>CAWISS010000020.1:0-263303 GCA_963838815.1 uncultured Alphaproteobacteria bacterium | reverse complement strand
CCCCGGATCAGCTCTCTTGGGTCACGCCGAATCGCCGCAGCCAAGCCACGCAGCGCTGCCACGCATCCTCCGCGTCCGCCTGCCGGTAGCTCGGCCGGTAGTCGGCGTGAAAGCCGTGCGGCGCATCCGGATAAATGACGATATCGACGGTCTTGTGCGCGGCCTTCGCACTGGCCTCCGCCTGGCGCACCTGATCGAGCGGAATGCCAGGGTCCTGGCCGCCGTACAAACCCAGCAGCGGGCACTTGATCTGGTCCGCCAGTTCCAGCGCGGTGTGCGGCTGGATCGGCGACGGCGTCCCGCCCAACGGTCCATAGAACGCGACCGCCGCCTTCAGGTTGGGGCTGTGCGCCGCATACAGCCAGGTCTGCCGCCCGCCGCGGCAGAAGCCGATCACGCCAACCCGGGTGGCGCTGCCACCGTTGTTCGGCGCCCAGGCAGCGGTGGAATCCAGATCCGCCATGTATTGCGCGTCCGGCGCCTTGGAGATGACATCGGCGATGATCTGCTCACGTCGGTCATCTTCGACAGATCGCCGATGCGGGCGTAATACTCGGTGGCGACCGCCAGATAGCCAACCTTCGCCAGGCGCCGGCAGACGTCCTTGATGTATTCGTGGACGCCGAAGATTTCCTCGTTCACCAGCACGATCGGGAACGGGCCCGGTTTGGCCGGACGGGCATAATAGGCGGGCAGTTGCCGTCGTCGGTTGGGATGTGCGTTTCGCCGGCCTCGATCCCTCGGTGTCGGTGTGGATCGCCTGCGCCTCGACCCGCTGCGTCGCCAGCGTGAAGCCGCTGATCAGCCCGGTCATCATCATGCCGCGGCGGGCCAGCGGATAGTCCCGCAGACCCGTCAGTTCGGTCACGTCATTCATCTTAGCCTCCCTTGCCCGAGCTTTCCCGCCCGGCTGTCAGACAGCCAACGCGAAGCCAGCTACTTCATGGCCTTCTGCAGGTTCTCGTCCAGCTTGCCAGGAATGCCTGGGTGTTCAGCCACGGCTGCTCCGGGCCGATCAGAGTCGCCAGGTCGCGGGTCATGGCGCCGGCCTCCACGGTTTCGATGCAAACCTTTTCCAGCGTTTCGGCGAAAGCCGGTGACGTCCGGCGTGTTGTCGAACCTGCCGCGATAGATCAGGCCGCGGGTCCAGGCGAAGATCGAGGCGATCGGATTGGTCGATGTCTCCTTGCCCTGCTGGTGCTGACGGATAATGGCGGGTGACGGTGCCATGCGCCGCCTCGGCTTCCACCTTGGTGCCGTCGGGGCTGAGCAGCACCGACGTCATCAGGCCGAGCGAGCCGAAGCCCTGGGCAACGGTGTCGGACTGCACGTCGCCGTCGTAATTCTTGCAGGCCCAGACATAGGCGCCGTTCCACTTCAGCGCGCAGGCGACCATGTCGTCGATCAGCCGATGCTCGTAGGTCAGGCCGCGCTTGTCGAACTCGGCCTTGAACTCGTTCCGGTAGATCGTGGCGAAGATATCCATGAAGAAGCCGTCATAGGTCTTCAGGATCGTGTTCTTGGTGGAGAAGTACAGCGGCCAGCCGCGCATCAGCGCGTAGTTGAAGCTGGCGCGGGCAAAACCCTCGATGGAGACGCGGGTGTTGTGCATCGACATCGCCACGCCGCCGCCCTCGGTGAAGCTGTGCACGTCCAGCGTCTGAGCCGGCCCGCCATCGGCTGGCTGATAGGTCATTGTGACCTTGCCGGGGCCGGGAACTTTCATTTCGGTGGCCCGATAGATGTCGCCGTAGGCATGGCGGCCGATGACGATCGGCTGGGTCCAGTGCGGCACCAGGCGCGGCACGTTCCGGCAGATGATCGGCTCGCGGAAGATCGTGCCGTCCAGGATGTTGCGCAAGGTTCCGTTCGGGCTGCGGTACATCCGCTTCAGGCCGAACTCCGTCACCCGGGCCTCATCGGGGGTGATCGTGGCGCATTTCACGCCGACGCCGTATTTGTCGATCGCATGGGCGGCGTCCACCGTCACCTGATCGTCGGTCTTGTCGCGATACTCGATCCCCAGGTCATAGTATTTCAGATCGATATCCAGATAGGGCAGGATCAGCTTGTCCTTGATGAAACCCCAGATGATGCGGGTCATCTCATCCCCGTCCAACTCGACGACCGGGGTCTTCACCTTGATTTTTGCCATCATATCCTCATGGGCACCGTACAGCGTTGGCCGCATCGCCGGCCGTTTGCCAGCCGGCGGACCATCGCACCGGGCGTTCGCCAGGGCAAGCCGGCTCAGCCGAGGGAGTCATGGGCGCCCTGGGTCATGCAGCACGCGGCATCGGTGGGGTAACTCGGCGCATTTGTTTTGTTGTGTTTTCGACCGAGCCGGCGTTAGGACTGTGGCGCGGTCGTCGCCTCGTCCATAGTCTTGCCATCCCCTATACGTTTCACAGCAGGACCATGAAGCTGAACAAGCATCGTCTTGGCGCCGCCGGGATCGTTGGGGCGATGCTCTGTCTGATCACGCTGACATGGATTGGCACATTGCGGGCGATCCATGCGCAGGGCCAGGAGAACGCCGCCCGCGTCGAAGCTGCCCTGGCCAACCAGGCGCTGAGCTTCAGCGAGCAGATCAACCAGCAGATCGTGACACTGGATCAGACCCTGCGCATCCTGGTCGCCGCATACGAACGCAATCCAAGCGGTTTCGACCTGCAAACCTGGCGCGCGCAGGCCGTCGCGCTGAGCAGCCTTGGCGGCGCGATGATCCTGGCGGACGAAAACGGCGCCGTTCGCCAGTCCTCGATCGCGGCAGCGGTCAATCAGAGCGTCACGGCGGAGGACTATTTTCAGGCGTTGGCGAAATCGGCCGATCCCGCCGATCACACGTTCATCGGATCGACCACGATCAGCGGCATCCTGCGCCAACCGCACATGAACGTCGCCCGCGCTTTGCGCCATACCGACGGATCCTTCGCCGGAGTCATCGCAGTCGAGTACCGCACGACGGCGATCACCGAGCTTGTTCGGGCAGGCCGACCTTGGCCCTGGCGCGCTTGACGCCGTCGTCAGCCTGAACGATGGCAAGCTGCGCGCGGTGCTCGGCCCCGCGATGATTGGCGCCAACGCCTCGATCGACGGCACGCCGATTTTCGCCGCCATCCAACGTGCCAACCACGGCATCTGGATCGGCCGTTCGCCGATCGATCGCCTAACGCGCCTGCACGCCTTCCGCCGTCTGCCGAACCACGCCTGGGCGGTGATCGTTGCGGTCGACCAGCAGGAGGCGATGCGTCCGGCCGCAATCTGGCGGCGGCAATCCGACCTGTTCGCCGGCTGCATCACCATGGCGTTGGCCGGCATGGCGCTGCTGCTGCTGCAGAGCCGGCGGCAGGAGAGGCTACAGGCGGCGGCTCTGGCCGAAGACCGAGCCGTGCTGGCATCGGCGAACACAGAGTTGGAAGTTGCCCGCGCGGTCGCGGCGACGAAGGCGGAGCAGCTTGAGGCGACCCTTGGCGGGATGAGCGACGGCGTATCCATGTTCGATGCCCGGATGTGCCTGGTGGCGTGGAACGAGGGGTTTCCGGGGGTTGCCGGCGTCCCGGCGGACATCCTTCGCGTCGGTCTGCCGATCGAGGAAATCCTCCGCGCCCAGGTTCTCGGCGGCCAGTTCGGCGAAGTCGACAGCACGGAGGCGGAAATCGCCCGCCGCATGCGTCGCCTGCGCAGCGGTTCGTTTGCCGTTGTGCAGCGGCAGCGGCCGGACGGCCACACGATCGAACTCCGTCGCAACAGCCTGCCGGAGGGAGGCTTCGTCACCCTCTATGCCGACATCACCGAGCATAAGCGGGCCGAGGCGGCGCTGCGTGAGGCACGCGCGGCGGCCGAGGAGGCGACGGCGGCAAAATCACGCTTCGTCGCGATCGTCAGCCATGAGATCCGCACGCCGTTGAACGCGCTGTTGAATGCGTTGCAGTTGCTGGCGGACAGCGTGCTGGCCCCAGCGCAGCGGTCGCTGCTGGCCATGGCACGCCAATCGGGCGATGCGCTGTTCGGTCTGGTCAACGATATCCTGGAGATGGCGCAGATCGAAGCCGGCAAGTTGATGATACGGCCGACCCGGTTCGACTTGCCGCGGCTGCTGGCAAGCTCGGTGGAGATGTTTCAGGCACAAGCGGCGGAACGTGGCATCACGTTGCGGGTCCTGGTTGCCGAAGCGGCGCCGGCCGCGCTGCTGGCCGATGCGGGGCGGTTGCGGCAGGTGCTGCTCAATCTGCTGTCGAATGCGTTGAAGTACTCCACCGGCACGGAGGTCTGGCTGGAGGCGCAACCCGCGCGAACCGCCACGGATGCGGTGCGGCTGCTGGTCAAGGATGGCGGACCGGTTATCGAGGCCACGGCACGCGCCCGCCTGTTCCAACCGTTCTCCCGGCTGCAGCAATCAGCAAGCGAGGCTCTGATCGGCTCCGGCCTGGGGCTGTCGATCTGCCGGGAACTGGTGACGCTGATGGGCGGGGCCATCGGCTGCGAGGCGTGGACAACCCCGGATGGTCGGCAGGGCAACGCATTCTGGATGTCGCTGCCGGCGTCGGCTCTGCTCGTGCGGCCGGCGGTGGCGGCTGTCGCGTTGCCGCCGGGGCAAGGCTTCGGCAACCAGCCGCGTCGCCGCCTGCCGCGCAGCCGCATACTGCTGGTGGACGATGTCGTCGCAAACCAGGTCATCACCGCGACCTTGCTGCGGCGCGCGGGGCACATGGTCGACATCGCATGCAACGGCCAGGCTGCCGTCGACGCCGTGAAGCGGTTGCCTTATGACATTGTTCTCATGGATATCTTCATGCCGGGCATGAATGGCCACGAGGCCACGGCAACAATCCGTTCGCTGGCTGAACCGGCTCGGTCGCGGCCGATCGTTGCCTTGACCGCCGATGCCTCGCCCGAGGACGAGATCGTCATCCGAGCCTCCGGGATGGACGGCATGCTGAGCAAGCCGGTCTCGTTGGACCAGCTCATCGGCGCCCTGCACGCTCATGTCTGGCGCGGCCATCGCCTGGGGGACGCAGTGTGCGGCATTCGTCTGGCCGCCCCGGCCGGACGCGAGGGCGGCTGGCCGGTGCCGGTCGAAGCCGACATCACCGGGCCGGTGCTGGCGGCGGATCGCATTCTGGAACTACGCGCCAATCTGCCGCCGCGGACGGTCGCGACGCTGGTTGAGGCGTGCCTTGCCGACCTGGATCATCGCCTGCCCGCCCTGCAACATGCGTTCGCGACGGGTTCGATCGGCGCCATCACCGTGCATGCCCACGCCATGGTGGGGATGGCGGCGGGCTACGGCATGAGCACGCTGGAAACGTCGTTGCGCGCGATCATGGCGGCGGCACGGGCCGGCGACACCACGGCCCTGGGTCCGGATGCAATCGCTCAGGTCGAGTCCGACCTTGCCGCCGCCGCCCGGGCGCTGCGCGAGATGCTGCAGGACGCACTCGCCTGATGGAAATGGGCCGTCGGGATTAACCTGATGTTTACCAAGCGCTGGTAGGCTGAGCTTATGTTGTCACCAGCCAACCTTGCAGGCATATCGGCCGGGTCCGCGCGGATTGGGCCGTCATCCCCGGGAGCCGTGTCGCCGCGTCCGCCGTCCGCCAGTGGTTCGGCTGCCGGCGCGCCATCCGCTGGGCATTCGTCCGCTGGGCACACGTCCTTGGGGCTGACGGGTCGGATCCAGCCGGTTCGTGTTCCTGGAGTGGGGTCCGTCGCCCCGCCGATCGTCGCAGCGCCAACGCAAAGGCCCGCCGCCTCGGCGCCTGCGCCTGCCGGTGCGGCCGCAAACCCGCCACGCGGGTTGCCGCGCGGATCACTTCTGGACCTGTCGGTGTAGGCGCTCCGGCCACAGGCTGAACGCATTTTCTGCCGCGGCGATAAGCCGGCGGCATTCGGGCTTGATCCTTGCGCGTCCGCGCGGCAATTTTACGCGCATGGTGTCCTTTGTCCGGCGGATCCCCGAAGGCGACGAGCGCGAGCGCGCGGTGTGCGCCGACTGCGGCTACGTGATGTATGACAATCCGAAAATCATCGTCGGATCAGTCGTCGCGGTCGGCGACAGGGTGCTGATGTGCCGCAGGGCCATCGAACCGCGGAAGGGCTTCTGGACACTCCCGGCCGGCTACATGGAATTGGGTGAGACCCTGCAAGAGGGTGCTGCGCGTGAGGCACGGGAGGAGGCCGAAGCAGCCATCACCACCGAGGGCATCCTGGGCGTCTTCGATATTGCCCGCATCGGTCAGGTGCAGGTCATATTTCGGGCCAGGTTCACCGACCCAGAGCAGCCGGTATTTGGTCCGGGGCCGGAAAGCCTGGATGTCCGGCTGTTCAGTTGGGACGAAATACCGTGGGATGAAATCGCTTTTCCCTCGGTCAATTGGGCCTTGAACGCCTGGAAGGCGGCGCGTGGCGCACCGCTCGGCGCGCCGGTTGGCAATCCTTGCGGCGACAGACGGGGCATTCAAGGCCTGCCAAAGGCAACCGCCGATCAACCCGGGAGCGCTCCACTATGAAGCGATATCTGGTGCCGTGCATGGTTGTCCTCGGCGCGGCTCCGGCGGCGGCGGAGGACTTGCCGGTGCCGCCACTGCCGCCCACGCAGCTACAGGTCTCGCAAATCGCCCCGACACCCGACCTGGACGTCCAGGCACCTGTCGTTCCTGAGGCCGAACAGCCCAGCGTCAACGTGAAGCTGTACCGGTCGAAGACCTACGATCCCGCCTACGGTTTCGCGCCGGGATCGCGCTACCAGTCGAGCGAGGATCGCAAGCCGATCCAGACCCCCGGGTTGAGCTTGAGTGTTCCAATCCAATAAGTGCCCGTTTGAGAATGCTACTATGGCGGCCATCTGGCGCGGGTTTCTGCGCTTCCGGTGCTCACGGCCACTCGGCCGCTCCGCGCCGGTTCTCGACAGCCACGCGCAGCTTACTCGCCATAGCGCATTCTGAAACGGGCACTAATACCGGCCTGCGTTAATAGTGACACTCCGGCCACTCTCCCGTGTCATCCCCGGCGAAGTTTATCCCTGCAAAGGCGCTACGGCATTCACACATCTGATCGGCTTGACCGGGCAGAGAGGCTCCCACACCGTCATGGCCGAGCTTGACCGGGCCACCTTTCCAAGCACTTGGTGCGGCGGTGGCCCGGACGAGCCGGGCCATGACGGATGAGGAACGGTCGGCTCCTAACCCACTGACAAGGCGCGCCGTGCCGCGATGTGTGAATGCTGTAGTGCGGAAGGCGGGCGGCCGGGGGACCCACGTCTTTGTCCTCTATAGGCTTGAAAGACGTCCGTCCCTGGCCTAGGCCCTACGGCATTCACTTATCTCATTCGCTTGGCCGGGCAGAGAAGGCTCCCACACCGCCATGGCCCGGCTTTTCCGGGCCAGCTTTTCATGCACTTGGTGCAGCGGTCGCCCGGACAAGCCGGGCCATGGCGGATGGGGAACGGTCGGCCCTTAATCCACTGGCACAGCGTGCCTTGCCGAGATGTGTGAATGCCGTACGGGAAGGCAATGCCGAATAATCAGTACGCGATGCGCCCGGCTGAAAGTCAATGTGCATTCGTGACGACAATTGGTTTCTCTCTCCCGAGACAGACCAATTACATTTGCAACATCTGGACGCTATACGTTCGTCGGAACAGCGTGACTAAAACGTTAAATTAACGGGTTTCTCACGCATTTTTCCGTAATTAATCAATCTTCTGGGGGTCACACAATCGTGAACTGAAACTGGGACATAATGCGCTCGCTTCTCGCCAAAGGTTTGTGTCTTGTCATTCCTCGGGCTGGGGCGGCGCCGGGATTTGATTTGCCGGAGACCAAGCCTCGCACGCAGGGATCACGTGATGACACCAGCGGCCAGGAAGTCAAACTTCCATTCGATCGTGCAAACCGATAGTGTTGGCACCGAAAGCACAGAAGGCGGCAGCAAATGAAACTGTCAACCCGCCTCGTCCTCCTAATACTCGGGTGTCTGCTGCCGATCCTTGCGGCGCAGACCTACTCCCAGATGAACCTGAACGATGCTCGTCGGGCGCAACACAGCAGGCTTCTGCTGCGCCAGGCCGCGCTGGCTAGTAGCGAAATGGGCAGCATCATTGATGGCGTCACTCAACTCGCGGCCCTGGTCGAACGGCTTCCACCAGTTTCAGCCGATAGTCGTAACTGCGGCGAACAGCTCGGGTCGGTGCAACATGACCTGGCCGCGTATCGGTTCCTGGCAATCCATGCGCCGAATGGCGCGCTGTTGTGTGGCTCGCCGACGGAGTCCGAAGGCTTCGCCGATAGCCACCGGCAGTGGATCGCCGAGCTCGCGACCATGCATGGTGCGCGGGCTGGCGCGTTGGTATTAGGCGGCAGCTCCGCCGCATCGTTCCTTCCGGTCGGCATCGCGATCCCCGATCCCGCCACTGCAACAGACTCCAGGGTTCTGGTGGCCGCACTGGACGCGGACTGGCTAGCCAAGCGCCTCGACGCGACACGGCTTGACCGTGAGCATGCAGTCGGCCGCGCCACGGTAACGTTGGTAGACAGTAACGGTATGATCGTGGCGCGGTTTCCCGGCGGCGAGGGCGCCATCGGACAACTGTTGCCGGAGTGGGAAAAGCATCTGGTCCAGCGTCAATCCGAGGGCGTCGAGACGATCACGGACCCGGCTGGGCAGGCCGTCATCGCCGCTTATGTGCCGGTCCCGCCGATTGCCTCGGGGTTGGCCGTGATCGAGACCATGACGGCGCGCGATGCCGCCGCCGATTTTGATGATGCCACTCACCGCGACCTGATGGTGATCGGCGCGGCCACGTTGCTGGCGCTGCTGCTGGCTTGGGTGGCGGGCCGTCGCTTCATCTACCAGCCGACCGAGACGTTGTTGCTGACCGCCCGAAAATTGCACGACGGTGACCTGAGCGCACGGGCTCCGCTCAGCGATGCCGGCGCGGAATTCACCGCGCTTGGTGAATCATTCAACTCGATGGCGGCCGGGCTGCAGGCGCGAGAAATGGAGCGGCGGCAGCAAGCCAGCTTCCTGGAAGCGCAGGTCGCCGAACGTACACGGGAGCTTTCCGAGAGCAACAACCGGCTGCAGGTGGCAATCGCCGGCCGTGAGAAGACCGAAGCCGCCTTGCACCAGGCGCACAAGCTTCAGGCCGTTGGTCAACTTGCCGGCGGTATAGCGCATGATTTCAATAACATGCTGGCAACCATTCTCGGCAATCTTGAGCTGATGGAACGGCGGGTGTCGCAACCCGAGCGGGAGTGGACACCGTCCGACGCGGAGCGTTTCTCGCGACTGATCGAACGGGCGACCGGCGCGGTACAGCGCGGCAGCAAGCTCACGTCACGCCTGCTTGCCTTCTCACGCCGGCAGCGGCTCGCCGCTCGGCCGACCGATGTAAACACCTTGCTGCGTGAACTGATTTCGTTGGCGACCAGTACGTTGGGACGTAGTGTGCACGTGGTGCCGCAACTCGCCGATGGATTGTGGCCGGCGATGGTCGATCCCAGCCAGGTCGAGGCGGCGATCCTGGGCCTGTGCCTGAATGCGCGCGACGCCATGCCGCAGGGCGGGAACCTGACGATCAGCACGGCGAACGTGACCCTGCCCGGCGGCACGGCGGATAACGATCTGCCGGCCGGCAGCTACATTCGGATCTGCGTGGCCGATACCGGCACCGGCATGACGCCGGAGGTGAAGGCGCGCGCATTCGACCCGTTCTTTACCACGAAGGGCTCACTGGGCTCCTCCGGCCTGGGGCTGAGCCAGGTGTACGGCATGGCGCGCCAGTGCGGCGGCGACGTGATCATCGACAGCACGCCCGCGGATGGCACGCGCGTCACGCTGTTTCTGCCGAAAGCGACACTGAGCGAAACGGCCGAGACTTCGCCCGTGGGGACCTCCGCCCATCGCCCCGTGCACAGGGCCGGCAACGGCCGATCTTATTCTGGTGGTGGACGACGACGCCGCCGTGCGTCAGGTCACCGTCGAAATGGCGCGGGATCTGGGATGCGAGGTGGCGCAGGCCGAGGACGGCGAGCACGCGCTGGCGCTGATCCAGAAGCTGCCGCTGGCGCCCAAGCTTATGCTGCTCGACTATGCCATGCCGGGGATGAACGGCTTGCAGTTGGCCAAGGCCTTGCGAGACCGCGGGGTCACTGCGCCGATCGCCCTGGTGACGGGCTATGCCGAACTGTCAGAGGCGGACGTGGCGGCGGCGAACCTGGCGGGGCTTCTGCGCAAGCCGTTCACCATCGGCGAGTTGCATGATCTGCTGGTTCAGCTTCGTGCCGCAGCGGCTGAAGTGTCGCAACAAGCCTGCTTCGAACATGGACTGATCCATAGCTGAGCCAAAGCCGCGTGGCAGCCTTCGCCGGATGCGACCTTCGTCCACCGAGCAACGTTGGAGGACTTCGTCATGGCGCTGAAAGACATCCTTGTGCATCTTCAGTCTGACGTGCGGAGTGATGTCAGACTGAAGATCGCCGCCGATCTTGCGCATCGGCACGACGCGCACCTGACCGGGCTGGTCGTGGTGGACATTCCTAATACGAGTTATTTCTATGGGGTCGGGCTGTCGATGGCTGGCATGGCGCCGGACGAGACGGCCAACGCCATGATCGCCGATGCCCGTGCCGCCGCCGCGCCGGTGGAGGCAACCTTCCGGGAGACGCTGCGTTCGCGGGAGCTGCAGGGTGACTGGCATTTTGTCGAAGGGCACATCCCCGCCGTGGTCAGCGCTTACGCGCGCTGCTCGGACGTGGTGGTGGTCGGGCAGCCGAACGATCAGCGCCGGGAGAACAGCCGCGATCGCCTCCTGGTGGAGACCGTCATGATGACAGGCGGCCGTCCGGTCCTGACGATCCCGTTTGCCGGCGACTTCCCGATGTTGACCGAGCATGTCCTGGTCGCCTGGAACGCCAGCCGGGAAGCCGCCCGGGCGGTGCATGACGCCCTGCCCCTGCTGCGGGAGGCAAGCAAAGTTACTATCCTGGCGGTTCAATCCCACGCCGCGGCAGCCGAGGAGGTCGGCGCTCCTAGTGGATGAGATCCAACGGAACGATCCGTCGGATCTTATCCACCGGTCATTGGTTTTGTGGGCCGATTCACCTAACGCTTGGGAACCAAGCGTTATGATCGGACCACTAGCCTCGACCTCGCGGTGCATCTCGGCCGGCATGGCGTGCAGACCGAGACGATGCGCACGGTCGCCGAAGACATATCGGGCGGCGAAGCGTTGCTGTCTTACGCGGCGGATATCAGCGCCAGCTTGATCGTGGCGGGCGGTTATGGCCATTCCCGCGCACGGGAGCTTATTTTTGGCGGCGTGACGCCGGACCTTGCTGGCGGAGATGACGGTGCCGGTTTTCTTTTCCCACTGAAGCAAACCGGCTGGCTTCGGGTCAAACCGTGGCTTCTACCAAACAAAGCGCGGCACCGTCACGACAGGTGCGACGCCGGCGGCGTGCGCGGCGGCTTCCACGGCGGTCGTGTCGAAGCCTCCCTGACCGTCCGCGAGGGCGGCGCCGTGGATGCCACTCAGCACCCAGCAGGCCGCCAGATCGACGCCGGCGGCGCCGGCGATATCGGTGTGCAGGGAGTCGCCCACCGCCAGGACCCGCCGCGGCGGCAGATCGAGGCGCTGCAGAACCGGTTGATAGATAGCTGGGTCGGGCTTGCCGAGGGAGCGGACGTCACCGCCCAGTTCCTGGTAACGCACCGCCAGCGCCCCGGCGCACAGGACGCGCACGCCGCCGCGGATCACCACCAGATCCGGATTGGCGCAAATCATCTTCAGGCGGTAGCGGGCGCAGTCCTGCAGAACCGGCTCGAACTCTGTCATGTCGCTGGGATTGCGATGGTCATCCGGGCCGGTGTTCAAGACGAAGTCGGCATCCCGAGGGGACGGCGCGATATGGAGCGGCAAACCCTCCAGCAGCGGGCGGTCGCGCGCCGGTCCGAGGTGGAAGACACGCTGGCCCAGCTCCGCCCACCACAGGTCGGGTGGCGATTGCAGGGCGCGCCGCACCGCCTCCCCGCTGGTCAGGATGTCGGTGTAGAGCTGATCGTCGATCCCCATGCCCCGCATCATCGCCTGCGCGGCGGCGTTGGGCCGTGGCACGTTGGATAGCAGCAAGGTCCGCTTGCCGGCGGCGCGAAGCTGTTTCAAGCAGTCCACGGCATGCGGGAACGCGGTCACGCCGTCATGCACGACGCCCCACAAGTCCAGCACGAAGCCGTCATAGCGCTCGGCTAGCGGCGCGAAGCCGGGAAGATGTTCCATTGAGACGGGCTCCGGCGAAGATTGGACCGCTGGGGGTCGCGGCGACTGAATGTAGGTCAATCAGGTCGTCGCGAGGAAGCTCTGGTTCGCTGACGCGGACAGACATTCCTTTCGAGCCGGAGCCTTGGGTTGATCAAGCCAATCCAACTGAGCCAGGCGTCGGCATCAGAGCCAATCACGTTGCAGAGTTGTCATGCTGATGTGTCCGGGGCACCTTCGGGGCATGTGCGGCCACAGATGGCCCGGACACGCCAGGCCATGACGGAAAAGCAATGACGGGACGTCAATGATCGTGCAGACGGATGCGACTTGATCGAGGTTCACGCTCGTCATGACGTTTGCCCCACATGGCTGGAACGTTCCTGTCGCCGTCTATCTAATTCCGCGAGCGGAAGCAGGCGCTGTCGCTGCAAGTCGACGTTGCCTACTGGTATGATTTGCTACTATCGTGTCCCGGCAAGCAGGAGACCACCGCATGGCACGTATTCCCCTTCTTCAGGCAGACGACCCCTCGACGCCGCCGGATGCAAAACAATTTTTACAGGAGGCCGAACAAGCAGGCGGTCGCCTCTACAATATTTTCCGCGCCATGGCCAATCGTCCCGAGGCTGGTCGAGCCTTCTTGGCCTTGGCAGGCACGGTGTATTTCAGCGGCTCCACGCTGGACCCGAAGCTCGGCGAATTCGCCTACCTGACCTCCACGGTTGTCAACAACTGCTTCTACTGAATCCCCACCCATACAGTGCTCGGTCGGAGCCTTGGGATCACGGAAGATCAGATGCGGCATTTGAATGATGATCCCTTGCCGGAGGGTATTTACGACGCCCCGCAAGCCGCGATTATTCGATACGCACAAAAATCGACTCGGCTGGAACGGATTGACGACAAGACCTACGGCGATCTGGCGGCGCATTTCTCGACGCAGCAGATCATGGATATCAGCTACATCGTTGGCCTGAGCAACATGGTCAATCGCTTCCACGCCACCTTCCAAACCGATGTTGATCCAGACACGCTCGAAGCCGTCGAGGCTGGCGACGCCATCGCGGGTGTATGTGCGATCCCGATCCCGAAGCCACCTGGATATCCCTCGACATGAGGCAGAGCCTCTTGTCGGGAACGACTGTCGGGACCTGTTCGCCTCATCATGAGGCGAACAGGATCAGCCAGCCACTGAAAACGAAAGACTCGTTGATGTAGTCTGATGCCGAAACAGTAAAGAACGCGCCGGCATCAGGCGACTAGCATGACGGCGCGGCGAGAGATTGCGCCTTGGTGCCGATCGCATCCCGCAGGGTCTCGAACCGATTCTGGCGCAGTGCGGAAACCAGTTCTGCCTTCAGGCGTGGGATCAGCGCCGGACCTTCGAAGGCGAAAGCGGTGTAAAGCTGAACCAGCGACGCACCGGCCTGGATCTTTGTCATAACGTCATGTCCGGTGAAGATTCCGCCCGCGCCGATCAGCACCAGGCGCCCGCGCGCCAGCAGGAAGGCCCGCGCCAGCATCGCAGTCGATAAACGCTGGAGCGGGAGACCGGATAGACCTCCGGCCTCGGCGGCGCGGGCGGATCTCAGGCCGGCTGGACGGGAAATCGTGGTGTTGCCGACGATCAGTCCCTGCACGCCCTGCTCGACACAGGTTTCAACGACCGATGTCAGGCCATCGGAGGACAGGTCGGGCGCAACCTTGACCAGGATCGGCGGGCGGTCGGCGATAGCTCGGACGGCCTGAAGGATGGATCGAAGCTGTGCCTCGCCTTGCAGGTCGCGCAGTCCGGGCGTGTTGGGGGAGGAGACGTTGATAACGGCATAATCCACCAGCGAGCCGACAGCCTCGACCAGGGCCGAATAATCGAGAATCGGGTCGGCACCCTCCTTGTTGATGCCGACATTGGCGCCGAGGGGCACCGTGCGCGCCGAAAGGCGTCGCAGATTTGTCAGATAGACGGAGAGGCCCTGGTTGTTGAAGCCCAGCCGGTTGATGATGGCCCGATCCTCGGACAGGCGGAAGATGCGCGGGCGCGGATTGCCGGCCTGAGGGCGGGGGGTGACGGTACCGGTCTCAACGAAGCCAAAGCCGAGCCGTAGCAGGGCTGGTCCGGCGGCGGCGTTCTTGTCGAAGCCGGCGGCGAGGCCAATGGGGTTGGCGAAGCGACGGCCCAACACGGTGATTGCCAGGGCGGGGTGGTCGGGCCGCGTGTCGGCAAATCCCGGCACCGCCGGCGCCAGACCCCATCCCAGCGCACGCAACGCCAGCGTGTGCGCCTGCTCGGGGTCGAGCCGGCGAAGCAGCGGAAGTGCCGCGGATGTCAGCAACGAACGCATCGGGCCGCGCTTATGCCTGCAACCGCTGCCTGCTGAAAGGGTCAAAGCGGTTGACTGCGATGCAAGCCGCTGATGATTGCGGTTCGCTATACTGATCGGGACTTTTGTGCGAGCAGCGGAACCGCATTGGTGCGAAGCCGGCCAATATCGAAGACAAAGGCTAGAACCGCATACGAACCGATCCCGGTCAAGACCAGGCTCAGCAGCCCCGGGACCGTTTCGGGGAACGGGATCGCCTTTACCATGCCGCATACGATGACCGTGGCAATGAGCGCCTTTATCGCCTCGCGCGTCGGGAAGGGCAGCGGGAAAATAGCCACCATCTGGATGATCGTGATGGCAAGACCCAAAGCATAGGCGACAACCGTGGCCCAGACCGCGCCCATCAAGCCTATCCTTGGCAGCAGCACAATGTTTGCCGCCAGGTTGACGATCGCGGCTGGAATGGAGGAGGCAAGAATAATCCAGGTCCTTTTGCTCAAGTGCAGCGCCTGAGCGAAGTAGTGCGTGCGCAGCCCATTCAGGAACATGGCTGCACCAATCAGCGGCATCAGCTCCGCCGCTTGCGGCGCGAAGGCTGCCCCGGCGAAAATCCTGGCAAGACGTCCAGCCCCGACGATGAAGCCGCCAACCGCCGGCAGCGAAAGCGCAACCAGGAGCTCAGCATATTTCAAGGACTGCCAACGCGCGGCCTCCGGTCCATCGCGTTCCAGCGCCCGCACCACCAGCGGGTAAGAGGCTATGCTGAGAGCGAGAAACACCGCGCTCACGGCTCGGTCGGCGATGCTGTAGCTGACCGCGTAAATGCCCAGCTGGCCTGGGCCAAGATAATACTCGACCAGCAGCCGGTCCGCCGAGGCGACGATGTATTCGGCAAAGAAGACAATAGAGATCGGGGCCGCGAAGCTGATGATCTCGCGCTGCAATGAGAGATCGAATACGCCGCCACGCAGCCTTTCGACAAAGGCGGGTAGGTCAAGGACGACGACGGCTACCGCGCCAATCAGCATGCCGGACAGGATGCCGGCCACACCCATGCTCAGATACCAGCAAAGCGCGAGACCGACAGCCAGCCCGATTATGCTTTCGGAACAGTCCATGAGCATGTAGCGCGTGCGCGCCAGTGCGGCAAGTTGGAAACTTTTTGCAACAGACGACAACTGCCGCGCGAGGATGGCTCCGGCGCCGATCGCAAGCAGGCAGCGAAATCCCGGAGCGACGGGCAGGACCACCAAACCGATCAGCAATGCGGCGAAAAGTAAGATCGTACTGAGGCCAAGCCCGCTATAGATGGTCGTTGCAAGAACGGGCAGCTTGTCCTGCACCCTGACGTATTCCAAAAACCGCTTCGCGCCGACATCCGACCAGGAAAACAACGCGCTTTGGCAAAGACTCATCAGGCTGACAACGAGTGCATAGAGGCCGTAATCGTGTGGTGTCAGGATGCGCGTGACGACATAGATGCCGACGACGGACGCAACAAGTTGGACGAAGTAGGCCGGGGCGTAGCTCAGAATGCCCATCGCCTTTATAGCCTCTTGGAGCGGCGGAAAAGTTGCGACGCCATCGGCATATGAGCGGCAGACGGGATGGTTTCAGTCATTCCGTTTCAAGATGTCATAAAGGCCGAGGGCGCTGGCACCCCATTTCAGCCCCGACCGGAGGGGTGCGGGCAACGGGTACTGGCGCGGCATTAGTCCAGCCGCGCGCGTTTTTGCGAAGGCCGCACGGGCGTCATATTCGATCCGACGTACCGAGATCGCCTGCCGGGCGGTGTCCAGGATAAGGCAGGTGGCGCGCCGCTCTGCTGTCCGAGGCTGCCCGACAGAGCCGGGATTAACGAGGTATACGGCGTCGTGCCGCAGGCGGACTTCCTCTGCGTCATGGCTCCGCACCACGCCATTTCGAAACTCGTAAATACCAAGCTGATGCGTGTGCCCGACTGCGCACACCCGCGCGCCGGAGGGATGTGAAAGCAACGCTTCCAAGCTGAGCTGCCGGCGCTCCGCGCTGTCCAGACGCACGAGCTCTTGGCCGGTTCGCGGATGCAACGCGCCGTGGACAGCGACCAGGTGATTCTCGACGCTGAGCGTCAGCGGCAGGGCGGATAGGAAATCGAGCGCATCGGCGGCCAGCCGGCTGCGTGTCCAGGCGACGGCATGGGCGGCGGTGGCGGAAAATCCCTCTGTGGTGATCCATCCGCAGACGGCGCGGTCGTGATTGCCGGCCACGCAAATCGCGGCGCAGTCACGAATGTGGTTCACGCACTCCGCAGGGTTCGCGTTGTAGCCGACGATATCCCCGAGGCATATGATATGATCGATGCGGTCCTCGTAAATCCGGCGCAGGGTTGCCTGCAGCGCCTCGAGATTGGCGTGTATGTCGGAGATGATGGCCAGCCTCATTTCGAGGTCGCAGCGTTGTTCAGGTTGCCGCGTCGGCCCATCAGCGGTGGAAAGCGTGCGGCAAGACGATCCGAGGCGGTCCGCCACAGGGTGTGTGCGAACGGCATCGGGTCATCCCAGGCCAAGGAATTGGCTTCGCAGCCCAGTGCCCATGGCAGCCACGTGCTGAGCGATACGCCGCTCTGCTTGGCCGCGTGCCAGTCTTCGGAGAAACGGCACCAGCGCACGCCGGTCCGGAGGTGGGTGGCGGTCGGACGCGGCGACCCGGTCATGTCGGCGTACACGAGCGCCGGCAGGTTCACACCAGCGATCGCTCCCAGATGATGCCAAAGGGTGAAGCGCGGGTTGACTTCGAGCAAATGGAGCCGGCCGTCCGGGTCGCGCTTGAAGTCGAATTTGGCCACGCCGCGCAGGCCGAGCGTGGCGACCAGGGAGCGGCCGAGCGAAGCGACATCGGTGGCGTTGGTGATGGTCAGGGCGGTACTATGCCCAAGGTAGGTGGGGAGGGTACGGATCTTCTGTCCGGTGAACTCGCCCACGGTCCCGCCGTGCTCGTCTATATAGACGTGATAGCTCTCGATCCGGGTCTCGGGGCCGGGGATCAACTCCTGCACCACCAGGTCCATGCCGTGCAGAGCCCAGTGCGGCCACGCCTCGCGCAGTGCCTGGGGTGTGTCGATCTGAATGACTTTCGCGGTCTCTCCAATCGCGGTCCATGACTTGCGGCGCCAGAGCGGCTTGACCACCACCGGGAAACGCAAATCGATATCGGTGGGTGTCGAGCCCGCGACCGGCCTCACCCTTCGCGTTGGCGGAACCGGAAGATTGAGGCGCTCGGCTAACACCTGGAACCGGCCCTTATCGACCAGATCCTCGACCAGCACCGGATCGGCGATAACGAAACGAAACGTCCGGGTTAGTCGTTCCTGATTGCGCGAGACGAACAGCAACTGGGCATCTTGTTCGTAGAAGAGCACAGGCCGCTCGGGCTGGCTCGCCGCGAAGTGCTCCAGCCGATCGAGCAGCGCCTCAGCCCCTTCCGCGATCTCCTCGTCAGGCCATGGGATGACCGTGCTTGCGAAGCGTGAATATTGCGGCAATCCGTCGGGTGGCGTGACGACAGCACAGCGAATGCCGGCGAGGCCCAGTGGCCGAACCAGATCCATGTCACCCATCACACACGCCAGTGGGCGTCTCGCAATGATCCGGCGCATATTACGGGTTCTCCAGATGGAGCAGCGCGGGCTCTGGCCTTGCATCGGCGGCCCCGGCCTGTCGGGGCAGGTACCAGGCCATAAACCATGGCTCCGCGAGCCTGGCGACACGCGAATTGGCAAAGATGAAATCTGTCAGTTCGCAATAGTCATTGGAAAGTCGGGTCTTGTACGGCTCATCGCCGCGCATGAAGTCGAAGCCGGATAAGCCGTTATCAATCGCCCATTCGATGAGTTTTAAAAGCAGGAGCCTTCCGGGAGCGAATTTGGCCCAGGTCATTGCGTATGTCGGGATATACCAATGGAGGAACCCCTGATGCTCGAAGCCAAGGTGTGTCGCAATGATCTCATCACCGCATTGCAGCCAGCAAAGATGTAAGTGCCCCGCGGCGGCTGCCGCGTCAGCAATTTGATTCAGCAAGGACGGACCGCTGGTTGGCTCGTCCGAGAGCCATGACTGCTTTTCATGCGCCAGGAGCCATTCGGTCTTCTGCCGGATCAGGGCATTGAGCACCCGCGACCGCAACGGCTTGTCGCGGCAAACCTCAAAGCGGAGCGGCCCGTTCTGCGCTAGCCGTCGTCCGGCACGTCGGTAATAGGCCCGGGTCGACGCTGAAAGTGTATCAGCCATCCAGACGCTGCTGGACGACCATTCAAAGTGAATGCGGAATGCGCGTCTATGTCGTGCTTGGCGGGCGAAAATGCCGAGCTCGTTGTTACAAGATGCGAGGGGATGGACGTCGCGCAACAGGCCGAAGTCGTAGAGCCGGCTATGCCGGATGGCATCCCACAGAGGCTTACTCCAGATTTCGGCGTCGAGCAGGGTATCGCAGTAATCGAAGATCTCACTGCCACCCCACTCCAACACACGCATGCCCCAGTGACGAGTCACTACAAGAGGTGCAAGCGCAACCAATTTTCCATCCTGCCGTCCTGTGGCGACGTGCAGCTTATGGCCTTCTTGTCTGCCTCGGATTTGCCACCATGCGATGAATGAGGCGGGATCAGCAAATGGAAACCGCGCCGCACGCGCTTGCAGGAGTCTCCATTCTTCGGCTATGGTAACTAGTTTCGTCTCAGAACAAATAATATCGACGTCCATACGAACCGCCTTTGGCGATTACGTTTTGCATACTACTCATTCAAGCGGAGACCGAGATCCAGATCATCATCTTCCACCGTCAATTTAGCGTGTATCGAGATAGTTAACAGTAATTCATGGTTGTGAACGTGCCTTGGCTGCTACGCCACAGCGGTGCCTGCCATCGCGTAGCGCCTGGCCCGCTGCCTTCGCCGTATTGTCGCGCGTTGACATAGAGGGTGGTGGTGGTCAGCCCGAGCCGCTTTGGCTAACTCGACGGCAATTGCCTTTTGATCTGCGGTTGCCAGCATCGCCATCATGAGGATGAAGCGGTCCATCTTGCGCGGCCGTCCGCCGGTTCACCCCCGTACGCACGCGGCGGCCATCCAGGCCGTGGCGCGCGCAACAATCAACTCGTTCGAACTTGACGAACGCGGCGCAGATGCCGAACGCCAGGCGATCGTTGGCCGTCGTCGTGTCGATCTACGTTCCCGCCGATCGAGCTTGCAGCGCGAGCGTGCCGCCGGACATTGCGCGTCTCTACGGTTATGGAACGGTGTTGGGATGGGTCGTTTTTGCCGGAGCCCGAGGTTCCGGGGCGCTGCGGTCCTTGAAGAACGCCACCCATCTCTCCATGATCTCGTTTGAGGCCTTGAGGACAACGATCTGTCCCTCGGCCCGGTTAATACGCTCGCGCAGTGAGTCCTTTTCCGCTTCGCATTCCTTGATCAACTGCCGCAGAGCGGCGATCTCGCCCATCAACGTCGCGCGGAACGCCGCGCGCTCGGCGTTTTCGCCCAGCGCCGCGTCGGCAATCATCTTGATACGAACGCGTTCGATGGAAGCGGCAATCTTCCTGTTATTGACGATCCAGGCGCCAAGGCCGCTGACCGCGCTGGTCAGGGCAACCCAGATGGGGGTCGAGATTTCCGAAAGGAAAGCGAGCAGATTCAAAGAATTACTCGCGTTCTCTGGGAGTGACGACGACCATGCGCGAGATGAGTGCGCCCGGTTGATTGGTGATGGCGCCGGCGGCGGCCATGGCCGCGTCGATGATCCGGCGGTCTCGGGAGGCCGTCTCCCCTGCCCCGTCGGTTGGCAGTCCGGCGTCGTTGTTGGGGTCCACGGTGTCGGTCCTTTCCACGGGTGCCACCGGGATCGGGGCTGAACCGTTCAGCGGCGGCGGAGCAGCGCCCGGTTTCTGGGCGCAGCGCCGGGCGCGGCTCCTGGATATTTGCCAACGGGCTTGCGTTTGGTGGCTGCCTGGCGAATCGTGCCGCCGTGTGGAACCAGCCCTACCTTGAGACCTGCTGCCGAGCGGCGTTGCATCGGCTGCATCTTTGTGGTCCGGCTGGCCGGCCGGGAGGTCAGATGGACGAGCCGTGCCAGCAGCGGCTTGTCGCCATGGGTCTTTGCCGGGTCGGTCGCGATGGCCGTTTCACCATCAGCCAAGCCGGGCAGCAACGACACGCGAGCGAAGTGCTGAAGTCCGCTCCGCTTGCCACGGCGGATCGCCGATGATTGGCTTTGGCGACGGCAAGCCGTTGTGGGGACAGCGCAGGACGGGGCGCCAGCGTGCTTTTGTCGACCGGAACGGGCTTCAGGATAATGGCGCTGTCACCACGGTTTCGACATCGGCCAGCGTCACGCACAGGATCCGGGCGCCATCAGCGGCGGCGGTCATGATCAGGTCGCCGGCGGTCAGCATGTCCGCAGCGTCCGCAAGGTAGTTGCCGCTGCTGACTGTCTCCAACCGGTCCTTGCCTGACTTGTAGTGCCAAAGCGTAAAACCGTTGGCGTAGGCCAGCACGGACAGATTGCGGATGGCAAAGGCCATGACGAGGTTCCTTGCATAAAAAAAGGCCGCTGCCCGAGGACAGCGGCCATTTGAAAGTTTGGAGGAGATTGATCACAACAGGCACATCTCGCCTGTTGACAAAAGAACATTACGGGAAAAGACGCGGCAAAGTCAACGACAATTTTCCTATTTTTGTAATCTAAGCGACGATCCCTTTTACACGCAGCGGCCACTCCAGGCGTTCCAGGGCCTCCATCCACAACCGGCGATCCTTTCGCTCGGCCGCCACCGTCATGCTGGGGGTGATTTGCCGTTCACCCCAGATGCGAAGGATTCGGGCGTGAGCCAAGTCGACGCGGCGTTGTCGATACAAGGTATCCAAGCATTTGACCACATCATCCGGGTCGCAAGGACGGCCGATCAAGCCCTTGCCCGCCGAGTATCTGGCGCCTTCCCGGCGCGCGATCAATGCAGCCATGGTCCACAACCAAGCCTCTTCGGCACTACGGAACGGTTGCGTCGGCCGGCCGGCCGGATCGGCGCGGTGACATGAAGGCGAGCAAGATGGCAAGCAGCGATCGGCATGAAAGACGTTCCTGGTTGAATGCGGGTGCGTGAAATCGGCCGCTTATATGTAACCATAGGTTGCATACCTATGCAAGTAAATATGGTTGATTTTCCTATTTTATTCGGCACGAATTCCTAGGATAATGCGCTGCGGTCAATTCGCCACATTGGTTGAAACGGCCGTGGCGCGCGGAGGGGCGCGACGGAGCATGGCGCGTATCGGAAGGGAGAGGGCCGGATGAAGCACGAGGATGTCTGGCGTGCGATCGACACGCTTGCCGCGGAAAGTGGCTTGTCGGCGTCCGGGTTGGCGAAGCGGTCCGGCCTGGACGCGACGACATTCAATCCGTCCAAGCGGCGTATGCCAGACGGGCGGGCGCGCTGGCCGAGCACCGAAAGCCTGGCGAAAGTGCTGGATGCCACTGGTGCGTCGCTGGAAAGCTTCACCGCCCTCGTCTCCGGCGCACGCGCCCTGGCCAGCGCGGCGGTGAACCGCAGTCTGGTCCGCCGGGTGCCGCTGATCGGCCTGGCGCAGGCAGGCGGAGAGGGCTATTTTGATGACGGCGGCTATCCGGTCGGCGGTGGATGGGATGAGGTCAGCCTGCCTGAAATCGCCGATCCCAATGCCTATGCCCTGGAGATCAGCGGCGAGTCGATGGAGCCTGTATTTCGCGATGGCGACCTGGTGATCGTTTCGCCCTCGGCGCCTATCCGCCGCGGCGACCGGGTGGTGGTGCGGACGGTTGCGGGCGAGGTCATGGCCAAGCAACTGGCCCGCCGCTCGGCGCGCCGTGTCGAGTTAAAGAGCCTGAACCCGGAGCATCCCGACTACAGCTTCGATCTGATGGAGGTGACGTGGATCCACCGCATCGTCTGGGCGAGCCAATGATTGCCTCTGTTTGAGCAGGCTGGTGAATGAAGGCGCCGCGATAATCCAGCCTCCGCGGCAAGCGCGGTGGCGGCCCCTGGCTCGCCTCCGGCGAATCCTCAAACTGGCACTGACGCACGGCTGATTGCCTTGACGAGCGGGCGCGGCAAGGCGTCAGATTGATCGCAGGAGGGCTGCTTCGATGCATCGGTTCGCCGTGATTTGCCTGGCTTTCATGCTTTGGCCAGCCATTGCCGGCTCAACGGCGAGGGCGGAGGACGTGGACGTGGCATTGGTCTTGGTGACCGACGTCTCACGCAGTATCGACGACAGCGAATACAAGCTGGAGAAGGACGGCTACACCACGGCGTTCAATAATCAGCGTGTTCTGGAGGCGATCCAGGGCGGTCCGACGGGCAAGATCGCCATCGCCTATGTGGAGTTTGCCAGCAGCTTCGAGATCCGCACCGTGCTCGACTGGACCATTATCCACGACCAGGCGTCGGCGCGTGGCTTCACCGAGCAGTTGGCGGCGGCGCCGCGATCGTTTTGGGGGCGCACGTCGATCAGCGCGGGGATCGATCAGGCGGTGCAGCTTCTGGCGGAGACTGGCCCGAATGCGGCTCGTCACGTCATCGATGTCTGTGGCGATGGGACCAACAATGCTGGGCGGGAGGTCGCCGATGCGCGGGATGATGCGCTGAAGGCCGGGATCACCATCAACGGCCTTGCCATCATCAACGACCACCCTGTGTCGTGGACCTATGCGCATGTGCAGCCGCCTGGCGGGCTGGCCAACTACTACCGTGAGAATGTCACCGGTGGGCCTGGCAGCTTCGTGCTGGAGATCCACGACTTTGCGACTTTCGGCGAAGCCATAACCCGCAAGCTGGTGAACGAGATTGCCGTCCGGAGCGGCGGACCCCAGTACGCGGCGACCCGCTAGTGCTCTGACACAGACTGAAAGTGCAGTCTGTATCAGAGCACTGCTTGATTTGGTGGGCTGATTCAGCCAACGCCCTGAAGCGGGCGTTGGCATCAGACCACTAGCGTCCCACCGATCCGCTGTGTTCGCCACGAGACGTGACGGCTTTTTGGCGCTAGGATACTGCTGGCCGGCTTGTCCGCTGGGTCGGCCAGGGCGCGACGGACTTCGGAGCTGAGCACTGGGCAAATCTTTGAGCGATGGCGCAGCCTGATATTTTCCTGCGCCAATCTGTTGGCAGCCGGGCATAGCATTGCCAGGCTGTCGTTGCTTCTGACTGGCAAGGCGCGTGACGGAGAAACGTGATGGGATTGCTGATCAACGGCGTGTGGCAAGAGCATGAGTCGGAGGCGGCCAAGGACGGCCGCTTTGAACGTCGTGACACCTCTTTTCGCAATTGGGTGACGCCGGATGGGCATCCCGGACCAACCGGCAGTGACGGGTTTCGGGCGGCCGCCAAGCGGTATCATCTGTATGTCTCGCTTGCCTGTCCTTGGGCGCATCGGACGCTGATCGTGCGGGCGCTCAAGGGATTGGAGGAGATCGTGCCGATCTCGGTCACGCATTGGCTGATGGCGGAGCAGGGCTGGACGTTCGCGGCCGGTGAAGGCGTCATTCCGGACCCGCTTTACAACAGCCGCTTCGTGCACGAGCTTTATACGCGGGCGGACAATGAATACACGGGCCGAGCCTCGGTTCCAGTGCTGTGGGACCAGCACACTCAGACGATCGTGAACAACGAGTCTTCGGAAATCATTCGGATGTTGGGCAGCGCCTTCGACGCGGTCGGGGCGAAGCCGGGCGATTTCTATCCCAAGGCGTTGCGCCAGGAGATTGATGCGGTCAATCAACGTGTCTACGACACCCTCAACAACGGGGTCTACAAGTCCGGCTTCGCGACAACCCAGGCGGCCTACGAGGAAGCCGTTAATCCGCTGTTCGATACGCTGGATTGGCTGGAGGATCGGCTTTCGCGATCACGCTACCTGTGCGGCGATGCGTTGACCGAGGCGGACATCCGGCTGTTCACGACGCTGGTGCGGTTCGATGCCGTCTATCACGGCCACTTCAAGTGCAACATCCGGCGGATCGTGGACTACCGGCATCTCTGGGCCTACACGCGCGATATCTATCAATTGCCTGGTGTCGCCGGCACCGTCGATCTGGGCCACATCAAGCGACATTACTACATGAGTCATCGGCGGATTAATCCGACTGGCATCGTGCCCGTCGGGCCGGCACTGGATTTCGAGCTGCCGGCGGAGCGCAGCCGCGACGTGGATAAATTGATTGTGTTCTAATGTTCCGGATCAGAGGCTCGCCCCAGTTGGCCAATCTCAAATTCGGGAGACGGGCACTTTGTTTTTTAGTATGCGACGAACTTTGGAGGCAGGACCCTAGGCGACGTTCAATGCCACCGGTCTTAGATCCTTGAAATCGCCGGTCGTCAGTCCGCCCGGGACAAAAATCTGTCGAACGCTGATGCCGTAAGGGTTAATGGCCAAATCGCCTTTGCCATCGGCTCGGGCGGTGTTACCGGCGATGGCCCAAAACGGATGCACCAACGTACCGCTGACGCATGCGTTCATGTCACTCCACTCGTTGATCACTGCAAATGCCATGCGAGCGGAACGCCGGAACATCGCGTCAATGCCCCCGCTTTTGCTCCAAAGGAAGATACAGGTGTCCTCATCGAACCACCATCGACCGCGGACCTGATCCTCTATCGGGGTTATTTGTGATCCATAAAAGCGGTAAATCTTGTCGCCCTCCTGCAGGCGAATCTCGCGATGTGCTGTTACTCCGCCGTTAAACCTTGGTGTAATGCCTGTGCTGGACTTGTCATAGCCGGCGGCGTCAAGTTGAGCATCGTGGTAAAGTTGCCCAACGTGATGATTTTCATTCCGGGTTCCCTCCCACGGTCAAAACTGCACCTTGACGGCCCTTTCAGTTGCGAATATTGGCCACCGCCGCGGCAGAAGACGAGATAGTTTCGGGGTTAGGTGCGGCACTGATTCCCGTCAAGGTGCGCTCATCTCGCTGCTCAAGTCTTGCGGCCAACGCGACGAACCGCTGACACCCTTTCCAGGCGCTGAAGGGCACGGCACCAGGCAAGGTTTTGATCTGCTGCCCGTTTGACGTGGCAGATCCGGATGGCGACACTGTCGCCGAACCTAGCGGAGCCCGCGTGTCATGGAAGTTCGTAATCTGGGCCGATCGGGCCTGCGCGTGTCGACGATCGGTCTCGGTTGCAACAACTTTGGCGGCCGGATTGATGAGGCGGCGACCAAGGCGGTGATTCACAAGGCGCTCGATCTGGGCATCACCTTGTTCGACACGGCGGATACCTATGGGGAGCGCGGTGGCTCCGAGACGCTGATGGGCCGGGTGCTAGGCGATGAGCGCAAGCGGATCGTGCTCGCCACGAAATTCGGCATGCCGATGGACGACAGCGGCGAGAAGCTGGGCGGGTCGCGCCGCTACATCATGACGGCGGTGGAAGACAGCCTGCGGCGGCTGCGCACCGACACCATCGATTTGTATCAGATGCACCAACCGGATGCACGCACACCGATCGAGGAGACGCTGCGGGCGCTTGATGACCTGATCCGGCAGGGAAAGGTGCGCTACATCGGCTGTTCCAACTTCCCAGCCTGGCAGATGACCGAGGCAGCCTGGACCGCTCGGACGGCGGGGTTGAATGGGTTTGTTTCCTGCCAGGATGAATATTCGCTCATCCACCGCAACCCCGAAGCCGAACTCATTCCCGCGGCGCTGCGGCTTGGCTTTGGGCTGCTGCCGTATTTTCCGCTCGCCAGCGGTTTGTTGACCGGCAAGTATCACCGCAACGTGGGGCTGCCCGCCGGAACGCGGCTGGCCAATACGCAGCGGCTGGCGGATCGGTATTTGACCGAGCGCAACTGGACCCTGGCCGAGCGGCTGGGTGATTTTGTGGAGGCGCGGGGGCGGACGATGCTGGAACTGGCATTTTCCTGGCTGCTGGCGCAGCGCCCGGTGGCCAGCGTGATCGCCGGTGCGACGCGGCCTGCTCAGTTGGAACAGAACATCAAGGCGGGAAGCTGGGTGCTGGGCGCGGAGGAGTTAGCGGAGATCGACCGGATGGCGGGCTAAAGGACGACATCAGACGGTGAAATCGGCGCAGGGGCTGCGATTGGCGTTGCCTTGCAATCGACATTGGGGTCAAGCAACGGTTACACGCGCTACAAGCGCGGCTGGATGGAGATGTCATGGCGGTAAAGCGCGTGGTGGCGAATATCGCCATGGAGCACGTCGGTTTCGCCCGAGCCTTCTACGGGGACTTGCTGGGTATGACCATTGTCATGGACCTTGGGTGGATCCTGACATTTGCAGGGGATGGTGACGTCGCACCGCAACTCTCAGTGGCGTCACAGGGCGGTTCCGGGACGCCTGTGCCGGACATTTCCGTCGAGGTCGACAATTTCGACGAAATCTATCAACGCGCTTGCGCGTGCCAGGTCTCAATCGAATACGGCCCGGTGGATGAGCCATGGGGTGTCAGGCGCTTCTTCGTCCGCGATCCTGCCGGACGCCTGGTAAACATCCTGACGCATGAATAATGGCCGAGCTGGCCGGCACACGCCGACCGGTTCCCCCATCTAATTCGGCTGATTTGTTCCCGACAGAGAGGCCATAAGTCTGCGCGATCGCAGAGGCGGCACTACAACGGTAACCGCAATCTGCCGCGCCGAAATGCTGCTGCAACACGCAAATAGCAAGCTTCTCCCGGCCAACAACCATGGAAGAGAACCCGATGGGGTGCGGAATCCTGTTGCCTGACAGATTAATATTGTTTTGACCCAGCACTAACATAGCCGCGGTGAGCAGCGAACTTCCAAACACACCGATTCAATCAGGAGATTTTGTATGGTCGAGATCATCACGTTAGATGGATCCCGCGTGAGCGTGAGCACGGCCGAGATCGCCACATTGCGAAACAACCTACGTGGCGGCGTGGTGTTGGTCGGTGATTCGGACTACGAAACCGCAAGGCATGTATGGAATGGCAATATCGATCGTCGACCGGCACTGATTGTCCGCTGCGTTGACACCGCCGATGTTCAGTACGCCGTGAGCTTTGCTAGAACACGCGGTCTGCTGCTGTCCGTGCGCGGCGGTGGGCACAATGCGGCCGGCTACGGCACCAATGACGGCGGCATGGTGATCGACCTGTCACCGATGAAGGCAATCTTTGTTGATCCTGACAAACGTATTGCGCGCGCCGAGGGCGGCGTGCTGTGGCGTGCCTTCGACGACGCGACGCAAGCGCATGGCCTCGCCACCACGGGGGGCACCGTGTCGAGTACCGGTATCGCCGGCCTGACCCTCGGCGGCGGCCTGGGCTGGCTCATGGGCAAGCATGGTGCGACGGTGGACAACCTGATCTCGGCCGATGTGGTGACCGCCGACGGTGAATTCCGCAGGGCCAGCGCGAGGGAGCATCCAGATCTGTTCTGGGCGCTGCGTGGCGGTGGCGGTAATTTCGGAATCGTTACTTCGTTTGAGTATCGCCTTCATCCGGTGAGCCAGGTGCTGGGTGGGATGGTCCTTCATCCGCTTGATCGCGCCACCGAGATGCTGCGCTTCTATCGCGATTTCTGTGCCACATTGCCGGACGAGGCTGAAGCCTTTGCCGCGCTGATAACTCCGCCCAACGGCGTCCCCATGGCAGCAATGTTGCTGGGTTACAACGGACCGATCGAGGCGGGTGAACGTGTCCTCGCGCCGGCCCGCGAATTCGGGAATCCGGTCGCCGATCTGGTATCGCCGATGACGTATGGCGCGCGCCAGACAATGCTGGACGCGCTTGGCGCCGAGCACGGATTGCACCGTTATTTTCGGAGCGCCTTGACCGAGCAGCTCTCGGACCCGCTGATCGAGGCCCTGGTGGAAGGCGCCAGACAATTCAGTTCACCACTCAGCGCGCTGTTTCTCGCCTATCTCCATGGTGCCGTCACGCGGGTTCCGGCGTCGGACACCGCGTTCGCGACGCGCGACGTGCAATGGATCTTCGAGATGACCGCGCAATGGATTGACGGCTCGGAAAGCCCAAGGCATGTCGGCTGGGTGCGGGAGATCTGGGGGCAGGTGGAGCCGCATCTTCAGGGCAGCGCTTACATCAACCTTATCAGCTCCGAGGATCGGCCGGAGAAAGTGCGTGCCTCGTATGGTGCGAACCACCAGCGGCTGCGCGAGATCAAGGCGGTGTATGACGAGACTAATCTGTTTCGGGTCAACTCCAACATTCCGCCTGCGTAGCGGTGGCGCGCAGTGAACCGCGCGCACCGGCGTCAGCCAACATCCTGACGTCCATAGGACGGTGATTGCGTCACGATGATTGTGACATCCGGCGGAAGGGCGCATATGTTGAGCTGGTTGCATTCAGGCACGACCGGGCTGGTCCCAAACGGCGTTAAGATTGCCACACTGAACCGCCCTTCATCGGCCCACCGGGTCAAGCCCGGTGGCATGCTTCGCTGGGGATGACACGGAGTGGCCGGGAATGACACGGAGTGTCGGAGTGTCACTTGCAACGCCGGTTTGGATGAGACTGACGCAACGGCCGTGGTTATGTTTGGAGTGCGCACCAAAAACCACGATGACGGGAGAGCATGACCATGGCGGCCTGGAGACCAGATCCGACATTTTATCCATCGCCGCGCATGGCGATGAAGGCGCCGCCGGAAACTCTTGCCTATGTGGCGAGCTTCGATCCGACGCGGGTTGTTCCGGATGCCATCGGCGTGGTCGACGTCGATCCCGCATCGCCGACCTATTCGCAATTGGTCGGCACGGTGACGATGCCGAACGTCGGCGACGAGTTGCACCATTTCGGCTGGAACGCGTGCAGTTCCTGCCTGTGCCCGAATGCACCGCATCCGCATTCGGAACGCCGCTACCTTGTCGTGCCGGGGCTGCGCTCCTCGCGCATCCACATCCTCGACACCAAGGCCGATCCGCGCGCGCCGAAAATCGTCCGTGTGCTGGAGCCTGGGGAGGTCGCCGAGAGGTCCGGCTATACGCGTCCGCACACGATCCATTGCGGGCCGGAGGGCATCTACGTCGCTGCCCTGGGCAATGCACAGGGCGAGGCACCGGGCGGCGTGTTCCTGATGGACCACGAGACGTTCGATATCCGCGGCCGCTGGGAAATCGACCGCGGACCGCAGCGCCTTGCATACGACGTCTGGTGGCACCTCGGCCACGACACCATGGTGACCAGCGAATGGGGCCTGCCGGCCACGTTCGAGAACGGCCTGGTCCCCGAGATCCTGCTGAACGGGCAATACGGCCACAAGCTGCACTTCTGGGACCTGCACGCGCGCAAGCACAAGCAGGAGATCGACTTCGGCGCCGAGAACCAGTTGGTCTTCGAGCTGCGCCCCGCGCATGACCCGACCAAGGCGTACGGCTTCGTCAACTCGGTCATCAGCCTGAAGGACCTGTCCGCGTCGATCTGGACATGGTACCGCAGCGGCGATGGCTGGGCGGTCAAGAAGATCATCGAAATCCCGGCCGAACCGGCCGACCCAGCACGTCTGCCGCCGATGCTCAAGAGCTTCGCGGCGGTGCCGCCGCTGGTCACCGATATCGACCTGTCGATGGACGATCGCTTTCTCTATGTCGCTTGCTGGGGCACCGGGGATCTGCGGCAATATGACGTGTCCGATCCGTTCGCACCGAAGTTGACCGGCACGGTCAGGATCGGCGGGATCGTCTCTCGCGAGACGCATCCGAAAGCCGCCAACGGTGCGTTGAACGGCGGGCCGCAGATGGTGGAGATCAGCCGTGATGGGCGGCGCGTCTACTTCACCAACTCGCTTTACGGCGCCATTGATGACCAGTTCTACCATGAGGGGCTTGATGGCTGGATGGTGAAGCTTGACGCCGACCCGGCGGGCGGCATCGCCTTCGATCCGGACTTTTTCGTGGCCTGGCCGAAGACGCACCGGCCGCATCAGGTGCGTCTGGAAGGCGGCGACTGCTCCTCGGATTCCTACTGCTTCCCGTAAGATCCGCGTTGACGCTGGCGCAATCGCGGCGGACCGGATGTGACCTTGCAAGCCGCGTGGCCCTGGATCGCCTTCGCCGGCCTCGGCCTGTTTCACGGGCTCAATCCAGCGATGGGGTGGCTGTTCGCCGTGGCGCTCGGCTTGCACCGGCGCAGCCGAGGCGCGGTGCTGCTGGCGCTGCCGCCGATGGCAGCCGGGCACGCACTGTCCATCTGGCTGGTGGCGGCCTCGGTGATAGGTCTGGGGGCGGTGGTCGATGCAGCGGCGATTCGGTTTGCCGCGGGCGGCGTTCTCATAGTCTGGGCCGGGTATCACTGGCTCTATGGCCATCGTCATCGCGTGCGTGTCGGCATGACAGCGGGTATCGGCGGCCTCGCGCTGTGGTCGTTCCTGATGGCGACCGTGCACGGTGCGGGACTGATGCTGGTGCCGGCCCTGGTGCCGCTGTGCGCCAACGTGCCTGCCTTTGGCGAAGCATCGCTATTGGTCTCGCTCGCGGCGGTGGCTGTGCACACGCTGACGATGCTGGCGGTGACCGGGCTGATTGCGGTGGTGGTGTATGAATGGATCGGCGTCGCGTTCCTGCGGCGGAGCTGGATCAACTTCGACCTGCTGTGGACAGGCGCGCTGGTTGCGACCGGCCTGGTGCTGATCATCACCGCTTGAGGCGGATCCGAATGCCGTGACGCAACGGGTCGCCTTGGGGCAGCGTGTGACGAGCCGTTCCTATTGATCGCTTTCGGTCCGCCGTGCTCATTCCGGACGCGCGCGATCGAAGCCTTTGAGAGACACGGGCGTCAGCCCGGTGCCCCCGCGGCAGCGGCGACAACCTGGCTGATGTCGCGTCCCTGGTCGTGCAATATGACCTCGGCGGTGTTGCGTCCGGGCAGGCCGCTGATCGAGCCCCCTGGCGCGGTGCAGGCGCCGGTTTGATAGAGGCCCGGGATCGGCATGCGATAGGGCGCGAAGTTGCCGAACCGGTTGTCGAACGCGTGCACGCTGCCGCGCCACATCGTGGCATCCTTGCGCTCGATGTCGAGCGGACTATCGATAGACTTGGCGAGGATCTTGTCCTTGGTCAGGTTCGCGGTGTGCGCCATGTAACGCGCGACGACCGCATCGGCCACCTGTTCCTTGATCGCGTCCCAATGCGCCGGGCCCTGCTTGAGGCCATAGGGCATCGATCCCTCGATCTTGACCAGGCCATGTCCGTCCGGAACGCGGCTGGTGTCGAACACGGCGGGATGGGTGACCTGGAGCGGGTAGTCGTCGATGTGCAGCTCACCGCGCGCGGCATCCTCGTTCAGCACGAAGATGCTGGCGGGGTCCTGCATGATTGAGGCCTCGGCACTGCTGACCGAGCCGCCGCCGGCAAGCGGGTATTTCGGTGGCTCCTTGAAGGCGTAATGGAATGCGAACATCGCCAGCTCCGGCTGCATCAGGGCCACGTTGTCCGCAACAGCCTCGCCCCACAGCGCACGCGGCGCCATGTCCAGCAGATGCTTGACGTGCATCGTCGAGACCACGGCGATGTCGGCGCGGAACTTCGTGCCGTCCGCGCATTCCACGCCCTTGCACCGGCCGCTTTCGATGATGAGCTGGGTCACCGGCATGCCCGTGATGATGACGCCGTTATTGGCTTCGATGAGGCGGCCGAGCGCCACTGTGAGCATGCCCGAGCCGCCTTTCGGGATCGGTCGCCCCGCCACGTGGTTCAACATCGAGAACGCCTGCAGGCCGGTGCCGAGTTCGCTGCCCGAGGGGCCGAAGAACTTGCCCCCCGACAGGGCGGCCGCCTGCATGTGAGGGCTCTCCCACACTTGCCTTGCCGCGGCAAACCCGGTCATCTCTCCCAGTGTCTTGAAATAGGTTTGGGTCTGTGTCTTCGCCTCGCTGTCCGGACTACCCGGTGACATCGCCGCGCGCGCGGCCACCAGGCGCTTGAAGGTCGCCGCGTCCTTGTTCGACACCAGGGCGATGGTATCAGCGGTGCGGTCCAGGTCGTCGCGGAACACGGTGAACGAGGCGCCATCGAGGAACGGGTAGTGCAGGACGACCTCAGGATGAAGCAGCTCATAGCCGTAGCGGTCGAGATGTAGTTCATTGCGGGTCAGCATTGGATTGCGCGTGATGACGACGTGCGACGATGAGCACCAGTCCGCCTTGAAGCCGGGTAGCAGCATCTCGCTCGTCTTGCAGCCGCCGCCAATCATCGGTTGTCCTTCCAGAACCAGGACACGGTAGCCGGCCTTGCTCAGATAGGCGGCGCAGATCAGGCTGTTGTGACCGGCACCGGCAACCACGTAATCGAAGCGCTCGGAAGCGGGCGCGGGATGGGCGCTTTGCATATCGGCCGGCTTGGCGTCCTCGGCCCTCGCTTGGTGACGCAGCTCCGCCAGCAAGGCGGGCGCGACAGCCAGGGTCCTGACGAAATCACGGCGCGTAGTTGAGTCCATCGTGGCACCCCTTGGAAGCGGCGGACCGTAGCCTGTCCGCTCGATCGCGGACAAGCTTCTGGCAATCTGTCCGTCACTGCGGCAGGCAGTCGTTCGGCGTATTTTCTGCAGTCCAATATGGACCGCCGTACACGTAGAACACGTCATGCCCGGGTTGGTCCCCGGCGGGAGCCGTGAGGCGGACCGCTGCCGTGATACCGCCGCTACTCGATGCGAGGACAGCAAATCGGTCGCTCGTTGTGGTGGGAATCCAAGCCGGTCAGCACCGACTGCCGCCGACGCAAGGCAGCCGGCCAGGCGTCGTCGCAAGCGCAACAATGCCTCGGCATAGCCATGGGCGACCTTGTTCCTGTCTTTATCACTGACGGGAAGGTTTTCTAGAAAATAACACGTGCCTGTTTGGGTTAGGTATGGGTGGTCAACTGCATAGGTGATACGATCCGCCTTTACGGTCCCAGGTCTGAAGTTCGCGTTGCGCCGAACTCCCGTCTCCGGCGGCTGTCATTGGCGATGGGCCTAGTGCCGATAAGCAAAAAAGCATGCGGCGGGTCATGGCACTGCTGCCTGCCGACCGCTGTAAAAGTTCGTTCAAGATCTCATAAGGACTGCACCAATGACATATGCCGCAGGGGAAGCTGGACCGGGTGATTTGCCGATTCTTCATGCCGCCATCGCACTGGGTCCGCGTATCCGCGCGGCGGGTGATGAGATCGAACAAGCACGCCGCATCCCGCAGGCGATTGCAGACGAAATGAAACAAGCGGGCATCTTCGGCATGGTCATGCCGCGCGCGTGGGGCGGCCCGGAACTGGACCCGCTGACCCAGTTTCGCGTCATCGAAATCATTGGCAATGGCCGACGGATCGGCCGGATGGTGTGCGATGATCGGATGCGACGGCGGCTACGTGACAGGCTTTCTCGATCAGGACGTCGCGCGCACGATGTATTCGGACATCCTGGTTGCCACCGGCGCCGCCGCCACGCCAACCGGAAAAGCCACACGCGTGCCGGGCGGATACCGCGTAGACGGCCGGTTCCCCTTCGCCAGCGGCTGCCACCACTGCGAGTGGCTGTGGCTCGGGTGCGTGGTCATCGAGGATGGCTCACCCCGCACCGATGCTAATGGCGTGCCGGAAACCCGGCAATGCTTCGTGCGGTTATCGCAATGCGAAATTCTCGATACGTGGTACACCACGGGATTACGCGGCACGGGTAGCAACGATATCGCCGTGCGCGATGCCTTTGTCCCACATGAGCAGAGCTTCAGCTTCCAGGACCCGGCACTGGTCAAGCGGCCCGGCCCACTGCATGCGTTCCCCTTCTTGTTCGCCGCCAAGGGTCCAGCGACGGCGCTTGGCATTGCTCGCCATGCCATCGATGCCTTGATCGAGAGCGCGGCGACCAGACCCGCTCGGCGCTATACTCTGGGTGACCGTCTTGAGCCACCCAAGCTGCAGCGTGACGACGTGTTCTTTCAGGAAGCGGTGGGTCGCGCTGAGACGTTGCTCGCCTCGGCGCGGGCTTATCTTTTCGACGTCATTGGTGATTTGTGGACCACGATGGTCGCTGGCAAGCAGCTGGCGGCGGCGCAACTTGCCCGCTTCACCACGAACCAGGCCTATGTCATCGGGGTTTGCGTCGATGTCGTGCAACTTGTCTGCAAGGCAGCGGGTGGGACAGCGGTGTATGAGAAGGCGCCATTCGAGCGGTGCTTGCGCGACGTCCTGACGATGAACCAGCACGTCGTGGGAACGCTGAGGACGTATGAGATGGCCGGCCGCCTGATGTTGGGGATGGAGCCACTGCGGTGGCTGTTCTGACGGGTCCTCCAGTTCGGTACACGCTGCGCCCGGCCCGTTTGCAGGACGGGCACGGGCTGTTGCCCGGTCAGATCACGCCGTCCCGCTTGAGTTGTTCCAACCGGTCCGACCCGAGGCCCAGCCAGTCCGCCATAGATCTCCTGGTTGTGTTGCCCGAGCGACGGCGCTGGGCACCGGCTCGATCCGGTCCGATCCGTGCAGCCGCAGCGGCGAATTCGGCACGACGATGGACCCCAGCGAGGGATGCTCGATGCGCTGCAGCATGCCTCGTTCATGCATGTGCGGATCGTTCATCACCTCGACCGCATTGCGGACCGGAGCGGCCGGGACCTTGTGGCGTTTGGCGGCCGCGGCAACCTCGGCCGTGGCAAGGCCGATGGTCCAGGCGGTGACCAGTGCCTCGGTCGCCGCCATGTTCTCGACGCGCGCGGCGTTGCTGGTGAAGCGAGGATCGTCCTTCAGATCCTCGCGCCCCATCGCCGTCAGCAGGTTCTGCCAATGACCGTCGGTCACGATATAGATCGCGACCCAGCCGTCGCGTGGTCTGGAACGCGTTGTAGGGCGCGCTGGACAGGCCGGCCTGGCGGTTGCCGGACCGCGGCGGCACCTTGCCGGTGCGCCGATGGTAATCGTAGCTGGAGGCGAGCGTGGGATACACCGCCTCCTGCATCGCCACCTCGACCAACTGCCCCTGCCCGGTGGTGACCCGCTGCAGCAACGCGGTCATCACCCCCGCATAAAGGTGAATGCCACCCATGAAATCCACCAGGGTCGGCGCCGGCCTTCATCGGCGGCCCGTCCGGATCGCCGGTGATGCTCATGATGCCGGAGGCAGCCTGGATGGTGAAATCCATCGCCAGATTGTCCCGATCGGGTCCGCTGATGCCGTATCCGGTACCGGTCGCGTAGACCAGCTTCGGATTGACCTCCCGCAGCACGTCGTAGCCAACGCCCAGGCCATCCATCGTGCCGGGGGAAAAATTCTCCAGCAGCACGTCGGCTCGGGTGACCATCTGCTTCAGCAGGCCTTTGCCGGCTTCGGCTTTCAGGTTGAGCGTCACGGCGCGCTTGTTGGCGTTCAACATGGCCATCGGCAATGTGGTATCGCCGCCGGTGGCGATGATGCGGCGGCGCAATGGCTCGCCGCCTGGCGGTTCGATCTTGATGACGTCGGCGCCGGCCTTTGCCATCAGCATGGTGGCATAGGGGCCCTGGTAGATCTGGCCGAAATCCAGAACGGTGATACCGGCCAGGGGTGTCGTCATAGGGGAAAACCTCGTCTCGAAACCGCTCGCAACGATAGGAGGTCTGGCGGCTGCTGGCGATAGCGGGAGCGGATTGTGCGGGCGGCAGACGGTCAAAGCGCACGCGTGCTGCCGTAGCATAATCCGTGCTCACATTTGGCCGCCAATAGCGGTTTAGTTCACTCGGCGCGTTCGCCCAGCCCAGTCCAGGCGCGCGCAGCTCGCGGCGCAGGACCTTGCCGCTTGGGTTGCGCGGCAAGGCGGGGATGAAATCGATTGATTTGGGCAACTTGTAGCCGGCGATGCGGGTGCGGGCAAAGGCGATGATCGCCTCGGGCGTAGCGGTCGTGTCAGGCTTCAGCACGACGATCGCCTTCACCGCCTCGCCCCAGCGTTCATCCGGCACCCCAATCACCGCCACATCGGCAACAGCCGGGTGCCCTACCATGGCGTTCTCCACCTCAGCCGGATAGATGTTCTCCGCCGCCGGATATGATCATGTCCTTGATCCGGTCGTGGATGTAAAGGAAGCCGTCTGCGTCGAAATAGCCGGCGTCACCTGTGCGCAGCCAGCCGCCTTCGAAGAACGCGGCCCGCGTTGCCTCCGGATTGTTCCAGTAGCCCTTCATGACCGCCGGGGCACGAATGACGATTTCGCCCACCTCGGCGGCCGGCAAAGTGTTCCCGAAGGGATCGACGACCTGCACCTCAACACCCGGATAAGGCCTGGCCACAGGAGCGGATCCTTGGAGTCTGGTTCTTCCAGGAATGCGGGTGCGAGGGTGGTGCCGGTGGCGTTGCTCTCGGTCGAACCATAGACCTGCCACAACTCGGCGCCCGGCAACAGCGCCTTGGCCCGCCGCACCGTGTCGTCGGCGATCGGCGAGGCGCCGTAGCATCAGGCGTCGCACTGAATGAAAGTCGGCGCGCGCGGCATCCGGATGCTGCACCAAAGCGAGAATGACCGCGGGGACCAGAAGAGCGAAGGTAACACCATGGCGATGGATCGCTTCGATCACCCTAGGGACGCTTGCCTCCTCTAGCACCACATTGGTGCAGCCATGCGCGAGAGCAATTATGCCCACATTGGTGCCGGCGACGTGGAAGACCGGCATACAAGTGAGCACGACGTCGGCCGAGCCGATGCCGCTGAGACCGCCGTTCCGGTAGTCTGTCAAAAACGCCAGGAAATTGCGGTTGGTCAATTCTACCCCTTTGGGCAAGCCCGTTGTGCCCGAGGTGTAGAGCTGCATGGCGGTATCATTGGGCGCGATCGGCAGCATCGGATCGGCATCCGGCTGCGCGTCCCGCCACATAGCAAAATCGGGCCATGCCGGGCTCGCCCCGTCCATGGCGATATGCTTGCTTGCGGCATGGCCGACCGCCTCAACCGCCCTGACCATGGGTGCATAGCCGGGGCTGACGAATAGAATATCCACGCCCGCATCAGCGAGTATGGCGGCCGCCTCGGGCGGGGCAAGCCGCCAGTTTACCGGCACCAGCACAACATTGGCCTTCAGCGTGCCGAGCAGCAATTCGAAGTAGAGATCGGAGTTCTTGCCGAGATAGCCGATCCGGGTGCCGGGGCGACCCCCGAGCGTAATGAGCCCGTTGGCAACCCGGTTCGTGCGCCGGTCAAGCTCGGCGTAGCTGGTCACACGGTCGCGGAAGATTTGTGCCGTAGCCTGCGGCTGCGCACGCGCCTGGGTGCGAAAGACGTCCGCCAAGACGTGCCCGTCGACGAACTGCTCCATGTTCCCCTCCCGCTTGTCTGATCAGCGGTAGCCAGCCTACGAAAACCGAACACGCTTCAACTGCAGATGGATTGTATCACGTCAGTCGAGACGGCAGCTATTAGGTCTCAAATTCGCCATCGAACCACAGGAGGACGAACCTGCGCCCGACACTGGCAGACCCCGATGACGACCCATTTCTCTGGCTGGAGGAGGTGGAGGGCGTCCGCGCGACCACCTGGGTGGATGGTCAGAACCTCACCACGATGGAGCGGTTGGGCGATGCGCGCTTCACCGCCGACCGAGACGAGCTATGCCGGCTGCTGGACCGGCCCGACAACCTTCCCGTGCCGACCCGCCGTGGCGGGCTGCTTTACAATTTCTGGCGGGACGCCGGCCACCAGCGCGGCATTTGGCGGCGCACGACACTCGAGTTTTTCCGGACGCCAGCGCCGGACTGGGATGTGTTGCTAGACCTCGACACCTTGGCGGCCGAGGAGGGTGAGGACTGGATCTGGCAAGGTGCCGCGACCCTGCCGCCGGAGCATGCGCGCGCTATGCTCCGGCTGTCGCGTGGCGGCAGCGATGCCGTGGTGCTGCGCGAATTCGATCTTGTCGCGCGTCGCTTCGTGACCGATGGCTTCGTGTTGCCGGAGGCGAAGGGCGGGGCGGCGTGGCTGGACCAGGACACGCTGTTGCTGTCTACCGCCTTGGGTGGCGCCACCGCTTCCGGTTATGCCAGCAGCGTGCGGCTGTGGCGCCGGGGCACAGCCTGGTCCGAAGGACCGATAGTCTTCCAGACCGATCCTGCGAACATGGCCGCCTGGGGCGACTTCGACCGCCCGGCCGGCCGGCTGATCTTTGTCGAGAAAACCGGCTTCTTTGACGCCAACGTCTGGATCGGTGACCGCGACGGGCCGAAGCAGCGTGTCGACCTGCCGACGGACGCTTGGGCGGAATGGGAGGGTGGCTGGCTGGCGGTCCGCGGTCGCAGCGCCTGGACGGCGGCCACAACCACGTTCCAGCCGGACGAGGTGGTGGTGATCCGGCTGGACGACTTCCTGTCCGGCAACCGCCGCTTCACCAAGATATTCGAGCCAGAACATCGCCTTGCCATCCAGGGATTTTTCTGGGCCGCCGGACGGCTGCTGCTGCATCTGCTGGATGATCTGCGGCCGGTCTACCGGGCCTTCACGCCGGGGACGTGGCAATCAACGCCGCTGACCGGGCTGCCGCCGATCGGCACCGTCAGCGCCTGGCGCCTGGACACCGAGGCAGCGGAGAGTGACAGCAGTCTTCTGGCGGTGACACAGGATCCCATAACGCCGCCCACGCTTTTGCTCACCAGCCCTGACCACGCTTCGCCCGAAATCCTCAAGCAATTGCCGGCGGCGTTCGATGCGGCGGGTGTCGTGGTGACGCGCCATGAAGCCATTTCCAGCGACGGCGAACGCATTCCCTACGTCATGTGCGGGCCGCCGAACCTGACGGGCGACGCGCCGGTGCACCTGACCGCTTATGGCGGTTTTGGCATCTCGTCCTTGCCGAGCTACCGCATCAGCGCCGGCAAGCTTTGGCTGGAGCGGGGCGGCACGACGGTCCTGGCGAACATCCGCGGCGGTGGCGAATTCGGCACACGCTGGCACGAGGCTGGTCGGCTCGCCGGCAAGCGGCTCAGCCACGATGATTTTGCCGCTGTCGCCGCCGACCTGGTGGATCGCGGCTTGACCCGGCCGGGACGGATCGCGGCGGAAGGCGGCTCCAATGGCGGGCTGCTGATCGCCAACATGCTGACCCGGTATCCGGAGCGTTTCGGCGCGCTGTTCTGCACCATTCCGCTGATCGATATGCGCCGCTACAGCCGCTTGCTGGCCGGAGCGAGCTGGATCGCCGAATATGGCGATCCGGACAAGCCGGAGGATTGGGCGTTTCTGGGCGAGCTTTCCGCCTATCACGCCGCGGCGCCCGGACGGCCTATCCGCCCATCCTGCTCGCCACGACACGGCGCGATGACCGGGTGCATCCCGGCCACGCCCGAAAGATGGCCGCCAAGCTGCAGGCTATGGGTTATGACGCGCGGTTTTACGAACCCGCCGCGGGCGGCCACGGGTATGGCAAGAACAATGCGGAGGTCGGAGCTTTGCTGCCCTCGGCATGACGTTCTTGCGCCGCGCTATTGGTTGGGAGGATGCCGCCGACGGCTAACCGCGGGCAACCGGCAGGCTCGGCATCGCTGCAGGGCAGAGGCTACACCACGCCGATCTGCCGGCATTGTGCAAAGCTGCACGTTTTCTCTTGGCAGCGACGCGACCAGCGTTCTCGGCAACAGTGGTGTGCGGATCTAAAAAACGGGCGTCATTACGGCTGCGGCGGGGCCAGCCAGTCGACCTGGCGGCGCGTCTTCGCCAGATTGGTGAACACTGCGCCAATCTGCCAGACTTCGACACGAGAAGCCCGGACGAGACTGTTGGTTACGACAAAATCGGCATGTGGCGCCGCCCGCCGATCCGGCCTTCGTATCGTTCACAGCCGGCAAGACCCAGCGAATGGCCTTGGAAACATTCTTTGGCAGCATTGTCGGCGACGAACGTGACGGAGCGTTATGGTGGTCGGGCCAACGCAGCCTGAAAGCTCTCGGCTCGTGCGCGAGCGCTCCGAACGAGCATTTTCGGCGTGGCTGTGAAGAATCAGGCCATTCCCGGGCCATCCGATGTGTCGCGGAAGGCCAATCCGGCTTTTCGCGCGGATGGAACTCCCTGTAGCGCGATTCACCGCCTGCGGGGACGGTCAAGCGGGAGTTCATACCAGGTGGCAGCGGCATTTGTCATGGTTGATAAAGCCTCATGCAAGAGACTACCTATACAGCACGAGGGGACAGTGTACGCAGAGGTGCAGAGGGATTGGCAACGCGCATGAACGACTACGACTGTGATATTCTAGCATGGAGCGAGCGCCAGAGCGGACTGTTGCGCCGTGTCGCCGCTGGCGAGGGTGTTAACGACCAGATAGACTGGCTGAACATCGCCGAGGAGGTCGAGGCGCTGGGCAAGAGCGAAAAACGGGAATTGCGCAGTCGCATCGCGACCATTCTGCTTCATCTTATCAAGTTGCAAGCCTCCCCTGCGATTGAACCGCGTTTGGGCTGGCGAGAGACGGTCCGGGAGCAACGCGACGGCATCCAAATTCTTCTCGAAGACAGTCCCAGTCTAGGACAGTTCGTGGCAGAAATGATAGCCCAGTCGCTTAATGCAGCACGGCGGAAAGCCGAAGCATCACTGGGTGATCGAGCCGAGGAGCCGAAGGTCGACCTGGCCGGGTTGGATTATACCGAGGATCAGGTGCTGGGTTCCTGGCTACCATGATCAAGCCGATTTTATCAGTTGCAACGTCGACGACGCGGCAGAGGTGTTACCTCGCTCACCGGGCGGCACTGGGCTGTACGAGGTTCGCCCACGCCCCCGGCAATCGTTGTCAACCACACGCTGCTGTTCAAGGGCAGCGAGTTTAATAACACTGATATTGGCCGAACCCTGCCGGACGCGGTCGTCATACCGCCGCCAGCCGGCTGAAACTGACGCAGGCCGCCACGCCGGCCACGCCGGCGGCGATGAACAACGCCACCGTCGTGCCGTTCAGCGGGAACGCCGTGAACACCAGCGCCACCAGCGCCGCGCCCATCGACTGGCCCAGCAGCCGCGCCGTCGCCTGCATCCCGCTGGCTCCGCCCGTCCGGATCGGCGGCGCCGAGGTGATGATCGCCCGGTTGTTCGGCGTGTTGAAGAAGCCGAACCCGATGCCGCACACCGTCATCCGCCAGACGATGTCCAGTGTCGTCGGGTGATCCGGCAGCAGGCTCATTGCCAGCAGGCCCAGCGCCATGACCGCCAGCCCGCAGCCGCCCAGCAGGCCGGCCGGGATACTTGTCCGCCAGCCGCCCGGCGAACGGCGCGATCACCGCCACCACCAGCGGCCAGGGCGTCATCAGCAGTCCGGTCATCACCTGGTCCATGCTCGAAGCGGTGCTCGAACAGGAACGGCATCGACACCTGGGCGATCGACTGGGCGATGAACGAGCAGACCGAGGTCGCCACCGACAGCGCGAACAGCGGGATGCGCAGCAGATCGACCGGCAGCAGCGGCGCGGTGCGGCTGAGTTGCCGCACCACCAGCACGAAGCCGGATGCGCGCGGCGATGACCAGTTCCACCGCGACATGCGACCCACGAATCGCCATGGCCCATCTCGGACACGCCGAACAGCAGCGTGCCGAACGCCACCGCCTGCAGCGCCGCGCTGATGACGTCGAACTTGATGCCCGACAGCGGCGTCAGCGGCAGGGTGCGCAGCGCGATGACCGCGGCCAGGATGCCCAGCGGCACGTTTACCGCGAACAGCCATGGCCATGGCGCCACCGCCAGGATGCGCCGAGGCAACCGACGGCCCCAGCGCCGAGGCGATCGAGCCGACCGTGGCGTTCAGTCCGACGCCGCGGCCCAGCCAGCGGCGGGGATAGATGAAGCGGATCAGCGCGCTGTTGACGCTCATGATCCCCGCCGCGCCGAAGCCTTGCAGCATGCGCGCGATGATCAGCGTCGGCAGCGACGACGACAGCGCGCAGGCCAGCGAGGCGAGCGGTGAACAGCACCAGCCCGGCCTGGTAGATCCGCCGGTAGCCGTAGATCTCCCCCAGCGACGACAGCGGCAGCAGGGAGATCGTCACCGCGAGCTGATAGGCGTTCACCACCCAGATCGAATTCGCCGGCGAGGTGTTGCACCTCGCGCGCGATGGTCGGCAGCGCGACGTTGGCGATGCCGCCATCCAGCACCGCCAGGGTCAGCCCGAGGCCGATGGTCAGGATCGCCCACATGCGCTGCGGCATCGGCACGCCATCGGGCGACGGCTGACCGGATGTGGTCTGGCGGGGATCGAGATGTTCAGGCGCATCAGTCAGGCAGGCTTTCCAGCACGGCCTCGACCGGCAGGTCGGCGAGGTCGGGCCGCTGCAGGATCCGCGTCCAGCGGCCGCGCGGGCGCGCATTGCGACGGGATTGGAATCGTTCGAGAACAACGTGATGGCGGCACATCCCGCGGTGGCGATCAGATGCATCGGGCCGGTGTCGTTGCCGACCGCGAACCGGGCCGCCCGGGCCAGGTCGGCCAGGTCGCCGAAACTGGTCTGGCCGATCAGGTCGATCGCCGGCCGGGATCTGCCGCCGCCAGTGCCCGCTCTCGGCCGCGCACCCGATAACGACCGGCGTGATGCCGCGCTCGGCCAGGCGCGTGCGGCGAGCGCCTGGTAGCGGCGCGGCCGGCCACCGCTTCGCCAGCCGGTCCGGCGAGCTGCCGGGCACCAGCAGCGCGAAATCGGCGGGCAAGACCGAAGCGCGCGATGTCGCCGCGGCACCAGGACAGGTCGGCCGGCGGAAACACGCTGATCCCGGCCTGGCGCAACTGACCCTGCTGGCGGTCGGTGTCGTGCAGCACATTGCGCCGCGGATCGCGGTCCGGCAGCGAGCAGCCGAAGGCGATGCCCGACCATTCCGGCCGGTGCTTCGCGGGGAACAGATGGAAGTAGCGGGACGACCGTGCCGAGGTCTGCAGATCGTAGACCCGGCTGAAGTGCCCGTCCGCCAGCATCCTGCCGCAGCCGGCGCAGGCCGGCAAAGTCCCACCAGGCCGGCCGCGGATCCACCAGCACGTCGATCGAAGTATGGGAAGCGTGCCGCAGCCAGTCGGCATAGGGTGCGCTGGTCAGCACGCTGATCCGGGCGCCCGCATGATGGCGCCGGATGGCGGCGAAGGCGGCGAGCGAGAGGATGATATTGCCGAATGCCCCCAGCTTGACGACCAGGATGTTCTGCTCGCCCTGCTGCGAAGTCGCACAACGGTCCTGTTCCGGCTTGTCTTGCGATGTCATGACACCAAAGTCCGTATCAGGGCGCTGATGAGCCGGCAACCGCTGCGGACCGCCAGCAAATCGGATACCTTGGGGGCCGGAACCGGTTGGCGATGGCTTTCACATTGACGTTTCAGGACACGACGCCGAAAAGCCCGCTGATGTCTGATACCGTCGCACCGTGGATCGTCAGCGAAGGTTTGGCTGGGCTGCACGCGCAGGCGCTGGGCCTGGCCGAAGCCGCCGGGCTGTCGCCCGAATTGCGTGTGCTGAAACCTGCGGCGCCGTGGAAATGGATCGCCGCCAGGCTCTGGCCCAACCCGCTATCGGCCGTGGCCGATGCGGTGAAGGCGCCACTGCCTGGACTGGCGATCGGCTGCGGCGGCATGGCGGGTGCCGTCCTGGCAGCGCTGCATCGGCCATCGATCCGCGTGGTGCAGGTGCAAAATCCTCGCATGGACATCAAGCGGTTCGATTTGGTGATCGCCAACCGCCACGATGAGCTGACCGGTCCCAACGTCATCGTGGTGCGCACCGCCATGCATCGCGTGACACAAGAGCGGCTGGCCCGCGACGCGGCGCTCTGGAGGGACCGGTTCGAAGCCTTCAGGCGACCCCTGGTGGCGGTCCTGCTGGGCGGCAGCAACGGCCGCTACCGCCTGGATCGACAGGCCGGCGGCAGGCTGGCCGCAGACCTTGCCGGCATGGCTCGGCGCGACGCGGTTGGTGTCGTCGTCACTCCATCCCGCCGAACCGATCCGGCGGTGACCAGCCTGGTTCGCGATGCGCTGCGCCCGGTTGGCGGCTGGGTCTGGGACGGCACCGGCGACAATCCCTATTTCGGCATGCTGGCCCTGGCGGACATGATCATCGTCACGCAGGACAGCGTGTCGATGATCTCCGAGGCGTCGGCCACGTCGGCCGCCGTCATGATCGCCCCCCTGCCCGGCCGGTCGCGCCGGCAGGCGCTGTTCCTGAAACCATGATGGACGCGGGCCGGGTGCGTTTCTTCGAGGGCCGCTTCGCGCCGTGGCCGGTTTCGGCCCTGAACGACACCCCGGAGGCCGCGAGCGAGATGCGCCGCCGCCTTGGCTTCTAGAGCTTTGAGGTCTCATGCTGCAAATCCAGACGTTTGACGCCCGTGCCGGGGGCAATGTCATCTACAAGGCCCTGGCGCATCCGCTGGCGGCGGAGGCGATCGTCCGGCTTGTACGAGCGGCTGGAGGGCCCGGTCGCGCTGTACGATCCGGACGGCATCGCCGACGCGCTGATCGCGCTGTATCCCACCGAAGATCGACAAGATCTTTCGTGCATGACGTGACGCTGGTTGGACAGCGCCGCGCCGGATTGACGGCTCGCCCGCTGACCGAGCTACCGGACAGCAAGAGCCGCACGGTGCTGATCGCTGCTTTCGATGATGGAAAGATCGCTGCCCGGATCGCCCATATGGTGCCGCCGAACGCGACGGTGCTCACGCTGAATGAGGCGCGGCTGCCGGACGCTCTGCTCAGCACCCGGGGCCGTTATCTGGACAAGCTGAACTTCGCCACCAACTTTGCCTTCTTTCGCGATGCTGACGGACTTTCGACGCGGCTGGTGTCGGCCAATTACTGGGCCAGCTATGGCGCTGGACGGCGGTGCGGCTGTGGCTGCGGCTGTTCGATGCCGACGGCGCCGCGCTGGCGACCTGGGAACAGCCGCTTCCAGTCGGGCCGGGCGGCTTCTCGATCGACAGCCGGCAGATCCGGGAGCGCTTCGGGCTGCCGCCGTTCACCGGGCAGTTGTTTCTGCATGCCATCGGTGTTGCCGGTCATGACGTGGTGAAATACGCGCTCGACACCTATGCGTCCGATAATGGCGCGTCGCTGTCCTGCACGCATGATGCGAATGCCTGGCCGTCGGACCGGTATGCCGGGTTGCCGGCGCCGCGGCCGGACGAGAAGGTTGTGTTGTGGCTGCAGAACAGTCATGCCGTTCCGATCCCCGCCGGGACGATCGCGCTGGATCGCATGGGTGCGGAGCAGCCGGTCAGCGTGCAACAGCCGGTTGGTCCGTTTGCCTCCGTCGCGCTGGACGTCGCCGATTATCTGCCTGACCTGCTCTGGCCGGAGCAGATCGAGTTGCGGGCAGGCCGCCACGTTGTGCGCCCGCGCTATGAGGTGACGCGTCAGGATCGGGTGCGAATCGCGCACGTGAACGTCGAGCGTGATAATCTGCGCCCCGATCCGGCCATCGCCGCTCTGCCGGCCGAACTTGGCCGCGGCTATCTTCTGCCGTTCCCGATCCTGCCGAAAGCGCGCTTCCGCAGCCATGTTTCAGCCGACGCCGATGGCGACCACTCAGCGTGACCTGCCGATCCGGCTGGACATCTTCGACCCATCGGGATGCAAGCGAGGCGAAACGTTCCTGGGCTGCCTGCCGCGCGACCACAGCCTGGCCATGGATTTGGATCAGTTCGACGTCGACGAAGGGCATGCAGAATTGGTCTATGACTTCCGCCAGGGTGGTGAGGCCGACGGCTGGCTGCACGCGCTGTTCCGTTACGATGACCGGCAGTCCGGGCATACCGCCGAATCCAGCTTCGGCGCGCACATCTTCAACACCGTCATGACCTATCAAGGACGAACCGCAATCGTATTCGGGTCCGCCACCAGGACTGTCCACGCGGCTGTTCCTGAAGCTTGGCGATGCGCGCCGGCACAGCTTCGCGGTGCTGATCTATCCTGCGTCCGGCCCGTGGCATCGCGGTCTCGTCCACCACGCTGCATCTGCACGACAGCACTGGAACGGCGATCGCGCAGCACCGGATCGAGATCGCCTGTTCTGGCTCGATCATGCTCTGGCCGCATAGGATATTTGACGCGGCCGACCTGGATGCGGCGGGTGCGGATGGCTATGTGCTGGTGCGTGACCCGACCTGCCGTCTGTTCGGCTATCATGGCCTGATGGACGAATTCGGGTGCTTTTTCGATTGACCATATGTTCGGTTTTTGAGTACAATTAGTCCGTTTCCACTTTGTTAATATTTTGCCATCTCCATTGTGACCTGGATCACACGCCGCCGATCGTTATGTGTGGTAATCTTCTATAATCTCGTAACAATCTCGGCATTTTCGGTTGCGGGCGGATCTGAGAGTACGGCAAGAATAAGGCACGAGGGTCATCTTGTCGAGCCGACATGGTGAGTGCTCGAACGCTTCCGATAGACATCTGTCGTGGCAACCGGCTCCCAACGGACAACTCTATCTCGCATGAGGCTACAAGATGTCATACCCAACCCCACTCTCGGTTGAAGAGCATGTGCACGGCGAAATCGTCTGGGTTGCGCTACGGGCGCGCGGCGCCGACTGGTCCTGGCTAACGCCGGACGAGGCGGTTCAACTCGGTCGGGAATGGATTGAGAAATACAGCCCGGTCCCACAAGCGGCCGAGTAGCCGAAGCCGGCCGGCGGATTTGACGCCGGCGCCGTTCGACCCAGGCGGCCGCCTGATCGCTGGGTCAGCCCGCTTTCGATCAGCCGATCGGGAAGTTGCACTTCGGATTGAGCGGATGCAGCACCTGGGACGCGGGGCTGGTGCGCACGCAGCTTGTAAAGGTCCCACTCGCCCTTGCTCTCTTGCGGCGTCTTCACCTCGAACAGATAGGCTGGGAACTCGCCGCGGCCATCGGCGCGGACCTTGCCCGGTCCGAACGCGTCATCATCCGTCGGCAACATCTTCATCCTGGCAACCACCGCTCGGCCGCTTTGTTTCGCTTGCGCGGCACCTAGCGCAGCGACCGCCTTCAGGTAGTGGATGGTCGAGCCGTACGAACTGGCGTGCGCCTGGTTCGGATAATTGTTCTCCTTGGTGCGAGCGAGCAGCCGCTTGGTGAAGCCGCGCGTGCGGTCGTTCATATCCCAATAGAATGTCTCGGTCGCCGTCATCCCACCGCAGATCTGGGTTCCCAATGAATGCGGGTTCTGCAGGAACATCAACATCGGCGCGAGCTTCATTGTCCGGTTCAAGCCGAACTCGGCGGCCTGCTTGATGCAGTTTTCGGTGTCCAGGCCGGCATTGGCGAAGCCGATCACGGTCGCGCCGCTGGCCTGCGCCTGGGCCAGATAGGACGAGAAATCCGTGGTATCCGGGAATGGGTAGCGGATCGCTCCCTTCACCTCGCCGCCGCCCTTCTTGACAACCGCCGCCGTCAGCTCCTCCAGCGACTGTCCGAACGCATAGTTCGCGGTGATGAAGAACCAGGACTTGAACCCTTGCGCGACCAAAGAGCCGCCGGTGGATTGGGCGTTCTCGTAGGTGTCGAAGCTCCATACGATCGTATTGGGACTGCATTGTTCGTCGGTCAGCGACGAGACCGTGGCGGACGCGTTCAGCATCAGCTTGTCCTTCTCCTTGGCGACTTCCGCCACGGCCAGCGCGGTTGACGACGTCGGCACGTCGGCCGCGACATCCACGCCGCTGTCGAACCATTGGCGAGCGATGGAGGCAGCGACGTCGGGCTTGTTCTGGTGGTCGGCGCTGATGACCTCGACGTCGAAGTCGAGGTGCGGCTTCATCTCATCGACGGCGAGCTGCGTCGCGGCGACCGAGGTCGGTCCGGTGTTGTCGCGGTAGGTGCCGGACAAATCGGTCAATACGCCGATCCTGATCTTCGGGCGGGCTTGCGCCCGAATGCGGTGCACCGGCGCCAGGCTGAGCGCGGCGGCGGCTGCGACTATGCTTCGGCGTGTTGCAATCATCTTACGGCCCCCCTCTGATACTGACGGTTCGTTTCGGATAACGGCGTATTATCCAGCCCGGTTGGTGCCGGGTGTGCAGAGCGTGTCCAGCATTGTTCAGCAAGCAAGTTTCCTAGTCTGACGGCCCCAGTCAATCCGGGGTTGCCTGAGTGCCCTTTTCAGAATGCGCTATGGTGAGTCAGCTGGCGTGGATTTCGAGAACCGGAGCGGAGCGGCCTGGCGGCCGTGAGCACCGGAAGCGCAGAAAGCCGCGTCAGATGGCCGCCGTAGTAGCATTCTCAAACGGGCACTACGAACGTGGCGCCAGCCCGGCGGGAAGCGAAGCGCTCAACACCCCCAGCACGCGGCTGCCATAGCGCGCCAGCTTGGAGGCGCCAACGCCCTTGATCTGGGCAAGTTCATCCAGGCTGACCGGGCGCGTCGCGGCGATCTCGCGCAGCACCGAATCGTGGAAGATGACGTAGGGCGGGATCGACTGCCCCTTCGCCTCCGCCAGCCGCCACAGCCGCAGCGCCTCGTACAAGTGTTCTCCCCGCTTGTGTCGTCCGCCGGTCCACCAGCGACCGCGCCGTTCGCACGCGGCACCGGTTGCCCACGCTCCGGCCGTTCCACCCGGGCCGGGCGCGGCCGATCCTGACGCAACTCGACCGGGTTTCGCCGCGCAGGATCGGCCGCGCCTCCTCCTGCACCAGGAACAGGCCGCCATGGCCGTTGGTATCCACGTCCAGCGCCCGCATGCGCGATCAACTGGCGGATCAGCCCGCGCCAGTAGCTGGGCGGCATGTGCCGCGCCGACGCCGAAGGTGCGCAGCCGGTCATGCTTGTGACGCAGCACCGCCTCGGTCCGCTCGCCGCGCAGCACCGAGACGATGTGGACCGCGCCGAAGATCTGGTCGGTGCGATAGACCGCCGACAGCACCATCTGCGCTTCGGTCGTCGCATCCGCGGTGATCGGCGGCGCCTCGCAGTTGTCGCAGTGGCCGCAGTCGCCCTCCAGCGTCTCGCCGAAGCAGGTCAGCAACGAGCGGGTGCGGCAGGTCACCGCCTCGGTCAGCGCCACCATCTCCTCCAGCTTGGTGCGCATCACCCGTTTGCGTTCCTCGGGCGCGGCGGATTGACGCCAGCCAGTGCCTCGCCTGGGCGACATCCTGGCCGCCGAAGAGCAGCAGCGTGTCGGCGGGGTCGCCATCGCGCCCGGCGCGGCCGATCTGCTGGTAATACGCCTCCGGGCTGTCCGGCATGTCCAGATGGACGACGAAGCGCACGTCCGGCCGGTCGATCCCCATGCCGAACGCGATCGTCGCCACCACCACCAGCGGCTCGCCGGAGCGAAAGCGCGTCAGCGAGTCGCGCTTGTGCGCCGGGTCCAGCCCGGCGTGGAACGGCAGCGCCGGATACCCCTTCTCGGTCAGCTTCTGCCGCCACCCGCTCGGTCTTCGCTCGGCTGCCGCAATAGACGATCCCGCATTCGCCCTTGTGCGCTGCGAGGAAATCCAGCAACTGCGCCGTCTCCCCCACCTTCGGCGCGGCTGACAGACGCAGGTTGGGCCGGTGGAAGCTGGAGACGAACACCTTCGCGCCGTCCATCCGCAGCGCCGCCAGGATGTCGTGCTGCGTGCGCGGATCGGCCGTCGCGGTCAGCGCGATGCGCGGCACGCCGGGAAACATGTCCGGCAGCCGCGCCAGTTCGCGGAACTCCGGGCGGAACTCGTGACCCCATTGGGAGACGCAATGCGCCTCATCGATCGCGAACAGCGCCAGCGGCAGCCGCGACAGCCGGTCCATCGTGCCGTTGCCCAGCAGCCGCTCGGGCGAGACGTACAGCAGGTCCAGCCGCTCCTCGATCAGGTCGCGGGTGACGGCGCGGGCCTCGGCGGGATCAATCTCGGAGTGCAGCGCGCCGGCGTTGACGCCGACCTGGCGCAGCGCCGCCACCTGGTCGTCCATCAGCGCGATCAGCGGCGAGACGATCACCGCCGTGCCGCGGCGGCACAAGGCGGGCACCTGGTAGCAGATGCTCTTGCCGCCGCCGGTCGGCATCAGCACCAGCGCGTCGCCGCCGCGCACGACGTGGTCGCACCGCGGCTTCCTGCTGGCCGCGAAAGCCGGGGAAGCCGAAAACCTGGCGCAGCACCTGCGCGGGATCGCTGAGCATGGGTTCGGCAAACATTCAAACGCTCTCTTGTGCACACAGCTCGCGACCGAATCGACCGACTGCACCGATCCGGCGGAAACTGCTAAATGGCCTCGACGTGGCAAGCAAGCCGGCTGTCGATCGCGGTAGTGGCCCGAGGATACCGCATGGCGGCGCAGAGTCTGCGCGCAACGTCTGCCAGGCCGATCGGATTCCGTCGTCGTGATGCGGCTCGCGGACTGGTGCTGCAAGGCATCCGCGCGTGCTCGATCAAGCCGGACACGCTGTCGTGAGCAGAGCCGCCCGACGAGCCGGTGGATATAGCCAGCCGCGACCCAATCTGACCGATCGCCAACGACACCGATGCAGATGCTCCCGACCAACGATGAAATCCAGGCCGCCGACGTCGCGGGCGCGCCAATGGCGCTGGCCGACACCTGAGCCGCTGCCGATCGGCACGCACGCGCCATCGCGACGCGGCCTGCCAGATGTTTCGCGACACGTTCAACCCCTACAAGCCCTCGGTGATCGACTGGCCGCGGCTTGAACCCGAAGCGTTGCAGCGCCTGACCAGCCTGCCGATCTGGGACATCGCCGTCAAACCGAGGACAAAGCCCGCGCCCGCATGGAGGCCTATGGCGCTGTCGTGCGCGATCCGGCCTGGCGCGAGGCGATCGCCGCCAACGGCTGGGAGGAAGGCCGCCACAGGCAGGTGCTGTCGCACCTGGTCGAGAGCTACGGCATCCAGCTGGCCGCCAGAACCGCCGGACGAGCTGCCAGCCAGACCCGGAATGGGGCTACCTGGTCACCGGCTACTCCGAATGCATCGACAGCTTCTTCGCCTTCGGGCTGTTCGAGCTGGCCCGCCGGTCCGGGTTCTTCCCGCTCGCGCTGGTCGACACGTTCGAGCCGGTGATCCAGGAGGAAGCGCGCCACATCCTGCTGTTCGCCAACTGGCTGGCCTGGCACCGCAAGCAGCTTGGCCCGTTGCGCCGCATCCGCTTCGAGCTGCGGGTCGTGCGCGTCTGGATCTTCCTGATTTGGGAACGCATCGGCCTGGCCCGCGATCTGGACGGCGGGGCGACGAAACCGGCCGACAACAACTTCACCCTCACCGGCAGCCAGGCGGTCAGCGACACCGACATCAGTCCGCTGGGCCTGATGGCGATCTGCCTGAGCGAGAACGACCGCCGCTTCGCCGGCTACGACCAGCGGCTGCTGCGTCCGACCACCACGCCCGCCCTGGCGCGCATCGCGGTCCGGATCGGCACGCTGTTCCGGCTGGCATGACACCTTCGAAAGCGTCGCGGCCCGATTGCGGGACTCCTCAGGCTGGTTTCGCCGCCGGCCACGGCGGTTAGCGCACTAAGCCGTGAAACAGTAAGCGAAGCTGACTGACGCGGCGTTCGATAGTATCCAGTCAGATCCGGAACTGGACATAATCCGGTTACATGCTGATAGCAGGTTAAGGCCATGATCCATTCTCAACTCAGGCTTGTCGGCCAGGCTGGCTTATCGCATAGGTCAGGCTTTGCGGTCCGTCCGATCTGTTCGTAGAGCAACCGCCGCCGCGGCCCTGTGCGTGGTCGCCGCCGGCATGCTCGCCGTGCCTGCGCCCGCGCAGGCCCGGGTCTTCGTCGGCGTCGGTGTCGGTTTTCCGTTTTTCGGTCCGGCTTCGTGCCGTCGCCGTACTACTATCCGCCTGCCGCGTATTACTCCGCCGCCGCCGGTCTTTTACTCGCCGCCGCAAACCTTCACACCGGCACCGCTCCGACTGCATTCGGGTGGTCGGCCAGTCTTGCTATGCCGGCCAGTATGTCTGTCCGATGGATCGTCCGGTGCCGTCCGGTGCCAGTTGCTACTGCCCGGCTGGTAACGGCCAAAGGGTCTGGGGACGCGCTAGCTGATGGCTGGCAGCCGGGCGCGATCTCACCGCCCAGGTGCCAGCTCTCCTGCTTACGGCGATGCTGATTCAGAGCGGCAATCGCTCGGCGGATGCGGCGTCTCACGCCGCCGCGATCGAGGATTACGCGCTGATCGGCGATTGCCATACCGCGGCTCTGGTCAGCAAGACCGGCTCGATCGACTGGCTTTGCTGGCCGCGCTTCGACAGTCCGGCCTGCTTTGCCGCGCTGCTGGGCTCTCCAGCGAATGGACGTTGGCGCATCGCGCCCACGGACAGCCAGGCGACGGTGACGCGGCGCTATCTTCCCGGCACGATGATCCTGGAGACGGTGTTTGAAACCGCATCCGGATCGGTTGCGCTGATCGATTTCATGGCGATCGAGAACGACGTCAATCGTGCGCATTGTCGAGGGCCGAGCCGGCGCCGTGCCTATGCAGTTCGACCTGGCGCTACGCTTCGAATATGGCTCCGCCATTCCGTGGGTGACCCGCCGTAACCACGGCAGCGGATCCTTGCCGTCGCGGGTCCGCACCAGGTCGTGCTGCACAGCGACATCCAATCTGCATGGCAAGGCTATGACGACGGTCGCGTCCTTCACCGCCGAGCCTGGCAAGCGCGTCCGCTTCGTGCTGTCCCACGCGCCATCTCATCTTGACCCACCGGTGCCGCCGGACGCGGATCGTGCGCTCGACGACACCGAAGCCGCCTGGACGGCCTGGTCGGAGCGCTGCACCTACCGCGGATCCTATCAGGCCGCAGGTCAATCGCTCGCTGCTGACCCTGAAGGCGCTCAGCTACCACCCGACCGGCGGCATCGTTGCCGCCCCCACCACCTCGTTGCCGGAGCAGGCAGGCGGCTCGCGCAACTGGGACTATCGGTTTTGCTGGCTGCGCGACGCGACCTTCACCCTGCTCGCGCTGATGCATTCGGGCTATCGGGAGGAGGCGCAGGCCTGGGGTGCGTGGCTGCGCCGCAGCGTGGCCGGCTCGCCGGCGCAGTTGCAGACGCTGTATGGGTTGGCCGGCGAGCGATGGGTGCAGGAATGGGAGGTGCCGTGGCTGTCCGGCTACCAAGGCGCCAGCCCGGTGCGGGTCGGCAATGCCGCCAGCACGCAACTCCAACTGGATGTTTATGGGGAGCTGATCGACGCGCTGTATCAGGAGACGGCGCTGGGGCTGGTGCGGCCGTCGGCGAGCTGGAGTCTGCAACGCGCGCTGATGACGCATCTCGAGGAGATCTGGCAGCAGCCGGACGAAAGCATCTGGGAGGTGCGGGGCGGGGCGCAGAATTTCACCTTCTCCAAGGTGATGGTCTGGGTGGCGGTGGATCGCGCGATCCGCGGCGCCGAGGCCTTCAAGCTGCCCGCACCGCTGGAGCGCTGGCGCGCGCTGCGCACGCACATTCATGAGACCGTCTGCCAGCGATGGCTTCAACACCGAGCGCGACAGTTTCGTGCAGTATTTCGGCGGCGAGACGCTGGATGCCAGCCTGTTGCTGCTGCCGCTGGTTGGCTTCCTGCCGCCCGAGGACCCGCGGATCCGTCGCACCGTCGGGCGATCGGCCGCGACCTGATGGTGGACGGGCTGATCCGCCGCTATCACACCGACGAAACCGCCGACGGGCTGACCGGCCAGTGAGGGCGTCTTCCTGGCGTGCAGCTTCTGGTACGTGGATAATCTTGCGCTGCAAGGACGGCACCAGGAGGCGCGCGAGATGTTCGAGCCGCTGCTGGGATTGTGTAACGATGTCGGCCTGCTGGCCGAGGAGTATGATCCGGCCGGTCGGCGCCAGTTGGGCAATTTCCCGCAAGCTTTTTCACATCTCGCCCTGATCAACACGGCGCTTAACCTGGACAGCCGCGGTGCTCCCGCCGACCGCCGTCGTCAAGCCGCAGCGCCTGACGACCCAGCCGGCGAGGAGTATTGAGGTCCGTGCTATGGGGCATCGCCGACCCTGCAACCGCACCGACGAGGCGGCCGAACGAGACTTAGTGCGCGCTTGATAATGCTACTCTGGCGGCCATCTGACGCGACTTTCCGCGCTTCCGGTGCTCACGGCCGCTCGGCTCCGGTTCTGGAAACCTATGCCAGCTTACTCACCATAGCTTTGTAGGCGGAGCTCAGTCGCGGGCCGGGATCAGCGTCTCCAAGGCTTCCGCGACCGAGTCAAACATCATCGGCCGCCCTACCATTGGCTGTGCCACGATGCCATCGCAGGACCGCCATACCGACCAGCGGCGGAAACCGGTTAATCGTTCGAAGAGGCCTATCATCTCTTCGTATTCGTCTCCCTCGGCGGAGCAATCCAGTTCCATTTCCATGCGTAATTCGTGGAAATCCGCCCAGGCCCGAGCCAACACAAGGTCGGGCACGTCAAACGATAGTCCCGTTGGCATTCTCACCGACAGTCGGCGTAACTGCACAGAAACCTCCCTCGCGACAGCCCGGCATCAGGGCGCCAAACTCACGTGTTTGTGATTATGTGCCCGAAAAGCGGGAGGGACCGCAACAAGAATGTTCCGAGGCAGCGCGTTCTGTAGCAGGTCAATTGAGCGGCTTTCAATGCTAGATGATGTACAAGCCATAACAGACTGATAAAGCGGAAATCTTATAGTTATTAGATACGATATCAAACTATATAGGTGACGCTATTCATTTCGCTCTTTAGTTGCACGAAGTGTATGAATTGGGTTGTCGAGCGCATCTGCTGCGCTACCTAGGATGATTCAACTTGTCGTGCGCTTACAGCGCCATTATCGATCAAAGGGCACAAAAGGATTTTGTCGATGAGCAGCAGCGAATCTCAGTCGCACATTTTGGCTCACCGCAGCACCGTCGCGGCTACGTCGGCCGGCCACTCGGCGCCGGTCATCCAGGGCGTTCTGCATGCCCTCGTCATCGCCGTGGCATTTTGGGTGAGCGTTGGCTACCTGGTGTTTCTGCTGACTTAGGTGAGCAAATGTTCGAGCGTGTCACTGTGCTCAATCGGAGCAACCGCAGGCTATTCGGCAGGCGATGGCTGACGATGGCGGCGCGCCGTCCGGCCAGACGCTCCAGCGCCAGATAGACCACCGGCGTGGTATACAGCGTCAGCATCTGCGACACGATCAGTCCGCCAACGATGGAGATCCCGAGCGGCCGGCGCAGTTCCGACCCGGTGCCGAATGCCAGCGCCAGCGGCATCGCGCCGAACAGGGCCGCCAAGGTTGTCATGGTGATCGGACGGAACCGTTCCAGGCAGGCGGCATGGATCGCTTCGAATGGCGACAGGCCGCGCTGACGCTCCGCCTCCAGCGCGAAATCCACCATCATGATGGCGTTCTTCTTGACGATCCCCATCAGCAGGATGATGCCGATGATCCCCATGATCGAAAGCTCGGTGCCGGTCAGCCAAAGCGCCAGCAGCGCGCCCAATCCGGCCGATGGCAGGGTGGAGATGATCGTCAGGGGATGCAGCAGGCTTTCATACAGCACGCCCAGCACGATGTAGATGGACAGCAACGCCGCGGCGATCAGCAGCGGCTGCGTCGCCAGCGACTGCTGCAGGAATTTGGCATTGCCGGCGAATTCGGTGTGCACGTCGTCGGGCATGCGCAATGCCGCGGATGCCGCTCTGAACCGCGGCTCTCGGCGGTGCCGAGAGCCATGCCGGGAGCCAGGTTGAAGCTGATCGTCGCGGCGGGGAACTGACCCTGGTGGCGAACCGCCAGCGGCGCCGACCCGCGCTCGAACCGCGCCACCGCGGAGAGCGGGATCTGCGCGCTTGCCGGCGGCGCCGACATACAGGCGATCCAGCAATGACGGGATCCACCTGAAGCCTGGGATCCACCTCCAGCACGACCTTGTACTGGTTGCGCTGGGCATAGATGGTCGAAACCTGCCGTTGCGCGTAGGCATTGTTCAGCGCGTTGTCGATGTCCGTTGTCTGCACGCCGAGCCTGGCGGCGGCGTCACGGTCGATCACCAGGTTGACCTGCGGGCCGGCCTGGTCCTGGTCGGAGGTGACGTCGACGATCCCCGGCGTCTGCCGCAGCTTTTCCTCCAGCGCCAGCGCCCAAGTGCGCATCGCCGCCAGATCGTGGGTGATCAGCGCGTACTGGTAGTTCGAACCGCCCTGCCGGCCGCCGCCGCGCAGCTCCTGAGCCGAGAACAGGAAGGTCTGAATGCCGTCGACCCGCGCCAGCTTGTCGCGCAGGCGGTTGATCACCTGCGTCCGACGACACGCCACGCTGGCTCCGCGGCTTCAGGCTGATCGTCAGATCCAGCCACGATTGATGCGTGTCCCAGCCCGCGCCCACGCCGACGTAGGAGGAGACGCTTCGATCGCCGGGTCGGCTCAGCAGCACGTCCACCACCTGGCGCTGGCGGACCACCATGGTCTGGAATGACACGTCGGTATCGGCGACGGTGTTGCCCATGATGATGCCGATATCCTGCTCCGGCATGAAGCCCTTCGGCACCAGTCCATACATTCGTATCGTCAGCACGATGGTCAGCAGGGTGACCAGCAGCATGAACACCCGATGCGCCAGCGCCCAATCCAGGGTACGCGCATAGACCGCGTTCAACACCAGTGAGCACTCGGCCGATCGCCGCGGTCGACAGCGCTCCAGAATGCGCCGCGCGCCGGCGTCAGGCTGGCAGCCCGCATGTAGCGCCCGCAGATCATCGGCGTCAGCGACAGCGAGACCACGGCCGAGACCGCGATCGCCATCGTCAGGGTCATGGCGAACTCATGGAACAACCGGCCCAGGATGCCGCCCATGAAGATCAGCGGGATGAACACGGCGACGAGCGAGATGCTGATCGACATGACGGTGAAGCCGATCTGCCGGGCGCCGATCAGCGCGGCCTGCAGCGGTGGGTCGCCGCGGTCGATGTGGCGGACGATGTTCTCGATCATGACGATCGCGTCGTCGACGACGAAGCCGACCGAGACGGTCAGCGCCATGAGGGAAAAATTGTCGATCGAGTAGCCCATGAACCACATGCCGGCGAGCGTCCCGCAGATCGATAGCGGCACCGTCACCGCCGCGGCCACGCGTCGGCACCAGCCGGCGCATGAACACCAGCACCACCATCAGCACCAGGACGATGGTGATCAGCCAGGGTGAACTGCACGTCGTCGATGCTGGCACGGATCGTCGTCGTGCGGTCCTGCATGACGGAGACCTGGATGTCCGGCGGCATCCAGCTTTTGCAGCAGCGGCAGCAGGGCGCGGATGCGATCGGCGGTTTCGATCGCGTTGGCGCCCGACTGACTTGCTGATCGCCAGCAGGATCGCCGGCTGCTTGCCATCCCAGGCGGCGAGACGGGTGTTCGTCGTGGCGTTCACCACGCTGGCGACATCGGACAGGCGCAGGATCACGCCGTTGCTGGCCTTGATCACCAGCGGTGCGTATTGCGCCGCCTGCGACATCTGGCCGTTGATGCCGATCGAGTTGGCGCTGTCCCTGCCCTGCAAACCGCCCACTGGCTGCAGCACATTGGCGCCGCGTATCGCGGTGTAGACGTCCTGCGCCGACAAGCCCGCCGCCGCCAGCCGCATCGGATCGAGCCTGATCCGCACCGCCGGCTTCTCCGACTCCGTTCACGGTTACCTGCGACACGCCCGGAACCTGCGAAGGCGCTGCGCCAGGACGGTGTCCGCCGCATCGTAGATCTGCGCTGTCGACAGCGTGTCGGACGACAGCGCGATGCGCAGGATCGGCTGGTCCGCCGGGTTGAATTTCCGATAGTACGGCCGTGTCGGCAGGTCGGGCGGCAAATCCGTGGTGGCGGCATTGATCGCCGCCTGGACATCGTGCGCGGCGCCGTTGATGTCGCGGTCGATGTCGAACTGGATGATGATCGAGGTGTTGCCGGTCGAGGAGGTGGAGGTGATCTCGCTGACGCCGGCGATTTCGCCCAGTCGTCGCTCGAGCGGCGCGGCGATCGAATTGGCCATGGTTTCCGGATCGGCCCCGGGACGCGCGGCAAACACGACGATAGTGGGGATGTCGACGCTGGGCAGGGCGGCAACCGGCAGGAAGCGGTAGGCGACCAGGCCCGGCGAGCATGAGCCCGATCGAGAGCAGGATGGTGGCCACCGGGCGGGCGATGAAAGGAGCGGAGAAGCCCATCCGTCAGGCCCACAGGAGAACGGGGCCGAGCGGCGGGGGCAGGCGTCGACGTTGCAGTCCGATGCAACCGTGGGCGGGCTGCTTCGTTACGCCAGTTCACGTCCTGAATGAGGTCTTGATGCGTAAATCTTTGTTCGTCGCCGCATGTGCCCTGCTGCTGGCGGGTCTGTCCGCCTGTCATCAGGAGGGCCCAGCCGAAAAAGCCGGCAAAAGCCTGGATAATGCCGGGCAGAGCGTATCGGACGCGTTGAATCCGCCGCAGGGGCCGGCCCAGCGGCCGGACGAAGGTGGATCGCGCGCTGGGCGAACTGACGACTCGCGGCAAGCTGAGCCTGGACGCGAGCGGCGGGCAGGATGGTCATCGGTTCATTCCGCCGGCACCGGTTCGGCTGAACCAGGCCCGGCCAGCCGCCGGCGCAGGCGCTCAAAGCCAAGGTAGATCGCCGGCGTCGTGTAGAGTGTCAGAAACTGCGACAGCAGCAGGCCGCCGACGATGGTCACGCCCAGCGGAAAGCGCAGTTCCGATCCGGCGCCGCGTTCCAGCACCAGCGGCAGCGCGCCGAGCAGTGCCGCCATCGTCGTCATCATGATCGGGCGGAAGCGCAGCAGGCAGGCCTGACGCATGGCTTCCCGCGGGCGTCAGGCCGCGCGCTCGCTCCGCGTCGATGGCGAAATCCACCATCATGATGGCGTTCTTCTTGACGATGCCCATCAGCAGGACGATCCCGACCAGCGCCACCAGCGAAAGATCCAGGCCGCACACCATCAGCGCCAGCAATGCGCCGATGCCGGCCGACGGCAAGGTGGACAGGATCGTCAGCGGATGGATCCAGCTTTCGTACAGCACCCCCAGCACGATGTAGATCACCACGACCGCCGCCAGGATCAGCCACGGTTCGGCGGCGAGCGACGATTGAAACTCCGCCGCGTCGCCGGAATAGCTGCCACTGATCGTGCCGGGCAGGCCGATGGCCTTTTCGGCGCGTGCGACGGCGTCGACGGCCTGGCCGAGGGAATAGCCGTCTGCCAGGTCGAAACTCAAGGTGACGGCGGGAAACTGCTCCTGATGCGTGATCACCAGCGGCGCGGTGACCCGGTCGATCCGGGCGATGGCCGACAGCGGCACCTGGGCGTCGTTCAGCCCCGGGACGCGCAGCAGGCGCAGGCTGTCGGGGTCGGCCTGCCAGAGCGGATCGGCTTCCAGCACGACGCGGTACTGGTTCGCCTGGCCGAAAATGGTCGAAATCTGTCGCTGGCCGAACCAGTCGTAGAGCGTGTCCTGGACCGCCTGCATCGACACGCCGAGCCGCATCGCCGCGTCGCGATCGACGGTGATGAAGGTCCGGAAACCCGCATCCTGCTGATCGGTGGCGACGTTGCGCAAGGCCGGCAGGCTGGCCAGTTTCTGCTGCAGCCGTGGCGCCCAGGTGGCGAGTTCCAGCGCGTCCGTGTCCATCAGGGTGTACTGGAACTGGGTGCGGCTCAGCCGTGTGCCGATCTGGATGTCCTGCACCGGCTGGAAGAACGCGGTGATGCCGGGAATGCCGTCGATCGCGGCCTGGATGCGGGCGGTGACCACGGCCACCGGATCGCGCTCGCGCAGCGGCTTCAGGGCGATCGTCAGCCGCCCGGTGTTCGGCGTCGTGTTGATCGTTCCGGCGCCGACGAACGACACCACGCCGGTCACCGCCGGATCCTGCCGGATCGCCTCGGCCATGCGGGTCTGCAGCGCGATCAGCTTGGGGATCGAGACGCTCTGTGCCGCCTCGGTCACCGCCACCAGCACACCGGTATCCTGCCGTGGCAGGAAGCCTTTCGGCATGACGGCATACAGCGCGATGGTGCCGACCAGGGTTGCCGCGCCGATCAGCAGAACGAAGCGCTGGTGTCCGAAGGTCCAGTCCAGGGTGCGGCGATAGCCGGTCAGCAACCGGTCGAACCCCTGCTCGCTCCAGCGTGCGACCAGGCCAGGCTTTTGTTCACTTGCCGGCCGCAGCAGCCGCCCGCACATCATCGGCGTCAAGGTCAGCGAGACGATGGCGGAGACCACCACCGAGACCGACAGGGTGACGGAGAATTCCTTGAACAGGCGCCCGACGACGCCGGTCATGAACAGCAGCGGGATGAACACCGCGATCAGCGATACGGTCAACGACACGATGGTGAAGCCGATCTGCGCCGCGCCGCGGAAGGCGGCCTCCAGCGGGCGGACGCCTTGCTCGATGAAGCGCACGACGTTCTCGATCATGACGATGGCATCGTCGACGACGAAGCCGGTGGCGACGGTCAGCGCCATCAGCGAGAGATTGTCCAGGCCGAAGCCCAGCATCTGCATGATGCCGAAGGTGCCGATCAGCGACAGCGGCAGCGCGATGGCGGGAATGAAGGTCGCGCGCAGGCTGCGCAGGAACACGAAGATCACCAGCACCACCAGCACCACCGACATCACCAGCGTGTACTGCACGTCGGCGACCGAGGCGCGGATGGTCTCGGTCCGGTCGGTCACCACGGCCAGCCTGATCCCCGACGGCATCGCCCGCTGCAGCAGCGGCAGCGCTTGTTTGATGGCCGCCACCGTCTGCACGATATTGGCCCCGGGCTGGCGCTGGATATCCAGCACCACCGCGGGCGTGCCGTTGTAGGCAGCCGAGACGCGGTTGTTCTCCACCCCGCTGACCACGCTGCCGACGGCGGAGAGCCGCACCGGCGCGCCGTTGCGCCAGGCGATCACCAGGTCCTGGTAGGCGGCGGCATTGACCAGCTGGTCGTTGGCCGCCAGCGAGAATGCCAGACGCGGTCCGTCGAAGCCGCCTTTGGCACCGTTCGTGTTGGCGGCGGCGACCGCGGTGCGGACATCCTCCATCCCCAGTCCGTAGGCGGCGAGGCGAGCCGGATCGATCCGCACGCGAACGGCGGGACGCAGGCCGCCCTGCACGGTGACGCGGCCGACGCCATCGATCTCGGACAGTTTCGGCTGCAACAGCGTGTCGGCGGCGTCGCTGACCACGTCGATCGGCAGCCCCTCGCGAGGTCAGGGCCAGGGTCAGGATCGGCGCGTCGGCCGGGTTGACCTTCGAGTAGGTCGGCGGATACGGCAGGTTGGGCGGCAGCGTTCCGGCGGCGGCGTTGATCGCCGCCTGGACATCCTGCGACGCCGAATCCATCGACCGGTTCAGCGCGAACGTCAGGGTGATCTGGCTGGTGCCCTCGGCGCTCTGCGAGGTCATCATCAGCAGGCCGGGGATTTGCCCGAACTGGCGCTCGAGCGAGGCGGTGATCAGCGTCTCGGTGGTTTCGGGTCCGGCGCCGGGAAGCTGCGTGACCACCTGGATGGTGGGAAAGTCCACCTCCGGCAGGGCACTAGACCGGCAGCGCGCGATACCCCAGCAATCCAGCCAGCAGAATGCCGACCGCCAGCAGCCAGGTGGCAATCGGCCGCGCGATGAACGGCGCGGAGATGCTCATGGGGGGCTGATGAGCGTCTGGGAGAAGAAAGGTAAGGCCAGGGCGCTGCCCTGGACCCCGCAAAGGGGCCGTGGCCCCTTTGATCCCGATCCATTGGGGGGTTTGGGTGAAGAGGGGGCAAAGCCGCCGTAGCAACACCCGCGTTGCCCCCTCTTCACCCAACCCCCTTAAAGAAATGGGTTCCAAGGGGCCACGCCCCTTGGCGGGGTCCGGGGCAGCGCCCCGCTCTTGCTCCGCTCCGCCCGCACGCTAATCGGCGCTCCCTGGCGGCTTCGCCTTGTGCCCGGCGCGGTCGGCTGATCGGCATCCGATTGAGGTTGGGTGTCGGCTGGTGCCGCGCTGACTTTGCTGCCTTCCGACAGCCGGGAGGCGCCGTCCACCACCACCTTGTCCCCGGCCTTCAGGCCGTCGGCGACGATCGAGGCCTGCTCGTCTTCAAAGCCGACCTTGACGGTTTGACGCCTGGCGGTATCGCCATCGCGCAGGACGAAGACATAAGGGCCGCGGGGGCCGCGCTGGATCGCCGCCGGCGGGACGACCACGGCATCCCGGCGCACCTCGGTCTGCAGCCGGACGCGAACGAAGCCGCCGGGCCACAGCCGATACTGCGTGATTGGGAAACGCGGCCTTCAGCTTGATCGTGCCGGTGGTGGGATCGACCTGGTTGTCCAGCACCGTCAGGGTGCCGGTGTCCAGCGGTTGTGACGCGGCGCCGCCGCTGGATCCTGCGACAGGGCCAGCACCGAGCGCCGGCCCGCTGGCCATCGCCGCCGCCACCGCCGGCAGCGCCTGCTGCGGCAGGGTGAACAGCACCGAGATCGGCTGCAACTGGGTGATCATCACCAGGCCCGTCGCATCGATGGCGTGGACGATGTTGCCTGGATCGACCTGCCTGATCCCGCTGCGCCCGTCGATCGGCGCGGTGATCGTGGTGTAGCTGAGCTGGGTGCGCGCGGTGTCGATCTGCGCCTGGTCCTGCTGCACCAGGGCCTGGAACTGCGCCACCTGCGCCTTCGCCGTGTCGGCCTGCTGCGCCGAGGCATAGTTGTTGGTCACCAGCTTCTGGTAGCGGGCCAGATCGAGACGCGCATTCGCGAGTTGCGCCTCGTCCTGTGCCTTCTTGGCGACCGCGCTGTCCAGCGCCGCCTGGTAGGTGCGCGGGTCGATTTGCGCCAGCACGTCGCCCTTGTGGACGTCCTGGCCTTCCTTGACATTCACCGAGAGCAGCGGGCCGTCGACCATGGCCTTGATGGTGACGGTGTAGAACGCCTGCACCGTCCCCAGGCCATCCAGGTAGATCGGCATATCCCTGTTCGACGCAACCGCGGTCAGCACCGGGATCGGCTGGCCGGCGTCGCGTTTCTTGTCGGTGGTTCCGGGTCCGGCGGGGAAGAACCAGATCGCGTAGCCGATCGCCGCCGCCACCAGCAGGCACAGCGCGGTGGCGCCCCAGCCACGCAGGCGGGACCGCCCGCGCGGCCGTGCAGGGTCTCTGGTATCCGGTTCCCGGGTCAAGGCATCCATGCAGACGACCTGTTTTCATTGGTGGATGTGGTCGAGTGAACCAGGCCGTCAAATCACTTCCGGCAGGCGTTCATCCGGTAGACCGATTAGGGCCTCACCTGGAATGCAGGAGCAAGTTCGACCCTCGATCCGGCGGTTTCGCGACGGTCGCCGTTCCCACATCGGATCATCGGAGGTTTCCCCCCACCGGCAGCGCAACCCCGCCGGGAAGCACACCCGGTCGCAACCCGGGGAACTGTTCGACGACGGGAGCGATCCGACGCAACCCAACCGCCGCCCAGCGCCTTGTACAGATTTAGCAGCGCCTGCACACGTGCCAGTCGGACCTGCACCAGTATGTCCTGGTCGGAAAACAGCGTCGTCTCGGTGGTCAGCACCGTGGTGATATCCACCGTGCCCGCTGCCATCTGCGCCCGGGCGATGTCGGCGGCGCGCTGGGCTGCCTGCACCGCGACGACCTGAAGCGCTTCCTGCTCGGTGGTGTAGCGCCAGGCGGTGAGCGCGGTGTCCACATCGGTGAACGCCTGCACGACGGCCTTGCGATAATCCGCCAGCAACTCGTCGTAGCGGCCCTTGGCCTGCTCCAGCTGGCCGCGCAAGGCGCCGCCGTCGAAGATCGGCAGCGTCAGCCCCTGGGTCAAGGCAGCCAGCGCGCCGCCCGGTGTCAGCAACTGGTTCAGAGCCGGCGCCTGGTATCCGGCGTTTCCGGTCAGCGTGAGGCTGGGAAAGAACGCCGCGCGGGCGACGGCGATGCTGAAGTTCTGCGCCACCAATTGCGCCTCGGCCGAGGCGATGTCGGGGCGACGGGTCAGCAGTTCCGACGGCAGACCGGAGGCGACTGGCGGCAGCGCCAGTCTGGTCAGCGTATCCGGCCGCACCGACGATCCGCTCCGGCGGCTGACCGGTCAGGATGCCGAGGGCGATGACCTGCTGCTCCATCTGGTTGGTCAGGCTGGGGATGTTGGCCCGTTCGCCGGCGACCAGGGCCTCCTGCTGCGCGATGTCGAGCGCGCTGGCGGTGCCGGCGTCGAAGCGGCCGCGGATCACCGCCAGGGTCTGTTCCGCCGCTGCCAGGTTGCCGCGTGCCACGGCGAGCCGGTCGGCGAACGCCAGCGCGGTGAACCAGGTATTGGCGACGTTGGTGACCACGGTCAGCGCCACGGTCTGCTGGTCGAAGCGGCTGAACATGGCGGAGGCCACCGCGGACGGCCGGGTGGCGCGGTTGCGGCCCCAGAAATCCAGTTCGTAGCTGACGTTCAGGCCGGCGCTGTAGCTGTGGAAGTCGATACTGGCGTTGCCGGCGCGACGCGCGGCCTGCGCTGCTGCTGCCGGTGCCCAGGCCGTATGCTGCCAGCTCGCGTCGGCGGTTGCCGGTGATGTCGGGCAGCAGCGGCGCACCGGCGATGCGCACCTGCGCATCCGCCTGACGCACCCGGGCGATCGCCGCCGCGATGTCGAAGTTTGCCGTCCTCGCCTGCTGGATCAGTGCGTTCAGCTCCGCCGAGTGGAAGCCCGCCACCAGTCCGCCGACGGCCATGCGGCCGCGGCGCTCTGCGGGGTCGCCCGGTAGGCTGCGCGGCAGGTCCAGCGCCGGGCGTCGGTAGTCCGGGCCCAGATCGCAGCCGGCCAGCCAGGCAGTGGCCGCAATCGCGATTGGCAGGCGGAAACGGCGGCGCTGCAGGAACTTTCGCATCGCATGATCGCTCGCCAGTCGATCGCCGACTGGCCAATCGCCTTCCTGCTTCGGACAGCCGCAACACGGCTGGCCGCCGCGCAGTCCGGGCGGGTCTCGCGTCTGTCACGATGAATTTTTATGACGCGACCGTGACCATCCGCCCGATGACATTTCAAGTAGCCGTTCCATTCGCAGTTCCGTGCAAAGCCACGGCTCCGGCAAAGACAGTCAACAAAGCAAGACGATCGCAGGCTGGTGAATTGACTGGACGATCGGAGCGGAGAGACGGCCTTGCACCAGCGCCAAGTATATGCAAAAGGCCTGCGATACTTGCACTTTTTCTATGGGGGAGACGGCCGGGGGTGACCGACACCATCCTGGAGACAGAAGGACTGACGCGCGAGTTCGGCGGCTTCGTCGCCGTCGACGGGGTTGCGTTGCGCGTTGACGCGAGGCACCATCCACGCCCTGATCGGCCCCAACGGCGCCGGCAAGACCACCTGCTTCAACCTGCTGACCTCGTTCCTGCCGCCGACCCGCGGCAAGATCAACTTCAACGGCCGCGACATCACCGGGATGAAGCCGGCCATGGTTGCGCGGCTGGGGCTGGTGCGCAGCTTCCAGATCTCGGCGGTGTTCCCGCATCTGACGGCGCTGGAGAATGTGCGGCTCGCGCTGCAGCGCAGCCGCGGCGCCAGCTTCGATTTCTGGCGCTCGGAAGCGGCGCTGCAGGTCTACGACGACCGCGCGCGCGAACTGCTGTTCGACGTCGGGCTGTCGGGCTTCGCCGAAACCGTCGTCACCGATCTGCCCTATGGCCTGAAGCGCGCGCTGGAGATCGCCACCACCCTGGCGCTGGAGCCCGAGATGATGCTGCTGGACGAACCCACCGCCGGCATGGCGCATGGCGACGTCGACCGCATCGTGCAACTGATCGCCCGCATCCGCCAAGGCCGCACCATCCTGATGGTCGAGCACAACCTGTCCGTCGTGGAAGGCCTGTGCGACCGGATCACCGTGCTGACCCGCGGCCAGGTGCTGGCCGAGGGCGACTACGCGACGGTATCCAAGAACCCCGATGTGATCACCGCCTACCTGGGGACCGCCCATGCCTGACGGCTTGAAGCCCGACACGGCTGGTTCGCCGTGTTCCTTAGCGGCGCTCGCATGCTTGAGATCAGCGGCCTGAACGCCTGGTACGGCGAAAGCCACATCCTGCATGGCGTCGATTTCGAGGTCCGCGAGGGCGAGGTCGTCACGCTGCTGGGCCGCAACGGCGCCGGCAAGACCACCACGATGAAATCCATCATGGGCCTGGTGCCGCGGCGCGAAGGCAGGGTGAAGTTCCGCGGCGCCGAGATGGTCGGACGATGCCGAACCAGATCGCCCGCGCCGGCATCGCCATCTGCCCGGAGGAACGCGGCATCTTCGGCTCTCTTTCGGTCACGGAAAACCTGATGCTGCCGCCGATCGTCGCCCCCGGCGGGCTGGATCGTTCCGACGATCTACACGCTGTTCCCCAACCTGAAGGAGCGCGCCCGCACCGCGCACGGCACGCGCCTGTCCGGCGGCGAGCAGCAGATGCTGGCGATCGCCCGCATCCTGCGCACCGGCGCCAAGATGCTGCTGCTGGACGAACCGACCGAAGGCCTCGCCCCGGTCATCGTGCAGCAGATCGGCCGCACCATTCGCGAGATCAAGAACCGCGGCTTCACCGTGCTGCTGGTGGAGCAGAACTTCCGTTTCGCCGCGACCGTGGCCGACCGCCACTACGTCATGGAGCACGGCAAGATCGTCGACATGATCCCGAACCATCAGCTCGAAGCCAGCATGGACAAGCTGCACGAGTATCTTGGTGTCTGAGTATCCGCCGCAGGTCCAGATCAGCTGGCCAGCTCGCGGCCGATCACGCTGCACGCAGGTATCCGCGCGTGGCAAGCCGACGCGCGACATGGCTGGCCGATCACGCGCCGCGCCCGCTGGACAACGACGGCTGTTACCTGCTAAGCATGGAGGAATCACCGATGACGCTGACACGTCGTTCCGCACTCAAGGCCGCCGCCGGCCTGCCGCTGACCGCCCCGCTGCTGCGAAGTGCGCTCGCCCAGACACCGACAGGCAAGGCGGCGCCGATCAAGATCGGCGTGCTGAACGACCAGTCCGGCCCCTATACCAATACCGGCGGCATTACCTCCGTCATCTGCGCCAAGCAGGCGCTGGAGGATTTCGGCGTCTCCGCCAAGGGCATGAATGTCGAGGTCATCATCGGCCGATCACCAGAACAAGCCGGACCTCGCCGTCTCGATCGCGCGCCAGTGGTTCGACCGGGACGGCGTCGATATGCTGCTGGATGTCCCGACATCATCCGTCGCGCTGGCGCGTGCAGTCGGTGGTGCGGGAGAAGAACAAGGTCTACCTGAACTCGGCGCGGCGTCGTCGGAACTGACCGGTGCGCAGTGCTCTCCGAACTTCATCCATTGGTGCTACGACACCTATATGCTGTCGAAATCGACCGGCGGCGCGATGGTGAAGGCGGGCGGCGATTCCTGGTACTTCCTCACCGCCGACTACGCCTTCGGCAAGCAGTTGCAGGCCGACACCATCGGCGCTGGTGAAGGCGGCCGGCGGCAAGGTGCTGGGCTCGGCGCTGTATCCGTTCCCCGGCACCACCGACTTCTCCTCGTTCCTGGTGCAGGCGCAGTCCAGCGGCGCCAAGGTGCTGGGGCTGTGCAACGCCGGCGGCGACACGGTGAACTCGATCAAGCAGGCGCATGAGTTCGGCCTGAACAACTCGATGAAGCTCGCCGCGCTGCTGATGTTCATCACCGACGTGCACGCGCTGGGCCTGGACGACCGCCGGCGGGCTGAACCTGACGGAAAGCTTCTACTGGGACCTGAACGACGGCACCCGCGCCTTCACCAAGCGGGTGCTGCCGAAGACGCCGAACAACTATCCCAACATGATCCACGCCGGCTGCTACTCGGCCACGCTGCACTACCTGAAGACGGTCGCCGACATGGGCGCGGCGGAAGCGAAGAAGGACGGCGTCGCCACCGTCAACCGGATGAAGGCGATGCCGGTCGAGGATGACTGCTTCGGCAAGAGCAAGATCCGCGAGGACGGCCGCAACCTGGTCCCGGCCTACCTGTTCGAGGTGAAGACGCCGGCGGAAAGCAAGGGCCCGTGGGACTACTACAAGCTGCTGGCGACGACCCCGGGCGACGAGGCCTGGCGCCCGCTGGCCGAAGGCCACTGCCCCTTCATCAAGGCCTGAAGACCAACCAACAAGAAACCGGGGGAACGGCGTGGCCGGGACACATCCATGATCATGATCTTCGGCATTCCCGCCCCGCTGTTGTTCGGACAGCTTCTGCTGGGGCTGATCAACGGCGCCTTCTACGCGATGCTCTCGCTGGGCCTCGCGGTGATCTTCGGCATGCTCAACATCATCAACTTCGCGCATGGCGCGCTGTTCATGATGGGCGCCTTCGCGTCGTGGATGCTGCTGAACTATGTCGGCATCGGCTACTTCCCGGCGCTGATCCTGGCGCCGCTGCTGGTCGGCATCTTCGGCATCATCCTGGAAAAGACCATCATCAGCCGGCTGTACAAGCTGGACCACCTGTACGGCCTGCTGCTGACCTTCGGCCTGGCGCTGGTGATCGAGGGCCTGTTCCGCAACGCCTATGGCAGTTCGGGCTTGCCGTACCGCATCCCGGAGGTGCTGCAGGGCGCCACCAACCTGGGCTTCATGTACATGCCCAACTACCGCGGCTGGGTGGTGCTGGCCGCGCTGGTGGTCTGCCTCTCCACCTGGGCGATCATCGAGAAGACCTCGCTGGGCGCCACGCTGCGGGCCGCGACGGAGAACGCCCCGATGGTGCAGGCGTTCGGCGTCGACGTGCCGCGGCTGATCACGCTGACCTATGGCGGCGGCGTTGCGCTGGCCGCGTTCGCCGGCGTGCTGGCGGCGCCGATCTACTCGGTGAACCCCAACATGGGGACCAACTTCATCAACACCGTGTTCGCCGTCGTGGTGATCGGCGGCATGGGCTCGATCCTGGGCTCGATCATCACCGGCTTCGGCCTGGGCGTGGTGGAGGGCCTGACCAAGGTGTTCTACCCGCAGGCCTCGGCCACCGTGGTGTTCCTGGTGATGGTGATCGTGTTGCTGGTCAGGCCGCGCGGCCTTTTCGGAAGGGCCGCCTGAGATGTTCGGATTTTCGCGCGCGCAGTCCATCGCCTTCGTGGTGATGGTCGTGCTGATCGTGGTCTGCCCGTTCGTGCTTTACCCGGTGTTCCTGATGCGGGTGCTGTGCGCGGCGCTGTTCGCCTGCTCGTTCAACCTGATGATCGGCTATGTCGGGCTGCTGTCGTTCGGGCAGGCGGCGTTCTTCGGCATGGGCAGCTACGTCGCCGCCTGGACGATGAAGGCCTGGCATGTCGACGCCGTCATCGCCATCATCCTGGGCGGCCTGACCGGCGCGGTGCTGGGCCTGGTGCTGGGCTTCCTGGCGATCCGCCGCTCCGGCATCTACTTCGCCATGATCACCCTGGCGCTGGCGCAGATGGTCTATTTCTTCTGCCTGGAAGCGCCGTTCACCGGCGGCGAGGACGGCATCCAGCAGGTGCCGCGCGGCCACCTGTTCGGCTTCATCGACCTGTCCAACGACATGACGATGTACTGGGTGGTCGTCGGCGGTGTTCATCGGCGGCTTCCTGCTGGTCCACCGCATCATCCACTCGCCGTTCGGGCAGGTGCTGAAAGGCATCCGGGAGAACGAGCCGCGGGCGACCTCGCTGGGCTATCGCACCGACGACTACAAGCTGATCGCCTTCGTCCTGTCGTGCATGATCGCCGGCGTGGCCGGCGGCACCAAGGCGCTGGTGTTCGGCATCGCGACGCTGACCGACGTGCATTACTCGACCTCGGGCGAAGTCGTGCTGACCACGCTGCTGGGCGGCCTGGGCACCGTGTTCGGCCCGGCTGTGGGCGCGGTGGTGGTGACCTCGATGGAGAACTACCTGGCGCAGTTCGGCGCCTGGGTGACGGTGACCCAGGGCGTCATCTTCATGGTCTGCGTGCTGGCGTTCCGCCGCGGCATCATTGGCGAACTGGGCGCCTATCTGCGGCTTGCTCTGTAAGCGGAACAGTGGCGTGGCGGTTGATGCGGCGCCGTTCATCCTGACGTTGACGTTGGATGCGGCGTCGCAGGCAGGGTTCGATGCTTTGCGTTCGGCCCATTTCCCAGCGGACCGACTGGTCGTCGGCGCGCACGTTACGCTGTTTCACGCGCTGCCAAGCGATTTGGACATGCAAGGGATTGCCCAGGAAGCGGTAGCGAACGGCCGGTTCGGGGTCGAGGTCAGCGGCCTCCGCCTGCTTGGACGTGGTGTTGCGTTCATACTTGAGTTCAGCACCGCTGCGGCGCTTGCGCGAGCGGCTCCGAAGTGGCTGGGCGGCTCGATTGAGCCCGCAAGATCGGCAACCTTGGCAGCCGCATGTGACAATTCAAAATAAAGTCGAGCCGGATGAATGCGCGGGCGCTGCATCGTGCTTTGTCGGCTCGGTTTGTGCCTTATGCGGTCACAGCAACCGGGCTGGCGCTTTGGCGCTACCGGGACGGACCGTGGGAGCAAGCGGAACAGTTTCCGTTCCGGACTTAGCGAGACGGCGCCTGCACATCCGCGCCATTGCACGGCTTCCAAGATCAAAAGGGCCAGACGCTTTGCCGTTTAGCCGTGCCCCAGTGCAGGCGGGGGCACAGCTCTGGCCGGCCTCGAGCCGGCCTCGCATGTCGTATATCAGCCGCCCTGGACATTGGACCGTTGCGCGGTCACGGGTTCCGATGCAACGGATGCGGTCCGGGTGGTCGGGCAGGAAGTCCAGGCAGCCACTGCGTGGCCGGCAAATCAAAACGCGGCTGTAACGCCGCCGGCCATGGCGGATTGACTGTCTTCGTGCACCTTCGTGGTGCTTCGTGTTCTTCGTGGTAAGATCGGTAGACGAACCAAATGCCTGCGTTGGGGGCTGCCGCTCTGGCCGTGCGTCCAGGCCGCGGACCGGGTGGCGTGGCCGTGCCATCGCGGGAAAACCCGTGCCTGTCTATTCTTTCGAAAGGTTTTACCACGAAGAACACCAAGAACCACGAAGGTGCACGAAGGCGGGGACATGCTGTCCTACCCGGACCTGTCCAACCGGGTCATCGGATTGGCGCTCGAGGTCCATTGTCATGTCGTGCCAGGGCTTCTTCAGTTCGTCTACAGCGACGCGCCGGACGGACTGCTCGCGCACGGCAACAAAGCGCCATGCTTTCCCGATTCCAGACAGTGAGCACCCGGAGAGGCTTAATCCGCGGCGATTGGTATTATACCAGCGGCCTCAACTATCAGCAGATAGGTAAAGACTTTGGGCCGCTGGTATAAGGTGGCAGGGCTGCATCCCTTCACGCCAATCTCTCGCGGCAGATTGCCGACAGGCGTTCGGCGGCGAAGACGATCACAAAGATTATGATCAGCAGCACTGACACCTGACGATATTGGAACAAGTTCATTGCCGTCAGCAGTTGAAAGCCGATGCCGCCGGCACCGACGAAGCCGAGGACCAAGGAAGAGCGGATGTTTTCGTCCAGGCGATACAAACCAATGCCGGTCAGCGCCGGCAGAACCGATGGTATCACGCCGTGGGTGAATACCTGCATCCGGTTGGCGCCGGTCAGCGACAGCGCGTCGATTGGGGCCATGTCCATGTTTTCGATTGTTTCGGCGAATAACCGGCCGAGCATGCCGATTGAATGGACCGCGAGCGCAAGTCCGCCGGGAAATGGGCCAAGCCCGACCGCGGTGACGAACAACAGTGCCCAGACCAGGTCGGGCACCGCGCGGGTGAAGCCTATGATGCCGCGCGAGAGGTAGTACAGCCATCGCGATGGTGTGACGTTGACGGCGGCGAGCACCGACAGCGGCACCGCCAGGATGATACCCGCAATGGTGCCAAACAGGGCGATATCGATGGTTTCCAGTGTCGGCCATAGGTTATCGGGAAGCGACGAGAAGTCTGGCGGCATCGATCGTGCGATGATGTCGACCATCCCGTGGAAGCCGGTGATCAGGTCCTGCGGGCGTGCTTGCACAACGATCAGTGCCTGCACCACGATCCCCATCCCAAGCACGACAATGACCGAGCGTAAGGCGATCGCCGCTGGCCCACCCCAACCCGGCAGCACCGCCCTGTGACCGGACGTTACATGGGTGGGCAACGGCACCGGTCCGGTGCCTCGCCGCTCAACGTCGGACCCGCGGCGGTCAACGCCGGCGCGGCGCGTGCTCATGCCGCCCGTGCAGCATAGAGGCCCTGCACCTCATCGCCGGAAAGCCGGTCGGGCGTGCGGTCAAAGACCATCTTTCCCGCCCGGATGCCGACCACGCGATCGGCAAAGGCGAAGGCGAGATCGATCTGGTGCAGCACACAGAGCACGGCCAGGCCGTCTTCATGGGCAAGACGACGCAGCAATTGCATGATCTCGCGTGCCGCCTCTGGATCGAGACTGGCGACCGGTTCGTCCGCCAATACGGCGGTGGGACGCTGCAACAGGGCACGGGCAATCGCCACACGCTGCGCCTGGCCGCCCGACAGGGTGCCGGCCCGCTGTGCCGCGAGATGCGCCAACCCGACGGCCGCGAGGCAGTCATGCGCTGCGGGCAGTTCCGCCGACGGTAGGCCGCCCAGGCTCGTCCAAATCGTCCGGTGCCGCCCTAATGCGCCGCAGACGACGTTCGCCAGCACGCTGCGCCGGCGCACCAGGCTGGCATGCTGCCAGATCATCGCCAGATCCAGGCGCGAGCGGCGGAGCGCCTCGCCGCCAAGGCTCGCGAGGTCACGGCCGTTCAGCAAGATCTGTCCGCTGCTGGGCGTCAGGGCCCGGGTGATGCAGCGCAACAGCGTCGTCTTGCCGCAGCCGTTGCCGCCAAGCACGACCAGCAGCTCACCGGCCCGCACGTCCAGGTCGATGGCATGAAGCGCCTGCGTTCCGCTTGGGTAGCGCATGCCGAGGCCACGTATGGACAGCCGAATGTCCGGCGTGGGCGGAGATGCTGTCAGCTCAGTTTCTCGAGGTCGATGTTGAGTGTCTTGACCAGATCGCGGATGCCGTCATACGCGGCATCGGTCTGCGGCACGAAACGCATGCCGCCAAGGCCCATGATCTTGCGATCGGCTTCCGGCAGACTGCTCAGATCGAGGGTCTGCAGTGCCTCGGTCACCCGCTGCTTGAAACCGGCGGGCAGGTCGCCGCGCACCGTGATCGGATCGGTGGGGATCGGGTCGGACTTCCACAGGAAGACCAGGTCGCCTGGCTTGTAGTGGCCGCGCTGTGTCGCCGATTCAAGCTGCTCGCTGTTGAGTTCGCCGGCATCGACCTTGTGGTTGTAGAGTGCCTCATACGAAGCGGTGTGGCTGCCGGCAAAGAGCGCCTTGATGTCCTTGTCGGGGTCGACACCGGCCTTGCGCAGGCCATAGGCGGGGAACAGGTGGCCGGAGGTCGACGCCGGATCGGAAAAGGCGAACGAATGGCCGCGGATCTCGCCGACCGTCTTGATGCCGGATTGCGGATAGGTGACCAGGCTGGCCCAGTAGGTGTCGGGCTTGCCGTCCTTGCTGCTGAATGCAGCGACCGCCTGCGCCTTGGCGATCTGATGCGCCAGCACGTAGCCGAGTGGGCCGAACTCGCCGATCTCAAGCTTGCCGTTGCGCATTGCCTCGATTTCGGCGTTGTAGTTGGTGGCGACGTAGATTTTCACCTCGCAGCCGATCTTCTCGCCCAGCAGCTTGCCGATATGGTCGTAGATGGGCACCAGCTTGGCGGAGGTGTCGAATGGCTCGACGCCGAAGCGGACGACGCCGTCGTTCGGGCAGTCCGGAGCGTTGGCGGCTCTGGCGCCTGGCGCCATGATGACCGCGGCAAGCAAGGTCGTTACGGCCAATAGACGGGTCCGTGTCGACCCAAAGCATTGCAGTCGCAGCACGATGTAACTTCCCATGCAGTTTTTTCCACTGCAGGGCTTGTACCCGGTTCAGCGCCGATCAGAATGACAACCGGATGAAGTTGCTCGGCCGATCAGAGGATGCTTCGCTCACGCCGACCTGCGCCGGCCGAAGCGCCATCTCGTCGCTGTCGCTAAACAACACGGCGGCGGATGCCGTCGGTGAGCGACAGGCTGTTGACGTTGATCAGCAGGCCGGTCCGGCAACCACTCATGCGAAGATAGGTCAGCAACTGGGCTTCATGCAGCGTCGTGAGCTGCTCCACGGCCTTGAGCTCCAGAACGACTTCGCCGCGCACGATGATATCCGCCTGATAGCCCGCTTCGATCTCGATGTCGTAGTAGCGGATTGGCAGGCGGACCTGTGGTTCGAATGGGATCGCCGCCTGGGACAGTTCATGACACAGGCAGCGCTGATAGGCGGACTCGCAACAATCCCGGGCCGAGGTGGCGATGGACGCGCATCGCCAAGCCGATAATGCGGTACGTGAGATCCGTGTCGGGACTGAACGCTGACTTCATATCGCCGCTTCGCTTCGTGAGAGAGCAGGATCGGCGGGACCGGTTGAGATGCGGTTAATGTGTTGGAAGAAAGTCAGATCCAAACACAGATTGGCACCGATTAAGGGCACGGATTAGAGGGAAAACAAGGCGGCGCCGGATGCCCCGCATCACCGCCCGAAGCCGCAGCGGCGCTTGGCCTGGGCGCTCGGCGGTCGATCCGGCATCTGTGTTAATCTGTGCCCTTAATCCGTGTTAATCTGTGTTTGAATCTGGCTTTCTTGCCTGTCCCACGGCGTATGGCTTGGCGCACGGCTGGCCTCCGCAACCACCGGCCGATCCCACGCAACTCCGATCGTGGACATCCGCTTTGTCGCCAGGACCATTCAGCACAGAATCCGCCAGCTAGAGCGGTCTCATTGAAACGATGTGCTAAGGGCAACAGATCGGAACTGAAAGGTCTAGCGGGGCAGCGTGCTCGTCCCCATCAGGAACAGATCGACTGCACGGGCGCATTGGCGGCCTTCACGGATCGCCCAGACCACCAGCGACTGGCCGCGCCGCATATCCCCGGCGGCGAACAGCCCGTCGCGCGAAGTGCGATACTCCACGGTGTTTGCCAGCACGTTGCCGCGTGGGTCCAGGTCCACGCCCGCCTGCTCCAGCAAGTCACCGCGCCGCGGGCCCAGAAAGCCCATCGCCAGCAGCACGAGGTCCGCCTTGATCCGGAACTCGCTGCCGGGGACTTCCTGCATCGTCATCCGGCCGTCCGGCGTGCGTTGCCAGTCGACGCGCACGCAGTCCAGCGCCTCGATGTGACCGTTGGAGCCGATGGCGCTTTTTGTCAGCACCGACCAGTCCCGCTCGACGCCTTCATCATGCGCATGCGAGGAGCGCAGCTTGGTTGGCCAGTTCGGCCAGACCATTGCCTTGTTCTCCTTGACCGGCGGCTTCGGCAGGATCTCGATCTGGGTGATCGAGGCGGCGCCCTGGCGCGCCGAGGTGCCGATGCAGTCGGACCCGGTATCGCCGCCGCCGATCACGACCACATGCTTGCCCTTGGCACTGATCGTGCCATCGGGCGCCGCCACCGCTTCATCGTCGCCGGCATCGCGCTTGTTCTGCTGGGTCAGGAAATCCATTGCGTAGTGGATCCCGTCCAGTTCGCGCCCGGTCACATCGAGATTGCGCGGCCATTCGGCGCCGCCGGTCAGCACCACGGCGTGATACTGGTCCAGAAGGGTGTTCACCGAGATGTCGCGGCCGACCTCGGTGTTGGTGCGGAACACGACCCCTTCGGCTGCCATCTGGTCGATCCGGCGATCGATCAGGTGCTTTTCCATCTTGAAGTCGGGGATGCCGTAGCGCAACAGCCCGCCGATCCGGTCCTGCTTCTCGATCAGTGTCACCGCGTGACCGACGCGGGCGAGTTGCTGCGCGCAAGCCATGCCGGCGGGACCCGAGCCGACCACGGCGACCGTCTTGCCGGTCCTGTGCGCAGGCGGCATCGGCGCGATCCAGCCTTCTTCCCAGCCGCGATCGACGATGGCGCACTCGATCGTCTTGATGGTCACCGGGTTGTCGTCGATGTTGAGGGTGCAGGCCGCCTCGCACGGGGCCGGGCAGATCCGCCCGGTGAACTCCGGGAAATTGTTGGTGGAGTGCAGGTTGATCACCGCCTGCTGCCACTGCTCCCGATAGACGAGATTATTCCAGTCGGGGATCTGATTGTTCACCGGACAGCCGTTGTGGCAGAATGGAATGCCGCAATCCATGCAGCGCGCGGCCTGATCGTTCAGTTCCTTGGCCGATAGCGGCTTGACGAACTCGGTGAAGCTCTTGACCCGGATCTCGGGCTTTTCGTAGGCGCGATCGTGCCGCTCGATTTCCAGGAACCCGGTGGTCTTACCCATGGTGGTCTCCGAATGGCCACATCGATACCCTCATTGTCATCCTCGGCCTCTGCCGATAAGCGCTCGCTTAAACTACGAAGCCGGTTTAACCTCACCTAAGTCTCACCGGGCCCCCGCCTTCACGCTACGGCATTCACACATCTCATCACGAGGCCCCAATAGTCCTTGGAATCGAAACGGAAAGGCAAGGCAAACCAACTGCTTCGTGTTTCGCTCGCGACATGGCCGACATATCTGGAACGACCCATCAACTCTTTGAAATCGTTGAGCAAATCGGAGATGTGTGAATGCCGTAGCGCCTTCACGGGGACAAGCTTGGCCTCGGCGGACTTCGCCCTACGGCATTCACGCATTTCATCGGCTTGACCGGGCACAGAAGGCTCCCACACCGTCATGGTCCGGCTTGTCCGGGCCAGCTTTCAAAGCACTTGGTGCGGCGGTGGCCCCGATAAGCCGGGCCATGACCGATGAGGAATGCTCGGCTCATAACCAACTCACAAAGCGCGCCTTGCCGAGATGTGTGAATGCCGTAGGGCCTGCGCCGGGGATGACACTTGGGGGCGGACTGCCGTGTGATTATCAACGAAACTTGAACTATTCAGCGGCGACGGTGGCGGAGGCCTTTTGTTCGGCGCGAAGTTCCAGCAGCGCACGCTTGTAGTCGCGCGGCATGACCTTCACGAAGTCGGCGAGCGCGCCGTCCCAGTCCTCCAGCAACGCGCGTGCTCGCGTGCTGCCGGTGAACAGCAAATGCCGCTCCACCAGGATCCGCAGGCGTTCGGGATCGAACCGCAACGGATCGCCCATGCCGCTGTCCTCGACGCTGACGGCACGCTGCCGCGGCCGACCCGGCGCGTCGGCCAGGCCGAGTTCGGCAATGCCAATCTTTTCCAGCTCCACGCCGGCCATGTTGCACAGAAGCTCGAACCGGCCGCTTGGGTTATAGACATAGGCGATGCCGCCTGACATGCCGGCGGCAAAGTTGCGGCCGGTGTCGCCGAGGACCACGACGACGCCGCCGGTCATGTACTCGCAGCCATGGTCGCCGCAACCCTCGACCACCGCGACGGCGCCCGAATTGCGCACCGCGAAGCGCTCCCCGGCGACGCCCTGGAAATACGCTTCGCCGGCGATCGCGCCATACAGCACAGTGTTGCCGACAATGATGTTGTCGGCCGGGTCACGCTTCGCCTGGGGTGGCTGGCGCACCACCACCCTGCCCCCGGACAGTCCCTTGCCGACATAGTCGTTGGCGTCGCCGGTCAGGTACAGCGACACGCCGCGCGCCAGGAACGCACCGAAACTCTGGCCGGCGGTGCCGGTGAGGGCGATCGAGATCGTATCCTCCGGCAGCCCCGCATGGCCGTAGCGGCGGGCGACCTCACCGGACAGCATCGCGCCCACGGTGCGGTTGACGTTGCGGACCGGACATTCGATTCGCACCGGGGTCTGCGAGTCCAAGGCCGTGGCGGCTTCCTTGAGCAGCACCTGATCCAGCGCCTTGTCCAGATGATGGTCCTGCCCCTCGCTGTGGTAGATGCCGATGCCGGGCTTCAACGCGGGCTGATAGAGCACCTTGCTCAGATCGACGCCGTGCGCCTTCCAGTGCTCCACCGCGCGACGCATATCCAGCTTGCCGACCTGGCCAACCATCTCGTTGAAGGTGCGAAAGCCGAGCTGAGCCATCAGCTGGCGGACTTCTTCGGCAATGAAGAAAAAGAAGTTGATGACGTGCTCGGGCGTGCCGGTGAAGCGCTTGCGCAGCACCGGGTCCTGCGTGGCGACGCCGACCGGGCAGGTGTTCAGGTGGCATTTGCGCATCATGATGCAGCCGGCGGCGATCAGTGGCGCGGTGGCGAAGCCGAACTCGTCCGCCCCCAGCAGGGCGCCGATCACCACGTCCCGCCCGGTGCGCAGACCGCCATCGACCTGCACCGCGATGCGGCTGCGCAGCCCGTTCAGCACCAGGGTCTGCTGCGTTTCCGCCAGACCGATTTCCCACGGCGAGCCGGCATGGGTCAGCGAGGTCAACGGGCTGGCGCCGGTGCCGCCTTCGAAGCCGGCAATGGTGACATGATCCGCCCGCGCCTTGGAGACACCGGCCGCGACCGTTCCAACGCCGACCTCGGAGACCAGCTTGACCGAGATGCGCGCCCGCGAATTGGCATTCTTCAGGTCGTGGATAAGCTGCGCCAGGTCCTCGATCGAGTAGATGTCGTGATGCGGCGGCGGCGAGATCAGCCCCACCCCGGGTGTCGAATGACGGACACGAGCGATATTCTTGTCGACCTTGTCGCCGGGCAGCTGGCCGCCCTCGCCCGGCTTGGCGCCCTGCGCCATCTTGATCTGGAGGTCGTCGGCGTTGACCAGATATTCTGTCGTCACGCCGAACCGGCCGGACGCCACCTGCTTGATCGCGGACCGCTCCGAGTCACCGTTCGGCAGCTTCTTGTAGCGGTCCGATTCCTCGCCGCCTTCACCGGTATTGGACTTTCCGCCAATTCGGTTCATCGCGATCGCCAGCGTCGTATGCGCCTCCCGCGAGATCGAGCCGAAGCTCATGGCGCCGGTGGCGAATCGCTTGACGATGTCCTTCGCCGGCTCGACCTCCTCGAGCGGAACCGGGGTTGGGGCGAACTTGAACTGCATCAGGCCGCGAATGGTCAGCAGCCGCTCGCTCTGGTCGTTGATGGTCGAAGTGAATGCGTGGAACTCGGCCGGCAGGTTGCCGCGCACCGCGTGCTGCAGCGAGGACACCGACTCCGGCGTCCAGGCATGCGCTTCGCCACGCAGGCGGAATGCATAATCGCCGCCGACATCCAGCATGTCGCGGTAGATCGGGTTCTGCCCATAGGCGTTGCGATGGCGGCTGACCGCCTCCTCGGCGATCTCCATGAACCCGACACCCTCGATCGAGGTCGCCGTGCCGGTGAAGCACTTGTTGACGAACGCCGAGGACAGCCCGACCGCGTCGAAGATCTGCGCGCCGCAATAGGACTGATAGGTCGAGATGCCCATCTTGGACATCACCTTCATGATGCCCTTGCCGACCGCCTTGAGGTAGTTCTTCTGCGCCTCGGCGGCGGTCTTGTTCAGCCCGGTCTGCAGGCGGACCTGCTCCAGCGTCTCGAACGCCAGGTAGGGATTGATCGCCTCGGCGCCGTAGCCGGCCAGGACGCAGAAATGATGCACCTCCCGCGCCTCGCCGGTTTCCACGACGATCCCGGTGCTCATGCGCAGACCCTGGCGGATCAGGTGGTTGTGCACCGACGCGGTGGCCAGCAGCGAGGGGATCGGGATGCGGTCGGCACCGACCTCCCGGTCCGACAGGATCAGGATGGTGTAGTCGGCCAGCACCGCCTCGGTGGCTTCCTGGCAGATGCGCTCGATCGCCGGCTGCATACCGGCGGCGCCTTCGCTGGCCGGCCAGGTGGTGTCGATCGTCTGGGTGCGGAAGGCGCCGCCGGCCAGGTTGTCGACGTCGCGGATCTTGTCCAGGTCGGTGTTGGTCAGGATCGGCTGCGACACCTCCAGCCGGTAGAAGTTGCCGGCGTGGTGGCCCAGCAGGTTCGGCCGCGGCCCGATGATGGAGACCAGCGACATCACCAGTTCCTCGCGGATCGGGTCGATCGGCGGATTGGTGACCTGAGCAAAATTCTGCTTGAAGTAGTTGAACAGCAGCTTGGGCTTGTTGGACAGCACCGCCAGCGGCGTGTCGGTGCCCATCGAGCCCACGGGATCGTCGCCGGCGCGGGCCATCGGCTCGAGGAAAAACTGAATGTCCTCCTGCGTGTAGCCGAACGCCTGCTGGTGATGCAGCAGCGCCTCGGTGTCGTTCGGCAGCGGCGCGGGACCGCGTTCCTCGCTCTCCGGCAGGTCTTCCAGCTTGAACTGGGTCTGCTTCAGCCACTCGGCATAGGGGTGCTCGCGCGCCAGCTTCTGCTTGATTTCCGCGTCGTCGATGATGCGGCCTTCTTCCAGGTCGATGAGCAGCATCTTGCCGGGCTGCAGCCGCCACTTGCGGGCTGATCTTTTCCTCCGGCACCGGCAGCACGCCGGCCTCCGACGCCATGATCACGTAGTCATCGTCGGTGACGACATAGCGCGCCGGACGCAGACCGTTGCGGTCCAACGTGGCGCCGATCTGGCGGCCATCGGTGAACGCGATCGCGGCGGGACCGTCCCACGGCTCCATCAGCGCGGCGTAGTATTCGTAGAACGCCTTGCGCTCCGGATCCATCAGCGGGTCGTGCGCCCAGGCTTCCGGGATCAGCATCATCATGGCGTGCGCCAGCGAGTAGCCGCCGGCCACCAGGATCTCCAGCGCGTTGTCGATGCAGGCGGTGTCCGATTGGCCGTGCGGGATGATCGGCCACATCTTGTTCAGATCGGGGCCGATCAGGTCCGGATTCCATCGACCGCCGGCGTGCGTACATCCAGTTGACGTTGCCGCGGACGGTGTTGATTTCGCCATTGTGGGCGATGAAGCGATACGGATGCGCCAGTTTCCAGGATGGAAACGTGTTGGTGGAGAACCGTTGATGCACCAGCGCCAGGGCCGAGGTGGTCAACGGGTTGCACAGATCCTGGTAGAAGCTGCCGACCTGGGTCGCCAGCAGCAATCCCTTGTAGACGAGGGTCCGGGTGGAGAACGACGGTATATACAGCTCGGTCAAGGCCGGCATGCCGCGCTTTTCCGCCAGCGAACGCAGATTGTTCAGGATCTGCTTGCGGATCGCCAGGATCTTGCGCTCGAACGCGTTCTGGTCACGGATCGACAGGCTGGAGGCGACGATCGCCTGACGGATCACCGGCATGGTCTCGATGACCGTCTTGCCAAGCCCGGTCAGGTCGGTCGGCACGTCGCGCCAGCCGACCATCGACTGGCCTTCCTTGGCAACCACCTGCTCAAAATGACGGATCGCGTGTTCGCGGGCCGTCCGGATCGCGCGGCAGGAAGCACATGGCGACCGCATAGCGGCCGACCGCGGGCAACGACTTGCCGTTGGCCCGCGCCCAGTCGTTCAGCAACGCGTCCGGCAACTGGATCAGGCAGCCGGCACCGTCGCCCACCAGCGGATCCGCCCCGACCGCGCCGCGATGGTCCAAATTCTCCAGGATCTTCAGGCCCTGGGTGATGATGTCATGAGATTTTCGGCCCTTGATGTTCACCACAAAGCCGACGCCGCATGCGTCATGCTCATTTGCGGGATCATACAGGCCTTGACTCATAACCTCGTGCATAGCCGCGTCTTCCTTGGCGTATCGTATTTCTCGTCAGGGATGCGCGATCAGGCGCAAGCGACCTTTGTGCCCGCTGGTCGGGCGAAAGGCAACAATCCTGCCGCACTGCAGCGTATGACAATATCTGTCCTGACGGCAAGTCGTGACAGTATGCGGCACGGACAGCGCCGCTTCTGTTGGCATGGTCCCGCCGGAAACCGCTTGCCGTGGCCGGCTTCGGCTGAGGACCAGCGACAGGTCGCGCGACCCGTCTTTGCTCGCCGCAGCCGGCCGTGCGATGATGACGGGACAGCAATAAGGTGGAGAGCGATCCAATGATAACCCTCTATGGCATGGGCAGCCCCAACGTCGTTAAGATCTACATCGCGCTGGAGGAACTGGCGCTGCCATACAACGTCCAGCCGGTTGATGTATTCAGCGGCAAGCAATTCGATGATGCCTTCCTGAAACTGAACCCGAACGCAAAAGTTCCGGTCATCGTCGATACCGAAGGCCCTGGCGGCAAGCCCTATACCGTGTTCGAGTCAGGCGCGATCCTGTTGTACCTGGCGGAAAAGACCGGCAAGCTGCTGCCCACCGAGATGGCGGCGAAATACGACGTGATCCAATGGCTGATGACCCAGATGTCCACTGTCGGACCGATGGCCGGGCAGTATGTCCATTTCACCCGGTTCGCGCCGCCGGGGAACGATTATTCCAAGAGCCGCTATGCCACCCAGGTCCACCGCGTGTGTCAGGCGATCGATCGCCGGCTCGACACCGTGCCGTATCTGGGCGGTGCGGAGTACAGTGTCGCCGATATCGCGACCTTTCCTTGGATGCGGATGATTCCGTCGGTGGTCGGCGAGGCGGCGGCAGCCAAGGAGTTGCCGAACTTGATGCGCTGGGTGAAGACCGATCGGCGAACGTCCGGCGGTGACGAAGGCGCTTGCCGCAGTCGATGCGGTGCGCGGACAGACCACGCCGTTCGACAAAGCCGAGGCCGCGAACCTGGACAGGATGTTTGGACGGGGCCAGTTCGCGGCTGCCTGATTAATCGCCCATTCGATCGATGATCACTCGGCAGGCCGCCCGCTTGGCTTGAGGCAGGTTTGGCGGACGGGACGGCGTAGCGTTGAGCGCCTGCCGTCCCGGTCCGTAGGAACCGGCATCCGTCGCCGGCGCTGGATCAAGCCGAGCGCGAGGGGCGGCGATTCAGTAATGGTAGTAACCGCCGCCGCCGCCGAACAGCAGGAACAGCACGATGATGACCACCACCAGCGTCAGGCCACCGCCGTAATGGGCGCCGCCATAGTAGCCGGAACGGTAGCCATAGTAGCCGCCACCGCCGAACAGCAGGAAGATGATCAAAAGTAGCAGTAACAAGCCCATCGCCACGCACCTTTTCATTATGGAGTCGTTGACACATCGGGATCAACGACGGTGCCAGGGTGTCGGCTTTATGGCAACCTTACAGGCATCGCGGCCCTGACGGTAAATTTCTCGTCATGACCCTTCCCGTTTGGCATCCAGAGAGCTTCGCTGCCCGACGACCCTTTCTGGATCGCAGAGTGGCGCTGACTCGCGCGGTCCGCGAGCTTCTTCGAGGTGCGCGGCTACACGGAGGTGGAGACGCCCTATGCGGTGCCCACCCCTGGGGAGGAGGTGCATCTGCGCCCGTTCGCCACCGCGCGCGACTATCCGGACGGCGCGCGACAAGACTTGTGGCTGCATACCAGCCCGGAATTCGCCATGAAGCGGCTTCTGGTGGCCGGGGCCGGCCCGATCTTCCAGCTCGCCCGGGTGTGGCGCAACGGCGAGGCGAGTGCGCTGCATGCGCCGGAATTCACCCTGCTGGAATGGTATCAGCCGAACGCCGACATGGATGATCTGATAGCCGAGACCACGGACCTGCTGCGTGCGGTGCTGCCGCCGGTCGTCACGTGCCGCGGGGTCACGACCGCGCTGGACCGGATCGAGCGACTGACCATGGCCGAGGCCTTCGCGCGCCACGCCGGCATCGATCTCCTGGCGATCGGGGAGGACGCGCCGGCGCTGGCGGCCGCGGCGGGCACGCGACTGCGCGACGGCGAGACCTGGGAGGACCTGTTCTTCCGCCTGCTGCTGGAACGGATCGAGCCGCATCTTGGCCGCGACCAGCCGACCTTCCTGACCCATTGGCCGGCGGCCCAGGCCGCGCTGGCGCGCCGCGATCCGTCCGATCCTCGCGTCGCGGAAAGGTTCGAGCTGTATGTTTGCGGCATCGAGCTGGCGAACGCCTTCGTAGAATTGACCGATCCGGCCGAACAGCGGGCTCGGTTTCTGGCCGACCGGGCTCGGCGTCACGCGCTGTCCGGTGCGGATTGGCCGCTGGATGAGGATTTCCTTGCAGCCCTGGAGCACGGGATGCCGTCCAGCGCTGGGATCGCATTGGGTTTCGACCGGTTGGCAATGATCGCATCGGGCGCCGATCGGATCGGCCAGGTCTTGTGGCTGCCGCCCGCCGATCTTGCCTAGGGGCCCGGGCAGGAAAGCTTGCCGTAGAACTTCATTCGCCGGCCCGTCCCTGTCCCTCGGAACGCCGCGCCATGACTGGCGATTTTCGCTGCGTCTTGGCACGATGCGACAAACCTTTTTGGGAAGGGAACAGCGATGTCGATCGGCACGCACGCCAAGATGACGCCGGAACGTCCAGCCATGATCGATAGCGCCAGCGGCGCCGTGCTGACATATCGGGAGCTGGATCGAGCGTTCGGCGCGGTTCGCCCGATACCTCGCGGCGAACGGGGTGAAGCGGGGCGATACGGTGGCGTTGTTCATGGAGAACAATCCTCGCTTCATGGAAATCGTGTGGGGCACACGGCGTTCAGGAATTTATATTACCGCGATCAATCGCTACCTGACGGCGGAGGAGGCCGGTTACATCGTCAACGATTCGGACGCGCTCGTGCTGGTGGCGTCGAAGGCGCGCGCCGATGTTGCGGCAGCGCTTACCGACCGGGTGCCGAAGTGCCGGCGGCGCTTGATGACGGATGGCGTGATCGACGGCTGGACGTCGTATGAGGACGCCGTCGGCGCCTGTCCGGCGGAGCCGCCGGCGGTGCAATGGATCGGCGATCTGATGCTGTACAGCTCGGGCACGACAGGGCGACCCAAGGGCATCCGCAGAGCGCTGCGCGATGTGAAAGTCGATGAGGATGAATTCATCAAGGCGTTCGTCGGCGGTTACGGCTTCGACACGGAAACTATTTATCTATCGCCCGCGCCGATGTATCATGCGGCGCCTCTGGCGTTTTCGCTGGGGGTTCATCATGCCGGGGGGACGGTCGTGATGATGCCCCGTTTCGACGCCGAGGCTGCACTGGCGGCGATCGAACGCTATCGGGTCACCCATAGCCAGTGGGTTCCAACGATGTTTGTGCGCATGCTGAAGCTGCCTGCCGAAAGACGCGCGCGATACGATCTGTCCAGCCACCGGATGGCGATCCATGCCGCCGCGCCGTGTCCGGTGGAGGTCAAGCACGACATGATCAAATGGTGGGGTCCGATCATCCGCGAGTACTACGGGGCAACCGAGGGCAACGGGATGACCCGGATCGATGCCATCGATTGGCTGGCGCATCCCGGCTCGGTCGGGCGCGCCGAGATCGGCGTGCTGCATATTTGCGACGAGGCCGGCAACGAACTGCCGGCCGGCAGAATCCGGGCTTATCTATTTTGAGCGCGAGACGATGCCGTTCGCCTACCACAAGGACCCTGAACGCACGCGATCGGCGCAACATCCGCTTCATCCGAACTGGTCGACGCTGGGCGACATCGGGTACCTGGACGCGGACGTCGTATCTGTATCTGACCGACCGCAAAGCGTTCATGATCATTTCAGCCGGCGTCAATATCTATCCGCGCGAGATCGAAGATCTGCTGATCGGGCATCCTTCGGTGCGCGACGTGGCGGTGTTCGGAATTCCCGATGCGGACATGGGCGAGCAAGTGAAAGCGGTGGTTGAACCAATGACCGGGGTGCCGCCGTCGCCGGCACTGGAGGCGGAGTTGATCGAATATGCGCGGTCCGCGTCTGGCGCATTACAAGGTGCCGAAGTCGGTCGACTTCGCGGAGGCACTGCCGAGGCTGCCGACGGGAAAGTTGTACAAGCAGCCGTTGCGGGCCGCCTATTGGCCCGCCAAGGGCTGACGCGGCGGCCGCACGGGCCGGACTTGGTCTATGTCCAGGTATCGCCGATCCAGCCGTTCTCGTCGTATTCGGCCATGCATTGGTCGACCAGGGCTTCCATGCGCGCCATGTCGCCGCCCTTCTCCGCCCCGGTCAGTGCCTGGGCGCGAATATCCTCCCAGCCGCCGGCGTAGTTGCGTTCGTATAGCTCATGCCGGCCGCCGAATTCCGTCCCGACGGCGTCCCACAGCAGTTTCATCACCTTGATCCGCTCGCGGTATTCGATGCCGTGCGAACCGCGGACGTACTGCCGCAGATAGGGCTCGATTGCCGGGTTGGCGAAATCCTTCACCGACGAAGGCAGGTAGATCAGCCCCGAGGTGACCGTGCGCTCGACGATGTCCTTGATGCGCGGATAGGCGTCGGGCGCGAAGACCCGATAGGCCTGGCCGGCCTTCGGGTCCGGCAGCACGGCGTCGCCGTTCCACTTGCTGGGATTGTGCGCCATCGCATTGGACAACGACCAGAACAGGTTGCGCCAGGCCACCGCCTCCCCCAGCAGCACCTGGTTGCCGCGCGCCTCATCGCCACCGGTGCAGCGCAAGGCTTTCGCCAGCAGTCCGACGATGAAATCCAGCTTCACCGCGAAGCGCGTGCAGCCCTGGAACTGGAAGCCGTTGGTAAAGCCCGAGCGCGGATAGAAACTCAGTACGCGGGCGGGATCGCGATAGATGAAGACGTCCTCCCACGGCACGAACACCTTGTCCAAGACGAAGATCGCGTCGTTCTCATCGAAGCGCGAGGACAACGGATAGTCGAACGGGCTGCCATTGCGGCGGGCCGCCAGTTCGTAGGAGGTGCGGCAGATCAGCTTCAGTCCCGGTGCATCGATCGGCACCAGGAACATCAGCGACATGTCGAGGTCCTCGGTCGCGGTCTTCGAGGACTGGCCCATGAAGTTGTAATGCGTCATTGCCGCCGAGGTGGCGACGACCTTGGCGCCGGAGACGATGATGCCGCCATCCACTTCCTTTTGCACGCAGACAAAGACGTCCTTCACCTGTTCGGCGGGCTTGTGGCGGTCGACCGGCGGATTGACGATGGCATGGTTCATGAACGGCACGGTTTCCTGCGCGCGCCGGTACCAGGCGCGGGCATTGTCCGCATACGGTCCGTAGTACTCGGCGTTGCCCCCCAGCGTGTTGGTGTAGGCCGCCTTGTAGTCCGGCGTGCGGCCCATCCAGCCATAGGTCATGCGCGACCACTCGGCGATCGCGCCCTGTGCGCCGACCAGGTCCTGCCGCGATCGCGGCACCCGGAAATAACGATGGGTATAGCCACCCGAGCCGGTATCGGTCGGGCAGGTGAGCACGTCGTGGCGCTTCGGGTCGTGCAGCGCGTCATACAGGCTGGCGATGGAACGGATGGAGTTGCGGAAGGCCGGATGGGTGGTGACGTCGGCCACCCGCTCGCCGTCGATGTAGACCTCTCGTCCGTCGCGCAGGCTCTGGATGTATTCCGCGCCGGTGTACGGGCGGCGCCGGTCGGCGATGACATCTTCCGGACGCATGATCGGTCTTTCCCTCTGTGTTGACGCTACCATACAAGAGGGTGGCGCCGCGGTAAGCACCTGATGCGTCAGGGTTGCGCGGCCTCACCCAAGACCACCCGCGCCAGCGGACGGACCAGGAGCAGCGCCGCTCCGGCCAGCGCCGCCATTGCCAGGAACGCCAGGCTGCCGGACCGCGCGTACAGCGCACCGGCCAGCAGCATCATCAGCCCGGTCGGCGCTCCATAACCCAGGGCGGCGTGCAGCGCCTGTGCGGTCGCCGCGCGTTCGGCCGGCACGAACCGGCTCAGCACCAGCATGGCGGACAGATGCTGCATGGCGAAGGTCGCCGCGTGCAGTGGTTGCACCGCCACCAGCACCGGCAGCGGCGGAGCCAGGGCCGTCACCGTCCAGCGCAACATCGAAGCGGAAGCGGCGCAGGCGGTCAGGCCGGGGGAGCCGAGACGGAGGACGAGGCGGCGGCCGCGGGCGAAGAGGAAAATTTCGGCGACGATGCCCTCGGCGATCAGCAATCCGATCACCGTGTCGCTGATCCCCTGGGCGCGCCAGAAGAGCGCGGCGAAACCGTAATAGGCCGCGTGTGCACCCTGGATCAGTGCGGTGCAGCCGACCGCCAGGCGAAACGCCTTGTTGCGGAACAGCATCAGGCCGGCGAAGGCGCGGGGTTCGGCTGGCGGGGTCGAAGCTTCCGGCAGGAAAATGCTGAACCCGGCCGCCGATCCGTAGCCGACGGCCAGCAACCACGGCACCAGCCACGATCCCGCGCGCGCCAACAGCCAGCCGCAAGCCGCCGATGCACACATGAACGTCACCGACCCGACAGCGCGCACCGGACCGTATTCGAGCCGCCTGTCCCGCGCCAGCGCCAAGGCCAGCGAGTCGACCAACGGATTGATCGCACTGGCGGCGATGCCCTGGGAAGCGGCGATCAGCAGCAGCGGCAGAAATCCGCTGGCGGCGACATAGGATACAGCAAGGCAGGCAGCGCCCAGCGCGGCACAGAACAGCACCGGCCGACGCCGTCCGATCCGATCCGCGACGTTGCCCCATCCCGGCCCGGCCAGAACCCGCAGGAGGGCGGCGGCGCCGAGGATCTGGCCGATCGTGGCGGCGGACAGGCCTCGGTCGGCGAACCACAGCGGCATGAAGGCATTGATGGCGTTGGCGGCGAAATACGCCCCCAGAAAGGCGCCGACCCGTGTCCCGGCCGAGGCTTTGGCTTGCGGCACAGGGCGGCCCGCGCTGACGGTCCGCTCAGCTCGTCTGCTGCAGGGCGGCGACTTCCCGGACTTTGCGTGCCATCGCGGCGATGCCGTTGCCTCGGTTGGTGGACAGCGCCTCCAACAAGCCGAGATCCTTCAGGAACACCGGGTCGGTGGCGATGATCTCGTCGGCTGACCGTCCGGAGTAGACGCGCAGCAGCAGCGCCACCAGACCGGATACGATGGCGGCGTCCGACAGGCCGGCGAAATACAGTTTCCCGTCGCGCGGAATGGCCTCCATCCAGACGCGGCTTTGACAGCCGGGCACGCGGTGCGCGTCGTCCGTCCAGTTGTCCGGGAATGGCGGCAGCTTGCGGCCCATGCCGATAATGAATTCGTAGCGGTCCATCCAGTCGTCAAACAGGCCGAGTTCGTCGCTGATGGCCTCGATGGCCGCGGCCGCGCTGGGCTCCACGGGTTGTACGAAGGGATCGGTCATGGGCGGGATGTGCTGGCGCCCGCCGCCGCCGTCAAGTGACCGTATTCGGATGCAGGCGGGGCCGTCAGCGGCGCCGAACGGCGATAGCGAGGATGACGAGAGGGATGATCACGAGCCATGCCGCATTGTCGATCATGATTGAACGCACCTTCGTCGCCGGCTATCCGCGGCGCTAGCGGTCATCCACAGCGCCATGGTGCCACGCCCCGAGCAGAGTATGGACCCGCCCCGCCACGATGTAGCGTCGCTCCGGTGCGGCGGCAATGCTATTCGTAGCGAAGGCCGGAGCGACCTCTTCAAGCAGGCGCTGCACCGCCGCCGCGATCGTTGCGGCAGCAGTGCAAAGTTGGCGGTTCAGGCGCGCCTGCGGCGGATCAGTCCAAGGCCGGCCAGTCCAGCGCCGAGCAGGGCGATGGACATGGGCTCCGGCACGTTGACTTCCAGGATCGACGGCGTGCCGTTCTGGCGCGAGTAGTAGAGCATGACGTCGCCTGTCTTGCCGATCTCTACCTGATCCGTGACAGCTGACGTTGGACCATCGGTGGTATTTCCGATTTGGTGGTCAAACTCAAACAGGCTGATCCCGTCGTCGTGGGTGATGTCCAGGATGGTACCGGCTGCCAGTGTACCAAGGTTGATGGTATACAACGATCCATACTGATAGTTCGACGCGCTACCGCTTGAGGCAGTGAAGTTGGCGAGGGAATAGTAATTGGCGACAGTGGTGTGGTTGAGAGTAACCTCGCCGTGACCGGCATAGCTTGAAATATTCGTCGAGCTAAAGCCAAACGTGCTGTTCAGATCGCCGGTGGCCCCTGAGTTCTGCGCAGCGGTGTTGTCGAAGTCGAGCGCGCCCGTATAGGTGAACGAAGCGCTGGCAGTATCACCTGTAAAGGGTCTCGCGGTCGGCAACGTGGCAAAACCGTTTCCATTCGTAACGCCCTCGACCACCGAGAACGAATAGGTTCCGGTCAGTATGCCGGCCTGGGCCGCACCGGCCTGCACGGCAACGAGCGCGGCGGCAGCAAGCAGTTTCTTCAACATAGCGGGCTTCTCCGTCGGATGAATTTCCAGTTCGACGGAGCAGAGCAATGCAGAGACTGTGCCATCAGTATTGGGATGCGATTATATGCGATAAAGCTGAGTAAAGCACTACACCTGCGTGATTTTCTCAAGTAGACACCGATTTTGAAGACTATGGTATTGTGCAGAATACGTCGGTGCTGGTGGAATTCGTTTACAGTGTGCTGAATTCTTATTTTCTGGTCCTGAACCTACGAGAATATGTATTTGGACATGTTCAACCCATAATCGCGTCGTGCCAGCATACCGTCCGATGCGAGAGCGTGGATCAGCGTATTCCTAGGCCGCCGGAGCTCTGTCGAAGTTTATTACACATACGGCGGTACCTGGCTCGACAGGGTTACTACTACGCCGCGTCATGGATATTGCCGGTGTTCATACGCCACGGATTGATCCCTGATCGGCGAACAACCAGGCCGCGAGATCACCGCGGGGCCGATGACGGGAAGTCGTTGCCCATCGAACGTGATCCGCCGCGCGAAGCGCTGTCTCTTGCCTGCTCCGTGCCCTCGCTCTGCCTCGCCTGCTGCTCTGTGTTAAAGCCTTGCGGCCGTTTCAAGCGCACGAACCAGGCGATCATCCCCGGGTCCGCTCGCTCAGCCTGTCTGGTGCGACACGCTGATGCGGCGTGCTGATGGCAACAGAGCAAGAAAAGGGCTTTAACACGAAGAAGTAGGCGAGGACGATGAAGGGCACGGAGCAGGCAAGATACGGCGCTGCGCGCGGGGGCGTATCGGGGACCTCGTGCCGCCGTCGACGCTGGTGCCGAGCCGCTTGAGCAAGCCGGTGGTGCCGCGGATGCGTCGATGACGTGGCAGGCGCACCAAAGAGGCAGCGCCGAACCCGAACCGTTGATGTGACAGGGAGTCAAGCGCCGCCGACAAGTCGGTTGCGCTATCACCGCAGAACCAGTGACGAGGGGTACTACGATGGTACAAGCGGTCGATGCGATCAGACGTCAGGCCGCGGGCCATAATCTGATGGTCGCGAGCACTTGAAGGGGGGCGGGCGAACCGGCAGATCGGGCATGGTGCGATCCAGACGAACCACGCTCCGGCCGCAATCCGCGGTCGTGGCCGGCGGCCGAGCGGATGAGCACCGTCGGGCTGCCGTACAATCCGAGCTGGGGGACTACAGAATGAAGCGGCTCAGGTCGCCCTTCTGCGCCAGCGGGGCAACCTTCTCGTTCACATAGGCGGCATCCACCGTGATGGTCTCTCCAGGCCGGTCGGTGGCGGTGAAGCTGACATCCTCCAGCAGCCGTTCCAACACCGTGTGCAACCGGCGTGCGCCGATATTCTCAATTCGATCGTTGATGTCGGATGCCAACTCGGCCAGCGCATCAATCGCATCGTCGGCGAAGTCGAGCGTCACCTGCTCGGTTGCCAGCAACGCTGCGTATTGCTTCACCAGCGAGTGCTCGGGCTCGACCAGGATACGTCGCAGGTCCTCACGCGACAGCGGTGACAGCTCCACCCGGATCGGCAGGCGGCCCTGCAGTTCCGGCAGCAGATCCGACGGCTTGGCCAGATGAAACGCGCCGGAGGCGATGAACAGCACATGGTCGGTCTTGACCAGGCCATACTTGGTGTTGACGGTGGTGCCCTCGATCAGCGGCAGCAGGTCGCGCTGGACACCTTCGCGGCTGACATCGCCGCCGCGGAAGCCGCCTTCGGTGGTGCGGGCACAGATCTTGTCGATCTCGTCGAGGAAGACAATGCCGTTGTTTTCCGCGTGCGACACCGCATCCTTGGTCAGTTGCTCGTTGTCGAGCAGCCGGTCGGCTTCCTCGGCTTCCAGCACCCGTCGCGCCGCCTCCACCGGCATGCGCCGCTTCTGCTGCGGCCGGTTGCCCATCAGCCCCTTCATCATCTCGCTCAGGTTGATCACCTGGCCGGGCGGCATGCCCGGAATGTCAAGCTGGTTGATCGGGTTGCTGCCGGCGTCGGAGACCGAAACCTCGATCTCCTTCTGCTCGAACTCGCCGTTGCGCAGCATGCGGCGGAATTTGGAGCGGGTGTCGGCGGCCGCCTCCTCGCCCACCAGGGCATCGACGAGCCGTTCCTCGGCCGCGGATTCGGCCTTGGCCTGGACCTGTTTGCGGCTGGCTTCGCGCAGCATGTTCAGGCTGGCGTCCACCAGGTCGCGGACGATGCTTTCGACGTCGCGGCCGACATAGCCGACCTCGGTGAATTTCGTCGCCTCCACCTTCAGAAACGGCGCCTGCGCCAGCTTGGCCAGGCGGCGGGCGATCTCGGTTTTGCCGCAGCCGGTGGGGCCGATCATCAGAATGTTCTTCGGCACGACTTCCTCGCGCAACTCCTCCGGCAGTTGCTGCCGGCGCCAGCGATTGCGCAGCGCGATGGCCACCGCGCGCTTGGCGTCGTCCTGACCGACGATGAAGCGGTCGAGTTCCGAGACGATCTCTCTCGGCGAGTAGGTGGGTACGTCCATCTATATTGAACTCGATGATGATATTGCCGTTGGTGTAGACGCAGATGTCGGACGCGATCTTCATCGCCCGCCTGGCGATCGCCTCGGCTGACAGGTCGGGGACGTCCATCAGCGCACGGGCGGCGGCAAGCGCATAGTTGCCACCCGAGCCGATGCCGATGACGCCGTCTTCCGGCTCCAGCACGTCGCCGTTGCCGGTGAGCGTGAAACTGCGGTCCTTGTCGGCGACCGCCATCATCGCCTCCAGCCGGCGCAGATAGCGATCGGTGCGCCAGTCCTTGGCCAGCTCCACGCAGGCGCGCTCGAGCTGGTTCGGATAGCGCTCCAGCTTGCTTTCCAGACGCTCCAGCAAGGTGAAGGCGTCGGCCGTGGCCCCGGCGAAGCCGGAGACGACCGTGCCAGACGAGCCGATCCGGCGGACCTTGCGGGCATTGCCCTTGACGATGGTCTGACCCATGCTGACCTGGCCATCCCCGGCCATGGTTACGTGTCCATCCCGCCTGACGCAAAGAATGGTGGTGCCGTGCCAGCCGATCGGGTCGGCAGCGGCTGTGATGTGCGCGTGCATAACGCGGCTACATGGCGATCAGTCCGGGTTTGGGCAAGAGCCATGCGAGGGCGGCCGACCTGCCATACAGCCGTCGGCACGATGTCCCGCTGCAAGGCAAGGACCCTAACTGTCGCTCGGCTACGGGATTGCCGCCGGCGACGAATTGTCTGGCGTGCACCCGCGTTCCCGCATTGCTGATTTGCCGTTTGGTTTGCGGCAAGTCAGGTTCAAGCCGCTTCCGGATTGGCAAGCGTGTCCGGCGGGCCGTTCCTCGGCATGCCGGTTTCGACCTGTTCAAAGAGGCATCATGAAGAAGCGCATCCTTTTCGCGAAGCTGGGTCATTTTTCCTATACCAATGACGAAGTTACCAATCAGATCATCAAGAACTTCCCCGGCCACGAGGTCATCGTCGTCGATGTAAAGGACTACGCCAAGCGCAGCCGTCTGACCGCCGCGTATAATCTCGCCGGAGAAGTCGCCACGTTCGGGCCATCGGTTCTACGCAGCCGCAGCGATCTGCATGCTTTCTTTTTTCGCACGCCGTTTATGTTCCGTTTAATTAACAAAATGTTGAGACAGGAATTTGGCTCGATGGGAGCGGAACTGGATTTCGTCTTCCAGACGCAGGGCATATTCGATGCCCGTATCAATGCCACTCCGGGACTGATCTACACGGACTATACGTTCCTGAATAACCTTGATTTTCCTGACCACGATCCGCGGCTTTTTCACTCGAAGACGTTCCTGCGCTACGAGTATGACCTATATCGGAATGCTGATGCGGTCGCCACGACCGGCAGCCACGTCGAGCGAACTCTGCTCGAACGGTACGGCTGCAGCCCGTCTCGCGTGAAGACCGTGCATATCGGCGCAAACGTCTCCATTGTCCCGGTGTCCACGGACTTGGCGCGCTACAGAGCCAAGCATGTGCTATTCGTCGGTGTCGAATGGGAGCGCAAGGGCGGCCCAGCGCTGATCGAAGGCTTTCGCCGAGCGGCGATGTCCCATCCGGATGCTCGTCTTTCGATCGTCGGCTGCACTCCGCCGATCTCTGACCCCCAGGTGAACGTGGTGGGTTCGGTCAGGCGCGATCAGATGCCCGCCCATTACGAGGCCGCGTCGGTGTTCTGCATGCCGAGTGTCATCGAGCCGCTGGGAATTGCGGCGGTGGAGGCGTCACTGTTTCGACTGCCGGTGGTCGCGACCCGCATTGACGGCTTCTTCGAGACGGTGACCGACGGCGAGACCGGCATCCTGGTACCGTTGAACGATCCGCCGGCCATCGCCGCCGCCCTGTGCCACCTGTTCGAACACCCGGAGCAGGCTCGTCGCATGGGCATTGCCGGGTACGAGCGCAACCGCACCCGTTTCAATTGGGATGAAGTCGGGCGCCGCCTGCGTGCCATGGCGGAGGCAATCGCCCCAAGGCTGCGCGCCCTCGGTTGATAAATCCCGAGCCTTACGGCTTGCCGGCCCGCAACATCGCAGCCTGATTCCGACAAAAGTTTGGCTCTTTCGTCGTATATTTATTTTCGAGACCGACGTGCAGTTTCTTTTGCCTTGCCGACACCTTGCCTGTTGGCTGCTGTGCCAGGCAGGCGTAGCGGGATGATCAGGAACAACGTTCTTATCACGTGCGTCTCCTGCTATTATTTAGGCTATACACGCAGGCCGCATGAAAGCAGTGCTTGCGTTGGACCTTATTCCTGTGTCTTCCCGGTCAAGCGGTCCATCACAGCCAGCAGCACGCCGGATATGACAAACGCCAGATGGATACCGACGCTCCAAGCTAACTCCCGGTCGCTCAAGTGCCCCACGTTCATGAAACTCTCCAGCACATGGATGGCCGAAATCGCCACGATCGAAGCCATCAGTTTCAGCTTCAAATCACCAAAGCCGACATGCCCCATCCAGTTCGGCTTGTCCTTGTGTCCGGCCAGATCCAGTTTCGAGACGAAATTCTCGTAGCCTGCGAACATCACCATCACTACCAGGCTACCCATCAGCGAAAGGTCAACCAAGTTTAGTATGCCTATGATGGTTTCGTCGTTACCGACCATGAGTACATGCGTCACCAACTCAACTGCACGCTGCACGAACTTGATCAGGAGCACGATCAGGCCAGCGGCGAGCCCGACATAGACGGGCGCCAGCAACCACCGGCTCGTGAAGATTGCTCGTTCGAGGAAACGTTCGATCTGTGGATGCGACGGGCCACGCTGCATCAATGTCATAATGAAGACCTTGCCGGAGTGCTACCGGTCTGCTTGTGAAGTTTCACATTTGTCATTTTGTTCGCTGCGAATAGTTTCATGGCCGGGCACCGATCGTGGCAAGCCGAACCAATGCGGACGACGGTGCTCGATCCAGCACAGGACACGGTCTGTGGCACGCCTTAGCAGCGGCACGTCCTCAGCCAGCAGCACCACGCCGAGCGGCAGCATCCACAGGCCGAGGATCGGCAGAATGCTGAAAATGCCCCCTACGATAAGCAGCACTCCCGCCGGGATACGCATCCAGCGCGTGGACGGCTGACGCAGGCGGCGCACGAAATCCTGCAGCCGCTCCGGCAGCCGCCGGATCAGCAACTCGATCCGCCGTTCCCGGGCGTAATGTCCGCCATCTGGCTTCTGCCGCACTGGTGTAGGATAGTGTCTGTTGACGTACAAGCATCTGGCTCCTGCTTCGTTACACCGCGGGGCGCAGCAGGAGGTTGGCTCGATCGACGTGCGGGATATACCATCGCAGACCCGCAGATCAACCGTCTCCGTACACCGGCGCGGAACACGGCGATCCGACATCACAAGGTCGAACAACACACGTTGTCGGCCTTGTCAGAGGGGCCCGGATCGATTGCGCCGAATGTGGGTGGACAGTGCCCGATTTCAAGCTAGATCTGGTCAACGACCGTCCAATCATAGTTTTGGGCAATGGAGAAGTCTGTTTGGATGCTTTTTCAATCGTGCCCCATGTTCGGGATCTTGCGATCGCTTACGCCCTGTCCTTCCTCATCGGCTGGGATCGCGAACGCACTGAACGGAGTGCCGGACTTCGCACCTTTCCGCTGGTGGCGATTGCAAGCTGCGGTTTCGTTCAGGCAACCGAAGGTATACTGCAGCACGGGCCCGAAGGGAGCGCGCGGATCGTTGATGGGCTGATCACCGGCATTGGTTTCATCGGCGGCGGCGCGATTGTGAGAAACGGCAGCAGCGTGCGAGGCACGGCAACGGCCGCAAGTCTGTGGGCAACGGGTGCGATCGGCACCGCGGTCGGCCTGGGGACTTACGATGTTGCCTGCGTCATCAGCCTGTTCACCATTATGACGCTGCGATTTCTGGTGCCTTTCAAGCGACAGGATACGCCGTCGATACTTCCGGTCGAAACTAACCAGCGCCCTCGACGGCAGGACATATCGACAGTGAAATGACAACATTAAGTTGTGCTTTGTAGGTCTGCATATAGATCCACCCCTAGGCTGTCACATTGCGCGAGCAAATCTGCTAGCTAGGCTTTTAGTCACTGTCCGTTGGGTGGCGTCCTGATCGCTTCGCGATGGTGATCGTGGCGGTGCGTATCGACAATAACTCATGCTGCATCAGGTGCCTGGCGCCGGCGGCACGTCCTGCGGCTGGTCGTCCCCCTTCCCCTGTCCCGATGGACGCCGTAAGGAAACGCCCGGCAGACCGGACAAAGGGATCGTGCATGGCTCGCCCATTGAAGGTTGCGGTTCAGATGGACCCGATCGAAAGCATCAATATCGACGCCGACTCCACCTTCGCCCTGATGCTTGAAGCGCAGCTTCGCGGCCACGCGCTGTGGCACTATGAAGTGCGGCACATGGCGCTGAAGCAAGGCACCCAGCGTCCCGACGGCGGCAAGCGGCAGGACCGGTTGTTTGCCCGCGCCCGCACTGTGACGGTCGAGCGCAAGCAGGGCGCGCATTACCAGTTCGATGCCCTTGGAGACGCTGGACCTGGGCAGCATGGACGTCGTGCTGATGCGCCAGGACCCGCCGTTCGACATGGCCTATATCACGGCCACTCATATGCTGGAGCATATCCAGCCCGGAACCCTGGTGGTGAACGACCCGACGGCGGTCCGCAATGCGCCTGAAAAGATCCTGGTCACCCACTTTCCCGACCTGATGCCGCCGACCCTGATCACCTGGGATCTGGAGGCGATCCGCGCCTTCCGCCTGGAATACAAGGACATCATCGTCAAGCCGCTGTTCGGCAATGGCGGCGCCGGCGTGTTCCGCATCAAGCCGGACGACGAGAACCTGGCCGCGCTGCTGGAGATGCACTTCGCCCGCTCCCGCGAGCCGCTGATGTTCCAGCGCTATGAGCCGGCGGTGCGCATCGGCGACAAGCGCATCATCCTGGTTGACGGCGAGCCGATGGGCGCGATCAACCGGGTGCCGGCGGAAGGCGAGGCGCGGTCCAACATGCATGTCGGCGGTCGCGCCGAGAAATCGCCGATGACCGCCCGCGACCGGGAGATCTGCGCCGCCATCGGGCCGACCTTGCGCGAGCAGGGCATGATCTTCGTCGGCATCGACGTGATCGGCGACTATCTGACCGAGATCAACGTGACCTCACCGACCGGCCTGCAGGAGATTGCCCGGTTCGATGGCGTGCACCTGGAAAAATCGATCTGGGATCGGATCGAGGAGAAAGTCGCCGTGTGACCCTTGCGTTCCGGTCCGCCGGGGGTACGCTGAGTCGCAACTTCAGGGAGAATGTTCATGCAGATCCTTCGATCCTCCGCCAGGAAGACCAACCGCGGGCCCGCGTCGAACTTTACCGGGGTCGTATTCTCGGACGAGGTGGTGGTGGGAACGCCGCCGTCGCGCATGCGCGGGTCGGTGGTATCCTTTACCCCGGGCGCGCGAACCGCCTGGCACAGCCATCCGGTCGGGCAGACCCTGTTCTGCCTGTCCGGCGCCGGCCGCGTGCAGCGGCAGGGTGAACAGGTGCAGGAGATCCGCCCCGGCGATACGGTGATCATTCCGCCGGATGTGCGCCACTGGCATGGCGCGGCGCCGGACAAGCTGTTCTCGCATCTCGCCATGTCGGAACTGAATGATAAGGGCGAAGGCACTGCCTGGTTCGAGCACGTGTCGGATGAGGATTACAACGCGACGCCCGCGGCTATGACCTGACGCGGCCTGCGCGGTAACCTGTGGGGCCCTGCCTCCTGCCTCCGAAGTTCTCGCGTTTTGCGCAGGCGATTGGCAGGCCGCTGAAACCAAAGCGTCAGTGTCCGGAATTTTAAAGGTCTGCCAGCTATGGCGAACTTCTGATGCGGGGTAGCCGCGAGCCTCCAACGGCATGCACCGGCACTTCCGACTTCCGTGGCCGCTCCAGATGGTCGGGCCAGTGCCTCGCAACTATAGGAGCTGATATATTATCAGGAACTGGCGCTGACTTCCGACGTTGAGGTTGTCGCTCAGGAGGAGATCATGGACAAGCAGATCCGGAACACTGTCATTGCCGCAGTTGTCGGCCTTGGACTCCTCGCCTCTTCGACTGCGCCAGGCGGGGCACAGACGCCCAATGCTGGCGGCAATGCCGCACCGAGTACCTCGAGTGCCGATGTATGATAAAACGCCGAGTGGCACTCTCGAAAAGTACCACGGCCAGTTGCGCGCAAGTGAGCTGAATGGCGCCAACGTCTACAACGACCAGGGAACTGTGATCGGCACCATAAACGATATGCTCATCAGCGATGACGGCAAGGTGCAGACCGTGGTCATCTCGGTTGGCGGATTTCTTGGGATCGGCACGCGCTATGTCGCTGTGCCGTTCAGTCAAATGCAGGTGCAGCCGAGCCGGTTGGGCGATACTGGGGTTACAGCAAACAATGGCGCTGCCCCAACAACTGTTACGACATCGACGTTGCCGCCACCGATGACTGCGCCAGTCGCCCCAGGGGCGGGAATGACGCCTCCCGAGGCGACGACGGTCCCGACTACCGGCGCCTCCGGCAGTCTAGCAAATGGGCAGGCCGGGAATGCACCCGCGACACAGTATTTCAGTGTCGTGCTGCCAGGCGCGACGAAGGACACGCTGACGAAGATGCCGGAATTTACGTATCGCGCTTAACGGCACCGATTGGTCTATATCCGTGCCTTGAGGCTAGCCGGCGGCAGGTCGCGCTTGCAGTATTCGCAGTTCGGGCGAAACTCCAGCACGATCTACTCCGCCGCGACCGGTGATTTCGGAGTGGCCAGACCAACATGAGCACGCGTGCCAGGCTCACGACATACTATGCGGCAACGTGCGTCATTGCGCCGAACGTAGCATCGGAATCATTGTTGGCGAGGAGCCTTTCTGGATCTGGCCAAGAACCTTAAAACCAAACCTCTGGTAGAGCGGGACTTTCTTCGGATTGGTGGACTCCAGAAAGAAAATCTCGTGGTCTTTATCACCTCGATTAAGAGCTTCTGCAAGAAGGAACGACCCGTAGCCTTGTTTCATTGGATCGATACCAAGGAGTGGGAGATACCAATGTGGCTCGGGTGGATAACAGTTCGCCATCTCTTCAAACATGCCGCCCGCATCAGTTCGGATGCTTTCTGGAAGGTCATTTTCCAGGATGGCTTCCAGTGCGGCCGCGTCCGGATGAAGTGGGGGCAGCAACCACAAGGCTGCACCCACGCCGTCTACCCATGGCAGACTGACGGCCTCCCTCCACCCGATCGCTGCCGGTGAGAGCGTCGATCACCTTCTGCGGTCCGCAGATATCCGAAGCATGTCATAACCGCGCTGCCTGGTTACACCGGAAATCTTTGGTTTCTTGAAGTTTGTTTGGATGGGCGCGATGCATGCATCGCAATTCGCAGCGCCAATGCAGCAAAGAATTTGCTAGTAAATGCAGTGCACCAAGATCTGCTCATTAGTTTCAAACGCAGCGTAATATAGCAGCTTTGACATATTTTATATGCAACCATCAGAATACTGTTCCGCGCATCCCGCGGCGTTCAATACACGCTGATTTGATGCCGGATGGCGGATCAGTTTGTCGGCGGGGCGAACCGGACGGCGCACCAGTTCGCCGTCGCAGTTCGGGCACCGGCCGCCCAACCGGTGCGCGGCGCAGTCCGCACAGAACGTGCACTCGTAGGAGCATATTCGCGCCTCGTGGCTGGCCGGCGGCAGATCGCGGTCGCAGCACTCGCAGTTCGGACGAAGCTCCAGCACGACCGTCCCTATTCCGCCGCGAGCGTAGCTTGCGTGGGTCCGGCAAGCTGGAAGCCCTCATACCCCTTCGCGGCGATCTCGTCGCATGTCTGGCGGTAGGCGCCCACACCGCCGATATACGGCATGAACACCCGCGGCTTGCCCGGAATGTTCGCGCCCATGTACCAGGATGCGGCTGAGGGATACAGCGTGGTGTCAGCGACCTGGTTGACATGGTCGACCCACGCATCCTCAGCCGCCAGGGTCGGCTCGATGCAGTCGAGCTGGCGCCTGGTCAGGTGACCCAGGCAGTCGGCGATCCAGTCGACGTGCTGCTCGATCGACACGATCATGTTGCTGAGCACCGAGGGGCTGCCCGGGCCGGTGATCATGAACAGGTTCGGGAACCCGGCCGTCATCAGACCCAGATAGGTGCGCGGGCCAGCCTCCCATTTCGCCGCCAGCGTCTGTCCGCCGCGGCCGGTGATGCCGATCCGGGTCAGCGCGCCGGTCATGGCGTCGAAACCGGTTGCGAAGACGATTGCCTCGAATTCGTAGTCGTGGCCGCCGGCGCGCAGGCCAGCCGGCGTGATCGCCTCGATCGGCGCAGTCCGGACATTGACCAGCGATACGTTCGGGCGATTGTAGGTCAGGTAGTAGTCCGTATCCACACAGATCCGCTTGGTCCCGATCGGATGGTCTTTCGGCGCCAGGAGCTCGGCTTTTTCCGGATCCTGCACCATCGCGCGGATCTTGTTGCGAACGAACTCCGCCGCGGTGTCGTTGGCGGCCTTGTTGAAAATGAGATCATTGAACGCGGCCATGAACGTCGTGCCGCCGCTGGCCCAGCGTTCCTCATACACCGCCAGCCGCTGGTCTTCCGGCGTTTCGATCGCCGACGCGTCGTTTGGGTTCGCCAGAATGCCGTTACGGCTGACCCGAGCCTGGGCGCGCTGCTCAGCGTATTGCTGTTTCCAGGACTGTTCATAAGCTTCCGGCATCGGCCCGTTGCGCGAGGGGATGCTGAAGTTCGGCGTGCGCTGGAACACGGTGACATGGGTGGCTTGCTGCGCGATCACCGGAATTGCCTGTATCGCCGACGACCCGGTGCCGATCACGCCGACCCGCAGGCCGCTGAAATCGACGCCTTCATGCGGCCAGTGGCCGGTGTGGTAGGTGTTGCCCTTGAAGCTGTCCAAACCCGGAAAATCCGGCATGCGGGCGGTGGACAGGCAGCCGGTCGCCATCACGCAATAGCGCGCCGAAACGGCATCGCCGCGGTCGGTTTGCACGGCCCAGCGATGCGTCGCCTCATCGAACGTGGCGTCGGTCACGCGGGTCTCGAAGCAGATGTCGCGCTTCAGGTCCAGCCGATCGGCGACGAAGTTGGCATAGCGCAGGATCTCGGGCTGGCCCGAGAACACCTCGCTCCATGTCCACTCCTGCTGCAGCGCTTCCGAGAAGGAGTAGGAGTACTGCATACTCTCCACATCGCAGCGGGCACCGGGATAGCGGTTCCAGTACCAGGTGCCGCCGACGCCGGCAGCAGCTTCGAACACGATAGCCGACAGGCCCAGGCCGCGCAGACGATGCAGCATGTACAGGCCGCCGAAACCGGCGCCCACGATCACGACATCGACGCGTGAAGGAACCACGGGCCGAGGGTCGGCTCGGGTCTGGATCGCCTGTGACATGGAGGCTCCGGGATAGGTGTTGCTGTGGGGATAGCGGATAACGCGGCGGACAAAATTGTCAACTCGATAGTAGATTTCCAGACTGAGCGGTTTCGCGCCGCCGGTTTGCTATGCGATTGCCGGGATTATGGGCTGTTCCAAGATCACGCCCGGGGGAAACCCCTTGACCAGGCAGGGCCACGACGCCATAACCCGCGCCTTCTGAACCACCGGACACTTATACATTCCATGCTCAAGACCACACCCTCCCTTAAGCCGTCGGAGGTAAAAAAGGACTGGGTGCTGATCGATGCTGACGGCGTCGTCCTCGGCCGCCTTGCTGTCCTGATCGCCAACCGGCTGCGCGGCAAGCACAAGCCGCAGTTTACCCCGCATGTCGATTGCGGAGATAATGTGGTGGTGGTGAACGCCGCCCGCGTGCACGTCACCGGCAACAAGGCGGAGCAGTCGGTGTTCTATTACCACACCGGCTATCCCGGTGGCATCAAGGGCCGGTCGATCCGCCAGCGGCTGGAATCGCGCCATCCGGAGCGTGTGCTTGAAAAAGCGGTGGAGCGGATGATCACCCGCGGCCCCCTGCAGCGCAAGCAGATGAAGCATCTGCATATCTACGGCGGTGACGCGCATCCCCATGATGGGCAGCAGCCCAAACCGCTGGACGTTGCCGCGCTCAATCCCAAGAACAAGAGGGACTGATCCCTATGTCAGGAAGCCAGACCGGTACCCTTGCCGACCTGAAGGAAGCATTGGCCGCACGCCAGGCCGCCGCTGAAGCCGAGGCCGAGGCCGCTGGCCAGCCGATCCCGGTGATCCCGAGCGACATGCCCAGGCGGGAACCAAAGCGGGATGCATTGGGTCGCTCCTACGCCACCGGCCGACGCAAGGAGTCTGTTGCGCGCGTCTGGATCAAGCCGGGCAAGGGCGAGATCCAAGTAAACGGCAAGAAGGTCGTGCAATATTTCGCCCGGCCAGTCTTGCGGATGCTGATCACGCAGCCCTTTCTGGTGGCCGATCGTTACAACCAATTCGACGTGTTCTGCACGGTCAATGGCGGCGGGCTGTCCGGCCAAGCAGGCGCGCTGCGGCACGGCATCAGCCGAGCGCTGACGCATTATGAGCCGGATCTGCGCAGTATCCTGAAGGTGGCGGGGTTCTTGACCCGCGACTCTCGCGCGGTGGAACGGAAGAAGTATGGCCGGGCGAAGGCCCGTCGCAGCTTCCAGTTCAGCAAGCGCTGACGACGTTTGACCAGGGGATCGCAAAGAGGGCTGCGCTTCGGCGTGGCTCCTTGTTGTCGGCTTTCGAGTTAAACGGAGTGTCGGTGCAGGACTTGGGGTTCTAGCGGCCGCCGAAGCGAAAAAGCAGTTCAGCAGCAACGATGACGGCATGGAATTGACGGCCACGGGTTGATGCACATGGCGATCAGCCCGCACTGGCTAAAATGGCATGCTCGGACCACCTGCATCAGACGCCGGTTTCCAATGTTCGGGCCGTAGGGCCTTGGTCGGGCGGGTCACGGACACCTGTCAGTAGAATGCGTTCCCGCCCATCAGTCAGTGGGAGCTTCTTGTGTGAACCGGTTTGTCGTCATCTCCGGCTGCTCGGGCGGCGGCAAGTCCACGCTGCTTGCCGAGCTCGGCGGACGCGGGCACGGTGTCGTTGAGGAGCCTGGCCGGCGGATCGTCAGGGAAGGACTAAAAGGCAATGGCTCGGCGCTGCCTTGGGTAGACGAGATCGCCTTTGCGCGTCGCGCCGTGGTGATCGCCCTCGCCGATCGAATATCAGCCGGGTTGGCAGACGGCTGGGTATTCTTCGATAGGGGCTTGGTAGACGCCGCTGCCGGCCTTCAGCACCTAACGGATGGTCCTATGAAAGCGCTTTCATGTGCTGAATCGAACTTTCGGTTCCACGCTGCTATCGGAACCCCAACCGCATGAGCGATGCATGAGCGACCGCCGATTGAACGATCCTGACTTCTGGAATGGCCTCGCCGCCGACTACGGCACGATGGTGAGTTCCTTCACCGCGCGCTTTGCGGAGCGTGCCCTGGTCGAAGCGGCTCTGCCGGCCGGCGCCAACGTGCTCGACATCGCGACAGGAGCCGGCGCTTTGGCGGTCGCAGCCGCTCGCGCCGGCGCACGGGTCCTGGCGACGGACTTCTCATCAGCGATGGTGCAGCGCGTACTATCCTATGCGTTGCCAAACCTGGACGCGCGACAGATGGACGGTCAAGCGCTTGATCTGCCCGACGCGTCGTTTGATGCGGCCTTCTCGATGTTCGGCGTCATGCTGTTCCCGGACTGGCGTGCGGGGCTGGCCGAGATGGCGCGCGTGGTGCGTCCCGGCGGCGTCGGTTCGATGGGGACATGGAAAGACGCCAGCGCTGCCGCGAACCTGCTGCTTGCGCAAACTTGTGCGACACTCTTTCCCGGACTTGCAGCGGCGGAGCTCCCGAGCGGCCTCGTCGAGCTGAGCCAACCCGACGGCTTGCGCGCGGCCATGCGGGACGCTGGGTTCGACGACATTCGCATCGTCGAGGAGACCAACGACTACATAGTTGAACCGGCGCTGCTCGACGAACCCGATCGCCTGTTCTGCTTCAGCCCGCTTTGGCGGCAACTTGACGACAATCAGCGTGCGGCCGTGCTGGCAACGCTGCACGAAACGCAGCGCGCACGCGGTGCACCCCTGTCGGTCCCCTCTACCGCGCTTATCGCGACAGCCCGCCGTCCTTGAAACGCGAGTGCGGTGGAAGGCACTTTTGGCTCCGGCGACTACGGGTCCGTGACTTCACCGCGCACGGGTTCTCATCGTTTCGGTAGGCCCCGCGTCTGCACCTCCAGGAACCGCCGCGCCAGCGCACCGTAGAGCGGTCTACGGCATACCAGCCGAGAAACCGCAAACGAGAGAAATGCCGTCGCCATCAGCGGTACAGTCACGCTTTGCTCCGCCGTCATCTCCATTACGATCACCGTCGCCGTGATCGGCGCCTGCACCACGCCGGAGAAATAGGCCGTCATCCCGAGCAGGATCATGGCACCGGTGGGGGCGGACGGGACGAGTGGAGACAGCACGGACCCCAGTCCGGCGCCGATTGCCAGGGATGGCGCAAAGATGCCGCCGGGAATGCCGCTGACATAGGACACCACGGTCGCCGCCAGCTTGAGCAGGGCGTAGGAGGCGGGCAGCGTCGAGTACCCTTCCACCAGGCCGCGTGCCTGTTCGTAGCCGGTGCCGTAGGTCTGGCCGTCCGACAGCGTGCCGATGACCGCCAGCAGCAACCCGCAGAGCGCGGCGAACACGATGGGAAAGCGGATCATCAGCCTGCCGGCAATGCCCGGCAGGCCGCGTGAGGCGATGATCAGCACGCGGCTGAACACCCCGCCTGCCAGGCCGCCGGTCACGCTGCACAGGATCACCGCGGCCCAGGCCGCGTGATTGCTCAGTTCCGCCGACGTGCGGCCGAAATACGTGTAGTTGCCGACCAGCCCAAGCGTCGTTGCGCCGGCCACGATGACGGCGGTGAACACGGTGCCGGAAGTGCGCGCCTCGAACGAGTGGCTGAGTTCCTCGATGGCGAAGACGATGCCGGCGAGCGGTGTGTTGAAGGCGGCCGCGATACCGGCGGCGCCACCCGCCAGCACCAGGCCGCGCTGCAGCTCCAGCCGCGGCAGCCGCAGCCCGGTGCCCAGCGCGTGCATGATCGCGGCACCGACTTGGACGGTCGGACCCTCGCGCCCGATGGAGGCACCGGATGCGAGGCCGAGCAAGGTCAACAGCACCTTGCCGACGGCGATGCGCAGCGACAGGACGCGCCTGATCATGGCCTGGTCGTGCATGTGCAGGGCGGCGATAGTCTGCGGGATGCCGCTGCCCTGGGCGCCCGGAAAGACACGCTGGGTCAGCACGAAGGAGATGGTCAGGCCCGCCGGGGCGATGATGAACGCCGGCCAGATCCGGCCGGACGTCAGATCGAGAAACAGCGCGCCAGCCCAGTTCGCTGCCTGCGCGAAAGCCACGGCGACGCAGGCGACAAGAACAGCGCCGACCCAGAACACCAGCCGGCGCAGCCACAGCCGTGGCGAGACCAGGGGCATCCGGCCCATTCGCCGTAGCCGTGTGGTTCGCATGCTCCGCCCAACGTCCATGCGTCCGTGCATTCCCCAGGATCTTCGTGGCCCAGCCTGACATAGACGTTTGAGTGGCGCGATGGCTGGGCTGGCGAATAGTCGGACCGCGCCGGGAAATGTGTTTCGCGACGCTGCCTCAGTCTACTTCATCACCTATCCAAGTCAGGCACTCGTCCTGTCTCCAGCGGCAGAGTGCGTGATCAAGCTGCCTGCATTATCTGGTTGCGGCTGCGCATCAGCGGCTGGATGCGGGTGCCAAACTGCTCCATGCCGATCAGGAAGTCGTCGAACGTCAGCATGACGCCCTGCACCCCGGGCACCGCAGCCAGTTCGTCCAGCATCCGCGCGATGTTGGCGTAAGAACCTACCAGCACGCCGCCCTGGGTGGGCAGGCTCTGCATCCCGAAGGTTTTTCGCTTGTTCGGGCCGGCGAGTGGATCGCGGGAGGGATCATCCTCGGCCTGCGCGTCGCGCCAGGCGATCGCCTGCAGGTCCGTGCCGGCTTTGTAGTGCTCCCACTTTGCCATGGCGGAGGCGTCGGTTTCATCGGCGATGACCATGGTGGAGACCAGCGCTCCGCAACACCGGCCGATATCCGCCGTAGCCTTGACCAGGCGCGCGACGCTGTCCTTTACCGCAGTCGGCGTGTTCACGCCAAAACTCGAACAGAAATTGTAGTCGGCGTGTCGCGCGGCATAGCGCGTGCCGGCATCGCTCTGGGCGGCGCAGATGATCGGGATCTTTGCCGTGGGTGTCGGCAGGCAGCGGCAATCGTCCATCTGGAAGAAGTCGCCCTTGTAGTCGGATCGCCCGGTTTCCCACAATTGCTTCATGATGGAGACGTATTCGGCGCAGTAGTCGTAGCGGCGCCTGTAGTGCTCGGGACCCGGCCAGATGCCCATCTGGGCGTATTCCCGGCGCTGCCAGCCGGAGATAATGTTCACGCCAAAGCGGCCGTGCGAGATGCTGTCGATGGTCACCGCCATGCGCGCGGTGATCGGTGGCGGCATGGTCAGCACCGCGCATGTCGCAAAAAGCTGGATGCGGCTGGTCACCGCGGCCAAACCGGCCATCAGGGTGAACGATTCCAGATTGTAGTCCCAGAACTGCGAGGGCCCGCCGAAGCCGTGCAGCTTGATCATCGACAGGGCGAAATCGAAGCCGAAACCTTCGGCCTTCTGTACGATTGCATTGTTCAGGTCGAAACTGGGCTTGTACTGCGGGGAGTTGGTGGAGATCAGCCAGCCATTGTTGCCGATGGGAATGAACACGCCGAGCTGCATGGGAAGACCTCCGATCACGATGTGATGAATTCGTTCCACTTGCGGGTCAGGTAGCGGTCCTCATCCATTACCGAGTTCCACACTGCGATGTTGCCCATGCGTTGATTGAAGCTGCCGCCGTCGCGCGACCGGCCGGCCTTCTCCACCAGTTTGCCGTATGGATCGACGATATCGGTTGCGGCCGGCTTGCCGCCGTACCAGTAATCCCATTCCGCCGGCGTGAGGAATTTCCGCGCATTCTCTGGCTGTGCCGAATAATAGCCCTCCCGCGCGATGAATGCCCCGGGGAAACCGGAACAATACCAGTTCAGATATTCGTAGAAGCAATCGAGCTGCAGGCCGGTCAGATGCTTCATCGCGCCCATCGTGTAGCCCCAGCCGCGATAGCCTTCCTTCAGCGGCTGGAACACGCAGTCGATGCCGCGGGTCCGCACCGCGGTGACCGCCGGCGACCACATCGACTGGATCACCACCTCCCCCGAGGCCATCAGGTTCACCGACTGGTCGAAGGTGCTCCAGAACGAGCGGAACTGGCCGGATTGCTTGATCTCCATCATCGTGGCGATCGTCTTGTCGATCTCCGGCCGGGTCATGTTGCCCTTGTTGCCGTACTTGATGTGTCCGCCGGCTTCCATCGCCATGGCCACGTCGATCACACCGGTGGTCGGGCTGTCCTGCAGCGCCGCCTTGCCCTTGAAATCGGGGGAGATCAGATCGGCCCAACTGGTGACCGGGCGCTTCACCAGGTCGGGCCGAATGCCCAGCGTGTCGGCGTTGGTGACGGTCGGGATGATCGCCGCCCAGTCGGTCGGCTCGCCGGACAGCTTGCTGCCTTCCGCATTGGCGGCATACAGGATGGTATAGGGCGCGACACCCTGCTTCGACACCGCCCGCCCGTCACCGTAGGTGCCCTTGGTGAACATCGGCAGCGTTTCATCCCAGTACTTGAATTTGTTGACCGGGATGGTCTGCAGAACGTTCCGGCCGGGCAGATACTTCAGCCACACCATGCTGATGTCGGCGCAGTCCATTGCGTTGGGCTGCGACAGCAGGCGGTTGAGCAGGTCCGCGTTCTCGGTCGTCTGCATCTGCACCGTGAAGCCCAGGTCCTTGGTCGCCTGTGCCGCGATTTGCGGGATCGCTGTCACCGGTGGACCGGCATGACGCAGCACCACGTCCTTGATGTTCTGCGCCCAGATCGTGGGAAAGCCGCGGATTGCACCGCTGCCAATTGCTGCGCCGGCGAGCGCGGCAACGGACTTCAGGATGGTTCTTCGCGCGTGAGACGGGCTGCTGCTGCCTTGGCTTGTCATGCTATATCCCGGGATGTCATTGCCGAGCGATTTGCCGCTGTCTCCGTGCTGCCTTGGCTGAAGCTCTGTCATGGTCATCATCCGTCAGGCTTGATGTTCATCGGGTTGAGGATCCGTCAGGAGGTGATGAACTCATTCCAGCGACGCACGAGGTAACGATCTTCATCCATAACGGCATTCCAGACCGCGATGTTGCCCATCCGAGTCTCAAAGCTACCGCCGTCGCGTGATCTTCCGGCTTTTTCCATCAGCTTGCCGTTCGGATCGACGATGTCAGTGGCGGCCGGCTTGCCGCCGTACCAGTAATCCCATTCCGCTGGCGTCAGGAACTTGCGGGCGGTCTCCGGTTGGGTTGAGTAGTAGCCCTCCCGCGCGACGAAAGCGCCGGCGAAACCGGAGGAATACCAGTTCATGTATTCCCAGAAGCAGTCGAGCTTCAGGCCGCTCACGTGCTTCATCACGCCGAGGGTGTAGCCCCAGCCGCGATAACCTTCCTTCAACGGTTGAAACACGCAGGGGATGCCGCGCGTGCGGACGGCGGTGACCGCCGGTGACCACATCGACTGGATCACTACCTCGCCGGATGCCATCAGGTTCACTGACTGGTCGAAGGATGTCCAGAACGAGCGGAATTGGCCGGCATTCTTGATCTCGATCATCGTGCTGATGGTCTTGTCGATCTCCGGCTTGGTCATGTTCCCTTTGTCGCCGTACTTCATGCGGCCGCTCGATTCGAGCGCCATGGCAACGTCGATAACGCCGATCGCGGCCTGGTCCTGGAGCGCCGCCTTGCCCTTGAAGTCGGGACTGATCAGGTCGGCCCAACTGCTGATCGGGCGTCCTGTCAGGTCCGGACGGATGCCCAGGGTATCGCCATTGGTGATGGTCGGCGTGCCGGTCAGCCACTCGGTCGGCGTCTTGGAGAACTTCTGGCCGGTGGCGTCGGTGGCATACAGCACGGTCCAGGGCGCGGTGCCCTGTTCGGCGGCGTGGCGTCCGTCCGGATACTCGCCCTTGGTGAACAGCGGGATCGTCTGGTCCCAGTATTTGAATTTGGCCAGCGGGATCGGCTGCAGCGTGTTGCGTCCCACCAGATACTTGAGGAAATAGAGGCTAACGTCGGCGCAGTCGATCGCGTCCGGGGTCGAGAGAAAGCGGTTCAGCAGGTCACCACCCTCGGACGCCTGCATCTGCACGGTGAACCCCAGATCCTTGGTCGCCTGCTGGGCGATCGGCGGCAGCGCCAGCACCGGCGTACCGGCGTGACGCAGCACAACGTCCTTGATGTTCTGCGCCCAGATCGTCGGGAAGCCGGTGATCGATCCGCTGCCGATCGCGGCGCCGGCAACGCCGGCAGCGGACTTCAGGATCGAGCGGCGGGGAAGCGATCGACCGGCGCCGCCCTGGGAGGTCGCGTCATGGCGGGCCATTTGGTGAACCTTTCCGGTAACCGGTGATGAGCTGTCGACTTTGAAACGCCGCAGTGGCGTAGGTCCCTGTTGCTGAGCAATACCGATGCCACCCGGCGTCGCTTCCGCCGTCTCGTCAGGACATCGCCGGAGGTCGCCAGGATAGGCGCCGGAGCGACTGAGCGGAGAAGCCGACGATTGCCATGCAGACGTATAGATTAGCTTACCACGTTCCTCGGCCCCGGTTCCCGGTGCCCAATTTGCGCGCATGGCTCAACCAGGTTGCCGGGAAAACAGGCTCTCGACGACCTCCGATGAACGTCCGCCGCTTCGAGCCGCGGTAAGCCTTGCTGCCTAGGCTTTCACGCGGTGCCCGACCATGGCATGGAGCTTGACACACTATGGAAGGACCAGCCCATCCTGCGCCGCAAAGGAGCTCTTCATGTCCCGCATTGTCCGCGTTGCCGCCGCACAGCTTGGTCCGATTGCCCGATCCGACCCGCGTGAGGCGGTGGTCGATCGCCTGATCGCCCTGCTGCACAAGGCGCATAGCTTTGGCGCCAACCTCGTTGTCTATCCAGAGGCGGCGCTGACCACCTTCTTTCCGCGCTGGGTGTTCGACGATCCAGCCGAGGCGGAGGTATTCTTCGAAAAGGCCATGCCCAATCCGTCGGTGCAGCCGCTGTTCGACGAGGCGAGGCGGCTGCGTATCGGTTTCTGCCTGGGCTACGCCGAACTGGCGCAGGAGGACGGCCGCAAACGCCGGTTCAACACCTGCATTCTGGTGGACGCGGACGGCGCCATCGTCGGCAAATACCGCAAGGTGCATATCCCGGGCCTGGCGCACGCTGACCCGGACGGCTGCGCGTCGAACTTCGAAAAGCGCTATTTCGAGAACGGCAATTTGGGGTTCCCCGTGTTCCGTGGCTTCGGTGGTGTCATGGGCATGTGCATCTGCAATGACCGGCGGTGGCCGGAGACCTATCGGGTCATGGGACTGCAGGGCGCGGAGCTGATCATGGTCGGCTACAACACGGGTTCGACCCGGATGGTGATGGAGGGCAATCACCGGGTCATGGAACCCGCCCATCTGGCCTCCGAGCACAATCTTCTGGTGATGCGGGCGGGCGCTTATCAGAACTGCTGCTGGGTGGTCGGGGTCGCCAAGGCCGGCGCGGAGGAAAGCTGCAACTTCCTCGGCCAGTCCTGCATCATCGCGCCGACCGGCGATGTGGTGGCGATGGCGGCCACGCTGGGGGACGAGGTGATTGTCGCCGACTGCGACCTGTCCGCCGGCGACTACAACCGCCGCACCATCTTCAATTTCGAGGTGAACCGGCAGCTGCAGCATTACGGGCTGATCACGGCACAAAAGGGCGTGGTGAGTCCGGTATAGGCGCTCCTCGACGATCGGTTTGCTTGCATGCCTCGCGCTATTGGACGAGTCAGTCGGCGTTACGTCCATCTGAAAGGAGAGTTGACAATGATCGCGCCCGACCTGACCGGCGTGTGGGCATCGCGAACCCTGAGCGTGCTGCGCATCGTAACGGGGCTGCTGTTTCTGGAGCATGGCACGCAGAAGTTCTTTGCGTTTCCGCACCGGACTATGGCTTTTTCTGGTTTGATTTCGCTGCTAGGGCTGCAAGCCTGTCTGGAACTGTTCGGCGGCATCCTGATCGTTCTTGGCCTGTTCACACGGCCGGTCGCGTTCATTCTTGCCGGCAATATGGCAGTCGCCTACTTCATGGCGCACTTTCCCCAGAACTTTTTTCCGGCCCTGAACGGCGGGGATTCAGCGATACTGTTCTGCTTTGTGTTCCTCTATATGGCTGCGGCAGGTGGCGGGGTGTGGAGCATCGACGCTACGCGCCGCGTCTGACGAGGACCGTGCCGGCGAAGCGATAGGCGCCTTGTACAGCCGGGCCGGTTCACCGACCGTGATGGCGCTGCCCGGCGAACCGCAACGCCGGCTTGACGGGCCTATCAACGTCGGCTCGGACGGCCGCGCCCGGTCGCCTTCGACAACGCGCCGAGCTTCCAGTCGGCGGTCCAACCGCGGCGCCGCGGCAAGCTGGCTTTGCGTGTAGGAATGCGACGGCCGTGCGAAGACCTCGGCTGCCGGGACACATTCGACGATCCGGCCGCGAACCATGATGGCCACCCGGTCCGCCAGCCGCTCCACCACCGACAGGTCTCGCGAGATGAACAGATAGGTCAGGCCCAGGGTCCGCCGCAGCTCCAGCACCGTCGCCTGCATCGACATGTCCAGCTCGGGGGTCGGCTCATCCAGGATCAGCAGCCGGGGCCGCAGCAGCGGGATGCGCGCCAGGGCCACCCGCCGCGGCTGAGCGGCTTTGGCAATCCCAGGTTTTCGCGCAAGGTTTTTCCTTCGTACTCGGTGCGGAACAAGCCTCGCCGTTGCAGTTCCGGTATCACCAGATCGACGAAGTCGTTGAGCGATCCCGGCAGAAAGGCGGGCATCACGTTGAACCCGTCGGCGGCGCCGTGCAAAAACCAGTGTTCCATTACGTCGGCGATCTGACTGGGCGTGCCGATGCTCAGCAGGTGGCCGCGTGGTCCCGCGTTGAGCAGGCAGAGTTCCCACAGCGTCAGCTTGTCACGGCGTGCCGCCTCCAGCAGCAGACGCTGGCGCGACAGCGGCCCGTTGGTGTCGGCCATCTCCGGCACCGGGCCATCCAGCGGATACTGCGCCAGGTTGGCGACACCGATAGTGTGTTCCAGCACGGAAAGGCCGACGCTCGGGTGGATCAGCGACTGCAGGAATTCAAATTTGTGCTTTGCTTCGGCCTCGGTGCGGCCGACCACGGGATACAGGCCGGGCAGGATCTTGACGTCATGCTGCGACCGGCCATAGCGCGGCAGGCGAGACATTACGTCGGTGTAGAATTCCTTCGCCTGCTCGAACGTGGTCTGTGCGGTGAAGACGACTTCCGCCATCTGCGCCGCCAGATCGCGTCCGGTGTCCGAAGCTCCGGCCTGCACCAGCACCGGGCGTCCCTGCGGTGAGCGGGCGACGTTCAGCGGACCCCTGACATCGAAGTGCTTGCCGTGGTGGTTGAGCGTGTGCAGCTTCGTGGTGTCGTAGTAGATGCCGGATGCTTTGTCGCGGATGAAGGCATCGTCGTCCCAGCTATCCCAAAGACCGATGACAACTTCGGCGAATTCTGCCGCGCGTTCGTAACGGTCCGCATGAGCGGCATGTTTGGCGCGACCGTGGTTGAACGCTTCGGCCTCGTTGTTGGAGGTCACCAGGTTCCACCCGGCGCGCCCACCGCTGATCTGGTCCATCGAGGCGAATTGTCGCGCCAGCGTGTAGGGCTCGTTGTAAGTCGAGGTGCAGGTGGCGACCAAGCCGAGGTGGGTGGTCACCGCGGCCAGCGCCGACAACAAGGTAATCGGCTCGAACTTTACCACTTTGCCCATACGGCCACGTGATTCCGGCGTGCCGAGTGTGCTGACCGCGGCGCTATCGGCCAGGAACAGGAGATCAAACTTGCCGCGCTCCGCGGTCTTTGCCACATCCACCGCCTGGGCGAAGACGGTGCCGGATTCGGCATAGGCGTCGGGATGGCGCCAAGCCGCGACATGCTGGCCGGTTTCGTGGACGAAGGCGCCGAGGTTCATCATGCGGCAGTCCCTGTGCGTCGTCATCGCGGCAATCTCCGACAGTCGCGGCGATGCGCCGGCCGGTTCGGCGCGTGAATTCCGGTTCAAACTGACGCATCAGGTTAACGCAAAATTCCGGCTGGCGAAATGTCGTGACAGAGTGTCATGCATCGCAGGCAGCCTGACACTGCGCCCAAAAAAGACGCCGCGATTGCTCATGATGCCGGCGGCGGCGCCTGGCACGAACTGTATAGGCTTAGTCCAGACATGGTGACAGTCTGCTGAAGGACCGTCACGGCATCGCTTAAGGGAGGGGGCCGAGTTGCCTCTTCAAACCCATAATCGCGAAATTGGTCCGTCCTGTCCCACGACCGGATCCGCGGGCGGCAACGGAACCGCCCGAACCGCATCCACGACCTCGGGATATTCGGCCGGTCGGCCGCGCCGCAGATCGGGATGGCGCGCGTTATCGGGATAGGCGCCGACGATCAGCAGGTCGGCAGACTGGTCCTGGTTGCAGTGCGCCACCCCGGCCGGCACCACCACCACATCGCCGGCCTGCACGGTCAGCACTTCACCACCCGGACCGCCGAACAGCACCGAGGTTCGGCCGCGGGCCACGCCCAACACCTCGTGCGCCGTGCTGTGGAAATGATGGAACGGATGCACCCCGTCGCGCCACGCGGGCGGCCAGCGATTGGCGGCGAACACACGCTCGATTGACGCCGCATCCGCCGGCACCGCAGCGCGATACACCAGCAGCGGCAGGCGGGAGTTCGGGATCGTCCCATCGTCCTTGAACGAGAATGTCAGCGGTTCGGTCATCTCAGCTTGCCTCCATCGGTTCGGTTTCTTCCTCATCGCCATAGCCCAGCAGCCGCAGCGCTCGGCCGCGGATGCCGCGCTGGGCGGCGGCGTGTATCAATGCCTCCTCCCGCCCATGCGTCACCCAAACCTCGGGTGCGGCCACTTCATCCAGGGTCGTGTTCAGTTCATTCCAGTCCGCATGATCGGAAATGACCAGCGGCAACTCCACGCCGCGCGACTTAGCGCGTTGGCGGACCCGCATCCAGCCGGAGGCGAGAGCGACCACCGGATCCTCCAGCCGACGCGCCCAGCGATCGGCAATGGCGCCGGGCGGTGCCAGGACAATGGCACCCACCAAGGCCGCCTTCGCCGCCACTGTCGCCGGCCGCAGATCGCCCAGTTCAACGCCATGCGCGCGAGTAGACCTCGCACATCGAGGCCAGCGCGCCGTGCAGCCAGATCGGGCGATCCCAGCCGGCCTGACGCAGCAGCGCGATCAGCCGTTGGGCTTTTCCCAACGCGTAACAGCCGACGACATGCGTGCGGTCGGCAAACAGGGCGACGCTGTCCAGCAGGCGGCGGATCTCGTGCTCGGGTGGTGGATGCACGAACACCGGCAGGGCGAAGGTCGCCTCGGTTACGAAGACGTCGCATGGCACCGGCTCGAACCCGGCGCAGGTCGGATCGGCTGTGCGCTTGTAGTCGCCGCTGACGACGGCGCGCGACCCCTGATACTCCATCGCCACCTGGGCGCTGCCGAGAACATGCCCGGCCGGGCTGAGCCAGACGCGGACATCCCCCACGGTGACCGGTTCATGCCAGGCCAACGCCTGCTGTGAGGCTCCGGCACGGCCTTCGCCCAGGCGGACCCGCATGATGGCCAAGGTTTCGGCAGTGGCCAGCACCGCGCGGTGGTCGGGGCGCGCGTGATCCGAATGGCCATGGGTGATGATCGCCCGGTCGACCGGGCGCAACGGATCGATGAAGAAGCCGCCCGGTTCGCAGAACAGGCCGGCGGGCAGCACTTTCAGCCAGGTTTCGGGATGTGGCATCGGCTTATATCTTGGCGCGTGGCCTGTATTTGACTAGCCACACGTCGGCGACGACCGGACGGATCGCCTTCCGCGACAGCAGGCGCAGCCTCAGGAAACCGATCAATCATTGCATCACCCGAGCCGCTTCCGTTTTGCGGCTGTTCCACGGGACAAAAACTGGCGACTCGCGGCACAGCTTGACCGCCGGTCGGTACTTGGATTGTGAATGACGACTTGTCCGCAATGGCATGTCCCTTGCTGTCCACCATACGTTAACTGCGAACAGCCAAGGGAGGAGCAGTCGAATGGCGGCACAAGGCATCACGGCGCGGAAATCCGTGGCCGAGATCATGCAAAGCGGCGACGTCGAAGGTCATCAACTGTCGAAGACGCTGGGGCCATTTAGTATCACGGCGATGGGCATCGGCGCGATTATCGGCGCCGGCATCTTCGTCCTGACCGGCACCGCTGCGGCAAAATATGCCGGGCCGGCGATCATGCTGTCCTTTGTCGTTGGCGGTATTGCCTGCGCGTTCGTCGGACTGTGCTACGCTGAGCTGGCCTCCATGTTGCCGGTGGCGGGAAGCACATATACTTACACTTACGCAACACTCGGCGAAATCTTCGCCTGGATCATCGGCTGGGATCTGATCCTGGAATATGCCATGGGCGCCGCCACGGTGGCGGTCGGCTGGTCCGGCTACATCACGAGCTTGCTGCACAACCTCGGTATCGACATCCCGGCGGCTTTGGCCACCGCACCGGGAACGGTCACGAAACTGCCGGACGGCTCCACGGTGACCGGTATCATCAACCTGCCGGCCGTCTTCATTGTCGCCGCGCTGACGGCGATGCTGGTGCTGGGCACCAAGGAGTCGGCTCGCCTGAACAACATCATGGTCGTGGTCAAGCTGGTGGTGGTGGTGGCGTTCCTGGTTCTCGGCGTCAGCTATATCAACAGTGCGAACTGGCACCCGTTCATCCCGGATAATACCGGCACATTTGGCAGCTTTGGGCTGAGCGGCATTCTACGTGGCTCCGCCGTGGTTTTCTTCGCCTTCATCGGTTTCGACGCCGTGTCCACCGCCGCGCAGGAGGCTCGGCATCCGCAACGTGACATGCCGATTGGAATCCTGGGCTCGCTGATTATCTGCACCCTGCTCTACATCGCCGTCGCCGCGGTGCTGACCGGTCTGGTGCCGTATGGCCAACTCAACGTCGCTGACCCGATCGCCAAGGGGGTGGACGTGATCGGCCTCACCTGGTTCTCCATCCTGATCAAGATCGGCGCGCTGACAGGGCTGACCACGGTGATCCTGGTGCTGCTCTATGGCCAGGGTCGCATTTTCTACACCATGTCGCATGACGGCCTGCTGCCCGGGCTGTTCGCCCATATCCATCCGCGCCTGCAGACCCCCTATCTGAGCCAGATACTCATCGGTATCGTTGTCGCCATCGTGGCGGCCTTGGTTCCGATTGGGATCCTGGGTGAACTGGTCAGCATCGGCACGCTGTTCGCGTTTATCCTGGTCTGCGGCGCGGTGATCTACTCTGCGCCGCGCCGACGCCCATGTGTGCGCGTCCGTTCAGCGTCCCAGCGGTGCCGTGGGTGCCGATCCTGGGCATCCTGTTCTGCCTGCTGCTGATGGCCGGGCTGCCGGCGGTGACGTGGCTGCGGCTGGCGGTGTGGCTGGTAATCGGGCTGGTGATCTACTTTTTCTATGGGCGGTCGCACTCGACGTTGCGCCACCCGTTGGTGGGGGCGGCCGCGGCGCGAAGGTAGGTTGCCACCGGCGCCGGCGGATGAACGACCCACGCTGCCGTCATTGTTGCGGGCAGGACGCGCCGGATCCGGATAGCGCCGGAGCCGGATCGCTCGGGTTCAATGGCTCGACTGGCAAGTAGCCTTGACTGGCAATTAGCATTGTCCTGACCGCCCGCCGCGTGCTAATCTCGCGCCATGACTGGAACATTACCGGAACCGTTCACCGGCTGGTTCGCCGCGCAGGGCTGGTCGCCTCGGCCGCATCAGATAGCGATGCTGCAGGCTGCCCGTGCCGGTGAAAGCGTGCTGCTGATCGCACCGACCGGCGGCGGCAAGACGCTGGCGGGCTTCCTGCCAAGCCTGCTGGACTTGGCGATGCAGCCTCGCCCCGGGCTGCACACGCTTTATGTCAGCCCGCTGAAGGCGCTTGCCACCGATATCGCCCGCAATTTGACCCGACCGGTGCAGGACATGCGCCTGCCCATTGTCGTCGAGGCCCGCACCGGCGACACCCCCGCCAACAGACGAGCGCGGCAGCGCGCCGAACCGCCGCATATCCTGCTGACAACGCCGGAGAGCCTGGCGGTGCTGGTGTCGTTGCCGGACGCGCCGGTGTTCTTCGGTTCGCTGGCGTGCATCGTGATGGATGAGGTGCACGCCTTGGCCGGCACCAAGCGCGGCGACCAGCTTGCGCTCTGTGCCGCTCGTCTGGCGGTGATCGCCCCGGCCGCCCGTCGCGTCGGGCTGTCCGCGACGGTGGCGCACCCCGACGCGATCCAGGCCTATACCGGCGCGTCTCGCCGGATCGAAGTGGCCGATGGCGCGCCGCCGGAGCTGTCGATGACGCTGCCGCAAGGGCGGCTGTCCTGGTCCGGCCACATGGGCCTGGAGGCCGCGCCCGAGGTGATGCAGCGTATCCTGAGCGCCGGCATGACGATCGTCTTCGTCAACACCCGCGCCCAGGCGGAGCTGATGTTCCAGGCGCTGTGGAAACTGAACGATCACGACGCTGCCGATCGCGCTGCATCATGGCTCGCTGGAGGTCGCGCAGCGGCGCAAGGTGGAAGCGGCAATGGCGGCCGGCAGCCTGCGGGCGGTGGTGGCCACCTCATCGCTGGATCTTGGCATCGACTGGGGCGGAGTGGACCAGGTGATCCAGGTCGGCGCGCCGAAGGGCGTGTCTCGGCTGCTGCAGCGGGTGGGCCGCGCCAACCACCGGATGGACGAGGCGTCGCGCGCCATCCTGGTGCCCGCCAACCGGTTCGAGGTGCTGGAGTGCGAAGCCGCCATGCTGGGTGTGGCGGCGCGCGAGCTGGACGGCGATCCGCCGCGGCCCGGCGGCCTGGACGTGCTGGCGCAGCATCTGCTGGGGCTGGCATGCAGCGCGCCGTTCCTGCCGGACGAGGTGTATCGCGAAGTCACCAGCGCCGCGCCTTACGCGCAGCTTTCGCGCGCGGATTTCGACGACGTGCTGGGCTTTGTCGAACACGGCGGCTACGCGCTGGCTGCCTATCAGCAGTGGAGAAAACTGTTCCGCGACAGCGAGGGCCGGATGCATGTCCGCGACGCTCGCACCGCGGTCGCGCACCGGATGAACATCGGCACCATCGTCGAGGCGCCGGTGATGAAAGTCCGGCTGGTCGGCAAACGCCGCTTCGGGCCGGTGCTGGGGGAAATCGAGGAATACTTCGTCAACATGCTGCGCCCTGGCGACACCTTCATGTTCGCCGGCCGGCTGTTGCGCTTCCTGCGCATCCACGAAACCGCCGTGGAGTGCATGGAGGGCGGCGATGGCGAGCCGATGGTGCCGGCCTATGCGGGCGGGCGGCTGCCGCTGACCACCAACCTGGCCGATCGGGTACGTGGCTTGCTGCAGTCTCCGGCGAGCTGGGAGCTGTTTCCCGACCAGGTACGCGATTGGCTGCGTCTGCAACGCCGGGTCTCTCGCCTGCCCGGCCGCGATGACCTGCTGGTGGAGACCTTTCCGCGGGCCGATCGATGGTATCTGGTCGCGTACTGCTTCGAGGGCCGCAACGCCCACCAGACCCTGGGCATGCTGGTCACCAAGCGGATGGAGCGCGCCGGGTTCGCTCCCCTGGGCTTTGTCGCCACGGACTATGTTTTGGGCGTCTGGTCCGCCAACCAGCCGCGTGACATTGCTGCCTTGTTCGAGCAGGACATGCTAGGCGACGACCTGGAGGCGTGGATGGCGGAAAGCTCCATGTTGAAGCGGACGTTTCGCAATGTCGCGGTGATCGCCGGCTTGATCCAGCGCAACCATCCGGGCGCGGAAAAATCGCGCCGGCAGGTGACGGTGAACAGCGACCTGATCTATGACGTGCTGCGCCGCCACCAGCCGGACCACATTCTGTTGCGGGCCACCCGGGCCGACGCCGCGACCGGCCTGACCGATGTAGGTCGCATCGCCGGCATGTTGGCGCGGGTGAAAGGACATATCGTGCATATGGTGCTGTCGCGGGTCTCGCCGCTGGCGGTGCCGGTGCTGCTGGATATCGGACGGGAAAGCGTGCGGACCGACACGGACGAGGACAGCCTTGCTGGCCGAAGCCGAAGCGATCATTGCCGAGGCGACCGGAAACGCCGAACCGCCTTACGTTCCCGCGGTTCACCGCGCCAATGTGGCACGCCGGTCGAGCGGCGCGCAGGTCACGCTGCGGAACCCTCGCGGAACCCCGGCAAAGGCGGGGGAAGCCTGGCGAGCGGAGTGCGCGACAGGCGAAACGCCAGCGGCAAGACCTGTTTTCATGACCGCGGCGCCGATCCATATCGCCGGCGAGCGCTTGATGCTCGATCCGATGGGTGCCTTGTTCTGGCCGGCGCTGCGGCTGCTCGCGGTTTCCGACCTGCATCTGGAGAAAGGGTCGTCGTTTGCCCGGCGGGGGATGCTGCTGCCGCCGTGGGACACGCATGCAACGCTCGACCGATTGACCCTGCTGCTGCGCCGCTGGTCACCGGCGACCGTCGTGGCCCTGGGCGACTCGTTTCATGATGCGGATGGATCGGTTCGACTGCCGGCAACCGAACTGAACCGGCTGAACGCGATGACCGAGGCGCATCGCTTCATCTGGGTGCTGGGCAACCACGATCCGGCGCCCTCGGCCGGCGTTGGCGGCGAGTGGGTCGAGAGCCACGCCGCCGGTCCGGTGGTGTTCCGCCATCAGGCGACAGCGGCGGCGGCGCCGGGGGAGATCGTCGGTCATCACCACCCCAAGGCGCAGGTGCAGGCTCGTGCGGGCAGCGTCAGCCGGCCCTGCTTCGTGGCCGACGGGCAGCGGCTGATGATGCCGGCCTTTGGTGCCTACACCGGCGGCCTGGACGTACGCGACCCGGCGATCAAGCGGCTGTTCCCGCGCGGCGGGCGGGTGTTCCTGCTGGGCAAGGAACGGCTGTTCAGCTTCGAGTTTGGCCGCGGGAGTGCGCCGCGGGCCGGACTTGCCGGCACCTGGCCCATAAGGCGACACTAGCGGACAAGCGACAGGAAATCCGAGGACATAAACGCGATGGACGAAGGCGTTGTTATCGGCAAGACCGACCGCGCCCATGCCGGCACAACCGAATGCGCGGTCATCGGTGACGCTCCGCGCCGGCGGGAGGACGCCCGCTTCGTGACCGGACAGCGGCGCCTATCTGGATGATCTGCACTTCGACGGCGTCGTCCACGCAGTCTTCCTGCGGTCTCCGCACGCGCATGCCCGCCTCGGCTCGATCGACGTCGCCGACGCCCTGACCAGTCCCGGCGTGATCGCGATCCTGACGGGCCAGGACGCCATCGCTGATGGCCTGCGTCCGCTGCGCCCGACGGTGGATGCCAATGTCCAGACCAAGGAGCCGTTCCGCTTCCTGCCGCAGCCGCTGCTGGCGGACGGCACGGTCCGCTACGTTGGCGAACCCGTCGCGCTGGTCGTCGCCGAAACACGCAACCAGGCGCTGGACGCAGCCGAACGGATCATCGTCGACTACGAGCCTTTGCCCGCCGTGGTCCGGGCCGACGCCGCACTGTCACCGGCCGCGCCGCAGCTCGCGCCGGAGGTCCCGGGCAATCTGTGCCTGGACTGGCACTGGGGCCAGACGGACGCCGTGGCCGACGCCATCGAGGCCGCTCGGCATGTCGTCACCCTGCGCCTCGACAACCACCGCGTCGTGACCAATCCGATGGAGCCGCGCGGGGCGATCGGCATCTACGATCCTCCACCGGCCGCTACACGCTGCATGTGTCCAGCCAGAACATCCACGGCAATCGCGACGTCGCCGCCGGCGTGCTGGGCTGCGAGCCCGCCGCTGTCCGCTTCATTGCCCCGGATGTCGGCGGCGGCTTCGGCGCGAAAAACTTTGCTTATGCCGAACATGCGCTGATCCTGTGGGCCGCTCGCCGCACCGGCCGGCCGGTCAAGTGGATCGCCAGCCGGTCGGAGATCTTTCTGACCGACCACCAGGCGCGGGATCATCTTGCACAGGCGACGCTGGCGCTCGACGCCGAAGGGAACTTCCTGGCGCTGCATGTGGACAGCATCGCCAATCTCGGCGCCTACATGGCCGGCGCCGGCGGGCGGCGTGCAGACCAACCAGTATCCGCATCTGCAGGGCACCGTCTACGCGATCCCCGCCATCGCCATCCATGTGCGCGCCGCGCTGACCAACACCACGCCGATCGGCGTCACCCGCGGCCCCGGCTTCGGCGAGGCGGTGAACATCATGGAACGCCTGATCGATGCCGCCGCCAGGCAATGCGGATTCGATCGGATCGAGCTCCGCCGCCGCAATTTCGTCCGCTCCACGCCGATGACCAACGCCTTCGGGTTCGTCGTCGACAGCGGCGATTTCCGCGCCGCGTTCGACGCCGCGCTTGAGCAAGTGCCGATCTGGCCGGTTTCGCAACCCGCCGCCTGGCCAGCGAGGCACGCGGCAAACGCCGCGGCATCGGCTTCGCCTGCCACATCAAGGCCACCGGCGGTTCGCCGACCGAGAACGTCGACATCCGCTTCGAAGCCGACGGCAGCGTGTCGCTGATCACCGGCACGCAGACCATCGGCCAGGGCCATGAAACCACCATGCCGCAGATCCTGGCCGACCGGCTGGGGCTGCCCAACGCCATGATCCACCTGCGGCAAGGCGACACCGACCTGATCCCGATGGGCGGCGGCCATGGCAGCTCCCGCGCCACCTACATGGGCGGCACGGCGATCTGGCGCGCCTCCGACATCATCATCGCCAAGGGCAAGCCGCATCGCCGCCCAGGCGCTGGAGGCGGCCGAGGCCGACATCGTCTTCGACGACGGCCGCTTCCGCGTCGCCGGCACCGACCGGGCCATCACGCTGCTGGAAACCGCGCGCCTGGCACGCGACAGTAACGATCCGCTCGACACCTATCATCCTGGACGCGGGAGGCGATGACCTTCCCGAACGGCACGCACATGGCCGAGGTCGAGCTCGATCCGGAAACCGGCGTCGTCACGCTGGAGCGGCTGACCGCGGTGGACGATTACGGCGTGATCGTCAACCCGATGATCGCCGCCGGCCAGGCGCATGGGGCGATCGCCCAGGGCGCCGGGCAGGCGCTGCTGGAGCATGCCGTCTACGACCCGGCTGTCCGGCCAGCCGGTCAGCGGCACTTCATGGACTATGCCATGCCGCGCGCCGACGATCTGCCGAGCTTCGACCTGAGTTTTGCCGGCACCCGCTGCACCACCAACCCGGTCGGCGTGAAAGGCTGCGGCGAGGCCGGCGCCATCGCGCTGTTCCCCGCCGTCGCCAACGCCATCTGCCGATGCGGTCGGCGTCACCGACGCTGGACGGTCCGGCCTCCAGCTTCCGTGTCTGGCAGGCGATGCAGAGCCGGCTGACGCCCGATCAGCTCGCTCGATCAAACCTTGGACAAACCGCGAACCGAACCCGTGCAGCGGCATTGCATGTGCGATGTCGCAAGCACGACGCAGCCGAAGACGACCATCGACGTCGAACAGACGCCTCTCGCCTGTCGCCGGTGCTCAAGGCCGCGGCGAAGGCGGCCGAGCTGCGCTATGTCTCCGACCGACGCAAGCGGCATCCGGCGAGAGCGCAGCACAGGACGGCTTTGACTTCTTCGCGCCGGACGGCGCAAAGATCACCGATCCGGACGAGACTCGCCCGCATCCGCAAGCTGGCCATTCCGCCGGCCTATGAGGATGTCTGGATCTGCCCCTACGCCAACGGCCATCTGCAGGCCACCGGCCGGGATGCGCGCGGCCGCAAGCAGTACCGCTACCATCCGAAATGGCGCGAGGTTCGCGACGAAGGCAAGTACGGCAAGATGCTGCTGTTCGGCAAGGTCCTGCCCATCATCCGCGCGCGGGTCGAGAAGGACCTGGAAAAGCGCGGGCTGCCGCGGGAAAAAGTCCTCGCCGCCATCGTCCGCCTGCTGGAAAGCACGCTGATCCGCGTCGGCAACGAGGAATATGCCAAGACCAACAAAAGCTTCGGCCTGACCACGCTGCGCAACCGCCATGTCAAGGTCGAGGGCGGCAGCCGCATCCGTTTCGACTTCCGCGGCAAGAGCGGCACCGAGCATCATATCGATCTGCGCAACAGGAAACTCGCCAACGTCGTGCGCCGCTGCCAGGATCTGCCGGGCCAGGAGCTGTTTCAATACCTCGATGAAGATGGCCAGCCGCACGGCATCGGATCGGACGACGTCAACGACTACCTGCAGGAAATCACCGGCGAACCGATTACCGCGAAGGATTTCCGCACCTGGGCGGCGACCAACCTCGCCGCCCTCGCCCTGCAGCAGCTGGAAGTCTTCGACACCCAGGCGAAGGCCAAGAAGAACGTTCTGCAGGCCGTCGAATCGGTCTCCAAGATGCTCGGCAACACGCCCGCCATCTGCCGCAAGTGCTACATCCATCCGGCGATCTTCGACGGCTACCTGGACGGCACGCCTGCTGGAGGCGCTGAAGCAGCGAACGGAGGAAAAACTGGCCGATCCGGGCCATGGCCTGAAGGCCGAGGAAGCCGCGGTGGTCGCGTTCCTGGCACGTCAGCTCGATCAGCCGGCGCAGGTCTCGGCATCCGGGAAATCTGATCATGGACGGGTGCGGGTCAAGAGCCCGAGGCGTCCGTCGACCAAGCAGGCAGCGTCCAGTCGGACCCAGCCGGATCATGACCATCAGGGCGGATTGTCATGAGACCCCACCCGAGCAACTCCATCACCAACACCGCCGGCCCGGCCCTTGCCGGATGGCACTATGGTGGCCCACATGTACCACGACTGACAGCGGACGACGGAGAAACCGGGATGAAGAGGACCGCCAAGCTGCGGGAGCTCCTGCGGGCCAAGATCTTTTTGCACATGCCTGCCGTCTACGATGCCCTTGGCGCTCGCCTGGTGGAGCAGGCCGGGTTCGAGGCGGTTTACAGCGGCGGCTATGTGTGCGGGGCGGCACGCGCCGTCACCGAGCCGCTGCTCACGATGACGGAGCAGATCGAGATGGCTGCCGATGCCGCAGCGGCGGTCGACATCCCGATGGTGGTCGATGCCGGCGCCGGCTTCGGCGAACCGCTGCACACCATGCGCACGGTGCGCGAGTTCATCCGCGCCGGCATCGCCGGCGTGCACATTGAAGACCAGGTGTTCCCGAAGCGGGCACATTACCACACCTATCAGGTGCATGAGATCACGCCTGAGGAATTCAGCGAGAAGATCCGGTTTGCCTGCCGCGAGCGCGACCGGGTGGACCCGGATTTCGTCATCATTGCCCGGACCGATTCCTGCCGGGAGTTCGGTCTGGACGTGGCGGCGGATCGCATCAACCGCTGCGCCGATGCCGGCGCGGACCTCGGCCTGCTGTTTCCCCGCAGCCCGGAGGAGACCGAGCGTGCCCCGCGCGTCTGCCAGGTGCCGATGGTCTACGTGATGAGCCGCGGCAATCGGGACGGGCGACCGATCTTCAGTCTGCAGGACCTCAAGCAGATGGGCTACGTCGCCATTATCGACGCACAGGTGATGATGCTGCCAGCCTTCGTCGCGCAGCAGGCGATGCTCAAGGAGTTGCGCAGCAGCGGTAACTTTACCGGCCTGACCAACGAGGAAGCCGTTCGGGCACGGAAAGACATCGAGGACCTGATCCACCTCGAGGAGTATTACGAGATCGAGCGCCAGACCGTGGAGAGCAGGTAGGGCGGCCGGCAGTTGGCGAGGAAGGGCGCGAAGCGGTTTGAGGTGCCGGGGCACGCATGATCCTGCGGTACTGCAGGGGTGCCTGGAGCGGGGTGGGGCGAACCATTGGATGTTATGCGCCCGGTCCGTGCCGGAACAGGCGGGGCAGCCGAGCCCGACATCGGGCGTATGGCGCGGTGTATGGACATTTGTCATTTCCGGCGTAGGCCGAGGACCCACGACTGGCGGGCGTGGAGGCGACAAAGACATGGGTCCCCGGCCTACGCCGGGGATGACACGAGGTGAGTCTCCGGTGCGTCAAACTCAACCCCGGTTGGTCTAAGATTGCTAACCTCAACAAGATTTTCATCGGGATCATAGAAATATATCGATATGAGGGGGCCTGTCGCGCCCACTCTTTGGACCTGGACCGTTTATGATCTTGACATCTTGTTTCTGAAGGTGATCGATGACCTCGGCGATTGGTGTGTCAGTCAGCAAGCAGAAATCACCCGCGCCTCGGCAAGGACGCAGTGTCTGCGTATCAACACTTACATGTAACTGTTGAAGATTGATCTTTTGCGTTCCAAAATGCAACGCCCAGCGGCCCGGCGCAACCTCGCGCGCGTCGAGACCGAGAACACGTCTGTAGAAGTCGACTGTTCGCTCGATGCTCAGCACAACCAGAACAAAATGATCGATCGCGCGTATCTGCATCTGATCCTCCGGGATTTAGCGCCAGCTCGATCAATGATCACAGGAGCGAAGGTTGCTGACAAGGACGAGAATGATGCCGCGCTTCGGGCGGTCAACGCCGCCGCAAGTCTATTAACACAGGCTAGAAAGCCGCCGATCAGCGATCGCCGCAGCAGCCCCACCACCACGAGCATGATTGGAACCGCCGCCGCAAACTGGAATGTGTGCTGGAATGCGCCGACGAACGCTTCGGCCGGCGGCAGCGATCCTGTACCGCGCAGCGTCTGGAAGACGAGCATCAGCAGGGTTGCTCCGGTTACCGTTCCGATGCTTCTTGTCGCCATGCCCAATGCGCCGGCCACACCGCGGTTGCGTACCGGAAGGGCGGCGGTGACGATGTCGAAATACGCCACCTGCAACAGGCCCATCCCGAACCCTTGCACGAACATCGATCCCGCCAGCAGCGGAATGTCCGGCTCGGATGTGGACAGCGATACGCCGGCCAGCCCGATCCCGCTCAGCAGCATCCCCGCGAGGCCAACCGCCCACGGCGATCGTCGGGTTGCCAGCCACCCGGCCAGAGGTGCGGCCACGATCGTTCCAACTGGCGAGGCCGCCAGGATCAGGCCGCCTGCCGGCACCGATAGACCGGAGATCTGGCTCAGGTAGAACGGCACCAGCAGCATGATCGCGAAGCCCGCCAGGTTGGCCAACGCGAACGCCAGGTTGACCGCGGTGAAGTCTTGGTTGCGGAAATACGAGAGGTCGATAATGGGCCGTGGAAACCGCTGCTCCTGGCGGTGGAACAGGACAAAGCCAAACGTCGCCGTCAGGGAGAACAGCGCCAGCCATCCGGCGTGTGCCGGCAAGGCGCCGAGCTGATTCAATGCCAGCAGCATGCAGCCAAGTGACACCGCCAGAAGAGCGCCGCCCACCGCGTCGAAGCTTTCCTGTCCCTCGGCCCTGGGGCGCGAGGGCAATGTCCAAGCCAGCAGGAAAGCCGCCAGAGCGATCGGCGCGCGCAGGCTGAACACGGCGGACCAGCCGAACCGTTCCAGTAGCAGACCAAATACGGCGGGGCCGAGTGCGCCGCCGATGCCGAACATCATCATGTAGAGACCCAGCACCCGGGCGCGCATCGCCTCGGGGAACAGGCTGGTGGCGAGCGCCGGACCGCAGCTCAGGATCAGGCCGGCGCCAATGCCTTGCGCCACCCGTGCGGCCAGCAAGAGCGGATATGATGGGGCGAGCGCGCAGGCTACGAAGGCCAGCGTGCTCCAGCCGGTGCCGGCCAGGAAGACCCGGCGATAGCCCAGCATGTCGCCGATCCGCCCGAAGGTCAGCAGCAGGGCGGTCTGCGTCAGCGTGTAGCTGATCACCACCCATTGGATCATCGGGATCGGCAGCTCGAACCGGCGAACGATGAACGGAAAACCGATATTGACCGCGGAGTCGAGCGGCACCACCAGGGTGCCGAGCCCGACGATGAGCAGAGGCCAGAGCGGGGTCTTGCGGGCGGGGACGGCGGCCGGGCTGGGGCCGGGGGTCGCCGTCAGGCCAGATGCCGCCGGAAGAACGCCGCCGTCGGATCGTGCGACGTGGCCGATCCGCGTGTCGCGTTGTCGATATACAGAAGCTCCAGCGAGCCGCCGGCGGCGCGGTAGTTGTGTGCGAACCGCTCCGGCTCGTTGCCGTCGAAGCCGCCGACCGGATCGCGATAGTCATGCACCGGGTCCGGCCTGCCCTGAATCCACAACGTCGGCGGCAGTTCGGGACTTTTTCGCCGCGTTCCAGGATCAGCATCGGATTGCCTTCCTCCATCGCGGCCTCGGTCTTCCAGTACAGGTCGTGACGCGCCGGGATGTCGCCGACCCAGGCCGGCGGTTCGGCGGCTTTGCGCAGCCGCACCGCGTTGCGGTAGCGCGACAGCGGGTTGATCACCGGCCATTGCATCACCACCGCCTGGACCGACGCATCCGGCCTGACGTTCCCTGGAGCCTCGGCCGGCGACGGAATGGCCGTATATCGGGGGTCGGCCGGCCGCATTGCCGCCAGCATCGCCAGGTGGCCGCCGCTGCTCTGTCCCGACAGGCCGACCTTGTCGGCGCTGCAGGCCAAGTTTGGCCCGCATGCGCCTTCAGCCAGCGAATCGCATAGTTTATGTCGATGGAGGAAGCTCGGGTAGCCGTCCCCGGCGTGGCGGAAATTCAGCGCCGCGACCGCGAAGCCGTTGCGCACCAGGGTCAGGTCGCGCGCCTCGCAATCCTTCAGGTCGCCATTGCACCAGGCACCGCCGTGCAGGTCCACGACCAAAGGAACCGGTGCGGCGCCCACCGGCATGAACAGGCGCAGCCGCTGCGGCTGGCCTGCGTGTTCGATATAGTTGAAATCGGCGATGGTATAGTCGAAGGGCTGATCGCTCATCGGAACGCTCCTGCTGATTTTTGCGGGAGTGTAGGGCCATCGGCGCGGTGCCGACAACTGCGGATCAACCGTAGCCTTTATCCTCTTGCGGTTGATGCGTTATCACTCACGGGCGAGTGGGATGCCCATGCGCCGTCGTGATCCGGACAACGCCGCATCCGGTGTGGAACGCCCGTCCGGCCGCCGGATTGTTTTGTGTCCCGCATGGCCGGAAGCTGCGCCCGATGCGCATTCCCTGTCCAACCGGCTTTCCCGCGGCCGATATCCCGCGTTCGTCTTGGCGCCGTGCTCGGGATCAACCAGACCCTGTCCTGGGGGATGAGCTTTTATCTTCCGGCCATCATTGCCGAACCCGCGGCGATGGCCCTTGGTCAACCGCCGTTTCGCATACTGGGCGCATTTTCATGGTCGCTGCTGGTCGCTGGCTGCTGCGCGCCCCGGGTCGGCTGGTGGATAGACCGGCACGGTGGACGCGGTGCCCTGCTGGCCAGCATCGTGGTGATCGCGCTGGGCCAGGCGCTGCTTGCGGCTAGCCCCCAACCTGGCTTGCTGGTACCTGGCCTGGACGGTGATCGGCGCCGGCATGGCGATGGGACTGTATGATGCCGCATTCGCGACCATCGGCGGGCTGCTGGGCCGCGAGGCCGGGCCGAGCATCACCGGCGTCACCCTGGTGGCGGGTTTCGCCAGTACCGTGTTCTGGACCCTCGGTTCCGGCGTCATCGGCCTACTCGGGTGGCGCGGCCTGCTGTTGTCCTATGCCGGCCTGATGCTGCTGGTGAACCTGCCGATGGTCTGGCTGTTGGTGCCACCCGCGCCGCCCCATGCGCGCAAGGCACGCGCCGATGCGGCCGCCGCTTCGTCCGTCCCTCGATCGCCTCGCGCCAAACGGACGATCGTGCTGCTGGCGGGCTTCTTTGCGCTGCGGTGGTTCATTACCTCGGCGATCGCGGTGCATGTTTTGCCCTTGCTGGAGGGCGTTGGCCTGACCGCGTTCCAGGCAGTCGGCGTCGCCGCACTGATCGGCCCTGGCCAGGTCGCGGGCCGCATTATCGAGTGGATCATCGGCCCTCGCATCAACATCCTGGTGCGGGCCCGCCTGGGCGCCCTGCTCTTCCCGCTGGGCGTCGCCGTCCTGATGCTGGGTGGGGCGGTAGGCACTGGCGTCGCAGCGGTCGGCTTCGCGCTGCTTTACGGCATGAGCAACGGCATCATGACGATCAACCGAGGCACCCTGCCGCTGGCGCTGTTCGGTCCCGAGGGCTACGCCCGGATGCTGGGCTGGTTGGCGGTCCCGGTGCTGCTGGCGCAGGCGACGGCGCCGACCTTGGCGGCGCCCTTGGTTGGCGCCCTGTCGGCGATGGATGTGTTCCTGATCTGTGGTGCGGGGGCCGCCATCGCGGTGCTGTTCCTGCTGCCACTGCGGCTACCCGCCGCAGCGCCATGCGCCGCCGCCACCGGCCGGCATCTGGGCTGATCTGGCCGGTCGCCGCGTTGCTGACGTCGCGCCTACGCCGGGTCAACGCGTCTGTGTTCGGCCGGAGCCGCAACGCGCGCCCGCGATGCACGTTGTCCGAGCGAAAACCGCCCGCTGCGGCTTGCGATTCAATATGTGCTGGAGGAGTTCATGGCCGACAACGTATCAGCATTAGCTGTTGTCCCGACGCCCGATCCGTCAGTGGTCAATGCGCAAGACCGAGCCTGTCTGATACGGATAACGGCAGGGTTGGACGACCTGCTTGATGACAAAGCCGGCGGTATCGGCGAGATGATGGATGGTTTGACAGGCGATTTCAGTGGCATGATGCGCCTAGAAAAGCGGGGGAGAATTCGAACTGTCGATATCCAGTCTCCCACGCCCCTGGTTGCGGCGGAGTGAGTTACGACTTTGGGTGCGGCGATCCATCGCCGCCGTTTTCTCCTTAGCCAAAGTAAGGCGGGTTTCGGTTTCTATCGGATCGCTTACACCAGCCGCGAAATCGTTGGCTGGTTGATGTTATAGCTGCGGGGATGGTGCGTTGTGTCTCGCCTTCCTCGGTTTGCTTTAGTGCCTCTCGCTGCTGATGTGCGTTGAGGCGCGGCTTGCGGCCAAACTTCGCGCCGTTCGACTTTCTTCGGCTTGGCCTTGGGCGGTGCGTTCGAGAATACGGCGGCGTTCGAGTTTGGCGGCAACGTCCAGCATCGCCAGCACTGGCTCAGCGAAATCGCCAGTGGAATCCACCACCGGCTCGGCCGGCGCGCGGAGGCCAAGCCCGCCTGCTGGGGCTCGCGGGCAATCAGCAGAAGGTTGGCCGTGGCCCGCGAGAGGCGGTCAATCGCAGGGAACCACCACCACATCCCTGGATAATAGGGCCTTCATCAGCTTCTTGAGCTGAGGCCGCTCGACGGTCTCGCCGCTGACGTTTTCGAGGAAGATGGTCGTGCATCCTACCGCCTTAAGCCGGGTCGCCTGATTGTGAGCTCTTGGCGTCGGTCGAGACGCGGGCATAGCCGTAAATCATGCCGCTATTGTGCATCAGAAATTTGCAGCAAAAAAGCCTAATTATATCAATGCTCCGGTTTTGATGCAGATATCTTCCAGACTGTGTGAAAATTACGAACCGTAACAGCAATGAGCAATATTTAGAATCCAAACAACGCTTGCCAAGTAATAATCTTACTTCACAGACCGTGTGTAGATGATAAAGATTGCGCGCCTGTCTCCCGATTCCGAGTTTTCACGCAATCTGCTTCAATTACGCAAACCAGAGGTCGGCAGATTGCGGCAAGGCGGTGCCGTCGGCTGGAAGCATATTGATAGACGATGGGGCAGCGGCGCTCCAGAATTTTTCCCGCCGCGCGGTTGATAAACTTCCTGTCTTGGGCCAGTCAACTTTCGGCGAGACTCGACGATACATCAGCCTGCCGCAGCCTTCAGACGCAACCCCGATTAGGAACGTGAGTTTATGACCATTCTGGCTCAACTAGATTTCGCAATCTCGCGCGTTAGGCCGATTTCTTACCTCATGGCTTATTTGGCGGCGATACCATTTTTCGGTGCTCTTTATGTGTCCTGGGCTCCGCATGGCTTCTATGCGCCTTACGCCCAATTTGAGCCCTCGGGAATATCGGACAGAGGCCGAGCGCGCGCTGCATTAAGCCACTCCTTGGAGCGCGCGATCCAAGCGCATAAGGAAGAAGAACTCCACATCGGAGACGTATCATTCGGAGGCGACACAGCCCCTTTCGGAGGTCTTACACGGGTTGACGACCTTAAATTGACATACGATCACGGGTTCTCATTCACTCTGAGTTATTGCTCACCTTGGGTGACATCCGCCTCTGATGGGGTGTGAGACTTTCGTGGACCGGTGCTGCGACAGCAGCCGGTTGGAAAATCCTTGACACGATCACGGTCGAGTCGTCTCTAACTGCAGGGTAACTCCGCCCCCTGACCTCAGCAAACTGAGCCATGCCGAGGGGCACGCTGATCCTGGCGCTGTTTGCGCAAGTAGCAGCGGCGCAGGAGAGGATCATCGCGCAGGATGCCCGCATTGCAGCGCTAGAGGCGCGGCTCGACGAACTGACCCGACCACCGAAGACACCCGCGATTCATCGAAGCCACCGTCGCAAGGACAGAAGCAAGACTGCCCGGCGCCTGGCGCGGATCGCCCGCCACGCAAGAGCCGCCCTGGCGTGGGCCGGGCGCTGCGTCATAATCCTGACCGTGTGATCGACCAGCGGCTGGCGATTTGCCCGAAGTGCGAGGCCGTATTCCGACGGCATCGCAGACCCCGCAGCAGGTCTACGAACGCTCGAACTTCCGCCGATCAAACCGGACATAACTCTGGTGCGCTTGTTCGGCAGCCATTGCGCCTGTTGCCGCAGCGAGTGAGCGCCGACGCCCAGCCGGGCTGGAGCGCGGCTCACCGTTCGGCCAGTCGATCGCCGCGATGGTGGTCTATCTGCACTATGCTCATGCCATCGGCATGGAACGCTTGGCCGCGTTGATGGACGAACTCTTCTCGCTGTCGATCAGCGGAGCCGCCATCAGCAACATTCTGGCCCGTGCGCGTGGAGCGCTGCTGGACGCCACCACGACGATTGGGAAAGTTGTGCTCGCCAGTCCGGTGGTCTGCTCCGACGAAACCTCGGTGCGCGTGAAGGGCAAGAACTGGTGGGAATGGGTGTTTATCGGCACGCTGGCGGTGCTGCATGTCATCCAACCCAGCCGCGGCAAGGTCGTGGTAACGGCGCTGTTTGGCGACACCAGGCCTGCCGTATGGGTCTCCGACATGCTCGGCAGTCAGCGTGGCCATGGTGTCCTTTGGCAAGTGTGTCTGGCGCATCTGCTGCGCGACGCACGCTACGCCGTCGAGTGTGGCGATACCACGTTCAGCGCGCCGTTCCGGTTGCTTCTGCTGCGTGCCATTGCGATCGGACGACGGCGAGAGATGCTGAAGGACACCACCTTCGCACAATATCTCACGACCTCGACCGTCGGCTCGACCGGATCATGGCGGCGGTCCCAGCTGGGGAACCGGGCCAAAGCTGCACCAGCAGATGCTCGCCAATCGGGCGCATCTGTTTGTCTTCATGGCCAATCGGGCCGTGCCATATACCAACAACGTCTCCGAGCGGCATCTCCGGCCCAGCGTGATCTTCCGCGAGGTGACCAACGGGTTCCGCTGCGAGTGGGGAGCGGAGACCTTTGCCGCCTTCCGCTCCGTTGTTAGCACCGCGAAGGCCAACAGTCCCTCCGTCCTTCAACACCATCCGGTTCGTGCTGTCAGCCAAACCAGCAGGCGAGGTCCTCGCCCTCCCAGGGCGAGCAATTACCACTCTACGGTGGCTGGAAAGAGTATGGGAGACAAGCCTCATTATTACACCGGATTTGTGCAGTGTAATGTCGTAGTTCCCGACGTAACAACTTTTGACACCCCCGCGGACTTTAAAACGCACATACACCAAATTAACCCGCCAACAGTCATTGGTGGAAGCCAAGGATCATCAAGTAAGCAGCAGCTATCCGCAATAGAACTGGCGCTATGGAGTCCAAATAAGAAACCCACGGTTATGCTATATATCTCGTCGGGGAAGAGGCCTCTGATGTGACTGATTACGTTCTCGGCATGTCAGGGGATGCACTCAGTGTCAGCGGATCCTACTATCGCATGATCTATTTGAGCGCCGTTGTCATCACGACGCTTGGCCTTGGAGACATTGTGCCGATCTCAGGGCTGGCGAGGACACTTATTGCCTCTGAAGCCATCTTTGGCGTGGTGGTCGGAGGACTGTTTTTAAACGCACTTGCCTACCGAGCTGGACGCGGCGGGTGACGGGCTGGGATGCCGCATAACGTGCAGTCCGGTCAAGCCATGGGCATGAACGTAATGGACCATGGCAAGGATTCGTGCCGGTATCCTCACACATCGGCCGCTGATGGGGTTTGCAGGCACCTTTGCACCGGGCTGGCGAGTTTTATAATGCTGAGGGCCAAGGACAGTCCCCGGCTGAGCCGGGCTGGGGCTATGCACTAATCTCCTCCGACTTCGGCAGCATGACAGTCGACGTTTACAGACGTTAACAGAGACGATCCCGGTGTGCCCAAATCTACAGGTTCGTGCACACCTCGGGCAGCTCCGGAAACAGCCCGGAAATGCTGGACGCGGCGAGAACGGAATCAGAAGGGTTTAGTGCACAACCCCACTCAGGACAGCGATGGCCTGACGTGGCAACTCAGCCGCACGACGCTGATGTGTGAGGAGTACGCACACATCCTTGTTATGGTCCTGATTGACGATGGGCCGACGAAGCCACCCTGTTGGCGATCCCGCGCATGGGTATTTGCGGTTCACTACAGCTAACCGCCATGACGAAGCCGTGACGGGCATGTATTTTGGTGCGGAAACAGATATGAGGCATGGTGTGGCCGGCCAGAAACCCATTGAAGCTCTTGCGACTTTGCTGGTGGCAGGAGCGGTCTTCCTCTACTTCACCGGAAGGCTGGACGGCGTGATCGCCAGCTTTCATCGCATGGGCACGCCACCCAATCCACAGGCAGAGGACGTGGCGCTAGCGACGTTGTACCGCTACGCTGCGGATTACTCCGGTGCCGACAACGACATAATCCGTGCCAGGCTGACCACCCAACGCAATGCGGAACTCTGCGCTGTTTTGCCTCGCAAAGTGGAGGGATGGATAGGAAGGCTCACCGAGCTGTCCCTGATCGGAACCGGGGAGAGCATGCTCACTGTTGATTTGGACGGGAAGGTGAGCGTGTGTACCTGGAACAACATGCTTTCGGATGCCGCGGACCATAGCACGGTGCCCCCGAACACGCCGTTGGCCTCCAAACTGGAGACGATGAAGACCGGCTCCATTGTGCGCTTCAATGGCCAGTTCATCCCTGACAGCAGGAGCTGCATTCACGAGATGAGCTTGACCACAGCCGGCGGCATGGAGTTGCCCGAGTTGTTGTTCCGCTTTACCGACGTGCAACCCATGAAGTGAGTGCGGCAAGGACCTAGTCGACAGAATTCTTGATTTCTGCCAAGTAGGGATAAGGTGCGTTACGAGGGAACGGCCTCGATCCGCTGAGACGCACCTTCACCGTTAGCTTGTCCGCAGGTCCCGGTGACTCACAAGGTGCGGTCGGAATGACTAGACCACCACCAAAGCAACACTGCGGTCGCGAACATACTTTCCACTCGCCGTATGATCGCATCCTCGTCCCATCTCTCCTGTTCGAGAACGAATTCTTATTGAGTTCTATATGAGTGTTTGTGAGCTTTGCCTTCTTATCCCAGAACGGAAGATTGCCAAGTTCGGTGTTGTAGCCAGTCAGCGACAAATTGCCGAAGCGTGTCCTTCAACCGAGCGTGCACCAAATCGGCGTTAAGGCCAACTTCGTTCTCCCACTCTGTGGTCATGGTCTGCGCGCATGAGATGACTCAATCGTCGCATTGCTTAAATCGACGCGCTCTTTATGCGCGAAAAGCTTCCTCAAAGGCGTAGCAACACGTAACGCGTGGAGCCGCGCCCATATTGTGCGAAGTTTTTGAAGTACCTCGCCGAATTCCGCGTCGTTGGGGAGGCGCCGCCCACCGGCACCACCGGACATGGATGCATGCAGCCAATGGACGTGGTTCTCTTTTGGGAATTGACGCGCCCACTGCAAGAAGAGCTTGTTCAGCGCATTGGTGGGGACGACGCAGACAGCCCTGCGGACCACGAACAATTCTACTGAGACCCAAACATTTTCCGAGATCATCGATGCTAATCTTGCCAGAATGCCGCGCCTCGAACAGCCGAAGAAGAAACGGATAAGACGTTCCTATATCTAACTTTTTCAAGATTTGTAAGGTGCTTTCGGATTGATGGCGTCTGCTCTAAGGATGGATCCAGTATACTCGCGTAAATGACTGAGAAGCTCGTCATCCGGCCTAATTCAGCTTCAACCTCGACCGGTTCGGACATACCTTTGAAAAGGGCCTTTGTCGCGGCGTAAATTCCGCGTTGATACACATTATCGCCGCCCCTTCATTGCGTCGTGCCGGAGGAATTCGGTAATGTTTTCACCGAGGCGTTGCTCCATTGGTGCCCAATACTTCGTGTAGATCCGCTCCTGCTCGCCGCCAGCCGACATCGAATGGCGGAACCGCATCAGGATGTAGTTCCGGACTAGGTCGGCTTGGGTAAGCGGCTCACCTTTGAAGTTGAGGCTCTCGAAGATGAGGTATGGATCATCTTCGTCACCCAGATTGATCATGACAACCTGCAATGCCCGCTCGACTGTCGTAAGTATTCTGTCGCAATCGATTGGGTCGCCGTTCGGATCGACACCACGGAGCAACTGGTTCTTGAAGTAAGCGTATGCCTCGGACATGCGGCTTTGATCGTCAGCTATGGTGCGATCCAGGATCATCGCGCGGTAACGATCGCGGTCGATTTGGGTCAGCACGAACTTCAACGTGTCTTCAGGATCACGGAACCGGTTCGTAAGGTAGACCTCTTGGATCCGATAGGAGGAGTTTTTGTCAAGCGTGTCGCGGAGTGTGGCGAGGAGGATGGAAACCGTTGTGAGGCGCTGTTGCCCATCGATGATGAGATATTTGCTGACGCCGACGGGCACGCTGCGAGCGGGGACCGATACGATGGTGCCCATGAAATGGGCGGACTTATCATCGGAGTCTTATATTGAACCAACACGTCATCCCACAGGGTCTTCCAATTCGGCAAACGCCACGAGTAAGGCCGTTGGAACAGCGGAATCAGGTTCTGCTTCTCGCCGTTAAAATACTGAATGACCTGAGCCGGTGAAGCCTCCACGACTTTCCTCTTACATTTGACGTTCATGGCACCTATCAGAGATTGAGGCTGTTGCGATAGCGCCTAATGGGAGGAGATTCTGAAGTGATCTCCTGCATGACCGCATAACGTCAAAAAATGTGTTAATATGTGGATCTGCGGAAGCGTTTGTTTTCGGACAACTCCTGTAGTGCTGCGTCCGCCAAGCCTCTTGAATATCCGCGCCCACGCTCCTCAGACTCCAGCACCGAGCGACTTCCGCCGCTACAGGCACCCGGTCAGCCCAGCCAGAGTCACCGCCAGCCGATCCCCCAACCCGCGCGGCATCGATACGGCCGGCCATCGCCCAGGTCCCGCCGCGCCAAGACCGCCGGCAAGGCGGCGGCAATCGCTGAACGGGGCACCCTCACGCCGATGTGTCTCGGCCAGCAGAGCCCGACCAACCTGGGCGACCTCGGCCAGCGCCGCCCGAGCCGATGTCGCCGTGGCGCACGTCCGGGATTCCTGATGAATAAAGCTCTCCGGCGACAATGCATGCCGAGCCAGCAGATCATGCGGCAGCAGGCAACGGCCTCGTGCTGCCAGGACGCCGCTGGCGCGCAGCAGGCCGGCCACCCCGTAGGCCGCACCGAACGGGCGAAACAGCTCGGGCACCGGTGCCCCCAGCGCCGCGGCCGCGGCAACCGCCAAGCCCCCTGCCCCCGCCAGCAGCCAGGCCCGCCATGCCTCCTGCGTCTCGAAATCGCCGTATGCCTCTTCCTCCCGCGCCTCGATGAGCGGCAGCAGCAGTGCCGGCTGCAGCGCGCCGGTGGCGATCGCGTCGGATAGCGGCGACGCCACCTCGTGCCGCCGCCGCTCGCCCTCCACGACCTCCCGCCACCACTGCAGCCGGATCAGCGCCAGCGGCGGCTCGCTCACCACCTCCCGCGCCCGGGCCAGTTCGTGGTTGAAGGCGTAGAGAACCAGCAGCGCATCCCGGCGGGCCGGCGGCGCGAACAGCGCGGTCAGAAAGCGGTCAGGATCATGACGGCGAACCAGGGCGGTGATTGCATCGTTCATGCCGGGGTGGTGGCGCGGTTCGCGCCTCTGACAAGACGGCCCGCCACGTGCGTTCCGGCCGAAGCCGGCAGACGTCATGCGCCGAGATCGTGAATAAATCGGCGCCGAGCGGTTGATTGACTGACCCGCGCCGCCCCTTGACCGCGGCCGGCCGAAGGGTTGACCTGCCACCGGCTCGGCCATAGCTAACCAGTCGCGTCCAGGCCGCACCCGCGCCGTACTCACCACAACGCACCGGAGGATCCAATGGCTTTTGAACTGCCGTCACTGCCCTACAGCAAGTCCGCTTTGGGCGCAAAAGGCATGTGCGAGGAAACCCTCGACCTGCATCATGGCAAGCATCATCAGGCCTATGTCACCGCGCTGAACGGCTTCGTCGAGAAGGACGCGTCCCTGCAAGGCAAGTCGCTTGAGGAGATCGTCACCGCGACCAAGAGCGATGCCGCCAAGGCGCCGGTCTTCAACAATGCCGGGCAGCATTGGAACCACATCGTGTTCTGGCAATGCATGAGCCCGAACGGCGGCAGGATTCCGACCAAGCTGGAAGCCAAGATCACCTCCGACCTGGGCGGCGTGTCGGCGTTCAAGGACGCGTTCAAGGCCGCCGGCGTCAGCCAGTTCGGCTCCGGCTGGGCGTGGCTTGTTCTCGGCTCCGGACGGCAAGCTGAAGGTGACGAAGACACCGAACGGTTCCAACCCGCTGGCAACCGGTGAGGGCAAGGTCCTGCTCGGCTGCGACGTCTGGGAGCACAGCTACTACCTCGATTTCCGCAACCGGCGGCCGGACTATCTGCAGAACTGGCTGGATAATCTGGCCAACTACGAATACGCCGAAGCGCAGCTCTAGGATCGGTAATCTCGGGCAGGTGCAACCGCCTCGCCCGAGGTGCCTGCCACATCCCCTTACCTCACCCGCCTGCATCGGTCTGCCCATGCCCGACCTGCCCGGCCTGCGCGCCCAGCGCGATACCCTGGAACAAGCCATCGAGGCCCGCCAGCGGGCGTTGGGTCCTGATCATCCGGACCTTGCCAACGATCTGCGCGATCTCGGCCGCTTGTCGCATGAACTGGGCGATGTCATCGACGCCCAGTCGCAACTGCGCCGCGCCCTGGCTTTGCACACCGAAGCACTCGGCGCGGAGCATCCGGAAAGTGCCACGGACATCAACCACCTCGGCCTGATCCTGCACGACATTGGCGACCTCGAGGGTGCCTACGCGGCTTTCGAACGCGCCCTCGCGATCGACGAGACGGCGCTCGGCCAGGATCACCCGAGCGTCGCGCGAGATGCCAACAACCTGGCCGGCGTGCTGAAGGATATGGGCGACGGGTTCTCCGCGCGGGAGGCGCTGGATTGGGCGCTGTCGATCTACACGCGCAACCTTGGTCCGGATCATCCGACGACCCGGACGGTTGCCCGCAACCGCGCCGGTCTGGGTTGAACCCGGCGGCGCATGTCGCCTCGCCGGCAGTGGAACGCGACAGGCAGCGAGCGATTGCCGGTGTGCGGCAGCCGGTCGCCGGCTCGCCTGGTTTGCGCCGAGGCGGCGTGCAACCCAGCTTTACCCAAGGCAGGCTTCCGATCACTACCCGGCTGATGTAAACGCCCGGCCAGACTGCAATCGCCCCTGCCTCGCCTCGGGGTTGCCCGACCACCACGCCGGCTTGAAACACCGGATTCACGCTAAGCCGGAGCACGCATGACCGCCCTGTTCCCAGCGGCCTCCTTCGGGCCGGATCTGACGATGCCGCTGATCCTGGCATTGCCGAAAGGCCGCATCCTGTCGGAGTGCGGCGCGCTTGCTGGCTCGCGCCGGCATCGTTCCCGCCGCCGACTATGCCGATGAGGATAGCCGCCGCCTCCGCTTCCCGACCGATGACCCGATGCTGGATGTGGTCCGCGTGCGGCCGTTCGACGTCGCCACCTTCGTCGCCTTCGGCGGCGCCCATATCGGCATCTGCGGCGCCGACGTGCTGATGGAGTTCGACTACCCCGAGGTCTACGCGCCGCTCGACCTGGGCATCGGCAAGTGCCGTGTTTCCGTCGCCGAACCGCAGGGAGACCGCCGGAACCGATGATCCGTCGCGCTGGTCCCGGGTGCGCGTCGCCACGAAGTATCCGAACATCGCCCGCCGCCACTATGCCAGCCGCGGCATCCATGCCGAAGTGGTGCATTTGAACGGCGCCATGGAGCTGGCTCCCGGCCTCGGCCTGTGCCGGCTGATCGTCGATCTGGTGCAGACCGGATCGACCCTGAAGGCCAACGGGCTGGTGGAAACCGAGGTCATCGCGCCGGTCACCAGCCGCCTGATCGTCAACCGCACCGCGCTTGAAGACCCAGCCGGAAGCCGTTGGCGCCTGGATCGCCCGCTTCCGCGCGGCGCTGGAGCCGAGATGATCCGCCTGTCCACCGCCGCCGCCGACTTCGAGGCGGGCTTTACCGCCCTGCTGTCGCAGGCGCGCGAGACCACCGAGACGGTGGACCGCGCGGTGGCCGAGATCATCGCCGCCGTGCGCGACCGCGGCGATGCGGCGGTGATCGACTACACCGCCCGCTTCGACCGCCTGAGCCTGACGCCGGATCGCCTGCGCATCAGCGCGGCTGAAATCGACCAGGCCGTTCGGGCGATCCCGCCGGAGCTTGCCGCCGCGCTGGACCTTGCCGCGACGCGCATCGAGGCGTTTCACCGGGCGCAGTTGCCGCAGGACCTGCGCATGACCGACGCGGCGGGCGTGACGATGGGCATGCGCTGGAACGCGTTGGATGCGGTCGGGCTGTACGTGCCGGGCGGCAAGGCGGCCTATCCGTCATCGGTGCTGATGAACGCCATTCCGGCCCGCGTCGCCGGCGTGTCGCGCATCGCCATGTGCGTGCCGTCGCCCGATGGCGTGCTGAACCCGCTGGTGCTGGCCGCCGCCCGACGCGCCGGGGTGGACGAGATCTACCGCATCGGCGGCGCGCAGGCGATCGCGGCCCTGGCCTACGGCACCGCCAGCATCCCGGCGGTGGACCGCATCGTCGGACCGGGCAACGCCTATGTGGCCGAGGCAAAGCGCCAGGTGTTCGGCCGGGTCGGCATCGACAACATCGCCGGCCCGTCGGAGGTGGTGGTGCTGGCCGACGCCGACAATGATCCTCGCCGCATCGCCGTCGACCTGCTGGCGCAGGCCGAGCATGACGAGGCGGCGCAGTCCATTCTGATCACTGACAATGCGGCGTTTGCCGATGCGGTGGCCGCGGCGGTGGCCGCCGAACTGCCCAGCTTGCCGCGTGCCGCCATCGCTGGCGCGAGCTGGGAGGCGCATGGCGCGGTGATCGTGGTGGCGGACTGGGCGCAGGCGGCGGCGCTGGTCGATCGTCTGGCACCGGAGCACCTGCAACTCATGCTGCGCGACCCGGAAGCGATGTTCGCCCGCATCCGCCATGCCGGCGCGGTGTTCCTGGGCGCCTTCTGCCCGGAGGCGGTGGGCGATTACGTGGCCGGTCCGAACCATGTCCTGCCGACCGGGCGCACCGCCCGTTTTGCCTCTGGCCTGTCGGTGTTTGATTTCCTGAAACGCACGACGTTCGTGTCCGCCACCCAGGCGGCGCTGGATCAGGTCGGACCGGCCGCGGTCGCGCTGGCCGAGGCGGAGGGGCTGCAGGCCCATGCCCGCAGTATCGCGCTGCGATTGGGCCAGTCGGGCCGCTGATCTGATTTCAGGGGCGTTTATAGTGACACTCCTGTCATCCCGTTTCTGTGTGCACTTTATAATGGACCACACGCCTGCAACGCCGCATGTACCCGTTCCACATCCGATAAAGTATTATATCCATGGAAACTGATGCGGATGCGTCCATGACCGTTCCACGTATACACCCCCCGTCCATACATCATCTCCACGATCGCCTGCGCTCGGCCTGAGGCGATGCAGACGCTCGCACCATGTCGAGCGGGATCGGCGGTGTCATGACCGGGATCTGTCGCTGGGTAAGGCGGTCGAGCATCGCCACGGTCAACGTCTGTACATGGCTCTGCACATCCCGCATATCGAAGCAAGACAGATACGAAAGCGCATTGTTAAGCACGTAGATCGCGGCGTGTGCGGGATTGCCGCGGGTAAATCGCATCGCGTCCGCTTGCAACGGTGGCACGACGTCGTAGCCGCGTGAACCAGGCGCAAAAGAATGCCATCCGGCCGAGGCCGGCGCCCAGTGCGGTTGGCGTGTCGCGGTTCCAATACGCGATCGCAACACCGGTGATGCCCAGCATCCATTTGTAGCAGGCCGAAAAAGCAAAATCCGCGAGCGATGCCTCGATCGGCAGATAGCCGGACGCCTGGGTGAAATCGATCAGCAGCAGCGCGCCCACTTGATCCGCCAGACGCCGCAGCGCCGGCAGATCGACCCGTTCACCGGTAAGATAGGACACGTAGCTCGCGGCGATGATCCGCGTGCTGCCGTCGACGCAAGCAGCCAGCCGATCCGGTGCGTTGCCGCGCGCCTGGCGCAGTCCGACCGACGGGTTGCGCCGCATGACGATCGGGCCGACGACGGACGGGTACTCGTTGGCGTCGATGCAGATCGTATCGCCTTCATGCCAATCCAGGCTTTCGGCGACGATCGAAACCCCCTCGGCCACGTTGCTGACGAAACCGATATCGCCCTTGTCGACACCCCAGAGCCTGGCGATGCCGGATCGGGCGGCGTCGACCTCCGCCTCCTGCGCAATCCGTCCCGGCATGCCGCGGCTCTTGTCGGCGACGTATCGCAGCAGTGCCTCATCGTGAGCGCGCAGAGCAGCGGTTTCGCCGCCGGCGCAGACATGCGTGATGCCCGGAGGCAGCCGGAAATCCGCCGGGTCGAACAGCGGTTGCATCAGTCGTCGCTGCTCACCACCGAGCCGGCTGTGGTGCCGCCATCGATGACGATCGTCTGGCCGGTGGTGAAGCTGCCCGCAGCCGAGGCCAGAAACACCGCGGCGCCGGCGATCTCGTCCGGCTCACCGATCCGCTGCAACGGCGTGTCCCTGGTGCGCTTGCGATACAGCACCGGGTCCTCCCACAGCGCGCGGGCAAAATCGGTGCGGACCAGTCCGGGGGCGATCGCGTTGGCGCGGATGTTCTTCGGCCCCCACTCGACCGCGATGTTGCGCGCCAGCTGCATGTCGGCGGCCTTGGAGATGCGCATAGGCGCCCAGTTGCGCCGACCCGCGCAGGCCGCCGATGGACGAAATGATGATGACCGCCCCGCCGCCGCGCTGCGACCATGTGCGGGATCGCCATGTTCGCCAGCCAGAGATTGCTGCGGACGTTCGATCCCATCACGCGTTCGTACGCCTCGTCCGGCATGCCGGCGGACGGCCCGAGATACGGGTTCACCCCGGCATTCTCGACCAGGATGTCGATGCCGCCGCAGTGCGCGACGGTCTGGTCGACCAGGTTCTGCAGCTCCTCCTTGCGGCCGATATGGCAGGGGATGACGACCGCCTTGCCGCCCTTCGTCGCGAATGCCCGCCGCCACCGCCTCGCAGGCGTCGGGCTTGCGGCTGGAGATCACCACGGTCGCGCCATGCTCCGCCATGCGGGTGGCGATCGCCAGGCCGATGCCCTTGGTGGAACCGGTGACGATAGCGACTTTACCGGTCAGATCGAACAGCGACGACATCGTGCGTTTCCCCTCGTGCCCGTAGCTTGCCGGTGCGGCGCAATCGGTTGCCGCACGGCTGGCGTTGAGTATGCTGGGCGATCAGGGAACGTCAATCAGGCAGGACCAATGCAAAACACGACGCACCGGCGTCTACAGCCGGGAACAACTCACCCGCCTGCTGCATCCGCAGAGCATCGCCGTGATTGGCGCCTCGACGCGTGCCGGGTTCGTTCGGCGAGCGGGTGCTCTTCAACATGAAGCACTATGCCGGCCGCGCCTATCCGGTGAACGCGCGCTATCAGACGATCGGCGAGCAGACCTGCTATCCGAATGTTCGCGACCTGCCGGAGGTGCCCGACTGCGCGGTGATCACCGCCGCGCGCGAGGCGGTGGAGGAGATCGTGCTGGACTGCGCCAAGGCCGGTGTCGGCGGCGCGATCATCTTCGCGTCCGGCTATTCGGAAACCGGCAAGGCGGACCGCATCGCCCAGCAGGAGCGCCTGGCGGCGATCGCGCGCGGAAACCGGCCTGCGCATCGTCGGGCCGAACTGCATCGGCGTGGTGAACGCGCTGCTCGACAGCCGCGTCACCTTCATGGACATCACGCCGATCCCGCAACCGAACGGCCATGCGGTCGGGCATCATCAGCCAGTCCGGCGCGCTGGGCATGGCACTGGCGCAGGGCGTGGTGCGCGGGCTGTCGGTCAGCCACGTGCTGACCTCGGGCAACTCCTGCGACGTCGACATGGCGGACTTCGTCAACTATCTGGCGGCCGATCCGGCCTGCGCCTCGATCGCCTGCGTGTTCGAGGGCATGGCGACCCCCGACCGGCTGCTGCTGGCGGCGGAGAACGCCTGGGCGGTCGACAAGCCGCTGGTGATCTACAAGATGGCGACCGGTGAGCAAGGTGCCGCAGGCCGCGATGTCGCACACCGGGTCGCTGGCCGGATCGCACGCGTCCTATCGCGCGGTGTTCCAGCGGGCCGGCGCGATCGTGGTGGATGATTTCGAGGCGCTGATGGAAACCGCGGCGTTCTTCGCCAAGGCGCCGCCGCCGCAGGCGCCCGGCGCGGCGATCGTTGCGGCATCCGGCGGCGCGGCGATCATGGCGGCCGACCGGGCGGAACAGCACGGCGTGCCGATGCCGCAGCCCGTACCCGAGGTGCGGGCCGTGCTGGAGTCGCGCATTCCGGAGTTCGGCTCGTCGCGCAATCCCTGCGACGTGACCGCGCAGGTGCTGAGCGACCCGGAGTCGCTGGGCGCCTGCGCCGGCGCGCTGTTGAGCGATCCGCAGTACGGCGTGCTGGTCTCGCCGCTGACCTACGGCTATGCGCCATCGGCGAAACGGCCGCTGGTCTACAGCGACCTGGCGAAGCAGCACGGCAAGATGGCCTGCGTCGTCTGGCAGACGGAATGGCAGGACGGGCCGGGCGTGGTGGAGGCGAACCAGTGCGACCGGGTGGCGCTGTTCCGCTCGATGAACGCCTGCTTCGCACGCGCTGGCTGCCTGGCACTGGCGGGCGGACAAGCGGGCGGCCGGGGCCCAGAGCGTCGCGGCGACGCCGGACGCGGTGATCGCCCAGGCGCGGGCGCTGATCGCGGCGGCCAGCGGGCAGACGCTGACGGAACGCGAGGCGAAGGCGATGCTGGCGCTCTACGACGTGCCGGTGGTTGGGGAGCGGCTGGCTCGCATCGGCCGACGAGGCGGTGAGCGCCGCCGCGGCGCTTGGCTATCCGGTGGTGCTGAAGGTCGAATCGCCCGATCTGCCGCACAAGACCGAGGCTGGCGTCATCCGCCTGAACCTGCGCGACGCCGATGAGGTGCGGTCGGCCTATGAGCGGTGATGGCGAATGCCGACAAGGTCTCGCCGCCGCCGCGGATCAACGGCGTGCTGGTGCAGCCGATGGTGCCGCAGGGGATCGAGATGGTCGTCGGTGCGCGCAACGATCCGCTGTTCGGCCCGCTGATCGTGGTCGGACTGGGCGGCATCCTGGTGGAGGTGCTGAAGGATACCGCGATCGTCCCCGGCGCCGGTCACACGCGGCGAGGCCGGGGACATGCTGCGGCAGCTGAAGGGCGTGAAGCTGCTGGAGGGATTCCGCGGCATGCCGGGGGTGGACATGGACCGGCTGGCGCAGGTGATCAGCGACGTGTCCCGCTTTGCCGCCGATCATCGCGACAGCGTGGCGGAGCTGGACGTCAATCCGCTGATCTGCTCGGGAAACCGGATCACCGCGGTGGATGGACTGATCATACCGATGCGGCGGTAGCCAACGGCGAAGCGCTGTACGCCTCAACGAGGAGGGGCGTATGCTGCGGATGCAACGACGCTGCGAAGGGACAATCTGCGGATCGTGGAGCACATCAGATGCGATGCGGATTTCGACAATTGAGGTATTCCCCTGACCTCTTCCACGAGCAGGCAACGGCAAATCGCCGCGGGTTGTTGCCATCCGTCAATATCCTACGCACCGGAAACTTATAACATTCCCCTGCAACGGTGGTCCCTGATAAGGTTGCTGTCGTTGTAGAGTGCCCGATCTGTTTGAGGGTGTCGGCAGCCGTTGTTTCATCATCTGCCGAACATTTCCATCCACTAGGCGCCGCAAGCCCGATCGCACCGATCATGGTGATCACCACGGTGCAGGTTGCGAAATCCCGGACTTTAGTTTTCAACTGCTGCACCGCCAACCGAGGCGGGACCCGAACATCCGGTCGGCGTAAACTTCGTGCCGCCCGAAATGATAGCGGCTGTCGTCAAGCCAGCCCCGCTGATAGTGGTTGTTTGGGTCGCCCGCGCGTCCGAACCCACAACGGTAGCCCAATCACCGCCAGTACCACCAATATGGATTTCATTGCTTGCATATAACGTACTCGCATCGATCTCGCCGCTTATGGCGTGCAGGTAAAGGTAGCCTTTAGAACATCATTGAGCGTACCGGTGCCGGTTACATAGATATAGCCGGAATTGCCCCTCTAACGTTCCACCCCCTATCGCTGTCGAGTTGGGTGAACTGCCAAACGCCTTGTCGCTTTTACCGAACGCGTCCGAGCCGGCGACGCCCACTGCATTGCGCATGGAATCGTTGCCAACAGTCGTGACTGAGCTGTCGCTTACAATATAGCCGCCGCTATGCTGACCAACGAAAGTATCAAAGTTGCCGGCCGTCAGGAATTGACCGGAAATATTTCCAACAAAGACATTCTCGCCGCCGGTTGTAACGGATTCGCCGGCGTCATACCCTAATGTAGGCATTGCCGACTCCGCCATCAGTAATATTGAAAATGGGAACGCCGCCCTTTGAAATCATGCCCGTGGTGCTCAAATTGAGGCCGGTGCTGCTAAATTCCCCTACATTGGTGCCAAGTACTGAGAAATCAATCAGCCCCAACCCTGCGGTATAGAGGCCTGTAGTGACTTGCGTCGGACTATAGGGAGAAGGGCTTGCCGAAGAGGTTCCAAGCGCATCCGCATGGGATTGGACAGGGAAAAACACACTCAACAACAACAAAAATTTTACAAGCTCAATAAGCGTCCGGATACGAACGAATATAGGAAAATGGGTACCGGAATGAGGCCACATAGGGGATGTCCAGCTCATAATGGTTTTACCTTATAAGAAATAGCTCAACTATCAACATTAAAGCCAAAGATATGACCTTACACTGTCTACCGCCCTTCTCACCCGACCTCAACATCGTCGGGGAGGCCCGGATTCAGAGCCATCCTCCGAGAGGCCGTGGAAAGGGCCGCTGCAACCTTACAAATTGCTATCATAGTTAAGGCTTGAGAGATCGCCTTGCTGGCACCGGCCTTTCAACCTTGGCCGTCTGCGTCGTTCCTCGCCTGCGCATGGGCAGGCGTGACGAGGGCTTGCAAAATCTTAAAGTCCGTCGCTGACCCGGGTTTTTCCGACTGGATCAAAGATGTCCAAGGCTGTCACAGGTATAGTCGTGTCATTATGATCAGCCTACGGGCGATAACGATGCTGGAGAACCGCTCCCTCGCCGATCCACTACTCGATTGCAGCTGTCGATCGAGCAATTTCCCGCAGCGCGAATTTCTGGATCTTTCCAGTCGATGTCTTCGGGATTTCCCGAAACACAAACGTCTTCGGCACCTTGAACCGAGCCATCTGCTGGCGGCAGAACTCGCGCAGTTCATCCGCCGTCACCGACGCGCCCGGCTTCAGTTCGATGAACGCGCAGGGCGTTTCGCCCCATTTTTCGTCCGGCTGAGCCACCACCGCGGCGCTCAGCACGGCGGGATGGCGATACAGCGTTTCCTCCACCTCGATCGACGAAATATTCTCGCCGCCCGAGATGATGATGTCCTTCGAGCGATCGCGGATCTTCGCGTAACCGTCCGGCTGCATGACCGCGAGATCCCCGGTGTGGAACCAGCCGCCCTCGAACGCCTTGTCGGTGGCGGCCGGGTTCTTCAGGTAGCCTTTCATCGTGATGTTGCCGCGGAACATGATCTCGCCCATCGTCTCGCCGTCCCACGGCACTGGCTGCAGGGTCTCCGGATCGAGCACCGTCATCGCTTCCTGCAGCGGCGTCCGCACGCCCTGCCGCCCGTTCCTCTCGGCGCGCCGGTCGATCGGCATGGCGCGCCACGCCTCGTGCTTGGAGCAGACGCCAGCCGGGCCGTAGATCTCGGTCAGACCATAGACATGGGTCAGTTCGATACCGATTTCCTCCGCCCCCTCGATGATCGAAGCGGGCGGCGCCGCGCCGGCCACCTGCCCCGCCACGCCGATGGCCTGATGCCGGCGCGCAGCTCCGCCGGCGCATTGATCAGCATCGCATAGACGATCGGCGCACCGCACATATGCGTCACCTGGTGGTCGCGAATGGCGTCCAGCACTGCCTTCGCCTCGACCCGGCGCAGGCAGACATTGACCCCCGCCCGCTCCGCCACCGTCCAGGGGAAGCACCAGCCGTTGCAGTGGAACATCGGCAGCGTCCAAAGATACACCGGCGTGGTGCGGCATGCCCCAATTGAGCACGTTGCTGACGGCATTCAGATGCGCGCCACGGTGGTGATACACCACGCCCTTTGGATCGCCGGTGGTGCCGGAGGTATAGTTCAGCGCGATCGCATCCCACTCGTCGGCGGGGTTCTGCCAGGCGAAATCCGGGTCGCCGCCAGCGAGAAAGGCCTCATACGTGGTCTCGCCAAGCAGCCTGCCGCCCGCGGCGGCCGGATCGTCGATGTCGATGACCAGCGGCTTGGTCTCCAGCAGCGCCAGCGCAGCCTCGACAACCGGAGCGAACTCGCGGTCGGTGATCAAGGCCTTTGCCTCGCCATGCCGCAGCATGAAGGCGATGGTTTCCGCGTCCAGCCTTGTGTTCAGCGTGTTCAGCACCGCGCCGCACATCGGAACGCCGAAGGCTGCCTCCACCATCGGCGGGGTGTTTGGCGCCATCACGGCGACGGTGTCGTTCTTGCCGATCCCGCGCCGCGACAACGCCGAGGCCAGACGCCGGCAACGGGCGTAGGTTTCGCTGCCAGGTGTAGCGCTCCTGCCCATGCACCACGGACAACTTGTCCGGATAGACATAGGCCGCGCGCTCGATGAACGTCAGCGGCGTCAGCGGCGCGAAATTGGCTTTCGTTTGCGGCAACTCGTCATAAGGGCTGGTCATGGCGGCGTCTCCCTGGCACGCGGTCCGCGGCGGACAGATGACGACATCCAACGTCAATTCGCAAGGAGCCGACGTCAATGCCGTGTCCAGATGAATAATGTGGCCGAAGTGGCCGACGCTTGGGCCGCCTATTCAGCGGCGGCCGGCTCGGGTTCAGCGTGCAGTCCGACCCGCAGGACTGTATCGGCACCACTCATCATCTCCGGCCGGTGAGCAACGCTTATGCGCGTGATGTTGAGGCGCCGCAGCCGCTCGTTGATCTCGCTCTCCTTGGCGACGTCGAGATGGGCTGTGCCTTCATCCAGAAACAGGATTTTTGGCTCCTTGTAGAGCGCCCGGGCCAGCAGGACGCGCTGCTTTTGACCACCTGACAGCGAACTCCCCATGTCGCCGATCAGGCTGTTGTAGCCCATCGGCATGGCCATGATTTCCTCGTGGACCCCGGCCATCTGGGCGCATGTGACCATCTTGTCATGATCAAAGTTCGGGTCGAAGAAGCCGATGTTATCGGCGATGCGAGCCTGATAGTAGCTGATCCTCCTGCATGACCGCGGCCACCTGCTCACGGTAGACGTCCTGACCCCGATCGTCTGCAGCGGGATGCCATCGACAAGAACCTCGCCACTTGTTGGCTCCAGCAGGCCGAGCATGATCTTCAGCAACGTGGTCTTGCCGCCACCCGACGGGCCCATGATGGTGACGAACGATTCCGCCCGGACCTTCAGATTGATGTTCTCGAGCACGAAACGCTCGGTCTCGGCATAGCGGAAGCATACGTTCCGCAGTTCGATCTCGCCCCGTAGTCGGCGTTGCCTGGACCACGGGACGCTCGTGGCCCTGTTCGAGCGGGCTCAGCGCGATGTCGGATAATTCGCTCGAGATGCAGGTCGAGCAGACGAAAGTCGAGGGCTTTCTCGACCAGTGTCGCGGCCTTTTCAGTGAAGCTCATTTTGTAGGCCATGAAGGCGAAGATCATGCCGATCGTCAGCTCGTTGTCAGAGGGCCAGCATTGCTGCCAGGTAGACCGTCACGATGTTTTCGATAGCCGAAGATGGCGCGGTTCATGGTGCCGAATTGGATCGTGGCGCGTCCCTTTCGGATGCTGGCGTTCACCGTATCCGCATGCAGGTTGAACCACTGGCTTTCGCGATCCGTCTCGCGGTTGAACAGCTTGATGCTCTGGATCGCGCGGGCAGCTTTCGATGAAGTTGGTGTTCTCCTGCGCCTGGGTCGCGGATATAGGCTTCGTTAAGGTGACGGAACTTCCGGTACGTCGCCAGCCGCAGGACGAGATATAGCGTCAGGGCCATCAGCACGACGAATGCCAGCCGGGCGCTGTAAAGAAAGATCATGGTCAGGGTCGCGATCGCCATGATCCCGTCGATCGCGGCCAGGATCAGACCTTCGGCAAGCACGTTGCGGATCGGCTCGATGGACTGAAAGCGCGACAGGACATCACCGATGTGACGCTTCTCAAAGAAGCTCAGCGGCAGCCGGACCAGGTGGCGGAACAGGCGCGCGCCCATGTGGAAATGCACGGCGTTCTGCACAACAAGGGCAATATGCGAGCGAAGCGCAAACGTGGCGACGTTGATGGCGGTCAGCAGGCCGAAGCCAAGTGCAAGCGTGAACATCAAGCTGCCGTCGCCGCGCGCGATGACCTCATCGACGGTCAGCTGCATATAGAAGGGAGCCGCGACCACGAGCAGTTCCAGGATCACCGAGAGCGCGAAGATCTGGACCAGCGGCGTTCCCATCCCGCTCAGATGTCCCCAGAACGCGCGGAAAGGCAGCCGAGCCTTTTCGTTCTTGGGAGCGAAAGCCCTGCGTGGGCGATAGTTCGAGTGCGACGCCGGTCAGATGCCTTGAAGCTTCCGACAGCGGATAGGTTTTCACGCCCATAGCGGGATCATGGATGACGACGCCTTTGCTGGTGACCGCCTTCAAGACCACGAAATGGTTCAGGTCCCAGTGGACCACGGCCGGAAGGCTCAGGAGCCGGATATCATGGAGTTCGAAGCGAAGCGGCCGGCACGCCAGGTGCATCTGGTTCGCCACCTGGATCAGGCCCCTGAGTGTCACGCCCTTCAGCGACACGGGATGGCGGCGCCGCAGCGTGTTCAGATCGATGCGATGGCCGTGGTAGAGGCCATCATGGCCAGGCAGGCAAGCCCGCATTCGGCCGCCTCCGTCTGCAGGATGCTTGGCAGGCGGGACCGGCCGCCGACGTCCAGAAGGGTTCCGAATCATCCATCGATCCTCAGATGCCGCAGCGGCCCGAGGATCCAATCAACCAGCGTACGCTTTTCAAGAATGATGTCGGCTCTCAGCGACATGTCGGGTTGCAGGGGTATTTTCTTGCCATGGGCGACGACATCCGGCTGGTCGAGCGCGACGGTTGCCGTATAGGCAGGTTCCTTGAGCGTGACCGGCGCCTCGACGTCCGAGGCAAGCAGAACCGTCTGCGACACCTTGGTGATCCGGCCGTGATAGGTTCCGAAGCGTTGGTACGGGAAACGCATCAAACAGGATCCTGACGTCCTGTCCGACCTCGACGAATCCGATTGCACGGACCGGAATGAACAGTTCGGCCTGCAGCGAGCTGTTGATTGGCACGATCTGGAGCTGCAGACGCCGCGGATCGGCCTGCTGTCCCTCCGCTCGCCTGCAACAACGAGATGCGGCCGCCGATTGGCGCGCGAACGATATAGGCGCTGCGGCCATTTACTTCCGCAATGTGCTGCTCGGTAGCAGAGAGATCATTGCGCAACGACTGTATCTTGTCTCCCTGCGCGAACGGCAATTGCTCGAGGTTGAAGCGGACCTCGGAGAGCTGGCCCGCGGCGCGTGGTCGATTGCTGAACAAGCGAGATCAAGCCCTGCTGCTGCTCAAGCAGAGCCTCTTGCCGATGTCTCTGGTCGATCTCAGACACCAGACCCTTGGCGCGGAGTTGAGCACCGGCTTCCACCAGTTTCTGCAGGAGAGCGATACGTGCGCGTTGGACCGCCATCTGCGCATCAAGTTCGGCCAGTATACTTTCATGTTCTGCTCCTGCGCGGTCAAACGCTGCCGCTCGGAGGCCGTGCGGTGCACCTGCTTCCGCGATCTGGTGGGTCAGTGCCTGTTTTTGCTGATTGAGGGTGTTCAAGTATGGTTAAGCGTTGACGTCCTCGCCACTGCAGGCGATCTGGCTGGTCACGACCGCCAGCAAGGGTTGGCCCTTATCCACGGTGTCACCCTGCTCGACATAGACCGCGCTGATGGTGCCTGGCTGCGGCGCGAACACCCTACGCTGCCGGCGACTGGCGCCAAATATCCGGCCGCGATCTCCTTGCGGGCGTATTGGGCGAAGAAGAGGAATGCGATGACCCCGGCGGCGGCGGCGGCAACGCACCAGACCATCAGCCTGGTCGACAGCGGCTGGCAGCGGCACGACCCGCCCCCATTGCCGGTTGTGCTGCTGGAATTCGATAACTTCCTGGCGGAAAAGGGCACGAGGCCGAGTAACCGCCGTGCCACCTTCGTCTTGCCGCGAAGCCGGTTCGCTGGCAACCGTGACGCCTGCGCCCACGGCCGACCTGCGCCAAATTGATGTTTTTTGCCGATCGCGCTTCATCCGTTGCCACGTATCTGCTGCTGCATCGTGCGTCCTTCGCACCACCAAAGCGGCCTGGGCTGAAATTGAACCTGACAGGACCAAACGCTTTTTAATTGGACTGCAGAGTTTGTGTCCCTTGGCAAGCCGGCATCTAGAGGGGTTGGTCGATACGAGACCTATCAAATGTGGGCGACCAGCGACATTGCCTAATCAGCATGACATTGGGAACACGCTGGTCGCCCCGCCTGAAAACGATCAAGTCAACAGCCGCGACCGTCTGTCAAGCGTAATTGACAGCCAATTGCGAAAGATTTAAAGATTGTGAGCCACCCTGCGTCGCTGGTACTGAACAGCGCGACATTCGTCTGATTAGCAAGCTCGATGCCTAGATTTATGTTTACGAGGTTGTTCAGATTTACCAGTGAGCTGGAATTCCCATGTGAACCCGCCGCCGCCACCATATCCAGTTCGGCGTCGGAAAGTTCTTCGATAGTCGTAACGTGCTGATTAGCCACTGCGGTATACTCCCTTCTGATTGAACCCACAGCTCGAGGCTGCACGTTCCCGATCTTCATTCAGAACTAGCAGGTTGGCCGATGAATTCGCGAGGGATTGTCCATTCAGCCTATCTTTCGTGCGTCATGGCCGGGACAAGCCCGGCCATCCGTTGTGGCAAAGGTCTCAAGCACGGGACCATACGCCCCCGGCAACAGTATGCCACGGATCCGCAAGAAACGTTTACGGATGACTCTTGAGCCAAAGCTAGTGGGCTGGATTCAATAAATGATTTCTTGCAAAGTTGTAGAACTCTGCGAGCCACCCTGCGACGCGAGGGCCAAAATGGCGACGTTCGTCTGTTTTTGGCTAGTGGAGCTGACGGCAATGTTCTTGGTAACGTCAATAAAAGTGAAGCTGTACCCACCGGTCACTGCATCGAGCTCGCTATCGGACAGAGGCGCAAGTGTCGACATGTTCCTACTCCTTGAGGGGACTTTCATTGCTCGGGCCGGTCTGGATGCCCAGATGCCAGAAACAAGGGACTTTAAGCCGGTTGCCCGGGACCGCTACGCGTTCCGTCTCGGTCCCCTAAGTTAATGCATGATCTACTTGAGCTGGTCAAAGTAATCATGGCGCAGGCGCACGCAAGATCCGGTGATCGCTTTCAATCTTCGAGTTTAGTCGAAGTATTAAATCCAACAGGTCGCATATGGCATCATACGGAGCAGGACAGCACCCGCCGGCGGCATATTTGCCACTGAGTTTGCTAGGTTGTGGAGTACTTCCCTTCGGAGATCTCGGTCGGTTCAGTCGTCATCAACATGACGCTTCGGTTGTGACGGCCCTTCCGTTTCGCGCGTAGAGAAGCTGACGCATCCATGATGTTGCCACGACCTATGACGTCTCGGCGCAGCGGCGCGATCGCCAAGGGCTTCCTCTGGATTACCGTTCCGTCCGCACCTGCCATCGCCAGTCCAGTGAAGCAGGCGTCAAGTGCACCGCGCGCGGCCTGGCTGGGTGAGCAGGAGCCCAGGCAGTGGGATGCCCGTCGCGACCAATTACCAGGCGACGCCTGCGTGCTTCATGCAAAGATTTTAAAGCCCGAGACGAATGAGGTATAAAGTGCATTGGATCACTCATCTTGAATTAAGTTGACGTGAAAACCGGGTCCCCTAACGTTCCGCCGTCCTACCTATTAGGCTAGGTTTCTCGCAAAAGGACTTCCACATGGACTTGCAATAACAATGCGCGTTTTGAACGGACTTCCGCTGACGTCAAATGACGAGGGCGCCGTGGACGAACATGGCTCCGAGGTAATCCTTTTGTGCGACGCTTATCGGACATTGAACGATGTGCGTGTTGATCTGGATGGTCGCTTGATGGCATTGCCGGAGGACGATCACAGCCGGGATATCTTGTGGATGGAGCTCGAAGGTATTTTGAAACAACTTTCCCAATTAGCGGGGCAACTAGCGAACACGTCTTCAACGCAACCCTCCGCATTTGCGTGCCAAGGCTGTGGTGCTCGCTCTCTTGCTGCGTTCCGGCGGTGACGATCTCCCGGCTATCGTTCCTGAAGCGGCCGCACTCGCCTTATCCCTTGCCGATGGGATCGCCTGCTTGCCCGACTGACATATTGACCGTGTCGACTGCACGGCGGGCCTTGTGAGGAACTCGACTAACCCCTCGACGACGTCGGCATCAACAGCGTAGATGATTTTTCGGCTTGATCGCCGTTGAACAAGGATGCCAGCTTGCGTCATTTGGCGAAGATGGAATGATAAGCTTGAAGGTAGCACGGACATTCGCGCGGCAATGGTTCCCGCCGGCAACCCGCGCGTTCCGTAAGGCGCCAGAAGGCGCCATAGGCTAAAGCGCAGACCATGGCCCAGCGCTGCTAGAACGATAACAGCTTGAGAATCGCTCATTCTTCTAAATTAACTGAGGATATCGATGCAATGACTGGAATATATCCGATGCGCCTTGACCGGTACCAACAGCACGGAAGCCTCATGCGTTGACACGTTCATCTTGAAGTCCCCTCCGCAATGTCAGCCGGGATGGATTATAAGCCGCCAGGACCCAGACACATCCTTCTTATATTATATTGTTGGTAGATTACCATTGATTTATGACATTTTGCCTCTCTTTCGAATAGTCACGTAATCGAGAGCCAGCGAGAGTTCGAGACTACAGCCTCGGCTATCGATCCATGCACGGGTCGTCCAATGGTCGCCTATGTGAAACAATTTGATGATGGCGGTTCAACCGGCTACTTTCGTTTCGCAGAGCAATAGAATAGCCTCTGATATACGCGCATTCCTCTCTCGCGGATCAGTTCCAGTCCTGTGTTTTCTGGATCGCATGAATGTCGACGCAGCTCAACCGTTTCAGCGCGAGTTGCGATCGCATGCATGCAACGACACGGTTGAAGGTGAGCCACCGATTTCGATCCGCAGTCAGACAAACTCGCGTCGCTACCTGTACGGCACAGCGCTGCCAAGTGATGAATTTTGCACAAGACTCGCATCATTTCGCTGTTGTCATTTCCACGGTCACCCCGCCCGGTTTGGCAACCGCGTCCTGGCGGCATCACAGCGCATCCGCGGTGCCGACGCAGCGGCTTTCAATCCTGTGTCGGGCCGGCACAGCGCCGCTGCTCACACAGCTACACCGCTTGACGTCGGCGGCGCATGCCTACGGCAAAGCCGGCCGTCCTGCCGGTCCGCGAACGCGCGGCAGCAGGATCATATCCCAGGGGCTTGGCATCTCGCCCACCGGCACATGAACCAGGGCGGGGCTATTCAGCGCGAAGGCCTTGCGCAGCGCACCTTCCAGCGCATCTGGGGGTCGTCGCTCGGAACGCCGCCATCCCGAAGCTTTCCGCGAACTTGACGAAATCGGGATTGGTCAGGTCGCTGGCGATCAGCCGATTGCCGTATTGCCGCGCCTGGATGCGGCGGACATTGCCGAACGCGCCGTCGTCGAACACCACCACCACCACCGGCAGCCCGTGGTGCATCGCGGTGGCCAGTTCGGCCGCCTGGAACATGAAGCCGCCGTCGCCGGTCGCCAGCACCACCTTGCGGCCCGGCGCTGCAGCCTGAGCGCCCAGCGCGGTGCCGTAGCCCCAGCCGAGGGCAGTCCTGGTAGCCCGGCGACAGGAACGTGCGCGGCGCGTGCACCGGAAAGGCCAGGCGGCTGGCGAACCCGACCTGAGTGACATCCTCAACGTAGATCCCATCGTCAGGCAGGGCGGCCCGGATGGCGCGCAGAAACCCCATCGGTGGCTCATGCCGCGTCAGGCGTTCGGCGAAAGCGGCGCGGACGGTCGGCAGGTCGGGATTGGGCTGCCAGCTCACCGGCAAAGCCGCCAGAGCCGTCGTCAGGGCCCGCAAGGTGACCGCGGCATCGCCAAGCAGAGCGCAGGCGGGATGGCGGAACCGCGTGATCTCCTCGGGGTCGATGTCGAGCCGGATGATCGGCAGGGTCTCGTCCACGCCCCAGTTGCTCTGTTGCCAGTAGAGCCGCGTGCCGATCGCCAGGATTGCGTCGGCGGTCTTCCACAGCGCATGCGACTCGGTGAACGACACCGCGAGTGGATGGTCGGTCGGGATCACCCCCCTGCCCCGCCGGAACGATGACACCGGCGCGTGCAGCCGTTCCGCGATCGCCTGCACCTCGGGGCCGGCGCCGAGTGCGCCGCCGCCAACGACGATCAGCGGGCGCACGGATTTCGCCAGGATCGCCGCCGCCGCGCTGATCGCCAGGCCGTCGGCGCAGGGCGGCGTGCTGGATCACCGGCGGCGTCAGCGTGACCTCGGCCGACTGGCCCCAGATGTCGATGGCGCATTCCAGCGCGACCGCACCCGGGCGGCCGGTGGTCGCTGTCGCGATCGCCCATGCCACCCGGTCCGGAGGCTTCCTGCGGCGAGCGGATGCGTGCGGCGTCCTTGGTGATGTGGCGCAGCAGGCCGATCTGATCGTGGATTTCGTGCAGGTGGCCGTGGCCCTGGTCGATCGCAAACGACGGTATCTGGCCGGCCAGGGCGATGACCGGCGCCCCCATGGCATTCGCCAGCAGCAGCGCCGCGGAGGCATTCAGCACGCCAGGACCAGGCACCACCGCGAAGGCCTGCGGCCTGCCGGTGACCAGTGCCGCGCCGAGTGCCATGTACGCCGCAGTCTGCTCGTGACGCGGATGGATGACCCGGAGGCGGTCGGTCGCCCGATGGGCAGCGGCATGCGCGGCGTCGAACAGGGAGTCGTTGTGCACGCCTGGAAGAGCGAACAGCGTGTCGATCCCGTGTGCGATCAAGGTTTCGATCACGGCTTCGGCGGTCGTCATGCGGGACATACGGTCTCCTGCTGCAGTCGGGCATCGCTGCGCATTAATGGTTGTTTGGTCGAACGGGTCCAGGAATCCGTGCGGGGCACTCGGCCTCCTGCCGCAGTGCCTGCCGTGCAATTTGGCGACGAGCATTGGACCCGACTACGGTGCAGATGACTGTTCCTATGGAGAATTCGGTCAGCCTGAGTGGCTCCAGCCATGTCGATGCCGCTCTATAGAGATCCGCTATTCCAGCGCCGGACGGGCCCATCGAAATGCTATGCGACGTGGCTCAGTTTGATGCCCGTCAGCGTCGATATCGGCTTCGAGGTTACTTGGCGAGCGTCTGAGATACTGTCTCCGTGTGTGGACGACGACGCGAGAAACATCCCAACACCCGTCAGCAACTCTCCCACCGAGCACCCAAGGAATAGGATTTCCAACATGATCCAGCTTTCCTCTGTTGCCTCTCCGATACCACAACCACCAGCTGTCAAGGCCCGCGAAGATGACGTCGTGGACATACTCCTGCGCACGCGGGACGTCAGCCGCAGCCCGGACCCATCGAGGATAGGCACGCCCTGATCGTCGCCGATCACGGCCTGGGCTGCTGCGCGCCCTGATCAGGCGAGGCTTCCGGCAGCGGCCTGCGTGCGGCCTGCAGCCAGGCCTGAAGCGGCGGCTTATGAAATCGCCTTCTTCGTAGAGCTAACGCCGGACACCTCCCGGAGCGGCTCATTCACGACGCCAGACACGCCATGTTTCCCGGCGGCCGCTTGGTCGCCCGCATAAGCTTCGATCCCAGCGGCGGCACCACGAGAGGACTCGCCCGCCGCCTGAAGCTGAACGGTTTATCAATGTGCGGACGCTCGCCATGACTGGACGGAGTTTGCTGCGGGCCGATCTTCCGGCCTTGGGTGTCGCCAAATATCAGCCGATCGCGCGTCATCCTTGGCCGATTACCGGCGTTATCGACGCGCATCGGAGGCTATCATGATCCGCATGTCCCTCCGCCTCGGTGGCTCGATGACTGCCGTGATCACCCCCTTCCGCGACGGAGCCGTGGACGAAGCGGCCTTTGTTCTGCTCTGCGATCGCCAGATCGCCCGCGGCACGACAGCCCTGGTGGTTTGCGGCAGCACGGGCGAGGCCACCGCCATGTAACCGGAAGAACAGGCCGCGGTGGTCAGCTTGGCCGCGGCTGTGGCGCACGGCCGCGTTGCCATCGTCGCAGGATGCCAGGCGCCAGCGACCGAGGCAGCCGTTAGCCTGGCCGCTCTTCTCGCCCGCGCCGGAGCGGACGCATTGCTGTGCGCCCCGACGCCATACGTGAAGCCGACGCAGCAAGGTATCATCTGCCACATGCGCGCGCTGGCGCACGTCTTCGACCGGCCGCTGGTGCTGTATGACGTGCCGAGCCGGGTCGGCGTGGGTGTTGCCGACACGACCGTTGCCACCCTGTTCGAGCGCGGCATCATTTTGGGTATCAAGGACGCCACGGCGGACCTGGCGCGAGTGCCTCGGCTGCGGGCGCTGTGTGGCGCGCACTTCTCGCAGTTCAGCGGCGACGATGCGACGGCGGCAGCGCATCGCGCCATGGGCGGGCACGGCTGCATTTCGGTGACGGCCAACGTCACGCCGGCGCTGTGCGCGTTGCTACATCAGGCGTGGGACTCTGGCGATATTGCCGGCTTCGCCAGCACTCGGGACTTGTTGGCACCGCTCAGCGAGGCGTTATTCATCGAAAGCAACCCAATCCCGCTGAAGGCTGCGCTGGCGATGCTCGATCTTGCCTCGAACGAGCTTCGCTTGCCGCTGACGCGAGCCAGCGAGGCAGCCTGCGAGCGGCTCTCCGCCGTCCTGAGCGCGATTATCGGGGCCGAGGACACGTTTGCCGCCAAGCTGCGCTACGCCGCCGCGGCATGATCGCGTTTCGCACCATCCTGTTCGTGGCGGCGGTCGGGATCGGCAGCGTGCTGGTCCGGAATACGACCGACATGCTGAGCTGCATGGCTCATGGCGTTCGATGTGTCGAGGGCCCGACCATAGCCACGCGATGACGGACGCAGTTGTTTTCGTCGACGACCTTTCACTGGTCCGCCGCCTGCGGCCGGATGGTGACGTAGTACGCGAACGGCGTTGGCCAGGGCAAGTTCACTGCAGCACAAGCTGAGCGGCGGCGGTCTTTCTTTGCTCCGCGGTTGTACACCCGCAGGGCGTCGGCCGCGCGCTAGGTGCACGCCTTCCTTGGGTCAGCTGCCTAGGACCGGGCTACGGTGTATTCGCAGGCACTGACAGATTATTCAATCAGACTGACGCCTTCACGCCGCGCCACCGCCGCAAGTTGCTTGTCCAAGGTCGCAAGCGGCACGGCGTCCCGCAGCGCCAGCTCCAGATAGCTCGAATCGTAGATCGTCAGGCGATACTGGCGGGCCAGCCGGAAGATCAGGCCGTCATCGGGTGCGTGGTCGATTGTGATGGGCAAGCTGGACAAGAAGCGAAGGAACGTCGCGGTGTCGGCTTCGGTGATCCGCTGACGCCGCTCGTTGACCAGAAGCACGTTGCGTATCTCGAACCACCAGATTGAGGGAACACTGGCAGGTTCGGTGCGCAGGCGTTGCAGGGCGACCAGCGCCGAGGCGTCGTCCTCGTCGGCAAAGGCCCAACTCATCACCACCGACGCGTCGAGCACAAACGCCATCGTGGGCCCTAATATCGGTGGCCTTCGTGCCGAGCCTCCAGGAGCTGCTGAAGCGTCATCTTGCCAGTCGTTTACGCAACGCCATGATGCCGTCGATGGCCTTGTCGAGCTCTGCCTGGCGTCGAGCGGTATCCGGAACAAGGCGCGCCACCGGCCGGCCGTGGCGGGTGATGACGATGGTCTCCCCATGCTCGACGTCATCGAGCAACTGAGGAAGATGGGTCTTGGCTTCGGATGCCTGAACTTCGCGCATGAGATTTCTGGATTTCGACTGGTCGATTCGACTGGTCGATATATGGTCCTTGCCGGTCGCAAAGCAATCCTTTTCGCCTCACGCGGCTTAGATTGGCCAGGCAATGCAAGCCTGCCCAGACTCGGCCGCCTCTGCTACCCTAGCCGTATGCCGCACGCTGACTTCGTCCACCTTCGCACCCACTCCGCCTACTCGCTCAGCGAAGGCGCCATCCGCCCGGACAAGATCGCGCTGCTGGCAAAGGCGCGAGCAGATGCCGGCGGCGGCGATCACCGACACCGGCAACCTGTTCGGGGCGCTCGAATTCTCTCAGTACTGCGTCGCCAAGGGCATCCAGCCGATCATCGGCTGCCAGATGGCGCTGGCCCGAGCCGACAACCCCCGCCTGGCGCCCGACCCGATCGTGCTGCTGGCACAGGACGCCGCCGGCACTGGCCAATCTGCAGCGCCTGTCGTCGATGGGGTTCCTCGACACCGACCCAAGCCTGAAGCCGCAGCTGTCGTTCGAGCGCATTGCCGAGAACGCCGCCGGCCTGCTGCTGCTGACCGGCGGCACCACCGGGCCGATCGGCCGCCTGCTGGCCGAGGGCCAGAAGCCGGAGGCCGAACGGCTGCTGGACGCGATGGAACGAGGCGTTCGCGGGGCGCACGATCCAGGAGTTGCATCGCCACGGCCTGCCGGTGGAAGCCGCCATCGAACCCGGCCTGATCGCGCTGGCCGACGCCCGCGGCATGCCGCTGGTCGCCACCAACGACTGCTACTTCGCCACGCCCGACATGCATGAGGCGCACGACGCCCTGCTGTGCATCGCCGAGGGTCGCACGCTGTCCGAGCCGGAGCGCCGCCGCGTCACGCCGGAACACTGGTTCAAGCCCGCCGCCGACATGCGCACCCTGTTCGCCGACCTGCCGGAGGCCTGCGACAACACCCTGGCCATCGCCCGCCGCTGCGCGGTGATGGCGGAAACCCGCAAGCCGCTGCTGCCGCTCTGCCCCAAGGTCCGACCCGGCGCCAGCGAGGAGGAAACCGTCCGCGCCATGGCGATGGAAGGGCTGGAACGCCGGATGGACGCCGGCGGCCGCCGATGCCGCAAACGCGCGCAACCTACCGGCAGCGGCTTGACTATGAGTTGTCGGTCATCGCCTCGATGGGCTTTTCCGGCTACTTCCTGATCGTTGCGGACTTCATCCAATGGTCCAAGGCGCAGGGCATTCCGGTGGGACCGGGACGCGGCTCCGGTGCCGGGTCGGTGGCTGCCTGGGCGCTGACCATCACCGACCTCGATCCGTTGCGCTTCAACCTGCTGTTCGAGCGGTTTCTCAATCCGGAACGCGTGTCGATGCCCGACTTCGACATCGACTTCTGCCAGGAAGGCCGCGACCGCGTTATCGACTATGTCCGTAACGAATATGGCGGCGATCGGGTCGCCCAGATCATTACTTTTGGAAAACTTCAGGCCCGTGCCGCGGTGCGCGATGTCGGCCGCGTGCTGGGCCTGCCGTTCGGCCAGGTCAACAAGGTGGCAGAACTGATCCCCAACAATCCGGCCAAGCCGGTGACGTTGCAGCAGGCGGTGGATGGCGAGCCCCGGCTGCAGCCAGTTGCGCGACGAAGACGAGGGCATTGGCCGCCTGCTGGAAATCGCGCTGCGGGTGGAGGGGCTGTATCGCCACGCCTCCACCCACGCCGCCGGCGTGGTGATCGGCGACCGGCCGCTGATGGATCTGGTGCCGCTGTATCGCGATCCGAAGTCCGACTTCCTGGTGACGCAATACTCGATGAAGCATGTCGAGCAGGCCGGGCTGGTGAAATTCGACTTCCTCGGGCTGACGACGCTGACCATCCTGCGGCGCGCCGAGACCTTCCTGCGCGGCCTGGGCATCGAGGTCGATCTGGACCGGCTGCCGCTGGATGACGCCCGCACCTACGAGATGCTGCAGAAGGGCGATGCCGGCGGGGTGTTCCAGATGGAAGGCCAGGGCATGCGCGACACGCTGCGCCAGATGCGCCCCGACCGGTTCGAGGACCTGATCGCCGCGGTCGCGCTGTATCGCCCTGGCCCGATGGCGAACATCCCCGATTACTGCCGGCGCAAGCACGGCGAGAAATGGGACGCGCCGCACCCGGTGATCCACGACATCCTGGCCGAGACCTACGGCATCATGGTCTACCAGGAACAGGTCATGCAGATCGCCCAGACGATGGCGGGCTACTCGCTCGGCAGCGCCGACCTGCTGCGCCGCGCCATGGGCAAGAAGATCGCGGCGGAGATGGAAGCGCAGCGGGGCATCTTTCACCGAAGGCGCCATTGCCCGCGGCATCGATCCGGCGAAGGCCAAGGAAGTCTTCGACCTGATGGCCAAGATTCGCCGACTACGGCTTCAACAAATCGCATGCCGCGGCCTATGCGCTGGTCGCCTACCAGACGGCCTGGCTGAAGGCCAACCATCCGGAGGTGTTTCTCGCTGCCTGCATGAGCCTGGCGGTCAACAACACCGACCGGCTGGCGTCGCTGAAGCAGGAGGCGGAGCGGGCGATCGATCAAGATCTTGCCGCCGGACATCAACCGTTCCGCGGCGGATTTCTCCGTCGAGCGCCTGGCTTCCGATCCGCTACCTCTGACCAGACGGACGGCTGGCGATCCGTTACGCTCTGGCAGCGGTCAAGAAGGTCGGCTTCGCGGCGATGGAAGCCGTCGTCGCCGCGCGTGGCGAAACACCGTTTGCCGATGTGGCGGATTTCGCCGCCCGGGTCGATCCGCGTCAGCTCAATCGCATGCAGATCGAGAACCTGGTGCGCGCCGGTGCTTTCGATCGAACTCGACAGCAACCGCGCGCGCCTGTTCACTGGCGCCGAAACAATTTTGCGACGGGCGCAGGCCGACCAGGAGGAAAAGACAAGCGGCCAGATCGGCCTGTTCGGCGATGCCACCAGCAAGCCGGAGCCGTTGCGCCTGCCGGACGTTCCGGATTGGCCGCCGCTGGAGCGTCTGGCGTTCGAGGCCGAAGCCATCGGCTTCCATCTGACCGCGCACCCGCTCGACGCCTATGCCCAGGCACTGAAACGGCTCGGCGTTACCCAGTCGGTGCATGTGGAGGCGCGCGCCGCGGCCGGGGTAAGCCGGGTCAAGCTCGCCGGCACTGTCGTTGCAACCAAGGAACGAATAACCCGAACCGGCAGCCGGATGGCCTGGGTGCGCATCTCCGACGCCGCCGGGTCCATCGAGGTCACCTGCTTCAGCGAGGTGCTGAAACGTGCGCGCGACGTGCTGGCCTCCGGCTCCAACGTGCTGGTGACAGCGGAATTGAAGATGGAGGGCGAAGCAACGCGCGTCACGGCGATGGATGTCGCGCTGCTTGACCAGGCCGCGGCGTCGGCCGGAGCGTCCATACGCGTGTGGCTGCGGGAGACCGCGACCGTGCCGCATATCCGCGACGTGCTGGCGCGCGAAAGCGGCGGTCGCGGGCGGGTCACACTGGTGCCACGGATCGGCCCGGAACAGGACGTGGAGATCGCCCTGCCCGGCGGCTACAACGTCACGCCACGGCTGGCACAGGCCCTGAAGTCGCTGCCGGGCGTCGATCAGGTGGAGGAGGTCTAAGAACACTCCTCCACTGGCTGTTCAACCGGTATCAAATCATAGGACAAATGAACTTGCAGTTTCTTGCACAATTTGATCAAAGCAGTGCCTGACCGTAAGCGCCTCGATCCGATAGCCGTCGGGATCGATGATGAAGGCTGCGTAGTAGTTGGGATCATAATCAGTGCGCAGGCCAGGTTTTCCGTTATCGCTGCCACCGGCGCCGAGTGCGGCCGCATGGCAGGCGTCCACGCTGTCGCGGGTTGGGGCGGTGAAGCAGAAGTGCAGACCTGATCTTATTATCGGGCGGCACCGGATGCTCCGTGGCACTGATCCAGAACGCGACCTTTCACGGCCATAGCCAAGCGAGCCGTTGCCTTCGCTCAGGCAGTGGTAGCCCAGGGGCATCAGGGCCGCGTCGTAGAAACGTTTCGTTCTGCTGATATCGCGGACACCAATCGAAACATGGTCGATCATCGGATTCTACTCCTTGACAATAGGGTTATCGGTCAGTCGGCGCGGCGGGCGAAGAACTTGGCCTGGAATTGCCATGTCCCGCCGCTGTCGGGGGAGCGTTCGCCGAGCCAGTGGAAGGAACTCGGCGTGATCTCGGTAAAGCTCCAGCGGATCGTTTCACCGGCGTCGTTCTTGCCCTCTTGCACGATATCCTTGCCCTGCGCGCGGCCGATCTGGCGGCTGTAGAACTGCCGCAGCGGATCGCTCCAGAGGATATGCCAGGCGTCGAGCGCTGGATCATAAACCCGCAGTGTGGTGCCGTAGAAGACACCCGGCAGGATCCAAACATCCTGGATGGCGCGGCCCTCAAGCACCCAGTCGAAATGGATCGCTCCCGCGCCATTATGCTGCGTGCCGTCGTCTTGGTACACCACGGCATCCATTGTCCAATCACCGATCAGCCAGCTGTAAAGCTCAAGGCGGTCTGCCCGGTCGGGCGCAGGACGGTCAGCGTGCAGCGCGTGGATAAAACGTGAGGCCGAAAAGGGAGTGAGGTTGGTCATTGTCAGACTTCCGGTTTGTGGCGAGGATGCCGGACCTGTAGACTTCGCTCGTCAGCCGCCGCTTGGGAAAAATTGCTATAGTGCGACCATGACCGCCACCCCTCAATTCAGACCTTGACCGCTGCCGTCGGGTGCGGGCTGGCGCGCCGACGATATCGTCTGCACCGCCGGTCCGCGTGACCGATCCTTTGAGGAACAACACGATGGCGTCTGCATCGCCCTGGTGACGGAAGGCACGTTCCAGTATCGTTCGACCCAGGGCTCCGCCCTGCTCGCCCCCGGAGCAGTGCTGCTCGGCAATGACCGGCACTGTTTCGAGTGTGGGCATGACCACGGCGTCGGCGACCGCTGCCTCTCTTTCCACTTCGCGCCGGACTTCTTTGAGGGCGTCGTGGCTTCGTGTGCCGGGGATGAAGCGGGCAGTCTTCGCCATGGCGCATCTGCCGCCGTTGCCGGCGCTGATCCCGATTCAGGCTATGGCCGAGGCGGCGCGTGACGACCGTGACGGCGTCGGACTTGAAGAGGTGGCGATCCGCCTTGCCGGGGTCGTCGCCGCCGCACACGGTGAAAATAAGCGGAACCAGCGGACACCAAGCCGAATGGACGAACGGCGCATCAGCAATACGCTGCGCCGGATCGAGCGGCAGGCCCACGAACAACTTTCGCTGAGCTGCCTCGCGCAGGAAGCAGCCATGAGCCCATACCACTTCCTGCGGACCTTCCGGACAGTTGTCGGGATGACGCCGTACCAATTCGTCCTGCGCACCCGTCTGCGAAGAGCGGCTGTGAAGCTGCGCCGCTCGAACGACGACATTGTAGCGATCGCATTCGATGCGGGCTTCAACGACCTGTCGACGTTCAACCGCCGGTTTCGGCGCCTGATGGGACAGAGCCCAAGCTCTTACCGGGCACGCTGGACCGCGGCGACCAAGTCGTCTGCCACGGCGAGCGAAGTCGGCTGGCGTGCAAAGGATCGTTCCGACGGAAACAGTCGAACGCCCGGCAAGTAGCGTCCGCTGTCCGGACGAGATTACACGCCCTGGACCAAGACCGCGGCAATGTCGACCCCGAACCGCTACTCGGCCGTAGCCTCGGTCACTTCGTCCGGCCCGGTATACAGCTGCGGCCAGCGGCGCTTAACCAGCGGACCCTTCTCGTCGTATGCCAGGCAGGTGTTAAGGATCTTGTTGCCGCCGCCCCACTTTTCGGTGATGCGCTTGTCCAGCGCGTCGCTGCCGCGTGTCGTCTGCCGCGCCTTCGGCCTGCATCTCCCGCTGAGCCTTGGCGGGATTGATGGTCTGGAAGGCGGTGGTGGCCATCTGCTGAAGGAGTTCACGCAGATGGGTGCAACCGACCGTGCCGCCAACGGCGCGGTTGGCCTCCCGCAGGAATCCAGCCTTGATGCGCATGCCGACCAGACTGGTGAAATTGGGCGCCGCGGTTGGACACATCACATAGGGCGTCTTGTCGCTGGCCGCTTCAACCGCCGTGATCTGCATCTGCTCGTCGATGGTCAGCCGCAGCCACATGTCGTGGATCGGCTCACCCGGCTCGATGTAGCCGCGATCATAGTTGGTCTGGCCGAAGCTTTTGCTGTCGGTCAGATGGGCCTCGATGTCATACCGGCCGTCGGCACGGCGATAGCCGTTGATTTCGATTGCACGCGTGTGCAAGCGCTCGCGTTCGGCGGGCTGGCTCAACGGCATTTAGCGCTCCTTGGTCGTCGGTCAGGACATGCTGCGGCGCAGCATCGTGGTATCGCATCTGGTGGTGCGACTGCACAATGTCATGCGGGCATGACTGTCCTGCACTGAAGCTGCTCTTGTTGGGATACGCGGCTGTCTTCTGAATTTCGGATAGGAAAGATTGGTGTCCGAAAAGACCGCCTCATTGGTCGAAGCGGCCGCTGAAATCCTGCTGGCAATCCATTGACGCAGCGGCTAATCGAGACATCTCTCACTGCCAACGGGCAGCAATGTGAAATAGGTCACTGGTCGATGCGTGGCGATCGGTTAGGAATGGACCGATCAGCCTATTGGCTGGCGCAAGGGAGGGTTGCTGAGCATGAACGCGTTTCAACTCCACTGCCGCCGATCCCTCGACGCCATCCGCGAGCAGGGCCGCTACCGGACTTTCACGGCGCTGCAGAAGCGGGCGGACGGTTTTCCCTACTACCTGCGGCCGGACGGCACGCGGGTGCTGGTGTGGTCGTCCAACGACTATCTGGCGATGGGCGGCCATCCCGTGCTGGTGCAAGCCGCCTGCGAGGCGGCCCGGACGATGGGCGCCGGCGCCGGCGGCACCCGCAACATCAGCGGCACCAGCCCGGTGCATGATGACCTGGAGGCGGAGCTCGCCTCGTTGCACGGCAAGCAGGCGGGGCTGCTGTTCACCTCTGGTTTCGTATCCAACCAAGCGGCGCTGTCGACCATCCTGAACAGCTTTCCGCACGGCCCCGAGCAGCCCTGGCAGGTGTTCTCGGACGCCAAGAACCATGCCTCGATGATTGCCGGCATCAAGGGCTCGCGGGCGGTCGTCAACATCTTCCGCCATAATGATCTGAGCCATCTGGAGGCGCTGCTGCGCGCCGCCCCGGCCGCTGCGCCGAAGCTGATCGCCTTCGAGTCCGTCTACTCGATGGACGCCGACATCGCCCCGATCGGCGGGATCTGCGACCTGGCCGAGAGATACGACGCGATGACCTACCTGGACGAGGTGCATGCCGTCGGCATGTATGGCGCCAATGGCGGCGGCGTGTCGGAACGCGACGGCGTCGCACACCGGATCGATATCATCGAGGGCACGCTGGCAAAAGCCTTCGGCTGCCATGGCGGCTACATCACCGGCGATGCCGAGGTGGTGGATTTCATCCGCTCCACCGCGCCGGGTTTCATCTTCACCACGTCGCTGCCGCCGATGACCGCCGCGGCGGCACTTGCCAGCGTCCGCCATGTGCGGCAGGACCACGGCCGCCGAACCGTGTTGTTCGAGCGGGCAGCAGCGCTGAAGGCGCGGTTCGATCAAGCTCGGCTGCCGCGCATCGACTCGGTCAGCCATATCGTGCCGCTGCATGTCGGGGAGGCCGCGCTTTGCACCCAAATCAGCCAGCGCCTGCTGAACGAGTTCGGCATGTATGCGACGCCGATCAACTATCCGACGGTGCCGCGCGGCGAGGAGCGTCTGCGCTTTACGCCGGGGCCGCTGCACACCGACGCGATGATGGACGAACTGGTCAACGCGCTGACCGCGATCATCCCGCAGGAGCGCCGACGAGCTGCCTGAGCGGCGACGCCTGCGGTCGTGCCGTTTGCCAGTTGACACCGCGTCATGCGCCAACTCTGCGTCCGGGAAACCACCAGCTAATCGGCTGTGCAGGCCCAGCTCATGATCACTGAACTCGGCCATTTCGCGCTGATCCTGGCGCTGTTCGTCGCCGTCATCCAGGCCACCGTGCCGCTGGTGGGCGCCGCGCGCCGCCATGCCGGCTGGATGGCGGTCGGACGGTCCTGCGCGCTGATGGAGTTCGTGCTGATCGCGCTGGCGATGCTGGCGCTGATGCACGCCTACGTCACCTCCGACTTCACGGTGATCAACGTCGTCGAGAACAGCCACACCGACAAGCCGCTGCTGTACAAGATCACCGGCGTCTGGGGCAACCACGAGGGCTCGATGCTCCTGTGGGTGTTCATGCTGTCGCTGTGCGCCGCCGCGGTGGCGCTGTTCAGCGACAACCTGCCGCCGCCGCTGCGGGCCCGCGTGCTGGCGGTGCAGGGCATGATCGCGGTCGGGTTCCTGCTGTTCATCCTGTTCACCTCGAACCCGTTCCTGCGCACCTTTCCGCCGCCGCCGAATGGCCGGGGGCTCAATCCGGTGCTGCAGGATCCCGGGCTGGCGTTCCATCCGCCGTTCCTCTACCTCGGCTATGTCGGGTTCTCGGTCGCCTTCGCCTTCGCCGTCGCCGCCCTGATCGAGGGCCGGGTCGATGCCGCCTGGGCGCGCTGGGTGCGGCCCTGGACGCTGGCGTCGTGGTGCGCGCTGACCGATCGGCATCGCGATGGGGTCCTGGTGGGCGTACTACACGCTTGGGCTGGGGCGGCTGGTGGTTCTGGGACCCGGTCGAGAACGCCTCGTTCATGCCGTGGCTGGCCGGCACCGCGCTGATCCACTCGTCCATCGTGGTCGAGAAGCGCGACACGCTGAAGTCCTGGACCATCCTGCTGGCGATCATCACCTTCTCCCTGTCGCTGGTCGGCACCTTCCTGGTGCGGTCGGGCGTGCTGACCTCGGTGCACGCGTTCGCCACCGATCCCGCAGCGCGGCACCTTCATCCTGTTGCTGCTGGTGGTGGCGATCGGCGGCTCGCTGACGCTGTATGCGGTGCGCGCGCCGGCGCTGAAGGGCGGCGGGCTGTTCGCGCCGATCTCCCGCGAGGGCGCGCTGGTGCTGAACAACCTGCTGCTGTCCTGCGGCTGCGCGACGGTGTTCCTCGGCACGCTGTATCCGCTGTTCCTGGACGCGATGAGCGGCCCGAAGCTGTCGGTCGGGTTTCCGTTCTTCAACCGCACCTTCGCGCCGATGATGGTGCCGATGTTGATCGCGGTCGGCGTCGGTCCGATGCTGGCGTGGAAACGCGGCGACCTGCTGGGCGCGTTGCAACGGCTTTGGGTCGCCTATATCGCGACCGGCCTTGTCGTGCTGGTCGGCTTCTACGTGACCTATGGCGGTCCGGTCCTCGCGGTGCTGGGCCTTGGCCTGGCCGCGTGGCTGTTCACGGCGGTGCTGACCGAATTGGCCGAACGCGATCCGCCTGTTCCGCGTCCCGCTGGGCGACAGTGTCCGCCGGGCGCTGCATCTGCCGCGTGCGTCTTATGGCATGACGCTGGCGCATTTGGGGCTGGCGGTGTCCGTCGCCGGCTTCGCCGCCTCGGCCTTTGCCCAGGAGGCGATCGAGATCCTCAAGCCCGGCGGCAGCATGTCGCATCGCCGGCTATGAACTGACGCTGGAGCATGTGGACCGGATGCCCGGCGCCAACTTCGTCGCCGACGACGCCGCCATCAGGGTCACCAGCGGACGGCAGCGTTGGTGACGGTGATGCACCCGCAGCGCCGCTTCTTCCCGCTGCAGCAGCAGACGACCGGAGAAACCGCGATCCGCACCAACCTGGTCGCCGATCTCTATCGTGGCGCTGGGCGACACCGACAACGCCGGATCCTGGACGGTGCGCGCCTATTGGAAGCCGCTGGTGCCGTGGATCTGGATCGGCGCGGTGATCATGGCGTTCGGCGGCGTGGTCAGCCTGAGCGACCGGCGCTGGCGCGTCGGTGTCGCCGCGCATGCACGCCGCCGAGCTTCGCAGCCGGTGCCGTCGCCTGCGCGAATAGGTCGATGATGACCCGCGTGCTCTATCTGCTGCCGCTGCTGCTGTTCCTGGTGCTGGCGGCGTATTTCTTCGTGTCGCTGCGGCCTGGGCACGACATCCAGGAGCTGCCCTCGGCGATGATCGAAAAGCCGGCGCCGGCATTCGACCTGGCGGGCTTGGGGAGCAGCAAGCCGCTGACGCTCGATGAACTGAAGGGCCATCCGGTGGTGATCAACTTCTTCGCCTCCTGGTGCGTGCCCTGCCGGATCGAGCACCCGCTGCTGATGCGTCTGGCGGAGCAGGACCACCTGCCGCTGTATGGCATTGCCTACAAGGACAAGCCGGACGGACTCAGCCAATCTGCTGGCGACCTTCGGCGATCCGTACCGTCAGGTCGGCGTTGACCGGGACGGCCGCGTCGGCCTGGATTTCGGCGTGTATGGCGTTCCGGAGACCTATGTGCTGGACAGCACCGGCCGCATCCGCAAGCGGTTCGTCGGCCCGCTGACCGCCGATACCGTCGACAAGGAGCTGCTGCCGCTGCTGAAGCAGTTGGACCGATCATGACCTGGCGCGTGCCGCTCTTGGCTGTTGCATGGCTGTTCCTGCTGGTCTTGTCCGCCCACGCGGTGCAGCCGGGCGAGCGGCTGGCGAACCCGGCGCTGGAAGCCCGCGCCCGCGCCATCAGCGCGGAGCTGCGGTGCCTGGTCTGCCAGAACGAGTCGATCGATGAATCCAACGCCGACCTGGCGCACGATATCCGCGTCCTGGTGCGTCAACGGCTGACCGCCGGCGACACCGATGCCCAGGCCATCCAGGCGGTCGTCAACCGCTACGGCGCCTTTGTCCTGCTGCGGCCGCCGGTCGAGCCAGCCACCTATCTGCTGTGGTTCGCACCGCCTGCTTTGGTGCTGATCGGATTGAGCGGGACCGTGCTCTGGCTGCGCCGGCGTCGCTCGCATGTGGCCGCGCCTGCCCCGCTCGAGTGCCGAGGAGACAGCGGCGTCTGGATGGATTGCTCGGGGAGCCAGACGGTTGATCCTGCCCTTTCTGCTCGCCGCCCTCGCCTTCGTCACACTGCTGGCGATCCTGGCGCCCGCTGCTGCGTGGCAGCCGTCCGGGTCCGGATCGCGCCAGCTACGACCAGGCGGTCTATCGCGACCAGCTTCGGGAGCTGGATCGCGACATCGCCCGGGGCCTGCTGACGCCGGCCGAAGCCAGCACGCGCTCGGCTGGAGATCCAGCGCCGGATCCTGGCAACCGACCGGCTGGCAGCCGGACCGCCGGCCGACAGCCACGTTGACGTGGATTCCGTGGCGACGGATTCACCGGCCGCTGACGCCCCGGCTGTCATCGACCCGGTGACGGTCCATTCATCCGCCGGCACCGTCCACGCATCGGTCCTCCTGCCCTCAGGACCGCCGCGTACTCCGCTCCCTCTGCCCGCCTTACCCGCAGCCCAGTGCTGGCCGGCGTCCTGTTCGTTGCAATCGCCCTGGGCTCGGTCGGCCTCTATCTGCGGCTGGGTGCGCCCGGGCTGCCAGACGAGCCGTTTGCGGCGCGCCGAGCGGAGGCTGCCGCGGAGGGCAAGGATCGCCTGACCATGGAACAGGCGACGGACCAGCTTGCGGCGAAGCTGCAAGCCAACCCGTCGGACCCGCAAGGCGTGGCTGCTCTATGGCCGCAGCCTGGCGATGCTGAGCCGATGGGCCGCGGCCGAGGACGCCTATCGCCATGCCATGGCGCTGGGTGAGAACAGCCCGGAGGTGATCGCGGATCATGCCGAGATGCTGGTGCTGGCCGCCGGCGGCACGGTAACGCCGGCAGCCGAGGCGGCGTTCCGCCAGATCCTGGCAAATGACCCGAGCAGCGGGATTGCACGCTACTACCTGGCGATCGCCGCCAGTCAGGCCGGCGAGCCGCGCCGGGCGATCGACCTGCTGCAGGCACTGCTGGCCGACATGCCGGCGGATTCGCCGTTGCGCGGCCAGATCGGGCAACGCATCGCCGAGGCCGCGCAGGCGGCGCACATCCCGGTGCCGGAACTCGCGAAAGGCGTCGCGCCGGCGTCACCGGTCCGGACCCGGATGCCGTCGCCTCGGTGGCCGGAATGTCGGATGAACAGCGCCAGGCCATGATCCAGGGCATGGTCGCCCGCCTGGCAGCCAAGCAACAGGCCGATCCCGGCAACCTGGACGGCTGGCTGCGACTGGGGCGGGCTTATGCGGTGCTGCGCGAGCCGGACAAGGCGGCCGACGCTTTTGAGAAGGCGGCCAGTCTCAAACCGGACGATGCCGCCATCCCGTTGCAGGAGCTTCGTGCCCTGCTGGCGGACCATAAGCCGACGGATCGACTGCCGCCGCGGGTCGTCGGCCTGCTGAAGCGCATCGAGGCAATCGACCCGCAGGAACCTGTCGTACTGTGGTTTCTGGGTGTCGCCGCGGCGCAGGATCGGCATCCGGATGACGCTCGCCGGTATTGGGATGCCCTGCTGGCGAAACTGCCGCCCGCGAGTGATGACGCCCGGATGATCCAGGCCGCGCTGAACACGCTTCCTCCTCGGGCGCCAGCCTCGGGATCAGCCTCGGAGCGAACCGTGGATCCGCCCGTCGACGTGCCCGCCGGCGCTTCGGGTCGGCCGCCTGCTGCAATGTCCGGTTCAGGAGGGTAGAAGCCGCAAGCCCATCATTCTGTTGGCGCTTGCGGTGACGCCGTTGCGGTTGATCCTGGCCCAGCCAGTGCCGCTCGGCATTGATTGTCGGGATCAGGCCGCGGAGCGTGCCATCTCCGACGAGTCGAGACCTCGGTATCGGACCATTACCTGCTGCCGCGTGGCCGACTTCTGTCGCGGCCGCGCGGAAGTAGTTCATGATGAAGACGCGGACCGCGCTGGTACGGCCGCCGATGTGACCGGCCGCTTCGACCTGACGCACCAAGGTGCTCATGTCCTGCGCTTCACGTTCACAGATTTCACTCAACGCGTCCCAGAGCTCCGGTTCCAGCCGCATGCTGGTCCGGCCGCGCCCTGCGACCACATTTCGATTTACGAGACGACTGGTTGTCATGGCCACCTCCGTTTGCCGGAGCGGAGGTAACCATGCGCGTGATTAACAGAAGGTTCACGAGGCGGAAAAAGCTCAGTTTTTTCTGGCACGCGCCTGTAGTCCGAGGCGCTTAACAGCCGGCTAAGCCAAGCGGTGGTTACACCGGCAGCGCCGCCGCCTTCATTCGCTCCATGCTGAACCGGCTGCTGACGTTGCGCAGCGGTACGGCGGCGATGAGCTTGCGGTAGAACTGATCGTAGGCTGCGATGTCGGCGACCACGACATGCAGCAGATAGTCGACGTCGCCGCTCATGCGCCAGGCATCGACGATCGCGGGCATGTCCTGAATCACCTTGGCGAAACGCTCGAGCCATTCGCTGGAATGATCGGCGGTTTCCACCGCAACGAAGACCGAAACCGGCAGGCCGATCTTGTCGGGGTCCAGGATCGCGACGCGGCGCTGGATGATGCCGTCCTGCTCCATCCGCCTGATCCGTTTCCAGCACGGCGTGGGGGTCAGGCCGACATGAGCGGCGATGTCGGCCAGCGACAGCGATGCGTCCACTGACAACAGGCGCAGGATCTCCCGGTCGACGCGATCGATGTCCTTGTCGGCGGCCATGCAGGAGATGTCCTTTCTCTGAACCAGACGAAATCGGCGGAATTTTTCTGGTCAGAACGCATATAACGTTCAACGAGAGAAGAAAATCCTTAAAATTGAGTTCTAGCGCGGAATCCGCCTGATTATGCTGAGCCGCGGGCGGCGTATTCCTCGGGTGTGCGCAGGGTTAGCGCCAAGGCATGCATTCCGCCTGCCTCGGCGTCGCCGAACTCCGCCTGAAGGGCGCTGTGCACCGCCCGCGATCGGGCGACCCGGCTGACGCCCTGAAATGCTGTCGTCACGAGCAGGACGCTGTAGTGCGTTTGGCCGCCGGGACGCGCACCGGCATGGCCTGCGTGGTGGGCGCTATCGTCCTGAACCTGCAGCACGGTTGGGGCGAAAGCCTGGGTCAGCGCCGCCCGAATACGGTCCGCGCGCGAGGGATTTTGTTGCATTGCCATGATACTACCATCGATCCTTCCTGCCGCCCGGCCAAATCGAAAGGAACCGGCAAGCCTGCCTGATCGCCAACCCAGCCTGAGCGAAAAATCCCTAACCGCCGAATTTTGGTGCCCGGGGGAAACCGTTTGGCGGCAGGCGTCCCGTGGTTGCCCGTTCCGCCAGCCACGGGCGAAGGTCGGTCTCGGTCCGCACCCGCTCACCCAGCCGCCAGCTCAGCCCGTCCGCCAGATGGAAGACCTTGGCGTCGGCAAGCCCGCCATCCTTGTATCGCTGCAGGATCACGCCGGCCCCGCGCGCCATCTCGGGCACCTGCTCCAGCGGGAACACCAGCAGACGCCGATTGTCGCCGATCACCGCGACATGGTCGCCATCGGCCGGCACGCACAGCGCGGCCTCCTCGTTCGGCTTCAAATTGAGGATCTGCTTGCCCCGCCGCGTCTCCGCCACCAGTTCGGCGCTCGGCACGAGGAAGCCACGGCCGGTATTGGAGGCAACCAGGTAGCGCATCCCCTCCTGCACCACGAACAGCGTGATGACATCGTCCTCATTCGACAGCTCCGCGAGCAGCCGCACCGGCCTGGCCGTCGCCCCGGCCGCGCGGCAGGTCGGCCGCCTTGAGCGTGAATGCCCGGCCGTTGGTGGCAAACAGGGTCAGCCGGTCGGTGGTCTGGCACGGCAGCAGCAGCCTGAGCTTGTCGCCCTCCTTGAACTTCAGTTCGGCGGGGTCGGCGACGCTGCCCTTGACCGCCCTGATCCAGCCCTTCTCGGTCAGAATGACGGTAATCGCCTCGCGCTCCACGAATGCATCGGTGGTGACATCCATGGCCGGCGGCGGCGCGCCCAGCTTGGTGCGGCGGTCGCCCAATGGACCGGCGCCGAATTTGGCGCGGATGCCTTCCAGTTCCTCGGCGATGCGCGCCCAGCGGCGCTTTTCGTCCTTCAGCAGAAGCTGCAGCTCCTTGCGCTCCCTGGTCAGGGCTTTGTGCTCCTTGCGGATCTCCATCTCCTCCAGCCGCCGCAGGCTGCGCAGGCGCATGTTCAGGATCGCCTCGGCCTGCATGTCGGTCAGGCTGAACCGTTCGATCAGCCGCGGCTTGGGATGCTCTTCCTCGCGGATGATGCGGATCACCTCGTCGAGGTTGAGGTAGACGATCAGATAGCCGTCCAGCACTTCCAGCCGCTTGTCGATGGCGGCGAGGCGGTGATTGGAGCGGCGGACCAGCACCTCCTGCCGGTGATCCAGCCAGGCACGCAGCACCTCGGGCAGCGGCATGACCCGGGGCGTGCGGGTGGCGTCCAGCACGTTCATGTTCAGCGGAAAGCGGGTTTCCAGGGCGGTGGCGCGGAACACCGTCTCCATCAGCACCTCGGGCTCGACGCCGCGCGTCTTCGGCTCCAGCACCAGGCGGACGACGTCGGTGCTTTCGTCCCGCACATCGCCCAGCAGCGGCAGCTTCTTGTCCTCCATGAGCTGGGCGATCTGCTCGATCAGCCTGGCCTTCTGCACCTGATACGGGATTTCGGTGACGACGACCTGCCAGGTGCCGTGCTTGCCCTTCTCCACGTCCCATTTGGCGCGCAGACGGAAACCGCCGCGGCCGGTCTCATAGGCGGCCTGGATCGCTGCCTGATCCTCGACCAGCACGCCGCCGGTGGGAAAATCCGGCCCCGGCATGTGCTGCAGCAGGTCGGCTGTGGTGGCCTGCGGGTGGTGGATCAGATGGATCGCGGCGGCGCAGATTTCGCCGGCGTTGTGCGGCGGGATGGAGGTTGCCATGCCGACGGCGATGCCGGCCGCGCCGTTGGCGAGCAGATTCGGGAAGGCGCCCGGCAGGACAACGGGTTCCGCCTCCTCCCCATCGTAGGTCGGGCGGAAATCCACCGTGTTTTCGTCGATGCCGGCCAGCATCGCCTGTGCGACCTGGGTCAGGCGGGCCTCGGTGTAGCGCATCGCCGCCGGATTATCGCCGTCGATGTTGCCGAAATTGCCCTGGCCCTCGACCAGCGGATAACGCGCGGCGAATTCCTGCGCCATGCGGACCATGGCGTCGTAGATCGAGGCATCGCCGTGCGGGTGATATTTGCCCATCACGTCGCCGACCACGCGGGCGCATTTCTTGAAGCCGGCGGTCGGGTCCAGACGCAACTGGTGCATGGCGTAGATCAACCGGCGATGCACCGGTTTCAGCCCGTCGCGCACATCCGGCAGCGAACGCGACATGATGGTCGAGAGCGCATAGGCCAGGTAACGCTCCGACAACGCGTCCTTCAGGTGGGTGTCCTGGATGAGGCCGCTCAGATCATCCGGCATTTTCGTCCTTGATATCGTTGGTCTGACTTGTCGCCATCTCGACCGCCGCGGTATGGCGCAGATCCGGTCGTATAGCATCCGCCGCGCCAGCGGCAGCGGCCGATGTTGGTGACCGAAAGCGTCACGCGCCAGGAAGTGACCGGTCAGCCGCAATCCGTCCCGCCAGGCCGGCATGTCGGCGGCACCCTCACCGATGATGAAACCCGGCAGCGGCAGCAGCCGGCCGCCCAGGTCCCGGCGGCTTCCCGCGTCACCGCTCGACCGGTGCGCGGCGAGACATAGCTCAGCCCGTCGGTGCGGCCGGTCACCGCGCAGGCCGACAGGTCGAGGCCGTAACCCAGCTCGGACAGCACCACCAGTTCCCAGCGCACGAGATCGGTGAGCTGGGCTTCACCCAACGGCAGGCTGGGGACAAGCCGCACCAAGCCGTCGAAGATCCGTGGATGCGGCTGACGCTCCGGCAGGGCGCCTTCCGCCACCGCGCAAAGCGACGCGAGCATCGCCAGGGCGAGCGCGTCATCCATGACGTGCGCCGCCGCGGGATGGATCAGTTCACCGCTGAAGCTGCCAAGCTGGTCGGCGAGGCGCGCGGTCCAACGCACCTGCACCAGGTTTCCGGCCTGCCAGATGGCCGCCTTGGCGCGTGAAGAGCCGCCCCGGGCGAGGCCTCGGTGCAACCCATGCGCCTCGCTCATGACGGTGGCCACCACATCGCTTTCGCCATACGGCCGCGCATCCAGCACGATCGTCGGCGCATCCCATTCCATCGCTGCCTCAATTCCCCTCTTCGATCGGATCGGCACGCATATAAACCGACGGGCTATCATGTGCTCGCCAACGGCCGTTGTTAAAGAGCGGTCGGACAGCCGCTTATCCGATTTGCACCGCTAGTGGATGAGATCCAACGGAACGATCCGTTGGATCTCATCCACTAGCCATTGATTTAGTGGGCCGATTCACCTGACGCTTGGGAACCAAGCGTCAGGATCGGACCACTGGCAATGCGGAAGGTCCTTCAGCATTGCCCGACCGGGCGAGTATCTTGCCCTCGACGCGACTTGCAGGAGCCTGGCAGGGTTGTCCTGTAAGGCTCTAGTCCAGCTTCAGAACTCGCCCTTTGTCTTTCGTGAACCAAGCGCACTGCGGCCCGGGCCCTGCTTCACGCAGCCGGTAGGGCAGATCGTTCGCAGCGAGGTAGTCGTGTGTTGCGCGCGCGCAGCCATCCCACGCATAGTAGTCGTCGAGGATCACGGTACCGCCCTCACTCACCAACGGCTCGAGCTGGTCCAGCACCAGCCGGACGGGATCGTACCAGTCGCAATCGACGCGCAAAAGTGCGATGCCTTCCGCCGCAAGCGCATTGGCCAGCGGTGGAAGAGTGTCGTTGAACCATCCCTGGATAATCGGGCACTCGTCGTCCCCAAGCCCGAACTCGGCCCGGAATCGGCGCACCTCGTCGATCGGGGCCTTGCAGTTGTCGTAGTAGCCGGCAGCATCCGGACGGCTTTGGTAGAGCAACGCGGCGGCGCCATCCCGCTGCGTCGCGGGCGGCAATCCTTCGAAGCTGTCCAACATCACGACGGGTCTCAACACCCGGCCGTACTGGTGCCGCTGGACCAGGGCCATGCCAAAGGCACAGCCACCCATCCAGGTGCCGCACTCGATAACGGCGCCCGGCACGCCGCTGTCGATCAAAGCCAGCATGCGCCGCCATGAGAAGACCAGAGCCTCGTCCGGTACCATGGAAGCGCATCGCACCGTCGCGACAATGCTTTGAAGTCTACCATCATATCAGAGGAAACCTGCGTTCCAGTTTGGGCCAGTGCCCTGACACATTCGAAGGCGCGGCTGGTCGAGCACCAGATTAATCCATGGGCCTAATCAGCCGGCGGGCCGAAGTGGCCGTCGGTAACATATTGCGCATCAATGCCAGCCCGCCAACAGCTACGGGAGATGTCACCGCTGAGCTAGATGGCGGCGAGGGTCGTGGCGACTGGCTCATGCCTTGCCCGGATCATCCAGGCCGATGGCGCGCAGGCGAGCGCCTTCCTCATCCCAGCCGCTGCGCTGCTTGACATTCAGGAAGAGATGCACCGGCCGTTCCAGCAGCGCCGCCAGATCCTGCCGAGCGCGGGCACCGATGGCTTTGATTTTCGTGCCCTTTTCGCCGATCAGAATCGCCTTGTGGCCAGGCCGGGCGACGTACACGGTTGCGTCGATACGAACCGAGCCATCCTTGCGTTCGTCGAACGTCTCAGTCTCCACGGTGGCACCGTACGGCACTTCCTCGTGGGTCTGCATGAAGATTTGCTCACGCACGATCTCCGCCGCCAGCAGGCGGTCAGGCAGGTCGGTGAGGTCGTCATCCGGATACAGATGCGGACCTTCAGGCACTGCCGCCGCCAGCGCATCCGCCAGCTTGCCGATGCCGTCGCCGGTGACGGCGCTGACCATGAAGGTTTCCTCAAACGTCGCCAGCGCGCCCAAGGCCTCGATCAGCGGCAACAGCGACGATGGCGTAACGAGGTCGATCTTGTTCAGCACCAGCCAGCACCGCCGTCCCGATGCCGCCAGCCTGGCGGCGATGCCGCGCACATCATCCCCGACACCTTAGCTTCCCTGGCACTCGCTCGGGCATCGACCAGCAGGATCGCCAAATCGGCGTCGGCCGCGCCGGTCCAGGCGGCCGCCACCATGGCGCGGTCCAGCTTGCGGCGCGGCCGGAAGATGCCCGGGGTATCCACCAGCAGGACCTGCGCCGGTCCCCGCATCAGGATACCAAGCACCCGGAAGCGGGTGGTCTGAGCTTTCGGCGAGACAATCGACAGCTTGGCACCGGTCAACCGATTGAGCAGGGTCGACTTGCCGGCATTCGGCGCGCCAACGATGGCGACGAAGCCACATCTGGGGGTCACGACCGGGGAGGTCATGGTGGTGGCGTCATGACGGCGGGCTCATCATGGAAGCCTTGCGAGTAGCGCCTCGGCCGCGAGCTGCTCCGCGGCACGTTTGCTGCCGGCGGTGCCGGAACCATCGGTATCTCCGACGCTGACGGTGACGGTGAACGCGGGAGCATGGGGCGGACCGGAGCAGCCGGTGACCGCGTAGGACGGCAAACCGAGTCCACGCTTCAGCGCCCAGTGCTGCAAGGCCGTCTTAGCGTCCTTCGGCGGTTCGATCTGGCCAGTCATCGCATCGTGCCATGCCCGACGGACAAAATCGCGCGCGACATCGAGCCCGCCATCCAGATAGAGCGCGCCCAGTGCGGCCTCCAACGCGTCCGCCAGAACCGTGGCGCGTTTCGTCAGACCGGCCTTGACCTCGCCCCGCCCGACGGACACTGCGTCGGCGAGGCCGATTGTTTCAGCCACTTTGGCGAGGACCGGCTGCGATACCAGGTAGGCGAGGCGGGGGCCGAGGTCGCCTTCCTGCTCCCGCGGGAAGCGTTCGGCCAGCCACTCCGCCATGGCCAGCCCGAGCACGCGATCGCCGATGAATTCCAGCCGCTCATTCGAGCCATGCTTGCGGCCGTGACTATGCACGACCGAGCGATGCGTAAGAGCCTCCTTCAGCAGGGCCGGACGCTTGAAGGCGTGACCAAGGATGGCTTCCAAGGAGTCAGTCATTCAGTCCGGGACGTTCGGAGCGTTCAATGAATGGGTTTCAGCAGCCGGCTCCAGCGGATCTCGAGCGGCCACTCCCAGAACTCCCACCAGGGATATTCGGCGTCGATCGAGAAAAACAGGATTTCGGCGCGTCCGACCAGGTTTTCCAGCGGCACAAATCCGACGCCATCCATGAAACGGCTATCCGCGCTATTGTCGCGGTTATCGCCCATCGCGAAGACATGGCCAGCGGGCACCAGATAGTCCTGCGTATTGTTCACCCAGCCGTCGTCACGCTCCTTCAGGATGTCGTGCTTGACGCCGTTTGGCAGGGTTTCCTGATACAGTCGCCGCATCATCTTGATGCCGTTGTCATCCGCCAGGTAGTCACCTTCGGACTGGCGGGGACACAGCACGCCATTAATGTAAAGCTGCCCCTCCCGCACCTGGATGTGGTCGCCGGGCAAGCCGACGATCCGCTTGATGTAGTCCACCGAGGTGTCGCGCGGATATTTAAACACCACCACGTCGCCGCGCTTGGGCAACGACCCAAAGATCCGGCCGGAGAACAGCGGTGGCGCGAACGGCAGCGAGTAGCGGGAGTACCCATAGCTGTATTTCGACACGAACAGGTAGTCGCCGACCAGCAGCGTCGGGATCATGCTGCCGGAGGGGATGTTGAACGGCTCGAACGCAAAGGTCCGCACGCCGACGGCTATCAGCCCGGCGTAGACGATGGTCTTGACGTTCTCGACCCAGGCGCTGGATTGCCGCCTGGGTTTGGCCTTTGTGGTCGCCATGTGGGCAACGGACTTTCAGATCTTCGTCGACGGCAAGGGCCGCGAGACTCGGCCGGATCAAGCCTATGCGGCGGCATCCTGTCAAGGAATGGTGTCAGAGCATTTTAGCGCGTGCTGAGCCGGCACCGGTTTGCACCGCGGTCGGAAAGCGAGACGCTCCGTGCGGCAGCAACGCCGCGTGCAAGCGGTGGCGTATTTTGCCGGGATGCTGGCCAAACTCATGCGGGCGGCAAGCGGCTGCCCATCGTCGACCGTCAGACCCTGCCGCGGTTGCCGCTCAAGCATTATGATGGTCTAGTAATGCGCCGCAGAAAAAAAGGGAGATGATCGCATCACCAGACAAGCCGAGCGCAGATCGCTGACAGAGCTGGCCCCTGATCGCCGATCGTGCGGCTGCGTGATGCTTGGCGCAGTCTGGCGACTGGCAACAGCCGGCGGCCCCAGTCGGACTCGTTGCGAAACAGTTCGAGCCGGGCCGGCATGATCACGCTTTCGATCAATCCGCTGATCGCCGGCGGCGTGCTTGTCTCCACGGCGGTTACCGACGCGGCCTATGTCTTTTTCAATGCGGCGGTATCGGCGCGCCGGCGCGTGGCGGCGGCGAACTGGAGTGGCATCTGGTATCTGCTGTCGGCCTTCGCGGTGATCAGCTACACCCAGAACGCCCTGTACGTGCTGTTCGCCGCGGCTGGGTCGTGGCTCGGCGCCTACTTATCGATGACCTGGCTGCGGCGCGACGGCTCGCCTGGAGATCGTGGCGACCCGGGGCAAGTGGTGCACCGGCGAGAGGCGCCGTTGAACAATCCTTGACAGGCTCGTATCCACAACCGGCACCGGCGCCGAGCCGCAGTCCGATGAAAAAGCTGCGGCAACCCGCCCCTGACGCGTGACTGGTGCAGGCCGGTTGCCTACAACTTTGCTGCTTTCGACAACCCACCTGAACGGGATCTGTCTAGGCCGCCGGGTTGGCGGAGATAATCACCTGAGCATAGGCATAGGGATACTCATCGGTCATTGTCAGGTCGACCTGTGCGACCATGCCAGGTGGTGTGATTGCCCGCAGCCGCGCCGCTGAACCGCCGGTCATCGCCAGGGTCGGTTTGCCACTCGGCTGGTTGACGACCCCCAGATCGGCGAAGAACACGCCGCGCCGAAAGCCGGTACCTAGCGCTTTGGCGGCGGCTTCCTTGGCGGCGAAGCGCTTGGCGAAGGTGGCGGCCTGGATCTTTTCCGTCCGCCGCATGGCCTTCTCCCGCTCGGTCGCGGTGAAGACACGGGCCAGAAAGCGGTCGCCGTGCCGGCCGATGGCGGCCTCGATGCGCCTGATGTCACAGATATCGGCGCCGATCCCCAGGATCATCCCCCAGTTGCCCGTTCCACGCCCTTGATCTCGCGCAGCCCACGCAGCCCGACGATCACTTTCGACAGATGCGCGGTGTCGCGCACCTCGACATCCACCAGCACTTCCATGAAATCCTGCTGGCGGTTGACGATCTTGAGGTTGGCGATGGCGCCTTCCTGCTTGGCGATGGCATTGGCCATGTCGGCCAGCGCGCCTTGTTCATTGGCGGCGATGGCGCTGATCCGCGCGGTATGCCCGACCGAATGGCCGTTCGTGGCCTTTTTGCCGACGGCTTCATAGTTCCAGTCGACGTCGATGAACCGCTCCGGCGTTGCGGCGAAGGCGGTCAGCATTTGGCATTCGCGCCCGTGGATCGTCACGCCTTTGCCGGTCGTCACGATCCCGACGATCTCGTCGCCGGGAACCGGATGGCAGCAGCCGGCGAAACCGAACGCCATGCCGGGCACCAGGCCGGTCACCGGCATGTCGTGGTCCTGCCGGGTCGGCGGACGTGCCGCCGCGGGTCAGCAGCGACGGGATCATCCTGGGCGCGCGCGGCGCCTGGCGCAGCTCCGGATAGGCTGCGTGGACCACGTCCTTCGCCGTCAGGTTGCCGTTGCCGATGCCGATATAGAGGTCGTCGACGGCGGCGATCTTCAACGCTTTCAGGGCCGGTTCCAGCGCCTTCTCCGAGCCGTCCACACCGGCCTGGCGGAACGCCTTTGTCAGTTCCGCCCGTCCGGCGTCGCGGCTCTGCTGGCGCTGCTCCTGGTGGATGAACCGCCGTATCCGGGCGCGCGCCTTGCCGGTGACGACAAACCGCTCCCATTGCGGCGAGGGCGTGCCGCCGCGTGCGGTCATCACCTCCACCTGATCACCATTCTGCAGATGGTGGCGCAGCGGCATCAGGCGGCCGTTGATCTTGGCGCCGACGCAGGTGTCACCCACCTGGCTGTGCACGGCATAGGCGAAATCGACCGGCGTGGCGCCGCGCGGCAACTGGATTAGCTGGCCCTTGGGAGTGAAGCAGAAGACCTGATCGGCGTAGAGTTCCAGCTTGGTGTTATCGAGGAACTCGTCCGGCGCGTCCGAATTGTCCAGGATTTCCAGCAGGTCCTGCACCCAGCGGAAGCGCTGCACCTCGGTGCCGTCGACTTTCTTGTCGGGCGCCTTGTAGACCCAGTGGGAGGCGACGCCGTTCTCCGCTACGTCGCTCATTTCCGCGGTGCGGATCTGCACCTCGATCTTCTGGTTGCGCGGCTCCCGCAGCGTGACACCGGTATGCAGCGACTGGTAGCCGTTCGACTTCGGTGTCGAGATGTAATCCTTGAACCGTCCGGCGATCACCGGATACGCCGAGTGGACCGCGCCCAGCGCCGCATAACAATCGCCTTTTGTGGCGACGACGATGCGGAATGCCATGATGTCGGACAACTGCTCGAAGGCGACGTTGCGGCGATGCATCTTCTCCCAGATCGAGTACGGAGACTTCTCCCGCCCGGTCAGTTCGATGACGTCGACGCCGGCCTGCTTGCAGACGCGGATCAGGTCGCGCCGCACTTCATCGATCAGGTCCTGGCCCTGGCCGCGCAGAAAGTTCAGGCGCGCCTGGATGGTGTTGTAGGCTTCGGGTTCCAGTTGGGTGAACGACAGGGTTTGCAGTTCGGTCTTGAGCGCATCCATGCCGATGCGTTCGGCGAGCGGCGCGTAGATCTCCATCGTTTCGCCGGCGATCCGCTTGCGCCGGTCGGCCTCGCGAACGAAGTGCAGGGTGCGCATGTTGTGCAGTCGGTCCGCCAGCTTGACCAGCAGGACGCGGATATCGCGGCTCATGGCGAGCACCAGCTTGCGGAAATTCTCCGCCTGCTTGGTTCGGTCCGACTGCAGCTCCAGCCGCGTCAGCTTGGTGACGCCGTCGACCAGACCGGCGATCTCCTTGCCGAAGCGGGCTTCGATCTCCGGCAGCCTGACCGGCGTATCCTCGATCACGTCGTGCAGCAGGCCGGTGACGATCGAGGCGATATCCAGGCGATAGCCGGCAAGAACCTCGGCCACCGCGATCGGGTGGGTGATATAGGGATCACCGTTGTCGCGCCGCTGGGTGGCGTGCGCTTGCGTCGCCAGATGGTAGGCGGCATCGATCAGGCTGGTATCGGCCTTGGGATCATAGGCCAGCACCTTCCTGGTCAGGTCGCACTGGCGGATGACATCCGGTCCGGGCAGCGCCGGCCGTTCAGCGACGCTCACGGCGAGGGCCGACAGCCCCGCCGGCGCATCCCGGCCTGGCTTATCCCGTCCGAACGCATCGGTCGCTGCAACCGACAGCGCTGCCACCCGCGCGGGGGAGGGCGCGGACCGATTGATGTCACCGCCGTGGCCCCCGCGTTTCATGGGGCTTTACCGGGCTGACCGACCGCCGAGTTCCGCGGCGATGGCGGCTTCCATGTCCTCAGGCGACAATTCGTCGGCCTCGGCCGGAAGGCCAGCCACCTCTTCCTCCGCAGTGACATCCTGCAGGCCGAAGATGTTCTGATCGGTCGGAATAAGGTCGAGCACTTCCTCGTCCGCGGGTTCCGGCTCCGGCGCACGGGACAGCGACTTGATCAGATCCTGCTCAATCCGGGGCAGCTCGATCGTTTCGTCGGCGATCTCACGCAGCGCGACGACGGGGTTCTTATCGTTATCGCGGTCGACGGTGAGTTCTTCTCCACGACTGATATTCCGGGCACGCTGCGCGGCGAGCAGAACAAGCTCGAACCGATTGGGCACTTTCTGAACGCAATCTTCGACGGTAACGCGCGCCATGCGCTCATTCTCCGGTGTTTGGTTCTGGGGAACCGTCCATTTAAGGGAGCCGCCTGAGCTTGGCAAGTTATAAGGTTGCAATACAACAGCATTACGAGGGGGATGCTGCGGCGATCAACTTGCGCCCCCGATGCAAGGGACTGGCCGAACTGCTGTCACCGCCCCAGTGTCATCGCCGGGCTTGGCCCGGCGACCCACGACTTCGTCGCCGCCAACACCGCAAGCCGTGGTCCCGGCGTTCCGCCTTCGCAGGACCAAGCTTCGCCGGGGAGGACGACGGTAGAGGCACGACAGGGCGAGGATTTAGCGCTTTATTCCCGCCGCCACACTGTCCAGAGCGGCCGGCGTGATCGGCGGAGCGTCGCCGATCGAAGGCGCCTGGCTCCCGTCAGCATCCTCCAGCCAGCCGCCGCCGAGCGCGTTGTAGAGCGTCACGACGTCGTTGGTCAGAGTTACCTCGGCCTGCACCAGTTGCTGCCGTGACCCGATCAGCGTGCGCTCAGCATCCAGCACTTGGATAAAATTCTGCAACCCATGGGTGAAGGCGTTGCGTGCCAGATAGAGCGTCATCTCCCCTGAGCGGACGGCTACGATCAGCTTGTCCCGCTGGACCCGGTCATTTCGATAGGCCACCAGCGCGTCCTCCACCTCCCGCAAGGCATTCAGCACCGTGCCGCGGTAAGACAAGGCCGCTTCGACTTCCTGGGCGCGCGCAAGGCGCAGGCCGGAGGTCAGGCGGCCACCCTGGAAGATCGGCAAAGATATACTGGGACCGAACGAGTAGAAGGCGCTCGCCCAGTTCGTCAGGTAGCTGGCGTCCAGCGCCCGCAGTCCAAAGTTGCCGGTCAGCGAGACATCCGGATAGAAGCTGGCCACCGCGACCCCGACATTGGCCGTCGCGGCGTGCAGGTTCGCCTCCGCCTCGCGCACGTCAGGGCGACGGCGGGTCAGGGTGGACGGCACACCGATCCTGACCACGGCCGGAATCGTCGGCAACGGCCCGGGTGGACCCAGCATAGCGTCAACCGAGCCAGGGGGTTGACCGGTCAGCACGCTGAGGCGGTTCATTGCCTGCTCCGATTGTTTCTGATAGCCCGGCAACTGTGCTTCGTTGTCCGCCACCTGGGTGCGAGCCTGCTCGACGTCGAGGTCTGTCGCCAAGCCCCGGATTTGCTGCTTTTGCGTCAAATCGAGCGCCGCCTGCGCGGTCCGTACGTTTTCTTGCTGACTTGCGGTCAGCACCTGGCCGCCGCGAAGCTGCACATAGGCCTGGGCAACCTGCCCTTCGAGCATCACCAGGGCGTCATTCTTGGCCTCGACCTGCGCCTGGGTGCGCGCACCGGCCTGCTCCTCGGAACGGCGCACGCGGCCAAACAGATCCAGTTCCCATGAGGAACTTAGCCCATAACTGAACAGGTTAACCGGCTGGTCGAGCAGGTTCAGCTCGTTGCCGATCGCGGTGCTGGCCCGGTTGCCCAGTCCAGGGCTGAACTGGTTGAGCACCGAACCCGGAGCGGCCAATCCGTTCACTTGCCCATAGGTGCCTTGGGAGAGCAGCAGGCCGCGCAGCCCCAGCTGCTCGCGCGTGTAGCTGCCGGTGCCGTTGATGGTGGGAAGCCGGCCAGCGCGGGCCGTCACCTCGTTCTGGCGCGATTCCACGACGCGAAGAACCGCCTGCTGCACATCAAGGTTGCCGGCGATCGCCTGCTGCATCAATTGCGTCAGCACCGGATCATTGAAGCCGTTCCACCAGCGTGGATCGGGATTGGCCTGTTGGCTGACCTCATTGGCGGTCCGCGCCGACTTGTCGTTCCAGTTGGCGAGGTCAGGCGGTTTGGGTGGCGTATAGTTCGGACCGACTGCGCAGGCGGTGAGGCAAACGACGAATACACAGGGCACCAAGCGCATCGGTCAGTGACCTCCGCCGCCGGCTTTCGTTTTGATCCCGGACATCAGCAGCGCGACCGGGACCATCAACAAGGACAGGCCGGCGGTGATGAGGAAAACGTCGTTGTAGGCCAGCACGGCGACCTGGCCTTGCAGCATTTGATTGATCTCCGCCTGCGCTTGCCCCGCGGCCTGGCCGACATCGATCAGACCCTGCTGCACCTGCTGCAGCAGCACGTCGTAGGGCTGATTGACCGGCGTCAGGTGCTCGACCAGATAGGACTGGCGAACTTGCTGCTGTTCGGTGACCAGCGCGGTAGAGATCGAAATACCGACGCCGCCGAATACGTTGCGCGCCATGCTGAACAAGGCCGCAGCATCGCCGTTCAAGTGCTGCGGCACAGTCGCGTAGGCGATCGTGCTAATCGGGACGAACAACAACGACAGGGCGGCGGTCTGTGCGGCCCGGAACAGCATCAGATGGTAAAAATCCAGATTTGGTACCAGGTTCATCGAGTAGTATAGCGCCAGCGCCAGAGCCAGGCCGCCCGCGGCAACCACGTATTTGGTCGGCACCACATTCAGGATCTGCTGGCGACCGGGATCAGCAACGTCAGCACCACCGCCCCCGGTGCCAGCACCAGGCCGGCCCACGTCGCGGTGTAGGCAAGCTGCTGTTGAGCGAATTGCGGGATCAGCACGGCACTGGCGTACAGCACGAATCCCATCATCGCGATCGCGAACGTACCCAAGGCGAAATTGCGGTCCTTGAAGACCCGCAGATTGACGACCGGATCGCGCACGTAAAGCAGGTAGGTGATGCCGAACACGAAGCCACATGCTGACAGAAGGAACATGATACGGATGAAGTTGGAGCCGAGCCAGTCGTAGTCCTCACCACGGTCGACGCCGATTTCCATGCAGCCGAGGGCCAACGCGATGAAACCCACGCCCACATAATCAAAGCGAGGCGCGGTCTCTTTCTCGCGCTGCATCGCCGGCGAGTCCTCGACGAGCTGCAGCACGCCGAAGAACGTCCCGATCCCGATCGGAACGTTGATCAGGAAGATCCAGTGCCATGAGTACTGGTCGGTCAGATAGCCGCCGATCACCGGGCCGAGGACAGGGGCGATGATGATGGCGATGGCGGTGAGGGAGAACGCCTGCTGCCGCTTCTCAGGCGGAAAATAATCCAGGATGATCGACTGCTGCGTCGGCTGCAGGCCGCCGCCGAAGAAGCCTTGCAGGGCGCGGAACAGCAGGATTTCCTCAAAGTTGGTCGATATCCCGCAGCCGAACGAGGTCGCCGTGAAGCCGGCAATGCAGATCAGAAAATATCTTTTCCGGCCAATACGGCGGCTGAGGGCACCGGAAATCGTCAGCACGATGCCATTGGCGACCAGATAGGTGGTCAGCGTCCAGGTGCTGTCGTCGCTGCTGACCGAAAGGGAGCCAGCAATGTGCGGCAGTGAAACATTCACGATGGTGGTGTCCAGCACCTCCATGAATGCACCCACGGTCACGACGATGGCGACCAGCCACGGATTGGCACGGGGCTTCCAGCCCTGGCTGTCGCTCATCGGACGGTGACCGTCGGTTCGACGGAAATCCCCAGTGGTAGACCGTGATTGCTGTCGAGGCCGCTGTCGATGATGATCTTGACCGGCACGCGGCGGACGATCTTCACGAAATTGCCGGTCGCGTTCTCGGCGGGGAAGGTCGAGAAGCGGGCGCCGCTGCCCTGCTGGATGCTGTCGATGTGTCCTTGCAGGTGCAGGTTCGGATAGGCATCCACATCGATCGAGACATGTTGGCCGGGATGCATGTCGGTGAGCTGATTTTCCTTGAAGTTCGCCGTTACCCAGACCTGCGGCGTGACGATGTAGAACACCTGCTGTCCAGCCTGGACGAAGGTGCCGAGATCAACGTTGCGCCGGGTGATGTAGCCGTTCTGCGGCGCGATCAGATCGGTGTAGGACAGATTGACCTTCGCCTGCTCCAGATTGGCTTCGGCCTGGGCGACCTGGGCCTGGCGCTGACGAACCGTGTCCTCGGCCGACTGGATGTTCTGCTGCACCAGATCGGCGACCCGCACCTGCGCCTGGGCATTCGCCACCGCCGCGGTGGTGGATCGATTCTGCGCGTTCGCCTGATCGATGTTCGCCTGCGTGGTCGCCCGCGGATCGACAGCGTGCTGACGGCGGTAGGCCAGTTCAGCTTGCGACTGGTTCGCCTGCGCTTGCTGGAGCTGGGCCTGCGCCTGTTGCAGCGACGCCGGGGCCTGGACGCGGGCGATGTCCAGCGCGACCTGTGCGCTGGAGAGTTGCGCCCGCGCGAGCGAGAGGCTGGCGCGGGCCTGGTCGCGGGCGGTGGTGTAGTCACGCGGGTCGATCTTCAGCAGCAAGTCGCCGGCATGGACAAATGTATTGTCATCGACGTTGAGCTGCGTGACGTAGCCGGAAACCTTGGCCGCGTATGCGACGGCATTGCCCTCGGTGTAGGCGTCGTCGGTGCTTTCCAGGTTGCGCGTCATCAGCCAGTAAACCACGGCCGCGATGATCGCGATGACGACGACGATGCCGAGGAGGATCAGCGGCCATCGGCTCCTGCGCTGGTCGTTGTCATTTCTGTTTCGACCCATGTTGCCGCCCTGCTCATCTTCGCGGCGTCGGTCATCATCGCGGGCTTTGTCCGGTGAACGCTGGGGCTTCTCACTCCGATCAGGCTGTTGCTCACCCCGCTTCGGCTCGGCCTGATCGGCCCGCGCTTTCGCATCGGAATAGTCACCTGTCTCGCTGACCAAATCCCGACCTCCGCGTCTCGCTTCGCCCCACAACGCTTTCGCCGCAGAATATATCCTTCATATCGTAGTGAGGAGTGTATCGGCCGGTCCGGTCGCCTGCCATGTCCGCCGCGGTGTGGCCACATGAAACGCCTACCGGCGGCGCTGGTTGTCGTTCCAGCCTGTTGGTCGTTTTGATCCTTGTGCCGCCCAAGGGGTCGCGGGCTGCCGATACCGACACCGGCCCGGCATGCGGCGAATCATGGTTTGCACGGTGCCACTATTACACGTCTTCATCCGGCTGTGCTCGATCCACATCGGCCACGCCGAGCATCTGCCGCGGGCGCAAGGGTGCTTGGCATATAAAGGCGGCGGCTGGCCCGGTGGCCGTCCAAGGTGTCCACCAAGTCCTGGTACACGGCGGTCGAGCTGGACGTCTGGCCTGGCCCCAACCGGCCGGCGCGCCTTGTACTGATCGTGGTATCATGTCACGATCGGCGTCGCAAGGGCTAACGGGGCGGTAGTGCTGTTCGGCATCATTGCCAATCGAGACTGCGGCATATGTCGATGAGGGACTTCATATGAAACGCCTGCGAGCAGCGCTGTTCGGGCTTGGCCTGCCCGTGCGCTCTGGCGGCTGCGCCTTTTGTGCCGTGGCAGGCAGCCGCCTGCCGACACCGGCCCCGTCCAATCGGTCCTGAACTGCAAGGCTTCGCGTATCCGTCGCCGGTGTCGCGGTACCGCTTTACCTCGCAAGGCGCCGCGCTGGACATGGCGTTTCTGGATGTGAAGCCGGCGCAGCCGAACGGCCGCACTGGTCGTGCTGCTGCATGGCAAGAATTTCTGCGCGGCGACCTGGCAGAGCCACCATCACCGTGCTGACCCAGGCAGGCTATCGCGTGATCGCGCCCGACCAGATCGGCTTCTGCAAATCCACCAAGCCGGCGCACTATCAGTACAGTTTCCAGCAACTCGCCGGCAACACCCATGCGCTGCTGGCCTCGCTCGGGATCGGCCGCGCGACCATCATCGGGCACTCGACGGGCGGCATGCTGGCGATCCGTTACGGGCTGATGTTCCCGCAGGACGCCGACCAACTCGTGCTGGTCGATCCGATCGGGCTGGAGGACTGGAAGGCCAAGGGAGTTCCCTGGCAGAGCGTGGATGCCTGGTATCGAGCAGGAACTGCATACCACCGCAGCACGCATACGCGACTATGAGCGCTCGACCTACTATGCCGGCACATGGCAGCCGTCCTATGAGCGCTGGGTGCAGATGCTGGCCGGGATGTATCGCGGCCCGGGCCGGGCCATCGTCGCCTGGAACTCGGCGCTGCTGTACGACATGATCTACACACAGCCGGTGGTCTACGAGTTGGGCCAGTTGACGATGCCGGTGCTGCTGATGATCGGCGACAAGGACACCACGGCGATCGGCAAGAACCTCGCCCCGCCCCAGGTCCGCCCGTCCCTGGGCAACTATCCGCAGCTTGGCAAGGCGGCCGCGGCGGCGATCCCGCGGGCGCGCCTGGTGGAATTCCCCGATCTTGGTCATGCGCCGCAGATCCAGGCGCCGGACACCTTCCACAAGGCCTTGCTTGACGGCCTGCGCGGCGCGGATTGATCATCGGACGTGGTCAGCACGGCCTGTCGTGGCGATTGACGCGCCGGGACCGCGCCCGTATAAGCCGCCGCTTCCGACGGGTCGCCCTCCGGCGCACCTGTTGTCATGCATGCAGAGGCGTGCCTGCCTAAGGTTTCGGAGAGAAGTCGTGAAGCGCACCTATCAACCATCCAAGCTGGTCCGCAAGCGTCGGCATGGATTTCGCGCCCGCATGGAAACCGTTGGTGGGCGCAAGGTGCTGGCCAACCGCCGCGCCAAGGGTCGCAAGCGCCTGTCCGCCTGATCCGAATGGCCGGATGCTGGTGTTCCATCATGCCGGCTTTGATCGTGATCCTGATTAAGCTCTTGTGGCCCTGGTGGTGCCCTTGGCCGATACGCTGAACACTGGCCGTCCTGCACAGAAGCCCGGCCGCCTGCGGCGACGAGCCGATTTCCTGCGCATTGCTGCATCCGGCAAGAAGGCGGCGATCGGCGGTGTCGTGCTGCAACTGCTTTACCGCGCCGATGACGGCGCGGTCCGGCTCGGCTTTACCGTCACCCGCAAGGTCGGTAATGCCGTGGTGCGGAACCGCACACGGCGGCGGCTGAAGGAAGCGATGCGTCTGCTGCTGCGGGAATGTCCGGTGCGCGGGGTGGACGTCGTGCTGATTGGTCGGGACAGCACGCGCAAGCGCGATTTCCTGGCTCTGCGGAACGATATCAGGCGGGCGCTGGACAGGAATGGAGCATTATGAGAGCTGCGGCCTCGGTCGGGATCGGCGCGGTCCGCGTCTATCAGTGGACGCTGCGACCATTGATCGGCGCGAATTGCCGCTTCTGGCCGAGCTGCAGCGATTATGCAATCGACGCGCTGCGTCTGCACGGGGCGCTGCACGGCACGAGTGCTGGCGACGCGGCGGGTGCTGCGCTGCAATCCATGGCATCCCGGCGGCGTCGACCCGGTGCCGGACCCGATCATCCGAGGTTGACCGCGGCCTGACAGACGCGCAGCAGACAGGTAGGCAGACGGGGCATTGATGGACCAGAAGCGGCTCTTCCTGGCGATCGCGGTCTCGCTGGCAATTCTTCTCGGATTTCAGATGCTGATCGCCCCGCATCTGCCAAAGCCCCCGCCGCGCCCGGTCGCGGAGATGACCGCGCCCAACAAGGTTTCCGCCACGCCAGCCGAGGGCGCCCCGGCCGCCGCTGCGCCGCCCGCCGCGGGCACGACAACCGCGGTGCCACGCAACGTGCCGCGGGTGAAGATCGTCGCGCCCCGGGTCTCCGGCTCCATCAGCCTGCTTGGAGCCCGCGTGGATGACTTGCTGCTGACGCAATATCGCGAAACGATCGAGCCGGACTCGCCCGATGTCCGGCTGCTGGAACCGCGTGCGGAGGAACATCCGTACTACATCCAGTATGGCTGGACGGCATCCGGCACTGAAGCAACGAAGCTGCCGGACAACGATACGACGTGGACCGCGTCGGCCGACACGCTCGGGCCGGGCAAACCGGTCACCCTGTCATGGGACAATGGGGCCGGCCTGACCTTCCTGATCGAGATGTCGATTGACGAAGACTATATGTTCACAGTCCATCAGACGGTGCGCAATGCCACCGCGCAGGCGGTCAGCCTATTTCCCTGGGCGCGCATCCGCCGCGACTACAAACCGGAGGTTTCCGGCTACTATGTGCTGTTCGAAGGGCTGCTGGGCGTGGTCGACGGCACCCTGCAGGAGACGACCTACGACAAGGCGAAGAGCGAGGGCGAGAAGAAGGGCGGCATCGCGTTCGATGCCACCTCCACCGGCGGTTGGGCCGGCATCACCGACAAATATTGGCTGACCGCGCTGATCCCGGACCAGAGCCTGTCGTCGAAGGTCAATTTCCGCCACATCGACGATCATGGTGACCACTATCAGGTGGACTACGTCACCACCGACCCGAAGATCGTGCCGGCCGGTGGGGAAGCGGCGATGACGACGCACGCCTTTGCCGGTGCCAAGGTGGTGACCTTGCTGGACCACTACCAGGACGCGCTGCACATCCCGAATTTCGATAAGGCGGTGGATTTCGGCTGGTTCTACTTCCTGACCAAGCCGATCTTCTTCGCATTGGATTTCTTCAACGGCGTGCTGGGCAATTTCGGGCTCGCCATCATGGTGTTCACGGTGCTGGTCAAGGCGCTGTTCTTCCCGCTGGCGAACTACTCCTACCGTTCCATGAGCAAGATGAAGCTGCTGGCGCCGAAGATGACCGCGCTGCGGGAACGCTACAAGGACGAACCGCAGCGCATGCAGCAGGAGATGATGGCGCTGTACAAGACCGAGAAGGTGAACCCGGCCTCCGGCTGCCTGCCGATGGTGGTGCAGATCCCGGTGTTCTTTTCGCTGTATAAGGTCATCTTCGTCACCATCGAGATGCGGCAGGCGCCGTTCTTCGGCTGGATCCATGATCTGTCGCAGGTCGATCCGACCAACGTGTTCAACCTGTTCGGCCTGCTGCCGTTCGATCCGGCCGCCTATATTCCGCTGCTGCACCTGGGCGCCTGGCCGCTGATCATGGGCTTCACCATGTTCCTGCAACAGCGGCTGAACCCGCCGCCGCCAGATCCGGTGCAGGCCAGGCTGTTCCAGTTCATGCCGATCATTTTCACCTTCATGATGGCGAAGTTCCCGGCCGGCCTGATTATTTATTGGAGCTGGAACAACACGCTGTCGATCGGACAACAATGGCTCATTCAGCGCCGCACACGCCTGGCCAAACCCTCGCTGGCCAGGACCTGACCGCGCCGCCGAACCTGGGCGAGGCGCCTGACGCGGCAGCCAACGCAGCGGCGCTGGAGGCAGGGCGTCTGCTGTTCGCGGCGGAATGCCGGTTCTTCTTTGGTGCCCAGCGGCTGGATCAGTTGCCGCCGGTCGGCGGGCCGGAGATCGCCTTCGCCGGCCGTTCAAACGTCGGAAAATCCTCACTGCTGAACGCGCTGACGGGGCGCCGAGCACTGGCCCGTGCCTCCGCTGAACCGGGTCGTACCCGGCAGTTGAATTTTTTCGATCTGGCGGGGGTGGTGACCCTGGTTGACATGCCGGGTTACGGCTACGCGCGCGCATCCAAGGACATCAAGGCCGACTGGCAAGGCATGATGTTCGACTACCTGCGTGGGCGGCCGAGCTTGCGCCGGGTCGTCCTGCTGCTGGACGCGCGGATCGAGCTGAAGCAGGCGGACCGCGACGTGATGGCGCTGCTGGACCGGGCCGCGGTGACGTATCAGATTGTGCTGACCAAGGCCGACGGGGTGAAGCCGCCCGCCCTGGCGCGCAAGCTGGCGGAAACCGAGCGGCTGGTGCGCTCGCATGCGGCGGCGTTTCCGCGGGTGCTACACACGAGCAGCGAAACCGGCGATGGTGTTGCCGCGCTACGCGCAGAGTTGGCGACGCTTCTTGCGCTGGAGAGCAGCGATGGCGAAAGCACCCCAGGGTCAGCCAGAGATCAAACCGGATGACGTTGATCGGCTGTTGCTCGACCTTGCGTCAGGCCTGCTAGCCGAATTCTTTTTCGACCCGGACAACGAGGCGCTCTATCGGGAGCTTTTTCCATCCCGCCGGACTCCTCCGCGCGGCACCGTGCGAGCGGCCAATCCACCGGCGACACCCGAGTTGCCGCTGGCCGAGGAAACCCTGCCGCATAACGGCAAGACGCTGAACTGGCGGCTCGATATGCTTGGCCATCGCAACGGCTTCAGGCTTTCGATGGAGCATCCTGTCTTCACCGCCACGGTGGAAGGCATCTGGCAGTTCCAGCGGGAAACGCTGCGCCAGGGCCGGGTTGTGCAGCGCACCGGCAATCCAAGGCGTATCGCGGCGGCGGCGGAGAGCCTGTTGGCAACGTTGGCCGTGTCCGAGCCGACCCAGGAACAACTCGACGACCTGCTGGCGGCGCTGTCCGAGGCACCCGAGACACCGCTTGTTGGCGATAACCCCGAAGAACCGCCATCGGCCACCAGCGCCGACCGGGACCGTGCCCGCACCTTGGTCGGGCAACTTGTGCGAAAGCCGCACGGCGAACTGGGGATGCAGGATCGGACCTGGCTGGAAACGACGCCGCAGACGCTGCCGGTTTTCGCCGACCTGTTGGTGGAGGCGATGACCGCGCCGGTGCGAAACGACAAGCAAGTGACCGCCTGCCTTGATCTGCTGACCCTGCAGCTTGAATTTGTCCGCTACCGTCTGGATCGCGGCTGGGATTGGGCGGCCCGCATGCTGAATGATTACCAGCAGCGGCTGATTGCCCTCGGCAAGGCCGGCACCCTTGATCCGACCGACTGGTTCGCCATGGCTGGGGCGCTGACCCAGGCGCGCGTCCCGGTCTCGGATGAGGTCCAGCTAGCGCTGGCCGATGCGGGAATGACGGGGGCTTCTCCCGCGGCGCCGCCAGACGAGATGTTGGCGGCTTTGCGCGGGCTGTCCGATGAGCTTGCCGGAATGGTTGGGTCTCCATTCGAGGTGATCGAGGCGCTTAACGCCGCCGGTGCGGTGATGCCGGCGACGTTGCGCAGCTTCATGGCGACCGAGCTGGCGCTGTCGCCGCATGCGGTGCTGCGCGAGGCGGTGCCGCTGATGCTGCTAGACGGCGATTCCAGCGTCAGGCGAGCCGCGGCGGCGGCGATGGAGCAGACCGCCGGCGCCGATACCGTGTCACCCGACTGGCTGCGGCGGGCGATCACCATACGGAACTGGATCCCGCAGCCGGACCGGGCTGACCTGGACCGCGCGATTCGCAAAGCCCGTTCTGCTGGCGTGGCGATCGGCCCATGGCCGGCCGGACCCGGCAATCAAGCCAACAGGACGCTGGGTGAAGTCGCTTTTCATGCTTCAATGGTGGATGGCTCCGGAGCACAGAGCATCCTTGCGATCAGCCGCCATGGCAGGAAGGACCTTGTCGCCGGGCTGCTGCTGAAGCACGGCGTCGGCGTGCAGGATGCGTGGCTTGACCGGTCGGTGTCACGTAGTCACAGCAATGGGATGCTTCGTGAGATGAGGAGCGAAGTGCCATCCGACCAGGTAGATCGCTGGTATGTGGACGCCGCCGTTCAGCACGCGGTTGCAACTGGGCTGGAGAGTGGGTCGGTACCTGATAAAACCCTGCTGGCGATCGCCGAATGCGTCGGCGGCGTGGAGTGGAAGGATCGCCGACTGGATGTCGCGGCCGAGGCTGAACGGTTGTTTGGACGAATTGGACGCTGCGCAGACGCAGCCGGAGAGCGTCGAAGCGGCGATGGCTCGCAGCACAGCCTGGATGCAGCGGGAGCCGATTGCGGCTTCTTGGTTCGAGGATACCCAGAATGTCCGGCGGGTCGTCGCCAAGGTGCCGCGTACGGATAACGCTGGTGCGACGCGCCTTGTGCTGAGCGAGATCCTGCCGGGCTCACGCATGGCCTGGGCGGAACGCTTCCTGTTGATGGCAATGTGGTGCCAGGCGGCGACAACGAAGGCGCACCACGCCCGGGCGACGGATTTCGTCATTCTGGCGCATGCGCTGGTCGGCCCCGCGCCGCTGGAGACGATCCCGATCATGACCCGCATCGCGGAGCAGACCGTGATGGCGGCGCGCACCAGCGGCTGGTAGGCTGCATCCAGCGAAAGTCCCAACAAACTGTTCCACAAGCAAAAGCCCAGGGACATATCAACAGGAGGATGACATGGCGGTCCGTACAGGCGCTCAGTATCTGGCCGGTCTTCGCGAGCGACGGACCGAGGTATGGATGCGCGGAGAGCGGGTGACTGACGTGACCTCTCATCCGGGTCTGGCCAATGGTGCGCGAGCCATTGCGTCTCTCTATGACCTGCAATGCGATCCGGCGCAGCGCGACGCAATGACCTACACCGACGCGGATACCGGCGAAACGCTGGGTCTGTCGTTCATCATTCCGCGGACCCGGCAGGACCTGGAGCGGCGGCGGGTGATGATGCTGAACTGGGCCCGCACGACGTGCGGCATGATGGGCCGCTCGCCTGACTTCATGAACGTGAATTTCGCCTGCTGGGCGGGCGCGGCGGACTATTTCGGTCGTGGCAAGCCCGAGTTCGCCGACAACATGCGCCGTTATCACCAGTACATCGCGCGCAACGACCTGGTGCTGACGCATGCGCTGATCAACCTGCAGCGCAGCCGCCACATCGGCGGCAAGTTCAACCTGCAGGAGGGCACGGCGCTTCAGGTGATGCAAGGAGACGTCAGCGGGCCTTGTGGTGCGTGGCGCCCGCGTGCTGGCCACGCTGGGGCCGCTGGCCGACGAGATCGCTGTCTATGCGCCTCGGTTGGCACAGCACACTGAGGAATATAGCCGGTTCGCGCTGAATTTCGCGGTGCCGTGCGACACGCCTGGCCTGCGCTTCCTGTGCCGCGACAGCTTCGACGAAGGTAAGTCGCATTTCGATCACCCGTTGGGCTCGCGCTTCGAGGAGATGGACTGCATCGTGTTCTTCGACGATGTGCTGGTGCCGTGGGAACGGGTTTTCATTCACGGCGATGTCGATTTGCTGAACGGAACGGCGTGGGTCACGCATTCCTCGGCTCATACGGCGCATCAGGGCTGTGCCAAGAACCTGGCGAAATGCGAGCTGGTGCTGGGCGTGGCGCTGCTGATGACCGAGACGCTGGGCAATGCGCATCTGCCACACAGTGAGGAGCGGATCGGCGAGCTGGTGATGTACACCGAGCTGACCCGTGCCTGCATGCGAGCAGCCGAGGCGGACGCCGAACTGGATGAGTGGGGCGTCATGTGCCCGGCTCCCCTGGCGGCCGAAACGACCCGCAACCTGTTCATGACCGCCTACCCACGGATGGTCGAAATCCTCCAGCTGCTCGGCTCCTCCAGCTTCATGATCCTGCCGACGGAGGCGGATCTTAGCTCACCCCTGGCGCCACAGATCGAGCAATATCTGGCGACGGACGGCAGTTCGGCGAAGGATCGGGTGCGGTTGTTCCACCTGGCGTGGGATATCGCCTGCAGTTCGTTCGGCAGCCGGCAGGTGCTGTATGAGCGGTTCTTCGCCAGCGACCCGCTGACCCGCGCGCGGGCGCTGGCCGGAATGTTCCCGAAGCGGGAGGTGACCGAGAGGGTGCGGGATTTTCTTGCGCGGGAGTGATTGATGCGGACTGGCGATATTTTGCAAAAGCCCTTGTGAAGGGCTATCATGGCTGTAAATTGCGATTAAGGAATAATCATGGGAGCACTGGACCGCGTAACCCAGCAACCCGATGTCATGGGCGGCAAGGCCTGCATCCGCGGGATGCGCGTCACGGTTGGCATGATTGTGGGACAAATTGGCGCCGGGCAGGGCATTGACGAGGTGCTCGTCGATTATCCCTATCTTGAGCGTGAGGACATCCTGCAGGCGCTGCGCTACGCTGCTTGGCGCACCGAAGAACGTGAGGTCATTCTGGCCGCGGGATGAAGCTGCTTATCGATATGAACCTGTCGCCGCGCTGGATTGGTTTATTGGCCAATGCCGGGCTTGAGGCGGCGCACTGGTCAGACCTGGGCGCACATAACGCGACTGATACAGACATTATGGCCTACGCAGGTACAAATAAGTATGTAGTAATAACTCACGACCTTGACTTCAGCGGGATCCTCGCTGCCACCCAGGGTGAAAAGCCGAGTGTTGTACAAATCAGGGCCAACGATGTCAGCCCGGACGTAATTGGTCAGCAGGTGATCTCCGCCCTTCGACAGATGACATTAGAGCTGGAAGAAGGCGCATTGTTGAGCGTTGAACCACACCGCATGCGCCTACGCTTGTTGCCGCTACAGCCGCGACGCCAAAGGGACCAAGAGTAAGTGTTACTTCAACGAATGGAAATGGTGGTATTTCCTCACTTGGCGATTCAGAACGTCAATCTTGGATGGTGCTGACGGCGTGATCAATGACTTATGCCAGGTCGCGGCGGCTGATTCAAATCGTCAGCCAGATCCGCGGTTGGCATAAAATAACAACGTCCCGCCCTACCATCGAAAAGCTGCGTCATGAAGCTGAAGCGCGGGGTGCTGTAGCAGATCATAAGGTCGCGAATTGCCGACCTCGGCGCACTCGCTGGCCGTTGCGATCTGTATATAGTTGAGTTCGCCCCAGCGGTGACGAGCGTCTGGCTCGGATAGCGCCTCTAAAGCATGCGGATCGCGACACGGAAGCGCCGAGGTCTGCACAATATGAAAGTGACGCGTATCCCGATGTCACGCTGACTTGGCTTCACTCGCATGCGCCGAAGCGTCGCGTGCGGCCCGAGCCTCCGCCTCGTGTGCCACTGCGGCGGCATGAGCAGCTTTCTGCTGATCGCAAGCGCCGTGCCTTTCGCCTTCACTGAAACTTGAAACCAACTAATCAATTGGGTCGGCAATCGGCGCACATGGATTAGAAGCATAATCGACACTGGTGATCACCTGACTACCGGTGGTCGCGCCACATGCCGACACCGACATGCCAAGGCAAAGCGTCAGCCACGTCTTTCGCATACGCGATCTCCATTACTTACAATCGTCTGTAGGACTGCCATCAAACGAAAACTATATACTACATAGGAACAGTATTGTAGCGAGTTAACCGGCGGAACGAATGTTCAGTGCGCTTGCCATCAATCCCGATGAAATTGTCGTCACCATCGGCAGCAACCGCATCACCGGCTGGGCATCGGTCAGCATCACCCGCTGGGTCGAGCAATTCCTCAACGCCTTCACCCCGTTTACAGCTTGGGCGTAAATTACGGGATCGGCCACTTGCCGCCGCCGACCCTTAGCGCCCGCCCCTCGATCGCGCCCCCAATCAAGCCGCAATCCACTCATCCTCGCGCCGGACCACCTTCTCGAGCAGGCGCAGGAGATCACTGCCGGTGGTTGCCCGCTCGCCGGAAAACGTGGCGTCGGACAGCAAATGCGCCAGCGGATCGGCAAGTCCGGGTTTCATCTGACCGCTAAAACCCATGGCCCAGTCCGGGAAGCTGCGTCTTTCGGTGGGCGTGAACGCCAGCACAGTGATGTCGGCGTGGCGCGGGTCAGCACCGATCCGTTCGAAGGTACGCTCCACCACGTCCCGGTGGCCTTCCAGCACCTGGGCGAAGCCAGATGCGGTGAACAAGAGCGCGCCGGTTATATTGTCCGACTGATTTCGCCGGCGAGCCACGCTCAGGATGGAGCGGAGTTCGTGCTCCATGTCCACGGCATGCCCACGATCATTATATCCGCCGATCGACGAAGGGGCGATTACGTTGCGGCTGCAGTAAAGCAGACGGTACTGCGGGCCTGGCACGACGTCTCGCCTCATGATGCGGCTCGACCGCCGGCATATCGGCGCAAGAGAGCATCGATTTCGGTCGCCGGGATCGGCCGGCTGATCAGGTACCCCTGGATGTCGGTGCAGCCATCGGCCTCCACCAGCGCCGCCTGTTCGGCGGTTTCGACCCCCTCGGCGATCGTGGTCATGCCAAGACCGGAGCCAAGCGACGTAATGGCGCGGACCACCGCGCCGGCTGCCTGATTTTCGCCGAGGTCGGCGACGAACGACCGATCGATCTTGATCTTGTCGAACGGGAAGGCCCGCAACTGGCTGAGCGACGAATATCCAGTGCCGAAATCATCCATGGCAAGATGTATGCCCATGGCGCGAAGCCGATGCAGCAGGTCCAGCACTGGCGCGGCTTGCGTCATGAGCACGCTTTCGGTGATTTCGATTTCCAAACGCTCGGGGGCGAGCGAGGTTATTTCGAGGGCGGATTGTATGGCCCGATACAGACGCTCGCAATCGGCAAACTGGCAGGACGATACGTTCACCGCGACCGACAGGGAATCTGGCCACCGCGCGGCTTGCCGGCAAGCGGTCAGCAAGACCCATTCGCCCAGTTCCACAATGCAACCGATGTCCTCGGCGACCGGAATGAATACCCCCGGGGGAACCGCGCCACGCGTCGGATGATTCCAGCGCAGCAGCGCCTCGAACCCCGTCAAGCGATTGGAGTGGACATTCAGTTGCGGTTGATAGGCAAGCGAAAACTCCTCCAACACCATCGCCTTGCGCAGATCCGTTTCCAACTCCCGCCGCAGACGAGCACCCTCGGCCATGACGGGCTCGAAGCGCCGCCAGGTCTGGCGACCGGCGCTCTTCGCTTCGAAAAGGGCCAGGTCGGCGTGGCGCATCAGATCGTCGGAGGAGGCACGTTGCTCATGATAGTAGCGGGCGATGCCGACGCTGGCGCTGATGCTCGCAACGTGGCCTTCGACCAGGAAGGGGCGGGACAGCGTGCTCACCACGCGGGCGGCCAGCGCCTCGGCGATTTCACCGTCCGGCAGCAGAATGACAAATTCATCGCCGCCCAGGCGTGCGATCAGGTCCTGCTCGCGGGTTTCCCGGCGCAGGCGTTGGGCCACCAGGCAAAGCAGGGCGTCGCCAATCGAATGACCCAGGCTGTCGTTGATGCTCTTGAAACGGTCCAGGTCGATCATCAGGACAGCATGACGGGTGTCCGGCTCCGGCGTGCTGCACGACGTCCTGCAACATGTCATTGAAGTGCCGGCGGTTGCTCAGCCCGGTCAGCGCATCCACCATCGCGTCGCCGGCAGACTGAGTGATCTGGACGGTTGAATTGAGGGGCTCGATCGCCAGCAGCCAGCGTTCGTCGCCGAGACCATGCAATTTGAGAGCAACTCGCTGCTGGCGGTTGAAGGAGAGGCGCAGCCAAGTCACCGGCTCCCCGCGATCGGGGGCGGCGATGACGTCGGCACAGAATTCCGCAATACGGTCACGCTGGCGGGACGTGATGCGCCCTGCGACTTGCAGCACATCCAGCAGATCCGGGGCATCCGCGGACATTACGGACGGCAAGTCGAACAGACCGGCGGCATGCAGGTTCCAGTAATGCAGCCGCAACGAACGATCCACCACCGCGACAGCCATCGGTAGGTGATCCAGCGCCCGGGCTGCAAAACGCCCCTGAGCAGCCGCGACACCGCGCTGCCGAACGGTTCTTGGTGGATTGTTCCGTATAGTCTTCAGGGCCGCGAAACGGCTGCCTTCCAGTTGCATCACGCCTGCTTCACGCACCCTGGCCTCCGTCAATGCTGCACATCGCCTGCCGCCAATCATCGGCGCCAATGGCTTACGAAAGGGTTAAGGCCGGCAGGTTTTCCCGGGGTTTCTAAACCAGGGAGCGATCGATACGCGCGCTGGCCGCCGCCTGCGGCTCCTCGACCCGACGCCGACCGTGTTCTTGACCCTGAAGGCCGGCGCCGCCCTACACGCGCGGAATGAGCGAAACACATCCCTCCCCCAGCGACGTCGCGGCGGCAACCGAGCAGGCCCGCGTCCTAGCCCATGCCCTGCCCTTCCTGCGCCGCTATGCCGGCGCGACGGTCGTGGTCAAATACGGTGGACATGCCATGGGCGCGGAGCATCTGGCTCGGCAGTTCGGCCAGGACATCGCCCTGTTGAAGCAGGTCGGCATCAACCCAGTGGTGGTGCATGGCGGCGGACCGCAGATCAACGCGATGCTCAAGCGGCTGGCGATCCAGTCCACTTTCATCGACGGTCTGCGGGTCACCGACGCGGCGATGGTCGAGGTCATCGAGATGGTGCTGGCCGGCACCGTCAATAAATACGTTTCCAGTCTGATCACTGACGCGGGCGCGCTGGCTGTCGGCATCTGCGGCAAGGACGGCGCGATGATCCGTGCGCGCAAGCTGAACCGCAGCAAGATCGATCCGGACAGCCATATCGAGCGGGCGCTGGACCTGGGTTTCGTCGGCGAACCGACCAGCATCGATGTGCGGGTCATCCACGCGCTGACCGGCGGCGGCCTGGTTCCGGTGATTGCTCCGGTGGGGGTGGGCGCTGACGGCCAGACCTACAACATCAACGCGGATACCGTGGCCGCGGCTGTAGCCGGCGCGCTGAACGCCACGCGGTTATTGATGCTGACCGACGTGTCGGGCGTGCTGGACAAGGACAAACGCTTGATCCAGACGCTGACAGTATCGGAAGTGCAGGCCCGGATCGCCGACGGCACGATCACCGGGGGCATGATCCCTAAGGTGGAGAACTGCGTGGAAGCCGTGCGGCAGGGTGTCAAAGGCGCGGTGATCCTGGATGGCAGCGTGCCGCATGCCTGCCTGCTGGAACTGTTCACCGAGGCTGGCCCTGGCACCCTGATCCGCCGATAGGCTTCGGCTGTCATCGGCCGCCACGCGTTGTGGCGGACGCGGCGGATACACTGGCTATCGAAGCACGACGACAGCGAGCCGCAAAGTTTGCCAGGCACGGCCGACCTCGTGCGGGCAAGACGAGCGGGCACGGTCACGACCGACGACCGCAGTGAACGGACCACGCTGTTGCACAGCGGCAGGTCAACGACTGGTCCGGCCGAGGAATTCCAGCTGCCAGCGCATCTCCTGCGGTGACATAGGAAAGCCGCCTCCTGGCCGCGGATGGATGACGCCGTCGGGCTGTACGCGGCCGACCAGGACCTGCAAGGCCATCGCCGCCCGCATCGACAGTCCGGCTTTCCAGCTCAAGCTGACCAGCCCCTTGGCGCTGCGCAGAGACGCGGCACGTTCTATCACCGCCAACGGAACACCGGCCTTCGCCGCCAGCATCGCAGTCACCAAGGTGACTTCGCCGCGCTGAGCGGCGGCCAGGATCGACGCATCGTCGATCCGTCCGGCATCGCGCAGACCGTAGGCACTTTCCAGGTTAGCCGCCTTTGCCAGGTCCGCCTGGTCCTCCGTGCCCAGCGCCAGCATGGTCTCGGCTGAAGCCGCCGGCGCGGCTCGCCTCAGCCGGTCGCGCAGATCGTGGGCCAAGGCGGGGTCCAGATCTTCACGCGCCCACAACACCTCCAGCAGATGATTGGCAACAATTTCTGACAAGGCGCGGGCGGCGCGCGCTGGCAGGCAAGGCCGTCGAACCAGCGGCTCCTGCCATCCCTCATGCTGGGCGGCGCGAGCAACCAGGGCATCCAGCGTCGCCTCCCGGATCTGAGCGGATGGATTGGCCAGCAGGGCGCCGATCGCGTCGGTGTCGGCGGCGTCGACAATCGCATCGCATAGCATGGCGTCAATCCGCGGCCGGCGGGCCGCCGCCATGATCGTGGCGGGGGACGGGGCGGTCACGATCAGGGCGACCAGGTCCTCTGAAGTCAAAACCGGCGAAAAGCGGATGATCGGCTCACACACCATCACCGCCGGGTCCGCCGCCAATCGCAGAATAAGGGCACGTGGCGCATCGGGCATGTGCTTGATCGCCTCGGCGATGCTCGCTCGCACGCGCTCCGCCTCATCCGCAACCAGGTTGGTCAAGGTCTCTATGGTATCCTCGCGCAGGCGACTATGCGCCGCATCGCTTAGGCCTGGGGTCAATGCGGCAAGCTTGCGGGTCAATAACGCGCGCACCCGTTCCTCCCGGCCGGATGGCAGACATCACGCCCATCTTGCCCGCCGCCACCGGGTTCAGCGCCAGAGGGCGCACAGACCGTCGCCAAAGCCTCGTTCCGGCGGATCGCACAGGATATCCGGAACCGACGCCGCACTCAGCGTTCTGTTGCACCCGTGCGGCTTCATCCACGTCCATCAATCGCCCTCCGCCAGGGAAACCCGCCAATGGCCGCGTCCGCCGCGCTTGACCTCATACATTGCCAGATCAGCCCGCCGGATCAGGCTATCGATCGGCTCCTGGCTGCCCGCTTGGCGACAGGCGACGCCGATCGACAAGCCGAGGCCGGAGAGGGCCTCGCCCAGCAGGGCGGCCAAGTCAGCGGGCGCCGTCGGCACAGATGGTCGGCCCGCTCCGCCGCGGTCAGATGATCGGCGCCGCTCATCCAGACGGCAAACTCGTCACCGCCGAGGCGGGCGATCAGATCGGAGGGCCGCAGCAGATCACGCAGCATCTTGGCGATGTGGATCAGGCTATGGTCGCCCATCTCGTGGCCGAACCGATCGTTGATCGTCTTGAACGAGTCCATGTCGACGAACATCAGGGTCCCTGGCGCGTTTTCCTGGTCCAGCCTGTCGACATGGCGTTGCATCTCCTCCAGGAAGGCGCGGCGGTTCAGCAGTCCGGTCAGCGGGTCGGTGCGCGCCTGGCGGCCCATTTCGTGCTGGATCGCCTCGTGCTCCAGGATCATGCGGATGATGCTGGCGGCCGACCCGGCCAGCAGGGTGTCGTCGCGGTCCCAGGGCCGCTGATCGGAGGTCCGCCACACCGCCAAGGCGGCATTTGCCCCGAAGCGGGTTTGACAGCCCATGGCCAGCACCAGCCGCCCGTCCACGGTAATTGCCTGGTTCGGCTCAGTGCCACGCTCACTGACCAGCCGAGCCGCCGTATCGCGTATCGCATGCGACCCGGGGCCCGACTTCATGCAGCAGCTCGACACGACCTTCGTTGCCGGCAGCGACCACCGTCGCACCCTCGGCGGCGAGCGCATTCACCAGCGCCGAAAGCGCGGCATCCATCATCCGAGGCGCCATGACCTCCTGCGCCACGCACCAAATATGTAGTCGAGCACCTCGCCGCGACGCAGGCTGCCGGCGGTCTGTGGCGGCCTGCGTATCGCCCTCGGTCACATCGATGCCGATCCCGCGTGAGCCGGTGATATGGCCTTCAGCGTCGAACAGCGGCGCGACGGCGAATGCCATGCAGGCGGTGCCACCGTTGTATTGCTTTATCCAGACGCGCTGCCCCCGCATCTCCACGGTTGAACGAAACGGATTGAAGCCGCCGCTGTCGTTCGCGCCCAGCAGCAGCTCCGATGGCTGACCGATCAGTGCACCGGCGGACCAGCCGAGAACCTCCTCCGGGGCGATGAAGACAAAGCGGCCCTTGGTGTCCGTCTCGAACGCCAGATCGGCGGCCAGATTGACCAGGTGTTGCCAGCGCTGCCGGCTGTCGATCAGCGCGGCTGTGCAGCAGCGGCGCGACCGGCTTGCCGGATGCAGGCTCCGTGACTGGATTGAGCAGCATCTCAGGCATGCGTGGCTTTTCCCGGCAAAACAGGTCGCACGCATCAGGTCACAACAACCTTAAGAAAAGGTTGCCAGCCCGGAGATACTGCCGGCGCGGTCCGACATGGATCTGCGCGCTATATTCGCTCACCCTGAACGACCACGGCCCGCTCCGTCTGGCCACGCTGACCGCCTTCTTCCAGGCATTGGTCGAGTTACAGGCTTGCCGACTGATCGGAATCGCTCTACCGCCGCAGGATCGTCGCTCCCGCGTAGCGGGCGGCATCGCCGAGTTGCTGCTCGATGCGGATAAGCTGGTTGTACTTCGCGGTGCGGTCGCTGCGCGCCAGGCTGCCGGTCTTGATCTGGCCGCAGTTCGTGGCGACCGCGAGGTCGGCGATCGTGGCGTCCTCGGTTTCGCCCGACCGGTGGCTCATCACCGCTTTCCAGCCGGCGCGATGCGCCAGCTCCACCGTCTCCAGCGTTTCCGACAAGGTGCCGATCTGGTTGACCTTGATCAGGATCGCGTTGGCCGACCCGAGCTCGATGCCGCGGCGCAGGCGTTCGGGATTGGTCACGAACAGGTCGTCGCCGACCAGCTGGACCGTCTTGCCCGATCGTCTCGGTCAGCAGCTTCCAGGTTTCCCAGTCGTCCTCGGCGCAGCCATCCTCGATCGAGACGATCGGATAGCGGCTGACCAGATCGGCGTAGTAGCGGACGATGCCCTCGGCATCGAGCACCTTGCCCTCGCCTTCCAGATGATATTTGCCGTCCTTGAAGAATTCGGTCGACGCCGGATCGAGCGCGAACGTCACGTCCTCGCCGATCCGGTAGCCGGCCTTCTCCACCGCCTTGGCGATGAAGCCCAGCGCTTCGTCGGCGGATTTCAGGTTGGGGGCGAAGCCACCCTCGTCGCCGACATTGGTGTTGTGGCCAGCATCGTGCAGGCCCTTCTTCAGCGTCGAGAAGACCTCCGAACCCATGCGCACGGCGTCGGCCAGCGTCGGGCGCGGCGATCGGCTGGATCATGAACTCCTGGATGTCGATCGGATTGTCGGCATGCTTGCCGCCGTTCAGGATGTTCATCATCGGCACCGGCAAGGTGCGGGCGTAGGCGCCGCCGACGTAGCGGTAGAGCGGCTGGCCCTGGTCGGACGCGGCGGCCTTTGCCACCGCCAGCGACACGCCGAGGATCGCATTGGCGCCCAGCCGAGCCTTGTTGGGGGTGCCGTCCAGGTCGATCATGATGTTGTCGATCGCGACCTGTTCGGTCGCCTCGATGCCGCCGACGCGCTTCCAGGATCTCGCCTTCGACATTGGCGACCGCCTGTCCGCACGCCCTTGCCGCCGAAGCGGGACTTGTCGCCGTCCCGCAGTTCCACCGCCTCATGCGCACCGGTCGAGGCGCCGGATGGCACCGCCGCGCGGCCCATGGCGCCGGATTCGAGGACGACATCGACCTCGATCGTCGGGTTGCCGCGGCTGTCGAGGATCTCGCGGGCGGTGATTTCGGCGATGGCGGCCATGCTGGGCTCTCCGGTGTCTGCGTCGGGTCTCTTCGCCTGGCCGGTGCGTATCATCTTGAGCGCGGTGTTGCCAGCCCGCGCGGGCATCGGCCCGGCGAGGACTGAGACGCGGTTCCACTTTCATTCGAGATGGCGATTGTTTTCGCCTGCGCACTCACCGGTCCCACCTTGGGAACACTGATGAGCGCTGATGAACTGTCCTGCTCGCCTGGCTGTCATGCTCGCCGCACTTGCGCTGCCCCCGCGCGCAGCCTTTGCCCAAGCGTCTGATACCCAGTCTCCGGTCTGGGCGACGCCCCCGACGGCCAGGCCCAGCCGGCGTTCGATCCGCATCGGCGGAGCAACCTCGGCCACGCAGGCAGGCTGCGCAGACGCAGGTGTATTACCACGCAGGCGCCTGGGATGCGTTCAGTGGCCGGAACAGCCAGGCGGGGCGGTGTGCGGCGTGGCGACACCAACCGGTGGATAACCGCAGCCTGTCGATCCGTTCGATATCGGCGGCGCGATCACACGTTTTCTCGGCCAGCAAGCCGGACTGGAGCATCCCGGACAGCACGCGGGTCGCCGTGGTGATGCAGATCGGTCTGAACACGCCGTGGACGTTGCATGCGAACGGGCATGGCATGACATCGGGTGGACGCTGGACCGCAACGCGATCCAGACAGTTCGACCAGCAGTTCCGTTCGCGCCCAGTCCATGACGTTGACCTTTCCGGATGGCAACGAGCCGCCCTGGACGATCTCGCTCACCGGATCGACCGCGATCAGCGACACGTTCGGCCGCTGCATCACCGACCTGACCCGCCAGGTGCAGGCACGCCGCCGCAGCAGCAGCGGCGCGGCCGCACCGCAGGGCGCCGACGCAGCCATTCAGCATCCAGCCGCCGGCGCTGCAACCGCCGGCGCATTGATACGAGCAGCTTGAACGCGGCCGCGCCCGTGCGGTAATTCGCCATCGCGACGAACACACGGTGCCACGAGCAAGATGGGGGAACGCCGATGACGATCGCACCGAGCGCAACCGCCTTCGGCCGGATTTTCCCGCCGCGCGAGGCCTGGCTGGCCAAGGCGCCGGCGGAGCCGATCATCGACCCCGACCTGCCGATCATCGACACCCACCACCATCTCTGGCACCGGCAGGCGGCGGGCGCGCCGCGGCGAATGCCTGGGAGGTGCCCGCGTTCCGCTATCTGCTGGATGAGTTCCTGGCCGACTGCGCCACCGGCCACAACATCGTCGGCAGCGTCTTCCTGCAGTGCCACTCGATGTATCGCGCCGCCGGCCCGGTGCCGATGCGCCCGGTCGGAGAAACCGAGTTCGTCGCCGGCATCGCCGCCATGAGCGACAGCGGCGGCTACGGCAAGACGCAGGTCGCCGCCGGCATCGTCGGCTATGCCGACCTGACCGCCGGCGACTGGGTGACGCCGGTGCTGGAGGCGCATATCCGCGCCGGCGGCGGGCGGTTCCGCGGCGTGCGGCACTCGGCCGGCTACGATGCCGATCCGGTCATCGGCAACAGCGCGCCCGACATGCAGCCGGGCCTCTATCTGCGCCCCGACTTTCGCGCCGGGCTGGCTCGTCTGTGCGGCGCTGGGCCTGTCGCTGGACGCCTGGGGCTTCCATCCGCAGATCCCCGACATCACCGATCTGGCCCGCGCCTTTCCCGGCAGCAACATCATCGTCGGTCATTGCGGCGGCCCGCTGGGCTATGGCCGCTATGCCGGCAAGCGAGACGAGGTGTTCGCCGACTGGAAGCGCTCGGTCACCGAACTGGCGAAATGCCCGAACGTCACGATGAAGCTGGGCGGGATGATGATGCGGCTGGCGGCCTACGACTACATGGGGCTCGACGCGCCGCCGTCGTCGGAGCAGCTGGCCGCGCACTGGCGCCCCTATGTGGAGACCTGCATCGAGCTGTTCGGCGCGGATCGCTGCATGGCCGAGAGCAACTTCCCGGTCGAGAAGATGGGCATCGGCTATGCCGCCCTGTTCAACGCGCTGAAGCGGCTGGCCTCCGGCGCTCCGGCCGACGAGAAAGCGGCGATCTTCGCCGGGACGGCGCGGCGGGTGTATCGGCTGGATTGCTGAGCAGACGCTTTGGCGCCGTCATGCGATAGCGGCAGCTGGCCAGGTCCTCGAGCTCCGGCCAGTCGACCGCCGCGTCCAGCCGGATGTCGATCCAGCCCTTGGGACCGACATAGGGCGGGCGGAAGAAGCGCTTGGGACGGCTGCCACCAGGATGGCCTGGACGCCTGGCGGGGCCTTGCACCACAGGGATCGCATGGCTTTGCGCGACTGAACGTCAGCGATGTGGCGCATGGCGAAGATCTTGTCGCGGATGCGGAAGGTGGGCACGTCCCAGGTTTGTTTTCTTTTCCACCGCCTCCGGCAGCGCCAGGCAGGTCGAGCGGAGGCGGGAAATAATGGCAGGGTCGGGCCGGGTCACGCGCGATCAGGCACCCTGCTTTGCCAATCGGTCGAACGCGGCCAGGCGGGTGACCAGCGCCTCCATCTGGCGCAGCGGGATCATGTTGGGACCGTCGCTGGGGGCCTGGTCGGGGTCGGGATGGGTCTCGATGAACACCGCCGCGACACCGACCGCCAGCGCCGCGCGGGCCAGTACCGGGGCAAACTCCCGCTGGCCGCCGGAGGAGGTGCCCTGGCCGCCCGGCTGCTGCACGGAGTGGGTGGCGTCGAACACCACGGGATAGCCGGTGCGCGCCATGATCGGCAGGCTGCGAAAATCGGTGACCAGGGTGTTGTAGCCGAAACTGGCGCCGCGCTCGCACAGTAGAATGTTCCGATTGCCGGTGGCGGCGATCTTGGCGGCGACGTTCACCATGTCCCACGGCGCGAGGAACTGGCCCTTCTTGACGTTGATGGCACGACCGGTTTCGCCGGCGGCGATCAGCAGGTCGGTCTGGCGGCATAGGAAGGCGGGGATCTGCAACACATCCACCGCCTGCGCGGCGCGGGCGCATTGCTCCGGCGCATGGACATCGGTCAGCACCGGAAGACCGGTGGCCTGGCGCACCTCGGCCAAGATCGCTAACCCAGCCTCCATGCCGACGCCGCGCGCAGCCGAGGCGCTGGTGCGGTTCGCCTTGTCGAAGCTGGATTTGTAGATGATCGGCACCCCGGTGCGGTCGGAGATGGCATGGAGTTCCCCGGCGACCTCCAGCGCATGAGCACGCGATTCGATCTGGCATGGGCCGGCGATCAGGACGAACGGCCTGTCGTTGCCGATTTTTAACGACGCGACATGCACGCAATGAGGTGTCTCGGGATGGGATGCCTCAGGCTGCATGGACCTACATTCCTGCAAATCGATCGGCGACGCAACGTATCTTTTCCAGTTCACGCATAATGACTGGGCGCCGTGGTTGCAGCGCGAATTTAGATCGATGTAAGACTGGTTTCAAAATTATCTATACGATTTTCAAAAGACGGTAACAGATTAAACTGGAGTTTCGCAGTCACAAGGTAGGGTTCTTATTGATTAGGATGGAAATCCTTAAACGGACACTCATCCACAGGGTAAATCATCGAATCGGGACCTGCCAGGCGGAACGATCGCGTCAACGGGTTGTCAGCTTCGCGACCCTGCTGCTACCGGCGATCCAGTCTGGAACGGTCAGGATCGATTCGCATGCGGAAATGGAGAGGCAATGCAACGAATTCTCTGGTCGGTTCCGCACTCTCGTTATCGTTATGCACTCCTCTCCTCACCATCCAAGCCGACGCAAGTACCGCTCGCCAGCAGGATGCGTCTCCCCTGACGCATCCCATCAGCACAAGTGTCACAGACGACAGGCTCAGCGGCCCGGAGTGGACGACCGGGCACGGCAGCGGCCGAAAGGAAATCGGCAAACGCACGCCTACCTGGTCTTCTGGGATATCCTGCGTTCCGTATGCCCGAGAGGTCTCCGGCATACGCATTGGCGGAAACGCCTGGCAGTGGTGGGGCAACGCAGCCGGCCAGTATGCGCGCGGCCAGCGGCCAGAGGCCGGCGGCGTTCTCGCCTTTCGCAGCAACAGCCGGATGCGCCTGGGGCACGTGGCGGTGGTTCGGCAGGTGGTGAACGCCCGTGAAATCATTGTCGACCACGCCAACTGGCCCAGCAACGGCATGCGCGGCAGTGTGTCGCATGACGTCGCCGTGGTGGACGTTTCGGAGGCCAACAACTGGTCGGCGGTCCGCGTGCAGCTTTCAAGAAAGGGTGAGTTCGGTTCGGTTTATCCGACCTATGGTTTCATTTACAACCGACCAGACAATGGCGTGTTGACCGCAAGCATCGATCGTCCGGCACCGCTGCCCGCGATCAATCGGGTGCCATCCGATCTTCGCCCGGTGGCGGAGCGGCCGTGGCACACCTTCGAGGAAGTTGCCGAGTTGCCTGACGGCCCGGTGCAACGCATCGACCTGCGGATCGATCCCTCGGCCGGGATTCGGTAAGGCTGCGGCACCGTCAGGCGATCCGCCGCCTACGCGGAATTTTGCCACCCATCGCAGCTCACTGGATCAGGCACACCGGAGCAGCATTATGCGGCTGTGCCCGGCACCTGATGGGATGGTTTCGCCGGCCTACAGCTAGGCTTTCACCAGCGGGCAGGCATTATCCGTGAGCGGGCGAAATGCATCCTCTGCCGGCGTGCTCCCGAGCAGGTTGTAGAGATCCCATTGGTGCTTGCTTTCGTTCGGCCGCTTGACCTCGAACAGGTAGACCGGATGGATCTTGCGACCATCTTCACGGATCCGACCCGGACCAAAACAGTCATCGTCCGTCGGCATGGCCTTCATCCGCGCCACCGTCGCGGCGCCGTCGGCCTTGGCCGCCGCCGGACTTATGTTGGTAACGGCCTTGAGGTAATGCAGGACGCAGGAATAATCCCCCGCCTGTGCCATGTTTGGCCACAGTGTCACCTTGGGCTGGATGCGCTTCTGGAAGCTGCGGGTCCGTTCGTTCAAGTCCCAGTAATAGGTTTCCGACAGGCGCAGGCCAGCCGCCATCTCGATCCCGATTGAGCGCACGTCCGTCGTATAGGCGACCATCGCCGCAATGTTCATCGTCTGCGACAGGCCGAATTCATGCGCCTGCTTGACGATGTTGATGAGGTCCGATCCGGCGCCGCAGATGCCGAGGATCTTCGCCCCCGAGGCTTGCGCCTTCACCAGATACGCTGAAAAATCCGTGGTTTCCGGAAACGGGTAGACCTGCGCGCCCAGCACCTTGCCGCCCCCGGCGTCGACAAGGTTCGTGGTGTCGCGCTGCATCGCCTGGCCGAATGCGTAATTGGGCGTGATAAAATACCAGCTATCGCCGCCGGCTTTGACAATCGCACCGCCGGTGGATCTTGCCTCCATGTAGGTGTCGAACACCCAGTGGATGGAGTTCGGCGTGCAGGCCTTTCCGGTAAGGTCGGATGTCGCGGTGCTCGTCGCAATCATTATCTTGTTTTTTTCCCGCACGATCGATGCGAGTGCCAAAGCGCATGAGGTCGCGGCGATGTCGATGATGATGTCCACGCCGCGCTGGTCGAACCACTCGCGGGCCAGCGATACCGCGACGTCCGGCTTGTTCTGATGGTCGGCCGAGAGAACTTCGACGTCGAATCCGCCGGCGGCATACTCCTGCACCGCCTGTTTGGCGCAAATCACGCCGGTGGGGCCGTTTACGTCGCGATACGGGCCCGACTGATCGTTCATCACGCCGATGCGGATAACCGGCCTCGTTTGCGCATGGGCGCGAAATGACGGTCGCACGGCGCTCGCGGCGATGGCACCCGTGGCGACGCCCATGGCACCGCGTCGGCTGATAGTCATCTGGAGACCCTCCCTTCTTGCCTTGGTCGCTATTTTAACTTTAGCAAAATTACCGTCGGCTGCGAGTGGCTTGTGCCGCGGCGCCCAATATGGCTTTGAGCGGCAATGGCCGATGCTGTTCATGTCATTGGTGCCTCCGGCCGGTCTGGCCTGGCGCTGAGCCGATCCCTGCTGGCCGATGGCATTTCCGTCGTCCCGGTGGTGCGGGACCCCGCCAAATGGACAGCGTCCGGATCTGGACATACCCGCGCGTCAGGCTGACCTGCGCCAGCCGGATGCAAACGATGGCGCGCTGCGCCGCGCCCTCGCCGACGCCACCCGCATCGTCTCCTGCGCCCATGCTCGGCATACAACGGCAATCCTGGCCGCCGCGCCGGCTTCGGCTGACCTGGTTCTGCTGGGCAGCACTCGGAAATTCACCCGCTGGCCGGACCGGCACGGCAATGGCGTGCTGGCGGGCGAAGCGGCACTGCTGGCTGCCGGCCGTCGCGGCATCATGCTGCATCCAACGATGATCTACGGCGCCGCGGGCGAAGATAATGTGCAGCGGCTGGCGGCGCTGCTACGGCGGCTGCCGGTCTTGCCGATGCCAGGCGGCGGACGCTTCCTGGTCCAGCCGATCCATCAGGACGATGTCACGCGCTGCATCCGCGCGGCCCTGGAGCGGCGATGGGAGGCGCCCACCAGTGTCGTGATTGCTGGACCGGAGCCGATCCGTTACGCGGATTTTGTGCGGGCGGTCGCGGTCGCGGCCGGTTTGCGGCGGCCGTTCATCCTGCCCTTTCCCGCAACGCCGTTGATCGCGGCTGCCAGGCTGACGCGCCACATTACCTCATTGCCCACCATCCAGCCGGATGAAATCCGCCGCCTGGTCGAGGATAAGGCATTCGACATTTCGTTCATGCGCGATACGCTGGGCGTCGAGCCTTACCGCTGGCCCAGGGGCTTGCCCTAACCTTTCCGTCCACCCCAACAGTCCTGACCTGGAGACCGTCATGCCGATCATCAACCAGATCGCCGCATTCCATCCCGAAATGACCGCCTGGCGGCAGGACCTGCATGCGCACCCGGAACTTTCGATGCGGGAGGTGCGGACCGCCGGCGTGGTGCGCGACAGGCTGACCGAGTTCGGCGTGGACGAGATCATCACCGGGCATGGCCGAACATGGGGTTGTCGGGGTGATCCGGGGCGGATCGTCGGGCCGGGCGATCGGCTTGCGGGCGGACATGGATGCATTGCCGATGCAGGAGGAGACCGGGCTGCCGTATGCCAGCCGCAACCCCGGCGTGATGCACGCGTGCGGCCATGACGGTCACACGACGATGCTGCTGGGGGCGGCGAAATACCTGGCGGAAACGCGCAACTTCGACGGCACGGTCTATCTGATCTTCCAGCCGGCGGAGGAATTCGAGGGCGGTGCCGACAAGATGGTGAAGGACGGACTGTTCGAGCGTTGCCCGATGGACAAGGTGTTCGGGCTGCACAACTGGCCGCAGGGCAAGGCCGGCACATTTCTCATGGCGCACCGGCCCGGTGATGGCCGCGGTGGGATTTTTCGATATCGTGATCACCGGCCGCGGCAGCCACGGCGCCTTCCCGCATGAGGGGATCGATCCGATCGTGGTTTCGGCACAGATCATCGGCGCACTGCAGACAATCGTTTCGCGCTCGATCGAACCGATCGAAAGCGGCGTCGTGTCGATCGGCAGCATCGCCGGCGGCGAAGCCTATAATATCCTGCCCGAGCGGGTGGTGATGAAGGGCACGGCGCGCTGGTACAAGCCGCACGTCGGCGACAAGATCGAGGCCGAGCTACGCCGGCTGACGGAGGGCATCGCGGCCAGTTTCGGCGCAACAGCCGAGGTGCAGGTTCGGCCGGCACGCGCCGGCCACGGTAAACGATGCGGAGGCGACGCGCTGGCGGTAGAGGCAGCCACCGCGGTCGCCGGGGCGGAGGGCGTGAAGGAGATGGCGGTCGCCGACGATGGGCGGCGAGGATTTCGCCTACATGCTGAACGTCAAGCAGGGCGCGTATCTGATGTTGGGCGGCGCACGCGGCAAGAACGATCCGCTGCTGCATCATCCGAAGTATGACTTCAATGACGAGATCTTGCCGATCGGCGCGTCCTGGTGGGCGACGCTGGTGGAGCGGCAGTTGGCGAAGCAAGGCTGAGCAGCCGGCGTTGGGGTAGCGCTGCAACGGCAAAGTTGCGCCAATGGTTTTCATTGTGATATCGATACAGACTTGATTGAGGCGTCCAGGTAGGCTGGTTTTCGGCAAGCCTTGGACTGCTGGCGGAAGCCTGCAGTGCGCTCCACTGACCGCCTTGGCGAGTACGCTGCTTGCAAGATAGGAGCGGTTCGGCTACTCAGAAAACCGCTTGCGTAGTGCAAGCAGTCAGTTTCTCTGGGGGTCTGATGTCTGTTCCTATTTTATACGCCCATCCCTTCTCATCCTATTGCCAGAAGGTGCTGATTGCGCTGTACGAGAAAGCCGCGCCTTTCGAACTTCGCCTGCTCTCGTCGGACAATCCCTCGGCGGGTGACGCGCTGCGAGCCATCTGGCCGCTGGAGAAGTTCCCGGTCCTGCAAGCAGATGAGCAGACGCTGCTCGAATCCAGCGTCATCATTGAATGGCTCGACATGCGCCACCCTGGACCGCAGCGACTGATCCCGGAAGCGCTGGACCTTGCGCTTGAGGTTCGAATGCTTGATCGCATCTTCGACTGTTACGTCATGACGCCTATGCAGGCGATCGTGTTCGACCGCGCGCGGCCGGACGCTCTCCGCGACCCGCATGGCGTCAGCCTGGCGCGTTCGCAACTGGATAGCTCCTATCAATGGCTCGATGCGCGCATGGCATCACGTCAGTGGGCCGCCGCGGATCGCTTCAGTCTCGCTGACTGCGCCGCTGCACCAGCCCTGTTTTATGCCGATTGGGTGCATCCGATCGAAGGCCACGCCTACCTTTCAAACTATCTTCGCACCCTTCGCAATCGCCCTTCGTTCGCCCGGGCGATTGAAGAAGCTCGGCCCTACCGGCATTTCTTCCCGGGTGGCGCACCGGTGGACCGGTAAGGAAGGGGTTCGTTTGCGAGCCATGTCGGGGCAAGCGCCGGATTTGGCGCAGGCTGGCCCGCACGAAAACGTCCGAATATTTGTGGATGTCGATGATCTGGTGCTACTGCCTCAAGAATGCACCACGTCAACCGCTCCACTGCTGCAGAGAGAATGCGGCGGGAGAAGCTGAATGGTTCGGCTGGGCCATCCCGCGGCTCGCATGCGCCGTGGCAACTGACATCGGAGGAAAATCATGAACACGGAACAGCTTCGCGCCCTGCAGGCGCCGCTGAAGCAACTTTACCGAGAGAAGCCGGAGGAGGCGCGTGTGGCGGCCCGCGCCGAGGGCATTTTGGAGGCCGGAGACATCGCTTGCTCGGTGCACACCTGGCACGGCGAGGTGACCGCCGGGCTGCACAAGGCGGGCGGTGGTTCGGGTGAGCTGGCCTGTTCAGCCGACATGCTGCTGGAGGCGCTGATCGCTTGCGCCGGTGTGACATTGCGCGCGGTGGCGACAGCGATGGGGGTGACGATCAGCGGCGGGCGCATCATAGCCGAGGGCGTCTGGGACGCGCGCGGCACGTTGGGGATCGATCGCAGTGTGCCGGTCGGGTTGACCGAGATTTCGCTCCGCTTCGAGGTCGACAGCGACGCTGATCCCGCCAAGCTGGAACGGATGATCCAGACGACCGAACGGTATTGCGTCATCCTGCAGACGCTGAAGACGCCGCCAAAGGTGTCGTTCAGCATTGGAGCGGCAGCGTAGGGAGTCGGAGGCCGGAACTCTTGCGGAATTTCATCTCCCCGAGCGGGTGCCAGGCGAACTGGTCGTACGTAATAGCGGCCCGCGTTGAGGCTGACACAGCGGGCACTTTCCATGCCAGCCGCGACGCGCCTGCGCGCAACCCGTGCGCTTTTCGAATGGTTGGTGCAAAACGTGTGACGGCCATCGATTCGCTTTGGGATATTTACCCCGGTACCGGATCGTCACCCGGCCGCATGTCCATCCGGGTCGGATCGTCCTCCTCCCGCCCATGCAGCAGCAGAGCGACCAGGCCCGTCCACCCGGTCTGGTGCGAGGCGCCAAGGCCTTGGCCGGTATCGCCGTGGAAATATTCGTGGAATAGAACATGGTCGCGGAAACGCGGATCCTCTTGCAGCAGAGCCTGATCGCCGAAGACCGGCCGCCGTCCATCCGGCCCACGCAGGAACAGCCGGGTCAGCCGCGCGGATAATTCATCAGCAATCTCCTTGAGACTCAGCTTGGTGCCGGACCCAGTCGGATACTCGACGCGGAAATCGTCGCCGTAATAGCGATGGAACCCGTAGAGTGCTTCGACGAACATGAAATTGACCGGCATCCAGACCGGACCACGCCAGTTGGAATTGCCGCCGAACTCGCGGTTGATGCTGTTACCCGGGACGTAGCCCACGCTGAAATGCTTGCCATCCAGTTCCAGCGTGAAAGGCCGGTCCAGGTGGAACCGAGACACGCTGCGTACGCCAAAGGGCGAGAGAAACGCCGTCTCATCCAGCATCCGCCGCAGCAGGGCCTTCATCCGGCTGCCACGCAGCAGGGAGAGCAGGCGCCGGGATCCCTGCCCTTCCACCTCCCAGTGCGATACCAGCGCCGCAAGGTCGGGCCGATGTTGCAGCACCCATTGCAGGCGGGCGGCGAATTCAGGTGAGCGTGCCAGCGCCTCCGGTTCCAGCACCTCGACCGCGAAGAGCGGGAACAGGCCGACCAATGAATAGAGCCGCAGGGGAATTGCTGAACCGTCGGGACGCTGCAATACGTTGTGGTAGAACTGGTCGACCTCGTCCCACAGGCCGCGGCGTCCGCTTTGCGCGCGTCATGACCTCGGCGATCGCCAGAAAGTGCTCGAAGAATTTTGTGGCGGTCGCTTCGTAAACGCGGTTGCGGGCGGCGAGCTCCAGCGAGATGCGCATCATGTTCAGCGCATACATCGCCATCCAGGAGGTGCCGTCCGACTGGTCGATCCGGCCCTCCACGGGAAGTTTCTGACTGCTGTCGAAAACGCCGATATTGTCCAGTCCCAGGAAACCGCCCTGGAAGACGTTGCGGCCTTCGACATCCTGGCGGTTCACCCAACCGGTGAAATTCATCATCAGCTTGTGGAAAATGCGCTCCAGAAACTCGAAGTCAGCGGTGCCGGTCAGCGCTGCGTCCATGCGGTAGACGCGCCACGCGGCCCATGCGTGCACCGGCGGGTTGACGTCGCCGAATGCCCACTCGTAGGCGGGCAACGACCCATTGGGGTGCATGAACCACTCATGCGTCAGGAGCAGCAACTGCTGCTTGGCGAACTGCCGGGTCGATCAGCGCGAAGGTGACGGCTTGGAAGGCGAGGTCCCAGGCGGCGTACCAGGGATACTCCCAGGTGTCCGGCATCGAGATGATGTCGCGGTTGTTCAAGTGCAACCATTCGGCGTTGCGGACTTGCTGACGTTCGGGCGGCGGTGCGGGCTGCAGCGGATCACCTTCCAACCAGCGACGAATGTCGAACCGGTAGAATTGTTTGGACCACAGCATGCCGGCCAGGGCCTGACGCTGCACCAGCCGAGCATCGGCATCCGCGATGTTGGACTGCAGAAGCGGCGTAGAACGCATCCGCGTCGGCTTGACGAGCGGCCAGGATTTCATCGTGATCGGCAAATGGATCTTTACTACCGCAACCATCAGCAGGAGCCAGCGGGCGCCAACGCAAACGCAGCACACGCCGCTCGCCTGGCGAGAGCGTCAGCTTTACGTGCGCGGCGCATTTTGTTCCCTGTTGGCGATCGACAGCGTCGGTCTGGCCGTCCACGACAAAATCGTTGATGCCATCCTTGAAAGGTCCGGACGCATCCAATCCGTAGAGGCGCCGTGTATTAGTTTCATTGCGACAGAACAGCCAGGTCGCTTCAGCATCGATCTCGAGCCGCCGGATCGGCATTCGGGCATGCTCGGCTTCCACCGCACCGTGAACCAGGTGCAGCCGGGGCTTCGGGATACCCAACCTCCAGTCCCACGTGTTACGGGCCCAGAGTTGCGGCAACACGTGCAGCTCCGCCGCTGTCGGGCCCGCAATTTTCGATCGTGATACGGATCAAAATGTCTTCCGGCGTCGCTTTGGCGTATTCCACCGTCACGTCGAAATAGCGGCCGCCATCAAAAATACCGGTATCGAGCAGTTCGTATTCGGCTTCCGCCTGGCTTCGTCTGGCATTTTGCTCGATCAGGTCATCGTATGGAAATGCTGCCTGGGGGTATTTGTAAAGCATCCGCATATACGAATGGGTCGGCGTGCCGTCGAGGAAGTAGTAGAGTTCCTTGACGTCCTCACCATGGTTGCCCTGCGCGTTGGTCAGCCCAAACATCCGCTCCTTCAGGATCGCGTCGCGGCCGTTCCATAACGCTAACGAAAGGCACCAGCGCAGCCGATCGTCGGTGAAGCCGGCGATGCCGTCCTCGCCCCAGCGATAGGCGCGACTGCGGGCATGTTCGTGCGGCAGGTAATTCCAGGCGTCGCCGGTGGCCGAATAGTCCTCGCGGACGGTGCCCCACTGCCGTTCGGCCAGATACGGCCCCCAATGTAGCCAAGCGTCGCGGTCCGCAAGGCGTTTGCCTTCAGCGGTATCAAGCAAATGACCTGGCATGGGACACCCTGTCGGATAAAACCGGATGCTTCATAACCTCTGGCGATGCCATCGCAAGGCCGCATGTTGTGATCCGCACCCATTCGCCACGTCTGGCTTACCTCAGCAGCCTGATCCTCGTGTGCCGAGGCGTCACCAGCCACCAATTGAAGCCGGGCCACGCGATGATCGTGGCGACACTTGAGGTGGTCCGCGATCGGCCGCCGACGCGGTGTGTTCATTAAGACATGCGCAAGGTGCATAGTGCCAGTCATGCTCGGCGTTGCCGCACGGGTAAGTCAGCCCATCGCAGAGGAGGACCGCGTGAACTGGCGGATGCTCGACCTTAACCTGCTTGTTGTATTCGATGCTGTCGCGTCAGAGCGCAACGTTACCCGAGCGGCCGCCAGGCTCAACATGACGCAACCCTCGATCAGCCACGCACTTGCCAGATTGCGGACCGCCTTGCGTGACGAACTATTGGTGCGGACGCCGGATGGCATGGAGCCGACGCCTTATGCCGAACGCATTGTGGGGCCTGTCCGGGCGGCGTTGGAGGGCCTGCATACTGCGCTTGACGGCGCTGCTCCGTTCGACCCGAAAACCGCCGACCGCGGCTTCACAGTTGCCATGGACAATCGCTGCACGGTGGTGATTGCCGCTCCGATCGCTGCCGCCATGGCGGTACAAGCCCCGCGGGTTCATCTCGATCTGCGTCCCAGCGGCACGCTCGATCTACCTGAACGTCTGGATCGTGGTGAGCTGGATTTGGCTCTTGGTGGCCTTGCCGCACCGGCTGAGCGATTTTCCGATTTGCGACTGTTTGACAGCGGCTTTGCCGCGGTCGTGCGGCGTGGCCACCCGGCGGCCATGAATGGAACGATTTCCCTAGACGCCCTCGGCGTCTATCCGCACCTCATTTTGTCATCCACTGGGGAAGAAACCGACTTCGTTGATGCGGAGCTTGCCCGCCACGGACTGGTACGGCGTGTCACGCTCCACGCCCCGCTGCTAGCCGCGGCAGCAACGCTTGCACAGTCTGAGATGATCGCCATCCTGTCGGACCGTACTGCCCGGACCTTTGCAAGTTGGGCTCCTCTGGACGTACTGGCCCTACCGTTTGCCTCGCCACGACAGGTTACGGCCATGTTATGGCACCGTCGGGCCAACCACGTTCCTGCGCACCAGTGGCTACGCAACTTGATTCTGCGCGTCGTAAGAACTGTGGAGAGAACTTGAACTGGTTTCGGATGCCGCGACGTTTGATGGTGTATAACGAAACATCAAGTCGCTGTAAGGAAAGAAGCCGGCGAATGCCGACTTCTGTGAGAGACTTATGGGACGGCGAGAGCGGTTAGCCGCCGCCTCCTGCGAGCCAATTGTAGTAATTGGGCCGGTGTTGAACATCCTGAGTCGTAGCGGCGTTTGCAACACCGAGGCCAAGACTGATTACGGCAATTGCAGCAAGAATGATCGTTTTCATTGAAGTCTCCTTTTTTGAAGCCGACCGGCTGTCCGGGTTCGACAAAGGACAACTTCGTGTTTACGCTGGGCTAAACCAAATGCGGCCTGTTCACCGCGACATGTTCAGACCGCATACTTTGACGGAGGCTCGCTCCGAATAGGTCGCCAGCAGATGACCGTGGTCCGCGGCGAATTGCGAGCCATGCCTATTGAAGCGGACGCAAAAGCCATTTACCTCGCCCGGATATCACACCGCCTCCAACGATGTCTGCTTGCCGGCATGGACGTTGTCCGGGGTGGCAGGACCCTGCCCATGCTCGCCCGGCGCCGCTTTCGGGCTGGGACGACCCAGCCAATGACTGAGCTTGTCCATGTAGATGTAGACCACCGGCGTGGTGAACAGCGTCAACACCTGCGACACCAGCAATCCACCGACCATGGCGTAGCCGAGTGGCTGCCGCAGCTCCGACCCCGTTCCGGTGCCGAGTGCCAGTGGCACGCCACCCAGCATGGCGCACAGCGTGGTCATGAGGATCGGCCTGAAACGCAGCAGGCAGGCCTCGTGGATCGCGTCCTCCGACGACAGGCCGCGTTCCCGCTCGGCGTGCAGGGCAAAGTCGACCAGCATGATGCCGTTTTTCTTTACGATCCCGATCAGCAGAATGATGCCGATAATGCCGATCACGTCCAGGTTCATCCCGAACAGCATCAGCGTTGCTAGCGCGCCGAGCCCGGCGGCCGGCAGTGTGGAGAGGATTGTCAGCGGGTGGATCAAGCTCTCATACAGCATGCCCAAGATCAGATAGACGGCGAACAGCGCCGCCAGAATTAGGATGGGCGTGCTACTGAGCGAGCTTTGGAACGCCTGCGCGCTGCCTTGAAAGCCTGTGACCAGGGAAGCCGGCAGGTGCAGACTGTCGGCGGCTTTCTGCACCGCCGCGACGGCCGCGCCGATCGATGCGCCCGGGGCCAGGTTGAAGCTCAGCGTGACCGACGGAAACTGCCCCTGGTGATTGACGGCCACGGACGCCACCGTTGGCTTGAAGGCCGCGATCTCGCTCAGAGGGACCTCGGTGCCGGTCTGCGAGCGGACGTAGATCCGTTTCAAGGCGTCAGGGCCGAGCTGGTACTGCGGATCAACCTCCAGGATTGCGTAGTATTGGTTCAGCCGGGTGAATATCTTGGCAATGTGGCGCTGGCCGAACGCATCATAGAGTGTGGTGTCCACCTTTGCCGGGTCGATGCCGAAGCGGGACGCGGCGCTACGGTCGATGTCAACCACCAGCGTCTGCCCGGTGGATTGCTGGTCGCTCGCCACCGAGGTCAGCTGCGGCAGGCCCTGCAGCTTTTGCAGCAACAACGGGGCGTAATGCGATAGTTCCTGCTCATCCACGTCAGTCAGCGTGTATTGGTACTGCGTCTTGGACAGACGGGCGCCGATGGTGATGTCCTGGGCGGACTGCATGTAAAGCGTGATGCCCTGCACCTGCTGCAACGCGGCACTCAGCCGGGTTATCACCTGGTCGGCGGTGACGTTGCGCTGGCTTTGCGGCTTGAGGGTGATGAACACGCGGCCATCGTTTTCCGTCACCGTGGGGCCACCGGGCCCAATATAGCCCACGGCGGACGCCACCGCCGGATCGTGGCTGGCAATGTCGAGGACCGCTTGCTGCCGCTGCTTCATGCCGTCCGGAGACACGTTCTGTGCCGCTTCGCTGATACCGACGATCAGCCCGGTGTCTTGCTGCGGGAAGAACCCTTTCGGGATGATGATAAACAGTTCCACTGTCGCGGCGACAGTCATGATCATGACGGCCAGCGTTATCCGCCGGTGCTGCAGCGCCACGACCAGGGCCCGGTCATAGGCCGCGACCAACCCGTTCAGTCCTCGTTCCAGCAGGCGCGATAGATAGCCCGGTTTGGCGTCATGGTCGGCCTTCAGAAGATAGGCGCACATCATCGGCGTCAGCGTGAGCGATACTGCGACGGACACCAGGATGGCCACTGCAACAGTCACTGCGAACTCCCGGAACAGCAGGCCGACCACGCCGCTCATCAGGAACAGCGGGATAAACACCGCGATCAACGAAATGGAGATCGAGAGGATGGTGAAGCCGATCTCTCCGGCGCCGAGCAGGGCGGCTTGCATCGGATTGGCACCATCCTCAATGTGACGGACGATGTTTTCGATCATGACGATGGCATCGTCGACGACAAAGCCCACTGCAATGGTCAATGCCATCAGGGAAAGATTGTCCAGGCTGTAGTTGAGTGCGTACATCACCGCGAACGTGCCGATCAGCGAGATTGGCACGGAGATGGCCGGGATGACGGTCGCCCAGAACTTGCGCAGGAAGACCGCGATCACCCCTACCACGAGTGCAATGGTCAGCAGCAAGGTGAACTGGACGTCCGAGACGCTGGCTTTGATTGTCTGTGTCCGGTCGGACACCACCTGGACCTTCAGAGCCGGCGGCACGGAGGCTTCCAACTGCGGCAGCGCCTTCTTGATCGCGGCGACCGTCGCGATGACATTGGCGCCGGGTTGCCGTTGCACGGCGAGCAGCACGGCGGGTTTGCTGTCCAGCCATCCCGCGAGCGTCCGGTCGTCCGGCGCCAGAATGGCTCGGCCGATATCGCGCACGCTGAGCGCCGCGCCGTTGCGGTAGGCGATGACGGTGTTGTCGAAGCCTGCCGCGGTCTCCAACTGGTCGTTGGTCTGCAAGGCGAAGGTCTGCTGGCCCCCGTATAGCTGGCCTTTTGGCTGATCGACGGTGGCGTTCACCAGTGCCGTCCGGATGTCCTCCAGATCCAGATTCGCGGCGGCGAGTTGGGCTGGGTTGACCTGGATACGGATGGACGGGCTCTGCAACCCGCCGATCCCGACGATGCCGACGCCCGGTATCTGAGAGATCTTCTGCGCCAGGAGTGAGTTCGCGTAATCGCTGACCGTCGTAATCGGCAACGTATCGGACGACAGCGAAATCAGCAGGATCGGCGTGTCAGCTGGATTGGTCTTGCGGAAAATGGGCGGGTTCAGCAGCGAGGCCGGCAACTGCCCGACTGCCGCGTTGATCGCCGCCTGCACGTCCGTGGCGGCCGAGTTGATCGTCCGACTGCGGTCGAACTGCAGGGTAACCTGGGTAAAGCCGGTGCCGCTGCTGGACGTCATCTGCGAGATGCCGGGTATCTGGCCGAACTGCCGCTCCAACGGCGTTGCAACCGTCGCCGCCACGGTTTCCGGATCCGCTCCGGGCAGTTGCGCGGTGACCTGGATCGTCGGGGAGTCGACGTTCGGCAAGGCCGCCACCGGCAGGTTCATGTAGCCGATGATGCCAATGGTGATGATCGCGACCATTAGAAGGGAGGTCGCGATCGGCTTGTGAATGAAGCTCGATGATAAGCTCATGGCAGCAATCCCGATGTCGCTGGGGAAGTGTTCGCGACCTGGTCGGGTTTGGATGACGCCACGGTCGTTCCGTCCACCAGGCGATACTGGCCCTGCTCCACGACCGTTTGGCCGGGTTGCAGCCCCTCGCTGACCAGGGCCGTGCCGCGCTGGCGCTGGGCGATGCTGACTTGGCGACCCGCAACCTTGTTATCCGGCCCGACTACGAACACGAAGTTGCCCTTGGCCCCCTGCTGCACGGCATCAGTTGGAATCGTCAGACCATTCCGCACGACCTGTGTGGTCAGCTCGATGTTGACGAACGTACCGGGCCACAGCAATCGCTTGAGGTTGGGGAATAGCGCCTTGAGCTGCACGGTCCCGCTCGTCGGGTCGGCCTGATTGTTGATCAGCAACAGTTTGCCGGAGTCGAGCTGCCTGCTCCCGGCCTGATTGTAGGCCACGGCCTGGACCGGACCGGCTGACAGCGCGTCCTGCACCGTCGGAATATCAGCCGCCGGCAGGGTGAACAGCACGGCGATCGGCTGCACCTGCGTCACCGTCACGAGCCCGGTCGCGTCCGTTGGATGGATGATATTGCCGACGTCCAGGGTGCGGACCCCGGTTACGCCGTCGAAGGGGGCGTCGAGGGAGGTGTAGCTCAGTTGCGTCTGGGCGTTCTCCACCGCCGCTTGGTCCGACTTGACTTCGGCCTCCAGCTGCGTGATCTGCGATTGCTGGCCGGTCACCTGCTGGTCGGTGGCAAATCCCTTGTTCAGCAACGGCAGGTCGCGGCCGAGATTGGTTTGCGCGTTGGCCAGATGCGCCTGGTCGCGCACAAGCTGTGCTTGTGCCTGGTCCAGACTGGCATGTTCCGGGCGCGGATCTACTTGCGCGAGGCGTTCGCCGCGTTTGACCTGCTGGCCTTCTACAAAATCCACGCTTTGCAGCAGCCCCGTCACCTGCGACCGGATTATGGCCGAGTTCAGCGCCTGCACCGTCCCGAGCCCACTGAGGATGATCGGCACATCGCCCTGCTTCACCGGCGCCGTCACGACGGGCACGGGCGGTGCCGGCTTCGGCATGGCTGGGGCGGGTGCCGCCAAGTAGCGATTGAGGCCGATGCCCCCTGCGGCGATGACCACGAGGCCGAATATCAGCTTTACGAAATGTTTCATGCCGGTCTCCAACGATGACCATCGAGTACATCGTACCCAACCAGCGGATCGGCTAATTCAGGTTCAGCATGGTGCCATGCAGCAGGCTAATCATGGATCGGCACCGTTAACTTGGATCTATCGGCTTACCTTCCCAAAGACGGATCATCTGATGAGATTACCGCAGCCGAGTTTTCCCACGCGCCGGCTGCGCCACGATTGCGCTGCTGTTCTTGCAATGCGATTTGAACAGGAACGGCTTGATTGGTTCGTGACGGTCCTCTACCGCGGCCGCCGAGAGAGCCGCCGCTCATAGGCTTGCGCCAATAAAGTACTGGGGAACAACAGGGCGAAATAGATCAGTGCCACCACCGTGTAGACCTCCAGCGGCCGGTAGGTGTCGGCGGTGATCAGAGTGCCGTTGTAAAGCAGGTCCGGCACCGCGATGGTCGACACGAGTGACGTGTTCTTCAACTGGGTGATCGACTGGTTGACGAATGGCGGGATCATCCGCCGGATCGCCTGCGGCAGGATCACCCGCCGCATCACGGGCCAGCGCCGCAAGCCTAGCGCACGCGCGGCATCCCATTGGCCCTGCTCAATCGAGATGATGCCGCCGCGGAAAATTTCCGCATAAAAAGCGCCTGTGTAGCAGGATAGCGTTGCCACCGCGGCGACCGTTGCGGGGATCTGGATGCCCAGGATCACCGGCAGCGCATAGTAGAACCAGACGAGCTGCACCAGCAGCGGCGTACAGCGAAACGCCTCGATGAAGGCGACCAGCGGAATGTTCAGCAGGCGGGAGCGTGACAGGCGGCCGAGGCCGACCGAGAGCCCGATAATCAGCCCAAGCAGAATGGTTGCGGCCGTGTAGCCCAAGGTGACCAGCACGCCGCGCCAGAACAGCGGCGCATAGCGCAGAAGGAAGACGAAATCCCACTGGTAATGCATGTGGGACCTTTCCCGATGCTCAGTGCCCGTTTGAGAATGCTACTATGGCGGCCATCTGACGCGGCTTTTTGCGCTTCCGGTGCTCACGGCCACTCGGCCGCTCCGCGCCGGTTCTCGAAAGCCACGCCAGCCGACTCACCATAGCGCATTCTGAAACGGGCGCTCAGGCCATTGTTGCCGATTTAAAACGTTAAGCTGGCTGGAACCTGGTCGCGGGTGACGCCGAATTTTGCCAGTCCATCCAGCATCCACTCGCGGATCTGGCCGGTGCCCCGGTTCATGTCCAGCCAGGCGTCGATCACTTCGCGGAACCGTGTATCAGGCTCCCGCTGCAGTCCCAGACAGCTTGGCAGGGCGACGGTCGGATTGGTCAGCAGATAATACGGGCCCAAAGACGGGTTCTTGCCAACCGTGGACAAGCCAAGAAGGGCCGCCTGGATGTGTGCATCGGCGCGGCCCGACTGCAGCGCCAATGTGCATTCGTCCCGCGTCTTGAAGCCGACAAGCTGTGCTTTCGCGCAATAGCGGCGTGCCGCCGTCTCGTGCAGTGAGCCGATATCGAAGACGATTGTCAGCTCGGGCTTGTTCAGATCGTCCCAGGTCTTCGGCGCGAGGGAGTGTCTCGCTAAACAACCGAACGGATGAATGATCATCGGCCGGCTGAACGCGATCGAAAGCGCCCGCGCAGGTGTGGGATTGAGCGCGAAGGCGAGATCCACCTTGTTGGACTGCAGGTCCAGCACCGAATTGCCATAGGTCGATTTGTGGTATTCCAGCCCGGAATCGAACACCTTCGCGATGTCCTTCGCCATTTCGATGCAGGCGCCCGACCACTCGCCGCTTGCCAGATCCTTTTGGAAATACGGCAGCTCTCCGGGCAGAGCGGCGATGCGCAGCGCCTTGGTGCGGCGGATTCGATCGAATGTGCTTTCCGCGGATGACTGTGCCCGGGCCGAACCGATCAGTGCCAACGTCGGCAACAAGCCTATTGCAACCGCCACGCCGCGACGGCCAAGCCGCTGTTTCGCCAGTCCATCCATCATCCGCGCATCCTTCCCGGCTTGCTCGCAAGACCATGATCGGGCGCAATATTCCGCCGCGCCAGCGATAAGGCAAATCACCGGCCACACGACCGACCCAGCAACTTGCTCTTCAAGCGCCCGGTTTCCGCTCGTATCACTTCCCCGAACTCGGACACGGCGGCTATCAGGCAGCCGTAGAAAGCAGGAGATCCGTGGAATGATCCGATTTCTGGCGGCACTTGCGCTCGCCCTGCTGGTGTTGCCGCAGACGAGCTGCGGCACGAATGCGCAAGGCGAGCAGCAGATCCTGGTGGATCGAGCCACGCTGACCGTGCAGGAAATCGTAGGCCAGACGGTGTCGAAGGATCCGCAGACCCTGCTGCGGCGGGCCAAGGGCGTCATGATCTGCCCGCGCATCTTCAAGGCGGGATTCTTCTTTGGTGGCGAGGGCGGAAGCTGTGTCCTGTTAGGCCGCGCCGGCAATGGAACCTGGTCCTATCCCGCATTCTACACCATCGGCAGCGGCAGCTTCGGCTTTCAGTTCGGCATCCAGGACAGCCAGCTGATGATGATGATCTTGACCGAAAAGGGACTGAATGCCGTGCTAGACAGTCAGCTCAAGCTGGGCGCCAACGTCTCGATCGCGGTGGCGACAATCGGCGCCAGCGTTCAGGGAGCCACCACGACGGCGGTGGGCGCGGATATCGTGGCGTTTGCGGCGTCACGCGGGTTGTTCGGCGGAGTGGCGCTGGAAGGCAGCATAATGTCCGCCGACACAGGTTGGAACAAGGCCTACTACGGTCAGTCCTTCGCCGGCCGGCAACTCGTCATTCAGATGCAGGGTGGTAATCCAGGCGCGGATCCGCTGCGGGATGTGCTGACGCGGCTTGGCTCACCGTCCGGTACAGTGCGAACCGCCGTGCCGGCGCAGCAACCTCCGGGCTACGCGCCGGCGTACCAGCCACCAGCTGGGCAGCCCAACCAGTCGCCGCCGAACCAGCCATACCGCCTGCCGCCGCCGACCCAAGGGACTGTGGCCCCATCGCCCGGGGACGCCGGCCGTGGTCCGATCCAGCAACAGACGCTTACGCCGCCCGCGCGATAGCAAAATGGTCCGACGGGAGCCTCGCTGGGTCCGTCCGCCGGATTGACGGCAGCGGAAATAACCCAGCACGACAGCAATTGATCACCTCAAGTGGCCATCCTTGGCGCAAATCCCCTACAGGGTCGCTTCTACCAGCGCCGATCATGCTCTAGTCTTCAATGGCATGGATACCGACAGCCCGTTCTGGAAGACAAAGCGCCTGGAGGAGATGACCCGGGATGAATGGGAATCCCTCTGCGACGGTTGCGGGCGCTGCTGCCTGCACAAGCTGCGCGACGACAATACCAACGCGCTGTCCTTCACCAACGTCGCCTGCCGCTTGCTCGACCTGGAGTTCCTGCCGTTGCAGCGACTATCCCAGACGGCAGCGCCGTGTGCCGGATTGCGTCGGCCTGACACCACAGGCCTTGAAGGAGATCGACTGGCTACCGCCGTCTTGCGCTTACCGTCGGCTGCGAGACGGCCTCGACCTGGCATGGTGGCATCCGTTGGTCTCCGGCGATCCTGAAACGGTGCATCAGGCCGGCGTGTCGGTTCGCGGGCGGGCGGTCAGCGAACGGCGGGCCGGCAGCCTCGAGCACCACATCGTGGATTGGCCCGGCAAAGCACCGCGGACGCGGCGACCGGATAACCCGACGGGACATGCGAAACCGCATGAGGATGAAGAATGACCGAAACCTCCGCATCAAGCCGCGGCCAACGATTTGAAAATGCCTTATACGGCGGGGTGAATGCAGCGGTGTTGACGCCGATGAACGCGGATCTATCGGTCGACCTTGACCGCATGGCCGGCCACTGCCGCTGGCTGCTGGCCAACGGCTGCAACGGCCTGGGCGTGCTGGGTACTACGGGTGAAGCTAACAGCCTTGGCATCAGCGAGCGTATCGCAGTGTTGGAAGGCTTGGTCGCGCGCGGCATTCCGGCGGCCAGGATGATGCCGGGCACCGGCACCCCCGCGATCACCGACACCGTCATGCTGACCCGCGCAGCCGAGGCGCTGGGTTGCCCCGGTGCGCTGCTGCTGCCGCCATTCTACTACAAGAACCCATCAGAAGACGGACTTCTCGCCTATTTCAACGAAGTCATCCAGCGGGTGGCGGGCGATATCAAGATCTACCTGTACAACTTCCCGCAGCAATCGGCTGTGCCATTCACCGTGCCATTCATCGATCGGCTGCGGTCGGCCAATCCCGGTAAGGTGCAGGGGCTCAAGGACAGCAGCGGCAGTTATGAGAACGGGCTGGCCTATGTGGACGCCTTCGCCCGCGATGGCTTCGAGGTCTACGCCGGCGACGACTCGCTGCTGAAGCCGCTGTTGGACAAGGGCAGCGCCGGCTGCATCACCGCCGCGTCCAACGTGAACTGCACGATCGGCGCACAGGTCTACGCTGGCTGGAATACCGCCGCCGGCGCCGCCGCGCAGGAGATCCTGTCGGCGACCCGCAGGGCGGTGATCTCGGTGCCGCTGATCCCCGGCCTGAAGGCGCTGGTGGCGCGCAATACGGGCGATGTGCAGTGGCACAACACCCGCCCGCCGCACCTGAAGCTGACCGAGGCACAGCAGGCGGTGTTGTTTGCCAGCTTCGACGCCAGTGGGATACGACTGGCCAAAGCGGTCTGACCTGCCGAACGCGGTCCGCCGTTCGCTCGCCGTTCAATGATGCATTGCTGACGCCCCTTCTGGTCGGCATCCCCAAAGGCTTGTGGGTCAATGTGGGCGGCAGCGGGTGTCAGCCCTCATTCCTGCAACCACGTGCAGTACCGGATAGGTTCAGTCTGAGTAGAGCTTAACCGGCATATGTCAGGAAAATCTTGCAGATGTCATGATGATAACATATATGGCCACGCATGACGGGCGATCACCTGCTGACCGTGCTAGGAGCGCTGGCGAACGCGCATCGCCTTCGCATTATAGCCTCGCTGCAATCAGCCGGCCGCAACTACGTCAGCCAGCTCGCGCGTGACGTCGGGCTAAGCCGGCCTCTCCTGCACCTGCATCTGCAACGGCTGCAGGAAGCTGGGCTGGTCCGCAGCCGGGTTGAACTGTCGAACGACAGCAAGGCACTCAATTATTTTGAGGTGACGGAGTTTTTCTACGAGATCTCACCGTTAGTCATCGCCGAGGCCGCGCGGTCCCTGACGATGCCCAATAGAAGTCCAGCAGATCCGGGGTAGAACCATGATCGAACAGCATCACAACTTCCTGCTTCCAATGGTCCTCGTCCTGGCGACCATTCTGCTGGTGTTCGGCATGAAATACATGTCCGGCGGACGGCAGTCGCGAAAGCAAGTCGCCAGCGACAACGCATTCCGGCTGTTGGCGGAGAAGGCGGCTGAAGCTCAGTCGGCAATGGCCCTGTCGCTGACGGCCGCCAAGGCGGAACTGGCCGATCTCAGGGTCCGGCTGAGCTCGATCGAGAAAATGCTTCGGGACGTGGGATGATGCCGCTCAGCGTCCCGCAGATGATCTCGCCGCTGGTCGTGGCTGTGTTCGTCATCGCCGGCTGCTCTTTGTTCAAGGAGCCGGGTCGGCGCAACTTCAGCGCCATCTTGGTTGCCGGCGCAGGCGCCGCCTATCTGAACGGCGGCCTGGGTATATGGGAATTTGCCTTCTGCGCGGTCATCACCTGCCTGGCGTATTTCGGACTGAGATACTACTGGTGCATCGGCGTCGCCTGGTTACTGCACATGATGTGGGATGTCGTGCATCACCTCTACGGCAACCCGATTGTTCCTTTTCTGCCGGATTCATCGATTGGCTGCGCAATCTGTGACGTTGGGCTGGCGATCTGGTATTTCTTCGGCGCACCTTCGATCTACGCGCGGTTCAGCAGGACCCCGCTGGCCTGACCCCTGGCCAACGGCGTGATCAAGCGTCACGCGCCCGAGCTGCTGGCCCAGATCCTCCCTGTCGTTCACGCGCCACCGAGGCCATTCAAGTCATTGTCAATCACCGCAATCAGCGGCTACCGCTTTCATTCCGTCCCGGGCTTGACCTTGGCTTCGTCGTCCGGTGCCGCTTTTTCCGTTGCGGGGCGTTGCTCGGACACCGTTTCAGGCCGCACGGGCTGGGTCTTCTGGATCGCCCCGGTCATCGGGATGAAGAATACACCAATATCCCGGCGCGAGTGGATCTTGCCCTCGCTGTCCTTGGTATAGATGTAGAGCACCTGGCCACGCTTGAACGGCTGGCCAATCGGGATGATCAACCGCCCGCCGGGCTTGAGCTGCTTGAACAAATCGGGCGGTGCGAAGGTCGCCGCACAGGTGACGATGATGATGTCGAAGCCGCCTTTCACCTCGGGCCAGCCGTAATAGCCGTCGCCCACCCGCGTGTGCACATTGTCGTAGCCGAGGGGGGTGAAAATGCGCCCGACCGCTCGGCCGAGTGGCTCGATGATCTCGATCGAGTAGGCGGTCTTGACGATGCGCGACAGCAGGCTGCTCTGAAAGCCGCTACCGGTGCCAACCTCCAGGGTTACCTCGTTGGCGGTGGGCTTGGCGATCTGGGTCATGTACGCTTGACCCAGATAATCCGACAGCGCGGAGCCGTAGCCCAGTGCCCACGGCTTTGGCGTATCCTCATAGGCATCGCCTGGGGTCGCCCGATGCTCCGGGTAGTCGTAGTGGAAATACTCACGGGGAACCGCCTGAAAGGCTGCCATCACCGCCGGGTCCGCCGCGCCGAGCCGCTCCTTTAGGTAGCTTTCGATGCGGGTGATCGCTGCCGGCTTGCGCTTTTGAATCGCGTTGAACTGGGCGTCGGTCAGGCTGACCGGACGGCCGGACGCCCGCATCGCCTGTTCGTACGCCGTGCGGGTCCAGGCCGGTGCCGCCGCGCCGGGACGAACCACCGCCAAGGCGGCGGCAGACCCGACGGCAGAGATCACTCCGCGGCGGGTGATGGTGCGGGAATATCGTGCCAAGCGGAGCGTTTCCTCATTGCGGGAAATGTAACCAGGGCGATGCCATACAGGATCGCCGAACACAACAGAACCCGGCTGAAGCCGGCTTCGCGCGCGATCAGGTTGGCCAACGGCGTCGCCACCACGGAGAAGGCGCCGTTCAATCCCCAGGCCCACGGCAGAAAGCCACCAGTTCCGGCTCTGCTGAGCCCCAGCGGGAACGGCAGGCCCAGTGCGACGGAAACTGGCGCGATGACAACAAGCATGAGGCAGGTTCGGGTGACATACGGCCAATCCAGCGTGGCGAGGACCAGCGGCTCCAGGTAGAGAGACCCGGCGATGCACCAGGCCACGATGATGCCGGCCGCCAATGCGATCCCCTGCCGTGGCGCGCCGGCAAACCAGCCGCTGATCAGGCTGCCGAGACCGGAGAACACCAACATTCCGGTCAGCACAAGGGCAAAACCGCTGGTGCGGTCGGTCAACCAGAAGCTGGCCTTCTCGATCAGGTAAATCTCGATGAACAGGAAGCCCAGCGCCAGAACCGGAAAGTAGATAACCGCGCGCAGCAGTCCAGCTTGTGGCGCCCGCACCCGATTTGGCGCCGCGAGCGGCACCAGCAGCACGAGAACCGCGATGACCACGGCTTGCGCCAGAACAGCGAGGTTGACCAGCGCGCCGACCTCCGCCTGCGGCAGGATTTCCAACCGCTTCAAGATGGTGCCGATCCGATCCAGCCGCAGCACGGCATAGAAGAACGGCTTGTCGAGCGTAATCGGAGACAGGTTGAACTGCTCCCGCGACGGTGATTCGCGACCGGACAGAACGGCTTCCGCCTCGTCGGCGATCGCATCATCGGGACCGGACGCCTCGACCTCACCTTTGTCGAAGGAAACGGCTGGCAGGTCATTGTAAATGCTGGTTCGGGCGGCAGTGACGTCCATGCCGGGATACCAAGTCATGTCGAACGAGCGGTCGTCGGCGAACTTGCGGGCGATGGCGATTTGCGCCGTGCTCCAACCGCTCGGCGAAATCAGGATGCGGACGTTCCAGGCGGAGCGATAGACCATGACGTGGCGGGTCGGGTCATCGATGCCGGTGCTGCGCAAGGCGGCGCGAACCGTCGCCAGCATGCGCAGCGCGTAGACCGGGAAATCGCGTATGGAAACCGGGATCGACACCATGCCGCCGGGTGCCAAAGCGGCAAGATAGCCGACGATCGCCTCCTGCGTGAAAGCGCTGGCGTTGATGTCCGCCGTGTCCAGCAAGTCGGCGGACAGGTCCACGACATCGAAGGCGCCGCGTTGCAGGCCAGCGAGCGGACCCGCATCGGTGATATGGACGCCGGTCGCCGCAGCCACGGGCGGCGCCGGTCCAAGGCCGTTGCGCAGCGCTTGGAACAGCACCGGCTCCGACTCCAGCACACGAACCTTGGCGGCGCCAAGCCGCACGACCTCGGCGACGCGGAATCCGCCCGAAGCGCCGGCCAGCAAGGTTCTGGCATGCGGCAATAAGATGTAGGGCAATGCGTCAAGTGCCGCACCAGCGTAGCCGGTGTCCAACGTGCGCTCCGTCGGCAGGGCGGCGATCCGGTTGCCGTCGCGATACAGGCCGTAGGTCCGCGGTGGACCCTCCACGCCCAGCATCCCGGCATTATTCGAGATATCAGTGTCGACCCGCTCCGTGAAGTCGTCCAGCAGGACATAGTCACCGCGTGGCGACGTTACCGAAGCGACAAGTTTCGCATCGGGCGTGTGAAGCGGCGCGTAGATCGCCTTGAAATCATTGTAGGCGGCCTGGTTATCCAGCACCAGCACAGCCTCGGCTGCACCAAGTGCCAATAGTGCCGCAAGTATCGCTCGGCCTCGATATGAATCGCCGGCGAAGACCGCGCTGAGCGCCAGCGGCACCAGCAGCAGCGGCACCAGGGTGAATGCATGAACGAAATACATCGCCGCCAGAACCGCGGCGGCGCCGGCGCCAGCGCCGGTCAGGTCGAAGGCGTAAACCAGACCGATGCGATCGGCATAGCGAACAAAGCTGAGGCTGATGAAGAGGCCAGCCAGGAAAAAGAACGGCAGCAGGGCAACATAGTAGCCGGCGATGTTCCAGAGCTGCGACTGCCAAGTTGCAGGATTCTGCAATAGCAGTGGGTTGAACGGATTAATTGTCGTAAAATAGTAGCCGGCCGCGGCGCTGGTTACCAGTAGGGCCGGTAGTGCAGCCATCACATGCCTGCTGTTGCGAACAAGTAGATCCCGCCACAGCGCCAGGATCACGCCGCTGAGGGCGAAACCGACCATGACGATTGAAATCACCCAGTAGCCATATTCCGACCATTTCGCGACGGCGAAATACCGCGTCAGCGCTGTCTCGTACCCGACAGCCGCCAGCGAGACGAGGAACAGTGCGATCAGGTTCACGGCCAGACCCGCCGATGCAGGAAGCTGTCCATCAGGCGATTGAACCGCGCAGCCTGGTCGATGAACAGCGCATGGCCAGCGTCATTAAACACTTCCATTTCGGTATCAGGCCGACTCCTCACCAGGTTTTGCCCCTGAGCGACCCAGCGTGGGCGTACCACGTAGAGCACTGGTACCTGGGTCGCATAGATTGCATCTTTCCAATAAGATCGTGGAACCGGATAGGCCAGCAGGGAGCGGCTGGCGGCTTCCGGGGTTCGCAGGCATGCCTCGGTCAGTCGCTCCAGATACGCCGCATCGGGCATGCGATGAAACAGAGCGCGGACAAATCGGTACATCGCCTGAGAGTGGGAAGGTAGCGGTCCGATGCGAGGCGGCACTGGAAGGATTTGCGGCGGCGGGTCCTCGCCGACCGAATTGTCCACCAATACCAGGCCAGCGAGCAGGCGGTTATCTGCCTTGTGGCCCAAGGCGTGGATCCATGCAAGCGTATCAAGCACGCCCAATGACCAGGCGACGATCACGACCGGCACCGGATCCAGGTGGGCGATCAGTTCGCCGATGTCCTTGCCGCGACGGACCGGTTCGTAGCCGTCAGCCGGGACCCCGGAGTCGCCTTGGCCACGCGGGTCGAACGCCACCACGTGGTAGTAATGCGCGAACGCTTCGATCTGCGGCGCCCAGATCCAGGCGGGCATCGTCCAGCCGGGAACAAAAACCAGTGTGTGTGACGTTGAGGGTCCAGCTTCCAGATAGTGCAACCGAACGCCGTCGCTGGACAGGAAGAACCGGTCTCGCACCTGTGCCTGCGCGGCTTGGGCGAAGGTCAGCAGGCCGAGCAGGAGAGTTGTGGCCAGGAACAATTTCTGACGCATTGGAGCCAAGACAGCACCTCCGGGGATGTGGTCAACCAGCTTTATGCCGCTGGAAGATATAAGATACGATAGGAAAACAATTTTGTTACCTGCCATGGGTCATGTATTGGCGGATCGGGCCGGTTTCGGATCTGTGATCGGCATCGCCGATCACATGTCACGGTTCAAAACGGCGGTGCGATACAGGTCGCTGGCGCGATCAAATGCTGTAGACTGCAATCGAACGATGCCATCGCTGGTCCGTCCGCTGCAGGTCCCGTCGATCTATTGTGACGTAGGGCAGTGATGAAATTCGACGCGTGGGTCAGACTACGAAATAGATTGCAACGGCAATAAGCGCCCAAAAAGGCAAGGACAACAGCGCGGCGAGACCGATTGCCCTGGCTGGAGTTTGCCGGTCGCCATCGTCTAGCAAAGCCACGACCGGAGGCGCCGCTTCTGACTGCGGCGGTGTGTCCAAGGCGACCAACCTGTTGAACTCTGGATCGGCTATGTGGCTCAGCATCACCGGGTGCCTTGTCGTGACGAAACCGCACTTCTTGAAAGTCCGATTTCCTTAACATACACAAACAGGTGCGAATCCACATCGTTTTGTTCTCACGAAAACGTGAGCCAGCTTAGCCGCCGGTGGTAAGCTTTGCGAGGATCTTTCTTGCTGAGTTTTCAGCCGGCGTCTGCTAATCCCTTGCGTCCGCGGCACGATGCGGCGGACGCAAAGGGCAGGACATTAGACCACCTTGCTGCCGGTGCTGCCAAAGCCGCCAATGTCGCGGTGCGTCACGTCGAGCACCGTTACGACCTCCCATGCCGCTTTGCTGACCGGGGCTAGAACGGCCTGCGCAATGCGCGCACCGCGTTCAACGACAAACGCCGCTTTGCCGGTATTCAGGACGATTACCTGAATTTCGCCGCGATAATCCTCATCGATTGTCCCGGGGCTGTTGGGCAAGGTGACGCCGTGCCGCAGCGCGAGACCGGAGCGGGGGCGGATTTGCAGCTCGTGGCCCGGAGGCAGCGCGATGGTGAGACCTGTAGGGATCAGCGCACGCTCACCCGGGCCGATCGTGACGGGCGTTTCAACCGCTGCCACCAAGTCCATGCCCGCGGCACCTGGGCTGGCATAGGATGGCAAAGGCAGTCCCTCGGCATGAGGCAGACGACGAACCTGGATGCGAATTGACATGACGCAGATGATGCGTGGCGAGATAGAGGCCTGCAAGCAGGTATACCAGTTTCGCACCTTGGTGCCGGTGTTGTTAAATTTTCCGTCGGCGGCGTGAGCTCGGTCCGAGAGGCTCCCTCGCTGTCATTTAAGCTTCATCTAACTGCAATATTCACGTCATGGCACCTGCCTAGGGTCCGATCGCGCCGCGGCGCGTCGTTCCCGAGGAGATCGCATGATGAAGTTCGCCGTAGCGGCCCTGGCCTTTGGCCTGGCCGGAGTTGTCGTAGCCCTACTGCCGAACACCGCCCAGGCTCAGCAGATCACCGGTGCCGGATCGACGTTTGCCGCGCCAATTTATGCCAAATGGGGGGACGCCTCCAGCAGCGCGACCGGCGTCAAGCTCAACTACCAGGCGATCGGCTCGGGTGCGGGCATCAACCAGATCAACAACCGCACCGTTGATTTCGGCGCCTCGGACATGCCGGTTGCCGCGGATCAGCTTGCCGCGCACAAGCTTATGCAGTTTCCGACTGTAATCGGCGGTGTGGATATTATCGTCAATCTTCCAGGAGTTAAACCGAACGAACTGAAGCTCACAGGACCGGTTATCGCCGATATCTATCTAGGCAATATCACCAAGTGGAACGATAAGGCTATTGCTGCGCTCAACCCGGGCATGAAGCTGCCGAGCCTGGCGATCGCGACGGTGCACCGGGCTGATGGCTCCGGTACCACCTTTGTGTTCACTGACTACCTAAGCATGCAGAGCCCTGACTGGAAGAGCCAGGTCGGTTCCTCCACCAGCGTGAGCTGGCCGGTGGGCGCTGGTGCCAAGGGCAGCGATGGCGTCGCTGGCACGGTGCGCCAGATCCCAGGCGGTATCGGTTACGATGAAAGCGCCTATGTCGAGCAGAACAACCTGACAACGGTGTTACTGCGCAACAAGGCGGGTAAGTTCGTGGCGCCGACGATGGGAGCATTCGAGGCGGCGGCGGCCAGTGCCAATTGGTCGAAGGTGCAGAACTTCGCCATCAACCTCAACGATCAGCCGGGCGACGCCAGTTGGCCAATTGCATCCGCAACCTTCGTCCTGTTGCCGACCGATCCGAAGGATCCCGCCCAGAGCGCCGCGGTGAAGAAGTTCTTCAACTGGGGCTTTAGCAATGGCAACGACCTCGCCAGAAGCCTGCTTTACATTCCGCTGCCGGCCAGCGTGCAGGACGCGATCCGCAGCGAGTGGAAAAAGAGCGTTCCCGGCAGCATGTGAGGCTGCCTGGTGCCTTTTGGGGTGGGGTTGTCCGCCACGCGACCACCTCTTTAAACAAGGACGTCAGTATTTTGCAGCAAGCGGTCGCGCTTCGGACAACCAACGTATCCAGGCGGAGCACTCGCCTCGGTGATACTCTCTTTGAGGCTCTTACGCGCTCGGCGGGCATTCTTGTCCTGCTGCTGCTGGGCAGCCTGATCCTATCGCTGTTCATCGGAGGGTTGCCGGCGTTCCGCCGCTTCGGTCTAGGGTTCCTGTTCTCAGCCAGTTGGAACCCGGTGCGCGAGGTCTTCGGCGCCGGCGTCTCGGTTTATGGCACGCTGATCACCTCGTTTCTGGCGCTGATCCTGGCGACGCCACTGGCTTTCGGCATCGCCTTCTTCTTGACGGAATTGGCGCCGTCCTGGCTACGCGGTCCGATCGGCACCGCGGTCGAACTGCTCGCCGCGGTGCCATCGATCATCTACGGCATGTGGGGCTTCTTTGTCGTCGTGCCAATTATGTCGCAGTACATCGAGCCAAGCCTGATCGACACCTTCGACGGTATCCCGCTGCTGCAGGACCTCTTCGCTGGCCCGCCGTTCGGCACCGGTATCTTCACCGCCGCGCTGATCCTGGCGGTGATGGTGATCCCGTTTATCGCCGCTACCATGCGTGACGTGTTCGAAACCGTGCCTCCCGTGTACAAGGAATCCGCTTATGGGGTTGGTTGCACCACCTGGGAGGTGATGCGCTCAATCGTCCTACCCTATACGCGGGTCTCTGTCGTCGGCGGCATCATGCTCGGCCTTGGACGAGCGCTGGGCGAGACTATGGCGGTGACCTTCGTGATCGGTAACGCCAACCGCATCTCCCCCAATATTTTCTCCGCTGGCAACACCATCGCCTCGCTCGTCGCACTGGAGTTCCCGGAGAGCCCGACCGGCAGCCTGAAACTGGCCTCATTGCTGGCGTTGGGGTTCATTCTGTTCGTCATCTCGTTCATCGTGCTGGCAGTCTCCCGCATGCTGCTGCGGCCGCGGCTGAAGGTGTGACGTGAGCGCGAGCACAAGCAGCTGGCCGCGGCCTCTCCGGCGCCGTCAAAGATCCGCAGGTCGCCCGGGTCCTCGGCCGGCGGCGTCATCGCACCAGCAACCTGGTCAAACTGGCTTGTGTCGCCGCCACCATCATTGGGTTGCTGCTGCTCACCTCGATCCTGGCGACGCTGCTGTGGCGTGGCCTTCCCGGCCTGGCGCCAACGGTCTTTACCAATGAGACCAGGCCTCCGGGCTCCAACGGCGGGCTGCTCAATGCCATCGTCGGCAGCCTGATCCAGACCGTCATTGGTACAGTGATCGGCACACCGATCGGCCTGCTGGTCGGCACCTATCTGTCCGAGTACGGCCGCGGGTCGCTGCTGGCCAACGCGGTGCGCTTCGTCTCCGACGTATTGCTGTCGGCCCCGTCCATCCTGATCGGTTTGTTTATCTACCAGCTTCTGGTCGAGCCGTTCGGCGGATTTTCCGGCGTCGCTGGTTGCCTAGCTCTGTCGGTGATCGTGATTCCCATCGTCGTGCGCACCACCGAGGATATGCTGGGCCTGATTCCGCCGTCACTGCGCGAGGCGACCATCGGTCTTGGTGCGCCGAAGTGGAAGATGATCGTACTGGTCTGCTACCGCGCGGCCAGGCAGGGTATCACCACCGGCATCCTGCTGGCCATTGCGCGCATCGCCGGGGAGACGGCACCACTGCTGTTCACCAGCCTGGGCAACCTGAACTGGTCGCTAAGTTTGGCGCAGCCGATGGCCAGTCTGCCGGTGACGATCTACCAATATGCTGGATCGGCATTCGAGGACTGGGTGCAGCTTGCCTGGGTTGGCGCGTTGCTGATTACGCTGGGCGTACTTGCAATCAACATCGTTGCCCGTCTGCTGCTGCGCCGAAGCAACTGACCTGGCGAAGGAGGTGAAAATGGGTGCGACGACCACTTCAAGCCACGGCAAGCCTGGCGGCTTCGGCAGCGTGCAGAGCCACGCCACCATGACAAAAAGCCCGGCGCGGATCGCCATCCGCAAGCTGGACTTTTTCTACGGCACCAATCGAGCGCTAAAAGAGATCAAGCTCGATCTGCCGGAGCGTCAGGTCACCGGCATGATTGGCCCCTCGGGCTGCGGCAAATCCACCCTGTTGCGGGTGCTGAACCGGATGTACGACCTTTATCCCGGCCAGCGTGCGAGCGGACAGGTCATGATGGACAATATGAATATCATTGACCCGAAAGTGGATGTGAATGCATTACGGGCTCGTATCGGCATGGTGTTCCAGAAGCCAACCCCGTTTCCGATGACGGTTTTTGACAATATTGCCTTTGGTGTGAAGCTTCATGAGCGACTGTCGAAAGCGGCGATGGATGAGCGGGTGGAATGGTCGTTGACGCGGGCCGCGTTGTGGGGCGAGGTGAAGGACCGTCTGCGCAGCTCGGCGATGGGCCTCTCAGGCGGCCAGCAACAGCGCCTTTGTATCGCGCGCACCATCGCGGTCCGACCCGACGTGATCCTGCTAGACGAGCCAACCAGTGCATTGGACCCGATCAGCACCCTGAAAGTCGAGGAGCTGATCGACGAATTGAAGCACGATTTCACCATCGCCATCGTCACCCACAACATGCAGCAGGCCGCTCGCTGCGCCGATCAGGTCGCCTTCTTCTACCTGGGTGAGATGGTGGAATGCGCGCCCGCGGCGCAGATCTTTACCGCTCCCAAGCAAAAGCGCACGCAAGAATACGTCACCGGCCGGTTCGGCTAAGCAACAAGAGGCCATCACTATGTCCGGAGCCACCGAACATTTGGTTAAAAGTTACGATAACGATCTGAAGCGGCTGCGTGACATGCTGACCGAAATGGGCGGCATCGTGGAGAGCCAGGTCGCGCTGGCAGCCGAGGCGATCATGAGCCGGGACGCGGTCGCCGCGACCCGGGTGGTGGAAGAAGACCCCAAGGTCGATGCGCTGGAACGCGAGATCGAGCAATTCGTGATCCGCATGCTGGCCTTGCGTCAGCCGATGGCGGGCGATCTGCGGCGGATCGTTGCTGGCCTGAAGATCACCGGCGATCTGGAGCGTATCGGCGACTACGCCGCCAATGTGGCCAAGCGCAGCATCGTGCTCGGGCAATACACCCTGCCCTACTCAATGGCTGGCCTAGCCCATATGGCGCACATGGTGCAGGAACAGTTGAAGTCGATCATCGATGCGCTGGGCGCCAGCGACACCGACAAGGCGATCGAGGTGTGGCGATCCGATCGCGTGGTGGACGACATCTACAACGCGCTGTTCCGCGAACTGATCACTTACATGATGGAAGATCCGCGCAACATCACGCCGTGCACCCATTTGCTGTTTATCGCCAAAAATTTGGAGCGTATCGGCGACCACGCGACGAACATCGCGGAGACTGTCTATTACGCCGTGGTCGGCGAGGTGCTGCCCGATACCAGGCCCAAGGGTGACACCTCAGCCTATGCTGTTGTCCGTTCGAAAGAATAATCGCGAGGCAATGATGCTTGACGCTCTTTCCAGCCTGCCCAAGCCGCTGGTTCTAGTGGTGGAAGATGAGGCTTCGCTTGCCACCATGTTGCGATACAACCTGGAGAAGCAGGGCTTTCGCGTCGATGAGGCGGCGGACGGGCAGGAAGCGCTGACCCGCATCGCCGAGGCGCAGCCGGACCTCGTGCTGCTTGACTGGATGCTGCCGATCATGTCCGGCATCGAGGTCTGCCGCCAGATCCGCCGGCGCGCCGCGACCCGCGACCTGCCGGTGATCATGGTGACCGCGCGGACCGAGGATCAGGACGCGGTGCGCGGGCTGAACACCGGCGCCGACGACTACATCACCAAGCCGTTCAATATCGAGGCGCTGCTGGCGCGGATGCGCGCGCTGCTCCGCCGTTCCAATGCCGTGCCGGTGAAGGGACTGCTGGCATTCCACGATATCGAAATGGATCTGGCATCGCACCGGGTTACCCGCAATGAACGCCGTGTGCATCTAGGCCCCACCGAGTTTCGCTTGCTGGAATTCTTCATGCAGCATCCGCGGCGGGTGTTTTCTCGCGAGGAGTTGCTGGATGCGGTCTGGGGCCCGGACATCCATGTCGAGCCGCGCACGGTGGATGTTCATATCCGGCGCCTGCGCAAGTCGATCAACGGCGGCAATGAACTGGATGTGGTGCGCACGGTGCGCACGGCGGGGTATGCGCTGGATACCGAACCACTGTAGGAATGGGCTGGCGTGAATTTGAGCTGCCCTGGATCGCCCGCCGCGCCCCCAGCAGGCCATATAGGTTCGCGTCGTAAAGATGCTTGGTGGTTCGCCCGTTCTGGTGGTCCAGCGCCGGCCCGTTCCCGGAAAGCGCAAGAGAAGGCATCCGACCTTGCGAAGCTATCGTTGAGCCAGCCAAAACCTGTACCTCTTCGAAAAGGACTTGACCGCCATATGGCCATTAAGACATAGTTCACTTGTGAGGGCGCGGCTGGTTCTGAGCGACAAGACGGTGTTCGCAGATGGGTCGATCGTCGAGGTCCGTATCTGGTCCGTTCCGAAGCCGGTACCCTCGGCGACTCATTGTTACAAGGTACAGCGTTTTCTTCGGCCGTTCAGGCCAACGGCTGATTGGATTCGAACGAGCGCGGCAAAGGAGACCATATGCATCGGCTCCGCATTGAGACGCCCTACGTGTTCGTGTCGATCGCACAACTGCTGCGGGACTTTCGCAGAGAGGTCGAGATAATGAAGGGAACTAGCATATGAGTAACCTGCGCGTTCACGTTGGAGGCAGCTTTGCCGATACCGAGCGGCGTGTCATGGACGCGATCGCGCGGCATGATGCGGCCGAGGACGTCAGTGAACATCACTTGACCTTCGAGAACTGGCAGACCTTCGCACGTGTGATGACTGCGAACCGGTTGGAGCTGTTGCGTCACGTCCACCACGCCCCGACGCGTAGCGTCCTTGCGCTCGCCCGTGCACTTGGGCGGGACTACAAGCGGGTTCACGAGGATGTCGAAGCCCTTTCGGCGGCTGGCTTGCTCGATCGGGACGATGCCGGTATCCGGGCTGACTACGACACTATTCAGATTGCGATGTGATTACTGACTGCGCTGATCCCGCTCATGGCTTAATCGAATTCAAACGACCGCCTGCACCTCACGAGACAGGTGATAATCGTGCTGGTCAAAATCTACAGGCGACCCAACTGGCGAGTGAGCGTCAAATCGTCCGTTAGGCACCACTGCTCTGCAACTAGGCCGTCCCGTAAACGATAGATCGATATCTCGTCCACGCGGATTTGCTTACCGGTGGGAGCCAGACCGATAAAAGGCCCGTCATGCGTGCCGGTCGATACATATCGTGTCACGACCCTATCGCCTTCGATGATCATGTCCTCGACGGTTTCAGTCCAGTCGGAAAAGGCATTGCGGACGCGTTCTATGGCTTCCCTAATCCCACTATAATCCGTTGAACTTGCTGTTCACCCATCCCTTGGGCATATGGGCAACAAACTCTGGTGCATAAATATTTGGAATTGCCGAAAAATCTCCGGTGTTCCACAAGCGATGCAGCCACTCGATAAGATTCTTCATATCGTCCCGCGTCACACTCTCTCCTGCGCGTAAAGAATTGGCCAGCGCTTAATCCACTATGGTCGGCCCGGACAGCCCGACAAGCCTACGGCTGGCACAGGTGCCCCGGATTTCGTCTGGATCGGTCCCAAGCTGCCGATTGACGAGACAGTAGAGCAACGAACATTTCGCTAGGATCAAATCGAAATAGACACGGTCTAGCCCAGGAGCTCGCCACGCCAAGATCGGGATCCGCCGCGTTTTGGCTGCCAGCGGGCGGGCCAGTCGGCGGACAGACATCGACCGGCTAGATACCGGCTGGTAAGACAGCGATAAAGGTCCCGTCCCATGGACCTGGAAGAAACCGTCAGTTGGGGGAGTAGTCGCACATGATCACGAAATTCGCCACCGTCTATCCGGGCCACATCGACCTGCCGGACCGCGGCCAGAACGCGACCCCGGCGAACGAGCGCAGGTTCTCCAACAGCGACTTGGCCAGCGTGTTCGACAAGACCGATGCGGTTGCACAGTGCATGGACGGCCTGGGCTTCGACACGCTGTGGCTGGCAGAGCACCACTTTCAGCACGAGGGTTACGAGGTCATCCCCAACCTGCTGATGGTCGCCGTGCATCTGGCGCACCTGACCAAGACACTGAAGATCGGCTGCGGCTTCAATATCGCGCCGATGTGGCACCCGCTGCGCCTGGCCGAGGATTATGCCGTCGCCGACATTCTGACCAAGGGACGCACCGTCTTTGGCGTTGGCCGCGGCTATCATACACGGGAAGTGGAAACCTTTGGCGCGCCGATGCTGAACCAGGAGGCAAATCGCGAACTGTTTGAGGAGCAGGTCGACCTCATCTTCAAAGCTTTCGACAACGAGTCGTTCTCGCATCACGGAAAATACTACACGCTTCCGCCAGAGGTGCCGTACCGCGGCTACCAGTTGAAGGAACTCACGCTGGTGCCGCGGCCGGTCAACCGGCCCGTCGAGTGTTGGCAACCGGTGGTCAGCGCCAGCCCTCGGGGACTGGATTTCATGGTAAAGCACGGCATCAAGGGCGCCGTAGGCGGTGGCGCGGCGACCCTTCAGCAGGGTCCGATCACCGCTTATCGCGATGCAGCGGCGCGCGCCGGGCAAGACCTGAAGCTGGGCGAAAACCTGATGGTGGGGGTGTTTTTCCACTTGGCGGACAACAAGGAAAAAGCCGTGGCGGCGCTGCGCCCGCTGTATGAGGAACATGCCAAGATGTTCGCGCCACTGGGCTTTCTGCCGGGCGCCACGCCGCCGCAGGTGGAGGCGATCGGCAAGCGGGGTGGCTGGTATGAGGCGGGCGTGCCGAAGCTGGAAGACTACATGAAGACCGGAGCCTGGTTTGCCGGCACACCCGAGGAGCTGGTGGCCTACCTGAAGGAGTTGGAGAGGCGTTACCCGGGCATGGAGCACATCAATCTGAGCACGCCCATGGGAACGCCACAGGCCATGATGCTGGACCAATTCAAATGGGTAGCCGAGGCTGTGATGCCGGCGTTTCGCAAGTAGCGCATCTTCAGGGTGACTGCAAACATTGGCCCGACAACCCGACCCGCTCAGGTGCTGAATGGCTACCGACGGACCGCCATGACGATCCGGTTCGTGTTGGTGCCACCGCGGTTGTTGTTCACCCCCCAGCAATTTGCGGTCTTGGTGAATGTCTGCTGGTTCACCATCACGCCCAGGAGTTCGAACGGCAGACCCTCGATCGCGGCGGCAACATGACGTTCCAGCAGCACCTTGCCGCCTCGAACCTCCCCCACCTCGAACGCGACGAACCCGCCTGGGCGGACGACACGGGCGAATTCCACGAAAGAGCGGCGGACAAATGCCTCCCACGAGGAGATCCCGCCGTGGCGGTCGATCCGAACGTGCGTGGGATCGATGCCAGCGAACCAGCAGCGCAGCCAATTGTCGCCCTCGTAGTCGACAATGTCGAGGAACGGCGGCGAAGTCACCAGGAGATCGACCGAACCGTCCGCCAGGCCCGGCGTGTGCTCCGCCGGACCCGTCATCAAAATTGATGGCGGATGCGGCTCGGGCGGCCCATCGGCGAGCAGACTGATGGTTTTCTTCAGGATAATTGCCGACACATTCCGCACGGTCGGAACCTGCTCGCGCTTTTCGTTGATCCTCCGCTGAGAGGCGGCTGAGACCGCCTGATTCGGCGGCATGGTGTACACTGAAAAAAACCCCGGTGAGTGGCCGGTCAGCCGATTCATCGCGACCATTCTGATCCACCGATCGACAGGGTCCAGTGTGCTGGTGCGTTCCAGCAGCCAGGCGCGCAAGGCGGAAATTTGACGTAGCGTCTCAGGATGGTAGAAAGCCAGCAGGTCGGAAGCTGCCGGGTCGTTGATATCACGGCAAAAGTCAATCTGCTCCAGGCGGTCACGAACCGCCACGACAGGTGGCGGATCCAGCCGTGGCGCGCACAGCATTGCGCTGAGCGGGTTGATGTCGTTCGCGGCTGGTGCGCGACCCATCAGGGCGGCCTGAAGGGCAGTGGTGCCGCGACCTGAGAACGGATCGTAGACGCGGTCACCGGGGGCAGTCAGGCGCTTGATATAGAACTCTGGAAGCTGCGCCTTGAAACAGGCGCGGTAGCTGACCTCGTGAAGGCTGTGGCTTCGACGTTGACCGGCGGTCCAGAACGCATTGACGAAGTAGCGCAACCCGGCTTCTTCGAGTTCAACAGTCGGCGCGCCATCAATGAAGGCGCAGCGGATCGTATCGAGAAAATAAGGTGACGTCGCACGCCCTGGCACCCGAACATCGGGCTTGTACAGCGTCAATTGGCGCTTCAGCGCAGGAATGGATTGCTTGCCTTCTCCGCGCCGATCGTCGAGCCAGGGCCATGGCCGCAAATAAACGAAATGTCATCGCCCAACGGCAGCAGCTTGGTCTTGATCGCGGTGATCAGTGCCGCGTGATCGCCGTAGGCAAAGTCGGTACGGCCGACTGACCCTTGGAACAGCACATCACCCACTAGAGCAAAACGCGCGGCCAGGTTGACGAAGACCAGATGGCCTGGCGTGTGCCCTGGACAGTGCAGCACATCGAAGCGATGCGGGCCCAGCATCAGAACATCGCCCTCTGCCATCCAGCGATCGGGCGTGACGTTGTCGGCTTCAAACCCATAACCCGCGGCCTGTTCGGCGATACCTTCCAACAGGAACCTGTCGCACGGATCAGGTCCTTCAATCCGGACATCGGCCCCTCTGTCCCGATGCCGCAGCGCGTCACGAAGCGCGGCGGCACCGCCGGCATGGTCCAGATGACCGTGCGTCAGCACGATCCGCTCAATCCGAGCGCTGGCCTGATCGATGGCCGCCAATATGCGGTCCACATCCCCGCCGGGATCGACCACCATGCCGGTCCGGCTTGCCTCGTCCCACAAGACCACGCAGTTCTGATGAAACGGGGTCACCGGCACGATGGCGCCGCGCAACCGGGGAACGGCCTGGTCTGACATCAGCAAAGCCTCTCAGGCAGCATCCCGAATATCAATGGAGCTTCGGCGACTTCAGGAAACTGGCGCGATCGCCCGAGCGGATGGCAACACGTTTGGGCGATCCATCCCGGTCAATCCGCAGGCGCACCTCGGCGCCGGCGCTGCCGGACGACCAGATTCGGCGCCACAACCCGGCTAGGTCGGGAATTTCTTCGTCGTTGACCGTCAGGATCTTGTCGCCGGCTCGCAGCCCCGCTTGTTCGGCTGGACCGTTGTCTGAAAGGGCACTGACAACCAGAGTTTCATCGGCCTCCGTAGCGCACATGCCGAGCCAGGGTCGGGCCGGGCGGTTGACTTTGCCGTAGCTGAGGAGGTCTTGCATGATCGGCGCCAGTAAGCCGATCGGCACGACCATGTTCATGTCCAGCCGGCGTCCCTTGCCGTCGCCCTGCTGCAGGATTAACGAGCCGATGCCCATCAACTTGCCGTCGCTGCCGATCAGGCCGCAGCCGCCCCAGAACGGATGCGCGGGGGCTGTGAACAGCGCGTCGTCCAGCACGTATTCCCAATAGCCCGCAAATTCCTGACGGCCGACGATGCGAGTCTCGATCGCGTGATGGCGGCCACCCCCAGCGGCGAGCACTGCCTGCTCGCCCACCTTCAACCGATCCGAGTCGCCAAGTTCCAGCGTTGGCGCGTTCAGCTTGCCTAGCGCCTGCACCAGGCCAAAGCCGCTCTCCTGGTCATAGGCCAGGGCGTGGCCGGGAATCGCTTGCCCGTCGGTGGAGGTGATCCAGATCGTCTCGGCTTCCGTGATAAGATAGCCGATCGTGGCGATCAGGCCGGTTTCCTTGATAACGACGCCGCTGCCTGCCCGCTCGGTGCCAAGGGAATTGGCGGTAAAGGCATCCGCCGGGACGTAAGTTTTCAGGCTAACGACGGCCTTCAGCGCTCGCTCGAGATCGAACGAGTAGTCGCTGGGGTCGGGCTGCAGGTCGTGCGGAATCTCCCAGTCTTCTTTTTTCATACCTCGCCGTCTTCCCTGGTTCGGGCGTCCCTTCGGTGGCGTATCGCTCATGATCTGCCTATATCGGCTCTTTCGATGCAACCGACAATGTCGGCCTCCCTGCCGTGATGCATATTCAACGCATCCTGGCTCATCAGCCGCCACCGGCTTGGCGATTTGCCGCCAATTCGTCGGGTGTAAGCTGGAAGCCGGAAATGATCCTGTAGGCTGCACCAGTCACGCTTTGACTGATTGGCAATCCCATGTCGATGGGCGGACTGGTCATTGTCAGCCGATCGACATTGGGGGGAAACACGACATGCACGGGAAACACCTGCTTGTCGCGTACGGTCTCACCTTCGGCCACCGCGACAAAGATGGGAACATCGGCCTCCCGTCCGCGCATTGCCGGACCGCGTTGGATGGAGAGGGAGATCTTGACCGTCGCCGCGAGCTTTCCTTCCTCGTCGGACGGCGAGCAGGACCCGTCCACATTGACGACACGCGCCTGCAGGATCAGGTCGGTCAGGTCGTGGCCTGAGCCCGAGCTGGTGCTGGCATAGCGGGTCAGGTCCGCAAGCGCCGGCACCAGTCGCGCCACCGGGCAGGTGGGCGCGAATTCATTGCGACTGGGCCCGCACCCGAACAGAGCAAGCAGAAGAACCGGTAGGCAAAGGCGGGATGCCTCACGCAGGCGAATAGTCATCAAGAACTCCGCAAGGCAGGGATCAGCGGCCGTCAAACCCGCATTAGGGTCCGGCTTTTATCAATGGGCACAGCCGGTGATGACCCAAGGTCATGGCGTCGTAGGGGCGAGTCGCCTAGTAACTCTATTGTGCGGCGCCGCCACCGGATCGGCAACGTCAGTATGACGCGAAGCGGCACGACGCTCCGCGATGCATGGCCCATGTGCGGGATGATCGCCTGCCGATCAATCTGCAGTGCCTGGTCAGGCTCAGAGGGCAGCTTCAACGATATCGCGGCGGAACCTCGGGCTTCACGCCCAGCGTCTTTGCCGCCCGCAACGGGTAACCCTGGGTAATGCGGCCGACGGTGGAGACATGCGTTGCCTTCGTAAAGATGATCCGGCGCCCCGGCGGCATGCGCACGTGCCAGTCGTCCCCAAGCCCCCGGTGGCGCTGTATTGACAAATCGGCGAGACAACGATGCGGTTGCGGGCAATGACTGAGCGGGCAGTGACCGGCTGAAAAAGTAGGGGTGCTGACATACGAAAGACTATGCTGGTTTGAGGGCGGCCGCCCGTGAGCTCCAAGAGGCGGCCGTGGTAGGGTCAGTTATAGAATGTGCTGCACCTGCGAAGCGAACTGGGGCTTGGACGTTTTGACCCAAACCAGCGGGAACCGTGCCTTGAACATTCTTTCGATCCAGTCCTGGGTCTCCTACGGGCATGTCGGCAATGCCAGCGCCGTGTTCCCGCTGCAGCGCCTGGGCGCCGAGGTCTGGTCGATCAACACCGTGCAATTCTCCAACCACACCGGGTACGGCGATTGGACCGGCCAGGTCTACTCCGGCCGGTCGGTGCGCGACCTAGTGGACGGCATCGCGGCGCGAGATGCGTTCCGCCGCTGCGATGCGGTGCTATCCGGCTATGTCGGTGACGCGGATATTGGCGATGCCATTCTGCACGCCGTGGCACTCGCTCGACAGGCGAATCCGATCGCAGTCTACTGCTGCGATCCGGTGATCGGCGACACCGACACCGGGGTCTATGTCCGCCCCGGCATCGAGGCTTTCCTGCGCGACCGCGCCCTGCCCGCGGCCGACATCGCCACGCCGAACCAGTTCGAGCTGGAGCGTCTGACCGGGCTGGATTGCGCTTCCATCGACGGAGCCAAACGGGCGGTAACCCAACTGCGGTCGATGCTGCGCGCCGGACGGGCCAGGCTCCGTGCTTATGACAAGTCTGGAGACCGAAGCCACTCCAGCCGACCACATCGACATGATGAGCTTCGAGGCCGGCGCCTTCCACTTGCTGCGCACGCCACGGTTGGCGGTGTCGGTCAACGGGGCAGGAGACGCGCTCGCTGCGTTGTTCCTGTTTCACCGGCTGCGCACCGGCAGTGCGGTGGCCGCCATGGAAGCGGCCGGATCATCGATCTACGGGCTGCTGCGCCGTACCGCCGAGGAAGGCTCACGCGAAATCCTCACGGTTGCCGCACAAGAGGAGTTCGTGGCGCCCGGTCAGATGTTTACGGCGCATGCCTTGCTGATGACGGCGCGACGCAAACGATCAGAGCGTGATGAGGCACCCATGGGACGATCAGGCGCAATCTCCATCGAGCATCGTTGCCGGGCCGGATACAAATAGGTTTATTTTTATAAAGTTTAACGGCACGTCGAGTATCCGCACCACGCTCTGAGGCGTCACATCCAGTCCTGGTCTGATACGGCCGGTGTTGATGCTGACCCTTCTGCGGCACGACATCATTCTTAGCCGACGCGGCATGTCGCCGGCTCGGCCTAAGAAACCGCCAGCATAGCAACATTTTACGTGCTACCTCTCTCTGATCGGACATGCTGCGCCAAACAAAGAAGCAATCCATGACGATCACGGTCAAGACATCAGTCGAAACAATGTGGTCGTTTATCTTCTGATATGATTGCTCCTTGGAAGGTAATTTGCATCTCGGATCAATCCTATGAGCTCGCAGAACACCATGATAATAACGAGTACTCCACGGCAATGGAGAAGCATTCGGATGCCAGCCGGATATCGACACGGATGGACCTGGTCCGGCGATGAATTGGTCACAGACCGAGCGTGCAGCGCCGATTCCTTGCTTAACCTGACTGAGGTTTAAACAACGTGATCGGGCAAATATTTCTGACGAATGTCCTCATGGCTCTGATCGTGCACGCGGCATTGCCAGCCGAACAAGGCTTGGCCAGCAATGCATTCTATGTTGCGACTAACGGCAGCGATCATAATCCTGGTCCCTGAACGCGCCATTTGCATCACTCAGGAAGGCGCAGGCGGCGACGCGCGCCAGCAACGGAACGACGCTGACGACTTATATAAGGGCTGGCAATTATACTCTTCCGACGCAGGACACTGTGCCGGCGGCGACACCACGTGCGGGCTGGATCTGAATGAACTGGATAATGGCGAAACCTGTCTTGCTACCCGCCTGATGGTGTTGATAGTGTCGACTTCAATGCAAACCGACGACCTCAGGTAATGGCAACTTGTTCGCATCCTGGTCCGCCCACGCCAAAAGGCAGAGCCGGAGAAGTCTTGCAACCCAAGCAGCGCGCAGCCACCGGAGGCTCCGCGCTTTTGCTGTAGTATCGCGCAGCATCTCATTGGATCGCTTCTTCGTTCACCCATCCATCGGGGACATTCATCCGATGCCCCTACCCCTCGGCCAGAAACGCCATTGCGGCATCCACACCGCCGCGTCCATGAGGAACCCCCGCAATCCGTAGGGACATTTCCACCCCTGCCAGGGCGCCTAACAGCATCGGTTCGTTGAGATCCCCGAGATGCCCGATGCGGAAGATCTTGCCGCCGAGCTTGCCCAGGCCGCCGCCCAGTGAAACGTTGAACCGCTGGTGCGCAGTGCGGCGAACAGCCTCCGCGTCGAAGCCGTCCGGCATCAGCACCGCGGTGACGGTGTCGGACAGGCGGTCGGGCGACAGGCAGAATAACTGTGGCCCGTTATTCGCCGCCCATACCCGAACCGCTCGTCTTGTCGCCTCGGCAAGGCGAGTGTGGCGCGCGTAGACGTTCTCCAGCCCCTCCTCGGCCAGCAGACGGACCGACTCACGCAGGCCGTAGAAGATGTTGACCGGAATGGTCCCTATGAAACTCTTCTGCGGGCGCTTTCCCATCATGGTCCAGTCGAAATAGAACCGGCTCAACCTGGCGTTGGCATGCGCCGCCAGGGCCTTGTCGGAGACGCCGGTAAAACTCATGCCCGTCGGCAGCATCAGGCCCTTCTGGCTGCCGCCGACGACGCAGTCGACCCGCCACTCGTCCATGCGGAAGTCGAGCGAGCCGAGCGAGGAGATGGTGTCGACCAGAAACAGGGCCGGATGAGCGGCAGCGTCGATCGCCTCGCGAATGGCCGGAAACGGCAGCATCAGGCCGGTGGCGGTTTCATTATGCACCGCGCAGACCGCCTTGATGACATGCGTGCGGTCGGCGGCGATCACGTCGCGCAGTTCGGCCATGATCAACCCCGCGGCGCCAGTCAGCCGACAGCGTCCGCGCCTGAAGACCGTGGGCGCGCGCCATCGCCGTCCACTCCTCGGAGAAATACCCGGACTCGAGGACCAGGATCGTGTCACCGGGCGACAGCAGGTTGGTCAGACTGGCCTCCCACGCGCCGTGGCCAGAAGCGTTGTACATGAACAGATGCTGGTCGGTCCGCAGCACGTGCTTCACGCCGGCAAAGGCCGCGTCATAGACCTCGGCGAAATCGGGATCGTTGAAATCGATGCTGGGGCGGTCCATGGCCCGCAATACGCTGTCAGGAATGTTGGTCGGGCCGGGGTTGGCGAAGAACTGGCGGCCGCGGGGTTTTTGCATGACGAGATCCTGCTCACGTTCGATTGTGCGCCTCATACACCCAAAGGCGGGCTCGTAAGAGCCTCCAAGGGATACGCCAAATGCGGGAGTCGTCGCGTTCACTCACGCTGATCCAACACATGCTCTGGCCGTCCACGGAACCACGCTGTCATGGAGAGGCAGGTGGAATGCGGGCCGATGCCGCTTGATGAATAAATGCGCTAGGCGGCCGCTTCGGCATGCGCCGTGGCCAGGCATCCCGCCAGAACGAAATTCGACAATCGATCGACCCAGGCATCGTCAATTCCCTCGTTCAGCAGCATGCGCAGGTGCAGCGGGCCGAACAGGCTGGCGAGGACCACCTCGACGTCCAGGTCGGCACGCAGTTCACCGCTGGCGATGCCGCGCGCGAGAATGGCCCGCACCTCGGCACGGCGTGGACTGATATATCCTGCCATGAAGGCGTTGATCGTTTCCGGATCGCTCTGGCCCTCGGCGATGATGCCGCGGATGATGCGGCCTGCCTTGCCGCGCAACAGGCGGGCAACCAGGCGCATTAAGGCTTGCATGTCGGCAGCGACGGACGCTGTTGGTGGCAATGCGAGGTCGGGCGCTGTCGCCTCCAGGAACCCTTCCATTGCCAGGGCGCCCTTGCTTGACCACCACCGATAGATCGTGGTTCGCGCTACGCCGGAGCGGGCGGCGACGCCTTCGATGGTGAAGCGGGCGAGGCCAGCTTCCCCCAACAGATCGTAGGCGGCTCGCAACACCGCCTTGTGGGTCACCTCGCAGCGCGGGCGCCCCGGCGCGCGGGCCATTGCCGATGACGACATCGATCTTCCTTTCTGTCCATCGCCTGGAACTATCTGCAGTGCTCGAACATAGAGCCTCCCGCATGCCGTCGGCTATTCCGCTACAGCATGTCGCGTATCTGTTTTTGACGCGAGCCTTTTGTCGTCGCCAGGTGCATAAGACGCCAAAGCGCTACACTATGTAGCGTAATGGGCTGTAAGGTAATGGCGATGGAACAGGCGATGACGGTTGAGCGGGTAATGGACGGCAGACCCGATGGCATCCGCGTCGGCGGCGCCTCGCGCCGCAAGGGAATGCTGAAGCGGGCCGCGCTTGGCACGCTCGCGATACTGGCCGTGGCAGGCGCGGCGCATTTCGGCACGCAGTACTGGCAGACGGGGCGGTTTCTGGTGGCCACCGACGACGCCTATGTGCAGGCCGACAACACGCTTATTGCACCCCGCGTGTCTGGCTATATCAGTGCCGTGCTGGTTACCGACAACCAGCCGGTCAAGGCCGGCCAGGTCCTCGCCCGCATTGACGACCGGGATTTTCAGACCGCGCTGCGCCAGGCAACAGCCGATCGGCAGACAGCGGAGAGCGAAATCCAGTCCATCGACGCCCAGCTGACCTTGCAGGGTTCCACCATCGAGCAGGCGAACCAGCAAGTCACGTCGGCCGACGCCGCGCTGCGCTTCGCTCAGCAGGACCATGCCCGCTACGACCAACTGTCCCACACCGGTGCGGGAACGATACAGTCGGCGCAGCAAACCGAGTCGATGCTCGTGCAGAAAGCGGCGGGGCTGCTGCAGGCGCGTGCCGCCTATGCGGCCGCGAAGCAGCAGGTCGACGTGTTGCAGGCCGCTCGTGTCAAAGCCGTCGCCCAGCTCGAGCACTATCGCGCCGCCGAACAACAGGCTCGGCTCAACCTCGGATATACCAGCATCACCGCCCCGGTCGACGGCACCGTCGGCGCCCGCACGCTTCGCGTCGGCCAGTATGTCCAGGCGGGCACCCAGCTTATGGCCGTGGTGCCGCTCGACGCGGTATACATCGTGGCAAACTTCAAGGAGACCCAGCTTACCGCACGTACGCCCCGGCCAGCCGGCGGAGATCTACGTGGATACCTATCCCGGTGTGCAGTTCCATGGCCATGTCGACAGCATTGCCCCGGCGACCGGCCTGCAGTTCGCCTTGCTGCCGCCGGACAACGCAACCGGCAACTTCACCAAGATCGTGCAGCGTCTGCCGGTCAAGATCGTGCTGGATCCGGAAACCGGCGGGGATGCGACACATGGACATGACGCGGCTGCAAACTTGCTCCGCCCGGGCATGTCCGTGGAACCGACGATCGACACCAAGGAGCCGGCCCCGACAGCATCCGCCTCGCACTGAACGACCCAAGGGAAGACGGTGTGATGAGCAACCCGAGCCTGCCGGCCGAGACCGAGCCCAAGGCCGACTTCAAGACCTGGATGGCGGTGGTCGGCTCCGTTATCGGCGCCTTCATTGCGGTGCTGAATATTCAGATCACCAACGCGTCGTTGCCCAATATCCAGGGCGCCATCGGCGCCGGCATTGACGATGGCGGCTGGATCTCGACCTCCTATCTGGTGGCCGAGATCGTGGTGATCCCGCTCACCGCGTTCCTGACGCCGGTGTTCTCGCTGCGCCGCTATCTGCTGGGCAACACCATCCTGTTCCTGGTGATGTCGGTGGCCTGTGCCTTCGCGCAGAACCTTGGCCAGATGATCGCGCTGCGGGCGCTGCAAGGCTTCTTCGGCGGCGTGCTGATCCCGATGGCGTTTACCATCACGCTGACCATGCTGCCGCGCGCCAAGCAGCCGGTCGGTCTGGCCATGTTCGCCGTTTCCGCCACCTTCGCGCCGGCGATCGGACCGACCATCGGCGGCTACCTTACCGAGACCTATGGCTGGCAGTACATTTTCTACGTCAACCTGGTGCCCGGCGCGATCATGCTGGCGACCTTGTGGCCGTCGCTGCGGCCGGCGCCGATGCAGCTGGGATTGCTGCGGCAGGGCGACTGGTTCGGCATTGCCACGCTTGCGATCGGTCTGGCGTCGTTGCAGACGGTGCTGGAGGAAGGCAACAAGGACGACTGGTTCGGCTCCCCATTCATCGTGAGGTTGTCGGTGCTGGCCGCCGTGTCGCTGGCGCTGTTCCTGTGGATCGAGCTGACCGTTCGGAAACCGCTGCTCAATCTGCGTCTGCTGATGCGGCGCAATTTTGGGCTGGGCAGCTTGGCGGCTGTCATCCTGGGGATGGCGCTGTATGGCTCGGTGTATCTGCTGCCGGTCTACCTGTCGCAGATGCAGGGCTATAATTCCGAGCAGATTGGCATGGTGCTGGCCTGGACCGGCCTGCCGCAACTGGTGCTGATCCCCTTCGTGCCGTTGCTGATGCGCCACATCGATACGCGGCTGCTGGTGGCGATCGGTTTCGCGCTGTTCGCGCTGAGTTGCTTCATGAACCTGGAGATCACGCCCGACTATGCCGGCGACCAACTGTTCATTCCGAACCTGGTGCGCGCGGTGGGTCAGGCGGTGGTGCTGACGCCGCTGTCCTCGCTAGCGACCGGCGGTATCGAGCGGGAGAATGCTGGGTCCGCCTCCGCCATGTTCAACATGATGCGCAACCTGGGCGGCTCCATCGGCATCGCCGTGCTGGAGACCTTTGTAACCAAGCGCGAGCAGTTTCATTCCAACATCATCACTGCCCATGTATCGCTGGGAGATCCCGCGACGCGGCAACGACTTGCGTCAATGCAAAACTATTTCCTGTCCAATGGAACCTCCGATCCCGACACCGCCTGGCACGAAGCCGTGGTGCAGATTGGCCGCACCGTGCGTGCGCAATCCTATCTGCTGGCTTACAGCGACGCGTTCTATCTGATGGGGGTGGCGCTGCTGCTTGCCCTGGCAACGACGTTCGCCATGCGCAAGGCAAGCGGCGACGGCGGCGCGGGCGCCCATTGATGGACGTTTCGTTGATCGAGGCGTCACCGCGCGTGGTGATTGCTCCGGCAATCTAGCTCACTGCTTCGCTGCCTGGATCGCCGTCCACACCCGCGCCGGCGTGGCGGGCATATCGAAATGACGAATGCCCAGCGGCGCCAGCGCATCATTGATCGCATTCATCGCGGCACCCAGCGCACCGACGGTACCGGCTTCCCCGACCCCTTTCGCCCCGAGCGGATTTACTGCCGTCGGCACCTCCCGCGTCGCCAGGCGGAAATCCGGGTAATCGGCGGCGCGCGGCATCTGGTAGTCCATGAAGGATGCGGTCAGCATCTGCCCGGACTCCGGGTCGTGCACGATCACCTCCCCCAACGCCTGGCCGACGCCCTGCACCACGCCGCCATGGATCTGACCGGCGACCAGCATCGGGTTCAGCACCCGCCCGAGTTCCTCCACCGCGCAGTAGCGGACGATCTCGGTCACGCCGGTTTCCGGGTCGATCTCGACTTCGCAGATATGCGTGCCGTTCGGGAAGGTAACGGCGGTCGGGGTGAACTCGCCTGACTCGACCAGGCCGCCTTCCTCGCCAGGGGGAATATGCGCCGGATCATGCGCCGCACGGGCCACCGTCGCCAGATCGATGGAGCGGTCGGTGCCGGCGATGGTAAACCGTCCCTCCGACAGTTCCACATCCACCACGGCGGCTTCCAGCAATTCGGCGGCAATGCGGGTGGCCTTCTCGATGACCTTGTCGACCGCCAGGGTGACCGCCGATCCGCCGATGCACAGCGCGCCCGAGCCGCCGTTCCCCTTGCCGCTGGGCAGCAGGTCGGTGTCGCCGCCCTCGTAGTGTACCCGGTCCAGGCTGACGCCAAACCTGTCGGCCACAAGCTGACTAAACGCCGTCTCCAGCCCCTGCCCCACCGACATCGAACCCGGGCGCAGCACCAGCGTGCCGTCCTCCGCCAGACGCAGGCTGGCAGTGTCCTTGGCGGGGCGCAGGAACGGGCCGCCGGCGACCTCGATGCAGTTGCACAGCCCGATCCCCCGCAGCATCCCCCGCTCCGCCGCTTCCTTCCGGCGTTCCGGGAACGCGTCAAAATCGGCCAGCGCCGCGGCCTCGCGCATGTTCCCCTCGAAGTCCCCGCAGTCGTAGGTGAAGGTCAGCGCGGTCTTGTACGGCATGGCTTCGGGCGGGATCAGATTGCGGCGGCGGAGCTCGTACGGGCTCAGCCCGATCTCGCGCGCGGCCACGTCGATCAGCCGTTCGATCGCGTACGTCGCCTCTGGACGGCCGGCGCCACGATAGGCCGCGGTCGGCACGGTGTGGGTCAGCACGCCGCAAACCTGCGCGGCGATCAACGGAATGACATAAACCCCTGCGATCCCGCCGATATTGCCGACGCCCCAGCCGGAGCGGCCGGAGACGTAAGCGCCCAGATTGACGTCCCAACGCAGTTTCAGCGCGGTAAATTTTCCCTCCGCATCCAAGCCGAGCGAGGCGTTGACGCGCATTTCGCGGGCTTGTTCGTCGGTCAGAAAGCCCTCGGTACGGTCCGATATCCAGCGCACCGGGCGACCGAGACGCTTGGCTGCCCAGGCAACCAGCACGGGCTCCTGATGCACGCCGGACTTCATGCCGAAGGATCCGCCGACATCGCCCGGCAGTACGCGGATGTCGGTGGGCGGGATGTTGAAGTTGCCGCTCGCCATGCCGTTGCGCAGCGCAAACGGCGACTGGTGGGAGGCGTGCACTTCGATCCGGTCATCCGAGGCGACGCAGGCCCAGGCGCCGCGCGGCTCCATCGGATTTGCGGTCACGCGGGAGACGCTGAACTCCAGTGTCGTGACATGCGCCGATCCAGTGAGCGCCGCCTCGGTCCCATTGGCGTCGCCTCGCTTCCACAGGAAGCCGACATTGTCTGGCACGTCGTCCCAGACGGCGGGGGCGCCGGCGGCCAGCGCGGCTTTGTTGCCGGCGCACCTCTGGTTGCGGTGATGAGCTATGCGACATGGAAGAACGTCTACAGCGGCGACGATTCGGTGGTCGGCAGCATCTTTTGGATGAATACGAAACCGGTGACGGTAATCGGCGTGGCTCCGGAAGGTTTCTTTGGCGATCGCATGTCGAGTACGGCCACGGGATTTTACCTGCCGATTGCAACGATGCCCGACGAGGCGGGTGGAAAGAGCTTTCGTGACCCGACGCAACATTGGCTGGATATTATCGGGCGAGTGAGGCAGGGGATTGTGCTGGTTCCGTTGCAGCAGAAGCTGAGCGCTGAGCTCGAGCGGATTTACGCGACGGATCCACACTTTTCAGCCGCGGATATCGCTAAGGCGAATTCAGGTGCTCACTCCCGGTGGTGCAGGCACGCAGTCCATGCAGAAGAATTATGCATCCAACCTGAAACTTCTGATGTGGATCAGCGGACTGGTGTTGATGATTGCGTGTGCCAACATCGCCAATTTTGATGGTGCGCGGTATGCAGCGAAAGACAGAGATGAGCGTGCGGACGGCGCTGGGAGCGATGCGCGGACGAATTGTCCGGCAGCTGCTGACAGAGAGTGTTGCTGTTGGCAGCGATAGGGGGGGTGGCAGCGCTGGCGGCGTCGTACGGTGGAGCACGGATGTTGCTGATGCTGGCTTTTCCAGGCGACCAGCATCTGCCGATCAACGCGAGCCCGTCGTTGGAGGTGCTGGGTTTTGCGATCGCTGTAGCGATGGCCGACAGGTGTGCTGTTCGGCTTGGCCCCGGCGTTGATTGGGGCGAAGGCTCCGCCGGCGGATGCCTTGCGCAGCGGAGACAGGACGACGATGGGCGGGGCATCCCTGGTGCAACGTGGGCTGGTGGTGTTTCAGGCGGCGTTGTCAGTGGTACTACTGGTGGGCGCGGGGCTCTTTTCGCAAAGCCTGAGCAAGCTGCAGCATACTAATATGAAGCCGGAGTCGAAGAACCGCTATATCGTCCATATCAACGCACAGGCGGCGGGTTATAAGGATGAGCAGGTGAACGCGTTTTACCGGATTCTCGAAGAACGGTTTCATGCAATTCCTGGCGTGGTGAAAGTGGGCGTGAGTACCTTTACGCCGATGGAAGGCAACAATGACGGCTACGGAATCGAACTGGTGGGACAGCCGAACATGCACGAGTCTGCTACGAACATCATTGTGAATCCGGAGTACTTCGATTCGGTGGGGATGCATGTGCTGATGGGACGGGGAATCACTGTGCAGGACACGGCTACTTCGCCGCATGTTGCGGTGGTCAACGAGGACTTTGTCCAGGCGCTCTTCAAGCCGGAAGAGACCCCGATCGGACATCGCTTCACTGCGGAGGGGATCCTGCCAAGCCTTACGAGATTGTCGGCGTCGTCGAAGGACGTCTTACACCGACGTGCGCTGGAACGGGACGCACCCGATGTACTTTGGCCCTCTGACGCAGCCGTCGAGGCGGGGTATGCGGGCGCCATCGTGGTTGAGACGGCACATCCGATGAGCGATATGGAGTCGATTGCGCGGCGGACGCTGATGGAAATCAATCCGAATCTGGCGATGCAGAGATTCGAGACCTTCGATGCACAGATCGCAGGCAGATTTACGCACGAGCGGATGTTGTCGATGTTGATGCATTGTTCGGAGGTCTGGCGCTGCTGTTGGCGACGGTGGGGCTGTACGGGGTGACTTCGTACACGGTGGTGCGGAGGACGAGCGAGATTGGCATCCGCATGGCACTGGGTGCGGATCGCAGCGGGGTGGTGGCGATGATCCTTCGCAGCGCGCTTTTGCAGACACTGCTCGGACTTGCGATCGGAATTCCTGTGGCGTTCTACGGAGTCACGCTGGTGAAGTCACAGCTCTATGAGCTAACCACGGTGAGCAGCGGTGCCTTGGCGGTGGCGGTGGGGATGCTGCTGGCGGCAGCCTGCCTGGCAGGGTAATTCCGGCGCGGCGGGCAGCGTCAGTCGATCCGGTGCGGGCACGGAGGACAGATTAACGACATTGGTTGCCCTCTATGTGGCAATTACGATTTTGCAGATGCTTGTCCGAGCCACCATCCGGCTGATGTAAGCAAGACAAAGAGCGCCACCACGATCAGGTTCGGGTAGATCATGACTCCCATAATCCGAGGTTCGTGCCCTGGTATACCTGCCCAATAAGAGGACTGCGGAAGGAAAAGGGGAACATAGAAAAACGGTGTCCAGTACGCAATCGACAAGAGAGAAGCTGCCGTGAATGCAACCTGAGGTTCCGGCGCGGGATGCGGAAGGAGCCGAGCGGCAACACTCGCGACCCCCGCGAAGAAGAACAAAAGGACAGCACCGTGATACCGTGCGTGAGGGTGCCAGAGTGGATTGAGGAGATGGTTCGGGCTCCAGTCCAGGATGAAGGACATCAAAGCACCGCCGACTAAAACAAAGGTAAGGATGAACTTCCCAGTCAGAATTCTATTCATTCCTGCCTCCAGTGAGTGCGACTCCCACGATCATAAAACATGATGGTGAGCGAAGCAAGGCATTCCGAAATGAGAGAGTATTCAGGGAATGGCGAAAATGAACCTAAAACACCCCCGAACCAACCGCAGATCACAGATGGTGTCCGCTGCTGAGGGCCTGCTTCATGAACGTGGCCTAAATGGAGTGACAACCCGCGCCATTGCGCAGGCGGTGTCATGCTCCGAAGGGGCAATCTATGTCCATTTCGAAGACAGGTTCGCCCTGATTCTTGCTGTCTTGCAAGAAAGCCTACCGGAGATGTTGGTACCACTGCATGAATTGCAGAAAAAAGTGGGCATCGGAACACCGGAGCAAAACCTGGTGGTTGCGGTTGGCGGGTTGATATCCTTTCATGAACGTGTTGCTCCTATGCTCTGCTCGCTGTTGACCGAGCCTGAACTTCTACAACGGTATCGGCAATCGCTCGAT
>CAWISS010000019.1:0-50086 GCA_963838815.1 uncultured Alphaproteobacteria bacterium | reverse complement strand
AGCTTTAACGGCCCCGTCGCACCCTTCCGTAATGCCTCCATCTCAGCTGTCCGTCATGGCCCCGTCACACCCTTCCGTCATGGCTCCGTCACACCCTTCTGTCATGGCTCCATCTCAGCTGTCCGTCATGGCCCCATCATGGGCCCTTCACACCCTTCCGTCATGGCTCCATCTCAGCTGCCTGTCATGGCGCCGTCACACCCTTCCGTCATGGCCCGGCGTGTCCGGGCCACCCGTCGCGGCACGTGCGGCTATAGTTGGCCCGGACATGCCGGGCCATGACAAATAGGCGATGCCGGGCCATGACGAATAGGCGATGCCGAGCGATCACGGGTAGGCAATGCCGGCCAATATCGGTAGGCGACGTCGGACCAATATCGGTAGGCGATGCCGGCCAATATCGGTAGGCGGTGCCGAGCCATGTCGGGACGACTATGGCCGTGCAACTCGATCGGAGTTCGCTTGCGCATCGTGGGCCCAAGATTTGCTAGTCATGACGAACGTCTGATCTCGGACACCAACGCCCCTACCATCGTCACGAGGAACTCTGCCTGATGAATGCGCCATTCGATCCCGCCTTGCTGACCAGTGACAAATTCGCCATTGGCCAACCAGTCTCCCGCAAGGAAGATCCAGTGCTGCTGCGTGGGGAAGGCCGCTACACCGACGATCTGAACCGCCCGGACCAGCTCCATGCGGTCATGGTGCGCAGCCGGATGGCGCATGGCGATATTCGCGGGATCGATCTCGATGCCGCGCGTGCGACGCCGGGCGTTCACGCCGTGATCACCGGCCGCCGAACTCGACGCCGCCGGCATTCGCGACATGCCGGCGGCAGCGGGAAAGCATCACGATGGCACGCCGACGCCGCGGCCGCCGCAACGCCCTCTCGCCGTTGATCGTGTGCGATATGTCGGTGAGCCGATCGCGATGGTGGTGGCGGACACCAGCAAGCTGGCGAAAGATGCCGCCGAACTGGTCTTCGTCGACATCGATCCGCTGCCTGCCGTCACCACGGCCAGCGCGGCGGCGCAGCCCGGCGCGCCGTTGCTGCACGACGATGCGCCCGGCAATGTCGGCCTGGATTTCCATTTCGGCGACACCGAAAAAGTCGCTGCCGCGTTCGCCCAGGCGGCACACGTCACACGGCTGTCGATACGCAACAATCGCATCGTGGTCTGCGCGATGGAGCCGCGCTCGGCGATCGGTGAATACGATCCCGCAAGCGATCGCCTGATCCTGCGCCTGGGTTGCCAGGGCGTATTCGGCCAGCGCGCCCTGTTGAGCAGCATTTTCGGCGTTCCAGTCGAGAAATTGCAGGTGCTGACCGGCAATGTCGGCGGCTCGTTCGGCATGAAGGCCTCGGCCTATCCGGAATATGTCTGCCTGCTGCACGCCGCGCGGACGTTGGACCGGCCGGTGAAGTGGACCGACGAGCGCTCAGAAAGCTTCGTGTCGGACAGCCACGGCCGCGACCACGAAATGACTGCCGAACTGGCGCTGGATGCGCAGGGAAAATTCCTCGCGCTACGGGTCACCGGCTATGGCAACCTCGGCGCCTGGCTGAGCAACGCGACGACCATTCCGCCGACGATCAACACAGTGAAGAACATCATCGGCGTCTATGCCACGCCGCTGGTCGAGGTCGCCTCGAAGTGCATGTTCACCAATACCACGCCGGTTGGTGCCTATCGTGGCGCCGGTCGCCCCGAGGGCAACTACTACATGGAACGCCTGGTCGACACCGCGGCGCGCGAGATGGGCATCGACCAGGTGGAGTTGCGCCGGCGTAACCACATCCAGCCGGAACAGATGCCATACTCGGCGCCCTCCGGGATGGTGTACGACAGCGGTGAGTTCCCCACGGTGATGCAAAAGGCACTGCGCGCCGCCGATTGGGATGGCTACCCCGCGCGTCAGGCCGACAGCCGCGCCCGTGGCAGGATCCGCGGCCGCGGCATCGGCCACTATCTGGAAGTCACCGCGCCACGCCGGAAACGAAATGGGCGGTATCCGCTTCGAGCCGGACGGCAGCGTCACGATCATCACCGGCACACTGGATTACGGCCAGGGTCACGCCTCCCCATTCGCCCAGGTCCTGGCCTCTCGGCTCGCCGTTCCATTCGACAAGATCAAGTTGCTGCAGGGCGATTCCGATGAGCTGGTAGCCGGCGGCGGCACCGGCGGTTCACGCTCGATCATGCAAAGCGGCGCCGCCATCGTCGAGGCGAGCGACATCGTGATCGAGCGCGGCAAGCACGCCGCGGCGCATTTCCTGGAAGCCGCGGCCACCGACATCGAATTCGTGCGCGGGCGCTTTGCCGTCGCCGGCACCGACCTGAGCATTGGCATCATGGATCTGGTCGACCGTCTGCGCACGGATGCGCGGCTGCCGGAGGACCTGCCACGCACCCTCGATGTCAGCCACGTCATCAAAGGCGTGCCATCGGCGTTTCCCAACGGCTGTCATGTGGCCGAGGTCGAACTCGATCCGGAGACCGGCGTGGTGGAGGTGGTGCGTTATGCGACGGTCAATGATTTCGGCGTCCTGGTGAACCCGATGCTGGTGGCCGGACAGGCGCATGGCGGCATCGCCCAAGGCCTCGGGCAGGCGCTGACGGAGAGGGTCGTGTACGACGAAGACGGCCAGATCATGACCGGGTCCTATATGGATTACGCCCTGCCACGGGCAAACGATTTTCCCACTCTGGGGTTCGAGAGCCATCCGGTTCCGGCGCGCACCAATCCGCTGGGCGCCAAGGGGTGCGGCGAGGCCGGCTGTGCCGGATCGATGCCGGCGGTGATGAACGCTGTCGTCGATGCCCTGGCGGAATGCGGCGTCACCCATATCGACATGCCGGCGACGCCGTATCGGATCTGGCAGGCCATCCAGGCAGCAGGATAGCCGATGACGACCAGGCTGGAGGATCCGCCTTGATCGACGCAACCGATTTGCTCAGCGTGCAGGTGTCGACCGACCGCGGCGCCAGGGCTTGTTTCAGGCCAGACGCCGTGAGCACCATACCGCGCTGAATGCACGGGGGTGACAGATGGCCGGCACGGTGGAACGCAGCGGATATCGTTTTATTCCTGGACCATTCCAATACTCGGCGGGTGTCGAGGCGCTGCCGGGGTTCATCATACGGCGCGTGCAATTCGCCAGGCCGGTGCCACTGGCTGACGGCTTCAGCCGGATCGAAGCCTTCCTCCGCGTGGCGGGACAACCGTTGACGGCCTTTTGCGCGTGCGAGCTACGCTCCCCGCACAGTTTACCGACGCGGGCTTTATTGCTTTCAACCGGCATTACGCCGGCACCCTGCAGGCCTGGGGCATCATGCAGGACGACGTCAATCCGGTTGCCCGTAGCAACGTCTGTCCGGAGATCGACAAGCCGGATACGCCCAGTTTCTACGCCTTTTGTTTCGTTGTTCCAGCTGGCGGCGCCCATTCGCTTGGCACACGCTCCTTCGTGATCGCAGGCAGTGGGGAGGCGCAGGAAGGCGACGGGCCGTACCGCGACAAGACCATCCGCTTTGGCGAGACCAGCGGGGACGCCATGGCCGAGAAGATGCGCTTTGTCATGCGGCAGATGGAACGTCGCATGGCGGCGCTGGATGCCGGCTGGCCGATGGTCACGGCAACCCAGATCTACACCGTCCATGACATCCATCTCACTTTGGCGCGGGACATCGTGGCGAAGGGCGCGGCCAGTCACGGCATTACCTGGCATTTCTGCCGCCCGCCGGTCGTCGGGCTGGAATACGAGATGGATTGCCGCGCCGTGTATGACGAGCAGATTCTTCCGGCATAGGCGCCAGCTAATAGGAACCGGCGTTTGCAATGACCGTTTCGACTGCAAGGCGCGGCTGTTTCCCGTCATGGCCAGCTTTTCCGATGTCCTGGTCTTCGAATACAACGTGGCATCGAGGCGGCGATTGTCGCGGCGAGCTAGCAGGTCATAAGGGCCGTCGATCTCTCGTTCAGGCTTCGGAATAACGCGCCCGGTCAAAATCGGGAATCGGCGCGGACTGCTTCGGCTGCCATCCCAGCAGTTCTCGAGTTCGTTCGCTCGAGGCCGGATTGTCGATCGCCGCGAAATGCGCCAACCAGCCAAAATGCTCGGCTGCCTCCTCGGGGGTCTTGCTGACGACCGGCACGTTCAGAAAGAATCAGAACCTGACGGCACAGAAGTCACGATTTTCGCACTGACGAGGCGCCACGGTAACGCAGTGCATCGACCAGTAGGGCGAATGCTGGCGTATGTTGCCGGCGGCTTGGATAATAGAGGTGATAGCCCGAAAACGGCGGGCACCAGTCAGCGAGCACGCGCATGAGACGTCCAGTGGCAAGGTGAGGCTGCACCTGGTCCTCGGGCAGATACGCCAAGCCAAATCCAGCCAGTGCTGCATTAAGGATCAGGTTCGTGCCGTTGAATACAAGCTGTCCCTCGACCCGCACCTTCAACGCGCGCCCGCTTTTTTCGAATTCCCAAGCATAGAGGCCGCCGTAGGTCGGCAAACGGAGATTGATGCAGGTGTGGGAGGTGAGATCCTGCGGCATCTTGGGCCGCTTCCGCGTCGTGAAGTAGGACGGCGCACCGACGACTGCCATGCGCATGTCGGGCCCGATGCGTACGGCGATCATGTCCTTCGCGACCTGCTCGCCGATGCGAATGCCTGCGTCATATCTTTCCGTTACGATGTCGGTCAGGCCATAGTCGATGACGAGTTCCACCTTGATATCGGGATAATTTGGCAGCAGCTTCACCAAAGCTGGCCAGATGACCGAATCCGCTGCGTGTTCGTGCGCCGTAATGCGGATGGTGCCGGCGGGTTTCTCACGTAGCTCGCTCAGTGCGGCCAGTTCGGCATTGATCTCCTCGAACCTTGGCCTCACGGTGCGGAGCAGGCGTTCGCCCGCCTCGGTTGGCGCGACGCTGCGGGTGGTGCGGGTCAGCAATCGAAGGCCAAGCCGCGTTTCAAGGCCGCGGACGGTTTGGCTCAGCGCCGACTGCGACACGCCGAGCTGCGCGGCCGCCCGGGTGAAATTTCGTTCGTGAGCGACCGCAAGGAAGGCAGTCAGATCGTTGAAGTTCGCTCCAGCCATTCATAAACCCTGCTTATAGGTTTATGCACATCATAGCCCCTAGTCGCCCTCAATCTATCTGCCAGATTAGCTTTGAATAGAAACGGCAACCATGGACTGACGAAATGTCCAGGCCAGTAAAGGAAGTTAATGATGGAGATAAAACGAATTGGCTCACAGCCCTCCGGCAAAGGACCCGCCGAGTATTTCACAGGAACAGTGCGTATTGATCCGCTATTCAGCCCACCCGAGCCTGCCCGCGTTGCCGGCGCCCTGGTGACCTTCGAGCCTGGCGCACGCACGGCATGGCACACCCATCCGCTCGGCCAGACCCTGATCGTTACGGCAGGCTGCGGTTGGGTTCAGCGCGAGGGCAGTCCGGTCGAGGAAATCCGGCCAGGTGATGTGGTTTGGTTCGCGCCCGGCGAAAGGCATTGGCACGGGGCTACGGCCACCACGGCGATGAGCCACATCGCCATTCAGGAAAAGCTGAACGGATCCCCCGTGAACTGGATGGAGAAGGTCAGCGACGAGCAGTACCGGCGCTGATGATACGCCGATTGCACGAACGGCTGACCGGCTGGTGATCGTCGGGTTGAACGGGAAAATGCGATCATGAAACCACTGCGATACCTCACTGTGGCGGTTATCGTGGCGCTCAGTGGATTTTCGAGCGCGCAATCCGCGGAACAGAACGATCCAGACCCTGGTTCTGCAAAGGAGCCGTTAGTCGGCTCCTGGCGCCTCGCCTGGATGGAGGAACAGGGTGCGGACGGAAAGGTCACCCGCACCACCGATCGGAAAGGCATGCTCATTTTCACGCGTGACGGCCACATGTCGGTGCAGGTCATGTACCCGGCGTCCGAGGCCGCTTCATCCCACAACCCTGTGCAGTATGCCCAGGGCGGGTACGAGGCGTCCTTCGGAACCTATGAAGTGAATGAACAGGCGCAGACCCTCACGGAACACTTGGAAGGATCGCTCGTGCGGGCGCTTGTGGGTCGTGACCTTCCGCGCGTGTACCGCTTTTCCGGCGGCCGGCTGACAATCAGATCGTCTCAGCCCGATGAACATTGGTCGGTCACCTGGAAGCATGATTGAAGAAGCATGCCAAAGGTCCGTTACGGCAACGACCTTTACGTCCGATCCGGGTACGGGCGCAACGCCGCCTGGTTCCGCGGCACTCAGCTGCGTCACGAAGGCCACATCAAGGCTGGCGGCTTCGATAGAGACGTCACTTTCGTGGAGGCCGACCCCGCTCTTAATGACCAGATCGATAACGCGTACCGCACCAAGTATGGCCGCCATGGCGCAAGCTACGTCAGCCTCATGATTGCCTCTGAGGCACGATCCGCGACAATCAAACTACTGCCGCGCTCAGCCTCTGGCTCGCTGCATGACAACTGACAGCATTGCGATGCAACCGGAACGTGCCCCGTCCCGTCCGTGCCGCGGTGGCCGAGCAACAGTTCCCGTCATGACGAGGCTGGACAGGTGGCCCTTCACCTGGAAACTATCCGCCTGCCAGCGAGTGCGCGGATTGGGCTTGCTGCCGTACCCGCACACCAAGGTGATCGTCTCAGCGGAATTTGTCCCGGCGAAGCCGGCAGGCGGGCCAATCTGTGCCAATGCGCCGCCCGATGCCGCTGCAAATCGATGGGAGAGACCTGATGACACGAGCCGAACTGACCGAGAAGCTGCTGGATATCAAGCGCGACAAGAATTGGACCTGGAAATACATCTGCGAACAGATCGGCGGCATGTCGGAGGTGCTCGTCGTCGGCGCGCTGCTGGGACAGATGAAGCTGGTCAAGCCGCTGGCGAAGAAGGCCGCGGCGTTGTTCGCGTTGAGCGCCGCCGAAGAGCGCATGCTGAACGAGGTGCCGTATCGCGGCACGACAATGCCGCCGACCGATCCGCTGCTGTACCGGTTCTACGAGCTGGTCATGGTGAACGGGCCGGCCTGGAAGGCGCTGATCGAGGAAGAATTCGGCGACGGCATCATGTCGGCGATCGACTTCGACATGACGATTGAGCGGCAAGCCGACGCGAAAGGCGACCGGGTCAAGCTGACGATGTCGGGCAAGTTCCTGCCCTACAAATACTACGGCAACGAGCAAGGCATTCCCGACCTCGGTGTCAAGGAAAGTTGACAACGCTGTTAGGATCATCAAGTCCGCATGATCTTAGCAACGCGCGGCTGTCTCCATCGATCTCCTTCATACAGCCGAATGCGACGGCTGACATGCAGGAGGCCACAGATGGATAGAAACGTAATGAAATTATCCGGCAATGATGTCAACCGGCGGGCGGGCGGGATCCCGCTAGCCGTAGGTCAGGCGGCTTCGAAGGCCGAGGAAACCGCGCTCGGCTTGGGCACCAACCGGATCTACTGGTTCCGGGTGCGTCACCCGTTCGTTTACGGGTGGGCGGCTTTCCTGATCGGCGGCGGCATCGTCGCGCTCTTCACGATGACAACCTACAAGAACTGGTCCTACGAAGGTGTCAACCTGGTGGCCGCCTTCTACGAAGTCGTCCTTGGCGGCCTCGGCGGCGGCATTGCCGCGGTTCTGTTGGCATTCGCCTATACGCGCAGCATCCGGCCGACGCTGGCGCCGATGAAAGCCGATCATGTCATCGCGACCGAAAATCAGCCGCCGCGCCGCCTCGCCCAGGCCGGTGACGAGCAGGATACCGATGACAAGCCGAGCGGCGCCGGTTGCGGAGGCCGTTTCGGCGCCGAGGGTGACAACCAGCGCCGTGGCACCGCCCGCGGCACTGGTCGCGTTCAACATGCGCTGCAGCACGGACGTCACCAGTTACGGCAAGACCAGCCGCCAGCACGCGGGCAAGCGTCAGCCGGTTGTCAGCCATGAAATGCGGCGTTGACGCCGCTGCCGCCACGAACACGCCGGCAAAGCCGGCAGCCGCGCCAATCAGTTGCCCCACCCCGGTGTTCCAGGCTCGGGCACTCGCTTCCTTCGGTGTCATGGTTTGCAGGAAGATTGCCGATCCGAGGCTCGGGATCAGCAAGGGTTCCTGCAGCCACACGCTAGCGGCGCCGATCACGCAGAGCACCAGTGTAATCAGCACGGGTGGCAAAACCTCTTTTGACAGAGTGCTCATAAGGCGGCTGACTGCAGCAGAAGCACGATCAACGCCACGACCGGGATCAGCATCTGTGTCGGGCGCAAACGCGCGAAATAGACCGGCGCTTCGTGGCGCCGCGCCGCCGCGGGATCAAGCAGCGCCAGGCTGCCGTAGCCCAGCACGAGCAAGGACAGCGCCAGCGCGCGCCATGGCGACAGCAGCGCGGCGGTCGCGAGAACAAACTCGCCCATCATGACACCAAGCTGCGCGGCGGTCGGGCCGCCCGGCTGGCGGAAGCTGAGGCCGCGCCGCACCCCGGCCAGAAAGCACAGCACCGCGCCCGACCAGATGATCGTGAGCCTGATCAATGCCGCGGCAACACCAGGTCCCACCAGCAGCGAGGCGACCGCTCCCGCCACGATGGGCAGCATCGCGGCATACGCCAACAGAAAGCTTATCCACGGCGTGCTGGCCTTCGGATCCTCGGTGCCATCGGTCAGATGTATGTCGGATGCGTCCATACCGGCATAAGTGCCGGCGGACCCGTTCGGTTCATGCCGCTGTCGAACTAATCGGTCTGACGCGCGCAAATTTGGCTGTCGCTACGGGACGGCGTGCGGTCAGCCCCCCAGCGGGATCGCGTTCAATCCGTCGCTCGGCCTCAGTCAGCGCAGCCAAAAGAGCGCGGCAGGCGCTGTCGCGCTGGTGTTCCTCATAATGCAGTAAGAGCGCATCAACCTGACGCATGGCCCGTTGCGTATACCCAATCAACGGCGCCAGGTCACCCCACGGTTTGGCGCAGCGGCCCGTTTGGCTTCAATCCGGATGAGGCTGTCACGAATGCGCTGGTGAACCGCCTCACTCGGCACGGTTTGTCCGGCGGCAAGCTCCGCTTCGCTCGCGTCGAGCACCTCGAGCCAGCCGGGTGGCGTTTCTGCGGCGTGTGGCGTGTCGTCCATCGGTTGACTGTAGGGGGGCCGCGTCGGACATTCCAGTCCTGATGGGTGGCCCGTAGACGGTCGGCTATCCGGCCGGTCGGTGGCATCAACGATTCTAGAGGGCACCTTGTGACCGATCAACAGTCGGTCGTTAGGTCGTTTACAAGCCTCGTCGTGGTGGCGAAGGGCCACCATCCACGCCTTTGTTTACACAAGCAAACAGGCGTGGATGCCGACCTTCGTCGGCATGACGGTAACGGCAGCGACGTGTCAATCTTAAGGGCCGTTGGTATCATACTCCACCATGACCGAGGCAACGTCGAGCCTATTCGTGGCAGACCAAAGCCTGTCCCCGCCATCACCGCCGCGCATACGCTATGGCGGCCTCCTCGGAACTATGCGGGCATGCCGCATGATCCTCAGCCCGATCCGATCACGGGTGCGGGCCGTTGCCAGGTAGCCGTCCGGCACCTCGGGGATCCGGTGTATCGGCAGTCGTCCCTGATCTGGTCAGCGACTAGCTGGGGGTAGCCAGAGGATTCTACGGGGCGCAAAGGGGAAAGCCTCGAAGGAAGCACGATGTAATGTTAGGGTTAAGGGGGATATTGCGGGTGCGCTTGGGTCATATCTTACGGAAAGCGCAACCCCTTGATCGCGTTGGGCAGGCGAAGTTTCGGAAAGCATCGAATTACGCAAATCACCCGAAGTCGCCGTAAGACAATCACGCATCGGGATGACCCAGCGCGTTCGACTCGCTTACACTTCCGTGGATGGACCCCTGTTTCTAGCAAGGGAGCGCAATGTCAGACGATCCAAAACCGGCATCCCAAACTAAAGAGGATGCCAAGAAGGCGAGACGCGAAGCCCGCGCCGCCTTACCGGCGCTATATGTGGATACTTGGGGAATTCTGACATGGAGAGGGCATGTTCGGTTCGCTTTAGGAGAGGCTCTTACCGATCAAGATCACTATCGAGCAGCATTTGTCATGGAAGTCGGAGACGCGGAACGGTTCGCAGGTCATTTGTTGGAGGTGATCAAAAGACGCAAGGAAAAGGACGCAGCTATCGCCAACAGCAATGTGGAACTGGAAGGCAAATCCTAAATTGGCCACCGACGAGAAGGAGAAAGACGACATTGCATCGGAGGTCCCACAACTGTCGAGAGCGCGTGACGATAGCGAGGCCGCGCCGTTCACGCACGACAAGAGCGATGTTGCAGAAAGGTCAGTAGTCGACATAGCGACCTGGCGCAAACAGAAAGACCCACAGCACTATTCCGATGCAACCCATATGGGAGTCGCAATGCCTGATGCACCTTCGAGGGATGAGATCGCAGCAAGGCTAGAGGCCGCAGAAGCGAGAACGGAGACGCGCTTTGCACAGCTTTCTGGAAGTCTCGATCTACGCTTTGCCAACCTCGGTCAGCAAATAGATCAAATTACAACCTCAATAAATCGCCTTGTTTCAGAAGTTCAGGAAGTTAAGGCTGATAATAAAACAACCCGCATGACGACCATTGTTACAGTAATTGCAAGTGTCTTGGCTGCTATAGCGGCCATTTGGGTAACGCAAGGTAACCTTCTAGCGGCTTTTCAGGCATCTATTGCGCTCAAGCCATCAATCGGAGCGCAAGCACCAACCTCCCCAAAATAGTGCTTTCAGGCGATAGTGTGGCCCGTCCTCATGCAACGAGAGCAGTGTCGGCCCCGGTTTGAAAAGTCACAAATTCACCCGCCTCAGCCCGCCTTCACCTGCTTCGCCCGCTCGATCGCATCCACCACCAGCGCCTTCGCCTCGGCGGCATCCCCCCAGCCGACGACCTTGACCCACTTGCCGGGCTCCAGGTCCTTGTAGTGCTCGAAGAAGTGGCGGATCTGCTCCAGCGTGATCTGCGGCAGGTCGGTGTAGTTGCGCACGTTGACATAGCGCTGCGTCAGCTTCGGCGACGGCACGGCGATGATCTTTTCGTCGCCGCCGCTCTCGTCGGTCATCTTCAAGACGCCGACCGGGCGCACGTTGATCACCGCCCCCGGCACGATCGGCCTGGTGTTGGCCACCAGCACGTCGATCGGGTCGCCGTCGTCCGACAGGGTATGCGGCACGAAGCCGTAATTCCCCGGGTAACGCATCGGCGTATAGAGGAACCGGTCGACCACCAGCGTGCCGGCTTCCTTGTCCATCTCGTACTTGATCGGCTCGCCGCCGATGGCGACCTCGATGATCACGTTGAGGTCGTCCGGCGGGTGCTTGCCAATGGCGATGGCGTCAATCCGCATGGCAGGGGCCCTTCCCTAGGAAATCCGTTCGATATCGGCGCCGCACGCCGCCAGTTTCTGCTCGACCGCTTCATAGCCGCGGTCCAGGTGGTAGACCCGGTTGACCACGGTCTCGCCCGAGGCCGCCAGTCCGGCGAGGATCAGCGACAGCGACGCCCGCAAATCCGTCGCCATCACCGGCGCGCCGGACAATTTCGCCACCCCGCGCACGATGGCCGAGGCGCCATGTACATTGATCCGTGCGCCCATCCGGTTCAGTTCCGAAACATGCATGAAACGGTTCTCGAAAATCGTTTCGGTCACCATCGACGCGCCGTCGGCCACCGACATCAGCGCCATGAACTGCGCCTGCATGTCGGTCGGAAACCCGGGATACGGCTCGGTCATCACATCCGAACCAACCAGCCCGTTCAGCCGCCGCACCGTCAGCCCGTCGGGCTGCTGCATGATCTCCACGCCGGCCTCGCGCAGGATACGCACCGTGGCACCCAGATGATCAAGGCGAGCACCACGCAGGAACACCGAGCCACCCGAGATCGCCGCGGCGCAGGCATAGCTGCCGGTCTCGATACGATCCGGAATGATCGCGTGCTCCGCGCCATGCAGGGCGGCCACCCCGTCGATCACCAGCTTGTCGGAGCCGATGCCCTCGATCCGCGCGCCCATCGCCACCAGGCAGGCGGCCAGGTCGCCGATCTCCGGCTCACGCGCGGCATTCGCCAGCGTGGTGCGGCCCTCGGCCAGCGACGCCGCCATCAGCAGGTTCTCGGTGGCGCCGACCGAAACGAACGGGAACACGATGGTGGTGCCGCGCAGCCGCCCGTCGACGCGGGCATCGATGTAGCCGCCCTCCAGCACGATGCGGGCGCCCATCTGTTCCAGCCCCTTCAGGTGCAGGTCGATCGGCCTGGCGCCGATGGCACAGCCGCCGGGCAGGGAGACCCGGGCCTCGCCGACGCGCGCCAGCAGCGGCCCCAGCACCAGGAACGAGGCCCGCATCTTGCGCACGATGTCATAGGGCGCCTCGGTGCTGCTTATGGCGCCGCCGAGGGACAGCGTGCGGCCGTCGTTGCCGATCGGCTCGACGGCGATGCCGTGCTGGGCCAGCAGCAGGCCCATGGTCCGGATGTCCGCCAGGCGTGGCACGTTCGACAGTGTCAGACGTTGCTCGGTCAGCAAGCCCGCGGCCATCAGCGGCAGCGCGGCGTTCTTCGCGCCGCCGACCTTGATTTCGCCATCCAGGGGACGTCCGCCGCGAATTCGAATCCGGTCCATCAAGTGCCTTACATCCGTGGCAGGGAAACGCCAAGCTGGCCCATGTATTTGCCGGCCTTGTCGGCATAGCTTGTCTCGCATGGCTCGTTGCCCTGCAAGAACAGAAACTGGCAGATCCCCTCATGCGCGTGGATCTTCGCCGGCAGTGGCGTGGTGTTGCTGATCTCGATCGTCACCTGGCCTTCCCACTCGGGTTCCAGCGGCGTGACGTTGACGATGATGCCGCAGCGCGCATAGGTGGATTTGCCCAGGCAGATCACCAGCACGTCGCGCGGGATGCGGAAATACTCGATGGTGTGGCCGAGGGCAAAGCTATTCGGCGGGATGATGCAGGTGTCGGTCTTGCGGTCGACGAAGCTGGAGGGCGAGAACGCCTTCGGGTCGACCACCGCCGAGTTGATATTGGTGAAGATCTTGAACTCGTCGGCGATGCGGGCGTCGTAGCCGTAGCTGGACAGGCCGTAGCTGATCACCCCGTCGCGCTTCTGGGCTTCGACGAACGGGTCGATCATGCCGTGCTCCTGCGCCATCCGGCGGATCCAGCGGTCGGACAAGACGGGCATGCGGGCGGGCGACTCCGATGAAATGAAGGCAATGCTCTAGCCTGGATGGAGGCCGCGCCGCAATTCAGGATGTCAGGCTGACCGCACCGCCGGAAGCACCTCGCGTTCCAGCAGCGCGCGGGACGCGGCGGCCACGGTGTCCGACACGCCGCGCAAGGCGCCGGTGATGGCGATTTTGTCCAGACCCAGCGCGGCCAACCGGCGGATCCGCTCGACGCAGTGATCCGGTGCGCCAACGATGGCGAAACGATCGATGAAGTCCGCCGTCAATGTGCCCGCTTGGGCGGAGTCGCCGCGTGTATGCGCCCGCATGTCATAGGCATTGCGCAGATCGTGCAGCACCGCGCGGTGCTGATCCGACACCGGGCCGCTGGCCTTGCCGTGCATAACGGAGAACCGAGCGAAGGTGGTCAATCCGCCTTTCACCAGGTCCCGTGCGGCCTCGATATCCGGGCTGCAACTGCAATTCACATAAGCGCCGAAGCTGAGCGTGGCCGGATCCAGCCCCGCCGCCTGCCGCGCCTGGCGGGCCACGCCGATGCCCCAGGCGATCCGTTCCTCGTCGGCGCCGAGTGCAAACATGACGCGGTCGGCGTGACGGGCGGCGACGGCGATGACGATGGGTCCGCTGGCGGCCGCCTCGACGGGGACCTTGGCGCCGCGGCCGGCGATCCAGTCGATCCGGCTGGCCGGCGGCGCGTCCGCCAGCGCCAGAGCGGATAGCGGCGGCGCCACGTCGGTCGGGATGTCGATGTCGTCGAACGGCACCGCCTCGCCGCGCAGATAGGTCTGCAACTGCCGCAGGTACCGCTCGAACACGGATGGTTTCGCCGGCGCCCGCCCGAGATGCGCCAGCGCCGAGTCGCCACGACCGATACCCAGCACGGTGCGTCCGCTGGCAAGGCGGTCAACGCTGACGATGGCGCAAGCCGTCGCAGCGGCGTGGCGAGTGACGCAGTTGGTGACGCCGGTGCCCAAACCTAGGCGACTCGTCGAGGTCGCCGCCATCGCCAGCGCCACGTAGGGGTCGCCCGACAGGTTCTGCGAGTTGACGACCAGCAGTCCATCCCATCCGGCGGCCTCAAGCTCTGCCGCCGCCCGGGCGGTGCCGCGCGGCGATGCGATGCCGGTGATCCAGATTTGCATGGGGTATCCCTCCGGTTCCATGGCGTGATACTTTGTTTGCACTTAAGCGTGTCGTTGAGGTGGCTGGCCGGAGGCAATCCGCCTCGGCCGCCTTGTCTTTCATGCGACGCTGTTTCAAGCATTGCGTCCCAACACCCGGCCGGCGCCCATCCTATCACCATCCGCCGGACAGACGACGAAGTCTCGTCGAAAAGCGCCAACCGCAAACAATTTGCCATGACAGGAAATCACCTTGAGCAACACTGTCAATATTGCGCCGTCAGGATCAGCGACGTTCGATCCCACAACTTTCTGGGCAGCGTTTCATCAGAAAACGGCAACGGTTAGCGGCGTCCGACTGCACTATGTCGAAGGCGGCAGCGGGCCCCCCATTCTTCTCCTGCCCGGCTGGCCGCAGAGTTGGTACGCGTGGCGACTGGTCATGCCGATGCTTGCGGCGGCCGGACGGCGCGTCATTGTGTTGGACCCGCGGGGTCTCGGTGACTCGGACCGGCCCTACTGCGGCTACGACATGACAACGCTCGCCGCTGAAATTCATGGTTTCGCCAACGCCCTCGGCCTGCTTGCCGATGACAGGCTCGATGTCGTCGGCCACGATATCGGTACTTGGATAGCTTATGCCTACGCGGCCGATTGGCCGGACGACGTCAAGCGCCTGGCGGTTTTCGACGCAGCGCTTCCCGGCGTCACACCGCCGCCCCCTGCCGGCATTCCGTCAGCGGAAGCGAACGTGAAAACTTGGCATTTCGCCTTCAACCGGCTTGACGACCTGCCGGAAATCCTGATCCGCGGCCACGAGCGGGAGTTCCTGACGTGGCTGTTCCGTGCAAAGGCAGTCAGGTCATGGACGATCGGGGCCGCTGACCTCGACGAATATGTCCGCATACTGGCCGCCCCCGGTGCCATTCGTGCGGCCTGTGCCTACTATCGAGCTGCCTTTGGCCCGGAGGGGCTTGCACAGAGCCGCGCCCGCGCCGAGCGGCGATTGAGCATGCCTGTCCTGGCATTCGGTGCGGAATTCGGCGTAGGCCAGGCGCTCGTCGAAACAATGCGCCTCGTCGCAGCCAATGTCCAAGGTGGCACGATCGAGGATTCTGGTCACTATCTACCTGAAGAGTGCCCGCAAACCTTGGCCGACGAGATCAACCGCTTCATGGTGGGACCAACCGCCCAGGCATAAGTCTGGTGGATGAAACCAACGGCCCTAAGGTTGGCTGAATTGACCACGTCCACCTTCGTTGTAGCAGCGCAGGCGAGCCGGGATCCCGTCAAGGTGCCGGGGCGCCGAACTCATTCCACTGGCCCGCTGTTCAGCTGAAGTCGCACCACTCGTCAATGTCCGCTTCGGCTCCACGCTTAGGCCGATCGCAAACAACCGCTCCAAGTGCTCGCTCGGCAAACTCATGCGGTTGCAGGACTGCCTTCCCAACCCAGGCGCGCGATCAAGAAAGCATTTCGACCACGAAGGACACGAAGCGCCACGGGGACCACGAAGAGGAAGAATTGCCGTGCCAGACGAGGCAGCGCCGGATGACGGGCCTGAAGGGTCACCGGGGGAAGCCGCTGGCGTGCTGCTCGATCAAGCTGTCATCCCCTGCGCGTTCGGCGCGGAACACGTATTGGAACTCCGGCTGGAAATTCACCCCGCGGAACACGTGGATGTCGTAGTTCGCCTCGATGACCATCTCATGCGTCTGCACGCCGGTCGCGTTGTTGCTGAACGGAATGCCGAACTTCGCCTCCTGCGCCTGCACTTTGCCCAACCCACCGTGTCCCGCGGCCGAGCGGGCCAGAAACCGCGATTGAGAACGGCGGCATAATACTGCTCTGCGTAAGGGGATTGGTTCGGGTCGTTGTGCACGAAACCACCCAGCGCGATGATGCCGTCCTGCGCGCCCGGCCTCTGCTGCAGCAGCATCTGATCGAGCAGGACCCAGACCTGCGTGTTGCCGGTGCGCCGCGACACCGGGGCGCCAAAAGCCGTGTTGGACATGGCGTTCAGCGCACTGGCGAAACTACATTGGCGGTTGCAATCCGAAATCAACGGCGGCTGCGGATCACCCACGGTTCATTGGATCGGCAAGCCCACGTAATTCTCGGCCAGCGCGGCGGACCCCGCTTTCGAACCCGTCACATAGTCCAGTTCGGCCACTTGCAGACGGTGTTGGAATTCGTCCGCGCCGGGGAAACTGTGCATCATCGAGGTCATCCACCACGAGAAGCGCGTGGCTTTCCAAATGCGCCGCAACGCGGTGGCCGAGTATTCGTCGAGCAGATCGACGCGGTTGGATTTATAGTATGCAACCAGGGCACGGGATAGGATCTGCGCGTCGCTGGCCGCCAGGTTGAGCCCCTTGGCACCGGTCGGCGGCACCACATGGCCCGCGTCACCGGCCAGGAAGAGGCGCCCGTAGCGCAGTGGTTCGGCCACCAGGCTGCGCATGCCGATGACCGTCTTGCTGAAAATCGGTCCTTCCTTCGGTGCCCAGCCATCCTTGGTTTCGAGCCGCGCGCGAAATTCGGCCCAAATGCGGTCGTCCGACCATGCGTCGAGATTCTCGGTGGGCAAGCACTGCAGATACATGCGCTGGATGTCCGGCGACCGGGTGCTAACGAGTACGAAGCCCCGCTCGTGCATCGCGTAGATCAGTTCGTCCGACGATGGCGGTGCCTTGCACAGAATACCGAGCCAGCCAAAGGGGTAGAGGCGCTCATAGACCTTCAGCACGCCTGCCGGAATCGACGGCCGGCAAATACCGTGGGTTCCGTCGCAGCCGGCGATGAAGTCGCAAGTAATCTCCTCGACCACGCCTTCCTTGCTGCGAAAGCGGATTTTCGGCGCGTTGCTGTCCAGGTCGTAGACGCTTACGTCCTTGGATTCGAAGCGGATGTCGCCGCCGGTTGCCAGCCGAGCCTTGATGAGATCCTTGTTGACGTCGTGCTGAGCGTAGATCGTGACCGCCTTGCCGCCCGTGAGCTCCGGAAAGTGGATGCGCTCGTCGCGGCCGTCGAAGCGAAGGATGATGCCCTCATGGCGATGGCCCTCCTTCATCATCCGCTCACCGGCACCGATCTGGTTCATCAGATCGACGGTGCCCTGTTCGAGCACGCCCGCCTTGATGATGGCTTCAACGTCGTCGCGACTGTGCCTTTCCAGAACGATCAATTCGATACCCTGCAGATGCAGGATGTGCGACAGCAACAATCCGGCGGGACCCGCGCCAACGATACCGACTCGCGTGCGCAATGCCATGGTGACTTCCTCCCGTTTGGCTTCGAGCGATGCTACGGGCGATTCCTATTGCAGTGCCCCGCTTGATCCGGGCAATCGCTTCGTTTCAGCTAGTTACAGCTTCCGCTGACTGGCCACAAGTCTCGATAGGCATTCCGCCTTGTCGCCGCTCGGCGGGCACCGTCAACATAAGCAGCTAGCAGGAAAATGAAACGGAAACTTGGCGCGGCGAGTGCTAGCGCTTTTCTTCTTCTCATCTTGCCGCAACCGCCCAGCCTGGCGCCATCTCGGGTTGCCAAGCTTTGATAGTCTTCTTCACGACTTCCCTCATAAAGACACTGCGTCATGACACGAGGCCCAAAGTCCGAGAGAACAACGGCTGCTGGTCGAGCATCCAGGTAAACGCCAGCACCGCAAGAAACATCCGATCGAGCAGAAGTCTGGATCACATAGCCGCCACTCTCGGCGGGCGAACCTAAGACATCGAACAAAGTCGGCGACGGGTCAGCCAAACAGGCTCAAAACTCCACATGCGCCTTAAATCCCAACACCGCCGCATCATGGATGTTCGCCTGCGCGTTCGGCCGAAACACGTATTGGAACTCCGGCTGGAAATTCACCCCGCGGAACACGTGGATGTTGTAGTTCGCCTCGATGACCATCTCATGTGTCTGCACGCCGGTCGCGTTGTTGCTGAACGGGATGCCCAATTCCGCCTCCTGCGCCTGCACTTTGCCCAACACGCCGCTGACGGTGTTATAGCTGAACAGCAGCCCTATCGTGTCTTGCGGCCGAGCCGGCCAGAAACCTCGGTTGAGGAGGGCTGCATAATACTGCTCTGCGTAAGGGGAGTTGTTCGGGTCGTTGCGCACGAAACCACCCAGCGCAATGATGCCGTCCTGCGCGCCCGGTCCCTGCCGCAGCAGCATCTGATCCAGCAGGACCCAGACCTGCGTGTTGCCGGTGCGCCGCGACACCGGGGCGCCAGAAGTCATGTTGGACGTGGCATTCAACGCACTGGCAAAATCCTTGAACGTCGACGAGGAGTCATAACCAAAGCCGATCTTGTAATGACCCGGCATCTTAGCCTCGCCCAACATCGGTTCATAGGCGAGCTCCACAGGCACGTAGACCCCGCTGTCCTGCGAGGTATTGAACTCGAACCCGGTGCGATAGTATTTGTTGCTGTAGAGCCCCTGGTTCACCTCGTACAGGCCGGTCGTGAGAGAGATCTCCGGCGTCGCGTGAACGCGAACCCGCCCGGCCCAGACCGCGTCCGGATACGCGCTGTGGCCAATGTCGCCGCCCGGCAACGCCTTTGGGTCACCGCACAGCACGTTGTTCATAAAATTGCAGTAAAGCGGGGAGCTGGCGAAGTCATTCTCGACATTCATGCGGCCCACGGCAATATCCAACCTGCGGTCGAACAAGAATTGCTGGGCATAGGCGGAAACCAGATGCACGACCGCTCCGCCGCCGGCGCCATAGATCTCCTGCACCGGCAGGAAATTGTCGCCGAACACCGCGCTGTCGTTGCCGCCGGAACGATTGACCATGATCACATGCGTGGATAGACCCATGATCCCGGCGAGACGCTGCCAGTCGATATCGGCCTCGAAACCGATCTGGTTGGCGGAGGTCGCGCCTTGTTTCACGCCGCCGCTGACATTGCCGGCGAACTCCGCCGTCGCATCCAGCAGCAGGAAGATGCCCTGGTTCTCGAGGTTGCTGCGCACGCCGCCCAGATCGCCGAACAGATGCTCGACCGCCGGCGCCACACGCGGTTGCGCGGCCGGCTGGGCGGCTTGCTGGCTGGGAGCGATGCCGACGCCGCTGTTGCTGGCCTGGCTCCAGGCCAGCGCCGGCATCGCCAATGCGACCGCGAGTCCCGCCATCCCGGCAACAAGCCGTCTCATCGGGCGCCCGCCGCGGATGGCGCCGATCGGCGCACCGACCTTCCAGCGCCGCCTCGATCTCCTCCAGGCTGCGTCCTTTCGTCTCGGGCACCAGGCGCGCGGTGAAGCCAAAGGCCACCAGCGTCAGGATGGCATAGATCAGGAACGTGCCAGGACGCCCGAACAGGTCAATCAAGCCTAGAAACGATATCGTTACCAACAAATTGAATCCCCAGTTCGAAATCGTTGCCAAACTCATCGCTCGGCCGCGCACCGCCAGCGGAAAGATCTCCGCGATCAGCAACCAGAATACCGGCCCCAGCCCGACCGCGAAGAACGCCACGTAGGCGGCGAGCGACAGCACGGTGATCCAGCCCAGCGGTCCGGATGCGCCGAACGCAAAGCCGCCGGCCAGCACCAGCAGCGCCACCGCCATGCCGCCCAGGCTCCACAGCAGCAGCGCCCGCCGGCCGGCGCGGTCGATCAGCCAGATCGAAACCACGGTCAACAGCACATTCACCACGCCAACGCCGGCGGTCGCCAGGATCGAGACCGAGGCGGACGACAGCCCGGCCGCCTGGAATATCTGCGGCGCGAAGTAGATCACCGTGTTGATGCCGGTGATCTGCTGGAACATCGCCAGCCCGATGCCGACAATCAGCGCTGGACGCAGCCGCGGCGCCAGCAGCGCCGACCAGGCGACCACCCCGCCACCCTCGCGCCGCAGGTCGGTGCGCAACGCGGTCAGTTCGGCCGCGACATCGGCCTGCGCGCCGCGTAGTCGTCGCAGCACCGCCTCGGCCTCCGGCAGGCGGGCGTGGCCGGCCAGCCAGCGCGGACTTTCCGGCAGCGCCAGCATCCCCACCGCCAGCACCGCACCTGGCACCGCGCCCAGGCCCAGCATCCAGCGCCAGCCGGCCGGCGCGCGACGCGAAGCCATAGCCGACCAGATAGGAGACCAGGATGCCCAGGGTAATGCAGAGCTGATTAAGCGAAGTCACCGCCCCGCGGGACGAAGCGGGCGCGATCTCCGCCAAATACAGCGGCGTCAGCATCGAGGCGACGCCGATCGCCGCCCCGATCAGCAACCGCCCGACGAGCAGCAGGCCGACGCTGCCGGCGAAAGCCGACAGCAGCGCACCGGCCACGAATATCAGCGCGGTGACCAGGATCACCAAACGGCGGCCGAAACGGTCTGACAGACTGCCGGCGATACTGGCGCCGATCACCGCGCCGACCAGCACGATGCCGGCCACCAGGCTCTGCCCGCTGGTCGACAAGTGGAAGTCATCACGGATGAACAGCAAGGCGCTGGATATAACGCCGGTGTCGTAGCCGAACAACAAGCCACCCAGTGCTGCGATGACGGCGATCAGGGCAAACTGCATGGTGAACAACCCCTGTGATGGAGACGCAACCACGGCACGGCGTGCAAACCGACAACTTCAAACGAACAGCGATGTCGCGCCATGCAATGACGCGCGCAACGCGTCGTGGATGCTCTCATCGCCAGCCACGATGGGGTGTGCGCCCAAATTCATCCAGACAAGGACGCAGGGTCGGCCTACTCCAGATGGAAACGCAGCGGAAACAGCAGCGCCATCGTCGCGCCCGGCATATCGGCGGGCATGGCGGGCAGCGGATCAGCCCGCTTCAGCGTCGCCAACGCGCCCTCATCTAGCAAGGGCGATCCGGAGCCATGCTGGATTGACATCGCGACGATCTGCCCGTCGCGCTGGATCGTCACATTCACCACCACCAGCCCTTCCTCCCGCCGCATCCGCGCCATTTCCGGATAATGCTGATAGGCCCTTAGGTGAGCCGCCACGCGATCCCGGTACGCGCCCAGATCGCTCGGGCTCAGTGTTCGGGCCGTCAGCGCAACCGCTTGCGGGGACGCCGCCGGAGCGGCAGGCGACGCCGGCGCCGAATTCGCCGCGACGGCATCGTGTCGCACCGGAACCCGGGCAGCCGGCGCATGCGCCACGGGCTCGCTTCGGTGCCGGCTGGGCGAGGGCGCCTCAGGCGGCGGTGGCGGGACCGGCAGCACGACCGGCACCGGTTCATCCGCTGGCGGTTCCGGCGGCAGGGCCGGCGGAGGCGGCACCAGGATTGGCGCCGGTTGCGGCGACGGTATTGGCGGCGACATGGGTTCCGCCGGCGGCTGTGGTTGCGGCATGGGCGGCGCCACCGTGGGCGAAACCGGCTCGTCTGGCGCCGCGGGTTCCGCCGGCCGAGGATCCGGTGGAAGTTGCGCCGGCGACAGGCTGGCGACCATGACGACGGCCACCTGCGCCGGCGTGGCCCCAGCATCGTCCGGTGGCCGATGCGGCACCGCCAGGATCACTCCCAGCACCGCCAGATGCAGCGCCACCGAGGCGCCACCCGTCAGCAGCCGGCGGCGAGGCGACGCCGCTGCCACTCGACTGAGACGCGCGCCCAGGCGCGATCCGGCCGACTGTGCGCCAGACACTGCATCGATCGTTTGCACCGCATCGCCTCCCATCGCGCGAGCATGCGCCCCGTTGACGCGCGACCAGCGTCAAGGGCCCGACGGTCATGCCGCAGCCTGGCCGAATGGACAAGTCCACCGCTGTTCGCCCTGCCTGCTTCGGCTGACAGCCTGCTCACGCCACTTGTCAAAACCTGACCGAACGGTCATATTGCTTCCGATGCGACACACCGGCACACGAGACCATCTGATTTCCACCGGGCTGCAAGTCTTGCACGCCCGCGGCTTCCACGCCTCCGGCGTGCAGGATATCACCGACGCCGCGCAGGTGCCGAAAGGCTCGTTCTACACCCATTTCGAAAGCAAGGAGCAGTTCGGGGCCGAGGTTCTGGGCCGCTACTGGGAACGTCGAGCCAGCTCGTGCCATCGGCATCCTGGCGGACGAAACACGCTCCCCGCTGCAGCGGCTGAAAGCCTATTTCGACGGCAAGACTCGCAGGCGTGCCGCCGGATCCTTCGATCCAGGCTGCATGATCGGCAATTTCTCCGCTGAACTGGCCGGCGACAGCCGCCTGGTGCGGGACCGCCTGGGCAGCGTCTTCGCCGCCTGGACCAAACTGCTGAGCGATTGCATCCGCGAAGCCCAGGCAGCCGGGGAAATCCGCGACAGCCTCGATCCCGACAGCATCGCCGCCTTCCTGATCGACGCGTTTGAGGGCGCCGTGCTGCGCGCCAAGGTCGACCGCAACCCGGCCGCGCTGCTGCGCTTCCAGGACATCGTCTTCTCCACCATCCTGACCTGAAGGCTGCACCGATGACCGCCCTCGCCCGCCTGGATGCCGCCGCCATCAAAATGACTGACCGGTCGGTCGGATTGTCGAAGCCGGTCCTGGATCGGCGCACCCGGGCGCTGCTCGACGCGCCGCTGATGCCCCTGCTGCTGCGGCTGGCGGCACCGAATATCCTGCTCATGCTCGCCCAGTCCGCCACCGGGCTGATCGAGACCTATTTCGTCGGCAAGCTCGGCACCGACGCCCTGGCCGGCGTGTCGATCGTGTTTCCCGGCGTCATGCTGATGCAGATGATCTCGGCCGGCTCGATGGGCGGCGGCATCTCGGCCGCCGTCGCCCGCGCCCTCGGCGGCGGACGCCATGACGACGCCGCCTCGCTGATCTGGCACGCGCTGGTCATCAACGCCGTGCTCGGCCTGATCTGCACCGCGGCGGTGCTGACGTTCGGCGAGTCGCTGTATCGCAGCCTGGGCGGCTCCGAGGGATCGCTGCGCGCCGCCCTGGACTACTCCAACGTGATCTATGCCGGCGCGATCCTGCTCTGGATCATGAACGCGTTGGCCAGCGTGCTGCGCGGCACCGGCAACATGATGGTGCCGGCCGCGGTCATCTGCGGCGGTGCGGTGCTGCTGATCCCGCTCTCGCCCTGCCTGATCATGGGCTGGGGACCGTTTCCCCGCCTGGGCGTGGCCGGTGGCGCCGTCGCCCTGGTCGGCTACTACGTGTTCGGCATCGTCCTGATGGGAGCTTTATTTGGCTGCCGGCAAGGCGGTGATCCGGCCCGTTCTGGCCGGCTTGCGGCTGCGCTGGCGGCTGTTCGCGGCGATCCTCAAGATCGGCGGGCCGGCGTCCCTGACCTCGATCCAGACCAACCTGACCATCATGCTGACCACCGGCATGGTCGGCGCCTTCGGCCCCGCGGCCCTGGCCGGCTTCGGCACCGGCTCCCGCCTGGAGTATCTGATGGTGCCGATCGCCTTCGGCATCGGCGGCCCGCTGGTCGCCATCGTCGGCACCAATCTCGGCGCCGGACAGGCGCCACGGGCGCTCCGGGCAACCTGGATCGGCGCGGCGCTGGGCTTCTCGGTCACCGAGGCAGCGGGCCTCCTCGCCGCGATCTTCCCGCACGCCTGGCTGTCGCTGTTCGACACCGACCCGGCGATGCTGCAGACCGGCACCCTTTATCTGCAAGTGGTCGGCCCGCTGTATGGTTTCTTCGGTCTCGGCCTGGTGCTGTACTTCGCCTCCCAGGGTGCTGGGCGGCTGGCCTGGCCGGTGGCCGCGCAGTTCCTCCGGCTGGTGGTCGCAGCCGGGGGCAGCGCCATCGCCTTGCGGCTGGGCGGCGGACTGCTGTCGGTGTTCCTGGCGATCGGTGCCGCACTGGTCGTCTACGGCTTGACCGTCGCGTTGTCGATCGCCGGAGGAGCCTGGTCAAACCGGCGCTGAAGACGGCTTAGCGCAGGGAACTCATGGCTCAGCCAAGTGTTGCAGCGACCGCAACCATGGGAGCAGCAGCGATGGCCGCCACGGCGGAGAAGTCCGATCCAAACTTGTGGGAAAAGGTGAAGCACGAAATCACCCAAGGCAACCGCGGCGGCAAGCCTGGCCAATGGTCGGCGCGCAAGGCGCAATTGGCCGTGCAGGACTACAAAAAACAGGGCGGCGGCTACAAGGGCGGCAAGTCCGCAGACAACCACCTGCATCAATGGACCCAGCAGCGATGGGGCACCAAGTCCGGCGAGACATCCGCCAAGACGGGGGAGCGCTATCTGCCCGAACGGGCCCGTTCCCACTTGACCGATGAAGAATATGCCAAGACGACCGCCAAGAAACGGCAGGACACCAAACGGGGTAAGCAATTTTCCCCCCAACCGGCCGCCATTGCCAGGAAGACGGCAAAAGACCGCGACACCGGCAGCCGCCACACCGATCTTGCTAAACTGAAACGTTCTGACTTGCTGGCACGCGCGGCAGACGCCCGAATCCCGGGCCGATCCCGCATGCGCAAGGACGAGCTGCTCAAGGTGCTCGCCTGATGCCGTCACACGCGCAGACCGCCGACGAGAAGAAGGCCACCCACAAGGCATTCTCCGAACTCGTCAACATGACGCAGGCGCAGCTTCGAAAATGGCTGGACAGCGAGGACAGCCGCGGCGTCGGCATGACGCCCGACGGCGAACGCGTCACCGGTGCCAGCCAGCCCGCCTCGGTCGGTCATCACATGGGCGAGCGCATCCTGGAGATCCGTGCCAGGAAGCAGGCCGATCTGACGGATCAGGATTATGCCGACATGCGCAAAGTGGTTGGTTACATCCATCGCCACACCGCGCAACGCCCGCATGGCGACATCACCGATACACGCTGGCGCAAGTCGCTGATGAACTGGGGCCACGACCCACGTTGATCCCCCGGGCCCGGCGCCCGGGGGAAAGGCAGCTATCAGGTCGTGCTGGGCATCGCGTCGGTGAAGCCGGTCACCGCGCTCAGGCGTCCGTCAGTTGCCAGTACCGCGAAGTCGGTGCCGCCAAAATACAGCGGCGCATCAGGCGTGCCGCCGGCGATCCAACTGAAGCGCAGGCGGTCGTGGTGCACCTCGATCCCGCTCGACAGGCGGAACCGGTAGCCCGGGAAACGCTCCTGCACGGCGGCGATCATGGCATCGATCTCGGCATGGCCGGTGCTGTCGCGATGGCTGTCGACGTAGCGGGCATCGTCCGCCCAGGTGCGGGCGATGATGTCGCGGCGGCGTCCACCATCGGTTTCGTTCCATGCCGCGATGTAGCCGATCACGGTCTCATTAATGCTGGTCATGGCATAGTCCTCCTGCGGCCGCCGGCCCCATGCCGGTCAAGCCGAGTGGAAGGATGCTAGAGTGGGACTGCAAGTCGATTACGCGACAGGTAATGACAACGCATGGTTTAGGCATCGCTTCGGCAACGCTTGAAGCGGCCAACAGCGCGATCATAGCCGATGAGGAACGCCCCGGCACCGCTAGGTTAAATTTTGCTCATCGTCCATGGCTATACGCATGCCCCCTAAGCGTTCATGATGATCGGATCGGTCGGCGAAAAAGAGGTTGACCTGCATGCCCGGGCAGCGAACCGACGAGGCGAGCAAAACCTTGCCGATGAAGAAACGTGCCCAAGCAATCCGATCGCACCTCAAGACGCGTGCTGACCGGCTCTCCATCCGCAACTTGCGATTGGTGACAGGGCTGATCCTTTTTACCTACGTCACCACCCATTTGCTGAACCATTCGCTTGGCAATACCTCGGTCGCGACAATGGAATCCGGGCTGCTGGTGCAGAAATGGATCTGGCAGGGCGTTGTCGGCACTGCGGCGCTCTATCTCGCCTTGTCGACGCATTTTACCCTCGGCCTCTGGGCGTTCTATGAACGACGCCATTTCGGCTGGACACCGACCGAGATTGTCCAGCTCGGCCTGGGTCTTTCCATCCCATTCCTGTTGATGAACCACCTGTTCGCCACCCGCATCGCGCTGACCCAGTATGGCCTGCAGAAAGGCTATGCGCAGGAGCTTTATTCGTTCTGGGTCGCCGCGCCGGAGCTCGGCCTGCTGCAGGTCTCGGTGCTGATCGTCGCCTGGATCCATGGCTGCATCGGCGTCTATCTATGGCTGCGCCTGAAACGATTTCTTCGACGCAGCCAGGCCGATGCTGCTGTGCGCCGCGATCATCCTGCCGATGCTCGCCCTGCTGGGCTTTTACCAGGGCGGCCGAACGGTGCTGGCGCTGGCGCACGATCCGGTCTGGCGGCAGGCCAACCTGGCACCCTGGCAGGTCGGCCAGCCGGCGGAGAACGCAATGCTCCGGCAGGAGCGTGATGACAGCCTGCTGGCAGCGGCGGGTCTCGTTGTGCTGGTGCTGCTCGCCCGCGGCCTCCGCGCCTGGCGGGAGCGTCGCGGCGGCATCATTCGCGTCAGCTATCCGGACGGCCGCGTGGCGCGGATCCCAAGCGGCTTCAGCGTGCTGGAAGCCAGCCGGTCGGCGCGCATTCCGCATGCAAGCGTATGCGGCGGGCGGGCTCGGTGCTCGACCTGTCGCATCCGCATTGTCACCGGCCGTTGGCGCGTTCCACCGCCGTCGGATATCGAAAAAGCTGTGCTGCTGCGCGTCGGCGCTGGACCGCTGGTGCGCCTGGCGTGTCAATTGCGGCCGCAAGGCGACGTTGCCGTGGTGCCGCTGCTGCCGGCCTATTGGAGCGCCGCGGCCCTGCGCACCAAGGTCATGCCGCGGCCCGGCGAGGAACGCTTCATCGTCGTGCTGGTCGCCGACATGCGAAATTCCACCCGGCTGGCCGAAACCCGGCTGCCGTTCGATGTTGTGTTCATCATCGAGCGCTTCGTCAACGCGATCGCCGCCGCGGTCACCGAGGCCGGCGGACGTCCCAACCACTTCACCGGCGATGGCATGATGGCGACCTTCGGCCTGACCTGCGACGCTGCGCAAGCCTGCCGCCAGGCGATCGATGCACTCGGCCTGATCGGCCGCAATGTCGCCGCCCTGAACAGCGTCCTGCGGTCGGAGATGGCCGAACCGATCGCCTTCGGTATCGGCATCCATGGCAGTTCCGCCGTGGTCGGCGAAATCGGCTTTGCGGAAAACCGGGTGTTCACCACGCTGGGCGACGCCGCGAACGTCGCGGCTCGGCTGGAGGCGATGTGCAAGGAGTTCGACTGCCAAGCGGTGGTGTCGCAGACTGTGTTCGCCCTGAGCGGCTATCCCCCGGACGCCGTCGCCGAGCGCGAAGTCGCCGTTCGCGGGCGCGAGGCAACCCTGGTCGTCCACACGATCGAGACTGTCGTCCAATTGCATGATGTCGCCGCCGCTCCATCGAAACCGTCGCGCCGCTTGCGCCGCATGGGCGCTTCGGCATGACTATCGGCGCCGTCCGCCCCGCCGATGGTGTCGCGGGTCACACCACCCACGATTTTGCCGCCAGCACCAAGGAATTGGTCGCCCGGCGGACCGTGGCGGGCGCGGAACATTGCATCGGGAGGCTTGAATGTTGGATGCCACCGCACGGCGCCAGGCGCTGGCCAGGACGCAAATCTTCCAGTCTTTGCCGCCAGCCGAGATCGACGCCATTCTCGCCCGCGCCATGACCCGCCGGATCGTCCGCGGTGAGGTCATCCGCCGCCGCGGTGATCCCGGCACCGGCATGGTGGTGATCGTCAGCGGCCGGGTCCGCATCAGCCTGGTTTCGGAAGACGGCCGCGAAGTCACCCTGACGATGCTGGGTCCCGGCGAGGTCCTGGGCGAAATGACCTTGCTTGATGGCGGCGAAAGCAGCGCCGATGCGACCGCCCAGGAGGACTGCGTCCTGCTGATGATCGAGCGGACCCAGTTCCTGCGGCTGTTGCGTGCCAATAGCGATCTGTGCCTGCATCTGCTGGCGGTGCTGAACCGGCGGCTGCGCGAAACCAATGCGGCGCTGGAGGACATGGCGCTGCTCGACCTGCCGACCCGGCTTGGCAGGCTGCTGCTGCGCCTATCCGGCAATCACGGCGTCGCCGGGCCGAAGGGCACGCGGATTGAAATCAAGCTGTCGCAGAAGGATCTGAGCAACCTGACCGGCGCCTCGCGGGAAAAGGTGAACCGGCAACTGCGGCAATGGGAAGAGGCCGGGATCATCGGCAAGGACGGCGGGCGGCTGCTGATCATGAAGCCCCAGGCGCTGGCGCCGCTGGACTGATCGCCGCGCGCGCCGCTCGAACATCATGCCTGCCTTTCTTCCAATCATGCCCGCCCTCTTCGTGTCATGCCAGCTCCTCTTCGCGTCATGCCGGCCCACTTCGTGTCATGCCGGCTCCTCTTCGTGTCATGACCGGCGCAGGCCGGTCACCCACGACTTGCGAAGGCGAAACCGCCAAAGTCGCGGCCGGTCTGCCCGCGCCGACGCCCTCTCGCTTTGCTCCGTCTACGAATTTTCATTCTCGGCAAATTCATGATTGCATTTGCCGCCTGCTGCTCTAACGTCGTCGCATCTGCGTTACTCAGGAACGCACTAGCCTCTTAGCTATACGCCTGCCACCTGCTGCCATCCGACTATAGCAGCACGTGTCATAGCGCCACACACGCCGTCTATGCATTTGTCAGGCAATGGCTGCGATTTTATCGCAGCCATCCTTCGTTTCAAGGACAATAAATACTCAAAATTATCGTTGTCAATACGTATTGGTTCTATATAGTGACTTTCACCCTTTAAAGTCGAGCCAGGCTCCGCTGCCGGCTGACTTCCAGTCCGTTCAACCAGTCAAATTCACCGTGCAGTGCTACTAGGCACGCCCCTCGCTTTCGGCATAACCTTCGACAAATTCGCCCGGGGAAGTTCCCGGCCAAGAAAGCGCGGGGAGGATGCACGATAAACAGATCGCCACGGTCGCGCCGGTTGCAGCGCTGTTGTCGCTGCGCGGGATCACCAAGTCCTTCGGCGCGGTGCGCGCACTGGACGGTGTCGATCTCGATATCAGGCCGGCCGAGGTGCTGGGTCTGATGGGCGACAATGGCGCCGGCAAATCCACCTTGACCAAGATCATCGCTGGCAACTTCCCGCCGACCGACGGGCAGATCACCCTCAACGGCGCCCCCGTGATCTTCGACCGCCCCGCCGCGGCACGCGATGCCGGCATCGAGGTGATGTATCAGGACCTCGCGATTGCCGAAAACCTGACCGCGGCAGCCAACATCTTCCTCGGCCGCGAGGTGACGCGGCGCTTCGGTCCGCTCCGCTTCCTCGACCACCGCGCTATGAACCGACGCGCCGCCGACCTGTTCCGGGAGTTGAAGAGCGAGACACGCTCCGACGACGTGGTCAAGCAGATGTCGGGCGGCCAGCGCCAAGCGGTGGCGATCGCGCGCACCCGCCTGGCGAAAGCGAAACTCGTGCTGATGGATGAACCGACGGCGGCGATCTCGGTGCGCCAGGTCGCCGAGGTACTCGACCTGATCCGCAGATTGCGCGATGGCGGATCGGCGGTGATGCTGATCAGCCATCGCATGCCGGACGTATTCGCGGTCTGCGACCGGATCGCGGTGCTGCGGCGGGGACGCAAGGTCGCCGACAAGCCGGTCGAGGACACCAGTCCCGAACAAGTCACCGGCCTAATCACCGGCGCGGTCGAGGCGGGCTGACGATGGCCTCGGCAGCATCCGAATTCACCAACGTCAGCCGGCAAGCCTGGCATCGCCGCGGCTTCTTCGCCGGCCAGACCGCCTATATGACGCTCGCCTTCATCATCATCTGCGGCCTGGCCGCCGCGTTCTCCGGCAATTTCACGACAACCGGCAATCTGCTGAACATCTCACGCAACTTCAGCTACATCGCGCTGATGTCGCTGGGCATGACGGTGGTCATCATCACCGGCGGCATCGACCTCTCGGTCGGTTCGGTGTGTGCGCTGGTCGCGGTCTGCTCGATGATCGTGATGCGCGAAGTCGCCAGTTCTCCGCTCGCCAACGTGCCCTATGCCACCGTCATCGTCCCGGTCGTCGCCGGGTTGCTGCTTGCCGCTGTGATCGGCTTGATCAATGGGCTGTTGATCGCCCTGCTGGACCTGTCCCCGTTCGTCACCACCCTCGGCATGCTGTCGATCTGCCGAGGCCTGACCTACGTGATCACCCAGGGCCGCGGCCAGGCGCCTTCAGGCCCGGACGTCGAAACGTTTTTTGCCGTAACGAACGGCAGCCTCGCGGGCCTGCCCATACAAGTCGTCTACGTGCTGGCGGCAGCTTCGGTGCTGGGTTTGGCACTGCACCACGGCGTATGGGGCCGCCACCTGTTCGCCGTCGGCGGCAGTGAGCCGGCGGCGATGCGCACCGGCGTGCGCGTCAACCGGATCAAGATCAGCGCCTACGTGCTGTGCAGCCTCGCCGCCGGTGCGGCGGGCATCTTGCTGGCAGGCTGGCTGGGTTCGGCACCCGCCAATCTGGCCAGCGGCTACGAACTGCGCGTCATCGCGGCCACCGTGATCGGCGGCGCCAACCTCGCCGGCGGCAGCGGCGGACCGATCGGCGCCGTCATTGGTGCCGCCTTGATCGAGGTGATCCGAAACAGCCTGGTTCTCGGCCGGGTCAATGCTTACTGGCAGGACGCGTTCATCGGCCTGATCATCATCCTCGCCGTGCTCGTCGACAAGCTGCGCGTACTGCAAGAAAAATAACCTGTCCAGGAAGGAAACGACCATGCGCCTGATACGACTGCTCCTGATGACCGCCGCCGCGCTCGCGATCACCGGCGGTGGTGTTTCCGCCGCCGACAAGAAGCTGCAATTCGCCGTCGTTCCCAAGGCCATGAACAACCCCTATTTCGACCTTTCGCGTGACGGCTGCGTTGCCCGAGCCAAGGCACTCGGCAATGTCGACTGCATCTACACTGGACCCATCGAGCATGAACCCGCGTCACAGGTGCAGATCATCCAGGATCTGATCACCCAGGGCGTCGATGGCCTCGCGATCTCGGTGTCCGATGCGGACGCCGCGGTCGGTGTCATCAAGCAGGCCCGCGACGCCGGGATCGCGGTCATTACGTTTGACGCCGACAGCCCGAAATCGGCGCGGCAAGCCTATGTCGGGACCGACAACAAGGCGATGGGCGCCGAACTCGGCCGTCAACTGATCAAGCTGCATCCACAGCCCGGCATCTACATCACCCAGTCCGGCGGCCCGGCGGCGGAGAATTTGAACGAGCGCCTGGCAGGGCTGAACGGCATGCTGCAAGGCGCCGGCTGGAAGCTGGCACCCGGTTCACCAGCATTCTGCAACGACGATTCAGCGCTGGCGAACCAGCAACTTTCCGATCTGTACGCCGCCAATCCGAATGCCGATGCGATCGTCCCTGTCGGCGGCTGGGCCCTGTTCGCACCGGAAGCCTATCGCAGCTTCGTCAACGCACACCGCAAGGAATACGACAGCCACAAACTGACCCTGGTGATGCCAGATACGCTCCGCATCGAAGTCGAACTGCTCCGTGACGGTTACGCTCAAGTCCTGGTCGGCCAGCGGCCCTATGAGATGGGCGAGAAAGCGATCGACATCCTGCTCGCTCTCAAGAAGGGCCAGAAGGTTCCCATGATCAATTACGTTGGGCTCGATGTCGTCACCAAGGACAACGCGGCACAGTTCCTGAAGTAGGTGCTGAACACTGCCCCCAGGAGCGGCTGACAGGTCTCGACTAGAATTGCCGTGGCCCGCTAACAATCATCATGGCCGCCCAAAATCGTCGTGGCCCGGCGTGTCCGGGCCATCTGTCACGGCACGATAGTTGGCTCGGACACGCCAAGCCAAAACGGAAGAGCAACGGTCTGACGCCTCTCTACTTCACTGCGGTTGCTTCGCCGAGGGCCCGGTGGAGACGCCTTTGGACGACGAATCCCCTTGCGCTGGAGGGGTAACCTTCTGTCCTGTGCCGCCGCTGGTCTCGGTTCTTAGCCCGGTCCCGCCGGGGGTGTTGCCGTTAGCCACCGCATTGCCGGAATTGCCAGTTGCACTCTTCTGCAGTGGAGCGCCGCCGCCGTTGTCCCTCTGCGCCATGGCCCCCGCCACGGGAAACGCCAACAGACCAGCGGCCAATAGCATCGAGCGTGAGATTGTAAGCATTGCCGTGTCCTTTCGACCGGTTCGCCGCCGCGCATATTGCACGACGACGTTAGTCAAACGCGGTAGACATCAACTTGGTTTTGTATTTCGCAGCGCGGCATCACGCAGAATCAATCACGCCCTCGGCACGCTACTGCACGACGAACAAAGTATCGTCGATCATTTCCCCCAAATTTTCTTATAGATGTCCTTGTACCCGTTCTCCGGATCGTACATATTGTCGGGCCCGCCATCACGGTCGAGATTGGACGCGACAAAAAGATGCGGCGGCGGAACAAAGCCGCTCGGCTTTGCGCCGGCCATGGCGCGGTTCAACTCATCGATGCACATCCACCCGTGCAAATGCAGTGGTTCGGCGACGGTGCCGATCTGATAGTGTCTTTCGCGGATGCGCTGGAACGCCGGCACCGAGCCATCCCCGGCGGAGATCTGCCGCGGGTGGCCGCTCGCCGGATCGACGCCGGCCGACTGCAGCGACGGCGCGGAAAAGTCGAACCAGAGATCATTCACCGCGATCGCGTAGGTCCACTTCTTGCCGTACCGGGTCAGCAGTGTGGTGGTGAGCTGCGGCATCCGCGCGGCGGCGTCCGCGATCGGCGTGTCCTCGAACGCCAGCACCGAGCAGCCTTTGCATCCCTTGATCGCCGCGATCGCGGCATCGGTCTTGACGGTGCTGATCGCATACAGGTTGTCGCCGATCACGACCGCCCCGGCGGTGCCGTTCGAATCCACCACGGCGTACAACGCCGCCAGCTTGCCGACCTCGGCCGGTTCGGTGGTGATATTGGTAAACACCGGCGGATCCTCCACCGGGCCTGGTGCCCCGGAGGCATGCCAGCCGACCACCTTGATGCCGAGCTGCACGGCGTGTTCGATTACGGGCGCCTGCTCCTTGGCATCGACCGTGCCGAGGATGATCCCATCGGGCTTCAGCGCGATCGCCTCATTCAGCGCCGAGGTGGTCTGCGCCACGGAACTCTTGCCGTCGAGCAAGCGAAATTCCCAACCGATCGCCTTGGCCGCCTCCTGCGCTCCGTCGCCGACGCCCTGGGCACCACCGTTGCGCTGATCGGCGGACACATAAATCACCAGCTTGTGGCCCTGCGCCTTTGGCCCGGTGGTCGGACCATTCCAGGATGTTGAAGGCGCCGTCGCCTTGGCGACAAAGGCCTTGGCCTGCGTCAGATAGTCATCCTGAGCCCGTGCGCCGACCCCAGAGGTAGCCAGCACGGCCGCCGCGGCCAGCACCGCACGGTGCAGCAGTCGAAATCTCGACATCGTCGTTCCTCCCCCATCTTCGGCAGCTTCGTTGCGCGGCTGCCATGCGCACGCTGAAGGCGTTATTCGACAGGCGGCGCGGATGTCGCCACCTTGACCACGGCGACCGACCGGCGACGCTGCGCAAAGCCGGCGAGCGCGATGGCGACGACCAACGTGGTGCCATTGAACATCGGCTCGACGAAGAATTCTCCGCCAAGCTGCTGGATGCCCGAAATGCCGATCGCCAGGATCAGCACGCCGACGAAGGTGCCCGGAACGTTGACCCGGCCCGGCTTGATGGTAGTGGTGCCAAGGAAGGCGCCGACCAGTGCCGGAAGCAGATAGTCCAGCCCGACATTCGCCTGGCCGATCTGCAGCTTGGATGCCAGCACACAACCGGTGAACCCGGCAATCAGACCCGAACCCACGAACACGCCGATCACATAGGCCCGCACCGGAATGCCGTTGAGCGCAGCTGCCTTTTCGTTGGCGCCGATCGCATAGATATGGCGCCCCAGCGGCAGCCGCTCGCCGACGATCCACAGTGCCACGCCAAGCAGGATCGCGTAGACCGCCGGCATCGGGATCCCAAGCGGCGCCAGCGCGTTGACATCGATGAAGCCGGTCGCCAGGTGCCCCATCACCTGCCGCCCGTTGCTGAGCCATAGTGCCGCGGCATACAGCATTGTCCCGGTACCCAGCGTGGCAATGAAGCTGTCGATCTGTGCCACCTCGACCAGCACGCCGTTGATCAGCCCGGCCAGGGCGCCGCACAGCAACACCACCAGCATCGCCAGAGGCCAGGGCACGTGGTACCAGACCTGCAGGCTGATCGCCAGGATGTGCCACAAGACGATACCAAATCCGATCGTCAGGTCGATGCGCCCGGCCATCATCGGCACCATGGCGCCCAGCGACAGCAAGGCGATGATCCCCTTGTCGCTCAGGATCGAGCGAATGTTGAGCGCCGTCGGAAACGAATCCGGCAGCAGGATGGAGAAGAAGATCGCCAGCGCCACCGTCAGGATCGGCAGGCCGTAAATCGGCAGGATCCGTCCTGCCGCTCGCCAGCGCGACAACCCGGCAAGCTCCGCGCGGGTCGGTTCCAGCGCGTTGGATTTAAGTGACTGCATGACTGACCTGCCGAGGTTCGATATGCGTCAATGCCTCGGCCACCTGGCCGATGCTGGCGGAAGCCGCGGCGAGCAGGTTCTCGGCCGACAGGTCCCCGACCCCCAGTTCCGCCACCACCCGTCCGCGGTCGAACACCAGCGCGCGGTGACAGACTTTCTCGACTTCCTCGAAATCGGTCGAGACCAGCAGAATTGCGGCGCCGCGTTTCAGTGCGACATCGAACAGACGATAGATCTCCGCCTTGGCGCCGACATCCACCCCGGCCGTGGGATCTTCGAAGACATAGATCTTGCCTTGCAAGTGCAGCCAGCGGCCGACCACGACCTTCTGCTGGTTGCCGCCGGACAGCCATTCGATCGGCAGCGCCGGGTCGTTCGGACGCACGCCGATCTGCTGGCCAAGCCGGGACGCGGCAGCATGCTCGCGAGCCGGCATGATGTAGGAGAGCGCACGCAATCCGGCGGCGATCGGGTTGAGAAACAGGTTCTCCCGCACGGTCAGATTAGGCACCACCGAGTCCGCCATCCGATCGGCGCAGACCAGATTGATGCCCTGTTGCATCGCCTGGCGCGGCGACGTCGGCGTGAACCGCCTTCCGTCCAGCAGGATGCGGCCGCCGGTCAGCGGCGCCAGCCCGAACAACGCCCGCCCGACGCTTTCCTGTCCGGCACCGCGCAAACCGACCAGGCCGACGATCTCACCGGCGTGCAGCGCGCAGTCGATCGGCCCGACATCGCCAACCCCGAGCGCCGCCAGTTCCAGGCGAGCCGAACCGGTGCGCTGAGCCGGCCGGCGAAACACCTGCGAGGGTTCCCGGCCGACGATCAGCAGGATCACTTCCTCCGGGCTGGTGCCGGCCGTCGCGCGCTCGCCCACCATGCGGCCGTCGCGCAGGATGACGATGCGGTCGGCGATCTCGAACACCTCGTCCAGTCGATGCGAGACGTAGATCATGCCGACGCCCTGCGCCCGCAGCCGGTGCAGGCTGGCGAACAGCCGAGCCACCTCGTTGGCCGGCAGGCTGGCGGTCGGCTCGTCCAGCACCAGCAGCTCCGCCTCCGCCGCCAGCGCTCGGCTGATCGCCACCAGCGATTTCTCGGCCCGATTGAGCGAGGCCACCCGCGCATCGGGATCGATGCCGGCCCCCAAAGCCTCCAGCGCCCGCGCCGTTCGCTTTCGTGCCGCTTGCCAATCCACCAGGCCCAGCCGGCGCGGATAGCCCAGCGCGAGGCAGGTATTCTCCGCCACCGTCATCCACTCGATCAGGCCGAGGTCCTGGTGGATGAAGGCGATCGGCAAGTGACGCAGGCCGTCGGTGGCGTCTTGCCCATGGTAGCGAATGCTGCCGCCATCCAACGCATGCACGCCGGCCAGCGCCTTGATCAGCGTCGACTTGCCGGCGCCATTCTCGCCCAGAAGTGCCACGATCTCGCCGCGGCCGACCTGCAGGCTTACGTCATCCAAGGCTCGCGTCGCGCCGAACTGCTTTGAGGCGCCGCGCACCTCCAGCAGCGGCGGAGCGTCCGGGCGGCTCGATAACATTGCAGTCTGGATCTCGCCTGCAGCCGCCACGCATTCGCCTCCGCCGCGCCAAGCTCTCATTGGCTTGGTCCGACGTAGGGAACATCACCCGCTGCGTTGGCGCAAGCACCCATGCCCGCGCCCCTGCACGCGCAGACGGCTCGCACCGTCGTCTTGGCCCGGCGTTCCGGGCCATCTGTCGCGGCACGTGCGGCTATAGGTAGGCCGGGCACGCCGGGCTAAGACGTAAAGGCAATGTCGGTGCGACTTGATCGGACTTCGCTCTGGCCCGGCGTCCTCGAGCAACTCCTCCAATCGAAGGGCATCCGCTCCGCAGCTCGATGACCGCGAAGCTGCGCCAATGCCGAACCGGGATAGTTGCATGGAACCGCTGTATGGACGCGTCTCATCAGCGGCAATTTTGGATGATGAAAGCAGTGAACGCGTTTGCTTTCGTTGCATCAGGCTGTTACCAGTTTGACCTGTGGACGGAGCGCAGATGACATCCGATCCGGATCAGTTGCTGATCGAGACCGAGCGGATAAAAGCCGTCTTCCAGCAGGCGCCGGTAACTCTGTCAGTAACTGTTATAATAGCGATCCTTACTGCAATCGTGCTGGCACCGCTTGTTGGTTACGTAACGGTGTCGATTTGGGCAAGCCTGCATATGGCCGTCTCGCTGGCTCGCTGGATCATCCGCCAGCGCTTCCTGCGCCGACGTCCGATGGACGTTGAATGCCGGCCCTGGGCGCTTCTCAGCGTCCTCGGCTCGCTCGCGGCGGGGGTTCTTTGGGGGGTCGGTGCGACCGTCCTGTTCCCGGCGGCCGGGGTCTACCAGCTCTTCCTCGCTTTTGTCGTGGCCGGGATGTGTGCCGGTGCCACGACCGTCAGCTCGGTCCATCTGCCTACGCTGCTGGCCTTCATCCTGCCGGCCAGCCTGCCGCTCGCCGGCAGCTTCCTTGTCAACCCCACCGGACCAGGGGTTGTGCAGGCCGCGATGATCCTCGTTTTTGCCGTGGCCTTGTCTTGCACCAGTTCGCGCGCCCATCGCGACTTTGAAGCGCGCGTCCTTACCCAGATCGCGCTCGACCGGCGACAGCGTGAATTGAGTGAAGCAAACCGGCGGCTGCTTGAAGAAGTGGCGGAGCGGCGAACCGTCGAAGCGTCCCTGCAGCAGGCGCAGAAGATGGAGGCAATCGGCCACCTGACCGGCGGGATCGCCCATGACTTCAACAATCTTCTGCATGTCGTGATTGGCAACATGGACCTGATCCGCCGGTCGGCCGGTGACAACATCCGTGTCCTCGACTACGCCGCCGCCGCTGAACTGGCGGCGGAGCGAGGTGCGAGGCTGACCAGCAGCCTGCTTACCTTCGCGCGCCGCCAGTCGTTGCGGGCGGAGCGTGTGGACCTCAATGCCGTGCTGCAAGAGTTCGAGCCGATCCTGCTCCGCGCGGCGGGCAGGACGATCCGCTTCGAATGCATCTACGCGGCCGATCTGCCAACCTGCCAGGTCGACCGGGCGCATTTCCAGTCCGCGATCCTCAACCTTGTCATCAATGCGCGCGACGCCATGCCCGGTGGCGGGCTTCTATCGATCACCACCGGCGTCACCACGCTTGGTGCAGATGATCTCGTCGCCAATCCGGATGCGAAGGCGGGTCGCTTTGTAACGGTGACGGTGCAAGACAGCGGCTCCGGCATGAGCGAGGAGACCATGGCCAGCGCCCTCGAACCATTCTTCACGACCAAGCCGGTCGGCAAGGGAAGCGGGCTCGGCCTGTCGCAGGTCTTCGGTTTCACGCGCCAGTCGGGCGGCCATCTTCTTCTGCACAGCCGGCCGGCGGCAGGCACCTGTGCGACACTTTGCCTTCCCGCCGACGGCTAGGAAGATCTGCGACCGGGGCGGAGCTGCGCCAGCATCGCCTCCCCATCATGCCGGCTTCCCGTCATACCTCGCTTCCCGTCGTGCCCGGCTTCCCGTCATACCCGGCTTCCCGTCATGCCCGCCTCCCCATCATGCCCGCCTCCCCATCATGCCCGCCTCCCCGTCATACCTCGCCTTCCCGTCATGCCCGGCTTCCCGTCATGCCCGGCTTCCCGTCATACCCGGCTTCCCATCATACCTCGCTTCCCGTCATAGCCCGGCGTGTCCGGGCTACCCATAGCCGCACCTGCCGCGACGGGTGGCCCTGACACGCCGGACCAAGACGACAGTGCAACGTGATCGGATACCCTCTAACCGGTGTATCCATGATGCACAGCCCAGCCGAAAAATTCGTGCAGTAGACAATGCCGTTTTCGGCCATTGCCAGCCACTCGATCAAGCCGGGGTCCTGATGGTCAGCGTGGACTTGTTGGCGCCGTTCTCGCCCAGAAGCGCCACGATCTCGCCGCGGCCGACCCGCAGGCTTATGATTACCTTTTTTGATGCAGATTTCTGACCCAAACCGAGGCCATGATTTACGGCTACGCTCGCGTCTCGACCAAACGCCGAGACATCTCCAATTCGATGGCTTGCAACTATCCAACGGCTTCCACGGACATTTGGTGTTGCATTCAAGCGAAGCAGCTGGTCGGAGCCGACAACATGCGGGTACTCATGCCATCTCCGATAGCGGTCAAGGCCACCGGATCACCCGAGCAGGTCGATCCAGACGTGACTGGGGCCAGCGGCGATGAGAATATTGCGCGCGAATGCCTGGGGGCACGCGACGATGATCGGAAACATCTTGATTTACGGGGCTACAGGCTACACGGGCAAACTGATCGCGCGCGTGGCGCACGAGCAGGGACTAAAGCCCATTCTGGCGGGCCGCAATGCAGAGCGGCTCAAGGCCGTCGCCGACCCGCTTGGCCTGGCGCGGCGCGCATTCGATCTCGCCGACCCGGCCCGGCTCGATGCCGCTTTGGAAGACGTGGCCGTCGTGCTCTGCATTGCCGGTCCGTTTTCGGCCACATCGCGGCCGATGGCCGACGCCTGCATCCGCCGCAATGTCCATTATCTCGACATTACGGGCGAGATCGATGTGTTTGAGGCGCTGGCCGCGCGAGATGCGGAAGCGAAGCAGGCAGGCGTGATGTTGCTCCCCGGCGTAGGTTTCGACGTGGTGCCGAGCGATTGCCTCGCTGCCCAGTTGAAGCGCCGGCTACCCGACGCGATCGACCTGAAAATCTATCTCGAAGTCGTCAACCCCAACATTTCGCGCGGCACCGCCAAGACTGCGATCAAAGAGCTCACCGCTGACACGCGCGTGCGCCGGGCCGGCCGTCTGGTCACACTTGATCGGGCTGGCCCAGGCTCATGCGATTTCGGTCAAGGCATGCGAGCGACCGTGCAGATCTCGTGGGGTGATGTTTCGACCGCATTCCATTCAACGGGAATACCCAACATCGAGGTTCAAGCTAAAGCGGAGCCGGCTCTCAAGGTCATTGTGCGCTTGCCCGGCTTCGTCAAGTCGTTCCTAGGGCTCGCAGTCACGCAGAGCCTTCTAAAGTCTCTGATCGACCGCCAGCCTGAAGGCCCGAGCGACGAGGCGCGACGTTCCGGACAAGCCATACTGGTGGGCGTGGCGCGTAACGAAAAAGGCGAGAGTATTCGCTCACGCCTGAGAACACCGGAAGGCTATACGCTCACTGCCATGACCGCCGTCGACATCGCAAGGCGCGCGGCGTCGGGCGAATTCAAACCCGGATTTCAGACGCCAAGCCTCGTCTACGGAGCCGATTACATTCTTGGTTTCGACGGCGTGACACGGGAGGAAATGAACGCGTAAGAGGTTCGCCGCCGGCACTCTCAGTGTCGTCGTTACAAGGTGCCGCTGCGTAGCCTCATTCTTTGCAAGACAATGCTCTACCCAGTGTACTCCATGATGTACAGCCCCGCGGAAAAATCCGTGCAGTAGACAATGCCGTTCCTGTCCACGAAGACATCCGCCGAGTGCAGCACCTTGGGCCGATTCGGTCTCGGATCAACCAGCGTCGTGGGCGGCGGCGGCACGCAGGCACCAACCTCCACCGGACGGAACTTGTCGCGGATATCATAGACCCGCACACCGGCGTTCTGATAAGTCGCGAAAATAAGCTCCTCGCTGACGAAATGGTCAGGCCGGTTTTCGTACACGTTGTGCGGCCCGAAATGCCCGCCCACCTTCAGGTAATCGGTATCGTTCGGCTCCGGGAATGTAGCGATGCTGATCGGGTTGGACTTCACGCGGTTGTCGAACACCCAGATCGGCTTCTCACCGTCCTCCCGGTTATCCAGCACGGTCTCGTCCACCACGATCAGCAACTCACGATTCGGCAGCGGCAGCGCGTTGTGGGTGCCGCCACCGAACGGCGGCGCCCAAACTTTGTGCGTAATCAGCTTCGGGGCGGCTCGGTCACTCACATCCACCACCGCCAGACACGCATCGCGCCAACTGCAATAGGCAATATCATCATGCACGATCGCGTGATGCAGGCCGAAACGGCCGATCTCGCTCGGCCAGTGCGCCACCTCACCAGCGGCGACATTCATGCCAGGCAACCAGAACTTCCCCGCCAGCACCGGCTTCGTCGGGTCCGCCATGTCGATGGTGATCAGGATGTAGTCGGAGAATCCGTCCAGCAAGGCCGACGCATACGCCCACCGGCCACCGACATACCACGCGCGGTGCAGCCCGCCGCCACTCACCGGCATGAAGCCGATCTGTCGCGGCGCGTCCGGCTTGCTGACATCGTAGACCGCCAAGCCGGCCGACCAGGTTTGCTCCGCCGGCGCGTCACCGTGCGCGCTGATCTTGCCCTTGTAATAGTTCTTTTCGTCAGCAAGCTCCGGCTGCGCGAACATGTCCTTCGCATGCACCACCAGCAACAGATCGTCGAATTGTTGCAAATGGATTGACCAGGTGTTCGGCGGCGCCGCGATGTAATTCACCGGCGTGGGATTGGTCGGGTCGCGCACGTCAACGACCGAAAATCCCTTGGAGAAGATGTGCCCGATATAGGCATAGCCTTTGTGGACCATCATCTGCACGCCGTCGGCGCGCCCGCCGCCTTGGTCGGTGTGGCCGATGATGCGCATGTTCTGCGCGTAGCTGGGCGTCTTCAGGTCCGTCACTGGCGTCTCCCTCGGCTTGCTGGTGCCGTTGCTTGATCCTAGACCAGGCATGTTGAATGTCGAGGCAGTGCTGGACATCGTTTTCCCGGCCCGCCGTTGCCCTGTTCGCCGACCCCTCGTCATTTTGACTACCCCGCGCTGATCGGGTTGATTAAACGACAGATCAGACAATCCCGGCGGAACGAACCGCCGTCTGAGGAAACGCCAGGAAGCCACCGATGCCCTCGTCGTCCGACATCGTGCCGATTTTGCAGATGCGCAACGTTTCGAAGACGTTCCCCGGCGTCAAGGCGCTGCAGGACGTCCAGCTCACGGTCTATCCCGGCGAGGTGCATGCGCTGATGGGTGAAAACGGCGCCGGCAAATCGACGCTGATGAAAATCCTCTCCGGCGCCTACATCCCCGACGCCGGCGCGCAGATCCTGATTGACGGCAAGCCGGTGCATATCGACGGTCCGCTGTCGGCAAAAGCGCATGGTATCGCCATCATCTATCAGGAACTGGCGCTATCGCCGAACCTGACCGTCGCAGAGAACATCTACCTTGGCCGCGAGGTTCACCGCGGACCCGCGATCGACCGCGCCACCATGTTCAAAGGCTGCGCCGAAACACTGGCCAGTCTCGGCGCCACATTCGGCCCTCGCACCCTGGTTGGTGACCTTTCCATCGCCGAACAGCAGATGGTGGAGGTCGCGCGCGCCATCCACGCCCATTCGCGCATCCTGGTCATGGACGAACCGACCACCGCGCTGTCCAGCCGGGAGACGCAACGGCTGTTCCAGGTCATCCAGCGGCTGAAGGCGGAAGGTCTTGCCATCATCTACATCTCCCACCGCATGGCGGAGGTGTACGAGTTGGCCGAACGCGTCTCGGTGCTGCGCGACGGCGGCTATGTCGGCACCTTGAGCCGCGAGGAGATCCGGCCCGAGAGCATCGTGCGCATGATGGTCGGGCGCGATCTGTCGTCATTCTACAAAAAGGAGCACCGTCCAGGCGGCGCCCGCGCGCCAATACTTCAGGTTGCCGATCTGGCCGACGGCCAGCGCGTCAAACGCGCCAGCTTCACGCTGCATGCGGGGGAGGTGCTCGGTCTCGCCGGTCTCGTCGGTGCCGGCCGCACCGAACTTGCTCGCCTGATCTATGGCGCCGAACCGCGCAGCGCCGGCACCGTGAAACTCGAAGGCAAGGCGGTCAGCTTTCGCACGCCGGCCGAATCGATCGACAGCGGCGTGGTGTATCTGACCGAGGACCGCAAGGCGCTGGGATTGTTTCTCGACATGACGGTCGGCGACAACGTCAACCTAGGCGTCATCGGCCGCGACGCAAGGTTCGGTGGCTGGCTGGATCGCGCGCGGGCCCGTGTCCGCTCCCTCGGCGCGATCCGGGCGATGAACATCCGCGTGCCCGGTCCGGACGTGCCGGTCGGCGCGCTGTCCGGCGGCAACCAGCAGAAGGTGCTGCTGTCGCGCCTGTTGGAGACACGACCGAAAGTGCTGATCCTGGACGAACCAACCCGCGGCGTCGATATCGGCGCCAAGTCGGAGATCTACCGCATCATCGACGAACTCGCGCAAAACGGCGCGGCGGTGCTGGTCATCAGTTCCGAGCTGCCCGAAGTGGTCGGCATCGCCGACCGCGTGGTGGTCATGCGTGAGGGCGAAACCCGCGGTGAGGTCGGCGGCGACACCGGCGTCCCCGTTACCGAGGAAACTATCATGGCACTCGCCACCGGCGTCGATATCGAGAAGCTGGCCGCATGAGCGACACCGTCAGCGACATCAAGCCCACTGGGCAGCGCGCGCGCAAGGCGCAGATGCGCGCCTTCATCCGGTCCATCGGCATGCTGCCGGTGCTCATCATCCTCGGCGTGCTGATCCAGGCCGCCGGGGTCTATTTCACCGGCGAGGGGCGCTTCCTCACCTGGCAGAACCTTTCGATCGTCGCACAGCAGGCCTCGATCAATGCCGTTCTCGCCGCCGGAATGACCTTCGTGATCCTGACCGGCGGCATCGATCTTTCGGTCGGTTCCATCCTTGCCGCCTCCGCCGTTGTCGGGCTGCTGGTGTCACAGACACTCGGCGACCTCGGCATTGTCGCGGCCTTGCTGACCGGCCTGCTGATCGGGCTCGGCAACGGCGTACTGATCGCGTTCGTGCGCCTGCCGCCCTTCATCGTTACCCTCGGTTCGCTCACGGCCGTGCGCGGCCTGGCTCGTCTGCTTGGCAACGACACGACCGTGTTCAACGCCGACTTGCCATTTGCTTTCATCGGTAACGGGTCGCTGAATATCGGCGTTGTCACGGTGCCGTGGCTTATCGTCATCGCCTTCCTGGTGATCGTTGCATCCTGGCTGATCCTGCGCCGCACCGTGCTCGGCACCCACATTTATGCAGTCGGCGGCAACGACGCCGCGGCGCGGCTGTCCGGCATCAAGGTCTGGGCAGTGCTGCTGTTCGTCTACGGCATGTCCGGGCTGCTGGCCGGCCTGGGCGGCGTGATGCAGGCGGCGCGGCTGTTCGCCGCCAATGGCCTGCAGCTCGGCCAATCCTATGAACTGGACGCCATCGCCGCGGTGATCCTGGGCGGCACCAGCTTCGTCGGCGGCATCGGCAGCATCTGGGGCACGTTGATCGGCGCGCTGATCATCGCCGTGCTGACCAACGGGCTGATCCTGCTGGGCGTCACCGATGTCTGGCAATACATCGCCAAAGGCGCGGTCATCATCGGTGCGGTGGCACTCGACCGTTACAGGCTGCGCGGTTCGGCGCGCACCTGAACCGCTGTTCAAAGCTCCCTTGCGCCGGCCGATCCTGGGCAGGTTGGTGCGAAGGTTCCCAATAATGCTCCGGGAGGAATGGAAACCATGCTGAAGAAGATCCTGCTCACCGGTGCCGCCCTGGCCATCAGCGCGAACGTCGCCGCGGCCAAGGACCTGAAGTCGATCGGCATTTCACTAGGCTCGCTGGGCAACCCGTTCTTCATCGCGCTGTCGAAAGGCGCCGAATTCGAGGCGAAAAAGACCAACCCCAACGTGAAGATCACCACGGTCGGCTACGACTATGACCTCGGCAAGCAGAACACGCAGATCGACAATTTCATCGCCGCCGGTGTGGATCTTATTCTGCTCAATCCGGGCGATCCGAACGCGATCGCGCCGGCGATCAAACGAGCTCAGGCGGCCGGGATCATTGTGGTTGCGGTTGATACCGCGGCAAAGGGTGCCAATGCCACCGTTGAAACCAACAACACCCAGGCCGGAACGATTGCCTGCGACTACCTGATCGACAAGATGGGCGGCAAGGGCGACATGATCATCCTGAACGGTCCTCAGGTGTCCTCGGTCATCGAGCGGGTGAACGGCTGCAAGGCGGAAATCGCCAAGCACCCCACTATCAAGCTGCTGTCCTCCGACCAGGACGCCAAGGGGTCGCGCGACGGCGGTTTGGCGGTGATGCAGTCGCTGCTGACGCGCTTTACCACCGTGGATGGGGTATTCGCGATCAACGACCCGACAGCGATCGGCGGGGAACTGGCGGCTAGGCAGATGCAGCGCAGCAATTTTCCGATCACCGCCGTCGATGGCGCGCCGGATGCCGAGGCCGCGCTGAAGGACCCGAACGCAAAGCAGTTTGTCGCCACCGCCAGCCAGGACCCGTTCCTGATGGCCAGGCTCGCGGTGCAGGAGGGCGTCGGCCTGCTGAACGGCAAGAAGCCGGAAAAGGACCCGCTGCTGATGGACAGCAAGCTGGTGACCCGCGAAAACGTAAAGGATTACCAGGGCTGGACTTCGGCACGCTAGGCAGGACGAAGGCCGCCGAATGCTCGGGATAAGCGGTGCGCTTGGGCCGTTGCCCGGCCTGCCGCGCGATTCGAGATGGGCTTTACAACTATTCAGGTAGATCGCCTAAATCATGCGGCTGCGGCGTCCTTCATTACAGTTGCCAAAACCGTATAGGCTTCCGTCCAGGCGGCCTCCACCGGTTGCGTGAAAGCATCGCCCAAACTTTGGCCGAGCGTCCAAAGCAACGCAGATGCAACAGTGTCATAATGTTCGAGGCTGAACTCCATAGGTGGCGTGCCGTCGGCCGAGGTCCTGCACGGCCGGCACAATCGTATCCAGCTTGCCCAAGTTGGCGACCGCAGTGCCGATCATCGCCATCAGCTTCCGCCCTTGCTCGGTCATGTCTCCCTTGAACAGCGGCTTCAGCGATGGGTCGAGCACGAACAATCGGTCGTAGAACAGCGCTGCCGCCTGCGGTGCAATGGGTACACCTTGGCAAAATAATCCCGCACAAGACTTTGGTTTTCAGGAGTCATAGATGCGCTCTTCTGTCGCTGCTGCCGAGTTTTCACACCATCTACAGGAATGTTACACCAACGCGGGACCTTCGACGCCGACCTCGCCGGCGGCACCGTTCGTCATCACCAAGGCCCGAGCCGCGTCTCTATAGCACAAGATCGCGACCGCCAACGCCAACAGCGACCACACCAAAAGCTGCCAACAGACCAACTGCCAACCACCGAGTGACCAGGACTGGACGCCGGCATAAGTACCAATCGCGCCGCCGATGAAGACCGACGTCATGTAGACCGTGTTGACGCGGCTAAGCGCTGTGTCATCAAGCCGATAGATTTGCGCCAGATTATTGAGCCGCGTCGCCTGCACGCCAACGTCCAGAAAAAGCGTTGCCACGACAGCCACCGCGATGGAGTTAGGGAACCATTGAAAGCACAGGATGCTGACGACAATGACGCCGATCGTCAGGAATTGCGTGCGCGCCGGGTTCCACTTGTCCGCCAGGCGACCGAACATCGGGGTCGCCATCGTGCCGGCGATCGCCAGCAGACCGAACAAGCCGATGACATCACTTCGATAGTAGAACGGCGCCCCGCTCAAATGGAAGGTTAACGTTGTCCAGAAGGACAGGAACAATCCGAACACCAGCCCGCCCAGCAGTGTTATCCGCCGCAACAGCGTAAAGCGTTTCAGTTGATACAGGGTCGACTGTAGCAGCTCGCCATAGGTCCCGGCATGATGCGACGGTACCTTCGGCAGGCTCAACGCTAAAACCGGCACCAACAACAAGATCAGGCCGGCGGAAATGCCGTAGACCCAGCGCCAGCCAAACCACTCGGCGACGTAACCGCTCATGATCCGTGATGCCAGAATGCCGGTCAGCGAGCCAGTGAAGACAATCCCGACGATCCTTCCCTTGGTTTCCCTTGTGGCCAGAGCAGCCGCGAGCGGCGTGATGATCTGCACCGAAACAGCAAGAATTCCGATAAGAAAGCTCGCGATATAGAGCCCGGTCAGGCCACTGACCTGGTGATCCCGATCAGCGCGATCGATAGAAGCACTTCCAGCCCAAGGATGAGCTTTTTCCGATCGATCATGTCACCGAGTGGCGTCAGGAATAACAGGCCCAAGCCATATCCAGCTTGCGTCAGCACCGGCAAGCTGCCGATTTGGCTTGCCGATGCATGGAACGTCGCAGCGATATCAGCAAGAATCGGCTGATTGTAGTAGATATTGGCGACAGTCACGCCAGCCGCCATGGCCATGATGATGACCCGTCTGTTCAATGCAGGCTGCTGGTCCACTTGACATTCCTCGATCGTTCTAGTTACCGTGGTAACTAATAGCGCAGGCGAGAATCAGAAGATGTTTTTCCTTGAGAAATTGCCCGACCCGAAGACCATGCAGGGCTTCGCCGACCGGTTTCCCGAAATGCAGATCGACACCACGGCCGCTTGTCTCCGACTGCTGAAGGTGGCGAGCATCCTGCTGCGCGAGCTTGAGCGTCATTTCTCCGCCCATGGACTTTCGCAGGCGCGGTTCCTCGCCCTCGTGGTGCTGGAACGCGAGCCTGCCAAGCAGCTCGTGCCGGTCGAGATCGCGCGGCAGATGGGCATCTCGAAAAAGAACACTGCCCGGTTGCTCGCCTTCATGGAGGAGGACAATCTTGTCAGCCGAACCTCGCATGACACTGACGGCCGCGCGTCGATCGCCAAGATTACCACGAAGGGTGCGAACCTCCTCACCGCCGTCCTGCCTGGCTACTATCAGGTGCTGAACCACGCAATGAAACCTCTCGACGCAAAAAGCAAACAGACCTTGATCGAGATTTTGGAACGGGTCGATCTGCAAGCGCGGGCAGAGGATCGCGAAATCGCGCGTCGCTCGTAGTTGATGCAGCGAAGCCGTAACAGACTGTCCGTGCATCAGAACCCCGCGAAATGGTTCAAGCGACCGCACCGGCGGTTACCATGGTTCCCGATGTCAACCGGCTTGCCAAGACCGGCATCGCATTTCTCGCTCTTGCGGCTTGGCAAGACCGCTTGCCTCCGGTTCGACTTTCTTGTAGCCGCACCAATGCCAGTCAGCGCACAATTGCGCTAACCTGCAGCCAGGACCGACAGAGTTCCGCGGGAGGAGACAATGACCCCAGGCTTCGAGAGTGCCGTCATGCGCAAGGTCGCCTGGCGGCTGATCCCCTTTCTCAGCATCGGCTACATGATCAACGCGCTCGACCGCTTCAACGTGTCGATGGCCGCGCTGACCATGAACAAGGATCTCGGGCTCACCGCGAGCGCGTATGGCTTCGGCGCCGGTGCGTTCTTCTGGACCTACATCCTGTTCCAGTTTCCGGCGAACCTGATGCTCGCCCGCATCGGCGCACGCGTCTGGATGAGCACCATCATGATCGCATGGGGCATGTGCTCTGCTGGCACGGCCTTTATCACAGGCGAAACCAGCTTCGTCGCCGTCCGCTTCCTGCTCGGCATCGCCGAAGCGGGGTTTTTCCCCGGCGTCGCCTATTTCATGACGTGCTGGTTCCCAGCCCATTACCGAGGCCGGATGATGGGCATCTTCTTCGCCGCCGGTGCCTTCTCCGGTGTGGCTGGCGGCCCGCTGGGCGGCAACCTGCTCAAGCTGAACGGCACCTTCGGCCTCGCTGGGTGGCAATGGATCTTCCTGGTCGAGGGCATCCCCGCCATGTTGCTCGCCATCTATGGCTTCGCCACCTTGTGCAATCGGCCGATCGAGGCTCACTGGCTTACAGCCGAGCAGCGCACTTGGCTGCAACAGCGGCTTGATACGGAAGCCGCGGCCAAGACCGGTCACGGCAAGAGCTTGCTGCGCTCGATGGCCAGCCCGCAACTGCTGATGTTGACCCTCGCCGGTGTCTGCATCTCGTACGGCGTCTACGCATTGGCCTTCTTTCTGCCGTTGATCGTCAAGTCGCTCGGCTTGTCGAATACCGAGATCGGCTACATCCTGGTGCTGCCCAACATTTGCGGCGTCATCGGCATGATCCTGGTCTCCCGCAGCTCCGATCGGACGGGCGAGAGGATCTGGCACGTCGTCGTGCCGGTCGTCCTGGCCGGCCTTGGAACAGGGGCGGCCGGACTGCTGCTGGGGAATATCTATCTGACGATGACTGCAATCTGCGTCGCGATGTTTGGCATCGCGTCATGCCTGCCGGTGTTCTGGAACCTTCCCACCGCGTATCTGGGTGCTGGCGCCGCGGCCGGTGGAATCGCGCTCATCAACTCGACCTGCAATATTGCGGGTTATGTGGCGCCCCAGGTCACCGGGTTGTTACGAGATACGACCGGTGGATACATGGTGCCCTTGCTGGTCAGCGCCGCGATCGTTCTATCCGGCGCTGGACTGATCCTTGCCTCGGGAATCCGCAAACACATCCCGCGGGGCGTGCCCGTCGTCGAGCAGCGCCGGTCTGTCCCACTGATTTTAGGCCGGCGCGTTGTTGCGGGGTCATCAACCTGATCCCGCAACAACCGGCTTGTGCACAGTCAACCAGTGGCGCGCGATCTCCTCGCGGCGGCAGATCCAAACGCCTGAATGTCCCTGGGCATAATCTAGAAAACGCGCCAACCCACGCGCTCGCGCCGGATGACCAAGCAGGCGCGATGCATGCCGACCGACATCATCTTCGGCGCGCGCTCACCTTCCTCGTAAAGTTGGTCGAAAGCATCTTGCAACAGCGTAGTGAACGCAGCCGCCGTGCCGATGTTGCCGCGATGGAACTTGACGTCATTGGTGGCCAGCGAATACGGCACTACCAGATGCGGCCATCGGCGACCGTAACGTAGTACGGCAGTTCGTCATTGTACGTGTCGCTATCGTATAGAAATCCACCATGCTCGTGCAGCAGGCGGCGGGTGTTCACGCTGGGCCCATAGCGGCAGTACCAGCCCGCCGGAGGCGCTCCCATGCTGCGCCGCAAACTTGCAACGGCGGTCGCGATCTGCCGCCGTTCCTCGTCTTCCGACAGCCGGTAATGCTCCACCCAGCGCCAGCCGTGGCAGCACATGTCGTGCCCGGCTTCACGCAGCGCGGCCGCCACATCGGGCAGTCGTTCCAGCACCATGGCGCAGGCAAACGCCGTCAATGGCAGCTTGCGCCTGGCGAACTGGTCAAGGATGCGCCAGATGCCGACACGGCTGCCATACTCGAACATCGATTCGGCCGCCAGATCCCGATCCCCGCGCGGCACCGGGCTGTCGTTCATTTCGGTCAGCGAGGCTTCGGAAACGCCGTCGCCGTTCTCGATGGAGTATTCCGATCCTTCCTCGATATTCAACACGAAATTAAGCGCCAGCCGAGCGCGGTTTGGCCATTCCGGGTTGGGTGGTGTGCGACCGTAGCCCACTAGATCGCGAACGCCGTTTGCTGGATACATCT
>CAWISS010000018.1:0-117142 GCA_963838815.1 uncultured Alphaproteobacteria bacterium | reverse complement strand
CCAGTAAGCGTCCATTCTATCGAACTCGTCTTGGCTGCGAACGGCAACGGATGAGGCGACCGGGTCCATGCTCGGAGGAGCCAGCGTCGGGAATTCTGTGTCCATAATGGACTCCTTTTAGCGATTTCGCTCGGGCCCACGCATCAGAGGGCGCGTTCGAGACATTCCAGTTTTATCCTCTGCTGTGCGGTGTAGACAGCTTCGGAAACTACTCAGGCGATCCGAGCGCATCCTGCCAGGGCCGGACACTCATGAAGGCGCCGTGCAAATCAGTGGCAATGCGCCGCGGCATGTCGCCCTTTCCGACTACGGGCGAGGAGAGCGGGCGGGCCCAACAAGACCAGCCGGCCGCTCGCGCGCGATAATGGCCCTCGCCTTGCTGAACCTTGCAGCGAAACATCCAGTACGACCCAACCGGTGTAGAAAAGGATGACCGGCAGCAGCACCAGTGTTCCGACCAGCAGGAAAGCCTGGGTGCTTTCCGGTGAGGCTGCTTCCCACAGGGTGAGATTCCCAGACACGATCATTGGCCACAGGCTTATCGACAGGCCCAGGAAAGACAGCGCGCATAACGCGATGGAGGCGACGAAGGCCTGCCACACGCTGTCGCGTCCCAGCGCACGCCAGGCATAGATCCCCACAGCCGGGCTCGCCAGCGGGAGCGGCAGCAGCACGCCCGTGTTCGGCCAGCCGAACCAGCGCTGGGCGATCACGCTGCTGGCCAGCGGCGTCCACCCGCTGACCGTCACGATGCAGCAAGAAACAGCGATCAGGCAGACCCGTCCGGCCCAACAGGACCAGGTCTGCAGCGCGCCATCCGTCTTCATCACCAACCATCCCGCGCCGAGCAGCCCACCGGCACATGGGTAGTTTCCTATCCTGCAAAGGAAGACAGACTGGGGCTACACTTGTCGCTTCGAGGACGGAGTGTTGCTTCGAGGACCGATAACTTGCGTTTGCCGCGCGGTTGTTCAGTCGTCAAAGAAAGACAGTTCGGCCGGCGATTGTTTTTTTCAAACTGAAAGACGGAGCCATGCTGAGCATGTTGAATTCCATCCCAGGGATCCTGTACGTCGTTCCCGTCGTCGTCTTCGCGGCGTTCATCCTCATCGGAGCGTCCGTCAAGATCCTGCGGGAATATGAGCGCGCCGTCGTATTTACCCTGGGACGTTTTAAGCATGTCAGTGGCCCGGGCCTGGTGCTCTTGATTCCATTCGTGCAGGAGATGGTTCGGGTGGACTTACGTATTCAGGTTATCGAGATCCCAAGTCAGGACGTGATCTCCCGCGACAACGTGTCGATGAAGGTCGACGCGGTGCTGTACTTCAATGTCGTCAATCCCGAGCGGGCGATCATCCAGGTGCAGAACTTCCTGCCTGCAACCAACATGCTCGCCCAGACAACGCTTCGTGCGGTCCTGGGCCAGCACGAGCTCGATGAGATGTTGTCGGAGCGCAAGAAGCTCAGCGCCGACGTGCAGGCGATCCTCGACACACAGACCGAGACGTGGGGCATCAAAGTGAGCAACGTCGAGATACGCACGGTGGAGCTGACCGACAACATGGTCCGCGCCATCGCCAAGCAGGCGGAGGCCGAGCGCGACCGCCGCGCCAAGATCATCCACGCGGAGGCGGAGTTCCAGGCCTCGCAAACGCTGGTCAACGCCGCCAAGATCCTCGGCAGTGTTCCCGCCGCCATGCAGTTGCGCTACCTGCAAACTCTGACTGAGATCGGCGCTGAGCAGAATTCGACCGTTGTCTTCCCGATGCCGATCGACATCATCAAGCCGTTCATGGACATGATCGAGAAGGCTGGCAGGACAGCGCTGCTACCGAGTGGACTAATTCCCACGTTGCCCGCACGGTTACCGGCAGAGGCTGTTGCGTGAAACAAGACGGACTTCATCGCTCCCGGGCTGATGGTATAGAAAGTTGTCCACCAACATGGTCAACCATGCCCGAGCGGGCGCAAGCGGAGCTGCAGGCGGTTATCACGGCTGACCGTGTGCGATACACCCTGGACGACTAGCGTCATTGGCTCGCCAGTCTTCATTGTGGCGGTCAGGCTCTGCTCAGCCTGATTGATACGGAAGTCTAGCAGGCGGCCGCGCCACTGGCAGGCGAACTCCAGGCTCGACCAGCCGGCCGGAAGTTGCGGGTTGATTGCAAGGGCGTCGGGGAGCAGCGTCAAGCCGGCGAAGCCAAGCACCGTGATCATCCAGACACCGCCGAGCGCCGCGATATGCACGCCGCCATCGATGGCGGCGTGCTTGTCGGCCAGGTCGATCGCCGAGGTCTCGCGCAGGAATTGCAAAGCCAGTTCGGATTGGCCCAGCCGTGCCGCGGCCAGCCCGTGCATCGCCCGGCTCAGAGAGCTCCCGTGGCTGCAGCGTGGCGCGTAATGGTCGAAGTTGACCACACCCCCGTTCCCAGGGAACTCCTCAGGCAGCAATCCGAGCAACGCCACAACGTCGGCCTGCTTGATGACCTGCGATTGCTCAATCCGTTCCCGCCCAAGCACGACGTCCATCGGCACTGAGCGGCCTGCGTAGCTCGCGAGGTCTATGGGTTCGAGGCCGTAATAGCCGTCGAATTGCTCGAAAAGTCCTGTCGAGCTGTCGCGTCCAGTGGCTATAGCGTCGGCAACCGCCTGCCATTGCCCCAGCTCGTGATCATTCAGGTCCAGGCGGGCGGAGAGGTCGGTCCACGTGCCGGGCCAGCGATCGCGCACCAGGGCCGCGATTTCGGCTGCGCGCCGGATGGTCCAACGCGCCATGACGTTGGTGAATGCGTTGTCATCGACGGTTTCGTGGTACTCGTCCGGCCCGGTCACGCCACGTATGTGGCACAAGCCATCTGCCTCAAGCCCAGCCCGGCTAGCCCAGAACCGCCCAGCATCGAGCAGGATTTCGGCGCCGGCATCGCGAAGGAAGCCCTCGTCGCCAGTCACCACCCAATAGTGCCAAACGGCGTAGGCCACGTCCGCAGTGATATGCTGTTCCTGCCTGCCGCACAGGATTTGCACCACCTTGCGGTCGGGCCCGACCGCCTGCTCGGGAGTCGTCTCGGCGCCGGTATCCGCCGATTCCCAGGCGAACATGGCGCCGCGCCATCCCATGCCGGCCGCCTTCGCCCGGGCCGCGGGCAACGTGCGGTGGCGGTACATCAGCATGGCCCGGGCAGCGTCCGGCCAGGTGAGGCAATAGAACGGCAGCAAGTAGATTTCCGTATCCCAGAACACGTGCCCCATGTAGTCGGGTCCGGTCAGCGCCCGGGCGGCGATCGACACCGTCGGGTCGCCAGGGTTGGCGGCCCCATTGAGGTGATAGACGGCGAACCGGAGCGCCTGCTCGGCGGCAGGGTCGCTGGTGATGGAAATGGCCGAACACCGCCAGCGATCGTCCCAGGCCGTAACATGCGCATCCAGCACACCGCGGCACCCCACGCTGCAGGACCGGCCCAGCTTGCGAAGGACCTCGGCGCCTGGGTCGTCCGCCGCGGTATCGCCTCGCGCCACGGCGACCATCCGTTCGAAACACGCGATCTGACCCGGGCGTGTCCGCCAGCTCCAGACCGACTGGAACGGACCCGGCTGACCCGGCGCCAATATATTGCCATCGAGCCGCAACGAGGATGCCGAGGCCATCGCGATGCGCTTGCTCGTCGCCCGTGTGCGCCACACCCCGAGATCCCGTTCGATCCGGTCAGCGTCCAGGCCGAAATCTACGTGGTCAAATGACGCCGAGAACGAAACATCGAATTCGCCCTGCTCGACCTCCATCTGGATCAGTTGCAGCCCGATCGCCCGCTCGCTCAGGGAAGCGAGGCGCAGCATCCGCAGGCGAACCACGAGCCCGGGCATGGCGAGGAGGCGATCGCCCGACAATAAGGCGCCACGCCGCAGGTCGAGCTTGCGGTAATGGGACGACACGTCTTCGGGATGCAGGACGGCCCGCTCGACCGCTGTCGCGACGTCCACCCGCAACCAGTCGGCGACCGGAACCAACGCCGGGATGGGCCGCTCGGAGCCCCTTACGTCGAACAAGCCGGCGACGTAGGTGCATGGTGGCGCCATGCCGTCCGGCCCTCGGTTGACGGCCCGGGCGCCGCGAATGCCAAGGAAGCCGTTGCTGACGGCAAAGCGGGACTGGCGGCTGCCGTCGCGAAGTGGGTCGAACCCGTGCTGTTCGATGACCCAGGCAGGGTCGGCCGTGGGCTGCAGCGCACTGTCCATCGTGCACGGGCCAGAAACCGTGGGCGCGCTCATGCTGGCCGTGCCAGATGGCCGCGGGCAAGCTCATCCGTCGCGAACTCGTCCAGGCGGGAGACGATTATTGTGGCGTCCTGCGCCCGCCGCAGGGCCGCATCGCCCAGTGGTGCCACCCCAAGTCCCGCCATGCCGCCGGCGCGGGCCGCCTGTATGCCGGCGGGGGCATCCTCCGCCACGAAGCAGCGGGCGGGCCGCATTCTCAGTTCGGCCGTCCCCTGCCGTTCGGCATCGGGTACTCCCAACGCCTCCAAAGCGGCACGGGCGCCAGGCAGGCGCGGCTTTCCCGCGACTTGGGCCTGATACACCGCGGTGGTGAAACGGGCCGGCCCGGCGATGCCAACCAGTGCCTCTCGCCTGGCTCGTTCATGCGGGGAGGCGAGCATTCCGCCATCGACGTCGAAGATCGCCGCGGTCAGGAGTGCAGGCTGATTGGCGGCAAAAACCGGCGGGGAGACCGCGCCGGCCGGAAGAACCAGGTTCATTCCGCAAGTTCCTGCTGGAGCGCCCGCAGCTCAGATTGGCGGGCGCCGCTGGATGCCTTGGCTGAACGCAGAGTGAGCGCAGCGCGCTGCGGCCTGTCCGGTGTTGGGTCAGCAACTCGGTCGACAACGAGATCGCGGTAGATGCCGACATAGTCCTCAGCCATTCGCTTGGCTGTAAATCTCTGCGCGAATCGACCGCGGACCAGATCCCTCGACAGGCGCCCGAGACGGTCGATTGCGGCGACCGCACCCGCCTCATTTTCAACGATGAAGCCGGTCACGCCGTCATCGACGATCTCAGGGATTGAGCCTCGGTTGAAGGCCAGCACCGGCGTGCCGCACGCCATGGCCTCGATCATTGCCAAGCCAAATGGCTCCGGCCAGTCCACCGGCATGAGCAGCCCGACAGCGCCTGACAGGAACGCGGCCTTTCCCCGGTCGGAAATCTCGCCCAACATGTCGACCCCGCCCTCCGCGATCATCGGCCGGATTACCGCGTCGAACCACGGCCGGTCGGTATCGCTCACTTTGGCCGCGATCTTGAGCGGGATGCCGGCCGCGCGCGCGATCCGAATGGCGCGATCGGGGCCTTTCTCCGGTGCGATCCGGCCAAGGAAGGCCAGATAATCCGGCACAGCCCCCACCACCGGGGACAGCAGCCCGGTGGGCAGGCCATGGTAAACTGTTCCCAGGTAATTTGCGCCGGGCAACCCCGCCCGTTGGCTATTCGATATGCTGACGAGCGGGGTGCCGGGAAAGCGGTCGAAGATCGGCCGGATCTCCGGCAAGTCGAGCCGCCCATGCAGCGTCGTCAGGAACGGGGTGGGCTGCCGGGTGAACAGACTGAAAGGCCAGTAATCCAGATGGAAATGCAGGATTTCGAACTCTGCCGCGCGCCGGCGGACCTGCTCCATCAGCAGCATATGCGGCGCGATCGTGTCCCGGATCGTCGGGTCAAGCCGCAGGGCGTGTGGCCAGGCCGGCACCAGCGTGGCGTCCGTGCGCAAATCACCGCTGGCAAACAGCGTGACCTCGTGGCCCAACGCGACCAGCTCCTCCGTGAGGAACGACACGACCCGCTCCGTGCCGCCGTAGAGCGCCGGCGGCACCGCCTCGTGGAGTGGGGCGATCTGGGCTATGCGCATGGGACGCTCGCTTTCCGCAACGGGTTCGTTTGTGCGACCGAACCTACGCCGCCCCTGGAGAGGGCAGGAGGGTCGGAAACTACCCATGGTCCATAGACGGTGTCGGGCGAGACAAACCGGCCGCGCCCATCTATAACCGCGCTCATGGACCGGCCACCAAGCTGAGCATGGAAGCAGGGACGAGCGGCCGCGCCGAGTTGAGCGTGACGCCGCGCCTCGGCTTGGTCCGTCGGCTTGGTCCTGGACTGATCACGGGTGCCGCGGACGACGACCCGAGCGGCATCGCGACCTACAGCCAGGTGGGGGCGCAGTTCGGCTACGGGTTGGCCTGGACGATGCTGTTCAGCCTGCCGTTCATGATTGTCATCCAGGAGATCAGCGGGCGCACGGGCGCCGTGACGGGGCGCGGCATCGCGGAGAACCTGCGGCGGCATTACCATCCATCGCTCGTCCGTTCGATCGTAGTGATGCTGCTCGTGGCGAACGTGATCAACCTGGGGGCCGACCTGGGCGCGATGGGAGCGGCGTTGTCGCTGCTCCTGCGCGGAAGCTCCCGCCTCTACACCGTGGGGTTCGGGGCATTCTGCGTGCTGGCTGAGGTCTTCCTGAGCTACGCGATCTATGCCGGGTTCCTGAAGTGGTTGACGGTGTCGCTGTTCGCCTACGTTGCGGTGGTTCTCGCAGTGCACGTCCCGTGGCACGCGGCGCTGCTCGCTACATTCATACCTCATCTCTCCTTCAGCGCCGGTCAGTCCATGGCAATCATCGCTGTGCTCGGCACAACCATCAGCCCCTATTTGTTCTTTTGGCAGGCGGCGCTGGAGGTGGAGGACCAGCGCAGGCGGAAGGCGCGGCCGCTCTGCATGACGCCCGCGGCAGCCAGGCTGCAGTTCACGCGTATCCGTACCGACACGGTGGTGGGCATGAGCATCTCCAACCTCGTTGCCATCTGTATCATCTACGCGACCGCAGCCACGTTGCACGCGGTGGGGACGACCAACATCCAGACCTCCGCCCAGGCCGCCGAGGCGCTGCGGCCGATTGCGGGCGAGTTCACCTTTGCCGTGTTCGCGGCAGGCATCCTGGGCACGGGGCTGCTCGCAGTGCCGGTGCTCGCCGGGTCGGCGGCCTACGCGATGTCCGAGGCGTTGAAGTGGCAGGCTGGGCTGGACCTACGGCCGCTGCAGGCCAAGTGGTTTTACGCCGTTATTACAGTTGCCACCATGGCGGGGATGGGCCTGAACTTCACGCGGCTTGACCCGGTCAAGGCGCTCTACTGGAGCGCAGTCGTCAACGGCGTGCTTGCGGCACCCGTCATGGCCGCCGTGATGCTAATTGCCGCAAATGGCCGGATCATGGGCCCCCTGACCTTGCCAATGCCAATGCTGGTGGGCGGCTGGCTGGCGACCGCGGTCATGGCCGCTGCCAGCATCGGATTCTTTGTTTTCTAAAGTCATTCAGGGGTCGCGCAATGCTGATGCCTGGCCAGGGCTGGTCCCCGCCTGAGGTTCGCCAATGGGCCAGAAGCACTTACCGCTCGGGAATGTTCCGCAGGGGAAAAGCGACAGGATCATCGAAAAAGAGGCCTGTGCTGGGGCGTCAAGTCGCTGCCGTGACCTGGGACGCGATGCTGGCCAGCGCTGCTGTTAGCCCAAGCGTGCCAAACGGCTTTTGTAGTACCTCCGCATTATCCGGAATTCCCCGACGGGAGCCGCCCGTCATGAAGATGTGAGGCATGGCGGTGCGGCGAAGTATCGTGGCCATAGCCGAAACGCCGCCGCCCACACGCAAAACCACAGCGACGATCATCAGATCGGGGGAAAGCCGCTCTGCCGCAACAACGGCTTCCCGCTCCGTCGTTGCAATACTGCAGACATCATGTCCCATGTCGGCCAGTAGCTCGACGATCAAAGCACTGATATTGCCGTCGTCCTCGACCAGCAGGATGCGCAAGCGTCTCATGGGCCCTCGTCGTCGCCCCTGCTGCCTTCGTTCACCCACGCATTGACTTCGTCCTCAAGAGGGATCTCCGGGCGGTTGCCCGCATGCAGGACCGTGCCCGCCGACCGTTCCCGGGCCGCGCCGCAAAGAGCGTTTGCGATCGCAGGCCTTAATGAAGCGCTTGGATCGGCAGAGCAGGAACCGGGCAGGACCATTGCTCCCGATACAGGAATGCCGGTACGGTGCGGTAGGGCCGGAAACTACTCAGAGGACGTGCTCGAGAAAGAAGACGATCAGGCGGTATCGAGCCGGGCTAGGCTGGCAAGCGAGCCATCGCGTCGGGAGGCCGTCATGTCACAGATTGCTGCGGAAGTATTGCCCCGTCGTGCTGGCCATGTGCTGCCCCCGACGGGGTTGGCGGTCATCGGCATCGGTGCCTCTGCCGGCGGCCTCGAAGCGGTCATCCAACTGGTCGAAGCATGGCCGGCAGATAGCGGAATGGCGTTCATCCTTGTCCAGCACCTCGACCCAAGCAGCGACAGCATGATGGCCGCCCTGCTGACGCCGCATACTGCGCTCACCGTTTGCGAGGCGGTCGAAGGCATGCCCGTCGAGCCTGGGCACCTGTACGTCATGCCGCCCGGGGCCTATCTGTCGGTCGGCGAGGGCATGCTGCACCTGACCATCCCCCCTGAGCGCCGTGGCGCCCGCATGCCGTTCGACTTTCTGCTCCACTCGCTCGCCGGCCAGTATGGCGAGCGCGCTGCCTGCGTCGTGCTGTCCGGCACAGGTACGGATGGCAGTGCCGGTCTGCGTTCCATCAAGGCGCAAGGCGGTATCGTGGCCGTGCAGGATCCGGCCGAGGCGAGCTATGACGGCATGCCCCGCAACGCGATCGAGACGGGCATGGCGGATTTCGTCCTGCCGCTGGCTGCTATTCCCGCCGCGCTGTCCGCCTATCGGGCACCCTCCGCCGATCTGGCGGGTCGCGAGGTGGCTGACGCGCACCCTGTTGAGATGAATGCCCGAAGTTATCAAGACATCCTCGAATTGCTGAAGGTCGAAACGGGCCACGACTTCGCACAGTACAAATCCGGCACGCTGGGGCGCCGAATTGACCGTCGTATCGCCTTGGCCGGTTTCCGTTCAACCGACATCGGCCGCTACCATGCCATGCTGCAGGCCGATCGCGCCGAACTGGAGGCGTTGGCTGGCGACCTGCTGATCCACGTCACCAGCTTCTTCCGCGATCCGGCGGTGTTCGACGTCTTGGCATCGACGACCATACCCGACCTCGTTCAGGCCCAGCAAGACGGCCAGCCATTACGCGTCTGGGTTGCCGGATGCAGCACGGGCGAAGAAGCCTATTCGATGGCCATATTGTTTTTAGAGCGGATCGAGGCAGCCGAGCGCCCGATTAAGCTGCAGGTGTTCGCCTCTGACGTGGATGTCGAGGCGATCACCTTAGCGCGGGATGGCGCCTATCCTTCTGCGATTGAGGAGGTGGTCTCGCCGGAGCGCCTTGCGCGCTTCTTCGTGCGCGAGGACGCCGCGTGGCGCGCGGGCCCGGACCTGCGTGCGGCCATCGTCTTCAGTGTGCACGACGTCCTGGCCGATCCGCCGTTCTCCCGGCTCGACATGGTGTCGTGCCGCAACCTGCTCATCTACCTGCGTCCGGATGCCCAGGCTCGCGTCATCGAGGCGTTCCATTTCGCCTTGCGCGACGGCGGTATCCTGCTACTCGGCAGCGCTGAAAACCCGCCCGGGGCCGAAGGCCGCTTCGAGGCTGCGGCGAAGGATGAGCGCATCTATCGGCGGGTCGGCCGTTCCTCACTGAGCAAGCCTGGGCCGCCCTCGCGGCCTCAGGGCACGGCCCTGGTCCGGTCCGGCGAGGAAAGACGACTTCGATCGGCCCCGGTGCCGGCGGCGCCGATCCGCCCGGCCGCCTTGGCCGAACTCGGCCGCCGCCTGGTGATGGACGCCTATGCTCCGGCGTCAGTCCTGATCGACACTGCCAATACGGTGCTCTTTTCGCTGGGTCCAACCGACCACTATCTCCGCTTGCCGCCGGGTCACGCCACCCACGACCTGCTGGCGATGGCCCGGTCCGGCTTGCGCGGGAAGCTGCGCGCGGCCCTGAAGGCGGCGCGGAACGACAAGGTCAAGGTGGTTGATGCGGGCCTCGTGGTTGGCGAGGACGGAAGCCGGCCGTTCAGCCTAGCCGTTTATCCTGTGGTCGAGGCGGGAGAGCAGTTGCTGCTGGTCTGCTTTCTGGACGCGGACCGGCCGGAACGCGGCGAGGGTGTTCCGCTGCCGCCAGGCCAGGTCTCCCGCGTGGCGGAGCTGGAGCGCGAGTTGGAAGCAACCCGGGCTGAGCTGCAGGGAACTGTGCGGGACCTGGAACTTTCGGGTGAGGAGCAGCGTGCGGTCAACGAGGAGTCGCTGTCGGTCAACGAGGAATACCAGTCCACCAACGAGGAGATGGTCGCCTCCAAGGAGGAGCTGCAGTCGCTCAACGAGGAACTGACGGCGGTGAACAGCCAGTTGCAGGAGACGCTGGAGCGCCAGCGTACGACGTCCGACGACCTTCAGAATGTGCTCTACAGCACCAACGTCGCGACACTGTTCCTCGACCTGGATGGGCGCATTCGCTTCTTTACCCCCGCCATCAAGGCGCTGTTCGCCATCATTCCAGGCGATGTGGGCCGCAAGCTGACGGATTTCGCGGCGCTGGTGCCGGACAGCGCCCTGGCTGGCGACGTGAAGGCGGTGCAGGATTTGCTGGAGCCGCGGGAGCGCGAGATCGAGGCCGCGGATGGCACCTGGTTCCGCCGCCGCATCCTGCCCTACCGAACTGGGGCCGGCCGGGTCGAGGGGGTGGTGATCACCTTCACCGACATCACGGCGCGCAAGGCCATAGGTCGGGCTCTGGAGGCCGCCAAGGCGGAGGCGGAAGCGGCCAATGCCGCCAAGACGCGATTCCTGGCAGCCGCGAGCCACGATCTGCGCCAGCCGCTACAAACGCTTGCCCTGCTCCAGGCCCTGCTTGCCGAGGCCGTCACGGGTGAAAAGGCGAAAAGCCTGGTCGCCCGGCAAAACACCACGTTGGCTACGGTGACGGGCATGTTGGACACCCTGCTCGACATCAACGAGATCGAGGCGGGCGCGGTGCAGCCGGACGTCTCGGTCTTTGCCATCGACAGCCTGCTGGAACGGTTGCGCGGCGAGTTCACCTACCATGCGACGGCGAAAGCCATTCAGCTCCGGGTTGTACCCTGCGGACAGCAGGTACGGAGCGACCCTAAGTTGTTGGAGCAAATGATCCGCAACCTGCTGTCCAACGCGATCAAATACACGGCCGAAGGCCGCGTGCTGCTTGGTTGCCGCCGCCACGGTGATGGCCTCACCGTGGAGATCTGGGACACCGGGATCGGTATGAAGCGTGCCGACCTTGGGGCGATCTTCGATGAATTCTACCAGGTGGGAAACGCCGCACGGCAGCGAAGTCGGGGGCTTGGGCTTGGCCTGTCCATCGTCAAGCGTCTGGGCGACTTGTTAGGGCACAAGGTCAGGGTCATGTCCCGCTTCGGCCACGGCTCCGGATTCTCGATTGAACTGCCGCGCGTTGCTCGGATCGAAGCGGCGCGTCCCGTAGCGCATCGGTCAGAAATCGCCGCGAGCCCTTCGGCGCTCCGGATTCTGGTCGTGGAGGATGATCCCGACGTTGCAGAGCTGCTCGGTGAGTTGCTGCGAAGCCAAGGTCACGAGGTCACGACGGCGCCGGACGGTCCGGGGGCGTTGGCATGCGTGGCGCGCAGCATGCCCGAGTTGGTGTTGGCAGACTACAACCTTCCCGACGGCCCGAATGGGCTGGAGCTGACGGGCGCCATCCGGGCGGCCGCCGGGCGCACGCTGCCGACGATCATCCTGACAGGGGATATCTCGACGGCCACGCTGCGCGCCGTTGCCAAAGCGGGATGCGCCGTGTTGAGCAAGCCGGTGGGCCTTGCCGAATTGCGGCAGTCCATCGCGCGCGCGTTGATTCCGCCCGATCTTGGGCAGCCCGTAATTTTCGTGGTGGATGACGACGACGATGTACGGGGCGTGCTCATGGAAACGCTGGAAGGCGACGGCCGAACGGTCGCAGGCTTTCCCAGCGGCGAGTCATTCCTGCAGGCCTATCGCCCAGGTGCCGCGGGATGCTTGCTCCTCGACGCGGCGCTCCCTGGCGTGAGCGGCATCGAGCTTCTGGAGCAACTACGCGCTGCGGGCCACAACCTGCCGGCGATCGTAATAACTGGGCAAAGCGACGTGCCGATGGCGATCCGCGCCATGAAAGCGGGAGCATCGGACTTCATCGAAAAGCCGGTGGACCGGCCCGGGTTGCTGGCCAGCGTCGCCCGGGCGCTGGAGCGATCGCTCGACGCCGCCAAGCTCGCCGCCTGGCACGCAGCGGCAGCGGCACAGGTGGCAAGGCTTACACCGCGGCAGAGGGAGATCATGGCCATGGTGTTGGCCGGTCATCCTAGCAAGAACATCGCGGCTGACCTCGGCATCAGCCAACGCACCGTCGAAAACCACCGGGCATCCATCATGCACAAAACGGGGACGTGCTCGCTTCCGGCCTTGGCAAGGCTGGCCGTCGCTGCAAGTTCAGCCGATCCGGCGGTTCAGTGACGATCCGAAATCCCGACGACTGGCCAACTGAGCGAGAGGCGCGCGCGGCGGTGGCGCGCCAGTCCGATTTACAGGACCGGCTCGTAGGCTCAGCCGGTTGAGGCTACGTTCAATCCGCGCCGGACATGACGCACCCCGCTCGCCCCCGCTACGATCAGGTCGTGTGCGATATTGATGAACAGCCCATGCTCGACCACGCGCGCATGGTCGAGCGAGCCGGCGGGGGCGACGGGATCGGCGAGCGAACCGAAGCGGCTGTCGAGGATCATGTTCCCCTGATCTTTGACATGGGTTTTCATTCGCTTCTCCCAGGGCGACCGCTTAGTCGGCAGCTTGCGGAGCTGACGCTGGCGCTGCCAGTGTTGTGGGCTTCGCGGCAGCAGCCGGCGACTCTGCATTGCTGATCGCCTTTGCGATCAAGCGCCCCCCATCGGCGGGATCCTTCAGAACGGCTGCAAGGAGAACGTCGCCGAGCTTCGTGTCCAACAGCGCTGTGACCTTGGCGTTGGTTGCGGCAGGTTGCGGCACAGGCCCGGTTGTAGGTTGTGATCCGGAGTTTGGACGCGGCCGGGGCTCGGGCGCGCCCTGGTCACCGGAGGCGAGCTTGGCGGTCGGTTGGGAAGCGGGTCCAGCCTTGGCGTCAGGACCCGGCTTGGCTTTTGCGTCGGGCTCCGGGTCGGCCTTTGGCACAGGCTTGGCGTCTGCTTTGACAGTTTCGGTAACCTGGTGAGGCTGTGCGTTCGCGTCGGGCTTCGGTTCGGCTTCGGCCGAAGGCCTGGTGTCTGCCTTGACAGTATCGAGAACCTTGTAGGCGAGTAGCTTTACCGGATCGGTGATGAGGAAGCAGGCGAAGGCATAGGCCCACACGATCCCTGCATACATCCAACCAAGCGGCGTCACAAGTCCGACGCCATACACCGCAATCAGCGTTGCTACGATCTGGGTTCCACATACCGCCCCCAGCAGGATCCAGGCGGGTCGGGTTGACCACCACGGGCCGCGCGTCCGTGTCTGGAAGATCGTCAAGTGCCCGGCAACCGACAACATGAGGTACATCATCGTCTGGAGTTGCGGATGGCCAAGCTTGAAATAACGGTCACCGAGGTAGAACAGGCCGAATGCGGCGATGGGGCCGACGAGACCAAGCACCGTGGCGATGCCCAGGACCAGCCGCATGTTCCAGACTTCAGGCGCGTTCCTGTAGCGGACGTTGTCATAGGCGATGGACAGGATCGCGCCATCGTTGAGCAACGCCAGCATCACGATCATGATCGCCGTCAGCGGGTAGAACCTGAAGACCAGGATAGCAAGCGTCATGAAAAGCAGCACGCGCAGCGTCTCGGCGATGCGGTATATCGCGTAGCTGTTCATGCGCTGGAAGATACGCCGGCTTTCCTTGATCGCGTCGATGATCACCGAGAGACCCGGCGTCACCAGCACGATGGCAGCCGCCGCTCGCGCCGCGTCCGTGGCACCGGAGACAGCGAAGCCGCAATCGGCTTTCTTCAGCGCCGGCGCGTCATTCACCCCGTCGCCGGTCATGCCGACGATGTGGTCATGTTTCTGCAGGATATCGACGATGTGAAACTTGTGCTCGGGAAACACCTGAGCGAACCCGTCGGCCTCCTCGACGGACTTGATGTCGGCCGCGGTCTCATTGCTTTTCGAATCGCCGAGGCTGGCGCCGTCGAGAATGTTCGTACCCATCCCCAGCGTCTGCGCGGTTTCTTTCGCGATCGCCAGCGCGTCGCCTGTCACCATCTTGATCTTCACGCCCATCGCGGCCGCGGTCGCGACGGTGGATTTGGCGTCCGAACGCGGTGGATCGAACAGCGCCAACACCCCGAGAAGCTGCCATTTGCCGTCGCCATCAGCCCGCGCCACGCCGAGCGCCCGAAACCCGCGCTTGGCGAAATCGTTGACGGCCTTGTCGACGGCGTCCTTCACGGCCGCGGCATTGGCCGACAATCCCTGGATGACCTGGGGTGCCCCCTTCGTCACCTTGAAAATCGTTCCATCCGCCGCCTTCACGGTGGCCTCGGTGCGCTTGTGCACCGGATCGAAAGGCTGGAAATGCGTGACCTGGAAGGGCTTCAGCGCATCCTTGTCCTTCAGGCCCCCAAGGACCGCGAGGTCGATCGTGTCGTCGTTCTCGGACCGGGAGGCCAGCGCCGCAGCCAGGATGACCTGATCGGGCGTGGTCTTGTCCAGGCAGAACGGATCGCCAAGCGTCAATTTGTTCTGCGTCAGGGTGCCGGTCTTGTCGGCACACAGCACGTCGACGCCGGCCAGTTCCTCGATGGCGACGAGCTTGCTCACGATCGCCTGCTTCTTGGCGAGCAGGCGTGCTCCAACCGCCATTGTCACTGAAAGGACGGTGGGCATCGCGACCGGGATTGCCGCCACCGTCAGCACCAATGCGAATTGCAGCAAGGTAAGAACGTCCTCACCGCGGTAGATCCCGATGCCGATGATTACCGAAACCAGCACCACTGCCAGGATGATCAGGTAGTTGCCGATCTTCAGCACGGCCTTCTGGAAATGGCTCACGGTCACGGCCGACTGCACCAGTTCCGCCGTCTCCCCGAAATAGGTCTTGCCGCCGGTGGCATAGACCAGCGCGCCGATTTCGCCTCGACGAACGATCGAGCCGGAAAACACAGCGTCGCCGGACTTCTTCGAGGCGGGCAAGAACTCTCCCGTCAACGCGGACTGATCGACCGAGATCTCGTCGCCTTCGAGCAGACGCGCGTCCGCAGGAACGATATCGCCCAGCCGCAAGCGGATGACGTCACCCGGAACGACTTCCCTGGCGGGCGGCGTTATCCACTTGCCATCACGCTGCACCCGGGCCTTGATCGCCAGCCTCGCCTTCAACGCATCGATGGCGTTGCCAGCCTGCCGCTCTTCCCAGAAGCCGATCGTGGCGTTGGCAACGAGAAGTAGCAGAATAATGAAGAAGTCAGGCCAATGCCGGACGACACCCGACAGCACGACGGCGACCTCGATCATCCACGGGATCGGACCCCAGAAATACCTGAGGAATTTTAGCAGAGCGTTGGTTTTCTTCTCCTCGATCTCATTCGGCCCGTATTGTGCCAGCCGCTTCGTCGCCTCGGCCTGCGTTAGCCCGTCCGTTGACGCGCTCAAGCGCTTCTCGACCTCGGCCAAGGGCAGCGACTTCAGGTCATCCTTCGCGTCGGACGGCGAAATGGGCTTGGCATCTGGCGATTTGGCGTGGACGGCATTGGACGTCGCCATGGCGGCTCTTCCTCTCAATTGTCTACCTCGGGTGCTCTAAAGTGCGACACAGCGGAGGCTGCACGTGGCTCAGGGCGGTGTGCTGAAGCCAATCCGACATAGAACCGACGGGTACGTACCCCGGGACTGGTCTGTCCCGGAAGGATCGGAATGTACCTACACCGGGTGTCGGCGAGGTCCTTCTGACTGCGCTGGAACGCTCCTGAGCACCGCATCGAAGTCTGCCGCCAGTAGGCTTGCCCCGCCGATCAACACGCCGCCGACGATCGCCAGCAGCTCATCATCACTGAGATCGGCCACCGAGCGTATGACGCGCATGTTCTGTGTTTGGACCGGTCGGCCGTACCCGCGGTCTAGCAGAGAATTTGCCGCGTGGACGCTACTTCTACTGTGTCAATTTCTGAGTTCGACTGCGGGATTTGGGCTGCAAGCAACATGGGCATCGTGGCAGGTGTTGGACGAGGCCGATGGTGAGCCGGCGGCGAACCGAAGCGATCGAGTGCACCACATGGCGCTCAGGGCGGATGGGGAGCGCCCCTTGGCTGGTAGCCTTGGGGTAGCGCAGGTGCCGCGATCCGCTCGCGGGCAAATCGCTGCTGAGGGGGGAAAAGACAGCGCTCGGCTGCCAAAAACCCATACGCTGCGATGCACAGGCTGGCATCGTGATGAAAGCCGCGCCAGCCGCGGCCTTCGAAGTGACCGAGCCCGATCTCTTGCTTGAGTTCCTGATAATCCGTGGCGCGAGGCGAAGCGGCCGGCGGCAAGAGAGAGCAGGTCCCTATTAAGCTTATTGAAATATTAACTTTCTGCCTGATACCCCAGGGTATCGCCAGATGGGTGGACTGGCAGATTACGGCTAGGCCCAACGCGCCGCCATCCCATATCCATGCTTTACGACAGCCCCGCACCTGAGCATCCGGGGCAACACCAAGAGCGGCCGTCGCGCTGTGGCGATGCTCGCTGAGGTCGGCACGGACGAGGCTGCCATCGTCCTGCAGGGGCGCCTGGAGGGCCACACGCTGCTCGATGCTGGGATTTGCCGCGCAGCCAAGGTCGCAGCGAGCGGAGACGCCTGCAGGCGCCGCCTGAGGCCGGTGCGACGGCGCGTCACCGTCGCCGCTGCGCAGCCTCTTCGAACAGCTTGGGATATCGTTGAGCCAAATCCTGGATAGTGTCGAGCCAGCGGCCCAGCGCCACGCCGATGGCGTCAACGTCACCGGTCGCGTCGCGGGCCATAAGGCCGAGTTTGATCAGCGCCTTGATCTCGCTATCCCGGACATCGAGCGGGACGCTGCGCAGCCCAGCGCGGTGACGTTCGCGCGTCCGGCGCATGCGATCGCGGCTTGTACGACAGGTCAGTGACGCGTCACCGTTTGCGGCTGGACTGAGTTCGGCGACCGACAAGGGCGGCATTCAGTGGCCTCGCAGCTTGGTTTGGGGTGGTTCGACGAGCGCGACTGCGGTGCCGGCGCTGATGGGGGCCGGTTCGGCAGGAAGGTCAGTCTGGACCCACCCCAATTCCCGAAGCTGTCGGTGCAGCTCTTCGATCGGCACCTTCCGCAGATCCTCGGTCGCCTTGGCATTCAAATCAACCGTTTGGCGCTCGCGATATTCCGGCCGATACCGCTTGATGACGAACATCAGCAGGGTGTCGCTGCCTGCCCACGGCGCGGCTCTTGGCTTCGTCTTCCAAGGCGCAAATACCGAGTTCGAGCGCCTCTTCCCACGCCTGGGCAAAGTCAGGATCTTCCGGCGCGCCAAGCGTAGAGGGACTACGCGCGCTGCCTGCCACTGCGGCGGCTGTCGTGACATTGCCGTATTCAGACAACGCTTCGAGGAACCTCGCGCGTGTTTCTAGTGTCCGGATTGTCCGGTTTGACATGCGGCCTCACCCCCCGTCGATCTTCACCCCGCCTATCAGCCGCCCTCCGCGGGCGGTGGCGGCAGCCGCCAGATACGGGCGAGCGCTTCACGTCCCCCGCCACATCGCCTTTCGCCCGTGTTCTGATCACCATGCGGGGCTGCGTCGTCGCCGGGCTTGTGCGGCTGCGGCTCCCTCCCAGCCATCCGGCATGACCCGTTACGTTTCCGCCTTCAATCGCCAACGGCTCGTCCCCGTCAACGCCTATTCTAGCTCGACCGCTCCATGGCGCGCGTCGCCGGGGACTTTTCACGGCAGGCGCGCTGCCATCTCGCTCCACGGCCCGGTTTTGCCGGTCTTGGTCGCAGCCAGGTGCCTTCGGCCATTCGCTCGGGACCGGCGCTTGCCGCCGACCGGCCGTGGGCGGGCGATCCCCTTGCCCGCGGGCGGTCGGCGCGAGCGGTTCGGTGGCCGGGCCCTGCTGGCAGTCCCGACGGATTTCATACGGTGGTTGGCCGGTATTCGCATAGCACGACGGCCCGCCGGGGGCGCCGGCGTCTACCAAGGCGAGGCAGTTCCAATCGCACCCCTCGCGCGTGCGCGCGCGAGAGTGTCCGGATTGTCCTTTTTGCCGCCGCGTTGGGGGCGGGCTGCCGCTGCTCTTTCGGTAGTGCGAACGGTGCGACCCTCGCACGGGCAATACGCGCGCGCGTATTGCGCGTTAAAATGCCTTTGTCCGGATTGACGGGCATAATCCGGCATCGGACGAAGCTCGCGCGCGCCCGCGCGTATTGGCCGGAAAATCCGCCTCTTGCGCCTGCAGCTCGCGCGCGTGCGCGTAGGTGCGCAAAAAGCCCTCTCTATCCTCAATGACCCACGCTCGAACTGTGCGACTGCCCCGCGTGGGTGCCGGGCGCGGATCTTTTTCAGGTGTTCGGATCGTCCGACTCCCGCGCGCGTGGAGCGGTTCGGATGGTCCGGATGAGTGGTCCTTTCCGCTGCTTTCGACCGGCTAGTGGTGGCAAGGGTGGTGATGCTGTGCCGCTGTCCGTGGGTCCTGATGCGCCACAGTTGCGGCAAAGACGGCCCAGCTTGGGCGCCGGGCTGCGACTGATGCGACTGATGCGACTGATTGTTGGGATCGGCGCCACACGCGCGCACGCGTGTGTGGTAGATAACGGGAAGTTAGTCAGCATCAGTCGCATCAGTCGCAGATTTTCTAACGGCCGCCATCGATGGGTTGCTCGAAATGCGCCCGGACCCTGACGCCTTGAAAGCCGTGGCCACGGATGCCGAGTTCATCCTTGATCGCCAAAAACCCGCGTGCCCGCATAGCTTTGCCAAACGCTTTGCTGGTGCCGGGTTCTTCCCCCGCGCCTTGGAGAAGTTCCGCCAGCTTTCTACCAGGCTTGCCGTTGTGTCCTTGGCTGGGACGCCATCCCCGTCGACACGCTCGCATCGGTCATCCAACCACTGGGCCATCAGGTCCTGTTCGCTGAAATATTCCGCGGTGCTGGTTGCAACGATAGCGGGACGGATGAGACCGTTCGCTTGCCAATCGAGGCACCCATCCATCATCCACCGCAGGATGCCGGGCCATTCGGCACGTAGCTTCTCCTCCAGCTTCCGGTCTGGCTTCTCTGGCTTATGGACGAATGGCGCCATGTTGGCGCGGCGGCGCGCTGCGTCGTCGACGTTGCGCAGTTCCGGCTGATGGTTACCGATAATGGTCAACTTGAACTGCGGCACGAATTCGAAGAAATCCTGCCGCATGAACCGCGCCGCGATCTTGTCGCCTCCGGTCAGTTGTTTGATGCGCACTTCAGACCAATGCCGGCCTTCCTCGGTCTCTGATGCGCAGACCATGCGCGCGCCCCTTAGAGCGGCCAGGTCGGTCGGGTGCCTATCTCCGTTGCTTGCGATGAAGGTGTCCATCGCTGCGGTAGTGCAGTACGCCGCTAAGATGTTTGCGACGGTGTTCTGCCACACGCTTTTTCCATTCCCGCCTGGGCCATGAACGAACAGAAAGGCGTGCTCTTGAATGGACCCTGTCAGGCTGTAACCGCACCACTGCCGAAGGAACCGGATATAGGCGCGATCGCGGCCGCATGCCTGATCGAGAAATTCCAGCCAGACAGGACATTCAGGTGCACTGTCTGGTCCGACTGCGGTCAGTTTCGTGATGTAGTCCGTCTGGGCTGCGGGCCGGAGTTGGCCGGTTTTCAGGTCGATGGTTCCATCAGGCGTGCCGAGTAGCCACGGGTCCAAGTCCCATATCTCGCTTGTCACGGCGAAGGCCCGGTCGGATTGCGCAAGTCGCTCGACCCCTGCTGCGAAAGCGGCTTTGCCGGCGGTGATGACAGCCTTGCTGCCTGCTGCCATAGCTTTCGCCTGCTGATGCGCCCAGCGATAGGCCAGCTTGGTTTCCTCGCGCTTCCACCGGGTGCCATCCCATATGAACCACTTGCCGGTATGGTGGCAGTATCGGAGCTGATCGTGGTGCGCCCTGGCGAAGCCATCGGCGACGGTGCCTTCGGTGACGCGATCATCGCCTGGAACCGCAACTGTGTCCTGAGCCGCTTGGTAGCCTGGATCGCTGATACCCGGCGGCGGTCCATCCTCGGCTGCCTCCCCATTGTCTGCGTGCGGCCGTGGTCTGGCTGTGCCATTGCGATAGTCCGCCTGGCTAGCTGGCGGCGGCGGGTAGGACCTGGCCTTGTTGAACTCGGCCCTGTCCTCGAGCTGGAACGGCTCACCGCGGCCGAACTCGAAGCTGTTGTTGGCGGTTCGCTCTGCGAGCTTCATATTCTTGGCGGTGCTCGGGACTGCGTCCAGCAACCACTTCACGGCCTCGCTCTGCCCGAAGCAGAACCCGGTGTTTGTCTGGATTCCGCCGAACAGCCGGGCGGTGTTCCGGAGCGTTTCGTGCTTTCGCCCCTCGGCTGCGTTGCTCACCCGGTCCAGGTGATGCCGTCGCCAGCCTTCTAGGCGCGCATCTGACAGAGGCTGATAGGGCGCGGCCGGCGCGGCCCGCTCAGGCTTCGGTGGCGGCAACGCCAGCTCGGGCACCAGCAACCAGTCGGGCCACGGCGCGATGGGCGCGTCGGATATGACGCGGTAGCCGTCAGACGGCGGGACAATGGCATATCCACCGCCGCCGCGGACATCGATGCCTTTGCCGATGCGGCCGGCCGAGTTACGCACGCGCGGGTCGGTCAGGAACAGCATGTGCCGTCCGCCGCTCATCGTGCTGTGCATGCGCGTTTCCGGAAGCTCGGCCTGATGCTCCAGCTCCCACTGCTTTCCGCCGTGCCGGTAGTCAAAGTCGAGTACGTCGAACCCGCTGGCGGCCCCGGTCGGCACGCCGATCAATTGGGCAGCTTTGCTGGCGAAGATTTTGCGAATGATGTTCGGGTCGACCGAAGCGTCCAGGAAGCCGTTGGGGACGATCGGGCTTTTCGTCGCGTTGCAGGGAAACACGGGCCAGCCGGCGGCGGCTAGGTCGAGGGCTTCGTCGACGACTGATCGTGTCTGGTTTGCGCGCCGACCTGGCTGAATGTCGAGTTGTGGTACGTCGTTCATGGCGTTGGCTCGACGGCTTTAGGTCCGTGGGCCGCGACGATCGCAGCCAGAACAGATGCCGACCACCGCTCGCGCGGGCTTCCCGTCCCACTCGATGATCGGGTACATATCGGGCCTTGCCGCGGTTATTCTTGAGCGTGACCCCGTCTTTGGTGACCAACGGCTTGCCTGGCGTTCCGGCCCAAACCACGCCGGAGCTGCAGGATATCGGCACGTCGTTGATGATCATCGTGGCGCCGAGCCGGATCTTGGCGAAGCCGATCAGCCCGCCGACGCGCATCGGCTTCCAGTCGAATAGCTCGATCGGTAGGGGCGGCTGGACGGTGGCGCTCATGGCGCCCACCCCGGCGGCCCGTCGACAGCCTTCCGAGTCCAGGACAACAGGATGTCCCGCTCGCTCTGCTCGGCAATCTGAAGGACCTCCAACTGGGCAGCTGGCAGATGCATCTCGATGCAGACGCGGACCAGTTCACGCAGCTGATCGGGTGGAATGGCATCGAGCTCGACGGAGATTTCGCTGAAACCCTTTGATCGGCTATCGGTTTGCTTCGTTGGCCGGGACGGTAGGTTCCATGCCTTGATCTGCTCCGGTGTAACCGCGATTCGCCGAAACGAAATATCGGCGTGCGGCGCCAGTTCCCGCAAAGTCTGCTCGATCTTCTCGCCGGCGTTGACTCCGCTCGGATCAAAGTCCCCGAGGTGGTAGATGAAAGTCGGTACCTCCAGGGATCCGATGTATTCCACGGCGGTGTACAGGAAAGACAGGCTCGCGTATCCGCGGGCGACCATCAGCGGCACATCGTATTCCGCAGTGATCGGATAGATGACGCCGGCGAGGGCATCCTTCTCCAACCAGATTTCGACGTAGACATCCGCATCCGCCCAAAGCGCCTTACGGTAAAACCTCGCCGTTTCTTCAAGCGCATGTTGAATGCTGGAGAACGTCCGGGGCTTGCGCTGCCATCGGGTGTTGTCCGCCAGCCACCCGTACGGCAACCGTCCGGCGCGACGCATGACCACGAGGTCGGTCTGGACCTTGTCGTAACCGCCCTCGGTCTTTTCGACGAGGCCGTGGACGGTCGCCTGATAATATGCCTGGCGGACTGTCATCGGCTTCTGCGCCTCGACAATCTGGACTAAGGCCGCCCGCCGGGTTTGCATCTCGGCCTTCGTCGCGCGGCGGCGTTTTATACGGCATGCCTGATAAGTCGCGCTCATGCGTCCGCCAGTGCGGCCGGGGACGCCCGCTGAAGCGCCTCGATCACGGAAATTGAGAACTTGTCGCGCAGCTCCTTTGTTTCGAAGCTTACGACCGGCGAGCATCGGACTTTCCCCGCAGCATCCTTCAGCACCGTGCCGTCGCGGCTCAGCATCGGCTTCGACGCCGGCGAGGCCCAGGCGCGGCCCGAATCAACGCATATTGCAACGTCATGGAGGATCATGCCGCACGGCAGTTTCACCTCGGCGAACCCGCGCAAAGTGTTGGCGCGGCGCGCGCTAAAGTCTTCGATGACGAAACCGTTGGACACGAATCGTCTCCCTGGCAGGAGACGCGGGTTGCATCGGCGGATCAGGACAGTTACTAGAACTCAGTCCTCAGTAAACTGAATTAGTATCGCCTCCATCACCTCGACGCTCTCCAGCGTCAGGGGTGATGGTCAGGCGCCCCGTTGGTCTGTCGCGCGGCGGCTGCCGCCCATAACCGCAGGTGCGGCGGCCAGCATGGACTCCGCGACCGCGAACAACTGGCCAGTCTCGCAGTGCGCTCTGCCGTTCAGGCGGCGCCACTTGAGCGGCCAGCGCTCCAATGTACGCGGGCTGACCTCGAAGTAGTACCGCGATAAGAGGGCTGCCGCAGTTTCGCGTGGCACTCGGACTGGAAGTTCTGCGACATCCGGCAGTGCGGCACCGCGTTTTAATGCGAGCTTTTCAATATCGATCATTCGCATTGAGAAGTCCTCCGCTGGGTGGTGCTGGGACACGCTGCGGAGATAGCGCCGCTGAAACTGCCGGCTAATTCTGTTGCGGCAGATTGGCAGATTGGCAGATTGTCGAATTGGCAGATTGGCCGGCGGATGGCTTGACCTGACCCCAGAGCATCCTGGGTCCCTGCTTTCGCCACTCTGGCGGTGTCTCTTCTCTTCGCACCAAGCGAAACTCGTCGGTCCGAGATATTGCCGATCCGAACTGTTGTCTCACTGCCGTCCAGTCCTCCCTCTCGGTTGGCGCTCTTAAATTATCCGGCCAGCTGGCCACTCGTTCCTTGAACCATCTGCGGACCTGACGATCGCTCGGATTGGGTCGGACTTCGTGCGGAGTGGGAGGCGAGGTTGCCGCGATCGGCGGTTCTTCGTCCGATCCGCGGCGGATCGGATGTGAGGTGTCTGCCCAAATTCGTTTCACATCCTCTGTGCGGAGTTCCAGGAGCGCGATTGGACGCCCATCGCCGCTCCCGCCGCCCATGTATTCCTGCGAGACGGTCCGCCTGATTGCCCACGGCATTAGCGGGCAGGATCGGTCCCAGTCCAAATCGGTCGGATCCAAATGAGAAGGAACAACAACGAGCGTTGGCCCGAATACCTGGCCAGCGCCGATTGAAGCACTTCCTGCAACCTTTACCCGGACGGCGACTGCACCGTCTGCTATAGCGTTGCAGAGGTCGGTTTTGGCATCCTGTTCGTTCAATCCCGCCCTCATTACATGACGAAGTGTTTCCGCAAGCCGCTGCCATTCTGGGGTGTACCTATTCGCCCGCTCTTCCATTGGCCGCTCCACCGCAAGGCGGCGGCCGTCCGGGGCAATTGGGACCCCGGGAGTTAGCCCAGCCCCGCCAGACCCCGCCGTATCACGCTGGGCTGCATTTGGGCAGAGGGTGACCGACACACTCAATAGCCCAGCCGTCGGTTAATTTGACCAATCGGAGCTGAACGTCTCGCGTTGCCTTAGGGAAGTCGGCTGATCGTCCGGTCAATGTCCGGTTTGCAGACCCAGCAGCTACGCCTCGAACCTGAAATACCATAGCAATATCACGGTGCCGGGTGAGGGACTTGAACCCCCGACCTTCGGTTTACAAAACCGCTGCACTACCACTGTGCTAACCCGGCGCGGGGCAAGCCACCGACGCATAATCTTGAAAGCCGGTCGGTTGCGGCGCGGTCCGACCTTATATCGGATGTCTCAGAGGTGATCCAGATGTTCCTGGTTTCGCTCTCCTTTTTATCCCCGGGTTATTTGAAAGCCCATGATTGCCGTGTGTAGATCGGCGTTACAAAACGGCGGCTTCCTCGACCACACTAGACCAGATGTTCGCCTGAGATAGGGGCGACCCGTCTCACAGTATGCAGGTTTCGAGGGTTGCGCCGGATGGTCCGGTGCCGAGCCTCATGCATAGGAGACGGGTCATGGAGCAAGCCTATCACCTACGTCGGCCTGGATGTGCACAAGGATACGATCGCGGTCGCGCTGGCCGAGGCGGGCAAGCGGGGCGAAGTGCGCGAGTATGGCAAGATCGCGAACACGCCGGCCGCCTTGAAGGCGCTGGCGGCCAAGCTGGCGCGCGCCGGCAGCGTACTGCGGTTCTGTTATGAGGCCGGGCCTTGCGGCTATGGCATCCAGCGGCAGTTGACCGCGGCGGGCCATGAATGCGTCGTCGTCGCTCCGTCGCTGATCCCGCGCAAGCCGGGCGATCGGATCAAGACCGACCGGCGGGATGCGATCAACCTCGCCAAGCTGCACCGGGCCGGTGAGCTGACCCCGGTCTGGGTTCCGGATCCGGCGCATGAGGCGATCCGCGATCTGGTGCGGGCGCGTCTGGCGGCGGTGCGCACCCTGCGTCAGGCTCGCCAGCAACTGTCCGGCTTTCTGCTGCGTCATGGCCATCACTACAACCGGCCGGCCTGGACGCTGATGCACCGGCGCTGGCTGGCCGGATTGAGGTTCGAGCAGGCGGTGCATCACATCGTGCTGGAAGATTGCATCGCCGCGGTCGAGGCGGCGACGGCGCGGCGCGACCGTCTGGAAGCGCATATCGAGGCGGCGCTGCCGGACTGGTCGCTCGCGCCGGTGGTGCGCGCGCTGCAAGCGCTGCGCGGCATGGCGCTGGTGGCGGCGGCGACGCTGGTCGCCGAACTCGGCGACATCACCCGCTTCGCCAACCCGCGCCAGCTCATGGCGTATCTCGGCCTGGTGCCGTCCGAGCACTCCAGCGGCGGCACGCGGCGCCAGGGCGGCATCACCAAGGCCGGCAACGGCGCGGCACGGCGAATGCTGATCGAGGCGGCCTGGAGCTATCGGTTCCCGGCCCGGATCAGCCGCGAGCAGTTGCTGCGCCAGGAGGGCCTGGCCAAGCCGATCCGCGACACCGCGTGGAAGGCGCAGGAACGGCTGTGTCGGCGCTATCGCAAGCTTGCCCGGGCGGGCAAGCCGCCGACGCGTGGTCACCGCCGCGATCGCGCGCGAACTGTCGGGCTTCGTCTGGGCCATCGCCAAACAGGCGCACCAAGCGAACGGCTGACCACCGCATCGACTGAAACGCCATTCAAGGAGGATCACACAGCCGCATCAACCCATCCAAAGCTGGGCAAGGCTGGAGGCACGGTCACGGCCAGGAGAACCCTCGCATCCACTATCAGCCGGATCTCATCCGACGCTGGCTCCTAGACAGAGGAAGCTCCGCGACGCATCACCGGTCCGGCGGTAACCAACCCGCGCATCAGAGCATGATCAACCGTCGTTTCATGATCGTGCCTCCTGCCCTGCCCAGTAGACGGCCATGCTGAACAGCTTCGACGAAGCAAGCAAGAGATTTCCGCGCCTGCTGCTTGAAATGGCGAACATGAGAGTGGATGAGATCCAACGGACCGATCCGTCGGATCTCATCCACTAGACATTGATTTGGTGGGCCAGATTCACCTGACGCTTGGGAACCAAGCGTCAGGACCGGACCACTAGGCTCTGTGGCTGAACCCAGCGAGGCGCAGGTTGATCATGGTAGCGGCGAGATGGGTGAAGCCCATCCAACCGCGCCGCGTCTTGTCACGGCGGACGGTATGGGCGTGGATCTTGAAACAGATCCCGCCGCGCGAGCGGCCGAGTGATTCAGCGCCTGCTGTACTGATGCGCGGCACCGGCAGCAGCGCGATGGGCCTTGTAGGTCGTGCTGTCAGCCAGCACCAGCCCCTCGGCAGGCAACGCCGGACCGCGGTGCTCAAACAGCCGATCCCACCAGCCCCGCACGCACCAGCGGCGAAAGCGGTGATACACGCGAGCCAGTGGCCCAACCTGTCCGGTTATTGAAAACGGACATGACCGGAAACAGCCTCTGACGTCATCCTGTCAGCTTCGCCTGCCTCGCTCCTGGTGTCAGCCGCTGTTAGTTTGGCAATGCCCGCCAGAGGCCACTGAGCTTGTCGGGCGTAATCGGCAGGTCGCGCACGCGCCGTCCCGTCGCATGATAGACCGCGTTCGCGATGGCCGGCCCGATGCCGCACAACGCGATCTCGCCTAGGCCCTTAGCACGCCAACGGGCCGATATGCGGGTCCTCCTCGGGCAAGAACATGACCTCGAGCTCCGGCGTGTCGGCGAGAACCGGCACCAGATACTCGGCCAGATTCGCGTTGGTGACGCGGCCGGTGCGGTCGTCCACCTCGGTGTGCTCCATCAAGGCCTGGCCCATCCCCATGATGAAGCCGCCGATGCACTGGCTGCGCGCCAGGCGCGGATTGACGATGCGGCCGGCCCCATAGGCGCCGACAACGCGCCGCGACGCGCGCCTCCCCGGTGTCCGGATCGACCGCGACCTCGGCGAAGGTGGCGCCGAAGGCCGCGGGCGAGAAATGCTTTTTCAGCTCGCCCGGGTCTGAACTCGCCGTCTACCTCGATGTCTTCGCCCAGCCGCGATGCCACGCGACAGGATATCGTTGGCACCGGTCTGGCGCAGCACCTCCTGGCGCAGCTTCAGGCAGGTCTGATGCACGGCATTGCCGACGCTCGCCATCGTCATCGAGCCGCCATGCACCGGCGCCTTCGGCAGATCGCTGCAGGCCGATCGCCAGATTCGACACGATCGATCGGGTATCTCCAGCACGTCGGCCGCCACCTGGGTCAGCGACGTCCAGGTTCCAGGCCCCATGTCCGACGCCGCCGTCAGCACGTCCACCACGCCGTCACGGGTCAGGCGTGCGCGTGCCGTCGCCGGCGAGACGTTGGTCGGATAGAACGCCGATGCCACGCCCCAGCCGATCAGCAACCGCCCGTCCGTCATCGAGCGCGGTGCCGCCGTCCGTCGATGCCAGCCGAACTTCTCCGCGCCCGCGCGCAACGCCTCGCCATGCGAGATCGAGGTGAACGGCAGGTTCTGGTACTGGTCCTGCTCGACCTGGTTGCGCAGCCGCAGTTCCACCGGATCGAGCCCAATAGCCACGGCCAGCTCGTCCATGGCGCATTCCAGCGCGTACAGCCCAGTGGTTTCGCCGGGCGCGCGCATGGCATTCGGCGTGCCGATGTGGCGCTTGGCGAGCCTGTAGCGCGTCTCGACATTGGCGCATTGATGCACCACCCGCACCGGGCGCGGCGTCGCCTCGACATAGCTCTCGTGCGTGGAGGTCTCGCCGATCGTCTCGTGAATGATGGCAGTCAGTTTGCCGTCGCGCGTGGCGCCCATCTGCACGCGCTGCTGCGTCCAGGGACGCGCGCCGCAGTTCTGGTAGTATTCGCGTCGGGACAGCTCGATCTTCACCGGCCGGCCGACCTCCCGCGCCGCCATCGCGGCGAGATAGGTGTGCGTCCAGACGCGCAGATGACGAGCCGAAGGCGCCGCCGACGAAGGGGCAGATCACGTGCACCTTGGCCGCGTCGATGCCGAACGCGCAGGCGACGGCCTGGGCGCAGTTCTGCGTCCACTGCGTCTTGTCCCACAAGGTCAGCTCATCGCCCTGCCAGTGTGCCGTGCAGGTGTGCGGCTCCATCGGGTTCTGGTTCTGGCGCGGCATGATGTAGGTGGCGTCAACCCGAACCTCCGACGCCGCGTAGGCGCCTTCCGGGTCGCCGCGCCGGGTGATGCCCGGGCCGGCCTGCGGGTCGACCTCGTCCTCCTCAAGCAGCTTGGCGTCGCGCACCGCATCCTGGATCGCGGTGATCGCCGGTTCCGGCTGCATACTCGACCCGCACCAGGCGCGCGGCATGGTCCGCCGCCTCCGGCGCCTCGGCTACCACCAGCGCGATGTGCTGGCCCTGGTGGTAGACGCGATCGGTGTTGAGCACCCGCACCAGTTCGCCGGTGTTCGGATCGACCAGCGCGCGATGCTCGTGCCACGGCAGTTTCGGGACCGTCTCGTGCGTCAGGACGCGCAGCACGCCAGGCACGCGTTCGGCCGCCGTGGCGTCGATACGCGGCGATGCGGCCATGCGCGATGGTGCTCTGCACCGGAACGCCCCAGACCATGCCCGGGCGGGTGAAATTCGGCGGCGTAGGTTGCCGACCCGGTGACCTTGGCGCGGCCGTCAACGCGCGGAATGGGCTTGCCGATGACGCTCATGAGTGTTCTCCCGTCCGTGCGGCCGCCAGTTCGATCGCGCGCGCCAGCACGCGCGGCATCTGGGTGATCTTGAAATCGTTGTGGCCCCAGCCGCGGGCGCCTTCGGTGGCCAGAGCCGCCGCGTCGCGCACGCCCTCCCGGCTTGGCGTGCAGCCGATAAGCGCCGCCTCGACACGGTCCAGGCGCCAGGGCCTGGTGCCGACACCGCCCATGGCGATGCGCGCCTGCGCCGATCTTGCCGCCGTCGATCTGCAGCCCGACAGCGGCGGACAGCAGCGCCCACTCGAACGCGGCACGGTCGCGCACCTTGAGGTAGACCGAGTTGGCGGCAGCCGCATCCAATGGGATTTCGATCGCGGTGATGACCTCGCCGGGTCGCAGGGTCGTCTCGATATCTGGATTCTGTTCGGCGGTGCGATGCAGCGCTTCGAGGGCAATGTGACGGGCGCCGTCCGGCCCGTCCAGATCAAGCTCCGCACGCAGCGCCGCCAGAGCCACGGCAAGATCGGACGCATGCGGCGCAATGCAGTGTTCAGAAGTGCCCAGGACGGCAAAATTGCGGTTCTCGCCACCGATCGCGGCGCAGCCGGAGCCTGGGCGGCGCTTGTTGCACGTGGCATTGCCGGGGTCGCGGAAATAGCCGCAGCGTGTGCGCTGCAGCAGGTTGCCGCCCATTGTAGCCAGGTTGCGCACCTGCGGACTGGCGCTTTCAAGCAGGGCCATGGTCACCGCCGGCGCGACCTCGGCCAGCGGCGCGTAGGTGGCAGCCTCCTCCATCGTCGTGCCGGCATCGATGCGGGCGCGGGTGGTGTCGACGAAAAGACCGCTCGGGAGCACGCCAGACAGATCGATCAGGCGGTTCGGGGTGCGTATGTTCTCCTGCATGAGCTGCACCATATCGGTGCCGCCGGCGATGAACTCGGCGTCCGGGCGCAGGGCAGCGCGCAGCGCGGTCGGGCGATCGAGCACGAAGGGCATCATGGCGTGACACCTGCCGGCGCTGTGCGAGAGGCCGCCGGCAGCGTCATCTGAGCCGCCGCCTGATGGATCGCGGCGATGATGTTGGCGTGTGCGCCGCATCGACACAGATTGCCGCTCATGTGGCGGCGCAAATCTCGGCCTCATCGACCGCGCGGCCCTCCTGCGATCAGTGCCACCGCGGACATGATCTGGCCTGGAGTACAGTAGCCGCATTGGAAGGCGTCATGATCGATGAAGGCCTGCTGCACCGGGTGCAGCGAGCCGTCGTCCCGTACCAGACCTTCGATCGTGGTGATGGCATGGTTTTCCGCCCGCACCGCCAGCACCAGGCATGAATTCACCCGCTTGCCGTCGAGCAGCACGGTGCAGGCACCGCATTGTCCAAGGCCGCAGCCCTTCTTTGAGCCGGTCAGATCAAGATGCTCGCGCAGTGCATCCAGCAGCGTGACTTCAGGACCAATGACGAGCGTATGGACGACGCCGTTGACCCGTAATGAGACATTAGCAGGTGAGGCATCCGAATTGCCCTCATCCAGTCGACTTGCCTGAGACGTACCTGTCATAAAGCGCTAGCCCCTGAATTCATGAAACAACAGGCTGAAGGCATTAGCCCTGGCCAGTGTTGCACAAGTCGCAACATCTTGATCAGTTGAGGGACTGCTGAAAGCTGCGGCGGGCCGCCACCTCCAGCGGCTCCGGTTTTTTGGACAGTGGGATAAGTGAAGGGCTGACCGGTTCGGCAGGCCCGGCGTCTTCAACACCGACAGGACGCGCAGTTCACAAGCGCGGCGTTCACGCGGGTGCTGCTGGATCATGGGGTCGAGATCAGCATGGATGGGCGCGGGCGCTGCCACGACAACATCTTCGTTGCGCACCTGTGGTGGACGGTGAAACACGAGTGGGACTTTCCGCGGCCGGCGGCGAACGGTCTTGAGCAAAAGCGCAGCCTCGCTGCATGTTTCGACCGGTACAACCGGTGCCGTCCGCATCAAACGCTCGGATGGCAAACCCCCGACGAGGCTTATTTCGGCAAGCGCGCGCCCGTTGTGGCAGCGGCGGCGTAACCAGATGACACATCGGCGCTGTGAGTTTGTGGACACTTGGCTGCGCCGATGCCCGCCTGACCGCGCAAGCGCGGTCCGCTATGGGCAAGGTGGGGAAAACGCCGAGAGTTTGCCCAACCTTGTCCACAGGCCGGTGGCTATCCACAAGCTTCACAGCGCCACAACAACAAGGATTGCATTTGATTCCGGGAGTGGTGAAACCTTCAACCGGCTAACAGCCTTAGCTTATTCGTTCCGAACCTGTCCAAACGACCGGAACCAACGTAGAGAGCCCGAACCAATTGCCGCCGGAGTGTCGGGCGGCAACGAAGAACACCTGAAGCTACCCCGACTTCCCTCGCCGTGTTCGTTAGCGACGAACCCCGTTTCGAATTTACACAGGGCAAGGCGTTGGTGAGCATTGATCACTGGCATGGCGTTCCATGGAACGGCTCTGGTCAGGGTCTTCAGTTACTGCCGCATTACTTGGCGCGGAAGCATTGCATACGAGCGATTTCACGGAATCAATGCCCAGTGGTCTGACGCAGACTGAAAGTGCAGTCTGCGTCAGACCACTAGTACCGTCCGTCACTGGTTCTGCGGTGATAGTGCGACCGGCTTGTCGGCGGCGCATGAACCCCTGTCACATCAACGGCTCGGGCTCGTCGCTGCATCTCCAGTGCGCCTGCCACGTCATCGATGCATCCGCGGCACCACCGGCTTGCTCAAGCGGCTCGGCACCAGCGTCGACGGCAGCACGAGGTCCCCGATACGCCGCCGCGCGAAGCGCCGTATCTTGCCTGCTCCGTGTCCTCCATCGTCCTCGCCTACTTCTTCGTGTTAAAGCGCTTTTCTTGCGGTGTTGCCATCAGCACGCCGCATGAGCGTGTCGCACCAGACAGGCTGAGCGAGCGGACCCGGGGATGATCGCCTGGTTCGTGCGCTTGAGACGGCCGCAAGGCTTTAACACAGAGCAGCAGGCGAGGCAGAGCGAGGGCACGGAGCAGGCAAGAGACAGCGCTTCGCGCGGCGGATCACGTTGGGCGGGCGACGACGTCCTCTTGCCGGCTCCGCGGTGATCCCGCGGCTTGGTTGTTCGCCGATCAGGGATCAATCCGTGGCGTATGAACACCGGCAATATCCGTGACGCAGCGTACTAAACTGTGTCCAGTTCGAGATCCGCAGTTCCGTCCGCTCATGGGTGAGGGAGCCGGTGACCATCGGCGTCTTTGGTCGAAGAAGCGGGATGACGGTTCCCAAACCGGACGCGGTTTAGCAATAAGCAACCACAGATGAACACGGATGAACACAGATTAAGGTTCAGGACCCAGCAATGTCGGACCTGGTTCCGCTTCCTATCCGTGTTTATCCGTGTTCATCTGTGGTTCCAATCCCTTCGACTACCCCAAACGCCGCCGCGAGAACGTCCAGGACATTCCACGCCGGCCGCCAGCACCTGACTCGCCCTCGGTGAAACTTCAGGGATTGAGCACCTCGGCCTGCCGTATAGTCCGTTTTCTTGTTAAAGGCCGCATCCAGTCTGACACCCCTGGTTCCGACGGCCCACGGCGCTTGGCGTCTTTGGTTGAAAACGCAAGAGTATGATTCCCAAACTGGACGCGGTTTAGCTTGATTTAGTGGGCTGATTCAGCCATCGCCCTGAATCGGGCGTTGGCATCAGACCACCAGGTTAGCTCTCCAGCTCGGCATCCCAATACAGGTAGTCGCGCCAGCTCTCGTGCAAGTAGTTAGGCGGAAACGCCCGTCCGTTGTCCTGCAACTCCCACGTTGTCGGCTGGCGCGGTGCCTTGCGCGGGAACATGTGGCACTCCCGCGGCAGGCGCGAGCCCTTGCGCAGGTTGCAGCCGCCACACGCGGTCACGACGTTGTCCCATGTGGTGCGACCGCCGCGGCAGCGGGGGATCAAGTGATCAAACGTCAGGTCAGGGGTCGGGAAGCGGTTGCCGCAGTATTGGCAGTGGAACGCGTCCCGCAGGAACACATTGAACCGGGTAAACGCCGGCCGCCGTGCCGACGGGATATAGTCCTTCAGCGCGATCACGCTGGGCAGGCGCATGGTCATGCTGGGGGAGCGGACGACAGTCTCATATTCGCTGAGAACAGAAACCCGATCCATGAATACGGCTTTGACCGCATCCTGCCAGGACCATAGGGACAAAGGGAAATAGGACAGCGGACGAAAGTCCGCATTCAGCACAAGTGCGGGGAAATGCAGTCCGCCGTCAGGCAAGCGTTACTCCCTGTGACCGCGGTGAAACGCCTGGGCGGAGTCCAATCATCAAGTCACCAGAGTATCATGCGCCGCCGAAACTCAAGTGGATTTATGACAGAGCGTTATCGGCGCCGCAACCGAAGTCGCGCTCCCGATCCCGGAATTCATTGTTTCTTCACGCGAATCCGCGCTGCAACGCCAGTGCGCCAAGTGAGATTCCGGTGTCGTCGATACCATGGCCGAGCCGTGGGATAAAGTGCGCATCCACCGGTACGTCGGCGGCCCGCAGGGCGGATTCGGCCTCTTGGGAGCGGGTGACCGGCACGACGTCATCCGCCTCCCCATGCACCAACAGCACGGGCGCATGGTTGGCAAGTTCCCGCTGCAGCTTGTCGGGGGCAACCAGCGCGCCGGAGAAGGCCAGAATGGCGGCGGGTCCGATCGGACGGCGCAGGCCGGTGAACAGCGACATCATGGCACCTTGGCTGAACCCCATCAGGGCGAAGGCGGTGGCCGGCAGTCCCAGCCGGAGCAGTTCCGCGTCGATGAAGTTGTGCAGATAGGGTGCCGCGGTTCGCACCCCGGCCTCCACCACCGGCGGCGAGCGGTCTTCAACGCTCCACCATTGGCGACCGAAACCCGAGTCGTGCTGGAATGGCGCATGGACCGAGGCGAACAGCGCGTCCGGGCAGGCATGCGACCAGGCGGGCGCCAGGTCAATCAGGTCAAACGCGTCAGCGCCCAGCCCATGGCAGAGCACGACAAGCTGCTTCGGGGTGGCTTTGGAGGCTGGACCCCAGTGAATTGCCTCAAGATTTTCCATCACTACCTCCTGTTTTGCCGAGCGACCATAAGATGCCATACCAGGTTCGGAATAGGGGCCGCCTGACAGGGAGACATAATCATGCTGCAAAGAAGAACGCTGCTGACGACCGCCGCAGCCGCGGGTTTTATTCCCGCCGCGCCCGCCATCCTGCGAGCGGCCGAGGCGGTCGGCGTGACCGCGACCGAAATCCGCATCGGCAACACGATGCCCTATAGCGGGCCGGCATCGGCCTACGGCACCATCGGCAAGGCCATCGCGGCCACGTTCAAGATGGCAAACGACCAGGGCGGCTTTGCCGGCCGCAAGGTCAACTTCATCTCCTATGACGACGGCTACAGCCCGCCCAGGACGGTCGAACAGACCCGTCGCCTGATCGAGGAGGACCAGGTCGCCGCGCTGTTTGCTCCGCTCGGGACGCCGACCAACTCCGCGACCGTGCGCTACGTGAACCTGAAGAAGGTGCCGGACCTTTTCCTGGCCACCGGCGCGGATAAGTGGGGCGACTACAAGGAGCATCCGTGGACGATCGGCTGGCAACCCAGTTATGTCACGGAAGCGCAGGTTTATGCCAAGTATATCCAGGCACAGAAGCCCGGCGCGAAGATCGGCATCCTGTATCAGAACGACGATTTCGGAAAAGATTACCTGACGGGGGTGCGGGACGTCCTGAAGGGCGACTACGACAAGCAAGTCACCACTTCATCCTACGAAGTGACCGATGCGACGATCGACAGCCAGCTTGTCAGCCTGCAAGCCGCCGGCGTGGCAGTCCTGATGACCGTTGCCACGCCGAAATTCGCCGCCCAGTCGATCCATAAGGTCGCAGAGATGAACTGGAAGCCGCTGCATGTGCTGACCAACGTCTCGGTCTCGGTCGGCGCCGTGATGATCCCGGCCGGGCCGGGGAACGGCGTTGGCATCATCAGTTCAGCCTACCTCAAGGACCCCACCGACCCGCGCTGGGAGAACGACGCCGGGATGCAGGAATGGCGTGCGTTCATGGCGAAATACTATCCGGACGGCGATCTGAAGGACGGCGGCAACATCTCCGGCTACGGGCAGACGCAGACGATGATGCAGGTGCTGAAACAATGCGGCAGCGACTTCTCGCGGGCGAACCTGATGAAGCAGGCGACCAACCTGCGTGAACTCGAGAATCCGACGCTGTTGCCGGGTATCAAGATCAACACCTCCCCCACCAACTACCATCCGATCCGCCAGCTCCAGTTGATGCGTTGGAACGGCAAATCCTGGGATCTGTTCGGGGATATCATCGCAGGCGCCTCCGCCTGATCCTGGCCGGTTGGACGGGTCCGTCTCGGTGCGTTCGCGTGACACGCTTCGCGCCGAGCCCGACCGGCTACCTGCATCTGGGGCACGCTGCCGCGGCTGTGAATGCCTGGCGGCGCGCCCGCCGAAGCGGCGGCCGGTTCCTGCTGCGGTTGGAGGATATCGACCCTGGCCGCTGCCGCCCGGAATATGCAGCGGCGATCCAGCAGGACCTGGCCTGGCTGGGCCTCGACTGGGACGGACCGGTCAGGGTGCAATCCGAGCACCTCGAAGACTACCAGGCAGTGCTGGACGAACTGACCGCCCGCGGTTTGCTGTATCCGTGCTTCTGCACACGGGCGGACATCATGCGGGAGGTTGCTGCCTCGACCTCGGCACCCCATGCGCCGGATGGCAGCCCGATCTACCCCGGAACCTGCCGGACCTTATCGGCGATGGAGCGCGCCGACCGGATCGCCGCCGGCGTGCGTTTCGCGCTTCGCCTCGACATGGCCGAGGCGCTCCGGCGCATCGGGTTCGGTACGACGGCACGACCTTGCCTGGATTACGAGGAATTGTCCGAGGGGCGGCTGGTCTGCCTGCCAGAACGTTTTGGCGATGTGGTGCTGGCACGTAAGGATGCGCCGGCAAGCTATCATCTATGCGTCACTCATGATGATGCGCTGCAGGGCGTCACCTTGGTCACGCGCGGCCTCGACCTGAAGCCCGCGACCGATCTTCACCGGTTGCTTCAGGCGTTGATGGGCTGGCCGGCGCCAGCCTATGCGCATCATCCGTTGCTGCTCGATGATCAAGGCAGGCGCCTGGCCAAACGGCACAAGGCGGCGACGTTGCGGGAGATGCGGGCCGCCGGCCTGACAGCCGATCAGGTCATCGCCCGCCTCTGACTGTTCCGCCAATCGCATACGCCCGTATCTGCACCACGCTGATCTGGCCGCGAAGGCTGCCCTCACCGGAGCTACCGCCGGCGAGGGCTGGGTTCATCAGTCCCAGTAGCGCCAATGGTCATGGTCCCACCTGCGATGGTGGTAGTGGTGGTGGTGCCAGTAATAGTCCACCTTGGTGACCATGCCATACGCAGGCACCGCATGGATGCCAGCCAGACGGTTGGCCGGCGCAGCCGAAGCTCCAAGTGTCGAGAGCGTGAACAAGCCTGTCATGGCGACAACCGCGAGCAAGACCCTATGCATTACGATCCTCCTATTGTTAGGCAGGCATGACAGTGGTGCCTGATTTTGCTCGAACGACGCCGGGATCGTGGCATCATCGGGACACTTTGTCTCTCTCCTGTTACATAAGCCTGCGACAATGCGAGCTTGCATTGCGAGCGGGCCTGGTGGCGGGTCACCGAACCAACCTCGTTGGCGCGGAAGAACGGGCGTTACCGCTGGCAGCAACGGCAAGCGCCGGCAGCAGGTTTAAGTTGAGCATCCGGACTGATCATCGAAAGCCGCCGCGACGAAACGCAGTCTGATCAGAGACCGCTTCCGCCGGCGGAAACCGAGCGTCACCAGTAACGCCAGCGGCCGCCTGACCAACGGCGATGGCGCCAGTGGCGACGGTTCCAATAATAGGAGACCTTGGTGACCTTGCCAGAAACAAGCGCCGAATGGATACTGGCCAGTCCACTGGACGGTGCAGCCGAGGCGTCGCGTGCCGAGAGCGTCAACAAGCCTGTCATGATGGCTGTCGCGAGCAGGATCCTGCGCATCATTGATCTCCTTTCTTACGCAAACGGCAGTGTCCTACACGATCTTGACCTCACCAAGCCAGGATCGTTAGGTCACCGCCAAGTTTTTGTTGCAGCCGGTTATACATCGACTGGGTCCAGGATTTCGGATGTATCACTTCGCCCATTGTTGACCGCCGAGTGGAACACGTCCGCCGGCAATGGCGGTCATGCTCGACGGCGTCACAGACTCTGGGCGTGGTCGCCAGCGCTTCGGCTCATGCGTGGATCGTCATGCGGATCGGCTTCATGTCCTTGGTCTGGCGCAGCAGATCGAGTTGCCGCTCGCCGTGTACCGCACCGTTGGTCTGAAACATGCCGACGATCGCCGCGGCCGAAAAGAAAGTTTCAGAACAGCCGCACGTCAGCGGAAGTTTCCGGTCTTTCAGCCTGGCATCCACGCGCGGTAGCATGCGTCGACGGCAGCAGCCAACAGAGAGGCGTCCATGGCCCCTACAGAGACAGGCCACATCGGAATAGGCAAAACCGCGGCGGTGACCGGAGCGGCATCAGGCATTGGCCAAGCGGCCAGCCGCCGGCTGCTGGAGACCGGATGGACGGTCTTCGGCCTTGATCTCGCGCGTGACCGCCTGGCCGAGGCGCATGACGCGTTCGGTGCACATCAAAACCGCTTTCGGCCGATCGTCTGCGATGTTGCCGATGCCGCCTCGGTCGCCGATGCCTTCGGCCAGATGGGTTCGACGGGTTTGCATGCCGTCATCTGCTGCGCGGGCGTGCTGCGGACCGGCCTGCTGGAAACCATGTCGATCGACGATTTTGACCTGGTGATCAAAACCAACCTGCGCGGCACCTTCTTGTGTGCCCAGAAGGCACTGCCGTTGCTGCGCCTGACAGCCACAACGGATAACCCGGCGCGGGTCGTGTTGCTGTCGTCGATCGCAGCCCTTCGGCCGAAGATCATCAGCGGCGCTTATGCGGCATCCAAGGCGGCGGTCAGTCAGCTTTGCCGGGTGATGGCAACCGAGTGGGCACCCTCCGGCGTGTTGGTGAATGCGCTGGCACCCGGAACGGTCGATACCCCGATGGTCCGCGCTGTCTCGGATCCGACCGTCTCCAAGGGCTACCGGCCCTCCGGCGTATCGCCAATCGGACGCATCGCTCAGCCGGACGATGTGGTGGACGTGATGATGTTCCTGCTGTCCGATGCGGCGCGCTATGTCACCGGCACCACCATCCCGGTCGACGGCGGCACCCAGGCGGCGTTCGTGCCGCCCGGTTCGCCGCAATGAGGTTGCTTCTCGTGCTCGTGCTGTTGTGCGGCAGCATCGCCGCGCGGGCGCAGGACCGCGTCGTCAACGTCTACAACTGGACCGACTATGTCGACCCGGCGGTGCTGGCCGATTTCACGCGCGAAACAGGAATCCAAGTTCGTTACGACGTGTTCGATAGCCTGGAGACGCTGGAAGCGAAGATGCTGGCCGGCCATTCCGGCTATGACATCATCGTGCCGAGCAACGAGCCGACGCTGTCGCGGCTGGTGCGGGCTGGGGCGCTGGCGGTGATCGACCGCGACAAGGTGCCGAACTGGAAGAACCTTGACCCGGCGATGATGCAACGGGTCGAAGAGTCGGACCCCGGCAACAAGCATGGGGCGATCTACCTGTGGGGCTCGATCGGGCTCGGCATCAACGCCGGCCGGATCAAGCAGCTGGCGCCGAATGCGCCACTTGACAGCTGGTCCCTGCTGCTCGATCCAGCCTGGGCGAAGCAGGTTGCACCATGCGGCATCATCATGATGGATTCGGCGATCGATGTGGTGCCGTCGGTGCTGCGCTACAATCGGCCGCAGCCCCGACGGCGCCGGTGCGGCCGATATGGATGCCGTGTTCCATACGTTGATGGCGATCCGTCCCTACATCCGCACCTTCGCCAGCGGCGGCGCGCTGGAGGCGCTGGCGAACGGCGAGGCCTGCCTGGCACTGGATTATTCCGGCGACGTGGCGCAAGCATCGGCGCGCGCGAAGGAGGCCGGCAAGGGCATCGACGTCAGCTACGTGATGCCGAAGGAGGGCGCCGAGATCGGTTTCGACATGCTGGCGATCCCGTCCGACGCGCCGCACAAAGACACCGCGCTGGCATTCATCAATTTTGTCCTGAGGCCCGATGTCATGGCGCGGATCACCGATGCGACGCGCTACCCGAACGCGATACCGGCGACCCGCGCACTGGTCCGGCCGGACTTGCTGAACGACCCAAACATTTTTCCTACTGACGGCGAGATGCAGCGGTTTTTCACCATCGGCCCCTCGACGCCGGCCGCCGACCGTGCGCGCACCCGCATGTGGTCGCGCTTCAAGGCGGGAAGCTGAGCCAAGCCGGCTCCTCGGCATGAGCCTGCTGACCGTTGCGGGGCTGACAGTCAGCTACGGCACCACCCATGCACTCGACCGTCTGGACCTGACTGTGCGGCGGGACGAATTGTTCGTGCTGCTGGGCAGTTCCGGCTCGGGCAAGACCACGCTGCTGCGGGCGATCGGCGGCTTCGTCCGGCCGGACGCAGGGCGGATCATCCTGGACGGCGCCGATCTATCCGCGCTGCCGCCGCACCGCCGGCCGGTCAACACGATGTTTCAGTCCTATGCCCTGTTCCCGCACATGAGCGTGGCATCCAACATCGCGTTCGGCCTGCGCCAGCGTGGCGCCTCGCGCGCCGACGCCCGCGCCCGGGTCGAGGCGATGCTGGCCCTGGTACGGCTGCAAGGCTTCGGCGACCGCCGCCCGCAGCGTCTGTCCGGCGGTCAGCAGCAGCGGGTCGCGCTGGCCCGCAGCCTGGCGCCCAGTCCGGCACTGCTGCTGCTGGACGAGCCGCTGTCGGCGCTTGACCAGAACCTGCGCATGGACACCCGCGGCGAGCTGGTGCGTCTGCGCCGGCACTTGGGCATCAGTTTTGTTCTTGTGACGCACGACCAGACCGAGGCGCTGACCATGGCCGACCGCATCGGCGTCATGCGGGACGGAAGGATGGCGCAGGTCGGCACGCCAGCGGAGCTTTACGAGCGGCCGGCGAACCGCTTCGTCGCCAGCTTCCTGGGTGCCGCCAACATCCTGCCGTGCCGCGTCGCGGCGGACGGCGTGACGGTCCATCTGCCCACGCTGGATATCAGCGTCCGAGCCGCTCGGCCGGGTCTTCCCGGCCCCGGCCTGTTGGCGTTGCGCTCCGAGCGGCTGCGTATCGGCGCCACCGACGCAGCCAACAGGTTGCAGGGGGTGGTAACCGAGAACGCTTATGCCGGCGATACTCTGACGATCACGGTTCGGCTGCGCGATGGTACGTCGCTGCGCACTGCCCGCGGTCTGACGGACGGGCTGGAGGCGGCCCACATCGAGCCGGGCGCCGCCGTGACCGTCGGTTGGCAGCCCGACGCCTGCATCCTGCTGCCGGAATGAAGTCCCGCGCGTTGGTCCTGGCGATCCCCGCCGTCTGGCTGCTGCTGCTGCTGGTTGCGCCACTCGCCATCATCGTGCTGATCGCCTTGGCGGAGCCGGCGGACGGCGTGCCCCCTTACGTGCTGGGGCACAGCCTGGACAACCTGGTCTCGGTCGCCACTGACCCGCTGTACCGGGATGCGTTGCTGCGCAGCCTGCTGATGGCCGGGGTATCGACCGTGATCTGCCTGCTCGCCGGCTTTCCCATGGCACTGGCGATCGCACGCGCCGCGCCGAGGTGGCAGAACCCGCTGCTGCTGGCCACCATGCTGCCGTTCTGGACCGGCTTTCTGATGCGCATCAATGCCTGGATCGGCCTGCTGGCTGATGATGGACTGATCGTGCGCGCCCTGCATGCGGTCGGGCTGGGGACACCCCGCCTGCTGTATACCGATACCGCGATGTATATCGGCATGGTCTACACCTATCTCCCGTTCATGGTGCTGCCGCTCTACGCGCGGCTGTCCCGGCTGGACCCGCAGCTGACGGAGGCCGCGGCCGACCTGGGTGCGCCTCCATTCCAGGCGTTCCTGCTTGTGGTGCTGCCGTTGTCGCTGCCGGGCGTCGCCGCCGGCGTGGCGCTGGTGTTCATTCCGGCGATCGGCGAATACGTCATCCCGGCACTGCTGGGCGGACCGCGCGGGCAACTGATCGGCCTGGTGCTGTGGCAAGAGTTTTTCTCCAACCGCGACTGGCCAACCGCCTCGGCGGTGGCGCTCTGGCTGCTGGCGGTGCTGTTGCTGGTGCCCGGCGTCGCGATGGGGCTGGTGCGACGGTTGCGTTGAAGACGGACGGCCGTTGCGTCGGACAGCCGATTGCCGGGAACGCCCTACTCCGCCTCCTCATGCCAGGTGCGTCCATCGCGTTCGATCAACGCAATCGCCGCGGTCGGCCCCCAGCTTCCGGCCGCATAGGGGCGAGGCTGGTCCGGCCGGCTCGCCCAGGCTTCCAGGATCGGCTCCACCCAGGTCCAGGCGGCCTCCACCTCGTCACGCCGCATGAACAGCGTCGGGTTGCCGCGCACGGTGTCCATCAGCAACCGCTCATAGGCATCGGGAAAGCGCATCCCGAAGGTCTTCTCGAAGCGGATGTCCAGACCGGTCGGCGACAGCCGCAGGCCGCCCGGACCGGGGTCCTTCGTCATCATCCCGAGCCGCATGCCCTCTTCCGGCTGCAGCCGGATGATCAGGCTGTTCGGCTGCCACTCGGCGGCGTCGGACGGAAAAATGGAGAACGGCAACGCGCGGAACTGGATGACGATCTCCGACACTTTGTGCGGCAGCCGCTTGCCGGTGCGCAGGTAGAACGGCACGTTGGCCCAGCGCCAGGTGCGCACCTCGGCCTTCAGCGCGACGAACGTTTCGGTTCCGGAGGCGTCGTCGGCACCAAGATCCGCCATGTAGCCGGGCACCGGCTTGCCGTTGATCGCCCCCTGGGTGTACTGGCCGCGCACCGTCAGGTGGGCGACCTCATGCGGCTCCATCGGCTTCAGCGCCCGCAGCACCTTCAGCTTCTCGTCGCGCACCCGGTCGGCGTCCAGCGACACCGGCGGCTCCATGGCGATCAGGCACAGCAGTTGCAGCATGTGGTTCTGCAGCATGTCGCGCAGCGCGCCGGACTTGTCGTAGTAGCCGCCGCGGCCCTCCAGTCCCACCGTCTCCGCCACCGTGATCTGCACGTGGTCGATCACGTCGGATGACCACAGACGCTCGAAGATCGTGTTGGCGAAACGCAGCGCCATGCAGGTTCTGCACCGTCTCCTTGCCGAGGAAATGGTCGATGCGGAAAGTCTGCGCCTCCGAGAACACCTGTCCGACCTGTTCGATGATGGCGTGCGCCGAGTCCAGGTCGTGCCCGATCGGCTTTTCCAGCACGACGCGCGACTGATCGGTGACCAGCCCGGCGGAGCCGAGGGCCTGGCAGATCGGACCATACAGATCCGGCGAGGTGGCGAGGTAGAACACCCTGACCCTGCTGGGGTCCAGCACGGCGGTGAACTGGTCCCAGTCGGCATCCGCCGCCGTCGCATCAATCGGCACGTAGTGCAGCCGGGCCAGAAAACGCTGCATGGTGGCCGGATCGAGGGCGGCGGCCTCGACATGCTCCCGCAGCGCCTTGGCGGCGCGGTCACGGAACTGGTCGTCGGACAGGCGGGAGCGAGCGGCGCCGACGATGCGGGATTCGGCCGGCATCTGCCCGTCGCGGAACCGGTAATACAGTGCGGGCAGCAGTTTTCGCAGTGTCAGGTCGCCGGTGGCGCCGAACACGACGCAATCGAAGATGGCAACGGGAATGATCTTCGGCATGTGCGCCCTCTTTTGGGTCAAACCGATCTCGGCAGGCTTTGCGGCCGACGATCCGGCCGCTGCATTGTGCATTGCGGAATAACCGGACTTCACGCACGCGGTTGTCAAGCTGGATCGTATCCGGCCTCGTTACAGCGCGGCGGCATCGGCGTCGTTGACGCGATGCGGCCGCCGCGGGCATTCTGCGCCAGTGCGCGCCTGTAGCTCAATTGGTTAGAGCTGGCGGCTCATAACCGCTCGGTTGCAGGTTCGAGTCCTGCCGGGCGCACCAGTGATTGCGGTCGGCGCAGCGTCCTTAGGTCCCGGCTTGCCGATTATATGCCAGAAGCAGGCGCTCGCTCTCCGCCAGACCCGCCTCGGTCATGCACAACCGGATTTCGGTCTTGCCGACGGGGTCAAGGATCATGCCCTTTTCGGTGAAGCCGGTTGGTGGCGTCCCAATCGTGGCCCTTCCAGGCCCTGTTTCCATTGTGCAGCGTCAGATACAACAGCGCCGGCACCGCCTCGTCGACTTTGTCTTCATCAATGTCCATTGCCGCGGCCCCAGACACAGCGTGAGGGTTTACCCCTAGACCTCCGCCGGCCAGACTGTGAAGCTAAGCCAATGCAAGCTGCCCATCGCCTGACGGCGGATAAGCTGGCTGGCAAAGTTTGAAGATAGCTGCACTCGCCGAAAAATGTGCTAGCTGTGCATGCCACGGTTTATGCCGCGCCAAGCGGCACCATGTTCAGCCGACATGCCTCATTGCACGATGACCGATCCGCAGAACCCCGCCGCGTCATGCCGGAGACCGGATGGTCATTGAGCGCACGGACCACCTTTTCCTAGAACCAATTCGAATAGAGAAGCGACGCATCATGGCCAGCTACCAATACGTCTATGTGATGAAGGACCTGACCAAGGCCTTCCCCGGCGGGCGGGAGGTCTTCAAGGGCATTACCCTGTCGTTCCTGCCCGGCGTGAAGATCGGCGTCCTGGGCGTCAACGGCGCCGGCAAGTCCACGCTGATGAAGATCATGGCCGGCATCGAGACCGAATACGGCGGCGAGGCCTGGGCGGCACCCGGGGCCACCGTCGGTTACCTGGCGCAGGAACCGCCGCTCGATCCCGACAAGACGGTGGGCGAGAACGTCGAGGAGGCCTTTGCCGACCTGAAGGCCGCGCTCAACCGGTTCAACGAAATCTCCATGCAGTTCGCCGAACCGATGAGCGACGAGGAGATGAACGCCCTGCTGGCCGAACAGGGCGACCTGCAGGAGAAGATCGACGCCGAGGACGGCTGGGAACTCGACCGCAGGGTCGACATCGCGCTGGACGCGCTGCGCTGCCCGCCGGCGGACGTCCCCGGTGACCACGCTGTCGGGCGGCGAGAGGCGGCGCGTGGCGCTGTGCAAGCTGCTGCTGGAAAAGCCCGACCTGCTGCTGCTGGACGAGCCGACCAACCATCTGGACGCCGAAAGCGTCGCCTGGCTGGAACATACGCTGCACGACTACGCCGGCACCGTGATGGTGGTGACGCACGACCGCTACTTCCTGGACAACGTGACCGGCTGGATCCTGGAGATCGAGCGCGGCCGGGGCTATCCGTTCGAGGGCAACTACTCCTCCTGGCTGCAGCAGAAGCGCAAGCGCCTGCAGCAGGAGGAAAAAGAGGAAAGCGCCCGGCAGCGGGCGCTGGCCGCGGAATCCGAGTGGATCGCCGCCTCCCCGCGCGCCCGGCAGACGAAAAGCCGAGCGCGTATCGCGAAGTATGAGGAGATGCTGCAGAAGTCGCAGGAATTGGCGACCGGCGTGGCGGAGATCGTCATCCCGCCCGGCCCGCGGCTGGGCAACATCGTCATCGAGGCGGAGGATCTGCGCAAAGGCTACGGCAACAACGTGCTGATCGAGGGGCTGGACTTCAAGCTGCCGCCGGGCGGCATCGTCGGCGTGATCGGCCCGAACGGCGCCGGCAAGACGACGCTGTTCCGCATGATCACCGGCCAGGAGGAGCCCGACGCCGGCTCGTTGCGCGTCGGCGACACCGTGAAGCTGGGCTATGTCGACCAGTCGCGCGACAGCCTCGATCCCGACAAGACGGTCTGGCAGGAGATCAGCGGCGGCGAGGAAGTCATCTACCTGGGCAAGCGCGCGATCCAGTCGCGCGCCTATACGGCGGCGTTCAACTTCAAGGGCTCCGACCAGCAGAAGAAGGTCGGCATCCTGTCGGGCGGCGAGCGCAACCGGGTGCATCTGGCGAAGATGCTGAAGGTCGAGCACAACGTGCTGCTGCTGGACGAGCCGACCAACGACCTGGACGTCGATACGCTGCGGGCGCTGGAGGAGGCGCTGACCGAATTCGCCGGCTGCGCGGTGATCATCAGCCATGACCGCTGGTTCCTCGACCGGCTGGCGACCCATATCCTGGCGTTCGAGGGCGACAGCCACGTCGAGTGGTTCGAGGGCAACTTCCAGGCCTATGAGGAAGACAAGCGCCGGCGGCTGGGCGCGGATGCGACCGAGCCGCACCGGATCAAGTACCGGCCGCTGGCGCGATAGTACTCAAAAGGTCACGTCGAAAAGGCCATCCGGGCGAGCCTGCGATATTAGACGTCGCCACACCGGGTCTCGACGCGCGGTCGGTCAGAGCACATAAACGCCATGCACCGCCCGGTTGGAGGAACCCGTCATGCGCTTCGGTCTGCTCTACGAACTCCAGTTGCCGCGTCCCTGGGACGAGGGGTCGGAGCATCGCATGATCCACGAGGCGCTGGCCGAGGTGGAGCTGGCCGACCGGCTCGGCTTTGACTGCGTCTGGGCCAACGAGCATCATTTCCTCGAGGAATATTCGCATAGTTCCGCGCCCGAGGTGTTCCTCGCCGCCGCCGCCGCACGAACCAGCCGCATCCATGTCGGCCACGCCGTCGTGCTCTCGCCGCCCGGCTACAACCCGCCGGCGCGCGTCGCCGAACGGATCGCGACCCTGGATCTTGTCTCGAGCGGCCGAGCCGAGTGGGGCACCGGCGCTTCCTCCTCGCGCAGCGAGCTGGAGGGCTTCGATATCGACGCCGCCCAGAAGAAGGAGATGTGGGCCGAGGCGACCGAGCAGACCGCCAACATGCTGGCGATGTCGCCCTATCCCGGTTTCGAGGGGAAGTTCTTCTCGATGCCGACACGCAACGTGATCCCCAAGCCGTACCAGAAGCCGCATCCGCCGCTCTGGCTGGCGTGCTCCAACCGCGAGACCATCCACACGGCGGCGCGCAACGGGATTGGCGCGCTTGCCTTCGCCTTTGTCGATCCGGAAGAGGCGGCGAAGTGGGCGGGCGAGTACTACGAGATCATCAAATCCGAGGCATGCGTGCCGATCGGGCACAGCGTCAACGCCAACATCGCGATGGCGACCGGCTTCTCGGTGCATCCCTCCGAGGCGGAAGCGAAGGCGCGCGGCCAGGAAGGCTTCCAGTATTTTGGCTTCGCGCTCGGCCATTTCTACGTCTACGGCCAGCACAAGCCGGGCGTGACCAAGGTATGGGACCGGTTTGAACTCGCGCGCGACGCGTTGCCGGCGACACAGGGCAACGGCATTGGCACGCCGGAACAGCTCGTCAGCCGCATGAAGCAATACCAGGACGCAGGCATCGATCAGGTGATCTTCATCCAGCAGGCGGGACGCAACAGGCACGAGCACATCGTCGAGTTGCTCGAACTGTTCGCCGAGGCGGTGATGCCGGCGCTCAAGGCCGACCAGGCGGAGCGGGACGCGCGCAAGCAGGCGGAGCTCGCGCCATTCATCGCGGCGGCGCTCAAGCGCAAGAAGTGGATGGCCCCGCTCGCGAGGACCAGATTCCGACCATCCCCGCCTACGGCCGCACCGTGGTCGCCGGCGCCCCGACAACGGCCGGGGTAACCAGTCGCCGGGGTGGCGGCATCGAGATCCCGACCGAGGACTTCGCGGAAAAGAAGCGAGCCGCGGGGGATTAATGGTGCGAGGAAAAGTAAAACCTATGTAAGGAGTGATGTCGCACAACTTATCGCGTAGCACCGACCTTGTGCAATATATGCTCGCGACAAGAAAAAGGTTCAGCACACTTAAACCTTAGGGACTGCCGCGAAATAACTGCTCCGAGCGAGGCGGGCGCAAGGTTACCCACTTGTGTCATCACCGGGCTTGGCCTCCCCGGACTTTATCCGGGGATGACCCACGACTTTCCCCTGTGAAATCAAAGTCGTGGGTGGCCGGACACCCGGCCTTCGCCGGGTGCAGGCTCAGCCTGTCCTCGGGCGGGCCGCTGGCCCGACCCGTGGGCCGGCCATGACACAATGATAGTAGCCACCACGACTGCCTCGCGACGTTTGAAGCGATTATTTCGAGACGACCCCATTAGTGCTGACTATCAATTTTGTTATAGAAATGACATGGACCTATGTTGCAGATTGGTCTCTACCGCAAGGTCGGGCGAAAAAGCAGACCTACCGCCGTAACCCTGGGCAACGATGCTTCAACAGGCGCGGCCGTTTTCGCCGACCGAAGCGGCCACCACAAAACTTCGATCCCGAAAGCTCATAGTGCCCGTTTCAGAATGCGCTATGGCGAGTCAGCTGGCGTGGCTGTCGAGAACCGGCGCGGAGCGGCCTAAAGGCCGTGAGCACCGGAAGCGCAGAAAGCCGCGTCAGATGGCCGCCATAGTAGCATTCTCAAACGGGCACTGAGGTCGGGTTGGTTGAGAGCCACCAGTCGCCGCCATCGAACCAGCATGTCTCGTCCGGCTTTCCATCCAAATGAATGGTTTGGACTGCGGCCCATGCTCCATTGGCGAACGCTGTCGCCAACTCGCGGCCGTTCCTCTCATCCTGTCGGGCCTGACACGGAATAAAGCTTGCACGAGACACAAACCGAGCCGGCCATGCCTTGCTTCCGTCACGCGGCTTCTCGACAAGCAACATGCCGCCGAGGCGTCCCACCGGTTGGAGCGGAAAGAGTAGCCGACCCCCAGGGCGTAAGGCTTCAAGCCAGGCCCAACTCGGCTGGGTGATGCCAGCATTCACATAGATCGCGTCTGCCGGGGGCAGATCCTCCGCGGCACCTGAACGCAATTGAACTTTCGCCCAAGGCCAGGGTGCCAGGTTACGCGCGGCACGTTCGGCCAGATCTGGGTCGATCTCGAAGCCATGCACCCACCCTTCCGGACCAACGAGGTGAGCGAGAATGGCGGTGTAGTAGCCACTACCTGTGCCGACCTGCAGGACCGTTTCCCCTGAACGCGGCGCGAGCGCATCGAGGCAGCGAGCGTGCAGGCTGGGCTCCCCAATGTTGATCCCTCGAACCGGATCCAGCGCGACCAGAGTGTCCTGGTAAAGGAAGGCCGGGTCATCATCGGGCGTCTGTACATAGCTCGTCCCACTTGGCCAAGTGCGCCACGGACCAGACGGCAGGATCGACCATGGCCCCGGCCCGGCGAAGGGCTCGCGTGGAACGGCAGCGAATGCTTCCTCGATACGCGAGTCCTGTGCCGCACCGCGCGCGGCTACGAAGCGGGCGTAGAAGGCCCTCAGTTTCGCGATGCGGTCGGTACCCCCTGCCACTTGCTCGTCTGGTAGTGTCATCGTGATCTCCTTCGACCATGATGCGCGCGACGTCCATGGACGCGGACGGCGGCGGAAATATTTTATGGCTCTTGTCCGCGCCTGCTAGCGCCGAGCGCATAAGGACGCGATGACGCAAGTTTTGCGCGGGTCAATCGGAAGGAATTCGCTCACGGCGCCCGCGTCGCAGGACGTGAGAACAGCCTTGGCGGCGCTGCCGGAGGACGAATTGCTGCGACTACGCGCTATCGCCCGCCTTCGCGCGCGTTCCTTGCCCTTCGGCATTTCATGGTCCGATCTGCTCCATGAGGCGGTGTTGCGCGCACTAGTGGGCGCGAGGCCCTGGCCGCCGGGCGTGCCGTTGGTGGCCTTCCTGGCGGGTGTCATGCGCAGCCTGTGCGACGAGCAGTGGCGCCGCCGCGCCCGCCAGGATTCCGTGTCAAATCTGGAAAGCGACGGTTTAGCCGCTGATCCGGAGCGAGCCTATGCCGCGAGGGAGGCGCTTGCCGCCATCTACCGCCTGTTTGCGTCTGATGCGGCTGCAACGAAAATTATCACCGGCTTGCTGGACGGCATGGAGGCGGCGGCGATCCGTCGCCACTATGGCTTGAGTGCTGTGGAGTATGACACGGCACGCCGGCGGATGAGGCGGGTCATGCTGCGCCACGGCCTGGCTTGGTCGTGGCCATGATCGGGCCAAGCCATCGCCCGTCAGCCTTGCTAGCGTTGCTGGATGCCCTGGAGGCGGAACTCCTGGCCGCGCCTGCAACAGAGCTGCGGGACGCTTTGCGCGAAACTGGGCGGGCACACGAAGGCGCTTGTCAGGAAGTACGGTCGCTGCTGGACGAGGCGGTAGCGGCGAACGAAGAGAGCTCCCCCCCAACCACGCCCGAGAGTATGCGCGACAGACCCGGCCTGTACCGGCATTAAGCCTCGCTCGACGCCCAAGCCGCATAGGTCGGCTGAGCGTCGAACTGGGCTGTCGCAGATTTCGATACTTCGGCGACAAACGCCCGACGCGCTGCCCTGGGACTTCCGCCGAGTTTGGTTGAAAACGAAGCTTCAAGCGTTAAAGGTGGCAAGCGGTTCTGGCGGACGCACTGAACTTGAAGATGCGTATTCCTTGACATTTCTGCCATTTATGAATGGCGGCACTCTCTTGGCGGCATCGAGAGCGGGCCGCTTGCGGAACGAGCTGTTCGTCGAGACAAGCAGTCGGCACCGCCGGCAAGCATCGCGGACGGCGAGTTGAGTTTGGGCACGCAGGCCATGCTCGAGTTTTCCTCACCAAGAGCCTGGAATGAGTTGTGGGTCCGCTCGGGGTCGAGCGCGGCTAATTTGACCAAATCGTCGGCCCCCCCGGAATAACCGCCCCACCCTATGCCGTCTCCGTGCCCGTTTTAGAATGCGCTATGGCGAGTCAGCTGGCGTGGCTGTCGAGAACCGGAGCGGAGCGGCCTGAAGGCCGTGAGCACCGGAAGCGCAGAAAGCCGCGTCAGATGGCCGCCATAGTAGCATTCTCAAACGGGCACTCAGCAGAGCGTCTCTACAAATCGGGTCAGGCCCGACTGACGCGCGGTCGCCAGCCTAGCCGCATGCAGCACCGCCCGTACCGCTTCGATGGCGATACCGAGTTCGTCATTGATCACGACATGATCGAACTCCGGCCAATGGCTGATCTCGTCCATCGCAACCCGCATGCGTCGGGCAATCTCCGCCCGGTCATCCCCGGCTCGGCTGACCAGGCGGCGTTGCAGTACGCCCAAATCAGGCGGCAGGATGAACACGCCGACCACGTCCCCCGGCAATTGTTCCCGCAAGGCGCGATGGCCCTGCCAGTCGATGTCGAAAATGACGTCGCGGCCGGCTGCCAACGCCTGCTCCACCGGCGCGCGCGGCGTGCCGTAGGCATGTGTTCCCCGTAGCACACGCGCCCACTCCAGCAGCAAGCCGCCGCGTTCGGCAGCATGGAACGCAGCCTCGGTCAAGAAATGATAATGCACGCCGTCGACCTCGCCTAGCCGCGGCTGGCGCGTGGTGACGCTGACCGAGCGTTCCAGTGCGACCTCGCTGGCCAGCAGCGCATTGGTGATCGCAGTCTTTCCCGCCCCGGATGGCGCCGACAGAACCAGGCAAAGCCCGCGACGCTCGATCTGGGTCATTCGATGTTCTGCACCTGCTCGCGCAACTGCTCGATCGCGGCCTTCAGCTTGAGACCGGTCGCGGTCAGTGCGGTGGAAGCGGATTTGCTGCACAAGGTATTCGCCTCCCGGTTGAACTCCTGGCTCAGGAAGTCGAGCTTGCGGCCGATATTGACCGCCTCGCGTAGCAGCTCGTGCGCGGCGGCAATGTGACTGGTCAGGCGATCCAGTTCCTCCCGCACATCGGACCGGCTGGCGAGCAGGGCGACTTCCTGAGCGATACGCTCCTCGGGCAGGTTGGGCGTCTCGCGCAGCAGCATCTGCAGATTTTCCAGCATGCGCGTCCGCTGGGCGGCCGGCTGGTCGGCTGCTTGCAGCGCGGCCTGGTCGCGCAGGGCGGCGATCTCGTGCAGCAGGCGGATCAGCACGGTGGCAAGCCGCTCGCCCTCCGCCTGGCGAGACTTCCGTCAACCCGGCGAGCGCGGTGACAAACCCCGCCTGCACGTCGGCGCCGGCGATGCTGCGTTCCTCCTGCTGGTCCGCTGGCGCCTGGCGCAGGACGCCCGGCAGCGACAGCAGCGCTTCAGCCGAGGGTGGCGGGCTGCCAGGAATGCGACGATGCAGGTCGGTTGCAATCGCCAGCACCTGCTCCAGCGCCACCGGGTCGAGTTCCAGCCGGGTTTCCGATTGGCGCCTAATCGTCAGGTTGGCGGTGATGTTGCCACGCTTGACGGCGCGGCCGGTGAGTTCGCGCCATGCCGCCTCTTGGCTGTCCCAGCCGCTGGGTAGACGGAAGCGCAGGTCCAGGCTGCGGCCGTTGACGCTGCGCAGCTCCCACACCCAGGCAAGGCCGTGCGTCGCACCTTCGGTGCGGGCGAAACCGGTCATCGAGGCGATGGCGGACTTGGCTTGTATCGCGGTTGGCATGGGCGGGTTCATATCAGCGCGGTGGCCTGTGCCCGGTTTAGGAGTTCTCAATTTTATCACCCTTGCTATCTGGATAGTGACGACACGCTGTCCGTGCGCAACACAAATCTCGCAGGTGCAGGTAAGCTCGGTGTAGTGGCGGATGCCGACTGCCTTGGTTTCCGTTCGATCGGTCGCGGAAGTGCTCAGTCCCTTAATCGTGGTCTCCAGGGCATTCACCCCGGTGTTGAATTAAAGATCGCGCCGCGCCGCCAGGAAAATCCGCCACAGGTCGTCGATTGTGCAACAGCAACCCTTAACTGTGGCATTCGGAACTCTATTCAGGCATCTCGGCCCGACGCTGATCCATAGCCGCCCATTTTAGAACGCAATTCAATCTCATTGAGACCCCTGACAGCCCCCACGCCGGTCACATCCCGAGTGACGGCGCCGAAAGGCCGCGATCGCTCGGTGAAGCGGCGAGCGTTACGCCCATCCCTGGTGGCTTACTCACGGCTGAGCCAACTCATCAGACAGCGCCTTGGCATCTTTGAGATCGGGCGTGTCGAACCCCTCGGTAAACCACGCGTAGACCGGCGCGAGCAGGTCGTGGGCCTCAGCGCGCTTGCCCTGAGCGGCCCAGAGCCGCGCAAGGCTCATGGCGGCTCGTAACTCGAACAGTTTGGCCGACTGGTCACGGGCAATGGCAAGTGCGCGCTGAAGCAGCGTCTCCGCTGCGCCTGCGTCGGGCTCTGGCGCCGCGCACGACACGAGGTGGCCATGCTTGGTATTCGTCGCTGGCAATCCTGACGGTGCTCACGCTGCGTGCGGTAGTTCGGCTCGCCTATCGGCAGGCGGAGGGGCTGATCGGCTCGATGATCAGCTTGCTCAGTCTGACACTGCGCGTACCGGACAACACCACTCCAAGCCGCCGTTCTGCGACGCTGGCGGCGCCACAGCCGCAGCCGATCGCGATGCCCGGCCGGTCCACTTGCTGGTGGACAGCACGGGACTGAAATTATGTGATGCCGGCGAATGGCTGGTCGAGAAGCGTGGCACAAAGACGCGCCGCTCGTTGCGCAAGCTGCATCTCGGTGTGAACGCCGAGACCGGCAAGATCATCGCTTCGGCGTTGACCAGCAGAGAGATCGACGATGGCGTCATGGCCAGTCCCTTACTTGACCAAGTCACCGACTCGCTGTCCTCGTTCACCGCTGATGGCACCTATGACCAGAATGGCGTTCACGCCAATGTTGCTGTCCGTTACCCTGATGCGGTGGTGATTGTGCCGCCGCGCATCACGGCGGTGCTGAGCGACACGGCTGAAACCGCGCCGACGCAGCGCGACTGTCACCTCCGGTGCACCCCCGACAGGAGCCGCATGGCCTGGCAAAAAGCCTCTGGCTACAACAGGCGCGCTAAGGTCGAGGCAGCCATCGGGCGATGGAAACAGGTAATCGGCGACGGGTTGCGCTCGCGTATAGACAAACGTCAGACGACTGAAGTGGAAGTGGCTGTGCATGTCCTCAACCGCATGCTGAAGTTGGGACGCCCGAACTATGTTCGCATCGTCTGACCTCAATTGGGGAAGGGGTTGTTGCGGCTACACATCCGGAGGCAAAGAAATAGCCCTTGTGGGATCCAGCGCAGCAAAAATCAGCTTCCGCGTCGCATGATGGTCACCGAGGAGATCCGCGCCAAGACGGTATCTTTAACGCATATACCATACATCGGATCATTTTTGACCATATCCCGGCCGATGCCACCATCGCCGCAGGCGTGGAATTGCGGCAACGCGTGACTGTCACAGGGCCTCTACGCGAAGCCGAATCGAGCATCGGCGTCAGTCCTGCACGAGAATCCGACTGGCACAGCGATCGCTTCCACAACTCGGCCGACCCTGCTAGGCAGACCGGATGCCCAGTCTGGATATCGAACGGTCCGCCGGGGGCCGAGTCGCAGGCGTGGATGAGGCGGGCCGCGGACCGTTGGCCGGTCCCGTCGTTGCCGCCGCCGTGGTGCTGAGCCCCGCAACCCCGCCCGAACTCGCTGCCCTGCTGGACGACTCCAAAAAGCTGACGGCGGACCAGCGCCTGAGGGCCTATCTCGCCTTGCGGGCATCGGCGGCGGAGATCGGCGTCGGCGCCGCCTCGGTGGCGGAAATCCTGCGGTTGAACATCCTGCATGCCTCGATGCTGGCGATGCGGCGGGCGGTCGCTCGGCTGCGTGCGCCGCCGGACCTGGCGTTGGTGGACGGAAACTATCCGCCCAAACTGGACTGCCCGGTGCGCTGCGTGGTCGGCGGCGACGGGTTGTGCCTGTCGATCGCCGCCGCCTCCATCATTGCCAAGGTGGTGCGCGACCGCGCCATGGCTCGCCTTGCAGTGCGTTGTCCCGGCTACGGATGGGACGCCAATGCCGGCTACCCCACCGCGCGCCACCGCGAGGCACTCCGGCGCCTCGGCCCCACTCGCCACCATCGGGAGGCCTTTGGAACAGTTTTGCAACTCCGCCTTCAACTGACGATCCCATAGAACTTTGTCGATTGACGTGACTTCGGCCACGCCGCCACGATAAGGCAAGGTGATGATAAGGTTGGGAATCGGTCTTGGACCTCTACCATGAGTTGCCGCTGGACCAGATCCTGCGGGGCGATTGCATGCAGATCATGCGGATGCTGCCAGATGCCGCCGTCGACTGCGTGTTCGCCGACCCGCCCTACAACCTGCAGCTTCGGGGGGAACTTCGGCGGCCGGATGACAGCTTGGTAGACGGTGTCGATGACGAGTGGGACCGCTTCACCGATTTCGCCGCCTATGACGCCTTCACCCGGGATTGGCTGACCGAGTGCCGCCGCTTGCTGCGCAAGGACGGCACGCTGTGGGTGATCGGCGCCTACCACAACATCTTTCGGATCGGCACCATCCTGCAGGACCTGGGATTCTGGATCCTGAACGACGTGATCTGGCGCAAGTCCAATCCGATGCCGAATTTTCGCGGCCGGCGCTTCACCAATGCGCATGAGACGCTGATCTGGGCGGCGCGCGGCCAGGGCTCCCGCTATCGTTTCAACTACCAGGCCATGAAGTCGCTGAACGACGACATCCAGATGCGCAGCGACTGGTTCATCCCGCTCTGTACCGGGCCCGAGCGGCTGCGCAACGGGCACGGGTTGAAGCTGCATCCGACACAAAAGCCCGAGGCGCTGCTGCACCGCGTGCTGCTGGCCAGCACCAGCCCGGACGACATCGTGCTGGACCCATTTGCCGGCACCGGCACCACGGCGGTGGTCGCCAAGCGGCTGCGGCGGCACTTCATCGGGATCGAGCGCCACTCGGCCTACGCCGAAGCCGCCATCGGGCGGGTACGAGGGACCAGGGCGATCTCACGCGAAGGCGCCGCCGCCTCATCGACCAAGCGGGAGGCGGCGCGGATACCCTTTGGCAGATTGGTCGAGCAGGGGCTGATCGCCCCGGGAACCACAATTTTCGACCGGCAGCGGCGGGTCAGCGCGATGGTCGGTCCCGACGGGTCGCTAAGTGCCGGGGACATTCGCGGCTCGATCCACAAAGTCGGCGCGGCGCTGCAGAACGTGCCAAGCTGCAACGGCTGGACATTTTGGCACTTCGAGCGGGACGGGGTGCTGGTGCCGCTGGACGTGCTGCGCGCAGGAATGACCGCCGTCCTGGAGATTGTTCCCGATCCGTTACCGGTATAAGGGGCTGAACAGGCTGCCTCCACGCCGCGTGACGATCGAGTTGCCTGTGCCGGGTCATCGGCAGAAGCGCACGTGGGCCGCAATTGTGACTGTTATGTGACTTAGGTCACCGCACGCGATGCCTGGCACCGGCTACTGCTGCCGCAGGGACAGGAGGTAACCATGACAAAATTGATGAACCAGGATCGCCTGCAGCAGGTCGCTCAGCTTGTGGTACAGCCGAGCCTGTTGCCTCGAGGGCTTATGCCTACGCTGCAGTGGGAGGTCGATGCGAAGACGGAGCGCCCAGTCAGCCGGTGGGTACTCAGCGAGACCGGTCTGGAACGTTGGATTGATGTTCGTGCAACGCCAATCTGCTTCGGGCGCTCCCCTTATGGGGTCACGCGATAGAACGTGCATGATAACACGGTAGAGGGCGAAGGGGGCCCATGCTAACGCTGCAGCGCAAACCAGAGGACCTTGATTAGACCGGCGTTGCGCCCGAGAAAGGCAAACACGGCGCCACTGACCCGATCGGCCGCCGGCGCGCCTGCTGAACTAGCTGCGCCTGCCGTCCACGCCGCAGGCCAGACAGACCCGCCCCCGCCGGTCAGCTTCCGCCAGCCCGCGTCATCCATGGATGCTATGGTTCACGGCATCAGGCTCAATGGGCAATGTGTGGCCATCGACGTCCCAGTAAAAAATTCCATCACAGCGACAAAGCTAAGCATGGCACCTTCGTCTCTACGCCACAGGCCAATGCCTATAGGTCCTTTACGCCCCTGGTTAGGCTCACAATGAATGGATGCTCCATTAAGCCTTGCGCTGACCTAGGTGTCCGATCCGCCAAAGCATGCCCACCTCGCTGGCCGCCGCCGCAAGTGAGATCGCAACGCTACGCTGAAATAAAGAGCGTACGGCGTCCACCGGCCGGCCACCAGCGAGCGCTGCAACAGCGTCCGGTATTCCCAGAGGTCCATGCATTAGAAATCTAGTACGCCGCGTCACGGATATTGCCGGTGTTCATACGCCACGGATTGATCCCTGATCGGCGAACAACCATGCCACGAGATTACCGCGGGGCCGATGACGGGAGGTCGTTGCGCACCAAACTGTGATCCGCCGCGCGAAGCGCTGTCTCTTGCCGGCTCCGTGCCCTCGCTCTGCCTCGCCTGCTGCTCTGTGTTGAAGCCTTGCGGCCGTTGCAAGCGCACGAACCAGGCGGTCGTCCCCGGGTCCGCTCGCTCAGCCTGTCTGGTGCCACACGCTCATGCGGCGTGCTGATGGCAACAGAGCAAGAAAGGGCTTTAACACGAAGAAGTAGGCGAGGACGATGGAGGGCACGGAGCAGGCAAGATGGGGCGCTGCGCGCGGCGGCGTATCGGGGACCTCGTGCTGCCGTCGACGCCGGTGCCGAGCCGCTTGAGCAGGCTGGTGGTGCCGCGGATGCGTCGATGACGTGGTGGGCGGACTCAAGATGGCAGCGCCGAGCCCGAGGCGTCGATGTGACAGGGGTCCATGCGCCGCCGACAAGCCGGTCGCACTATCACCGCAGAACCAGTGACGGGGAGGTACTAGCATCGCGGTAACAGGACATCATGCAGGCTGTGCAACGGTCACGCTGGTCCGGGATTTGCCTGAGATCAAAGACGGAACCCACAGGCTGGTTCCAGGCCTCGCAGCGCCAGATTTGCAGATTCCAATCCAAATAGAAGTATTTATGGCCTCCGACACATGGAAAAAGTTCCTGCTCCCCACGCAAGTGCCGCTGCATCTCCGCAACTGACGCAGCTGGATTTAGCATGGGGAAGCGGCGACGCACGCGTTGTATCCCTTCCAAGACATCGTAAAGTTCATCGGCGCTAAAATCCACCAGCCGTGACTCCTCGCTAAGACAAGGGAGGAAGATCAGAAGGGTGCCCGCCTCGGGTAGGAAAAAGTCACGGCGTCAAATCCGAGGCGGCTTAGCGTGGCCGGCAGCTCCCCGAACCGGAGCATCCGGTTCACCGTAACCGAGGTGATTGCAGGGACGTGGCGGCGGCGTGCCTCCGCTAAGCCGACCTGAATGCGTTGCCGAACGCCGCGCAGACCGCGGTTGTTCTCATGCTCAGGCATGGAGGCACTATCGATCGAGACCAGGAGGTTCGCGAGACCTGCATCTGCTCACTTGGCGATGTCACGTGGCAGCTGCCAACCGTTGGTGATGAGACTGGGCCGCATGCACTGCGGCAACAAGGCTGCAGATTTTCGGATGCAGCAATGGCTCGCTACCCTGGAAGTTGAGATAGCGAACACCGCGCCGACGCAAAATAGGCAGCGCCCGTGCAAAAGCGATCTCATCGAGAAAGCGTCGGGATGTTCCAACTCCCTTGTCATGAGCAAAGTTGCAAACAAGAGCCACACCGCCCGAGTCCTTCAGCAGCCGATAGAGGTTGGAACGGGAAATCCCGACCAGCGGCTTAACGTTTTCGGTGTTAGGGCCGGTGACCACAGGTGTTGATGCAAGGCTTAACGCTGCCACTTATGTCGTTCGAGCATCGTCGTTTCGAAGTGATTCCATAATGAAGTGAGTATCCGGTGAGTTGTCCGAAGACTGTTCGATATCGCGTTCCGCGCCACTGCACATGGCTGCGTCACGTCGATTACGGTCGCACTGCGCCCTGGTGATTGGGACGACCTGCACGGTCGCGGGATTTAAGGCCAAAGCCAAATCGAGTGGGCGTTCTTAGGATGACCCGACATGCTGACGGGGCGCTGCGTTTGGCGATTCCGTGCGCATCGACACAAAAGAGGAATGTGCAACCAAATGACAACGCCTCCAAAATCGATTTCAGCCTCGCCGTTGCAATCGGTGTCGCGCTGGGTATCTCTTCTGCTGTTCACGCTCAAGTCGCTACGACGGTGGAACAGGCCGAACTCGCCGGATTGACCCCGGAGAAGCGGGCCGAGGTACAGTCGCGGATGTCGCAGGGCGGCCAGAAAGTTCAAGAAATCCTGCAGACCATGCTGCTGAACAACATCAAGGCAAAATATCCTGCAAATCGAATCGTCGCCATGGACTTCGGCAGAGGCGTCGCGGTCGTCGAACTGCCCAGCGGTGAATCGCGGACGGTGAACTTCGACACCACCACGCTTGCCGTCAAGTCCTGACGGTCGGTCTTCGTCGGGCAAGGGGCAAGTCACGGATGACGTGCTGCGCGACCCTAGAGCGCGATCGTCTGAGGTCGCATCAACCTCAGACGTGAAGCGCCCTCTCAAACAACAAGAGTTGGAGCCTGATGGCTTCAAACTGAAGCTAGCAGGCTCTAGTAGATCGACCCTGACGCTTGGTTCCCAAGCGTCAGGTAAATCGGCCCACCAATTTAATGGCTTGTGGATCAGATCCGACGGAACGTTCCATCGGAAATGATCCACAAGCGCACACGCCACTCCCTCGCCAGGCGTCAACCTCGCTCGCCGGGGCGGCCGGACAGCAGTTCAGACAACCACCGGCTACGCGGGTCTTGCTCGCAGATGGCGAGCAGCACGATGACGAACGGGATGCCGATGAAGGCACCCGCCAAGCCCCAGAACAGCGTGCCGAAGAACACCGCGAACAACACGAGGAAAGGCGAGACCGCCAGTACGTTGCCCGCGACACGGGGTTCCAGGTAGCTGCCGACCCCGAGTTGAATCGCATAGATTCCAGCGAAAACGGCAACGCCCATCTGCCAGTTCTCGTACTGCAATCCGGCGAAAAATGTCGGCAGTAGTGTGGCCACCAGTGGGCCGATGAAGGGGATGTAATTCAACGCGAAGGCGATGACGCCCCACTCCAACGCGAGGTCAAGACCTGCCAGCCGAGCAAAGATGTAGATCATCACGCCGGTCAGCAAACTCATAATCGTTCGCACGAGCATGTAGACTTGCAGCTTGCGCGCGATTACCGCCGCGGTGCGCTGCACTGCTTCGCTGAACCGGGCGTCCCGCAATGCGGCCACGCGACTGCGCAGCGCCTCGACTTCCAGCAAGCCCAGCAAGGTGAACAGCAGGGCGATGCCGGTGAACCCCAGAAAGCCCTGCACTGCTCCGGCGACCTGCTGTGCGCGCCGCGTTAGCCAGATCACATCGAAATGCTCGGTTAGAATGCCGGACAGGCCGATCCCGTGTGCGTCGAACCAGGAGGTCTGCTCGATGTAGAGTTCCTGCAGCCGCCGCCCGTTCATGATCACCCACCGTGCGGCGCGGCTGAAACCCCAGGCGACCATGGCGGCGAGCACGGCAATGACCACGATTGTCGTCAGCATCGTCGCCACCACGGCAAGCACCTTTGGCAGTCGTGCCTGAAGTGCCTGCTGCATGGGCCACACCACCGCGATTATGAACAGGGCGAAGGCCACCGGCGCCATGACTGGCCGCGTGACGTAGAGTGCGGCCAGCACGAGCACCGTCGCGATGCAGCCTGTCAGGACCAGAAGGGTGCGATTGCCTGCCATCCAAAGTCACACTCTTCAGTCGTCCGGTGCACGCGAAGCGATGTTTGTTCGGATAGCCGGGTCCTTTCTTGATCTCGCCTTATGCGGACATGCCTTGCAAAATCAAACCCGGTCGGAGGCTTCGCCCGGACGCAACGGCTGTCCTCCGTCGGCCAGAACACTCTGCGCCGCTTCGATGCACTGAACGACGACCTCGGCCGCCGCTTGCTGGAACGCCTGCAGGTATCGTGGCAGAATATCCAACTGTGGTTGGCCGGAGATCCCCTCGACCGCCGAATCTTCGATGCCCTTGAGATGGCGAACCGGGTCCTCCGCGTGGGCTGCGATGAAGCAAAGACTTTGCATGACCAGAACCTGCAGGCCAAACAGCTCGCCTTTCAGCTGAGCCACCTCTTTTTTGGTCAAGTTGCCCTCCGCGACTTCGCCCGAGATACCACAGCGACTGCAGGCTGCCTCAGCTGGGGCGGCCTTGGTTCGGACTTCTCGGCAGAATGCGCACGTGCCTGTCCGCTCGGCTACAAGCGCGCGTTGCGATCACACTATCGGCGTTCGTGGAATCGAGGATGACCCTAGAATCCCAGGACCATCCCTGGCGTCCGAATTCGAGCGTTGCGTGGACCGTTTACGACGAAGACGCAGCCCCGTCGCGCACCAGCCGATCGCAGCATCCTGAATAGGCTGGAACAGCTCGCATGGCGCGCGGCTTGATTGGGACGGGCGGCACAGCACCGGGACGGACAGCCCGCGCCGGCTGGGCCGGATCGGCTTAGGCTGCTTTCGCATCGCGACACCGCCCGGCTCGGCGAGAGGGGCGTCACGATCCACAACAGCATAGGCAGCGCCTGGTGAAGTTCCCCTTGAAATGCACGATCGGCGCCGCGGCGGCCGCGCTCCTGCTGGCGCTCACGCCCAGCGGCGGGCACGCCCTGACGGCGGCCGACTTCACCGCCGGCACGACCGGCCAGCTGGTCGCTCTGTGCGATCCGCCGCCCGACACTCCGATGGCCGCAGCGGCACTCGCTTTCTGCTACGGCTTCGCGCAAGGCGCGGTGTCGGTCGAGATGCAGCACGATGCGGCGTCGCGCAGCATGAAGCTGTTCTGCCTGCCGAACCCGCCGCCGGCGCGCGCGCAGACGGTCAGCGAGTTCGTGCAGTGGGCGCGCGGCGCGCCCGATCGCATGGCGGACCCGCCGAGCGACGGGCTGTTCCGCTTTCTCGGGCAGCGTTTTCCCTGTTCGACCAGCCGCTGATGCGCGGGTGTAGGAGGCTTTTCATGAAGATTTCGGCGCTGAGCCTGGCCGCCGCTCTGTTGGTCGCGGGCTGCTCCGACCTCAGTCCGACGCAGCAGCGCGCCCTCACCGGCACCGCCGGCGGGGCCGGCATCGGCGCGGTGGCCGGCGCCATCGGCGGCAACGCGGGTTTGGGTGCGGCGGTCGGGGCCGGCGCGGGCTTGCTGGGCGGCCTCATCTGGGACCAGCACAGACGCGCCGAGGACCGCTCCTTCCAGCAGGGCTACGCCGCGGCGCAGCACGGTGCGCCGCCGTCGCCACGCTAGTACCTCCCGTCACTGGTTCTGCGGTGATAGTGCGACCGGCTTGTCGGCGGCGCATGAACCCCTGTCACATTCAACGCCTCGGGCTCGGCGCTCCATCTCCAGTGCGCCTGCCACGTCATCGACGCATCCGCGGCACCACCGGCTTGCTCAAGCGGCTCGGCACCGGCGTCGACGGCAGCACGAGGTCCCCGATACGCCCCCGCGCGCAGCGCCGTATCTTGCCTGCTCCGTGTCCTTTATCGTCCTCGCCTGCTTCTTCGTGTTAAAGCCCTTTTCTTGCGCTGTTGCCATCAGCACATCGCATGAGCGTCTGGCACCAGACAGGCTGAGCGAGCGGATCCGGGGATGATCGCCTGGTTCGTGCGCTTGAAACGGCCGCAAGGCTTTAACACAGAGCAGCACGTGAGGCAGAGCGAGGGCACGGAGCAGGCAAGATACAGCGCTTCGCGCGGCGGATCTTATTAGATACGCAACGACCTCCCATCACCGGTTCCGCGGTGATCCCGCGGCTTGGTTGTTCGCCGATCAGGGGTCAATCCGTGGCGTATGAACGCCGGCAATATCCGTGACGCGGCGTACTAGTCGCGCTCGCCCGCCAGACGCCCCGCTCCGGGGCGCGGTGCTGACCCGCTCTGCCTCCGGCGCCAGCCTGCTGGCAGAGTGGGCCGCCGGAGACACCTTGCGGACGGTCCGCATGCGCGACTGGTTCATCGGGCTGAATGTGGTGGACAAGATGTTTCTGCGCCTCCCGGCGCTGGTCAGCAGAGTTCTGGTCCCGTATGACACGCCTGCCGATCCGCGGCGAGGCCGCTAAGCCAAGGGCGGACGCGCCGAATCCCGGTTCAAATCCGGACAAAGAATGAACCGCCGGAGGTTCGTTCGTCCTCCTACAGGGCGCTCAAGGGCATGCGCGAGCTGATGGTGCAGAGTCTGGAAGCCGGCTTGCGTTGCGTTCGCGCAGGGTTTTGACGGCACGAAGTGGATTGCGTCGGGCCACAACCATCTCGCTTGCGCCTATCGCAAGCAGCGAAAATAACGAGATATCGTTACTTTGTCGAAAATACACCCGCTACTCTTCCCGCTGGAATGCGCCTGTCGCTAAAAACACCCATTGATCACCGCAAGGGTTGGGATGCGCTGCCTCGTCTTGGGATTTTAGGCCCATCTCCAGCACGACACATGCTGCTATCGTGATGTATATCGTCTGCTGGAGCCTTCCCCATGGGCATACCCTCTGCAACCGTTGACGCTGTGCTGCGTCAAGTGGATACGGGACTGGATGCAGCACGCGGTCGCCTGTTCGACCTGCTCCGCATCCCCAGCATTAGTACCCAACCGGCGCATGATCACGACGTTCGCCATGCCGCCGAATGGCTTCAAGGCCAGCTTGCCGGCCTTGGCTTCCAAGTCGGCGTCGAGCCGACCGCCGGACATCCTGTCGTGCTCGGCCATCACCCCGGCCCCGTCAACGCGAGGGTGCCGCGTATCCTGTTCTACGGCCACTACGACGTGCAGCCGGCCGATCCGGTAGAGCTGTGGCGCAGCCCGGCCTTCGAGCCGCAGCTGGTTCGAGGTCCACATGGCGATCGCGTGGTCGCGCGCGGCGCCGTGGACGACAAGGGCCAGCTCATGATGTTCGTCGAGGCGCTGCGCGCCTGGGCGCAGGCGGGCGGTGGCATCCCTGCGTCCGGTGACCGTGCTGCTGGAAGGCGAGGAGGAGATCGGCAGTCCCAATCTCGAGCCGTTCCTGTCGGCGCACAAGCACGCGCTCGCGGCCGACTTCGCGCTGATCAGCGACACCAACATGTGGAACATCGACACGCCCGGGATCACCACGCGGCTGCGCGGCATGGCGAATTGCGAGATCACCCTGAAGGGTCCGAGCATGGACCTGCATTCCGGACTGTTCGGCGGCGTCGCACTGAACCCGGTCAACGCGCTGGCGCGCATCTTGGGCGAGATGCACGATAAGAACGGCCGCATCCAGATCCCCGGCTTCTACGATGCGGTGAAGCCGGTATCGCCGGAGCAGCGCGCCCAATGGCAAGGGTTGGGCTTTGACGAGAGCGCCTTCCTGCATGCCGTCGGGCTGTCGGGAACGAGTGGCGAGCAGGGGTTGCACGCGCTCGAACGGCTCTGGGCGCGTCCCACCGCGGATATCAACGGCATGTGGGGCGGCTACACCGGGACGGGCAGCAAGACCATCATCCCCGCCGAGGCGTCCGCGAAAGTCTCCTTCCGCCTGGTGCCGAACCAGGAGCCGCGCGCCATCTTTAAAGCGTTCCAGCGCTTCGTCGCCGACCGCCTGCCACCGGGCGCGCAGGTCTCGTTTGAGGCGTTCGGCATGTCGTCCGGCGTCGAGATCGAGACCGATACGCCATGGGTGCAGGCGGCCAGGGCTGCGTTGGAGCAGGAATATGGACGGCCGGCTGTGATGATGGGCGGTGGGGGTTCGATCCCGGTAGTTGAGCAAATCAAACGGACGTTGGGCATCGACTCGCTGCTGATGGGCTTCGGGCTCGACGACGATCAGGTGCACAGCCCCAACGAGAAGTTCGAGATGCAGTGCTTCCACCGCGGCACGCGCTCCCACGCACTGCTCCTCGGCAAGCTTGCCGCCGGCATTTGACGGGGACAGCAGATGACCTCGATCAACGCGATCGCGCCGCCGAAGACGTTCCTGCAGAAGCTGCTCGACGGTGTCGAACTGGTGGGCAACAAGGTGCCCCATCCGGCCGTCATTTTCCTTATCATGGCCGCCGTCGTCATTGTTCTATCGCATCTTCTCTACCTGATGGGAACGAGTGTCACCTATCAGCTCGCCGATCCCGTCACCCACCAGGTCCAGACCACCACGGCGACGGTCAATAGCCTGCTTACGGGCGAAGGGATCCGCTTCATCATTACGTCCATGGTGCGGAACTTCCTCGGCTTTGCCCCCGTTGGGGTGATCCTGGTGGCGATGGTGGGCGTTGGGCTCGCGGAAGAGGCCGGCCTCATCAACGCGTTGATCCGCAAGATCGTGATCGTGGCCCCGCGCCGAGCCATCACCTTCATCGTGGTGTTCATGGGTGTGCTGTCGAGCGTCGCATCCGATGCTGGATATTTGGTGCTGATCCCGCTGGGCGGCGCGGCCTTTCTCAGCCTGGGTCGGCATCCGGTGGCAGGGCTGGCCGCGGCATTCGCCGGAGTCGCCGCCGTGTTTGGCGTGAACCTCATCATCACCCCGATCGATGGTGTCCTGACCGAGATCACCAACGACGCCATTCATTTGCTCAGTCCCACCACGTCCATCTATCTGACGTCCAACCTCTATTTCTCGATCGTATCAAGCCTGCTGCTCTGCGTCGTGTGCACCGTCGTCACCGAGCGGATCATCGAGCCCCGGCTGGGCGAATATCGCGGCCAACAACCGACCGGAGCGGGCGAAGCAGTGTCCATCGAGGAAGCGCGGGGGCTCAAGTTTGCGCTCTACGCCCTGATCGGCGTCGGCATCGTGGTCGCGCTGCTCACGCTGCCGTCGGGCGCGCCGCTGCGCAATGCGGAGACCGGCGCGCTGATCGGCGATTCGCCGTTCATGAACAGCCTGATCGTGCTCATCATGGTGATCTTCCTAGCCACCGGCGCCGCGTACGGCTGGGGCGCGGGAACCGTCAAAAGCGTCTCGGGCGCGATCGCGTCAATCACCAAGACCTTTGCCGGTCTTGGAGGCCTGATCTTCCTGTTTCTGGTCATCAGCCAGTTCCTGGCATATTTCAACTACAGCAATCTCGCGACGATCGCGGCGGTCCGGCTGTCAGACGTTCTTCAAAACGCCAACCTGGGTTCGCTGCCGCTGCTGATCTTCTTCGTGCTTATCACCGCGGCCGTGAACCTGATCATCCCCGCCGCCATCGCCAAGTGGGCAATCCTCGCGCCCATCTTCGTGCCGCTGTTCATGAAGCTGAACGTGCTTCCGGAGACGGTGCTGGCGGGTTATCGAGTGGGCGATTCGCCGGGAAACGTCATTACGCCACTCATGGCGTATTTCGGAATGATCGTCATCTTCGTGCAGCGCTATCAGAAGGAAGCCGGGGTCGGCACGGTCGTGGCGATGATGCTTCCCTACGCGGCCGCGGTCTACGTCGTCTGGATCGTGCTCTTCATCGGCTGGTACCTGCTTGGGATCCCATTCGGGCCGGGCTGAGCGCGACGCTGATTTGCCCCGCCCTGTATCAACGCCACCGTTCGTCAACGCCAGTCTCGCGGGAATATCCGGACCGAAATTCAGCTGATCCGAAGACACCCATCATGACCAGCCCGAACGCTGGTGCGGTCGTGGCCCGACATCTGTAAGGACCATTCGACTTGAACAACGTCGCAATCACCTTCGCGATCATCGCGGCGATCGTCGTGCTGTTCGTCTGGAACCGCATCCCCGTCGTCATTGTCGCGCTGGGAACGTCGCTCGCCCTCTACGCCACCGGCGTGCTCGACTTCGGCCATGCGCTTGCCGGCCTCGGCGATCCCGCGGTGATTTTCATCGCGTCGCTGTTTGTGGTCAGCGCGGGTCTCGACTGCACCGGCGTGACAGCCTGGGCAGGCCAACTGCTCATTGCCCGGGCGGGCCGGGGCCGCGCCCGGCTCCTGATATTGACCATGCTGCTCGTGGCCTTGCTTACCGCATTGATCAGCGTCAACGGGGCGGTGGCCGCGCTCTTGCCGGTAGTCGTCGTCATGGCGATCCGACTAGGCCGCTCGCCTTCGCAGCTTCTGATGCCCCTTGTGTTCGCGTCGCACGCTGGATCAATCCTCGCGCTCACCGGCACGCCGGTCAACGTGCTCGTCTCGGAAGCGGCCGAGGGCGCCGGATTCCCGCCGTTCCGCTATTTCGAGTTCGCCTATGTCGGGATCCCCCTCCTGATCGGGAGCATGGCGATCATCGTGTTGTTCGGGGAGCGCCTCCTGCCAAACCGAACAAGCCGGACGCTTCCTCCGGATCTCAGCAAGCACGCCCGGACGCTCGTCGAGCAATACCGGCTCGAGGATGGGCTGTTCCGGCTGCGTGTCCGAGCCGGTTCTCCCTACGTCGGGGCATCGCCAACTGCGATCGATCTCAAGCCATACACCGGGGTCTCCCTGATCGCCGTTCAGGCCGGAAATGGCGGCACGCAGCGGCCGTCCGCACTCGCTGAGAACGACGCCCTCATCGTTCGCGGCGACGCGGCGACCGTCAGCACTTTAGCCGCCGATCAGCGCCTCGCGTTCCGATCGGAGGACCCAGCTTCCGACGTGACGGACACCCTGTTCAACCGCGCGTCTGGTCTGGCTGAAGTCATGATCCCCCCCCGATCCGATTTCATTTCGCAGTCGGTCTTCCCTGGCATGGTCACCCAAAGCGGCGATCTCGTCGTCCTCGCCGTGCAACGCAGGGGCGAGGACCTGGGGCCGAGCGCAACGGTGCTGGCTGCGGGGGACACCTTGCTGCTCCAAGGCACCTGGAAGGCGCTAGACGAGCATCTCGACGATCCGGATGTCCTCGTGGTCGACTCGCCGGAGCTCATTCGCCGACAGGCGGTTCCAATGGGGGCTGGGGCAAAGCAGGCCATCGCGGTCCTGCTGGTGATGGTGTTCCTCCTCGCCACCGGAGTTGTTCCGGCAGCGATAGCGGGACTCGCCGCCGCTTGCGCCATGGTCCTGCTGAGAGTGGTGACCGTCGAGCAGGCCTATCGGTCGATCAACTGGACGACGGTGATCCTGGTCGGCGCCATGATCCCGCTATCGACCGCGATGACCCAGACGGGTGCTGCGAAGTTGATGGCGGACGGACTGGTGGGCCTCGTCGGCGACGCGGGCCCCTACGCGTTGCTCGGCGGCCTGTTCATATTGACGGCCATCATGGGCCAGCTGATCAGCAACACGGCGACGGCGCTCATCATCATCCCGATCGCCGTGGCCGCCGCCGGCGACCTCGGACTGTCCGCCCGCCCGGTGCTGATGAGCGTGACAGTCGCCGCCGCCGCTGCCTTCCTCACGCCCGTGGCGACGCCGGTGAACCTGATGGTCATGGGTCCGGGCGGCTACGAGTTCGGCGACTACTGGAAGCTTGGACTGCCCCTGATGCTGTGGTTCTTCGTGGTCGCGACCTTCTTGGTGCCGATCTTCTGGTCATTCTGAGCCACAACCAGGTTTCCGGCCTCAGCGACCGGACAGCATCGCAGCACCGAAGGCGACGGCCACCGCCAGCAGCGACAGCCCCGCTACCGGCCAGCGCCGCAAGGTGCCGTCCGCCCGCTCTAGCACCAGGCTCCACGCCGCGGCTCGCCGCCCTGTCCGTTCGGCCAGCACCAGAACGTCGCCCTCGGGGATACGCGGCAGGCGGGATATCGGGTTTCGCAGCGCGACCGCCAGCAGCGCGCCGGCCAGAACCGGCCAGACCGCCGCCCAGAGCGCTGCCGGGGCGAGTACGTCGGACACTGGCCCGATCACCGCCGGATAGAGCGCCCAGGGGATCGCCATGGACGCGGCCGCGGTGGCGAGCCACGGCACGACGAGCCCGTTCGGCGCCGGGCCCGGCCGCGCCGGGGCGACCGACATGAGGCATCGGAGGAAATGCAGCATCAGCAGCGTGGTGCCGGCCGCCGACAGGGTGGCCAGGGTCGCCACGACGCCATCGCCCAACGGCGCCTTCATCGCCAGCTTGGCCAGTGCTCCGCCGGTGAATGGCAGTCCGCCGAGGCCCAGGGCGAGCACCGCGGTGGGGAGCAGCACTGGCCACGGCCGGCGCGCGGCGATCGCGCCGTCTACGGCAGCCACGCCACCCAAGCCCACGGCCAGGAACAATCCGCCCTTGGCCAGCAGGTGCCACGCAGCAGCAAAGGCAACCGCGATCCCTACGCCGCCGTCACCGGCGCGCAGTCCCATCCCGAGCACGGCGACCAGCAGCCCCATCTGGCTCACACTCGAATAGGCCAGCACGGTCTTCGGATCGGACTGAGTGAGCCCGACCACGACGCCATACCAGGCGCCGAACACGCCCACGGCGGCTATCGCCATGCCCCAGCCCGACATCGCCGGGTCCGGCGGCAGCACGCGGATCAGGCCGATGATGGCGATCTTGACCACGGCGCCGCTGAGCACCGAAGCGGCGGAGATGGGCGCGGCCGGGTACACCCGCGGCATCCAGACGTGCATCGGCACCAGCCCAGCCTTGGCACCGAGCCCGCAGATCAGGAAAGCCAGCGTGGCGTCGTGCCAAGGCGATGCCGGCAGCGTTGCGACCGCGTCGCGAATGAGGAGGCTGCGTCCGGGCGCGCCGGCCGCCAGCAGCACAAAGCCGATCAGGATCGCCGTCTCGGCCAGCAGCGCGACGGCAAGGTATAGGCCGGCGGCCCATCTGGCGCGCGGCGTATCATCCTGCATGACGAGGCCGCTGGCGCCCAGGCTGACCACGGCAAGGAATAGATAGAAGCCCGGCATGTCGGCGGCGAGGAAGGCACCAAAACAGCCGGTCAGCGTCGTCAGCCAGCAGACGAGGAACCACGTCCCGTCCATCCGGCCGCGCACGTCCCGTGCCGCGTAGGCGCCGGCCGCCATCCACAGTACCCCGGCGGCCCCGAGCAGGATCGCGCCGGGCATGTCGAGCGCGAATTGGGATGCTCCGTGCCCGCGCCAGAGCGACACCGAACGCCCATCCGCGAGCAGTGCGGCCGCAAGACCCGGCGCCGGTGCGAGCCACAGACCCCGCCAAAGCCTATCGCGCAAACGCGGCGCGAGACAGGCCAGCAACATCGCCGCGGGAACGGCGACCGCGGCGATGAGCAGCGCCTGCGCGCCAATCCCCTGCGTGCCGGTCATCGGCAATCGACCACCGCGGCACCGGGCCGGCCAATCAGGAGCAGATCCGGCGGGCCGAGCGCGGTCAGCCCCAGCAGCATCGAGCACAGCGCCAGCGCCAACGCAATCGCCTGACCCATGCGCGGCGCCTCGATGACCCTAGGCTCCTCCAGGTCGTCTGTGCTTGACCTGTCCGCCCCCGTCATCGCCCGGCCCACCACCATGAAGACATAGCCCCCGGTGAACAGGCCGCCGGTTAGCATGACTGCCGCCCACCACCATTGGCCGCTATCCACCGCCGCGGTCAGCAGCAGCCATTTCGCCACGAACCCGCCACTTGGCGGCAGCCCGATCAGAGCGGCTCCACCGAGCCCGAAGGCGAACACGCTCATCGGCAGCGCGCGTGCGGTGCCGGCCAGCCCGGCGATGCGGTCGTGACCCAGCGCACTGGCTATCACACCGGCCGCCATGAACATCGCCGCCTTCGCGGTGGCGTGGGAGACCGCCTGCAGCATGCCGCCGGTGAGCGCGCCGCCCACGACCGACGCGGCGGCGGGCGCTGGTATTAGCGGAAACATCAGGAACAGGTAGCCGATCTGCGCCACGGTCGAGTAGGCGATCAGCAGCTTCAGCCGCGCCTGCCGGAGCGCCAGCACGCTGCCCATCAGGATCGCCGCCGCCCCCAACGTAGCCATCATCTGGCCCGGCGCTCGGCCCGGCAGCGCGGGCAGCACGTCGAACCACAGCCGCACGAGCAGGAAGTAGGAACCCTTCACCACCAGCGACGAGAGCAGCGCGCTGGCCGCGGGCGGCGCCCCGGCATGGGCGGGGGGAGCCACAAATGGAGCGGAAACAGCGCGGTCTTGGCGAGCAGCCCAGCCGTCATCAACGCCGCCGCCACCCAGACCGCCGGCTCGGGATGGATCCGGCCCGACAGCAGCACGATATCGAGCGTGCCATAGGCGCCGTACAGGAGCGCCGTGCCGATCAAGTACAGCACCGAGCCCAGCAGCGCGAACAGCAAGTATCGCAACGCGGCGGCCAGTGTGTTCGCCCGGCCATCGAGGCTCACCAGCGGGACCGCCGCGAAGGTCAGCAGTTCCAGCGCGACATACAGGCTGAACAGGTCGCCGGCGAACCAGATCAGGTTCAGCGCCGCCGCAACTGCCAGCAGCAGCGTCCAGAACGCCGACGGCGCCCGTGCCTCGGTTCCCGGGACCGGCGCGGCGAAGCTGACACGGCCGAACAGCCCGATGGCGCCGACAACGAGAGCAGTCGTGATCGCCATCACCGCCGAGAGCCCATCCGCGCGTAGCGCGATCCCAAGCGGGGGAGGCCAGCCGCCGAGTGCATAGGACAGCGCATGACCGGAACGCCAGATTTCGGCAACGATCGCCACGGCAATCGCGAAACTGGCCGCGAGGACCAGCAACGCGACGCGTTCGGCCAGCACCCTGCCCACGCTCAGCGCCAGCAGAACCCCGGCGGCCGGCAGCACGATCGCCAGCACCAGAAGAGCCCCGGCCGGATCACCGGCGCATGGCAGGGTGAGGGCATCGACCGTCATCGATCGCCTTCTTCGACCGACGTGACGTCATTCAGCCGTAGCAGCAGCGCGATGGCCAGGGCCGTCGCCGAGAACGCCACGACGATGCCGGTGATGACCAGCGCCTGCGGCACGGGGTCGCCGCCGAGTCCCACCGCGGCGCCCCGGCGCGCTACGGTCCCGTATAGAAGAAACGTGCCGCCGCCGAGCAGGTTGAAGGCGACGATCCTGCGCAGGATCAGCGGCTGCGTGATCACACCAAACAACCCAAGGCCGACGAGCGCGGCGCCGCACAGGCCGAACAGCGTCGTCCCGGTCATGTCTTCACCGGTTGTGCGGGCGGGCCGGCCACCAGCAGCCCCAGCGTAGCGGCGACCGACAGGGTCATCACGACCTCGATCGCAACGATCAGCGGCTTGGCCCAGCCGGTCGGGTAGGCCAGAAACGCGCCGGCGAGCACGAAGCCTACCAGCCCGACCGCCAGGAAGAACGCCGGGGCGGCGATGAGAACCAGGCGAACCCAGGCCCGCCTGATCTCCGGCGGGTCCTGCAGCCCTGCCATCATCGTCAGGGTCCACATCGCCCCCAGGATCGTGGCGCCCTGGAACTTGCCGCCCGGGGCGTCCGCGCCCACCCAGACGATGTAGATTCCCAGCACGATGCCGAACGGCGGCAGCAATTGGCCGAGCAGGATGAGGGCGCCGTCCCGATGCGGGAGCGCCAGTCGCGCCGGGGCGCCTCCCTGGAAGCGGGCCGGCGCCAGCGACCAGACGCCCGCCAGCGCGAGCAGCAGGACGATGGACTCCAGCAACGTGTCGAGCGAGCGGTAGGCGAGCAGAACCGCGGTCACGGCGTTGCCAACTCCCGTCATGGCAAGGTTTGCCGCGGCGATCGGTGCCAGTGTCGGCGCGGGATCGGGCAGCAGCACCACCGCCGCGGCGATCGCCGCGGAGATGACCGCGCACAGCACGGCGATTGCCGCACGGAACCGCGCGCTCAACGGCTTGGCCACTGCCTCGGTGGCGCGCAGGCGTGCCGTCGCGACGAGCAGCAGCACGCCGGTCACGCCTCCGCCGATCGCCGCCTCCGTCATTGCCACATCCGGCGCGGCGAGCCGCACCCAGACGAGCGTCAGCAGCAGCCCGTACACGACGAACCCGACGACCGCGGCGAACGTCGAACGCGCGACGATCGTCCAGACAGCCATGGCAAGGACCAGCGCGGTCAAGCCGCTGTCGACCATCGGCGCTAAACTCATGCCGACGGCCCGATGCTGCGACGCGACACGCGCGCGATCAGCTGCGTCACCGTCCCGCCGGCCAACTGAAGAAGCAGCCAGGCGACGATCAGCTTCATGCCAGCGAGCGGTCCCTCCACCCGCGGCAGCAGGCCCAGCACCACGAGTCCGAAGCCGACATTGTCCGCCTTGGTCAGCGCGTGCAGCCTGGTGAGCGTATCGGGAAACCGCAGCAGTCCGACAGCGCCCGCCAGGAAGAAAACCGCACCGAGTGAGACCGTCACGACGGTGAATATGTCGAGCACAAGGCTCATGCGCGGTCGGCCTTGTCGGAATCGCGCCCAGCCGGATCGGAGCCGCCCTTCACGAAGGCTACCGAGGCGAACGCCGCGAGCAGTGCCAGCGTCAGGGCGACATCGATCGCTCCGGGCGCTCGGGTTGCGGCGCCCAGGAGCAGCAGGGCCGCGATCCCGCCTGTCCCGAGCAACTGCGGTGCCATCATGCGGTCAGCATCGGCAGGCCCGCGCACGATGCGGATCAGGCCCAGGGCCACTGTGGCGAGAACAAAGACGGCAACCGCGAGCAGGAACTCAGTCATCGCCGGAAGCGCCACCGCACGCGCGGACGAACAATGCTTCCTCGTTGGCCAGTTGCTCCAGGACCGGCTGGCCGACATCGAGGCAATGGATGATGAACGCGCCGTTGTCGTCCGTGCCGGATGGAACTGTCCCGGGCAGCAGGCTTGTCAGCGTGCAGAACGCGGATTGTGCCGGCCCCGGCGACAGGCGCGAAGTGTAGACGATGATGCCGGGCTGCAAGGGCAGCCGCGGATGCAGTGCGCGCCACGCGACATCGACACCGGCAACGATCGATTGGCGCAGGAAGCGCAGCGCCAATCTCACCAGGGCGACGGGACTGAAATGCCAGGTGCCCGGCGGCAGAAGGCGCAGGCTCGTCCAGGTCGCCGCCGCCGCCGCGATCGCCCCGGCCGGCAAGTCGGCGGGCGCGGGTCCGGCGAGTGCCAGCCACAGGATGATAAAGCCCACCGCCCGCACGATCGCGGATCTCCGGACCTCGCTGCTAGCCGAAACGGCCATGGCACCTCTCCGCGTCAAAATGGGGCCACTGCACCGGCGCGAGCGGGTGACGAGTCCGCCTGATCCACTGCGTGATGCGCAAGTTATATTGCGTCCGGATCATAGCGCGCTGAACCGAACATATGATACGATCCGGCCAATCGCTATCGAAGCATCCGTTGTCACAGACTGTACAAGCTCATAACGATCCGGATCAGGCTGAAAGAGAAACGAGATCATAGAATGACACACCGCGATCAAGTTCCGACAGGCCGTTCGGCCGGCTTTGCTTTCCTCGCAATCATGCTGAGCCTGGGCGGATGTGCAGCCTTTGCGAAGCAGGATCGAGATGAATTGCTCGCGGCCGGATTCAAACCGACGCCGGCCGAGACCCTCCAGTATGGGCAAGCGCTGCCCGCTCATACGTTTATGCATCGGTCGATCGATGGCGTTGATACCGTCCTCTACTCCGATCCGACCGGCTGCCGATGCGTCTATGCGGGAACCGCACACGACTACCAGAAATACTTCGATGAGCTTGAGTACCGAGCGGGCCCATTCCGGCGGGCCTTGATCGAAGCGGCCGCTCATCGACGCTTGGCACGATCACTTGGTACGCGCCTCCGGCACTTGCACACCAAGGCCGCGTCATGGTCGGCAACCCGGCCTAGTATCGCGCATCATAGAAGCACGATACGTCGAACTTGGCTTGAAGTATCCGATCCACGCGGTAAATCGTGGTCGCGGTGCGACTCACGCTGCTCTGCGATCGGATACTAGAACCGGGCAATTCCCGAGAGCTGCACACGGTCAGCCTTGCCTCCATTGTTGCCGGTTGTATTACTTGTCTGCAAGGATCGCTCGATGTGCTGATATTCGACGCCGAGATCGATTGTTCTCACCGGACTCCAGATCAGGTTGATGGAGCCGCCCCAGAGGGAGCGGTTCACCAGGTTGCAGGTGCCGGCCCCGCTCGTGCCGAAGCAGCCCGCGAACTGCGAGACGTAGCTCGGGTAGTCGAGCAGCGCGCCAAACAGCGACGCGTTGCTGCGCAGGCTGGACGTGTAGTTCACTTGCAAGCCGAGCAGGCCGGCCGACACGCGCACTGTGTCGAGTCTCGCATCAGTGCCGGCGACACCGGGCAATCCGGCGTTGGAGACGGCACCGAAACCGTTTGAGGTCGCGTCCAGGTAGCGCCCGATCCCCTCGCCGTAGTTGCCAGTCGCCATCAGGATCACGCGGTCGCCGACCAGGTTTACATTGCCGGTTGCGCCGATGCCCCACCCGGTCGTGTTACTGGCGAAGGCAGCGCCGGGCGCGATGGCGGCTTGATTGTTCAGCCCGATCTGCGGGCGCATGACGCCGCGCAGGGCGAACTGGCCCCAGTCCTGCCGGATCAGCAAGCGTGTCGTGAAGTCAGGGGCGTGGCTGAAGCCAAACCCGGCCCCACCGTTCGAGTCCGGGTAGCTGATACCCGTCGACGTGGCGACGTCGGGATATCCGTTCTCTACCGCCGCGGATGCGCTGATCCCGTCGCCGAACGAGTATGTATACCGCGCTTGAGCCTGTCGGACACCGCTCATCCCACCTGGCGTCCAGTCAGCGAGCCACTGCAGCGGGAAGATGGCGGCGTCGCTGAAGAGTGAGTTCTCCTGGCCGAGAAGTACGAGTTCCCAGCCTTCGGGCTGGCCGAAATCGACGAACGCGCGGCGCAGACGGGGCGTGTAGGAGTTGGCGGTGGCCTGTGTCGTCAGGTCGGTTGTCTGTCCGCCGAAATCCATTTCCACCAGTGCGTGCACGTCGCCAAACACCGTGTCCGTCGGCGCCCAGGATTCGACGCCGATCCGCGAACGACGGCCGCTGGCCTGGAAGTCGCCGCCGGTCCGTGCAGCGGCGCTGCCGCTGAGCGGAATCGTTTGCGACGTCAGCCCGTCGGCGCGATTGAACGTCGTCAAGTCCCATGAGCCATTGAGCTTCACCTGGCCGTAGATCCGGACCGACACGCCGGTATTGGGAATGCGGAACGTGCCTGGCGGTTTGCCCGGCGGCGGCGTGAAGCTGTCGGTGACCGCCTGCGCCGCCAACTCCTTGGCTTGGCTCGCCGTCTGCTCAACATGGGCTGCCGCCTGCTTCGCCTGTTCGGCGGATTGTTGGGCCTGCTCCGCGGCCTGCTGCGCTGTCTGCTGCGATGCCGCACCCGCGGCGGGCGCGGTCCGCGCGATGGCAGCCGGCTTGACGCGCCGCTGCACCGTCTGAGCCGGCGTTTTCACCGACTGATGCAAAGCAGCCTCGAGCTCGTCGAATTCGTTTCTGCTGCAACGCCTGGGTTTTCTGCAACGCTTCAATCTGCTGCTTCAGTTGTTCATCGAGCGACTGCGCCCTGGCCGGTCCGATCAGAAGGCCGGCCGCGGTCAGCGCGACCAGACCCGACCGAAGCAGAAGACTTGTGGTCGTGCGTCTCGGCATGGTCCAATTTGCAACACCGAACCCAATGCGCGGAGAACTGCCGGTATGCACGTCTTCCTCGACGGCCGGCCGCTCAGCCCCCTGCGGCGATCGCCGGCGCCGCGGCGAGGCCGGCCTGCAGCGTCGCCTCCTTGGTCTCGTCGAAGGAGCTCTGCAGCACGGTCCCGCCGCTGCCGCGCAGCTCGGCGACGACCTTGTCGGTGGTCATCTTGCGGATCAGCAGAAACAGCGCCGCGTTGCCCGATTGCAGCGTGCGCGCGGCCTCGCGCATGAACCCGTCGTTGATGCCGAGATCGGTCAGCTTGCCGCTGAGCGCGCCGGATGCGGCGCCCAGCGCGGCGCCGGCCAGCGGCATCAGGAACAGCATGCCGATCAGCCCGCCCCACAGCGCGCCCGACGCAGCCCCCGAGGCGACCGGCTGGAACAGCTGATTGAGCTTGACGCTGCCGTCCGGCTGCTTGACCGCGACCACCGCATCGCCGAGCTCGATCAGGTATTCCTTCTGCATGGTGAGCAGCTTGCGGCGCACCGCCTCGGCCTGGGCTTCCGTCGGATACTCAATGACCAGCAGATCGGCCATCAGACCACCTCCTTGAAACGTTTTGCGCCGCCCGCGCTGGGCTCACCGAGGGGTGCGCCGGCGCGGGCGCGGCTTGTGATCCGCCCTGGCCCCGCGGCCGGATCGCCTCTGGGCGCTGCGCTGGTGCACACGATATGGCGATCCGGCGCGCCGCGGATGAGCCGAGAATCCCGCCAACAGACCGGGCGTCCCAAACTCACGCGCGGGCCCTGTCGGCGTGGCGCGCCATCGGCTAGGCCAGACGCTGACCCGCGAGCGCGGGATCGCTGAACACGATGCGAGGCAGAGAGCGGCGGATGGCCAGGACCAAGATTGATGCTGGTGGCGAAGTCCGGGGCGGCTCACTCCCGCCGTTGTGACGGTGCGCGCCTCGTTGCGTGCGTGATGATGCGGGCTCGCCCTCTCGAAGGCTCTGGCCCATGCCGCGCCCACAGAACTCACCCATAGTGCCTGACGAGACTCGTCGCGTTGCCCGTGCCGCCTTCCCCAAGGGCGCGCTCTGCCTGTGCATCGCCGACGCGCTTGGCCCCGTGTATCAGGACAGCCAGTTTGCGGCGCTGTTCCCGCGCCATGGTCAACCCGCCGAGGCGCCGGGCCGGCTCGCGCTCGCTGTGGTGCCGCAGTTTGTGGAGAACTGTCCGACCGTGAGGCGGCCGACGCCGTGCGGGGCCGGATCGACTGGAAGTATGCACTCGGTCTTGCGTTCACCGACTCAGGGTTCGACCACACCGTACTGAGTAAGTTCCGCACGCGCCTGGTTGCCGGCGGCGCCGAGCTCCTCCTGCTCGACACCCTGCTGCTTTTCGATCAGACGGTATCGACGACCCCTGCTAAGAGAACAAGCCACCCACGCTATCACCGCGGGACCGGTGACCGGAGGTAATTGCACACCAAACACGATCCACCCCGCGAAGCGCCGTATCTTGCCTGCTCGGCGCCCCTCGATCTTGCTCGCCGACTTGTTCGTGTTGATGCCTTACGGTCATGTCGAGCGCACGAACCCGCCGATCAATTTCCCGGTCCACTCGCTCAGCCTATATAGTGCCACAGGCTCATGCGATGTGCTTATGGCAACACCGCAAGTGAAGGTTTAACGCAAAGCAGCAGGCAAGGACAATTGAGTGATACGGAGCAGGCGAGACAGGGCGCTTCGCGCCGGGCGTCGCAGGGCCTCGTGCTGCCGTCCACGTCGGTGTCGAGCCGCTTGAGCAAGCCGACTAACCATTCCGACCGTTTCTCATGCGCGGCCACGTGAAATCCGCATGACAGGTCATGGCGTTATTGACATGACCCGGCCGGATGTTGCCACATCCCCCTCATCGAAGGAGGCGAATCCGCGCTGTCGCGCTTGACCCTGTCGTTTTGGCCGATCATTCCTCCCGCTCCCCGCACCGGAACGGTCCGGCAGGGTTGGGCGGAGCGTGATCGATGATCGGAGGCGAGCGTAAGCGGTTGCACGTTATCACCTGGGGCTGCCAGATGAACGTGTATGACAGCGGCCGCATGGCGGATGTCCTCGCACCACTCGGTTATGCTCCCACGGCGGTTGCGGACGACGCCGACATGGTGATCCTCAACACCTGCCATATCCGCGACAAGGCCGCCGAAAAGGTGTTCTCGGAACTCGGCCGCCTGCGGCGACTGAAGCAGGCGACCGGCGGACGCATGATCCTGGCCGTCGCCGGTTGCGTGGCGCAAGCCGAGGGGGCGGAAATCCTCGCGCGTGCGCCCTACGTCGACATCGTGCTGGGACCGCAGACCTACCACCGCCTGCCGGAAATGGTTGCCCGCGCCACGCGTGCCGCCAAATCCGGCGCCGTGATCGAGACTGACTTCCCGCCCGAGGACAAATTCGACCACCTGCCCGACAGCGACAGGCCGCAGGGCGTCACCGCATTCCTGACGGTGCAGGAGGGTTGCGACAAGTTCTGCAGCTTCTGCGTCGTCCCCTACACGCGCGGCGCCGAACAAAGCCGTCCCGCCGCCGCGATCCTGCACGAGGCTCGCCACCTGGTTGCCCAGGGCGCACGGGAGATCACGCTGCTGGGTCAGAACGTGAATGCCTGGCACGGCAAGGCGGTCGACGACGCCCAGGATGACCCGATAAATGGCACGACAGGGCGTCCCACATGGGGTCTCGGCCGCCTGTTGCGGGCGCTGGCGGAGATCCCTGGCCTGCTGCGGCTGCGCTACGCCACGTCGCACCCGAGGGACATGGACGACGAACTGATCGAGGCGCATCGCGATCTGCCAATGCTGATGCCGTTCCTGCATCTACCGGTGCAGTCCGGGTCCGACCGGATCCTGACGGCGATGAACCGCAAGCACACCGCGGCGGACTACCTTCGTATTGTCGATCGGCTGCGTGCGGCGCGACCCGACCTGGCTCTGTCGTCAGACTTTATCGTCGGCCATCCTGGCGAGACCGAGGCTGATTTCGCGGCGACAATGGCCCTGGTGCGTGATGTCAGCTTTGCCCAGGCGTACAGCTTCAAATACTCGCCACGCCCAGGCACACCGGCTGCCGGCGCGCCCGGACAGGTGCCCGAAGCGGAAAAGGATTGCCGACTGCAAGCCCTGCAGGCAGTGCTGCGCGATCAGCAGTCTCGCTTTGCCGCGGCCTGCGTCGGGTTGACGATGCCGGTGCTTTTCACCGGCCCAGGGCGGCACCCTGGTCAGGTCGTCGGACGTTCCCAATTTCTTCAACCGGTTCATCTGTCCGGCCACACTGACCTGATTGGACAGGAAGTCTTGGTCCACATCGTCGCCGCTCATCCGAATTCACTCGCGGGAACCCTTGTCCAGGAGAGACAAATCGCTTGACACACCTCGCTGTCCCCCCGGCTCCCGGCGCTCGCCGCCACATCCGGCGGAAAGGCCATCACCCTGCAGTTCAACGACAACACCTTGCTGCCCCTGCTTTTGGGCGACCATGACCGGCATCTGGTCCGTATCGAGCAAGCTCTGGGTGTTCGTCTGTCCTGTCGGGGCAACCGGGTCGCCATTGCGGGGGACGCCTCACGGGTCGACCTGGTGCAGGGGATGCTGCAAGACCTGTGGCGGCGGCTGGAACGCGGTGAAAGTGTCGGACGACCGGAGATCGAGGTGGCCATCAGGCTGGCCGATGCCGAGGGCGACCCGCGGCTGCCGCTATCCGACCTGCCGGCGATCCGCACGCGGCGCGGCGCGGTGGGGGCTCGGAGTTCGGGTCAGGCGTCCTATATGGAGGCATTGGCTTCGCACGAGATGGTGTTCGGCGTTGGCCCAGCCGGCACAGGCAAGACCTACCTCGCGGTGGCGCAGGCGGTTGCCATGCTGCAGGCCGGCAAGGTTGACCGGATCGTGCTGTCCCGTCCGGCGGTCGAGGCCGGTGAACGCCTCGGCTTTCTACCCGGCGACATGAAGGAAAAAATCGATCCTTACCTGCGGCCGCTGTATGATGCCCTGCACGACATGATGCCGGCCGACCAGGTGATCCGCCGGATGACCAACGGCGAGATCGAGGTCGCACCCCTGGCCTTCATGCGCGGCCGCACATTGGCGCACTGCTATGCCATCCTGGATGAGGCGCAGAACACCACCGCGATGCAGATGAAGATGTTTCTGACGCGCATGGGCGAAGGGACCCGGATGGTCATCACCGGCGACCTGAGCCAGGTGGACCTGCCGTCCGGCCTGCGCTCCGGCCTGCGTGATGCGCTGGACACGCTGGAGGGGATCCAGGGCATCAGCGTGGTCCGCTTCGGACAGCGCGATGTGGTCCGTCATCCGCTGGTGGCACGTATTGTCGGTGCCTACGATCAGCGCGAGGCAGCCCAGGGCGAGGTGCGGCGGGAACGCGAGCGTCCGCAGGCTCAGCAACGAAACCAGGGCGATGGAACCTCCTAGTAGTCGGCTCCGCCTGGCGGGCCCAATTGCGCCGCCATCGACATTGTCGTTGCGGAACCGGCCTGGCACCGGCTGGTTCCGAGGGCCGAAGCGGTCGTCAGGCGGGCGGCCGAGCCGCTGGCATGCAAGGAACCGTCGTTCTCGCCGCCGACCGCGTCGTCCGCGCGCTGAACGCCCGCCACCGCGGGCGGAACAAGCCGACCAACGTGCTGACCTACGAGCATCCGGCGCCGGAGATCATCCTGGCACTCGGCGTCATCCGCGCCGAAGCCGCCGCGCAGGGGCGCCGCACGTCGCATCACCTTGCGCATCTGGTGGTGCACGCCGCGCTGCACCTGCAAGGACAGGACCATCACCATCCTGGCGAGGCCCGCCGCATGGAGATGGCGGAAGCCCGCATCCTGCGCGGCATCGGCGTGCCCAACCCGTGGAAGCGTTCATGAGCGGTCACCGCGTGAGCCTGTTGGGCCGGTTGGGCACCCTGCTGAGGCGCAAGCACACCGAGCACTCGCTGCGGGAGTCGATCGCCGAACTGGTGCAGGAGGCGGCGGAGGCGCAGCAGCTCCCGGGCGAGCAGCCGGAACTGGATCGTCATGAACGGCTGCTGATCGCCAACGTGCTGCGGCTGCGGGAAACCACCGCCGACGACGTGATGGTGCCGCGCGCCGACATCGTGGCGATGCGCGCCGACGTCACGCTGGCGCAGGCGATCGAGCTGATCCGCAACGACGGCCATTCCCGCCTGCCGGTCTATCGGGAGCAGCTCGACGACGTGATCGGCATGGTCCACATCAAGGACGTGTTCGCCTATGTCGGCCGGCCCGAGGCATTCTCGCTGGAAGCCATCCTGCGCAAGCCGCTGATGGTGGCGCCGCAGATCCCGGTGCTGGACCTGCTGCTGCAGATGCGGCATGCAGCGGATGCACCTGGCGCTGGTGGTCGACGAATATGGCGGTATCGACGGGCTGGTGACGATCGAGGATCTGGTCGAAACCATCACCGGCGACATCGCGGATGAGCACGACGATGTCGAGGCGCCGATGATCACCGAACGGCAGGATGGCGCGCTGGACCTGAACGCGCGTCTGCCGATCGAGGATTTCGAGCAGAAGGTCGGCCCGATCCTGACGCAGGACGAACGCGATGCCGATATCGATACCGTTGGCGGCCTGGTGTTCACCCTGGCCGGTCGCGTGCCGACGCGTGGCGAGGTGATCAGCCATCCGTCCGGTATCGAGTTTCGCGTGCTGGACTCCGATGCGCGCCGCATCCGCCGCCTGCGGGTTCGGCGGACCGAGGCCGCGGCTGCTGCTTGAAGCGCGAATATCTGATACCAACCAGGATTGAGACTGACGCACCGGAAGCTCCCCCCGTGTCATCCCCGGCGGAAGGCCGGGGACCCACGACTTGCAGGCCTGGAAGCAGCAAAGACATTGGTCCCCGGCCTGCGCCGAGGATGAAACGGGGTATATCCGGCTCAGCAATGCGTCCCCATGGCTCCCTCGTCATTCGTCGCCGGGAGCGATCAAGCGGGGCTCAGGCGGGGGAAAGAACGTGGATGACGCGGCTGTCGATCAGCTCCTTTGTCTTCGCCCCATAGGCTGCCATGTGCGGTGAGGCTCCGTGCGCCTTCAGGTGATCCAGGCTCTCCCACTTCTCGATCACCACGAAGGTGTCGGGACCAAATGCGGTCTGGATGCCGCCGGCACCTTCGGCGTCGACCGCTGGGCCATACTCGATGCAGCCAGCTTCGGCGTGCACCGCCGGCACGTTGGCCCGGAAGGCTTCCAGGATCGCCTCGCGCTTGCCAGGCTTGGCTTTGATGATGGCGACGACGTGGATCATTGTGTCTCTTCCTCCGCTAGGGTCGCGCCAGCATGCGCGCGCACCCATCATGCGCCAAGTTCGGCTGGAGGCGAAGAGCCGAGCCCACCGGTTCGCTCTGCGCCATGTTGTGGACGCAGCGGCAGTCGTCCCGACAGGCAGGTATGGTGCCAAGTCCGCGACCGCGGCCAGGTCCACGTCGGAATAATCGCCGGCACATCACCAAGGAACGGAACGATGTTATTCCGGACGAAATGGGTAGATCCTGCAAAGTGACCAGATTACCAGCCGAAATCAGCAGATCCCATCGAGGCGGCGTGTCGGTTTCAGTGCTTCAATACCCGGTTGAAATGCTTTAAGCACCCTGGCATCCCATGCAGCCAGGGGGTGGTTTACCGTTATGTCGAATGCGTCCACCGTTATCCTGGTGCCGTTCCTCTTCGCCTTCCTGGTATTCACCGGACGATTTTACATCAGGGAGAGGGCCAACTCTATTCTGAACCTTAGCTTTCTGCTGGCTCTCGCAACGGTTGCCATTGCTGTCGCCTATCTGGCTCTGGGATTGACGCAATCGTTGCCGGATTACGGGACACTCGGCTTTGGCGTTATCGGCCTTGCTCTACTGGGACTATCGATCTATCGGATTTTCATTCTCTAGAGCGCCCGCAGGACAACGCCAGACGGCGTCAGTTGAGGACAGCATTGATCACCCGTGGTCGCGCCGCGGAGCGTTCCTGTTTCTGGCGAGCAGCCTACCAGGATCGACCATCCAACACACGTCATGATAATACGTTTCAGTCAGCACTGCCCGCACGGACTTCAAGTTTAAAATACTGGCCAAAACTTCCGGAACAGGCTTGGACAGCTTTTGATTGCCGTGCCGCTTGTGTCATTGCACCAAAATGCTATCACGCGGCAAAATTTGTGCCAAACAAGAAGGAATCGTGATGGTCCGCGTCCGAAGGAAGCAACGCCATAATCACAGGCCGCTCAAGGAGCGCGATCTGCCAACCGTGCCGGTGCGAGAGGCAGACCCCCATCCAGCCAATGGCATGGTCAAAACCGACGCGTCATCGGCGGCAGAAGCCGATCCGGCGGAGGAGGCTGTGAGGCGGATGATCGAAGCCGCCTACACATAGATTTAGGCTCTTTGCGTAGCTTGTTGATAAGGCCCCAGTCCGATAGCCCGAGGATCATGGTGGTTGATGTGGCATCCTGTCCCAGCGCCTCAAGGGTCCGCCGCCAGCCGAGATAGTTCGGGAGATTTTTCGTGGCGACGCCATGGAAGCGACGCAACCATTCTTTCAGTCTACCGTGGTAGGCATTGACGTTGTTGAGATGAAAATCTGGCGCCCTGGGGTTTGGTTTGCCCGGCATTGGCAGAACATGGGCCGCGATCCCAGCCCTGCGTGCGAACGCAACGATCGCGGTGCCGCCATCGCAGCAGAATCGTTGGCTCGGTGACGACGCCGTCCAGCGCCGCGGCAATCGACATACGGTTCAATTTCGCCAGTTCACGCGTCGGTGGTCGCACCTTGGCGGTCGCGCGCAACGATCACCGGGATCTGTTCCGCGGACAGACCGCGTTTCGCCGATTTGCCCTTCTTGCGGGGATTTTCGCGGCAACCCTGACCGCTTGCCCTTGAACGATTCCAAAATGAATGTCTCGTCGCCTTCGACGATCCCTGACAGCGCCTTCGGTTTATCGCCAGCCAGGGCAGCCAGAAATCGGTGTCTCCAGCGAAACGCTGTGGTGTAATGCACGCCGCACCGCTGCGCCGCTTTCGCGGTGCTGACGCCGTCGATCATCGCCTCGGTCTGCGTCGCCCATTTTGTCCTTCATCCGCAAATTCGCCAACGGCGTCTTCGTCAGCGCGTTGAACGTGCGCGAGCAAGCTTTGCAGCGGTAGCGTGGGAGATCGCTCGCCTGGCCCCAACGGACGATGGCGCGGCTGTCGCAATGAGGACAGCCAAGGCTGTCTACCCGGTATTGGCCAAGATCTGCGACACTGGCCGCATCAGCCCGATTGGCGCGTTGCGCTTGCGGCGCCAGTCTTGCGGGCCGCGCCTCGTCCGCTGCCCGGTGAACACGCAGGAAGCACCATCCGACGAAGCTTTGCGTCTCAATGCTACCGTTGTCCAAAGCCTCAGATCGGGCCAGTGCCTGCCAAGCTTGGCGCCGTTGTGGTTCAGTCGGCCACAATATCACAAAGCCAAGCCTCAAATGCCGACGGCTCCATGGTGATCCCCTTGTCGGATGCCGCCTTCGTAGCCGAAATCAACAAGCTACGCTATAAGAGCCTAGATTTATGTCTCGCGGATCGAAGGCGCGGGTCCTGGCGCTCGGCCCATGCCCGCGCCGGCGACCTCATCCGCCAGCACCCACACCGATCAATCGTTTTGCCCGGGCCCGGTTTGTTGAGTGCCGCGATCGACAGGAGGTTGATACGGCGCGGCGTTTTGGTTCTGGCTTGCCGCTCGCTGCTGGTGTTTGTTGTATTCATGCCCAGCAATACAACCACCAAGGGCACCAAGAACCCCGTGATGCGCCATATGTCCGGCAACCCCACCGGCGAGTCCTCCGCTGATGCAGCCGATCGCACGGGCGCCTGTGTTCCAGCCGAAGCCGCAGCCCACGACGGTAAGAACAATAATCAGAACACGGATCTTCATTCGCTTCATCCTCAGTAAGTGTTACACGCGTGGTATGCCCCGGCGAGCATTTGCCGGACCGCTAAAAGGAACGTTGTACGGTTGGTCGCGATCCTGGCAAGCGCTATCACCAATATCTCACCGCTCGCCTCGTGCGTCATTGCTTGCTCCTCAATCGGCAATCGGATATCGGCGGGGACGATCAACGATCCGCCGGGCTTGCAGGCATACGCCGGCTTGCTCGGGACATTTTTGCCCAGGAGAAAGCTTTGCGAGCACTGTTTTTTGCGGCCCTGTTCTCGATGACAATCGGTGCCGCCGCGGTTGCTGATGAGAACGTATCGGGTAAGTGGCGCGCCAACGTGGGGGGCGGGGTCATTATTAACATGAACGTGACCGCTGACGGAGAATGGAGCAGCGAGACATTGCAGCGGAACCGGGTCGTCCGCCAGATGAAAGGAACATATAAGCAGACCCCGTCGAACGAGGGATCAGGCACGATCGTATTTACTCCTACGCAATCTTCCGTCAAAAGTGGCGAGGTGGAGCCTGAAAATGACCAATATGAGATGGCCAACAAAGGTCGGCAAATGAAGCTGACCTCCGACGGCGATACGATGGTTTTCAATAAGCAGCAGGGGCGTTAAGCGGGCCGGTCAAAATCGCTCGCGCTGCTGACGTACCAGGCGGTGCTTCCTGCGTGCCCATTCACCTTGACCGGGCAGTTTCTCAAGTTCTGCGAGCACGCGTTCTGCCTCGTTAAACTGCCCGGTCGAGAACGCTTGATCAAAAGCTCGCTTCAAGCCTTCCCCGTCGGATATCCTGGCGTCACGAACGGTCAGTCGAGGCATAGGTGAAGGCGCCGTGGAGGCAAGACCGATCAGTTTGACCCGGGGCGGCCGGGCACCCCCGCCCTGCTGGTTGTCAACCGGTTCAGCCATTTGGTGCGACCCAGCCGACCATAACGAGGCCAAGGATTGCGCCGATGCCGGCCGCTGAGGCTGCGTTTGGGATTGGCTTAACGCTTGCCGCCAGAGAAGCCATGCCACGATGATACTGGCGGCGATAACGGGAAGCCCCGCCCAGAGGCCGAACGGGGTCAATGAAGCGGCCCAGAGCACCAAAGCCACGACCACCAATCCGATGGCTCCGACAATAGAGACGGTCAGAAATCCAGCCCCGGCACGAGCGGCCGCACCAAAGCGACTTTTCATCAGCCCTTCAAGCAGTGTCATGGTGTGCCCATACGTCCTGCGAGACCGTTGCGCGTTCAACCGTCTTGTCAAGCGTTCGCTCAAGCGCCGCGATCTCGTGCCAGAGCCGGTCCACCTCGGCTCTCTCGCCAGCAAGCCGCCCTTGGTTGACGGCGGGATCGTCAAGAACCGCCGCGATGCCGGCCAGCCGCGTCTCCAGCAACCGATCGACATTATTTGCCAGTTCGGTAATGAGTTCGCCCCAGGTGCCACGTAGCTGCCCATTCTCGCTGGTGTCGATGGTGCCGACCCGGCGTTCCAGATCGTCCAGTTCGCGCAGCAGGCCACGTCGGTTTGGATCTCTCAGCCGGGTTATGACCGTATGAGCCAGCATTCCGGTGACCGTGGCACCGGCCGCGAGCGCCGCGATCGGGCCGAGCACGGGCGCAACGGCCAGCAATATGGCAGCCTTGGCGCCGCCCGCCGCTGCGCCGCCTAGCGCGGCGGTGCCTGCCACCCCGGCGCCATGCATCAGACGCTCAAGAGTGGTTGCATCGATATCACCCATCTTCAACCGGACGATGCCCTCAGCATCGATTGCCAGGCTACCTATGGTTTCCCGTATCAGCGGAAACTGCAGGTTGATGTCGTCGAGGATCGTGTTTGCTTCCGACAGAAGGTCCGATAGCATTGCGTCCAGCACGGCCTGCTGCGTCAAGGCGACCGTTTCGTTTGCAACCGTTGCTTCGTGATCGAGTTCCGCCTTGATCGTCCTGGCAACGTCGTCAGGCAGCGCGCGGTCGTCGTCGGTTATAGCCTTCTGACGAACCCGGCGGATCATCTCGATCAGCGATTCGCGCGCCTTGATCAGGCTTGGGACCAATGCATGCCATGTATCATTCGCCCGCTGTCTGACCACCGCCTCGCGCACGCAATCTGTCCATCGTGCCTGCGCGGCTTTGCTGGCCAGGTCGAACGCGTTGCGCAGGGCTGCAAGCTGGCTGCCGTCATCACCGGTCACCGCGGCCAGCAGGTCACGCCGTAGCTGGACCCAAGTCTTCAACTCACGCACCGCGGCTTCTGCTTTTTGGGCCGCCACGCCGATAACCTCGCTGATGCCGTGCACACGGACATGGGCCCATAGCTTGGCCAGGAATCGCGCCGCCTCGCGGTCGTGTACCTGGCTCCTGATCCACTCCCGGTCGACGTCACCGTGTTGGCGAGCGTGAAACGAAGGCAGGTGCAGCACGAAGACACGCTCCGGCTGATCGCCAAGCGTCGGCCAACTCTCCCGCATCTGATCGGCGACAATCTTCTGTTGTTCCTCGACGTATTGGCGAAGAGTTGCCTCGTCTTTCGTGGTGGTGGGGCCTTTGTTCCAATCCATGGTGTCGCTGTTGAAGACCAGCGCCTCTGGTTCCGCCCGGTCCGGCAGCATTGCCTTGAGAATGCGACCCATCGGGCCAAAGCCGCCGGCGCGGCGGACCACGCCGACCACGACATGTGCATTGGTCTTGATAAAGGCTTTCGCGTCGTCCGCGATGTTGGCTGAAATCCCCTCGACCCCGGGCATGTCAACGATCCGTAGCCCGCGCTGCAGCAGGACATGCCGCATTTGCACGTATCCCGCGCGCACATCCTCGACGTTGTTGCGGTTCTCGGCCTGCAGCAGAAGCCGGTGAAAAGCCGCCCGGTCGACCACACGCGGCGCGTCGGCATCACCAAACCGCACCGAGTAGATAGGTTCGGCCGACGGACCCTGGGTGATGAACACCGGCGCGACGGTGCCGGGCTGCGACGCTTCCTCGGGGGTCACGGCCACGCCAAGGATGGCGTTGATCAGCGTCGACTTGCCCTGCCCTTCGCCCCCGACAACCACGAGGTTGAGCCGTGATAGATCAACAGCCCAGCGTGCGGCGACCAGATGAGAACGGGCACCTTTACCGGCTTCACCGGTTGCCGCCGCGATTTCTTCGGCTTTTTCTACGGCATCAAGAATCTCATGCCGGAGTTCATCGAATAAGCGAAGAACCTCATCCCCCAATTCGGGTGCGATTCTGTCGGCCAAAATCTTCTCCACTCTGTCCCCAAGCCACCTTCATCCGCTGGTGAGGTTCCCATACAAGTGCTACGTTAACGTGTAAAAGCAAGCTTGATGAGGTCATTCGGACCGGAGCGCTCATATCTGTGTCGACCGCGGACCCGCCGCACCTATCCGCGTCAGCTCGTCACGCGAGTAATGATCTTGCCGAAGTGCTGACGCTATGCAGGCCGCCATCACCGTGCAGCGTTCTATACCCCACGTCCGTCGCCCGCATGCACCACCTTGACCAAGTGAACCGCATTGCGCGCATTGTACCTAGGCCGCACCGCTCCCATCGCATCGATCGCTCGGCACAACAGCCGATATGGTCCAGGGCGCGAGGGTGATCAACGATCCGACCGGGCCCAGCCGCGCAGCGCGACGATGCCGGCCACCGCGTCGCCCGGCGCGGGGGACATGGAGATGGCCTCGGGTGCCAAGGTCCAAACCAGGCGCCTTCTTCCGCCGGGCAGGTCGTCGTTGTAATACGTCGTCGTGAACAGGCCGTCGGTGCGACGGTCGGCCAGCGTCAGGCGCCAGAGCCACTTGACTGAATTGGTGCCGTAGAAGCCCGGCACGACCAAGCGGATCGGGCCACCGTGACGTGACAATCAGGCAGCTTATCGCCGTTGACTGCGGTTGCCAGCAGCACGTTGTCGTCCAACCGTGTCAGCGGCAGGTCCTTACGGAAGAACGGCACCGCTTCGCCCTCGAAGCGCCCCGCATCGGCTCCGCCGCTCCAAACATACGTCGCCTCCTGCCGGATGCCGGCCTCAGCCAGCACGTCGCGGAGCCACACGCCTTCCCACACCACATAGGCGATCCGCCGTGTCGCGACCGTGGGCGCGAGTGGGCTGCCCGCGCATTGGTGCCCGGCTTCAACCCACGCGCGCCGGAACCGCCTGAGGTCGGGCAGCCGCAGCCGGAGCGGCCGCTCCACGAGCCCGGTGACATCAAGCCGCCAGTTCTCCGCCGTCAGACGAACCAGGCCCAGATGCGCCAGCGTGAAAAGTTTGTCGGTCGATTTGACCGCGGCGGTCATTTCATGCGGCATGAGCGGCATGTGGCGAATGGTTTCGTGCGAATCGTAGACGACTGCCGGTGGCCTATCGGGATGCTTTGCTGTCAGGGCAGGAAAACGCGAGCCAGGTATCCGTGTGCTTCCCAGCAGTGCCGCGATGGTTCGTGCCATCGGCGATCCCCCAACTCCAGCGCAAGGATCGCGTCATTGCAGCACTCAGTGAACGGTATTGGGTTTAGGCCAAAAGTTCCTTCCGCTGTTCGGGTGCTCGGATAGGGGCTTGGTCCTGGCGCGTAGCCTGGCCTTTTCAGGGCGCCAATCTCTCGGCGAGGGTTGTGAGGGAGAAGAATGGAGCTATCGGTAGATAACCGCGCTTTGGTCAGCTTGCGACCCAACGCCGTCATTCCGCCGCCAGGGCCAAGTGACGAATTTCAACCTGGTCAAAACTATACTGATGACCGGCGGATCAGGCCGTTGCGGTCAAAGGATACGTGGTCTGTCTGGGCCCGTTACTCCTCTAGCCTTTGACAGCGCCCGTGGTGAGGGCACCAATGATGAAGCGCTGCAGGACAATAAAGATTATCAGCGCCGGTAGCGCCGTGAGAACCGCGGCGGCGGCAAGCTGGTTGGTACTAATCGCATCGGTTGTCGACTGGAAATCCAGAATGCCGACCCCGATGGGCAGCAACTCTGCTTTGTCAAGCAGAACATAGGGAATGAGAAACTGTCCCCAAGTGTTGATCACGAGCAGGATAGCAGTTGCAGAAAGGCCGGGGAGCATGACGGGAATCAGGACGTGGAACAGGGTCTGGAGCCGCGAGCAGCCATCGATGCGGGCCGCGTCATCCAGCGCCGTCGGCACGGTGTCAAGAAAACCTTTGAGCATCCACGTCGCGAATGGCGATTGAACCGCGACATAAACAAGTGCAACCGCCGGCTGGGAGTTGATCAGTCCAAGTGCTGAGTAGGTGCGGTAAAGCGGAAGCACGATCACCAGCGGCGAGATCAGTTGCACCCCAAGGATCAGAAGCATGACAGCTTGCCGTCGCATCGAGCTGCCGAACCGCAGGCGCGAACAGGCATAGGCTGACGGCACTGCAACCCCCAGGGCGCCAATCACAGTGGCGGCAGCGAACTCAAGCGTGTTCCAGATATAGAGCAGCAGTGGTGAGCCCGCCAATACATTTGAATAGGCAGCTAGATTGGGATGTGCCGGGAACAAGGTCGGTGGAAAGATCAGCATCTCGTTTAATGGCCGCAACGACAGCGAGAAGACCCAGAGCGCCGGGGCAACGAATACCGCGAGAACGAGTGCATAACCGGCGTAGATCGCGACAACGGCTCGGCGTGACACACGGATCCTCACGCTGTTTCGCCGTTGTCGGTAAAAAACAGGCGAAAGTAACCGATCATAAGTGCGACGCCGAACAGCGCTAGCAGCACGGCGACCGCGGCGCCTCGGCCAACCGAGAACTGCACGAAGACAGCGTTGTAGATGAACAGCGCGACGACTTCGGTCGCGCGGCCTGGACCACCGCCAGTCAGCGGCACGATCATATCGAATGTGTTCAGAGTGGCGATCGTGATCAGCACGAGGTTGATCAGGATAATGCGCCGGAGCGACGGGAGCGTGACGTAGAGAAACTGCTGCCACGGCCGAGCGCCGTCCACGATTGCCGCCTCATAGAGTTCTGGCGGAATTGTCTTCATTCCCGCGTATTGCAGGATCATGCTGAAGGCTATCCCGCGCCAAACATTGGCAATGATGACCCAGAATAGTGCCGGGCCAGCCGCCGAAAGGAAGACGGGATCGCGTACATCCAGCAACGATAGCAGATAAGCGAGAATACCGGACGGCGATTCGTCAAGCAACAGCCTCCAGACTATCCCGACGACAACGCCCGGCAGGATCCAGCCAATCAGCACGACGCTGCGGACCAGCGCCGCGCCGGGCAGTCCTCGATGCTCGCCGGCTATCAGCAGGGTCGCGATCAGCAAGCCAAGCAGCAATTGACCGGCGACGCTTGCGGCAACAAATATCGCAGTGATCCGCGCCATTTCCGCGAAGTCGACAGATGACAGAACGTTTGCGAAGCTTGCCAGCGCATAGCGATATGGCCCGCCGACCAAGGCCATGTCTGTGAAACTCAGGCGCACCACGTCGATCAGCGGATAGAGGTAGAATAGGCCCAGCAGCAGTAGCAGAGGAGCCAGCCACGGCAATGGCCGGTTCTCCAGCGGTGGTGCGCGCCGTTTTCGCTCGATCCCGCCGCCTGGGGCAGCCGCACCCATCCGTGGCTACTTCGCCACCTGCCGCTGGACATCGCGGAACGCATGATCGATCGCGGCTTCAGGGCTCTCCTGACCGGTGATTACGTCGGCGATTGCCACCTGCAGGTTGGCCGAGACCGTCGGATAGATTGCGGCAGTGTCGCGCGCCCGCGCTGCGGGCAGCATGTCGACGGCTGCTTTCGTAATCGCCATCTGCAGATAAGGCGCATCGCTGTCAGCCACACTGATCCGGGTTGGCAGATTGCCCTGCGCCGACACTGCCCCGATCATTCCCTCGCGACCAGCTGCGATGAAGTTGACAAAATCGACGATCAGCCTTTGCTTTGCCGGGTCTGGCGTGAACACGCCATACGTCCAGCCGCCGGCGACCGTGGACGGACCAGACGCACTGCGCATCGGGATCGCTGCCATCGACCACTCCATCTTGTCGCCAAGATCGTGCAGCTGCTTGGGAATCCAGCTGCCGCCAAGGAACATCGCAACATTGCCGCGCAGGATGTCTGGATACATGTCCGCCTCGAAGCGGAAATTGACCACCCGCACTGGGCTCGCCCCGGAGACAACCGCGTTTCTCAGAAACGCGAGGATCTGGATGAGGGCCTCTCGGTTCGTTCCCTCCCCAAACACTGGCTTGCCATCAGCGCTGATGAGCCGCCCGCCCTGTGTCCACAACATCGGCAGATGGTCCATCACGCTCGCCTCACCGCGTCCGCCGGGGAAAACATAGGGTATGACGCCGTTTTTCCGCAGGCCTGGCGCCAACGCCAGCAATTCGTCCCAGGTCTTCGGCGGCGTCGGCACAAGATCCCTGCGATAAAACAAGGCGCGGACATCGGTGTTCACCCAAAGCGCCTTCAACTTTCCATCGGGTCCACGCATGCCTCTCCGCACAAAAGGCATGAAGTCGTCTACGTCATGAACATAAGGATCGAGCGGCTGGAGCTGGTCGAAGAACCGCGGCAGAAAAAACGAGTTGATCGAAGCGACATCGGGCGCCCGCCCTGCCGCAACCTGCTCCTGAAGCTGCGTCATCCCCAGGTTGATGTCGGTGCCGAGATACTCCACCTCGAGCTTGACGTCAGGATGCCGCTTGGCCCAGTCCTCGACGCGAGAGCTGTACCATTGCTGGATCGGTCCTGCGGTCGCATGCGGTGACTGTGGTGTGTTCGCGAGCCAGGTGATCTGTATTAGCGCGGTGGCGTGGGCATTGGTGTTAAACCACATGAAGCAGAACAGCGTGGCCAAGATCAGCCCAGGTTTCAACACCAGCAAACCGATCCTCAGGTAATTATTGCACTGGGTCAGTGTTCATCTTGCAGAACTATCCTCCAACCCAGGTTCCGGGTTGTCAATCCATCCCCCTTGTATCCCTCCATTGTTGATTGCGAAGCAGTCGGCAGCCTATTGGTGGACGGGAGCCCGCAGCTCCCCAGGGCGATCGAGCCCAAGAAAAAGCAAGGCGCCGCCAAGAGACGCTGCCATGCTTCAGCTTCCATCTCGCTTCGCCACGGTCATTCTGAGGTTCGCGCCGCTGTTTTTCCAGCGCAGTTGGTGTCATGCCGATTGCCTGGGCGGGGTGGACCTGGGCGAAGCTGGCCAAGGTTCCGGCCGCGCAGCGGCTGGAATGCCAGATGAGGAACTGCCGTTCCTGACCGCGCTCGAGCCCTCGAAGCGTTACAACCTGGCGCATGGCCGGCGGCACTAGAAGTTCACCGCTTGGGGGCGACAGTTGGTGTTGCAGGCACGCCGCTTGGTGCTGATCGCTGACAGCAGCTTCGCCGCGATCGAATTCCTCGCCGCCCTGTGCCGCCGCAACGTCACCTGCACCACCCGTTTGCGCTTGGATGCCCCCGCTGAATGCGCCCGCACCGCCGCGTCAGAATTGTAAACGTCATCGTGAGGGTGGGTTGAAGAAGCAACCGAGGCGCCTGGATGCCGTTGTTTCGGCTGAAGCCAGTGGGGCAGAGCGGATATTGCCGTCGTCAGGAGTCCCGGCCGGCGGAAAGTGCTGATTATGACACAACTTCCATGTAAGGAACTTATTCTTGATGAATGGGATAAAGGCCGAATATGCCCTTTGACGTTTCCATACCAATGAGTGGCCGGCCTGAGTGCTGAGAAAAGGGCATAACCTTTAAGATTGTGATCCGGTGCAGCACATGTGGATGGCGGGGGGATGTCGCAGCTTTTTCAACCACGCGCTGATGCGCTTTACCGTTTTGTACTGTGGTCGATCTGCCTCGGCGTACGTGGTGGCATTTGTCACGATCGAAGGCGTGTCACATTCCGCGTATTTGACTGGCCGTAACATTGTTCAAGCGCAACCGACCGAATTCAGTCATCAGCACCACTCCGGCGAACTCGGCATCGACTGCCGCTATTGCCATACCACGGTCGCGTCGGCGGCGACCGCCGGGATGCCGCCGACCCATACGTGCATGACCTGTCATTCGCAGATCTGGACCCAGGCTCGGATGCTGGCGCCGGTGCGGGATAGTTTCGCCCAGAACAAACCTCTGGTATGGCAGCGCGTCGGCAGGCTTCCCGGATACGTGTACTTCGCCCATTCAGTCCACATCGCCAACGGAGTTGGCTGCTCGAGTTGCCACGGGGACATGGAGCACATGCAGATGACCTATCAGCCCAGTGCCTTCTCCATGGACTTCTGCCTATCCTGTCACCGGGCCCCGCAGGACCAGCTGCGCCCGCAAGACCAAATCTTCAATATGCAGTGGCAGGCTCCAGCGGATCAGGCCCAGCGCGGCAAGGCCCTGCTGGCGCAGTACCATATCAATACATCGGGTCTGTTGACCGATTGCTCGACATGCCACCGGTGAAGGCGTCCGCCGCCGAGGTTGCCGCACTGCGCGGATTGTTGGCGCGGTCCGGCGGACGGCCATCCTGGCAGGCGCTGGAGCAAGTCGCCGGTTCGCCCGAGTTCCAGGCCTTTCTACAAGCTCGTCACCCGTCGCTCGACCCGCTGCTCGCCGCACCCGGACGACGGCGTTTGTTGCAGATCATGGCCGCATCCTTCGCATTCGGCGGCTTGACCGGCGGAGCCCGCGCGCAAAGCAGCGGCTACGGCGAGATCATTCCCTACGTCAACCAACCCACCGGCCTGACGCCGACGATGCCGCTATCCTATGCGTCGGCGACATTGCTCGACGGTATCGCCAACGGCGTGCTGGTCACCACGATCGATGGCCGGCCGATCAAGATCGAGGGCAATGCCGACCATCCCTGGAGCCGTGGGGGCACCGACGTCTTCGGCCAGGCCTCGGTTCTGGGGCTTTACGATCCGGACCGTTCGCAGGCCGTGACCCATCTCGGCGATGTCAGCGACTGGGACAGCTTCCACACCGCCATGCTCGGCCGCTTCGGCGAGCTGCGCGCGGCCCACGGAAAGGGCGCGCGCCTGCTGACCGGATCGGTGACGTCGCCGACGTTGATCGCGCAGATCCAACGTCATGAAAAGCACACTGCCGGAGATGCACTGGCACGCGCATGCACCCGCCGGACGAGACGCTGTTTATGCCGGCGCGAACGCGGCATTCGGCAAGCCGCTGGAGACCCACTGGAACTTCGACAAGGCCGAGCTGATCGTATCGCTGGACGGCGATTTTCTCGAATTCCGGGCCGCAACAGGTCGGCGCCTCCCGTGCCTGGGTGGATGCGCGGCGCAGATCCGTGCAAGGCGGCAAACTGCTGACCATGCATGCGGTTGCGCCGGCGCCGACACTGACCTACGCCAAAGCCGACGACCATATGCCGGTGGCACAACGTGACTTGCTACCGCTGGCGCAGTCCTTGCTGGAGCAGCAGGGCGGCGACGGGCCGCTGGCGCAATGGCGACGTGCGAGTTGCCGCGGCGCTGGAGGCCACGCGAGGCCGAAGCATCGTGTTGACCGGCACCCACCAAGCTCCCGAACTTCATGCCGCCGTGCATCAGATTAATGCCGCGCTGGGAAACATCGGCTCGACGGTGGTCTATACCGACCCTGTAGTCGCCCAGGCAGAGCCGTTCACGGATCTGGTGGATGCGATGCGGCGCGGCGAGGTCGAGGTGCTGGTAATGCTGGATACCAATCCGGCCTACACCGCCCCGGCTGATGCTGATTTTACCAGCCTGCTGTCGAACGTCGGCGTGAAGCTGCATGCCGGCTTACATGCCGATGAAACCGCTGCCGTGTCCGACTGGCATGTTCCATTAACGCATCCGTTGGAATCCTGGGGGGATGCGCGTTCGCTCGACGGGTACCGCAACGCTGATCCAGCCGACCATCGAGCCGCTGTACAACGGACGCTCGGCCACCGAGATCCTGTCGATGCTGATCGATGCCGAACCACAGGCCGGCTACAACATGCTGCGTGCATTCTGGCGCGACCAGATGCCGAACGACTTCGAAACCGCCTGGCGCCAGACCCTGCTGTCAGGTTTCGTTCAGAATTCCGCTCTTTCCGATCCAGGACGTAAAACCCACGTCCACGACAGCCGGCACCACCTCGGAGGAAGCCAAAGCCGGGTTGGAGATCCTGATCCGTCCTGATCCGACCATCTGGGACGGCAGTTTCGCCAACAATGCCTGGCTGCAGGAATTGCCGAAGCCGGTGACCCAGACGGTGTGGGAGAACGTGATCACCATCTCCCCTAGGCTGGCGGCCCAGCACAAGATCAAGAACGGCGACACGGTCGTGGTGGAGGCTGGCAAAGCGGTGGACCGCCGGTCCGGTCTGGATCCAGCCCGGCCAGCACGACGACACCATCACGCTTCAGCTCGGCTATGGCCGGCATCGGGTCGGCAGCGTCGGCGAAGGGATTGGCTATAACGCCTATTCGCTGCGAACCTCCGCCGCCTTATGGCAGCTTGCCGGCGCCACGCTGCGACGCGCGCCAACGAGTGAGTCCGTTGCGACAACGCAGCAGCTCGACCATCAGGAAGGTCACGACTACGTGCGGCTGCAGCCGGTCGGCGGCAAGCCGGTGGGCGACAATGTGGCGTTCACCCAACCGACGCTGTACAAACGCGAGGAGAGCGACGGCCGCGCCTGGGGCATGGTCATTGACCTTGACGCCTGCATCGGCTGCAACGCCTGCGTCGCGGCGTGCCAGGCGGAGAACAACGTGCCGGTCGTCGGCAAGGAGCAGGTCCTGGCCGGCCGCGACATGCATTGGCTGCGGGTCGATCGCTATTACGCCGGAGCGGATGAAAATCCCGACACGCGCTTTATGCCGGTGCCCTGCATGCATTGCGAGGCGGCGCCGTGCGAACTTGGCTGCCCGGTCGAGGCAACGTTGCACGATGCCGAGGGCCTCAATCTGATGGTGTACAACCGCTGCATCGGCACCCGCGCCTGTTCGGCGTACTGTCCCTACAAAGTGCGTCACTTCAACTTCCTGCATTACAGCGAGGCGCCGGCCTCCATCCAGGCGCAGCGCAATCCCAACGTCACGGTGCGGGCCCGCGGCGTGATGGAAAAATGCACCTACTGCGTGCAGCGTATCGTCGCCGCGCGGATCGATGCCGACCAGAACCATCGGCCGATCCGAGACGGGGAGGTGGTGACCGCGTGCGCCGCTGCCTGTCCGACCCAGGCGATCACGTTCGGCAATCTGGCTGACAAGGACAGCGCCGTCGCGAAGGCGCGGCAGGACCCGCGCAACTATGCGCTGCTTGGCGAGTTGAATACGCGGCCGCGCACCACCTACCTCGCCGCGTTCGGCCCGACCGAGCGGAAGAGCTGACAATGCCGAGCGAGGCCTTGCCACACGTCGCGCACAGGTTATCTGTCGCCGTCGCTGACTGATAAGACGATCGGCGCCCAGATTGCCGGGATCGCTTTCGAGCATCCTTCGCAAAGGCGATGGCTGATGGCTTTCGGCGCGTGTTCCGCGTTGGTGGGTTTGATGATCTTCGCGGTGGGCTGGCTGCTGTACTGGGGCGTTGGGGTCTGGGGCAACAATATCCCGGTCGGCTGGGCGCTGGACATCGTCAGCTACGACTGGTGGATGGGCAATGCCTGCGGCGCCCTGATGGTGTCCGCGATGCTACTGCTGTTACGACAATACTGGCGCGGCGCGCTCAATCGCACTGGCCGAGACGGTTGCCGTGCTGGCCGCCGCGGCTGCGGGGCTTTATCCGATCATCCACCTCGGCCGCCCGTGGTTCTTCTACTGGAACCTGCCGTATCCGAACAACCTGGACCTCTGGCCGCAGTTTCGCAGCCCGCTGGTGTGGGACGCGTTCGATATCATCAGCTTCCTGATCGTCGCGCTGCTGTTCTGGTACGTCGGCATGATCCCCGACCTTGCTACCTTGCGCGACCGAGCGACAAGGCTGCGGCGAAAACAGATCTATGGCGTTGCCGCGCTGGGATGGCGCGGCTCCGCCGTGCATTGGGCGCGCTGGCTACAGGCTTATCGCATCCTCGCCTTGCTTGGCGTTCTGCAGGCCATCTGCACGCAGTGTGGCGCTTCCGTGATGTATGCCGGCACGCTGGAGCCGGGCTGGCACAGCACGTTGGCGCCGGCATTCTACATCATCAACGCGGCATTCTCGGGCATTGCACTGGTGGCTGTCGTCGTGACGATCGTCCGCTACATCTACCCGATCGAGTCGCTGATTACCGATCAGCATCTGGACATGCTGGGCCGGGTGCTGCTCGCGGTGGGGCTGCTTTCGACGTACTGTTACCTGGCCGACTTCTTCTTCACCAGCCTGGGCGGCGATGCCTATGACCGGTCGGTGATGGTACGCCGCCTGACCGGCCTGTACGCGAGCAGCTTCTGGCTGATCGTCGCCGCGGCGCTGCTGCCGATTCACCTGCTGTGGTTCCGCTCGGTTCGTCGCAGTGCGTTGATGCTGTTCCTGCTGGGCATCCTGGTGATGGCCGGCATGTGGGGCGACCACTTCATGGAGCTGGTGGTGACGCAGCATCGTCGATTTCCTGCCCTCCTCCCAGGCGCACTACAGCATCGGCATCTGGGCGGTCGCCACCTGGGTCGGGACGATCGGGTTGTTCGGCGTGCTGCTGCTGCTGGCGCTGCGCTATCTGCCGGTCGCGTCGATCATCGAGTCTCGGCTTCTGGCGCGTCAGCAGGCGGGGGTCCCGCTGCATGGCTGAGCCGGCGAAACTCTACGGCGTCGCGGCGGAGTTTGCCACGCAAGACGGCCTGCTCGCCGCCGCCACGGTCACTGCGGGAGCGGCGGTTCGGCGTGGTCGACACCTATTCCCCGCTGCCGGTTCCGGGAATGGAGCAGGCTCTTGCGCTGCGCGCCCCGCCACTCGGATGGGTTGCCTTGGCCGGCGCGCTGCTGGGCGGGCTCGCCTGCTTCGGCACGATCACCTTCGCGACCGTTGCCGACTATCCGTTCAACATCGCCGCCCGCCCGCTATGGAGCTGGCCCTACTACGTCATTCCCAGCTTCGCGTTCGCCATGCTGTGCGGCGCCGTCCTGCTGTTCGTCGCGATGCTGTTCCTCGACCGCCTGCCGCGGATCAATCACCCGGTGTTCAACATCGACGGCATCGAGGGCGTGACCCAGGACCGGCTTTTCATCGTGGTCGAGGCTCGGACGGATGATTTCGACCCGAATGCGGTCGAGCGCGCGCTGATCGACCTGCCCGATCGTCCACTCCGTATTCAGCGCGTGCCGCGATGAAGCGACGCAGACTTGCCCCCCTGCTGCTGCTGCTGGCGATGGCCACCTGCGCCAAGGAGGACATGTTCGATCAGCAAAGGGCGTTTCCGCTGGGGCAGTTTCTCCCTGTTCCGAAACAACATGACCATGCAGCATCCGGTTGCCGGCACCGTCGCGCGCAACGCGCCGGATGTGCCGGTTCCGCAGCCGGCGACGATTACCGAAGCCATGCTGTCTCGGGGGCAGGAGCAGCTTCGGCATCGATTGCGTCCCCTGCCACGGGCAATCCGGCGACGGCCAGGGCATGATCGTGCAACGCGGGTTCCCGCGGCCCCCGGAACTGTTCAAAGACGAGCTGATGCAGGCGAAAGCGCAGCATTTCTACGATGTGATCACGCATGGCCATGGCGTGATGTTCAGCTACGCGGACAGGGTCTCGCCCGCGGACCGATGGGCGATCGTGGCCTATATCCGCGCCTTGCAGCGCAGCCAGCGCGCGCGGGTGGCCAGCCTGTCCGAGCAGGACAAGCAGAACTTGCAGATGGCTGAACCATGAGGCGCGCCGGGTTTGGCCTGATCGGCGCCGGTGTCGTGCTTCTGCTGGTCGCTTTGGTGCTGGTGCGCCTGGCGGGCGCGGTGTTCATGCCGTCCTATCTGGCGGACTGGCTGTTCTGGTCGTCGCTGCCGCTGGGCGCCTTGCCGGTCGTGATGCTGCTGGATCTCGCCGGCCCCGGTGGCGGCTTCGGGTTGGAGCCGGCGCTCCGGCGCCTGTTGTGGCTGACGCCGGTCGCGGCGGTGCTGATGATCCCGGTGCTGCTGTGGCCGGATACCCTGTTCGGCTGGGCGCAGGGGCACGGATTCAGCACGCCGTTCGGCCAGGCCTGGATGCGGCATGATGCGTTTGTTGCGCGCGGCATCGGCTATTTCGTGCTGTGGACGATCCTGGCGCTGCTTTTTGTCCGGCCGCCCGCGGTGCACGCCGTCGACCGTCGCCGCGGCCTCGCCGCGATCGGCCTGTTCCTCTATGTGGTGACGGCGACGCTGGCGTCGGTGGATTGGGCGATGACGGTCGAGCCGGATTGGTTTTCGGCCGAATACGGCCTGCTGTTCATCGCGATGCAGATTGCCATCGCCATGAGTGTCGCCTTGCTTCTGGCCGGACGGAGCTGGCGGCTGGCAGCGCCCGAGGCGGCCGCATCGTTCCTGCTGATTGGCGTCTCGGCGTGGCTGTTCCTGCAGTTCATCCAATTCCTGGTGATCTGGTCAGCGGACAAACCGGCGGACATCAGCTGGTATCTGCATCGGTCCAACCCTGGCAGCCGGATTGCGGTCGGCGTGGGCATTGTCATCGGCGTCGTCGTTCCCCTGGCCATGCTGCTGATGCCTCGCGGACGCCGTCATCCGACGATCCTGCCGGCGATGGCCGTCATGGTGCTGTGCGGGCAGGCGCTCGGGATGCTGTGGCTGATCACCCCGTCGCTGCGACAGTATTTCACGGTGTCCGGCATGGACGTGCTGGAACTGGCCGGCATCGGCGGCGTGATGCTGGGCCTGGCGCTGCTGCCCGGTGCCTTGCCGACACGGCCGGCAGGAGTCCGCGGCAATGGCTGACCCGATCCGCCCGAGGACACCACGGCGCTGGACGCTGCTCTGGCGGCTGCTGACGCTGGGGGGCGTTATCGTCGGGGTGACGTCCGTGCTCAGGATGTTGCCCGAACCGGTCAGCGCACTCGGCAGACCCGGCACGCCGCCCAGTCGCAAGGCCCTGGAGTCCGGTTTTGAACCGAAGGACGTCAACGAGCGCACGATCGTCTACATCCTTGGCGGCATTGCCGCGGCCTCGGCATTGGTCATCGGTATCGTCTTCATCATGATCTGGCGCTTCGATATCGCCTGGACCCATTCCTTCTCCAGCCTGACCCCGCAGCAGACCGCGCAAAGCGTGCCGCCCGCCCCGCATCTGCAAACCAACCCCTTTGCCGACCTGGCGCGACAGCGCGCGCGGGAGGACCGGCTGCTGCACAGCTACGGTTGGACCAGCGCCGACCATGGCTACCGCGCGTATCCCGATCGATCGGGCGATGGCGCTGACAGTCGGCAAGAGCCTGGACGCATCGCCCTGATGGAGCACTTTCTCCCACATTATCCGCCGCAACTCTGGCCGCCCGCGGCTTCGGCCATGGCGGGCGAGATCGACAAGATCTTCGTCTTCTGGTGTGTGGTGCTCTTTCTGCTGGTGACACCGGTTTTCGTGTTCATGACATACTGCGCGGTGAAGTACCGGGCCGGCCGGGATGTCGATCGCTCGCACCGGGAGGCGCGCAATGTCGGCATCGAGCTGACGTGGACGATCATTCCGTTCGTGGTCTCGCTGGGCTTCTTCTTCTGGGCAGGCAGCATCTACTTGCAGCAGCAGAATGCGCCACCGAACGCCATCGTGATCACCGCGCTCGGCCGCCAGTGGATGTGGAAGTTCCAGCATCCCGGCGGCCAAGCGGAGATCAACGACCTGCATGTGCCAATCGGCAAGCCGGTCCGGATCAACATCGTATCGCAGGATGTCATTCATTCGCTGTACATCCCCGCCTTGCGCATCCAGCAGGAGGCGGTTCCGGGCCGGACGACGATGCTCTGGTTTAAGGCCGACCGCATCGGCGAATACAGCCTGTTCTGTTCGGAACTTTGCGGTGTGGACCACGCGCTGATGGCGGGCACGCTGTATGTGATGTCCACCGCCGACTACCAGAACTGGCTGCAACAAGCCGGGACCAGCCAGACATTGGTGGCGGGCGGCAAACAGCTGTTCGACAGTTACGGCTGCAGCGGGTGTCATGTGAACTCCGATACGGTCCGCGCGCCGAGCCTGGTCGGCATTTATGGCCATGTCGTGCCGCTGCAGAACGGCAGCACCATCAGTGGCGGATGATGCCTATCTCCGCGACAGCATCCTGGAACCGAAGAAGCAAATCGTTGCCGGCTACAAGCCGGTGATGCCGAGTTTCGCGGACGCCGTGTCGGATGCCGATCTGACGGCATTGGTTGCGTATATCAAATCATTGGGTCAAACCAGCGAGCACACGCCATGAGCCCAAGCGATGCCGTCCTGCGCGACCTGCGCATTCCGGAACCGGTTCATCGACGTGCCGGATGACTATCTGCACGTCGATCAGACGCTTAGTTCCTGGATCTTCACGACCGATCATAAGCGGATCGGCATCTTGTACCTGGTGTCGATCACTGGGTTTTTCGTCTTGGGTGCGATTGCGGCCGGGCTGGTACGGCTGGCGCTGGTCGTGCCGGACGGCACCATCCTCAGCAACGACGTCTATAACCGGATGTTCACGCTGCACGGCGTGATCATGGTCTGGTTCTTCCTGGTGCCGTCGATCCCGAACACGTTGGGCAATTTTCTGCTGCCGTTGATGATCGGCGCCAAGGACGTCGCATTCCCCAAGCTGAACCTGTTAAGCTGGTACATCTTTGTCACCGCCTCGCTGTTCACTGTTTTCGTCATGATCTGGGGCGGGGTGGATACCGGCTGGACCTTCTACACGCCGCTCAGTACCCAATACTCGAATTCCTATGTGCTGACGGCGGTGTTCGGCGTCATCCTGGTCGGATTCTCGTCAATTCTGACCGGCCTGAATTTCATGGTGACAGTGCACAAGCTGCGCTGCGCCCGGCATGACCTGGTTCCGGTTGCCGCTGTTCGTGTGGTCGCTGTACGCCACCAGCATGATCCTTGTGCTGGCCACGCCGGTGATAACCATCGCGCTGATATTGCTGTTCGTCGACCGGGCCTTCGGTCTGGCGATTTTCGATCCCAACAACGGCGGCGACCCGGTGCTGTTCCAGCATCTGTTCTGGTTCTACTCGCACCCGGTGGTGTACGTGATGGTGCTGCCGGGCATGGGCGTCATGAGCGAGCTTGTCACCGCCTTCGCCTACAAGAAGGTCTTCGGCTACAAGTTCATTGCCTTCTCCAGCGTGGGGATCGCCGTGATCAGCTTCTTCGTATGGGGCCATCACATGTTCTACAACGGCATGAGCCCCTATGCCGGACTGACCTTCTCGTTGATGAGCTTCATCGTCGCCGTGCCGTCGGCGATCAAGGTGTATAACTGGGCGGCGACGATCCACAAAGGATCGATACGGCTCGATACGCCGATGCTGTATGCCATGGGCTGGATCGGGCTGTTCGTGATCGGCGGCGTCACCGGCCTGATGCTGGCTTCCACGGCACTCGACGGTCATGTGCACGACACGTACTTCATAGTCGCGCATTTCCACTACATCATGGTGGGCGCGACGGTGGTCGCCTTCCTGGGCGGCATCCACTTCTGGTGGCCGAAGATCACCGGCCGGACATATTCGGAACCCTGGGGCCGGGTGTCCGCGCTGCTGATGTTCATCGGCTTCAACATGACCTTTTTTCCGCAATACGTGCTGGGTTACCTGGGCATGCCGCGGCGCTATCACGTCTATCCGCCGTCCTACCAGGTGCTGAACGTGCTGTCCTCGGCCGGCTCCACCATCCTGGCGCTCGCCTACATCTTTCCGATGATCTACCTGATCTGGTCGCTTTGGTACGGAGAGAAGGCAGGCAACAACCCGTGGGGGGCCAAGGGGTTGGAGTGGCTGACAACATCGCCGCCGCCCAAGCACAATTTCGAGCATACGCCGGTGGTTGATTTCGACCCGTACGACTATCCCAACGTGACGCCGGAGAAGTGAGGTGGCCAGTGCTGTCGGCGTCAAGGTCGAGGAACATTTCCACACCGCCGAACAGCAGCGCGAAACCGCGAAGCTTGGCATGTGGGTCTTCCTGCTTACCGAGTTGCTGCTGTTCTCCGGGATGTTCGTATCGGCGCTGGTCATCCGGGTCCTGCATCCGGATTCGGTTACCGCGGTCGCGCTGCACCTGAAGTTCTGGATCGGCGCCACCAACACCGCGGTACTGATCCTGTCCAGCTTCTGCATGAGCGCCGCCATCGAGTTGTCGCGGCTCGGCTGGCAGCGCCCGATGGTCTTCAGCATGCTGGCGACCGCCGGACTGGGCGTGTTGTTCATGATGCTGAAGGGATACGAATATTATCGCGACTATGTCGAACATATGACGCCGTTCCTGCCGTTTCGCCGCTACGAGCTTGTGGGCGACCCGGCATCGCGGCTGTTTACCGACCTTTATTTCATCATTACCGGCCTGCACGCGATCCATTTGACGGTCGGGATTTGCATCATGCTTGTCATGTCCTGGCTGGCCAGCCGGCCGCACTTTCTGAACGAACACCAGAACCGCATCGAGATTACCGGCCTTTACTGGCACTTCATCGACCTTATCTGGATGGTCGTCTTCCCGACGCTTTACCTGCTGAACAGGTGACGCGCATGCCGCCCGAGCTGAAGCATCACCTGCGCACGCCGTTCCTGACCATGCTGGCGCTGCTCTCGTTGCTCGGGATCAACGTCGCTGCTGGGGATTTTCTTCATCAGCGGCAACATGTGGATCGTCGAGGTGGCGATCGCCATGACGATGGTGGCGACAGTCATCGTCGTGTCGATGGAGGCGCACAAGGAACCGCCGCTCATTCAGCTGTTTGCGGGGTTGGGCTTCTTCTGGGTGGCAATCCTGTTCACGCTGACCATGATGGACTATGCCACGCGATGACGACGGCGCTGCTCAGCCGCCGCCGCGTTGAAGCACCGGCCCCGACAGGCCAAGCGCGGTGTTGATCAGGGCAAGATGGCTGAGCGCCTGCGGGAAGTTGCCAATCTGGCGGCGCAGGCCTGGATGATACTCCTCCGACAGCAGGCCCACGTCGTTGCGCAGCGACAACACACGCTCGAACAGCGCAACCGCCTCATCGCGGCGGCCTTGCATCGAGCGGCAGTCGGCGAGCCAGCAACTGCAGGCGATGAAGGCGCCCTGCGCGGTGTCGCCGCTTTTCGGTGTGCGCCAGACCAGGCCATCTTCGCTCAACTCGCGTGCAACGGCGTCGATGGTGGCGCTCATGCGCGGATCGTCGGCCGGGAGGAAGCCGACGAGCGGCAACAGCAGCAGGCTGGCGTCCAGTTGCTCGCCGCCGTAGCGATGACGAAATGACCGCGGGCGAAATTCCAGCTACGCTCCAGCACCTCATTGTGGATGCGTGTCCGCAGGGCACGCATGCGGTCCAGCATGGGATCGTCGGCGCTGCCGCGTCGCGCGTGGCTGCTGAGCAGCCGATCCACCCCGACCCAGGCCATCACCTTGGAATAGGTGTACTGCTCGGGGCGGCCTCGCGACTCCCACAGCCCGTGCCCGGCGTCCTGCCAGGTGCGCTCGAGGTGACCGGCAAGGTCACGTTCGGCTGCGAGCGCTTCGTCGGTCTGCTCCAGACCGCCTTGTGCCATCAAGTCCAGCGCATCCAGCAATTCGCCGACCACGTCGATCTGTCGCTGATCCGCCGCTTTGTTGCCCAGTCCGGACAGGGCTCGCGCCCTCGTAGCCGGGAAGCCAGTCGATTGTCGCCTCATCCAAGCGCCGGCCGCCGTCCAGGCGGTACATGATCCGCATCTTGTCGGGTTCGGCCGCGATGGCGCGCAGCATCCAGTCGCGCCACCGTGCGGCCTCCTGATGATAGCCCGCGTTGAGCAGCGCGGCGACGGTGAATGTCGCGTCGCGCAGCCAGCAGTAGCGATAATCCCAGTTCAAGGTCCCCGCCGGGCATTTCCGGCAGCGAGGTCGTCAGCGCGGCAACCAGGCCGCCGGTCTCGCGGTAGGTCAGCGCCTTGAGCGTCAACAGCGAGCGCATCACCGCGTCGCGCCAGGGTGTTTCGCGGGTGAATTGCGCTGCCCAGTCTGTCCAATAGGCAATCGTGGCCTGCAAGGCCTTCGCGGCATCGATCGCCGCGGGCGGCGGACGGTACAACTCGCCGTGCGAGAGGACAAAGGTCACGACCTGGCCTTCCGTCACTTCGACCTCGCCGGCAAGCATGCCGTCCTCGGTCGGGTTTATCGCCGTCGGCCCGCGCAGCACGATCAGGTCTGGTCCGACGACGGCGATCAGTGCGTCGGCATCCCGATGAATGCGCGGCTGGACCAGTCCGTAGTCAAATCGCAACGAAAGCTCGCAGCGCAGCCGCATCGTGCCGCGCACGCCGGTAAGCTGACGGATAAGCGTCGGCCGGTCGGCGTCGACCGGCATGAGGTCGGTCATGCGGACGCGATTTGTTTCATCGAAGAATTCGGTGTCCAGCACCAAGGTATCGCCACGGTAGGAGCGGGTTTGGGCGGTTGGCGAACAGGGCGCAATCCGCCAGAAGCCGTTTGCCTTCGTCCCCAGCAAGGCGGCGCAGCACGCGTCGCTGTCGAACCGCGGCAGGCAGAGCCAATCGATGGACCCGTCGCGCGAAACCAGCGCGCGCGGTCCGGCCGTCGCCGATCATCGCATAGTCCTCGATCCGTGATGCCATACCGCGTAATCCTTCTCTTCATGTGCCGCCACATCTGCAACGGCAAAACCGCAGCGGCGTTCGCAGACACACGCAGGTGGGAATGACGGCATGGTGCGCGACGAGTCCGGTTTCATCCGTCTGGGCTGAATGGCCTATCGGCGCCGATCTGCGGCGTCCGCCGCTGGCCGAGGCGGGTGTCGTGGCGCTCGCCCTGGGCGTGGCATGGCTGGGAGAGCATCACGTGACGATGATGCCGGCGTGGGCGCCATGGGACTTTCTCCTGGCCGGCCTTCCTGGGTGCCGGATGGAGCTTGCTATGGTTCTTGCGCGGACTGCGCCGGACCGACCTCGGCCGAGTGCATGCCGCGGTGGCGAATTGGATGCTTCCTGATCGGCTTTGCCGCCATCTACGTCGTGTTGCTGACCCGGTTCGAGTACCTGGCCCAGCACATGTTCTTCCTGAACCGCGTACAGCATGCCGTGATGCATCATTTCGGGCCGTTCCTGATTGCGTTGAGCTGGCCGGGCGCGACGATCGCGCGCGGCATGCCGGGGCTCCCGCGGCGCTGGTGCGAGAGCGGGCCGGTCCGTCGGGTGCTGCGTGGGTTGCAACAACCGGTGCTCGCGGTGCTGCTGTTCGAGGGCCTGCTGGTCCTCTGGCTGGTACCGCCGGTGATGTTCCGCGCAATGTTCGATTGGCGGCTATACGAAGTGATGAACGCAAGCATGGTGGTGGACGGGCTGCTGTTCTGGTTCCTGGTGCTGGACCCGCGGCCAAACCCGCCGGCTCGCGATCGGCTTCTTCAGCAGAGCGACGCTGGCCTTCCTGATCATTTTTCCGCAGATCGCGGTCGGCACCCTTATCGGCCTTGCGCAACACGAGCTGTATCCGAGTTTCTCGATTTGCGGACGCGTCTATTCGGACATCAGCCCGTTGCTGGACCAACAGATCGGCGGCCTTGTGCTGTGGGTTCCGGCCGGCATGATGAGCGCGCTCGCCACCATTGTGATCATGCGGCGGCTTTTCCTGCATGACGTGCCGGATTCCGGAAACCAATATCGCACCGCATAGAGGGAACAACCCGATGAAGGTGAGGACCGTGTTGCACGTGGCGGTCGCCGGACTTCTGCTGGTGGCGCCGGTCGCCTCCCGCGCTGAAATTCCGGAGGACAAGATCAAGATCGGAATCCTGCAGGACCTGCCTGGACCATTCGCCGAAGAGACGGGCAATGGTGCGATCGTCGCGGCGCAACTGGCGGCGAGCGATTTCGAGACGGAGCACCTGAAGGGAGATGCGGAGATCCTGTCGGGTATGGCGAACCAATCGACGAAGCGGCTCTCGGCCAGGTGCGGGACTGGCTGGACAAGGAACATGTCGCCGCCGTGGTGTCGTCCGCTGGGCCGCTGATCAATCAGCAGATCGCACCGATGATGGAGCAGCGGCATCGGACGCTATTGGTAGCAGCAACCGATACGAACCTGTCGGGGGCGCTGTGCTCACCTGATACGATCGTCTGGGGTGCGGGTCCGTCCGCGCGGGCGCGTGCCCTGGTGCAGGCCTTGCTGCCGCGCGACGGCAAGCGATGGATCGTGCTGGGCAACCGAAGTCCGGCCAGTCTCGCGGATCAGAGGCGCGCTGCGCGATGCCGTTACGCCGCGGGTGGACAGCTTGCCGGCGCGATCGATGATGTGGCCAGCGGGGCGGACCCGGGCAAGACCGAGGCGCAAATCGCAGACGCTGATCCGCGGGTCGTGGTGTTGACGCAAAGCGACGGTGATCTGGTCGACGCACTTCGTCGCACCCGGACGTCGAGCCCTTCCTACCATGCAACGCTGGCTGCGTCGCATGCCAGGATCGCCGACATCGATGCGACCGGGCTCGCGTCCGCTACGGGGCTTGTCGTGGTTGCGCCGTTCTACTGGGACAACAATGAGGCCACCCGCCGGTTCGCGCAACGCTGGGACGGGCGGATGCCGGGATCGCATGTCGACGAGAATGCCGCCGAAGTCTACGCCGCGACCTTGAGCTTTCTGCAGGCGGCAAAAGCGGTCGATGACGTCAATGCGGACAAGATCGGTGCGGCGCTACGTCGGGCGCCGATAAAGGACACGTTGTTTGGCACCGTCAGCATCCGCGCGGACGGCCGCGTCGTGCATGACCTGCCGGTGTACCGCGTGAAGCCGGCGGGACAAATCCAGACGCGCTGGGCATATTATGAAATCGTGGCCACGGTCCCGGGCGCGGCGGCATTTCCACCCGAGGCGTGTCACAAACCGTAGTATTCAACCCGAAAGGGTTGCGCATGGCGCGCCGGATACGCCCGGCCGGCAATGGAACAAGCCGCCGCCGTGAGGCTCGTCCTGGCTGCCGTGCGTCGCCGTCGTTATGTAAAGTTCATCGAGATTCGGACCGGCGAATGCGCACATTGTCGGGTTGCGCACGGGCATCATGATCTCTTGATCGAGTTGTCCGTCCGGCCTGAAGCGCTGCAGCCGTGCGCCACCGTGCACGGCGCACCAGTAACACCCCTCGCTGTCCAGGGCCGCGCCGTCGGGAATACCCAGCTCCTGCGGGATCGTCAGGAACACTTGCGGCGATCCAAGCCTGCCCGCCTGCGCCTCAAACGGGAAAGCATACACCGTATGCTCCTGGCTGTGCGCGATATACATGGTCGCGTCGTCAAAACTTCAGGCCATCCCATTCGGGATCAGCGCCACATCCGGAATCGTGCGCAGTCCTTCCGCCGGCGTGAAAGAGTGCAATGATCCGGGCAAGGGTTTGACGTCCACACCGGGTTGTGGATCGAACATGGTGCCCAGCCAGAAGCGGCCGGTCGCGTCACAACCACCTTCATTAAAGCGGTGCGTTTTTGGATCGAATGGCGGGCCCGCCAACTGGGTGAGACGGCCGCTGGCAATGTCGAAATCGAACAGACCGGACCGTAATCCCAGCAAGGCTCGGTCACCTGCCGCGGTGAGTGCAAAGCAGCCGATTTCGGACGGCAGCGCCCATTGCCGGTCCGATCCATCCTCAGGATCGAAACGGTGTAGCGCCGGAGCCTTCACATCGATCCAGAATAGGAGGCCTTGGGCAGCGCACCACGTCGGTGATTTGCCGATGGTGGCATGAGCGTCGAGAACAAGCTCGACAGCGGCCTGACTTATATCGACCACCTTGGCATTGAAGTTCCGCGGCACCCTCGGCGCCCGGCACTCGGCGTAAGCATCACAAGGTTGTCCATCACGAACCTCTCGAGTTTGCATTCCGGCCGAACGGGACATGGGGGATTTCGATCACAAGAAAAGCGGTTGAGCGAGCGCATAAAGCAAACGTCATCCCAAAGTCGGCCAACGATCCGACTACACCACCCCAACCGACAAGCCGGAGGCTGACGGCACGATGCACTGGACTTCGACGACGCTGGTCGTGGTGGAGGTAGAGGACGGCGGCATGCCATCGCCTGCCGGATTAAAGCGACGGCCAAGCGCGGCGAACTCCAAGCCAGGTCCAGCCGTTTACCTTCGAGCCCTCAGTTAGGAGAGTTGCCCGCCAAACCGGCAATCATCCCTCACTGGATCAGGGAACGGTCTGGAGCCGCTGTCATGCTGATCCGTAAAACTGGCTTATCAGTTCCGAGCACTGCGGCAACGCTGCGGGCCATTGCAATTGCCGCCACGGTTGCTGTCCTGGTGTGGCTTCTTTCGGACGACCTGCTGCTGATCTTCGCAGCCTTGCTGATCGCCGTGATCTTGCGCAGCATTAGCAACAATACTATGTTCTTCGCCAGCAGATGCCACATTTGCTCCAGTCCAAGCCACTCGATGGGTTCTCGCCGAATGAACTCGGCAAATTCGATAGGGCTAACCGCTCAACCATTGCGCGACCGGGCTACCCGCGAACGCTACCAGCGAAACGTCCAAGAACCTACAAAGCGCCAGCAGATCCAGGCTCGGCAGCGAGCCAAGTACCGTGCCCGCACCGCCGAGGAGAACAAGCGATACCGGCATCGTAGCCACATTGGGCGGTACGGCTACACCACCGAAACCTTCACAGCCCACCTGAAGCGCATCGGCAAATGCTGCGGAATCTGTGGCTGCTTTCTCGAAGGCTACCGCAACCGGCACTCGACCACGATCCCGACGGAACCAGGAAGGAGGTTCGCGGCATCCTGTGCAGGGTATGCAACCATAACCTCGGCTACCTGCGGACTATCGGGGATGGCAACGAGATGAGAGGACTGCATCTCTTCCTCGCGTACCTCAATCAGTTCGATCTCTGTAGCCGCGGTGGCAGGTGATGATGCTGTAAGGCTTCGGCACACCGCGTTTGAAACAGCAAAAGGATAGCAAGGAGGTGTGGTGCTGGGGATTAGTTGTCACATCTCCGGCGTGAAGGGCGGCGTCGTTTGGGTGGCCATCCACGCCAGGCAGCGCGACCAATTGGTCGACGAGCCGGGCGTCAGGCTGCCGAGCAGACGCGAACCGGCGGCGCCGGTGGCCGACGGCACGTTGGCCGGTACGCCGTCGACCGTCAGCGCCGCCAACATGCCGAACGACAGCGCCTTGCGGACGTCGGCGGGTACGCCCGCTTCATCGGTGCGCTGCAGGGCATGCCTTCGAAGGGCTGTTCCAGCAGTGCCACAGCAGGCCGTTGCGCACGCCGCCGCCGGTGAGCAGGACGCGATGAATCGGCTGGCCGGATGGTAGAAATCGGCGCACCGCCGGGTGATGGCGCGGGCCACGAAATGCGTCGCCGTGCAGAGCAGATCGTGCAGGCTGCCGCCCAGCTGGCGGTTTGCTGGACGGCCTGGGCCGCGAACTCGTCGCCGAACAGGTGGCGCGGCAGACTCTTGGGCGGCCGGCGTGCAAATACGGATGGGCCAACCAGCTTTGCAGCAGCGTTTCGAGGCACTTGCCCTGCACGGCGTGCTTGCCGCCCGCATCGAACTACGCGCGGCCGCCGGTCAGGTGGCGCATCAGCGCGTCGAGCAGCATGTTGCACGGCCCGGCCTCGAAGCCGACCACTTCGTGGATGCGGCAGCCCGCCGGCAGGAAAACCACCCGCGCCGTCCGCCCAGATGGATGAGCAGCCGGCCTTCGTGCGGCTGCGAAAGAGAATGTAATCGGTCAGGGCCGCCAAGGGCACGCCCTGACCGCCGGCGGCCACGTCGCGCGAACGGAAGTCGCTGACCGTCGTGACGCCGCAGCGCTCCGCCACCACCGCCGCCATGCCCAGGCCCAGCGTGGACGGAAAGCGGCCCTCCGGGTCGTGCCAGATGGTGTGGCCGGGGCAGCCGATGCACTGCACCTTTTGCAGACTCAGGCTGGCGTGATCGGCCACACCCCGCGCGGCCGCCGCGAACGTCTCGCCGAGCAAGCGGTGCAGCGACTTACCTGGCGGATCTCACAAGGCGCCGAAGTGCTGACGCGACGGATCAGCTCGCGCAGGTCCTGACCGTAGGGCTGGTGCAAGCCCTGACTTGCCGCACGCGCAGCTCCAGGCCGACGCCTTCCAACTCCAGCAGCGCGGCGTCCACGCCATCGACGCTGGAGCCGGAGGCCAGACCGATGATCCAGCGCGGGGTCATGGGGCAATTCCTTTTCGCCGCTTGCGGCTTAGCGTTCTTGCTTCAAACGCGCTGGAAGCCGGCAAGCGGCGTTACGCCGCCAATTGCAGCGGCTGGGCCTGGCGCAAACACGCCTGCACGAAGCACTCGAACAGTTGCATGTCCAGCGCGGACGCGGTCTCCGATTCGGGGTGCCACTGCACGCCGACGCAGAACCAGTTCGGGTCACTGCTCTCGATGGCCTCGATGACGCCGTCCGGCGCCAGGGCGCCGACGCGCAGACCGGCGCCGACTTGACGGACGGCCTGATGGTGGCGCTGTTGACGCGGATTTCGCCGCCGCCGTAAATCTCTTCCAGGCGCGTGTTCGGCTCCAGCAGGACCATGTGGCGGTGCGGCGTGCCCGTCGGGTCGCGGTGCGGCATGGCCCGCGGCAGTTCCTCCGGCAGGTGCAGATAAAGGCTGCCGCCGCAAGCCACGTTCAGCTGCTGCATGCCCAGGCCGATGCCCAGCACCGGCAGACGGCGCTCCAGCAGCCGGCGGACCAGCAGACGATCGCTCTCGTCGCGGCGTTCGGGCAGAGGCTGCACCGAGGCGTGCGTTGGCATGCCCAGGCGGCGCGGGTCCACGCCGCCTGGCTGGCACCAAAGAGGAGTTGCTCATGGATATCGGCGTCTTCATCCCGATAGGCAACAACGGCTGGTGATCTCCACCACCTCGCCGCACTACAAGCCAAGCTTCACTCTGAACCGCACGGTGGTGCAGAAGGCCGAAGCGTACGGACTCGACTTTGCGCTGTCGATGATCAAGCTGCGCGGCTTCGGCGGCAAATCGGAGTTTTGGGACCACAACCTCGAAATCGTTCACGCTGATGGCGGGGCTCGCCGCCGTCACGACGCGGATCCGCTGTACGCGACGGCCGCGACGTTGACGCTGCCGCCTGCGATCATGGCGCGCATGGCCAGCACCATCGACTCGTATTGCGCCCGGTCGCTTCGGCGTGAACCTGATCACCGGTTGGGCGAAAACCGAATATGATCAGATGGGTCTGTGGCCCGGCGACGCGCATTACGAGCGCCGCTACGATATACTCAGCGAATACGCCACCATCATCCGGCAGCTCTGGACCGAGGGTCGCTCGGACTTCAAGGGCGAATTCTTTACTATGAACGACTGTCGCCTCAGTCCGCGTCCGTCAGCGCACGTGCCCGTGGTTTCCGCCGGGCAGAGCCCGCGCGGCATGGAGTTCGCCGCCGAGTTCGCGGACTTCAACTTCTGTGTCGCATCCGGCATGAACACGCCAGCCGCCTACGCGCCAACCAACGAGCGCCTGCTGGCGGCGTCGGCGAAGGCTGGCCGCGACATCGGCAGCTATCCGCTGTTCATGGTGATCGCCGATGAGTCGGACGATGCCGCATCCGCCAAGTGGGAGCACTACGTGGAGGGCGCGGATACCGAGGCGCTGGCCTATCTCGGCTTCCAGGCGGACAGCGACGTCAAGGCCGACGCCAATTCGACCGCGCGGTGGATGGCGCGGGCAGCGTCAGCAATGAACTTCAACATGGGAACACTGGTCGGCAGCTATGCCATGTCGCGCGTATGCTGGACGAGGCGGCGGCCGTGCCGGGTCCCAAGGCTGATGCTGACCTTCGACGATTTCGTCGTGGGCATGGATCAGTTCGGTCAACGCATTCAGCCGCTGATGGCCAGTCGGGGCCACGTGCGCCAGGCGGCATGAACGGCCGGCTCAGCAGCCCAACGGCGGCGGATGACGCGCCAGCCAGTGGTGCGCAATGTCGATGCGCCGCACAGCCATACGTTCCGCTGTCGGGCCACATGGTCGAGAAATCGTTCCAACCCGGCGGCGCGCGCGGCATGACCGATCAGGCGGGCGTGCAGCCCAACTGACATCATCCGCGGCGAGCGTCGGCCCTCGGCATACAGGAAGTCGAACGCGTCGCGATGCCAGCATCGTAGTCGGTCGCCGTCACCAAGTTGCCACGGGCGAACTTCACGTCGTTGTTGGTGAGCCCAACGTACTACCAACTGCGCCTTGCCGCCGACATCGACATAGTAGGGCAGGTCGTCATTGTAGGCGTCGCTGTCGTAGAGGAAACCACCTTCCTCCACCAGCAGCCGCCGCGTGTTGACACTCGGCCCCTTAGCGGCAATACCAGCCGAGCGGTCGGCGGCCGACGGTCTCCTGCAAGCTGGCCACTGCCCGCTTGATGTGCTCCCGCTCGGTCTCCTCGGTCAGCCGGTAATGCTCGACCCAGCGCCAGCCGTGGCAGCACACGTCGTAGCCGGCCTCGCGAATCGCCGCCGCGAACTCCGGATGCCGCTCGAACGCCATCGCGCACCCGAATAGGGTGATCGGCAGATCGCGCTCCGCGAAGAGTCGCAGCACGCGCCAGACGCCCACCCGGCTGCCGTACTCGTACATCGATTCCGCGGCCAAGTCCCGCTCCCCCTTCGGAACCGGCGAGTCCCCCATCTCGGTGAGCGTCGCCTCGGAGAACCCGTCGCTGTTGCCGATGGAGTATTCCGAGCCCTCCTCGACGTTCAACACGAAGTTGACGGCAAGCCGTGAGTCGCCGGGCCTCCCCATGCGGCGGATTGCGGCCGTAGCCGACCAGATCCCTCTCGCCATTGCGTGCCAGCATGGTCGTCGAGCTCCTAGAATTGCTGCTCCTCTCGGCCGCGGACGTACTGCGACAGAGTGACGGCGAGCACCAGAGCGCCGCCGTAGAACATGTCCTGGACGAACGAGCTGACACCCAGGAACACCAGCCCGGTGATGCCCGGTCACCAGGAAATACACCGCCACCAGCGCGCCCCAGGGATTGAACCGGCCCGGTACCACGCTCGTCGAGCCCAGGAACGCGGCAGCGAAGGCAGGCAGTAAGAATGACGCCCCGGACGACGGATCGGCAGCCCCCTGGGTGCCCGCATAAAGAACGCCGCCGACCGCCCCCAAGAGGCTAGAGGCTACAAGGCAACCCATGCGAGTACGATCAGTGTCGATCCCGGAAAGCCGCGCGACTTCTCGGCCGCGTCCCACGAACAGGATGCGCCGACCAACCGCTGTGTGCTCCAACACGTACCAGAGAGCGATGCAGAGCGCGAGGGCATAGTAGAATTCGAGGGGGATGCCGAACAGGCGGTCCACGATAACGTATTGGATCAGCGACGGATCGAGACCGCTGATGGTCATCGACCCGCTGATCCAAAGCGTGACGCCGTGCAGGAATGTTCCTGTCCCCAGCGTCACGATCAGTGAATGAATGCGGAACACCGTGATGAACAGCCCGTTTACCAGCCCGACGATCACGCCGAGCGCGATCGCCGCCAGGACCGCGAGCCACATCGGACCCCCAGCTGCGCGTTGAGCACGGCGACGACCATCGAGGAGAGCGTCAGCACGTAGGCGATCGACACGTCAAAATCGTTGGCGGTCAGCGGGATGATCAGGCCCGACGTGACCACCACGAGCACGGCTTGCGAGCCGAGCGTGCTGGAGAGGTTCGACCAGGTGAAGAACGTCGTCGGCTCCGCCAGGCCGAACCCCAGGACGAGAAGCAGCAGAGCCACGATCAGGCCGAAGCGCTCGGCCAGATCGACCGCTCGGACGCGCCGCATCGCCCGCAACTCGCTGCCGCTGTCTATGTCCACCTGTCGATTCATGCGACCGGCGCGACGTCCCGGGTGACCGCCGCGCTGCTCCGGTAGCAGCTCTCCGCGATCGCCGCTTTCGACAAAGTCTCTCCGTCAAGCTCGGCCGCGACGCGTCCGCGCGCGAGAATCAGCACGCGATTGCAGATCGCAGCGAGTTGCTCGTAATCGGAGCTGGCGCAGAGCACGGCCGCGCCGCGCGCCGCCGCCGCCCGGATCGCCTCGAACACCTTGACGCGAGCACCGACATCCACGCCCTGCGTAGGCTCGTCCAGCAGGATGAGCTTCGGATCAGCCTGCAGCCACTTCGCCAGGATGACCTTCCGGGCGTTCCCACCGCTCAGCGCCGAGAGCGGCAGGGTGGGTCGGTTCGGCGTCACGTCGAACCGTCGGCCAAGCGCCGCGGCCTCGCGCAACATTCGTCCACGGCCAACCCAAGGCGATCGGAACCGCGTGCCCAGCAGCGGCATGGTCACGTTGTCAACGACCGGCAACGCGCCGATGGCGCCCGCGTTCGCGCGGTCGCCGGGAATCAGCACGATGCCGTGCGCGATCGCCGCGGCCGATGTGAAATCGGACAGCTCGTGCCGCCGGCCCTCGATAACCAGGGTTCCGCTACCGGCCCGCTTGCCGCCGTAGAGCAGATAGGGCAACGCCTCATGGCCTGATCCCAGCAGCCCGGTGACGCCGACGATCTCTCCGCGGCCGATGTGAAACGAGAGCTGGTCGATAAGCGGGCCGCTGACCGAAATCGCCTCCACCATGATCGCTTGCGCAACAGCGAGCCGTCCCGCGCGCCGCTCGACGGGCAGCACGCGTCCGACGATCAGGCGGACCGCCTCATCGCGGGTGGCACAACGCGTCTCGACCGTGCCGGCCAACCGGCCGTCGCGCAACACGGTGATCCGGTCGGTCGATCTCGATGCACCTCATCGACGTCGTGCGAGACGAAAATCACCCGCCCCGGTGGCGACGACGCCACCGCGATCAGCCCGAACAGCGCCTGGACATCCTGCTGCGGCAGGTACACCGTCGGCTCGTCCAGCACCAGCACGCCGCCTGCCCCTTGCCGGCGCTCGTTGCATCTCCTCGACCGCCGCACGATGGCGAGCATCGCCCGCTCGACCGGCGAGAGCCGGCCGACCCGCACGTGGGTTCGACGGCCACCCGTAGCGTGCCAGCGTCGTGCGCCGCACGGCGGCGCTCCGCGCCAGTTGAGCGGGCCGGCGGGACGCGGCGAACATCGGCAGCGCCAGATTTTCCACGACCGTCAGCGACGGGATGAGGCCAAATGCTGGTGGACGAAGCCGAAGCCCAGCTCGCGGAACTGGCCCGGTGGCAGCGGCATGGCACGGGTCCGCGCCGACCTGCCAGCCGCTGCCCGCCTCCGGCTAGTGGAACCCGGCCAGCACCTTGATCAGCGTCGACTTCCCCGACCCGTTCTGACCGAGCAGCCCATGCACTTCGCCACGGCGAAGCTCGAAGTCCACCCCTGCCAGCGCCTGCTGACCGCCAAACGACTTGGAGAGTTGCGGAAGCGCAGCGCCGGCGAGGTCGTACCCGTCACTGCAGCTCCCAGAGCTTCGCATACCCCTGCAGCACAGCATTGGCGTATCCCTGCGAGAGCTTCGGCGGTGTGCCCGCGTCCTTCGCGTTTGCTGCGGTGAAGATGTAGAAGGGGATGCGGGGACCGACCATCGGCAGGCCGCACAGCATGCGCATTTCGTCATCGACGATTGCGTGGCCGATCCAGTCCAGGTTCTCGCCGATGTCCATCTGCACCTTGCCTTCCTGAAGGAGGCCGAGAACGAACGGCGTGCCGTTGAAAGCGTCGATCTTCACGCGGTTCTGGCTCTTGGTCAGCTCGATGGCGGGGACGACGAACTGACCATGCTGTCGTAGATCACGATAATGTAGTTGACCGCGGGATCGGCGAGCAGCGCCGCCTGCACGTTGGGCGTGATGCGCGTCCCCCAGTCCACGACGGGGACGTTGATCACCTTCTGCCGACAATCGCGGCAATGCTTCATCTCGGCCGCGATCCCCCGCCATCATCGAATTGGTGGAGAGCGGGCCGGTTGCGATCAGCGTCAGTGCCTTCAAGTGTCCCTTGGTCTGAACGGCTGCCCAATCCACAAGCAGGGCGCCGGCTTTGAAGTAATCGATCGGCACGTCACCCGTGGCATAGCGCTTCACCATGCCCG
>CAWISS010000017.1:0-10455 GCA_963838815.1 uncultured Alphaproteobacteria bacterium | reverse complement strand
GCACGGACATCGAGAACAGCCTCCACTGGGTGCTGGACGTCGGCTTTAGCGAAGATCAGTCCAGGCTGCGCAAGGGCTTCGGTGCCAAGAACATGGCCGTCGTACGGCACTTCGCCCTCAATCTGGTTCGCTCCGCGAAGGACAAAAAATCCATCAAACTACGCCGTAAGGTCGCGGGCTGGACACCGGACTATCTCGAACAAATCCTCAACGCTCAGGGCGTGGAAATTGGATTTGGAGCCCTGTCTGCGCCGTGCCGCAGGCCACTCCGCTTAAGCAGTCGACCAAGACTATTGAGGCCGAACTATCGTCAGGGCAGACTTGTTCCGCAAGGAGATGTGGATGGCACAGCAACGACCGATGCCACCCACGGTCTGCGATAATAGATTTGACTTATTGCTTGACTAGTGTAGCGACTGAAACATGCGGCCAGTCGATACCGAGAAAGTTGAGAATGACCGATTGTGTATACTGCAACTGCATGAACGTGCTGCCGTCCGGCTGTTGCACCGTCTCAATCCAGAAGATCGCATCCAGCTTCGTCGCATTGGCATTCTGAACGACGAACGGAATGTTGGTAATCCCGCCACTCGGGGACGGGATATTGATGACGGTCTCGGCTGGATTCGGGTCGTTCGGATTGGCTGGGGTCGGGGTCGTTATGTTGATCGAAGTGGTGGAGAGGATCAGCACCAACAGTACTAGTGATATCTTGGCCAAGGATGGCTTGCTGCAGCGCCAGATTGGGATTTTGCACGAACGGCAGCTTGAAGTTCTGCGGCAGCGGCGGGTCTTGGAAGGGCGTCGTATAGGGCGGTCCAAGCACCTTGCCATCCTTGGTGGGCAGCGTATTCGCGGCAGCAATCAGCGGACCGCCGGCGACGCCAAAACCGCCGCCCTGTGCCATCAACGAGTCACCGTGCGGAATGGTACTAAGACGGGCGAGCGTGGCCGCCGGTTGCGGCGGCAACACGGTCGTCGGTGGCACGCTGAGCCAGAACCCCGGTTCGATGTGCAAGGCCTCGTTGGTGACAAGGTCGCTGACCCGTTGTAGATACCTCAGTCCATTCAAGGCAATATCCGGTTGACCGGTGGTGGCGCCGAACGCCGTCAACGCGCCCCGATTTGGCACCGAACCACCAATCGGCGTGAATTCCAGCGTTTCTATCGTGCTGTTCAACTTCAGACGGAACGCTGACGGTCCAGTGCTTGGCGCATGGGAATCAAAGTCTGGAAGCGAGATGACGTTGAAACCGGTGCCGACCCATGTGCCCGCCAAATCGGCGAGCAGTCCAAGCGCCGGCGGCAGGGCGGCCAGCGTCAAGCCAGGCCGCGTGTTGATTGGCTGAACGGTAGGCGCAGACTTAGCAGCAGTTGAGGTCCCTGACATCGATTGACTCCATGAATGGTTGTGATCAAGATTTCGTATCGGTATACGCAACGGCGTGTCACAAATATTCGCAGCGGACGGCATTTTGGTCGCGGCAGATACCGCCAAATCATTTGCCGAAGCCGCATGTAATGCCAGTGGCTCGCTGATACTGTGAACCAAGCAACTAATGCAGAAGTATCTTTAATGCGGTCTGGAGGATTTGTTCCGGATTGGGGTGTCGAATGATCAGTGCTGACGCTCTCGAAAGCCTCGGCTGCGTTTGATCGACGCAACGTGGCACCCGATCTATGGGGTCGATCCGGCTTGCGGCCAAACCCAATGCGCGTGTTGACGGAAGCCGGCAGATCCTCCGGTGATAGTTCAGCCATTGACGGACCCAGCTTTGGAGTCTTATCACGGTCGCATGCCGGTACCGTCCGGCCCTCGTGATTTGTCCGGCCGGATTGCGGCGAGGTGAAACAAACGCGCTAAAGAGGCCAGCGACAGGCTCTTTATCGAGCCGAGGCTGCTCCACGGTCGGGTCATTGCATGCAAGGACCCTGACACATGACACTCGATCCAAACCGCCTGCGTCCCGCGACCCGCCTCGTGCAAGGCGGCGTTCAGCGAACCCATCATGGTGAAACCGCCGAAGCGCTGTTCCTGACGTCCGGCTATGTCTACGATAATGCCGAACAGGCGGAGGCGACGTTCGCCGGCGCCGTTGACCATTACCAATATTCCCGCTTCGCCAACCCGACTCTGACCATGCTGGAAGACCGCTTGTGCCTGATCGAAGGCGCCGAGGCGTGCCGGACGACGGCCACCGGCATGGCCGCCGTCAACGCGGCGCTGCTCTCGCATCTAAAAGCTGGGGACCGGGTCGTGGCGTCGCGAGCCTTGTTCGGATCGTGCCACTGGATTGTCTCCACCCTGCTGCCAAAATTTGGCATTGAGGCTGAATTCGTCGACGGCGCGGACCTGGATCAGTGGCACGCCGCTCTGGCACGCCCGGCTCAACTGGTGCTGCTGGAAACGCCGTCCAACCCGATGCTGGAACTGGTGGATCTTCCCGCGGTGGCGGAACTGGCGCATGCCGTGGGTGCGATCGTCGTCGTCGACAACGTCTTCGCCACGCCACTGCTGCAGCAGCCTTTAACGCTCGGGGCCGATGTCGTCGTCTATTCCTGTACCAAGCATATGGACGGCCAGGGTCGGGTGCTGGGCGGTGCTGTCTTGTCGAGCCGGAAATGGATCAACGACATATTGCAGCCGTTCATCCGCAACACAGGGCCGGCGCTGTCACCGTTCAATGCGTGGGTGCTGCTGAAAGGGCTTGAGACCCTGGCGCTGCGGATTGAGGCCGCCGGCCGGTCCGCCGCCGCTATCGCCGATTTCCTGGCTAAGCAACCGGGGGTTATGCGAGTTTGGTATCCAACCCGGGCCGACCATCCGCAGCGGGCACTCGCCGCACGGCAAATGAGTGGCGGCGGCACGATCGTTACATTCGAGGTCGCCGGCGGCAAGGCTGGCGCCTTTCAGGTGATGAATGCTTTTGAACTGATCGCGGTGTCCAACAACCTTGGCGACTCCAAGTCGCTCGCGACGCATCCCGCCACCACCACCCATCTGCGGATCGGCGAATGGGAGCGGGCGCGCCTTGGCATCACCGATGGCGTGATCCGCGTGTCGGTTGGACTGGAGGACCCGGAGGACTTGCGGGACGACCTGAGCAGAGGATTGGTTGCGCTGGGCACAGGTCCCACTGTTCTGGCGGCTGGTTGAGTGCCAGACACGCCTCCCATTGAACCGGCAGCCAGGCCGCCCTCAAGGCCAAAGCCGCCTTGAAACCGAGTTCTGTCGGTCCATGCCGCGGTGGCGCCACCGCCGCTGCGTCTGCCGCAAACGGGAATGTCATACTGTATAGGCTAAGTCGTTACACGGCTGGGCTGTCGGCACCAGGCCTGTCTCACCGCTGTTGAGTTGCTATTCGAGCGCAATCGTGGTTGCTGACGGCACCAGTCGCGTGCTTGTCCGTTGAGAGATTGCCGATGTAGGGCAATGCTGCTCCGTCTTACCGGGTAATTGCGGCTGGAAGCCATGCCGGTGACCGGAGCATAATTGTTCCGAATGAAACTGTTCGAGGGGTGTGCGGAGCATGCGACGATGGGCGAACCTCTGGTGACGGCACGGCGATGCGTGACGATCCGCCGATCGATTGGACCGGCAGGCCGTTGGCGCCGCGGGTGCGTTCGCCTGGACAAGGTTGGCAGATTGGGTCTTGATCGCAGGCTCCGGCAAGGCAAGTAAAGGTATCGTGTCATGTCGAGTGATGATCCGAAGTCAGGCCGCAGTAATCGCACGCCAGCGACCGAACCGCAGCGGTCAACCCGAACGACGTCCAGCAGAGCCGATTATTCGCGCACAACGCGGGACGTCCGCGTTTCGGTTCGTTCGTTCTATTTGGCGGACCAGTCGCGTCCGGAGGAAAATCATTTCGTTTGGGCCTATCGGGTGAAGATAGAGAACCAGGGATCGGAGCCGGTGCAACTGCTGCGTCGCACCTGGCAGATTACCGATGCGCGCGGTCGCACGCAGCACGTGCACGGCCCTGGCGTGGTCGGCCAGCAGCCTTTGCTCGATCCTGGGGAGAGTTTTGAATACACGTCCGGCACGCCGCTCGACACCCCCTCCGGCTTCATGGTCGGGGCCTACCATATGGTTGTACCATCATCGGGGCAAAACTTTGACGTGGCGATTCCCGCGTTCAGCCTGGACAGCCCGCATCAGAGCGGAAGGGTCCATTAACGACAGTCGACGTTGCGGCGATGCCATAGTGAGCCTACCAAGGGATCCGAGTTGCTTCCGCGCTGCCTGCGACTGAACAGGCCGTTGCGCTAAAGCTGCGTCGTAGAACCGATATTATCACGGGTTGCGGAGTGCTTCACCGGCCCCATATCCGGCCTGTGCCTAGACGATCTGCCCCGTGAAGAATGTGGAGGAACCTTCGAGGTGAATGTTGTTGCGCCTGCCACACCGCGAGCCCGCCCGGCCGCCTCGGTAGATCATCCGACGCAGGCGCAAGTGGAGGATGCTGTCCGCACGCTACTGCGGTGGGCTGGCGACGATCCGGACCGGGAGGGCCTGCGCGATACGCCATCGCGGGTGGCGCGGTCCTACAGGGAATTCTTTGTCGGCTATGCAATCGATCCCGTGGCGGTGCTGGAGCGCACCTTCGAGGAGACCGATGGCTACGACGAGATCGTCCTGCTGCGCGACATTCGCCTGGAGAGCACCTGCGAGCATCATATGGCTCCGATCATCGGGCGGGTGCATGTGGCCTATTTGCCGCATCGGCGCGTGGTCGGGATCAGCAAGCTTGCCAGGGTCGTTGACGCCTATGCCAAACGACTGCAAATACAGGAAAAATTGACCGCGCAGATCGCCAACACGATCCAGCAGGTACTAGAGCCGCGTGGCGTCGCGGTGGTGATCGAGGCGGCGCATCAATGCATGACCACCCGCGGTGTCCACAAGCCGGGCGTAACCATGGCGACCAGCCGTATGCTGGGCGCCTTCCGGGACAATGCCGCGACTCGACGCGAGTTGCTGGCGATGATCGGCAATCGCGGCACCGCGATCCTCAGCGAATAACTGGCGCCAGAAGCCGGAATCGTTACTGCGGCTGCGGTTGATCCAGTGGGGTCTGCTCCACCGGCGTATCGGGTGCCGCCGTGGTGGCCAACCAGGCGCCCAGGTTGTGGCGGACCTGATACTCGAACTCTACGTTGATATGGTCCATCATGGTCTTGGTGATATCGTAAAGTACGACACGTAGATCATCGATAGCGCCCGACCGGTTATGGTCCACCCGCGCCTCGGCGAAGCCGCCTTGGGTTCCATCGGCTCCATAGACCGTGAGCGAAACCGCCATGACGGCGTGAATATCGTCGCCCTGCCTGGTCAGCGATGCATCCAGAATTGCGAACACCGCTCGGCCGGACGTGCCGAACGCCTTTAACCGATCGTTTGCCATCGCCCGAAGCGCTTCCACCGGCGGCACTGGATCCTTAGCCGTGACATCAGGGGGCACGCCGGCCGGTACGAAGCGCTGCTCCACCTCGATCGTCGCGACATTCAACTGGATCGGCGGCAGGTAGTCATAGCGTAGCGGCGCAAACACCGGTTCAGGTTCGCTGCAGGCCGCGAGCGCGAGCGGCAGCAGCAGCGTGTAACGGCGGGTCAAGTGTCTCATCTGCGGCAAAGTGGCGGCTTCCTGTGACGGCTTACTCAGGGCGAGAGCCAGCGGCGGCTTGGCCGCGCACGTCGTTCCGCGGGAAGCGAAAGTCGTGGTTGCAGAACTCGCATGTCATGATGATGTCGCCGTTCACCGTCATATGGTCCAGGTCGTCCGCCGGGAAGCCTTCCAGGATGCTAGCCAGCTTGGCGCGGGAGCAGCGGCATCCGAAGGACAAGGCGCGGGCGCGGTCGGTCGCGACGCCCTCGGTGTGGAAAAGTCGGTACAGCAGACGATCGGCCGGCAGGTCGTCGTCGAGAAGTTCCTGGTCGGTGAGCGTGGCAGCCAACGCGGCGGCGGTGCGCCAGCTTTCCTCCTGCGCCCGGTCGTCCAGAGAGGGATCAACGCCGCCTGCGCCGGCAATCTTCTCCAGGATCAACGCGCCGGCTCGCCAACCCGCCTGGGTTTTCTCGCAGGCGAGATGGACCAGGCAGCGCAGTTGCTCACTGGTGTCGAAGTAATGCAGCGCCATGGCGGCCAACGAGCTGCCCTCGATCGTCACGATGCCCTGATGGCGGTTCTGCTCGGGCCCCTGGTCGACAGTGAACGCCAGATATCCGGCGCCTAGCAGCGCCGCGGCCGACGCTGACGGATTTGCTGCCAGCAACACCTCCAGCCGGTCGGCATCCACTCGGGCGTAGCCGCGCAACGCGCCGGCGTCAGTGCTATCGGCCAGCAACATGGTCAGTGGACCGTCGCCCTTGGCCTGCAGGCTGAACGAGCCGCGGAACTTCAGCGCCGTCGAAAGGCCGGCGGCCAGCGCCACGGCTTGTCCGACGAGGCTGGTAACAACCGCGTGGTTCTGGTGCCGGCTGAGCAGGGCATCGGCGAGTGGGCCAAGCCGGACCAGCCGACCGCGGACTGGGCGGCGGGGCAGGAAGAACGGCAGGACACCGCGCGGTACGACAAGGTCTGGCACCGGCGGGCGGCCGCTGTCCAGGAAGGCTGGCGTATCTGACATCACTTTAAGATAAGCGCCTCGGGCGTCCGGGGCTACATGCGATGGATCAGGATTAACCCATGGACCTTGACCTGGGCCGACCACTGGGTTGGCTGACCAGGTACTCTTGTTTGAATTTCTCATGATCGCCGATCAGCCGGCAATGCCTTGGTCCGAGCGCAGCGCATGAATCCTGCGTTCCGCTTCGCCGGCCTCCATGTCCAGGGCCTGCTCCACCGTGTCCCGAGCAAATCCGGCGCGGGCCAGTATCCCCAGCTCCTTTCGCCGCACTGCCGCCAAATCCTCGGGTTTGGCAGTGCGGAACGGCCCGATCCGCCGCCGTCGGGCCACGATAAGGGCAGCCGCAAGTTCTGTCTCGGCGTCGTCGCCCGCGGCACTGCGCGCCAGCTCCGGCGAGACGCCCTTGGCTAGCAGCCGAGCCTGGATGGCGCGACGGGAACGGCCGGTGCGGGTCAGGGTGCGGGCGCGTCCTTCGGCATAACCAGCGTCGCTGACGGCACCGGCACGGACCAGAGCGGCGACGACGGCATCAATGGCTTTGCGCGCTGCCGCGACCACCGTCGTGGCACTGTCCGGATCGGCTTGCGCCTGCGCCCAGCGGTCGAGCCGCTTGGTCAGGATACGGCGCAGGCTGGCCTCGGTGGCGGCGTAGCGGGCCAGGTAGTTCAGCGCCGCCTGGCGCAGGTAGGCGGCGTCGGGCGGCGGAGGGCTGGGTGGACGTGGCATGATGCAACCGTGCCGACCTGGCCGGCGTATGCAAGGGGGATCTGCAGCAGAGCCGTGGCGGAGCTTCAGGAAGTCTAAAGCGAAGCAACCCAACAGGCGCAAGTCGGCCTTGCGCCACGGCACGAAGGCCTCGTTTGACACCGGCGAACGCTTCGAACAAAGTCCCGTGCTTCCCCCGGACCCGCCCCGAAAGGTCGCGGGCGGGCGATCCGTTGGGGAAAGTCCAGCTACCAAGGGTTGAACCCCAATGATTTCCGCTCTGCTGCCGAACTACGCACGTCTTGACCTCGCCTTCGAGCGGGGCGAGGGCGCTTGGCTGTGGACGGTGGACGGGCGACGATTGCTGGATTTCGGATCGGGCATCGCCACGGCCTCGGTGGGCCATGGTAATCCGCACCTGGTGAAGGCGATTGCCGAACAGGCCGCCAAGGTGATGCACACGTCAAACCTGTATCGCATCCCGCAAGCGGAGCGGCTGGCTCAGCGGCTGGTTGACGCAACGTTCGCGGACAGCGTGTTCTTCTGCAACTCGGGTGCCGAGGCAAACGAGGGCATGATCAAGATGATGCGCCGAGCCATGTCGGACGCCGGCAAGCCCGAGCAGTTCCGCATCATTTGCTTTGAGGGTGCGTTCCACGGTCGCACCCTCGCCACGCTCGCCGCCACCGGCAATGCGCATTACCTGGAAGGCTTTGGGCCCGTGGTGGACGGTTTCGACCATGTGCCGTTCAACAACATGAACGCCGTGCGAAACGCGATCGGGCCGGGCACCTGCGGGATCATTGTCGAGCCGGTGCAGGGAGAGGGCGGCATTCGCCCCGCCGACATGCAGTTCCTGCGGGACCTGCGCGCCGTGTGCGACGAGTTCGGCATCATCCTTGGCATGGACGAAGTGCAGTCCGGCATGGGACGCAGCGGCAAGCTGTTTGCGCATGAGTGGGCTGGGATCGCCCCGGATGTGATGACCGCGGCCAAGGGCATTGGCGGCGGCTTTCCCCTCGGCGCCGTACTGGCCAAGGAGGCTTTCGCAAAGGCGCTGAAGCCTGGCACGCACGGCACGACCTTTGGCGGCAATCCGCTGGCGTGCGCTGCTGGAAACGCCGTTCTGGACATCATCCTGGCGCCAGGTTTCCTGCAAGAGGTCGAGCGCAAGGGTCACAAGCTGCGCGGCGAACTTGACCGTATTGCGCGGGAATTCCCGACCGTCTTCGTCGACGCCCGAGGTCTGGGACTGCTGCTCGGTTTGAAATGCGCCATTCCGCAGGGCCAGGTGCAGGCAGCCTGTGCAACCGAGGGGCTGATGGCTATCACCGCCGGTGAGAATGTGCTGCGACTGGCGCCCCCCCTTGTGGTCACCGACGACGATATCGATCAGGCGGTGGCTATGCTGCGCCGTGCGGCGGCGAAATGTGCCGAGGCGGAAGCCGGCAAGGCAGCGGCGCAATGAGCGGCGCCGCGAGACGGCGGCCGCCACCGCCGGGACATTCGTCGCTGGAACGTTCTCCTTCGGGGCAGACGACCGAAGCGGGGGCGGCGCCCAGGCATTTCCTCGATCTGCGCGACTTCGATACACCAACCTTGCGCCAGATGCTGGATATCGCGTCGGGCTTCAAGCGGGCAGGTGGCGTGACCTCCCGCCCGCTGGCCGGCAAGACCCTGGCGTTGATCTTCGAGCAGCCATCCACCCGCACCCGCGTGTCGTTCGAGGTGGGCATGCGCCAGCTCGGCGGCGACGTCATCGTCTTGTCCGGCAAGGAAACGCAGCTTGGCCGAGGCGAAACCGTCGCCGACACCGCCCGTGTGCTGTCACGCTACGTCGATGCGATCATGCTGCGCACCGACCGCGTGTCGAAGCTGCACGAACTGGCGGAGTACGCGACGGTTCCGGTCATCAATGGGCTGACGGAAGCCTCACATCCGTGCCAATTGATGGCCGATGTCCTGACGTTCGAGGAGCTTCGCGGGCCGATCGCCGGTCAGGTCGTGACCTGGTGCGGCGACGGCAACAATGTGGCGCGAAGCTGGATTGAGGCGGCGGTGCGGTTCGGTTTCACGCTACGCGTGGCGACGCCGGACGGCCTGCAGCCGCCGGCCGATCTGGTGGCCTGGGCCCGTGCACAAGGCGGCCGCATCGAGCTGATCAGCGATCCGGCCCAGGCCGTGACAGGCGCGCGCTGCGTCGTCGCCGACACCTGGGTGTCGATGTCGGACGATCCGAACGAGAGCCGGCACAACCTGCTGGCACCATATCGGGTGACCAGCCGGCTGATGGCGCAGGCGGCGCCCGATGCCGTGTTCATGCATTGCCTGCCTGCGCATCGGGGTGAGGAAGTCGATGCCGACGTGATCGACGGGCCGCAATCCGTCGTCTTCGATGAGGCGGAGAACCGGTTGCACGCGCAGAAAGGGGTTCTTGCCTGGGTGATGGGCGCGGCGCGATAGCTGGTCGGCTGAACGGGGCGGCGGAGTGCACTCCCGCCGCCGCCGGGCTCAGGTTACCCTTTCAAGCTGTCCGGCACTTTTCCGCCGTTATCCGCCAGCTTCTGCATGACAGCTTTGTGCAAGGCAATATTTTGCTCCGCGGTCCCATCGGCGCCGACATGAACGTTCAGTTCGTTGGCAAGCTCCTTTCGCGAATTCAAACTGGCGTCGAGATCTAGCAGCTTGAGCAGATCGACAATCGAGGTTTGCCAATTGCCACTGCCACCCTTCTGATCGGCCATTTGAGTCAGCACGGCTTCGACATCAACTGGCTGCGAAGCTGCGGCCGGTGATGTCGGAGAGTCAGCTGGTGATGCCGGAGAGGCAGAGGTCGTCGGTGCTGGCGCCGGCGCTGTGTCAGCAACCGTGGTCGCCACCGGCGCCGCGCCTTCCCCAGCCGTTATGCCGGGATGGAAGATTTTGCTCATGATGGAGCCAAAAATGCTCATGGGCGTGCCTCTTGTTGATTGAACAACGACAACGGCATCCAGGCTCGCTGATTTCCGGATGTTTAACAAGATGGCCCCATGTATGTCATGCCGTGAGGTTCCTGCCTGCATGGGCAGTTACAGGCGCGCCAGGAACCCGATCCGCGGCGCGATTACGTTATTTTATTAC
>CAWISS010000016.1:0-378255 GCA_963838815.1 uncultured Alphaproteobacteria bacterium | reverse complement strand
CTAGTACACCTCGCCGGAAGTGGCGACTTGCTTGGCTAATGGCATGAACTGAGTCGCATTTGTCACACTCATCCAAACAATAAGGTTGTGGCACGTTCAGCCATAGGCGTGAATCGAGCCATGATGCGAGTTAATCCTCTCGACCTGATGTGGAGAAAATCGTGCCGGCTCACAAGGCGTCACCGGTGCAGCTTTCGCCTGAGCAAGACCGCGAACTGAACGATCTGGTGCGGGCGCATTCAGCGCCACAGAAACTGGCGGAACGCGCGCGGATAGTCTTATTGGCGGCAGCCGGCGTGGGAATTGCCGAGACAGCGCGGCAGTTGGGGATTTGGCGCAAGACGGCCGGTCACTGGCGCCGCCGATGGCGGGATGCGGCGCCATCCGCCGGGGTGGCGGCGCGTCTGAGCGACGCACCCCGCTGCGGTGCGCCGGCGATGTTCACGCCGGAGGCGATCTGCCAGATCATGGCCCTGGCCTGCGAGGACCCTGAGACGCTTGATGTCCCGATCAGTCAGTGGAGCCAAAGCGAACTGGCCCGACAATCGGTGGCCCGGGGCATCGTCAACAGCATCTCGCACGGCTCTGTCGGGCGGTTTTTAAAAAAGAGGCCGATCTCAAGCCGCACCGCAATCGTTACTGGCTGACGCGCAAGCCTGATCCCGACTTTGACAGCAAGTGTGCCGATATCTGCGCGGTGTATCAGGCCGCCCCCACCGCCGCCGCGCACGGGGTGCAGACGGTCTCGATCGACGAGATGACCGGCATCCAAGCACTGGAACGCGCCGCCAAGAGCCTGCCAATGAAGTCTGGCCACGTCGAACGGCGGGAGTTCGAGTACATCCGGCATGGCACGAAGACCCTGATCGCCGCGTTCGATGTCGCCACTGGCAAAGTCCGCGGCACGATCGGGGAAACCCGAACCGAAGCAGACTTCGTGTCCTTCCTGGCGGACTTGTTCGCCTCGGCGCCGACAGCGCCATGGCGGGTGGTGTGCGACAACCTCAACACCCACATGTCCGAAGCCGTCACCCGCCTCGTGGCGGACCTCTGCGGCATCAACCAGGACCTCGGGGAGAAGCGGAAATCCGGCATCCTGATGTCAATGCCGACACGCGAGGCGTTCCTGCGCGATGCCACTCACCGCATCACCTTCCACTTCACACCCAAGCACGCCTCTTGGATCAACCAGATCGAAATCTGGTTCTCGATCCTGGTTCGCAAGCTGCTCCGCCGTGGCAACTTCACCTCCAACGGGCATCTGCAGCAAAGGATCGAAAGCTTCATCGCCCATTTCAATGCCACTATGGCAAAGCCGTTCCGCTGGACCATGAAAGGCAAGCCCTTAGTGGCATGAGATGCTCAAGCAGGTTGGGACTTCCGGCGAGGTGTACCAGGTTCTCACAATGCCAGCCAATAGGATGCCTCTGCAGCGAAATCCGTGGCAAACGTTTTTGACGTTACTGCCTGGACCGTTCGGTTGATGCCGCATGCCGGCAATGCGCTCAATGCAACAGAGCCCGGTCGCGCGCCTGTGTGGGTTCAGGGTTGCGGGAGCTTTAGCCTGGTAGTCTACTGGTTGGCGCGGCAGACGACACGGGCTCGATAACCGAAGAAGGGTCGATTGTATGCGTGCGAGTTTATGGGGAGCCATGCTCGCCGGGGTGAGCCTAGTTTGGTCAGTTGCCGCGAGCGCCCAGCCGCTGCCTACTCAAGAGGGTAGTTGCGTGCGCACCAAGATTGCAGCGGTGGAGCAGCGGCTGCGAGATGGTCCAAACGGCCCGTTCGTTACCGGTTCGGGATCTGCTGTTCGGTTCGCGAATGGTGGCTATCAAGTGGCGTATGCCGAGATTGAGGCGGTTCAGAATTCTCGAGCCGGAGATCCCGTATTTATCTGCTTGATAGGAATCCCGCGGGGATGCCCTGCGGGCGACGCGCGGGGACGGGTCTACACCACTACAAACCTTTGTACAATAGAATCCTGGACAATGCCTGATGCCGAGCATGAGTGCGGAGGGGCGTAGCGTGCGGGCGGCGTGTGGGGAAAGGGACATCTCGGCGGTGACACATTGCGTTGGTTAGAGGCGCTGTGATGGTGTTTGGTCATGGAAACGCCACCGCCGCTGACCCCTGCTGTGCCCCTGTCCACCCTGAGGACGCTCATAAGATAAGTCATAAGAGTAGTCGCAGTCAGCGTATCGAGGTGATCACGCGGGGCGAGCGACGTCGGGTTTGGACGCCGGAGCAGAAGCGCGCGATAGTGGCCGAAAGCTTTGGTCCGGATCTGACCCCGACTGAAGTGGTGCGTAAGCATGGCATCAGCAGCGGACAGCTTTACACTTGGCGCCAGCACCTGCTGAGCGGTCCAATGACCGTGCTGTCTCGCGCGGCACCCGGCTTTGCCCAGGTCGATACGATGCCTGCGCGGCAACACCCAGAGGCTTCGGATCCACAACGCCCTGGACTGAAGGCGGCGGCTCCGGGAGCGCTGTCGCCTTCGTCGGGGGTGATCGAGATTGTGCTGACGAGTGGTGTCAGCCTGCGCGTGGATGCCCATGTGGACGGACGAGCACTGCGTCGTGTGCTTGAGGCCCTGGCCGAACGATGATTGCCCTACCACCTGTGTGCGTGTCTATCTGGCCTGCGGCGTGACCGACATGCGCAAGGGTATGGCAGGCTTGGCGATGCTGGTGCAGCAAGGACTGGCCGAGGATCCGTTCAGCGGTGCGCTCTATGCCTTTCGTGGTCGTCGCGCCGGGCTGATCAAGCTGCTGTGGCATGACGGTATCGGCCTGTGCCTGCTGACAAAGAAGCTGGAACAGGGCCAATTCGTCTGGCCCTCGACCACCTCGAGCGGACGGATTGCCTTGACCCCATCTCAATTGACCGCGCTGCTCGATGGCTGCGAATGGCGAGCGCCTGTAGCGCGGCGCAGACCGAAACTGGCGGGCTGATCACGCCGAAGTCATTGGCGCCGATTCGCCAGTGTTGATCATGATGCGGGCGTGCACATCGATCTCTCCATGCTGCCCGACGATCCTGCAACGTTGCAGCAGATGCTGCGCGAATTGGTTGCTGCGGCCGAACAGCAGCAGACGAGTTTGCAGGGAGTGGTGCAAGACTATCAGGCAGAAAACGATAAGCTGCGGCTGCTGATCCAGCGTCTGTTACGCCATCAGTTCGGGCGTCGCTCTGAGCAATTGAGCGCGGAGCAGTTGCAGTTGGGACTGGAGGACCTGGAGCAGGCGGTGGCTGCGAACGAGGCCGCGCGGGAGGCTGCGGAGGCGGCCGGGGACACGCAACGCCAGCGGCGTGAAGCGCGTCCCAACCGCAACCACGGTGCGCTTCCGGCCCACCTGCCGCGCTATGACGTGGTGATCGACGTTGAACACCGCGACTGTCCCTGCTGTGGCGGTGCGATGCATGCGATCGGTGAACTGCGGAGTGAGCAACTCGACATCGTGCCCGCGCAACTGCGCGTGCGGGTCATCCGCCGTCCGCGTTATGCCTGCCGGACCTGCGAAGGTGCCGTCGTGGTCGCCCCGGCGCCGGAGCGGCCAATCACAACGGCATGGCACCGAGGCGATGCTCGCCCATGTGCTGGTCAGCAAGTTCTGCGACAGCCTGCCGCTGTATCGCCAGTCGCAGATGCTGGCGCGCCAGGGCGTCGTGCTGGACCGCTCGACGCTCAGCAACTGGGTGGGCCGTGCCTGCTGGTGGCTGACGCCGCTGTATGACCTGCTGGCCAGCACGGCATTGTCGTGCCCCAAGCTGTTTGCCGATGATACCACCCTGCCGGTGCTCGATCCGGGTCGCGGTCGGACCAAGACCGGGCGGCTGTGGTGCTATGCGGTCGACGACCGGCCGTGGGCCGGACCCACTCACCCAATGGCCGCCTATGTCTACACCGAGGACCGCAAGGGCAGCCGCCCGGCCGAGCACCTGGCCGCGTTCCATGGCGTGCTTCAGGTCGATGGCTATACCGGCTTCAAACGACTGGCCTTGGACCGGCCGGACAGTTCTGTGACGCTGGCATTCTGTTGGGCGCACATGAGGCGCGCCTTCTACGAGTTCCATGTCTCAACGAAGTCACCGCTCGCCGCCTGGGTGCTGGCGAAAGTTGGTGAACTCTACGCCATCGAAGCCGAGATCCGTGGGCACCCCGCAGAACACCGACGACACGTTCGCCAGGAGCGAAGCCGCCCTATTGTCGATGCTCTGCATGTCTGGTTGCAGGATCATATTGGGCGCGTCTCGGCGGTATCGGACTTGGCCAAGGCCATGCGCTATGCGATCCGACATTGGCCGGGGCTTGTGATCTTCCTCGACGACGGCCTGTCGAGATGGATACCAATGTGGTTGAGCGCGCAATCCGGCCAAATACGCTCACGCGCAAAAATGCGTTGTTTGCGGGCAATGATTCCGGGGCTCGTCATTGGGCAATTGCCATGACCCTGATCCAGACGGCAAAGCTGAACGGCGTCAATCCAATGGCATACCTGGCCGACGTTCTGGAACGCGTTGTGTCAGGGCGCACAAAGCGGAATGAACTGCATACGCTGTTGCCCTGGAACTGGACAGCCAGCACATCCGCTAAAGTCACCAGCGCAGCAGCATAACCGCTGGATCAGCATCCGCGCCAATCGTCAACTCAAATCCAGCCCGGCTGTCGCCACATCCTTCGGACATCCCATGCAGATCGCGGCTAGACGGGGAAACCGCCGCGTTCAGTCGTTTCGTTGCTGAAGTGGAAGACGCCGCTATCGGGGCTTGCTGGCGCCGTCAAGCGTTCCAGCAGCGCCGGATCGTCGCGCCGGTCCGGCTCCAGCAGGTACCGGCCCACAGCCGGCATCGTTTCCGCTAGATCGGCCAACGCCTCCTGCGCGCGACTGTATTGCCGCATGGCCCGGTAGGCTCCCCGTGTGGGGTTGTCCGCGTCCACAGCCGCACGCAATTCGTCGCAGGCTTGCAATGCAAAGCAGCACGCCGGCCGGAGCCGCGGCCACGCATGTTGATGTTGAGACGGTATGGAGGCGTCAGGCCCAGTGGCTTGGTCCAGCTTGTAAACCGCGGCGTGGAGCGCCTGATACGGATCGGCCAAGGTGGCCGCCAGTGGGGCCAGCAAGCGGGGATGCATCTGGCGAGCAACCGTCGCCAGCGCATCAAACAGCGCGAATAGGCATGGCAGCAGGTTGTTCCCGTCTCGCGGGACCGCGTCGACCTGCTCAGGCATTCGCCTTTCTCTCCCACCGTCAGCCGTGGGCGCGGGACGCATTCAGCGTCACGGCCGCGCGAATAACAGCCTTCAATGCCTCTTCGTCAATCTTCTCGCCCTCGTGGAAGTCGATGGCACGCCTGACGTTGCCATCGAGGCTGGAATTGAAGAGGCCTGATGGGTCGTCAAGTGTGGCCCCCTTGGCAAAGGTCATCTTTACGACGTTCTTGTAGGTCTCGCCAGTGCAGATCAATCCGTTGTGAGACCACACCGGAACCCCTCTCCACTTCCACTCCTCGACCACCTCGGGATCGGCTTGCTTGATCAATGCGCGGAGCTGGGAGAGCATCTTGCCCCGCCAGTCGCCCAGCTCCCTGATCCTCTCGTCTATCATCTGAGATGGAGATTTTCCTGCCTGAGACTCGCTCTTGCTCATGATGTTTCTTTCCGTCTCTCTTGTTTCTTGGGCCAATCTGAACACGGGGGCGCGCTCCCTTTATCGGCGATACCCTGTAATTGAGTCTGACCTAGTGTCCCGAATTGGAAATGCGGTAGAGCATTTCCGGGACACTAGCTCTTTTTTTCAGTGTCCTGCCCCCTGAAATTGGTGGGCATTTCAGGGGCAGGACACTAGAGACTATCGGCATCTCATGTGTAACACCGCGTTTTGTTCGGCTCGATTGTCACCACATAACAGTCAACAGCGCCCCAGTCTGCGCAAAGATCGAGTCAATCGAGAACTTCGCGCGCAGCGATCGCCGGTACCTGGGCTCCAGGACGACCGTTCCGGAATGAACATATTTGCCTTGCCCATGCAGCCAGAGTAAAAGCCTCGAAACCTCCCACATAATCGAATGGCTGCGCTACGAACCTTTTAGGCTCGCGCCGTAACGATCCACGTCGCCGCCATGAGCGCGACATGCGGAGCGCCTCTTACGCCGAGAGCCGCGCGCAGGCGGGGCTCGGCTTTGGGGCGCAGTTCAGGGTTCTCGCGTAGAACCTTGCCGAGCGGACCGACCCTCAGAAGCACGGCGGCCATCGCGTCCAGGTCGCCGCTGGAAACTGGCTTGTCGTACGCCCGGATGTCGATTTGCTGAAATCCGGCCGTCCGCAGGATGGCCCGCAGGCGGTGCGGGTCCTCGAAACTGAAAGGTGTTGGGTCGAGCATGGCTTCGAGACCCGCCGCCCGGAGGGGCAGGTGATCCAGCTCGTTCTCATTCAGCGAACGCCAACAGACGAACGCCAGCCTGCCCGACGGCTTCATCATGCGGCGAAAGTTTGAGAATGCGGCGATCGGATCGGCAAACGCCATTACGCCAAAGCGGGAAAAGAGCCCGTCGATGCTTTGTTTCGGCAGATCGAGCCGCAGGGCGTCGCACGCGATGAAGCGGACCTGGCTCAACCCCTCGGTCCGTTGGCGCGCCAGGCTCAACAGCAGCGGGGCGATATCGACGCCGATGACCTGACCGCCGGGTCCTACCAGTTGTGCGAGCTGCGACACCGTCTGGCCGGCGCCGCAGCCGATGTCGGCGATCACCTCGCCTGGCTTGGGTGACAGCGCCTCGATCGCACGAAGCCCCAGCGGAGAGAGTTGAAGGTCCAGAAGCTCGCGGACGTCAGCCCAGGCCTGAGCCGCCAGGGCATTCGCCTCGGGATGCGGGATGTGCGTTGGCTGGACCATGGCGCAGGTTTAGCAGCTTACTGCGTCAGCGTCCGCCATCGACCCATCTGAGCTATTGAGAGCGCGCGGTTCCTGGGGGTCCGGTAGCAGCAGCGGAACCGAAAATGCATTTCGGAGGCTTAGATGACCCGCTGCTGTCGACACTTTGCAGATTTTCGTGGCTGTATCTGGCGGCGGCAATGGGTGTCCGAAAAGGACCGTTTCCGGGATACATACTGAGGCGATGGTCCGGTTACCCTCGACGTTACACACCGCTGGGCAGAACGGTCGCCAAGTAGGCGAGTGATCATAGATAGGTGGCTCGAGGTCGCTCAGAGCCTCCCGACGTAACCGCTCGGCGGCGAAAACTCCGCGGTGTATCTTCCCGCCTTCTTGATATGATTCGGCGGGAAAGGGCAGATAGATCTGGGCCGGTGAATGGCAGTTGTTGCCGGTAGCGATGCGTCGAGCGCCTACTGCCTCAGGCAGCCGGGACGCTCGCCAAAAGCTCAATCATGCCTGCTTGTGCGATAGCGGGCCGGCCGATGGCGTTGAGCAGGTACAGGCCTTCGATCGCAGCGAGGAAGAGCGGCGCCGAAACAGCAGGCGCGCCGTCAAGCCGGGGCTCTAGACGACTGGTTACCCATGCCAGATATCCATCCGCAATCGCTCCGGCCACATTGCGGTGCGGTTGCAGGCCGCGCGCCGCACCCGACGCCAGATCGAGCCAAATGTTCATATAGGGCCTGTGACTTTCCGAGCCGAGGATCGTCCAAACCTGTTTTAGCAGAACAGCAAAGGAGCGCCGAGATCCGATGGGAATTGCGGCGTCGAGTTGACGGACCAGTCGGGTGGCGATCCTGTCCAGTATGGCAGTGAGCAGTTCGTCCTTGTGGGCGAAGTAGTAGAGCAGCATCCGGTCGCTAGTTCCGGCAGCGGCGGCCAACGGCCGCAGCGTCGCGGCCGCGAGCCCCTCCCGCAGAACGTGATCGGCCATGAGATCGAGGGCGGCGTCGCGGCGGTCGGCAGGTGTGCTCACGAACATCACTGTAGCGCACGCTACGCCAGAATGCTATGTAGCGCCCGCTACGCAGCCGGATTTTGGTCTGCGAATGTCCGAAAAGCCGAAAGCCGCGTCGTGCAGCGATTGGCAGCCACAGGAGCAAATGAGATGGCATCGTATCTCCTCGCTATGATGAAGGCCCATGATCTCTCGTGGGTGGCCGAATACAGCGCGAACGTGCCGAGGATCGTGCATAGGCATGGCGGGGAGTATCTTGCGGTGTCGGAACGCATAAAGCGTTACGAGGGCGATGGTCCTGATCCCGACGGCATCGTCCTGTTCACCTTCCCTTCGATTGAGGCGATCGACGCGTTCATCTCGGATGCAGACTATGCACCTTACAAGGCGGCGCGGCTGTCCGCATCCACGGGTGACTTGCTTGGCTTCACCACTCGCGGCTGATGGGGGACGTGAGCGTCTGTTGCTGGGTCGCAGATGACGATTTGCGTTTCCGCAAACGAACATGGAGCGGGAAACCCGGCCCGGCGCTCGGTGGCTATCCCGCTCCGAACTTCCGCTTTCCCCTCATGCAGTCATAGCTCCGTTGAGGTAAACTCTAGCAAGGCGCTGGCATGAGACACCTTCCACGTCTCAATAGGGTCGCTTGCGGCATTCTGGGCCGACGGCATCCCAAGGTCTCGACCCTATTGGAGCAAAATGACCGCGTAAAGCTACGCCCGCGCCGCGTTCTGGCGAATCCCGGCCGCGTGCGCCGCCGGTCATCTATTGCGCGTCCGTCTTACCGAACGTGCGTCGTCTCTCAACGATTGTGCGTCGGACGCCTGCTTCCGTCTCAGATAATATGCGCCGGAAACCGGCTTTTATTGCGCGTCCGGCCGTTCATCATTGTGCGCCGCTACATTTAGCAGTCTAATGCGTCAGCATCCGCCATCGACCGCTCCGAGGTTTGAGAGCGTGCGGTTCCTGGCGACGAACCTGACCTCGGCCGTCTCAGCAATCCAATTTGCGTCTGTCGCCGTCATCCGGGCGGTGCAGCAGCGTCCAGGACCAGGTCGAAGGTGATGCAGACCGGGTTCTGTCCACGTTCCAGCCAGCCTTCATGCACCTGGCCTGTCATGTCGACGGCCAGCACGTCCAGGGCAGCCTTGCCGCCATGCAGGATGCCGTGGCGCACCAGGACTTCCGTCGCATGGTCGTGGACCACGCCGCCGCTGGTGAACCGGGCGCCGATCAGGCTGCCCAGGCTGCCGCGCATGACGGCGTCGGTGATGCCGTGTGCCTCGGCCGTTGTCTCGATGGCTGTCAGCAGGTCCTGGTTCGGTTTGACCCGCGCGAGGACGGCGCGGCCGCCCGGGGTCGACGTGCCTGCCGGCTGGAACAGGGTGAAATTCGTCTCGGCGTCCGCCACGGCCGCGACACGGATTGTGTCGAAGCCCCAGGCGACGGCTTCGGCCGGTTCAGCAAGGCGGGTTTCGAGCGGCAGGATGTGCCCGCCCCGGCGGCTGCCATCGGGCTCCCGCCATACCGCGTGGCAGTGCACCGAGGGCTTGCCGTCGGCCCAGCCGAAGCTGGCATTGGCTTGCTCGATGTGGCTGGTTCCGGCCGGCGCGCGGGGGGCGCTGAAGTAGGCGACATGGGCGGCATCATCGGCCGGCGCCGGCATGACGTAGCGAAATGGGTTCAAGGCGGCTGCCTTGAAGGTGATGGCGGCGGACTGGAAACCGGCGGCGATCAGCGGGGTGGTCAGCGCCTCGTTCAAGGTCGCACCGGCTGCCAGCGTGAAATTCAGCCTGCGCGCGTGACCCAGGATACTGTCGATCCGGCTGGGATGCTCCGGGCCGGGCTGCTGGAGCGATCGCATCACCGGCCCACCGCGTAGCCTTGCATGCCGCGCGGATTGGCGCCGGCATAGAGTTGTCCGTCCGGCTCCCGTCTGGCGCCGGACAGGCGGCCCTCGCTCCAGTCCTCGCCCTTGCTGGCATCATGGCCGCGCGCCAGCAGGTCAGTCAGCACCGCGTCGTCGAAGCGGCCTTCCAGCACCAGCTTGCCGGGGCGCGCGACGCGCGGCCAGAAGCTGGACGGCCAGTGCTCGCTGTGGAAGGACGGCGCGTCGATCGCCTGCTGGATGCCCATGGCATGGTGCACCATGCGCAGGAAGAAGATCAGCGACCACTGGTCCTGCTGCTCCCCGCCCGGCGTGCCGAACGCCATCCAGGGGGTGCCGTCGCGCAAGGCGAAACTGGGCGACAGCGTGGTGCGTGGGCGCTTGCCTGGCTGCAGGCTGTTGGGCAGACCCGGCCGCAGCCAGAACATCTGGCCGCGGGTGCCCATCGGAAAGCCGAGCTCGGGGATGACGGGAGAGGATTGCAGCCAGCCGGCCGAGGGCGTGGCGCTGACCATGTTGCCGAAGCGGTCGATCACGTCGACATGGCAGGTGTCGCCTCCGCTGGCGCCGAGGCGAGCCAGGGTTGGTTCACCGCTGCCGGCCGCGTTGGCGTTCAGCAGCGACACACGCGCGGCGGCATCGTGGTCGACGATTGGCGTGTAACCGGGAACGGTGCCGGGGCGCAGGGCCAGCGAGGCGGTGTGTCCGATCAGCGCACGCCGAGAGGTATTGTAAGTGTTGGATAGAAGGGCATCGAGCGGGACAGTAACGAAACTGGGATCACCATAGTAGGCTTCGCGGTCGGCATAGGCCAGCTTGGCGGCCTCGGTCACGCGATGCACGAACGACGCGCCCGTGGGATCTAGCGAACCGATGTCGTCGCCCTGCAGCAGCGCGAGTTGCTGCAGGAACACCGGGCCTTGGCTCCATGGTCCGCATTTCAGCACGGTATGGCCGTGGTAGTCGTAGGCGATCGGGTCCTCGATCGTTGCCGACCAGCGGGCGAAATCATCGGCGCTGAGCAGGCCGCGATGCCGCCGGCCCGAGGTGTCCAGCACGTCCGTGTCACGGAAGAAACGGTCGACCGCCGCGGCGACGAAACCGCGGTACCAGGCATGGCGTGCCGCCTCGATGCGGGCTTCCCTGGACGCGCCCAGGGCTTCGCGGCAGACCCGCTCATAGGTGTCGGCCAATGCCGGGCGGGCGAACAGGCTGCCTGGCGCCGGCACCCGGCCGTGCGGCAGGAAGACGGCGGCGGAACTCGGCCAGGCTTGCTCGAACAGCGGCTGCATGCCGGCGATGGTGGCGCTGATACGCGGCACGATGTGAATGCCGTTGCGCGCGTAGCCGATGGCGAAAGACAGCACCTCCGGCAGCTCCCACGTGCCCCAGTCGCGCAGCAGCAGGCACCAGGCGTCGAAGGCGCCCGGCACGACGGCCGGCAGCAGGCCGGTGCCGGGGATCAGGTCCAGGCCGAGACGCTCGAAGGCCTGGATGTCGGCGGCGGCGGGGGAAACGCCCTGGCCGCAGATCACGTGCTGGCGGCGGCTGGCAGCGCTGTGCAGGATGATCGGCGCATCGCCGCCCGGACCGTTCAGATGCGGTTCCGCGACATGCAGGGTGAAGCCCGCCGCGACCGCGGCATCGAAGGCGTTGCCGCCACGTTCCAGCACCGCCATGCCGACCTGGCTCGCCAGCCAGTGGGTGCTGGCGACGACGCCGAAGGTGCCGGCGATTTCCGGTCGCGTGGTGAACATGCGGCGCGCTCCTGTCGGGGTTGATCGGGCGGCAGGCTACCGACAGGTTGCGCGTGGTCAATGGCGGGGGAGGAGCCGAACTCGATGCTGGTGCTGGTTGTGGGACCGAGTGGAGCGGGCAAGGACACGCTGCTGAACCTGGTCCGGCAGAGGTTATGCGATGATAGGCGGTTCCGCTTCGTGCGGCGGGTGATCACGCGCCCGGCCGAGGCCGGAGGGGAGGCGCATGAAACGGTCTCGGAGCTTGAATTCGCCGGCCGTGAATTCGCCCTTCGTTGGCAGGCGCACGGCCTCAGCTACGGCATTCCGGCGGCCATCGTCGAGGATCTCGCGCGGGGAACCGTGGTGCTCGCCAACGTGTCGCGGGGCATCATCGCCGAGGCGGCGTCTCGCTTTTCCAGTAGCGTGATCGAGGTGACCGCCCCCGCGGCGATTTTGGCGCAGCGCCTTGCCGAACGCGGGCGGGAGACGGCGGCCGATGTGGCGAAGCGCCTGACGCGTACCGTCGCGATACCAGGCCAGGTTGCGTCAGTCACGGTGCTGAACGATGCCTCGGCGGCTGAGGGTGCCAATCGCTTCATTGCCGCACCCAAAGGGATGTCAACCTGATTGCATACCAATGGAACGCGATAGGTTCGGCGTGGTTAACCGACAGCCGGTCACCGACAATGCCGGCTGGCATGTGGAGATACGAAAATGTCGGACCAGCTCCCCGAGCATTCCGGCGGGCCGCAGTTAAGGACGATCGCCATGCCGGCGGACGCCAATGCAGGCGGTAGCGTCTTTGGCGGCTGGACCCTGTCGCAGATGGACCTGGCCTGCGGCAGCTTTGCCGCGGAGAGAGCGGGCGGACGGGTGGCGACGATTGCCATCGAGGCGATGCGCTTTCTGCGCCCTGTGGCAGTCGGCGACGAGGTAAGTTGCTACTGCTCGCTGGAGAAGACCGGCGATAGCTCCGTGGTCGTCAAGGTCGAGACCTGGGCGCGCGGCCGCGGCCGGGGCAAGGCGCCGGAGAAGGTCACCGAGGGCATCTTTACCTTCGTGGCCATCGACGATGAAGGCCGTCCCCGACCTCTGCCAGAAGAAGCTGCATAGACGAAGAAGCTGCATAGACATGAAGGTAGCGGGCAAGACGGACCCGCGTTTATTGCGCACCCATCGCCAAACCAATATTACCCGCGCAGTTGCACCCGCTCGGCGATAGTGAACGGCGCCTCCGGCGCAAGCTGGGTGAAGACGCATAGATCGCTGATCTGACGGGAGATTTTCAACGCTGGCGCGAAATATGCTGCAGCGGCCGGCTGGAACACGACCTTCTCGGGCTCCGACAAGCGGCGGGTCAGCGTCAGGTGGAAGAACCAGGTGGTGAAGACGTAGGGATAGCCCCAGCGCCGCAGCATCGCATCCTGGTCCGCCGATAGGCGGGATGTCCTTCGTCGCGCCAGTTCGGCCTCGGACGGTGGGGCACGGAACGGGTCGAGCTGTTCCACGCAGACATCGGCGAGTGCCTGCAGGGCCGGGCAGGGCGTGGTTTCGCGCAGCGCCAGGAAGCCGTGCAGATCGTGGACCGCGAGCCTCGGAAGCTCGAACGGTGCAACGCCTGCCGCCATGGCGCGGACCGCCGTCATCAGTTCGGCCCAGGTGCGGCCGGCCGCCAGCCGCATCGGCGGCTTGAGCGTCGCGTGGAAGCCATAGCGGCGAGGCTCCGCGGTGATCTCTTCGATCCCATCCACAGCCGGTTGGGCGGCGGGCGCGCCAGTCCGCGGATCGCGGCCCAGCCAGGCGTTGCCGGCGGTGGCCAGCGCATCGTCGGGCAGCGGCGCATAGTAGATCGCAATCCGCGCCTCCCCGGCGGCACCGCCTGGGGCCGGCGCCATCAGATGACTCGTTCCCCCGCCCGCCAGACCTGGCGCACGATCGGCAAGGTTTCGTGCAGACGGACGCGGACCAGGTCGGCGCGCAGGCCAGGCTGCAGCCGGCCGCGATCGGGCAGGCCGGCCATTCGGGCAGGATGGTCGGAGATCATCGCGATCGCGGCCGGCAGGTCGATCTGGACTTCCCGCGCGATCTGGAACGCGGCTTCGATCAGGCTTGGCGGCACGTAGTCGGAGGCGAAGGCATCCACCGCCCCCGCCCGCAGCAGGTCGGCGGCCGACACGTTGCCTGAATGCGAGCCGCCGCGAACGATGTTCGGGGCGCCGGCGATGACCTGCATCCCTGCCTGCTTGGCCGCCATGGCGGCTTGCATCGTTACCGGAAACTCGCTGACGCGAATGCCGTCGGCGGCATTTTCGGCAATTTCCTCGGCAGTCCGGTCGTCGTGGCTGGCCAATGTGATGGTCGTGCCGCGTACCCGGTCCAGCAGCGCGCGGCGGTTCGGGCCGCGCAGGCGAAGGCGTTGTTCTTGCAGCTCTTCAATACGGCGTTCGATGGTTTCCTCGTCCAGCCCGCCACGCCGGCGCAGGTCGCGGTAAAATTCCAGATTGGCGTACTGGCCGACGCCGGGGCTGTGGTCCATCAGGCTGATCATGCGAATCAGGGGGTGATCGGCGACCGGATCGAACAGCGCCAGCATGTCGCGCGCCGGGATCTCGCAGCGCAGATGCAGGAAATGGTCGGATTTCAGCAGCCCGGCCTCGGTCAGCGCGTCCAGATCGACAATGCCGTCCTGGAAGGTGCGGATGCGCTCCATATCGAAGCCAAGATCGCCCAGGCAGAGCGCGTCCAGCACCGTGGTGACGCCGGCGGCGGCGCATTGTGCGTCGTGCGCCACCATGGCGGAGCGGGACGGCCAGCGCGCCAGGCTGCGCGGCTGCACCTGACGCTCCAAGTTGTCGGTGTGCAGATCGACGACCCCGGGGATCAGGTAGTCGCCGCCGAGGTCGATCGCCCCGGCGGCGTGTGACCGGGCGGGGTCGATTGCAACAATCGAGGTGCCGCGCAGCACGATGGATCCGGCCAGCGTCTGATCGGGCAGCACCAGGATGGCGTTGGTCAGAATCGTGTCCTGGCTCGTCTTTGAAGACGTCATGCGGCATCCTGGAACGGGGTCATCGTGAACAGCCGATCGGCGATCGCCTCGCGGACATCGACATCATGGCATATCGCAATGATCGCTGTCCCGCTGGCTTTTGCCTCTCGCACCATGGCGACCACGACGGACCGGTTCTCGGCATCGAGCGAGGCGGTCGGTTCGTCCAGCAGCAGGATCGGATGGCCGGCGATGAAGCCGCGCGCCAGGTTGACCCGCTGCTGCTCACCGCCGGAGAAGGTGGCCGGCGGGATGGCATGCAGACGCGCCGGGATATTCAGGCGCTGCAGCAGTGTCCGCGCCTGGTGAAGCGCCTGGGACGGGTCGATGCCGCGCGTCAGCAGGACCTCGGCCACCACGTCCACGGCGGACACGCGGGGCACGACGCGCAGGAACTGGCTGACATAGCCCAGCGTCTCCTGTCGCACCGCCAGGATTGCGCGCGGATCAGCGGAGGCGATGTCGATCATCTCGCCGCGATGGCGCAGCTGGATGGCGCCACTGTCGGCGCGGTAATTGCCGTACAGGCTGCGCATCAAGGTCGATTTGCCGGCGCCGGACGGACCGGACAGCACGACGCATTCGCCGGCATGGACCTGCAGGTCGATGCCGGCCAGCACCGGCATTCGCAAGCCGCCGCGCAGGTGCAAGGTGAAGCTCTTCGCCAGCGCCCGGGTGCGCAGCATGACGGTCATGAAAAGCGACCTTCAGTAACGAAGTCTTCATGGTTTTGGCGTTGGTTCAGGCCGTTACGGCAATGTCCTGAACGCGAATGTATTTTCCCTGCCGCCTGAAGAGTTCTCGTGAACGAAACTGCACCGAAGTTGGCGCGGTCGCGGCTTGCCTTGGGGAAAACCGAGCGTGTTGCCCTGTTGCCAGGGCAACGCCGCCATCGGAGATTAAGTATGACAATCGAGGTCATCTTGGTCATCCGGTGGGGAAAGCGGTGGATCAAGGTCACGATCCGCCTCTAACCTACCGGGGCCGGGGGGTGCAGCAACACCCTCTGGTGCCGGTCGTTATATAGTTCGCCGCGAGCGCTGGCAAGTAACTGTTTTATTTGCATACTCATGCATTCAAGACCGAGCTGACGAGCAACTGCGTGTAAGGGTGACGCGGGTCGTCCAGCACCTGGTCGGTCAGCCCGGTCTCGACGATCCGCCCCCGTTGCATCACTGCGATCCGGTGCGCCAGCAGGCGAGCCACCGCGATGTCGTGGGTCACAAGAACGACCGCGATGTTGAGGCGGGCGACCAGCGACCGGATCAGGTCGAGCAGGCGGGCCTGTACCGAAACGTCAAGGCCGCCGGTCGGTTCATCCATGAAGACAAGACGTGGATGCGTGACCAGGGTGCGGGCGATCTGCAGGCGCTGCAGCATGCCGCCCGAGAAGGTGCGTGGCAGATGGTCGATGCGGTCGGCGTCGATCTCCACCTGCGCCAGCCAGTCCAGCGCGGTGGCGCGGATCTGCTGGTAGTGCCTGGCACCCTGGGCCATCAGACGCTCACCCACGTTGCCGCCGGCGCTGACACCCATGCGCAGGTTCTGCCGCGGGTCCTGGTGCACAAAACCCCAGTCGGAGCGGTGCAGGGTGCGCAGCGCCGGCGCCGGCATGGCATGCACGTCGTGCAGGCGTTCGGCCGGATCACGGTACCAGACGACACCGCAATCGGGGTTGGTCCGGCCCGACAGGACATTCAGCAACGTGGTCTTGCCCGATCCGGACTCGCCGACGATCGCCAGCATCTCGCCGGGCCACAGATCGACGTCCACCTCCGCCAAGGCCGTAATGGCGCCGAAGGAGAGGCCGAGGCCACGACCGGACAGAAGGGTCGGTTCGCTCATTCCGCGGCCTGCCGCACGCCCTCAGCCCCGACATGCCCGGCCGCTCGCCGCTCGGCGCAATGATCGGTGTCGGAGCAGACGAACAGCCGGCCGTCGCGATTGTCGGTGACGATCTCATCCAGGTAGGCATCGGTCGCGCCGCACATGGCGCAGGGGTGCGGTGCGTTGATAGCGCGGAACGGATGATCCTCGAAGTCGAGCGATCTGACGCGGGTCCAGGGCGGGATGGCGTAGATGCGCTTTTCCCGCCCGGCGCCGAACAGCTGCAGCGCCGGCATCATGTCCATCTTGGGATTGTCGAAGGCCGGGATAGGGCTTGGTGACATCAAGTAACGTTCGCCGACCATCACCGGGTAATCGTAGCTGATAGATATTTGACCGTAGCGCGAAATATCCTCGTATAGTTTCACATGCATCAACCCATAATCCGCCAAACCATGCATCCGTCGAGTCTCCACGCGGCTCGGCTCCAGCCGGGATAGCGGTTCCGGTTGCGGCACTTGGTAAACGATAATTTGGCCGTCGTGCAAAGGCTTTTCCGGAATGCGGTGGCGGGTCTGGATGACTGTCGCCGCCGCCGTCGAGGTCGTCGTGCGAACGCCGGCCGTGTTTGCGAAGAAACGACGTATCGATACTGCGTTGGTCGTGTCGTCGGCGCCCTGATCAATTACTTTGAGCGTATCGTTTACGCCAAGTAGCGAAGCTGTAATCTGGATGCCGCCGGTGCCCCAGCCGTACGGCAGCGGCATCTCACGCGAGCCGAACGGCACCTGGTGGCCGGGTATCGCCACCGCCTTCAACAGGCTGCGCCGGATCATCCGTTTCGTCTGCTCGTCCAGATAGGCGAAGTTGTAACCTTTCATTCCGCTGCCTTCGCTGCCTCGGGCGCCGGCTGCGCAGCCGCCTCGGCCCGCATCCGCCGCACATTTTGCAGTTCGCTCTGGAAGTCGACGTAGTGCGGCAGCTTCAGATGCTCGACGAAGCCGGTCGCCTCGATATTGTCCGAGTGATACAGCACGAATTCTATATCCTGCGCCGGCGCCGTCACATCTTCACCGAGTTCCGTGGCCCGCATCGCGCGATCGACCAGGGCCATCGCCATCGCCTTGCGTTCACCGAAGCCGAACACCAGGCCGTAGCCGCGGGTGAACTGCGGCGGCACGGTCTTCGAGCCGCTGAACTGGTTGACCATCTGGCATTCGGTCAGCTGCAGATCGCCGATATCGATGCTGAAGCCAAGCTCCGCCGGTTCGATCTCGACCGACACCTCGCCCATGCGGATTTCGCCGGCGAACGGATGCGAACCGCCGTAGCCGCGCTGGGTGGAGTAGCCAAGGCCCAACAGAAAGCCTTCGTCGCCGCGGGCGAGGGCCTGCAGGCGGACGTCGCGCGCGGCGGGAAAGCTCAGCGGGTCACGCGTCAGGTCGCCGGGTTCGCTCTCGGCCTGACCGTCGGCTTCCAGCAATCCCTCATGGCCGAGGATGTCGGGCACACGCGGCATGACTTGCGGCTTGTCGTCCGGACGCGCTGCCGTGTCCGGTTGCGTCGGCGCCGTCTGTGGCTGCATCAGCGAGAAATCCAGCAGCCGGTGGGTGTAGTCGTAGGTGGGGCCGAGCATTTGGCCGCCTGGGAGGTCTTTGAAGATGGCAGATATGCGGCGTTCGATCCGCATCGCGGCGGTTTCCAGCGGTATCGAATGGGCGAAGCGGGGCAGGGTGGTACGATAGGCGCGCAGCAGGAAAGCGGCCTCGATCAGGTCGCCCTGCGCCTGCTTGATCGCCAGCGCCGCGAGCTCCCGGTCGTACAGCGAGCCCTCCGCCATCACGCGGTCAATGGCTCGCCCGAGCTGACCCTCGATCTGGGCGATCGACAGGGAAGGCGTGGCGGTATCGCCGCGACGATCCGCCGCCAGCCAGGCATGGGCGTTGTCGATCGCCTGCTCGCCGCCCTTGACCGCGACATACGCCATCTCAGGCCTGCTCTACGTTGACGCTGCGCGGCAGGGCAGCGAGGTGGTTGCCGGCGCATAGGATCAGGTCGACGCCACGCGGGAACAACGCGTGGTTTTCCGCCCAGAGTGCCGCGAAATCGGCGGGCAGCCCGTCCACCGCCAGCGTCGCGGGCGTCCGCAGGCCGGGTCCGGACAATTCGAAACGCGCGCCGGATGACAGCGAACGGACCTGCAGGATGACGGTCGCGGATGCCTCGGGGATTTCGTCGGTTCCGGTCGGCATGGCGGTCAGGTCAGGCAGGGACGCCGCCACGACGAACATCGCCTGGCTCAACGCGGGTTCGGCCGGCGCTCCGGTGTGGAACGTCACCCAGCCGCGCGCGGCTTGTAGCGCCGGGTCCAGCCAGAGGCGGGTTTCATGATCGACCAGGGTCAGCAGGACGGCACCGGCCGCGTTGCACAGCGACGGTGGGGCGGCCACGCCTTGCACCTCATGCGCGCGACCGGGACACGCCATCGCGTCCAGCACGGCGCGGAAGCAGGATTGTGCGTCGCCGACGGGGTCGGCGAAGCCCGGGGACAGGGTTTCGTCGCTCATCGCCGCCCCTACGTCCGCATCGTCTGCATGGCGAAGAACTGCACGCGGGTCGCCGCTGCGCGGCGCGCTCTGTCGTCCCGGCGCGCGGCCTGACTGTGTTGCAACGGCGCGATGACGCGGGTTTCGATTTCCTCGGCGCGGTCTGGGTCCTGCATCATCGCATCGACCAGCGCGGCGAGTTCCGCCTGGCGCGCATCCCGCCCTGCGACATAGGCGTGCCCGATCCGGCCTGTTCCGGTGCGTACCGTGCAGCGCGTCACCGTCATCTCCCCCAGATTGAAAGCTGCGCCACCCCCGCCCATACGACCGCGCACCATGACGAGGCCCGCTTCGGGCCCGCGCAGGACGCTATGGCTGGGTGGTTCGCCGCAGACCGCCAGCAGCGGCTCGATGTCATCGGCAGCGGCGCGGGCCAGGACCGCCATCCAGCCGCGGCGATCCAGTTGAGGTGGGCTGGCCGGCCGGGGAGGGGTGGCCGGATGCGGCGGCGCTTGGTCGGTCATGGCGGCCCGATGCTGGTGAGACATGGCGTTGTGTAGACATCTAGACAGGTATCGCCGTGTCAGTCTATCGTCAACCACCCTTTCGCAATCAACCGGGTATGCCTGGATGAAACCTTGATGAATGTAGGAAACCGGGTGGATGACGGTCGGACACATCCCGTGCGGCGCCAGGATGGTATCGCGCTGTGGCGCCAGATCGCCAACCAACTGCGGCAGACGATCGCCGCGGGTGGCAGCAAGCCCGGCGCGCAGCTTCCCACCGAGGCGGAATTGTCGGCGCGCTTTGGCGTCAACCGCCACACGGTGCGGCGCGCCCTGGAAGACCTGTCGCGCGACGGGTTGGTGCGGGTGGAGCAAGGGCGCGGCAGTTTCGTGGCCGAAGACGTGCTGGATTACGCCGTGGAGGCACGCACCCGATTCTCCGAGTGGATCAGGAAGCACAACAAGGAACCTTCGGGCCAGGTGCTGCAGTTGCGGGAAATGCCGGCGGACCAGCGGGTCGCCGCGGGGCTTGGCATGCGCGCCGGCGGCCGGGTCGTGCTGCTGGAACGCCTGGGCTTCGCCGATGAACGGCCGGTCAGCCTGGCTCGTCACTATTTCCCGGCTGTCCGGCTGAAGGGCATGTTGGAGGCGTTGCGGACCACGCCGCGGATCACCGAGGCGTTGCGCGCGGTCGGTGTCGACGACTATCTGCGCCAGCAGACGCGGGTGACGGCGCGCTTGCCGACCCAGGCCGAGGCTGACCTGCTGCGGATGGCCCGCAACCGGCCCATCCTGGTCACCGAAAACATCAACGTGGATCGCGCCGGGACGATCGTGGAGTTCGCCACCGGCTGCTATCCGACGCCACGCGTGCAAATCGTTTTCGAGCCTTGAGGACTGTCAGACACATGCATGACCTCTGTATCACCGGCGGCACGGTTCTTTTGGCTTCCGATGGCTTGCAGCCCACCGATTTGTTGCTGCGGGGCGGCTTGATCGACCGTCTCGGCCAGGGTTCGGCTTGTGTGCGGCTGGATGCCTCCGGCCTGCTGGTGCTGCCGGGGATCGTCGATCTGCACGGCGACGCTTTCGAGCGCCAGTTGCAGCCACGGCCGGGGGTGGATTTTCCCGCCGATCTCGCGCTGCGCGATACCGAGGCGCAGTTGCTGGCCAACGGCATCACCACCGCTTTCCACGGCGTGACCCTGTCGTGGGAGCCCGGGTTGCGCAGCCTGACGGCCTGGCGCGCCCTGTTGGACGCTCTGGCGGCAGGGTCCTGGACCTGCGACATGCGCGTGCATCTGCGGTGGGAGGCGTTCAATCTTGATGCGCTGGAGACCGCGATCGCCGATATCGCCGCCGGCCGGGTGCATCTGCTGGCCTTCAACGACCACACGCCGGCGATCTTGGAGAAGCTGCGAGATCCGGTTGCCGGTGCCAAATACAGCGACCGTGCCGGCATGAGGATCGGTGACTTCCGGGCCATGGCCGATCGCATTTCGGCACGCGCGGATGCGGTGCATGCGGGGCTGGACCGGATCACCGCGGCGGCGCGGGCAGCGGGCCTGCCGATGGCGAGTCACGATGACGACAGCATCGCCACGCGAGAGCAGTATCGCGAACGCGGGGCCAGGATTTGCGAGTTTCCGATGGCCGAGGCGGTCGGTCGGGCGGCGGCCGATGCCGGCGATTTTGTCGCCATGGGTTGTCCCAACGTGGTGCGCGGCGGGTCTCATCTTGGCTGGGCCTCCGCCGCGCGGCTGGTGGAGGCGGGGATCTGCTCGGTGCTGACCTCGGATTACTACTATCCGGCCATGTCGCGGGCGGCGTTCGTCCTGGCCGAACGCGGGGTGTTGGATCTGGCGGCGGCGTGGCGGCTGATTGCGGAGAATCCCGCCCGAGCGGCGGGGCTGGCGGATCGCGGCACAATCGAGGCGGGGAAACGGGCGGACCTGGTGCTGGCCGATCCCGTGACATCGCGGCCTGTCGCGACGGTCGCGTGCGGGCGGATCGCGCATCTGACGGCAGCTTGCAGCGGCCGGTTGTCGGTTTCGGGATAGACAGGACGGTTGCGGGCCAGGTTTGCCGCTTGCACGAAACGATGTGCGGAAGGCGATAAGGTTCATTGTTGCACATATGTCGTGGGGTTCCCCAAAACGGCATGGCCTCATCGGCGTTGTAGTCCAGTCAGGCGAGCCGGACTCGCTGTGGCCAACTGGTTAGGAGAAAAGCAGGATGCCGCGCATTTTAGCCGCCACTGTCCTTGGATTAGCACTCGCCGGCCCCGCAGCGGCCCAGGGGCCGAATGTGCAGCAATTGCTTCAAGGCTTAACCACCGGCAATCAGGGTCAAGACCAGGCGCTGCATGACGCCTTTGAGCGCGGCTATCAGCGCGGCCGCCAGGACGAGGCACGTCTGCAGAAATCCGATCGAGGCGGCGATCGGTCCAATCGCCGTGCTCCGGACGATCGCGACAGCGGCGACTACCGGAACGATCGCGGGGTTGATCAGCCTTATGAGCGTCAAGGCGGTAATTCCAACCGCTGACACGCTGGTTTGCACAGGGAAGCACGCCACAATCGGTGTCGTGCCACCGGCTGGTATCACGACCCTAAGCGAGCGCTGGGGGGACAATCTTGGCGCGCCGTCGGGCTTCAGTGTGCCTGAGGGCCCAGCCGGCGTTAATCGTTTGCGCGAATGAGCAACGCAGTGCTGGTTTCGTGCGTGATAAGGCCTAACCACGGAGAACACGAAGCGCCACGAAGGTACACGGAGAAGGGCTGTCTTGGCACCCGGCGGAGCGACGGAACCATTCGCCGGATGACGGCTTGATCGAGCCGCCCGCCAGCGGCTTGCCCCGGTCGGCCTTCAGTCCCGTCATCCGGCGCTGCGTCACCTGGCACGGCAATTCCGCCTCTCCGTGGCGCTTCGTGTCCTTCGTGGTTGAGATGCCTTCTTGATCACCCGCCCCAACCGCGCGCCTGGGTTGGGAACGCGGTCCTGCAACCACATGAGTTTGCCGAGCGAGCACTTTGGAACGGTTGTTGCGCACGGGCCCTAAGACAGTACGGCGGTGTGGCTGTGACGGTTATCGACACGATCCAGCGCTTGCTTCCACCATGGACAGGTGGACACGTTGCAGACGTAGCCCGATTGGTGCGGGCGGCAATGCCGCTGTAGCACGCCCACGGTGTTCTGGCCGCCGTAACCTGGCGGGAGCCATACAGCGTGGGACATTTTTTGGGAAAGCGGGCTGTGGTCGTTGGCGCCGGTATCGGCGGGTTGTCAGCGGCGGGAGTTCTGGCTCGATACTTCAGCCAGGTCGACGTACTGGAGCGCGATCATCTGCCGACGGCCGTCGGTTCGCGAGCCGGCACGCCGCAGGATCGGCACTCGCATGGGTTGCTGGCTGGTGGTCTCCAGGCGCTCGGGGAGATCTACCCCAGCTTCGAGCAGGATCTCGCTGGCGCCGGCGCCGTTCGCGTCCAGGTCTCACAGGATATCCGGTGGGAGCGTGCGGATGTCGGTGCCCTGCCACAACGAGACCTCGGCTTGTCGCTGCTCTGCGCATCCAGGCCGCTGATCGAGCACGTGCTGCGCCGCCAGGTCGAGGCACTGGCCAACGTCACGCTGCGGCCGGGGTGCCGGGTGACGCAAATCCGGCTCCCGACCCGGGATGCGGGCGGTCCCGCGGTCCATTTCGAGTTCGGCCATGAACAAGCCGGGAGGATCGATGCCGACCTGGTGCTGGACGCATCGGGTCGTGGAGCGCCGACGCTGGCATTGCTCGATGCCCTCGGCTGGGGCCGCCCGGCGGTGACCGAGGTCGGCGTCGATATCAGCTACGCAACCGCGGTGGTTCAAATCCCCAGCGATGCGCCCGGCGACTGGAAACTCGCGGCGACGTTTCCTGATCCGCCAGCGTGGACACGGCACGCGGTGCTGTTGCCGATCGAGGGAAATCGCTGGACGGTGACGCTGGCCGAACATGGCGGGCCGCGGGTGGAGAATTGGGAAACATTCCTGGACGGGCTTCGCGGACTGGTGACGCCGACACTACATGACGCGCTTTGCCGCGCCGAACCGCCTGAGGCGATTCGGCATTACGGCTTTCGCGCAAGCCAGTGGCGGCACTTCGAACGGCTGCCGCGCTTGCCCCGAGCGGTGTTGCCGATCGCCGACGCGTTTTGCCGGTTCAATCCCATCTACGGTCAGGGTATGTCATCCGCTGCGAAGCAGGTTCGGCTGCTATTGGATGTACTCGAGCGGGCGGCGACGGAAGCGGACCCAATCGCCGTCGTTCAGGCAGGATTTATGAGCGCGGTCGCCTCGGTTCTTCAGACGCCGTGGAGCTTGTCCACGACCGCCGATTTCACCTTTCCCGGCACGCGGGGAGAGAAGCCGGAGAACTTCGAGGAAGGCCGCCAATTCGAGGCCGCGCTTATTCGCGCGGTCGTCGCCGACCCGGTCGTGCACCAAGCCTTTATGAATGTTATGATGCTTCTGGAGCCTGATACACGTTTGCAAGATCCAGACATCTTGCGTCGGATCGAGGCGGCGTCTGTCGAGATGGCCGCCGCCTAACCATCACCGTCTGCTGGACTCCGGCCACGGCCTAGTGTCTGACGCAATGCCCAATTCGGGACGCGAAAGCAAATTCCAGCTTGTCTGACGCGGATTGCACTTTCAGCTCTGTGTCAGACCAGCTAGGGTGTCTTCGACCGCGGCATGATGCCCAAGTCCCTCGGCTGGACGCGAGCTGGAAGAAAATTCCAGCTCGCGTCGCACGCTAACCCAGACCAGGCACGATACTGACTATCAGATTCTCCGTTCTAACTGACAGACGCATGCAGATTTAATATCCGGGCGGGGCATAGTAACCGGGTGGTGGCGCAGAGTAACCGGGCGGGGGAGCGTAGTAGCCCGGCGGCGGGGCGTAGTAGGCTGGCGGCGGCGCATAGACCACCGGCGGCGGGACGTACGCCTGGGAGGCGATGACTCCACCGATCACGGCCGCCGCACCCAGGCCCAGAAGCGCACCGCCGACGCCGATGCCGCCACCATGATAATGCCCATAGCCGCCGTGCCAGCCGCCGCCACCGCCACGATGCCAATCGGCATGGGCGGCTGGCGCACCCAGCAGCCCGACTGCAAGCGGCGCCGCCATCAGAAGGGACTTAACACGCCACATGGTCTGAACTCCTTTACCTCGAACATGTTTGATATGAAGATCGGCCGTGGCGGGATTGCGGCAAGGAAGCGGTGCTTTGATGATACCGAATTAACTTCGCGCATGATCCGGCTGTTCGTGCCGGCCGGGTGGGTGAGCGCAAGCGACCGCGACGATCAATCAACGGCCCGAAGCAAGGACCAATCTCAAAACGCTGTGCATGCCTCGTGACCCGAACTGAAGCTCGGCATTCCCAGCGAACCTTCGAGTCTGAGCACAACTCTCTGTTTTCAATGGTCTGCTGATCTTCTGCATTCGGCGCAATAGGTGATGAACCCTGCGGGTAGGACACCACGCTGAGCTGCTGTCGTGGACGCAGGGAGGCGAATTCTGTCCTGCTCCGGTTGACTCGGTCCAGCCGCTTCGTCAGGTTGAATTGATCTGGAAAAACTAGAAACCGGGGGAACAGGCAAGCAAATGAACGGCCGCCGTGCCTTGAACCTTGGGCCGATCGCACCCGGGTGTCCCATGATCCTGCGTGTGCCGAAGCTCAGCGGGCTGCCTGGTCGGGTGCGCTGAATGGCGGCTTTGCTGGAGGCTCGGGGACTGCACGCTGGCTACGGTGAGACCAAAGTGCTTCATGGCATCGATTTTTCCCTCGATCAGGGCGGTGTGGTGGCCCTGCTGGGGGCCAACGGTGCCGGCAAGACCACCACCTTGCGGGCGATTTGCGGCCTGGTTCACACTCAGGGCCAGATCATATGCGGTGACAAACACCTTGAGGGGCTGGCGACCGAGGACATCGTGCGCCTGGGTGTCGCGCATGTTCCGGACGGCCGCGGCACGTTCATGGAGCTGACCGTCGAGGAGAACATGCGGCTGGGCGCCTATACCCGCCCGGCGCGCGAGGCGACCGCCGATTTCGAACACATGTTCGACTACTTTCCGCGTCTGAAGGAACGCTACAAGCAGCAGGCCGGCACGCTGTCCGGCGGAGAGCAGCAGATGCTGGCGATTGCCCGCGCGCTGCTGCTGCGCCCACGTCTGCTGCTGCTGGATGAACCTTCGTTCGGCCTTGCGCCGCTGATCGTGCAGGAGATTTTCCGCATCCTGCACCGCATCCGCGAAGACGCCGGCGTCGGTATTCTACTGGTGGAACAGAACGCCAGCCTGGCGCTGGAATTCGCCGAACACGCCTATCTGCTGGAAACCGGACGTATCGTGATATCCGGTCCCGCGGCGGACATCATGAAAGACGAGGGTGTCCGACGTTCTTATCTTGGCTACTAGTGTCCCGAATTGGAAATGCGGTAGAGCATTTCCGGGACACTAGCTCTTTGTTTTCAGTGGCCTGCTTGTCCCTGAAATTGGTAGGCATTTCAGGGGCAGGACACTAGTGGTCTGACGCAGACTGAAATTTCAGTCTGCGTCAGACCACTAGCTTGACTTGGTGAGCTGATTCAGCCAACGCCCTAAATCGGGCATTGGCATCAGACCACTCACGTCCCGGCGCTCGCCATGACGGCCGGCGTCGCGGTCGGGACACAGGCCCGGTGTCCGTGGCGTGGCGGACAAACCGCGCTCACGGGGCGCTGGACTGTGATTGGCTTGACGCTGTTTGCCTAGTGTCCTGCCTGCAACGTTCGTTATCCGATGCGGCGAGCGGAGATCGGCAGGCCGCTGAAAACAATAACCTCGTGTCCCCACCCTGAGGTTCGCCGACCAGGACGAACTTCAGGTTCGGGACACCGGCCCGGGACCGGGCTGGACCACCGTTGCGACAGACTTCAATCAGCCGGCCGGGTCAACCCGGGGCGACGTTTTGGATAGGGAGGCACGATGCTGGAGGGGGTCATCCACCAAATCATGTCGGGCATCGCCACCGGTGGCATCTATGCCAGCGTGGCGCTGGCCCTGGTCATGATCTACCAGGCCACCCACCACGTGAACTTTGCCCAGGGCGAGATGGCGACGTTCTCCACCTACATTGCCCTGACGCTGATCAATTTCGGATTGCCGTACTGGATCGCCTTCTTTGGCGCGGTGATCCTGTCCTTCGTTATCGGCGTTGCCATCGAGCGGGTGTTGATGCGCCCTATGGCGGACGCGCCGGTGCTGGCCTCGGTCGGGGTGTTCGTCGGACTGCTGCTGATCGTCAACAGCCTGAGCGGCTGGTTGTTCGATTACACCATCAAGCAGTTTCCGACGCCGTTTCCCGACCACCCGATGCTGGGCGGCTACCTGTCGGGCCACGAACTTGGCTCCACCGCCGTCACCTTGATCGTGCTGATCAGCGTCTGGCTGTTCTTCCGTTTCACCCGGCTTGGGTTGGCGATGCGGGCGGCGGCGTTCAACCCGACATCGTCCCGCCTGGTCGGTGTGCGGGTCGGCTGGATGCTCGCCCTGGGCTGGGGTCTGGCCGCGGCGATCGGCGCGGTCGCCGGTTGCATGGTGGCGCCGATCGTGTTCCTCGATCCGAACATGATGGCTGGTATCCTGCTCTACGCTTTCGCCGGTGCGCTGCTGGGCGGCATCGACAGTCCACTCGGCGCGGTCATCGGCGGTTTCTTGGTGGGCGTGCTCGAGAACCTGGGCGGCGCCTACATCGTCGGCACGGAGCTGAAACTGACCCTTGCGTTGGTCATCATCGTCGCGGTTCTAACCGTGAAGCCTGCCGGCCTGATGGGCCGGCGTGTCTATAGCCGGGTATAGCGTCATGCGAGCATTCTGGCTGTTCGTCGTCCTGGTGCTGCTGGCCGCCGTCGGGCCGGTCCTGGGCCTCAGCGATTACCACCTGTTCCAACTGACGATGGTGGCGGTGTATGCGATCGCCATCCTCGGCCTGGCCCTGCTGACCGGCTTCAACGGGCAGATCTCGCTGGGCCACGGCGCGTTCTATGCCATCGGCGCTTATACCACCGCCATCCTGATGACGACGTGGAACGTGCCGTACTGGCTGACCTTGCCGGCCTCCGCCATTGTCTGCGCGATCGTCGGGTTCCTGGTCGGTCTGCCGGCGCTGCGGCTGGGCGGGCTGTATCTGGCGCTGACCACGTTTGCCTTGGCGGTGGCGGTGCCGCAGGTACTGAAATACAAGCTGCTGGAGGACTGGACCGGCGGCGTGCAGGGGCTGGTGATCGACAAGCCGGATGCACCATTCGGACTGCCGCTATCGCAGGATCAATGGCTGTATCTGTTCACCTTTGGGGTGGGTGTCGTTCTCTACATCATCGCCTGGAATTTGGTGCGCGGTCGCGTCGGGCGAGCGATGATGGCGATCCGGGACCATGCGCTGGCGGCCGAGGCGATGGGCATCAACCTCGCCATGCTGAAGACCCGCACCTTCGCGGTCAGCGCGATGTATACCGGGCTGGCCGGGTCGTTGGGCGCCATTGCGGTGCAGTTCGTCTCCCCCGACAGCTTTGGCGTGCTCGTCTCGATCTACCTGTTCGTCGGGCTGGTGGTCGGCGGTGTGTCATCCATTGGCGGCACGCTGATCGGCGCGGCGTTTATCGAATTCATTCCCAACCTGGCCGACAAGGTCTCCAAGGCAGCGCCGGGCGCGGTCTATGGGGTGCTGCTGATCGCGGTGATGTTTCTGCTGCCGGGAGGGGCAGGCGGGTTCCTGCACGGCGTGTGGCGTCGCATGTTTGAGGCACGGGTTCGGCAGATAGGGGTACCGGATCAGGCGGGAGTGGCGCAGCCGGCGGTGGAGCAAGAGGCGTCGTACCAACTGTCCTCGGAACTGGCGGGTGTGCCGGTCAAGGCGGACATGGTGACATCTTCGGTCACTCGTGGTGAAGCCGATGACGCGGGTCCTAATCGTTGAGAGGGTGGCGGATCGGTCGGCCGATCGTGTCTTCGTAGCGGTGGCGTCAGGGTTTTTGGCACCGGCCACGCTGACGGCCAGTGCCAAATCCACTTCAGGACCTGCCGCGAAATAACGGCTTCAAATGCAGCAAGGCGGATGGGCGGCTAATACCTCTGTGTCATGGTGCGGCTTGTCCGGGCCACCGCTGCGCTCAGTGCTTGAAAAGGTGGCCGGGTCAAGCCCGGCTATGACGGTGTGGGAGCTTCTCTGCTTGGGCAGGTCAATGAGATGTGCGCATCCCATAGCGCCTTCGCAGGGACAAGCTCGCTTCTGAGGACACGGATCTCGGACCTCGCAGCGATCTTCAGGCAGACGGCCTAGATCACGCCGTCTACCCTTCGTCCTTCAGCATCAGCTAATCAACGGCCGGCGGTGTCACCGCCCGCATAGCGCTCGACATACCGCAGCATGGTGGGCTTCAGATGCTGCTCGATCCACTGCGCCATTGACTGCTCTTCCTTCAGGCTCTGCTGCAACACCGATGTGGACGCGCCCTGGCCCGCCACGTCGGCCAAAACCAGGAGGCCTTGGTAAGACGCGATTTCATAGTGTTCGAAGGCGTAGTTTGCGAACGTGTTCTTGACCACTTCATCCGACGCCGGGGCGTGACCGATCGCCGCCACGTTTCCCATGAACGATGTCACCATGTCCTTGAGCGTCGAGTGGCTGGTATTCAGGCCGGCCAACAACTCTTCAATTCGCCTCGCCTGTTGCTGGCTCTCCGCCAAGTGCTGGCGCAAGCGATCCGACATCTCCGGATAATTTTCCAATCGGCCGATCTGGCGTTCGAGCAGCTCGATGGCCTGGTTCTCTATCGCATGTTGGTTCCGCAAGCCGGTGATATAGAGTTCACGGGCTGTATCCAGTGTTGCGCTCATAATTTCACTCCTTCGGGCGGTTTACCTCGGCATAACGCGGCATTCTGATTGACGGCGACCAGCTATACCCAGGCGTCCAAGATAGCCTCGGCGGAGGCCACCTCGATCTGTTGTTGAAACCTCTCGCTATAGACTTGCAGAAGATTCTCGTGGGCTTGATCTGACACGCTGCACAACGCATCAGACGCGACGATCACTCGATAACCGAGATCGACCGCATCCAGTATTGTCGCAAGGACGCACACATCCGTCTCGCCTCCCGTAACCACAATCGCGTCGATGTGGCGACCCTGGAGAAATTGGTGGAATTCCGGATCCGTGAAGGGTGAGTAGAAGCGTTTGTCGATGACCAGGGCGGGCGGGATGAGTTCAAGGAACCGCGGGAGCAGCGCGAGGAACTGAGGTGCGAGTTTTTCGCGTGTGAACTCACCCCAGCGCTCGTAGTAGCGCCGCCAGGCCCCTGACGCATCGGTCGCACGCAGCGGAGGAATAAAGCGGGTGAAAACCGTTCTATCCGGATACGCGCGGGCAATCCGAAAGATCGCCGGCGAAACCTGCTCCATCGAAGGCACGTGCCACGGCGTCTGATCTGCAAACATCCGCTGCATGTCGATGCAGAGATGGATCGCGGTGTCCGTCAGCGGACCATAGGGCAGCGAGGACGCCTTAGAAACTATCGGCATGATCGCCGCCCCAGCCCAGGTTACGCTGCCTTCGAACGACCCTTCGACGATCCACTCTTCGGTTCGTTGTCCACATCATCACCCGCCAAAGCCTCGGCCATGATATGTTGTTCCGTGACCTCGGTCAGCTTGAGGTCGGTTTGTTTCTCTTCCTCAAGCGTTTCAGACATCAGGCTCACCGCTTCCTGCTCACCCAAAGCACGAGCGAGTGCGATGTTGGTGCCATAGGCGGCAATCTCGTAGTGCTCGATCCGCTGCATTCCGGCGACGATGACGAGATCCAGCACCGGGCCCTTTTCGTACTCCTCGCTTTCATGCTGGGCTTCCTCGACGAGCCCGCGCATCGCCTCGCAGACCTTTCGGCCCGGACGCACTTTCATGGATTCCATCAGCTGCTCGACCCGCTCGATCTGAACCTGGGTCTGCTCGATGTGCATTTGGATGCCTTCGCGAAGCGCCGGTGCACTAGCCTTTCTCGCCGTCTTCTGCATGAACCGGAGCGCCTGCTTCTCGGCACTGTAGGCATCCTTAAGTTGCTCGGTTAGCAGTTTGATTACTTCGTCTTTCATTCAACACCTTGTGGTTGGATTGGCTATGAACGCTGGCGAGGAGCGCCTCGCATGCCTTACGGATGTAGGGACGCGCCCGCTTACCCATCTGATGCGGCTTTTATCGCCTGCATCCAACCTGTCAGGTACAATAGCTATCTCATCGCCTGGCCGGCCATGCTGCAAAACAGAACTGCCCAGACCTGGAAGCAGCTTTTCGCATGATGAAGCCGTCTAGTAGCTACCCATCCGACAGGTTGGGCTCTGAACGATCCACACAGCCCGGTGGTTCTAGCGAAGCTGATCACATAGTTGAGCAGACAGCGGATCGGATTGTGCCGCCTGACATGTCAAATAAGAATCCTCCGTGTCAGCTCTTTGTCCGTGACTGTCCCGCCGAGGCCGTAAGTTTTTCGTCATCGGGATTGATCGGTGCCGGCGGCATGCCGCCCATCGGCTGGGGATCCTCGATGTACTCGAAAGGTGCCTCGTTCCAGGGTCCGCGCGCATCCTCCCCCTTCGACAAATTGAAGACGAGATGCACCGTGTCGTCGGGGGGTATCGTCCCGAACATCGGATCATCGAGCTTCCCCATCTGATCCAGCGCCTTCATGAACATCGCGGCGTGGGTGATTTCCCGGGTCAGCAGATGTTGAAGGGTCTTCTTCGTTCCCTCGTCCTCACAGGCCTTTATCAGCGCCTCGTATGTCTGACGCGCCCCGGCCTCAGCCGAGATGTCGGCGCGCAGGTCGCGCACCACATTGCCGCCTTCCTGGATGTAGGCGGCTGTCCAGCAACTCCCTTGGCTGTCCAGGAAATGCGGGCCGCCGCCTTTGAGCTTGAAGATCGGCGCCTCATAGACCGGGGTTTGATCGATCTTGCTGGTATGCTGGGCGATCAGTTTTCCCGACCATTTCCAGGTGGCCGAATTCCTCGATCGCGATGTCCTGCAGCATGTCGCGGATGGCGGCATTTTCGACGTGAAAAGACTGCACCCAATATTGCAGGGCGGCCGTCAGTTCGCCGGTGGCGCCACCGAACTGTTCGAGTAGGAACTGACCGAATGCGGCATTAGGCTGTTTGACGTTAACCTGTTGGATAAGCTCTTTGCGATGGAAGAACATGGAACCTCACGTGTGACTTTGAGATCGCGGCTGCCGCCCCGCAGAATTTCCCGCGAAGCGATGTCCCAGGTCCAGGAATTGGTCAGCCGCTGGACCTTCCCAGGGTCTGCTAACAGTGGGGCGGCCAATGCGCTGCTGGCCCCTAACTGTTACTCCGTTGGGGATAACGCGAGGATGGATTACGCGTTTCGCGACGGTCGCCTTTATGTGAACCGTGCGCTTGACGAAAAAGCCCGGATCGCCGAGTGGCTGAAGAAGATCGAAGGCCAGGTGAGAGGCGTCTGGAAGTTGGTTGAGGAGGGCCGCTATTGTCTCGATGAGGTGCAGCGGGCTATTGCCATCGTCGCGGCCATGCGTCAGGTGGAATTGCTTATCATCGCGGACCATATCGATACCGGTAATGGAATTCGCGGTTCGGTCGCGGGACGTTGAAGAAGCTGTAAAGGACATGATGGCTGCGCTGCGCCTGTTCGAGACCTATTGAATTGATTATCATCTGGTCCGCCGACTCAGCTGGGATGAGATCGCACCGCCGAGCGCCGGTTCCGCGCGGATCGGTTGATCCGCGGAAATACTAAAGTCTGTAAGGTTATTAGCCTGGAGGTGACAGCAGCAGGTCCAGGCTGCCAGTCTTTCCCGGTGAGGGTATGTCGGTAGCGATGGCGATCCTGGCACAGTCATTAAGGTAACGCGCCAACTTCAATGCCTGAGCCGGTGTGAACTCGACATGCATGGCGCGAACCAGCGCTCCATCACTGTCCCGGCGCGCCAACCTGGCGAATACTCGGCCCGGCGCGGCGCGGACATAGGAATGGGTCGCTTCAGCGTCTTGATCCAACAAAGGCCTCTCGTTGGCCGGTCACAGGCCCTGTGGACCTGTCATGGCGTTTCAGTGCGTTCGAGGACCATAGCAAGGGACACTTCACCGTCGCAATAAAATTGCATACGTTAGAGATTGTTCACCAAACATTTGTGTCGGCGGGCGCCGCCGGTCGAAGTTCCTGCGAAGGCCGGTTACGCCGCGGGGTAGTTCTTTGTATCGAGTTCACGCGATCCCGCGGTGATGGCGGGAACGACAATCGACCAGAAGTGGTGCACATGGCCGATGCGCTCAACCTCTTCGTCATCGGCTTATCTGTGGGCGAATGAAGCCGCCGCTCATCTATCTCATTGCCGACGAGTTATCGGGGAATGCACTTGGCGCGCGGCTAATGCGATCCTTGCGCACCGCGCAGCCTGGTATTTGCTTTGCCGGAATTGGTGGCGAGGCGATGCAGCACGAGGGTCTGGACAAGCCTGTCTCCCTACAGCGATTTATTCGTCATGGGTTTCCTGGAAGTGATGCCGCATATCCAGGCCCTGCTCGGACGGCTGCGTGAAACAGCGCCTGATGTAAGAATCAAACATTCCAGAAGCGGTCGTCACCATCGACTCGCCAGGCTTCAATTTCCGCTTGGCACGGGCGCTCAAGGCGAATCCTGACACGGCAGGCAGAAAACGCATTCATTATGTCGCCCCGAGCGTCTGGGCTTACAAACCGGCGCGCGCAAGACCGCTCGCCTGTTCGATGAGCTGCTCGCGCTGCTACCGTTCGAGTACGCCGCGTCACGGATAGTGCCGGTGTTCATACGCCACGGATTGATCCCTGATCGGCGAACAACCAAGCCGCGGGATCACCGCGGGAGCCGTCACGGGAGATCGTCGCACGCCCAACGCGATCCGCCGCGCGAAGCGCTGTCTCCTGCCTGCTCCGTGCCCTCGCTCTGCCTCGCCTGCTGCTCTGTGTTAAAGCCTTGCGGCCGTTTCAAGCGCACGAACCAGGCGATCATCCCCGGGTCCGCTCGCTCAGCCTGTCTGGTGCGACACGCTCATGCGGTGTGCTGATGGCAACAGCGCAAGAAAAGGGCTTTAACACGAAGAAGTAGGCGAGGACGATGGAGGACACGGAGCAGGCAAGATACGGCGCTGCGCGCGGCGGCGTATCGGGGACCTCGTGCTGCCGTCGACGCTGGTGCCGAGCCGCTTGAGCAAGCCGGTGGTGCCGCGGATGCGTCGATGACGTGGCAGGCGCACTGGAGATGCAGCGCCGAGCCCGAGGCGTTGATGTGACAGGGGTTCATGCGCCGCCGACAAGCCGGTCGCACTATCACCGCAGAACCAGTGACGGAGGTACTAGCCACCTTATTTCGAGAAAGAGGGCTCAAGACCATCTTCGTCGGCCATCCCATGCCGTGGCAAACCGGCAAGAGCGACCCCGGTCTGTTCCGCGTGCGCCATGTGAGCGGTGCTGATACTGCGTCCCAATGATGCCGCCGGTTCCGTGGTTTTAGGTTGCGGTCAGTAAACTTGTTTGTCTGCGCATTTGTGATAGTCGGCGTGATGTCCCTAGGCGGTTTGCTTATCAGCGCCTGTCGAGTCACAAGCTGGCGTTGTGGCGCCGGTCACATGCTTCAGACCCAGCCAAGTCTTGCGAGGATTCCGAAAACAGCGAAACCGAGCGGCAGCAAGCCGGCCAGATGGTGGATGTCGGATCAACTTGATCGACCCGATTGCCGCTATAGCTGCACCGGCTCTTTGCTGCTTGGAGAAGAATGATACCGATGCGGCTGCTGGCCCACCTGCTCAATCGCTTCATCCGCAACGGCGTGCTGCGCCTGATCGCAGCCGACGGCTCGGTTTACTCGTTCGGCGGGCACGGCCCTGGCCCAACCGTCACCGTCCGTCTGCACGATCCCCGCCTCTACACGAGGCTGTTCCTCAACCCCGAGCTGCACGCCGGCGAAGCCTATATGAATGGCACGCTCACCTTCGAGGACGGTTCGGATGTCGGCGACTTCATGGTCCTGTTTGCCGTCAACCGCGGCGGACTCGCGGCGCATCCGGGGCAGGTGCTGCTGCGGCGCTTGTGGCGCGTTGCCAAGCGCCGACACCAGGCCAATTCCTCAGCGGCGGCGACGGTCAATGCCCGCCACCACTACGACCTCTCGACCGACCTCTACCGCCTGTTCCTCGACGATGGACTGAACTACTCGTGTGCGTTCTTCGAGCATCCGGCGACCGATAGCCTGGAACAGGCGCAGCTTCGGAAGCTGCAGCGTGCGACAGCAAAGTTGCGGTTGCGCCCAGACATGACGGTGGCTGAGATCGGCTCCGGCTGGGGCGCTTTCGCCATCCACATCGCCGCCACCACCGGGGCGCGGGTCACCGCGATCAACGTCTCGCCCGAGCAGCTGCGCGTCGCGCGTGAACGCGCCGCGGCCGCGGGTGTCGAGGAACTGGTGGAGTTCCGCGAACTCGACTACCGGGCGCTTGAAGGCCGTTTCGACCGGGTGGTCTCCGTCGGCATGATGGAGCATGTCGGCATCGGCCATTTCGATGCCTATTTTGGCAAGATCCGCGAATTGCTTGCCGATGACGGCTTTGCCTTCGTGCACTGCATCGGCCGCATGCGCCCGCCCGGCAACACCGGCCCGTTCATCCGCAAATACATCTTCCCCGGCGCCTATGTGCCGTCGTTGTCCGAGGTGTTCGCCGCCACTGAACGATCGGGTCTATGGGTTGCCGACATGGAGGTGCTGCGGCTGCATTACCATTACACGCTGCAGCACTGGCGCCGACGCTTCGCCGCCAATCGCGCTCGTGCGGGCGAACTTTACGACGAGCGCTTCTGCCGCATGTGGGAATACTACCTCGCCGCCGTCGATGTCGGTTTCTCCGCCGGCAGCAACATGGTGTTCCAGCTGTTGCTGTCGGCAAAGATCGACGCGGTGCCGATCGTTCGCGACTATGTTGTCGATGATCTCCGTGCGGCGGTACAGCCGCGCCAATTCAACCTTACTTGACCAGAAGCGGCACCGGTTGGCGCGCGACAGCACCACGTGGCAGAGTCCGGTCAACAGGGGGAAGGCCCAACCGCGTGAGACCGGGAGAACGTCACGCCAGCAGCCCAAGGCCGCCCAGCATCTGACCCGCCGCCGCGCCCAGCAGCACGACCAGCCAGGGCGGCACCGCCCACATGGTCAGCAGCAGGAATGCCACCAGACCAACGCCGAAATCAGCCGATCGATGCACCGCACCGACCCAGATCGGATTGAACAGCGCCGCCAACAGCACGCCGACGACGGCGGCGTTCACGCCGCGCAGCGCCGCCCGCACCACCACCCGGTGCCGCAGCGTATCCCAGAACGGCAGCAACCCGCCGACCAGCAGGAACGACGGCAGGAAAATCGACACCGTCGCCACCACGGCACCGGCCCACCCGTTGGGCGCCGAACCCTCGACCGCGCCCAGGAAGGCGGCGAAGGTGAAGATCGGTCCGGGCACGGCCTGGGTCGCGCCGTAGCCGGCCAGGAAAACGTCCTGACCAACCCAACCGGGCGCCACCACAGCGGATTGCAGCAGCGGCAACACCACATGCCCGCCACCGAACACCAGTGAGCCGGCGCGGTAGAACGCATCCACGAGGTGCACCGAATGGCGGCCCGACGCCGCCGCCAGCCAGGGTAAGCCGACCAGCAGCCCGACGAACACGGCCAGCAGCAACCCGGCGTAGGCCGCCGGGATACGGACATTCAGCGCGGGCGGCGGATCACTGTTCGGCGTCTCACGCGGCAGCAGCGTGACGCCGGCCAGCCCGCCCAACAGGATGGAGCCGATCTGCCCCAGCGATGACGGCACCGCCAGGCACACCAGGCAGGCGGCGACGGCCAGGCTCGCCCGCGCCCGGTCAGGTGCGAGGTTGCGCGCCATGCCCCACACCGCCTGCGCCACGATGGCGACCGCCACCAGCTTCAGGCCGAGCAGCCAGCCGGCACGAGACAGGTCACCCATCACGCCGACGCCATAGCCGAACAGGGTCATCGCCACGGCAGAGGGCAAGGTGAAGCCGGTCCACGCCGCCAGCATGCCCAGCGGTCCCGCCCGCAGCAGGCCGATCGACATGCCGACCTGGGACGATGCCGGACCCGGCATGAACTGGCACAGGGCGACGAAATCGGCAAACGTCGCTTCGTTCAGCCAGCGGCGCTTGGCGACCAGCTCCGCGCGGTAATAGCCGAGGTGCGCGACAGGTCCGCCGAAGCTGGTGCAGCCCAGCCGCAGGAACACCAGAAAGACTTCGATCACTCGGCCGCGCATCAGGTTTCCCTTCGTGCGGCGGCTTGTAGTCAATCTTCGGATGAAAGGAAATTCATCGCTGCCTGTGCGCCGCCCGGATTATGCGGAATGCCGGCCGCGCGCAGGCCCATTTCCACACCAGTCAGCGCGCCGGTAAGCTGCAAGACGCCAAGGTCGCCCATGTGGCCGATGCGGAACACCCGGTCCTCGATCCGGCCGAGGCCGTTGCCCAGGCTCATGTTGAAGCGCTCCAGGATGACGTTGCGCAGGGTGTCGGCGCTGTAACCGTCTGGCGTGCGGATCGCGGTGACGCCGGGCGCGTAGGCCGCGGGATCGGCGCATTGCAGCTCCAGCCCCCAGGCGCGTGCGGCTCGCCGGGTCGCCTCGGCATAGCGGGCATGGCGGGCGAAGACGCGGGGGAGCGATTCTTCCAGCAGCATCGTCAGCGCCTCGTTCAGCGCGAACAGCAGGTTGACCGCCGGGGTATAGGGGAAGAAGCCGGTCTGGTTGGAGGTGACCAGTGGCTCCCAGTCCCAGTAGCTGCGCCGCGAGCCGCCGGCGCGCGCCGCCGCGAGAGCTTTGTCGCTGATCGCGGTGAAGGCGAGGCCCGGCGGCACCATCAGGCCCTTCTGCGATCCAGCGATGGTTACGTCCACCTGCCAGTCATCGTGCTGGTAGTCGATGCAGCCCAGCGAGGAAATCGCATCCACCATCAGCAGGGCAGGATGCGCGGTCTGGTTCATCACCTGTCGCACCGCGGCGATGTCGGTCATGCAACTGGTGGAGGTCTCGCTGTGCACGGCGCAGACGACCCGGATGCGATGCTCCCGGTCCTGCCGCAGCATTTGCTCGATGGCGGTCGGATCGGCGCCGCGGCGCCAGTCGGTTTCCAGGGTCAGCACGTCCAGGCCAAGCCGCAGCGCCATCTGCTCCCAGAGGTGGGAGAATTGGCCGGTGCGGCTGAGCAGGACGCGGTCGCCGGGGCGCAGGGTGTTGACCAGCGCGGATTCCCAGGCGCCGGTGCCGGAGGCCGGGAAGATGCCAATGGTGGCGGTTGTCTGGAAAACCTGCCGCAGCTTCGCCACCACGTCGCGGCCGAGGGCGCCGAATGCCGGGCCCCGGTGATTGATGGCGTTGCGATCCATTGCGCGCAGCACCCGGTCGGGCAGGTTGGTTGGCCCAGGGGTCTGCAGGACATGGCGGCCGGCGACGTAGTCGGACATTGTGAACGGTTCCTCCAGGGGTCGCGTAGGAAGCATGCCCGAGACCGGTTTGCAATGATATTGCATAGGGGAGGTGGCCAGCCCGGAGCGTTATGGCCGCACAGCCTGGTCGAGATGCGGCGTAGCGTCATTCTGGGCGTGCCGTCATCCCGAGAGCAGGCCGAGTGCCGACCGGGCTGGCGTCTTCGGCGTGGTTGTTGCGGCTCTGCCCATGCCGGTGGCATCGGGAGAACAAATGCAATGGGCGCTGACGCTGAGCGCCGCACTTTAGGGCCCGGTGCAAGCGGTGATCACCAGGGGTGAGGTTGCTCGTTCGGCAGCGCCCTGTTGCCTGCGTTTTAAGTGTCAGCGCTGCCGACGACGGTAAAAATCTCCGAGCAGTGCGTCTCGACGTATCCGACCGATATGACGCCATAACCTCGTCCCTCAAGATTGGGGACGGCGAATGGCTGCTCGGCGTTGGCTTCGCTTGCCCATTCCAAGCCCCAGCTGTTGCGGCAAACAAACCAGCCGCCACCCGCCACTTTGGGGTCCTTTCGGTAACCGATGATGCAAACGGCATGACCTTCGGTGCAGTCGCCATAGGGATCGGCAACAATTCCATGATACCGGCCGAGCCGCCTCGTCCAGTTGGTCACGCCGAGCGACAGTGGCAGCACCTGCACCGGAATGGAGATCGCGACCGCACGGCCGTTACGCAGGTGATCATAGACATCGTCAGCAGGACTGAAATCTTGTCGCCTTTCGATTGCCTCGGCTACCTCGATGACAGTGGTTTTGAACTTTCGGGTTGCGGCCGATGTCTCGGCCTTAGCTGATGGCTGTTCGCCATCGATGCCGCGCGGTCCCAGGAACGGGTCATAGAGACACTCTGATTGCAGGCAGATCCCATGCTCCGCCAATACTGCCTCGGCCTCGTACAACCACGTGCGATCGCTAAATTCTTTCCGTTGTCGCTGCAACTCCCGCATCTTGAAATGGAGGAATTGCTCCGATAACAGCGTCAGCGCACCCGTTTGCTTGAAAAGATAATGCTCCATGCACGCAACTGCCGCATGGGCCACGCAGGCGCCACGTTCGCCCTGGTCATGAATATCCCAGCTTGGCGGCAGGTCCAGCGGTAGGATCTTTGGAAAATTCCGGACCACGGCGGGAGGGAGAGATCTGGTGCGGTTACAGATGCCAGCGCCAAACGGCGCCCGCCGCAGCCGCCTCAGGCGCAGCGACTCAGGATGATCGTAGGGCATTGTCCGATCTCCTTCAGGCCGTTTCCGGAACGGGGTCTTGCGGGTTTAGCGGCGGCAATTGGCCGATATCCTGATATTCCTTTCGAATCTCGGCGACGAGTTCATTCATGATGCCCGGGTCATTGTAGAGGACTTGCTGCAGGTGCGTCGCGATGTCGCGGCTGGCCTGACGGTCACGCGGGAAATGTACCCCGGCGATCTCACGGTTGCGGGCGATCCGCTCAGCAAGGGCGCGGGCCGGCTGTTCCAGCGCCGGGACGGCCCTGGCCACGCAGTCCGCGATCAGATGGCATTGCAGCGCATGCCCGCTTGGAAAGGAAGGATGACCGGGCGTCTGGATCACGGGCATCAGCGCAGGATAAACTTGCACCGGGCGCGGCTGCTCGTGCAGGTCCTTGTACTTCATTGAAACCAGCGTGCCGATTAGCATCATCGTGGTAATCATCAGCCATGTTTTTGGCCGCGATCCCGGTGTGACCATCAGCATGTTGGCCCAGTACCGGAGAGAAGTCATCAGCCTGAGCGAAAATCTCGGGAAGCCGTGCGTTACGCAGATGCACGTCGCCGACGAGTTGACGAATTTCACTGGCCAGCGAGGGTTCGCGAGGCACCGGCGCAATGTCCGAGTTCGAACCAATCCGTGCTGGCAAACTTTGCGAGCAGAAGCTGGGCTTTGAACGTTGGGCCCCATGCACTCGGCGGAAATTTCGGAACAGCCAATTGATGGTACGAGCCGGTCTCGAAATCCAGACTGCCGTCGAAAGGAACAGCCACCGTGCCTGTGATGCTAGTCGGGTAGGGGGTTGCCGACAGCGCCCGTGCCATGCCGCCGTCCATGCCGCCATCCATTCCACCGTCCCCAGCGCCTAACGTTATCATGGTGATCGTTCCTTCCGGTTTTGAGTATTTGGGCCTGTGCAAACAATCATCGCCGGATGAGTGGCGTCAATGCTGGATTAATACTTCGCCTGCCAATTCGCCGGCGAACTCACGATCGACTCACGCTAGGGCGGAATCCCGGCCGCCAGAAGACTATTGCCATAGATTTGCCGCTTCGCCTGATCGCGGGACGCAAAGCGCGCGACAGCCGCATTGACACGGAAGTCGGGCTGCAATTGCATCGCCCGCTCGGCAAGTGCCCTTGCCTCGGCGCGTTTGCCCTGCTCGACGAGAATACAGGCCAGCATTCGCAGGTTTGAGGTATAGTTCGGGTTGGCGCGTAGAGATTCGCGCCCCCAATGCTCCGCGTCAGCGTATGTGCCGTTGAAAAAGTGGGCGAGCGAAAGAAAATGATAGATCCGAAATGCAAACGGATCTCGAGGCGACAGGGTCAGAGCACGATCGGCGCGGCGTATGGCCTCGCTGGGGTTGCCGATGAAGGCGAATGTCGGGCTGCTCATGGTCCAGACCGCTGGGTCGTTTGGCGCAATTTCCAAGGCTCGCGCGAACAAAGACAGAGCTTCGGGATAATCCTGGTCAAGCAGCGTGCGATTGTGGCCGAGCAGCGCCATGGCCCGGGCGTTATCGGGGTCAAGCCGCAAGGCGGTGTGCATCGATGTGTCTAGCGTAAGTGCATCTGCGGAACGATCGGGTGACCAGCCCTGGCCGAGACGCAGACTACACCAATGCGCAAGCGTGACGTAAATATTTGGATAGTCCGGATCAAGCGCGATCGCCTCCTGCAGCAACTGTCCGGCACGGTCAAAGCTATTCTGCTTAAGCTCGAAGATCAACTCGCGCGCCTGGAGCATCAGGTGGTAGGCACCAAGGTGTTCCGGCCGCGCGAGCCGTATCCGGCGCAGTTCCGCCTGATGGACCCGGGGTGTCAGCAGATGGACGATATTTGCGACAATGTTGTCGTGGACGTCGAACAGCCGCGCTTCCTCGACATCGTAGTTGTACTTCCAGAGCACCGCCCCCGTCGTCGCGTCGGCAAGTTCAACCGACAGACGCAATTTGTCGCCAATCGGGCGCATCAGTCCGGAAACGAGATAGCGAACGCCCAGCATGCGCCCGATGCTGGCAAGGTCGATGTCGCTGTCGCGGAGCGTGCGGGTCGAGTTGCTTGAAACGACCTCTGGTTCACGGAGGCCAGCCAGGAGGCAGACGATGTCCTCAACCAGTCCGTCCATAAAATAGGCCGGAACGTCTCTTGGGCCGATCGCGCGAAACGGCAGCACGGCCAGGCGCGGTGGGGAGATATCCTCCGGAACGACGTCGGCGATTCGTTTGGTATCGAAATTGCCTAACTTGATCCTGGCAAGCAGCTCCTGCGTCTCAAGCGAGGGTTCCATATCGTGGTCAGCATCGAGCACCCGATATAGATCGTCGTAGGCGCGAAGTGCCGCCGCAGTCTCCCCGGTCAGAGCGGCGCCAAGCATAACCAGTCGACAGGCCTCCTCATTGGTGGGTTCCAGGAATAGTGCCGCCTGCGCTAGCATCCGGTGGGACGACGGGGGTACGCTGGTGTCGGCAAAGCGCTCCGTCATGCATCCCAGCAGGCGTTGATGGAACGCCCGCCGTTGAGCGCGGAGCCACTCCTCCCATTCCGCGCCGAGGTTTTCGAAACCGGCGAGCAGCGTCTCGCTTACATGCGTCTGCCGCAGCAGGCTGTCGGGAACTTCACCGACCCCGACCGCGGTAATCACATCTGTAACGTCCGTTCGCAGCCTGTCGCGGTCGAGTTCCACATGCGTGTGGCTATTTTCAACGACGGAACATCCGACCTCCCGTAGGGAACGCCTCAGTTCTACCAGGGTCTGGCGCAGTGAAGCCAATGCATTGGCCTGGCTGTTGTCACTCCATAGCAATCCGGCGAGACGTCCACGGCGCTCATTCGGTGCGTCATTGAGGGCAAGATAGGCGACGATTGCCTGCGCCTTGCGATTTTGCAGACGGACAGTTTGACCGTTGTAGCTGAGGCCGACGGAGCCGAGCAGGCGGACGGTCAACATGTCGAAGGCTCACTCCTTATCTCCTCGTCAGCCGGCCGCGTTCCTCGACGTCGCGGCGTTCAACGTTGTCTGCTTGCACCAGAGCCCCTGATCTTCCGTAAGACTGGCTCAGGGCGTTGATCTTTCGGCGCGCGCTAAAGGATTTTTTTGTCCCGCCGACTGCGGAAGGTGGTGTCAATTTGATTACAGGTCAATATTTGCCCCCCGCAGCTTTCAGAAGGGTCACTGTCCAGGCGCCAAACTGGCAGCTCTACTCTTTGGTCTGTTTTATGCGGCGATGGCGGTGGGGTGGTGCCACTGAGATCACCAAGATTGTCCCGCCGCGACGACGTGCGCGGCCGCCGCAGGCGTACATGCAACGCGGCGCCACCACTGTCCCTGCTGGACTGCATCTGGCGATTCCCGCGCGTCCGCATTTGCGGACATGCTTCGCATGATGCGGCCGATGCGCCGCGGCACGGACAGGCCGAGCCCTTGTATCATCATCATGGTGCTCAAGGGCACGCGGATGGAGCGAAACCTGCCGGGACGAGAACTAGATGCGGCCACACCGCGCTTTTTTTCAGCTTATCAGCCGATGCGCCAGCTACACGATCGGCGTCGCCATGACTTGCTGGCGGAACGCCGGTCGCTGGCACAGCCGATCATTCCTGGTTCGCAACGCCGGCATCTCCAGTCAAGTTAGCCCGAGGTAGTTCAATGCCGAACCATCGGTGCGCATGCACCCTCCACGGTATATTCCACAGGGTAAAGACCGCCCCGGCAATGTGGTCGTGCCGGCTGAGCGGTCCCTAGACGATCCGGCGCATGAATTTTCTCCTCAGGCGACCTTACGCGCGGCCGAGGGCGCCGAATGCCAGACCCCGGTGATTGATGGCGTTGCGATCCATTGCGCGCAGCACCCGGTCGGGCAGGTTGGTTGGCCCAGGGGTCTGCAGGATATGGCGGCCGGCGACGTAGTCGGACATTGTGAATAGTTCCTCCAGGGGTCGCGTAGGAAGCATGCCCGAGGCTGGTTTGCAATGATGTTGGCGTAGGGGTAGATACCCGGCTCATCATGGCGACGGCGCAGGATCGAGGGGCGGCGTGCCATCATCGCGATGTTTAGCGGCGTCACCGCCAGAAGCGCCGGACGATCAGGATTTCGCGCAGAGGCGGGGCGCGATCAGACAAAATTGCCTGCACCCTCAGCCACACCGCCGATGGGGGCGGCGAGGAGGCAGGCATTGCCATGAATCACGATGGCATCTTCGGCGCGTTCGCCACGGCCTTGTCCATGGCATTCGCGATGGGTTGGCAGATACTGTGGGCGCTGGTGCTGGGCTTCGCGCTTTCGGGCGTGGTGCAGGCGGTGGTGACCAAAGGTGAGATTGCTCGCCTGCTGCCGGACAGCCGCCCGCGCAGTATCCTGATTGCCAGCGGCCTTGGCGCTGCCTCGTCATCCTGCTCCTATGCCGCGTCGGCGCTGGCGCGGTCGATCTTTCGCAAAGGCGGCGACTTCATCGCCGCGATGGCCTTCCAGTTCGCTTCCACCAACCTGGTGCTGGAACTCGGCGTCGTCCTGGCGGTGCTGATGGGCTGGCGGTTCACCGCGGCGGAGTTCGTCGGCGGGCCGATCATGATCGTACTGTTGGTGATCCTGCTCGGTCGCGTGCTGACCCCGGCCCGAATCCAGGCCGCACGGACACAGGCGGACCGTGGCGTCTCCGGCCGGATGGAAGGCCATGCCGCGATGGACATGTCGCTGGAAGGCGGGTCCGTGCTGTCGCGCGCGATGTCCGGCCGGGGCTTCACCGCGATCAGTCATTTTTACATCATGGATTGGGCAAGCGTCTGGTTTGATATCGTGCTGGGGCTGTTGATCTCGGGCGCACTCGCCGCATGGGTGCCAAACGGGTTTTGGACCGCGCTGTTCCTATCGCACGATCCGGTCTGGTCGAGGATCATCGGGCCGCTCGTCGGGCCCCTCGTCGCCGTGCTGTCGTTCGTCTGCTCGGTGGGCAATGTGCCGTTGGCAGCGGTGCTGTGGAACGGCGGCATCAGCTTCGGTGGCGTGGTGGCGTTCCTGTTCGCCGATCTGATCGTGCTGCCGCTCCTGGACATCTACCGCAAATATTACGGCTGGCGGATGGCGGCGCTGCTGTTCGGGTTGTTCTATGCGGCGATGGCGGCCGCGGGATATATCGTGGAGGCGCTGTTCGGCGCGGCCGGCCTCGTCCCGTCGCAACGCAATGCGCAGGTGCTGCAGGCGTCGGTGCAATGGGACCACACGACCGTCCTCAATATCCTGTCCCTGCTGCTCTCGGCCGTCTTGATCTGGCGCTTTCTGCGCACCGGTGGTCCGGACATGCTCCGCATGATGGGCAACGAGGCTGAGGCGACGCCGCATTCGCATCATCACCATCATCATCATCATGGTGCATGAGGCCGCGCCGACGGCGCGATGCCTTGTTGAACTGACCGCACCGAGGCTTGAAGCTGGATGCGGGCGCCTCGCGCGGCGGCTATGAGATCGCGGTTGCCATGACGTGCTGGCGGAAGGCCGGCCGCTGGCATAGCCGGTCATACCAGGCGCGCAACGCCGGCATCTCCGGGCGGGTCAGCCCGAGGTAGTCCATGCCGAACCACCGGTGCGCGTGCACCCCCCATGGAATATCGCACAGGCTGAAAGCCTCCCCGGCGATGTGGTCGTGCCGGCTGAGCGGGGACTCGATCATGCGCCAGATCTTCGTCGTCTCCTCGATCGAGGTGGCGATCGCGGTCAGGTCGCGCTGTTGCGGCGGTGTCCGCACCAAGCCCCAGAACACCCCGCTCATGGGTCGGTTCAACAGGGTCTGCTGAGCGTCCATCCAGTGGTCCACGATGGCCCGCGCGTGCGGATCGGCCGGCCATAGGGCAGATCCGGCCGGATTTGCCTGCGCCAGATAGCGCAGGATCGCGTTACTCTCCCACAATGTGAAATCGTCTTCCTGCAGCGTCGGCACCAATCCGCTGGGGTTCATCGTCCGGTATTCCGGTGTGTCTGTTTTGCCAAAGCCGCCGCCGACATCGATCCTCTCGAACGGGAGGTTCATCTCGCCCAGTCCCCAGAGGACTTTCATGACATTGCTGGACGTGGCGCGTCCCCAGACGATCCGGCGCATGAATTTTCTCCCTAGACAACGTTCCAGAGGTTAATCCAGCCGCAATCGATCGGCAACTTGCATCAGTCCCTCGGCGGGCGCACACGCATGGCATGCAAATGCAGGCAGCGCGCAGGCGACCGCTGCGCACCACCGCCGTCCTGACCGCGCTGGGTGCGGCAGCCGCCCTCGGCGTCGCCCATGCTGCGGAGATTTGGGGTGGGCTGGTGCCCTGTGCCCTGTGCCTGCTGGAGCGTTGGCCCTATCGCCTGGTTATCGTCGCGGCACTGCTGGCAGCGTTGGTTCCACGAAGCCTTTGTCGCGCGTTGCTGGTTGTCGCCGTGCTGGGTCTGCTGGCGAATGCTGGGATCGCCGGCGTACATGTCGGCGTCGAGCTTGGATGGTGGCCGAGTCCGTTGCCGGAATGCGCGGCGCCTGGGCTGGGCAGCGGTTCCATCGCCGAGAGGTTGGCGGCCATGCCGGCCCGTCCGGCCAAGCCCTGTGACGATCCCACCTTCCTGATCCCTGGGCTGCCGGTATCGATGGCGGCGATGAACCTGCTGGTACGCCCTGGCATTTTCCGCCGTCGTGGCCATGTCGCTGCGATCGAGGCAGCGCGGACCATGACACAAGACCAAATGAGCGACGACCTGACGGCGAGCGAGCACATGGAACGTCCGGGTGACCTGACGGCTCGCCAGCGGATGGAACGCATGATCCGGGTCGACCACGCCGGGGAATATGGCGCCGCCCGCATCTATGCCGGCCAGTTGGCGGTGTTAGGCCGGGGCAGCAAGGCCGAGGTCCTGCGCCAGATGCAGGCGCAGGAACACCAGCATCTCGCCACCTTCCGCGACCTAATCGCCGACCGCCGTGTCCGGCCAACCGCGCTGTTGCCGTTCTGGCACCTGGCCGGCTTCGCGCTGGGTGCCGTCACCGCCGCGATGGGCGAAAAGGCGGCCATGGCCTGCACCGTCGCGGTGGAGGAAGCCATAGACGAGCACTACAGCGCCCAGATCGCGGCCGTGGATGAGACCGATCCCGAGCTGCGCGGCACGCTGGAGCGGTTTCGCGCCGAGGAACTCGAGCATCGCGACATCGGGCTGGCGCATGGCGCGGAGAAACTGGCCGGCTACCGGCTGCTGTCGCGCGCCATCAAAACGGGCTGCAAGGCCGCGATTGCCATAAGCGAGCGGCTTTAGCCTTCGCTGCCACCGGCGCCGGGTGCAAATTTGGTGTGCTCCGCGCGAGATCGCTGCAGTGTTGCCACAATCGAGGCATCCTTTCGACGTGTTACCGAGTATAATCGGGGCATGAAAGGTGCGAAACGATCCCTATGCGCAGGTGTTTCTCGCTAGCCGCCCTGGCCGCCTGGGTATTCCCGGTGCGGCCTCCGCCGCAGATCGAACTCGAGTCGAAGTCGACGCTGCTGCCACCACCCTGGCCAATCTGGTCGAAACCGCTCGGCAGCAGGCCATTGCCGACGGCGTGCGGCCGGTTCCGGCGACTGTCAACCGGTTCCTGCTTGGCTACTTTCCGGCGACGTTGTTGCAGAAGACCCGCTTCGCAAGCGGCTCTGTTGACGCGTTGCCGCTGCCGGTACCCATCTGCGCCTGTGGCAAGACGAACGCCGTCACGCTGAGTGAGGTTGTGCTGTTCAAGACCGAGCGGCTGGCGCAATCCGACCTCAGGCTCTGGGCGCATGAACTGACTCATGTGATGCAGTACCAGCGGTGGGGCGTGGACGGCTTTGCCGACCGCTGCATACGCAATAGTGTCGCGGTGGAGCAGGAGGCTGTTGCCAATGCCGAGCGGTTCATGACCTGGCTGGCGGAAATGAAACGGTAGTCAGGCTGCCGAGGTTGGCGAACTTCCGGTTCGGGACACTCACGCTGGGTTTAGTAATCTGCTGAGCCCTGCATCCGCCGCACGATGCCGCGATATTCGGGGCAGAGCAACCGGTCGTAGTTGTTCAAGAGATCATGTGTGCGGGTAGCGCCTGGACCGCTTGCCATAACCCGACGTCTGTAGCGTACGCCGTGGTCCCGTGAAGGATGAACGATGGTTGCCATTTTGGGCAAACGGAGGCCGTTGGTTTTGCCTGCGGTCCCAGTCCTCATCGGTTAGGTCGGCGGGATAGGGCTGTCGCTCAAAGGTGGGCTGCCGTGCCCGATGCTCCTTCGCCCACATCACCTTTGTGTAGCGGACCTCCCTGAAGATGGCGGAGTCAGACCGGTCATTCTCAGATGGGCGCTTAACATCGAGTACCCCGCGTCACGGATATTGCCGGTGTTCATACGCCACGGATTGATCCCTGATCGGCGAACAACCAAGCCTCGAGATCACTGCGGAACCTGCAAGAGGACGTCGTCGCACGCCAAACGTGATCCGCCGCGCGAAGCGCTGTATCTTGCCTGCTCCGTGCCCTCGCTCTGCCTCGCCTGCTGCTCTGTGTTAAAGCCTTGCGGCCGTTTCAAGCGCACGAACCAGGCGGTCGTTTCCTGGTCCGCTCGCTCAGCCTGTTTGGTGCCACACGCTGATGCGGCGTGCTGATGGCAACAGCGCAAGAAAAGGGCTTTAACACGAAGAAGTAGGCGAGGACGATGGAGGGCACGGAGCAGGCAAGATACGGCGCTGCGCGCGGGGGCGTATTGGGGACCTCGTGCTGTCGTCGACGCTGGTGCCGAGCCGCTTGAGCAAGCCGGTGGTGCCGCGGATGCGTCGATGACGTGGCAGGCGCACTGGAGATGCAGCGACGAGCCCGAGCCGTTGATGTGACAGGGGTTCATGCGCCGCCGACAAGCCGGTCGCACTATCACCGCAGAACCAGTGACGGGCGGTACTAAACCGCGTCTCACGATCAAGCAAGGCGGCCGCCACTCGGCGGCTTTGATCCAAGAGGCGGGACGCCGGGTTTCGAACTGGACGCGGTTTTAGCACACCATTGCACGAAACCGCTCCTGTCCGGCGGGTCCCTCTTGCGGTGGCGCGGGGAGCAAGCCGATGCCCATGGGGTCGTTGCAGACGATGTCCTGGCCCTGCGGGACGCGGGGCGGGTGGTCTTCGGGAATTGACAGGGCTTCGCGCCGCCGAAGGGTGATCGCGGCGGGGCTCGCTGTCTGAGCCGCGTGTGCTGGCGACGGCAGGAAAGCAAGATCCAAACATAGATTAACACGGATTAAGGACACAGATTGACACAGATGCTGGCCACGATCGCACTGGCCATCGGCGCTCCGGGCGGCAGCGTGGGATGCCTGAGGCTGCCCTGGCTTTCCCTCTAATCTGTGCCGTTAATCCGTGCCAATCTGTGTTTAAAGCTTGCTGTCTTCCTGAGACGTCACCCAAGTCTCAATCGATCCCCCGGATCTGGCCGATCGCCCGGCGGCCGTCAAACCGCATCATCGGTCTGGCGATGCGTATCCTTCGGCCACCGTGGCTCGGGATCAAGCAAGGCGATTGCTACTCGGCGGCTCTGATCCAGGAGGCGGGACTCCGGTTTTCGAACTGGAGGCGGTTTAGCTTGAATAAGGCGTTGGCGGCGCACAATCCAACTTGTGGAGCAGCTGCGCAACGAAATAAGCTATTACCTGACTATTTGCGGATTCGTGGCTTTAAGTTTGCACCGCCATATGTGCCATTGTAGCTTACCGCTGGTTAACAATACTTCATTGAGAACCTCCAAGCGCAAGCGGCATCGGCTCCATATATGCATGCTCCCCGCCGACCTTTGCATTGAAATTATCAAGGTCCCATCCGGTTTCAGGAAGTTCTCATACCGATACAGCAACAGAATCTGGACTATTCATATAGTAAAGTATTTCATTTAAAACGATAATATCAAACCGGTCATTGGTGTTAAAGGTGGCGGCGTCTGCTACCTCGAAACGGGCGCTATCCAGCAGGTGTTGGGAGCGAGCTTGCTCGATTGCTGTGCTGGAAAGATCTATTCCAACATAGCGTTCGATGTCCCTATCAAGCCAGTGAAGCAAAATCCCCGCCCCGCAGCCGACGTCGAGCACGCTTGCATGCGAGTTACTGGCGCGCGCATACCCGAAGATCGTTGCATAACGAGGCATCTCAGCGGGACCATCGAGATAATCCCACTGGCCTGATTGGTACTCCCGGTCCCAGTTGGGTTGGGGTCTTGATGGCGGGCGTCTCGGTACAAGGGCGAGGACGGGCGGCGGTAGCAGGCGGAAGATGCCGCGGGCCAGGCCAGCCATCAACATGTTATCTCCACCTTGTTGGACGATGCTGCTTAAATCAGCATGGCTAGCTTTCAATGCATCAGCAAGCTGCCCTCGCAGCTTAGTGACGGTTCGACAATGACCATGGATGAGCGAGGCGGCGGATTAGGAGGCCGCCCATGCTTAGGGCCCTTCCGTAGATAACCGAATCGAGTGGCTGCGAGTGGCGATGCTCTGATTCCGCTGTCCTGCGGAATTCGATACTCCGTATGGATGATCGACATCACCTCGATTTGCGGGCGCTATGCGGCGCTTTCGCAACACCTGGACGAGCGTGCCCGGCGCGTGTTCGCGGCGACAGAAGCCAAGACGGCCGGGTATGGTGGCATTGCGGCGGTATCGCGCGCCACCGGCATGGCGGCCAGCACGATTGGCAGGGGGTTGCAGGAATTGGCCGATGCCGAGGTGCTTGACCTGGGTCGGGTCCGCCGTCCCGGTGGTGGCGGCAAGAAGCGGGTGACGCAGGATGCCACGCTGGTTGCCGATCTGCTGGCGCTGGTCGAGCCGGATGCGCGCGGCGATCCGATGTCGCCGCTGCGCTGGACGGTGAAGAGCCTGTCGCAGTTGACGCAGGCGTTGGTCGCCAAGGGCCACCGGGTTGGCCGCACTCTGCTCAGCGAGTTGTTGCACCAGCAGAAGTTCAGTCTGCAAGCCAATCGCAAGACGCGCGAGGGGGAAAGCCACCCGGATCGGAATGCGCAGTTCAGCCACCTCAACGAGAGCGTGCGGGCCGCATTGGCTGCCGGTGAGCCGGTGATCTCGGTGGATACCAAGAAGAAAGAGCTTGTCGGCGACTTCAAGAACGCTGGTCGGGCCTGGCGTCCGCAGGGCCAACCAGAAGACGTCCGCGTGGATGATTTCCTGATCAAGGAACTTGGCCGCGCCGTGCCTTACGGCATCTACGACCCCGCATCCAATGCCGGTTGGGCGGAGCTGGCCAAGGTTCCGGCAAGCGCAGCTTGCTGGAACGCCAGCGTAGGGCAGCGTCGGCATGAGCGGCGATACGTCGGCGTTCGCGGTCCAGACGATCCGCCGTTGGTGGCAGGATGTCGGCCGAGTTCGCGACCACCACGACAGGGCTCACGGTGCGCTGCGAACTCGATAACAATGTCTATCAGAAGGGGATCGTCGTTACCAACCACGCCATGGAAAACATCAACATTACCCGCAATGCGTTCCACGGGGACTGGAACTACACCATCCCCCTCCACACCGCCAATCAGAGCGATTAACTCCGGATGAAGCCTTAGGTTTGGGAAACTGATGCTGTCTTTGCAGTGGCCCGCTGATCCACCGTATCCGCAGCATGATGCGGCGACTTTGGAGGCAAAAACACCCGGTCATAGATGTTCAAGAAATCGTGTGTTCGGGCGGCGCCTGGACCGCTTACCATAATCCGACCTCCATACCGCTTCGCCGTGGTCCCACGAAAGATGCACGATGGTTACCACCTTGGGCAATCAGTCGCTGTCGGTTTTGCCGGTAGATGGGCGCAAGCTGATCGCTATGGTTTATGCCGACATGGCCGGGTACAGCCGCCTGATTGGCCTTGATGACGCGGACACCTTTAGGCGCCTGCAGGAGTTACGCAGCAAACTGATCGACCCGGCGCTCGTGCGACACGGCGGAGCCCTTGTGCAAACCGCCGGCGACAGCCTGCTGTGCACGTTTGACAGCATCATTGCGGCCTGTACGTTTCGCCATCGACGTGCAGCGTGGCATCCCGGATTTCGACGGCAACTATCCATATGACCGCCACGTGCGCTTCCGCATGAGTGTCAATGTCGGTGACGTCATCGCCACCGGGACGAATTTGCACGGAGAGGGCATTAACATCGCCGCGCGGCTGCAGACAGTCTGTCCCCCTGGTGCCGTCTGCGTCTCTCGCGTCGTGCGCGATCAGGTCGGCAGCCGGCTCGGCCTCGGCTTCAAGGAGCTGGGCTCAATCGACTTCAAGAACATTTCCCGGCCCATCGAGGCTTTCCTGCTGGAAGTCGCCCCGCTCGCCGAACCGGCCACACGGATGGAGAAACGAAGGGCAGGCCGCCACGTGTCGCCTCGGTATTGGCCAGGATTTGCCTGGTCGATTGCCGCTACTTGCCTACTTGGCGGTGCCATGCTCAGCTCATATGGGTGGTACACCTCTCGCCGCCCCACGCCGCCCGACCGGCCCAGGCTGTCGATCGTCGTTTTGCCGTTCGAGAACCTGAGCGACGATCACGAGCGGGATTACCTCGCCGACGGTGTTACCGACGACTTGACCACAGATCTTTCCCGCGTGCCGAACATGTTCGTCATCGCGCGAACGTCCGCCTACACTTACAAGGGCAAGCCAGAGGATCCGCGCAAGATCGGCGAGGAACTCGGTGTTCGCTATCTGCTCGAAGGCAGCGTGCGCAGGCTGGGTGATACGGTCCGGGTGAATGCACAGCTTGTTGCCACGGAGACCGGTGCACATCTCTGGGCGGATCGCTTTGACAAGCAACTGAAGGGTCTCAGCGCCGGTCAGGAAGAGATCGTTCGGCGCATTGGCCAGATCTTGAATGTGGCGCTGACGGACATCGAGAGCGCCCGAAGCAAGCGGGAGCGACCGACCAATCCGGATGCGTTCGATCTCATCCTCCGCGCGCGTTCGATCGGGCTGCATCCGATGGGGCCGAGGGAAGAGGCGGAGAAGCTGGCCTTGTTTGAGCAGGCCCTGCGGCTCGATCCAACCTCGATCAGCGCGATGACAGGCATTGCCTATTCGCTGATTGAAAGCAACCGCCACGGAGATGATCTCGAGCGCGCAGCCAAATACCTCGCCGACGCGGCGGCAATCAATCCGAATGATGAACGTGTACTCGGAACTACCGGCTACCTGCTGTGGCTCCAACGGCGCTGCACCGAGGCGATCTTGGCCTATCAGCGTGTCCTGGAGGCTAATCCAAACTCTGCTAGGGCCTTTAATGGGATCGGGGCTTGCCTGTCCACGTTAGGCCGGGCGGACGAAGCGATCCCGATGCTCGAAAAGGCGATCAGGCTCGACCCGCTGGGTGCTTACGACTGGAGTCATTACCAGTTCATGGGTTGGGCCATGTTGCTGCTTGGGAAGGATGAAGAGGCGATTGTCTGGACGCAGCGTGCGCTGGCGGCGAATCCGAATAACCGGCCGAACTGGCGGACCGGGTTTACCCTCCGCCTCGCCGCGGGCTACGCGCGGCTTGGCCATCTCGACGAGGCACATTTTGCGGTGGCCGAGGCGAACCGGATCTGGCCCTACGAGACGGTTCGAGGACGCGCGCCTGAGCTCCTTTCCAGCCGCGTCTACGTGGCGCAGTATGAACATTACCAGGCAGCGCTACGACTCGCCGGGCTGCGGGATCATGCTGATGAGAACGCGGATTTCGGCGTGGCATCCGACAGCAAACTGCATGAGGAGATCGCCCTCGCCGGGCTGACGCCCACGACCGTGCCAGGCGCTACGACGATCCGCACGGCCGAGCTTGAGCGATTTCTGGCGGAGCGGAAGCCGATTGTCATTGACGCGCTTGCGTATTTCTGGGGGCGATCGATCCCCGGTGCGATCGGACTGAAGAACGCCGGTTGGGGTGGCAGCCTTTCCGACGCAATGCAGGACCGTTTCCGAGGGAAGATGCTGGAGCTGACGAGCGGTGATCTCAACAAGCCGATTGTCGCGGTCGGCTGGAATTCCGAACGCTTCAATGGGCGCAACCTGGCGCTGCGCCTCGTCGCGCTCGGCTACACGCAGGTTTACTGGTACCGTGGCGGACGGGAAGCCTGGGAGGTGAGCGGCCTGCCGGAAGCTGAACTGACGGCAACAGATTGGTGAAACCGTAGCGAGCGGCTGTTCGTTGCACAAATGGGCGTGTGGTCCGGTCCAAAAAATCGGGAAATTCTGGCGTAGCGTGGAGAAGACGGACAAGGTGATTGTCGGGCGGGATAAAGGACACGTCGGCCTTGGTACGCGTCGGCTACGCGCGGGAGACTCCTCGGCCAGCACCGGACGCCGCAGCTAGACGCATTTTCCGCAACAGGATCTGTCCTCGACTTTGGCCATTCTGACGCAGAATGCGCATCTTGAAAATCAGGTTGTTAGCCCAGGTGGATAGCCGACCGAACCCTTTGCGGGTGGATTTCTCAATGTCGCACACCTGAATTGCGATGTTCGAAAATGCCGAAGGTAATATATTTAAGCAGTATCAGTAGCTTATTCACGACGGGCCGTCGACCAAATGTCCAAGGTCGAGCTGTCATTACCCAAGAAAAACTCAGACGGGCGCGGGGCCGTGATCCAGCGCCGCTGGTTCCGCGACATGCTGCACAATGTGTCCGTCGATCGTCTTGGAACCTCCGGCGAAATCGGTGCGCTCGTCGCCTTTGTCGCGAGCCCGCGCGCCGACTACGTGAATGGCGCAAACCTGCGCGCTGATGGCGGCAAATCCCCGTCAATCAATTAACAACCGCCGCCAGGGAGCGGCGCCCACCCCAAAAGTTTCAGGTTATTCGCGGGAGCCGCGTGCTCAACGCAATGCGGATTCATGCAGTGGCAGAACCTTGCGGTGGTTTATCCAGGCTTCCCAAGCGCCTGATCCGGAATGCCCTGGCAACTTTTTTCCAGCTGAAACGTTAACAAGCTGCGGCCTTGTGCCGCGAAAAGGAGCTAGGAGAGGTTTATGGACAAGGATCGTGTTGAAGGCGCCATGCATCAGGCAAAAGGCAGCGTGAAAGAAGCCGCCGGCAAGGTGACAGGCGACAAAAAGACCCAGGCCGAGGGCGCTGGTGAGAAGGCGGCTGGCAAGGTGCAGAACACCGCCGGTGGAGCCAAGGACGCCGTTAAGGATGCGACTAAAGGCTGATCTGTCCAAACTTGGGAGAGGGGTGCTGGCGGCGCCCCTCGCCTGACTGCAGAGACGGGTATTTACTCGGCGGCAAGAAAGCGTGCGACCGCGGGATTCTGTTGCAGCCGCGCCAGATCTTCCGGGGTCGGCAGTTGCGGCCGGTCGCGTTGCGCGTTCACCATGCAAAGAAAGCCCAGCGGCTCCGCCCCGGCGCGGAATTGATGCCAGGTCCAGGCAGGAATACTTACCAGATCGAGCGGCTTCACCGATTGAATGGTTTCGCCCAGCAAGCACGCGCCATGGCCGCGCAGGATCATCACCGCATGGGCATGTTCGTGCCGTTCCAAGCGTCGAGTAACCGGCGGCATCCATCTCGAAATAGCGCAGCTCGCAAGCCAGGCTGTCGTCGTGGAACAGGACCTGGCGCGAGATGTCCTTGAACGGGGCTTCGCCGTCCTGCTTGTACGGCTGACAGGCGATCGCGTCCCAACGAAACCCGTCCTGTGCAGAGCGGAACAGGGGAGGCGTTTCGATGTCCATGTCCAACCTCAGGTCCATTGGTGATCGGCGACGGCGCGGGCAAAGGCCTCGGCGGCATCAGTGATACGCTCGCGCGCAAGGAGAAGGTTGCCGCCAATCAGCAACATCGTGTCCGGGCCATAGAAATCAAGAATTTCCGGGGTCCGGTCAATGGTCATGCCGCCCGCCGCGACGGGCAGGGCAGGCCGCAGGGCGGGATCGGGCGAACGGGCATGGTCGGCCAATGATCGGCACATGCCGGGGCTATAGCCGAAGCGGCCGCCGAAGCTCGGGAAGATCACCGCGTCGGCGCCGATCAGCCGGAACAGTTTTCCCACCAGCAGGTCGGGCGCGATCCGTAGGCCGCCCAGGCTGGGGTGGGCGAAGAAGGCCAAGTCGGGGAAATCCTTGACCAGCGCCTGGATGGCTGAAAAGCCGGCAACCATCGGCGCCACCATGACACAATCAAGCCCTTCCTCCCGCGACAACCGCGCCTGCCGGCGCAGTTCATCGAGGCTTCCTGTCAGGCTGGGAACATAGCGAGTGGGGTGTCCGGTCGAACGTGCCCCGCGGGCGACAGCGGCGGCGCAGGCGCGTACCCTCTCGGCGAACGGACTGTAGCGCTGGTCGGCCAGGCCGTGGTCATCCTTGACGAAATCCAGGCCGCCGCGCGCGAAGCGCTCCGCCAGCCGCGCAAGCCGGTCGGATGGCAGACCCTGCGGCTTGAGCGCCGATCCGGTAAAAGCGCGCCCGTGCAAGCCAAGGCGCTGGCGCAACGCCGTATGCCGTGGCGCGGGCCACCAAAGGCCTGCTTCAGCGACGGCGGAATATCAACGTCGTGCAGCACGACGTCCTCATGCAGCGAAGTATTGCCGAACAGCATGTTCAGGAACTGACCGGCATCGTGCCCGATCGTAGCCGTGGCCAGCGCGATGCGGACGGAGAACACGCCGCCGCCGAGGTCCTCGATCGCCTGGGGTCTGGCCGACGACATCGGTCAACACCGTCGGCTCGTCGATCGCCGCGAGCGGCATTTCCACACTCTGCTCGACCGCGATGCCGTGCGCCCTTGCCTCGATCGAGGCCGCATCGCATCGCACGTGGTAAGTGACGGCGAACCTCATAGGGTTGGGCCTATGTTAAGCCAGGCATTCTGTCGATGCCTCGGGAACGTGTCCATCTTGTGTCCGGCCGACCCGTATTGCCGTATCAGACAATGAACTGCCGGAGGCCGTCGATGCTGCTGCATCCGTGGAAGCTCAGCAACAGCCGAGCGCGGATGCGGCTCATCCCGAGGCAGTTTGGAATTTAGGCGTAATGATGCGTTGTAGAGACTTCGGGATACAACGCCGCCGTAACGGAAGGCTAATTGCCTCTAGCTCCCGATGCATTGGGTCAGCGCCAAGCCCTTTTCCGGCTATCCTCATTAACCGCATGACATCCCGGTCCGGTCTTTGACCTGGCATGCTCGGCTCAGGGCGACAGCGATTCGACGAAATCGGCTACTTGCGTCTACTGGTATGAGTATCTCTTGCTTAACATCCGGATCGGTGGTGACGGCGTCCGTTTTCATAACTCCTGATGGGCGGGTTTAACACGGACCGGCACCATGTTGAATCAATCTTATCCTTTTGGCTAGAAACCGTTATTGCAGTTAAGCCTGCAACTAAACGATGCCATTAGCAACGTAATGCAATAAGTCCGTAATAAAAACATCTTGTAATTGCAGCTACCTGGGCATTACAGTACGGCCAAGAAAATTTTGCACTGACAGGATGTACTTAAGCTAAATAGTCCCTGCCGCCAAATCCCTAGCAAAAAGGCACGACAATGGCCGCAACATTGAGTCTAACTGGCTTTCGCCTGACCTTCGACGATGAGTTCAACTCATTCGTGTCGTCATCGGACGGTTCGACCGGATGGGGCACGACCTTCGCTTGGGGCTCTCGGTACGCTTGGAAACGCAGGTGAAGACGAGTATTATAATGACCCGTCAACTGGAAGCAATCCGTTCTCCGACAGCGGAGGCGTGCTGAAGATCACAGCCGCCCCAGGCGCTAACCCAGACGGGAAGACCTACGGCTCGGGCATGATCCAGTCTGACAAGATGTTCTCGCAGACCTACGGGTACTTCGAGATGCGAGCGGAGTTGCCACAGGGTGCCGGCATGTGGCCGGCTTTTTGGTTGATTCCGACAAGTCTCGCATGGCCTCCCGAACTCGATGTGATGGAAGCGTTTGGGGCACCTTCAGGCGGCCAGGGGGGCGCCGACACCTATTCGGTGGCAACCCATAGCGGGGTCGGAGGCGGTGTCACGAGCCAAGGAGGATGGGTCTCGAGTGCCGACATTTATACGGGCTACCATACGTTCCGGGGTCGACTGGGAGCCCAACGAGACGACCTTCTATTTTGATGGTCAACAGGTTAAGCAGGTTGCAACGCCTGCCGACATGGACATCCCAATGTATATGGTAGCCAATCTCGCGGTCGGCGGGTCGTGGCCTGGGGCACCGGCCGGAGAGACTTCGCAAATGAAAATCGACTATACACGGGCTTTCTCCAGTAATCTGTCTAGTCATGCCGTGATCCAGCAGACCATTTCATCACCGGATGGTGGCGGAGAGACGTTCTACGGTGCGACGGACGCAAACGGCAACGGTGCTCTTGTTAATCCTCCAGCAACCACTGATAGGCTGGTTCTCGGCATGTCCGAAGACGCATACCAGGGGAACGCTGAATTCACCGTTTCGGTGGATGGAACCCAGATAGGCGGAACGTCACCGTGACGGCCTCTCACGCCACAGGAGCCAACGAAACCTTCACACTATCAGGAAATTGGGGGTTGGACGCACATACAATCGGAATCTCCTTTATTAACGACGCCTATGGCGGAAGTGCATCGGTCGACCGAAATCTCTACGTGAACTCCATCCTGTTCGACGGAAGAAGCGGGTCGGGCACACCCGCGGCCTTAGATACCGACGAGACGGTCAAGTTCGCGGTGCCGAGTGCTCCCGTATCGGCCAAGTTGACCCTGGATCTCTCAGAGGACGCCTACGAGGGAAATGCCCAGTTCTCGGTCTCAGTGGACGGTGTCAAGCTTGGCAACCCGCAATCGGTGACCGCATCGCACGCGCTTGGCCAAATCCAAGCGTTTACCTTCCAAGACATGTTGTCAAGCGGAACTCATGACGTCTCAGTTACCTTTCTCAATGATCTCTATCGGGGCTCACCAAGTACGGATCGTAATCTTTATGTCGATGGCATGGATGTGAACGGCACCCCCGTACCTGGCTCGAGCGCGGCCCTCATGAGCGATGGCAGCTTCCATTTCAAGTTTGTATTACCCTCTTAATCGAGCTGCTGTGAGTGGGCAGTCGGCGAGCCTCATCAGGCTCTCAATCGTCCCTTTGACCGCCTGTGCCTGCCGACGCCGGTTTCGTCATCCTTAGGGAGGGTCGGCCGAGGTCTGTAGGCTCCGGCAACCGATGGTATGCGTCCGTCAAAGCCGGGCCTTGCGTGGACTCTGGTGCGGGAGGCCTCCGCGGATCGTGCGAGGCGACGTGTCACGGAAGCTCCAGTCGTACTGCCACGGCGACGGTCGCGATCACCGCGTTATCGCCGCGCTCCTTGTCGATCACGTCCAGCCCACCCTTCACCGCGTGTACTGTCACGATGCCATGCGGCAGCGTCGCTTTCACCGCCTCGGTATCGACCTTGTCGGGGTGTTGCACGCCGACCGTGACCTCGACAAACATCTGCGTGCTTGCATCGATGTCCAGTGAGCGGATCATCGACAGGGAGGAGTGATGCAGGGCGTCCTGCACCGCGCGGATCGCCGCCTTGGTGTAGTCGCCGCCGTGCAGATCGTTGCCGGTGCCAAGCTCCAGGATGACTCTCTTGCGGGCCATGCGTGTTCCCCTTCAGGCGATGTCGAGCCAGACCACCGCGGCGGCGCTGGCGATCATGGTGGAACCGGTGCCCTCGTCGTTCGGGAATTTCCAGCCCGCCATCGACCACTGTCACCGTCCCGGTGCCGTGCGGCAGCACCGCCAGGACCTCTTGCTTGTTCACTTGTTCCGGACGCGGCACGCCGATGGTGACCTCGACCTGCATGGCGTCGGTGTCCAGGCCCAGCGCCGCGGCGATGCTGAGCGAATTGTGCCACAGGGCATCGCGCAGCGCGCGTACCGCGGCCTTGGTCGGATCGGCGCCGCGGATATCGGTGCCCATGCCGATTTCCAGCACCATGCGTTTCAGCGCCATGTCCGCGTCCTTGTCATGCTTGCCTGGCTCCGCGTGTTGCGTCCGTTCATGCGGCGCTCACTTGACGCCGTCTGAGCGAAAGCTGCGCACAGCTTAAGCCGAGAGGGTAGGGCGGCCAAGTTGCGGCGCGGCCGGCGTCGTGGAAGTGTGAGTGGAGGAACCTACAGGAGGACGCAATGGACGTCGGTCTGCAGATGGTGTTTGCCAGCTATGGCTGGAGCAACGTGACAGACGAGCAGGTCTGGCAGGAGGAAATCCGGCTGGCGCGGGTGGCTGCCGACGCCGGTTTCGACGCGTTGTGGTCGGTGGAGCATCATTTCAACGACTACTCGTTCTGCCCGGACAATCTGCAGCTGATGGCGTATCTGGCGGCGGTGTGCCCGAACATCGATTTGGGCACCGCGGCGGTGATTTTGCCATGGCACGATCCGCTGCGGGTGGCGGAACGGGCGTCGGTGGTGGATCTGCTGAGCGGCGGGCGGCTGCGGCTGGGCATGGGCCGCGGCCTGGCTCGCCGGGAGTTCCATGCGTTTCGTGGCACGATGGATGAGTCTCGCGAACGCTTCGACGAGGCGGCGGCGATGATCGTCTCCGCGTTGCGCACCGGTTTCATCGAGGGCGACGGGAAGTTCTACAAGCAGCCGCGCACGGAAATCCGGCCGCGCCCCAGCAAGCCGATCGATGGGCGGATCTACGCGGTGGCGTCTTCCGACGATTCCGTGGTGTCGGCGGCGAAGCTGCATGCTCGGATGGTGATGTTCGCCGACCGGCCCTGGCCGATGCGCATGCCGGCGATCCAGAAGCATCGTGAATTGACGCGGCAGATGCATGGCGGAGCGGAACTGCCGCCGCTGCTGGCGGACTTCTGTATCTGCACACCAACGATGGACGGTGTCGAGGACAAGGCCCGTCAATACATGGGCAAGTTCATCGAAAGCAATTTCTATCATTATGAACTGCTTGGCGAGCATTTCAGCACGGTGAAAGGCTATGACGCCTATGCGCAGAAGATCGCGCTGGCGAAGGAGATCGGCATGGACGGCATTGTCTCGGCGTTCATGAAGGCGGCGGTGTGGGGCACGCCGGACCATATCCTGCGGATGTTCGAGGAACGGCGCGCGATCGTTGGCGATTTTGAGCTGGCGACGTCGTTCCGGTTTGGCGGCACGCCGTATGAGCTGGCGGAGGAGGGGCTGAAGCTGTACGCGAAGGAGGTGTTGCCGGTGCTGCATTCGTGGAAGCAGCCGGTGGCGCAGGCGGCGGAGTAGCATCACCGGGGTCAGGTGAGGCGTCGCTCGATCGAGACGCCGCCCGATGTGACATAGACCGGGATTTCCAGCGGAAGAACGCTGACACACAGACGCAATCAGTTGATGCGGCGAACGCCAGGTTGCTGGGCGGGCGACCGCCGGCGCTCATAAATTTTCTGTGCGTATCCGTTTTTATGTCGGAAATGCGCTAATACGACGCATCTATCCTCGAACCGCGCCTGCCGCGGGGCGCGATGCCCTGCTCGATGCGCCGCTGCCAGCCAAACGGCGAGAACTGGAACTGCCAAATGATAGCCGCTGCGCCGTCACCAGAACGATAGCTACCGATATCGCCATTTTGGCGGTTTCAGGCTGGCGCTTGCCGCGCTTGTCATGCTGCAGCACTTTGCGGCCGACCTTGCCCCGGCGCCCCTTGCCAGGGCATTCACGCCCTACGCCGTGGGCAGCATCGCGGTGCTCGCCTTCTTCGCGCTGTCAGGATTTGTCATCACCGAGGCGATCGATTGTATCTACCGCGAGCGTCCGGGCGCGTTCCTTGGCAACCGGATGTTGCGCATCCTCCCCCACTTCCTGTTGGCCGTCGCGCTGGCCATGCTGGCGCATGAGATATTCAGGGCCACCGGCGGGGAGCGACTCTGGCGTTCTCAGCCGTCCTTTCCAGCCGACGCGTTCACGCCAGCTAACGTGGCCTTGAATTTCATCGGCATCGTGCCATTGGCCGACCGGTTCATCGACTATAACTTCTTGAGCATTTCCTGGGCGGTTCGCGTCGAGATGGCGTTCTACCTTGTCATTTGCGGCTGCATCACGATCGGCCGGACACTGCCCGGCAGGCGCGGCTTCGCCCTGGCCGCGAGTGGCCTAGTCGGTGCTGCTGGTGCCGTTGTTCGTCTTCGCCATGCTTGGCCGAGGCATTCGGGATGTTGGCCTTCTTGCCATATTTTGCCTTTGGCGGGGGCTCTACTTCGCCACCATCGGTCGACGCGGTGGCTGGCTGACGATCGCGTTTAGTGTGCCGGAATGCTGTGGCAAAGCATCGCGCAGCACCGCCACCGCAACGGCGCCCGATGCGATGCCGCCGTCACTGATCGGCCATTGATCATTCTGATTGTTCTGCTTGGCATGCTCAGCGTTCTCGCATTCAGCAAGATCGCCCGGTGGCGCGAGACTGATCGTGTCCTCGGCGGGCTGACCTACCCGCTGTATCTTTATCACGAGGTGGTACTTGTGATCGTCCTGACCTTCACCGTCGGCTACAGCTACGGCGTGTTCGTCGGCGGCATCTTGCTGAGTCTGCTGGTGGCGATCGCGCTCACCGCATTGGTCGACCCGGTGGTTAACCGCTACCGCGACAAAGTCCGTGGCAGCGCCCTTCAGCACAGCGGTCTACCGCGATCGCTTCGGCCGGGCGTCGTGTTGCGATAACGCAAGGACCGTTGCTGGCTGGACGACGTGGATACTGGCGCTGTTGCAATGATTGACTACATCCGCCCCGGCAGCCACGTCGCGATCACCGGGAACGCGATCAGGATCGCCAGCCGGCAGAATGTCGGTCAGCACGAACGGGATCACCCCGTAGAAGATCGTGCGAACGAAACATCCTGCACCACGGTCTTGATCACGAACACATTCATGCCGACCGGCGGATGGATCAGCCCAAGCTCGACCGTCATGACGATGATGATGCCGAACCAGATCGGGTCGAAACCCAGCGCGGTGACCGCGGGGAAGATGATCGGCACCGTCAGGATGACCATCGCCATGGCGTCCATCAGGCAGCCCAGCACCAGATACATCAGCATGATCAGGACCAGCGAGCCCAGGGGGCTGAGGCCGAGGCCGGTGATGAATTCGGTGACCTTCTGCGGCGTCTGGGTGACGGTCAGGAAGTAGCCGAACAGGATGGCGCCGATCAGCACGGTGAACACCGCGGCGGCGGTGCGCGTCGCCTGCAGCAGGGCGCCAGCATGTCGGCGCGCGACAGCCGGCGCCGCGCCAGGCTGATCAGGAAGGCGCCGCCGGCGCCCATGCCGCCGGCCTCGGTGGGGGTGAACAGGCCGCCATACAGGCCGCCGATGACGAACACGAACAGCAGCAGCGGCGCCCAGACCTGCCGTAGCGCCTGCAGGCGTTCGCGCCAGGTGGCGACCCGCGCGGCCGGCAGCCAGCCCGGCCTCGCGGCGCCGATAACCGCGATCGTAGCCATATACAGGCTGACGGCGAGCAGGCCGGGCAGGATGCCGGCGATGAACAGCTTGCCGATGTCCTGCTGGGTGATCAGGCCGTAGACCGCCAGCACGATCGACGGCGGGAACATCGCGCCCAGGGTGCCGCCGGCGGCGATCACGCCGGTGGCGAAGGACTGCGGGTAGTCGAAGCGCCGCATCTCCGGATAGGCGACGGTGGAGAAGGTGGCGGCGGTCGCCACCGACGATCCGCTGATCGCGGCGAACCCGGCGCAAGCGGCGATGGTGGCGATCCCCAGGCCGCCGCGCCAGTGGCCGACGAAGCGGTTGGCCGCCTGGAACATCTCCCGGCTCATGCCGGAGCGCGAGGCGATCGCGCCCATCAGCAGAAACATCGGGATCACGCCGAAGGTATAGTCGGTAACGATCCGCATCGAAGTCTGGCCGACCATTTTCAGCGCCGGCTCGCCACCGACCAGGTAGCCGAAGCCGCTGACGCCGACCAGGCCCATCGCCATGCCCACCGGCACGCGCAGCAGCATCAGCCCGAACAGCACGACGAAGCCGATGACGGCGACTGCGTCGCTCGACAGGTCCATGTTACTCGACCGCCTTGATGCCGGCGTGGAACGGCCATGTCGTCGGGACGGAAGATCAGCCGCCAGGTACGGATCGCGATCAGCAGCACAGCCGAGACGTCGCCCAGCCACGCCACCAGCGCGAACGGCCAGGTCGGGATATTCAGGTCGTAGGTCAGCACGTGGTCCTGCATGGTCAGCCTGACCTTGTCGAACAGCATGATGGTCTGCACGCTGACGACGAACAGCAGCACCAGGGTAGCGAAGATGTCGATCAGCCGCTTGCCTCGGGGCCCCGCTGCCGACCACACCAGATCGACGGTGATGTGGCTGCCGCGATAGCTGGTCGCGGCAATGCCCCAGAAGATCAAAATGCCGAGCATCAGCTTGCCGAAATCGTAGCTGTCGGGGATGGAGACGTTGAAGAAATAGCGCAGCAGCACGCTGATGAAGATATCGAGCGGCAACGACGCCGACGAACGCCGCGGCCAGCCACTCGATGCTGTCGATGAAGCGGTCCATCGCACGGACGCCGGCCGGCTTGATCGGCGCCGTTGTCATCGCTCGCCCGCCGGCATCTCTGCCGCCCTCACTCGGCCAATGCGTCGTGCCGTTTCAGCTCGGCCTTCAGATCTGCCATCACCGCGTCGGCATTCTGCACTTTCGCCGCCCACTTTGCCGTCAACGGCTCCGCCGCGTGACGCCAGGCCGCCACCTGGTCCGCGGTCAACTTATAGACCTCGTGGCCGGGTTCGGCTGCCACCTTGGGACGGCCGGCCTCTTCGAAATCCGCCCACGGGCTGGCGATCTTCTCGGCCCATTCGCTGGTGCAATGATCGTCGATCACCTTGCGCTGAGCGGGCGACAGCGCATCATACTTCGCCTGGTTCATCGTCCAGACGAACGTCGGTGGAAAACATCGGCGCGTCCATGTCGTATTTCAGCACCTTGTCGATGCCGAACAGCACGATCGAGCCCCAGGGGAAGATGATCGTGTTGGCGACGCCGCGTTCCAGCACCTCGCGTGCCTCGGGGGCCGAGGCCTGCACGTTGCTGCCGCCCAACAGTGACACGAAGGCGCCCTGGGTGGCGTCTGCCGGGCCGTACCTTGTCGCCCTTGAGGTCCTGAGGCAGCACGATCTTGTGACGGGAATGAATCGTCCGGGGTCCAGCAGGAAGGCGAAGCAGAGATGCGTATCCTTCATCTCCTTCGCCGCGTATGGACGGTACCATGCATCGAACGCAGCCGATCCGCCCTTGGCGTTGCCGATCAGGAAGGGGAGTTCGCCGGCGGCGATGATGGGGAAGCGGCCGGGCTGGTAGCCGGGATTGACGTAGGTCAGGTCGGCGATGCCGTCGCGCGCCATGTCGTAATGATCGAACGCCTTGCCGAGTTGCTCCGATGGGAACAGGGTGGCCTTGATGGTGCCGCCGGATTCTTTCTCGATATCGGCGGCCCAGGCGATCAACGCCGGGTTCAGCGGATGCGCCGGCGGCAGCCATGTCGACATCTTCAGCGTCACCGTCTTGTCCTGCGCCGAGGCCGGCAGGATGGCCGACAGCATTGCCGCGATGGTGACCGCACCGGCACGCGTCAGCCAACCGGACGTGGATGTCGGGCGTGGAAATGGCATGAACGTGTTCCTCCCGGTTGACCGGATTGTCCGGCCGCTTGACGACGTCCTGATAGCTTGCCGGGGCGCGGTTGGCTACCGGCTCGGGCGCCGCAACTTCCATTGGTTCCCTACAGGCGGTAGCCTGTTCCGGAGGCGCCGGAGCGTTCACGAACCGCTAAAATGAGCCATTCGCCAATCTTGTTGAAGTTCAAGCGGACGGCTTCCACTGTCTCGCGTTTGAGTTCTCTGGTCGACCCGATATCGCGAACAGAGCGGGCTTCCCGAATATCGATCAGTTTGATGTTCCGGATAAATCATGGAAGGCAATGGAAATGGCACGGTCGCGCATTGATAGCCCATTTGTCAAAGCGGCCGGTAACGGGCTTCTGGACCGACGAATCTTTCTACAACGGAGCGGCCTGGTGAGCCTCGTTGCGGGCGCGGGGCCGGTGACCGGAGCGACAGCACAAGGCGAGCCATTGTCGGTCCCGGACTGGAGCACGACGCCGGGCTTGCCTTTTGTCGGCTATGGGGAGCCATCAAAATTCGAGGCGAGCGTGACAAGGATCGCGAGGAACCCGCCCGATGCGCCTGGCGCCGGAGCAGCTTGGGCGCCGTTGCAGCGGCTGCACGGGACCATCACGCCAAGCGGCCTTCACTTTGAGCGGAGCCATAGCGGCATTCCTGACATTGATCCTGACGTGCACCGGCTGGTGATCCATGGTCTGGTAAAGCGCCCGCTCATCTTCAGCCTGGACAGGCTCGGGCGCTATCCCATGGAATCACGAACTTTATTCTTGGAATGCAGCGGCAACAGTTCAGCACTCTATGCCAAGCAGGCGGTGGACGGGAACGCCCAGACACTGCACGGTCTTGCGTCCTGCGCCGAGTGGACGGGCGTAAGGCTTTCGCTGCTTCTCGATGAAGCGGGGGTGGATCCGACCGCGGAGTGGCTACTCGCCGAGGGTGCGGACGCCGCTGGCATGAGCCGGAGCATTCCGATGAAGAAAGCGCTCGATGATGCGCTGATCGCCCTCTACCAGAACGGTGAACGTCTGCGGCCGTCCAATGGCTATCCAATCCGGCTTCTGGTGCCCGGCTACGAGGGCAACATGAGCGTCAAATGGCTGCGGCGCCTGAAAGCCACCGCGGGCCCAACCATGACGCGCGATGAGACCTCGCACTACACGATACTGCTGCCCGACGGGAAGGCTTGGCAGTTCTACTTTCCCATGGACGTCAAGTCGGTGATCACCCAGCCATCGCCGGGGCTTACCGTGCAGGGCGCCGGGCTGTACCAAATCTCGGGGCTGGCCTGGTCGGGCAAGGGCAAGATTACCAAGGTCGAAGTCTCTGCGGACGGCGGCAAGAGCTGGGCACTTGCAGCGTTACAGGAGCCTGTTCTGCCTATCGCGTTTACGCGCTTCCGCATCCCTTGGCGGTGGGACGGTGGTCCGGCGACGTTGCAAAGCCGCGCGACCGATGAGGGCGGGAGTGTGCAGCCGACCCGTGAGCGCCTGATCGCGGAGCGGGGTCAAAAGACGATCTACCACTGCAATGCCATTTCGAGCTGGGCGGTGAGCCCGCAGGGGAGGCTAACGCATGTTTACGCCTAACGCCCTGGCCGTGCTCGCCTGCTCGGCCTTGGTCATCGGCGGTGCGTCGGCCGCAAACGCGCAAGGTCCCGATCTGGGGGAGGTGGCGACCAGCGAGCAGCTTGCCGCGTGGGACATCAGCATCGGACCGGACGGTGTTGGCCTTCCGCCAGGACGCGGGACGGCCGCGGAAGGGGAGGTCGTCTACAACACCCGGTGCGTAGCGTGTCACGGCGAGAAGGGGGCGGGTAAGCCCAATGACCGGCTTGTGGGCGGAATAGGGACGTTGGTCGGCAGCCAGGATCCAATCAAGACGGTGGGCAGCTACTGGCCATATGCAACGACACTGTTCGACTACACGCGGCGTGCGATGCCGTGGAATGCACCGCGATCCCTGACCGACGAGCAGGTGTACGCAGTCACCGCGTACATTCTCAACCTGAATGGCATCATCAGCGTAACTGACGAAATCAATGCCCAGACACTTCCCAGAGTACAAATGCCAAATCGCGATGGGTTCATACAAATCTACCCCAGGGAGCCGTGACGGTGATCCAGGCTAGTGCTCTGTCGCAAACTGGAAGTGCAGTCTGGGTCAGAGCACTAGCTTGATTTGGTGGGCTGATTCAGCCAACGCCCTGGATCGGACGTTAACATCAGACCACTAGCGGACGGACAGCTTCACCGTAGGGATCTTGTCAATGCATCGTCGTTTGTTGATCGTCTGCTGCTTGGGTGTCCTGCTATCCGGTCCTCTCGTTGCCACCACGGGGGCCCAAGCGCAGACCTTGCGCATCGCCCTGCGCGAAGATCCCGACATCCTGGACCCCACCTTGGCGGGCACCTATGTCGGACGCATCGTCTTCGCTGGGCTCTGCGACAAGCTGTTCGACATCGACGAAAAACTGCAGATCGTGCCGCAACTGGCGCTGGGCTACGAATGGGCCGATCCGCGGACCCTGGTCATCCGCCTGCGCCCCGGCGTGACATTTCACGACGGCGAACCGTTCGACGCGGCGGCGGTGAAATACACCATGGAGCGGTATCTGAACTTTCCCGGCAGCTACCGGCGGGGCGAGATCGGCATGATCGACCATGTGGAGGTGGTCGACCCGTTGACCGTGCGGCTGGTGCTGAAATCGCCGTCCTCGCCGCTGCTGGCGCTGTTGACCGACCGTGCCGGCATGATCCTGCCGCCGAAAGCCGCCGAAGCCGAGGGCAAGGATTTCGGCCTGCATCCGGTCTGCACCGGCCCGTTCAAATTCGCCGAGCGGGTGGCGCAGGACCGTATCGTGCTGGACCGATATCCTGGATACTGGGACGCGGCCAATATCCATTTCGACCGCGTGGTCTACCAGCCGATGCCGGATCCGGCGGTGCAACTGGCGAACCTGCACACCGGCAACATCGACCTGGCGGAGCGTGTGTTGCCGTCCGACGTGGCCGAGGTGAAAGGTGATGCCAAGCTGCGCATCGTGACGTCTCCGGCACTGGGCTATGTCAGCATCATCTTCAACCTGGCCAATGGCGAGCGGTCGAAGACCCCGATCGGCCAGAACCCGCTGCTGCGCCACGCCTTCGAGGCCGCCATCGACCGCCAGGCGCTGGTCGATGTGGTGTTCAACAGCCTGTATCAGCCGACCGCGCAGGCGGTGGCGCCGTCGTCGCCGATGTACGTGAAAGGCTTCGAGCCACCGCCGCGCGACATCGACCGCGCGAAGGCGTTGGTGAAGCAGGCAGGCGTGCCGACGCCGATCACGGTGACGTTGATGGTGCCCAACACGCCGGATCAGGCGCAGCTTGCCGAGGTGATCCAGGCCATGGTGCACGACGCCGGCTTCGAGCTGAAGATCAACCTGGTGGACGCCGCCGCGTCGTTGTCCGCCGGCATGCAGGGCAATTTCGAGGCCTATGTGATCGGCTGGTCCGGCCGCACCGACCCGGATGGCAACCTGTACGTCTTCCTGCACTCGGGGATCGGCCAGAACTATGGCCATTATTCCAATGCGATCGTCGACGCCGCCCTCGACGCCGCCCGCACCGTCAGCGACCCGGCCGCTCGCCTCGCGCAATACACGACGATGATGCAGCAGGAACGCAAGGACCTGCCGATCATCTATCTGTATCATCCGGTCAACATCGTCGGTCTGTCTGCGAAGCTGACCGGGTTCCGGCCGGTGCCGGACGGGATGATCCGGCTGCAGGGTCTCGCGCTGGGTCCGGCGGCGGCGAAGTAGCCGGCGGTGAGTTTTCGCCTCGGCGGCCGCATCGCGCAGATCGTTCCGACGCTGATCCTGGTCAGCGTGCTGGTGTTCGGTCTGCAGCAGCTCATGCCGGGCGACCCGGCGCTCGTGCTGGCTGGCGAGCAGAGCGGCGACCCCGCGGTGGTGGCGCAGATCCGCGGCGAGCTGTGGCTCGATCGTTCGTTGCCGGTGCAGTATCTGCATTGGGTGGGCAACGTGTTGCAGGGCAATTTCGGCACCTCCTGGCACACCAGGCAGCCGGTTGCGCAGCTGATCGGCGAGAAGCTGCCGGTGACGGCGCAACTCGGGGCCATGGCGTTCGTCATCGGCGTGCTGATTGGCGTGCCCACCGGCGTGGTCGCGGCGGTGCAGCGCAACCGGGTGTGGGATTATCTGGCCAATGCGATTGGTCTGGCCGGGTTGTCGATGCCGACCTTCTGGCTGGGGATCATGCTGATCCTGGTGGTCTCGGTCGATCTGGGCTGGCTGCCGCCGTCGGGCTACGTGCCGCCGACCGAGGATGTGTGGCAGTCGCTCGCCACCACCATCATGCCGGCGTTCGTGCTGGGGAATGCGATCGCCGCCGTGTTGATGCGCCACACCCGCAGCGCGATGCTGTCGGTGCTCGATCAGGACTACATCCGCACCGCGCGCGCCAAGGGGCTGCCGGAACGGCAGGTGATCCTGCTGCACGCGTTGCGCAATGCGCTGATCCCGGTGGTGACGCTGGGGGCGCTTGAACTCGGCACGCTGCTGTCCGGTGCAGTGCTGACGGAGCAGGTTTTCTCGATCCCCGGCTTCGGCAAGATGATCGTCGACGCGGTGTTCAACCGAGACTATCCGGTGGTGCAGGGGGTGGTGCTGGTGACCGCGTTCGTCTTCGTCATGCTGAACCTGGTGGCGGATATTCTCTACGTGCTGATCAACCCGCGCCTGCGGCGGGCCTGAATGAGCACGCCTCGCCGGCTGGTGGTTGCCCGCTTCCTGCGCCGCCCGGCCGCGGTGGCCGGGCTGGTGGTGATCGTCCTGTTCGTGGCCGTCGCGTTGCTGGCGCCGCTGCTGGCCCCGTTCGACCCGATCGCCACGTCATGGAGCGCGATCCGCAAGCCACCCTCGGCCCTGCATTGGATGGGCACGGATGAGAACGGCCGCGACGTGCTGTCCCGCGTCATGTTCGGCGCGCGGGCCAGCCTGCTGGCCGGCATCGTGTCGGTGCTGATCGCGGCGGTGATCGGCGTGCCGGCCGGGCTGCTGGCAGGGTTCGCCGGCGGCTGGATCGATGCGGTGCTGTCGCGGCTGGTCGATGCCATGCTGGCGTGCCCGTTCCTGATCCTGGCGATCGCGCTGACGGCCTTCCTCGGACCCGACCTGACGAACGCGATGATCGCTATCGGCGTGTCCACGGCGCCCCGGTTCATGCGGGTGGCGCGTGCCGCGACGCTGGAGGTGGAGGGGTCCGACTACGTGCTGGCCGCCCAGACGAGCGGCGCAACGGCTTGGCGAATCGCGGTGCGGCATGTGGCGCCGAACATCGTGCCGCCGCTGCTGGTGCAGGCCAGCCTGTCGCTGGCGGCGGCGATCATCGCCGAGGCCTCGCTGTCGTTCCTGGGCCTCGGACAGCAGCCGCCGTCGCCGTCCTGGGGCTCGATGCTGAACGTGGCACAGCGCTTTCTGACGCAGGCGCCATGGCTGGCGGTGTTTCCCGGGGTGGCGATCTTCCTGTGCGTGCTGTCGTTCAACCTGATCGGAGACGGTGTGCGGGATGCGCTGGACCCAAGGGGGCAATGAACTGGTGGCTCGACGGGCTTCTTGAAGGAATGCCCGAGGGGGTCGGCGCGTCATCGACCAGGGTGCGAAGCGTAACTTTGGCCGTCCTTGACTCATTGCGGACGTCGGGCTAGGGCGCCGGCACAGTCTGCGCACCGTGCGATATTCTTGTAACGACGTGCTTCGTGCAACTGTCATACAGCGGACATTCGCAGCGGAATGACCGTTTCTTTCCAGCGTGCTGACTTCGCTGCGTAGTTCGTGAATTATGCACCAACCACCGTTCAGCTCCCGAGCGGCACTTACCTTTCCTTCACGGGATAAGCCGCTTTCTCAAGAAATAGCGCTTTTGGCCAGCGGGATAATTGTCCAGCATGCCGAACAGCTCGTATCCTACTGCTTCATAGAAGCCGCGCGCCTCAAAGGTATCTAACCACACCGAGTGGCAACCCCTCGCGATGGCGTGGTTTTCGGCACGTATCATCAACTCGGTCCCAATACCTCGATGTCGCAAACCGTCATCAATCCAAAGGCCGTCAACAAAGAGCCAATCCCGATAGATAATTCCGGAGACTCCGCCCTTGAGACAAGCGGCGGCGTCCTGCAGTAACAGGGCGAACCGTTCGAATTCGGCCGGAACTGTGCGGGCGTTAAACGCATCAATCTTCCGGATGAGATCGTTGCGAATCTCGATGGATGGGCTGTCGTCCCATATAACATGAAGACCCGGTTCGATATCGGCCAACAGCATAGTGCGATCTCCTGATTGGGGTCATCTGACACGACAGATGAAGCCGGCTCCCATCATAGCATCCTTCTTCGCCACGTTTACTTGCTGCGAAATTCCTGAAATTTGCGGCTGGACGTAAATTTTGGATGTCCGCTTTCCGCAAGGCGGACTCGGCTAGACGGTATAATCTGCCTGATTGTTCAACTACGGCATTTTTGCCTGGGCTGAAGCTGATGGCCTCCCGGATATCATAGGTGATGCCAGGCAGGCAGCGTGGATCAAGCAAGCAGAGCGCGGGCGAGGAAGATCGTGCCGGCCACGGGGGTTTCGTAATAAGGCGGGATCACGTTAAAGCCGGCCTTCCTATAAAGCCGAGCCGCTCCAGTCATGGAAGGCAAGGTATCCAATCGCATCTCGCGGTATCCGATCCTGGACGCTTCACTGATGACGGCATCAATGAGAGCTTGACCGATACCGAGGCCGCGTCCTGCCGGTAAGACATAGAGACGTTTCATTTCGCAGCAGCCATCAGGCGAAATCGGCCGGAGACCGACACATCCTATGGGTTGGTCATCAAGATCACGCGCAAGAAGCAGCGCACCCGCCGGTGGGGCATATTTCCCCGGCATGGCATCGATCTCCGCGCTAAAGCCCTGGAAAGCCAGATCGATCCCAAGAGAGGCCGCATACGCCGAGAACAACTCTACCACAGCCGCAAGGTCCGCAGCCGATCCAACGGGCTTAATGCGAAACGGAGAGGCGTCCTTCATGGCATCGTCATACGTTTAGTGCCCATTTGATAATGCTACTCTGGCGGTCATCTGACGCGGCTTCCGGTGCTCACGGCCGCTCGGCCGCTCCGCGCCGGTTCTCGAAATCCACGCCAGCTGACTCGCCAGAGCGCATTCTGAAACGGACACTTGGACATCGTCAGGACCGCGACGTGCCTTGGCTCGAACATATTCCGTAGTGCCCGTCCAGGACTCGCCCCCGGTCGCCTGCTACGCCGCGAAACTATATGGCCCGCCGCGGTCAAGCGCCGCGCGGTAGGCTGGACGCGCCTGAAAGCGTCGTACCCAGGCATCGAGATCGGGATAAGCCGCCCGATCGGCCCGTGCGCCCGCTATCTCCCCGACGAAGCTCAACTGGATGTCGGCCGCCGTCAGCTCCGGGCCCAACAGGTAGTCCCGCCCCGCGAGCGCGCTGTTGATGTAGCCCAGGTGACTGGCGATCTCGCTCTCAATCCGCGGGCCAAGTGGTGCGCCGGCCTCGCCCAGCCGGGAGACATAGAGCTTGAGCAGCAGCGGAAGCATGGCGGACCCTTCGGCAAAGTGCAGCCACTGCATATAGTCGTCGTAAGCTGGTGTCGCCGGGTCGGGCTGCAGCTTGCCGCCGCCGTGGTGGCGAATGATGTAGTCGATGATCGCCCCGGACTCGATGATGACGCGTCCGTCGTCGGTGATCACCGGTGACTTGCCAAGCGGATGAATGGCCTTGAGCTCGGGCGGTGCGAACCGGGTCTGCGCATTGCGCTGATAGCTCTTTATCTCATACGGCAGCTTCAACTCCTCAAGCAGCCAGAGAATACGTTGCGAGCGCGAGTCGTTGAGGTGGTGGACGATGATCATGGATACCGTTTCCCGAGTTTTTGAAGACGAGCCGAAGGAAGCCAGGCACGCTACCTGAACCGTGCCGCCGAATAGGGCGTCAGATCAACTGCCGGTACGCGTCCTGCCACGAGGTCGGCCACGATCTTTCCCGTCATCGCCCCCGCAGTCAGGCCAACATGCCCGTGGCCGAACGCATGCACGATATCAGCGCAGCCCCGCGCCAGGCCCAGGCACGGCAGCCCATCCGGGGTCGACGGCCGATGCCCCATCCACAGCTTGATCCGCTCCGCCGGCAGGTCGGCCGGGATGCCCGGATAAACCTTGCGGGCAAACTTCAACAGCACCTCGGCGCGCTGCCAATTCGGCGCGGCGTCCAGCCCTGCCAATTCCACCTGTCCCGCCAGCCGCAACCCCGCCGGCGTCATCACACACGCCATTTTCCCATCGCTCGGCATCACCGGATAGCGCGGCGCCACGCCCGGATCGCTGATCACCGCGTGATAGCCGCGCTCGGTCTCCAGTAGGACCGTGTCGCCCGCCGCACGCGCCAGCGCCTTGGAACGCGCGCCGGCGGCGATGACCGCCTTGTCGCAGGCAACCTCTCCGTCGCGAGTCGTTACCGCGCGCAGCTGGCCGGTCTCGATCCGGAAGCCGGTTGCCGCGGTGCGCAATACCGTCGCCCCGAGGGCCTCGGCGTGACGTGCCAGCGCAGCGACATAGGCGCCGGGATCACGGCACTGGCCATTCTCCTCGACCAACAGCGCGAACCGATAGTGCCGGTCGAGCGTCGGCTCCCGCTGCCGCAGCTCGTCTTCGTTCAGCTCCAGCCAGCGTATGCCGTTCTGCCGGCGCACCCGCCACGGCAAGGCCTCCGCCTCGAACGCGGCGCGATCGGGAAATACGAACAGCACGCCCTGTTGCGTGATCAGATCGCCGACGCCAGCCTCCTCGGCCAGCGTCCGATGCAGCGCCGGTGCATCCGCCAGCAGCGGCTGCAAGGCACGGGCGGTCGCGGCGATCTTCGCCTCGGTCGATCCCGCGCTGACGAAACGACGCAGCCAGGGCAGCAGCCGCGGCAGATAGGACCAGCGGATCGTCAGTGGCCCCAGCGGATCGGACAGATAGCCTGGCACCTTCCGCCACACGCCCGGCGACGACATCGGAATGACCGAGCTGGGATTGAGCAACGTGCCATTGCCGTAGCTGGCGGCCTGCTCGCCGCCGGGGTCGCCTGGTTCAATGATGGTCACCTGATGCTTGTCGCGCAGCAGTTCGATCGCGGCGGCGATGCCGACGATGCCGCCGCCGATGACGGCCACCCGGCTCATCCGGCGGCCGAAATCACGTGAGCCCGCATCGTCGCCTCGATTGGTCCGCTGCCGAAACGCCGCTTCAAGGCCGCCGCGACGGCCTCGACGACCGAGGCGGTGTCGCCGTTTGCCCGCGCCTCGATTTCCGCGCGCAGGGGCGTGCCCAGGCAGTAGCCTGTCGCCGCATCTCGGGCCGAGGCAGCTGCATACGGCTTATCGACAATTGTATAGATCGCATCGGCAAAGCCGGCGAGGGTGAGGTCGTCGTCCACTGCCTCGTTTTCGGCGGAGCCGTGCAGCACCTTCGCCAGATAGCTCGGCGGGTCGCCGGGAAACAGGTCCTCCATGCATTGCTGCACGCGTGCGGCGACCGGATTTTGCCGCAGATGCCCAAGGAGGTTGAAGACGAAGCGTCCACCCTGCTTCATCACCCGCCGGGCCTCGCGAAACGCCAATACCCGGTTGGACAGTGCCGCCACCCCGAACTGGCAGGTGACGATGCCGAAGGTGGCGGTGTCGAACGGCAGCGCGCAGGGATCTGCTGTCTGCCAGATCACCCGGCGCCGTGCCGGGCTTGTCGGCGGCGTATTGCACCAGGGTGGCATCTGGGTCGGTCGCTATGATGGTCACTCCGGTCGATACCGCCGAAACGATCGCCTGAGTGAGCACGCCGGTATCAGCCATGGTTTCCAGCAAAGGTCCGACGGTCAGTCGGGACAGACGCTTCGCCATGTCGTCGGCGTAGATGGAAAGCAGGCTGGGGCCGAGGTAGCGGTGGCGAATCGTTGCCGTAGCATCGAGCTGGGCCATGTCGAAGGATGTCATTACGACCTAGATTTCCTTCTTCACCCCGTAGAACTGCGGCCAGCCATCGGGCACGTCCTTTATGTATTTATGGAATGCCGTCGGCTGATCGTACATGCCAAGTGGCGCGTAGGTCGGATCTTGCCAGAAGGCGATCTGCATGGCCTCACAGATCTTCTGCTGCGCCGCCTGGTCCGGCGCATCGAACCAGGTGCTGTAGAGTTCTTCAATCTTCGGATTGGTCGGCCAGCCGAACCAAGCCGCGGTCCCATTGCCGCGAATGGCGATGTCCGGCGCCGGGGAGATGTTACCGAACCCGCCCAGGTAGGTGTAGAAGATGTTCCAGCCGCCTTTGTCGATCGGCTCCCGGCTGGCGCGCCGCTGCACCACCGGTCCCCAATCCAGCGCCTGGAAATCCACATTGAAGCCGATCTTGCTCAGCGTGTCGGTGGCTACCTGCGCCTCGGCCCAGATGTTCGAGTAATTCGACGCCGCGAGCACGACGACCTTCTCGCCGTTATAGCCGGCGGCGGCGAGGTCCTGCTTCAGCTTCGCGTAATTCTTTGGACCGCGCGTGATCTCCACCCCGACGGTGCTCGCCATCGGGGTGCCCGGCACGAACAGGCCGATATCGGTCTTGGCAAGGGATGGTTCGGCGCCGGCGACGCCCTCCATGACCTCCTTCTGGTCCATGGCGGCCACCACGACCCGGCGGATCGCCGCGTTGTTGAACGGTGGGAACAACTGGTTGAAGCGCAGGCAACCCATCTCCCCGGTTCGGTCGGTCACCTTGACGATGACATCCTTGTACGTCCTGATCTGGGGCAGCAGGTCCACGCTGGGGTTTTCCCACCAATCCACCTCGCCCTGCTGAAGCGCGGCCGAAGCGGTGGCTGGATCGGGAATGTAATTCCAGACGACCCGGTCTACGTAGACGATCTTCGGACCGGCGTTGAAGCTGGGCGTGCCGCCCTGGCGCGGGACGTAGGCCTGGTTCTTGACGAACACGGTGCGCGAGCCGGGAATGCGCTCGCTTGCCGCCAGCTTGAAGGGGCCGCTGCCGATCACCTCCGGGATCTGTTTCATCGGGTCGGTCGCCGCCAGCCGGCTTGGCATCATGGCGCAATACACCTGGGCCAGAGCGTTCGGCAGCAGCGGAAACGGCTTCTTCAGCCGGAAGCGGATCACGCTGTCGGACGGGGCGGAGATCTCGTCCACCCGCTGCATCAGGGCTTGGCCGAACGGGTCGCGGGCGGCAAAGCGCTTGATGCTGCCGACGCAGTCCAGCGCCAGGACCTTCTGTCCGTCATGGAAGGCCAGCCCATCGCGCAGCGTCAGGTCCCAGGTCTTGCCGTCATCCTCGGTGCGGTGGCCTTGCACCATCTGCGGCTGCACCTGGAACTGTGCATCGTAGGCATACAGCGTGTCGAACACGGCCAACGAGAAGTTGCGCGTGACATCCGCCGTGGTCCACACGGGATCGAGCGAGGCCGGATCACTCTGCGGCGCGAAATTCACCACCCCGGCCCCTGCCGCTCGGCCGAGCCTCGGGGCAGCCAGTGCGGCGGAAACCGCGGCGGCTGATGTAAGGACGTCACGGCGCTTCATTCGACCGGTCCCCTTGTCGTCGTGCCGGAAGGGTAGGCGGCAATTGGTTGCCAATCCAGGGGGGTATATCCGGCTGCTGGGCGATGCCGCAGCAGGGTCGCGGTGAACCGCGCGGCGGCGCAGGTGCTACCGCAACCCCAGCCTGAAGAGGCAGGCAGCCTTATTGGCTGCCGTATCAGTTATTGCCGCCCGAGTATGATCACGCCGTTTGCCGGCAGCGTCAGCTCGGCCGAGGCGGCAAAGCCGTCAAGCGGCGGGCCGTTGGCTTGCACCGACCCGCCATTGCCGATCACGCCAGGATTCGGGAAATTGTCGTAGTAATCGCTATTGAACAGCTCACGCCATACGCCAGCGAAGGGCAGTCCGACCGCATACCCGTGCTTGGGAAGCTCGTCGAGGCTTGCGACCACGATCACGTCGCTGCCCTGCCACTCGACCCAGCGATGCAGCACGAGGACACGTTCAAAGTTTTGCGCCCGCGACACCCGGGCGCCTGGAGCACGCAGCGCGGGCTGGGTGTTGCGAATTCGTATCAAATCCGTCATGAAGCGCAGGAAGTCTCGATTGGACGGTTTGGCGTCGGTTAAGCCTGCCCACCAGATCAGGCCGTTATAGCCGCGGTCGTCACTCCAGATCTTATCTTCCAGGAATTCCTCGCCCATGAACAGCGCCGAAATACCGGGGGCAGCGAGCACCAGCGACGTTACGACCCGGCTTCGGCTGCAGGCATGCCAGTCCCTATGGTCTGATGGATTCGCCAGCGACGGAACCCGAGCTGAGCCGCTGTTTTGCACATACGTTACGTCCTGGTTCTCCACACACTGCACGGCGCGCCATGCATCCGGGAAGCCCTGAGGCCCGATCAGCGTGTTTGCAACCGCGGAGAAGTCGATGGAGGCGAATTGTCCGCCGACAGCCTGACTTAGCAGACCGCGCAGCGCATCGCGCAGACCATCGCCAAGCTCGGCGTCGAAGCCCAAGCCCCCAGGTGCCGGCTGTATCGCGCTCGGGCGGTTGGGGTTCCAGTATTCCGCGATCTGGATGGCGGCGGGATTGGTTGCGCGTACTGTCCCAGTGAGGTTTTGGCAGACGGTGCGACCGCCATTATTCTCGATAATCCGCACCTCATCGTAGCGGATGCCGTCGATGCGATACTCATTGAGGAAGAAGCAGGCATTATCAATCAGAAATTGCGCCACCCAGTTGTTCCAGTAGGCGAAGATCTGGCCATCGGCGAAACCCTGATCGGTAAAGTAGAGGCTGTTGTTTTGATTTCCGTTTGCCTGGCGGTCATAGAACCACATGCTTTGCGGGTCGAAGCCGCCTCCGGCATGGTTGTAGACGAGGTCAAAGATTACCGCGATGCCGTGCAGGTGACAGAGATCGACAAGGCATTTCAGCTGGTTGATGCCTGGCCCGAGCTGCGCCGCGCTTAGAGCGGGCCTATTGAACGCCGCGAGCATTCCGTTGATCTGCGTTACCCGCCACGCGAGGTCCGTGGGCGGCACGAGGTATTGAGTTTCCGGTGTGAAGTAATCGACAATGTTGTAACCGTCGCTATACGGCGTCTCGAATTCCTGCACTGGCAACAGTTGGATCGCATTGACGCCAAGGCTCCGCAGGTAGGGGATCTTCATCACAGCATCCAGGAAGGTGCCCCCTTGCGTCGCCCGCACATCATTACCAGCCGAATTTTGCGCCCACCAGGTGCCGATATGGAGCTGATAGATGATCAGGTCGTTGAACCGCGGCGGTCGCCAGCCGTCGTCATGCCAGGGATAGGTCGCGGGATCGCGGATGATGCCATAACAGTTTGGAAACGCCGGATTCAACGTCAACTCGCGTGCCCGGGAATCGCGCTTCCAGCCGGAGCTTCCAGTGCCGGCGATGTAGAACATGTAGGGGTCGCCCTCACCCACCCCGGCAAGGAAGCCTCCCCAACTTCCGTCTCCTAGCGGAATAAGATTGTCGGTTACCGCTGGGTTCCATCCAGCCGCCTGGGCTGCAGCGAGTGCAGGTCCGCCCGCGACAACCGAGATCATGCGTGCGTTGGGTGCCCAGGTGCGAAAACCGGTGCCTGCATCGAAGATATTCGCGCCCATCGGGCTTGCCCGATTGACTTTTGTTCCGTCGACAGTCACGCATTTCCTCCGCCCAATATTGTTCCGTGGAGCCACGGCGAATACGGGCCATACACGCGAACCTTACTTGCTTATGCGAGTTACTTCACACGGTGGCGCTAATTGGGATGAACCAGACGATGCCGCAGCATGTCCGCGACAAGCGGTGCCGCGGCGTCGGACATCCGGCGTCCGTCATGCCCAACGCCCGGCACGTCGATCACCGTCCACGCCAGAGATGTGCCCAGCGCCGCGGCGGCGGTGCGCGCGGTGCGCAGATAGGTGTGGGCGCGCGCATGCCGGGTCGGGCCTTGACGCAGCGACTTTGGCCCCTTGGGAAAGAACCGGCCGGTGGTCTTGATGTCTTCGGTGCCGGCCATGATGGTCAGCGGAAAGCCCAGCAAGGGGCGCAAATCGTCCAACGTCAGGTTGACCGCTCCAAGCCCCCACGGCCAATCAATCGCCAGATCCGGCATTGCATAAGTTCCGGCGTTGGCGCTTACCGCCACTGCAACATCGTCTCGATAGCCAAATGACAACATCCGGTGGACGAACTGCCCGCCCGCCGAGTGCCCGAACAGGCCATATTTATGCATGGTGGTGATCCCTTGGCCGCGTAGCGCGTCGAACAGCCGTTGGTCGATGCCGAAGGTCCACTGCTCTCTCGGTCGAGGCGTACCGTCGGCGGCGCGCAGATTGCCAAAGTTATAGCAAAGATATTCGGGAAAGCCGGCCTCGGGGAACTCGACGGAAATCACCAGCATGCCGGCACCTTCGACATGTGGCAGCCAATAGTCGCGATAGTCCCGGCCGTTGCGAGCCACACCGTGATGGACGAACAGAACGGGCAGGCCGGGGTTCCATTCACTCGGCCGAGCGGCGTGCAGGATCAGCATTCGGTCGGGGAAGGCCGCGTCGAAATAGGGCATCGAGTTTGGGCCGGCTTGAGCAACCAGGGGTGCAAGATCGATCATGACAGGATGCCTCCGGCCAATAATATGGCACCAACCACGGTTAGCGCATCCGCCTTGGCGCCCATTCAATAACGCTATTCTGGCGGCCATCCGACGCGGCTTCCGGCGCTCACGGCCACTTGACCGCTGCGCGCCGGTTCTCGAAATCCACGCAGACTTCCTCGCATAGCGCATTCTCGAACGGGCATTTTGGCCAAGCCGGCGTATGGCTGACGGCGGAAAAAACTGAGGCTGCTCTGGAAAGAAGCAGAGTTAGCGCACGGCTCCCCTAGACTGTCACGGCCATTCGGGAGATGAGCCCTTGGTCATGTCTCGTTGATGTTATAGCAAGCTACATTCAGGTGTAATCGAGGGAGGTCGTCATAATTGTTGAAGCAGGCCGCACTTTTGTAGCGCTGCGCAAGGATGGACCGGCGCTCGCTGCGGGCAGATCCACGGCCTACCACGCAGTCACGCCGTTTTGCCGGATGGCACTGTGCGCGACCGAACCGGGCGCTGCTTCAGCCTGGGCGGAACCACCATCGGATCGCGTCACCTGTCGTGCCTGTCAGCTTAGACTGGAAAGACTGAGGGCGCGACATGTCGAGCGAAAACCAAGCTGGCGTAGATGACGCAGCCAGTCGCCCGTGTCGCAAAAGGTTGGGCGGCGACTTCGGTATCGCGCATTGTGCAAGCGCGATGCATCGGCTTTGGCTTGAAGTATGCGGTTCGCGCAACGAAACGTGGTCGCGCCGCAACTCAACGCTTCCATGCAATCGGGTCCTAGTGCTCTGACGCAGACTGAAAGTGCAGTCTGCGTCAGAGCACTAAACCGCGTCCAGTTTGGGAATCATACTCTTGCGCGTTCGACCAAAGACGCCACTCGCCGTGGGCCGCCGGAACCACGGGTGTCAGACTGGATGCGGCCTATATCAAAAAAAGGACTATATGGCAGGCCGAGGTGCTGCATCCCTGAAGTTTCGCCGAGGGCGGGTCAGGTGCTAGCGGCCGGTGTGGAATGTCCTGGACGTTCTCGCGGCGGCGTTTGGGGTAGTCGAAGGGATTGGAACCACAGATGAACACGGATAAACACGGATAGGAAGCGGAACCAGGTCCGACATTGCTGGGTCCTGAACCTTTATCTGTGTTCATCCGTGTTCATCCTTGTGGTTGCTTATTGCTAAACCGCGTCCGGTTTGGGAACCGTCATCCCGCTTCTTCGACCAAAGACGCCGATGGTCACCGGCTCCCTCACCCATGAGCGGACGGAACTGCGGATCTCGAACTTGACGCAGTTTAGCTTGATCTGGTGAGTTGCTTTAGCCAACGCCCTAAATCGGGCGTTGGCATCACGCCACTAGGTGCTACCAACTTCGCTTGGCGGCCGCGCTGTCGGATAAGAAAGGACTGGCCGCTGCATTGAGCCGCTGGTCCTGGAGGATCCATGCCTCGGCTTCCGCTTCCGTCTTGAAGCCCAGAATGGTTTGCCGGGCGCCGTTGCTGCCCGCGACCCCTATGTGAAAACCAGATCCATCACTAACCGGAATGATCGTATAGGTGCTCATGTCATTTATATGCGGACGCATAGCTGGAATACATCGGGCGCGGCAGCCGTTGCCCGATAATAATCGGCTGCGGTGCAGGGCTCTGCCTTCGCGGCAAGAATGCGCCGACCGCGACCGAACGTTTACAAACGGCTAGACCGGATCATTCCGGTGCAACATCCCCAACCATGCTAGCGGCCTGGGCGACCGTGGTGCCGGCGGCGAGCACGTGAACGCCTCCGGCGGCCGTGGACAGCTTGACCGAGCCCAATTCGTTGTAGATCGCCACGACATGCCTCGGCTGAACCTTCAGCAAGCCGCCACCCTCGGTCTCGAACGTCACCCAATACATGCTAGGTCCTTTCGTGCTGCTGCGCCGTCCCGCAGTCTCGGCTCGGGAATAGCGGCGCCCAAGCAAGACCGGCCTCTGCGGCACTAGCACTTTGTTTTCAGTGGCCTGCTGATCTCCTACGTTCGCCGCAAAATGCGACGAACTTCGGAGGCAGGACACTAGGTAGCCTTCGCCACCGCCCGCTTCGCCACGACGCCAATCAGGTGCGCCCGGTACTCGGCGCTGGCATGGATATCACCGTTCAGTCCATCCGCGGGCGTGCTAATTCCGGCAATCGCGTCGGGGGAGAAATTAGCTGACAGGGCGGTTTCCATCGCGGTATGGCGGAACACGCCGCCCTGGCTGGCTCCGGTGATCGCAAGGCGCACGCCGGCGGGGAATTTCGCCACGAAAACGCCGACGATGGCGTAACGCGAGGCCGGGTTGCGAAATTTCTCATAGGCGGATTTCTGCGGAATCGGCATCTCGACCGAGGTAATGATCTCGCCGGGTTCCAGTGCTGTCGTGAACATGCCTTGGAAGAAATCATCCGCGGCGATCGAGCGCCGGTCCGTCTTGATCGTGCCGCCCAGGGCCAGCAGTGCCGATGGATAGCACGCGGCCGGGTCGTTGTTCGCCAGTGAACCGCCCATGGTGCCGCGATGGCGCACCGCTTCGTCGCCGATCAGCGAGGCCTGGTGTTGCAATCCAGGGATCTTCGCCTTGATCTCGGGGCTGCTGGCGATCTCGGCATGCGTCGTCATCGCGCCGATCGTCACGCTGTCACCGGACACGGTAATCCCGGACAGGCCCAGCTTCGCCAGATCCACCACCGTGGACGGCTTGTTCAGCCGCTGTTTCAGCACCGGGATAAACGTCTGGCCACCGGCGAGTGCCTTGGCATCCGGGTCCGCGGATAGCAGCGTCACCGCGTCAGTCAGGCTGCCGGGCTTCTGATACGCGAAATCGTACATCGTGAGTTTCCTTTGGCTCAAGCATTCGCCGCTCCGCGCGGCCATTCGATCCATCGCGGCGCGCGGCAACCCATTCCGTCAGGTGCCGCGAAACGCCGTTCAGCCGTCATGCGCGACGCCCTTCATTCCGCCGCCAGCGGCCGCGCGGCCTGAATAATGCGCCACAGTTTGGGCCCGGTCGCCGGCATATCGAAATGCCGCACCCCGAATGGCTTCAGCGCGTCCACCACGGCATTGATGACGGCCGGCGGCGAACCGATCGCGCCGACCTCCCCACAGCCTTTGGAGCCAAGGGGATTATGCGTGCACATGGTATTTTCGGTGGCGACCGACAGGTCCGGAATGTCGTTCGCCCGCGGCATCGTGTAGTCCATGAACGAGCCGGATAGCAATTGCCCGCTCGGGTCGTACGCTGCGCCCTCCATCAGGGCCTGGCCGATGCCTTGTGCGACGCCACCCTGCACCTGGCCTTCGACGATCATCGGATTGATCACGCGGCCAATATCGTCGACGGCGGTGAAGTTCACCATCTCCACCACCCCGGTTTCCGGATCGAGCTCAATCTCCGCGATGTGGCAGCCGCCGGGGAAGGTAAAATTCTTCGGGTCATAGAACGCGGTTTCGTCCAGGCCAGGTTCGAGTTCCTCGATCGGGTAGTTGTGCGGCACATAGGCGGCGAGCGAGATGTCGGTCAGGGTCTTCGACTTGTCGGTGCCGGCGACGGTGAACTTGTTGTCGGCGAACTCGATGTCTTCCACCGCGGCTTCCATCAGGTGGGCGGCGATCTTCTTGCCCTTGGCGACCACCTTGTCCATGGCCTTGACCATGGCCGACCCGCCGACCGCGAGGCTACGGCTGCCATAGGTGCCCATGCCGAACGGGATTTTCGCCGTGTCGCCGTGCACCACCTCCACCTGGTCGAGCGGCACGCCGAGCTGGTCGACGACGAGTTGCGCGAACGTCGTCTCGTGCCCCTGGCCGTGGCTGTGGGCGCCGGTAAAGACGGTCACGCTGCCGGTGGGATGAACCCGGATGTTCGCCACTTCATACAGGCCGGCGCGGGCGCCGAGGGAGCCTACCACCGCCGAGGGCGCGATGCCGCACGCCTCCAGGTAGGTGGAGATGCCGATGCCGCGCAGCTTGCCGCGAGCCTTGGCTTCGGCGCGACGCGCCTCGAACCCGTCCCAGTCGGCGTTTTTCAACGCGACCTTGAGGGTCGTCTGGTGATCGCCGCTGTCGTACTGCAGGGCGACCGGCGTCTGGTATGGAAAGGCATCGGCGGGGATGAAATTCTTCCGTCGCAACTCGACCCTGTCGATGCCCATGTCGTAGGCGATCACGTCCACCAGTCGTTCCAGCAGGATAGGTCGCCTCCGGCCGGCCGGCGCCGCGATAGGCGTCCACCGGCACGGTGTTGGTGAACACCGCCTTCACCTCGCAGTAGATCACCGGGGTCTTGTAGACGCCGGCCAGCAGGGTGGCGTACAGGTAGGTCGGCACGCAAGGCGCGAAGGTGGACAGGTAGGCACCCATGTTCGCCAGGGTGTGGATGCGCAAGCCGCGGAAGTTCCCTTCCTTGTCCAGTGCCATCTCGGCGGTGCTGACATGGTCTCGGCCGTGCGCGTCCGACATGAAGCTTTCGCCGCGCTCCGCCGTCCATTTCACCGGGCGGCGCAGCTTACCGGCGGCCCAGGTGACGATCGCTTCCTCGGCGTAATGGTAGATCTTCGAGCCGAAGCCGCCGCCGACGTCCGGCGCCACCACGCGCAGCTTGTTTTCCGGAATGTGCAGCACGAAGGCGCCCATCAGAAGCCGGATCACATGCGGGTTCTGGCTGGTCGTATACAGGGTGAAATCGCCCGAGGAGGGGTCGAAGTCGCCGATCGCCGCACGCGGTTCCATCGCGTTCGGGATCAGCCGGTTGTTGGTCAGTTCAAGCTTCACGACGCGGGCCGCGCCGGCGAACACGCCATCCACCACGGCCTTGTCGCCGATATGCCAGTCGTAGCAGATGTTTCCGACAACGCCGTCATGCACCTCGGGCGCACCCGGTGCAACAGCATCCGTCAGATTGGCCACGGACGGCAGGTCGGTGTAATCGATCTCGATCAGCTCCGCCGCGTTCTTCGCCGCCTGCTTGGTGGAGGCGATCACGACCGCGACCGGATCGCCGACATGGCGCACCTTGCCGACCGCGAGCACCGGATGCGGCGGTTCGGCCATCGGTGAGCCGTCCTTGTTGTGGATCTGCCAGCCGCAGGGCAGCCCGCCGATTCCCTCCGCCGCCATGTCTGCCCCGGTGAACACCCGCACCACGTCGGGCGCCGCGGCCGCGGCGGCGGTATCGATACCGTTGATGGTCGCATGCGGCCGGTCGGCGCGCTTGATCACCGCGTATAACTGGCCGGGACGGTTGATGTCGTCCGTGTAGTGGCCGCGGCCGCTGAGGAAGCGCACGTCTTCCTTGCGGCGAACCGAGGCGCCAATGCCCTCGAACCCCATGTTCGTCTCTCCCCTTTGCCGGCGGCGCTATTCGGCCGCCTTGGCGTGCATCAACGGATGCGCGGCGGCGATCGCCTTGACGATGTTGTGGTAGCCGGTGCAGCGGCAAAGGTTGCCCTCCAGGCCCTCACGGATTTCCTTTTCCGTCAGCCCGTCGGGGTGCGCCTGCACCAGGTCGACCGCGGTCATCACCATGCCGGGGGTACAGAAGCCGCATTGCAGGGCGTGATGCTCGCGAAACATCTCCTGCATCGGATGCAGGGTGCCGTCGGGCGCCGCCAGCCCCTCGATCGTGGTCACCGCCATGCCGTCCGCCTGCAGCGCAAGCTGGGTGCAGGACTTCACCGAAATGCCGTCGACCAGTACCACGCAGGCGCCGCACTGGCTGGTGTCGCAGCCGACATGCGTGCCGGTGAGGCCCAGCTTCTCGCGCAACAACTCCACCAGCAGGGTGCGAGCTTCGACCTCGACCGTGTGCTGCCTGCCGTTGACCGCCAGGGTAACCTGAGGCATCGTGCTCCCTTTCTTGCATTCGCTGTTTCTAGAGGTCGAGACGCCAAAGGCGGCAGGCCGATGCATGCGGCCGTTGCCCTGGACGGTCCCGATGGGGCGGAGTTTGGTCGCGGCGGCCGGATGCGGTCAAGCGGGGTCTGTTCCGATAGCCAGGGCGTCCGCGGGTGCACGATAGGGCAGGGCGCGCGGCGGTGGCGGACTGCGGGCGGCCACTGGCATATCCGGCGATCACATCCAGTATTCCCAGATTCTGGCCTTCAGCTCTCGGGCTCGCTCGGGAAGTGACCGATGCTCCCAGTTTACCAGGGTCATGGGGCGGGCGGCTTCCATATAGTCGCGAAGTACCGCTTCGACCTGGGAGGCGGCGGCGTGACCCAGCATCACCGCGTCGACCTCGTTGTTGAAAACGACGCTGCGGCGATCGAGATTGGAGGAGCCGACGACGGTCCAGGTATCGTCAACCACCGCCAGCTTGGCGTGCAGCACGGCATCCCTGATCTCGAAGACCTTCGCGCCGCTGTCGAGCAAGTCGCCATAGGCCGCCCTGGCGGCGAACACCGCACTCTGCACGTCGCTGAAGCCAGGTGTCACGATGCGAACGTCGATGCCGGCACGGCTCGCGGCATACAGCGCCTCTCGCTCCTGGTGTGGTGGCACGAAGTAGCCGCTGCACAGCCAGACGCGGTGGCGGGCGCTTTGGATCGCCGCCATCAGCGAAGCGTAATACAACGGTCGGCGGTTCGCGGGCGAGCTGCCGATGATCCGGATCGTCTGGACACCCTGACGCGGGAGCGGGGGGAAGTAGTCGGCCGGGTCCACCGCCGGCGCCTTTTGTTCCCGCCAAGTGCCGAAGAACAGCTTCTGCAGTTCCGCGACCGCCGGCCCATCGATGCGCACCGCGACATCGGGCCAGAAGGAGCGGCGTGCATGCCATCCGGCGGCACGCCGGCGGATGGCGGTTCCTAGGCATCGGTCCGGTTGATCCCGCCTGTGAAGCCGACAGGCCCGTCGAAGACCGCTATCTTGCGGTGATCCCGATCATTCGGCGTCCATGCAATGCGCACTGCCGGCGGATCCAGCGGGTTGGATTCGATCACCTTGGCGCCGGCTTTCCGCAGGGTGTCGAAGAACGCACCCGGCGTGTCGCGGGAGCCGTAAGCGTCGTAGATCATGTTCACCTTGTCCCCGGCGCGGAGACGGTCCAGCAGGATCTCTGACAAATGCAGGCCGTCCGAGGCGACATTCGCCAGAATGAAATACTCCAGGTTGATGCTGTCGCGGGCCTGGGTGATCGCCTGGAAGATGGCTTGGAATGCAGCGGCTCCGCCCGACAAAAGGGTGACTTTGTTGCCGAAGACCAGCGGACTCGCGTCGAGGCCGCGCTGCAGCTCGTATTGTTGCTGAAGCGCGGCGACGTCGTCCGCCGCTTTAGCGTCCGGTCTGTCGCCGGGGGCCGCCACGGGCCCGGTTCTGCTCAGCCCGATATCAGCGCCGGTCAGGCCATCAACGTGTGGCACTGCCGCGCAGCGGTTCAGTAGAGCGGCACCGACAATGCCGGCGAGACGCCGCCGTGGCAACGTCGCGGATCGGAAGGCAGCCACAGATGCACCCAAGAGGTTTCAGTCTCCGACCGATGAGCGCCGATTATGGCGACCGCGAGGCATTCATCGTCCGAACCAATCCGCAGTCCGTGATCGGCCGGCTGCGTAAACGTGTCTCGTGTACCCGTCCGACCGACCCCGCATGAACGGTGCAGGTGCAATTGCCGCGGTGGCCAGCCGTGCTATGATGTTCTTCGCAGAATACGGAGAGAACGGCATGGAAATTCAAGGACTGGGCTATGTTGGCGTCGGCTCTTCCGACCTTTCGGAATGGACCCGATTTGCCACCGACTGGCTTGGCATGCAGATGATCGAGCGTGGCAACACGGCTCGCGCCTTCCGCATGGACGATCGCAGCCAGCGTCTTGTCGTCGACCGCTCACTCAGCGACGGGCAGCGCTATTTTGGCTTTGAAGTTGCTGATGCGGACGCGCTGCAAGCTCTTGCGGCCCGGCTGGATAACGCCGCAGTCGCGGTAACCCGAGAGAGCCAGGCGACGGCCGCTCAACGTTTCGTTAAAGAACTGATAAGCTTCCACGACCCGGCTGGCAACCGGCTGGAAGCCTTTCACGGCGCCGCCATCGCCGACACCCCGTTCAGCCCTGGAAGGGCGATCTCGGGGTTCCGCACCGGTGCGCTGGGGATGGGACACGTAGTTTTCCACGTCCGAGCGATGGATGACCTGTTGAGTTTCTATCATGATCTGCTTGGATTCGGCATCAGCGACTACATTCTGACGCCGTTCCGCGCCTACTTCATGCACGTCAACGGACGCCACCACACCGTGGCGCTGATCGAGACCGGCAAGCAGGACCTTCACCACCTCATGGTCGAATTGTTCTCGCTGGATGACGTCGGGCAAGGCTATGACATCGCCCTGGGCGAGCCGGATCGTATCGCCACCACGCTTGGGCGGCATCCCAACGACGCAGTCACTTCCTATTATCTTCGCTCGCCCTCCGGCTTCATGGTGGAATACGGCTGGGGTGGAAAGGAAGTCACGCCTGGCCAGTGGACCCCAACCGAAGTGACAGTTGGTCCCAGCCTGTGGGGGCACGACCGTGCCTGGTTGCCGCCGGAACAGCGCGAGCAGGCCAAGTCCATGCGCCTTCAGGCCGCCGCCAACGGCATCCGCGAGCCGCTGCATGTAATCGACGGCAACTACCGTCGCATGCAAGGTGTATGCCCGTGGTGGGACGCCAATCGTCCGCAATAGGCATATACAGTATCTGCCGCCCTCCAGCCTTGATGCAAGGGCGGCCTCTAAGCCGTAGCGGGCTTAGCCCGTCGTATCTTCTTTACGGGTTGGAGCCCCAGTATCTCCCCGGGGCCATGCCCTGAGACAGGCTTCTTGACTTCCCGTCACATTCCAAGCGCTCGGCGATAAACGTCGAGCAGTGTTTCCTGTTCCTCGACCTCCGCGGCTTCCTGCTTGCGAATACGGATCAACTGGCGCAGCACCTTGACGTCGAATCCGGCCGATTTGGCCTCGGAGTAGATATCCTTTATGTCGCTGGCAAGCGCTTTACGCTCTTCCTCCAGCCGCTCGATGCGGTCCACCAAGCTTCTCAAACGCTCGACTGCAAGCCGCCGGTCTTGATCTCTTCCTCGCTAACCGCCTTGACCGCCATTGTGTTGTCTCTCCGCTCCAGCAGGGCGGGCGGCAATAGCTTTGGCGATCCCTCGGGTCAATGGCAAACAGACGAAGCATCCTGACCAAGACATCCAGTTCGGTCAGGCACATGGCCGATGGGCGCTGGAGCGGGATGACTTTAGGTTGGAACGGGCATCCCGCTCTTTTGTTTGATCGCGTGATTTAGACCTACGGCAATCCCGCCTTCGGTCATCACGCTCTAATGTCCCGGATGCGACTTGGCCAGCGCTGCCTTCTGCTCCGGCGTCGCCTGCCCTTGGTATTTGGCCTGCCACTCCTTGTATGGCATGCCGTAGACGATCTCCCGCGCGTCCGGGTCGGCCAAGGTGATCCCCTTTGCCTCCGCTGCCTCGCGGTACCACCGGCTCATGCAGTTGCGGCAGAAGCCCGCCAGGTTCATCAGGTCGATGTTCTGCACGTCGGAGCGTTCCCGCAGATGCTCTACCAGCCGACGGAACGAAGCTGCCTCCAGTTCCGTGCGGGTCGCTGTGTCGAACTCGGGTGCGGCCATTGCTTGCCTCCTTCAGATTTTCCCACGTCGCCGGTCGCCGGCTTGTGGGTTTGGCCAGACATGGCGCGCCACGCCAAGCTTCGCCATACTACCGGTGGCAAAAAACACCACGCAGAAAGGCTCCGTGCCGGACAGCGCCCGTGGGAAACAAGGAGGCCACCGCCGATGCGTCGGAAGAACCATGGAATGAACGCGACTGCCCGAGCCGCCTTGCGCAGCCTGTTCGACACCGCTGTTGCCGCCGCCGACCCGCGCCGCGTGCTGGCTCCGCATCTGCCGCCGAAACCTCTCTCGGGCCGCTGTGTCGTTGTGGGCGGCGGGAAATCCGCCGCCGTCATGGCCGCGGCGCTGGAGGACGCGTGGCCCGATGTCATACTGGAAGGCACCGTTGTTACCCGCTATGGCCATGCCGTGCCGACCCGCCGCATCGAGGTCATCGAGGCCTCCCACCCGGTCCCGGACGCCAACAGCGAGCGCGGCGCGTCTTCGCTTGCTGCAGCGCGTTCGGGGGTCTCACCAAGGACGACCTGGTGATTGCGCTGATGTCAGGCGGCGCCTCCGCGCTGCTGGCGGCACCGGTGCCGGGACTGACTTTGGCCGACAAGCAGGCGATCAATCGCGCCCTGCTGGCCTGCGGCGCCACTATCACCGAGATGAACGCTGTTCGCAAACATCTCTCCGCCATCAAGGGCGGCCGCCTCGCCGCCGCCGCCGCACCCGCCCGCGTCGTGACCCTGGCGATCAGCGATGTGCCGGGGGACGATCCCGCGGTGATCGGTTCCGGCCCGACGGTCCCGGATGCCACCACCTTCGCCGACGCGCGTGCCGTGATTGCCCGCTACGGCATTACGCCCCCGCCGGCCGTGGCGGCCGCGGCTGGATCAGGATGGCGACGAGACGCCGAAACCCGGCAGCCTGACCAATATAGAGTTCCGCATGATCGCGACCCCGATGATCGCGTTGTATGCGATGGCCGATAAAGCCCGAGCGCTAGGCCTGACGCCGCTGATCCTGGGCGATGCGCTGGAAGGTGAGGCCAACCAGGCCGGCAGCCTGATGGCTGGGATCGCCCGCTGCGTCCGCGCGCACGGCCAACCCGTGCGGCCCCCGGCTGTCCTGTTGTCGGGCGGTGAGACCACGGTGACGATGCTATTCCAGTGGCCACGCCATCGGCAAAGGCGGCCGCAACACCGCCTTCCTGCTCGGGCTCGCTGTCGCGTTGAATGGCGCTGAAGGGATCTGGGCCGCCGCCGGTGACAGTGACGGCATCGATGGCATGGATGATATCGCCGGAGCATTGCTGACGCCCGACAGTCTCAGGCGAGCGCGGGTGCTGGGACTGGATGCACGGGAGAGGCTGGCGGCTCATGACAGCCATGACTTCTTTGGTGCCCTTGGCGACTTGATCATCACCGGCCCGACCCTCACCAACGTTAACGATATCAGGGCGATCTTGATCGCTTGACAACAAGGGATGGTTTATGGCAGTCCGCCCCAAGCTGCGCCGCCGCCGCCGCACCAAGATCATCGCCACCCTTGGCCCCTCGAGTTCCACGCCTGAAATCATGGGCCGGCTGTTCCAGGCCGGCGCCGACGTGTTTCGGCTGAATTTCTCCCATGGCAATCATGAGGACCATGCCGCTCGATTTGCGATGATTCGCGACCTTGAACAACGGTTCGACCGTCCAATCGGCATTCTGGCCGACGTGCAGGGGCCCAAGCTGCGGGTCGGCCGCTTCTCCGGCGGGCGCGTGCATCTGCAGACCGGCCATGGCTTCCGGCTCGACCTGAATGCCACACCCGGCAGCGCCCGGCGGGTCAACCTGCCGCATCCGGAGATCATTGAAGCCGCCTCGATCGGCTGCTCGCTGCTGCTGGATGACGGAAAGCTGCGACTGCGCGTGCTGCACAAACGCGCCGACGCGCTGGAAACCGAGGTCGTCGTCGGCGGTCCATTATCCGATCGCAAAGGCGTCAACGTGCCCGATGTGGTGCTGCCGATCCCGGCACTGACCGAGAAGGACCGCGCCGACCTGGAATTCGCGGTCTCGCACGGCGCCAGCTACATCGGTCTGTCATTCGTGCAGCGAGCGGAAGACGTGGCCGAGGCGAAGGCGCTGGTGGACGGGCGGTGCTGGGTGATGGTGAAACTGGAAAAACCCCAAGCGCTGGATAACCTGGAAGACATACTGGCGCAGACCGACGCGGTGATGGTCGCGCGCGGTGATCTGGGCGTGGAATTGCCCCCTGAGGAAGTGCCGCTCGCGCAAAAACGCATCGTCCGCCTCGCCCGCCAATTGGGCAAGCCGGTGGTGGTGGCGACGCAGATGCTGGAAAGCATGGTCAGTGCCCCGGCACCCACCCGGGCCGAGGCCTCGGATGTCGCCACCGCCGTGTTCGACGGCGCCGACGCGGTGATGTTGTCGGGGGAGACCGCGGCGGGCCAATATCCGTATGAGGCGGTGAACATGATGGACCGCATTGTCGCACGGGTGGAGCAGGATCAGGGCTGGCGCGCGATGATCGACGCCTCCCGCTACGCACCGGAGAACAACGCCGCGGATGCGATCGCTGCGGCCTCGGCGCAGGTCAGCAACACGATCGGCGCCAAGGCAATTGTCGCCTACACCGCGTCCGGCGCCACGGCCCTCCGGGTAGCGCGGGAACGGCCTGCCTCGCCGGTGATCGGGCTGGCGCAGAACCAGGAGACGGCACGCCGGATGGCCGTGGTGTGGGGCGTGCATGCGGTCGTCACCCCCGACGCCCACTCGATGACCGAGGCGGTGAACCGTGCCGTCCGGGTCGCATTAACTGAGAGGTTTCGCAGGCTCCGGCGATGAGATCGTCGTCACCGCCGGCGTTCCGTTCGGGCACCCCGGCAACACCAACGCGCTGCGAGTCGCGACGGTGAAATAGCACCGTTCTGGTCGCTGCGCATTGAAACGTTCAATGCTGATCAGCCTCGCAAGCCTGGCGCTGCTCGCGCGACCGACGGGGTCGCTAGGTCAACGGGACTGGTTTCCGTGCGCGAGTTTGTGAACCCGGTCACAGCGCGCCGGCCTGTTTAGCCGCGATAAAGGCGTGGCCGCGAAGCAATCGCAACCTGCGAGACAAAAGCGCGTGCGCCAGTCAATTTTCAGGAGAGAACAATGGGCGTTCTGCCAGTCACACCTGCTACCAGCAATAGAGTCTTACGATCCCTCGCCTTGCGCGCAGAGACCGCGGTGCGGGATGCATCCGTCGCCGCGGCGGAACGGATCGATAATGGCGACGAAGCACGCTATCCGGATAAATCCGGAACCTATACGAAAGGCATTCTGCAATCCGGTATCGGCCTGGTGGATCTGGCCGCTTATCAGACCTTCCAAAAGGCGCTCGACAGCGGCAAGCCGGCCGATTTCGAGGCGATCACGCTGGGCGGACCACGCACCCTGAATGGTCCGCAGGGCGGTCTGGCGTTCGATTTTGAGTGCCGGGACAATAGCCAGTTCTTCGTGCCGCCGGCCCCGGCCTTGGCCAGCGATGACTACGCCGCCGAGCTGGTGGAGCTATACTGGGCGTCGTTGCTGCGCGACGTCGCGTTTACCGACTATCCGATGAATGGCGTCGTGGAGCAGGCAGCGACCGAGTTGTCGTCGATTGCCAGTTACAAGGGGCCCAGGACCAGCGGCCAGAAGGTGACGCCGGAGTTGTTGTTCCGAGGCGGCTTTCCGGGCGAAACGATCGGCCCCTATATTTCGCAGTTCATCGTTCAGAATACCAGCATGGGGTCGCTGCCAATCGTGCAGAAATACACGACCTCCAAAGCAGGTGTGGATTTCATGAAGGATGCGGACACCTTCATGAAGGTGCAGAACGGGCAGCCCACGGGTCTGGTGCTTCAGCCGGACGTGCCTCTGTTTTTTCATAACGGACGTGGACTTTCGGCCTTTACCCACGACGACGTGCTGTATCAGGCCTACTTTACCGCCTTCCTGGTGCTGAGCACGCTCAACGCGCCGTTGAACCCGGGCAACCCTTACAACACGTCGAAGACGCAGAACGGATTTGGCACGCTGGGCCAGCCGGACATTGCGGCGACGCTCGCCGCGGTCGCCAATGAGGCGCTCAAAGCGGTGTGGTATCAGAAATGGTTTGTCCACCTGCGTCACCGTCCCGAATCAGGCGGGTGCGATCGTCGATCTGATCAAGACCGGCCAGGGCAACACGATCGACGGCAAACTGAGTCCGGTGGTGCTGAACTCGCAGGCGGTGCAGAGCAGTTTCACTGCCAACAACAGCTACTTCCTGTCTCAGGCGTTTCCTGAAGGCTCGCCGACCCACCCGGCCTATCCGACCGGACACGGCACCGTCGCGGGCGCCTGCATCACAGTCCTGAAGTTCTTCTTCGACGGCGATTTTGTCATCCCGAACCCACAGGTGCCGTCGAGCGATGGAACGACCTTGAACGCCTATACGGGCAGTGACGCGGGGCAGCTTACGGTCGACGGTGAACTGCATAAGCTGGCGAGTAATATCAGCTTCGGCCATGGCATTCATGGCGGCATTCACTGGCGCAGTGATACCGTCACCTCGATCCAGTTGGGTGAGGCGGTCGCACTGAGCGTCTTGCAGGATCGTGTCCACCTATACAACGAAAAGTTCACGGTAAAACTGAAGAAGCTGGATGGAAGCGTTGCAACCCTGTCCAATCAATAAGGTGCGTGATATTCGCCGCTTGACTGGACAGTGAAATTCGCGCCCAGGCAGCGTCCGAATGCTGCGTTGCCTGTGGCACCGAACCAGCCGCAATCGAGCTTATTCCGATTGGGGTTGAGATTGACGTACCGGAGGTTAATCCAGTGTCATCCCCGGCGAAGGGCGGTGACCCACGCCTGGCAATCATGGCGGCGGCGAAGACTGGGTCCCCGGCCTGCGCCATACGGCATTTACACATCTCGACAAGGCGCGCTTTGTCATGGGTTATTGGCCGACTGTTCCCCATCCGTCATGGCCCGGCTTCTTGTCCGGGCCACCGTCGCACCAAATGCTTGGAAAGGTGGCCGGGTCAAGCCCGGCCATGACGGTGTGAGCGCCTCTCTGCGACGGTGTGGGAGCCTCTCTGCCCGGTCAAGCCGATGAGATGTGTGAATGCCGTAGGGCCTGCGCCGGGGATGACACGGGTGTATATCCCGCGCTAAACGCCCCCTGTCGGGCTCGGTCCAGAATTCACACGCTAGTGCTGCTCATGTGTCAGTCTCAGCGCCGCTGGGAATCATCCCTGTTTCGCGATAATCTTGTTCTTGATGCCGTTATAGACGTTTGCCGGCAGGATATGGCGACTGAGCAGATCATCCTTGCCTTTGTAGGGTCGGTTCTTGATGATCGCCGCCGCACGGGACTTGCCGACGCCAGGCAGCGCATCCAGATCTTCCGAGGAAGCAGAGTTGATGTCGACCAGCCCCGTCGCGGTGGTGCCGCTGCTGTTCGCCGCGGCTGACTTCGCCGTTGATGGCGACGTCGGTATCGACAGATCGGTCGATTTCTGTGGCGAGGACTGGGTGGTCTGTGCACCAGCCGGCAGCGCGACGCCAACCGCCAGGGCGGCAATCAAACCAATTTCACGAAGCCGCATGAGGGTTCCTTTCGAAACAAGCAGGCGTTGCAGATCAACACGTCCCCTGTAGCCGCTTCGGTTCTGTTTCGCTAGATGGGGAAATGCGCCGGCCATCTATTCGATGTCTTCCAAACTAAACTGTTCCGCTTCCTCATCGTAGCTGAACAGCTCCGCATAGCGGCCCCAGGCGATGACCGTCCGCAAGGTATCCTCGGCATAGTCCGGCGACATGTGGTCTTCCAGCTCATCACGAAACCGCAGCGCGGAGGCACGGTGGTTCCACCGTTCATCCAGCACCTGGCGGATCATGTTGACCAGCGGTACATGCAGCCGCAGCGCCTCGGCGAAGATCCGCTTTCTTTCGTCCACATCGGCATCGACAAACCTGCGCCCGAGCTCGGACAGGGTGATATCGCCTTCCTCCAGCACCGCGAAGCGCAGCAGTTGCAGGGTCTCGCCCAGCGGCAGCAGGTCGTCCACCTCATACTGCAGCGACGCCGCCAGCGCCGGCAGATCGGCGCGTCCTTTATAGGGTTCGGCCGCCAGCGTCTCCATCAGGCCCGACATGATGTTGGTGCCGACCTTCGGCAGCGGCGTTGCCAAGGGTGAAATCGGCGCCGATGCCGCGGTCTTCGGCCCGATCGGCGTGCGCCGGGTCATCAGCGCGTAGATATCGTCCACCATCTGGCGGAACTTCGGGTCCAGGCGATTGCGCGGATGCGGGAACGTCACCTTCAGCTCATTGGCGACCCGCCCGGGGTTGGAGGCGAACACCAGAATGCGGTCGCACATCAGCACCGCTTCCTCGATGTTGTGCGTCACCATCAGCATCGATTTGACCGGCAGCTTTCCTTCCGTCCATAGATCGATCAGGTCGGTGCGAAGCGTCTCGGCCGTCAGCACGTCCAGCGCGCTGAATGGCTCGTCCATCAGCAGCAGATCCGGATGCACCACCAGCGCCCGTGCCAGTCCGACACGCTGGCGCATGCCACCGGAGAGCTCCTTCGGATAGGCGTTCTCGAAGCCGCCCAGGCCGATCATATCAATCGCCGCCTCGGCCCGCTGTTCCCGTTCGGCTCGGTGTACGCCGCGCGCCTCCAGACCGATCTCGACGTTCTCCTGCACCGTCAGCCAAGGAAACAGGGCAAAACTCTGGAACACCATCGCAACGCCTTCGGTCGGCCCCATCACCGGCTCACCGCGCCACAAAACGGTGCCGGCGGTCGGCCGCAACAGGCCGGAGACGATCCGCAGCAGGGTGGACTTGCCGGAGCCGGAGCGCCCCAGCAACGCGACGATTTCGCCCTCGTGCAGCGTCAAGTTGACGCCGTCCAGCACCACCAGGTCGGCAGTGGCATCCTTGTGGTAGGCTTGCCGGCAGGCTTTCACGTCGATCAGGCGAGGGCGGACGTCGACCGCGGTGTCCATGACTTGTATCCTCAGGTCAGCGTGAGGCGCCGCTGCGCGTAAGCGTAAAGCGGTCGCCACAGCAAGCGGTTGAACAGCACGACAAAGGCCGACATCACGACGACCCCGAGCACCACCCGGGCCATGTCACCTTTTTCCGTCGCATCCGCAATATAGGCACCCAGCCCGTGCGCTTTGAGCTTCGTGTTGCCCCACGATGCCACCTCGGCGACGATCGCGGCGTTCCAGCAGCCGCCGGACGCGGTAATCGCGCCGGTGACGTAGTAGGTGAAGATCCCCGGCAGGATGACGCTGCGCCACCATAGCCATCCGCCGATGCGGAAATTGCTGGAAACTTCCTTGAGATCGCCCGGAAAGGCGGCGGCACCGGCCACCACGTTGAACAGGATATACCATTGTGTACCGAGGATCATCAGCGGCGTCAGCCAGATGTCCGGGCTCAACTGGAAATACACGATGAACAGCACGACTGGCGGGAACAGCAGGTTGGCCGGGAACGCCGCGAGGAATTGCGCGACAGGTTGCGCTCGTCTGGCCCAGACCGGGCGCAGGCCGAGCCACACGCCAATTGGCACCCAGAACAGGCTTGCCAGGATCATCAGCACGACGACCCGAAGCAAGGTGATCAGGCCGAGCAGGACGGCTTTGCCGAGGTCGCTCCAATGCAACGAAGAGGCGGCGAAATCAGCCAGCCGCCATACCGCAAGCCCGGCCAGCAGGAGCAGGAAGCCGATCCAGATCATGTCGACAACGCGTGACGGCTCAGTGAAACTGTCCTGCTTGCGGGTGCGAAACGACAGGCGAAGCCCGCCGACGAAAGTGGCTGCATCGCCCAGCGCGGCACCGCCGAGTTTCAGCAGGCGGGTCCGCCGGACCAGGCGCAGCATCCAGGGATCAGACGCGGTTGCGCCGGCCGTGGTCTCGAAGCGAAACTTTGCCGACCAGGCCACCAGGGGCGGAACAGCAACTGGTCATAGGCCAGGATCACCAGCAGCATCGCCAGAATCGCCCATAGCACGGCCGCGATGTTCTTCTGCTCCAGCGCCAGCGCCACATAGGACCCGATGCCGGGTAGTTTCCAGTTGTGGTCGCCGACGGAAACAGCTTCCGAGGCCACAACGAAAAACCAGCCTCCGGACATCGACATCATGGTGTTCCAGACCAGCCCGGGCACCGCGAATGGCACTTCCAGCCGCCAGAATCGTTGCCAGGCCGTCAGGTGAAAACTATCCGCTGCCTCGATCAGATCGGGGGGAACGGTCTTCAGCGACTGGTACATGCTGAACGCCATGTTCCAGGCCTGGCTGGTGAAAATGGCGAAGATCGCCGCCAGTTCCAGACCCATGACCTGACCGGGAAACAGGCTCATGAAGAAGACGACGGTGAAAGTCAGGAAGCCCAGGATGGGCACCGACTGCAACACATCCAGGATCGGCACCAGCACGAGTCCGGCTCGACGGCTTTTCGCCGCGGCCGTGCCGTAGGTAAAGGTGAACAGCAGCGAGGCGGCCAGGGCGGCGAACATCCGCAGCGTGGTGCGGACCGCGTATTCCGGCAGTTGCATTGGGTCCAGTGTGACTTCGGTCGCACCTGGGGCATTGATCGGCGTGAAGGTGCCCTCGGCCACGCGACCGACAGCAACCAGCGCGCCGAAGACGCACAGGATGGCGACGGCGTCCCAGAGATTCGGCAGACGCCTTCCGGCGGCCATCGAGGGATGAATTGTGGCTGACATACTGGAAGCTAAATTGTCCGGAGGTTTGCGGCGAGCGCCCGTTAGGGCATGGTTCGATCAAGCGACACCGGCCGGTAACCCACAACCGGCGACCCATGACAGCATATACGTCCATGGGTGGCCGAATAGGGTGCGAACCGGTGCTGGTTCGGCGTGAGCAAAAAATGCTCTAGCCCGGCGGACACTTCCCTGTCACGCCCGCTCTACGTGGCATTTCCGTGACCGAGGCGCGGAATCAGCACTTATCTGCCATGCGTCCACTTCCCCCGGAGCAGGCGCCGGCCACTGTCAGTCCTGGTTGCGGGTCACCAGCCGCCCAGCCCGCGCCTCGGTCGCCCCGGCGCCGAAGACATAGGCTGACTGGCCGTTGATCCAGGTCTCGAGAATGCCCTCCGCCGGCTTGGTCGGCGCATCGTAGGTCGAAGCGTCCCGCACTGTTGCCGGATCGAACAGCACCAGGTCCGCGTAAGCGCCCTCCCGGATCATGCCACGATCCGTCATGCCGAACACCGACGCGGTATGTCCGGTCATCTTGCGCACCGCTTCCTCCAGGCTGAACAGGCCGAGGTCGCGGGCATAGTGGCCTAGCACCCGCGGAAACGTGCCCCACAGCCGGGGATGCGGATAGCTATCATGCGGCAGACCGTCACTGCCGATCATGGCCAGACGGTGCGCCATGATCCGTTGCACGTCGGCTTCCTCCATCTGGAAGTAGATCGCGCCGGCTGGTACCAATTTCTCCGCCGCCGCGCGCGGCTCCAGCCCCCAGTCGCGGGCGATGTCGTCCAACATGCGGCCGGCAACTTCCGGGTGCGGCACCGACCAGGTGATCTGCACCGGCACATCCGGGCGCAGCCGGTGCGGCATCAGCACGGTCGAGCCGGCGGCATAGGGGTAGATGTCGAAGTCCACCTTCTGACCGGCCGCGCCCTTGTCGATCAGCGGCAAGGTCTCAGTGCTGCGGCCGAAATTCTCCGGCATCGAACATTTGTGATGACTGATCACCACCGACACATCCACCGCTCGGCCGATCTTCAGCGTCTCCTCGATCGACAGCAGGACGTCGTTCGCTTCGTCGCGCATGTGGGTGACATACAGCCCGCCGGCGGCGCGCAGCGCTTCGGCCACGGCGATCACCTCGTCGGTCGGGGCCATCATGTTGGGCGGATAATACAGGCCGGTCGAGAAGCCGGAGGCGCCTTGGGCCAGTGCCTGCTTCAGTCGCGACTGCATATGGGCGGCTTCGCGGTCGGTCGCGGCGCGCTGGGTGTCGCCGTTCATCGCTTCCACGCGCAACGACATGTGGCCGATCAGGGCATAGGTATTGACCGGCGCGGGATCCCTCGCGAGGCGGTTCGCGTACTCCGCGAAACTATCGAAGGTGAACCAGCTTTCATCGCCCAGCAGATCGAGCGGCGGCGCCGGCCGCGACCGCATCCGCACCGGCGAGAGCGAGATACCGCAGTTGCCGACGACAACGGTGGTGACGCCCTGCGACATCTTGCACAGCATGCAGGACGGTCCGCACAACACCGCCCGGTCATCGTGGGTGTGGGCATCGATGAACCCTGGTGCGAGCGCCAGCCCGTCCGCGTCGACTTCTCGATTGCCGATCGAAGCGCCCAGGTCGCCGACCGCGGTGATGCGATCCCCGGTCACGCCGACATCGGCGTTGAACCGTGGGCCGCCGGTGCCGTCGAAAACCGTGGCATTCCGGATGATCAAGTCACAGTGCAGCGCCATGGGTTGTCCCTATAGGAGTGGTTCGTGGAACATCGAGAATAGTATTCGATTGCGGGAAAGGGTGAATCGCGACGTGCTAACACCGCCCGCGTGAACCGGACACGCCGAACCATGAGCGACCTATCGATTGGCAATCCTGGTCTTCCAGTGGCGCCCATCATCGACCTGCGCGCACACCGGATGGCAGATGACTGGTATTCAGCGCACGAGTCCAGTTTATTGGGTGCCGTTTGCAGGGCAGGATCGTCTTTCGATGCGAATACGGATGATAATTGCCGTCGGGGTTGCCACGCTGCTGTCGGCTGGCGCCCACGCGCAGCAGGCACCGGCCGCGGCGTGGACCGTGCCGGACCCGGACACATTGCCGGACGACGCTTTCGGCCGCACCGTTCGCCAGGGCCGGGATTTGATCGTGAAGACCTCGTCGATGATTGGCCCGGATGCCGCTGATCCGGCCAAACGCTTCGGCGGCAACGGCCTGGATTGCCAATCCTGCCACCTGAGCGCCGCGACCCAGCGCTTCGCATTACCGTTGGCTGGCGTCTGGGGCGTCTTCCCACTCTACATCGCGCGCGAGAACGAGGTTCGCACCTTGGAAGAACGGATCAACGGCTGCATGGAGCGGAGCATGAACGGCCGTGCGCTGCCTTTGGACGGCCCCGAGATGAAGGCGATGCTGACCTATATCAACTTCATCAGCGGGTCCGAGCGGGTTGGAAAATCCGTCGATGGCCGAGGCTCGCCCATGCTTGCGCTACCGGAAAAAGCCGCCGACCCAGGGCATGGGCAGCAGGTCTATGCCGCGACCTGCGCTGTCTGCCATGGTCCGAATGGCCAGGGACAGCGCCTGGAGCCAGACGAGGCCAAGGCGGCCGGCCGCCGCTATCGCTTCCCGCCGTTGTGGGGACCGGACAGTTTCAACGACGGCGCCGGCATGGCCCGCGCGATCACCGCCGCCCAGTTCGTTCACGCCAACATGCCGTTCGGGACCACCTATGAGACGCCCGTGCTATCCGCGGCGGACGCCTTCGATGTCGTCGCCTATGTCGGCAGTCAGCCTCGTCCGCATAAGGCTGAGCTGGAAGCCGATTTCCCCGACCGCGCGCGCAAGCCGGTCGACGCACCCTATCCGCCTTTTGTCGGTCCATTTCCGGCTGAGCAGCATCGCTTGGGCCCATGGCCGCCCATTCAGGCCTGGATGAAGGCAAATGGCGCCGCGGTGCGCAACACTGATTGATGCCAGCGACGCGAAGGGCGGCTGGTTTAAGGATTGATGGGAGGGAAACGAAAATGCTTACGCCACGTCGCCAAAGCCTGAAAACCCTGGGCCTCGCCTTGGCCGCCGCGGGAACCGCCGCCGCCACGCCGGAGGGCGCCGAGACGCCAGAAGCGGCCCACACGCTCGACGCCCTGACGACGCATCTTGCCGCGCTACCCCGCCGGCGCGACTTCAAGACCGCGCCGATGATCCTGGATCATCGCGATCAATGGGATGCCGAGGCACTGGACGCCGTGCTGCATTACGCCGGAGGCTCAAAACAGAGTTGGGACAATACCGACCTGCACGGGCCTTGGCTGAGCGTGATGCGCAACGCGATGAACACTGAAATCTGGGGGTTCAAGCATGCTGACTTCCTGTGTGTATCGGCCACCCATGGACCCGCGCAACTCGCCCTTTTCGACGATGCGATGTGGGAGAAATACGGCTTGGCGAAGATTGCCGGCGGTGGCGTGACCCATAACAGCTTTGTCGCCGTTCCACTGGGAACCGACACCGATGCAAAGGATTTCCAGAACCCGTCCGGCCCCTTTTCGCCGCGCGCAAACAGCATTCAGGCGCTGCAGCGCCGGGGAGCGATATTCATGGCGTGCCACAATGCGATCTGGGAGCTGGGGCAGCGGCTGATCGCCGCGAACACAAACCCGGACAAGCTGTCGGCTGATGCGCTCTGCGCCGAACTGAGCAACCACTTGATCCCGGACGTCGTGCTGACGCCGGGTGCCGTGGGCACGCTGGTCGAACTGTCCAAGGCCGGCTTCGCCTACGCGCGATGAGCAGACTGATTCTTGCAGCCGTACTGCTGGCGGGATCCCTCGCCGGCGCGGCTGCACCGCCTGGAACGCCCGCTTCTCGGCTGGCCGCGGCCGAGGCCCAGTTTCCGCCCTGGCAGAATGGCCAGAACAATGACGCGAGCAAGCGGGGCATCGATTTTACCGTTCCGCCGGTTGATGACATGGCGGACTTCCACGGCAGCCTCGATGACCCCGCCTTGGTGCTGTACGCGTCGGGCAACTATTTCTTCGCGATGGCAGGGATGGTGCGGGCGTTTGGCGAAGCGTATCCCGCCTATCGCGGACGGGTGTTTTACGAGACGCTGCCGCCGGGTTTGTTGATGAAGCAACTGGAGGCGGGCGGCACCGTCACCTCCGGCAACCTGACCTTCACGGTGAAGCCGGACGTGATGATGGCGGAACAGCGCGCCAGCGAGGCGTGGGTCAGGGACGGCCGACTGGCTGCTCCGGTGGTTTCATTCGCTACGAACGATTTGACGATCATGGTTCCCGCCGGCAACCCTGCCCACATCATCACTCTGGCTGACCTTGCCCGCCCCGAACTAGCCCTGATCATGCCAAACCCGGCCTTTGAGGGCGTGGCTCGGCAGATCCGCGAGTCCTTGGTGAAAGCCGGCGGCGAGGCCCTGGCGCAGGCGGTCTACGACACCAAGGTTGCGGCGGGCATGACCGTGCTGACACGCATCCACCACCGGCAAACCCCGCTGTTGCTGATGCAGGGTCTGGGACAGGCCGGCGTGACCTGGCGGTCGGAGGCGATTTTTCAGGAGCAACAAGGCCACGCCATCGCCCATGTGGACATTCCCGCCGAACAGAATACCCGGGCCATCTACAGCGCCGCCATCGTTTCGGGTGCACCGCATGGGGACGCGGCTCAAGCGTGGCTGTCTTTCATTCGCTCGGGTGCCGCGTTCGCCGCGCTGAAGCCATTTGGATTCCAGCGCGTCGCCGAATAGCCTGGACGCGGCCGTGTCTTCTCATAGCGTGTCCAATGCGGATATAAGACCCGAACCGCCGCCGTCACGCGTCTAAAAGTGCGATGCCGCAACGGCTCATTGCCTCTGTCGGGAGCAGCTCCGCCGATGACCGACATCACGACCAGACCGAAAACCGGCACCGAGATAAAGGTTGAACGTCCTCGTCTCCACAAAGTCATTCTGGTGAACGACGACTATACGCCGCGGCAGTTCGTCGTGACGGTGCTGAAAGCAGAATTTCGCCTGAACGAAGATCAAGCCCTGCGGGTGATGGTCACCGCGCATCGGCGCGGCGTGTGCGTCGTTGCCGTCTATACAAAGGATGTCGCGGAATCGAAGGCAACAAACGCAACCGATATGGGCCGAAGCAAGGGCTATCCGCTGTTGTTTACGACCGAACCCGAGGAATAGACCGGCTCGGGACGCGCGCCAGCCGATGCATTAAGACGAGCAACTTTACGCCCTTCGCCGTCTTGCCCGCATCTGCCCAAGGACGTGCCGAGCGAGTTGAAGGGCTCCGAAAGGCTGCCACGGGTTGACTAGCAGCAGCCCGATCCGCTGTCGCCGCTGCGCGGCCCAGCCCTGCTTGTATTCGTCATCGCCGCGGCCAAAGTCGATCTGCGTGACATGCTCCTGATCCAACAGGTGGCGCAGCATCAAGGCGGTCAGCACGGTGCCGGGCGAGTGGGTCTTGAATGCCTCGTCGTGCGCCAGCTTCAGAACCGTGGCATGGCCGGCTTCGACGACCCAGAACTGAACCGCGACCGGCATCGCACCCAGCGACCAGACCCCGAGCCGCAACAGGCCAACCTCCGCCATGGCGCGCATCAGGGCCACGTTGAAGCGCGGATACGGTTCTGGATCTTTCCAGCTCCTGCCGTAGACGGCCTCGAAGACATCGGCCGCGGTGTCCATTTCGGCGGGGCGGGTCAGCAGGGCGAAGCGCGCTTCGGGCAATTTTTCTGCCCGTCGCAGCCGTCGGCGGATCGTTTCACGCAAGGCTCCGGGACGTTGTGCCAGATAGCCTGACCAGTTCAGGCCGGCGACATCTTCATACCAGTTGCCGAAATGATCAAAACGGAGCGGTCGCAGACCGGCTTGCCGAACCCCGGTCAGCAGGTGGGGCAAGTTCTCCCATTCCGCCGGCAACGCGTCCATTCGGGTGACGCTCCTGGCGCGGCAGAAGCGCGCGAAGGCTGCCATCACGGCGATGCGGGTGGGTGAGTCCAGTCCAGCGGCGAGCACCGGGGCGTAGCGGCAGCTATAGGGTGTGGTCAGGCTCTCCAGTCGGCCGGTGCCATGACGCAGCATCGGGACCAACCCAGCCACCCGACCGCCGATCCTGCACACGATAAACAAGGCGCTGGTCGCGTCCGGCATCGCCTCCGACAGGACCACGGTCCACCAGGCGCACCCAGCGAACACCGAGCCTGCCTCATCAAGCAAGTGGACGGCATCGGGCGGCAGCGAGCCCACGGTGGAGAACGTTTCAATTGAGATCGTGGTGCTCAAGTGCTGACTGCCCAATTCTCTAGCGCAACATGTACCACGCATAGCCGATCCATTCGTGCAGCGCGTAGTAGCCGGTTTGCCAGATGGCGGCGCGCGGCACGAAGTCGCTGACATTCGGCGCCAGTGGGTCATCAGGTGGGGTAGGGGCCGCGGTGACCGTCAGGCCGGTGCCCTGGAATGCCAGCAGGGCCCGCCGCATGTGCCATGAACTGGTCACGACGTAGACCGAGGTAATGCCCTCGCCACGCAGGATCTCGGCGCTGAAACGAGCATTTTCCCAGGTGTCGATCGATTTGTCCTCCACCCAGCGTGCCGGCGTGGCAAAATCGTCGCGCAGGCTGACGCCCATGACGGTGCCGACGGCAGGGGTATTGGGTTGAGTCAGCCCGCCGGTGGCAAGGATTGGCAGACTGGTATGGCGAGCCAGGGCAGCGGCGGTGCGCAGCCGGTCCAGCGTCAGCAGCCCGGGTCGCACGTGAAGCGGTTCGCTTGACGCCCGAATCACCTCCGCGCCCAGCACCACGATGGCGCGCGGCGGATGGTCGGGCGGCGGGATTGTGGGCAGGTTGGTTTCCAGCGCCAGCAGCAGGTTGGACGACACGATCGGCATGCCCAGCAGGATCAACCCGATCACGGCGATCCACGCGAGGCGCTGGCCGAACCGCCGTCGACCTTGCCGCAGCAGCAGGCCAAAGACGAGCAACATTACGAAGCCGGTCGGCGGGATCGCCAACGTTGCCAGGATGTTTCGCATGGCGTCGATTCGCTAGGGCGACCGGACGAGCCACGCCAGCACCTGGGCCAGCCCGTCGCGCAGCGTTGTCCGCAACGGCAGGCCCAGCACGGTGTCCGCCAAGTCAGGGATCCCCAGGGAGTGCCTGATCTCTCCCGCTCGCGGTGGCTGATGGCGGATCTCGAGCGGTTTTCCCGACACTTCCGCGATCAGGCGTGCCAAGGCTTCGACCGACGTCGGCACGCCGGTGCAGATGTTGAAGATCGACGCATGGGCGGGTTCCAGGGCCATCGCGGCCAGCAGAGCGGTAACGACATCGGCGACATAGACGAAATCGCGCGTCTGCTGGCCGTCGCCATAGATGGTAATCGGGGTGCCGCTGATGATCCGCTCGCAGAAGATGGAAATCACCCCGGAGTATGGCGACCGCGGGTCCTGACGTGGGCCATAAACATTGAAGAACCGCAGGCCGACGGTGGGAATGGCGTGCACATGGCTGGCCACCCGGGCGTGCAACTCGCTGCCGTACTTGTCCGCGCCATAGGCAGATAGCGGCACGCGATCGGCGGTCTCCGGGATCGGCACGATCCTGCTGTCACCGTAGACCGCGGCCGAGGAGGCGTAGACGACGGGGATTCGGCTGGCCTGGCGACGGATCGCATCGAACACGGTGATGGTGCCGGTGAGGTTGGCGCGGTGCGTGCCGAGCCAGTCGGTGACGCCTTTTTCGACTGAGGCGATGGCGGCGAGATGGTAGCATCCGTCGACGCCTTCCATCGCACGGGCGACCGCGTCGGGATCGGCGACGTCGCCCTCGATCAGCTTGGCGCCGGAGGGAAGGTTGGCGCGGGAGCCGGTGGAGAGGTTGTCCAGGACGCGAACCTGGTGGCCGCGTCCGACCAGTGCATCGCACAGGTGGGAGCCGATGAAGCCAGCCCCGCCGGTGACCAGGTATGTGCTCATGGACGGCCAACCGGGGCTAAGCGGTTGATTAGCTGATGGCCAGGCACGCGCTGGACAGAGGCATGACGGTCCAACTCATGACCGTAATTTATGCGGCCGCGCCACCTGACGCGAAACCGCCTCCTCAAAGAGAGGATGGAAACCCTGCTTGATCTGGTCAACCCCGATGTATCCTGCACGCTGTTTCTGCACCGGCAGATTGCCACGTTGATAAAGTGCTATGAAGCGCCGAATGTCACACTTTGGAACATATCCGTCGATACGGGAACCAACGATGCGTTTCTTGCCAATCGTCAGGCCCTACTGTTCGGACGCATTCAGATAGTGCATCCGGCCAATCATCTCCCGCCGCCAGCACTATCGGATGCTGCGACGAGCTTCACGAGCCGGAACCGCTCGCAGTAGAGCAGCATGTCTTCCGCAAACTGACCCCGGCGGCCAAAATACGCCCGATGCGCGGATTGCCAAAAGGCCAGGCTTCGGTCGCCTTCGCCCTCCTCATGTGCGAAGGCCGCATCGACCTCGTTGAACCGACGCTGCGAAAGCGCAAGAGTTTCAATAACTGCGAGAGGATGTCCTGAGCCGCCAAGCATCACCGTTCGCTTGCCTACTTCGGTCAGCATGCCGTCGCTCGCCGCCCAGCAGGTTGCCCGCTTCACCCCTGCCAGCACAAGTGCGGCAAGTTCGTCGGCAAGGTCCGGACTGTCACCGAAGGAGAAAGTTTCCAGCTCGCGCCACTCCATCTGCTTCACCCCTAGCGGACAGTTGCCGTCTACATGCCTCGGCCAGCATGCATCATCTAAATATGTCTGAGCACTGCATGAATGAAGGCGGGGACGTAACCCGGCCATGATGGTGGGGAAGCTGCCTCCCTAAACAGCACGTATAACGACCGGCGGATCGCTCGCGCCCGATCGGTTTGGCGGCGCAGGAAAGCCTTCAAACCGTCGCAGTAGAAGCTAGAGCACAGATCCGCCCGCAGCGTTGCATCCAGTGTGCACCCAGCCGAACCATGGAACAGGCACGATCCGGCATAAGAGAACTCGGCTACCTGCCGGACGTAGGCGGCAATGATGCCGCGCGCGTCCAGCTCGGGCCGGTCTCGCCGGACCCGGGCCATGGTGCGTTCGTCTAGCCAGGCATGCTCACCGCCGCCCAGGCAGCAATGACCTCGGCAGGCCGCGCAGCCAGCCTGCAGTATGGCTTTCACGCCCTCGGGCGGATCCGGCGGATGCGGTTGGATCAGCCGGTCGGGCCGCTTCGCCGCACGAAGGTCGCGCAATGCCTCCAGCAGATGGCGGCGCAGGCGGCGCACCCGATCCGGCGAGGGACGCTCCAGCGGCCGATCCTGGTAGGGCACGGTGATCTCGATCGATGCACCAGCCAGGGGAGTCGCGTCCGTCACGCCTGCCTTCTCTTTTACAGCCAACTGACATTATACCCAATCGCAAGCCCATGAGGACTTTTCCGTGCCCATTCCCATCATCATCGACTGCGATCCCGGCACCGACGACGCGTTGGCGCTGCTGCTGGCCTTGGGATCTCCCGAGTTCTCGGTCCTGGCGATCACCGTCGCCGGCGGCAATGTGGGGCTGGAGCTGACCCTGCCGAATGCGCTTGCGGTCACCGCGCTGGCCGGCTCCAAGGTGCCGGTCCATGCCGGCGCTGATCGGCCGCTGCTAGGCCGTTTCGCCAATGCGCCACGCATCCATGGTGCCGACGGCTTGGCCGGCGTGGTGCTGCCGCCGGGCGGTTCGGCCGCACCCGGCCTCGCCGCCGACGTGATCCGTGGCATCCTGCGACAGGCAGTCGAACCCGTCACCCTGGTCGGCATCGGCCCCGCCACCAACCTGGCGCTGGCGCTGACCACCGAACCCGCCCTGGCCGCTCGGGTCGGGCAGATCGTGTTGATGAGCGGCGCCTGGGGCGAAGGCAATGTCGACTCCGGCCGCCGAGTTCAACGCCTGGAGCGATCCCGAGGCGCTGGCGATCCTGTGCGCCGCCGGCCGCCCGCTGGTGTTCGCGACGTTGGACCTGACGGCTCAGGCACTTGTGACGCCCGCCCGGATCGCCGCATGGCGCGCTTTGGGCAAGGGGCGCTGCCTGCACGCCGCCTGTGACATCCAGGCCAATATGACACCGTCGCGTCGGCTGGGCGGCCATGGGTGGCCGCTGCACGATCCGTGTACCATCGCCTGGCTGCTCCGCCCCGAGCTGTTCACCACCCGGGACTGCGCCGTGCAGATCGACCTGACGCAGGGACCCGGCCGTGGCCGCACGGTGATCGATCGCTGGGGAGCCACTGGCGCACCCGCCAACGCAACGGTGCTGGAAACGCTCGACGCCGACGGGTTCTTCGCGCTGCTGGGGGAAAGGCTCGCCTCTCTGCCGTGACCGTGGCACCCTGGCCCGAAGACAGGAGAGAGCAAGACCATGGATGCGAGCGCGCTGCCCTTCGACACCGATGCCATGCTGACCGGGCTGCGTGAGTGGGTGGAATGCGAGAGCCCGACCTTCGACGCGGGCGCGGTGAACCGGATGATGGACCTGGCCTCCCGCGCCCTGGTGCTGGCCGGCGCGCGGATCGAGCGGATCGCCGGCCGCATGGGCTTCGGCGACTGCGTTCGCGCCAGCTTCCCGCATGCGGCGCCGGATGTCCCTGGCATCCTGGTCATGGGCCACCTCGACACCGTGCACCCGATCGGGACGCTGGACAGCTTACCGTTCCGGCGCGAAGGCAACCGGGCCTGGGGACCGGGCATCCAGGACATGAAAGGCGGCAACTACCTGTCGCTGGAGGCAATCCGCCAGTTGCAGCGCGCCGGCGTGCGCACCCGGCTGCCGGTCACCGTGCTGTTCACCAGTGATGAGGAGGTCGGCAGTCCCTCCACCCGCGACCTGATCGAAGCCGAGGCGGCTCGGCACAAGTACGTGCTGGTGCCCGAACCGGCGCGCCCGGACGGTGGCGTGGTGACCGGCCGCTATGCCATTGCACGCTTCAATCTGGAGGCGACGGGACGGCCGAGCCATGCGGGATCGAGACCGGGGGACGGGCGGTCGGCGATCAGGGAGATGGCGCGCAAGCTGATCGAGATCGAGGACATGACGACGGAAAGCTGCACCTTCAGCGTCGGCGTGATCCATGGCGGCCAATGGGTGAACTGCGTCTCGACGACCTGCACCGGGGAAGCGCTGTCGATGGCCAAGCGGCAGCAGGACCTGGACCGCGGCGTGGCCGCCATGCTGGCCTTGCGCGCGTCGTCGAACGAGGTGCAATTCCAGGTGACCCGCGGCGTCACCCGGCCGGTCTGGGAGCCGGATGCGAACGGCATGGCACTCTACGAGACAGCACGCGATATCGCCCGGGGGTTGGGCTACCAGATCAGCTCGCAAAGCTCTGGCGGCGGGTCGGATGGGAATTTTACCGGCGCGATGGGTATTCCCACGCTGGATGGGCTGGGGGTGGCTGGCGCCGGGGCGCATACGCTGGATGAGCATATCCAGATCGACAGCCTGGCGTATCGCGGCAAGCTAATGGCCGGATTGCTAGCGGCGTTGACCTAAGTGCCCGTTGATAATGCTACTATGGCGGCCATCTGACGCGGCTTTCTGCGCTTCCGGTGCTCACGGCCGCCCGGCCGCTGCGCGCCGGTTCTCGACAGCCACGCCAGCTGACTCTCCATAGCGCATTCTGAAACGGGCACTGAGCGACGGGGCCTGAGCCGCCAAGGGATTGACGTGGATGGGACGGGTTTGGCAGGCGATCCGGGTTCGGCGCAGACTGTTCACTGGGGTGGTCGCCGGACTTGCGGTGGCGCCTCTGCTGCCAGCGCTTCCGGTGCTCACGGCCGCCCGGCCGCTGCGCGCCGGTTCTCGAAATCCACGCCAGCTGACTCGCCATAGCGCATTCTGAAACGGGCACTGAGCGACGCGACCCGATCCACCGGGGGGATGACGCGGATGGGACGGGTTTGGCAGGCGATTTGGGTTCGGCGCAGACTGTTCGCCGGGGTGATCAGTGGGCTTGCGGTGGCGCCTCTGCTGCCAGCTTTCTTGCCGGTGACTACGCGGGCGATCCTGGCCTGGGACTTCGGGGTCATTGTGTTCCTGGTGCTCTCCGCCGTCTTGTTTGCCGGGGAACCGCCGGAGCGTATGCCGGCCAATGCCGAAGCGCAGGAGGAAGGCGAATGGACCATCTTCTGGTTGACCTTGGGGGTGGTGATCGTCAGTTTTGCCGCGGTCACGGGCGAGTTCGCTTTACTCAAGGGCATCACCGGCTTGCGTCGAGGCCTGGAGGTTGCCTTGGTCTCGGTCACCCTGCTGGTGTCCTGGCTGATGACCCACGTGACCTTTGCGTTCCGTTACGCGCATGAATATTACGCCCGGGACGAGGGTGGACAGGCGGTCGAAGGTGGTCTGGATTTTCCTGGCGAGAAACATCCGGACTACTTCGACTTTCTGTACTTTTCACTGGTACTGGGGATGACGTTTCAGGTATCGGATGTGCAGATCACCAGCCGCAAGCTCCGCCGCGTGGCCATGTTGCACGGACTGGTAAGCTTTCTGTTCAACACGGTGATTGTCGCGCTGACGGTCAATATCGCGGCAGGGTTGTTGTAGCGGCCGCACTGCCACCGGCACCGCGCCCTTGGTTTTCGAACGAACAGGTCGCCCCGTTGTAAGCGGCCTGGCAACGCCGCAATATCACCAACTTGACGATGGTGTCTGCTCAACGATTCCAACAACAACGTCTCAGGGAGCCAACAATGATCGACCCCGCCCGCATCCCGGGGCCAAGCTACGCGCACGGCGCCGCGGACCAGCCGATGATCGGCGACACCATCGGGGAGCATTTCGATCGCACGGTGGCACGCTGGGGCCACCGCCCTGGTCTCATCGTACGCCAGCAGGGCATTCGCTGGACCTATGCGGAACTCGCGAAACACGTCGACGCGTTCGCTGCCGGCCTGCTGGCGTTGGGTCTGCAGCACGGGGACCGCATCGGCATCTGGTCGCCCAACAACGCTGAGTGGGTCGTCACCCAGTTTGCCACCGCCAAGGCCGGCTTGATCCTGGTCAACATCAATCCCGCCTATCGCTTGACCGAGGTCGAGTACGCGCTGACCAAGGTTGGCTGCAAGGCGCTGATCACCGCCACGCGGTTCAAGACAAGCGACTATATCGGCATGATCAACACCCTGGCGCCAGAACTGGCGATTTCTCACCCTGGGGAACTTCATGCCGCGCGACTGCCCACCTTGCGTTCAGTGATCCAGATCGGCGGTGATGCGCCGGGCACGTTCGCCTTCCACAAGATCGCCCATCTTGGCCACGACGGCGAGCGCCGGCGGCTGCAGGAGCTTGCGTCCATCCTGCAGTTCGACGATGCGATCAATATCCAGTTCACCTCCGGCACCACCGGCCTGCCGAAGGGTGCCTCGCTGACCCACCACAACATCCTCAACAACGGCTTCTTCATCGGCGAGGTGCTGCACTACAACCACCGCGACGCTGTTTGCATTCCGGTGCCGATGTATCATTGCTTCGGCATGGTGATCGGCACGCTGGCCTGCATCACCCACGGCGCCGCCATGGTGTTCCCGGGGGAGGGCTTTGACCCGCTCGCCACCCTGCAGACCGTGGCCGAGGAGCGCTGCACGTCGCTGTATGGCGTGCCCAGCATGTTCATTGCTGAACTCGATCATCCCGAGTTCGGCGAATACGACCTGTCCAGCCTGCGCACCGGTGTGATGGCCGGTGCGCCTTGCCCGATCGAGGTGATGCGCCGGGCCATCCGCGACATGCACCTGACCGAGATCACCATCGCCTACGGCATGACCGAGACCAGCCCGGTCAGCACGCAGACCCGGATCGGCGACTCCCTCGATAAGCAGGTCGCCACCGTTGGCCGCCCGCATCCGCATGTCGAGGTCAAGATCATCGACGCCGACGGCCGCATCGTGCCCCGCGGCACCACCGGTGAATTCTGCACCCGTGGCTATCCAGTGATGCTTGGCTATTGGGACGATCCCGAACGCACGGCCGAGGCGATTGACCAAGCCGGCTGGATGCACACCGGCGACCTGGCAACGATGGATGCGGACGGTTACTGTGCCATCGTCGGCCGCATCAAGGACATGGTGATCCGAGGCGGTGAGAACATCTATCCGCGCGAAATCGAGGAGTTCCTGTATCGCCATCCCGCGATCGTCGACGTGCAAGTGTTCGGCGTGCCCGACAGCCGCTTCGGCGAGGAACTCTGCGCCTGGATAAAGCTGCGCGCCGGAGAAACTCTGACCGAGGACGACGTGAAGGCGTTTTGCCAGGACCAGATCGCCCATTACAAAGTGCCGCGTCACATCCGCTTCGTGCAGGAGTTCCCGATGACCGTGACCGGGAAGATGCAGAAATACCTGATGCGTGAGACGATGGTGAGTGAACTTGGCCAAATCAATCAAGGCTTGGCGATCCAGGCCTGAGATCGGCAAGACATTTTAAACAGACTACTGCCTGAAATCATGGAGGAAGCACATGCGCTGGGCACGTTTCGATCAGAACGGCACGCCGTCCTATGCCGTCGTGGAGGGTGACACCGTCATTCCGGTGCGCGGTTCGCCCTTCGAAAGCTGGGAGCGCACCAGCCAGCGATTGAAACTTGACGACGTGAAGCTGCTGGTGCCGGTCATCCCGCCCACCTTCTACGCCGCCGGCATGAACTATCCGGAGCATGTGCGGGAAGTGGCGGAGAAGGTCGGGCAGAAGCCGAACCTGCCGACCCAGCCGGATGTCGGCTATCGCGCCAACAACGCGCTGATCGCGCACGGCGAGAGCATCGTCATCCCGGCGGACGCCACCGATCTGGTGCAATACGAAGGCGAACTTGTCGTGGTGATCGGCCGCAAGTGCAAGCATTTGACGCGTGAAAACGCACTGTCCGCGGTGCTAGGATATACCATCGGCAATGATGTCAGTGAACGCACCTGGCAGAGAGCCGATCGCACCATGTGGCGTGCGAAGAACACCGACACCTTCAAGCCGATGGGCCCGTGGATCGAGACGGACGTGAAGCTGGAAGACCTGGTGACCAAAATCCGCCTGAATAACGAACAACTAATCGAATTCCCAACTAATCACATGATCTTCGGCGTCGTCGACTACCTGGTGGCGATGACCTCCTGTCTGACGCTTTATCCCGGCGATATGATGTGGATGGGCACCGAGGGCGCGACAAAAAACATCAAACACGGCGACCGGATCGAAGTGGAGATCAGCGGCGTCGGCACGCTGAGCAATCCAGTGGTGCGTGAGATGGCGTAATCGGTCGTCAGCCGCCTTCCCCGCTAGGCTCGCAACCGACCACCACTGGAACGGAGCGAACCATGCGCAAGGTTGTTGGCCTCGACATCTCTCTGCAGAAAACGCACCGGCTCAGCTTCACCCCGCACGACCGCAACCTGGACGGCGGGATCGACCAGCCCGACACGCCCCCTGTGAACGCTCTCTGAGCGGATCACGCTAGTGAGACTGGACTGCTGAACCCTCGTATCCTATCCTGGGGCAGCAGTAATGCCAGACCCCGAACAGAAGCGCGATCCAGAGGCAGGCCGTGAAGCACGGTGCCTCGTTACGGAGGGATAGTCCTTTTGTGGAGAGATAGTCTTTGCAGAGCAGCACAACGCTTACCAGGCAAATCCCTCTTTTTCGAGCAGGCAGAGGTTCGATGACGTTCCTGGACGCATTCGCCACTCTGGTCCTGCTCGTCTCCATAGCGTCGGGGCTCGCCGTCTTGCTCATTCTCGGCATCGCACCCGGTTATGTCGCGCGGCGACGAGGACATCCCTGGGCGCACGCTGTCTCGGTCGCGGGATGGATCACGCTTTTGTTCGGCCTTGTTCTTTGGCCGCTCGCCTTTATTTGGGCTTATGTCGATGTCCCCGTTCGTGCGCCGGCGGCAGACAGTGAGCCGCCGCCATGATCATCTTTCTGCTGAACGCCTATATTGTCGTCCTGGTCGTTCTGATCTGGTTGAAGATCGTTCCTCGTAACCTTTTCTGGAAAATTTCTCCGGTTTTCGTTTTGCTGTTGCTGCTGGTGGGGCTCTTCGTTCCGATGGGCTGGGGCGCACCTTCGGGGACCGCCATTGTCGGTCGTCAGTCGGTCGCCATCGTGCCGGATGTTGCCGGCGAAGTGATCGATGTGCCGGTGCCGCCGAACACATCGCTTAAGGCGGGCGACGTGCTGTTCCAAATCGACCCGACACCATATCTCGCACAGCTACAGTCTGTGGTTGCGCAGCTCAAGCTGGCGGAATTGCGTCTCAGCCAGATGAACGAGCTGGCAAGCAAGCAAGCCGCGCCGGAATTCGATGTCCAGCAACGCCGCTCAGAAGTAGAGCAGCTGAGAGCGCAGGTCGAGGCAGCAAAGTGGAACCTCGACAAGACAACCGTGCGCGCGCCAGCGGACGGTTACGTAACCAATCTCACCCTGCGAAAAGGCGCGCGGGTTACCGCCTTGCCATCAGCGCCGGTGATGGCGTTCATCGATACATCCGAGACGATCATTGTCATCGACGTACCGCAAATCTATGCGCGTTACATTGAGCCCGAACAGAAGGTCGAAATCGCCTTCAAGTTTCTGCCTGGAAACATCCAGACCGGCAAGGTCGAGACGGTGCTGCAGGCGATAGCGACGGGGCAGGCCGCACCATCCGGGACGGCCGCTCCCCCGCGGGAGTTTTCGGCTGCACCGTTCGTCATACGTGTCCGCCTCGATAACGAGAATGTCGCTAAGCGACTGCCCGCCGGCAGTGTCGGCACGGCGGCGATCTATACCGGTCATGTTCGTGCAAGCCACATCATTCGACAAGTGGTTCTGCGTCAGACGGCAATTCTGAATTACATCGTGCCCTTCTGATCTGCGGAGCGTGTGGGCTTCGTTGACCTGATGGATCGGTCAGTGACCAAGCGGGAGAGGAACGTATGCGCAAGATAGCAAAGTCGTTGGCCGGAGCCTTGGCCTGCGCGGTTGCGGGGCTTCAAATGGTCCCCGCGTTTGGCGACGAGGTCCAGACGCGGATCGGACCGCTCGAGCTTAACGCCGATGGTCTGCCATCACAGGCTTCGGTCGAAAAGCTGTTCGACGAATTCGACTTTCAGCGTGCCACCCAGTCCTACCTTTGGGGCCTGCCGATCGTAGCCTTTGCCGTCTGGCAAAAGGCTCACGAGGACACATTCGGCGCGAAGAATGGCGATATCGTCGTCTACAGCGACTTTAAAGCGAGGCAGGGTATTCTCACCGCGAATGCCACGACCCCGTATATCCTATCCTTCTTTGACACCAGCCGGACGGGTCCGATGGTGGTCGACTTTCCGGCGGGCGAGCTCGCGGGCGGTGTCGCTGACTTCTGGCAGCGCAATCTCAGCGACATGGGAGAGACCGGGCCGGATAAAGGCAGGGGCGGAAAGTATCTTGTCCTCGGGCCGGATCAGAAGGTCCCTCCAGAAGCCAAAGGCTATTACGTCGTCCGTTCGCCGACCTTCAACGTTTTCTTCGGGTTTCGCGTCCTCACGACGGATGAGGCCAAGGCCAAGACGATCATGGGCGACTTGAAGCTCTACCCGTATGCGAAACGCGCGGCACCACCTCCTACGCGCATCGTCACGCCACATAACCAGGCGTGGAGCGGCACGCAGCCGGAGGGCATGGCGTATTGGCGGGCGTTGAACGAAATCCTGCAGAAAGAGCCTGTGCAGGAACGCGACCGGTATTTCATGGCAATGCTGAGGCCGCTCGGGATCGACAAAGGCAAGCCGTTTGCGCCGGATGCGCGGCAGACCAAACTGCTCACGGACGGCGCCTTTATCGGTCAGAAGATTGCGATTGCCAATTCCTTCGACAAACGCTTCGCCGGCTCGCCGTATCGCGCGGGGATTCACTGGGACCACGTCGTCAACGTCGATCCGAGTCAGGAAGCGAAATACTATTCCGAGCTCGATGAACGCTCGGCTTGGTTCTATGAGGCGGTAACGCTTTCCGCCGGGATGGCGTCCAAGGTCGCCGGCCTCGGGCAGGCCTATCTGGGCTCCTACCAGGACAAGGACGGCAATTGGTTTGACGGCGGCAAGACTTATCATCTGCACGTGCCACCGCATCCGCCGGCAAAGCAATTCTGGTCCGTGACGCTTTATGACACCGCAACACGGCGATTTCTCGACACGCCGGAGCAGCGCGCGGACCGCTCGTCGCGCCAGGATCTTGTGAAGAATGATGATGGGTCGGTCGATCTGTATTTCGGCCCCAAACCGCCTGACGGCAAGCCGGAAGCAAACTGGATACCGACCATCCCAGGAAAGGGGTGGTTTGCCTACCTGCGGCTCTACGGTCCGCTGGAGCCCTATTTAGACGGGACGTGGCCGTTGCCGGATATCGAGCCGGTTTTGGGAGGAGCGGGATGATGATCGACAGGCGAACGGTAACCGCTGGGCTGCTGGGCACGGCGGGTTTGGCAGCTGTTTCACCACTGGCGCATGCGGCCGTCCCACGCGACGCGCGCGCCATCGCGAAAGAAGCCTATCTCTATGCGTTCGCGATGCTGGAGAACTATCAGACTTGGTATAAGCAAGCAGTTGATGCAAAAGCTCCTGAATATATCGGAGGATTTGGCAAGTATCGCCACTACTCGGAGCCGTTCACACCGGCTAACCATGATGTGGTCACACCGAACAACGACACGCCATACTCCTGGGCGTGGCTGGATCTGCGGGCGGAGCCTTACGTGCTCAGCGTCCCAGGCGGTGCCGAAGGACCGCTATTACGTGGTCCAATGGATTGATCTTTTCACGCAGAATTTCGCCTATGTCGGCGTTCGATCGACCGGCTTCGGCGCCGGCAGCTATCTCATCGCTGGTCCGAAGTGGCACGGCAGCAAGCCTGCTGGCATCCGGCAAGTTTTCCAGGCCGAAACGGAAATCGTCGGCACACTTACCAGGACAGCCTTGAACGGCCCTGAGGATGTGCCGAACGTCCGCGCCATTCAGGCGCAATACAAGCTGCAGCCGCTGAGCGCCTTCCTGGATAAGCCGGCACCGCCGCCAGCGCCTGCCATCGACTTTCCGCCCTATGACCGAAAGAAAGCGCAGGATCACGACTTCATCGTCTACCTCAATTTCCTTCTCCAGTTCGCAGAGCCACCGAACCCCAGCGAAATTGCCATTCGCAAACGCTTCGAGACGATCGGCATTGGACCAGGCTGGCCATGGGACGCGGCCAAAGTCGATCCGGCCTTATTGGCAGCGATCGACGGCGGCATCGCCGACGCGAAAGCGGCGCTCAAAGCGAAACTCGCGGTCACCATGAGTTCGAATGGCCTGTTTGGTCCACGCTCGCTTCTGAAAACCGATTATCTGACGCGCGATGTCGCTGCGGCGAAGGGTCTCTACGGCAATAACCTCGAAGAGGCCTGGTATGGCGGCTATGACGGCATGGGGAGCAGGCCGTCGGTCATACATTTTCCGGCTGGCAAGCTGCCACCAGCCAAATTCTTTTGGTCTCTCACACTTTACACGCTGCCGGAGCAATTCCTATACGCGAACGAGATCAACCGCTATTCGATCGGCGATCGCACCAAGGATCTTCAATACGGCAAAGATGGTTCTCTCACGCTGTATGTCAGTCACGCCTCACCGTCCGCCGAGATGCGAGCCAACTGGTTGCCGGCGCCTGAAGGGGCATATGTCGTCGTCGCCCGCATCTACGGTCCCAGCGCAGCGGCCATGAACGGCAAATGGAAATTGCCGCCGCTCCAGCCGGGGTAAGCATGGCCGGGGCGCATCTCTTGGATTGACTTGGTCCCCCCGATTACAGAAGCGGCGGAGGCGAGGCGAAATATCGGCCCAATCTCTCGTCAAATACGTCCAAAACAGGAGGAAACAACGATGCCAACATCAATCGGCACCAATTTGGCGAAGCAGAAGCTCGCGGCGCAGGAGCTTGTGCTGTGCTTTGGCGTAAATCAGCTTCGCACGCCGAACATCGCGATGATGGCCGCCGCATGCGGCTTCGACGCACTGTACATCGACCTGGAGCACAATCCTACGTCGCTGGAAACCGCCGCTGGGATTTGCGTCACGGCACTCGGCTTGGGCATCACCCCGATTGCCCGCGTTTCATCCCACGATCCGCACAACTCGACGCGCATCCTGGATTGCGGCGCGCAGGGGGTCATGGTGCCGCACGTCAACACGGCCGCCGAGGCCCGCGCCATTGTCGGGGCCTGCCGCTTCGCCCCACTCGGCCATCGTTCGGCTGCCGGCACAGTGCCGTCACTCGGGTATGCCGCCCTGTCGCAACCCGAAATCTGCCGCCAACTCAATCAGGAAACCCTCTTGATTGCCATGATCGAGACGCCGGAGGCCGTCGCCAACGCCGAGGCCATCGCCGCGGTGGATGGGATCGACGTGCTGCACATCGGTTCGACCGACCTGTCCACCGAGATGGGTATCCCCGGCGATTACAAGCACGAGCGGATGCGTGGCGCGTACGAAACAATCGCTCGTGCCGTAAAAACCCACGGTAAGGCAATGGGTGTCGGCGGCGTGCGCGAGGACATCGAATTCCAGTCCTGGCTGTTGCGTCTGGGGGTTCGTTACCTGACCAGCGGTTCCGACACGTTGTATATACTCAGTGGCGGACGCGCGGATGTGAAGCGGATCAGGGAGGTGGCGACAAGTACCTCTCGGTGGAACAGGCTGAATCAACTGCGAAATCTGCTCGAGCAAATCCGATCACGCTGCACCGGTATTGCTGTCTCGTCGTAGCATGGCTTGCCCTCCCCATCGTAGCCTGGCTTGTCCAGGCCAGCTTCTCAAGCACTTGGTGCAGCGGTGGCCCGGACAAGCCGGGCCATGACGGATGAGGAACAGTCGGCTCCTGACCCACTGACAAAGCGCGCCTTGCCAAGATGTGTGAGTGCCGTAGAGACAAGCGATGGCGAGTCATAACGCCATGCGCGGCTTGGTCGGAAGCGTTCGTCCAGCAACGATCAGCCGGCGGGATTGGCAATGCTTAACGCCGCACGGAGAGCATCGCGACAGCTTCCGCGAGAGGAACAACCGACTGTGTGCCGTCTCGCTCCCGCAGCGTCACGCGTCGATCCGCGTTTTCTCGTCGTCCGACAATTGCCACTACAGGCACCTCGGCCGCATGTGCGGCGACAATCCGGCGCGATAAAGTTTCCGAACCATCGTACGACACCACCCTGAGCTCGGCATTCTCGAACGCCTCATGCACCTCGACTGCATAATCGACCTGCTCGGGTGAGATCGGCGCGACCGCGACCTGTTCGGGTGAAAGCCAGAACGGCAGCGCGCCGCTGTGTTGTTCAAGCAGGATCGCGATGAAGCGGCCAAGCGAACCGAATACGGCGTGATGGATCATCAACGGCACGGCGCGGCTTCCATCCCGCGCCACATAGGAAGCGCCCAGACGTTCTGGAATGACGCTGTCCAGTTGGACGGTACCGCACTGCCAAGACCGCCCGAGCCGATCGCGCAGGGCGAACTCAAGCTTGGGGCCGTAAAAGGCACCTTCGCCAGGTTTGATGGCGTAGGCGACGCCGCGGTGACGCGCGGCCGAGCCCAGCTTTCCCTCCGCCCAGTCCCAAAGTTCGTCGGATCCGGCCCGCACCGCCGGGCGAGTGGACAGGGCCACTTCGTAGTCGGGAAACCCCAACTCGGCATACACCTCCGACAGCAGGCCGATGAAGCGACCGACTTCGCTCTGCACGTCTTCTTCCCGGCAAAATACATGCGCATCGTCTTGCTCGAAGGCACGGGTCCGTATCAGACCATGCAGGGCGCCGGTCGGTTCATCGCGATGGCAGGCACCGAATTCGGCATAACGGAGCGGCAGGTCCCGCCAGGACCGCAATCCCTTGTTGAAGATCTGCACGTGGCACGGGCATGACATCGGTTTCAGCGCCATCCGATGCTTCCCGTCGTCGACGCTGAACATGTTGTCGCCGAACTTTTCCCAGTGACCGCTGCGGACCCACAGCTCGTGCGGCATGAGTTGCGGGGTTCTGACCTCGGCGTAGCCAAGGCGGCGGAGCTTTCGTCGAATATAGTCTTCCAGGACCCGATACACGGCATGGCCGCGCGGGTGCCAGAAGACCATGCCGGGGGCGTCGTCCTGGATGTGCCAAAGGTCCAGCCTGGCTGCCAGGCTCCTGTGATCGCTGTCGTCCATATGCTGCGCTCCTGTGTGAAAGGGCGAGGTGCGGACGGGTTATGGCAGGCAAGAAAAAAGCCCCGTCCGTCACCGGCGGGGCCCTTGTCTGGTGGTGGCGGCTTTTCTCTACCGTTCGCAACCAAGGGACGACCCGCCGAGGGCGGTCGTCGTGGTGGTCGAAGCAGCGGGTCGTAGCGCGTCCATGTGCATAGTATGGCGATCGGGTCGTCTGGCCGTCAATCGAAAATGCAGGCGCGGGCAGGGTCACGATGCTTATAGCGATCTTGAGGCAAGCCAAGGACGCAACCACATAACACCGATGAACACAGATATTGTCCAGGGACATCACATGGTGATGGACAGTGCCACGGAGCGTAACAACCTGGTCTGTGAAGGATGTCAGGCGGACGGATCGAAGAGCTTATTATATCGCGAGCATAAGCGAGCCGGCTGGACGCGGCCTGCGACGCGCATATAATTTCTTCAATCGGCTGAGGTTCGATGCGTTCTCCTGGTGTGGTTCCACTTGAAGGAGATTGACGACGTGCGAGCGAACATACGCATTCGGCCCTTCGAAGAGCAACATCGGCTCCAGGTGCGTGAGCTATTCATGACCTTGAACCGGCAGCTTTCACCATCGCATATGAAAGAGGCCTTTGAATCTTACATCGCGCGCGCCTTGGCTGAGGAAATCGATCGGGTCGCGGAATACTACGATGAGCACGGTGGCGGCTTCTGGGTCGCCCTCCTGCGGGAGAAGGTTGTCGGCATGTTTGGCCTTGAAGCCAGCTCTCCCGGTGCTCTGGAGTTGCGCCGCATGTATGTCGATCCGTCCGCCCGGCGCGGTGGGATTGCCTCGCTCATGCTGCGGTTCGCCGAAGAAGAATGCCGTCGACGGGCGATGCTGAAGATCGAGTTGAGCACTTCGGAACTGCAACCAGCTGCCGTCGAATTATATAGACAGGCTGGTTATCGCCTTTTGCGAGAGGTCGTCGCCGGGGAGGCAAGCCATAAAACAGTCGGAAGTGGCATTCGGCGGTATCATTTTGAGAAAAGATTATAGAGTGCCCTTCAGCGTGGCTTCTGGCGGATTCTTTTCGTTAGCATTCCATGATCAAGGCGCCGGCTTTCCGTGCACGACGTCATGCACAAAACTGAGCTTGGTCACCACGGCGGGCGACAGCACGAACGGGTAGAGGTCGTGGTTGCCCATCGCGCGATTGAGGCTGTTCATGGCGAAGGTCAGCGGCAGCCAGGCGGCGATGATGTCCTGCATGCTGGCGGTTTCATACGGATCGAGGTTGATCTCGGTCAGCAGGGTCTGCTCACGCACCACCTTGGGTTTGACGCTGATGCCGAAGGCACTGGCCATCTCCAGCGTGTCGATGATGTGCAGGTAGTGCGCCCAGGTTTCCGCCCAGTCCTCCCAAGGGTGGGTGCTGGCGTATTGGCTGATGTAGTTCACCTGCCAGTCCGCCGGAGCACCGTTGCGGTAGTGCGCCTGCAGCGCCGCGTTATAGTCCTGGGTGTCGTCACCGAACACGGCGCGAAAGTCGTTCAGGCGGCCGCCGTCACGGATCAGCACGTCCCAGAAGTAGTGGCCGACCTCGTGGCGAAAATGTCCGACCAGAGAGCGGTAGGGTTCGCCCATCTGAGTGCGCCGGCGCTCGCGTTCGGCGTCGTCGGCCTCGATCAGTGCGATGGTGATCAGGCCGTTCTCGTGACCGGTCATCACCTTGGGACCGCGCGGATCAGGACCGTCGGCGAGAAAGGCGAATGCCAGACCATGCGTCGGATCGTCGATCCGGTTTTGCAGCGGCAGTTGCAGACGCAGCAGCGAATAGAACAACTGATGCTTTGCCGCCTCCAGCCGTTGCCACCGCAACAGGTTCAGCGGGATCGACAGGTCAGGGATGATCTGATTGTGCCGGCACGCCGAGCACAGGGAGCCGACGCTGTCGGCCTCGACCAGCCAGTTGCAGGCCATGTGCCCGGCATTGTAGCAAAAGCGTAGCGCGTGATCCGATGCGGCGAGCGGACGCCACAGGTCACCATCCGGCTCGAGCGCTGAAATTGTCATGCCCAGGGGCAAAAAGCCGAGCCGATGGGCGCATTGCTCGCAGCGGGTGTTTTCGAAGTAGACAACTTGTCCGCAGTGCTGGCACTTGAACAACTTCATGCGCGGTTTCTCCTCGGCTGTGTGGACTATCACCCGGTCATCGAGGCGTGGGTTGGCTGTGGCGACCGGTCAAGCCGCGTGCCTTTCCTGATGTCCGATGGCAGCGAATGGTGATGCAGAAGGCGAGTGATATTGGGTCCGCCGGCGCGCGCGCCAATCGAAAGCGGCGGTTCATCGATCACGAAGGTGCAAATTCTACGATGCGTTATTGAAACGATGGCACTTAAAGCCCGACTTGGTCACGCCGGCGGACGGATGCAGACGCCGCTTCTATTCCGCCGCTGCCGGCAGCCGCCAGTCACCCCTCCGCGGCACCGGCAGGCCGAGATTTTCCCGCAGTGTCGCGCCGGTATACTCGGTTCGGTAAAGCCCGCGCCGCTGCAGCTCCGGCACGACGAAACGAACAAAATCCTCGAAGCTGCCCGGCATATGGGTGCCGGCGATGACGAAGCCGTCGCAGGCGCGTTCGCTGAACCAGTGCTCCAGCCGGTCGGCAATATCCTTTCCGCTGCCGACGATCGCCTCCCGTGGACGGCCGCGCCGCGTCACCTCCAGGAAGTCACGCACCGTCGGGTTGCGGCCGGTCACCTGCATCACCCGGTCGCGCATCGCCTGCATGCCGGACATGCCTTGCAGCTCCTCGGCGGTGAAAGCCTCATCCATGCCCTTGGTGCTTGAAATCGAAGTTCAACGCTTCCGACAGCAGGGACAGGCCGTCGACCTCCTTGTACAGCGAGTTGATCAATGCCATCTTGTCTTCCGCCTCGGCGCGGGTCTCGGCCACGACGGGATAGGCGATGGTGTTGACTGTCACCCGATCAGGGTCACGGCCCAGCCGGGCGACCTCGGTCTTGAAGTCGGCATACTGGCGCCGGCCTTCCTGCAAGTCCGCATAGCCGACGAACACGGTTTCCGCCCAGCGGGCTGAGAATGTCTTGCCGCGGCGCGCTGGCGCCCGCCTGGATGACCACCGGGTGGCCCTGCGGCGAGCGCGGCACGGTGAACGTGCCCGACGAACTGCAGGAATTTCCCCTTGTATTCCAGCCGGTGCACCTTCTCCGGATCGGCGAACAGGCCGGTCTTCTTGTCGCACGACCAGGGCGCCGTCTTCCCAGCCGTCCCAGCAGCCGAGCACGATCTCCATGAACTCGTCGGCGCGGTCGTAGCGCAGGTCGTGCTCCATGTGGACCTCGCGGCCCATGTTGTGCGCCTCGCCGTCGTTGACCGATGTCACCACGTTCCAGGCGGCGCGTCCGCCCAGCATGTGGTCGACGGTCTGGAACCGGCGCGCGACGTCGAACGGCTCGTAATAGGTGGTCGAGGCGGTGGAGCCGACGCCCAGGTATTCGTGTGCCGAAACCCATCGCCATCATGCGTCGCGACCGGATCGATCTTGACCACGCGGACACCGTTGGCGACGACCTCGGCCGGGTTGCCGCCGTAGATGTCGGGCATCGCCAGGCGATCGTCGAAGAAGGCAAGCTGGAATTTGCCTTCCTCCAGCACCTGGCCGATCCGCTGGTAGTAGGCGGCCGAGGTGAAGTCGCTGCGCGCCTCCGGGTGGCGCCAGGCGCTGGCCAGCGTGGTGCAGTTCTGCGCCTGCAGAAACCCGACCATGACCATTTGCCGCATCGTTTCATTCCTTTCTGCCGGCGCGCTGGATCGCCCCGAGCGCGCCCAATGATTGTCCCGGCTGCCCACGTCGGCATAACCGCATGAAGGGGATACCACGGGATGCAGTCGCAACACAGCTTCGAGCGGCAGTCTGCCGATGCGCTCGGCTGCATATTTCGGCGGGTTGCGGCGCCCGGTGATCGTGGCTCCGTCCGAGCCTGCTTGAACTCCTTGTCCGTCACCGAGCTGAGCAAGGCTCGATTGCACGCACGTGCCTGCTGTGCTGTAAAAACTCAGAATTGGGTGGGTCGTGCAAATGTCGTGCAGCGGAACATGTGCGATCTCCGGCATTGGGGAAACGGCTTATGTACCAGGATCCCGCACAGCGCCCTGGTGGCGGCAGCGTCGAGGTGATGAAGCAAATCATCGCCCGTTCCATGCTGCCCGACAACCGGAAGGGGGCGCGCTGAGGCGGCACCGCTTGATCCAGGATGGACGCTCTCCGGCGGATGCTGCGCGGCCTCAACCGCGTCCGCCACCGCTTGCATGGCAACCTTGGCGCATGCGGCCATGACGTCGCCTCCCGGATGCGCGTTCGGCGTGGCTGTGCCATAGCTTCCTTGCGAGGTCCGGCCACCGGCCCCTCGAGCAGACCGGAAAAGGCCCACTAAGCAGGTTTTCATTGGCTGTGCTACGAAAGCCTGCTTAGGAGTTGTTGGAAACGCATCATCTTTTTCACTCGGCACAAGAACGCCTCGCGAGATGATGCTTAGAGCGGTAGCGGGGGGAGGCAGGCATTCGCACCACCGAGCCGTCGCCTTCGGTGGTAGCGGCGTAACACATCAGACAAACAGCCTTGTGATGTGGCGTCATAGTGCTGGCCACTGCCGAACGCGTTGCTTCGTCATCCGCCAATTGCTAGCGTCCTGTTGTGGGGCTCTGGCAACGTGGCATTTGGTTGGGGCGATGATGCCAACCTGCTCTACCTTAACTTCCGGCAAGAGCCTTTACACGATGCGAATGGCGAAAGAGGGCTGGCATCTGCCGGCGCAGAGACATTTCGTCGAACAATAAATGGGAGGGAAATATGTTTCAAGTCAATGGGGTCAAGCGTCGTCATTTGCTAACGGCCGCCGCCGCGGGCGCTACTGCGCTCGGCTTGCCTGGCCGCTTGCAGGCGAAGATGGCGTCGGGGTTACCGCAGGCGCCGTATTTCTATCGCTTCAAGCTGGGAACGCCGAATGCACGATTGTATCCGACGGCCAGCTGCCGCTTGGTGATCCGAATGCCGCATTCCTGAATATTACAAAGGACGAGATCAGCCGCGAGTTGCGCGACAACTTCCTGCCGACGACAACGCCGTGTTGGAGCAGAACGTCCTCGTGGCGAACTTTGGCGATCGGGTGGTCCTGTTCGACACCGGCATGGGCACCGAGACGCTGTTTGGCGACAGCACGGGGAAACTCCTAGTGACGCTAAAACAGGCCGGCATCGACCCCGCTGGCGTGGACGCGGTGGTCATGAGTCACGCACATATCGACCATTGCGGCGGACTGGTCGGCGGTGATGGCAGCCTCAACTTCCCGAACGCGCAGTATTTCATCGGCGAGCCGGACTTCAACTATTGGACCGACGATGCCAAGATCCCCGCCAACTACCCGGCGCGGCCACACTTCCTGGCCCAAGCCCGAAAAAACCTGCTGCCGGTGAAGGCGGATATTCATTTCTATAAGGACAACGAGGAGATCCTGCCGGGCATCACGTGCTGTCCGCGCCCGGGCACACGGTCAGCCACACGATCTTCATGATCGGCTCCGACGGCAAGCAGCTCTGCTATATCGGCGATCTGGCGCATCACCCGGTGCTGCTGCTGGAGCATCCGCGCACGCAATTCGCCTACGATACCGATGCGGCGCAATCGGCCGAAAGCCGGGGTCCCGATGCTCCAGGTGCTGGCCACAAACCGGACGCCACTGCTCGCCTATCACTTCGCCTGGCCGGGCATCGGGCATGTCGCCAAGGCGGGGGATGGGTTTCATTACATCCCGTGCCGGTTCAGATGGAGTGGTCGCCATGCTTTAGCAAGCCTGACCACACAGGGTTGGTCCCGACAGTTTGGTTGAGACTAAACCTGTGTGGTCGCCATCATCTTCGTCAAGCACCGCCCAACTCTGGCGCAGCCACGGAAAAGAACTCAACGCTCCGAGAGGCGGCTATGACAGCCCAAGCGCGTTCGAGCGCCGCCTCTTGATATGCGTCGGCCTCTCGCCGCTGACTACGCTGCAGAATTACGGGAATGGCATGCGCATGGATGACACCGCGAGAGGCGCCGCCGTTCGTATGGCCGTCAAATTCTGCCAGCGGGCAGCCAAGGATGCGAATACCGCCCCGGGCAGGATCTCCCGCAGCGGGATAGGATCAAAGCGCCTGCGGGTGCACAGACTTTGTTCGGTTCCTTGGGAATGGGCGTCCCGTACGGTTGATCCGTCAATTTCGGCGTGCCATCTGTTATCGTGCGGCTTGGATTGCCTGACAGATCCGATGCTCCGCCGCCGGCATGTCCATATGAGTGACGCCGAATTCCGACAGCGCGTCAACGACGTCGTTCATCACCGCCGGCAGCGATCCAGCACATCCAGCCTCGCCGCATCCCTTGGCTCCGAGCGGATTGGTATGCGCCGGGAGTGGATGGCTTTCAAAGCCCAGCGCAGGAAAATCGTTCGCGCGCGGCAGCGCGTAGTCCATGGAGGGGTCCACCGCCTGTGAGCCGCGAAGGCCCGATGTCCAGAAACCAAAATTTAGATTTCTGGGCGGCGCTATTCTTCGGGACGGAGTTTATGGACGGTTTGAGGGCCAGAAAAGGGCTATCAGCATGGCTGTCTCTAGGCTAGGGAACCACGATGTCCATGTTCGAGCGCGATCTTGATCGCAGGCCGGCGAACTACGTGCCGCTGTCGCCGGTCTCCTTTCTGACCCGCACCGCCCGCATCTACCCCGACCGGGTGGCGATCATCCACGGCGGCCGCCGCATCACTTATGCCCAGTTTCTCGATCGGGCGCGACGGTTGGCCTCGGCGCTGGCGCGGGCGGGCGTAGGGCAGGGGGACACCGTCTCCATCATGGCGCCCAACACGCCGGAAATGCTGGAGGCGCACTACGCCGTGCCGATGTTGGGCGCCGTGCTGTGCTGCATCAATATCCGGCTGGACGCGGCGGCCGTCGGTTTTGTTCTGCAGCATTCCGAGACCAAGGTGGTGCTGGCGGATACCGAGTTTGCCGCGGTGATGGGGCTCGCCGTCGTCGCGGCCGGCAGCGCGCCGCTGGTGGTGGATATCGACGACACCGACGCAACCCCCAACGGGACACGGTGCGGCACGGTCGACTATGAAACCTTTATCGCGGCGGGCGATCCGGCGCATCCGGTTCGGCTGCCGGAGGATGAGTGGCAGGCGATCGCGCTGAACTATACCTCCGGCACCACCGGCAACCCGAAAGGCGTCGTCGCGCATCATCGTGGCGCCTATCTGAACGCCTGCGCCAACGCATTGACCTTCGGCCTGTCGCCGCAAAGCGTCTACTTGTGGACGCTGCCGATGTTTCACTGCAACGGCTGGACCTATACCTGGGCGGTGACGCTTGGCGGGTGGAACCCATGTCTGCCTGCGGCGGGTGGAACCGGCGCTGATCTTCGCCGCCATTGCTGAACACGGTGTCACCCATATGTGCGGCGCACCGGTCGTGCTGTCGATGTTGATCCATGCCCCGGTTGCGGCTCGCCGGGCATTCGACCAGACGGTGAAGATCGCCACCGGAGGCGCCGCGCCACCCTCCACGGTGATCAGCCAGATGGAGGCGATGGGCTTCGCCGTGACCCACCTGTACGGCCTGACCGAAACCTATGGTCCGTCAACGGTGTGCCTCTGGCAGCCGGGTCTGGACGAGATGCCGATCGAACAGAAATCCGCCTTCATGGCGCGCCAGGGGGTGAACACGCCGATGATGGAGGCGGCCTCGGTGCTGCACCCGACGACCCTGGCGCAGATGCCGCCGGATGGCGCGAGCATGGGCGAGCTGATGCTGCGCGGCAATACGGTGATGAAGGGTTACCTGAAGAACCCGGCGGCGACCGAGGACGCCTTTGCCGGCGGCTGGTTCCACACCGGTGACCTGGCGGTCATGCACCCCGACGGTTACGTCGAGGTGAAAGATCGCAGCAAGGACATCATTATCTCGGGCGGCGAGAACATCTCCTCATTGGAAGTTGAGGAGGTGCTGTACAAGCATCCCGATGTGATGGAGGCAGCCGTGGTGGCGCGCCCGGACGAAAAATGGGGCGAAACGCCGCATGCATTCGTGACATTGAAGCCGGGTTCAGCCGAGGTTACGGCGGCGGCGATCATTGCCTGGTGCCGGCAGCACCTGGCGCATTACAAGTGCCCCCGATTCGTGACGTTCGGCCCATTGCCGAAGACGTCGACCGGGAAAATCCAGAAGTTCGACCTGCGGGAGCAGGCGCGGCATGAGCATCAATGACCAGCCGAGCCGTTCAACCCGATGGATGCTGGTAGGTTCGGCTGACGACCGCGCCGGCCGTATTGTCTAAACGCGAGTGCTATCGCGGTCATCGGGATCAACCAGATCACGCGCGCTTCATACCGCGGGGCGGGGATCGAAAACGCACAGACCGTTGCGTTAGCAACAACCGCCGTCAGCACAAGCACACAAAAAGCGCGATCAACTGACCTCAGCAAGCCGCGATGCCAGAGCAATGCGGTATAGCCCAAGCCAGCCAGCACGATCAGATATTCTGGAATCCCAAGCAGAACCTGCCAGAGAGGTTCCATCGGACGAATGTACATTGTGAACATGTCAGGCGGCGCGGCCTTGTTCGCGTAGCCGTAGGAGGGGATCATGTACTCGCGCAAAGTGAATAGCCCGAGCTGCTGCGCCGAATTCTCAATGATTGCCCGCAATTGCAGCCACGGATGTTCCAAGGCGGCCGCAACGTAGATGCGTTTATCCTCTGCCCGTAACAGGGCCGCTTCGTCAAGCGGCACGGTTGAATAGACGCCGTTGTCATGCCAGATGAAGTCGTCATCGCCTACGTCGAGCCGGTCCAGATGCTTGCACATGTCCAGACCGATCTGTGGACAATGTTGCAGCAGGTATAATTTTCCGGGCCCATCATCGATTGAGCGGGCAAGCAGAAATGGCGGAGCATTGGGTGTGAGGGTCCACTGCTTGAACCCCACCACGCTCACCATCAACGTTATACCGAGCGCAGCAACAATGGCGGCGCCAGCGATCAGGAACCGTGCCCGCTCTCTCCATAAGCCGCGCCGATGCAGCAGCGCGCCGACTACAATCACCGCAAACGCCGTCGGCGCATTGGTGAGATGCATCACCGCACTGCCCACGGTCGTAAAAAACAAGGCAATGCGGATGGTCCTCGATAACCGGTTCCAAAACAGTAATGTAATGATGACGCATAAGATAGTCACGGATGTAAATGCATCGGGCATCACAACCGAAACCACCCAGGAAATTGGCGTCAGTAGAGCAACCAGGGCGATAAAGCCGATCACGTGCCAACGCGGATGATCCGGGCATAGCAGGTCGAACACCAGTTTCAGGACGGACGCGACGACCAACGCCGCAATGCCGATTGCGATCCAGAGCGTCTCGGAACCCGTGATGTAGGTATAGAGTGAATAAAACACTGACCGCACGGCGCGCGCATTCCGGATCGCGGCATCAAGAGCGTCATTGCCATTGCCGCTTGCCCGCGGCAGCATGTGCCCAGCGAACGGCGCGAGCGCTTTGGATAACGCCGCGCGCCCCGCCACATAGTAGGAGCGCGTGTCAGGGAACATGATTGGACGGGCGCGGTTGATCAGCGTTGGCCAGCACAACACCAGCTGCCCCACAGATCACTGAAATGACTGCAACGACCTTTTCAGCGCGCTGACCGGATGGTCGATCGAGGCGAGTGGTCTCGGCCCGCATCTCAGAACATACCGCCCGCGAAGACCATTTCACAACCGATCAATATTCCGCAGAACATTCGCAGGACCATCATTTTACCACCGCCTATATCAGCAGCCGAAAGCTTAGAACCCGGTGACGCCGCAGTCTCTGGCCGGGCCAGCGCAGACCCTACCCAGATCCGGCGCATTTTGCAGCGGCGACGCTGCCTCGCATATTGCGGTTGCTGTCGCCTTTAGCGCTATCGCGACAGCGACCGGAGATACAAGACACGGGCGAACAGCCGACCATAGTCTCGCGCATTGACCGCTTAACGTCTGTCGTAACCACGGCATATGCCATCTGCGAGATTTCGAGTAGGCTACGTACACTCCAATGCCAGCCTAAATGCAGCTCGGTCGCGCATAGTTGCGCTAAGGTCGGTGACCAAATTGGACTATAGGTTGCGCGCTGTGCCTCGTTAATTTTTCCTAGTGCATCAAAAATACCGGTTGGATTGCCATGGGCGTCGTGGCCGGCGAACCACCAATTGATGCCAATGCCCTGTTGTCCAGGCTTGAAGGTCGGACCACCCTCGGCACCGAGAAGCCCGTTCGCATAGTCAACTAAGGGTCTTCGCCCATTGCTGGTGATCCGATGTCGTCATGTTGGCGCCCATCTCACCGATCCAGACCGGCGCAAGCCCGTCCCTGACGAGATAGCCCCAGGTTTGATTCATTTGAGCAACTTTCTTCGGTCCGGCGTCAGGTTTATAGGCACCTATATCGCTCGGATAGTCGTGGACCGTATAGACCAGTTTATGCTGTATCGACAGTCTGACCGGATATTTCTCCGCAAGGCTAAGATCGCCCCACGGTGCTGGCGTAGCCGGATCAGCAAATGAATGTTGCATATTCAACGGCCCAGCACAGATAATCAGCTTGGTCGGATCGATCGCCAGTATTTCGTTTCCAGTACGTTCATACATCCAGCGGATATTGTGCTCCGCGATTGCGGTCGCCTGGCTCCCAGGTGGACATACCGGGGTATGCCAACGGCTCATTCCATAAATCGTAGCCGATCACGACTGTGTTAGTGACGAAGTGGCGGGCTACGGCCTGCCAATCCCGCACAAATTTGGCATCGGTGACCAAGCCATGGATCATGGCATCCATCCGTACCGTCGGATGCGCCGCCCGAGTCATACCAGAGCCCGTTGAGCTGTTGCGCGAAGCACGGCTTCCAGGGTCCCGGACCTGCCTCATTACTATGGTCATCCAGTATCACCTTCAAGTGAGCCTGTCCGGCAGCAGCGATGATGCGATCGAGTTTCGGAAGCTGATCAATCGACCGATTGCTCCAGTCCAATCTGATCGCATTGAACCCGGCTTGCGCAATTGTCAGCCATCTTGTCACTGGCGCCGCTGTCGGGCCACATGCCGACGCTCAGAATTCGCACTGACTGACCGTTCGCGTCAACAATCTGACTGCCCTCTGCCGAAAGCGGTGTCGCCTCCAGCCTTGCGGCTGCCGCGGCCGGTGTTGCCGCTGATGAGACCAGCGTTACCAGGGCTACAGACAGCGCCGTCAGTACGTCCGAGATCGATCATGTCATAAGATACCATTCGCGGCTTCTTACGCAGGTCACAGTAACGTCATTTACAATACAATATCAGGTAGCTCCGATAAGTGAGCGGAATAGTTCCGCTTGGTCATGCAACGATCAGCAGACGATAAAATGCCTGGTTTCGCGCAGGTTGGACCTGCATTCGCTGCAAAATCGACTGCGCGATGCTTCTGGCCAACGCCGAGCCCACTGGGATTAACGAAACCGTCAAATTTGGATGGCAAGCGGCTCGCCAGCTTTTCGTCATTGTCAACCGTCTCGATCATTTGGCTGCGGATCGTAAGGCCAACGACCGGCATCGAACCAGCCATTCGGGCAAACGGATATGCAGTGTAGGCTTGCCGGCGCCAGATCCGGCCGAGGACTGCTGGCAATCTGCCGTTTCCGACCGATGAGGTCCCTTTCGGCAACGCTCAGCGCGTCGCCGAAGCAGCGGTTGGTCTCGACACGTTTAACGACCCTGAAATCATCCAGGTTTGACCATCTTGGGACGACGGCACAGTTAGATCTAGGGAAGGAGCGGCAACTTGACCAATGTGGTGATGTTTTGTTAACGCTCCGGCGGAGCGACAAGGTCTGTCACAAAGCAGTCCCATAACCGCAATTCAGATAGCACAGCAAATCCCATAGAGTTAGAAAACATAACCATTTTGGCGGTTTTATAGAATACATAGTTATGAACGTTTGATTGAAACACGGTATTCTGACAGCTCGATCAGACGTTTGTATTAGACGTTCATGACTTGCGGTTACGACGTAATTATTTGACATATACTTAGGATTCAGCCGGTTTCAGACGCATTTTAGTTGACTGATGCCGGATCCCCTGTGGGATGTCCATTGCGTATTCATCACTGTTTTGGAATATTAACATGAGCGGTACGCAGGCTTTCCACGTCGCGAACGGTCAGATCATCGATCCTAATGGAAATGTATATATCGCCAGGGGCATTGACATCGGCCCTCAAGACATGGCCACGGTGGCTCAGTCTCTGACCTCTACATTCCCTGGGGCAAATTTTATCAGGCTGGCTACTTGGGATACCGCGCCCTATTCCTTGTCTGACTATGAGAATTTCGTATCACAGATGACGGCCAAAGGCGTCGTCGTCGAAATCGAGGATCATGCATATCCGTCTCCTGGCACCTATACCGGATCGCAACTGACAACGGAATCAAACTGGTACGCGTCCCTGGCTTCGGCATTTGCCAACAATCCCTATGTCTGGTTCGGAACAATGAACGAACCAAACTCCGGCAGTTACGGATCCTCGGAAGCAGCGATCACGACGCAGGAAGTCGCGACCTACAATGCGATCCGTGGGGCCGGCAACAATTCCATGATCATGATGGAGCTGGACGGGGGTGGCAATCCCGGTTCAGTTGGTGCCGGATTTGGGATGACCGCCTCCGCTTATGCCAGCATGACGAATATCGCCTGGGACCTGCACTATTATGGCTGGCATTCGGGCTACAGTACAGATCAGTCGACCGTGACATCAGACTTGCTGGGATCAGTGAGCGGGGGTTATGGAATTGCTGCCGCTCAGACCATCACAAGTGCGGACGGCACCGTTCCGGTCATTATCGGGGAGTTCGGTGACTCCACAAATGGCTCAAACTGTTGATGCGAACGGCACTCAAGTTGTCAACGCGGTATTGAATAGTGGGTATGGTTACGCAGCTTGGACCTGGCGGTGCGGGCAGGGCGGTCCGGATGAACTGACGCAGAACGGTTCGCTGACGTCATTTGGACAGGAAGTGGCTGCAGGAATAGCGGCGGGGAACCCAAAGCCTCCCGTGACCCCGTCGCCGAACAACACGATCATCAAGGCCGGTTCCACCGCTGTCGATCATTGATGCGCAGGGCAACGCCTGGAGCATCACCAGCGGCGGCCAAGTCGCGGTCAACGGCGTGGCCGACACGACGACCGCGAATGTCACCGAACTGGCCTATGAGAAAGGCCTTATCTGGCAGGAGAACACCGCCAAGCTGTGGTGGTCAAAGAGCCAGCCGTCCGATGCCTGGGGCCCCGCGGCGGGCACCGCCACCAGCCCGGTTCCCCCGCCCGCCTCGCCGAACGACACCGTGGTGACGGCGCCGTCCACCGCCGCGATCACCGATGCCAGCGGCAACACCTGGACGATCAACAGCGCCGGCCAAGTGGCGATCAACGGCGCCGCCGACACCACCACCGGCCACGTCATCGAACTGGCGTACGTCAACGGCACGATCTGGCAGGAGAACAGCAGCAAGCTCTGGTGGGGCGAAACCACGCCGAACGCGTCCTGGTCGCCCGCCGCCGGCACCGCCACCAGCCCGCTGCCACCGCCGCCGCCAACACCCTCGCCCAACGACACCGTCGTCTATGTCGGCCAGGCCAGCGTGATCACCGACGCCTGCGGCAACAAGTGGAGCCTCACCAGCGGCGGCCAGGTGGCGGTGAACGGTGTGGCCGATTCGACGACGGCCAATGTCACCGAACTCGCCTATGTCGGGAAAACCATCTGGCAGGAGAACAAAAGCGACCTCTGGTGGAGCAAGACCAGCCCGACGGCATCCTGGTCGCCCACCGCCGGAACCAGCACCAGTCCTCTGCCGGCGCCGATCACCATCGCTGCCAGCCAGGCCAGCGTCACGGTCAGTCAGAGCCAGGTGTCGCTCATCGCGACAGCCGGCAGCCACATGGTCTTCATCAAGGGCAGCGGCGACACGATTAACCTATCCGGCGGTACCGACACGATCACCGATAGCGGCCACGGCAACACCTATGTCATCCCGCCCGCCGGCAAGGGATACGACAGTTTCGCCAGCAATGTCCTGACTGCCGGCGACACCCTCGATCTTCGCTCCGCGCTCGCGGCGACGAACTGGAACGGCGCAGCCGCGACGCTGCCAAACTACCTGACGGTGGTGGATAATGCCAAGGGGGCGATACTGTCGATCTCATCGACCTCCGGCGGAGCGGTGATGGGCATTGCGACCATCGACGGCGCAACGACGGCGAAGCTGAGCACGCTGCTCGCGCATGCGTTGACCTGACCGGATCAGCGGCATACAGGTCAGCGCAGGCCTGGCACCATGCCAGGCCTGCGGCTTGCCATACACAGGCTCTTCGCACCGCGTCATGGGTCAGGAGCGATGACTACAGTAACCTTGCGTTGCATTGACCGGCAGGGATGCCACAATCGTTGCCATACACCCCGTTCACGCGAGACCCCGAAAATCGAAATCGGATAAAGCGACGCTAATGCTGGAATCCAGCGCCTCGGTTTTTCGGGTTCTCGCGTGGACAGAGTGTATAATGGCGTTCCCGGAGTTCCTTTTATGATGGACATACCCACGTCAGCAGTGTGAACAGGATGAGTGCGCCGAGCAGGTAAACGCAGGCAAGGCTGCGCTTGAACCAGACGTTCATTGGAGAGCGGCCACGATCGTGACGATCAGTGCCACGTATATCCCGAACATTACCCATCAACTTCATTGCGGCTGTTCTTTCCGTCGGCGAGCCGCCTGGTATTTCGCAATCCGCAGGCGCCGGCCTATCAGTTATTTTGAGGTGGCCATTTCGGTCTGTGGCCGGGAATTTCGTTGACTTCATCGGTCCACATCGGTCCAGTATGTTCACGAGCCGATAAAAATGTCGAGGATTTCGAACTGTTTCACGTGTCGTCCATGACAACAAGGCACAGGGGCGGCGTGGACAGGATGAGGCCAATGGACATTGTCTTCGTCAACTCACGCGATTGTTGTTATCTCCTTCAACACGTCCGCTGTGCCACCACTGTCGCATCGCCGTTGCGGCGCAGCTGCCGCGCGATCACCAGCGGCACCACGCGATCCAGCCGCAGTGTCTCCACCAACCGCCAGAGCGGACCCGGCGTCGTTGTCTCAGCCTCCATCACCTTCCAGCAGGCTGTGGCTTCCTCTGGCGCCAGCAGCGCATACGCCCCGACCAGTGCCGCACCTTCATGCACGTCCGGGAAGTGTCCGGTCTGCAACGCCAGATACGCCCCCTGTTCAGCCATCTGCGGCAGATACAGCGGCTGGTAGCGCTGCATCACCGGCAGCAGCGGCGCCAGACGCGCAGCAAACGATGGCTCGAGCGCCATCACCGCGAGGCACGGCGCCAGCATCAGCCCGCCAACAACCGCCAGTTGCAGCCATGCCGACAATGTCGAAAGCGCCATGCCGGCCAGGATTGCCGCCAGAAAGTAGCTCACCGCGTAGTATCGGGTGTCCGGCGGGATCACCAGCACGAAGGTATTGACCGCGTATTGCAGCAGGAAAAGGCTTCCCGCCAGCACCACCAAGGGGCGTGCGGCTCCCCGGCGGCGCCATGCTACGACGCCGCCGATCAGGGCCAGCCACGGCAGCAACAGCAGGCCCGGCGAGGTAAAAATCCGGATCAGCGGATTGACCGTCCAGTGGACACGGATGAGCGCCGGCACATCCCAACGCGCTGCCAGGACCCAGTTGAACAGCAGATGCCCGCCGGTAAAAACCTCCCCGTCGAGGTGTATGCTCGGGATCAGCACGTGCCGCTGATCGACGACAAATCGATGCAGCGGGTCGCCGGTAACGTGGTGGTAATACGCCATTTCGAAATCAGCGGGATCGCGTAGCCGACGGCGAGAGTTGCCGTCTTGCGCACAGCAGCAACCCGGCCGAGAGGATCGTAGCACCAGAGGAACAGCGCCAAAGCGACAGGCGTGGCGGCCGACGTTTGACGCACCAGCAGCGTGAGACCGCCAATCAGTCCCGCCGCCAGCAATATCGTCAGCCGCCAGCGCGTTGGCGTCCAGACCACCATCAGCACCAGCCACAGCGTTATCCCGGTAAGCGCGATCTCCAGGCTTTCCGGATAGTATGTTGTGGGCATCCGCAGCAGCAGCGGCGTCGTGGCAATCGCAACCAGCGCTAACACGGCCGTGCGCGGCCCGCCAATCAGTCGACCGATCGCCCAAGCCAGTAGCATGATCACGGCGAACAGCAACGAGCTGGGCAGCTTCATTGCCGCTTCGGTCACGCCGAACAGCTCGATACCGACGGCAAACAGCCAGACGTATGGCAACCGCGTTGACCAGTGATCGAGCGGCACATATGGCCCCGGCCGCAGCCACGCCTGCGCCGCGGTGAAATAATGGTAATCGTCCAGCCCCTGGTAACCGACCGGCAGCCACCACGACACCGTGAGCGCGAAATCGTTAGGCCACACAGCCAGGCCAACTCCTGCGTAATTGACACGTATGACCACAATCTGCCGCCAGGAATGCGTATGCTCCAAAGCGTTCCACGTTCGTTAGGTCCCGGTCCTAGATTTTCTTGCGTCATGAAGTTTCCAAAAGAAGTGTCTGGTTTACCTCCGGCACATGCGGCTCGAGCAGTTCCGGTCCATCGTTCTTGACGTTCCCAAGGCGCTTGTCGAAGAAGTCACCCGCAGCCCGGGCGCGCGCAGCGACGGCGAGCACGCTTCGGAAGCGGCAAATGGCCAAACTGTCGATGCGAACGGCTCACAAGTGATCAACGCGGTATTGAACAGCGGGTATGGTTACGCTGCCTGAGCCTATGGCGGTAGCGGTGGTCCGGACCAACTCACACAGAATGGTTCGCTCACGTCATACGGGCAGGAAGTTGCTTCAGGAATAGCAGCGGCGGCGGCTAAAACGCCGTCGCCGAACAACACGATTATCAAGGCCGGTTCCACCGCATCGATCACTGACGCCAGCGGCAACAAGTGGAGCCTGACCAGCGGCGGACAGGTGGCGGTGAACGGTGTGGCCGATTCGACGACGGCCAATGTCACCGAACTCGCCTATGTCGGGAAAACCATCTGGCAGGAGAACAAAAGCGACCTCTGGTGGAGCAAGACCAGCCCGACGGCATCCTGGTCGCCCACCGCCGGAACCAGCGTCAGTCCTCTGCCGGCGCCGATCACCGTCGCTGCAAGCCAGTCCAGCGTCACGGTCAGTCAGAGCCAGGTGTCGCTCATCGCCACAGCCGGCAGCCACATGGTCTTCATCAAGGGCAGTGGCGACACGATCAACCTGTCCGGCGGTACCGACACGATCACCGATAGCGGCCACGGCAACACCTATGTCATCCCGCCCGCCGGCAAGGGATACGACAGTTTCGCCAGCAACGTCCTGACTGCTGGCGACACCCTCGATCTGCGCTCCGCGCTCGCGGCGACGAACTGGAACGGCGCAGCCGCGACGCTGCCAAACTACCTGACGGTGGTGGATAATGCCAACGGGGCGATACTGTCGATCTCATCGACCTCCGGCGGAGCGGTGATGGGCATTGCGACCATCGACGGCGCAACGACGGCGAAGCTGAGCACGCTGCTCGCGCATGCGTTGACCTGACCGGATCGGCGGCACGCGGCCTGGATATGCCTGGCCGCGTGCCTACCTCTGGCAAGTCGTGCCTGTTAACGTCATAGGCCTGCCTTGGCACCCATCACGGCGCCGGCCTGCCGCATCCGGTCAGGTATTCATCGCGTCGAAGAAATCATTGTTGGTCTTGCTGTATTTCAGCTTGTCCAGCAGGAACTCCATCGCATCGACGGTGCCCATCGGATTGAGGATGCGGCGCAGCACCCACATCTTCGTCAGTGTGCCACGCTCCACCAGCAGCTCTTCCTTGCGGGTGCCGGACTTGGTGATGTCGATGGCGGGGAACGTCCGCTTGTCGGACAGTTTGCGATCGAGAATGATCTCGGAGTTGCCGGTGCCCTTGAACTCCTCGAAGATGACCTCATCCATGCGGCTGCCGGTATCGATCAGGGCGGTGGCGATGATGGTCAGCGAGCCGCCTTCCTCGATATTGCGCGCGGCGCCGAAGAAGCGCTTCGGCCGCTGCAGCGCGTTGGCGTCGACGCCGCCGGTCAGCACCTTGCCGGATGACGGCACCACGGTGTTGTAGGCGCGCGCCAGGCGGGTGATGCTGTCGAGCAGGATCACCACGTCGCGCTTGTGCTCGACCAGGCGCTTGGCCTTCTCCAGCACCATCTCGGTCACCTGCACGTGGCGGGTGGCGGGTTCGTCGAAGGTGGAGCTGATGACCTCGCCCTTGACGCTGCGCGCCATGTCGGTGACTTCCTCCGGCCGCTCATCGATCAGCAGCACGATCAGGAAGACCTCCGGATGGTTGGCGGCGATGGCGGAGGCCATGTTCTGCAGCATGACGGTCTTGCCGGTGCGCGGCGGCGCCACGATCAGCGCCCGCTGGCCCTTGCCGACGGGGGAGATCAGGTCGATCACCCGGGGTGTGAAATCCTTGGCCGGGCCTTTGGCGACGGACTGGAACGTTTCCATCTCCATCTTCAGGCGCTCTTCCGGATACAGCGGCGTCAGGTTGTCGAAGTTCACCCGATGCCGCACCGATTCCGGTGGCTCAAAGTTGACGGTGTCGACCTTCAATAGGGCAAAATAGCGCTCCCCATCGCGCGGCGCGCGGATCTGGCCATCGACCGTGTCGCCGGTGCGCAGGCCGAAGCGGCGCACCTGACTGGGGCTGACATAGATGTCGTCAGGGCCCGGCAGGTAGTTCGCTTCCGGGCTGCGCAGGAAGCCAAAGCCATCCGACAGAATTTCCAAGGTACCCTCGCCCTGGATCGCCTGATCATTGTCGGCAAGATTTTTCAGGATCGCGAACATGATGTCCTGCTTGCGCAGGGAAGATGCGTTCTCGACCGTCAGGGATTCAGCGAAATTCACCAGTTCGGCTGGTGTTTTCTTCTTTAGTTCTGCAAGGTGCATGGGAAAGGCCTCGGACGTGCGGGTGCATTCGGGAGTGGGATCAGGCTGGCGAGGTTGGGGCGCAGAGGCCCGGCTGATCACAATTGGTTGGATTGGAACTCAGGGCGCCAGCGCGGGGAAACTTGCGGAGGCGAAGCCGCCCGATATTCGGATAGGTTGTCATAATAGGAATGCGCGGCGGTGGCGTCAATGGTCACGGCAGCGCGTTCAGCAAATGGTCCAATGGTGCACCGGCCGTGGCGTCGCCGTCACGCCGCCGCGCAGGTCGCCAACAGCCCCTGAGGGCAGTCGGCGAAGCCGTGGGCGGGGCGCCGGCTTAGCCCAGGCGGTCCAAAGCGGCCTGCAGGCGTGCGGTCTCGGACACAGCGGCGGCCAGACGATCGCGGTTTTCCGCCACCACGTCTTCGGGTGCGCGCGTGACAAAATCGACATTCTCCAATTTCTGGCCGATCTTCCTGGCCTCCGCCATCACCTTATCGCGTTCCTTGACCAGGCGAGCCCGCTCCGCCGCAATGTCGACAAGGCCCGCCAGCGGCAGCACCACGGTGGTTTCATCCAGCACCGCCTGGGCGGAGCCTTGCGGCAGGTCGCCGCGCAACGGCTGCACGTCGGAGGCGCGGGCAAGACGGCGGATGGCGTCGATCCACCGGTCGACACGCCTCAGCGCTTCGGCCGATGCATCGCGCAGCAGCACCGGCGACGGCTTTCCGGGCGGCACGTTCATCTCGGTCCGCACCGAGCGGACCAAGCCGATCAGGCGCACCACCCAGTCCAGCTCGAGGCGAGCCTGTTCGGCGTCCGGCACCGCGGCGGGTTCGGGCCAGGCAGCGTGGATCAAGCTGTTGGGCGGGCCGTAGCCGAAGCGGTCCCATAACTCTTCCGTCACGAACGGGATCGCTGGATGCAGCAGACGCAGGATCAGGCCCAGGACATGGGCGCCGACCGCCCGGATTTCCGCAGCTTGCGTCGGATGGGCGCCCTCGGCCAGCAGCGGCTTGGCGAACTCCAGGAACCAATCGCAGAAGACATTCCAGACGAAACGGTAGCATATAGCGGCATATTCGTCGAACCGGTATGCCTCCAGCGCGTCGGTCGCCTCACGCATCGCGGCGTTGGCCGCGTCCAGCAGCCAGCGCGACAGGGGCAGGCCGGCGCTGGACGGATCGAAGTCCGCGCCGCCCGTCATGCCGTTCATTTCGCAGAATCGGGCCGCGTTCCACAGTTTGGTTATGAAACCCCGATAGTCCTGCACCCGCGCGGCGCTCAGTTTGACATCGCGGCCGGGGCCGGTCAGGGCGCAGATGGTGAAGCGCAGCGCGTCGGCGCCGTAACGGTCGATCAGGTCCAGAGGATCGATGGCGTTGCCTTTGGTCTTTGACATCTTCTGACCACGCTCATCGCGCACCAGGCCGTGGATGTAGACGGTGCGGAACGGCACCTCGCCCATCATGTGCAGGCCCATCATCATCATCCGGGCAACCCAGAAGAAAATGATGTCGTGGGCGGTGACCAGCACATCACCGGGATAGTAACGGTTCAGCTCCGGTGTGGCATCTGGCCAGCCAAGGGTGGAGAACGGCCAGAGGGCCGAGCTGAACCAGGTGTCCAGAACGTCCTCGTCCTGTTGCAGTGTCTCGTCATGGCCATAATGATCGCGCGCCTGAAGGATGGCGCCATCGGCGTCCTTGGCGACGAACACCGTCCCGTCCGGGCCGTACCAGGCCGGGATGCGATGACCCCACCAAAGCTGGCGAGAGATGCACCAGGGCTGGATATCACGCATCCAGGCAAAGAACGTATTTTCCCATTGTTTCGGCACAAACACGGTCTTGCCGGTCTCCACCGCCTCGATCGCCGGCCTGGCCAGAGTGGCGGCATTGCAGGTACCACTGGGTGGTCAGCAACGGCTCGACCGGCACGCCGCCGCGGTCGCCGTGCGGCACCTGGTAAGTATGCGGCTCGATCTTTTCCAGTAGGCCCAATCGTTCCAACTCCGCGACGATTGCCGAACGGGCGGCGAAGCGGCCTTGGCCGGCGAGCCCGCGGATGAACGCGGGATCGGCCACGCCCGGGAACTCGGTCAGGACGTCCTGGATCTCCGCCAGGGTGACCATGGCCTGGCGATCCAGCACCGACGGCATCGGCAGGTGGTGGCGCTGACCGACGGCGAAATCATTGAAGTCATGCGCCGGGGTAATCTTCACCGCGCCGGTGCCTTTCTCCGGATCCGCGTACTCGTCGCCGACGATCGGGATCGCCCGTCCCACCAACGGCAGGATGGCGCGCTTGCCGATGAGCCGGGCCAACGTGGGATGTCTCGGGTGCACCGCCACCGCGGTATCGCCCAACATGGTTTCCGGCCGCGTGGTCGCGACGACGATGAACTGGCCGGCCTCGCCTTCAATCGGATAGCGGATATACCAGAGCGAGCCCTTGATCTCACGATTCTCCACCTCCAGGTCGGAGATGGCCGTTTGCAGCTTGGGATCCCAGTTCACCAGCCGCCGGTCACGATAGATCAGTCCTTGCTGGTAAAGCGTGACGAACGTCTCCCTCACCGCGGCCGACAGACCGTCGTCCATGGTGAAGCGTTCGCGCGGCCAGTCCAGCGAGGCGCCCAGGCGGCGAAGCTGGCGGGTGATGGTGTCGCCGGACTCGGCCTTCCATTGCCAGACGCGATCGACAAACGCCTCGCGCCCGACCTCCCTACGGTCGCGTCCCTCGGCCGCCAGGAGGCGCTCCACCATCATTTGGGTGGCGATGCCGGCGTGGTCGGTGCCAGGCTGCCACAACGTGTCGCGGCCTTGCATGCGGCGCCAGCGGACCAGCGTGTCCTGCACGGTCATGGTCACCGCGTGGCCCACGTGCAAACTGCCGGTGACGTTCGGCGGCGGGATCATGATGGTGAAGGGCTGCGCGTTGGAGGTGGGATCGCAGGCGAAACTGCCAGCGTTCTCCCAGCCCGCATACAGGCGGGGCTCCTCCTCGGCGGCGGCGAACCGGCTGTCCAGGGTCATGGGTGTCTCGTCATTTCATTCGTCCGTAGCTTGGTATCGGCACCGTTAGATGCCAAGACGTCCGGATGCCAGGCTGCTTGGGGTCGGATGGATCGGACGCCGCGGCCGGCGCGGGATCATGGCCACGCCGGGTTCCGGGTAAACGCCGGACGGGCTGAGGCAGGTGGTTGGCGTAAGCGGCGCCCGACGGCCCGGTCGTCCCGATCAAGGAACGACGCGGCCGACAACCCTCTCGATCTCGGCCCGAACCAGGCGCTCGACCAGCGGCGGTAGATGGTCGTCCAGCCATTTTTTCAGCAGCGGGCGAAGTTCCTCCCGCACCAGGTCCTCAATCGTCGGGCCGCCCCGGTAAACCTGGGTCGCTCGGCTGGATGCCAGCGTGCGCAGCAGGCCGTCGACCGAGGAGGCCGTCGCGGCGGCGGTTTCTGGCGCGACCAGCCTGTCGCCGAAGGATGAAGGCGGTGAAGCCGCGGGCGGTTCCGGAGGCGGAGGCGGCGGTACGGATGGCTCGCTGACCGGTTCGGCCATAGCCGGTTTGTCAGCCGTGACCGCCTCGCCGCCGACATGACCATGCTTCGGATCGGCGGGCTCGAGCTCGACAGGCTTCGGCTCAGCAGGCTCCGCCTCACCACCGCCCGGGTGGGCCGTATTCGCCTCCGGAATCGAGACCAACATGGAGCGGTCCAGCACCAGCACGTCCTCGGCTGGCGGCGTCTCCTCGGGGGCAGGCTCCGCTGCGGCCTCATTCGGCTCGTCTTCATTCAAGATGCGCCGGATCGAAGCGAGGATTTCCTCCATCGAGGGGTCAGCGCCATCGCCGCCGGAGGGAGACGATGCCGGCGGCGGCGCGGGTGTCGGTGGTTGGCTCATGTCGGAACGCCTTGTGGCATTGGTCAACGGCCCGGCTGGTCGGTTGCATAGTCGCCCAGGCCGCCCCAGCGGTCCTTGACGGCTTGATAATAGGCGGTGTCGTCATACAGCGGCACCGCCAGATGCAGGTCACGCGCGGTCAAGCGGCCAATCGCGGCAGCCACCGCATAGGACGCGGTGATAACCTGTGCCAGGTTCTGCACCAGCGTGGTTTGCGAGTTCAGCAGCAGCTGCGTGGCATTGAGCACGTCCAGGGTGGTGCGGCTGCCGACGATGGCCTCGCGCTCGGTGCCTTCCAAGGCGATCTGGTTGGCGCGGATCTGTGCCCGGGTGCTGTCCGCGGCCGCCTTGGCGGCGACCAGGGTATCCCACGCCTGCACCGCGTTTTGCACCGCGGTACGTTTGGCGTCGTCGATCAGCCGCTGGGTCTGCTGCTGCGACTGACGCGCCTGGCGAACGGCGGCATATTCCGAGCCGCCCTGATAGACCGGCACCGAAACCTGCGCAGTTACCTGGTAGCCGTTGCTTTTCGTGCTGCGGCCGCCAGCATTGTTCTGCTGGAATGTCTGGCCCTGCAGGCTGACCTGCGGCAGCAGCGCCCCGAAGGCGGCGTCGATGGCATCCTTAGCCACGGCATCATTGAACTGCGCGGTGATCACGTTGGGGTTGTTGCTGGTTGCGAGGTTGGAGGCTTCGACCTCGCTCCGCACTGGCAAGCTGAGCGGCTGCGGCTCCACCAGGTCGTCAGGTGGAAGAAATCCGACCACCTGAACGAAGGTGCCGCGTGAGGTTTGCAGATTGCCCTGAGCGGTTTCGCGGGTCGCCCGGGCGCCTTCCAGCGCGGCCTCCGCCTGGGCCACGTCGGTGCGGGTTATTTCACCCACCCGAAACCGGTCGTTGGTCGCCTGTAGCTGCTTTGCCAAGACCTGCTCGTTATTGGTCTGCAACGCCAGCAGTTCCTTTGACTGGATGACGCCGACATAAGCGCTGATGACGTTGGTGAAGCTGGTCTGTTCCTGCGCGAGCAGGGTTGCCCGCTCCGCCATCACCTGGTTCTTGGCTCGGTTGACGTTGGCCTGGGTCCGGCCGCCGGTATACAGGTTCTGCGTGACCGTCGCCTGCGCGGTGGCGATCACGCGGTCGGTCTGGGTGTTGATGACTGTACCGGTGAGCCCATTATAGGCGCGCGCCACGCCGTCGCCATAACCAGTAGTGCCGGCCAGCACCACGGTCGGCCGCCATCCGGCCAGAGCGGTCGGCACGTTCTCGTCGGTGGCACGCAGCCTGGCTCGCTCTGCCTGCAAGGCCGGCTGGTTGGCATAAGTCGCCGCCAGCGCCTGGGCCAAGGTGCGTGGCACAACGACACCGGTTGCGGCCGGTGCCTGTCGCGGCGCGGCAGTGGATCCGGCCGCCTGCGCCAGCTTCGTCGGCCGTGGGTTCTGGTTGGGCACAGTCGATTGCGCCGGCGGGCTTTGCGCCCAGGCGGCGGCCGGAATAGCACCCAGGCTAAGGCTGATGAGTAGACCGTGACGCAGACCCATTCGGCACCCTTTTTTCGCAGACCGCCGGTCGTGGCTGGCTGGCTTATCGGCTGACGCGTGAACAGTGGTTAATTCGGACGAGCCTGGATCAATCCGGCGCGCGTGTCCACACGTCTAAAGTTCCTCTGAATTGCAGCGTTCTGTCCAGCATTCCCTTTCATTTCTGGGCTCTCTTCGGCGCAGCCGTCTTGTGCATCAGACCAAACGGTCGGTCATACCAGCGATGCCACGTTCCGCAGCTTATGGCTGCTCAGAATTCGAACGCCGGGGCCCGAGCCAACGACGGGATCGGCGGTGTTGCACAATCGAATATCGCGCACATCCCAAGTCCGGTCGCCGTCGCCTCGCCAATAATGGCCTGGCTGGTGCGCCCCTCGCCACACATTATGGCCAGCACACGTCCGATCTCACGATGCAACTGGTCGACCAGCGCGGGCGGTATTTCCGGCACCGCGCCTTCGATCAGGATGACATCGTACGGGGCATTGGGGGGCCATCCCGCGGCCAGAGGTCCGGCCATCAGCGACACGTTCGAAGCCACAGCCGGCAGGACGGTCTGCGCCAGCGCGATCAGCGATGCGTCCTGCTCCAGCGCGGTAACCCGGCAGCCGCACGCGGCCACGATCGCGGCGCCGTATCCCGCGCCGGCGCCAACGATCAAAACCCGCTCGTTCTCCTGCAACAGCGCCGCCTGCAGCAGCCGAGCCAGCACCATCGGCTCCATCATGTAGCGGCCGTTGCCGAGGGGGATGTCTTCGTCAGTATAAGCAAGCGCGCGTACCGAGCCGGGAAGGAAACGTTCCCGTGGAATACGACGCATGGCGCTCAGGATGCGGGGATCGCTGACTTTGTTCGGGCGGATCTGACCGTTCACCATGCACTCGCGCGCCTCGGTGAAGATATCGGGTTCGGTGGCCATTGCGGTCTCGGCTATAGGGAAGGCGCATCTTATAGCGGCGCCGGCGGTGTCGCGCCAAGTCGCCGTCAGATGGCTTTCCCCGAGAGCTATTCGACCATTCCAATGCGGCTCGTATCGGTGCGTGGATAACGATTGAGCGTTGCGGCCTCCGGCTGTCGTCCGCGCCAGACCGCGTCGTGCGCTCAGGCGGCATCTTCCTTCCGGTCACGGATCCTGACGTAGGCCAGCTTCGCGTGGTCCTCGCAATATGGTTTGCCGGGCATCGAGGCATCATCGCAGAAGCGGAAGTCTCGCTTGCCGGGCTCGCCGATCGGCCAGCAGCAGGACGGCGCCGCCCGGCGACGCGGCATCGGCGGTGACGGCGTCACGCTGCGCACCGGCGGGGCAGGGGGTGGCGGGCTGCGCACCGGCCTCTGCGCTGACATTGGGGGCTGGGCAGCGGCAGCCGCCGCGGCGGGACGGATCGCCTGGATGTTGGAGGCGACCGGTTGCGCGCTGGCGCTGGCAAGCGGTGGCAGCGTCGGTCCCTGCACCCAATGCGCGGATTGCGGCCGTTCGTTCGCTGCACTAGCGCCGTCGCGCCGGATCGGTGACGGTCGAGCGGTCAGGTCGAGGCGATGAGCCTTGCCAACGATCGCATTCTTGGTGACGGCAAGCCGCCTACCAATTTCGGCAGTGGAATGGCCCTGTGCCCAGAGTTCCTTCAAAAGAAGGATGGTTTCTTCATTCCACACCATATCCTGGTTCCCTGAATGGCGTTGACTACTAAATACAGTATCCGTTGCCATCAAGCGCAGCAATGGCGGAATCGAGTCAAGCCATAAAAAGCTGTGGACAACCCAACAAGTGGCGATTCTCAACGGATGTTTACGAAATAGTGGCCAAAATTGCCTGCGCCAAACTCTGCGCCCACCCTCGACATGAGCCCGGCAGGGGCCCGATCGGGTCGCTCAGCTGGCCGCCGTCTGATCCATCCGCCGTGACCTTGACCGGCTATCTCCTCCGGCCAATACATTGCGGGCATGCTGTGGCCCGCGGCGTTCGTGCGGCTGATCGCCGGGCCCGGCTGGCGCATCACCTATTTGGGCTATGCCGGGGTCATGCTGCTGAGCGTGTTGCCGCTCGCCGCCTTGTTCCTCCGCCCCGCTCCGGATGCACCTGGCGCTGGAGGCAAGCCGGTCCAGGCCAAGCGTGCAGCGCAAGCAGGATCGCCGGCCCGCGTGCTCGGGCTGCGGCCCAATGTCGTACAGGCTATCCTTTGCGCGGCCGGTTTTTGCTGCTGCGTGCCGATGGCGATCCCGCAAGCGCATTTGGTGGCGTTTTGCGGCGACATCGGCATCGGCACGGCGACGGGCGCGATGATGCTGTCGGTGCTGCTGGGCTGCGCGTTCATCTCGCGGCAGTTCTGGGGGGTCTTCGCGGATCGCCACGGCGGCCTGAAGACCGTGCTCGCAGGCTCCGCCTTCCAGGCGGTGGCGATCGCCGGCTTCCTGCTGACCCAGAACGAGGCCGGGCTGTTCGTCGTGGCGGCCGGCTACGGATTGGGCTTCTCGGGTATCATTCCCGCTTATGTGGTCTCGATCCGTGACCTGTTTCCTTCGGCTGAGGCATCGTGGCGGGTGCCAATGGTGCTGTTCACGTCAATGAGCGGCATGGCATTCGGCAGCTGGTTCGCGGGGCGCATCTATGACCACTTCGGCTTCTATGCGCCGGCCTTCGGCTCTGGCGTGGCGTTCAACGTCATCAACCTGGCGCTGGTCGGCCTGCTGGTCATGCGTCAGTCGAGATGCGGACGCATCGCAGGCGGCGACGCCGAACCCAGGACAGGGGCGTTGGACACCCGCACCCTGCGCTCAACACCCTGAAAGCAGCAGCCGAGCGGATTGAGACGGCAAAGCCCGCGATGGCGTCCCACCGCTTGCTCGGCGTTTATATAGACCTGGATGATGATGGGCGCCGCCTGCAACGCCGCATCTAAATCTTATCGCCCGAAACTACCTATGGTTTCTTATCCCCGGAAATAATATCGCGATAAACGGCGGAAGGCGGCTAGTTCGATCTGCTATGGTTGTGCCAACCGCCAGTAACGGTTAGGATCAGACCGATGTAAGCCTGGCTTGTTGAAGTTAATCTTCTCAACTTCCGGTTTAGTTGCCTTTGATGCAGCGGTGCATCGGCAACTAATTTCTCTTCTTTCTATTATCTTAAAAAATAATTCACAAATCTGTCATCAAGACGTTTCCTGATGACATATCAGGATAACCAGTACACAACTCCGCATTGTTCAATAAGTTCAAAAGCATTGACGTGTAGTCGACTGTATTGAGGCTAACAAACGGGATGCTGGTCGCGCCAGGTGGGAATGGAAATGTCGAAAGCAGCCTTACAATTGTTTGTGTTGGCGGAGCGAGAATTCATCCAGGGATGCGTTTCGCATTGGCTGCATGCATCCTGTCCGGAGTTTGAAATTTCTGTCGCCGCCGATCTAGAGGAGATCCATCCGGAAGAATTACCAGCCCGCCCGTCGCGATTATTGTTCACGCAGGCGCCTCGCACCGTCCACTTCAGTGGATTGAACGGCAGGTTGAAACGAAAAATACAAACTACAAGTCGACTGCGGTCGGTACTAATCGCCGACCGATCTGAGACCGACCTGGTGCAGAAGCTGGTCGGCCGCGGCGCCATCGACGCATTTATTCCCACATCAGACACACCTGAGGTCGCCGCAGCTGCGTTGCGCCTTGTGTTCGCCGGCGGCCACTACTTACCGCACCTGGTCCCTGGCGTCGCCTTGCCGCCAAAGACTCCCGCCGTCCCGGCTCACCGCAAGCGCGTCGTGATGCTGGAGGGCCTGACATTGCGAGAGCTTGCCGTTCTGGAGCTACTGGAGACGGGCAAGCCCAATAAATTAATCGCCCATAAGCTTGGCATGTCCCTGAAGTACCGCCAAGGTCCACGTGCACAACATCATCCGCAAGTTGAAAGTGAACAATCGCACCGAAGCGGTGGTCGCCGCCAACATGCTCAGCATCACGTCGCCTGACCAGTTCCGTCGCGCCAACGCCAAGGCCGGCCATCTGGATCTTGAGTTGGCGACAACAAAGGATGGTCTCGAAATTACGCCGCATCCCGTCAGCCCGCCGCATGTCAACGGGGAGGTGCACTAACACCATTCCATCGGCACCGTTACATCCACGCCTCTGGCAAACCTCCACGCTCGGGTTGAACCGGCGAAAGAGGACGGTGAAAGTCTGCGAGCCCTGGCTGCCTACGTCATGTAGGCATGGGACTCGCGTACTTTACTGTGGTCAAAACGGCTTTGCCACCAGGCTATGGTATGGGCCAGGCCCTCGCGCAGAGCGGTTTCAGCACGCCAACCGGTGTCCGCCGTCAGTTGCCGGCTGTCGGCAATCAAGGCTCGAACCTCGGAGTTCGCCGGACGGAAACGCTGGTCCTCGTGCTCGGCCGGTTTGTGGTTCCCGGTCAGGTCCGAGATCAATGCGATCACGTCGGCGACCGATACCGCGGTGCCGCTGCCGGCGTTGTATGGCCGTCCGTAGTCGATTGAAGGTGCCTCGGCGACCGCCTGAAAAGCAGCCACGGTATCCTCCACGAAGGTGAAATCGCGGAGCGTCGTGGTGTCGCCCAACTTCAACACACGACAGGCCGGATCAAGCGCTTGGCGTATGATCGTTGGGATCACCGCCCGCTCGCTCTGGCGCGGCCCGAACGTGTTGAACGGCCGCAGGATCACGACCGGAAGGCCGAACGATCGGGCATAGGCTTCCGCCAGCATGTCGGCACCGATCTTGGTTGCCGAATAGGGTGATTGCCCGTGCAGCGGATGTGACTCCGCGATCGGCATGGTTTGCGCCGTTCCATAAACCTCGCTTGTTGATGTCACCACGATCCGCTTTGGCGCGGCATCGCGCGATGCTTCCAGCACGTTCAGCGTGCCCAACACGTTCGTTTCGACATAGGATCGGGCGGCGACGTAGGAATACGGGATCGCGATGAGTGCGGCGAGGTGAAACACAATGTCCTGCCCGGACACCACGTTGCGCACGAACGAAGGGTCGCGAACATCGCCCCTAACAAGCGACAGGTTGTCCGACAGGCCCGCCGGCAGGTCATCAAGCCACCCGTGGCTATCAAATGAATTGTATAAACTCATCGCCGTGACGAAAGCGCCGTCGCGTGCCAAACGTTCGGTTAAATGAGAGCCGATGAACCCATCCGCGCCCGTAACAAGAACCCTTACGCCTTCAAGGCTGGCAACACCTGGCATGGAACCCTTCCCAAACAAGAAATTCTGTCTCACAGATCAACCCGCGCCTGGGACGCCATCTCAGACGAAGGTCTGTGCATCGGGTCGCGCTGCCGGATTGCAAGGCCGCAGATGGCTAGGCAGCAACAGCAAATCCAGCCGAAGTCGGAAAGCCAGGAGCGTTCCGGGTAGTAGGCCAGGTCGATCCGTGCCTTGGTCGGGAACAGGACTTGGCGATAGTATTCCTCCGGGTCGCAATCCGCCGGATACAAATATTTTTCATCCCGGAACAAAGCCTGGGCCGGGCCGAAGATTCCGGGACGATAGCGCAACAGGCCGCGATAAACCCCCGCGAAGCAATCCGCGAAGAACATCGATTCCGGCCGCGGGCCGACCAGCGCCATGTCGCCGCGCACGATGTTCCAAAGCTGTGGCAGCTCGTCCATCTTGCTGTGCTCCAGACAGCGGCCCACCCGCGTCAATCGCTTGTCGCCGCTGAGCGTGACCGCTTGGCCCGTCGTGCCGCAATCAGGCGCGAATTTGCGGAACTTGAGCAGCGAGAAAGGCCGCCCGTTCCGGCCAAGGCGGGTTTGCGCGAACAACACGGGTCCCCCATCCTCCAGGAGGATCGCCAGGGCGATCAGCGCGATCAGCGGCAGCAACGTCAACAGCAACGCCAGCGCGATCAGGGCTTCCGGCCTGGGCGGGGCTTTCGCCAGCCAATGCCGCCCCGCTTGCACCCGATGCGTACGCAGCAGGCGCGCCATCAGGCTCCGCCTTCGGCGGGCGCGGCGAGAAGCTGCAGCAATGAGCTGGCAACGTGGCGAGCATCGGCTTCGGTCATCTTCGGATGCAACGGCAAGGTCAGTTGCCGCGTGCCAAATGCTTCGGTCACCGGCAAGCTGACATTGGGATACTGCTCCCTGAACCAGGTCAATTGGTGGATCGGCGGGTAATGGATCGTTGTCTGAATGCCCCGCTCGTACAAGCCGGTCATAATGGCGGCGCGATCCGCGTGTTGCGGCAACACCACGGGAAACAGGTGATGGGCGGACGGTGCATGCCCGAGAAGCGGCAACAGCAAGCCAGACGGCCGGTTGCCAAACGCCTGGCCATAGGTCTGGGCAAGCCGGCGGCGTTGCGCGTTACCCGCCTCCAGCTTCGGCAGCTGCGCCAGCCCAAGCGCCGCGTTCAGTTCGGACATCCGGTAATTGTAGCCGAGGCTCAGGACATCATAGCTCGACGCCCGCGCGTGCAGACGCTCGATGGTCGTGCTGGTCATGCCGTGCGCCCGTGCCCGCCGCGCCCGTTCCATGACCGCCTTGTCCTGGCCCAGGATCATGCCGCCTTCGGCGGTGGTCATATTTTTGTTGCCGTAGAAACTGAACACGGCGAGGTCGCCGAAGATCGGGCCGCGGTCCTGTCCGACCGCATGGGCAGAATCCTCGATCAGGAAAAGATTGTTCTGCCGAGCGAAGGCGCGCCAGGCCTGCGCGTCGGCCACCGAACCCGCGTAGTGCATGACGATCACCGCGCGGGTTCGTGGCGAAAGTTTTGCTTTCGCGTCGGCCAGCGACATCAGTGGCCGGTCGAGCGATTCGATGTCGGCGAACACGACGCGCGCGCCGGTATAGACCACGCAATTTGCCGTCGCGACGAACGACAGGGATGGGACAATGACCTCGTCGCCGCCGCCGATGCCAAGCGCTGCCAGGGCCAAATGCAGGCCAGCCGTGCAGGAATTCACCGCCACGGCGTCATCGACACCGTGGGCCTCGGCAAAGCCGCGCTCGAAGCTGGCGACACGGCTCGCCCATGGTGATCCAGTTCGATGCAATAACCTCCGACAATGCCGCCGCTTCGTCGGCGCCCAGGCTTGGTTCGGAAACAAGCAACAAGGACTTGCCATACATGAAATCAACACTTTCGGACGGTTTGGAGAAGCCGGCGGCACGGGCAGAGGCGGCCTTGAAGTCGGGAAGGCCCGCGGCCCACGGTCGGGCAGAGCCCGGACCGTGATAGACCGGCGACGCCAAGGCGAATTCAGGCAATTGTCGTCCAGTCAGTCCGGCCCGACCGCTTCCAGGCGAAGCGGCGTGGTGTCGAACGCCGGCGTGTCTTCGTCCCAATTCGCGTCCTGTGCTTTCTGGAAATCCTCGATCCGGCCGATGTCCAGCCAGAGGCCATTGTGCACGAAGGTATGGACAGGCCGTGCCTCCGCCAACATCGAGAACATCAGGTCGTCGAAGCCGAACGGTATGCCATCCGGGATGTGGCGCAGCATGTCCGGCTCCATGCAGTAGATGCCCATGCTGACCAGGCTGGTGAAGTTCGGCTTCTCGCGGAACGCGATCACCCGGTTGTTGACATGCTCCAGCACGCCGAAATCGATCCGCACGTTTCGGCTGGATACCGCGACCGTCATGCTGTCGCCGTGCCGGTTGTGTTCAGCAATGAAGTAACTGAGGTTGAGGTCGGTCAGAATATCGCCGTTTATCACAAGAAACGTTTCGTCCAGTTCCTCGCGCAGCAAGCTGAGGGCGCCGATCGTGCCGCGCGGCTCATATTCTTCGGTATATTCGATGCGAAGGTCCCAGCGTTTTCCGTCGCCGCAGAAGCTGCGGATCAGGTGTCCAAGATAACCGGTCGTGATGTAGACGTCCCGTATGCCGTTTCGGCGCAACCAGCGCAGCAAAACTTCCACGACTGGTTTTGATCCGACCGGCATCAGCGGCTTCGGCAAGATGTTGGTGTAGGGGCGCAGGCGCATCCCCTTTCCGCCGGATTGAATAACGGCCTTCATAACGTTCCCCTATTTTAGGTGGGCACCGGACTGTCGAGAACCCGACATGATAACTAACGCAGCACAGCAAGACATGCGCTGAATTCTGCCGCCAGGTCAAACTGTCCAAACGATCTATATTGACGGAAGCGGAGCTGGAAAATCTTTGCGCCGCCGCTGATTGCAGTGCTGCACGGCCGATTTCCGGACCATGAAGCGGTTTGCCGGAGGTCGGCGGAGCGGTTCCTCTTACACCCAAGTATTGAGGAAATTGACCGTACGGCCGAGTGGTCATGGCGCGTCAGATATGGTCTTTTATGGTTGTGTGCAGCAATGGCAGCCAGAAGGGCAGCGGCGTCGCGCAATCCAGCATGCCCAGGGGAAGGCAGCCATTCTCATGACGACTCTCGATGGCATCGTCTCTCGTTCTGCACAGGCAGACGAGGTTTTGCAGCGTTGCCGGCCGGCTCGGTCAACGCAGCCCGACGACCGTCAGCCTGGCCATGCCGGCGATCGGGACTGTTCGGATCAGCCGGGGCGCCCGCTGGTACTTTTTATCGGCGGAAGCGACCTGCATCTGCGGCTTCCGTTCCTTCACTTGCTCGCCGGTGCGGGATTTCGTGTCAGGGCCGTGGGGTCGGGCGAGCCGGAGCCGTTTGTCCAGGCCGGGATCGGCTTTGACCGCTTTGACTACGACAGATTTGTCAATCCGATGGCTGATCGGCGCAGCGTGCAAGCGCTCTCTGACCTGATCGCGGCACGTCGCCCGGCGCTGGTGCAGTCATTCGATACCAAGCCGAATGTCCTCGCGCCGGTCGCCGCCCGCGCGCTGCCGGGAACCGTGGTTGTTCGTACCATCAATGGCCTCGGTTGGATCTACGCATCCCGCTCGCCGGCGGCGATTGCGCTGCGTCCGTTCTATCTTCTGATGCATGGCCGCGCCGGCCGTTACTCGACGGCAACGGTGTTCCAAAACCGGGAGGACCAGGCGTTCTTCCGGCGTTATCATCTTGTTACCCCGGACACTGATTGCTTTATCCCCGGCTCCGGCGTCGATGTCGAAGGTTTCGCTCAAGCGGCGGAGGCCGCGCCGGCGCCGGAACAGATGCGCGCGCGACTGGGTCTTGGATCTGGCCCGGTGGTGCTGACCGTCACCCGGCTGACCCGGCAGAAAGGCATCCCGACCCTGCTGAAGGCGGCGGAGAAACTGCGCCATGTTCGCCCCGACATGCGCTTCGTCCTGGTCGGCCCGCGCCAGACCGAGGGCCCGTTTGCGGTATCTCAGAAGGAACTTGATCGGCATTCCCCCTACGTGATCGCAACCGGCGAGCGTTCCGACGTGCCGGCGCTGCTGCGGATGGCTGATGTTTTCGCGTTTCCGACGGAATACCGGGAAGGCGTGCCGCGTGCGCTTCTGGAAGCCGCGTTGGCCGAGCGGCCGATCGTGGCGACACGCGTGCCGGGCTGCAGCGATGTGATCGAGCACGGGCGTGGCGGCTATCTTGTTCCGCCCCGCTCACCGGACGCGCTCGCTGCCCGCATTCTCGATCTGGTGGTGGATCCGAACAGCGCCAGGGCGATGGGCCGGAGCGCGGCCGATCGGGTCCGCCGCGAATTTGGCCTGACGCTCATAGTTGCCCGCTATACCGAGCTTTACCGGGGGTTGCTGGCGGCACGGACGGGCGCGATGTCCGGACAGGGAGGCTGACGGGCATGTGCGGAATTGCCGGCATGCTGCTTGCGCCTCGGGTCAATACCCGCCAGCGCCTGCGGTCGATCGATGACATGGGCGCAACGATATGGCATCGCGGCCCGGACGATGGCGGCACCTGGCTTGACCCCGAGGCTGGCCTGGCTTTCGCGCACCGGCGGCTGGCGATCGTCGACGTTTCGCCGCTCGGGCGCCAACCCATGCACAGCGCCGACGGCCGCTTCGTCATCACCTATAATGGCGAGGTTTACAACGCCGCGGACATTGGCGGCCAACTTCGACGGCGCGGCCACGTATTCCGCGGTCACAGCGACACCGAAGTCATTCTCGCGGCCTGCCAGGAATTCGGCTTGCGCCGTGCACTGCCGGACTTCGTCGGCATGTTTGCGTTCGGCCTGTGGGACCGGCGCGATCGGGTGCTGCACCTGGTGCGCGACCGTTTCGGCAAGAAGCCGCTATACGTCACCATTGCCAACGGCGCCCTGCTTTTCGCGTCGGAGTTGCGGGCCTTGCGCGCGGTCCCGGGCTTCGCGCCAGCGGTCGATCCCGCCGCCCTTGCCATGGTGCTTCAACAAGGCTGGGTGCCGGACGACGCGTGCATCTGGCAAGGCGTGATCAAGCTGCCGCCCGGCAGCATGCTGTCCATCGCCGCGGCGGAGCTCGAGCATTGCAACGCCTCGGATCTACAACAAAAGGCGACGCTTTGGTGGTCGCTGCGCGACGTCGTCGAAGCCGGGCAGCGCGATCCCTTCAAGGGTGACGAGCACGCCTTGGACGGCGAGCTTGAAGCACTGCTGCAAGCCGCGGTGGGTGACCGCATGGTGTCGGACGTGCCGCTCGGCGCCTTCCTGTCCGGCGGTATCGACAGCAGCCTGGTGGTCGCGTTGATGCAGGCGCGCGCCGCGCGGCCGGTGCGCACCTTCACGGTTGGTTTTGATACGCCGGGATTCGACGAGGCCAGCACCGCGTCGCTGGTGGCGCGCCATCTGGGCACCGATCATACGACGCTCCGCCTGCGGCCGTCGCAGATCTGGGACATGCTGCCCGAGCTGCCCAAGGTTTGGGATGAGCCGTTCGCCGACGAGTCGCAGATCCCGACCCTGCTGGTTTCGCAACTGGCCCGCCAGCACGTCACGGTCGCGCTGTCGGGCGACGGCGGGGACGAGGTTTTCGGCGGCTACACGCGCCATGTTCAGGCGGCGCGGTACGACCCGCTGTTCCGCTTGCCAACCGGCCTGCGCCAGTTCGGCGCCCGAGCGCTCGGCCTGCTGCATCCCGACCTGCTGCGCCCGTTGCAACGGAACCGGGCAACCGCGGCGTTCGCCGGACATCCCGGCTTCGCGCGGCTCGCCAAGTTGTCCGAGGGTTTGGGCGCGGCGTCCGAGGCGGCGCTGTACGCCAGCCTGCTCCGTCGCGAGGCCGCCATGCCGGCGGCAGGTTCCGGCCCGGTCCGCGCCGAGGCCGCCATGCCGGCGCTGCCAGGTCTGGCGGAGCGGATGATGTTTCGTGATACCGGACAGTATCTTCCGGGCGATATACTGGTGAAGCTCGATCGGGCCAGCATGGCGGTCAGCCTTGAAGCCCGCTGTCCGCTGCTTGATCATCGCGTCGTCGAATTCGCCTGGCGGCTGCCGTTGCGCCGGAAGATCCATGGCGGCCTGGGCAAACAGCCGCTGCGCCGGTTGTTGCGACGATACGTTCCCGAACAGGTAGCGGCGCGGGCGAAGCACGGCTTCAACGTGCCGGTTGGCGAATGGCTGCGCGGTCCGCTGCGTTCATGGGCCGAGGATACGCTGTCCGAGTCCAGGCTCCGGCGCCACGGCCTGCTGGATGTCGCCCAGGTGCGGCATTGCCTGACGCGGCACATCAGCGGCGGCCAAGACCACGCCTATGCGCTGTGGGCCATTCTGATGGTCCAATCGTGGCTGGATGCCAGCCAGAAGGCCACCCGCCTGCCAGAGCGCGGGACCGCCTTCGGCGACGCCTATGCCCTGGCCCCCGTTGCGCAACCACACGAAATGTCATGACAATCACCCAGCCGTTGCCGTTTTCCCAGGTATTATCCACCCTGCTGCGCCGGCGCTGGACCATTCTGCTGACCGCCCTGATCGGCACGGCGGTGGTGTTCGGCGGCGCGACGCTGCTGCCGCCGCAATACACCGCGAAGGCGCAATTGGTCGTCAAGCCGCTGCAGCCTGGTTTGCTGGCTGGCCAGCAGGCGGTGATCACCCAGTCGCCGGATGAGCCGACCGTGCTTACGGAAATAACCGCCATTACCTCTTACGACCAGCTGGAGCATGTGCTGGACAGCCTGAAGACCGACCCGAAATTCGGCCATATCGTTGGCGCCCGGCGGGAAACCCCAGAGGAACAGGATCTGCTGCCGTGGCTGCAGGCCTGGCTGAAGGAGCGCATGCTCGCGGCGGGGACCGACGGCTGGCTGACGATGCGTGAGCTGCAGCGCCGGCTGAAAGTGTTTCAGGAAGCCGGCTCGCATGTGATCGGTGTCAGCTTCGTGTCCGGCCAGCCGGCGGACTCGGCGGCGGTCGTCAACCGCATCGTCCAGCTTTATGTCGACCACCAGCAGGAGGAAAAGCGCGCCGCGACCGATCGTGCCCTGAACTGGGTCGATGGCCGGCTCAAGACCCTGCAGACGGAAAGCGCGGCGACGGAAACCAAGCTGCGTGAGTACCAGTCCAGCCGTCAGTTGATCGATACCTCGCACACCGGCGCCATGGACCAACGCCTGGCGGATCTCAGCCGGGAATTGGCGTCCGCGGAAGCCAACTCCGCGGTCCGCGCGGAACGGGTCAAAAACATCGAAGACCTCCGCCGCTCGGGCACCAGTGTCGAGCTCCTGTCAGGTGCCTTCAACACACCTTCGATCATCGATCTGCGCCGGCACATGCTGGACCTGATGCAGTCCAGGATCAAGCTAGCGACAACCTACCACAAGGATGATCCATCGCTCGATCTGGTGGACCGTCAGGTCCAGGAAGTCCGTCGCCTGATCGGCATCGAGGTGGCGGCGGCATCCAGGGCCTGATCAGTGAAGCGCGCGAGTCCGCGGCGCGCGCCACCTCGTTGCGCGCCAGGCTCGACCTGCTGCAGGAGTTGAGTTCGGACAGCAGCGTGCGCAGGCTCGAGCGTCAGGACGCCCTGAATCGCACGCTTTATCTCAATCTCGCCCAGCGGGAAGAAGAGCTGCACCAGCAGCGGGAGGGCCTGTCTTCCAATATCGACATCCTGTCCTTCGCGGCTCCGCCGGATCGGCCGACCTCGCCGGGTCCCATCCTGTTCGTGCCGCCCGCGCTGATCGTCTTCACGATCCTCGGCTGCTTCATCGCCGTGTTGCGGGACCGCCTGGACAACACGCTGCGCGGCGAGGCCGATATCACCGGCGCGCTTGGTCTTCGTTGCCTTGGACTGGTGCCGACTGTTCGCCCGCCGTATCATATGCGGCCGAATGAGTATCTTTTGAGCCAGCCTTTCAGCCCCTATGCCGAGGCGATCCGCTCGCTGGCGGCGGCGACCCATCTGCGCCCGGGGGACCAGTCCAACAAGGTTTTCCTGGTCACCTCCAGCTTGCCAGGCGAGGGCAAGACGACCCTGGCCGTCAGCCTCGCGACCTACACGGCGAAGCTGGGACATCGGGTGTTGCTTGTGGATCTTGATCTGCGCAAGCCGGGCGTCCAGCGCGCCTTCGGGGGCAAGGACCACGACGCCACGACGCCGCAGCAAGGCCCTCTGTCGGAAGCCAGTGTCCAGCATATACCCGGTCTGAACCTGGATTATCTTGCGGTCAGGCGAAACCGGTCGGTTGATCCGGTGGCGCTGTTCGCGCGCGCCGACATCGCCAACTCCTTGGACAGGCTGCGAGATCGATACGATTGCATCCTGATCGACAGCGCTCCGCTGCTCGCGATCACCGAAGCACGGCTGCTCGCCGCGCTGGCGGACCGCATCCTGTTCGTCGTGAAATGGGGCACCACGCGGCGTGAAGAGGCCTGCGCCGCGATCGACATGTTGCGCAACGGCGGTTTCCTAAGTGCGGATTCGGCGGCGCGGGCCGGCGTGGTGATCAACCAGATCGATCCCAAACGCCACATATCGTATCGATATACCTACCACACTCCCGACTTCACCCTGGACCAAGGCCCCCAGCCGGCGCGGCTGTTCCAGAAATCGCCGGCTATCCACAGGCGAAACGGCGGTCGTGATGAATGAAATCACCGAAGTACATGGCGTCGCCGAGCCGCTTCTGGAACTGGTCAATGCGCTGAACGAGCGTGGCGTGGCATGGTGCTACTGGAAAAGCCGCCACCGTCTGAACGCGGCTCTCTCCGGCGGTTCGGACCTTGATCTGCTGGTGGCGCGCGAGGATCACGCGCTGCTGGCGCGGACGCTGGGTGAATGCGGTTTCAAGCTGTTCCTTGCGTCGCCGCTTCGCGATGACCCCGGTGTGGCCAGCTATCTTGGCTTCGATGACGCCAGCGGCCTGTTGCTGCATGTCCATGTGCATTTTTCCCCGGTGCTGGGCGACGCCCTGCTGAAGAACTACCGGCTGCCCTGGACCGCCGCCATTCTGTCTGGCGCGGTGATGCACCCGACCCTGCCCGTCAGGATGCTTGATCCGGCGACCGAGGCGCTTCTGCTTGTCCTGCGCCGGTGCCTGGATATTTCCGGGACCGATCCGGTCGCGCTGCGCAACTGGCGCGAAGCGAGGGCGCGGCTGGCCGCCGCGCAGGAGGCGCTGCGGCGGGATGTGGACCGCATCGCCCTGCACGCCCGGGCAGCCCAGTTTCTTGGCGAGGATCTGGCCGGCGCGATCACGGCTGAATTCTTCGGGCCGGCACGCCCCATCCCCCTGGGGTTGCGCCGGATGATCCGCCGCGCCCTGGCTCCCTTGCGCCGCTACAACACGGCCGAGGCGCTGTTGCGCGCCGGCGCGCGCGCCGCGGCCTTGGCATGGGAGACGGTCAACCGACGCGTCCTGCACGCGCCAAGGCCGATGCGCCGGCGCCCATTCCCCGGCGGCCTGGTGATCGCCGTGCTGGGCGTCGATGGCAGCGGCAAGACAACCGTGACCCGCACCGTCCGGTCATGGCTCGGGGCCGAGATGGACGTGATGCCGATCTATTTCGGCACCGGCGGCGGGCGGCCGTCGCTGATCCTGGCGCCCCTGAAACTGATGGTTCCCCTGGCGCAGGCGCTGCTGCGGCGAAAGCCGGCGGGCGCGTCGCACGGGAAGGTTTCCGACCACCCGCCGGGTGCGGCCTATTCCTGGCTTCTGGCGCTGTGGGCGGCCGTGCTGTCGATCGAAAAACGACGGAAACTGGCTGCCGCGCACCGGGGCGCGGCCCGCGGCGTCGTGGTGGTCGCGGATCGCTACCCGCAGGACCAGCTGGCATCGTTCAACGATGGCCCGCTGCTGCCGCGCCTGCGCGCCGTGCCAGACTGGTTGCGCCGGTTCGAGGCTCGGTCCTACGCCCTGGCGCGGCACAGGCCGCCAGACCTTGTGATCCGCTTGAATGCGACGCCGGACGTGCTGGCCCGCCGCGAGCCCGACATGGACCGCGTGGTGCTCGCCGCCCGGACCGAAGCGGTCAGGCAGTTGGTGTTTCCGGACGTACCCGTGATTGACGTCGACGCGACCCGCCCGCTGGATGAGGTGATCCGGCGCGTCAAGCGGGAAATCTGGCAGCGTTTGTAGCCAAGGATACGCAGCGCCCATGATTGTCGAGTTGTTCGGCCCGCCCGCCGTCGGAAAAACCACCTATGTTTTAAGGCTGGAGGAGGTCTTGAGCGCCCGCGGCCACCGCGTGGACCTGATGATAAGCTTCCGGCCCGGGGAGCGGCAGGGCGGCGCCCCGAGCGTGTCCGCGGCTTCCGGCCGCACGGCGCGTGCTGCGCCCGTTGCGGCTCCTGGTCTCCGATCTGCGCCAGGCGGCACGGCATCGGGAGCATGTCGCCGCTGCCTGGCACATGCTGGCCGCGATGCCGCCCCGCAGCCCGCTTTGGCGGGTCCGGCTCTACCGCTACCTGCTCCATTTGCACTGCGTGATGGGAAGCGGCGGCCCAGGCGCCGTACGTGGTGCTGGTTGACCAGGGGTTCGTGCAGGCGATTGCCTCGCTGATCCTGTTGTCCGGCTGCCGGAACGAGGCCCACATCGACCGCGGCCTGGCCACGCTGCCCAGGCCGGACCTGCTGATCGGCCTGCGGTCCCCTCGCGCCGTGCTGCGCCAGCGTCTCGCTGCCCGGCTGCCGGCCCAAGGCCGGCTGGAACGCTGGCTTGAATTGTCGATTGAAGAGAATCTCCGCTTCGCCGCCGTGATCGCCGATCTTGAGCCGCGGCTGCTGCGCCAGGGACAGGGCTTGGTCTGGCTGCCTTCGCCGAGCGATGCGGTTGAAACGGCCGTGGCGCGGATCGAGCAGGTCCTGTCGGCCCGCCGCGAACCTCGTGGCGCGCAGCAAGAGCGCCGCGTACCGGCCCGCGACAGTTGTTTCTCCGCATGATCCACCTCCCCTTCTCGCGGCAGCCTGGCTCCCGCCCGGTGCTCAAGGGACCAGTGCTCAAGGGAAAAGCAACGGCGTTCGCCGTCTATGCCTGTGGCGCGGGCCTGACTTACCTGGCGCAGCTGGTGGTCGCCCGGACCATCGGCATGACGGCCTACGGGGTCTACGCCTACGTCTTCAGTATCGTCACCCTGCTGGCGTACCTGGCCGCGCTTGGCTTCGATGTGTCGCTGCTGCGCTTCCTGCCCGCCTATCAGAGCCAGGAGCAATGGGGCCTGATGCGCGGTGTTGTCCTGTACGCGGAACGGAACGCCCTGCGGGCCGGCGGGCTGATCGCGGTGCTCGGGCTTGTGGTCGTCATGGCATTCGGCCAGTACGGCGCAGCACGGAATGACTTTGACGTTCGCGGCCGGCTTTGGCCTTGTGCCGGTGTATGCCCTGTTGTGGATACGCTGTGCCAGGGTCCGCGCGTTCGGTGGCGTCGCGTCCGCCCTGATCCCCGACCGGGTTGTGCGGGACGGGTTTGTGCTGACCGCGATCCTGCTTGCCGCCCTTTCGCCGGCCGGTGCGTATCGGTGCACCTGCCGCGATGGCCATTACCCTGGTGGGCGGCCTCGCCGGGCTCGCCATGATCACAAGGGCGGTCCGCCATCAGCGGATAAGGGTGGACGCACCGGCAAGGCTGGAGACCGGCCCTTGGCGGCGTTCAATGTTTCCGCTGGTCGCGATCGCCCTGGCGGAAGTCGCGGTCAACCGCGCCGGCACTTTGGCGTTGACCTGGGCTGGGAATTCCGCCGACGCCGGCGCCTATGCCCTTGCCTTCAGTCTTTCCGCCGTCGTCATCCTGCCCCGCGTCGCGGTGAATACCCAGTTCGCGCCGATGGTCGCTGAACGTTTCGCCCGCGGCGACACGCACGGGGTGCAGGCGTTGCTCAATCACGCGAGCCTCTGGGCCACGCTGGCCGCCGCCGGCATGGCCGGCGCGCTGTGGCTGGTGGCGGAACCGCTGCTGCCGCATATGTTCGGTCCCGCTGCTGTCGGCGTTCTGCCGGTTCTGGGCATTCTGCTGGTTGGCCAGATCATCGCGAGCGCCGCGGGATCACAGATTTACCTGCTGACGATGTCAGGGCAGGAGATGCTGGCCGCGATTGTCCTGATCGGCTTCGCCCTGGCCGATCTTGCCGCCAGCGTGATGCTGGTGCCGCGGCTCGGCCCGTCCGGCGCCGCCCTTGCCACGTCCGCGTGCCTGGTGGGAATGAACATCGCGATGGCGCTGCTGGTTTGGCATCGCCTGGGCGTCAAGCCTGGCTCATTCGGCGTTTTCGGCAAGCCCTGGAATACTGGCTGCGCTGCTGCCACGGAGATGGGCTGCATTTTTTCCACGGGGCACGGTGGATGGACCGGCGGAAGCCGGTGCGCGTTAAAGCGCCGATCAAGGCGAGCCCGATGCGATGAACGCCGATTTCCTGCTCGCCGCCGCGCTGATCCTCAGCACCGCGTCCCAGCTCCGTCCTGGCGGCATCCCGCTCGGCCCCGGCGAACTTTGCCTGGTGGCTTGGCTGGGACTGCGTGCCGCACAGCTTTCCCGGCAGCCAAGCCCGCCGTTGTCGCCGGCTCTCTACTGCATGGGGATATTCTGGGTGCTTCTGGCAATCAGCTTGGCGATCGGCACCCTGTTTGGGCTCGCCACCGGGGAGATCTACGATCCCAGTTGGTTCATGCATGATTGTCTCGCCTACCCGCTGCTGGCGGCAGCCAGCTGCGCCATGGTCGCCGGAGCCGATGCTGCCCGCCGGCTGCAAAACGTGGCCGAGGCGGTGATCGCCCTTGGCGTGCCGGTCTTTGCATTGATGCTGGCGCATGGCGGGCGGCATTTTGAGCATTCCGACTGTCGAGCCATGGTTCTGGGAACGGTTCCGCGGCTGGTCGGACAACCCCAACCAACTTGCGGTGCTCTGTCTCGGCGTCGCCTTGATTGCGCTGCACGGCCTCGAGACGGCGCGCCGCGTGGGACAGTGGTGGCGCGCCTTGCTGTGCCTGATCCTTGCCGTATGGGTCGGACGCCTGTCGCAAAGCGATGGCTGTACGTTCGCCATGCTCGCGGCGGGTCTTGTATATACAACCGTCATAAGATGCGGGCCTGGCTGGTGATGGGCGGGCCGAAGCTGATGCTGCGTACCGCCGCCGCCTGGATCATCATTAGGCCTTGCCGTTCGTTGCCATCGCCCTGGTCCCGGTCGTGCTGTCGGCGCCGAATTCCGTCGGTGGGCTGGTCGCCGGGCTGGAGAAGGGCGGCGGCAAATACGCTGCCTCTGAGTCGGAGTTGCGCCTGGCCCTGTGGAGCCAGGCGCTCGACCGGGGCTTCAGGTCCGGCATGCTTGGCCTGGGACCCGGACCGCATCTGCAGATGCCCCCGGAGATTGCCGCGGATCACGTCGACGGCGTCAGCGAACGTGGGCAAATGCAGTCGCCCGAACAGGGTGAGGCCGCGAACTACGAAGCGCACAACACGCCGCTGGATCTACTGACCCAGGGCGGGTTGATCCTGGTCGTCAGCTTTTTCTGGCTGATCGGTCAGCGCGCTGACGAAGGTTTATCGCTTCGGCTATGCCGGGCTGACCGCCATGCTTTGCGGCATTGATCTTGTTCGGCCTGACCGGGCTGATCATCCGCCACCCGTTCGTGTGGTTCGCCATCGCGCTATGCCTGGTCAAGGCCGATGAAATGGAGGAGGCAATCCGTTCCATGAACGACGTCGGATCGATTGCACGGCCGCCGGAGCATGTTCGCGCCGTGCGTCATGTTTAAGGCGCGCACGTTACAGGGTCGGACGATATGACAAGATAACCTCGGCTGGATCCACTGCTTCCGCAACGCGGGACTGGCAATCCGCTGGCACGGGCGATGGCGGCTGTTCAACAGGTGCTCCGGTATTCAGCCGCAACGCGCTTTCGGTTCGGTGCAGGATCGGCTCATGCTGGATCGGTTCGGCCTTGTTGTGGCAGTGGCCCTTCTACTGACATTCACAGGCATCCACGCTGCGGCTGAAACAACGCTGCATTATGCACCAAACCATAACTTTGCCCTGGACGGCAGCTTTTTGCCGGCCGACGCAGGGTTCAATTTAGCTGACGTCTCCCGGCTTCGCGAGCTCAAGCAACTGAAACCGGACGACCGCGCATTGGTGTGGGTTGGCCGGTGCGGGGGCGTGGACGAAGATTTCCTGCGCATCGTTCGTGCCTATGCGGGCAGCCAGAATTTGTTTGGCTTTTTCCTGATGGACGATCCGGACCCGCGGTTGTCCGCTAAAATAAGGGACCCTTCCCATGCGTGCAGCGCGGACGATCTGCGCGCGGAAGCCGATTGGATTCACGATAATGTTCCGGGGGCCAAGACCATCGTCGTCCTGATGAACATGGCCAGTGCGGCGCAGCCTTCGTTCAAGGAGACGTATGAACCTGCCAACTCCCATGTTGATCTGTTCGGCCTAGCTGCCTACCCGTGTCGCACGGATTTACCCGGCTGCGATTACGACATCATCGATCGCTATGTCACAGCGGCAGTCGATGCCGGAATTCCACGTGACCGGATCGTGCCGATTTACCAGACCTTCGGCGGTGGAGGCTGGAAAACAGACACAGGCGGAGGCTACGTCATGCCGACCGTGCAACAGGCCGCCGACATCGTGACCCGCTGGCGCCAGCTTGTCCCGAATCCCGAAATGGACATGGCCTATAGCTGGGGAGCGCAGAAGGACGATTCCGCACTGGAGGCAGCGCCCGACCTGCAGGCTTTGTTTGCGCACTATAACAAATAGGGCAGCGTCAAGGGATGTCCTGATTGCTGATTGGCTTGTGCGGCAGCGCGAGCCAATTGTGGTGCTGATAGTGAGTCAGCCATGCGGAAGGATTTTTCCGCAAGAAGGGCATCAATATAATACTTAGCTAGGTCTTTCGATCTAGGCCTTAAGTTGTCTCCATTTTTCTGAGCTGAAATGATAGAATGCCGACTTGCTGGATCGAAGCCCAGCTTGTTTCGGCCATGTAGGGAGAATGGAATGGCCAGCGCGCCCATCAGCAGCACTGTACGTCCTTTCGTGGGCATCCGTCCCGCGACTCCGCCGGAGTTGCCGCCCAGGCCCGTCGTTCCTGATTTACAACATCATAAACTTGCGCCTCTGCCAAGTCATCGGCCCGCACCTTCGGCCGTTAGTCCGCCGACGATCCAGCCCCTGATCAACGACCAAGCGTTGATCTTGGGGAGCGGCCGGACGATCAGCACCAGCGTCGCCGGTCCCATCACCCTTCGTAGCACCGACAATCCGCTTACCATCACCGCAACCGGGAAGGTGACATCGACCGGCACCGGGGCCGACGGCGTCGATGGGCCATCTGGTACGGCTTGGAGAATTAGCAACGCCGGCACGGTCACCTCTTCCGCCGCGTATGGCATCAGGCTTGCCGGACAGGGCACCGTAAACAACTCGGGACTGATCTCAGGCCGGGATGGTCTCGGGCTTGATGCCGGCGGCAGCGTGACAAACGCCGCGGGCGGGTCAATTGCCGCCAGTGGCACCGTGGGGGGCGGACTGTCCGTCGGGGCTGGCATTTACATCACCGGCACGACCGGAACCGTCGCGAACTACGGCGAGCATCAGCGCGGGCGCCTATGGGGTAGGACTGGGACGTGGCGGCCGTGTGACCAACGCCAGCGTGATTTCAGGCGGTGAAGACGGGATCATCATCCAAGGTGGTTCGGGCACGATCGTCAACTCCGGCCGCGTCACGGCATCGGTCGACGACGGCGTCGCGGAGTTCTCCGGCGGCAGCGTGCAAAACAATGCCGGCGCGTCGATTGCCGGCGGCGGCACCCAGGGGGCCGGCGTCTTCATCAGCGGCGCTTCGGGCTCATTGACCAACGCCGGCACAGTCACTGGGCCGCATTTGGGCGTGTTCATGATCGCCGGCGGCAGCGTCACGAATGCCGCCGGCGGGTCCATAAGGGCAACTCCGCCGCTATCGGCTTCAGCAATGTGGCTGGAACCATCGTCAACTCGGGCAGTATCAGCGCCAGCGGCGCCGCCGGTGCCGATCTTGAGGCTGGCGGCAGCGTTCAGAACAACACGACGGCGTCGATATCGGGCGAATCTGTTTGGCGTCTTCATTGCCGGCGCTACCGGCAACGTCAGCAATGCCGGCATCATCAGCGGCGGCACCTATGACGGGGTCGCCCTGTCGGTCGGGGGCAGCGTCACCAATGCCGCGGGCGGAACCATTTCCGGCGGCAGTTCCGGCGTCTATGTTGGATACAAAAGTGCAGGAACGATTACCAATACAGGCACCGTCAAAGGAACCGGTGCCGGGATCGATCTGGGCGACGGCGGGACCGTGACGAATAATGCAGCCGGCGTGGTCTCAGGCGGCAGCGGCATTTTTGTCTCGGGTGGTTCCGGCTCGGTCACCAACACCGGCAGCGTCACGGGGACCAGCAGTATCGGCATCGATCTTGCGGACGGCGGCAGCATTACGAACGCAGTGTCCGCGACTGTTTCGGGTGCGGTGTCCGGTATCTTCTCGAGCAAGCAATCCGTCACCCTGAATAACTCGGGCAGCATCAACGGCGCGGGTGGTGCCGGTGCCGACCTGGAGGGAGGCGCGACGGTTACGAACAACGCCGGCGCTTCGGTTTCCGGCAGCCAGGAGGGTATTTTCGTTACAGGCGGTGCAGGTGCGGTCACCAACTCGGGCAGCATCTCCGGTCCGCGCGGCGTGGTGCTGGAGGCGGGCGGAAGTGTTACGAACAATGCCGGCGGATCGGTGTCTGGCCCTACCACGGCGGTGCTTGTCCAGGGCGGCGCCGCAACCCTGAACAACGCCGGTATCATCAGCGCGGCGGGCAGCGGCGGCACCGGCGCCGATATCGAAAATGGCGGGAGCATCACGAACGCGGCGAGCGCGTCGCTGTCGGGAGCCACGTTCGGCATCTTCGTCACCGGCGGCACCGGCACGGTCAACAATTCGGGGTCTATCGCCGGAACCAACAACATCGGCGTCGACCTGACCGGCGGTGGCAACGTCACGAATGCCGCGGGCGCAGCCATTTCGAGCGCGGGCTTCGGCGTCGCCGTCTATGGCAGCGGCGGAACCGTCACGAACGCCGGCACAATTTCCGGCGGGGTCGCCTCTGTCATGTTCGGGAACAGCGGCGCCGATCGGCTGATCGTCGATCCAGGAGCGGTGTTCAACGGCGCCGTGGTGGGCGGCACCGGCAGCAACGCGCTGGAGCTTGCCGCCGGCGGCAACGGTAGCATCAGCGGTATCGACAGCAACAACTTCACCAATTTCGGGAGCGTCGCCGTTGATTCGGGTGCGAACTGGACCATAAACGGGAGCAATACCATCGCCACGGTGCTGGATTCCGGCACCCTGTCGATTGCCGGCTTCCTGGACGCCAGCACGTCCATCGATCCAAGCAGCGCCGGCGTGTTCCAGCTTACCAACTCGGCGAGTCTGGAGGTCGCAGCCGCGCTCGGCACAAACACAAAGATCAGTTTCCTCAGCAGTGATGATCTGCTGATCGACAACACAGGATCTTTCGGTGTCGGTGTTGGGACATCGAATTATGCCGGGCCGCTGCTTGAACAGTTCGGCAGTAACGAAGTCGATCTGAAGAACTTCGGGGCGGCGGGCGCGACGCTCAATTTCAATAACGCGAACGGGCTGCTGCAGCTCGCCAACAGCGGAAGCCAGGTGGCGTCGCTGCGGTTCGATACGCCCAGCCTGGGCAGTGGAACGTTCCATATTGCTTCTGACGGGGCCAGTGGCGCGCTTCTTACCCATAGCTAAGCCGAGCGGGACGCTGTTGAATGTCGTCAGGGCATGCGATGATCGCCTTCGCGGAGGTTGCCGAACCATGCCACCGTTCTTGAGGTGACGTCATGGATCCGCTCTTGCTCTGTCCATGCGACAGCGGTCTCAGGCATGGCAGTTGCTGTGCGCTACCGCCTGTGGCGCCGCCACCGCCAAATTCGCTCCGCCATCTCATCCCGCTGGTTCAGCGTGCGGCTCAGGCCCATCGCGAGGGTGACGTCCCGGTCGCCGAGTGTCTCTGTCTTGATGTACTGGAACTCGTTCCAATCGAGCGTGATGCGTTACGCGTGTTGTATGAGATCCGCAAGGCCGAAGGACGGCACAACGCGGTTGAGGCACTGATCCGCCGGCTCGTTGCGCTGGATGCCAATGATTTCTGGGCGATCAACGAGCTGACGCTGATGCTGCTGAACAAGGGCATCCTGGCCGAGGCGGAAGTCCACGCTCGCAATGCGGTACGCCTTGCACCGGAGAACCCGCAGGCGCACAACTTAATGGGCATGGTCTTGACCGAAGCCCATAAATCGCGGCTTGGCGAGTATCATTATCGTTGCGTACTTGGCCTATCCGCCACGCGCGATCCGATCTTGCTCGCTAATCTGGCGTGGAACCTGAAAACGCAAGGCAAGATGGACGAGGCACGCCGCCTGTACCAAGAGTCGGTGGCACTGGCGCCCGACGTGCCTCAGACAATGCTGGGCTGGGCGAGAATGGAAGAAGCCGATCGGCAGTTCGAAAAAGCCGGTGCAATACTGGATCGTGCGGAAAGCAAGTTCCCCGGTGATCCTAGCCTGCTGCTCGCGCGCGCCGTGCTGTTGCGCCGTATGGGGTGCTATGAGCAGGCACTTGAACTTTTGCAGAAGCTCGCGGCTACCAGCCGCAATGGCAGCCTGGGTCCTGACGAGCTGCTTGAGAAAGGGGCATTGCTGGACCAGATGGGGCGCCACGAGGAGGCATTCGGCGCGTTCGCGGAAGGCAAGCGCATGGCACGCGTGCTGACCGGCACGGGCTACCAGGCCGAGCATGCGCAGCAATTGACGGAGCGGCTAAAGGGTTTTTTCACTGCCAAGCGGCTGGCAATCCTGCCACGGCCGAAGGACTCCCATACGGCGCCGAAACAGATTTTTGTTCTTGGTTTCCCGCGGTCGGGCACGACCTTAGTGGAACAGATGCTATCGGCGCATCCGCTGATCTCGGCGGGCGATGAGCTGCCGCTTATAAACGACATATCCAGCATGATGTCGCGCATGTTCGACAGCCCATTGCCCTATCCCGAGGCTTTGGCCGAACTGTGGATGGCCGATCATCGCGACGGGTTGGATAAGCTTCGCGACTATTATGTCGATCAGGTACGTCTGCGCGAGGTGGTGAAGCCCGGAGCCGTCTGGGTGACCGATAAGATGCCGCTGAACGAAACGCATCTTGGTCTTATTGCGCTTCTATTTCCCACCGCACCGCTGATCCACGTGCTGCGGCACCCGTTGGACGTCGTGTTGTCGGTATTCGCCACTCAGCTCACGCATGGGTTCTGCTGCTCGTACGAGTTGGAGACAGCGGCGCGGCATTATGTCCTGATCATGGACCTGGTCGAACATTACCGGCGTGAGATGACATTGCGGTATCTGCCAGTCCACTACGAGGACATTGTTGATCATCAGGAAGCCACCGTCCGGCGGATGCTGGACTTCATCGGCGAGCCGTTCGATGAAAGGTGCCTGCGCTTCCAGGAGAACCGTCGTTACGCTCGCACAGCCAGCTACGCGCAGGTGGCTGAAAAACTGTATGGCCGCTCGCGCTTCCGCTATCGTCACTACTTAGCGCAGTTAGAACCGGTCATTCCGATGCTGAAGCCATTAATTGAGCGACTTGGCTATAGCACTACCTGGACACCTTTAGGCGAGTTGCGTCGTTAGCATGCTGACGGTTTCGGTTTCCGTGGCACCGAGGCTGCGATGGCGATGCTGGATGGCGCAGGATGTGATCTCGATGTCTGGCTGACGCCATTTCTTGAGGTAATGGGGCGCAAGACGCGGCGCACCTGGCGCCGTTCTATGTGCGCGGTCTGCTCGGGCCCAGTAAACGCAAAAGCCTGCAGCCGATGGCGCGGCAATTGGGACTGGGCGGACATGACCAGTTGCAGCATTTCATCGCCAGCTCGGCCTGGGATGACGGGCCGTTATGGACGGTGCTGGCGGGTGAGGCGGACCGGGTGGTTGGCGGGCCGGAGGCGGTGCTAGTGATTGATGACACCGCACTGCCGAAGAAGGGCACGCTCTCGGTTGGCGTGGCGCGGCAGTCTTGCGGGCAGTTGGGCAAGCAGGCGAACTGCCAGGCATTGGTCTCGCTGACCCTGGCCGGCCGGGCGGTGCCGCTCCCGGTCGGGCTGCGGCTTTTCCTGCCGGAGGAATGGGTCAAGGATCCGGCGCACTGTGCCGCGGCTTGTGTGCCGGAGGCAGAGATCATCTCCCGCAGCAAAGGCGAGAGCTGGTCGGCGAAGGGCGCTCCAGCGGCGAGCGCAAATACTATCTCAACCCGAACTACGGATAAGCCTCGATTTGCTTGCTGTTAAGCGAGATGGAAGGCTTGCCGGGTCTAGAGGCTGTTATGGACCGATTGCCAGTAAAGCGACGCGTTTGAGCATGAGACAGACAAAGGCGATCAGGTGCCATCCGGCCAGGACGGTGGCGTAGCGTTCATAGTCCCTGACCAGTCGACGAAACCGCGTGGTCCAGGCAAAGGAGCATTCCACTACCCAACGTCGCGGCAGCAGGACAAAGCCTTTCTTGGCTTCCGGCAGCTTGATCACGATCAGTTCCACCCCTTGTGCGGCGGCGGCTTCGGCTGGCTTTTCGCCCTCATAGCCCTGATCGGCAAAGGCCACCTCCACCGAATTGTCCGTCACTGCCTGCACCGTCCTGAGCAGGCCCTCCACTTTGGCACGCTCATCGACGTTGGCAGGCGTGACCCGCAAAGCCACCAGGTCCCCTCCCTTGTATCTGGACGGTGGCACATCGGATCGACAACGATGGTGCTGCGCTGGGTCCGGTGGCCACCGGACCCAGCGCGCGGCGACGGGCGCCCGCCCTCCCTCAGGCCACAACCGGACGCGAGTCCTGGGACCCGTCGCCGCTGCGTCACGCACAACCGGACAGTCGCTCGATCCCCTCCTTCGCGTGCTCAGTCGCCCGTCGCATGGACAAGGCAGGTTACCGTGACAGAGATCTTTTGTGGCGTAGACGTCGGCTCCAAAACCCTCGACGCCCGCGTTGGCCGCAATGGCGCTTGGCAGCAATTCGCCAACACTGTCGAGGGCATCGAGACGCTTGCCGCCTTCTGCCCAACCCACCGGGTCAGCTTGGCGGTGATGGAGGCAACCGGCGGATACGAGAAACAAGCCTTCGGACAGCTCTGCTCCGTTGGCGTGGCCACCGCCATCGTCAATCCCCGCGCAGTGCGTCGCTTCGCGGAAGCCATGGGATCGCTCGAGAAGACCGACCGGATCGATTGCGCCATGATCGCCTGGTATGCCGAAACCAAGCGGATCAAGCCGACCCCACCCGCCTCGGCCACCCAGCAGCGTCTCGCCGCACTTGTCGTCCGCCTGCGCCAGCTGACCGAATTGAAGGTCATGCAGAGCAACCAGCGCCGCCTGGTCACCGACCCTCCCTCGCGTGCTCGCTCGCCCGACGTGCTCCACTCGTTCAACGCCATCCTGGCCAGCATCGCCGGCCAGATCCGGGTCCTCGAAGCCAACATCGCCGCGGCGATCCAGGCTGACCCGGTCTGGCTCGCCCTCGACCGAGCCTTCCGCTCGATCAAAGGCGTCGCCGATCGCACCGTCGCCCGCCTGATGGCCGAGATGCCCGAGATCGGCACTCTCTCCAACAAGGCCATCGCCAAGCTCGCCGGTCTCGCGCCAATCGCGCGCGACAGCGGCAAGCAGACCGGCAAGCGCCCGGTGCGCGGCGGCCGCGAAGGGGTGCGCACCATCCTCTTCATCGTCGCCGAGGTGGTGCGAAAATACGAACCCGACTTCAGGGACTGCCACCAGAAATTGTGCGCGGCCGGCAACCCTCCCGCGCGTGCTTGGTCGCCCAAGAAACTTGTCCGCACCGCTCTCGCTCGCAAGCTCCTGGTCCGGCTGAACGCGAAAGCTCGCGATGCACGAAACGAACTCGCACAAGCCACTTGACAGGCCAGACAGTCGCTCGCGTGCTCGGTCGCCCGAGGACAAGCCTCGTTGGCGGCGACGTCTGGACCCGCCCGGGCCTGATCACGATCCCGCATCGGGATCGTCCGCTGGCGGCGCGGGAGTCGCGACGCTGGGTGGAGACGGCGGCGCAGGCCAAGGACGTGCTGGCGTCGGCGGCGATGGTCACCGTGGTGGACGACCGCGAGGGCGACATCTACCCGAAATGGGCGCGTGTGCCGCAGCACGGCTTTCACCTGCTGACGCGCGCCATGCCTGCCCTTGCGACCGAGCGTGGCCGCCGCTTGGCCATCAGAGCGGCACTGGCACGCTGTTCGCCGCCGCCGCGGCCTTTGCGCTGGCGGGACGGCACGAGATCGATCTGCCCGCGCGCCCGCCGGACCGCGCCAACCGCGCCGCCACGGTGGAGCTGCGGTTTGGCGAGGTGGCGATCTGTCGTCCGCGCGACGAGCGGGACCGCACGCTGGCGCAAACCGTGCCGCTGCGCCTGGTCGAGGTGCGGGAGACCAACCCACCCGAGGGCGTGGCGCCGCTGCATTGGCGGCTGCTGACCACGCATGCGGTCGCCGATGCGGCCCAGGCCTGGCAGACCCTCGGGTCAACCCTCCCTCGCGTGCTCGGTCGCCCAAGGGCTGCCTGGTATCAGGCGCGCTGGAGCATCGAGCAGCTGTTCCGGGTGATGAAATCGCAAGGCCTGCAGATCGAGGACAGCCAGCTCGCGTCGGCTGATCGTCTGGTCAAGCTCGCCGCGGTGGCGACCAAAGCCGCCTGCATCGACATCCAGCTGGTGCAGGAACGCGATGGCACGCACGGCCTGCCCGCGTCGAGCGTGTTCAGCGCGCCGGAGATCGAGACCCTCGCCGCGCTCAGCCCGACGCTCGAAGGCAACACTGAACGGCAGAAAAATCCGCATCCTCGCCCGCAGCCTGGCCCACGCCAGTTGGGTGATCGGCCGCCTCGGTGGCTGGAACTGCTATGGCAAGCCGCCCGGACCGATCACCATGCGACACGGCATGCAGCGCTTCTATGCGATCCACCAGGGTCATCAACTCCAGACGAAGTCGCAACGAGATGTGTGACTCCCTTAGCAGTACCGGTGGGACCCGCACTGCCTAGCGCAAGGGCGGTCTGTCCAGTATGTCCCAGCCATAAGCTCGAGCCACCCGCTCGACGACGACCTGGATCAGCGCCTGGCCGTTGTCGCCGTTGGTCATGGCAACCACGCCATAACCCTTGGCGCGGTGTGCCATTGCCAAATTTTGAAATCCCCAATTGCTGCCGCCGTGTTCGAAATACCAGCCTTCACCCTTCTGCGCGATCATAAAGCCCACGGCAAAGGGACCGACACCCACTGGCGTCACCATCTCTTGCATCGTCGATTGGGTGAGCACTGCCGTCGATTGTCCGGCAAGCGTCTTTTGCACCTCGATCATGAATCTTGCGAGGTCCGTGGGCGTGGTCCACAGCGAAGCCGCGGCTTGCTCGGGATAGACATGCCAGCGGATACTCGAGCCTTTGCCGAATCGGTCATGGCCGTGCGCTGCCCGCTGTTCAAGGCTCGGCGGTAAAGGGTAGCCGAAGGTGCTGCTGGTCATGCCAATCGGGCCAAGTATCCAATCCTGCGTGATATCGGTGAACGGCATTCCGACCGCATCAGTGAGGGCCAGCTGCTGAACCATGGTGCCACCGCCGGAATACTGGGAGGCGACGAGGGGCGAGCGAACGAGCCGCACGGGACCGGTATTGGATGGCGGCTGACCGTCGAGTATCTGCTGCACCGTTGGCAGCGGCGTCCCTGGGACATAGCCGGGAAACCCGAAGCCATCGCCAAGACCAGCGGTATGGCTTAGGAGTGTCCGCGGGGTTACAGGCAGACCACCATTGAACGGCGAATCAGGCAGTCTCCAGGATGTCAGAATGGTGTTGATATCCTGATCGAGGCTGAATGTGTCGCTCTGGACGGCTTTAAGCGACGCCATTGCAGCGACCGGCTTGCTGATCGACCCAGCCTGATACACCGTTTCGCTCGTGGCGGGTGCTCCGCTCTCGACAGCTGCCACTCCCCAAGCCGTTGCCCAGTCAATCGCAAAGTCATGGATTACGGCAATGCCGAGGCTCGGCACTTTGTAGTAAGCCATGACCTCTTGGATCGTGAGCGGATCAGCTCCCTGACGGTTGGGATACTGAGGATTTTCGAATTCCGTAAGCATTAGGCGCAGCGCCTCCTCAAGCTGACATTTGCCGTGCTTGGCAGCCATTGTCGCGCCTCCAGAGGTTTCGAGCAATGCGACGACCATAGGCGATGCGCGCCTGGGCCAAACGCCCTTTTGACCGACATTGCGACCTCGGCGCCCGAAGATCTTGCCTTCACCCATAGCGTTCTGGCGCAAACTTCACTGCCAACCGCAAAGCCACCTGAAGGAATGCTGCGCTGGGAACGTCGGCAGGGCAGGGCGACTCTGCTTGTTATAGCCGGCGAGGCGCTTGATCCAAAGACACAGCAGTTCGTCCAGCTCCCGCTGCCCCACGGTTCCAAAGCCCGACTTCTTTTGGTGCACTTAAACACCGAAGCCGTACGGCTTCAGTCGCCAGTCATCCCCGTTGAAGACAGCATGACCGCCTTCTTTCGCCGAGTCATGGGTAAGACACAAGACGGTCGGCATATCCCCCGGATGAAGGCCCAGCTCGCATCCTTGGCGGTGGCGATATTCCGACTGGGTGTTGTGCAGGGTGAAGACAGTGCGCTGCAGGTGGACACCAAAGTCGTCACCGCCTTTGAGCTATTCCCGGAGAACGAAACCCGACAGCGCGTGATGTGACCGTCGACGCTTCGGCTCAGCCTGGACTATTACGACAGTCTGACGCGGTTTGCGGTTCCGCTGGACGAGCGCGCCATCGCCGCACTTGCCCACAGCGCTATGGCACTCGACATCTATTGTTGGCTTGCTCAGCGGCTTCACCGCATTCCGATCGGCCAGCCGCAGTTCGTCCCCTGGATCGCAATCTATGACCAGTTCGGGCAAGGCTACCGTGAGGTCAGGAAGTTCCGCCGCGATTTCCTGAACCTGCTCGTTCAGGTCAAAGCCGCTTACCCTGCTGCCCGGTTTTCCGACGATAGCCGGGGTATGACCCTGGAGGCCAGTCCACCACCCGTTCTAAAGCACCTTGTTCAAGTCGCCGCATTATCCACTGATAGATAAGTGCAACTAGCGGTACATAGAGGATTCTTAACTAGTAGGTTTGGGGGAGCGATAGCACGTTGCCATACGGGAGTGATGACACGCAGTCGCCGGGAGTGATAGCATGTGGACGAAATAGCTTGCCCACAGATTGTCGGACCGGGAGCGATAGCACGTGATGTCGAGATCACAATATGACTGACGTTCCCGCTGCTGTCCGCAGAGCGATCATTATCGTCTACAAAGGCCGGTGCCAATATTGCCGTGCCGAGAATGCAGCTCATGTCGAGCACATCATTGCCCGCGCGAACGGCGGCACATCGGATCTTGAGAATCTCACCTTGGCTTGTGAATTTTGCAATTTGGCCGAGTTTTCGTTGAGGCTGTCTGAGGACTTTACCGAAATTATGCTTGCAAGAGCAGCCAAGCGCATACCGACCATCAGAAAAATTCTGGCGGAGCCACTCACACGGAAGTCCACTGGGTCACCTCGCGTACCACTTCGCGTGATCAGGCAGCAAGCTCTCGATCAAGCCGCCGCTGGCGAAAGCTTCTACATTCCTTAGGGGCGGCTGGATTGGCTCTACGACACGTTCCTTAGCCCAAATTCCAAGGTCAGGGATGGAGAGAAGATTGAGGTTCCGTTCCGCATTGACTGCAGCCACAACCGCTCCAAACTCGGCCGCATGGCCAGGCTGAAGGGTATCGAGGCGCAGGTCCCGCAGATCAGCTTCCCCTCCCAATCCCAACGGAGATAGAGACAGTGTCCCTCATCTTGATTGTAATCGTGCTTGTTCTGCTCTTCGGCGGCGGCGGCTTCTACGGCTACAATCGCGGTAGCTACGGGATGGGGGGATTTGGCGGCATCCTAGGCCTGCTGGTCATCATCCTCATCGTGCTATTCCTGTTTGGCGGCCTGGGAGGGCCGGGGCCAGTGGCACCAGTCCGATAGCCCAATCCAAGGAGGCGACGGCATGCGGATGGAGGCACTGAACGCTAGAGGGCCATGATGTGCGCTCCGATTCGAAATGGCAGTGGTCGGTCCGCTATCCTGTTGTCATGTCTGAGTAACCCGACAACTTGATGCTGGTTTACCTGCGCCGTCTGGACGCGAAGCTGGACCAGCTCAGCGCCGACATGGCCGACGCGAAGCAGCGGATGACGACGCTTGAAATCCAGGTCGGCAACGCCACCGCGACAGAAGCTAGCCACTACGGCCAGACGATGCAGCGCTTCGATTGCATGGAGATGCGCCTGGACCGAATTGAGAGGCGGTTGGATCTGGCGGATGCGCCCACGTCCTGACGAATGCCACCCGGCTCCATCACCCTGTCCGCCGTCGCCGGCCGCACCGAGGTCCTGTCCATCGCCTGCACCCGCTGTAACCGCGCTGGCCGATATCAGCTGGCGGCGCTGATCGAGAAATACGGGCTCGAGTTCTACGACCTCTGCGGCGTTCACTGCCCAGTCCTGTCGACGCTGTTCGGTCAGTAGGGAGCTGCTACATCGGTTGGGCTCGATGCTGGCATGAGCGGCGGCGATAGTCGATGCCACGCGACCACCATGACCGGCGCGAGCGGGGTGACGACAGCCGAGTACAGAACGAACCCGGCGGCGAAGACACACGCCCATAAGAAAAGGCCAACAGTAACTGCGCCCGAAAGTTGTTTTGTCGTCATGTCAGCCTCCCACGAGCGACACCCTGATGGTTTCACTCGCAAAGATTGCGCTCAGGCGACCCTAGAGATCAATTTCAAAGAAAAAGTTTCCGCAGTGATCCAGCCTTCGGTTGGTGCGTTTAAGTGATCTGTCACATTTCCGACCGGCTCCGCACGCTGTCAGCGGACTGTCACAAGCGGGCATCCGTCAGCACTCGAAATCAGCGGGTCGGGCAATTCCGCAGTGGGACGATCAGGCTTCGACAGGACGGTCGAAGACACGCTAGCCGGCACGACAAGCTGGCGGCATCGTCACGCCACAAACTGCACCAGAGCCGCCCACAGGGCCAGCAAACCCAAAGCCATCCCGGTGGCGGTGATGTATGAGCGCATACTACACTCACCACAGCAACTCTCGTGCCGACGTTTACTTTCAATCGGTTAGGTAGGTTAATCTTCCGGAGGTGTAAGTTTTTCTGTCAGTGCCATCACCGCGGCGATGACCGGGTCCGGGTTCTCCTCGGCGGCAAAGCCGGCAGCGGCTGCCAGCTCGCGATCGTCCGCACGCACAGTTGGGGGTTCTCGTTATCGGCGATGCCCGGGAAGTGCCGGCGCAGCTCGACCACAGCCGACAGCTCGCCGCCCTCGTTGTACGCTTTGCGAATTGCCGCGGGAGTGGTTTCATCGACAACGAACATAGTGCTGACATTGGGCGGCTGTGTCGTGCCGGGCAAGTACGGGCTGCCCCTGCCAGGGGTGTAGAGTTTGCCCCGTCATTTGAGACCCGGTTCGGTTGCACAGACCCGCCATTGGTCGGGTTTGGTTGCGGATCCCCGCCCGGCACCGGCGGCGCCGATGGCGGGTGGATGACCTGCTCGCCGGCGGCCTGTGTGGCCAACAGCATCTTTCCATGTCAGGCTGGGCCATGAACGACGAGATTGACAAGATGCCTCCGGAGGAGGACGGCGATGGCCTGCCAAATATGCAGTGGCGGCTGCGCGTCATAGTCGTCACCACGCTGGGAAGTGTGGCGGCGTGGACCGCGCTTATTTTTCTGATCTGATCAGAGGCTTTAAGGATCAGCCCCATCATGGACAAGACTGCGGGCTTTTGATCCTAAATTCGTAGCGGCCTTCGCATACGTTGCGGCAATCAGCAACTGGCTGCCGCAGCTTAGGCAATTCGTCCTGTTAAAACCAAAAGCGTGACCCCATCATCCGTTATTGGGCGGCATCACGCAGGTTTGCGTCAATTGCAAGGAAATATGTCCTATAACTTCAAGATCAACAGGGCTATTGGATGCAAATCGCGCAGGACCACTACGGCGACGGGCCGGTTCGCGGAGATCTGCGTCTACTGCTGCTGCTTGGTGCTCTTTGCCCACTGGGGCTGCTGATGTGGGTGGAGTTACTCCTCGCCGTTCGATGGTCACTGTTGACCGTATGGGCTGCCGTCTGATGCAGGAGTCATTGATGCAGGCTGAGGCTCGCGGCCTTAATTGGGATCAGATGCCGCCGGCTTTCAGTAGCGGCACTCGCAGCTCCACGTGACGTGCCCATCCGCCCAAACCCAGCACAGTGCGCCTGGCAGGCGTCCGACGCGGTGGTCGCGCAGCAGGTGGTTGCCGATTGCGTCGATCATTGCCTGATCGTCTAACGACAGGCCACGCACGGCGTCGGGGATTGTCGTAATCAGCAGGCCGGCCAACGCCAGCCCGGGGTTCCGGTAGCAGCGGACCCCCAAGCTGGCGTAAGGCTGATCGACGGTGCGGCGGCTCGCATCTGCACCAACGCCAGCCATCCAACGTGCACCACGCTGTCGATCGCCGCGCTGGCCAGCCAAATTGGTGTGAATCCGTTTCCTACCGTGCCGGATGGCATCAAGCAGATGGTGATGTCGCTGCCTGCGCCAGAGCCAAGTCAGTATGCTCGATCAGGCCGCAACCGGGATCAGTAGCGCCCGCAGCAACATGGTCTGTTTGCGCTGCTGTTCCAGTGACCGGTGATACTGTCATGACGAAGCTCACGCCCTTCGCCGACGACGCCAGCGCGATTGCCATCGACAAGCTGACGATCGAGAACGGCACGCAGCAGGTCTCGCTGTATGGCAGCCTCGACATCACACGCGATCAAGTGGGGCTACAACACACGCTGGCGCTGAAGACCGTCATCGACCAGTGCTGAGTTCGGACCCAGCGCTATCCCAGCAGGTGCCGCCACCCGATAAGCCGAGGACGGTTCCTAATCCATTCGCTTAGCCGGATCCCTTGGCGCTGGTGCAGAAAGTTCGGTCGATGTTTTGCCAGCCCGCAAGCGACGGCCGCCCGAGACTACGGCTCAGGACAAGGATCCATCTTCATCGAGACAACAGCATCGCCTTCTCTCGACTATCGTCAGAGCTGACCCTACTCTCCCGGGCATAGCCGCGATCATCGGCAATGGATGGGGAAGGAACGTCATGGCCTATGTCCCGGCTTCCGCGCGCGTGAGCAAGCTGCGACGTACAGGCAATCATCATTCTGATTCTCAGTGGCACCGTCAATTATTTGGATCGTGCGACGCTGGCGGTTGCCAATCCACTGATCCGACAAGAGCTCGGGCTCAACGTCGCGGCCATGGGATTACTGCTGTCCGCCTTCCTATGGTCTTATGCTTTTTTTGCAATTGCCTGCCGGCGCGTTGGTCGACCGGATCGGACCGCGCCGCTTGCTGACCGTCGGGCTGACGGTCTGGTCGCTCGCCCAGGCAGCGGCGGGTTTGGTGACCAATCTTGGCGTGTTCATCATCGCCCGCATCGCCCTTGGCATCGGCGAGTCACCGCAGTTCACCAGCGCAACCCACGTGGTGCGCGACTGGTTCAACGTGCGCGAGCGCGGGCTGCCGATCGGGATCGTTGCGACCTCACCGTTTATCAGCCAGACGATTGCGCCGCCTCTGCTGACGGCGCTGATGCTGAGTTTCGGCTGGCGCTGGATGTTCGTGATCATAGGCGTGGCTGGATTGGTCGTGGCGGTCGTCTGGTTCACCGTGTTTCGCGAACCACGTAACGTCGACCTCAGTCCAGACGAGCGGGACCACTTGACTGAGGGTGATCCTCCCACGCCACTGGCGCCGATCAGCTTCGCTCACTGGCGCCAGTTGTTTGCCTTCCGCTCGATCTGGGGACTGATGCTGGGTTGTTTCGGCATCGGCTACATCAGTTGGCTCTATGGCGCTTGGCTGCCTGGATACCTCGAGATCGAGCGTCATATAAGTATCCGTTCCACCGGCTACGTCGCCGCCATTCCATTCGCCCTGTCGATCATCGGCGCGGCGGGTGGCGGCTGGTGGGCAGACTGGTTGATGGCCAGGGGCCTTCTCACCGGTCAACAGCCGCAAGATCCCGCTTGTCACCGGCGTAAGCGGCGCTGCCCTCTTCACCTTTTGCGCTGCGGAAGCCTCCAGTAACTTCGTCGCTGTGGCCTGCGTCACTCTGGCGATGATGTTTGGCGCCCTGTGTGCTGGGCTGTTCTGGGCGTTGGCGAGCGTCATCGTCCCGGCCAATTGCACGGCATCGGCTGGCAGCATGGCTAATTTCGGAGGCTATTTGGGGCGCGCCCTGGTTCCAATGGTCACCGGCTTTATCGTCCAGGCGACGGGAAGCTTCACGCCCGCGTTGCTGCTCGGGGGCGCTATCGGTGTGATGTCGTCGCTGTGTTATCTGCTGCTCATACGCAATGAGCCGATCATATTCAGTGTGGTTGAAGACCAACTCCTTCCGGCTCACCCGCTCGCTTGATGTCATCGAGGACTTGTCGCCTCGGATGCGAAAGGTCGAACCTTCAACCGCCTGGTTCGGCGCGCTCACCCAGGCTGCGAAGCGCAATGGCCTCGGCCCGAGGATTAGCCGCGACGGGTTCTCGCCTGTATTGCCGGTCATCCGGTCTGGCGGGTGGATGAACGTCCGCCGTGGAGCCTCACCGACGTCCGCGTCCGGCTCGACCAGCGGGAAGCGACTTGGCCGGGCGCTTACCCCGATCCCGCCGTGTGACAGTCTTCGGTTGACCGTGAGCACGGTATTATCGCGTGCTACGACCTAACGGCCAGGGAAGAACGCCTCATGAAAATCGTCAGAGTATCTGCCATTCCCATGTCGGCACCGGTTCCGACGGAGCGGCGTCACCGCACCGATCTTGGAACAAAGGTCAAGAGCGACGCGACCCTCATTCGCGTCGAGACCGACATCGGGCTCACCGGCATCGGCGCGGCTCTTGGCACGCCGCCGATCGTCGCGGCCATCGTCGAACACGAACTCGCACCGGAGGTCGTCGGCGAGGACCCGATGTTCTCCGAGCGTATCTACGAGAAGATGTATAACGGCTCACGCGCCAAGCCGGCGCTCGAGCGTGGCGTGACACAGGCCGATGAAAGCCGGCGCCGGGGCGTCATCATGGAAGCGATCGCCGGCGTTGACATCGCGGTGTGGGATGTGAAGGCACAGGCCCTCGGCATTCCGCTCTACCAGGCGCTGGGCGCGGTGCGCAGCTCGGTGCGAGGCTACGCCAGCGGCGGCTGGGCGCCGGGCGACGAGGCCGAGGCGGAACTCGCGGGCTATGCGGCCAAGGGCTTCACCGCCGCCAAGATGCGCGTGGTCGGCCGTGACGGCTTCTCGATCGCCAACTGCGTGCGCCGGGTGAAGGCGGCCCGCCGTGGGCTTGGCCCCGATGTCGAACTGATGATCGACGCGCATGGCTCGCTCGAGGTGGCGACCGCCATCAAACTCGCCAGACAGCTTGAGCCCTACGACATCGCCTGGTTCGAGGAGCCGGTATCGCCCGACGATCACGCCGGTCAGGCAGAGGTGCGCCGTTCGACGACCATCCCCATCGCCTCGGGCGAGCGCGAGTTCACGCGGTTCGACTTCCAGGATCTGCTTGAGCGCCGGGCTCTTGATATCGCACAACCAGACGTCGCCCGCGCCGGCGGCATGACGGAAATCCGGCGCATCGCGGCGCTGGCCTCGGCGCACGGTGTGCGTCTCGCGCCGCATGCCTGGGGCAGTGGCGTGCTGTTCGCGGCCAGCATCCACGTCGCGATGGCGGCCGCCAACTGCCACATCCTCGAGGTCACGCAAGGCTACATGCCGATGATGTGGGACCTGTTCAACGAGCCGTTCGACATCCGCCCGGACGGTACGGTGCATGCCCCTGACCGGGCGGGGCTTGGCTTCACCTTGCGCGCGGATGCGCTGGAGCGGTTCCGCTATATCGACGGGCCCGAGTATGAGTTCTAGCGGCGTGGATCAGCCTGCAGGTGGCCTCCACAGGGCCTGCGACGCCAGGGACGGATGATCTGTAGGAGGCGGGAACTACTGACTGCCTCGTGGCCGCGACATTCCGCGCGCCGCGGGTGCCCCGACTAGGCGGCCGGCTTGTCAAAATCGGCGGTTATCCGGTCTTGCGTTGTAGAAACGAACACTGCTTTCTTCCGATCTGCTGGGCTTCTCAGAAGCTAAGCCACACCCAGTCATTCTCCAGCCCGAGCATCAGACGACCGGCTGAGCTGTATCGCGCACTAGATTTGTCCGAATGCTGTAGCAACACATGGGTGTCGCGGAAGTGCCGTTCGAACGGCACTTCCGTGCGGATCGATGATGTGCCAACCGCATCATTAACCAGGCGCACGGCTTCAGCACAAGCCTCTGCCGCAAAGCATGCCGCGAGTTGTATGCGGATTTTTGACTCACTCGACAGCAGACGACCGCTATCTGCGACATCATTAAAGGCGGTCTCGGTAGAGCAAAAAAGTGTGTCACGCGCTGCTTCCACGCGAGACCTGGCTTTCCCGAGCTGAAATTGCGCCAATTGCTGCTCGCGCAATGGCGTAGCGTTGTACGCCGGCGTTTTCATCTTACAAACTTGCACAGCCGAATCTACTGCTGCCGTTGCGACGCCGACCGACACCATCGACTCGCCGAGCAGCGATGACAGGGGCCACATCCGATACAATGGACCCTCGAAGCCCGGCGCTGGGCGGCTGAGGGGGCATACCGGTGCTATCAGCTGATCCGGGACAAAAAGATCGCGCACACGGTAATCTGTCGATCCGGTGCCGCGCATTCCCAAGGTGTGCCACGTGTCGAGGATCTCGGCGTCAGCGCGGGGAAAGAAGGCTCCAAACGGCGTCGGCCGCCCCGTCTCGGGATCGACACGCGGCTGATCGCCGTCCATCTCGACAAAGGGTAATACCAGCCACTGAGCGTGTTGACAGCCGCTGCCGAATGGGACCTGCCCGGTAATGCGCCATCCACTGTCCACACGAATTGCACTGCCAGGGGGATTAAGCGCCCCCGCAATTGTTGGTATGCCGTTGCGGAATATAGCGTCCACTCCGGCGGCAGGTAGCCAAGCGACGTAGCAGGCAATCGCCTGGTTCATCTCCAGGTTCCATGCGGCGGCCGGATCAATCCGCGCGATGGCCTCCCAGACTTTCATGCAGTCCACTGGGTGCATTTCATAACCGCCGCGCGACTTCGGCGCCATCATTGCGAATAGGCCTGCTTGGTGCATTGCATCATATACAGTGCCTGACAGGTGCCGATCCGCCTCGGCACGCGGGGCGTGCTCCTGGATCAGCGGCCGGATGCGTTCGACAGCCGTTAGAAGATCTTGCGTCTCCATCGAGGTGTCCTCCTATGTCGCGCGCTCTGTATTCGCCTTATTGCGGCACGTAAGCCGTGACCAACCAGCCATGGCCGGCTATCTCCGATCGCGTCGCCGATGCGTAAGGGAGCCCCTCCACCTAAGGTCGATCTTACCACAGCACGTTGTTACGGGCGATGCCATGCCGCTTGACAGCGACGCCCGGCAAGCAGGGATTGGGACCTGAGGTGTCCCCTGCGAAGGCAATTTTTTGCGGGCTGAACACTATTTCCATCGTCAACCGTCTCCGGTGCTGCTAGCGATGCGGCGGGTGATCGGCGTAGATGCGCTGCACGAGGGTTGCGGTTGGCCGGGCACGCAACTCCGCGGTTACCGAAGCAAGGGCGGAGGGCATCGCTTCGGGTGGCGGCATCGGCGCGCCGTAGCCGAGAGGTTGCAGCAGCGGCGCAACGGCCGAGGCAAGAGCAAAATCGCCGAGCGTCACGGTTGAGCCGGCTATGTAGCGCCGACCATCGGCCACGATGCGGTCGGTGTAGTCGAAGGCGGATCGGATCCTGACCAGGGCATCGGCGGCTCGGGACGGACTGAGGCGCAGCAGCAGAGAGAGCAGCCGGCGCATCGGCGCGTAGGCCCAGGCGCGCAACGCTTTCGCCTCGGCGTTCGGAAGGCCCTGGCTGAACGGGCTCATCATGATGTCAGGGTGCGGCAGCAGGTGGAAATAGGCAAACACCGCGGTCTCGGTCGCGAGCAGGCCATTGAAGCGGTTTAAGTCCGCCTCCACGTGCGTGGCGATCGGCTGCCCAGGTGGGATTAGCCTGCGTTCGGCGGGGCACGCTGGGTCGTAGCAGTCGACGATGGCACGCGGGCCGGTCAGATGCTTGCCGTCGCCATAGGTCAGAGGGATCTGTCCTGTGCCTCCGTGCCGCAATGCCAGGACCGATGCGAGCCCGAACAGATGGCGCTCTTCCTGATAGGGAACAGCATAATAGGTCAACAACAAGCGGGAGAACTCGCTGTCGATCATCGGCGCGAATGTCAGCATGCGTAGCGGTGCCGTCCTGGCGGCCATCACGGTGCACTCAGATAGTCGATGAGGCGTTTGCCTGGGATGAAGAAGTAGCCGCCGCCGCGGGTGGTGATGAAGCGAGGCACTTGTGACAGCCGCATCGGTCCGTCGCGGCTGGGGATGGTGAAGCCGCACTCGTTGGTCTCGCCGTCACCGAGCAGTGGGTCTTTCTCGCGAGAGAGGCCATGAAAGGTCGGGCTCAGGACCCAGGTCTGCTGGACGAACTCGAACTGGCGCTCGATGTCGCCGTTCAGGCACATGAACAGCAGGCCCGGTTTCTGATCGTCCTGGGGTACATACTGGCGGCCGACGCGGATAATGCGATGACGATTGCTGATGTCAATTTGGTCTTGCGATCCCGGATCGAGGCTGTCGCGCGGATTGGCTCGGCGGATATGCGAGGCGAATGGGCAGCGCAGCGCTTCCGGGTCCTCGGCGCCGAACAGAAACGCATTGTCGGGGTGGGTCTGCACCTTGGCTTCATGGGTGTCGGGTGGGACGGGTTCAGGCTGGGGAGCCGACGCAGGGATGGCGAGGGGGGCGTCGTGGGTTCGTTGCCGCTTTTCCTTGGCCTTCTCGACCAGCGTGCGAGTTGTAGGGGTGGCGGACCAGAGAGGAGCCATCTTGCCAGCGCCCAATCAGCTTCGCGGCGATGAAGTCTGGGGTTATCTCGTAAGGCGGCGGCAGGCGGTGCTTCAGGTGGTCTGCTTCTGATCTGCAATAGTCTTCGAATGCCTTAGGATCCTGCTCGAGTTGTCGGATGACCAGGAAGGTGCCGTTGCAACCCAGATCCCGCGGTGCCTCGACCAGGGCGGTGTTGAAGCCGGCCGGGTCGCCGACGAGAGGAAGCATGTTGGCACTGTCGGCGAGGGCCGGCAGTGTCGGGCCGGGCGGCAGATTGTCGCGGTTGTCTGGATAGCCCAGCACGAATTCCCCGGGCTCGACCACGTGGATGCTGTCGCGGGCGTGCAGCGCCTTATAAGTTCCACGGATCACTGGCTGAGAGATGCCATCGACGAAGCCGAACGCTTCCCGCTTGTCGGCGGTAATCTCTTTCAGCGGGATGGTTCCTGATGCAGGTCGCGCCGTACTGGACGGCGATGGCGTCCAGTTTGGCTTGCAGTTCGGCAACCGCCTCAGCGGTTCGTCCATACACCAGCAATGCCGCGTCCGGCTGGGATGTTCCCCACCACCAGTTGTCTTTGGCATTGCCGCGCACATCGCCGAGGATGCGGGCACGTGCGTCGGTGACCATGCCTTCCTGGAAGGCAAACGGAAAGGTGCGCAGGCCCTCCTCTGGCAGACCGAGGCGGGCCAGTCCGGGTGCGCCCAGAGAGAGCGTTACGATTGCTGGCGCGCCAAGACGGCGTCCATCGTTGAAGGCGACGTGGCGGGCGATGTCACGCAACCAAGCTCGTGCCTTCGCGGTATCAGGCGGCAACGACATGATCAGACAGGTGCCGAACGGCATGAATTTCAGGCCGCCGAATACCAGGCTTTGGATTTCGCTGGTAACGAGCTTGAAGCTTGGACGTGGGGCCGAGCCGAACAGAGCGAGCCATTGCGTCGCCTCGTCCTCGGTCATATACCCGAGAGACCGCGACGGATATCAGCGTTGGTGCGGATGTCGCTGGTGCTTAAGGCGGGGTAGGCGCTGTACCAGAACAGGGTCGGCCGCATGCTATGGCGTGCGAAGCGTTTGAAACGTTCACCGTCGGTAGCGCCTTGCTGGATCAGGTTGACTGTGCGTGGAAAGCCAATGGAGTTCGACCAGACACCGGTCAGCCCAGCATGAGCGCGCGTGATGAAGTCTTCCAAATAGCTTTCCCAACTGCCGTCGTAGTTGGAGAAGAACAAGACGTCGGGCGACCCCGGCGGCGTGACCCAGCGCGCAAAATGGATGGTGCCGATATCGCTGAGGAAGCCGGGCTGGTATTGATAACTTACGAAACGGGTCACGGCCCAGAACACCAGCCGGGAGGTGAACTTGCGCAGAAGGCCTGGCTTTCGCTGGGTGACCGAAATCATGTGGTTCTGCGTCAGCCGGTTCTCGCGATCGAACATCGCGCGCAGCATCCTATGATCGGCGGTGCGTTCTTCCAGCCAGTCGGATGCCTCGGCCTTGCGAAAGGAGAGATAGCCGAATCCTGCGATCGCCAGCAGCACGATGAGGACCCAGAGCACGCCGCTGAGGAACCAGCCGCCAGAGTTCCAGAGGAAGCCAATAAATCCGCTGCTGTCCACCGCGGCCAGCCAGACCGAGAACGCTGCCCACGCCAGAAGAAGGACGCCTACGGGCCACAAATAGGTTGTGGCGAACTCGGTGATCAGCCGGACGACGAAGTTCAGCGTAGACAGGCAATTGTTTGACGCTTCGGCCGCGGCGGGCTGCAGGCACGGGCTTAACGACGGATCCGCGGCGAGGTGCCGGCGGACATCGTCGACGCGTTGCAGCGCGCTCAGGTCCTTGCCCTGCGCTGCCAGCAGGAGACCGATGCGATCGGCGAGCAATGCCTCGAGGCGGATTCGCCCGACGGTAAAGCTGGGTGTGCCGGAGAAGACCGCGCCGGGATTGGAGAGCCAGCCGCCGCCGACGGAGACGCGATGGCTCAGCAGGTAGTCCGGCAAGGAGCGGCCGGAAGTCCAGTCGCTCGCCATCAGGAAGATCGGGTGCAAATGATCGCCGATCGCGGTCGTGAGGCGGCGGATGGCTGCGTCTTCGGAGCCGTCGGCGGACAGTTCGAGCACGACGTAGGCGCGGGCGCCATCGCAGGACGGGACGGCGTGGAGGCTGACGAAATGGGTGCCTGACTTCTGCGTCCAGGCGATCGAGCGCCGCCGCGACATCGGCGCGGGCCGGGTTGCCGAGCGCGTCGATCATTTGCTCGGCATCCGGGACCTGGTCCGGGTCCAGCGGAGAGATGACCGTGACGAGGGCCTGAGTCATGTGATCACTACCGGAACGTGAGGGTCATGTGGTCGGGGAACGGCCCTGCCCAACTGACACGACCAACGGACTTGATGCCGCGGCGGACGAGGGCGCCGACGAGGAGCGGGATCTGGAAGTCGTTGACGAGGCGACCGGCGCAGGGATGCACACCGCCGCCAAAATGCAGATAGGCCTGGGCGGGGCGATCCGGCAGCCATGTGTTGGGATTGGGAAACATGGTCGGGTCACGCATGGCGGCCTGGATCCAGAGCAGGACCTGATCGCCCTTGCTGATTTTGGTGCCAGCCAGGACGGTGTCGGTGTCGGCCTGGCGCAGCAGGATGGGGTTGTGCGGCCAGCGGCGCAGACCTTCGCGGCACCAGCCGGCGAGGCGGACTTCATTATCCGCATCGGCGGCGATTTTGTTGGCGAAAACCGTGTCACGACCGATCATGGCGACAATTTTGGTGACTGAGCTTGCCGTGGTGTCGATGGCACCGACGAGCAGACCGCCGAGGGTGCGGCGGATGCCGTCGTCGTCGAGTTGCCCGTCGCGTAGCAACATACCCATCATGTCTGATCCGAATTCGCTTTGCGCCCGGCGGCGGGCGATCTCGGTGGCGAGCCATTCGTGCAGGAAAACCGAGGCCTTAAGCGCGCGGGCCTCGACCTGCTTGTCTCCGGCGATGTTGAGGAAGACATGAGCGAAGATCACGCGGGCGACGTCCATGAACAGCTTGTTGTCGCCATCGGTGACGCCGAATAAGTTGCGAGCGGTATGAGCGGCGACGAGGCGGGCATAGCCGTTGACCACGTCAATGTCCTGACCAGCCGCGCCGATGAGCGTATTTGCGCATTCGGCGATGGTGGATCGTAGCGCCGCGAGATCCACTTTGGACAGCGCGCTGTAGAGGGCTCGTCTTTCGTGCACCAGCGTTGCGCCGCGATCCATCCCTAGGATGAACGGACCGTTGACCGCATCGATGCGGGCTTCATTGATTGGCGCAATGCGAAAATCCAAGTCGCGGGACAGCGTTTCCATGACCTGATCGTGACGCGCAACGAGGACCTTGCCAGCGATGCGAATGGGGCGGCCGACGACAGCGCCGATCCATGCGCCGATCCGAGCCGCTGCTGCCGGCACACGTTGCTCGGCCAGCAGGCCGGCTAGGATGCCGCCGGGGCCGGGCGGCGTCTCGATCTCATTGGACGCAGGTCTGGCTGAGCTCTGAAGAGCGGGCATTGAACATTCTCTGGAATTGTCTGCAGACTTGTAGATCCATGACATTGGGAATGATCGTATTGTTGCGCGATATGATAGTCGAGCGCTCCGTTTTATTCTGTGAGCTAGGTCACAAGGTCGCGCTATTTGACGAGAGTTGTTCTCTACTGGTCACGCATCACCAAGATCTATCTTGGGCATGAGACTGACGCACGGAGGAGAAAGATGACGCGAAGATCCATCCTGAAGGCCACTTCCCGTCTTGTCGATACAGGAGTTGAGAACCATGGCGCGAGCCGCCAAAGCAACCAAGACCACGAAGTCTGCGGCCACTGGACGTCAAGCAGGCCGTTCGCCAATGGCTGCTGCAAAGACCCCGGTCGAAATCAATAGGCCGCCGCTGCTCGCGAGCGAGCACCTGTTGCCGTGCCGGTCGCTCCGAAACGCAACAAGGATGACCTTCGTGCCGAGGTGGAGAAGCTTGAGAGCACCGTTGCCGCACTTCGTGCGAAGAACCGCGAGGCTAAGCGTGCTGCAAAGACGGCCGCGGCTCGGATTGCTGAACTGGAAGATCAGGTCGCGCAGCTCGAACAGAGTGTGGCGTCACAGCCTGCGGCCGCCAAACTCACGCCAAAGCAGACCAAGCCCAGTGGCGGCAAGAGGACGAGCCGTGACATCGATCCGGGTGATGCGGTGCCGCCCGGGGTCGCGATGCAAGAGCCGGCTCCTCTGGACGAGGAGGCCGAGACGGCGCGGACCAACCTGGAGGAGCATCTGGCAGAGGAATAGCCTCCCCAGCCCAGGCGGTGCAGCAGGCCTCGATAGGACAATCCTTCGTGTCAGACGATACACGCAGCTGTTCATCGTGTCGTTCTCTAACCGGTGCTTCCCGACCAAGGCAGCAGCATTTTGGTAGGCGCTTCGGATCAAGCGACCACGTTGATGCCGAGCTCCTCGCGGACGTGAGCGAACTTCTTCGAGTTGGCGAAGCGGCGGTCCGCCATCATCCTACGCAGTTCGGCAAGCCCCGCCGCGCTAAATCTTCAGCGGAAAGCCTTCGGCCACACTCGGCAGCGTCGAAAAGAACATGTCGAGCTCACGGCGGATATAGTCCCGCTCACTGGGCGAGAAGCCAGCGGCCGACCTGGTCTGCTTCTTGGTCATGGTGCGTATGTTAGCACGGGTGGCTGTCCTGGTCCGAGCCGCTGTTGCACCCCAGCAATTCTAAATGGCCATTGAGGCTTGTGGGTTTCGCTCTGGCTTGAGGTATGATTGAAGCCTGCATGGACATTCTTGATAGCCTTTTGGGTGGCGTGCGATCGGCTTGCGCGCATTTTCCTGACAAGCGGCGCGGCGACGTGAGCTACAGCATGACGGATATTGGCCTGTCGGGCTTTTCGCTGTTTTTCATGCAGAGCGAGTTGTTCCTGTCCGATCAGCGGGGGCTGGAGGAGGGGCGCAAGACGTCGAACTGCCACAGCCTGTTCGGCATGGCGGCGATCCCGAGCGACAATCACATCCGGTGCATGCTCGATCCGGTGCATCCCTCGGCCCTGCAGCCGGCCTTCGATCAGGTCCTCGATGTGCTGCATCGGCGCGGCGGGCTGGGCGCCTTCCAAGGGCTTGGCAAAGGTGTGCTGATCGCGCTCGACGGCACGGAGTACTTCTGCTCGCAGACGCTTGGCTGCCCGCGGTGCCTGACCCGCCGCCGCGCCAACGGCCAACGTGAGAGCTACCATTCCATGCTGGCCGCGACGCTCGTCGCCCCTGGTCATGCGATGGCGTTGCCGCTGATGCCGGCGTTCATCGCGCCCCAGGATGGCGCGGAAAAGCAGGATTGCGAACGCAATGCCGCCAAGCGCTGGCTTGCCATCCACGGCGAGCGCGTGAAGCATCTGCGGCCGATCTATCTCGGCGACGACCTGTTCGCCTGCCAGCCGATCGCCGCGGCCATCGCGGCGACCGGGGGCGACTTTCTGCTGACCGCCAAGCCGGCGTCGCACAAGGCCTTGTACGACTTCATGCAGGGCGCGCCCTGCAACGAGCGAACGATCACGCAGAAAGCTGGCGGCAAGCGCCTGACCTACCGTTATCGCTGGTTTGACGGGGCGCCGCTGCGCGACGGCAAGGACGCCCGGCTCGTCAACTGGATCGGCGTCACCATCACGGGCGCCAACGGCAAGCTCACTTACAACAGCGCCTTCGTGACCTCACTACCCGTCACAACCGAAACCGTCGCCGAACTTGTGGCCTGCGCCAGGGCCAGGTGGAAGATCGAGAACGAAAGCTTCAATGTCCTCAAGTCCAACGGCTATCACCTCGAACACAACTTTGGACATGGCAAGCAGAACCTCGCCATGATGTTCGCCGCGATGAACCTCCTGGCGTTCGCGATCCATACGGTCTGCGACTGCCTCGAACAGCTCTGGATCAACGCCAGGACAGCCAAAACAGCCCGAACCCGCTTCTTCGAGCACATCAGGACCATCACCGCCTACCTGGTCTTCCCAGACTGGAAAACCCTCATGCAAACCCTGATCGCTTCAAAGCCCCCTCCCAACATCGAAGCGCAACTCACAGGATGAGAAAGCGACCGGACGGGGGACAGTTAGAACTGCTGACGCGGGGCTTGATTGGCTGTGACCAAGCGCCTAGATCTGCATCGCCTGCTTGCAGGCTATGGTGATAAACGGTGCGTGGAATAATCGTTGTGGACCCGGGGGCAGTGCCCGGCGCCTCCACCATTCATCCCGGACGGTTTGACCGACTGGACGGGACTTATGGGGGCGAAACAGGCTCGACACGCGTGGTAAAGACTCATCTTTTGCCCGGCATGGTTCCGCCGTTATCGGGCCGTATGACAAGTGCCAATGACAATGAGGCGCTCGCTGTCGCTGCATAAGCGATAAGCGCGGTTCGGGGGGCACCGGGCAACAGAAGCCCCCCAATTCTCTCCGGATCAACTTTGAAGTGCGATGCCGAAAGTGCCGGCGAAGCCGTTCTGGCCGCGCGCCGTAATGGTAACAGCGCGAGAGTTGCGCTGCCGCTCTATCCAGCCGAGGTCCAGACAGCGTGCCGCAAGGGCCGCGCCCAGCCGGCCGGCAATGTGTGGCCGGCGTTCGCTCCAGTCCAGGCACGGGCGACAGAACACGCGCTTGCCGCCGGCCGGTTCGGCGCCGAAATCGTGCAGGAAGGCATGCCCGGACGGCGTAACCTCCCCGCCGTCGGCGGACAGGGTGACGTGGCCGGCTGTGGTTAGGGCATCCGCGAGCGCAACGCCGAGGCGGCCGGCCAAGTGATCGTAGCAAGTCCGGGCAGTGCGCAGTGCTTCGCTACCGCGCCAGGGTGGTGCCGGCGAGGGGTCCGGCCCGGCAACCGCCATGACGCTTTCCAGCATCTGGCCGACCAGCGGCGAGGCGAGGCGGAAGTAGCGATGACGGCCCTGCCGGTCCAGCGTCAGCAAGCCGGCCTGGGTCAGTTTGGCCAGATGTCCGCTGGTGGTCTGCGGTGACACGTGAGCGGCGAAGGCGAGCTCCTTCGCGGTCAGCGCTCGCCCGTCCATCAGCACGGTCAGCATGTTGGCCCGCGCCGGATCACCAAGCAGCGCGGCAATGCCGGTCATGCGTGAGATGTCGCTCATGGCCGGCAGCATAGCGCGCTGCGCTGCCTGGAGCATCCGGTGATGGTTCGGCGGCGGCCGAAGTGTCGCAAGGTCGGGTCAAATGCCCGGTTGACCAGGCCTGCGATCGGTGTCAGTGTATGAATGTTATCATACAGACCTACAGATGTTGAATTCGCTGCATATCGAGCCATCCGGGGTCCCCATCTATGTGCAGATCCGAGACCAGGTGCTCAGGGCTATCGGCGCGGGGACGATCAAGCCGGGTGAGAAGATGCCCACCATGCGGCAAGTCGCCGTTGCGCTTCGGATTGACCTCAACACGGTCCGCCATGCCTACGACGCGTTGGCCAGAACCGGTGCCATCACAATTCAGCCGGCGCGCGGTACGTTCGTGGCCGAGGCACCTCCGCCGGCCAATGCACCGGCGCTGGCACACCGTCTCGACGACCTTGCCCATCGTAGCATTGCATCCGCGAAAGCCAGCGGGCTCAGCCCGCTCGATCTCGCGCGACACATCATCATGATAGAGCAACAAAAGGAGGATCAACGATGAAAGACCTACTTATGGGGCGCGGAGCCAATGCATTTGCAGTGCTGCTGTCTTCGATTTTGCTGCTGATCGCTGTATGCAGTGCCGGCGCCGGCTATTACTGGATGAAACCCGCGGCTTATGCCGTTGCATTCATCCTGGCGGTGCTCGCGATCATCATCCCCAGGTGTCTGATCATCGCCAACCAGTGGGAGCGCATGATCGTGCTTCGCCTCGGCAGGCTGCAAGGCATTCGCGGGCCGGGTCTGTTCGTGATCATCCCTTTTGTCGATACCGTGGCCACGGCGATAGATCAGCGTATTCAGACCACTGCCTTCAATGCCGAGCGAACATTGACCCGCGACACCGTGCCAGTGAACGTCGACGCGATCATCTTCTGGCAGGTGCACGATACCGAACGGGCCGCGCTGGAAATCGCCAACTACCGCGAGGCGATCAGCCAGGTTTCGCAAACCTCCCTACGGGAGATGATCGGCGCGACCGAGCTCGCCGACCTGCTTTCGGAACGCAAAAAGGCCGATGAGTTGCTGCGGGCGGAGATCGGCTCGAAGACAGTGGAATGGGGCGTCGCGGTTATCACGGTGGAAATCCGCGACGTTGCCATCCCGGCCGGCTTGCAGGACGCGATGAGCCGCCGGGCGCAGGCCGAACGGGAAAGGGAGGCGAGGATCATACTCGGGTCGTCCGAACGGCAGATTGCCCAGACCTTTGTCGATGCTGCCGATATCTACGCGAAATCAGCGGCTGCTTTGCAGTTGCGCGCCATGAATTTGGTTTATGAAGCAACCAAGGAACGCGGCATGACCATTGTCGTCCCCTCCGGCATGGCCGACAGCATGAACCCGACGGGATTGGCCGGGCTGGTGGCAGCCGGCGCGGGCAGGCCTGGAGGTGCTTGCCGCTGAACCATCTCAATGCACCGCCGCTGACCGGCCGCCCGACGTCGCTTAGCCGTGCATCTACTCGGCCGCGCGGTAGGAATCTCCGGTCGAATCCGGCACCTCCTCCAGGCGCCGGTCATGTCCAAGTGTGACGAGCACGATGCTGGAGACCAAAGCGCCCATGGAGATGGACAGCAGTCCGATCGTGAAGCTGCCGGTCGCATCCCGGATGCTGCCCATCATGAACGGCCCGAGGAACCCGCCGAGATTGCCCACCGCGTTGATCAGCGCGATACCGCCCGCCGCGGCGGTGCCCGACAGCATAGCGGTCGGCAACGTCCAGAACGTTGGGGCAATCGCTGCACTGCCCATTTGCGCCACGATGATCGCGATCATTGTCAGCACCGGATCGTGCAGGAAGATACACACGGCCAGCCCGGCAAAGTTCACGAAGCACGCGGCCGCGGCATGCAAGGGGCGCTCGCCGGTGCGGTCCGAATGCAAACCCCACAGCACCATGGCGACCGCGCCGGCGGCAAACGGCAGGGCACTGATCAGGCCGTTCATGCCGACGCCGACACCGAAACGGCTGACGATCTGCGGCAAGAAGATAACCAGCCCATATCCTGTCACGTTCTGACCAAAATACACCAGGGTGAGCAGCCAGACGCGGCCGTTGCGCATCGTCTCGCCGAACGAGTAATCGTGGATCGCTTCACGCTGGCTGCGCTCGGCTGCCAGGCGGCGGATGAGCCAGTCCCGCTGCTCCGGTTGCAGCCAATGTGCCTGTTCCGGCCCATCGGTCAGGAAGAACATTACGACGAAGCCGAAGACGATCGCCGGAACGGCTTCCAGGATGAACAGCCATTGCCATCCGTCCAGCCCGCCCCACGCGCCCAGCCGCAGGATCTGGCTGGATACCAGGGAGCCTGTGACGATCGAGATCGGGATCGCGGTCATGAAAATGCCGATGATCCGCGAGCGGTAGGACGACGGAAACCACCAAGTCAGATAGAGGATGATCCCGGGATAGAAGCCGGCTTCGGCAAGACCGAGCAGAAAACGGATGCCGAGGAATGACCAAGCGCCGGTGACGAAGGCAGTCGCCCCGGAAATAACGCCCCAGGTGAGTAGGATCCGGGCAATCCATTTCCTCGCCCCGACCTTGGACAGGATCACGTTGCTGGGGATCTCGAACAGGAAGTAACCCAGGAAGAAGATACCGCTGCCGATGCCGAAGACCTCCGCTGAAAAGCCGAGCGCCTTGTTCATGGTCAGGGCGGCGAAACCGACGTTGACCCGGTCGAGATAGGCGGCGAAATAGCTCGCCATGAGAATCGGGATCAGGCGGCGGGCCACCCGCCTCATCGTTTCCCGTTCCAGGTCGGGCGAGGCGGCGAGGCCGGCAGGGGTCAGGGTCGAAGCCATGGATACACTCCCAGAGACTGACGTTGCGGCAGGGATTATTGATCCCCTTGAAGATCGTCGATCGAGCGGCGACGGAAGGCAGATCGTGCCGGGCCGCCGGCGCCGCGCGAAATGACATTGATGTGCTTACGGCTTCCAATGACAGGGCTTGCGGCCAGAAGGTGGCTGCGCGGCTCGCAACCTCATCAGGATGCGCCGACGACGCTGCCCCCCGAGCCGACCACGGCGGTCATGCCGCCAGTTGCTCTACTGTCATGCTATCACCAGCCACTGTCGTGCGGCGCACATCACGCACCTGGGTCTCATCGAACCGCCGGACCCGATGCATCGTGGTGCGGTTATCCCACATCACCAGGTCGAACTGCCGCCACTTGTGTGCGTACGTGAATTGGGGCTGGGTCGCATGTTCGGTCAGGTCGCGGATGAAGGCACGTGCTTCGGGCACCGGCCAGCCGACGATCGTGCCGATATGGGAGGACAGATACAGCGACTTGCGTCCGGTTACCGGATGGGTCCGCACCAGCCGCTGGCGCACCGGGGCAAACATCTTCTTCTCGGCCTCGGACAACTCGGTGAAACCCAGCGTGCCACGCGAATAGATCAGCGAATGCTCGCAGATCAGGTCCTCGACCTCGACTTTCGTCGCATCATCCAGCGCATCGTAGGCGGCACGCATGTCGGCGAATTCGGTGCGGCCGCCGTTGTCCACGACGATGCGTCCCGACAGCAGCGAATATTTCGCCGGGATGGCGCGGAAGGAGCTGTCGGAGTGCCACAACCGATTTCCCAGGTTGAACAGCCGGCGACGATCATCACGCGGCAGCGGCTTGTGGTCGGCGCCAAGGTTGGAGACGTCAGCCATGCCCGGGTCGAGGCGGCGATCTTCGGGCTTCGTCACATTGCCTCCAGCAGTGGCTTCCAGCGGACCAAAGTTCCGGCTGAACGCCTGCTGCTGTTCATCGGATAGTCTCTGGTCGTGGTAGACCAGCACCGCATAGCGATCCATGCCGGCCTCGAGCGCAGCGACCTGGACGCGGGTCAGAGGCTGCGTGATGTCGATGCCGGAGACCTCCCCCGCGAAGCCGGGGGTGAGGTCGGTGATGGTGATGCTCATGGCTTGTCTCCTTCTCCTTGCTTTGTCCGGCTGCCGTGCCACCTGGGCAGGATTACGCGTCAATATATTCTTCGACCGGCCCATGCAAAATATCGTAGGGTAAGTCGCTGGGATGGTCATGAAACGACGCTAAGGTCCCACGAACACGCGGGCGATGCCGGCGGATACCGCGGAAATTGCCGAGCCGGCGTGCTACGCGGCGGCTGCCTCGATCGGGTTCATGTGCTGCTTGCGCAGCAGGTCACGGTATGGGCCAGGCCGAGCCGCCAAAGTCGCCGGAGATCCGTCGTCGACGATACGGCCATTGTCCATCACGATGATACGGTCAAAACTTTGCAGCGTGGATAGCCGGTGCGCGATGGCAATCACCGTGCGTCCGGCCATCAGCCGGTCCAACGCATCCTGGATTGCCTGTTCAAACTCGGTGTCGAGCGCACTGGTGGCCTCGTCCAGCAGCAAGATCGGCGCGTTCTTCAGCAACGCCCGGGCAATTGCCAGGCGTTGCCGCTGACCGCCGGATAATTTGATCCCGCGGTCGCCGACCAAGGTTATGAAGCCATCCGGCAGTGCCTCGATGAACTCGCGGCAATGTGCCACTTCTGCGGCTGTCAGTACGTCCTGCTCGGTCGCATCCGGGCGTGCGTAGCGGATGTTGTCCATGACGGTCCGGTGGAACAGCGAGATGTCCTGCGGCACGATTGCCATGACGTGGCGAAGACTTTCCTGGGTCACGCCGTCGATGTCGTGGCCGTCTATCGTGATACGGCCGCCGCCGACTTCGTAAAAGCGTTGCAGCAACGCGAGCACGGTAGACTTGCCGGCGCCGGAATAGCCGACCAGACCGACGCGCTCGCCTGGCGCGATCGACAGGTTGAAGTCGCGCAGCACCGCCGGACGGTCGGGATAGGCAAAGCGGACCTCTTCGAACGTCACCCTGCCGGGACCTACCGGCAGCGCCCGCGCATCGGCGCGGTCGGCAAGTTCGTGCGTCGTCAGCAAGGCGCCAATGCCTTCTTCAAGGCGAGCCACGTGCTGGGTGAGGTCGACCAGCGCGACGGCAAGGTCGCGGGTGCCGTGGAGAATGCCGAGGGCGAGGGCGGTGATCAGCACCAGATCGCCGACGCTGGCCCGGCCACTCTGCCACAGCATGATGCCCCAGGCGACCACGCCGGCGGTGAGCAGCGCGGTCAGCACGGCGTGCACCAGTCTTATATGCTCCAGATAATATAGGCTGTGCCGGCGCGCAGCCATTTCGGTCGCCATCGTGGCGCCGAACCTTGCCTGCTCCCGCAGCGTCGCACCAAACGCCCTGACGACATTGAAGTTGCTGATAACGTCGACCAGTTCGCCCTCCACCGCGGCGGCCTTGCCGGCATAGTCGCGGTGCCGGCTGGAACCGCGCCGGGCGAGGGCGTAGACCAGCGCGCCCAATATCGCCGAAATGATCGTCAAGGTGGCGGCAAGCAGCAGGTTGACGGAGCCGATCAAGCCGATGGCCAGGGTCAGCGCGATGGCCGGTGGTATGACGTTCCAGGAGCCGGTGTTCTCGATCGTGAAGGCCGCGTTGGCGGCGGCGCTGATCCGGCCGGCGAGGCTACCCGGCAGCCGCTCGCCGAAGTAGCGGGGCGAGTGGCCGGACAGATGCTGGAACAGATCGCGTCTGATGTCGCCGGTGACCGCGACGAAGGTGCGATGAGCTGCGTAGCTGCCGATGCGCCACGCCAGGTTGTCCGTCGCGACCAGTCCACATAACACTGCGAAGGCGCTCCAGACCCGATCGGCTGGCGCATCGCGGCCGGCCGAGACGACGTCGATCAGGTGCTTCATGCCGTATTGGGTGAACACGCCACATGCCACCGCGACAATCACCGACAGCAACACCGTCAGATGGCCCACTGGATGGTAGCGGACGTAGCCGAACAGAAACGCCAGAGGCCGGCCGCGCAGGGCTGGAAAGTTGCCATGACGCGGGGTCGACGCCCGAGCGAGGCGCCCCATTGGTAAGCGGCCCATGTCGATATTACCCATCACGGCGATGGCTCCTGTCTTCGGGATAAGACCGCGGACCCGAACCGCATAGGCTTGTTAATCTGCTTACCTCAGACGTCGGCTTCGGCTCGGCGTTGCAGCCTTGGCATCGGCGCAGTCGCCGCACGCCGCACCGCCGGGTCGGCCATTCGGCATATTTTTACCCAAAACAATTCTTCCAGGCTTCTGCTGCAACACGCCGACATTTTGCCACATTCAAAGGCTATAACTTATAATTGATAGACGCGCCCTTTATCTGGAGTCAACCACAGTCTATGTGCTGACGTTGCAGAAACAAGAGCGTATTCTGCAAATATAATTACGGTTGATTTGGGGCAACTTCTTCATGCGTATTGCTCAGATATCGCCTTTGTTCGAGGCGGTTCCACCTAAGTTGTATGGCGGCACCGAAAGAGTGGTCTCTTCGCTGACCGAGGAACTAGTCGCGATGGGCCATGATGTCACGTTGTTCGCCAGCGGCGATTTAGTCACTTCCGCAATGCTGGCGCCGGTGCGCAGGCGGGCGCTGCGCCTTGATCCCAGCGTCAAAGATTGGATCGCGATCTACAATCGTATGGTAGAATTGATCTACCGCCGGAAGGACGAATTCGATGTGCTGCACTTTCACATCGACTATTTCCCATTGTCGTTGTTCAGCCGTCAAAGAGTGCCATTCGTAACCACGCTGCACGGACGCCTCGACCTGCCGGAATTCGCCGAGACCTACGGCATGTTCACGGACGCGCCGTTCGTTTCCATCTCTAACAGTCAGCGCCAGCCAATTCCAAATCTGAACTGGATTCGCACGGTGCTGCATGGCACGCCGGCGGAGCTGCTGACCCCGCGCCCGGTCAAGCAGGAATACGCCGCCTTCCTCGGCCGGGTCTCGCCCGAGAAGGGTGTCGACCGGGCGATCCGCATCGCTGGCCGCGCCGGGATCAAGCTGAAGATCGCCGCCAAGATCGATAATGCCGACAAGGAATACTACGACACGCAGATCAGGCCGTTGATCCGCGACAACTCGGATGTCGAGTTCATCGGCGAAATCAATGATGTGCAAAAGCCCGACTTCCTGTCCGGTGCGCACGCGCTGATCTTCCCGATCGACTGGCCCGAGCCGTTCGGCCTGGTGATGATTGAGGCTATGGCCTGCGGCACTCCGGTGGTCGCCTTTAACTGCGGCGCGGTGCCCGAGGTGATCGACAATGGCGTGACCGGGTTTATCGTCAACGATATCGGCACTGCTGCTGCCGCAATGGACAAACTCCATACGCTCGATCGCACCCGGGTACGCGCCACGTTCGATCGTCGCTTCAGCGCGCGCCGCATGGCCGAGGATTATGTCAGTGTCTACAAAACGTTGGTTCAGCCGGTGCCCCGTCTACGCGCGGTGACCGCCTGACAGCTTTTGTTTGATAGCATCCACTCGACGGCTCGACCGGTATCTGCGTGGGCTGCTGGCGTGACCGCGCATTGGCTTATTTGCATACCGGTGTCCGGGCTGCCGACGGAGCGGTCAATATATTGCGCCGCCCTTGTAGGAGCGACTGGCGGCTTTGACCTGGCCGCCGACAGTTAGATGGAATCCAGCGCGACGTCCCCTGGTCGCCACGTTCATGCGTCTCGGGCGATTACCTGCCAGGATATCCGGCCGAAGGTGCGTAAAGCGACACTAAACCGCGAACCGGTCTTGCGTTTCTATGATAAGCGAAGCCGGGTGTTTTCGGGCGGTGGACGTGACGCGCAGCAGGCTGGGACTGAATGGTCTAAACTTTTTCACTGCGGCGGTGCAGACCGGCTTCGGGCCGTTTATTGCCGTCTGGCTGACCCAGCAGGGCTGGGACTTCGTTGAGATCGGCGTGGCGCTCAGCATCGGTACCGCGGCCGGGCTGATCGGCCAGCTTCCCGGCGGTATGCTGGTGGACCATGTCCATGCCAAGCGCAACGTCGCCGCCGGAGCGTTGATCGTGATGGGCCTTGGCGCGGTCCTGCTGTGCTTGTATTCGTCATGGCCCCTCGTCTGGGCCGCCGAGGTCATCCACGCGCTGGCCAGCTGCGTAATGACGCCGGCGATCGCCGCGGTGACGCTGTCGCTCTGCGGGCACGATGCGTTCAGCGAGCGGCTAGGTATGAATGCGCTCTATGCCTCGCTTGGGTCGGCAGCAGCGGCGGCGTTGCTGGGGCTGGTTGCCTTCTATACCTCGGAGCGGTCGGTGTTCATGCTGACCGCAGCTTTGGTAATACCCGCTCTCGCCTCGCTGCTGCTGATCCAGCCGGCGGATAGCCTGGCCGATGAAGATCAGCACCCCGCGATGCGCCATCCGCGCCAGCGCGAGCATCCGGCATGGCAAGTCTTTGCCGAAAAACCGCTGCATATCTTTGCATTCGCGGTGTTGCTGTTTCAGTTGGCGAATGCGGCGCTGCTGCCACTAGCCTTGAGTGGACTGACCCATCGCGGCGGTGCGCCCGGCTACATCGTATCGGCCACGATCGTGGTGCCGCAAGTTATCGTCGCAGTCTTATCGCCCTGGTTCGGCCGGTTGGCGCAGCGGATCGGCCGTCGGCCGGTGCTGCTTGCCGGTTTCGCCGCGGTGCCGCTGCGGGCTCTGCTGTTCGCGACGCTGCCAGCTGCATTGCCGCTGACGGTCATTCAGGCGCTCGACGGGCTTGACGGCACTGTTCTGGGGCTGATGATCCCGCTGATTGCGGCGGACGTGACGCAGCGCACCGGCTACCTCAATCTCGCGATCGGCACGATCGGCCTTGCTTCGGGCCTGGGTGCGACGTTCAGCACAACCATCGGCGGATGGCTCGCAGACGCGATCGACGCACAGGCGGCTTTTCTGGTTCTTGCGGCGGTCGGCGCCGCGGCCACAGTGCTGCTGTGGGTGGCGATGCCTGAAACCCGTCCGACGCGCGTGCGCAATGCGGCGCAAGCACCCCAGGCCGCCTGATCCGCCGTCGTCCGATCGATGCCGCGTCCCTCTTGCGTCGCCCAGATCGACAGTGCCTGATATTGTGGAAAGTTCGCGGAGGGAATGATGGATCAAGCCGAAGCCAAGCACCTGTTCGAGCCCACGGGCGATTTCCAGTGCCTGCACGAATTCATCCCTGCGGCGCGCGCCAAATTGTCCGACGCCATTTGGGGCTATCTGGTTGGCGCGACGGAAACAGAAACCACGCTGCGCCGCAATCGTCTGGCGCTCGATTCTCTGGCGCTGCGGCCACGCGTCTGCGTCGATGTCTCCAAGATTGACCTCGGCGCCACGCTGTTCGGCCGCACGCTGCGGATGCCGGTCATTCTGGCGCCGGTCGGCTCGCTCGAGTTATTCGATCCGGGCGGCGCGGTGACCGCCGGGCGTGCGGCGTCGGCCTTTGGCGTGCCGATCATGGTGAGTTCGGTGACCCATCCGGGGCTGGAGGAAACCGCCGCCGCCACCACCGGCCCGAAGATCTTTCAACTCTATGTCCGCGGCGATGACGCCTGGATCGACGATGTCGTGAAGCGGGCGGTCGATGCCGGGTATGACGCCTTCGCCATCACCGTCGACACCGCGGCGTATTCGCGGCGCGAGCGCGATATCACCGGTCGATTCGTCAAACCCTGGCGCACTGCCGCGACCGGGCAGAACTACCAGGCCGGTTTCACTTGGGACAACGTCAAGCATTTTAAGGACAAGCACAGCATCCCGCTGATCCTGAAGGGGATCGCAACCGGTGAGGATGCGGCGCTCTGCTGCGAACATGGGGTCGATGGCGTCTACGTGTCGAACCACGGTGGCCGCCAGCTCGATCATGGCCGCGGCTCGATGGACGTGCTGCCGGAGGTGATGGCAGCGATACGCGGCCGAGCCCGCGTCATCGTCGATGGCAGCATTTGCCGTGGCACGGACATCGTCAAGGCGATCGCACTCGGCGCCGACGCTGTGGCGGTTGGCCGGATGTACTGCTACGCGCTCGCTGCCGACGGCGATGCCGGGGTCCACAAGATGCTGGAGTTGCTGGAGCACGAATTCGGCGTGGCATTGGCTCTGGCTGGTGCCCGCAATCTGGCGGAGCTACACCCCGGCTATGTGTTCCGCAACGCACCTCAAGTGACCGCCACCCACGCCCACAGCGCATTCCCGCTGCTGCAAGATACCCCTGAGTATCGCGGCTGAAACCTTTCACCACGACCGGTGCGTCGGGTGCAGAGCCGGGTCGCGCAGCTTCCCCGCCGGCTGTGCAACGCGAATTCGGCAGCACTTGTTAAGCTGTCGGCTTGATTACCATGATCGAGAGGCTGCATGGCACGGAATCCCCTGGTTACTGATCCCGCCCGGGAACAGCGCGTCCGCGAGCGCGCCTATCATTTGTGGGAAGCCGATGGCAAACCGCACGGTCGCGACGTGGAATTCTGGGAGCGGGCGCGCCAGTTGATCGCCATGGAAGAGAGTGCCGGCAGCGGGTTACTGCCAAATCCGCAGACCACTCCGAACGCGCCGCGGGTAACCGGCATTGAGCAAGCCGAGCTGCAGGACAATCTGGGCGAGTTCCCGGACCGCCTGGCTGATCAGGGTGAGGTGAAACCAACGCCGACACCGAAGCGCCGCAGCCGCGCCAAGGTCAAAAAACCGGCATAACCGCCGCACTTTTTATCGCGTGACCGGTTTTTTCACGGTTCTGCCCATTTAATGCCACACGCTTTGCTTATCCCTGATGCTCAGTGAGGCGGGAGACAGACCGTCTCCATCGGGGATTGGCAGATGCGATTCTTTCGGGTGTATGGCCGGGTGCTCGGCCTGCTGGGACGCGATGTCCGGGTAGCCGGCTTCCTGGCGGTTGCCAATCTTCTGGTGGCTGGTTTGCAATTTCTCGATCCCGTCCTGTTTGGGCGGGTGGTGAACCTGTTGTCGCGGTCGGACCAGTTGCAGACACCCGATCTGTGGCATCAAGCGGCGATTCTCCTCGGTATCTGGGCTGGCGTCGGGGTCAGCGGAATCCTCGCCAACATTGCCGTCTCATTGCAGACGGAACGGCTGGCGCATCGCCATCGCATCGCAAACATGGGGCACTACTTCCGCCACGTCCTGGCGATGCCGCTGTCGTTTCACGGCGATACCCATTCCGGGCGGCTGATCAAAGCCATGCTCACCGGCACTGACGGGCTGTTCGGCTCCTGGCTGGTGTTCTTCCGTGATCAGCTTTCCACCATATTGTCGGCGTTCGTGCTGCTGCCGTTGACGCTGTTCCTGAATTGGCACCTCGGCGTGGTGCTGATCGCGCTGGTGGCGATCTTCCTGGTGATCACCGGGATCGTGGTCAAGAAGACCGAAAGCGCGCAGCGCCGGGTGGAGGGTTTGAACTCCTCACTTGCCGGCACCGCGCAGGACGCCTTGACCAATGTCATGGTCGTCCAGTCCTTTACCCGTCTGTCGGCCGAGGGCCGGCTGTTCAGCAATATCGCCCAACAGGTAATTCGCCACCAGTTCCCGGTGCTGAACTGGTGGGCGCTGGTCAACGTCATGACGCGCGCCTCCAGCACGCTGGCGGTGATCACCATTGTCGTCGTCGGCACCTGGCTGCATGTGAACGGCAAGGCGAGTGTCGGTGAGATCGTCAGCTTCATGGGCTTTGCCATGTTGCTGATCGGCCGGCTGGAAACCGCCGCTTCGTTTGTGTCGTCGCTGTTCTTCAAGCTGCCGGCGTTGGAGGACTTCTTCAACATTCTTGATGCACGCAGTAGCGTGCCAGAGAAGGATGACGCCCGCACTTTATGGGCACCGCGCGGCGAGGTCCGCTTCGACGATGTCTCCTTTGCTTACCCGAATGGCGGCGGCCCGGTTCTGAGCCAAATGTCATTCGTTGCGAAACCAGGAAGCTGTGTCGCCCTGGTCGGCCACACCGGTGCCGGTAAGTCCACCGCCATGGCAATGCTGCAGCGCCTGTGGGATCCATCCGAAGGCCGCATTACCGTTGACGGTCAGGATCTACGCGACGTTACGCTTGATAGCCTCCGCTCCAACATCGGCGTGGTGTTCCAGGAGAGCCTGCTGTTCAACCGCTCGATCCGCGATAATCTGATCGTTGGGCACGAAGAGGCCACCGACGCGGAAATCGAGCGCGCCTGCCGCATGGCCGATGCGCATGAGTTCATCATCCGCCAGCCGCACGGCTACGACACGATGATCGGCGAACGCGGGACGACGCTGTCCGGTGGCCAGCGGCAGCGTCTGGCGATTGCGCGTGCCTTGTTGAAGGATCCACCGATCCTGATCCTGGACGAAGCCACCAGCGCGCTGGATGCGGCGACTGAAGCACGGGTGAGTCGCGCCTTGAAGACGTTGATGGCCGGGCGGACGACATTCATCATCGCGCATCGTCTGTCGACGGTTCGCGATGCCGATGAAATACTCGTGTTCGATGGCGGCAGGATCGTCGAGCATGGCAGCTTCGACTCACTGCTCCATCAAAACGGACGTTTCGCGGAGCTGGTGCAGACCCAGCTTGCGCCGGCGGTGCCGCATCTGGTGGCGGCAGAGTGAACGGTGGACAACGACGTGTGGCTGTGCGTAACAAGGCGGCACTTAGGCTTGTAGATGCCTGAGGTCCGCATTCCGGGAGGTGGAAAATCATCATGCTGCGTCTGGCGTTATTTTTTCTCGTGGTCTCGATCGTCGCGGCAATCTTTGGTTTCGGTGGCATCGCGGCGGCCTCGGCTGATATCGCCCGCATCCTGTTTTTCATTGCCATTGTGATTTTCGTTGTACTTCTGGTTGCTGGGTTGATGGCAGGCAGTACCCTCTGGTAGTGCGCTTTGCTGCGGTGCACGGCTAAAATTTGCATTGCGGCAATTGGTCAGTGCATCCTCCGCTCTTCAATGGGAAGCAGGTGCACGATCCGCGTACGTAGACGGCCTTGAACGACGCTTCGGGACGGTCGTCGCCGGATCGCTCCTCACTTTGAACGGGAGGGCGAACAATGACAACAGTTGCAACGATTCTGAAGCATAAGGGCTACCAGGTTACAACGGTCGATCCTACGGCATTGGTCCTCCAAGTGGCCGAGTTGCTGTCCGAGCGTCGGATCGGCGCGGCCCTGGTGATGGACTGGCAGACCAGATGCTGGGGATTGTCAGTGAGCGGGACATCGTTCGCTGCCTGGCGGCGAATGGCACTCACACGCTGGAAATGACAGCAGGGCAGTTGATGACACGGGCAGTGCAGGTGGCCCACCCGGACACCACCGTTGCCGAGGCAATGAGGATCATGACAGCAGGGCGGTTCCGTCATCTGCCGGTGATGGATAACGAGACGTTGGTTGGCCTGATCAGCATCGGCGACGTCGTCAAAGCGCGCATCATGGAACAGGACACCGCGGTCGAGAGCCTTACGGCATATGTAGCCGGATCGGTATAACCGCCGGTCAGCGTCATACAGCGGCTCATTGGCATGACGGATCGCGCTAGGCGGTTCGGCTTGCCCGTGATGTTGTTGCCATGGCTCAACTCGGCAGATCCTTGGGCGCGAAGGTGATGGAGCTGACCGGCCGTCGCTCAGTGTAGGGCGGCGATTGGATCTCCTGGACCGCAAGCCGGTGATTTTCGTCATGATCTGCGTCATAGCGGCGCGGCCTTGAATTTTGCGCGCTGTCACGCCCCTGGTTTCAGCCAGGGAATCCAGGCTTGGGGACCGATCCTTGCCCCGTTGTCGGATCGTCGGGCACCTCATGCGCCAACCGGCCGATCAATCCGCCACCGTCCCGAGGCGAAAACCACCGCTTAGCGGCCTCAGCAACGCTCACGCCCAGGGCTCGCGCATTGACCCACATCACATAGGGGCAGACCACCAGATGGCTGATCGTCCAGATCATCACGGCATGCCATGGGTCGGCTGGCCGAAAGAGGATCACGCCGCCGCACCCGACCAGCATCGAGCCAAGGTTGGCGTATAGGGTGAAGCGGGCCTGTCCCACCGCGATCAGCGCAACTCCGGACGGAAACATCAGCGTCGCCAGGGCCATCAGACCGATCAGCGGCATGGCAGCCTGACCTGCCTGCGCCCAGTTTGGTCCCATGATGACCCTGACGCCTTGCGTCAGAATGACCGCGAGGACAAAGCACAAGGGAAACACGACGCAGGCGGTCCAGCGCAGCCAGCGATCGACCTGCTGGAGCATACCGGCGCTGTCATGCTGATGTTCAGACAATGCGGGCAGCATCAGGCGCCAGAGAGCGGTGAAGGTAAGTTCCCGAACCGTATCAACCAGGCGGAAGGCGATATGCACCTGGCCGAGCACCGCGGCTCCGGCCGATCCGCCAATGAGCACGGCGAACAGGCGGTATCGCGCGATCAGCACCAGCGTCGAGGCAGTCAGTGGCACGCCTAGTCCCAGCAGCGATTTTACGATTGCCCAGTCCAGGCACCGTGACGGCCGCCAGCCACGCCCGATCAGCAAGGCCAAGGCGCCAACCGATGAGGTGATGGCTTGCTGGCACACCAGCGCCCAGCCTCCGGCGCCGGCGAGGGCGGCGGTGATTCCGACGGCGGTGCCGAGCCCCTGGCCGATCAATGTGCGCAACGCGAGACGACGGTAGGCGCGTTCGCGCGTCAGCAGGCCCTGGACCACGCCGGCGGCGCCCACCAGGGGAAGCGGGACCGCCAGGACCAGTGCCATCGTTACCAGGCGCCGGTCGTCCAGCATCCAAGCCAGGCCCCAGCCGGAACCCGCCTGCAGCAGCACGGCCAGGCATCCTACCGTGGTCGAGGCCCAGAACGCGCTCGACAGCACGCGGTCGTTCACGGCCGGCCGCTGCACCAGCGCATCCGCGAACAAGGCGTTGACGACCACCCACAATATGACATGCACCGCCGTCGCGGCGGTGCCGATCCCCAGTTCGGACGGTCCGATGATGCGGGCAATCGCGAACGACGTCAGTATCGACAAGGCGGCCGAGACCGCGGCTTCCAAGCCCGACCAGGCGGCGTCGCGCCTTATGCCGGCTGGTTTCACGGCAGGCCCACCAGCGGCGGTGCTCCGCCCGACGGCTCCGGCGCCCGGCCGGCCAACGCATCGGATTGACTGACCGACTGCCGCGGCAGAGGTCCGGCCGCACGCGATGCCGCGACAGAGCCATGCAGTGATGTCAACGAAATCATGGCGACGAGCGGCGGCAGCCACATGATGCGGCTCTGGTAGCGGTCATGTGGGGCGGACAATCCGCCCGTGATAGCGGCGCCGAGTGGCAACGCCAACAAGGTCACGACCAGGAACCCCAGGCAATGGGGGCTGCGTCTTGCCGCGATGGGCAGCAGCAGGAAGCAGGCGGTGACGCCCAGCAGCGAGACCACTTTGTGGATAGCGGCCAGGACGGCCGGCACCGACAGCAACCCAAGCTGCTGCCGAGCCGCGGCATAGGCAGCGCGCTCGCGGGCGTGGGAAGTCGCGCTCGATCCAGGGGGTCACCTGTTCGGGCCAAGGCGCCAATCCATCGCCGCTTTCAAAGCGCCGAAGTTGCTCAAGGGTATTTCCGATCGTGGCGCGGGCGGCTCCAGCCGGGTCGGACCGCAATGCCGCGCCGATGATCGCGTCGGCGTCGTGGGAGACCGCTTTCGCGCCGCCCGCGAGGTTCAGCGGACTGTTCTTGTTCCAGAGAAAGGCGTCAGAGTCGACGGGGAACTCGTCCAGGAAGGGACACAGCTGCCATTCTTGCGTCGGACAGTCGTGGCGCAGCGTGGCCATGCCCGGCCCGTCGTAGATCACCCGCGCCAGCAGGAAGACGTTGCCGAAGGGCGAAATCGCGAAGCGCCCGTGCGCCAGCAGGTTGACGGTGCAAAGGCCAACAATCGCCAAAGCGGGTGGCAGGACGATCAGGAGTATCCGGTAGGGCCAGGAAAGCGGCGGGGCAAGCGCCTCCGCACGCCGCGCCGCGCCGCGCCACATGCTTAGAAGCACCAGGCCGGCGAGCAGGCCGCAAGACAGCGGCAGGCTGGATAATTGACTGGCGATCATGCCGGCAGCCAACGCGACGAGACCGACTTGTTCGGCGCGGGAGATCCGCTCAGGCGTCCAAGCCAATACAGCCAGCAGCAAAACCAGCAACGGCGTGAACAGGTCGGGCGTCAACTCGCTGACCAGCCATGGCAGCCAGGTGATCACCGAAACGACGGCCATCCCCGTGACGAATATCCACGCGGGCAGCGCCGGCAGCAGCACGCGGCAGACCAGGTGCAGCACATAAGCCGCGATCAGCGCCTGCGTGACCACCACGGGCCAAACGGTCGTCGTTGCGTGCAATGGCAGCATGAACAGGCTGTAGAAAATCGGCCGATCCCAGCCGGCGTAACGGTGGATAGCCTGCGACAGATAAGTGCCGGTGTCGGCGAAGACGATCGGGTAGCCGTTCCAGACCGCCGGCCACAGCAGCAGCGCCGCCGCCAACAAGATGGCGATCAAGCCGCCTCCGGTAACCGGACTGCCTTGTGACATCAGACGGGGGCGAGCGACCCAAGTGGCTCCCGTATTCGGCTGAGTGATCAAGCCAGCTTTGACGATCTGCGCGGCAACACCGCTCGGACGAGGGTTGGCGCCCACGCGGGGACGATCAAATTCCATAGCCATCCGGATGGGCCTGCCGCCAGATGAACGCGGACCGGACGATGTCATCGAGGTCGGCATGCACGGGTCGCCAGCCGGCAAGCTGCGCCCGCTCGGACGATGCCACCAGTACGGCTGCGTCTCCCGATCGCCGTGGCGCAATCTGATAGGGTACGCTCAGCCCGGAAATGCGTTCCACCGAGGCGATCACCTGCCGGACGGAGTGGCCTGACCCATTGCCCAGATTCCAGGTGACCGAGCCCTGATCGAGCTGGCGCACCGCCAGAAGATGCGCCTCGGCCAGATCGGAGACGTGGACATAATCTCGGATGCAGGTGCCGTCCGGGGTTGGGTAATCATCACCGAAGACCTGCAACGGCGGGCGCCGACCCAGTGCCGCGTCGATCACCAGCGGGATCAGGTGGGATTCCGGCCGATGATCCTCCCCCAGTCGTCCCGCGGGATCAGCACCGGCGGCATTGAAGTATCGCAGACAGGCATGGCGCAGCCCGTGCACCTGTCCAGCCCAATGCAACGCCCGCTCGATCATCCACTTGCTGTCGCCGTAAGCGGATTGCGGGTCGATCGGCGCGGTCTCCGGGATCGGGGCGTTGTCCTGCACGTTGAACAGCGCCGCCGTGGAGGACAGCACGAAGCGGCTGACGCCATGCCGCACGCAGGCGTCGATCAGCCGGATGCCGTTGGCGGCGTTATCCAGCAGATAGCGCATCGGCATGCGCATGCTTTCGCCCACCTGGGACAATGCGGCGAAGTGGAACACGGCATCCCACGCAGCATAACCACCGTCGGCATCCCGGTGGCCGCGTGCCAGCACGTCCTCCACCGCGACGCTATCGGCGAGGTCGGTTTGGATGAAGCCGGCCTGCCTGGGGACCGCTCCGCGGTGGCCGGTGGACAGATTGTCCAGCACCGTGACGTTGGCACCCTGATCGAGCAGAGCCGCCACAAGATGACTGCCGACATAGCCGGCACCGCCGGTCACCAGAAAGTTTCGCATGCGTCCGCTATCCCCGATAATACGATTTGTAGCGGCGATGATATACCTCCGCATCGGCACAGCCGGAACGAAGATGCGCACGGGGATCAACCCTGGTCAGCACCGTCCCAATGATCTTGGCGCGAGCATCCAGCAGCATTTCCAGCGCGTTCAGCAGCGTGCTCCGCGGCGTGGAGCGCCAGCGCACACACAGCAGCGCGGCATCGGCGGCGGCGGCAACGACCCGGGCTTCCGTCATCGCCTGAACCGGCGGCGAATCGAGCAGCACCAAATCATAGACCTGCCGCACTTCGTCCATCAGGGTCTGCATCGCCTCCGACAGGAACAGCCCGAGCACATCCCCGCCCGGTTTGCCGGCCGGGATAAAGGCCATGTCGGTGATCGGATCCGGCTGCAAGGCGTCGCGCCATACAGCCTCGCCCTTGAGGATTTCCGCCAGCCCCGGACCTGGGCTGCCGTCGAGCCGGCGTGCGAAGGACGGTTGCCGCAGATCGCACTCGATCGCCAGCACCCGGTTGCCACTCAGTTGGGCGGAGCGACCCAACGCCAGCGTCAACACGGACTTACCTTCCGACGGGCGGGCGGCGGTCACCGCGATGATTTGTGGATGATCGGTGCCGAACCACAGCCCGGCGCGCAGCGCACGCACCTGTTCGGCGAAAGCGGTCAAGGGCCGGCGGGCGACGTAGTCGTGCACCCGCAGTTGCCGGAGGGCGCGTTTGCTGACCTCCGGGATCAGTGCAAAGCAGGGCAGGCCGGTCGCCGTTCTGACAGCATCGCCGCTGTGCAGCGTGTTGTCGGCGAGATGCAGCAGATACACGAGCAACAGTCCCAGGAAGATCGCCCCCGCCTGGGCCGCCACCATGGTCTGCACCACACGCGGCGAACTGGGCTGCTCCGGCGCCAGCGCCTGGGAGATTTCATGCGCCTCGGCGCTTTCGATCGAGGCTTGCTGCGCCGTCTGCTGCATCCGCTCCAGCACCGCCTGCAACTGCGCACGGGCCGCATCGAGATCGCGTGACATCGCATCCAGCGGGATCTGCGCCCGCGCCGACTGGTCGGCGGCTTTCTCGGCATCGCGCAGATTTTGCTCCAGCGTCGCCACCCTGTCGGCGGCAGCGCGCTGTTCAGCATCGGTTGCCGCGACCACGCGGGCGATTTCGGCTGCCAAAGCGCGTTGCCCATCGGCGAACTGGCGGTTGAGGCCCTGCGCTTCGGGATGAGCGGCGCCCAGCCGAGCTTGCTGCGACTGGATCTGCGCCGATAACTGATCCTGCTGGGCGCGCAACTGGACCACCGAGGGCGCGACCGCTGCCTGGGCCGACGCGCCGGCGCGTCCGCGTGCCGCGTCCAGGCGAGCTTCCGCGTTGGCGCGGTCGCTGCGGGCCTTGACGAGGTCCTCGGTCAGGTGGGTGATCTGCTCGCTATCCGTGCTGGCGTGCATGCCGTGGCTCAGTCCGTGTGCCTCGCGGTAGGTCGAAATCTTCTCCTCCGCCTGTCTGACTTCCTGGCGCAGTTCAGCGGCCTGTTTTTCCAGCAGTTCGTTGGCGTGATCCACCATGCGGTGCTTCGCGGTGTACTGGTCCTTGATGTAGACATCCATTGCATTGTTGACCGCGGTTGCCGCAACGGCCGGGTCCTGCGCGGCGAAGCTGACTTCGATCACATGAGAGAAGTGCAGCGGATTGGCATGCAGCGCGTTCTGCACGGCAATCATCGTCCTGTTGCGGGACTGGTCGGGCGTGGGACCATACAGCGGGTCCTCCGGTGTGGCCTCGTCTTCCATGCCCAGCAGGTGCGAAACGTCCTTCAGGAACCGTCGGAAAGGACCAGGCGGACGCAATGCAGCGTTGAACTCCGGGTTCCGAAAAAGATTGCCCCGCTCGGCGACGCGCTGCGCGATGTGCAGGCTGTGCAGCAGCTCCGCCTGGCTTGCCATGATCGCTTCCGTGGTCGGATCCGCCCGCAGGATGCTCTGCATTTCGCGCAGCGTGTATTGGCTTGGCTCGTAGATCAGCGATCCGGTGGCGATATAGATCGGCGTGATCTGACGCAGGATGATGTAGGCGCAGAGCGGCACGAGGATGATTGTTGCCGCCAGGACCCACCGGCGTTGGCGCATGGCGGCGAAGAAAATCGGCATGCTGGTTCGATCGTTGCCACGGTCCGGGTCATTGGGACCACGCCGAGGCCCCCAATCCGGGGTTGGCGCCGCGCCCGATAAATCGGCTGGATTGTCGAGCATCCGCGATTGTCGGCCTTCACGACGTGCCCAGGCGGTTTTCGCCCGCTGGCGGGAAGCAGCGAGGGTTCATTACGGCAGGAGTGTTAAGATTTCCCTAATGCAGGTTGCGGGGCGGCGGTCGGAGGCAAGGCTTGAGGCGGCGATGCATCACGCAGTGAATTAACCAATCAGTAAGAACCCGCTGGTATGTCAGAAAGACCGGGATGCCGGCGCGACGATTGCCTCCAGAAATCAGGTTTCCCGCCAGTGCGCTTCGTGCTCTGTTTTATCGGCAGCCTGTTGTTGGCCGCTTGCTCACCGGGGCACGGATTGCCGGATCTGCCGCCGAGTGCGGCCACGGTCTACCGGCTGGGGCCGGGCGATGTGGTGCGACTGATTACCTTTGGCGAAGAGAACCTGACCGGCGAGTTCCGCGTCAGTGACAGCGGAACGATTGCCTTGCCGCTGGTCGGGCAGGTGCATGCCGGGGGGCTTTCGCCGGATGAACTGGGCGACCGGGTGGGGCAGGCTTTGCTCAAAGCCAACCTGTTGCGGGCACCGTCGGTTTCGGTGGAGATCATTACCTACCGGCCGATCTTCGTTCTGGGCGAGGTGAGCAAGCCCGGCCAGTATCCATATCAACCCGGCATGACCATGGTGACGGCCGTGGCGGTCGCCGGCGGCTTCACTTACCGGGCGATCGACGACTATGCTGCCGTGGTGCGAACCGAGAATGGCGTGGCGATCGAGGGAAAAGTAAGCCGGCAGGCCTTTGTGCAGCCGGGCGACGTGATCACGATCTTCGAGCGCAGGTTTTGACCGGCCGGCGCGCCGCCGCGGTGTCTGCCGTCATGGCGGCGGTCGTGATGGCAAGCGGGTTGACAGCTTCCGGTGCGCAGACAGGTCCGGCGCCGGGTCCGCTGCATATCATCGGCGGTCCGGCCACCGGCGGCTGCATTGCCGGCGCGGTCAGCCTGCCGCCGGAGGGACCGGGCTTTCAGACAATTCACGTCGGCCGCAGTGCCTTCTGGGGCGCACCCGAAACGATCGCTCATCTGGAACTTCTTGGCCGCGAGGCCTTGACGGCCGGTCTGCCCAGCCTGCTGATCGAGGATATTTCCCGCCCACGCGGCGGACCTTTGCCGGGCGGGCACGTCAGTCACCAAATTGGACTGGACGCCGATGTCGGGCTGGATATGCGGCCTCGTCCCGGATTGGATCCGGCGCTGCGACGAAACCATCGATCTGGCCAGCCTGGTGCGGCCGGACCAGCGCGATGTCGACACTGCCGTATGGACGCCTCGGGTGGTGACGTTGCTGCATCTGGCCGCGGCGCTGCCGGATGTGGACCGCGTATTGGTGAACCCGGCGATCAAGCAGCAGCTTTGCCGCGAGGTCACCGGCGACCGCGGCTGGTTGCGGCTGATCCGGCCCTGGTATGGACACGCCGCGCACATGCATATCCGCTTTCGCTGTCCGCCGGATCAGGCCGACTGCGTTCAGGCGCCGCCACCGCCGGCCGGTGACGGCTGCGATGCGACTTTGCAATGGTGGTTCGATCAGCTCGACGCGCCGGTCAAACCCGCGGCGCCGTATCATCCACCGGCGATGCCGGCTGCCTGCAAGGCGATTCTGGACAATGCTGGATGAGCCCGAAGGCGGCACAGATCTTTCGGGCGTTCTCCAGCGGCGTCGTCGCGGCGGTATCGATCACCAGGTCGTAGGTCATGTCGTGGTGAACCCGATCATACTGCCACCGAGCCAAGCCGATCTCGCGGTCACCACGCGCGCGCTCCCTCGCCTCAAGCACATCCAGCGGCGCGAAGAGACCGACGATACGGACGCCAAACTCGGCCAGGAGAGCCCGATACGCCTGCGCCTCCTCCCGCCGCATCATGACGTCGTCAACAACGAGATTGTTTCCCTGCGCGGCCATCGCGACGATGGCATGACGCATGCCACGCATCGCGCGCTGCACAACAGGCCCCGACCGAATGGCAATGGCGGGTTTCCCCGCGTCCTGCGTGGTCTCGAAGATCAGGCCGTCCGGCTGGCCGAACATGCTCTCCGGCAGCATGTCGATGAACGCGTCCATCGCAACATGCAGGAAGGGTTCGGCGGCGATCGCCTGCAGTGCCTTGGCCGTTGAGCTTTTACCGACGCTGCCGACGCCGTTGAGAACGATAACCCGCGACCGGAGCTCCAAGCCCGGTTCCATGATGCTTTAATAACGAATCTCATGGCAGAAACCAAATGTGCCGCCAACGACGGCGTCGGGTTGCTGATGCCCTACTCTTGACACAAGCGGCGCTGCTCTAACCTTTGGCTTTCGCTGCTTTCGGACGCGCAAAGCGACGCCGGCTTGAGGCGAAAGGCGCTAAGCGGCTCTTCGGTGTAGGGTCGCGGTCCCCTGACCAAGGCGGCGGCGCGGTCCATGTCCCTTACCAGGGCTTCCAATTTCGGCATATCGTCGGGCTTGGGGCGCAGGCCGGTAGCCTTGACGCGCGCGTCGAACGAGATTTCGGTCATCGCAGTCTCCTGTCAGTTGGCGGCGGCCGAAACAAATGGAATGCTGTCAGAGGCGGGTCGTTGCCCCGGCTACGCACTACGGCATTCACACATCTCATCGGCTTGACCGGGCAGAGAGGCTCCCACACCGTCATGGCCGGGCTTGACCCGGCCCCCTTTCCAAGCACTTGGTGCGGCGGTGGCCCGGACAAGCCGGGCCATGACGGAACTAGAACAGTCGGCTCGTAACTCACTGACACAGCGCTTCTTACCGAGATGTGTGCATCCCCTAGGGCTACGCAGCCAGGGCCGCCGACAGGGCGGGCCGGGTGGCGCGCCATGGCATGGCGGTCTCGTAGGCGTGGCCGGCGCGGAACACGGTGGCCTCCTGAAACGGTTTGCCGACGATCTGCATGCTGACCGGCAGGCCGCCGGCGCCGTAGCCGGTGCACACGCTCAAGGCCGGCAAGCCGGTCAGGTTGAACGGCATGGTGAAGTTGGGCTTTTCCAGCATCGCCCATTTCGGCACTTCGTGGATCTTCGGCGCCTCGGCCGGGGCGGATGCGGTGATCAGAATATCCACGTCGGCCATCGCATCCCGCATTTCCAGGCACAGCGTTCGGCGGCGGCGCACCGCCTGGACATAATCAGACGCGCTGAGCAGGGCGCCGAAGGCCAGGCGATCGCGCAGCAGCTCGCCATAGTCGTTGAAGCGCTACTTCAGCCAGGGCTCGTGGACGGCATAGGCTTCGGCGGTCAGGATCACCCAGCCGGGCGCGTTGTAGTCCATCATCGGCGACACCGTGACATCGCGGATTTCGGCGCCCGATTTGCTGAAAAACTCCAGCGCGTCCTCGATGCCCTTCTTGGTGGCCGGGCTGACCGGATTGTCGACCTCATGGAAATGGCGGATGACGCCGATGCGCAATCCTTTTGCGCCCTTGTCCAGGTCGGCGGTGAAATCCGCCACCGGGCGGTTGGCGCTGGCCGGATCGAGCGGATCGTGCCCGGCCATGGCCTGCAGCAGCAACGCGCAATCCTGCACCGTCCAGGCCATCGGCCCGGTATGATCCAGCGTGAACGACAGCGGCAGCACGCCGCGCCGGCTGGACAGCCCATAGGTCGGCTTGATGCCGGCAATGCCGCACAGCGCCGATGGGCCGCGGATCGAGCCGCCGGTGTCCGATCCGGTGCCGCCCATGACCAGGCCGGCCGCCACCGCGGCGCCGGTGCCGGAGGAGGAGCCGGAGGTGAAATGTTCGGGGTTCCACGGATTGCGGGCCGGCGGCCAGGGCAGATCGAAGGACGGGCCGCCAATGGCGAATTCATGGGTCGCGAGCTTGCCCATCAGGACAGAGCCCGCCTCGCGCCCATTTGCGCACCACCGTCGAGTCCTCGGAGGGAACGTTATGCTCCAGCAGCCTGGAATGCGCTGTCGTGCGGATGCCGGCGGTGTTGTAGATGTCCTTGTGGCCGATCGGGATGCCGTCCAGCGGGCCCTTCAGCGTGCCGGCCATCATCCGCGCCTCGGCGGCCTGCGGCGTCCGCCATGGCGCGTTCTTCCGTCGACCAGCAGAAAACTGTGCAGCGTCGGATCCAGCTTCTTGACGCGGTCCAGGCACATGCGGGTCAGTTCGACCGGCGACAGCTTGCTGCGCCGCGATCTGCTCAGCCGGCTTCGGCGATCGTGAGGAACTCGGCTCATCACTTCACCTCCGGCATGAAGATCACGGCCGGTTCGGCTTCCCGCGGCATCGGCGGCGTTGCCCGCGCGATCATCGCCTGAAACATCGGATAAGCCTCGAACAGCACGGCTTTCTGCTCGTCTGTCAGCGTCAGGCCGGTCGCGATCAAGCATGCCGCCGAAGGTCGTCTGGTCGATGCCCGTCGGGCTGCGTTCTGATGCCATGTCTGGACCTTTCCTTATGCCTCAACCAGCTCCTGCGACCCGCACGCAGCGCGCCATGGCGCCGGCTTCGTTGATGACCGCCGGGATCTCGCCTTGCCGGCAGGCATCGATGGCGTAACGGCAACGCGGCGCGAACGGGCAGCCCGGCGGCAGTTCCGCAAGGTTCGGCGGGCGTGCCTTGAATCGTCTCCAGCGTCGCGGCCGCGCATGCCACCATGCACCGTCGAAGACAGCAAGCCCTGCGTGTAGGGTGCATCGGGTGCCGCATTACCTGGCGCGTGGTTCCGGTCTCGACGAAACGGCCGGCGTACATCACCGCGATGCGGTCGGAGATCTCCGCCGCGGCGCCGACGTCGTGGGTGACGAACACGATCGCCATGCCGAGTTCTTCCTGCAACTGGCGCAGCAGCAGCAGGATCTGGATCTGCACCGTCACGTCCAGCGCGGTGGTCGGCTCGTCCGCCAGCAGCACGCTGGGCGAGCAGGCCAGCGCCAGCGCGATCATCGCCCGCTGCCGCATGCCGCCCGACATCTCGTGCGGAAAGTTCTTCAGTCGCCGCGCGGCCGACGGGATCTTCACCTGTTCCAGCAGCCCCAGCGCGCGCTTCATCGCGGTGCGGTGTGTCACAGCCTTCGTGCTGGACGATGGTCTCGGCAATCTGTTCGCCGATCGTATAGACCGGATCGAGCGCCGCCATCGGTTCCTGGAAGATCATCGAGACCGCGCCGCCGCGCAGTTTCGCCAGTGCGGCGGCGGGAAGGCCCAGGATCTCCTGCCCGTTCAGCCAGACCTTGCCCGACACTTTCGCGTAGGCTGGCAGCAGGCCCATCAGGGCCTTCAGGCTGACGCTTTTGCCGGAGCCGGACTCGCCCGAGGATCGTCAGGGTCTCGCCGGCCGGCAGCGAGAAACCGACGCCGTTGACCGCGGCGACATCGGTGTTGCGGCGGGTGAAGCGGACGGTCAGATCCTCGATCCGCAGGACGGGTGCTCGGGTGCTTCCGTCAGGCATGGTTGCCTCAGGCATGATGCACCGCCATGGCCGCCTGCGCTTCCGGCACATGGCAGGCGACCAGATGGGTCGGGATCGGCGTCGCCGTCGAACGGCGCCGCCAGCAGCGGCACTGTCTCGGCGCAGCGCGGCTGGGCAAAGGCGCAGCGGGTGCGAAAGCGGCAGCCGGAGGGCGGGTTGATCGGGTTCGGCGGATCGCCGGTCAGCGGCATTTCCGTGGTCCGGCGATCCGGATCCAAGGTCGGTTTGGAGGCGAACAAGCGCGCGCGTGTAGGGATGCCGCGGATGGCGATAGATCGATCTCCACCGGGCCCGGCTTCGACGACGCGGCCGAGATACATCACCATGACCCGGTCGCTCATATACTCGACGACGTTCAGGTCGTGGCTGATGAACAGATAGGTCAGATTGAGGCTTTCCTTCAGGTCGCCCAGCAGGTTCAGCACCTGCGCCTCGACCGATTTGTCCAGCGCGGCCACCGCTTCGTCCAGGATCACCAGGCGCGGCTCCAGCGCCAAGGCGCGGGCGATGTTGACCCGCTGGCGCTGGCCGCCGGACAGTTCGTGCGGGTAGCGACGGGCGTACTGGCCCGGGTTGAGGCCGACGCGATGACAGCAGGCTTTCCGCGCGGTCGTAGGCGTCGCGTGCGTCCCAGGCCATGCATGCGGGGGGCGTAGGCGATGCTCTCGGCCATCGTCATGCGCGGGTTCAGCGACGTATAGCTGTCCTGGAACACCATCTGCATCTGCCGGCGCATGTCGCTGACCGAGATGCCGCGGCGGTCGCCGACCGGATCGCCGTCGAACACGACCGAGCCGGCATCCGGCTCGATCAGCCGCATCAGCAGCCGCGCGGTGGTGGATTTGCCGCAGCCGGATTCGCCGACGATGCCCAGTGTCTCGCCTTTGCGGACCGAAAAAGAAACGTCGTCGACCGCCTGCACCGTGGCGACCTGCCGGTTCAGCACGCCGCCGCGAACCGGGAAATGCTTCCTCAGGTTCTCCACGATCAGCAGCGGCTGGGCCGGTCCGCCGCGGTCGCGCGGATCGGACGACCCCGCAACAGCACTTGTTGTCGCGGCACTCATTTGTTGAGCCTTACATCCATGGCGCTGCGGAAACCGTCGCTCATCAGGTTGAAACACATCGAAGTCAGAAAGATCATCAGGCCGGGCAGGGCGGCGACGTAGGGCTGCACGTAGATCGCCTGGCGCAGCGAGTTCAGCATCAGGCCCCACTCGGCTTGCGGCGGCGTGACGCCCAGCCCCAGGAACGACAGGCCGGCCGACAGAATGATCGAGACGCTGATCAGGCTGGTGGCATAGACCAGGATCGGCCCCAGCACGTTGGCCAGCACGTGATGGCGGATGATCTGCAGCGTCGTGGTGCCCGAGGCGCGGGCGGCCTCGACGAAATCGAGGTGCCGCGCCTGGGTGGTCACGGTTTCCGCGACCCGCACCATGGGCGGAATGAACACCACCGCCAGCGCGATGATCGAGTTGGACAGGCCGTTGCCCAGCAGGCCGCAGATCGCGATGGCCAGCAGGATGGACGGGAAGGCGTAGAACACGTCCATCGTGCGCATGATCAGCGTGCCGGTCCAGCCGCCGGCATAGCCGGCCAGGATGCCCAGGAAGCCGCCGACGACCAGCGAGATCGTCACCGGCAGGATCGCCGCCAGCAGCGACAGCCGGCCGCCGTAGCAAAGCCGCGTCCACAGATCGCGGCCGGTCTCGTCGGTGCCGAGCCAGTGGCCTGGCGTGCCGATGGGCTTGAGGCGGCGCGAGCACGCTGCCGGCATAAGGGTCGTAGTGCGTGACGAGCGGAGCACCCAGGGTGATGAACAGGATGCCCAGCAGCACCAGCGTGACCGCCATGGTGATCTTGTCGCGCAGCAGGCGCTGAGCGACCGATTTCCAGTAGCCCGGCGCCGGGGCGGATGGCAGGTCGACGATCGGAGCGAGGGCGCCACGGTTGGCGGCGTCGGGACGTTCCACATCCAGTATCGTCTGCGACATCGTATCTCCCATACAGGTCTCCCGATCGCGCTCGGACCGGTTCAACGGCGGATGCGCGGGTCGATCGCCGCCTGGGCGATGTCGACCAGCAGGTTGAGCACAACGAAGAAGGTCGCCAGCACCAGGATCGTCGCCTGCAGCACCGGGATATCGCGGCGGAAGATCGCCAGGTTCAGCAAATTGCCGGATCCGGGCCAGTTGAACACGGTCTCGACCAGGATCGAACCGCCCAGCAGGTAGCCGAACTGCAGCCCCATCAGCGCGAGCACCGGCGGCGCGGCGTTCTTGGCGATGTGGCGGATGACCGGCCAGCGGGTCAGCCCCTTGGCGGAGAGTGCGCCGACAAAATCCTGGCCGAGGATGTCCAGCACCGTGGCGCGCACCAGCCGGCCGATCACGCCCATCGGGATCAGCGACAAGCGTGATGACCGGCAGCACCAGATATTGCAGCCGGTCGTACAGCGGCAGCGAATCATCGCCCATGCCCTGCGCCGGCAGCCAGTCGTGCAGCACCGCGCAGGCCAGCACCAGAACGATAGCGCACCAGTAATGCGGCAGCGACACGCCGACCGTGGCGATGGCCGAGAACACCTTGTCCGGCCAGCGCCCGTGATAAAGCGCCGACGACCATGCCGCAGAAGATGCCCAGCGAGAAACCCAGCGCGGCGCCGAGGATGGCGAGGACGAAGGTGTTTTCAAGAGCAACGACAAGCTGGCCCCAGACCGGCGTGGCGTTGAACACCGACAGCCCGAAATTGCCTTGCACCGCGCGCAGCAGCCAGAGCAGGTATTGCATGTACAGCGGCTTGTCGAAGCCGAACGCGGCTTTCATCTGCGCGATGACTTCGGGGGAGGCCTCGGGCGGCATCAGCATGTCGATCGGGTTGCCGGGCACGATATGCACCAGCCCGAAGACCACCAGGGAGACCCCGAGCAGGATGGGGATGGCCTGCAGCAGGCGGCGAAGGGCGAAGAGAAGCATGCGGTCAGGATCTCCTGGTACCGGGAGTGGGTGGCGCTATTGTGTGGCCCGGCGGCTAAATGCTGCGGTGCAACATGCCGTCATTCCTACCACAGGCGGATTTTCTGTCCAGCCTCCGGACCAAGATTCTGGATCGATATTTGCGCGGTTGCTTTCTTTTGGACACTGAATCTAGCGTTCGCAACAAGATAAGCGCCTATTAAATAGGCAAACCGGAGATCAGACCATGCACAACTCGTAATCTATCCCGCCGTCGCTCAGCGTGTTATCGAGCGGCGCGGCGGCCTGCGCGGTGTTCGACAGCCTGGTTCCTGAGCGGACCGCCCATGTCGTCGTCGATCTGCAAAACGGCTTCATGGCGCCGGGCGCGGTGTGCGAGATCGGCGCGGCGCGCGAGATCGTGCCCACCGTCAACCGCATCAGCCAGGCGCTGCGCGCTGCCGGCGGGCTGGTGGTCTACATCCAGAATACGCTTGATGCGGAGGCGATCCGCACCTGGTCGACCTATCTCGACCATTTCTGCACGCCCGCCCGCCGGCAGCGGATGATCGAGGCGTTTACGCCCGGCGCGGACGGTCATGCGCTGTGGCCCGGACTGGATGTGCGGGCGGAGGACCTGATCGTGCGCAAAAGCCGCTTTGGGGCCTTTGCGCCCGGTGCGTCGGAGCTGCACGCGATCCTGCAGGCGCGCGGTGTCGACACCCTGATCATCACCGGCACCGCGACCCAGGTTTGCTGCGAGTCTACCGCGCGGGATGCGATGATGCTGAACTACAAGGTGTTCTTTGTCGCCGACGGCAACGCGACCTTTACCGATGAGGAACACAACGCCACGCTGTCGGCGATGGCGCACACCTTCTGTGATGTCATCGGCACCGAAGAACTGATCGGGCTGATCCGGCAGGCGCAGGTGGTCGCCGGATCGCGCCAGGCAGTCATGGCGTAGGGCGATATCCGACCGGATTGCACACTGTCATGGCTCCGCGTGTCCGGACAAACGACCGCGGCAGGTGGGGCGATCAGTGGTCTGGATAGCGTAGGTTTAAACAACGACTGTTTCCGCAATGCCCGCGGCGATGGCATAGGTTTTGCTGCCCATCTCATTGCCTTGCTCTGAGCGGATGCCGATCCATCGATAGGATCGGCCGATCCGCATGGGCCAACTCCAAGCGGAACGGACTTGGCATGACAATTTACCAGGCGTGGGCTTCTCGCATCAGCGGCGGGTGCCGCGGCTCTTCCAATTGTTCCGGGTGTGGTGGCGCCTGTCCACGCCGGCAGCCCGCAGGTGCTGCGGATCGGCATGACGGCGGCCGATCTGCCGACCACGCACGGCATCCCCAACAACGGCGGCGAGGGTTTCCGCTTCCTCGGCTACCCGGCCTACGATTCTGTCATCAACTGGGATTTTACCCATACCGACAAGCTGGCCGATATCACGCCAGGGCTGTTCACCGGCTGGCGGATCGATGAAGGCTAATCCGCTGCGCTGGATCTGCGACGTCCGCCAGGGCGTGAAGTTCCACGACGGATCGGACTTCAACGCCGACGCGGTGATCTTCAACTTTGGCCGGATCTTCGACGACAAATCGCCGCAATACGATGCGCCCGCCGCGCCGATCGTGCGCGCCACGGTGTCGATGATCGACAAATATGAGAAGGCCGACGACAAGACCATTATCATTACGACAAAGTATCCGTTCAGCTTCCTGCCCTATCTGCTGACCCGGATCCTGATCGTCAGCCCGGCCCAATGGGCAGGCGGTCGGCAAGAACTGGGCGGCGTTCGCCAAGAAACCCTCCGGCACCGGTCCGTTCAAAATCACCAAGGTGGTGCTGGGCCAATACGCCGAGATGTCGCGCAACGAGGATTACTGGGACAAGACCCGCATCCCGAAGCTGGACAAGATGGTCGTCTACCCGATGCCGGAAGCCACCACCCGCGTCGCTGCGCTGCGCTCGGGTCAGGTCGACTGGATCGAGGTGCCGCCGCCGGATGCAATCCCTTCGCTGAAGGCGGCCGGCTTGCAGATCAGCCTGTGGCCGTATCCGCACACCTATCCCTACGTGCTGAATTGCCTCGACAGCTCGCCGTTCAAGGATGTGCGGGTGCGCCAGGCGATCAACTATGCGATCGATCGCGAAGGCCTGTGCGAGCTGCTCAACGGCACCGGCAAGCCCGCGCGCGGGCTGTATCCGCCGGAAGATCCGCTGTTCGGCACGCCGAAAAACCATTACAATTACGATCCGGACAAGGCGAAGGCGCTGCTGGAGGAGGCCGGCTACGGACCGGACAAGCCGATGAAGGCGAAGATCATGATCTCCACCTCGGGCTCCGGACAGATGGTGCCGATCCCGATGAACGAGTTCATGCAGGAGAATTTCAAGGCTGTCGGCATGGACATCGATTTCGACGTGGTCGAGTGGGGCACCATGCTGGTGGCGGTGCGCGCGCGATCCGAACCGCCGCGCAGTCGCACGGCGATGACGGGATCAATATCAGCCTGAGCTTCACCGACCCGTCCTCGATGTTCCGCTACTACGCGAAGGACAGTTTTTCCCCGATCAACTACAACTGGGGGCATTGGGACAATCAGGAAGCAACCGATCTGCTGAGGAAGGCGCAGGCCAGCTTCGACAAGCAGGAGCAGGACAAGCTGCTGGCAGAGGCGCATGGCCATCGTCGTCGACGGGGCGCCGTGGCTGTTCATCGTGCATGACCTCAACCCGCGAGCGATGTCGAAGAAGGTCACCGGCTTCAAGCCGGCGCAAAGCTGGTACCAGGATTTCACCCAAATCAGCATGGCATGAGGCAGTCCGCATGATGATCCGACGCGACTTCCTCACCGGCGTCGCCGCGGCTGCGACCCTGCCGGCGCTGCCCGCCTCGCGCGGCCGGTGGCGGCACGCTGCGCATCGCCATGACGGCGGCCGACCTTCCGAGCGCCCACGGCATTCCCAATAATGGGTTCGAGGGCTTCCGCTTCCTCGGCTATCCGCCCTACGACGCGCTGGTGAACTGGGACCTGCGCCACAATCCCGACAAGCCGGCGGACATCACGCCCGGACTGTTCACCGCCTGGAAGCCGGACGAAACCAACCCGCTGCGCTGGATCTTCACCGTGCGGCAGGGCGTGAAGTTCCATGACGGGTCGGAGTTCAACGCCGACGCGGTGATCTGGAACCTGCGCCGCGTCTACGACGAAAAGTCGCCGCACTACGACGCGCCGGCCGCGCCGATCGTCAAAGCCGCGGTCTCGATGGTCGATACCTATGAGAAGGCGGACGACGATACGATCGTCATGACAACGAAATACCCGTTCAGCTTCCTGCCCTATCTGCTTACCCGCATGCTGATGGTCAGTCCGGCGCAATATGAGGCGGTCGGCAAGAACTGGGCGGAGTTCGGCAAAAAACCGTCCGGGACTGGTCCGTTCAAGATCACCCGCGTGGTGCCTGGGCAGTATATCGAAATGGTGCGCAACGAGAACTACTGGGACAAGGACACGAATTCCCGAAGCTGGAGAAACTCGTCGTCAGCCCGATGGCGGAAGCGACGACCCGCATCGCCGCGCTGCGCTCCGGCCAGGTGGACTGGATCGAGGTGCCGGCGCCGGACAGCATTCCATCGCTGAAAGCAGGCCGGGTTCACGGTCACGCTATGGCCGTATCCACATACGTATCCCTATTGCCTGAACACCGAGGGGGATTCGCCGTTCAAGGACGTGCGGGTGCGGCGGGCGATGAACTACGCGATCGATCGGGACGGGTTGTGCAGCCTGCTGAACGGCATCGCTAAGCCGGCGGTCGGGCTCTACCCGCCGGGCAATCCGTTCTTCGGCAACCCGACGCAGCACTATACGCACGATCCGGATAAGGCGAAGGCCCTGCTGGCAGAGGCCGGCTATGGGCCGAACAACCCGATGAAGGCGAAGATCATGATCTCCACCTCGGGGTCGGGGCAGATGCTGCCGATCCCGATGAACGAGTTCATGCAGCAGAATTTCGCCGCGGTCGGCATGCAGATCGATTTCGACGTGGTCGAATGGGGCACCATGCTGGTCGCCATCCGCAGCGATCCAAAGGCGTCCCAATCACACGGCGATCAAGGCATCAACATCAGCCTGAGTTCGGTCGATCCCTCCACGATGTTCCGCTACTACGCGAAGGACAGCTTCTCTCCCACGAACTACAACTGGGGCCATTGGGACGATGCCGCAGGTGACCGACCTGCTGAAAAAGGCGCAGGCCAGCTTCGATCCGGCGAGCAGACCAAGCTGCTGGCACAGGCACACGGCCAGATCGTGGATCAGGCGCCATGGCTGTTCATCGTCCACGACCTCAACCCGCGCGCCATGTCGAAGAAGGTCCAGGGCTTCATCCCGGTGCAAAGCTGGTTCGTCGACTTCACCCAGATCTCGATGGCGTGAGGCAGCAAGCAAGGCCAGGGCTCTGCCCTGGACCCGCAAAGGAGCGCGGCCCCTTTGATCCCATTCTAAGGGATTTGCGGAAGAGGGGGCTACTCGAGGCGTTGCAACCGCCTCGGTTGCCCCCTCTTCCGCAAATCCCTTAACAAGCGAGTTCCAAGGGCTCGGCCCTTGGCGGGGTCGAGGGGCGGAGCCCCCGCCTTGCCTACCGTCTCACGCCAATCGAGGCCGGCGGGTTCGCGTTGCCAGGGTGCGTTCGAGCGCGTCGCCGACCCGAAGCACCAGCGCGTCCTCGAAGGGTCGGCCGCCGATCTGCAAGGACAACGGCAAGCCGCTCTGGCTGAAGCCGTTGCAGATTGATAGAGCCGGGCTGCCGGTGACGTTGAAGGCGCGGTTGAAGAAGGGTTGGAAGCCGGAGGCCATGGAGTCCTCGCCGATTGGACGGGCGGGGCAGCGTGCCGTCGGGAAAATCAGCACATCGACCGCCTTCATGACGTCGGCCAGTTCGGCGACAAGCCTGGCTCGCTCGCGCTGTGCGTTCACATAGTCAGCGGCGGCGACGAACGCGCCGGCCATCAAGCGATGCCGGCCGTAGGCGCCGTAAAGCTCGGGCTTCGTGCGCAGCCAGTGCTGGTGCACGGCATAGGACTCGCTGCGGGAGATCAGGCTGCCCACATCGGCATAGGTGCCGAACGGCGCCAACCTTACGTCGCCGACAATTGCCCCCATGTCGCGCAGCGCCGCGACACTGGTCTCCAGCGCCGCGATCGTCTCCGGATCGGTCAGCAGGTCGGTCTCGAAGAAATGCCGCACCACGCCGACGCGCAAGCCGGTCAGCTTCTGATCGAAACCGGCAGCGAAATCGGCCACCGGTACGTCCGCGCTGGCGGCGTCCTGCGGATCGTGGCGAGCGAGGACCTGCAGCATCAGGGCGCAATCCTCGCTGGTCCAGCACATCGGGCCGGCGTGATCCAGCGAGAACGACAGCGGAAGGATACCGCGCCGGCTCAGCAGGCCATAGGTCGGCTTATGCCCGGCGATACCGCACCAGGCGGCCGGACCGCGGATCGATCCGCCGGTATCGCTGCCCATCGCCCCCATGCACAAACCGGCGGCAACCGCGGCAGCCGAACCGGATGACGAGCCGGAGGGATCGAGTGCCGTATTCCAAGGATTACGGGCCGGCGGCCAGGGCAGGTCGAAGGACGAGCCGCCGATGGCGAACTCCCAGGTCGCCAACTTGCCTGTTATGACGGCACCTGCCTGCTTCAGCAGACTGACGGTGAAGGCATCCTCGGTCGGAACATGGTCCTTGAACAGCGCGGAATGGCCGGTCGTGCGGATGCCGGCGGTATTGTAGATGTCCTTCAGGCCGATCGGAATGCCGTGCAGCGGACCCTTCCATCCGCCGGCCGCGATCTCCGCCTCGGCCCGTTTTGCATCGTCTATCGCCTGGTCTTCCAGCACCAAAAGATGGCTGTTCAGCCTGCCATCCACGAGCTTCACGCGCGCGAGGAACGCCTTGGTCAACTCAACCGGAGATAATTTTTTGGCACGTATCTGAGAGATGCCTGGGCAATGGTCAGGAAATGCAGATCGCTCATGACTGGCGTCCTAAATCGCGCGGATGCGCCTGGATGCAAGCAAATCCGGGACCAATTCAGATGCTGTCACACAACGATAAGCCGATCCGTCCTGCCGCGACGCGGCCTTGCATGCTACTCCATCCGCCAGCCGCGATCGCGCAACAAGACCGGCGTATGGGTCTGAGCCGCCCGCTCCGCCTCGCGTCATCGCCAGCCAGATCCGCAACCGCTCCAGCACGCGGCGGGTGGGCAGCGCGAGGTCCAGCGCCAGTGCCTCGGTCATGCCGTAGAAGCGCAGTCCATCCAGTTCGCCGTCGCCGCCGAGCTGCCTGTGACATGCCGCCGCCGACACCACGAAGAAACGCGCGTTGAAGCGGATCGGCTATCCGGGGGTGTCACAGCGCGCGCCAGATAATGCAGTCCGTCCAGCCGCGGCGGGACGCCGAGCGATAGGCCGGTTTCCTCCAGCAGTTCGCGCGCGGCCGCAAGGCCAGGCCGCGCGCCAGCTTGGCGTTGGTGTTCTTCCGCAGCGCGCGTTCCGTGTGGCCGACAGCGGCGTGGCGATCGGCGGCGCCCAGGTCGGCACGGTCGACGCGGCCGCCGGGAAACACCAGGCGGTTGGGCATGAAGCGGTGCTTGGCGCCGCGCATGCCCATCAGTACATGTGGTTCGCCCGCCTCGCATCGCGCAGCGTCGTCGTCCATCCGCACCACGATCAGGCTGGCGGCATGTTTGGCGCGAACCACTTTCGGGCGGACGGGCTCGCCTTGGTCGATCAGCGATGCGTGGTGGACATGCGTCCTCAGGCAAGATCGAACCCCTTTGTCCTCAGATACGCGGCAAAGCCGAAACGTTCGGGCACCGACAAGCTGGCGCGCGGCATTCTCGCTCCAGCCCACGCCGTCGCGGGGCGGATAGATGTCGTTGTTCTTCAGGCTGCCGGCGGCCACCGGCTCGCGCGCCCGCCGCCGCTCATCATAGGCGGCGATCTCGGTTCGGCAGCTCGCTATCGTCGTAGCGTTCCCGATGCACAACGATCGACGGGTGGCAGCCGCATCGACACCGGGCGGCGGAACACCGGCCAGCCGACGCTGAGGCCGGCGACCGGATAGACGCCGGCGGGCAGGCCCAGCAGCGGCGACACCCGCTCGATATGGCTGCGCACATAGCTGATCGGGCAGGTGCCCAATCCGATCGCGTCGGCGGCCGCCATGAACTGGCCCATGGCCAGCGCGCAATCCACCGCGGTGTTCAGGAATGTGTCCAGGTTGTTGTTGGCGTGCGGCATGTCGTGCATCGCGCACAGACGCTGGCCGCGCCGCATGTCGCCGCACCAGACCAGGAACACCGGCGCGGTGGCGATCCAGTCCATCGTGCCGATCCAGTCGGCGATCTGCTTGATCCGCGGGCCGGTCGCGCATCACGATGACGGAGTATTGCTGCAGGTCGGATTTCGCCGGCGCCGACTGTGCCGCCGCCAGCAGTGCATCCAGCAGAGAATCCGGCACGTCCTGCTCGGTGTAGCGGCGCGTCACCCGCCGATCGAGCAGCGCCGGCGATGGCGTCCGGCACCTCGGTTCCCGGCAGGTCGATGCCGAACCGGGCGCGCAACAGCGCCTGGGTGTCCGCCATGCTCGTTTCCTCGCCGCATTGCTGGTCGTCGCCGCCACCCTTGCCGGAACCGCGCCGGACGCGCAAGGTTCGCGCTCAAGCAACCCGGAGGGAACGATCCATGCCCGCGTCCTATGCCACTCACCGCGCCCAGTTGAAAGCCATCCTGCTGGCTGGGGCATGCCGGAGGATAACGCGGAGACGACCGCGGACATTCTGTCCTGGGCTGATCTGCATGGCGTGGACAGCCACGGGATGTCGATGATCCCGGGCTATGACGGGCTGCGCCGCTCGGGGCGGGCGAAGATGGACGCACGGCCGGAGATCCTGCGCGAGACGCCGGTGTCGGCGGTGGTGGATGGCGGCGGCGGCCTGGGCCATGTGCCGGCGCATTTCGCCATGTCGGTGGCGATCGGCAAGGCGCAGCGCGGTCGGGCATGGCGATCGCCGTCGGTGCAGCACTCCGCGCATTTCGGCGCCGCCGGCTATTACGCCTGATGGCGGCGAAGCAGGGGCTGATCGGCATGTCCTGCACCTCGGCCTCCGGCATCCAGGTGGCGCCGACCTTCGGCAAGCAGGCCGGCTGGGGACCGATCCGTGGTCGTTCGCCGCACCCAGCGCGGATGGGGTGCCGTTCCTGCTGGACATGGCGACCACCACGGTCGCCGCCGGACGCATCCGCAACAAGGCGAACGAGGGCCTGCCCACGCCGGACGGCTGGGTCCTGGACGCCGAGGGCAACCCCAGCAACGATCCGCTGGTGGCGAAGGAAAAGGGCGGGTTCCTGACGTCGCTGGGCGGCTCGCCGGAGAATTCCAGCTACAAGGGCTATGGCCTGGCGGCGATGGTGAACATCCTGGCGTCGTGCCTGTCGGGCGCGACGCTGATCACCGACCCGATGCACACGAAGAAGCCGCAAGGGATGGATATCGGGCATTTCTTCATGGCGATCGATCCCGACCATTTTCCGCGAGTCGGACGACTTCCAGAAGGACGTCGCGCAGCTTCCTGGGCGCGCTGCGGGCGCACCACGCCGATCGATCCGGCTCGGCCGGTCATGGTGGCCGGCGACCCGCAATGGAAATACGCCGAGGCCCGGATGCGGGACGGCATCCCGGTGGGCCATGGGCTGCTGAACCAGGTGCGCCAGATTGCCCAGGCGGCCGCGGCGCCCTGGCTGCTGGACTGATTCGGCTGCGTCCGCACCGGCAGCGCGTCCGCCGATGATCAGCTTGTTGATTTCGGCTTGCGTCCCTTCATCAAAGCAGCAAGCCGCCTCATACGCCCCGCCATCGCGTGTACATGCGCGACAATTCCTGCCACGTCTTGTCATTCTTCCGGCGCCAGTGGGCCACGTACTCCTCCATCTGGATGTAGAACGCCGTGAACTGGCTGCCGAGGCTCTGCTTGATCAGGCTCTCGTCCAGGTTGCCGCTGACCACGCCAACTGCGAGGAATTCATAAAAGTTGAGTTCCAGGTCGATGGCTTTCAGCAAGCCAGACGTCTCGTCATCAAAATTGATCACCGCATCAGCATGCAGCTTGGCTTGATAATTCGGTAATGTCAGCTTGATGACGTCTCGGTTGGCCGCCCGCTGTGGATCGAAGGCATGCTGGGTGATCAGTGTGATGGTGTGCTGACGCCGCGAATTGCCGATGTTCACCTCGGAGGTGACGATCCAGCCGATGGTGATGAGGATGTAGCCCAGGAACGGCGCAAGCCGAGCAATCTGATCAGGTGCGCCTGATGTTTCGCGAACAAGAGCGCCAAGTACCGTAGCACCCAGGGCACCAACCGCCAGGTACAACCAGAAGCGCCTGCGCATGCGGAGATTCAGCACACCACAAGTCCGACGCTTGATATGATCGGGCCTCCATGCTCACAAAACCTGACCACGGTTGACCAGACGCGGATAACAAGCCCGGAACCGCCCGTTGGTGGCGGGCGAAGCATCGCAAAAGATTTGCGGTAACCAACTCACACAGCGCGACAACGTCACGACCGGCGCGTATCCGCGATCGAATACTAAGATCCCGGTTTGGTATCGAGCAACGACATTCGGTTGATCCTTCAAGACGCTAGTACACCCCGCCGGAAGAAGTGTCTCCATTGGTTTGGTTCATACGGTGAGTGGCTTTCCAGTTTTGGTCCATCGGAACGGTTTGGCAAGTGTGCGGTTGAAGTAGGCAATGAAGCGCTCGATCCGCTGTTTGAGATCCTGCGTCGAGGTGAAGCTGGCGCGCCGCAGCAGCTTTCGCGCCAGGATCGAGAACCAGATCTCGATCTGGTTGAGCCAGGAGGCGTGTTTCGGCGTGAAGTGAAAGCAGATCCGGTGGGTGGGATCACGCAGGAAGGCCTCTCGTGTTGCCCGGGAGGTCAGAACGCCGGATTTGCGCTTCTCGCCGAGATCGTCCTCAATTCCGCTCAGACGGGCGACCAGGCGCACGACGCTTTCTGCGAGGTGGATGTTGAGATTGTTCGCAGACCACCTGCCAGCACGTGCTCGGCGTGGCCGTGGTGAACAGGGTCTCGAGGAAGCGGGCGAATCTGGCTCGGTGCGCGTGTCGCCGACGATACCATGCACCTGACCGGTGGCGACGTCGAACGCCGCGATCAGGCTCTTCGGTGCCATGGCGGCGATACTCGAATTCTTGCCGCGCCGCGTCGCCCGAACGCATCGGCAAGTCCGGCGCAATCCGCTCCAGGGCCTGCACGCCAGTCATCTCGTCGATCGACACGGTGCGCACGTTGCGCGCCGCCGCCGCGATGGCCTCATGATAGACCGCGCAGACATCGGCGCACTTGGTCTCGAACGCGGGATCGGCTTTGCGTGTCAGCCAGCCCCGCACACGATGCGGCTTGAGGTCAGCTTCTTTTTTAAAAAGCGTAAAATTATATGGCTGTAGTCCGCTACTGATCAAGCAAAGGTTGCAATGGCCTGGATTTGCCTCGATGAGTTGGAAACTCACGACATCCAGTGTGGCGGCTGCCAGACCCAGCCCGCCTGTGTGCGGGACCACCATCCGGGCATCCAGAGGTTGCCGTGTCCCTGGGCTGGCACATATTGGCCTTTCGCCCAGACATAGCCGCTGCCGGTCCAGTCCCAGTGTCCCGGCTGCCAGATCAGCGGATCCTCGGTAACCGGCGGCTTCGCCAGCGTCTCGGGAATAAGGGCGGGCACCGGCGGATAGGGATTGGCGGATTCGGGCGCCGGTTGCGTCGCGCATCCGAAGAGCAGGCCGACGACCAGTGCGGCAGCCAAGCTTCGGATATACATCATGATCGCACGCTCCCCGGCACTGAACTGAATCATTCTGGTATCAGGATGGAAACCACGGCCTGCGCGGCAATACCCTCGCCGCGGCCAGTGAAGCCAAGCCTCTCGGTCGTAGTGGCCTTCACCGAGATGCGGCTGGCGTCGGCGCCCAGCAGCGAGGCAAGGCAATTCACCATTTCCGGCGCATGCGGCGCGATCTTCGGCCGTTCGCAGATCAGCGTCACATCGGCGTTCACCAGCCGGCCTCTGCGTGCGGCAATGCGTCCGGCTGCATGGGTCAGGAAGCGGGCGCTGTCGGCATCCTTCCAGGCCGCCTCGCCAGGCGGGAAATGCCGGCCGATATCGCCTTCCGCCAGGGCACCATAGATGGCGTCACACAGCGCGTGGATGCCAACATCCGCATCCGAGTGGCCAGCCAACCCTTTGTCGTGCGGCACGCGGATGCCGCACAGAAACAGCGGACGGCCTGCCTCCAGGGCATGCACGTCGAAGCCGGTGCCGACCCGGTTGACCCAGGCAGGCACTACGGCGGCGCTTGGCGAGGCAGTCGTGTGTGTGTTCATGAAGCGTTCCAGGCGAACAAGGTCCTCAGGGTAGGTGAGCTTGATGTTGTCATCGGACCCAGGGACGACCTCGACCGTTTGGCCGGCGGCTTCCAGCAAGGAGGCATCGTCGGTGGCCCCGAGCGGTCCCGCCCGATGGGCGGCGAGCAGCGTCGAAAATCGGAACGCCTGCGGGGTCTGGGCGCGAAACAGCTCGCTGCGAGACACCGTATCGACGATCACGCCGCGCACCACCCGCTTCAAGGTATCGGCCACGGGTGCGCCCGGAATGGCACCCGGAGCCTCCGCCAAGGCGGCGAGCAGGGCAGGGATGGTGCCCTCGGGAATGACGGGACGCGCGGCGTCGTGTACCAGGACGATATCCGGTTCGTGGCGTACCAGCGCCTCCAGCCCAGCCCGCACGCTGTCCTGTCGGGTCGCACCACCTGAGACGGCCGGAAGGCATCCATGGATGCCGCTCAACGCGGCCTCGATCACGGTGGCATCGCCGACCGGCTGCAACAGCGATACGTGCGCGGCCAGCGCCTCGGCCGCATGGCGGACGACTGGCTTGCCGGCCAGCAGCAGGAACTGCTTTGGCGTTTCGGCCCCGAAGCGGCTTCCGGACCCGGCGGCGACAAGGATGGCGGCGATCAGCATGGAAGCGACAGATGCCGTTACGCGACCCGCCCGTCAATGCAAGACGGATGCTGCTCGGGGGCTGCGGGCCGGTCCGTCGCGACGTTAACCGTGGCCGCGTCGCGTCCGATCACGGAATGCGTTTGGCAGCCCAGCACGCCAAGCCGCCGATGATGAGGGCGGCGATGATCGGCCAAAGGATCCAGACCACTGTTTGATCCCAGGTCATTATTCCAACCTTCCAAGAATGGCTTGCGCAAGCGTATGCAATCCAGCGGCGATGGTCAGCCACACCAGGCCCGCGATCAACCGGCCGGCCCCTTCATCTGCCCGCTCGCCGCGGGCACCACGAAGCCAGCCACGGTAAAGGCGACGGCGAGATTGTTGATCCCGTTCGCCAGCAGTTTGATCCGCTCATTATGGGCCGGATCAGGCATCAACATACTTCTGCGGAGCGGCTTCGCCAGCGTCTTGAGGTGCCCCCGGGGACTATCCGACTGGCGCATCATAGCTGCTCATCAACCCATCAATGATTCCATGCAAATCCGTCCATGGTGCCAGCGCATGGCTATAGTGACGCACGATAAACGACGCACCGGCATAGAATTTCTCGTATTGCTGCTGTCGGCCGGCAAACTCGGAACCGACCAGGTCCCAGGCGAGCTTGAACAGCTTCATGCGCTCCAACGCCGCAAGTTGAGGCGTGGCAAAGTAGGTTTCGAATTGCCGACGCAGGCCGGGGTCCTGCAGGATGGATGTGTCTGCGGGCATCTGAAACACGCCGCCGCCGCACAGCTCTCGGATGATGTCTATAATGCCCGAGTAATTCTCGGTGCACCAATTCAGCGCCGCATACATCATGCGACGATTAAAAATCACATAGCCGTCCGGCCAGTCCTCGGCCTGCTGGATCTGACCGGCGATGACACCATCCAGCAAGGCTTCCTGTGATGCCAGCCGGCCTATGGTCTCCCGCACCGCCGGGACAACATCGGCGCCTGAGGCCTGCGTGATGCGGCTTGCCAACCCGACCAGTAAACGAAGTTTGGCATGGTAACGGACATTCGCCTGATGGTTGCCGAAACAGTGGGCAGGCGTCTCCACATAAATCGCCCGGGCCAGGCGGGCGTCGTTATGCACAAACACGCGTTCCCACGGAACTTTTACCTGATCACATAACACCATGCTATCGGTCTCGTCGAAGCGATGGCTGAGTGGGCCCTCGAATTCATCTTCGGCATTGGGCTCAAAGGGCTTTCGAGCCCACAGTGACAGGCCCGGCGTGTTGACTGGAACAGCGCAGGTGATGCTCTCTGCCGACTGATCCGGGGCAAGCGGGATCAGATTGCCGATCCAGATTTCGTTGGCGAACACCGCGCCAGTCGCCAGCATCTTCATGCCGGATATGACCACGCCGTCATCGCCCTCTTGAACCACGCGAAGAGTGGGAACCGGCCTGTTCTGCTTTTGGTAGAACTCGGGATTGCGGGCCGCCTGCGGCGGTACTACCGCGTAAGCCGCATAAACGTCGTTCTGCCGCATATGGTGGTAATAGGCCGCAAGATTGTCCGCAAAGGCACCAAAGACCTCGGGTCGCATGGCCATGCCGGTGACAAACGACGCCACATGATCCGGTGAGCGCCCCAGCATTCCATAGCTGAGCTCGGCGATACGACGATGTGTGTCACTGCGGCGAAGCAGGTCTTCCCTGCTACGGGATCGCAGAAAGTAGGCGCTGTAGCTTTGCCCACCTTCGGCGAAGGAAAGTGCGGCCTGGTTCGTCACGTCCGCCTTCATGTCGTAGATCGCGGCGATGGATCGCGCGCCGTTGCGGAATGCCGGATGTGTGGTAACGTCGTCTATCAATTCGCCGCCAACATAGACCCTGCGCCCGTCGCGAAGCTGATCCAGATGTTTGGCACCTGCCTTCAACATCAGGATCTCCTATCATGCGCGTGGTGCATGGGCGCCTATCCGATCGCATAGAAGCGCGACGGTAGATCAAACCATCCTGACGTGAAGCTGGCCCGTTGACGAGACGTCCCGATCGGTCGGGCCGGCCGCCTGACAGTCCGGTGCGTTGAGCAAAATTCGCCCATCAAGCCTTGCTTAGCCGCAAGCGGCGCATCTCGACGAATTGCCACAACATCAGGATCGGTACGCCGACCACGATGTCGCGTGCGCGCCGGAGCAAGGAGACGCCCAGTGACAGCTCCGGCGGCACGCCGAAGATCGCCCCCAGGCCGGCATAGCCGGCTTCCTGAACCCCGGCGTTCACCGGCACCAGGAAGGCGATGGCGGCAGCGGCGCTGAGCAGCGCCTCGATCGCCAACGCGTCATCGAAGTCGATCGGCACGCCCAGCGCCCGATAAGCGATCCAGCCGGCCACACCGGTGCCGACCCAGCCGATCAGGTGCACGAAGAAACCCAGCGCCAGCTTCCCGGTATGTCCGTAAATCAGGCCGAGCTCCGCCTGCACCACATCGACCCGTTCCCGGGCGTCGGCGAACCAGTTGCCGGCGATGCGCCGTCCGATGCGCGCGAAGATCGGCGCAGCGCCCTGCTGCACCCAGACAAAGGCGAAGCAGGCCAGACGGCGAGGCCGATGCCGATTTCCACCGGCAGCGCCAGCCCGGATCTGGGCGCGCGCGCCAGCAGGATGCCGAGTCCGATACAGGTGAAGGCGATCTGCGCCAGGAACTCGGCGGTGACGTCGACGACGGTGGAGGCGGTGGCGGTGTGCCACTCGACGCCGTGCAAGGTGACCGCTCGGGCGCCGAACACGAAGCCGCCAACCGGGAGAACGGCAGGCAATTGGCCGCGGCATCACGCACCATGCGGCCCCAGATCAGCACCCACGGCCGGCGCATCGTGCGGGCCGGGGTGATCATGTCCCAGGCAATGCCAAGGATAACGAAGAGCACCAATTGCCAGCCGACGATCAGACCGAACTCCGGCCATCCGACGCGGCTGACGGCGGATACGACGTTGCCGAAGCCGTAATAGGACACCAGCAGCACGCGGCCAGCAGCCCCAGCAAGGCAAGCACATAGGATAAGCGTTTCATGATAGCCGGCTTCTGCCCTTGCCGGTGCGCCGGAGCAAGCTTTATGGGCCGAACGGGCGGTGCCGGGTTGCGCGGCAAACCCGAACCTGACCGCGGGTTTTCATTGGCGCGGGAGAGGCTTGCGAATTGGCGGTCGGTTTTCAGTCGCGTCGTGCATGGTCTATGGAAGCGACACGAAACCCGAGGAAGTGCGACATGACGACATTGGTCACCGGCGCGACCGGCTTCGTCGGCTCCGCCGTCGCGCGGGTGCTGGCGGCACGCGGCCACGCGCTGCGCCTGCTGACGCGGCCGAGCAGCGATCGCCGCAACCTGGCGGGCTGGATGCCGAGGTCGTCACTGGCGACCTGACCGACCCCGCCTCGCTTGGCCCGGGCGGCGGCCGGCTGCCGCTATGTCGTGCATGTCGCGGCGGATTATCGGATCTGGGTGCCCGATCCGGACGCCATGCTGCGCGCCAACGTCGATGGCGCCGTGGCGATGGTGCGGGCCGCCGCGCAGGCGGGGGCAGAGCGCATCGTCCATTGCAGTTCGGTCGCCGCTCTCGGCCAGATCGGCGACGGCACGCCGGCCGACGAGAACACCCCGACCAACGAGGCCGATTTCGTCGGCATCTACAAGCGATCCAAATACCTTGCCGAACGGGCCGTGCTGGAGCTTGCACGAGCCGAATCGCTGCCGGTGGTCGTGGTCAATCCCGCCGCTCCCGTCGGCCCGCGCGACATCAAGCCGACCCCGACCGGCAAGATGATCCTCGACGCCGCCGCCGGGCGCGTGCCGGCCTATATCGATACCGGCCTGAACATCGTGCATGTCGACGACGTCGCGGAGGGTCATGCGCTGGCACTTGAAAAGGGTCGGATCGGCGAGCGCTATGTCCTTGGCGGGAAGAATATGCTGCTGAAGGATATCCTGGCGCTGGTTGCCGACGTTGTGCATCGCCGCCCGCCGTTCATCCGCCTGCCGGAGGCCGTGGTCTGGCCGGCCGCGTTCCTGATGGAGAAACTGGCCGAGGTCACCGGCATCGCGCCGATGATGACCCGCGACCACCTGAAGATGGCGCGCAAGAAGATGTTCTACTCGTCCGCCAAGGCAATAGCGAACTGGGCTACCAGCCTCGGCCGGTGCGCCTGGCGGTGGAGGACGCGGTCGCCTGGTTCCGCGCCAACGGCATGCTGACGACAGATGATCATGCTGGCGGTCCGTGTCTCTGCTGATCTGGATCTATCTGCTGTTCGCACACGGCCGCTTCTGGCAATCCGGCCCGGTGTTGCCGGTGCTGCGATCCCGCGACGCCGCCCTCGGTCGCGATCATCGTGCCGGCGCGTGATGAGGCGCCGTTGATCGGCGAGACCCTGCGCTCGCTGCTCGCGCAGGACTACGCAGGGCCGTTGCGGGTCATCCTAGTCGATGACGGCAGCACCGACGGCACCGGGCACATCGCCCGCGCCGCTCGACGACCCGCGGCTGACGGTGCTCACCGGCGCGCCGCGCCCGGCCGGCTGGAGCGGCAAGCTATGGGCCGTTCATCAGGGCGTCGCCGAAGCCGGCGACGGTCGAACTGCTGCTGCTGACGGACGCCGACATCGTCCACGAACCCGCGCATCTGAGCGTCCTGGTCGCCCATGCGGAGCGCTTCGACCTCGATCTGGTGTCGGAGATGGTGCGACTTGCCTGCGACAGCTGGGCGGAACGGGCGCTGGTGCCGGCCTTCGTGTTCTTCTTCCAGTTGCTGTACCCGTTTGCCTGGGTTAATGACGGCATGCGCGGACCGCCGCCGCGGCCGGGGGAACGATCCTGATCCGCCAGCGGGCGCTGCACAGAATTGGCGGGATGGAAAGCGTGACGGGGGCATTGATCGACGACGTGGCGCTGGCGGCCGCGGTCAAGAAGGGCGGCCGGATCTGGCTTGGTCATGCGGCCCTGGCCCGCTCGGTCCGGCCATATCCCGCGGTTGCCGACATCTGGCGCATGGTGACCCGCACCGCCTATGTCCAGTTGCGCTACTCGCCGCTGCTGTTGCTGGCGCACCACCCTGGCATGGCGCTGATCTGGATCGTGCCGCCGGCGCCGGCGCTGATCGGGCATGGATGCGGCCTTCTGGTGCGGCCTGATGGCCTGGGTCCTGCTTTCGCTGTCCTATCTGCCCGACCCTGCGCCGGTTCAGCCGGTCGCCGCTGTGGGCGCCGTTCCTGCCGCTGGTCGCCGCTTTCTACATGGCCGCGACGATCGGATCGGCGATCAACCATTACCGCGGCCGGGGCGTCGCCTGGAAAGGCCGCGCCTACCGGGAGGGCGCGGCATGACCAGCGGCGTGCCCGGCGCCGTACCGGACATCGAGACGTGGTCGGGCAAGGCCCGCGCCGACGAGAATTTTCCGGTCGGCTCGTTCCTGATCCAGCGCAAATATCCGCGACCCGATGCATCGCTTCTATACCTTTGCCCGCAACGCCGACGACATCGCCGATTCGGCCAGCCTGTCCGCCGACGACAAGATCGCCCGGCTGACATCATGGAAGACGTGCTGCTGGGCCGCGCGACAGCGGCTCGCGCCAGCGCCGCGGCACTGCGCGCCAGCCTGGCGAGACCGGCGTGGCTCGCCGTGCATGCGACCGATCTGCTGATCGCCTTCCGCCGCGACGCCACCAAACTGCGCTATGACACGATCGACGAACTTGTACGACTACTGCCGCTACTCCGCGGTGCCGGTCGGCCGCTACGTGCTGGACCTGCATGGCGAAAGCCACGCGTGCTACCCGCCCTCCGACGCGCTGTGCATCTCCTTGCAAATACTTAATCACCTGCAGGATTGCGCGCAAGCGACCTTGCGGACCTCGATCGCTGCTACCTGCCGCAGGCGCTGCTGGATCATTGCGGCGCCTCCGTCGACGATCTGCGGCTGCCGGCCGAGACGCCCGGCCTTCGCCGGGTCTTCATGACGTTGCTCGACCGGGTCGACCGGTTGAACCACGCGGCGACGGAGCTGCCCGGGTCGTCCGCAACCGCCGCCTGCGTCTGGAGACGGCGGTCATTCTCGGGCTGGCCTGCGGCTGGCCCAACGACTTAGCAACAACGATCCGCTGGCCACGCGGGTCAAGCTGACGTAAGACCGATGCGCGCGCTTCAGCGTGCTGGCCGTCGGTCTTCCGGCTATGACGCGCGACGCCCGCTGGGTGTCGCACCGGCCGATCTGGATGCGGTGGAGGCCATTGTCCGCGGCGCGGGAACTTCCTTCTACCACGGCATGCGTGTGCTGCCAGCCGACCGGCGTCACGCGATGTATGCGATCTATGCGTTCTGCCGCATCGTTGACGACATTGCCGATGAGGACGGGCGCTGCCGGACAAAGTCGGGCGCTTGCGGCCTGGCGCGAGCAGTATCGCCGGTCTGTACCATGGCCGCGCCGAAGGTCCGGTCACCCGCGTGCTGTCGTCGCGGTTGCCCGGTTCCACCTTCGCGCCGAGGACTTCATTGCCGTGATCGACGGCATGCAGATGGACGCCGAAACAGTGATCGTTGCGCCGACGATGGCGCGTTCTCGATCTTTATTGCGACCGGGTCGCCTCGGCGGTCGGACGGCTTTCGGTGCGGGCATTCGGCGACGCCTCGCCGGCGGCCGATCAGGTCGCTCACGCCCTTGGACGGGCGTTGCAACTGACCAACATCCTGCGCGATATCAGGAGGATGCGAACGTGGCCGGCTTTACTTGCCGGCTGAATATCTGTCGCAAGCGGGCGTTCCGGCGAATCCGGTGGCGGCACTGGCCTCCCCCGGCCTTGCCGCAGGTCTGCGCAGCGGTTGGCGGGCTGGCGCACGGCTATTTCCGGACTGCCGGGCAAGCCATGAACGCTGCGACCGAACGGCGATGAAACCAGCTCGGCTGATGGGCGCGACATACAATTCGACGCTGTCTGCCCTGGAACGGCGTGGCTGGCAACGATCTGGATCAGCGGGTCACTTTGCCAAAATGGCAAAAACTGTGGCTGGCGTGCCGCTACGGGCTGTTTTAACTCGACATTCACATCATGGGACGGGAATTTAGCTTGATTTCGAAAGGGCTCTTGGAGCATTTTGATGTCAGTCGACTTAGGGCAATCGTTTCGCCCCGGCTATCAACCCTTTCGCGCCCTCTTTCGCCCGGAACACATGCTCATGAACACCCTACGCATCCGCCTGATCGCCGCGGCGTTCATCCTGCCGGCCGCCGCGCTGATCTCGTCACCGGTTATGGCAGCGAGCCACACCAAGGGGAAGACGCATCATTCGTCGGTTCACAAGGCCAGCGGCCACAAGTCGCATAAGAAATCGACGCCAAGCGCCAGCTGACTTGAACTGGAGGTGACGTTGCTCTCCAGCAGCGCCCCTTGGTCGTAACGACCCGCAGGTCTAGCCCGTGGGCAGGCACTGGTCGCCATCCCCGCCTTCTCTACAAATGAACAGGTGCGGATGGCACGCCTGCGTCGGCTCCTCGTTCCTCTTCAGCACAGACAAGCTTCGCGAGGACAGCCATGACGTCGAAAGGGGCACGGTGTCGGATGTCATACAGTCAAAACTATCCAGTGCCCAAAGCGGTCTCCAACGACGTAAAGACGGATGGCGGGTTAATCAGCCGCAACTTAACATTTGCGCATGGCCTGCCGCCGGCTCAGGAACGCAGCGCAGCTGCCATGGCTTTTCCGACTGCTGCGAACGTTGCGTTGCACTCATCAGAAGAGGCATTTGTCTCGGTCAGGTAACACACACGATGAGTGGTGCGCGCCCAGGCGGCCAGACCACCGCGACGTCATTCGTCGTGCCATGATCTCCGCTCCCCGTCTTGTCTCCGATGCGCCAGGCTTCGGCGACGCCGGCGCGCAGTTTCGCGTCGCCGGTCTGGTTCGAGACCATCCATCCTGGGAGCCGTTCGCGCGATCGCTGGGACAGAGCATCGCCGACGGTGAGGGCGCGCAGGTTGGACGCCATCGCATCGGCGTCGTCGTGTCTCGAGGGTCGCCGGGAGTCGGCCCGTTATGGCTTCCTTCCGTGCGGTCAGCTCGGGTGACAGGATCGCCGAGGGACCGGACATAGGCGGTAACCGCCGACGGTCCTCCAAGGCTCGCCAGGATCGAGGTTGGCCGCCGTATTGTCGCTCAAGATCATGGCGGCTGCGCAGAGTTCCCCGACCGTCATGCCATTGCCGCCGACCCGCTCCTTCGTAATGGGCGAATAAGTCACGAGGTCGCTGGCTTGCAAGCGGATGCGCCGACTTCAGGTCCTCGTGACCAGCGTCGACACGCGCCAGCACGGCTGCACAGGCAAGTGTCTTGAAGGTGCTGCACATGGGGAAACGCTCGTCCGAGCGATGCCCGACCCGTTTGCCGGTCCCGGTGTCGAGAACGGCGACGCCGAGACGCCCCGCGCTTTTCGCATTCAGGCGGACGAATTCACGCACCAGATCGCTCGACCACTCAGCTGGTGCGTCCGCTGCCCACGTCGCACCAACCATGCTTGTGAATAGGCCTGCGCCCACCGCGAAGTGCCGTCTTGTTACCATCACACCTGTCCTTCGGCACGAACGTTTGGCTGTTTCAATATCCGTCCGCAAAATCGTGGTGCGCCGGCACGGAAAGCATTGCTCGTCGTGCACAGGGAAGTAATCCGCTTAGATACGGCGTTGGCCGATGCCGCTTCGGGAGTGCGAGTCCAGCTGCGGCTGATGATCTGGACATCCCCACTGGCACGGGCTTTGATCTAACTTGCATTCGCCTCCAGCAATGTCCGCAGACCGGCGAGAATACGGGCTGGCGTCGGTGGGCAGCCATCGATCGTCAGGTCGACTGGCACGCACTGTCCCGCGCCGCCCAGAACCGCATAGCTGCCCTTGAAGACGCCGCCGTCGAGGGCACAATCTCCAACCGCGACGACCCATTTCGGCTCTGGTGTCACGTCCCACGCTTGCTCCAGTGCCATGCGAAGGTTTCGGGTTAGCGGTCCGGTCACCAGCAGGATGTCGGCGTGACGGGGATTGTCGACAAAATGCAGGCCAAACCGTTCCAGATCATAGACGACGTTGGTCAGCGCACGGAGTTCAAGCTCGCAGCCATTGCAGCTTCCCGTATTCACATGGCGGATCGCCAGGCTGCGTCCTAGACGGACCTGCGCGGCGGCATCCAGACGGGCTTTTAGGGATGCGACGGTCGGTGCGTCCACCTCGCCGAAATTTTCCGCGTGCGACCCGGTGCTGAAAATCGATCGCAGGGTTCCAAATGGCCTGATCATGACGGAGCCGTCGCCGATGTGGACATCACTGGTTCCTGTCAGACAGCGGCACTACAAATCCATTGCGGACGCCGGCAAGGCGAACGATGCGCGAATTCAGGTCCACGTCACCAGCCGTCGCATTTTGCAGGACCCGCTCCGCCAGCGTCCATAACGCCCAGCCCGGGTCGCGTGGGAAGAAGCCGGCGATCTGGCCGTGGTCAAGCCGGATCCAATGCCATACATCGCCGCGGATCGATTCGGCACAGGCAATGCCCTCGCCGCTGATCTGCGGCAAGGTGACGGTCAGCGGTCCCGACGGTAGCGACTTCAGCGCGGCACTGATCAACTGAAAACTCGCCTCGATCTCACCCAGCCGCACATGCTGGCGCGCGGCGGCATCGCCCTCGAGTTCGCAGCACTTCGCTCACGGCTACGCCGGCGTAGTCGACCGCAACCGCGCGGGCGTCGAACCGGCGGCCCGAGGCGCGTCCGACGACCCCGCCGACACCGAGTGAACTCACCAACTCACGTCCAGTTCGGCCAATCCCGCTCAGGCGGGCGGCCAGGACGGTGCCGTCGTGCAACCGACGGATGACCGGAAGCTGGGATGAGATGTCGCCCAGCACACGCAGGATGACCTCCGGGCCGCCCTCGGCGATGTCGATCGCGACGCCGCCCGGAGCAACGCAATCCATCATCAGGCGGTGGCCGAACACAGTGGCGGACGCACGCAACAGCCGTTCCCGCAAGAAGGCACAACGGGTTTGCACCGGCGGCGCCTCGGCTAGCCGGCCGACCTCCGCTAGGTTGTCGAGGTGGCCGGCGATCCGCTCGATCTCCAGCATAACGATACGAAGGGCGACCGCGCGGGGTGGAGCTGCGACACCCAAGGCCGTTTCGACGGATGCCGCGAAAGCCACCGTGTGTGCAACGGTGGCATCGCCGGACAGGCGAGCGGCGAAGCGGGTGGCGGTGCGGGGGGCTTTGCCGCGGACCAGCGCCATCGTGCCCTTGTGAGCAAAGCCCAACTGGCTTTCCGCGGTCAGGATGGCGGTTTCGTCAATGGTCAGGCGAAGCCGCGCGGCCTCCTCGATAGTTCCCCAGATGGGGCCGAGCGGAAGCTGCATGCGCGGGTATAGATCGGAAAACGGCGGGTCGGGCGGCTCGTAGGGACGTTGCGGCGGGCCTGGTCGCACGGCCATGGGATTCGATAATGTCCAATTGCCGTGATCCAGCCATGGCCGCAAGTCGTACGCCGCCTCGGCCGCATGGCCCCAGAGGTCATGGATCATTCGTTCAAACAGCGCCGCGGCCGGACAGGTGTGGGACAGGGCAGGGTAGAGGCCGGCCTCGACCGCGGTGGAGACCGGGATGGCCGTCAGTGTCGTTTCATCGAGCAGCATGGCGTGGACCTGCAGCGTATCAGCCCACAGGCCGATCAGCGTCAGACGCTCGTCTACCAACGCTGCGGCCATGGCGGACCAGTCCAACCGAGTGAGGATCTGCCGAGGCCAGGGCAGGCATGGCGCCGTGTCCGCCACCTGGATGCCCCGCCGGCCGGCCGGATGTGGGTCGGTGAGAGGGGTTTCCGTCACGGCACCCCCGCCGTCACCAAACGAAGCCAATCGACAAAATAGTTCGGCGCGAAGAAGCCGAACAGAAAGGCCAGTGCAAGCGGCAGCAAGCCAAGCGAGCGGAACATGTTCCAGGTCCAGTTCGATGGGAACCCTGCAAGGCGCGTCGAAGTGGCGCTGACGGCGAGCATGGCGGCCAGCGCTGATCCGATTGGCAGCAGAAGCCATGCGGCCTCGCGGCTGATCGTCAGCAGGATAAGAACCAAGCCGGGAAACACGCCAAATGGCGGAATGCCAGCCAGGCCGGCACGGGCGATAACGGCAACTGGTCCGCACGAAATCCTGGCGGCGATGCGGGTCAATTTCAGCAGGATCAGCAGGACAACGGCAGCGAAACGCATCTCCGGCTGGCCGAGACCCACCGCCACCGCGGCAAGACTGGTTTGCACAAGCTGCATCAGCGTCACGCAATGCGGGTTGGTCGTGTGCCACACCGCACCATCCCGAATGCTCGGCCACGCCACTTTGCCTGCCAGCGGAATCAAACAGCCCAGCAATCCGGCTATCGCGACGCTGATGAGGACCGTGCCGGCGACCGGCGGCGGGTGGGTTCGCATCATCAGCCGCATGATGACGATTACGATGACGAGACCAAGGTCTGGGACAACGGCGACGAGCGCCGCGCATCCGACAAACAAGGCCGTATAGGACACGGACGGCAGCCCTGACGGTATCGTCAGCAGCCCAAAAAAGGCCAGGCCGGCCGCGCAGAATGCCAACAGAACGCTATCCCAGCGTCGGCGCAACCCGGGCACCATCGCGGCGGAGAGTGTTCCCACGACCGCAAGCCAGGCGATGAGCGGTTGCACCGCGCCAATGGCGATCAGCATGAACCCGAGCTTTGCCAGTGCCGCCCCTCGAATAGCCATGTTTTGAGCCGTGCGATTCCGCGCCACCCATGCCTCGGCCATGCCCCAGGCGGCGATCAGGGGCGCGAAGACCGTGGCGAGCGGATCCAGCGGGATCGCCAGGCACGCCACGAACAACCCGATTGACACGGCCAGTTGCATCCAGCCGATCCATGGCTCGATCCAATGTGGGATATCGAAGTTGCGGCTAGCGATATCCCCCGCTGCCAATGCCGTGGCGAACGGCAATGGCAGGACGAAGCAGGCCAAGCCCTGAATTGATGGATGGACCGTAAGGCAGGCGGCCAGTACGATACCGTTTTGTAATGACACCAGTGCAATCAGCCGGATCAAGGAATGCCGGCGTTCAGCCGCAAGCAGGACAGAGAGCAAAGTGACCGCCAGCGGCAGCGCAAGCGGTCCGGACGACTGGCACAGCACCGCCAGTCCGGCGCCCGAGGCAATGCCAAGCCTTGCCCGTTCCATGGGTCGCCCTGAAGGCTCGTCTGGTGATTCGGGTAGCCGCCGATAGTAGGCTTGCCGTCCGACTGGCTCCACGGGCGATTGCCCGAACGGTTCCACGGGCGCTCCGCCGATCAAGTCCGCAGGTGCACGCCTGATCAATCCGTACGGCTTCGCGCGGAACAGGGGTGCGACAGCTCCGGCTGCGCCACCGGAATGCAAGGTCGCGAAAAGCCAACGCGCGCCGATGACGTTGATTACCGCGGTTGCCGCCGCGATCAGTGGCTGGTGCTGTGCCAGGGCGGTAATGGCGACAGCCAAGGACTGGATAGCGAGCAAGATTGAGGCAGTTCCCACCTGCCGTGTCCCGAGCAGTCCGAAGCACATCACCAGGGCGAGCCCAGCGGTGCCTTGGGCCAGTGCGGTCACACCGTCCCCGCACTGGCAAGCACCATGATGACAGCAAGCAGGGCCAGCAACGCGGCGATCCCCGCCAGATCGGGCATGTCTCGTTGGGCTACCCGGCCCAACAGCGCACGGATGCAGGACAGTCCGACAATGGCCGCGGTCAGCTTGACGGCCCAGCACACCAGACCGATACCCCAGTCCCGCGGGCCACCATCCGGACCCGCAATGCCGACCGGCAGGAACAGGCAGCCGATCAGATCGATCCAGACCAGGCGCCGCAGCCAAACTGTCGCCCGCGTCACCGCCAATTCGATCCCGCTATAATCCTGGTCCAGTCCGCCGGACGCATCACTGATGTCGGCAAAGGCCAGGGCCAGCAACGAGGCCAACGCCAGCGCGGATGCGCCGGCCGGGAGCAGCACGCCCTCCTGCTGCTGGCCGATAATGAGGTCAAGATTGAAACTGCTGCCCATCAAGGCCATGCTGAAGACGAATACCAGCAGCGCCGGTTCGCTCAGTACCGCCAGCGCGCTGTTGCGCTGAGCCGCTAGCCCCATGGATGCTGATCCGGTATCAAGGGCGCCGAAGACCGCGGCGACCCGCGCCAGGCTCAGCAGGGAAGCAACGACCAAACCATCGGCCAGCGGTGCCAGGGCGGTGTCCAATGTGAAGGACGGAACCAGCGCCGCGGCAGAAATCGTGGCACCGAAGCTGACGGCCGGCACGAACGTCAGGACGCGCGACGCGCTCTCCGGGATGGCGCTGGTCTTGCGCGCCAGGCGCGCTAAGTCCCGCCAAGGCAGCAGCAGAGGCGGACCCGAGCGGCCGGCAAGGCGGGCATCCAGCCAGTCCAGGCCGCCGGCGGCGACAGGTGCCGCCAGCATCATCAAGGCGATGTGCAAGATTTGGGCAAGCAACGCGACAATGACGTTCATCCGCGATCTGCCCCTCTATCCGACGGCCGAAAGCACCAGCAGCAGGATGCTGAAGGTGAGCAAGATCACCCATAGGCCGACAATCGGGTATGCAGGATAGCCCACGGAATATCCCCGCAGACGCGACCGCCAACGGGAACGGAAACCGGATCGGCTCGCACCAGCGGGATCGGGACCAGCCGGACCCGGATCGGCAAGAGCGGCCCGTGGCACGGTAGCACCGCCCCCGCCAGCCGAGGCCAGGTCGGCGGCTGATCCGACGACCTCACGCGGACCGGCAACGGACGAACATTTGGCGGGAAGCGTCGGCAGAAAGCCTGCTCCGGCAGACTGGGTCACCGGATCACCGAACGGTAGATTGGCGACCGGCGCGATGCCATCGCTCCAGGCGCTTGAAAATCGCGTCTCGCGGCGGAAACGACGCAGGATCAGCGTCACCGACCCGATCGCCAGGACCAGCAAGGCCAGAACGGGCATGGCCGAATAGCCAGGTGATGCCGCGGACACCGATAGTGTCGCCCATCCGGCGCGCCCACCGAACCCGGTGCCGGTCAAGACGCGGACAACCGGGTCGGCCAGTGCTTTCAGCGCCAGGCCCGGCAGCGCGCCCAGCAGGATCGAGAGGCCACTCAAGATCAGCAGGATCGGGCGCAGGCTCGATCCCACATCTTGCGCCGCCGATCCGCGAACGCTGCGAGGCCGGCTCAGGACAGCAATCCCGAGCAGACGCACGGCGGCGGCTGTTGCAAGCGCGGCGGATAGCGCCAGTACCCCTGCGATCAGCGCGAGTGGAATTTGGGATATCAGGCCGCCGGTGCGCGGCGCCGCAAGGATGCTCTGGAACAATAGCCAGAGGGCGGCGAACCCGGCGGCGGGCGGTAGCGCGGACAGCGCCAGCAGGCTGGCTGCCAGTGACACCGAGGCGATCGGCATGGACCGGAGCAGCCCACCCAGGCGGGCCAGCCGATAAGTGTCCGCGCCGTGGCCGAGTATGTAGGCACTCAGGCTGGCCAAGGTCCCGGCCACGCTGCTGCTGATCGTCAGCAGCAGGGTCGCGGCCAAGCCGAAGGAGGCTGCATCGGGCAAGTCCGCCGATCGCGCGATCAGAAGCAGGCCAAGGCCGATGATGGCAAGGCCTGCCTGCCGGCGAACCAGGCACGCCACTGAACCGTCCAGGTCCGGGTTTTGCGCCGCCTGCCATCCATAAGCGACCGATGCCGTTCCTCCGGCCAGCAGCAATACGAACCCCCACCATGCCGGCACCGCGCTACCCGCCAGGTCGACGACGAGTTGTATCAACAGGTAGATCGTGGACGGGATCATGGCGCCGGCCGTCAAGGCGTCTAACATCCAGCAGCGACCTGAGGTGGTCCGCCGAAGCAGCAGCAGACTCTGCGGCGATCACCAGCGCGACGAAAGCGTTCAGGCGTTCCGGATCGGGCGTTGCCGCGCGAATGGCGTCAAACTGTGGCGTGGACCCAACCGGCGTCAGCAGCCACATTGCGATCAGCAGCATGAGCGCTTCCAGCCCAGTTGCCGGCGATTTTGCTGCATCGGCCGCCGGCGCGTCTTTGCTCAGCAGACGAATCGTGACACTGATCAGGCCTAAGCCGAGGGCGAGCATGACAGCGTCAGCGGCGAGCAGGACCGCCGACAGCCCTGCCAGGCACAGCGGGATAGCAGCAATTTCCGGCTCGGTGTTGGTCTTCGGCAGGCTGGTCGCCGGCCCGCGCCCTTGGTGCCCGCCGACCGCCGCGAAGGCAGCGACCGCGGTGCCGCAGAAGAAAACGATCAGCAGGAAGAACGCCGATATCGAGTTCGAGCGCGAGGTGCAGCGGTAAACCCGGTGGTCCGATCGGGATCCGCAGCACCGCTCTATCCGCGTTCGAGAGAAGCGGCGGCAAGCAGAGCAGCGCGCCCAGGCCGCTCAGGCCGGTGCAGGCAAGGCTGCCCAGGCGACGCGGCACGAAAGCGTGGAAAACGCCGAGCAGCAGCAGCGCAGCGAGATCGGTGGAAAGGAACAGGAGGATCGGATCGTTCACCAATAGCAGGCTACCACCGCCGAGGGGGTGTTGGGAGGTGGTCAGTGATTGCTGCATCAGCCGCGGTCGCTCGGCCCACCGCGCGATGAGAAGGATCACCGGAGCCGCTGGTACCCGATCCAGGCTGTTGTTCAACGAACGAATTGATCAGCCTGGGTGTTCCGGCCAGCTCCGGTTCGCAGCAGCTAATCCGCCAGCCGTTGCATGGCGCCGGCCATCAGCTCGATCTGGCGGGTCATGTGCATCAGAATGTCGGTGGCCGGATCAGCAAGACGGGACGGCAGGTCGGTGCGCCCGGACGCCAGCCGGCGCATCGACGCAGCCATCCAGTCTCGCCAGGTTCGCAGCGTCTGCTTCGGCAGGTCTGCTGCCTGCGCCGGGTCAAGCGTCAGTGCTAACAGCCGGCCGGAAAAGCGGCGTAGCGCCGCGTCGATGACCATGGCCGCTTCCAGCTTCTCGCGGTGGCCGGCTCCCGGCTGCAGCAGGGCACGGTTGATCAGCGCCTCCAATGTGTTGGTGGCAATGCCCGCGGTGCGGCGGGCTGAGACCGTGGTGTCCGCGCTCTCCCCGAGGAGAGTGGCGAACTCGGCCTCGGCATACTGGCCGTGCGCGGCAATCGCCTGTTTGACCTGAGGTCCCACCAGCCCCGGTTCCCGGTTCGGCCACAGCACGAAATTCGCCGCGACGGCGATGATGCCGCCGGTCATGGTCAGCATCGCTCGGGCAAACGCGATTCGCCATTCGCTGGTGCCTGGGGTTCCGGTCTCCACCAGCAGCACGACCAGCGGCGTCAGCGCCATCGTGAAAAGGCCGAAGCTGACCGCCCGAATCGCCAGCGCGGCAACCGCCAGGGGAAACATCGCGGCCGCAATGGACATCGGCGTCGTGCAAACCAGACCGACGGCCGCGGCGATCAAGCCACCCGTGGTCGTGCCGCCGATCCGCTCGACGGCCCGGGTGTAGGTCAGCGCGAAATAAGGCTGCATGGTCGAGACCACGGTGATGGTCAGCCAATGATCGTAGGGTGTGAACCAGATCATGGTGTAGGTCAGCGGCGCGGCCGCGGTCACGGCAATACGCAGCGCATGGCGCAGCGCGGGCGACTGCCAGTTCAAATTGGACCGCAACGGATCGATGATGCGCTGGCGCAGCGGGATCGGCCGGCCGGTCGCATCGACCCCCGGGGCAAAGTTGGCCGGCACGGCAAGCGTATGGGCAATCCGAAGGCGATCGGTGATCCGCTGCGCGACGGCGGGGAACGCGGTGTCGGGCGGCAGCGACAGGGCGCTGGCGGTGATCCCGTCGATGGCGCGGTCGATCCGGGAATGGGCGTTTGGATCGTCGGTGATGATCACGCGTCCAAGGATGAGCAGCAGTGGGCGCAGACGGCGCAGAATTGGCGTAACCGCCGCGCGGTCTTCTGCCGTGCCATGCTCCAGCAGGTCGCTCAGGGCGATCAGCGCGCCGAAGATCTGATCGGCGGTTTCCAGCCGGATCAGGCATTGAGCCGCCCGGTTGCTGGCAGCCCCGCGGGAGCGCAGCGTATCCAACACCACCGCGCGGGCCGTCTCGATCGCCTCTCGCACCGCGCGCCGATGGATGCGGGCATGGGCTTCCCAAGCCGCATCGGTCATTGCCAGGGACAGCGTCAAGGCATGCAGGTCACGAACAAGATATGACAACCGCCGATAGGCCTCGGCTACGGCGCGGCGGGCGGGCAGGTAAGGGTAGACCCGCCAGATCACCATGGTCAGTAAAGTGGCCCACAGGCCGCCGCCAATAAAAGCGGCTGCCAGCCATGCCGCTTCGGTCAGGTCCGGCAAGGCGCGGTCCAACGACAGGATCTGCACCACGCTGAGCAGCGCGCCAAGCTGCTGCGGCGCCTGACCATAAATGCGGGCGAACGAGGAGCAGAACAGGCCGCAGACACCGAGTGTCACCGCGACTTCGGGGCCGAGACCGCGCAGCAGGCCAAAACCGGCCGTTATGCCCGCCCCGATCAGGGTAAAGCTGAGCAGGACAGGCACGCGGCGGCGGATCGGGCCGCCCGGGTCGCACATGCAGGTCAACAAGGCGCCCAGCGCGGCTTCGCGGAGTGGCAGGACGTGGAGGTATTCGCTCGCCGCGATGATCACGGCGACGGACAGTCCGGCGCGGATCCCTTCCGCGACACTGATGGCTCGCGGATTGACCGCGATCGGCAGCCGCCGGAGGTCGGGCGCACGGTCCAAGGAAACAGTCGACATGCCTGGTTATTGCCGTCTTTCCCGGAAGAAGTCGCGCAGCAAGATCGCTGCCTCGGCTTCGCAGACGCCGCCTATCACCTCGGGGCGATGTTGGCAGGACGATGCCTGAAAAATGCGGGCGCCGTGGTCGACGCCGCCGCCTTTTGGATCGTAGGCACCGAAGATCAGGCGGCGAATGCGAAACAGGCTGATCGCGTGGGCACACATCGGACATGGCTCCAGCGTTACGATCAGGTCGCAATCGGGCAGGCGAGGCTGACCTCGGGCACGTGCGGCGGTGCGCAGGACAATTAGTTCGGCGTGGGCGGAGGCGTCATGCTCGCCTTCGGTGCGGTTGCCGGAACGGGCCAGGATGGTGCCGTCGGTGGCGCGGACGATGGCGCCGACAGGAACCTCGCCGTGCGCCGCGGCGGCACGGGCTTCGGCCAGGGCCTGTTCCATGGGGGCGTGCTGCATGGCGTCGTGGCTGGCTGTCATCAGTCGAGGATACTTGGTTGCCTGGTCCGCGTCGCGGCTGTATAGCGGGCCGTCTGACGAGCCGGCGTAGCTCAGGGGTAGAGCAACTGATTCGTAATCAGTAGGTCCACAGTTCAATTCTGTGCGCCGGCACCACGGTTTTTAAATTATTTAGAGATTAACGCGCAACGCGTTACCGCGGCTCATCTGATTGGGGCTTCAGTGGGACATCTTGGGGATCTCGCCGCTGTCCGTGGATCTTGACGGTACAGACGCACCATCAACATTCTTGGCTCCGCCGGGATCTATGTAGTGAACATGCCCACTCGTCAGACCAGATCCAGCAGAACCGGCGGTGGCACGCCGATGAAGCGGTGACGAATGAGCGTGGAACCACGCGCTGAGCTGACTTTGCCCGGACGGACTGACGCTCGCAGCGGCGGCGGGCGCCGGCCACATCGCCTCGGCGGGTGGTGCGGCACTGGCCTCGGTGAGCGCGGGGATCACGTCGAGCGCGATGTTGACCAGCGGGGCGGGCGGCGATGGCGCGGCGCGGTCAAGACACAGCCGTACCCCTAGCACGGCGCCGTGCAGCGCCGCTGCCGCGATCAGGGCGGCGATCGTGCCGCGCCGTGAGCAGCCAGCATGGAAGGCGCGGTGGTCTGCACGGGCAGGTCTATTTCGTCATTGCCGCTTTGGCACGCGAAGAGAGTTGCAGCCGATCCATACAGGCTTGGCCAGGCTCGTCCGGCGCTGTGCCCTCGCGGTTGCCGAACTGGCAACTCAGGACGTCATTGACCAGCACGTGGTCGATGCCGTCACAGGGCTGACCCTGCAGGTCGAAGAGGCGAACCGCGGTCTTGCGCGCAGGCAAAGGAGCGAGGTCAAGGGCGACGCGCCGGGCAATGACACCATCGGTGCCGAACAGGATGAGGTCGAGGCGTAAACGTGTGATCGGCTCGGGGTCGGGGTTGGTGACCACAACGTAGACACGGCACCCGGCGCTGGTTGTGGCGGACGCGCCCGCGGCGGCTGGCAGCGGCTCCAACTTGTTCAACTCGATCGAGATCGGTGGTGCCGCAGGCGACTGGGCGCTGGCATTGTGGCCACCGGCTGCGGCCAGAGCCACGAGGGCCGCGATCCATCGCCACCGAGCCCTGCGGCCCTGGCCGGGGCTGAACCGACTGTTTCCTCGCATTGCATACCTCTCCTTGGTCGTCGTCCGAAGTGATCCCAGCTACGGCGTCAGAAGCCTATCCCACGGGGCTTTGACTAGAGATTGGTGATCGAGGACCCGATCATATTGCCGCTAGTGGTCCGATCCTGACGCTGGGTTCCCAAGCGTCAGGTGAATTGGCCCGTCAATCAATGGCTAGCGGATCAGATCCGACGGATCGTTCCGTCGGATCTGATCCACGAGGTAAAACTGAATACGGCAACCTTGTGCATGCAAATGGAAGTCGCCCGATCATGACCAAGCCTGTCCCGCACAATTCGCTCAACGCCGGCACGAACGATCCTCTGACGGCGGATGACAAGGCGCTTCTGTCCGGATCGCCCGGTTTCTACAGTGATGCCCCCGCCGGACCGGAGGCGCTCTATCTGGTCGAACCGGGCGATACCTCGGCAGTGAGTATCGACGACATAAACCAAGGGAGCATTGGCGACTGCTTCGTGCTCTCCTCGATCGGCGAGTTGGCCCTTAGGGACCCTGTAGCGGTCCAAAGCATGATCCAATCGAATGCCAACGGGACCGAGACCGTCAATCTATACGCTCCCCAACAAGTTGGCCCGTTCATCCATGGCACTGGCGCCTTGCAGAAGGTGCCGGTGACGGTGACCAACAGTTTCCCGAGCAACGCGGTCAACAGCGGTCCAAGCCTGGACGTGGTCAACGGCGTGAAGGAGATCTGGCCGCAAGTGCTGGAAAAAGCGGTGGCCGCGCTTGATGAAAGTTACGCAGCGATCGCCGACGGCGGCAGCCCGATCGTCGCGATGGAGCAGCTTACGGGCCAGACCGCCACGGCCGTCTCGCCGGCTGCGCTCACCGCGTCGGTGCTGCAGAGCGGTATCGCGGCCGGCGATTTGTTCGTGATGGACACGGCCAACTTATCCAATCTGCCTTATGACTTGGTCGGTAATCACGCCTACATGTTTGAGGGCATGAACACAGTCGGCGGCGCAACAATGGTTCAGCTCGGCAATCCGTGGGGCAGCAGCTACAACCCGCCGCCCATCCCACTCGCCAACCTCGCCAGCAGCGGCATCGTGGAAGTTGATGTCGGTCGGGTGGCCTGAGCGCACGCACGAACTGCTAAGCTAGCAGTGCTCCCACTGCTAAATGATCGGTTTATATCCCTGGCAGCAAGTATTTACTGGTTCAGTCCCGTCGATACTTGATCTTAACGGTCTGTCGATATCGCCCAGAGCAAGTCGAGCTCGGCACCCCCAGGCGGCGAGGCGGGAACCGCGACCGGCGGCTGCACAAATTCATTACGAATACCAAGCTGATGGGTGTATGCGGTGATCCGGGCCGGACCAGGATTGCCTATGGTCTCGTCTAGTCCAAAGCTACCTCCGCTTCCCAACCGGCATTATGGAGCATACCGATGGCCAAGGACCGTAGCCACGAAATTTCCCTGGGTAATCATCACCTGCGGCCGGAAACCCTGATGCTGAGCTATGGCTACGATCCGGCGCTTTCGGAAGGTTCTGCGAAGCCCCCGGTGTTCCTGACCTCGACATTCGTGTTCCGCTCCGCCGAAGAAGGCCGCGACTACTTCAACGTAGTCGCCGGGCGCAAGGCCGTACCCGAGGGCGGCGCCGGCTTGGTCTACTCGCGGTTCAACCACCCGAACAGCGAGATCGTCGAAGACAGGCTCGCCATCTATGAGGGGGCGGAGACTGGCCTCCTGTTCAGCTCCGGCATGGCCGCGATTGCAACCACGCTGCTGACATTAGCCAGGCCCGGAGATGCCATTCTGCATAGCCAGCCGCTCTACGGCGGCACCGAAACGCTGTTGGCCCGCACGCTATCAGAGTTCGGTATGGCGGCAGTCGGTTTCTCGGACGGGATGAGCCCCGCGGCCATCAACGCGGCCGCGGCACAGGCCATGAAACAGGGCCGCGTGAGCGTGATCATGGTTGAAACCCCATCGAACCCGCTCAATAGCCTGGTCGACCTCGCTCTTGTATCTTCGGCGGCCGACGCAATCGAAGCCGCTCAAGGGCGGCGGCCCATGGTCGTGTGCGACAACACGATGCTGGGACCGATCTTTCAGAGCCCGCTGAAACACGGCGTCGATCTCGTCGTCTACTCGTTGACGAAGTACGTCGGCGGTCATAGTGACCTGATCGCGGGTGCCGTATTGGGCAGTCAGGACAGTCTGCGTCCGATCCGGTTGTTGCGCAGCGCGATCGGCACCCAGCTTGATCCGCATTCCTGCTGGATGTTGGGCCGCTCGCTTGAGACGCTTTCGCTGCGCATGCATGCGGCAGCGCGCAACGCAGAGGCTGTGGCAGCTTTCCTGGCAGACCATCCAGCGGTGACGAAGGTACATTTTCCTGGTGGGAATGTCGCGGATGGCGCAGCGCGGCGGGTTTATGACGCTCAGTGCAGCGGCCCCGGATCAACCTTCAGCATTGAGATCCGCGGCGGGCAGTCCGAGGCGTTCCGCGTCCTGAACGCATTGCGCATATTCAAGCTCGCGGTCAGCCTGGGCGGGACAGAGTTGCTGGCCAGTCACCCTGCCTCGACGACGCATTCCGGTGTCCCGGCCGAGGTCCGCCGGCGCATCGGCATCACGGACGGGTTGATTTGCCTGAGCATCGGCATCGAACACGCGGATGACCTGATCGCGGACCTTGCGCAGGCTCTGGTGTCCTGCCCCCGAACTTCGCCGCACCAGGCGGCCGACAAAGAGGATTAGCAACATAGGCGCCCGTGTCTTCCTCGGCGCAGGCCGAGGACCCATGACTTTGTCGCCTCAAGCACCACAAGTCGTGGATCCCTGGCCTTCGCCAAGGAGAACATAGGGGGTGGTCCGAACGTTTCGGGTTAACGTGAAGACGATCTACGTGGTGATCGCGGTGTATCAGATTACCTGAGCCACCATGGTTCTCACCGGCGGGTGCCTGGGCGACATGTTCGGCCGCCGCCGCGCGCTGTCAGGACGTCTCCCTCATTTCGGCCAGGACGCCCACGTAAGCGTCGGGTGGGATCGTCACAGCGCCGTGAAACGGTGAACTTAACCCGACGATCAGAAGCAGTACCAGTACACCGGACGCAACCAGGGCCGCCGTCATCAGCAAATGCAGCGCCGGCGTGGGTGCTCCCAGCACGAAGCTGAACCCCACCATCAGCGCGCCACCGGACAGCAACACCACCCAGACCAGGTTTGGGATGGTGCCATGCGTCGCCAGCCGGCGGTCACGCCGCACCGTCGCGACATCGCTCAGCGTACCGATCAAGAAGCTCTGTGTGTTCGATTGCTCGGCCCCGTTTGGCGTCAGCCCCATGACCGCACGATCGAGCCGCACCAGCAGCGGTTCGGCGACCGGTAGCGCATGTCCGGCGATCTGCTCCGGCCACTCGACGTTGATGACATGCACGAGATAGGCCGTGAGGTCGGCGCGCATTGCTTGCCCGGTGGGCTCGGGGATGCCGTAGCTTACGCGCCAGATGCTGCCGATCAGGTTCGCCTCGTGCCGCGCCAGTGCCTCGGCGGTGCTGTATTGCTCCCACGCCGTTGTTGCCATGAAGGCCAGCAGCACCGCATAGGTGGTGCCGATCACCGAAAAGATCGCCGCGCCGAGCACGGTATGTTCACGCCGTAGCCCTGCCGGTATGAAGCGGTGCACCATTAATTGCAGTAGAAGTGCGCTGGCGACCGTGACGGCCAGAATGACCCCGCCAGACTGCCAGATCGGGTGCATCGTGACCGACATCGCCATCATTGCCTATGCTCCCTGCTATCGGACAGATCGGGCCACATCCATTACCAGCACGCTACTGTAAAGACACTCAGAGCGGCCGGGCTGGCATGGCGCCGATGCCGATCGGTTCATGATCGAATAAAACCATCAACGCGAAGAGTGGCCCTCCGCATGATTGACCGGTGCTGGCGCGTCGCCTACTGGATCGGCTTCCGCCTGCTGCGCCTCTGGTGGAGGATACGCCGTCCTGATCATCATGGCGCGGTGGTCGCGATCTGGCTCGATGGGCGCATCCTTATGGTACGGCAATCCTACCGCGCAAATCTGTCCTGGCCTGGGGGCGGGATCCGCCGCGGTGAGGATCCACGGGATGCGGCACGTCGCGAGCTTGCCGAGGAACTGGGACTGATGGTCGGATCCGCTGACCTTGTACTGGTGAGGGAGATGATCGGCGACTGGGACTTTTGCCATGACCATGTCCGCGTCTTCGAGTTGCATTTGCAGGCCGAACCGCGGTTCAGAATTGATAACCGCGAGGTCGTGGCCGCATGGTTTATCGAGCCGCGGGCACTGCTCGCAAAGCCAAGCGTATCGCCAGTGATTCGCGCCTATCTTGAGGATCGGGACTATGCACCTCAGCGTGGAACGTCGTGTGAAGACACCACGAAACCCTGACATTGTCTGGCCAGCAGGTCTGCCTTGCCCCGTCGGCGGCCGATCATGCTCGACAGGAGAAACAGAATGAAGCCGACCCTGCTTGTGTTCGTCATTGGCCAGTCCCCGCGTCCGGACGTCGAGGCGCAGATCGCCGCAGCCGCGCCGGGCGTGACCGTGTCTCTTGAAGGTGCGCTTGATGGCATGTCGCGTGAACAGATCGCGACCGAGGCCGCGCCGCGCGACGACGCCGATACGCTGTTTACCGTGCTGCCCACGGGCGAGACCACAACGATCTCCAAAGCCGTTGTCACCGATCGTCTTGCGACCCGTCTGCGCGATGGTGTCCCGGCCCTGCTGTGCTGCACCGGCGCCTTCAAGGGCCTGCCGCAGCGCGCCACGATCGTGCAACCCTCGGCCGTGCTGAACGGGCTAACCGCCTCGTTGCTGCCTGCGGGAATTCTCGGTCTGTTCGTGCCGTTGCCGGAGCAGGTAGAGACGCTGGGTGAGATGCGGGCGCGTCCGGGATTGCTCCCTGTTGCCGTGCCGCTGCGCCCGCTGTCGGATGCCGCGGCAATCGACGCGGCGGCGCGACACATGGCCGCGCGAAAGCCCGATCTGGTTATCCTGGATTGCATGTCCTACACGCGTGCCGACAAGGCACGCATTGCAGCGATTCTCGACTGCCCGATCCTGCTCCCCATTGCGGTCGCGGCGCGCGTCGCGGCATCGCTTCTGCCGGAATAGAACGAGGTTCATTGCCGGCGGCGCCACGGCGTCTTCTCGGCGAAGCTTGTTGCTGCAAGGGCGACGGGCCGGCGATCCCCGCCTGGCGTTGACTCTAGGAGCGCCGCCCGATGTGCCAGTCTCAACGTGATTGTGTAATTGCTAATTGTTACGGCTGCACGTTGACCTACGGCTTGGGACGCAACAGCGTGGATTAGAGCGGCAGGGTTGGCTGATCGCCCACAAGTGGGGCCATGGCGTCCGCTTCATCTTTTTTCGCACCCCTGGCGACGATAGCAAGAGCATCATCCGGGAGCGGCCGTTGCAGCCCGAGGGCTTCCGGAGCCGGGGCCGTCATCCAGAGGTCGATCTCGTCCCGTGTCGTCAGAATGACCGGCATTGCCTTCGGATGATAGGCACCGACCAGCTTGTTCGGCTCGGTCGTTAGAAAGGCAAAGAGGTCGTTCGTTGTCTCGCCTTCCTTCACCTTGCGCACCGACGTCCAGCGCGTCCAGATGCCGGCGAAGCAAGCCAGCGGGCGCGTCTCGTTTAGCGCAAACCAGATGGGCGGGCGGCTGCCATCCGGCAGCACCTCATTCTCAGAGAAGCTGGTGAACGGCACGACACAGCGGTTTTCAAGGCCAAGCCAGCGCCGCCAATGCGGCGACGCAACGTTGCGCACGTTGGTGACGCCGGGATCGCTGGTCCGGCCCTTCAGCGCGAACGCCGGCGAGGGCATCCCCCATCGCGCCATGGTCAGCTCACGGCCGTCCGGCTGATTGCGCACGATCGGCGCGGCGTAATCGGGAAATACGCCAGGAAGCGGTGGCAAATTTCCCGTCCGGTCGAACATGGCGCGCGTCAGTTCACGGATCGCCTGTTGACCCTTGGTAACAGCGTAGAGGTTACACACCCGCCATGCTCCCCATCCTTCGTGGTTGGCGTCCGGCCGAGATTTCGACCGCTCCCATTGTTAGACCTCTTACGATACCCTATCGGCGCACGACACGGTGCCGGCGACCAGCCGCCAGGCGCTTAAATGCGTTCCCTACAGCGCACCGCGCGCCCCGCACGAGGTGACAGGCGACAATCTGGATTTTCGTCAAGCGGTTCTGCAAGACGCGCTCGGCATTACCGATCAGGATACGACCAGCGTGACTGTTTAATGCCAACTCCAGACACGTGTCGTCGGTCACGTCACGGCATCAAAATGCGTTGGGTAAGTGTCACGACTTCCACCGCGGCCACCAGTTTAGTGGCCCGGTCGAGCACGCCAGGTGCGACCGGCGACGCAAGATAACAGCCGCCTCAGACTTCCAAAAACTGCGCCTCGGTTGCTGCGGATTTGACCGGGAAGCTGCGTTGTACGACCGGACGTACAGCAATTGCAGGCGGAAATTTATCTTTCGACGCCGTCCGGTTTAGCGGATGTAATGACTGACACTCAGTGTTTCACCAACGCCTGCACCACGTATCCAAGCACAACCAGCAGGACCGCCATCGCCAGCCACCTGAGCGTTGCCCAACGTGAGGGCGGTTCAGGCGTCATGCCAGCCCAAGATCGTCCGCATCTGCCTCAGGTGATTTTGCCGAGGAGATAACCGATACCGACGGCGATAAGGGCCGCACCGATTGGGTAGTCACGGATGAATTCGGAGAGCTGATCCTTTGCCTCTCCTGCTTGGTTCAGTCCCCTCTGAACTGTCTGGCCGGCATCGGCGACGGCGCCTTGCGCTTGGCTACTCATGCTTTTGATCCTCTCCATCGTAGGCTATCGACTGCATGTCAGTGAGATAAAAGACGATGTCTGGTCTCGTTGACCATAGCACCTGATTCATACCAGAAGCCGCCATCTCACTTAGCTATCGCTCGATTTTAGCGCGCGTCATCAATGATCTCAATCGCTCGATCAACGGTGTACTGGTGATTAAGCACCGTGAAAAACCTTGACGCCAGTCCAGCGGCGAACGCGACGCACGCACATGGGTTTGAGCGAAACGGCTACCACCTGCAAACCAGCTCGGCGCCATCTGGCGGGGGTTTTTGCCTCCTCATCAGGCTACAATTGACACAATACACTATCCGAATTGTGAAGCCTTCCTAAATGAAAGCGTGGCCGGAGGCGTCGTGCCTTGTAACCGCCGTATCTACTCCGTTCAGGCAAAGCAGTCGCGCCCCGTACCTGAGATCCTCGGAAAGCGAATATCATGCGAACATCAATCACCCTCACCGTGAATGGCGCTCAGCAACACCTCGTGCTGGAGGACGCACGCGTCACCCTGCTCGACCTGCTGCGCGAGCGCCTGGACCTCACCGGCACGAAGAAGGGGTGCGACCGCGGGCAGTGCGGCGCCTGCACGGTCCTGTTGGACGGGCGGCGGATCAATTCCTGCCTAGCCCTGGCGGTCAGCCACGACGGCGCCGAGATCCTCACGATCGAGGGCCTGGCGCAGGGCGACGAACTTGACCCGGTGCAGGCCGCCTTCATCGAGCACGACGCGTTCCAGTGCGGCTTCTGTACGCCCGGCCAGATCATGAGTGCCGTCGGCCTGATCCGGGAGGCGCAAGTGGGCGATGATGCTGAGCGCGTGCGTGAGGCCATGAGCGGCAATCTCTGCCGCTGCGGCGCCTATGCCGGCATCACCGAGGCAGTCCTGGACGCTCAGACCCGCATCCGCCGGCAGCACGCACCGGGAGAGGCGGCATGAACCGGTTTGATTATGTCCGCGCCAGCAGCGTCGCCGAAGCGGTTGCAGCGGCGGCCGAACCAGGGGCGGCCTATCTCGCAGCTGGCACCAACCTGCTCGACCTGATGAAGGGTTGGATCAGCCGCCCCTCGCGCCTGGTCGACATCACCCGGCTTCCCGGCCTCGACAGGATTGAGCATTTGCCCGACGGTGGCTTGCGAATCGGCGCGCTGGTGCGCAACAGCGATCTGGCGCATGACCCGGACATCGCCCGGCGTTATCCGGCGATGGCAGAGGCCTTGCTGTCCGGCGCCTCGGCGCAACTTCGCAACGCCGCGACAACCGCCGGCAATGTGATGCAGCGCACCCGCTGCGCGTATTTCTACGACCCCGCCAGTGCCTGCAACAAACGCGAACCAAATGCCGGATGCGACGCGCGCAACGGCGAAACCCGGCTGCACGCGGTGCTAGGCTGGAGTGACCGGTGTGTCACAACCCATCCGTCGGACTTTTGCGTGCCGCTCGTCGCACTGGATGCAACGGTCGAGATCGAAGGCCGGTCAGGTCGGCGCGAAGTGCCGCTTGAGGCCTTCCATCTTCTGCCCGGCGACACCCCGCATATCGAGACTGTGCTGGAGCCAGGCGAGTTGATCGTCGCCGTACGCTTGCCGCCCGAAGCGGCGGGATTTGCCGCTCATGCGCGATACCTGAAGGTGCGCGAGCGCACCTCTTACGCCTTCGCCGTCGTCTCGGCCGCTGCCGGTTTGCGCCTTACCGACGGCAGCATCGTCGAGGCTCGGCTGGCGTTGGGTGGCGTCGCCTTGAAGCCCTGGCGCGCGCGAGAAGCGGAGGCACTACTGGCCGGACGCGAACCGCACCAACCCATTTTCCGCGAAGCAGCCGAGGCTGCTCTCGCCGGCGCAACGCCATCCGGCGACAACGCGTACAAGATCGAGCTGGCGCGGCGCGTCATCGTCAGGGCCCTCAGTCTCGCCGCCGCGGGCACGCCCGAGCGGCTGCCGCCACTGCCCGCCTCCATCTTTGCCCAAGCCCCAGGAGTTTCGGCCGATGTCTGACGCCACCACCGCACATATCCGCCACGGCTCGAACATGGGCCAGCCGCTCACCCGACGCGACGGCCTGCTCAAGGTGACCGGTGGCGCACGCTACGCGGCCGACAATCACCCCCCCGAAATGCTGCACGCGGTAATGGCGGTCAGCAGCATTGCGCGCGGCCGCGTGGCTTCGCTCGATGTCGCCGCCGCCATGTCGCATCCCGGCGTGGTCGAGGTCATGACACCGGCGAACGCGCCGAAGCTCGCGCGCCACCCTGACGAGACGGGCGAACCGTTCACCTACAAGCTCGATCTGCTACAGGACGACCGGGTCCGTTATGCCAACCAGCCGGTCGCGGTGGTGATCGCCGAGACGCTGGAGGCGGCGACCGAGGGCGCGATGCTGCTTCACCCGTCCTATGAGGCGGAGCCCGCCCGCGTTGGACTGGACGCAGCCGAGGCCTTTGAACCGCCATCGGTCGGTATCGGGGAGGAGCCAAACGCCGGCAAGGGCGATGTGCAGGCCGCTCTGTCCGGGGCTGATAAGCGATTCCTGGCAACCTACGAGACGCCTGCCCAGTACCACAACGCGATGGAGCCGCACGCCATCGTCGCGCAATGGGATGGGGACCGCAAACTCGTAGTGGACACGCCAAGCCAAGGTATGGGAATCGCGAAACACCGCCTGGCTGGGCTTTTCGGCATCGATCCAGGCGATATCTACATCCGCAGCCCCTTCCTGGGCGGCGGCTTCGGGTCCAAGGGGGCGCTCTGGGCGCCACAGGTGCTGGGTGTGATGGCCGCGCGTCTGGTCGGCCGGCCGGTGAAGCTGGTGACGCGACGCGAGCAGATGTTCGGTCCCGTTGGCCATCGCGCACCGACCCGGCAGAGCATCCATCTCGGCGCCGGCGCCGACGGCAAGCTGACCGGGTTGGATCACCATACGCTGACCGCGTCGAGCACCTTTGACGACTTCTTCGAGCCGTCCGGCGGCGTCTCCCACACCCTCTATGCCGCGTCGGCGATCGCGACAAGCTATGAGGCGGTTCGTCTCGACACCGGCACACCGTTCTTCATGCGCGCGCCGGGCGAGGCCTCGGGCAGCATAGCGCTGGAGAGCGCGATCGACGAAATGGCGGATGCCTGCGGCATGGATCCGCTGGAATTCCGCTTGAAGAATTATGCCGAAGTCGAGCCGATGTCCGGCAAGCCGTTCTCGTCCAAGGCGCTACGCGAATGCTATGTGCGCGGGGCGGAACGGTTCGGCTGGGCGGGGCGGCCGCGCGCGCCGCGGCAGATGCGGGACGACTCGGGCCTGCTGATCGGCTGGGGTGTCGGCACGGCAACCTTCCCGGCCATCATGTTTCAGGCCCAGGCCCGCGTGCAGGTCCGAGCCGACGGACGGGCGTTGGTGGAGCTCGGCGCGCATGACATGGGGCAGGGCGCCTGGACCGCGCTGGCGCAGATCGCCGCCGACGGACTTGCGTTGGATGTCTCCCAGCTCGAGTTGCGTATCGGTAAGTCGGACTTGCCGGATGCCGGGATCGCCGGCGGCTCCTCCCACACGGCGACCGCCGGGGCTGCGATCCATAACGCCGGCGCCGACTTGATCGCGCAACTGGCCGAACTTGCGACGGGTGACGAACGCTCGCCGCTGTTTGGCGCCGGCAATGCGGGTGTGATTGCGCGGGATGGGCGCCTGCTGCGGCGCGACGACGAGGACCGGGGCGAGAGCTATACGGATATCCTCGTGCGTGCGGGCCGGGCGACGATTGAAGGCCATGGCCAAGGCGCAGCTGACCCCGCGGTGCAGCAGCACTATGCGACGCACGCCCACGGCGCCGTCTTTGCCGAGGTGAAGGTCGACCCCTACCGTTGGGCAGATCCGCGTCAGCCGGCTCGTCGGCGCCTTCGCAGCCGGTCGGATCATCAATCCGAAACTGGTGCAGAGCCAGTACTTCGGCGGCATGATCTGGGGCATCTCTTTCGCGCTGCACGAGCACGCGGTCATGGACCCAGGCTCAGGCCGGCTGATGAACGCCAATCTCGCTGAGTATCATGTCCCGGTGAACGCCGACGTGCCATCGCTTGAAGCGATCCTGGTCGAGGAGCACGATCCGCACGTCAACCCGCTCGGCATCAAGGGGGTCGGCGAAATCGGTATCACCGGCACCGCCGGCGCGATCGCGAACGCCGTCTGGCATGCGACTGGTGCGCGCGTGCGGAATTTCCCGATCACCCTCGACAAGCTCTTGGGCCTATAGGGAAAGAGGTCAGCGCCTGGTGGAGGCGTGACGTGGCGCTGCCTGCCACATGCGCCTCCGATAGGACCAGAGGCAGACCGTCGGGTCGGGCGATCTGCGGACCCCGCCGGTCACCGCACCCGCTCATCATCCGGCGTTCGGGTCTTCAGATCGCCTAGTGCGACGCTGTATTCTGGCCAGTCTGGCTGTCGTCGTGCCACACCGGGCTGCCCAGGTTGACGTCTTTGGGCTTGGTCGCCGCACCAGTCGCCGCGCCGGCAGCACCGCCGATCAGGCCGCCGGCCGCCACCCCGACCGGTCCCCCTACCAGACCAACCGTCGCGCCTGACGCAGCGCCGGCCGCCGCCCCTCCCTCAGCGCGTTGCGGTTGCTGGGTGCCGCAGGCGGCGAGCAGGCCCATGGACAGCAGGGCAACGACCATCATGGATTTCTGCATGGATATATCCTTTCGCTACACCCACGACGGATGCCGCGGGCAGGCAACGAATAGGCAACGCTGTAGCGGCCGATGCGGTGGCGGAACCGCTCGCTAACAGGCGGGCGATAAACACGAATGTGATATTATCGCCATGCCCTGCTGATGCTTGATCATGCGGGCGGCGGTGGCGGATACCCGGATGGTGGCGGCGGATAACCAGGCGGCGGCGGTGGATATCCAGGCGGCGGTGGCGGCACACCCGCCGGCCGGAATCCAGGCACCTGATTGCCGCGGGCATACATACATTGGGAATAGGCGATATCGTAGCGCTGCTGCAGGCTAAATTGCGCCCGCCCCGCCGGGCCGGCGCCCACCGCGGTGCCGCCCACCGCGCCAGCACCGGCACCGATCGCGGCACCCCGGCCGCCGCCGACCGCCGCGCCCAGGCCAGCGCCTAACAGAGTGCCGATAATCGCGGTTCCAACTTGCTGGTTATTCGTCGACTGCGCGCCGCCCTGGACCTGCTGGTCAGCGAATTGCTTGCAGAGAGCCTGGTCCGACTGGAACACGTCAAACGGTTTGCCGGGTGCCGGCATCACCGCCACGGAGGGTCCCATGGGTTGCGAGGCGCAGGCGTCGAGCAGCAACAGCGGGGCGAGGATGGCGGCGGATAGCGTCTTCAAGCGTTGCATCAAAAGAAGTCCTTGTCTGTCTGGCGAGGCGGGTATTTGCCGCCACCCGTTCGACAGGTGCCGGGCATCGAGATAGTAGCCTGAAGGATATATACTCCTGCATCAAAACGAAATGTTTCAAGCCGCGCCAATGCCCCGCGCGGCGCCTGGATCGCGGCAGGGGAAGCTGTCACCAGTGATAAGTTCCCGGTTGAAGTGAGGCACGAACGTGGATGATCCCGTTCCCGGGCCCGCACCGGAATACCGAAGGCCGGTCAGGGATGTGCATCAAGGATGGGCCGCAGGAAGGCCAGCAGATTGCCGCCGTGAAACCGGTGACCACTGATGCCAGCCGCGGCGGCGGCTCGCATGTCGGTTTCCTGATCGCCGATCATCAGCGCGCGGCAAGGCTCGACCTGCCAGGCACGCATCAGATCCAGCAGCATTCCGGGCAACGGCTTGCGCCAGTCATGCGCCTGGCGGTAGGCCTCGAGCTTCGCCTCCGGATGGAACGGGCAATAGCGCCAGTCGTCGATTGTGCCGCCGGTTCGGCGCGCCTCGTCCGCGATCCAGTCGAGCAGCGTTCGCACGGCCGCCTCGTCGTACAGGCCATGCGCCACGCCCGATTGATTGGTCACGATAAAGACGTGCCAGCCGCTGGCGGTGGCATATCGAATGGCGTCCAGCGCACCTTCCATCCACTCGAAACGGTCGCGTGAGCCGACGTAGCCGTGATCGACGTTCAACACGCCGTCGCGGTCCAGGAACACGGCTTTTCGATGCAGCAACGTGGGAATTTCCAATTGCGCGCAGGCGAGATCCTCGCGCGTCGTGATTCTGCGGAAATAGCCCTCTGCCACCGTGAAGCGGAGCACGCCGTCCGCCGCCAGGCGAGGCAGTATATCGGTTTCCAGCGAGCAGGCTGTCGTCAAGCGGTCGATCAGCGTTTTGCGGAACAGATAAACGCCGCCATTGGTCACGCCGCCGGTGTCGAACCGCGGGCGCAGGTGGCTTGTATTCATCTGATTTTCATCAAACGCCACCCCGTTATGGCAAGAGGCGTCCTGAAGACCCCGCAGCATCACGCGGCCGATCACATTTGCTTGGTCCGCCGTAGCGTCCGCCAGCAGATTTGCCAGGTTGCAATCGAACAGCGAGTTATCGTTGGACAATAAGAACCGATCATCCAACCGAACGCCGGCGTGGCGCAGCGCACCGCCGGTACCGGCCCGCATCGGCTGCTCCGCCAGTATGATTCGCGCCGGCCTCGGCAACGAAGCCTGGATAGCGGCGGCCGCACTCTCGATCTCGACCGACAGAGCGTCGGTCAGCAGCAGGAAGTCGGTCACGCCGTAGCGGACAAACTCGCGCAACAGCCAGCCCAGGAAGGGACGGTCGCCGCAGCGCGGGCTCGCCGTGGGCGTTCCGCGCGATGAGGTACCTGAAAAGTCTACCCAACCCTCCCGTCAGCACGACGCACTGCGTCACTGTCGCATTCGCATGAACCATCGCGGGCCGCCTCTATGCCTCGGCCGCGGGTTCCCGACCGGCAAGCACCTTATCCACGCGGCGGCCGTCCATTTCCAGCACTTCGAAGCGCCAGCCGCCGAACACGATGCGGTCGCCGACCCGCGGCACCCGCCGCAGCAGCGCCAGCAGCAGCCCCGCCAAGGTATGATAGCTGCCTTCGGCCGGCAGATCGGGCAGCGAAAGCCGCGCCTTGAGTTCGTCGACCGGGGTCATGCCGTCGAGGGTCATGGTGGTTTCGCCCTCCGGTCCCGGTATGCCGTCCTGGTGATCAGGTCCGGACGGGTCGCCGACAATCGCCTCCAGCACGTCAGCGGCGGTCACCACGCCTTCGAAGCTGCCGTACTCGTCCATCACCAGCGCCAGCCCCAACGGATCGGATTTCAGCCGCTCCAACGCATCCAGCGCGGTGACGGTATCGGGCACGATCATCGGCTGACGCAGACTGGCGCTGACCGACAACTCGCCGCCGCTCAGGATGCGGTCGAGCAGGTCCTTCGCCTGCACCACGCCCACCACGTTGTCGATCGACTTGTCGCAGACCACGAAGCGGGAGTGGGGGGCGCCCTTCAAGGTCGCGGCGATCGCCTTGGCGGGATGGGTGCGGTCGATCCAGGCCAGTTCGGTCCGCGGCGTCATGATGGCGCGCACCGGCTTGTCGGCCAGCCGGAGCACCCGCTCGATCATGTCCCGCTCCTCGATCTCCAGGACGCCTGTCTGGGCGCCTTCGACCAGCAGCGCCTTCAGCTCTTCCTCGGTGACCGACTGGCGGCTGAACCGTTGCAGGCCGAACATGCGGAGCACCGCGCTGGAGGATTTTCCCAACAGCCAGACCACCGGGGCGGCGATGCGGGACAGCCAGATGATCGGATGGGCGACACGCGCCGCCAGCACCTCCGGCTGGCGCAGCGCAAGTTGCTTCGGCACCAGTTCCCCCAGCACCAGGGTCAAGAAGGTGGTGACGACGACGACAACGGCGAGCGCCAGGCTGTCGGCATAGACAGCGATGGCAGGAAAGCTTTCCAGCCAGGCCTGCAGATGAGCCGCGATGCGGGCGCCGCCGAACACGCCGGTCAGCACGCTGACCAGAGTAATGCCCACCTGCACCGTGGGCAGGAAGCGTTGCGGGTCTTCCGCCAGCGCGCGGGCCGCCGCGGCACCCGCCACCCGCTTGCGTTCCAAAACCGCCAACCGGGCTCGGCGGACCGAGATCAGTGCCAGCTCGCTCAGGGAGAACAGACCGTTCAACACGATCAGCAGCAGGATTATGACGACTTCAAGACCGATGGCCATGGCTATTCCGGGCGAGGCGAACGAAGAGATGAACGCCGGCGGGGGAACGAAAACGATGGTAATCGACTATCATATCCCGGCAGCCGGCATGAGGGGCGTCGCGCGCATCATGAATAACCGGATCGGACCAGGCTGGGACGTTCGCATGGCGGCACCTGGGTCCGGAACACAGCCCACGACCTCTTTGCCGCGCAACGCGAAGAACTCTCGGAAGCGGGACACCGGGCGCACATGCCGACAATCACCATAGCGTTGGCGCTGCTGGGTCTGCTGCCGTTTGTCGTGGGCGGCCTGGCCGCGGTGGGACATATCCCGCAGACCGCGGAAATGGCCCTGATTGTGTTGATCGATTACGCGGCCTTGGCCCTGGCTTTCGCGGGCGGGGTGCATTGGGGCCTGGCCCTGCTGCCCGGGACGGTGCGCCCATCGCTGCGGATCGGCGCCGGCGTGCTGCCAATGCTGGTTGCGTGGGGTGCCGTCGTGTTGGCGCAAACGGTGGCCCCGACGGTCGCACTGGCCGTGCTGATCCTGGGCTATCTGGCGACCGTGCTGACCGAGCACCGGGCGGCGCAGAAGTTCCTGCTGCCCTCGCGCTATGTCTGGCTGCGCTGGGGGTTCAGCGTGGTGGCGGTGATCATGATGATGATCGTGCTGGTTCTGCGCGGGACTGGGCCAGACCATTGTATTCTAACGATTTTGTTCCTCGCCCCGGTCGCTGATTGATGGTTGATTAACCACTGCCTGCTAAATGACCGAAGGGCGCAGCCATGACCGTAATACCCACTGACCAGCCAGCGGCCGACCCGGCGGTTCAGATCGGCTGAGATCATTCCGTTTCCGGTGCGCGCGCCGGCGTTGCCGGTTGTGTCCAGCCCGCAAGAGCGGTTGGTTCGAGCACTTGGCTTGCTCAACGCTGCGATGATCGAACAGCGTGCAGCGATGGCTGAGTGGCGCAGGGCACTGGCGCAACTGAAGACCTCTACGAGCCGGTCTGGGTGATAGCCTGCTTGTTATCGCAGCAGCCTGCAGTCCCTTGGCCACGGCGTCGATTCGCTGCAGAAGCAAGCAACGGTGCTGGCGCGATGGGCGGACCAATCGGCGCCGATACAGGGGTCACCGTCCACCGCACCTATACCGGGGTAGGAATTCCAGGCCGGTGCGGGGCCGGCGTTCGGCAAGATCCGCCGCAACGGTCATCCGCATGCAATCCGGTGCAAGTTTACCGGCTGGACCAACGCGGCGGGGACGAACGCTTCTGGCCATGCCAGGCGGGACGCGATCGCTGTCACGCCGAAGAACGGCTACACTGCGCCTCAATCGGCAGTCCAGTCGAAGCGAGGAGGTCAAGAATGCTGAACGGCGCCCTGATCGAAAGGCTTCGCGCGGCGCGGGTGGTGCCTGTCGTGCGAACCCGTTCCGCTGATCATGCCGCCACCGCGGTCGAATGGCTACGCGACGCCGGCCTGCGCATTTTCGAAATCACCATGACCATTCCCGACGCGCCGGCCCTGATACGCACCTTGGCGCGCGATCCGAACCTGATGGTGGGTGCCGGCACCGTGCCCGATGCCGCCGCCGCTCGCGTCTGCCTGGAGGCTGGTGCCCGCTTCATCGTGGCGCCGTGGATCGATGCAACGCTGGCGGAACCCTGCCGGCAGGCCGGCGCCGTGCTGATGCTGGGCGCGGTCACGCCAACCGAAGTGCGCCATGCCCTCGCCGCCGGTGCCGACGTGGTCAAGGTGTTTCCCGCCGGCTCGGTCGGTGGACCGGCGCATATACGCGCCTTGGCGAGCGTATTGCCCAACGGTCCCGTTCTGTCCGACCGGCGGGGTGGAGCCTGGCAACGTCGCCGACTACCTGACCGCCGGTGCCGCATTCGTCGGCATGGGCGGAGCGTTGGTCGACGAGAAGCGGATTGCCGCCGGCGACCGGGCCGCCATCCAGGCCGCCGCGCGCCAAATGCTGGCCGGTCAGGTGCGGCCCAGTCAGGTGCGGCAATGAGTGTCGATCTGCTGTGCATGGGCGAGCCGATGCTGGAATTCAACCAGCTGCCAGCGGCGCCGGATGGCACACAGCATTATCTGGAGGGGCTTGGCGGCGACACCTCCAACGCCGCCATCGCCGCCGCTCGGCAAGGCGCCAGCGTCGGCTACGTCACCGCGCTGGGCCAGGACATGCCCGGCGACAGTTTTATGCGTGCCTGGCAGCAAGAGGGCGTGGACGCCTCCGCCGTGCTGCGCACCGACCGCCACCAGACCGGCGTGTATTTCGTCACCCATGACAAGGACGGACATCACTTCCTGCATTACCGCGCCAACTCCGCCGCCGCGATGTACGCCGCATCCGACCTGCCGGAGGCGGCGATCGCGTCGGCATCGATTTTGTACATGTCCGGCATCAGCCAAGGTATCTCGACCACCGCCTGTGACGCCACGTTCGCGGCGATCGAGATCGCGCGGCGCAACGGCGTGAAGCTTGCCTACGACACGAATTATCGCCCCCGCCTATGGCCGCCCGCACGGGCAGCCGCGGTCATGCACGCGGCCATGGCGCAGGCCGAGTATGCCATGCCGGGCCTGGAGGATGTGTGTACGCTGACCGGCCTCACCGATCCCGAAGGCCATGCTGGACTTCTATCTGCGCCTCGGCTGCCGGGTGGTCCTGCTGAAAATGGGCGAGTCCGGCGCCTACCTGGCGACGGCGGACATGCGGGTCCGGATCCCGCCGCATCGCGTCGAGGTGGTTGACGCGACCGGGGCAGGGGACACGTTCTGCGGTGCGTTCCTGGCGCGCATTCTGGCAGGCGATGCGCTGGAGCCGGCGGCGCGTTATGCCGGTGTCGCCGCGGCGCTGAAATGCACCGGCTACGGTGCGGTCACGCCGATCCCTCGTCCAGCGCAGGTCAATGCGGTGCTGCGGGCCATGCCGGGCGCAGATCACGCCAAATCCGAACCGTCCGTAGACTAGGCGGACCGCTACGCCGTCCGCGGCCGCCGCCTGACGTCGGCCCGCACGTGGCGGAAGTTCAGCACCGCCGGATCGGCGACCACCGGGCCAGGCGCGATCGCCACGATGACTTGTTCCGCGATCGGGCCGAAATCGGCACGGAAATGCACCGAGGACTTCAGCGCGATGATCGCGCAGTTCGCCGGTTCGATCCCGACATGGCGCAGGATCGCCTGGTCGAGCGCCTGCATCTTGCGCGAGGCGACGATCACCCGCACCCCCTGGATGTCGACCAGCGCCGTATCCCCCAGGTTGCCGGGATTTCCCGCGCCCATCGGGCCGGTCAAGGTGAACACGCCGTCCGTCAGTGCCACCACCCGGGCGGTGCAGGCAAACGGCATCGCGTCCGATTTGCCGCCGAGGGATAGCTCGACCGTGGCGCCGATGCCGGCGGCATGACAGACGGCTGCGCTCTCGGCGTCGTTGATCAGGCACACGACGGCGCCCTTGGCCTGCTGGCGCACCAGTTCGGCCAGCAGTTCCGTGGTATCGCCATGACCGCCGCCGCCCGGATTGTCCTGCGTGTCCGCCAGCACGACGGGCCGGGTGGCACCGTGAGCGAGCCGCTTGGCCTCGGCAACGGCCTCGGCCGAGGGCATCGTGTGCTGCACGAACAGCGCCTCCTGCGCGTTGACATAAGCCAGGAACGCATCCGCCGCGGCGTCCGCTCGGGCCTGGATGTCGGCGAAGGCGGCGATGGCGGCGCCGCATCCCTCGAAGTCCGCATAGGGAAAGCCGAAGCAGAACGCCAGCTCCACCGCCCCCAGCCGTTCCGCCAGCGCGGCCCGCTCGGCCATCACCGTCTGCATCGGCGGCATCAGCGTGCATTGGCTGCCGATCGGGATCCAGAAATCCAGCGCGCGAAACGCCCGCGCCCAGGGCTGCCCGCGCTCGATCCGGCTGATCAGCAGCCGCATCGCCTGGGCGCCGGCGGCTTTCATGTCGACATGCGGATAGGTCCGGAACGGCACCGCCGCATCCACCAGTCGCACCATCTGCGCGGTCAGGTTGGCGTGCGGGTCCAGGCTGATGGTCAGCGGCATCGCCTCGCCGATGATGGCACGGACGCGGCGCAGCAACTCACCCTCGGCATCGGGAAAGCTCTCCACCACGGCCGCACCGTGCAGGTCCAGGTAGACGCCATCGAGCGGCCCGGCATCCAGGGCAACCGACAGCGGCGCCAGGATCCGCGCGGCGATCCGCTCGAACGCCTCGTCCTGCACCGGGACCGGCCGGATTGGCGAAACCCCACGCCAGCGGCACCAGGGAGACACCGGCTTCCTCCGCCACCGCGATCGCACCGGCCAGCGGGACCGAGCGTGGGCGCATCGCCGCGACCAGCCCATCCCCGGCGGTAAACGGCGGCAAGCCGCCCGGCTGCAGGAAGTCGGCATACGTGGTCGGCCGCGGCGCGAAAGAGTGGCTTTCGTGCAGAAAGCCGCCGACGGCGATACGCAGGGTCATGCGCTGGCTCCGCGGTTCAGGATAGCAGGTTCGCGGGCGTCTGGCCCGCCAGCACGGCGCCGATGCCCTCCAGGACCACGTGCCCCATGGCGTCGCGGGTTTCCGTCGTCGCACTACCCAGATGCGGCAGCAGGACGACGTTCTCCAGACCAAGGTAGTCCGGATGCAGGTGCGGCTCGTTGTTGTAGACATCCAGACCGGCGGCGGCGACATGCCCGTCGCGCAGCGCCGCGATCAGTGCCGTATCATCCACCAGTGTGCCGCGGGCTGCATTCACCACCACCGCGCCGCGCGGCAGCTTCTTGATCCGTTCCTGGTTCAGCCAATGCCGCGTGCCGGCCCCGCCCGGAGCATTCAGCGACAGCGTCTGGCATAGCGGCAGGAAGCTGTCGTCATTGTCGTGGAACACCGCGCCCTGTTCCAGCTCCGTCGGCAGGCGTGCCATGTCGCGATAGTGGATCTCCATGTCGAAGCCGCGCGCCATCCGCGCGATCTCCCGCCCGATGCGGCCCATGCCGAAGATGCCCAGCCGGCGGCCGGAGACCTGCGTGCCCAGCAACTGGGTTGGCGCCCAGCCGTCCCAGCGGCCCGAGCGGATTAGTCGCTCACCCTCGCCGGCGCGCCGAGCCGCGGCCAATAGCAGCAGCATGGCGCATTCGGCGGTGGCGACGCTGAGCACGTCGGGCGTGTTGCAGAGCCTGATCCCGCGTGCCCCAGCGGCCGCGACGTCGATATGGTCATGGCCGACGCTGAACGTGCCGATGACTTTCACCGAGGCCGGCAGCGCGGCGATCACGGCCGCATCCATCATATCGCCGGGACAGCACAGGATTGCGTCGGCCCCGGCTGCCCGCGCCACCAGATCGGTGATCGGCGTATCGGACACAGTCAGCCGAGTGTCGTAATTCCTTTGGGCCTCGGCCTCGACCGCGGCGGGCAGGCGGCGTGTCACCAGCAGAACGGGTTTCGGCATTTGCGTTCGTCCCATGGTCAGTCGTTGGCACCATGTTCGGCTGGCATCCATCGAGGAGAGGTGCGCGAGAAGACGGACACAGGACAGACAAGCAATCGGTCAGTAGATGGTCGTCCTCAGCCGCTCCGGATACTCGCGATCATATTGCTCGCCGCCGACGCGGCCGGCGGTGATGTCGGCCAAAATGGCGCCAGTGCTGGGCAGCGCCTTGCGCGTGATATGCTTTGCCGGGTTCCACAGCTCCGAGCGGACCAAGGCTTTCGGGCACTGGAAATAGACCTGTTCGACCCGCACCACGAGCACCGAGCGGGGCAGGGTGCCACGGAACGCGAACCGCTCAATCAACCCCGGTGCCACCGAGATCGACGCTCGGCCGTTCACTCGCAGGGTTTCGCCGACGCCGGGGATCAGGAACAGCAGAGCCACGCGGTCATCGTGAAGGATGTTGCGCAGGGTATCGACGCGGTTGTTGCCGCGCCGGTCGGGGATCAACAGGGTCTTGTCATCGACGACGTGCACGAAGCCCGGCGGATCGCCGCGGGGGGTAACATCCAGACCGTCCGGACCGCTACTCGCCAGCGCCATGAACGGGGAGGCCTCGATCATCGCCCGGTAATGCGGATGGATGTAGTCGATCTCTTTGGCGATAGCGCCGGCCGATGCCTCCCCATACAGGGCTTCCAGCGCCGCCTCGTCGCGGATCACATACTCGTCCATCAAGTCGCCGACTGCTGCGTCCATTGCCTGGCCTCCGTCCTGCCGTGGTCAGGTCCACGGGAAGACCTATACTCGCGCCGGAAACCGCATTGGACAAGGAGCAAGCTATGACCGGCCTGACGACGGAAAGTTTGGCGGACAAGGATGCGATACGGGAGCTGCTGGCGCGCTATTGCTTGCATCTGGACAACGAACATTTTGAGGAGATGGCGGCCCTGTTCACTCCGGACGGTGTCTGGGAGACCGCCTTTGGAACCGGAACAAGCCGCGCCGGCATCATCGCCCAAGCACGCAGCTTGGCCAGCGCTCCGCGGCCGCGGCGGATTCACCTGAACAGCAACATCGTGATCCAATTGAACGGTGATACGGCCACGGTCCACTCTTACTGGACCGTGGTGCAGAACAGCCCGAGCGGCCCGACAATCGGCTCGGGTGGCGCCTACGACGACCGCCTGGTGAAGCGGGGCGGAGAGTGGTTCTTCGCCCATCGCAGGATCGATCGTTACATCGCGGCCGAACAAGGATGAGACGCCGGCAGAGTTCAATCGATAAAGCAATGATATGATGAGACGATCGTCGGGGCTGCCGTCTGGCCAAAAGATGACAAAACGACTAGGGACGAGGCCAGGCAACCCTGCACCGCCCACGGTTTTGCAGGTCGGGCCGCGACGATGGGAGACCAGGTTTCATGAATGGCGCGGAAAGCCTTGTGCATACACTTCTCAACAGCGGCGTTACCACGTGCTTCTCCAATCCCGGTACCTCGGAGATGCATTTTGTTGCGGCGCTCGACCGTGTGCCGGGGCTCCATTGCGTGTTGGGTTTGTTTGAGGGCGTCGTGACCGGCGCCGCCGACGGTTATGCCCGCATGGCTGGCAAGCCGGCCGCGACGCTGCTTCATTGCGGCCCTGGTCTGGCCAACGGCCTGGCCAACCTGCACAACGCTAGGCGGGCGGCGACGCCGGTGGTCAACATCGTTGGCGATCAGGCGACTTATCACCGGCCGCTGGACCCGCCGTTGACCGCGGACACCGAAGGCTGGGCGCGAGGCGTGTCGGGCTGGGTCCGCACCGCGACGGATGCGCGGACCGTCGGCGCCGATGCCGCCGCCGCCGTGCAGGCCGCGATGATCGCGCCCGGCCAGATCGCCACCCTGATCCTGCCGTCGGACACATCCTGGAACGACGGCGGCGTGGCAGCCGAGGCCCTGCCGAAACTGCCCACGCCGTCGGCTTCGCCCAGCCAGATCGAGGCGGCGGCAAATGCCCTGCGCCGCGGCGGCGGCGGTGTCGTGCTGCTGCTGGGCGGCGCCGCGCTGCATGAGGAAGGCTTGGCGCTGGCGCATCGCATCGCCGCCGCCACCGGATGCCGCGTCATCGCCCAGGGCTCCAACGCCCGCATGGCGCGCGGCCAGGGCAGGCTGCCGGTGCAGCGGGTGCCCTATGTTGTCGATGTCGCCGTCAAGGCGATGGCCGATACGAAGCAGCTCATTCTGGTGGGATCACGCAAACCGATCACGTTCTTCGCCTATCCGAACCAGGTGCAGACCGCCGTTCCCGAGGATGCCGAGGTGCATGTCCTGGCGCGTCCTGAACAGGACATCGTGGAGGCTCTGGCGCGCCTGGCCGACGCACTGAACTGTCCGAAGATCACTGCCCCCAACAACGGCGTTCGCCCGCAGCCTGGTCGAGGCGCGCTGACGCCCGAGGCGGTGGCCGCCACGTTAGGCGCGCTGATGCCCGACAACGCGATCATTGCCGACGAGTCGGTCACCTTCGGCCGCGGCTTCTTCGCCGCCACTCAGGCCGCGCCGCCGCATGACTGGTTGAACGTGACCGGCGGCGCCATCGGCGGCGGCATGCCGATGGCCACCGGAGCGGCGATCGGCGCGCCTGGACGGCGGGTAATCAACCTGCAGGCCGATGGGTCGGCGATGTACACGGTGCAGGCGCTGTGGACCCAGGCGCGAGAGAAGCTTGATGTCACGACGGTTATCTTGTCGAACCGCAAATACGCCATCCTGCTGGGTGAACTGGCCAATGTCGGCGCCAACCCTGGTCGCACCGCACTCGACATGATGGACATCGGTAATCCGGACCTCGACTGGCCCCGATTGGCGGGAGCGATGGGGGTGGAAGCCGTCCGCACCGACACGGCTGAGGGCTTCACCGACATGCTGACACAGTCGCTGAAGCAGCCCGGCCCGTTCCTGATCGAACTCCTGATCTAAGGCCGCTGAAACCAAGAGCTCGTGTCCCGGGCCTGAAGTTCGCTGACTACGGCAAACCTCGGGTCCGGGACACTCGCTGCAAGCCCGGGCAGGTGATCACCGTTCCGCCGAAGTCATGGCCATGCAGCCAAGTCTTGACTGTAGGGACAATCGTGCGTACACCATCGCGTGGCGCGGATTGCTGATCAACAACAGCCCGCGCGGAGACAGCATGCAATCGAGTTTGGAACCAACCAGGCTCGTCTTGATGGGAGGCTACAAGATGGCTAAAGCTGAGCGTAATGGGCGTACAACGTCCAAGCAGCGGCCTGCCACCGCCGCAAAATCCCAGGCACGAGGCCGTGTCATGGCAACCAAGTCACAGGCCCATGGCGCTTCGAACGCCGCGGGTCGAGCCGCCGCCGAAACGCAACGGGCAGGCTGGGCCACTGATCTCGTATTCGATGTGCGGGAACCCAAACTCGCCGTCAGCTTGCGTCTAGACGCAGATGTACTGCGCTTCTTCCGTGGCTTCGGAGCCGGCTACCAGACCCGTATCAACGAGGTCTTGAAGGCCTTCATGCAGGCTAGGGAAGGGGTCGAGATCGGTGCCCGGGTGGCCGCTGCGAAGGCGTCGCGCGCGGTGGGCAACGCCAAGCGCGCCCGCTCGTGATCCGAGGCCAACGCATGCTTTAATGCGTTGGCTGGGTCAGTCCACCATACAACCTCGTGCACTGATGCGGACGGCGCTGTCCGTTGGCGTCGGTGCACCGGTATCCGATCCCGCCTCCATGACGCATGATCCTAGTGGTCTGATGCCAACGCCCGATTTAGGGCGTTGGCATCAGACCACCAAATCAAGCTAGTACCTCCCGTCACTGGTTCTGCGGTGATAGTGCGACCGGCTTGTCGGCGGCGTATGAACTCCTGTCAGATCAACGGCTCGGGCTCGGCGCTGCATCCTTAGCGCGCCTGCCACGTCATCGACGCATCCGCGGCACCACCGGCTTGCTCAAGCGGCTCGGCACCAGCGTCGACGGCAGCACGAGGTCCCCGATACACCCCCGCGCGAAGCGCTGTATCTTGCCTGCTCCGTGCCCTCCATCGTCCTCGCCTGCTTCTTCGTGTTAAAGCCCTTTTCTTGCGCTGTTGCCATCAGCACATCGCATGAGCGTGTGGCACCAGACAGGCTGAGCGAGCGGACCCGGGGATGATCGCCTGGTTCGTGCGCTTGCAACGGCTGCAAGGCCTCAACACAGAGCAGCAGGCGAGGCAGAGCGAGGGCACGGAGCAGGCAAGAGACAGCGCTTCGCGCGGCGGATCTTATTAAATACGCAACGACCTCCCGTCATCGGCCCCGCGGTGATCTCGCGGCTTGGTTGTTCGCCGATCGGGGATCAATCCGTGGCGTATGAACACCGGCATTATCCGTGACGCGACGTAACGAGGTACACCTCGCCGGAAGTGGCGACTCGCTTGGCTAATGGCATGAACTGAGTTGCATTTGTCACACTCATCCAAACAATAAGGTTGTGGCACGTTCAGCCATAGGCGTGAATTGAGCCATGATGCGAGTTAATCCTCTCGACCTGATGTGGAGAAAATCGTGCCGGCTCACAAGGCGTCACCGGTGCAGCTTTCGCCTGAGCAAGACCGCGAACTGAACGATCTGGTGCGGGCGCATTCAGCGCCACAGAAACTGGCGGAACGCGCGCGGATAGTCTTATTGGCGGCAGCCGGCGTGGGAATTGCCGAGACAGCGCGGCAGTTGGGGATTTGGCGCAAGACGGCCGGTCACTGGCGCCGCCGATGGCGGGATGCGGCGCCATCCGCCGGGGTGGCGGCGCGTCTGAGCGACGCACCCCGCTGCGGTGCGCCGGCGATGTTCACGCCGGAGGCGATCTGCCAGATCATGGCCCTGGCCTGCGAGGACCCTGAGACGCTTGATGTCCCGATCAGTCAGTGGAGCCAAAGCGAACTGGCCCGACAATCGGTGGCCCGGGGCATCGTCAACAGCATCTCGCACGGCTCTGTCGGGCGGTTTTTAAAAAAGAGGCCGATCTCAAGCCGCACCGCAATCGTTACTGGCTGACGCGCAAGCCTGATCCCGACTTTGACAGCAAGTGTGCCGATATCTGCGCGGTGTATCAGGCCGCCCCCACCGCCGCCGCGCACGGGGTGCAGACGGTCTCGATCGACGAGATGACCGGCATCCAAGCACTGGAACGCGCCGCCAAGAGCCTGCCAATGAAGTCTGGCCACGTCGAACGGCGGGAGTTCGAGTACATCCGGCATGGCACGAAGACCCTGATCGCCGCGTTCGATGTCGCCACTGGCAAAGTCCGCGGCACGATCGGGGAAACCCGCACCGAAGCAGACTTCGTGTCCTTCCTGGCGGACTTGTTCGCCTCGGCGCCGACAGCGCCATGGCGGGTGGTGTGCGACAACCTCAACACCCACATGTCCGAAGCCGTCACCCGCCTCGTGGCGGACCTCTGCGGCATCAACCAGGACCTCGGGGAGAAGCGGAAATCCGGCATCCTGATGTCAATGCCGACACGCGAGGCGTTCCTGCGCGATGCCACTCACCGCATCACCTTCCACTTCACACCCAAGCACGCCTCTTGGATCAACCAGATCGAAATCTGGTTCTCGATCCTGGTTCGCAAGCTGCTCCGCCGTGGCAACTTCACCTCCAACGGGCATCTGCAGCAAAGGATCGAAAGCTTCATCGCCCATTTCAATGCCACTATGGCAAAGCCGTTCCGCTGGACCATGAAAGGCAAGCCCTTAGTGGCATGAGATGCTCAAGCAGGTTGGGACTTCCGGCGAGGTGTACTAGTGGTCTGACGCAGACTGCACTTTCAGTCTGCGTCAGACCACTAGATCAAAAGGTGGGTTGGCAGCCGAACCGGACGAACATTAATCCGCCGTCGGTCCCATGGTCTCCTGCTTCACGGCCTGTGCCGCTACCCAGGAGCGCAGAACGAAACTCATTTCACGCCGCCAGTCAGCGTGGTTGATCCGGAACCAGGAGAGCGTCGCGGAATCGACGGTCAGTTCAACCTCTCGCACCGTAACCGCCGGCCAATCGGGCATTTCGGCGGTGTCATCCGCCGCGGCGGCAAGTCCCGTCTTAGGCGCATCCGTGTCCAGATAGGCCTCAAGTAAAGCATCATCGGTAAGATTAGCGGCGTCCTCGTCCGTCTCGTATTGAATCGTCATCTTCTAGCGGGCCTAGCTTTAATGAACCGGCTTAAATTCGTATGGATTGAAACGTGTGAACGCGATGTTTCTGTAAATCCCGGCGAGGACGCCGACGAGAAGACTACGCGATAGAGGTTAAGAAATAGTTAATGGGCTGCCGACGACGCATGCGATCATGCTCGGAACTTGAGGCGCCGCAGTCACCGCTTGGACATACCATGCTGCCATGGATGGTTGGATCAGGGTGCTGGACGGCGCCACTTGATCGAAAAAGCCTAATCAGCCGCGTCCGCAACCTCCTCAATGGGCTTCTTGCCGGCACGGATCTGCTTCAGAGCCTTGTCGACATGCCGGCTGAACACGTACTCCGCCGGCCGTTGATGATCCAACGGAATATCCGGCGCCATCGGTCCCTCGGTGCGGATGCCGCGCATCGCCTGGGCCGCCGCCCGCCACGGCTTGCGGATGGTTGCCGCCACCGCGCTTGCCTCGTAACCGGAATGCACCATGCAATCAGCGCATTTTTCGTAGTTGCCGGTGCCGTAGCGGTCCCAGTCGGTGGTCTCCATCAATTCCTTGAACGTCTTCGCGTAGCCTTCGCCTAGCAGGTAGCAGGGGCGCTGCCAGCCGAAATAGGTGCGGGTCGGATTGCCCCAAGGCGTGCAATGGAACGTCTGGTTGCCGGCCAGGAAATCCAGGAACATCGACGACTGGTTGAACGCCCATTTCTTCTTCCAGGTGCCCTGACCCTGGCGGCGGAAAATGCCGCGGAACAGTTCCTTGGTCTTCGAGCGGTTCAGGAAGTGCTGCTGGTCCGGCGCCCGTTCATACGCATAGCCGGGCGACACCGAAATACCATCCACACCCATGGCCATCACGTCGTCGAAGAATGCCGCGACCTTATCCGGCTCCGCATTGTTGAACAGCGTGCAGTTGATGATGGTGCGGAAACCGCGGTGTTTGGCGGCGGTGATCGCGGCCACGGCTCGGTCATACACGCCGGTCTGGCAGACCGAAACATCATGCTCCTGTCTGCCGCCATCCAGATGCACTGACCACGAGAACCACTTGCTCGGCTTGAACAGGTGCATCTTCTTTTCGAGCAACAGCGCATTCGTGCAGACGATGACGAATTTCTTGCGCGCAATCGCGCCTTCCACCACCTGATCGATTTCCTTGTGCAACAGAGGCTCGCCGCCGGCGATCACCACCACCGGGGCGTTGCACTCGTCGATCGCCTCCATGCACTCGGCCACCGAAAGACGCTGGTTCAAAATCTCCGGCGGGTAGTCGATCTTGCCGCAACCGGCGCAGGCCAGGTTGCAACGAAACAGCGGCTCCAGCATCAGCACCAGCGGATAGCGCTTGCGGCCGATCAGATGTTGCTTCACCACGTAGGCGCCAACGCGCAGCGCCTGGCTTAATGGAACGGACATAAACTGCTGAATCCTTATGCGTCGGCGAGTTCGGCGGGAAAGCGGAACCGGACATCCTCGGCCACCCCATCCTGGGTGGATATTTCGATCTCTCCGAATTGACTCAATCCATCCAGGACGCCCTGGACCAATGTCTCCGGCGCCGACGCACCGGCGGTTACGCCCACCGAGGTCACGCCGACAAACCACGCCGCCTGAAGCGCGTCCGCGTCGTCGATCAAATAAGCGGGTTTGCCCAATTCCAATCCGATCTCGCAAAGCCGGTTGGAGTTGGATGAGTTGCGCGACCCGACTACCAGGATCATATCGACCGCGTGCGCCAGATCGCGCACCGCCTGCTGACGGTTCTGGGTCGCGTAGCAGATGTCCCGCACGTCAGGGCCGACAATGCTTGGAAAACGCTCCGTCAGGGCGGAGATGATCCCCCGTGTATCGTCGACCGATAATGTCGTCTGGGTGATATAGGCCAGCTTGTCGTGGTCCTTCACCTGCAGCAGCGCGACATCTTCGACGGTCTGCACCAAGTGCACCTTGGCGGAAACCTGACCGATTGTCCCCTCGACCTCTGCGTGGCCGGCATGCCCGATCAACACGATCTCGCGATCCTGTCGGGCGTAACGACGGCCCTCATTGTGCACCTTCGCAACCAGTGGGCAGGTTGCATCGATTACCGGAAGACCACGTTCGGCGGCCGCTTGTTCCACACGCTTGGCGACCCCATGGGCCGAAAACACCGTCATGGAGCCAGGCGGGATCTCATCAAGTTCATCCACGAACACCGCGCCGCGCGTGCGAAGATCTTCCACGACGTGCCGATTATGCACGATCTCGTGCCGCACGTAGATCGGCGGACCGTATTTCTTCAAAGCACGCTCGACGATTTCGATGGCCCGCTCCACGCCGGCGCAAAAACCCCGCGGCTGAGCGAGAACGACACGAATCATGCAGTCTGTCTCCAAGCTGATACCCAATGCGCCACGGCCGGAGCCGCCATAAGACGGGCCACGGCGTATGGCAACGCCATCCATGGCTCCCGCCGTGCTCGCTCCACCCCACGTCCTTGCCTCACATAGTACGGACAGGCCGTCGCCGCCATGACCGATGTCTTCGGATCATGCACACAGCAGCCGGACAAATCCGCCGGCACGCTCCAGCGTGGCATATCGGCAACATTCACGAGGATCGCACTGTGGCGCCCATGCGCAATTTCGTAGCGCGTGATAAGCATTCAAAGACTGACGCCCGTTTTGGGGGTTGCTCGGTCATGAGGCTGAAAGTGGCGCCCACAAGGACTGGAAGCTTGACTGACATCGACCTAACGGTAGCCATGGCCCAGGTCGCTGACTTCGTGGAGCAGGCGCTGGAGGTGTTGCTGCCGCCGGTTGATGGGATCGAGGGTCGGCTGGCGGAAGCCATGCGCTATGCGACCCTGGGCGGCGGCAAGCGCATGCGGGCGTTCGTGGTGATGGAATCCGCCGCGCTTTTCTCGGTGGCTGAGACTTCGGCTGCCCGCGTCGCTGCCTCGGTGGAGATGCTGCATGCCTATTCCTTGGTGCACGACGACCTGCCGGCAATGGATAACGACGATCTGCGGCGTGGCAAACCAAGCACACACAAGGCATTTGATGAGGCGACCGCCATTCTAGCCGGCGACGCCCTGCAGACACGCGCGTTTGAGTTGCTGGCTGAGCACGATACCCATTCTGACGCGTTGGCTCGCTGTGAGCTGGTGGCAGCGTTGGCGGCCGCGGCAGGTGCAAAAGGCATGGCCGGTGGCCAGATGATCGATATGATGACTGAAGGGGAAATCCTGGCTGCTCCTGCGGTGACCCGATTGCAGGCGCTGAAAACCGGTCGACTGATCCAATACAGCGCCGAAGCCGGGGCCATACTTGGGCGATCTTCGCCGCAGCAGAGGCATCTGCTGGCGGCATACGGGCGCGACCTGGGAGCTGCTTTCCAGATCGCCGACGACCTGCTCGATGTGGAAGGCAACGCGCAACAGATCGGAAAAACCGCTGGCAAGGATGTCGCCGCCGGCAAGGCAACCATGGTGGCCGTATTGGGCGTGGAAATGGCCCGCGCACACGCGGACATGCTGGCTCAGCAGGCAGCAGACTACCTCGAGGATTTCGGCGATCGCGCGGCCAACCTCCGCGCTCTTGCCGCTTTCGTGGTGGCTCGGCAAAGCTGAGCGGGAACAGGAGTTTAGATGAGCCCAATCACGACCACGCTGCTCGACCGCATTCGCAATCCGGCCGACCTGCGCAATTTTTCACCCGAGCAGTTGCGTCAGCTCGCCGACGAGCTACGAGCCGAGACGGTGGATGCGGTCTCGGTCACCGGCGGGCATCTGGGTGCGTCGCTGGGTGTGGTGGAGTTGACCGTCGCTATCCACGCCGTTTTCGACACGCCGCGCGACCGGCTGCTGTGGGATGTCGGACACCAGGCTTATCCGCACAAAATCCTGACCGGTCGGCGCCCGGCAATCCGCACCTTGCGTCAAGGCGGCGGCCTGTCCGGCTTCACCAAGCGGTCCGAGAGCGAATATGATCCGTTCGGCGCCGCCCACTCTTCCACCTCGATTTCGGCCGGCCTGGGCATGGCGGTGGCGCGTGACCTGAAGGACGCACGCTACAAGGCGGCCAGCGAGGCGGAGCGCGATCGACTGGATTTGCGCCCGGATGAGCGCAACGTGATCTGCGTCATCGGCGACGGCGCCATGAGCGCCGGCATGGCCTACGAGGCGATGAACAACGCCGGCGCGCTGCGCTCCCGCCTGATCGTCGTGCTCAACGACAACGACATGTCGATTGCCCCGCCAGTCGGGGCCATGAGCGCCTATCTATCACGCCTGATGTCGTCGCGCAGCTTCCTGTCGCTGCGCGAACTCGGCGCCAAGATGGCCAAGCGGTTCCCGCGCGGCATCGAACGCACGGCCAGACGCGCCGAGGAATATGCCAGAGGCATCCTGACCGGCGGCACCTTGTTCGAGGAAATGGGCTTCTATTACGTCGGGCCGATCGATGGCCATAATCTGGACCATCTGCTGCCGGTGCTGCGCAATGTTCGCGAAGCCGAGGAAGCCGGCCCGATCCTGGTTCACGCCATTACCGTAAAGGGGAAGGGATATGCCCCGGCGGAGAAATCCGCCGACAAGTACCACGGCGTCTCCAAGTTCAACGTGATCACCGGAGAGCAAGCCAAGGCACCGCCCGGTCCGCCCGGCTACACGAAAGTGTTCGCTGACGCCCTGGTGCAGGAGGCGACGAAGGATCCCACCATCGTCGCCATTACCGCGGCGATGCCGTCCGGCACCGGGCTCGACCGCTTCGCCAAGAGCTTTCCGGACCGCACCTTCGATGTCGGCATCGCCGAACAGCACGCCGTCACCTTTGCCGCCGGCCTGGCGACCGAAGGGATGAAGCCGTTCTGTGCGATCTACTCGACCTTCCTGCAGCGCGCCTACGATCAGATCGTCCACGATGTGGCGTTGCAGTCGCTACCCGTCCGCTTTGCCATGGACCGCGCTGGTCCGGTCGGCGCCGATGGCGCCACGCATGCCGGCAGTTTCGATCTTGCCTATCTTGGATGTCTGCCAAACATGGTGATCATGGCGCCCTCGGACGAAGCCGAACTGGTGCATGTCGTGGCAACCGCGGTCACCATCAACGACCGTCCCAGCGCCTTCCGATACCCGCGTGGCGAGGGCACTGGTATCGCCTTGCCCAGCGCCGGCGAAGTGCTGACACTCGGCAAGGGGCGGCTAATGCGGGAGGGCACCAATATCGCCATTCTGTCCCTTGGCACTCGCCTTGGGGACGCTCTGAAGGCGGCGGATGAATTGGCCGCCCGGGGCTTCCCGACGACCGTCGCCGACGCCCGCTTCGCCAAGCCGATCGACACCGCGCTGGTGGAGCAGCTGGCCCGCCATCATGAGGTGCTGATCACCATCGAGGAAGGCGCGATTGGCGGTTTCAGCGCCCAGGTGATGCAGCATCTGGCCTGGAAGGGCTTGCTGGACGCCGGCCTGAAGATCAGACCCATGGTGCTGCCGGATCGCTTCATCGATCATGACTCACAGGCCAGGCAACTGGCCGAGGCCGGTCTTGCGATCAAGGATATCGTCGCGACAGCATTGCTAGCGGTCGGTAACGAGACCTCTCGCTCCCTTCCAATCAAAGCCTGATTCCGCAATGACTGGACTAACGCGGCGACGCCTGGTGTTTAGTTCTGTCGCGGCGGCAACCAGCCTGGTGGCGGTGCCAGCCGCATGGGCCCAGGCTGACGCGCAATTGGGGCAGCCGATCATCGAGCTCTATGCAGTGCTTGAATTGGCAATGCGCGCGGGCCGAGCGATGTCGTTCACGAGCCGCTTTGATAGCTTGGCGCCGGTGATTGAACGAGTGTTCGATCTTGAGGCGATACTGAAGGCTTCCGTCGGCACGCGTTGGGACTCGTTCGACCAGGGGACGCAGGAACGTCTGTCACGGGCCTTTCGGCGTTTCACCATTGCCACTTATGTCGCGAATTTTGACAAATATGACGGCGAGAAGTTTGTCGTCCTGCCTGGCGCGCGCGAGGCGGGCAACGATCGTATCGTCCGCACGGAGATCATTGTCGATCCGGGCGACAACATCAGGCTGGACTACGTGATGCGGAACTTCGGCGCCGCTTGGCGCGTGGTGGATGTGCTCATCGACGGCTCCATCAGCCGCGTCGCCGTACAACGGTCCGACTTTCGAACGATTCTGGCGAATGGCGACGCCGAGGCGTTGATCAGCAGCTTGCACCGCAAGATTTCGGATCTGTCGGACGGCGCCTTGAGCTCATGAGAACGGTTTTCGCCGGCGTTACCACGGCGATTGCCTTGCTAAGCCTGGTCCAGGCATTGATTGGTTGGCGATTGGTAACGCTGTTCGCGGCGCTGACCGCAAGACCGGCAGGTGGCCGCCTCGATCGCCCATCGGTGACGGTACTGAAGCCCTTGCATGGCAACGAGCCGCTGCTGGAGGCGGCGCTGGCGACACTGTGCACGCAGACCTATCCGGACTGGCAGATCGTCTTCGGGGTGCAAGACCCCGCCGATCCGGCGATCCAGGTGGTCGAGCGTCTACGTGCGCGGTTTCCCCGGCGCGACATGACTCTCGTGGTCGATCCAACCCTGCACGGCCCCAACCGCAAAATCAGCAATCTTATCAACATGTTCCCAGCCGCTCGGCATGATGTCCTGGTCATTGCGGACTCCGATGTCCATGTTCGGCCGGACTATCTTGATCGGTTGGTGGAAGCGTTGTCGCAGCCCTCGATCGGTCTGGTCACCACGCTTTATGTTGGTCGTCCTGCTTTGTCCAATTTGGTCGCACGGTTAGGTGCGGCGCAGATTAACTATGGTTTTCTGCCGGGTGCGCTGCTGGCGCGCGCCATCGGGCGTCAGGATTGTCTGGGCGCGACCATGTGCCTACGGCGCGCCGATCTTGCACGGATCGGTGGTTTGCCCTCGCTGGTCGATCATCTTGCAGATGACAACGTGCTGGGCCGACGGGTTCGAGGCTTGGGACTGGGTGTCGCGTTGGCCCATACGGTGCCACTGACAACGGTGCCGGAAATCCATGTGCGTGCGCTGTACCGTCACGAATTGCGCTGGGCACGCACCATTCGCATGCTGGAGCCGGCGGGATTCGCCGCCTCAATCCTGCAATATTCACTGTTCTGGGCGCTGCTGACGGTCCTGTCTACCGCCGGATCTCTCTGGTCGATCGGGCTTTTTGGCATAGTTTGGCTGCTGCGGGCGGTGATCGCAGTGGCCATCGACAACGCATTGGCGCCGGCTTGGATCAATGGGTCTATGCCAGATCGGCAGGACATCGATAATGTCAGGGCTCTTGCATTCTCCTGCCCGGTCTGGCTTCTGCCGCTGCGCGATGTCTTGTCCGTGGCCGTGATGGTGGCCAGCTACGGCGGACGCGGGGTTGACTGGCGCGGCCATGGCTTGCAGGCGGATACGCCACCGCCATCTGACACACGGCCTCAACCATCCACATCCGCCGCCAGGCTCCGCCCGATTGAGAGAACCAACGCGTCATGATGAAGACCCTTTTCCTGCACCCGCCCTCCTTCGATGGCTTCGATGGCGGTGCCGGTTCCCGCTATCAGGCGAAGCGGGAGATCAAGTCGTTCTGGTTTCCAACCTGGCTCGCCCAGCCAGCCGCGTTGGTGCCCGGCAGCAAGCTGATCGACGCGCCGCCCGCGCGCATCCGCCTGGAGACTGTCGCCGGGCAAGCCCGCGACTTCGAGCTGTGCGTGATCCATACCTCGACCCCGTCCTTTGCCTCGGACGTGAAAGTGGCGGAGGCGCTGAAGCAAGTTAATCCCAGCCTGAAGATTGGCTTCGTCGGCGCCAAGGTTGCCGTGCAGCCGGCGGAGAGTTTGGCCCAAGCGCGGCGTAATCGATTTCGTCGCGCGCAATGAGTTCGACTTTACCATCAAGCAGGTCGCCGAAGGCCGCGACTGGGCCGCTGTCGACGGCATCTCTTACCGCAACAACGCCGGCGTCATCATTCACAATAAGGATCGCGCGATCCTGGAGGATATGGACCAACTGCCTTTCGTCACCGAGGTCTACAAGCGAGACCTGCGGATCGAGGACTATTTTATCGGTTATCTGCTGCATCCATACGTGTCGCTGTACACCGGCCGTGGCTGTAAATCGCACTGCACCTTCTGCCTGTGGCCGCAAACCGTTGGTGGCCACCGCTATCGCGTTCGTTCGCCCGGTCACGTCGCCGAGGAGATCCGTCTTGCGAAGCAGCTTTTCCCACAGGTGAGGGAATTCTTCTTTGACGACGACACCTTTACCGACAACCTTCCGCGTGCCGAAGCGATCGCCAGAGAGCTTGGCAAGATGGATGTCACATGGTCATGCAACGCCAAGGCAAATGTGCCACGGGAGACGCTGAAAGTCCTCAAGGACAACGGCCTGCGTCTGCTGCTGGTGGGCTATGAGAGCGGCAACCAGCAGATCCTGTACAACATCAAGAAGGGCATGCGGATTGAGGTCGCCCGCAAGTTCACCACCGACTGCCACGAACTGGGCATCAAGATCCACGGCACGTTCATCCTCGGCTTGCCTGGGGAAACCCAGGAGACCATCGAGGAAACCATTCGCTTTGCCACCGACATCAACCCGCACACGATCCAGGTTTCCTTGGCGGCGCCTTATCCCGGGACGTTCCTGCACAAGCAGGCGATCGAGAATGGCTGGCTGGATGCCGACCACGCGGAACTGGTGGACGACAGCGGCATCCAGATCGCCCCGCTGCACTACCCGCATCTGTCCCACACAGAGATTTTTGACAATGTGGAGACGTTCTACAAACGCTTCTATTTCCGTGCGCCGAAAATCGCCTCGATTGTCGGCGAGATGGTGCGCAGCCCGCAAATGATGAAGCGCCGGTTGCGGGAGGGCGTGGAGTTCTTCCAGTTCCTTCGTGAGCGCCACAACGCTGCGTGACGGCATCATCCATTTGAAGGAATGCCTTGCCGCGACGCTGTCGTAACCCCGCGGTTTGGCCCTGCTTGAGGCAGCCGGCGGTCGTGTTTGTCGGGACCGCGGACTTTCATGGTAAAGACCGTCACCTTCTCCGCCGATGATTTCGGCCTGACGACCTCCGTCAATGAGGCGGTGGAGCAAGCCCATCGCGCAGGAATGCTGCAGGCCGCTAGTCTGATGGTCACTGCCCCCGCCGCCGCCGACGCGGTCCGCCGATCCCGTGCCATGCCCTCGCTGAGGGTTGGTCTGCATCTGGTGGTGATCGAAGGCCCCGCGTCACTGCCCCACACCCAGATCCCTGACCTGGTGGACAGCACCGGGCAATTCCCGTCCGACCAGCGCTCGCTGGGTATCGACTACTTCTTCCGCCGTCGCGTCCGCCGCCAATTGGACGCCGAGATCCGCGCTCAGTTCGAAGCTTTCGCCGCAACCGGACTGAAGCTGGATCATGCGAACGCCCACAAGCACATGCACCTGCATCCGACGGTCGGTGCCATGATGATCCGCATCGGCCAGGACTATGGCCTGCGTCGCATCCGCATCCCTGCGGAACCGCCCGCAGTCATGGCAAGGTGCGGCACCCCGACCGGTCTGAGTGGTATGTTGCTGTACCGCTGGACCAGTATCCTGCGCCGACAGGCCCGCGCTGCCGGGATCGTCACCAATGACCATTGTTTTGGCCTGGCGTGGAGCGGCCATATGACCGCTGACCGAATACGCCGGCTGCTGCCTAATTTGCCCGAGGGTGACAGCGAGATCTATTTTCACCCCGCTATTCGTCGTGATCCCGTGCTGGATCGGTTGATGCCGGCCTATGAACACCAGGCGGAATTGGCCGCGCTGCTGGACCCGACGTTGGCAACGGCGCCACGGTAACGACGCGACGATGCGCGGCAACGCAGCAGCTTGGGCCTATCACGCTGACTTGCCTCCTGCAAAGCCGCATCAGATGCAGTGCGGATCTTGCCAGCGTGAGCAACCCTCGTAACAGTGATCCTCCGGCTCACGTCGCCCGCGAACTTGCGTCCCTGTGCGGTGACGTGGAAGATCGCCGTCCTTCACCTGCTTTTCTATCGTCCGCTGAGGCAATGATACCATTCCCAATGACATGCGGATAAGGTCTATGGCGGCCTCCGACGCCCGCCGCACGCATGTTCAGACGTCAAATAGTTTCAGACCCCAATCCGAAGGAGACGGCCTGATGAGCGCATCCACCGAACAGGATGACCGGTTGCTGAACATTGCGGAGCGCGACATGGTCGCGCAGACCCGGTCACCGGCCGTGGACGCGCTGACCAAGGAGGAACTGCAAGCGCTGGGCAAGCGATTACGCTCGGCCCGCGACCGATCCCGCCGCATTGCCAGCCGGCAGCAGCGGGAAATGCGCGGAAAGGCGGATCCGCACGGCGCTGCCCCGGCGCGTGACAACACCGGTTCGCAGGCCAAGACCGCAACCCTGGTCGAGGCGCTGAAGCGGGTGACGGCGGCGCTGCGCAAGCTCAACCGGCCGACGGCGACACAAGTGTTGCGCCGGGCGCTGGAGGCCAAGCAAGCGGCGGTGCCGCAGCATCCTGGCGCGGGCCGCACCGCGTCCAAGGGCATGGAACTCAAGGCCAGCAAGCAGAGATCCGTTCGTATCGATCCGCGCGAGGTCGGACGCGTATCGCAAGCGACCAAGGTCGCGCAGGCCAAGCGTGACCGCTAGTACCGGCGACGACGTACGCCCACTCGGCGACGTTGGCATGCCAATGAAGCTCTTGCATCGCGCCGAGCGCGAGACGCATTGAAACCCAATGCCATGCCGAGCGAGGCCATAAACTCGTGCACCGAGACGTCGCGGGTGATGCTCCCCGATCCTGAGGGCGACTTGGCCTCTTCGAGGCAGTACTCGAAGGAAAGTTCTGACATGGTGTCCATCTAGAAACTATAACGTATATAAATCGATATCGTCTCGCACGATCAGACCTACGTAAGGCAGCGCGACAAAAAACGTTTCATGCTGAATGTTCCAACCCGATGATTTGCTTAATCAGCCTGCCGGCAAAGCGTTGCCGACCGCCACGCCATCAGCGTTGGCGAGTGGCTCTGTTCCGGAGATTGCTTTCAATCTTGAACGCTGTAGATAGGCAAAGAACGCCCGCTACCGACGCTGCGACGACCAAAGCAGCAGTCTCCGACGCACGTGCCATCGCGGCGCCGGCGAATGCTCCAGCCAGCAAAGCGGACCACAGGCCGAGGTAGGGGAGGATGGCACGCCACCGGCCGGTGCCGAGAAGTGCCTTGGCGATACCACGGCCGATCTTGACCAAGGTGCCCGTCACGTAGGTCAGGGCTATGCTGACACCATCAACCTCATGCACCGACGCGTTCTGGATGCCCATGGCCAAACCCAGCACCGAGGACATGACAGCTTCGCTCCAGCCCGTTACGCTCGCGCCCACCCCGAGCCACAGCAGGACGGATTCGACCAAGAGCACCATGGGGCGGCTCCAAATTGGGAACGATGCCGCCGTAAGTTCGCCGAATAGAACTCCCAGCACAAAGACCAGTACGGTTCGGCCAGCCTGAATGGCAGTCGGCCAATCCGTGCCGGCGGCGGCCGCGGCTTGCGTGGTGTTGCCGCTCATGAACGACACAAAGAGCCCGTGCCAACGAACAAAACCCAAGCCGTCAACCCAACCGGCAAGCCCGGCCAGGACCAAGGCCAACCAGAGCGCATCGTGCCCCGACGACGGTCCAGCCGGTTGCGCATGGTTGCTGGCTGAAGCGGCTTGATGCGTCACGCTGAACCAGTTGCCGGATCGGATATAGGCCTTGAAAGCCCGAAACCTGGCATGGGGTAGTTGGGCAGGCGAGTATTCGGCTGTTGGTTGATGTTCAACACATTTCCGATCGGCTATGAGTGGTCAGGGCTTGGGTAGAGAGTCGCCTTAAAATCAGCCAATGCGATGCTGGCATGGAATAGGCCGATGCTGCATGAACCTCTTCGGCAATGCGACCCATGACCGGCTGTTGGGGGAATGATATCGCGGCGCCGCGCAGCCGCCACTACAACAGCCATCGCTGTCGCCGTTCGCCATAGCTGGCAACCAGGATCCGTGCCATCTGGGCGCGCTCTTGCCTTTCCAGCCTTGGCGCGCGACTTTTGGCCGAACCGCACAGACCTGAACAAGTAAAGCGAGGATGCCGTGGACGACACTGCAATCGTAACCGAATCAACGAAGCGATTCAAATGGGTCGGCACCCGTCCAATCCGTCCGGACGGGGTGCCCAAGGTGACCGGGCGGGCGCTCTACGGCGCCGACCTGAAGTTGCCGGGGATGCTGTATGGCAAGGTCCTGCGCTCGCCACATGCGCATGCCCGCATCAAGTCGATCGACACCACGGCTGCCGAGGCGCTGCCTGGCGTCAAGGCGGTAATGACGTCGGCCGACCTGCCGGCGCAGAAGTTCGACTATATCGGCCCCGAGCGCGTGGCAGTGAATTTCTGGCACGTCACTCGCAACATCCTGGCCCGCGAGAAGGCGCTGTACGAGGGCCACGCCATCGCCGCTGTCGCCGCGATCAGCAGCAGCATTGCCGAACACGCGGCGTCGCTGATCAAGGTCGACTACGAGGTACTGCCGCATGTCATCGACGTCGATGACGCCATGGCCGGCGATGCGCCGCTGCTGTTCGAGGACATGATCACCCGCGGCGTCGAACCGGCGCCGACCAAGCCCTCCAACATCTCCAAGCGGCTGGAATTCGCCATCGGCGATGTCGAGGCCGGCTTCAAGACCGCCGACGTGGTGATCGAGAAGGAATTCAAGACCGCCGCCGTGCATCAGGCCTATATCGAGCCGCACGCCTGCGTCGCGAAGTATGAGGCGGACGGCCAGTGTGAGATCTGGTCCTCCAGCCAAGGACACTTCCAGATGCGCGCGCTGACCGCGCAGATCATCGGCGCCAGCCTCGGTGACCTGCGGGTGACGCCAGCCGAGATCGGCGGCGGTTTCGGCGGCAAGACCGTGACGTACCTGGAGCCGGTTGCCGCGATCCTGTCGAAGAAGTCCGGCCTGCCGGTGCGCCTGCAGATGACGCGGGAGGATGTGTTCCGCGCCTCCGGCCCGACCTCGGGGGCGTCGATGTGGGTGAAGATCGGCGTCAAGAAAGACGGCACGATCGTCGCCGCCGATGGCGTCTTCAAGTTCCAGGCCGGCGCCTTCCCGGGCTCGCCGGTGATGAACGGCTGCCTGTGCGCCTTCGCACCGTATGACATCGCCAACCAGCGGGCGATTGGCTACGACGTGGTGTCGAACCGGCCCAAGGCCGCGGCGTATCGCGCGCCTGGCTCGCCGATCTCCGCCTTTGGGGTGGAGAGCGTGCTGGATATGTGTGCCAAGGAAATCGGCATGGATCCGCTGGAACTGCGGCACAAGAACGCCTGCCGCATCGGCACGCCGACCTTGTCCGGGCCGAAGCACGCCCATGGCGGCTATGTCGAGACGCTCGAGGCCTTGATGAAGCACCCGGCCTACAAGACCAAGCTGGGTCCGAACCAGGGCAGGGGCGTGGCGTCGGGCTACTGGTTCAACGGCGGCGGCGAGTTCGAGCGCCACGCTGCAAGTTAATGCCGACGGCAGTGTGCTGGTGGCGACCGGCAGCCCGGACATCGGCGGATCACGCGCGTCGATGGCGATCATGGCGGCGGAGACACTGGGCGTCGATTACAACAGCGTGCGGGCGATCGTCGCTGATACCGCCTCGGTCGGCTACACCCATGTCACCGGCGGTTCACGCGTGACGTTTGCCACCGGCACCGCCGTGGTGAACAGCGCCAAGACCGTGGTGAAGGAGCTTTGCAACCGCGCCGCGCTGATCTGGGGCGTGGATGAGGAAGGCGTGGTGTGGGAGGACGGCTACGCCAAGCCGGCTTCGTCGAACGTGGGTGACTTCAAGCCGTTGTCGCTGAAGCAGATTGCCGCCAAGGCGGCGGCAACGGGCGGGCCGATCACCGCGTCGGCCGGAGTGAATGCCGGCGGCCAGGCGCCCGGGTTCTCTACCCAGTTCTGCGATGTGGAGGTCGATCCGGAAACCGGCAAGGTCACCATTCTGCGCTTCGTGGCGGCGCAGGATGTCGGGCGGGCGATCCACCCGAGCTATGTCGAAGGACAGATCCAGGGCGGCGTGGTGCAGGGCATCGGTTGGGCGTTGAATGAGGAATACATCTACAACGCCCGCGGCCTGCTGGATAACCCGGGGTTCCTGGACTATCGCTGCCCGGTGGCCTCCGACCTGCCGATGATCGAAGCGGTGCTGGTGGAGGTGCCGAACCCAACCCATCCATACGGTGCGAAGGGCGTAGGTGAGGTGAACATCTGCCCGCCGATGGCCGCCATCGCCAATGCGATCGCGATGGCGACCGGCACAAGGATGACCGAGCTGCCGATGTCGCCGCCGCGGCTGCTGGCGGCGCTGTCGGATGCCTGATCCGGTGGCGAGGGTCGTGTTCACCTCGGGCTTTGCACGCCGCTACACCAGCGGCGTGCGTGAGTTTGAGGTGGAGGCGAAGAACTTGCGCGGCGTGTTGAAGGCGATGGACGAGCTGTATCCGGGACTGGGCGAGCACCTGGAGCAGGAAACCACCGTCGCGATCAATGGCGAGCTGCACGAGACAGGATACTTTCAGCCGGTGCCCCCAGGAGCGGAGGTGTTCTTCATCCCGAAGATCGAGGGCGGGTAGCGCGGGTTTCATGTCCGCTTCGGGTATTGCTCGGTGCGATGACCGGAAGCTGACCAGTTCAAGTCAGACTGTCATAGTGCGAGATTAAGAACGAGATGCTGAATACCGACATTGTCCTCGCGGCGCCTTGACGTTCAAGAGCAATTCTCTTCCCTTCATGCCCGATTTAACGCCGGTTTCGTCCACATGGGGGCTGCGGCCGGCATCAGGTAGATTGCATAAGTGAGTTCTTATGCGATGGGCATAGACGCGTCCCTGAATTTGAATTGTTTAACCATGTTGCCGCTGGCTACAACGAGCGTTCCGGGAGCCCTAAGCAAACAGAAGAGATCACGCGAGCACAATCTAAGCGCTAGCATCGCGATGTATCGACAGGCGAAGCCTGCGGAACACGACTCTCACGCTTTCGTGAAGGCAATCTGATGCGAAATTAGTCTAACTTCATACGGAAGCTGCTTATCCAGCAGCGCTGCTGTTGCAAAATGGGGAAAGCACTAATGAAAACCAAAGTATTCGGTGCAGGGATAGTCTTAGTCGCCCTGTCTGCTACCGCATTGTTTAGTTCCTCTTCGGCGCAACAATCGAAGGGCGTGCTCTACGCGTTTCACACCTATCCGAGCGGCGGCTGTCCCGGCCTCGACTGGCACATCACCGTCCAGGGCGACAAGCTGGAAGGCTTCGTCGCGTGGGACCAGATGAAGCATATGGCTCGACTAGATGGGACGCTCATTCCGGCTAGTCCAGGCAAGGAGAGATCCTTCAAGATGGATGCCCAGGAGGTCGGCGGGACAGGCCGAAAGGCTACCGTTCAGGGAACGGCTGGGGGCGAGGTTATAAACGCATCCATTGAAGGTTCCGGAACTGCCTGCGACGGCAAGATCCTTCCCATTCCGCGCGTGTCGGGCGGAACGGGAGGCGGTGGCGGCTAGGGCGAACCAGCAATTAAGACCGAGTTGGCTTCTGGTGCATCTTATGCCAAGGTTTGAATTGAAAGGCTTGAGCCGGAATGATCGCATCATCTAATCAATTGTTTGATGCAATGATGTAGTTCCACTTGCCCCGGGATCTGGTGGGCCTGGTAGTGAGCGATGGCGGTATGTCCGTGTCCGCGGTTGTGTTCCCGATCATTCCGGACAATGACTTGGTGGCTGACAAGACGGTGGCTAGCGACCTAGCGGCGTGAGCCGGTCGACCGGCCGGGCGGGATTTCGCGTGCATTAATCTCGTGCATGGAGATTCTCCCTCGCGCGAAACGGCATCACAGCCAAACGCTGGGTGCGGGCGAGGGGGTCAAGGGCCGAAGCCGGCTGGCCGGTGCGTGTAGCGCAGCCCTTGAGGCCCTTGCTCGCACCCGGCACGATCAAGCCGCCGTGCGTCCGTCTGGAACCGAGGCTGCCACGCAGCCTCGGCTCCATCCGTGACCTCAGGCGGGAGGTGCCATGATCCCGCTTTGGCGCCGCCGGTTCTTCGTCGGCAGACCCGGCGCTTCCAGATTGTTCGGCGGCCGGCCCCGCACGGGGTCGTAACGACGCCGCTGCGGCGCATAACTGGCCTGCTGCTCTTTCACCAAGGCCAGCGCCGCGCCGAGCCGTTTGTGGTCCACGATCGTGCCGGGTTGCACGGTCTGGATCTTATCGAAGATACGGAACGGCAGCGGCGTTGCCTCGAACTGAACCGCGAACCGCCCGTCGGGATAGTTCACCACCTCAACCTTCTTGCGCATCAATCCACGCGCGAATGGCGTCGGATCCAGCAACAGCATCATCTGGTCATACTGCAGCGTCAGATTGCGCGTGACTGTCCGCTCTTCCCGCCAAGCCAGGATCTCGTCCAGATCATCGGTGGCGGTCAGTGGCCGGTGTAGGTCCTTGGCATTCACCGGTTCCCGGCCGAAGCGGGCGTTGTAGCCAGTGATGAAGCTGGGCAGCCACGCGTTGGCCGCCGCGATCGTCGAGATCCCCGCCAGACGCAGCTCCTTCACCAGCCGATCCTGCAATGTGGCGAACGCGCGCTCCACCCGGCCCTTCGCCTGCGGACTGTTGGCGCAGATGATGTCGATATTCAGCGCCGATAGCACGCGGCCCTACTGCGTGACGCGATCGCCGCCGATCGCATCTTTGGCGTTCACCCGGAAAATGCCGTGTTTGTCGCTGTAAAAGGCGACCGGTTTGCCGTGCGCCTCCAGATAGGTGCGGGTCGCGCGGAAGTAATCAAACGCCGACTTCGAAACAACGAAGCGCAGTTGCATCAACCGGCTGGTCGCATCATCCACGAAGGCCAGCAGCGTGCATGTCTCGCCGCGATCCTCGAACCACGCGTGTTCTGAACCATCGATCTGCACCAGTTCGCCCAGGCACTCACGCCGCCGGCGCGGCTGGTGCGGGGAGGCTTGCCGATGACGGCGGTCGATCCACAGCCCGTCCGCGATCATCCATTGCCTCAGTGTCTCGACGCCGAGGCGCAGGCCCTGAGACGAGGCGAGCTTCTCTGCCGCGAACGTGGGACCAAAATCGGGATAATGTTGCCGGACCAATGCCAGAACGCTGCGCCGGAATGTCTCGCCATGTTGGCGGTTGCTTGGGCGACCGCGCTTGCGCGAAATCAGCGCCGATGCACCATCAGCAGCGAAGACACGACGTAGCCGGAAAACCTGGCGCCGGCCCAGACCCATCAACGCCGCCGCAGCCTCGACCGTGAGCCGGCCATCCGCCACGTCGATCATGATACGCAGCCGGGTCAGTTCCTGACCGCTCATTTGGATCACCGTCATCGCACGTCACCCCGAACGCCTCGACGACAGACTGCCTTAGTGACATTTCTATCGGGGACGCGGGTGACATTTCTATCGGTGACCTACAACCAAAAGCCGCATAATGTATATTATGTTAAGTTACGGCTGCCGCTTGCGGCCGATGAGCCGATCATGGCAACCGTAAGGCAGCAGCCGCACGAAAGTTCCATGGCAGACCGCTTCCTGATCGCCGCCACCGTTGATCGCCTCATCTACGGCGACGACGCAACATTCAGCGCCGAGGACGCTCGGCTTCTGCTCCAAGCGCTGCCGCGCAAGCGTTCGCCCTGGCTCCAGCTTGGCATTGCCGGCAAGATGTCCGGTGGATCATCACGTGGTTTCGCGGCCGGCGTCGGCGACGTCGAGATCAAGAACGACAAGGACCGCCAGTTCCAGTACAACACAGCAGCAGACGCTTATACCCGGGCGGGCCAATGGAAACTGCTGCTGGTCAGCAAACGCACCCGCCAGTTTGTAGAGATTGAACAGGTCATGGCGGACGCGATCGACGAAGGCCGCGGCGCCTTGATCTGCTATGAAGCGGATGGCACGCCGCTGCGCATGGACATCCGATTCAACCGCTCGTTCAGACTGCTCTGGTCGCCAGTCGTGATCGTTCTTCCAGCCTGGAAGCCGTGGAAAACTCCCAGCGTCTGACACCAGCGCCCCAAAAGGGCCGTGAGCGAAATAACTAAGCTACCAGCGCCACGCGCCAGAACGCTGCCGAACCTCTACCCGACCCAGAGCACCATGCCATCATAGCCAGCCTCGATGCCCGGCGGCAAATGAGCCTGCATCCATGCCCAGTCCATATCTGTCCCCATGTGGGTCAAGATCGTGCGGCGTGGCTTCAACCGCTCAACCCAGTCTCGGACAGTGTCTAGATCAGCATGAGTCCAATGCGGCCCTTGGCGGAGGAAGCAGCCGACCACCCAGGTGTCGACACCCTCCAGCGCCGCGAAGGCAGCCTCATCCAGCGCCACCACATCGGTGGAATAAGCGAAATCATCGATCCGCAGCCCCAGGGTTTCAACCCGGCCATGGTTCTGACTGAACAGGCGAACCTGCATGCCGGCAGCCTCGATCGTGTCACCCGGCTCGATCGAATGTGCCACAAGAACAGGACGATAAAAGGCTGGAGGCTGCCACGGCCTGAACGCATAGTCGAACCGGCGCGTGATTTCGTTCAAGGTTTGCTGCGTGGCGAAGGCCGGCAACGGACGGTCGCCAATGCGGTTCAAAATGCGGATATCGTCAATGCCGGTGATATGGTCCGCATGGGCGTGGGTGAACAGGATCGCATCCACGCCCGGAACATGACAGGCCACCAGTTGAGTTCGCATCTCAGGCGACGAATCCACCAGAAGCCGTTGCTGATCCAGTCCTTCAATGACGATGGATGACCGACTGCGCCGGTTGCGCGGCTGGTTCGGATCGCACATCACCCCAGTCGCCGCTGCCATCCGCGCCGCCGATCGTCGGCACCCCCGCTGACGCGCCGGTTCCCAGCAGCGTCACTTTCATGCAGAAGGCCGTGCGGCCGAAGTCCGCTTGGCGCGACACCGCGTCTTCCGGCGTCCAGGCAAGCGCCTGCGGTTCAGCCGCTTTCCGAACAGGCGGCGGAAATTCGCTGTCGTCAGTTCGGCCAACGCATCCGGGGTCATGCCGCGAACCTCCGCCAGCACCTTGGCGGTGTGCGCGACCCAGGCCGGTTCATTGCGCTTGCCACGGAATGGCACCGGGGCGAGATACGGCGCGTCGGTTTCCACCAGCAGCCGGTCCGCCGGCACGTCGCGGGCGATGTCGCGCAATTCAGCCGACCGCGGGAAGGTGAGAATGCCGGAGAAGCTGATATAACCGCCCATCCGCATCGCCGCTTCGGCCAGCCGGCGGGACGAACTGAAGCAGTGCAGGAGGAAATCAAACCCCCCTTCCCTGTCCCGCTCCTGCCGCAGGATAGCGGCAATATCATCATCGGCATCGCGGGCATGGATGACCAGCGGAACCCCGGCCAGGCGTGCGCCCGGATGTGGACGCGGAAATTCTCCGCCTGAATGTCCCGAGGCGCCTTGTCGTAGAAGTAATCCAGGCCGGATTCACCAATGCCGATAACGCGTGGATGTTGCGTCATTTGCGCCAGAATGTCGGGCGTCGGGACCGGCGCCTCGGCGGCGTGGTGCGGATGGACGCCAATTGTGCACCAGAGATTGGCGAAGGCTTCAGTCATCGGCGGCAGGCTAGCCGATTGCGCCAGCGTGGTGCCGATCGTTACCATCTCCTTCACTCCGGCCGCGGCCGCGCGCGACAGCACATCCGGCAGTTCCAGCTTCGTGTAGTAGTCCAGATGGCAGTGCTAATCGACCAGCATCAGGCAGCGGGCTCCACGTAGCGGGGGAACACGCCGTGCGGCGGCGGCAGCGACACTACCGTCCCGCAACGGCGTCACCAGATCGGCGAAATGGCGCGCATCGGGTGGGACGCCAAGCTGGTCCAGCATGCGCGCCATGCTGTCCGGCATCACCGGCTGCAGCAACGTCGCCACGACACGCAGCGTATCGACCAGCACCCGCAGGACCTTGCCCATGCGGGTCTTGTCCGTCTTGTTCAGCGCCCAGGGCGCCTGGCGGTCGATATAACCGTTGGCGGCACGGATGACCTTCCAGATCTCCTCCAGCCCCTCATGGAAGGTCTGCCGGTCCATGTTGGCGCGGAGCCGATCGGGCAGCGCGTCGGCGGCTGCCAGCAGAGCCGTGTCGTCCTCGGTCGCGGCGCCCGCGGGCCGGCAGCACGCCGCCGCAGTTGCGCGCGACCAGCGACAGCGAGCGCTGCGCCAGGTTGCCGAGATCATTCGCCAGTTCCACGTTGATGCGACTGACGATCGCCGAGTGGCTCATGGATCCATCAGCGCCGAACGGCTTTTCCCGCAGCAGGAAGTAGCGGATCTGGTCCAGGCCGTAGATCTCCACCAGCTTGCGAGGCTCGACGACGTTGCCGAGGGATTTGGACATCTTCTCGCCGTCCACAACCCACCAGCCATTGGACGACACGCGTCTCGGCACCGGCAACCCGGCCGCCATCAGGAAGGCCGGCCAGTAGACCGCGTGAAACCGTATGATGTCCTTGCCAACGAAATGGACATCGGCCGGCCAGTAGCGCCAGCGCGGCGCGGTCTCGTCCGGGAAGCCGCAGGCGGTGACGTAGTTGTTCAGCGCATCCAGCCAGACATACATCACATGGCCAGGCGCATCCGGCACCGGAATGCCCCAGCTGAACGTGGTCCGGCTGATCGAAAGGTCATGCAGCCCGCCGCGACAAAGCTGATGACCTCGTTCCGGCGCGAGCTCGGGGCGATAAAGTCCGGATGTTGCTCATAATACGCCAGCAGCCGGTCCTGCCAGGCGGACAGGCGGAAAAAAGTACGAAGGTTCCTTCACCCACGCCACCGGCGCACCGCTCGGCGCAACCCAGGAGCCGTCGGCACGCTTCGTCAGTTCGGCTTCGTCGTAAAAAGCCTCGTCTCGAACCGCATACCAGCCTTCGTAATTCCCAGGTAGATGTCGCCCGATGCCTCGATCCGGCGCCACAACTCGGCGCTGGAGACCTTGTGCCGCTGCTCCGTCGTGCGGATGTAATCGTCGTATGACACACCCATGGCGCGAGCCATGTCCCTGAAATCAGCGGAGATCCGATCAGTAAAGCTTTGCGGATCAAGTCCCGTCTCGCTGCGCCGCCTGCTCGACTTTCTGACCGTGCTCGTCTGTCCCCGTCACGAACAGGACGTCGTAGCCGTCCAGACGCTTGAAGCGCGCCATCACATCGGCTGCGACCGAGGTGTAGGCATGCCCGATATGCGGTGCGCCATTCACGTAATAGATCGGGGTCGTTATATAAAACTTTGTTTGCATTGTATGTCTTCAGGTATTTCCGCTGAGCATGCCGATTCCGGCGACGATCGCCTGGCGTTTGTCCAGCGCAAAGCGTTCGGTTTCGTCCTGCAGCCTCGTCAGCCCGTGCCACAGCTCGCCCCAGGCATCAAGCGGCCGCAGCGCGACCAACCGTTGCTGATCAGGATCGGCCCGGCCCCGCACACTCTCCCGCACCGCCGCCGCCAAACCAGCGCGCATCAGATCCATGAAGGTCGAAAAACCGGTCTCGCCACGCCCAAGAGCATCGGCGATCTCGTAGCCGCGGGAGCCGGGGATGTCAGGCATTTCGTCGAATAGCTTGTCAACCATGGCGGCGATGGCAAGCCCCTCGTCCTCGGCCAGCATCAGCGCCCGCCCCGGGGAGCCTTCGGCCAGGGTCACCAGGCGGCCGCGATCATCGGGATCGAGCGCCGGAAGGTAATCAGCCAGCAGCCGGTGCATGGGCTCGTCTGCCAGTGGCGACAGGCGCAGGCGGCGGCACCGGCTGCGGATGGTTGGCAGCAGGCGCCCCGCGGCGGAGCAAACCAATAGTAGGATGGCGCGCGGCGGCGGTTCCTCCAGCACTTTCAGCAAAGCGTTGGCGGATGCCTGATTCAGCTCCTCGGCGCCATCGACGACAACGACCCGCCAGCCGCCTTCAGCCGGCGTCAGCGACATGAAGCCGTTGATCCTGCGGACATCCTCCACCGCGATCTGCGTCTTCATCCGCTTGCGCTTATCGTCATACACGCGTTCCACCGTAAGCAGGTCGGCGTGGGAGGCAGCGGCCACCCGTCGAAACACTGGATCGGCAGGATCGAGCACCAATGAGGCGCCGGCTGGCTGACCGGCCAGAAGACGGCGCGCGAACCGGTAGGCCAGGGTCGCCTTGCCGACACCTTCGGGACCGGTGATCAGCCAGGCATGGTGCATACGTCCGGCACGCAGGGCGTCCAGCATGATCGCCTCGGCCGCTTCATGGCCGAGGAGGACAGGATTGGCACGTGGCTCAGGGGCAGGCATGCAGGTTGTTATAGCGGAGGTTACGGCTCGTGGGAGGGTGAACATCTCGTCCATCGGCCGAAGCAAGCTCGTTCATTCGTTGTGCGCCTGCCGCGGTGATCCGGTTGTAACGGATGGGTTGCGCCCTCGATCATCAATGCAGCCGAAATTGCCCGACATCGTGCGGGTCGTATCGGATAGGACGTGACCGCCAAAGAAGTTCCCGCCAAAGCAGGTGGACGTCCCACATCGAAACTAATTCGATACGATATCGCGATGGCGAAGTTGAATAGGGAAGTTGCCGCCGCTTGACAGGCACTTTGCGGCTTGCGACATATCGGCCAAGTAAAAGAACCAAAGGGCGGGCTTCGGCCGCATCTGTCTTGGCCCAACCCGCTCCGTGGATGCAAGGCGTTCACCAAAACGGGGGAAACCAATGGGCAGCTTCTTGAGCGAGCGGGAGCTCGGACAACTTTCACCAGCGGAAAACGCGGCCTTTTCATCGCCGGTGCCGACGCAGATGGTGTCGAACGGCGAGTTCAATCCACTTCCGCAGACAGCTGATCAGCGTAAGGTCGAAGGCCGGCTGAAGGCCTTGGCCGAGGAAACCGGACGTAAGCTGGGACTTGATCGGCGCCAGTTCCTCCGCACAAGCTGCGGCATGGCGGCGGCGTTTGTCGCCATGAACGACGTGTTCGGTCCGCTGTTCAAGGTCGATCCGGCCGAAGCGAAGGAGCCGGAGGCGGCGGCCGCCCGCGACAGCTCCTTGGCCAAGCAATTCATCTTCGACGATCAGCTTCATTTTGTGCGTGACGACTACGATTTCGAAGGTCTCATGGGGCTCGCGAAATACGCCGCGGCCAACTGGAACCCGGCGATGAAGAAAGAGTCCGTCGGCATGGGGCTCGAGCGCTACAAGTTCGCCAATTTCCTGAAGGAAATCTACTTCGACAGCGACACGAAAATCGGATTGCTGAGCGGCGCCCCATTTGATGATCCATCGAAATGGTTCCTCACCAACGATCAGATCAAGCAGGCAAGCGATACGGTGAACGGTATCGCCGGTTCGCGGCGATTGCTGTACCATTCACTGTTCACCCCCAACCAGCCGGGCTGGATGGAGGAGGTCGACCGGGTGATCGAAGTGGTCCGTCCGACCAGTTGGAAAGGCTACACGATCGGCGATCCGTTGAGCCCGCAGACCACCAAATATCCTTGGCGGCTCGACGACGAAAAGATGATGTACCCGTTCTATGAAAAGGCGGTCAGAGCCGGGATTACAAACATCTGTATACACAAGGGTTTGCTGCCGAAGGACTACGAAACCTCGATCCCGGGCGGCGCCTGGCATTATGCCACAGCCGACGATATACCCAAGGCTGCGAAGGACTGGCCGCAAATCAATTTCATTATCTACCACGCCGCCCTGCGCGCGTTCCAGGAGAACGGGAACGACGACCTGGCCGAATTCGAACGCACCGGCTATATCCAATGGGTCTCCGATCTGGCAGCGATTCCGGCAAAACACGGTGTCAACAACGTCTACGCTGATACCGGCACGTCCTTTGCCATGTCAGCGGTTACCAATCCGCGCTTCTGCGCCGCCATGATGGGAACGCTGATCAAAGGCCTCGGCCACGATCATGTGTTCTGGGGGACCGATTCGGTCTGGTACGGATCGCCGCAGTGGCAAATCGAAGCCTTTCGGCGTCTGGAAATCCCCGAGGACATGCAGAAGAAGCATGGCTTTGCCCCTCTTGGCCCACCCGATGGCTCCGTCAAGGGCGCGATCTTTGGCTATAATGGCGCCCGCCACTACCATCTGGATCTGCAAGCAGCCGAGAACGTGATTCCGGGTGACGGCATTGCACAACGCAAGGCCGCTTACCTCGAAGAGGGCGGACAGCGCAGCAATGCCGCGTATGGCTACGTGGTGAAGCCAGGCTAATCGAAGGCAATCCCGATAAACTGCGTGTAAGCCCGCCGTGGACAATCACTTGTCGACGGCGGGGTTCGTCCTGCCCGTATCAGCGGTTGAAGCCCTCCAGTTCCTCCGTCGCCCAATCGATTACCTGCCGAATTGACTGTCCGTTGTACAGCCTCGCCAGCATATTAGGCATCGTTGCTCGGCTTACGATCTGCGCCGCAATGGCGGGTGGCGCGGGCCAGCCCGCGGCGATCGGCTGGCTGCCATGCCACGGCCGGATCGGGTAGTTGGAAAAGACACCAGGTGGCGGCGTGATCTCGTCCCAGACCGGTGAATCCTCCATGCTGACAAGCACCGCAAGGTCAAACCCTTCGACGGTCCGGCAGCGTTCCTCGAACAACGCGCGTTGCGACAGGTAGACATTCAGCTCCTTGGCCGCCGTCTGGTTCTTGCTGAACGCCCATATCCCGGAAAATGCATGACCATGCGGAACGAACCGGCCGGCCGGCCCGGCCGGGCAGGGGAAAGCCCACATGTCCTCGTATACTTTCATCTTATCTCGTTTTGCCACGGCATAGGGCGATGGCGGATCATAGATCAACGCGCTCGCCCCCGCGATCATCACGCGGTTATCGGTGGCGTCGTCATAGCTCAAGGCGTCGGCCGGCAGAACCTTGACCAGCTGCTGACCCCATTCCAGGAATGCGCGCATCTTGTCCGAGTCGACCACCACGTCGCCTTTGGCATTCACCAACTCGGCGCCGAACGCCGCGGACCACACCGTGGCGTTGCCGACCGAGTCGCCGGTATTGCCGATGCCCAGGCCGAACGGATAGCCTGCCTTCTTGCACGCGTCCGCCGCCCGAATGAAGGCATCGTAGGTCCATTCCGCACCGACTACACCGGTTTCCGGCTTATGAGGCGGATACATCGCCTGCACATCGATGCCGGCGATCCGCTTCAGCAGATTGATCCGTCCAAGACAGGGCCGCGATCCGGTATAGGTCGAGGTTGGAATGCCACGCCAATGGCCATCGACCTTTCCCAGATACTCGAACGTCGGCAGGAATGGCCCCCACTCGTCGGTAATCGCCTTGATCGCGTCATCCACCGGGGCGAGTTTCTCGGCGTATGTATGTATATCGTAAACGTTCTGCCCGAACTGCAGCGCATCGTGGCCGCTGCCGGATTGTGCCTCCGCCGCCGCGGTCAGCGTCAGCTTGAATCCGTTTGAGGTGATGAAGTCGACCGTGACATCCACCTTGTTCTTTTCGGCCCAGACCGTTGACCTGCCGGCGCAGGATGTCGTTGCCTGATGGCACCCAATGATCCCAGAACGCGATCGCCAACTTCCCGGCGGCGCCCGCCGTGCGGATATGCACAAGCGGCAACGTTGTCGCCGCGGTCGCCATCTTCAGGGCGTTGCGACGCGTCATACGGCGCGATTTGATCATGCTGTACACTCCCCTGCGGCCGCGGTGGACCGCGACCGTTATTGCCTTGTTGGGAGAGCGGGCGGTGCCCGCCCCGAAGCCACCCGCAGCTTCTCGTCCCGACGGCAAGGCTGGGAGACCAGCCACGACAGTGCGATCGCACTATCCCGAAGTTCGCGCTGTCAGGCTACAAGTTTTTGTGGACCAGGCCGAGGCCGCGAGTGAAATGCGCCAGCGATCGCTACCGCACCACCGCCAGGACGATCTCCACCCCGATCAGCACCAGCACAAAAATCTCCAGCAGTTCGGAACGGCTGCCCGAAGCCTCATCGTACAGCGCGGCGTAGGTATCCCGGATAATCGACAGCTTGCGATCAACACCCGCGCTAACCGTCGGGACACGGAACAACTCCAGCGCCGCTGAATAGATCCGGGCGAGGTAGACGTCCTCGGTAACCTGTAGCGCGTTGTCGACTTTCTCAGTCAGCTCGGTGACCTCGGCGACCATGGTGTACAGCCGGCGCGCCAGATCGGCGCAACGGCGCGCGCCCGGCCACGTCCATCGGCGCCGTGTCGCCTCCACCAAGTCATACATCCGCGGCAGCTCGGCATCCAGCAACTCGTCGTAGTAACGCATCTCCAGCAGCTGAGCGTTGGCGACCTCCAGCACGTCAATGACATCGGAGTCACCGCGTGGCTCATAGATGAACGCGCGGTCCCAGGTCAGTGCCACCAGGTCGTCGGTGTAGTAGGAATAACGGTGCTGCAGCAGATCCCGCCGAGCCGCTTCGGACAATGGGCGCGGTTCGCCGGAAAGCAACGGGACGAGGTCGATGCGTTGTTCCAGCGCTTCCGCGGTCAATGGTTCGCTGAAGGCGTTCGCCACGCCGATCAGGTAGTCCTCCTCCAGCGTAGACGGCGTGGGCCGGATCAGCGCGCCATCCACGCTGGCTCGAACTCTCGCCAGAAGCTGAGTCCACAGCGGGTTGCACGCTGCCAGCCCAAGGCTACGATCCACGATGTTCAGCCGGGTGGCGAACGCCGCCCAGGAAAGCCGGATGACCGGCACGCGCAACGCAATGCTGACAACGCCGAAATCGTACAACCTGGCGGTGACGGCGGCCTGCACGGCGATGTCGCCCAGGTCCAGGCTGACCGCATCAAGCCTGATGGCAACGGGCGGCACACCGAAGGCGACGGCTTTGGCCGGCGTCGCGGTCAGGCGGCCGCGCGAGCTTCGTCCGGTGCGCCCCATGCGCGCCCAGATGTCCTCGGCGCGGACCAGATCGATTGCGTAGGCGACGTCGAACAGCCGATAGGCGACGATATATCCAGCCACCACATCCGGTTCGCCGATGGACACGGCTCAACCCGCCGCCGTCCCCTGGGTGTCGAGGAAACGTCGCGCCTGGGCGGGATCGATCAGCGCATGCACCTCGAACCGGGCGGGCACGATGTCGGCCCAGGCATTCAGGTGCGCGTGCAGTGCCTCGTTCGAGGCGACGTCGAACAGCACCACCGCGCCACGTCCGACCTTGGCGTGGACCGAGCGGACTTCACCGGCGTCGATCAAGGGCTGGATCCAAGTCCAGTACCGCTGGCGCGCGGCGGTGACCGTCGAGGGCGGCTCGGGACGCGGCTCGCTGATGACCAGGAACAGCATCGGACATCTCCTTGTTGATCGCTTTCCTTGCTCATACCTCGGGCTGGCGCCGGATGCGATGGAAGCCGGTGTCGGACTACGTGCGGATCGCCGGTGGCCGGCGCAGCGACCAGAACGCGACGCTGCCACAAACATAGAAAAAGATGGACAGCCAGAACGCTACCCGATAGCTGCCGGTGGTGTCGAATACGAAACCAGCCATCCACGATCCGGCGGCAGAGCCCAGTCCGGTGCCGATCGAGATCGTTCCCAGGATGGTGCCCAGGTTCGGCCCAGGAAACAGGTCCGCCGTCTTGGCCGTGATCGCCGGGCCTCGCGCGCCCCAGGTCAAGCCAAAGAAGCAGGAATGCAGCCATAGCAGCAAGTGCTGGTTTGGGCTGGTGATCAGCAGGGCACAGATCACGCCGAAAATCGACGTGCCATATGTCACCACCGCCGACAGCTCACGCCCGATGTAGTCGGAGATGGTGCCGGTAATGATCACCCCGGGCAGCGACAGGAAGGCGCCCAAGCCGAGGACCTCGGCGGCATAGAGTTTGTCGAAGCCGATATCGATCGCAAAGGCGAGCTGATGCAGGGCCACCAGAAAGCTACCCAGGCCAGTGAACATGTAGACCGCCGACAGCAGCCAGAAATGCGGCGTATGAATCGCCTGCCGCAGCGTCCAGCCGGGCTCGCCACTCGGCTCACGCGCGTCCTTGACCGCCCGGGCGTTCGCGGTGCGCCGAGCGGGAAGGTCCTCGCCGCGGAACAGCGCCGCCAACGGTATGATCACCGCCGCCATGAACACGCCCTGCCACAGATATGCTCCGCGCCACCCCACACCGGAGATCATCAGCGTGGTCAGCGGCGCCGAGAACGCCCGGGCGAAGCCGTTGGCCGACTGCAGGACCGAGACCGCCATCCCGCGGTTGCGGACGAAATGGCGCGACAGCAGCGGCACGAAGACGACCATGCCCAGGCAGTTGGCGCCCAGCGTCATCACCACCCCGTAGACCACGACTATCTGCCACAGTGCGTCAACCTGGGAACTGACCAGCAGCCCGACGGTCAATACGCTGCCGCCCATCAGGATCAGCCGACGCGCGCCCAGACGGTCGACCAGGAAGCCGACCAGCGGCGAACTGGCCCCGTTGACGAACTGGGAGACCGCATAGGCGACCGAGACCTGGGCGCGTGTCCAGCCGAACACCTCGATGAAGGTGACCAGGAACACCGTATAGGCGTGCATGAAGCCGGCGCCGATCGAGAACGTGGCGAAAGCGGCCGCCAGCAGCAGCCAGGTACGGGCGGCGGGACGGGCAAGGGTCGGACGCGCATCGGACATGCCAGCATTTTTGCCCGCTGCATGAGCGATTGGATAGTGGCGCGTCCGCTAGAACGCCGCTCGCGTCTTCGCGCAATTCCCTTTTGCCGGCATGTCCAACATGTTACGAATGGATGCTGAGCGTAACATTGCCGTCGATAAACTTGCTGGCGACGATGCCAATGCCTTATCGGCAGGGTTCGATATCTGTCGCCGTTCGCCACGACCACCGGCGGCGGACGAAGGAATTCACGCCGCATGGATGAGCAAGTCGATTCGCCGCAGGTTAAGCCCCACCCCGCTCCACAGTCGCGGGTTGCACCCGCCAGACCTCGTTTCAGGGTCGGTCGCCTGGTTCTGTCGCTGGTTGTCCTTGCGGCTCTCCTCGGCGGCGGCTGGTATTGGTGGCACCACCATCAGCAGCAGACCGCCAGCACGACGCCGAATCCCAGCCGGCGCGGCGCCGGCCAAGGTACGCAGACCGCGGCGCAGCCGGTTGGTGCCGCGACCATCGACAAAGGCGACATTCGCATCATCCTCAATGAACTCGGCACGGTAACGTCGCTCGACACGGTGACGGTGCTGACGCAGATCGCCGGCCAATTGCAGCAGATCGGATTTCAGGAAGGCCAACTGGTCAAGAAGGGCGACTTCCTGGCACAGATCGACCCGCGGCCCTATCAGGCCGCATTGGAGCAGGCGCAGGGCACGCTCGCCCACGATCAGGGGCTGCTGGCGATGGCGCAGGCCGATCTGAAGCGCTTCCAGACGTTGGGCCGGCAGGATTCAATCGCCCAGCAGCAACTGGATGACCAGCGCTACCTGGTGCAGCAATACACCGGGACGGTGCAGACCGATCAAGGAACGGTCGACAACGCCAAGCTGAACCTGGCCTATTGCCATATCATCTCACCCATCGATGGACAGGTCGGGCTGCGCCAGGTCGATCAGGGAAACTACATCCAGACCTCGACCGCCAGCGGCGTGGTGGTGATTACGCAGATGCAGCCGATCTCGGTGCTGTTCTCGGTGCCCGAAGACAATCTGCCGGATATTATCCAGCGCGTGCGCGCCGGCGCCACTCTGACTGTCGAAGCCTATGACCGGGCCAATACGCGCCAGCTGGCGATCGGCCAGCTCGGCACGATTGACAACGTGATAGACACGACAACCGGCACCCTCAAGCTGCGTGCCATATTCGGCAATCCGGACGGCCTGCTGTATCCCAATCAGTTCGTCAACGCGCGCCTGCTGGTGAACACCCTAAGCGACACTGTCCGTGTTCCGGTGCCCGCCGTGCAGCGGGGTGAGCCGGGCACATTTGTCTATGTCATCGATGCCAACAACACCGTTTCGGTACGTCCGATCAAGGTCGGCCCCGTCGACGGCAACTACGAGGCTGTGCTGTCCGGCTTGCAACCTGGCGAGCGGGTGGTGATTGACGGCACCGACCGGCTGCGCGACGGCGCGGCAGTCACCGTGCCAACGCCTCAGGCCGCGCAAGGCCTGGCGCCGGGCCGGCCCCAGACAGCTGCAACCACAGCGACCCAGAGCCAACAGGCGGAGCCGAACACGCAGCACGAGCGCCGCCGCCAGCCGTCAGCGCAATGAGGCGAAATGTGTCGCTGGTTCGCCTTCCGGTGTGCCCCTCATCGCTCCTGCCGGGCTGTGTCACGCTCCCATGACTACTCGATGAGGCTGGGAGCCACGCCAGAGGCGATAAACTATAGCCGCTCCCCTTGCAGCCGCCTTCATCATGAACCCGTCGCAACCGTTCATCCTGCGCCCGGTGGCGACCACGCTGCTGATGGCCGCGATCATGCTGGTCGGCATCGTTGCCTACCGCTTCCTGCCAGTTTCTGCCCTGCCCGAGGTCGATTATCCGACCATCCAGGTGCAGACCTTCTATCCCGGCGCCAGCCCGGAAGTGATGACCTCCTCGGTTACCTCGCCGCTCGAGGTGCAGTTCGGCCAGATGCCGAGCCTCAACCAGATGTTCTCGACCAGTTCGGCCGGGGCATCGATGATCACCCTGCAGTTCAGCCTGGATGTCAGTCTGGATATCGCTGAACAGGAAGTGCAGGCGGCGATCAACGCGGCCGGCAATCTGCTGCCGTCCGATCTGCCGGCGCCACCGATCTACGCCAAGGTCAACCCCGCCGATGCGCCGATCCTGACCCTGGCGCTGACCTCCAAGACCCTGCCGCTGACGCAGGTCGAGGATATGGCCGATACGCGGCTGGCGCAGAAGATCTCGCAGCAGCCGGGTGTCGGCCTGGTCAGCATCAGCGGTGGCCAGCGGCCGGCGGTGCGGGTGCAGATCAACCCGCGCGCGCTGGCGGCCTATGGGCTGAACATCGACGACCTGCGCACCACCCTCGGCAATGCCAACGTCAATACGCCAAAAGGCAATTTCGATGGCCCCGCGCAGGCCACCACGATCAACGCCAACGACCAGATCTCCGATCCGTCGCAGTACCTGAACCTTGTCATCGCCTACCGCAACGGCGCGCCGGTCCGGCTGAAGGACGTCGCCACCGTGGTCAACGGCGCCGAGAACAGCAAGCTGGGCGCCTGGGCCAACACAACGCCGGCAGTGGTGCTGAACGTGCAGCGCCAGCCCGGCGCCAACGTCATCCAGGTGGTCAACACCATCAAGGCGCTGCTGCCGCAGTTGCAGTCCAGCCTGCCCGCCGCCATCGACGTGGCGGTGCTGACCGATCGGACCACGACCATCCGCGCCTCGGTCGCCGATGTCGAGTTCGAGCTGTTGCTCGCCGTCGGGCTGGTGGTGCTGGTTATCTTCCTGTTCCTGCGCAACCTGCCGGCGACGATCATTCCCAGCCTGTCGGTGCCGTTGTCCCTGGTCGGCACCCTGGCGGTGATGTACCTGCTCGGTTTCAGCCTCGACAATCTGTCCCTCATGGCGCTGACGATCTCCACCGGCTTCGTGGTGGACGACGCGATCGTCATGATCGAGAACGTGTCCCGCTACATCGAGGCCGGCGAAACCCCGCTGCAGGCGGCGCTGAAAGGCAGCGGGCAGATCGGCTTCACCATCGTCTCGCTGACGGTATCGCTGATCGCGGTGCTGATCCCGCTGCTGTTCATGGGCGACGTGGTGGGACGCCTGTTCCACGAATTCGCCATCACCCTGTCGGTGACCATCGTCATTTCCGCCGTCGTCTCGCTGACCCTGGTGCCGATGATGTGCGCCAGGTTATTGCGCCACCGGCCGGACGCAGCCCGCGGTAAATGGGACTTGCAGGCCGAGAGGGGGTTCGATTGGGTGATCGGGCGGTATAACCGGGCGCTGAACGTGGTGCTGGCGCATCAGCCGCTCACGCTGCTGGTCGCGGTGCTGACCATGGCCGTCACCGTCCTGCTGTATGTCGTTGTGCCCAAGGGTTTTTTCCCGGTGCAGGACACCGGCGTGCTGCAAGGCATCTCCGTCGCCGGCCAGACGGTGTCCTATGCCGCCATGGCCGAACACCAGCAGGCGCTGGCGGCGGCGATCCTGAAAGATCCGGACGTTGCCAGCCTGAGCTCGTTCATCGGCGTCGATGGCAGCAACATGACCTTGAACAGCGGCCGTTTCCTGATCAACCTGAAGCCGAAGGACGACCGCAGCCTCAATGCCACCCAGATCGCCCGCCGATTGAACCAGGAGACCGCCAACGTCCCCGGCGTTTCCCTGTATCTGCAGCCGGTGCAGGACCTGTCGGTGGATGCCGCCATCAGCCGCACGCAGTACCAGTTCGTGCTGGAGAACCCCAACCTGTCGGCCTTCAACACCTGGGTGCCGAAGCTGCTGGCGCGGCTGAACCAGTCGCCAGACCTGATGAATGTCGCCAGTGACCTGCAGCAGCAGGGGCTGACCGCCAGCCTGGTCATCGATCGGGAAACCGCGGCACGGTTCGGCATCACCCCCGCCACCGTGGACAACGCGCTGTATGATCTGTTCGGCCAGCGCATCATCTCGACCATCTTTACCCAGTCCAACCAGTACCGCGTCATCATGGAAGCGGATCCCTCGCTGCAGGCCTCGCTCGAGGCGTTGAACGCGATCCGGCTGCCCTCCGCCGCGTCCGCCACCGGGCAGGTGCCACTCAGCGCCATCGTGACGGTGCAGCAGAAGCCCGGACCATTGCAGATCAGCCACCTGGCCCAGTTCCCGGCAACGACCATCTCATTCGACACCACCCCCGGCTCCTCCCTCGGCGCCGCGGTGACGGCGATCCGCCAGGCCGAGGTAGATATCGGGCTGCCGGAAAGCTTCGTCACCGCCTTCCAGGGCGCCGCCGCGGCGCTGGAGGCATCGCTGTCGAACGAGCTGTTTCTCGTGCTGGCGGCGATCGTCACCGTCTACATCGTGCTGGGTGTGCTGTACGAAAGTTTCATCCATCCCATCACCATCCTGTCCACCCTGCCCTCGGCCGGCGCCGGAGCGCTGGTGGCACTGTGGATCGCCGGCGACGACATCGACGTGATCGCCATCATCGGCATCATCCTGCTGATCGGCATCGTCAAGAAGAACGCCATCATGATGATCGACTTCGCGCTGGAGGCGGAGCGTGAGGAAGGCAAATCCCCGCGCGAGGCGATCCATCAAGCCTGCCTGCTGCGCTTCCGCCCGATCATGATGACGACGCTGGCCGCCATGCTGGGGGCACTGCCGTTGATGCTGGGCAATGGCACCGGGTCGGAGCTGCGCCGTCCGCTGGGCGTCGCGATCGTCGGCGGCTTGCTGGTTTCCCAGGTGCTGACGCTGTTCACCACGCCGGTGATCTACCTGATGTTCGACCGCCTCGCGCAACGGCTGACCGGCAAGAAGCCGCAAACCAAGCTTGCCGGTGACGCGGCCCCGCCATGAACATTGCAGCTCCGTTCATTGCTCGTCCCGTCGCGACCACCCTGCTGACCATCGGGATCACGCTGGCTGGCCTGTTCGCCTATTTCAAGCTGCCGGTCTCGCCGCTGCCGCAGGTCGATTTCCCGACTATCTCGGTGCAGGCGCAACTGCCGGGCGCCAGTCCGGAAACCGTCGCCACCAGCGTCGCCAGCCCGCTTGAACGGCACCTCGGACAGATCGCCGACGTGACCGAGATGACCTCCACCAGTTCGGTCGGATCGGCTAGGATCGTGTTGCAGTTCGGCCTGGACCGCGACATCAACGGCGCGGCGCGCGACGTGCAGGCGGCGATCAACGCGGCGCGGGCGGATCTGCCGACCAGCCTGCGCAGCAACCCGACCTATCGCAAGGTGAACCCGGCCGATGCGCCGGTGCTGATCCTGGCGCTGACCTCGAGCACGCTGACGCGCGGCCAAATCTACGACGCGGCGACGAATGTGCTGTCGCAGAAACTGTCCCAGATCAAGGGCATCGGCCAGGTCATCATCGGCGGCTCCGCGCTGCCCGCGGTACGGGTGGAGCTGAACCCGACGGCGCTGTTCAAATACGGTATTGGGCTGGAGGACGTGCGCGCGGCGCTGGCCTCGGCGAACGCCAACAGCCCCAAGGGCGCGATCGAGTCGGACGGTCTGCACTACCAGCTTTATACCAACGATCAGGCGACACATGCGACCGACTACCGGCCTCTAGTGGTCGCCTATCGCAACGGCGCCGCCGTCCGGCTATCCGACGTGGCGGACGTGCAGGAACTCGGTGGAGAATCTTCGCAACGCCGGCTTGTCCCAAGGCAAGCCAGCCGTGCTGGTCATCCTGTTCCGTCAGCCAGGGGCCAACATCATCGACGCCGTGGACGGGGTGAAGGCGGCGATTCCGCAATTGATGGCGGCCATGCCGCGCGACGTGGACCTCTTGGTGGCCAACGACCGCACCACGACGATACGCGCCAGTCTGCATGATACGGAACGTACGCTGCTGATCTCGGTCGGATTGGTCACCCTGGTGGTGTTCCTGTTCCTGCGCAACGTCCGCGCCACGCTGATCCCGGCAATCGCCGTGCCGGTATCCATCATCGGCACCTTTGGAACGATGTATTTGCTGGGCTATAGCCTGGACAATCTGTCGCTGATGGCGCTGACCGTCGCCACCGGCTTCGTCGTCGACGACGCGATCGTGGTGCTGGAAAACATCTCCCGCCATATCGAGGACGGCATGCCGCGGGTTCAGGCGGCCCTGCGCGGCGCCAAGGAGGTCGGCTTCACCGTCGTCTCGATCAGCCTCTCGCTGATCGCCGTTTTCCTGCCGATCCTGCTGATGGGTGGCATCGTCGGACGCCTGTTCCGCGAGTTCGCGATGACGCTGTCATTGGCGATCATGGTGTCGCTGGCGATCTCCCTGACCACCACGCCGATGATGTGCGCGCTGTTCCTGAAGCCGTCCGTCCCGCTTCTGCCGATCCGGCGGACAATGTTCGACCGGGCGCAGTCCTTGTACGGCCGGACCCTGGCCTGGTCACTGCGGCACCCGGCGCTGGTGATGCTGGTGCTGCTGATCACCGTCGTGCTGAACATCGCACTCTACATCATCGTTCCGAAAGGATTTTTTCCGCAACAAGATAGTGGTGCGATGATGGGCAGCCTGCAGGCCGACCAGAGCATCTCGTTTCAGGCCATGCAGGCCAAACTGACCGACCTGTCGCGCATCGTGCAGCAGGATCCCGCCGTGCGGAGCGTCGTCGGGTTCACCGGACAAGGCGGTGGTGGCGGCGCCGGCCAGACCAACACCGGTTCGGTGTTCGTGGCGCTCAAGCCGCTGGCGGAGCGTGACGGCATCGACGCGGTGATGAGCCGGCTGCGGCGCAAGCTGGCCGTGGTGCCAGGTGCCAGGCTGTTTCTGATACCGATCCAGGACATCCGCGTCGGCGGCCGCTCGACCAATGCCGCGTATCAATACACGCTGCAGGGCGATAGCTCCGCCGAACTGTACGAATGGTCGCCCAAGCTGGTGACGGCACTGGAACACGACCCGGTGCTGCGCGATGTCAGTTCCGATCAGCAGCAGAAGGGCCTGGAAACTGATCTGCTGATCGATCGCGCCAGCGCCAGCCGGTTGGGCGTCAACACCAGCCAGATCGACAACACGCTGTATGACGCCTTCGGCCAGCGCCAGGTCTCGACCATCTACAGCGCGCAGAACCAGTACCACGTCGTCATGGAGGTGGCGCCACGCTACTGGCAAAGCCCGGAGACACTGAAGCAGATCTACGTCAGCACCTCGGGCGGATCGGCCGCGGGCACGGAGACGACGAATGCCGTAGTGGGAACCGTCAGCGCGACCGCCAGCCCCACCGCCAACAACGGCAACACGACGGCGGCGGCAACCAGCAGCAGCAGGCGACGACGGCGGCCAGCATCGCCTCCAGTTCCGCCCGCAATGCCTCGACCAACGCCTTGGCAAATGTCGGCAAGGGCAGCGCGTCGTCCGGTGCCGCGGTCAGCACCAGCAAGGAAACCATGGTCCCGCTGGCATCCTTTACCTCCTACGCGCCAGGCAACACGGCGCTGGCGGTCAATCATCAGGGTTCGTTCGTCGCCAGCACGATCTCCTTTAATCTGGCACCCGGCAAGTCGCTGAGTGATGCAACCGTGGCGGTCGAGCAGGCGATGCGCCGGATCGGCATGCCGGCGTCGATCCACGGCTCCTTCCAAGGCACCGCGCAGACCTTCCAGCAATCGCTGCAGAACCATCCCCCTGCTGTTTGCCGCGGCCCTGGCCGCCATCTACATCGTGCTGGGCGTTCTCTATGAGAGCTACATCCACCCGATCACCATCCTGTCCACCCTGCCCTCGGCCGGTATCGGCGCCATTCTCGCGCTGTTGCTGTTCAATATCGAATTCAGCCTGATCGCCGCGATCGGCGTCATCCTGCTGATCGGCATCGTCAAGAAGAACGCCATCCTGATGATCGACTTCGCGCTGGAAGCCGAACGACTGAATGGCTTGGACCCGCGCGAGGCCATCTTCGAGGCCTGCCTGATGCGCTTTCGCCCGATCATGATGACCACCAGCGCGGCGATGCTGGGCGCCCTGCCCCTCGCTCTCAGCTTCGGTGAAGGCGGCGAACTCCGTCGTCCGCTCGGCATTTCGATCGTCGGCGGCCTGATGGTGAGCCAGCTGCTCACGCTCTATACCACGCCGGTCACATATCTGTACTTGGACCGCTTTCGTCTTGCCGCGAAACGGCAATGGTATCGCCTGTTTCCCGGACTCGCGACGCCGGAGGCCGCGGAGTGAGAGGCTACCTGAGGGTGTGGCCAGTGTGCCTGGCATTGACTGGCTGTATGGTCGGACCGAACTACAAACGTCCTGACGCGCCGGTGCCGGTGGTATTCAAGGAACTCGCCGGCTGGAAGCCGAGCCAGCCCGGTGACGCGATGGATCGGGGCGCTTGGTGGTCAGTCTACGACGATCCTGTGCTTGACCAGTTGGAGCGCAGCGTCGAGGTGTCCAACCAGACGATTAAGCAGTTCGAAGCCCAATATCGCAACGCCGTCGCCTTGGTCGCCGAGGCACGCGCCGGTCTATTCCCGACCGTCGGCCTCAGCAGCGGCGTGACGCATAGTGGCAGCGGCGCCAGCAGCGGGCGCAGCTCATCGGGGTTCGCAACCACCGGCGTGACAACCAGCAGCGGTACCGGCTTCGGATCCAGCGGTGGACGCAATACCCAGTATACCCTAAGCGGCACCGTCTCTTGGGATCTCGACCTGTGGGGCCGGGTGCGCCGCCAGGTGGAGAGCGACGTCGCCGGCGCCCAGCTCAGCGCGGCTGACCTGGCAAACACAAAATTATCGGCGCAGGCGACGCTGGCTACGGATTACTTCGATCTGCGTGCCGAGGATGCCCTGTCGCAACTACTGTCTGACACTGTCGCCGCTTACCGCCGGTCGCTGGAAATCACGCAAAACCAGTATCGTGCCGGCACCACGTCCAGCATCGACTACGTTACGGCGCTGGCGCAACTGCAATCGACCGAAGCGCAGTTGATCGCGGTGGGCATCCAGCGGCAGCAATACGAGCATGCCATCGCCGTGTTGACCGGGCGCCCGCCCGCCGAACTGACCATTGCGCCGGGCCCGCTCGCCGCCGCCGTGCCGGTGCTGCCGGCCGGGTTGCCGTCGGCGCTGCTGGAGCGCCGCCCCGATATCGCCGCCGCCGAACGGACGATGCAGGCGCAAAATGCGCTGATCGGCGTACAAGTTGCCGCATTCTATCCAGACGTTTCGCTCTCGGCGCTCGGCGAATACGCCGGCAGTCCATTGTCGCACTTGTTCAATGTCGGCAATCAGTTCTGGTCCCTCGGCGCATCAGGCACCGAATCCCTGTTCGAGGGCGGATTGCGCACCGCCGACGTTGCAGCCGCGCGCGCGACCTACGAGGCGTCCGTGGCGACGTACCGGCAGACCGTGCTGACCGCGTTTCAGCAGGTGGAGGATGCGCTGTCCAACCTGCGCATCCTGCAACTGCAGGCCAGGGCGCAGGCCATCGCGGTCAACTCGACGGCCCGTGCGGTGCAGGCGACGCTGAACGCCTACCGCGCCGGCACCGTCCCCTATACGAGTGTAATCACCGAGCAGACTCTGCTGCTGACCGATCAGCAGACCGCGCTGGGGGTGCAGCAGAGCCGCCTGGTGGCGAGCGTCGCGCTGATCGAGGCGCTTGGTGGCGGCTGGTCGACGGGCGACTTGCCGCGGCGGGAGACGCTGCAGGTGTTCAATCCGTTGACGCCGTGATGGGTTGGCGCGTAGGCCGTTGCCCAAGCGTTGAGTGAAAGATTAGCCAGCAGTACGCATAGTGACTTTGGCAGGTTAAGCTGGCGCAATCTTGAAGCACCTAATTCTAACGTTTTTAGAAAGGCCGGCGGAGGACCTGTCTAAAACTGCATGGACGAACAATCCAAATCCCCAATATATTCTGAGATGTTCTGAATGAAGTTTTGCAAAATGAAATTGCCCGGTTCTTCAAACGGGACATAGTCCATTGACAAGCAATTGTGCCGGCGCGCGCGTACACATCCGCCCGAAGCCGCCCCATCTTGCCTGCTCCGTGTCCTCAATCGTCCTTGCCTACTTCTTCGTGTTAAAGTCCTTTCTTGCGGCGTTGCCACAAGCGCGCCGCATGAGCATGTGGCATTGGACGGGCAGAGCGGCGGATTGGTTGATGATCGCCTCGTTCGTGCGCGCGTCAGGACCGCAAGGTTTCAACACAAAGAAGCAGGCGAGGCAGCGGGAGGGCACGGAGCAGGCAAGATTGGCGCTTCGCGCGGTAAATCACGTATATCGCACAAGTGCCTCCCGTCACCATTTCTGCATCTCGTCGGCGGTCATAGCGCGGCCGGCTCGTCTAAGTCGGTGAAGCATGAATTCGTACCATCAGCGACTCGGAGGCGTAGGTCATGGCACAGCCTGTGTTGGAGACCGCCCGTCTGTTCTTGCGCGACGTGCAAACGTCCGACGCTGACGCTTTTCTTTCTTACATGCAACGCAAGGAATACTGGCATAGCCTGCCAATCGAGCCGCCGACCGCCGGGTCGATCGCAGCAATGCTGAACCAATGCCTACTGGATCAGGCACGCAAGCCACGAACCGATTTTCTCTTGGCGGCTGCCGAAAAGGCCTCTGGGCAGATTGTCGGCGAGGCAATCCTTCATGTTCGCAGCACAAGATGGCGCCAAGGTGAGATTGGCTGGGGTGTTGGTTCAAGCCATGCCGGCCGCGGCTTTGCGACGGAAATCGGTGAGGCGATGCTGCGGTTTGGTTTCCAGACGCTAGGATTACATCGCATCTATGCGCAGTGCCGCATCGAGAACCTGACCTCACGACGAATCATGAGCAAACTCGGAATGCGCGAGGAAGGCATAATGCGTGAGAACGTCCTGGCTCGTGGCTCATGGTGGTCGTCCGTTCAATGCTCCATTCTGTCGACGGAGCTTGACGGCCAGGAGTCAGTCCAAGACGCGTAGGCCGGAACGCGATCGGCCGTGGCCGGTTCGCCGGCTTGCGGAGGACTGGACGACGGTGCCACGCTATCCTCAAACATGCAGGAGCGTCCGGGATGCCAAACCTGATCCACAGCCACGCGCAATGGGGCCCCGCCGACCAGATCGGTGCCGGCAATCTGCTGACGGTGGAAAAACGGCTGGCGGCGCTGGCCTCGGTGCGACAGGGCCGTATCTACGACGTCAGCCACGAGATCTACATGGGCGCGCCGTTCATGGCGCCGAACCAGACGCCGTTCCTGATGTCGATCTTCGGTTCCTGGCGCGACACCATCAAGCGGCGGCGCAAGCTGGGTGCGCGCAATGACGCCGGCACCAATCTGGAACGCATCGAGATGACCGCGCATGTCGGCACCCACATCGATGCGCTGGGTCATTTCTCCAACGGCGACATGCTCTACAACGGCAACGCCGCCGCCGACGTGGTCACCGATTGGGGGCTCGACCGGCTGGGGATCGAGCACGCGCCGCCGATGATCACCCGCGGGCTGCTGTTCGACGTGGCCGGCGTCACCGGCGGCGCCCATCTGTCGCCCGGCCAGACCGTCACGCCGGACCACCTGAAACGCGCCGCGGACGCCGGCGGCTTTGCCGTCGAAGCGGGCGACATCGCGCTGATCCGCACCGGCTGGGGACGCTATTTCGGCACCGACAACGCCCGCTACCTGGAAGGCGAACCTGGCATCGATGTGCCGGCGGCGAAATGGCTGATCGACCAGGGCATCGTCGCGATCGGCGCCGATAACATGGCGGTGGAGGTGCTGCCGAACCCCGACCGCGGCCTGATGATGCCGGTGCATCAGTTCGCCCTGGCCGATTGCGGCGTCTACCTGATCGAGAACCTGGCGCTGGAGGAACTCGCCGCCGATCGGGTCCATGCCGCATGCTTTATTCTGCTGGCGACGAAGATCCGTGGCGCGACCGGTGCGCCGGTCCGCCCGGTCGTCATGGTGTAGCGCGTGAACCGAACGGCGAATGGTCCCGCGTCGTCAGCGCGTTACAGGCGGCGCTTGGCGGACGATCACGCAAGACCGCAATGCTGCGGCAGCGCCAGAAGTGTGCGCTCATGGGCCAGTGGCGGCGGCGCCCCCTCAGGCAGCGCCATGCCCATCCGATCATGCCAGTAGGTCGGCAGGCCGACCCGGGCTGTCCCGAACAGGTCATAGGCCGAACCCGCGACGAACAGGCAGCGGTTGGCGGCAATGCCGAGCCGCTCAAGCGCCAGTTGATAAGGCCTTGGATCGGGCTTGTAGAAGCCAGCTTCCTCGGCCGTGACGATACAAGCAAAAGAGAGCCCGACCTGTCTCGCGGCGAGATGACCAAGCCGGCGCGAACAATTGGTGACGATCCCAAGCTGTAGGCCGGCTTCGGCCAACGCCGCTAACGTCGCCACAGCCTCAGGCCAAGGTTTCAGCTCGTGGTAGCGGTCATCAAGCCTGTCGCCGAGGCGCCGATCAAGCCCGACCGCCTCTGCCGCGCCCGCCACAAGGTCCTCGTATGGGCGGTAAGCCCCGGTCTCATAGGTCATGCGAAGATAGGCCGAGCGCCAACGGCCCCCGTCATCGTCGCTGCCGGCGACGTCGTTCCAAAGCGACCAGCTATCCAGAAGGGCGGTCAGCAGATCGAACAAAACAGCGTTATAGCGTGCCATGTTTGGCGGGCTCCCGGGGACTGGCTTTGGCGCCGTGGCACGCTCAGTTGGGCGTCGCGACGGTCAGACCGCAACCGGAGCAACACCAGGGCCGCCCCGCCCGTTGGTGCACCTGGCGCACCAAAGCGGCGACAATCAGACTGTATGACACGGGGCGATCAGTCGTCTACACCACTGCCATATGAGGCCGTTACTCGTGGCAGGCGCTCACCCCATGCGCGCCAGCGACCCAGGTCTTCGAAACGTTACAACCGGTGAATGCAGCGTGGCACGGATCAGGCCGGTGAAGACCCGGTTAGCCGATGAAAGCAATTGTTTGAAGGGCTTTATCCCAAACGCGGTCCCGGCTAGCTTCCCGCCGTCCGGCAGTCATCGGGACATGAACGGGTCATCAGCGGACAAGCGGGTGCCGCAGGGGAGGAATACCGAATGCCAATACGGTTCACGAACGTCCTATTACCGGCCCTTGCCGGCAGTCTGTTGATGACCGCCTCGATTGCCCACGCAGCCGACACCGTCCGCGGCGTGACTCCCACGGAAATCGTCATCGGCACCATCACCGACCTGTCCGGCGTAACCGCGGTTCAGGGCGTCAACAACAGCGACGCCGTCCGCATGGCGTTCGACGAAGCCAATGAGAAAGGCGGCGTCAACGGCCGCAAGATCAAGTACATCGTCGAGGACAACCAGTACACCGTCCCGCGCGCCGTGCAGGCGATGAACAAGCTGCTGAACAACGACAACGTCTTCATGACGATCGACGACGGCGGCACCCCGATGAACGACGCCAACATGCCGGCGCAGTTCGCCAAGAACGTGCCGAACATGTTCCCGCTGACCGCCGCCCGATCCATGTACGAGCCCTACAACCGGCTGAAATTCGGCCAGTTCGCTTCCTATTACGACCAGATGCGCGCCGCGGTGAAATACTTCGCCGAGAAAAAAGGCCGCAAGGCGTTCTGCGTCTCCTATCAGGATAGCGACTTCGGCAAGGACGTGCTGGCCGGCGTCGTCGCCGAGACCAAGGAACTCGGCCTCAAGGTCGTCGCAACCACCGCGCATCGGCCGGTGGACACCGATTTCAATGCCAATGTCGAAAAACTGCACGACGCCGGTTGCGATGTCGTCATGATGGGCACCATCGTGCGTGATACCAACATCATCATCCAGACGGCGCGGAAGATGAACTGGAATGTCGATATGGTCGGCCAGTTCGCCTCCTATGACACCGCGGTCGCCAGTCTGCCTGGGGGCGCCACCGAGGGCTTCTACTGCATGACGCCGGCGCTCTACGCCTATCCGGACGACCCGCGGCCGGAGGTACAGGACTTCGCCAAGAAGTATAAGGCGCGCTACGGCCGCGATCCCAACTTCCACGGCGAAGTCGGCTACACCGCCGCGCACCTGGTGCTGCTGGGACTGGACCGAGCCGGCAAGGACCTGACGGTCGACAGCTTCATCAAGGGCATGGAGAGCATCCACGACTACAAGGACATCTTCGGCTCTGAGCTGTCCTTCGGACCGGAGCAGCACCACGGCTCGACCCACTCATTCCTGACCGTCGTCAGGGACGGCCGCTGGGTGCCCGTCGAGCAGGAAGCACTGGCCTACTGATCCGGTGCCCTGTCCCGTGGTTCGGCGTCGTCTTACGGCGGACCACGGATTCTGCCTACTCGCCCCACATTCGCATCAAGTCGTCCTTGGCGCGATAAATGTGGTCGAACGCAATACGTTCCCTGGAATCGAGCGGATGCTGGACTGCGAACGCCAGCGCCTGCAAGGCGTGCAGCACCTGCCCATAGATGGCGCGCTGATCGTGTGAGCGGATCCGGCTCTGGAGCCACGTCACGGCGGCCCAGCGGACACCCTGGGTTACCGGCTGCACCGCATGCAGCGTGTTCGACGGATAGATCACGATACCCCCGGCCGGGAGCTTGATCAGCGACGGCGTGCCGTCGATGCCGATGGCAAGCTCCCCGCCCTCATAGCTGGCCGGATCGGACAGGAAGACCGTCGCGGACAGGTCGGTCCGGATCTCGGTCTGTTTGTAGTACATGATCGCGTTGTCGGCGTGCGGCTTGTACTGCATCCCGCTCCGGTAGCAGTTGAACATGAACGGCAGCGAAGACCGGATCGCCAGTGCCTCGACAAGCACGCGCTGTTGTTGCATGTGCTTGCTGATCTCCTGCGACATCTCCAGCGCCGCCGGCGTATCGACGAGTTGCTGAATTCAGCTTCAGGTCCTGCCCGGCAGGTCCGGCGGTCAACCGCCCATCCTGCAAGGCCTGGCTCTCAAGTCGACCCACGAAGCGGGCACAAACCGAGGCCGGCAGAAAGGCAGGGATTGTCGTGATCATGCTATACCCTTTACGAGCCGCGGCGCCGCCGAAAAGACGCCCTCCAATGCCACATCCAGCGCCCGGGCATTGAGGTGGTAAGTATCCACATGGAAGCGCCTGTTGGACCACCCGTCGGCGCCAACCGACAGGCGATAGAGGTCGATCAACGGCAAGCCGCGTGCGCTCGCGGCCGCGCGTAGCTCATCTTGGAAGCCGGCGATGATCGTAGCGACTAGGGTCTGATCGGACCGGTCCCACGGCAAGCTGTCGATGCGCGGCGCTGGGGGCGTCAGGATGCTGACCGTGTGCCCTCCAGGACCGAAGGCGGCTTGCACGAAGTCGAGATAGCCTGCCGCCGTCGTTGCAATGGCGCGGCCGAGGTCGGCGCCGGTCTTGCGGTGCAGGTTGAAGAGGCCGCTCCGCCACCGGCAGTCTATGTCCCCGGCGCTGACGATCACCTGGGATGAAGCAGCCAGCGTGCCTGCGATACGCTGGACCGCGGCCTTATAGCCGTTCGGTCCGGGCGCGGCATAATGCCAGGCCTTGCAACCAAGGACGTAGCGCGGCCTGACGCGGTGCTCACGGCCGCCAATGGCGACTATAGTCGCTGACGGTGCGATACAGTGGCTGTCGCCCACCAGATGCACGGGCGGCAGGCTCGGGTCATGCGCATATCTCCCGGTCAGACCGGCCTTTTCGCTTGCAAGCAGGCCGTCCAGATTACGGGCCATCGACATCGTGTAGCCCTGCAGCAGCCGAGCAAGCGGTTCCCCCTCACGCTTCAGGGCTAGTGTCAGAGCTTGAATGATCGAGTCGCAAAGCCTGACCTTGCGGTTCAACCAGTGAATGCAGGCTTTCCGGACCAGGAAATGGAACGCTGCCGGCGCCATGATGGGAACAGTCAAGGCGCGATCGACCCCCTGCTCCCATCCAGCTCGGCCATCGCGCCAGAGCATTGTATCGGCCAGCGAAAGCAGGGCGCTCCAGGCGTCCGGCACCAGGTCAAGCGCCGTCTCGAACGCACTCACTGCCTCATCCAGGCTGCCGCGCGCCGTGCTACACTCACCGATACCCGCCCATGCCGACGGGTTCGCCGCAACCGACAGGACAGCGCGAAAGGCAGCGTCCGCCGCGTCATACTGCCGCTGTGCCAGCAGCCGGTTGCCCGCCTCCAGCATGGTTTCCGCCGTCGGATTGACGGTCAGCACGACGCTGGGGCGGAAGGCCATGCCGGCTGCGGATACAGAACAGCAAGGCTATTTTGGGACGTTAGAAGCCGCATGGCCAATCTTTCGAAACGGTCGAAAGCCCAACCGCCAGTTCGATGGTCAAACGTCACGGAACATCACTCGACCCAATCGACACGCCCCCTCGGGAATTGGCCGAAGTTCACTATCGACGCCGGCTGCTATCACGCAAAAGCCCTAGCCGTGTCTCCACCACCGTCATGATGGCTGTATGGACGGCCTGCATATCGCCCGAGGCGTCCAGCAGTACGCAACGCTCCGGCTCCGCCACTGCGATATCGCGAAATCCTTGTCGCACGCGGGCATGGAACGCCGCATCAAGCCGCTCGTAGCGATCGGCGTCGCCGCCGCGCCGGTGCACCCGTTCAGCGGCGATGGCTTCGGAGACGTCCAGAACGATGGTCAGATCCGGGCGGCAGCCCAGTAGCCGAACCAGTTCGGCGATGAAGCCGCGGTTGGCGCCCAACCCATAGCCTTGATAGGCCATGGTGGAGTCGAAGAACCGATCGCAGACCACCCAGCCGCCAGCCTCCAGCGCCGGTAGGATCGTCTTGTGCAGATGCTCCGCCCGCGCAGCGAAATGCAGCAGCGTCTCGGCCCGCGGCGCCCATTCGACGCTGCCGCCAAGCAGGATGCCCCGCAGCAACTCGGCTCCAGGCGAACCGCCGGGCTCGCGTGTCTGCAACACGGGAAGCCCCCGCGCCTTGAGCGCCTCGGCCAGCAGAGCCGACTGGGTCGTCTTGCCAGTCCCCTCGCCGCCCTCCAGCGTCACAAAATGCCCGCCGATTGGCGCCATCACGTCCCAGTCACATACTTCGACATCACCGCGATGGCTCGCCCAGGCAGCCCCAGCCTGGGCACGTCGGCGGCAGCGAGCAGCGGCACATCCCTGTTCGGAACGCCCTCGCCAGTGACCATCAATTCGCCCACCGTATCGCCCTTGCCCACCGGCGCCTGCAATGGCGCCGCATAGCGGACCTTGATCGAGGCCTTCTGCCGCCAGTTGCGCGGCAAGGTCACCACGACATCTCGCCCGGCCACGAGAGGCACTGAGTGCGCTGTGCCCAGCCAGACTGGCACGCGGTCCACCACGTCTCCAGCGGTAAACAACGTTACGTCCTCGAAGCTGAAGAACATCCAGTCCACCAGCCGTTCCGACTCCGCGGCGCGTTCGTGCATCGAGGTCAGGCCGTTCAGCACCAGGATGACGCGGCGGTCGTTACGTTGGGAGCTGACGACAAGGCCGTAGCCGCCGGCTGCGGTATGGCCGGTCTTCAGGCCGTCCGCGGTGCCCCGCTGCACCATCGGGTTGCGGTTGCCCTGCTCGATCCCGTTGTAGCGGAAGGATTTCTCGGCGTCGTAATGGTAGTAGTCGGGGAAATCGCGAATGATCCGCCCAGCCAGCACAGCAATATCGTGGCAGCTCATGTGCTGCTCGGGATCGGGCCAGCCGGTGCAATTCTTGAAGAACGAGTGTGTCAGACCAAGTTCCTGGGCCTTCTTGTTCATCAACTCGACGAACCCCTCCTCCGAGCCGCCGATCGCCTCGGCTAGCACGATCGCCGCGTCGTTACCGGATTGCACGATCACGCCGCGAATGAGGTCCTCCACTTTCACCGCGCTGCCGATCTGCACGAACATCTTGGAGCCCTGCATCCGCCAGGCCTTCTCGGTGACCGGCAGTTCATCGTCCAGTTTCAACCGGCCCTGCTTGAGCCGCTCGTAGACGAGGTACACCGTCATAAGCTTGGTCATTGACGAGGGCGGCATTTCGTCGTCGGCCTGCTTTTCCAACAACGTGGCACCGGTATCGAAACTCATGCCATAGGCCCAACGCGCGGCGGTATCCACGAGACCCAGCGGGCTATCCGCCGGATTACCGATCGCCGCGGCATCCTTCTGCTTGTGGCCGCCTGGCCCGGCATGGCCGCCGCCGGCCGAGGCCGGCGAATGCCGCTGCGCCAGCGCCGGCAATGCCCCGACAGTGAGGAAGGACGCCAGCAAGCCAAGACGACGGGTCAGCATCGCGACGGAACCTCCTGCTAATCGATGACGATACGGGCATCCGGTATGCCGCGGGCAAAGGCCTGGTCCAATATGGTATCGGCATGGGATACATCCGGCAGCGGGCCGATTTCCACACGAAACTGTCGGGTCCGGCCGTTGACCAAGGAACTGATCCTGGCACCGGCCGCAATCATTTTCGCCTGTTGCACATTGGCATATCGGAACTCGCTGAAGGTATCCAGGTGCACCATCAAGCGGTTCGGCTCAACCGCGGTCTGGACGACGACTTCCGGCAGGCGCATGGGCGGCACGGCGGCGGCCGCCTCGACGGAACCGACCATGACCGCGTCCGGCAACCTTGGCCCATCGGCCTGCCGCACACCGTCCGGTGGCGGTAGTTCGGCCGCCTCCACCGTTCCCCGCGGCGCGGCGCTGATGGCCAGGTTCGGCGCACCCGGCAGCGCCTCCGCCGCTGCGCGGCTTTCACCAGGCAGCACTTGCAGCCGGACCCGAGCCACTGCGTCGCCCGTCATACCGAGAAGTGTCGCCGCTCGGCGGGTGATCTGCAGCAGCCGATGAGGATCGCCCGCGCCGCGGTCATTCAGCCGGACCGTCACCTGCCGGCCGTTCTCAAGGTTGGTGAGGCGGGCGATTGCAGGTAGCTGCAGCGTGGGATGCGCGCCGGCCAGCGCGGCCTGGTCGAACGTCTCCCCGTCCGTGGTCAACGGCGGATGGCTGTCCTTGGCGATGTCGGCGAGCCCGGTTTCGTCCAGATCGTAGGCCTCACGCGGATAGAACCAGATGCTGCCTGCCTGGTATGGAGGTCCGAGGACATAATGCGGGTCGGGTTTGACGGATTCGGTGCTGCAGCCGTTGGCTACAAGGACCGCCAGCGCGGCACAGAGGATGCGGGACGTCGCGGCAGCGCGCCGTGTCACCCCAGCACCTGGTCGCCGATCAAGCCGACCGCGATCGCATAGAAATCCGATGGATTGTAACGCCGGATGGCTGCGAAATTGCCGAACACAGCGAAGCTGTCCCCACCGGCGCCGTCTGGCGCCACAATCGCCGCCGGCGTTTCCAAGGCCGCCGCCCACCGGCCGCTCAATGGCCGCGCCCCAGCCCGCGCCCATTCGCCCAGCGAGCGCTTCGTGTCGCGGCCGGATGGTTCGAGGCCAGCCGGGAGGTAGACCGCCTGGCCCCAGGTCTGCCCGTTGCGCCACCCGGACTGCGCCAGGTAGTTGGCGATGGAGCCCAATACGTCCGGCCTGCTGGTCCAGATGTCACGGCGCCCATGCCCCTCGAAGTCGACCGCATAGCGCAGGTAGCTGGACGGCATGAACTGCGGTTGACCCATGGCGCCAGCGTAGGAGCCGGTCATCGCCGCTGGGGCCACGTCGCCATGATCGAGGATTTTCAGCGCGGCAATCAACTCGCCGCGGAAAAAACCGGCTCGCCGGCCCTCCCAGCCCAGGGTTGCCAGCGCCTCGACGACACGGTAGTCGCCGGTGCCAGCGCCGAAGCTGGACTCAAGGCCCCAGATTCCAGCGATAACGCTGGGGCTTACGCCAAAATAGGACTCGACCCGCCGGAACAGGGCGCCGTTCGCGGCCACCGCCTGGCGGCCGTCGGCAATGCGCTTCTCGGTGATCACCAAGGTCCGGTAGCGTGCCCAGGTCAGGGTGAACTCGGGTTGGTGACGATCCCGGTCCAGCACCTTCTGGTTTGGCGAAACTCCGGCGAAGGCGCGATCCATGGTGGAAGCGGCAATGCCGGCGCGACGAGCTTCGAGCCTGACCGCAGTCAGAAAATCAAGAAAACTGCGGTTCGAGGCGGTTTCCAGCTGACTGGCGGCAGCTTGCGCCGGCCGCGTGCCGGCCCCAGCGGCAAGCACCACGGACGCGGCGGCAAGCAGATGGCGGCGGGTCGGCATGGCGCGTTTCCTGCCATGCCGACCCGCGCCGGAGCAAACGGATTCAGCGAATCCGCGGAAGTTCCAGATAGGTGTGGTGCGGCGGCGGCGAGGTCTGCATCCATTCCAACGTCGTCGCACCCTCGCCCCAGTAATTGTCGGCCACGTGCACCCTCGAGGTGAACGTGCGGAAGACGACATACAGGAACACCAATATCGACAGGCCGCTGAGGTAGCTGCCGAGGGAGGAGATCAAGTTCCAGCCGGCGAATGCGTCGGGATAATCCGGGTAACGGCGTGGCATGCCCGACAGCCCGAGGAAGTGCTGCGGGAAGAAGGTCAGGTTGACGCCAATGAAAAACAGCCAGAAATGCACCTTGCCCCAGAATTCCGGATACTGGTGCCCCGACATCTTACCGATCCAGTAGTAGAAGCCGGCAAAGATGCCGAACACCGCGCCCAGCGACAGCACATAGTGGAAATGCGCCACCACATAGTAGGTGTTGTGCACGATCTGATCGATGCCGGCGTTGGCCAGCACCACGCCGGTCACGCCGCCGATGGTGAACACGAAGATGAACCCGATCGCCCATAGCATCGGCGTCTTGAACTCGATCGAGCCGCCCCACATGGTGGCGATCCACGAGAAGATCTTGATCCCGGTCGGCACCGCGATCACCAGTGTGGCGGCCATGAAGTACGCCGCGTGTTGACGTCGATGCCGGAGATGAACATGTGGTGCGCCCACACGACAAAGCCGACCACGCCGATGGCGACCATGGCGTAGACCATGCCGAGGTAGCCGAAAATCGGTTTGTGGCTGAATGTCGAGACGACGTGGCTGACGATCCCGAACGCCGGCAGGATCATGATGTAGACCTCGGGATGACCGAAGAACCAGAACAAATGCTGGAATAGCACCGGGTCGCCGCCGCCGGTCGGGTCGAAGAACGCCGTGCCGAAGTTACGGTCGAAGATCAGCATGGTGATGGCACCGGCCAGCACCGGTACCGCCAGCACCAGCAGGAACGCGGTCACCAGTTCCGACCAGATGAACAGCGGCATCTTGTGCAGCGTCATGCCCGGCGCGCGCATGTTGAAGATGGTGACGATGAAGTTCATCGACCCGAGCAGGGAGGACGCGCCGGCAAGGTGGAGCGCGAACAAGGTGCAGTCCATGCCGATGCCGTCCTCATAGGTCGACAACGACAGCGGCGGGTAAAGTGTCCAGCCGACGCCCGACTCGCCCAGGAACAACCCGGTTATGATCAACACGAAAGCGGGCGGCAGCAGCCAGAAGCTGATGTTGTTCAAGCGCGGGAACGCCATGTCGGGTGCGCCGATCATCAGCGGGATGAACCAGTTGCCAAAACCGCCGATCAGCGCCGGCATGACCGTGAAGAAGATCATGATCAGGCCGTGCGAGGTGATGATCGTGTTCCACTCCTGCCCGGTGGTGACGACCGTCCCGTGCGGATGCTGGAGCTGCGCCCGCATGATGATCGACAGTGCGCCGCCGACCAGGCCGGCGATCACCGCGAACAGCAGGTACAGCGTGCCGATGTCCTTGTGGTTGGTGCTGAACAGCCAGCGTGCCACGAAGCCTGGCATGTGGTCATGGTGATCATGATCGCCATGATCGTGGTCGTGAGTAGTTACTGACACGAATCATCTCCAGCTTAGGCCGATTGAGCCTGGAATTACGGCGAACTTGGCCCGGCAGCAACCCCTGGTACATCATGTTTCGCCGATTGGCCGCACAAGGTAGCGTTGACCGCCTGCCGCGACATCCGGCACGCTGCCCTCGACCCGACGCCCACGCGAGCGAGAACAAATTGGCGGCCTCAAGAGGGGATGAACATGGCCGAAACCGGCCCGCTGGACACTACGACGCTGCGCCGGGTGAGTTTTCGCCTGCTGCCGTTCCTGATGCTGGCTTATCTGGTGTGCTACATCGACCGCACCAATGCCGGCTTCGCCGCACTGCAGATGAACAAGGATATTGGCCTGAGCGCCACCGTATTTGGCCTCGGCGGCGGGATCTTTTTCATTGGCTATTTCCTGTTCGAGGTGCCGAGTAACCTGGCGCTGGAGAAGTACGGCGCGCGGATCTGGATCTGCCGGATTATGATCAGTTGGGGGCTGGTTTCCGCCGGCATGGCCGCCGTCGCCGGACCAACCTCCTTCGTGGTCGTCCGCTTCATCCTGGGAGCGGCCGAAGCCGGCTTCTTTCCGGGCGTCATCCTGTATCTGACCTACTGGTTCCCGGCGGAGCAGCGGGCCCGCATTGTCGGCATCTTCATGGTCGCCATTCCGGTCGCCGGCTTCATCGGATCGCCGATTTCCGGCGCCCTCCTTGGCCTGGATGGAGTGCTCGGCCTGCGCGGCTGGCAGTGGCTGTTCATCCTGGAAGCGGCACCGGCGATTTTGCTGGGCTTTGCCTGCCTGGTCTGGCTGACGGATCGTCCCGAGCACGCGCAATGGCTGACCGCGGAGCAGCGGACCTGGCTGACCAATCGGCTGGACGCTGAACGGCGTCAGGCGAAACGCGTCGCACACGCCTCGGTCTGGCGCGTGGTGCGCAATCCGACGGTGCTGGCGCTGGCGATCGTATATGCCGGCGGCGCCACGGCAAGTTCCGGCCTGGCATTGTGGCAGCCGCAGTTCATCAAGTCCTTCGGACTGAGCAACACCGAAGTCGGCTGGGTCAACGCCCTGCCCTATATCTTCTCGGCTGTCGCGATGATCTGGTGGGGTCAGCGGTCCGACCACCACAACGAGCGCCTTTGGCACACTGCCGTACCCCTGGGACTGAGCGGAGCCGCCCTGGCGCTATGCATCCCGTTCACCGGACTGGTACCCACGATCGTGTTGCTGTGCCTGTGCGTGGTGTGCACCTCCGTCACGCGCGGACCGTTCTGGGCGCTGGCCTCTGACTTCCTGTCGGCACCCAGTGCAGCGGCCGGCATCGCCATGGTCAACGCCCTGGGCACCAGTTTCGGTTTCATCTGCAACGCCCTGATGGGCGTGACCTTCGACGCGACGCACAGTTACCCGCTCGCGATGCTGCCAATTGTCGGTTTCGCGGCGTTGGGCACTGGAACGCTGCTGGCACTGGGCAAGCCGGGACGGCAGCCGGCGACGGCTTGAGGGCCTGACCGTTGCACGCACCAAGGCGGTCATGACGTGCCATGATAGGCGGCAGGTGGTGATTTGAGCCGCGAGGGAGCGAGGCGATGAAATTCGGCTTCTGCGTCATGTCCGATATCGACGAGATCGGCTTCTTCAACCATGTCGAGAACCTCGGCTACGATTCCGTCTGGGTCACCGACAGCCAGATGATGTTCTCCGACGTATACGCCGTCCTGGCCCTTGCCGCTCGGCAGACCAGCCGACTGCGGATCGGGCCGGGCACGGCGATCTGCGGAACCCGGATTGCGCCGGTGCAGGTGGCGGCGATGGCAACATTGAACCGGATGGCGCCTGGCCGGGTCTTCCTGGGCATCGGCACTGGCAATACCGCGATGCGTACCATGGGCCAGAAGCCGATGAAGATAGCGGCGTTCGGCGCGTATCTGCGGGTACTGTCCGGGCTATTGGATGGTCAAGTCGTTGATTATGAATTCGAGGGCCGCTCACGTCCGGTGAAGATGCTGCGCCACGAGACACGCTTCATGAACCTGCAGCCGCATATTCCACTGTATGTTTCGGGGTTTGGGCCGCGCGCGATGGCACTGGCCGGAGAATATGGTGACGGTCTGGTGTTCGCCATTCCGCCGCGTGGCGTACCGGTGCAGGAAGCCCTGAGCCATGTCCGCCAGGGCGCCGCGCGCCGCGGCCGCAACCTGGACGGCTACCGCAACGCCACCCTGACCAACGTGGCGCTGCTGCAACCAGGGGAGGCGGCTGACTCCGAGCGCATCAAGCAGGCAATCGGCCCGAACGTCATGGCGAGTGTCTATTACTTCTACGACATGGTGCACGAACAAGGCATCGAGCCGCCCGCGTTCCTGCGCCGCATCTGGAAGCCCTATTGCGCGCTGGTGGAACAGACACCCGCCGAACATCGGCATTTCCGGACGCACGAGTTTCACTACACCGACCTGCACCCCGGGGAGGCGGAGCTGATCGACGAGCCGTTGATCCGCGATACCTGTCTGGTTGGCACAGCCGACGAACTGATCGAGCAGATCCGCGGGCTGGAACGGGATGGCTTGCAAGAAATGGTTTTCGCCGTCGGAACCGCGGTGAAATGGCGGCTGGCGGAGGATTTTGCCCGTCAAGTGATGGCGCGATTGTAGTGGTTACGTTAGGGCGGAGTGCAATCGGGCTCATGCTGTCGTGCAACGCGCGCGGTATCTGCAAAACCAATAACTAAAGCAACACTGCATCCCGATTTCTTCAGCGCGTCCCCGGGTAGCAGCGGCTTTCGGCCGATGGTATAATCCACCCATGTCAGCTCATACCTCACCCACTGGTCCCCAGCCGACGCGGCGGGACCTGCTCTCCCTTGTCACCGGCGCCGGCGCGATCATCGGCGCCGCGGCGATTGCCTGGCCGCTGCTCGATTCGATGAACCCTTCGGCCGACGTGATCGCCGCCGGGGCGCCCATCGAGATCGACCTTTCAAAGATTGCCGCCGGGCAGCAGGTCGTCGTGCTCTGGCGCGGCGCGCCGATGCTGATCGTGAACCGCACGCCGGAGGCGCTGAAGACACTGCAGGAGCCCAATCTGGTCGCCTCCCTGTCCGATCCCAACTCCGGCGTACGCCAGCAACCGGACTATGCCGAAAACTGGCATCGCTCGGTCAAGCCGGAATACGCTGTTCTGGTGGGCATCTGCACCCATCTTGGCTGCCTGCCCAACTTTCTGCCCAATCCCGATCCGTCGACCCCTGTGCCGAACTGGCCGGGTGGCTACTTCTGTCCCTGCCATGGCTCAAAATACGACCTGGCGGGGCGGGTCTACAAAGGTGTCCCCGCACCATTCAACCTGCCGGTTCCGCCCTATCGTTTCATCGACGATAAGACCCTGCGCATCGGCGAGAACCCGCCGGGCACCAGCTATGAACTCAGCTCCGTCGTGCAGATGTAACTGGGACGGCCGCCACCTCGACCTGCCCGGGTCCCGTGCGGCCATGTGCTGACGGATTTCGGCTTGTTGATCAGCGCATGAAATAGACTCTGTCAGCAGCCCCGTGACGGGGAACGGTCGGCCCGGCTAGGTTCAGCTGAGGGACTGCCGCGAAATAACTGCTTTGAGCGTGGCGGGCAAAAGGTTACCCAGGTGTGTCATCACCGGGCTTGGCCCGGTGACCCATGACTTTCCTGTGTGAAATCAAAGTTATGGGTGGCCGGCCGGAGCCTGTGCTCGGGCGAGTTTCTCTGGCCCGACCCGTGGGCCGGCCATGACAAAATGATAGTAGCCACCTCGACTGTCTTGCGGCGTTTGAAGCGGTTATTTCGAGACAAACCCTTAGCCGGGACTGCCTAAGGCTCGGCCTTCAGCCGTTCCAGTGTTCGACGCGCTTTAGGTTTCAGTCCGGGGAGATCGTGACGATGCGTTCCATATTCTCGATCATGTCAGCCCGGCTCGTGGCCGGGTTGTGCCTAGAAGGCACGCCGGCGGTCCCGGTCGATGGCGGACCGCAATCGCTGGTTCTCGACCGGCTCCGGCAATAGGTCCACGGGTCTGTCGAGCAACGCGGCCAAACGCCGCTCGAGCGCCGTCAACGCGAACAGACCAATGCGAGCCTCGGGGTCAAGCTCGACGGCCAGGTCGACATCGCTGCCGCCGTCGGCTTCCCCGCGCGCAACCGAACCAAACAGCGAGAGGTGCCGGACGCCAGCCGCGCGCAATGCCGCCTGATGCGCACGCAAGGTGGCGATGACGTGGTCAGCCGGGTTAGCGGTGGTCGTATCCACTCGATCCGTCCTCTTTGGTGTTCGATTGTAGCACGGAAGGCGCCGGGTCCGAACTTCGACTTCCAATTCATTCCGGAGGTTTTGAAACATACCGATCGAGAATCGCCACCGAATTGCCTCCACATTCAGCCAGCCAAATTTCGAATGACACCGGGATTGTCGTGTGCGCCAGTCAAACCATCCACGCGCGGCAGATGAAGCTTCCTCCAATTGTCTTTCAATCGGCGGAAGCCGACGTGTAACCCCGCACCCATCCCGAACGCGCCGACGTCGTCGATGCCGCCATTACGAAAGTCGAGTCCGAAGGGACCAATATCTTGCAATTTCCTTTCTCAAGGATCGCATTTGATGCTGCGAAATTCAACCAGACTGTGTGAAAACTCGGCGCCGGACGATGGGTGCGTAATCTTGTTAGCTACACATGGCCTCTGAATATTGCTCATTGCCGTTACGTTCTATAGTTTTCACACAGTCTGCAACATTTTCGATTGGGTGGATCTGACAAAATTCGATGCGATGGTGCTGCCTAGTTGCACCAGGAAACGGGACACAAGCGCTGTCGAGACCGCCGTTGATGCTGCCGCTTTCTTGCTTAGCCCTACATCCAAGAAGAAGACGCTGCTGTGTGGCGTAGATGGAAAGCGCGAGTAGCTATAGCAGGTCACGACGACGACCGGCCGCACCTTCGAACGGATAGCCGCTTTCGCCGCCAGCCGCACGTTCGGTTTGCCCATGTCCATTGACCAGGGCCGTTCAGTTTGCCGCCAGCAAGCTTTCGCGCCCGGCATGGCCTGCGGGGGCCGGACGGACATGTGGCCACGGTCGGGCGCATCAAGCCCGGCAGCGAGCCGCCGGGCTTCGGTCTATGGCATGTCGTAGCCCCGGATGCAGACGATGGTCTTGTCCGCCTGCTCCGGCTTCTGATGGGTGAAGCCGAGATTGGCGGTGCAGATGGTGCCCTTGTACCAGGCAAGGCTGGTGTTGTCGTCCAGCGGCGCCATCTTTTTGTTGGCGACCAGCGCCCGCTTGCTTCCGTCCGGCGACAATACCCAAAGCTCGCTGCGTAGGATTTCCGATACGTAGATGTTGGCCTTGTCATCGAACGCAATGCCGTCGAACGGCGAAAAGCCGCGCGCCACGACCGTGGCCTTGCCGGCGGTGCCGTCGGCCTTGATCGGCACCTTCACCAGCATCGGATCGCCGTCGGTGACGGCATAGATGCTCTTGCCGTCGGGTGCGATCGCAAGGTCATTGACGCCTATCGGGAGGCCCGAATAGGGCTGCGGCGACCAGTTCAGCAACGGGTCGGCCGACCACAGGTCGACCTTCTTGCCGTCCGGCGAAATCTTCCAGATGCCAGCATAGGTCAGGTCGGTCATGTAGACGTTGCCCTGGTCGTCGATATCGACGTCGTCGGGAAAGCAGAACGGCCAACCGTCTGCCTTGGTGGCAAGCGCCGTCACCTTTTTGGTGGCCAACTCGATCTTGTACACGCCCGAGGCGGTCACCTTAACGTCGCGGCAGGCGGCATGGAACTGGTCGCCCAGGTTGCTCGCCTCGTACATCGACGAATCCTGCTTGTAGGCAACGTATAGGTTGCCTTTATTATCAAGCTCGACGCCGACGGTGGCGCCATGGTGCGCGTTGCTGTCCGGCGGGATCGTGGCAATCAGCTCCTGTCGGCCATCGGGCGTCACCTTCATGATCTTGCCGGTGTGGAATAGCGCCGTGTAGTAGTTGCCGTCCTTGTCAACGGTCAGGCCCTCGGGAGTGTCGTCGAACTTGGACAGCACCCAGGCTTTGTACTGGGCATGCGCCGCGCCCGTCGTGCTCAGCACACCCACGGCTAGGAACAGGGCCAGAGCTCGCATGGTACCCTCCCTCGGTCACCCCGGCCCGCCATCGCCGGGCCGGGCGTCCTGGATTCTTGATTATGGCCATTGTGCACAGATCTGGCCGGGCGACAAGTCGGCGGCCTTCACGGCCATCCCATAACCGAAATTGTAGTAGACCATCTTTATTTTCAGATTTCAAGAAAAACGCAGCAGACGTATGGCAATGAAAAACCGGCGACTTCTTGCCTCATAAGGCCGCTGCATAATGGCAGGGCATTTTCGGATCTCCCAGCGTCATCGCGACTGCTAGATATCCGTGAACTACCAGCGGACCAAAAAGCAGCTTCCAACCTCCGCCTCGACCTCCACAAGTTCCCGTGCAACCATGCGCCGATGCATCCGGACCGGAAGGATCAGCGCATGACGACAGGCCCCGCCGGCGGCCCCCTGGCCCGCTTCAAGGTCATCGACCTCACCCGCGTGCGCGCCGGTCCCACGGCGGTGCGGCAGTTGGCCGACTGGGGCGCCGACGTCATCAAGATCGAAGCACCCGAGGGCGACGCCGGCCTCGGCGGCGAACGCCACGGCCCGGACTTCCAGAACCTGCAGCGCAACAAGCGCAGCCTGACGCTGAACCTGAAGGCGCCCGAGGGGCTGGCGGTGCTCAAGCGCCTGGCCGCGCAGGCGGATGTGGTGGTGGAGAACTACCGCCCCGACGTGAAATTCCGCCTCGGCGTGGATTACGAAAGCCTGAAGGCGATCAACCCGCGGATCGTCTACGCCAGCATCTCGGGCTTCGGCCAGGACGGCCCCTATCGCGATCGTCCCGGCTTCGATCAGATCGCCCAGGGCATGGGCGGGCTGATGTCGATCACCGGAGAACCCGGACGCGGCCCGATGCGGGTCGGCATCCCCGTCGCCGACCTGACGGCAGGCATCTTCGCCGCCATGGGCATCCTGATCGCGCTGCTTGAACGCGAACAGTCCGGCGAAGGCCAGTGGGTGAAAAGCTCCCTGCTCGGCGCGCAGATTTCGATGCTCGACTTCCAGGCGGCGCGCTGGACCATCGGCAAGGAGGTGCCCGGGCAGGCCGGCAACAACCACCCGACCAGCATCCCAACCGGCGTGTTCGCCACCGTCGACGGCCATATCAACATCGCCGCCGCGGGCGACGATATCTATCGGCGGCTGTGCAAGGCGCTGGGTGCCGACCACCTGGCGGCCGATCCGCTGTTCGCCACCGGCCAAACACGGTCGGACAACCGGGATGCTCTGAATGAGGCGATCGAGGCGATCACCCGCGGCAAGACATCCGCCGACTGGATCGAGGCACTAAACCAGCGCCGGCGTCCCCTGCGGCCCGATCTACCAGATGGACCAAGTGTTTGCCGATCCACAGGTCAAGCACCTGGCAATGACGCGGACAGTTCCGCACAAGGTTCTGGGCGAAGTCGAGGTCATCGGCCAGCCGATCGAACTCAGTCGCACGCCCTGGAGCATTCGCCGAGCAACACCCGAACCCGGCGAGCACACCGACGAAATCCTATCGGAGCTCGGCTTTACCGCGGAGGAGATCAGCCAGCTGCACGCCGGTAAGGTTGTCTAAGATCCGACCACGGAGCAGCGTAAGTCGCACGCGACCATGCTTCGCCTTATGAATCGGATGCTCCAAGCCGGCACGCAGCCAAAACAGCGGAGGAACAACAATGGACTTCAACGGCAAGGTCGCGCTGATTACCGGCGGCGGTGGCGGCATTGGACGTGCCACCGCACTGGGCTTTGCGTTGCGCGGAGCCAAGGTGATGGTCGTCGACGCGGACGCGGGTCTCGGCCAGGCGAGTGTCGACATCATCGCCCAGCGCGGCGGCGCGTCCGCATTCGTGCAGGCCGACGTGACGCGATCCGCGGACGTGAAAGAGTACGTGGAAAAGACGCTGGCGGCATACGGCCGGATCGACTGTTTCTTCAACAATGCTGGGATCGAGGGCGTCGTGACCCCGACGCAGGATTATGAGGAGGAAATCTTCGACAGGGTCATCGCGGTCAACCTGAAAGGGGTCTTCCTGGGGCTGCGCCACGTGCTGCCGGTGATGCTGCGGCAAGAATCGGGAGTGATAGTCAACACCGCTTCGGTCGCCGGACTGTTCGGCTCGCCGGGTATGCCCGCCTATGTGGCGTCGAAGCATGGCGTGCTGGGCCTGACCAAGGTCGCCGCGGTCGACGTGGCGGCGCTCGGGGTCCGGGTGAACGCGGTATGTCCCGGCCCGGTGGAGACGCGGATGATGCGCTCGCTCGAATCACAACGTGGTCCAAACAATCCGGAGGCGGTTCACGCCGCCTACGCCGCCGGCATCCCGACCGGACGCTATGCCCAGCCTGAGGAAATTGCCGGCGCCGTGCTATACCTGTGCTCCGATCTATCGGGGGACATAACCGGGACGCATATCGTCATCGATGGCGGCCGCTCTGGCTCGGGGGGCGTGGCACCGGTGAAACGACCGCAATAAGGGGGATCATTATCATGCCAGACCTGTTCGAGATCATCGGAACCACACGCTCGATGCGCCGGCTGAAGCCCGACCCGGTGCCGGATGATCTGATTCGGAAGATCCTGGAAGCCGGCGCCGCCGCCGCCAACGGCGGCAACACCCAGAAATGGCGCTTCCTGGTGATCAAGGACCCGGCAATCAAGAAAGCCGTGCAGGTCTGGTACAAGAAGGCCTTCGACGAAGTGGTCGGCCCACGTTACGCAACCAGCCCGCCGCCGCCTGGCGTGACGGCAGAACGCTACGGGCGCCAGCACGGCGCGGTGGAATACTTGACGGAGCACTTCCATGAGGCACCGGTGTGGATCGTTGCCTGCATGGACGATGGGCCGAACCCGAACCGCGTCACCGGCGCATCGATCTATCCAGCGGTGCAGAACATGCTGTTGGCAATCCGCGCGCTGGGCCTGGGTTCGACGCTGACGACCCGGCATTTGCTGCACGAGAAGGAAGCCGAGGCCGCACTCGGCCTGCCGCCGGGGGTGCACTCTTACGCGATCCTGCCGGTCGGGTATCCGATGGGGAAGTTCGGGCCGGTCGGGCGCGGCAAGCTGGCGGACATCGTCTACCAGGACAAATGGGGCCAGCCGTATCAGGCGGTGGCGGCACTATAAGCAGATTTAATACGAACATCCCGATCTACGCAGTTATTCATGACGACGCACGCACATCCCGTGCGTCGTCGCGACTGCGTCAAGGCGGCACGATCAGCCTTCAGGTGTTGAATGAATTCACCAACGTAGCATTACGAAAAAATTGAAGCGAAGCTGGCCTGAGATCATCGATGCACTCGGCGCACTGCGCGGACTGTTCCCCAATTCCGCGCCGGTCGGATATGCCATGCACAGGCTGCTCTGACGATAGCGCAGCGGGAAGGTTTTTCGTTCTGTGACTCGCTGATTGTTGCGTCAGCTCTGGAGCCTGGTTGTTCGACCCTTCTGTCGGAGGACATGCAGAACGGGCGAGTGACTGAAGGCCGGCTGACCATTCGCAGTCCGTATACGTAGTCTCGTTCCAAATGATCCATTATTACATCCTGATTACGCCACCCGCCGTTGGTGGTCGCCATGTCCGATCTGTCGACAAAACCCGGTTGACACGCTCCGCAGGCAAATTTCCAACGCCGAACCGCGGATGACCAAAGAAGGACTTCAAGCCGTCCTCAAGCCCCCAGGCTGCTTAGTCTCCGATCGAGAATGCGCTATGGCGAGTCAGCTGGCGTGGCTGTCGAGAACCGGAGCGGAGCGGCCTGGCGGCCGTGAGCACCGGAAGCGCAGAAAGCCGCGTCAGATGGCCGCCATAGTAGCATTCTCAAACGGGCACTTAGTCAGTTCCCGTTAGCACGTCGCCCAATTGCGGCGGATCGTTAGTCCCAAGACTATCCAGCAATGCAATCGCACCCGGCACGTCTGCCCGGCGGGCGCGGTCGCGGAAGTAGTCAGCGGTGCGCAGAGCGGCGATCTTTTCCGCCACCGCAACGTTGATGAACTGGTTCAGCGTCGTGCCCTCCGCCCTCGCCAGTCGCTCGGCTTCCGCTTTAATGGACAGTTGTAGCCGCAACGCGTAATTCGCTTGTGTCATCCCTGCCTCCACGACCGCCATGATGGGCCTGGTCGTTCCACAACCATGTTGAACCGGCTCGCAGCCTTGAAATCCCGCTCGTTGAAGCTCAGCAGGCGATCCGCACGTCCGTTCACAGCGACCTCGAGGACCATCTCGTCATTGGCGTCGCGCAGCGTCGGGCGCCATAAATAGGAAATCTCCACCGGCCTGCAGATCGCACACAGCGTATCCAAAAGGCTGCCAATCTGGGCTACGGTTGCACCACTTCTGGCCAGATGCTCCGGCCGAGTCAGCACCGCCTCATATTGCAGTGCCAGCGGCACGGACAACAGCAAGGTCACCTCGCCCGCCAGGATAGCACGCAGCCAAGCCCGGGAAGCGCCAAGACGACTACGAAGCGCTGCAACAACGACATCCGTATTCAGCACCACATCCATATTCCCGGGAATATGAACTGCTCAACCAAGGATGTCAACGTTCCATTGTCGCGTTAGATAACCGGCACCGGGAAGAAGTACAACAACCGCTCTGCCCACCCTTAATCTTCGGGTTGACGAACACTTCCGCTGGTGCCTGGCGCCAAGGCAGACCCATCAGCTTTGCGGCGGGCGGAAGCGGTCACGTCCAGGCTCAACAAGCCCCTCGCCGATTAGACCTGCGTCGCCACCGCGCGGCCGTCGACTAATCGGAGCTACGAAGGGTGACAGCGGGCTTGCATCCGACGGGTTGCTTCACTATCCGCCCGCTATGCCCAACACCGCTGCCTCGGCCGAAGCCGAACTCCGTCGCCTGCTGGACATCATGGCCGCGCTGCGCGACCCGGCCACCGGCTGCCCATGGGACAAGACACAGAGCTTTGAAACAATCGCGCCCTACACAATTGAGGAAGCCTATGAGGTTGCCGACGCCATCGCCGAAAGCGATCTAGCGGCATTGCCAGACGAGCTTGGTGACCTGCTTTTCCAGGTTGTCTATCATGCTCGCATGGCGGAGGAAGCCGGCCTGTTCGGTTTCTCCGACATTGCAAAATGCATCAGCGACAAAATGATACGTCGCCATCCGCATGTATTTGGTGATGCTGCCGCGCGCGATGCCGCCGCGCAGACTCTGGCATGGGAGGCGCAGAAGTCGGCCGAACGCGCCGCCCGAAAGCAATCCGGTACTTTGGCTGGGGTGCCAACCGCCCTGCCCGCCCTGACGCGCGCGTTGAAACTGACCACGCGAGCCGCCCGTGTCGGTTTTGATTGGGCTGATGCAGACCGCGTCCTGAGCAAGCTTGACGAGGAAATTCAAGAACTTCGAAACGAACTCTCCACGGCCGATCCGGTTCGGCTGACCGACGAAGTTGGCGATTTGCTGTTCGTCCTGGCCAACCTGGCCCGCAAGCTGGATTTGGATCCGGAAGCCTGTCTGCGCTATGCGAATGAAAAATTCTGCCGCAGGTTTAACGCGATGGAGCAGATCTTCGAGCGGCAGGGCAAGACCCTGCGGGAGCTCCCGCTGGAGCAGATGGAAACTGGATGGCAGCAGGTGAAAGCCGCTGAACGCGCTTGAATGCGTGTCAGTCCGGAATGCTGCCCGCGATGGTTTTGTCCTTGCCGTCGGACAGTTTTGTGATCGAATGGCTCTCTGAATGTGCTGTCCCTTGGTGACGTCATGCTGAGTGATGCGGAACGCCGTTTCCTCGATGCAAGCCGGGTCGCCCACTTGGCGACGGCCGACCGTTCAGGTGTGCCGCACCTCGTGCCGGTCTGCTTCTGCCTGCACGAGGCTGTGCTCTATATTACGATCGATGAAAAGCCGAAACGCGCCGATATCCCGCTCAAGCGGCTGCGCAACATCCAGGATAACCCGGCGGTGGCGGTCACCGTGGACCGCTGGGACGAGGACTGGAGTTGCCTCGCCTGGGTCATGTTGCGCGGCCGAGCGGCAATTCTGGCGCACGGCGAGGAGCACGACCGGGCACAGGACCTGCTTAGGTCACGCTACTCGCAATACCGGGCGATGGACCTGACACCTCTGCCGGTCATTGCGATACGTATCGCGCGCGTCCTGTCCTGGGGGCAGTTAGATCCTTAGTGGTCTGATGCCAACGCCCGATTTCAGAGCGTTGGCTGAATCAGCCCACCAAATCAAGCTACTGGTCTGACGCAGACTGAAAGAGCAGTCTGCGTCAGACCACTGGTACCTCCCGTCACTGGTTCTGCGGTGATAGTGCGACCGGCGTGTCGGCGGCGCATGAACCCCTGTCACATCAACAGCTTGGGCTCGTCGCTGCATCTCCAGTGCGCCTGCCACGTCATCGACGCATCCGCGGCACCACCGGCTTGCTCAAGCGGCTCGGCACCAGCGTCGACGGCAGCACGAGGTCCCCAATACCCCCCGCGCGCAGCGCTGTATCTTGCCGGCTCCGTGCCCTCCATCGTCCTCGCCGACCTCTTCGTGTTAAAGCCCTTTCTTGCGCTGTTGCCATCAGCACGCCGCCTGAGCGTGTGGCACCAGACAGGCTGAGCGAGGGACCCGGGAATGATCGCCTGGTTCGTGCGCTTGAAACGGCCGCAAGGCCTTAACACAGAGCAGCAGGCGAGGCAGAGCGAGGGCACGGAGCAGGCAAGATACAGCGCTTCGCGCGGCGGATCACGTGTGGCGGACGACGATCGTCCTCTTACCGGTTCCGCGGTAATCTCGCGGCCTGGTTATTCGCCAATCAGGGATCAATCCGTGGCGTATGAACACCGGCAATATCCGTGACGCGGCGTACTAGGCCGTCTGGCGAAGGCCCGGGGACAGCCTGTTAATCTTATGGAACTCAGCGATATCAACCAATTTGCGCCAGGACCTCTGCACGGTGGTTTTGACTGGTTGACTGTGCCCCGGATTTAGCTCGGGCAAGGCGGATCGGTGGAGGAGAACGACGATGCTCCGGGGAACCCCAGGCTTTCGAGAAATGAGCCCGGCCTTTTCGAGGGTGAGCACCATCTGATGGACGCTTGGGGGCGTCAGGCGGAAGAACCGCATCATGTCCGCTTCCGCTGGCGGACGTCCGTTCACCAGCGTGTAGGCGTGAATAAACGCTAGAAACTGGCTTTGCTTGGCCGTGAACGCCGGTCGCAAAGCATCGGCGGCTCGATTTATCGTTGTCCTCGAAAGCAAAGGAACACCGATGAACATACGGTATCGGGTAGAGCTGAGCGAGGCGGAGCACGCGCAACTCGTAGCGTTGCTGAACGGCGGCAAACACGCGGCCCGTAAGATCAAGCGGGCTCAGATTTTGCTGGCCGCTGACGCCGGCGTCAGCGACGACGTGATCGCCGGCAGCGTCTCGGTTGGCGAGTTCCCCAGCTCTGTCGGCGAGTCAACCGTCTATCGCACCAAGCGGCGCTTCGTGGAGGGTAACCTGGATCTGGCTCTGAGCGAGGCGGCGCGTCCGGGATCCTGTCGTAAGCTGTCCGGCAAGGAGACGGCGTTGTTGGTGGCCACCGCTTGCTCGGACCCGCCTGCGGGGCGCAAGCGCTGGACGCTTGGTCTGTTGGCCGGCGAGATGGTGAGGCTGACCGACCATGACGAGATTTCGCGCGGTTGAGCCGCAGAGCGGATCAACGGGCGCCGGCGTCTTGCCGAAGACGACCTGAAACCGTGGCGCAAGGACATGTGGTGCATTCCGCAGGTCGATGGCGCCTATGTCGCGCGGATGGAGGATGTGCTCGATCTCTACGCGGAAACGGCTGATGCGAAGCGCCCGGTGGTGTGCTTTGACGAAAGTCCGACACAGTTGATTGGCGAAGTGCGTGCGCCGATCCCGGCCGAACCGGGTCAGCCGGAGCGCTATGATTGTGAATACCGCCGCACCATAACGGCACCGCCAATCTGTTCGTGTTCCTCGATGCGCACGGATCGTGGCGGAATATGAAGATAACAGATCAACGAACCGCGCAGGATTTTGCTGCCTGCATGCGCGATCTGGCCGATATCCACTATCCAGATGCCGACCAGATCCGGGTCGTGCTGGACAATCTTTCGACCCATACCGCCGGGGCCTTGTATGAAACCTTCGCGGCACCCGAAGCGCACCGCATCCTTCAGCGTCTGGAGTTTCATGTACACACCCAAACATGCCAGTTGGCTGAATATGGTGGAGATCGAAATCGGGGTGCTGCGCGGCCAGTGCCTGGACCGCCGCATCGGCGAGCGCGACGTCCTCGAAGCCGAAATCGAAGCATGGCAGCACCAGCGTAATCGAGTTAGGCGCATGCATCCAATGGAAGTTCACTACCCAGAAGGCGCGGGACAAGCTCGCTCGCGCCTATCCAGACACCACTTAACCGCAAGTCAAAATCCAACTGTGTCGGGATCCGTGTCCAGGCGGCCGCGCCGCCGCTCAGTCCAAGAGGCGGGACTCCGGTTTCGAATTGGACGCATTCAGTCGTCCGCCCAAACCTAATCGTCCTGGTTCGGTATGTTCAGGCCACCCGTCGCGGCATGTGCGCCTATCGGTAGCCCGGACAAGCTGGGCCATAACGGGCAAGCAATGCCAATGACGGAATGGCACTGCCAGTGCAACTCGATCGAATCTCGCCCTCGGCGTCGACGGCCTCTGCCAGGTCCGCCTCGCACGGTCCGTGTCAGCGCCCGATATAGTCCATCCTGCCACCGTCCACGACCAGCACCTGAGCCGTGATCCATCCCGACTCTGGCGATGCGAAGAACGCAACTGCATTCGCGACGTCGTCGGGTTCCCCAATGCGTCCCATCATCGTTCGGCTGGCAATGTTCCGCGCCCGCTCCTGCCAGGCCGCTTCATCACCGCCGCCACGCGTCGCCTCGGTTTCCACGAAGCCGGGAGCCACCGCGTTGACAGTGATGCCATGTGCCCCGAGCTCCATGGCAAAGCGCAGGGTCAGAATTTGTGCTTCGGCCTTGCTCGCCGCATAGAACGCGTTGCCCGGGAGCGACGTGCCGAACGCGGCGATCGAGGTGACGTTGATGATACGGCCGAATTTCTGCCGGCGCATGTCGTTCATCACGGCGCGGGTGGTATGGATCATGCCGTCGACATTGACCTGGCGCATCCGTGCCAGCTTGTCCGCATCGTAACTGCCCAGCGTGCCTTTGTGAGACAGGCCGGCGTTGTTCACCAGGATGGTGACCGGTCCGAACGCGGCGGCCACCCGGTCGACCATGCCTTCCACGGCAGCATCGTCCGCCACGTCGGCGGCGACCGCGATGGCGCGGCCGCCATCCGCCCTGATGTCGGCCACCAGAGACTCGGCGGCGTCGGCACGGGCCAGATAGTTCACGCAGACTGAAGCACCCTCCCGGGCCAGTCGGCGCGCGATCGACCGTCCGATGCCTCTCGCGCCACCCGTCACCATCGCCACCTGATCGTGCCACGTCGCCATACACGCCTCCGTCACCCCGAACTATTCGCGGTATGACATTCTAGCTCAGCACTAGAATTGATACCGGTCACAAGACCCGGACGAGGGCTTGTTTCTACTGGAAATTGACCGCGACCAGGATTTGCGTTGACCGGAGGGCGCCGATAGCGGTCCAACCGCTGTCAACCCGCCATGCGTGACGGCGGCAGTTCAGCGTCGCAACCTCAGCCACCGCCAGCCGCGGATTGACAACCCGCGTTGTCAGCCGCTAGCGATCCGGCCATGCCGCGAGAAAACAGGATCGCTGGTTCGCAACGAGTGTCCTTCCCCCAAAATTCGCCGCATTGTGCGGCGGACGTAGGGAACCAGCAGGTTACTGAAAACAAACCGCTACATTGCGATCAAGCCAAATGAGCTTGCCATTGCCGGTCGCTGTCGTCCAGCCGCTGCCGGGTATCGGCGACATGGTGTGGCATGTAGCGCATATCCGGGCGGTCGCCGCGGCCGCTGCGGCACCGGTAACGCTGCTGGCCAAGCCGCGCTCCCTCGCCGATCAGTTGCTTGCCGGCGAACCGGCCGTGGAGTCGATCCTGTGGCTTGACCTCAATCCGGCCGAACATCGCGGCGCCCATGACGGCATCGGCGGGCTGTTTCGTTTGGCACGACTGATGCGCAGTCATCGGTTCGGCACGATTATCCTGCTGCATCACAGCGTGTCCATTGCCGCCGCCGCCTGGTTGGCCGGCATTCCGCAACGGCGCGGTTACGGCTGGGGCGGTCAGCGCCGGTTCCTCAACACCGGCCCGTTCTTGCCGAGCGAAGTCGCTTTACTGCATCAGCATACCCGCGCGACGCGTTACCTTGAGGCGGCGGGCGTTCCTCTCGCCTCGGCCGAACCGTCCCTGGCACCAACCACTTATGCGCGCGCCGCGGCCAGGCGCCGGCTGGGCGTCACCGCCGAACCGTTTGTCGCGGTCGGCATCGGCAGCAGCGAGCCGCTTCGGCAGTGGGGCGTCGCCCGCTTCACGAACTTGATTGCCGAAATTCTGGATGCTGGCTGGCCGTCGGTTGTACTGCTGGGCGGACCGGAAGATGCGGCCATGGCCGATACCATTCGCTCCGGACTGGGCAGCAGGGCTCAGCGCGTCGGCCAGGCGCTGGGCTGGCACCTGACGGAGCTGACGGGGCTGCTGGCGGAGGCGGCGTTCTACGTTGGCAACAACACGGGCGCGATGAACATGGCCGCGGCCGTCGGCATCCGCACCTATGCCCTGTTCGGCACTACCAAGCCATTCCGTCACGCCAACCAGATCATCGCGATCACTGTGCCGGACATCGGTGTGCACGACGGCATGACGCGATTGACAGTCGCTTCGGTGCTGGCAGCAATTCGCGCCGACCGGGGTTGGCTGTCCCCCGGACGCACGGAGGATGCAATGGCCTGAGCATCCATAACGGAACTGCCGTTAATATCCACGCGCGACACAAGTATAGATGTACTACACTCGGGCCAAGACGGATTATTCCGCCCTTGCGCGGATGTCGTCGCCGCGAAATCTGGTGCGAAATTCCTCCCATTCGCGCGCGCCGACGCGATTGAACGCATCGCGCACCGTCATCGCGCCATGCGGCGCCGGATGCATATGGGTGGATCTCAGCGCTGCCAGCGCATCATCGCAGGCACCAATTGTCGCCTTCAGCAGCAGCCCGGGCACGATCGCCAGCTTGAAGCCCAACGCCGCGGCCTCCCGCAGGTCGAGCACCGGTGTCTTGCCGCCCCACACCACGTTGAGCAGGCACGGCCCCTTCACCAGCCGGGGCACGGCAGCGACTTCCTCCAAAGTTTGCGGCGCCTCCACGAACGCCATGTCGGCGCCGTTGTCGATCGCTTCGTTGGATCGGCTGACCGCTTCCTCAAAGCCGCTGACGGATCGGCTGTCGGTGCGGGCGATGATCAGGAAGGCGGACTGCCGGCGCGCATCGGCGGCGGCGCGGATCTTGGCGATCCAGTCCTGGCGCGGGACAATTTCCTTATCGTCCAGATGACCGCAGCGCTTTGGCGAGACTTGATCCTCGATATGAATGCCGGCCACACCGGCGTGTTCGTAATCGCGTACGGTGCGGACGACGTTCAGTTCATTGCCATAGCCGGTATCGGCGTCGGCGATCACCGGGACATCAACGGCACGCGCCATGCGGGCGGCATTGGCCACCATTTCAGTCTCGGTCAGCAGGCCGAAATCGGGATAGCCGTACGACACCGAGGTGCCGGCGCCGGTCATGTAGACGGCCGGAAAGCCCGCTTGCGCCACCAGCATCGCGGTGAGGCCGTCATAGGCACCGGGAGCAATGACCATGCCCGGTTCACGCAAAGCAGCACGCAGCTTGCTGGCCTGGGTCATCTGGTTTCCTTTCGTTGAAGGCTGGAAGACTGTCCTCCAGACAAGCCGGAGGCTACGTCGCAAGACCATAGGGGACCGCAAGTCAAGTCGGCAATCCGACCGATGCGGCGGCCCTGCCGGACGAACGACCCGTGGCGCCGACCGACTGACCAAAAGCCGCCGATAACGGCAACATCGCCGTGGAAAACCGACGCTTCGGACACCAAACCCATCAATGCATGGACGAGCCGAACGAGCCGCATGGCATCGTGTGGATTTATCGCGTCTGGTAAACTTTCGTAAAGGTTTTGCGCGCAATAGGGACAGCTATCTAATCGGCGGAACATCTGATGCTGGCGGTCGGCGGTCTACCTTCCGGTGATCTTCTCTGCGTTCAGTCTCTATCGGAGGCCGCGTGCACGGACTTCCATCGTCTGCAATCCGGCCAATGATGCACCGGAGCTCGGCGGCCCGGATTGCCATCGGACCTGGACCGCGTCTGGCGGCCTGCGCGGCCGGCGACAGCAAGGCTTGGACGGTCGCGGCAGCATTTTGGCGGAGGCACTCGATAAGCGTGGCGCCTGTCCGGGCGCTGAGCCGCCCTGGACCCCCAGACGGCCTTCCCGCTCTGCGCAACCGCGTCAGCCCAGGTTCAGCCAGCCGAAGCTGCCGTCGTCCGGTTCGCGGAGCTTCGCCGCGATGACAACCGCTCCGCCTGACGTCAACCTTCCGCCAATAAAACCCTACCATCCGACGACGTTCCTGGAGCGTGGGGTCGCGGTCCCATTCACCACCCCGCTGCTGGGTGGAACGCGTGCCAGGCCCGCCGAGAAGGAATGCCTGGAGCTTGTCATTCCGAATCCCTCCGGTGGCCGCGGTGCGTATATCATGGCCTGGACGAGCATCGCTTCGTTCTGCCGCCCTACGCTGCATGACAGGGTGTTCAACGAGCGCATTGCCGCCCTTGACAGCGTGACACCGACGACGATCCGGCGTGTTGCCCGGACTGTCGCCGCTGAAGGCTTGGCCGGTGAGGAAGCGCTTGCCGCCGCGCAAAAAGCCGGCAGCACTGATCAAGCGGACCGGCTGGTCATGAACTACCGGCTGCTGATGGCGCTCGTTGAGCAGGTTGGTCAGGCGTTTCCCGAATGGTCGGGCGGCAATGGATCGAGCAAACTCAACCCGACGGACCGGGCGCGCCTTACCGTCGATTGGATCTCACCGCGCCTGGGCCGGCCGACGACGTGGACAGCGACAGCCCTGGAAGACCTCGCGGACCTCATGGCAAGCATTGGCGACGGTTCGGCTGGCACCATTGGCAGGATCCCGCGCCTCGTCGGCATGCTTCGCCAGACGCGGACTGAGATCGCGGAATGGAGCGAAACTCTGGAGCGAGAGGACCAGATATCTTACGTTGAGATGGTCTGCGTCGTCGCCGATTTTACCTTGTCACTGGCGGCCACCATGATCGCGAAAGCGCAGAGCCTGACCGGCAACATGGTCGAACTCCTGCGTTCCTGGTCAACCGACCCGAACGCCGTCATCCGGATTGCCGCTCGGCCCGATTGGCTGCTCGATGGCTGGGAGCGGATCTGCCAGATATGGAATCACGCCGAAGACGACCTCGGCCGGCAGGCAGCGCTGGTCGAAATCGTCGGGCTTGTCCCGGTGTTGCCGAAGGAGGTGAGTGAATGGTCCGGCAGTCAGTCGGACCTGGATGCCACGTTGCGCGTGCGCCGCCTGATCCCGCTGAATGAAGATTGGCGCACGGGCGTGCCGCTCGCCCTGCAGACGATTGCACGCAATGAGCATTTTCGAGCGACCGCATGCTGAGTGCGCCGAAGCCACCTGGAGTGGGATGCATTGCGGATGCGTCCGCCGATCCGCCAGCGGCGGAATGGGCCCTGGCACGATCTAGCGAAACAGGTGGTTTGAACGATCAAGGATCACTTCAAGCCGGCCTAACGGCGAGCAGCGAGCCCGCGATATCCGCCGGGTGGATCATTGGGCCGCCCCACTGGGCCCAGCAATGCGTGCGTCCATCGCCGCAGAACACCGCTTAGGACGCAGATCATGCAAAACAGTTCTTTCGAAGGTGGCCAACAGGCGGTACGCGCCCTGCGCCAGGAGTTGCATGGCGCGGATGACCACAAGGTTACACGCATCACCGAGGTCCTGGACGAACTCTCCGACCCGACGATCAACCAGTCGATCCTGGATCCATTTCGGGATCGGCTGGCAACACTCAAACCGGTCCGCCCGCTGCGCTTTTCCCGCCTTCTGTTCATTCCGCTGGATCCGCTGATTGTTGCCGGGCGCGCCTGGCGGGTAGGCGAGCCATCGATCCCTCGCACCGTGCTGGCGTCCATCAGCAGCACCGTGCGGGCCGAATGCGGCAGCGAGGTAACCCTCTTCGAGCAGCTCATGTCTGGCCGAAGAGCGGACATGGTGCAGGCCATCACCCTGGCCGGCGATGTCATCTGGCCGCGCGCGGCCGAGGTGCTCGCGATGGCGCCGCCACCGGTCGACTGGGGCGCGACAGGACTGGCGGAGTCGGTCTACCCCCCGCTGGCGCGGACCATCGCCTCGGTACTACGGCGAGCGCCGCACTTGCGACGGCTGGCTCGGCATGGCGGGGATGGCGGTCCGGAAGCCGACAAGGCCATGCGCGCCATCTTGCAGGACATCACGCGTAAATCAGCGGAAAGCCGCACCATGATTACGCGGCTGATCTTGCTGCAGGCGCCGCACGCCGCTCCCGCGCTGCGGCGCTTTCTGTCCGCGAGCCAGGATCAGGCCGAGAAAGCGTCCTTGCAACATGCGCTGGCTCGTGGCACCGAGCAGGTGCTGGTGGCGATGGAGAACGAGCCTGAATTCGCCAAGGAAATTGGCCATGCCTCGCTTGGCCGTGCGGCCAATGAGCTGCGCCGGATCAACGCGGTGTTGCAGGAGATCGAGGATGGCAGCGGCACCGGCAAGGATCGGCAGCGGCTGAAAGCGATCCGCGGACATCTCGACCAAGCCTGCCGTACCCGCTTTGCCGATGGGCTTCAGGCGGGGCTGGTCGCGCCACTCACCGCGGCGTCCGGTCCGGTCGACGGAGCCAGCCAGACGCGGCTGGAAAGTTGCACCCGTGATCTACAAATCCTGGAGATGGAGGCGCGCAAGGCCGGCGGTTCGGCCAGCTACGACCGTCTGTTGCAGCAAGCATCGGACTCGGTCTTCGCAGCGGCACAAGCCGGCACCCTCTCGCCGGCGCGGAAAATTCGGCTGATCGAGATCCTGTCCGGGCCGGAGGCGGCCGAGGCGCTGTATCGGCAATCCATGACTTCAGCCTGAGGTTTTGCCCGAGGTTTGCGGCTTCGCGCCGCGCCTAGGCGAGATCGGCCGCTTGCTCCCGATGCATCAGCGTCTTATCCATGCGTGCTTCAGGAACAGGAGACGTCGGGATGAAACTGTTGAGCTTTCGCCGGCCGGATGGCACCGCGAGCTGGGGCATCGCCAAACCCGAAGGCGTGATTGACCTGGGCAATCGGGCTCCTGCCCTCAAGCACGCGCTTTGGGCCACCGCCTCGCTCGCCGACGAAGCGTCCCGCCATGCTGATTTCCGCCTCGATGACATCAGCTTCCTGCCGCCGATCCCGGAGCCGGAGAAGATCCTGTGCGTCGGACTGAATTATGTTTCCCATATCAAGGAAGGCGGCCGCGAGCCACCGCCGAAGCCGATCATCTTTACCCGCTATCCGAACTCCCAGGTCGGCCACGGCCAGGCCATGGTGCGGCCGCAAGCCTCCGAAACATTCGATTACGAGGGCGAACTGGCGGTCATCATTGGGCGCACGCTGCCGGCACGTGAGGAAAGCTGACTGGCAGAGCGTGGTGGCTGGTTATGCGTGCTACAATGACGGGTCGATCCGTGAGTGGCAGCGGCATTCGTCGCAGTTCATCCCCGGCAAGAACTTTTACAAGTCCGGCGCTTTTGGGCCCTGGATCGTCACCCCGGAAGAGGTCGGCGAGATCACCAAGGCGCATCTGATCAGCCGGCTGAACGGGGTCGAGCAGCAGCATGCCACTATCGACGACCTGTGCTTCGATATTCCGACGCTGATCGAATATTGCTCGACGTTTACGCAGTTGGAGCCGGGCGATGTGATCGCGACCGGCACCACCGGCGGCGTTGGCGCGTTTCAGACCCCGCCGCTGTGGATGAAGCCCGGCGACACCATCGAGGTGGAGATCAGCGGCATCGGCATCTTGCGCAATCCGATCGTCGCCGAGGACTGATTGTAGCGGCGCATCGGCCGGAGGTGCCGCTAAGGGTTTGTCTCGAAATAACCGCTTCACACGTCGCGAGGCAGTCGTGGTGGATACCATCATTGTGTCATGCCTGCCCTTGCGAAGGCCGAGGGGCCGGCGCAGGCCGGCCACCCACGACTTTGCTTTCACGAGGGAAAGTCGTGGGTCATCCCCGGTTCAAGTCCGGGGAGGTAAAGCTTGTCCCTGCGAAGGCGGGGGCCCAGCGATGACACACGTAAGTAACCTTGCGCCCGCCACGATCAAAGCAGTTATTTCGCGGCAGTCCCTAAAACCGGCCGAAGGTGGTAAGCACTGGCGCCATCGAAAGCGGCTGGACCTGATGCGCCCTTGAACCGGATTGATGACGGTACGCGGTGTGATCCTGACTGCGGGCGCTACAGTCGTCTACCGCGGCAGCACACCAGCTAGGCACGAGGACCGGCCGCAACAGTGGCCGTCCTCGCGTTGTTCGCCAGATTCGGCAGCGCTTTATTTCACTTGCGACAGCTGCCCACGGATAGCGCCGGCCGGGTTGTTCTTGGAATGGACGTTTACATACCACATGCCGGCTGTGAGCTGCTGCTCCTGCTCCGGCGTGAGCTTGACACTGCCATGGATCGGGCTGGTCGGCGCGTTGCCCAGCGGCACGACGACACCGGCATTCTTCCCGGCTGCCGCGGGCCCGTGGATATGCGCCGCCGCCACCTGGCTGGTGAAGCCCGTGAAGGTCACATCGTAGGTCAGTTCGTGGGTCGAGGTATCCAGCGAAGCGTTAGCCTCTCCAGAACCGGTGGATTTGGTGGGCGGCACTTCCGATGTCGGACTGAGTGTGGCCTGGAATTTCACCGTCGCCGCCGAGGCCGCTCCGGCAAACACAACCGCGAAGCTGGCGATGATCATTGAACGACGTAACATGTGACCTCCCTATTCAAGCTCGATTATCCGTCGAGAATTCGTCGGAACACCGCGATTTTCCGGCGGCGGGTCCTTCATCGCAGAAACCCTGGCGCTTGAGAATACCGCTTGCCATACGGATGCCCTGAAGTGCCATCGAAATAGATTACCGACAAGCGGTGGCTGCGGTTTTGCCCGTGCTGGCCGGTGGCCGAAATATCGGCTAGGAGAACGCAACAAAGCTGCACTTAGCGGGGACAGTTGCCGCGTCCGCGAGCGCCTGGGTGTGATCCACCAACGGGGTCGATCCAGGAGGAATCTTCACAACGACTGAATACGATCCCAAACTTCCCGGCGCCGCGGCCCAGGACCAGGTCACGGTGACACTTGTCGATGGCAAAATCATCGATCGTCAACCGGTCGCGCGTGCCACCGGTCATCCATCACGGCCGCTGACTGAGCAGCAGTTGCATGACAAATTCGCTGCTTGTGTGGAGGTCAGCGGGTCCCTCATCCCGGCCGAGATCCTGTTTCGGCGGCTCTCGGCAATCCAGTCGATCACTGCCCGCGAACTCACCACCCGAATGTGATTTCCTTCATACAGCCAAGTCAGGACGCGGTCCTACCATTTATACCCTGGACGGATGACTGTCATGCTGCGGTCTCATTACCGCGATAAGAAGCAAGCCGATGCCGCGGCCAGAAACGTATTGGTAGAATATACCTGCAAACTTAGGGTTATTAGTGTTGTTGTAGTTATGGCTTGGTGGAGAAGGGTTGGCGCCCTTCCGGATAGCCGGGGCCATCGAAATGGGCCTGGCCGGAGTTCAAAATAGCCGTGCCGCACGGTCTCGGCCACGTCGGCGTGCGTCGTCAGGTACCAGGTTTCGTCGACCTCGATCCGATACGGCAATCTTCCTTCAAAATACCCATGGTCGACGAAGTGTTCACGCGCCGAACGGATATTGCCGACCCGGATCCCATCGGCAACATCCTGATTACGCAACAAATAATAGTCCTCGTCGACCTCAATCGAGGTCAGCAAGGCGCGGATGAGTTGCTGGATATCCTCATAGGTCATATCCACCCGGGTTGTCCCACGGGCGGTGGTCAAATTCATCATGCCCTTGAGGACTTCGAAAGGCGGCAAGTACTTCACCGAACTCTCCCTGGCTGTCTGATGCGGCAAGGCTAGCGGCGAAACGTACATTACGGAACGAATTTGTCGTATTAACTTGGTTTGAAATCCATCGCCACGCCATTCATGCAGTAGCGCTGGCCAGTCGGCCGCGGCCCGTCCGGAAAGACATGCCCCAGATGGCCGCCGCAGTCGGCGCAGTGCACTTCGGTGCGGGTCATGAAGAAACTGCGATCCTCGGTCACCGCGACCGCGCCCTCCAGCGGCTGGAAGAAACTCGGCCAGCCGGTGCCGCTTTCGAATTTGGTCTCGGAGGCGAACAACGGCTTGCCGCAGCCGGCGCAGACGAAGAGGCCGGCCCGCTTTTCCGCATTCAGCTTGCTGGTGCCGGCGCGCTCCGTGCCATGCTTGCGCAGCACGCTGTATTGTGCCGGGTCAAGCCTACGGCGCCATTCCTCGTCGCTGAGCTGCACCGGAAAGGCCTCCGCCGTGTCCTGGCCGCCGAATAAACGCTTCATGCCGTCGTCCTCCCTCTGATCAACGTGACAGCGATCAATCGGGGCGATGCTACGCCGCGGGCGGTTGCGTGGGAACCCGACGCGGCACACGACACTATCCAGATATATCTTGACATTAAGATATATCTCGATTATATCGTGCGCGTCGGCCCATATCGGACCGGCGCATCATGGAGATTGAACGACTATGCATCATCGCAAACACGGCCGACACGGCCACGAACCCGACCGCCCGCGCGACCCCGACAGGACCGCCCGATGGGAGGCTCACCGGGCAGCGCACGCTGAGGGACATTATCCGGAGCGGCGGTTCGCGCACGATCCGATGGATCGCGGGGAGCGGCACGGTCCGCACCGCCATGGCCGCCGCCGCCTGTTTGATTACGGCGACCTGCGCTTCATCCTGCTGCGTATGATCCAGGACAAGCCAGCGCACGGCTACGACCTGATCAAGGCGCTGGAGGAGCGCATGGGCGGCGGCTACAGCCCGAGTCCCGGCGTGATCTATCCCACCCTGACGCTGCTGGAGGAGCAAGGCTACGCCAGCGTGACCGCGGAAGGCGGCAAGAAGCTGTATCGGGCGACGCCGGAGGGCGTGGCCTACCTGCAGGCAAACCAAGCCGTCGTCGATACGATCGAGGCCCGTATCGAGGCGGTCGCTCGGCAACGCAACATTCTGCCGCCGCCGCAGATCGTGCGCGCGCTGGAGAATCTGAAGACCGCGCTTCGCCTGCGGCTGGCGGGTGCTCCGATCGCCGCGGAGCGAATTACGGCGATCGCCGCCGCCATCGACGCCGCCGCCGCCGAAGCCGAGCGAACCTAGTGGTCTGATGCCAACGCCCAATTCAAGGCGTTGGCTAAATTAGCCTACCAGATCAATCTCGGTGCTCTGACGCAGACTGCACTTTCAGTCTGCATCAGAGCGCTAGAGGCAAGCTTGGGGTTTTCGAAGACCCGACAAGCTCCTAACTCCGGCGGGTCGACGAAACGCCAAACCAGGAGACGTCGCATGGACCAGACCGATGCCCTTGCAGACGGCGCGCTGCCGGACGATGCGGCGCATGCCGCGCTGGCGGGACGGGTCTGGCGGCCGGACATCGGCGGTCCATCGGTCGTCGCGATCCGGGACGCGACGGCGTTCGACATCTCGACCGCGTTCCCCACAATGCGCGATCTGTGCGAAACCGCCGACCCGGCAACCGCTCTGCGCAACGCATCCGGCGCTCCGCTCGGCTCGGTCGACGCGCTGCTTGCCAATACGCCGCCAGGTCGGCGCGACCCGAACTTGCCCTGGCTGTTGGCGCCGATCGACCTGCAGGCGATCAAGGCCGCCGGGGTCACCTTCGCCGTCTCGATGCTGGAGCGGGTGATCGAGGAGCGTGCCCGCGGCGACATGAATGCCGCCACGGCGATCCGCCAGGAGGTGAACCGTCTGGTCGGCGACGACCTGGCCAGGCTGAAACCCGGATCGCCCGAGGCCATGCGCCTGAAGGACGTGCTGCTGGAACAGGGCGCCTGGAGCCAATATCTGGAAGTCGGCATCGGCCCTGACGCGGAAATCTTCACCAAGGCGCAGCCGATGGCCGCTATCGGCACCGGGATGGATGCCGGCCTGCACCCAAACTCGTCGTGGAACAATCCCGAGCCGGAGGTGGTGCTGGCGATCTCCTCCGCCGGGCGCATCGTCGGCGCCACACTCGGCAATGACGTCAACCTGCGCGATGTCGAGGGACGCTCCGCCCTGCTGCTGGGCAAGGCCAAGGACAACAACGCGTCCTGCGCGATCGGGCCGTTCCTGCGATTTCTCGACGGCGATTTTGGGCTGGACGACATCCGTTCCACCACGGTGACGCTGCGGGTCGATGGCCCGGAGGGATTCGTTCTTGAGGGTTCATCATCCATCGCTCGGATCAGCCGCGATCCGGCGGATCTGGTGGCGCAGATGGTGAACCCGCATCACCGCTATCCGGATGGGGCGGTGCTATTCCTCGGCACGATGTTCGCCCCGGTGCAGGACCGTGACGCGCCCGGCCAGGGTTTCACCCACAAGCAGGGCGATATTGTTGCAATTGCCGCGCCCAAACTGGGTCGGCTGGTGAACCGGATGATGCCGACCGACCAGTGCGAACCGTGGAGCTTCGGCGCCGGGGCTCTGATGCGGAACCTGGCGGCACGCGGGCTGCTGCGGTGAATGATGCCATGGGCGGCGCGGATCTTTTACGAGCCCGCTTCCGATCCTGATCAAACGTTCATGCAGGGGTCTGCCAGACTGAAGCCGCCACGGGGGACCTCGGGTTAATCGAGGCCCAGAGCGCAGTTTCGTTCGGCGATCGGCAAGCCGTCCACCACCCCGATCGCAACCGGGCGCATACGCCGATAGAGGCTGAGTCGCACCGATGGGTTCAGTAGAACCACACCATGCTCACGGCCTGATTACGTCCGCCTTGAAGGGACCGCCATGAGCGGCAGCGTGTGCGACGGCTTCGTTCGCATGGTCCAGATCGAATTCCGTGATGTCCCAGTGACTCAGATCCACCAGCCCGGACCGGATCAGCCCAGCCATTCGGACGTTGGCCTCGGGCGGGCACATCCATTGGCCGATTATGCTGATGCAGTTGCGCATGATCCACGGGTAGGGCAGCGCGAGATCATCGCCCCCCAGCATGCCGACGCCGCCCATCAGCACGACTCTGCCGAATTGACGCACCGTCATGGCGGCGGCCCGCACCACTTTCGTGCCGGCGAAGGGCGGCAGCAGGTCGAGGACGCAGTCGATCGCGCCTGGCGCCGCCTGCTTCATCCGCTCCCTATCTTCGGTCTCGTCGCCGGTCAGCTTCACGGTCCGCACGCGATGACCGAAACGGCGCGTCAGATCCTCCAGCATCGTCTCGTTCCGGCCCGGCGCGACGACGCAACCCGCCCCCATGGCCAGGGCGACGGCGACGGCGGCGCTACCGAAGTTCCCGGTGGCGCCGCTGACCAGGAGCGTCTCTCCGGCCTGCAGGTTCGCCGCCAGCAGACCGCCATACGGCACGAGAAGCAGGGTCAGCAGGCACCACCTCCCGGCCTCCGAAGGCTCGATCGGGCCGATCGGAACGGCGTTCTCCGTCGGCACCCGCATCTGTTCGGCGAACGGGCCATGGTGGAAATGCTTCTGCAGGCGCAGGCCACCGTCGCCCCGCGCGCTCCAGCCTTGCAGCGTTATGTCGGGGGTCAGCGCGTCATCGCGCGACCGGACGGTTGGATCACAAAACACCCAATCGCCAACGGCGAGGCGCGTCGCGTCGGGCCCCATGGCACGGACACGGCCGACCGCCCCGCATCCCGGTACCACCGGCAGGTGAAGCAGGTATTTCCGTTCGCCACTGAAGACCTCGCTCGCATAAGGCAGAACACCAGCCGCCGCCACATCGATGATGACTTCCCCCGTGCCCAGGACCGGGTCGGGCACGGTCTCGACGGCAAGTGGTGATCCGAACGCGTTCAACACTGCAGCTTTCATGGTCGTTCTCCAGTCCTGGAATGGGCCATGATCCACACACTTTCCCTGGGCAACAAGGGCTGGTATTATCCTAGGATTACGTAGTCTCACCTTAGCCGGAGAGCGAAGCTCGTGTCAGACCAGAGTCGAAGCGAGTTCGGCGATTTCCTGCGATCGCGACGAGAGAAACTGACTCCCAAGGCTGTGGGTCTCGCAAATGGGCAAAGACGCCGGACCCCGGGTCTGCGACGCCAGGAAGTGGCCGAACTCGCCGGCATCGGCATCGACTGGTATGTCCGGCTGGAACAGGGACGCGCCATCAGCCCTTCCGTCATGACGATCAATGCCCTGACCCGCGCGCTGCGTCTCAGCAAGGTTGAGCATGCCCATCTGCGGGCACTGTCACGCAACGTCGATCGCCGCGCCTTCGCCCGCGAGAGGGTGTCCGACGCGTTGCGACGCCTGGTCGAGAGCCTCAACCAGCCTGCCTATGTCACCGGCCGCCGTTGGGACGTCCTGGCGTGGAACGCCTCCGCGGCCGACATTTTTACCGATTTTGGCCGTCTGGCCGAAGCGGACCGAAACATCCTCATTTATATGCTGATCGACCCGGATGCTCGGCACCTGTTTGGAGCAACCTGGGCGGACGAGGCAAAGCGCGTCGTGGCCCAGTTCAGGACGACGCACGACCTATGGGCCGGCGATCCAGCGTTCCTCGACCTTCTGGAGCGCCTTCGGCAGGGGTGCGCCGAGTTCACCACCTGGTGGGAGACACATGACATCCGCAACAGCGGTGCCGGCCGGAAACTGCTGAACCATCCCCAGAGGGGCCAGTTGGCCTTCGAATATGCGACCTTTCAGGTCAACGACGATCCGGCGCTGAAACTCGCTATCTATACGCCAGTTTGACCAACCGCCTCCGCCGACCTCAAATGCCGCTTCGAGCGAGCCAGTCCCGGCGGAGAAGATCGGGGATCGTGCATGGACATGCGTCCGATACGTGACGGAGGCGCGGGCGGCATGCCCAAATCATGCGCCTGCCCGATGCGCCTCGACCATGGCGGCCATGCTGGTGAAGTGGAAATCATACCCTACATCGGCCGACGCGGGCGCGGTCGCACCCCGTCCGCCGGTATCGTGCCGGCGGTCGATCCAAGCCGAGGCCAGTCCCACGGCATTTGCCGGCGCGTGATCGTGAAACAGGCTCTGCGCCACATGCAGCACCTGCCCCTTCGTCACCCCCGCCGCGGCGAGCCGATCCAGCAGATAGGCGAAATTCCCCGGATCCGGCTTGTAGGAGCCGATATCCTGCGCCGTGTAGACAGCGTCGAACGTCACACCCAGGCGCTGGTTCGACGCCTTGAAGCCGTTCCGGTCGACGTTCGACAGGATCACCAGGCGGAAATGCTGTTTCAGGTAGCGCAACGCCTCGGCCGTGTCCGGGAACGCCGGCCAGTCGCCGATCGACGCGCCAAATCGCCTGGCCTCTGCTGGATCGGGTGTGGCGCCCCATTCGGCGGCAAGCTGTCGGTGCACTTCGGTCAGCAGGTCTGGGTAGAGCATGGAAGGTGTCGCCGCTTGCTGGCGCGACTCGGTCCGCGCGAACGCCTCCAGCATGGCGTCATCTGTCAATCCGCCTCCGGCTCGGCTTCGCAACGGCGCCAGAGCAGCGAGAATGCCGCTTTCCCAGTCGATCAGCGTGCCGTAGCAGTCGAATGCCAGGACGCTGAAATCGCTGAGTTTCATGAATCATGCTTCGGGAATGGGGCCCAGTCCCCGGCCGCGGCCGAGCGGGTCAGCCAGGAGCGAACGCCGTCCGGCGTACCAAAAGCGGCGTCGACCCGGAAGCCGGCGCCACCGAGCTTCCGAGCCTCGCGCATGCCGTCCTCGTCGGTCACGTCGTCGCCGATGAACACCGGCAACGTTCCCACGAACGGTACCCTTTCCATCAACGATGCGACCGCTCGGCCCTTGTCGCTGCCGAGTGGCCGCACCTCCCACAGCATGTGCGCCGGCAGCAGTTGAAAACCTGTCGATCCCGCCACGAGGGCTCGCAATACCGCATGAAAGACCGGTCCGGCGGCGGGCGCCAGGCGGTAATGCAGGGCGAAGCCGCGCGCCTTGGTTTCCAACAGGGCACCGGGAAAAGCGTCGGCCAAGGCTTGGGCTGCCTGCAGCCAGGGCTCGGGCGGCGCCGGCAGGTCCGCCCGCTCGATCGGCGCATCGGCGGCATGACGGATGGCGGCGCCATGTTCCCCTGCTACCGCGCCGATTGTGGAACCGAACAAACGGTCGACAGTCTCGATCGGCCGGCCGGTGACGATTGCCACGGCGCCATTCAACTGGTGGCGCAGCGCGCGAAGCGCGTCGGGCAGCCCGGGCGCCACCACCACGGCATCCGGCGTCGGCGCCAGATCGACCAAAGTGCCGTCCATGTCCAGCAGAAGCGCGGCACGGCTGAATGGCGGGAGCCGATCCATCGCTGTCAGCCGCAACCGGCGACCCGAAGGTCATAGATCGGGTTCTGCATCATCGATACGGACGGTTCGTTCACCAGCATCCAGCCGTTGAATCCAGGCGACTCAGGATGGCTGTCGGTGACGTCGAGATAAGCAGCTGCGTCAGCCGGCTGGTCTGGCGGACGGATCAGACAGGCCTTCACCATGATGGTCAGCGAGCCGAACGTCGCTGGTTGCCCGACCTTCATGGTCAATATCGTGGCCTGGGCGTTGACCTTGTCAAGCGCCTGGATCCTGGCATTTCCCGCCGATAGCCATTGATTCGGCCAGCGTGGCGGCGCGGTATCCGACGCCCCCGCGGGTCGATCCTGCACGCCACCCGTCAGGCTCTGCTGCACCTGACCTTGTCCCGGGATTTGGACGGATGGCAGGTCCGGATCCTGACCTTGAGCGTCTTGCCCAGGTAAAACCTGTCCCGCGGGATTCTGCCCCGATAGGATTTGTCCTGGCGAACCCGGTCCTGAAAGTATCCGCGCCGTCGAACCTTGGCCTGATAAGACCTGTGCCGGAGAACCTTGCCCTGGCGGTTGAACCGGACTCCGTCCCAGCCTTGCCCCATACGGCTGCGTCGGCGTCTGTCCTGGCAACGGTCTTGGCGGTCTTTCATCGGGCGGCTGCCCTTGCGCTGCCGGTTGCGGCGACGGCATCTCCTGGATTGGCGGCCGCTCTGCCATGACCACGCCACCACACGTCATGATAGCTGCGGCCAGGAACGCTGCTCGCTTCATTGCGCCGGCTTACCGGGGACGCTTCGGTGATTCCAGGCCATCAACGATATCCGCCAGGATCTGCCGCATTGCCTGCTCTTCCACACCCATCAAGACGGCGTCCTCAAACGCATCCCGCAGCACCTGAACGACCTCGGCATGATTTTCCGCCAACATCTTCAACTTCTCCCGGCAGCCCACGGAATTGCCGTCCAACCCTGGCCAGACAGTGGGCGCTGGCGGAATCATTTCGGCCCTCCTGACTGGGCATTCCCAGGCTGGCTGGCTCCAGGTTGGCCTGCTCCGGGCTGGCTAGCGGTGCCATCCGACTGGTTCCCCTTCTGCGAATTCAGGCTGGTGACGCTGAAGATGAACTTGCCCAACAATTCCTCCAGACTGATCGAGGACTGTGTGATCGTAATCGTCTGACCGGGCTTTAGGTTGGTGCTGTCACCCCCCGGCGACAATGAGATGTATTTGCCGCCCAGCAGGCTCTCACTGGTAATTGCCGCGCCGGTATCCTTGGGCAGCTGGATGTTGTCCTGCACCGTGAACGAGACTATGGCGAGAAAACTCTTCGGATCGATTTGCTCGTTGGTGACGGCGCCGACCTTCACGCCGGCGATACGCACATCCGAACCCGTCGCCAACCCGTCGATATGATCAAAGTTGGCCATCAACGGATATCCTGAGCCGGCGGTGCGGCCGGAATGGGCCACGGCGTAGGCAAGGAAGGCGATCGCGACGAGCAACACAACGGCTCCCGTAAGCGTCTCGGCGACACCGTGGCGACCCATGACGATGTCAGCCCGGCGTCCAGGGCTCGTAGTCGCCGGTCGCCCGGGCGCGTTGTCCACCCTCGTAATCGTGGCCGGGCGGACGGTAGCTCATCGGTGTGCCGGTTGCGTTCGGCAGATGCGGCTTCTGCCAGGGCCGCCGGTGCGCCTCGACGATCGGCGCGTCGGTCGTGTAGTGCAGCCAGGCGTGCCACTGCGGCGGCACGGTGCTGGCCTCCGGCTCACCAGCGTACATCACCCACCGCCGGTTCCGCAGACTGCCGGGCCGCTGGCGCTTTTCCTCATAGTAAATATTGCCCAAGTCGTCGGTGCCGATCTGACGGCCGTTGAATTTGGTGAAAAGCCATGTGCCAATATGCATGGCGGCAGATATACGCACGCGGGTCCGAATGGTCCACCCAGGTCACCGCATCGCGACGCAGCTGTACGGTTTTGTGCGGCCGCTGCGACCGGAGCAAGTTATCCACAACATTTTGCGTCGCTGAACACCTTGCACCACAAAATAAGCTATTCGCGCATCCGGTACTGCCGTAGCGTCCCGGCCATGAAGACGCAGCAAGCAACGCCTCATCGAACTTGGCACGGTGTGCGGACACGGCGTACCGAAGCGTCGCCCGATCCCGACGCGCCGCCGCGTGCGGTCACCTTGCCGGCCGCGTGTGACGACCGGGCCGCCGCCGCGCTGGCGGCGTTGGTGCCGAACCATGGGCCGGTCTCGCTGACCGGCGCCGCGCAAGCCTGGATCAACCCGATCGCCGCCGCTGCGCGGGCTGCCGGCCTTGATTTGCCATTGGCCGATCGGCTGCACCGCCTGTTGTTGCTGCGCCGTGGCGCGCCGACTGATGCGGTATGGCGACTGGACGCAGCCGACGGTGCCGGCTTCGTGCTGAACCTGCCAGCCTTCCTGGATAGTGACGGTCAACTCGACATCGCCGGCTTCGCGGACGCGGTTGAGACCGCTGTTCTGGCATTGAGCTTCGCCGCGCCCGCGCTCCGCGACATTGACGTTGGCATGGCCGATCTGGCGGGACTGCTGGCGGCGCTCGGGGTCGACTACGCGTCAAGTGCGGCCTGCGACATCGCGGCTGCCCTGGCCTGCATCCTGCGCGGCAGAGCGGACGCCGCCTCCGGGCGGGCGGCGCAACTGCTCGGGATGACCTGCAAGCCCAGCTTGGAGTGGCCTCCGGCGCCTGAAAAGACACCGATTCCGGGGCTGCGGGAAGCCGCCCAGGCCGCGTGCCAAGCCGCCGCGAGCTTTCAGGGCCTGCGACATCGTGCCACGACCGCGATCAGTCGCCCGGGCCTGGCGGAGGCACTGTTGGGCGTCGAAACCGGCGGTTTCGCTCCGGCCTTTTCTCCAGTCAACCACACCGGCGGGCTGACGCGGGCAGCGCGTGCCTGGCTTGCCGTGAGCGGCATTTCCGCCGAGGCGGCTCTCGCAGCACAGCTTACCGGCGGCTCGCCGATCCCCATCCATAGTGCGGCGGCACATGTCGCGATGCACGATGCGGTCGCCCCCTTCGTGCATGCCATGCCGCCGCGCCCGGTGCCGATGATCGTCCCGACCGGCAGCGCCCGCCGCCGTGAGCTGCCTGGCCGCCGCGCCGGCTATACGCAGAAGGCGTCCGTCGGCGGCCACAAGCTGTACGTGCGCACCGGCGAGTATGCGGACGGTTCGCTGGGTGAGATGGTCATCGCCCTGCACAAGGAAGGCGCCGCGTTTCGCGGCCTGATGGATAATTTCGCTCTTGCCGTCAGCTTGGGGCTGCAACATGGCGTGCCGCTGGAGCGCTTCGTGGAGGCGTTCACGTTCACGCGCTTTGGTCCGGCCGGCGCTGTTGAGGGCGATCCGGCAGTGCATGCGGCGACCTCATTGCTGGATTACGCGTTTCGCCACCTCGCCGCGAACTATCTGGGCCGGCGCGATATCCCGGAGGCGGAGATTGAAGAGGCCGACACCGTCGGTCACGGTGCGCGCGACCAGGCGCCGCTCTTGCCGCTGGACTTGCCGGCGGAGGCGTCGCCGCGGGCGCGCCGGCGCGGCCTGCGGGTGGTGTCGCGCTGACCAGATGGGATGTGCCAAGGCAAAGGCGAAGCGATCGCCAGGCGCTGAAACATTGCGACGGACCAACGTAGCCGGAACTTGCCGAGTGCGGCGAGGATTGATGAATTCTGTTCTTCCGCACCCTTGGTGCAATTTGTCGGGATAGAAAGTATCCAGATGCCGAATGGGTCGTCGCTGGTGCGTGGATAGAGCCCGGGTTGTGCTTCTCGCCAAGCGGACAGATCATTTCGTTTCATTGTGACTTGGCCACTGTCAGTCATTGAGTTTCACCGGAAAGCAAGGCAGAAACTTGTTCGCTCGATGAGAGCTGGGGAGATGCGGGACCCCGCGCCGCGTTTGCCTGCGGTGATCGGCGGGGACAGCCAAGAATACTTCTCCATACCATAACAGAGAGAGGAGGAAACAGCGATGCAGAGACGCAATTTTCTGCGGGGAGCGACCGTCGCCGCCGGATCGGCGGTCGCCACGGCCGCCCTGGCCCAGTCCACAACGCCCGATCCGAAGGGCACGACGCCGCCGCCGCGTGATTGGGACGACCCAACCTTGGTGGTCTATCCCGATCCCGCGATGGAGGTGTTCGATCCGCGATTCAAGAAATACATCGCAGGCACCAACACGCTTCGTCGGGTGTGGGACGAAGGCGCATGGACCGAGGGACCGGTTTATTTTGGCGATATGCACTGTGTCATCTTCAGCGATATCCCGAACAACCGGTTGCTGCGCTACGATGAACTGACCGGACGCACCGCGGTCTTCCGCTCCCCGTCGAGTTTTACCAACGGCAATACCCGTGACCGGCAGGGCAGGCTGATCTCCTGTGAGCAAGGGTTCCGTCGCGTCACGCGCACGGAATATTCTGGCGACATCACCGTGCTCGCGGATAACTACCAGGGCAAGAAGCTCAACTCGCCGAACGGCGTGGTGGTGAAGTCGGATGAGACGATCTGGTTCACTGATCCGACCTACGGGATCGAAGGCGATAACGAGGGTATCAAGGCGCAGTCCGAGCTGCCGCGTAATGTGTATCGGCTGGATCCGAAGAGCGGCCAGCTCAGCGTTGCTGTCGGAGACTTCAAGGAGCCGAATGGACTCTGCTTCTCGCCTGACGAGAAGAAAATGTATATCTCCGACACGGCCGGTCCGCCCTCGGTGATCCGGGTCTTCGACGTTGGTGACGATGGAAAGCTAACGAACGACCGGGTCTTCCACGACCTCAAGGACACCAACGGCGGCATTGCCGACGACATGCGCGTGGACGTTGACGGCAATTTGTGGTGCGCCGGTGGTTGGGCGCCCGATCATAACTTCAACGGCGTCAGCGTCTATGCGCCGGACGGGACACCGATCGGCCGCATCGTGCTGCCGGAAGTGGCAGGCAACCTATGCTTCGGCGGACTGGATCACCGGCACAGCACGCTTTACATTTGCGCGAGCCATTCGCTCTACGCCTACAATGTCGGTACCCGCGGGGTGGAGTTGTAGGAATTCCATCAGGCGCTTCCTTGGCAAGGCTCGGAACTTGCCAATTTTGGGTTACACGCGGGCGCGGAAGCCACCGGCTGTGACGGCCGTTCCAGGATCTTCCGCATTCGCGTGCCGCCTACGACTTGTTCAGAACTGGATGATCCCGTGGGGAGATCCGATCGCTGACCGGGCGTCGTCCTGGTCCACACACATCCTGCCGCGGCTTCCGGCTGGCCTGGTCGTCAACCCGGTCCCGCCGATCCCCAACCAGTCGACCGTCGGCAGCAGACGGTTTCGGAATAGGAATCCCGAGACAGGCGCACCGTCTCTCTGCCAGATTGCGCGCCGCAGTGCTCCTACCTCATCACGCTTACTGGCGATACGCCTCCGACGTCACTGGTGGTCGCTTCTACCAGGGGCGAATACGCGGTATGCTGCGCCGCACTCACTGAAGGACCGGCATCATGGCGGGCAGAATTGAGGCGAAGCTGGCGGAACTCGGCATCACCCTGCCCCGCCCCATGCAGCCGATCGCGAACTACGTGCCGTACGTCGTGACCGGCAACCTGGTTGTCGTCTCCGGCCAGGTGCCGGCGATCGACGGCAAGATCGCGATCACCGGCAAAGTTAGCTGGGGCGTCTCTCCCGACCAGGCCAAGGAAGCTGCTCGCCTTTGCTTCATCAACGTGTTGGTGCACCTGAAAGCGGCTTGCGGCGGCGACCTGGATCGCGTCCGGCGAGTCGTGCGCCTGGGCGGCTTCATTGCCTCGCCATCCGAGTTCACGCAACAAGCGCTGGTCATGAACGGCGCATCGGACCTCGCAGTGGCGGTGTTTGGGGAGGCCGGACGCCACGCCCGCACCACGATCGGCGTGCCGTCCTTGCCGGCGGACGCCGCGGTCGAGGTCGAAGGAATGTTTGAGATTGAATAGGCTGATTTGATGCCCGACGGTTCGGCTACGCTGACACTCACGTTGCATGCCAAGATCGCCGAGGTCGATGCCGCCGACTGGGATGCTTGTGCCGGCGATGGCAACCCCTTCGTCAGCCACGCCTTTCTCAGTGCGCTGGAGGACAGCGGATCGGCCAATGCCCGCACCGGCTGGCTGCCGCAGCACGCCGTCCTGCGAACCGAGGACCAATCCGTCGTCGCCATCGCGCCAATGTACGCAAAGTCGCACAGTTACGGCGAATACGTGTTCGACCATGGCTGGGCCAACGCAATGGAGCGGACAGGCCAGCAATATTATCCAAAGCTGCAGGCCACGGTGCCGTTCAGCCCAGCGCCCGGTCCCCGCTTGCTGCGCCGCCCGGGCAGCGGCGTGCCGGTCGCTACGTTGGCCAATGCGCTGGAGCAGGCCTGCCAGTCGCTCGACCTGTCATCCGTGCACGTAACCTTTTGCACGCAGGAGGAGTGGGACGGGCTGGGCCAAGCTGGCTGGCTGCGCCGCATCGGCATGCAGTTCCACTGGGAGAATGCGGGCTACGCGACGTTTGACGACTTTCTAGGTGCGCTATCGTCGCGCAAGCGCAAGGTGCTGCGGCGGGAACGGCGCGATGCCAACGCCGCCGGCCTGACCTTTCACGCCCTCTCGGGCGCCGACATCACCGAGGCGCACTGGGATGCGTTCTACCGGTTCTACCAATCGACGGTCGACCGCAAATGGGGTTCGGCTTACCTCACACGGAAGTTCTTCTCTCTGCTGGGCGAACGGTTGGGGTCTAAGGTCGTGCTGATGTACGCGCAGAACGCCGGCAAGCCGGTGGCCGGCGCGCTGAACCTGGCCGGCGACGAGGCGCTGTACGGCCGCAACTGGGGCTGCCGCGGCGACTGGCCATTCCTGCATTTCGAGCTGTGCTACTACCGCGCCATCGATTGGGCGATCGAGCATGGCCTGCAGCGCGTCGAGGCCGGCGCTCAGGGCCGCCATAAGATCCAGCGTGGCTACCTGCCTAAGCCGACCTATTCCGCGCACTGGATCGCCAACGCCGGACTACGCCGAGCGGTGGCGAATTTTCTGGTGGAGGAGCGGGCGGGGATCCAACGGGAGATCGACGCCCTGTCTGCTGAGTCACCGTTCCGTCAGGCCGATGAACAATAGTCGAACAACAAGCTGAATGACGCCGACCGTGGCCGTCGAAGGTTACGTGACTGACCGAACCCACAGCCGGGTGCGGGGTTGACCATTCGGCTCTTGACCCCTGGTGGCATGCCGAACCATATACGCCATCCTGCGCCTGGGGGTCCGGTGGCAGAGTGGTGATGCATCGGACTGAAAATCCTTGTTTTTGGTCATTTTATCATACGGAATCAAGCACTTAACGTTCATACAGGTTCATACAAAGTGGGCTCGGCAGGAACCGATAATACAGGGTTGCCCCCTGCCCTGCCTGCCCGTATATCGGGCGTCCCCACGCGAGGGTCCGTTGGCCGAGTGGTCAGGCACCAGACTGCAAATCTGTGAACCCCGGTTCGATTCCGGGACGGACCTCCAGTGGGCATGTCAGCTATTCCAGATTGTGGTTACTCACACTGGAGCCGCATGGAAGGGTAGTTTTCACCCTTGACAACTCACGCAATCGTGTGCTGAAACCGCGTCTATTGAAATCGCCAGCGACGGTCCGCATGCCGGACTACCTGCCCATTCAAATCGACAATTGATCAAAGCACGTCATCCGGATGGTCCGGCTGACGCGAGTGTCGTATCGAAGGAGCAGGAGCAGGATCGTGTTCAATAGGCAACATCATCAGCCGCCGCTGGCGCGAGGAGCCTGTCCAACGCGTCGAGCAGAACGAAGCCGTCCACGCCGGTCTGCAGAACAAGCGCCAGCCGCTTGTCCTGGCTCTTCGGCAAGCGGTATTCCTCCACGCGACGTCCGTAACCCGAACTACGGATAAGCCTTGATTTGCTTGCTGTTGAGCGAGCTGGCAGGTTTGCCGGGTCTGAAGGCGTAAGCGACGAGGCAGGAGAGGACATGGACCATGGCGTTCGTGACCGACCTGTGGCGTGAATGTTCGAGACCCATTTCGGACTTCAGGGTATCGAGGACGGTCTCGATGACGAAGCGCTTGCGCAGCATGATCTTGTCAGCCGCCGGCATGAGGTAGTTCCTCATATTGCGCCGGATGCTGGTGATCAGGTGCAAGCCGCGCTGCCAGAGTTTGCGGAACGGTTCGCGGCCGATATAGCCCTTGTCGGCGTAGAGCTTGCCTGTCAGATAGCGGGTTATCTCGTCCAGCACGGTGCTGTCGGCGGTGTTGCCCGGGGTGATTTTCAGCGCCATGATCTGGCCCTTGTGGTTGATCACGAAATGCAGCTTGAGCCCATAAAACCACCCTCATCTGGCCCTTCCAACGGCTACGCCGCCGGAACCTTTGGCCAGCTTCGCCCATACTGGTCTTGCCGCGCGCGGCCAGGCTGTCGAACACCTTATGGCGGTGGATGCGGCGATTGTGGCAGACGGCGAGCTTGGTTGAGTTGGCGAATTAGATGCCGGTCTGCTCGCCGCTCACGCTGTGCAGCAGGACCATCAGCGGCGCGAACAGCCGCGGCATCAGGCTGACGAAGCGATCATAATGCGGCAGAGCGCCAAAACAGGCACGATACTGCTGGCCGACGCCATAGTGGTAAAACGCCTTGAAATGCTTGAACGGCGCGAGGTGAAACAGCACCATGATGAACAGCATTTCGGATAAGGCCAGCTTGCCCGTGCGCTGCCTGTGTCGTCTCTGACGGGATCAGCCGGTGCGCCTCCCATTCCTCGAACAGCTTGCAGAAATCGTCGAGACAGCAATACAGAGCCGTGATATCGATGGCCATTGAGGGGGCCTCCCGGAACCGGGTTTGACGCTCAGTCTTGGTAAACCGATGCTGTCAGAGCCTTGGTTCTTTGGGAATCCCCTCAACCCTTATCCGTAGTTCAGGTTCCGTAGCGCTCAATCCACACAGGCTGCGCGATTGGACGCAGCCAGTCCGGCACGACCGCCGCCAGATCATCGAGAGTGGCGCGGAGTGTTTAAGTCACCAATTCCACAAGAGACAGATCATGCACAGCCGCCAGCACATGCGTGCTGTCGGTGCGCTGCTTACCGCGAACCTTGACCAGATCGCGCGCCTTGAACCGCTCGAGTATTGTGTCCAACAGCAAATGCTCCGTCTGGCCAGAGACTAGGTACACCTCCCGGATCCTCGCTGGCTAATGGCATAACTTATCGCATTTGTCACACTCATCCAAACAATAAGTTGTGGCCGTTCAGCCATAGGCGTATCGAGCCATGCTGCGAGTTCATCCTCTCGACCTGATGTGGAGAAAATCGTGCCGGCTCACAAGCCGTCACCGGTGCAGCTTTCGCCTGAGCAAGACCGCGAACTGAACGATCTGGTGCGGGCGCATTCAGCGCCACAGAACTGGCGGAACGCGCGCGGATAGTCTTATTGGCGGCAGCCGGCGTGGGTTGCCGGACAGCGCGGCAGTTGGGGATTTGGCGCAGACGGCCGGTCACTGGCGCCGCCGATGGCGGATGCGGCGCCATCGCCGGGGTGGCGGCGCGTCTGAGCGACGCACCCCGCTGCGGTGCGCCGGCGTGTCACGCCGGGGCGATCTGCCAGATCATGGCCCTGGCCGGAGGACCGAGACGCTTGAGGTCCCGATCAGTCAGTGGAGCCAAAGCGAACTGGCCCGACAATCGGTCCCGCGGCATCGTCAACAGCATCTCGCACGGCTCTGTCGGCGGTTTTTAAAAAAAGGCCGATCTCAAGCCGCACCGCAATCGTTACTGGCTGACGCGCAAGCCTGATCCCGACTTTGACAGCAAGTGTGCCGATATCTGCGCGGTGTATCAGGCCGCCCCACCGCCGCCGCGCACGGGGTGCAGACGGTCTCGATCGACGAGATGACCGGCATCCAAGCACTGGAACGCGCCGCCAAGAGCCTGCCAATGAAGTCTGCCACGTCGAACGGCGGGAGTCGAGTACATCCGGCATGCACGAAGACTCTGATCGCCGCGTTCGATGTCGCCACTGGCAAAGTCCGCGGCACGATCGGGGAAACCCGCACCGAAGCAGACTTCGTGTACTTCCTGGCGGACTTGTTCGCCGCGGCGCCGACGGCGCCATGGCGGGTGGTGTGCGACAACCTCAACACCCACATGTCCGAAGCCGTCACCCGCCTCGTGGCGGACCTCTGCGGCATCAACCAGGACCTCGGGGAGAAGCGGAAATCCGGCATCCTGATGTCAATGCCGACACGCGAGGCGTTCCTGCGCGATGCCACTCACCGCATCACCATCCACTTCACACCCAAGCACGCCTCTTGGATCAACCAGATCGAAATCAGGTTCTCGATCCTGGTTCGCAAGCTGCTCCGCCGTGGCAACTTCACCTCCAACGGGCATCTGCAGCAAAGGATCGAAAGCTTCATCGCCCATTCAAAGACACTATGGCAAAGCCGTTCCGCTGACCATGAAAGGCAAGCCCTTAGTCGCAGAGATGCTCAAGCAAGTTGGACTCCGGCGACTCGGCGCCTGCGGAACTCAGTCAGCACACTGAAGTGGAACCCAGGGTCCGTTAATTCGAGGCCGAGCGCATATTTCCAGTCAATCCGCGCACGCACGGCGTCGGCGGCCTGGCGGTCGCTCAGGTGTTCCACAAACTGGAAGACCGTCACTAAGGCTAAGCGCCATGGAGTAAGGCCAGGCTGGCCGCGGCTGGGATAGAACTTGTGGAAGTCCTCGTCTTTGTACAGCTCACTGAACGCGTCGCGCAGTCTCGTCACCAGAATGCCCTTGGGAAAAGCAGCACGGACAATCCGCACGGTGTCAGTCGGGATCTCGCCAATCGGCTCCAGGTGAAGGCTCATGGGTGCTCCATAGTGCAAGACGGCTGCACCAGAATTCGCCGACAGTATCCAGGTCTCATCCACTCGCCAGGAGCCGTTGCTCAGGCGCAGATACGGGCGGATCCGCTTCTCCAACTCGGCGGCATAGACCTGGATCCAGCGGAAAATGGTGGAGTGGTCGACCAGCACGCTACGATCCAGCAGCATGAGCTCAATACCCCGATAGCTGATCGGGAACATCAGATAGGATCTGATCGCCCACAGGATCACCTCGGCGGTGGACTGCCGGCCTTTGAAAGGCTGATCTTGCCGTACCCGTGCTGCTTGCTGCCGCTTGGTCATGCCACGGATCTACCCGGTCAGTCACCCCCCCCCCGCGGGCGCGCCCCCCCCCCGCCGGCCCTTCTCCGTCGCCTGCCCCGGGGGCGCGGCTGGTCGCGGTTCGGGGGCGCGGGGGCTCGTGGGCGGGTGGGTGTGCCGGCGGCGTGTCGCGGGCGGGGGGCCGGGGGGCCGGGGGGGGCGCGTCGCGCGGGGGGCGGGGGGGGGGGGGGGGGGGGCGGGGCGGGGGGGCGCGGGGGGGGAAGGAGGGGGGGGAGGGAGGAGGCGGGGCGGCGGGAGAAAGAAGGGCGCGCAAAGACACACAGCAGCGACACCCGCCCCGCCAACAAGACGCACCACACACACGCAACACGCACCAACGGTCAGCCGCTACAAACTTGCAACAGAACCGGCACGACGAGGTATGGTCAGACCACGACGAGCGTCCGTGCGCTGACAGTCTCCAGTTGGCCAACTGTCTCCCGGCCGAACAGCAGCGGAATAAAGGCGCCAATTGCCACCACCACCAAAATGGTGCCGAAGAAGATCGCCGGCGAGCCCGTGTGCGGTTCCATGAAAAAGGGCGCCAGGACGCCAGCGAAGAGCCGCCCGAACGACTCGCCAAAGATGTGTCCCCGGCCGCGCAGCGAAGTCGGGAATTGTTCGGACAGGTAGACGCGGACAGCGGTGAAGGCGGACAGCACGGTAAAGCCGGTGATCAGCGCTCCGGTGACCATCACGACCATTGCATATTCCCCCGCCCGGTGCGCCATCAGCATCAGAACAAGGCCGGGGAGCGATCCCGCCAGTGCATACGCGATTGTCCAGCGCCGTCCGATGATCTCCATCAGAAAGCCGGTGAAGCCCTTTCCCGGGATGCTCGCGAGGAACACCAGCGAACTCAGTCCAAAGCTCAGCGAGACGGCAGCACCTTGCTCGACCAGCGCCTTTGGCAGCAGAACCGAAATCAGAAAATAAGCGGTGCCGGCGCAGACGCCGCTCAGAATACCGACCGTGGTCCAGCGCAGCTGGCCCTGGCGAAATAACGCCCAATAGGGTGGAAGTTGCTCGCCGGCGATTTGCCGCTCGTCGCCGAGCGCCTCCACCGTCAGCGGCGGTACGCGGTCGCCGCTCCGCCGGATGATCCGGTTGACAACGTTGACAGCAGCCCGCGGCTGGCCTTTGCGCAAATGCCAGCGCGGGCTCTCGGGAATGACAAAGTAAACCAGCACCGGCACGACGGTTATCGCCAGCCCGCCCGGCAGTGCCAGGAGACGAAAGGCGTCCGGGTTGCCAGCGAGCAGAAAGGCGATGAACGGCACCATTGTGAAGGCGCCGGCAAGCGCCATCTCATAGATCGCGCCATAGGTGCGCCGGTGCTGCGCCGGCATTAACTCGGCGGCGATCGGGAACGCCGCTGAGACAGCACCACCCGCGCCGAGTCCGTCAGCAGACGCAGGATGATCAGCTGTTCGGCGGTTTGCACCAGCGGGATTAACAACGTCAAAAACGTGGTGGCGACCACGCCGATCAGCATCACGGTTTTGCGGCTCCAATGGTCGGATATGGCTGAGAAGGCGAAGCCGCCAAGGCACAGCATCAAAGTCGGACCGACGGCGAGCCAGCGGATGTCTGACCCCGTGAGATGCAGCGGCTCCTTTGCTAGCACGAGCAGCGAGCCGGTGATCACCAGATCATAGCCCTCGATAAAGCCGACAAGGGCGAGCACAGCGATTATCGACATGTGGTAGGCGCCGAACGGTATGCTGTCGAGTTTGCGTCCCAGCACAAAGCCGACCGCGGTTGTTGATCCGCCAGCCAAGACTACTTCTGCCATGTTGACCTTCTAGACCGTGTACGGCCCGGGCGGGGTGCGAAAGGGACAAAACCGGCGAGGTCGGCGTAGTGGCGTTTGTCCAACGAGAAGCTAATTCCGCTATAGCGTCGCCGCCTCTGACTTTGTCACAGCCGCACCGGTAAATGCCTGCCTGGCCGTGTTTGCTCCCGATTGAAGTTGGAGGTGGTTGCTCCCGCCCTCCCTTTGTTTCCACTTTGGCCTATAGACTGCGGCAATAGATGGAGCGCTTAGTTGCTAGCCGGCCAATGTATACCAAGCCCAAAATCAGCCGGGATTGTGTTCGACCGGCGTCTGCCAGGAGGTACTGCAACGGAGATACCCGACGGATCAGTGGTGGACGGCCGCCGCCACCAAGGGAACCCCGTCCAACTCCGCCAACAGCGCCTTTCCCTTTGTCTCGGGCCCTAGCAGCAAGGCGACGATGAAGACGAGCGCCGCGGCGAACTGTGCCACGAGCATTGGAATCACGAAACCAGTTGGTTGACCGGCGGCGAACCAGGTTAGGATCGGCGCCGCAAGGCCAGCCCAGATCGCCCCTTGATGATAGCAAAAACCTGCCGCGGTCGCGCGGATTTCCGTCGGGAAGCGTTCGGTCAGGTAGCTGGGATTTTGTCCATACATGCCACCGAAGAAGAATCCTTGCAGCGTAAAAGCAGCGACCGTCAGAGTGTAGTCGGACGTGAGCAGATAGAATGGCACGATGAAAAGACCGATCATAGCTGGAATGATCATCGCCCAGCGGCGGCCCAACCGGTCCGCGACCAAGCCCCAGAATCCGCTCGCCACGAAGCCCGTGATGTTGGACAGCGCGACCGGCAAGGCAACCAGCGCGGGGCTGAAGTGCATGTCACGTTGCAGGTGCGTGGCGAACATACCGAATGTCGAGTAGTAAACGACAAAACCGCTGGCCATCCATAGACACGCGGTCATTGTGTTGCCGATCATCTTGCGGCGAAAGATGCGCAGCAGCGGCACGCGAACTTCCTGATTCTCCTCGCGCTGGATGGCGCGGTTCTTTACCCAGACCTCCGGCTCCTTGACGTTCTTTCGGATCCACAGCACGGCGAGCGCCGGCAGCACGCCGATCCAAAGCAGGCCCCGCCAGCCGATTGCGTCATAGAGCAAGGCATACACAACACTGGACAACAGGAATCCGATTCCCCACGATCCTTGCAAGAGGCCGCTCATCAATCCGCGTGAGCGTATCGGCCACGTCTCCATCGCGAGTGCGGCGCCGGCAGGCCATTCCGCCCCCATACCAACACCGAGCAACGCGCGGAAGATGAACAAGAATAGGAAAGTCGGCGAGAAGCCGGCGATGAAATTGCAGGCTGAATACCATAGAATAGAAATCATCAGCGGTTTTTTGCGGCCAATTCGGTCGGCGAGCCAGCCGGAGGCGGTTGCGCCGACAAGACGGAGCCAGAGCGTGACGGTGAACACCGCGGTCACCTCGACCAGCGGGACATTAAACTCCTAGGCGATCGGCACCATGATCAGCAGAAAGATGGTGAAGTCGAACGCGTCCAGCGTCCAACCCAACCAGGCGGCTATCCACGCCATCCACTGATCCCTGGTTGGCTCTTTCCACCAAGGTATCGTGCTTGCAGTCCGTTTGGACAGTGCCATGAGTTTCGCTCCCGGCATTTAGTTCTTATGTAGAAACGTATAGCCGATACGCGAAGCTCCGGCGTCCCCCGCGTTGTCGCTGGGTCCGGATAAAGCCGGCGTTTAGTCGCGGCCGACCATCATCCCGATTTCGGGTCTTCAGGCGAAGTCAACACTATCCGAAGCGGCAAACATGGAATTGATCAGGCACGAGAAGATAGCCCATATGCGCTTTTTGCGTATGTCATGCCTCTTTCGGCAACGCAAGCGCGGAGAACGTCGAACGGTATAAACATTCCGAGACCTCCACGACGTATCATTCTCGCGGGGCCAAGCCGATCGGCAGGTGCTTCAAACACCTTGATACATCCGGAGACGCCAAGCGCATTGAGGTGCTGTGCGGGGACAATCCAGACCGTCAAGTACGCCAAAGACCCTTTGAAGACGCTCCGCCAACGTCGGTCGAAACTCGCAACCAGTTGTGAGAAAAACAGGCACGCTTTTCTCGACCGCCTCGTTCTGGCGTCGAGGGCCAGCGTGGTACATGGATCAGCTCGTTGATGCTGGAAAGCCAGATGGCGTAGGAAGGGCACCCGTTTCTAATCCCGGATGCCTGTCGTGCCATTCAAGCTGAACCAAAATCGCCGCCACCACATCCCGCGACAGCAGCACAAGGTCACGAACTAGTCCGCCTGTGAGGCCGGCTCATGTCAGCGCGGCAGCCTGACCGTGTGGTTCACTGATGAGGTGGTGGCAGCCTGGGCAGCGGCCCCACGCACGACCCGAGGCGGCCAAGCCTTGGTATTCGCCGTTGTCAATCCTGACAGCGCTGCCGCTGCGCGCTGTGTTCCGGCTCGCCTATCGACAAGCTGAAGGGTTGATCGGCTCGATCATCAGCCTGCTCGGCCTGACGCTGCGCGTGCCGGACCACACGACACTCAGCCGTCGCTCTGCGACGCGGGCCGTGCCACGGCCGCAGCCCAACAACGTTGGCGCTGGCAACAGTGGACAGCACCGGCCTGAAGCTGTGCGGTGCGGGCTAATGGCTGGTCGAGAAGCATGGCACCAGGAGGTATCGGTCGTGGCGGAAGCTGCACCTTGGTGTGGATGCCAATACCGGTCAGATTGTCGCTGTGGTGTTGACCAGCAAAGAGGTCGACGACGCGGCTCAGGTTGGCCCCTTGCTCGATCAGCTCACCGGCTCGCTGGGCTCGGTCACCGCTGATGGCGCCTATGACTAGGATGGTGTTTACGCTAGCGTTGCCGACCGTCACCCTGAAGCGGCAGTGATTGTGCCGCCGCGCCGCACGGCGGTGCTGAGCGGAACGGCTGAAACTGCACCGACCCAGCGAGATCGTCACCTCCAATGCATCGCCAAGAAGGGCCGCATGGCTTGGCAGAAGGCCTCCAGTTACAACAGACGCGCGAAAGTCGAGGCAGCCATTGTGCAATGGAAGCAAGTGATCGGCGATGGCTACTCTCACGTATAGACGAATGTCGGGTGACAGAAGTCGAGGTGGCTGTGCATGCCCTCTACAGCATGCTGGACTTCGGACGCCCGAACTATGTCCGCATCGTCTGACCCCAAATGGGGTTGGGGTTGCTGCGCATACACCATTGGATCCGTACACCACGCTGAGATGCGTGGCATGACCAAGCGGCAGCGAGCAGCACGGAATGTGGTGCATGGATCCGCCAATCCGGAAGAGCAGAAACTAAATAATTTCAGTAGGTCAATCGCCGAACAATTCTGGAGCTCATTCTTTGTTCGAAACTTGACGGAATAGAATCTCGGATTTTTTGGCGCAACACCTATCGTAGCAACACCATAAATGTTTGATAAATTTTGTGGAATATCCATGCAACACACTGCCGCACGCTGGACTTGGGACACCCGAGCTATGTCCGCATTGCCTGACCCTAAAATGGGAGGGGGTTGTTGCGGCTATACATCCGATCCATGCACCACGCCGGCACGTGTCAGACACTTCGTCTTGGATCCAGCGGTTTTGCAATTCATTGATGATCCGCAGCCAGAATGGTACCGCCCTTGTTGGGTCGATCACAGCCCCAGGATAGGCTGCGGCCATTCCGGTGTGGTGCCCAAAGTCTTGAGCTGGCCGAAAGGATTGACGCGGCTGTCTGATGCCAACTTGGGCGAAGCACCGTCCATCTCTATCAAGTAACCTGTAACGCCGTTACTGCGAGTGCTGTCGCGGATGCCCGGTTTTCAACGTCAAGTTTCTCAAACATGAGTTCAAGGTGCTTGTTCACCGTCCGGGGGCTTAAGCCCAAGATCGCCGCGATATCGCGGTTGGACTTGCCGCGGCTAAGCCAAAGCAGCACCTCGGCCTCACGGGAGGTCAGCAACAACTGGTTGCGCAGCAACGCTCTTTCATCACCGCCGCCCGACACGACAACCCGCAACAAGAGTTCATCCGGGCCAACCTGCCCGATATAGGACAGCTGTAAGCTCTCAACCCCGCCATCCAGTTTCACTATGATACTGGCGGCACGGGATCTAGTCTGACCCTCCATGCAGGCGCGCAACCAAGCGGTGATTGGTGCCGGCACCGCTGTAATCCCGCTCCCACCCGCCTTCTCGATCAACGCCATTGCCTGAGGCGTTGTCCACAGAACCCGCCCGCCGCGGTTGACCGCGATCAGGTAGCGCCCGGCCGTATCCAGCGCCAGATGGGCGCTGCGGGTCAGCCGAGCGCTTGCGAGGTGTACGCCAATCCGAGCAACGACCTCATTGGGTGACACCGGCTTCGTTACATAGTCAACGCCGCCCGCCTCTAGACCCCGGATCACATGCTCGGTGTCGGTCAGCCCGGTCATGAATACGATCGGCTCCGCCGAAAGGCCCGGCTTCAGCTTCATGCGGCGGCACGTCTCGAACCCATCGAGGCCCGGCATGAGTGCATCCATCAGCACGATATCAGGCGTGACCCGATCGACCAGGTCCAACGCCGACTGGCCAGATTGTGCGACCAACACCGTGAAGCCGGCGATCTCGAGAGTTCTCGTTCAGCATACCAAGCGTGCCCGGGCTGTCATCCACGACCAGGATGATGCTCCGAGGCGTATTATTCACTCCGCTTCTATCTCTGAACCGAGCGCCTCGCGGAACTGCTCTAGTTGGAAGTCGGTGATGAACCGCAGCAATTGTGCAACACGAGGCGCTTTCTCGGGTTCTTGCTGCTCGATCGACTTGAGCAGCGTGTGGATGCCACGGACGTAGCCAATCGACAGAAGTTGCCGCAGTTCCTCGGTCTGCTGGCGATCAAGTTGGACCTCGGACGGGGTAATTGCAGTCTCCGGCGGCTCCGGCCCAGTCAGCATCTGCGTGTTCCACTCGA
>CAWISS010000015.1:0-172643 GCA_963838815.1 uncultured Alphaproteobacteria bacterium | reverse complement strand
TCTGTCTGCCTTTCAACTCATCATATTGCTAACCCGGCTGATTCGTGCCATCCACACCCAAAGGTCTCCGAGCCATCGGCTTGCCGGACGCTTGTGCCCGGCCAGCCGCAACAAGCTCAGGCTGGGCGCGACTGCTCCCCGCCCAGGTCGAGATCGCACTCGCCGGCGACGACCTCGCGACGGCGCGATCGGCCGTCGCCGAGCTCGCCGGGCTCGCGGACGCGTTCGCGAGCCCGGCGATCCGCGCCGCGGCGGACACCGCCCAGGGCGCGGTGCTGCTCGCGGACGGTGACGCCGCCGGTGCCGCCGAGTGCCTTCGCCGGAGCGCGGATCTCTGGCGCGATGCCAACGCACCGTACGAACGCGCCCGCGCCCGAGCGTTGCTCGCCCGCGCCCTCCATGCACGAGGCGAACGGAGCCGCGCTCAGGGCGAGCTGCAGGCCGCGCGGAGCGCATTCGAGTCCCTCGGTGCCCGGCTCGACCTGGCCCGTCTCCCGGCGTTCGACACCGCTGTCGCCGATCGCACCTGACCTCGGTCGTCCGACAGCCTCAGCGGCTCACATCTTGCGCCGGCGGTAACGCCACCAGTTCGCCGATCGCGCCGCACTGCTTCCGGTTCGGAAGTAATCCCATCAGCTCTACACCTTCGTATCTCTTACAACGTCTGTTCCGCGCGATGGTTATGGCATGGATCAGCTTGGCTCCCTGCTGATCGTCCTGATTTGGGAGAAGATGTCAGCGCCGTCTGATTTTGTTCGCGAGTTCTGGGATCTGGCCCTAATTTCGTGAACGACCCGGCTGCGGCTAGCGCTTGGCAGTGAGCAGGACGCGCTTGCGGAGGAGAGACAGGCCTGCGCAGGCCGAACATCTGGCGCTTGATCATCTTAATGTGGTTCACGCGGCCTTCGACCGGGCCGGAGCTCCAGTTCATGGTCAGGCCGTTGGTGACGGCGTCGAGGTCCTGCTCCAGGCCCTTGGCGAACGACGAGATGCCGGGCAGCTCTGCCTCGCGGGCGGCGGCCATCCACTGCGGCAGGTCCTTGGCGGGCCAGCTCGGTGATCATGGCCGCGAAGCCCCAGACCAGGTCCGATGTGGCCTGGAGTTCGGGGCAGCGATCCCCAGGACGGCCTTGAGCTTCGGTTTCTCCTCGTCGGCCAGTGCGTCCGGGCGCCGGGTGAGCCAGTTCGTGACGTCGCGGACGGTGGGCGGGGCGGGCGGGAGCGGCTGCCTGGCGGGGCGGTGCCCGTGGAGGTAGTCGCGGACGACGGGGTAGCTGCCGTCGTAGCCGAAGGCCTGGATCTCGAGGAACAGGCGCCGGATGCTGCCGCGGGCGCCGTCGTCGTGCTGGTCGAGGTAGGCCTTGAACGGGTCGAGCTTGCTGGGGCGCGCTCCCTTCCACCGTCCGTCGACGAGTTCCTGCCAGGTCGCGGCGCGGTCGGCCCGCTGGACCGAATGCAGGCCCCAGCCCCAGGTGGCGGGCGATCTCCCGCAGCCCGCGCCCTTCGGCGCGCAGCCCGTGGACCAGTTCGTGGTGTCGGCGGGTGCGCTCGGCGTACTTCCCCGTGGGATCGGGCTGCGCGGCGGCCTCCGGTTCCGGCGGGGCCGTGGCCTGCTCTTCCGCCAGGGCAGGTGGCGGTGCGGCCAGGCAGGCGCGGTGGGCGGCGACGCACTTCTCGACTGCTTTGGCCAGGTTCTGCCACAGGTGGAAGCGGTCGGCGACCTGGACCGCGTCCGGTACCCCGGTTCTGGCTCCGTCCGCATACGAGCCGGCGCGGTCCCGGCAGATGACCTCGACGCCGGGGTGGGCGGCCAGCCAGTCGGCCAGGGGCTGGGCGTCGCGGCCTTCGAGGAGGTCCAGCGGGGCGCCGGTCTCGATGTCGGTGATCAGCGTGCCGTAGTGCTGGCCGCGCCGGATCGCGAAGTCGTCGACCCCGGCTACTCGCGGCGACGCTGCCGCAGGGTCGGGAATGGCCATGACCAGCCGGAGCATGACCTGCCGGGACGCCGGGACGGCCAGGCCGGAGGCCAGCCGGGATCCTGCCCGCCCGGCGAGCGCGACCGCGATGCTGCCGAGCACGCCGGCCAGCAGCGGCGTCTTCCGCGCGTAGCGGCTGGTCAGGCCGTCGACCTGCTCGGCGAACGTCCTGGCCTTGCAGGCGGTGGACGTGCAGAAGAACCGCCGGGCCGTCAGCAGGATCACCGCCTGCCGCCCGCCGATGGCGGCGTCGGCCAGCGTCCTGGGATAACGGCTGTGGACCTGGCCCGACACCGTGCCGCACGCCGGGCAGGCCGCCGTGGCGGCCCTCGCCCTGGCCGCCAGGAGCAGCAGCCCGGCCGCCGCCGTGACCTCCTCGATGATCACCCCGGCCAGGTGCGGAAGCAGAACGCCCAGGTCAACCGGACCAGGGCATGACAAGAACGCGCCGTCTTGCGACAATGACACCACGGACTCCTGGAAGAACAGCAGGCTTAGACAACCGTGGGACTACCAGGAGTCCTCTCATTTCACACTGTGGTGAGATCATCACGAATATAGGCGCCATGGGCGGGGCAGGCCGGTTCCCGAAATTAGGGCCAGTATTGGACCGTCGCCGACACGTACCTGACGCTGCTCAATCACCACGTGCCCGGGCACGCCGCCGCCGTCACCCTTCCTCGCCGCTGGCGCCGCACTCCTCGCCGTCTTCGCAGGCACTGCCTAACCCGCACTTCGACCGAGAAGGAGGCGACGACTTAACCCCTGACGTCTGACCCCACACCGCAGTGTCCGGCGAACGGGGGAAGCGACGCGGGTCAGATGGATCCCGAGTCATCCACAACCCCTAACACGTCAACCGAAAGAAAGAATCAGCATGCCTATCACCCTGACTACTCCCGAATCGCTGCCGAAGGTCGAGTTCTTCCAGCAGGTGGCGATCGCCAGCGGATCGAAGCTCGTGTTCATGGCGGGCCAGGTCGCCTGGGATGCCGACGGGAACCTAGTCGGCGAAGGTGACCTAGCCGCGCAGGTAGAACAGTGTTCCTCAACGTTGCCGCTGCCGTTGCCGAGGCCGGCGGCACACCCGATAATGTCGCGAAACTGACCACCTACATTGCCGACTGGAGCCTCGACAAGATGTCGCTCGTGCAGGAAGGCCGCGCCCGCGCGCTGAAGAAGCTCGGCGTCACGCTGCTCGCCCCAGGCACACTTATCGGCGTCGCGGCACTGTTCACGCCCGACCTCCTCGTCGAGATTGAGGCCATAGCAGTTATCGGCAATGCCCGGCTCGGCTCGGCAGAGCCGACGGTCGCAATCCGGCTCGAGGAGATCCTGCTGGCTGCGCGCGAAGGGCGGATCGACACGGTGATCGTTGCGCAGGACGAATCACTGTGGGGAAACATAACCGCGGACGGGCAAGTGGTTGCGCACGGAACGCCAGGCCCTGACGACGAAGATCTGCTCAACCTCGCCGCGGTGCTGACGCTGCGCAACGGCGGCCGCGCATTCGCGCTGCCGCGCGCACGGTTGCCGCGCCAGGTTTTGGCCGCCGCAACGTTACGGTTTTAAGGAGGACCCGTCATGGATCGACCTCTGGACATTGCCTTCCACAACACGCCGCCTTCCGAAGCTGTCGAGGCCGAGATCCGCCGGCACGTCGAGAAACTGGCAACCCGTTATGCCCATCTGATCGGATGCCGGGTTTCGGTTGAAGCTCTGCACAACCAGCACCGGACCGGAAATGTGTACCATGTGCACATCATCTTGTCGGTACCAGGACGTGATCTGGCGGTATCACGTGCGCCGCATCATGTGAAAGATCGTTTCGCTCAGGCAGACATCCATACATCGCTGCGTCAGGCTTTTCAGGCCGCCGAACGGCAGCTTCAGTCATACAAGTCGAGACCTGTGCAGGACCCCACGCCGCCGAGTGGTTCGGCGCTTTTGGGCCAGGTTGCACAGATTTGCCTGATGCAGACCACGGTTTCATTCTGAACAACGTTGGATCACAGCTGTATTTTCACCGGGACAGTGTAACCAACGCGGATTTCATTTCGCTCAAACCTGGGGATGCCGTGCACTACGTCGAAGAGGAAGGCGATGCTGGTCCGGTAGCGACCAAGGTGCGCCTGGCACAAAGCTAAACCGCGTCCAGTCTGGAAACCGTAGTCCGCTTCTTCGGCCAAAGACGCCGACTGATGCCGCTGCCCTTGCCCGTGAGCAGACGGAAACCACTGGTCTCAAACTGGACGCAGTTTAGGCGCGGCGCCTTCTGAACTTAAGGGCGCCGAGCATCCGTTAAGCCGCTTATCGGTGTGGGTATGATGACTGTCGCGCTCGCCACCACCACCCGACAGGCAACTTTCGGCGGAATTGGTTGCAGCACCTGGCGGTGGGGCCGTACCGGATTTTGCGCCACCGCCCTTTTTCCCTGTCGGCTGGTGGTTCTTGCCCGGGTGCTCGCGGTCCTGGTGGCTGCTGCCGGGGCCGCCAAATCTCCCGGAATTGTCTCCCTTTGCCATGTTCAACGGTCCTGCTGAAAGCCCTTGTTCGTCGTGTTTTGCTTGGTGTTTCCCGCGCGACCCTGCTCGGCAAGGTTCCCATCAGGCGTGTCGGATTTTGGGACTTCGGTAACTGTTGTCTTGCCGGCGTCCTTGGGACCCGCTTTTGGTCGGATCCGGTGGTACCGGAGGGGATGTGCTGACATGGTGCTCTCCTCGGCGTGTCAGGACAAAACGGGCCAGCATGACGTCGGTTCTGCCCGCCCGCCCGCGAGTGCGAGCAGAATTTTGCCACCCTCTGCTTGCGCCCAGAAACGCGTGGCCCTGGCGGCACCCTGCCGTCAAAAGTCCGTATTTGACTCTCCGCTTGCCAGGCGCCCAGGTCCGGCGCAAATGGACGATACAGCGACGAGGCCCTCCGCCGATGCCGGTGCCGGCGATGGTTACACCAGATGGCGCCTTCACCTTGTGCGGCGAAACGTTCCGCGCGGCACTTGGACGCGGTGGCGTCAGGACCGACAAGCGCGAGGGTGACGGCGCGACACCCGCTGGTGTGCTACCGCTGCGCCGGGTGCTGTATCGTCCGGACCGAGTCCAGGCGCCGGTCAGCCTCGTCGCGGTGCAGCCTCTCGCGCCGTCGGATGGATGGTGCGACGATCCGGGGCATGCCGCCTACAACCGGCCGGTCCGTTTGCCGATAGGCGCGAGCACGGAGGCGCTGTGGCGCGAGGACGCGCTGTATGACATCATCGGCGTGCTTGGGTGGAATGATCATCCGGTCCGGCCCGGGCGTGGGTCGGCGATCTTCCTGCATGTCGCACAAGCGGATTTCTCGCCGACCGAGGGCTGTGTGGCGCTGGCGCTGGCCGATTTGCACCAGGTGCTAGAGATGGGGCTAACGGAGATCGTGGTTAGAGAGTAACCGCTTACGCCGCCGCCTCGGCGTCGCGCTAAAGCCTGCTAGTTTTGACCACGGTCTGATACTTTCACGACATGGATTTGCAGCATAGCACCAACCTCAAGCCTAAAGTATCCACTCCCTCCATCCGCTGGCATTGGAGCCCGGCTTAACCCGCAACAGGTTGGAGCAGACGCGGAATACTTCGTGAAGATGGAATTCACTATGGACCGGTTCCAATGCGCCTTCAACTTTACTAATCGATAGCAGGCGCAAACCGCACCGCCGTCGCCTGACACTGCAGCGCCAGCCGGCAAACCGCGAATACCTGCCCCCCTCCATCATCCGGTCGGAGCGGTTCCGCACATCATTCAGGAAATCACCATAGTAATCGACCGGCAACGCATTGCAATCCTGGTAGCGTGTCCGATGCTTGTTCGCCACGAACATGTGGTCGCCGCCGGCCCTGCCCTCGATATCGAGGTTCTTGCGCAGCTCCAGCGTGCCCTCGGTACCGACAAGGAACAACCGCCCGTCGCCCCAGTCTGGCAAACCATCCGGAGTGAACCAGTCCAGTCGCAGCGATCCCCATCACGCGGTCGGTGCGCAGGCTGATTTCGGCAAAGTCCTCGAACCCGACGGGCGGCGTGCCAAAGTTGCCGATCGTGCTGGCGGCGATGATGGCGTCGGACGCCTCGGCGAAGGCGAGGAACTGGTCGATCGAGTGGATGCCGATATCGTTGATGATGCCGCCATATGCGTCGCGCTCGAAGAACCAGGCTGGCCGCAGCGCCCGGTTCAGCCGGTGGGGCGCCAGGCTGGTCAGATGCACGAGCTGGCCGAGCTCACCGGAGCGAACCACCGCCAGGGCGGCCTGCACCGAAGGTGAGGTCAGCCGGCCCAGGCAGATCGACCAGATCCGGTTGGTCTCCCGCACCGCTGCCTCAACGGCGGCGAGCTGCTCCGGCGTGGTCACCCCGGGCTTGTCCACCATCACGTCCTTGCCGCGGCGCATCGCCTCGATCGCCAGGCCGGCCCGGTCCCGCGGCACCGCGCTTAGCACGATGAAGTCGATTGACGGATCATCCAGCAGGCGCTCGCGCGCCATCGCCGGGACATCGGGGAAGCGTTTACGAAATCCGGCCAGGACCCGGGGGTCCGTCGTCTCCGGATCATGCCCGACGCAGGTGGCACCGGCGGCGAGCAGGCCGGCCGTCAGGTCGTAGACATGCCGATGATCCAGACCGATCGCGGCGAAGCGTGCCATGGGCGTTCTCCCTCGGCCAATCTCGCACCATCTTCCCGCGCGGACAACCACGGTCCAGAATGGCGCACCGTTCACACCTGGGGGAGAATTACTCAATGACAGATCGTGTCGCCGTCATCACCGGCGCGGGTAGCGGGATCGGGCAGGCATCGGCTTTGGCCTTGCTGGCAGATGGCTGGTCGGTGGCGCTCGTCGGCCGCAGGAAGGACGCGCTGGAGGAAACCGCCGGCCTGGCGAAAGGCGGCAACCCGCTTGTGGTGCCAACCGACGTCACTGACCCGGAACAGGTTGACGGCACTGTTCGCCAAGGTCAAGACCACCTTCGCCCGGCTGGACACGCTGTTCAACAACGCCGGCGGTAACGTGCCCACGACGAATTTCGGCGACTTCACCTTTGAGATGTGGCGCCGCGTCTGCGCGGTGAACCTCGATGCCATGTTCCTGTGCGCCAACGCCGCATTTCGCATGATGCGCGATCAGGAACCGCAAGGCGGCCGGATCATCAACAACGGTTCAATTTCGGCGCATAACCCGCGGCCGGGATCGGTTGCCTATACCTCGACAAAGCATGCGGTGACCGGGCTGACGAAGTCGATCGCGCTGGACGGAAGACAGTTCAATATCTGCTCCAGCCAGGTCGACATCGGCAACGCGGCGACGCCGATGACGGCGCGGTCGACCAACGGGCAGATGCAGCCGCACGGGCAGATGGCGGTGGAGCCGCGGATGGACGTGAACCATGTCGGCCAGCAGGTGGCCTTCATGGCCAACCTGCCGCTGGAATCGAACATACAGTTCGTCACCATCATGGCTACTAAGATGCCTTGGATCGGGCGCGGCTGAACGCCTCAGCCGGTCATCCGCAACCGGCGCAGGCCGGGTGCGTTCGATACGCAATAGACATGCAGTTCAAGTGGGAGAGCGTCATGGATCGGATCAAAATCCTGGATGAGGCCTTGTGGCACGACGTGCCAAAGGACGTGATCGCGGAAGCCGAACGAGCGGCCGACACACAGGCTTGCTGGATCGTTCGGCAGGGGAATGGGCACATCGTGGCGATGGATGGTCCCGGCGATCCCGAGGTGGCCACCGGCGACATCATGTACATCGCCGAGGTCAGCGCGCTCAAGCCGTGACCGCGAAAGCCATTGTTGGTTCGCGATGCGTCAGAGCCACGGGTCGACCATAACCTTGGCGTGGCGTTCGGGGTTGGCCAGTTCGGCGAAGGCCTCGTTCACCCCGGAGAGTCCCACGGTGCCGGTGATAAGCGGTGTGACATCGACCTTGCCCTCGGCGATGTGGTGCAGGCTCTCGGCGAACTCCTGCCCGGTATAAGCCAGCACGAACTGGACATTGAGCTGTTTGACGATGCCGAAGAACGGCTCGAACCGGTCGGTTTCCATGCAAACGCCAACCACGACGATGCGGGCTGACGGCGGCGCGCCTTCCATCAGCTGCTGGATGACGCCCGGCACGCCGACGCACTCGAAGATTACCGCCGGACGCAGCTTCGGTCCCAGCCCGAATAGTTGCGCGTAACGGCTGCCATCGTATCCCTCCGGCGTCGCGGTCTGCCGCCAGGTCTCGTAGGGGGACACCGTGGCGGGATCGATGACGATGTCGGCGCCCATCTTCAGTGCGAGCGCGCGGCGGGCGGGGGAAAAGTCGGCGGCGACGATCGGGTGGATGTCGCGGATCACCAATCCGGCGATGACCGCCAGCCCGACCGGGCCGCAGCCGATCACCAGGGGCAGGTCTTCGGGCGACAGACGCGCGTTCTGCACGGCGTGCCAGCCGACCGCGATCGGCTCGGTCAGCGCCGCGTGTGCGGCGGGCAGGCCGTTCGGCACCGGCAGCAGCAGCCTGTCAGCCAGCGGCATGAACTGGGCGAAGCCGCCGGCGATGTCGTTGGAGTAGCCGATGCCCTGCACGGTCTCGCCCGCCAGGGTCATCGGCATCGAGCAGACCAATGTGCCGGGCGCCAGACGCGGCCGGCGTGCGTGGGCCATAGTCGACGACCTCACAGCAGAACTCATGGCCGAATACCACATCGCGATCGGCATCCATCGCCCAGCGATTGCTGGCCCGCTTCGCCAAGTTGACGAACTGCGCCGTATGCTTTGCGGCGTGCAGGTCGGAGCCGCAGATGCCGCAGGCACAGGTGCGGACCAGCACCTGGCCTTCGACCGGCCGCGGATCGGGCAGCGTATCGACGACGATCTTGCCTTGGCGGAATACAGCGGCGCGCATGATGTCTTCTCCCTGTTGCCGGGCTTTACCTCAGGAAACTGCGCCACGCCCGGTCTTCCAGCGCATCTAGCACGACTTCCACGCTCAGCCGAGGCAAGCGAGCCAGCAGACCCTGGCGCCTGGGGGCGAAGCGGCGCGGACGGGCACGATCGCCGCCGAGGTGGCGAACCAGGTCGTCGACCGTGTCGAACCCGTCGATCAAGCCGAGGGCCAGGGCCTGCTCCCCAAGCACAAAGCCGCCATCGAACAGCGTGTCGTCATCCGCCCGCAGACGCTGGCCCCGCCTGGCGCGAACCCATGCTTTGAAGCGCTGATGCAGCTTGTCCATCAGGTCCTTGACGAAGGTGACGTCCTCGGGCTTCTCCGGGCTGAACGGATCCAGGCGGGCCTTGTTGCGCCCGGCGGTATACAGGCGCCGCTGGATGCCGAAGCGGCTGAGCAGGTCGGGAAAGCCGAACCCGCCGCCGACGACGCCGATGGAACCAATGATGCTCATGGGATTGGCGTGAATTTCGTCCGCCGCGCAGGCCAGCCAATAGCCGCCGGAGGCGCCGACTTCCCGGATCACCGCGTGAACCCGCACGCCGGCGCGGTCCGCGTGGCTGCGGATCATCGTGGCGATCAGGTCGGATTGCACCGGGGAGCCGCCTGGGCTTTCGATGTCGAGGATCACCGGGCGGCGGCCGGCGGCGGCAAAGGCTTTCTCGATCAGCGGGCGGGCGGTGTCCGCGTTCAACATCCCGACCCGCGTTGCGATCACACCGTGCAGCACGATCACGCTCAACCGTGGGCGGCGCCACGGCAACAGGCTGGACCCGTTCATGCGAGGCGGCTTCGCAGTTCGGCCAATCCGTGCAGGGCGGTGCCGTCGGAGGCGAAGTTGGCGGGGTCGAGCCAAGCCAGCAGTGCATCGCGGCAGCGCGGCCATTCGTCGCCGATGATGCTGTACCAATCGGTGTCGCGTTGCCGGCCCTTGACGATCATGTGCATGCGGTGGCGGCCCTCATAGGTGAAGCCCAGCCGCTCTGCGGCGCGGCGGGACGGTGCGTTCAGGGCGTTACACTTCCACACCAGCCGCCGGTAGCCCAGGTCGTCGGCGGCCAGCCGCAACATCAGAAAGATCGCCTCGGTCGCGGCGCGGGTGCGCTGCAGGCGCGGGCTAAACCAGATATTGCCAAGCTCGATCGCCGCATTCTTCGGCTGGATATCGGCGAATGCCAACCAACCCGAGGCGATGCCGGTGGTCATCGGCCGAACCGCCCAGAACATCGGCTCGTGCGCCGCGGCGAGGTCGGCGACAGCGCGTGCCATGGCGTCAGCCGAGGCGAACGGACCGTTGCCGAGGTACGTCCAACTCTCATCCGCGCCTTGCGCCGCTTGCCAAAGCTCTTCGGCATGGCGTCGGTGCAGTGGCTCGAGCATGACGTGAGTGCCGCGGATAGGAATTCGGGCGGGCAGAGGGCGTGGGGTCGCATCGACCTCCGGCCCAAGCGGCGGGGGCATGGTTGTATCCTCCTTTCCATGGGATACCGTGGCGATAGTGGCGGCTGTCGACAAGCCGTTGCCGCCCTGGCCGCTCGCCAAGGTGCCACATCCGCATTGGGGGACTATCATGTTTCGTAGAGGCTTTCTGGCAACCGCATTCGCGGTCGCCCTGGTATCGACGGCGTCGGCGGCGACCGTCAGCTACACGGCGCGCCTGACCGGGGCGAGAGAGGTCCCGAAGACCGACAGCAAGGGGACCGGTAAATTGGATGCCACATACGACACAACAACCAAGGTGCTGACTTATACGCTGACCTTCGATGGGCTGAGCGGCCCGGCCACGGCAGCGCATTTCCATGGCCCTGCGACGCGCAAGGAAAACGCCGGCGTCCTCGCGCCGATCGGCGGCAAGAACCCGACCAGTCCGGTGATGGGAACGGTCACGCTGACCGACGACCAGGCAAAGGATCTACGGACGGGTAAAGTTTATGTGAACGTTCACACCGCGGCCAATCCCGGCGGCGAGATCCGCGGCCAGGTCACGCACGTATCAGCGAAAAAACAGGGAGCCTCGGCCTCTACGCGCGCGTCCAGCACGACGACCGCACCCGCAGCGGCAACCCCACCCGCCTCAACGGCCGAGCCGGCCGCGAATACGAAGTGACCGCATGACCTCGCGCCGTCCCCGTCCTTGAAGTCACTCGACGGCGGACGGTGCGTCTGTCGCCGGGCGGCGTAAAAGCGGGCACTTCATCTTAAAATGCTGACCGACCTGCCATGACCGCGTGACCTGCCTGAGCCGTCATGTTCGTTCCCCATCGGTGAACGGCATCATCCAGATTACGTAATAGGCACCGGCCAAGGGCACCAAGACGGATTTGTCGATGTCATCGAAGAACGTCAGCTCATCCAGCATTTCCTCAAGCTGATAGTCACCGTAACCGTCCTCCCCCAGCTCGGCACGATAATCGATTGCAAAAGTGTCCGAATTGACCCTGACCGCCTGGACACGGTGTGACGCCGAGCCGATTTTGACGGCGGCGGCAAGCAGGATGGTCGGATCCTCCGACGGGCCTGCTTCCACCAGTTCAGTGGGCCAAGCCACCGCCGGAAGCTGGACAGGCATGGTGTTTTCTCCTTTCGCCCGCAGACGGAACATCAACCGGGATAGATCTGGACACTGCGGGCGACGGTGTCGGCCACGTGCTCCTTGGTCATGACCCCCAGCACGCGTTCCGTGCCGCCGTCGCGGCTGACCACGATCGCCATCGTAGCATTCCGGTTCCACATCGTGGTGATGACGTCGAAAGCGACTTCGGTTTCTCCCACGATGGTAAATCGTGGCTGCACGAGATCGCCAAGCCGCACGTCGGTGGCGGCAACTCCCAGTGTGCGGCGCAGGTCGGTGTTCACGCGTAGCCCCCCCAACACCTTGCCATGGCTGGTTACGACGACGTGGCGCAAACCCCCCTCTTCGGCCGCCAGCTTCAAAAATTGGGAGAACGGTGTTGCTTCGTCCAACACGAGCACGTCGCGCTCCATGATCTCGGCGGCGCTGCGGACCAGGAACATGTTGGCGTGCAGCGCTTTCGGGATCGGGTGGCCACGGCGAACCAGCTTCATGGTGTAGATGTTTTCGTTCGACAGCATGCGCCGGACGCCGAGTGCCAAGGCGACCGCCAGGATCATCGGCAGGACAATTTCATAGTCGCGAGTCATTTCGAAAATCATCGTCACGGCGGTCATTGCCGCGCCGGTGCCGCCGCCGACCATCGCACCCATCCCGACCATGGCGAAGGCAGGCCCGCTGACGGGAGCGCCGGGAAACAGAGCCTGCACGACCGAGGCGAAGGCAGCGCCAAGAGCCGCGCCCATGAACAACGACGGCGAGAAGATCCCGCCCGATGACCCCGACCCCAGGCTGACAGAGGTTGCCAGCAACTTGCAGACGAACAGGATCAGCAGGAACCCTGCCCCCGCAAGCTGGTTGTGCAGCATGGCCTGGATAGACGAGTAGCCGACGCCCTCAATGTAATAGTGCCCGGCCTTCACCCAAAGCAGGTACATCAGCCCACCGACGAGCAGCATACCCAGTATGTGACGGACGTAGCGGCCGGGGATGAGATCGAAGCCGTCTTCGAGCCAATGCAAACTGCGGATAAAGGCCGCCGCCGCGACGCCTGACAGCGCCCCGAGCACGGCGTAGAGAACCAGCGTCAACGCCGTGCTGATGTCATTCGGGACCGCTGCCAGATTACTGGGTACGTTGAAGGCTGGCTGGTCGCCGAAAAACAGCCTGCCGATGAAGGTCGCCGTGCCGGTCGCCACCGCCACGGGCAGGAACGTGTTGACGCTGATCTCGGGCAGCATCAACTCGGTCGCGAATAGAACACCGCCAATTGGCGTATTGAAGGTGGAGGCGATGCCGGCTCCGGCGCCGGCCGCGACCAACGTGATGCGCTGACCAGCCTGCATCCGGATGATCTGTCCCAAGGTGGACCCGAGCGCCGACCCGATCTGAATGATGGGTCCCTCACGTCCGACCGCGGCGCCGGTGCCGATCGCCATGGCCGAAGCAAGGGATTTCACCACGGCCACGACGGGCCGGATGATGCCCTGCTGATAATAGATCGCGTCCATGACTTCGGGCACGCCGTGGCCTTTCGCCTCGGGCGCGAATGTGGAGACGATCCAGGTTACGCCGATGCCACCGATGACGGGCACAAGGATGATCGCTGGGCCCCAGGGATTGGCCGGCGTGAAGCTGCTCAAAATCGTAGGCGAACGAGAATTGCCCGAGAAAGAAGATGTTATGAATAAGGCCGATCAGGCCGCGAAACACCACGGCGCCGAAACCAGTGACGATCCCAACCACGACGGCGAGCAGGGACAGTGGCAAGAGGCGTAACCGCCGGGCGGTTTCCTCGGGCGCGACCGTTGGAGCCGGCGGCGCCTTGGTGGACGTCTCAACCCTAGGCGCCGCGCCCGGTTCTGGGGAAAGCGTGTCGTCAGGCATCTGGGCACGCCCTTGGCGATACGTCTGCTATCGGGAAGGCTGCCTTATAGGGGCTCGACGTCGAGAGTCCAGACGTTCGGCGGCAATCAACAAGCTTTTGTGCTCGCTGGAACGGCGGCACGGCTCCTGTTTTAGAACGGCATCAGGATATCGATCATCTGCTGACCCCAGCGGGCGCGTTGCAGATCGGTCAGCTGCCCCTTGCCGCCGTAGGCGATGCGGGCTTCCGCCATGCGATCGTGCAGGACGGTGTTGTCCGACGCGATATCCTGCGGCCGGATCACCCCGGTCACCTGCAACTCCCGCAGCTCGCTGTTGACGAGGAACTCCTGGCGCGCGGCGATGACGAGGTTGCCGTTTGGCAGCACCTGGGTGACGATGCCGGCGAGCCGCAAGGTCACCGCCTCGTTGCGTTGGATCTGGCCGGTGCCGGTATTGTTGTTGCCGCTGTTAAGCGTGACCACCGTGGACGGCGTGATCGCCTTTGGCAGCATGGTTTCAAGGCCAAAGAAATTTGGCATGCCGGCCAATTCGGTGCTGTTACGGGTCGCCGTGGTGCCGTTTTTCAGGTTTGCGGCGTCGTTCATCTTGACCAGCACGGTGACGATGTCGCCAACCTGGGCGGCACGCTGATCCTTGAAGAACGCACGTGATCCGGATCGCCACAGCGCATTCGCTTCGTTCGGCGAAGGCTGGGTGGCCGGCATCGGCATCGACACCGGGCGCCAGGCAGGATCCTTTGTCGGGTCCGACGTCTGGGTCATCTTGGGGTCGCGCCCGACCTCCGAGAGACGGCTGAGGTTGCCGCAACCGCTCAACAGAAGCGTGCCCAGCATGACGCCCGCAAACGCCCGAACCTTCCTCGCTCGAGCCGTCATTGCGGAGCTACGCTCTGATTGTATCGCACAGTTGCGCTGGGCAATGCGGGAGGCGCATCCGGTGTGACCCTGACCAAGCCCGGACCGATCACTTGCGCAGTCAGAAGCGCACGCGAATTCAGGTTCTGCACGCGGATGCGTTCGCCCTCGGCGCCCGCCTCGATGGCCACGGCCTGCCCGCTGACCGACAGGCCGGAGGCCTCGAGCAGCACCTTCACGGTGGCGCCCCGTTGCACCAACGCGGGCCGGACCAGGTCGGCTAGCCGCAGCGGCTGGCCCGCCGGTACCGGCCGGCGCAGCTCCATGCCGACGATCTGGTCGACCGACCTGGCGATCTCGGTGCGCAGCTGAGAGGCACGCACACGGGCGATGTGGACGTCGTCGGCGCGCAGCAGGGTTTCCGGCAGCAATCGGGTGGATGCGACGGGTGCGTCCGCCATTTCCTCGGCGCGCCCGCTGATGCGGACGTTAATCGGGTTCATCCCTTCTCCCGTCACCGAAAGCATCGCCGTGAAGCGGCCGGTGTCGCTGTCGTAGTCGAGTTGCGAGACGGTGGGGACGGCCGCCGCATCGAACGGAACGAGCGGCGGCGAGAAGCTGGGAATCTCGATGTCGAAGTCTGCCGGCGCGCCGGCGGCGGTGATGGCGATGCGGGCCGCCTCGATCGCGTCCTCCCGCCGCAGTGGCCGTCCGGGCCATTCCAGGACGGCACGGTCGGCCGGCGATACCGAGCGCCAGGCAACGCCGAATTGGCGAGCGATGGCATTCAGTTGGGCGGCTTCAACGATGATGCGGCCGCCGGGTTCCGGCCCGGGACCCAGCAACTGATCGGCGTTGCGGCCGGCATCGTCGAACAGGTCGCGCAGGTAGACGTTCGGTGCATGCAGCGTGGTCATCGTCCGCAGCGCCGACGCATTGGCTTGGCCCGCCGCCAGCAGGCCGAGCAGAAGGATCAGGAGGCGCATCGCATCACCGCAGGTTGGTCAAGGTCGACATCATCTCGTCGCTGGAGGAAATCACCTTGCTGTTCATCTCATAGGCACGCTGCGCGGTGATCAGATTGGTGACCTCGCTCACGACGTTGACGTTGGAGGTTTCGATAAACCCCTGCATCGTCGAGCCGAACCCGGTGGTGTTCGGATTGCCGGTGACCGGGGCGCCAGACGCCGCTGTCTGCAGGGCCAGGTTGCTGCCCTGCGAGTCGAGGCCGGCTGGATTCGGGAAGTTGGCGATTTGCAATTGCCCGATTGTCTGTGGGGTGGTCTGACCAGCCAGGGTCACCTGCACCTGGCCCGACGTGTTGATCGTTACGCCGGTCGCCGCGGGCGGGATCTGCAAACCTGGCTGAACCGTATAGCCGTCGGCGGTGACGATTGTGCCGTCAGCGCCCAGGCCGAATGTGCCGTCGCGGGTATAGGCGGTCTCTCCACTCGGCAGGGTAACCTGGAAATAACCGTTGCCCTGGATCGCCAGATCCAGCGTGTTCGAGGTCTGCTGCAGATTGCCCTGCTCATTGATCGGGTAGATTGCCGCCGTCCTCACACCCAGACCGACCTGTGCGCCGGATGGCACGATAGTTCCGCTATCGGAGCTATTCGACCCGACCCGCCGCTGGTTCTGGTAGATCAGATCCTGAAACTCAGCCCGGCGGCGCTTGAAGCCGGTGGTCGTCATGTTGGCCATATTGTTCGAAATGACCTCGACGTTGGTCTGCTGGGCTTGCATTCCGGTGCCGGCGATATCGAGCGAACGCATGTATTCGGTCTCCTGTGGCGTCTTCTGATGAGCCGGTTCGGCACGAGGCGTCTTGAGAATCGCCGCTTGTCACTGGCGCGGTCTACTACGAGCCTTGCGGCAATAACTTCTCGATCGCGTTCTGCTGCCGGTCACTCTCTGCCTGAACCATCTGGGTGACGAATTGGAACTGCCGCAGATCGTTCATCATGCGCGTCACTTCCGTCACCGACTGAACGCTCGACTGCTCGATCGCTCCCTGCACAATGCCTGGCGCGGCGACAGGCTGTGTCGGAGCGTCGGAGGCAAAGTTCGTTGCCCCCTCGGCCCGGAGCCGCATTGGATCGGTTGGCTGAACCACGCCGATCTTGCCGATCTGCCCGCTTTCCGAGGTGATCGACCCATCGCCGGAAATGGCGAACTGGGTATCGGCGAGCGAAAGCTGAATCGGCTTGCCAGCGATATCCAGTACCGGATTACCGCTGCTGTCCGCCAAGGTGCCATCCGGCGTTGGGCCGAAGCGGCCGTCGCGTGTCAGTCGCGGCCCAGCCTTGGTACTGACGGTAAAGTAGCCCTCGCCAGTCAGCGCGAGATCGAACGTGTTGGCGGTATGGGTCAAGGTCCCCGGCGTCTGCTCCCGCCAGGTTGCACGATCCTGCGTATAGGTGATCGTACGCCCACCCGGGGGCGCGGCCGTGCCGGTTTGCTGGTCGATCCAGTCGCTGAACTGCACACGCTCGGTCCGGTAGCCAGGCGTGCTCGCGTTGGCGATGTTATTGGCCGTCACATCCATCGCGCGTTGTTGCGCGATCAGGCGGGAAGCGGCGAGCGAAGTGGTGATGTCCATCGGGCGTCCGGGCAATTTTGCACCCTGCTTCGCAAGCCGCGTGCCACCGTTCCAGGTCAGGAATGTGTCCCCAAAACAATGCTTTTTCTCGCACCAGGCGTCTTGGCAGCGGTGAATGCCTCGGCAGGATTTGCCGGCCGGCAGATTCAGCCGCACAGCAAGGACGGCCCGATGGTGATAACGTTTCCTTAACGCTTGTCTGCCAGCTTGACGAGCATGAGTTCCGCCCCGCCAAAGCCGCAGGACATCGACCAGGCCACCGATACGCCGGTGAAGAAATTCGGCAAGAGTAAACTCATCCTGATTGCGGTCCCAGTGCTGCTCATACTGGTTGGCGCCGGCCTCTGGTTCAGCGGCGTTCTGCCGCATCTGCTGGGCATGAACAAGCATGAGGCAACCGCGGCGGAACCCGCGAAACCAGTGCCGCCAAGCTATGTCGACGTGCCGGAAATGATTGCCAATCTGAACGGCACCCACAAACCCACCTACGTCAAGGTGGGCCTTCGAATTGAAGTGCCGAAGCCCGAGGATGTGGAGAAGGTGAAGGCGGCCATGCCGCGCTTGCAGGACATCTTCCAGACCTATCTTCGCGAGATGCGGCCCGAGGAACTACGCGGTTCCGCCGGAACCTATCGGCTGCGGGAAGAATTGCTGGTGCGCGCCAACGCCGCCGTCGCGCCGGCGAAGGTCAACGACATCCTGTTCATCCAGATGCTGGTGCAATGAGCGAGACGCCCGAACAGACCGAGGAAGAACTCGCCGCCGCCTGGGGCGTGGCAGCGGACGCGCTCGCCGGCGCGGACGCGGGACTGCCGGCGCGCGAGCTGAACCAGGCGGAAATCGACAATCTCCTGGGCTTCGATGCCGGACCCGCTTCAGGCGAAGCGCGCACCGGCATGCAGAAGATCATCAGTTCCGGTCTGATCTCCTACGAACGCCTGCCGATGCTGGAGATCGTCTTCGATCGCCTGGTCCGCATCATGTCGACCAGCCTGCGCAACTTCACCTCGGACAACGTCGAAGTCGGCATCGATAACATCATTTCTTTGCGCTTCGGCGACTACCTGAACTCGATTCCCCTGCCCGCCATGCTCGCAGTCTTCAAGGCGGAGGAATGGGACAACCACGGGCTGATGGTCATCGACTCGGCGATGATCTACTCCATCGTCGACGTGCTGCTGGGCGGCCGGCGCGGCACCGCGGCGATGCGGATAGAGGGGCGGCCCTACACCACCATCGAACGCACGCTGGTCGAACGGCTGATCCAGGTTGTTCTGGCGGATCTTTCCACCAGCTTTGACCCGCTGTGCCCGGTGACCTTCCGGTTTGAGCGATTGGAGGTCAATCCCCGCTTCGCCACCATCAGCCGCCTGTCCAACGCGGCGATCCTCGCCCGCCTGCGGATCGACATGGAGGACCGTGGCGGCCGGCTAGAGCTGCTGCTGCCCTATGCCACGCTGGAACCCGTCCGCGAACTGCTGCTGCAGCAGTTCATGGGAGAGAAGTTCGGCCGGGATTCGATTTGGGAGACCCATCTCGCCGAACAGCTTTGGACCACCGAGGTGGAACTATCGATCGTGCTGGACGAGTGCAGTATGCGGCTATCCGACGTGATCGCCCTGCGGCCAGGCCAGCGCCTGATGCTGAACACCGCCCAGGGCGCGTCAGTGCAGGTGCGTTGCGGCTCGGTCGTGATGTTCGAAGGCCGCATCGGCCAGAAGAACAACAATATGGCGGTGAAGATAGAGACCGCAATTTCCCGCAACCCGCAGATCGATCGCGCCTGACGCTCATCAATTCTTAACTTTTGCTCGGCACGATAGCTGACATGGAATGGATACTTGAACTCTTTCTTCTCCTGCTGCTGATGGCGACCTTGTTCCAGGCGGTCCGGCTGGAACGCGCGCTGGGGGTTCTGCGGCGCGATCGCGGCGCCTTGGAGTCGCTGGTGGCCGGCTTCAATGCCAGCACCCGCCAGGCCGAGAGCGGCATAGAGCGGTTGCGCTCCGCCGCGGACGGGGCGGGTCGGCTCATCGAAAAACAGATCGAGGCCTCCGTCTCGTTGAAAGACGACCTGTCGTTCCTGACAGAACGCGGCGACCGCCTGGCCGATCGGCTCGATGCCCTGGTGCGGAGCGCTCGTCCATTGACCATGGAGCCGACGGCGGTGTCGGCACCCGCCGAGGCGATCAGTATCTCAGTTTCCAGCAAGTCGCAGCCCGGCGGAAAAGAGCCTGCTGCAAGCGCTTCGATTGGCGCGATGATGATCAGACTTCCCGCTCCACGCCTGTTGCCGGTTACCATCGCAACCATTTCAGTGCTGCTCGTGGTGAAGTCCGGTGTGCTGCTGCAGGCGGCCCTGACAGATGGACGTCACCCGGAAACCGCGATGGTTGCCGCGGCCAATGCAGCGAGCGCGGATAAGGAACACGCCAAACCGGCGCCAGGGAATTCCCCGCCGCTCTCTCCACCGCCAGCCGATCCGTCACGGGGTGATCCTGCGCATCCCATCACCGCAACAGGCGCGTCGCCAGAAGCCGCATCCCACGCAAGCACGTCTCCGCAGCCCGAAATCCCGACTGCAAGCGAAGGCCGGGCGCCGGTCAGCGACAGTGAAAGGGCCATCCTTCAGGAGCTGCGGCAACGCCGGAAGGAGATTGACACGCGCGAGAGCACCGTCTCAGCGCGTGAATCGGTGCTGTCCGCGGCAGAGCAGAAGCTGGCGGTGCGGGTCAGCGAACTGCAGGCGCTGCAACATAAGCTTGAGGGCCTCGACGCGGCGCAGAAGCAGAAGGAAGACGCCGGCTGGCAGGCCATGGTCAAGCTGTACGAGGCCATGAAGCCGAAAGAGGCAGCGGCGATTTTCAACGAACTGTCGATGCCCGTCCTGCTGCAACTGCTGGATCGCATGAAGGACAGCAAGGCAGCCGCCGTGATGGCGGCGATGGGACCCGACAAGGCACGCGATGTGACGTCCGAACTGGCTCAAATGAGGACCGGTCACGACGCTTCATTTACCCCGGGACTGGGCATGAAGCCTAATCCGCTTGGTGGATGAAAGCCGGAAATGAAGGAGACCTAGGATGGCGATCGACAGATCCATGAACGTTCTTATCGTGGATGATTACAAGACGATGCTGCGGATCATTCGCAACCTGCTGAAGCAGATCGAATTCAACAATGTAGAGGAAGCGTCGGATGGCGCCGAGGCGTTGGCCAAACTGCGTGGCGGTAATTTCGGCCTGGTCATCAGCGACTGGAATATGGCGCCGATGACCGGCCTGCAACTGCTGCAGGAAGTCCGCGCCGATAATCGCCTCAAGGCAGTGCCGTTCATCATGATAACCGCTGAAAGCAAGACGGAGAACGTCGTGGCCGCAAAAGCCGCCGGAGTCTCCAACTACATAGTCAAGCCGTTCAATGCCGAAACTCTCAAGGGCAAGATCGAGAAAGTGCTCGGTCATGCTTGATGTCACCACCAATACCGGACTTCTCGGCACCGAAGCGCTGAAGGCGAAGCTTGCCGCGATCCGGGCCCGTCAGCCAGATCTGCAACCCGAAATGATCGTGGAGGTCGTACGTGCTGTGCTGACAACGATGAGCGATGACCTGACCGCGAAGGAAGCGTCCCTGCTGCAGGAGGTCGAGGAACTCGCGCGAACCATCGCAACCGCCAAGACCGAGATCGCCGCCTTGCGCGTGGATGACATTACCGGCCACGACATTCCGTTCGCGACAGACGAGCTTGATGCGATCGTCGGTCACACCGCGCAGGCCACGCATGCCATCCTGGAAGTTTGCGAAACCCTTGATGAGGTCGCCGCTACGGTTGGCGATGATCAAGCCGCCAGGCTGCAGGATGCAACGACCCGCATCTATGAAGCGTGCAGCTTCCAGGACATCACCGGGCAGCGGATTACCAAGATCGTGACTACACTGAAAACGATCGAGGGAAAGGTCGCTCACATCATCAACACCTTCGGCCCCGGCATCACGCATGTCGTCGACCATTCGGTCGATCATGTCGTGACCGATGCCGACCTGCTCAATGGCCCGCAACTGCCGGACCAGGCGATGGATCAGTCCGACATCGACAAATTGATGGCCAGTTTCGAATGATGCGTGCAGGGTCGGCACGAAGCACTGCGATCGCCGCCGTTCTGGCTGCCTTGGGCGTCCTGTTACAGGCGGCATTTGGCGCCGAACCCGAGATCACCGCCATCCACGCCAGTAACTTTGCGCGCCTTGGGCGGATCGTCGTCGACGTCGGCGGAAAGCCAACCTTCAAGCTTGATCGGGTCGGTAACCACGTCGTGGTGCGTTTCAACGACGCGATCACGCTGGACCGGGCGCCGTTGCCTCCACGAAATGTCGTTTCCATCGCAACCGACGGGCCTACGGTCGAACTCATCGTCGCACCGGGCACCTCAATCCACCCGACGATAATCTCCGGCCATATTGCCTTCGACATTCTGGATCCGCCTGTCGCCACGCCAAGCCAAGCGAGTACGGCGGCGCCACGCAGCGGAGTGGATAAGCCAGCGAAGCCGGCACCACCGTCCCCAATAAATTTGACAATGGTCCGATCGCCGGAACTTGGCGGACGGGGCGCGACGCATCCAGTGCCGCCCTCCGGCCAGCCGAATGGCGAGGCGAAGAACGGCGCCAAGCCTCTCCCGGCAACGCAACCAGCGACGGGAGAGGCTCCACGGGCAGTGACGACCCAGCCTCTCCCGTCACCATCCGGCCCGGCGGACGCTCCAGACGAGCCAGCGCTGGAGGCAATACAGCCGGCGCCGCCCGGGCGTGATGTCATGCCGGAGACAGCTTCTGCCCTCGGCCTGCTGGCGCGGCGCACCAAGCTGCCGAAGGGTCTCGAGGGATCAGCTTTCCTGGTGCCGTTCGCCAACACGACAGGCGCGGCGGTCTTCCAGCGCGGCGGCAGAACCTTTGTCGTCTTCGACGAGCGTCGGCCGGTGGATATGGCTGCACTGCGTGCTGACCCGGTTTTTGGGCAAACAACGGTGCAATTGCTACCGAACGGCACGCTTCTGCGACTTCCGGTTCCGCCTGGCGTCTCGATCGCATTGTTCCAGACGCCGCAGGGCTGGCGCATCGCCGGCCTGGCGGCGGCCGCCAAGACGCAGCCGATTGTCGCCACTTCTGTCGACGGCGCCATGAGCCTCGGCGCCGAACAACCCGGCGACGTGATCAGCATGGCTGATCCTGATACCGGCGCTACCCTGCTGGTTGGAACGCAGCGGCGTCCCGGGCAAGGCGTTGCAACCACCCGCCGCACGACTGAATTCGTCCTGCGCGCGACGGGACTGGGGGTCGTTGTCGAACCGCTGTCGGACACGATCGTGCTGAAGGTCGTCCCGACCGGCTTTATCCTCAGCGGCGGCGCCGGTGGCTTGGCCGTCTCCCCCACGACTGCCGACACCGAGGCGTTGATGCAGGCGGCGCACCTGACCAGGCGGCTGAATTTCTCCACCGTTCCGGCGGCACCGCTGATGCAATTGATGAAGCGACAGATCGCCGATGCCGCCGCCGCACAGCCGCAGGCGAGAGGGCCAAAGCGGCGGGCCGTCGCGCAGAGCATGATTGCGCTTGGCATGGCGGCGGAGGCGGAAAGTTTGCTTGACGTCGCCGCGGAGCAAGATCCGCGGCAGGCGGCCTCGGCTGACGTGACCGCCTTGAAGGCCGTTGCCGCATTGCTCGCCGGCCGCCCGGCCGACGCCGAGGGGATCAACGATCCGCGACTGACGGGGACTGACGACATCGCCCTGTGGCGGGCGGTGCGGCAGGCGATGCTGGACGAGGGATCGCCCAGCGCCGCGGCGATTTTCGCGAGCACGGCGCCGTTGGCCCTGCTCTATCCGAAGCCGATCGCCGACCAGATCCTGCCGCTGATCATCGAGACCATGATCCAGGGTGGCAAGGTCACAGCCGCGGCGCAGTTGCTGGCCCAGCGCAAGGACGACCACCGGCTGGATTACGCCCGGGCACTGCAACAACAAGCCGAGGGCCATACCGATCAGGCCTTGGCCTTGCTGGACGAGCTGGCGGCCGGACACGACCGGTTCGATCGGGCGCGCGCGGCGACCCGTGCCGTGGAACTGCGGCTGGCATCCCACAAGATCGATGCGTCACAGGCCGCCGATGCGCTCGACAAGCTGATTTACGTCTGGCGCGGCGATCAGCGGGAGCTTGCGTTACGCGAGCGCATCGCCGAACTGCGTGGGCAGTCCGGATCATGGCGGGTCGCGTTGTCGACCTTGCGACAAGCTGAAACCGATTTTCCCGACCAGGCAGGCTGCCGTGCACGACCGGTTGAAGCAAGCCTTTGCCAACATGCTCACCGGCCACGATCTGCAACAGATGACACCCATCGATGTCGTTTCGGCCGTCGATGAGAACGCCGACCTGATGCCGGCGAACGGCGGCGACCCGGCGCTGGAAGAGCAATTGGCGGACCGGCTGCTGGCTTTGGACCTGCCGGAGCGTGCCAAGCCGGTGCTTGAGAAACTCATGACGATCGACCGCCTCGGTCGGCGGCAAGGCTCGGTTCGGAGCGACCTTGGCGGCGCTTGACTTCGCGGGAGATGGACGAGGCCGGTGCCCTCGCGGCACTCGACGCATCCGAGGGCCCTGGTCTGCCGCCCGATCTGACCGAGAAGCGCGCGTTGCTCCGGGCGCACGCCATGGCGCGTGGCGGTAATCCGGCGGCGGCGGCGGCGACGCTGACCGCGATCGGCACGCCGGCGGCGAACGAGGCTCGCGCGACGATCCTGGAGCAAGCGCAGGATTGGCCGGCGGCGGAACAGGCGTGGTCGGCTTATGCCGCCACCGCGCTGCCGCCGGACGGCGGCTTGGATGATGGCCAGGCCCGAACGCTGCTGCGTCTGACCACCGCGGCGGCACGGGCCGGTGACGATACCGCGCTGATGACGCTGCGCCAAAAATACGATAGTCGGCTCGGCGCGGGAGCCCTCGCGGACATGTTCCACCTGCTCACGGCTGAACCGGTTCGCGGAACCGGCGATCTCCAGCGAGCCAAGCAGGAAGCGAGCCTGGCCGAAGCGCTGTCGGCGAACCTGCAAGCCCTGCATGGCACGGCGCCGGCGCATTGAACCACGCGGTGAATACGTCCGCGTTTTCTTCCGCGCAGGCGGAGAAGGGGCTTGCATGGCGCCCCCCCAATGGTCATGTTTCGCCGCCTTGGCCCCAGGGGATCGTGGGCGCTTTCGCGCGTACGATCCAACAGGCCGTCTACTGGTAGGAAGGGGTACGCGATGAACGCACTCAGCCCACTGGGGATGGTCTCGGAACTTCCGAGCAGCAACCAGATGACGTCCGACGCTGAGCGGACACTCGTGGAAGTCGAGGGCACGGAAGTCCAGAAGGACTATTTCGTCCAGAAGGACGGCGTGAAGTTTGCCGGCATGCATCTGCTGGTCGACCTTTGGGGCGCCTCCAACCTTTGCGATCCGCATCATATCGACCGTGCCCTGCGTCAGGCGGCGGAAGCGGCCGGCGCGACGATCCTGCACGGGCATTTCCACCACTTCTCGCCGAATGGCGGTGTCAGCGGCGTGCTGGTGCTGGCGGAGAGCCATATCTCGATCCACACCTGGCCGGAGCGCGATTTCGCGGCGATCGACATCTTCATGTGCGGCGCCTGCAATCCGTATCACGGGCTGCCGGCGCTGAAGGCGGCGTTCCAGCCTGCAGTCGATCAATCTGGGCGAGCAGCGGCGCGGCCTGATCGCCTGAACGGCGAGACGGGCGGTTGATCATACGACGGCCCGGGCCCAGCGCCCGGGCCGTTGGCGCGTGTAATGTCCGGTGGCGGTGGGAGGCAGTGATGGCAACCGATTGCTGGATCAACGAGACGCTCTACCCGGACTGGGGACAGCGCTTCCGGGTGAAGCGCGAGCTGGCGCGGGTGCAAAGCGACTTCCAGGACATCGTGATTTTCGAAAGCGCATCGCACGGCCGGGTCATGGTGCTGGACGGCGTCATCCAGATCACCGAGGCGCGACGAGTTCGTCTACCAGGAGATGCTGACCCATGTGCCGCTGCTGGCGCATGGGCGCCGGAGACGTGTGCTGATCATCGGCGCCGGTGATGGCGGCGTGCTGCGGCGGGTGCTGCAGCACAGCAGCGTGAAGCGCGCGGTGATGGTGGAGATCGACGGCGAGGTCATCCGGCTGTCGAAGCAGTTCCTGCCCGAGCATCGCCGGGGATGCCTGGACCGACCCGCGCGCCGAAGTCATCGTCGGCGACGGGATCGATTATGTGAAGCGCGCGCCGGATGCATCGTTCGACGTCGATCATCGTCGATTCCACCGACCCCATCGGCGTGGGCGAGGTCCTGTTCACCGATGACTTCTACCACAACTGCGCGCGTATCCTGACGGCGCGCGGCTTGGTGGTGAACCAGTGCGGCGTGCCGTTCATGCAGGCGGATGAACTGCGCGAAACCAGCGCCCGCCGGCGCAACTTCTTTCCTCATGTGACCGCCTATGTCGCGGCGGTGCCGACCTATGTCGGCGGCTTCATGACCCTGGGCTGGGCGGCCAAGGACGCCGCGCTGGCAGCGGTGCCGGTCGAGCTGATCCGCGCGCGGGCCGAACAGGCAGGCATCCTGGGCACGACGAACTACTGGACGCCGGAAATCCATGTCGGCGCGTTCAACCTGCCGCCCTACATCGCTCGGCATCTGCCGCGGATTGAAGATACTGGCTGTCGACACCGCAAGGCAGATTTTTCGTATCGAATCTGCCATCAGGTTGCCGCGGTTGTTTGGCAAGCTATTGGGCAATCCCACGGGACGCTCGTGCAACCGCGCGAGATCGACGCCGTCTCATCAACTCAGAGGAAGTCCGCATGCGGCCCTTCGTTCGATCCGTTCTGATGGCGAGCCTTTTCTCGCTGGTCCGGGTCACTGCTGCCGGCCCGCGCCCAGATCGATAGCCGCGAGGGCATCGCGTTGCAGAACCAGATCTACCAGCTTCGGCAGGAATTGAAGACGCTGCAGGATCAAACCGCGCGCGGCGGCGGGCCGCGACAGCCGTCTACACACCCAGCCTCCGCCGCAGTACGGCGGCAGTGATATCGTCGCCCAGCTTCTGACCCGGGTGGATGCGCTGGAAGATCAGGTGCGCCAGCTTCGCGGGCAGATCGACGAAACGCAGAACCAGCTTCAGCGACAGGGCGCCGATCTCGGCAAGCGGATCGATGACCTGGCGTTCCAGATCAACCCGCAAGCGGGTGCCTCCCGGCGGGCAGACCGCCGCCGGCAGCCTTTCGCCACCGCAAGGCGGGGCAAGGTCGCGCGCCCGCGGTGCCACCTCCCCCGCAGGCAGCCCGCCCGTCGGGTCCTCGCACCCCCGAGCTTGCTCTGCAGGACGGCAACGCGGCGTTGGCTCATCATGATTACCAGTCGGCCGAAGCCGCCGCACGGGAAGTCCTGGCTAACCGCACGTCGCCGCGCGCCTATGACGCTCAGCTTCTGCTGGCTCAGGCGTTGTCGGGGGAGCGGCAGCACGCGCAGGCCGCGATCGCCTTTGACGATGCCTACAACCGGTCGCGCAAGGGAAGCCACGCCCAGGACGCCCTGGTCGGGCTGGCCAATTCGTTGTCGGCGATCAATGAGAAAAAGGCTGCCTGCGACACGCTGACCCGGCTGCAGAACGAATTCCCGCAGCCGCGTCCGGACATCCGGGACGGTGCCGCGGCGGTAGCCCAGAAAGCCGGCTGTTCTTAGCGCCTCGTGTTACGGAGCCTACGGTGGCGAGCGCGGATGAATATCGTCTGGACGATGCCTTCGCCGAGGCGATGGACCGGCTTGGTCCGTTCGAGCCAGGCCCCGCCCTGACTGTCGCGGTGTCCGGTGGCGCCGACAGCATGGCTCTGGCACTTCTGAGCGGATCGCTGGGCCCGCCGCCGCCAGCGACCTTGCGGGCGCTCGTCGTCGATCACGGACTACGCGTCCGACTCGGCCGAGGAAGCGCGAATCACCATCGGCCGGCTTGACCGCCTGGGCATTGCGGCGACTCTGCTGCCGTTGACCAGCCCTGCGCCCGGACCAGCGCTGGCCGAACGGGCGCGGATCATGCGCTACCAGCGCTTGACGGACGCCTGCCGGTAGGCCGGCTCGCTGCATCTGCTGCTTGGCCATCATGCGGCGGATCAGGTGGAGACGATGGCGATGCGGGTGCTGCGGCGGCAGCATGACGCACGGCCTCGCGGCAATGCCGGCGGTGCCGGAAACGGCGGGGTCCGCCTGCTGCGTCCGCTGTTGACCTTTCGGCCGGAGGCGTTGCGGCAGTTGCTGCACGACCGCGGCATCGACTGGGCCGAAGATCCGTCGAACCAGGACCTGCGAGCGCTGCGGCCGCGGCTTCGGCATCGTCTCGCGGCGCCTGGCGGACGACGACATAGCCCGCTGACCGCGGCTGCGTTTGAGATCGGCACCCTCCGCGCGCGGAGGAGGCCGCGACCGCCGCCGAACTGGCCAGCCGCGTAACAATCCGGCCGGAAGGTTTTGCGCTGCTGTCGCCCGGCCGGATCGGAGCCGAGGCGCTTGCGCGCCTGATGCAGACCGTCGCGGGCGCGGCATATGCACCGAGCGTGACGCAAATCGCCGATCTTGCGGCGCGACCGCGGCCGGCAACCGTGGCCGGCGTGCGGATCCTGCCGGCCGGACGGATTGGCGACGGTCTGTTGATGGTGCGCGAGGAAGCTTCGATCGCAGCCGCCGAGGCGGCCTGGCCAAATGCGGTCTGGGACGGGCGCTTCCGTTTGATCGCCCGAGTGTGCACCGCCGGCGGGAGCCATGATCGGCAAGCTTGGACCGGACGCGGCACGGTTCAGACGGCAGTCCTGCCTGCCATCGGCTGTTCTGCGTACGCTGCCGGCCATCCGGTTTGGCAAAATGCTGGCAGCGGTGCCGCATTTAGGATATGCGATCGATAAAACCTCAGCGGGGATGTCGGTCGTGTTCAGTCCGCGAAAGCCGTTGGCCGGGCCGTGCTTCGTGCCCACATGATCATGCCAGCGCGACTGCCGGCCGCCAGCGTTACAGGGCTGATTCCCATGCGTGGTCAATCATCCGAAAGCGTGGGGTGTAGGTTTCTGATCCACACACTATGTTAAGGCTGTCATGCTGGGCTGGTGTAACGGGCGGTAGCGTGGCGCGCCCTAATACGGACTGAGAACGTGAGCAAAGTCATATGAGCAATTTCGGCCGCAACCTCGCGCTGTGGGTGATCATCGCCCTGCTGCTCGTGGTGCTATTCAACCTGTTCCAGCCCGGCGTCAGCCACACCAACTCCACGCAGATCGCCTATTCGGACTTCATCACCGAGGTGAATGCCGGACGGGTGCGCGACGTGGTGATCCAGGGGCGCACGGTATCCGGCCAGCTGAACGACGGGCGGACGTTCCAGACCTACACACCGGAAGACCCCGCGCTGGTGAAGACGCTGACCGACAAGAACGTGCGGGTCATCGCCAAGCCGGAAGACAGCGACGTCAATCCGCTGCTGCATTACCTGCTGTCGTGGTTCCCGATGCTGCTGCTGATCGGCGTCTGGGTGTTCTTCATGCGCCAGATGCAGTCGGGCGGCGGCCGCGCGATGGGCTTTGGCAAAAGCCGAGCGCGCATGCTGACGGAAAAGCAGGGGCGCGTGACGTTCGAGGATGTCGCCGGCATCGATGAGGCCAAGAGCGAACTGCAGGAAATCGTCGAGTTCCTGAAGGACCCGCAGAAGTTCCAGCGCCTGGGCGGCAAGATCCCCAAGGGCGTGCTGCTGGTCGGTCCTCCCGGCACCGGCAAGACCCTGCTGGCGCGCGCCATCGCGGGTGAGGCGAACGTGCCGTTCTTCACCATCTCGGGTTCCGACTTCGTGGAGATGTTCGTCGGCGTCGGCGCGTCCCGCGTCCGCGACATGTTCGAGCAAGGCAAGAAGAACGCGCCCTGCATCATCTTCATCGACGAAATCGACGCGGTCGGGCGGCATCGCGGCGCCGGCCTGGGCGGCGGCAACGATGAGCGTGAGCAGACGCTGAACCAGATGCTGGTCGAGATGGACGGCTTCGAGTCCAACGAGGGCGTCATCCTGATCGCCGCGACCAACCGTCCCGACGTGCTGGACCCGGCGCTGCTGCGTCCTGGCCGCTTCGACCGGCAGGTGGTGGTGCCGAACCCGGACGTGAACGGGCGGGAGAAGATCCTGCGCGTGCATATGCGCAAGGTGCCGCTGGCGTCCGACGTCGATCCGAAGGTGATCGCTCGCGGCACGCCAGGGTTCTCGGGCGCCGATCTGGCGAACCTGGTGAACGAAGGCGCCCTGCTGGCGGCTCGTCTGGGCAAGCGGGTCGTGGCGATGGCGGAGTTCGAAGCCGCCAAGGACAAGGTCATGATGGGCGCCGAACGCCGCTCGCTGGTCATGTCCGAGGCCGAAAAGCGGATGACCGCGTATCACGAGTCAGGCCATGCGCTGTGCGCCATGCACGAGCCGGAATGCGATCCGGTGCACAAGGCGACGATCATCCCGCGCGGCCGTGCGCTGGGCCTGGTCATGAGCCTGCCGGAGGGTGACCGCTACTCGAAGTCCAAGTCCAAGCTGCTGTCGGAACTGACCATGGCGATGGGCGGGCGCGCGGCGGAGGAAATCATCTTCGGGCCGGACAAGGTTTCCAACGGCGCCGCCGGCGACATCAAGATGGCGACCGACCAGGCCCGGCGGATGATCACCGAATGGGGCATGTCCGACAAGCTCGGCATGATCGCCTACGGCGACAACAGCCAGGAGGTGTTCCTGGGCCACTCCGTCACGCAGAACAAGAACGTGTCGGAGGCGACGGCGCGGGAGATCGACGCCGAGATCAAGGACATCATCGACCGCGCCTACAACAAGGCTCGGCGGCTGCTGACCGAGAATGTCGAGGAACTGCACCGGCTGGCGCGCGGCCTGCTGGAGCATGAGACGCTGTCCGGCGATGAAATCCGCACGGTGCTGCGGGGCGAGCCGGTGATCCGCAAGGTCGTGGACGAGCCGGCGCCCGAGTCGCGCCGCGCTTCGGTGCCGACCGCCGGCCGGCCGGCCGCTCCGACGCCGCCGACGGGCGGCGCGGCGCCGGCACCGCAGCCGGGGTAGCAGCCTCTACAATAGGTTAGTGGACGAAGGATTGGCGGCTTTCGGGCCGCCATCCTCGTTTTGTAGCTCCGGGATCAGCGCCTGCATCGGTCCCCTGTTGACGCCTTGGGCAGGTTGCTGCAACCAAGCCGCGTGTACTACCGACATAAGCATCTTCTGGCGATCGAGGGGCTGGAGCCGCCCGCGATCAGCCAGTTGCTCGACCTCGCGGAGAGCTATGTGCTGCTCAACCGGTCCGGCAAGACGCAACGCGACCTGCTGCGTGGCCGTACACTGATCAATCTGTTCTTCGAAGACAGCACCCGCACGCGCACCAGCTTTGAGCTCGCCGGCAAGCGGCTGGGGGCGGACGTGATCAACATGTCGGTCTCGACCTCCTCGGTCAACAAGGGCGAGACGCTGATCGACACCGCCACGACGCTGAACGCGATGCACTGCGACCTGCTGGTGGTGCGCCACGACCAGTCCGGCGCACCAAACCTGCTGGCGCAGATCGTCGATGCCGCGGTGATCAACGCCGGCGACGGGACGCACGAGCACCCGACCCAGGCGCTGCTGGATGCACTGACCATCAAGCGGCACAAGGGGCGCATCGCCGGGCTGACGGTGGCGATCTGCGGCGACATCGACGCACTCGCGCGTTGCCCGCTCCAACATCCATCTGCTGACCACGATGGGCTGCCAGGTCCGCGTGGTCGGCCCGCCGACGCTGATCCCCGAGGCGATCGCCGATCTTGGCGTCACCGTCTTCCACGATATGGCAACCGGCCTGGCCGGCGCCGACATCGTGATGATGCTGCGCCTGCAGCGCGAGCGCATGTCGCATGGCCAGGTCCCCAGTGCACGGGAGTATTTCCGGTTTTATGGTCTGGATCGGGAGAAGCTGGCCTATGCCAAGCCCGATGCTATGGTGATGCATCCAGGCCCGATGAACCGGGGCGTCGAGATCGACAGTGCCGTTGCCGACGATCCGCTGCGCAGCCTGATCCGCGAACAGGTGGAAATGGGCGTCGCCGTGCGTATGGCCGTGCTCGATACGCTGTCGCGCGGACCATGGCCGGAATGAGCCCTAGGGCATTATGACTCCCGACACGCTTTTCGTCGGCGCCCGTATCCTGGGCGCCGGAGTCGATGTCCGCGGCGACCTGCTGGTGCGCGACGGGCTGATCGCGGATTTCGGCCCAGCCCTTGGCCGGCCCGACGGCGCCGAAGTGATCCAGGCGGAGGGTGCGGTGCTGTGCCCGGGCCTGGTCGACATGCGGGCCGCCCTGGGTGAACCGGGTTTCGAATACCGCGAAACGATCGCATCAGCCGCGCTGGCCGCCGCTGCCGGCGGGATCACGACCTTGGCCGCCCTGCCCGATACGAGTCCGGCCATCGACGATCCGGCTCTGGTGCAAGTTCTGCGCGCCACGGGCAACGCAATCGGCAGCCTGACCATCCTGCCCTATGGCGCGGTGACCCGCGGCTGCCGCGGCGAAGAGCTGGCCGAACTTGGCCTTCTGCGGGAGGCCGGAGCCATCGCCTTCACCGATGGATCACGCGCCATCGGCCCTGCCAGGCTGATGCGGCTCGCCCTGGCCTATGCGCGGGGTTTCGGCGCGCGGATCGTGCAGCATCCCGAGGAGCCGTCCCTCGCCGATGGGCGGCTGGCCACGGAAAGCGAGCAGGCGACCCGGCTTGGCCTGCCCGGCATCCCCGCCGCAGCCGAGGCAATCATGGTCGCACGCGACATCAGGCTCGCTGAGCTGACCGGTGGCGCGGTGCATTTCGCCCATGTGTCGACCGGCGAGGCCCTGGCGCTGATCCGTCGCGCGAAAGACGCCGGGCTTGGCGGTGACATGCGATACGGCGCCGCCCTATTTCGACCTGAACGAGACCTCGATCGGCGATTTTCGCACCTACTCGAAGCTGTCGCCGCCGTTGCGAAAAGACCACGACCGGCGTGCGGTGGTGGCGGCACTCGCGGATGGCACGATCGATGCCGTGGCGTCGGACCACCAACCGCGCGACGCTGACGACAAGCGCCTGCCCTTCGCGCTGGCATCGGCTGGCGGGTCTGGTCTCGCAACGTTACTCGCGGTCACCTTGGTCCAGGTGCACAATGGGGCGCTGTCCATGCCGGCCGCAATCGAGCTTCTGACAGCCAGGCCCGCGTCGTTGCTGGGGATCGACCAGGGCCGTATCACCAAGGGTGCGGTCGCCGACTTGTGCCTGTTCGAGTCGGATCGCATATGGCAGGTTGAGGCCGGCAGGCTTCCTGGCAAGGCGCAGAACACACCGTTCGATGGCCGTCCTTTGGAAGGCGTGGTGGTGGGAACCTGGAAGCGTGGCAAACGGGTGTTTGGCTAGAGGGGTATCCAGCTAAGTTGCGCATAGTCGTCTTGGCCCAGCATGCCCCGGTCACCTGTGGTGGGACCGGCGGCTATGGGTGGGCGGACACGCTGGGCGATGACGGGAAGAGCCGGGGGCCGTGACGGAACGGCAAGGCCCGCGCAATTGGATCGGATTTCGCTCTAACGTCGGTTCGCAAGAAAGCCTGCATCGCGACACGGCTGGTGTTCACCGCGTGCATCGGATGCTCCAGGCCGAGATTACGTGTCAACGATCTGCAATGCACGGTACCAGACGGGCGCGGCCGCGAACACTGCGCTGCGTCGCCCGCGCGGCTTGCCTCGCCGCTTCGATCGCAAGCCTGAGCGGCTGTGCACCACCACAAACCACCGTTTGCTCGCCCGGGTTGGGATCGCCGATGCTGGTCTTCGATCTGTTCTTTGGCAGGGCCATCCCCGGCCGGAATGATCTTACCGAGAAGGAGTGGCAGGATTTCCGAGACGATACCATCACGGCAAACCTGCCCAACGGCTATACCGTGTTGGACGCCTCCGGTGCCTGGATGAACCCGATAACGCACAAGACGATCAGCGAGGCCAGCCGGGTCGTCGTTGTCGCGCTCCCTGAATTACCGGGCAGCCTGGCTGCGATTAATCGCATCAAGAGCGGGTATCAGGTGCGGTTTGATCAGCAACTTGTCGGCATGACCATCGCCCGCGCATGCGGATCATTTTGATCATCAAAATGAATTCATGATGCGGTCGTCAAAAGAAAAGGGGCACCCGGAGGCGCCCCAATTCTTTTCGTCAATTTGGCTAAGCTTACCGAATGATGATTTCAACGCGCCGGTTCTGCGGCTCACGAACGTTGGGCCCCGTCGGGACGAGCAGGTGGGTCTCACCGAAGCCCTGGATCGAAATAGCGGCTTTGGGCACGCCATCCTTCACCAGTTCCGCGGCAACGGTTTGGGCACGCCGGACCGAGAGGCCCTGGTTATACCGCGCTGAGCCGGATGTATCGGTGTAACCATTCACCTCGATCCGGGTAAATTGCACCTTGGTGGAGTTCGCGGCCGCTTCCGCGACGATCTGACGCGCGCGATCGGTCAGGACCGCCTTGTCCCAATCAAAGAATACCAGGTAGGAGCGAGAGACCGGCGACACCGGAACCGCGGCCGGGGCCGGGGCCGGCGGCGGTGGGGTCTGGCCAAAGTTGTAGCGGACACCGACCAGAAGGGTGTGATTGAAATTGTTATAAAGACTGAAACGAGCCGGCTGCGTCACCGCGCCTGTTGTTGCCTCGCCGCTATAATGGCGAGTTCCAAACAGGCTTAGGAAGCGGTAATCTGCTGTTAGTGCCAGACCAGGCATACTGACGATCGGGAACGCCGCGCCTACGATCCCCTGAGCCGCAACGCCACCCTGTGTACTGTTCTGACCGCGCCCGACAGTGTTGGCACCCGTGACATAGAGGTCGCGTTCTTGCGCCCAGATATAGCCCACCCCGGCACCGGCATAAGGCTGGACATAGGGGGTCAGGCCAACGAAGTCATACAGCACGTTCACCATCGGGCCGAATTTCTGTTCTTTTCCGCCGACGCCGATGCCGTGGAACGTATTATAGCGATAGAGCCCTTCAACTTCCGCTCGGAGACCATTGCCCAGACCGTAGCCGACCGAAAGGTCAAACGCTGGCCCAACCCGGGGTTGGAGCCAGCCGCTGCCCGACCGGGCTACCGCTCCGCCGGTCGTCCCGAACTTGGCAGCCTGGTACTGCATGATGTTCACGCCGCCGTCACCACCCACGTAAATGCCGGTCACCGGCTGGGCCGTCGCCGCGATCGGCAGCGCCAACATTGTGGCCGCCACCAGTGCACTGCGGAATTTCATTCATTCTCTCCTTAGATCTCATCCACCGGGCAAAAGGGATTATTCAGTCGCCGATCCAGTTCCGCCTTTTCGCTGCGAGAACCATAGTGGGTCAGGCTCCCGTTGGCGAGAGGCAGCTGGTCGATCAAGCCACACTGTTGCGCAGAAGCCACATGAAGATCGAGAGAGCAGGTCCCGCGGCACGGCGGAAGAGAGCAGGAGTTCGAACCTGCCCGGGACCGCTCGGCAGCCCCAACCGGGTTTGAAGTCCGGCCGGCCCACCGGGGCCGAGTTCTCCTCCGCCATCACTATCGGCGGTTCACAAGATCTGAGCAATAAAGTCTGCCTCGTCCACCGCCTCCAGACACCGGCAGTCCAGCACAAGGCGATCCTGCGCAATCCGGCCGACCACCGGACGGGGCAAGCCACGCAGCCATGAAGCGAGGCTTTCCAAGCCTTTGCCGTCGATGGCGACAGCCGCGGACGGCAGCAGATCAACCGGTAATGCACCCGAGCCGATCTGACTCCGACACGGTACTACCGTGGCGTTCCGATCCGTCCAGCGGCCGGCCATCGCCAAGGCGATACGTTCCGCAGTCGCACGAATGTCCGACAGCGGACGGGTCAGCAGTCGTAATGCAGGCAGCCTGTCAGCCAGCCGATCCGGGTCAAGATACATTCGGAGCACGACCTCAAGGGCTGCCAGACGCGCCTTGTCCAGGCGCAAGGCACGCTTGAGCGGGTTGCGGTTGATCCGATCAATCACCGCCTTGTGACCAACGATAAGACCCGCCTGGGGTCCACCCAGCAGCTTATCACCTGAAAAGGTGATGACATCGGCTCCAGCCAGAAGCGCTTCGCGCGGCGTCGGCTCATGCGGAAGCCCCCAACGCTCAAGTTCGATCAGGCTGCCACTCCCGAGATCCTCGATCAGCGTCAGGCCGGCATCATGCGCAATGGCTGCGAGCCGCTCGGTCGGTACCGCCGCTGTAAAGCCGACAATTGCATAATTGGCTTGGTGCACCCGCATCAATGCGCCGGTCGCGGGACTGATGGCGGCTTGGTAGTCACCCGCATGAGTCCGGTTGGTGGTGCCCACTTCCTTCAGTATTGCGCCGGATCGATCCATGATGTCAGGAATGCGAAAGGCGCCGCCAATTTCGATCAGTTCACCGCGGGAAACCACGACCTCCTTCCCCAGCGCCAGCGTATTCAGTACCAGCAGAACGGCGGCGGCATTGTTGTTAACGACGGTCGCTGCCTCGGCGCCAGTCAGCTCACGCAGCAATGGCGCGATATGGGTATCCCGCTCCCCGCGCCGCCCGGTGGTCAGATCGAACTCCACCGTCGTGGCGCTGCGCAGCGCCTCCGCCGCGGCCTGGGCGGCCTCGGGCGGCAAGGGTGATCGGCCGAGATTGGTATGCAAAACTGTTCCGGTCATGTTGAAGACCGGACGCTGAGAGGGAGCGAGCCGGGTGGCCAGCCTGTCTGCGACCTCTACAACGATGTCCGCCGCGGATGCACCAAAGCGGCGAGAGGTCCGACGCTCGGCAAGGACATGGCGCACTGTCGCCGTCACGGCGGAACGTCCGAAGCCGGCGAGCAGCACCTGTGCCTCTGGCGCCCTTAATAGGGTGTCAACGGACGGCAGCGGGCTGATCTGTTGCATCATGGAAGCTTCAGTTTATCCGTAAGCGGCCGGCAGGCAAAACGGACCCATGCATGCCAATCGCGCGCCGGATCAGCGACCACCGGTGACGTCGCTTAAAGCGGTCATCGACCAAGTTGCGAGATGTTCGTCCTGACCCAACGGGTTGACCACACCGGCCATAGGTTGCGACGAGTGCGGCTAGAGGTATGCGGACGCTCCAGGAGCCACAGCGGAATGGCGCTGTCGATGCAACTTGATAAAATTTGCTCTAATAGCCAGCCGTGCGCGGTGTAAGGCCGGCCCTTAGACCAGCCTTACACCACCACCTCACGATGACTGCCGGCGTAGAAAAGCCGGAATTTCGATGCCGACTCCATCCGCTGCAGATGCTTGGCGGACCGCAACCCGAGGCACCTCGGACTGGACCTGTTCAGGCAGAGGCTCCCGCCGCAACGGCTGTGGCTGAGGCTGTGCGACGGGCGCATATTGTGGCGCGGGTCGGCGGCGGAACGCCCCTGTTACCGTGTTGAACAGACTTTGCCTGCCGGACTCAGCTTCGGCCTGCACCGGATTTGCCGGCGCCGCGATGGCGGCGGCCCGCTGTGGATGGGCGAAGAGACCTGGCCGAGCGGCGGCGTGGCTGCTGCTGGATTGAGGCTGCATCTGCGGCTGCCCTTGGGACTGCCGCGAATGTGTCGGCCTGGCGTTGACGATTGGCGGAGCCATTTGTGCATCCACCATATTCGTCATTTCAACCGGTTCCGACTGCGGCGAAACTTGCCGCAACGGGCCGGCTGACTGTCCGATGGACCCGTTCCCCGGGTGCGCTGGTGCAACGGTCCGCACGTGAATTGGCTGCGGAGCAGGCGCGGCACCACCACCAACGGCAACCAGTCTGGGACGTAGCTGTTCGGCACCCTTGTATGAATCGATCCCGGTCGCGACGACTGAAACACGGATCCGACCGGTCAGCGTTTCGTCCACCGCCGATCCGAAGATCACGTTGGCTTCTTCGTCGACTTCGGCACGGATGCGGTTGGCGGCCTGATCGACCTCGAACAGCGTCAGATCCTCACCCCCGGTGATGTTGATCAACAGCCCGCGGGCACCCGCCATGCTGGTGTCTTCCAGGAGCGGATTGTTGATTGCCGCCTCGGCGGCAACAATTGCACGGTTCTCACCTTCGGCCTCGCCGGTGCCCATCATGGCCTTGCCCATCTCGGCCATCACCGTGCGGATGTCGGCAAAGTCCAGGTTGACCAGGCCGTGCACCATCATCAGGTCGGTGACGCCCCGGACGCCCATGTAGAGCACCTGGTCAGCCATCTTGAACGCATCTCGCCACGTGGTGCGTTCATTAGCCATAAGAAACAGATTTTGGTTCGGAATGACGATCAGTGTGTCAACGTATTGTTGCAGTTCATCAATTCCCTGATCCGCCGAACGGGCCCGGCGAATGCCTTCGAAGCCGAATGGCTTGGTAACCACGCCGACGGTCAAGATGTTACGTTCCCGCGCCATGCGTGCGATCACCGGCGCCGCGCCGGTGCCGGTGCCACCGCCCATACCGGCGGTGATGAAGACCATGTGCGCGCCGTCCAGATGGCGATACAGTTCATCGGCGGCTTCTTCAGCTGCGGCTTTGCCGATTTCCGGTTTGGCACCCGCCCCCAGCCCTTGTGTGATGTGCGGGCCAAGCTGGATGCGACGGTCAGCACGGCTGTGCATCAACTGCTGCGCGTCGGTGTTCGCAACGACAAATTCAACGCCCTGCAGGTTGGCGGCAATCATATTGTCGACGGCATTCGTGCCGCCTCCGCCAACCCCGATTACGGTTATTCGGGGCGAAAAATCGGTGTGAGTCATTTGCGGGATCATAAGGTTCAAGGTCATTTGCGATCTCCCCCCATCTGCGGGACGACTATGAGAGTCAGTATAACAACAACCGCGTCGATTCGCGGTAGTTCAGGCACGTTCCTTCAAGAAATTGACCAGTCGTCGGAACAATCCGACTGGCGGCTCACTCTCCAGGTTGATGTCCTGGAAGGCTCGGCCGTCCCCGGCTGCCCATGACAGCAAGCCGGCGGCTGTGGCGAAGGCGGGACCAGACGCAAGCTCGGGCAAGCCGCGCAGAGCCGCGGGGCGCCCCAGGCGTACCTGCCGGCCGAGCATGCGCGCGGCCATCTCGCGCACACCTGCAAGCTGACAGGCACCGCCCGTCAGCACCACGCGGTTGCCCGCGGCGCGCGCCAGACCGGAGCTATCGAGCCGATCCTTGATGTACTCGAAGGTCTCTTCCAGCCGCGGACGGATGATGTTCACCACCATGCTGCGTGGAACCTTGGCAAGCTGGTGATCCTCTTCGCCGACCAGCGGAACCGGCAGCAATTCCCGGTCATCGTCCGGACTGATCTCGACATTGCCGTACAAGGTCTTCAGCCGTTCCGCGTGAATAAGGGTCGTCGACAGCCCGATGGCGAGGTCGCGGGTGACGTGCAGGCCGCCGATGGCAAGCTGCGCGGTGTGCATGATCTGATTGTCGGCGAACACGGCCATGCCAGTCGTGCCGCCGCCCATATCGATGATCGTGGCGCCAAGATCCCGTTCCTCCGGCACCAGCGTCGACAGCCCCGCCACCAGCGGCGCCGACACCAGGTCCTCGATATCAAGATCACAGCGTCCGATGCAGGCTTCCAGCGTGCGCAACGCGGTCGACCCGATGTCGATGACATGCAGCCGCGCATTCAGAGTGGAGCAAAACAAGCCACGCGGATCGACCACATGATCGGTGGCATCGACGGCAAAATTCAGCGGCAGGACGTGGATCGCCTCGCGCCCGTCGACTTGCGCACGCCCGCTGCCCTCAACCACCACGCCGCGAATGTCGTGTTCGCTGATCGCTCGGCCGCCGACTGGCCATTGCACGTTGAACAGCCGCGACTCCGGCCGACCGCAGGTCAGGTTCACGGTGACCGCGCGCAGGCGCGTATCCGCCATGTCCTCGGCCTGTCCGACGCAGGCGCGGATCGCCTTTTCCGCTGCCTCCAGATCAATGACGTCGCCGCTGTTCAGGCCCCTGCTCTTCTGCCAGCCGAAACCCAGCACACGTAACGTCCCGTCCGGTTCGGTACGGCCGATCAGGCAGGCGATCTTCGTCGTGCCGATGTCCACGACGCCGAACGGGCCGGCCCGATGATGCCGGCGCATTTCGATATCCGGAGGTCCGGTCTCGGCCGGCGGTAGAACACGACGAGGATTGTCGGCCATCGCTCGCGCTCCTAAGTGGGTTTCTTGGCAACCACGGGGACCGTGGCGGGCGGTAATGCAAGGGGCGGAGGGTTGCCCGCCGGTGGCCCGGCAGGCGGCAAAGGCGGAGTGACGCTCAGATCATTCGCATCGGGCCGCGGACGCAGCACCAGCCGGTCCGGCAGGCGCAGGTCGATTGCCACGAGCGGCCGGTCGAGCACGGCATGCTCCTGTTGCAGTTGCACCAATCGCTTGATCCCGGCGATTTCATGCCCCTCTGGCAGCATGACGTCGCTGCCGCTGGTCATCAGCAGGTTCCATCGGCGTCCACCGACGCGGATGCTGGCCTTGACCATGGCAGCCAAGGCAGGATGATCCGCCAATGCATCGAGCAACGTGGCCGCCGCGGCCGGTGCGCCCTCGCCCACGATCAACGGCAGATCGGGGAACTTGGAGACGTCCTGATCGGCGACGACCTGGCCGGCACGATCGACCAGCACGTACTTCTTCTGATACTGCCAGATCGCGAACGGCCGCCGTTCCTGCAGGAAAACCACGATCGTACCGGGCAGCCGCCGCTCCACCGTCGCATGTTCCACCCACGACAATGATGCGATTCGCACCCGCGCCTGCTCCAGCGAGAAGCCCAGGATCGGGTCACCCTTGCCAATACCGATCGCCGCGCGCAACAAGGGTTCGGGCGTATTGGTACGGCCTTCGATCACCACGTCCGTCACCCGCAGGCCGAACGCGGCGGTGGCGACGCCAAACCGTTCGCGCAGGCTGGATATGCTGCCACCCGACGCCAGACCCGGCACTGCGGCGTGCCCGACGATCAGCAACAGCACCAGGACGCCAGCGGCACCGGCGACCCAGGCCGCCGGCTTGAGCAAGCCGCGCTGCCGACGCAACAGCAGCCGCCATCCGGCGGGCCGGTCCTTGACCGAGTTGCGCGGCGTGCGGCTTACGCGCGGCATGCGGCGTTCTCCACCATCCAGGTGCAAAGCTGCGCGAAGTTCATGCCCAGATGCGCCGCCTGTTCCGGCAACAGCGATGTCGGGGTCAGCCCTGGCTGCGTGTTGATTTCCAGCAGCACCAGACGGCCTGGCTCGCCGGCGGTGTCGTCGTAACGAAAATCGCAGCGCGAGGCGCCTCGGCAGCCCAGCACACGATGGGCCGCCAGTGCAACGTCCATCGCCTGCGCATAGGCGTCGGGATGCAACACGGCGGGAATGATGTGGCGGGAGCCAAAATCGGCGTATTTCGACTCGTAATCGTAGAAACTATTCGCCATCGCCAGGATCTCGGTCACCACCAGCGCGCGGTCGCCCATCACCGCCACGGTCAGCTCGCGGCCGGGGATGTATTCCTCGACCAGGGCCGTGGCGCCGAACGTCCAGGCATGGGCGATGTCGGCGCGCCGGTTACTGCCGCCGCGGATGATCTCGACGCCGACCGAGGAGCCTTCGTTGACCGGCTTGACCACGTAAGGCAGCGCGATCGGGTCGGTCGCCTTCAAGTCTGCGATCGGCACCACAAGGCCGTGCGCTACCGGCAATCCAGCCGAGGCAAACAGCGCCTTCGCCGCCACCTTGTCCATCGCCAGGGCCGAGGCCCGGACGCCCGAATGCGTGTAGGGAACGCCGATCCAATCCAGCACGCCTTGGATCGCACCATCTTCGCCAAAGCGCCCGTGCAGCGCGTTGAATACCGCGTCGGGCTTCGGCGTCAGCGCGGCGATGACGGCGGCCAGATCAGCCCCGACATCGATCGGTTTGACTTCGAAACCGGACTCCCGAAGCGCCGCGATCACCTGCACACCCGTGGACAGGCTGACCTCACGTTCGGCGGAGATGCCGCCGTACAGCACCGCGACCCGGGTCATGCGACGATCTCCGGGCGGCCGGCGGGCACGCCGATGCGGCGAATTTCCCAATCCAGCGTGACACCGGTCGCGGCGCGCACGCGGCGACGAACCTCCTCACCCAGACCCTCGATGTCAGCGGCCGTCGCCGCGCCGGTGTTGATCAGGAAGTTGCAGTGTTTCTCGGACACCGTTGCCGCGCCCCGGGTCAGGCCGCGGCAACCGGCGGTGTCGATCAATTCCCATGCCTTCATGCCGTCCGGGTTGCGGAAGGTGGATCCGCCGGTGCGGGCGCGAATCGGCTGCGACGCCTCGCGCGCCGCCTTGATCTCGGCCATCCGCGCGGCGATCAGTCCGTGGGCGCCCGGCATGCCATGCAGGCGAACCCGGGTGACGACGGCACCGGCCGGCAGCGCCGCATGGCGATAGGCGAACACCACCTGCTTTGCGTTTAGCCGACGCAGCTCGCCGCCGCGGGTGACGATCTCCAGCCAATCGAGTGCCCCCGCCAGATCGCCACCATAGGCGCCGGCATTCATCGCCACGGCGCCGCCGATCGAGCCGGGAATGCCGGAGAGGAACTCCAGCCCGGTCAGTCCCGCCGCGGCGGCATGTTCGGCAACCGTCACGTCCAGCGCCGCCGCCCCGGCGATGATCCCATTGGCATCCGGCACGATGGTGGAGAAGCCGCGCGCCAGCCGGATGGTCACACCGGGCAGGCCGCCATCGCGCACGATCAGGTTGGAACACGCGCCGATGACATGCACAGGCACATCGTGCGGCAGATCGTGCATGAAACCGGCCAGATCATCAGTGTCGGCGGGACGCACCAGTACCTCGGCCGCGCCGCCAGCACGGAACCAGGTGAATGGTGCCAGCGGCGCAGCCGCCTGCATCCGGCCGCGCAGTCGCGGCAGCGAGCCGACGAAGTCTGGCAGGCGCGGCGCGGCCATCATGCGGCACCGCCGGCGACACGCTTGGCGCCGACCGATTGCAGGGCCGCGAGGCCGGCCGGCAGCGCGGCGGCCCATTGCGTTATCGATCCAGCACCCAGGCACACGACGTAATCACCCGGGCGGGCAATCGCATGCACCATCTCGGCCAGGCGGCCAGGGCTGGGCAACGCCACGACACTGCGATGGCCGCGCGCCCGCAGGCCTTCCACCAGGGCATCGCGCGTGACATCGGCGATCGGCGGCTCCCCGGCGGCGTAGACATCGGCAACGATCACCGTGCCGGCATCGTTCATGCAGGTGCAAAACTCGTTAAACAGGGAAGCGAGCCGCGTGTAACGATGCGGCTGCACGACAGCAACGACATCGCGTGCACCGGCCTGGCGGGCCGCCTTCAGCACCGCCGCGATTTCCACCGGATGATGGCCGTAGTCGTCGATCACGGTAATGCCGCCGGTCTCGCCGGTCTTGGTGAAGCGCCGCTTGACGCCTTTAAAACTCAGGAAGGCAGAGCGAAGCGTACTGTCATCGATTTCCATTTCTGTGCCGACAGCGATAGCCGCCAGCGCGTTCTGCACGTTATGCGCGCCCAGCATCGGCAGGCGGAACGGCGCGGTGCGGCGAGACCGGTTGCGCGCCCGGTCGGTGATGACGACCTCGAACGAGGACCCCAGCTTGTCCGGCACCACCCGCTCCGCCCGAATGTCGGCCTGCGGTGAGAAGCCGTAGGTGATGATGCGATGATCGGACAGGCGGGGGATCATCTGCTGCACCTCGGGATGGTCGATGCACAGCACGGCAAAGCCATAGAACGGAATGTTGGCAACGAACTGATCGTAGCCGGCGACCATGGCTTCCGGTGTGCCCCAATGGTCCAGATGTTCCGGGTCAATATTGGTTACCACAGCAATGATCGCCGGTAACCGCAGAAACGATCCATCGCTCTCGTCGGCCTCGACGACCATCCAGTCGCCGCTACCCATCCGGGTATTCGTCCCGTAGGCGTTGATGATGCCGCCGTTGATGACGGTCGGGTCCAGATGCGCGGCCTCCAGCACGCAGGCAATCAGGCTGGTGGTGGTCGTCTTGCCATGCGTGCCGCCGACCGCGACCGCCCATTTCAGCCGCATCAGTTCGGCCAGCATCTCCGCGCGGCGCACCACCGGGATCAGCCGCGCACGGGCCGCGGCAACCTCTGGATTGTCACGCTGCACCGCAGTGGAAACGACGACCACCTGCGCCGCCCCCAGGTTGGCCGCGTCATGGCCGATTTCGACGTGGATCCCGGCCGCCCGCAGCCGCTGGACGTTGGCCGATTCGGCGATGTCGCTGCCCTGCACGTCGTACCCCAAGGTGTGCAGCACCTCGGCGATCCCCGACATGCCGATCCCGCCGATGCCGACGAAGTGGATCGTTCCGATGGACAGCGGCAACGCTCTCATGCGCATTCTCCGCCGCTGCCGGCCGTACGACGGGCTGCTTCGACCGTCGCGCACAGCGTCCTGGCGCAGGCGGCCCTCCACCACGTCGGCCAGCCGAGAGGCGGCATCGGCACGGCCCTGACCGCGCGCCGCTGCCGCCGCGGCAGCCAGCCCAGCCGGATCAGCCAGAAGCTGGTTCAGCCGTTCTGCCAGCGACACAGGATCGAGGTGCGCCTGCGGCATCACCCACGCGCCGCCAACCTCGCGCCAGCGCGCGTGCGTTGGCCGACTGGTGGTCGTCGATCGCACCGGGCAGAGGCACCAGAATCGCCGGGCGGCCAGCGACGGCCAGCTCCGCAACGGTCGAGGCACCAGCACGGGCGATCACCAGGTGCGCTGCCGCGAGGCGTTCCGCGACGTCGGGGAAGAACACGGACAGCTCCGCCGCCACCCCGGCTTCCAAATACGCGCCCCGCACCCTTTCCAGGTCCTCCGCTCGGCATTGTTGAACGACACTGAGCCGGTTCCGCAGCGAAACCGGCAGCGACGTCAGCGCAACGGGCACCACGTCGCTGAACACCCGCGCGCCCAGCGATCCACCCAGCACCAGCAACCTGATCCGGTCGGCCGGCTGCGCCAGGGGCGCCACGTAGCCGATCTGGGCCAACCCGATCGCCGGACGCACCGGGTTGCCGGTCACCGTCGCCGACATCTTGCCGGGCACTCGTCCGGTGGCGGCGAAGCTCAATGCCAGCACGTCGGCACGCGCGGCCAGGAAACGGTTCGCCCGTCCCAGGACAGCGTTCTGTTCGTGCAGGATGACGCTGGGCCGGCGCCGCAACAGCCGAGCGCCCAGCACCGGCGCAACGCTCGGGTAGCCGCCGAAACCGACGACAGTCGCAGCATTGATGCGGCTCAGGATGCCACGCGCCTGGTTGACGCCCGCGGCAAGTGCCATCACCGCACGTACACGCTGCGCTGCGCCGCGTCCGGCGATGCCGGCGCCGCTCAGCACATGTTGTTCGCGTTCGTTGAAGACCGGACTGGTCAGGCCGCCCGAACGGGAATCGGTCATCAACACGATACGATGGCCACGTGCCGCCAGTTCAATGGCGAGCGCCTCGGCGGGGAAGAAATGGCCGCCTGTCCCACCTGCGGCGATCACGATCGGTTGTACCGCAGGCCCTCTCATAGCGGCTCATCCCGGCTGCGGCGGCGGGTCAAGGCGAGCAGCATGCCCATGCCGAGTGCCACCGCGACCACCGAGGATCCGCCATAGGAAATGAACGGCAGGGTCATGCCCTTGGTGGGGATCAGCTTCAGGGTCGAGGCCATGTTGACGAAGGCCTGCAAGCCAAAACCTGCGACCAGCCCGGTGCAGGACAGCACGATGAAGGGATCCTGTTCGCGCAGCAGCCGCAGCAGGCCGCGCATCACGATGAAGGCGAAGATCGAAAGGATTACCACGCAGATCAGCATGCCGAACTCCTCGCCGGCGACAGCGAAGATGAAATCGGCATGGGCGTCGGGCAGCACGTCCTTGACGTGGCCCTCACCGGGGCCGCGGCCAAGCAATCCGCCGTTGCCAAAGGCTTCCAGCGCGGTGGTTACCTGGTAGTTGTCGCCAGTGCCGTCCCAGAAACGGGTGATGCGGCTGCGGACATGCGGGAACACCGTAAAGGCGAAGACGGCGCCGCCGCTGATCATGCCTAATGCGACGCCAACCAAGGCCAGCGGCAGCCCGTCGATGTAGAGCTGCGCCAGGAACACCGCTGTGACGACGGCCAGCATGCCGATGTCAGGCTGCGACTTCAGCAGCAGCAAGATCCCCGCAAACACGCCGAAGGCGATCAGCCGGCCGGGAAGACGCGGCGACTTTCTGGCTTCACTGATCAGCCAGGCGGCCACCACGGCGAAGCACGGCTTGAGGAACTCACTCGGCTGAACGGTCATGCCCGGCAGCGAGATCCAGCGACGAGCACCCTTGATCTCGACGCCGATGAACAGTGTTGCCGCTGTCAGCGCCAGCGCGATCAGGCAGCCGGCGATGGCCAGCCGCTTGATGCCCCGGGGCGACAGCAGAGACACCAGAAAAACGATCACTGCGGCCAGCGCCAGGAAGGCAACCTGTTTCAGGATGAAAATGTCGCGGGACGTGCCGATTCGTTCAGCGACGGCCGGGCTGGCAGCCAACATCATGATGTAGCCGAAACCGATCAGCACGCCGATCGCACCGAGCGTCAAGCGGTCGACGCTCCACCACCAACGGCCCAGCAACGAATTGTCGGCGCGAGACAATGCGGCCATCAGGCGGTTTCCTCTGGATAGGATGCCGCAGTGTGGGACCCGGTGAGCGGCACGGCCGTCGCCAGGGATCGGGCCAGGGCGGCGAAACAGTCGCCACGCTGGTCGTAGCCGCTGAACTGGTCCCAGCTGGCGCAGGCTGGCGACAGCAGCACGACCGGTGTCCCAGTCGATCGCGCCACAGCGTAAGCGGCGGGCACCGCGGCCTCCAGCGTATCGACCACGTCAAATGGAACATCGTGGCGCTGCAATGTGGCGGCCAAATCTGGCGCATTACGCCCGATCAGCAGGGCATGCGCGACGCGCGGGAACAACGGGACGAGCGGCTCGATCCCGTTCTGCTTCGCCATACCGCCGGCAATCCACACCAGCCGGTCGTAACAGGTGAGCGCCACCTCCGCCGCAGCGGCGTTGGTTGCCTTGCTGTCGTTGATGAACGTGACGCCATCGACTACGACGATGCGCTGCTGGCGGTGTGGCAGGCCGGGATAGCTCATCAGACCCGAAGCAATGGCGGTATCCGCGGCGCCCAAAAACCGCGCCATCGCTGTCGCCGCAGCCGCATTCTGCGCGTTGTGGGTGCCGGGCAGCGCCGCGCCCAAGGGAAACGACTGCCGCGTGCCGGACACCCGGATGACCTGGGCGGGGCGGGTCTTCAACCAGGCTGCCATATCGCGCGAATCTGGATCATCGATGCCGATTACAGCCAGGTCCGTCGCACCTTGCCGATCGAAGATCGCGCGTTTCGCCATGGCATACCCCGCCATGTCGCCGTGTCGATCAATATGGTCCGCGCTGAGGTTGAGCATTGCCGCCGCATCAAAGTGCAGCGTCGCGAGTCGCTCCAACATATAGGAGGACATTTCAAGCACGTACACTCCATTATGTGGCAAAAGCGGGAGCGACAAGGCGGCCGGACCGAAATTGGCACCGGCGGCGACGGGGATCCCGGCAGTATTCCAGGATGTGCGCCAGCAATGCGGTCGTGGTTGATTTGCCGTTGGTGCCGGTGATACCGGCAAAGCGCGCTCTGGACCCGGCGGCACGCACCGCCTGGAACAGCAGGTCCGTGTCGGACAGGATGGGAACGCCGGCCGTGATCGCGCGCGCCGCGATGGGATGCGGCTTCGGCAATCGGTGCGGGATGCCGGGCGACAGCACCAGTGCGTCGAAGTCGAAGTTGCCTTCGGCGGGATCGCGCAAATCCAATCCCTCGGGTAGGCCCTTGGCAGCGGCACGGGCGGCGGCATCGTCATCCCAGGCGACGACGCTGGCACCCATTGCTGTCAAGCCGACGGCCGCAGGCAGGCCGTTCTTGCCCAGGCCGACGACGGCGAACCGCTTGCCGCTGAAGATCGAGGATGGAAACGCGCTCATCGGATCTTCAAGGTCGCCAGACCGACCAGGGCCAGGATCATTGAAATGATCCAGAAGCGGATGACGATAGTGGGCTCCGCCCAACCTTTCTTCTCGAAGTGGTGGTGCAGCGGCGCCATCAGGAACACGCGGTTGCCGGTCCGCTTGTACCAGAACACCTGGATGATGACCGATACTGTCTCGACGACGAACAGGCCGCCGACGATCATCAGGACGATCTCGTGCTTGGTTGCCATCGCCACCGCGCCGAGCGCTCCGCCGATGGCGAGACTGCCGATATCGCCCATGAAGACGGCGGCCGGCGGCGCATTGAACCAGAGGAAGCCCATGCCGGCGCCGATCAGGGCGGCGCAGAAGACGGCCAGTTCGCCCGCCCCCACGACGGGATTGAGCTGCAGATAATCCGCGAAGATACGGTTGCCGACCAAGTAGGCGATCAAGGCGAAGACGCTGGCGCAGATCATCGTCGGCACGATGGCCAGGCCATCAAGACCATCGGTCAGATTGACCGCATTCGATGCGCCCACCATCACCAGCATGCCGAAGACCGGAAAGAAGTAGCCCAACTGGATGGCGACTTCCTTGAAGATCGGCACGGTCAGCGCGGTGCCGAGCGGGCCGCGGGCCAGGCTGGTGATCCAGATCGCGGCGAGCAGGCCGATCGCTGCCTGGATGAACAATTTCGTTCGTCCTGGAACGCCACGAACGTTGCGCTTGCTAAGCTTCAGATAGTCGTCCCAGAACCCCAGCGCGCCGTAGCCGAGGGTGACGAACAGCACGGCCCACACGTAGCCGTTGTGCAAGTCCACCCAGAGCAAGGTCGAAATGGTCAAGGCGCCGAGGATGAGCAGGCCGCCCATCGTCGGCGTCCCCTTCTTCTCGATCAAATGCCGCTCCGGCCCGTCCACGCGGATTGGCTGGCCATTGCGCTGCATCGATTTCAGCCGGCGGATCACCAGCGGACCAAGCAAGAAACTGACGATCAGCGCGGTCAGGCACGCGGCGCCCGCGCGGAAGGTGATGTAACGGAACAGATTGAACAGGATGAACTGATCCGCCAGCGGCCGGAAAATGTTGTACAGCATCAGCCTGCTGCCCCTGCTGCCGCGGTCAGTGGCCTTGAGGCAGCGGCCTCGATCGCCTCGATCACGACGTTCATCCGGCTGCCCAAGCTGCCCTTGACCAGGACCGCATCACCGTCCGTGATGCCAGCGGCGACGACCGGCGCCAGGGCGTCGGCATCGGCCGCATGCGCGCCCCGAAGCCGAAGCGGGACTTTGTCGAACAGGGCTCGCATCAATGGCCCGCAGGTAAACAAGCAATCGACTGATGCCGTCACCGCCTCGGCCAGTTCGGCGTGCTCTGCCGGTCCGTCTAGGCCAAGCTCCAGCATGTCGCCCAGTGCGGCGATCCGCCGTTTGGCCGGTTGCAACCTCAGCACCTCGAGCGCCGCGCGCATCGAGGCGCCGTTACCGTTGTAACTTTCATCCAGCAGCAGGGCCGAACCGCGATCGACCGCCAGGCTGCGCCGCGCGCCTCGCCCAACGAGCGGCTTGAACGCTTCCAGGGGCGCGATGGCCGCGGCCGGGTCCAGACCAAGCGCTGCAACGGTAGCCAGGGTGGCGACCGCGTTCATCACCATGTGCCGGCCTGGTGCATGCAAACGTAGTGACAAGGTATGGCCAACGACGTTGACATCGATCAGCGAACCGTCGGCATCCGCATCGACATGCAGCAGGCGGACATCGGCGGTCGGATCGACGCCGAAGGTGATGACCGTGATATTGCCTGCGGCGGCTCGCAGGCGTGGCAATTGCACCGAGTCCGCCGGCAGGACCGCAATGCCGTCCGGCTCCATCCCCTGCATGATGCTGGATTTTTCGTCGGCGATGGCCTCGATGCTGCCAAGCGGTCCGATATGGGCTTTGGCAATCGCCGTGATCACCGCGACATGCGGCCGAGCCAGGCGGGCCAGCGGAGCGATTTCCCCGACGTGGTTCATGCCGATCTCGGCCACGCAGAAGCGTGCCTGGCGCGGTATCCGAGCCAGGGTCAGCGGCAGGCCCCAGTGATTGTTGTAGGAAGCCATTGCGGCATGGGTGGGGCCAAACGCCGCCAACGCGGCGCGCAGCATCTCCTTGGTCGTGGTCTTGCCGACGCTGCCGGTCACCGCGACGAGTTTGCCGAGGTGGATCCCTGATGAGGTGACGTCGCCAAAGCGTGCGCGGGCATACCCGGCCAGACGGGCGAGCGCCGCCAAGGTGTCGTCGACACGAAGCACGGGCGCGCCAGCTGTGGGAACGGCGTGCACCATGGCGCCGGCGGCGCCTTTTGCCAACGCGTCGGCGACGAAAGCATGGCCGTCACGGCCATCGCCGACCAGCGCGATAAACAGGTCTCCGCGGATCAGCGTGCGGCTGTCGATCGAAACGCCGGTTGCGGTGAACGGGGCAAGGACGCGTGCCGCCGGTCGCCTCGGCCAGTTCCTGCGATGTCCAAAGCGGCAGAGTCACGCGTCTGCCTCTTGTTGGCCGGTGAAACCGCGAATGACGGCAGCGTCGTCGAACGGCAGAACACTGCCGCCGACGATCTGGCCTTGTTCATGACCCTTGCCGGCGACAACCAGCACGTCGCCGCCGGCGAGACGGTTCAGCGCGGTCTCGATCGCCGTGGCCCGGTCGCCGACTTCCAACGCGTCAGGGCATGCGGCCATGACAGCGGCACGGATTGCCGCTGGGTCCTCGCTGCGAGGATTGTCGTCCGTGACGATGACGAGGTCCGCCAGACGCGTGGCGGCCTGACCCATCAACGGACGCTTGCCACGGTCGCGGTCGCCGCCGGCGCCGAACACCACGTGCAGCCGCCCGACGGTATGCGGGCGCAGCGCCATCAGCAACCGTTCAAGCGCGTCCGGCGTATGCGCATAATCGACGTAGGCGGCGGCCCCGTTCGGCAGGCGGGCGGCGCGTTCCATCCGGCCCCGCACGCCGCGCAGCAATGGCAGGCGATCGAGCGCATCGGGCAGACCCAGCGCCTCGGTCAAGGCCGCCGCGACGAGGGCATTGTCGGCCTGGAAGCGGCCGGGCAGATTGAGCACCACCTGACGCTGCCGGCCGCGCGCGATCACCGTCAGATCCTGTCCATCTGGCCTGGGCTCGGCCCGGACGAGGCGAAACCGGCTGCCGCCTTCCCCGACGGTCGACAGATCAAGGCTTCGTCGTCGAGCGATATCCCGCAACGCGTCAAGCGTGGCGGGGTCCATCTCGGCATGCGCCACGACGGGCGCGCCAGGCGGCAACAGTGCTTCGAACAGCCGCAGCTTGCTGTGGCGATAGGCGTCCAGCGTGCCGTGGTAGTCCAGGTGGTCGCGGGTCAGATTGGTGAACGCCGCAGCCGCCAGCCGGACCCCGTCCAGCCGGAACTGATCCAGCCCATGCGAGGACGCCTCCATCGCGGTCTGGTGGACATCGTGACGGGCCAATCCGGCCAACATCTCCGCCAAACTGACTGGATCCGGCGTGGTGAGCCCGGTTCCAGGTTCGAAGCCCGGCGCGATCACCCCGAGCGTGCCGATGCTGGCGGCCTTGCGCCCGGCCGAGGACCAAAGCTGCCGGGTGAACTCCACCGTGCTGGTTTTCCCATTGGTGCCGGTCACCGCGACCACTGTCTCCGGCTGCGGCCCGGCGAGCACGGCGGCGATCTGGGCGAGGCGTCGCCGCGGCTCGGGATCGGCGATGATCGGCCGTGGTGGCACACCGGGCGGCCAGGTCGTATCAGGCGTCGCAATAACCGCCACCGCGCCGCGCGCGACGGCATCGGCGATGAAGCTGCGCCCGTCTAGCCGCGCACCAGGCAGGGCTGCGAACAGGTCGCCTGGGACAACATGGCGGCTGTCGGCGGTGATGCCAACGATATCGAGATGCGCCACCGCCGCCTGAATGCGCGCACTGGCGGCGGTGGAGGAATCAGCGAAGACTCGCATGATCTCAGCGAACAACAAGTGGAGCGGACGCCGTGACGGCCATGATCGGCGCGCTTGGGTTGTCCCTCTGCAAACCTGTCTCCTGCCTCAGGTCCGGCGCCGGCCGCGTCATCGCCGGCGGCAGGACGGTAGGCGGCACAGTCAGAGTGGGCCGATCGCCTGTAGGCAGGGTCTGGTTAGGCCGGTTCTGCAAGGTCACCGGTCTGGCGGCTGTCCCGGAACTGGCACCAGCAACGGCCGGCGCACGCGCCACGGTGCCGGGTGGACGGACAGGTTGCAGCGGGATGGCCAGCGCCTGATTGATCTCCGGCATGTCGCCGAGGTCGGGCAACATCCCCAGCATCGGACCGATCCGCGCGATCACCTTACCGGCGGCCGGCGCGACCACCCAGCCAGCCGTCGCATAGCCATGCGTGTCCTTGTTGGCATGCGGCTCGTCCAGCATCATGTAAACGGCATAGCGCGGTGCGTTCATCGGAAATACGCTCATGAAAGCGGCAACGTTGGCGTGTTTCCTGTATCCGCCATGGGCAACGACCTTCTCGGCGGTGCCGGTTTTGCCGCCGGGGTAATAGCCAGGCACCTCCGCCGACTTGCCGAAGCCATCGGTCACCACCAGGCGCATCAGCCGGCGCATAATGTCGGAGGTGGACGTCTGCATGACGCGTGTCGCGTCCGGCTCCTCACCGGGCTGCAGCGCCAGGATTGTCGGCCGCACCAGTAGACCGCCATTGGCGATTGCGGCAGTGCCGCGTACCACGTGCAGAGGCGTGACCGAGATACCATGACCAAAGCCGACGGTCATGGTGACAACTTCCTTCCAGGCGGACGGCGGCTGGATGATCGGACGCGTGGCCTCGGGCAACTCGATCCCAATACGATCGAACATGCCCATGTTCCTGAGCCACGCTCGCTGGCGCTCCGCACCGACGGTCAGGGCAATATGCGCGGCACCCAGGTTTGATGAGTAGGCCAAAACCTCCGGCAGGTACAGCCAGCGGTGCTTACCCTCAAAATCCGAGATGGTGAAGCGACCAATAGAGATGTTGCGGGACGCATCGAACTGATCCCAGATATGGACAATGCCGCCATCCAGGGCCATTGACGCGGTCTGCAGCTTGAATGTGCTGCCCGGCTCGTAGCGGCCTTCGACGGCGCGATTGAAACGGTCGTCTCCGGGCGCGCTGCGGACCAGGTTGGCGTCGTAGTCCGGCAGACTGACCATCGCCAGCACTTCACCGGTGTGCACGTCCATGACGATGCCGCAGCCGCCGATCGCCCCGAAGGTCCGCATTGCGGTGAGCAGTTCCTCACGCACCGCGGCCTGGACCTGCAGATCGATCGACAGGCGCAGCGGCTCGGGATCGGTGCGCAGTTGGGCATCAAAGTATTTTTCAACGCCGGCGAAACCATTCTGCTCTACATCGACGCCGCCCAACACCTGCGCCGCGGTGCGACCAAGCGGATACTGCCGGTGTTGCGTCGGCAGAAAATCGACGCCTGGAATGCCCAGGTTGTTGACCGCCTGCTCCTCCCTCGGGGTGATCTCACGCGCCAGGTAAATGAACTTCTTATCGCGCTTCAGGCGGTCGACTGTTTCAGCCACGTCGAGCCGCGGCAGCACCTGCTTCAGTTTCGCCGCTGCCTCGTCCGGATCAGCGATCTGCCGTGGATCAGCGAACAGCGACACGGTGTTGAGCGAGATCGCCATCGGCTGGCCGTTGCGGTCGGTAATCATCGCCCGCTGACCGGGCAATGTCGCCTCGATCGGGCTGTGCGTCGCGATAGCTGCGTTGGCAACGATGTCCGTGACCGGCCGTTCCAGCCGATGCGGCGTCAGCGGCGCAACGATCGTCGCCAGAGCCAGTTTTGCCAGCACCGCGGTGAACAAGACGCAAAAGCCGCCGGCGGCAATCACCAAGCGTGAACGGGTCCTCTCCACGGCCGCGCGCCTGACCAGGTCGGGCGCGGTGACCCGGACGTTCTCCATGCGTGGCACTGCGTCTGACCGGCCGGCGCCAACTCGAGGGATCGGACGATTGAACCCATCGCCGTTCAAAGGTCCGGACGCCGGCGGCAGAACAGGATCGGTCGGATCGTTCATGAGGAATGGCTCAATGCAGAACTTACCATTGGGCGGTGCTGACCGGAGTCGGACGTGGCACCGGTGGGGAAATGGAACCATGTGCCATGCCAAGCAACGAACCACCCAAAGCGGATTGGGTCACGGTGGGGCTCGGTAACGGGATGGGCGGATGATTTGTGTTGATACGGGTTATTGCTACCGGACTTGCTGGCGCGGGCGTTGTCACGGGATGCCCGATTGCCGCCGCAACGGTCGTCGGGCGGGGCTGCGGCGTTGATGCGCGGGCGTCGGCGCCTCGAGCCTCGGCTCCGCGCGTTTCGGCGACCTGGGGAACGTGCCGGTCGGCCGAGCGCGGGTCATTGGGCCGTTGCTCGGACGCCCGGCCCTCATCGGCTGCAACGACCCGAGGGGACGAGTTGGCTTCCGGTACGAACGGCTTGGCGGCATCCGTGCCGGCTGACCGATAAGTCCCTTCCGCACTGGTCCACCGTGGGGATGCGTCTGCGCCGGGTGAGCGGTTAGCCATTTCTGCGGCGGTCCCCCTCGACCCGACATTGGCTCTTCGTTCGGCCGGGCGCGCCGACTCAGACACGGCGGTGGCAGCCGGCGGCAAGGCAGCCGGTCGCGGCGCCTGGACGGGGCTTTCGACGGTCATGCCCGGAACCGTTTCATTAGAAACAGATGTGGCCGGCGCCAGATTGGGAATGGCGGCCAGCGTTGCCGAAGCATCCTCATTCGCTCCCGTCCGCCGATGCCGGCGACTGCACCGGCGGCAGCCGGCTATCTAGGTCAGCCAGGCTGGTGAACTGTGACGGGGTGATCGTTTTCAACGTCAGGTAGGTATCGGCGAAACGGCGCAGCATCTCCGGGTCGTTGAGCATTGTCCACTCAGCCGCCAGCAGACGGCTCTGCTCGCGGTAGACAGATGTATCACGCACCGTCTTTTCAATTGTCCGGTCGAGCACCTGCGCCTCATGCTTCGACTGGTAGAGGTACAGGCCGGAGCCGCAAGCCATCAGGAAGGTGACGATCGTCAACGGTCTGATCATGGATGGCCGCCTTGCCGAGTGGCGACGGCGATGCGCTCCACGGCGCGCAGCCGCGCACTGCGCGAGCGTGGGTTTCGCTGGATCTCTTCAGCGGCCGGACGCAATGCGCGAGCGGTCAGCAGCCTGAACTGCGACCCCGGCCGGGACAGCAACCCACGTGGATCGTGACGAGAAGGCGCTGCCGCTCGACCGGAGACGTCCGTCATGAAACGCTTCACGATGCGGTCCTCCAGGCTGTGGAATGCGACGACGACAAGCCGGCCGCCCGGCGAAAGCAGCTGGGTCGCCTGCTCGAGCGCCTGCTCGATCTGTTGCAATTCGTCATTAACCTGAATCCGCAACGCTTGGAAGCTACGAGTAGCCGGATCGAGGCCGGAGCGGTCCGGTGGAAGAACGGATCGAATAATCGCGGCCAAGTTGCCAGTCGTCTTAATCAATGCTTGCTGACGTGCAGTCACTATTGCACGGGCAATTCGACGAGAGGCTCGCTCCTCGCCGAATTCAAACAACAGGTCCGCCAGGCCCGCTTCGGGTAGCGTGTTCACCAGATCGGCGGCGCTCGTCCCATGTTTTCCCATGCGCATATCCAGCGGTCCATCGGTGCGGAAGGAAAAACCACGTTCAGGATCGTCGATCTGGAAGGATGAAAGACCGAGGTCGAGCACCACCCCGTCCAGCGCGCTCACCCCCACACGGTCGAGTAACGCGACCATGTCGCCGAATTCGCCGTGCAACAAATGCAACCGCCCGGGGAAGCGGGCGGCAAGGCTGATGCCGCGCTGTATCGCCTCCGGATCGCGATCGATTGCCCACAGCGTACACTGCGCCGACTCGAAGGATTGCCTGGGCATAGCCGCCACCGCCGAAAGTTCCGTCCAGGTAACAGCCTCCATCATGGGGCGCCAAGCTAGCGATGACCTGATCAAGCATGACGGGAACATGGCCGGTTGCGGACGGCCGCGGGACGCGCTCCGGGATTGCGCCGCTCATGCCGAAATGGTCCGCAGGCTTAGCTGTGCCGCGCGCACTTTTTCGCGTGCTTCAGCCTGGCGGTGTGCTCCGGCGGCGGGTTCCCAAATCTGAAACGTCTTGTTGGTTCCGATGAACACAACATTCTCCTTGAGCCCGGCGTGGGCGACGAGTTCCGCCGGCAGCACGATCCGCCCCTCCTTGTCCGTTTCCATCGAGCAAGCATCGCCAAACAGTGCCATGACGAAATCGTCGTGCTCCGCGCTGAACTGGTTGTAGCCCTCAAGCGGCGCGCTGAGGGCTTCGAAACCTTTCTGCGTCCAGCCTTCGATGCAGGGAAACTGATGCGACGGACGCAGCACCAACGGCGCGACAGTCGCCGCCTCGCCGGCGTGGCTCATCTGCTTAAGCACGGAGCGAAACTGCGCCGGGATCGACACACGCCCTTTGGCGTCCAGCTTGTTCTGGTGCGTGCCGATAAATTGGGTCATCCGGACCCGCCTGCCTTTCCTGCTTCGCGTTTCTTGGGTGAATGAGAGAGGCGCGACCGCTTCGACGACGAGATCCTGCTGGGTACGATTTCAGCCTGATCCGGTGTGGCCCACCGGTGGATGACTTGTCCGCCATGGGCACATTTGGGATAGCATGGGATTGGTTGGGCGTCAAAGATTTTCACGTACACACCAAATCAATCTGTGGACAAAATCCCGGCTTCGTCAAAGACTTAGCTGCACGCTCTCGATTCACCCCAAAGCTATTCTAGGCCGCTACACTATTCGTGTTTCGTTCCTGTGGACAACTTTGTGGGCAAAGTTCAACCCTAGAATCGCAACGGTCCCGATTCGACAAAATAACGGAATAGAAAACTTGTCAGACAGCCTATAAGCCGGGTTCTGTCCGCCCCCTGCGGGGTTGGACGGCCATTCCTCTGGGACCCGTCTCACGACGCGCCTCTCGCGACCAACCCGGGCGGCGGGACGAGAATATCCCTGCGACTCGTCGCGGGCGGCAAGGCCCTTGACGGTCGCCGCCGCCCCTATTCGGTCTTGCTCCCGGTGGGGTTTACCATGCCGCCTCTGTTGCCAGAAGCGCGGTGCGCTCTTGCCGCACCGTTTCGCCCTTACCTGCGGGACCGGCTGGCTTGCGCGAGCCGATCTTGCACAGGCGGTTTGTTTTCTGTGGCACTGTCCCTGGGGTCGCCCCCGCCGGCGGTTAGCCGGCACCGTATTCCCGTGGAGCCCGGACTTTCCTCTGCCCGCGAATCGCTTCGTCGGCAGCGGCCGTCCAGCTGTCTGACAGCCGGAGATGTGCCTGCCAGTGCCGGCTAGGTCAAGCTCTTGCGTTCGCGCCGCATGCGCCCGTCATGCCGCCGCTGACCATAGGTCACGAATTGGCAGACCATGGTATGCAACACATGCAACGGCATCGATCGACCGCCGGCTCAGCCGGAAACCGCAGCCAGGCGAACTCTTACATCAGAAACCTTCAGCCGTCGGGAATGCCGGTCACGCAGATTTTGGCCAGTCTGAAACTACAGCGGTTGGAAACTTTCAGCCGTACGAAACTTTCGCCGTCAGGCGCGGTCGATCAGCCCGCCGCCCAGGACGCGCTCGCCCTGGTAGAAAACGCAGGCTTGGCCAGGCGCGGACAGCGCCGGTTGGTCCAACTCCACCGCGGCCTCGCCGGACATGACGTGAACCGTCGCTGGCCGCGGCACATCCCGGGCGCGAAGCTTGACCAAGCAGCGAAGCTCGTCCTGGCGGCGACTGGATCAACCAGTTGATCGCGCGCAGCTTGACCCAGCGCGTGCCCTCGCTGCGCGGACCCACGACGATACGCCGCCGTCCGGGTTCGGCGGCCAGGACCACCTGGCGGCGGCCATCGACGACCGCCGCCGCGCCAAGCCGCTTGCCCTGGCCGACAGTGTAGCGGGCGATCCCGTCGTGCTGGCCGACGTGCCGGCCGTCCGCGGTGACGATCTCGCCCGGCTGCAGCGCGTCGGGGCGAAGCCGGGCGATCACATCGGTATAGCGGCCGGAGGGAACGAAGCAGATGTCCTGACTGTCCGGCTTTTCGGCAACCGCCAGGCCCAGGCGCTGGGCGATGTCGCGCACCGCTCGCTTGTCCGTCATGTCGCCGAGTGGAAACAGGCACAGCTCGAGCTGCTGTCGCGTGGTGGCGAACAGAAACCAGCTTTGATCGCGCGCCTCGTCGACGGCGCGATGCAGTTCCGCGCCGTCGCCGCCCTGCATGCGGCGAACATAGTGACCGGTGGCGAGTCGATCCGCGCCCAGGCCCTTCGTCAGCGCCGATAGGTCAGCGAACTTCACGGTCTGGTTGCAGCTTATGCAGGGCACCGGCGTTTCGCCGCTGGCATAACCATCGGCGAACGGCGTGATGACGGCCTGCGCGAAACGGTCCTCGGCGTCGATCACGTAATGGGCAATGCCCAGTTGGTCGGCGACGCGACGCGCGTCATGGATGTCCTGGCCAGCGCAGCAGGCGCGCCGGCGGCTCGGCGCGGTCATGCGAGCGGCCGACACGGGGTCGCCGCCGTACGATGAACCCGCCGCATGATCGTAGAGCTGCAACGTGACGCCGATGACCTCGTGCCCAGCCTGATGCAGCAGGCCGGCAACGACGCTGCTGTCCACGCCGCCGGACATCGCCACCACGATGCGCATCGTCAGCCCATCGCGTTGCGCGTCGCAGCCGGCAACTTGACCACCAGTCCATCCAGCGCCTCGGTCATCACGATCTGGCAGCCGAGGCGGGAGGTCTGCGTCAGGCCAAATGCCAGATCCAGCATGTCCTCCTCGTCCTCGGTGGGTTCCGTAAGCTGCTTGAACCACGCGGCATCGACGATGACGTGACAGGTGGAACAGGCGAGCGACCCCTCACAGGCACCCTCAATGTCGACGCCATGCTTATGGGCAATCTCCAGCACCGAGTAGCCGACCGGCGCATCGACCTCGCGGCGGGTTCCGTCGCGTTCGATAAAGGTCATCTTCGGCATGCGGATCAAGCCTCGGCCAGGTTTTCCAGATCAGATTTTACCGCCATTGCGGCGGTATGCGCCGAAGCCAGTGCGGCGGCGGCATAGTCGACATCGGCGGCGGAGGTAAAGCGTCCAATCCCGATGCGCAAGGTGCGCGACGCCGCGGCGTCCGACAAACCCAAAGCGCGCAAGACATAAGAAGGCTCGATCGCGGCGGAGGAGCAGGCGGACCCGGTGGAGACACAGAGATCGGGGACCGCCCGCATCAGGTCGGCAGCGGCGACCGCCGGAAACGTCAGGTTAAGGTTGCCGGCGATCCGCGGTTCCATTGCGCCGTTGATCCGGATGTCCGGGATGGCGGCGCGCAGCCGGTCCAGCAGCCTGCGACGCAAGTCGGCGATCCGCCGAGCTTCTTCCGCCATCTCCGCGCCCGCCAGACGACAGGCCTCGCCCAGGCCGACGATCAATGGCGCGGGCAGTGTGCCGGATCGCAACCCCCGTTCCTGGCCGCCACCGGAGAACAACGGTGCCAGCCGCACCCTCGGGCGCCGGCGGACGAACAGCGCACCCACGCCCTTCGGCCCGTACAGCTTGTGGCCGCTGATCGACGCCAGGTCGACGTGCCACGCGCCGAGGTCCACCGGCACTTTACCGACCGCTTGCGCCAGGTCGGTGTGGAACAGCGCGCCCTGCTGCTTGACAATCGCCGCCAAGCCGGCGAGGTCCTGCATCACGCCGGTCTCATTGTTCACCGCCATGATGCTGACCAGCAGCGTGGGCGTTGCCAGCGCCTGCCGGAGTGCGTCCGGGTCCAGCACCCCGTCCGGACGTACTGGCAGGATGATCGGTTCGAAGCCCTCCTCTGCCAGATCGGCGACGGATTCAAGCACGCATTTATGCTCGGTTGCGACGGTGACGATACGCCGGCGTGGATCATCCATCCGCACGGCGAAGCGAGCCGCACCCTTGATAGCGATGTTGTTTGACTCGGTGGCACCCGAGGTAAAGACGAGTTCCTTCGGGTCGGCGCCGATCAGCGTCGCGACCTGCGCCCTCGCCCGCTCCACCGCCGCCTCGGCGCGCCGGCCCATGCCGTGTTCGACGCTGTGTGGGTTGCCGTACTCTTCGTCGAAGTAAGGCAGCATCGCCTGCACAACGCGGGGGTCGCAGCGCGTGGTGGCCTGATTATCCAGGTAGACGGGTCGATTGGGAGATGCGGGAGCTTCAATCATCACCCTGAATTAGGTTCACGCGGCCGCCCCGACCAGGGCCGACCGCAAACGGGCCGACGTGCGCGCATAGGCGGCGGCAAAGGCGTCGACATCCGCCTGGGTCGCATTCCACGGCAATGAGACGCGAATGGCGCTGCCCGCCAATGTGCCGAGACCCATCGCCAGCAGTACATGGCTGGTGGCGACCTTGCCGGAACTGCAGGCCGCGCCCGCGCTGACCGCCACATGCTCCAGATCGAGCGCGATGACCTGCGCATCAGCCCGCACGCCGGGCAGCGCGATGCAGGTGGTGTTCGGCAGCCGGCGTTGCGCGGCGCCGCAGACCACGGCACCGCACGCCACGGCGGCGGCTTCGGCGACGTTCCGCAGCCTGCCTAGTTCGCCCAGATCGTCGGATGCCGCCGCGATGGCGGCGGCGGCAAAGGCGGCCGCCAAAGCCGCCGATGGCGTGCCGCCGCGTCGCCCTCGCTCCTGCCCGCCGCCGCCGATCAAAGGGGTGGCGAAGGGGGCATCCTCAGCCAGCAGCAGGGCGCCGACACCGGGCGGTCCGCCCAGCTTGTGAGAGGAGATTGCCAGGCTGTGGGCGCCGAGTGCCGATAGGCTGACCGGCATGCGGCCTGCCGCCTGAACCGCGTCGACATGCAGCAGGGCACCGTACCGGCGGCAGAGTTCCACGGCCTGCGGGACCGGCTGGACAACCCCGGTCTCGTTGTTCGCCAGCATGAGGCAGACCAGCGAGGGCACACCGTCGCTCAGCAGCGCGGCGAGAGCATCCAAATCAGCGACGCCATCGGCACCTACCGGAAGCAGGCTGGCGTCATCCGCGGCGGCACGCACGGCATCATGTTCGATCGCACTTATTATAATGCGGCGGTTTGATGACAGAGCGTGGATTGCCAAGGCATCGGCCTCGGTGCCGCCCGAGGTGAAGATCAGCCTCTCGGCGCTGCCGCCGAACCGCGCCGCCAAGGTCTCCCGCGCCGTTTCCAGGATCCGCCGAACACGCCCTGCCCGCCCGGTGCACCGAGGATGGATTGCCGGTCAGGTCGAGTGCGGCCAGCATCGCGGCCTTCGCCTCGGCGCGCAGCGGCTGAGTAGCGTTGGCATCAAGATAGTGCATGTCAGGTCGGCTACCTGCCGTTGGTCGGCGGATTGCGGGCACGGTGCCTGCGCCGGCAGGCCGACAGCCCGACCGGCGACACGACCCAGGACGATGTCGGCAAGCGTGATCCCACTCAGGAACAAGGCGATCTGGCGGCCAAGTTCAAACCACAGATCATGGGTCTGGCATTTCGCGCCGAGGGCCGCCGGGCGAGTTGCGCCGTCCAATGCACTTTCCGGCCGGCGAGGCGCGGACCGCCAGACAGCCGCCGCTGCCGATCGAGCAGCGTGTTGCATGCATCGGTTCATCAACCGCGGCGACGATTTCAGCGATGGCGATTGCCTCGGATGGCCGTGCGAGCCGATAGCCGCCACCCGGGCCGCGCGCGGAGCATACCAAGCCAGCGCGGCGCAATTTGCCGAATAGCTGTTCGAGGTAGGATTGGCTGAGCTGCTGCCGCGCGGCAATCTCCGCCAAGCAAATCGGACCGTGGTTGGGCTCGGTTGCTTCGCGCGAGGCCAGATCGACCATGGCCATCACGGCATAGCGCCCCCGCGTGGAAATCTGCATGTCTATTGCGCCACGGGCTGGTTCGTCACGGGTTGATTTGGTGTGGCATCGTATGGCCGGGCGCCGGCGGCCAGCCGCTCCAGCCGGCCTCGACGTCGGTGAGTTCGGCGCGCAGGCATTCAAGGTCACGTAGAACCGGATCGAGGCTGTCGTCGCACGGCATTCCGTATGGATCGAAAGCGGCAGTGCGACGCGGAATCTTGCGATCGACCGGACGGGCGGGAATGCCGACCACGGTGGCGTCGCTTGCCACAGGATCCACCACGACGGCATTCGAGCCAATGCGGGCATTGTCGCCGACAGTGATTGGCCCCAGCACTTTTGCGCCGGCCCCGATAATGACGTTGTTGCCGATGGTTGGGTGGCGCTTGCCGCCCATGGTGCGGGCGACACCCAGCGTAACCTGATGATAGAGGTAACAATCGTCGCCGACCTCGGCGGTTTCACCAATGACCACACCCATGCCGTGATCGATGACCAGGCGGCGGCCCAACTTGGCGGCTGGGTGAATTTCGATCCCGGTCAACCATAGCGGGAAATGTGAGAAGACAATCTCCCTAAGTAGATAAAGATGACGTGACCACAATGCATGTGAAAATTGATGAAGTATCACTGCATGCACGCCAGGGTAGCATAAGACGACTTCGAGAGTCGAGCGAGCCGCCGGATCGCGCTCCCGATACGTCTTGACAGTCTCGCGCAGGAACATGAAAGCCATGCGGCAATTCCATTATGAAAAATCGCTCTACTTGTTCTATAAAGGCCAATGTTCATGGTGGTTTGGGCTATCAAACGGGCTTTGGCTATCGAACTAAACCGAGCGGTGGGCGGAGCGAAAACAACAGGAGGCACGAACCCGGAATTCGAGGTTACGGTCGTTGGTCAGGCTAAAATTTCCGACTCCATAGGTCAAGAATTTGATGGCTTGATCAGAGGAAATGGAACTGTAATCCGGGAGATTGCGTTCCTATTATCTTAGATCACGCGGACTGGGGCGTGTTCCCAGTAAGCAAGATAACGCAGGTACGGCAGCGTGCTAGAGGCTACGGTGGCTTCGAGGCAGGTGCTGTAGGTGGGACAGGAAACAGGTTAGATGCCCGAGGTAATGTTTGCCGGTCCGGATGGTCGGCTCGAAGGCCGCTATCACCATTCAAGAGAAGCGGCTGCGCCCGTAGCGCTGATACTGCATCCGCATCCGCTTCACGGCGGCACTATGAACAATCGAATTACCTATTCGATGTACCAGGCTTTTCAGAAGCTTGGGTGTTCGGTCATGCGCTTCAACTTCCGTGGTGTCGGCCGAAGCCAGGGACGTTATGACGGAGGTATTGGCGAAATCGGCGACGCGGCCGCCGCGCTAGACTGGATGCAAGCAGTCAATCCCGGCCATGGCGGACTTTGGATTGCAGGCTATTCGTTCGGTGCGTTTATCGGAATGCAGTTGTTAATGCGCCGACCGGAAATTTCCGGCTGGGTCAGTGTGGCGCCGCCAGCCAATCATTACGATTTCGGTTTTCTGGCGCCGTGTCCGTGCGGTGGCCTCATGCTACATGGCGATCTGGACGAGTTGGTTCCGGAAACCGCGGTGCGCAAACTCGTGGACAAGCTGAACACCCAAAAAGGCGTCCACGTGGATTATCGTGTATTCTCCGGCGCAGACCATGTCTTTGCCACGCATGCCGACACGGTGGCGGATGCGATCGAAGACTACTGTGGCAAAGCAATTGCCCGGAAACAACTGGCGCTCGCCGCCGATTGACGTGATCGCCGGGGTTCGGCGGGTGTGGCGATTGGTCTGCTTTCCGCCCGCCCGAGCCTGGGTTCAAGTTCCTGAACGCCTTGTGTCGCACAACTGAGCGTCGCCAGTGTTGAATGCTCTCAGGTGTGGAACGGATCGGCTTGGCATATGTTCAGCCTGAACCCGTATCATCCGCCGGCATAGCGATTTGACCACCGGTCATGGGATGATGAATGCCCGTTGTTCCCGGAATGGTTAACGGCAATCCTGCGGCGACGCGAGCCGCGAGAAAGCCGAAACACTGTGCTTCAAGCCCGTCGCCATCCCAACCGACAGCCTCGACCGGGTCTACGGGCACACCCAAACGGGTTCCCAGGCCGGCCATCAACGCGTCATTGTGGCGGCCGCCGCCAGTGACCAGCCAGCGTTTCGGCCGCTCGGGCAAATTGGCGCGGGCCACCGACTCCACAATGAAGGCGACAAGAGTTGCGGCGCCATCCGCCGCGGACAAACCGGCGAGACCGCTCATCGACAGAGATTGCGCGAAATCGAGCCGGTCGAGCGACTTGGGCGCCGGGAGATCAAAATAGGGATGCGACAGCAAACGCTGCAGCACGGTCTGGTCGCCCTGCCCAGATCGGGCGAGTGAACCATTTCGGTCGAATGCCTGCCCGGTGTGGCGAGAGATCCAGTCGTCCAAAGGACCGTTGCCAGGACCCGTGTCGAAGGCAATCAGCGACCCGTCACCGCCGATCCAGGTGACGTTCGCCACGCCACCTATATTGAGGACTGCCAGCGGTTTCGGAAGTTGTTGCGCCAACGCGGCGTGGTAAAGTGGAGCCAGCGGCGCGCCTTGCCCGCCCGCCGCGACATCGGCCGAACGGAAATCGAACGCCACCGGCAGACCGGTCTGCCTCGCGAGCAGCGCCGCGTCGCCGATCTGCCAGGTCCGGCGGCGTTGCGGCTGATGCAGGATCGTCTGGCCATGAAAGCCAATAAGATCGGCGGTACAGCCGATGGCCTCAACCGCACGCACATGATATCCTGTCAGACGATCCACAACACGGCCAAGGCGGCCATCGTTCACAGCAAGTGTCGGGCGCCAAGTCAAGGATCGCGCGCAGATCGTTTCGCAGGCTCGGGTCGTAGGCCAATGTCAGTGATGGTCCGATGCGACTGACGGTATGTCCGTCGGTATCAAGCCAAGCCGCATCAACACCGTCCAGTGACGTACCGCTCATGAGGCCGATTGTTCGCGGCATTTGCCCTCGCTGCTTCGTATGATAACCCGCGTCTTCCGCAAGCTACGGGTCCGCCATGATGTCCACCAACACTTTTCTGGATGAAGCCACTGCACGCGGCTTCGTCTTCCAATGCACAGACACCGAAGCGCTCCGGTCCGCGATGGCGGCAGGTCCGATCGCCGCCTATATCGGCTTCGACTGCACCGCCGACAGCCTGCATGTCGGCAGCCTGGTGCAGATCATGATCCTGCGGCTGCTGCAGAAGCATGGCCACAAGCCGGTGGTGCTGATGGGCGGCGGCACGACGCGCATCGGCGACCCGTCGTTCCGCGACGAATCCCGCCCGATTGCTAAGCGACGAGCAGATCGCCGGCAACATGGCCGGCATCCGTCGGTGCTTCGCGCCGTTTCTGCATTTCGGCTGACGGACCGTCGGACGCGATGATGGTCAACAATGCCGACTGGTTGGACCGGCTGGGCTATGTCGACCTGCTGCGCGACGTAGGCACGCACTTCACCGTCAACCGCATGCTGACCTTCGACTCGATAAAACTGCGGCTGGATCGTGAGCAGCCGATGACGTTCCTCGAATTCAACTACATGATCCTGCAGAGCTACGATTTCCGGGAACTCGCCGCCGGCACGGCGTCGCGCTGCAGATCGGCGGATCGGATCAGTGGGGCAACATCGTTTCCGGGAATGGAGCTGACGCGGAGGACCGACGGCAAGCACGTGTTCGGCCTGACGACGCCGCTGATCGCCACCGCCTCCGGCTGCAAGATGGGCAAGACGGCGCAGGGCGCGGTCTGGCTGACGGCGGATCGGCGTTTCCGCCTACGACTACTGGCAATTCTGGCGGAACACGGAAGATGCCGATGTCGGGCGCTTTCTGCGGCTGTTCACCGACCTGCCGCTGGATGAAATCGGCCGGTTGGAACGCCTCGGGGGTGCTCGAGATCAATGACGCGAAGAAAGTCCTCGCCACCGCGGCGACTGCGCTGGCGCATGGTGCGGAGCAGGCAGCCCAGGCTGCTGAAACCGCCCGACTGGCGTTCGAGAAAGGCGAGGCCGTGGCGACACTACCCAGCGTAGACGTGCCGGCAGACGACTTGCGGGCCGGCATCCCCGCATTCCGCCTGTTCACCCTTGCCGGCCTCGCCGCCAGCAATGGCGAAGCTCGGCGGCTGATCCGCGGCGGCGGGGCCAAGGTGAACGACGTTGCCATCTCTGATGAGGCGAGCTTGATCACCGGCGCCTCGCTGCATGAAGGCGCCATCAAACTGTCCGCTGGGCGCAAGCAGCACCGGCTGGTGAGGACGGTTTAAGGTCCCTTCAGCGGGCAGAGTGTTCCCTCTCGCCGCGATGACCCGTTAAACAAGCACCTGCCAGGGTGGAGCGGTCGCTACCCGGGCGTTCTCGATGCCAGCCTTGATGGGGCAAATCAATCACCGTTTCTCGTTGCACAGCCGGCAGATCGAAAGCCCGTGCAGCGGGTCTCGCGGCAGCCACCTCAACATCTTCGCTAGAAGTGCCTCAAGCGTGTCGCGCTGGGCTTCCTCCAATGGCCAGCAGTCGTTGCGAGCGGTTCAAGCCGTTCACGTAAAATTCTGCAAGAAGCGGCAAGCGGATCGGCCGCTACCAACGCTGATGGCGGAGTGGGCCTGGACAGGCTGGCGGTGCGCTAAGCGAAGATCGGCTCGCCTGCGCCAGCCTTAGGCTGGGCGGCAACGTCCAGCGGTTGGGCCGGGCGGTTCTGCCGCAGCGTGGAGGCCCCATCGGCCACCACCTGCCAGACTGCCTGCGACAGTGCCTTGCGGTCGGCGAACAAGGCCGGATCCATCGGCGTGTGCAGTAGGACGGTAGCGCGCAAGCCGATATGCTGGCTCAGTCGCCAAAAATGCGAGGCGATGTCCATATCGCCGTACCACGCAAAGATCGGCCGGCTCGCCCGCCCAGCGGGCAGACCGCCCAACCGGTCATAGACCACCGAAACCGGCTGAATAATCGGCAGGTCCGCGATACGTTCTCCCCGGTCTGCTCTCCGCCAGGGCGAAGAACGACGTTCTGAACGGCAGCACGCGTGACCCGTCGGAACTGGTGCCTTCGGGAAACAGAATGAGGTTGTCGCCAAGCGCGAGCTTGGACGCGCATCGCGGCACGCTCGCGTCCCGTCGAAATCCGGCTTCTTGACACGTAGACCGTGCGTCCCAAGCGAGCAATCATGCTAATGATCGGCCATGCTGCCACGTCGATCTTTGAGACGAAACAGCCATCCAAAACGCTGCCAAGAACCGGGATATCGACCCAGGAGGAGTGGTTTGATACAAAGACCACCCGCCGCCCCGCCGTGGCTGATGCCAAATTGCCAATGACGCGGACCTTGATGCCGATCAGGCGTATGAGCACAAGCCAATAAAAGCGGGGAAACGCGATTTTAAGCCGGCCCGGGAGCATGATCAGAACAGCCTGGATGAGCATGGCCGGCAACGTCCAGGCCAAAACTGCGAGCGCGCGCCGGACCACCCGGATGCGCCGCGCCACCGGCCAGCCCTCGCGCCCCTTTGGCAGTTCCAGCAGGAAACCGGGATTGCGCGTGGGCTGCGGCTGCAATCTGGGTCGCCGCTTGAAATGGCCTACGCCGTTGCCCCGGTCCGTGCTCGACGACACTGTCATGGCGATTGGGATACAACCCCGCGCACGGTCAAACAATGGCGCAAGCGTGACCGTTCGGCGAAGCGCTATCACACCGTTTTAAGCTAGGGTGGCAGGATGCACCGCCTTCGGATACCGCTTCATGTCGCTGCGCGGTGGCTCGCTATTAGCCTGATCGGTTTGCTCATCACCTCCGGCTCCAGGAGCCCCCGGGCAGCCGATCCGCAGCCCTACGATGTAACCTTGAAGCCGACCGGCGACAGTGCATTGGATGCGGCCCTGCACGACAGCGCGAGTCTGATCTCCTTGCGAGACTCCGCGCCGGTTGGCGGCTTCGCCCTGACGGAACGGGCACGGCAGGATCAGCGACGCTTTGAGGCCGCATTGCGTAGCTTTGGCTACTATAAGGCAAAAATCGCTTTTACCATTGATGGACATGATCTGGATGACCCCAACCTTCCCGTCATCCTCGATCAAGCGCCGGCCAAGCCGGCAGTTCCTGTCGTTGCCAGTTTCGATCTTGGCCCGCGCTTTCAATTTGGGCACGTGACGATCTCGACCTGGGTGCCACCGGATGTCCCGGCGCATCTCGGGATTGAATCCGGTCAGCCCGCCATGGCGGCGCCAGTGCTGGCCGCGCAAGGCCGCCTGCTGGATGCCCTCCGCAACGAAAGCTATCCGCTGGCCAAAGTGCCCATGCCGATCGCCACGCTGCGGCCGGACGAAAACAAGCTGGATGTCGATTTCCAGCCTGACGCGGGTCCAAAGACGGATATTGGTCCGATTACCTTGAGCGGACTGAAGGACATGAACGAGTCCTTTGTACGTCGGCGGCTGACGCTGCATCAGGGCGAGCCGTATAGCCCGGCGGCCATTGAAGCGGCACGGGTAGATCTCTCGTCGATCGGGGTTTTCTCAGTGGTTCGCGCCGAACCGGCAAACGCGCTGGATCCTGACGGACAACTGCCCATCACGTTCGATCTGACCGAGCGACCGCTGCATGCGGTGGACCTGAATCTTGCCTATTCAACTGACCTAGGCGTCAATTTCACCACCGTCTGGCACGATCGCAACCTGTTCGGCAACGCTGAGCAACTGAATCTCACGGCTGGCGCTCTGCTGGGCGGTAATGCTGTCACCAAGCCTGGCTATAAAGCCGGCGCGCAGTTCATCAAGCCGGATTTCCTGGCACGTGACCAATCATTGGAAGTCGATCTGAACGCGGTGAAGCAAAGCCTTCCAGGCCTACGACCAGACAGCGCTGCAGGAGAAGATCGCGCTCAACCGCAAGTTGTCGCCGCATTGGACCGCCAGCTTAGGTTTATCTGCGGAGCAGGAGTCGATCCTGCAGGAAGGCGAGACGCGACACTACAATCTAGTCGGCATTCCAGCCAGCCTGCGATACGACAGCACGACAAGCCTGCTGGATCCGGTCAATGGCATTCGCGCTACCTTGTCGGTCACGCCGACCGAGTCGCTTGGAACGCCAAGCTCAACGTTCGTCATCATGCAGCTTGCCGGTTCGACCTACCTGGATCTGCTGTCTAACGGCCGAAGCGTCCTTGCGCTGCGGGGTCTGATTGGCCAGGCCTCCGGCGTCGGCGTCTTTGGCTTGCCGCCCGATCAGCGCTTCTACGCCGGCGGCAGTGCCACCGTCCGCGGCTATCGCTTCCAAACCCTCGGCCCGCAGTTTCCGGATCGGAAACCCACGGGCGGCACCGCGATTTCCGCCGGAACCGTGGAATTCAGGCAGCGTATCCTCAGCAGCTACGGCATCGTCACCTTTCTCGACGTCGGCCAGGTCAGTTCGAACGGCGCGCCGTTCACCAGCGCCTGGCACGCCGGGGCGGGGATCGGCGCCCGCTACTATACGCCGATTGGCCCAATTCGCCTTGACGTCGCGGTGCCACTGAACAAGTTGCCCGGAGGGGACTCCTTCGAGCTTTATATCGGTATCGGACAGGCATTTTGACGCGGCGTATCCTGAAGTGGCTGCTGATCGTCATGGCGGTTCTCATCGTGCTGCCCATGCTGGCGGTCGTGGTTGTTCTGGTTTTCGCGAACACCAGTCCAGGCCGCCGCCTGATCGAGAACGAGACTGCCAGCCTGACCGGCGGAATGGTGCGCCTCCAGGACCTGAGCGGCCGTTTTCCGGATGCCTTGCGCGTCGGCCAGATTCAGGTATCGGACGCGAAAGGGCCCTATGTCACGATCCGCGAGCTGGCATTGGACTGGTCTCCGCTGAAGTTGCTGGGGCGGACCGCGCAGGTGGACCGGCTGACCGCTGCGCAAATCGATGTCAGCCGACTGCCGCAATCCAGTAGCCCTTCCACCAGCAGCAGCAGCGGGTCCTTCAGCCTGCCGGTGCGGGTTGACTCTGCGTCAACTACACGTTGACCAGGCCATGATCGGCACCCCGGTCGCCGGAACCACCGCAACTTTCGCGCTGGATGGTTCAGGTGAACTGCCAACGCTGACTGAGGGCACTGTGCATCTGGATGCCCGGCGGATTGACAGCCCAGGCCATTATGTCGTTAGCGGGACAGCTACCGCCGATCACATCCAGGCGACGGTCAAAGCCGACGAACCGGCGAAGGGGCTGATCTCCAGCGTGGCTAGTCTTCCGGACCTGGGCGCCATCGCGATCCAGGCATCGGTCGACGGGCCGCGGGACGCCTTGGCCACTCAGGTCGGCGTGTCGGCTGGTCCGCTGAAGGCGTCAGCCTCCGGCACCGTCGATCTGGAGCATGAGGCGGCAGACCTGGCACTCAAGGCCGAGGCCCCGGCGATGGCGCCGGCGGCAGGCGTATCGTGGAACAGCGTGCTGATCGATGCCAAGGTACGTGGTCCGTTCAAGACACCCGACGCGAATGGCACGCTGCGCCTCCAGGGACTGGCCGCCGCCGGTGCCCGGATCGGCGGGCTGAACGCCGACATCGCCGGCAATGCCGGCCACGTCCAGGTGCATGCCTCGATCAACGATCTTCATGTGCCGGGACCCAAGCCGGACCTGCTGGCGGCGGCGCCGGTGCTGTTGGACGTATCAGCACAACTGGATGCCCCGGAGCGACCGGTAACCTTCTCGCTGCACCATCCACTGATCGCGGTTGATGGTTCCGCGACGACCGAGGCAAAGCGGCAGGTTCAGGCGCATCTCGCGCTGCCCGATCTGGCCCCGCTGGCCGCGGCTGGCGGCGTCGACTTGCAGGGCAGCACTGTGCTGGATCTGCAGGCGGCGATGGACGGCGATACGACCACGGTCGCGGCCAAAGGCGACGTGGCCATCACCGGCGGCATGGCGCCGGTTCCCGCGCTGATCGGACGCGATGGCCATATCGATGTTGCCGCATCTCTGCACGGCCAGGACGTCACGCTGTCGCGCCTGGCGGTGAACGGCAAGGCGCTGGATGTGTCGGCTCAAGGGGACATAACCCAGCAACGGGATATGACCCAGCAGGGTCCTACGGCCCAGCAGGGTGACGTGACCCAACCCAGCGGCGCGGCTGGCCAGGCAATCCGGCTGGATTGGACGGTCAAACTGGCCGACCTGGCAGCGATCCAGCCAGACCTGTCCGGCAGCGTGGCCGTAACGGGGCAAGCCTTGGGCAAGACGGATGCGCTGGCAGTCAATGCCGACGTCGACGCGGACATGGCGGCCAAGGGATATACCTCGGGTCATATCACCGCGCATGTTGCGGCCACCGGATTGCCTAATTCGCCGCATGCCACGGTCAGCGCGGACGGTACCTTGCTGGATGCGCCGGTGTCGCTGGAGCTGTCGGCGGACCGCACCGATGGGACCGTGCACGCGTCGATCAGCCGTCTGGCCTGGAAGTCGCTGCAGGCCGAGGCGGCGCTCAGCCTGGCGTCGGGCGCCGTCCTGCCGGAGGGTAGGCTCCGCCTCAACCTCGCCCGCCTCGCGGATCTGCAGCCGCTGCTCGGCCGTCCAGTCGCCGGACAACTCGCGGTCACGCTGGATTCGGACGATCAGGCTGCAAAGCTAGCGGTTAAGGTGCAGGATGCCTCCATTCCCGGCACTGCCTCAATTAGCAAGGCCCTGCTGAACGCAACCGTAACCAATCCAATGGGACAGTTTGCTGTCGATGGGACGTTCACTGCCGATGGCGTGTCGGCCGGACCGGCCAAGGCGGTTTCCGCGCGTCTCACCGCCAGAGGCCCGCAGGATGCGCTGGCGCTGACCATCGCGGTCAATGCCCCTGACGTGTCCGGCGGACCAGCCAGATTGAATACCGCCGGAACATTGAATGTCACCGACCGCAGCCTGGCACTGGCTAATCTGGAGGCGAGTTGGAAGCAGCAAGTGCTAAGACTGCTGGCGCCGGCCAAGCTCGCTTTTGTCGACAGCATATCGATGGACCGGGTGCGCCTTGGCTTTCGGCAGGCGGAGCTGTCGGTGGCGGGCAGCGCCGGCAGCAAGCTGGATCTGACGGCCACCCTGCGCGGTCTGCCGGCAGATGTCGCTGCCGTGGCAGATCCAGCGCTGGCGGCGGACGGTGTCATCGCAGCCGAGGCGCGCATCACGGGCACCAGCGCCCGCCCGGAAGGCACGGTGAAACTGACGGCCGATGGCGTGCGTCTGCGCCAGGGCGCCGGCCAAGTGTTGCCTGCGGCCAATCTGGCGGCGAATGTGGTGTTGCTGGGAAGCCAGGCGCGCCTGGACGTCAGGCTGGCCGCCGGCCCGTCGCACATAACGGCAACCGGAACGGCACCCCTTTCTCAAGGCGGCTCACTCAATGTGAAGACGAACGGCAGAGTTGACTTGGCGATGCTCGATCCTCTGCTGGCCGCGCAGGGCCGCCGAGCGCGTGGGATTGTGACCTTGGACGCCGCGGTAACCGGGACAACGGCGGCGCCGCAGGTGCGCGGCACACTGGTGCTGGCAAACGGCGACGTGGCGGACTACGCACTCGGCGCTCATGTGACGGACTTGGCTGCGACCGTGGAGGCCTCCGGCGATACCATCCGGCTGGCGCAATTTACCGGCAAGGCCGGCCCTGGAACGTTGGGCGGAAGCGGTACAATCAGCCTGGCTGGTACCATGCCGATCGATATGCGCTTCACCGCCAATAATGCCCGCCCGCTGTCCAGCGATCTTATCACCGCCTTGATTGATGCTAACCTGACACTGCAGGGCCAGATGAAAGGTGACTTGCAGGCCGCTGGAACGCTGCATGTCCGGCGGGCGGATATCCGGGTGCCTGACAAGCTGCCGGCCAGCGTCGCGGTGCTGCCGGTGCGCGATGCGAATGCGCCACCGCCGCCGCCGACGCCCGCGGCATCGGCGTCTACCATCGCGCTGAACCTGACACTGGAGGCGCCGGAAAAGGTATTCATCCGCGGCCGTGGTCTGGATGCGGAGCTGGCCGGCACCATCCACATTGGCGGCACCGCGGCCAATCCGATTCCCAGCGGTGGTCTGCATCTGCGTCGCGGGACACTGAGCGTGATCGGCACCACACTGAACTTTACCGAAGGCATCATTGATTTCAGCGGTGGCGGGATATCAAACCCGTCGCTGCATTTTGTCGCGACCTCCACCACGTCCACAATCGTGGCGACGCTGACGATCAGCGGCAGTGCAAAGGATCCCAAGATCACACTTTCGAGCGTGCCGGACATGCCACAGGACGAGATCCTGGCCCAATTGCTGTTCAACACCAATACCTCAAAGCTAAGCCCGTTGCAGCTCGCCCAGATCGCCGCGGCGCTGGCATCGCTATCGGGTGCGACGTCCGGTGCGGACCCGCTGGACAAGCTCCGCACGACGTTCGGGCTGGACCGTCTGTCGGTCGGCAGCAGCAGTTCCGGCAGCCCCACGCTGGAAGCCGGGCGCTATATCGCCCGCGGCGTCTATCTGGGCGCCAGACAGTCCGCCTCCGGGACCGGCACCCAGGCCACCGTGCAGGTGGATATCGCCCGGGGACTTCAAGTTCGAGGCGACTGCCGGCTCGGGGACGACAACCGCGACCGGGTCTACCAGCAGCGCGGACGGAGCCAGTGTCGGTTTGACCTATCAGTTCCAATATTAAGTCGAACCGTGCCTTGGGAACAAATAGGGTTTGAGTGCGTTAGGGCAGCATGACCACTGATCCAAAAACCACCAATGATCCCGCGGTCCCGTCCAATGTGGAAAAGGATCCCGATGACTGGGCTACTGGCGGCGAAACCATGACCGGCGCGCAGGCGTCTTATTTGAAGACGTTGTGCGAGGAAGCCCATGAGGATTTCGACCCGACGTTGTCGAAGGCTGAGGCGTCGAAGCGGATCGACGCCCTGCAAGCCAAGACCGGGCGTGGAAGATCCCATTAGAGCGCTATCAATCTGCCTGGAACAGCCAGGACAATGACACAGACCAGCATGCCGCCAGTAAGGCGATTTTCAGCTAGGCCCGCGGTTCAGGGATCGGCCTCCTGATATCGGCGGGAATGAGGAACATATAGGGAATAAGTATAGTCTACTGGTCAGCGAAAAACACTCTGTTGGCCGTTGCGGCGAAATCTGACGCATCCTGCGCTTCATCCGGCGGCGATCGCCGTGGCTTATGCGTTGGGATCGGTATCGGTTCCACCGACGGCAATGGCATCCGTCATTCCTATGCGCCGGACAGACGATGTATCTGGTTGCTCAATGTGCTGCTGACCAACGTCTGTATCTATGACTATGCCTACTGCACTAACCGGCGCTCATCTAAATGTTCGGCACGCTGGCCTTAGCGTTCCATCCGCAATGCTGACCACACGATGGAAAGCCACATTCGGTCGCCAAGACGTTGCGAGAAACTTACAAGTTCCGCGGTCCGGTTCCTCTGATGACGATCCCGAGAGCGAGCCCGGCCGTGATCCAACAAACCGGCTGGTATATGGACAGACTGTCTATCAATATCGAATTGCCGACCCAGCGATCCTTGCAGAGCTTTACGCTGAAAAAGCAGCTTGTTTCAATCTACTGCAGATGCTAATGTATCTACTAAGCATCTATTAAGTGAAAGCGAAGCTCCGCGCCCGACTACTTCGCCTGCCGGCCAAAACAGCGCCTCCGTGGTGCTGGCGGCGACATCTGCCTTGTATGATAGGTATCGCCCGCGGCGCGTCTACTACTCGGCGTTCGGCCTGACCCTTGATGCCAGCACCGTACTGCCTGGGCATCGTCCGCCGCTACAGCGAGAACATCAGTTCTGCCAGGCGGATTGTCTGATGCACTTCTACGCCTTCAATGTCGCCGACATCCTGGCCGGCATAGCGGACGAGATGCTGAATCTCGACATCGATCCGAAACTGGCGTGGGCGTTGCGACACAGGAAGCGGTTTCTGGTCGATGTGAGCCGAGCCAATCGAGAGATGCTGCTACGCTTGCCGGGTTTTGGCGTGCGTTCGGTAGACCGTGTCCTGCATGCTCAGATGTATTGCCAGCTTCGGCTGGATGATCTGCGCTAACTCGCCGCCTCGGTCCGCCACCTGCGCCCGTTCGTGATCACGGTGGATCAACAACCCGCCGCTCTGCTCGACCGGGCCGGAGTGTGCAACGGGACTTGGTGATGCGACGCCAGCATCAAAGACCTGTTGGCCAGCGCTACACCGCAAACCGAGCAGATGGTCAGTGCCTCGCCGCCCAAACCGCCCTGACGCCCATCAGCCAGGCGGAGCGGTCTGCGCGATCCCCTTGTTCTGGGCAAAGGCTTCGTACCACGCCGTCAGCTTCGGATGGTTCGCTCGCCACGGATCATCGGCAAAGCGAAAATCCAGATAACCCAGCGCGCAAGCCACCGTTATCGACCCGATATCGACATGCTTGTGCGGCGGATCAGCCTCCAGCGCGTCGACCGTCCGACTGATGGCCGCTTTGTAGCGAGCGATTTGTGCATCCCGAGCGGCTTCCCGAGGCTTGCCAAGCTCGCCGCGACACGGCACTGCCGCATCAAGAATACCGTCACCCATTGACTGGTGTTTCAGGGCTCGCCAGCGGGGCGCACCATGAGCGGGAAACAGCTGCAACTCCTCACCCAGGCTGTCCAGGTACTCGCAGATCAACTGACTGCCGAACAACGACAGGCCGTCATCGGTGATGAGACAGGGAACTTTCGATAGCGGGTTGTCGGCGACCAGGTCCGCCGGCGACTCATGCGGATTACTGAGATGCTTTTCGATGCGCCCATCCAGGCCGCGGTCGATGGCGCACGCCATCACTTTTCGCACATAAGGGCTGGTTGGCGAGTAATACAGCTTCACAGCGGATAAACTCCCTCAGAACCGGTCCTTTTTGGCGCGCAGTTCGGCGAAATGCGCCACGTCTGGTGCCAGCAGAAAAGGATTCGCTTTTAGCTCGTCTGACAGGACCGATGGTACACTCGGCTGGCCGGCGGAGCGCAATTGCTCGACCTTGGCGATGAAGGCGTGCAAGGCCGGGTTGTCGGGATCCACGGCAAGCGCGAAGCGAGCGTTGCTTTCGGTATATTCGTGACCGCAGCAAATTTTCGTGTCACCCGGCAGGGCGGCGAGTTTGCGCAGGCTGTCATACATTTCCTGCGCGCTGCCTTCAATTAATCGGCCGCAGCCCAGGCTGAACAACGTGTCGCCCGACAGCAGAACATCGCCGTCGGCAAAAAAGAAGTTGATCTGACCACGAGTGTGGCCCGGCGTGTCGATGACCCGCGCTGACGCGTCGCCGAGTGGCACGGTATCGCCTTCTTGCAGTGCCTGATCAAGCTTTGGCAGCCGGTGCCTGTCGGCGAGAGCGCCGACGACCGGACAGCCAAATCTGGCGCGGACTTCGTCGACGCCGGCGATATGGTCGTCGTGATGATGCGTCAGCATGATCAGGTCCAACCGTCCGCCTGCCTTTTCAAGCGCTTCGATGATCGGCTGCGCATCGGCGGGATCGACGATCGCGGTGGCGCCGGTGCCGCTGTCACGCAGCAACCAGGCGTAATTGTCCTTGAGGATGGGGACTGGGGATGCGGTGATTGTCATGCAAAAATCCTAGCACTGGTTCATTCGGTCGGAAACCGCCGAACGTGCTATAGGCTGGTGTCATGACAGCGGATGCACATCTGGCCGCGGAATTCTACGGCTCCGCGCGGGGCGCCGTCACCGCGCGCGTGCTGCGCGAGCGGCTGTCGGCGATGTGGCCCGATCTGCCGCACTTGTCGGTGCTTGGGATCGGCTATTCGCTACCCTATCTGCGGCTGTGGCGTGATCATGCCACGCGCTGCATCGCGCTGACGCCCGCTCAACTGGGCGCGGCGCGTTGGCCAGCCGGGGCGCACAACCTGTCCTGCACCGCCGAAGAAGAGGCGCTGCCGTTCGCCGATCTGACCTTTGATCGCATTTTGCTGGTACATGGGCTGGAAACCGCCGAAAACGCCCGTCGGCTGCTGCGGGAGGTTTGGCGCGTTCTGAAGGATGACGGACGGCTGCTGATCGTCGCGCCGAACCGAAGCGGCATGTGGGCGTATTGGGACAGCACCCCATTCGGCCATGGACTGCCGTATTCCACCGGCCAGCTTGGCCGGCTTCTCGCCGCCGGCCTGTTTCGCGTCGAGCGTCGGGACGCCGCCTTGTGGATGCCTCCATTGCGGCTGCGCGTTCTGTTGCGCAGCGCCTCGCTCTTCGAGCGGGCGGGCCGCCGGATCACGCCGGCACTGGCTGGCGTGACATTGACCGAGGCGGTGAAGGATGTCTATGCGGCCATGCCGGTCACGTCGGTGCCCCGCCGCCGCCTTGTCCTGACGGAAGTCGCCTGATCGTTGACGCCATTTCGGATGATCGCTCGTGTGAGTTCGATCATCGATAGCGCAGGATGTAGTGCATCGTGAAGTTGAACTCGATCGGCTCGGTATCGCCGGCCGGCAGCGGCGGGATATTAGCGTCGCGAAACAGCGCTTGCAGGGCCATGTCCAACCAGATCGAGCCCGATTTACCGATCAGCTCGACCGTCGTCACCCGGCCTTTTGGGGTCGCCACCACGTGCACCTTTACATCGCCGTCCTCATGCTCCCGGCGAGCCTGCTCTGGATAGTAGGCGTGCTGCGCCACCCATAGGCTCAGGGCGTTGCGCCAGTCCGGCCCGGCATTGTCGCCGTCAATGTCAGCCTGCGGCGTGTTGTCGGCCGGCCCCCGCTTCGCTGGCCCGGGCGATCCAAGAGACAGGTCGATTGTGCCCGGCCGGTGCGGCGCCGGTTGCGGATGCGATCGTGGTATCGGCGTGCCAAAGCTGAAGTTCATTGGCTGCGGAAACTCCGGCGGCTTTGCTGACGGAGCAGGTTTGGCCAGAGTCGGAACGGGTGGTCTTGGCGCCGCCTGGAGTGGCGGCAATGGCGGAGGCGCCGGCTTGTTGGGTGCAGGCGACTGGGCCGGCGGGGGCACCGGCAACGGCACCGTCTCGGGCGCCGGTTCAGCCCGCTCGGGTAGCGGAAGCGCGACCGGCGGCGGTGGTGCCGGCGTTACCGGCGCAACCGAAGGTTCGGCAACTGGCGGCGAAACCGGCCTAGGCTGCTCTGCCACCGGCGGAACCGGCTTGGGCAGTTCGGCCACCGGCGGCGGAACTTGCAATGGTGGTTCCACGGCCGGAGGTGGCGGCGGAACTGGCATCGGTTCCTCTATGGGCGGCGGCGCCTGAGGCGGCGGCGATGCCGTGGTGTCCGGCTGAGGTTCCGGCAAGGTTGGTCCGTTTCGCCGACCGCGGTCGAACAGCATGGTGACTGACGATGGTGGAGGCAAAAGCTCCGGTTTTGGCTCGTAGCGAATAGTGACCAGCAGCAATACGCCAATCACGAAGTGCAGCAGCAGCGATACAGCGGCGGCGACACGAAGCCGCCTGCTTCGCCGAACGCGAGACCTCTGGCGTCGAGGCGATATGCGCCCGGGCTCACGGCGGCGAAGCAGTGCAGGTTCAGTGTCCGGCCTGTCCGAAGAATTGCCTTCGGAAGGGCTACTCCCAGACAGATTGCTCTCAGAACGGTCAGTCTCGGACGGGTCAACCCCTGACATGTTGCCGGCAAAGGGGGTACGACCCGCCGGCAGTCCGGCCTGGGGACGGCGCGACCGGCCGGAGGACGCCTCATATCGTGGCGGTCCCGGTCGCCTCATGCGTGCACGCCTATCTGCGCCGCAGCAGAAACACGCCCTGCTCCCCGAATAAGTTGGCCAGGAAGGCGAAACGTCGCCAGGGTGCGCGTTGGCCTCCCTCATCGGCCGCCAGCCAGCTTTCCACGACGTAGCCTTCCTGCTCGCTCAGGACAAAAAAATCCTGGATCGTGCAGGGGTGGATGTTTGGCGTCTCATACCATGGCCGATCCCAGGTCGAGGTCATCGGCATCCGGCCGGTGGCCAGCAACTGCCAACGCACCAGCCAGTGGCCGAAATTCGGAAAGCTCACCACGGCACGGGTGCCGATCCGCAGCATCTGCTCCAACACCTCGCGCGGCCGCTCCACCGCCTGCAAGGCGCGCGACAGCACCACGTAGTCGAACGCGCCATCGGGGTAGTGCGCCAGGTCGAAATCGGCGTCGCCGTGCATCACCGGCAGGCCATGCGCGACCGCACGAGTAACCTCCGCCATGTCGATCTCGATGCCGCGGGCATCGCAGCCCTTGGTCTGGAACAGATGGCCGATCAGCGTGCCGTCACCGCAGCCGATATCCAATACGCGCGATCCAGGCGCGATCATCCCTGCAATCACCGCCAGATCAACTCGCATGTTCTTGGCAACGAAGCGGACCGGATCAAGCGTGCTCATGCCGACAGCCTCAAGCGACCGGCAGCCCGGCATGCACCGCGCAGCCGCGCAGGAAGCCGGCGAGAGTGCGATGGAAATCCGGCTCCTCCAGCAGGAAGGCGTCGTGCCCCTTATCGGTCGGCAACTCGACGAAAGAGACGTTGGCCCCGGCGCGGTTCAGGGCACGGGCGATTGATCGGCTCGCGCTGGTCGGAAACAGCCAGTCCGAGGAAAATGATGCCAGCAAAAAGCGCGTGCGGCTGCCTTTAAAGGCCGCCGTCAGATCGCCGCCATAGTCCGCGGCGACGTCGAAATAATCCATCGCGCGAGTGATCGTCAGGTAGCTGTTGGCGTCGAACCGGTCAACGAAGGTGCTGCCCTGGTGGCGCAGGTAGCTCTGAACCTCGAACATCTCACCGAACAGGCTGATCGCCTCGGTGCTGTCCTTCGGCGCATTCTGCAGCCGGCGGCCGAACTTCCGGGTTAGCGCTTCCTCCGATAAATAGGTGATATGCGCGCACATCCGAGCCACCGCCAGGCCGCGTGCGGGGATCCGGCCGGTCCGCCAGTAGCGGCCGTTCTGCCAGTCCGGGTCGGCGAAAATCGCCTGCCGCCCGACCTCGTGGAAGGCGATATTCTGCGCCGAGTGATAAGACGCCGCGGCGATCGGCAAGGCCGCAAACACTGCGTCTGGATACAGCGCCGCCCATTGCAACACCTGCATGCCGCCCATCGAACCACCGATCACCGCGAACAGCCGCTCGATGCCCAAATACTCGATCAGCCGCTTCTGCGCGCACACCATGTCCCGGATGGTGATGGGCGGAAAATCAGTGCCCCACGGCTCATCCGCCGAGGGCGTCCCGTCAGGCCGCTCCCGTCTGCTGAGTGGGCCGGTGCTGCCCATGCAGCCACCCAGCACATTGGGACAGATAACGAAAAAGCGATCGGTGTCGACCGGGTGACCTGGGCCGACAACCACATCCCACCAGCCAGGCTTGCCGGTGATCGGATGCGTCTCAGCCGCATACTGATCGCCGGTCAAGGCGTGGCAGACCAGGATCGCGTTGCTGCGGGCGGCATTCAGCCGACCATAGGTGCGGAACGCCACGGTGTGGCTGCGCAGGACGGTGCCGCATTCCAGTACGAGCCCATCATCGAAGGTGACATGGGTGTGGGCAAATTCAGCACTGGTGACTGGCTGGTCCATGACGGCGCCTGCATAAAGCCTGGCGACGCCGCCCGCAACCGGCGGCACGACAGGGTGCACCGCGGGCGCCTCGTAAAGGGTTCCCTTGACACCGGTCCTAAGCGCTGATCCGGCTGCTCACTTCGAATATGTTTGCAGACCCATGCGCATCCGCTAAGTCTGCGTCCGCTCGACGGAGGAATGATGCCCAACCCCGGATCGACAGTTGCTACCGGTGCCCTTCCCGTGGCCTCCCCCAGGGAGACACCGCCGGCAGAGGATGGCTGGCGCGGCGCTGGACCGTCGCAGACCGAAATCCGCCTGGCCGACAGTCACGCGAAGCGCAACGATCCGATGGGCGATCGTCCCGGGCAAATTCACCCAGACCCAGGCCTGACCGCCTTGCGAGCCGAACTGGACCGGATCGACGACGCCATCCATGATCTGCTCATCCAGCGTGCCGAGGTCGTCGAGCGTGTGGCGCGTGCGGCGAAACCGGCTGCCTTCCGTCCTGGCCGCGAGGCCTTGATCGTGCGTCGCCTGGTGCAACGCCACCAGGGCGCTCTGCCGCCGGCTTCGGTGTTCCGCATCTGGCGTGAATTGCTTGCCGGCACCACGGCAATGCAGGGCAATTTCTTGCTGGCCGTATGCGATGCTGATCCGGGCGCCGCACTGACGCAATTGACTCGCGAGCATTTCGGCGCGCTGACCCCGCTGCGTCCGTATGGTAATATCGGCCAAGCCCTGGCGGATGTCAGCAACGGCGCCGCCTCGGTCGCGGTGCTGCCATTTCCCTCCGACGCTAACACTTGGTGGGTTGCGCTGCTGCATCATGAACCCCGTCTGCACGTCATTGGCCGCCTGCCGTTCTGGCGAAACCGGCCGGATGGCGCGCCGTCGCCGCAGGCCCTGGTCGTGGCCGCCGCGCCGGCGGATGCCAGCGGCGACGATCGCTCCTTCCTCGGCCTGGAATGCGACCGCGATGTCAGCCGGACACGACTGTCGGGCGAACTGGCGGCGGCGGGACTGACCCCCGACATGATGGTGCTGCTGCCCGAGACCGGGTCGACCAGGGCGCACGTACTGGCCGAAGTCGACGGCTACCTGGCGGACGACGACCCTCGCCTGAGCCGTCTTGGCGGCATCTTGCACCAGCCGATCGTCATCGGCAGCTATGCCGTCCCGTTCGCGGAAACCGTCGGATGACGGCACCGTCGCCGCGCCCCGAGATCCTCACCATTCAGCCCTACGTCGCGGGCGAGTTCGAGGTGCCGGGGGCCAACCGCATCCTGAAGCTGTCGTCGAACGAGGGCGCCCTTGGGGTGCCGCCATCCGCCCAGGCCGCCATCGCTTCGGCGCGCGATGAGGTGCATCGTTACCCCGATGGCGGCACCAGCGCGTTGCGTGCGGCGATCGGCAAGCGTTGGGGCCTTGACCCCGCCCGCATCGTCTGCGGCGCCGGATCGGACGACCTGATCTACCAGCTCTGCCTCGCCTATGGCGGCCCTGGACGCGACATCATCATGTCGGAGCACGGGTTTTCGATCTATCAGATCGCCGGGACCTATGCCGGCAGCCGCGTCATCAAGGTAGCCGAGTGGAACCTGACGGCAGACCCGGATGCCTTGCTGGCCGCCGTGTCGCCCTCGACCAGGCTGATGTTCTTGGCCAATCCGAATAATCCGACCGGGTCGATGCTGCCGGCTGAGGAAGTTGTCCGGCTGCGCGCCGCCCTGCCGCCCGAGGTACTGCTGGTGCTTGATGCGGCCTACGCCGAATACGTCACCCGGACGGATTACGATGCCGGTGCGAAGCTGGTGGACGCGTCCGGCAGCACGGTGATGACCCGCACGTTTTCCAAGATTTATGGCCTAGGAGGTATGCGCATCGGCTGGTGCTATGCACCGCCGGCCGTGGTGGACGTGCTCAACCGGGTGCGCAGCCCGTTCAATGTCTCCGCCGCCGGCCAGGCCGCGGCGATTGCCGCGCTGGCTGAACCCGGTTGGGTTGAACGCGGGCGCGAGCACAACGCCCTGTACCGGTCGAAGCTGGCCGCCGGCCTCGAGGCAGCTGGGATCAAGGTGTGGCCCAGTGAGGCCAATTTTGTGCTGGCCGATCTGGGCACGACAGACAAGGCCGACGCGGTGGACGCCTTCCTGCGCTCCCGCGGCATCATCGTCCGCAAGGTTGGCGGCTATGGTCTGCCGCATTGCCTGCGGATCACGGTGGGCTCCGCCGAGGAGGTCGGCCTGGTGATCGACGCTTTCGCCGATTTTGCACGCCAATCCCATGGCTGAGCCGCTTTTCCGGCGGATGGCGCTGCTGGGTGTGGGCCTGATCGGCTCATCCGTCGCCCGCATCGCCCGCCAGACGGGCGACATCGCGGCCGAAATCATCGTGAACGCCCGCACCCAGACGACGCTGGACCGGGTGATGCAGCTTGGCATCGCCGATCGCGTGGCGCTCGATCCGGCCGAGGCGGTGATCGGCGCCGACTGCGTGATGCTCTGCGCCCCGGTCGGCGCCTTCGCCGAACTGGCAGCCCGCATCGCCCCGCATCTTGCGCCCGGGGCGGTGCTGACCGATGTCGGCTCGACCAAGCAATCGGTGATCCGCGATGTCGGGCCGCTGGTGCCGGCCGGTGTGCATTTCGTCCCGGCGCACCCGATTGCCGGCACCGAGCACTCGGGTCCCGATGCCGGGTTCGTCGAGCTGTTCCAGGGACGCTGGACGCTGCTGACGCCAGTGGCCGGCACCGACAAGGCCGCGATCGAGGCGATTTCGGAACTCTGGCGGCGCTGCGGCGCCCAGGTCACCGAGATGGAGCCGGCCCACCACGACCGCGTGCTGGCGATCGTCTCGCATCTGCCGCACCTGATCGCCTTCACGATCTGCGGCACGGCTGACGACCTGGCCGACGAAAGCCGGCAGGAGGTGATCAATTTCGCCGCCTCCGGCTTCCGCGACTTCACCCGGATCGCGGCCTCGGACCCGGTGATGTGGCGGGACATTTTCCTCAACAACCGGGAGGCGTTGCTGGAGATGCTGCAACGCTTCATGGAAGACGCCCAGGCCATGGCGCGCGCCGTACGGTGGGGCGATACCGCCTATATCGAGGACAAGGTGGAGCGCGGCCGAGCCATTCGCCGCAGCCTGATCGAGCGCAAGCAGGCTTGATACCGTGCCTGCCTGGGCTGGTGCCGGCGGCGGAGGGCTTGCCCTGAACCGCCGCGCGGAGTCACACTTCACGGCATTGCCTTGTCAGACGAAAAATTAGGGAGCCAAGCCATGACCACGAAGAGCAAGGGTCGTCTGCGCCACGTCGCACTCAGCGTCGCCGACCCCTGGGAGACGGCGGAATTCTACAAGGAGACGCAGGGACTGGAGGAAGTCACCGAAATCGACGGGGAGCTTGCCGAGGGCGTGTTCCTGACCGACGGCGTGGTCAACCTGGCGATCCTACACTTCAAGTCGGACGAGGCATCGCAAGGCACCGGCAAGGATTTCGTCGGCCTGCACCATATCGGCTTCTGGGTCGACGACGTGATCGCATCGGGCAAACAGGCCCGCGCGGCGGGCGCGACCTGGATCATGGGTGATCCGAACAATCCCGACGGCTACGAAGTGAAGCACAACGACCTGTCGGGCATCATCTTCGACATCGCCGCGCATGGCTGGGCCGGGGCGCAGAAGCGTCCGGGTGAGGCGGAGAACGAAATCCATCCCAACCCGCACCGGCGCCTGGCGAAATTCGATGCTCGGCGGGAGGCGGCGCGGCGCACAATCGAGGCGAAGAAGCTGGCCGAAGTCGCCTGATACCAGCCGACCGACGCATTGACCGTTTTATCTGTTGGCGGTGGGCCGGCGTTGTCTTGATGTCACGCGCGGTCCGCTTCCCCGTGTGATTGGTCGCCCCGCCAACCCCGCGCAGACCTGTTAATACAAGCGTCGCCTGGTATGAGAACGGGTTCTCTGGAATCCTGTTCCGCTTGTTCGGTGGGCGGCGGAGGTCAGGCAAGTGGCGTTCACCATCGTGCTGGCCATCGCCGGACTCCCCATGCTTGGCGTGCATAGAAACGTGCAAGCTGCGCTGGACCGAGTGCCTCGGTTCAGAATGGCTTTACGACGACGAGGATCGCGATGGCGATGATGGCGCCGACGATTAGCGGCGCGATCGGGCGCAGCGCCGCAGTCGTCGCGACATTGCCGGCCAAGCGGCGAAGCTTGGCCGAGTGCACGCCATGTATACCCGACAACAAGACGACAAGCACAAGCTTGGCCAACAGCCAGCCGGCACGGAACCACCCGCCTATCAGTGCAAGGGTCAGTCCGAACGCCCAGACCAGCAGCATGGCGGGCGTGGTCACGTTGCGGTCCCATCGGTGGATCGCCCACGCGACGCCAGCCTGGTCCGGCCGAGCCGCCGCCAGAAACACAGCGGTTCCCAGTACACCGGCAACGAAGGTGATGACGGCGGCCACGTGGAACGCCTTCAACCAGGTATAGGGATCGAACGTCATCGCGCGCAGCGCGATGTCAGGGTGAGAGCCGCGCTTTTTCGCCTGATCAGCGGCAGGTTGGTGTATCCCGCAAGCGGGACGAACGCCGTCACGACCAGGCGCAGCCATTCGTGCTTTTGCCAACCGCCTTCCGCGATCGTTTGCACCACGGTCCAGACGTACCAACGGAGGCAAGCCCGTGGATCGGGCCCATGACGGCCACGGCCGTGGGCTGCCCGGCGAAGTGCTTCAGAGGGACCGCCACGCCGACCAGCAGGACAAGCGTGGTTGCCTCGACGAGCGAGGCGAGTTCCAGCCGGCGGAGCTGCGACAGTTCGAGCCTTACATGCTCGGGCCCGGCGGCTTTGGTCATGCCGATTGGCGTTCGCGCCGCGTTCTGGCGATTTCGACCGCTTCCTCGGTCATGTTGCCCATAATCCTGAGCGCGGCCGCGGTCAGTTCCGGGCCGGCGATCCTGGGGTGGCCAGTGTTGAACGGCGGCGCCGGGTCGTACTCCATCATGAGCTGGGTGACCTCCGCCACCTCCTTGCCGCGCAGCTCCGCCAGCAGCGTCAGCCCAAAATCGATGCCGGCGGTGACGCCGCCGCCTGTGAAACGGTTCCGGTCGGCGACCACGCGCTCGCCGCCGGGCTCGACGCCGAATGCTTGCAGGGCATCGTAACACGCCCAGTGCGTCGCAGCGCGGTAGCCGTCCAGCAGCCCCGCCATGGCGAGCAGCAAGGAGCCGGAGCAGACGGACGTGACATAACGGGCCGTACGCCCATGCTTGGCGAGGAAGTCGACGATCGCCGCGTCTTTCATCGCGTCGTTGGTGCCGAATCCGCCGGGCACGAACAGCACGTCGAGTCTGGCAGGCGCGTCGGCGAAGGTGGCGGTGGGCATCAGCGCGATGCCGCTGTCCGTCATCACCGGATCGAGTGTTTTCCAGAACAGGTGCGTTCGGCCGTGCAAACCAAGTGCAGCTTGCGGTCCGGCCAAGTCGAGCAATGTCATGCCGGGGTAGAGGAGCATGCCGATCTCGAGTGGCGTGCTGTTGGAAGAAGCGGCGGCGGCTTGGACATCCATGACGGATTCTCTCGTTGCGGGCCATCCACCCTAGGCGCGGTGAAGGCGCCGCCGTAAGTGGCAGAAATGACAAAGACCACAGCTTTCCTGCCAAAATGCCCGCTCGGCGTTGAGTGCACAGGCTAATCGGGCTACGGCAGGTTCCGCACAACAGAGGTGTTCTTGCCATGCACACGGTTGCCATCCTGGCTGTACATGGGGTGGTTCCCTTCGACCTGTCGATCCCGTGCGAGGTGTTCGGGCGCGTCCGATTGCCCCGCGCCGAGGACGAATACCGCGTGCAGGTCTGCGGCGAGGCGGCTGAGGTGCGCGCGCGCCCGTTTGGCATCCGCGCACCCTGGACGCTGAGCGACCTCGTCGGCGCCGACACGGTGATCGTGCCCGGGTTCGAGCACCCGGCCCTGCCCGTGCCCGACGCGGTCGTCGCCGCGCTGTGCACCGCCTACGCGAACGGCGCGCGCGTGGCCTCCATCTGCTCCGGCACGTTCATCCTGGCGGCGGCTGGGCTGCTTGACGGCCGACGCGCGACCACCCATTGGCTCGCCGCCGACCTGCTGGCGAAGCGATATCCCGCGATCACCGTCGATCCCAGTGTGTTATTCGTCGACGAGGGCCGGATCGTGACCTCAGCCGGGGCGTCGGCCGGACTCGACATGTGCCTCCACCTGCTGCGCCGCGACCATGGACACGCCATCGCAGCCCATGCTGCACGCCTCGCCGTGGCTCCGCTCGACCGGGAAGGCGGGCAGGCGCAATTTATCCGGCATGAGGCGCCCGGTTCGGCTGCATGCCTTGCTCCGCTGCTCGACTGGATGCGCGGGAACGCGCACCGCCCATTGTCGGTCGACGAGCTCGCGCGGCAGGCGGCGACCAGTCCACGCACCTTTGCTCGGCGCTTTCGCGAGCAGACCGGCACCACACCTCTACAATGGCTGATCACCGCGCGGGTGCGGCGCGCGCAAAAACTTCTGGAAACGACGCCGCTGTCAATTGATGAGATCGCCACCACTGCCGGCTTTGACGACGCAACCGCTCTGCGCGAACACTTCCGCCGCATCGTCGGCGTCAGCCCGAAAGCCTACCGTCGTTCATTCGGAGCGCCAGCAGAACAGGCGGCGATTCAGACGTCACAGCGTTTCCCTACCGCTATGTAAGGTCTCGCTATGGTCGTCACTAAAATCCAGCACACACCATCGGCCGCCTGACCACTGAAGCAACAGGCAGAACGAACCCCGTTGGCTCAGCCTAGCCCATTGTGTCGGTGGCGTAGGGCGTGATCTCGTAGGTCACCCTGGTATCCTTCTCGTTGTGGAAGGGATACTTATCCTTGCCCATATACTTCTTCGTTAAACTGTCGATGTGTGCATTGGCGCCTTCAGTGGCCTCCTTGGTCACGGTCCCACGGATCTGGATGTAGCGGTAATCGTTGTCGGGATCGACGATCGACAATGCGACCTTTGACCCCTCATGCATGTTTCGCCCCTTCACCCGGCCGGTGGCGGTGTTTATCCGAATTTTGCCGTCCGTGTAGTCGAACCAGACCGGGGTCACCTGCGGTGAGCCGTCCGGCTGAATTGTAGCCAGATTGGCAACCGGCTTCTTCTCGGTCAGCAGGTCGAGAAAACCAGCGGGAATTTCAGCCATGGGAGGGATCCTTTTGTAGCGGTCTCGCTTTAAGAAAATTAGGCGCAAACCGACACGCGGCAAGTACCCGACGGCACTTGTTGCGCGTTCAACTCAACGCCCGCTTCGCGACATTGACAAAATATCCCGCCGCGACTGGCAGAATTGCGTCGTTGAAATCATAATTGGCATTGTGCAGTCCTCGGCCGCCGTCGGATGGGCCATTGCCGATCCACGCGAATACGCCGGGCCGATGATCAAGATACCAAGCGAAATCCTCTCCGGTCATCGCCGGCGCCAGGTCCCGCCGCAGCTTCAGCCCGGCCGACTGGACTGCCTCCGTCGCCAGGTCACGTTCCGTCGGCGTATTGGTGGTGACCGGATTGCCGTGCGGGATCTGCACATCGATATCCACGTCAAAGGTGCGAGCGACACCCTCGGCCATCCGATGGATCGCCCGCTCCACTTGATCCCGCACTTCATTGCGCAGTGCACGCATGGTGCCCCGCATCATCGCCTGGTCGGGGATCTGGTTGGCGGCGGAGCCGGCCTGTATCATGCCGATCGTGATGACGGCGCTGTCCAGCGGATCGACCGAACGGGAGACGATCGACTGCAGCGCGAGCAGCAGATGAGCCGAGGCGACCATAGGGTCGCGCGTCAGATGTGGCAGGGCAGCGTGGCCGGAATGGCCGGTGACGGTGAACCACAGCCGGTTGCCTGCCGCCATCACCGGCCCGTCATGCACGGCAATCGTTCCGGCGGCCAAGCCTGGCCAATTGTGGTAACCGAAAATCCGCTCCATCGGAAAGCGCTCGAACAGCCCGTCGGCGATCATGCTCCTGGCGCCGCCGCCGCCTTCCTCGGCTGGCTGGAAGACCAGCTGCACGGTGCCCGACCAGCTTGTATCGGCAACCAGCAGTGCGGCGGCCCCCAGCAGCGACGTGGTGTGCCCGTCATGGCCGCAGGCATGCATCACCCCTTGATTGACGGAGGCATGAGGCACCCCGCTGGTTTCCAGGATCGGCAGCGCATCCATGTCCGCCCGCAACCCGACGGAGCGATTGGATTGGCCACGGCTGATGGTCGCGACGACGCCATGGCCGCCGACGCCGGCGGTAAACGGCACGCCGAGCTCGCTCAGTCGAGCCTGGACGAAGGCGGCGGTTTCCTGTTCGTGCAGGGTGAGCTCGGGATGCGCGTGCAAGTGGCGACGCCAGGCGGTGAGCGTATCGTGCAGGGTGGCGTTCATCTTGCCTCCGATGAGATCTCTGGTCCGGCTTGCGCAAGAATACTGCAGGTCGGCTTTGGGGACGAGGCGTCGTAGCCGAGGACCCACAAACCCGAGACGAGACGGCCCAGCGTGCCTCACCGGCGCGAACTCCTCATCAGATCGGTGCCGGCACAACCCTGTTCATTCTACGTGGCACCGTGCACGGCTTTGACAACTCCAGCGGCGAGACTGCGACATGCCTCTCCGCTCTCACTCCCGGCGTTCTTGGCCCCGAATACTTTCGTGAACTTGCTGCCCTGGCGGCAAATGGTCCGCCGGACGAGGCAAAGGTTCGGGAAATCATGCTACGCCACGGGCTGATCCCCGCGTGACAGCCGGATTGTGATCCGGCGTTGATGGACCTGTCCGCCGCCGCCTGCAGGTCTGCTTTTGGCGTCGTCTGCACGACTGCCGTGATCGGGTGCGGCTTCTGCCCCTCTGCGCCCGCAAGGGGCCGACCTTGCGTCGCTAACCGGGCAAGCGCAAGAGTTAAATCCGCGCTAGGGAAAAGCGCGTCAGGATCGAGCATGTCCGACCACTTGCCCAGCCCCGGCCGCATGACCTCCGACGAATTCATCGCCTGGGCGATGGAGCAGCCAGAGGGTCAACGCTATGAGCTTGCCGCCGGGGAAATAGTCGGGACGGCGCCGGAGCGAAGTGCGCACGCTCTCACGAAGGCGCATGTCTGGCGCCGGCTTGCCGAAGCGGTCGAGGTGGCCGGGCTGCCTTGCGACGTATATCCCGATGGAATGACCGTGGAAGTCGACGCGGGCAATGTCAATGAACCGGATGCCCTTGTGCGTTGCGGCCCGCGCCTGGCGGATAATGCCGTCAAGCTGAACGATCCCGTCGTCGTCGTCGAGGTCCTGTCACCGTCCACGCGGGCGCGCGATTCCGGCGCCAAACTGATTGACTATTTCCGCTTGCCGTCAGTCCACCACTACCTGATCGTCCGGACCGAGGACCGCGCCATCATCCACCATGCGCGCAACGCCGACGGCACGATTCTGACCCAGATCGTTCACGAAGGGCCGATCCGACTCGACCCGCCTGGCCTGACTGTGACTGACCTGTTCCCGGCGCCGCGGTAGCCAGGGCCGCGAGATCCCGGTCCACCAGCGACAGCGTTAAAGGTCCTGCCGACTTTGGGACAAGCCATCTGCCGCGCCGCGCTATCCGTTGACCCGCCGGATGACCTCCGCCCATTGGTCCAGGATCGGCAGGATGACATCTTCCCTCGCCGATTCCAGGCTGGTGGAGACCGTATCCACGTCCAATTCCTGATACTTGTTGATCAGCGCCACGTCAGGCGCCTGGCCGCCGATGGCGATCTGCAACGCCGCCGGATCGCGTCCCGCCTCGGCTGCCATCTGGCGGAAGCGCGGGATCAACTCGGTCAGCGGCGTCTTGGCGGTCACGGTCGTCTGCGGCATCCAACCATCGGCATACCGGATGGCGCGACGAGCGCTGTAGGGGAACGCGCCGCCCACCAGGATCGGCGGATGCGGCTTTTGCACCGGCTTCGGCCAGGTCATCATTGGATCGAAATTAACGAACTCGCCGTGATACTCGGCCTTGGACCGGGTCCAGATCGCTTTCATCGCCTCAATCCGCTCCCGCGCCAGCTTGTGACGCTTGGCGAAGTTTGTGCCGTGATTCTCCATCTCATCCTGGTTCCAGCCGTTGCCGACGCCGAAGACGAATCGACCGCCGGAAACCTGGTCGATCGACGCCACCAGCTTCGCTGTCTGAATCGGATCGCGCTGGGCGATCAGGCAGACGCCGGTACCGATTTTGATCGTCGTCGTCGCCAGCGCTGCCGCGGTCAGGGTCACGAACGGGTCCATGACGTCGTAGTATCGCTTCGGCAGATCACCCCCCATGATGAACGGGCTCTTCCGACTCAGCGGAATGTGCGAATGCTCCGGCGCCCAAACGATATCGAAGCCGCGATCTTCAAGCGCCGCGGCCAAGGCGGCCGGAGTCATTGAATAATCGGTGAAAAACATCGAGGCGCCAAATTTCATGCCACCATCCTCCATGGAAAGGTCAGACTGCGAGCAATCCTTCAGCTGTGCAACCGTTCCGATAATGCCTGGGCTCCCACCTGCAAGCATAGTCAATTGCTAAGCGGACAACCGGCTGGTGAATAATTACAATTAGCGGATCGGTCGGCGTAGACTTTACCAGTTAATCCAGGAGCACTCGTGTTGTGCAGGGCGACTTTTTAAAAGGACATCCACACAAAGGCACAGTCAAACAGCAAAAACGATTATGCCGACTGATGCGAAACCCTGACCAGGAGCTTGCCGAAGTTGCGCCCGCCCAGGATGCCGGCCAGCGCTTCCGGAGCATTCTCAAGTCCGTCGATAACGTCTTCCCGGTAGGCCAGATTGCCCCCAGCAACCAAGGGCTCTGCCATCGCACGCCATTCGCTCGCACGCTCGGGCCGGTCGGACACGATGAAGCCCTGCATCAGCACCCGCTTGCCGACGACAAATCCGAGATTGGGACCAGGTGGGAAGACGGGTTCGTTGTACTGGGATACCATTCCGCACATGGCCACCCGAGCGAACGGATTGAGCAGGTCGAACACGGCTGCCTGCACGGCACCACCGACATTCTCGAAGTAGGCGTCAATGCCGTTCGGGCAGGCTGCTTGTAGTTCCCTTCTCAGGTCCATCGTCCGATGATCGACGCATTCGTCGAAGCCAAGGCTGTCCTGCACCCATAGGCACTTTTCCGACCCACCAGCGATCCCCACCACCCGTGCGCCGGCGCGCTTCGCCAACTGCCCCGCCACCGAGCCGACCGCACCCGAGGCCGCCGAAACGACAAAGGTTTCCCCGGCCCTCGGTTTGCAGATCTCGGTAACCCCGGCATAGGCCGTTGTCCCCGGCATGCCCAGCACGCCTAGATACGCCGACAGTGGCGTGCCGCCCTTGCCGACCTTGGTCAGCCGCTCCCCCGGCGTAACCGAGTGGGTCTGCCAACCGCGCGAGCCCACCACCAGGTCGCCGGCCTTGAAGTCCGGATGGGCGGAGGCGACGACCTCGCCCGCGGTCTCACCGGTCATCACTTCGCCGATCTGCACCGCCGGTGCGTAGAGCTGCACCTCCCGTAACCGGCCGCGCATATAGGGATCGATCGATAGCCATATGGTGCGGGTCAGAACCTCGCCGGCCGCTGGTGTCGGGATCAACTCCTCGCGGATCTCGAAATCGTCGGCCGAGGGCTCATCGTGCGGCCGCCGTTTCAGAACGATGGAGCGGCGCATGCCGAGGGCGCTCATCACGCGGCCTCGGCTTTGAGCACCAGCCGTCCGGTCACCTTGCCGTCTCGCAGCCGCATCAGGGCGTCGTTGGCCTGGCTCTGCGGTACAATGGATACCGGCAGCGCCTGCAGGTCGCCGTCCTGCGCCAGCTTGATCAGGGCCCGCAATTCCTTCGGATTGCCGACATAGCTGCCCTGCACGGTCAGGGCGCGGATCGCCATAATCGGCAGCGGCAGCTTCAGTTCGCCACCGAACAGCCCGACCTGGATAAGTTTTCCTCCTTTGGCCAGCGCCCCGAAGGCAAAGCGGGCGGTGGCGGTGCCGTTCACCAGATCGATCACCGCCGGCACCGTGCCGCCGGCGGCTTCGATGATCCGCTTGGTCACCGCAGTCGCCGTCGCCACTGCCGTCCACCACCTTGTGGGCGCCGGCCTTCAGGGCCGCCTCCCGCTTCTCCGCGCTGACGTCGACCACGATGATGTTCTGGTGCTTGAGCGCCGTCAGCACCGCAATAGCGTTCAGGCCGAGACCACCGGCGCCGACCAGGACGATTGGCTGCGTCGGCGTCAGCGGCATCACCTTGTTGATCGCCGAGTAGACGGTAATGCCGGAACACGCGTAGGTCGCCGCCACCGCGGGATCGAGGCTGCCGGGATCGACCAAATGCCGCGCATGCGGAGCGACGACGTGGGTGCCATAGCCGCCGTTCTGATACACGCCCAGGCTGCGCGCCGCGACGCTGCACATATTGTCTTCTTCAGCAAGGCATTTTTCGCATTTGCCGCAGCCAAGCCAGGGGAAGACGATCCTCAGGTCGCCGACCTTGACGCCCGAGGCGTCGGGACCAAGCTTGACCACCCGGCCGACAATTTCATGTCCCATCGCCAACGGCAGAACCACGCCACGATCGACCAGCGACATCATCTGGCCACCGCCGAGGTCATAGTAACCTTCCCAGATATGCAGGTCGGAGTGGCAGACGCCGCAATGCGTGACCTCAAGCAGGATCTCGGTGCCCGTCGGCTCCGGCGTCGGCAGCTCGATCTCCTTTAGGGGTTGTCCGTTCTCGACCACGGCCCAGGCGCGCATCGTTGCCTCCTTGCTTTATGAGCGTTCGCGCATGGATAGCGTTTGCTCGGCCGAGGTCAAGCATCAGGCAGATCGAAATGCCTGCCCCATAGCCTCGGTCAGTGCAGTTCAGCCAGGCCCATGGCCTGACCAAAGCGGCGGGCGGGTTCCAGCGCATCGCCATACTTGCGATGCATCGCTGTGTGGTAGGCCGCCGCCAGCAGCAGCTTGTCGCGGTCCGGCTGCCGGTTGGTGCCGTGATCCATCAGGATGCACTGGGCGATTTCCTGGTTATGCGGATCGTTGCCCAGCTTGCAGGCGGCAAGCGCGATCCGCTGCACCAGGGGTGCGCGATCGGATACGTTGTCGCAATAGGCCTGCGTCCAGCCGACCGCCTCCTCGCCGTTCAGCGCACAGATCGCGCTGTCGACACGGTCAAGCAGCTGGCCAGCGCCGAGTGCGCCGGCACCGGCGGGCACCTGCGACGGCGCCGGGTGCACCTCGCCAAGACCCTGCTGATGGTAGGCGACGCGGTTGGCGAACATCGCCGCGACGTACAGCAGGCGCAGGCGACGAGGATGGTCGAACGTGTCGTAGTACCAGCCCAGCGTGTTCTGATACTCGTAGCAATGGTGCGGCATGTTGAACGCCGACGGGTCACGGGTCTCGAGGATCAGTTGCGCCACCGCCACTTGGATCACGTCCAGGATGCGGCGCGGGTCGCGGCCGGCCTTCAGCAGCCTGGTCAGCGCCTCCAGCGTTTCGATTTCGCCCTGGCGAAGAATGGCCGTGGTCAGTTCAGCGGCTTCCTGCTGGTTGACCGGATCCTTGTTGCGCAGCACCGCCAGTTCAGCCTCGCTCACGCCGCCATAGGGCACCGCGTGCAGCGTCTCGCCCTCGATCATCATCTTGATGTAGTTGCAGGCGACTTCATAGGTGGAATACCAGCGCGGACCGACGGCAATATCCAGCGCACCGGCATAGATCACGTCGTGCGCGCTGTCCCAGCCAAGCGCGTTGCCCAGCTCGACGGTGGAGCGGGCGCGATAGGCCTTGTGTCCGGTCGTGTAGGAACGGTTGTGCAGCAGACGGTCCTGCACATCGGCCAGGCCGGCGAAACACATCTCAGCCAGCACGTCCCGCCGTTCCGCCGGATTTTCCATCAGGCCGAGGAACACGCGATAGGCATCGATCACCTGACCGCGATGCACCAGGGTCATCCAGTTGTTCAACCGCTCCTTCAGCGGACCGGTCTGCCGCTCCGGCTCCTGATCCGGCCAATAGACCACGGGGGCTGGCGGCGCCTCCACATGGCCCATGTGGCCGCGCTGACGCGAATAATGCCCCGGCGCCTTGTTGATCTTCTGGTTCCAGATATCCAGGCCGGTCGGGATGTACCAGATGGTCTGCGCCATCGGCAGCATCGACAGGTGCGCCGGCAGCATGCGATTCAGGTTGAGCGTGGCGCGCGCACTCAGCAGGCAATGGTCGTTGTTGACGAAGTTCGGGTAGCCGTCATCCATGCGCTCGTGATACGGAACATGAGTGTAGGGCGCGTGGATGCGGACGCCCTCGGCGATGATCTCGGTCAGTGGGCGGCCGACGCGAACCAGATCGTAATAGACATCGCTGGCGCCCTGCTGGTCGCGCATCAGGCAACGATCTTCCAGTCGGTCGTAAAGCGCCCGCACGCTGCTGCTGTCGCGGCCCGTGCCCGAGGCAACGTTCGTGTCGGCGATGTGCGTGTCCATATCCATCCTTCTGACTGTCTAGCGTGTTTGACCAAATCTTACGCTTGACACACTGTCGTCGACAACCATGGTGGCCTCACCAGGGGAGGGAATTCATATGAACATGTCGCAATCAGCCGCAGCCTGGGCGTCCAGCATTGTCGCCGGCACTGGCCAGCCAGGCTATTCCGGAGACGGATCATCAGCGCTTAACGCAGCTTTGAACAACCCGTTTGATCTGGCATTCCATCCTGACGGCAGCTTGATTTTTTCCGATACGTTCAATCATTGCATTCGCCGTATCGACTCTGCAACGGGGATAATTTCAACGATTGGCGGCACCGGAGAGAGGGGCTTTTCCGGCGATGGCGGACCCGCCACAGATGCAAAATTGAACGAGCCCTACGGGATCGTCATCGATCGGACGGGGCGGGTGATGTTCGCCGACCGTCTGAACGGACGGGTCAGGATGATCGACACCGCGGGCACCCTCTCCACGCTGGCGGGTGATGGATCACGCCAGTACAGCGGTGATGGTGACCGGGCCACCCAGGCGGGTCTGGTGGAGCCGAACGGCCTGGCGCTCGATCCCGCTGAGAGCTGGCTGTTCATCGCCGATGTCGCCGGCCACAGGGTGCGGGTGGTCGATCTGGCCAGCGGGATCATCGACAGCTTCGCGGGCACTGGGGAAGCCGTCCATGACGGCGACGACGGACCGGCATCGCGAGCCGGCGTGTTCGGCGCGCGTGCCGTCGCCTTCGCCCCGGATGGCTCACTGTACGTGATGGAGCGGCAGGGAAGCTGCATCCGCCAAGTCAGCAACGGTATTATCCGGACCGTGGCCGGAACTGGCGCGCGCGGCTACGCCGGCGATGGCGGCAACGCGCGAGACGCGGTGTTCGCCGCACCAAAGGAAATGGCAGTCGATCGAGACGGCAATATTTTCGTGGTCGACACCGAGAACCACGCGATTCGGATAATCGACGCGCGGAGCTGGATCGTGACCACGATCGCGGCCGACCTTGCTCGCCCGCACGGCGCCGTGGTCGCTGCCGATGGGTCGGTGCTGGTTGGCGATAGTGAGCATCATCAGATCAGAAAGCTGATGCCCAGGGCGAGGCCCTGAACTCGTGTCGCCGTATAGACCGTTTGCGCTCTTCAACCATCCGACGTCCTCTCGATGGGTTGAGCAACGCCGCACAAGTGACATCGACCGAGCGTGACATTCTATGTTCGTCTCGTCATCGTCTATTTGACAAAAAAGGGAACGCCATGCACGACCAGGCAATCCTTGCGGAAACCATCGCCGGCATTGAGGCAATCATCGGCGAAGACCTCGACCAGATCAGGATCGAACGCGCGGTCATCGGCCTGTTTTTTACCGGCGTGAAGCTCGATGCCGGCGTGGCCGGCGCGTGTGCCACGCCGTTGCGGTCAATCCCTGAGGCGGTATGCTGTCCGAGTTCGGCCATGGCAATGCCATTTCCCGGCAAGCTGCGCGGCCGGCGTGCCAAGGAACTGCTAAAGGAAACCACAGCCACAAGCGGCATTCGCCGCGCCGTGGGCGTTGCGACGATGAACGCCCTGGCGGACTTGTGCTGGCAGCGTCACGCTCAGCTCGGCGTGGAACTCCGCGACGGCGTTGATGCGTATGACGCCGCCAACATTCAGCCTGATGAACATGTCGTCGTCATCGGCGCCTTTATCCCGTTCCTGAAAGCTCTGAAGCGGGTGCGACAGCCATTCACCGTGCTGGAAATGGATCCAGCGACATTGAAGCCAGACGAAATCCCCTATTTTCGTCCCGCCGATCAGGCCGTCGAGGTATTGCCCACGGCCGATGTCGTGCTGATCACGGGTACGACGCTGGTGAACGACACACTGGACCAGCTTCTTGCCTTGTGTCGGCCGGCGGCCCGCGTGGTGGTGGTCGGTCCAACCGTCGGCCTGCTCCCCGACGCCTTCCTACGTCGTGGTGTCGACGTCCTCGGCGGCATACGGGTCACCGCACCCGACGCGTTTCTCGACGTGTTGGCGGAGGGCGGCTCCGGCTATCACTTCTTCGGCCGCTCAGCCGAGAAGGTGGTCTTGCTGCGCCAGACAATGCGTTCGAGATTGAGAGCCGCATAGTGCGTCAGGTAGTAGGCCCCTCCGACTGCACGACAAAGTGGATAACGTGGCCGCTGATCTGCTGCCGTTCTTGAAATGAAAGTGGCTCGCCGGGACTGGCTGCATCCGTGGACAAGCCAGGTAACCACATCTGCACACAGATAGGAAATCTTGAGCAGGACAGGTTCGCCTGAGATTAGCGCCGTCCGGCGGGCATCACTCGCCAGCAATTTTACACAATTCAAATGACCCGGACGGCGAGTGTTCAACACGACAACACGCACTCGACACTCTATCCGAAAGACGTCTCCTATCTGCGTTTATCTGTGTGCATCTGCGGTTCCAATCCTGCGGCCCGTCAAAGGAACCCCGAACGCTGCCACTTCGTCACATCGCCGCATCGAAGCCGCCACCTACGCCCCCACCACCCGACGCATAATCGCCACCACTTCGTCGATCTGCGCCGCAGTGACATCCAGATGGGTGCAGGCTCGGCCGCGGAACCGGTCGGACACCGACACCGTCACGCCATGCGGACGCAGCCTTGCGGCGAACTCCGCCGCCGTAAGCCCGGTCCCACCCGTATCAAAGAACAGCAAATTCGTCTCAGGCCGTTCGACGGTGATCCCCGGTATTTGCGCCATGCCCCTCGCCAGAGCCGCGGCGTTGGCGTGATCCTCCGCCAACCGTTCGACGTTGTGCTGCAGCGCGTAGATACAGGCAGCCGCATTCATGCCGCCCTGCCGCATCGACCCGCCCAGCCGCTGCTTCCATCGCCAGGCCTGGCCGATGAAATCCTTGGATCCCGCCAGCACTGCACCCAACGGTGCGCCCAAACCCTTGGTGAAATCCAACCATACCGTATCGCAGTCCACCGCGATGTCGTTGGCCGCGACACCCAGTGCGACCGAGGCATTCAGCAGCCGAGCACCATCCATATGAACCTGCATGCCGTGCTCGTGCGCCACGGCGGCAACCGCTCGCAACTCGGCAACGGACCAACAGGCGCCGCCGCCCTTGTTGGCGGTCTGCTCAACCTCCACCAGCCGTTGCGGCGGTGAATAGCGCGACACTGGCCGGATCGCCTCCCGCATCGTCTCAGCAGTGAAGATCCCGCGCGCCCCATGCAGGCCGCGGATCATCACGCCGCTGATCGCGCCGGGAGCGCCAGCCTCGCTGGACTGGATATGCGCATCCTCATGCGCCAGAATCTCGTCACCCGGGCGGCAATGCGTGGCGATCGCCACCTGGTTGCACATCGTGCCGGACGGCAGGAACATTGCCGCCTGTTTGCCAAGCAGCGCCGCCGTCCGGTCGCACAGTTCCCAGACCGTGGGATCGGAGCCGCCCTGTTCGTCGCCTACCTCGGCTGCCATCATGGCTTCCTTCATCGCGCGCGACGGGCGGCTCTGCGTATCGGAATACAGGTTGATGCGGACAGGAACGGAAAAGTCGGCCCGCTTGGGTTCGTAGCTCATGCGCAGCGCTCCTTCGGCATTCCCGACGCTGCTACCAGAAGGGGCATTGCCTGCAAAGCCGCGCCGTCCGATGCTGCCCTATTGCAGCGCAAGGTGGGCCTCGAATGAAGTTCTCCAACTTTCTGTTCCCCGACAGCGCGTCCGCCGAAAACGACGGGCGAATCATCGAGGAAACCCTGCGCGAAGCCTGCCTGACCGATGAACTGGGCTACGACACGATCTGGTTGGCTGAACACCATTTCGACGGCATCTGCGCCTATGTCGATCCGGTCAGCTTCGCCGCCGCGTTGGCCACCGCCACCACCCGCGCGAGGATCGGTTTCGCGGTGGCACAAATGGCGCTGCACCACCCGATCCGCCTGGCCGAACAGATCGCCCTGATCGACAATATCAGCAAGGGCCGCCTGATCGTCGGGCTGGGTCGTGGCACCGCCTATAACATCTACGACTTCCAAGGCTACGGCATCGATCATACTGAGGCGCAGGCCCGCTTCGAGGAAGCCGAGGCCATCATGCTGCGAGCCTGGAACGGCGAACCCCTGGAACACCACGGAAAATTCTTCGACCTGAAGCTGCCCGCCCTACGCCCAGCAACCTACACGAAACCGCATCCCTATGTCATCCGCGCCGCCGCCACCGAGCACGGCATGCTGGACATCGCCCGCCGCGGCAACCCGTTCATGATGAACGTGCAGAGCAACGCCGTCACCATCCAGCGAATGCAATTGTATCGACAGACCCTGCGCGACATCGGCCTAGACGAGGCGGCCATTGCCGACCGCGTCGAACAATGCTGGGTCTGGCGCAACGTCTTCGTCGCCGAGACCGACGCCGAGGCGGAACGCATCGCTGAACCGGCCTTCCTTACCCAGCTCGACAGGCGAGCGGAAATGCGCAACCGGGTGTATCAGGAGCAGGGGAAATCGATCTTGCCGATGCCGGCGCCCGGCGCCCCACCGCCGTCGAACCAGTTGGTGGAGAACGCGCTGGTTTGTGGCTCGCCGGCAACCGTCGCGGAGAAGCTATCCGCCCTCAGCACCACCGGCGTCGGCGGTCTCATCATCCAGTTCCGCCTTGGCCCGATGTCCTACGAGCAGGCGGCGAGCAGCCTGACCCTGTTCCGCGACAAGGTCATTCCGGCGCTGACCGCATCCTCGATGGAGACGCGAAACGCCTTGGCCGAAGCTGACTGATGGCCGACGCCGAGGACGCGAATACTCTCCATTGGCAGCGCAACCTTCTGGTCTGCGTGTTCGGTTCCTTCACCACCATTGTGGCGATGACGCTGCTGCTGCCGTTCCTGCCGCTCTATGTCGAACAGCTCGGCGTCACTGATCATGCGGCCATCGTGCAGTGGTCGGGCGTCGCCTATGGCGCAACGTTTTTTTCCGCGGCCTTGTTCGCACCCCTATGGGGCCGGCTCGCCGACCTGTACGGGCGCAAGCTGATGCTGATCCGCGCCAGCTTGGGCATGGCGGTCGCCATGTCACTGATCGGGCTGTCGCAGAACGTCTACCAGCTTGTCGGGCTGCGCCTGCTGGCCGGTCTTTTAGGAGGTTACTCATCGGGATCGACGGTACTGGTCGCCGCCGGCACACCCAGGGCGCGGACCGGCTGGGCCCTCGGCATGCTGTCCTCCGGCGTCATGGCGGGCAATCTAGCGGGGCCGTTGATCGGCGGCGTGCTGCCACCGCTGATCGGCATCCGCCAAACTTTCCTGGCAGCCGGTGCCATCATCTTCATCGCCTTCCTGGCGACCACCTTCCTGATCAAGGAAGACGCCCGGACGCGGCGACGGAACCAGGCCGGACGTCAAGGCGGTTGGGCAGCCGTGCCGGACAAGCGGCCGGTCGTTGCCATGTTGGTGACCGGCATGCTGCTGATGCTTGCCAACATGTCGATCGAGCCGATCATCACGGTCTATGTCGCGCAGATCGTCCCGAACCCGTCGAGGGTGACGATCGTGGCAGGACTGGCGATGTCGGCGGCGGCCCTAGGCAGCATCCTGTCGGCCTCCCGCCTCGGCAAGGTGGCGGATCGGGCGGGACACTGGACGGTCATCGTCTTGTGCCTGCTGGCCTCGGCTGTGCTGCTGGTGCCGCAGGCCTTTGTCACGGCCGGATGGCAGCTTGTCGGCTTGCGCTTCCTGATGGGATTGTCCCTCGGTGGGCTGCTGCCCTGCGTCGCCACGGTGATCCGCCACAACGTCCCGGACCGCAGCGTCGGCAGCATCCTCGGCTACTCCACTTCGTCACAGTATGTCGGACAAGTGGCGGGGCCGTTGGCAGGCGGCTTCGTCGGCGGCCACGTCGGCATGCGTGCGGTGTTCCTGGGGACATCCGTGCTAATGGCGGTGGGCGCGGCGTATAGCTGGTTGTCCCGCCCGCGGCTCCCCGACCACGGACGTTGAGAGATTGTCGAGGGCAGCTGATAATTTGCGGTCGATGCTGGGGGGACGGGGCGACGATAAGCAATCCGACGAACCTGATCTGGGGAGGACAGTGACGGGGTGACGAAGACAACGGGTCAATCGTTCGACGGGCTGGTCTAACGTCATGTCCGCGTCCGTCACAACAAATGCGACCGAGCCGTTCTTGCAACTGCCCGGTGGTTTTCCGCCGGGCACATTGGGCTTTGCGGCGCGCACTGTCCTGGCGCTGATGCTCGCCTACTATGTTTCGTTCTGGATACAGCTCTCCAGCGCATCGACCGCTGGCGTCTGCGTTGCCATCGTGGCCCAGCCGCAAACCGGCGGCGCGATTTCCAAGGCGAAGTATCGCGTCATTGGCACCCTGATCGGCGGCATTGCCGCGGTGATCGCGACCGCTGTGTTCGGGCAGGACCGGACCATGCTGCTGGCGGCGTTCATCCTCTGGCTTGCCGCCTGCAGCTTTACTGCGTCTCTGCTGAAGGATTTCCGCGCCTACGGCGTCGCATTGGCCGGGTACACACTGGCGATCGTCTCGATCACCGACATCGACCTGCCGCAGGACGTCTTCCTGACGGCGCTGGACCGCATTGCCGCTATCCTGATCGGCGTCGTCAGCCTGGCACTGGTGAATGGCATACTCGGTCCGGCCAACACCTGGCACGCGCTGACCCGCCAGCTCAGCCTGATGATCACCCAGACCAGCGAACAAGCCATCCGCACAATGCGTGGTGAAGCACCGACCGAATCGGCCGCGGACGAGGCACAATGTGCCACCGCGATCCTGGCGCTGCGCACCCAGGCAACCTTTGTCGCCGGTGAACTGCAGGACGGGTGGCAACGTGCCGCCGGCGCGCGCAGCGCCATCCTGGCCCTGCTCGAGATGCTTTCCGCCAGCCGCGCCATTGCAACCGGCCTTGCGCACGCCCGGCCGGACCCAGCCATCCGCGCAGCCATCGACCAAACCATCAGCGCGCTAAGCGACGCAAGCCTTGATGCCACGCATCTCCAAGAACCCGGGGCCGAGCCGCACGAGGCGGAGGATCTGCCGCAAGCCTTCCTGCTCGAACGCCTGGACGACCTGCGGGCGCAACATGCCTTTGCCTTGCATGGTCTTGCCACGCTGGCGATCAGCCGGCGGCCGCTCCGGCGCGTGCAATTGCGCGGCTATCACGATTTCACCGGCGCTATGCTGAACGCCGTGCGGACCGCCATTGTCGCCACCTTGGCCGCGCTGTTCTGCATCTATGCGAACTGGAGCGGCGCGACCTTCCTCCTTGTGCAGCTCTCCGCCGTGATCACGCTGCTCGGCATGCAGCCCAATCCGACCCGGGCAGCGATCTCGTTCTTTGCTCAGGTGCCGCTGGCGATCGTGGCCGCGGGCGTGGTCGAGTTCTTTCTGTTGCCGCAGGCCGGCAATTTCGTATCCTTCTCGCTGGCCGTGGCGCCGTTCGCTCTGCTGGCCTGTGTCCTGGCACGCCATCCGCGGACAGAGGCGGGCGCTGGAACCGGTATGCTGATCTGGTATGTCCTGATGTTGGCGCCGACCAACCCGCCGAGTTACGACCTTTCGGCGTTCCTCAATCTAGGGCTGGAGTTGTTGGGCGCGCCGCTGACGGTAATTGCTGGATTTGCCGTAATCCTGCCGGTCTCGCCGCCGCGACGGCTGTTTCGGGTGACGCAGGCCACGCTGCGCGATCTGCGCCAGACGCTGGGTCAGCACCTGCCACCAGATCGGTCCGGCATGGTCTCGTTGCGTTACGACAGGTTCGCCACCGCGCTGCTCTGGATCGGCCGCCGCACGCCGTCCCGGCTTCGCCTGCTGTCGCGCATACACGACCTGGGTGAACTCGAGTCCGCGGTGGAACGTGCCCAGGCGGGACTGCAAGCCACACTGCATCAGGCCCCGGCGCTTGCCGGTGCGGTGGCAGCGGCCCGGATTGCGTTGGTGCGGCTCTCTGCGGATGAGGTGCAAGAAGCTGGCGCTGCCCTGCTGGCGGCGGCGCGCATGCAGAGCGTGGGGCCACCCGCCGTGCTGCAGGCCGCCTCCGGCCTGTACGGCGCGTCCCTGCTGCTGCGGCGGCAGCAACGCTTCCTGCGCCTCGCGAGCCTGCCAATGCGAGCCTGAGATGTGGAAAGAGACCAACATTGGCGGCGTCTTCATCTCGCCGCTCCTGCCCTATATGCTGGTCGCGCTGATCATCTCCGCCATCCTGCGTCCGATCCTGGTCTGGTTGCGCTTCTCGAACTGGGCCTGGAACGCGGTGCTCGCCGAGACCGGGCTCTACATCTGCATCCTGTCGCTGCTGGTCGCCTTTTTCTGACGCGGATCATCCCATGTTCAAGCGCGCCCGACGCACCACCCGCGTTGTTGTCACCCTGCTGATCCTGGCCGGTGCCGGGTTGGGCTCGGTCTGGCTGTGGAACCACTATCTGGTTGGCCCCTGGACCCGCGACGGGCAGGTGCAAGCCAACGTGGTGAACATCGCGCCCGAGGTGTCAGGCCGCATCGTCGCGTTGCACGTCAGCGACAATCAGCTCGTGCACAAAGGCGATGTCCTCTATGAAATCGATCCGTTTGACTATCAGGTGGCGCTTGCAGCGGCCGAGGCGGATTCGCAAAGCAAGGAGACCAGCCTACAAAACGCCAGGACCGAAGCGGACCGGCGCAAGGAGCTTGGAACCTTGTCGACGTCAGTCGAGGAGAAGGAGACCTACGTCACCAATGCCAATGTCGCGCAGTCATCCTATGCGTCGTCAATAGCCAATCTGTCGCAAGCGCGCATCAACCTGCAGCGCACCAAGGTCGTCTCTCCGGTAAACGGCTACGTCTCTAACCTGCTGCTCCGCCTCGGCGACTACGCGACCAAGGGAACCCGTAATATCTCGATATTGGACAGCGACAGTTTCTGGGTGGCAGCCTATTTCGAGGAGACCAAGCTGCACGGGATTTGTGTTGGCGATCCAGCCAAGATCGAGCTGATGGGGTTTGATACACCGCTCAAAGGACATGTGAACAGTATTGCCCGCGGCATCAACTCGCCGAACTACGATCCCGGCACACTCGGTCTTGCCTCCGTCAGTCCGGTTTTCACCTGGGTCCGGCTGGCGCAGCGCATCCCGGTCCGCATCCAGATCGATGAAGTCCCCCAAGGGGTCCTGTTGGCCGCCGGCGAGACGGCCACGGTAAGTATAGGACCGCTGGCCACCGCGGGCACTCGGCACGGCGCGATCTCGCGGCTTTTCTCCTTTTGACAGCGTCAGCCGTCTCGAGCGGCTGGGCGGCATGATACCCTATATCTTCGCAGACCAAACGCTGTTCCGGGCCGCTTCGATCTGCACTTGGTTTGTATTGTAAGTGGTCGCACCGCTGGGCGCCGCCCGATCCATCGTCAGGACATTCGCACATCCCTGCATGTCGATCCCGTCCGCGTTCGGCGCAAACCAGGCGCCCTCCTTGATCGAGACGACGCCCGGCGCAATCCGATCGATCACCTGCGCCGGCAACGTCGTCGCGCCGATGTCGTTGAAGATCTTGACCCGCTGGCCGTCAATAATCCCGCGCGCCGCCGCGTCGGCAGGGTGCATCCAGACAGTATCCGGATCGACCCGCGCCAGGCTCGGCTGGTTGCCATGGATACTATGTGTCCGCGCCCGCGACTTCGGCGTGCACAGGCTGAGCGGAAAGCGCGCGGTATCGTCCCCGGACGGAAGCCAGGTAGGAATCGGTGGGATCACGCCAAGCCCGTACGGATCGGGATTGGCCGCCAACGTGGTCGAGTAGATCTCGATCCGGCCCGATGGCGTGGAAAACCTGTGATTGTCCGGATCGCTTATCTGCTGCGAGAACGCTACCGCCTGTTGTGGAGCGGCAAAGCGCGCCACGCCCTGCCGCGCGAATGTATCAAAATCGTCCACCGCGTCGGCGGTCAGTTCCTTCAGCCACGCGGTTTCGCTCTTGTCGTTATAGCCGATGATCCCCACCCGCCGCGCCAGTTCGTCGAAAATGTCGATATCGTTGCGGCATTCATACATCGGCTGGATCGCCTGGCGCATGTAGATGGCATAATGGCCAGCGCCCGCCCAAGGCGTATGAACGTCATTGCGCTCCCAGAAGGTCGTCGCTGGCAGCACGATGTCCGCGAGGCGGGCGGTCGGCGTCAGGAAGTGGTCCTGGGCGACGAAGAACTCCACCTTGTCCAGTGACGCCGCCATCTTTCCCACGTTCGGGCACTGGTTGAACAGATTGCCGCCCGAGGAATAGATCATCCGGATATCCGCCGGATACCCACCCGCCTTACCCCGCGCCAGCAAATCCGCCAGCAGCGGTGACGCCACCTTTGCATTGATCGGATTCTGTTCCGGTCGGTAGGCTCCTGATGCCCGAGCGGCCGGTTGCCCCGTTGCTGACGCCCGAACTGCCGCCGCTGACACCGACATTGCCGGTGATCGCCGCGAGCGCGTACGCCGCCCGATGGAACTGTTCCCCATACAGTGTCCGGCCGGCGGCGTAGCCTGCCTGCAGCGCCGCCGGTTTGACGGTGGCAAATTCGATCGCCAGCCGGCGGATCGTTTCAGCGGGTATACCGGTGATCGCCGCGGCCCATTCCGGAGTCTTCTTCTGTCCATCAGCCAGTCCAAGCAAATAGGACTTGTACGAGGCCAGCGGCGGCGCACCATCCGGCAGATGTGCGTCATCGAACCCAAGCAGATAACGATCGCAGTAGGCCTGGTCGTGCAGGTTCTCGGAGACGATGACGTAGGCCATCGCGATCAGCGCCGCGGCGTCGGTCGACGGACGGATAAAAACATGCTCGTCTGCCAACTGGCGGCTGGTCATCGTCACCCGCGGATCGACGCAGACGATTTGGGTGCCATTGTTCTTGGCCCATTTCAGGTAGTGCATCGTGCCGGTGCCGAAGGTGCCGTCCCCTGGGCTCCAACCCCACATCAGAATGAACTTGGAATTGACAAAATCCGAGGGCTCCCGCCCGGCCAACTTGTAGTCGTTCTCGCCGTAGGTGATGCGGACCGCAAACACCTCGGCTTCCGCCGACATGTTGGACCACAGATCGGTGCAGCCGCCAAACATGTACAGAAACCGTTGCGCTGCCACGCGGCCATGCAACATCGATTGGCTGCCAGTGCGCGAGGCATCGAGGATCGCCGCATTGCCGTAGGTTTCGCGGATCCGCAGCATCTCCCGCGCGACGATGTCCAGCGCTTCATCCCAGCTGATCCGCTCAAACTGGCCGGAGCCGCGCGGCCCGACGCGACGCATCGGATATTTCAGCCGATCGGGATGGTAGGTGCGCTCGATCTGGCCGACGCCGCGGGCGCAGGCCGGCAGCGGCGGATGCTCAGGATTCCAGCGCCTTGCATCGGTGGAGATATGCACGATGCGCCCATCGGTGACATGCGCATTGACCACGCAGCGGCCGCCGCAGTTGTGGCCGCAAGTGCTGGTGACGATCGTTTCATTCGGCTTGGCGACGGCGCGGGGCGCCTCATAGATTGTGCTGCTCACGCGGCATTCTGACAGATGACATTGACCAGGGCCTGCTGACCCGCCCGGACGGCGGCGGTGGCGCGGGCAAGGGCGGCAGGAAGATCGGCGGGCTTTTCGACACGCTCGCCATGTCCATCGTGCGCGGCGACGATTTTTTCGAACGACGGCGTCGGCAATTCAGCGAGCAAGCGTCCGTCCGCCTCGGCCGCAATCCCCTGTCCATACATGTCCAGCGTCGCTCGTCTGACCGCGCCATACAGCGCGTTGTTGTAAATGACGGTCAGCACCGGCAGGTTTCGCATCTGCGCTGTGTAGTGACACGCCGTCGGATTGGCAAACATATAGGCGCCATCACCCAGCACCGAAACAACTAGACTATCGGGGCAGGCAAGCTTGACGCCCAGCGAGGCCGGAAATCCCCATCCCAGGCCGCCCGCCATGCTAACCGCAAACAGGCTGCCCGGCGTGTGCAGCGGACAATGCTCTTGCTGGAACGAATATTCGTTGATGACTTTCGTATCCGCGTCGACCACCTCGCGAAGACAGTGATTGAGCCAGGGCAACGTAATATGTTCAGCCTGCCCGGCCCGCCTGGCTTCGGCCGCCCAGGTCTCGTGCAGGCCGCGCGACCGATCCCGCAGCCGGCTGTTGCGTGCCTCCACATGCGGTGTGGCTCGCGAGGCGAGCGCCGCCTCCAGCGCCTCCAGCACCGACAGACACGTTGCGGTAACAGTCAGATCGGAGGGGAATCCCCGCATTGGCAGGCGGCGGTGCAGCGGGTCCTCGCCGATCTGCACGATGCGCGCGCTGGTCGGCGGAGCCTCCTTCGACGGCAGCCATGGAACGTCAGCTTCGAAGACGATTACCAGGTCGGCCTCTGCCAGCAGCGGCCCGGGCGCCGAACCCTGGAACATTGGGTGATCCGCGGATAAGGCTAAATAGCGTGTTTGATACGGGATAACAGGCAGCGCATACCGCTCCGCCAGTCGTGCCAGGATGACGCTGTCGCGGGGATCCTTGCCCAGCATCCCGGTAATGATCAGCGGCCGTTCCGCCGCGGCGATCCAGTCGGCAAGCGTATCGACATCGCCAGGCCGAGGCTCCGGCGGCAGCGGTCGGGCGCGGCGGTCATGATTGCTTTCGGCCGGCGCCGCAAGAACCTCCCCCAGCACCTCGCGCGGCAGACTGAGATAGACCGGACCTGGCGGCGACGCGGCGGCGATCTCCATCGCCCGGTCGACCGCCGAGGCCGCCTGGTCGCCGCGTTTCATCTCGTAGTCCCACTTGACCATCTCACGCAGCATGCCGGCCTGGTCGAACATCTCCTGCGCCCAGTGGATATGCGCGTTGCGAGATCCTTCTGCGCCCTGCTCGGTGAAGGGCGTCCGCCCGGAGGTCAGCAGCATCGGGATGCGTTCACGGCTAGGCGTTGATCAGCATGTTGATCGCATTCGCCGTGCCGACGTTGGTGTGCAGCATCACCGCCTGCGGCTTGCCGGTCACCATGGTGTAGCCGTGCGCCATGCCCACCGCGGCGTTTTCGTGCGGCACGACCATCGGGCGAGGCACCGGACGGTTGCCGCGGGCGGCGCGGGAAAACGCCTCCACGATCGGGGCGAAGTCGGTACCGGGATTGACGAACAGATGTTCGATCCCGTTCGCGGCGAGTGCTTCGAGATAGTCCTCGGCAGCAATCCGTGCCGGCTGGGTCATGGCGCGTTTCCTGTGCTTTTGGCCGTCTGGATAGCCCGCCAGACAGTTTCCGGTGTGGCGGGCATGTCTATATGGGTGACGCCGAGCGGCGCCAGCGCATTCAAGACGGCGCTGATGATCGTCTGCGGTGCGGCGATGGCCCCGGCCTGGCCCGCGCCCTTGACGCCGAGCGGGTTCGCCGCGGTCGGTATGCCGGTCAGGGTGATATCCAGGTCGGGCAGGTCCACCGCGCGCGGCAACTGGTAGTCCATGAACGAGCCACTGAGCATCTGGCCGGAGTTCGGATCGTACACGGTGCGCTCCAGCAACGCCTGGCCGATGCCCTGGGCGACACCGCCTTGCACCTGTCCGACCGTCAGCAATGGGTTAATCAGATTGCCGAAATCATCCACCGCGGTATAGCGGTCGAGCGTCACCTGCCCGGTTTCAGGGTCGATCTCCAGCTCCGCGACATGGCACCCGTTGGGAATGGTGATGATGTCCAGCTTGTTCCAGACATAGGTATCCAGCGGCGGATCCGGGCTCGCCGACTCGCGCGCGGCACGGGCAACGGACAGCAGATCAATCGAGCGATCCTCGACGGTGAACTTGCCATCAACGAACACGACCTGATCCGGTCTAGCCTGCAGCAGCCTGGCGGCAATTGTCTTGCCTTTCGCAATGACACCGTCAACGGCATGGCACAGCGCGGCGCCGCCCTGATGCATCGAGCGGGCGCCGCCATGGCCGTTGCCCTTGGCAATTTCGGCTGTGTCTCCCTGCATGTAACGAAATTGGGTCAATGGCAGGCCGAGCCGGTCGGCGGCGATTTGTGGATAGGCTGTCTCGTGGCCTTGGCCGTTGCTCTGGGTGCCGACCAGCAGCGTCACCGTGTCGTCGTCGTTGAAGCGGACCTCGGCGCCTTCGTCGGATGCGCCGCGTGCGGTTTCCAGGAAGCAGGCGACACCGATGCCGCGCAGCCGGCCGTGGCTTTCCGTCGCCGCACGCCGCGCGGCGAAACCGGCATGCTCGGCGAGCGCCAGCGCGTCATCGATGTTAGCCGCGAAACGGCCGCAGTCCACCAGCGTGCCGAGGGCTTTTCGATACGGAAACGAGGCGATCATGTTGCGGCGGCGCAGTTCGATCGGATCGAAATTGAACTGGCAAGCAGCCTGGTCGATCAGCCGTTCGATCAGGTAATTGGCTTCGGGCTTGCCAGCGCCGCGGTAGGCGTCGATCGGCACAGTGTTGGTAAAGGCGGCCCGCACGTTCATGAAGATCGCCGGGATAACGTAGCCGCCGCCCATCGCGGCGGCCGGCGCATTGGTGGAGCTGCCTGGCCCGCCGCCTGACATATACGCGCCCAGGCCGGCAATCGTGCTGACATCCAGCGCCAGGAACTTTCCTTCGTCGTCCAGCGCCAATCGACCACGGGAAACATTGTCGCGGCCTTGTGCGGTCGAAAGAAAGTCTTCTCCCCTGTCCGCTATCCATTTGATCGGACGGCCGAGGCGGCGGGCGCACCACAACAGCATGACCCATTCCGGATACAGGCAATTCTTGATACCGAAGCCGCCACCGACATCCGGCGCCGAAACCCGGATCCGATCGCGCGGACAACGGAACACGCTGTCGGCGAGCTGGTCGCGGATGGCATTGACGCTAGCTGCAGAGACGAACAGGTCGAAGCGTCCGTCGCGCCAGCGTCCGATGGCACCCCGGGTCTCGATCGGCGCGATGACCAGCCGGTTATTGACGACCTCGAGTTCCACGACATGTGCGGCCCTGGCAAACGCCGCCTGCACCGCGGCCTGGTCGCCTCGCTGAAAGTGAAACGACTGGTTGCCGGTGTCCCACAGCATGGGCGCATCGGGTCGCAGCGCCGCGGCGGCGGCGACCACACTCGGCAGCGGCGTGTAATCCGCCACCACCTGTTCCACCGCGTGCCGCGCCGCCTGCTTCGTTTCGGCCACGACGAATGCGATCGGATCGCCGACATGGCGAACCCGACCATGCGCCAGCGCCGGACGCGGCGGCACGATCATCGGCTCGACTGTCGCCACCTGGGTCGCGCATGGCAGCAGACCGAGATCGGCAATGTCATCATAGGTGTAGATACCCAGTACGCCGGGCGACGCAGCCGCCGCTGCGGCATCGATCCGATTGATCGTCGCGTGGGCGTGCGGTGAGCGCACCACATAAGCCCAGGCCTGATCGGCATCGTCGACGTCATCGACGAAGACACCGCGGCCGGTCAGGAACCGCTCATCCTCCAGCCGACGGGTGGACTGCCCGATGAACGTCATCGGGCTTTCCGGGGCCATCTAGAAGCCGAGCGTGTCGGCGAGGCCAAAGTTTTGCGCCAGGTCACGCAGTTTGTTCCAGGTGGCGTCTTCCACCGGTATGCCATTCTTCCGGCGCTCCTGTTCCTTGCGGAATTCGATCTCCCCCGGATAGAACACCTCGGTGAAACCCTGCGCCGGCGGGGTTGCCTTCAGGTATTGCGCGAACTCCGTCACCTCCTGCTTGAAGCTGTCCAGCGAGCGGAACGCGGCCACGTTGAACACAGCGATAAAGCAGCCATCGTTGTGCCGACCGGTCGGTTCGACACCAAACCCAAGACCGGTCAACAGCCCGGACAGAATTTCGACAATCGCCGCCAGGCCCGTGCCCTTGTAGCCCTCGGTGCCACCCAACGGCAGCAACGCGCCGCCCGACCTCAGCACGCGCGGATCGGTGGAGGGCTTGCCTTCGGCGTCGATCAGCCAGCCGGTGGGCACCTGGTCACCTCGGGCGGTGGCGACATTGATCTTGCCGGCGGCCGCGGCCGAGGTCGCCATGTCGAACACCAGCGGACCCTCCAGATTAGACGGCACGGCGAAGCAGATCGGATTGGTGCCGAGGCGTGCCTTGGCACCGCCGATACGGCGCGACATGCTTCGGGCTGCGGCCGGAGTCGGCGGTGATCATCGCGATCATGCCCTCCGCCGCCGCCAGCAGCGGATAGCTGGCAAGGCGCCCGATGTGGCTTTGACGGAACACCGTGGCCGCGGCGACGTTCTGCGTCTTCGCCTTGTCGATCGTGTAGCGCATCGCGCGATCGGTGACGGCATAGCCAAAACCCCAGTTGCCGTCGATCACCGTGGTGGTTGCTGTCTCCTGCGTGATCACCCACGGCGCCTGCGGAACGATATGGCCGGCTTTGACCCGGTCGATATAGGTCGGGATCAGAATGATGCCGTGGCTATCATGCCCGACCAGATTGGCGCCGATGTTGTAACGGGCGACCACCGCCGCCTCTTCCTGCGACGCGCCGGCCGCGACCAGCAGGGCCTTGGCGATGTCGATAAGCTTTTCCGCGGACACGTTGGGCATGGACAGTCTCCCGTTTGCCACTCACGGCAAGGCTACCGCAGCCCCGGACGATTGGCCAGAACACGGCAACCGGCGTAGGCTGTTCGCCGGAGACGAACCAACGGGAGCGGATCATGGCAAGCAAGTCCAATGTCTACGCCGGCGTCGCGGGTTATGCCGGCAGAGCGGACCAAAAAGGCTCGGTCGGAGTGTTCAGGCGGCCGGCAGAGACCGGGCAATGGGAACACGTGCTGCCTGAATACGAGACCTATACGGTGCATGTGCACCCCACCGACCCGAACGTGGTGTTCGCCGGAACGGCCGACGGCGTCTATCGCAGCACCGACCGCGGCAAGACGTTCCAGCGGACCAACTTCCCCGACAAGGGCATGCAGATCTGGTCATTCCTGGTCGATGCCAACGACCGCAAGCTGATCTACGCCGGCGGCTCGCCGATCAGCCTGTACCGCAGCGAGGATAGCGGCGAGACTTGGCGTAGACTGCCCGATCCCGGGATGCCGGACCGCGCGGTTATGCCGTTCGCCTGTCGCGTGATGCGAATGGCGCAGCAGCCCGGCAAGCCTGGCACCATCTTCGCCGCACTGGAGGTGAACGGCGTCATGCGCACCACGGATGCCGGCGAAAGCTGGAGCGATTGCAGCCAGGATCTGATCCGTCTGGCGCAGCTTCCGCATTTGAAGAGCAAGATCGTCAGCGACACCTTTAACGAGGGCATGCTGGACGGCCACGCCATCGCCATCAGTCCAGCCGACCCGGACAAGGTCATCGTCGCGGTGCGGATGGGACTGTTCGAGACCGCAGACGGCGGACAAACCTGGCAGGACATGGAAGTGGGCCGCTTTTCCGCCACCACGTACGGCCGCGACATCAAGGTGTCGCCGCACGACGGCTCGTTGTACTCGGCGCTCAGCGTCGCCGCCGCCAGCAAGGATGGCGCGGTCTACCGCAGCACCGACAAGGGCGCAACGTGGAAACGTTTCGACAAAGTGCAGGTGCACGGCACCATCATGTCGGTCGCGCTGCACCAGACCGATCCTGACCAAGTCTATATCGGCGCGCGTTACGACGGTGAGATCCACGGCACCGAGGATGGCGGCGCGACCTGGACCGCGATGTCGCTGCCATCGGGAGTGAAGGACATTTATTCGGTAGCCGTAGGATAACGGCGTGATGCCCGATCCGTCATAATGACTCAGTGACCCCGAAGCTGAGCGTCTTGGTCATCTGAAGCCGACAGGAACGCCGCCTCCCATATCGTGCAGGTGGGAGGTGGGGTCCTGTTATAATGATAAGCTGTTCGACTGCTTCAAGCGACAACGATGGTCGGTCGAGCGGGCCGGGGTGGCGCATCTGTGATGCGCTCCGCGAGATCCCCATCGTAGCAGAAATCTTTTGGCTGCGCTTTACTATGCCGATGGTGAACGCCTTCGAACTTCCGCCGTGGCCACAGAGACGCCTGTGGCGCAGATGCCGAGATGTTCTCGTCGCGCTGATCGCCGTATTGGCCGCGACAGCGCGCGCCGCGCCTCCGCCGCCCGCGGTGATGGTGGTGCCGGTTGAGGTCCGGGACGTAGCGCCCGTGCAGACCTTTCCCGGCCAGGTGCAGGCGATCCAATCGGTCACCATTGTGGCGCGGGTGTCCGCCTACGTGGACAAGGTGGTATTCCAGGAAGGCAGCCTGGTGAAGTCCAGCCAGTTGCTGTTCCAGTTGCAGCAGGGGCCGTACCAAGCCGCCGTCGAGCAAGCCCAGGGCACGCTCAAGCAGGCCGAGGCGACGTTGTACAACGCCCAGCGCAACTACGAGCGCGACTCGAAGGCGGGCAACCTGGCGATCAGCGAGCAGCAGGTGCAGCAGGACGTGTCGGCGCGCGATGTCGCCGCGGGCCAGGTGGATTCGGCGCGCGGCAGCCTGGAGACCGCCGCCATCAACCTGAGCTACTGCACCGTCACGTCGCCCATTGATGGGCGCATCGGCAAAGCGCTCTACACGGCCGGCAATCTCGTTAGTTCGACCTCCGGCCCGCTCGCCACCATCGTGCAGGTGGACCCGATCCGTGTTGCCTTTTCCGTCGCCGACGCGCAGCTCCTGGCGGCGCAGCAAGCCTCGAAGCAGACGCAGCAACAACTCTCCGACGCAGTCACGCTCGACGTGCAGCTCCCGAATGGGGCCGCCTACAGCCATCCGGGTAAGGTCGAGTTCATCAATAACCAGGTGGATGCCGCGACCGGCACGCTCACGGTTTGGGGTCGCTTCGAGAATCCGGAAGGGCTGCTCATCCCTGGCGCCTACATCACGGTCTCGGTGCGGCGGACCAATCCGGACAAGCGCCCGCTCGTCCCCGTCCAGGCGGTGCAAAACGAGCAGCAGGGCCAATTCGTGCTACTGGTGGGCGCGGACAACAAAGTGGAGCAGCGCCAAGTCAAGACTGGCCGGCAAGTCGGCCAGGACTTCATCGTCGAGGCCGGCCTCACGGGCGGGGAGCGCGTCGTCACGGAAGGCCTGCAGAAGGTGCATCCGGGCGAGGTGGTGAACCCGTCCACGCCCACCGCCCTGCCCGGCGGCGCGTCACAAAGCGGCTCGCCGGCCGATAAGGGCTGAGGGTGCTCTCCAGCTTCTTTATCACCCGGCCAAAGTTCGCGATTGTCATCGCCATTGCCATCGTCATCGCCGGGCTGATTTCGCTCGCGGTCATCCCGATTTCGCAATATCCGAATCTGGTGCCGCCGACGGTCAACATCACGACGACCTACCCGGGAGCGGACGCCAGCGTCATCCAGAATACCGTCGCCGAACCGATCGAGGAGCAGGTGAACGGCGTGGAGAATGCCCTTTACTACGGCAGCACCAGCTCCAGCGCCGGCACCTACACGCTCACCGTCACCTTCGCCCTCGGGACCAACCCCGACATCGACCAGGTGGATGTGCAGAACCGGGAAGCACAGGCGACCGCTCAGCTCCCGTCCACGGTCGCGCAGGAAGGGGTGATCGTCACCAAACAGTCCAGCAATTTTGTTCTCGCGGTGAACCTCTTTTCCCCGGACAACCGCTACGATCAGGTGTTCATCTCGAACTACACCGACATCAACCTGGCATACCCGCTCGCGCGCATCCCCGGCGTCAGCAATGCGACTGACCTGTCCGACCTGAAATACTCAATGCGCGTCTGGATGGACCCGGTGAAGATGACGGCGCTCGGGATCACCGCGCAGGACGTGGTCGGCGCCATCGCATCGCAGAACATTCAGGCCGCCGCAGGGCAGATCGGCGCACCGCCGATCACCAGCAAGCAGCAGCGTCAGCTCACCATCGTGGCGCAAGGCCGGCTGCAGACGGTGCAGCAGTTCAAGGACATCATCATCAAGACCGGCCAGCCGAACGGCGTGGTGCGGATCGGCGACGTCGCAAGCGTGGAGCTGGGCGCCCAGCAATACACCGCGTCCTCCCGCCTCAACGGCATCCCCTCGGCGACGCTGGCGATCTACCAGTTGCCGAACTCGAACGCGCTGCAGGTGGCGCGGGCGGCCGAGGCGCAGATGGAGCAGCTCTCCAAGAGCTTCCCGCCGGGCCTGAAATACGCGATCGTCTACGACTCCACGAAATTCGTCACCGCAACGATCGGCGAGATCGCGCGGACGCTCGCGATCACCTTTACGCTCGTCGTGGGCGTGGTGTTCCTGTTCCTGCAGGACTGGCGGGCGACGCTGATTCCCACCTTCGCCATCCCGGTCTCCCTGATTGGCGTCTTCGCCGTGCTCTACGCACTCGGCTACAGCGCCAACACGATCTCGCTGTTCGCCATCGTGCTGGCGATCACCCTGGTCGTGGACGACGCCATCGTGGTGGTCGAGAACGTGACGCGCAACCTCGAGGAAGACCCGGACCTCCCGATCGTGGAGGCGACGGAGCGCGCCATGCGCCAGATCACTGGCCCGGTGATCGCGACGACCCTGGTGCTGGTCGCAGTGTTCGCGCCGGTCGGCTTCCTGCCCGGCATCACCGGCCAGCTCTACCGCCAATTCGCCGTGACAATCTCGGTCTCCGTGCTGATCTCCGCACTGAACGCGCTCACGCTCAGCCCGGCGCTCTGCCGCCTCATGCTGCGGCCGCCGAAGAAGGCACGCTTCCACCTCTTCCGCTGGTTCAACGCCGGCCTGGGCTGGACGCGCGGGCGCTACGGCGGCGCGGTGGGCTGGCTGTCGCGGCACCTTGCCCTCTCCTTCTTGGGCCTCGCCGCCGTGTTCGCGCTCGCCGGCTACCTGTTCCGGGAACTGCCGACCGGCTTCATCCCGTCGGAGGACCAGGGCTACTTCTTCGTCAACATCACGCTGCCGGAGGGCGCGTCGCTGGAGCGTACGCAGGCGGTGGTGAATCAGGTTGGCGAGATGGCACGCAAGGACCAGGGCGTCGCCAACACCATTGAGCTGTCGGGCTTCAGCATCGTCACCAGCACCAACCAGGCGAACGCCGGCACCATGATCGCGGTGCTGAAACCATGGGATCAGCGCGGTTCGGCGCGCGAGTCCGCGACCGGGATCATCGCCGCGCTGACGCCGCAGCTCAACGCGCTGCCGGAGGCGAGCATCGCGGCCTTCAACCCGCCGGCGATCCCTGGGATCGGCCGAACCGGCGGCCTCGACTTCGAGCTGGAGGCGCGCGCCGGCCAGGACCTGACCGACCTCGCCGCGACCACCCGGGGGCTGATCTTCGCCGCCAACCAGGACCCGGACCTGAGCGGTGTGTTCACCACCTTCTCGGCCACGCAACCGCAGATCCGGGTCGAGGTGGACCGCACCCAGGCCCAGATCATGGGCGTCCAGCCGTCCGCGATCTACAGTGAGCTGCAGGCGCATCTCGGGTCGCAGTACGTCAACCAGTTCAACCTACAGAGCCAGGTGTTCCAGGTGATCGTGCAGGACGCGGCGCAGTACCGCGGCCAGGTTTCCGACATACAGAACCTGTATGTGCGCAGCAGCGCCGGCGCCATGGTCCCGCTGCGCAGCCTGGTAAAGGTTTCCACCGTGCTCGGCCCGGACACCGTCACCCGCTACGACCTGTATCCCTCGGTGGAGATCTTCGGGCAGCCCGGACCTGGCAAAAGCTCCGGTCAGGCGATGGCGGCAATGGAGACGCTGGCCGCGCAGCACCTGCCCCAGGGCTACGGCTACGATTGGACCAGCCTCTCCTACCAACAGCTTCAGGCGGGCAACACCTTCACCTACGCCCTCATTTTCTCGCTGGTTTTCGCCTACCTGTTCCTGGTGGCGCAATACGAGAGCTGGTCGCTGCCGGTCTCGATCATCCTCTCGGTTTCGACCGCGGCACTTGGCGCGCTGATCGCGTTATACCTGCGCAGCTTCCCGGTGGACGTATACGGCCAGATCGGCCTTATTCTGCTGGTGGGCCTCGCCGCCAAGAACGCGATCCTGATTGTCGAATTCGCCAAAACCCGTCTCGAGGGCGGCGAGAGCGTGCGCCAGGCGGCGTTGGACGGCGCCGAGACCCGGTTCCGCGCCGTGCTGATGACGGCGGTGGCGTTCATCTTCGGCGTCGTGCCGCTGGTCGTCGCGTCGGGCGCGGGCGCCGGGGCGCGCCAGTCCATCGGCACGACGGTGTTCGGCGGCATGATCCTTGCCACGCTGCTGGGCATCGTGTTCGTGCCCGTGATGTTCGTGGCCTTCGAGCTCCTCACGCAGACAGCCTCACGGTTCATCCGGGGCCGCGGCAAGGAGACCACGAACGCGGCCGAGTAGGGGCAGAGCCTGGGCGAGCTTGTGTTGCGCCTGTAGAGGTCAGGATACGGAGTACCAAGCCACCAGCAGTACATAAGCGGTGATGGCGAATCCGGAATAAATCACCATGGTCACCGCCGGTGCTTTCCGGCGCCGGACTAGCACGGCGAGTCCGGTCGCCAACGCCGCCCCAAAGACAACCGCCGCGGTTGTGCCGAACGATCCGGCACCCGCGGCGACGCCACGCGGCGGTCCACGCAGGGCCAGCAGAAGCACGGTCAGGCCAGCCGTTCCGATGACGCCATGAGCAATGCCAGCCGACAAAGGCGGCCGCGACGCACCATCGGTCGCGCGCAGGTGCCAGAGCGCCAGAACGCTGCCGAACGCCACGGCGAGTGTCATCAGTATGACGGAAGCGACAACCAAAGGCTACGCGACGACGCCCAGCCCGCGCAGCCGTTCGATGTCGTCCGCACTGTAACCGGCATCCTGCAAAACAGCTTCATTGTGCTGGCCGACCGAGGGCGCGCGATTGGCCGGCATCTTCTCGACGCCGTCGATGTGGAACGGCGTCATCACCGTCAGCCCGTTGCCATCGCCGAACGGCACCAGCGCGCCGGCGTGACGCATCTGCGGGTCGTCCAGCGCCTCGTCCACGGTCGCAACGATGCCGAAAGTCACACCCACCGCATCCAGGATCGCGCGCCACTCCGCCAGGTCGCGCGTGGCGAACACCGCATCCAGGATCATTACAAGTTCCCTGGCGTGCTGCTTGCGCGCCTCAGTGGTGGCGAAGCGCGGATCGTCGGTCAGTTCCTCGCGGCCGATCGCCGACAAAAAGGAACGCAACTGACGCTGCTCGTTGAACAGCGCCATGATGAACCAACGGCCATCCTGCGTCTGATAGTGATTGGCCAGGGCGTTCGGCGGATTGTCGCGGGTCGGGCGCAGCGCCACGTGTTCCCCGCACAGGCGCGTCTGCACGGCACAGCCGTTCGCCCACAGCCCGCTTTGCAGCAGCGAACTTCGCACCACCCCGCCTTGCCCGGTCTTCTCCCGCCGGTAAAGCGCGGTGACGATCGCGGCGTAGACCCCGGTCGCGCTCGGGAAATCACCCATCCCGGGCATTGAGCGCGACGGCACGGTATCCGCATCGGCACGCACCATGTGCATCAGCCCGGTGCGCGCCCAATACGCTGTTGAGTCGAAACCAGTTTTTGCCGCCTCTTCGCCCGCCTCCCCATACGCGGTGAAAGACGCATAAATCAGCCGCGGATTCAGCGGCATCAAATGCGACGGCGCCATCCGCAACCGGTCCCTTACCGGCAGCGGAAAATTGGTGACGAACACATCGGCCGATGCGGCCAGGCGATGCAGCACCGCCTGACCCTCCGGATGCTTCAGGTCAAGCGCCAGGCTGCGCTTGTTGCGCGACGTCAGCTGCCAATAGGAATCGATCTTCTTGCCCGGGATTGGCTGCGACGCGCGCCATGGATCGCCGACGCCTGGCGGCTCGATCTTGATCACGTCGGCGCCAAAATCCGACAGCATGGTCGCCGCTGCCGGTCCGGCAATCCAACTTGCGCAGTCGATCACCTTCAGGCCCGTGAACAGGCTGTCGGTCATACTTGAACCCCTTCGCCGACCGTTACGGTGTCTGATTGCTGAAGATGATCGTGCCGGATGCCGCAAACATCCCGCCGACGCCATGACAGACCGAGACCTTCGCATCGGCGATCTGTGCCGGTGCGATACCACGCATCTGCCGCACGCTTTCCTGCAACGCGTACATGCCGTACATCCCGGAGTGCATATACGACAGTCCGCCACCATTGGTATTCAGCGGCAATGACCCGCCCGGTGCCGTATTGCGGCCGGCGATGAACGAAGCCGCCTCGCCCCTTGGCAGGAAGCCCAGATCCTCCAGTCCATAGATCGGCAGATGCGCGAAGGCGTCGTAGATCATCAGGTGATCAACGTCCTTGTGGGTGATGCCAGCCTCCTTGAACGCCGTCGGGCCGGCGACACGGAAGGCGCGCGATGAGGTAAAATCCTCCATCTGGCTGACCATCGGCGTTTCCGCGCTCTCTCCGGTGCCAAGGATGTACACCGGCTTGGCCGGAAAGTCCTTGGCCCGATCGGCGGAGGTCAGGATCAGCGCACCACCGCCGTCTGTCACCAGGCAGCACATCAGTAGCCGGAACGGATAGGCAATCATCCGGCTGTTCAGCACGTCGTCCGTGGTAATTGGATTGCGGAACGTCGCGCGCGGGTTCTTCGAGGCCCATTCTCGCTGCACAACGCAAACCTGCGCAATCTGCTCTTCCGTGACGCCATACGTCTTCATGTAGCGCAGCACCGGAATGGTAAACATCGACGGCGGCCCCATCGGTCCAAACGGCTGCTCGAACTGGCCGTTCAGTGACGACGGCGGCACCGAACGCGGCGGATTGCCGATGCGCGATTTGCCGCTCTCGCCATGCGTGATCAGGATAGTCTTCGCCAATCCCAACTCGATCGCCGCCGCCGCGTGGCGGACATGGATCATGAAGCTGCAGCCGCCGACCGACGTGCCATCAATCCAGGTCGGCGTAATACCCAGATAGTGCGCCAATTGCACCGGCGTTTCGTTCGCCGTGGCGATGCCGTCGATGTCCTTCGGCTGCAGCCCGCAATCGGCCATGGCGTTGATTGCGGCATCGGCGTGCAAGCCGATCTGTGACAGATCCGGAATGACCCCCAGCTTGGTGGTTTCCGCGGCGCCGACGACGGCGACTGTATTATGGGGCATCGGATCAGCCTTTCGCCGGACGGAATAAGGGCAGCGTAATGCTATCGGTCTGCGGCTCGAACACGACCTCTACCGGCATGTCGAGCACCAGCGCCTCCGGCGTTTGCGGGCAATCGACGATGTTGGTCATCATCCGCGGTCCCTCCGCCAGCTCCACCACCGCGATCGCGTAGGGCGGCGTGAAGCCGGGCACCGGACGATGATGGATCACATAGCTGAACAGCTTGGCATGCCCGCTGGCCTTGGTGACGGAGACACTGCGCGAGGCACACACCGGGCAAAACGGCCGCGGCGGGAAATAAACCTTGCTGCAATCATCGCATTTCTGCAACAGCAGTTCCTTTGCCTTGGTGCCGTCCCAGAAGTGTTGGGTTTCGGGCGTCGGCTGCGGCAAAGCGCGTCCGGGTTGAGCCATGGTTGCGTCGTCCTCCACTCATGTGCACCGACGTTAAGCCCGCATGGCGAGACCGGCAAGGAAGGCGAGGGGCAGAGCCCTGGCCTTGCCTCACGTCCTTGCCACGACGGCTTTGGCGCGGGAGGGACGGGTCATGGTTTCCAGTTGCAGCAGTTCATTGAGTTGGATTTCGGTCAGCAGGCCCTCGTCCAGCACGATTTCGGCCACCGAACGGCGTTCTGTCAGGGCTCGTCTGGCAACCCGGGAGGACGCCTCGTAGCCGAGGGCCGGCACCAGCGCGGTGACCAGGCCGATGCTGCCGCGGACAAGGCTTTCGCAGCGTTCCCGGTCGACTTCGATGCCTTCAATGCAGCGGGTGCGCAGCGTCTCAACCGCCGCGGTCAGCATGCGCAGGGAGTTCAGCACGCAGTAGCCGATGGTTGGTTCGAACGCGTTGAGCTGCAACTGTCCCCCTTCCGCGCACATCGTTACCGTCAGGTCGTGGCCGATCACCAGGAAGGCGACCTGGTTCACCACCTCGGGGATCACCGGGTTGACTTTTCCGGGCATGATGGACGATCCGGCCTGTACCGCCGGCAGCCGGATCTCACCGATGCCGGTGCGTGGCCCGCTGGACAGCAGCCGCAGATCGTTGCACAGCTTCGACAGTTTGATCGCAATGCGCTTCAGTAGCCCCGAGAACAGCACGAATGCGCCCATGTCGGAGGTCGCCTCGATTAGATTGGTGGCTGGCACCAGCGGCACCCGCGACGCCCGCGCGAGTTCCTCGACCGCCAGTGCGGCGTAGCGCGGATCGGCATTGATGCCGGTGCCGATCGCGGTGGCACCCAGGCTGACCTCCCGGAACAGCTCGCCGATCTCGGCCAGTCGCGCGACGTCTTCCTTCAAGGTCGCGTGGAACGCGTCGAACTCCTGGCCCACCGTCATCGGCACGGCGTCCTGCAGCTGAGTGCGCCCCATTTTCAGCACATCGGCAAAATCCACCGCTTTGGTCTTGAACGCGAAGGCCAGGTCATCAAGCGCCTGGGCCAGCGGCACCGTGGCAAAGATTACTGACAGACGCAGCGCCGTCGGGTAAGTATCGTTGGTCGATTGCGCCATGTTGACGTCGTCGTTGGGATGCAGCACGGCGTAGTGCCCGCGCGACTGGCCCATGACCTCCAGGGCGACGTTGGCGATCACCTCGTTGGCATTCATGTTGGTCGAGGTGCCGGCGCCACCCTGAATCGCATCGACGACGAACTGGTCGTGGAAGCGGCCTTCCTCGGCGATCAACTGACAGGCCCGTTCGATCGCCGCGGCCTTGTCCGGCGCCAGATGTCCGAGGCGACGGTTGGACCGCGCCGCCGCCAGTTTGACCAGCGCCAAGGCGCGGACCAGGTTGGGGAAATGGCCGACCGGCACGCCGGTGATGGGAAAGTTCGCCACCGCGCGCTGGCTGTGGATGCCCCAATAGGCCGAGGCCGGCACATCAGCCTCGCCCAGCAGGTCATGCTCCCTCCGCGTCTCGGCCGAGGCCGTATGCAATGGACTTGCCGGCTCTTGCCCGGTGCGCTCCCCGATGACCAGGGGCGCGGGTATCGGTTTTGGGTCGGCCTCGAAATTCATCCGGCATCTCCTCGTCGCCTTACCTGATTGGTTGGATTGTGCCAGGCGACGACGGGAAGATGTTAGCCGATCAGCACGGCCTTGCCGATCACCGCCCGGTGGATCACCGCCTGCAACGCCTCCCGTGCCTGATCCAGACGGAACGTGTGGGAAATCCGTGGCCGCAGCTTGCCTTGTTCGGCCAGCGCCAGCAGCGCTTTCATGTTGGCAATTGCCAGGTCGGGATCGGCTTCGTTCAGGCCGCCGATGCGCACGCCGATGGCGTCGATGCCCTTGATCAGCAAGTAGTTGCTGCGGATGTTGGTGGGACCGCCGCCCAGGAAGCCCAGGATCAGCAAACGGCCGCACCAGGCCAGGCAGCGCAGCAACTCATCGGCCACCTTGTCGCCGATCGGATCATAGACGATGTCGACGCCGCGCCCGCCGGTCAACCGTTTGACTTCGTCAATGAAGCCAGAGTGATAATTGATGGCATGTTCGGCGCCTTCTTCCAGGCAGGCATCGCGTTTAGCCTCGGACCCGGCAGTTGCGATCACGCGGGCACCGAAGGCTTGGGCGACCTGGATCGCGGCGATGCCGATCCCGCCGGCCGCACCATGCACCAGCACCCATTCCCCCGGCTGCATACGTCCCCGCTGCAGCAGGGCGTGATAGGCAGTTGTATAGGCGCCGCGAAAAACCCCAGCCTGCGCCAGGGTCATCCCCGCCGGCACCTTGTCGCACAGCGCCGCCTTCGCGTTCCCTAACTCGGCCCACGCTCCCAGCGTGTGGCGGCTCATGACCGCGTCGCCCGACACGAAGTCGGACACCTCCGGACCCACCGCGACGACGTGCCCCGCCGCTTCGCCGCCGGGGATAAACGGCGGCTCCGGCCGGAATTGATATTTTCCTGCCAGCATCAGCACATCCACATACTGCACGCCACGCGCGCCGATGCGGACCTGGATCTCCCCGGGACCGGGGGGCGACGGGTCCGGGACGTCGCGCAAGGCCAGGACCTCGGGTCCACCGAACCGCTCACACACCATCGCTTGCATGACGACCTCCTCTGTATTCTTCCATAACAAATTGTATCAAGCGTGATGATAATCGCACGTTCGGCTCGCCACCCGCTTGATCGTGGTCAATTTTCTCCGGTAAGAGCAGTTGAGTCATCGCTCAGGACAACTCGCCAGGATGGACGCCCGCATGTCGCATGCAATCAGGTCAACCGCCAGCTTTCCTGCCGATGAGATCGACAGCCTGCTGGTCATCCAGGCGCTTCGCGCCACCCCATTGCTGCGCGACCTCGGCGACCCCGTCATGGACCGGCTGGCGAGCATCAGCAAGATCATGTTTGTTGCTGCGGGGATCGAGGTGTTTCGTCAGGGCGAATCGGCGGAGCATCTCTTCATCGTATTGGAAGGCCAGTTGGCGGCCACCGCCAGCGCTGGCAACGGCGTCTCCGCTGTGGTCGAGGTCATCCACGCCGGCCGAGCGATTGGCCTGGCGACGTTGTTGGCTCAGCTGCCAAGGCTGACGAACGCGCGAACTGTCATTCCGTGCCGGCTGCTGTCGATCGAAGCGGCAGGTCTGCTGGCGCTGGTGGAGCAGAAATCATCGCTGGTGACAGCGCTGCTGCGAGCCGAGGCGCAGGATGTTCGGGCCTTGGTGCGCCAAGTCTGTGACCTGAAACTACGCACCACGGCACAGCGCTTGGGCTGCTATCTGCTGTCGCTGGCACCCGAGAAAACCGGCAACAAAACCGCGCTTCGTCTGCCGTTCGACAAGCGGCTGCTTGCCGCGCGACTGGGCTGCAGGCAGGAAAATCTGTCGCGCGCCTTTGCTGCACTACGCAAGTTCGGCGTCGAGACCCATGGTGCCCGGGTCATCCTGCACGACATAAGGCAACTGCGGGACTATGCGCTGCCTGACGACCCGTTCGAGGAGGCCGTTGGCTGAGCAATGCGATAGCCGTGACCTAAAGTGGTTCAGGCCGCCGTAATCTCAGACCAGAGCCGATCCGCGCCGGCTTCGGCCATGTACCGGCCCAGCAGCCGGTTCCATTCGGCGTCCTTGCCGAACTCGTCGCGCCACGACCACAGGCGGCGCGTCAGAAAATGCAAGCTGTGTTCAAAGGTGAAGCCGATCGCACCATGCACCTGGTGCGCAATTGAGGCGCCAATCCCGGCAGCCTCCCCGGCACGAGCCTTGCCAGCGGCAATCGGCAACAGCCTGACGTCATCGGCCACTGCCTCTGCCGCGAGGTCCGCCGCCGCAACGGCGGCAGCCGTCTGTCCGGCGAGGATCGCCAGGTTCTGCTGCACCGCCTGAAACTTGCCGATCGGTCGGCCGAATTGCACGCGGTCTTGCGCATACTCCGTGGTCATCTCGGTCAGCCGGGTCAGCGCGCCGGCGATCTGCTGGGTCCGCATTGCCGCACCGACTGCGCGCAGCATCGGTAGCGTCACCTCGGTGCGGATAGCGGCCAGCGCCATGCCCTCGAGCTGCACGGCATCACGCGGCTCGCGCGCCACATTCTCCCCGGGTTCCGAGGCCCAGGCGTCGCGCTCAATCAACACGACCAGAGACTGACCGTCACGCTGTGCCAGCACCGCCATGGCCGCTGCATTCCGCGCCCACGGCACCCGCGTGAGACTGCCCGACACGTGCCACTTGTCGGCCTCCCCGGTCAGCGACAGTGCATCCCCGTCACGCACCGGTCCGATCGTCAGCGGTCCGTCCGGGATCGGCAGGCCGGCCTTTGCCAACAGCCAGCTTGCCAGCATCGTCTCCGCCAGCGGCAGCGGCAGCGCATGCTCTCCGGCCACCCGCAGCAACGAGAATGCGTCGGTCACTGAGACGCCAAAGCCGCCGGCGTGTTCCGGCACCAGCGAGCGGTGCAGTCCGGCATCCTCCACTGCCGCCCATAGCGCAGCCGGCCAGGTGCCCTGATCCGCCGCCCGCAGCGCCGCCGCGTCGCAGTGGTCGCGGAAGATGCGGCGCGCGGTCTCGCGCAGCAGATCGCCGGTGGAGTCATCCAGGTGGGCGACGGTGTCCGCGGCCGGTGGCACCGACGAAGGGGGTTCGCTCATGGCGTTATGGCCTTTCCGGAAGCCATGTCAGTCTAGCAGCAGCATGGCGTGACGACGAAAGGAATGAGTTCCATGAGCGCTGGCACTTTGAGTGCAGACTCCATCAAGGCAGCGGTGCAGGCGCAGCAAGGCCCGATGCAGGCCCTGTTCGACCAGCTTCGCCAGGACGGGCTGGACGAACCCGGGGTCTCCCGCGATCCCTACGGCCCCGGTGAACAGCGGGCACATGCCACGGTCAGCAAAGCCGCGGCGGCGCTGGAACTCGAAATCAGTCATGACGATGCTGCCAACCTCTACATGACACTACCAGGACGCGATCGGGGGGCGCCTGTCCTGGTGATCGGGTCGCATTTGGACTCGGTCCCGCACGGCGGCAACTTTGATGGCGCCGCCGGTGTGCTGGCTGGTCTGGCCGCGGTCTCCGTGCTGCGCGCGTGCGGCCTGACTCCGGTTTGCGATATCACGGTGATGGGCATCCGCGCCGAGGAAAGCGTTTGGTTCCAGGTGTCCTATATCGGCAGCCGCGGCAGCCTGGGAAGCCTGCCGGAGGGTGCCCTGGACGTGCGCCGGATCGACACCGGCCGCACCCTTGCCGCCCATATCGCCGAATGCGGCGGCGACCCGGCCGCCCTTTTGGGTCATTCCCGCCACTTCCAGCCGTCGCGCGTGCGTGCCTATCTTGAACTGCATATCGAGCAGGCGCCAAGCCTGGTGGAAGCCGAGCGCTCGGTGGCGATCTGCACTGGGATCCCGGGGAACATCCGGTACCCGGACGCGTGGATTGAAGGCCGCAGCGATCATGTCGGCCTGCCGCGCCGCTTCCGTCATGATGCCGCCGTGGCCGGCGCCGAGTTCGCCATGGCCCTGGATGCGCTGTGGCAGGACTACGACGCACGTGGCATCCCGATGGCGGTCACGCTGGGCCGCTTTCATACTGACCCCGCCGAACATGGGCTGACCATCGTGCCGGGACGGTTCAACTTCAGCCTTGATGTTCGCGCTTACCAGCCCTCCGTTCTGGCGGAATTGGATGACAAAGTGGATCAGATCATCGGCGGGATCGAGCAGCGGCGCGGCGTCCGCTTCCATCGCGGAAGCAAGGCCCAGGCCGCCGTCGGACCGGTCGATCCAGTCATTACGGCTGGGCTCCAAAGGGCCGCAGCGGCGCAAGGGATTGATGTGCTGCATCTCGGCAGCCCCGCGTCGCACGATGCCGCGGCCTTCGCCGCTGCCGGGGTGCCGATCGGCATGCTATTCGTGCGCAACGAAAACGGCAGCCATAACCCGCACGAGGCGATGACGATCGGCGATTTTCTCGACGGAACCGCGATCATGACGCAATGGATTGTTGATAATACGATGTAGGTCATTGTGATCGTCGGCGCCAATCAGGCCACCTTGTGGCAGGCCCGGTCGGGCCAAAAAGATCAGGGCCCGTAAACTGGCCTGAATATGATGTGGTCCTGAAATCCAGGAAGGTGCTCATGGTTAAACCCGAATTTAAGCCAATTCTTGATATCCTCCCGGAGGCGGTGGATGAAGCGCGCCTCGATGTCGACGCTGAGGCCGACCACGCGGCCGGGCGTATTGTGCCGCATGAGCGTGTTCGCAAGTGGCTGGCCAAGGGTGAGAGAGCCTCCCCCTCCCGTAACATGACCCGTGTGCGTCGTCTGGACTCGAACCACCCTGCGCGGGCTTTCAGCAGGCTTATGATTACCTTGTCGGTTTCAATCCCCAAGCCGCGGCGCGTATCGCCGAGTCCTGGCTCTCGGCCAGGGACAGCTTGGTGACGTTCCCCGATCGCGGACCGCTGGTGCCAAACGCGGCAATGCGTGAGCTTGTATCGGTCGGACCCTATATCATCTGTTACCGTATTACCGGCAATGGGATGCTGATCTTGCGCGTGCGCCACAGCGCTCGCGCTCAACCAACCCTTCAGGCCGTCAAAGCCGCTCCCCTTCAAGAGCTTACTTGTGGGCCAAGACAGTCAAAACCTCGTCACCAGCCGGCCTTTTTGTTGGCCACACTACACCACACCGCCGGCTGCGGCCTGAAACGCGCGCAGGCCATCCTCGACCGTCGCGCGAGGCAGATCGCGGGTGATGAACACGAGCCGACTGGTCCGCGGGTCATCGGTCGGCCATGCACTTAGTTTGGTCGGCGGGTGGATCAGATGCCGCACCACATGGATCGCCACCGGCCGGTCTTCGCCTCGCAGGTTCAAGATGCCTTTGACCCGCAGCAGGTGGTCGCCCTTCGACGCCACCAGCATCTCCAACCACATGGCGAGCCCGGGCCAATGCAACGGCTCATCAATGGTGATGCAGAACGCGCTGATCCGCGCATCGTGGCGGTTGACATCGTGGTGATGCTCGGGGTGGTGAGCCCCGGGATCATGATAATCTCCGGCATCTTCAAAGGCCGCTGCGTCCAGCCAGCCGCGAACGTCCGAGATCTTGCCGGCGACATCGAACGGGCCGGCATTCAGGATCCGGGCCGGGTCGATCGCGCCCCGCCGGACCTCGGTGACCGGGGCACCAGGGTTCAGGCGGCGCAGCCGGATGCGCAGCTGCGCCGGGTCGGCCAGGTCGGATTTGCTGATCACGATCCGATCCGCCACGGCAACCTGGCGAACCGCTTCCTCCTGCGTGTCCAGATGCGCCGAACCGTTCACCGCATCGATCACGGTGACGATGCCGTCCAGCCGGTAGGCCGACGCCGCCACCGCATCACTCATCAACGTTGTCAGGATTGGCACCGGATCGGCCAGCCCGGTGGTCTCGATGATGATCCGGCTGATCTCGCCTCGACGGGCGCGCGGCAGCATCTCGCGCAGCACCCGCGCCAGGTCGCCGCGCACGGTGCAGCACAGGCAGCCGGCATTAAGCAGGATCGTGGTATCGTCGAGCCTTTCCACCAACAGGTGGTCCAGGCCGATCTCACCGAATTCGTTCACCAGCACGGCGGTCCCGGCGAGCCCCGGCTGGCGCAGCAGGTGGTTCAGCAGCGTCGTCTTGCCGGCGCCCAGAAACCCGGTCAGCACGGTGACCGGCGTTGCCTCAGTCATGCGTGCGGCCATACAGCGCCTCGGGCGAGACTAGCGGTGCGGCGATCTCCTGTAAGCCGCCGTCGCGGGCGGCGCGGAAGAAGCAGTTGCGCCGCCCGGTATGGCAGGCCACGCCATCCTGGTGCACCAGCAGCAGCAGGGTATCGCCGTCGCAATCGACCCGCAGGTCCTTCAGCTGCTGGGTCTGCCCCGACGTCTCGCCCTTTCGCCACAGCTTGCCGCGGCTGCGGCTGAAGTAGCAGACACGGCCGGTGGCCAGCGTCTCGCGCACCGCCTCGGCGTTCATCCAGGCCATCATCAGCACCTCGCCGGTGTCGTGCTGCTGGGCGATGGCGGGGACCAGGCCGCTGGCATCGAAGGCGATCGCCGCGAGGACAGCGTCGGCTTGCATGGCAATTTCGTTCATCGGTGATATCTAGGGGTAAGGCGTGCCTGCCGCCAAGGAGTGCCGTATGGGGTATTCCCCGCGAACCGAGACATTGCTGAACCGCGCCGCCGCGATATGCGACGGGCGTGGCGCTCGCCTCACCGATCTGCGCCGCCAGGTTCTTGGCTTGATCCTGGATCGCGATGCACCGACCGGGGCGTATGACTTGCTCGACCAGCTTCGCAGCACCCGCCACGGCGCCGCTCCGCCGACGGTGTATCGCGCGCTGGAGTTTCTGCTGGAGCAGGGGCTGATCCACAAGCTGGAACGGCTGTCCGCCTTCGTTGGCTGTGTGGCCGAGGAAGACCACGACCATGCGGCGCAGTTCCTGATTTGCCGTTCGTGCGGCCGGGTTGCCGAAATCGAGGACCATGAACTGGCGCACGCCCTGCAGGACGCCGCCAAACGCCTGGGCTTCACCGTCGGCCGCGCGACCATCGAGGCAGAAGGCCAATGCGCCGCCTGCGCCGAATCATAAGCACCCGCAGCGACCGCTGACGACCATGGGAGAGACGGCTATGAAGGGAACCACGCGATGACCATCGTCGTATCCGCCGAGACCGCGCAAGCCCATCGGCGCCGCGGTTCGGCCGCCGATGGCGTGACGTTCTGGCATACGCTGTATGTCGGAACCACGCGCTACAACATGGCCCCGGGAACGCCCGATCCGGATGCCGAGGCACTGTTCCCGATGGCCTTCCTGGTCGAGCAGGACCCCGGCAGCACCGCCAGTGCGCATTACCATCAGCAGGACCAGTTCCAGCTCGTCGTCGCTGGTGAGGCGACGATGGGGCTGCACGAGGTGCGTCCGCTGACGGTGCATTTCAGCGGCGCCCACACCGCCTATGGCCCGATCCGGGCGAGCGGGGACCAGGGCGTCTGGTATTTTACGCTGCGCAACGGCTTCGACCCGGGCGCCCGCTTCATGACGCTGCCGGAGAACCGCATCGCGCTGCGCGCGGTCCCCGGCCGCCGCCATCGGGAGGCTGTGGCCGGCCCACTACCGCCCCCGATCGCGCCGGCCGAGACGCTGCTGGGTCCTGATCCGGACGGCATGGCCGCTTGGCGTTATACCCTGGCAGCGGGCGAGGCGGTTGTCGGACCGGACCCCGCGGCCGGCCGCGGCCAGTATTGGGTGGTGACCGGCGGTAGCCTGACCCACGACGGGGAGACGCTGCCTCCGATGTCCTGCGCCTTTGTCTATCCGGATGACGTGCCGTTTCGGGCGGTTGCCGGCCGGGATCGGGCTGAGGTGGTGGCGATGCAGTTTCCTGGGTAGAGATAATCGCTCCAACGGACACTGCCCACTGCGGTAGGGCTGCGAACGGACCCTAGTGTGAAACGATTACTCGCGTCGCCGGATAGCCATCTCCAATGACAGCCAGAATCTCAACGACATTATCATCGGCAAGTCGATAGACCAATTTATGGACGGGATTTTGTATGCGTCGCTCTCTCGGCACGTGTAACCGGCTGCGGAAGATTGCGTAGGTGCGAATGCCCGGCCTACGCCGCACCGGCCGCGACCCGTTCAGTTGCGGCTGGTTTCCAACCTCCTCTATTGCGGTTGTCAGCAGCAACTCGTAGCGGTCGGCTGAATTGTACCCATACTCCCGAGCGCTGTATCTCAGGATTTTATTGAGGTCCCGGCGGGCACGTGTCGTAAGGCGAAAAGCCACTCAGCGGGGCTGCCAGTCAGCTTTTTGTTACAATGTCTTGGCGGCTGGCGCGAAGCTCGGCTTTTAGACGCCGCATGTCTTCCGGGCTCGAGATCAACTCAAAGCGTCCAGACTCGATGTCGGCGATTCCCTCGTTGGCCGCCGCCAAAGTCTCGTCTTCGTCCAGATCAAGCGCCTCAGCGTACCATTGAATGGCCTTCGCCAAAAACTCGGCCTCGCTGGCCACGCGACCCTCCGCTATCTGGCGGTCGATCACCTGCTTCAAGTCATCAGGAAGTTGCACTACGCCCATCGGCCGATCTCCACGCGACTATAATACAGGTAATCGTGGTCCGCTCATAAACAAACTGCCGCGCTGCCCTCACCCGCGCTGCCGCGGGCATCGCTACTTAAAGTTGCCGGTGCAGATAGCCATCAACGGCCGTATCTCTGCACAAGCCGTTCGGTCGGCCTTCAGGTGGCCGCTTCTAGAACGTTGCAGCCGTTCGGATAGCGCCAACTGGAATTCTGCTAAGGGTTCAAACGCCACCTATGGCGGCCCAAGCTGAGCGTATACCATCCTCCGACCACCACCCAAGGGCAGCTCAATGCCGAAGCAGATCCGCCTCAACGCCTTCGACATGAACTGCGTCGCCCACCAGTCGCCCGGCCTGTGGACCCACCCCGACGACCGCGCCGACAGCTACAACACACTGGACTACTGGGTCGATCTCGCCCGCACTGCTGGAACGCGGCAAGTTCGACGCGCTGTTCTTGGCCGATGTGCTGGGCATCTACGACGTCTACCGCGGCTCCCCCCGCACCGCGCTGGAACAGGCCGTCCAGGTGCCGGTGAACGACCCGCTGATGGTGGTCCCCGCCATGGCGCTGGTCACTGAACATCTCGGCTTCGGCATCACCTGTGCGCTGTCCTACGAGCTGCCCTATCCGTTCGCTCGGCGCATGAGCACGCTGGACCACCTGACCAAGGGCCGCGTCGGCCTGGAACATCGTCACCGGCTACCTGGACAGCGCCGCCCGCGGCATGGGTATGCCCGCACAACGCGCCCATGACGACCGTTACGACGTGGCCGAGGACTACATGCAGGCCGTCTACAAGCTGTGGGAGGCAAGCTGGGAAGACGACGCCGTGCTGCGCGACCGCCAGGGCCGCCGCTTCGCCGATCCCGACAAGATCCACCGCATTATCCATGAGGGGCCGCATTTCAAGCTCGACGCGATCCATCTGTGCGAGCCGTCGCCGCAGCGCACGCCGGTGCTGTTCCAGGCCGGCGCCTCCAACCGAGGCCGCGACTTCGCCGCTCGCCACGCCGAATGCGTCTTCATCAACGGGCCATCGAAGAGAGCTGTCGGCAGCGTCGTCGCCGATCTGCGCCGCCGCACGGCCGCCATCGGGCGCAACCCCGCCGATCTGGTGATCTTCACCATGATGACGGTGATCACCGACACGCACCTCCAAAGCCGCTCGGGACAAGTACCAGGACTACCTCGGCTACGTCTCCGAGGAAGGCGCATTGGTCTTGATGTCCGGCTGGACCGGCCTGGATTTTTCCAAGCTTCCTCCGGACGATGTGGTGCGCTTCACCGACCAGCCGACCTCGATGAGTTCGGCACTGGAGGCGTTCACCATTGCCGATCCGGACCGCACCTGGACAGTGCGGGAAATCGCCCGTCACGCCGCGATCGGCGGCCGCGGTCCGGTGGTGATTGGATCGGCCGCCGAGGTGGCGGAGGAACTCGCATCGTGGGTGCGGGAAACCGACGTCGATGGTTTCAATCTCGCTTATGCGCTGACCCCCGCAACCTTTGCCGACATGGCGGACCTGGTGGTGCCGGAATTGCAGTCCCGCGGCCTTTTCAAGCATGGCTACACGCCCGGAACGTTGCGGGAGAAACTTTTCGGTCCGGGGCTACCCCGGCTGCCCGCAAGCCATCCGGCGGCTTTTGTGCGGCGGATGCGTTGATCCGCTGGCTCGCTGCCTGCCTGATGCTGGTGGCCGTCGTGCGACCTGTCGATGCCGCCGAACTGAAGGTCTTGAGCGCCGGTGCGTTCAATGCGGTCGCCACGGCGCTAATACCAGAGTTCCAGACCGCTACTGGGATTAAAGTGATATTAAGTAACGATACTGTCGGCGGGCTGGTCCGGCGTATCAGCGGCGGCGAGACATTTGACCTGGTCATGATGTCGCCAGCCGGCCTACAAGAGTTGGCAAAGGCCGGCAAGATCGTCGCCAGTTCCGCGACCACGCTCGCCCGCGTCGGGATCGGGGTCGGCGTGAAGGCCGGCACAAAGCCGCCGGACATCGGCACCGTCTCCGCGTTCCGGGCGGCCATGCTGGACGCCCGTGCTATCGCCTATATCGACCCGGCGTCCGGTGGCTCAAGCGGCATCTACCTGGCAAAACTGTTCCAGACGATGGGGATCGCCGACGCGATGGCGGCGAAATCAGTACTGGTGAAGGGCGGGCTGGCGGCGAACACCTTGCTCGACGGCCGAGCCGAGCTGGCGTTGCAGCAGATCAGCGAAATCATCGCTGTTCCCGGTGTCGTACTGGTCGGACCATTGCCGGCGGAGATCCAGCACGAGACGATCTATGCCGGCGCGGTCGCCGCCGATTCACCGGAACCGGATGCGGCGCGGGCTTTCCTCGCCACCATTTCCGGACCCGCTGCTCGTCCCGTGCTGGCGGCGAAGGGGATGATGCCGCCCTGATCAACGAACTTGTCTTGCTCCTCGCACTGGTTGGTCGCATAGACCGGCCGGTGGAACCGGCGGAGAAGAAAATGAACTCAGTGCCAAGGATGCTGCTGATCGGGGGTTGTCTCGGGATCTTGACTCTTGGCGTTGGGACTTCTGCGGCGTTTGCCCAGAGCCAGGACAGCAACGTGAAGTTTGAGTCCGGTCTGATAGCCAAGAAGCCCAAGCCCGGCCTGCCGGACGTGAGACCGCAGCCATTGGCGTGGCCTCGCCTCGACCCAGGGGCGGTCCTCTGCCGCACTGAAAATGATCTGGATCGGCTGGCCGCGCGTCGTCACGGCGAAGTGGTCGACGGACCGGTCGACTGCCAGGTGATCCGAGGCCCGACGGCCATCGCCATTGTCCAGCGCGTTGGTCCAGGCCGCACCGAGGTCAAGGTGACCGCCGACAAGACCGGCGACACAAGCTGGACAGATGTCTGGTTGCCGGAGAAATCACCGGCGCCCCCGCCCAGGTCCAGGTCCGCTTCGCGGTAGAGGTTCGGCCAATGGCTGTTGCATGCGATGAGGTGTCGCTCAATGACCGGAATGAACGCGATCTAGCCGCCCATCCGTGACAACCGGTACAAAACGTGCCGGCGCAAATTGCTATCGACAGGAAGGCTCGGATGATCGAACTCGATTGTTCGTGTCATGCCTAGCCGCTGCATGACCCGTATCGATGCTTGGTTGCCGAGGGCCGTCAGGGCGACGATCTCGTTCAGGCCGACGCGAGTGAAACCGTCGTCGATAGCCGCCTGAGCTGCCTCGGTTGCGTACCCATGGCCCCAATATCGACGATGCAAGCGCCAGGCGACTTCTATAGCAGGCGTGAAGGAGGCCTCGAACTTCACGCGCGTAAGCCCGACGGCGCCAACAAAAGACGCGACACCGGGAGCTTCGACAGCCCACTTGCAGAAGCCCATTTCCGCCAGATGCCGTTCGGCGCGCTCCACGTAGGCGTCACTTTCTTTCCGGGAGAGCACGCCCGTCAGAAACCGCATGACGACCGGATCAGCGTTTTGCTCCGCGAACAGCGGAAGATCAGACTTGCGCCAAGGACGAAGGATCAGACGGGAGGTTTCGATCATAAATGTCCTAGGCCGGGCTGACGATCAATCCTCATTCAGTGCCATCGCCAGGTCCGATATGCCCATCGGATCCTCCAGCGCGGCAAGGCGTCCAGCGGCGAGCCAGGCGAACCGCTCCAGCAGCGCCTTGCGCCTCGCCGGCGGCAGCCTGACGCGGAGTGGTTCGCGCAGCAGATCGGCGTGCCGCTCGACACAGACGATCAAGCCGGTCTCGGGCGGCAGGATGTCGCGTGGAAAATCGCTGTCAACCGCAAAGAAGAACTGATCGCAAAACGGCTGATACTCGGTCCATTTGTTGTCTGCCAAGTAATCCCGCAGGCCCGACTTCACTTCGATGCAAACGAACCCGCCACCGGGCTGCAGCGCCAGGATATCGGCGCGCCGCGCGTTCGCCAGCCGCACCTCATGCAAGGGGGCCCACCCAAGCCGCAAGCAAAGCCTGGCCACTGACCGGCGAATGAGCGACGTCCGCTCGGGAAAGCCGATACCGTCCGTGCGACCGGTGCCGTCCATCCATCCAGTCCCGTCCGTCAGTCCAGTAACGCGTCGATCGCCTTCGCCAACTTCACGTCATTGTCCGATAGACCCCCGGCGTCGTGCGTCGTCAGCTCGATCCGCACGGTGTTCCAGACATTTGACCAATCGGGATGGTGGTCGTGCTTTTCCGCCAGCAGGGCAACCCGCGTCATGAAGCCCCAGGCAGCGCTGAAATCGGCGAACTTGAATTCCCGCCAGATCGCGTCCTTGTCGATTGCCGTGGTCCACTGCGGCATGGTGGTCCCCAACTCCAATCGTTCGGCGCCGCTCAATCGCTTGGCCATGTCGACCTCCTGCTGCTCAGAGTGTTTCCGATAGGCGCTGCATGTCGTCCAGCGCTTCGGCGAATTCGGTCATGAACGCGGCAACCACCTGGCGGCAGTTTGGGATGCTGTCCACCAGGCCGACCCCCTGGCCGACGAAATAGCTGACCAGGGCGCGCGCCGGTTCGCTGCCCGCTTCGGCTGCGCGGTTCACCCGCGCCATCGCCGGCTCGCTCAACAGGCCCTGCAACGGCATTGGCAGCGGGCCGGGACTGTCCGGTGCCTCCCATGCATCTGTCCAGGCCGAACGAAGCTGGCGCGCCGGCTTGCCGGTCCGCCCACGCGAGCGGACCGTGTCACGCGACCGCGCCGCCACCATCTTGTCGCGGAATACTGGAGACGTTTCAGCCTCGGTGGTGGCAAGCCAGACCGACCCGGTCCAGGCGCCCGCCGCGCCCATCGCCATGCAGCCGGCCATCTGCCGCCCGGTCATGATCCCGCCGGCCGCCAGCACCGGCACCTTGCCCTGCACCGCGCGCAGCACCTCCGGCACCAGCACCATGGTTGATACTTCGCCGCAATGGCCACCAGCTTCGGTGCCCTGAGCGACGAGGATATCCACCCCGGCGGCCACCTGCCGCATGGCATGTTCCCGCGCACCGACCAAGGCGGCACAGGGAACGCCGGTTCGCCTGGCACGTTCCAGCATCGAGGTGGGGGGCACACCCAGCGCATTGGCGATCAGCCGGATCGGGTGGCGGAAGGCGACGTCCATCAGTTTTTCGTTCGTTTCGAACTGGTAAGACGGCGGACGGTCCGGGTCCTCCCGGCTATGGCTGCCCTGGGTCGGATCGACACCGTGGCGGCGCAGCAGGTCGTGCACGAAGATCCGGTGCCGGTCTGGAACACGTGCCGCCAGATCGCCCTGCGTGGCGCCAGCCTCCGTGCGCACCGACAGGTTTTCCGGCACCAGCAGATCGACGCCGTACGGCTTGCCGTCGACATGTGCGTCGATCCAGTTCAGCTCGGTTTCAAGCTGCTCAGGCGTGTAGCCGGCGGCGCCGAATACGCCGAAGCCGCCGGACCGGCTGACCGAGGCAACGACGTCGCGACAGTGGCTGAACGCCAGCAGCGGGAAATCGATGCCCAGCATCCGGCATAAGGGCGTATCCATCAGGCGGACATCTTGATCGGCGGCTCCAGGTCCACCGGCAGCGGGCACACGTACGGGGTTTTGCCGACCCGTGCCTGGTGGTCGGCCTTGGCCCGCGCCCGCAGCGTCTCATCGCGGATCACGTCCAGCGCGGTGCCGGCCATCACCTTCGCCACATGCACCAGTCCCTTGTGCGCCGCCGGCAGCTTGCCCTGCGCGGTTAGCTGCCAAGAATGTCCCGGCGTGCCGATCGCATAGGTCGCGCCGCGCGCCTGCACCGTTGGCACCACCCAGCTCACGTCACCAACGTCGGTCGAACCGATACCACCAGCCGACTTGGCATCGGCAGGAACGATGACATCGCACAGCGGCGTGTTCACCCGCACCGGAATGCCGGCGCGCCGGTAGGCCGCCTCGATGTCCTCTTCGCTCAGCGTCGCCTGAAATTCCCGGGCGGCGGCGCGGTCGGCCTCATCGAACGGCGGCGGCCCGATATGATCGAGGTTGTCCTGCATCGCTCGCTCCAGCGGCGTGTTGGCCAGCAGATTGGAGACAGCACTGATCACCTGCGAGGTCACCCGCGTCTCGGTCATCAGCGCCGCGCCGTCGGCGATTTTTCTCACGCGCTCGATCAGCCGGCCGAGCTCCGGCAGGGTCTGCGCCCGGATCAGGTAGCGGACCTTAGCGAACGCCTGCACCACGTTCGGCGCCACGCCGCCGGCATCCAGGATCGCCGAATGCACCCGCGCGTTGGAGGGCATGTGCTCGCGCATGTAGTTCACGCCGACGCTCATCAGCTCCACCGCGTCCAGCGCGCTCCTGCCCAGATGCGGTGACGCCGCGGCATGCGAGGCTCGGCCGTGGAACGAGAAATCGATCCGGGTGTTAGCCAGCGAGGATGCCGGATTGACGCCGGAGAACGACGACGGATGCCAGGAGATCGCCACGTCGACATCGCTGAATGCGCCCGCCCGGGCCATGAACCCCTTAGCGGCGCCGCCTTCCTCGGCTGGGCAGCCGTAGTAGCGAATTCTCCCTCTTAGGCCGTTGGCCTCCAGGTAATCTTTGACCGCGGTGGCGGCGAGCATCGAGGCTGAACCCAGCAGGTTGTGGCCGCAGCCATGGCCGAAGCCGGGACCTGGGAGCGGTTTCTGTTCGGCGACCCCGGCTTCTTGCGATAGACCCGGCAGCGCGTCGTATTCCCCCAGGATGGCAATCACCGGGCCGTCTTCGCCTGCCTCCCCCATCAACGCGGTGGGGATGCCGGCAACATCGCGCGTTACCCGGAAGCCTTTGGCCTCCAACATGGCTGTATGTTCGGCACACGAGCGGAACTCGGTGTAGCACAGCTCCGGAGTGTCCCAGACGCGGTCGGACAGACGAATGAAATCATCCTGATTGACGTCGACCAGACGCCAGATTTCCTCGGTGTTCTGCATCTTGGGTTCCTTTATGTCGCGGTGTGGCGGAAGCAGCCGGCCAGGTGATCGTCCACCATGCCAGTCGCCTGCATGAACGCATAGCATATGGTGGAGCCGACAAAACGGAAGCCGGCTTTCCGCAGCGCCTTGCTCATGCTGTCGGAGAGCGGCGTGGTCGCGGGCACCTGGGTCATTTCGGTCCAGCGGTTGCGGATCGGCTGGTGGTCCACGAAGGACCACAGATAGTGGTCCAGGCTGCCATATTGGGCGATTGCCGCCAGGGCGGCGCAGGCGTTGTCACGAACCGAAAAGATCTTCAGCCGGTTGCGGATCAGCGGCGATGTCGCGACCAGCGCCTCCAGCTCAGCATCCGTCATGGCGGCAACGCGGGCGATGTCGAAGCCGTGGTAGGCGACGCGGTAGGCGTCACGGCGAACCAGCACGGTGCGCCAGGACAGGCCGGCCTGGGCACCTTCCAGCGTAAGCAGTTCGAACAGAGCGCGGTCGTCGTGCTGCGGCACGCCCCATTCGGTGTCGTGATAGGCCTGCATCCGGGCGTCGCCGGACACCGCCCAGGCGCAGCGGGTGACGGCGTTCGTCATTCCGGCTGTGCTGCTGGCTGCAGGGCGGCCTCGCCCAGCCGAACCTGTCGTGCGAGGCGGGGGGCGCGGGCAACCCCCAAAGTCGTGTCAAGGTCGGCGATCAACGCCAGCAGTTTTTCGTCGGCCGCCATCCCCGGCGCTTCGGCTTGCGCCCGCAGCCGCGTAATGATGTCGATCGCGAGCACGCGCAGACCCACCAGGATGGCATCGCCGTCGCGGAACCGTCCGTCATCCAGTGATGCGACCACGGAAGCGGCGCCGGCCTGGAACACCTCGGTCAGCGCTACGATAGCGCCCAGCTCCGTCGCTTGTTCGGGCCCCGCTGGTGTGGTTCCGGCAAACCGGCCGACCGCATAGCGGAGCGCGCCCAGGGTGCTGAAGGTGCCGACGGCGTCCTCGATATCGCGGAACGGCAGTGCCATGCGCTCATAAGCTGTGCCCATTGGTCCGAGGATCGCCGTGGCGGGGACCCGGCAGTCCTGCAACGTCAACAGGCAGTGGCGGGAGGGCCGCAAGGCGTGGAACCCCGGCATCTCGGAGATGCCGAGGCCGGGCGTGCTACGCGGCGTGATGAAGGCGCTGTAGCGCTTGCGGCCGTTTTCCTCGGCCGTGATGGCGAAGACGATGATGGCGTCGGCGGAGGGGCCGTTGCTGACCCAGGCTTTCTGGCCGGAGATGAGGAAACTCTGGCCGTCGCGGTCGGCGTGTGTGGTCAGAAGCTTTGGATGCGCGCCGACTTTGGGCTCGGAGATGGCGACCGCCAGCCCTCGGCCGGCCCATTCGGTCCGCTGTGCCTCGGTGCCGAAGGTGCGGATGAAATGCCGGAAGACAAGCTGGCGGCCGCCCCAAACGCTGCCGATGCCAAGCAGGCCGGTGCGCTCTATAAGCGCGGCCTTGGTGCGGGCGAGGGTCGCGTAGTCGGGAACGGGGGTGAGCAACCCGGCCTGCTGCATGCCTGGCAGCGGGTCGTGTTCGGGGTTCGGGCAGTGTGTTAGCCAGGTGTCGATGGGGTCGTCCCGTTGCGCCATGCGCGTTTTCCCCGCCGCGGGTGTTGCCGGGATGGAGTGTCGCATGGGTCGGCGCGTGCCGCCATTGCGGTAGTGCATCTCAATTGCCTACACATCTGTGTAGTGTTACTCGATGGCGACTGCGTTTTCAGCTTTCGATTGAGACCAGGGCAACCGGGAGAAGTGCCAACGTCATGGCATCTCCCTGGTTGAAATCGAGGGGCTATTTTCCGGTCAGGTTTCCATTTTGCCCGACCTGTCTTACTCGGAGACCGAAACTCGGTTCCCCGCCATCGGTCGAAGCCTGAAACGGCGGCATAACTTCATGGCGTTCACGATCCGAGTGCTGGAAGTCGAACATTATCTCCGGCCAATCAGCGTCCAATACATGCACCAGAAAAAGATTGAGCGGTATGAAGAAGCCCATTCCTGAGCTGAAGACAGACAAGGAAGCGGAATATCCTCAGGCTCCGGCATCCCAGAGATCCTGATGCTCTCCTTTACTCCGCCGGTGCCACCCGAACGCGTGTGACACCTGGGCGCGCATGGGTCGAGTAGAGCATCAGCCCCGTGAAGGCGATGCCGCCAACGATATTGCCGACCAGGGTCGGGATCTCGTTCCAGATCAGGTAGTCCATAATCGAGAAATTGCCGCCCATAATCAGCGCCGACGGGAACAGGAACATGTTTACGATCGAATGCTCGAAGGTCATGAAGAAGAACACCGTGATAGGCATCCACATCGCGATGACCTTGCCGGGCACGGAGGTAGAAATCATGGCGCCGATGACCCCGGTTGAGACCATCCAGTTGCACATGACGGCGCGGACGAACAGCGTGAGCATGCCGGAGGCGCCGTATTTGGCGTAACCGATGGTCCGCGCCTCGCCGATGCCAGCGATCAGCTTGCCGACCGGGCTAGGATCGGTGGCGAAGCCGAAGGTAAAGACGATCGCCATCATGACGGCGACGGTCAGGGCACCTGCAAAATTGCCCAGGAAGACGAGCACCCAGTTCCGCATCACGCCGCCGACGGTGACGCCGGGCCGCTTGTCGAGCAGCGCCAGCGGTGTCAGCACCACCACGCCGGTCAGCAGGTCGTAGCCGAGCAAATAGAGCATCGAAAAGCCGACGGGGAACAACAACGCCCCGATCAGCGGCTGCCCAGTGGTTTGGTTGACGGTGATGGCGAAGGCAGCCGCCAGGGCAAGAAGGGCACCCGCCATAAAAGCACGGATGACGGTATCCTTCATCGCCATGAAGACCTTTGCCTCTCCGGCGTCGATTGCCTTTTTGACAAATTCCGCCGGCGGTAGATACGCCATGGCCACACTCCTTCAGTATTGCTGAGGGCGCCAAGCACATTGCGTACCATGGGGGTCGCCGCACGATCTGACCAAACTGCTGGGGGTTGGACGGGCCCACGGCATCGAGTGCCAAAGTTGGGGCTGTGAGCAACCAAGACCGGAGCCGTCCATGAGCCAGGCTGCCCTGCCGGGTCAGCAGATCGAAGAACTCGACGCCAAACTGACCACTGCCCACAAAGTCAATCCAGTCAGCCAGCGCCTGGCCACCATCCCTGGCATTGACCCGGTCACCGCACTGACACTGGCAATCAAGATTGATCCGGCAGCGTTTGAATCGGGCGGCCACCTTGCCGCCTGGGCCGGCCTGACATCCAACGAACATTCGACCGGCGGAAAGCAGCGGATGGCTGGCATCAGCCGCGCGGGCAATGAACGGTTGCGTGTCTTGCTCGTCTCTAGCGCCTCCTTGGTGATTAATACCAATCCGCTTAGACATTGACACACGCCCACGCCCTGGTCCCGATGGAGCGGATACGATCGGGATCGGCAATCAGCCAATTCCATGCGATTTTGCAGGCCTCGAGGATGTCGTCATAGGTATCCCACACGTGGGCACATAGTTTGTTTTGCCGCAGGTAGTCCCAGACATTCTCCATCGGGTTGAGTTCCGGCGAATACGGCGGCAACGACAGCAGACGAATGTTGTCGGGTACAGATCAGGTCCTTGCCCCGCTGGTGCCAGCCGGCTCCGTCGCAGATGATGACGGCGATCGAGCTTTGTGCGACCTGCGTGCTGATTTCCTTCAGATGCTCGTTCATTGCCTCGGTGTTGGCGGCGGGCATGATCATGGCGGCGCCGACGCCGCGTGCTGGGCAGATGGCGCCGAAGATGTAGGCGGAATCATGCCGGTTATCGCGCACCATCAGCGGCCGAGAGCCTACCGGAGCCCACATGTAGGCGTGAGTTCCCTTCTGACCAACTCTGGCCTCATCCTGGAACCAGATTTCGATCGGTGTCGCCGCGGTGGTTCCGATAAGGGCTTCTTTTATCAGGCTGGCGAAGTTTTTTTAAAAGCCGTTTCGGCCTCAGGGTCTTTCTTCGGATGCACCGGCCGCGGCTGCAATCGGGTCAGCCTGAGCTGGTGCAGCCATTTGCCGATGGTGCTTTCATGCACCTCGACGCTGAAGCGGCGCTTTACCTCCCCCAGCAGATCAATACAGCGCCAGCGCACCACGCCGTTTATGGCCGGGTCAGGTCCGTTGACGACCAATTCGTATAACTCGGCCATTTGCGGTTCGGTCAAAAATGGCTCGCGGCCCGGCGGCAGGCGGGTTTTCAGGCCGTCGACGCCCGCATCGTTGTAGCGATGCACCCAATCGCGCAGTGTCTGCCGATCCATCCCGTTGAACGAAGCGGCAATACTGCGGGGATGGCCATCCAGCACCATTGCCAGGGCGAGAAGCCGGCGAACCTCTGCGCCGTCACGGCATTTGCCGGCAAGCGCTCGCAGCGTGGTGCTCGTATGCTCCGTCCGTGTGATCTGCAGCGCCTTGCCCATCCGATACCTCCGTCCAGCAAATCGTCGCGTCGGGACATCGAATCGTACTCTATCGGCTCTTGAGAATCCCCCAAGAGTCGGGATCAACGCGGACTGGTATAATGCCGCCATGAGACCAAGCAGCAAGCAGATGACAGACTGGCTGCAAGCGCAGCGCAAGCCGAGCAAAGTCATGGCCGTGGCACTCGCCAACAAGATGGCCCGGATGGCCTGGGTACTGATGACGCGCGGAGAGGTCTGTCGGTGCGCGGCCACCGTCTCCGGAGCAGCCGTGGCATGACCACAATTTCGTCACGTAACGTCAAGCGATCGAACCACCGCGTGGTTTCGGCTGTGATTGAGCGACGAGCTGGCCCCGACTGGCAGGGGCTACGATGACGCGCGCCGCGACCCGCCAGCATCAGCCGGCGACCACGGGAACCGCGCATTGATGCCGGGGTGAAAGAGCTGAATGAAATGATCGGTCGAACCGACGATCCAGAGAACCCGCTTAGCGTGCCGGTTTTCGAAGCCGCTAAACTGTTTGGGACCGGATCGCGGACCCCATTTGGGCCAGCGGTCATGTGCCGCGTCAACAGGCCGGACACATGCTCGCAATCGACCCACCCGTCAGATTTATCGTCCTCTTCTCTCGCATCCGAGGGACCGTCGACACATGCACTCTATAGCATTGTCGAAGACCACACGGTGCGCCTCCCCCTGCCTTCAAATTGCCCCGCGGTCCCCTACCCCACGCCAAACGCCACCGCGAACAGTGCCACCCCCAGCATCATCCAGGCGACATAATCCCCGATCAAGCCGCTATGCAGCCCGCTTAACCCCTGCAAGACCGGCCCTAACAGCCGATCAAGCCCGCCCACCAGCAGGCCCGGCAGCCTGCGCCGCGTCAACCCGTATACTGCGATAGCCAATGCGAGCAGGACCGAAATCCAGGGCGTCGCAGACGTCGAAGGATTGGGCTGTGGCCCCGCAGACAACAACGGTACCGGCTGCGCCGCCGGACCCAATACAGCCCCAACGTCCGGGTACATGAAATGCGAGGCGGCACGCGCGGCAAAACCGCCTTCCAGATAGGCACCGACGAGCACCAGCAGCATGAGCAAAGCAGCCGGTGCCAGCATCAGCCAGAGCGGGCGGTCAGCCTTCTCCTGCTCGTCTTCGGTGGGGGAGCGCTCCTCCTCGCCGGGAAACTGTCCCCAGCCCAGGAAAATGCGCCCGGTGGCCCGCAGTACCGCGCCACCGGTGCAGACCGTGCCGGTGATCAACCCCAGCATCGCCCAGCTATGCCCCGCCTCATGCGCCGCGCTCTCGATCAGCCCAGCACCCTGATCCATCAGCCCAAGTGGCAGACCGGCCAGCAGCAATCCGCCGACCGCCATCACCACCCCCGCCGGCCAGATGCCACTTCCCCTCCCCCGCAGCCCGATCTCGTCAATGCCGCCGAGGGTCGCGAGCAGGATGCCGGCCAGCATGAACAGCGCGCCCTTCACCATTCCATGCCCGACCATATAGACCAGCATGCCCGACAACCCGGCGTGGTTCAGCAGCGACAGCCCGATCAGCATGATCCCGGTGTGAGATATCGTCGAAAACGCCAACAACCGCTTTACGTGCCGCTGTATCAACGCCATCACGCCGCCGACCATCGCGCTCACCACGCCGATCCCCAGCAGCAGTGTGTGCACGACCTGCTGTACCACCACCGAAGGCGCGAACACCGACCACGTCAATCTGGCCACGCCAAACAGTCCAATCGCAACCATCGCGCCGGAGAAGATCACCGACACCGGACTCGGCGCCACCGTATGCGCGTCCGAGAGCCAGAAATGGAACGGCACCTGCGCCGCCTTGGTCAGCAGCCCGATGGTGATCAAGGCGAAAGAGGCCGTGATTACCGCATCACCCGGCGCGGCGATCACCCCCTGCTCCAGCGCCGCGAAGTCCAGCGCCCCCACACGTGAATAGATCAGCCCAATTCCGCCCAGGATCAGATAGCTGCCGATGGTGTTGACCACGGTAAAGTTCAGCGCCCCGTCCAGCGCCGAGCTGCGCAGTGCGTAGCCGGTGACGGCAAAGGCGGCGACGCTCATCACCTCGAACCAGACGAACAGGTTGAACAAGTCATGGGTCAGGCAGAAGCCGACCATGCCTGCCATGAACAGCAGCATCAGCACGTGAAAATGCGCGTGCACCTCGTCGTAGTAGCCCCAGGCGAAGACCAGCGTGGCGGCGAACAGCAGGCCGATGAACGCCGCCATGACCGCCCCTATCTGGTCGACCACGAAGCCGATGCCAAGCACGTGGCCGTCGCGCGGCGCCCAGCCGCCGAACCAGTAGACTAGGGGATGCTCGGCCGTGTGCGCCGCCATGACCACGCAGATTGCACCAGCCCCCAGCGCCGTCAGAATAGCAACGACATCGGGCACCCGGCTCGGCAACAATCGGCTGAACATGAGCAGCAGGCCGGCGATGGCGAGCGGACCGGCGACAGGCAGCGGCGGCAACAGCGCGATCACGGCCGCAGCGGCCGCAGCTCTTCGGGATTGAGCGTGCCACGTCGTTTGTGCAGTTGCAGCGCCAGCGCAAGCAGCAGCGCCGTCACCGTGGCGCCGATCACGATGTCTGTCAGCACCAGCGCCTGCACCACCGGGTCCACGGCGGGTGTGCCGGGCGGATGGGTATAGAAGATCGGTGGCCCGGCATCCCAGCGATATCCGACCGCCAGCAGCAGCACATAGGTCGACGACTGCACGACCGAGATGCAACCGATCAGATGGACGTAATTGCGGCTGGACACGATGGCATAGAGGCCGATCGCCAGCAGCCAGGCAGCCACGCCCCAGGGCAGCAGGCCGATCAACGTGCTCATGCCCCGTCCTCGTCCCGTTCTATCCGCGTCTCCTCCAGGAACTCCAGGAAGAGCACCCCAAAACTTCCCGCCACGGCCAGGGCAACACCGCCATTCACCACCAGCATAAGGCCGCCGGAGAACACGTCGCCCGGCGTGCCGAGCGGGAGGATGTTGTGCAGGAAGGGAGTGCCCATCGCCATGGAGGCAAAGCCGCACAGCGCATAAAGCGTGGCGCCGCCCCCCTCACAGGCGTCCAGGACCTCGGAGCGCATCAGACTGCGCCAGCCGCGGTAGCCCTCGCCGAGGAAGATCAGCATGGTACCTGAAGCGATGATGACACCGCCCTGGAACCCACCGCCGGGCGTCGTCATGCCATGCAACACCACATAAAGGCCGAACAGCAGCGTCAGTCCGCCGAACATGCGGGAAATTAAGACGACCGCGTCGCTGGGGTCGCGGATCGGCCGCCCCTCCACTCGTCCGGGCTGCGCGCTGCGCTGCTCGCCGCGGCTGCCGCGCAGCAGGACGGCGGTGCCGGTGACTGCGCAGAGCAGCATGAACTCCTCGCCCAGCGTATCAAAGCCGCGGTAGTCGAAATTGACCGCGCTGACCATGTTGGTGACATGACGCTCCCGGGTCGCCACCGCGTTGATCGCGTCACCGTATGGCAGCGGATGGACGCCGAAGCTGGGCATCCGCACGGCCACATGCGCCACCGCCGGCAATACGCATGCGCAGGCAAACAAAAAGACGAGCAGCCGAATGCGTCGGCTCATTCTTCGTCGGACCGGCTGGCGCGGCGATCCATTCGCATGCTGGCAAGGGTGACCAGGAACAGCAGCGGCAGCGCCACGGTGCCAACGGTCAGTTCAGAGAAGGCGACGTCAGGCGCCTGCAGAGCCATGAATAGAAGCGCCAGCACCAGTCCGTTCGCCGCCATGGCCATGACCTGCCGGCGCGGCGTGCGCGACAGCGCGACACCGGTGCCGGTCGCCGCTGTGAGCAGGAGCATCAGCGTGATCAGCAAACTCATTGGCGTTCCCCGGGCTGCATGTCGGCGTCTATCGCGGCCTCCGCCGCGGCCTTCGGCGCGGAGCCACGCAACAGGATCGAGCGTCCGACCGCATGCGAAGTCGCCGCACCAATCAGCAGACTGGCGATAACCATCAGCAGGATCTTGAGCGCCCGGACGGACACCCCGTCGCTCAGGAACGCGGCGAGGATCAGTGCCGTCCCGGCCGTGGTATTGACGAAGGCGACGCAGTGCATACGGTCCAGCGGTGTTCGCAGCCGAGCGAAACCGGCGCAGCCAAGCCAGACCGCCAGCACCATGATCGTCAGAAGCGCGTCGATAGCCAGGCGGGTCACAGCCATCGCTCGATGAACAACGCGATGATCAGCGTGCCGGGCAAGGTCAGCAACGTCAGGGTCAGCGCTAGGTCGATTGACGCGCTCTGGTCGAAGGCGAAGGTCATTAAGGCCAGTAGCATTGCAGCGACCGAAGTAGCGAGCTGAACCGCGACCAGCCGCGCCGCCGCTCCACCGCGGCAGGCCGCGATGGCAGGAATCGCCAAGGCCGGCAGCAGCGCCACGGTCGCCCACATCCAGGACGTCATGCCGGCCATTCCGTGTTGCTGTCCGCGCCCGCGGGTGCGAGGCGATGCAGCACCAGTACGTCCTGGCTATCCGGAACGACCAACACATAGCCATTTGGCGCAAGTGACGAGCTCAGGGTAGACAAAGCGCGCCGTCCGGCATCGGCAGCCGCGCCATCGCCATGGCGGAAGGGCTGCCGGCTGACTATGCCTACCGCTCCCTCCGGTTGCCGCCGCAGCGAGCGCAGCAGTATGCCGCCAACCTTGACAGCGTCCGGGAATAACCTCGTTAGGGGTTTGCCAATCATGCGCCACCAAGGGGCTCGCAGCCGGAGGCGACGCGAGTGCGCGCGGTGCAGCAGTACGGAGAAGGCGGTGATCGCCAGGCTCGCCGGCACCCCGGCGAACACCTCGGACAGGCTTAGCTGCCCGGCAAACAACAGGTAGAAGCCGGCCAGAATGACCCAGGCGGTCAGCGCGAACAGCACGCGAGCGTGCCAAGTCGACCACATGGCAACGTGCCATGCGGACGCATCGAAAACTGGAGGCCGCCATCATCGCCGGCACGGCCTCGCGTGCGCCGATGGCCCAAGCCCCTCAAATCATGCCATCCTAACTGGCTGACATCCATCGCGATCAGCATCTCCCACTGCTTCTTGTTCCAACGTTGCAATCTGCCTTCGCGTTGCGCGGTCGAGGGCCAGTGGAACCTCGCGTTACGCCGCCTCGAAAAGAGTTGAAGGGCTGCGTGGACGTCGACCGAGCACTGGTTCGCCTATTTCCGGCGGTACGCGCCGACTGAGGCATACTTCGACAAAAGCTGGAGAATGGGAGATATGGAACCAGGATACTGATCATCCTTGGAGCGTGATCCGCTCAAGTGGAAGCAAAGCGGGCGTACCTAAAGGTACTTTCATCTTGAGCGAAAACGCGATCCATTCCCTCCCCTGGCGTGCTTGCCAGGCTGGCAATGGCCGTCTGCGACGTTCAAACCAAGTCCAGGGCCGCGCGCTCAGCTTCCCCTGCGTGACAGCGCGACGGCCCTGCGCTACGTCCAGTCCTTCACGCGATACCCGGGGATCAATCCGCCCGCCATGGCCAGCAGCAACGACATCCGCGCGACCTTCCTGGACTACTTCGCCCGCAACGGCCATCAGGTGGTGGAAAGTTCGCCGCTGGTGCCTCGCAACGATCCGACGTTGATGTTCGCCAACTCCGGCATGGTGCAGTTCAAGAACGTCTTCACCGGCCAGGAGCGGCGGCCTTATGTTCGCGCCACCACCGCACAGAAATGCGTCAGGGCCGGCGGCAAACACAACGATCTGGACAATGTCGGCTACACCGCCCGCCACCACACCTTCTTCGAGATGCTGGGCAATTTCAGCTTCGGCGACTATTTCAAGGAACGGGCCATCCCGTTCGCCTGGGAACTTCTCACCCGTGATTTCGGCCTGAACAAGGAACGCCTACTGGTCACCGTCTATTCCGAGGACGATGACGCCGCAGCTATTTGGCATAAGGTCGTCGGCCTGCCCGATAGCCGCATCATCCGCATCGCCACCGCGGACAATTTCTGGCGCATGGGTGACACCGGCCCCTGCGGACCCTGCAGCGAAATCTTCTATGATCACGGCCCCTCGATCCCGGGCGGCCCGCCTGGCAGTGCGGATGAGGACGGCGACCGGTTCGTCGAGATCTGGAACCTGGTGTTCATGCAGTACGAGGAAGGTCCGCCCGGCACCCGCGTGGCGCTGCCGCGGCCCTCGATCGACACCGGCCTGGGGCTGGAGCGGTTCGCCGCAATCCTACAGGGCAAGCACGACAACTATGACACTGACACCTTGCGCGCGCTGATCCTGGCGAGCGCCGAGGCCACCGGTCAGGACCCCGATGGGCCGTTCAAGGTGAGCCACCGCGTCGTCGCCGACCATTTGCGCAGCAGTTCCTTCCTGATTGCCGACGGCGTGCTGCCGTCCAACGAAGGCCGCGGCTACGTGCTGCGCCGGATCATGCGCCGCGCCATGCGCCACATTACCCTGATGGGCGCGCGGGAGCCGGTTATGTACCGCCTGGTCCCTGCCCTGGTGCGCCAGATGGGCACCGCCTATCCCGAACTGGTGCGTGCGGAAGCGCTGATCCAGGAGACTCTGCAACTGGAGGAAACCCGCTTCAAGCAATTGCTCGAACGCGGCCTGCATCTGCTGGCGGAGGAAACCGAACGTCTCGGCCGACACCAGGCGCTGCCCGGCGCCGTCGCCTTTCGCCTGTATGACACCTACGGCTTCCCGATCGACCTGACGCAGGATGCGTTGCGCGAACAAGGCCGCGCCGTCGACATGGAAGGCTTCGACGCGGCCATGGTCGAGCAGCGCGCCCGCGCCCGCGCCGCCTGGTCCGGCTCCGGCGAGGCCGCCACGGAACGCGTCTGGTTCGAGATCAAGGAACGCACCGGCGCCACCGAGTTCCTCGGCTACACCACGGAAACGGCGGAGGCGGAGATCTTGTCCCTCGTTGTCGACGCCGCGCCGGTCGAAGCCGCCCATGCGGGTGCGGACGTTGCGGTGGTGCTGAACCAGACCCCGTTCTATGGCGAAAGCGGCGGCCAGGTTGGTGACACCGGCAGCATTACCGGCCCGGATGGCCTGCGCATCCGGATCACCGACACCCAGAAGAAACTTGGCGACCTGTTTGTGCACCTCGGCCGGGTGGAGACCGGCACCGCCTTGGTCGGCTTGCCGGTGGTGGCCGAGGTCGATCACGCCCGCCGCACGGATATCCGCGCGCACCACTCCGCCACCCACCTGCTGCATGAGGCGCTGCGGCGCAAGCTGGGGACCCATGTGGCACAGAAAGGCAGCCTCAATGCCCCGGATCGGCTGCGCTTCGACGTCAGCCAGCCGCGGCCGATTACTGCCGATGAGCTGCACTGGGTCGAGGCCGAAGTGAATCGCCGCATTCGCGAGAACTCTGGGGTGACGACGCGGCTGATGACCCCCGAGGCGGCGGTCGAACTCGGTGCGATGGCGCTGTTCGGTGAAAAGTACGGCGACGAGGTCCGCGTCGTGGCGATGGGCAGACCCGACGGCAACAAGGCAGCCTGGTCGATCGAGTTGTGCGGCGGCACCCATGTCCGGCGCACCGGCGACATCGGCTACTTCCGCATCGTGGGCGAGTCCGCCGTCGCCTCCGGCGTGCGCCGGATCGAGGCCGTCACCGGCGCTGCCGCCGAAGCTGTGGTCGGCGAAACGCAGGCCCGCTTGAACGATGTCGCCGGCGCCCTACGGACGGCGCCCGCTGAAGTGCCGGACCGCGTTGCCGCGGTGTTGGATAACAACCGCAGGCTGGAACGTCAGGTGGCGGAGCTACAGAAGAAGCTCGCGACTGGCGGTGGGTCGGCGGCAGCCGAGGAAATCAACGGCGTAAAACTGTCCGCCCGTAACCTGGGCGAGGTCCCGCCACGCGACCTGAAAGGCTTGGCGGATGCGATCGGCAAACAGCAGGGCTCGGGCGTCGTGGCGCTGGTCTCCACGGCGGACAGCAAGGCCAGCATCGTCGTCGCCGTGTCGCCCGACCTGACCGGACGCCTGAGCGCGGTCGACCTGGTGCGGGCGGCATCGGCGGCGGTTGGCGGCAAGGGCGGCGGCGGCCGGCCCGATCTAGCTCAGGCGGGCGGTCCAATTGGCGCGCGAGCGGACGAAGCGCTGGCGGCGGTACGGGCGGCGTTGCAGTGAGGCACGAGAACAGGTTGGCCCGTGGCGATCGATCGCTCGAGCTGTCTTCGCCCTGCTATCCGTACGATGACCCGGCCTTGGGTCCGTCCATTGCTTTTCAGCCGCCGCACCCCGATCATCGGCCTCTAGAAGGAGCGTGACATGCCCGCGGCAACCGTGTTCATAGACGGCGAATCCGGCACCACCGGCCTTGGCATCCGCGAACGCCTGAGTGCGATGCCTCAGGTGACAATAAAAAGCTTATCAGCCGATCGACGCCGTGATCCCGCTGCGCGACGCGACATCATGACCGAAGTCGACTTGGTCGTGCTGTGCCTGCCGGATGACGCCGCTCGCGAATCCGCCGCGATGGCTGCCGGCTTGGGCGACGCCGCGCCCAAAGTACTGGATGCCAGCACCGCTCACCGTGTGCATCCGGACTGGGTGTACGGCTTCGCTGAACTTGCCCCCGGGCACGCCGACCGCATTGCCGAGGCACGTACCGTCGCCAATCCCGGCTGCTACCCCACCGGCGCCATCGGCCTGATCCGCCCACTGGTCAATGCCGGCTTGCTGCCGGCCGACTATCCGGTGACGATCAATGCCGTCTCCGGCTACTCCGGCGGCGGCAAGGCGATGATCCAGGCACACGAGGCCGCCCATGGGCCGGCGTTCGAGCTCTATGGCCTGAGTCTGGAACACAAGCACGTGCCGGAAACCCAGCTCTATGGCGGATTGAGCCGAAGGCCAGTCTTTGTCCCTTCGGTCGGGCATTACCGCCAAGGGATGATCGTGTCAGTGCCGCTGCATCTGGACACGCTGCCTGGCAAACCCACGGGCGCGGAGCTGCGCGCGGCGCTGGAAGCCCGCTACGCCGACTGCGATCTGGTGCGCGTGTCGGACGTTCCCGGCGACGGCAAACTGGAACCCGAGGCGCTGAACCAAACCGACCGTCTGGAATTGTATGTGCACGCCAACGAGGCGTATCGACACGCTGTACTGGTCGCGCGCCTGGATAACCTTGGCAAGGGTGCCTCCGGCGCCGCCGTTCAAAATATCGGCCTCATGCTCGGCCTGCATACCGGAGTAGGTGCGCGGGAGCTGCAAGATGCCTGAATTAGGAACCCCTCGGTCATCCACGGCCCCGTCGGCTCCAATGCCAAGCCCGCGTTGGCCTTACGGCACCGTGTTCTCGCTGGATGGTATCACTCCGCAAATCGCCGAGGATGCCTTCATCGCCCCGACCGCCGCGGTGATCGGCGACGTTGTCATTGGATCGGAGACCGGGATCTGGTTCCACTGTCTGTTGCGCGGCGATATGAACAGCATCCGCATTGGCGCCCGGACCAACATCCAGGACGGGACGGTGATTCATATCAACTCCGGCGGCATGCGTACGATTATCGGTGACGACGTCACCGTAGGCCACAACGCGGTGATCCACGCCTGCACCTTGAAGAACCGCGCCTTTGTCGGCATTAGTGCCACGGTGCTGGACGGCGCGGTAATCGAGGAAGGCGGCATGCTCGCGGCGGGAGGATTGCTGACGCCCGGCAAGGTGATTGGCCCGAACGAGATGTGGACCGGCTCGCCCGCAAAGTTACGCCGGGTGATGGACGCGGAAGAACGCAGCCGCTTCGATCGAAACGCGGTTGTCTATCGAGAACTGGCTGCGAGGTTCCGGTCCGGACTGAAAGTAGTCGGGTAAGGGTATTGCCGCTATCGTCGGTTAACGAAAACCAAGGACTGGCAGGTCCCTCGCCTGGCTTAATAGCAACCCGCCTGGCGCGCCCGTTCCCGCACCAGCGCAAGGACGGACTGGCACAGCGGCATTGGCTCCTGAAGCAACGCGCCGAATTCTACCACCGCACCCAGCAGCGCGTCGATCTCCATCGGCCGGCCGCGCTCCAGGTCCTGCAGCATCGAGGTCTTGTGCACGCCTACCTCGGCGCCGCCGGCGATCCGCTTGTCGACGTCGATCGCGAAGCGGACACCCAACCCCTCGGCTACCGTCTTGGCCTCCAGCATCATGCCCCGGCACAGGCTACGCAGCGCGTCATCGCCGGTGATCCGGTCGAGCGTTGCTGACGTCAACGCGGAGATTGGGTTGAACGCCAGGTTGCCCCATAATTTCACCCATAGCTCGTCGCGAATACGCGGCCGTACCGGCGCCTTCAGTCCGGCCGCGATCAGCAGCTTCGAGAATGTTTCGATGCGGTGGCTGCGGCTGCCGTCCGGCTCACCCAGGGTAAAGCGGTCGCCATAGGTGTGCTCGATCACGCCGGGTGCCACCACTTCGGCCGCCGGATACACCACACAACCGATCGCCTGCCGCGGCGGCAAGATGTGCCACAGTCGCCCGCCCGGATCGACGCTCTCCACGATCCGGTCACGATACTGGGTGTCCAGGCCGTGGAAATACCAGTAGGGGATGCCGTTGATCCCGGTCACGACCGCGCTTTCCGGATTCATCATCATTGCGATTGATGACGCCGCTGCCGGCAGCGCATGCGCCTTCAGCGTTACCACCACATAGTCCTGCACGCCGGCCGCCGCGGCATCGGCCAGACATCGGGGCCGCACCGTCACAGTTTCTTCGCCCGACCGCAGCGTCACCCCATCAGCCTGCATCGCCGCCAGATGTGGGCCGCGCGCGATGATTGTGACGTCTGCGCCGGCCTGCACCAGCTTGACGCCAAGGAATCCGCCGATCGCTCCAGCGCCGAAGATCGCGACTTTCATTCATTCAGCCTCAGTTTCTCGGCCAGTCCGATACGCTGAAGCTTGCCGGTGGCGCCTTTTGGGATCTCGGTCAGGAAAACGATCCGACGCGGCACCTTGAATGCCGCCAACCGCATCCCGCAGAAGTCTCGCAGTTCGGTCTCCTTGGCGGCAGTACCCTCCCGCAGTACGATCGCCGCGGCGACTTCCTCGCCGAGCTTGGGATGCGGCAGCGCGAAGGTCAGACACTGCGCCACCGCGGGGTGATCCATCAGCACCTCATCCACCTCCAGCGGGCTGACCTTTTCGCCGCCGCGGTTGATCAGCTCCTTCAGCCGCCCGGTCAGCCGCAGGTAGCCGTCCGCGTCCAGCATTCCCTGATCGCCGGTGCGGAACCAGCCGTTGGTGAACGCGCTGGCGTTGGCGGCGGGATTGTTTTCGTAGCCGGCGGTCACGTTGCGGCCTTGGATCACCACCTCACCGATCCTGTCGGCCGGCAGGATAATGCCGAGCTCATCCATGATCGCCACCTCCGGCCCCGCTGCCCGACCTACGCTGCCAGGAAATCGAGGCGATGGGGGCAACGGGTTGGAGGCCATCTGATGCGCTGCCTCAGTCATGCCGTAGGACTCAATTACGGGAACGCCGAAGGCTGCCTCCATTGCCGTCATCACCGGCCCCGGCAAGGAGGAGGAGGAGGATCTGATAAACCGCAACCGTCCGGCAGCAATCACTGGCCGATTACGCGGCGCCAGTTCCAGGATCGTCTGGTGCATGGTCGGCACCGCGGTGTACCAGGTTGGATGGACCTCCTTGAACCAGGGAAAGAAGCGGAAGGCGTTGAAGCCCGGCGTGCATGAGACTCCAGCCTGGGCTGCAAGGCTAGCCAGAGTCGCGGCGATCAGCCCATGAATATGAAACAACGGCATGATGTTGAGGCAACGATCGTCAGCCGTGAGCGCCAGCGTCCTGGCGATATTGTAGGCCGAAGCGGTCACGTTGATGTGCCGCAATGGCACGATCTTCGGCCTGGAGGTCGTGCCCGAGGTATGCAGCACGAGCGCCACGTCCTCGGTCTTAGCATCGCCAGGGCAAGCGGTGCGACCCACCAGCCCTTCCGGTGGCACCAGGGTGAACGCACCAGCTGGGCCGTCCACGTCCGGCACCAGTTCGACCACTGGAATGCCTCGTATTGCCGCGGCCTCACGCGCCGGACTATCGATTCCCGCCTGTGTCACCAGTGCTCGGGCATTCAGGTCGCCCAGGTAAAAGGCGAATTCCTCGGTCTTGTAAGCGGGGTTCAGTGGCGCCGTGGTGGCCCCGCATGCGATCGTGACGAATGCCGATGCTGCCTCGGGACCATTCGGCAGCACCATTGCGACGCGGTCGCCACGGCCGATCCCCATCATATTCAGATCACTAACCGTCCGACGCAACAGGGCGCGCAAACCGCCGCGGCTCAGCCAGGTGCGTCCCGGCGCGCCGATGGCCGGTGCGTCATCGGCACCGCTTGCCAGCAGGGCCGACACCGTATCGGCCGGATAGTCGTTCATTTCATCCTCCCGAGGAAACGCCTTGCCGCGGCTGGTCGTCTCGCAAAGCACGAAGAACAGCGGTTGGCAAGACGGCTGCCGGAAGTCTCGTACCACCCAATTCTCCAGCGTTCCGGGCCGCGGCCAGGACCATCAATGACTGGAAATCGCGCGGGTAGAAATCATCCGGGGGATCAGAAGATCGAGGATTGGGGATTGGGTTTCGCGGATCAGAACGGCGAAATGTGATGCGACCAGCGCCGCGAACCATGCGTTACGCCCGGGATAGGGTGGCGCTGGAGAGACGACATTGAGCGAGGCCGGCGAAGCGTCCCCTCATCTGAACCAGCGGGAACAGCGACAGGCCGCGGACTCCGCACCGGTTGGTCCGCTGGTCATTCACGAGATCGTTAGAGCGCAGGGTGAGCAGGAGCTTGAACGCTCGTTCGGCGGCCTGGCGTGGTCAGGTGTTGCCGCTGGTGCCTCCATTGGGTTTTCGTTTGTCGTCCAGGCTACTCTACAGGCCGGATTGTCCGAAGCGGCATGGAGCCGCCTGGTGTCTGCCTTCGGCTACAGCGTCGGCTTTCTGATCGTGATCCTGGGCCGCCAGCAGTTGTTCACTGAGACGACCCTGACCGCGGTGATCCCGGCGCTGACGCGGCGCAACCTCTCCACGACGTTTCGTACACTGCGAAGTCTGGGTCATTGTGCTGATTGCCAACCTTGTCGCCACCTGGGTGTTCGCCTGGATTGCAGCGCAGCCGGGGGTATTTCCGGAGACCACGGTTCGGGCGATGGAGGCACTGTCGAAGCACACCATGGAAGGCCCGTTCTGGCATGTAACATTGACCGGTGGAGCAGCCGGATGGCTGATCGGGTTGATGGTCTGGCTGTTGCCGGGTGCCGGGCCCAGCCGGCCGCTGATCATTATTTTGCTGACCTACGTAATTGCGGCCTGCCAGTTCCCGCATGTGATCGCCGGCTCGGTCGAGGCGGCATTTGGCGTGCTTGCCGGCCATGCGACGATAGGGGACTATCTACTCGGCTTCCTTCTCCCCACATTGATCGGCAATTCGGCAGGTGGCACCATTCTTGCCGCGCTTCTCAATCATGCACCTATCGCCGGCGAGCTGAGGGAGGTCGCCGAACAGGAGGCGACGTGACCCAGGTCAACCGAAAGGCGCCCTCCATGCCATATGGCAGCCCGTATGGTAGTCAACCCAGGCGCTGAATGGCACTGTTGCATTGGCGGAACGCATGCGGTCAGGACGGGAGCAAGCCCGTGCTTCAGTGCGGTTCTGCCGGCGTCGCAGGCTCCGGCGATGCATCGGTCGGCATCGCGACCGTGTGGTTGGTGCTGGTGTTCAGTGGCTGGTGACCTGGATAAGCGAGCTGGAAAGCGTTGCGTGGACGTATCGAGTCCGTCGCCTCCCGCTGCGGACGATGGGCGGCTTTCTGCAGCGCGTGCCAGGCACGCAGGTCATTCTGGGTCACATAGCCCTTAGCATCCGTGTCGATTTCGCGAAAATGTCGCGCGACAATCGGATAGCCCGCTTTGGCTTCATCCAGAGTTAGGTGTCCGTCATGCGCCGAATTGGCTTGCGCGAAATGCTCCTCCATGGTGAGGCGCGTGTGATGGGCCGGCGTATGGTCGTCCTTCGACGAATCCTGAGCAAAAACGGGCAGACCTGTGGACGACAGCAAGCCGATGGCTGACAGCACGATCATGGTTGGCCGGAAGGCAAGGATTGAAGATTGGCGCATCGAGCTCTCACTTGTGCGTTTCGCGATCAAGCGAACCTATCGGGAATGTCCTAACAAAAGATGAATTGACGTTACGGTCTGGCTGCCAGCGTAATTACCCTCACCGCGAGGCTGATCGCCTCGGCATCCACGTCCAGATGGGTACAGGCGCGTACCCGGTAAGGACCGACGGTCGACAGCATCACGCCGTGCAACCTGACACGATCGGCCAGTGCATCGGCGGTCAGTCCAATGGCACGCGTGTCGAAGAATACCAGGTTGGTCTCCGGCTCCTCAACCGCCAGGCCGGGTATCTGACCTAGGCCGCGGGCGAGCGCGCGGGCATTGGCATGATCTTCGGCCAGCCGGACGATGTTGTGGTCCAGCGCAAACACGCACGCCGCGGCGCAGATCCCGGCCTGGCGCAGCGAGCCCCCCAGTCGTTGCTTCCAGCGCCATGCCTCGTCGATGAATTCGGCTGAACCACACAGTACAGCACCCAGCGGCGCCCCCAGCCCCTTGGTGAAATCGAGCCACACGGAGTCGCACTCCGCCACCATCTCCTGTGTGGCGACCCCGGCGGCGACCACGGCGTTCATCAGTCGAGCGCCGTCCATGTGGGTTTTCAGGTCGTTTTTATGGGCGGTCTTAAGCACTTCGGTCAGCCGAGCTAGCGGCCATACTGAGCCGCCTCCGGCATTCGCGGTCTGCTCGACCGCCACCAGGGTCTGCGGCGGGGCATTGCGCCGCCTTTCCCGCAACGCAGCTTTCAGCGTGGCGCCGTCAAATTGGCCGCGCGCGCCGCGCAGACCTTTAACCACGGCACCTGCCAATGCGCCGGGCCCGCCGCCTTCGTTGGCGATAATGTGAGCACTCTCATGCGCCAGGATCTCATCACCGGGATGGCAATGGGTCAGGATGGCGATCTGGTTGCACATGGTTCCAGACGGCAAGAACATCGCCGCCTGCTTGCCGGTCAGCGCCGTCATCCGGTCGCATAGCGCATCGATCGTGGGATCGTCGCCATGCTGCTCGTCGCCGACCTCAGCGCGCATCATGGCGTCCTTCATCGCATCGGAAGGACGAGTTTGGGTGTCGGAATACAAATTCACTCGAACGGGCGGTAGGGTCGGATCCTGCCGGACGGGGGCGTAGACCATGAGGTGCTCAACTCCTGCTGAATTGGCCTGCTCGTGTCCTGCCCCGAAATTGTGCCGCGACAGGCAGGTTCGGAACCCTAAAACAGCGCCTACGTGACTGAAACAGTCCGACTGACGCGGCTCGCCAAGACAAAGAGGTTGGCGGTCTTCAGGCTGGACCCTTAGCCTGAAGATTGTCTGACCGGCGGCGCACCGTAGACGTCGCGGGCGCGCTTGAGAAAGGCATTCACCATCCGCCGCACTGCCTCATTGAACACGACGCCAATCGCCGCTTGCAGGATGCGGCTACGAAACTCAAAATCGACGAAGAAGGCTACTTCGGTGCCGACGGCTGTGCCGCGGGCATGCGGGATGAAATCCCATTGGTTATTGAGGTAGCGGAAGGGGCCATTCTGGTACCGGACCTTGACGCGGTGCGGACGATCAAGCGTAACACGACTGGTGAAGCTCTCACGAAACGGGCCGAAGCCGATGGTCAGGTCGGCGACCAACTCGCATTCAGTGCGACTACGAATGCGCGATGCCACGCACCAGGGTAGAAACTGGGGGTACTTATCGACATCCGCGACCAGATCGAACAACTGTTCGGGCGTGTATGGGACGATCTGCCGCTCCGCATGAGTTGGCATCAGGCGGGAGGCTGCGCCAGCTTAGCGTCCTGAACCGCTGCAGGCACGACCGAAGGAACTCGCGCCGGATCGGCATTCGGCGGGTTCCGGTTCGATTCTGTTCGTGGAAGCGTCGCCACAGCCGCTGTGCGCGCCGCCTTCAAGGCAGCGAAATCCGCATCTGCATGGTACGAACTGCGGGTCAGTGGTGTGGCGGATACCAGCAAGAAGCCCTTCGAGCGGGCAATTGAGGCATACTCCGAAAATTCCTCCGGGGTCACGAAGCGATCAATGGCCGCATGCTTCACAGACGGCTGCAGGTACTGGCCAATCGTCAGGAAATCGACACCTGCGATGCGCAGGTCGTCCATTACCTGCATGATTTCGGTCCGGGTCTCCCCCAGACCGACCATCAGTCCAGACTTGGTGAAGATCACAGGGTCGAGCTGCTTGACCTTGTCGAGCAGCCGCAGCGACTGGTAATAGCGGGCCCCAGGACGGATGGAGGGATACAGCCGCGGCACTGTCTCCAGATTATGGTTGAATACGTCCGGTCTAGCGGCGGCGATGGTTTCGGCACCGCCCGCCTTACGCAAAAAATCCGGCGTCAAAACCTCGACTGTGGCGGCGGGTGCGGTCGCCCGAATAGCATGGATCACCGCGGCAAAGTGCTCGGCTCCGCCGTCCGGCAGATCGTCGCGGTCTACCGAGGTGATTACCACGTGTCGTAGTCGCAGCCTGGCCACCGCATCCGCCACGCGGGCCGGCTCATCCGCTTCAAGCGCGTTGGGAAGGCCAGTGCGAACGTTGCAGAAGCTACAGGCACGGGTACAGGTATCACCCATGATCATCATGGTAGCATGCCGCTGCGACCAGCACTCGCCGATGTTGGGGCAGGCAGCTTCCTCGCACACCGTCACCAGCCGGTTCTCCCGCATTAATGTGCGGGTCTCGTGATAGATGGGATGGTTTGGCGCCTTGACCCTGATCCAAGCCGGTTTGCGCGGAACCGGATTGTCTGGCCGACGCGCCTTCTCGGGGTGCCGAGGGGCGGCATCCGAAGCGGTTTGCACAGGCGACGGGCTCGTTCGGTGATCAATGGTCAGGCGGGTCGTGGACATGCTCGAGATGTGGATGGCAGCCGGGAAGCCGTCAAGCACCTGTTGCCGCGCCGAGCGGGCCAGAGAAGCAGGTCCGGCTCGTGATGTCAGACTGCCAAGCTCGTCACGGCAGCTGAGTAGGGTTGCAGCGGGCACGACCACGGCGAGCGGGCAGAAGGGACCTCAAAAGTAGGCGATCAGGCGCTCGCGTGGCGGACGGACGAGCCTCATCATCTGCTTGGTGGATGCGCTCGCAAATCGGCTTCGCTTCGGGCTCGTGCCCGGTCAGCGTCACGACAGCATCGGCGTTGCACCCCTGAGTGAGGCATCTGTTGCGCCGCCCCGCGCGGTGACAAGGCCTTCGATGTCGATGGGCGGCGAGCCCGCCGCGATGATCGGGGCGCCGCCGCTGTCATTCCCGCAAAGCCACCCGCACGGCACCTGCCCTCTGATCGGACACGACTGCGCCACGCTGAAGCGGGTCCGAGCCCGCGCCATCCGTTCTGCCAAGACCGACGACAGCGCGCGTGCCAACGGCAACCTCGCCGCCGCGATCTTCGCCGCACGCTCATCGTGAATAGAGGCTAATCAGGTCACCAGAGCGTACGAAACGATCAAGATTATGCCTTCAGCACTTCGACCATCCGGCTGCCCAAGGCGGCTGGGCTTTCCGCCACGTGGATGCCGGCGCTGCGCATGGCATCCATCTTCGCCGCCGCGGTGTCCTTGCCGCCGCTGATCACCGCGCCCGCATGGCCCATCCGTCGGCCCGGAGGAGCGGCCGACCCAGCGATGAAGCCGACGGTCGGTTTTTTAACTTTATTTTTTGCCAGGAATTCGGCCGCATCCGTTTCGCTCTGACCGCCGATTTCGCCGATCATGACGATCTGCTTGGTCTCCGGGTCGGCCAGGAACATCTCCAAGACTTCGATGAAATCGGTGCCTTTCACCGGGTCGCCGCCGATGCCGACGCAAGAGCTCTGGCCGAGCCCTACGGCTGTAGTCTGCGCCACTGCCTCATAGGTCAGCGTGCCGGAACGCGACACGATGCCCACGCTGCCGCGGCGGTGAATATGGCCGGGCATGATGCCGATCTTGCAGGCGTCAGGCGTGATTACACCTGGGCAATTCGGCCCGATCAGGCGCGACTTCGAGCCGCTCAGGGCGCGCTTGACCCGCACCATGTCCAGCACTGGGATGCCCTCGGTAATGCAGATCACCAGTGGGAGTTCGGCGTCGATAGCCTCCAGGATCGCGTCCGCAGCGAACGGCGGCGGCACATAGATGACACTGGCATCGGCGCCGGTCTTTTCCCGCGCCTCCCACACCGTGTCAAACACTGGCAGGTCCAGGTGCATCGTGCCGCCCTTTCCGGGCGTAACGCCGCCGACCATCTTGGTGCCGTAGGCAATGGCCTGCTCGGAATGGAAAGTGCCCTGCGCGCCGGTAAATCCCTGGCAGATGACCTTGGTATCCCTGTCAACGAGAACCGACATCTACGCAGCCTCCCGCACCGCTTTGACGATCTTTTCGGCTGCGTCCGCCAGGTTGTCGGCGGCAATAATTGGCAGATTTGATTGTGCCATGATCGCCTTGCCCAGCTCAACGTTGGTGCCTTCAAGCCGCACCACCAGCGGCACCGACAGTTGCACTTCGCGCGCCGCCGAAACAACGCCGTCGGCAATGACGTCGCAGCGCATAATGCCACCGAAGATGTTGACCAGGATGCCCTCGACGTTCGGGTCCGAGAGGATGATCTTGAAGGCCGCCGTCACTCTTTCCTTGGTGGCGCCGCCGCCGACGTCCAGGAAGTTGGCAGGCGCCATGCCGAACAGCTTGATGATGTCCATCGTCGCCATGGCCAAGCCGGCGCCATTCACCATGCAGCCGATGTTGCCGTCCAGCGCGACGTAGTTCAGCGCGTATTTCGCGGCCTCCAGCTCCTTTGGGTCCTCTTCCGCCTCATCGCGGAGCTTTTCCAGCTCCGGATGGCGAAACAGCGCGTTGTCGTCAAAGCTGACCTTAGCATCAAGCGCGATTACGTCGCCCGTGCTGGTAATGACCAGCGGGTTGATCTCCACCACCGCACAGTCGAGCGCGGTGAATGCCATGTACATGGCTGCCACGAATTTGCTGAATGCGGCCGCCTGCCTGCCGGACAACCCAAGCCCGGCGGCCAGCCGTCGACCATGGAAACCTGATATGCCGGAGGCCGGGTCGACCCCGACACGCAGTATTTTCTCCGGATGGGTGATGCCAATTTCCTCGATTTCCATGCCGCCTTCAGCCGAGGCAATAATGACGACGCGGCCGGTGATGCGGTCGACCAGCAACGACAGATAGAGCTCCCGCGCGATGTCGCAGCCGGCCTCCACATAGACGCGACGCACCGGCCGGCCGGCCGGGCCGGTTTGCTTGGTGATCAGCGTATGGCCGATCATCGCCTCGGCCGCGGCGCGAACCTCGGGCATGGATCGGGCCAACCGAACGCCTCCCTTGCCGCTTGGGTCGTCCTCAAAATGGCCGGCGCCGCGGCCACCGGCATGGATCTGCGACTTGACCACCCATACCGGGCCTGGAAGCTTTTCCGCCGCCACCACCGCCTCATCGGACGTCCAGGCAACAGAACCGTCCAAAACTGCGACGCCGTAGCGTTTCAGCAGCTCCTTCGCTTGGTACTCGTGGATATTCATCCGCGCATCCTTAGCTGATCAGCTTGCGGGACGCGTCGACTAGTTCCTTCACTGTGCCGCAGGATTTTTCGAAGGCGGCCTGTTCCGTGGCATTCAAGCGGATCTCGACGATCCGCTCGACGCCGCCGGCGCCGATCACGACAGGGACTCCGACATAAAGATCCTTGATGCCATACTGGCCGGTCAGATATGCGGCACAGGGCAGCACCCGCTTCTTGTCTTTCAGGTAAGCTTCGGCCATGGCGACGGCGGAGGCCGCCGGCGCATAGTAAGCGCTGCCGCGTTCCAACAGCTTGACGATTTCGCCGCCGCCATTGGCGGTGCGCTCGACGATCGCGTCAATCTTTGCCTGGGTGGTCCAACCCATTTCCACCAGATCCGGTACCGGGATGCCGGCAACGGTGGAATAGCGGGTCAGCGGCACCATCGAGTCACCATGACCACCCAAGACGAATGCCGTCACGTCTTCCACCGACACGTCAAATTCCTGCGCCAGGAACAGCCGGAAGCGAGAACTGTCGAGCACGCCTGCCATGCCGACGACCTTGTTGGCGGGCAGGCCTGATTTTTCCTTCATCACCCAAACCATCGCATCGAGCGGATTGGTGATGCAAATGACGAATGCCTCGGGGCAGTTGGCGCGGATACCAGCCGCGACCTCGGCGATGACGCCCGCGTTCTTGCCGATTAGGTCATCACGCGACATGCCGGGCGTGCGCGGGAAGCCCGCGGTGACGATCACCACCTCGGCGCCCTTGATAGCGCCATAGTCGGACCCGCCCGACATCGCCGAGTCGAAGCCATCGATCGGCCCGGACTGCATGATGTCCAACGCTTTCCCGGCCGCGACGCCACCAAAAACGTCGAACAGGGTGACGTCCCCCAACTCCTTAAGGCCGATCAGGTGGGCGAGTGTGCCGCCGATATTACCGGCGCCGATCAGAGCGATCTTATTTCGGGCCATGGACGTATCCTTCCGAGGGCGCGAGCAGATGCGCCGAACTGAGATGAAACGGGCCTGCCGATCCGGCGACCACGAGCGGCGCCCGGGGGGCGCGCCGTTGCTAGCGTATCGTGCGAGACCCGGCAAGACTGTGCAGTGCAGCATAATACATGCCACTCAAGCCTTGTCGGCAATGCAGTGTCTTCGACTTGAACGTGGTCCCATCGCCGACAATCAGCATATCGGCCAGCCGATCGGATAAAGCTTGCCCGACCGGCGCGCAGGTCGTTGACCAGGACAAAATCTACAATGAAACTCATCGTCCGGATTGATCAGCGTGTCCCGACGGACCAACCGAAATTCGCGCAGATCTCGTTGTCGCTGCCGATGGGCGGCATTCCACGCTGCGCGAGGCGGCGGAGATGGCGGTGACCGAGCTCGGAGCACCGACCGGGTCGATACGATCCAATCGTGGGATGACGTGAAGCTGCTGACTGTCGCGGTGAACCGTCTTGGAACATGGTGGCGGCTGGGCCTGCTCTGCATCGGTGACGCGGCGCACGCAATGTCGCCGGTGGGTGGCGTTGGTATCAACCTCGCGATTCAGGATGCAGTTGCCGCGGCCAACATCCTCGCCGCTCCCTTGCGAGAGCGACGGATCGGAGGAGCCGAACTCGCCATGGTGCAGCGGCGTCGAGAATGGCCAACCCGCATGACGCAGCGCATGCAGTTGCTCATCCAGGACCGCATCATCGGGCGCGCACTCGGTAGTACCGGGAAGGCCGTTCCGCCTCTGCTGATGCGGATCTTCGCCGCAACGCCGCCGCTGCGGCGGATCCCAGCTCACATTGTTGGGCTCGGTTTTCGACCGGAGCATGTCGCCGAGGCGCGACGCTCCTGAGCAGGACGCTCACTGTCAAGCGAGTTCGTGTACGTCATGCATATGCCATGGTGCTCCTCATGACACAGAGAAAGTGCCCATACGTTTAAGGCACAGGCCGAGGTATGCACTCTGATTTCAATAAACAAGATTATGACTAGCGACCTGCCGATCCCGAACACAGTCAGCTGCATTTTACAGCAGGGCCGAGCGTATTCCAGAGCAACAACATTGACCGATTCGCGGCATAATTCGGGAGAATTCTCGCATGCTCCGTCAACTACGGGGATGTGCGAGGAACGAAGTAGTAGCCGGACTTCGGACAGCGATCGATCAGGGGATACGTAGCCTGTCTGACAGCATGATCCCAGGACCTACAATAGACTCGCCATGACGCACAGGAATGGTAGGTTTAATCGAAGATCCATCGACTGTGACAGTGAGGTTTGAATGCCCCAGCCGCACCGGCCGTCCGCTCGTTCCGTGTTTGGATCGCTTGTGCTGATCGCCGTAATCATCGGTGCCGCTGCCACAGCCTTCGCCTACACGGCCGGCTGGCTCTCGCCTCAGCGCCTCACGCCGGACAAGATGGTGGATGCGTTTATGCCTCCGTCCGGCGAGCCACTCGGCCATCGCCGGAACCATGCCAAGGGCATCTGCTTTACCGGCATCTTTGAAGCGAACGGTGCAGGGTCGGCGCTCTCACAGGCTCAGGTTTTCACCCGCAGTCAGTACCCGGCGCTCGGGCGCTTCAACCTCGCCACGGCTGATCCGAATGCCCCGGATGCGACGGTCCGGGTGCGGGGTTTTGGACTGCGCATCTCAACACCGGATGGGCAGGAATGGCGCATGGCCATGATCGATCCCCCATTCTTTCCGGTATCGACGACGCAAGCCTTTTACGAGCTGCTGCTCGCCTCGGCGAGCAAGGATCCGAACGCGATGAAGACATTCGCCGGCGCGCATCCTGAAATCGTGGCGTTTGGCGCATGGGCCAAGAGCGCCCCCTGGAGGGCCAGCTACGCGGAAGAACGATTTAACAGCCTCAACAGCTTTATCTTTGTCGATAATTCCGGCGCGGAGCATGCGGTGCGATGGTCACTCCTGCCGGCGGCGCAATCTGTCGCGGTCTCGCCTGATGATCTCGCGAAGCGTGGCCCTGAATTCCTCGAGCAGGAGATTACCGAGCGGGTCCGCGGTGGGCCGCAACGCTGGACCATGGTGGTAACCGTCGCCAATCCGGGCGATCCCACCGCAGACCCGAGCAAGGCTTGGCCGGAAGATCGCCACACCGTCGAGGTCGGCACGCTCACCGTCCAGCAGATTCAAGCCGAGCGGGACGGCCCGTGCCGCGATATCAACTTCGATCCGACCGTTCTGCCGACCGGCATACGGACATCGGACGACCCGTTCCCCGCCGCTCGGTCGTCTGCCTACGCAAAGTCATACGACCGTCGCACGGCAGAGGCCCAGGACTATCCTCGAACCACGACGGGAGCCAAGCCATGAACGGGGTCCGCCGACGCTTCACCGCGCTGCAGCGCCTGCTGCACTGGCTCATGGCGGTCTGCATCCTGGCCATGCTGTTCATAGGCGTAGGCATGGTGTCCACCGTCATGCCGAAATATCTGTCGCTCGTTTCGATCCACAAACCGCTTGGCATCGCCATTCTGGTGCTCGCGCTGATCCGCCTGGTGGCGCGCCTACGTTACGGCGCGCCGTCGCTGCCGGTCGACCTGCCCGAGCCGGTGAAGCTCGCGGCCCACCTGTCGCATTACGCGTTCTACGTCCTGATGATCGCGATGCCGCTGATCGGCTGGGGGATGCTGTCGGCGGCAGCCTACCCGGTTGTGCTGTTCGGAGGCGTGCACCTTCCGGCGATCCTGCCACAGAGCGACAGTCTGCACGCGCTGCTGTGGACCGCGCATTTCTACCTCGCTTTCGTGTTCTTTGCGCTGATCCTGTTGCATGTCGCCGCGGCGCTGTTTCATGCGCTCGTCCGGCGTGACGGCGTGTTTGAGGCAATGGCGCCTGTCTCGACTAACCATGAGGTCGCGCCCGCCGAATGAAAGACTGTTTGGCTAGGCGCCAGGGCTGCTTTCCATCACAAGCGGTCATGTGAGCACGTACTCACCTATCATGGTTCGGCTTGAAACTGATAGGACTGGTTCGATGGTGGTTCCCGCATAAGGATAGGAGAACGGACAAGAACGTTTCAGCAACGTCGCCTAACTAAATGCATGGGTTAACTGACGAAAAAGTTAGCAGAGCAAACCGACCAACCCCAGGCTCTCGGAGAGAAAGCGCCATTCGGAGAGTGAATGTGCCGTTCGTTCTGTTTTCGCATTATCAAGCCCTCAACGCAAAACTGCGCGGAACCTAACCTTTTCTGCAGCTACTACGCCGCGTCACGGATATTGCAGTTATTCATGCGTCACGGATTTACCCCTGATCGGCGAACAACCAAGCCACGGGATCACCGCGGGGCCGATGACGGGAGGTCGTTGCGCATCAACTGTGATCCGCCGCGCGAAGCGCTGTAGCTTGCCTGCTCCGTGCCCTCGCTCTGCCTCGCCTGCTGCTCCGTGTTAAAGCCTTGCGGCCGTTTCAAGCGCACGAACCAGGCGATCATCCCCCGATCCGCTCGCTCAGCCTGTCTGGTGCCACACGCTGATGCGATGTGCTGAGGGCAACACCGCAAGAAAGGGCTTTAACACGAAGAAGTAGGCGAGGACGATGGAGGGCACGGAGCAGGCAAGATGGGGCGCTGCGCGCGGGGGCGTAGCAGGGACCTCGCTCCGCCGTCGACGCCGGTGCCGAGCCGCTTGAGCAACCCGGTGGTGCCGCGGATGCGTCGATGACGTGGCAGGCGCGCTGGAGAGGCAGCGACGAGCCCGAGCCGTTGATCTGACAGGGGTTGATGCGCCGCCGACAAGCCGGTCGCACCATCACCGCGGAACCAGTGACGGGAGGTACTACGATATTGGCAGAGTCGGTTTGGGAGCGAGGAGACTGGAGCAGCTGAAAGATCCTATTCTCGACTCCAGCCTTGGCACTGGTTCAGGGCGTACTATGGTCATCACCCGTGGGCTTCGTGAGACAAATCGCGATCGGATCGTGCTCAGCCCTATTAACAGTAGGGCGACGCCGTATATCTCGTGGGCATGCCCACCATACCGTCCGTTGGGAGAGTGACTTTCCGTGCGACTGACAAGCCTCTATCTCCAGCCACGTCCGCCTCGCCTGTCAAATGATGCAACTCCTTGAAAGGAATTGAAGGTAGGAAGCAACTGTCTTGCCATGGATATCCGATAAACAGCAAGTTACAGTCCACGATTGGCGGAGAGGGAGGGACGCTCCGCCCGATGACCCTGCAAGCCGCACAACCGCGCGATATCTAGCCTTTTCAGAGTCTAGCGTGTGTGGTAAAGAGGTGTGGTTGTGACGGGATCGAACCATGCCAAACTACCTTCAGAAGCGTCGGCGCCGGTGGTATGCGGTGATGGAGATTCCGGTCCCTTGCGGCCGCAGTTCGGCGGCAAGCGCGCTTCGTCAAGTCGCTCGAAACCGAAAGCCCGCTTTGGCGCAGCGGCAGGTCCATCGGGTTGTCGATGGTTGGCTGGCGGCGCTGGAGGGCGCGCGGCAGGACCGCGGAAAGCCAGCGAAAGGGGACGCCGCCTACTTCCGGCGCGCACTTCGCGAGGCCACCACCGAGGCCCAGCGCAACGCAATTCTGGAGCGGATTGAAGAGGCCGCGGACGATATCGGCGCGCTGAACGTCGAGAACGTTGGCGACGCCCCGTCGAGCGATCCCGCGGCCCGGCAGTTCTATGGCGAAGCGACCGGGGCCTACGTATCGACCCTGGAGCACTTGGAGGAGTGGCTATCCACGTCAGGCAGCGCCGCCAAGACGAAGGACATGCACCGCTCGGATGTCCGGCGCTTTGCCACGAAGTTTCCCCTGCTTCGCGACGTTCTGAGGCCGGCTGTGCGGCGTTGGGTCACGGGGCTGATGCACGATGAGGCGCTGGCCCCAAAGACCGTCCAGCGCGTCCTGAGCGCCTTGCGTGGCTACTGGCGATATTTCAGGGCATTGGCGTGGTGCCTGAGACCGAGGAGCCGTTCAGCAAGCTCGATGTGGCCCGGCAGAACAAGCGAGCCGAGCCGCGATTAGCGCGGCAGCCTTTCGAGCCGTCCGACCTGCACAAGCTCCTTGCCGGTGCGACCGAGCGGGAGGACGCGGAATTGGCGGACCTGATCCGCCTGGCCATGTGGACCGGCTGCCGGATCGAGGAGTTATGCGCATTGAAGATCGCGGACGTGAACGGCGACAGCTTCCGGGTCCGGGAGGCCAAGTCTGCCGCCGGGGTTCGCGTCGTGCCGATCCATCCGGAATTGCAGCAGACGATGGCGCGGCTGACGGCAGAGACGAAGGACGGCTATGTGCTGTCGGGGCTGAGCTTCAACAAATACCAGGACCGGTCGAACGCCATCGGCAAGCGGTTCGGCCGGCTGCGGACGGCGCTGGGCTTCGGCCCCGAGCTTGTCTTCCACTCGATCCGCAAGACGGTGGTCACGATCCTGGAGAACGCCGGCGTATCAGAGAACGTGGTGGCGGATATCGTGGGGCACGAGAAGCCCCGGATCACCTATGGCCTGTATTCCGGCGGGGCGACGTTGGAGGTAAAGCGGCTGCGCTGGCCAAGCTGGCGTATCCGGCGGCGCCGGTAGGGTGTGGCGTGCACCTGGGTGCCGGGGCTACGTCGGTCAGCGGAGCCGCGTCTTAACCGGGCGGCATACCAGGCGGTGGTCATGCACGAGGCCAACCCGGTGCCCGAGAGAGCGACGGTGCAATCATGGGCTCCGCGCTCAAGGCGCGGAAACTAAGCCCCTCGATGTGATGAACACCTGGGCCACGAATGGCCAGCCGGCCAAGAACGTGATGACTATAATTGCAGATGCGTCGGCCACAGCCAAGAAGAGCCACACTTTCATTAGCAAAAGTTGACAGACCGCCATTTTTCCCAGGTGCCGAGAGTGAAGCCATGTTCAGCAAGCTCGGCCTTAAACGCGTGGATTTGCTGGGTTAGGAACCATGTCCACACCCATGTGAAGAAGCTAATCCAGAGCGTTGTGGCAAAGCCCGCAATGAGGATTTTGAAAACGGACCGCAGCTCCGGCACGTGCCATGCTCCGCCAACTCCACTGGTGATTGCGATCAACGCAGCTCCGCGGGCCACGAGAAGATATCGCGATCCCTCGTCAAGCTTGCGCGTAAACTGATCTGCCTCCCGTGCTGTGGCCTTTGCCCCGCTTCGGGCTTTCAGGCTCCACATTCCGGGGTTTCTGTCTAAACCGCACGAATAAACTCCTGTCCCGATCTGGCTAATCGAGAGCGTCACGTGGACAAGTGCATGTTCGAGGTGCTCGCGATGCCCTGGCCAAGTTGGCGTCTCCCACGCCGGCGCTATACCGCCGTCCTTGGTAGAAGGTGCCGGGGCACCGCGGCGGCAGGCAACAGCCTACTGGGGCCGCTGGCGGCAAGCCGTTTCCTAATGTGCTCCATCAGCGGCTCTATAGCGAGGTCATGCAGGAAGCCAGCCTGTCGATTGGGGTGGCATTCCGCGCGCCGGGGCGACACCTTGTCATCTGTGCCGATCCCCGCCGCTCGGTCCGGTTCATCGCCGGTGCTGTCCAGGAGGTTGGAGGGGCCGTCCAGGGCTTCGCGCTCAAGGTTTGGGCGCTGTAAGAGGGGTGGCCAGGGGCGACGGATTTGATGGACACACTCGGGCAACGGCTCGCGGAGCATTTGCAAAGCAGCAGATAGCACGATACCGTAACGATTTTCCTGGGATTTGGAAATCGCCCTCGTGTGTCGGTTGAGGTGCACAATCTTCGCGACGGGGCACCCCGACTCGCCTATCAGGAACGGCCGCCCCCACGGTGACCATGGCACACGGGAGCCGCTTAGCCACGCCGTGCACCCGCACACGCCCTCGGGAAGCCACGCCAGCCATGGCTACAGCACAGCCCAGCGGCGGACCCACGGCAGTCCAGCACCGGCGCCTAGCCGGGGCACCAGCCGCGCCACAGGGCCAACATTCGCACCGCAGCTAAGCAGGGCCACGGGAGTAGCCCAGTTAGACGCAAGGCACGTCCCGTCTGACGCTCCCGCCGGTTGGTGCGGGCGGCAGTTAACGTCACTTTTGCCGCGAAGTCCAGGACGACGGCCGATTACGGCTGGCGGGATTTAATTGTCTTATTCAGGTATACCCACCCAATACATTCACATGAGACATCGTTTCGACGCGATCTCGTGTGTTTTTAGGGTTGACTTTGAGTTTGAGACGTTGTAAACGGAGGGTCTAGACGCAAACAAGACAGGAGAGACCCTATGAGCCGCATCGGATATGCCTGCGTTTCCACGATTGACCAGAACACCAACCTTCAAGTCGCAGCACTTCGGGCCGCCGGCTGTGGCGTATCCGGGAAGAGAAAGCGAGCGGCACAACCACCAAAGGCCGGACCGAACTCGCGACCGTTCTGGATTTTCTTGCAGAAGGGCGACGTGTTGGTGGTCACCGCATTGATCGCCTGGCGCGGTCCATTGGCGACCTGCAAACCATCGTGCGGACGATCAAGGACCGTGGCGCCAGCTTGGAATGCACTGAGCAACCGGTTAACACTGGCACGGCCGCCGGTAAGGCGTTCCTGGACATGCTGGGCGTATTTGCGGAGTTCGAGACGAACTTGCGGAAGGAGCGCCAGCTAGAAGGCATCGCCGCGGCCAAGGTGAAAGGCGTCTACGTCGGTCGGAAGCCGTCGATCGATACGACCAAGGTGCGGCAGCTTGCGAGCGCCGGCACGGCTGCTAGCGCCATCGCTAAGGAACTGAAGATAAGCCGGGCCAGCGTGTATCGGCTCCTGGAAGGCGGCGGGGCATAGGCCCGCCCAGGCGGGCACGATGTCGGCCGACGGTGCATCAGACGGCCGGATTTGAATAGCAGAGCCTCATGTCTCTAAGCCAACGGACGAACTGATCTACAAGACCACCACGACTTTCAGGCGAGGGCTCCGTTGCCGCGCCGATAAAGCGTGAGATGATCCGTTGGTCATTATGTATCTCCAGGGTCAAGCCGAAGGTGCTCTGCCTGGAGCGCCCTCGAACCTCGCCTCAAAAACGCGGGCTACAAATCGGGCAAGGTTGGGGTCGTAGCGTGGTCTTTCGTCCGGCCCGCTGTAGCTGTAGCGGTGTCCCGCTATGGAAACACCACCCTTGCTCTGTATCTCCTGTGCGGCATCTAAGAAGGGGCCGAGGCCGGCGCGATGCATATCCATATGACGGCTGAACGTGTCCACAGCCATCTCCTGTGCCCGCGCGCCCTGACTAGCTACCGCGTCGATCACCGCTGATAGGGTCGCTGGTCATTTGACTCTTCACTTCTATTTCGATACCAAACTTGGTTTACGGCCTCCCACGGGCCGTTTCAACAACAAACCTCCCCGATACTGAAACCCACAATTACATACCGGCGCCGGCTCTGGAGCAGATGACTGGGCACGGCCTGGTGTGGCCGGGGCCGATGATCTCCAGCACGACCTCGTTGTGGCTGATGCTGGCGGCCTGTCGCCGCGCAGGCGGGCCGTAGGCTGCTCCCGATCGTGTTTGCGCATGGGCTATGAGCCATGGCTTGGCTTGGCCGTGGATCACGGCGGCAAGATGTCGCCGGGCGCGGCAGGACAAGATGTCGGCAGCGCGGCGCTCGCGTGCGTGCGTGACAAGGCGCCGGTCGATCCGCAAACTTGTCCAAAACCACGGACTGCCTGTGCCGCTACGCCTTGCCTTGGATATCTTGCCGGCGGTGCTGTAGCTTATCTCCGGCGGGATGTTATGCCAGCACTGGCAGGCAACGGCTCTACCGCGGGGTGGGGACTATCATTTAACGCAAGTTGCGCAATCGGCGTCCGATGGATGCCATAGCTCGGCGACCGCAGCAGTCGGGATGATGGTGCCGCCGGCCCCGCGGCGGGTTACGGCATCTTCGGGATGGACGAGGTTGTTTTTTTTTCATTCCCAGGTCTGTCAAAACCAGGATCGGTGTAGGAAGAGGGAGAGACGAAGTCTCCCCTCTCCTACCCCCTGGATGACGCGATTTTTCCCAACCTCAAAGTATAGGGGTTCCTGGGATTTTGACGACCTAACGCATTGATTTAATGAGCATTATTAATCATTCTGTCCCAGCAACATCCCAGCCTGGGATTTTGGGATTTTCCTGGGATTTCCCAACCCCTCGAACCCGGGATGGAGACGCTCGCGCCGCACCCCGTCATAACCTTACTGGCCAGTAGCAGGCCATTGTAACAGCCCTCAACATATCGCGCCGCGGCTGGGCATCGTCGCCTGGGTCAAGCTCGTTGCGATGATCCAGGGATAGCTGAAGTTGAAGTGTCGCTGCGGCGCCCCCCGGACATGCAAAACCCATCAGCGTTGATCCTGGTTGACGAGACCAGGCGCTGATGGGTTCACAGTTCGAAACAGATACGGAGAAGAGCACGGTTTGCGAAGCCGGCAGACAAAGTATACCTCAAGCGGCTCCTGCCATGCCAGAGAATAATCAGAAACTCCGCGGTTTGTAAAAGCCAGGACTTAGACGGGTTTCAGCACTAAAACACAAAAGATCGCACCTGTGCCGTTTCGATCTTTTGCGAATATTTCAATTGCCAGATTATATCGCGCCACGGCATAATGCCGTCGCGATCATGGTTGCTCCTGATCGACGCGAAGACGATCGCGCCCTGGCAATGTTGGAAACCCTGTTGCGGAGCCCCTAAGTCATGTTTTCCGAAATTGCGTCTATCCCCTTGGCTGACGGCCGACGCCGTCAAAAGCCTGTTGCTCAATCAGAACCTAACATTACAGAACTAACCGCGTCAACTCCAACCTTAGGTAATGCGCCTGCGCCAGCTTGAGGCGCCGAGGCCGCGGCCAAGCAAATCGAGATCATGACCGGCTTGCGCGATACCGAGGTGCGCCTGTGCGCCATCCGGAAGCACCCGTCGTCCGTTGTTGAGAAATCCGGGACGATCGCGGCCCTGGAGCATGAATACTGCCGCCTGGCTGATGGGGGCCATAACGCCTACATCCGCGCCCAGCCCGCCGGCCACTGCCTGACTTGAAGGCGACGGATGACGACGTGACCGGAATGCGGGGCGCCTATGCCGACTTAGATGGCAAGCTGCGGCCGTCCGTGTGGCACGAGGAGCCGAATTTCATGCTTATCCATCCGGACCTGCCCGACCGTTCGTGGGCCGGCTGGCGGATCACTGGCGGCACCAAGGACGACATTCGCGATACGGTCGGGCGCATCGCCCAGCACTATGGCTCTGACCCTAAGATCACCAACGAAAGCCGATTAATCCGGCTGGCAGGCTTCAGGCGATGGAAGGAGAACCCAGAGACCAAGGCATGGGAGCCATCAGCCGCATATGAACTTGAAATCGGCCAAGGCGGTCCGACCGAGTTGTGGCAACACGCCGGATTGAAACCGCTCCCACCTCGCGCTAAGCACGATGCCTCGCGCCTGAACGACGACGACGTAATCTCTGCCAAGCGTTTGCGAGACCTGCTCGCTTTCATCGATCCTGCCGACCGGGACGATTCGCTCAGGGTCATAAAAGCCGTCAGCGAGGCCAAGGTGTTGCTGCCGAACCTGGAGCAGATCGGGTTCCGAGGTCATGATGCTTGCTGATAGCTGGGCCAGCGGCGAGCTATGGGAGACGCATCCCGGCCCTAAGCTGCCGCGCTGTGACGTAGGCGCCTATGAAGGGCCGGAAGACACCGAGAGGCTGTTCGACGGCAAGCGCGGTAACGGACCTCAGGTAAAGCTCGGCACCGTCGTCCACACCGCCA
>CAWISS010000014.1:0-619541 GCA_963838815.1 uncultured Alphaproteobacteria bacterium | reverse complement strand
CATGACGTGGAGCGCCTCGTGCTTGCCCGTGCCGTGCAGGCGCACTGCGAGGACCGCGTGCTGCGTCACGGCAACACGACCGTGGTGTTCTGAGGCCGCGCGCCGTCGCGGGGCGGGCCGCGCGAGCCTGTGCGCCGTCGCGAGGCGGGCGGGGCGAGCAGCACGCTTATCAGCGCCGCGCTCCGCCGGCCCAGCGTGACCAGTCACCGCGCGTCTGGGCGTGATCGTCTCGGTGCGGGGCGTGCCGGTCCACTGGCCTCTGTGGTTCAGCTGCTGTCCGTCCGCGTGACGCCGGAGCGCGAGTAGGCCGAGGGCGCGATCAGCCGCTTGATGCTGGCCGGCGCACTGGTCGGCAGGCGCAGGGCGACTCGCACCGCGCGGCTCCCCTTGTCGATCAGCAGCACGTGGAGGATGTGGCTTGCGCAACGCGCACGGCCCAGGCGCTCAGGTTCAGCGACCGGGCCGCCGAGAGGTGAGGCCGGACCAACCGCGCCTCGGCCCCGAGCATGCGGGTGAACATCATCAGGCCGTAGAGCAGCGGCCGCGCGGTCAGCCCGCTCGCCGGCCGATCGCGAACGCCGAGTTGATCGCGTTCACCCGGACGTGCAGGTTCGCGCCGTCCGCACCGGCTCGCAGTTGCCATGAACAGGGCGTCCGGTACCCACAGGGCGGTGGCGAACGGTCGCTGACGCCCGGCTTCCCGCCGCAGGTGACCGAGTTGAACTCGGTAATTCAAAACTTCAGGCCGGCGGCGTCGGCGACGGCCACCGCACGGCGCGATGGCGGTGGAGAAGGCGGAGGTCAGCCCTCGCGGCTCCAGCAGGCGAGGCGACCGTCGGGTAGTCGCGTCTTCGCGGGCGCTTTACGCACACGGAGTATGGATATCAGTGCCCGCTCACCGCGCCGAGCTCGGCGCGCTGGTTCTCGATCAGCGCGGTGATGGAGCGGGAGGCTGACGCCGCGGGTTGCGCCACCGCCGGCCCGCCAGCGGGATGTCCGGTGCGTGCTCGCCGAGCACCTGCGCGTAGTCGGCGAAGTCCTTGGACGTAAGTGCTCCGCGTCAGCTCGAACGGCAGTGCGTCGGCCTGGCAGCGGCGAGCGGGCGATTGTCGCCACCCAGTAGCGCCGGGAATACAGTTCGGGCTCATTGCCCACCTCGAAGCCGACGATGCTCCGGCGGGGCAGCGAGGTCTCGGCCGCGCGCGCCCAGGCGGCGGCGGTCAGCCGGTGTGTCGGTCACCAGGTTGAGGTCGACGATCAGCTTGACCCGGTCGCGCCGGACCAGCGCCCTGAGGCGCGCCAGGTAGGTGGCGTCAGCGCGAAGGCCAGTTGGGCATGCGCCGCCAGGGCGGATGCCGGAACGGTGGTCCGCCGAGTCGCCGCCGATCCGCAGCACGAGCGGCCCGTCCCCCGGACGTGCAGCAGCGCCAGCACGCGCTCGAACACCGGCAGGTTGCGGGCGAAGAGCGGGAGCGCCCAGTATTCGGTCGAGTCTCCCGAAGAACGAACTCGGGACGAGCACGGTGTCCGCGTTCCGCCCGATCGTGACGTCGCCGCGCGAGCGCGTGCGCCGGCGCCTCGACGTCAGGCTCGCTCGACGTCGCGCTCCCGGTGCGCAGGGACGAGCCGGCGAGGGCTCGGGAGATGCCGTCGCGGTCGGGCAAGGCCAGGGCCACGAGCAGCGCCGCAGCCGTCGTGATCGCCACCGCCACGGACACCAACCGCGCGGTGCAACGACGGTGACGGTGTCGTGCGGCAGCGTTCGGACCGGTCAAGCCTGGCATCGCGGAGTCCCTCCATGCATGCAGTGCTGGTACGACGAGCATAGGCCGAGCGGTCCGCCTATAACCCGCCTCACGCCACACTTTCAACCGCTCCGCGTAATCAGCCTAACGGGCCACTAACCGAAGCCTCGCGAACCCAAAATCGAGCCGGCGTCGGCGCCATCGGCGCGAACTACGCGCCGATCCCTGGAGGCCGGCGCGCGTACTGTCATCGCCGGCGGCGTGGCCGCTCACCCCGCGGGCAGGCTGAAGCGAATCCGAGTGCCGGGCCGGTGCCCGCCACCCAGATCCGTCCGCCGTGCGCGGCCACGATCACCCGGGCGATGGCCAGGCCCAGTCCTGCCGAACCGTTCTGCCCGGCCACCCGCGAGGGGCCCTGGACGAACGGCTCGAAGATCTGCTCGTTGAGGCCCGGATCGATGCCGCCGCCGCTATCGGACGACCTCGACCTCGACCGCCGGACCTGGCGCGGGTTCGGCGCGGACGACCACGCTGCCGTCGGCCGGCGTGTGCCGGATCGCGTTCTGAATCAGGTTGAACAGCACGCGCTGGAGCTGCTCGGGGTTGCCGCGGGCCGGTGTCAGCCGCTGATCCAGCTCCGCCCGCACGGCCACCCCGTCCGCCTCGGCCTGGGGGCGCATCGCCTCGATCGTCTCCTGCACGAGCTCGTCGAGGCTGGACCTGCTCCATTGACCACTGCACGTCGCCCGCCTCCAGCCGGGAGAGCTCGAACAGGTCGTCGATCAGCGAGCCCGAGCGCCCGCACGTGGGTGGAGATCAGGCCGAGCTGCTCGCGCACCCGCTCGGGCTCGAAGATCCCGTCTTCGAGCCCCTGGGCGATCAGCTGCAAGGTGGTGATCGGAGTGCGCAAGTCATGCGAAACCGAAGCCACGAGCTGACGCCGGACGCGCTCCTCGGAGGCGACCTTGGCGGCCATCGCCTCGACGTCGGCGGCGAGTAGCGCCAGCTCGTCCTGACCGCGCACCGCGATCTGCAGCTCGCGGGAGCCCTCGCCGACCTGCGCCACGGCGCTGCGCACGGCGTCGAGATCGGCCAGCGCTCGCCGGGCCACCAGCCGCGCGACGACCAGCCCGACCAACCCGGCGTAACCGGCGGCCAGCGCCATGAAGAACGCGTCGTGGTCGGAGACGAACATCAGCGCCGCGAACAATCCCAGCGCCGCGGCCAGCTGGGCCGACGCGAGCACCGCGAGCACACCGAGTTGGCGGCGAATTCCGCTGATCCATCCCCGATGGCTAGCCAGTAGATCGGCCAGCCAGGTCGTCAGCTGCCCCGAGCGGCGCCAGGATCGCCACCGAAGAGACGAACGCGCTCGCGCCGTAGACGGGCCAGGCGATGGCCGAGACGCCGACCGCGGCCGCCACCGCGGCGGCAATCCGTAAAACGTGCCGTCCTCACGGCGCGAAGCGGTAGCCGACCCCCCACACCGTCTGGATGAACCGCGGACGGGCCGGATCGGGCTCGAGCTTGGCCCGGAGCCGACGGATGTGCACGGTCACCGTCGACGTGTCGTTGTAAAACGTGTAGTGCCAGACGTGGTCCATCAGCTGCGCCCGGGTGAACGCCTGTCCGGGGTGGCGCGCGAGGAAGAGCAGCAAATCAAGCTCACGCTGTGTCAGCTCCAGCGGCTCGCCATCCAGCGTCACCGTTCGGGCGGCTGGATCGATCTCGATGGCGTCGAAGCGAACCGGCGGCTCGCGCTCGGCGACCGGGTCGATCCGCCGCAGGACGGCGTCGACCCGCGCCACGAGCTCCGCGGGTGAGAACGGCTTGACCACGTAGTCGTCGGCTCCCAGTCGCAGGCCAACGATCCGATCGGACTCTTCACCCCTGGCGGTGAGGAGGATGATTGCCCCGCGTCCCCTGTCGGCGCGGCGCAGCCGCCGCATCACCTCCAGGCCGTCGATGTCCGGAAGCATCAGGTCGAGCACCACGACGTCCGGCCGTGCGGTCTCGGCCCGTCCCAACGCCTGCTGGCCGGTCCCGGCCACGGCCGTCTCGTATCCCGCCCGGCGCAGATAGCGAGACACGACGTCAGCGATCGCCGGCTCGTCCTCGACCACGAGCACCCTGGCCCGGGTGCGCTGGAGCAAACTGCTCACCCAGACACCATACGGCTCACCGTACCAAGAGCGGAAGCGCTGGCCGTCAAGTGTTCAGCGGCTTGTAAGCTAAATCCCAGGGAGCAGGTGCCCCGCGGGTGCCGCCGCAGGATCGAGCGGGCCGGGATCGAGCTGGTGCGCGTCACATCACCGTAAGAAATTACGGAGTGGTGTCACCGGCGGCCAAGTTGTTGACCCTACAGCGGATGCTCTGGTCCAATGGTCGTGCCTCGCTGACCCAGAGGACGAGCTGCTACAGGTCCTGAATTCTCCAGGGTTGGCTTCGGGGCTGAATACCTGACCTTCAACCTAGAGAGGTAGTCATGCCTGCTTATCTCAGAGGCGGCGCCGTCCTGCTCGCCGTAATCGCGGTGCTTGCCTTCGCTGGGTCGGCGCTCGCCTCACCGTCGCCGGTGGTGGGACACGCGTACGTCGATGACAACACGAGCGGCTACAACACCGTCAGCGGCTATGACCGCCGCGCCGACGGAACGCTGTCGCCGATGCCCGGCTCGCCCTTCTTCGCCGGGGGAGCGGGCACAGGCAGCAGCATCCCTTCCCAGGGGGCGATCCAAGTCTCGAGCGACGGCCGGTATGTGCTCGCCGTGGACGCCGGCAGTAACCAGATCTCGGTGCTGCGGATCAGGCATGACGGGACGCTCAGGCTCGTATGGGATGGCGTCGTGTACTCCCATGGCTCGGATCCGGTGAGCATCGCGGAGCACGACGGGCTGGTGTATGTGGCCAACGCGGGCAGCGGTGACGCGAACTACACCGGGTTCGTCTTGACCCGCGACGGCAATCTGTTGCATCTCCCGGGCTCGACGTTTGCGCTGCCGGATGCCGCTCAGCCCGGGGATATCCTGTTCAACTCCACCGGGACGAACCTGGTCGGCACGCGGGTCGGAACCTCGCAGATCGACAGCTTCCGGGTCAGCTGGTTCGGTCGCCTCATGCCTGCGCCGGGGTCTCCGTTTCCCGCCGGGCGCCTGGGCCCGTTCGGTAGCGAGTTCCGCCCCACGGACCCGAGCCAGCTGTTCGTCTCAAACGCCCACGACGGAGCCGGCCTGGGAAGCGTGTCGGCGTTTAGGGTGGGGCACGACGGAACGCTGTCCCCGATTGGCGCCTCGCCTTTCGCGGACCACCAGACCGCACCCTGCTGGGTGGAGATCACGCACGACGGGCGGGTTCTGTTCACCGTGAACACCGCCTCGGCTGACATCTCGAGCTACACGATCGCGCCGGGCGGCGCGTTGACTCTCCAGGCAAACACCACGCCAGGCGGTTTAGGTGCCGGCTCAGAGGACGCCCGCCTCAGCCCCGACGGGCGTGAGATCTACGTCAACGAGACGGGTGCCGGTGTGATCGGGGAATTCGCCGTGAACGGCGCCACCCTCACCGCGATCGGCACGGTTCCCGTCTCCACCGGCGACGGAGCGGCGGGACTGGCGACGAACTGAGGCCAGCGCGTATGGTGAGCCGGGAGCCTCCGGGCTCCCGGCTCACCACCGCCGGCCTCACGCCCCGCCGATCACCACCTTCATCACCTCGGTCGGGTTGTCCATGGCAAACCGCACCGCCTCCGGCGCGCGCTCCAGCGTGAACCGGTGGCTGACCAGCCGCTCCAGCCAGCCGACGTTGCGCTCGACGACCGCTACGGCCTCTCCGAACTCGTCCGCGTTGCAGCAGCTGACGCCGAGCAGGTCGAGTTCCTTCTCGGTCAGGCTGCCGAGCCGCAGGGTGACCTCCTCGCCGGACATGCCGACCTGCACCGCGCGCCCTGCCGAGGCGACCATATCCACCATCGCCTGCACCGCCGCGGGCACGCCGGTGGCATCGATGGCCACCGGGGGACCGGCTACGCCCGCCCATCGTCGCGCCGCCTCGACCACCTCAGCAAAGCCCGTCCAAACCAGCGTCCGGGCCCCGATCTCCCGGCTCAGTTCCAACCGGCTCTCCTGGAGGTCGATCAGCAGCACCTCGGCGCCGCGCTCACGCGCCACCAGGCTGATGCACTGACCAATCGGCCCGGCGCCAAGCACCACCACGTGCTCGCTGGAGCCGCTCTGCACCCGCGCCCGATTGACCGCCCGCACCGCGATCGACAGCGGCTCGGCCAGCGCCGCGACCGCCGGATCCTCGACCTCGATGGGGTACACCTGCGCATCCGGCACCACCAGCTGCTCCTGCAGCCCGCCGTCCACGTGGATCCCGATCAGCTGGAAGTTGTCGCACGTGTTGGGTCGCCCGACGCTGCACGGGTAGCAGCGCCCGCACGCGTGCAGCGGGAGCAGCGCCACACGCTGGCCGGCGCGCAGCTCGGAACGGCACCCGGGACCGACGGCCACCACGGTGGCGCCGACCTCGTGGCCCTGAACCCGCGGGAACTGGGATCCGCCGGCCGCCTCGGACAGCTCGCCGGCGAAGAAGTGGTAATCCGAGCCGCAGATCCCGACCGCCTCCGGCGCGACCACGACCTGTCCACGAGCCGGAGCCCCCGGCTCGGGACGCTCGACGAGCGCCATGGCGCCGACCCCTTCGGTTACGGCGGCGCGCATCGGTCCTCAGCCCCCGGCCGGGCTCACCGTAATCTCGACCCGGACCCCGTTGGGATCCTCGATGAATACCTGGCGCGGTCCTCCCGGCACGGCGTTGGTCACCGCGGCCACACCGCAGCGCTCGAGCCGCTCGACGACGCCGCGGTAGTCGCCGGCGCTGAAGGCGACGTGGTCGACGGGTCCGACGCCCGGATCGCGCTCGGGCACCCGCAGACCGAGCCCGGCCGCGTGTGCCGCATACGAGCGCCGCTCTGCGATGTGCAGACAAGCGCTCTCGCCGCCGTACAGCCAGTAGCCGGGAAACTCGAGCGGGGGACGGTCGCCCACGCGCAGGCCGACCGCTTGGCAATAGAACTCGCGGGTGCCCTCGATATCGTCCGAGAGCACGAGCACGTGGTCAAGCGAACGGACCGTCATGAAGGCGGCGGCGCGGCGCTCGCCGGCGCCTCGGCACCCGCCGCACCCCCCCCCCCCACCCTCCCCCCCCCCATTGGCTCCGCGCAGCAGATACGCCCCGTGCAGCAACTCCGGGTTCTCGCGCAGCTGGCTGGCCAGCCCCGAGAATTGGATCCGGCCGCCCTCCATGATGTAGGCGCGGTTGGCGAGCCCGAGCGCGAGCGTGGCGAACTGCTCGATCAGCAGGACCCCGATGCCTGACTCGGCGATCGACCGGATGGTCGGAACCAGGCGGTTGACCACCACGGGCGCCAGCCCCAGCGAAAGCTCGTCGATCACGACAAAGCGCGGATGCGAGACGAGCGCCTGCGCGAGCACCACCATCTGCTGCTCGCCGCCGGACAGCGCGCGCGCCGGGTTGTCGAGGCGCTTCTCGAGCTCGGGGAACAGCTCCAGCGCGCGCTTGCGTCCCGTGTCGGCGTCGGCGCCCGCGAGCGCGTAGGTGGCCACGCGCAGGTTCTCGGCCACGGTCAACTCCGGCAGCAGCCGTCGGCCCTCGGGCACGATGGCGATCCCGGCGCCGCGAATCCGCTCTGGACGGCGCCCGGCGAAATCCCGGCCGTCCAGCAGGATCTTCCCGCCCAGCGGCTTCAAAATGCCCCCGATGGCAAGCACCATGCTCGACTTGCCGGCGCCGTTGGGCCCGAGCAGCGCGGTGATCTCGCCCGCGGTGATCTCGAGCGAGACCTCGCGGACCACGGTCCGCCCGCCGCGGCCGACCGACAGGCTCTCGATGGCCAGCGTGTCGCCGGACGAGGCGCTCACGCCGCGATCTCCTCCGTCCCGAGGTACGCGCGGATCACGCGCTCGTCGCGCAGCACCTCTTCGGTCGGCCCGGCGGCGAGCAGCTTGCCGAAGTCGAGGACCGCTGTCACCTCGCAGCAATGGGAGACCAGGCTCATGTCGTGGTCGACCAGGATCACCAGGGCGCCCATGTGCTCGGGAATGGCCCGGATGACGTCGCCCAGCAGCGCGGTCTCCTCGTCGGGCAGGCCGGCCGCTGGCTCATCGAGCAGGACCAGCCGGGGCTTTCCGACCACCGCGCGCGCCACCTCGACCAGGCGTCGCTGTGCGGCGCCCAGACTGCCGACCTTGGCGTACGGGTCGATGTCGAGCTTGACGAACTCGATCGCTCCGAGCACATCCTCGTGCCGGGAGCCGCCGGTCACCTTCGAGTGCTCGTGGATCATCGCCACGTTGTCGTAGACCGAGAGCTCCTCGATCGCCTGCTCGGTCTGAAACGTTCGCCGCACCCCCCACCGCGCGCGGCGGTAGTGGGCCATCTTCAGGAGATCCTCGTCAAACGCGTGGACGGTCCCTTCCACGGGTCTGACGAACCCGCTCAGGACGTTGAAGAAGGTGGTCTTGCCGGCGCCATTGGGCCCGATCAGCCCGCACGTCCCGCGCTCGAAGGTCACGGTCATGCGGTCCAGAGGCGTCACGCCGCCGAACCGGACGGTCAGGTCGGAGACCGAGATCAACGTACCTGCTCCCGCGCCGCAGACGCTCCGTTCACTTGGCGCTCTCCTGCGGAGTGGCCTGGCGAGCGAGCAGCCTTCACTCGGCGCTCTCCTGCGGAGTGGCCTGGCGAGCGAGCAGCCTTCACTCGGCGCTCTCCTGCGGAGTGGCCTGGCGACCGAACAGCCTCCGGATGAGCCGCCCGAGGCGAGCCACGTCCTTGGGCATCTGCTCCACGATCCCGCGCGGGGCGGTGGTGAGAACCTGCAGCACACCGATCCCGAACAGGATCGTCAGCCAGTCGGGGGAGACCCCCCAGTCGTTCAGCAGCGCCTGCAGGAACTTGAGCAGGAACGCGGCCACGATCGCCCCGGTCATGCTGTAGGCGCCGCCCATCAGCACGACCGCCAGCAGCGTGATCGAGTCAGCGGTCGAGAACGTCAACGAGTTCAGGTAGCGGAAGCTGCCGGCGACGAGGCCGCCGGCGACTCCGGTGATGAACGAGGCCAGCGCGAATGCCCACAGCTTGAACAGCGTGGTGTTGATGCCGCCGGCCAGCGACGCCGCCTCGCTCTGGCGAATCGCCGCCCAGGCACGTCCCGGGCGCCCGCGGAGATGGACGAGCACGAGCAGGAACATCAGGATCGCGACGACCACCGCGTAGCGGAAGAAGGCGGGATCGGTGGTCGCGATGGCCGGGCGGCGGATCGGCGGGATGTGGACCGTGCTGGCGTTGTAGCCCGTGAAGCCGTGGCCGCCGTTGGGGAAGTTGATGTTCTGAAGCACTACGGTGATCGCGCCCGCGAGCATCAGCGTGATCAGGGCCAGGTATAGGCCGCTCATGCGCAGGGCGGGCAGCCCGACCAGCGTGCCCAGCACCATCGTGATCAGCCCTCCCGCCAGCAGGACGAGCGGGAACGGCAGCCCGGTGGCGAACAGAAGGCGTGCGGACACCCATGCGCCCATCGCCAGCACCGCGCCCTGCCCGAGCGAGACCATGCCGACTCGCCCGACCAGCAGGCCCAGCCCGAGCGTGACGATCGAGTAGATCGCGACCTGGGTCCACGCGTCGACGTAGTACAGGCTGAAGATCGACGGGACGAACAGCAGCACGCACGCCAGCAGCGCCGCGATCACGGCCGGCCGGATCATCGAGCGCGGCTCGAGGCGGCGTTTTTCCCGCGCCGCCGCGAGCGCGGAGCCCGGGGAAGTGCCCGCCGTCTCGGCTGCCGGCGCGCTGGTCTCTGTCTTCACGCCGCTGGACTCGATCGTCTACACCCCCTGCCGGCCGACGGTGATCACGCGTCGGCGGTTGAGGACCAGCAGCGCGATCGCCGCCACTACGAACGGCGTCATGTCGCGATAGTTCGAGACCGACGACACCGGCGTGAGCTCGGCCGTGATCAGGCCGATGACCAGCGCGGCCACGAACGTGATGACGATCGACCGCAGCCGCGCGACCAGCGTCGCCGCCAGCGTGGAGATGACCAGGAACGTCAGGCTCGTCGCGTCGAGCGCCACGAGGTCCGCGAGCAGCACCCCGGCGGCGCCGGACAGCACCCCGCAGCCGAACCAGGCCGCCGCCTCCACCCGGCGCACGGGGACCCCCAGCGCGGCGGTGATCTCACGATCGTTGGCCATCGCCCGCATCGCGGTCCCGAGTTTGCTGAAGCGCAGGAACGCCGCCGTCGCCGCGGTGATCGCCAGGCCGAGCGCCAGCGCGATCACGTTTGTGTACGTGACCGAGATCTGCCCGACCTGGAACGTGCTGTTGTCCGTCGGCATCGTCAGCGACCGCGATGCGCCGCCGCTCGACGGCCACAGCAGGTCCATCACCCCGAGCAGGATCAGGAGCAGCCCGAGCGTGGCCGTCGCCTTGACCAGCGGATCGCGTCCCGACAACGCCGGGCCGAAGATCATCCCGTAGACGAGCGTGATCACCCCGCCGAACAAGATCGCCACGGCGAACGACAGCCAGATGTTCCAGCCGTCCTGCTGGGAGAGCTGCCAGGCGATCAGCGCGCCCATGGCGCCGACCGCGCCGAAGGCCAGGTAGAGCACTCCGGTGGCTCGGTACAGAACCACCATCCCGACCCCCGACAGCGCATACACCCCGCCGAGGGACAGCCCGGTAACCAGGAACTGCTCGAGGTCAGTGGTGCTTGGCATCGCTGGTCTTCAGACGTGCGCGGTTTGTGCAGCCTACTCCTAACCGGTGGGCGGATTGGTGGAGGGTGCGGTCCCCGCGGCCGAGCGATACTGCGCGATCTGGGGATCCGCAGCCGAGATCGGCGTGCATCCCTGCGCGGTCACCATCTTCCCGTTATCCGGCGTCGTCGTGAAGTCGGAGTTGTTCGGGATGTGCAAGGCGTAGTTCCCGTACACCCACGGCTGGCACTGCAGCTCGTTCTTCTCGTCCTTGATGTCCTTGAACGCCGCGTTGACCGTCTTGATCGTGTACGGGCCCGTTCATCTTCTCCAGCGCGTCGACCGAGAACTTGCCGAGCAGGTAGCCCATTTCGCTGAACGAGCCCAGGCCGCCGGCCACAGCGGATCCGTACTGCTTGAGGATCGCCTTGTAGAGCTGCATCTCGGGCCCGTTGTGGTCGTCCGGCGAGGTCAGCTCGGCGTTGACGAACAGCTTGTGGTTCCACTTCGGTCCCAGCGCGCTTGGCCACGAAGTCCGTGTTGCACGGGGTCGAGCATCCCCAACCCTTGACACGGTCCTCGAGGCCGAGCTTCTGAGCGGCCTGGAGGATCGGCAGCGCCTCGGGCGGGGTGAAGTTCAGGACGACCCAGCCGTTCGAGCCAGCCTTGTTGACCAGGTCGAGGGCCACCGAGTTGGCGTCGTTGATCGGCACGTTCTCGGTCAGCTCGCTGATCGGCACGTGCGCGGCGTCGGCCAGCGCCTTCGGCCCGGCGGCGATGTAGCCCGTGCCGGGAACGTTGGACTGCACGAACACGACCTTGGACGGATGCTGCTTGAGTCCGTACTGCACCGCGCCGTCGGAGCTGTAACGCGGTCCCATGTTCACCGCCGCGCTGTTCGGCGTCGACCAGCACTCCGGAGCGATGCCGGCGCCCATCTCATAGATGCCCAGCTGCTTCCAGTAGCTCTGGTCGATCGTGCACTCGAGCAGGTCGAACACGCCGACGATTCCCACCACGTGATCGGTGTCGATCAGCTGCTTGGCGGCCGCCGCGATCTGCGCCGGCTGGGTCTGGTCGTACTGGACGAACAGGCGGACCGGGTGGCCGTTGACACCGCCGTTCGCGTTCACGCAGTTGTAGTAGGCCATGATCATGTTCGGGCCGTCACTGAAGTCCGTGCCCGGCTGCTTGGTGTCGATCGTGCCGATGTTGATCGGCGTGCCGGTGGCCTTGACGCCCGGCTTCGGCCCGCACTTCGACGTATTAGCCGAGCCGCCGCTCGATCCGCTTCCACCGCTGCTCGCGGTCGTCGCGCTCGCTGACCCGCCGCCACTGCTGCCCGGTGCTGCGGAAGTGCTGCTGCTGCTACTGCCGCAGCCTGCGAGCAGGGCTGCCCCGATGAGTGCCGCCAGCGCGATAAGCGTGCGCAGGCGCAGCACGTGCCCATACATCAACCTCACCTTTGTCCTCCTCCTCATCTTGACTCGGTCGACCCGCCCCGGTTTGGCGAGGCGCCGATCTTAGTCACCCGAGCCGCTGTATGCAATCCATACCTAACGCGACCACAACCAATCGATTGCATGCGATCTCTCATCGCACTTCTGCATACAACAGGGCGGCAGCGGAATAGACTCGCCGCCGCCGATGGTCCACCCGACCAGCAAGACCCAGATGACCCGCGCGCTGCTCGGCCTGCGCGAGCAGATCCTGGCCGGTGAGTTCAAGCCCGGCGAGCGGATGTCCGAGCTCCGCCTGGTCGAGCGGGTCGGAGTGTCGCGCACCCCGCTGCGCCTGGCGCTGGCCACGCTCGAGCACGAAGGCCTGCTGCGCGTGCTTCCCGGCGGCGGCTACGTGGTGCGCGAGTTCACCCGGGCCGACATCAGGGACGCGATCGAACTGCGCGGCGTCCTCGAGGGCACGGCCGCGCGGTTCGCCGCCGAGCGGGGCGCGCCTTCCCCGGACCTTCGCGCGCTGCGCTCGATCAACGAATCGGTCGAGCCGCTCGTGCACCTGGCCGACTACGAGTCGTTCGAGCGCTACGTCGCCCTCAACGAGCTGTTCCACGCCCGTCTGCTCAAGATGGCGAACAGCCCGTTGCTCGAGCGCACGCTCGACGGCGTCCTCTCTTTGCCGTTCGCCAGCCCGAGCGCGCTCGTCCTCCAGCACGCCAAGCTGTCCGAGTCGCGCGAGATCCTGATCGTCGCCCACCGTCATCATCTCGGGCTGGTCGAGGCGATCGCGGACCGGGAGGGAGCCCGCGCCGACAGCATCGCTCGCGAGCATGCCCGCCTGTCGCTCACCAACCTGGAGATCGTGCTCAGCCGTCGGGGCCTGCTCGAGCAAGTGCCGGGCGCATCGCTGCTCGCGCTGGCCGCCGACCCGCCGCCGGCAGAAGACGGCAAGGCGGCCCGAGCTCGCCTGATTCGTCGCGACGACGGCGGGCGACAAGTTGCATCACCGAGGCGTGGCAAGCGCACCCTTCTCCCACGGCTCCGCGTCGTACTGGCCCCACTCGAGCCCGACCTTGACCGCTTGCACGATCTCCTCGGCGCCCGGCCGGTAGGCGTCCTCCAGCGGCGGGCTGACCGGCACCGGCGTGTAGGGCGCGCCGACCCGCTGGATCGGGGCCTCGAGGTAGTCGAACGCCGCGGCCTGGAGCTGGGCCGCCAGCTCCGCCCCGAACCCGCCGGCCGCCACCGCCTCGTGCGCCACCACGGCCCGGCCGGTCCGCGTGACCGATTGCGTCAGCGTGTCGAGATCGAGGGGGACCAGCGTCCGGGGGTCGATCACCTCCGCCTCGACGCCTTCGCCGGCCAGCCGGTCGGCGGCCTCGAGCGCGTCATGCACCATCCGCGACAGGGCGACGATCGTCACGTCCCGACCGCGTCGCAGCGTGCGGGCGTGACCGAGCGGGATCGGCTCCGGCGGATCCGGGACCGACTCGCGCCGGAAGTACAGCGACTTGTTCTCCACGAACACGACCGGGTTGGGGTCGGCGATCGCGCTCCACAAGAGCCCGGCCGCGTCCGCGGCGCCGCTCGGCATCACCACCTTCAGGCCCGGCACGTGGGTCAGCCACGCCTCCAGGCTCTGCGAGTGCTGGGCGCCGTTGCGCTGGCCGGCGCCGCCCTGGGTGCGCAGCACCAGCGGCACGGACAGCTGCCCGCCCGACATGAAGTGGGCCTTGGCCGCCTGGTTGACCAGCTGGTCGAGCGCCAGCGTGATGAAGTCGATGAACATGATCTCGACCACCGGCTTGAGGCCGGACTGGGCCGCGCCCACCGCCACGCCGCACACGGCGCCCTCGCTGATCGGGGTGTTGCGCACCCGCTCGCGGCCGAACTCCTCGGCCAGCCCGGCCGTGACCAGGTACGGGCCGCCTTCGGCCACGTCCTCGCCGAGGACGATCACGCGCTCGTCCTCGCGCATCGCGCGCGCCAACGTCTGGTTGATCGCCTCCACGAACGTGGTCATCCGCCGCTCCCGGCATAGACCAGCTCAGCCGCCGTCTCCGGCTGCGGCAACGGGCTGTCCCGGGCGAAGCGCACCGCCTCCTCGATCTCGGCCGCTACCTCCTCCTCGATCGCACTCGCCGCCGGTGCATCGAGCCATCCTTCGTCGAGCGAGCGCTTCGTAAGCTGCGCGATCGGGTCGCGCTCGGCCCATGCCTGCTCGGCCACCGAGTCGCGGTACTTCTCGGGATCGCCCTCGTAATGGCCGCGCCGGCGATAGGTCAGGCACTCGAGCAGCAGCGGCCCGCGGCCGGCTCGCGCCGCCTCCAGAAACGCGCCGAACGCGTCATACACCGCCGGCACGTCGCTGCCGTTGACCGTCGCGCGCTCGAAGCCGTACGGCGCCACCACGGCGCTGACCAGCTCGATCGTGCTGTGCTCCTCGCGCGAGGTGAACTCCGCCATCCCGTTGTTCTCGCACACGAAGATCAGCGGCAGCCGCCACAGCGCGGCCAGGTTCACGGTCTCATTGAAGTGCCCGGCCTGCACGGCGCCGTCGCCGAAGAACACCACGCTCACCCGGTCGCCGCCCTGCAGGTGTGCCGCCAGGGCGCTGCCGAGCGCGAGCGGCAGGTTGCCGCCCACCACCCCGGTCGCCCCCATGAAGCCGTGCTCGGCGTCGACCAGATGCATCGAGCCGCCGAGGCCGCGGCATACCCCGTCGACGCGCCCCATCAGCTCGGCCATGACCCGGTCGACCGGCGCTCCCTTGGCGATCGCGTGCCCGTGCGCGCGGTGGCCGCTGTAGACGGCGTCGTCGTCGCGCAGCTGGCCGCACACGGCGGCCGCCACGCCCTCGCCGCCGATGCTCAGATGGATCAGGCCGTGCACCTGAAGCGTGCGCTTGAGCTGGGCGACCCGCTCCTCGAACAGCCGGATCCGCCACATCGTGCGCAGCAGCGCGGCGGCGAGCACCCCCTCCACGACGCGACCCCCTATGCCGCGACCGGAGCCTCGCCGAGGACCTGGCGCACCGACCCGGCGATTTTCTCCTCGTTGGGCAGGACGAAGGCTTCCATCGGCTCGCTGTAGGGCGTGATCACGTCGAGTGCGGTCACCTGCGCGATCGGCGCCTTGAGCGAGGCGAAGCCATGCTCGGCCACCTCGGCGGCGATCGCCGCGGAGGCGCCACCGTGCCGCGTTCCCTGATCCACCAGCACCAGTCGTCCCGTCTTCTCGACCGAGGACAGGATCGTGGCCGTGTCGAGCGGGTTCAGGGTGCGCGGGTCGATGACCTCGGCCTGGATACCTTCACCGGCGAGCGTCTCCGCCGCCGCCAGCGCCCGACCCACCGTCCACCCGGTGCCCACGATCGTGACGTCCGACCCGGAGCGACGGACGGCCGCCTCGCCGAACGGGACCGCGTACTCGCCCTCGGGCACATCGCCGTGCTCGAGCACGAGCAGATAGTTGATGAAGTAGCAGACCGGGTTGTCGTCGCGGATCGCCGTCGTCATCAGCCCCTTCGCATCGGCCGGGGTCGACGGCAGCGCGATCTTCAGGCCCGGGAAGCCCATGAACATGCCGTAGATCGAGCCGGTGTGCTGCCCGGCCCAGCCCGCCGTGAATCCGTAGCCGGCCTTGAACACCACCGGGACCTTGACCTGGCCGCCGCTCATGTAGCGCAGCTTCGGCGCTTCATTGACAACCTGGTTCATGGCCACCAGCATGAACTCGGCCATGAGCAGCTCGACCACCGGCCGGTAGCCGGCGAGCGCGGCGCCCAGGGCGATGCCGATCTCGGCCGTCTCGGAGATGGGCGAGACCCGGACGCGGTCGCGCCCGTACGCCTTGACGAAGTCGTCGTCATCGCTCGGCGCGACGTCCTGGCCGTAGAAGAGGACGCTTTCGTCGCGCCCCATCTCCTCGAAGATGGCCTCCTGGACCGCGGCGATGTAGGGAATCTCTCGTGCCATCGTTATCTCCTAGGCATACACGTAGTCGTAGCGAGCGGCGGCTTCGGGCTCCGGCAGCGGATCGTCGAGCGCGTACTGGACCGCCGCCTCCATCTCGGCGCGGACCTCTTCGGTGATCCGGTCGGCCTGCTCCGCCTCCAGGACGCCCTGTTCGACCAGCCGAGCCCGGAAGCGTGGCACGGGGTCGCCGCGCAGCGCGGCCTCGTACTCCTCGCGGTTGCCGAACACCGTGACCGCCTCATGCTCGGGGTAATGCAACGGCACACCGGGCGGGGCGATGATGTTGCCGTGGGCCGACAGGCGGTAGACCTTGGACTCGATCAGGGTCGGTCCCTGGCCGGCGCGGGCGCGCTCAGCGGCCTGGCCGACCGCGTTGTAGACCTCGACCGGGTCGGTTCCGTCGATGGTCACGCCCGGCATGCTGTGCGCCTTGGCCTTGACCGAAAGCGGCTCGCCAGCGGCGGCGTTGGCGTCCTCCTGCTCGGAGCGCGTGGCCACGTTGTAGTTGTTGTTCTCCATCACATAGACCATGGGCAGCTTCCACAGCGAGGCCAGATTGAGCGACTCGTGGAAGGCTCCCTGCTTGGAGGCGCCGTCGCCGAAGAAGCACAGGACGATCTGGCCCTGCTTACGGATCTGGGCGGCCCAGCCCAGCCCGGTGGCCTGCGGGATGCCCTGGCCGACGATGCCGCTCGTGCCCATAAAACCGCGCTCGGGATCGACCAGGTGCATCGAGCCGCCGTAGCCGCCGCACAGGCCGTCCTTACGGCCGTAGATCTCGGCCATGATCGCCTTGGTGTCCGTCCCCAACGTGATCGGATAGCCGTGGCAGCGGTAGGTGGCCATCAGCTGATCGCCCGGCTGCATCGTGGCCAATGAACCAACGATCGACGCCTCCGCGCCGTCGGCCAGATGCGTGTGCCCGCGGATCACCCCCGGGTGCTCCTCGAAGGTTCGCTTGACGCGCTCCTCGAACTCGCGGATGCGCAGCATCTGCGTGAACATCCAGACGAGCCTGTTGTTGTCGAGCTCCTGCATCTGCTCTCCTGTTTCTCTCAGGGGTTCGTCACGCCGGCGCCGAATTGCGCGGCGGTCGTCTGATAGGCACGCTTCACCGCCTCCTCGAGCGGGAGCGATCGCAGCTCCGCGGAGAGGACCTCGACTCCCCACGGGCCGTCGTAGCCGATCGCCCGGCACGCCTCGATGTAGCCGGGAATGTCGAACTCGCCCTCGCCGGGGAGCCGGCGGTGGTTGATGACCTCGTCGAGCGGATCGTCCATGTACTCCACCGGGCCGTCCGACAGCTCGACCCAGGCCAGATACTCGCTGGGGATGCGCCTGAGGTCCGCGGGCGGGATATGCAGCTTACCCATGTGCCAGCTGTCGATGGCCAGCCCGCCGTTCGAGCGCCCCGCCTCGGTGACGAGCTTGATCCCGTCCTCGAGCGTGTTCACGTTGGGATCGAACGGGATGATCTCGTAGGCGATCCGGGCATCCGTGTGCTGCGCCGCGTCGTCGCACAGCGCGGCGTATTCCTCGATCAGGCGATCGAGCTCACACGGTGTCTCGGGGATGTTCCCGACCTTGATGTGGTGTGCATCGAAGGCGGCGGCGGTCTCGAACAGCTGCCTGCGCAACCGATCGGAGTCCTCGCGCGCCGGCTGACCGCGCGGGACGAAGAACTCCCAGAGGAACTCGACCTCGAGGTACTTCAGGCCGGCGTCGTCGAAGATCCGCTTGATCTCCGCGAGCGTGGTCGTCTCCAACTGGTGCGCCACGTCGGCGTGCCACAGCCCGATGCCCTGAAACCCGCCGCCGGCCACCTGTGCGCAGCGCTCGCGCCAGCTGAACAGGCTCCACTCGCGGCCGCCATGGATCTCGACCGGACCGGCCACCGTCCAGTACAGCGCCATCAGGGGGATGTCGGCCATCGTCGCTCCTCTCGTGTGGAAGCGACGGTATCCCGCGCACCGGAGTCAGTCCAGTCATCCCGTGCAATCGTTCTTGTCCATCCGCGCGCTGGGTCGCGTCCACGTAGCTCCGCGCGAGAGCGAGGGCCAAGCGAGCCACACCCTCCCCCGGGACCGGGTGAGGGGAGGGTGTAAGCTTGTATCTACCCCGGAAACAGGCGGTTCAGCGGGCCATCCCACGCGCTCGCCGGGGTGCCATGGCCGACGCCCCGGCATCGGGCCGGGCAGGCATCAGCTCACCTCGCGCAGCCGGCCCGTCTCCACCTCGTAGACGAACCCGCGCACCGCGCCCTTGTGCGGGATGAACGGCGACGCCTTGATGCGCGCGATCGACTGGCGCACGTCCGCTTCGAGGTCCGAGAACGACTCGGCCGCCCACTCCGGCTTGATCCCGACTTCCTCCTCTACCTGCCGCTTGAACTCGTCGTCGGTGAAGGTGAGCATCCCGCAGTCGGTGTGGTGGATGAGGATGATCTCCTCGGTGCCGAGCAGTCGCTGCGAGATGGCCAGGGAGCGGATCGCGTCGTCGGTCACCACCCCACCGGCGTTGCGGATCACGTGCGCTTCGCCCTCGCTCAAGCCCAGAGCGCCGTACACGTTCAGGCGCGCGTCCATGCAGGCGAGAACCGCCGCCTTGCGCGCCGGGGGCAGCGGCAGGTCCGCCTTGTCGAAGGACGCGGCGTAGGCCTGGTTGTTGGCGAGCAGTTCATCGGTCGAGCTCATCGTCTCTCCTTGAACGGGGGGATCTCGGGGGCGGATTCAACACATATGGGCGCGCGCGTGCCCGCACCACCCCCGCGCCCACGGGCAACACCCCGGCGTCCCCGCGGTTCACGCACGCGCCGCGCTTGACCGCTCTCGGCCCGGGGTAGCGTCAAACTGACCGAAGCGAGCCGGGGAGACCAGATGCCTTACCGATTCAGAGCCGACGAGACCGTGCAGGACGGGGTGCGGCGATGCGCCCGCGAGCAGCTTGACGACGCCGTCGAGGAGCTGACGACCGGCGTGCACGGCGACTCGGTCGAGGCGGTGCACGCTGCCCGCAAGGATCTGAAGAAGGCCCGCTCCCTGCTGCGCCTGACCCGCGCGGCAATCGACCGCGATCAGCGCCGCCGCGAGAACAAGGCGCTGCGCGACGCCGGCCGCGCGCTCTCCGCCTCCCGCGACGCCGAGGTCATGCTCCAGGCGCTCGACGACCTGGCCGACCGTTTCGCCGGGCAGGTCGCCCAGACGACGTTCGAGCCGATCCGCCGGCACCTCGAGGCCGAGCGCGACACGGCCAGGCAGCGGATGTTCGCCTCGGGGCTGCCGGGGCAAACCGCCGAGGAGCTGAAGTCCGTCCGCGCCCGGATCGAGGACTGGCCGATTCGCCGCGGCGGATGGAAGGCACTCGAGCCCGGGCTGCTCCGCAGCTACAAGCGCGGCGCCAAAGCACTGGCCGTCGCACGCCGTGAGCCGACGGTCGAGGCTCTCCACGAGTGGCGCAAGCGCAGCAAGGATCTCTGGTACCACCTACGGATGCTGAAGCCGCTTTCGCCGGGCATCGTGGGGGGTCAGGCCAAGGAGGCGCACGCGCTGTCGGATCTGCTCGGAGACGATCACGATCTCGCGGTCCTGCGCGGCACGCTCGAGAGCGGCGGCGCCCGGGTCGCCGTCGACCTCGACGCGGTCATCGAGCTGATCGATCGCCGCCGCGAGCAGCTGCAGGCGGAGGCCTTCCTGCTCGGCGAGCGGCTGTACGCCGAGTCGCCCAAGGCGTTCGGCCGGCGCCTGCACAGCTACTGGAAGGTGTGGCGCCCGGCGGCGGCGCTCACCTAGATTCACACCGCGAACAGCTCGCTGGCCGGCCACGTGCCGAGTACTACCCGGGGAGGGGCCGCGAGCTTACCTGGGTATTCGGGGCCGCTTCGCGGCGCCCGTGGGACCGGGTTCCCCGTCCGGACACTCCCGCGCCCCCTCCTGAGCCATTCGCGAGCACGTAGGCCGGCTCGTCGAAGCGGCGCGTCTGCTGCCAGAAGCGCCAGGTGAAGCCCGGCCAGATCGTCGAGTTACGGCCGTTGGCGTCCAGGTACCAGCTCGAGCAGCCGCCGGTGTTCCACACTGTCCCTTCCAGGCGCGACTGCAGGCTCCGGTTGTAGGCGTCGTACGCGTCGTGGCGCACCTCGATCCGCGTCGCGCCCTGGCGCTGCATGGACTCGAGCGCGCTCACCAGGTAGTTCAGCTGCGCCTCGATCATGAACACCATCGAGTTGTGGCCGAGCCCGGTATTCGGCCCGATCACCCAGAACAGGTTGGGGAAACCGGGAACCGCCGCGCCCCGGTAGGCCTGGGGGCTGCCCTGCCACACGTCGCACAGGCACGCGCCGTCGCGCCCGACGATGAACCGGGCGAACGGCATGTCCGTCACCTGGAAGCCGGTGGCGAAGATCAGCGTGTCCGCCTCGCGCGCGACGCCGTCGGCGCCGACCACGCCGTCGGGCCGGATCGCGGTGACGGCACCGGGAACCACCTCGACGTTCGGCTGCCTCACCGCCGGATACCAGTCGTTGGAGGGGAGGATTCGCTTGCACCCGATCACGTAGTCGGGGATGAGCTTGGCGCGCAGCGCGGGGTCGGGAACCTGCTTGGCCAGGTGTGCCTGCGCCATCTTCTGCACGCCGTTCATCAGCTCGGGGCGATAGACGAGGCCCGGGACGAGCAACTCGCGGCTCAGGTACACGGCCGAGCGGACGATGCGCTGCAGCGCCGGCATCCGCCGGTAAAGCCGGCGCTCGAACTCGGTGATCGGACGGTCGCGGTGGGGGACGACCCAGGGCGGCGTGCGCTGGAAGATCGTCACCCGCTTGGCCGTCGGCTGGATCCGGGGCACGGTCTGGATCGCGCTCGCGCCGGTGCCGACGACGGCGACGTCGCGGCCGGTCAGGTCGTGCTCGTGGTTCCAGCGCGCGGTGTGGAACATGGCGCCGCGGAAGTCCTCGAGGCCGGGAAGCGCGGGGACACGCGGCTCGCTGAGCGGCCCGGGCGCGGCGATCACGACCCGCGCGGTGAACGCGCCGTCGGTCGTGTCGAGCCGCCACATGCCGGCCGCCTGGTCCCACTCGGCGCGCTCGACCTCACAGCCGAGGCGCAGATGCGGGCGCACGCCGTAGGCGTCGGCGCAGCGGCGCAGGTAGTCGCGGATCTCGGGCTGGAGAGGGTACGTCCGCGTCCATTCAGGGTTCAGCGCGAACGAGTAGCTGTACAGGTGCGACGGGATGTCGCACTGGCAGCCCGGGTACGTGTTGGCCCACCATGTGCCGCCGACCTCCGCGTCACGCTCGAACACCACGAAGTCCTCGACGCCGGTTTGCCTGAGCCGGATAGCCATGCCCAGGCCGCCGAACCCGGCGCCCAGGATCGCCACTCGGAACTCGCGTCGCTCAGCGCTCATGTCATCTCCCCGGCGCATCGTGTCACTAACGCCGATTTTGGCGATTTACCTGACCTATGCGAGAGTGCAGCGCCCAAAGTTGGCGCGCCCAGAGGATTAGGTGGCGAGACGATCGAGGGCGGCCGCCAGCTCCTCGGGGCGGGAGGCCCAGACGCTGTGATCGGTGTCGATCTCGATCACCGGGTCGCAGCCGGCCGCCTCGAGCATGCGCCGCTGGAGCGCCGGGCGGATCGCGCGGTCCTGCAGGCACATCACGTAGGCGCGGGGCAGGCGCGCAAACTGCTCGTTGCCGTCGATCCGCACCGGGTGGGTGAACGGGGCTACCGGCTGGGGACCGCGCAGCGACTGGGCCCAGGCTGCCTGCTCATCGTCACAGCAGTGCATCAGGCCTTCGCGCGCGGCCTCCGGCGGCATCGTGGCGATCGGCGGGTCCCCCTCCACCACCAAGCCCGTCTGCACCGCGTCGCCGGCGGCCTCGGGTAATTGCGTGAGGTCGATCAGGCTCTGCCCGTCCTGCGGTAGGAAAGCCGCGACATAGACGAGCCTTCCGACGCACTCAGGACAACGCGCGGCGGCCTGGGTAATCACCATCCCGCCCATGCTGTGGCCGACGAGCACCGCGGGCGGGCCTGCGGCCAGGACCTCGCACACGCGTTGCGCGTAGCGCTCCAGCGTCACCTCGCCGGTGGGTGTCGGATCCTCGCCCTGACCCGGGAGGTCGATCGTCTCCACCTGGTGCCCCGCCGCGCGAAGGCCAGGCGCCACGCGCTCCCAGCAGGAAGCCCGTCCGAACGCCCCGTGCACCAGCAACATCCTCGCCATCTCGCTCCTTTGTCGGGTCGTCTGTCAGAGCGGCGCGATCGTACGCCGGACCGAGCCGCGGCGCGACCGACCGTGCGCTGGACGGCAACTGTGCGCGGCTAGACTCTCGCCACCAGCGACTGAGGAACGCGAGGAGAGATGGCCACGACAGCGCCGGAGGCCGGGGCATTCCCCAGCCCATACGAGATCGAGACCCCGCCGGGTTCCGAGGGCTGGGAGGAGATGTACCCCTACTACGCGCTGTTCGACGAACGCCGGCGGGACACCGACGAGCAGCGCTTCTGGTTCTGGAACTCCATGCACTTTCCCGTGCCGATGCCGGCGTTCGACGTGATCTGCATCGACTCGCCCTACCAGGCGGTGGGCTCGTGGCAGAACCGCGTGTTCGCCGTCCCGCCGGCCATGGGGATCGACTACCGCTGCGTCAACGGGTACATCTACATCTCGGGCAACCCGGTGACCGATCCGGCCAAGATCGCCGAGCGCGCCGAGTTCTTCCAGAAGCGGGCCGGCTACTACTTCCAGAACTGGTCGGAGCTGTACGGCAAGTGGCGAGTCAAGATGGAGGCGCTGATCCGCGAGCTCGGCGAACTCGAGGTTCCCGAGCTGCCCGAATACGAGCCCGATGAGGTGGCGTTCGGCGAGGACCGGAACACGGCCTTCTACGAGCTCCTGACCGCCTACGGCCGAGCGCTCCGGCTGGCCGACCTGATGTGGCAGCACCACTTCGAGTTCCTGCTCCTCGGCTACGGGGCGTATGGGACGTTCGCGGAGTTCTGCAAAGCGAAGCTTCCTGACATTCCCGATCAGCACATCGCCCAGATGGTCGCCGGCATCGACGTGCTGCTGTTCCGGCCCGACGCCGAGCTGCGTCGCCTGGCCCGCCTGGCCATCGGGAGCGGCGTCGACGCCGCCTTCGTGCAGGGCCGCACGCCGCAGCAAATCGACGCCGAGCTGGCGCAGACCGACGCGGGCCGCGCCTGGCTCGAGGAGCTCGAGAAGGTCAAGGACCCGTGGTTCAACATGGCCACGGGCGACGGGCTGTACCACTACTACCGCAGCTGGCTCGACGACCCGAGCATCCCGTACGCGTCCCTGATCGGTCATATCGGCGCGTTGCAGGCCGGCGAGCAGATCGAGCGCCCCACGGAGGAGATCGCCCGCGAGCGCGACCGCCTGGCCGACGAGTACGGGGCGCTGCTCGACGAGCCCTCGCAGGCCAGCTTCAACGACCTGCTCGCCTTGTCGCGCACCGTGTTTCCCTACGTCGAGGAGCACAAGTTCTTCTGCGACTACTGGTTCCTCACCCGGTGGTGGAACAAGATCCGTGAGTTTGGCGCGCTGCTGGCCCGCCACAGGTTCCTGGAGGACGGCGAGGACGTGTTCCAGCTCTCGCGTTACGAGGTGGCCGGCGCGCTCGATGAGCTCGTGCTCACCTGGGCGACCGGCGGCGTGCCGCTCGGCCCCGAGCACTGGCCGCCGATCGCCGCCCGGCGCAAGGAGCTGCTCGCCAAGCTGAACGAGTGGACGCCTCCGCCCGCCCTCGGGGCGACCCCCGAGGCGGTCACCGATCCCATGACGATCATGTTGTGGGGCGTGACGACCGAGCGGGTGCACGAATGGGCGCGCCAGCAGGAAGGCGGGTCGGTACTGGCCGGCGCGGCCGCCTCGCCCGGCGTGGTCGAGGGCGCGGCCCGAGTCGTCAAGACGGTCGATCAGATCGCGGACGTGCGCGACGGCGAGATCCTCGTATGCGGCAGCACCTCCCCGGCCTGGGCACCGATCTTCTCGAAGATCAAGGCCACGGTCACCGACGTGGGCGGGGTGATGTCGCACGCGGCGATCGTGTGCCGCGAGTACGGCCTGCCCGCCGTCGTCGGCACCGGACGCGCGACGGCCGCCATCCGCACCGGCCAGACGATCAGGGTGAACGGCTCGGACGGAACGGTCACGCTCCTCGACGGCCAGGGGTCGTCATGAGCGAGTACACCCGCCCGCTGCATCGGCTCTCCCGCAACGACGAGCCGCGCTTCGGCGGCAAGAGCGCCAACCTGGGCGAGCTGCTCACGGCGGAGATCCCGGTGCCGTCCGGCTTTGCCCTCTCGACCGCCGCATTTGCGGCGTTCGTTCACGGCTCGGGCCTCGGGGACCGGATCGCCGGCGCGCTGGCGGGGGTGTCGGCGGGTGACGTCGATGCCATCGGCCGGGCGTCCCACGCGATCAGTGAGGCAATGCGGTTCGCTCCCGTCCCGCCGGCGGTGCGCGCGGAGATCGCCGAGCAGTACGCGGGGCTCGGCGAGAACTCGCCGCCGGTGGCGGTTCGTTCCAGCGCGGTGGGCGAGGACAGCCAGGACGCCACGTTCGCCGGCCAGCAGGAGACTTACCTGTGGGTGCGGGGCGTCGAGCACGTGTGCGACGCGGTGCGCGATTGCTGGGTGAGCCTGTACAGCCCGCCGGCGATCAGCTACCGCCTGCGGCTGGGCGACTCGGGCGCGGAGCCGGCGATGGGAGTGACCGTGCAGCTGATGGTGGACGCCGAGGTGTCGGGCGTGATGTTCACCTGCAATCCGGTCAGCGGTGACCCGAGCATGGTCGCGATCAACGCGAGCTGGGGGCTCGGCCTGGCGGTGGTCGGCGGCGAGGTCACCCCTGACGACTATCTCGTGAGCAAGGTGACACGCGAGGTTGTGCGCGAGCACGTGCACACCAAGGACGTGCAGTACGTGCCCGAGGTCGGCGGGAGCGGAGCGGTCCGCCTCCCCGTCGCCGAGGAGCAGCGCGAGGTCCGCTGCCTGGACCCGTCGGCGCTGGAGCGCCTTGTCGAGGTGGCCAAGCGCGTGGAGCGCTACTTCGGGTCTCATCAGGACATCGAATGGGCGCTCGCGCGCGGCGAGGAGCGGGAACTGTTCGTGGTCCAGGCGCGCCCGGTCACCGCGCTTGCCAAGCAGCAGCCCGTGGCCCAGGCCGAGTCGGCCATGTCGCTGATCATGAGCACCTTCGGGGCCAAGCCGCCGAAGGGCGGCTGACGCGATGGCCCTGAGCGACGACGACGTCCGCGAGATCCTGCGGATCATCGACGAGTCAGCGCTTGCCGAATTACACATCGAGACCGAGGGCTTCGCGCTCCATGTCCTCCGAGGAGGGGTCGGTGCCGCCGCCTCCGGCCCGCCCCGCGGGCGGCGAACCGCCGCGGAGTCCGGTCCGGACCGAGCCCGAGAGCAGGCGGAGGCAGCGGCACCCGCCCCCGCGGCCGACACGCCAGCGCTCGCAGAAAAGCCAACCGCCCCAACCGTCGGTGAGGCCGACGGCCTCGTCACGATCACCGCCCCGATGCTGGGGACGTTCTACCGGGCCGAGGCGCCCGGCCAGCCGCCATTCATCGAGGTCGGCAAGCGGGTTGAGCCCGACACGACCGTCTGCATCATCGAGGTGATGAAGATGATGAACTCGGTCCCCGCCGGCGTCTCCGGGACGGTCGCCGAGGTGGTGGCCGAAAACGCCCAGCTGGTCGAGTACGGCCAGCCGCTGTTTCGCGTGGAACCGGCGTGAAGCGCATCAAGCGTGTGTTCGTGGCCAACCGGGGTGAGATCGCGCTGCGGATCATCTCGGCCTGCCGGCAGCTGGGCATCGAGGCCGTGGTCGGCACCTCCGACGCCGACCGCGACGGTCTCGCCGCGCGCGAGGCCGACCGGGCCGTGTGCCTGGGGCCGGCGCCGGCGGCGCAAAGCTACCTGCGCGACGATCTTGTCGTCCAGGCGGCGCTCGGCACCGGCTGCGACGCCATCCATCCCGGCTATGGCTTCCTAGCCGAGAGCGCCAAGCTGGCTGCGCGCGCCCGCGAGCACGGGCTCAGCTTCGTAGGCCCACCGGCCGAGGTGATCGAACTGAGCGGGGACAAGCTGCGCGCGCGCGAGGAGGCCTCCCGGGCCGGCGTGCCGATCCTCCCCGGCCAGGAGACGGGCTCGGCGGACGAGGCGCGCGCGGCGGCCGACAGCATCGGCTATCCCCTGCTGGTCAAGGCCGCCGGCGGCGGCGGGGGGCGCGGGATCAAGCTGGCCAGAGACGCCGATGAGCTCGATCGGCTGCTCAGCCTCGCGCGCAGCGAGGCCGGCGCCGCCTTCGGTGACGATCGCGTCTATCTCGAGCGGTTCATCGCCACGGCCCGGCACGTCGAGGTGCAGATTGCCGCCGACGAGCAGGGCGCCGTCGTCCACCTCGGCGAGCGCGACTGCTCGGTACAGCGGCGCTATCAGAAGGTGATCGAGGAGGCGCCGGCGCCCGGCCTCGAGGCCTCCGCGCGCGCCGCCGTCCACGAGGCCGCCATCCGCTTCGCCCGGGCCATCGGCTACCGCAACCTGGGCACGGTCGAGTTCGTGGTCGACGGCGAGACCGGCGATCACTATTTCCTCGAGATCAACTGCCGCATACAGGTGGAGCACCCGGTTACCGAGGCGGTCACCGGCCGTGACCTGGTCGCGCTTCAACTGCACATCGCCGACGGCCGGCGGCTTGGCTTCGGCCAGGAGGACGTGGTGCTCGACGGCCACGCGATCGAGTGCCGTCTGAACGCCGAGGACGTGGCCCACGGCTTCATGCCGAGCCCCGGGACCCTCTCGCTGTTCTCCGTCCCGGCGGTGCCCGGGCTGCGGGTCGACACCCACTGCTTCCCGGGCGCGGTCATTCCTCCCTACTACGACTCCCTGATGGCCAAGCTGATCGCCCATGCGGGCGAGCGCGACACCGCAATCGACACGCTGGTCGATGCGCTCGAGGATCTCGACGTCGAAGGCGTCGAGACCAACCGCACCCTCCTGATCAGCGTGCTCGGCCACGACGACTTCCGGCGCGGCGCGGTCACCACCGACTGGCTCGAGCGCGCAATCGTATGAGCGAGGCGCGGCCGCCCGGCGACGTCATCGGGGTCGTCGACACCACCACGCGCGACGGCAACCAGAGCCTGTGGAGCGCCACCGGGCTGACCACCCCCGACGTGCTGGCCATCGCCCCGACCATGGACCGGGTGGGCTACGAGGCGCTCGACTTCACCTCGAGCACCCACATGGCCGTCTCGGTGCGATTCCACCGCGAAGACCCCTGGGAGCGCATCCGGCAGGTGAGCGCCGCGATGCCGGGCACGCCGCTCAGCATCATCACCACCGGGATGCGCTTCATCTCCTGGGTGCCGGCCGACCAGGACGTCATCGCGCTCGCCTTCCGGCTGGTCGCGCGCAACGGCATCCGCCGTATGCAGATCGCCGACCCGTCCAACGACCCGGAGCGGCTGAAGCGTCTCGCCGCGATGGCCCGCCGCGCGGGGATCGAGCAGGTGGTGGTCGGCCTCACCTACTCGATCAGCCCGGTTCACACCCACCAGTACTACGCCGAGCACGCCGCCGCGCTGGCCGGCTGCCCCGACATGGACCGGCTGTACCTGAAGGATCCGGGCGGGCTGTTGAACGTCGACGCCGTGCGCGAGTTGGCGCCGCATTTCGTCGCGGCAGCGGGCTCACGGACCGTCGAGCTGCACAGTCACTGCACGATCGGGCTGGCGCCGCTCGTCTACGTCGAGGGCGTCAAGGCGGGCTTTCAGGTCGTGCACACGGCATCGGGCCCGCTCTCGCGCGGCACCTCGCAGCCCGAGGTGGTCAGCACCGCCCGCAACCTGGAGGCGAGCGGCTACACGCACGAACTCGACCTGGAGGCCGAGGCGATCGTCGCCGAGCACTTCCGCGCGCTGGCTCGCGCCAAGGGCCTGCCGCCCGGCGCGCCGCGCGAATTCGACGCGGTCTACTACCACCACCAGCTGCCCGGCGGGATGGTCACCACCACGCGCCGGATGCTCGAGGAGCTCCGCCGCCCCGAGTCCTTCGATGCCGTGCTTGACGAGGTGACCCGGGTGCGGGCCGAGATGGGCTACCCGATCCTCGTCACGCCGGTGTCGCAGTTCGTGGCCAGCCAGGCGGCGCGTAACGTGATCGATCGCGAGCGGTGGTCGAACGTCTCCGATGAGACCGTGCGCTATTTCCTCGGCCACTACGGCGAGCCGCCGGCGCCCGTGGATCCGGCGATCGCCGAACGCGTGCTGTCGCGGCCGCAGGCGCGCAAGCTGGGCGCGCTGGGGCCGGTCAGCCTGGAGGGTGCGCGCGAGCGGTTCGGCCGGCGCATCTCCGAGGAGGAACTGCTGCTGCGCCTGACCATGCCCGGCGAGCAGGTCGACGCGATGATCGAGGCGCGGGGCCGCCCGGCGCCGGCGCCGGCCGCCCGGCCCGGAGGCAGTCCGCTGGTGGCGCTGCTGCAGGAGCTCGCGCGGCGCCCCGCCATCTCGCAGCTCGAGCTCGCCAAGGACGGCGAGACCGTGGTGTGGCGTCGTGCTTGACGGCGTGGGCCTGGAGCAGGTCCGCGGGTTCGTGTTCGACGTGGACGGCACGCTCGCCCACCGCGGGCGCGATGGCCGGGCCCATCCGCAGCCGGGCGCAGTCGACGTGCTCGACCGGATTCGCGCCTCCGGCCGGCGCCTCGTCGTGTTCACCAACGGCAGCCACGTCACCGCGGAAATGATGGCCCGCGGCCTGCGCGAGGATGGGCTCCCGGTCGGCGATCAGGAGATGCTGACGCCGGTCGAGAGCGCGATCACCTACATCCGCCGACGCTATCCCGGCCGCGCCACGTTGATGTTCGCCCACGATGTGATCCGGGCTCGGATGGTTGCCGCGGGGATCCCGCAGGCCCGCGCGGACGAGGCCGGCGTCGTGTTCGTCGCCCACGTCGACGCGGTCGACCTGGCCGCGATGGAGCACGCCGCGCGGGCGGTCAGCCGGGGCGCGCCGCTCCTGACCGGCAGCTACGCGCGCGGGTACGCCGGCTCAGACGGGATCATCTTCAGCCGGGGCGCCATGGTCACCGCCGGCATCGCCAAGGTCACCGGCGTCCGCCCTCGCATCGTCGGCAAGCCGTCGCGCGCCGCGGTCGAGGAGGTCTCGGCGCGTCTGCAGCTGCCGAGCGAGGAGATTGCCGTGATTGGCGATGATGCCGGGATGGACATCGCGCTGGGGCGGATGGGGCGCTCGCGGACGGTGCTGGTGCGCAGCGGCATCAGCGGCGAGATCGACCTCGAAAAGCTTCCCGACCGCCACCGGCCCGATGGGGTCATCGCCGGCGTGGCCGACCTGCTCGAGGTCCTGGCATGAGCGGGGCGCGGCGGCGCGAGCACCGGCTTTGTCACGAGCTACTTGAGCGCCTTATCCTCCGGGACTGATCGCATGGCCATCACCGAGCAGCAGACGCCCGCCACCGTCCTCGCCCAACATGGCCTGTCCGTCGAGGGGCTCTACGACAAGCTGACCGACAGCTGCACCAAGCCGCTCCGGCTCGACGCCCTGCTCTACGAGGCGGCCGAGCGGGTGCCGGGGCTCGTACCGACCCGCGCCGAGATCGAGGCCGAGCGGCAGCGAAAGCTGTCCGATAAGACCGGTGTCGAGCTGGCGCAAGGCCTCCTGACGGCCGAGATCCTGGCCAACCCGAGAACCGGGCGCCACCTGCTCGAGTCGATGCTTCGGCCCACGCCGCTCGCGCTCGAGCGCCTCGACGAGCTGCGCTCGGACGGCAGCGTCGAGCTCGGCCACGCGCGCGTCACCCGCCGCGGCCGGGCCGGCGTGCTCGAGCTGTGCAACCCGCGCCACCTGAACGCCGAGGACAACGCGACCCTAGGGGAGACGGAGGCGGCCGTCGATCTGGTCCTGCTCGACGCCGAGATCGAGGTCGGAGTGTTCCGCGGCGGCGTGGTCGACCACCCGCGTTACGCCGGCGAGCGTCCGTTCGGCGCCGGCATCAACCTGACCCACCTCTACCACGGGCGGATCGACTTCCTGTTCTATCTGATCCGCGATCTCGGCTACGTCAACAAGCTCTACCGGGGCGTGATCCGCCCGGAGGCCGACGGATCCGGGAGCACCGAGAAGCTGTGGATCGCCGCCGTCGAGCGGTTCGCCATCGGGGGCGCCTGCCAGCTCCTGCACGTGATGGACCACGTGATCGCGGTCCGGGGCGCCCGCCTGTACCTGCCGGCGCGCAAAGAGGGGATCATCCCCGGCGCCTCCAACCTGCGTCTCCCACGGTTCGTGGGCGACCGGGCGGCGCGCCAGGCGATCCTTTCCGGGCGGGAGTGGACCGCCGGCGAGCCCGACGCCGATCTGATCTGCGACGAGATCATCGAGCCCGACCAGGTCGAGCCGGCGCTCGATGCCCGCATCGAGGCACTGACCAGTTCCGGACTGATCAACGCGGCCGCCAACCGCAGCGCGATCCGAGCCGGACAGGAGCCGCTCGACCTGTTCCGCGAATACATGTCCACCTACGCGCGCGAGCAGGCCTACTGCCACCTCAGCCCGGCGCTCGTGCGCAACCTCGAGGAGCACTGGAACGCGGACCGCCGCCGCCTCTGAGCCCGGGATCTGGGATGCCGCCGAGACGCTCCCGCGCGAGGAGCTCAGGGCGCTCCAGCTCGAGCGCTTGCGCAAAACCGTCGCACGGGTCCTGCACGGTCAGCCGCTGGGCGCCGAACGCCTGGCCGCCGCGGGGATCACCTCCGAGACGGACGTCGAATCCCTCGACGCGCTGACCAACATCCCGTTCTTCGTCAAGGACGACCTGCGCAACGCGTATCCGTTCGACCTGATGGCCGTCCCCCGCGAGCAGCTCGTGAGGCTGCACGCCTCGAGCGGTACGCGCGGCAAGCCGACCGTGGTTGGCTACACGAAAGCCGACCTCGACACCTGGACGGAGCTGATGGCCCGCTCGATGACCATGGCCGGCGTGCGCCCGGGGATGCTCATCCACAACGCCAACGGCTACGGCCTGTTCACCGGCGGCCTCGGCTTCCACCAGGGCGGCGAGCGGATCGGCGCGACAGTGGTCCCGGTGTCGGGCGGGTTCACTCCGCGCCAGGCGATGCTGCTGCGCGACTTCGGCGCCCATGTGCTCGTCGCCACGCCCTCCTACGCGCTGGTCATTGCGCAGGCGCTGGCCGACGAGGGCGTCGATCCCGCCTCCACGTCGCTCGAACTCGGGCTGTTCGGCGGCGAGCCGTGGACGGACGCACTACGGGCCGAGATCGATCGGACGCTCGGCATCAGCGCGGTCAACTTCTACGGCCTGTCCGAGATGTGCGGGCCGGGGGTGGCCACCGAGTGCCTCGCCGCCCGCGACGGCCTCCACGTGGGCGAGGACCACTTCGTCGTCGAAGTGATCAATCCTGCGGATGACACGCCGGTCGCGCCGGGCACCGAGGGGGAGCTCGTCTTCACCACGCTGACCAAGGAGGCGCTGCCGCTGATCCGCTACCGCACCGGCGACCTCGGCGCGATCACCGAGGAGCCGTGCCCGTGCGGGCGTACCAGCGCGCGGCTGACCAAACTGGGTGGTCGGCGCGACGACATGGTGATCGTGCGCGGCGTCAACGTGTACCCGTCGCAAGTCGAGCACCTGCTGCTCAGCGTCGACGGCATCGCGCCCCACTGGCGGCTGATCGTCGAGCGCCCCGGCTTGATGGACGAGGTGAGGCTGGAATGCGAGCCGGCCACCGCGGAGGTCGATCGCGAGACGCTCCGAGGCAGGCTCGAGCACGACCTGCGCGAGGGCCTCGGGGTGCGCATCGCCGTGTCGATGCTCGAGCGCGGCTCGGTGCCCCGCAGCGAGGGCAAGGCGGTGCGCGTCGTCGACCGCCGCGGCTAGGAAACGCCGTTGTCGCTGAGCGCGGCCTGGCGCACCTCGGTCGGGGTAGCGCCGAAGGCTCGCTTGAACACCCGCGAGAAGTGCGCGGCGTCGCAGAACCCCCACCGGAACGCGATGTCGGTCACCGACCCGCCGTTGGGCAGTTGCAGGTCCTCCAGGCAGCGCGCCAGGCGCTCGCTGCGCACCAGCCCCGCCACCGACTCGTCGACATCCTCAAACAGCGCGTGCAGCGCCCGCACCGAGATGGCGTACGCGCCGGCGATCGAGGCCGGTCCGAGCTCGGGATCCTGCAGATGGTTCTTCACGTAGCGCCGGATCTCCGCCCGCATCGCCTCGCGCGTGGCGGCACGGCTGCTCGGCACGCTCGGCTCGACCGCGGCTCGCAGCAACTCGAGTGCGGCGTTGGCCGCGGCCACGCCGGCCGCCCCCTCCAGCCAGGGCTGCTCCAGCGCGAGCGCGTTCATGTAGCGGACGAGCAACCGGGCGCCTCCGCTGCGCTCGAGTGGCGGGAGCGCGCGCAGTTCGGCCAGCCGCGGGCACACCGACAGCACGCGGTCGCGCGGGAACAGCAGCGTGCGCTTGTGGAACGGCTCGAGGATCTCGAGGTCGGTCGGCGTGTGTCCGTCCCACAGCACCACGTCTCCGGGTTGCAGCGCCAGCCGGCGCGCTCCCTCGCGAACCGTCTCGACGCCCTTGCAGACGAGCTGGAAGCCGAGGATGTCCTCCTGCGCGGCCTCGGGGGTCATCACGGCCTGGCCGCGGTGGCCGAGGAACGGCGAGGCCGCGCAGTCGACGAGGGTCAGGTCGCCGATGGGCCGCCGGGTCACCGCGCCGCGGAAGTCCTCAGGCGTGCGGTGGGTGGCGCGAACCTCGAAGGCCAGGTGCGTCGCGGCCAGGATGCCCGACCACGCATCGAGCCGCTTGGCGATCTCGCCCCCGGCGATGCGCCACCGCTCCGGGTCACGAACCGGCGCCGACCGGACGACAGCAGATGCGAGCCCGTGCGCCAGAACAGTCGTCCTCTCTGTGGATCTCCCTCTCGGAACGGCTTGACGGTGTCCGGTCCCGAGGGGCCTATCGTAGCGCCGGCATCGCAGGTTTCACGAGACCGGAGATCGGTCCCTGGCCAGGGCGACGAATGCGTCCAGGGCACCAGGGTCGAGCAGCGAGTCGCGGCTGGCCACCCGGTCGGAGGATTCGCCCCGCAGGATCCGCTTGACCGGCGCCTCGAGCTTCTTGCCGGTGAGCGTGCGCGGGATCGCCGGTACCGACACGATCGCGTCGGGCACGTGGCGGGGCGAGAGCTGGCTGCGCAGCGCCCCGGCGATCCGCTTGCGGAGCGCCTCGTCGAGCGCCGTGTCGGGGCCGGGAACCACGAACAGGAGCAGCTCGCCGGCGCCACCGCCACGGTCCTCGAGGTGCACGACGAGCGCGTCGACGATCTCGGGGATGTCCTCCACCACCGCGTAGAACTCGCCGGTGCCGAGCCGGACTCCGCCCCGGTTCAGCGTGGCATCGGAACGCCCGGTGATGATGCAGCTGCCCCGTTCGGTGAACTTGATCCAATCGCCCTGGCGCCACACGCCGGGGTAGCGGTCGAAATAGGAGGCGCGGTACCGCTCGCCGTCGGGATCGTTCCAGAGCGCCACCGGCATCGAGGGCATCGGCTGGGTGATCACCATCTCGCCGAGCTCGCCGACGGCTGCCTCGTTGCCCTCGGCGTCGAACGCGCGCGCGTCGACGCCCAGGCACGGCCCGGTGATCTCGCCCTCATACACGGGCTGCGCGAAATCTCCCGACACCAGACCGGTGCACACGTCGGTTCCGCCCGACCCGTTGTTGAGCAGCATCTCGGGTCCGAGCTGCTCGTATGCATACACGTAGCCCTCGGCCGGAAGCGGCGAGCCCGCGGTGCAGAGCATCCGGATGCTGCTCAGGTCACACTCGCGTCCCATCTGCAGTCCTGCCTTGCGGCAGGCCATCAGGTACGGGGGGCTGACCCCCATCGCCGTCGGTCTGAGCTCCTCGGCCAGCCGCCACTGCTCGAGCAGGTCGGGCCAGGACGGGTCGCCGTCGAGCATCACGATCGAGGAGCGCAGCAGCAGCGTGGAGACGAGCGCGTTCCACATCATCCACGCGGTGGTGGAGAACCAGAGCAGGCGGCCGCCGGGCTTGAGGTCCCAGCCTAGCCCCTGGTTCTTGTGGTGCTCGATCAGCTGCCCGCCATGACCGTGGACGATCGCCTTGGGCAGGCCGGTCGTGCCCGAGGAGAACAGCACGTAGAGGGGATGGTCGAACGGGACCGGATCGAACTCGAGCGCAGCCGTCTGCGCGGTGAACTGCTCCCACGGGAGCGCGTCGGGGATTCGCGCCTCGCCGTAGGGCACGGCGACCACGTGCTCGATGCTCGGGATCTGCCCCCGGACCGCCTCCACCTCAGCGCGGCGATCGACGTAGCGATTGCGGTATCCGTAGCCGCCCACGGTGAGGAGCACGCGTGGCTCGATCTGGCCGAACCGGCCGACCACGCTGCGGGCGCCGAACTCGGGCGCGCAGGCGGCCCAGATCGCGCCCAGGCTCGCGGTGGCGATGAAGGCGGCGAGCGTCTCGGGGATGTTCGGCATGTAGGCCGCCACGCGATCCCCCTTCGACACGCCGAGGCGCTGCAGCCCGGCCCTGACCCGTCCGGCCAGCTCGCGCAGCTCCCCGAAGCTGAGCTCGAACGGCGGTCGCGTCTGCGAGCGTGCCACCACCGCAGTCCGGTCGCGATCCTCCTCGGTCCCAACCAGGTGCTCGGCGTAGTTGAGCAGGGCGCCCGTGAACCATTCCGCGCCGGGCATCGTCGGCTTGGCCAGGGCGCGCTCGTAGGGCGTGGCCGCCCGGATGCCGTAGAAGTCCCACACGCCGCCCCAGAAGCCCTCAAGGTCGGTCACCGACCAGCGCCACAGCTCGTCGTAGTCGCGCAGGTTGCGTCCGCGCTCGTCGCGGAGCCAGTTCATGAACCGCCCGATCTCCGTCGTTTCGCGCCAATCGGGGCGGGGCGTCCAGAGGGTGTCGCCAATCATCGAGTTCCGCCGCAGGATACCCGCGACCGGCCCGCTTGAGTCGTCCGCACGGCACCGGCGAGCGGCTCGCTTGCGTCGCCCGCACGGTATCCGCGAGCGGCTCGCTAGTCGCCCGCACGCGGATACCCCGCGGGCGAATCAAGCGGGTTGTCAATGCGCGCGCCTGATCAGCGGCTCAGATACAGCCATCGCCGTCGCTCGGGCCGCCATGGTTGTCGGCGTCGTCATCGCCGCCACCGCCCTGCGGGATACAGCTCGTGCTCGGTGCGGTGGTCGTGGCGTGCTGCGTCGTCGTCGGTGGCGGTGCCGCGGGCGTGGTGGTGCGCGGGGGTGCCGCGTGCGTGGTGGTGGGCGGCGGTGCCGCGTGGGTGGTGGGCGGCGGCGGGGAGGCGTGGGTGGTGGGCGGCGGCGGGGAGGCGTGGGTGGTGGTCGTCGTCAGGGGCGCGGTGGGCGTCCTCGCCACCGTCGCCGGGGCGTGGTGCGCCGCGTGCTTGCCGTGCACGCGGCGCTTATGCGCCGGGCCCGCCGGTTTTACGGTCTTTGTGGGCGTCGTCGGCGTGGACTGCGTGGTCTGAGTGGTGGCTGGGGCGGCCGCGCCCTGGGTCGAGGTGGAGGAGGAGGATCCGCAGGCGGCCGCCACGAGGGTGAGCAGCAGGGCCGCGATCGATAGGCGTAGGTATCTCATTCGTGTCTCCCAACCCCCCGGCTTGTGTGGCTTGTCCTCAAGGACGCCGCCGGCGCATGGTTGCTTCCCGGATCTGAACGACCGGTGAGTGCGCCCTGCCGCGATCGACGGGACCTGCGCCGCGCGGCGAGAACCAGCGGCATGGACCGCATCCGGATGAGACGCGCGGGAAGGAGTGCCGGGAACCTGGCGTCTACCCGTCCGTGGGCGCTGAATGACTGCCTCCGAACACGTGCTCTCGCGCACCGCCGGCGTGTCCGCGCCGGCGCGCCGGCTGGACCCGGGCCACCTGGGGGACCATCTCGACCGCCTATACCGCGCCGCCTGGGCGCTGTGCGGCTCGCGCGAGGATGCCGAGGACCTGGTCCAGGAGACTTACGCGCGCGTCCTTCAGAAGCCCCGCATCCTGCGCTCGGAGGAGGACCTCGGATACCTGCTGCGGGTGCTGCGCAACACCCACTTCTCGCGCCTGCGCGCCGCCGCCCGCCGCCCGCGGACCGATCCCCTCCCGGACGAAATCGATCGCGTGCCCGATCGGGGCGCTACCGGGCCCGAGGCGGCACTCCATTCCTCAGAGCTCTACGCGCTGATCGCCGCTCTCCCCGACCCCTTCCGCGAGGCGCTGGTCGCGATCGACGTCGTCGGCCTGTCTTACCGCGAGGCGGCCCGCGCGCTGCGCGTCCGCGAGGCCACGATCACCACGCGCCTGTACCGCGCCCGGCAGCGCCTCGCCCGCGCCCTGGACGGCGAGGTAACCGCCGCCGCCGCCGGATGATCGCGATGCGCATCCCGAACCACCACCCGCGCCGCAGCACGATCGAGCGTGATCTGACGCGTCTCGCCGACGGCAGCCTCGATGCGTCCAAGCGCCACCGCGTCGAGCGTCTCATCGTGACCTCGCCCGAGCTGCAGGCCCGGCTGCGCGAGCAGCGCCGGGCGGTGGCGGCGACGCGCACGGTGGCGCAGCGAGAACACGCGCCACTCGCCATGCGCCTGCGCCCCCCGACGGTCGCGCCGCGCCGGAGCACGCAGCGGACGCGGGCCTTCGCCGCTGGGCTGGCCGGCACGGCCGGCGCGGTCGTCTGGACCCTCGCGGCGCTCGGCAGCAGCGGGGCCGGCCTGACCGTGGCCCAGGCCGCCGCGCTCGCCACCCGACCGGCAATCGTCGCGATCCCGCAGCCGCGCGACGACCAGGTCACCCTCCCACACCTCCGGGCCGCCGGCCTTCCGTTCCCCTACTGGGACGATCGCTTCCAGTGGCACGCCACCGGTTCCCGGACAGACCGCCTCGACGGGCGGACGCTGACCACCGTGTTCTACCGGCGCGGCGAGCAGACGATCGCCTACACGATCGTCTCGGGCACGGCGCTGGCCGGCGGCACCGGCACGAGGATCGGCACGTTGTCGACCGCCGAGCGCCACGTGGTCACCTGGTTGCGCCGCGGCCATACATGCGTGCTCTCAGGGCGGGGCGTGCCGCTCGCGGCGCTCAGCAGGCTCGCGGAATGGCGCGGCCACGGACGCATCCCGTACTGATCAGGGCACGAGCACGATCTTCCCGCGGGTGTGCCGGCGCTCGAGCTCGCGGTAGGCCTCGCGCACCTCGTCGAGTCCGAACACCTTTGCGATCGGGACCTCGAGTTCGCCTCGGTCGATCAGCGCGGCCAACTCGGCCAGCACCTCGGGGCTGGATCCGGCGGCACTCCCCTCGGTCTTGGCGCCGTATTCCCGTGCCGCCGCCCAGTCGATGATCGTGTCGATCCGGTCGGGTGCGACGCCTAGCTCCTCCACCGCGAGCCTTACGTATCCGCCGCCGAAGGTGTCGACGAACGCGTCGACCCGGTCGCCCGCCACCTCGCGGATCCGATCCGCGGCTCCGGAGCCGTAGGTCACCGGGATCACGCCGCGCTCGAGTAGCCACTGGTGATTGCGGGCAGAGGCCAGTCCGATCACGCTCGTGGCGCCGGCGTGCCGCGCCAGCTGGACCGCCAGCGATCCGACCCCGCCGGCAGCGCCCGATACGACGATCGTGTCGCCGGGACCACCCCCGACCGCGCGCACGGCCGCGTAAGCGGTAACGCCGGCGACGAACAGCGCGCCGGCCGCTTCCCAGGACACGCCGGCCGGTCGGGGCACCAGGTGCTCGGCCGGGGCCAGCACCAACTCGGCGTGGCTCGCTCGCTGATCGGTCCATCCGATCACCTCATCGCCCACCGCCACCGACTCCACTCCCGGACCGACCTCCTCCACCACGCCGGCCAGGTCGCTGCCCTCTCCCGAAGGGAAGCATGCCGGGAAGCGATCGTGCATGAGCCCGTTCCGGATCGACGCCTCTCCCGGGTTAATCCCGGCTGCCTTGACCCGGACCAGCGCCTCCCCCGATCCGGGCACGGGCCGCTCCACCTCGACCACCTTCAGGACATCGACGTCGCCGTAATGATCGAAGCGAACCGCGCGAGGCACGCGCGCAGTTCTATCAGGCGCTCTGAGCTTCCAGCATCGTCCGCAGCCGGAGGTACACGCCCCGCCGGGCGGATGCGGTTTCAGCGCGCCACGTGTCGCGCGACCTCGTAGTGCGAGACGAACTCGTCCCGCTCGACGAGGAATTGATCGTCCTCGGGGTAAAACACCGCGACGTCGGGATCCTCGCCAGCGAATTCCTTGACCGCGTCCATCGAGTCCCACAGCGTGAACATCAGGAACTCGGTCTTGCCGCCGACGTCGCGCCGCAGCATCCACACACCGCGGTTGCCCGGCGTGCTCGAGTAGCCGGCCACGCCGGTGGCCTCCATGTACTGCGCGTACGCGTCACGGTCTGCCTGAGCCACCGCGCCGCGCCAGATGCGAGCGATCAATGTGTTTCCTCCTGAGATTCGCGGGCGTTGACCCGCCGCGGCCTTCACCTGGCCACCACGGTAAAGAAGTCCCGGCTCCACGGCGCAGGAACTGTCCGGGGATGCCCTGCTGACCGTCCACGAGCGGGATCGGGGCGAGCGGACCGCGCCCCCCGCGATGCCCATATACGTAGCCCGCGACCCATTCCGGGTTGACGTCCAGCTCGACCGCCCGCGCCACGTGTGCGGCGGCCAAGGCGCCGGACAGCTGGGCGACCGTCTGGTGCTCGCCCCCGGCCGAGATCAACCGGCCGCCGGCGGTGATCCCGAGGGCGGACCGGGCGGGATCGCTCACCCCGCCAAACGTGGCCCCCCAACAGGAAACGCATTGCACGGCGAGACCCCGCTTACGGTCTACGGTTGGCCGCTCGCTCAGCGACTGGCGTACACCCTCGCCAGATCGAGGGTCGAGAGGACGCCCGCAGGGTAGCCGCTCGCGCCCTCGACCACGAGCAGATGCGAGACGCGGTGCTCGCTCATCAGCCGGGCCGCGTCCTGCACCGGGGCGTCCGAGGAGACAGTCACCGGCTCGCGGCCGACGGCCCCGCGCGCGATGGCATCGTCCTCGCCGCGGGCGACCGCGTCGGCCACGTCGAGGTCATTCACCACGCCGAGCGGACGGCCGCCCGGGCGGTCGCTTATGAGCACCGCGTGGACGCGGTGGTTGGCCATCACGGCGGCTACGTCGCGGAGCGAATCGTCTGGGCTGCAACTCAGCATGCCGTGGTGCATGCAGTCGCGGACCCGGATGCGGCTGAGGTGGGGGCTCTGGTTGGTCATGACCGGCAAGTGTCGCTGGTCCCACCCCCTGAGGTTGCAGCGGCCCGCGCGGTCGGAGAGACTCGCGCGTGCCATGCGGTTCTCCCTGCGCCGCCCGCTTCGCGCCCGCGCCCTCGCGCCCGGCCGCTACCTGACTGACGGCCGCCGCCTGCTGCGCGTCGTCTCCCGCTTCGACGACGGCCGCTCGGTGATGGCGCTGGTCGAAGACTGCCGCACGTTCAACGCCTACGCCTATGCGCTGGTCGAGCTGCACGCGATGCGATTTCGCGGCGTGCGCATCAAGCCCCCAGCCCCCGCGAGCGCAGCGCCACAGGCCGAGACGGAAACGTTGCTCGAAGGCACCGGTCAAGCCGCCGTGTGAGACGCTCCGGCCCTCGGCCGCCGCCTGACCCGCCGCCGCCCGCGCGCCGCGTCGAGCGGCTGACCAGCCAGCTGTCCGCCGGCGCAGTCCTCGCACCGCACCGCACGGCGCGGGTTGCGGATGCCCGCCAGGCCGAGCACGCCCCCGATGGCGACGAGCGCCGCGGAGATCCCGACCCCGACGTGAAAGGCATGAACCGAGGCCGATTGCACGGCGTGCGCGACCGCTAGGCCGGTGCGCGACGGATCCACGCGGGCCAGGGTCTGCTGGCGCGCCAGGGTGACCGCAGCACGGGCGGACGGGGAGAGCGTGAGCCCGGCCAGGCGCCCATCGAGGGTCGTTCTGAACTGCGCCGAGATGACCGCGCCCACCGCAGCGATCGCGATCAGCCCGGCGACGCGGGCGACGGCGTTGTTGACCCCGGAGGCGATCCCGGCGTTGGCCTCGTCCGCGTCGGAGAGCACGGTCGCGGTCAGCGGCGCCACCGTGGCGGCGAGCCCCGCCGAGAACACCAGGAGCGCCGGGAACAGATCCCTGACGTAGTTCACGTGGGCGCCCAGGCGCAGCATCAGCGCCACGCCGACCGCGGCGGTCAGCGGCCCGAGCCCCATGAACAGGCGGGGCCCGAAGCGATCGGCCAGACGACCTGCCCGTTTCGAGAACAGGAACATGATGATGGTCGAGGGCAGCAGGGCGAATCCCGCGGCCAGGGCGGTGTACCCGGCGACCTCCTGGAGGTACAGCACCAGCATGAAGAACACGATGCTGAGGCCCCCGTACATGGTGAACGTCTGCACGTTGCCGATGGCAAAGTTCCGCCGCTTGAACAGACCCAAGGGCAGCATCGGCGACGGCGTGCGTGCCTCGTGGTAGATGAAAACGGCGAGCAGCGCGAGTCCCCCGATCAGGGGTGCCCACACCTCGGGACTTCCCCATCCCGCCACCGGCGCGCGGATCAGCGCGAGCACCGGCCCGGCGAGACCGAAGAACGTGAGCCCGGCCCCGAGCCAGTCCACCCGACCATGCCGCGTTTGGTCCGTGCGCGCCGGCACGGCCAGCGAAACGAGGATCAGCGTGGCGATCACGAACGGGACATTGATGGCGAAGATCAGCCGCCACGACACCGCGTCGACGAGGTAGCCGCCGGCGAGCGGCCCGATCACGGTGGCGATCCCGGCCCACGCCGTCCACGACCCGATGGCGCCGCCCCGCTCCTCGCGCGGGAACGCGGCCACGATCACGGCCAGCGAACTCGGCGTGAGCAGCGCGCCGAACGCGCCCTGGAGCGCGCGGCAGGCGATCAGGAACTCGATGCTCGGCGCGACCGCGCACAAGAGCGACACGACCCCGAATCCGGCCACCCCGATCGAGAACACGCGCCGTTCTCCGAACACGTCGCCCAGCGAGCCGCCGATCAGGATCAGCGAGCCGAGCGCGAGCAGGTAGGCGTTCGACACCCATTGCTGGCCCGCCAGTCCGCCGCCCAGGTCGGCCCGGATCGCCGGCAGCGCCACGTTGACCGCGGTGGCGTCGAGGCCGGCGACAAACGAACCCATGATCGCCGCGAGCAACGACAGGCGCTTGTGGCGATCCGACATCGCGCCACGTTAACGGCTCTCGAGCGTCCCCGGCGTCAGCTCGTCGAGCGAGTCGAGGACGACCGCCGCCAGTCCGAGCGCGTCATCCGACGGCGGGAACTCACGGTTCGGGAGCGCCACGACGCGCATGCCGGCCGCCGCCGCCGCCCGCAGGCCGTTGGTCGAGTCCTCGACCGCGGCGGAGCGGGCCGGGTCGACCCCCAGCCTGCGCGCCGCCTCCAGGTAGATGTCAGGCGCCGGCTTGCCGTGCTCGACCTCTTCGCCCGACACGGTCGCCCCGAACACCCCGGTCAGCCCGCTCGCAGCCAGGACCGCCTCGATCACCTCCCGGTTGGCCGACGACGCCAGCCCGACCGGCCAGCGCGCCGCCACCCGCTTGACCGCGTCGACCGCGCCTCCAAGCAACGGCAACGAACGGTCGTAGCCGGCCAGGAGGCGTTCGACCACCCGCGCGCTGATCTGCTCGGGCTCGAGCGCGACGCCGAGCTCGTCGCGCACGTAGCGTGACCACTCTGGAGCGCTCATGCCCATCATGGCGCGGGTCGCCTCGGGCTTCCAATGCCCGCCGTTCTCGGCCACGATCGCGCGCCGCGCGGCGTCCCACGCGCCTTCGGAGTCGACCAGCACCCCGTCCTGATCGAAGAACACCGCCTCGAGCTCGTAGATTGTCCCCGGCATGTTCGACCACGTGACGATACGCGCCACCGACCGTGGTGCCTCGGAGCGGTTCTACAACACGGTGCTCCAGACGCTCGGCATCGATGAGAGCTACCGGACCCGGACGTTCACCGAATGGCAGGACTTCGGCCTGACCGCCGCTGATTCCGAGCACCCTCCCACCCGCCGCCTCCACGTCGGATTTGCGGCGCCTGACCGTCAGCGGGTGCACGACTTCTGGCAGGCGGGCATCGACGGCGGCTACCGCGACGATGGCCCGCCGGGGCCTCGCCCCGAGTACGGGGAGGATTACTACGGCGGCTTCCTGCTCGACCCCGACGGCAACAGCGCCGAGGCCTGCCACCACGACACGCTGCGCCGCGGCGGGATCGTCGACCACCTGTGGATCCGCGTCGCCGACCTCGACCAATCGAAGGCGTTCTACGAGACGATCGCCCCGCACGCGGGCCTGCGAAAGGATCACGACTCGGTCGAGCGTGTGCAGTTCCACGGCGCGAGCGGCTCGTTCTCGCTGTTGCCCGGCCCGGCCACCGAGCACCTGCACATGGCGTTCGCAACCAGCCATGACGCCGACGTCGAGCGGTTCCATCAGAGCGCGGTCGACGCCGGCTACCGGAGCAACGGCGGGCCGGCCCAACGCCCTCGTTACCACCCGGGCTACTTCGCCGCCTACGTGCTCGACCCCGCCGGCAACAACATCGAGGTCGTCAATCACCACCGGGAGTAGGATTGCCACGATGAGCGACGAGAGCATCGCGGACCGGATCGACCGGCTCGTCTCCGAGGAGCACGAACTGCGCCACCGCGAGGAGGCCGACCATCTGGACGCCGCGCGGCTCGAATCCGATCAGGAGCGGCTGCGCGCGGTCGAGATCGAGCTCGACCGCTGTTGGGATCTGCTTCGGCAGCGTCGCGCGCTTCGCGACGCGGGCGCGAACCCCGACGAAGCCCACGTCCGCGACGCCGACACGGTCGAGCGTTACTGGCAGTAGCGGGCGCGTCACGCTTGACGGCCGTCCCGCCCGGCCCCGATCCGTGAACAAGGTGTGCCGCTCTTGCGCTTCTCCGCCGTGATGCGGGAGGATTGCGCGGTGAGCACCCCAGGGGCCGGCACCGGCGCAGCCAGGAAGAACCTAGTGCTGGCGGCGATGGTCTTCGCCGTCGCGATGACGTTCATCGATCAGACGATCGTCGCGATTGCCATCCCGAAGATCCAGCGGGAGCTGTCGCTGTCGGCGACCGGCACGCAGTGGGTGATCAACGGCTACCTGCTCGCCCTGTCGGCCCTGTTCGCCTTCGGCGGGAAGCTCGGCGACGTGCTCGGACGCCGGCGCATGGTGCTGATCGGCGTGGCCGGCTTCGCGATCGCCTCAGCTGCCTGCGGGCTCACGCCCAAGGGCTCCATCGCCGAGGCGTGGATCATCTTCTTCCGGATCGTCCAGGGCGCGACGGCGGCGCTCCTGTTCCCGGCCTCGGTGGCGATCGTGGTGGCCTCCTTCCCGATGCGCCAGCGCGGCAAGGCGATGGCAATCTTCTTCGGCATATCCGGCGGCCTCACCGCGATCGGCCCGATCGCGGGCGGCTTCCTCACCCAGTGGACGTGGCGCGCGATCTTCTGGATCAACATCCCCGTCGCGATCGTCGCGCTGATCCTGACCTGGATGTCGGTTCCGGATGACGCGCCCCAGCCGCAGAAGCTCGATTACCGCGGAACGGTGCTGATCACCGGCGCGATGGGCCTGACCGTGCTCGGCTTCGAGCAGTCGAGCGTGTGGGGCTGGAGCAGCGTCACCACCTGGGCCTGCATCGTGGTCGGTCTCCTGCTGATGGCCTGGTTCGTCCGCTACGAGTTGAGCATCAAGCAGCCGCTGCTGCGCCTCCAGATCTTCCTCGACCGCGCCTTCGCGGTCGACACGGTCGTGCTGGGCCTGATGTCGATCGTGTTCGTCCCGTTCTTCTTTTTCGGGAGCGTCTACTCCCAGGTCGCGCTCGGCAAGACCTCATCCCAGGCGGGCGAGTACATCCTCTGGTTCTTCGTCGGGTTTGTGATCGCGGCGCAGGTCGGCGGGCGGATCCTTGACCGGCGGGGCGCGAGACCCTCGGTGGTGATCGGGGGCGCGCTCAGCGCGGTCGGGTTCTTCCTGCTCGCTGGCAAGCTCACCGACCTGTCGCTCGGCGCCCAGCGCCTCGACATCGCGCTGGCCGGCGCCGGGCTCGGGCTGATGCTCGGGCCGGCCAGCACCGACGCGGTCAACCGCGCCCCGAGCACGAGCTACAGCGAGGTAACCGGAATCACTCAGACCGCCCGGAACTTCGGCGCCAGCCTCGGCCTAGCGGTCCTCGGCGCGATCCTGATCACGCGCAACGACACCAACGTCACCGCGGCGCTGGCCAAGCACGGCGTGCCCAGCGGCGTGGCCCACCGCGTCGCCGCCTCGTTCGGCGGGAGCGGACCCGGCGCGGGCGCCGGCGCGGGTCGGCCCGCTCCGCTCGTCCACGACGTCCAGCTCGCCTTCGCGCACTCGACGCAGACCGTCTTCTACATCATGGCCGGGGTGATGGCCGTGTCGTTCATCGTGGCGCTCCGCTGGCTCCCGCGCGGGCGGATGGAGGAGGCCGACGGCGAGGCGGCGGCTCCGGTCGCGCCGACTGTGCCGGACACCCTGGTCCGGTGAGTTCCGAGACGCCCTCCGCCGACCCAGGCCGCCCTCGACCTGCCGCTCAAGGTGCTCGTGTGGGACGACGGCGGCGAGACCAGGCTTACGTATGCGCCGCGCCCAACGCGCGCTCCGGCTCGGGCTGTGCGGCCGGCGGGCGCATCGCCACACTCGCGGCGGCGTAGGCGGCGGGCGCGTCGAGCGTCTCGGCCAGGAGCAGCGCCCGGGTGAGGCTCTCGAGCTGGGCCCGATGGCTCGCGAGCAGTTCGGTCACTTCGGCGTGGAGGTTGTCGACCAGCCGCTGGACTTCCTGATCGATCAACCACTGCGTCTGAGGCGACGTCTCGCTCGCTCCCGGCAGGAGCGGGCCGGACCCGTCGGAGGGCAGCAGCGTGAGCGGCCCCAGCTTCTCGCTCATTCCCCATCGCCCCACCATCTGCCGCGCGATCTGCGTGAGCTGCTGGAGGTCGGACTCGGCGCCGGTGGTGATTTTCCCGTACACGACCTCCTCGGCTGTGCGGCCGCCGAGTGAGACCTTGATCTTGGCCTCGAGCTCCTCGCGCGAGTACGACACCCGGTCGGCGTCGGGGGTCGACAGGGTGACCCCGAGAGCCATTCCACGCGGGGTGATCGACACCTTGCGCACCGGATCAGCCTCCGGGCTGAGCATCCCGACCAGGGCGTGGCCCGACTCGTGGTAGGCGGTCCGCTCGCGGTCCTCCCGGCTGAGCACGATCCCGCGCGGGGCGCCCAGCAGGATCTTCTCGAGCGCGTCGGTGAGGTCGGCCATCTGGACCTTGTTGTGCTCACGGCGGGTAGCGAGCAGCGCGGCCTCGTTGCACAGGTTGGCCAGGTCGGCTCCGACCATGCCCGGCGTGGAGGACGCGATCTGCGCCAGATCGACATCGTCGGCGAGCGGGATCGAACGCGTGTGGACCTCGAGGATCTTGATCCGCCCCGCCCGGTCGGGCGGCTGCACCGCCACGCGGCGGTCGAAGCGGCCCGGCCGCAGTAGCGCGGGGTCGAGGATCTCGGCCCGGTTGGTGGCGCCGACCACGATGACCGCCTGGGCCGGCTCGAACCCGTCCATCTCGGTGAGGATCTGGTCGAGCGTCTGCTCGCGCTCGTCGTTGGCGCCGGTCACCGAGATCGACCCCTGCCGCGAGCGGCCGATCGCGTCGAGCTCGTCGATGAAGATGATTGCCGGCGCCGCCTCCTTGGCCTTGGCGAACAGGTCGCGAACACGGGCAGCGCCGACCCCGACGATTGCCTCGATGAACTCCGACGCGGCGATCGAGAAGAACGCGGCGTGCGCTTCGCCGGCCACTGCCCTCGCCAGCAGCGTCTTGCCGGTGCCGGGCGGCCCGTACAGGAGCACACCGTGTGGAGGACGGCCGCCGAGGCGCTGGTAGCGCTCGGGGGTCTTGAGGAAGTCGACGATCTCGGTTAGCTCGCTCTTCGCCTCGTCAATCCCGGCAACGTCGTCGAACGTGACCCGGATCTTCTCGGGATCGACCCGCCGCGCCTGCGAGCGTCCGAACGCGCCCAGGCCGCCTAAGCCGCCTGCGCCTGCAGCCATTGCGCGACGCGCGATGAAGTAGATCGCGGCGAACAGCAGCAGCGTGGGCCCGAAGCCGAGCAGCAGCTCGGCCAGGAGCGAGGTCCCCGGGTTGGGATTCTGGGCGTTGACCGTGACCTTCTGGTCCTTGAGCTCGGTGGTCAGGGCGTTGGTGTTCCAGAACGACGGGACCTGGGTGGCGAACAGGGTGCTCGGCGTAGCCTTCTCGTCGTTCGGCGGATACTTGACCTTGGTCTTGAAGGTGCCGTCGATCGTGCCGGACTTCGAGGAGATCGATACCACCTGACCGGCCGCGACCTGATCCAGGAAGTACGGGCTGAACGGCACCTTGACCCGTGGCTGCGCGCCGGGCTGGAAGGCCAGGACGAAGATCCAGTTGAGCGCGAGCAACGCGACGAAGAAGATCCAGAAGCCGCGCAACCGGTGAGGAGGCGGCGGCTTGTGCTCGTCGGGGAGGCCGCGGCCGTCGGGCGCCGGTGCCACCCGCCAGCCGCGCTGGTCCCGCGGCATCGGCACGGCGGGTCCTCCCTTCTCGCTCGGGGATGGCCGCGTCTGCGAGGGCTCGTGCGCGTCGGTCACAGTCTCATTCTCGCGCGTTAGGTCAACCGGGAGGAGAAACCACTTCAAATCGCCCGCTGCCGACGACTAAGCTGAACCCTGCGGGGAGGAGCGCCGGTCGCACAACCTCTGACTGGGAGACGGATATGGCATCAGCGACACAAGCCCACCTTCCCGCCCTCGGCGAGCATCAGCGCGATGAGGTCGGCAACCAGCTGCAGGCGACGCTCGTCGAGCTGGTCGACCTGGCCCTGGTCGGCAAGCAGCTGCATTGGAGCGTTGTAGGCCCGCTGTTCCGCCCGCTTCACGAGCAGCTCGACGAGCTCGTCGATTCGTGGCGGGAGCTCTCCGACGTGGTCGCCGAGCGCGCGGTCGCGATCGGCTACTTCCCGGACGCTCAGAGCGCGACGGTCGCTTCCGACACCGGCCTGGCGCGGCTGGAGCGTGGCGCGATCGAGGACCACGTCGTGGTCCGCGAGCTGAGCGGCCGCTTGGCCGACGTCGCCGAGCGCATCCGGGAGCGGATGGACCGGATGGGCGAGATCGACGCCGCCTCCCAGGACGTGCTGATCGAGGTCGTGCGCGCGCTCGAGCAGCAGCTGTGGATGATCCGCGTCCAGTTCGGGCACGCGATCGTCGAGGCGCACGGCCGGCCACTGGGCAGCTGATGTCGCCCATCTCGCGCGGCTTCACCGGCCGGCGCCGGCCGACGGCCGATCCGTCGCGGCTGCCGCCCGGGCAGTACTCCGAACGCGGCTTCCCGGTACTGTCGGCCGGCCCCACGCCGCACACCCCGCTGGATGAGTGGAGCTTCCTGATCGATGGGGTGGTGGAGGAGTCAGTGTCGTGGCCGTGGGAGGAGTTCACGGCCCTTCCCGCGGAGACGGTCACCGTGGACATCCACTGCGTGACCAAGTGGTCCAAGCTGGACACGGCCTGGAAGGGCGTCTCGGTCGACACCCTGCTCGAGGGCGTCGAGACCCCCGCCGATTACCTCACCGCGTGGAGCGACGGCGGCTACACGACCAACCTGCCGCTCGAAGACCTCAGGGGCGGCAAGGCCTGGGTGGCCTACGAGTACGACGGCGAGCCGCTAGAACCCGAGCACGGCGGCCCCGCGCGGCTCCTGGTCCCCCACCTGTATTTCTGGAAGAGCGCCAAGTGGGTGCGCGGGCTGACCCTGACGCTCGACGACGAGCCGGGCTTCTGGGAGACCTACGGCTACCACAACCGCGGCGACCCGTGGCTCGAGCAGCGCTACCAGGGCGACTGACTTGGCAAATCGGCACCGTGGCAGAGCTGGTGCCGGAGACCACGCGCGTGACCAGCCTGGTGCTCGAGCTGCCCGGCTCGGCCGGGCACCGCGCCGGTCAGCACGTCGACGTGCGCCTGACCGCGGAGGACGGCTATCAGGCCCAGCGCAGCTACTCGATCGCCTCGGCCCCCGAGGACGAGCACGTCGTGCTGACCGTGGAGCGCCTCGAGGACGGGGAGGTCTCGCCCTACCTGGTCGATGTGCTGCGCGCAGGCGATGAGCTCGAGCTGCGCGGCCCGATCGGCGGCTACTTCGTCTGGGAGGAGTCGCTCGGCGGGCCGCTCGTGCTGATCGGCGGCGGGTCGGGCGTCGTGCCGCTGCGATCGATGCTGCGCCACTGGGTCACGACCAGCCGCGAGGTGCCCGTGCACCTCCTGTACTCCTCGCGCTCCTGGAGCGAGGTGATTTACCGAGACGAGCTGGTCGGCTACTCCACGCACCACGACCAGGCGGAGGTCCGCTTTGCCCTCACGCGCGCATGGCCGCAGGAGTTCATGGGCCACACCGGAAGGATCACCCGCGAGCTGCTCGCCGACGTGGCCGGAGCGCCCGAAGGCCGCCCGATCATCTACGTCTGCGGCCCGACCGGGTTCGTCGAGGGGGCGGCGCAGTGGCTGGTCGAGATCGGGCACGCCCCAAGCCGGGTCAGGACCGAGCGCTTCGGCCCGACCGGGACCTGAGCAGCCTCGGCTTTACCGCCGTCGGGCACCGGCGTAGGATCCGGGCGATGATCACTCCGGCCATCCGCGGCGGCCACGAAGTGGCCCAGCCGGTGGCCGTGGCGGGCGCCGAGGTGGGCGACGCGATCGCGGTGCGCATCAAGGACATCGAGGTCACCTCGCTGGCCACCGCATCGGGCACCGACCAGCCGATGGAGGGACGCTTCAACGGCGACCCGTCCTGTGCGCCGGTGTGCCCGGGCTGCGGAGCCGGGTGGCCCGACACCCGGATCGAGGGGATCGGGCCCCAGGCGATTCGCTGCGCGAACTGCGGCGCGGACGCCACGCCGTTCACGTTCGCCAACGGCTACACGATCGCCTTCGACGAGCTGCACACTGTCGGGCTGATTCCGGGCGCCGACCGAGGCGGCTTGAGGCCTGCGGCCTGCTCCGCTATGCGCTCGAGCAGTACGGATAGTTAGGTGGCGTTCTCCCACTCGCCGCGGCGGGCGGCGGCCGTCGCGGCGCACGCGATGGTCGCCACCAGCCAGCCGCTGGCCGTGCTCGGCGCTCTGGACGTCCTCCGCGAGGGCGGGACCGCGGTCGACGCGGCCGTCTGCGCGGCGGCGATCCTGTGTGTGGCCGAGCCGCATGCCACGGGAGTGGGAGGCGACCTGTTCGCGATCGTGCGCGAGCCGTCCGGCGCGTTGCACGCCCTCGACGCCGCCGGTCCGGCACCGCGGGCCGCTCCGCCCGAGCCGCCGGACGCGCACGGACCGCATTCCGTGGACGTCCCGGGGGCGGTCGCCGGATGGCATGAGCTCCTCCGGCGCTTTGGCCGAAGCGGCCTCGAGCGCTGCCTGCGACCCGCCGTCGAACTCGCCGGCGCCGGCCTGCCCGCAGGCTTCAACTGCGCCCGGATCTGGCGCGCCAGTCCCCGGGCGCCGGCGGCGTTCGGCCCTCCTCCGGCGTTCGGCGGGCATTACCGGCTCCCCGAGCTCGCCGCGACGCTCGAGGGGATCGCCACACGCGGGCCTCAGTTCCTGTACACGGGACCTCCGGCCGAGGCGATCGCCGCCGCCACGTGGCTGACGCTCGAGGACCTTGCCGGTTACCGGCCCGCTTGGGTGGAGCCGCTCCTCGGCACCTATCGCGGGCTCCAGGTGGCCGAGCTGCCGCCGCCGACCCACGGCGTGGCGGCGCTCGAGGCGCTCGCGATCCTGGGCCCGGGCGAGCGCGAGGCTGGCCTGCGCGAGCAGGTCCTTGCCGTGGCCCTCGCGTTGGAGGACGCGATGGCCACCGTGCGCGACGGGGCCGACGTCACCGGTCTGCTCGCCGATGAGCACATCCATGCCCGGCGGTCGCAGCTTCCCGGGCCGGTGGCCGAGCCGGCGGGCGGCACCGTATGCGTGTGCGTCGTCGACGGCGACGGGATGGCCGTGTCGCTGCTCCAGAGCCTCTATGACTCGTTTGGCTCGGGCGTGGTGGCCGGCGCCACCGGAATAGTCCTGAACAACCGCGCCGCGGGGTTCGCCGTCCAGGGCGAGGTGGTCGCGGGCACCAGGCCTTACCACACGCTGATCCCGGGCATGCTCACTCGTGGCGAAGACCTGGTCGGCCCGTTCGGGCTGATGGGCGGCATGATCCAGGCCCAGTCGCACGTGCAGTTCCTTTGCTCGCTGATGCGCCGGGGAGATGGCCCGGGCGATCCGCAGGCGGCGCTCGACCATGCGCGCTTTCGCATCGACGGCCGCACGCTCAGCCTGGAGGACCCGCTGTGGGACCGCGCCGGCGAGCTGGCCGGGCTCGGCTTCGAGCTGCGCCGAGGCTCTGATCGCAGCCCGTTCGGCGGCGGCCAGGCCATCATCCTTAGCAACGGCACGCTCTTCGGTGGCTCGGACGCACGCAAGGACGGGTGCGCGCTCGGCTATTGAGCGCCACCCAGCGTGACCAGCCCGGTCTCGTAGGCCAGGATCACCGCCTGGACCCGGTCGCGCAGCCCGAGCTTGCGCAGCAGGCTGGAGATGTGCGTCTTGACCGTCGCCTCGCTGAGCACCAGCTCGGCCGCGATCTCTGCGTTGGACAGGCCGGCGGCGAGCAGCCGCAGCACCTCGGTCTCGCGCGCGGTGAGGCCGTCCAGCGCCTCGGCGGATATGTCGCGCTGGGGCAGGGTGGCGGCGAACCGCTCGAGCAGTCGGCGCGTCACCGATGGCGCGAGCAGCGCGTCGCCGCTGGCGACGATCCGGATCGCCTCGAGCAGCTTGGCCGGCGTCACGTCCTTGAGCAGGAAGCCGCTTGCCCCCGCGCGGATCGCGGCGTGCACGTACTCGTCGAGGTCGAAGGTGGTCAGCACCAGGATCCGTGCCGGCGAGCCGCCGGTGACCAGCCGCCGCGTCGCCTCGACGCCGTCGAGGACGGGCATGCGGATGTCCATCAGGATCACGTCCGGCGAGCGGCGCTGCGCCAGCGCCACCGCCTCGGCCCCATTGTCGGCCTCGCCGACTACCTCGATGTCGGGCTGGGCTTCGAGGATGGCTCGGAACCCGGCGCGGACGAGCGCCTGGTCGTCGCAGATCAGAACCCGGATGCTCATCGCGCCGGCGCCTCGAACGGGATTCGGGCTCGTACCTCGTAACCGTATCCGCCACGCGAGCGCGTAGACAGCTCACCGCCGAACAGCGCCGCCCGCTCGCGCATTCCGATCAACCCGTGGCCCGAGCTCTCCCCGTTCACGGGTGCCGGGCCGTGCCCGTCGTCGAGCACCTGGAGCTCGAGTGCATCCGCCACGTAGCGCACGCTGACCTGGGCTTGCGAGGCGTCGGCGTGCTTGAGGGTGTTGGTCAGTGCCTCCTGCACGATCCGGTAGGCGCACAACCCAACCCCCTCGGGCAAATCGCGCGGCTCGCCCAGCACCGACAGCTGGACCGCCAGCCCGGTCTCCCGCACCTGGCGCACCAGCTCCTCGATGTACTCGATCCCAGGCTGCGGCGCATATGCCGCGCCCGCGCTCTCCTCTTCGGTGCGGATCACTCCCAGCAGCCGGCGCAGCTCGGCCAACGCAGCCCGGCCGGTCGACGCAACCGCAGATAGCGATTCGCGGGCGCGTTGCGGATTGCTGTCGAACAGCTCCTCGCCGGCCGAGGCCTGCACGACCATCACGCTCACGTTGTGGGCGATCACGTCGTGCAGCTCTCGCGCGATGCGGGTTCGCTCCTCGACGACTGCGCGGTCTGCTTTTTCCTCGCGCTCGCGCTCAAGCCGGGCCGCCCGGGCCTCGAGCTCGGCCAGGTACGCCCGGCGGGTGCGGATGTTGTCGCCCAACACCCAGGCGATCGCGAACACCGCCAGCTCCGGGATCACCCGCCCGAACTGCGGCCCGTTGTTGACGGTCACCGCCACCGTGATCGGCACGGCCACCCATTCGGCGGCGCGTATCGAAACCGGCCGTGCGCACCGCGACGCCACCGTATAGAGAGCGACGAGCACGCCGACCGGGAACTGCGCCTGGCTCGTCAGGATCAATACCAGGACCGCGGCGGAGACCGTGACGGCGAGAACCGCGAGCGGTCGATAGCGGCGCAGCGCGATGGGAGCGGTTGTGAACGGGACGAGGATTACCTCCAGAACCGGGACGGAGTGGCCGTAGCGGGTGCGAGCGACAACCGCCGAAGCGACCGAGATCACCGTGAGGAACAGCGCCAGCAGCAAATCCGTCCACCACGGATGGCGGCGGATCGCATCGCGCACCGCCGCCGCTCTTGTGGAGATCTGCGACATGCCCGGAGAGTAACTCCGGTTCTCAGGCGTCTCGGGTCTGCGTCCGCCACGCTCCCAGCGCCGGCAGGAAGAGCAGCCACACCACGGTCACCACCACGGCCACCGCGATCGACATCGAGATCAACGGGGCGCCGCTGGGCGGGCCCGGCTTGAGGAACACCAGCACGCCGTCCAGGAGCCCGGTGCGCAGCGACCCGAGCGAACGCGCCTGGAGCAGCAGTGGGCTGAGCACGAGCTCCCAGCCGATCAGCGCAGTGATCGTCCCGGGCCGCGAGCCGGTCAGCGTCGCGAGCCCGATCGCGATCACGCACACGAGCCCGTTGGCCAGTGCCAGCCATGCCGCCGACTCCAGGATCAGCGACAGGCTGGGGGTCGGCAGCCCGCCGGCGAAGCCGAACGTAACGGCCAGTCCGACCGCGTAGCCCAGGCCGATGACCGCGAAGGTCACGGCGAGTGCCGCCGGAATGCGCGCCAAGAACAGCGCAAACCGCGAGCGGCCCGTGAGCACGTTGTCGCGGAACACGCCGGCGGCCAGATCGCCCGCGCCCGCCTCAGCGCCGATCAGAACCGCCGCCACCGGTCCCATGAACACGCCCAGCATGTCCAGCAGCTGGCCGTAGTGGTGCAACCCGCCAGCCGGTCCATGGGCGGCGGGGTTCGATGCATGCTCGATCACGTTGTAGCCGATCGCGATCAGCATCGGACCGAGCACCACGCCCAGCGCCAGCGCCATGAACCCGCGCTTCTTGCGCAACCGCAGCAGGTCCGCCCAGATCATCTGCCGTGCCACCGTCAACTCGCGGCTCATGCCGCCACCTCCAACCGCGTCGTCATTTCCAGGAACCGCTCCTCCAGGCTGTGGCGCACCGGCTCGAGCCGCGTGACGATCACGCCGGCCGCGACCAACCGTGCGTTGACCTCGCCCGCCTGCTCGGGGGTGAGCAGCCGCATCCGCAGCGCGCCGTGCTCGCGGCGTAGCTCGCGCACGCCGGTGTCATCCGCCAGCAGCGCCGTGGCCCGCTCGAGGTCCTCGCATTCGATGACCAGCTCGCCGGCCCCGTCGGCAACCAGTTCGTCGATCGGTCCCTGTGCGATCACGCGGCCGCCGTCGATGATCGCCGCCACGTCGCAGGTCTTCTCGACCTCGTCGAGCAGATGGGAGGAGATGAACACGGTGCGTCCCTCCTCCTCGACCAGGGTGCGGATCATCCGCCGCATGTCGAGCATCCCCCCGGGGTCGAGCCCGTTCATCGGCTCGTCGAGGATCAGCAGTTCGGGATCGGACAGGAGGCACCGCGCTACGCCGAGGCGCTGGCGCATGCCCAGCGAGTACGTCCCCACACGGTCGCCCGCCCGGTTCTCGAGGCCGACCCTGTCGAGCACCTCGTCGATCCGCGTACGGGTCTGCGGTCCGCGGATGGCGGCCGCGACCATCAGGTTCTCCCGCCCGGTTAGGTGCGGATAGAACGACGGCTCCTCGACGATCGCCCCGACCCGCGCCAGCGCCCGCGCGCGCTGCGCCGGCACCGGAAGGCCCAGCACCATGGCGCTTCCGGCGCTCGCCCGGGTCAGCCCGAGCAGCATCCGGATGAGCGTGGTCTTGCCGGCGCCGTTGTGACCGAGGAAGCCGTACGCGGTCCCTCGGGGGACGGTCAGGCTGACGTCGTCCACTGCGGCGCGGTGGCCGAAGTGCTTGGTCAGCCCGACGGTCTGCACCGCCGGCGCGCCGCGCTCCGCGATCTGCACCGCCGGCGCGCCGTTGTCTGGATTGGCATGTGTAGTTCGCATGCCAATCAGGATCACCCGGCGCGTGCGTTTGCGCATCGGCCGCGCGGATGGACCTGGGCCTCAGCCGAAAGTATGAGATCGGCGGGGGTTCTCACCTCCAGAGGGACCCGGTGAGACGGCCCTTCTACTATACGACATAGTAGATCGGGTTACCACGCCGATCTTCCTCCGACCGGGGCCGGCGCGGCTCGTGCTCCCAGAAGCGCGCCGGCCGTCGGAGGCTCGCGCCCTCGAAGGTGCGCCGGCCCACCGGAAGGCCGCGCCACGACCTCGAAGGTGCGCCGGCGCTCGCGCCGCGCCGTCGAAGGCGCGACGGCGCCCGTGCCGCGCCCTACTTCTCGTTCGCCAGGCGGCGCAGCCGGCGCTGCTGGGCCGGATCCAGGCTGGACAGGCTCCGGGCGAAATGCGCCAGAGCAACGTCGCCGAACTGGTCAACGAGCCCACGGACCTCCGCGCCGGCTCGCCTTTCCCGGTACTCCTCGCGGGTGAGGGTCGGCTCGTACGTGTCATAGCGCCCACTTCGCCGTCGCTTCAGGAGGCCTTTGTCGTCAAGCCGGCGCATGACCGTCGAGTAGGTGGTGTACGCGCGGGGCGGCTTGGCCTGGCGGTTGAGGGCATCCATGACGAGCTTGACCGTCGTCGGTCCCTCGTGTCGCCAGACCTCCTCCATGATCTCCGCCTCGAGTTCGTGCAGGGCGGGCGGCACCTTCGGTGACCGGGCGCGTGCCATTGGGTCGGGAGGATAGCCTCGCGCTGAGACGCCTCCTGAGTGCGAGGGTGCCCATCCCGAGGAGAGCGGGGATCGCGGCCAGCACCGCCACGCACGGTTGCCGCGACAGGAACGGCGCTGCCAAGCTGGCTGAGCCGGTTGCCACGCAGCCGACCAGCGCAGCGACCGCCGCGAGCAACCCGAGCACCGACACAGCGAGGGCAAACAGGAGCAGAGGAAACGCCCAGCTGGGCGGCTCGCCGAGCAGGTGATCGACGCGCTCCGGATCGATGCCGGCCGGGGCCTCCGGATGGGTTTGCTCGGAGAAGGCAAGCATGGCGCGCGCCAGCGCCGGTCGGTTACCGGGCGCCGAGACGATCGCGCTCTCGTCCGCGCTCAGCTCCGTCAGCGTCCGCTGGCGGGCCGAGAGCTCGCTTAGCCCGGGGAGGAAGAACAGCACGCGCGCGATCACGCGGCCGGTGGCCAGGCGCAAGGGGTCACGCCGACGCGCGTGACGGCGCTCGTGGGCCAGCACCGCATGGATTGCGCTTTCGTCAAGCAGCGCCACCGCTCCGCTCGATACGTAGACGCGCGGTCTCATGAGCCCGGCGCAGAAGGCGCGGGGACGCTCGTCGTCGATCACCAGGCAATCCCCGAGCGTCCGGGGCTCGCGGTCGCGCAGCCAACGGTGCAGGCGCCTGGACGCGGCCAGCTCGCGCAGCACGCCGACGACCGTCATCACGATGACCACGAGGCCCAGCAGCGCGACCGCGACCACGACCACCGCGGCCGCGTTGGCCGTTGGATAGGTCAGCTCGTGGCCCAAGAGCGAGATGCGGTGCGATCTCGCGGCCGGCGTCACCCGCCAGGTCCGCGTCAGCCGGAACACAACGAACAGCGACCAGGCCAGCCCCAGCGCGCCCACGAGCGCTCCCCCGCGGTCTACGCGTGCCGCCGCCACGGCGGCTGGACCCTCGCCGCGCCGGGCCGGCCGCGACCGGACCGTCCTCGCGTCCGGAGCGGAGGACTCGATTTGTAGGCGCGCGGACATCCTCGCTGTTCGGGACGCGTGTGCCTGGCCAAATCTTCCAGCCCCGCCGCGGACGGAGAGGCTGGAAGGATTGGCCGACGCATGCGTCTACATCAACAAAGCCTAGCTACTACCACGAGTCGTACTCCCGTGATGCCCTCACCCTACCTCCGGAGCTGATCGCTATGAACATGAAACGGTCCCCGGTCGCCTCGCTGCCTTCGAGCATCCTCGTCGACGCCGCTCTAGACGCTTACATCGCGTGGCGTGAGGAGACTGCCGCGGTCGAGGCCGCCTATCGCAAGTGGCTCGGTGCCGCGCGCGAAGAGCGGGCGCTGGCGTTCGCCGCGTACTCGGCGGCGCTCGACCGCGAGGAATACGCAGCCGCCGAGTACCAATGCCTGATCGAGCGCGCGGAGAGCCACGTCTCGGTTGGCGAGATTCGCCGAGCAGTCGGGTGAGGCGCAGGCGCGGTCCGCTGATCGACACCAACCTGCGCGGCCGACCGCTCCGGATTCAGGGCCGACGATCTCGGCCAGGACTAGCCCGGGTTCTTCCTGCGCATCCACCGCGCCATCAGCTGCTGCACTCCCAGGCCGATCCTCTCGCCGACGCTACCTTCGGGCGGCGCGGCGCCGAGCTGGCGCGCCAGACCGAAGTTGTCCCATTCCGCCCACGTCTCGACGATCTTGCCGTCGTTCCACTGGTCGATGCTGATACCAGTGACGGAGCCGCGAACGCCCGTCGGGGCAAGCCCCGCGAGCTTGCCGCGGTGCGTGCCGTCGCTGTGCCAGCGCAAGACGATCTTGTCGCCGGTCGCGATAACGTCGTCGACTGTCATTCGCAGGTCCGGAAACGCCGCCCGGTACATCGACACTATGCGCTTGAAGGCGTCAGGCCCGCGTAGATCGCGCAACCCAGCCGGAAGGGCAGGGTCATGGTTGACCGCCTCCCCAGCAACGAACTGGTCGACGAGACCGAAGTTGCCGGTGTTGAACGTCTCCTCGAGCAGCCGCCGTGACGCGTCGGCGAGATCCACTGCGCCGGCTGCGGCCGTTCCTGCCTCGGGCTTGCCGGCCATCGCATCGCTGGACATGGTCGTCCACCTCCGTTTGTCGTTGGCGCGAGCCTATGCACGAGCTCGTGGAGCCGTCAAGGCCGCCCGGCCCGCGAGCAGGATACGATCGCCTTGTGCCCGAAGCATCCGCGTTCGTAGACGAGGTCGCCAACGAGCTGGCGACGTGGCCCGGCGTGCGCATCGAACGCCGGGGGGACGGCGCGGCGGTGGTCCGCTACGAGCACTCCGAGCTCGGGCTGCTCTACCGCGACCGCGGCGTGGCGGAGCTGCCGGTGCTGGAGCCCGAGCACGACGAGCTCATCGAGCATGGCGACGCCGAGCCGGCCGTGACGACTCCCGAGTCCTCCGGCGTCAGCCGCAGCCTGCACGGCCCGTCCGACGTGACCTCCGTGCTCGAGCTGTTCGATCGCCGCTACCGCGACGTTCGCGGCGAGGACGATCCATACAGCTCCGTGGATCCGGCCTAGGCTGCGGGCGGTGTCGCGCGAAGACTCTCGCGTCCGCCGGCTCGCCGACCGCAACGAGCTTCCGCTGCTCGGCCTCGGCGTGTGGCAGGTGCCGAACGGGGCCGAATGTGTCAGCGCCGTGCGTTGGGCGCTCGAGCTCGGCTATCGCCACATCGACACGGCTCAGGCCTACGGCAACGAGGAGAGCGTCGGTCAGGCCCTGCGCGAGAGTGGTATTCCCCGCGAGCAGGTCTTCATCACGACCAAGTTCTATCCGCGCCACCGCGATCCCGCCGGCGAGGCCGAGCGAAGCCTGCGCCGGCTCGGGGTGGACCACGTCGACCTCTACATCATCCACTGGCCCCAGGGTGGCCCCACCTGGGCCTGGCCCGGGATGGAGCGCGCGCGCGAGCTCGGCTTCGCGCGATCGATCGGGGTTTCGAACTTCGCCGTCGACGAGCTCGAGCAGGTGATCGCCGCCGGGAGCGTCGCGCCCGCGGTCGACCAGGTTCAGTTCAGCCCGTTCGAGTATCGCCGGGTGCTGCTCGAATCGTGCGAGCGAAGCGGCGTCGTGCTCGAGTCCTACAGCCCACTCGGGACCGGCCGCCATCTGACGAATAAGACGATCACGCGGATCGCGGGCGAGGTCGGGCGCACGCCGGCGCAGGTGCTCCTGCGCTGGTGCGTGCAGCGTGAGATCCCCGTGATCCCCAAGTCGACGCATCGGGCACGGATCGAGGAGAACGCGCAGATCTTCGACTTCGCCCTCTCCGATGAGCACCTCGTGGCGCTCGACGGACTCGATCGCACGCGGGGGACCGGCCGCGCGCGCGAGCGCAAGTGGTGGTGAGCAAGGGGGGTTGAGTGTTCAAGTACATCGAGGAATCTGGCTCGAGGAGCGATGCCGGCGGGTATTGAGATCGAGCGCAAGTTCCTGGTCGAGCGGCCCCCCGCCGACCTGCACGCCTATCCCGCAGCTGATGTCGACCAGGGCTACATCGCCATCACCGAGAAGGGCGTCGAGGTACGGATCCGCAGCTACGGCGGCCGCTCGTTCCTCACCATCAAATCAGGGGGCGCCGAGGTCCGCCTGGAGGAGGAGATCGAGATCGACGAGCGCAGGTTCCGCTCGCTGTGGCCGCTCACGGTGGGCCGCCGGATCCGCAAGCGGCGCTACCTGATCTCCTCCGCGAACGGGATCCGAATCGAACTCGACGTCTACCGCGATGACCTGAGCGGTCTCGTCACCGCCGAGGTGGAATTCGACTCCGAGGCCGCCGCCGCGGCATTCATCGCGCCCGCGTGGCTGGGCCGTGAGATCACTGACGAGCTCGGGTACAAGAACCAGCGGCTGGCCGTCGACGGCTTGCCCAAGACCACCGGCGCATGACCATCTACACGGTCGGGCACTCGACGCGCTCTTCCGAGGAGCTGCTCGCGCTGCTGCGCGAAGCCGAGGTGAGGCTGGTCGCGGACGTCAGGAGCTTTCCGAGCTCACGGCGCCATCCACAGTTCAATCGCGCCGCGCTGGCGGCCTGGCTTCCCGCCGCCGGGGTCCGCTATCAGCACCTGCCCGGACTCGGAGGCAGGCGCTCGCCGGCGCCGGGCTCACCCAATGGCGGCTGGCGCGAGACGGCGTTCCGGGGCTATGCCGATCACATGGCCTCGCCCGAGTTCCAGCGGGCGCTGGCGGACCTCGAGACGGGGGCGCGGGAGCGCCCTACCGCGATCATGTGCGCCGAGGCGGTTTGGTGGCGCTGCCATCGCCGCCTGATCGCCGATGCGCTCGTCGTGCGCGGCTGGCGAGTCGAGCACCTCGGCGTCGGCGAACGGCGGGCCGCGCACGTACTGACCGATGTCGCCGTGGTCGGCCCGTCCGGCGCGCTGCAGTATCCGCCGGCCCAGCCGCCGCTTCCGGGGACGGCTTCATCCGGTCCGGGTGATGCGGTCGCGCGACGTGCGTGATCTACTGCCTCGGCCGCTGATTCGAGCAACCTGTGAGTGGAGGTTCCCGTATGGAAGGCACCGAAGAAGCGTTCGGCCCGATCGACGTGGTCGTAATCGGCTATCCGGCGGGAGCGCCGATGAGCGGCGAGGCAATCCCGATTCTCCTCGACCTCGTCGACCGCGGCATCATTCGCGTGCTCGATGCATTGTTCGTGCGCAAAGAGGCCGACGGCACGTTCTCGGGCTTCGACTTTGCCGATCTCGATCAGGACACGGTCGGTGACCTGGCCGTCTTCGCCGGCGCGACCACGGGCCTACTGGGCGACGAGGACGTAGCGCAGGCGGCCGCCGAGATCGAGCCCGGCAGCGCCGCGGCCATGATCGTCTATGAGAATCGCTGGGCCGCTCCGTTCATCAGCGCCGTCCGTCGCAACGGCGGCGTGCTCATCGCCAACCATCGAGTTGGCGTACAGGACCTCATCGAAGCGCTCGACGCTGCCGAGGCAGCGGCTTAAGGGAAGGAGACGAGATGCCGGGACTGCTGCGCGGAATGGCCCGTACTGCCGTCGCTGCCGGAACATGGACTGCGGTTTCAAATCGCGTCGCTCGCCATCAGTACAACAAGTGGGGCGAGCAGGAGGCGCAGGAGTACCAGCAACCGCAGTACGCCCAGCAACCGGAGTACAGCCAGCCGGCGGCGCCGGTGCCCAACCCTGAGGATGAGCGCATCGCCAAGCTCAAGGACCTGGCCAATCTCAAGGCCCAGGGAATCCTGACCGAGGAGGAATTCGCCGCCGAGAAGGCGCGCGTTCTCAACGGGTAGGAGCTTGGCCGGCGTTGTCAGGCGTCGCCGAGGCGCTCCTGCATGCGGTGAAAGAAGGTGCCCCACCCGCCGTCGCGCGGTCGTACTTCTCGGGCGACATGGACCCGCGCTGCTCGAGCATCTCGGGTGCGCCTGATGGTCTTCCCGGTTGTCCTCGGCGCGGGCAAGCGCCTATTCGGGGCGACGAGCGACAGGAAGACTGTGCGACTTGTCGATTCGAGGGCCGTCGGCGAGAGCGTCCTGATCCTCACCTACGAGCCGGCGCGAGACGCGGCGTAGGCGGCGGCAAGATCGGGTCACGCGTCGGGAAGCGTGGGGACGAGCAGGCCGCGGCTCGCGAACCCAACTGTGCCGTCGAGTGTGTCTTCGAACGCCGCGGTCAGGTCCGGATGATCGCGCAGGGCCCACAGAGCTTCGGCGTTCGTCCACGCCGCGTTCCGGGCCTCCGTGATGCTCCAGATCGCAATCACGTCGTCGATGCGCCCGAGGATCGCGTCCGCGACACCCACCATGCCGGTGAGGAACTCTTGTTTGACCCGAGCCTCGGTGGCAGCGATGGTGTCGTTGATCTTGAGGTAGTCGCGGTATTGAGGTGAATTCCGATTGAGCACGACTGCCCGCGCCTCGGACGTCGACACGAGCGCGAGCGGAAGATCGTGGTTGATGTGAGCGTTCATGCCGGCGAGGGCGAACTGGATCGGCGCGATGCGCGGGTCGCTGCGCGACGCGAACAGGGGCGCCCAGCTACGGCCGACCGGCGTAGCGGCGCGGGAGGCGTCTACGGCGGCGAAGTACCGGCCGGCAAAGACGGCATCCAAACCACTGATGAACCCGGGGTCTTCGAATCCCGCGCTGCGAGTGGCGGTATCGACCGCCACTGTCTCCTCGAGGTACAGGTGGTTGAACCGCGCCACACCGTCGGCGGCAGGAAGCTCACTCGCGATTGCGCTCATGCGAGCGAGAACGGCCGCGATCGGATCGGTGTTGCGCGACACCTCGAGCCGGACTCTAAAGGACGCAGGCTCACGTCCGGCCTTCTCTGGCAGACTGCGTCTTGGCGTCCGGTTCGTGGCCGGGGATCAACTGCGTTGAGGAGTGTGGGGTGATGGCACGTCTCAGTGGACGGACAGTGCTGGTTACGGGCGCGTCGAGGGGTATCGGGTTGGCGACCGCGATGCGCTTTCACAAGGAGGGGGCCCGGGTGGGTCTCATCGCGCGGGATTTCGAGCGGCTGCAGTCGGTCGTGGCTGACCTGGGTGATTCCTGCTATGCGGTGGCGGCGGATCTAGCCGAGCCACGGGAGTGTGTACGCGCCGTTGAGGAGGTTGAGGACGCGCTTGGTCCTGTGGATGTGCTGGTCAGCAACGCGGGGGTTCTTCGCCGGGACTTCGTGAGCGACGTCAGGGTCGAGGACTTCGAGGCCAGCTATCGGGTCAACGTGGGGGCGGCGCTGTGGCTGACGCAGCGGGTCCTCCCTGGAATGCGCGAGCGTGGATACGGGAGGATCGTGCTCGTCGCGTCCGAGTTGGGCTTGTTCGGAGGCCCGTCGTATGCGTCCTACTGCACGAGCAAGTTTGCGCTCGTTGGACTTGCAGAGGTCCTCTGGCACGAGCTGGCCGGCACCGGTCTCCGGGTGTGCGCCGTCTGCCCCGGCGACGTTCGCACCGATCAGCTCGATCAAGAGCACCGGTGGGGACCGACAGCTGGTGTCCCCCCGGAGAAGGCAATGTCGCCCGACTATCTTGCCAAAGCCATCGTCAGGTCGCTCGAGTCACGCAACCCCGTCGTCATCGTCGATAAGCCACACCTGCGGGCGGTGTTCAATTTGTGGGGCGGCTCGCGACGGCTGCGCCTCACCGCTGTGCACGGTGCTTACAAGGACCTCCTGAACAAGTGAAGCAAGGCGCCGGAGGTAAGACGTAACCGGCCTTGGGCCACCGGCGGTGGCCACCGGCTGGTGGAGATGGCTGTGCCGAGCTCGCGGCCCGCTTGGTCACGAGCCTGAGCGCCACCGTGAACGAGGTGATCCACCCGAGCCCCGAGGCGCTCATCAGGATCGGGACGTACCGGTGATCGGCACCGGAGCGACGGAGATCCTTGGCGATCTGAGCTATCCGGGGCTCGAGATCGTCGATCAGCACGAGGCTGGCGTTGACGTGCGAGCGCCGCGGCTCAGGGATCTCAAGCTGCTTGAGCAGTCTGCGGCCGGCGAGGCCGAACAGGTCCGCCATGTGCCGCTGGTGCCCGAACGTGATCAGCGTCGAATGCACGCGGTTCTTGAGCGTCGAACGGTGCTTGACCGCTTGGCGGGTGGCTGTTCGTTAACGCCTTTTCTACGTCGGCGGACCCGGAGTCGATTCGATCAGTTCCCTCGGCGCCGTGTGTCGCGCGCCGGCGTTGCGTTACGGGTCCCGAGGGCGGGTCCGGGATTCGGCGGTGGGCCCGGCGCGTCGGGACGAGGGGCCGGGTTCCCACGGCGATGAAGCCCGCGCCCAGGAACAGCTCCTCGACGGCAAGGTCGCTGAGGATCCGGGCGAGGTGCGTCCACGGCGCGTCAAACCCCTCGAATGTCGTGACGTAGTGTTGGTTGAGCAGCCACGCGCAGCTGTTGAGCGCGAAGCTCCCCGGCTGCCACCACGGGATCCACTTCGGCCCTGCAGCGACCACACGTCCGCCCGGCCGCACCCGCCTGACAATGTTGGCGAGCGCGGCTGGGGAGCGCAGGATGTCGTGGACCGCAGACATAAGGGCGGCGTCGGCCAGAATCGGGAGTGCCGCGTCCTCAACGGCGGCTTCGATCAGCGTCACGTTCCTCCACCGTTCATTCTCGACCCGCTCGCGAGCCCGAGCGAGCATTTCGGGGCTGACGTCGACCCCAATGAGACGGCCGCATGGACCAATCGCCTCCTCGAGCCCCGCGAAGTTCAACCCCGTCCCGCACCCCACATCGAGCACCGTGCTGCCCCAGGCCGGTGCGAGCTGCTCAACCGCCGCCTGACGGTACGCCTGCCCGAACGCAGTCCACAGCTCATAACCGCGAGCAGCCTTCCGATAGCGCTGAACCGCCAGCGACGGGCTGGGCGCGCGCGCCCGCCGCCGGCTGAAACCGACCGGCTCGAGCACACGGGGCTCGATCCGACGGACGGACGCCCCGGCTGCTAACCCCGACCGAACCGACTCGGTTCCCTCGACCCCGGGCGGTCCCGAACTCGTGGCGACAGCCATCCTGATCTCAGATAAACGCGTGAGGGAGGACAGACACGATGGCGTTAGCCTGACGAGCAGCGCGGTCGCAGGCATCGGCCCCGCGGCCGAAGATCTCGCTCATGAGTTGGCCGAGCGGAATACCTGAAGCCGAGGCGCGAATCTCGAGTGCGGCGCTGCCGTGGCCGATGATCACACCTTCCCGCCGTTTGCCTGCGACCCTCCTACCTCGTACATCAATGCCTCGGGGGACACCGCCAGCGACGAGCCGGCGAGTTCGTTCCCGACCATTGGCGCCGAGCGCGCTCGTGGACTGCCCGACATGCGGCGCGCCGGCAACGATGAGCCGCTCACCGGGCGCCGCCAGGACGTCGCGCCGCCCGTCCGGCGGACGGGGACCGTGGGGGGCAAACCTGCACACGCAGCACGGACGCCGCAGCGGCGGAAGCCACCTGGGTCAACTCGGCGCAACATCCTTGGACGCGACGATCTTCTCCCGACGGCCCGTTCGTAGATGTCGCCACCGGTAGCCGCCGGCCGGTGGCACACCGAGCAGCGCTGGCTGTCGCGCTCGCGGCCGCGCGGGCACCGCGCCGGTAGGCGCCGCACGTCAGCCGGGTCTCGGTCGACGCGGCTAACCCGAAGTTCCCCTCACCAGGAACTTCGGGCTAACCGCCATCAGACCCCGGCTCAGGGTCACACCCGCCGGATTGACCGAGGCTCGGATAGCTGCAGGACGCGCTGAGTTGTCTTAGAGTGATGTCGGCTCGGCCTTGAGCTTCACCGTCGACTTGGGGAAAAGGAGAGCGACTAGTAGATCTCGTGCAACGGGAGGCCTCTCATCCGCCGGCGCGGTATCTGGCGTATGCACGTCGAGGAGCGAAGCGGCTTTAGTCCATGCGAGCAGCGGCCTATCACGTTTCCTTCTACGCCGCCATCCTGATAGCGGCCGGCGCCGCGGACGTCGCGGCGGCGATCGGCGTCTGGCGGCGGCGTGGCAGCCCGGGTCGGAACAGCCTGTGTGTCGCGATGCTCGCAGCGGCGGTATGGTCGTTTGCTTACGCGCTCGAGCTGTCGGCGCCGACGACGAGCGATCGTGAGCTATGGGGCGCTTTGAAATACGTTGGAGTCACGGCGTTGCCGGCGGCGTGGCTCGTGTTCGCGCTGCAATACACCGGGCGCGTCGGCAGGCCGAGTCGGTTGTTTCTGGGTGCCCTGACGATCGAGCCTCTGGTCGTGCTCGTCTTGCTCGCCGTTCCAGGAACGCGCCACCTCATCCGCGTTTATCCGCCGGGGCCAGCGCAGCCGATTCCGACCGTCAAGGCCGGCGTGCTCTATTGGCCGCATGTCGTCTATAGCAACGCCATGGTCTTGACCGCCAGCGCGATCCTGCTGGTCACCGTCATGCGTGTCTCACGGCTCTACTGGCGCCAGAGCATCACCGTGCTGGTCGCGATCTGCCTGCCCCTGATCGGAAACGCGATGACGGACTTCAACGCGCCGCCCTTCCAGCACCTCGACCCGAGCCCGCTGGCTGCGTCGGTGGCGGCGTGGGTGTTGGTGCTCGGTGTCCTGCGATACCGGCTCCTCGATCTACGTCCAGTCGCTCGCACTCATGTCGTCGAGACGATGCGGGACGCGGTTCTCGTCGCCGACGCACACGGTCACGTGGTAGATCTCAATCCCGCGGCGGTTCAGCTGATGGGCCCGCGAGCCGGGGAGTTGCTCGGCCGGCCGGTTGCGGCACTGCTGTCCGACCTTGCCCACCCGATTGGCTACCCGGACCCAGGGGTGTACGACTTGCAATTCAACACCTCCCAGCGCGAGCGTGACATGGAGCTCGCTGTGACCCCGTTGGAGGATGCGCGGGGTGCCACAGCCGGTCGCGTGCTCGTGTTCCGGGATGTCACCGAGCGTCGCGAACTCGAGCGGGAGCTGCGTCGGCTGGCATACACCGACAGGCTCACCGAGTTGCCGAACCGGGCGTTGTTTCACGACCGGGTGGAGCGGGCTCTCGCCATGGCGAAGCGACACAACACCCCAGTGGCGGTTCTGTTCTTGGACCTCGACCGGTTCAAGATCATCAACGACAGTCTCGGGCACGAGATCGGAGATGAGGTGCTCGTGGCTGTCGCGCAGCGGCTTCGGCGCTGCCTGAGGGACGAAGACACCCTCGCGCGGCTAGGGGGTGACGAGTTCGGGATTCTCCTGCCTGAGATAGCGAATCGTCGCGACATCTACCGTGTGACGGACAAGTGTCTCTCGGCCTTAACCGGCCCGGAGCTGATCGGCGGGCACGAGCTGACTGTCAACGCCAGCATCGGCGTTGCCATTTCCCCCGAGGACGGACCGGATGTGCAGCACCTGTTGCGTAGTGCGGACGCTGCCATGTACCGCGCCAAGGCCCGTGGTGGAGGACGTGTCGAGACGTTCACACGTCTGCTCGGGCAGGAGGTCACACGGCGCCACCAGTTGGAGGTCGAATTGCGACGCGGTCTGCGAACCGGTCAGTTGCGTCTCCTGTTCCAGCCCTACCGCGAGCTCGTCAGCGGACGGCTCGTGGGATATGAGGCGCTCGTACGCTGGGACCACCCACACAGGGGACTGATCTTGCCGCACGACTTTTTGCCGCTCGCCGAGGAGTCCGGTTTGATCGACGCCATCGATCGCTGGGTACTGGGTGAGGCCTGCCGCCACGCTCGTCAGTGGCCACCGCCGCTTCTCGTCTCGGTCAACGTCTCGGCCGGCCGCCTTCGACGGGGCACTCTCCATGAAGACACGGCCGCCATCCTCGCCGAGACGGGCCTGGCCCCGACGCGGCTTGTGCTCGAGCTGAGCGAGCGGATCCTGTTCGACGAGGTGCCCGACGCCTTCGCCTCGCTCGCCGATCTCACCTCGGCGGGCGTCGGCCTCGCGCTCGACGACTTCGGCGCCGGCTACACCTCCCTGGAGCAGCTACGCCGCCTCCCAGTCAGCCAGGTGAAGATAGACCGATCGCTGATCGCCCTGGTTGACCAGTCGGAAGACGACGCCTCGATCGTCGCGGCTGTGATCCAATTTGCCCACGCGCTCGGTTTATCGGTCACCGCCGAGGGAATCGAGCGGCCAGGGCAGCTCGAGCGCCTCACCGAGCTAGGCTGCGATTGCGGACAGGGATTTCTCTTCAGCGCGCCGGGGGTCGTCTCGGGTCTTGATGATTTCGACGCTCGCGAGCCGCGTAGTCCCGCGCTGCGCACGCACGATTAGGCCGGCGGTAGCTATGAAAGGCGGCGTCTCGTCACCCCGCGCGATCTCGCTGCTGGTGATCGTCCCGTCTCAGAAGCGAGACGTTGCGCTATTGCTGGTGCCGTTGCTCGCTTGAGTGCCTGATCGGCTTGCTATGCCTATGACTGCGGAGGTGCGGCGGCCTCGCGACCGACGAGCAGGACTGGACCGCCGTAGGCGCTGAGCACGCCCTGCGCGACTGAGCCGAGACCGAGCAATGCCGCCTTGAGTCCCGACCGTCCCCGCTGACCCATCACGATCAAGGAGGCATCATGCTCGTGCGCCGCGGCGATAATGATCTCGGCCGTCCTGCGGTCGGCTGCGATGCGTTGCCCCGAGGCATCGAAGCCCGCCTGGCCCGCGATGCGCACGCCCTCCTCCAGCATGTCCTCGGCATCGGCGGGTCCAACGACCGGAGCATCCGGCCCGGACGGGCCGGCGAGCACACCACCGTGCTCCTCTGTTGGAACATGAGCGAGAAGCACAATCGCGCGGCGACCGGCGCCGAGAAGCTGGGCAGCGTGCGCGATCGCGCTGCCGGCGCTGGCGGAGCCGTCCCAACAAAGAAGAACGGGCCCTTGAGAACCGTCAATAGGCATCGCCACTCCAAAGGTCGGGGTGCAGCTGAAGCATCCCACTTTTGGTGGGCCAACGCGATGACAGATCCGTGCTCGGTGCGCGCGTAGCGACTGACGGCGACTCCGCGACACAGATGTTGCGTAGCGACTGACGGCAACTCCGCGACATCGTCGCCGAGCCCAACGATCTGCGCGCGGACATCGGCCGCTTGAGTGCCGGTCCACCGCCCGCAGGGCGTCCCGCACTGGCAGATGGCGCCAATGAGACGTCCGGGATCCACGCTGCCGCCAGGTAATCGGCCGCTAGCAGTTGCGCGAGGATCGCCGCGTCGACCCTGTCCAGAGCCCAGGCTCGTGGCCGCGATCACCAAGTCCGAGGCCGTGGCGACCCTTCCCCCCGTCGGCAACGACCCGCGTCGGGCCGAGATAACGCCCTGTCTCTGGCCTGCGGCCGGAGCGGCAGCCACGTCCAAGGCCCTACCGTGTGCTCCTACCATCGGACCAACCCCCACCACCATGCTGCGGCGCCTCTCGTCTTGACCGATCTGGAACCGGAGGAACAGCAGGCTGCCGGCATCGTAAAGCGGCTGACGGGGCACGTGACGGACCTGCGGTCATGGGTTTACCAGCGACCCCGCGGTGCCCGGATCTGGCGCGTCGGCATCGCTCTTACCGGGCTGGTCGTGATCATCGTCGGCGTCGTCTTACTGGCGCTGCCGGGCCCCGGCTGGCTGATCATCTTCGCCGGTCTGGGGGTTTGGGCCACCGAGTTCGCCTGGGCCAGGTCTCTCCTGAAATTCGTCCGACACGCCGTGGGGAAATGGACCGCATGGATAGCGCGACAACCACGCTGGCTCACGATGCTGGTCGGCGGGATCGGACTGGTCGCCGTCTCCGCGGTCGTCGTCGGCGTATGGTCGCTCGCGAAATGAATACGGCGGCAGCAGCTCATCGACGCATTCCCCGTTCCGCCTACCGGCTCCGCTCCGAGGTACCTACGGTGAGACCACCAGCACAGGCCTCAATGTCCGACATCCCGCCGCAACGTGCGGGGCCTGCTTTCGTGCGGCGACGAGCATCTCCACCGTCACCGGCAAAGCTCGCCTCGTGCTTCTCTGTCGCCGCAGTCGGTGTTGTGGTGGTGTCGATTTCGGCCGTTCGCGTTCGCGTAGGGGAGTGAGAGGCCGGAAGCATCCAGGTGTCGGAAAGTCGCAGGCGGCGGATCTAAGGACGCCGCCGAAACCGAGAGGACAGGAGATGGGAAAGGTAATCGTGATGAATTGGGTGACGCTTGACGGCGTGATGCAGGGACCAGGCCGCCCGGACGAGGACACGCGGGATGGCTTTGCCCACGGGGGCTGGGGGGTCCCGTACAGCGACGAGGCGACGGTCGCCGAGATGGGCAAGCGGATGGCCGAGCGGACGGGCGGGAATCATATGTGGCTGTTCGGGCGATGGACCTACGAGCAGCTGCTCGCGACCTGGAACGTCCGGGGCGGCCCGTTCAAGGACGCGCTCAACAAGACACGCAAGTACGTCGCCTCGAGCAACCCCGCGACGAGGCTCGAGTGGCCGAACTCGACGCTGCTGTACGCAGACGTATCGGCCGCCGTGGGCGATCTCAAGGAGAGCTCGGGCATGAATCTCGTGATCATGGGGAGCGGCGTGCTGATCGGCTCGCTGATGGCCGCCGATCTGATCGATGCGTATCTGCTGATGATTGCACCGCTGGTGCTGGGCACCGGACGGCGGCTGTTCGCCGACGGCGCGCAAGCGTCGCTGCGGCTGAGCGACAGCGGCACCACGAGCACGGGCGTTGTGATAGCCACCTACGAGCCTGTCCGGCGCTAGGAGACAGACCACAATGAGCCTTCACGGCCAGGCAGCCGGCAATCATCCAGCAGCAGCTCGGGCAGCCAACTTCGGCATCACCGGGTAGGGTCGAGCCGGGGCGCGGTCCCGGCGGTGCCGCCGATCCGTTTCCCCGGCCCGCCCTCCGAACCGGACATGCCCGTTCGTGAGCATCCGGCTCTCCACAGGACACGATGTGCGATCGTGACGGTGATTAGGCAACGGCGGTTTGCGGTCGAGTGGTGGCTCGGCCTGTTCCGGTAGCCGCCCACCCCGAGGGATGTTGTGGCCGCGATAGCGGTATCGGGTCACGGGTACCTCGTCGGGCCAGGCGAGCGTCGTGCCTTCGCGGCTGGTCCAGTGGTGCCCCCAGCACCGTCGCCTGATCTGTTGATCTCGCCGATCTCGATGTCAACTCGCCTTGCGCGAACGGACGTCGCGCAGCCGTTGCTCGGCGCGCTGTAGCTCTCGTTCGAGCTCGCGCAGGCGAGCGTTCGGTCGTAGACCCCACCTGTACAGCTTGGCGCGCAGCAGCGCTACCCGGTCGTGGCAGTCGCAGACGTCGACCCGCGCGAGCTCGATCTCGCGAGTGGAACTCACGATTCAAACTCCAACACCGCATACGCATTGCAGCCGAGGGTCTCACGCACGCCGTCGGGCGTTCCGCTGTCAGGCTGCCACCAGACGACGAATGGCTGATGGGGCCCCATGTCAAAGATCGCCTGCACGATGCCGCCGCGCAGCGGGTCGGAGATACCGACCTCGATGATGCAGTCCATGCTTCCCCGCCGTGTCCATAACCTCAGAATGCGACGGGCGCTAGGTCGACGGCCCATCTCGAGTTCGATCACGCCGCACATGTCACGATACGCGCCCTCGACGAGATTCTGATTGCCGCCGACACCGGGGATGAAAAACGTGGTCACGTCGGATCAGAGCCCGCGGCTGCGGGCATCCTCCGCGAGGGCTGCGCCCATCGCCCCAGGCTGGGTCTGGGCTTGGAGGTCGGCGATCAGCTTGGCATGCCGCTCGGATTCCCGGTACACGGAGTCCTGAAGCCCCTCGACCAGCCGCTCCAGGTGTGTGACGCGCGCCTCGAGTGCGTCCATCCTGTCATCCCGTGTGCCGCGAGCATCCTGTGGATCGACGGTCGAGCGTCCGGCTGATGCGTCTGCACCCGCCGCCGAGCGGCGGACCTGGCGGATCCGGGCGATCAGTCCCGCCCGCTCGCTCATCAGTATCGTCTTCCGGGTCGCTTGGCCGGCGTGGTCCGCGGCGGGTACCGCCGGCGCTCCTCGTCCGTCATCTGGCGGATCACGAGCATGCCGTTCTGGACCTGCTCACGAATCAGGTCAAGCTTGACCTGTCGCTTTTCTTCGGCTCTCTCACGCGTCGTCTTCACCGCGCCGCCTCGCTTTCGGGAGACGACCGAGCGATGCAACGACGATCGCCGCGGACGCACTGTTCAGCGCGGACATCATTCCGACACGCCAACCGCCGCACGCTGTGGTGGCTTGACATCTGTCTCCTTCCCGGGCCGGCGCGATCAGAGTGATCGGATGGAGATTCGCCGCGTCGGCCGGGAAGAACCTCACGGGCGACAGCGCCACCCGCCTCTAACACGGTATCACCGCAGCATCCGGTCCAACAACAGCACGCCCGTGCGGTGCGAGGACCCGGCATTACGCAAGCCGGGCAGGGGGGGAGTAGGCTCAGGAGCTAACCTGACCCGGCCGGCAGGACGGGTCGCATCCTTGATCTCGACACCATGACCTCGATAACCGAGATCACCGTTCTGAGTGGCGAGCGCTGCCGCGTGGCGGGTGAAGTCAAGGATGTCGAGCGACTGATCCTCGACGCGGCGCGCGGGTCGATCATGCAGTTCGCGTGGTTCACCGACGCCCGGACCGGAGAATCTCTCGCGATCAATCCCGAGTGCGTCGTGATGCTCCGAGTTCTCGCGCCGATCCGCTCGAACGAATAACACCACTCCGAGCGGGCAATCGACGATAGGAAGCCGGCTGGGTTATTGGGGGCCGCCGGTCGAGGGATCGCTTGGTTGGCTTGGCGGATGTGCCGCGGCCTGCTTCCGCGCGTCCTTCCTGGCCTGCTTCTCCAAGCGACGCTCGCGGAGTCTGCTCTCCCGGGCGAGCTTTGCCATCGTGGTCTTCTTCTTGCCGGTCGAGGCCATATGTGCCAGTCCTTATGTTGGGGTCTCGAGCGCGGCGTTGGCGAGCAAACCAGCGACCGCGGGATTAGGAGCTGATTCGTCTGAACCGAACTCGTGGAAATGCGTGCAGATCCTGCGAGCCCGAGTGGTGGGCCCTCGCGGGCCCGCGGGTTTTGTAACCCGCGTTGTCGGGCTCATGCGGCGCGAGGGCGTGAATGACGGGAGGGCACGTCCGCGCCCTCCCGCCGCTTGGCTAGACAATCAAGCTTTAGAGCGTGTGGACGTTCGCGGCCGCCGGTCCCTTGGGGCCCTGCTCGGCGTCGTAGCTCACCTTCGCTCCCTCGGCCAGCGACTTGAAGCCGTTGCCCTGGATCGCGCTGTGATGCACGAACAGATCCTTCCCGGCGTCATCGGGCGTGATGAACCCAAACCCCTTGTCGTCGCTGAACCACTTCACGGTTCCTGTAGCCATCTTGATCCCTCCTGGGTATGTGCACTGCGAGACGCGGAGGGTGCAACGAGGCAACAACTGCGAAAACGCGGGCACCGCTTCGGTCGAAACGAACGCTCGACCCGTAAGAACAACTCTAGCGCGCGCGAGACCAATCGGGTGGATCGCTCGGCGATTTGCGGCCCCCGCGCGCGCCTGTATCGGAAGCGTGTCCACGCACGCACCAGACAGCCGCGAGGAGCATCTCGAGCTGCCAGTCGAGAAGTTGCTGGGCCGCGCTCGTCCGCTGCCTCCGTACGATAGATGATGGTCGAGGAGCTCGCGCACGAGGCGTTCGGCGATCGCCCCGGCTGACGAGGTGACGACTGCCCGAGGTCAGTCGGTTCCTGCGCGCGCTTGACCGGGAAGTCCTGACGCCGCCCGACGTGGACAAGCATCGCGACGGGCTCGCCGCGATGTTCACCTACGGCTGCCGGGCGGACACCTTTGAGCTTCCGGCAAACCCGCTGGGTCGCCGTTGCCGACGCAATGCGGCGCCCCCGCGCCTGCGAGCGGTGCGAGTCCACGGCCGGGGTTGGGTCCGGCCGCCGATCAGCCGGCTAGCGACCGGTCTCGAACGATCCGGATGTTGCTCGTCCGGGCTTGCAGACGGTCAAGGGCCTCGGTGAGATCGCTCGGCGCCGGCTCGGTAGACCAGCGCTTGCCAATCTGTCGGATCTCGCCTGACGCCGCGAGTTGGTGCAGCCGGCGAAGGGTCTTGGCCTGGTTTAGCCCGGCGGCTCTGGCGATGCTCCCAGTGCTGTGCTCGCCCTTCGGCAGCTCACGCAGCGCCCTTCTCAGCCGATCCTCGTGCTCTCGGGCGCGCCGCTCAGGTGTCGTTGAGATCGGCTGTGCGGCGCGAGCCGGGATGGCCTCGGCCCGCTCGCGGGCGGGTCGTGCGAGCGGGGCCTCTCCATATCGGGCTCGGCAGGCGGCGCACATGACGAGCGGCTCGCCGTCGTCCGGTCGGACAACCGCGAACTCGCGCCAGCGGCGCCCGGTGCGGCAAACCGCGCAACGGCGTCCGGCGCGGTCAATGGCGGTCAGATCCTCGGCACTCAGGCTCTTCACCGTCCTCAAGATAGAACGCCGCTGAGCAGGACCGTGACTTTTTGGGTTATGGCTCAGCCAGAACACCGGCGTGCCGACGCGCCGGTCCCCGAGCACCTGGATGTGAGGGCATTCATCGACGCTGATTACCCGAGCGTCCGCGCGTTTGCGGAGCGCGCTGTTCGCCGACGCGCCGGCCGCCCCGGAGCGGACCTCGCGCCGTTCACGGTCGTGCGCGACGAAATCCGCTACGACCCCTACGAGCCGCCATTGACGTTCGACGGATCCGCGGATGCGCTCCTTCACCCGTTCGCGGCGGACGGCAGCGCCTACATGGAGTGCATCCGCGACCGCGGCGCGTACGCCGACCTCCCCTGGGGCTGATGCTCGAGGTGCTCCCGGCCGCGTACCCAAGGTTCGGCAGCGATGAAGCGACGGACGAGGATCCGGTCTTCTCCGCCTGACCAGCGTCCTGCGGGTGCCGGATTCCTCCGTGGATCAGGGCGCGGCCGGTCTCACGGTGCCGCGGACCGTGGTTGGATCGGTGAACGGCGCGGTCGCCTGCGAGATGGTGCCCCAGCTCATGTCGCGCGCTCGCTCCGCTTGGTCCACCGCGCCGCCTCCACGCAGGCCGAACAGGCGCTTGGCGAACAGGAGGTAGACGACGACGGCGAGATTGATGATGAAGCCGATGACCTTGAGCGCGGTCCCCTTGTGGATGATCTCGTAGACCTCGAGCGGGAGGAGCAGCGTTGTGGCGATGAACGTGAGGTACTCCGCCCACCGCTTGGTCAGCCACAGCCCGACGGCTTCGACGCCTTCCAGCAGCCCGAAGGAAAGAAGCCCGATGCCGAGCTCGCGGAGGGTGCCCGAACGCAACGAGAACAGCTTGTCGAACTCGCCGAGGATGCCGACGTGGCCGCTGGTCTGGACCGGGCCACCCCCGACGCCACCCTGCAGATCGGTCAGTATCCGGTAGAACCGGCTCCTCACGCTCGCCTCGTTGTCGGCGATCGCAAGCACGCCGATCGACAGCGCGACGAGGATCACAAAATGAAGGACACGGTCGAGGGCGATCAGGCGTAGCACCACCTTGTCGCGTAGCGCCTTGCCGCGCAGCGGGATCTCGATCGCCGAGCGATCAGGCAGATGCACGCTGGCCGGTGCACGTGGGAGTGGCAGCGCCACCCAGGAGTCGCAGCGAAGGCACCTGTGCCACCGCACCCCACCCGCGTCGCGGGCTAGCAGCGCGTCCTGCGGGCGCAGCTCCGCAATGTCGGTGCCGACGATCTCATGGCCTCGCCACCCGCAGGCGACGAGCTCCCAGTCGATCCGATGCCAGCGTCGCGCGGGCGCCGTGCCGGGCGGGCGATCCATGCCCGCCACGGTACCGACCCCCACGCCGCGACCGCGACGCCGGATAGGAGTGGCGCCTCGTCCACGCCCAGCGCCAACCACCAACGGCGCGGGCCAATGGCCCCGAAGGTAGTCAACGAGGCGGAACGTCATTCGTTAATCCTTACGGCGCGAATCGTCACGCTCGACTGCTCCCGACGTAGACTGCGCGCATGTGTCGGCTGTTTGCGCTGCACGCGGGTGACCGTGACGTAGCCGCGGAGTTCTGGCTGCTGGACGCGCCAATCTCAATCGCGCGCCAGAGCGAGAGGAACGCCGACGGCTATGGGCTGGCGGCTCTGACTGCTAAGCGTGGGATGGTCCTGATTCGCAATCCCGTCCAGGCGTCCGAGGATCCGGCTTATCGGCACGTCGCGCGACGCCTGGACGCTGCCGAGATAGTGGTTCACCTGCGCTACGCCAGCACGGGCGGTGTCTCGCTTGTGAACACCCATCCGTTCAGCCAGGATGGCCGTTTCTTCGCCCACAACGGGGTCGTCGGAGACCTTCACCGGATTGAGGCAAGACTGGGCGTCAACCGGGCGATGGTGATGGGGGACACCGACTCCGAGCGTTACTTTGCGCTGATCACGCTCGCGATCCGTGAGGCCGGGGGCGACGTTCGCGCAGGCATCACGGCGGGGGTCCGCGAGATCGTCACCGAGTACGAGCTCTATAGCCTCAATTTTGTGCTCGGGGAGATCGGTCACATCTGGGCCTTCCGCTACCCCGAGCTCAATCCGCTGCACCTTCAGCGCCGCCGAGCGGGCGGCCGCACCGGCACCGCGCCGCTGGACGAAGCGGACGCCGCCGGGACGCTGCGGCTGCACTCCGACGCCGGAGCGGTGGCTCCCTTGGTGGTGATCGCGAGTGAAAGGATCAGCGACGAGCCGGACTGGGAAGAGATCCACCCGGGCGAGCTCGTCCACGTCGGGCCGGAACTCGACGTCGACCGCGAAACGATCGTGTCGGGCCCGCCCGCGCACCCCATGGTGCTCAGCGCCCACGAGCAAGAGACGCAGTCCTATCGCTGACAGGGGAAGCCTCGACTCTCGCCTCAGTCTCTGGGACCAATCCGGCGGTGCCGGGGTCACGCACAAGCCTCGAAGTTCCCTTCTCGCCGGCGACGTACAGTGGCTCATCCATCTTTTGCGGGTCGAAAGAGGCGATACGCATCACGTACGGATCGGGCGGCGGGACGTTGCCGTGTTGAGGAGGGTGGTGGAGTGGGATAGGGCCGGCCGTCGCAGAGGCCTTTTGTCTGCGCACCTCAAGACTGACCGCTCGCGCGCGCGTGTAGTGCGGTTTTCAGCGGAAGTCGACGGCGGTGATCCCGTCGGGGTGTCCGGCCGGCCACTGCACCAGCTCGATCCGGTAGCCATCCGGGTCGGTGAGCCAGGAGGTCCGCGGCCCATGCGGGCCGGCGGGATGCTGCACCGGTTCCGGTTGTAGCCCGCGTTGCGAGATCGCCGCGATGGTGCCGGCGAGTTCGTCTACCTGGACGACGAGGTGGCTGAACCCGGTCCCGGTCTGCACTGACCCGTCCGCGGGCCGGTGGACAAGCTCGAGCGTGACGACTTCCTCTGCAGGGAACTTGAGCATCGTCAACGTCCCCCCGTCGCTCAGGCTGACGCGTCCGACCTCCTCGTAGCCAAGAGCGGCGTAGAACTCGAGCGAGATGGCAAGATCAGTGACGCGGTACGCCGTGTGGAGCGTCTTCACCCGAGGAACTGTAGGCACCCCGACCGACTTGTGCCGCAGCTCCCAAGCCCGATCAGCTGCGGTCTACCGATGACCCATTCGCCGCCAGCGAGGGCTCGATGACGCCGCCCGGCTCCTGAGGATGGTCCTCCCGAGAGCGAGTACCTCAGCCGTGACGCGGCTGCTTCCCGGACCCCAGGATGGGGTCAGCGCCGACCGATGAGTCTTGCCGCCCCCGAGGGTCGGTATGACTAGACATCGAGAAAGGACAGGCGATGAGCGAGTCGAACACCCAAACGCTGGACGTGCCTGGCGCCACGCTTACCTACGACGCCCGAGCGGCGGAGTCCGAGAGCACCGAGCCGGTGCTGCTGATGATCGGGTCACCGATGGACGCGAGCGGGTTCACAGCGCTGGCCGGCCGCTTCCCGGAGCGCACGGTCGTGACCTACGACCCGCGTGGGGTGGGGCGCAGCGCCCGGGACGACGGCGTGACGGCGGCGACCCCGGACGAGCACGCGGAGGACCTGCACCGGCTGATCTGCGACCTCGACGCCGGGCCGGTGGACATCTTCGCCAGCAGCGGGGGAGCCGTGAATGCGTTCGCGCTGGTGAGCCGCCATCCGGAAGATGTTCACGCGCTCCTGGCGCACGAGCCGCCCCTCGCGAGCGTGCTCCCGGATCGGGCGCAGGCCCTGGCCGCGACCGAGGACATCCACGAGACCTATGAGCGCGACGGTCTCGGGCCCGCGATGGCGAAGTTCATCGCCTTCACGAGCCTGAGGGGACCGGTTCCGCCCGACTTCCCAGACCACGCTCCGAATCCGGCCGACGTCGGTCTCCCGAGCGAGGACGACGGCAGCCGGAACCACCCGCTGCTAGGCCCGCACATGCTCTACGTCACCCGCTACGAGCCCGACTTCGACTCCTTGCGGGGGGCCTCCACGCGGATCGTCGTCGCGGGCGGCGCCGAGTCCGAGGGCACGTTCCCCTACCGCGCCGCGCTGGCCGTGGCGGGGCGACTAGGGACCGAGATGGTGATCTTCCCCAGCCACCACGGCGGGTTCGGCGAGCAGGGCGACCCGGACGCGTTCGCCGACACCCTTCACAAGGTCCTCACGGACAGCGCCTGACCAACCGGCTACCGGCACCAAGCGGTGGGCGATCGTCGGCGGGTAGCTCCGAGCTCTCGTACCTGCTCGTCGCCGAACCCAGCCCCGCCCGTCAGCGCCGGAGACCGGCGCCGTCGACCAACTGAGAGTTCCATCGCGAACGACCGGGATGTCGCCAAAGTGATGGCGCGCCGCGCGAGGTCGGAGAGGCATAGCACTTGTCGGCGCCGGCCAAGCCTGACGCGGTTGGAGCTAAGCGGCCGCCGGTCGCCTGCGAGGTAGCTGGCAGTGTCCCTCTGCCGGGTGGGCGCCAGGAAAATCCGGATAGGGGGCGCTTGTTGTGTGTCGGAGACAAGGGCCCGGTTTGCGCGGATATCAAACAGCCGCCCGGTGTGCTCGATCGCCGTAGACGGCCTTACGCGGGATCGGCCAAACGGGCCGTTTGTTCATGGATTTGGGAACGGCTGGGTCGTCCGTAACGGGCGCGAGCCGGGCCACGACGGTCGGGACTGGGCGAAGAAGGCGCACAACCTGCAGATTCGGCCACAGTGCTCGCAGCAGGTTGCCGCGAGGTCGGGCGGACGCGAAGCGTTTGAGCGTTCATCGTTTGGGAAATGGCGCAGAACGATTTGGCGGACAACCACGAGGGAGGGGCGCTCAGCTGTATCTACGGCAACGGTGAGACGGTAAGACGGTTCGAGGGAGCGCCGGCGCCGCAGGCGCAACCCGCCTGTACGCCGAGACCTCGACGGCCGCGAGGTGCCACGACATCTTGGGCTGTTGCTGATTTGCTCGACGAAGGTGAAGTCAAGACGGTTCGCAATTCTCAACCGACGGGCAATGTCTACCGGCTCGTTGAAGACGGCCGCTCTCGCAGACGACCCGTAGACAGCGTTACGCCACTCTGACCTATCGGCTACACACGAACCAGCCAAGGAGGAAGTAGATGCCTCTTACCAGTAAACGACGTCGGAGTGAGATAGTCGACGCCATCAACGCTGCGTTGGAGATCGTCGACGACGTTGCGCAGGACGGAGATGGAGACCTCGTTCGAGCCGTAGTCGCCAGCTTCGCACTCAAGCAGATCTCGGAAGGCAATTACGAGGACGACCGCGAAGACGAAGACCAGGCTCCGGACGAGGACGAGGCCGAAGAAGAGGGCGAGGAGCCCGTGGCCGAGGAAGAGGAGGAGCCCGAGGCCGAGGAAGAGGAGGAGCCCGAGGCCGAGGAAGAGGAGGAGCCCGAGGCCGAAGAAGAGCAGGAGCCCGAGGCCGAAGAAGAGGAGGAGCCCGAGGCCGAAGAAGAGGAGGAGCCCGAGGCCGAAGAAGAGGAAGAGGCGGAGGAAGAGCCGGAGCCGCCGAAGCGTAGTCGCGGGCGTGGCCGTAGCAGCAGCAAGAGCAGCAGCAGTAGCAAGAGCAGCAGTGGCAGGAGCAGCGGTAGCAGGAGCAAGAGCAGCGGTAGCAGGAGCAAGAGCAGCAGTAGCAAGAGCAGCGGCGGTAGCGGTAGCAGGAGTAGTCGGGCGAAGAAGTAAGGCGATGACGCGGTGATCCACGCTTGTCCCGTGGTTTTCCTCCTGACCCGGTGTTCAGGAAATCGCGGATAGCTTTGAGGCGTCCTCAACTTCCTTAGGATGGAGCAATTGAAGATTCGGTTGGGGGCCGTCCCCTCGTTGGCGAGCCTCATATCAGCTGCTGGGCTGCGGCGCCTTTGGGTCGGGCGATCGCCTGGCGACGAGGAGGCCCGAGCCCGCTTACCGGCGGCGCGTGCTTCGCCACGAATCGAGCAGTCCCCGCGAGCCGAAGCCCCGGCGGGCGCGACCGCTGTCAGACAGGCTCAGCAGCCCTTGAGCTCGGCGGCGACGCCGCCGACGCTGTCCGAGAACAGGTCGGCCACGTCGCGCCACTCCTCAACGCCTGAACTACCCATGCCGCCACGGCTGCTGCTCGTTGACACTGCCAGGATGATCGGGTTCGCTCGCGGGCTGCAGGGTGTCTGCCCGGCGGTATTGTCGCGTCCTCGGCTGCGGGTCATTGATGGAGGAAGGTCCTGATGCTCACGCGTGAGACGGTCACGTTCCTGGATGCCAGTGGCTGGAGCTGGGAGTTCGACCTGACGTTCATGTTGTCCAACTATCAGTGCATCTGGGGACGCGGCTGCCCCGATACCAGGCTGCAGCGCAGCGCGCGCGGCTGCTGCTTGGAGGGCGTCGAGATCTTCCAGGGCGACGGCGACACACCCGGCGGCGAAGATCTCGAGAAGATTCGCGGGCGCGTCAGGCAGCTGACCGACGAGGATTGGCAGAACCGCCGGGTGGCGCTACAGCGCGGTGGCCGGGACCCATGGGGCAAGGCGCGGTTCAAGCGCGATAGCGTCCACACCCGCGTCTACCGCGGCGCGTGCATCTTCCATAACCGTGTGGACCATCCCGGCGGGGCTGGCTGTGCGCTTCACGTCGCGGCCCTGCGCCGCGACGAGAACCCGATGGACTGGAAGCCGCGGATCTGCTGGCAGGTCCCGCTGTTCTTCGATATCGACGAGAAGACCAAGACCACCGCGGTGCGTGCATCCCGGACGGTCGATTGGGGCGGGGAGGGGATCCTTGACTGGTGGTGCACTGAGCACCCGGACGCGTTCAGCGCCGATCAACCGGTGTACGTGACGATGGAGGCGGAACTCCGGCGCGTGTGCGGTGACCCTGTCTACGACGAGCTGGCCGCCTACTGCCAGCCGCGCCAGAGCCGCGAGCCAAGCAGGCTGACGCTGCTCCCAATGATCCCCTAGCGCCCTCCGTCTCGGTGCTGGACTCCAGAAACGCCGCGACTCAGCGGTTGCCGTACATGGAGCCCGGCCCACCGCTCGCGAGCCACGACGTGGATGCTCTGTCCGCCGCTCACGCGACCGCTGTCGGGACAAGAGCAGCGACGCCGCTCCATCGTGGGGGTACGCGTTTCCCGCGATCGCTCTTGGTCGCGGAGCGTCGCGAGCGGCGCGATCGCGACGGCGACACTGGAGCGGTCGAGATTGGCGCGCCGGGCGGCCTAACGTTCCTCCTCGGCGCCCGTCCCGGGCGTGAACGAGACGCCGCGGAAGACCTGGCCGGACCCCGCCTTGCGCACCGTCCAGAACTTCGGCCATGAGGCCGGCGCGGTCGCGCGCAGTCGATCGCTGATCGCCACGAGCTTGTCCGGGTCGGCTCCTTGGTCGCCGCTGCCGCTGACGGTCGAGGTGATAGCCCAGATCGTGGCCGTGCCGTCGTGGCTGACACGGCCGGTTAGCGCCCGCAGGCCGTCTGTGGCAGGTGACCACGGAAGTCCCGTCAACAGATTGTCGCCGCCCGGGTAATCGGGCGCCGTGTATGGCTGGCCGAGGCCCAACCCGTTCTGCAGCGTGTAGGCGAGGTGCCACGAGCCCGAGGAGAAGACCCACTTCTCGAGCCCGGCCGTGGGCTGCGCCGCGGCGGTGGCATTGGTGTACTGCCCGTTCGCGAACGTGTTATCACCGCCGCCCTCATCGGCGATGTACAGAGTGTGGCCGTTCGCGAACCACATGCCGAACGGGTACATGACCGGCGACGTGGTCGACGCAGCCAGCCTCGTTGGGAAGCCCTTCAAGATGCACATATTGGTGGGCACCAGGCCCTTGTTGGGCTTGGCCGCCGTGCCGAAGTTCTCGAGCGTGAACGTCGGGGGTGAGGTCGGCAGCTTCGCCGCGGGGGCGGGGAGACCGACGCCGCCGTTGGGGCCGCTCTGGGAGCAGCCCTTGCCGGTGGTGTCGACGAAGTACACGGTATTGATGCCGTTGCCGCCGCTTCCCTTGGTGTAGTAGATGACGTTGTTGTGGATCGCGATCGCGCGGTAGTTGTTGTCCTTGGTTGCCTTGTCAACTGGGAAACCGAGCTCGTTGATGTTGAAGCTCCCGAGCGGGGTCGGCTGGCCCGGGCTCTGGCTGGCCTCGGGCAGGAAGGAGGGCGTGATGAACTGGGCGCCAGCCCCGCTGATGACGCCGTCGACGGGCGTCGTGGCCTGGCCGGCGTTCCCTGCTGCGTAGATCAGGTCCTGGCCTTTCTGGTCGTTCGTGATCGCCGCGCGGCCGTTGTCGCCGCTGTAGGCGTTGGTCCTGGTGAACGTGAAGTTGCCGTGCTTGTCGAGCTGCGCGGCGATCCGGTAGTACGGCCCCACGTCGCCGTTATCCGGATCGATCACACCCGGCCTGTTGGCGTTCGAGACGTCGAGCGTGGCGGGCTTCGCCCATAGCCCATGAACGACACGTAGCGGCCTTCGGGGCTGAGATTCAGCGCGAGCTCGGACTTCGACGAGAAGCTCGTCACGAACTGGTCAGAGGGGACTGGGATCGTCGCGACGCGCTCGCCCTACGGAGTCAGCTCGGCGAGGAACACGGGAGACGTGACGCCGAAGAACGAATCGACGGAGGTGTTATTGAAGGCGATCGGGAACGTTCCGTCCGCGATCGCGCTCGCGCACTTGCCGATGGGCGCGGTGGCGCAGCCCGGCGGCAGCTGTGTGACGCCAGGCGTGATGTCCGGCCTGGCGTACGTGCTCTCGCTCACGAGCAGGTTCCCCGGCTTCAGAGAGCCTCCTTGCTCGTCTGCCTGCGCGGGCGCGGCTACGAGTACACCCAGCCCGAAGGTCAACGCGAGCACGCCCGCGATTCTGCTCGACATAGGACGTCTCCTTGCCCCGAAGTGGTCAGTGCGGCCACGTACAGGCGTCCGGGGGGCCAGCGCGTGACCATCTCGTGTCCGGGGAGGACCTGGCGCCTGCTACTCGTCGACCACAATGACCCCCAGATGCCGCAGTCCGTGCCGGCCCGCGGCCCGTTCATGTCCCCAACCGGAATCGGCGAGGTCGTGCGCGTGTGCCTGCGCCAGGGCGCCGGGCCGGTATTCATCCCGGCTCGGGAGTCACGGCGCAACGGCACGATCGAGCACTTCAACGACACCTTCGATGGGCGCTTCTTCTGTCGGTGAGGTCGCTCCACGCGCGGGCGGTCGCTGGGGCTATTGGAGGGCTGGGTTGATTCGCCGGTGGGTGCAGGTGCAGGTTCCTAGCGGCACGGGCTTATTCGGTCGGCCGGTCAGATTCGGCCTCCGGGTCGAAACAAGCCCCGGCGAGGCAGATCGCCCGAGCGAGCGCATGACGTTGACGGCGTTGGGGCGGTGCGTTGGTGGCGGACGGACGGCGGCACAGGCGCCATCGGATTACGCTTGGCCGATGCGACCCTGCTCACGACGGCGGCCTCAGCGTCGCCTGGAGTCGAGACGAAGTTGGATGCGCCGCCGCGAGTCCTCGTTCTGAGCGAGCCCGGCGGACTCGGCGCAGCACTTGTGCGCAAGCTCGATCGGACGGGCGCGAGGGGAGAAACGGTAGCCCCCGGCTCTGATACCGAGCTGACAAAGGTGCTCTCTGACCGGTGGGCGGCCGTCGCAGTGGTGACACGCGATGATGTCCTGGCGTTGCGGCTTACGCTGCTGTGCGGGCACGTGCGGCCGGAGATCCCGCTATGGGTCACGCTCTTTGACCGCACGCTGATTCACCGGCTCCGCCAGGAGGTCCCGGCGGTGAATGTCGTGTCATCGGCAGAGCTGGTGGCCCGCGAGATCGCCGATCACTGCTGCGCAATAGCGGCTGCCGCCCCTCGCTGGCGTCACGGATTTCGGGTAGTCGATGGTCCGCTCCGGCTTCTCGTCGGGGCGGGCGCGGGGCTTGCCGGTACGCTGGTCGTCCAGACCGTCATCTCGATCATCGCATTGCACGAGAGCGTGCTGAACGGCATCTACTTCAGCACGCGAGCGATCTCGACCGTCACCGATGACCCTAGCGCCGATGCGGGGCCGGCATGGTTCAAGCTCGTTTCCGCGCTCAACATAGTCGTCGCGCTGGTGCTTGTCGCGGTCTTCACAGCGGCGCTCGTGCGCAGGCTGAGCCGCCCGCGGTTGACCACGATCGTCGGATCGCGCACCGCCCCCGCCCATGGTCACGTAGTGCTCGTCGGGTTCGGGCAGGTCGGCTTTCGCCTTTCGCAGGCGCTTCGCGATCGTGGGATCGCCCTGATCGCAGTGGAACGAAGTATCGAGGCTCCGTGTGTACGGCTCGCGCAGAAGGCGGGTATCCCGGTCATCATCGGTCGTGGGGATGACCGGGCGACGCTTGAGCTTGTCGGCGCCCGCCGCTGCGCCCTGGTCGCGGCGGTGACATCGGATGACCTGGTCAACGTCGCGGTTGGCCTCGCGGCTGGCGACGTGAAGCCCCGGGTTCCTCTCGCTTTACGACTTGGCGACGGTGGCGTTGCCTTAGAAACAGAATCACTGCTGCACCTCGGGAGAGTCTTCGACGCACACCACCTTGCCGCCACGACACTCGCCGAGGCCATCTGCGCCAAGATCTTGCACCCCGAAGCGCGCCCCGGTCGGCATCGCACAGCATTTCGCGACACCGCCGATCCTGCAATCTGATGGTCAGCCGGCGTGAAAACCGCGGATGCGCGGCTCGACCCCCACTGCCCTCGGCCGCGTGATCGCTGTCACCATGTCCCTCCTCGCGCGAGCGACCGCTATGGCGACGATCCGAGGTGAGAGTCTTGAGCCGGTTGAGCGACCGCGGGCGGCTGCTTTCGCCTGCCGGGGTCAGCCCCGGACGGGTGGTCGGCGACGATCAAGGTGACCGATCACCGTCCCGAGGAGGACGTCATGGAGTCAGTACCGCTGTTCGATTGCGCTGGTCGGTCCCGTGCCGAGCGACGCCCGATGGCTCGGGGCGCGCACCTGGCGACGGCCGCGCACGCGCGCCATAGCGACGGACGATTCCTCTTCGTCGAAGCGGTCGCCTCTTGAGCATCGTTGTGCAGGGGAAAGCTATCGTCGGCGAGCTGCGAGTTCCCGTGGCGCGCAGGTGCGCTACCCACCCGGCGTGCCCTTAAGTCCCAGTCGAGCAAGCGATTCGGGGGACGCAGGGCACTGCGCCGTATTGTTTGGCCCGATGGAACTCGACGAGACGACGGCCGCCGTCCATCCTGCTCGCGCGTGAACGCTGAAGGGATGATCTGGGACGCGCTGCGGGGTGCGCTGGTAACGCGCGCGCTCGGGCTCGCCGCCGACCTGCGCGTGGCGCAGGCGCTAGCGGCCGGCCCGCGGAGCAGCGAGGAGCTCGCGCGCGAGCGGGGCACCGATGCCGACGCGCTGCACCGCGTCCTGCGCGCGCTCGCGAGCGACGGCATCTTTGAGGAGACCGAGCCAGGCGTTTTCGGCAACACGGCTGCCTCGGAGGTGTTGGCGCGCGACGGATGGGATGACTTCGCCCACCTCTTCGGCGGCGTCTGGCTGCAGGCGGTCGCCGCGCTCGACGCGAGCGGCGAGCCGTCGTTCCCGCGCGTTCATGGGAGCGAGTTCTGGGCGTGGCTTCGGGCGCACCCGGATGAGCGAGCCGCCTTCGATCGTGCGATGGCGCAAGGATGGCAGGGCCGCCTGGATCGGCTCGAGAGCGTCGACTGGCGTGGTGATGAGCTCGTCGTGGACGTCGGCGGCGGGAACGGGTCGTTGCTCTTTGCGCTGCTCGAGCGCCACCCCCGAATGCGCGGCATCGTTTTCGACCTCCCCGAGACGGTGCGCGACGAGCAGGCGTTCGGCAATCGCTGTACGTTCGTGGAGGGCAGCTTCTTCGAGTCGGTGCCGCAGGCCGACGCCCATCTCCTCTCAACAATCCTCCATGACTGGGACGACCACTCGGCGCAGCGGATCCTGGGGACGGTCCGTGCCGCGGCCGGCGAGCGGCTGGTCGTGCTGGACAGCGTGATCGAGTCCGCCAACACGCCCGACGGCGGGAAGTGGCTCGACCTGCTAATGCTCGTGATCGCGGGCGGCCGCGAAAGGACGGCTGAGCAGTGGCAGGCACTGCTCAGCGACAGCGGCTGGCGGGCGACGCGTATCAGCCAAGGCGTGATCGAGGCTCAGCCGGCGTAGCGCGTCAGACGACCGGCTGAGCGCAAGGGCAACGGAGCGGCCACGCTCGGACGACGCGGTCGCGTGATTGGAGCCGTTCGATACCGGTAGCGCGAGCTGCCGAGGCGCGGCTACTGCTCTGTTGCTCGCAACATTCCGGTCGTCGGGTAGCACCTGACGGGTCGACCGCGGAGCGGGACGATGGCGGGAGCGCGCTACCTGCGCGATTGAGAGCTGCGGTGCTGGCGACGACGAGTCCCGCAGTGGGGGGCGGTCTCAAGCTACCGCCGCACCACCCGGGAGAGTCAGCGATTCGCTGACCAACACGAGGTGAGGTGCGGAGATGCCGAAGGGTCACTATCTGGCCGAGGTCGTCAAGGATGCGATTTGGGAGCTGCGCGCGGAGGGCGGGAGCGAGGCCGAGATCAGCCGTCGGCTCGGGATGCCGAAGCGGACCGTGAGCAAGTACCTGGAGCGGATGGGAGGCATCCGGCCGAGAGCTCGCCGTCGGGCGGAGCGTTGCCTGACGTCGGCTGAGCGTGAGGAGATCTCGCGCGGGATAGCTCGAGGAGAAACGGCTCGCGCGATCGGTCGCGTGCTGGGCCGCTCGCACACCACGATCTCTCGCGAGATCGACCGTTGCGGCGGCCGTGGGCGCTATCGCGCTCACGCGGCCGAGCGGGCAGCGTGGGAGCGGGCCAGGCGTCCGCGGCCGACGAAGCTCGAGCTCTGTCGCGAGTTGCGTGAGCTTGTGATCGAGCGGCTCGGTCAGGACCACTCCCCGCAGCAGATCTCGGGGTGGCTGCGGCTCTCATACCCCGACAATGAGGAGATGCAGGTCTCGCACGAGACGATCTACCGGGCGCTGTATGTCCAGGCGCGCGGGTCGCTGCGGCGCGAGCTCACCCGGCATCTGCGAAGCGGGCGACCGAAGCGCGATGCCCGGGCGCACTCGAGCCACGGCCAAGGGCCCGGCAGGATCGCCGGGATGGTGATGATCTCCGAGCGTCCACCGGAGGTCTCCGACCGGGCTATTCCCGGGCACTGGGAGGGCGACCTGCTGATGGGAACCCGCGACTCGGCGATCGCGACCTTGGTCGAGCGCCAGACCCGCTACTGCCAGCTCGTCGCGCTGCCCGAGGGCACCAACGCCGAGCCGGTCTGCGAGGCGCTCAAGGCGAGCATCAGAACGCTGCCCGCCCAGCTTCGCCACTCGCTGCCTGGGACCAGGGAAAGGAGATGGCAGAGCACCGGCGATTCACCGTCGAGACCGGTGTCGAGGTGTACTTCTGCGATCCGCGCAGTCCCTGGCAGCGAGGCTCCAACGAGAACACCAACGGCCTCCTTCGCCAGTACTTCCCGAAAGGCAAGAGCCTCGCCGGCGTGACCCAGGCAGAACTCGACAAGGTCAGCCGCAAGCTCAACGACCGGCCCCGCCAAACGCTCGGCTTCCGCACGCCCACCGAGAAACTCACCGAGCTGATCGACGCCCTCCACACGGGCGCCCCCGAGCGCTGACGAGCTTCGGCCTACGGCCTTCGCTCGACAGCGTGTCGGAGCGCCTGGTCGTGAGTGCCGGACCCCCAGCCGCAACCACGCGCGCGGAATCCGCTGATAGGTCACGGCGAGTCCGGGCCCCTTCGTGCTGGGCTCGTCACTGTCGGTGCACATCGGCCGCTCCTTGCGTGCTGGCGTTGTGAGCCAGATCGCTTGACCCGCCATTGATGGCCGTCGCTTCACGCGGCCGAACGGCGCGGCGAGCTGGCCCTGTTGGGCGTCCCGTGGGTGCTCTCCGATCCTCGAGCACGCCGAGAGCCAGCCGCTCCTCGAGTCGTTGGCCCTCGATGTCCGGGCCGGGCACGTGCTTCTCAAACCATTGCGGGTGGTGCCAGACCTTGCGCCCGACGATGGCCATGAATGCTGGCACTAGTGTCAGCCGGACGATGAATGCGTCGATGAGGACGCCGATGGCGAAGCTGAACGCGATCGGCTTGATCGCTACGTTGCTGGTGGTCATGAACGCCACGAAGATGGTGAACATGATCAACGCTGCGGGTGTGACGACCCGCACCGATACGCCGGTTCCATGCCTCACTCCCTCGCGGGCGTCGCCGGTCTTCGTGAACTGTTCCTTGATCCGCGAGACCACGAATAGTTGGTAGTCGCTGGAGAGACCGAAGATGATGGCCAGCAGGATGATCGGGAGGTAGCTCAGGGTCGCCGAGGATTTCGTGATCCCGAGCAGGCTCGCCCCCCAACCCCATTGGAACAGCGCCACCTCTATCCCGAGCGCCGCCGCGATCGACAGCAGGACGCCGACGATCGACATGATCGGCACCCAGGCCGTGCCGAACGCGAGCGTGAGCAGGATGAACGCTAGGGCGACGATCGTGATCAGGAAGATCGGCAAGGCGGAGGACAGCTTCGTTGAAACGTCGATGTTCGACGCGGTGGGGCCGCCGACGAGCCGCTCCGTCCCGTGGGTGCCGGCGAGCTGCTGACGCTCGCTTCGGATCCGGTTCACGAGGTTGGTGGTGGCGCTCGCGTTCGGTCCGGTCTTCGGGATCACCTGGATGACTGCGGTTTGGTTCTGGTATGCGGCGGGAGCTGCCGTGACCACTCCGGGGACGTTCGCGAGGTTGGCGGTGATCGTCTTCACTCTCTGCTGGCTGGTGACCGGGGTCGCTACCGCTAGCAGCGCGCCGTTGTAGCCCGGAGCGAAGTGCTGGCTCGTGAGTTCGTAGGCCTGGCGGCCGCTCCCGCGCGAGCACCAGTGCGATCTCGTCGATCGAGTGACCCGCCGAGCGCAACTCAACGATCCGGTCGTGCGCGCGGTCCTTCGCGGGTGCGCGCTTGGGTCCCGGGCGTGCGGAGATGAAGAACTCGCGGGGGCCGGCGCGGAAGTCACGCACGATCGAGTTAAGCGTTTCGACCGTGTACCCAAACGCCGTGGCGACCTCGGCCGCCGGTCGGCGCTCAAGCAGATACGCGCGCAGCGCCTCGTAGCGGCGCTGGGTCGGGTCGGCGGGCTGAGCGAAGAACTCACCGCCCGGACGAGGTTGGGGCGATCTCGCTGACTGGACGATCACGATAGTACACCTGCTCGTTCGGACAGAGCCGACGCACGACCCGCCCGGCAAGCGCTATCGACGACCAAAGGCCCTGAGAATCGGCGTATTGCGCCGAGATGTCAGATCCGCGCGAGCGTTTCTCGCCAAGCCCGACCCGCCAAGCACTTCCAGAAGAAACGGTAACCAATCACCGAGTTCGACCCCACCTCACCAACCGCAACTCGCCCGCGGGCTCGAAAACCCCGTCAAACACAGGCTTCGCGCCCCTCAGCCGCGCTCAACCGAGCAAGCCGCCGCCCCTCAACCCCCTACGCGAAAGTCGGCGTTAGTGGATGACTGAAGTCTCGGGTGCCCGTCGTCGCGATCGGCCACAACGAACCATCGCGGACTCTCCCTGCTGCTGCGCGCTAGGATCGCGGCTTGAGATCAGGCGCGGCTTCGCGCTCCGCCCTACGAGGAAGGAAGCGCTGATGGCGAATCACACGGTGGTCATAGCGATCTTCAACGAAGAGGCATCTGCCGACGCGGCAGCCACCTCTCTGAAGGACTCGGGGGCGGCGAAGGGAGATGCTATCGGCGTCCTAGTCCTGGACGAGGACGGCAACCTCAAGGCTGAGAAGGTCGGCAAGCGCAGTTGGGGCAAGGGCGCCGGAATCGGCGCCGTCGTCGCGCTGGTCACCCCTGTCGGGCTTGCGGCAGGCCTGATAGGCGGTGGGCTGCTGGGCGCGCTCCACCACAAGAATCTGGGACTGGACGAGGCGGATCGCGAGCGGATTAGCAGCGAACTGCAGCGGGGGGGAGCGGCTGTCGCCGTGCTGGCTCCCGTCTCCGACGCCACCGTCGTGGCTGACAAGCTCAGCGAGCTCGGCGGTACCTCCGAGACGCATCATGTCTCTGACCAGGCCGTCGAGGAGGCCCAGGCGGCCGCCCTAGCAGAGTCGTAGCTGGCCGAAGGTCGTGACGGTGGCGCACGCCAAACGGCTTGTGCGCCAAGGAGGCCGAAGCTGACTAAATTAGCGTCACTTGGTGACCGGCCCTTTTCGAGGCTGTCACGGTTCAGGCCATGATAGGGGCCTGTTCCATTCGCCAGCCAACGCATGCTCCAGCCCGCGGCAGTCAGTGGCGGACCACGGGGTAGCGTTGGGCGATCTTCTGGTCCGCTCGGTCGGGTGCGACCAGGGACTAGTCGGGCTCGCCTCGCGGTCACCCGAGTAACTCATGACGAGCGTCGCGGTCGGGGGCCGCTCCTGCTTTGTCGACGAGACGAGCAACGATGGGCGGGACTGCTGCTGTGGGCCACAAGCAGCGGTCTCGATCGACCGAACCGGGGGCCCCCCGCTGTTCCTTTGGAACGATCTCGCGCATGTTGGCGTCTCGAGCGCCGGCGCCGGCGGGACCGCCGAGATCGTTCCAAACGAGCAGCGTCGGCGGCTGAGATCTGGCCCCCGAAGACTGCTGGATCTACGTCCAAGGGGGGAGCCAGATCTCGGTCGCCGCGTACTCGTGCAACGCGTCGGCGAGCAGCAGTCGAAGCCCCGTGACCCCGGGGCTGCCGCGGTTGTGATCGCGCCACCACCCCCAGCCGGCCCTGGGAAGCGCGGAGCCCCGTCACTTCACGGAGGCGGGAGAGCCCTTCCCTTGGTCCGCGGGCAGGACCCTTGTGCCCCGCGAAGGAGCGTCTTCCTATCCGCAGAGCAGTTCTTTGGCCGCCGAGGTCGAATGCTCGCGGCGAGATAAGTGCAGTTTCGTAGGTGATCGGTCGGCGGTAGGGCGGCTTCGCGAGCTAACGATGTCCGTTTCGCACGATCAAGGCGAGGCTCAGAGTGAGGGTTGCGTTCGAGCTGACCGTCCCGAACGGTCGTTGTGATCGGGAGGTGACAGTGGCTCAGCTTCACCGACGCGAACCGGCCCGGTGCTGGGCGCCCGCGCCTTCGCGCGCCCCGGCGACGGCTACTTTAACGCGTTGACGGCGCGTGCGACCACCAAGCCGAACAATGCAAGGGCGAGGGTCGATTGGATGAGCATCGTGTACTTGGCCCGGTGGGTCAGCGGCATCACGTCCGTTGGGCTGAATGCGGTTGCGTTCGTGAAGCCCAGATGAAGATAGTCAAGAAACACGGGTCTCCACTGCGGTGCGGCCAGTTCGGGGCTCAGGTGTTGCGTGAACGCGAAGTCGATTGGAGCTCGTTGTCTGGCGCGTGCAAGTGGCCCGCCACCGTCCATCAGCCAGTACAACAGTCCGAAGGCGAGGTTGTTGCCGAGCCAAACGATCGCGCCGGAGGCGAGCAGCTGATCGGGGGAGTTCGATACCCGGTTGCCTTTGATGATGTCTGAGACAAGTAGCGCGGTCGCCCACAGTGCTGCGACGACGAGTATGCCGGCGAGTACCAGCGCGACCCGATGCAACCTCTCGCGCTCGCCGAGGGTAGAGGCATCGCTCGTCAGCAGCACGAGCAGAAGAATTCCCTCGATCGTCGGCAGGAGCCACGGCACGCGGATGGGTCCGCCGCCCGGCAACCACAGGCGCACGGCGATGTTGATGACGAGGAAGATGAGTAATGCGAGAACCGGCGGCCAGCGTGATTCGCTCAGCCGGATCTCGGCAGCTTCGTGATCTGCAGCGGAGGGCTCTCCGTCCCGGGCTACTTCTTCGCTCCCCACAGCGCCATCGTCCCACAAGTGACGCGCCGGGTCGATCCGTCGAATCCTGCATCCTACGTCGGCGGTTTCAGCGCCGGCGTGCCGCATGCCGCGGGATCCGTCTAATGGCCTCGCTCACGGGACGGATGGCGGAGTGGGGGCAGCGGCAGCGGCGAGTGTTCCGTGACCTGCCCGCGAGACGATCTCGATCTGGCCGCCGAGCGCCATCGACTCGGTCGCGCATGTTTTGAAGTCCTACGCCCTCGTGCTGGGTGGCGGTGTCGAAGCCGGCAGCGTTGTCGCGCACCTTGAGACGGAGCTCATGCGCATCGGCGGACAGGCGGATCAAGGCGCGCGCGTTCGGCCCGGCGTGCTTGGATGCGTTTTGGATCGTCGCTTCTAGGTCATCCTCAGTGACCGCGAGCACGAGCGCCGCGACTCGCGGCCCCGAATCGCCGGCGGAAGTCGGTTATCGTCGGCGGACGTCTTCTCGAGCATTTCGTGAGTCGGTGACGCAGCACCCATTGACACGTCACGTCTGGTCGGATCGCTGCTCCTCGGTGAACAGGTCGCCCTCGCGGCCGCAGAACCGGCCCTGCCATCGCGAGCGACGTAGACCCGGTAGTCGGTGAAGTTGCCGCTGACGAGGTCGGGACCGAAGGTGCGGGCGGGGTTCATCGAGGCGCCGGATCGGGCTGCCTCACACATGGTGCTCGGCAAACGGCGCGCCTTGTGCTCAGTTGATGTCTCGGGCTTGCTTGGGCGGATCGGCGTAGGCGCGCTCGGCACCGTTTGCGTGTTCGAAGACGACCGGTGCGAAGTCGACGACGGTGTCGTGCGTGGAGGGTGAGGCTAGTCGACTGTCCGGGGACGACATCGTCGGAATCGGATGATGGCCAGGCGGTCCCGCCGCGCTACTTGTCGGTGGGGTATGAGCACCGCCAGTGTCGATATCGGCATGCGGTCGAGGTATCGCGTTGAGGCGACCCGTCTAGCCGGACTGCGGGCCTGGCGGCTCAGCGACCGCCGAGCCGAGCTACATACGACGTGCGTGCCCGGGGCCGGCATGCTGGGCGCCTCGCTGGTCCATCGTGGCGTGGAGATGCTGTGGCAGGGCTCCGGGGTTCGCGGGTACGTCCAGCAACGCAAGTTCATGGGGATTCCCTTCCTGCACCCGTGGGCCAACCGGCTGTCCGACTTCTCCTATCACGCCAAGGGTCACGACGTGGTGCTCGATCCCGGCTCGCCGATGTTGCTGTTCGATGACAGCGGGCTGCCCATTCATGGCGTGCTGACCGCGTCGCGCAGATGGCGGGTCCGTGGGGTCTCCGCGGACGACGCCCACGCTAGGTTGGCCGCTTCGCTCGAGTTCGACCGGTCCGAGTTACTCGAGGCGTTCCCCTTCCCCCATCGCGTTGAGCTCGAGATAGAGCTGTCGGCGGGCGCGCTCAGATCTGCGCCGGGTTGATCAATTTGGGCACCGAGCCGCTGCCGGTCGCGTTCGGCTTCCACCCGTACCTTCAGATCCCTGACGTCCCGCGGCGGCAATGGGTGGTCGCGTCCCGGTGCGCCACCGGCTCGTACTCGATGAGCGGCTGATACCTACCGGTGCCGTCGAGGAGGTCCTTCCCTTCGCCGGACCTGTGGGTGACCGCACCTGGGACGAGGCGTTCGAGCGGGTTGATCCACACTCTTGCTTTGAGCTAAGCGGCGCAGGACGCACAATCGAGGTGCACTAGAGCGATGGCTATCCGGTGGCGCAAGTCTTCGCCCCGCCCGGGCAGGAGTACGTTTGCATCGAACCGATGACCGCGCCACCCAACGCCCTCCGCAGACCGGATCGAGAGCTTGAATGGGTGCCCGCAGGCCAGCGGCGAAGCGCCACCTTCCGGATCGCATGCCACATGGACTCGCAGGCGCATGGACTGGTGCCGCGGTTGTCTCATCCCGCTTCTGACCGACGCTGACCCAGCCTGCAGCCGTAGGACGCCGCCACACCCTCGCGACTCGGCTCGACAAACGAAACCACAGTTGGGACCGCTTGGCGGCGCAGTGGGCCAGAGACTCACGCGGCCTCTGCTCTCGTGCACCCCTCCCGGGCCTTGGTGCCGTTGACTGCCGCCGTTATCCGTCTGGGATTCGGTGTCCCGTGTCGGCCGGGGCATCCGGTACGCGGCCGCGCGCGTTTAGCTGCGATGGCTAACCAGCTCGTTGACATCTTGCTGCTGTCTCTGCTCGCGGTGCCCAACCCGTCGCTGCTCGCTGCCGACGGTGATGCTGTTGCTTCCGAACCCGAGGCGGCTGATGGTCGGCTATCTGCTCGGCGCGTACACGACCAGCATCACGCTCGCCTGGTGATCGTCTTCGCGCTGCCCGGCTCCGTTGGCGCCATGCTGAGGTTCCCCGGCGTCTCCTACCTGGACGCGCTGGATCACATGCACAAGCTCCAACCCGGGAACCGTGGAGACTGTGCTGCTGGTCGTCGGGTTCTGTCTGATGCAGCAGATCCTGATTGAGCTGCCCCTGCTCGGCTATCTGTTCGCGCCGGCGTGGACGCAAGGGACACGATCACTCGGTTCAGGCCCTGGATGGAGCGCAGCGGCCGCACGGCCGCAGTGATCGGCGCCGGCGCGATCGGCACGTGGCTACTCACGAGGGGTCTGCTCACGGTGCTGTAGACAGTCCGTGAAGCCAGGTGAGGCGACGGTGCCCGGCGCCGAGCGCTGCTCCGCCCGCACGGCGAGGGCGGACCGGCCGTGAAGCTCTTTGGTTGGTGCTTCTGGGGCCGCACTCCATTCGAGCTGGATCGCTTGCGCCCTGATCCTGCCCGGACCGGCCGCTCCGGGTGAGGCGCCGGGAGAACAGATGCGTCCGGACCGTCGCGGAGCTCCAGCGGCTCGGGGGTCTCGCAGGCGCAAGGTGGAGCTCTATGCCTGATCACCCATTTGGGGTGATGACGGGGGTAGCTGCTCGGGGACGATGGGACCTGGACACCGATCCTCGTGGCGACGGCATCGATCTCTGCACTTCCGTGGACGCAGCGCAGCGACCTGCGTGCGGTTGTGCTCGTCGCGGTCGGCGCGGCCGGTGCGCTCGCCACGGCGGCGACGGTGTGGGCGGTGGCTCACAGCCCGATTCTGGTCGACCGGACCGGAGACGTGGTGTGGCGGGGGCTGTTCGTCGCGGCCTATGTGGCGGTAGGGGGGTACAGCTGGTGGAGGCGACCCGAGAGTCGGCTCGGCCCGCTCGTCGCCGGGTCTGGATTTCTCTACGCGGCGACGTCGATGAACGCTTCGGGCGTTCCGCTGGTGTACACGCTCGGGATGGTGGTCTGGGCCGTTTACATCGTGTACACGGGCTACCTATATCTGTGCTTCCCGCGCGGTTGGCTCGAGTCACAGCTCGAGCGGCGGTTCATGCTGGCTTTCGTCCTCAGCACGGGAGTTGTGTGGGGGCTGATTTTGCTCCTCTCGCCGAGGCTTCCGGCGGGCAGCGATTTCACGAACTGCGGGACGAGCTGCCCTCATAACGCCCTGCAGATCGCTACAGGACACGTCACTTTGGGGATGGCGCTGGTCACCTCGTCTGACATCGTCCTCACGATCGCAGCGATCGGTGTCGCGATGCTGGTCTTCCATAAGTCGCGATCCTCGGGGCGTCTGCGCCGACGCACGCTGACGCCGTTGGCGGTGATCCTGCTCGCCAGCATCGCCGAATTCGTGGTCTCCCTGTTTCTCCCGTCGGCTTTCCCTGGCACGACAGAGACGCTAAAGGTCATCAACGGGTTGCTCACGGTCGCGCTCCCGGGTGCGATTTTCGCCGGGCAGGCCCGTGGCGATGTGTTCGCGGCGCGGAGTCTCGGCCAGATCGCTATGCGCAGTGGTGAAAAAACGCTGACTCCCGCGGCTGCGCAGAAGCTAATCAGGGAGGCGCTCGGTGACGCGACGATCACGCTCGCTCTTTGGGCCCCCGAGCGCGATGGCTACGTCGACGTCGACGGGGGGGCATTGGAGCTTCCGTCCGATCCGCGTGTGCGCGCAGTCACCAGGGTCACGCGGAACGATCGGCCGGTCGCGGCGTTGATCCACGACCCGACGCTCGACACAGACACCGATATGGTCGACGGGCTGGCCGCGACTTCGTTGATGCTGCTCGAGAACACGCGCCTCGTCGAGGAGCTCCGCGCGTCCCGCGCGAGGATCGTCGCGACGGTCGACCGGGAGCGGCGCCGACTCGAGCAGGACCTGCACGACGGCGCGCAGCAGCGGATCGTGGGGATTCAGGTCAAGCTTCGGCTGGTCGAGGAGGACGTCGCAGGGGGTGATCTGTCTGAACGGCTTGGGTCGATCCGCGTGGACGCAGAGGAGGCGGTCGATGACCTGCGAACGCTATCTCACGGGATCTATCCGCCGCTGCTGCGCGATCGCGGTCTCACCGAGGCGCTCCGCTCGCTGGCGCTGAGAGCCCCGATCCCGATCCGGGTGAGGGACGAGAGCATCGGTCGCTGCTCGGCCCCGGTCGAGGCCGCGATCTATTTCTGCTCGCTCGAGGCCGTCCAGAACACGATCAAGCACGCCGGCACCGGCGCGCGCGTCACGGTTGCGCTCGGGCGTGATCGAGGGAGCGTTCAGTTCAGCGTCGCCGACGACGGGGTCGGAATGGATTCGACAGCCCGACGCGACGGGTTCGGCTTGGTCGGCATGCGCGACCGGATCGGCGCGGTCGGCGGCGACCTCGAGATCGTTTCCTCGCCGGGTCAGGGCACCATTGTCCGAGGAACGGTGCCCGAGGGCGGATCCGAGACCGCTTTGGTGCGATCCGAGGAACCGGGATGACCATTCGCGTCGTGGTCGGTGAGGACAATTACATCGCTCGCGAGGGCATCCGACGGGCGCTCGGGGAGGAGGACGATATCGAGGTTGTCGCGACCTGCGAGGACCTCGTTTCGCTGCGTGCGGCAGTGGGCGAGGCCCAACCAGACGTGGTACTCGCCGACATCCGCATGCCACCCACCAAGACGGATGAGGGCCTCCGGCTCGCCGCCGAGCTCCGCCGGACATATCCAGACATGGGCGTCGTGATTCTGAGCCAATATGCGGAGCCACTGTATGCCACCGAGCTGTTCGAGGGCACGTCGGATGGCCGCGCCTACCTGCTCAAGGATCGTGTACAAGACCACCGCGAGCTGGGCCGGGCTCTCCGTGCGGTAGCCGCGGGGGGCTCGGTCATCGACCCGCGAATCGTCGAGCTGCTGCTGACGGCGCAACGACACCGTGAGGACACCCACTTCAACACGCTCACCGCTCGCGAGCGGGAGATTCTTGCCCTGGTCGCGGAGGGTTCGAGTAACGCGGCGATCGCCGAGCGGCTGGTGATCACGAAACGCGCCGTCGAGCGGCACATCCATTCGGTCTTTTCGAAGCTCGACCTCGGCGATTCCAAGGACGTCAGCCGACGCGTCAAGGCGACGCTCTTATTTCTCGCCCGGCAGGTCGGGTAACACCGCGCCGAAATACATGCCTGCCACCTGGCAGCGGGCACCCGAGAAGCGGATGCTTTGGCGATAACCAGATGTCCGGGTACCAGCCCATGAGCACCAAAGGCACTCCGCCTGCGCGTGTGCTTTCGGTCGACGATCATCCTTCGTTCCTCTTGCTGCTCCACGAGCTCGTGCGCGCGACGAGCCAGCTCGAGGCGGCCGGCGAGGCACACTCCGGCGAGGAGGCCATCGACGCGGCACGGAACCTGCGACCTGACATGGTCTTGATGGACGTACGCATGCCGGGGCTCGGAGGGCTCGCGGCCGCCAAGCTGATCAAAGAAGATCGTCCGTCGACGCTCATCGTGCTGATCTCCACGGCGCATCACGACGAGCTCCCACTCGTCGGGACAGACGCGTTCGCTGCCGCTTTCATCCGCAAGGGCGATCTCGCACCGAAGCTGCTCGACCAGCTCTGGCTGCGGCACGTCGACCCGGCCTGACCGACGCTGTTCCGGCATTGTGGGACCACGCCGGCGCTTTGACGTCGCGGCGCGGCCGTGAGCGTGCGCGAATGATCAGAGCGGAAACGCCTGCGTGTTAACCGACACCCGAGCGTAGTGAAAGGACTCTGAGCGCTGCCACCTATTTGGCCTGCGGGCCCCCTTGCAGCATGGTCAGCGGAAATGTCAGATTGACAGCCGGACTTCGGGCCGACCGTCGCGATGGGGTTCCTGTCGTTCGTGGTTGCTCGTCCAAACAAAAATCGACACTGGCAACTCCGCAGAATCACCCGCGCCTCCGGCAGTCGTACTGGGGCACTCAATCGAACCACGTGAAAGGGAAGTCCTATGACGACGGCAGCTCCATCTCGCCCCGTTCACTCAGCCGCACAGCGGGCTGAAGGCGGCTTGCAAGTAGCGGACGTGTTCGTGATCTTCGGGATCACGGGCGACCTGGCGAAGGTCATGACCTTCCACTCGCTGTACCGCCTGGAGAAACGGGGACTGCTGGATTGCCCGATTGTCGGGGTCGCCGTGAGCGAATGGTCCGATGACGACCTCCGCAGCCACGCGCGCGAGGCGATTCTGAATTGCGCCGGCGAGGTCGACGTGGCGGTGTTCGACCGCTTGGCCGCGCGGATGTCGTACGTGAGCGGTGACTTCGGCGAGCCCGAGACCTACGAGCGGGTAGCCCGCGCCATCGGGCAGGCCGAGTCTCCCGTGTTCTATCTCGAGATCCCGCCGTTTCTGTTCGGGCGTGTGATCAAGGGGCTGACCGACGCGGGGCTGACCAAGACCGGGCGCGTGGTGGTCGAGAAGCCGTTCGGCCATGACCTCGAGTCCGCGCGCGAGCTGGCGGCGGAGATCCACCAGTACATCGACGAGTCGCAGCTGTATCGGATCGACCACTTCCTGGGCAAGATGGGCCTGGGCGAGATCCTCTACCTTCGGCTCGCGAACCCGATCTTCGAGCAGGTCTGGAACCGCCACCACGTCGAGAGCGTGCAGATCACGATGTCGGAGAGCTTCGGAGTGGAGGACCGGGGGCACTTCTACGATCCTGTCGGCGCGCTCCGAGACGTGGTCGTCAACCACCTGATGCAGGTCGTCGCTGCCGCGGCTGCGGAGCCGCCTCCTGCGCGCGACGCTCAGACCCTGAAGGACTCGATGGTGGCGCTGTACCGCACGATGCCTGAGGCCGACCCGGCGCATTACGTACGCGGGCAGTACGACGGCTACCGGTCGATCAATGGGGTCGCTCCGGATTCCACCACCGAGACGTACGCGGCGCTAAAGGTCGAGATCGACAACTGGCGGTGGTCAGGAGTTCCCTTCTTCATCCGCACCGGGAAGTGCCTGCCCACCACGCAAACGGAGTTGCGGGTGGTGTTCAAGGGTCTGCCCCCGAGACTGGGGTTCGGTCTGACGCGAAGCCCCGAGCCGAGTCAGCTGATCGTCAAGCTCGACCCGTCGACGGGCGTCCGACTCCTGCTCGAAGCCCAAGGCAGCGACAGGATGGAGCCGGAGCAGATCAGTCTCGACATGGAGTTCGCGGAGCAGGGCGGGGAAGGGCCGACGCCGTACGAGGTGCTCCTGCACGCCGCGTTGAACGGGGACAGCAAGCGCTTCACTCGCCAGGATGGAGTGGAGGAGTGCTGGCGGGTGATGGCGCCGTTGCTGGAGCATCCCCCGCCAGTGCATCCGTACGCGAAGGGATCGTGGGGACCCGAAGCCGCCGACAAGGTGCCCGCGGGCTACGGGCGCTGGCACGAGCCGTGGGTGGCGTCATGAGTACGACCCGGGTCAAGAAGACGGCCGCGCGCGACGGCCATGCAGCCGCCGAGGCCGCGGCTCCTGCCTCCGTCAAGGTGCCCCAGAGCGCGGCGGCGCCGTCGCCGTTCACGCCGATCGCCGACTACGCGTTCCTGTCCGATTGCCACACCGGCGCACTGGTTGCACCGGATGGCGCGATCGACTGGCTCTGCGTGCCGAGATTCGATTCCCCCAGCGTATTCGGTTCGCTGCTCGATCGCGGCGCCGGCGCATTCCGGCTCGGGCCGTTCGGCATCAACGTCCCGAGCGGCCGCACCTACGAGCCGGGAACCAACACGCTGGTGACCGCCTGGAAGACCCCATCGGGATGGGCGATCGTGCGTGACGCGTTGACGATGGGACCGCGGCGGGGCGAGGACACCATCACCCCGCATACGCGACCCCCGACCGACGAGGACGCCGAGCACGTGCTGGTGCGCACAGTGCAGTGCATCGAGGGCACCCTGGAGGTGGAGCTGGTGTGCGAGCCGGCCTTCGACTACGGTCGGGTTCCGGCCGAGTGGACGGTGGCGGGCGATCGCCACAGCGCCGACGCGACCGGGGCGGGACAGACGATCCGGCTCAAGACCGATCTGCTGCTGGGGATCGAGGCCAGCCGCGCACGGGCGGGGCATAAGCTAGGTAAGGGCGAGCAGATCTATTGCGCCCTTTCGTGGGGAGAGGGACTGAACGCGCCGGCGAGCGTCGAGGAGGCGAACGCGCAACTGGAGGCGACCACCGGCTTCTGGCGCAGCTGGCTGGCACGGGCGCGCATTCCCGATCACCATTTGCGGCCGTTGATCCAGCGCTCGGCGCTCGCGATCAAAGGCCTCACCTACATGCCGACCGGTGCCACTGTTGCGGCGCTCACCACCTCGCTGCCGGAAACGCCGGGCGGGGAGCGCAACTGGGATTACCGCTACACCTGGCTGCGCGACTCGACGTTCACGCTGCAGGCGCTTCATTACCTGAACTTGGACTGGGAGGCGGACGAGTACATGCAGTTCATCGCCGACCTCGAATGCAACGACGACGGCGCGCTGCAGATCATGTACGGGATTGACGGTCGGCGCGATTTGACCGAGACGTTCCGCGAGGAGCTCTCGGGTTACGCCGGCGCGAGCCCGGTCAGGATCGGCAACGGAGCATTCGATCAGCGCCAGAACGACGTGTTCGGCGCCGCGCTCGATTCCGTCCTGCTCCACACGCGCCGCAGCCAGCGCCTGCCTCGGCGGTTGTGGCCGCTCGTGGAGTCGCAGGCGCGGTGCGCTAAGGCGGTCTGGCGCAATCCGGATCAGGGCATCTGGGAGGCGCGCGGTGAGCCGCAGCACTACGTCTCCTCCAAGCTGATGTGCTGGGTGGCGCTGGACCGCGCTGCGAAGCTTGCCGCGATCCGGGGCGACAGCACGCTGGTCGCCGAGTGGGCCGAGACCGCAACCGAGATCGCTGCCGATATCCTCGAGCACGGCGTCGACAAGCGCGGCGTCTTACGCCAGCACTACGCGACTGACTCGCTCGACGCCTCGACGCTGCTTGCGGCGATTTTCGGCTTCCTACCCGCCAACGACGACCGCCTGCGGGCCAGCGTGCTCGCGATCGCGGACGAACTGACTGAGCACGGGTTCGTGCTGCGCTACCGCACCGACGAGACCGACGACGGGCTCTCCGGCAAGGAGGGCACGTTCGTGATCTGCTCGTTCTGGCTCGTATCGGCGCTGGCGATCATCGGCGAGATGCAGCGCGCTCGAGACCTGATGGCTCGCCTGGTCAAGGTCGCCTCACCCTTGGGGCTGTACGCGGAGGAGTTCGAGGTCGACACCGGCCAGCACCTCGGCAACTTCCCCCAGGCGTTCTCTCACCTCGCACTAGTGGAGGCCGCGGGACGAATCATCCTTGCCGAACGAATTGAGGAGCTGAGCGGATGAGCGAATACGACGTGATCGTGATCGGCAGCGGCGCCGGCGGCGGCACTCTGGTGCGCCACCTGGCGCCGTCGGGCAAGCGGATCCTGCTGCTCGAACGCGGTGACTGGCTCAGGCGCGAGCCCCAGAACTGGCTGGCCTCCGACGTGTTCGTCGATGGCCGCTATGTATCGGCGGACACCTGGTACTACTCGGACGGCTCGCCGTTCCAACCCCAGGTGCACTACTTCGTCGGCGGCGCCACCAAGCTCTACGGCGCAGCGCTCTACCGGCTGCGCGAGCAGGACTTCGGCGAGCTACGGCACCACGATGGCATCTCCCCCGCGTGGCCAATCGCCTACGGGGACATGGAGCCGTACTACACCCGGGCCGAGCAGCTCTACCAGGTCCACGGGGCCCGCGGCGAGGATCCGACTGAGCCCGCCGCGAGCGGCCCGTATCCGTTCCCCGCGGTCTCGCACGAGCCGCGGATCCAGCAGCTCTCCGACGATCTGGAGAAGGCTGGACTGCATCCGTTCCATGCGCCGTGCGGGATCCTGCTCGACGAGGGCAACATGCCCTACAGCCAGTGCGTCCGCTGCGACAACTGCGACGGCTTCCCGTGCCTCGTGCACGCCAAGTCCGACGCCGAGGTCATCTCCGTCCGCCCGGCACTCGATTACCCGAACGTCACGCTGCTTACTAACACGGAGGCGGTGAGACTCGAGACCGACGCTGCCGGAACCGCGGTGAGCGGCGTGGTGGTTAACGTCGACGGCAGCCAAGAGACGTTCCACGGCGACCTCGTGGTCGTGTCGTGCGGGGCCGCGAACAGCGCGAAGCTGCTGCTTGCGTCCGCGTGCGACAGCCACCCGCACGGGCTGGCCAACGGCTCGGACCAGGTCGGGCGCAACTACATGTTCCACAACAGCCAGGCCGTACTGGCGTTGTCCAAGGAAGAGAACCGGACGATCTTCCAGAAAACATTGGGGGTCAACGACTTCTACTTCTCCGGCGGCGAGGACTTCGACTTTCCCCTGGGCAACATCCAGATGGTCGGAAAGTCCCAGGCCCCGATGTTCCGTGGCGAGAAGCCTGGCGAGACCCGCTTCGCCCCCAGCTGGACGCTGCGCGACGTCGCCCGTCATGCCGTCGACTTCTGGCTGTCGACCGAGGATCTCCCCCTGCCCGAGAACCGGGTCACACTGGCCGGTGACGGCAATGTCCAGATCGGCTACACGGCAAGCAACGACGAGCCGAAGGCGCGCCTGTTGCACCAACTGAAGGAGATGCTGGCCGACCTCGGGATGCATCACGGGCATCTGCTCCCGCATCACGCCTACCTCAAGAACGAGATCCCCGTAGCCGGCTGTGCGCACCAGGCGGGCACCTGCCGGTTCGGCACCGACCCCGACACGTCGGTCCTGAACGCCGACTGCCGCGCTCACGAGCTCGACAACCTGTACGTAGTCGACACGAGCTTCTTCCCGAGCATCGGCGCGGTCAACCCGGCGCTGACTGCGATGGCGAACGGCATCCGGGTCGGCGATCACCTGCTCGAGCGGATGAACGCCCACCAGCCACGACCGGTGGCCGCCCATGCCTGATAACGGGAACAAGCATCGTGTCGTGATCGTCGGCGGCGGGTTCGCCGGCCTCGGCTGCGCGCAGAAGCTCGCCGACCACGACGACGTCCACGTCACGCTCATCGACCGCAACAACTACCACCAGTTCCAGCCGCTTCTCTACCAGGTCGCCACGTCCCAGCTGGCGGGCACCGACATCGCGCACTCGTTGCGCGGGGTGTTCACCGACCAGGAGAACGTCGACGTGCACCTCGCCGAGATCACCGGCGTGGACACCGCGAGCCGAACCGTGACGACGGAGGACGGGGATTCGTGGAGCGGCGACGTGCTGGTGCTGGCCGCCGGCTCGCAGCCGAACTTCTTCGGAACCCCGGGCGCCGCGGAGCACTCGTTCCCGCTCTACTCGCTCGACGACGCCACCCGGCTGCGCTCGCGCATCCTGGGACTATTCGAGCAGGTCGACCGCGATCCATCGCTCGTGGAGCGCGGCGCGCTCAACATCGTCGTGGTCGGCGGCGGCCCGACCGGCGTCGAGGTCGCCGGCGCGCTCGGCGACATGGTCAAGGTCACAGTCCCGGGCGAGTACCGCAACCTCGACCCCACCAAGGCCCGCACCTGCCTGCTCGACTACGGCGACGCGCTGCTCAAACCGTTCTCCGACAGCGCCCACGGCTACGTTGCCAAGGTGCTCGAGGAGAAGGGGGTCGAGATCCACCTCGGCACCGGCGTCAAGGAGGTCGCGACCGGTCACGCCGTGTTCTCCGACGGCACCGTCCTCCCGACCCGCTGCGTCGTCTGGGGCGGCGGCATCAAGGCCGCCCCCGTCGCGGCCGACTGCGGGCTCGCCCAGGGCCACGGCGGGCGGGTCGACGTCGGGCCCGACCTCACCCTCCCCGACCGCCCCAACGTCTATGTCATCGGGGACATCGCCAACATCCCCGACCCCGACGGCCGGCCGCTCCCCCAACTCGGATCCGTCGCCCTCCAGAGCGGCATGTGCGCCGCAGACAGCATCATCGCCGGCTTCGAAGGCAAGAAGCCCAAGAACTTCCGCTACCACGACAAGGGGATCATGGCGATGATCGGTCGCGGGGCGGCGATCGCCGAGGTCGGCAAGCATCATCACGAGATCCACGGCGAGCTCGCGCACATGGCTTGGCTCGGCGTTCACGCCAGCCTGATGACCGGCACCCGAGCCAAGATCGAAGCGTTCGTCGACTGGGCCTGGGATGGCTTCACCAAGACCGGCGGCCCGCACGTCCTCGACCGCGGCGACGCCGCCGAGATCAACTGGGACGATGACCCGACCGTGTCGCCGTCGGCGCGACCGGTCGAGCCGCACCCAACCGGGACGGCCGCGTGATCAAATTCGCGTCCGTCACGATCGACTTGGCTCGCCTTCAGTTCGCGACGACGTCGATCTACCACTTCCTTTTCGTGCCGCTGACCATGGGGCTGGCGCCATTGGTGGCGACGATGCAGACGATCTGGCACCGAACGCACGACGACGCGTGGCTGCGGCTGACGCGCTTCTTCGGCGCGCTGCTGTTGATCAACTTCGCGATCGGCGTCGCGACCGGCCTGGTGCAGGAGTTTCAGTTCGGAATGAGCTGGTCGGTGTACTCGAACTTCGTGGGCGGAGTTTTCGGGGCGCCGCTCGCGATCGAGGGCCTGGCCGCGTTCATGCTCGAGGCGACCTTCCTGGGGTTGTGGATCTTCGGCTGGGGCCGGTTGTCGCCGCGGGTTCACCTGGCCACGATCTGGATCGCCGCCGCCGGGACGTGGCTGTCGGCGTATCTGATCCTGGTAGCGAATTCGTGGATGCAGCATCCGGTCGGCTACAAGCTCGTCGACGGCAAGGCGCAGCTCACGAGCGTCGGCGCGCTGCTGTCAAACGAGTTCGCGCTGATCGCGTACCTGCACACGATCCTCGCCGGCCTGATCTTCGGCTCGATCGTGATGCTCGGCGTCTGCTGCTGGCACTTGCTACGCGGGCGTGACGTCGAGTTGTTCCGCCGGGCGGCGAAGCTGGCGCTGATCGTCGCGGTGCCCGCTACCCTGCTGCAGCTGTCGGTGGGCAACCGGTTCGGCGAGGCGGTCACCAGCCAGCAGGGCATGAAGATCGCCGCGTCCGAAGCGCAGTGGAACACGTGCCAGCCGTGCGGCTTCTCGCTGTTCCAGATCGGGGGCTTCTCCGCGCAGAACCCGAATCCAAGCTTCTCGATCACGATCCCGGACCTCCTCTCGTGGATGGGCACGGGTTCCTTCAACGGCAAGGTCCAGGGGCTCAACCAGCTCCAGGCGCAGGAGCAGAAGCAGTACGGCCCCGGTAACTACATGCCGCGCGTCGAGCTCATGTACTGGTCGATGCGGGTGATGGCCATCCTCGGCGTGGTGATGTTCCTGGTGGCGATCGTCGGCGCCTGGCTGTACTGGAGGCGAAAGCTCGAGAAGGCCCGCTGGTTCCTGTGGACGGCGATCGCCGCGATCGCCTTCCCCTACATCGCCGCCACGTTCGGCTGGATCCTGACCGAGATGGGGCGCCAACCGTGGATCGTGCAGGGGCTGCTGAAAACCTCGCAGTCGGTCTCCACCAACCTGAGCACGGCGATGATCGCGGCAAGCCTTATCGTGTTCGTGCTGCTCTACCTCACGCTCGGAGTGGTCGACTTCGTGCTCATGCGGCGCTACGCGCGCCTCGACCCGCCGGCGGCGGATGCGTCCGGCGCCCTCGGTGCGGAGCCGGCCGCGGCGGTCGGCTAGGGAGCCGCCTGACATGGGCCTCGAGACCTTCTGGTTCTGCTTGATCGCTGTCCTGTGGGGTGGCTACTTCCTGCTCGAGGGCTTCGACTTCGGCGTCGGGATGCTGCTCCCGTTCCTGCCTCGGCGCGGCAGCGAGCGCGAGCGGGGCGTGATGTTCAAAGCCATCGGCCCGGTCTGGGACGGGAACGAGGTGTGGCTCGTGGTCGCCGCCGGCGCCACGTTCGCCGCCTTCCCGGCCTGGTACGCGACCATGTTCTCGGGCTTCTATATCGCGCTGCTGCTGATCCTGGTTTTCCTGATCGTGCGCGTCGTCTCGTTCGAGTGGCGCGAGAAGAGCGAGAACCCGCGCTGGCGAGCCACGTGGCTGGCCGCGAACACCGTCGGGAGCTTCGGAGCGTCGTTCGTCTGGGGCGTCGCGCTGGCCAACCTCGTCCACGGTGTGCCGTTGAACTCCGCACACGGGTTCTCGGGCAACTTCCTCGACCTGTTCAGCGCCTACCCCGTGCTCGCCGGCATCACCGTAGTCGCCGTGTTCGCGTTCCACGGCGCCACATATTTATCCCTGCGGACGGTCGGAGATTTGCGCGCGCGCGCCGTTGCGGTGGCCGCCCGGCTGTCGCTACCTCCTCTGATCCTCGGCGCCGGCTTCGTGATCTGGACAGTGATCGTCGCGCACAACCGCAACAGCAGGGGGATCCTGCCGACGGCGATCCCGGCCGCGCTCACCATCGCGGTCCTGTCACTCGCGGTCGTGCTCTGCAACGCCCGCAGGGAGGGCTGGGCGTTCGCGATGACCGCGCTCGCCACGATCGGCATCGTCGCGACGATCTTCACCGGTCTCTATCCGCGGGTGCTCGTCTCCAACCCGATCTTCGCTAACAGCCTCACGATCTCCAACGCCGCGGCGGGTCATTACGCGCTGAAGGTGATCACGATCGTGGCGTTGATCTTCACCCCGGTCGTGCTGCTGTACCAGGGCTGGACCTATTACGTCTTCCGCCGCCGGCTGGCCGGAGAACCTGTCAGCACACCGCTCGCAGCGGCCGCCCGGGGCAACCCGGACTCGGCCGTGGGCTAGGACATTCGGCTTCGTGCGTGCCCTCGACCCGCGCCTGCTCCGTCGGACGAGGTCAACCCGGCCGCTGCTGGCGATCGACACCGCGCTCGGGATCGGGAGCGCTCTCGCGGTGCTGCTGCAGGCTGGGCTGCTGGCACGAATCGTGGCGGGGGCGTTCGGCGGCAATTCACTGTACGCGCTGCGGTTCGAGCTGGGGCTCCTCCTGCTCGCCTTCGCGCTACGCGGGGCGTTCGCGTGGGGTATGGAGATCGCAGGCCGGCGCGCAGCCTGGAGCGTCTTGTCGGAGCTTCGGTTGGCGCTGGTGGATCGCCGGTTGCGCCGGCAGCCGACCGCAACCGACGCCGTCAGCGGGGCTGAAGTCGCCGCGCTCGGGGTGCAGGGAGTGGAAGCGTTGGAGGGCTACTACGCACGCTACCTGCCTCAGGTCGTCCTCGCCACAATCGTGCCGTTCTTGGTGGTGGCAGGGGTCGCGGTGGTGGATCTCGAGTCCGCGCTGATCATGCTGCTCACGCTCCCGCTCGTGCCGGTGTTCATGTGGCTGATTGGCCGCTATACGGAGCAGCGAACGCTTGAGCGATGGAATGCGCTCAAGCAGCTCGCGTGCCATTTTCTCGACGTCGTCCGTGGTCTGCCCACGCTGCGCTCGCTCGGACGCGCCCGGGACGAGATGGAGATCCTCGCCGATGTCGGGGAGCGCTACCGCCAGGCGACCATGCAAACGCTCCGCGTCAGCTTCCTGTCCGGCTCGGTGCTGGAGCTGGCGGCCACGCTCGGGGTGGCGCTGGTCGCGGTCACCGCCGGTGTCCGGCTGGTTGACGGCAGTCTCGGCCTGCAGGCCGGGCTGACCGTGGTGGTGCTCGCTCCGGAGCTGTACCTCCCGTTCCGCCGGCTCGGCGCCGAGTTCCACGCGAGCGCGGATGGTCTGGCGATCGCTGAGCGCATGCTGGGCCTGATCGACGCGCCCGCGTCCGCCGTGCAGGGGGGTGCACGGCGGGCCCCGAGCCCCGCCCGCGTGTCGATCCGCTTCGAGCGAGCGTCGTTCTCATATCCGGCCCGCGCCGGCCTTGTGCTCGACCAGCTGGAGCTCGAGCTTTCGCCCGGCGAGGCGGTCGCGCTCGTCGGCGAGAGCGGCGCGGGCAAGAGCACGGTCGCTGCGCTGCTGCTCGGTTTGCTCGCGCCGACCTCCGGCCGGATCTCTGTGGGCGGAGTCGATCTGGGCTCGTGCCAGATCGAGGCATGGCGGCGGCATGTCGCGTGGCTGCCCCAGCATCCGGCGCTGATTCGAGGCACGGTCGAGGAGAACATCTGGCTCGGCGACCCTGGCGCTTCGCAAGCGTCGGTGGTCGAGGCGGCGGCGTTGGCCGGCGCGGATGAGTTCATCGCCGCACTTCCGAATGGCTTTCGCACGGTGGTCGGCGACGGTGGCCGCCCGCTGTCGCCTGGAGAGCGCCGGCGCATCGGGCTGGCCCGCGCCTTCCTCAAGGACGCCCCGCTCGTGATCCTCGATGAGCCCACGGCGGACCTGGACCCGTTCAGCGTGGCGGTCGTGTCCGTGGCCGTCCAGCGGCTGGCCAGCGAGCGAACGATGCTCGTGATCGCACACCGGCCGGAACTTGTCCGGCAGGTGGATCGGGTCGTCCGCTTGGTCGATGGCGCCACGCTCCCGGAGCAGGTCTGGAGGGCCGCATGAACGGCACGCTGTCCGCGGTTACGGCGCTTGCCCCAGTGCCGCGGCGCCGGCTGGCGGTCGCGGTGGCGCTCGGGGCGCTGACCCTCGCCTTCGGGGTCGGATTGATGGCGATGGCCGGCTACCTGATCTCCCGCGCGGCCGAGCGTCCGGCGATCTTGTCGCTGATGGTGGCGATCGTCGTCGTGCGGTTCTTCGGCCTCGGCCGGCCGATCGTGCGCTACCTCGAGCGACTCGCCTCCCACGATCTTGCGCTCGGGATGCTCGGAAGGGTGCGGACGCGGTTCTACGAGCGCATCGAGCCGCTCGCGCCCGCACAGCTCGACTCCTACCGGACCGGCGATCTGCTCTCCCGGATGGTCGCCGACGTGGACGCGTTGCAGAACCTGTATCTGCGCGGCTTTGAGCCGCCGCTCGTCGCGGTGCTCGCCGGCGCGTTGTCAGTCGGCGCGGCGGCGGCGGTGGAGCCCGCCGCGGGGGCCGTACTCGCAGCCGGCCTGCTAGTGGCCGGGCTCGCGATTCCGGCGCTGGCCCGGTGGCTCGGCGTCCGCGCAAGCCGCCGGCAAGCAGCCGCGCGGGGGGAGCTGTGCAACGAGCTGGTCGAGCTCATCGACACCGCGCCGGAGATCGTCGCCTATGGAGGCGAGCAAGCCGCGCTCGCGCGCGTACGCGCGGCGGACCTGGCGCTGGTCGGCCTGGCCCGGCGAGACGCGCTCTCCACGGCGGTCGCCGATGGACTCGGACTGCTGGTCACGGGCGTGACCGTCTGCGGGGTACTCGCGGTCACGATCGACGCGTCGGCCGGCGGGCAGCTCGACCGGGTGCTGATCGCGGCGCTCGCGTTGCTGGCGATGGCCTCATTCGAGGCCGTGACACCGCTGGCCGCGGGCGCGCGCGAGCTGTCGGCGACGCTCGCCGGCGCAAGGCGGATTGTTGACCTCACAGACAGAGAGGCGTCCGCTCGGGATCCCATCGACCCGGCCCCCGCCCCGGTATGGCCGTTCGCTATCGCACTCGAGGGCACGCGCGCCCGGTACCCGCACCAACGGCGTCCGGCGCTCGACGGATTCAGCCTGAGACTCGAGCCGGGGGAACGGGTCGCCCTGCTCGGCCCGAGCGGCGCCGGTAAGACCACCGTGGCGAACCTGCTGCTGCGCTTCCTCGATCCCGAGTGCGGCCAGGTGACACTGGCCGGACGGGACCTCCGCGAGTACCGTCAGGAAGACGTCCGACGTGCGATCTCGGTCGTCGGCCAGGAGTCGCATCTCTTCTCGGCCAGCATCCGCGAGAACCTGCTCCTCGGGCGGCCGGACGCGACCGACGTGGATATGGAGCAGGCCCTTCGCCGCGCCCAGGTCTGGGATTGGACCGGTCGTCTTCCCGACGGACTGGACACACCTGTGGGTGAGCGGGGACGCGAGCTGTCCGGGGGGCAGAGGCAACGGATCGTTCTCGCGCGGGCGCTGCTCGCCGACGCGCCGGTGCTGGTGCTCGACGAGCCGACCGCCCACCTCGACCCGAGCACCGCGAGCGAGCTCGTCCGGGACGTCATGTCGGCCGCCGGTGATCGGACCGTGCTGCTGATCACGCACCGAGACGAAGGCCTCGGGCTGGTCGATCGCGTGCTCAGCTTATGACCGCCATCGCTGACCACAGACGGAGGAGAACGTGAACGTACCCTGGCCGATCCGAAGCGTGCTGGCCGGCACCGCCGGGACCGCCGCACTGTCGCTTTCCTACGCGGTCGAGCGACGGCTACGCTCGCGCCACCGCGGGCAGCTCGACTACGACGACTCACTCGTCCCCGGCCAGATCGTGGCATCGATAATGCACCTACCGCACGTCACCGCGCGGGAAGACCAAGATCTCGGGCTGCTCCTGCGCTGGGGCTACGGCTCGGCGTTCGGCCTGTGGCACGGACTGCTGCACCGCAGGATCTCGGAGCCGTGGGCGAGCGCGATCTTCGGCGGCACGCTGATGAGCGCGACGTTCTCGCTGTTCCCGCTGCTGGGGCGAACGCCACCGCCGTGGCGGTGGCCGGCCGACGTGATGGCTACCTGCCTGGGCACGCACGCCGCCTACGTCTCCGCGGTGGCGACGGCGGACGACAGGGTCCGCCGGCTGAGCGGCTGAACGATGCTGCAACTGCGGGTGTTCGGGGCCGCCCCGGCGATCGCCGACGTAGCGGCGCGCTTGCAGGGAATCCCAGGCGCAAGGCACGTGATCCGCACGGGAGACCGAGACGGAGGCCAGGCGGTCGTGATGGCCGACCTCGTCGACGACGCCGTAGACCGGGCGCTCGATCAGGTGAACCGGATGGGGCTCCCGGCGGACGATATCGTCCTGGTGCGCCTGGATTCGATCGGGCAGTCGCTGGCGCAGCGCCCCCTCGCCAGCGTGGTATGGGCCGACCTGCTGAGCCAGGCTGGCGCCAACGCCAGCCCGTTCCCCCGCTACGTGGTGTTCATGCTCACGGCGGGTGTGATCGCAGCGTTTGGTGTCATCTACGCCAACGTGACGCTGGTGGTGGGCGCGATGGCGATCAGCCCTGACACGCTGCCGATCACGGCCGCTGCCACCGCGATCATCCTGCGCCGCTGGCGCCTCGCCGGGCGCGCCGTGCTCGCCCTGACGCTCGGGCTCGGCGCGGCATGCGCGGTGGGCGGATTGCTTACCTTCGCGCTGAATCAGCTCGGCCTGCTGAACCTGGGATCAGACGTCAACTCGAGCTTCCTGCAGGGCCTCTCCACGGTCAACATCTCGACCCCGATCGTGGCCTTCGCGGCCGGAGTCGCCGGGATGCTCGCGCTCGAGACGAGGGCCAGCTCGGCCGTGGGAGTGGCCATCTCGGTGACCACGATCCCCGCCTCGGCATACCTAGGCGTGGCGGCCGGGGTTGGCGAGGTCGGGAAGGCGGCGGGTGCTCTACTTGTTCTCGGAGTCAACGTCCTAATGCTGCTCGCCGCTGGCTGCTCGACGCTCATGCTTCAGCGAGCCCTGGCGCACCGCCGAAGCGCCCGATCACCGGGACGCGGTGACGGTCACCGTAACCCGCTCTGAGAGCATCGTCTGCGATGACCACGGCCGCAACAGAAGCTGAGAGTGTTCATGCGCAGACTGAGCTCGGCGAACGCGTCCTGGACGCGAACCCAGGCCAACCTCGACGAGATCCACGCCACGCAGATCCGCACGCCCGACCCGGTGTCGTTGCCTGCCGCCGCAACCGCGCACGCGGCGAACAACGCCAAGCCCTCCGCCTCGCAACCAAACGACCATGCCCGGCTAGAGGGACCCGGCGTCCGCTGCGGTTCTCGAAGTTGGGCGATGAGGGGATCGAGCGGGCGTATCGCACGCACTGGGTCTCGCCCGAGCTGTCCGAACGCAGGCGAGACCGGTTTGCCGAACGTAAGAGCCGCCCGCCCGACTTGGTTGTCGTCTCTCCGGTCAAGGAGTGGACGTGCTCTACGTGCGGCAGCGAGGAAGGCGGGTGGCTGATCATGGAGGACCGAGGACCCGTGTGCATGGCCTGCGCAGACATGGATCATCTCGTGTTCCTGCCGTCTGGCGACGCCGCGCTGACCAGGCGCGCGAAGAAGAGCAGCCGCCTGTCGGCGGTTGTAGTGCGTTTTAGCCGCGCGCGAAAGCGCTCCGAGCGCCCGGGGATCCTGGTCGAGGAGGAGGCCCTCGAGCGCGCCGAGCAGGCGTGCCTGGCGGACGAGGAGTCGCGGGCGCGGCGGCGCGACCGGGACGCAGCACGACGCTCCGGCGCGGATCTCGCACTTCAGGCGCGGCTGGCGGTCCAAATCCGCAGGCTGTTCCCGGGCTGCCCGCCCGGGCGGCCCGAGGCAATCGCCCAGCACGCGGCACAGCGCGGCAGCGCCGGGTTGGACGCACCGCGTCCGGACGGGCGCTTGACCCGCAGGCGCTGGAGTTGGCGGTGCTGGCGTCGGTGCGCCACCAAGACACCCGATACGACCAGCTGATGATGTCAGGACTCGACCGCACCATCGCGCGCGACCAGGTCAACGCCGTGCTGGACGAATGGCGCCACGGCTGAGTCCGAACCGGCGCGCGCATGCCCAGCACTCTGGCGTCTCCTCCGCCCCCGGCTGCGAACGCCAACTGGCCGGCTACAGATCCATCTGCGCCAAACCGCGCACCGCGGGACTGCGAGTCGAGCGACCCCTGCCTACGTGATGCCGAGGTGCCGCCGAGGCCCCGAGCGAGCCCGCTGGGGTGGGTGGTGCTCAGATGCTGCAGCGGTTCGAACTGGCTCGCGCTCTTCTGCTCAGACAGGAAGCAGTCGTCTGGCAACAGCGTCCCTGCGGGTCCGAACTGAGAGCGACGAACGCGCTGATCGGGCGCTCGCAGGCTGTCGCATCGCCACGAAGCATCAGCCTCGACGCGCCCGCCAAGGCTCTCGGATTTGCGTACGCAAGCAGGTATCTGCTCGCCCGCCGGCCGGGACTCGTATGTCGTCCCGCACCGACAGTGAGATCGCGGTCGCTCCGCGTTTCCGCAACGTCCTGGCGGAGCGGAGCGGCGGTGAAATTGCCGGGTCCTGGCGATCGGCGTGGTTGCTGATTTGTTCACAACTGACGCGTCGCGGGCTGCGCAGCGGATCTACTGGCTACAGCAAGAGCCTCCCCTGACTGCCATGCGAGTGCCTCGTCGGCCGTGCCGAGAGACGCGCTTCGAGCGCAACGGAGGGCTCCCCTGCGAGACACCCGCACGGTCGCCAAAGCAGGGGCTTGTGATCGGTGTAGTTGCGTCAATGCTCAGGATGGGTCCACGCTGGTGTTCGCGGCTGGGTGCTCCGCGGCGGCCAGGATGTGTCCGTCGGCCGTCGCAATAGCTTGACCCGAGCGTTCGCGTGGTCGCACGGTGCCGTCCTTGGCGTCCAGGTCGGCTCACGTCCCTGCGGGTCACGCCGGTGGTCCAGGAAGACCGAGAAGTTGGACCACCGAGATGACGAGAATTACGGCGGCGACGCCGACCAGCCCGTAGCGCGCCGAGCGCAGCGGGAAGCGACTGCCGATGCCGATGAGGAAAAGCACCGCGGCCAACAGGACCGTGAGGCGCACGTACTTATCCGCCGTTCCCGCTGCCGACTGGCCATCGTCAAAATCGGCGTTGGCCTTTGCGTTCAGGGCTCGAGCCTGAGTCTCTTGCGGGATCCGGTACTGCGACATGTAGGAAGGGTCTGGCGGTGCGGCGGGGTTCTTCAAGGGGTGGAGGGCAAGCCAGGCGTCGAACGCCGGGCGATAGCCCGGTCGGAGCCGCCTAACGGCGAGGCGGAAGAGCTTGGCGTTGTTCGCCGCGTAGGCGGTTTCCGCAGCGTTGAACGACACCGAGTCCAGCGTGCGGATCTGCAGGGCTTGGATCTGTGCGAGATTCGCCATGGATCGCGTCGATGACGCCTTCGCGAGCGCCAGTGACGAGGCGGTGCCCCACTTGGCCGCCGAGTACCCCGACCACGCGGCCAGTAACGCCACGACCGACAGCAGCACCGCCTCGATGATCGAGATCAAGCGGTCGCGCCCAGCATGCTCTGTAGCTGAGTGCTCCGCCGTCGCGTGCTCGTGATGGTGTTCGGCAATCTCTTTCCCAACCTCGGAAGCCGACAATCCCTCAGCCAACCGGATCCTCCGTTTCTGAAGTCGAATTTGCGTGCTCAATTGGCCCCAGCCACAACCCTGAGCCGCGCTCTCCGATGACGTACCATCGCAATGCGGCCGGCACGAGCATCACCCCAAACGGATGATCAAAAGCACTCGAGTGCTCACAAGCGAGCGTTCGCTGATCCTTCGCTCTCCGGACAGGGAAATCGGACGCCGGAGGCGTGGATTGAATCATGGACCCGCACCCGCTCTCGCTCTGGCACAAAGTATCGCGACGACGCGAAGCCACAGCCCTGGCTTCCGGCAAGGCAATCTACGGCGGGAAAGCCATCTTGAGTGACCTCTGTGTTGAAAGGAGCTGCATCAAGAACATCGATCACATGGCCTGGAGGTTTTCGGAGCCGGAACTTCTCGCGGTGTTCGTCAGCGGCGTCTGTGGATCGCTAGGCTGCTGCTGCCTGAGGGCGCGTTTTCCGCGGACCGATCAGCAGTCGGAGCGCGTAGACGGGCCGGCTGGCGGTCTCCGGTGGCGATGCCGCAGTAGACCGGGCCGCGGGCCGCCGCGTCGGGTTCGTTCCGAAGCACCCATCTGCGGAAGGCTGGGTCGGCGTCGTGACGCTTCTCCTCTACCGGCAGTGGCAGTGCGCTTCGCGCTGGGCCAAGAGCCTGGCAGCTCCAGGCCGTGCGCAACAGCCGTCTTTAGGCGAAGGCGCCCGCACGCCCGGTCGGAAGGAGGAGAGCCAACGCGCCTGCCCGTTTGATCTGACCGCGCCACCGGAACAAACGAGGTTGGGGGAGCTGGACGTCTGTCGTCGACTTTATGCTGGGCGAGGATCGCGATGTCTCTCGAGACCCCCGAGGTGTCGAGAAGGCAAGTTTCGATTCGCGGGTGCCAGATCACCCGGTTCGGATGATTCCAAAGCGCCCCGGCGTCGCGATGCTGTGGTTGTCCCCCGACGAAAGCGCGACATGCCGCTCAAGCACCCCCAGGGCCTAGCCGGATCGACAAACGGCAACCTGTCGCTCCTCCAGGGAGTCTCGAGGATCTCGTCGCCAGGCTCGCCGGACGGTTCCTGGCGCCGGTGTTCCTCGCCCTGACGGCAGGACGATGCATGTGAACGCGTATGACATTCCACAGAAAGGAGCGGCTAACTAATGTGCCGCTGGCTTGCTTACTCGGGTTCCCCCCTGCTTATCAAAGAGGCGCTCTACGAGGGCCCTAACTCGCTGGTCTCGCAGAGCCTGCATTCGCGGCTCGGCGCCGAGCCGACCAACGGCGACGGGTTCGGCGTCGGCTGGTACGGCGCGCCGGACACACCGGGCGTCTTCCACAGCACCGAGCCGGCCTGGAACGACAGCAATCTGCGCGAGATCGCCGGCCATATCAGCTCTCCGCTGTTCTTTACGCACATCCGGGCGGCGATCGGCAGCGCTGTGCAGCAGACCAACTGCCACCCGTTCCGCCACGACCGGTGGCTGTTTATGCACAACGGGTACATCAATGAGTTCGCGACGATCAAACGCGACCTCATCCTCGCGGTCGACCCATCCTTGTATCCAGAGATCAAGGGCCAGGCTGACACCGAGGTGTTGTTCTATGTAGCGCTGACGTTCGGACTCGAGGATGACCCGCCGGCCGCAGTCGAGCAGGCGATCGGGCTTGTGGAAGCCGTCGCCGCCCGCCACGGGGTTTCCAACGCTTTCCAAGGCACGATCGCGACCACCGACGGCGAGACGATCTGGGCATTCCGGTACTCGAGCGAGAGAAATTCGCGCTCACTTTTCTACACGACCGATGTCCCCACGCTGCGTGCGGTCTATCCGGAGCGCCAGCTGTTCCAGGAAGTCTCGGACAATGCGCGGCTGATCGTCTCCGAGCCCCTCGGTGACGTCGCGGGCGTCTGGAACGAAGTACCCGAATCCACCTACGGCGTCGTCGCTCCAGATCACGCCGAGATGCAGGCTTTTCAACCCAAAGCACCGACAACATCCGTACCCGTGACCGCTTGACGGGCGCCGGGCATCTCCGCGTCACCCGGCTAAGGAGCGGGGGCGGCCGCGGGGCTCGGTGAGCTCCTCGGTCGCCTCGTCGGCAACATAAACGCCGGATGCGCGCGTGGAGCAGTGGGGAACGCTGCCTCATGCCCGCGGCGTGGATTGGCTCTGTGCCCTCCTTCCCTGCTAAGCCGCGCAGCCGGGGACCGGTGTGAAGCGGCGCCGAGGTACCGCGGCTGGAGCAAGGCGTGTCTTCGCTCGATGGCCCTTTGGACCAGCAGAGCGTGCGGCATGCTGCCCAGTAAGAGCCCGTCCGTCGGGTGGGAATGCTCGAGCTCAAGGACGCGAAGCTGCCACATCGGCCTTCGATTGGAGATGGCGTACATCGGGAGAACGGCAGGCGATAGTGGAGACGGCGTGGGTCGCGATGGCTTTAGGCACTCGCTTAGCTGGGCTGATTTCTTCGTCTGGTTCGGGTGATGCCGGCAGGCGGCCCTGTCGCTGAAGTGTTCTGCATGGCACTCGCGATTAGGCTTGGCGCGTCGCCGCGGCGGCGTCGGGGTAACGCCTGTCATCGCGTAGCGAGTGCCGGGGCATGACTCGCCAGCGCTGGATGGCGCTGTGCTTCGCCCTGGGGTCGACTTGCTTCTTCGTGGGTCCGTTTCCCGGCTTCGCGACCCTGGTGGGCGATTCTGCTGACGCGATCACGTTCTTCGTCGGCTCGATCCTGTTCACGATCGGCGGAGGGCTTCAGAGCTGGCTGGCCTGGCCTGAGAGGCATTCACCCGGCGAGGGGCGTGCCGCGTGGCGGGCTGCCGTGATTCAGTCCGCCGGCACGCTGTTCTTCAACCTCACAACCTTTCAAGCCATGCACACCGCCGTGACGAGCTCTGAGTACAACAAGCTCGTATGGCGGCCCGACTGGCGGGGCTCGATCTGCTTCTTGGTCTCCGGTGCGATCGCCTACCGCGCCTCGCCGCGTCGTGGGTGGCTGCCGGCGCGCGGGGACACGGGATGGTGGCAGCCGGCGGTCAACCTGCTCGGCTGCATCTTCTTTGGCATCTCGGCTATCGCCGGCTACGTTGTCCCCTCGACGGGGTCGGTTCTGGACCAGGCGGCCGCGAACTGGAACACGGCGCTGGGCGCCGCCTGCTTCCTGGCCTGTGCGCTCGACACCTTGAATAGCGGCGAGGCCGCGAAGATGCCAGGCGGCCGCCGGCTGCGCGAGCTCGAGCGTGCTCTCGATCGCGATGTCCGGCGGGTGATCTGACCCAGGAAGGTGAGGAGCCGCACTGCGCCCGTGACGTCCTGTGGTTGGTGCCCGTGCGAGCTGAGCCGCACCGCCACGGTTATTGAGGACCGCTTCCGGCGGATCGCTGTCGTCCCGGGGCCTGCGCCGGGCCGTCGGAATGGGCGCCGCTCGGCATGAATCACCCGTTTCGGGGGATGCGCAGCTGGCGTGGCCGGCTAGGTTCGACGACGTGGCCACACCCCGTTCCCGCTGTCGGGATCTCGTCGGCGGATCGGTAACGAACAGCGCCGGTCCGATTCAGGACGGCGTGGAGGAAGCCAGCGACTCCGAGTACCTGAGGAGGATCACGAATGCAGCAGCAAACGACGCGAATCGACACTGGCAGGTCTGATGGCGAGAATCTGGATCTCCTCGAGGCTCGTTATGGCAGTCGCTTTTTGCGCCAGGAGGCGCCCGCGGAGAAGCTTCCGGAGGTCGGGATGCCGGCGCTGGATGCGATGCGTCTGGTCGCGGAGGAGCTGGTCATCGAAGGGTCGCCGATGCGGAACCTGGCGACTTTCGTGACGACGTGGATGGAGCCCGAGGCGCAACGGTTGATCGCGGAGAACCTGCACCGCAACTTCATCGACCACGCCGAGTATCCGCGGACCGCGGAGCTCGAGCAGCGTTGCATTCGCATGCTGGCCGACCTGTTTCATGCTCCGGGGGAGACGACGGGGGCGCGAACTCAGGGATCGTCTGAGGCGATCATGCTCGGCGCCCTGTCGTTGAAGTGGAACTGGCGAAAGCGCCGCGAGGCGGCCGGGAAGCCCACCGACCGCCCCAACCTGGTGTTCGGGGGAGACGTGCACGTGGTGTGGGAGAAGTTCTGCCGCTACTTCGACGTGGAGCCGCGGATCGTGCCGCTGAAGCCGGACAAGTACACGATCGGCCCGGAGGACGTTGAGCGGCACGTGGACGAGAACACGATCGGCGTCGCCGCCGTCCTGGGGACGACCTTCACCGGGCACGCCGACGACATCGTCGGGATCAACGACTACCTGGTCGCGCTCAAGCGCGAGCGCGGGCTCGACGTGCCGATGCACGTCGACGGCGCCAGCGGAGCGTTTGTCTGGCCGTTCTTGTACCCGCACTCGGAGTGGGATTTCCGGCTTGAGCAGGTCCGCTCCATCAACGCCTCCGGCCATAAGTACGGGCTCGTGTACCCGGGAATTGGATGGCTGATCTTCCGCGAGCGAGCTGACCTGGCCGAGGATCTCGTCTTCTACGAGAACTACCTCGGCAAGCGCGATGCGACGTTCACGCTGAACTTCTCGACCGGGTCGGCGATGGTCGTCGCGCAGTACTACAACTTCGTCCGCTTCGGCTACGACGGCTACAGCTACATCATGCACACGATGCAAGCGAACGCTCGCAAGCTCGCCGAGGACATCGCGGCGATCGGAGAGTTCTCGATCATCGGCGCCGAGGACGCCGAGCAGCTGCCGCTGGTGGCCTTCCAACTCGCGCAAGAACAAACATATGACGAGTTCGACATCGCAGCGCAGCTCGCCTCCGAACGCGGATGGATGGTCCCCGCGTACACGCTCCCGCCTGACGCCGATCACATCAAGATCATGCGCGCGCTGGTCAAGGAGACGCTTGGACGCTCACTGACGACCGCGCTCGGCGAAGACATCGCCCAGGCGTGCGCGACGCTCAAGCAGAAGGGCCGCGTCCACGAGACCGAGCGCGCGCGAGTGCACACCAGCACCGGATACTGAGCCGCTGAACCGCGGCGCCGCCGCCTGTCCGAGCTCTCGGCGGCCGGACCGCTCGGTCGGAGTGCAACCCGGGATGCCTCAGCCTGCTCAGCGAGAACGCACGACGAGCGTGCCGCCGCGGTGCCGCCCCGGCGGAGCGCGACGTTTACGATCGGAGCATCGTGTCACCCTCGGGACGTTGGTGCCGCGGGGTGACCGGTCGTCACATCTGCAGCTGCCGCGGTAGGGCGGTCTTTGCTCCCGACGCCGGAGATCAGCAGCGTCACCATGTATGCGACGACGACGCCGACGATAATCAGCGGCTCGTCGCCGGTGCCTGAATGGGACGTCAGTAATGTCGCGACCACCACCGCCGACAGCGGCAGCTTGAGGACCGCCACCACACCCACACCCATTCCGACCGCCACCGCAGGCGTTATCGGGAAGCCGGCCAGGTGCGAGGCCATGATGCCGCCGGCGGCTCCGAGGAACAGGGCCGGGAACGTCGGACCGCCACGAAAGCTGCCCAAACAGAGCGCGTAGGCGAGGCCTTTGAAGGCGATCAGCAGCGCGAGCGCCGACAGCGACCACGTGCCCGCCTGGGCGACGAGACCAGGGAGCTGGCTCTGGCCCGAGAACAGCACCTCGTTGACGCTCTTGCCGGCGGCCTGCGAGAACGCGATCGCCAACCCGGCCACGATCAGCCCCACCAGCGGCAACAGCAGAAGCAAACGGTGACTCACGACCCGATACGTCTCCAAGCCGACCCGCAGCACCACCTGGGTGACGACCGCGATCGCGATCGCCAGGGCGATCGTCCAGCCAAGCTCTGCGATGTCCGGGCGAGCAAAACTTGGGAGCTGTAGCGCGCCGAGAGCGAATGCGCTGGTGCTCAGGCCAGTGAACGATCCCATGCCCAGCGCGATCAGCGATCCGATCCCCGCGGCCAGCAACCCCGGAAGCACAACGAGCGGCAGCCTCGCACCACCGATCCCCGTGGCCTCGATCAGGATCACAGCGGCAATCAGCGGCGAGCCGAAGATCAATGATACCGCCGCGAAGCTGCCGGCTGCTGCCACCACCATCATCACCTGCGACGGCGCGTCTTTACGCGCCAGCCGAATCATCAGGATCCCCAAACCCGACCCCAACGCGATCAGCGGCGCCTCCGGGCCAAGCACCAAACCCGACCCTATCGTCGCGATCGCCGCGAGCATGATCCCAGGCAGCTCGGTCACCGTAGGTGGGGGACCGCCGGTCGCGAGCCCCTCGGCGGGTATGTGCCCTCCGCGACCTGGGAGCTTCGCAATCGCGAACGCCGTTATAAGCGCGCCGATCCCCAAAACGGCAAGGAACCACCATTTCGGGGGGCCGTGGCTGTAGCCGAAGGCGTGCGGAAGGTGCGTGAACAGCTCCTGCTGGATCTGGTAGATCAGTTCGAGGAATCCCCATGCGGCGAGCGAAACCACGACGCCCACCACCGCCGCGATCATCAGTAGTACGACATAACCCTTGCTACGCATCGTCGCGCTCGCCTGCTCAGCCGTGAGCTGCGAGGGAGCGGTGGCAGTGTCAGACAAATTCGCAACCAACCTGATCAGCGCAATAGCGCGGCGGATCCCCAGCGACTGTGGATGCTGGGCCCTTCGATTCCAATCCGGCGATGGCTCCGAGGCGATCGCCGATCACGTGGTAGCGGCCCGCCCCGGGCGTCCCAGCCTACCGTCCTGTCCGCCCGCTGGCGTCACCTTCTTCGGGTGAAGCCTCGAAGGAGCAGAGCGGGGCGTGACGGCGCGCGAGGCGAGTCCTCGCTCCCAGTACGTATTGCGTACTGTAGGACTGTCTGAGTGGCTTCACGGATCGATTACAGCAACGTGATCAGCCCCCTTGCTAGCAGCCACGCGCCGATCACGGCGGCGCCGATCACAGCGGCGGTCCGACCTTTGCGGCCCATCCAGCCTCTGAACCGAGAGATCGCGTCCTGGGTTCGCTCCGGCGCAAACACGTAGCCGAGCAGGGGTATCTCGAGCAGAAGCTGTTGCATCAGGCAAAAGCCAACGACCAGCAGCACGGTCGCTCCGGTCCCCGGGTTGAGTTTGTGGATGTGATCCAGCGCATCGAGGTAAGAGACACCGGGGAAGCTCAGAAGGACCCCGACGACGAACGTCACCTTGGGATCGCCCCTGCCCAGCATCCGCAGCGGCAGCGACTCGGTCGGCTTCCCAGCCTCCTGCTTGGCCTTCAGCGTGACGTCCTTCTTCTCCTGTCGGCGCTCACGGACCGGTTGGTCGCGCCCGGTGCCGAGCACGAACGCGATCGCGACCGCGAGCAGACCGATGACGATGTCCTCGACCGGGCCGATCGTGTGCTTGGACGTGCTCTCGGTGCTGGATCCCGGTAGCGCGAAGACGATCACGAGGCCGAGCGTGATGCTGGTCGTGTACGCGCCGAGCAGGTAGCCGACCATCAACCGCTTCGGGCTCGGAAGCAACAGCATCACGGTGACCGCCGCCAGCAGCGACGGGTTAAACATCGAGAACAGAGACAACAGGAAGACATCGAGGAGCTGGTGCTGCATCGCGTGGGAACTCCCGGGGGTGGGGCTACGCGCCCCGGCCAAAGCATCGGATCGCCAGATCCAATCACCCCCCGCTCACGTTGCCATCACCCCGACGAGGTGACGCGCGCCGCCCCAGCCGCCGCCGTCTGGACGTCACCCGCGGACCCCGGCTCGAACGTTCGACTGCGGCCGCGCTCGTCGCGGAGGGGCCCAGCCGCGGAGACAGCGGGGGCTCTAGCCCACCGCCCCCTTACTGTCCCCGTTGAATCTCAGTGAGGATCACTGCGGTCCGGCCCTCGGGGGTTCTCGAGTCCCGCTTCGATCACGTCCAGACGGGCGGCGATCCGATCGAGTTTCGCAGACAGCGCGTCAGTCGTGGCGCCCTCGATCCGCCGCCGAGCTGCCTCGATGAACGTCGAAGTAATCGCGGCCGTAATGACAGTCAGAAAGCCGATCCCGACGACCATCACGAGTGCGGCGACGACGCGGCCCGTCGTGCTCGTTGGCACGACGTCTCCGTAGCCCACCGTCGTCACGGTTTGTATCGCCCACCACAACCCCTCGCCGATATTGGGGAAGTTCTTCCTGTCGGTGAAGTGGATCAGCACCCCGGCGACTATCGTCACCGATATGGTGACGGTCGCAATGATCAACGCAGCCCGCGAAGCGGTCAGCTGCTTTCGCAACAACAACTTCACTGCGCGGCGGTGAACCGGCGTGGGAGCGGCGCTCCCTTCGGTTGTGGCCATGGTCGTGACCTCCTCACGATCGGCTAAAGAGAAGACACTGAGAGGATAAGCAGGGCGGACCACCCGGATCTGGGGCTACACGATCCTTGGAGGGCGGGCTCACGTCCCACGTTCCGCGGGACATCGGCTGTTCGCGGACGGGTCCTATGTCGGGCTCCAGCCGCCGTGTCGGTTTCCCCACCCCTCGCCTCGCTGCCGCATCCCGGGCGCTGGCGCCGAACCCTGGCTCGATTGTCAGGGGCTGCTTCAAGCCCCCCGTCACCTCAGAGATTGAGCTGCCCTCAGCTTCCACCGGCCGTCACGACGGCGGGGCGGCGTCCTGCGCGCCGCCCGGCTTAATATCGCTCGTGGCGCGTTCGCGCCTGGGAACTACTGCGGGCATTCGAGGTGTTCGCGCCGACACACGACCATTCCGCCTGCCACGCCAGCAACGCTTCGCCGAGGCGGACTCGATTTGCTCGACGTGCCACACCTAGCAAGCCGAAGCCCCTAACCTCCATCACGGCCCCCGCACGGACTTCTCGTTGGCAGCAGCGGGCTGGGCGGAAGCACATCGTCCCTCCCCTGCCTTCGTCACCCGATTGGACCGCTCCCAGCTCAGCGCCCGCGCCCTGGTTTGCGCTCGAGCCAGGGCACGGCCCATGCGCCGGCAACGGACCGTCAGCCACCGTCGGATGCGATCAGTTCGGGTACTCGCCCTTGCGGTAGACACTCGTCCCCTCCGGCGGGGTCTTCGGCGTGCGCCGGAGCAGGAACGAGTGGTAGGGCGCGACGAACAGGTCGGGCGCCGTGACCGTGTAAGTGTGGTCCACGCTTCCATTCTCGCGCGCGAACGCGATGAAGCTCGGGGCCTCGCCAAGGCCGTCCTCGAGCTTGGCTCCGACTTGCGCGACCAGTTCTGCAGGAACACCGGCGGGTTGTCGATGATCTCCCTGATCGCGCGCATCTCCTGCGCCTGCTCAGCTGTGACGGCGAGCCCGTAGTCGAACGGGAGCTCCGTCCCGTAGCTCGAGACGTACGGGAACTGCCAATCCATCCGCTGCTTCTACTCGATCAGCCGATCGATCGGCGCGCGCGAGAAGCAGATCAGCGTCACATCGCTGCGGCGCGTGGGCCGTCGAGCTCATCTCCCAAGCTCGTACACCCGGGGCAGGCGCCGAGCTCGTAGTCGGGCCCGTACATGATGTTCTACGCCAGCAGCTGCGAGCGCCCGTCGAACAACTCGGCGATCGTCTTCTTCCCCGTCCTCGATGTCGAACACGTACGCCTTTCTCCACCAGAACCCAGGGAAGCCGGCGCCGCTGCTCGGTCACCTTCTCCGTCAGCTCGGCGTGCTGGGGCCCCGAGCTTCGCAAGCTCATCGCGAGCCGCCTGCGACTCGTCGCGGGTTCCAATCTTGTGCTCCGGCATCGTTACCTCCTTTGGCGTTCGTCATGTCGGCGTCGGCGGCAGTTGTGGATCGAGCTTCGGGCCGCCGGTCGACGCGCCGTACGGTTACAGACAGGCGCGCGATGCGGAACTCATCGCATCACGCCGTCGCTTCGGTTTATCGCGACGCCTGCTTCACATTCAGCTCAAAGCGACTGCGCTGGCTGCCGCAGCGCGCGCTGCGGGCCGGCCCTACTCTTGCGCCTGACACGGCCGCTCGCAGCCTTGAGGCGCGCACCAGCGTCGCGCTTACTGCAGGTCTCTCGCCGCCCCTGGGTTCCCCTGCTCGTCGCCACGAGCAGCGACGACGGCGACCGCGGTGAGACACGTGCTCACAGACGGCAGGAGGGCTCTCGACGCGACTCGGAGCTCGGCGGCGTCGCGATCGACGCCAGACATCGGCTTGTGCCGATCACACAACCCGGTTGTCGCCGGGTCTGACGGTCCGCTGCCGCTTCGCCAGGAGCTGCACAAGCTCGGCGCCAGCGCGACCTCACTACTGGTGCGGACGACAACCAGCCGCCGCGCCGCGCGCGGCCGACTACTGCACCGCCCCGGCGGACGGCGAGTCGTTGTGCACGGGCACCGAGAACATCGACGACTGACGGTAGGCCGCTCAACCGTGCGCCACGGCTACGGCGGCGTCAAGGCTGCTATTGGGAAACTGAGTGCGCTCCGTCCTCGTCACACGAAGAGCGGAACTCACAACCGCCGGCCGGGCCCGCGTGCCCTGCCTGCCGCGCAGAGCGAGGCCGCGGGCTGTCGCGGCGAGCGGGATCCTCTGAGCGTCAAAGCAAGTCAGCGCGCGACCGACTACCCCGACACTTTCTCCGGCGCAGGGATGGCGGTCCCAATGGGGCGGTAGCGGACGTTCACGGCCGATGTGGCCTCGCCGTCGCCGACTCGGTCCAGGCGAATCGGATCACTGCCGGGGCTGTCGTATAGCCGGATTCCGTCGCCGAGCAGGATCGGGGCGATGTGCAGGTCGATCTCGTCGATCAAGCCCAGTTGGAGCAGCTGACGGCCGATCGTCGGCGAGAACACCTCAAGGTTCTTTCCGCCGGCTGCCTCGAGCGCGATGCGCACGGCCTCGGCCGGGTCGCAGTGCAGGAACGTGACCCCGTCGGTCGGGGTCGCGTCCTCGGGGTGGTGCGTGAGGACGAAGATCGGTCCCTCCCAGGCGCCGCCGTACGGACGGCGGTCACCCACCGCAGCGTCCCAACCGTCTCGACCCCCCAACACCGCGCCGGTGGTCTTGACGTACTCGTCGACGAGTCCCGGCCGGAAGGTGAAACCCGTCATCCATCCCATTGCGTGGTCGGGCCCTGCGACGAAACCGTCGAGGGACATAGTGAAATGCCAGAGCACCTTCCCGCTTGCGGTCTGCGGCAGTGTGTCGGTCACGGCACAACTCCTTTTCTGCGGGCGTCGTATGTTCCCTACGACTAGGACCATCGCGACGCCGCAGAGTCATCGACATCCATTGAGCGCGATACGGGGTAGACGTCAGGTGCGACGCGCGCCTTGCAAACTCGTCAAGGCAGGTCCCAGGCTCCGCTGTGCGTGGGAAACGCGTGCCGCGCGAGCGCGGGCGGCCTCTCCTCTTGTGCAAGGGGGGAGATACCTGGCACAGTGAACCGATGCTGACTCAGGTGGGCGACGGTGTCTGGGTCCGGCAGAGTGAGTGGGTCTGGACCAATTCGATCGTGGTGCGCGGGGAGGATGGGTTGATCCTGGTCGATCCGGGCATCGATGGTTCCGAGCTGGACCAGCTCGCCGATGACCTGGACCGGCTCGGCATTCCGGTGGTCGCCGGGTTCTCCACCCATCCCCACTGGGACCACCTGCTCTGGCATGCCCGGTTCGGCGACGTGCCGCGCTATGCCACCGTTGCCGGCGCTAACGCTGCCGCTGAAGCCCGAAAGGGGGCGCAGGCGATGGCGGCGGAGAGCGCGTCGGGCATCCCGCTCGAGCTGATCGGGCTCGTCACCCCGCTGCCCGCGGACGGCGGACCCGTGCCGGGCGAGATCATCGAGCATCAGGCGCACGCCGTCGGCCACGCCGCGCTCCTCCTCGCGGACCGTGGCGTGCTGCTCGCCGGCGACATGCTCTCCGATGTCCTGATCCCTCTCCTCGACGCTGGTCGCCCCAATCAGGTTGGCGCCTATGAGACGGCACTCGACCGGCTGGGAGAGGCCGCCAGGCACGCCGATGTCGTGGTCCCCGGCCACGGCGCCGTCGCCGAGGGTTCCGAGGTGGCGGCCCGCCTCGCCGCCGATCGCGCCTACATCGACGCGCTGCGGCGAGAAGAGGATCCGGTCGACGCGCGTCTGGGGCCGGGCGCGGAGTGGCTCTCGGGCCCCCACCAGGCGAACCTGGAGCAGGCCCAAGGGCAGTAGGGTCTTCTGATAGCTCGACGGCCCCGCTGCCCGCGCATTGCAGGTGCCGGGCTGGAGCGGCGTGAGGTACTGCGGGATGGGCTAAGCGGGTCTTGGCTCGCCGCTCTTGGCACCAGTGGACACGGACGTTCGCGCGCAGTCGATCAATGCGTCTGGCGGAGCCGATCCAGGTGTCGGCGGCCGAGCTCGTTGGTCGCGCGCAGGAACTCCGTGAGCCGCTCGAGCTCGTCCATCGTGAATCGCTCGGAGAGCGTCGCGTGCCAGTCCGCCGCCATCGGTCCCCAAATGCGTTCGGCGGATACGTAGAACGTTGGCGTTACCTCCACTCTGACGCGTCGACGATCAACGGGGTCCGGAACGCGGCGCGCGAAGGCGGTCTTCTCGAGCCGGTCGATCACCCCGGTGACGGCGCCAGCGGTGAGCCCAGCCTGCGCGGCTAGCTCGCCAGCGCTGAGTCCTCGGGTGTTTTCGATGATGTTGAGGCAGCGGAGGTCCGTCTCGCTCACGCCGAGTCTCTCCGCGGCGAGGCTGTCGAAGGCATCGTCCTGGTTGCCGCTCACTCTGAACTCCCGGATGAGCGCTTCAACCAGTTCCTTCTTCGATCTCCGCGGCACGACGCCTCCTGCTATATCCTTTAGACTCTAAAGTATATAGTAACTAAAGAACCAAGCCAAGCAAGGAAAGGAGATCAGAATGGCAAGCCAGATGCGCCTCGAGCTGATCCAAGTCCCGGTATCCGACATCGACCGGGCAAAGGCGTTCTACGTCGAGAAACTGGGCTTCAGCGCCGACAACGACACCCAGGTGAGCGATGAACTTCGCTTCGTACAGCTGACCCCTCCCGGCTCCGCCTGCTCGATCGCTCTCACCTCAGGTGCCCACCAGATGGATCCCGGTTCCATCGAGGGGCTGCAGATGGTGGTCGACGACGCCGAGGCCACCCGCAAAGAGCTCGCCGACCGCGGCTTGGACGTGAGCGAGGTTCAGGTGTTCCCGTGGGGAAGCTTCGTCTTCTTCGCGGATCCCGACGGCAATGGCTGGGCTCTGCAAGCGATGACCCACCGCGGGGAGCAGAGCTGAGATCCGTCCAGAAGCGCCGCGACAGCATTCAATTAGCAGCGCTAGAAAGGCCGCTGCGTCCAGTCACACTCTCGATAGCTGCGGGATAACGACCCGGATTGGAGGCAAGGCAACACCAGCGGCTGAATCGCGGATCCCGCGCAAACGAGGGTCGCCATGGGGCTGGTGGCCGGATGCCTGCGGCGTGGCGAGAGCGGGTGTCGGCGCTGCCTGCTGCCGGGAGTGAGGGGTCACACACGCCGGAGCGCTCCTCAATGGATCGCGTCTCATTTCCCCAACGACTTCCGGACGCTGGCGGCGGAACCCGGTCCGGGGACAAGATCGGCCTGTCGGCAACGTTGCCATCGTCGCTTGTCCGCTATCCCTATGACGAACGCACTCATCTGCGGCGATCCGCGCGGTCTGCCGAGTTCCGGAGCAACAGCAGGATCGTGGCCCGCTCCGCGTCAGAAGGCGTCGGCTGAGAAGAAGATCGGGTGTTCTCTCCTCACTCGTGGAGTGCGTAGCAGGTATCGCCATCACCCCGCGCGGTGTCGCTAACTTCGTCGGATGAGTTGGTTGGACGATGCTGTCATCTATGAGATCTACCCGCAGAGCTTTGCGGACAGCAACGGCGACGGGATCGGCGACCTGGCGGGGGTCGTGGACCACCTGGACCACCTGGCGGGGCTGGGTGTGAACACGATTTGGTTCACCCCGTGCTTCGCCTCACCGTTCCGTGACGCGGGCTATGACGTGTCGGACTACCTGCAGATCGCGCCGCGGTATGGCAGCAACGATGACCTGGTCGCGCTGTGTGCGGCGGCGGCTCAGCGCGGCATCCGGGTGCTGCTTGATCTTGTCGCCGGGCACACCTCGGTCGCGCACGCATGGTTCGTCGAGGAGTCCGACCGTGTGGTCGAGGGACCGGCCGAAGGTGACCGCTACGTGTGGCGTGCTGCGCCGAGCGATGGCAGCGAACCTGGTTCGCCCTGGGTCGCGTCGCCCGGGGCCCGGCCGGGCTACTACTACAGGAACTTTTACGACGAGCAGCCCGCGCTGAACTTCGGCTACGCCCGACCGGACGATGACGAGCCGTGGCGCCAGCAGCCCGATGACCCAGGTCCGGTCGCCAACCGGGAAGCATTGCGTGAGGTCATGGCCTTCTGGGTTGACCGCGGGGTGGCGGGGTTCCGGGTCGACATGGCGCACTCACTGGTCAAGGGCGACCCGGACCGCGAGGCGACGTGCGCGCTGTGGCGTGACGTGTCGGACCAGGTGCGCGCGAGCTACCCTGACATCGTCCTGCTGCCGGAGAGCGACATCGAGGCGCCGGTCGACCTCGGTCTGCGGTCGGGCTTCGACGGCGACTTCTTCCTGGTGAACCAGGCCGCACACGCGGCGCTGTTCAACAATGGAGGAGCGGGCACATTGTCGTGGCTGCCCGACCACGAGGACTGCCTCTTTGACGCCGATGGTCCGGACGGGCCCGGCTCGCTCGGTCGGTTCCTGGCGCTCTGGGACGAGCACATCGCCGGCAACGGCCCGGACCGTCGCGTCGTTCTGGCGACAGCTGACCACGACTTCTCGCGGTTGCGCGCCGGCGACCGGGGGCTCGAGCAGCTCCCGGCGGCGTACGCATTCCTGCTGACCTGGGGCACCGTCCCGTCGATCTACTACGGCGACGAGATCGGCATGCGCTATCTGCCGGGGCTGCCCGACCTCGAGGGCAGCGTCTGCAACCCCGGCTACAACCGCGCCGGCTGCCGCACGCCGATGCAGTGGGACGACGCCCTTTCGAACGCCGGGTTCTCCGACGCCGAGCCCGACCTGCTCTACCTGCCGCAAGACCCTGACCCGCACCGCCCGACCGTCGCCGCCCAGCTCGTTGACCCGCGGTCGCTGATCCACACCGTCCGCCGCCTGCTGGCTCTGCGCACCGCGCACCCCGCCCTCGGCGTCGGCAGCGACCAGCAGGTGCTCAGCCACGACTACCCGTTCGCCTACACGCGCGGTGGCACCCACCTGGTCGTGGTGAACCCCCGCCGCGAGCCCGCCACGGTCGAGTTGTCCGAGCTCGCCAGCCGAGCAGCTGAGCGGCTCGACGGATCAGGGGTCGAGGCTGGTGACGGGCGGGTCTCGGCCGATGGCTTCGGCTGGGGGATCTTCACGCTGGGGTGAGCCCAGCCCTCCGACATGGCGAGGTCAGACACGGCGATCCCCATGGTCGAGCCTGCGGAGTCCATTGCTGAGAGCAAGGTGGAGCACCGAGGAGCGTGCATCGGGGTGCTTCGAGAGTGAGAGCAACTCGAGGTCGGACTCGAGGTCGCCAGCGCTTGGTAGAAGGAGCACTCCTTGGACCGCGCTCGAGAGCCCAGGCGGACGCCAGGAGCAAACGGGTAGCCGCCGAGACCGCGTCTCACAGCCGATCCACCACCGAACACCGGCGACAGCAGGCGGGTTGCGCCCGATCAGCATCACTGACGCGCCGACTCGCGTCACACATAGGGTGTCCGCACGCCTTTCGCACCCACGGGGGCTATACGAACACCGTGGCGACGGGGCGTAGCCGCGGCACCACCGCCGGAACGAATGCAGGGCCCGACCGTGAAGAGCGACCTGCTCATGCCGGGTAGGCCCGGCGCATTGCTGCGCCGGGCCCCCCTCAGAACCAGGACGTGCGGCTTTCACCGCATCCGGCTCAAGCAAGCCCTAATGGCTCGTAGGCGTTGTGCAGTGCCAGACCCTTGCCTTTGCGGCAGTCGGCGTGTCCGAGACGGACGTCAGCCTCGTTCGACGTGCCAGGTCTCCGTGTCGCGATCGTGTTGATCGTGTCGCGGGTGATGGTCAGCCACGTCTCCCACTCGCGCGGGTTCTGTGGCATGGCCTCGTCAGCGATCAGCGTGCCGCCGCAGATCGAGCAACGACCATCCTGGGCTTCGATCAGCCGTCGGGTGGTCTTGTTGATCGGCAGGGTCGCCTTGCGCCGTCGGCTGGCCCAGTATTCGATGAGGGCAGGGTCGTCTGGTGACGCCGTACCCATGACGATCTGGTGTCGGCGGATCTTGGTCCAAGAGAACCTGTGCATGTAGGCGCCGCTCGGGCGGTCGCCGAACACCCACCGGTCTTGTCTGGACCTGTTGAACATGCCGAAGTACCGGTGAACGACCCAGGACTTCGGTTTGTTCTGGTGGCTGTATGTGGCTCACTGCCAGGTGAGCCGCCACAGGTAGTGGTCCAGCTCGCTGAACACCTCGCTGGAAACCTGTGTCCGGTAGTCGGCGGCCCAGCCCCGAATGATCGGGTTGAGCCGTTTGATCACCGCCTGGGCGTTGGTCCCGCGCAGGGATCGCAGCTCGTTGCGGAGCCTCTCCCGGATCCGTCTCTGAGCCGCCTTGCTCGGCTTGATCAGCGACTTTGGGCCGTACCGGCGGACGTTGAACCCCAGGAAGTCGAATCCTTCTTCGAGGGAGACGACGCGCGTCTTGTCCTCGTTGAAGGAAAGACCCCTGGGCGCCAGCCAGTCGGCAAGCCTGGCCTTATGCATCTGGATCAGCGGCGTCGTCTGCGGATCGTCGCTGGGTGAGGGTCCCTCCAGGAAGCGAACGGTCACTTTGAGGCGCTCGAGTTCCTCAAGGATCAGCACCTGGTAGACGTATGCGCGAGCGAGGCGATCGACGCACAGGCACAGCACCCCGTCGAGTACGCCGGCCTCTGCGGCGTCACGCAAGTGATCAAGCGCGGGGCGATCCAGCCGCGCGCCCGAGTACCCATTATCGATGAACTCCTCGATCACCTCATGCCCGTCCGCGTCGGCCGCCGCGCGCAACGCCTCAAGCTGTGAGCCGATCGTGCCACGCTCGTGCTGGCGCTCTGTCGACACACGCGCGTAAAGCCCGACCCTCACTCTCCCACCGCCCGCAACATGTCGGTGTGGGTGTCGCGTTCGAGCAAGAACGCGTAGGTCTCGCGCAACTGCCGCTCGCGTGGATCCTCACTCCCACACCACGGTGGGCGGCGTGCGCCGATCACCGACCCCAGATACGCGGGCTCGGCCGACGGCCAGCTGATCAACCCGGCCAACCCGCGGCGCGCGAACCGGCGCGCCCGAGGATCTCACCCACCTCTGCACCGGCGAGCACGATCGCCCGCACCTGTTCATAGTCGGCCTGCGCCGGCTCACAGATCGGCCAGAACCGACCGCTCACCTCAGACCCCCGAGCGCCTTCTCCACCGTGCGCCGGTGCAGCCTGACCCCCAACGCAGCCTCCACTTCCCCGGCCAGATCCGCGCCCGAGGCGCCGGGCCGCTCGCGCCGGCGCGCCTCCAAGAACCCCACCACCTCCGGCGAGAGCTTCACCGGACCGCGCCGACCGCGCCGCTCGTCCAACAACCCGACCATCCCCGAGCGCTCGAACGCCGCCGACACCAGATAGAACGCCGCCCGCGAGTAGCCGTGCGTCTGCGCCGCCGCCGTCGCCGTGCGACCGTCGATCACGTGCGCGCGCAGCATCTCGTACTTGACCTGCACCTTGTCGAAGGACGCGAAGAACTCCGGGTGCGCGCGGAACGGCTCGGCCAACACGCCCTCGGCGCCGGGATGCAACAACCCCGCCTGCTCCAGAGCCCGATAGCGCGCCGACTCGGCCATCCCCGCTCACCCGCGCCTGAACGATCGGCCGCGTTGCGTTGCGCGACACGTCGCTGCGGAGATCCGTAGCTGTCCAGTCATGAACGCCGCACACATCATATCGTCACCCTCGTCCACCGATATTCACCGCACGAAGCCTATTTTCGGCGGCGGACAGAAGGACCTGCGGTCCACATCGCTTGACGGCGCGACGCTCCTCGCTAGACACTATTTGTCGCTCAGTCATCAGTCGTCGACCGCCGAGGACGTCGCTGCCGCCTCGTTCGACCGTACAACCGCGCATCCGTCGCGGTCAGCTCCCTCGCGAGAACGCTGCGGTAGTTCAGGGTTGCGTTCCGCCCATCTCGACAGCGTGAGCATGTCTTAGTTGATGGGCGCGAAGCGCCGTCTCACGCCTGCTTCAGCGGCCGCATGATGTAGCTGCTTGCGCGCCGCGGATGCTTCCCAGCGCCGCCCAGCGGTCGCTCCGTGGATTACGCACAGCAGCGCGCCGATTGGGAGCTCCTGGCGGACCTCAAGCCACGGGTCGATCTGTTCCCAGGCCCAGCGATCCATCCCGACCTCTCGTCGTTTGCCGCCCTTTGCGCGCCGGACGAGGACGGCACCGCGGGAACGGTCCAGATCACTCTCCTGGAGAGCGAGCGCCTCGCTGATCCTGAGGCCTGCTCGCCAGAGCAGCACGATCAGTGCGCGCAGCCGCTCGCCGTGGGCATCGTCGCCGACGGTTCGCATGACAGCGACGATCTCCTCGACCGTCGGCGGATCGGCCGGATACTGCTCGCCCTTGTTGCGTGGCGGCCGGCCTCGGTGATAGCCAGGCATAGTGGCCGGCGAGCGGCGGTCACCAGCGGCGTCCAGCAGCACGGATTGCATGAATCCTCCTTGGATGGGTTGAACGTGCGCCGCTATTTGAACCCAGCCGCTTGCCCGAAGCTGGACGGACAAGGTCACGCGCGACCATCCGGAACTCGCAGACCACTTGGACGCCGTAATCCAGACAGTCGCGAGCCCCGATCACGTCGAACCGGACAGGCTTCCCGACCGCACCAGGTTCTACCGGCGCAACGTCGGGCCCAGCCGCTGGCTGATGGCGGTCGTAAGCTATGAGCAGCAGCCGGCGCGGATCATCATGGCGCCGGCCAACCGGAAGGATCCCAAGCGATGGAAGCCGTGAACATCCGCATCGGCCCGCTCGAGTTCGACCACGCCGACCATGACGCCGACGGCGACGTCCTATACCTGCACATCGGTCTGCCCCAGCCCGGCGAAGGCGAAGAAACCCCGGAAGGACACGTCCTTCGCTTCGCCCAAGGCACCCAGCGGATCGTCGGCCTGACCGTCATCAACGCGCGCCAGGTCCTGGACCGCGACGGACGGCTCATCGTGACCGTCCCGGAGACCGCAGAGGCCACAGCCGAGGATCTAGCCCCGGCGCTCCAAGCCGCCTGACGCCTACCGCATGAACAACAAGCCCAAGTCCTGCAGACCGCGCATCGCGCAACTCCGTGATATGTCCTGGGGGATGTACGTACTGACGTGAAAGCGGGTCACGCCGGCTGCCTGATCGCGCGGCCGCCCCGTGTCGGCATCGGTTGATGGCGGCGAGCAGCAAGGCTCGCTTGGATCGTTAGATGATGCTGGTGGTGGGCGCGGGTCGCAGCCCGGCCGCGATCTTAAGGACCTGGTCTCGCGTGAGGTTGTCGGACATGAGGTGCACGAACGTGCCGTCGCGTTCGAGTTCTACCTGTGCCTGACCCCATCGTGCGGGCCGGGTCCTCATCTCGATACCGCCGCGTGTGACGGTCTCCCAGCCCTCCCCATCGCCCAGCTCTCTGTACGGATTAGACCCACCGGCGGGGGACTGGCTGAGCGAGATGCTTTCGTGTCCATCGATCGAGTGGTAGATCAGCCCGATCTGCATTGGTGAGGGTGGGCGCTCGGAGGGCCGGATGAGCCTGCACTGCACCTGCCAGTTGGCAGGAACGGTGTCGGGCATCAGCACCGTGAAGGGGGCGCGTTGTTGCGCCTCAACGAGGGTGACGTGCTCAAGACGCTCCTCACCCCACCTCGATTGGATCTGTTCACCGGCCGGCGGCTCAAACGAAAATGTTTCATCCGGGATCGGCTGGCCGAACGTGGCCGCGAGCGTCGTGATCCTGTGGAACGGCTGCTTATCCCGGACAGCGGTCACAGCGAGCAGAACACCGAGCTGCCGATCCACTTCCAACTCGTAGAAGTCGGCGCCGGTGCCGAGCTCATGGAGTACAAACGCCGGTCCATAATGCGTGTCTTGCGGTCGCGGGATGCCGTGCGCGCTGATCGTCGGCCTGCCAGCAACCTCGCAGCTCCCCGTCGTCTGAAACCGCAGCGAGCTCAGCAGCGGTACAGGGTTCAGCATGATCTGAAGCTCCTCGCCGATGCCACTCCCCACGCTGGGATCGTCCTGGTTGCTGTGGGCGCCGTTCCGCTCGTCCCACATCCACCACAGCGATCCGTCAGTGACGGCGTAGTAGCCATCCTGCTCGCCTCCGTGATGCTCGACACGAACTCGCTCACCAGCACGCCAGATCCGCACCGTCTCCTCGTACTCGGCCGGCTCAGGCTCCGCGTTGCCCGGCCCGTACAGCGTGATCGACGCACCCCGACGCTTCTGCTCCTCAGCATCGGCCAAGAACGCCGCGTGCGCGCGCTCCCGGTGCCGCCAACGCTGGTAGATCACCTCGACCGTGTCTACCGGTGCGTCGGCACCGTGTAGGAGCACAAGCAGAGCCCCAATCTCGACCCCATCAGCGCTCGCATCATGCGACGGTGCGGTCATCGCCGCAGCGTAACCGTTACCGGAAAGCTTCATTGATCGTGCTGCCTTCCGCGCAAACGAGGGGATTGGCGCCGGGCTTGGATTGCCGCCGCGGAAGGCAGAGCAGGGCGCTCGCGGCGGATCGCGCGTGTCCGCGAACCGACTGCGCTGCTGCGCGACGCCGGATGGTCACTGGGGGCTGGTTGACCCTCTGTTGTAGGTTCGGTAGCGCAGGCGCCGACTCGCGGCTGGCCCCCGCTGGGGCCGCGTTATTCGATGGGGCCGGTGAGGCGGGTTTGCCAGGCCCAGGCGGCGATCTCGACTCGGTTGCGGACGCCAAGCTTCGCCTGGATGCTGGCGATGTGGGTCTTGACCGTGCTGAGCGAGATGAACAGCGTCGCAGCGAGTTCCTTGTTGGTGGCGCCGGTGGCGATTGCGCTCGCGATCTCGAGTTCACGAGCGGACAGTGGCACGGCGGCCGGCGAGGGCTCGGCGGCGCGGGTGGCGGCGATGTGTCGCAGCAGCCGAAGGGTGATCTCTGGGGAGACGAGCGCGTCGCCGGCATGCGCGGCGCGAACGGCTTCGGCGAGCAGCGCGGGGCTGGCGCCTTTGAGGATGAAGCCGACGGCGCCGGCGCGCAGGCTGCCGTAGACGTAGTCGTCGATGTCGAAGGTGGTCACGATCACGACCCGGAGCGGGTCGGGCATGTCGGGTCCTGCGAGAGCGTGAGTCACTTCGATGCCGTCCTTGATTGGCATGCGAATGTCCACCAGGCAGACGTCGGGTCGCAGCCGGCGGGCGAGGCGGATCGCCTCGAGGCCATCCGGCGCTTCGGCGATGACGCTGATATCGGGCTGATCGTCGAGGATCAGCCGTAGCCCGCTGCGAATCATCGCCCGGTCGTCGGCGAGCAGCACGCGGATCGTCATCTACCGCGCTCGATCGGGGAGGGGGATGGTGGCGCGCACCCTCCAGCCACCGGCGGTGCGGGGTCCGGCGTGGAAGGTGCCGCCGAGGGCGTGGACTCGCTCGTGCATCCCCAGCAGCCCGTAGCCGTCGCGGCGCGTCGCCGTCGGGCGCCGCTGTGGCCCATCGTTGCTGACCTCAACGGAGACCATCGACTCCTCGTCGGTGATGGCGACCGTCACGGTGGTGGCGTCAGCGGCGTGCAGGACGACGTTGGTGAGTACCTCCTGCACGATCCGGTGGACCGTGCTCGCCACCTCCGGTGGCCAGGAGAGCTCGTCGGGTGAGGCCGGGAAGTGCAGCTCGACGGCGGGGCCGTGGTCCGCGAAGCGGCTCACGAGCTCTCTGACCTCCTCGGCGCCCGGCGCCTGCGGGGGATCGGGGGCGTTGTCGTCTCGCAGCAGGCCGACCACGCGCCGCATCGCGCCGAGCGCCTCGCCGCCGGCGGACTCGATAGTCGTTAGCGTGTGCTGAAGGTTCTCAGGATGACTGCTTCCCACCACGCGCGCGGCCTGGGCCTGGACCACGATTCCCGCGACGTGGTGGGCGACGACGTCGTGCAGCTCCCGTGCCAATTCAACGCGCTCCTGGCGCCGAGCGGCGTTGATCATGTCGCGCCGGCGGGCGTCGAGGACGCGCAGGCACAGCCCGACGCCGATCGCGCACATCCACACGAGGATCCCTAGAAACGACAGGGCAAACGCCCATGCGGGACGCAGTGCGAGACGACCGCTGACCATCACCACGATCCCGGCCGCCGCGACAATCGCCCCGCGGCGCCCCGCGGCGCCCCGCGGCACCCCGAGCGCACGCCGCACCGAGCACCAGCAACCCGATCGTCGCCGCGAACCCCGGCTGAGAAGGCAGGCCGGAGACGTCCGCGATGACTCCCGCCACCGCGCAGCCGGCAAGGCCTACACCGGCGGCGATCCCCGGGATGTCCCGCCCGCGGATCACCAGTGCGGCCACCAGCGCCCCAACCACCAGCTCGAACAGCCAACCCCGATGGTAGTCGGCTGTGATCGCGCTGTCGGCGGCCACCATCGCCGCGAGGATCGCGACGAGCGCCGCGGCCGTCGCCCGTGGCGCCGAGAGCCCGATGTCCCATCTCCGTTTCACGAGAGCCAGGCTACGCGGCGGGCATGGTGGCTGTGCATCGGCCAGAAGTACGACCCTGAGCTGGCAGAACCGCTCTTGTGGCCGATTGCCGGCACGCTCGCAATCACCGACAACTCCGGCTATGAACACGCTCAAGCCTCAATCACCCCGCAGGTCAGCTCGCGATGCCGGCGACCCGCAGTTGATGATCGAGACCCACCGGCTGACCAAGCACTTCGGCCTACCGCCCGCGGTGAAGGACGTCAGTCTGGCCGTCCCGCGCGGCTGTGCGTTCGGTCTGCTGGGCCACAATGGCGCCGGCAAGACCACGCTGATCCGCATGCTGCTCGGGCTGACCCGGCCGGATTCCGGCGTGATCCGACTCGCCGGCCACCGGATTCCCGAGCACACCGGGGAGGTGCTCGCGGGCGTCGGAGCGATCGTGGAGGAGCCTCACTTTCATGGGCACCTGACCGGTCGCGAGAATCTGCGGATTCACGCCGCGGTCCGTGGCCCGCAGGCGCTTGAGCGGATCGACCCCACGCTCGCGCGCGTCGGGCTGCTCGACCGCGCCGAGGAGCGAGTGCGCGGCTATTCGCGGGGGATGCGTCAGCGGCTCGGGATCGCCCGCTGCCTCCTGGCAGACCCGCAGCTGGTGATCCTCGACGAGCCGATGAACGGCCTCGACCCGGCCGGGATCATCGAGCTGCGCAGCACGATCGCCGAGTTCGTGGCCGAGGGGCGGACCGTTCTGGTCTCCTCCCACCTGCTCGACGAGATCGAGAAGACCTGCCACGCCGCGGCGGTGATCGATCGCGGCCGGTTGATCGCGCAAGGGCCGATCAGCGAACTCCTCGGCGGGGACCGGATCGAGCTTGACATCGGCTGCGATGACCCCGCCAGCGCTTGCCTGGCCCTCGACCGCCATCCCGCAGTCAAGGCAGTTCGCCAGACCGCCCACGGTATCCGCGTAACGCTCGCTGACCAGAACTCCGCCGCGGGGATCAACGCCCAGCTGATGCAGGCCGGCATCGCCGTCCTGTGGTCCTCGCCCGTACGAGCGTCGCTCGAGGACCGCTTCCTGCAGATCACCTCCCGCGTCGGAGACCGCCCATGAAGCTCGCCATCGCACCACGCAGAAGCCGCGACGAGCGCGCGTCCACACCGAACCGGCGCCTCAGATTGCTCCTCACCGCAGGCGGCTGGTCGCTGATCGACGTCCACGGCCAGCTCCTCTTCTCCGGCACCGGCGGCCAGGGCCGGCGCCGGTGCCTCGAATTCGCGCGCACCTACGGGGCGCTCACCCTGTCCACATGAAACCGGAGACCACCATGAACCTCACGATCGCCCGCCACATGATCGCCGCCGAAATGCTCAAGCTGAGGCGCAGCCGAGGCCCGATGACGCTCGCGCTCGCGCTCTCGGTCGGGATCACCATCCTGTACTTCCTCGCCCTAGAGCTCAGACACCATGGGCACCTCGGGGGAGCGCAGGGCGTCCAAGACGGAGCCACGCTGATGGGCCTCTACTTCGGCTCCTTCGCAGCGATCCTGATCGGCGCCGAGGCCGGCACAGCTGATGCCACCGGCGGAGTGTTCGGCGACCTCGCAGCCACCGGCCGCTCCCGGACCGCACTGTTCCTCGTGCGGATCCCCGGCGCGATCCTGGTCGCGCTGTCACTCACGCTCCCAGCGTTTCTGCTGTCAGTCGCGGCCCCGATCGCCTTACACGGCCCAGCGCAGTCCCCCAGCCTCGGATCATCGTCACCTCCGGCGCATGGGTCACGCTCGCGACCTCGGTGGTGACAACGGTTGCCGTCGGCATCGCCGCGCTCATCGGCTCACGCTCGCTGACCCTCACCGCCGTCCTCGGCTGGCAGACGATCGCGAGTGGACTTATCTTCTCCGCCCGCTTCCTCGGCGGGACACGCGATCTCCTACTCGTCAGCGCCCTCGGCCGGCTCCGGCCCGGCCCCCCGATCGGCAGTCACGCCCACCCAGGGTCCGTCGGCGCCCTCTCGGCATACGAGCTGCCGATGGCCGCCGGCGCGCATGAACGCACGACTCTCGAGGCACGATCCGGGAGACCGACTTTCGCCACGAGCGCGACCAGCGGGAATCGCCTGCCGCCCGAACTTACGCGCGGGCTCTCCTGCCCGCGCGGAGCGGCTCTCCCCACCCGGACGGGCGGGGGTGAAGCACGTGTGGAACCGAAAGCGGGTGTCGGCGGGCTGTTGCTCGTGATTTGCTCGGCAACGATCTCGACGCCACGGTTCGGGTCGGCCTGGTCTTGGCCGTTCTCTCTATTCGTGGTGCTCGAAGCTCCCCGGCGGTCGTTGTTCTCGTGCGCGCCGCTCCTTGTGGTGGCGGAAGTACCAGGTCGTGACGATCAGGCCGGTGCCGAGCACGACGATCCGTGCCGCGGTCGAGTCGGCGACGAACGTCCCGGTCGGGACGGTCAGAGCGAGTGCGATCTGGCTGGCGCCGTCGATCGTGAACGTGAACCCGATGATCGCGGTGAGAATCGTCACCGCCCGGCGTCGGTCGGGGTCCACCAGGCTGCCGTGAATGTCGGGCTGGCGTTCGGGGCTGAGCTTGGCGGTGTACTCGGCGACCATGAGCAGCAGGGGACGGCCGAGCGCGACTGAGGCGAGCGCGGCGATCCCAAGCGTGCCGGTGACGGCGCCCCGTCGGAGCTTGAGCGCCAGCGGGTCGCCGCCCGTCAGCGCGTAGGCGGCCAAGGCGATCGCGACGGTCAGGGTGGACAGGACGGCGATCGGGTCGAACCGTCGGCGGGCGAGCCCGACGACGAGCAGCCATGTCGCTGGGATGGCCTCCGTGATCGCCAGCGCGCCGGTCGCGGAGCCGATGGCGGCGCGAATGAGCAGGTAGGCGGCCAGCGGAAGTACGAGTCCAGCCAGGAGCCGGTACGGCGAGAGTTGCGGCGGGCGCCGATTCATGAGAGGGCCTCGGCGGGGCGCACGAAGAAGCCGGCCACCTGGCGGTCGGCGTCCAACACGACCCGACTGATCCCGTCCGCGCTGTCGAGCGCGACCGGAATGTCGACCACGGTGTAGCCGTCGCGGACCGACACGACCGGGGTGCCGAGCGCCTGGACCTCGCCGGCTTCGCGCCGGACCTTCTCGCGGACGTCAGCCAGCAGCTCCACCGAGCAGGCGTTCAGCATCCGCAGTCCAAAGCTCGAGCGCGCGTCGTCGAAGCGGCCGTCGAGAAACGCCTGCAGCACCGGAACGGCATGCTCGACGGCGCCCTCCACCGGCCCAACGATCCCCTCCTCCTGCTCGACGCTGGGGCGCCGACCGCCGCCGAAGCGCTGGAACGCTGCCTGCCGACTGACGCGGAGGAGATCGCCGATCTCGGCCCACGTGTGCCCGGCCGCACGCGCCTGCTCGACGAGCGCCCGCAGGGTGTCCTCGACGACCATGTCCAGGCTCCGAGTCGCGGCGATCGCGCGCATCACCTGGCCCGGCGAGTGCTCCTCCGCCCTGAGCACATCGGCAACCAGCTGCACGTTCGTTCTGAGCATCAGCGCCATCACCTCACGGTCGAACTGCGCCGACGAGCGGGCTTCGTCCATGCCGTAAAGGTAGCCTTTACAAGGACGTCTTGTCAAGACCATCTTTACACCGAGCCGAGCCGAGCAACCAAGGGCGCCCACATCCTCGAGCCCACGGTTGCGCTCCTGATACTCGTGCCGTCGGCAAAGCAGTAGTCGGAGGCCGAGGCCTGCTGCGTTGCCACCGTGTCGTTTGGGACCGGTCGAGGCTTTCGGTTTGATCTCAGATGTCAGCTGGGGTCGGCGGCGCTGACGTCGAGAGGCTTCCAGCGGTGCGGTTCGCCGTCGGCTGTGGGAGGTTGTGTCCAAATGCGCGTCGACGCTGCGTCGTATTGGCAGAATCGACAAGGAGGAATGATGTACGAGTACATGCTTTTGCTGTACGCCACTGAGGTCGAAGGTGAGGAGCTCGCGGAGCGCGAGTCCGAGATACCGACGATGTGGTTGGAGCTGACCAGGAGTCTTGAGGAGGCCGGGTTGTTGGTTGCGACGGGCCGCCTGCATCCGACCACGACGGCCACGACGGTCAGCGCGATCTCGGGCGAGACGGAGCTGACGGACGGCCCGTTCGCGATCACGAAGGAGGCCCTTGCGGGCTACTGCCTGATTAGGGCCGAGAACCTGGATCAGGCCTTGGGCGTGGCCGAGCGGATCCCGCTGGTCCGCTACGGACGTGTCGAGGTCCGACCCGTTATGTGGGCGGGGCCGGTTGAGTGATCCGACGGCGGATGCGGTCGTCCGCGCGTTTCGCGACGAGCGGTCGGTCGTGCTGGCGACTCTGATTCGTCATGTGGGCGATTTCCAGCTGGCCGAGGACGCGGTCCAGGACGCCTACGCGACTGCGCTCACAACGTGGTCGCGCGATGGCGTTCCGACGAATCCGGGCGCATGGCTCACGGTCACGGCGCGGCGGCGCGCGATCGATCGCCTGCGCCGCGACCGCTCGGTGGCAGAGCGCGCCGAGCGCCTTGCCGAGCTCGTACGCCTCGACCAGCAGGAAGACAGGGCCGTGATCGAAGAGAGCTCGATCGTCGACGATCGCCTGCGGCTGATCTTCACCTGCTGCCACCCCGCGCTGGATGTGTCCGCTCGCGTGGCGCTGACGCTGCGGGCGCTCGGTGGCCTCACGACCGGCGAGATCGCGCGCGCGTTCCTCGTTGCCGAGCCGACGATGGGTAAGCGGATCGTCCGGGCCAAGCGGAAGATAGCCGACTCTCGGATCCCGTATGAGGTGCCGGCCGACGAGGAGCTGCCCGATCGAGTGCGCGGGGTGCTCCGCGTGGTCTATCTGATCTTCAACGAGGGCTACTCCGCTGAGCCTAGGTAACCCGGGAAAACCCGACCGGCGGCCGGATCAAGACCAACGGCAGCAGGTTGGCAGGGAAAAAGCATGAATAGACTGGCAGTGGCGCAGGCCAGTGCTGCGTCCAGGCTACGGCCGGTGCGCCGTTCAAGAATGCCGCCGCATCGATAGCAATCCACGATGCCCACGCCGCGGTGGCGGTGACAAGACCTGCACCGCGGCACAATCGGGACAGGCGATGATCATCGTCGATCTCCTGGTCGAGGAAGTCCGGCACCGCTTCAGACTAGGTAACGCGGCGGCGGGACGTTCACCTTGTGGCCGCTTATAGCAACCTCGCGAGCTTGTTTATCCCTTGTCACGAGCGCTGGACCAATTTTGAAAAACCAGAGAGTGACAGTTGCGTTCCCCTATCGCGATCTTGCGATATCAGAACCTGCTCCATGCTGCTTGCCTGCCCGAATTGCGCGACCGTGCAGACCATTCCCGCCCTGCGCGGCCGTGGCAAATTGTTGTGTTGTCGTTGTGGATACATGCTGGAACGCACAACCGTGCGCGGACCGGACGTGGCGCTAGCCTTCGCCGTTGCCACGCTGTTGCTGTTGTTCCCTGCCAATCTGATGCCCTTGCTCAGCGTGTCGCTGGCCGGCATCGACCGCTCGTCCAGACTTGGATCCGGGGTCATCGGGATGTGGGCAGAAGGGTGGCTTCTACTGGCGATCGTCGTTGGCCTGCAGGGCATCATCCTGCCGTTTCTGCGCTACGCGCTGTTGTCCGCCGTGCTGGTAGCAATTCGCGTCAGGCACCAGGGCCAATGGATTGGCAAGGGGTTCCGTTGGGCCGAGCACCTGGACCTGTGGGCAATGCCCGACGTGTTCCTGATCGGCGCGGTGATCGGCTACAGCCGGGTCGCAGCCAAAATGCCGATGCATATCGGTCCCGGCGGATGGTGCCTTGTCGCTGCCGCGGCATGCTCAATGCTGACCCGCGCCACGCTTGATCGTCGTGCTGTCTGGCACTCGATCGCCGCACCTGGGCCGGTGGCGTCAGGGCGAGGTCTTGCGTGCGTCGAGTGCGACCTGATTTTGCCCAAAGCGATGGAAGGCGGCCGGTGTCCACGCTGTACGGCGGCTGTGCACCACAGACGACCATTCTCGCTGATGCGGGCCAGCGCGCTCGTCGCCGCGGGCTATCTGCTCTATCCGGTCGCTAACTGGTTCCCGATGAGCATCGATATCCAGTTGGGGGAAACCAAGCGCCACACCATCGCCAGCGGCGTGGAGCAGCTTCTGTCGGCTGGGCTCTGGCCGCTGGCGCTGGTGATCTTCACCGCCAGCATCGCCATTCCATTGCTGAAGCTGACTGGCCTCACCTGGTTGATCTGGTCGGCCAGGCGGGGTTCTTCACGGCGCCCGGTGTTGAAGACCCGGCTCTACCGCGTAATACGGGAGATCGGCCGCTGGTCGAATATCGATGTTTTCACTATCGCGATCTTCCTCCCCCTGATGCAGTTCAGTGGGCTGGTGAGTGTGCAGGCTGCCAAGGGGGCACCGGCTTTTCTGGCCGTCATCGTGCTGACCATGCTGGCCGTGCACGTGTTTGACCCGCGGCTGATTTGGGATCCCGTCCAATCATGAACGAGCAGGTGCCGCAGGCCGTCGAGAAGCATAGCCGCTGGCCCGGCTGGATCTGGAGCGTGCCGATCGCGGCACTCGCGATTGTTGCGTACCTGACCTTCCAACAATTTGCCGAACGCGGCCCGTCTGTCACCGTCACTTTTCCGACAGCGGATCTCAAGCCCGATGATACGCAGGTGAAATATGAAGGCCTGGAGGTGGGGAAAGTAGAAGGCGTTACACTTGAGAAAGACCTAAAGCATTTGAAGGTGGTCCTTCGGCTGCATAACGATATGGCAAAACATTTGGGGCCGGGCACACGCTTCTGGATCGCCGGCAAAACGCCAAGCTTCAGCGATCTCGCGGCGCTGAAATCCATCATAGCAGGCCCGTATATAGGTATCGAGCCGCATCCCGGACAGCAACAGGATCATTACCAGGGCCTGGGGGAGCGTCCGGTCAACGCGGACGATCCGCAAGGAACCCACTACATCCTGCTGGCGTCAAAGCTCGGCAACGTCGGGCGCGGGTCGATCCTCTACTATCGAGACCTTCAGGTCGGGGAAGTCGAAGACGCGCGCCTGGAAGACGACCAGCGGCAATTTCGTATAGACCTATTCGTTCACGCACCGTTCGACCGGCTGGTCCATGACGACACTCGTTTCTGGAATGCCGGCGCGGTGGAAGTCTCGATGGCGAGCAACGGGCCGAAGCTGCAGATGCAGTCCGTGCCGGCATTGTTCGAGGGCGCTTTGGGCTTCGAGACACCGGATGACGCGGCCAGCGGTTCTGCCGCCAAGTCAGACAAGACCTTCAGTCTTTACGAAAGCCGCGACGCCGCCCTGCACGCACCGGATAACCGGGCGGTGCGGTATCAGGTGGTGTTTCACTCTCAGGAGGCCGGTGGGCTGGAGCCCGGAGCGTCGGTCACCTTAGAGGACAAGCGGGTGGGCAGTGTGACCCGGAGCACGCTGCAGTACGATGCGGCGGCCGGTCAGTTGAACACGGTCGCCACGCTTGCGATTGAGCCGGCGGATATCGATCTGGCTGGAAATACGAGCTGGAGTGCCGAGGCGAAGCCGCAAATGGATGCCCTGCTGCACCGACTGGTCGAACAAGGTTTGCGCGCTCGACTGGGCAGCTCGATACCGCTTGTGGGCGGCAAGGGCGTGCAGTTGGCGTATGTGCCGGGCGCATCGCCGGCCACCCTGGGGTCGGGGCCGATACCGGACATTCCGACCGGTCCGGCGTCGGACATCAGCGGGACCATGGCAGCGGTGAACTCGGTGGCGACGAAGATCAACGCGATGCCACTTGACCAGATCGCCAACGAAATCCATGACGCGACGCAGCGGATCGCTGCGTTGAGCGGTTCGCCGCAAGTTGCCCAAAGCCTGGTGCGTCTCGAACGTTCGCTGGCCAACATCGAAGATGTAACACGTGATGCAAAGGTGCAGGCGGCGCCGTTGCTAGCGGAATTACGGCGCACCGCGTCCGAGGCGCAATCGACGCTGACGGCGGCGCGCGGCCTGGTCGGCAACAACCTGATGGCGCAGACCCAACCCGACACGTCGGGTCTTGGCAGCACCCTGTACGAACTGAACCGTGCCGCTCGCAGCCTGCGCGAGCTGGCCGATTACCTGTCCCGGCATCCCGAGGCGCTGCTGCGCGGCAAGGGAGAGCCGGGGTGAGGCAACACGCATTCATTCTGGTCCCGGTGCTGCTGGCGGCGTGCGGTGGCAGCCCCAGGACGGACTTTCACACGCTGATTTCGGTGCCAGCCGGCCAACCCACGCATGCACCAGCCGAGGCAGGCAGCCCAATCGAGGTCGGCCGAGTGGACCTGCCCGGCATCTTGGACCGCCAATGGCTGGTTACGCGCGGCCCGGGGACCAGCGTGGAAGTGTCGGACCAGCATCGATGGGCCGCGCCACTCGACGAGTTGATACGCCGTGCGCTGACCTCGGATCTGCGTGATCGATTAGGCGATTCTGAAGTTTTGGCGCCTGGCGATCCACCGCCTCCGGGTGGGGTGCGCACGCTGGCCCTGAATGTCCAGCAATTCAGCGGCGACGGCGCCGGCCAGATTGTGCTGGAGGCTGATTGGATCATCGGCGGTCCTGGTCCGGGCCACCCGGTTCGAGCGCATCACGTCGCACTGCGGTTCGATGCCGGATCCGCCAATCCGGACGCCGTCACTGCCGCGATGAGTCAGGCGGTGGGTAAACTTGCGGATGCCATAGCCGCGCAAGCCTAAAGCGCGTGTTGATATCGACGCTAACCGGTCCTTATAGCGTCTAAATAGTGTTGCTTTATCGTATCAAACTGGTCGCGGGACTTCACGCACAATACCCTGGCTAGCAAGGGAAATTGGGTCATGACAATCACGCCTGCGAAGTTCGTGGAGAGATTGATGATTCCATCATGGCTACATGTCCTGTCCATAGCCTGGCTGCTCGTCGGCGCAATAGGCGCGGCGATTGTCGCCGCCCGCCGTCGGCAATGGAGTCTTGCATTGCGGCCGTTGATGTACCCTCGGCGATATCTCCGCGGAGTGCCTTGCCTTTTTCAGTCCCGGCATGGCGCTCTGGTCGACACGGCGTTTTCACCACAAAGATGTTCGCCGTCTGGATTTTGGATTACATTTTCGCTTATGCGTCCGGAATCTTGTTTCAGTACTTCACGATCTTTCCGTGCGGGAGCTATCGTTCGCAGGCCGTATCATCGCAGCGATCGAGGCTGATACCTTGTCGCTTATCGCCTGGCAGGTGGCGATGTATGGCTTCATGGCTGTCGCAACCGTCCTGAGATTCGAGCGGGGCGCGGGCGCAAGACTAGAAACCGGCACCGTCAAGTTCTGGTGCATGATGCAGACCGCGGTGCGGAGGCGAGGACACGCGAGAGGGTTGGCGCCCCTGGAGCTTGATCCGTGATCCTGGGGCGAGCCACAGCTTCCTCTGTATAGATAAAGTTGTGGATGGCCGCGCCAAGCGTGGCCCTCGGCCTTTGCCAAGGACACGCATGACACGGCGAAGTTGTGGGCCTACGGCTTACTTGGCTTCGCGTCGGTGTCGCCGGTGCCCGAGGCATTGCCGGTAGAACTACCCGGATAGGACGCCGTCGGCTTTTTGCCCGGTTGCGTGGTATGCTGGCTGTCGGACTCTGAACCGCCGACGCCGGATTGATTGCCCGTGGGGCTGCCAGGGAACGGCTTGGTCTTCGGGCTGCCTTCCGTTGTCATGTTCACTCCTGTTCCTGCGCGCGAATCAGTCTCGCTGCCGCAGCAGCGGTAACGAGCCTGCCGCCGGATGGTTTAGTTCATCATTCAGTTTTATTTGGCGAAGCGGATCGGTCTCGCCGCGGCGGCAGCCCGAGCGAGGCACTTGAAGTCCGCCAGGTAATCTCAGCAGCACCGGGGGCACCACGATGTTTGCCATGACCAAGATGTAAAGCTGCGTTCAGCAAACCCACACCATAAAGTATCCGTTCCTTTGATACGCCACAGGAGGGAAGACATGAACAGGTATTTACTTTCGACAACTGCCGCCATCGCCTTCGCTGGCCTGGTCTGCGTCGCGCCGGCGTTTGCTCAGTCCGCTTCGCGAAGCGAAAGCGCTCAGCAACTTGTCAATGACGCAACGCAGACCGTACAGAAGATCAAGGTGAACAGCCATTTCGGCGACATGCTGAAGCATGCCAAGGGCGTCTTTATCATGCCCACGCTGGTGAAGGGCGCGTTCATTGTCGGCGGCCAGGGCGCACAAGGGGTCCTGTTGAAGCATAACAGCGACGGCGGCTGGAGTGACCCGGCATTCCTGACCATCGGCTCGATTTCCCTCGGCCCCCAGGCCGGCGGGAAGGCCGGACCAGCGGCAATGATCCTGATGTCCGACAAGGCGGTGAACGACTTCACGCAGGCCAACAACTTCTCACTCAACGCGAACGCTGGCTTGACCATCATCAACTACTCGGTCGCAGGACAAGCCCCTGTGGGCAAGGGCGACATCGTGGTTTGGTCTGACCAATCCGGTGCGTTCGCCGGCGCCGACCTGAGCGGTGCCGACCTGACGCCGAACATGGCCGAGGATCACGCTTATTATGGCAGGCAGGTGACCACCAGGCAGATACTGGAGGGCAGCGTCATCAATCCGCAGGCGGAGAAGCTGAAAACCCAGCTTCCGGCATAGCGGCTGAACGAGGTCGCCACGCTGGGCCTGGAAACAGGATGCAACCAGCACATGGCCACGCCGATGGCAGGCGCGGGCCTGCCATCGGGGCTCATTGTTTCGTGTTCCAGTCCGCGAGAACCTTGCTGAAAAATCCGGCTTCTTGATTGCAAGGCAGTTGCATGGACTTTGCCGGGGTGCGAAGCAGCGGCATTCAACATGACTTGTTTTGGGAAAAACGTCGTCTCTGGGAGAGTTGGACCGAGCATGAACAAGATCGTGGTCATTACGGGTGCCGGAGCGGGTGTCGGACGCGCCACGGCGACAGAGTTCGCGCGCCACGGCTGTGATGTCGCTCTACTGTCGCGCGATCCGGACAGGCTGGAGCGCGCGGCGGCCGAGTTGCGCGGCTTCGGCGGGCGCGCCTTGCCGATCCCCACGGATGTGTCGGACGCCAATGCGGTCGAAGCAGCGGCCGACCAGGTCGAGCGCGACCTGGGGCCGATCGATATTTGGGTGAATGTCGCCATGGCGACGGTCTTCGCGCCGGTCTCCAAGCTGACACCCGAGGAAGTGGCGCGCGGCACCGCTGTGACCTATCTGGGCCAGGTTCATGGCATGATGTCGGCGCTCAAGCGGATGCGCCAGCGCAATCGTGGGTCCATCGTCAATGTTGGTTCGGCGCTCGCTTATCGCTCGGTGCCGCTTCAGTCGGTCTACTGCGGCGCCAAGTTTGCGATCCGCGGCTTTACCGATTCGCTGCGTTCCGAGATCCTCCATGACAAGCTCGACATCTCCCTGTCGATGGTGGACCTGCCGGCGGTCAACACCCCGCAGTTCGACTGGGCCCTGAACAAGATGGGCAAGCGCCCGCAGCCCGTCCCACCGATCTACCAGCCCGAGATCCCGGCGCGCGCGATCTATTTCGCCGCCTTCCATCCCAGGCGCCAAACCTGGATCGGTTTTCCGACCGTGAAGGCGATCCTGGCCAACCGTGTCGCGCCAGGCCTGATCGATCGCTATCTCGCGAAATCCGGCTATTCGGGGCAGCTCACAGACGAGCCGACGCCCGCCGATGCGCCGAACAACCTGTTCGATCCGGTGCCTGGCTCGTATGGCGCGCACGGCCGTTTCGACAGGCAGGCACGCTCAGTCAGTTGGGAAGTGTTCACCAGCCGCCATCGCAACACGATGTGGGCGATCATCGGGTTGGGTGCCGTAGCCGGCCTGCACCAGCTTGCGAAAAGGCTGAATGTTTAAGATGCCAGCGCCCGAGCGGCCTGACGGCGCTGTCAGATGCCCGCATTCTGCGGTTTGAGGTAGCCGAATGCCAGGTTACGGCCGTATATAGCGCTTGCTGTGGATAGATCGTGCGCATGATCGTAACCGCCATTTATGCGTATTGAACGGGCCGTCAAACACGCTGCTGCCAGATTATTGTATAGACATGATATAGCGGCACACCGGCGGAAGCCACCTCCACAGCGGCGCGCCGCTCGTTGGGGCGACTGAAGTTACCCCGCGAACGCGGCAATAAGCTTGGCTCGCTTTCAACCACCCTCGCAGCCCAATAGCGCACCGCAACCGGCCCCGTGCGAATCATATCCAGCCTCCACTTCGCCGTTCGTCTGCCGTCCAACTTTAACTGGCTGGTCACGAAGCGCAGCCGGTCCGCGTCCGTGCCTGTAGCGGTGCAAAATTGGTCCTGCAAATCGAACGGTGTGTTCGCCTGATGGTATAGAGGTGCCGATGAGCGCATCTCGCCTGTGGTTGCATTGGCCTGTCTCGAAGTGCTTCAGGCCGTTCGTCGCCTCCTGACCCGCCCCTAGTGCGGCCGGCTGGAGCGAGAGTTTGCCAGCTCGGATCTCACCGGGCAGAACAGTGCACCTAGGCAAGGCACACATACCAACGCCGTCGAGCGCGCCATGCGTCCCGTCGCTCTGGGGCGAAACAATGCCTTGTTCGCGGGTGCCGACAGTGGCGCCCATCATTGAGCTATGCTCGCCACGCTGATCCAGACCGCGAAACTGAACAAACTCGATCCGCTGGCCTGGTGGACCGACGTTCTCGAACGCATCGTATCGGGACGAACAGAACGGAATGAACTGCAAACGTTGCTGCCATGGAACTGGACGGCCGCAAACCAGCCGCCGGTGACCAACTTGGCTTAGCCGTCAGAAACCCCCCGTGGTGTCGCCGCGACGCTTACGTGTGACGAGGTACCAGTCAACGTCCTGTACCAGTTCGGCTTCACACATCGACTTGCAAGCCGCGCCCGACTGTGTCTAGGACGCGATCCGTGCAGCCAGGGCGGGACGACGGTGGCGTGGTTCGCGCCCTATTGTTTCCCGGACCTGATCCAGGCTGACTGCGGCATTTCTGATAAGCGGCCCACGCTAGGCATAAGGGAGAAGGCTTCAGCTATTTTACTGACTGGAATAAGCCCTCTTGAAGCTCATCGCACTGAGATCGGATTAGGAGATTGGAATCGGAAACTGGTCCACTGGCTACGTAAAGCTAACCAATCACGGCCGCCGGATAATGCCCGCTTGGATAACTTCCCGTCAAATTGACAGCCTGCCGGGTATCGATCGCGCCGCGGCGCGATCGCTCAGGCAAGCGCGGGAACGCACATCTCTGTTGTGTCGGCGCGAGCGACCAGCGACTCCTGGACTCGATACAGTAGCGCGGAATGTTCGATTTCAGATACATTATCGCTACGCATGACCAGCTTGATCAACGGGTCCTGCAACATCGTGTTCAATGTGAGTGTGCTGATCGTCGTCGTGCACATCGAGTTCACCATATCCTGCTAAGTACAACCGATACCATAGGCACTACCCAAGAATACGCTGGAAACGAATTGTGTCTTAACGTTGCCCTTTTCTGAGCAATTTCTTGTGAGTTAAGGAAATTTCTGGCGAGGCATGGCGGACGGGCATCGCCTTGCATCCGCATCGGCAAGCGCCGCATACTGAGACATGCCCGCATATGTCGCTAAAGGTCCTATAAACACCTGATAGCAGCAGTATCGCAGGTATCGCTTGTATAGCGCACCATGTCGGCGGTCCCCTGGGAACGGGGGAGAGCCTCCCTAAGCAGCTCCGGCCTGATGATCCACCGCGGGGCCACGTATGTAACGCTCTTAACGGCGGCATCGGTTGCTGGCGTGACCAACGGCCCGTTTGCTGAAGCGGACTGTGTCAGGGCATGGCGACGTAGCGGTGGCGGCAAGCCGCTAGACGGCTAGTGGTCTGATGCCAACGCTCGACGCACGATGTTGGCTGAATCAGCCCACCAAATCAAGCTAGTGGTGTGACGCAGGCTGCACTTTCGGTCTGCGTCAGACCACCAGGACCCCGACATTCGCCGTGTGGCGATGGGCCATATCGATGCCAGCGTGACACTACTCCGCCGCCTTTACCTTGCGGGCTTCCCACTCAGCCACACTGATGCGCGGCAATTCGAACCGGTCGGTCACCCGCGAATACCAGCCCGCGCCATGCATACGTCCGATCAGATCCAGCCTCGGCGTATCGATGTAGCACCGATCCTTGTCCAGCACGCAGTCGTCGCGCACGTAGATCGCTAGCACCTTGCCAAGCACCACAGCCCGGTCGACGCCCACATCGACGATCACCAATCGCTCGCACTCCATTGAAACGGGAGCCTCGGTGATCCGCGGCGGTTTCACGTGCAGTGACGGTGTTGTCGTCAGGCCGGCTTCCCTCAGTTCGCTCACGCTTTTTGGAAAATCAATCGCTGTGACGTTCATCGGTTCGGCCAGCTCATAGCTGACGAGGTTGACGACGAACTGCCCGGTCCGGCGGATGTTGCCGCCGGTGTCCTTGACGTCGCCCGGCGCGCGTCCACCAATGCCGAACGCAACCACCGGCGGATCCCCTGACATCGCGTTGAAAAAAGAGAAAGGCGCGGCGTTGATCAGTCCCGTCGGTGTCCTGGGTGGTGACCCAGGCAATCGGCCGAGGCCCTATTGTTGCGACCAAAAGCTTGTAGATGTCCCGGCTCGTCGTATCGGCAAAGTCGAACAACATGGCGTGCCCCGGATGAAGTTGCGACTTTCAGCGTTACGCGGCCACTGATCCGCTGTCCAGGCTGATCCTCAGGGCAATCGAGGAACTCCGACGGAACCCTTGCGAAGGCCGCGGAACCCGAGGGAGAGCTGACTTCATAATTCCCTCACCAGGTGGACCTGGTTCCCGCAGTGGCGTTGCGATCCGCTTGATATCCTGCGGCACGTCCAGCGGGACATTGCCACCGGCGCCTGAGCCATCAGCCCACATGTTCAGCCAAGCGCTCAGACCGCCAAATCACGCCTCGATCCGTGCAGCGATCTTCTTGTGGTTCCCACGGCGGCAAACAGAGACACCAGGTCGCCCGGCACGTGATCCGCCATCTCGTTCCACTGCTTTGCCCTCGACATCGTTCTCCAATTCGCGCCCCAGCTCGCCCAGCCCATGCATGTCGAGCAACCCCGGTAGCCGGGGCGGAGCCGTAGAACTCCACCTACCCGCGAACGATCCCGAACGACGTCGCTGTCGCTTCGGCATCGCGACCGGTGGCAACGAAGCCGCCGCCGGTGATCTCGAAATGCTCCCGCGTCTGTCCGCTGCGCGCCATCCCTTCGCGCGGCCGCGGGATGATTTCTTCTTCGACGTAGCGGCGGCTGCAGAAGCCGAGCAGCCGTACGCCATCGGCCACCTTGTCAGCAAAGCGCAACGAGTGCGGACCGAAGGCCATCGTATCCGGCGGCGGCGGTGGCACGCAGATCAGCCTGCGGCGGGATATTCAGCACGCGTATCGGTCAGCACCCCTTGAACACCGGCTTGCGTTTGTCCTTGAACGCCTGCACCGCCTCCCGATGGTCTTCGGTCTGCGAGCAGCGCGCCTGGTGGAAGGCCTCCAGCTCCAGCACGGTGGCGAAATCACCGGTTTCCGCCGCGAACAGGTTCTTCTTGGTGTATCCCATGGCGATCCTCGGCATCGCGGCGATCCGGTGCGCCATCGCCATCGTCGTCTCCAGCAGGTCGGCGTCGTCGGCGATGCGATTCACCAGGCCGATGGACAGTGCTTCCTCGGCGCTGATCAGGTCGCCGGTGAAATAGAGTTCCCGGGCCTTGGCGGTGCCGATCAGCCGCGTCAGGCTCCAGGTCCCGCCCCAGTCGCCGGACAGGCCGATCTTGATGAAGCCGGTGCCGAACTTGGCCGACCGGGCGGCCACGCGCAGATCGCAGGCCAGCGCCATGCTGAGGCCGGCGCCCACCGCGACGCCGTTGATCATGCCGATAATCACCTTCGGCGTGGCGTGCATCAGCATCGGGATGCGGTTGGATTGCTGGATGCCGGCGGCACGCGTTTCGAAGTCGCGGGCGGAGCGTTCGCCCATCGACTTTACGTTGCCTCCCGCGCAGAAGCCTCGGCCGGACCCGGTCAGCACGATGCAGCCGATTGTGTTGTCGGCAACCCAGGCGGTGGATCGACTTGAGCAGGCCGAGGCGGATTTCGTCGGACAGGGCGTTCAGGCTCTCGGGCCGGTTCAGGGTCAGGGTGGCGACGCCGTCTTCGATGGTCTCGATCAGGTCGGGCATGGACGCTTCTCCGCGATGTCGGTCGGGCAGGAGCTTGGCCGGGAGTGGCGGCTGCGGCAATATTGTGGTCGCCAGATGGGGGTCGGCCGCTGGATAAGGTTCCGTCACATTGCCGGATGGCTGGCCGGAATGAGCGAACCTATGTTCATTGGTCGCGTGTCTATTTGAATGTCGGCCCTTGGCCCATGTCGAAAATTCGACTGGCCGGGGGGCGGCCTGTGCTGGTCCACTGCTGCGACCGCCGGTTGTTCATCAAGCACTATCAGTTTTAGTAGTGACCAACTGCAGCTGAAAGGACCGACATAATCGGCAATTAATTGAGGTCGCGAGCAGCTTCGCGACCCAGGTCATAGGATCAACTCGACGTATAGCGATTCGAGCGTCGTTGTGAGCGATTTCAATTGCCTTAGCGGAACGACGCGCTCGGCCTGAAGATAAGCCCCGATTGCGCGATCAAAAACAGCAACGCAATTCTCTCCGGTGAGCCGCGAGGCGTAGAGGATCCCGTCGACGTTGGTCTGGTCGTGAATGTATTGACTGAAGGAACGTGCCTCATCCCAAGCCTTCGCGCCGTTAATTTCCGTCGAGATGCCTAGCTTTAGACAGCCACCTTTGCGAATATCGAGAAGTCGAATCGAATCCTTGGTCGAAATCGGTACGATTGAACGATCGTATACTTCCGCGATAAACAGATGCCGCGTATCTGTGCCCTCGAACCGATCGCGTATCACCGTTTCGGCCAGCGCTGTCGCCAAATTGCGACCAGCGTATAGAACGAGAAGATCGTTTTGGAGGCCGCTGAAGCGTGACGCACCCGGCCCATCCCTAAGCGGCGTAGTATGGAAACGGCTCGGAATGACACGGACATAGGATTTAAACTTCCATGGCTTCGTCAGTTGCGCGATCGTTGCATTAGCGAGCTTCATGTCGCTAGCGGAAATCGCGGATGGCGGCCTGAACGACCTCGGGAGCGCTACCCATTTTCAGGACTTCGAGCGGCTGACGGGCCTCGAACACGGCATGAGGCTGACGCAGCCACATCCATGCCACTCTAGGATTCCCGATCGTCTCTGTAATTTCAGCTAGCCCCTTGACGGGACGTCCGTTAATAAACTGATCTACCGGGAAAGCGAGCTTTCCCTCGTCGTCAACAAGCACCACGACACTGCCGCCCGCCTTCCATGTGTTGATTTCTCCGTCGCTTACGTGGAAGCGATCATGCAAATCCTGCTCGGATAGTAATTCGCCCGCCCAGTCTCGAACCGGGATCTTCTTGGCATAAGCCTTCAGGAGCACATCGCCCTCGGCCGTGGAGATCTCATCGCCAAGCCCTTCCCCATGATCAAGTGAGGCCGCGTCTTCGTCAAACAGCGAACCAATGCCGTCTTCTTTGCCAGTGCCGCCTTTTGGCACGCCCCGTAGGTTCCTGCGCGTGGATGTGCGGCCGATGAGCGGCCGTTGTCATCGCCGAATACCGCGAGCAGTTCCTGCTCTAGTTCCGGTGCCAGGTTATATGCCTTGAGTAAGGTCGCATCGATTGCCTGTAGAGTTGCGTTGATCTCTTTCGTCTGCGGTTTTACTTGCGGCCATCGTGCTGTATTTTCGGCTGATGGCTCCGAGTTCAGCAGGGATTTCCACCGGAACTGGAGCATCCGCGAGCGTCGTGATGCGGAATCCTTGTCGAAGGATCGCTCCGACAAGAAGGCGTTGACAACCGGCCCGTTGATCACCGCAGCCAGCGCGTCCAGGTCGGCATTTGGGTAAGTTGGTTGGGGCCACAGTCCCATAAACTGCTGCGTCGCCTGGCAAGCGGAACGATCGACAGCGGCGGCCAAGCGCCAGTAGCCACGGCTGAGCCGCGTTGCGTTGCACAAGATTTTCGGCTTATTCCAGTCCAGATTCCCGCCAGCAAGCAGATCGTCGGGATTCACGTCGAGCCACCGAGGGGCTGAAAGCACGAATTGGTGGATGTCAAGACGTACTTTCGAAGCCAGGAACCCGGCCGGGTCCAGAAACGCGATGCGCCCGCCCCTTCTGGCCACCTTTCCATCGCAAACCCCGATGACCATGCAGGAAGGCGCGGAGTTTTGGCCGGTCTGCAAGCGCATCCCACAAGGTTTGTGATGGAAAGATCCAGATTGCCCCATCTCCCCCGATCGCCTTTGTGCGTGTCGTCTCGCGTACGCGGGAAGGTTGCCCCGTTGTCGCGAAGAGCCTCTTGTCCCGGTCGGCGACATCGGCCGATCGGATACGCTGGCTCTGACCGGCTTCGAGGCGTCCCCGCGCGATTAACAATGCAGTATTGACTTGGGAAACGTTAAAGACGCCGTCGGGCAGGGCGACCATCTCGATCTCACTGTAACTCCGCTCAATCTGGCGCCGCTGTTCGTGATAGCGGCGATCTACAAGCAGTGTGTTAGGCACTACGAAACCGAGCATATCGGGTGCAGCCTGGAGCGACGTCTCGAGAGCAAACACCGCCTTTGAGAGATTAGCTTTGGAGGCATCCGGATAGGCCGCCTGTCCCTTGGCCTTAAACGCCTGAAAAGGCGGATTACAGAGGACCACATTCGCATCAGCAATCCGGGCAGCCAGCGCACCCTTTTGAAAAAGGTCGACCTCCTCAATGCGCCAGCCGTTCTTGTTCGGATAGTCAGCGAGGATCAGGGAGAGTTTGGCGACCTCAACCGCAAAGGGGTCGATCTCTGCGCCGCCAATGTGCTTGACCAAAAGATCATGGCGCTGCTCGTCGTTCCATGCATGTGGCAGCCCGTCACGCATATGACGTAGGGCTGATCCGAGGAAAACCCCGGCACCTGTGAACGGCTCGTAGACGCGAGGCGGCGCAGTGCCATATTCCCATAGTCGCAAACGGTCGACGATGTAATCGGTGACATGGCGCGGTGTGCTATGCGTCCCAAATTCGGCGCGAGCAGTGTCTGTAACGAGGGTTGATTTGTAAACGTAGGCGAGATCATCCGCTGAAATATTTGCGACATTGAACCCCGACCTGAAGGTCTCCCAAACGGGTTTAAGCGCGACTAATGCGCTGCGCGGCCAAATCTGGACATCATTACTTAAATTGTAATAATCGCCTATGGTCGACAGCACAGACTGGACATCATCGCCATCCCAGGCCAACGCGCTGGGATGCTGGCGATCCACCAGGATCTTCGCGGCTAACAGTCGGAACACGCCTCTGAACAGGATGCGGATTGCTTCTTCGCGGGTGAACTCTCGCGTGCTAAAACCGCCTCGCGGATGAGCCGGTCGAGCTTCGTATGAATCTCGCCTTCGATCGCCGGGATCAGTCCAACATCAACAAAGTCAAGCTGGTAGGCGGTATCGATCCGTCCAATCGACTTAGCACGATGAATAACATCGGGCGCCCAGGTGTCCTTGCGCTTGTGGAAATAGGCTGGAAGCGCATTAGGGGGGATGCGCCCAAGAGGGCGTGGCTGTTTGTTAGGGTAGACCTGCCAAGTCGAGACGCCTTCCGCTTCTATTACCAGAAACAGCGGCGCTCCAAGCGCGCGGTGCTCTCGTACGGATGCTGCCGCCTCGCTTCCTGGCGCCTCGATTACCGCGAAGGCTGCCGATCGATAGGAGGGTGGCGTCTGGGTGAAGGCCGCGAAGGGGACCGAGCGCGTTGAAGCCGACGAACTCCAGACGTCGCTGTAGGAGTAGTCGCGCCGGATCGCATCAGCTCGATAGCCGAGCTTCTCGGTTTCCGTGGCGATGATATCGATGAGAAGTCATTGACGCGTACCGGCGACCATCGGCGGAAACGGGAGATCATGCTGCAGGTCTGGTCCTACCGCGAGCAAGTTGGCTCGGATGTCCGCGACGAGTGGCGCCAGACGCATCAGAAGGCCTAAATTAATCGGGCGATGCCGTGCCTCTGGATCGATCAACTCTACTCGCGTGTCTTCGAAATCGAGCAGTAAATAGGATCTTTCTAGCTGGGGCCAAGGATTGGCGCCGCATAAGTAGAATAGATTTACAAGGAGGGCCTGAACCCGGATACTGGTGCGGAAAGGGTGGTAGAAGCGCGACGGACAACCGCGGTGGCCAACAGGTCGCCGGCGCAAAAGCAAGGCGATCGAGCGTTATCCTGGTTTAGGGGAGCAAGCGCCTGCCGATAGCTACGCCACTGCTGCTTGCTCAGCGCGAAGGCCGAACGCACTTGGCCAGGCGTGAAAAGTATGGTCAAGATCACCTCCTCATGTTGGTTAACAACATCATATGGTGCCTAGCACAGCTCAGTGTTAGGAACAAACATGGACTTCTAGTTAGCCGAATTAGCTATGAGCCCAGTCGGATTAGTCCGGTTCCGATCGATTGCAGTCTGATTTGGCTGGAAGCGTCCCAGTGCCGTGTTGCTTGTTATTGCGCGGCTTGACCAAGAGGGTGGAGTGCGAAAACCAAACGATCGGGAGGACCAAGCAAGCTACTCGACGTCCGCCACCAACCAATCCCAGACATTCAATTCGACCCACAGACCCGCCTAATACTTTGTTTGACGTCAACAAACACCCGCATCCACAGGACCCGCCGCATGCCCCTCACCCTCGACACCCGCCTGCGCATCGGCATCCAGACAATCCATCGCCGCACCGAACCAGCGGATGAACCCTGGCTGCCGCGGATCGACGAGCTGGCCGATCTGGTCCGGCTGGTCGACGACAGCGGCTACGACTCGCTGTGGGTGGGCGACCACATCTCCTTTCCCGTGCCGATCCTCGACCCGCTGCTGCAACTGGCGCAGGCCGCCGTGGTCAGCCGCCGGCTGTTGCTCGGCACATCGGTGCTATTGCTGCCGTTGCGGCATCCAACACCGGTCGCCAAACAGGTCATCACGTTGGACCACCTGACCGAGGGCCGCTTCATCCTGGGTGTCGGCGTCGGCGGCGAATTCCCCCGCGAATACGCCGCCTGCGACGTTCCCCTCAACGAACGCGGTGCCCGCCTGGCGGAGGGCGTCACGGTACCTGCGGCAATTCTTCAGCGGCGAGCCGGTCAGCCATCACGGCAAATTCTACGGCCCGTTCCAGGACGTGCCGATGAACCCGCCGCCGCGCCAACCCGGCGGCCCGCCGATCTGGTTCGGCGGCCGCAAGGAACCAGCGCTGCGCCGCATTGGCCGCCTGGGCGACGGCTATCTGTCATACGTTGTCTCCCCCGACATGTATCGCACTGCACTGCAAACGATCGGCGAGGCGGCAGAGCAGGCCGGCAGAAGTCCGACGCCGTTCGGCACCGGCCATCTGCTATTCACCCGCCTGGACCACACGTACGAGGACGCGCTGGATCGGGCGACGGCAACCCTCAGCGTCCGCTATGCCATGGACTTCCGCAAAGCCGCCGAACGCTACTGCGCACTTGGCCCGCCGGCGATGGTCGCCGAACGCATCCGCGAATTCCACGCCGCCGGCGTCCGTCATGTGGTGCTGGACCTGCTGGGGCCGTATGAACAGAAAGCCGAACAGATTGCCTGGTTCGCGCGGGAGGCGATGCCATTGCTGGCGGACCTGACCGCGGGGTAGTCTGCCCAAAGACCAAACAACCCTGGGGAGGGACGTGATGAAGCTGGCATTTTTCGACGACTTCAAGCTGGGCGTCGTCACCGGCGACACGATCGTCGACGTTTCGGCTGTGGTGCGGGACATTCCGCACACTGGCCCCGGCGACCTGATCAGCGGCCTGATTGCTCGTTTCGCCGACTATCGTGGCAAGCTGCGGGATGCAGCGGCAACCGGCAGCGGCACGGCGCTCGCCCAGGTTCGCATCCGGCCGCCGCTGCCGAAGCCCAGCAATATCGTCTGCATGGCGGTGAACTACATGGAAAACGGCACGCTGGAAAAACCGGCGCCGATCAACGCCTTCCACAAGGCGTCGACCTCGATCATCGGCCCCGGCGACACGATGGTGCTGCCCGACGTTCCGGCCACCATCTTTGAGGGCGAGGCCGAAATGGCCGTGGTCATCGGCAAGCGGGCCAGCCACGTCTCGGCCGCCGAAGCGATGGACTACGTCTTCGGCTACATCAATTTCATCGACGGTTCCGCACGCGGCCTGCCGCCGCCCGGCAACGTCTTCTTCCAGATGAAATCCCGCGACACTTTTGCACCAATCGGCCCGTACCTGGTGACCAAGGACGAGATCGACGACCCGCAGAAGCTGCCGATCAACCTCTGGGTGAATGGTGAGCTGAAGCAGTCCTTCAACACCGATGACATGGCGCACAACATCGCCCGCTGCATCGAGTGGGTGAGCTCGATCCATACGCTGGAACCAGGCGACATCCTGGCCACCGGCACCAATCACCGCGGCCTGTCCAGCTTCATGGACGGCGACGTGGTGGAGTTGGAAACCCAGGGGCTTGGGCGGCTTCGGTTCAACATCCGCGACGACCTGAAGCGCACCTGGTCGCGGGAGACGCGATTGGACCGGCAGCAGAAGGGCCAGGAGGGCCCGACGCATCAGTTGACCGGCAAATACGCGAAGATGGCCTGACCATGCCGGCCGCATATCTGGTCGTGCGGGCGGTCGTCGCCGATCCGGCGGATCGGGCGCCGTTCGATCATTGGTATCGCAACGAACACCTGCCGGATGCGGCGAAGGCTTTCAACGCCGTATCCGCGATGCGCGGATGGAGCACGCAGGATCCCTCGGTCCACCTCGCCTTTTATCGGTTCGCCTCGACCGAAGCCGCCCAGACGGCGACGGATGGCAGCGCGATCAAGGCGCTGATCGCGGAGTTTGATCGCTGCTGGGGTGAGCGGGTGACCCGCACCCGCGACATCCTGCCGATCGCCGACGAACTGAAAGGATGATGAAACCATGAGCGACAGCGAAATTGCCAGATTGCGGGCCCTGATCGCGTCCCGCCCGAGGGCCTCCGAAATTTCCGAGATGCGCCGGAACATCGACCAGCGCGGCAAGGAGTTTGGACTGCCCAGCGACGTGACGGTGCAGGCGGTGGACGCCAACGGCGTGCGGGCCGAATGGACCTCCACGCCGGACGCGGACGCATCGGGCGCGATCCTGTATTTGCACGGTGGCGGCTACGTCATCGGCTCGCTGGACAGCCACCGGCATCTGGCGGCGGAGGTGGGCCGAGCCGCTGGTGCGCGGGCGCTGGCGGTGGATTACCGGCTGGCGCCGGAGCATCCGTTCCCGGCGCCGGTGGAAGACACGCTGGCTGGATACCGCACCTTGCTGGACACTGGGATCAAGCCGAACCGCATTGCCCTCGCCGGCGACAGTGCTGGCGGCGGCCTCGTGGTCGGCGCGATGCTGGCCATCCGCGAGGCCGGATTGCCGCTTCCCGCGTGCGGCTGGTGCATCTCCCCCTGGGTGGACATGCAGGCATTGGGAGGCTCCTTCGTCGACCGGGCGGAGGCCGATCCGACGGTGCAGAAGGAAACGATTCTGACGATGGCGCAATGGTATCTCGGAGGTGCCGATCCGCGGCATCCGCATGTCGCGCCGATCTATGGCGATCTCCGTGGGTTGCCCCCGCTGCTGATTTAAGTCGGCGCGGTCGAGACCCTGCTGGATGACTCGATCAGCCTGGCCAGGCGAGCGGGTGTTGCGGATGTAATGGTGGATTTGCAGATCTGGCCGGAAATGATCCATGTATGGCATCTGTATTTTCCGATGCTGTCGGCCGGACGGCGGGCGATCGCCGCGGGTGGCTCGTTTGTGCGTAACATATTTCGTGGAGAGTAGGTGAATGGATATTCGTTTCGATGGGCGCGTGGCGATCGTCACCGGCGCGGGCGCGGGATTGGGCCGCTCGCACGCGCTGCTGCTGGCATCCCGCGGTGCCAAGGTGGTGGTGAACGATCCGGGCGGATCGGTTGACGGCACCGGGGGCGCGGCCGCGGTGGCGGATCAGGTGGTCGCCGAGATCAAGCAGGCCGGCGGCGAGGCGGTGGCCAGCTACGCCTCGGTCGCCGAGGAGCCGGCGGCGCAGAGCATTGTCGATACTGCCGTCAATACGTGGGGCCGGTTGGACATCCTGGTCAACAACGCCGGCATCCTGCGCGACAAGGCGTTCAACAACATGACCATGGAGGACTACGAGTTCGTCAATCAGGTGCATCATTTCGGTACGGTCTATTGCACCAAGGCGGCCTGGCCGATCATGCGCAAGCAGCAGTATGGGCGGATCGTTGTCACCACCTCCGGTTCCGGCACGGTTGGCAATTTCGGCCAGGCCAACTACGGCGCGGCAAAGATGGCCGTCAACGGGCTGATCAACGTACTGCGGCATGAGGGCGCCAAGTACAACATCCGCTGCAACGCGATTTCCCCGTCCGCGCTGACCCGGATGACGGAATTGCTGCTGCCGCCTGACATCGGGCCGTGGATGAAGCCGGAACTCGTGTCGCCGGCGGTTGCCTGGCTGTGCAGCGAGGAATGCGACCAGAACGGCGAGATCATAGCCGCCACCGCCGGCGGCTATGCACGGGTGCAGTACTTCGTGACCGAGGGTGCCCAGTTCGATCCCGCCGAACCTGTAACGGTCGAGATGGTGCGCGATAGCCTGGATCGCATTCGCGACCTTTCGACGGCAAAGCCGTATTTCGGGATGATGGGCAACGTGGTGGAGAAGCTGCGGGAGTTGGGCCGTATTAAGTATACATTTGCGTTGAGCGACTATCGTGAAGCTGACACTTCTATTGTTTAATGGTCTGACGCAAACTGCACTTTCAGTTTGCGTCAGACCACCAGGGCCTGCTCGTCTGTAGCTGGTTGCCCGTGAAGAACATCGATCACCCGGCTCAGACCTGAGTGACGGATCATCAATCTGCAGCAAGGTCGATCTCCATCCGGTGCTAACCGGAGCGTTGCGAGCCAAGCCAGTAGCAGTCTGAAGTTTTGGCCGATGGCGCTAAAATGACGTTAACGGCGTTGCCGCCTGCGACCGGTAAGGAGGTTGCGTCCCTTCCGGTTGCGGCTCAACCATAAAAGATACGTTTAAGAAACAGTCTTGATCCCATTATATCACTTGAGCTGATCCGCGGCCTTGTCCAGACCCGCCTGAACGCATGGCTCATCCACCCCCGGCGAGCCCGAGGCACCAATGCCACCGACAATCTCATTGCCCGCCTTGATCGGAAGTCCGCCGGGGATAGCAATCACGTTCGGCAGAGTGACCTGCTGGCGCACCACCGGGTTGTTGTCGGCAAAGCGTTTGGCATAGTCCGTCGTGGAGGTATGGAAGCTCATTGCGGTGTATGCCTTGCGCCGAGCATTTTCCATGGTATGCGGGCTGGCGTTGTCGCCGCGGATCGCGACGATGGTCTCCCCGTCGCGGTCCACCACCACGGCCGATTCCGGGTAACCTTTTGCGGCACAGCTCTCCACAGCTCCTTGCGCGATGGTCAGCGCGACCGCATACGGCAGGTCGTGATGCGCCAGGAGTTCCGCCCGTGCCGGCCCGCAGAACGTTACCAGTGCAAGTGTGGTCCCGACAAACACGCCGGCGAACCGTGGCAAAACCGTATGCATGACCTGTCCTCCCCAAAGTGATCAGCGTTTACTCGGCGTCGGTGTTACCCGGCACACTCAATACCGTATGCCGGCGAAATCGGTTAAATTTGATGTGTCGCGACAGTGCCACGTTAGACGGGATGCGGCACCGCGCCTTCAGGTTTCCCCACTTGCTGAAGAGTACGCACTAGCTGGCAAACGCCCGGGCCAGCGCCAGCAATGTGGTATCCTCGCCCGGTCCACCGACGATCGACAACCCGACTGGGGCGCCGTCCACCCGTGCACCTGGCAGGTTCACCTGCGGTGATCCGGTCAAACCGCCCAGACAGGTCAGGCAGGTCATCCGCTCCCGCGAGAATGCGAGGTCAGAGATCGGCAGCCCGCGCAACGGAGCCGGAAAGGGCGTGGTGGGCAGGCATAAGACCGTGCCGGGCGGCAGCAGCATCCGCAACCGTGAGCGTGCTTCCACCCGCATCAACGCAGCCCTGTTCCGTTCTGCGTCACTGATCTGTTCGGCCAACACCAGGTTTCGCGCCACGCTGAACTGCAAGCGTGGATTATACCCGTCGATCCAGTGCGCGAAGGTCTGCCACGCCTCACTCGACTGCAAGCACCGCTGCGCCTCTTTCCATACCGACAACCCCTGGGGCGCTAAGCGTTTCACCTCGACGGGCACCGATCAGCGCTGCCAACCGGTCTACCATCGGCCACAGCGCCGCTGCCACCGCCGGGTCAGCGAATGCGAACGCGTCAGTCGCGACCAGCAGTGTGCGGGGCAGCGTTTCAGGCAGCGGTTCATCGAACAGCACTTGTCCAACCCGCGCGAACGTAGCTGCGTCCCGGGCGAACCAGCCAACGGTATCCGATGATGGCGCTTGGACGGTGATGCCGCGAAACTCCAATCGCCCATGAGTTGGCCTGATGCCAAACAGGCCGCAGAAGCTGGCGGGCACGCGAATCGATCCCCCGGTATCGGTACCCAGCGCGAAATCGCACACACCGGCGGCGACGACCGAAGCAGAGCCCGACGAAGACCCGCCCGGCACGCGATCCGGCGCGGCCGGGTTCAGCGGCGTGCCGGTGAACGGGTTTTCACCGAGGATGCCAAGCGAGACCTCATCGGTCGCGGTCTTGCCGATAATGGAGGCGCCGTTGTCCAACAGCCGCTCCACCACCCAGGCGGACCGTAACGGCATCGGATGCGCCCGCTCCCAGTCCGGGTTGCCGCCGCCGGTTGGCCAACCAGCCACATCGATCAGGTCCTTGACCGCGAAACAGAGGCCGGCCAGCGCGCCACCCGGCACACCGGTTATCGTGCAACGTGGCCCGGGCACGAAGGCATTCAGATGTTCCATCGGGCTTGCTCCCATGTCGGTCCCCGCGACGGCCTTCTGCTGGAGCACATCTCGGCCTGCAGTTGCAATTCGAAGACTCGGAGCGTGGACCCGGCAAAACCCCAGTCGACGATCATCTCCTGCACCAGCACAAGGTCAGTGGATCGGAACGCGATGCCTTCGTCGCCTTGTCAGGCTTTCTTCGGTGCCCTGGAGCACCACGAAGAACGAGGGAACGAACAACACCGCCAGGCAGGTCGAAGCCAGCATGCCGGTCAGCACGCTGAGCCCCAGGGAGACACGCGCCGCCGCGCCGGCACCGCTCGCCGTGACCAGTGGCACAACCCCAAGGATGAACGCCAGCGAGGTCATCACGATCGGCCGGAACCGCGCCCGCGCCGCGGTGACAGCAGCTTCCACAATGGGCATCTGATCCTGCAGGCGCCGCTCGCGCGCGACTTCCACGATCAGGATTGCGTTCTTCGCCGCCATGGCGATCAGCAGGACGAGGCCGATCTGGGTGTAGAGATTATTGGCCAGTCCCAACAGGCCTAAGGCGATCGCCGGACCGCCCAAAGCCAGCGGCACCGCCAGAATCACCGCAAGAGGGGCAATCCAGCTCTCATACTGGGCGGCCAGGCAGAGGTAGACCAGCATGAGACCAAGCCCGAACACGACGTAAATCTGCCCGCCCACCGACTTTTCCTGATACGATAGCGCCGTCCACTCATAGTCCGTGCCGCGTGGCAGGGCCTTCGCGGCAACCTGCTCCATCAGCGACATTGCCTCGCCGGAGCTAAACCCCGGCGCGGGCGCGCCGACAATGGTCGCGGCGGGATACAGGTTGTAGAGCGTGATCAATCCCGGGCCCGTCGTCGGCCTGATCTGCACCAGCGCGCCGAGTGGAACCATGTTGCCGTCCTGGCTGCGCACCTGCAGGCGCGGCAGGTCATCCGGTTGCAGCCGAAAGCGCGCATCCGCCTGCGCATAGACCTGAAACGTTCGGCCGAACTTGTTGAACTGATTGACGTAGCTCGACCCGACATAGGAGGAGAGGTTGGCGAACACATCGCCCACCGATACGTGCAGAGCCTCCGCCTTCACCCGATCGACCTGGACCTCAAGCTGAGGAACATCGGCGCGGAACGGTGAGACCAGGCGTTGCAGCCCGGACTGGCTGGTCCCGTCGGCAACCACCGCGCGCGTAATCCGCTCCAACTTGGCGAAATCGTCACTGCCGTCGCGCAACTCGATCATCATGTTGAAGCCGCTGGCGTTGCCGATCCCCTGGATCGGCGGCGGCACCACGACGAAGCTGATGGCGTCCGGCATTTTGTCCAGTGCGGCCTGAAGATGGCCGTAGATGCTGCGCAAATCCTGCCCAGTGCCGCGCCCGCGCTGAGCCCAGTCCTTCAGCACGACATAAATCGCGCCGGCCGACGCAAGCGAGGCACTGTTATCAAGCACCGAGATGCCGGCGATCTCGATGACCTGATCCACGCCAGGCGTGCCGCGTGCAATCGTGGATGCCTCTTCCATCGCCCGTTCGGTGCGTTCCAGTGAGGCGCCATCCGGCAACTGCACGCCGATCACGACATAGCCCTGGTCTTCAATCGGGATGAACGCGGTCGGCAGCCGCGCAATCCCCCAGACCGCCAGGCCTGCCACACACAGGGCCAGAACCACCATGATGGCACTGCGCCCGACCATGCGGCCGATCAACCTGGCATAGCCGCGTTCAAGCGGCATGTAGGCCCGGTTGAAGGCACGGAACACGATATTGCGCTGGTCCATCGGAACCGGCGGACGCAGCCACAGGGCGCATTGGGTCGGTTTCAAGGTGGCGGCGTTGAGCGCGCTGATCAGCGCCGTCGCGGCAATGACCATCGCGAATTGCGCATACATCTGACCGGTCAGGCCGGGCAGAAAGGCTGCCGGCACGAACACCGACATCAGCACGAGGGTGATGCCGATGATCGGTCCGAACAACTCCTGCATCGCGTGGATCGTAGCGTCATGCGCCGACAGCCCTCGCTCCATGTGATGCGCCGCACCCTCCACCACGACGATCGCATCATCCACCACGATGCCGATCGCGAGCACCACGGCGAACAGGGTGGAAAGATTGATGGTAAAACCGAGTGCCGCCATGGCGGCAAAGGCGCCGATGATGGTCACCGGAACCGTCGTGGCCGGCACCAGCGTAGCACGCCAGTCCTGCAGGAAGGCGAGGATCACCACCAGGACCAGGATGCCAGCCTCGATTAACGTTGCGTACACCTCGTGGATGGATGCGTTGACGAAGCGTGTCGTATCAAACGAAACGTCCCAGACCAGGCCCTGCGGGAAGCTACGTGCAAGCTCCTGCATCTTGCCGCGTACGCTGGTGGCGACCGCCAAGGCGTTGGCGTCGGGTGCCTGAAAGACTGCCATACCCGCCGCCGGCCGGCCGTTGACACGGAAGGCCTGAGCGTAGGCCTGCGCACCCAGCTCGACCCGCGCCACGTCCTTCACCCGGGTGATCGCACCGCCGCCACCGCTCGCCACCTTGACAATGATGTCGCCGAATGCCGCAACGTCGGCCAGCCGGCCTTCGACATTCACCGTGTATTGAAATGTCTGTCCCGACGGCGCCGGCGGTGCGCCGACCTGTCCGGCGGTGACCTGCTGGCTCTGTTGCTGGATGGCCTGGACGACGTCCTGAGCGACCAGTCCACGAACCTGTAACTTGCGCGGATCGAGCCAGACGCGCATCGCGTATTGACCAACGCCAAACACGTTGACGTTGCCGACGCCCGGAAGACGGGCGATTTCGTTGACCAGGTTGATCGTCGCATAGTTGCTCAGGAACAGACTGTCGAAACGGCCATCGGGCGCGGTCAGCGTGACGATCTGCAGAATCGAGGTCGACCTCTGCTGCACCATGACGCCCTGCGCCTGCACCGACTGCGGCAACGACGCCGTCGCGCTGGCCACCCGGTTCTGCACCAGCACTTGGGCGAAGTTCAGGTCGGTGCCGATGTCGAAGGTGACGGTCAGCGTATAGGTGCCGTCGCTGGTGCTGGTGGACTGCATATACAGCATGTGCTGCACGCCGTTCACCTGCTGCTCGATCGGCAGTGCCACCGTGTTCATTACCGTCTCGGCGCTGGCGCCGGGATAGCGCGTGGTCACCTGCACCGTCGGCGGCACCACGTTGGGGTATTGCGCCACCGGCAAGCGGAACAACGCGACCAGGCCAAGCAGCACGATGACGATCGCCAGCACGTTGGCAAGCACCGGCCGATCTATAAAGAAGCGCGATATCACGGCTGTGCCCGCGTCACGATTTGTCGGCCGCGGGCACAGCCGCCTGGATCTCACTCGGTTGCGGCACAACCTTGTCACCGGCGACCGCGCGCTGCAGGCCGGAGACGACCACGCGCTCGTCTGGCTGCAGACCAGACACAATGACCCGCAGACTGCCCACCAGCGCCCCGGTCTTGACGCTGCGCTGCTGCACCACGTCGTCCTTGTCCACGACCAGCAAATAGCGGCCGGACTGATCAGCGCCGAGTGCGGCGTCGGGCACCAGCAAAGCGTCGGTCTGCTGCGTCGCCAGCGGCACCCGCACCCGCGCGAAGAAGCCGGGCAACAGCACCCGGTCCGCATTGGGCAGAACCCCGCGCACCATCAAGGTTCCGGTCTGCGTGTCGACGGTCGGAGACGCGTAGTCCAGCGTGCCGCGATGCGGATATCCGGTCTCCGTCATCAGGCCGATCTCGACCGGCACCTTGTTGAGGTCGACCTCCGTCCGGCCGGAATTGCGCAGGTTGGCGCGAATGCGCAGCACGTCCTGCTCGCTGATGTTGAAGGAGACATAGATTGGATTGAACTGGATGACGCTGGCAAGCTTGGTCGGACCGCTGACGCCGACCAGGCTGCCGACCGCGACCTCGTGCGCGGTTACCAGCCCGTCGAACGGCGCGGTCACCTGAGTATAACCAAGGTTTGTCGCCGCCAGGGTCACTGCGGCCTGCTGGTTCTGTACGTTGGCCTGATTGGTATCCCGCTGGGCCAGCGCCTGGTCCACGGCCGATCTCGACGAAAAGTCGCTGCGCCCAAGTGAGGCCTGGCGGTTATATTCCGCATCCGATTGGACGGCTTGCGCCTGGGCGGAGGCCAGTGCGGCCTGAGCCTGCTGCAATTTCGCCTGGTATGGCGCCGGCTCGATGACGAACAGCGTATCGCCGCGATGCACCGCGGCACCGTCGCTGAAGCGGATTTCCTGCAGGAAACCTTCGACGCGGGCGACCAGGTCCACCTGATTATACGCGACGGTGTTGCCGGTTGCCTCCAGATAGGGCGTCACGGCCTGACGCAGCGGTTGCGCGACAGCAACATGTGGCGGCGGCGGCGCCATGTAGGCGTTCTGACGTTTACATCCCGACACGATTGCAACCAGCGCCAGCACCGTCGCGGCGTAGCGACACGCGAACCGGATGGCGCCTCGTTTCATCGACCGCCGTGTGCTTCGGCCAGGGCGCCCTTGCAAGACGGTGACAGCCGCGATTCGTTGGCCGTGAGGCAGCCGATCCCCTGACCACCGCCGAGCGGGACCCCGCGGCAGTAGGCGCGAAAATCGCCGCCACACGCCCTGCGCATCAGCGCGACCTCCTGCCGCTTGGACATCGCGGGCGCGGCACCGGTTGGTGGCGAGGCTGGCGCGGTCCCGCGAGGCGCCGTGCCGCCTGCCGCGGCCGCACCACCGCCGCCGATCGCACCGACCGCGGCCTGGCAATCCGGCGACAGGTCAGCCTGATGCTGCTGCAGACATTGCAATGAGGCTCGGCCGCCGGTCGGGACACCTGCGCAATAGGATTGGTAGTCCGACCGGCACGATTGCTTGACGGCAGCGGTTTGCGCCTGGCTTGGCTGCTGCGCGGTGGCTGTCCCGGCGAGCTGGCACAGCACCAGACCACACAGAAGTTTCAGTCCGAGCGACCGGTTCAATGGTTTCATGCGCGTGCTTCCCTCTGTTCGCCGCAAGTTTCACTACCGCCGAAAGCGACCGCCTCCGCCACCGAACCGGCCGCCGCCTGAGCCGCCGCCACCTGAACCGCCGCCAAAGCGCTGCTGTGTTCCGGCGGAGCGGGCCTGGCGGTCCTGTTCCAGTTGTGAATACGAGGAACTATCCATCGTTTGGCCCCCGCTGCGTTGGCTGAAGTTGGTATGCGACTGAGCCTGCGGCGACTGGGACCGGTTCTGCGTCGCCCCGGTGGCCGTCGTGGTGGAACTACTTTGCAGCGTCTGCTGTCGGCTGGTGGTGGATGGCGTCGTGCCGGACGATCGGTTGGTCGATGCCGTCGTGCCGGATGGCGGGTTGACCGGCTGCCAGCCGCCGTTGCTCCATTTGGACCATCCATCCGAAGTATGCTGATAGGCGTTGCCGTCGTGGCCGGCATAGACGTCGCCGTTCTGGGTTTTCACGGCACCGCCGCTATTGCCGTTGACGCCGCGATATCCGGCGCCTTCCGCCCCGGTCGACGAGCTGAAGCTGCCCGCCCGACCCTGAGCGTTGCTGCCGCTTTGGGTATGCACCGTCTGGTTCGGGCCGGTCAGGGTGCTGGATCCCCAGCGCGAGTAGGCGTTCCAGCTCTGGTTGGTCGAGCCTGAAACGCCGGTGCGCGGATTGTAGTAGCTGCCTTGCGCGGAGCCGCCATTCGCATTCCAGGACGCGGTGCCGCGCGCATAACCGCCGGTGCTGGGATTGTAGTAGGAAACGCCTGCCGCGCCGCCGTTCGGACCATAGATCGAGCCGCCCCTGCCGTAGGCGCCGGTGCTCGGATTGTAATAGCTGCCGCCGCTGGCAACGCCGCCATAGGGTCCGTAGACGGTGCCGCCATGTGTCCATGCATCGGTCGTCGTGTTGTAGGAGACTGCGCCGACATAGGAATAAGGGTACGGATAATAGATCGGCACCGGACCGGGAATAACCACCGGCGGGTAGTAATAACCGGTGCCATAGACCAGCACGCCGGCCGACACGAAGCCCATCGTGTAGCCGGACGTGTAGCCATAAGTGACCGCGACCGGCGTCGCGCCATAAACCTTCACATATGTCACAGGGTATAGTGGACTGCTCGGCGGGATCGTGTAGATCACCTGAGGCACACTGGTTGCCAGAACCCAGGGACCAAGTGGTGACGCCCCTTCGAACCAGGCGCCCTGATAGCAGACATAGTATCTGCCGCCGGTCTCGATGACCTCGAACGGCGTGTTCACGGCGTACGTCATGGCCGTGCCGGGAATCGGCTTGAACTGCGGCTGACCGGCGTAGGTAACCGTCAGCTTGGCCGACGCCTTCTTCAGCGTCGCCTGGCGCGGCACCTGCGCCTGCAGCACCGCGAGTTGCGCCTGCTCGGTGCCGGGGACCGACGCCAGCACCGGCGCTTGCGGGCTGTCCGGCGGGATCAGCGCGAAATCCGCCGGCAAGCTGTCGGTGGCGAAGCTCCATGGCTCGTTCAGGCCATGGGCGGAAAACCAGCGGCCCGAGGTAAGCAGGAAGAACCGGCCGCTTGCCGGCTCAAAAAACAGCACACTGTTGGTGTTCTTGACGGTTTGCAGGCCGGTTCCTGTCACCGGCGCGAACTGCGGCGGCCCCTCCGTGACGATGATGTCCGCTGGTTTGGTGCTGACGAAGACCTGCGGCACGGCAGCAGGGCGAGTGGTGGGCGGTGGCAGGACCTTACGCACCGCGGCAAAATTCGGCTCCGCCGGGATGGCGGAGAATGCCGGCGGCAGTTTGCCAGTCCAATCATAGGGTCCGGTATAGGCCGATGCCACCATCCACGATCCGTTGTTCAGCAGGTACCAATCCTGGCCGTCGGTAAAAATGTCCCAGTTGGTATTGACCGCGAACGACAGGCCCGTCTTGCCGACCGGGGCCAGCACAGGCTCTCCATCGAACACGACGAGCGAAGCTGGTTTAGCGCTGTAGAAGACCGTTGGAGGATCATTATTGATTGCGGCATTATTCGGCTTTGATTGTTGCTGGAGGCTGAGCAGCACGGACTGCAGTGGAACCGGCTTCGCCTGGATGGTAGGTAGGATCTGCCTGATCTGCGCCTCGATCCGTGCCGCCTGGGCCGTGTCCAATGTTGGAAAACGCGATGTGACAAGCTGCGGATTCGACAGGATGACGTACCCTGTTGCGGCATCAGTCAGCGTCGAAAACGAAATTTCGGTCGTGCCGAGCAAAGGGGTCTTGTCGTTGGCACGCGTAATGGCAATCGCTTCCCGTGTCGTCAAAGTTGCATGGTCGGGCCAGTCGATTGCCTGTGGTTGGTAGACGACGACGCTGGCGCCATTGACCGTAAGAGTGTGCGGCCAAACAGTATCCTGCGCGGGACTCTGGGCGGCTGAGGGTCGTTCAAATGCAAATACGACGCAAATTGTGACCCAAGCAATGACACGCAGCAAAACCCAGCTGTTTCGCATAGTTTCCCCCGGGACCTGTGCTCTAATTCACGCCGCTTGATGATACGGTGAACGTTAACAGCGTGTTCGCCGCGATGACAAGCAATTTGTTGCGCCCTCTACACGACAAACCAATTCCGGCGAGCTTCGCCATGCATTGCCACAAGGCGTGCCAGCAATACGGTCAGATATAACTGACCCAGGACGGACTCGAGACTGGCCAAGCTGCGAACAATAGGATGCAATGGCAGGATTTTGCAAATCCGGTCGAAGTCAGGGTGGTAAAGCTGAAGTACAGCATCTCGCCTATCGGCGCCACTTAGGTTTGCCGAGGCGCAATCGCCCGGTGACACAATGACGATCGTCAGGGCGAGCAGTACGCCCAGCAATCCACCGGTCAGCAACGGCGACCGAAAGCCCATGCCCGCGAGCGGCGCGGAGACGAACAGCGTCACCCCCCCTCCGGCACCCTGCACTATGGCGCCATTGATAACGGCCGGCATCAGGTCTGGTGTGCCGCATCAACATAACAAAAAGTCACACTGCGTCCGACCCTCAGCGCAGCGAACGGGCGGGCGCGGACGATGGCGGAATCCAGCCTTGCTGCACAAAGAACTCACCCAGATTATAGGCGATCCTGTCGCCCAGGTGCTGGCCTTCTCCGGCCACGCCCTGCTGTTCGCCATGTACGCCAAGTGCCCCGGACAGTGCCGCGGGCGCCAGACTGCCGCCTCCGGCAGCCGATGCGGCGCCCATTCCAAAGCCGGGCTTGCGTCCGCTGTTGGCATCCGCATCATAGGTCTGCAGCAATTCCGGCCTGGCGCCGCCTCGGCCGTAATAGATCTGCACCTTGGCTTCCACCGAGCTTTTGCCGGCACCAAAACCGACCACCAGGCGGCGGGTCCTGTTGCCTTGGTCGATCTTGAGGATCTGGCCCTGCACCAGAAGGTCGTTCGGCCGTGGCGGCGTGCCGGGCAGGGCGCGTTCCGCCGGCAGGCCCATCTTGCGGATATTGTCAACCAACGCCTCCGAGATGGCATTCTGCACCTCGCGCGCCGGCGTCCCTGTCGGTGCGTCCGGCTCAATCAGCCGCGTCACACGAGGACCAATGCCTTGATCAAGGCGCACCGCCTCTGGGTCTACGTCGAAATCCGTCACCAGCACCCGCTGCGGCCGCGGCAAGGCACCGCCGCCTGACAGGTTGGTGCCCGTTTGCGTCACACGTGTAGCGCATGCGCAAAGCAGCACGGCCAGCGCGAGGGCAGCCAGGACAGACCAGGCAGCGGGATATATCGGGCTTGATCTCATGGGACGTCCTCCGCGCGATTTGGCCAATCCGGACTCATGACGACGCCGCTGAAGGACTTCACCGCGAGGCGACCCACTCAGTTGCATAGCAGAACCAATTCTCTAGTGCTCTGACGCCAGCGCCCGATTCAGGGCGTCGGCTGAATCAGCCCACCAGATCAAGCTAGGGCTCTGATGCAGATTGCTTTTTCAGTCTGCGTCAGGGCACTAGCGCCGGTTTACGATAACGGACGGCAACGTGATCATTTCGCAACCTGCGGAAACTGTCAAATCACGCAGTCTAGGCCGCCGACGCCAGGCGCGGCTCACCCGGAATATCTGGCCACGCACCGACCCCGGATCGCAAAAGAGACACGGAAAGATAGGTCTTTGCGCTAATATGCTCGATCTTGCAGCAGCCCCAACTCAACTCATCTCGGTGACGGCCGATAGCTGGGCTGGTATCGCATCCGCCAGCCCGTTACTATCTTTCTCGGGAAGTTGCTGGCGTTCGGCCAGCATCTGAGCGATTAACCGGTCAAAATGAAAATGCAGGGCACACTTGGCCGCATAGATGCGAAGCAGGCGGACGCGGTCCCGCCGCTTGACGACGTTCCAAAGCCGCTCGCGGTAGGCGCGCCGCAGGGTCGCATCCGGAACAAGGCGCATCAGTTGCGTCACAATGAAGATCGTCTCCACCACGGACCACGACCAAAACTTCAGCCAGCGCCAGGGATGGCGGCGTAGATAGCGCATCCGCGCCGAGTTCAGCGGTAACTCGCCCTCAAGATAGAGCGCATCCAATCGGCCAAAATAGGCTTTGGGCGCGTACAGGTCGCGCATCAGCTCAAGATAGCCGTCACACAGCGCACGCCGGCTAATCCGTTTCGGTATCACATTGGTACTAATCGTTCCGAAACTCGCCATGTTGCCACTATTGTCAAGCCGTCCTTCGTTCTCCAGCCGGGTAAAAAGCGGTGTCCGCGGGATGGCAACCAGCACATTGACCATGGCAAGCGGAATCCGCGCGTCCTGAAGAAAGCGACGTTGCAACTCGAACACGTTTGCATCATCGGTGTCGAAACCAACAATCATCCCGCACCACACTTCGATGCCAGCCTGCTGGATGCGATGCACCTTATCCAGTAAGCTGCCGTGCCGGTCGGTCAGATTCTGGATTTTCTTGGTTTCCCGCAAAGCCTCCTCGTTCGGCGATTCGATGCCAACGAAGACCTCGACGATGTTGGCATCGATCATCAACTGCAGTAGCTCCGCGTCTTCCGCAAGATCGATCGAAGCCTCGGTGGCGAATTCCATTGGGTAGCCATGCGCTTCCTGCCAGGCAATGATCTCATGCAGGATCGCCTTGATCGCCTTCTTGTTGCCGATAATATTATCATCAACTATGAAAAGATTGCGCTTGCCGGCGGCAAGGCAGCCTTCGAGTTCGGTGATGATCTGTGCCGCGGCTTTGACCCGCGGGCGACGGCCGAATACCACGATGATGTCGCAGAATTCGCAGGTAAACGGGCAGCCCCGCGACAATTGCACGCTGCCATAAAGATATTTGCTCATCGGCAACAGGTCGAGGCGCGGCGGCGGCACCGTCGCCATGTCGGTTTTCTCGGCCTGTTCATAGCGCCGGCCATGGCGGCCTTCGCTCCATTCCACCAGAAAGCGCGGCCAGCTCTCCTCCGCCTCGCCAATGAAGATGACATCGGCAACGTCCCTGAAATCCTCCGGATAAACCGTGACCCAGGGACCGCCAATGACGGTGAAGACGTCCCGCTGCTTCAGTTCGTGCAAAATTTCGAGCATACGCGCGCGTTGAACATTCATGCCCGTAAGACCGACAATATCAGCCCGGGCGCAGCGACTGAAATCGATCTCCTCGACATTCTCATCGATCAGGGTGACGTTATGCGCCGCCGGCGTCAGTGCCGCCAACAGCGGCAGATTGATCACCGGCAGCACGGATTTGCCGTCAAGAAAGGGCAAGGCGTAGTTCATGCCCCAATAGGATGGACTGAAGCGAGGATTGATCAGAACGATATCAGCCACGCGTCACTGCCTCCATTTTTATTTGCCACCGAAACTGTTATCTACGTTGCGTGTTAAAGGCGCCCGACCGTCAAGGGCGGCATTCATACCGGTCATTCCAGTGGGACGGAACCCGTATAGCGAATAATGTCCAGCCCACCGCTCAGCCGGTCATTGGCATAGATAAGACCATGCTCATCGACATAGACATCGTTGATCTGAATGCTATGGGTTGGGTTATCTTTTGGGGCCGCATCGATCAGCCAGCCGATCTCGCGCGGATTGTGCGGGTCGGCGATTGAATAAGCCCGTACGCCACCGTTAAAGAAGCTGCCGACGACGGTTTTCGTCAGTTGCCTCGCGGTGGGATCGGGTCGGTTCTGGTGAATATTGTGCGCGCCGAAGCGGCCACCCTGCCTGCAGAGCGCGGTGAAATCCGCCGGCGGCGGCAGCGCCGAAACTACGTATGGCCGCTTCTCATCGGAAAAATCCCAAATCCAGTCGCGCTTCGGCCAGTCCTTGCAATTCGCTTCGGTGGCTTCCTCGGTCTGGATCGCCAGGTTGCGTGACGGAATTGGCAGCACGGTATGCGCGAACCCCAGGCCCAGCGACTGCCAGGAGCGGTGTGCGACCAGCGTTGGATGCGCCTTGTCACTGATGTCCAGGATGACAAAGCCGCCGTCGATCCAACCGACATAGGCGCGATCCGGCCGTTCGGCGGGAACGATTGGCGTGTGCATGCGGATGCCGGAGTTAGGCGATTCCACGCGCGGCGGAGACGGAGGCTGATCGCCCTCCCGTGTGCCCGGCATCCACCAGCGTCCGACTTCCTTCGGGTGCTCCGGTTCGCTTACGTCCACGATCATGAAGAACTGGTCGTCGAGCGGGTTGCGCGGTGTGAAGTCGCGCGCGCCGGTGGACAAGTAGGCGTAATGACCATCGGTAAACCAAAGGTAATGCACGCCGCGTGAGTGCGGACCGGAGGTGTCGAAATACGCCAGCTTCCTGGGATGCGCTGGGTCAGCTACGTCGTACACGTCCATGCCGGCGCCCGTCTGGCCCACCTTGTCCGACTGATGCGCAATCGTCATGATGGTGCCGGACAGACCCAGCGAGTTGCAGCGCAATTGCGGTGCCGGAACTGGTATCTGGGTGATGATGCGTGGGTCCTCCGGCTTCGTCACGTCGATCACGCTGACGCACATGGGTGCCGATTCATGGGCAAGGAACAGCACGCGGCGATTGTCCGGATATTGCCGCAACGCCAGCCCCTCGCCACCTTTGCCGGCGCCGTTCAGGTCGCTGTGGCCGATGATCTGCATGTTATTGGATGCCTGTACCGCCGGGATCGGATCGGCCTTGCCCGGCGTTGCCGCGTGGCAGACAACGGCTAAAGCAATGACGGATAATTATGACTTGTCGCATGTCGGCTCCCTGTTATCCCAGAGGTTGTCATAAACTCCGGCAGCATTCCAAGCACCTCGCGAAAAGACCGGCGGCACCGCACAGGCGGCGTCCAGGTGCGCGTGGTCCGCCGCAAGGCGCCGCTGTAACGCATGATCTTGCGGGTCTGCTTGCCCTCGACATTGCGGTTGATGCCGATCATCCACGAGTCCACCTCGTTGGCCAGCAACCCCTGCCTCATGGCCTTGACGTGGTCGGTCCATTTTGCCGTTCGAACTCTTCGGCCACGTAGTTGAGATAACGCTCGGTCTCGGGCTGCGGCGCAAAATGTTCGGCCCAGTTCCATTCCTGCGGCAGCTCTTCGGAAAACGAGTAGCCGTAGGTCCAGCTTTCCGAATCGAAGCGCGCGCCGGGATAGCGGTTCCAGTACCAGGTGCCGCCGACATTGGTGCCGTCCTCCAACACCCGAACCTTCAGACCGAGTTCGCGCAGCCTGTAGAGCTGGTAGAGGCCGAAAATGCCGGCGCCTATGATGACCGCGTCAAAATCCGTGGTCGCGTCTGCTGTGACTTTGTTTGCAAGCGCCCGTGTGGCAACCATGCTATCTCCCCTTAACCGAGGGCATCGACCTTTGGTTGCGGACGATGGATCGGATTTTTCTCGCCTTTCAGTTGCTGCCGCAATAGCCACTGGGACTGCCGCAAGCGATCCGCCGCGGTTGGAAACTGGTTGGCGACACCCGCGTACACCGATGGTGCCATTCAAGATCGTGGCTCCCTGGTGACGCTATCGGCTGTATAGCTAACGTCGCCGTCCTGCTTGGTCGGGCCGATCTGGCTAAAGCGCTCGAGGTTCTCGACTGTGGTTGCCTTCTTGGTAAGACCGGGGAAAAATCGTGGACGGAACGAAATCATCCTCGACAGGTGGTTGGCCGCTGGCTATCGGGAGGGGCTTATTGAACAATCTTTTTGAAAATCTTCCCGCCTGCACGAAGGATGAGGAATTTACCGAACTGCTGTCGCGGCCAGGCGTCCGGATCGAGCGAATTGTCTCGAACGGTCAATCAACCCCGGTGGATAAACCGTTCAATCAGGACCATGACGAATGGGTCGTGCTATTGCGCGGTTCAGCAAGTCTGTGGGTCGACGGAGATGGTGAGCGTGATCTTTATCCCGGAGACCATATGCTGATCCCTGCCCGTCGCATCCATCGGGTGACAGGAACAGCGGGAAACGAACCGACTGTCTGGCTCGCCATTCATTTTTTCTAGGGCCTGTTAACGCTTGCGGGTTCCCATTCGGTCTTGGGCGTGCTGCAAGCGGGTCTGTGGCGTGATCGCACAGGGGTGCCGTGGCGTGACCGTGCGCGCGGGTTCGGCCCGTGGAACAGCGTTTTCAGCGGGTTCGCGCTGGCCGCTTCGCGTGCCTGTCGGGGAACCCGACTGCGAACAGGCTCTGATCGACGGCACGCGCGTCCTCGCGCACCAGACGGCGAGCGGAGCAAAAGGGGACTGAGCCTCAGGCGATCGGGCGCTCACGCAGCGGACTGACCAGCAAGATCATGGCGCTGGTCGATGGCCTGGGGAACCTGATCGACTTTCGCCTTCGGCAGCACGGTTCTGGCTTTGCGCTGAATGCCCACAAACCCCAGTACGCTCCGCGTAACGGGGCCGCGAGCACTGAGGGAAAATGTTGCACACTGGGGAGGATCCAATCCGCGCAGCCAAACCATACGCTAGCTCTGACTTTTGAGTGGCGTGCTGATCCCCTCCGCCCGCTCCATGACCCGGCAGACATATGGAGCAGAAAACTAAAGCGGAGGCATCGGCAAGGATCCGCAATACGCCCGATGGCCGCAAACCGTCGGCCTGACGGAGCGAGTAACCCACAACACAGCGGTCTCGTTAGGCACTTGTTAATCATATCGTGGGAGATCGAAGCCCGAGAAGAGCCTAATTCTATGGCTGCGGTTCCGGAAGGTAGCTCGGCTAGCCAAGCACCCGCCCATGGGCCGCTGTCGGTTAATCGATCCTTTCATGCATTTGGCTATTGCATGAGGCCCCGCGGCAAACAGTAGCAAGGACGATAACGTGCAATGGTCTATCATTCGCAACAGCGGCGATCCGAGTTTCGGGCAGCGGGCAGCCGTTATCGTCGTGAGTTGCATTGGGCTGATAGCCTCTACTATTTTTCTCTTTCTTTTCAATCAGTTGCCACATCATCAGCATGACGCGGCTAAACCGGTCGACCATACGCTTGCGGTACTGAATTCGGCAACCCGCCTTGACACCGATTTTTCAATGGTCATTGCCGAAGCGCGCGGCTTCATGCTCAACAACAGTGGCGACAGCCGCACACGGTTTGATGCCGCGGCACGTCAGCTTTCAGACGACATCGTCAAATTGCGGGTTCTTACGGCCGACAGTCCCGCGGAACAGTCAGCACTTGACCGCATCGAGCCCATGATAGCTACGCGCGCCGATATGTTGCGCGAAATCATCCGGGGTCAGCGCACCGGCAACGACGTTACCGGATCAAGCAATATTACGGCGCGGCAGGCCGATCAGGCCTCAACAGAAAAGATCTTTGCGGCCGTGGAAGATTTCAAAGCGAAAGAGCAGCATCTGCTAGACGAACGCCGTGCCGCTGCGCGTCTGGTTGTCAGGCTTTGGTTGGGCATCGCACTTGGCTGCGGCGTACTGGCTGCCGGGAGCGGGATCTTGGTCGCTGCGCTGTTGATGGCTTCGACCCGAGAGAGCGAGCACCTGGTCGAATTGCGCCGGCTGAATGCGGGGCTCGAAGAAAGAGTAAGATCGCGCAATGCCACGCTCGCCGCGCGGGAAACCGGCTATCGCCTCTTAGCTGAACATCTCGAGGCTAGTGAGGAACGATACCGTCTTCTCGCCGAAAGCACGAACGACGTGATCATCTGTGCGCAACTGGATTTGCGGCGCACCTATGCCTCGCCGGCGTGCCGCGCGATCTTTGGCTATGAGCCGGCAGAGATGCTTGACGACGAGACGGCCACGATCCACCCGGATGACGCGGCAGCATTCTCTGAGGCGGTGCATCCCCTCATCGTCGGAGCCGCCGATCGGACGTTGGTCACCTACCGGGCCCAGCATAAGCACGGCCACTGGATTTGGATCGAGGAAACAATAAGTCTCGTCCGCGACCAAGCTACGCGGCGTCCCGTCTCGCTCGTCTGCTCGCTGCGCGACATCTCTGAACGCCATAACCACGCTGACGAACTGAGCAGAGTCAACGCGACGTTGGAGCAACTTGCGAGCCACCTCGTAGCCGCACGGGACGTGGCGGAGCGAGCAAGTCGGGCGAAATCCCGCTTTCTTGAGGGAATGAGCCACGAGCTGCGCACACCCTTGAACGGCATCCTTGGTTACGCTCAGTTGCTGGGCATCGAAGGTGGCTTGAACGTCGCGCAGACGGCCCGGCTAGACGCTATGCTGAGTGCAGGCAGGCATCTGATGGAGATGATCCATTGTGTGCTCGACCTATCTGAGATCGAAACGGAGCATTTCGAGTTGCAGATCACCAATGTTGACCCACGTCGCCTGGTGGGCGCCTGCCTTGAGCTTGTGCGGCCCGCGGCCGAGGCAAAGGGCCTGGATTTCCGCTTATTCATTGCGGCCGATGTGCCACAAAACATCAAAGCCGATCCAACGAGGCTGCGGCAGGTGCTGCTGAACCTGCTTGGCAACGCGGTGAAGCTCACGGCGCAACGCGTGGTGGAGATGCGCATACTGACCACGGCAGGCGGTGCGGAGCTGCGGTTTGAGGTGGCTGATAACGGCCCTGGTCCATCAACCGAGCGAAGCCAGAGCTTGTTGCCGGAGATTGAGCGGCTTGACATCGGCGCTGCCCGCTCGGTCGAAGCCGGCGAGCTTGGCCTGCAGATTTCGGCCCGCCTCGCGGGACTGATGGGCGGGCGCATCGGCCACGACGGCGATCCGGCGGGCGGCAGCGTGCTCTGGTTGGAGCTTCCCTTGGCGAGCCGTATTCTCGCCGAACCCGGTCTCGACGCCGCCGCTGGGCCCGACATGCCGAACGCCGAAGCCGTGCAGGCACCCCGTCGCGTTTTGCGCGTACTGGTCGTCGATGATGTCCTGATGAACCGCGACATCGCCAGCTCCTTCCTGCGTGCAGCTGGCCATGAGGTCACCTGCGCGAACGGCGGGGCCGAGGCAGTCGCGGCAGTTGCCACGACAGACTTCGACGTTGTCCTGATGGACGTACGCATGCCCGAAATGGATGGGCTGGAGGCAACGCGCCGCATTCGCGCACTGGAGGGCGCACGAGCACGAGTGCCGATCGTGGCACTGACCGCCCAGGCGTTCGCTAATCAAGTGGCGGAATGCCGGACGGCCGGCATGGACAGCCATCTTCCCAAGCCCTTCGATCGTGACATGCTACTCGCCGCGGTGGTGCGAGCCGCAATGGCAGGATCGCCGCCGAACCAGGGTATCAGTCCTGTTCCGATGGCGATCGCCGCGGTAGCCGCACCTGCGGCACCGGTCATTGGCTTGGATCTGCCGGTTCTCAACCCGACGACCTTCGAGCGCACCGCGGTCTTTCTGGCACCGGAGGCGATCGCAACCCATTTACGGACCATTACCAACCTCAGCGAAGCCCTGCTTCACGACCTGCAGGAGCCGGATGCCCTTACGCGGACCGGGGAACAACTCGCTGAGGCCGCGCACGCGCTTGCGGGCAGCGCCGGCATGTTTGGCTTCGAGCGTCTCTCCACCTTGGCTCGCCGCTTTGAACCGGCGGTCCAGTCGGGCTCCATGGAGGCAGCGGCTCTTGGTGTAAGTCTGAGCGCCGCGCTTGAGGCGACGCTCGAGGAACTTCATGCTCGAACGGCACAGGTCGCGGTGGCTTGAAGCCGTGATCCGTGTTCGCCGTTGCGTTGGATTAGCCGCAGTCAGCGTCACCTCGTCGAGGCGCTTGCCGAGCCGGGGTTCAAGGCCCGTCAGCGCGTCGTGGCCAACCTACTGCGGCAACTGAACGACCATTGTCAGGCCAACAGGCGGTGGGCAAACCCTTCCACGATGTCCGTGTTGTCTCACCTCAACGACCCGAGGGCGTGGCAGTCAGCGACACAGTAAGATCAGGGCAATAGATCCTGGTTACTCCTTTTCCGCAGTGCGCGCACGAACCGGGAGCCGGCCTCAATGAAACCGGTGGTTCGGCAGAATTCGTGCAGGTGCTGTTCCTTCGGTGCCGCCGCTATCTCCAGCGTGTTGCAGCCGGCGACGCGTGCCGCCTGACCAGCCGCTTTGATCAGGAGCCGTCCAATGCCCCGCCGGCGTTCATCGGGACCGACAAGCAACGTGGTGATTTGCGCCGTGGGTTGATCGGCACCGAGTGTTCTGTACCAGTGCGCCATGATCAGCCCACTCGGCGGTCCCCACGCCACTGCGATTAAAATCACCCCCGGGTCCTGACGGATCGCGTCCAGCCGCTCGGCCAGAACACGAGCCGAGATCACGTGACCCACCGCGCCGAACAAAGCGGATAGACCCGCCGCATCGGCGCCGGTCGCGGTGCGAATTTCCAGGCCGTGGCGGGTTTTCAAATGCCCCTTCCTTTCGCTTGGCCAGTCCCTGCCTCTGGCCGCCGGGACTAATCCTAGCCTTCCCGTAAGTACGGGAACACCATCCGCCGCAAACGTCCGTCTGACTCCACTTCGATCCTGTCCAGCTGGTCCCCATCCGTGTAGTGGCAGCAGCGCCGCGAGACGGCGGCAGCGTGTCGAGATCCGGACGCGTTAGCGACCGGAACCACCGATGCGGCGACTACCGTGAACATTGCGCAGGCAAGGGAACGCAACATGACCCGACACATGCACCTCAATTTGTTCATCCATGGAAGGGGTCACCACGAGGCCGCGTGGCGGCACCCCGATGCGTCGCCACTGAAGCTGACCGATATTCGCTATTACATCGATGTCGCGCGCAAGGCCGAGGCCGGGCTGTTCGATTCCATCTTTCTGGCAAACTCGCTGGGGGTGGGTGAGGACGTGGCGAATGCGCCGCGCAGCTGGCTGGAACCCATGACCACCCTGGCGGCGTTGGCCGGCGCGACCAGCCGGATCGGGCTGATCGCGACCTGCTCCACCACCTATACCGAGCCGTTCAACCTGGCGCGGCAGTTCGCCTCGATCGACCACATATCCAACGGGCGCGTCGGCTGGAATATCGTCACCACGTGGCTGGCGACCGCCTCCGGCAACTACGGCAACCAAACGCCGCTGAGTCACGCCGAACGGTATGAACGTGCGGATGAGTACATGCGGGTGGTCAGCGGGCTGTGGGACAGCTGGTCGGATGACGCCGTGCTGGATGATCGGACCAGCGGCCTTTATGCCCGTGTCGACGGGCTGCGGATGTTGAATCATGCTGGCCCGCATTATCATGTAGCCGGACCGCTGAACCTGCCGCGGAGCCCGCAGGGACGACCCGTGTTCGTGCAGGCGGGATCGTCGGAGACCGGACGCCGTTTTGCCGCACGCTACGCCGAGGCTGTGTTCACCGCGCAGATGGAAAAGGCAACCGCACGGGATTTCTATACCGATCTCAAGCGGCTTGTGGCCGAGGAAGGCCGGTCGCCCAGCCACGCCTTGATCTTACCGGGGCTGAGCCCGGTGATCGGCTCGACCGAGGCAGAGGCGCAGCGCATTGCTCGCGAGCTGAACGACCTCAGTGACCCGGAGGTCGGGCGCAAGCGCCTGTCCGGCCGGTTCGGTGGCCATGATTTCTCCCACCTGCCGCTGGATAAGACGTTGTCTCCGGAAGACTTCCCTGATCCTGGATCGGTCGAAGCGGCACGCAGCCGGACGGAGGTTATCGTCGGCTTGGTGCGCCGGGAAAAGCCGACCTTGCGCCAGCTGCTGAGCTATCTAGCCGGCGCGCGCGGTCATTTCGTCACCGCCGGCACCCCGGAGCAGATCGCCGACCTCATGGAAGACTGGTTCCGTGACGGCGCCGCCGATGGCTTCAACCTGATGCCGCCGGTGCTGCCCTCAATGCTGCAGGTGTTCGTCGCCGAGGTGGTGCCGTTGCTGCAACGGCGTGGATTGTTCCGGACGGAGTATGCCGGCGACACCTTGCGCGCGCAGTACGGCTTGCCGCGGCCGGATGTTCGTTTCCGGGCAACGGCGAACGAGCGCCTGTCCAATGGTGCATCGACGTGACGGTCTGTCCTGCCCAGGGAACCAGGGGCTGTCACATGCCAATCCCCTGGCCCGCGGGCTGGCTGTTTCGAATGCCGCATACTGTCCTTCCCGCGCAGTGTTATCGATCCGCTGGTCAAGGTCGCGCGGCGCCATCTTGTGCCATGCCCTGGACGATGGCATTGCGCAGCAGCGTCATGAACGCATCGGTTTCCCAGGGACCCCGGAAGGTGGGCGGCGTCGTGTCCGTGGGGTCAACAGTCCGGCCCGCGCGGTTCGCTGGGCTGTGGCAGTGACCGAGAGCAAAGTAGGTCACGCCGCCATCGCCGAACTCACGTGTGTAGCCGAGTACGCGAGTCCTGCCATCGGGCTGCAGCGAGGTATCAGAGGCGTACAGGGCTCCGATGTAAGGCGCCACAACGCTGGGACCATAGTCTGCGGTTAGCAAAATCCGCGTTGAGCCTGGGTCCTGCAACTCGATGAAGTAAGGCTCGTCTTCTACGTCGAAAGACGTGCCAAGACCGCGGATGAGCGGGTGATCGATGGCGCTCACGTCGACACGGAACCGACACATTGGGGGATGGGTCAGGAAGCGGCTCCCGAGGACAGCGTGGTGCTCGGTCTTGACGGTGCGGCGCTGGCGCAGGCCCTCCACCCGCTGGGCGCGGCCGCCGCTGGTGCCGTGCAAGGCCAACCACTGGCCGCCTGCTTCCAGCCAACGCTGGATTGCTCGGCACTGCGTCGCGTCCGGGTAAGGGCCGGCCACATAGGTGATCAGCAACCGGCTGATGGGCAGCCATTTCTCGATATCCGCGAAGTCGTTGGCCACCGACGCTGGAACGCCCGCTTCGGCCAGAAGCCCCAGCAGTCGCAGGCGGGCGAAGTCGTGGTCGTGCCCGGCACTGGATCCAGGCGGAAAGCCGCCGGTAATGAGATGAGCGCGGCCGGGCAAATTCTCTGTCATCGGATCATCTCGCTCCCTACCGGCACCAGCGAATGCGCCGCGTCGCTTGATTCCGAGTATTGTAGACCGGACGGGCGCCGACCTCAAACGGGCTGGCTGCCGCGGCGTGCCGATCAGACAGGCCCCCGCTCATCTCAGTACAAAGGGAACTTAAAGTGGGCACGGATAACCCAGCTGATTGCGTAATGACCTCGGCAACGCTGCCAATCCTGTGCCAAGACGTTACAGGAAGAGAAGTTGCGGAGATGTGACGATCGAGCGGCCGAACCAGGTCTGGTACAGCGACATCGCTCACATTACTGATAAGCAACGTTTTCTACCTGGTCGTGGGAAACACATCATCGCTGCTCAAGTCGACGACGCGGCTGATTTGATGGTCTGCCGGCTGAAGGTTGCCAATGGCGTCACGGCCTCTACGATAAGGCCGGGAATACGACGGTCGTGTCCGGGAGAGAGGCGATGATTACCAAATTCGACAGTACCTATGCTGGGCATATTGATCTGGAGAACGTTGGCTATGCCGGTACCCCGGTCAATGACCGGTTCTATCCTAACGAGATGCTGATTACTGCTTTGCACAAGGCCGAAAAAACCGCGCAGGCCCTGGATCGGCTCGGCTACAACGCTTTCTGGATGGCGGAGCATCACTTCCAGCCAGAAGGCACGGAATGCATCCCGAATGTGCTGCTCATGGCGCTGCACCTGGCGCATGTCACCAAGACGATCAAGCTGGGCTGTGGTTTCAATATCACCCCTATGTGGCACCCGCTGCGGCTGGCGGAAGACTACGCGATGGCCGACATCCTCTCGAACGGGCGGGTGATCTTCGGCGTCGGCCGAGGCTATCACACGCGCGAAGTTGAAACGTTCGGCGCTCCGCTGATCGACCAGGAAGCCAATCGTGAGCTGTTCGAGGAACAAGTCGATATCATCTTCAAGGCGTTCAATAACGAGCGCTTCTCGCACACCGGCAAGCACTATACGTTGCCGCCGGACGTGCCGTATCGCGGCTATACGCTGAAGGACCTGACGCTGGTGCCGCGTCCGGCCCGCTTGCCCGTGGAATGCTGGCAGCCAATCCAGGGCGGATCACGGCGCGCGCTCGACTTCATGGCCAAGCACGACATCCACGGCGTCATTGGCGGCGGGTCGGCGGAAGGTGGTATTGTCCACAAGGTGATGATGGATTTCCAGGCTGCCCATGCGCGGATCGGCAAGTATGTCGAGCTGGGTGAGCGGCTGGCGATCGGCTTCCAGTTCTACATCGCCAACAACGTCGAGGAAGGCATCCGAGAGGCCGGCCAATACTACGAAGAGAACATGAAGATGTTCGGCGAACTGCGCCTGGTCCGCGCCCTGACTGACGAACAGATCGCAGCGATGCGCGATCCTGAACTGGCCGTAAAGACGAAGCTGCCGCGGATCGAAGATGCGGTGAAGGCGGGCGGCTTCCTGACTGGAACGCCGGCCGACATCATCGCGAGTTTGAAGAAGATCGAGCAGGCCTATCCGGGCCTGTCTCGTGTCACTGTCACTCTGCCATTGGGTACGCCGCTGGCAGTATGGTTGGAGCAGGTCGAGCGCTTCGCCAAGGAAGTCATGCCGGCCTTCAACGCCGGCGCGTTCGCCCCGGCACTGGCAGCGGAATAAGTCGTCCTCAACGGGTCATCGGCCGCTCGGTGGCTCACCTCCAAAGAGGAGGAGCGCGTCAGTATCCCCTTGGGTCAGTGGCGCCAAGCCCCGAGCTTTCGCTGCCAGGCTATTCTAGGGTCTGATTCAGCCAACTCCCCCAATCGGGCGTTGGCATCAGACCACTAGATTGCTGCCTAATGTACTGTAACCGGATCGATCAGCCACATCAACAGGATAAATGTCTCGCTGCCGTCACGGCACCGCCGACAGCCCCAGCGCCGCCGCATGTTCACGGATGATTTTGGTTATAGGCTGGAGTCGATTGCTGTTGAGGCGCTTGTTCATTGTTGGTCTGTTCTGTCTTATTGGCCATATGATGTCCGACAGCGCATCCGCCGGCCGCGCCTAACACACCATGTCCCGCCATATGTCCGGCGACGCCGCCAACGACGGCGCCTTTGAGGCAACCTTTTGCGTCCGCGGGTGATGCGCCTGCAATCAACAGTCCGCAGGCAGTGGTAGCGAGAATAACTTTCAAAGCGCGTTTCATGGTCGGTTCCTCCAACTGCATGAGACATTCATGCGGTGATGACGCTGACCTGGGGAGGCTTCCTGTCCGACCGGTGGTCGTATTGTGTCGAAAAAATGGCCTCGCGAGCTCGTGTGCTTTTGTCAAAGCCAGCCTGACAAATGACTTATCTCATTGTTGTTGGTCGATCCGTCGTGGTCGAGCTGCGTTCCCTTCTGACAGAAAACCACTGAGCATCGGGTAGTCCGTCTCGCGTCTAGCGAGGCGCCTGGCATCTGTGGTCCTGTCTCCCGTAGAGGAGACGTCGATGAAGAACCGCCTGAAAGTGCCCGCTGGCGCGATTGCGTCTGCGCGTACCCCCGCTGCGCGCCCCGTAAGGGAACGGCCGATGCAGCAACTGCTGCTGGCTGGGTGTCCAGATTTCTGGCGGCTGTGGTCGGTCGGCCTCGTGGTCTTCACCGTTCGCTGGCTGGAAACCGTTGCTGTCGGCGTGTTCGTCTACCAGATCAGCCGCTCTGCCCTTCTCGTTGCCCTGATGACCATGCTGCGGCTGCTGCCGATGGGGCTGTTCGGTGCTTTCATCGGCGCCTGGGCCGAGAAGATCGAGCGCCGCATCACCCTGATCCTGGTCGTTATGCTGATGCTGACAACCTCCACGTCGTTAGCCCTGCTGGCGTATAGCGGACGCCTCGCGATCTGGCATCTGGCGGCAGCCAGTTTCCTCAATGGGCTGGGCTGGGCCACCGACAATCCGGTGCGGCGGGTGATGATCGGTGACGTGGTCGGCGCCAGCCAGATGAGCACCGCCATGTCGCTTGATGTCGGCGCCAACAACGCCAGCCGCATGGTAGGGCCGACCATCGGCGGTCTCCTGCTCGCCAGCGTCGGCATTGACGGCGTTTTCATGCTCAGTGTGGCGCTGTATGGCTTCGCGCTGTTCGCGGCCTTCCGCGTCCGTTATCGCAACATGGCCTCGGCCGGATCAGCCTCCGTCCTGGCGCGTGTTGGCGAGGGACTCCGGCTGGTGCGCAGTGATCGTCGGCTGACCGGTACGCTGGTGGTCACGATGATCTACAATGTGTTCGGCTGGCCCTTCACCAGCATGATCCCGGTCATTGGCCAGAACCAGCTTGGGCTCGGCGCGGAGGGGATCGGCATCCTGGCCAGCATGGATGGCATCGGCGCGTTCTGCGGCGCCCTGCTGCTGACGCTGTTCCTGCGGCCCGCCTGGTATGCCCGAGCCTATCTCGGCGGTGTGGCAACCTACATGGTGATGCTGATCGTGTTCGCTCTCGTGCCGTCGCCGGTGATTGCCGGCAGCGCCCTGCTGCTGACCGGCCTTGGCGGCGCGGGCTTCAGCACCATGCAAGCGACCCTGGTCTATCTCGCCGCCCCGCCGGAAATGCGCTCGCGCATCCTCGGTGTGCTGTCGGTGTGCATCGGTGTCGGGCCGATTGGATTTGTCGCACTCGGGCTGCTGGCCGACGCGATTGGAGCGCCGTGGGCCACCACGGCGTCGGGATCGGTTGGTCTGCTGTGCCTGGCGCTGGCACGGCCACTTTGGCGGCACATCTGATCAGCTTCGAATGCCGGAGTGCGGTAAGGCCGAGCGGGCAGCTGGCATGCGATCTGGAGAGGAAGCACCGCGAAATCCGTTGCCAGCCGATACGCGTTGCGCGATCATTGCGCCATTGGCAGATTTCGACCCATTTTGCCTACGAGGAAGAACGTCCATGATCACGAGACTCATCGGTGATAGACTGCCATCCCAACTGCGTGGTCTTGAGGCACAGGCGCAGTATCTGCCCGAGGCGGTACGGGATTCTTTGCATGCGACGTTGTCGACCGCGGCGGATGATGCGACGCCTGAGGCAGTGCTGATTAGCACCTTTGGCCGCCTGGGCTATTTGCCTGGTGAGGCGAAACAAGCGACGCTGAAGGTATTGGCGATGGAGGCGGATCCTCAGCGTGGCTGACTAACACGATTATAGACAGGTAAGCTGGCGACGCTGGCACCGTGCGCAGCCAAGCCGGCTCAGGCCGAAGCAAGGATACAGCCAGACAGAATGTGGATGACCTCGGCGAGACAGCGGCAGCCCCGATCGGGATGAGACGGCATCGTGCCCGGCCGGCCGCCCCGTCAGGTCTCGGCCGGCCAAGCTGACAACGCTGACGGATGTCCGGCTACAGCACCCCTTCGCCCTTCAGCCCCTCGACCTCCGCCGCGGACATCCCCAACCACCCGCTCAACACGTCCCCCGTATGCTGCCCCAAGATCGGCGAAGCGGTGACCTTCGGCGGCTTGCCATTGACCCGTACCGGCCAGGCCGGCATCTTGAACCCGCCATGCGTTGGGTGCTCCATCGTCTGCATGATGCCGCGCTCGACAAACGTGGGTTCATTCTGCAACTCCATCGTATCCAGCACCGCGCCCGCCGGGATCCCGGCGCCGCCGACCAGCGCCATCGCTTCATGTTTGGTACGGGTCTGCGTCCACGCGCGGATGATCGGGTCCAGTTCGGCATCGTTCTTCACCCGCAGCGCCGGCGTGGCGAAACGCGGATCGTCGATCAGCTCCTCGCGACCCATCACCTTGCACAGCCGCGACCAATGCTCCGGATTACCCCGGCTGGTCATGATCCAGACGTAGTCGTTCGGGCCGCCGGGCGCACAGGGATACAGGCCGGAGGGGCCATTGCTGCCGCCGCCGGAGCGGGTGCCGTCGCGTTCAACCGCCCGACCGGACTTCGCCTGGGTCGAGAAATTCGTGCGCATGTAATGCAGCATGGCATCCTGCATGGCGACCTGAAGCCGGCAACCTTCACCACTTTTGTCGCGCTTGCGCAGCGCCCCCAGGATGGTGATCGCCATCGTCATGCCGGTGCCCGTATCACCCAATGAAACACCGGGCTTCACCGGCTGACGGCCCCGCTCGCCGGTCACGCTGATGGTGCCGCCGGTCGCCTGGGCGATCATATCAAACGCCAGGTTGTTCTCGTACGGACTGCCGGTGCCAAAGCCCTTGACCTGGCAAAAGATGATAGCCGGGATTGAGCGCTTTTACCTCGTCATAGCCCAGCCCCAGGCGCTCGATGGTACCGGGGGCCATGTTCTCCACGCAGACATCCGCCTGGCGCAGCAGATCCTTCACGATCGCCAGCCCGCGCTTGTGTTTCAGGTTGACCGTGATCGACTTCTTGTTCGCGTTGAACATGTGGAAGTAATACGGATCGTCGTCCGGCTGGCCAGGGCGAAGGCGGCGGCCTGGATCGCCGACTTTGGGATTTTCGATTTTGACGACCTCGGCGCCCAGCCATGCGAGGGCTTCGGTGCAGGACGGGCCGGCTTCGAACTGGGTGAAGTCGACCACCCGAACGCCGGCGAGGAAATCGAGGTCGGTGCTGTTTTCAGCCATGGCAGTGTCCTCCGTTGTGTTTGCCGAAAACCATCGCACACCGCGGCCAGCCGTCAATACAGCCGGTCAGCGTATCCGGCATGGCGTTCAGCCGTTGCACTGTCCGTGAGTGACCTAGGGACCGCGAAGCTGTGCGTTTTGGCCATTTGGGTGTCGTGTTCAGCCTCCGTCTCGTAGGCTCGCCTGGTGGGGCAGACGGGATGGGCGCATGCAGCGGGACTGGTCGACAGACGAGTTGGGTAGACAGTGGTCCTTGCGCCAGCAGGACATCGCGTTGCTGGCGGGCATGGTGGACGCCGGCAAGCTCGGCTTTGCCGCCCAGCTTGCATTTTGACGCCAGAAGGGGCGCTTTCCCGCCGGGGAGGCGGACATCGCCCCGGCCGTGGTCGCCCACCTTGCTGCCCAGATCGGGGTGAGCGCCGACGCGCTGGAAAGCTACGCCTGGACGGGCCGCAGCGGCCGCCGGCACTGCTTGGCGATCATGGACCATCTTGCCGATGCGAACGGGACGGTTGTCGCCAGAGTCCTCTACTACTCCGACGTTACCAGCAAAGCCGTCATCGTGTTCGCCCGTCATGTGTTGCCACTTGAAGCAGTCGAGCGGCTCCTTTCCACGGCAAGAGCGCGCCTTCTACCTTCCCAATGAGGCAATTGGCCTTGCGTCGTCCGTAGATGGCCAAAACGCACACCTTCGCGTCCACTGGGCCTGATGGAAGAACTGCGAGAGGACGGGTAGGTTTTCAAAGGCTTCTGGCGAAACTAAGGACGCGGGTCCTGCAAAGGAAAGGGTGACGACATGAAGGCCATCCGCATCGAGCAGTATGGCGGACCGGAGGTGCTCCGGCTCCAGGACATCCCGGTGCCCGATCCCGGCGCAGGCGAGGTGCTGGTGCGTATGGCCCATGCCGGGATCAACGTGATGGACGTGGGAACGCGCAAAGGCGTGTTCGCGAAGTCGCAGACCTACCCCGTCCACCTGCCGACCACCATCGGCATGGAAGGAGCGGGAACGGTGGAGCGGGTTGGTGCCGGCGTGACCGAGTTCCGCCCCGGCGACCGGGTAGCCTACTGCCTCGTCTGGAACAGCCATGCCGAGTTCGCCGTCGTGCCGGCTTGGCAGCTCGTCCACGTGCCACAAGCCGTGCCGCTTTTCCTTGCCGCCGCCGCAACATTCCAGGGATTTACAGCCCACTACCTGGCAACAGATGTCGGCCGCCTCGGGCCCGGGCGGTCCTGCCTCGTGCATGCGGCGGCGGGAGGGGTGGGGCAGCTCCTCGTCGGCTTCGCGGCGCGTCTAGGGGCCACGGTCTTCGGCACGGTCCGTGCCGAAGACCAAAAGCGGATCGCGCGCGAACGGGGCGCCCAGGACGTGTTCCTGTCAGACCAAGGCGGCTTCGTCGCACCGTTGCTCGAGCTGACCGGCGGCGCCGGGGTGGACGTGGTGTTCGACTTCGTCGGCCAGCCGACGCTGCGCGACGATTTCAAGGTGACGCGCAAGAAGGGGCTGGTGGTGAGCTTTGGGGCGTCCGGCGGCGCCGTGGACGACCTCAACCCGGCCGAATTGGGCGAAGCCGGGTCACTTTATCTGACCCGCCCTCGCTTGAACGACCATCTGCCCGACGCGGACACCATACAGGCGCGCGCGGCCGCGCTTTACGCCGGGCTCGCCGATGGCACGCTGTCGCTGTCGCTGGGCAGGCGCTACGCCATGGAACAGGTCGGCCTGGCACACGCCGACGTGGAGGAACGCAAGACCGGAGGCAAGCCGCTGCTCGACATCGCTGTCGAACCATAGCCGCGCCGCCACTCCGAAGCCTACCACCCATTGTCCATATCAAGGCGCAGAGCGACCAAGCCGCGCAGCTACGGTTTCCGCGGCCCCAACACTGCCTTCCGCGTCCGATGTGCCGGGCAGGTCTCACGGATGATCGGCAGAAGGAGGTAGGGCTCCTTGCCGGGTTCGAAGTGAAGCCGGTTCTTTAGATGGCCAAAACGCACACCTTCGCGGTCACCGGGACTGAGTGGGGGAGGCAGGCCTCACCCCAAGCGGTATGCTGTTCCAATGCCTGTCGCAGCTCCATTAACACGCGCTGTGCGGGCGACCTTCCGCGACGCTTCACGCCAGCGCAACGCCGGACAGATCGCGGCAGTAGTCGAGTAAGCGGTCCTGCAGTTCGCGGTCTTTCGCGGCCGGGTTCACCTCCCTGAGCCGCTGGTGATAGAAGTAGCCGCCAGTCACCCGCGCGCCCGGATCATCGCTCACCGCCAGCCAAGCCTGGGTCAGGTGGGCTTGGTCGAGGTCATCCGGCGCGCCCGGGCCGCCCATCCGGGTCGGCACCCACCCCGGGGTGAGTGCATTCGACAGCACATCGGGCCAGCGCCGCGCAACGCCGAAGGCGAGCAGCACGTCATGCAGCTTGGTGTCCGCGTAGGCTTGGCTGCTGTTCCAACGGCGCCTGGACCATTGGGGGTCATCCAGGCTCGGGTTGCCGCCGGTGTGCATGCCTGAACTGAGATAGACCAGCCGGTCGGGCTTGTGCATGAGCGCGGTGAGCACGTAAGGCGCGAGCACATTGACGGCCCAGAGCCGGGATAGGCCGTTGACCGTCTCGACGCGGCGCGGCTCGCGGTAGCCGATCCCGACATTGTGGATCACCGCGTCGAAGCGTCCCCGTTCGTTCGCCTGATCCGCGACGTCGCGCATGGCCGCGAGCGTCGAAAGATCGCCGACCAGCACCGCCTCGGCTTGCGGCAGCGCGACCCGCGTATCCTCCGCCCGCGCCTCGCTCCTGGCATGAAGCACGACCGCATGCCCCTGCTCGGCCAAGAGGCGACCCGCCATCAAGCCGAGCCCATCGGACGAGCCGGTAATGAAGACTTTTGCCATTGTGTCCTCCGTTGTTTCAGCCGCGGACGCGCCTGTTAATTCGGTGGACAGTGCGGATACTGGCGACAGGCGAAGGCGGTATTGTACTTAAATTGCTGCCATCGGTGTTGGTTCACCCAGATAATTCCCTGATCCGTTTAACGAAATCTCGTTCAATTTTTTTCAATTCGATAGGCGTTGGAATACTACCCCAACGATAAATCGCGCCATCAAAGGCCATATCATTAATCATGCACTTGTCAAACCGGATCAGCCCCCGGTCAACTTGAATACTATGCCCCATTGCCTTAAACATTGGGTTCTTAAGTCCGATCAGGTGTACATCAGCGATAGTTAACTCTTTTGGCATATCAAGTTTGCAGACTACCTTTACAATTTGATTGTAGACCCACAGGCGTCCCAGGGATTACCAGGGCTGTTCAATGCTGCCGTGCCGGCTCGAACATGAGTTCGAACTGTCACACCTGGGGCGGAAAGCGAAGCTGCTGAGAAGAAAGCCGGATCTTTCAACTCGGCAGATCTGTGACTCATAGGGCGGCAACCGCATCGGAGGTTGCCGTGACCGCACTATCGCCCTTGCTCGACGTTCTGGCGGAGGTTCCTGATCCGCGCCGAGCGGAGGGCAAGCTTTACAAGCTGGCGCACGTGCTGCTGTTTTCCATCCTCGCCATCGTCACCGGCTGCAACTCCTATCGCGGCATTGCCACCTTTATCGACGTTCATCGTCACAAGCTGAACGGTGTCTTCGATCTGAACTGGCGACGCGCGCCAGCGCACACTGCCATTCGCTATATTATTAAGGGCCTCGAACCGATCGCGGTGGAGGCGGCGTTCCGCAAAGCCATGCTGCCTTTTTACATACCGCCAGTGCGGCGCCCGGAAAAGGCAGCATCGCGCTCGACGGTAAAACATTGCGTGGCAGCTTTGATAAGTTCCGTGATTGCACCGCCGTACAGGTGCTGAGCGCCTTCGCAACCGACACCGCATTCGTGCTGGCGCATATCGATATCGCCGAGAAGTCCAACGAAATTCCAGCGGCACAGACGCTTCTCGCCGAACTCGGCGTCGCCAGCGGCGCTCTCGTCACGCTCGATGCCATGCACTGTCAAAAAAACACTTTGAGGTCGCCGCGCAAGCCAATGCCGGCCTGATCGTCCAGGTCAAGGACAACCAGCCGAACCTACATCAGCAGATACGGGCGATCTCTCAGACCACCGCGCCGCTGGGGTTTGACAAGAGCCACGACAAAGGCCGCAACCGTGATGAGACGCGCATCGCCACCGTCTTCGATGCGGCCGGCAAGTTGACCGACACCGAGTGGGGTCCTCATATCAAGACGATCATCCAGGTCCAGCGCAGGGTGCTTACCCGTAGTGCCGCAACCGGGCTGTGGAACCGCGCCACCGAGACTGTCTTTCTATGTGTCGAACACGATGCTCGGCGCCACACGTGCCGCCGAAACCGTCCGCGCTCACTGGGGCATCGAGAACACCTCGCACTACAGCCGCGACGTCACCTTTGGCGAAGACCGCTCCCGCATTCGCATCAACCCCGGCGTGTTTGCCCGCTTGCGTAGCTTCGCCTTCAACATCCTCAAGGCCAACAAGACAAGCACCATCAGCCAGGATCGCTATCGCGCGGCTCTCGCTGTTCTCAACAACCTGCTCAAATTCATCGCTATCTCAGAGCATTGAACAGCCCTGGGAATCTACAAGGCCCGTTGCGACCACAAACCGCCAATCACCCAGGTCATGATCGAAAAGCCAAGCTCCACCTTGGGCTTGCATGCCCGCATCATCCAGGGCAGCGAGAAGCTCCCATCCGGCATTGATCAAATGCTGTGGTAGATCCGCAGCAGCCATCTCATCACACCTGCTGTAGGGTTTACGACCGCCTTAAGAAGGTCACGCGCCTCACGTTCATTAAGATTGTGCCCAGGGTAGCGCTTCTCGTGCCTCCAGTCCTTTACGGTAAGCCAGTATGCCTGAAAGGCCCTGTTTTGCCTAGCCTCTCTCCTGCGTTCATCCATCAAGCCGGACTGATTAGAGACAAAGTAGCAGATTATGCCACTTCGAGCCTTTATCTTCGGGCGGCCATATTTCTAGACTGAATTTCTTTATTCGTATTGCTTTCATCGTAACTGCTCAACCCGGTGCGAGCGCACCCTGTCCCTGTAATGTATTGCGGATAGCCTGATAGGCATCGATACCGCGGCGCTTTGCGGTTCCGATAACAGATCGGACAGCGGCGAAGAGGTCGGCGCCCCAATGTGAGCGGAACCCACCGGTGACTTTGCGGTAGGTTGCGGTCGGGCGCAGCTCACGCTCACTGCTGTTGTTATCGGCAGTGACCTCGGGGTGGGTCAGAAAGGTAAACAGGTATTCTCGAACTTTGCCATATCGGCGCCGCAACCGCCTGCCGTCGCGCTGTTCCGGCGCCAGTATCATCACCCGGTTCAGATCGTGTTCCAGCCGCCTTCGGTAAGCCTGGCGCGTTGTTTCGGCCAGATCGCGAGACCGGCGCGCCAGCACCACGGCACGCAACAGCAGTGCCTTCATGCGCGGCGCGAACACGGTATCGCCCGCCTCGATCGCGTATTGGCAGTCGCGCAGTTGATGTGCGAGGCAAACTTGCCAACTCTCGGCATGGCCTTGCTGGGCGCCATAAAGATCGGACACCCATAGGGTTGGGCGGTGACCGTCCAGCACTTCGCCCACCACGCCCGCCCCCCGACTGGCACGGATCACATGCAAAACAACGTCTTCGTTCTGAAAGACCCAGTTCCACTGCGTCCGCCCGTCGACGCGGACCGAGGTCTCATCCGAGCAGATCACCCGGGCGCAGCGCAAACGTGCAAGGATGGCAGCGACATCGGCATCGAAGTGCAGCTTGCCGCGGCGGAAGGCGGCGTCCAGCGCGCCCTCGCTGATGGCAAGTCCATACAGGTCCAGCAGCAGCCGGCTGAGCCGCTTGTAGCTGACCGCGTGCACGAAGCGCAGATACATCGCCAGCGCCACGATGCCGATGCTGAAGGGTGTGCCGGGTTCCAACCCCTGCGGCAGCGCCGCCACCGTGGTTCTCCCGCAGCACTGGCAACGCCCCGCGTAGCGCTCCACCCGAGTGACCACGGGGCGAACCTCAGGCAGGGCGAATTTGTCGTAGCGGGCATCAAGCGTTTGGCTGTCTTGAACCAGCGCAGACTGGCAATATCGGCAACGCGCTGGACGGGCGATCACCGTTTCATCGGGATTGCAACTCAAGCCACGTCCGCCGCCTTTACGGCCAAGGCTGCCACCGCGCGGTCCCTGCCGGGCCGGTTTGACGATACGATCGGGCTTGCGGTCCTTGGACGGCGGTGTGCTGGAATTGCCCGAGGTTTTGTTTGGCCCGCTAAGTTCGTCGATCCGTGCCTGCAGTTCGTCGATCCGCTTCATTGCCGCTTCCAGACGCGCCATCAGCGTCAGGATCAGGGCATCCTTTTCGGAGTGGGAAAGGCTGCTGAGATCAGCGGCGTTCATGCCCGGAATTAGAACCGACGCGCCCGTTACCGCGTCAAGCAAATTCCGCGAGGAGACCGGCAAACCGGGGTTGAGCAGTTACCTTTCATCATTTTCTCAACAGCAAATCCGGAATGCCAATACACGTTGGGCCAATCTCGTCCAGTTGTTCGGAGAGTTTCTGCTGCACGTAGCTCATCCTCGGCGCTGATCCGCCAATCTTCGGCCAAAGCGATACACTTTGGAGTTAGCGCCTTGGGCATCCTGGCCTGATATCGTAAATTATCCTCTTGATCCAGCAACGTTAACGGTAACCCTCAGCGGGCATCCGCCTCACGCCCGATCTTTTTCACCCAATGTCATGCCAGCATTCGGGTGACCGTCCAAACCAACCGCTGAACAAAGTCTGCTCGCGTTGCGATATCAGTCAGCTGGCTCCATCCCCTTGTCCTGCATGGCTTTAACCGCCAATTCATCCGCCGAGATCAGCCCCGGTGCTTGTCGCATTGCCTCCCGGCAACACCGCGTCAGCTCGCAGCTAACAAAGTGTTCCGGCCGGGCAAACCGTGATGCCCGTCGCTTCGCTGCCGTGACGTCTGTCGCAAACGGCCCGATCGCGGCGTCGATCCGCACGATGTCGGCCTTACGCAGCGTGACCCGCTTGCGAAGATCCAAAATCCACTGAGCGATCTGCACCCGTTTTGCCAGTAACCCCGCGATAACCCGGGCGTCTTCCATACCGAATATGGTGGGATATCTTGGCCCATGCTGCCTCCGGCTGCATGACCGGCATGCCCGTGAGCAACTGTCCAAGTTCACGCGTGACATCCGCCAGCGGGCGGACCAGCCTGGCGTCCAGCATGACCACATAGCCGAAGCCCTCGATCCCGTCGCTGGTGGTGATGCGAGCCAGCACGTGCCAGTAATCACTAACCTTTTTGCCTGCCGCGGAATACGGCGGATCGAGCGGCACTTGCAACATATCGACCGTTACCGCAGCTATCCGCATGCCACTCTCCCTTGGTTCCGCATGATAATCATCGTCGGCTAGCTTGATGAAGGCTGTTCGGGAGTGCCGGCAAGTGGTCAAAACCAAGCAGATGGTATTTGGGGGTCAGAGGTCCGCTTCGAATGGAAAGCAGCCGTAGCGGCTTGAGGCCCTGAGGTCTGCTCAGCGCCGAATTTTGCCGTTCAGGCCAGTTCGAGCGATGCCCGTAGGCGGACTTTCGTTCAGACTGCGGATATCGCTATGCCGTCGCCGCTCAGGAACGGCAGCACATGGTTGGAAAGGCTCAGGCGGCTTTCGGAAGAGAAAGCGCGAAAGCCGCCGGTGCGTGTCAGGTCCGCGTCAGCCCGCCGAAGCGGCGCGATCCGGCAGGAGCAAGAGCTTGCCATGTGCCCGCGTGCCGTGGCTCAGTTTGAAGGCCGCGCGCCAATCCTCCATGCTGAAGGTGCGTGCCACGGGCACGTTGAAGCGCCCTTCGGCCGCGAGCTGCGCGAAGTGGCCGAGCGCGTCGTAGCGCGGAACCATGTCCGGCTCCCGCCCCGTGGTCCGAACGCCGAGCCCTTGCTCGTCGAAATCGCTGATGCTCATGATGCGACGCGGATCGCCGTCGACGATGCTGAGCAGGTCCGGCAGCACGCCCGGAGCGAGGGCGGTGTGCAGCACCAGATCGGGCGCTCCACCCGCGATGGCACGCACTCGCTCGACCATGCCGTCGCCATAGGACGTGACCTTGGCGCCGAGGTCGCGCAAGCGGCCCGCGAATGTCTCGCCAGCGGTTGCGATCACATGCGCGCCGCGCAGCAGCGCCACCTGAACGGCAGCGAACCCCGTCATCGTTCCCCCACCGTTGATCAGGATCGTCTGACCGGCGGACAATCCGAGCAGATCAAGGCTGCGAACCGCCGTCTCGACCGCCATGGGCAGTGCGGCTGCCTCGAGGAGGTCCAAGCCGTCAGGGACGGGCTCCCAAACCGCCATGATCGCATAGTCCGACGCCCCGGCCGTCGGGTAGCCCATGAAATCGGGAACGCCGAAGACGCGGTCGCCCACAAGAACATCCTCCACACCGTCTCCGACGGCATCGACGAATCCAGATACGTCCAGCCCGATCCCGCGTGGCAAAGCGCCGGGCATGAAGCCTTGGCACAACACCCAGTCCATCGGATTCAGCGCGCACGCATGGACCCGCACGCGAACCTGACCCGCGCCCGGACTGGGAACGGGGGCATCCTCCAGGCGCAGCACGTCCGCCCATTCGCCATAGCTATGGAAGCGCAGGGCTCGCATGCGGGCGGGCTCCGGATTGGTCATGAGCGTCCTCCAATTGCGGCTGGCCACTGGGATGCCATGCCGTTACCGTCAGTCACCGACACTAACCGTATCGTCAGTCACTGACAAGAGAATGGTCGTGCAATGCCGCGTGATGGGGAGAAAGTGCGTCGTCGTCTGCGGGAGGCAGCGCTGCGGCTGTATGGCGAGCGCGGGTACGATCAGACCACGACGGCCGAGATCGCGGCGGACGCGGGCGTTACGGAGCGGACCTTCTTCCGTCACTTCCCCGACAAGCGGGAGGTGCTGTTCGACGGGGAGGCGGCGCTGAGCGCGATCCTGATCGACGCCGTGCATGCGGCGCCCTCGGCCCTCGGTCCTTGGGCGACGCTGTTCCGTGCCTTCCAGACGGCGACACCTTTTCTCGTCGAGAATCGCAGGTTTTCAGAGCCCCGCCGCCATATTATCGCGAGCAGCCCGCCGTTGCAGGAACGTGAACTCGCCAAAGCCGTGTCGCTGACGGCGAAGCTGGCTTCGGCACTGCGCGAACGCGGCGTTTCCGACGGGCTGTCCTCCTTGGCAGCCCAAATGGGTATGGCCACGTTCAGCCACGCTTTCGTGTCTTGGTTGGACGGTCATCCGGGCGATTTGAACGGCCATCTCGCACAAGCTTTTCACGAAGCACTTGAACTCACGTCGGAAGGCCGGGGCCGCTTTGACTGACAGCTTTCGAAAGCTGCACATCGCCAGCGGAATGGTCCTATGGGATCAGCTACAACCCCCAGCCACTCGCCGCCTGATGGATTCGGCAATTCCCGAACGGTGTACTACGCATTGACATCGCCCGTCCGCAGAAGATCGGTCAACGATGAGACCTTGGTGACCTGGCGGAAGTCATGGATCAAAGCGAGGCTTGCCTCGATCTTCTGATTTTCTAGCCCCGAGGCCGGCACCAGGGCGCGATACTTGGCATTGACGTCGCTCCAGTCGATGCCAAGTGCGCCGGCGCCTTTGGGCACATAGACCGTGCTGGTGGAAGCCCGCCCGTCATGGGTACGAATCGTTACGGTTGCGCCCTGGCGGTACCGGTCGATGTTGTCCATGGGCTGGGCACCGACCACGACCTTATCGATCAGGTTGTGAATGACCGGATCAGCGATTTTCCCAGGGCTTGCGTGAACCCAGGAGAATGCGCGATCGGCGACGCCGGCGGCAGCGAAATAGGCTGGGCTGTGCGCCATCTCGACCAGGTTGGCCGGATGCAGCGGGCCGCCGAGCACGGTAAAGCCGGGGCGGGAAACTGTAATGCTTTCGACGTCCGCTGCCGCGATGTCGCCGTCCCGCGCGGCGTTGGCCGCCGCCTCGGCGAAGGCATGGTAGGGATGACCGCCAGGCATCAGCTTGATCGCCATGTCGGTGACGATATCCCAGCTCTGGCCGAGGTCACTTGTCGCCAACGCGCCAGCCAGCGCGCCCTCGACGCCGCCAAAGGCTTCGAAGAAACCCAATCGGGTCTCCAGGATCGCCTCCTCCGCCAGGTAGCCACGTTGCGCCGCCAAGGCAGCGTTCGCGCCAAGCTGCGCTGCCAGGCCGGCATGGTATTCGCGGGCAACGCTGGTATCCGCTGCCGTGGCGAGCCCGCCGATCGACGTTGCGGAAATCGCGATGGATTGCGCCATGCCGGCGGCATCCAGCCGCAGCAACCGGGACGCTGCGACAGCGGCGGCGAAGACCGCGCCAAGGCAACCGTGAAAGCCGCGCTGGCGAAAGCCGGGGGTCATCGGCTCGCTGATCCGCCCGGCGGCCTCGTAGCCGAGAACGATCGCGGCCAGCACGTCCTCGCCGCTGGCGCCGCTCCTTTCCGCGAAGGCGAGCGAGGTCGCGGTCAGCGGCGTGCCGGCATGAACGATGTTACGCAGATCGCTGTCGTCGGACGCGGCGGCGTCGCTCAGCATGGCGTTTGCCCGCGCCGCCTCGGCGACCGGAAGCGTGTCGCCGGCGTCGAACCACAACGCGGCATCCGGCCGGCCGCCTTGTTCGCGGGCAAGCGAGCGGATGATCTGCGCTGACCTGATCCCGGTGCCATGGGCCGCGCTGGCGATGGTGCTGGCGATGATCATCGCGGCGTGCTGCATGGCCTGCGTCGGCAGATCGGCGGGCGAAGCATGGGTCAGAAAATTCGCCAGTTCACGGGCAACGGTCATCGGGTTCCCTTCGTTGGTCCTGTCCTGCCTGATCAGTCTGCCTTGAAGGTCATGACGGGACAGTCAGTGAAATCAGCCTGTGAGCGGCCCTGTCGATGCGATCGAGGTTCCGGCAACTGTCGATCAACTCAGAAAATTGCGCAGGGCCAATGGCCAGTCCGGGCAAAACAGGTTGGATGCGTCTGGCTTCCTCCTCGAAGTTCCAGATGAACTCGCGACCGGTGCCCTCCTTGGTGACGCTTCCGCCGTCCTTGGTGAAGATCGTGATCCTCGGACCGAACAGTGTTCGGCGCACTGCCGGAATCAGTGTGACACGCTGCATCAGCTCAAGCACCTCGGGCGGGTCGGTCTCGCCAGGGCCGGGCTGGCCACCACGCAGCAGGGGATAGCCCCGCTCGACAGCACCATAAGCGGTGAAATACTGCGTGCTCCCAACCCTTGGCTTGCCATCGCTGCCGGGCGTGGGGAAGGCGGGGCTCGGGTATTCGGTCTCGAACCAGTTGACCACCGCCTCGATGCGGTCGATGTCGTTGTAAGTAAGGTTGTGTTCCTCAGCGAGGCTTGCCGTCACATCGACATGGGCGATGTTGTAGCCGGCGGTCGAGTAGATACGATAGAGCGTCTCCAGAAACATCCAGTTCCGGCCGAGACCTTCGGTGATCTTGGCAAGATCGGCGCGTGTCTGTCCGGTAAAGCTGTATTGCAGACGGCCAAGGTTGTTGCCGGCATAGGCGTGGTAGAAGCCGGCCTCGCCTTCCAGCGTTGTTTCGCCGCCTGGGGTTCCGTGCTTCGCCATTGCCACGGCCAGCAACGCATTGCGGACCGCGCCGCCTTCACGCAGTGAACGGCCGCCGCTTCGCGCACCCTCCAGATTACCGGCCGCCAGGTTCACACATTGAGCGATGGCACTATGGATCTGGTTGGCGTCGAGGCCCTGGATCTTGGCCGCTACGACGGCTGCGCCGAAGATGCCGAACACGGGTCCCGCGTGAAACCCGCGCGCCATCACCGTCGGGATGAAGTCGGCGGCCATGCGCTCCATCACTTCGTAAGCGGCGGCGATGCCAACAAGCAGCGCCTTGCCGGAACAGCCGGTAATTTCCGCGGCGACCAGGGCAGCAGGCAGAATCGCCGTCCCAGGGTGGGTCAGCATGCGAAACGTATCCCATTTGCCGCCTGCCAGGATCATCTCGGCATTGACAAAAGCCGCCCCGCTTTTGGTGAGCCTGGTGCCGTTGCAAAGCACGCTCGCAACCCCGCTGCCGCCCGCCTCCTCTTCCTGCATCAATGCCAAGGCTTGCTGGCTCGCCGGCATCTCGTGCGCGACCAGCGCCGATGTCAGCGCTTGCAGGGTGACACCCTTGGCTCGGTCGACAACCTCCGGCGGCAAGGCGCTGTATTCCAGCCCCGCGACGAACGCTGCGAACTCTCGACTCAGCGACATGACCGCACCTTCCCTTGTTCGCCCTGAACGTTTGCGACAAGCTTGGACAAGACCTCGCAAATTATCCCAGGGGGAAGCATGCCGACCACGGGCCCGTCACGCCAGCTCCGACGCATGCAGTGGGTTGCGATCATCCTGGTAACTTCCGCAATCGCATTGAACTATATGGACCGCTCGACCCTGGCGATCGGCAATCTGAAGATCCGTCAGGAGTTTGGGCTCAACGCCACGGCAATTGGGGCACTGGGGTCGGCCTGGGCACTCACCTATGGGTTTGCCCAGTTGCCGTCGGGCTATCTGCTGGATCGGATTGGGCCAAAATTCCTGGTCGGAGCGGCAATGGTCTTGTGGTCACTGTGCCAGGCAGCCGGCGGGCTCGCCAGCACCTACTTTCTGTTGATGCTATCACGCATCGGGCTCGGCGCAACCGAGGCCCCGTGCTTTCCGTCGGCCACGCGCTCTGTCAGCGACTGGTTCGATGTCAAGGACCGCGGCACACCGAGCGGCGTTTATACATCAGGAGCCTATATTGGCCCAACGCTCGCACCACCGATCCTGACCGCTTTGATGCTCGCCTTCAACTGGCGAGTGATGTTCATCGTCATGGGCCTGGCCGGGATAGCGGCTGCCGGCCTTTGGTTCCTGATCTACCGCGATCCGAGAGCGCAGGTGCTGGAACCGCGGGACGAAGAATACTTGCGGCCGAACCGTCAGGCCAGATCCGCGGTCTCGCTGCGCCAATGGCGTTCGCTGTTCCGTTTTCGCGCGATGTGGGTCCTGATGCTGGGCGCGTTCTGCACCGGCTACATTACCTGGATGTACCAGACCTGGCTGCCCGCCTATCTGGAGATGCAGCAACACATCAGCATCGCCAAGACCGGATTTCTGGCCTCGGTGCCATTGATCTGCGCGTTTTTCGGCGCGCTTTGCGGGGGCTACGTTTCGGACCGGCTGGTCACACGCGGCATGGATCTCATCGCCAGCCGTCGCCTGCCGTTGATCCTCGGCCTGCTCGCTTCGTCCGCCTTCACCGGATTGGCCGCGATCGCCACCACCGCCGCTGCCGCAATCACTTTCATTGCGTTGTCAATGTTCTTCATGCAATTCGGCATCACCTGCAAATGGATTCTGGTCACTGCGGTGACACCGCAGGCCTATTGCGCCTCCGCTGCCAGCAATCAGAATTTCGCCGGCTTCCTTGGTGGTACGCTGTCACCAATCCTGACCGGGACCATCGTTGATGTAACCGGCTCGTTCGTGCTGGCATTGGCGATCGGTGCAATCATGACCCTGATCGGCGCGGCGCTGTTTCAGTTCATGATGACAACGGTCATCGACGAAGGCGAATTGGAGAAGTTCGCCCATGCGCCAGCCTGATCGCCGCGCAGCCCGCCGCGACGTTCGTGGTCAGATTACCGGCGGAGTTGCATGTCGCGGAGTTCAGGCAACACCCAGAGCGGACGCTCACCACGCGACACGCGCAGAATATTATCGAAGGCATTGCGCGTTTGTTTCACCCGCGTCTCTCGGCTGGCGCCAGCGAGGTGCGGAGTCAGCACAACATTGTCCAGCGACAGCACCGCTTCCGACGGTGACGGCGGTTCGGTCGGAAACACATCGAGCCCCGCGCCGGCGATGCGCCCGGTGGTGAGTGCCTCGTGCAGCGCCGTAAAGTCAATGACTGGTCCGCGGCTGCAATTGATCAGCACCGCGTGCGGCTGCATCCGGGACAGTGCCGCGGTGCTGATCATGTTGCGCGTCAGTGATGTCAGCGGCACGTGCAGCGTGACAATATCGGATGTACGCAGTAGTTCCGGCAGCAGACGATAACGGACATCAAGTGCATCCTCGGTATCCTCGCTCAGCCGCACGATGTCGCTGTATTGGATACGCATGTCGAAGCCGCCCGCAGCGATGCGCGCAACCCGCTTGCCAATCGTGCCGAAGCCGATAACGCCGAGGGTCTTGCCGTGCATTTCGAACAACGTCGGCATCGGCTGGTTGCCGCGCCAGCGTCCCCCAGCAGTCATTTCGTGATGGTGCACAAGGCGTCGATAAACAGCGAGCATCAGCAGGATCGTATGTTCTGCGACTGCGCGGGAATTCGCGCCGCCATTGTTGGCGACCGGGACGCCGGCACGCCGAGCCGCGTCCAGATCCACATGGTCATAGCCGGCGCTGAATAGTTGAACCAGCCGGAGTTTTGGTGCGCCACGGTAGAACCCGTCGTCCATGCCCTGGACATTGCCCAGGAGATAATCGGCCTCGGCCAGCGACGCTAAATACTCGGCGCTGCCAGGTGCAGCGACAACCAGCTCGAAGCCTTCGGGCGTCATCTCCCGCGCCTCTTGAACGATTTCCGCCGAAGTATTGGTGAGCAGGATTTTCGACGGCATGGCGTTTCCTTTCTTGATGGTTACAGCGGTCGTGATAGTGCGCGAGGACGACTGTGACCGGTCCTTACGCAACGCCATCAGTCCCGCCTTGTGCGGTGATACATTTCGTTACTTATTCTGTCTAACAAACCGGGCTTGCTTGATCAGACATCTTCTCATCCCAGCTTCACCAGCTTCTGCATGCACCGTATGTCCTGATCCTCCTGGATCGGCGTGCCCTTGTTCTTCATCGCGGTCCGAGCAACCTCGCCTACATAGATGTCGCCGCGTGAATCCACGGCCAGTCCGTGCGGTGCGGTGAACTGGCTGGCTTTGTTCCGCGACGCGTCGCCGGCCCGGGCGATCCGCTTCCCTTCCAGCGTCCAGAGACTCACCCGTGGCCCGATGCCAGGAGAGTGCACATTCACCGCCATGCTGGGCCCGCTCTCGCCGATATAGGCAATCGGATTGCGCCCCCGGGTCATGCACAACCCGCACGGCCGGTGCATGTTGTGCCAATGCGTTTCAAACCGCCCCTGCCCATCGAATACCTGAATGCGATGGTTTTCCCGGTCCGCCACATAGACCCAGCCATCCTCATCGCAACAAATATTATGGACGATATTGAATTCGCCGGGATCGGTTCCCGGCTCTCCCCAGGAGAACAGCAGCTTGCCATCCGGCGCGTATTTATGGACCCGGGCATTGCCGTAGCCGTCGGCGACGTAGATGTCGCCCTGGGGCGATAGCGCTGTGTGCGTGCAACGGTGCAGCGGATCGCCGCTCATATACGGGGCCGGTTCGCCGGGCACGCCAATCTGCAAAAGCATTTTGCCTTCGGTCGTCATCTGCCGGACGGTATGGTCGCCATCGTCGGTGCAATACAGCGTATCGTCCGGGGCAACGTGCACGCCATGCGCGCGGCTGAACAGGCCCTCGCCCCACGACCGCAGAAAATTCCCGTCGCGGTCAAACACGATCATCGGATGCTTGCCACGGGTGAAGACGTAGACATTGTCCTTGCTGTCCACGCCGACCGCCGCGACCTCTCCATACCGCCAGCCATCCGGCAGCCTGCCCCAGTTCTCGATCACCTCGTAACGATATTCACCCTCGCCAATGATGATCGCCATGGATGCTTCCTCCGTTTCCTGTTGCCGTCACGCTACGCGCGACCCCGCCGATACGCCAGCGCCGGTCTGTGACCGCGGCCGCATCGATGCGCTGCGGCGGTGCGTGACTTTTGCCCACGCCGGGGTCGCGTATTACCGATACGTTGCCGCATCCGATGGCTTCTGCTACATCGAAGCGCATCGAGATGACGACCGCGCTAAGCAAGCGATCCAGTTATTTCGTTGGCGCCCCGAATGCAACCGGCTTCCGAAACCTATGTCCCGAATGCAATTCAAGACCAACGACAGCCACCTTGAGAGATCCGCCATGCCAACTGATCCCTTCGTCGAAGTTGCCGCGCTCCCCTCGCTCGGCCCTGTTCGTTATCTGGACGTGCGCGACCAGGCGGCGTTTGATACCGGTCATGCGCCAGGGGCGGTGCGCGTGCCGCTCGAGGCGTGGGATGCAGCAGCCAAGGCGGCTGAGATTGGCTTCGGAAATTCTGCCTATTGGGGCGATGCATTTCGCTCGCTCGGTCTCAATCGGTCGGTCCTCGCCGTGGCCTACGATAGTGGCCGCATGACCGACGCTGCCCGGGTCTGGTTCATCCTGCAGTATTTTGGCATCAAGGCTCTCATACTGAACGGTGGCTGGGCCAAGATGTCCCCTGCAAGCGGCCAACTTCCAACCGGTGTCGGACCGTCGGAAGACGGCAATCCGGCAGCGCCCAGCGCAGGATCGGTCGGGTTGGTTGATCGGCAGATCCTCAAACACCAACTCGACGCGAACCAGGCGCAAGTATTCGACACCCGTACGCGCGCGGAATTCACCGGAGAGGATAACCGCGGACGCGCCCGCGCCGGGCATCTTCCTGGTGCAAGGCACCTGTCGCATGTTGACCTGCTGGACAACGGTATGGTTCGTCCGGCGCCGGCTTTGCGATCCATGCTCGAGCAAGTTGGTTTCGGTCCTGGTGATCACATCGTGACGCATTGCGAAGGCGGCGGGCGGGCGGCGTTGGCTGCGGCAGCGGCGGTGCGGGCCGGGTTTGAGGACGTCCGGGTTTACTATCTTAGCTTCGCGGACTGGGCACGCGACGACAGTTGCCCGATTATACGTGATTAGCCGGCTTACGTGTAATAGGAGCAAAGGTCCAGGAGATTATGGCGGCGCAGACAGGACCCCCGGCGTTGCCGATTGCACCAGCCATTCTCGAAACAGCTTTATCTTTGGGGCATCGGCAGTCGCTTCAGGTGTAACGATGTAGTACCCGGCATCCTGCGGCAATAGCACATCGAAAGGTGCAATCAGACGACCAGCCGCGATGTCGGCCTCCACCAGATGGGTTCGTCCCAAAGCCACCCCGAGCCCTTCCATCGCGGCGTGGATCGCCATAAAGCCCTGATCGAACATCAGCCCACGCCGTGCGGCAATTGATAACGGCAGACCCGAGGCCGTCAGCCAAAGCTGCCAATCCTCTCGCGAAACCATCGTGTGCAACAGGGTATGATGCGCAAGATCCTCCGGACGCCGAAGCGGCTTGCCGGCGCTCGGCAATGTGGGACTGCAGACCGGGAAGCTGTGATCGGACATCAGCCAATGGGCACGCAATCCTGGCCAGCTTCCTCGCCCGTAACGGACTGCCAGATCCACCTCGTCCCGACGGAAATCGACCAGGCTGGCGGAGGTGGTGATACGGACCTCGATGCCGGGATTGGCATCCTGAAAGGCAGCCACCCGCGAGACCAGCCACTTCGTCGCTAAAGAGGCTGTGGTGCTTACGGTCAGCATCCCGTCACGACTGGACCGCTGCAATCGTTCCGTTGCCCGGCGAAGGTCCTCGAAGGCCGAGCGGATGGACGGTAGATAATCCTGTGCCTCGCTCGTCAGCAGCAGCGCACGATTGCGCCGGAGGAACAGTTTCATGCCGAGCTGATCTTCCAGTCGACGGATCTGATGGCTGATGGCCGTCTGGGTGACGTTCAGTTCGGCCGCGGCGAGGGTAAAGCTCATGTGCCGTGCGGCAACCTCAAAGGCCCGTAAACCAGTCAGTGAAGGCAGCATCATGGCGCGCATGTAGCATGAGATTAAGTCATGCGAAACCTGACAAAGTATCCTTTGTCCGATATACCCTGACGGTCTATCTCTGCCACAGACGCAAGTTCCTGAGAGGACACTATGGCAGTCATTGCGCATTCCTCGCTGACAAATTGTCAGGTTATGCCGCGTTCATCAAGGGCCGGCGGAATTGGATTGATAGGGTCCCTTGCCCGCATTGTTCGGCTTTGGCGTTCCCGGCTAAGGGAGAGACACACGTTCATATCCTTCGATGATCGCGATCTGCGAGATCTTGGCATGTCGCGTTGGGACGTAGAACGGGAACTCTCGAAGCCGTTCTGGAGGGGCTGACATAAGCGAAGCGGTATCGTTGTCCTACTTGATATCCCGGGGACTCCACCACCACCATAAACTGGTTTTTAAAGGATACAGTCATGAGCGCACATGCCACAGTCATCGATCGTCCCGCCACCGGGCAGTCCTACGTAGAAGCTGATCTGCATTACCTGTCCGCTATGACGGAACGACCGCGCAACTATACCTTTGAGCCACCACCGGGTATCCCTCGGTCCAACACGGTCCATGAGACGCATCGTGTGCCGATATATGATGTCCGCAACATAGCACCGGAGGTCTCGCTTGACCGGCAGGGATTTGAACTGCTGCGGCAAAGCAGTGCCGTGCGCGACTTCTACGATGAGAACGAAGTCCGTACTGTGTACTATCCCGAGGCTGAGCGGTTGATTGCCGAGACGATGGGCGCCAGCCGCGTCTTCATTTTCGATCATACCGTGCGCCGCCGGGTACGTGGCGTCGATGACCGTGCCGCCGGGCTGCCGCGACAGCCGGCAACCCGTGTGCATGTCGATCACACCGAAAGGTCCGGGCCGCAGCGTGTTCGTGACTTCCTGGGTGATGAAGCCGAGGCGCTGCTCCATGGCCGTGTCCAGGTCATCAACCTGTGGCGTCCAATTCGCGGTCCGTTGCGCGATGCGCCGCTGGCCGTCTGCGATGCGCGATCTGTTGCACCTGGCGATCTTGTTCCCTCGGACCTCGTGTACCAGAACCGCGTGGGCGAAACATACGCGGTTCGCTTCAACCCGGCACATCGCTGGTTCTACGTCCCGGAAATGCAATCCAATGAGGCGCTCCTGCTGAAATGCTTCAACTCCGCAACGGACGGACGTGCGCGCTTCGCACCCCACACCGCTTTCGAGGATCCAACCGCGCCAGCCGACGTCCTTCCTCGCGAAAGCATCGAACTTAGGACGCTGGTGTTTCATCCGGCGTGACAGCGTTACGAGCATAGACGGAAGGGCCGACCGAAACCGTCGGGATTGACAGAAAGCAATCTTCAGATCGGCTCTGGCTTTGTGGCGAGGCAGCGCTGCCCAGGCTTTCACCAGCGGGCAGCCGGCTTCGCTCGTCTGTTTGGCCAACCGTGTCGTCGTCCGCATAATTTTTTGCCACGTCCTCCTTCGGGTCAGGCGTGGGCGCCGGATAGCCAGCCTCCGACCGTGGCAAGGCGGCATGCCCCGCCTTCTATCGCCGCACATCCCGAGCGATACCACGCGCCCTGGCGGGCTTCGTTTGCTCTTGGCGCGCCGGTCCGGTAGCGTTCAGGTGCGGCGCTGCCGACAGACGCGAGGGAGACCGGGACAGCCCAATGCCAGAACCGACCATCATAGACTGCGACATTCATCCGGGGGTGCCGGCCATCAAGGCGCTGCTGCCGTACATGAGTGAGTTCTGGCGCAAGTCGTTCGTCGATCGCGGCATCGACGGGTTCGACATGATGAGCTACCCGCTGGGCGCGCCAATCACCTGCCGCCCCGACTGGCGCATTGCCGGAGAGCGTCCGGGGGCAAGCCTGGAGGCGATGCGAACGCAGGCGCTGGATCATTTCGGGATCGGGCTGGCCATCTGCAATCCGCTGACCGGCGGCCAGGTCGCCGTCAGCGAGTTCGATGGGTGCGGCGATTTGTTCGGCGGTCAATGACTGGATCATCGAGCATTGGTTGAACAAGGAGCCGCGCCTGCGTGCCTCGATCGTGGTGCCGGCGCAAGCGCCATCGCTGGCCGTCGAGGAGATTGAGCGTCTCGCGCACGATAGACGGTTCGTTCAGGTGCTGATGCCCGCCGCCTGTGAATTGATGCTGGGCCGCGGCTATTACTGGCCGATCTATGAGGCTGCGGCGAGGCATGGTCTGCCCGTCGGCATTCACGCTGGCAGCATGTATCGTTACGCGCCCACCTCGACCGGCTGGCCGTCGCATTACCTGCAGGACTACATCACCAACAACCAGCTGTTCGAGGGCCAGTTGCTCAGCCTGGTCTCCAACGGGGTGTTCGTGAAGTTCCCGGACCTGAAGTTCGTATTCATCGAGTCCGGTGTGAGCTGGCTGCCGCATTTCATCTGGCGCGCAATCAAGACCTGGCGCGGCGTGCGGGCCGAAGTGCCATGGGTGAAACAATCCCCCGCGGACATCATCCGCAACAACATTCGTGTCACGACGCAACCCTTCGATGCCCCGGATGCGGCGACTGTGGCGCGGATCGTCGAACAGATCGATTGCCCCGAAATGTTCCTGTTTTCATCGGATTATCCGCACTGGCAGTTCGACGGCGAGGCAATCACACCGCCCGGATTGCCCGATGCGTTGCTGCAACGTATGCGGATCGACAAACCCGCTCGCCACCTATCCCCGCTTGAAGGAGACCGTGTCATGAACGCGCCCGTCAACGTCCTGCAACACAGCACGGAAGCCGGCAGCCGATACGGCGTCATTGATTGCGATATCCACCCGTTTCCAAAGCCGGGCGCGCTGAACCAATATCTATCCGAACGCTGGCGCAACCATGTCGCCGAATACGGGCAGATGGTCTGCGGTATCTATGCCGGACGCGGCAATTATCCACGGTTTCAGCCGATACCTGTCACGCCGGGATTCGTTTCCTCCGGATGGCGGGCCACCTGGCTCCGATGTTGATTTCATCCGCAAGCAACTGCTCGACCCCTGTAATATCGCTTACGGCGTGCTGGAGCCGCTGCTGGGTGGCAACACGTCGCGCAACCTGGACGAGGCGGCCGCCTTGTCATCGGCGATGAACGACTGGCAGGTGGCGGAGTATACCGATCCCGAACCGCGGTTGCGGGGATCGATTCTGGTGCCGGCCGAAGACCCGGCCGCTGCCGTGCGGGAAATCGAAAGGCGCGCCACAGACTGGCGGTTTTGTCAAATCCAGCTCGGCACCAAAACCTTCGAGCCATTGGGCCGGCGAAAATACTGGCCGATTTTCGAGGCAGCGGTAAAGCATGGCCTGTCGATCGGCATGCACACCGGCGGCAGCCAGGCCAGCGCTCCGTCACCCGGCGGATGGTCGCAATTCTATATCGAGGATCATCAGCTTGGCACGCATTCCGCCGCGACACAGGCGACCAGCCTGATCCTTGAAGGCGTGTTCGACGTATTTCCGGATCTGAAAATCGTGCTGATCGAGGGCGGCTTCGGCTGGGTGCCGCATCTGGGCTGGCGCATGGACCAGCACTGGTCGAAGATGCGCAGCGAGGTTCCCGCTCTGCAACGGAAGCCGTCGGAATATCTGAGAACCAACCTGTGGTATGCAACCCAGCCGGTGGAGGAGCCGGAACATCCGGACGACCTGCGCCAAACCTTCGAGTGGATCGGCTGGGATCGGATGGTCTACTCCAGCGACTATCCGCACTGGGACTTTGATGATCCCCATCAGGCGTGGCGGTTCCAGATGACGGCTGCGGAGAAGCGCCAACTGCTGCACGACAACGCACTGGCGGTCTATTCGTTCAAATAGAACTGCATATTGCAAGGGTGGCGGAGCCGCGGTGAAAATCACCCGGGCTAACAGCGCGAACTGCCCCGACGATCGGCGCCGTTGCGCGTGCAGGTGTCGGCCGGCGAGGCAAATAATGCCCGCTTAACCTGCCTTCGTCCGCGATACCGTCACGCCGGTGAACTGCGCCATATCCGGCGTGGTTGTCCGCCTCCCACGGCATGACGTATGCAAGCCGGACAGCATGGCGCAAATCCAGTTCGAACTCCGGCAGCGAGTTCGCCGCCCTCCGCAGCCGCAAGCTACGGTTGCTGATCCCCTTGACAGTCGCATTCGCGTTCATGATCGAGCAACTGGACTCCACCATCATCACCACGGCGATCCCGGACATCGCGCGCAGCCTGAAGGTGCCAGTGCTGCAGATGAATCTCGCCATTACCAGCTATATCCTGAGTCTCGCGGTATTTATCCCGGTCAGCGGATGGTTCGCGGACCGGTTCGGGGCGCGCCGGGTCTTCGTGACGGCCCTGCTGCTGTTCACCGCTGCGTCGGCGCTGTGCGGGCTTTGCGACACATTGCCGGAGCTGGTGGCTGCAAGGCTGCTGCAAGGATTTGGCGGCGCGATGATGACGCCGGTCGGGCGACTGATCCTGCTGCGATCGTTTCCGCGCAGCCAGTTGGCGACTGCCATGACCTACATGACCATCCCGGCCGTGATCGGACCGACGATGGGACCGCTGCTGGGCGGCGCGATCACGACATATGTCGGCTGGCGATGGCTGTTCTACGTGAACATCCCGCTGGGTCTGCTGGGAGTCGCGCTGGCCCTGCGGGTGGTGGAGGATACCAGGCTGGCGGGAACGCCTGGATTTGACATGCTGGGGTTCGTCGCGTGCGGCGCCGGGCTGGCGGGGCTGCAGTTCGCTCTCGAGATGGTGGGACGTCCGATCCTGCCGGCGATTGTATACCTGGGCAATGCTGGCGGCCGCGATTGGGCTGCTGGGTGTCTATGGGTGGTATGCGATACGGCGCGCCGATCCGTCGCTGGATCTGAAACTGTTCATGGAGCGGACGTTTCGGATCGGCACTTTGGTGGGCGGGTTGAGCCGGATGGGCGCCAATGCAGTGCCGTTCATGCTGCCGCTGATGCTGCAGATCGGGTTCGGTTTGAGCCCGGTCGAATCGGGATCGCTGACCTTCGTCATCAGCCTGGGGGCCGCGGCGGTGCGGCCGATCTCGGGCGCCATGTTGCGGCGGTGGGGGTTTCGGAACTGTGCTGGCGGGGAATGGGATAATCTGTGCCGGAGTGATTGCCTCGTTTGCCCTGGTGCGGGCCTCGACGCCGCACTGGCTGGTGGTCTTGCATGTGCTGGTCTTCGGGGTGGTGCGAGCCACTCAATTCATGACGTCAAATATGCTGACCTATGCGGATCTGCCGCAAGCGAAGCTGAGCCGGGGGACGAGCCTCGGCGGGGTGATCCAGCAACTGACGATCTCGTTCGGCGTGTCGATCGCGGCGGCACTTCTGTCGCTGGTGGCGGGGCGGGACAGTTTGCCGACAGTGGCGGACTTTCATCTGGTGTTCGTGCTGGTGGCGGGGATCACGCTGCTGTCGGTGCCGTTGTTCCTCCTGCTGCGGCCGGAGGATGGGGCGGCGGTCACCGGGCAGCGACGCTCCACGTCAACCGCCGCCGCAAAGGCGACAAAGCGATACAAACCGTTCTGAACACAGGAGAAACCTATGACAAAGATGATCGTGATCGGAGCGGGCGTGATGGGCGCCTCCGTGGCTTATCGGCTGGCTCAGGCGGGCACCGACGTCACCGTGCTGGAGGCCACCCGCGTGGGCGGCGGCACTTCTGGCATCAGCTTCGCCTGGATCAATGCGCATCGGAAGCCGCCGAAGCCGTATCACGACCTGAACGTCGGCGGCATGAAAGCCCATGCCGCATTGCACGATGAGTTCGGCGCCACGCCCTGGTGGCATGGCGGTGGCAGCCTGGAATGGGAAGCTGAACCCGGCCGCACGGCGCAACGGGAAAATGTCGAGCAACTGCTGTCGTGGGGCTACGCCGCCGAATGGATCGATCGCAATCAGGTTCACGAGCTTGAACCCGACATCGATCCTGCCGCCATCGGCGACGCGCCGGTCGCCTATTTTCCGCGGGAAGGCTGGCTCGATCCCATTGTATATACGCATGCCATGCTGTCGGCCGCGCGGCGACGTTACGGCGCCAAGATCGTCTGCGGTGCACGTGTCGCCGATCTGATCATCAAAGGCGACCGCGTCCTGGGCGTGCGTCTTGCCGACGGCACGCTGTACGAAGCCGACACGGTGGTGAACTGCGCCGGCCGCTGGACCAATGAGGTCGTGCGCGAGGCAGGTCTGCATCTGCCGCTCGCGCCCACCGTCGGCTTTCTGGTGTTTACGCCGCCCGTGGCCACCAGCCTGAACCGCGTGGTTCACACCAGCGTGATCGACGCGCGCCCGGATGGCGCCGGGCGTCTGATGCTGCACTGGAACCCGACTGACGCGACCTTGCGCCTCGACAGCAAGACCAGCCCGTCCATGCCGGAGGCGCGCGATCTGGTGCAACGGGCGCACCGATTGCTGCCCTCGATTGGCGACGTGGAGCCGGAGGCGGTCCGCATCGCTCTCCGGCCAATCCCGGGCGATCATTTGTCCGCCATTGGGCCGATGCCGCGGATCTCCGGCTACTATCTCGCGGTTACGCATAGCGGCGTGACAATGTCCCCGTTCCTGGGAGCTGCGGTGGCCGACGAGGTCGTGCGTGGACAGCTTCGGGCGGAGCTGACCGATTTCCGTCCCGCGCGATTTTTCAACTGATACGAAGGGCACTCAGCCGCCGGCGTAAATCGTCGCCGCGATCTTTTCGGCGGACACTGGTTTGCCGAGAACGCTGTTGCCGTCTGTCATGACGAAAGAAGAGAGACGGACGCAGCTTGATCATCAGACTTTGGAAGCCATTCGGTCGATGGCAGTCGAACGCTGACGCTTCATGGTCTGCCCGGTTATCCGCCCGATCTGACGTCGTCGCATTGCACGGCCCTTCGATCACCCATAGGCTTCCCGCCAGCGGATACCGGACCCAGAGAAAAGCACAGACAGGAAGCGTATGGCCGACGACAATTTTCACCTAGTCGGAACCGCCCCCGCTCAGGCGGTCCCAGCGGGAACCGGCGTCGGATGGGAACCCGAACTGGCCGAATTGCGCCACCGTCAGGCGCTCGCCCGCGAACTCGGCGGCCCGGACCGCGTCGCCCGGCAGCACGCCGGCGGCCGGCTGACGGTGCGGGAGAGGATCGATCGCCTGCTCGACCCGGGCAGCTTCAAGGAAATCGGCAGCATCGCCGGCAAGGCCAGCTACGACGCGCACGGCAACATCATCGCCTTCACCCCCGGCAACTGCGTGTTCGGCCGCGGCACCCTCGACGGCCGCCCGGTGGTGGTCGCCGGCGACGACTTTACCCTCCGCGGCGGGTCGGCCGACGCCTCCATCAAGGGCAAGCCCAAGATGTCGGAGGAGATCGCCACCCAATTCCGCATGCCGATCATCCGCCTGATCGAAGGCTCCGGCGGCGGCGGATCGGTCAAAACCATCGAGACCACCGGACGCGCCAACCTGCCCGGCGGCATAACCGAAGGCACCTCGTTCGACCTGGTCGCCAACCAGATGGCGCAGGTCCCGGTCGTCGGCCTGGGCCTCGGATCGGTCGCCGGCCTGGGTGCGGCCAGGCTGGTCGCGGCGCACTACTCGGTGATGGTGAAGGACATCGCGGCGGTGTTCGTCGCCGGCCCGCCGGTGGTCGAGCGCCTCGGCGAACCGCGCACCAAACAGGAACTCGGCGGCTGGCAGATCCAGTTGGGCTGCGGCGGCGTCGACCACGCGGTCGACACCGAAGACGAAGCATTCGAGGCAGCCAGGCGGTTTCTGTCCTACCTGCCAAGCTCCATCCACGACGTGCCGCCGCGCGTGCAGGGGTTGGGACGATCCGAACCGACGGGATGAAGCGCTGATCGCGGCGATCCCCAAGGTGAAGAAGCAAGCCTACCACATGCGGCGGATCATCGCCTCGGTGTTCGACAAGGACAGCTTCTTCGAGATGGGTGCGCATGTTCGGCCGCTCCATCATCACCGGGTTCGCGCGGCTGGACGGCTGGCCGGTGGCGCTGATGGCCGGCGATCCGCTGTTCGACGGTGGCGCCTGGACCGCCGATGCGTGCAGCAAGATCATCCGCTTCGTCGACATGGCGCAGACCTTCCATCTGCCCGTGGTCCATCTGGTGGACTGCCCCGGTTTCCAGGTCGGATTGAAGGCGGAGAGCAGCGCGGTGATCCGCTGGGGTGTGCGCGCGCTTTCGGCGATCAACCAGACCACGGTGCCGTGGTGCAGCATCATCGTGCGCAACTGCTACGGTGTCGGCGGCCTGGGACACCAGCCGGTCGGCCATCTGTGCCTGCGCTACGCCTGGCCATCGGCCAGCTGGGGCTCGCTGCCGCTGGAAGGCGGCATCGAAGCGGCCTACCGCGCCGAGATCGACGCCTCCGCCGACCCGGCCGCGAAACAGGAGGAAATCGAGGAGCGGCTGAACCGCCTGCGCTCCCCCTACCGCACCGCGGAAGCGTTTTGGGTGGATGAGGTGATCGACCCGCGCGATACCCGCAAGCTGCTGTGCGATTTTGCCCATCTGGCAGCGCCGCTGCGCACGCCCGGGCCTTCAGCGTTCGGCATGCGCCCATGATGCGGTGACGATTGCCGGGGAATCGGATTGAGCCTAGTGTCGGAGTTGACGAACGACACCACAGGGCGGCAGAAGCCCTGCCAAGCGCGGACACTGGATCACTGCAAGTGACCCGACCGTGCTGGAGGGAAAGGAGTCCGACTTGCAGCCGACCGACATCAGGGATCCCGACTACTTCCATAAAGTCGTGGATTGCCAATGGGCTTGTCCGGCACACACGCCAGTCCCCGAATATATCCGCCTGATCGCCGACGGGCGCTATGCCGACGCGTTCATGGTGAACTGGAAGTCCAACGTCTTCCCTGGCATCCTTGGCCGCACCTGCGACCGGCCATGTGAGCCCGCGTGCCGGCGGGTCCGCGTGGAGGAAGAGCCGGTCGCCATCTGCCGCCTGAAGCGGGTGGCAGCCGATTACAAAGGTGACATCAGCGGCCGCATGCCGCCGAAACCCACCAAGCGCAACGGCCGCAAAATCGCTCTAGTTGGCGCTGGGCCTGCCTCTTTGACCGTGGCGCGGGACCTCGCCCCCCTCGGTTATCATCTGGTTGTCTATGATGGGGACGGGCGAGCGGGGGGGATGATCCGCAGTCAGATCCCAAAATTCCGCCTGCCTGAAGAAGTCATCGATGAAGAGGTCGGCTACATCACCGACCTGGGACCGGAGATGCGGCTCGGCCAGAAAATCGACAGCCTGAAAGGGCTGCTGCAAGAAGGCTACGACGCCGTGTTTGTCGGCTCCGGCGCACCGCGTGGGCGTGACTTGGATCTGCCCGGCCGGCAGGAAGCCGCGGCCAACATCCATATCGGCATCGACTGGCTGTCTTCGGTTTCCTTCGGACACATCAGCAAGATTGGCCGACGCGTGATTGTGCTGGGCGGCGGCAACACGGCGATGGACTGCTGCCGCTCTTCACGTCGTCTGGGTGGTGACGACGTCAAAGTCATCGTCCGCTCGGGGTTCGAGGAGATGAAGGCCTCACCTTGGGAAAAGCAGGACGCCATCAATGAGGACATCCCGATCCTGAACTACCTCGTGCCGAAGGAATTCAAGCACGACGACGGCCGCCTGTTCGGCATGACGTTCGAGAAAGTGCAGGCCGAATTCGACGCCAGGGGCCGCCGCAAGCTGGTGCCAACCGGCGAGCCCGATCACTTCTTCGAATGCGACGACGTGCTGGTCGCCGTCGGCCAGGAAAACGCCTTCCCGTGGATCGAGCGGGATATCGGTCTGGAATTCAACGAGTGGGACATGCCGGTGGTTGACGAGACCACCTTCCAGTCGACCGACCCGCGGGTGTTCTTCGGCGGCGATTCGGCGTTCGGACCGAAGAACATCATCTGGGCGGTGGCGCACGGCCATCAGGCGGCGATCTCCATCCATCAGTTCTGCCAGGGAGCCGATGTCAAGGACCGGCCGCCGCCGATGGTGACGCTAGCCAGCCAGAAGATGGGCATCCATGAGTGGAGCTACGACAACGACGTCTCGCTCGACCTGCGCTTCAAAGTGCCGCACCGCGACAAGAAGATTGCGTTGAAGGACATCAAGGCCGAGGTCGAGCTTGGCTTTGACGAGAAGCTGGCATTCGCCGAGGCGCAGCGCTGCCTGAACTGCGACGTGCAGACGGTGTTCACCGACAATCTGTGCATCGAATGCGATGCCTGCGTCGACATCTGCCCGGTGGACTGCATCACCTTTACCGAAAACGGACCGGAAGCGGAATTGCGCACCCGGCTGATGGCGCCGGCGCATAATCTGGACCAGGCGCTATACGTGTCGGACACGCTGAAGACCGGCCGCATCATGGCGAAGGACGAGGATGTCTGCCTGCATTGCGGACTGTGCGCCGAGCGCTGCCCGACCGGCGCGTGGGATATGCAACGTTTCTTGATCGATGTGGCCCAAGCGGATAGACCATGGCGGAGAACGCATGCTGCAGCAAATAGACCGCGTGGCCAAAGGGGGCGAAGGCCTCCAGCGGGTCAACGATTTCGTCGTCAAGTTTGCCAACGTCAACGGATCCGGGTCGGCGAGCGCCAACGCGCTGTTCGCCAAGGCGGTGCTGCGCATGGGCATTGCCGCGACGCCGCGCAACATCTTCCCGTCCAACATCCAGGGGCTGCCGACCTGGTACGAGGTGCGGATCTCCGACGCCGGGCACCTGGCCGCGCGCGGCGGCGGGCCCGACCTGATGGTGGCGATGAACCCGCAGACCTGGGACGAGGACGTCAAGTCGATCGAGCCCGGCGGCTACTTGTTCTATGACAACACGAAGCCGATGCCGGCGGAGAAATTCCGCGCCGACATCGTGGTGGTCGGCGTGCCGCTGACCGAAATGACCAACAAGGCCTACAACGATTCCCGGCAACGCCAGTTGTTCAAGAACATCGTCGGACTGGGTGCGCTGTCGATGCTGCTGGACATGGATCCCGCGGTTATCGAGCAGTTGCTGGCCGAACAGTTCAAGGGCCGCGACAAGCTGATCGCCGCCAATGTTCAGGCGCTGCACATGGGCCGCGACTGGGTAGAGCAAAATCTGGACTATCCGATCGGCCTGACGCTTGCGCCATGCCGATACGGTCGGCGACCGCATCTTCATCGACGGCAATAGCGCCGCGGCGCTTGGGCGCCGTCTATGGCGGGCGCGACGGTCTGCGCCTGGTATCCGATCACGCCGTCTTCCTCGCTGGCCGAGGCGTTCACGCGCTACTGCGGCCGCATGCGGGTCGACAAGGCGACCGGCAAGAACAATTTCGCCATCGTCCAGGCGGAAGATGAACTGGCCTCGATCGGCATGGTCATCGGCGCGGCGTGGAACGGCGCGCGAGCGTTCACCGCGACCTCCGGCCCCGGCATTTCGCTGATGCAGGAGTTCATCGGGCTGGCCTATTTTGCCGAGATCCCGGCGGTGATCTTCGACGTGCAGCGCGCCGGCCCGTCCACCGGCATGCCGACCCGCACGCAGCAGACCGACATCACTGCCTGTGCCTATGCCTCGCACGGCGACACCAAGCACGTCCTGCTGATCCCGGAAGATCCTTACGAGTGCTTCGAATTCGGCGCGCTGGCGTTCGATCTGGCGGACCGGCTGCAGACACCGATCTTCGTCATGCTGGACCTGGAAATCGGCATGAATGAGCGGCTGACCAAGCCGTTCACCTGGGACGACAGCCGCCGCATGGATCGCGGCAAGGTCATGACGGCCGAGGACCTGGAAGCCGGAAAGCTGTTCGGCCGTTATCTGGATGTCGATGACGACGGCATCACCTACCGCACGCTGCCCGGCACACACCCGACCAAGGGCGCCTTCTTTACCCGCGGCACGTCGAAAAACCGCATGGCGCGCTATTCGGAAGAGGGCCCGACTACCAGGAAAACATGGAGCGGCTGCTGAAGAAGCACCGCACCGCGCGATCCCTGGTGCCGCCGGCGATCGAGCGTCGGGCCGAGGCGCCGACCCGGCTCGGGGCGATCTACTACGGCTCCACCAGCCCGGCGATCGCCGAGGCCGATGCAATGCTGGCCGAACAGGGCATCCATCTGGATCTGCTGCGCGCTGCGTGGTTTCCCGTTCGGCGACGAGGTTGCTGCGTTCATCGAAGCGCATGACCATGTCTTCGTCGTCGAGCAGAACCGCGACGGCCAGATGCGCTCCCTGCTGGTCAACGAGCTGGAAATCGATCCGAAGAAGCTGGGCAAGGTGCTGCACTACGACGGCACGCCGATCAGCGCCCGTTTCATCGCCGGCGCGATCGCCAGCGCCGACCGAAAAGGCCCTGTGTCATGACCTTCCTGCCGAAGCCGAAGCTGCATCATCCGGAACTGCAGAAGAACAGCCTGGGCTACACGCGGCGCGACTATGAGGGCGCGATCTCCACGCTGTGCGCCGGCTGCGGGCACGACTCGATCAGTGCCGCGATCGTGCGCGCCTGCTTCGAGCTGGAGCTGCCGCCGCACCGCATCGCCAAGCTGTCCGGCATCGGCTGTTCGTCGAAGACGCCGACCTATTTCCTCGGCGCCTCGCACGGCTTCAACTCGGTGCATGGGCGGATGCCGTCGGTGCTGACCGGCGCCAATCTGGCGAACCGCGACCTGATCTACCTGGGCGTCTCGGGCGACGGCGACAGTGCCTCGATCGGGCTCGGCCAGTTCGCCCACGCGATGCGGCGCGGCGTCAACATGGTCTATATCGTCGAGAACAACGGCGTGTATGGGCTGACCAAGGGCCAGTTCTCCGCCACCTCCGACAAGGGCGCGAAATCCAAGCGCGGCGTGGTCAACAGCGATGAGGCGATCGACCTGGTCGGCATGGCGCTGCAGCTCGGCGCGACCTTCGTGGCGCGCAGCTTCTCCGGCGACAAGGCGCAGCTGGTGCCGCTGATCGAGGCCGCGCTGAAGCATGAGGGCGCGGCGTTCATCGACTGCATCTCGCCCTGCGTCGCGTTCAACAACCACGAGGGCTCGACCAAGAGTTTCGACTACGTCCGCGAGCACAACGCGGCGGTGAACTACCTGGACGTGATCACCGGGCGGAAGAAATCACCGTCGACTACGCCCCGGGCAGTGTGGAAATGGTGACCCAGCACGACGGGTCGATCCTGCGGCTGCGCAAGCTGCATATCGATTATGACATGCACGACCGGGTGTCGGCGCTGACCTATATGCAGCAGCGGCATGCGGCGGGGGAAATTGTGACCGGCCTGCTGTATGTCGATCCAAACCCGCTGGACATGCACGGCCACCTGAAGACGTCGGACACGCCGCTGAACGCACTGCAGGAAGATGCACTGGTGCCGGGAGCGGCGGCCTTGGCGAAGATCAACGCCGGCGCTGCGGTAGCTTAGGGTTTGTTGCGAAACAACTTCTTCAAACGCCGCGAGGCAGTCATGGTGGCCACTATCATTGTGTCATGGACGGCGCAGGCCGGCCACCCACGACTTTGTTGATACAGAAGAAAGTCTTGGACCACCCCCGAATCAAGTCCAAGGAGGCCAAGCTTGTCCCTGAGCAGGCGGGGGCCCGGTGATGACACGCGTGGGTAGGTTGGGCTCGTCATGCTCGAAGCAGTTATTTCGAGAAAAACCTTTAGCGCGGCGGCTACCCTCGGCGCGAGGCCCGATGGCCCTCGGAGGGGCTGAGCAAGCGCTACAACCGGTGGATCGTCGGCTCCCGCACCTGATAGCGGCGCAGCACCTGTAGATCGGGGTCGCGACCAAGACCCGGACCATTGGGGACCCTCACCTTGCCATCCTTCGCCTCGACAAGCTCGTGGTACGGGCTCGCCTCCAGGTCGACGAACAGCCGCTCGAACGGCGCATCCGGAGCCAGCGCCGCGTTGACGTGCAGCGACGCCAGATAGCCGGCGCCGAAATAGGCGTTGTGCGGCACCAGCCGCACGTCGAATGCTTTCGCCAGGGCGGCAATTTCCACCATGGCCGAGGGACCGCCGATCTTGATCACACTGGGCTGCGCGATGTCCTGCGCCTCGGCCTCGAAGGCCGCCCGGAAATCGTGCAGCCCGGCGGCATTTTCCCCGGCGGCGATCGGGATGCCTCCCTCCAGGCGGACGCGGGCGAGGCCCTCATGATCGCCGGGCGGCCAGACCGGTTCCTCCAGCCAGGTCAAGTCGAGGTCTTCCAGTTCGCGCGCCATGTCCAGCGCCTGCCAGACAGTCCAAGGACAGTTAACGTCGACCATCAGCTTCGCCGCGTCGCCCAGCGCTTCCCGGGCGGCAGCGATTTCCGGTGTCGTGATCTCGTGCAGCTTGACATCGCGATAGCCGCGGGCAGCAGCGCGTTCGCAGGCGGCGGCAACCTGGCTCGCCTCGCCGTAGCGCAGCAAGCTGGCGTAGCAGGTCAGGGTTTCGGCGGGTGAGCCACCCAGCATGCGCCACAGCGGCTGGTTCGCCGCCTTGCCGGCGATATCCCACAAGGCGATGTCCAGCGCCGAGAGAGCGAAGACGTGCGCGCCATTGCGGCCATAGAGGTGAAAGGCCTTCGCCAGCCGTTGGCGCAGGCCGGCGATGTCGCGGGCATCCTCGCCCAGAACGGCGGGGGCAAGTTGGGTGTCGAGCACCGTCAGGGCAGCGGCGGCGGTGCCATGACCGAAAGCCTCACCCCAACCGTCGATCCCGGCATCGGTGAGGACGCGCAGCCAGACCGTGTTCATGGTTTGCCAGTTCAGGCCGGCCATGACGGCGGGCTTGCCGCCCATGTCGAAGGGCGTTTGGGTCCAGTGGGTCTCGACACCGGTGATCTTCATCGTGGGGTCCTCCCGTGCTGATTCTCGGCCTGGGGAATTGTGAGCCTGGGTGGGATGGGGCACCAGAGCCGAATGGGATCACGCCTTATTTTGAATGCATGAGCAGGATGGCTGGTCGCCGGTCGGGCCGTGCTTTTGATGTTACGATGCGCTGCCCGGCGGTACGGGATGATAGCCGCGGGCTTTGCCGATCGCCATATAATGATGCGCGAACTCGGCGTAATCACCCTGCGCGACCTCGAACGCGGCAAGCGGATACTGGCTGGCGTACCACACGGGATCGAGCCGCATCGGCAAGCGCCGTTCCTCAAAACCATGTTCGGCATAGTGCCTGCGAGCGAAGCCTGGCTCCATGTTCCGCGCCACAGCGGCAACGTCCCCGTTCGCCCCCAGGTAGAAGGCCTCATCGAACAGAGCGAGGGCCTGGTCCAGGTCGCGCGCGAAGCGTGGCGCGTCGGCGAATTGCCGGCGCAGGGGTTCATGCGGCATCAGCCGCCAATACGGCGCTATACGGCGGTGCAGTTCGGCATGGCGTTCCAGCGGTACGGCGTAATTGATTGGGAAAAGAAAGAATTTGAACCGAGTATCGCCGAACGGCAGCAAGTCCACGTCGGTCTTCTGCATCGGATTGAACAAGCCGCTGACCGCCAGGTAGATGTTCTTGGCTGTGCGCGACAACCAGGCCGCGAGCCAGGAATAAGTCGAAACACCAATGACGACATTAGTGGACTGCCGGATCGTCTCGAAATCAACCAGCGGATCGTCCTGGGGTTGACGAACGATCGCGTTGGGAAACGTCGCCCTGATCCGGTCCATATAGGGGTTCGGGTGGGTCTGGCCGATGAACACGGGCATCAGGCCGGTCATGTCGGTGATATCTCGATAGAACTCCACCGGGGTCAGCACGTATTCAGGGTTTGGGCCGTGCAGGATGTCCTCGGCGCGGACCGGACAGACGATGTATTCGGGACCGTAGCCCATCGGCGCCTTGAACGGCGAGACGAAGACGTTCTGGTAGTGCTCCCGCGGCAGGAACTGCTCCATCCGCTGGCCGAAACCGGTCCATTCGACGCGCCTGATCTGGCCGGACAACACCTGCTCGGCGAGCGCCGGCAGATCAATTTTTTGCTCCCGTCGCTCGACCGCGGTTGGCCCGAGGGAGGCCACCGGCGGATGGTGGATCCCCCAGGCAGGGATGCTGATGTTGGAAATCCGGCAGTCGCCGACCATGTCGGTGAACTTCAGCGCGACCATGTAGGCGATCATGAGGTTTGCCAGCCGCCCCAGGGGCTGCAGGTGAAACACCGGACCGAACATGTTTTCACCCTCCGTGGTATGCCAACCGGCAGATAGCATTGCCGCTGGCCCAGTCCTATCAGAGAGCGCGGCCGGTGCCGGTCCCGCCGTCAACCATACGCTTGACCATCGCCCCGGCGTCCCCACACAGTCCGCCGCAATAGACCCACAAGGGAGAAGGAACGCGTCATGGTCACCCAAAGCACCAGTGGCGACAAGCGCCTGCGATCCCGCCGTTGGTTCGACGACCCCGCCGACCCGGCGATGACCGCGCTCTATCTCGAGCGGTACATGAACTACGGCATCACGCCCGAGGAACTGCGCGGCGGCAAGCCGATCATCGGCATCGCGCAGACCGGCTCCGACCTCTCGCCCTGCAACCGCCACCACATCGAGCTGGCCAGCCGGGTCCGTGACGGCATTCGCGACGCCGGCGGTGTGCCGCTGGAATTCCCTATTCACCCGATCCAGGAAACCGGCAAGCGTCCCACCGCGGCACTGGATCGCAACCTCGCCTATCTCGGGCTGGTGGAAATCCTGCACGGCTATCCGCTGGACGGCGTCGTGCTGACCACCGGCTGCGACAAGACCACGCCCGCCTGCCTGATGGGTGCGGCCACGGTGAACATCCCCGCCATCGTGCTGTCCGGCGGCCCGATGCTGGACGGCTGGTGGCAAGGCCGCCTGTCCGGCTCCGGCACCATCATCTGGGAAGGTCGCAAACTTTTCGCCGAGGGAAAGATCGGCTACGACGAGTTCATGCAGATGGTGTCTTCGTCAGCCCCCTCGGTTGGCCATTGCAACACCATGGGCACCGCCACCTCCATGAACTCTCTGGCCGAGGCGCTCGGCATGTCGCTGCCAGGCTGCGCGGCGATCCCGGCACCACATCGGGAACGCGGTTGGATGGCATACGAAACCGGCAAGCGCATCGTCGGCATGGTGCGGGAGAACCTCCGCCCCTCCGACATCATGACGAAGCACGCGTTCGAGAACGCGGTGGTTGCCGCCGCCGCCCTTGGTGCCTCCTCCAACTGCCCGATCCACATGGTGGCCATCGCCCGCCACATGGGCGTCGAGCACGATCTTGACGACTGGCAGCGCCTTGGCCCCGAGATCCCCCTGTTGGTCGATCTGCAGCCCGCGGGCCGCTTCCTCGGCGAAAAATTCCACCGCGCCGGCGGGGTGCCCGCGGTGATGAAGGAACTGCTGGCCGCCGGCAAGCTGCATGGCGAGGTCCGCACCGTCACCGGCCGCACCCTGGCCGAAGACCTGGCCTCCACGCCGGACGGCGACCGGGAGGTCATTCGTTCCTATGACAACCCGCTACTGGCAGCCGCCGGCTACGTTGTCATGTCCGGCAACCTGTTCGACAGCGCGGTGATGAAGATCAGCGTCATCGACCAGGATTTCCGCGCGCGCTTCCTGTCCAATCCCGACCGCCCGAACGTCTTCGAGGGCAAGGCCATCGTGTTCGAAGGTCCGGAAGACTACCACCACCGGATCGAGGATCCCGACCTCGGCGTCGAGGACCAATCCGTGCTGATCATCCGCAACTGCGGCCCGGTCGGCTATCCCGGCAGCGCCGAGGTGGTCAACATGCAGCCCCCCGCCGCGCTGCTGAAGCGCGGCATCATGACGCTGCCGACAATGGGCGATGGGCGCCAGTCGGGCACTTCGGGCTCGCCCTCGATCCTGAATGTGTCGCCCGAGGCCGCGGTGGGCGGCGGCCTCGCACTGCTGCAAACCGGCGACCGGATCAGGATCGACCTGAATCGCCGCAGCGTGGACGTGCTGTTGCCGGAAGGCGCCTTGCAGGCCCGCAAGGCGGCCTGGACCCCACCCAAACTGGTCAGCATGACGCCATGGGAGGAGATCTACCGCTCGATGGCCGGCCAGTTGGGCAGCGGCGCCTGTCTGGAGCCGGCGACCTTGTTCCTGAACGTGATCGAAACCCGCGGCGAGTCCCGCAACAATCACTAAACTGGGTCCAGTTCGAGATCCGCGGTTCCGTCCGCTCATGGGTGAGGGAGCCGGTGACCATCGGCGTCTTTGGTCGAAGAAGCGGGATGATGGTTCCCAAACCGGACGCGGTTAGCAATAAGCAACCACGGATGAACACGGATGAACACAGATAAAGGTTCAGGACCCAGCAATGTCGGACCTGGTTCCGCTTCCTATCCGTGTTCATCCGTGTTCATCTGTGGTTCCAATCCCTTCGACTTCCCCAAACGCCGCCGCGAGAACGTCCAGGACATTCCACGCCGGCCGCCAGCACCTGACTCGCCTTCGGTGAAACTTCAGGGATTGAGCACCTCGTCCCCCTATCACCCATTTTCTTGTTAAAGGCCGCATCCAGTCTGACACTCCTGGTTCCGACGGCCCACCGCAAGGAAGCCCATGGCGAGTGGCGTCTTTGGTCGAACGCGCAAGAGTATGATTCCCAAACTGGACGCGGTTTAGTACGCCGCGTCGCAGATATTGCCGGTGTTCAAACGCCACGGATTGACCCCTGATCGGCGAACACCCAAGCCGCGAGATTACAGCGGAACCTGTGATGGGAGATAGTCGCCCGCCCAACGAGATCCGCCGCGCGAAGCGCTGTATCTTACCTGCTCCGTGCCCTCCATCGTCCTCGCCTACTTCTTCGTGTTAAAGCCCTTTTCTTGCTCTGTTGCCATCAGCACATCGCATGAGCGTGTCGCACCAGACAGGCTGAGCGAGCGGATCGGGGGATGATCGCCTGGTTCGTGCGCTTGCAACGGCCGTAAGGCTTTAACACAGAGCAGCAGGCGAGGCAGAGCGAGGGCACGGAGCAGGCAAGATGGGCGCTGCGCGCGGGGGGTATTGGGACCTCGTGCCGCCGGCAAGGCCGTTTGGCGGCTCATTACGCGGCACATAGCCAGCAAACCATTCATAGACGGCCTTGTCGCCAGGCCGCCACGCGTCGGCAACGAATCGGAATGGACCCGATCCGATAACCGCTGTGTTGCGGGCGATTGGACCCGCCGACGTCTCCTTCTCGCGCAGGATCACCGGCAATCCGCTGCCGCTATTGGCCAGCGCCTGCTCGACCGGGAACCGACGCTTCAGTGCGATAGTGAACGTATTTGCGTCCATGGCGGTCATTGACTGCACGTCAACCGCCATGGTGCGCCCGACGATGTCGAGGCTCATCCAACGCTGCAGCGAGGCGATTACGTCGCGCGCCGTCACCAGGCTGCCATCGTGAAATGTCAGTCCCGGGCGCAATGTCAGCGTATAGCTGAGTTTGCCGGCGGAGACCGCCTCATCGCCGACCATTTGCGGACGGATACCCAGCTCCTCGTCCGGCGCGAACGATGTGTCGTAGAAAAGAAAGCCATGCGTATAGACAATTGGCGACGCCGTGCCGGTCGGGTCGAGCGTCACCAGATCGGCCGACGCCGCCACGTTCAACACAGTCTCCGCCGACGCGATGGAGACCGTTGCACAGAGCGCGGTCAGGCACGGCAACAATCGCCACAGGATCACCGGCCGCGTCATGGAAAGGTCCCTCACACCCTGATAAAGCTGCCGGGCGAATTCGCGGGCGACATGATACGGCTCGTTATAGGTGGTGGAGGCGGTGGCAACCAGGCCGACATGGTGCGTCATCATTGCCACGGCCGATAGCAGCGTCAGTGGCTCCAACTCGACGTTCTAATTGGAGCAACAGCGCGAACCAGGCGGCTCGTCGCGCTGCCGCAAAGCGACCCCATCGGTCAGGAACACCATGTCGAACAGCCCGCGTTCGGCGGATTGCGCGACATGCACGAAATGATCGATGTCCATGGCGCCCGCCGCCGGGACGGCTGGGTGACGCCAGCCGCCAGCATGGTAACCGAGCTGACGCATCGAGAGGCCCAGCGCGATCTGGCGACGGTGTTGCACGATATCTGGCTTCTGAAGGCGATGTTGCTCGGCTTGGTGCGGCACCCTGGCAGCCTGTCGGGCACGCCGCCACGGCCCAACGTCTATCGGAAAGACTACCGCAACGGGCACCGGCTCCCGCCAGGCTGGCGGCCGATTCGCTAAACCCGGGTGCCGTCGCTATCTGTTTATTGGCCGGAATCCGGGCTTGCGACCCGACAGAGCGTCAACAATACAGCCCTGTTCGATTATTTTGGCAATTCCCACACCTGAACTGGCTCGAATCCGGTCGAATCGTTGCAATGAAGCCGCAATTTGGTTGACGAACCGGCCAAACTCATAGCACAAGGCAGCGATTGTCGGATTGCTGCATCAATAGTCACCAATGCGAGAGCGAGGCTTGAATGTCCAAAGCATTTATTTCCAAGGTCATCCAGCAGTCGGCTGAGTTGACCGGAGCGGCAGCCAACCGTGCAACTGGCGAGCTTATCGATGCCATCGTAAAGGAACTCAAGAAGGCCGGTAAGTTTACCTTGCCAGGTTTTGGCACCTTCACAGTACGCAAGACCAGGGCTCGGAAAGGATTGAATCCACGCACCGGTGCATCGATCAAGGTAAAGGCCGGCAAGACGGTCCGGTTCAAGGCTTCGCCCGTCCTGAAGAAGTCTGTATAGCGCCACTCTAGGCACTTCGTTAAAGCTGCGCTTCAAGGAATTTCATGCAGCTTTCGATCGCCGTGGCGATCGGGTTTAGCGCCGGTCCTGGTCAAGCTGTCGCGTTTCAGCCGAACAAGCCGCCGGCGCGGCCCGGCACGGCGTGCAGCACCGGCCGCTTTGCAAGACCAGCACCGATCACTAGATTACTCTACTGGTACTTTCTGGTAGCAGCATGCGTAATGAAATCCTCGCTTACAAGCGAGAGCGGATTCTGGAGGAGGCTGTCAAACTCTTCTATGAGCGCGGCTTCAGCGGCACGACCCTTGACGACATTGCCACCGAATTAGGGGTCACGAAGCCGTTTATCTACACGCATTTCCGCAGCAAGGTGGAGTTGCTGGAAGCGATTTGCCGCCCCACCATCGAGATGTCGCTGGCGGCCATCGCCCAGGCCGCCGCCGGCAACGGGACGGCAACACACCGGTTACACGCCGGCGTCATCGCCTTCACGAAGGTGGTGCTACAGCGGCAAGCCAATATCGCGGTGTACTTTCGCGAGGAGAAGCATCTGTCCAAAGCTGGCCTCGAGGAGATCAACGCCCTGCGCAAGCGGTTTGACAAGGTGCTCAGCCAGCTTCTCCAGGAGGGCTCCGATTCGGGCCAATTCATCGTCCCCGATGTCAGCGTCGCCGCATTGGCGATCGGTGGGATGGTTAGCTGGGCCTATACATGGCATCGAGACAACGGCCGTCTGACGGTGAATGAGGTCGGTGAGAAGATGGCCGGACTGGCTTTACGCATGGTCGGCGTACGTGGGGTAGCCGACTGAGACTGCGCAGCTCAGGCGCAAGGCTGGCCTGCGCCCGCCTGTCGCACCCATACCGCCCACGACGTCCGCTGCAACCTTGTTTCGTCCCGGCGTTCCCGCCACGGCAGCTTTGCGCCTGGACCGCAATCAAACCTAAGCGTACTGCCGATCACGCACAGCGTGCGGTTGTCGTCTCGCCCTGAATGCGCTCACAATAGCGTTGGCTGGGAAATGACCGAATCCGAGACGAACGGCGGAACAAAACCCCGGCTAACCCGTTGGTGGTAAATCAACCGGTGTCGGATGGAATCGGGCTGCGCCAAGACCGCGCAAACTGAGGCGAGCGCGCTCATCCGACAGCGAACCGCACTCTACGCTTTGAGGTGGGAATTGGGTAAAATCAGCGGTGGCGAACCCTCCTCGCGTGGTTGTTATACTACGCGGCTGGATACAGGCAGAGTCCGATTTCGGTTATGGGCGCCGGCGCAGGAAACCGTGTCGGTCGCAATCGAGGCGGGCGACCTGCTGCCAATGGCCCGGTCCCCCGATGGCTGGTTCGAAACCGACGCCGACGTTCCGGCCGGCACGCGATACCGCTTCCGCCTGTCGGACGGGTTGCTGGTTCCAGACCCGGCCTCCCGGCAACAAGCACCCGACGTGCACGACGCCAGCATCGTCGTATCCGACGATTTTGATTGGCGGCATCAGGCTTGGCGCGGGCGGCCATGGCCCGAAGCCGTTATCTACGAAGTGCATGCCGGCGCGGCAGGCGGATTCCGCGGCATCCAGGCCGACCTTCCCCGCCTGCGGCAGCTCGGCGTCACCGCGATCGAATTGATGCCGATCAATGATTTTCCCGGCCAACGGAACTGGGGATACGACGGCGTACTGCCCTATGCGATCGACAGCGCCTACGGCACGCCAGAAGAGCTGAAGACCCTCATTGATGCCGCTCACGGGCTTGGCTTGATGATGTTCCTCGACGTGGTCTACAATCATTTCGGGCCCGATGGAAACTACCTGGCCGCCTATGCGCCGCAGTTCTTCCGCGACGATGTCAACACACCTTGGGGACCGGCGATCGATTTTCGCCGTCCGGAGGTACGTAACTATTTCACTGGCAACGTCCTGATGTGGTTGATGGACTATCGGTTCGACGGACTTCGCTTCGATGCCGTGCACGCGATCCAGGAACAGGACTGGATCGAGGAGATGGCTGAAGCAGTCCGTGCCACGCTGCCGTCAGACCGCCACGTCCATCTGATCCTCGAGCACCACAACAACGCCTCCCACCTGCGCAAGGCTGTCGATGCGCAGTGGAACGACGATGCACACAACGTGCTGCACGTGCTGCTGACGGATGAGACCGGCGGCTACTACGCCGACTACGCCGACCAGGCAGCCGCGAAGCTGGCGCGCGTCCTGCGCGAGGGCTGGGTCTATCAAGGCGACTATTCACCCTATCTGAAGTCGCACACGCGGTGAGGCCTGCACCGGCCTGCCGCCGCATGCGCATGTCCTGTTCCTGCAGAATCACGACCAGATCGGCAATCGTGCGTTCGGCGAGCGGCTGACGACGTTGACATCGCCCGCGGCATTGCGCGCTGCCATCGTGCTGCAGATGCTATGTCCGCAGATCCCGCTGATTTTCATGGGCGAGGAGACCGCGTCGACAACACCGTTCCTGTTCTTTACCGACCATCATAATGAGCTGGCCGAAGCGGTGCGCGAAGGCCGCCGGCAGGAGTTCGCCGGCTTCGCCGAATTCGCCGACCCCGAGAAGCGCAAGCGCATCCCCGACCCGAATGCCGCCGATACCTTCGCCGCCTCGGTGCCGCATCCGGACGCGTCCGACGCCGATGAGCGGTTCGCGCTCTACCAGCGGTTAATCGCCTTGCGCATGACCGAGATTGTGCCACGGCTTCTTGGCACCACCTCGATGTCGGCCGAAGTGATCGGACAAAAAGCCGTGCATGCGAGATGGCGGCTTGGCGACGGCGCGAAGCTGACGATCGTTACCAACTTGGCCGCCGATACGGTGCGGTTCGATCGGCCGCCTGGCCGATTGTTGTTTCCGCCGGCCGATAACGGACCCGACCTGCACGACGCGGACTTGATCGGGCCATCGACACGCGCGTATCTGGAGACTGTCACATGAGTGATGACGTGCTTCGCGACCTCGCACGCCGTGTGGGCATCGCCGTCGAATGGCTGGATTACGCGGGAAATCCGCATATCGTTCTGCCTCCGGTGCTGCGTCGCGTGCTCGCCGCGCTGGGTTTGCCGGCTGACACGAGCAGGGAATTATCGGCCAGCCGCCGTCTTCTGACCAAGCGGAGCAGCCTGGCTGACCTGCCGCCGTTGATTACCGCGGTGGCGGGTCGTCCAACCCGGCTGGATGTCGGCGGCAATGAAGCCCAACCCGCCGAATTGATGCTGGAACGCGGTGAGACACGCGCCATCTCATTGCTCCCCGCACGCGGCCGGCTGCGAATTCCCGCCATCGCTGAAATTGGCTACCATCGGCTGCGGGTCGAGGATCGGGAGATCGTTCTGGCGGTCGCCCCCGCGCGCTGCCGTTCGATCGAGGATGTGGTTCCGGATGCCAGGTTGTGGGGATTGTCCGCACAACTGTATGGGCTCCCCCATCAGGGTGATCTCGGCATCGGCGACCTGGGTGGAGCGGCCGATTTGGCGCGGTCGGCGGGGCAGAAGGGCGCCGACGCGATTTCTCTCAGTCCGATGCATGCGCTTTATGCGGCTGACCCGAGCCATTTCGGACCATACTCGCCCTCTAGCCGGCTGTTCCTCAACCCGCTGCATGCCGCGCCGGAGCTGGTGTTCGGTCAAGCCGCCTATGCGGCCGTCGTCGAGCAGGTCGCCGTCGATCGGGCGACGCCGAACAACGGATTGATCGACTGGCCGGCCGCGTCGGCGGCGAAATACGCTGTCCTGCGCAAGCTGTTCGAGGCTTTCCTGGATGGCCCTGACTGGGACGCGGCGTTGGGTGCCGACTTCGCGCGGTTTCGCGCCGCACAGGGACCGCTGTTGCTTGAACATGCCTGCTTCGAGGCCTTGCAGGCCGCTCGCTGGCCCGATCGGGAATGGCGCGCCTGGCCGATCGACCTGCGCAATCCACGCAGCGCCGCGGTGCAGTCATTCGCCGAGGCCAATGCGGAAGCCGTGCTGTTCCATCAGTTCCTGCAATGGATCACCGACCGTTCGCTGGTTGCGGCGCAGCTTCAGGCACGCGACGCCGGCATGCGGATCGGCCTGATTGGCGATATCGCGGTCGGCATGGACCCGGCCGGCAGCCAGGCCTGGAGCCGGCAGAACGACATCCTCCTGGGGCTGACGATCGGCGCGCCACCCGACCTGTTGAACCCACGCGGGCAGGATTGGGGCCTGACCGGATTTTCGCCCCGGGCCATGGAAGAGCATGGTTTCGCGCCGTTTATCGCCACGCTGCGCGCCGGCATGCGCAACGTCGGCGGCATCCGGGTGGATCATGCCATGGGGCTTAGCCGGCTTTGGCTGACGCCGGAGGGTGCCTCACCGGCGGATGGTGCCTATCTGAGCTATCCGGTGATCGACCTGCTGCGCCTGCTGGCGCTGGAGTTGGTCCGGCACAACGTCGTCGTCATCGGCGAAGACCTTGGGACGGTCCCGGAAGGCTTCCACGACATGCTCGAACAAGGCGGCGTTCACGGCATGCGGGTCCTCTGGTTCGAACGTGACGCTCAGACAAGCTTTCTGCCGTCGCGCCACTGGGGCAACAGTGCCGTGGCAATGACCTCCACCCATGATCTGCCGACGGTCGCCGGCTGGTGGAAAGGCAGCGACATCGATCTGCGTCAGGAACATGGGCGGCTGGGCGAAGGGATCGATCCGGACACCATAAGGCACGAACGCGACCTGGACCGGCCAAAGCTATGGAATGCTTTCGTGCGTGAGCACGTTTCGGAAGGTCCGGTGCCCTCACCGGATGAAACCGATCGCGTCGTCGACGCCGCGGTCAAGTTCATTGCCAAGACCGAAGTCCCGCTGTCCCTGATCCCGATGGAGGACCTGCTGGGTCAGGAGGAACAGCCGAACCTGCCCGGCACGGTGGACGCCCACCCCAACTGGCGCCGCCGGCTGCCGCTTCCGGCCGATGCCGTGCTGGAGCAGGAGGCGGTGGCTCGCCGTGTCGAAGCCGTGGCATCCGAAAGACCTCGGCAATGACCCCATCCGCGTCCGCCGGTGTCATTTCAAGCCGGCCGCGGGCGACGATGCGGCTGCAGTTGCACAAGGATTTCACCTTCTCCGATGCGGCCGCGCTGGTGCCTTATCTCGTCGAATTGGGGATCAGCCATGTCTATTCCTCGCCGATCCTGACCGCGCGCGCGGGCTCGATCCATGGCTATGACGTGATCGATCCAACCACCGTCAATCCGGAACTCGGTGGTGAGTCCGGACTGCGCGATTTCGTCGCCACTTTGCGCGCGTCTGGACTGGGACTGATTGTCGATATCGTTCCCAACCATATGGCCGTCGGCGCCTCCGACAATCCCTGGTGGACCGACGTGCTGCGCCGCGGCCGATGCAGCCCGTACGCCAAGTTCTTCGACATCGACTGGGAGAGTGACGATCCCACGCTGCGCGGCAAGGTGCTGGCCCCGTTCCTGGGAAAGCCGTATGGCGAAGCTCTTGCAGACGGCGACATCCGGGTGACCGAGACGCCGTCCGGGGAGCCGGTGGTTCGCTATTTCGACACGATTTTTCCGGTCGATCCGACCGAGTATGCCCATATCGGGGAATGCGGCCTGGAGTCCTTTGACCCAGCCAACCCAAGCGGCCGATCGCTGATCCACGAATTGCTCGAGCGGCAACATTATCGGCTGGCATGGTGGGGTACCGCCGGGGACGAAATCAACTGGCGGCGGTTTTTCGATATCAATGGTCTGGCTGGCCTGCGCATTGAAGTGCCGGAGGTGTTCGAGGCAACCCACGCCACCTTGTTCCGCCTCTACGCCGAGGGACTGATCGACGGCTTCCGCGTCGATCATGTCGACGGCCTGTCGGATCCGCCTGCTTACTGCCGGCAGTTGCGCCAACGCCTGGATGAACTGGAGCCGCAACGTCCTTCCGGCGCGGCGCAAGGCCGAGCCTATCTTGTCATCGAGAAGATCCTGGGTGCTGGGGAGCGGCTGCCGACAGATTGGGGCGTCGATGGCACCAGCGGCTACGACTTCATGAACGAGGTCAGCGCGCTGCAGCACGACGCGTCCAGCGAGGCGGCGCTGGCCGATCTATGGCATGCCACCAGCCAGCGTCCCGCTTACTTTGAAGCCGAGGAAGTGTCCGCCCGCCAGGAGATCCTGCAGCGAGCCTTCGACGCCTCGATGCGTGCCGTCACCACCGCGCTGCACCGTATCGCTTGGTCCGATCCGGCGACCCGCGACACCTCGGCCGCTTCGATCCGGCGTGGCCTGATCGCGCTTCTGTCGCACTATCCGGTGTATCGCGGCTATGATGCTGGCCAGAAACGATCGGCTGGCGATCAGGCCGCCTTCGCCAAGGCGCTCGCGGCTGCGAAGGCGGCGTCTGCCAAATCCATGCATACGGTATTGGATCAGCTGGACCGCTGGTTGGGCGGTCAGGAAGCCGACCGCCGGAGCTTCGCCCAATATAGGCTCGCCGGGACCCTGTTCCAGCAGCTCAGCGCGCCCGTCGCGGCGAAAGCCGTCGAAGACACCGCATTCTACCGCTACGGCCGTCTGCTGTCCCGCAACGACGTCGGTTTCGACGCCGCCCGCCTCGGCTGCTCGCCTGAGGCGTTCCACCAGGCTTGCGCCGACCGGCTCGCCAGCTTTCCGGACGCGATGCTGGCCACCGCGACGCACGACCACAAGCGCGGCGAAGATCTTCGTGCTCGCCTGGCGGTTTTGAGCGAGAATCCCGATGAGTGGGCCGACTTTCTCGCCCAATGCCGCCTGTTGCCTGCTACCACGCCTCGGCCGGACCCAGCCGATGAGGTCATGCTCTATCAAATGATCGTCGGTGCTTGGCCGCTGACCCTGGACCCGGCAGACCAGCACCACTGCCAGGAATTCGCCAAAAGGCTCGCCGGATGGCAGGAAAAAGCCCTCCGCGAAGCCAAGCTGCGGACTGACTGGACCGCGCCTGATCAGGATTACGAGGCGGTGGCTCGCGATTTCCTGTTTCATCTGTTCTCGCCGGAAAGCACGTTCCGCGGCGTGGCTCGATCGTTTGTCAACCACATTGCACCAGCCGGCGCGGTGAATGGATCTGGTGCAAGCAACGTTGAAGATGACCGTTCCGGGTATGCCGGATTTCTACCAGGGCACGGAATTCTGGGATTTCAGTCTGGTCGACCCGGATAATCGCCGACCGGTGGATTATGCCGCTCGTCGCGCCGCGCTAGAAGAAGACCCTGGTCCCGACTTTCTTTTGCCAAGCTGGCGCGACGGACGGATCAAGCAGTGGACGATACGGAAGATCCTGCACCAGCGCCAGCATTCGCCGGACCTGTTCGCCCGCGGCGGTTATGTTCCCTTGTCCGTGCACGGACCTATGCGCGACCGGATCGTCGCGTTTGCGCGCAATCAAGCGCCGACGCGGCGCTGATCGTCGTTGTGCCACGCCTGGTTCACGGGCTGCTTCAATCTGACGACCGATTGCTGTTCCAGACAGCGGCTTTGCATGGCAATGCCGTCATGCCTGCCGGATCACTTGCACGGCCGCCAGATGGCGTCGCTGTTCGGCGGTGGCGCAATGACAGAGGTCGGCACCGAACTGCCGCTGGAGTCGTTATTAGCCGATTTTCCAGTTGCGGTTCTGCATTCAGTTGATTCTGCGTGATATCGCGCCGCGGCAGGCAAACCCGACCCGGGGGGCACCGCGTTCTAGCTGCGTAATCGCATGAACCTTCATGCGAGTGTTCCAAAGGATGAAACTCCAATGACGTTGAATTATCGGTTTCTGATTTTGGCAACTTCGCTGGTGGCAATGCCGCTTGTCGGCGCGCTGGCGCAAAGCAACCCCACCGGCAACTACGGCACCAATAAAACCATGACTGCCGCCCCTGGCACGGCAGATAATAACGCGGCGTCAGGACTAAGCACGGCTGATGCCAACGCCAAGCCACCCGGAGCGTCGAGTCCGGCCGGAAACTACGCGCCTGGATCGACCGGCCGCACCGTCGTGCCAGGATCAAACAGCAGCGTCGGCGCCGACGCGACGAACTCGTCGTCTGCCAAGACCAGTGGCGGCGTCGGTGGCGGGCCGGGCGGCGGCGCCGGCAAGTAGTTGATCCACGCGATGGGGACGCCGCGGCGCCTCCATCCGCTGTATTACTGCACAATCTGCTTGCATTTCAAATCAGGACTGCTGCGCCACTGTGGTTCACAAGCTCGGGAACGGCCCGGATAAGTGATTTGCTCCTTAGGGCGAATTCGCGGGAAGGCGCATTACCTCCGACTGAACAGGAGGTGGATGTGAGTACCCATGATATTATAGCCATTGGCGGTTCAACCGGCGCACTAGAGGTTCTGAAGCAGATCTTTGCTGATCTCCCGGCCGATTTACCGGCAGCGGTGTTGATCGTCGTGCACATTGCCTCAGACGGCCAGGATAGGTTGGCTGAAATTTTGGATTCGGTCAGCCCGATGACCGTCAAAACGGCAGCCGAAGGCGACATCATCGAAAACGGCCGAGCCTATGTTGCCCCTGCCGGGCATCACCTTCTGGTGGATAATGGCATCATCAAGCTAGGGAACGGGCCGCGCGAGAATATGGCTCGACCGGCAATTGATCCACTGTTCCGGTCGGCCGCCCTGAGCTATGGGCCACAGGTCATTGGCGTGGTTCTATCAGGATTGCTGGATGACGGGGCTGCCGGTTTGGCGGCCGTGAAGCGGTGCGGTGGCATCACTCTTGTGCAAGACCCGGCCGACGCCGAGGCCAATGACATGCCGCGCCATGCGCTCGATACCTGCGACATTGATTACCGCGCTGCCGCTGGCAAGATGGCCCAAGTGCTTGCCCAGCTTGCAACGGAGCCTGCGTCGTCCGCGCATCCTGTTCCAGGGGACATCGCCCTGGAGGTCCAGATTGCCGCCGGGCGGCCCAGCACCACGGACATGGTGGCTGAGATCGCCTCTCCTGTTGCGCTATCCTGCCCGTCCTGCGGCGGGGTCCTATCCGAAATCATCGAACCAGCGCGCTTGCGATTTCGTTGCCAAATCGGTCATGCCTACACCGCCGACGCGCTCGACAAGCAACAAGAGGCCGCTCTAGCCGAGGCAATCGGCATTGCCCTTCGCACCCTGGAGGAGCGGCATACGTTGCTAGTCAAAATGGCTGCCGATGCCAAGCGGCGAGGGCGCGTATTGAGCGCCAGGCAATTTGAGGAAAGGGCCGCGGACTATCAGCGCCAAGCAGACACGATCCGCAAGGCCGCGATCAACGGTTTTCCTTAAGCCATCCCGGTTGGCGTGTTCTCACTCCAGCGCGGCACAATCTATCGGGTCTTGACCGGCCGATTGCCGTGGCTCGTCTGTGGTACGCCGCGATTCAGCGACAAGTGTGAGTGCACGCCGATCCACCTTCCGACTTCCTTATGGAAGACGATCGTCGCTCGGCCCGGCCGGTCAAAGCGCGACCCATCGGGATGAAAACCGGTGCTGGTCCACGGCGCCACCACGATGGCCAAACTGGCGTCATCCGACACCAGCACATGAGTCGCCGCCAGGTCGAAGCGGAAATCGTCCGTCTTCGGCCAAACGTTGTCCCACTGGGTGTTCACCCATGCCTCCAGGCTGGGAAGCACATCCTGGTGTGTTCCGAACGCCAAGATGTCCGGGTGGAACAGCGGTCGCGCCGCCGCGTAATCCACCGCGCGGACGTGGCCTGAAAATGCCTCCAGCCATTCAAGGAACCAAGCGCGGGTCGCGGCATCGGCTTCGGGCAAGGCGGCCATGCGGTATGCTCCTATGAAGGTGCCGCCGCCAGTGCGGCGCGACGCCGAGACCGCCAGTCGCTCGCCAGCGCCATGACCGACGTCATGGCCATGAACAGGACGGAGGAGAAGAACACCCAGCGCGGCAGATCGTGGTCCATGATCCAGCCGCCGATCAAAGGTCCGACCGTGCCGCCGATGTTGAACCCGGTCGTGACGATCCCGAACACGCGGCCGAACGCCCCAGGCGGCGACGCCGCGCGTACCAGCATGTCGCGCGATGGAGCGATCATGCCGGACAGGAAACCGGCGCCCGCCATAGCCCCGATCAGCAGCACGGACCCGAGATTGACCATGCCGACCAGCAGGATGAGCACCGCGGCGCCACCAAAGCAGTAGGCCGCGACATCGCCATGTCGTCGCGTCCTATCGGCCACCACGCCGCCGGCCAGCACGCCCAGGGCGGTGGCGAATAGAAAGGCCGATAATGCCAGGTTCGCAACCGATAGCGATACGCCATACATCATGACTAAGGCGACGGCTGAATAGTTGCTCAACGCACCGCTGCTGAGGCTCAGCAGGATGAAGAATATAACCAGGCTTATCACCGCCGGTGTGAGCAATCGCCGCAGTGGGATGTACTGGTCGCCTGCCGGCACGCTGTCGGCTGCCGCACGATCCAGCCAGCCCGCGAAGCACAGCGGAACCGCGACCACAATCCCCGCGACGCCGGCCACGACGATGGCGGCCTGAAATCCCCAGGCCCTGGCGCCCAGCAGCATCAGGATCGGCGCGATCGCGCTGCCCAGGTAGCCGGCGAAAGTATGGATGGAGAAGGCCCGTCCCAGCCTGGCCGGCTCGATCACCGAGCCCAGGATCGAGTAGTCAGCCGGATGGAACACCGCGTTAGCCACGCCCAGCAGGACCGCGGCGCACAGCATCCAGGAATACACCGGAAACAGCCCGATCGAGACATAGGACAGCCCGCCCAGGACAAGTCCCCCAATCAGCACCCGTCGAGCGCCGAAGCGGTCCACCGCATATCCCATCGGCGTCTGCGCGATGCCGCTGACGACGTTGAACATCGTCAGCACCAAGCCAAGCTCGACAAAGCCTATGCCCAGGTGGTCGCGCAGCATGGGAAACAGCGGGATCAGCACAAGGTAGTAAAAATGGCTGACCAGATGCCCCGAGCAGATCAGGCCGAGCGCCTTGAACTCCCGTCGTATCTCGGTCCTCGGCTCACTCATTTGCATCACTCTGCGCGCGCCGTGGTTTAGGAACGGTGCCGATGATATCGGCGGCGGCGAGCCGGTCCAGCGCCGCCCGGTTCAACCCCAGGCGACCGCCTAGGATCGCCTCGTTGTCCTGACCCAGCGTCGGGGCGACCCGGCGTACGGGATAGGCGTCAAGCCCCTCGCGGAAGGCTGAGGACGAGTGCCAGTGCATGCCGATGAAGGGCCGGTCCCGCCGATGCCAGAAGCCGCGGGCGAGCAGATGCGGGTCGCGATCCAACTCAAACGGCGAACGCACCACACCGGCGGCGATGCCACGCGATTGCAGCAGGGTCATCGCCTCATCCGGGTCCCGCTCGCCGGTCCAGTCGCTGATATGCAACTCCAGAGCGGCTTCCTGCCCGCGCCGTTGCCGCGCCGTCAAGTTCGCCAGATCGGGGCGTGACAGCAAATCGCACATCGCACGCCAGGCTGAGTCGCTGGTGATGGAAATGGCAATCCAGCGATCATCCCCGGCGCAGCGGAAGCAGCCCTGCGGCACATGCAGCGGATGGCGGTTGCCGATGCGCGGCGAGACGCGGCCGGTCGCCGATTGCTCGATGATCGCCGGTGCCACCAGGGGCAGCATGCACTCCACCTGCGACAGGTCGATATTCTGTCCCTGCCCCGTCGCCTGCCGGTGCAGCAAGGCGACCATCAAGGCGGCGGCGGCGTTGAAGCCCCCGACCGGATCGCCATAGGCCGTCTGGTTCATCGTCGGCGGATCATCCGGGAAGCCGGTGAGGGTCGGCAAGCCGGATGCCTGCTCCAGGGTCGATCCGTAGCCGCGGCACGCGCTCCAGGCGTTGTCCGACCCGAATGCCGGCATCGACAGCATGATCAGTCCGGGTCTGACCTCGTTCAGGACGGCGATAGTCGAGGCCTAGTTTGCGCAACACCTCGGCGGAATAATTCTCGATCACGACGTCAGCATCGGCAACCAGGCGTTTCAGCAGCGCCACGCCCTCGGCGTGGGTCAGGTCCAGCGTCACATCCAGCTTGTTGCGGTTCATCAGCTGGAACCACGGGATCTTCTCGTAGGTCTGTTCGGCGATGAACGAGGCCCGCAGATCGGTGCCGCGCCACCAGTCGGGGTATTGGCAGGCCTCCACCTTGATGACCTCGGCCCCCAGGTCGCCCAGATGACGCGTCGCCGTCGGACCGGCCCAACCCATGGTCAGGTCGATGATGCGCAAGCCCGCCAAGGGCAGCGTATCGGGGGGCGCCAAGCCAGCGGGACGTTTCGTCGCGGGCACATGCCACGCGGCTTCGTCCTCTCCCGCGCCCGGGGCGGTGCCGCCGGCGTGAGGCGGTGTCAGGGTCAGGTGTTGGGGCAGGACGGGCGCCTCGAACGCAGCCTCGCCGATCCGCACCGGAGCGAAGGCGCCACGCTCGCGGTGGACCTGTTGTTCCAGCAGTTCGGCCATGCTCGGCACGACCGCCAGCGGCAGCTTGTACTCCAACGCCAGTTCAAACCACTCCAAGGCGGTACGAGTGTTCCAGACCGGCTGGAACAGGGCGTCGATCTCCAGCGCGTGGGTCAGTCGGTCGACGTTGACGGCGTAGCGCGGGTTCTTCGCCAGATCCGGCATGCCCAGCATGGCGCAAATGCCGCGCCACTGCCCGGGGGTGACGATGGTAACGCCGATCAGGCCGAGCTTCGTCGGGTAGATGCCGACGGGGTAGTTGCGGCCAAAGCGGTTGACCCCCTGGCGCGGGCGTGATCCGCCGGCGTCCCAAGCGACGGCCGCCTCGTATTCCGCCACGTTGACGGCGGTTTCATGCACACTGACCGAGAAGCGGCGGCTGCCGGACTCGCGGCCGAACAGGCCGGCGGCGGTTGCAATGAACGCGGCGAGCCCCGCCAAGATGCCGGACTGGCCGTCAGTGGCCAGGGTTGGAGGCCCCTCCACGCGGCCGGTCAGCGCGACCAGGCCGCCGAGTGCCCTGACCGTCGCCTCGGTCGCCGCGAAGTCGCGATAGGGGCCGGTTTCGCCGAACCAGGAGAGGCTGGTGATGGACAGGCCGGGGAGCGGCCAAGTCATCCACCATGGTGTCATGACCGGCACCAAGCGCTCGCCCATCCAGCAGTACATCGGCGCCGGGAAGCAGCGCCGCCAGCGCCTCGGCCGTCTCGGTCACACTGCGCTTGTTGGTGTTCAGCCAGGCGAAAACCCCGCTTTCGCCGCCCTCCAGGATCGGCGGGAACGACCGCAGATCATCGCCACCCGGCGGCTCCAGCTTGATCACGTCGGCGCCGAAGTCGGAGAACAGCTTGCCGCAGTAGTCCAATGCAATGCCGGAGCCAACCTGCAGGACGCGGTAGCGTGTCAAAGGCAGAATCGAGTGGGACATCAAGCCGATCCTAGGGCCGCATCGTGAACAGGGACTAACCCGGCGTCCGCTCGAACGGACCCCTGTTCAGAGTTCGACTCCTGGCAATATGCCCATCGGCCATGGCGCGGGTCAAACAAGGGTGCGGTCAAACCGGCGGCTGATCCATGCTGACGTCGCCCGCCACCACACGTTGGCGTCCCTCCGGCGTGTCCAGCAACAGCGCGCCGTCCTGGTCGAGGCCGCCGAACATGCCCTCGATCGACTCGCCGCTGGGCGTTCACCCGGACCGCCGCCCCGATGGGGTATGATCGCTCCAGCCAGCGCGCCCGGATCGGCGCGAACCCCTCGGCCTGCCAGACCTGCAGATGCCGGCCTAACCGATCAAGCAGGATATCGCGCGCGCTATCGACCGAGGCGATGCCGCCGCTGGCAACGATGGTGGTCGTTTTGTAGCTGGCATTCACCGGCGCCTGCAGCACATTGAGGCCGATGCCCAGAATGGTTGCATCGGCCTCCTGCTCCAGCAGGATGCCGGCGATCTTGGCGCCGCTCACCAACACGTCGTTCGGCCATTTCAACATCGGGCGGATATTGCGCGGCAGCAGCGCCTCGACCGTGTCGGCGATCGCCAGCGCCGCCAGGAAGCTCAACTCGCTGACGCGGGCAAGCGGCGTCCCGAGGCGTAGCAAGATTGACAGATACAGGTTGCCGGGCGGGCTGAACCAGCCTCGCGACAGCCGGCCCCGGCCAGCGGTCTGCTCGTCTGCGTGCAGCACCGTGCCATGCGGCGCGCCTTCGGCAGCCAGGCGACGCGCCTCATCGTTGGTCGAGCCGATCGTATCGTAGTGTCGGATGCTGAACTTTTCGGCCATATCACCTCGCCACCTACCACGAGTCGGCGTCATATCCATACCACGTCGTCGCGGTCCGGCACAGATTGCCGCGATAACCCCCGCGTCTAGTCTCCTGCCCACCGCATCCGAAAGAGATGCGTGCAGGAGGCAGCGATGGAACAGACACTCCGCTCCCAGACCAGCGGATGGGCGTGGCTGCGCGAGATCACCCGCTATCAGTGGATGGTATTCCTCATCGCGTGGCTGGGCTGGTCGCTCGATAATACCGATTTCAACCTGTTTGCGCTGGTGCTGCGGCCGGCGGTGACCGAGTTGCTGGGCGGCGCCCCGACCTTGGCCGATATCGGCCGGGTCGGCGGGCTGCTCAGCATGGCCGGCCTGCTCGGCTGGGCCCTCGGCGGCTTCTGCTTCGGCATCGTCGGCGACACGATCGGCCGGGTGCGGACCCTGATGCTGAGCGTGGTGATCGTCGCCGTGTTCACCGCCCTGCAAGGCTTGACCCACAGCACCGTGACCTTCGGCCTCTGCCGGTTCCTGACCGGCGTGGGCACCGGGGCGGAGGTGGTCGTGGGCATTCCCCTGGTGGCCGAAGCCTTTGCCGATGCGCATCGTGCCAAGGTGCTGGGCGTGATGATGACCGGTGGCGGCTTCGGCAGCCTGATCGGCGGCCAGCTCTACGCTTTCATCGGACCCTATGGCTGGCGCTACGTCATGTTCGCCGGCGTATTGCCGGCCGTGATCCTGCTGCTGCTGCGGCGAGGACTGGAGGAACCGGAGCGGTTCCAGGCCGTCCACGCCCGGCGTCAGGCCATCCGGGCGCAGAAGCAGCATGACCGGTCTCACGCCGACGCGGCATTTCTTCGCTTCGGACCAGCCCAATTGTTCACGCCGAACCTGCGCATCAGCACCTTGATCGGCGTGCTGTTCTGTCTTGGAACATTGCTGGCGATCTGGACCAGCCAGATCTGGCTGCCGACGATCCAGGGCCAATTGCTGGCGCGATCCGGCATCACTGGTCCGGCGGCGGCCCCGTTCATCGGCCATGGCATGACGTTATGGGGCCTCGGCGGCATCATCGGCTATGCCACCTTCGGCTTCATTGCCGACGCCATCGGCCGGCGGGCGACGATCATTTTCTATAATGTCGGGACGATCGTGGTCGGGCTTTATCTGTACCTCTGGTTGGATACCTATGACCTGTATCCTTACCTGCTGCCGGTGTTCGGCTACTTCGTCTTCGGCGTGTTTTCCGGCCATGCCGTCTACTTGCCGGAACTGTTCCCGACGCATGTGCGCGCCACGGCGGTCTCCTTCTGCAACGGCACCGGCCGAGTGATCACCAGTTTTGGACCGCTGGTCGCGGGCTTGCTGGCGGGCGCCCTGAACGGCGCCTTCAACCAGGCGGCGGCGGTGATGACCTGCTTTGCCGGATTAAGCATCCTGGCGGCGATCCTCGGCCGGGAAACCCGCCACGATGCCCTACCGGAGTGATCGGTATCCCGGATCATCGTCCCACCACCCGCCGCGATGACATCACAGCATCGGCCGGCCGCCGGTCACCGGTATCAGTGCGCCGGTCATGTAGCTGGCCTCGTCTGAAGCCAACAGCACATAGGCCGGTGCCAGTTCGGCGGGTTGGCCGGCGCGCCCGAGCGGCGTGTTCTTGCCGAAGGTCTTCACCGCTTCGGCCGGCATCGTCGACGGGATCAACGGCGTCCAGATCGGCCCCGGGGCGACGCAGTTCACCCGGATGCCCTTTTCGGCCATCATTTGCGCAAGACCGGCCGTGAAGTTGGCGATCGCGCCCTTCGTCGTGGCATAGGCGAGCAACGAAGGCGACGGGTTCTTGGCGTTGATCGACGTGGTGTTGACGATCGCTGCCCCCGGCTTCATGAGCGGGATCGCTGCCTTGCACAGGTAGAACTGCGAATAGATGTTGGTCCGGAATGTCTGATCCCATTCCTCGGCACTGATCTCCTCGATGCTTTCATGGGTCCGCTGCAGGGCGGCGTTGTTGACCAGGACGTCGATCTTGCCAAACTCTTTGGTGGCGCGCTCGATCAGCGCCTTGCAGTGCGCTTCTTCGGATACGTCGCCTGGCATGACAACGGCTTTCCGCCCAGCCTGCTCAACCCACCGCGCGGTTTCCTGGGCGTCCTCATGCTCCTCAAGGTAGGAAATCAGGACGTCGGCACCCTCACGGGCAAAAGCGATTGCGACAGCGCGGCCGATGCCGGAATCTGCTCCGGTGATCAGTGTGGCCTTTCCCGCCAGGCGGCCGCTGCCGCGGTAACTCTCTTCGCCATGGTCGGGCTTGGGCGTCATTTCCGCCGAGCGGCCGGGTGGCGCCTGCTGCTGCTCGGGCTGCGGCGGCTGCGGACGAACTTGCTCTGACTGCTGCGACATGATGACCTCGATGTTGATGGAACCTGACACCGAGGTGAACCCAGCTGCGTCCTACGCGTTCCGCCGCTCGCGGTTTGGTGGTGACACCCCAAGCCGGCGGCGGGTTCGGAGCGGAAGCGCACCAGCCCAGGTGGTCGACGAGTATTTGTTAAAACTCGGCCGCCACCCGCGCAGCTCCTGGCAAAGTTCGAATAAGGGAATGCCGCGAAATAACTGCTTCGAGCGTTGCGGGCACAAGGTTACCCACCTGTGTCATCACCGGGCTTGGCCCGGTGACCCACGACTTTCTTCTGTGAAATCAAAGTTGTGGGTGGCCGGCCCCTCGGCCTTCGCCAAGGGCAGGCACGACACAATGATAGTAGCCACCACGACTGCCTCGCGACGTGTGAAGCGGTTATTGCAAGACAAACCCTAAGTAACATCCAAACACAGATTGGCACGGATCAAGGCACGAATTGACACAGATGCTACTATCCGGACTCACGGATGGCTGACCCGTGTTCCGAGGTGTTTTTGCCGGACGGTACCGGCCTTGCACGAGAAAGGTTTGGCGTGCGGGTTATAGCTTTCGATGCAGGCATCGATCTGGCGTCTGAGCTGCTCGGGCGAAGTAAAGCTGGCACCATGCAAGGCATTAAGGCTGAGGATGGAAAACCAGATCTCGACCTGGTTCATCCAGGGTTGAGCCCCAATTACGTCTGAGTGTGCTACAGCATTGAAATCGGACCTCTCGCACCTTCGAAGAGCGGATACCGCTTCTAGTCGGACAGCAAACGCGACACCCACTCGGATACAGCGTCACCACTGCTCATATCAGGTTGCACCAACCCATCAATCATGAAACTCGGTGACGCGTGGATGCCGTTCTGGCGGGCATATTTGCAGTGCCATTTGATCTCCCGATCCAGGTCGGGAATGGCAAAGGCCTCGGCCAACCTTACGCCGCTGTAGTGTTCAATCCGCGCGATGATGTCATTTGGTGTCGAGTTCATGTTTGAGCCAGCGCAGTGTTTGGTGAATTCAAACTCTTCACGGTGCGCGGCGACTGCCGCCAAAACAGTTTTGGCCGCTTCCTTGCCTTCTCGCAGGGTAGAGGCAGCGAGAACGCAGCGCACAATAACGCCGGAGTACATATGCCAGGGCTGCGACTGCAGACGGATCTTGACTGTAAGCCGGTCCTCGCTTGCTTGCTTCAACAGATCATCAAGCTTTCCGAAAGCTCGCACGGAAAATGGACATGTTGGCTCCAGGAACATCTCGAACAGACGAGGGCCTCGGCCCCAAGTCAACGGATCAGCACGCCATTTCGTCATCGCCTGGTTCATTCAATCTTTTCCCGCTTGCCAAACTGGTTTGAGATGTCCCCCTTTACCAGGATCGTTTTCAGAACGCAGCCAGCCAGTATCGGACACACCAAGTGCCGGCGATAATGGTTGAAATTTGCCGGACTGGATGGCACGAAAACTGACAGAACCCATCCGTTGTGGTTACGTCACGACGTCAGGCAAAGCGCCGGCTTCCAACGGAGAAGCAAACCTGGCGCAGAGTTGCTGAAGGCGCCTTGTGGGCACGCCCATTGCGGGAGTTCATGCGAATTGCCCACACGCCGCACCAGTCACTCTTGCGACCGTCGCGTCTCCTGCCTAGGCTCACGCAAATTCGTCCGACAGGAGCGTCCCACCATGCCGCAATCACAGGGAACCAGATTTGCCGCCGATCCACTGACCTTCATCGTCAGACACCAACTATGGGATGGCAATGTCGAGGATCATACGGACCAGGGTATATCCATCGACGTGGCGACCGATGTCGACGGCAGGCAGACCACGCTGCTGCGCTTCAACTGCTTCGACCTCGAGAAAAGCTACATCTACGGCCCGGAGAATCCCGAACTGACAACCGCCGGCCGTGTTGGCGGCGGCATGGGCGTGCACTGCCGGATGGATCCGATCACCGATGGCAATGCCATCGGCTGGACCATCCGGACCCTGAGCCACAAACTTCCGAAGATGCTGGACCGAGCGGGCTACAAAGACATCGCGGAGGCAACCGACCTCGCCACGGTGCGGGGCATCCTGCCCGACGTGGAGGCCTGCGCCCGAGAGACATTCCTATCCAAGCGGAACACGGTCAAACACAACCGCGGCACGGACATTTTCGAAGCCGGCAACATCCGGTTCGGCCTCGAGATGCGGCGGCAGCGGAACGGTGACGGTGGCCTCGCGGTCCACGTGCTTGGCGACGTGGGCGGGTCGAAAGGGAAGTCATACGTGGAAGAAACCGAGCTTCTCGCGTTCGACTGTTTCTGGAACGGCGCGCATTACCACTATGGCCCGCGCAACAAGAACCACCGGATCAATTGGGACATGACACTCATTGAAGATCCGCTGGCGTGGACCTTCGAGCAGATCGAGAACAGAAAGCTCGCCCCGATGATCGAGCGCGCCGGTTACCCGGGAATCGCAGCCGACCTGGACCTGGACAAGATCGCGGCGATCCTTCCGGCATTGAAGAAACGGGCCTTCGAGATGTACGACGAAGGCGAGAGATTGACCGGTCACAAGGGATTGCCGCTCGAGTTCACCCCGAACCTGGCCGCCGAATAGCTCATCACAAAGATGGTTGGGGGCTCAGTGCTCGGGCTCTCAGCCAATAATCTGACGCGACGCAAGGCAAGTGATCCTGAATTGTTGAACCGCCTGGCGCTCGAGCAATCCGGCCCGGGTGGGACGCCGGTGCCACTTAACAGGCATTCCGCACCGGCGCTCGGCGCCCTGGTCTTCTATCCGGCTGGGCTGACTTTCTGGGTCGGCATGTGTTCCACGCGCGCCGGCAGGGGTGCGATCTCACCGACCAGGAAAAGGTAGGCAGCCGCGCCCAGAATGCAGAAGCCACCGGCGACCACCAGCGGCACGATGAACGAACCGCTGGTGATCGTCAGCATGACGCCGGTAAAGGTCGTTGTGACGATCCCGGCTAGGTTGGATGCGAAATTCTGGATGCCGCCGATCGAGGCGACGTGGGCGGAACTGGGGGCCACGTCGGCCGGCAGCGACCAGATGCTCGCCGCCGTGAATGCAAGGCTCGCGTAGGCGATCGCGAAGAACAGAAGCGCCACATACACATTCGGCGCGAAGGCGGAGAGCGTGATCACAGATGAGACCAACATACCGCCGACCAGGCAGGTCTTGCGCGCGGCCGTCAGGCTCCAGCCGCGCCGGTACAGCGCGTCCGACGTGAAACCGCCGATCCAGCCGCCAGGAATCGCGATCAGGGCCGGCAAGACGCCCAATGTGCCGAGTTGCGCAAGCGAGAAGCCGCGCGCCCGCACCAGATATGTCGGAAACCAGGTGATAAAGAAGTAGATGACGAAGTTCAGGCAGAAGAAGCCGATCATCATCCCCCAGATCGTGCGGTAGCCGAACAGGGACGCCCACGGAATGCTCTTCCCCTTGTCCACCTCCGACACCCCCCGCTCGGCCTGCAGGCGCTGGAGCTGTTCGGGTGTGACCGAGCGGTGCCGCTCCGGATCACGGTAGATGATCACCCAGACGATCGCCCACACGATGCCAAGCAGGCCGGTGACGACGAAGGACGTCCGCCAGCCAAAGCCGGCGATCAACCAGGTGACCAGCGGCAAGGAGAGGGCCGAGCCGATGCGCGAGCCGCTGTCGAAAATGCTGCTGGCCAGACCGCGCTCGCTGCGGGGAAACCAGTTGCTGGTCACCTTGGCGCAGGACGGATAGGCACCCGCCTCGCCCACGCCCAGCAGAAGCCGGCAGCCCAGCAGAACCTCGACGCTACGGGCGACCGCGGTCAGCCCGGTGAAGATGGACCACCAGACCACCGCCAGGCTCAAGGAGATGCGCGCGCCGACCCGGTCCGCGAACCAGCCGAACGGCATCTGCATCACCGAATAGGTCCAGAAGAATCCGCTCAGCACCACCCCCATCAAAGCGGCATCGATGGCGAGTTCGCGCTGCATGATCGGCGCCGCCACGGCCAGGTTCGCGCGGTCGATGTAGTTGATCGTGTTCGCCAGGCAGCACAGAAAGATCATCGTCCAGCGGGCTTGGGGCATGGCATTCCTCCTTGTTCATGAGCGTCCGTCCAGCGGCCCGGGCCCGCGGCTCGGGCGAGGCCATGTCGCTGTTCGGGCGCCCGAGGCTTATTCTGCTCGTTTCATCCGTTCAGCCCGATGTCGCCGGGTGCGTCCGCCAGGCCGCGCCGGTCGGGAAGGTATGGTCTCCGCGGGACACCGATTTCAGCGCCGCGCTGTAGCCAGGGTTCTCTGGCGGCATGTAGCGGCCGTCCCGGATCACGACCGGATCGACAAAATGCTCATGCAGATGATCGACGTACTCGAGGACACGATTATCCAGCGACGCCGAGACGGCGATGTAGTCGAAGATCGACAAATGCTGCACCAGTTCGCACAACCCGACCCCGCCGGCGTGCGGACAGACCGGAACGCCGAACTTGGCGGCCATCAGCAGCACCGCGAGCACCTCATTGACCCCGCCCAGGCGGCAGGCGTCGATCTGGCAGAAATCCATGGCCCGCGCCTGCAGGAACTGCTTGAACATGACGCGGTTCTGGCAGTGCTCACCGGTCGCCACCCCGATGCCAAGCGGGCGGACAGCCTCGGCGACCTTGGCATGGCCCAGCACATCGTCTGGGCTGAGCGGCTCCTCGATCCACCAGGGCTTAAATTCGGCCAGACGCTTCATGTTGGCGATCGCCTCATCGACCTCCCAGACCTGGTTGGCGTCCACCATCCAGAAGCGGTCGTAGCCGATCTCCTCCCGGATAAGCCGAGCGCGCCGCAGGTCGTCTTCGATGTCCGCGCCGACTTTCTGCTTGAAGTGAGTCCATCCGTTGGCGATCGCGTCGCGGCAAAGGCCGCGCAGCTTCTCATCCGAATAGCCAAGCCAGCCAGCCGAGGTGGTATACGCCGGGTAGCCCTTGTCCCGCATGTCCCGCTCGCGCTCGGCCTTCGAGGACGCATTGCGTCGAAGTATCGCAAGGGCCTCGTCCGGCGTCAGCGCGTCGGTGATGTGGCGGAAGTCGATGCAGCGCACGACCTCCTCGGGCGTCATGTCGACGAGCAGCTTCCAGACAGGCTTGCCTTCGAGCTTTGCCCACAGGTCCCAGATGCCGTTGACGATTGCCGCGGTGGCGAGATGGATGGCGCCTTTCTCCGGCCCGATCCAGCGGAACTGACTTTCGCCAGCAAGGCTGCGCCAAAATCGGCCCATATTGCCGGTGATTTCTTCCAGCGTCCGGCCGACCACCAGATTTGCCAGGGACTCGATCGCCTTGGCGCAGATCTCGTTTCCACGGCCGATGGTAAACGTCATCCCGTGACCGACCAGCCCGTCGCCGGCGTCAGTCTCAAGCAGTGCGTAGGCGGCCGAATAGTCGGGCGCCTGGTTCATCGCATCCGAGCCATCAAGATCGCGGGACGTCGGGAAGCGCACGTCGTATGCAGTGATTTTCGTGATTGTCCTTGGCATGCCATCCTCTCCTCCGGCGTCGCAATCAGCGAGACGCGGGGTCACGCGGCTCTGCACGACGGCCATTCAGCTTTGACCTCTGAACGCCCGTCGAGCATGCCGGTTCAACTCACACAATTTGTTCTCACCCGGACAAAGCGGCGAAAGTCACCGTTGGTTCTGACCAAGTCGGACCTTGTGGTCGACCACATCCTGTCGGGCCCCGAAGAAATGACCATTTTTACTAGACCCCCGCCAGCGTACGCTTTGTGACCCGCGCTGGCAGGGCCAGCCCGTAGTGCTCCGCGTGCATCTCGGGCGATTTCATCGTCTCAATTCCGATCGTCCTCGGCAAACCTTCGTCGAGCTGCCGAGCGATGCAGCCCAGCCGTCAGGACCGACGAACCGAGCGGCTGGCGGCATTGCATTCGGCAGCCTGATCTTCCACAGCACCGCGATTGGCCGCGCGCGGCTTACTTGCGCCATCGCCAGAATATCCGGATCGATGGAACGCAGGCCAAGCATCATGCCAAGACCCGGCGGCGCCCCGTCAACCGGTTCGCCTCGGACAAGTAGGTCGCCACAAGTCAGCTCTTCCGATCCCGCCACGCATTTCAGCAAGGTGCTTTTGCCGCGGCCGGACGGACCCAGCAGCGAGACGAACTTCCCATCTTCAATTGTCAACGTAACGTCTTTCAGCGCGACGACATCACCGCCTCACTCTGAGCGCCGGCGCTTCCGGTTCACCTATGAATGCGCCCAATGCCTCGCTGGAGTGACGGCGGTTCTATCCGCGCAGCCCGTGATTTTGTGGACGGCTACCCTGGTGGGTGGGTTCGGTCGAGGCGGCAACGGTGCCGCGGGCCCATTCGATTCGCACACCGGCGCGGTCGATGGCAACATGATCCCGGCCAGGCGAAGGTTTCGTTCATGACAGAGATGACCCACGATAGTTTCACCTTCAGCGATTTCCACCTGCAAAGCGGCGATGTGCTGCCGGAAGTGACCTTGGCCTACGTCACCCGTGGCCGCCTGGCGCCGCACGGAGGTAACGCAATCCTGGTGACGCACGGCTATACCAGCGGGCCGCGCATGATCGAGCCCGGTGTCGCCTCGTCCGAGGGCGCCTGGAGCACGCTGGTCGGCCCCGGTGCGCCGCTCGACACCGAACGTTACTTTACCGTCTGCTCCAATATGCTGGGATCGAGCTACGGGTCGACCAACGCGGCCTCGATCGATCCGCGCACCGGCCGCCGATACGGCTCGCGGTTTCCCCGCATCACCGTGGCGGATATCGTCACCGCGCAGAAGCGCCTGCTGGATCATCTGGGCGTCACTCACCTGCGGGCGGTGGTCGGACCGTCCTATGGCGGCTTCCAGGCGTTCCAATGGGCGGTGACGTTTCCGGACTTCATGGATGGAGTGGTGCCGGTGGTGACCTCGCCGCTGCCACCGGCCTCCGACCGCGAAGCCGGGCTGTTGCAATGGTTCGAGCCGGACCCGAACTGGCACGGCGGCGACTACTACGACCGCGGCGGCGTGCACGAAACGCTGACCGCGCTGCGGGTCGACACGCTGCGGCGCTACGGTCTGGCCGATAGCCTGGCGGAGCAGTTTCCCGACCCGGTGGCGCGGGAACAAGAGCTGCGGCGGATCGCCTCGGCCTGGGCCGGCGTGTTCGACGCCAATTCCCTGTTCATTCTGGGTCGCGCGATGGAGACGTATGACATCACGCAACATTACCACCGCATCAAGGTGCCGGTGCTTTACGTGCTGTCGCGCACCGATGCGCTGTTTCCGCCGACGCTCGCGCCCGGGGTGATGGCGGCGCTGAGAGCCGCCGGGGTGGACGCGGCCTACGTCGAAATCGACAGCGAGCATGGACATCTGGCGTCCGGCGCCGATGCCGGGAAATGGGCCCCGGCGCTGCGCGACTTCATCGCCAGGCTGGAGGCGAATACCTGATATGGATAAGCCTGTCGCGGACCCGGACGCGGTCGACCACGCCATCACCTCCCGCCGCTCGATCCGGCGGTTCCTGCCGATCCCGATACCGGCGGCGGCGGTGGAGGCAATTCTCGACGTCGCGGCCCGCGCCCCCAGCGGCACCAACATGCAGCCCTGGCGCGGATATGTCCTAGCCGGCCCTGCGAAGGCAGCGCTGTGCGATGCGGTGCAGGCGGTGTTCGACAGGCAGGAGCCAGGCCATGTTCAGGAGGTCCAGTACTACCCCGACGAATTCTTCGAGCCCTATCTGTCGCGCCGTCGAGCCGTGGGCTGGGAGCTGTACGGCCTGCTGGGCATCGCCCGCGGCGAGGTTTCCAAAATGAAGGCGCAGCACCGCCGCAACTTCCAGTTTTTCGACGCGCCGGTCGGCATGATCTTCACCATCGACCGCCGCCTCGCCACCGGGTCGTGGCTGGATTACGGCATGTTCCTGGAGAATGTGATGACCGCGGCGCGCGGTCGTGGCCTGGATACCTGCGCCCAAGCGGCTTGGTCGCACTATCACCAGGCAATCCGTCCGTTGCTCGGGCTGGCCCCCGAGGAGACCGTTATCTGCGGCATGGCCCTCGGCTACGCCGATCCAGACGCACCGGAAAACATGCTTTCTACCACCCGTGCCCCAGCCCGCGGCTTCATGCGATTCGATGGCTTTGACGATCCTGCCTGAAGAGGCATGTCCTGACCAGCCGGTTCGAGAGTCGCACCGCTCCCTGGCCTCCCCAATTAGCAGGGGCGCAGACCCAAAGGCGCTAACTTGAGCCGTCGTGACGCTGGAACTGCCCCTGTGTCATGCCCGGCGGAGGCCCTACGGCATTCACACATCTCGGCAAAGTGAACTTTGTCAGTGAGTTAGGAGCCGACCGTTTCTCATCCGTCATGGCCCGGCTTGTCCGGACCACCGCCGCACCACGTGCTTGTGCCTGTCCACGCGCTGATGCGCATGGAGCCTTGGGCAGCTTCGCCCACCCTGCCTCCACAATAAGCTGGACATGTCTATCCCGCAAACTTGCCCTATGCGGCAACCGGCCGAAACGGCATCAGCCGCACGCCGAACAGTGTAGCCTAAGCGCAGCCCTATATCTCGATAAAGCGCTGACGAGAGAACCATGGACCACACGCTGACGCTGCCCAGCCCGATCGGACCCTATGCCCCGCTGGATGCAGTCGCCCTGCGCCCGCTGCTGGCGTGCGCGACGCTGCCGCCGGAGCGAGAGGCCCGCATCAACGTCCGGGCCACGCGGCTGATCGAGTCCATCCGCTCCCAAGGCGGCCTTGGCGGCGTGGAGGAGGTGCTGCGGCAATACTCGCTCGATACGCGCGAAGGACTGGCGCTGATGGTGCTGGCCGAGGCCCTGCTTCGCGTGCCCGACACCGCCACCGCGGACCAACTGATCGAGGACAGGCTTGGCTCCGCCGCGTTTGGCCCGGCGCGGGCCGGCAGCGGCTTGCTGGTCAGCGCCTCCGCCTGGGCGCTGGGCCTGTCGGTGCGGGTCATCCAACCAGGTGAGACGCCGGAGGGCGTACTGGCCGGCTTGACCAAGCGCGTCGGTCTGCCCGCCGTCCGGGCCGCCACGCGCCAGGCAATGCGGATCATGGGCAGCCACTTCGTCCTGGGGCAGACCATCGAGGAGGCATTGGCCCAAGCCGGCAGCCGCGCCGGCCGGGTGTTCCGCTACAGCTTCGACATGCTGGGCGAGGGTGCGCGAACCGCCGCGGACGCCGCCCGGTATGCCACCAGTTACGCCGCCGCCATCGAGGCGATCGGCCATGCCGCCGGCAACCGACCGCTGCCCGACCGCCCAGGGATCTCGGTCAAGCTGTCTGCCCTGCACCCGCGATACGAGGCGATCTCACGCGGCCGGGTGATGGCCGAACTGGTGCCAATGGTGACCAGCCTGGCTCGCGCCGCCCAGGCGCATGACCTGAACTTCACCATCGATGCCGAGGAGCAGGACCGGCTGGAGCTGTCACTGGACGTGATTGCCGCCGTTGCGGCCGACCCGGTCCTCACCGGGTGGGATGGTTTCGGTTTGGCCATCCAGGCCTATGGCAAGCGAGCCTTGGCGGTGATCGACACTATCGCAGCCCTAGCCAACCGGCTCGATCGTCGCTTCATGGTCCGCCTGGTCAAGGGCGCCTACTGGGACACCGAGGTGAAGCGCGCGCAGGAGCGCGGGCTGGAGGGCTACCCGGTCTGGACCCGCAAGGCCGCCACCGACCTGGTCTACCTGGCGGCGGCCGAACGCCTCATGGCGCTGCGTCCACGTCTGTATCCGCAATTCGCCACCCATAACGCACTGACGGTTGCCGCCATCCTGGAGCGCGCGGGCGGTTCCGAAGGTTTCGAATTCCAACGCCTGCACGGCATGGGCGACGCGCTCTACGCCGCGTTGCTGCATGACGACCCGGCTATCGGCGTGCGCACCTACGCGCCCGTTGGCGGCCATGCCGATCTTCTGGCCTATCTGGTGCGCCGCCTGCTGGAAAACGGCGCGAACAGCAGCTTCGTCTCGCTCGCCGCCGACCCGGCGGTTCCCATCCAACGCCTGCTCGCCCGTCCGGCTGAGACGCTTGGCACCGCGGAGGCCGCCGCCAACCCGGACCTGCCGTTGCCACCGCTGCTCTATCAGGACCGGCGCAACAGCGCCGGCATCGAGTTCGGCGACCGGGCGGCGCTCGCCGCGTTGCTGGGACAAATCTCGGCCGCCCGCAGCCCTGCGTACGCTGCCCCGCTGATTGCCGGGCGGGCACTGCCCGGCTTGGTTCGGCCAGTCCACAACCCCGCGACCGGTCAACTGGTCGGCACCGTGGTGGAACAGGCGGACGCCGTCGGTCCCGCCATGGCGGCGGCGCAGCAGGCCCACCCCGCCTGGGATCGCACGCCAGCCGAGGCGCGCGCCATGATGCTCGAGCGCGCAGCCGAGATGTTTGAGGCGCATCGAGGCCGCCTGCTCCACCTGCTGATAGACGAGGGCGGCAAGACATTGGACGACGCCGTGGCGGAGCTGCGCGAGGCCGTGGACTTCCTGCGCTATTACGCGGTCCAGGCGCGTGCGCTGTTCTGTCCCATCGTCCTGCCCGGCCCCACCGGCGAAGCCAACACCCTGACCCGGCACAGCCGCGGCGTGTGGGCCTGCATCTCGCCGTGGAACTTTCCACTGGCGATCTTCACCGGCCAGGTCGCCGCGGCGTTGGCGGCCGGCAACGCCGTGATTGCCAAACCCGCCGAACAAACCCCACTGGTCGCGGCCGAGGCCGTGCGCCTGCTGCACCAGGCCGGCGTGCCCGGCGGCGTGCTCGCCCTGCTGCCGGGCGCCGGCGATGTCGGCGCGGCCGTGATCGGCCATCCAAGCATTGGCGGCGTTTCCTTCACGGGCAGCACCGATACCGCTTGGCAGATCAACCAGGTGCTGGCGGCCAAGCGCGGTCCGATCGTGCCGCTGATCGCCGAGACCGGCGGCATCAACGCCATGGTGGTGGACGCCACGGCGTTGCCGGAACAGGTTGCCGACGATGCCGTCACCAGCGCCTTCCGCTCCGCCGGGCAGCGCTGCTCGGCACTCCGGCTGCTCTGCGTGCAGGCGGACGTGGCGGACAAGGTCATCGACATGATCGCCGGCGCCGCGGCCGAGCTGCGCCTCGGCGACCCGGCCGATCCGGCGACCCATATCGGTCCCGTCATCGACGCCGACGCCAAGGCCCGTCTCGACGCGCACATCACCCGCATGACTGGCATCGCACGCACCCATTTTGCCGGCACCGCTCCGACCGGCGGTCACTTCGTCGCGCCCCATTTGTTTGAATTGGACCGGCCGCAGGCGCTTGCCGAGGAAGTATTCGGCCCGGTCCTGCATGTCGTCCGCTGGGACGCGGCGCAGTTGCCGGCTCTGCTCGACGGGCTGCGGGCAACCGGCTACGGCCTGACGCTGGGCGTCCAGAGCCGCAACGAGGGGTTTATCCAGCACGTGCTCAAATGCGTGCCTGCCGGCAATGCTTACGTCAACCGCAGCATGATCGGGGCCGTCGTCGGGACCCAGCCCTTCGGCGGCCAGGGCCTATCCGGCACCGGGCCCAAGGCGGGCGGGCCGGACTATTTGCGACGCTTCACGCTGGAGCGGGTGGTTTCCGTCAACACCGCCGCCGCGGGCGGCAACGCCGTCCTCCTGGCGATGAGCTGACGATCCCAATCGAGGCTTATGCCATTTGGATGCGCCCAAGGACCGGGGCGGCACGATGATCGACACCAGAGATTCGTTGAACTCCCGCGCAACCCAGACCCTGAACGCCGTATCATGTTTAGACGCTGCAAATGAACTCTGAATTTCGCGGTAGTGGGTCAGTTTGAACAGGTCTGAATAAAATCCCAGGCGGTTCCGCTTGGGCCATTTCGCCATCTGTGCCATATTATTAGCCATGGCAATCAAGCGCATTCCCCGCCCCCGCGATCCTCTAGCCTTGGCTAAGTTGATCGGTGACATCGCTACCGGGCAAGTAAACGATGCGGTGGAGGATGGGAAGGATGAAGCGGCAGCCCAATCAGGGAAGCGCGGCGGTAGCGTGCGCGCGGAAAACCTGTCCGCCGAACGGCGACGAGCGATCGCAAAGAAGGCTGCCGCTAGTCGGTGGCAAAAAGGTCAGGCTCCTCTGGCGAAAAAAGAGCTTGCTTAGCGCATCAGGACATACGGCTGCATCGCGAGGTTCAAAAAGCGGAAGCGATACGATCTGGATTCGCCGGTGGGTTCCAGGATGTGGGACGGTCTTCTTGGTTCGTGGCGCGTCACCACTCATTGACCAGTTTCTCCCAGATTAGGTTTTGCAATTCTCCAGAAATCGTTTCCGCGCGCTTAGCGCTCCAAGCCAACGCCGACGCCTCCAATTGGGTCATACGCCCGATAGGGTTGTCGGCACGTCTGAGGGCGCGTTCCAGGTCGGATTGGCTGAAGCGCCAGAGTTGCCGCAATTCCACGTAGCTATCGTGATCCAGGATGGCGCCGTTCCTAGACACATTGAGCCGGTGCTGTGGAGGCCACAATGGCTGCGAATTGATCCGCAAGAAAAGCCGCCGCTGCGGGCAGATGCAGATGTGCCGCTTGGGCTTCGGCGGTGTGGTATGCGGATCGTGGACCCGGATCACATGGCCTGGGAGCAGCACCTAGAACACCGCATGCGGGGCCGCTTCAGCTAGGTCGGCTGCCTTTTCGGCCCGTTGCGGGTCAGCGGGATCAAGCAAATCTTCGTATCGCATCCGACCGCCGTTGGCCGCGATGTACGCGGGCTCCGCGTGGGTCAGGTCAACAAGCTCCCCGAACGACAGGTCGCCAACCTGATCCAAGGCCCTGCGAAGAGCGTTCACGTCACTCTTAGACAGGATTTGCAGGTTGGCTGCTCGATCGACTTCAACCGTCCAGCGTGCGCTGTCGAGCACGCGGAATGGCAGGCTTCCGTTGCCGCCCAGCGCGATCATCTCAATGGGGTCTTGCCTTAGCAGGCGGTAAACCGATCGTCCCAGCGGTCCGTAGGTGTCTGCATCGTAATCGTCGCCCGCAATCGGACGGCCAAAACGGTTAAGGTGATCCTTGTCGGCAAAAAAGGCGCACTTGACGACGTGATAGATGTCGATACCCGGTTTGGCATTAGCTAGCCAGACGATGGTTTCCAGTGCTTTCGCTGTGTGGACCGCGTAGCGCGCGGCTACACGGCCTCCCATCGCCGCTTCCATGGCAGCGGGCCTAGTCTATCTGAGGTGGATTTGCAAGCTCGTTTTACATCTTTCCGTTGCACTCGACTCGAAAACCGGAGTTCGGCGAGCCTCCCAAAAGGCGCGCCGCTCCAGCATCGTCGCATTGAACTGACCTTTTATGCTTGACGATCCTAAGCATAAAAGGTCATTATGCCGGCCATGAACAAGCTCCCTGTCCGCCAAGCGTGCTGAAATGCTTGGAATGATGGCCGAGGGCGTTTCCCTCCGGGCAATCGTCCGCCTAACAGGTGTCAGCAAGAACACGCTGGCCAAGTTGGTGGAAGATGCCGGACAAGCCTTCTCAGACTATCAGGACCGAATGTTCCGCAACCTGCCGTGCGAGCGCATCCAGGTGGACGAGATTTGGAGCTTTGTTCACTGCAAGCAGAAGAACGTGAACGACGCTAAGGCCGCGCTTGAACAGGCTGGCGACATCTGGACGTGGACGGCGATCGAGGCAGACACGAGGCTGATCCCATCCTTCTATGTCGGGAGGCGGGATGCTGCTGCGGCTTTCGAGTTCATCGGAGATTTGGCGATGCGCCTTGCGGATCGGGTGCAACTCACCAGCGATGGGCACAAGCCCTACTTAGAAGCCGTCGAGCAGTCCTTCGGTGCCGATATCGACTATGCTATGCTGGTGAAGATTTACGGCGACGCGCCGGGAGAAGGCCGTTACAGCCCTGGCGTTTGCACCGGAGCGAAGATGAAGCGAGTTGAGGGCCGTCCCGATCTCGTATCATATCAGCACAAGCTACGCCGAGCGGCAGAACCTATCCATGCGGATGGGCATGCGTCGGTTCACACGACTGACGAACGGCTTCAGCAAGAAGGCAGAAAACCATGCCCATGCCATGGCAATCTACTTCATGCACTACAATTTCGTTCGCCTTCATCAGACGCTACGTTGTTCCCCAGCGATGGCGGCCGGAGTGACAACCACACTTTGGGAACTTGCCGATATGGTGAAGGTGCTAGAAGAGTGGGAAGCGCAGACAGATTTCAAAGAAAGTGAAATAGATAAGACAATGGCACGTGGCATAGGTAAAAAGGCATCCAATAATCTCTACTACGGAGCTGACCATCCATCAGTTTTGGGTGGGTTGAGTTGACGGGTAAATCGACGTGTGATGTGAGGTGTCCGTCTTTGGTTGGGGCGGATGCGGATCGTGAGTGGGATCAGGCGGATAGCGGATGGGCTGATTGAGGAGTTCAAGCGTGTCCTGCCCTGGCAGCGCAAGACGCAGCGCGACAACCTGGCACTCCTGACGGCTACCATGCTGGATGTTCGCAGCGCCAACCTGATGGATTTGGCGGCGGCGCTTCCGCGCGCAGCGGAGCGCGCTGACATGCGCTACCAATGGATTGCGCGCGTGCTGGGCAACGGGCTGATCGACCCTGACGCGGTGATGGAGCCGTTCGCGTGCGAGGTGCTCGACCGCGCTGCGTCGGCCGATGGACAGCCGGTCGTGCTGATCATGGACCAGTCCAAACTGTCCGACCGCCATCAGGTCCTGATGCTGGCGCTGCGGTACGGTGAGCGCGCCTTGCCGCTGGCTTGGCGGGTCGAGGCGACCGAAGGGCCGATCGGCTTTGACGTGCAGAGGGAGCTGCTCGAAGCGGTTGCGTCTTGGCTGCCCGAGGCAGCGCAGGTCTGCCTCATGGCGGATCGCTTCTACGGCACTGCCGACCTGATCTCGTTGTGCCAGGACCACGGTTGGGACTACCGCTTGCGCCTCAAAGGCAACCTCGTGGTCAACCAGGGCCGCAAGAAGGCCAAGACCGGAGCCCTTGCGGACGCTCACGTCTTCAGGCTTGTAGATGTCCAACTCACGGCCAAGAAAGCCACCACCAACATCGGCATCATCCGCGATCCCGGCCATGATGAGGCATGGATCATCGCCATGTCGGCGAAGCCGAGCTATCTCAGGACATTGGACTACTCGTCGCGCTGGGCGATCGAGCCAATGTTCTCGGACTTCAAGTCGCGCGGCTTCGGCGTCGAGGACACGCAGATCCTGCATCCCGACCGCCTCGCGCGCCTGCTGCTCGTCATGGCGCTCGCGCTCTACTGCGCAGTTTCGACCGGGCAATGGGACGCCGAGAACCATCCGACCCCGGCCGAAAAAAACTTCCGAAGCATCAACCGAAGAAGGTCGCGCGCTCCAGAACGTCCTGGTTCACGAGAGGCCTGCGGCGCATTGCCTGAACTCCTTCAAGCCGCCATGCCCCTACCAGCCCTCTGGTCAACATGAAACTGATGGATGGTGAGACTACGGAGATAACCTTGAGGTTCTTCGGAAGAAAATCCGAGACGAAACAGTTGACCTATGTTAGGTAGACCCTCCATTCAATTCGAAGCGGAATTACAATCAGATCTACAATAACATAGGCAGCGAAGATCGCGCCCAAGCACAGGCATTTATAGGTAATTGCTCACCCTGGGACGGTGAGCAATTACCCCTTATGCTTCGCCGACTAGAAAAGGCTTGCGGCCCCGCCATTCTCAACGACATAACCACCGACGGCATTCCGCGAGACATGAACTCGGCACAGGCTCTTGCCAACAAAAAGGACGATCGCCTTAGCAAAGAATTCGAGAAATGGGCCGCTCATACGTACACCAACAATAGAGCCATCATAAACGAGAAAAAGGGTTCCGATGTTGGAATTGATGCCGTGGCTTATTTCAAGACCGGCAAGAATGATAACGCCAAGATAGTTTTTCAAGTTAAGTCAGGAGGGGTGAAGAGAGGAGATATTGCCACTCTTCGCGGGGATATGGCGCGTGAAGATGCGGTTCTTGCAGTGCTGATCACGCTAGAGGAACTAAACCGCCCCATGATGGCTGAGGCAAAGGTTGCTGGTCAATATCGCCACGAAGATATGGGGCGAAGCTATGATAAGATAGCCATTGTGACAGTTCGGGAGATCGTGGAGGGCGGCAAACGCTTGAAAATTCCGATGAGCCTTGAAGTGCTGGCTGCGGCACGGCAAGTCAACGATGCTGAACAAAACAGTCTTTTCTAAAGGATAAAATTCCTAACGTATTAATCTTTTTTCTGATACTGATCCACCGCCAATTTCGCCGAGTCGTCGACAAGCGTAACCGTTACGAGTTCAGTTCAGCATCGACCTTAGAATTTTCAGTTGTTCTCTGATTTCATCCGCCGCCGCGCCTTCCGGCACCAGTTCAAGAAACCGTTGATAGGACGCACGCGCAGCGGCCGCCCGATCGAGCTTTTGATTAAGTACACCGAAAGTACCGCCAAAGCTCGGCCTGGTCCGGCGCGAAGCGCAGCATGTCCTCCGCACAACGTAAGCCGCCGTCGATGTCGCCAGCGTTCAATCGTCGCGTCATGATGTTATTCTGCAATCTCAGCAGCACCCGTCGACTGCTCATCGGCCTCAGCAAACCCGGCCGTAATTCTGCGTTCTTGCCTTCCACGCGCTTCAGGAGGTCCCGCAGGTCGCGGGCCGTCGCCACCTTGCCACCGTGGAAGACATCTACGACGACCTGCGTCCTGTTCGCGTCTAGAGCGATTAGAAAATGGGCGGGAAAGTCCACCCCATGACAACTCCAGCCGGCTGCACGGGCAACATGCATCCAGATGATCCCAAGCGCGACAGGCAGGCCCTGGCGCCGCTCGATAACACGGATCAGGTTGGCGTTGGCCAAGTCATTATAGGTATCGGCGTCGCCCATATAGCCTTGCTGACCGGCCAGGAACTTCGAAAGGACCTCTGCCCTCGCCGTTAAGCCGTCTGCCTTCATCGCAGCCGCACGTTGCACCGCCTCTTGTGCCAGATCGGACAGGTGACGACGAGCCGCCTCCCACTCGTCGTCGGACGCATCCAATCGCGCAAGCTGAAGCGCCGCATCGCCGATGTCGATTTCGGTGTCCGGCAGTTGGCCTATAGCCTCAAGGGCGGCCCTTGGATCGTTCATTGCCTCAATCATCTCCCGGGCAGCTGCCGCGCCGCCGAAACCATGATGATTACTTGTTAACCATCCGCGGATCGCGCTACTCGACAGCCTGCTGAGGAAGATAAATCTCCTGTCCGGAGGCCGCAAATTCCTGGCTCTTCAATTCCATCCCGGCCATCCGTTCAGCCTCCCCGCGCAGATCCTGGGTGATCTTCATCGAGCAGAACTTCGGCCCGCACATCGAGCAGAAATGCGCGACCTTGTGGGCGTCCTTTGGCAATGTCTCGTCGTGAAAAGAACGCGCGGTATCGGGATCGAGTGAAAGGTTGAACTGATCCTCCCAGCGGAACTCGAAGCGGGCCCGACTCACTGCGTCGTCGCGGAGCTTGGCCGCCGGGTGGCCCTTCGCCAGATCGGCGGCATGAGCGGCGATTCGGTAAGTGATCACGCCGGTCTTCACGTCGTCCCGGTTCGGCAACCCCAGATGCTCCTTGGGCGTGACATAGCACAACATCGCAGTGCCGTACCAACCGATCATGGCCGCGCCGATCGCGCTGGTGATGTGGTCGTAGCCAGGTGCGATGTCCGTCGTCAGCGGGCCAAGCGTGTAGAATGGCGCCTCTCCGCACTCACGAAGCTGCTTGTCCATATTGATCTTGATCTTGTGCATCGGAACATGACCCGGGCCTTCGATCATCACTTGGCAGCCCTTCTTCCAGGCAACCTTGGTCAACTCCCCTAAGGTTTCGAGTTCACCAAATTGCGCGGCGTCATTGGCATCGGCGTTCGAACCCGGACGCAATCCGTCGCCCAGCGAGAACGACACATCATATTTCCGCATGATGTCGCAAATCTCGTCGAAGCGTTCGTACAGGAAGCTCTCCTTGTGCTTCGACAGGCACCACTTCGCCATGATCGAACCGCCGCGGGAGACGATGCCAGTCACCCGTTTCGCCGTCAGAGGCACATGTTTCAGCCGCACGCCGGCGTGAATGGTAAAATAATCGACACCCTGCTCTGCCTGCTCGATCAGGGTGTCCTTGAACACGTCCCAATCCAGCTTCGCCGGATCGCCATCAACCTTTTCCAGCGCCTGATAAATCGGCACCGTGCCAATCGGCACAGGCGAATTGCGCAGGATCCAGCTGCGGATGTTATGGATATTCCGCCCGGTTGACAGGTCCATGACGGTGTCGGAGCCCCACCGGATCGCCCAGACGAGTTTCTCGACTTCTTCGGCAGCGCCCGAGGTCACCGCGGAGTTGCCGATGTTCGCGTTGATCTTGACCAGGAAATTGCGGCCGATGATCACCGGCTCCAGTTCCGGGTGATTGATATTTGCCGGAATGATCGCTCGGCCGCGCGCAATCTCGTCGCGGACGAACTCTGGCGTGATGAAGGCCGGAATTTCGGCGCCGAAGCTTTCGCCGTCGGCGACGCGTTCCTGGGCTCCTTCGACCATTGTCTGGCGGCCCATGTTTTCCCGGTGCGCGACGTAGATCATCTCCTCGGTGATGATGCCGGCACGTGCAAATTCGTATTGCGTTACGGGCTGATGCAGTCCGCCGCCGAAAACCGGGTGGTCGGCGGGACACGCCGGAACCAGCTTATCGGCACTGACATTGCCGTTGTCTTCCGGCTTCACAAGACGAGCACTGATGCGGTCGAAGCCGCGTCGGGCGATCCACTCACGGCGGACCGGGGGCAACCCAGCGTCCAGGTCGACGGATATGGACGGGTCGGTGTACACCCCGGAGCAGTCATAGGCGCGATACGCTTCCTCCTGCGCGCTTGGATCGAGCGCTATTTCCCGGAACGGCACCAGGATGTCCGGCCGGCCCATCGGGCTGGTGTAAATTTTGTGGGACCCGGCAATCGGCCCGACTGTCACCGAACTCGGGCGGGCTGCGGATTTCGACTGGACCGTCATGGACCTCTCCTTCAAAATCGTCAGCGGATCGCGGAAGATGGAATCAGGGTCACATGGCCTGAACCTGTCCCTCCGCCGGCATGATCCGGTTCAGGTTCAAGGGTCATCGCACCACCGGTTGACCCGGTTCAGCCGATATCTCAGCCCCTATGGCGGGACTCCCCTCGGTATGACAACAGGATGCGGCGGCACGGGCAGGACTGTCAAATCAGGGAAAGAAGCGGTTAGCACTATCGCCCCGAACATCGAGCTTTAGGATTTGTCTCGAAATAACCGCTTCAAGCGTCGCGAGGCAGTCGGGATGGCTACTAACCTCGTGTCATGCTTGCCCTTGGCGGAGGCCGAGGGGCCGGCCCACGGGTCGGGCCAGAGGCCCGCCCGAGGACAGGCTGAGCCTGCACCCGGCGAAGGCCGGGTGTCCGGCCACCCACGACTTTGCTTTCACAGGAGAAAGTCATGGGTCATCGCCGAAACCATCATCGGCCATTTCAAGGACTTCCCGCCGCTGCGATTGCCAAAACATCGCCCAATATCGAACGCCTTCACTCACAGCGTTGCCGCTGTCATCGCCTATTGTCACAGGCGGGTCAGGCCCACAACCAAGGGTTAGTGTCCAGCGTGACTTCCCGAAAAATCCGGTTCCGCCAGGCCGGAAGCGCTTAACTGCTTCACCAGAGCAGCCTTCAGGCGCTCCAGCCCGGCCTGGGTGGTCGCTTCCGCCCGGGCGACCAGCACGGCCTGGGTATTCGACGCGCGCAGCAGCCACCAACCATCATCCGTCAGCACCCGGACACCATCAGTCTCCGACACCTTGGCATTCTCGGCGCGCAGACGAGCAGCGACCTCCTCGATCACCAGGAACTTGCGGGCGTCGTCACAGTCGAAGCGCACCTCGGGTGTGTTGATCACCTGTGGCAGCGCCTTCCGTACCGCCGACAGCGGTTCGTCCATCCGGGCAACGATTCCAAGGGTGCGGACCGCGGCATAGAGGGCATCATCGAAACCATACCAGCGGTCGGCGAAGAAGATATGACCCGACATCTCGCCGGCCAACGGACTGCCCGACTCAGCCATCTTCGCCTTGATCAGGGAGTGCCCGGTCTTCCACATCAATGGCTTGCCGCCAGCCCGAGCGATTTCGTCGAACAGCACCTGGCTGGCCTTCACATCGGCAATAATGGTGGCGCCCGGACGCTCGGCAAGCACATCGCGCGCAAGCAGCACCAGAAGCTGATCGCCGAACAGGATTTCGCCGCTGTCGTCGATCACCCCGATCCGATCGGCATCGCCATCGAAGGCGATACCGATATCAGCTTTCTGGGCGCGCACTTCGGCGATCAGTTGTTGCAGATTGGCGGGAACCGTCGGGTCCGGATGGTGCGCCGGGAAACGCCCGTCGATCGGACCATTCAGCACGATATGCTCACCGGGCAGGGTCGCGACCAGCTTTTCCAGAACATCGCCCGCGGCGCCATTGCCGTTGTCCCAGACCACCTTCAGCATGCGGTCGCCGCCATCCCAGTCGGTCAGCAGGCGAGCCACATAATCGTCGGCGATCTCGACATGCCGCTCGCCGCCGGCTCCGTCCGGTACGACATCCCCGGCCGCGGCCAGTTCACCGATCTGGCGGATCTGTTCGCCGAAGAACGGCTTGCGGCCGAGCATCATCTTGAAGCCATTGTAGTCGGCGGGATTGTGGCTGCCAGTGATCATGACGGCGCCGTCGGTCTCCATCTTGGTGGCCGCATAATAGAGCATCGGCGTCGGGCCCAGGCCGATCCGCAGCGCCTCCTGCCCGCTGGCGCGCAGCCCATCCACCACAGCCTGTTCCAGCTCCGGGCTGGTCAACCGGCCGTCATAGCCGACCGCGATCCGCTTGCCGCCCGCGCGTGCCACGATCGAGCCGAAGACCCGGCCGATCGCGAAGGCATCCGCTGCGTGCAAGGTGCGCCCGACGATGCCGCGGATGTCATACTCACGCAGGACGGTCGGATCGAAATGATGAGAAAACGCCATTGCTCAGGTCACCTGGCTATAGGTAGGTCTTCAGGAAGGCACGCACCGCATCCGCCAGATCCGGCCGCTTGAGAGCGAAGGCGATCTGCGCCTCCAGAAAGCCGATCTTGTCGCCGCAGTCGAAGCGACGGCCCTCGTAACGCAGGCCGTGGAAAGGCTGCTCGCCGATCAACCGGGCCATGCCGTCGGTCAACTGCACCTCGTTGCCGGCACCGCGTTCCATCCGCGCCAGGTAGTCGATCACGGCCGGCATCAGGATGTAGCGCCCGATGATCGACAGGTTGGACGGTGCGTCCTTGGACGCGGGCTTTTCCACCAGACCGGTCACCTCGACCAATCGGCCGTCGTCGCGGCCGGTTTTCAGGATGCCGTAGCGGTTGGTCTGTTCCCACGGCACTTCCGTCACCGCGACGATATTGCCGCCGGTTTCGTAGTAGGCATCCGCGAGCTGCGCCAGGCACGGCTTATCCGCCAAGACCAGGTCATCCGGCAGCAGGATGGCGAACGGATCGTCGCCAATGAAGGCACGGGCGCACCAGATGGCGTGGCCCAGGCCCAGCGGCACCTGCTGGCGCACCGTGACAATGGAGCCCGGCTCGCTCTCGCGTGCTGCGCAGCGAGCTCCAGCGCCGCGGTCTTGTTGCGCTCGCGCAGGGTCGCTTCCAGCTCATACGGCGATGTCGAAATGCTCGACCATCGCGGTCTTGCCGCGGCCGGTGACCATGCAGAACTGCTCGATCCCGGCGGCGCGCGCTTCCTCGACCGCATATTGGATCAGCGGCTTGTCCACGACCGGCAGCATTTCCTTGGCGGTCGCCTTGGTGGCGGGCAGAAAGCGGGTCCCCAGGCCGGCTACGGGAAGCACGGCTTTGCGCAGTTTCTTGATCACGCGACGAACTCCGATTCTAACCTTAATTTAGTCGACCTATAATGGTCAGGCGAAAATTTGGGACTCAAACGGATAGTTGGTGCCACAACCAGACGCGATCAGCAACACGAAGTCGTGATAAGGCGTCATGGTGAACCGACTGGTTCACTAACCGGGCGGGTGTCGGACAAGCGACGGGCCGGCGCTGGCATAACGTCCGGCTTCATCATCCCAAGTAAAATATCGCGAGCCTGGTTGACCCGAGCGGCCAGCCAGTCCGAGCCGCCAGCATCGGGATGGGCTCCCCGCATCAGGCGCCGATGCGCCTCCCGGATGTCTGCCTCCGATGCGCCCGGGTGGAGACCCAGCACCTCATAGGCTTCCTGCCGTGACATCGGTCCGGTGGCTGGGCGGCCAAGCGACCCGGCGGCGCCACCGCCGGCGCGACGCCCGCGCCCCGCCTGCCATCGCTGCCACAGCAAGGGGCCGAACAGGGTCAGCGCGCCCATCGCAATTCCTCCGCGACCGCTCAGGATCAGCAGCAAGGCCAGACTGAGGCCGCCCAGAGCGGCGATCCACGTGAACAGCGCCTTGATCGAGGTGACCGAGGCCCGCTCGAAGGCGCGCAGTCCGCCGAGCAAGGCAAACAGGATCGACGGCGCCCAGCAAAAGCCACAGCATGGTCAGGTCGGCTCAAGCGGATGGCTGTCCGCGGCCGCGATGCTCCTGCGCCTCTACCACCGCAAGGGCGCTCAGATTGACGATGCCGCGGGCGGTCACGCTGGGCACGACGACATGGATCGGCTTTGACATGCCCAGCAGGATCGGCCCGACCGGCAATCCGTCAGCCGCGGCCTTCAGCACGTTGAAGGAGATATTCGCGGCGTCCAGCGTGGGCATGATCAGCAGGTTGGCGCTGCCGCGTCAGCCGGCTGTCGGGCACCGCCTGGTCGCGGATCGCCTGCACCAGCGCCGCGTCACGCATGCATCTCGCCATCGATCTCCAGTCCCGGCGCCCGCGCCCGGATCATCCCCAGCGCCTCGCCGCATCTTGCGCGCCGACTGCGCTGTCGCTGGCGCCGAAACTGGAATGCGACACCAGCGCGGCCTTGGGGGTCAGGCCGAAACCGCGCACGGCCTCGGCCGCCAGCAGGGTCATCTCGGTGATCTGCTCCGCGGTCGGATCGACGACCATGAAGGTGTCGCAGATGAACAGCACGCCGCTGGGCATGATCAGGCAGGACAGCGCATAGACCCGGTTGACGTCCGGCCGGCGCGGAATGATCGGCAGGATATACTGGATCTGCCGCCACCAGGCGCCGGTGCCGCCGCAGATCGCCGCATCCGCCTGGCCGGCATGCAGCAGCATCGCCGCAGCGACCGAGGCGCGCGTTCGCAACCGCCGGGCGGCCGATTCGGGCGGGGTGCCGCGGCGGCCGGACAGACGCTGGTATTCCGGGATCAGCCTGTCGAACACGGCGCGGTCGGCGGCCGGGTCCAGCACCGCGAACCGCGCTCGGCCGAGGTCCATGCGAAGGCCCATCTCCTTGACTTTGGCGGCGATCACGTCCCGCCGGCCCAGCAGGATGGGCCGGGCGATTGTCGTCGTCCACCAGGGTCTGCGCGGCGCGCAGGATGCGTTCGTCCTCGCCTTCGGCGAAAACGACGCGCTTGGGATCGCGCGATGGCCGCCTCGAACACCGGGCGCATCAGATAGCCGGAGCGGAAGACGAACCGCTCCAGATTCGCGCTGGTAGGCCTGGAAGTCCGTGATCGGCCGGCGCGCGACGCCGGTCTCGATGGCGGCGCGGGCGACGGCCGGGGCGATTTCCAGGATCAGGCGCGGGTCGAACGGCTTGGGGATGATGTAGTCCGGACCGAACACCGGGGCGGCACCGCCATAAGCCGCGGCAACGACCTCGCTGGCCTCGACGCGGGCGAGTTTGGCGATCGCCTCGACCGCGGCGATCTTCATCGCCTCGTTGATCGTCGTGGCCCCGACATCCAGCGCGCCGCGGAAGATGAACGGGAAGCACAGGACGTTGTTGACCTGGTTGGCATAGTCGCTGCGGCCGGTGGCGACGATCGCGTCGGGACGGGCTGCCGGCGACGAGGTCCGGGTCGATCTCCGGATCCGGATTGGCCAGCGCCAGGATCAGCGGCTTGTCGGCCAGCAGCGGCAGCCATTCCGGTTTCAGCACGCGCGGCGCGGACAGGCCCATGAAGATGTCGCAGCCCGGCAGCGCGTCCCGCAACGTCGTGGCGTTGGTGTCGCGGGCATAGCGGGCCATGTTCGGCAGCATGTCCGGGCGGTCCGTGCGTGACGACACCCTTGATGTCGGTCAGCGTGACGTTTTCCGGCCGCAGCCCCATCGACACCAGCAGATCGACGCAGGCCAGCGCCGCCGCGCCGGCCCCGGAGGTGACCAGCTTGACGTCCGACAGATCCTTGCCTTGCAGCAGCAGGCCGTTGCGGACCGCGGCGGCGACGGTGATGGCGGTGCCGTGCTGGTCGTCGTGGAACACCGGGATCCGCATGCGCGAGCGCAGTTCGGCCTCGATGGCGAAGCACTCGGGCGCCTTGATGTCCTCCAGGTTGATCGCGCCGAAGGTCGGTTCCAGCGCCGCGACGACATCGCAGAACCGGGCCGGGTCCGCCGCATCGACCTCGATGTCGAACACGTCGATGCCGGCGAATTTCTTGAACAGGACGGCCTTGCCCTCCATCACCGGCTTGCCGGCCAGCGCGCCGATATTGCCCAGCCCAAGCACCGCGGTGCCGTTGGAGATGACCCCGACCAGGTTGCCGCGCGCCGTGTAGTCATAGGCGGCGTCGGGATCGGCCTTGATCGCCTCGCACGCCGCGGCGACGCCGGGCGAGTAGGCCAGCGCCAGATCGCGCTGTGTCGCCATGCGCTTGGTCGGCTCGATGGCGAGTTTTCCGGGCCGGGGAAGCCGGTGGTAGTCGAGCGCGGCCTTGCGGAAATCGTCGTCCATCGTTGCCTCGGGGCGGTCGGGTTGAAGATGCGCACCATGGTAGCCGGACGGGGTCGCTGGCAACACGGGGTTGGATTTTCTTCCCAGCAGCCGCAAAGAAAGAATCTCTTACCGTCATGGAACCGCGTGTAGAATTTTCTCTATTTCAGCCGCTCATCCTTGCAGTTTTTGGAAAAATATCCTCCTTAAGATGTTCTTCCGGCCGGGCTTTTGTTTCAAGGCATTCGGTTTTCATGGATTTTCCCGGTCTCGCCGCCCGATTTGACCCAGGCTCGGTCTGGCTGGCCGGCGCTGCCCCGGGCGACCTGGCGGACTGACAACAGACCACCCGATAAGCCTCGCGGTGGCCCAAGACGGCTCAAGGAAACATTGATGCAGACCGCCCCCGTGCTCCCCAACACCGCGCCGTTCGCGGAGGAGCAGATCGCTGCCCTGAATCGGGTTATCTCGGTCACCACGGCGGAGCAACGCGCGTGGCTGTCCGGTTACCTGGCGGGATTGCAGGCCGCCAACGACCCGCAGGCGGCGGCACCGGCCGCGCCGCCCGCCAAGCGTGCGCCGCTGACCATCCTGTTCGGCACCGAATCCGGCAATGCCGAGGCACTGGCCAGCCCAGGCCCGCAAAGCGGCAGCCAAGCTGGGATTCGCGCCGAAGGTCGTGGACATGGCCGACTTTACGCTGGCCAGGCCGCCGCGGCGGAAAACCTGCTGATCGTCGCCTCGCACCTGGGGCGAGGGCGACCCGCCGCAACGGGCGCAGTCGATTTCTATGAAGCGCTGATGGCGGACGATGCGCCGCGTTCGAAAAAACCCGCTTCGCCGTGCTGGCATTGGGTGACCGCGCCTATGCGCGGTTCTGCGAGATCGGCCGCCGGATCGATGAGCGTCTGGCGGCCCTGGGGGGCGCCCGCATCGCCGACCGGATCGAGTGCGATCTGGATTATCGAAACGCCGCCACCGGCTGGATCGATCAGACGCTGGAGCGGCTGAACGGCCGAGGTCGGCGGAAAGGACGTCGGCGCCTCGGTCATCCATGTCGACTTTCGCCCGCCCCGGCGCCGATAGCCCGAGCCGCGCCCGGCCGTTCGAGGCGGAGATCACGCGAACATGTCCGGCTGAGCGGGCAGCCGTTCGACCTCCGACACCCATCATGTCGCCGTCTCGCTGGAAGGCTCCGGGATCACCTATGAGCCGGGTGACTTGCTGGGCGTGGTGCCGTCGAACGATCCGGCGCTGGTTGATGCGGTGCTGGCTTCCGCTGGCCTGGCCGGTGACGCCACGCTCCGCGGCGCGCTGATCGACCGGCTGGACATCACCACGCTGACCGGCAAGCAGATCGAGGATTTCGCGCGGGAGACCGGCAGCGAGCCGCCTGCCCGCGGATTGGGCCGCGGGACGGCAGATCATCGACCTGCTGGAGAGCGCGCCGGGCACGCTGACGGCGCAGCAACTGAAGCGCTGCTGCGTCCGTTGCCGCCGCGGTATTACTCGATCGCCTCCAGCGGGCGAGCAGTGGGCGACGAAGCGCATCTGCTGGTGGCCGGCTGCGCTATGCTCGCATGGCCGGCAGCGCGCCGGGGTTGCCTCCGTGGACATCACCGCGCGGCATCGGGAGGGCGACAGGCTGCAGGTGTTCCTGCGGCCCAACGCGCATTTCCGGCTGCCGGCCGATCACGACCGGCCGATCATCATGATCGGGCCCGGCACCGGTTTGGCGCCGTTCCGCGGCTTCCTGCAGGAACGCGAGGCAACCGGTGCCGGCGGCCGCAACTGGCTGGTGTTCGGCCACCGCAACTATCTGCATGACTTCCTGTATCAGCTTGAATGGCAGGACTGGCTCAAGAGCAGTCTGCTCACGCGGCTGGACGTCGCCTTCTCCCGCGATCAGCCGGAAAAGCGCTACGTGCAGAACACACTTTGGGATGCTCGGCGCGATCTCTACGCGTGGCTGAAGGATGGTGCCGCGCTTTACGTCTGTGGCGATGCCAATGCGATGGCGAAGGACGTGCATGCGATGCTGCTGCGCATCCTGGCCGATCAGGGACGGCAGGATGAGGCCGCGGCGAAGGCGGAACTCGACGCGATTCGCCGCGACGGCCGCTATTTGCGCGACGTGTATTAGGAGATTTGCGCGATGGACATCGATCGGCCGCTGTCACCCAACGAGCGCATCAAGGAGAGCAGTAACCTGCTGCGCGGCACGATCGCCGACGGGCTGGGGCGCATGGAAACCGGAGCGTTGGCGGATGACGATACCCAACTGACCAAATTCCACGGCATCTACCAGCAGGACGACCGAGACCTGCGCGCCGAACGCGGCAAGCAGCGGATGGAAAAGGCGTTCAGTTTCATGGCGCGCATGCGGGTACCGGCTGGCATTTTGACGCCCGCGCAGTGGCTGGCGGTGGAGCGGATCGCGCTGCAGCGCGCCAATGGCACGATCCGTCTGACCACACGCGAGACGGTGCAGTTCCACGGCATCCTGAAGGGCAACCTGCGGCCGCTGATGCAGGGGCTGAATAACGCGATGCTGGACACGATCGCCGCCTGTGGCGACGTCAACCGTAATGTCATTGCAACGGCCGATCCGTGGCGGCGCGCGCTGCATCAGGCGGTCAGTGGGTTGGCTCGCGATATCTCCACCCATCTGCTGCCGCGCAGCCGGGCGTGGCACGAAATCTGGCTGGGCGAGGAGAAGGTCGCGGGAGGCGTCCTGGAAGACGAGCCGATCCTTGGCCGTACCTACCTGCCGCGGAAATTCAAGATCGCCATTGCGCTGCCGCCGCACAACGACGTGGACGTGTTCGCGCAGGATCTCGGGTTCATTGCGATCGTGCAAGACGACCGTATCGCCGGCTACAACGTCGTTGTCGGCGGCGGCATGGGGATGACGCATGGCGAGACCGAAACCTATCCGCGCACCGGCGATGTGATCGGCTTCTGCAAGCCCGAGGACGCGGTCGACGTGGCCGAGACGGTCGTTACGGTGCAACGCGATTACGGCGACCGCGCCAATCGCAAGCATGCGCGCCTGAAATACACTATCGACGCGATGGGGCTGTCGCGGTTTGTCGCATTGTTGCACGAGCGGTTGGCGGTGAAGCTGGAGCCGGCTCGACCCTACGCGTTCAGCGCGACAGGGGATCGGCTGGGCTGGGCGGAGGAGGCAGACGGCACCTCGCACTTTACCCTGTTCATCGAGAACGGGCGGATCCGGGATCTGCCGGAGCGGCGGTTGCTGAGCGGATTGCATGCGATCACCGAACTCGGGATTGGGCGGTTTATCATGACGCCGAACCAGAACTTGATTCTGGCGGATATTCCGCCAGCGCAACGCCGTGACGTAGAGGCACTGCTGGGGACGCATGGGCTGGACTCATCCTTTGGTGGATTACGGCGTAGTGCGATGGCCTGCGTGGCGCTGCCGACCTGCGGCTTGGCGCTGGCCGAAAGCGAACGTTATTTACCCGATCTGATCACCCGCCTGGAAGAGGCGCTGGAACGCCTCGGTTTGCGCGATGATGAAATAACGATCCGGATGACCGGCTGCCCGAATGGTTGCGCTCGACCTTATGTTTCCGAGATCGGACTGGTCGGACGAACGCCCGGCATCTATAATCTGTATCTTGGTGGTGCGCATGAAGGCACGCGGCTGAACAAGCTGCACCGCCGTGATGTCGATGGCGACGCGATCGTCGCCGCATTGTCGCCGCTGTTCGAATCCTATGCCCGCGAGCGGCAGCATGGCGAACGCTTCGGCGATTACGTGATACGTGCCGGCATCGTACAGAAGACGCAGGCCGGATTGGATTTTCATCAGAACTTATCTGCTGACGTGGGGAACTGAGCGATGCGCGCGGTTCGTGTCCTGACGGGTGTCCATGGTTTTTCATCCGACCGGCCATGGCTTCCCGGCCTGCCGCATACGGCGGCTGGGATAGCGACGTATTTCGTCTTCGGCGCGCAAGCCTGCGTCACCGGTCTGCTGCTGGCGACGTTGGCCAGCTTCGTGGTCTATCTGCCACTGACAGCGCTGGCACTGAATGGCGGCCGGCCATTGGCGGAGGATGTACCGGCGCCGGTGCTGACGACACGGGCGCAAATTCTGCTGTTGGGGTTGTGGACGCTGACCGCCTGGGCGGGTGCCGCGGTGGCAATGGCGGCAGTTTGAAGACGGACGCTGTCCCGGTTTGCTGGTCGACTGCCTTTGGTTTCGCGAAGACGGGACGGCGGTAAGGACTTCCGCCCGGTCAACCTGTAATCCATAATCACGCGGATGGACTGGACGGAGGCAGGACGTGCTGACGCTTTATTTCTCTCCCGGATCAAGTTCGATGGCACCGCACATCGCCCTGCATGAGGTCGGTGCAGTGTTCGTCCCTCGGCCGGTCTCCTTGCGTCGAGGGGAAACACGAGCGCCGGAGTATCTTGCACTCAACCCGGAGGGCAAGGTCCCCACGCTGATGATCGATGGCCGAGCCCTGACAGAGGTCGCCGCGATACTATTCTACCTTGCGCGGCGGTTTCCGGAAGCCGCTCTGCTACCCGAGGGCGCCGAAGCCGAGGCGCAGGTTGTATCCTGGATGTCTTTCATCGCCGCGACACTGCATCCGGCTCGGCGGCAGGGTGGCGACCATGCGATGGCCATATACGAACTCGCGGACCGCCGCCTGGGGCGGAAGGCGTGGGCGGTGGATCGTTACTCAATTGCCGATATCCACCTGTTCCGGCTCTATTGGCGGTTCAGTGCCTCGGTGAATGGGGCGCATGAGAGGTTTCCTAACCTCGCCGCCCACCACGACCGGATGATGGCGCGCGCGGCGGTCCAGCGCACGCTCGCGGCAGAGTCGGCGATTGGTTATGAACTTCCCGCGTAATACCAGTGGCCCAAAGGGCCTACCGCATTCACATATCTCGGCAAAGCGCGTTTTGTCAGTGGGTTAGGAGCCGACTGTTCTTCATCCGTCATGGCCCGGCTTGTCCGGGCCACCGCCGCACCCGGTACTTGGAAAGCTGGCCGAGTCAAGCCCGGCCGTGATGGTGTGGGAGCCTCCCTGCCCAGTCAAGCCGATGAGATGTGTGAATAGCCGTAACCCAAAGGGCCGAGTGGTATTACGCGGGGTTGGTGGGGCGGCCGCGCGCGAGATCAATAAGATACCGGCGGCCGTTGACCCATTTATGAGTTAACATTTAGGGCCGTTGGTATAAGTCGCATTGGCCGTGGATGACGGAAAGGAACGCGTCAATTGGACGAGACTCATGAGAGCACGGCTTGGTCGAAGGAGTTGCGGCAACTCTAAACGCCGTTAGCAGCGCTAGTGGTCTGATGCGAACGTCCGATCCAGGGCGTTGGCTGAATCAGCCCCCAAATCAGGCTGGTGGTCTGACGCAGGCTGCACTTTCAGTCTGCGTCAGACCACTAGCTGTTGACCAGGACATTCTCCGGCCGCGGCGGGATTTCGCCGCGCTCCACCCGCAGCACCTGTCGGGTCAGCATCTCGTGCGTCGGTGCGCGCAGGCCGACCCGCGCGGCCTCGCTGGCGATGAAGCCATTCATGAACTCGATCTCGGTACGACGTCCCTTCTCCATGTCCTGCGCCATCGACGGGCGCTGGTAGTCGCTGCGCTCGGCCTGACCGGCGCCGCCTTCGGTCATCAGGCGTTCGATCTCGCTGTATGACGCGGTGTCGCCTTCCATCGCGCGGGCCAGCATCTCGAACGGCAGCGCGCCGACCTTTCCCAGCTTGTAGCCAAGCTTCTGACCCACCCGAACCGACTCACCGGCAAGCTGGATACAGATGCGACGGACCGCGGGGTGGTTGTCGCGCGCATTGCCGCCCATGCCGGTTGCCGCCGACACGCCATTGCGCATGCCGTTGACGCACAGCTTGGTCCAGCGCTCCCCCCACAGATTGTCGGTTGCCTTCGCCGCGTCGACACTGGCCAGGATTTCGGCGATTTCCTCGGCACGTCTGGTGATGCGCCCACTTGGCTCGCCGACATAGAACGAGGTTATATCGGGCCGTTTCGCATAGCCGCGACGGATATGGCCCGGCTGGTACAGATCGACGCCAACGCCCCCGGTGACGATACATCCAAGCGTGCGGCCCCAGCCGACAACGCCAGCGACCTGTTCCTCGTTGATGCAATTCTGCATCGAAACCACACACCCCGACGCCGACAAGTACTGCCGTATCAAGGTTGCCGCCCAGACCGTATCGTACGATTTGACCGAGATGAACGCGATGTCGATCGGCCGCTGCTTGGCCAGAGTTTGCGCCTCGGTAATGTGCATGGCGTTGACCTTCACGGTCATCCGTTCCCGCGGCGTCATGCCGAAGATTTCCATGCCGTGCGCCTTGATCTGCTCGACATGGTCCGGCCAGGGATCGAGCAGCGTGACATCATGGCCGGCCGCCGCCATATGGGCTCCGGCATAGCCGCCGACCGCGCCGGCGCCGATGACCATGATACGCTTGGACATGCTGTGTCTTCCCCTCGATCTCACCCCGCTTTACCGCGAAACCGGGCCGGCCAAAAGTGCCGCACGGATGGCTGTCGCAGCTTCGGTTTCTGACACAGCCAAATCGGGCTGCCGGACAGACAGTTCTCCTGGTCACACAAATGCCGGTCGGCTACCCTGCACGGCATTCATGAATGACGGTCCGCAGCCATGCCTTCCTGGTCGTCGCAAGCCGCGCGGATCAGAACCGGGCGGATGACAGACCGCGGACGCAGCGGATCCGGACGCGGTCATCATCATTTTCGGCGCCGCGGTCCGGCCAAGCGGGACGCCCAGCCAGACCTTGCATCACAGGGTCGAGGCGGCGACCCGCTTCGGCGCGCGGTTCACCCGTCCGCTGTTCATTCCGACCGGTGCGAAGGGCCGTCATGGCGATGCCGAGGCGGTGGTGATGGCGCGACTGCTGCACCAGGCCGGGTTTCCGGATCAAGCGATCCTGACCGAGGAAACCGGTACCGACACAGTGTCGTCTGTCCGCGCGGTACGTCGTCTGATCCCGGCGACATCTCCGGAAGGTCGGATCTACGCGGCGACCAGTGCCTACCACTTGCCGCGGTGCCTGCTGCTGCTGCGCCTTGCCGGCATCCACGCCCGCGCCTGCCCGCCGCCACCGGTTCCCGCCGCCTCCAACCGCTGGCTGCGCTGGTACTGGCGGCTGCGAGAAACGCCGGCCCTGCCTTATGACGCGACGGTGATGCTGTGGCTGCGCATCAGCGGGCGGATGTAACCGGAGCGGGCTACCGCTCGTTTTCGTCGGTATCGGTCTCGACCTCGATGTCGCCGCTGATCGCGTCGGCGTCGTCCTCCAGGTCGGCGGCATCCTCCAGGACGTCTTCTTCCTCGACGTCCTCGACGCCTTCTACCTCCACGTCTACGTCCTCGGGCGCCGGTACCGGCTTCTTCGGACGCTTCTCTTCCACCACATTACCGCCGGTGCGGCGCGGACGCGGCTGGTCGACCGGCTGTTCGGTGCCGCATTTCGGGCAGATAGCAGGCGATTTCATCAGATCGTAGAACCGCGTGCTACAGGCTACGCACACGCGCTTGGTGCCGAGTTCGGGCTTGGCCATGAGATAAAGGCCCTTCGTAACTTACATGGGCTGCGAATAAGAGGGGGCGCCCATGCCACCCCAAGACCGCGCTGTCAAACGGCTTGTTGGCCGCGGACCGCGGAAACTATCTTGGGTTTATGGTACGGCTTGTCATGGACCGATTGGCATTCCGGCCATCCGGAAATTTCTTATCCGTCCGTCTGCGACCCCGCCGAAGGGTGCTACACCGGACGGCAGCCCTTCACGGACCTGATCCATGCCAGCAACCCATTCCCCCGCGTCGCCCCCTCCCAAGCCTCTGACCTCGGGCCGCCCGGCCTCGCCGCTTCAGGGCGTTATCAGTGTGCCGGGCGACAAGTCCATCAGCCACCGCGCCTTGATGTTCGGCGCCCTGGCGATTGGCGAAACCCGGATCACCGGCCTGTTGACCGGCGAGGATGTGTTGCGCACCGCGACCGCCATGCGTGCGTTGGGCGCCGAGGTGAGCAGCAATCCGGATGGCATCTGGCGGGTCGCCGGCCGCGGCATCGGCGGACTGACCGAACCGGCGGACGTCTTGGACATGGGCAATTCCGGCACCGCCGCACGCCTGTTGTGCGGCATCCTGGCCAGCCATCCGATATACGCGGTGATGACTGGGGACGCCAGCCTCCGCGGCCGGCCGATGCGCCGCGTGATCGACCCGCTGACCGCCACCGGTGCCCGCTTCACCGCCCGCCACGGTGGCCGCCTGCCGCTGTCGATCGAGGGTGCGCGCGATGCCTTGCCGCTTGACTACCGGGTGCCGGTTCCGTCCGCCCAGGTAAAGTCCGCGGTGCTGCTGGCCGGCCTCAACGCACCGGGCATCACGCGAGTGGAGGAACCGGAAGCCACGCGCGATCATACCGAAAACATGCTGCGCCATTTCGGCGCGACGCTGCGGGTCGCGGCGAACGGAGCCGGCCGGATCATCGAACTGCAAGGCCAGCCCGAGTTGCACGCTGCGGACGTTGTGGTGCCCGGCGACCCGTCCTCGGCCGCCTTTCCACTGGTCGCGGCCTTACTCGTGGCCGGCAGCAGCGTCACCATTCCGGCGGTTGGCCTTAATCCGTTGCGCACGGGCCTGCTCACCACCTTGGCTGAGATGGGCGCCGACGTGGCGATCGTGAACCGGCGCACCGAGGCGGGAGAGGCCGTCGGCGACCTGCGAGTGACCGCCGGTCCGCTGCGGGCCGTTGACGTGCCGGCCGAACGCGCACCCAGCATGATCGACGAATACCCGATCCTGGCCGTGGCGGCGGCTTGCGCCATGGGCACCAGCCGGTTGCGCGGATTGAAGGAGCTGCGGGTGAAGGAAAGCGACCGCCTGGCCGCCACCGCCGCGCTCCTGACAGGCAATGGTGTGCGGCTCGACATCGACGGCGATGACATGATCATCCACGGCACCGGCGGTCCGCCGGCCGGGGGTGGCAGCGTCGCAACTCGGATGGATCATCGTATCGCCATGTCGGCGATCGTCCTGGGCATGGCGGCCCGTGAACCGGTCATTGTCGACGATGCCGGCTTCATCGACACCAGCTTTCCGGGCTTCGTCGATCTGCTCAACGCGGCCGGTGCCGCCATCCGCGAAGCGGTCCCGTGAGCGGCAAGCCCATTATCGCGATCGACGGTCCGGCCGCGGCGGGCAAAGGCACCCTGGCTCGCCGCTTGGCCAGCACACTCGACCTACCCTACCTCGACACTGGCCTGCTCTACCGGGCGGTTGGCCGGCTTGTGCTGGATCATGGCGGCGATCCGGCAGACGTGGCTGCAGCCAGGGCCGCCGCTTGTGCCCTGACTCCGGCCGATCTTGCGCGAGACGACCTGCGCGGACCGCAGGCCGATGCGGCAGCCACCGCGGTTGCTTCCATCGCCGGGGTGCGAACCATCTTGCTGGCGTTCCAGCGTGCCTTCGGCGTTCGGGAGGGCGGCGTACTGGACGGACGCGACATTGGCACGGTCATTTTCCCCGACGCCGCGGCAAAGCTGTTCGTCACCGCCAACCTGACCGAGCGGGCGCGCCGGCGCTGGCTGGAACTGCGGGCGAAAGGGGTGGATGCCACCTTGGATACGGTCGAGGAGGACATACGACAGCGCGACGAAAGGGACGCCGCGAGGGCTGCGGCACCGCTGCGCGCCGCGGATGACGCCTATATTCTGGATACGACAGCCATGGACGCGGACGCCGCGTTCAACGTTGCACTGAGCGTGATAAAAGCCCGACTCTGATCTCCCACATGGCACTGTTGGCGCATATCTCGATCAAACGGTCGTACTGGACCCGGTTCAAGGCCGTGGTTGCGTGGAACGGTATCCGGGGGATCGATTGAGACTTGGCTGACGTCTCAGGAAGGCAGCAAGCTTTGAACACAGATTGGCACGGATTAACGGCACGGATTAAAGGGAAAGCGGGCAGCATCGGGCCTCCCAGGCTGCCGCCCGCAGCGCCCGTGGCCAGTGCGATCGTGGCCAGCATCTGTGTCAATCTATGTCCTTAATCCGTGTTAATCTGTGTTTGAATCTTGCTTTCCTGCCGTCGCCAGCACACGCGGCTCAGACAGCGAGCCCCGCCGCGACCACCCTTCGGAGGCGCGAAACCCTGTCAACTGCGCGCGTCTCAATGACTTGCGGTTGCAAAATCACCGGTTGCAAAGCCCTGGCATCTACGGACGGTTGCGCCTACAACTCCGTTCATGCCTGAGGGGAAATGATGGCGGACACGATATCCCAGTTGGCTGGCCAACAATCGGCGGCCCCTGCGCCGAACCAGGTCGTTGTTCGGCTGCGATTGATCGGACAAATGGAGGCCTGGACGCTGCGCAGTGAAAGCGTGCTGCCAGCGGGCCGCAAAACCCGTGCACTTCTAGCCTATATCGCCTTGGCGGCGCCGCGGGCGGTGCTGCGCGGACGCCTCGCCGAACAGCTCTGGAGCCGTCGGCCGGAGGAGCAGGCGCGCGCCTCGCTCCGTCAGGAAATTCACCGTCTGCTGGAAGCGCTGACCCCGGCCGAAGCCGATATCCTGCTCATCACCCGCGACCATCTGACATTGCGGCCTGGATCAGTTTGGATCGACGTAGAGGAGGTGATGCGGGCAACCACCCTCCAACCGGCATCGCTGTCCCTGCTGGATGGCGATCTGCTGGAAGACCTGGATGGCATCGACCCGAACTTCGACGCCTGGCTCAACACCGAACGTGAACGGCTGCGCGACCGAGCCCGCGGCGTCGCCGAGTCTTTGCTAAAAGAGAACATAGACCCCGACGCGGCGATCCTGGCGGCACAGCGGCTTTTGAGCATCGACCGCTCGCATGAAGGCGGCTGGCGCACGCTGATGCGGGCCCATGCGGCGCGAGGTGAGCGCGGCTTGGCGGTGCAGGCCTATGACCGATGCCGAGCGGCGCTTGCTGATCTGCTAGATGCCGCGCCCTCGGCGGAGACGCAGAGGCTGCTGAACGAGATCCGCGGACCGTCCGGCAGCCGCCTGCCGCTGCGCCCGCCCGCGCCGCCTCCGCCGGAGCCGGAAATCGAGGACGTGCTGGCAAGCCATCGCAAGCGAGACCAGTCCATGTCCCGCGGTGGTGCTCATGTCGGCGTGCTGCCGTTGCGGCTTGTCGGGATGTCGGAAGAAGACTCCCATCTGGCGCCGGGACTTGCCGACGAGATCAGCTCTGCCTTGTCGCGGTTTCGCTGGATGGTTGTCGTCGCTGCCACGTCGCTTGCGCGGTTTGCCGCCGAACAGCGCGATGAGGCGGCGATGAGGCGGGAATTCGGGTTGGATTTCCTGCTCGATGGATCGGTGCAGCGGGCTGGTGACAAGATCCGCATCAATATGCGGTTGCTGGATCTGCGTGCGGCCAATCAAATTGTCTGGGCCCGCCGATTTGACCGGCCGGCCGACGACCTGCTGTCGCTGCAGGACGAGATCGCGGCCGAGGTGGTGGCGCAGATCGACCCCGAGATCCTGTTGATCGAGGCGAAGCGGATTACCAGCCGACCGCCCGTGGATGCCACGGCCTACGACCTCATGCTGCGCGCGATGCCGCTGATGCGACGGCTGGAGGCGGGTCCGTTTCGCCAAGCGGGCCAGTATCTGGCCGATGCGATCGCGTTGGAACCCGATTACGCGGCAGCGCACGCCTGGTATGCCTGGTGGCACGCGTTCCTGGTGGGCCAGGATTGGGCGGACCACCCGACGGCAACGATGGAGCGAGCCGGCGAACTGGCGGAGCGGGCCATCATCCTCGACCCGATCGACGCCCTCGGCTTGACGATCAGCGGGCATGTCCGGGCGTATCTTCACCGCCGTCTGCGTGAAGCCATGGCATTGCATGAACGGGCCTTGTCGCTCAATCCAAACCTGGCGATGGCCTGGGCACTTTCCGCTGTCGCCCATGCCTATTCCGGCGACCCGCGCGAGGCCGAGCGGCGGAATAATCGTTACAAGAAGTTGTCACCGCTCGATCCGCACGCTTTCTTCTTCGATGGTTTCTTTGTGCTGATCCACCTGATGAAGCGGGATTACGAGACGGCGGTCACTGTCGGCCGCAACGTGATCCAGCTCAACCCGTCATTTTCCGCATGCTACAAGCCCTATCTGGCCGCGCTTGGGCATCTGCGGCGGGATCAGGAGGCAGCGGCAGCCAGGCGCCGGCTGTTGGATATCGAACCGGACTTCACCATCGAGCGCTTCCTCGCGGGCAGCCCGATGGAGCAGCAGAGCGACCGGTTGCATTATGGCGAGGGGTTGCGCCTGGCGGGGATCCGCGAGCGCGACCCGCCGGTGCCGAACGCGCCGATCATCCTGCGGCCCGGCCTTGGGTAACAACGCTGCGAAGGCGTCCGCCATGGATCATGCAGCGACCCGATTGCGTTGCAAGGCCGCAGCTGAGTGCGAGCCGTCAGCGACTGGCGGACAAGCCTATCGTCGTCGTCAGCGCAGCGACGATCTGACGTCCCAGCGCGCGGGCCACACATTGATAGCCCAGATCATTGTGGTGCAGCCCGTCCGATGCCGTGAACAGGCCGGGCTTCGATCCTTCATCGGACCAGGCGTCCATCAGATGGCTGCGCGAGAACAGGTTCACGTGGGTTTCCTCCGCCACGTGCAGCAGCGACTCCTCCAGAACGATATGGTCGACGGCGGCCAGAACCTTGGGTGAGCGCTGGTTGTCCATCAAAATGACGTCGATCCCGGCCTTGTTCAGGCGGTTGACGCCTTCCACGACCATGCGATGGAATTCGAGCGGGTCGGCGTGTCGCATTGCGCCGTTGGCACCGACCTGCCAGATGACAAGCTGCGGATGCACGACGACCGCGTCGCTATCAAGACGGGCCAGTTCCTCGGGTGCGTCCTGTCCGCCGATGCCACGGTTGATGACGGCGAGATGGGCCATGGGCAACGCCTGATTAAGCACGGCTTGCAGCACGGCAGGATAGGAATGGGCGCTATCGGAAGCCATGGCGCCCGCGGTGGAAGACGAGCCGAGAGCGACGATCACACCCTCGGTTCGGGCGGCGATGGCGGCGCGGAGATGCGGCAGGTGCAGCGGCTCCATGACCGGATCGCTCGGGCAGGCCGAAACGATTTGGGCCGCACTGATCGCAGTACCGGCCACCATCATGATTGCTGCCAAGCCAACTGTAACTAACCCGCGAACAGTAAGACGGGCATGTTCGGCAGCAAACGTTTTCATCATGATGTCTTGATGACCGAAACCCTGAAACCTGTCCAGTGTCCCGAACCAGAAATTCGGTGACTATGACGAACTTCTGGTTGGGGACACTAGCGCTTTGTTTTCAGTGGCCTGCTGGTCCCCTACGTCCGCGACGGGGCAGGACATTAGTGCTCTGACGCAGACTGAAAGTGCAGTCTGCGTCAGAGCACTAGTACGCCGCGTCACGGATATTGCCGGTGTTCATACGCCACGGATTGATCCCCGATCGGCGGACAACCAAGCCGCGGGATCACCGCGGAACCGGTGACGGGAGGTCGTTGCGCACCAACGTGATCCGCCGCGCGAAGCGCTGTATCTTGCCAGCTCCGTGCCCTCGCTCTGCCTCGCCTGCTGCTCTGTGTTAAAGCCTTGCGGCCGTTTCAAGCGCACGAACCAGGCGGTCGTTTCCTGGTCCGCTCGCTCAGCCTGTCTGGTGCGACACGCTCATGCGGCGTGCTGATGGCAACAGAGCAAGAAAAGGGCTTTAACACGAAGAAGTAGGCGAGGACGATGGAGGACACGGAGCAGGCAAGATACAGCGCTTCGCGCGGCGGCGTATCGGGACCTCGTGCTGCCGTCGACGCCGGTGCCGAGCCGCTTGAGCAAGCCGGCGTTGCCGCGGATGCGTCGATGACGTGGCAGGCGCGCTGGAGAGGCAGCGCCGAGCCCGAGCTGTTGATGTGACAGGGGTTCATGCGCCGCCGACAAGCCGGTCGCACCATCACCGCAGAACCAGTGACGGGAGGTAGTAGCTTCGCCATAACCGCCTTACGGCCGCCAGCGGACTTGCCACACGCGGCGCTGGATGCTCTTACGGCTTACCAGACAGTTCAGGAGCGCATCACCATCGGTTGAGGCAATCCGTAGCGGCCGGCGATAGGGACGCCTCCGGCTAGCGCAAGCATTGGGTTGAAATTAGGATTCAGACGCAACAACAAACCCTGCATCCGATTGCAGCGGAGCACGACCGAGACGGGAGGTGAGATAACATGTCCAGGCTGCGGAACAATGCGATCTACCTCCTGCTTTCGCTTGCCGGAGTGGTTGCATTCGGCACGATCGCGCTGAGCCGGGGTGAAACAGTCAATGCATTGTGGATCGTCGTCGCTGCCGTCTCCACCTATCTGATCGCCTATCGCTACCACAGCCTGTACTTGGCGAAGCGGGTGACACAGCTCGATGACAGCCGGCCCACGCCGGCCACGCGGCTGAACGACGGCCTCGATTACGTTCCGACCAATCGCTACGTCCTGTTCGGCCACCACTTCGCCGCCATCGCCGGCGCCGGACCGCTGGTGGGGCCGGTACTGGCGGCGCAGATGGGTTATCTGCCGGGTGTGCTGTGGATCCTGGCCGGTGTGGTGCTGGCCGGCGCGGTGCAGGATTTCATGATCCTTTTCATCTCCACCCGCCGCGACGGCCGGTCGCTCGGCGAAATGGTAAAGGCCGAGATGGGCCCGATCGCCGGTTTGGTAGCACTTTTCGGCACTTTCATGATCATGATCATCATCCTCGCCGTGCTGGCGCTGATCGTGGTGAAGGCACTCTCTGATAGCCCGTGGGGCATGTTCACCGTTGTCTCGACAATTCCCATCGCCGTGTTCATGGGCATCTGGATGCGCTTCATCCGTCCGGGGCGAGTGGGCGGCATCTCGTTGATCGGTTTCGCGTTGCTGATCGGTGCCATTCTCCTGGGCGGCCAGGTCGCCGCCAGCCCGACCTGGGCGCCCCTGTTCACCTTCACCGGGACCCAGCTCGCGTGGATCCTGATCGGCTATGGCTTCGTCGCGGCGGCCCTGCCGGTCTGGCTGGTCCTGGCGCCGCGCGACTATCTGTCCACCTTCCTGAAGATCGGCACGATCACCGCATTGGCGATCGGTATCCTGTTCGTCGCCCCCGATCTGCGCATGCCGGCGATGACCCGCTTCGTCGACGGATCCGGGCCGGTCTGGTCGGGCAGCCTGTTCCCGTTCCTGTTCATCACCATCGCCTGCGGTTCGGTGTCGGGCTTCCACGCGCTGATCGCCTCGGGCACGACACCCAAGATGCTGATGCAGGAAACCGACGCCCGTTTCATCGGCTATGGCGCGATGCTGATGGAAAGCTTCGTCGCCATCATGGCCCTTGTGTCGGCCTCGGTGATCGATCCCGGCTTGTATTTCGGCATGAATGCACCGCCCGCCGTCGTTGGCTCGACCGCCCAAAGTGCTGCCGAAACAATTTCCGGCTGGGGCTTCGTCATCGCACCCGACGTGCTGACCCAGGGCGCCAGCGATGTTGGCGAAAAGACGCTGCTGGCCCGGGCCGGCGGCGCACCGACGCTCGCGGTGGGCATGTCGCATATCCTGTCCAACGCGCTGGGCGGCAAGGCGACGATGCCATTCTGGTATCATTTCGCCATCCTGTTCGAGGCTTTGTTCATCCTGACCGCGGTTGACGCCGGCACCCGTGCCGGCCGCTTCATGCTGCAGGATCTCCTCGGCAGCTTCGTACCGGCACTGAAGGACGGACGAAACTGGGTCTCGAACGGAATTGCCACCGCGCTGACCGTCTTCGCCTGGGGATATTTCCTCTATCAGGGTGTGGTTGATCCACTCGGCGGTATCAACACGCTATGGCCGCTCTTCGGCATCTCCAACCAGATGCTGGCGGCGATCGCGCTGATCCTGGCAACCGTGGTCCTGTTCAAGATGAAACGCGAGCGCTACGCCTGGACCACGATGCTGCCGGCCGGATGGCTGCTGATTTGCACCCTGACGGCGGGGCTGGAAAAGATCCTCCACCCAGACCCGAAGATCGGCTTCATGGCGCATGCCTCGATCTATCAATCGGCCCTGCAGGAGGGGAGGCTACTCGCGCCCGCCAGGACCATGGCGGAGATGAGCCGGATCGTTACCAACGATTACGTCGACACCGCGTTGTGTGCGCTGTTCGTCGCGGTCGTCGTCAGCATGGTCATTTTTGGGGTTCGCTCTGCCCTTGTCGGCTGGCGCTCCGGCCGGCCAACGGCCGTCGAGGCCGCGGCCTCGGCAACCGTGCGGGCCTGATCCGATGTGGGGCCAGCGCTTGCAGACGCTTTGCCGATGCGTGGGTCAATGCGCGCAGTTGATGGTCGGCATACCCGACTACGAAACCTATGTCGCGCATACCACCCGCGCTCATCCCGAGCTTGTGCCGATGACCTACGAGGAATTCTTCCGCGATCGCCAGGCGAGGCGTTACGGCGATGGTGGCACAAGGGGAATACGTTGCTGCTGATCCGGCCGCTTGCGGACCTGAAAGCGCGGACAATAAGCGGCACCATGATCATTCGCCGGCAGGAGATGGGACAATGGAAATAAGGCGCGATACGGATCCAGCCGAGACGACGGAATGGCGTGACGCCCTGGCGTCCGTCTTGACCTTCGAAGGTTCGGACCGGGGCAGTTTCCTGCTCGAAGAACTGATGACGGAAGCCCAGCGTAGCGGTGTCGCGGTGCCATTTTCGGCCACCACGCCCTACCTCAACACCATCCGCCCGGAGCAGGAAACCCCACATCCCGGCGACCGGATGACCGAGCATCGGATTCGCTCGCTGGTGCGCTGGAACGCCATTGCCATCATCATGCGCGCCAACAAGGCGTCGTCCGAACTTGGCGGCCACATCGCCAGCTTTCAGTCCGCGGCAACCTTGTACGATGCCGGCTTCATGCATTTCTGGCACGGCGCGACCGAGGCGCATGGCGGCGACCTGGTGTATATGCAGGGACATTCCTCGCCCGGCTTTTATGCGCGTGCCTTCCTGGAAGGGCGACTGACCGAGGCGCAGTTGATCGGCTTCCGCCAGGAAACCGAAGGCGGCGGTCTGTCGTCCTATCCCCACCCGTGGCTGATGCCGGATTTCTGGCAGTTCCCGACCGTCTCGATGGGTCTCGGCCCGTTGATGGCGATCTATCAGGCGCGCTTCCTGAAATACCTGCACGATCGCGGGCTGGCCGACACCACGAAGCGCAAGGTCTGGTGCTTCCTCGGCGATGGCGAGACAGACGAGCCGGAGAGCCTGGGCGCGATATCGATGGCGTCGCGCGAACGGCTCGATAACCTGATTTTCGTCATCAACTGCAATCTGCAACGACTAGACGGGCCGGTACGCGGCAACGGCAAGATCATCCAGGAGCTGGAAGGCAGCTTCCGCGGTGTCGGTTGGAACGTCATCAAGGTGATCTGGGGCAGCGGCTGGGACGCCCTGCTGGCGCGCGACACCACCGGCATCCTGCGCCAGCGCATGGAGGAATGCGTCGACGGCGAATATCAGGACTTCAAGTCGAAGAACGGTGCGTATGTGCGCGCAGCATTTCTTCGGCAAATACCCGGCGCTCGCCGCGATGGTGGCGGACATGTCCGATGACGAGATCTGGGCGCTGACACGCGGAGGGCACGACCCGAACAAGGTCTATGCCGCCTACGCCGCCGCCGTGGCGCACAAGGGCCAGCCGACGGTCATCCTCGCCAAGACAGTCAAGGGCTACGGCATGGGCGAGGCCGGCGAGGGCCAGAACATCACCCATCAGCAGAAGAAGATGGGCGAGCACGCGCTCAGGGAGTTCCGCGATCGTTTCAGCCTGCCGATCAGCGATGAACGGCTGACGGAAATCCCGTTCCTTCGCTTCGACGAGGCCAGCCCGGAGATGGCGTATCTCCGCGCCAGGCGCGCCGCCCTCGGGGGCAGCCTGCCGGCTCGGCGGCGGCGATCGGAGAGCCTGGACGTGCCGCCGCTTTCGGCGTTCGAGGCGCTGCTGAAAAGCAGCGGCGATCGTGAGATCTCCACCACCATGGCCTTCGTGCGGATTCTGAACACGCTGTTGCGTGACAAATCCATCGGCAAACGCGTCGTGCCGATTGTGCCGGACGAAAGCCGCACCTTCGGCATGGAGGGCATGTTCCGCCAGTTCGGCATCTACAGCCAGGTCGGCCAGCTCTACCAGCCGGAGGACGCCAAGCAGTTGATGTTCTACCGGGAGGATCGCAACGGCCAGATCCTGCAGGAAGGGCTGAACGAGCCGGGCGCGATCTCCTCCTGGATCGCCGCGGCAACGTCCTACAGCAGCAACAACGTGCCGATGATCCCGTTCTACATCTACTACTCGATGTTCGGCTTCCAGCGCGTCGGTGACCTCATCTGGGCGGCGGGCGACATGCGTGCGCGCGGCTTCCTGATCGGCGGCACGGCTGGACGGACCACGCTGAATGGCGAGGGCCTGCAGCACGAGGACGGACACAGCCACCTGATGTCGGCGACCATCCCGAACTGCGTTTCCTACGACCCGACGTTTGCCTATGAGCTGGCGGTGATCATCCAGGACGGCCTGCGGCGCATGGTCCGCGAACAGGAAGACGTCTTCTATTACATCACCACGATGAACGAGAATTACCGGCACCCCGAAATGCCGGAAGGCGCCGAACCTGGCATCCTGAAAGGCATGTACCTGTTTCGCGACGGCGGCGGCACCGAAGGCGATGCGCAACCCCGCGTGCAGTTGCTGGGCTGCGGCACCATCCTGCGTGAAGTCATCGCGGCGGCCGATTTGCTGGCGAACGATTTCGCCGTGGCGGCCGATGTCTGGAGTTGTCCAAGCTTTACCGAACTTCGACGCGAAGGGCTGGATGTCGAGCGCTGGAACATGCTCCACCCGACCGAACCGCCGCGGCAGAGCCATGTGGAAACATGCCTGAGCGGCCGAGCCGGCCCGGTGGTTGCGTCGACCGACTATATGAAGGCGTTCGCCGACCAGATCCGTCCCTTCGTCCCCAGGCGCTACCGCGTTCTTGGCACCGATGGTTTCGGTCGTTCCGATTATCGCCGCAAGCTGCGTAACTTCTTCGAAGTGGATCGCCATTTCGTCGCGGTTGCCGCGCTGAAGGCGCTGGCCGACGAGGGCACCATCAAGCCGTCGGTGGTCGCCGAGGCCATCACGCGCTACGGCATCGACCCGGAGAAGCCGAACCCGGCGCGCACCTGACGACAGCGTCGGTTGACCGCAAGCTTCCACCGGAAGCCAAAACTCGAAAGCAAGTGTGGGAGAAAACCGTGGCGGCCATGGAGATCACTGTTCCTGACATCGGCGATTTCAAGGACGTTCCGATTGTCGAGATCCACGTCAAGCCTGGCGATCCGGTGAACGGCGAGGACCCCCTGATCACGCTCGAGTCCGACAAGGCGACGATGGATGTGCCGGCTCCATCATCGGGTACGGTGGAAAAACTGCTCGTTCAGGTGGGCGACCGGGTCGGTCAAGGCACACCGATCCTGCTGCTGCGCGCCGATGACGGTGCCATGTCCCAGCCGCCCTCGCTGCTGCCGCAGCAGGATCCGCCGCCCGCGCCGCCGGCCAAATCCGCCGATCCGCCTGTCTCACCGCCGCCGGACGCCGCGCCGACCCCGCTGCCCGGTGATGTTCATGCCAGCCCAAGCGTGCGTCGGGTGGCGCGGGAACTTGGTGTCGATCTGACGAAGCTGCGCGGCACCGGCGAGAAGGGCCGCATCACCAAGGAGGATGTGGTGGCCTTCCTGGCGGGTCCCGCCAAGGCCCCGGCAGTGGCGGCGCCGGCCATGCAGGGCGCCGGCATCCCCGAGATCCCGGCGCAGGACTTCGCCAAGTTCGGATCGATCGAAACCAAGCCGCTGGCCCGGATCAAGCGGCTTTCCGGCCCGCATCTGCATCGTGCCTGGCTCAATATCCCGCACGTCACGCATAACGACGAAGCCGATATTACCGAGCTGGAGGCGTTTCGCCGTGAACTGGACACGGCCGGGAAGGAAAAGGGCTATCGCGTCACGCTGCTGGCTTTCCTGATGAAGGCCAGCGTGCTGGCGCTGAAGCAGCACCCGGACCTGAACAGTTCGCTGTCGCCGGAGAAGGACGCGCTGATCCTGAAGCGCTATTACCATATCGGTGTTGCCGCCGACACGCCGGACGGTCTGGTCGTGCCGGTCATCCGCGATGTCGACCGCAAGGGCATTGTCGAGTTGAGCCAGGAGCTTGGTGCCGCCTCCAAGCGCGCGCGCGACGGCAAGCTGGCGCCGTCGGACATGCAGGGTGGCAGCTTCACCATCTCCAGCCTGGGCGGCATCGGCGGCACCAGCTTCACCCCCATCGTCAACGCGCCCGAGGTGGCAATCCTTGGCGTGGTCCGCTCGAAGATGGCCCCGGTCTGGAACGGCGAGAGCTTCGTGCCGCGGCTGATGCTGCCGCTGTCGCTCTCCTATGACCACCGCGTCATCGACGGGGCGCTCGCCGCGCGGTTCGTGCGACAACTCTGCCACGTCCTTGAGGATGTGCGCAGGCTGGTTCTCTGACAGGCACTGGGAGACGGATCATGGCGATTGTCGAGATCAAGGTCCCGGATATCGGGGATTTCACCGATGTGCCGGTCATAGAAATCCATGTCGCCCCCGGCGACACGGTGAACCCGGAAGATCCGCTGATCACCCTGGAATCGGACAAGGCCAGCCTGGAGGTACCCGCGCCGCAAGCCGGCACCGTGGTCGCGTTGCAGATCGCCCAGGGCGACCGGGTGAGCGAGGGCAGCGTCATCCTGACGCTGGAGGCCGCCGGCGCCGCCGCGACCCCGCCGAAGGACCGGGTGACGCAGGAAGCAGCACCCGCCACGACAGGCGGGCCGGCCAGCTACGGATCCGCCAGCGGGGTCTACGACACGATCGACGTCGAGGTTCCCGATATCGGCGACTTCACGGACGTGGAAGTCATCGAGGTCCATGTCACGGCAGGGTCGTCGGTCAAGGCCGAAGACCCGCTTCTGACACTGGAGTCCGACAAGGCCAGCATGGAGATCCCCTCCCCGGCCGCCGGCACCGTGACCGAGGTGCTGGCCAAGGTGGGTGACCGGGTTTCCAAAGGGAACAAGATCCTCAAGCTGCGCAGCGGTGCGGCGTCGGGACCTGGCGCCAGTATCGCCATGCCGCCGCCCGCTCCGGCCGCGCGTCCCCCGGCGGCGGCTCGCGGCGATCTGCATGCCGAGGTGCTGGTGCTGGGCGCCGGACCCGGCGGCTATACGGCGGCGTTCCGGGCCGCCGACCTGGGCAAGCAGGTCATCTTGGTCGAACGCTACCCAATCCTCGGCGGAGTTTGCCTCAACGTCGGCTGCATTCCGTCCAAGGCGCTGCTGCACGCGGCCAAGGTGGTCAGCGAGAGCCAGGAGATGGGCGGCCACGGCATCAGCTTCGGCGCGCCCAGCATCGACCTGGACAGGCTGCGCGACTGGAAGGATGGCGTGGTGAAGCGGCTGACCGGCGGACTGTCGGGTCTCGCCAGGCAGCGCAAGGTGACGGTGGTGCAGGGCACCGGCCGGTTCATTTCGCTCAATCAGCTTGAGCTGACGTCGGGTAACAGCAGCAAGATCATCAGCTTCGAACAGGCGATCATCGCGGCCGGCTCGGAGCCGGTGACCTTGCCCTTCATCCCGCACCAGGATCCGCGGGTGATCGACAGCACCGGCGCGCTGGCGCTTGGCGGGGTACCGAAGCGTCTGCTTGTGATCGGTGGCGGGATCATCGGACTGGAGATGGCAACCGTCTATCATGCACTCGGCGCCAAAGTGACGATCGTCGAGTTCATGGACCAGATCATTCCCGGCGCCGACCGCGATATCATCACCCCGCTGATGAAGCGCATCCAGGGCAAATACGAGACAATCCACCTGAAGACCAAAGTAACGAAGGTCGAGGCGACCCCGGACGGGCTGGTCGTGCATTTCGAGGGCGGCCGTGCCCCGGCGACCGACGTTTTCGACCGCATCCTGGTGGCCGTCGGCCGTCGGCCCAACGGACGGCTGATCGGCGCCGAGAACGCCGGGGTTGCGGTAGACGAGCGCGGCTACATTCCGGTGGACCGGCAGATGCGCACCAACGTGTCCAACATCTTCGCCATCGGCGACATCGTTGGCCAGCCGATGCTGGCGCATAAGGCAACCCATGAGGGCCGCGTCGCGGCCGAAGTCGCGGCAGGCAGGAACAGCGTCTTCGATGCAAAAGTGATCCCGTCCGTCGCCTATACCGATCCGGAAGTCGCCTGGGTGGGCCTGACGGAGAATGAAGCGAAGACGAAGGGGATGAAATACGGCAAGGGCGTCTTCCCCTGGGCCGCCAGCGGTCGCTCTCTCTCACTCGGCCGCGACGAGGGGGTCACCAAGCTGCTGTTCGACGAAAATACCGACCGGATCATCGGCTGCGGCATTGTCGGTCCCGGCGCCGGCGAATTGATCACCGAAGCGGCCCTGGCCATAGAGATGGGCGCGGACGGGGCGGATATCGGGCTGACGATACATCCGCATCCCACGCTGTCCGAGACGATCGGCATGGCGGCGGAGATGCACGAAGGAACCATAACCGACCTGATCGCACCCAAGAAAAGATAGCCGGGACTGTAAGGAGACTTCGGCCGAGGATAGCCACCACGGTCGGCGCTTATAATACCAACCTGCCGACGGTTGGGGTGGACACCCGTCCCGTCATGGCCCGGCACAGTGGACCGCCGGCCGCCGTGTCATCCCCGGCGAAGGCCGGGGACCCACGACTTTCCACGGCGATAGCAGCAAAAGACGTGGGTCACCGGGCCAAGCCCCGTGATGACACAGGAGAGGTCGAACCGTCTTATAGCGCCTATGCGGCACAGTCCGGGCTATCTATGCCATGCGGCGGGAGAACGCCCCGACCGAGCCATGACAGTGGGAAAGTCGGCATCAACTCCGGCAGGTAGAAGAATTAAAAGGAAATGGCCATGTCAGTTGCGGCGGGCGTCACGGCAGTGGTTCATAAAAAGAAATGGTATCACCACCTTTATGTGCAGGTACTGACCGCGATCGCGTTGGGCGCTCTGCTCGGATTTTTCTACCCGAGCTACGGCGCCGCGATGAAACCGTTTGGTGACGCCTTCATCGCCGCGATCCGAATGGTGATCGCGCCAATCATCTTCTGCACCGTCGTGCATGGCATCGCCAGCATGAAAGACATGAAGAAGGTCGGTCGCGTCGGGCTGAAGGCGCTGATCTATTTCGAGGTCATGACAACATTGGCGCTGATCATCGGCCTCGTCATTGCCAATGTGTGGCAACCCGGCGCCGGCGTGCACGCCAATCTGGGAGCGATCGACACCAAATCAATCCAGAGCTTATACAACCGCAGCACAAAAGACAGGTGCGGTCGACTATCTGTTGCACATCATTCCCGTCAGTGCGATCGGCGCCCTGGCCGAGGGCGAGATCATCCAGGTCCTGTTCTTCGCCATCCTGTTCGCCTTCGCTCTTTCTTTCATGGGCGAAACGGGCCAGCCCCTGCTGCGATTGATCGACATCGCGGCGCATGTGCTGTTCGGCATCATTGCGATCGTCATGCGGGCGGCGCCGCTCGGTGCGTTCGGCGCGATGGCCTTCACCATCGGCCGCTTCGGCATTGGCACGCTGGTCGAGCTCGGCCAGCTCATGGCGAGTGTCTATGCGACCTGCCTGATCTTCATCTTCCTCGTGCTGGGCGTCGTTTGCCGGGTTTGCGGCTTTAGCATTTTAAAGTTCATCCGTTACATCAAGGAAGAGTTGCTGATCGTGCTCGGCACGTCCTCCTCGGAATCGGTGATGCCGCGGATGATGGCCAAGATGGAAAATTTAGGTTGTGACGAATCGGTGGTCGGTCTCGTCATACCGGCCGGTTACTCCTTCAATCTCGACGGCACCTGCATCTATCTGACAATGGCGGTGCTGTTCCTGGGCCAGGCGACTGACACGGCGCTGACCCTGGGCGACCAGATCGGCATACTCGGTGTGCTCCTGCTCACCTCGAAAGGCGCGGCGGGGGTCACCGGCAGTGGCTTCATCGTGCTTGCCGCGACACTGGGCTCGACCGGTGCCATTCCGATTGCCAGCATCGCGCTGATCCTCGGCGTCGACCGCTTCATGTCGGAGGCACGGGCGCTGACCAACCTGATCGGCAACGGCGTGGCGACCGTCGTGGTCGCGCGGTGGGAAGGGACACTGAATATCGCGCGGATGCAGGCCCGGTTAAACCAGACAGAGTGATCTCGCCGCAGAGGAGCCGGAGAGCCGGCCTGCCCGTATCCGAGGCGTTGCTGCCGCCAGGCAGCGCCGGGCCGGTGCGGCCCGTAGCCGAAAGCCGATGCATTGCGAAACGCAGGGCAAGCGAAGCGGCGAAGGCGTCGGTGCATGCATGGCCCGAGGGTGTAAGTAATTCTGTGTTCGGCTCATCACGTGATCGCGGGCCTTGAGAGGGAACGAGAACAGTCACCAAGGGCGTGCAAATCCGCCGATTGGTTCTTATCATCGAAAAAGCGGAGATATTGCTGAATGAACCATGAGGGAGGGACGTGACACGGGGACCGAGTCCGCCCAGACTTGACAACAGGAACTGCGGCGGGAGGAACCAATGGACACGATGGTCGAAGAGGCAGGCTTACCGGTCGATATTGACGCGCACCCCCTGGTGCGGGCCGCTTATGCTCTGCGGCCGCTGCTCCGCGATTATCATGACGAGATCGAGCGCGAGCAGCGCCTTCCGTCACCCCTGGTCGAGCAGTTGCACGCCGCCGGCTTCTACCGCCTGCTGATCCCGCGCGTCCTGGGCGGCCTGCAGGTCGACCCGCTGACCTTTCTGCGCGTCGTCGAGGAGCTGGCCGAGGGCGCCGGCTCGGTCGGCTGGAACATTGCCAACAACAGCATCGGCCAACTCGTCACACTTGGCCTGCCGGACGAGGGCGTCCACGAGATCCACGGACCAGGGCCTTCCGTCATCGCCGGCACCGCCGTGCAGGGCGGCGGGCAGGCGGTGCCGGTCGAGGGCGGCTACCGCGTCAGCGGGCGCTGGAGCTTCGGCAGCGGGTGTTGGGAGAGCACCTGGATGCTGGCAAGCTTCCAGATCCTGGACGATGGCCAGCCGCGCCGCCGCCCGGATGGCGGATCGCTCTATTGGCGGGGGGTGTTCCCGCGTGAGCAGGCGGAGATCGTGCCGGGAAGCTGGGACGTGGCCGGACTGCGCGGGACCGGCAGCTTCGACTGGACGGTCGAGGACGTGTTCCTGCCGGAACGGCGGACGGTGCCGCACGTCGGCGTGCCGCTGGACAACCAGTGGGAGCGCTGGCCGGGTCTCACCTACGCCCTGCCGAGCCAGGCTTGGGTCGGGCCGCACCACAGCGCTGTGATCACCGGCATTGCGCGCGCCGGCATCAACGCGCTGATCGAGTTGGCCTGCGAGAAGACGCCGCGCGGCCGGACCGGCATGTTGTGCGAGAATCCCCAGGTCCAGGACGCCGTCGGGCGCGCCGATGCCATCCTGAACGCCGGGCGCAATTACCGCGGCGCGATGATCGCCGAGCTCTGGAACACGATCGCGGCTGGCGGGGAGACCACGCTTGAGCAGCGGGCCCGCTGCCGGTTGGCCTCGACCTACGCCGCCGACAGCGCGCGTCAGGCGATGGACCTGATGTATCGGCACGGTGGCAGCACGTCGTTCAAGCGCGAGAGCCGCCTGGCCGAATGCTGGCGCGACCTGCACGTCGTCGGCCAGACGGTCACGGTGGCGCCGGAGTGGTATCCGATCGCGGGGCGAGCGCTGCTGGGCATGGATCCGGGGGCACGGTTGCGCTAGCCGGCGGACCTGCTGTTGGCGGTCGCCGGCAGGGCTGGCTGAAGAATTCGGACACCTGTTAGCGTCGGGAGAGATCGAACAATGGCCGTTCAACTCGTATCCAAGAAAACCTCTATTCGCGAACAGGTCAGTTCCGAGGAGTGGGCAGCCCGTGTCGAGCTTGCGGCCGGACATCGCGTCCTGGCGCACTACGGCGTGAACGACATGACCTACAATCATTTTGGTCTTCGGGTACCGGGACAACCGGACCAAATGCTGATCAAGCGCACCGACTGGATGTTTGCCGAGGTAACAGCGTCCTCTTTATTGAAGGTCGATTTCGAAGGCAATGTACTGACGGACACGGATGTCACGACGATCAAGGGTGGCGCCCTGATTATTCACGCTGGTTTGCTGAAAGGCCGCCCGGACCTGAACACGACATTGCATACCCACACGGTAAGCGGCATGGGCGTCGCAGCGCATAAATTTGGATTACTGCCCATCAACCAGCATGCGCTTCGGTTCTATGGCGAACTGAGATACCATGAATTCGAAGGTTTCGAGTTCGATCATGACATGACGCCAAAATTGTTGCGTGATCTCGATGGTGGTTTCTTTATGATCCTGCGCAATCACGGCGCCCTTGTATGCGGCGAAAGCGTTGCCGAATGCGTGGTCAATCATCACTGGCTCGAAATGGCATGCCAGGGTCAGATCGCGGCACTGGCGGCGGGCGAAGGCAATTACACAATCCCGAGCAAGCAAGCCTGTGAATACGCGCACAGCCAGTTCAGCAATGCCGGCAACTTCTTGAAGGGGGGCAAGGATTGGGCTGCCTGTCTACGTCTTGCTGAACGGCTCGACCCCTCCTACAAGGACTGACCGCATGGGAGTTCCGGCGCTTGTTGTCTGTTGCCGACACCGCTCCCGCGACAATCTTGGCTGTCATCCAACAGACCGAGTGAACCGTTCGTTGCAAACTGAAACAAGTCGCGCTTGCCTGTTGTTCAAACTGGGTAGTGATCGTTATTGAGGTGGGAGAGAACGCGATGCAGATCGTCGACGCCCAAATTCATCTTTGGGGAAGCGGCTTGCCCAGCAACCTCTCGCATCGGCAGGTAACGGCGTTTACCCCGGAGGAGGCAATCGTCCTGATGGACGAAGGCGGTGTCGATGCCGCCGTCATTCATCCGCCAGGTTGGGACCCGGGTTCGACCGACATGGCATTCGCGGCGGTGCGGAACTACCCGGGCCGGTTCGCGATCATGGGTTCGCTGCCGCTCGACCGACCGGACTCCGCGCACGCTGATCGCAGGTTGGCGCGCACAACCAGGCATGCTGGGTCTGCGGTATACGTTCCTGCACGATCCCGCGCGACAGTGGCTAACGGATGGCACGATCGACTGGCTTTGGGCGGAAGCCGAAAAGGCCGGTGTTCCGATTGCCGCGCTGGCGACGGATTTGCTGACGGAACTGGGCCGGATTGCCGAACGCCATCCCGGGCTTCGATTGACGATCGATCACCTGGGCGGCCGAGGCGGCCTGACCACGCTGAAAGATGCCGCGGCCATGACCCACATGCCGGCGCTTCTGGCGTTGGCGAAGTTCCCCAACGTGGCGGTGAAAGCAACCGGCGCACCGGGCTATTCCAGCGAAGCCTATCCGTTTCCAGCGATGCACACGTATCTACGGCAGATCTACGATGCCTTTGGTCCTGATCGGATGTTCTGGGGCACGGACATCACGAAGATGCCTTGCCCGTGGCGTCAATGCGTGACGATGTTCACCGAGGCGTTGCCGTGGCTCAGTGACCAGGACAAGCGACTGATCATGGGCGAGGCGGTTTGCGCCTGGTGGGGCTGGAACCGGGCGGCCTGAGTTCTCTGCCTGCTTAACCTCTGCAAGCAAAAAAGGAAGCGTTCGAAATGAGCCAAACTCGCAACACGAAGAGTAAGCAAGTGGCCGTGGTGATCGGCGCTACCTCCAAATGGCAGTCGGATGGCCGCAATACCAAGCTGGCGCATGGCCGGACACTGGACGACAGCGACCTGCCGGTCGGCGTGCGCTGGGGCGTCGGCGGCGCCATTGCGCAGAAGTTCGCGCGGGAGGGGTTCTTCGTCGTGCTGACAACCCGCACCGAGGTCAATGCGTCACCACTGGCGCAGGCCATCCAGGCGCAGGACGGAGACTGCATGATCGCCGAGCTTGATCTGTCCTCGCAGGACTCCATCGCGACGGCGTTCGAAACGATCCGTCGCGACGCCGGCGATCCGGACGTTCTGGTCTACAACGCGGGTTATCTGGAGGGCCGTGATCTTCCCCCCGAGAAGGAACTGCTGGAATACATTCCGGTGGAGATGTTCGATACCGCGCAGCACATCGCCAGCCGTGGACCCTTTCTGGTCGCCAAGGAGGTGTTGCCGGCCATGCGCAAGAAGGGCGCAGGCTCGTTCTTCTTCTCTAACAACGCCTCGTCGCTGCGTGGAAGGAAGCGAATGACCGGCCAGTCGCTTTACTACCCGAGGGTCATGATGCGTACGCTGGCGCAGGTGCTGACCGAGGAATACTCCGAGTTCGGCGTGCACGTGGCCAACGTGGTGATCGACGGCACGATCGACTTGCCCGGGACGCGGGCGCTGCCAAGGGTGCAGAACCGGCCCGATACTGGTGATCAATCCGGTGAAGATCGCCGAGGCGTTCTACTACCTGCACACGCCAGGACCGGTCGTGCTGGACGCACGAGCTGCAGCTTACGCCGTTTGCGGCGACGCCGAGCCACTGATGGCGCGGGTTGGGGGCGGGGTTCGGATCGCCAGGGTCGTTGGGTGCCGAGGCGGGTGCGGGCCGCGCCAATGGATGAAACACGAGCGGGAGAATGATGATGGCCGTTACGGTCGAGCGGTTTCAGCCGGAGGGGATGAACGTCAGAATGTCCGCCGGGCAGCCTTCCTATTCGCACGTCGTGACGGTGAGCGGAAGCGGGAAGATCGTGTATATTGCCGGGCAGTTGGCCCGAGACATTGATGGCAACTGCGTCGGCAAGGGCGATATGCGGGCGCAGATGGAACAGACGTTTCAGAACCTCGACCGGTGCCTGAAGGCTGCGGGCGCGACATGGGCGGACGTGGTCAAGACCAACACGTTCGTTACGGATTTTGATGAGTTTCAGAAGTGCGCGGATGTGCGCATGCGGTATTTCGGCGTGGCGACGCCGACCAGCACGACTGTTGGGGTTACTCGGTTGGCTGGTGCGGATTTTATGATCGAGATCGAGGCTGTTGCTGTTGTTGATGCGTGAGGTGGGTAGGGCACCAGATTGACGCTTCGGAACCGTGAGCGGGAACTGCAAGTATAGACAACGATGCTGACGTCATTTGACGATTAACGGAGTGCGTTAGCCGACACTATGTAATAGCGCCCGGAGGGTCGGGCGACCCGGCCGTGCGTACATCTGGCACCTGGCTGATTACTTCACCGCGGTGCTTCGGCGCGCCGGGCGGGAAAGGTGCCGAGACTCGCCCCGGTAGGCATCGACTTTCACCGACAAGCAAGTTGTACGCATTGCGTGGTATGAAAGTGTTGACTGGCTCTCGGAACAACAGCCGGCCGTAGCCGAGGCAATTATCGGTTCGGCTCAGGTCGCTAGATCATGTAGATCGAGGCTCGCATTCGTTAGAGAACGCGCGCGCCTGGTTGCCATGTCGGGTTGGAAGTCACGGGCAATTCGCGCGAAATTGTTACCGGTGAAAGCACGGACCTGGGCGCGACCGGGCGCCTCCGAGTCAATTGAAGCGACCCGGTGCTTCTTAGCGTCTATTTTGGCAGGCAAAACCAAGGTCAGCCTTGGGTCAGGATTGGCTGCAGCCCAGTTTCAGCCAAAGAGCCGCTTCGGGCGCGAAGCAGTAGCGAGTAGCCCTTTTTCGATATCCAAAACATTTACGTGGCTTTGTAACCCTTCAGGTAGACGTTATTTTCCAGTGCGTCGCCGAAGGCACGTATTACGGCTACAGTTTCGTTTGTAAGTTTGTCGAGATCCTCGATCCCCACGAGTGTATCCTCACCATGGGCAATAGCGTTTCGTCTTTTCAAAAGAAGCACGTCAACGAACGTGGCTTTGTCAACGAAGGACCGGATCGGCACGCCGCAGACCAGGCAGATATCGGTAAAGACGTCGAAGTTCAAATTGGCCTTGGTGTTTACCAAATCCTCGTTTACTCGGGAAAAGCGGCGGACCGACGAACCCAATATCTCGTCGACCAACATGCAACGTTCTGTGAGACTTGTCCTGGAGGTCGAGAGCGCGCCCAGTCTGGGCAGGAAATAATTCTTTAGAAACTGGCGATCAAGTTCGCCATACTGGAACTTTCGGAGGGCCACATGCTCAAGGTACTTCCGTGCGGAGAAGCGGACATATCCTTCCCAATGAGCGTAGCAGATCGTGATCAAGGCGCGCAGCAAAACACGGCGCAGGTTCTCGTCGGCCCTCATGATCGCGTTTTTCAAGTCGGATATTTCTCTGAGACGCCAGGATCGGTCTTCAGTAATTTGAGTGGAAAAGTCCGCCTCCGAATAAGCTTTGCTCAAGGGCGGAACCAAGCCTCGCCAAACGGAACTGTTCGCTGGATACGTGTCGTGCCGCGAAGCCCGGGGGAGGTAAAGCTTGCCGTCTGGGGGTGGCCCCAAAAAGTTGGTACTTTATTCCTGACGAATTCCTGTGGGGCCGCGAGTGCAAGGATCGCGTCGAGGTTCTTGGCCACTCCAACGGCGATGCCTTCAAGCCCTACGAGGCCAACTTTACCAGTGTGACGACCATTCTCGAATCGCCTTAATGCGTCCTTGCCCGCCACGGTGTTCAAGAGCACGAACGTGCGGTCGATCAGGTCCGCTGCTGCAACGCCATTACTTGCACCGGCCAGATGAACGATGCCATCATCGACATAGTCCTCGACGTCCAACGTGCCGTCGTAGGCTACGTATGTATGCACCAGGAACCGGACTGCGAACTCCATGTGCCGCTGCCGCTCAATCTGGTCCTCTGTCACTGCGACAACAGTCTGGAAGGGCTTCTTCTCCGCCGCCACCTTGACCGTTCGGTAGTAATCGCCGTTGACCATTAGCATGATGCAGTTACGTAACTCCTGCGCATTTGCCTGTGTGCCACCTGCGTTGAGCCGCTGGAACAGGTCGAACTTTGTTTGGTCGTCGCTGGGCCGTTTCAGTATCTCCAAGCCGATCCTTGCCCTCCGGATCGACAGCTGCTGACTTCTGTCGATCTCATGCTGCTCGTCGAGAGGAACACTCGAAATGAGATCGGACCGCTCCCATACTGCGTTATGGAGGGACGGGAGGTATTTTGTGGCTTCAAGAATTCGACGGTGGCTCCAGCCCTCCATTGGGGCTGCGAAGCTTCCCCATGAACTCTAGGATGGTCGAAACACGCTGTAGACCATCAATTAGTTCCCAACTTCCGTTCCCTTTCTCAAACACGAAGATGGAGGGGAGAGGGATACCGAGCAATAGCGATTCGATCAGCTTGGACTTTTGGCTGATGTCCCACCTGAAAAGTCGCTGGAACTCTGGATCGATAATGATCTCGCTGTTGTCGTACATGGTGACGATCTCGCCCACCGACATCTGGTACGCGTCGGTTCTGACGAGCCGTTGCGCCTTGACGATCTCTTCTGTGAGCATTTGGCCCTCTGTTCCGAACGGTTGTCTTCGTCGACAGTAGCATATTGCACTACCCAACGAACGCCTTGATGAAGGTCCTAAAGGGATTGTAGACGCGCCTAGCGCCTAGATGTAATTCGCCTACCTCGGCGGCGACAAACAAGAAAAAATTGTCACGACCATTTCGCGTCTGCCAAACGATTAGCACTGCTCGCGCCGGATATGGCGCTAATCATCGAGCGGCAAAGCGGTGGCAGCCGCACCGGGACGAGGGAAGATTTAGGACCTGACGGTTTGACCCCCACCCAGAATCCAGTATCCCCTCTACCCCCACCCCGGGGGACAACAAAATGCAAACCCAAACCTTCGACTACATCATCGTCGGCGCCGGTTCCGCCGGATCCGTCCTCGCCAACCGCCTCAGCGCCAACCCCAAGCACCACGTCCTGGTCCTGGAAGCCGGCCGCGAAAGCCACCCCTGGTCGCGCATCCCGATCGGCTTCGCCAAGCTGATCGAAAACCCCGCCGCCAACTGGCTCTACGCCTCGGAACCCGACGACGGCACCGCCAATCGCCGCATCCCCGTCCCCCGCGGCAAACTCCTCGGCGGCTCGTCGTCCATCAACGGCATGGTCTTCGTCCGCGGCCAGTCGCAGGACTACGACACCTGGGCGCAATTCGGCAATCGCGGCTGGAGCTACCGGGACGTCCTGCCGATCTTCCGCGACATGGAAAGCTACCAAGGCAACGCCGACGACGAGTACCGCGGCCGCAACGGTCCCCTGAAGGTCACCGAAAGCAACGAGACCGGCGCCCTCTACGACGCCCTGATCAAGGCCGCCGGCGAAGTCGGCATCGAATACACCAGGGACTACAACGGCGCCAGGCAGGACGGCATCGGCATGACCCAGACAACCATCCGCAACGGCCGCCGCATGAGCACCGCGGTCTGCTATCTCGACCCCGCGCGCGGCCGGCCCAACCTGACGATCCAGGCCAACGCGCTGACCGAATCCCTGCTGATCGAAGGCAAGCGCTGCACCGGCGTACGCTACACCCTGAACGGACAGCCGCACGAAGCCCGCGCAAACCGCGAAGTCATCGTCAGCGCCGGTTCCATCAACTCGCCACAGCTTCTGGAACTCTCCGGCATCGGCCAGCCGGACCTGCTGAAAAGCCTCGGCATCGAGGTTCGCCACGCGCTCAAGGGCGTCGGCGAGAACCTGCGCGATCATTACTCGCCCCGCATGAAATGGACAGTCCCAGCCTCCCTCGGCTTGACCTACAACGACAAGGGACGCGGCCTCGGCGCCGTCCAGCAGGCGCTGAAATACGCCCTCACCCGCAAGGGCCTGCTCGGCTTGCCGGCGTCACCGATCCGCGCCTATGTCCGCACCCGAGCCGGGCTGGACGCACCGGACGCCGCGATCTCCTGGATCCCCTTCCTGGCCGGCAACAACTTCAAGCTCGCGAAATACTCCGGCGTCACCGCGATCACCAACATCCTGCGCTCGGAAAGCACTGGCAGCATCCATATCGCCTCGAAGGCGCCGAACCAGCAGCCGGCGATTCGTTTCAACTTCCTCAGCGCCCAGCTCGACCGAGACGTCACCCTGGAAGCGATGCGCATCACCCGGCGCATCATGACCGCACCCGCCATGCAAGCCATCGCCACCGACGAAATCGCGCCCGGCGGCAATATCCAGGCTGACGACGAACTGCTCGACTGGATCAAGCGAAACGCCGAGACCACCTATCATCCGGTCGGCACCTGCAAGATGGGATCGGACCCGATGGCGGTGGTCGACGACCAACTGCGCGTCCATGGCATGGAGGGACTGCGGATCGCCGATGCCTCGATCATGCCGACCCTCACCTCGGGCAACACCAACGCGCCGTCCATCATGATCGGCGAGAAAGCATCCCGCATGGTGCTGGCGGCGGCCTAACCGACAACAACGCAAGGAAACCCAACATGAAGATCGGCGTGTTCTCCACCTTCATGTCGCCCCTGGCGACACCGCAGATGATCCGCGACTTCGGCCGCCGAGCCGAGGGCATGGGCCTGGATTCGATCTGGATGGGCGAGCATGTCGTGCTCTTCGACAAGAACACGTTCGGCTATCCCAGCTCGAAGGACGGACGCATTCCCATCCCCGACGGCGGCGGCATGCTGGACGTGACCGCAACGTTCGGGTTCCTGGCGGCCGCCACAACCACGTTGCGCCTTGGCACCGGAGTCGCCCTCGTGCCGCAACGCAACCCGATCTACACCGCCAAGGAAATGTGCACGCTCGACTGGCTGACCGACGGCCGCATCGATTTCGGCATCGGCGTCGGCTGGAACAAGGAGGAAGTCGAGGCCTGCGGTTACACCTGGGAAGACCGCGGCGCGCGCTGCGACGAATTCCTGGAGGTGATGCAGCGACTGTGGACCGAGCCCGTGGTGGACTTCGCGGGCCAATGGATAAAGTTCGAGACCTGCCGCCTCGACCCCAAGCCGATCCAGAAGCCGCACATACCGATTATCGTCGGCGGTTATGCCGCCCCCGCCTTCCGTCGCGCCGTGCGCTTCGGCGCCGGCTGGTATGGCTTCAACCGCGACCCCGCCGGCACCAAACTGGAGCTGAACCGCCTCGATGCGGCCTTCGCCAACGCCGGACGCACCCGCGGCAAGGACTTCCAGATCATCGTCACGCCGCCAATGTCGATGTCAATCGATGCCATGCAAGAATATGCGGACGTAGGCGTGCACCGCCTGGTCGTGAACCTCGGCAGCCAGCGATCCGACCGGGTGAACCACCGCCTGGCGGAGATCGAGACGCTGGTGAAATTGGCCGCATGACCACCAATGGGCTACACAACGGGGTCAGCCGGCACTGCACGCAAAAGGAAACACAACAATGACCGAGGCCAAACTCGCACCCAACCTTCCACAATGGATGAAGGACCATGCGGACCGCTATCTATCGACCGGCGGCACCGACGGCCACATATACACCCTCGCTCGCCCCGGCGCGGCCCCGATCACCGTTCCCTCGTTGCTGTTGACCACGACCGGACGCAAGTCAGGCGAAAAGTATCTGTTCCCGCTGTTCTATGGGCAGGCTGGCAGCAGCTACTTCGTCATCGCGTCGAAAGGCGGCGCGCCGGAGCATCCTGGCTGGTATCGGAACATCCTCGCCAATCCGGACGTCGAAATTCAGGTCGGAACCGCAAAGATGCCGGCGCGGGCACGCACCGCCGCCGGCGAGGAACGGGAAAAGCTGTGGCAGCAGGCGGTTGAATTCTTTCCACCCTACGCCGACTACAAGCTCAAGGCCCAGGGGCGCGAGATCCCCGTGGTCGTGCTGGACCCCGTAAGCTAGAGCGCAATCGTCTGAGGTTGCATCAACCTCACACGTGAATGGCCCTCTCAAACAACAAGAGCCGGAGCCTGATGGCTTCAACCTGAAGCGATCAGCCTCCAGCGTCTGGTCACGGGCGAATCATGCCACGACAAAACAGTTCGTCAGGCAAACGCCGCTCGAACTCGAATGTTTTGGTCCGGCGTTCGGCAACACGAATCGATGTTCATTTCGGCCTCTGGCGTCCAGCCGGCGGCGACTTGCATTACCGTCGGTTCGGTCCGCACTCTTCACCGGGTTCAAGGGAGGATGGCTGCCATGCCGACCTATGTCATGCTTGCAAACTGGACCGACCAGGGCTTGAGAGCCATCGCCGAGGGCCCGCGGCGCATGGATGCCGCCAAGAAAATGCTGGAGGACATGGGCGGCCAGGTCCGAAACCTCTACATGACGATGGGGCAATTCGACCTCGTCGGCATCTATGATGCTCCGGATGACGCCATCGCCGCTCGCTACAGCCTGTTGCTCGGCCAGCTCGGGAATGTCCGCATCATGTCGTTGAAGGCTTTCCCGGAAGAAGCCTATCGCCAGATCGTCAATTCCCTGCAGTAACAAGCTTGAGCGGGCGACACTTGTTCGCAGCGCCGAGTGTTTGCTGTCATGGCCAATCACGGCGCACCGGTCGGCGCCATGGAAGGCGGGGTGTATGCGATGCGTTCCGGGCGCGGTAGGGGTTACGACGACCTCGACGGCTCAAACCCCGGCCAAGACCGGCTGAGGATCCATACGCGGCCGGGCTGGACCACCGAACAGGATCTGGGCGATGCCGGCGGCAGCGCCGATCACCACCCCTATCTGCCACGCCAAGCTATATGAACCAAATGCGTCGAACACCAGACCGCCGCCCCAGGCGCCGATCACCGACCCCGACTGGTGGACAACAAAGGAAATCCCCAGGATTGTTGCCATGTAGCGGGTGCCGAACAGCTCGGCCACCAGGCCGGAGACCAACGGGATGACGCCGAGCCACAGCATTCCCATCGCGGCTGCAAAGATGATCGTGGTCGTGGGGGTTGGTGGCGCGATGAAGTAAAGCGTCAGCACGCATGACCGCGACAGGTATAGCAATCCCAACAGAATGTATTTCGGATATCGTGCGCCAAGCCAGCCGGCGAACCAGGATCCGAAGATGTTAACGCCCCCGATGGTCGCAAGCGCGGTCGCGCTTAGCATCGGGTCCTGACCGCAAATGGCGAGATAGTTCGGCAGGTGTGTGGTCAGGAAAACGAGTTGTAGACCGCATACGAAATAGGCGCAGGTCATGACCACGTAGCGGCGGCTGGTAAACGCGGTGCCGAGCACCTCGCGCATGGCGGTGCGCTTCTCGTCGGAGCTGGGCATGCGGTCAACAGCGCCAGCCATGAAAGCGGCGGGCAGCATGGCGATCGCCAACAGGACGAAGAAGAATACCCCCACTTGCCAGTGCCAGCGGGCGAGCAAGAACTGCAGCGACGGGGCGATCAGCAAGGTGCCGACGGAAGAGCAGGCTCCGACCAGGCCAAGGATCTGGCTGCGACGTTCGGCGGACACGGCGCGGGCAGCGGCGGTCATGGAAAGGGAGGAGGCCGTGCAGGCCAATGCTATGCCGGTTAGGCCGCCTGAGACACTCAGTGCGGCCGCGCCGCCGGCAGACAGCATGATCAGCAGGGCAAGGATATAGAGGAACCCACCCGTCATCATGGCAGGACGCAGGCCCCATTTATCGGCAATGACGCCGACCGGCGCTTGAAAGACGCCCCAGGCGATATTCTGCACGGCAACGGCGAAGGTGAAATCGGCGGCTTTCAGCGCCAGGTCATGGGTGACAGGTGGCAGAAACAGGCCAAGGCTTTGCCGCATGCCCATGCCGAGACTCATCATCAGGGCGGCACCCGCCAGGATTAATGCCGGCTTCGGGAGCCTAGCTGTGGCCGTCACTGAACGCCCTCCGGTTTTGCAGGAATTGTGATGGTTCTGGGCATCAAGTCAAGTCTGCGGGGAAGACAGCCGGTGCTGAACGAGTCACCGACCCCGCTGGCGGATAGGGGCGTGAGAACACCCCGTCCCGCGAGTTTTCGGTTTACTCCGCCGGCGCCACCGCGGCCGCACCGACACGGCGCGGAATATGCAGTCCTACCGCGGCGATGACCGCGCTTATCGCGGTGAACCCCGCCAGGCCATACAACCCGCCCGCGTAACTGCCAGTCGCCTCCTTCAGCCAGCCCACCACCGCTGGTCCCACCGCGCCTCCGATATTGCCGAAGGCGTTGATGAACGCGATCCCGCTTGCCGCCGCCGCACCGGTCAGGATCATCGTCGGCATCGCCCAAAACGGACCCTTGGTGCCATAGAACCCGACCGTGGCGAGGCACATGCCCGCCAGCGACCACCAGGTGCCCATCGTTGCACCGGCTATGACAAGGCCCGCCGTCGACAGGACGCAAGTCACGAACAGCAACCAGCGGCGGTCGCCCAGCCGGTCCGACAGCCAGCCGCACAGGACCATGGAGACCGCCCCGCAGATGTAAGCGAGGCTGGTGGCATACCCGGTGTTCATGGTCGAAGCCCCCAGCGACTTGATGATCTGCGGAATGAACAGCAGCAGCCCGAGGCTCGCGGTGACAATGCCCAGGTAATTGAACGACATCAACAAGACCTTCGCATTGGTCATGCTTTGCAGGACACTATAGGTACCGCCGGCCTCGACTGCGCGGCGTTCGGATCGCAGCGTGGTGGTGAGCCAGTCCCGCTCCGGCGCGGGCAGCCATTTCGCGCTCTCGGGCTTGTCGGTCAACGCCACCAGCACGAAGATGCCGACGATGACTGTTGGTATTGCCTCCAGGATGTAGATCCACTGCCAACCTTTGATGCCGAAGGTGCCGTCCATGCCCAGGATGGCGGTGGAGACTGGCGCGCCGAGGGCCACGGAAACCGGAAGCGCCAGGGTGAAGAACCCGACGATCCGGCCACGGTACGCGTCGGGGAACCAGTAGGTGAAAAGCAGGATCGTGCCGGGAAACAGCCCGGCTTCACCCGCACCCAGCAGGAAGCGGACCAGCAAGAAGCTGATGGGTCCGACAACGGCGGCGGTGGCGGCCGAGATGATGCCCCAGGTCACCATGATCCGGGCCAGCCAAAGCCGAGCGCCAAACTTGTGCATGACGAGATTGCTGGGGATTTCGAAGACCACATAGCCGATATAAAAGGCCGTTGCGCTAAAGCCGTAGACGGCGGCCGTCAGCCCTATGTCCTTGTTCATTGTCAGCGCCGCGAAGCTGACATTGATACGATCGATGTAGCAAAGAAAATACATCAACATCGTCAGCGGCAGCAGGCGCAAATACACCTTGCGCATTGCCGTCTTCTCGATCGTGTTGTTCACTGACAATCTCCCGGTTACCCCTGCACGTTATTGCGGATCGACAGAATTTTCATTCAAGTCGACCTTCTGCGGCAAGTTTTGTCCTTCTGACAAATTCGCGCAACTCTGATCATTTGGCAAGACAGGTTGCCGCGCCGGGAACCGCCAGGGCAACCCGCACGCATCACCCCGCTTGCAGGATCATTTCCAACCGCAGCACAGGCACGACCGGCTGTTGTCAAATCCGCGCCGCGGTGATCAGGCAATTTTCTTCGTTCCCATCGGCTAGGATGCGCGGCTGGGTCCAACCAGGGTGGCGCCGCCATCCACAACCAGGGTCTGACCAGTGATGTAGCGCGCCTGCTCGGACAGCAGGAAGCGCACGGCGCAGCCGATGTCCCAGCCGGTGCCCTCAAGCCCGAGCACCGAGGCCTGGCGGCGCGTGTCACGCGCCTGGTCCGTCATGCCATGCGCGTACACCATCGGCGTATAGACCGGTCCAGGGGCGACGCAGTTGGCGCGAATGCGCTGCGGGCCATGATCGACCGCGATCGCCTTGGTCAGCGCGATCACCGCGCCTTTGGAAACGCTATAGGCGGTGAGCCCGCGCGGGCGCAGCGCGGAGATGGACGAGACGTTGACGATCGAGCCGCCTCCGGCGGTACGGATCATCGCGGGGATGGCGTGCTTGCACGCCAGGAACATGGTGTCCACGTTCACGTGCATCACGCGCGCCCAATTCGCCTCGGTTTCCTCGACGACGCTGCCCTTGCTGCCGATGCCCACGTTGTTGTCGAGGCAGTCGAGCCGGCCCCAGCGGCTCACGGCGTCCTCGACCATGGCAGCGCATTGCCCGCTATCGCTCACGTCGTAAGAAACGGCGGCAGCGTGACCGCCTTCATCGGCGATCATCGCCACGGTGCGTTCGGCCAGCGTCAGGTCACGGTCGACAACCAGTACTTTGGCCCCCGCGCGCGCCAGCAGGATCGCCGCCGCGCGGCCGTTGCCGATGCCGTCGCCTCGGGCCCCGCCACCGGTGACGATGGCCACCTTTCCGCCCAAGCCCCATTCCTCGTTCGCCGCCATCGTGTTCGCTCCCTCGTTGTTCAGGCCGCCACCTTCCCAGCCCCAACCGGACCCCACGCTTTCACAACCGGCAGTACCTCCTTGGCGAACAGCCGCAGTCCCCGTTCCGAGATCTCGAGCGGCGTGCCACCAAAGCGAAACGCGACGTTGAGTTCGAAATCACCAATCAGCCCTCGGCGCGCCTCCAGCCCACGCAGGATCTTGTCGGGCGTGCCCCAGCTCGCCGCCTGCATGAAGCCGTTCACCGCGCCTTCAAGGCCGCCCTTGCGGGCGATCTCGGCCTTCTGCTGATAGGCGTCGTAGCCCTTCACCGTCAGGAAGTGTTCGCCCAGGAATTCGTAGTGGTAGAAGTTGCTTTCGACGAACTTGCCCTGATACTGGCGCGCCTCTTGCTCGGTTTCGTCAAGATTGCTGCCACAGACGCAGAACTCTGTCAGCATGACATGCGGCGGCTCGCCGCCATGGAACTGGCGATGCAGCTCCTGTCCGTGCTTGATCACCGGCGCCCGCATCTCCCACGGCCGATCGGCGAACATCACCATGTGGGCGCCGAGTTTGGCGGCGGACAGGACGGAGTCTTCGCTCGATGCCACGGCATAGATGCGCCCATCGAACGAATGTTGCGGACGCGGGCGGATCTCGATGCGCGGCTGCTGGTAATATGGTCCGTCGCCCTGCATGAAGCCGGTTTTCAGCGCATTGACGATCATCGGCGCCGCCTCATCGAAGCGCCCACGCGATTCGTCCATGCTGAGGCGGAAGGCGGCGAATTCGCGGCGGGCCAGGCCGCGGCCCATGCCGAAACGGAATTGGCCCTTGGACAAATTGTCCAGCACAGCCGCCTGTTCGGCGACCCGCAGCGGATCGTGCCAGGGCAGGATCACGGCGGCGGTGCCGACATCGATATTCGGACAGATCGCCGTCATGTAGGTCATGAGCTGGATGTTATCTGGAACAAACGAATAGTCATTGAAATGGTGCTCTGCGGACCAGAGGCAGTCGAAGCCCAGATCGGCGGCAAGCCGAGCCAGCCGGATCTCCTCGTCCCACACCCGGCTGTCGGGGCAGTTCTCCCAGCCGTAGCTCGCGAAGACCATCATCATGCCGACGTCCATGGAGGCTCTCCCTATTTGGTTCTTTCTGGCCGATGCCAGGAGATGCTTTCACGCCGCGGCGACAGGCGCAAGCCGGCGCAGCCACAGGGTTGCAGGGGGTGGTGCCGGCTTCATCTATTGCCCCGCCCGGATAGCCGCCGGTGCCGGATGCCGTTGCATCGCTGACCGGACAGGTACTGTAATGCGGGGCCGCATCCCCGTCGGCGACAAGAACAGGAGGGACCGCCCATGATGAACTCACCGCAACTCCGCCCGCTGGCCGAACCGCTTGGTACCGAGGCGCTCGGCATCGACCTGGCGAAGCCGCTCGACGACGCGACCTTCAGCTGGATCCACGATGCGTTCGCCGAACACCCGGTGCTGGTGTTCCGCGACCAGGATCTGGGGGCCGCCGAACTTGCTGCCTTCGGCCGGCGCTTCGGCCCGCCAAAGGTCCACGCGCTGGTCAAGTACCGGCACACGGAATATCCGGAAGTCTCGTGGCTGACCAACGTCGAGGAGGGCGGCGAGGTGGACTGGTACGGGGTCAAGCGCGCCACCGACTGGCACACCGACTCGACCTATGAGGACGATCCGCCGGTCCTGGCGATCCTGCACGCGAAGGAGGTGCCATCGGCGAAGGGCGGCACGATGTTCGCCGATATGCGGGCCGCCTATGACGCGCTGCCGGCGACGATGCAGCAGCGACTGGCGGGGCTGCGGGGCTTGCACGGCCGCAGCAGCGGGCCTGCCGGCGAACGGCTGTACGGCGACGACAAAGGTGCCACGGAGAAGCAGTATCGTGAAGTCATCCGGCCGGCGGTCACTGAACATCCGGTGACCGGGCGATCGATCCTGTTCGTCAATCCAATGCACACGCATGGCTTTGTCGGCATGGAGCAGAACGAGGCCTGGCCGCTGATCGAGGAGTTGGCGGCGCACGCAACCCAGGACCGCTTTGTCTACTATCACCACTGGCGGGTTGGCGATGTGCTGATGTGGGACGAGCGGGCAACGATGCACCGCGGTGCCGGCGACTACCGGCCAGACGAGCGCCGCGTCATGCTGCGCACGATCGTCTATGCCAATTGAGACAGCCCAGAGACGCGGCCAATTATAATCGATTGGTCGCGTGACTGCCGGAGCTATTTATTTTGGCGGAACTGCATTGGCGACATGCATCGCTGTAAGTCAAGCACCCGCGTCGTTGACAGCTTTCCCAGCTTCCAATCCGTTATTCGGCCGCCAGGCGCGGTGTGAAAGCTGATACCTCCGCCCGTTCGGCATTTACCATCGGCCGCGGCCACCAGGGATCATCCCACTGTGCGAACAGCGGCCGCAGCTTCGGCATCACCTCCGCGGCAAACAGCTTCGTGTTATACTTGGCCAGCTCTTTGCCCATGCTGCCGAACTGCAGCAGCAGCATCAGGTGTCCGACGTTCAGTTCCGTTGCAACCTCGGTTAGTTGCTCAACGACCTCATCGGGCGATCCAATAATGACATAGCCCTGGTCTATGATCTCATCCATCTGCGTCGCCCGCTGCTTGGATCGCGCGCTGGTGGCCGAGGCGCGGCCCACCTGGCTGACCACGCCGGCGCGTTGGGTCGCTTCGGTGATATAACCCGGCGGCGTGGCCCAACGCGGATCGGTGTGCAGACAGCGGCCATAGAAATACTCAGCCGCGGGCTTGTAAAGTTCATAGGCTTTCTCCCGCGTCTCGGCCACGCCGACGAACTGCAGGAAGCCGGCACGATTGGGATTCCGGTCCTTGCCAAGACGAGCCATCTCGTCCCAGAAGCCCTTCATCGTCGCCTTGCCGTCCTTGTAACCAAAATACGACAAATAGCAGTAAACGTAGTCCATCGCCGCGCACCACTGCCAGGTCTCGACCGAGCCGCCGCCCGGGACCCAGATTGGTGGATGCGGCCGCTGAATGGGACGCGGCCAGATATTGACATAACGCTGCTGATTGAAACGACCGTTGAAGGCAAACGTGTCTTTGTCCTTCCAGGCCCGCGTGATCAGGTCGTGCGCCTCCAGATAACGCTCCCGCAGCATCGACGGGTTCTGGCCATAACAGTAGCAATCATCCATCGGCGTGCCGACCGGGAAACCCGCGATCAGCCGGCCGCCCGAGATCACGTCGATCATCGCGAACTCTTCCGCGACCCGGGTCGGCGGGTTGTACAACGCGATCGAATTGCCCATGACGCAGATCGCGGTGTCTGTCGTGCGGCGCGCCAGCGCGGAGGCGATCAGGTTGGGGGACGGCATCAGCCCGTAGCCGTTCGAGTGGTGCTCGTTGACGCAGACCGCGTCGAACCCCGAATCCGCGGCGAACTCCAGTTCGTCCATGAAGTCGTTATACATCAGGTGAGCGCGCTTCGGGTCGAACAACGAGGAATGGATGTCCACCCAGACCGATGGATTGCGTTCGCGGAAATCGTCCGGCAATTCCGTATACGGCATCAGGTGGAACCACATAAGTTTCATTTTCGATGTTCCCTTGAGCTCGGGTTGGTTGTTCTAACTGCCCGTCTGAGAAGAAGAGTGTACTCCGTGGTACCCGGATGCGTCTACTTGGGGCACCGCCCGGACGCAGCGTCTTGGCCGGCCCGTCGCGACGGTCGGAAAAACGCGCTATGAGGGGCCAAGGGCGGTATCCGATCAAGGCGCCCCGCCGCTGCCTTGCCATCCGGGTCAGCATGTCCGCATAGGCACTGACAATGCGCAACTTGGTCCGATACCGCTCTAAACCGCGTCCAATTCGAAAACCGGAGTCCCGCCTCCTGGATCAGAGCCGCCGAGTAGCAATCGCCTTGCTTGGCCGCAAGAGGCGCTTTAGTACCTCCCGTCACTGGTTCTGCGGTGATAGTGCGACCGGCGTGTCGGCGGCGCATGAACCCCTGTCACATCAACGCCTCGGGCTCGTCGCTGCCTCTTAAGTGCGCCTGCCACGTCATTGATGCATCCGCGGCAACGCCGGCTTGCTCAAGCAGCTCGGCACCAGCGTCGACGGCAGCACGAGGTCCCAATACCCCCCGCGCGCAGCGCCCCATCTTGCCTGCTCCGTGTCCTCCATCGTCCTCGCCTACTTCTTCGTGTTAAAGCCCTTTCTTGCGGTGTTGCCATCAGCACGCCGCCTGAGCGTGTGGCACCAGACAGGCTGAGCGAGCGGACCCGGGGAACGATCGCCTGGTTCGTGCGCTTGAGACGGCCGCAAGGCTTTAACACAGAGCAGCAGGCGAGGCAGAGCGAGGCACGGAGCTGGCAAGATACAGCGCTTCGCGCGGCGGATCACAGCTGGTGCGCAACGACCTCCCGTCATCAGTCCCGCGGTGATATAACGGCTGGCTTGTCCTCCTATCAGGCTATCAGGGGTAAATCCGTGACGCATGAATAACTGCAATCGCAGTGATGCGGCGTACTAGCCCCGGCCGGTTTGATCAGCCACCTCGCGACCGTGTCGCTCCACGGCCGGAAGCGTCCCGGCGCCGATCAATCCGCCATGCCGGCCGCTGATATCATGCCGGCTTGCTGACGTTCCAGAAGATCGGCAGCCCCTTCAGCACCCCGGTCAACGCCTTGCTATAGCCGGTGTACTGGAAATACTCGCCCAACGGCAGGTACGGCACATCGATGAACGCCTGCGCCTGGATCGCCTCGCCCACCTTCTTCTGCGACGCGGCATCGGGTGCGGCAAACCAGGCGGCGCGCAATTCCTCGAGTTTCGGCGCGGTTGGCCAGCCGAACCAGGCGGACGTGCCGTTGCCGCGCAAGCCCAGATGACCGGCCGGCGTATACTGGTCGACCCCCGTAAAGCTGGTGAAGAACACGCTCCAGCCACCCTTGTCCGGCGGGTTGCGGCTAGCGCGCCGCTGCACGACGGAGCCCCAGTCGGTCTCCTGGACGTCGACGTTCATGCCGACCTTCTGCAGCATGTCGGCGCCGACCGCGCCCATGGCGTTCAACACCGGCTGGTCGGTGGCCACCATGACGACGATGCGTTCATTCGCGTAACCGGCTGCGATCAGGTCCTTTCTCACTTTCGCCAGATCGCGCGGCCCGTCCAGCATCGACATCCCGACATCGCTTTGCAGCGGCGAGCCCGGCGGGAAATAGCCGACCTTGTCCTTCCACATCGTCCGATCGGTACCCGCCACAGCGGTCATGAAATCCGCCTGATCGACCGCGCCCAGCAAGGCGCGCCGGATCGCCGGATTGTCGAACGGCGGGAACAGCGCATTCATCCGCAGCATTGACGGGTAGCCTGTCGGATCCAGCGTCTCCGTCACCAGCCTGTTATTCTTCTTAAGCAGCGGCAAGAGATCAAAAGTTGGCTGCTCCCACCAATCTGCCTCCCCGGACTGCAGCGCCGCCAACGCGGTCGCCGCATCGGGGATGACGTTCCACTCGATCCGGTCGAAATGCACGACCTTGGGTCCCGCCGTCCAGTCCGGCGTGCCGCTGGAGCGTGGCACGTAGCCGTCGAACCGCTCATAGACCACCTTCGCGCCGGCCACCCGCTCATCGACTTTGAAGCGGAACGGGCCGCTGCCGACCATCTCGGTGACCTGGGTGAACGGATCGGTCTTGGCCAGCCGCTCCGGCATCATCGGGCAAACGGCGACGCTGACCTTGCCGAGTGCCAGGGGCAGCAGGGGAAAGGGCTGCTTGAGGCGGAACCGAATGGTCTTGTCGTTGGCAGCCGAGAGTTCATCGGTCGCCGCCATCACCGCCTGGCCGAACGCGTCGCGCTTGCCCCAGCGCTGGATGGAGGCGACGCAATCGCGTGCCAGAACCGGTGTGCCGTCATGGAATTTCAGGCCCGCTCGCAGGACCAGCGTCCATTCCCGGCCATCGGCACTGGTCTGCGCACCCTCGACCATCTGCGGCTGCGGTTGGAACGCGCTGTCCTGACCATACAGCGTGTCGAACACCATCATGCCGTGATTGCGGGTGATGTAGGCGGTGGTCCAGACCGGGTCGAGCACGGCGAGATCGGCCTGCGGAATGAACTTTAGCACCCGCGCACTGGCACCCCTGGCGATATTGGGCGCCGCCAGGCCGAGGGCGGGTGCGGCAAGGGCGGTGGCTCCGGCATGCAGGAAGGTTCTTCGCTTTAACTTGGCCTCCATGGGGCGGGGAGCGTGCGGGTAGATGCTGGCGTAGTGACGCAAGAATCATACCGAACTGGCGCCGAATGGGCGGCGTCTGACGCAGCGCGGAGCGGCCGCCGGCTTGATCCGGGCCGCTCAAGCTCGATGCACAGTCTGCTATCGGAATAAGCACGCCCCAGCGTCGACGGACGAAGGGACGTGTCGCTCGGCCGGTGGAAGCAAATGCGACAGAGGATCAGTTGCCATGATAAAGTTCGGCTGCACCGATTGGCCTCGGCAAAGGCGACTTCCGCGGCGCGGTCGCCTTCTATCCAGGCGGCTGCGACGAGCGGCAGCTTGGACCGGATTGGTCGACGACAATCCCTTTGCTGGTGCTCACCGGCGAAAAGGACTTTTGGACGCTGGCTGAGCCCTGCAAGGTCGCGATGGACGCCGCCGTATCGCGCGAAGCCAATGTGGATATGCGCATCTACCCGGACGCCTACCACGCCTTCGACACCAGTGGCATCGTCATGCACGAGGAACCTGGCTACCGCAGGTCCGCCGGCGTTATCCCTATTCTCGGAACCAACCCAACGGCGCGCGACGACGTGCTCGCACGCGTTCCCCGCTTCCTCGGCGACATCCTGAGCAAATAGACGCCGGCGGCTCGACCAACCGCCTCAGACCCGCGTCGCTTCCGGGCGGAAGCGCACCCCGGCGCGGGCCAATCCACCGCCCAGACCGATCGGCGTACCGTCGGCCCGCCAGCACGCGGCACCCTCTATCGTCCCATCGTCGCGGAAGTGGATCGCGCTCATGCCGCCGCCGACGCTGCCGACACGGACCGCGTCATGTCCCCGATCCCGCATGCCATCGAACACGGCTTGTGCGATACCACCCTCCAGTTCCAGCGCGTGGCCTTGCGTCCACACCCGAGGCGCCTCGACGGCTTCCTGCACGCTCATGCCATGGTCGATCAGGTTCGACAGCGCCTGCATCACGGAGGGAAAGATGCGCAGCCCGCCGGGCAGCCCCAGCGCAAAGACCGGCTTGCCGTGCTTCACCACGATGACCGGCGACATCGACGAGGTGACCCGCTTGCCGGCCGCGACCGAATTGGCGCGTCCCGGATGCGGATCGAACACGAACATGTAGTTGTTCGGGATCAGGCCGGTTCCCGGAACGATATACCGGGCGCCGAACAGGCTGTTGATGGTCTGCGTGCTGGCAACAACGTTGCCGGCCGCGTCGGCCACGGTCAGGTGGGTGGTGTGCGGCGACCCCTCGGGCGCGACCTCGGCCGTCCAAGCCTGGGCCCGCAAGCGGTCGATGCGGCCACGGCGTTCAGCCGCATACGACTTCGACAGCAGCGTCTCGACCGGCACGCGCACGAACGCCGGATCGGCCGTCGCGGCGGCGCGGTCGGCGAAGGCAATCTTCAACACCTCCGCCAGCAGGTGCACCGTGTCGCCGGTGCCAAAGCCCATCGCGCCAATGTCATAGCCCTCCAGAATGTTCAGCATCTGGATGATGTGCAGCGGGCCGGAGGATGGCGGTGGCGGACCGATGATCTCGAAGCCGCGATAGACGCCGTGCAGCGGTTCGCGGGTGATGGTGCGATAGCCGGCCAGGTCGGCCTGCGTGATATGGCCGCCGCGTTGCGCCATGTGTGCCGCGTAATGACGGCCGAGGGCACCGGTATACAACCGGTCCGGACCGTCGCGGGCGATGTCGCGCAGCGTTTCGGCATAATCGCCGGCGACCAGGCGAGCACCAGGCTGGATCGGCCTGCCGCCGGGCAGATAGAGCGCCGAGATTTCCGGGTCGAGCGCCATGTCGGCGGCGCAGTCGGACACGCATTCGTGCAGATAGGGTGTCACCCGGAAGCCGCGCGAGGCATGCCGGATTGCCGGCTCCATCACGTCGGCGCGGGAGAACGTGCCGAAACGATCCAGCGCCTCGCACCAGCCCATCAGATTGCCTGGTACGGCCACCGCGGTGGGCCCGAGGGCGTTCTTGCGCCCGATCGTGTCCATCGTGCCCGGCGGCGCGGCGGGGTCCGGCGTATAGGTCGTCGGCCCGGTCGCCAGCGGCGCGGTGCTCTGCCCGTCGATCACCGTGTGGGTACCGCCGGCCAGGCGAATATGCGCCATGCCGCCGCCCAGGATGCCGACCATCATCGGCTCCACCACCGTCAGGGTGAAGAACCCGGCGATCGCGGCATCGATCGCATTGCCGCCGGCCGCCAGCACCTCCGCCGCCGCGGCCGAGGCCAGCGGATGGTTGGTGATCGCCATGCCGCGGCGGCCGCGAACAGGATGTTTTTCGCACGCGAACGTGGTTCCGGCGCGGGCGCGCCAGTCAAATTGCGGCATCAGTTGCGGTTCCTTCGCGGCTCTGGGGAGCAAGCTTCGCGCAGGCGGCGGCGGATGGGAAGTGGTTGCGGACCGGGTCGCCGGCTGCGCACGAATTGCGGCGGCGGGCCTCACAGCTTGCTCAAATGGTGTAGAGTTTCAGTCAACTGTCATCGGTTTACTTGCGCAATCGCTTGACAACCACTGCCAAGGTCGCCGAACGTGAAACACAAATTGGAGGGCGAACGTATGTCTAGTATGTCGGGTATGACGCGCCGCCGGGCGTTGCTGACAGGGGCCGCAATAACCGCCCTGCCATTGGTCCACATCCGCACGGCCGGCGCCGCCGGCAAGCTGAATATCGGCTTCTGGGATCATTGGGTCCCTGGCGCCAACGAGGTCATGAAGAAGCAAGTCGCGGACTGGGCCGGCAAGAACAAGGTCGACGTGGAGCCTGACTTCATCACCAGTTCCGGTAACAAGCTGCAGCTGACCGGCGTTGCCGAGGCCACCGCCAAAGCCGGCCACGACGCACTGACGTTCTTCAACTGGGATGTCTACAACGTCGCCGACGCGTTGGAACCGATGGACGACGTCATGGAGCGGTTGATCGCGAAAAATGGCGCGGTCGATGCCATCAGCATGTATCTCGCCAAGGCGAAGGGCCATTGGGTCGCCGCGCCCACCACCTCGGGCACCCAGACCAAGCCGCCCTGCGCCCGGATCAGCTGGTTCAAGAAACACGGGCTGGACGTGCAGGCGATGTATCCGGCGAAGCCCGAGCACACCGCGCTGTCCGACTCATGGACCTGGGATGCCTTTGCCAAATATGCCGAGCTTGCGCAGAAGGATGGGATGACGTTTGGTTTGGGGATGGGCGGCGGGGGCAACACCGACGCCACCGATGTCCATGGCGCCTTGTTTAAATCCTTTGGTGCGGTGCTGGTGGACGGCAAGGGCAATATCGCGCTTGACTCCGCTGAAGTCGCTCAAGCGCTGGAATTCGCCCAGAAACTCGTCAAGTCCTATCCCGCCGATGCGGTCAGCTACGACGATGCGTCGAACAACCGCGCGCTGATTTCCGGCAAGACTGCGTTGATCTTCAATCCGCCGTCGGCATGGGCGGTGGCGAAGCGCGATGCGCCGGACGTCGCGGCGGATTGCTGGACCTTTCCCGCGCCGACCGGGACCAAGGGCCGCTTCATGCCGACGCTGGATTACTTCTGGGGCGTCTATCAGTTCAGCCAGAATAAAACCGCGGCAAAGGAACTGATTGAGTATTTGTTGCAGCGCGAGCAAGTGGAAGCGCGCTGCATAGCCAGTCAAGGCTATGACATACCACCCTATGCCAACATGCTGGACTTCAAGATATGGGAAGAGGTCGAGCCGCCGCGCGGGACGGTGTACAACTATCCGATTAGGCCATGGCATAATCAACAGCCCAGCCTGACGGCGGCCGAGGCCCCGCCAGACATCGCGGTGCAAATTTACAACCGTGCGATCCATAATCAAATGCTGGCCCGACTAAGAGATAATCAGTCCAGCAAGCAGGTCATCGCCTGGGCAAAAGACGAATTGGAAGGATTTATGCGTTGATATAAAGTACTGCAAATGGCTGAGGGGGCGCCTCCCATCGGCGCTAAATCATGCGTGTCAGCGCAGTGTGGCCTCCTTGGGCCATCCCCGTGTCTCTAGCGCCCCCGGACTTGATCCGGGCCTGGACCCGACTTTTGCCGCTGTCGCCGCTGTTTTGAAGGTCGTGGGCCCCCGGGCCTTCCCAGGGATAACACACCTCGGTAACCTTGGGACTCGCTACACACGGGGCAGTTATTTCGCAGCGTCCCGACGACTTAAATAGCACCTATGGAGGTGCCTCCGGGACCCCCCATCCACGCAAGGTACAAACCAGCTCAACATGCGGTAGTCCTGGACGCTGCATCCAGCATGGGCTGGCGAAGCGAGGTTGACATTCGCCATAGCAGGCGAACCCCGGATGACCGGGCACAAGTCTTAGGACCCAGCCGGAGTTGATCGCTTTGCACGAATGAGCAATGCCGTGCTGGTTTCGTGCGTGATAAGGCCTAACCACGCAGAACACGAAGCGCCACGGAGGTACACGAAGGGCTGCCCTTGGCGCCGGCGGAGCGAAAAGCATCACCGATGACGGCTGATCGAGCCGCCCGCAAGCGGCTTGCCCGGTCAGCCTTCAGTCCCGTCACCGCGCTGCGTACTTGGCACGGCAATTCCGCCTCTCCGTGGTCCTCCGTGGCGCTTCGTGTCCTTCGTGGTCGACATGCCTTCTTATCACCCGCCCAAACCGCGTGCCTGGGATGGGAACGCGGTCCTAACCACATGAGTTCGCCAAGCGAGCACTTGGAGCGGTTGTTTGCGAACGGGCCCTTAGCCTTCAGTGGCCCGCTGAATACTCACGTGCGTTGCCAAGTGCTTCCTGGGTATCGCAGTCGATCATGATAGATACCCTGTCTGAAGCGGCCGCGCCGCGTGTCTGCCATGCAGGACGATTTTTCGGCCGCCAAAGGCGTGGACAAGGGCAATTTTTTCCGCCCGCCATGTCCGGTTCCAGGTCCAGACAAAGCGCAGGAAGCCCAGGTCGAACCGCTCGACGCAGCCGGGCGCCGAGTTCGCTGCGGGCCCGCCCGTAGCCCGTCACCATCCGCCGGACGATGCGAAGCGTGACGAGCCAGCTCGGCATGTCGAGGTAGATCACCGTATCCGCCGCGCGAAATCGGGGGCCAATCGTGGCCGTGTAGTTGCCGTCGATCACCCAGGCGGGCAGCGTTGCGATGCGCTCCACCTCGGCTCTGAACCTGTTCGGCGGCGTTTCAATCCAGCCCGCCTGCCAGTACGCCTGGTCCAGGTGAAACACCGGCAGATCATATCGGGCGCCCAACTGCCGCGCCAAGGTCGACTTGCCGCTACCCGGTGGCCCCATGATGACAACCCGTCGCATCGGCGCAAGATGCCACTCAGGACGCACGTCTGCCAGTCAGCAAGAAATGGTCAAGACACGCCCGAAGGCCGCGGCTCACCCTCTGGCTGACCCTATTCAGGGAACAGTTTGGCTGGACGCTGTAAGAAAAAACACAGCACCCAGCCGGCCCACCGTCCAACAAGTACATCACGTAAGCCGCACGCACTTCTTGGACGGACACTGAAAATGCATGAGAGACGCCTGAAAACCATTGTGCCCGCCGCGACCTCATGACACGCTGCCGGTAAGCATGAAGAGCGGGCGGCAAAAGCTGGAAGCCAAACGCGCGGCGAGGGGACGATCCGGAAGGCAAACCTGTGTCGCAACTGGCCGCGGCTGGAGTTCAGTGCCAATGCCCCGGCCCCAGACAAGGGAAGCCTCACCGATGCTCGACAAGCCGATCGTCAATACATTTGCCCATGTGAAGCCCGGCGACACGCCCTGGGTGAACGAAGGCCTGCGCAGTTTCTTCCAGTATCGTGACCTTGGCATCGCCGATGCCACCGGTGGACGGGTGATCGCGCAGTTGGTCAGGGCCACCGAGGCACCGGAAAAAGGCACCGGCTGGCATCGGCACGTGGCGGATTTCCACATCGTCATCATGCTGAAGGGTTGGGCCCGCTTCATGTACGAGGACAAGGAACATCTGGTCGCCGCCGGCGACTGCGTGCATCAGCGGCCGGGCATCACCCATTTCCTGTTCGACTACTCGCCGGACATGGAATATCTGGAGGTGGTCGGTCCCGCGGACTTCAAGACAGTCGACGTCGAAGCTCCCGCGCCGGTGCCGGCTCCGACCCCTTGGTGAGCGGCCGCATCGCGATGGAACCAGCCACATGGATACGCTTGCCATACCTCACGCAGTACCATTGTTCCGCGATAGCCCGCTGGGTTTAGATTGCCACGTCAGCCCAACCGATCCGGTGCGATCACCTGACCAATCATGACGGTCAGCCGTTCCGGTTCAGAATTCGATGTCCAGCTCGTCGATCTGCTCTGGTTCGCGCTGGGCCGCGGCGAACCATTCCTTCATGTCCGGCCACCCCATGATCGTCTGACAATAGCGCTCGCAGACCGTGTCAACCTGGACATCGTAGCTGCGAAAGCGGGTGACGACCGGTGCATACATCGCATCGGCGATGCAAGGCCGCTTGCCGAACAGCCACGGCCCGTCCCAGGTGCTGATGCACTCGCGCCAGATCTCGGTAATGCGGTCGATATCCGCCTGTACCGCCGACCATACCGCGAATCCGGGCCGGAACAGACGCAGGTTCATCGGCAGCGCTTCTCGCAAGGCGGTGAAGCCGGAGTGCATCTCGCCCGAGATCGACCGGCAGCGCGCCCGTGCCAGGCGGTCGGATGGCAGCATGGCGGCGGACGGAAAGGCCTCGTTCAGGTACTCGGCGATCGCCAGCGTATCCCAGATCATCACGTCGTCATGCATCAGCGCGGGGATCCGGATCGATGACGACTGCATCAACAGTTCACGGCGGTTCACCGGATCATCGAGATCGACCACCTTCTCCTCGAACCGCAGGCCGGCAAGGCGCGCCAGCAGATAACCCCTGAGCGACCAGGAGGAATAGTTCTTGCTGCTGATCAGCAGTGTCGCTCCGGCCATAGTGACAATCCTCACTCGCGCTGCCATGCTATTGACATTATATCAACAGGACCGCCGTGCTGGCGAGGCTTTGTGTTAGCTTGACGATGAATGAGTAACAGGAATTTCGTGACGCAGCAGGCGATGCTTTACAAACTCTATCAAACGCAGGCTGACCTGCTGTATCCCACGCGTCGGCTGGCCCGTCTTGGCGCCAGCATGGCCCGCATTTGGATCTTGGTAAATACACGCCCGGCCTGGTGCGCCTGTTTGGTGCCGCCTGCGGCATGGTGGCTGAAGGCGGATTGACACATCATCGTCCGGATTACGGCTTCCACAGCATCGCGGTCGGCAACAATCTGGTCGACGTAACCGAGGAAGCCGTTTTCGAAACCCCGTTCGGGACATTATTGAGGTTCAAGAAAGATAGCGACATCGTGCAGCCACGGGTCCTGCTTGTGGCGCCGATGTCAGGCCACTTCGCCACCTTGCTGCGCGGCACCGTCAGCGTGCTGCTGCCGGATCATGACGTCTATATCACGGACTGGAAGAATGCCCGCGACGCGCCGCTGTCGGCCGGCACCTTCGGCCTGGACGAGTTCACCGACCATATCATCCGTTTTCTCGAGGTGATGGGTGAAGGCAGCCACATGATCGCGGTCTGCCAGCCGGCGGTCGCCGCATTGGCCGCGACCGCGGTCATGGCCGAGGCCGGCAACAGGGCGCAGCCGCGCAGCCTGACCCTGATGGCCGGCCCGATCGATACAAGGTGCAATCCGACCAGGGTGAATGAACTGGCGAAATCCCGCTCGATCGAGTGGTTCGGCAAGAACCTGATCTCCGCCGTGCCGTGGCGGTTTCCGGGTGCCCATCGCCAGGTCTACCCCGGCTTCCTGCAACTGACTGCGTTTGTCAGCATGAACCTGGATCGCCACATCAACGCCCACATGGCTCAGTTCCGCGCGCTGGCATGCGGTGATGCGGCGGCGGCGGTCGCCCACCGGAACTTCTATGCCGAATACGGCGCGGTGATGGACCTGCCGGCAGAGTTTTATCTGCAGACCGTCCAGCGCATCTTCCAGGACCACGACCTGCCGCTGGGCCGCCTGACCTGGCACGGCCAGCCGGTCCGGCCGCAGCGGATCCGGCGCACCGCCCTGCTGACCGTGGAGGGGGAGCGGGATGATATCTGCTCCATCGGACAGACCATGGCGGCGCTGGATCTGTGCAGCGGCATCCGCATCAGCCAGAAGCGGCATCACCTGCAAACCGGGGTCGGTCATTACGGCGTCTTCAGCGGCTCCCGCTGGGCGCGGGAGGTCTACCCGAAGGTGCGCGCGATGATCGAGGTAACGAATCAATAGCGGCCGGCAGGTTTTTCACATGTTAGCCATGTCGCAATGGTGTTCTACTGGCATTTGCCTATGAAATTAAGAGACGTTTGGCGGGTTGAGCCGCTATTTGCGGCGCTGTCATTCGCCATTTTTGCCCGCCGTTTGGACAGCGGTGCAAGAACAGGCTTTAACCACGGAGAACACGAAGGATCACGAAGCAACACGAAGAAGAGTTATCGTTCTCATTAGCAATCCTGTCATTGTCACTTAGTCAAAGCTCGACATTATTATTATCAAACGATAAACCGCCGTAGTCCGTCGGTAAGGCGGATAGCATGGAAATTGAGCAGCAGGGCGACGCGGATCTGGCTCATGCGCAGATACGTCATGATTTGCGCCTCATGTGCCGGCAGAAACGCGGCAACCGCCTTGATCTCCAGAATAACCGCATCCGCGACCAGAATATCTGCGCGGAAGCCAAGTGGAATCGTTCTTCCCTTGTAGATTATCGGCATGACGACTTGACGCCGAAACGGTATGCCAGCCGCCTCCATTTCCAGACACATGCATTCCGCATAGACAGACTCAAGAAGCCCCGGACCGAGGCTGCGGTGTACATCGTTTGCCAGTCTGATAATTTGTTTCGTAATCGCCTGATGCCTCAGCACACCTCTTCTCCGTGTATCTCCGTGGTCCTCCGTGTTCTCCGTGGTTAACCTTACCAGAGCATGAACCGGCACGATCTTTTCCAAGATCCCGCCGCCGAGTGTCGGGCCGCTCGGACAGCGCTGACCTGGCCCGTGCCGAACCAAGCGGTCGAGCGAATCGCCGCTTCAACGGGAACCGCCAACGCGTGGGAGCGGGCGGCCGGATCCAGGATGCGTTGACGGCGGCTCGACGAGCCGGATTGATCGATGAAGATCAGAGCGAGCAAGCACGGCGCTGGAGCACTATGGAAATCTGCTGATTTCAAACCGGGAGATCGAGGCGGCGGTGGAGGCTTTTCGTTCCGCCCTTTAATTTGGCCAGCCATCCCGTCGCCAAGGACCGCATTGTGGCAAAGATCGAGCGACACCAGCGTTCCTGACTCCAGTCCTACCGTCCATCCGATCCCGCCTTTCATCCCACCGTCTCCCACGCTAAACCCCGCTTCATGTCGCTTCTGACCATCACCGGCGCCGTCATCCGCATCGGCGGCCGCGCCCTGCTCAACGACGCCGACCTGACGGTTGATCCCGGCCGCCGCATCGGCCTCGTCGGGCGCAACGGCGCCGGCAAAACCACCCTGCTGCGCGCCATCGCCGGCGAAATCCCGATTGACGGCGGCGACATCCGCCTGGCTTCCCGCGCCCGCCTGGCCACCGTCCGGCAGGAGGCGCCGGAAGGTCCCGACTCGCTGCTGGACACCGTGCTGCAAGGCGACCCCGAGCGTCTGGCGCTGCTGGCGGAAGCCGAAACCGCCAACCCGCATCGCCTGGCCGAGGTGCACGAACGCCTTCGCACCATTGGCGCCGACGCCGCCCCGGCCCGCGCTGCGACCATCCTCGCCGGCCTGGGCTTCGACGAAGCCGCCCAAGCCCGACCGGTGGCGGAGTTCTCCGGCGGCTGGCGGATGCGCGTCGCCCTCGCCACCGCGCTGTTCGCCAACCCCGACCTGCTGCTGCTGGATGAGCCAACGAACCACCTCGACCTGGAAGCGACACTCTGGCTGGAGGGTTGGCTGGCCCGCTTCCCCGGCGCCGCGCTGGTGGTGTCGCACGACCGCGGGCTGCTCGACCGCGCGGTGGAGGCGATCGCCCATCTGGACAAAGGCAAGCTGTCGCTCACCCCCGGCGGCTTCGACGAATTCGTCCGTATCCGCACCGAACGCGCCCTGCAGCAGGTCCGTGCAGCCGAGAGGGTGGCAGCCGAGAGGGCGCATATCCAGTCGTTCATCGACCGGTTCCGCTACAAGGCATCGAAGGCCCGACAGGCGCAGGCCCGGATCAAGGCACTGGAACGGCTGCCGCAGATCGAGACCGTGATCGAGGACGCGCCGACCCGCTTCGCGTTCCCCGAACCCGCCCGCATCGCCCCGCCCATCCTGACGCTGGAACGAGTCGCCATCGGCTACGCCACCACGCCTGTGCTGCGCAACGTCTCCCTGGCCATCGACATGGAGGATCGGATCGCGCTGCTCGGCGCCAACGGCAACGGCAAGTCCACCCTGGCGAAACTGCTGGCGGACCGCCTGGCACCGATGGCCGGAGAGGTCCGCCGTGGGCCGCGACTGAAGGTCGGCTATTTCGCCCAGCATCAGGCAGACGAGCTGATAGCTGCGGAAAATCCGGTCGACCACATGGCCCGCGCGTTGCCCCGCGCCACGCAGACGCAGGTTCGCGCGCAACTCGCCCGCTTCGGTCTGGATGCCGATCGCGCCGACACTCCCACCACCAACCTTTCCGGCGGCGAAAAGGCTCGGCTTTTGCTCGCTCTGGCGACGCGCGACGCACCGCAACTGCTGATCCTGGATGAGCCAACGAACCATCTGGACATCGACGCGCGCGATGCGCTGGTGAAGGCACTGGCGGATTTCCAGGGCGCCGTGCTGCTGATCACCCACGACCCGCATTTGGTGGAACTGGTGGCGGACCGGCTGTGGCTGGTCGCCGATGGCACGGTTCGCGCCTTCGATGGGGACCTCGACGACTATCGCACCCTGTTGGTGGAACGCGCCCGTCCAACGGCAAAAGTCGATGCGGTCAGCCGCAAGGACGACCGTCGCGAACGCGCCGAAACACGGGCCGCTCTGGCGCCGCTGCGTAAGCAGGCCAGGGATGCCGAGGTCAGGCTGGCGCAGCTCGAAGCCGAACGGCTCCGCATCGAGGCGGCGCTGGCCGACCCGTCGCTTTATGCAACGGCAAGCCGCACCGGAGAGATCGCCACGGCAAATGCGCGTCTGGCGGCGATCCGCAAGCAGGCGACGGCGGCCGAAGCGGCGTGGCTGGCGGCTGAGGAGGCCCTTGAAGGTGCGGCGTAACCCGCGCCTGATAAAGCCATTACAAATACAAATATAATGCTAAAAAGAAACTAATCACTAAACAGGGTGACAATCCCTAATCGACATTAACCCATCTTGGATCCGCGCTACGACTGCCAGACACCGCCTGCCGCACTTATCCCATGGACACCGAGACGAAGCGCAACAATTCATGGTGTGACATAGGTTTCTCCAGCACGGTCATCACACCAAGATCAGCCGCTTTTCGTTTCACATCAGGATCATGTATCCCCGTGATCAACAGTGCTGGGATATCGACGCCACGCTCAACCAGGCGCGCGATCATGTCCAACCCCGTCATTTGCGGCATATTCTGGTCGACGATCAGACAGGCCAGACGTTCCATGTCCGCATCGGATAGAAACTCGGTGGCGGACCGATAGGTTTCAAACGGATACCCCATGGTTTCCAACAACCCGCCGAGGACGTCGCCCACATCATTGTCGTCGTCGATGACCGCGACGACACTCGCATTGTCCCGATCCATTATCCGCCCCCCAGACGACGTCGTCAAAAACGGCTTTAAGCCATCACCCTCCAAACCCTACCCACTCTGGCAACCGTGAATAAAGGTTAAAGTGCGGCATCACTTGCTATTGTTGGAGTTAACCCATACATTGCAACCGACGGCCAATGCGAATTCGACCGTCGTTTTAAAAATTTGGGTTTTTGCGCCCAACGTCATTCGCCTCTGCAACCGCAGCATCTATCGGCCGTTTTGCCATACACGAATGAGAGATTAAACCGAGTGCCGTCAAACCGTACCGTGAATTGGCGCTGGCGCCCATACCAGGTGCGCCGCGGTGGCTCTCTGATCGGGTCCTGCTCCTCCCAATCCCTCCGGTGATTGAATTGTCTGAAAACATAAAACTCCACTTTGACGCTAAGTCGAGCCAAAATCAGTCAGGCGCGTCGGGTAGTAACCCGGTCGACGATACAGGACAGGCCGCGGAAGCCAAGTCACAAATGCGCCGAGCGCTTGGCCTGCTCGGGGACAACACGCGTCCCCGGCCGGAGGCGGAGCGGATGGATCAGCCCGGCCGCGGGTCCGATCGCTTCAGCGGCGGCTTGCACCGGCGCCGCTTTGTGCAGGACGGCGACGTTCCTGTCACCGTGCTACGCCGCGAGCCCGGTTCCGAAGCGCCGGGCAATCGCGCGGTCGCGCCAACTGCCGCGCCGTCCAACAGCCGCTTGCAACGAACCGAAGCGGCGCTGGCCGCGGAAACCGCGGCACGGGACCGTGCGGAGCGGGCGTTGGCCGAGGTGCAAGCCACTGCGCGGGACCTGCAAACCAAGATCGGCCACGCCGAACTCGCCAAGACCGAAGCAATCGACGCGTTGCGGCGGGAGCGCGAAACGATCGCAGGCATCCGCGCTGAGATCGAAGCGCTGGGGGCACGCGTGCAGCAAGCCGAGGATCGCGCCGAGACGGCTGAGCTGGCGGCGAACGAGCACCAGCAGGCTCTGGCGGATGAACGACAGGCCCGTAAGGTCGCCGAAAAAGCGCTGCGTGCCGCTGAAGCGGCCCATGATGCGGCGCAGCAACTGGTCCGAACCCTGTCTGATGAGGAATCGCCAAGCGCGCGGAATGACCCGCCCGTCCGGCGCCGCGCGCCAGATGTCCCAGACGGGGTCGCCGTCACGGGCAAGCGCAACCGGCCGGCTGTCGGCGGAGAGACCGAGCCGGAACCAGAGCCGGTGAAGTGGTGGCTCAATTCAAAACCCGCCACAAAACGCCGCTGAACCAGCCTGCCGAAGCAGACATTTTCGAGAGCGCATCAACGCCATTGGTGCGATAAACAATTAAATTGCTCCCACTCGTCCGGCTTGGCCTCTTCCCTGCTGTCAAGAGGCGATCGTTCTTAATCCGTCATGGCCCGGCGTGTCCGGGCCATCTGTCGCGGCACCCGCGCCCATAGGTGGTGGCCCGGACAAGACCGGCCCTAATGAGTACAGGCAACTTGACCAGGTGTCGTTTGACCCAACCGTTATTGCACTGCAGCATTTGACCGCATTATTTCCAGTCGGTTGCGCCTGGGTTGGCTCAAGCTTTCTTCTGCCAGCTTCGTTCAGTCTGCTGCCAATAGGCAACCGTATGCCCCGCATCCCGCGTCGCCTTCCAGCGCAGCCTGGCGGCGGCGACCGAAGCCTCGGTATTACCGTCGAATAAGTCGAACGCCCGATCAAAGTCAGACAACCGCTCGGTTTCGGCACCCTCCACCAGAAATAAATAGCGGGCTCCGTTGACCGCGGCGCATGTCGTGCTGAGCCAGATTGGCTGCAGGTCGGGATCGCCATCCGCGACGGTGCCGTGCGGCAACCAGGCTGGCTGCTCCCACAATGCGGTGCTCAACGCTTCCAGGCCAGCATCGCTGCTTCCCAGGATCAATGCGCGCTGACCGGCCGCCAAGGTTCGGACCAGAAGCTGCGGCAGGGCCTGCGACAGGGTCGACCGGGTCAGATGATAGAAGCCGACCTCCGCCATCAGACCTCGTAGTGGGTTGCCACCAACCGATCCAGCAGACGGACGCCGAACGCCGTGGCGCCCTTCGGCGCAATCGCGGTGTCCTTGCTGCTCCAGGCAGTGCCGGCGATGTCCAGATGCGCCCAGGCCTTGCCATTGACGAAGCGCTGGATGAACTGCGCCGCGGTGATCGACCCACCCGGTCGGCCGCCGACATTCTTCATGTCGGCGATCTCCGACCGGATCTGCTTGTCATACGCCTCGTCCAGCGGCATCCGCCACACCTGCTCGCCGGTGTCCTGTCCGGCGGCGGTCAGGCGCTGCGCCAACACATCGTCATTGCTGAACAGGCCAGCGTATTCATGGCCGAGGCCGACGATGATCGCGCCGGTCAAGGTTGCCAGATCGATCATGAACTTCGGGTCGTATTTCTGCTGCGCGTACCAGAGCACATCGGCCAGCACCAGGCGCCCCTCGGCATCCGTGTTGATCACCTCGATGGTCTGACCCGAGTAGCTGGTGACGACGTCACCCGGCCGCTGCGCCGAACCTGACGGCATGTTCTCCACCAGCCCGACCAACCCGATAGCGTCGACCTTTGCGCCTCGCCCGGCCAGCGTGGCCATCAGTCCGATCACCGTGCCGGCACCGGCCATGTCCCACTTCATGTCCTCCATTCCGCCGGCTGGCTTGATGCTGATGCCGCCGGTATCGAAGGTCACCCCCTTGCCGATGAACGCCACCGGTTGCTCTTTCGCCTTCTTGCCGCCGCCGGAAACGCCGTTCCACTGCATCACCACCATCCGCGGCTCATTCAGGCTACCCTGGGAGACGCCAAGCAGCGCGCCGAACCCCAGCTTGCCCATCTCCTTCGGACCAAGCACGTCGACCTTCAGGCCCAGTTCGGACAATTTGCGGCAGCGCTCAGCCATCTCCGCCGGGTTGAGCACGTTGGGCGGTTCGCTGACCAGGTCGCGGCTCAGGAATACCCCTTTGGCGGTCGCCTCCAACGGCTCCCAAGCCGCTTTGGCTTTGCCGACATCGCCGGTCAGCACCGTGATCTTGCTCAGCTTGGGCTTGTCCTCCGGCTTTTCCTTGGTGCGGTAGCGGTCGAACCGATAGGCCCGCAGCACGGCGCCGAGTGCGACCTCGGCCGCCTGCGGTCCCGTCAGCGTGCCGGCGGCGATGGCAACACTGGTTTCCCGCGCCAGCGCTACGGACACCGCGCCGCCGGCTTCCTCCAGGATCTTCTGGGTCACCTCGGCCGGCTTGCCGAGACCGACCGCCAGCACCCGGGTCAGCTCGCCGCCAGGGGCCAGGATCGAGCAGCTCTTGCCCTTGGCGCCCTTAAACTCCGCCACCGTAGAAGGCTCGGCTGATGGCACCGCCGGTGACCTCATCCAGTTGTTGCCACAGGCCGGATGGTTGCTCGCCCTCATACACCATCAGCGCGAGCGCGCCCGATTTCGGCAGGGCCGGCTTGGCGAAGGCGATGTCGAGCATGTTGTTGTTTTCCTGCTAGATCGATCAGCCACTCAGCTTAACCCCGGGTCTATAGCGCCAGCAACTGCGTCCTTGATGGCTTCACCGAGGCTCTTCAATACCAGGTGCAGACCCTGAACCTGGTGCTCAAGCTCGTCTGGCCAGGCTTCGTGCCCGGCACGCGGCCGCCGTCATCTTGGCCAACCCGCTCAACGACTTCTTGCCAGGAACGATAATAAATATCGATATCGGATCAATTCCGGCCATCCGAAAACAAACAGATGGCGCGAGTCCGCAACATGACCGAGGCGTCTGATCCTGACATATCGTTTTGCATCCATTGCGACCGATTTCGCCATTCGATCCGGCCGGTTGGATCGACAAGTCTCCGACCGGAATGGCTTCCAGTCGCGGCGAGCTTGCCTTATGGCTAAGCGGCATGACGGACCTGCTGCAAGCGACCAAGGATGGCGTGGCGGCTGCGGCGCGCCTGTTGCGGCATGGGGCGCTCGTCGCGTTCGGCACCGAAACAGTCTACGGCCTGGGCGGCGATGCGCTGGACAAGCAGGCCGTGGCAGCGATTTTCGCCGCCAAGGGACGCCCGCGCTTCAATCCGCTGATCTGCCACTACCCATCGGCCGCCGCCGCTTTCACCCATACCGTCGCCGACGATCGCGCCCGCCTGGTGGCCCAGACGTTCTGGCCGGGGCCGCTCACGCTGGTGCTGCGGCGGGCGGAACACTGTCCCGTTTCGCTGCTCGCATCGGCTGGGCTCGACACGCTCGCGGTACGCGTGCCGCGGCATCCGGTCGCCTTGTCGCTGCTGCGACAGGTCGGAACACCGATCGCCGCGCCCTCGGCGAACCGGTCTGGTCGTGTCAGCCCGACTTCCGCCACACACGTGCTGGACGAGCTGGCCGGGCGGATCGCCGCGGTGCTCGACTGCGGGCCGTGCCCGGTCGGCGTCGAGTCGACGGTGCTGGACCTCAGCGGGCCGCATCCGCTGCTATTGCGCCCGGGCGGCATCACGCAGGAAGCGCTGGAGGCTTGCATCGGACCGATCCAGACCGTCGCGCACCCGGCGCCGCCGCCAGCCCAGGGCCCGCGTTGCGACGGCCTGCGCTCCCCCGGCATGATGGCATCGCATTACGCGCCGGCACTGCCGGTGCGCCTGGCGGCAACCTCGGTCACGGCGGCAGAAGCGTTGCTGGCGTTCGGACCACCCCTGTCGGGAGCCGGTTGCGTGTTCCAGTTGAGCGCCGCGGGCGACACGGCCGAGGCCGCTTCACAGCTGTTCGAAGGCCTGCGTCAGCTCGACGCAGCCGGCGCGCGGCCCGCCGACCGGGGCGACACCGAACGGGACATGACCGGGCAGCGCCTTGCCGGGATCGCGGTGATGCCAATCCCAGATCACGGCCTCGGGCAGGCCATCAACGACCGCCTGCGCCGAGCCGCGGCGCCGCGCGATGCGGAGCCGAACACAAGATGATGCAAGCGATGAGATGCACGTTAAGGTTGAGCCTCGGCTACGGCGGCGCCTGACCGCCTGCGATCAAGCGCTTGTGCACGACCCGCGGCAACACTTGGTTCATTGCGACGCTTAATGGCAGCACGCAACGTCATCTGGAGTTCACCGATGCCCGCCAAGTCCAAGGCTCAGCAAAAAGCCGCCGGCGCCGCGTTGGCGGCGAAGCGCGGAAAGCAAAAAGTCAGCAACCTCAAGGGCGCGTCGAAATCGATGTACAAGTCGATGAACGAAACGCAGCTCGATGAATTCGCTTCGACCAAGCGCAAAGGCAAACCGGAGCACGTTACCAAGAGCGACTGATCCTGGTCCGAGCGGACCAGCTGTTTCAGCAAGCCGTTGGACGCTCCGGCGCTTACGCGCTATTCGGTCGTCCTCCTGCTTTCGCGAGGACAGCACGCCATGCCAGAGTCGACGATATCAGCCACTCCGAAGCCGCTTCCCGCCCCGCGCGACCAGAACCTGCGTGATCTGGCCGACTGCATCCGCGCCCTGGCCATGGACGCGGTCCAGGCCGCCAATAGCGGCCATCCTGGCATGCCGATGGGCATGGCGGACATCGCCACCGTGCTGTTCAAGGACTTTTTCCAGTTCGACGCGGCCGATCCGCACTGGCTGGACCGCGACCGCTTCCTGATTTCCAACGGCCACGGCTCGATGCTGCTGTATAGCCTGCTGTATCTGACCGGCTACAAGGACATGACGATCGAGGAGCTGAAGCGCTTCCGCCAGGTCAACAGCAAGACGCCGGGTCACCCCGAATACCGCCACGCCGACGGCATCGAGACGACCACCGGGCCATTAGGCCAGGGCCTGGCAAACTCGGTCGGCATGGCGCTGGCCGAGAGGATCATGAACGCCCATTTCGGCGATGACCTGGTGAACCACTTCACCTATGTCTTCATGGGTGACGGCTGCCTGATGGAAGGCATCAGCCACGAGGCCATTTCGCTCGCTGGTCACCTCAAGCTGGGCAAGCTGATCGCCTTCTTCGACAACAATGCGATCTCGATCGACGGCTCTACCGGTCTGTCCGTGTCCGACAACGAAACCGAGCGGTTCCATGCCTCCGGTTGGCATGTCATCGAGATCGACGGCCACGACACCGACGCCATCCGCGACGCCATCCGGCAAGCCCGCTCAGTCACCGACAAGCCGTCGATGATCTCCTGCCGGACGGTGATCGGTTTTGGTCTGCCGACCAAGGCTGGTACCCAGAAGGCGCACAGCGACGCACCCGGCGCCGAAGAGATCGCCGGCGCCCGCAAGCTGCTCGGCTGGGAGTCTCCACCGTTCGTCATCCCGGAGAATTTGCTGCATCAATGGCGGGAGATCGGCGCCAAGGGGCGGCCGGCGCGCCTTGCCTGGGCCGACCGCGTCAAGCAGGCGCCGGACAGCCTGCGCCCCGACTTCGAGCGGCGCAATCGCGGCGAGCTTCCGGCCGACTGGAAAAAAGCGATCGCCGGCGCCCGCGCCCAGTTCATCGACAGCGGCAAGCCTATCGCCACCCGCGCGGCGAGCGGCGCCGTGCTCGATCACCTGTTCGCCGCGATCCCCGAACTGCTGGGCGGATCGGCCGATCTGACGCCCTCCAACAACACCCGCGCCAAGAACCAGGTCGAAATTCGGCCCGGCGAGTACAACGGCTCCTACGTGCACTACGGTGTGCGGGAGCACGGCATGGCCGCGGCGATGAACGGCATCGCGCTGCATGGCGGCCTGATCCCCTATGGCGGCACCTTCCTGACCTTTTCGGATTATTGCCGCCCGGCCATCCGCTTGGCCTCGATGATGGAGATCCGCACCATCTTCGTGATGACGCATGACAGTATCGGCCTGGGCGAGGACGGCCCCACGCACCAGCCGATCGAGCATCTGGCGGCGCTGCGGGCGATCCCGCATCTGGCGGTCTACCGCCCGGGCGATCCGGTCGAAACCGCCGAATGTTGGGAATGCATCCTGGACGCGCCCAGACGGGCCGCGCTGATCGCGCTATCCCGCCAGCCGATGCCGCTGCTGCGCCGCGAGCCCGGTGTTGAGAACAAGTCAGCCCGCGGCGCTTACGTGCTGCAGGAGGCTGAGGGCGGGCCGCGCAAGCTGACGATCCTGGCCACCGGCTCGGAGCTGCATCTGGCGGTCGAGGCAAGAGAGGTTCTGCAGAAGGACGGCGTGCCCACCGCGGTAGTGTCGATGCCGTGTCGACTGCTGTTCGAGCAGCAGGACGCGACATACAAGCAGGCCGTCCTTGGCCCCGAAAGCGCTGCGCGCGTGGCGGTCGAGGCCGGTGTCGAAATCAGCTGGGACCGCTATCTGGGCTTCAAGGGCGCCTTCGTCGGCATGCACGAGTTCGGTGCCTCCGGCAAGATCGCCGACGTCTACAAGAAGTTCGACATCACGACGGACGCCGTTGTGCGGGCCAGCAGGTCGGTGTTGGCAGGGTCGTGAGGCGCTGTGCGTGGATCGACATGTGGCTCACGGCTGCCATGGAGCGATAGCAGACCGACATCAGCCGGCGTGTGCTCTGTGACCCTTCCCCGTTCGTCGTAGCTGGCGGCAGTCCGGGCTACCTGTCGCCGCACGGTGCTGGTTCAGATGACCCGGACTGGCGCCCTGTGGCATACCCACATCTCGGCAAAGCGCTCTATGTCAGCGGTTACGAGCCGATCGTTCCTTATCCGTCATGGCCGGGCTTGTCCGGGCCACCGCTGCACCAAGTGCTTGAATAGCTGGCCCGGACAAGCCGACCCCTATCGGAAAGCGGCCGGGGCCATAGGCCCGGCTTCAATGCCGCCGCGACAGGTCGCGCACTCGGGTCATCGCCGAACGACCGAGGAACTCCTGCGAAGGCGAGGGCACGCTAGTGTCCCGAATTGGAAATGCGGTAGAGCATTTCCGGGACACTAGCTCTTTGTTTTCAGTGGCCTGCTTGTCCCTGAAATTGGTAGGCATTTCAGGGGCAGGACACTAGGGAGGGTTGGCCCGGCGACCCACGGCCTTTCCCACTCTTGGTTGAAACGCTGATCGGCGGCTCACGATCACCTGGCCGCCGGTTCGCACAAATCGGCTACGGGAACAGCCGCTCCCCGGTCTCCGCATCCTCGACGAAGATCGCACTGACCGGACAATTCTCCGCCGCCTCCAGAATCTTTTCGGGATCGTCCCCCTCGGGATTGAACACCTCCGACTGGCGGTCGTCATTGAGTCTGGAACGTCCTGCTCGCGATCGTTTCGCACATGGCGTTGCCGACACAGGTCTGGCGGTCCACCCGGACGCGCAGTTTGCGGGTCATGGCCGGTCTCCTAGAGCGTGATGACCGAAGGCGGGATCGCCGTAGGTCTGAATCACGCGATCAAACAAAGGGGTAGAGCGGGATGCCCGTTCCAACCTAAAGTCATCCCGCTCTAATGCCAGGTAACCGGCAGGGATTTCAGCGACCGGAAGGTGATGCTGGGTTGATACTCCAGCGCCTCCGTCGTCGCCTGCAGGTGGGGGAACCGCTCCGCCAGCGCCTTCAACACCTCCTGACCTTCCACGCGCGCCAAGGTCGCCCCCAGGCAATGATGGGTTCCCGATCCAAAGGCGACATGCTGGTTCGGCGTCCGGGTGATGTCGAACGTGGTCGGATTGGCGAACGCGTCGGGGTCCCGGTTGGCGGACGAAATGAACCAGCGGATGCGATCGGCCTTGCGCAGCACCTTGCCCCGCATCTCCACGTCCTGCGAGGCAATCCGCTGGATGGATTTGACCGGCGAGTCATAGCGCAGGCATTCCTCGGTCGCCGGCTTGGCCAGGCCGGCCGGATCCTGCTTGAACAATGCCCACTGATCGGGATGATGGATGAACGCCAGGGCGCCGTTGCAGATCAGGTTGATCGTCGTCTCATGGCCGGCCAGCAGCAGCAGGGAGGTGTTGACCAGGACCTCGTGCCGGGAGAACACCCCCTTCTTCTCGCCGCTCGCCAGCACCGAAATGAAATCATCGCCGGGATTGGCCATCCGTTCGTCGACCAGCGGCGACACGTAATCGATCATGCCCGCGCATGCCTTCGGTCAGCGGCTTCATCCGGTCATACTCGCCGCGACCGATGTACAGCAGCTTTTCGGCCAGGTGCCGGACGTAGCCCCGCTCCGACGCAGGCACGCCCATCATCTGCGCGATCACCATCACAGGGAGCGGCGTCGCCAGATCCCGCATGATGTCCATCTCGCCCTTTTCCTCCGCCGCGTCGAGCAACTCCTTCACCGCGTCCTGCACGAATGGGCGCCAGGCCTCCATCGACTTCGGCGTGAAGTAGCTATGCAGCACCCGCCGCATCTCCAGATGCTCCGGACGATCGTGCTGGATGAACTGGTCACCCTGATAATTCTTTACGTACCTGGTACAGGCCGGTATCCAACTCATCGATCGGCGGATAGGCGGGCCGCGGATCATTCTTGAAGACCGCGGATGAAAACAGCTCGTGATGCCGCGTCAGCCAGACCAGATCGTCATAACGCGTCACCGCCCATAACGCGTACGCCTCGTTCCAGTGGACGGGATCTTCTTCCCGCAGCCGGCCGTAATAGGTGTACGGATCAGCGATGACATCACGGGTGAACATGTCACTCTGGATTTGGGTCGCCATTGTCGTTGCCTCCTGGTTATTTATTTTACCGCGCCCTTGAAAGGCGCCCTGCTTTGGCAAGGGCTTTGGTCGATTCAGCCCACGACATCCGAAATGCGGCCTGACCGGCCTCGCCCCTGGATTTTGCCTAGTCTCTTGGCCATGGTCGCGCGCGCCAGGCGCCAGTTCCTTCTGCGGCCGCTGACACTTCGTCGCGGGCCAGCCGCCCCACGAACAACATCAGCCTGACCGAAACCCATGGCCGCTCGTCACGGCAAGGCAGCACCCAGACAAGCTGTTGGTACTAGAGACGCTAGGCATTCCAGCCGGAGGTTGTCAAACGCAGAATACCGCAACTCTCTGCACGATGACCAGGGACACGGCCCTCACATCGAACTCTGACGGAACCTCAGCGCAGACCGAGCGCTGCGTCCGGTCGATGCAGCAACGCGTGCTATCCCGCGGGTTCGACAGAGTGATCCTGATTGGGCGCCGCGGGCGAACCGGACACACATCACGCGTCGCTCATGCCCTTTGGTTCCTCCAACGTGGCGACGCGCGTTTCAAGGCGCCGCACCGTCCGGACCATTTCCGTCACCATTTCCATCACCAGCTTGATTTCGTCGTGCGCGGATTGCGCCCGTTTGTCGACCCGCTCGGTGTTGGCGATAGTTGACGGTTATCTCGCTCTGAACCTGGGTCAGCGTCTCCTGCATCCGGTCCATGCGCGCCATGACGTCCCCGCGCAGGCGGTCCTGGCCCTGCTCCAGCCGCGCTATCCCCTGATCCAGCCGCGTCAGGTCCTGATCCAGCCGCGCCTCCAGCCGCGTCAATCCCTGCTCCAGCCGCGTCTCCAGCCGCGTCTCCAGCCGCGTCAGCTCTTGCTCCAGTCGTGTCTCCAGCCGCGTAAATCCTTGCTCCAGCCGCTCCAGCGCGGCCGGGACGGCCGCCATCGGGTCGTCACTCATGTCATCTCCTTCGGTGCCGGCGCAGCCCGCATTTCAGCTTGGCGCCCGACGATCGTGACTTTCCTGGCGCTGATCGCTCTGGCCGCTCGCGTCACGGCAAGGATCTTTACATCGTTATGGATCGACTTGCACGTCACGCCTGGTGCGGCGTCAACCGACCAATTCGCGCCATTCGGTTTCCGTCATCGTCCGCACCCCAAGCTCCGTCGCCTTGCGCGCCTTGGAGCCGGCGTCGGCGCCGACCACGACGATGTCGGTCTTTTTCGACACGGCATCGGTGACCTTCGCGCCCAGCGCTTCGGCCCGCGCCTTCGCCTCCGGCCGGGTCATGGTTTCCAGGCTGCCGGTGAACACCACCGTCTTGCCGGCGACCGCGCTATCGGCGGCTTCGGCGCGGGTCGCGTCCTCGATGGTCAATTCCCCGACCAGTTCATCCAGCGTCGCCACGTTGCGCGGTTCGGCGAAGAAATCCGCCAGTTCCTCGGCGATCGTCGGGCCGATGCCGTTGATGCTGCCCAGCGCCAGCCGCGCCTCCGAGCCGACCGTGGTCGCCGCCAGCATCTGCTCGCGCAATTGCCAGAAACTGCCGTAGTGGCGGGCCAGCAGGCGGGCGTTGGTCGAGCCGATGCGGCGAATCCCCAGCGCGTAGATGAACCGCTCCAGCGGCACGCGCCGGCGCGCCTCGATGGCGCGCGACAGGTTGCGGGCGGACTGCTTGCCCCAGCCTTCGCGCTTGGCGATCTCCGCCTCGCGCGCCGGCAGCCGGAACAGGTCGGCCGGGCTTTGCAGCCAGCCCTCGTTGTAGAATTCCTGGATCGTCTTCTCGCCCAGCCCGTCGATGTCGAAGGCCGGACGGGAGACGAAATGGATCAGCCGCTCGACCCGCTGCGCCGGGCAGATCAGGCCGCCGGTGCAACGCCGCACCACCTCTCCCGGCGGCCGCACCGCATGGCTGCCGCAGGCCGGGCAAACCTGCGGAAACACAAACGGCACCGAATTCCGCCGGACGCCGATCGGTTACCACGGAAACGATCTGCGGGATGACGTCGCCGGCGCGCTGCAACACCACGGTATCGCCGACGCGGATGTCCTTGCGCGCGATCTCGTCTTCATTGTGCAGCGTGGCGCGCGCCACCAGCACGCCGCCGACGTTCACCGGCTGCAATTCCGCGACCGGCGTCAGCGCCCCGGTGCGCCCCACCTGGATGCGGATGTTCAGCAACACCGTCGTCGCCTGTTCCGCCGGGAACTTCCACGCGATCGCCCACCGCGGCGCCCGCCCGACAAAGCCCAGCCGCCGCTGCAACGCCAGATCGTCGATCTTGTAGACGACGCCGTCGATGTCGTAGCCGAGGCCGGACCGCTCCAGGCCGATCGACTGCTGAAACGCCTCCGCCTCGTTTTCGTCCGCCCAGCCGCCGCGACAGCGGATTGACCTGGAAACCCCACTGCCGCAGCCGCTCCAGGTAGTCCCAATGGGTCGCCGCCACCGGCTCGCTGCTTTCGCCCTGCGCATAGGCGAACAGCGACAACGGACGGCCGGCGGTGATGCGGACATCGAGTTGCCGCAGGCTGCCGGCGGCGGCGTTGCGGGGATTGGCGAAGACCTTGCCGCCGGCCTCGGCCTGCGCCTGGTTCAGCGCCAGGAAGTCGGCCTTGGTCATGAACACCTCGCCGCGGATTTCGATCAGCGCGGGGGCGTCGCCGCGCAGCCTATCGGGCACCGCCTTCATCGTCCGCAGGTTGGCGGTGACGTCCTCCCCTTCGGTGCCGTCGCCGCGCGTGGCGCCGCGCACGAAACGGCCCTGCTCATAGGTCAGGCTGATCGACAGGCCGTCGATCTTCGGTTCGGCGACGAACACCAGCGGCTCCGTGCGGCCGATGAAACGTTTTGCCCGCGCGCAGAACTCGGCGAACTCGGTCACGTCGAAGGCGTTGTCCAGCGACAGCATCGGCACCAGGTGGCGCACCTTGGCAAAACCGCTTTCGGGCGCCCCGCCAATGCGCGAGGACGGTGAGTTGGCCCGGATCAGCGCCGGAAAGCGCGCCTCGATCGCGGCGTTGCGCCGGCGCAGCGCGTCGTACTCGGCGTCGGAGATCTCCGGCGCGTCGTGCTGGTGATAGGCGGCGTCGTGGTGCGCGATCTGCTGCGCCAGACTGGCCAATTCGGCGGCGGCCTCGGCTTCGCTCAGCGCCTCCACCGGCGTTTCGGCGGTTGCCGTCGTGCCCGCCTTGGTCATACCAGCAGCCCCTGCGGCGGCTTCTGGCCCAAGCAGGTCATCGGCGGCGGCGCGCGCCGACGGCGTAATGGTTTCCCCCGCAAGCATGCGCGCGATCTCCTCCCGCCGCGACGCCGGATCGAGCCGCTCGACGATGGTCGCGGTGCGGTCGCGGATGGCGGCCTTGGCGACGCGCAGATGGGCAGCGCCGCGCGCGGCCACCTGCGGGCTGTGCGTCACCACCAGCACCTGCACCTGTTCGGCGACGCGCGCCAGACGCTCCCCCACCGCGGCGGCGGTGGCGCCGCCGATGCCGGAGTTGACCTCGTCGAACACCAGGGTCGGCACCGCGGAGCCGGCCGACAGCACGACCTTCATCGCCAGCATCAGCCGCGACAACTCGCCGCCCGAGGCGACGCGGGCGAGCGGCCCCGGTTCCTGCCCCGGATTGGTGGCGATCTGAAAGCGCACCTGGTCCATCCCGCCAGGCCCCCAGGCGGCTTCCGGCAGCGGCGCCACCTCGGCGAAGAAGCGCGCCTTGTCCAGGCGCAGCGGCGGCAGCTCCCGCGCCACCGCCTTCTGCAACGCCCCCGCCGCCGCGCCGCGCGCCGCCGAAAGCTCGGCTGCCGCCGCAAGATAGCGCTCCCTGGCATCGCGCGCGGCCTGTTCCAGTGCGGCAACCTCGGCCGATCCGCTCTCCAGCGCGGCCAGACGCGCCGCCAGCGTGTCCAGCAGCGCCGGCAGTTCGGGCACCGCGATGCCGTGCTTGCGGGCGGCGCCGCGCAGCGCGAACAGCCGCTCCTCCGACTGTTCCAGCAGCCGCGGATCGACATCGGACTCGGCGGCCAGACGCGTCAGAAGGGTTTCCGCCTCGGCTAGCGCCTCCTCCGCCCGTTCCAGCGCGGCGATCGCAGGTTCGGCAGGGTTCGCGGCACCCGGCGCGCTCTGCTGGCTCGGCGGCGCCAGACGCTGCAACGCGCGGGACGCCGCCCGCAGCGCGGCCGAGGGACCGGCGCTGCGCCGGTCCCGCGGGGTCAGTTCCGACAATGCGGCCGGCGATCGCCTCCGCCCGCCGCTCCTGCTGTTGCAGACCGCTGACGTTCGCGCGCGAGGGCTTCTTCCTCGTCCGGCCGCGGCGCCAGGGTGGCGAGTTCGTCGACCGCGTGACGCAGATAGTCTTCGTCACGTTCCGCCGCGGCGATCGCCTCGCGGGCCTTGTCCAGCCTGTCGAGGGCCTCCCGCCAATCCCGCCAGGCCTGCGCAACCGCCTGGCGCAGCGGCGGCGGAACGCCGAACGCATCCAGCAGCGCCGCATGGCTGGCCGGATCGGCCAGGCTCATCTGCTCGTGCTGGCCCTGCACCTCGACCAGCAGGCTGCCGATGCGGCGCAGCAGGCCGACGCCGACCGGATGGTCGTTGACGAAGGCGCGGGAGCGGCCGTCCCGGGTGACGATACGCCGCAGGACGATGTCGTCCTCGGCCGCCAGTCCGTGTTCCTCCAGCGCGGCGGCGACGGCATGACCGTCCGGCGGGGTGAAGCAGGCGGTCACCGAGGCCTGTTCAGCAGCGGCGCGGACCAGACCACTATCGGCCCGCGCGCCCAGTGCGAGGCCCAGGCTGTCCAGCAGGATCGACTTGCCGGCACCGGTCTCGCCGGTCAGCACCGTCAGCCCGAGGTCGAACGACAGGTCCAGCCGCTCGATCAGCACGACGTCGCGGATCGACAGCGCGGTCAGCATGCCGAGCACCGAAAGCCAACGGATCGGCTATCCAGCAAAGCGCCTCCGCCCACCTTGATGCTAAAACACCGCATGCCAGGCGCGGGAGAAGAAGCCGCGCGGGACCGGCTCGTTGGGCGGCGCGGCGCCGCCGCCGGGTCGAGACACGCCGTCGTCGACCAGTTGCGAGTAACTGTCCTCATACCACTGGCTGCCGGGATAGTTGTAGCCGAGGACAGCGGCGGTCTTGCGCGCCTGATCCTTCAAGCCGAGCAGCAGATAGATTTCGGTCAGGCGATGCAGCGCCTCCGGCACGTGGTTGGTGGTCTGGAAGTCGTCCACCACGCGCTGGAAACGGCCGATGGCGGCTTCGTAGAGATGCTGCTTCTCGTAGTAGCGGCCGATTTCCATCTCCTTGCCGGCCAGATGGTCGCGGCACAGATCGACCTTGAGCTGGGCATCGCGGGCATACATCGTGTCGGGGAATCGGTTCACCACCTCCTGCAGCGCGTTCATCGCCTGCTCGGTTCCCCTCTGGTCGCGCTGGATGTCGGCGATCTGCTCGTAATAACTGAGCGCCCGCAGGTAATAGGCATAGGCGATGTCGCGATGCGCCGGATGCAACTGGATGAAGCGGTCCAGGATGCCGATCGCGTCGGTGTACTTGTTCTGCAGATACGCCGAATAGGCCGACATCAACTGGGCGTTCACCGCCCAGGAGGAGTACGGATAGTTCTGCTCGACCGCGGCGAACTGGTCTCCGGCAGTGGAGAAACGGCGCGCGTTCAGCGCATCCACGCCGTTGTTGTACAACGTCTCCACCGGAGCGACGGGCGTGCTCTTGGCACTGTCATCGGTGCCGCTGCCGCCGCCACAGGCCGCGAGCAGCGGCAGCAACCCTAGCATCACGAGGGCCGGAAAGCCGGGAAAGCGAAGGAGCATCGTGCGACTCTGGTTCATCGGCGGCGTTATATCATGCCGCCGCGTTCCGCGAATACCATGCCGTCCAACCCGCACCGAGGCTGACACATTGTCGCAATCCGGGACGCGACGCGGTTTTTTTCATCAGTACTGGTGAACTGGTTCACACCGCTTCTGGTCCATTCGGCTATATCGCAAACTCATTGACGAAGCCGCTCCGGCGTTTCATCGCATTGCGACAAGTGGGGGAGTTCTGGTGTCGCTCGCCTCAATCGCCGTGTTCAAGGGCATGAGCCGCGAAGCACTCAGCCGCCTTGCGCTCGGCAGCGCCATGCAGGAGCCGCGCGACGGCGCGATGGTTTTCGCACAGGGGGATCCTGCCGACGCAGTATACGCGATCATCGATGGCGACGGCCATGTCCGCATCGGCGCCATGGATCGGCACGGCAAGGCCTTGATGGTCGAGGTCTTCCATGCCGGCGAGATATTCGGCGAAATCGGCGTCATCGACGGCGGCTCCCGCACCACCGCGGCTGTCGTCGAGGGCAGAGTGCAGCTGATGCGGATCCGACGGGCGGAGTTCCTGACCGCCCTAGCGAGCAGCCCGACGCTGGGAGCAGCGCTCTGCCGCATCATGGCGCAGCGGCTGCGGCGGACCTACGAGCTGTTTCAGGACGCCACGTTCCAGTCCCTGGAAGTCCGCCTGGCGCGGCAGGTGCTGTATCTCGCGGCACGCGAAGGCCGGCCGACACAACAAGGACTTCGGCTGGCGCACCGGTTTCGCCAAACCGACCTGGCCGATCTGCTGGGCGCCACGACGCGCAGCATCATTACCATCCTGAACGCTTGGCGTAACGCCGGCCTCGTAGTCTACGACACCGAGCGGGCCTTGCTGACCGTGCGGGACATCGCCGCGCTGCGGATGATCACCGAAGCCGATCCCAAGGCGATAGCCGCGTCCGCGCGGGCGAGCGGTTGCGATGGTGTGAAGTGTTTCACAGCGCCGAGATTGGCCGAGGGGTATTCTGGACCTGTCAGCGAAGTTGGACCGAAAGCCCCGGCAGCGACTGACGAAGCCACGCCTATCCCGCGGCACGCGGAACATCGACCAAAGACGCGGCGGCAACGACTGTGCCGGGACAAGTCCGGCCGGCTGGGATGTCACGCGGAACGAGAACTTTATAGGGAAAGGACCCTGTCATGACACAAGCACTCTTCGGACATTTCTTCTCACGCTATACTCTGTTATTTGCCGCCTTCACTGTCCTGAGCCTGGCAGTTGGCGTTGCAAATGCTGCGACTTTGCCTCAGAGCGGTGACAGTTACAGCTTCGTACGGGGTGGCGGCGGCTAAGTTGGCCGCACCAGGACGGCAAAAAGGCTGGGCAATGCTGGCCTTTTTGTTGTCTCAAAGCTCGCCCCAAATGTCGCACGCTGGATCACTGTATTGTCCGCGGCAACCACCGGATCGCTCGCGCTAATAGGGGCCTGGGGCCCGGTTGAACCGAAACCCGAACCCAAGACGGGTTGGGTGCCTCGGCGTGCCATGTTGCTGGATACAGCTACCTGACTGGGTATGAACGACGCCGCGACGTTACGCCTGCTGCGAACCCAGCGCAGTGCCCTGATCGGCCCCGTCCCTACACGCGTTCTGCGGCCGGATCGTCAACTGCACTCGTGACTCCATGACGATCATGTTCGGTTGCGTCGATGCCACCGTGCGATGCGCTTACGCATTCAACAGCCTGTGCCGATTCTCGATGGCGATTAGCTGCCCGAGCGGCGCATCCGCTCCCATGTCTGCATCGCATCGGCGACGTCTTCCCGATCGCATCGACGCGCACAGCGTCTGCCGCCACCGCTCATGCCAACTCATCCAGCAACGCCTTGGCGTTCTTCAGGTCCGACGCGTCGAAACCTTCGGTGAACCAATGATAGATCGGGGCGAGCAAATCGCGGGCTTCCGCGCATTTGCCTTGCTCGCGCCAAAGCCGAGCGAGGCTGGTCGATGCCCGCAATTGCAACAGTTTCGCACCCTGCCGCTCGGCAACGGCAATGGCCAGATGATAATGCCGCTCGGCCGCGGATCGATCGCCGGCGGCTTTCAGCAGATCGCCCGGCACCCGATGTAACAGCTCAGCTTCAAAGGCCCGCTCCTCTGTGGTCTCGATGATCCGTGCAGCCTCGGCAACGCAGTTTCGTTCTTCAGCAGATTGCCCGAGCAGGGCGTGGGCCTCGGCGAGCCAGATGAACACCCCCGCCACGCCGGTAACGCCTCCGGCAGCACGCAATTCCGCCAACCCCTGCGTGAGCAGCCCAAGACCTTCCTGTGCTTGGCCGAACGTGAGCAGCGATCGTCCACGGTGTGCCAGTGCCCAACCTGAATAATACCGAAAGCCGTGCTCGGTCGACAGAGTCAGAAGCTCCTCCACGTGCGCCATAGGCGCGTCGGTAATCCAGTTGAGCAAATCCGCAAAATCGAGCACGTGGGCCAGCGTGAGGGCATGTCTGAGCCGGCGAGCTTCCGACAACGCTTCGTTCATCCGTGACCGCGCCCGATCGAGGTAACCCAGGCACGCCAGGGTCGTGGCGAGGTTGGCGAGCGTCGCAGCGTAGGGATCGATGGATCCCCTACGGCTGCGACGCGCGTTATCAACGTAGCCCATACTGCGCTCCAGGACAGCACGGGCGGCAACAAATTCCCCGAGCCAAAAGCGGGTCATCCCATGCATAAATCGACCCATCAAAGGCACCACGGAATCGTTCCGCACTTCGCCGATTTGTTCAAGTTGCTGGCCTAGCGGCAGTGCCAGCCTGTGCTCCGCTTGCATGAAATAACGCGACCACTGGCTTGCGATCAGCGGCGCTAGGTACTCAGGCCGATCGAGCTGCGCAGCCAACGCCCGCACCCGGGCGTTGGTCTCGTCCACATCCGCTGTGGCCCAGCCTTTCGTGGCAGACAGTGCGGATGCGAGCGCGGCTTGCAGACGGAGTTCCTGTTGCTGGCGCTGCGGACCGTCCGGCAGACCGGCCAGCACCGCCAACCCCTTCCGCAACTGCGCGACCGCTTCCGCCATCGCCGAATGCGCCAGCGCCTGCCGGCCCGCCTTTAACCAATAATCGACCGCCTGTTCCGCGAGCCCGGCTGCCTCGCAGTGCTGCGCCAACAACGCGGGCTGTGCCAGCACGATCTCCGGGAAGTGTCTTCAAGGGTCCCGGCGATCCGGGCGTGCAGAAGCTGCCTCCGGCTGCGCAGCAAGGTGCCATAGGCCGCATCCTGCACCAGCGCGTGCTTGAAAATGTAGCTCGATTGCGGCGAAGTGCCGCGGACGAACAACAGGCCGGCCTTGGTGAGCCGATCGAGCGCCTCGCGCAGTTGCGGCTCCGGCAGATCGACGATCGCAGTCAGCAACTCGTGCCCGAACTCACGGCCGATCGCTGCACCGGTTTGCGCAACAGCCTTGGCGGCCGGTCCCAGCCGATCCAGCCGCGCTATCAGCGAGGCATGCAAGGTCCCGGGCACCGACAACGCCGGATGTGGCGCGGCAAACAGCGTTGTGGGCGCCTGTGTGCCGGACTCGAGCACCGCCTTGGTCAGTTCCTCAACGAACAGCGGTACACCGTCGGTCCGCTCGACGATCTCCTCCACGATCGCAGTCGGCAAAGCCGCATTCCCGGCGACGCTTGCCACCATCGCCGCCGTATCACGTCGATCGAGCCGGGCCAGTGTCAGCAGTGTCACATGCGGCTGCCCGATCCACGGCGGCTGAAACTCCGGGCGGGACATCCCCAGCAACAGCACCGGCCAGTCCGCCACCCGCTCTACCGTACGGTCCAGCAGTTCGCGCGAACTCGGATCGATCCAGTGCAGGTCATCAAACAGCATCAGCACCGGAAGCTGCCGCGCCAGACCCTCAACCTGGCGCCGCAGCGCCTCGAACGTCTTCTCCTTCTTGCGCTGTGGCGTCATGTCAAGCGGCGGGGCAAGATCGGCCGACGGCAGAGAAAGCAGCTCGGCGATCAGCGCTACGTCTTCCACCGGCGGCACGGCTGCGGCGAGCAGCGCTTGCAGTTTGGCGAGCTTGGCTGCCGGCCCGTCCACGTGCGCGAAGCCAGCCGCCCGCTCCATCTGCGCGATCACTGGATAGAACGCGCTGTCCGGGTGATGCGGCGAGCCAAAGTAGCGCAGCCGCACGTGCGGTTCGGCGGCGATCCGCTCGGCCAGCACCTCGGCGAGGCGGGACTTGCCCACGCCCGGTTCCGCAGAGATCAGCACCACCCGTCCGTTCCCGGCCTTCGCCTGCGCCCAGCGGCGGAGCAGCAGCGCCATCTCCTCGTCGCGGGCAACCAGCGGGGTGGCGGCGGAACGCAGCGCCTTGAAACGGCTCTCGAGCACACCCTCGCCTAGCACCAGCCACGCGGGCACCGCCCCCAGCAGACCTTTGAGTTCGACGGTGCCGAGGTCCCGGCACTCGAATAGGCCGCCGATCTGTCGGCGGGTGGCCGCGTCGATCACCACCTGACCAGGGCCGGCCAGGCCCTGCAGGCGGGCAGCCAGATTCGGCGTCTCGCCGACTGCCGTCTGCTGGCGAGACTCACCTGAGCCAATGATTCGCCGACAACCACCAGCCCCGTGGCGATGCCAATACGGACCTGTAGCGGCTCGCCGCTTATGGATGTCATGCTGACTGCGGCGGCAATGGCAAGACCGGCCCGCGCGGCGCGTTCGGCATCGGTTTCGCGGGCTTCCGGCCAGCCGAAATAGATCAGCACCGCATCACCCACGTATCGCGCAATAAAGCCGTCGAATTGCTGGATGATGGCGGCAACACAGGCCTGATAGGCGCGAATGACGTCCCGCAGATCTTCAGGGTCAAGCCGCGACGAAAGTGCGGTGGAACCAACAAGGTCGCAGAACATCACGCTCAGCGGGCGGCGTTCGGCTGTCGTCTCAGACGAGCCAAGGTTTCCGGTCGGATGGGCCGATGTGCGATCACCAGCGGACGTGTCTTCGCGGTACAACGCGGCGATCGCTTCCAGCAGCTGACGGCGATGACCAACGGACGTGACACCGAGATCCTTGAGGTCATTGGCCGTCAGATTGGGCAACAGCTCGGCATCGACGTCATTCTCGCGGAATGCCGCCTCGTATCGTTTGAGACCAAGCGCTCGCAGCCAATCTGCGACTTCCATCGCCGCCCCTTGGTCCAGCCGGACCGCTGGCCGAGCATGACTCTGCCGGTCTAGACCTGTCTAGGATGCGGCTGATCGAGTCCGCATTGTATCTTTTCTAAAAGTGACCGGTATCGCGGCAATGCAGGCGATCATTCAAGCCAATCATGAGCGGTAGCCGCGCTCGCGCCAGAAAGCACGCATCATGGTGTGAAATACTTCAGAGCTATCACCCAGTATTTGGGGTCATTCTCTGCTCGTCGGCACGGATGGGTCAGAAATTTAGCTGACAAAGTCATGAATCCCTCACCACAGGCCGCGGGACGACACAGAGTTGGTGTCAAGCGCGACCAACATAGGAGCTGTGTTTTGCAAAAATTTCTGTTCGCCACGCTCACCGCTTCGTCGCTTCTAGGCGCAACCGTCGCGTTTGCTCAGCTCGGCTCTGGCTCCGAGCCGCATATGTACGGCACGAGAGCATTTGATACGACCCGCGAGCAGTCGCCAAGCACGACTTCTGGACAGAAGGACCCTGACCAGTCGCAACTGGAGACAGGATCAGTTTCCGGAACGGCGGTCTCGGAGCAATCCCGAAAGACTGGCGGCTGACAGGCTGGCTGGTTCTGGCCGTGATGCGGCCGCCTCACCCATTCGCGTCGTGGCCTGGTCACTCAGCAGCGCCTTCACTTCCCAGAGGCGCTGCATGACCTTGCGCGTGCAATGGTGTCTGCCACACCCGAGGTAATTATCCTGCCACAGGCGCTTAACCGTGGGCGGTCAGCACGTAGTCAAGCGCTACTTTTGGCCAGCGAGGGATTGTCAACATAACGCACAGGCCCTTGGGGTCGCAATTCTAGGTGAGACGAACAAGCAGTCGAGGCACACTATCGGTTTACGCGATCAGGCGACCTGTGCCGCCAGCGGCTCGGGCGTCGCCATCTGCCAGGCATCCGCATCGGCGAACAACGCCCGCAGCAGGCGGTTGTTCAACCCATGGCCACCGCGGTGGGTGATGAAGCGTCCATGCAGCATGCCGCCCGCCAGCGCCAGGTCGCCCACCGCGTCCAGCAGCTTGTGGTTGGCGAACTCGTTATCCATGCGCAGGCCGCCGGGGTTGAGCACATGTGCCCCATCGACGACGAGCGCATTGTCCAGGCTGCCGCCGAGTGCCATTCCCTCGGCCTGTAGTTGCGCCACGTGCTGCGCCAGGGCGAAGGTGCGGGCCTCGGCGATCTGGCGGCGGAAAGTACCCGGGGTCAGCCGCATCGAGCACGACTGCCGGCCGATCGCCGCGGCATCGAAATCGATCGACAAGTCCATCTCCAGCACCGGCTGGGTGGAGCGGGGGTCGACCGCCAGTGGACGCAGTTCGGCATAAGCATTGCCGGCGGTGACGCGCACCGGGCGGCGCACCGTGATGACATGGCGGGGCGCGTCCTGCTCAACCGATCCCGCGCAGTCCAACAGGAATAAATAGGGGCCAGCGGAGCCATCCAAAATCGGCACTTCCGGACCATCAAGCTCGATCAACGCATTGTCGATGCCAAGGCCGAAGAGCGCGGCCATGATGTGCTCGACCGTTCCCACCCGCGCGGACGGCATGCCCACGTCGGCAAGAACGGTGCAAAAATCCGTATTGCAGACATTGTCGAAGCGCGCGGCAATGTTATGGCGCAGATCGGTACGACGGAAGACGACCCCGTGGTCAGCCTTGGCGGGACGGATCACCAGGTTGACCCGCCGTCCGGAATGCACGCCGACGCCGACGCAGTCGATCGCCGCCTTCAAGGTGCGTTGGCGCCAGCCGAACGTATCGGTATCCGGCAGCGGAAGCCTGAGCAGCCCATCCATCTCGTCGAGTCCCTGGAACGGTGGTGGCAACCGCATCCGCCGATGTCAGCCGGAAGATCATTGCATGCTTCCCCATATCCCGCCGCGAGGGCCGCGGCGAGTCAATCATTGTTGCCCGGTGTTACGCTCCAACCCATTGGATTTATAATATTGTTGCATTGCGTTACGAAGAGCAAACCGGCCCGTCACTGACGGTTACATTGGCTTCTGTAATCGGCAATCCACGATCAATCTGTCTAAACCTGCGAGAGCGACCAGAATCCGACTTGGGTCAGAGCTCTTCGTTCAAAACGGCGGACGTAACTCCGCGTCCAGTGCCCGCTTGAGAATGCGCTATGGCGAGTCAGCTGGCGTGGCTGTCGAGAACCGGAGCGCAGCGGCCGAGTGGCCGTGAGCACCGGAAGCGCAGAAAGCCGCGTTAGATGGCCGCCATAGTAGCATTATCAAGCGGGCACTCAGTGTCGCGAACGTGCGCCTGCAATCACTGGAAGTGCCCGAAGATGTTCACGCGCGGATTTGACAAAGGCGGCGACATTGGCCGATCCCTGGCGTCGTGAGAGGTAGACCACGTTCACCGGTATCGCTTGTGGCGCAAAGTCCTCCAGCAGCACGCGCAGACGGCCCGCTTCGAGCGCGGTCTGCACCTGGTATGACAGCGTGCGGGTAATCCCGAGCCCGGCCTCGGCGGCGGCGATGGCGGCGTCGGCGGTGTTCACGGCAAGCCGGGGCTCGATTCGCACGCTGGACGTTCCGAACCGCCAGTCATTGGTGGCCTCCATGCCCTCAAACGCGATCAAGTCGTGCTGGACGAGCGCAGCTGGCGTGACCGGCGTGCCGCGGGCGGCAAGATAGTCCGGGCTTGCGACCAGCACGCGCCGAACCTCGCCGACGGTAACGGCGATCAGCGTGACTGTCTGCCAAGTCGCCGATACGCACCGCCACATCGATCCCATCCTCCACCAGATGCACCATGCGGTCCGACAATGTCAGACGCACCGACAGGTCGCGATGATCCCGCAACATTTGCGCCACGACCGGCAGCACATGCAGCCGCCCGAACATGATCGGCGCCGCGATTGCCATGGTGCCGCGAGGTGCGGCGTCCTCGCCGCGCACCCGACGATCGGCCTCATCGATGTCGGCCAGGATCTGCCGACATGTATCGAGATACATCGCGCCGCGCTCGGTCAGCCTGACAGAACGCGTTGTGCGGTTGAGCAGCATCAAGCCGAACCGATCCTCCAGCAAGGCGACGGCTCGCGTCACCGCCGCCGGCGACAGGCGCAGTTTTCGCGCGGCCTCAGCGAAACTGCCGAGATCGGCGACCGCTGCAAAAGCCCGCATGGCGTCCAGGCGATCCATCCGAGTATTTCAGATACAGCAATAATGAAGTGTCAATCCAGTAGATTATCACAGGGCGCACCATTGCCTATCTCGGAGCGGTGCCAAGCGCCCCAGGCACTGAACCTCCAGGAGAACGCCAGTGTCCCGCATTGCCATTCCCAGCCGCGAAACCGCCCCCGCCGCGTCCCAACCACTGCTCGACGCAGTCAACAAGCAGCTTGGCGTGGTTCCCACCATGTTCCGGCTTATCTCGCTTAGCCCTGCGGCGCTGCAGGGTTACCTCGGCCTCAACGGCGCTCTGACCAAGGCGCTGGATGTCAGGACCCGCGAGCGAATTGCCCTGGCCGTCGCGCAGGTCAATGGCTGCGACTACTGCCTGTCGGCTCACACCTATCTCAGTCTGAACCTGGCAAAGATCGACCGTGCCGAAATTGCGCTGAACCGCAACGGCGGCTCGTCTGATCCCAAGGCTGATGCGGCTGTGCGGTTCGCCGCGAAGGTGGCGCAGACACGCGGCAAGGTCGGCGGCACCGACATCGACGCCGTCAAAGCCGCCGGCTGGTCCGACGCACAGCTTGTCGAGATCGTCGCGGTGGTGGCCGAGAACGTGCTGACCAACTTCGTCAACAACGTAGCCGAGACGGACATCGATTTCCCCATTGTCCACGCCTCCGACGTGGCGTGACGTCGTCGGCCATCGGCGGCCCGATGTCGCCGGTGGCGCTTCATCCGGAGTATCAACATGCTTATGGTTTTCTCGACATCGCCGCCACGCCCAGCGTCCAGGCCGCACAGACCGCCAACGGCAGCCGCGACATGTGGGAGCGGTTCGCCGGCGATCGGGCGTTCGACCGTCTTCACCGCGGACGAGACCGCCTTCATCGCCGCCCGCGACAGCTTCTACATGGCCACCGTCTCGGAGACCGGCTGGCCCTATGTGCAGCACCGCGGCGGGCCGGCCGGCTTCCTGCAAGATGCTCGATGACAAGACGCTCGCCTTCGCCGATTTCCGCGGCAACCGGCAGTATATCAGCCTCGGCAACATCGCCGCCAATGATCGTGTCGCGCTGATCCTGATGGATTATCCGCATCGCAGCGCGTCTGAAGATCTATGCGTGCATGCCGAGGTCACGGGATCTAGACGGCCGATCCGGCGCTTGCTGCGAAACTGGCGCTGCCCGGCTATCGCGGGCGGCCGGAGCGCGCGATCCTGCTGCACCTCGAAGCCTTCGACTGGAACTGCCCGCAACACATCACGCCGCGCTTTACCGAGGCCGAGATCGACGTTGCCATACAGCCCCTACGCGCCCGTCTTGCCGCGCTCGAAGCCGAGAATCAGGTGCTCCGCGATCAGCTCACGATCCCCGCCACAGCGGGAACGGAACGAGGATCATCGGGGCAGCGGTTCCATAGAGCGGCATTGATCGCACCTCGCTGATACGTTCAAGCCAGGTCACGGGCGGCACCTGCACACCGAACGTGATCCGCCGCGCAAAGCGACACATTTTGCTTGCTGCGTGACCTTGATCTTCCCTGCCTGCTGCTTCGTGTTAAACCCTTTCGGCCGCTTCGAGCACACGAACTCGGAGATTGTCCCCCGGTCCGTTCGCTCAGCCTGTGCGATGCCACACGCTCACGCTGCGTGCTCACGGCAACACCGCAAGAAAAGGCTTTAACACAAAGCAGCAGGCGAGAAAGCTCCAGGGGCACGGAGCAAGTTAGATACAGCGCATCGCGCGGGGGTATCGAGGCGCTGTCCCGCCATCGACGCCGATGCCGAGCCCGCTCGGCCAAGCCAACCCGCCGACAACGCGGTTGCTGACCGGCAAGCCCGGGATGACGGCAGGTAGGCCCACCAGGCCTATATCTGGTCCAACCAAAGTCAAGAAATCCGCACCATAGCCGGAGGCAACAGAAGACGCTGTTGCGCGGCTTCGGCAATCAGCACCTTAGCCGTCGATTTTGCCTGTCACCGGATTATAGTTGAGCGGAGGTGTCATTCCCGCAGGCTTTTCGGCATAGCTTGGGACAGAGCCCAAATTTTCGAGCCAGTTGACTGCTTTGGACAGAAATATTTGGGCGTCAGGCCTAAAGTCACCGGGATTGTCGAGTGATCCCGCAATGATTGCGCATTGGCCGGACCTATTCTGCCGACGGAAGAACAAAGGCGATCCACAGCTGCCGCAGAAATCCCTGCGAACTTCGGGCGAAGATTCTTAGGACCGTAGCTCACCCTTGGTGATTCTCACATTCTCCTCAGCCACATAAAACAGCGCTGCAAAAGCGGAACCGGATGCGCGCTGACACATGCGACAGTGGCAGACGAAACTATCCAGCTTTGCGCCTGATGCTTCATAGCGAGTTGACCCACAAAGACAGCCACCGGTCCATTTCTTCTGGTCCGACATTTCTCGCAACCTTTGCGAAAATCTAGCCTCGGGAAGGAGGCGGGATGGTCTGGGCACTTAGCAGGAAACTGGATCTTTCGCCTGAATCAGCCTGAACGCAGGCTAAGGTTGGGATACATAGAGGAGCCGATCATGGCGCCAGCGGTTACTACACCGGAGTTCACCGCCCAAAAGCTTGATTGAATATAGCGCGACTTGGGGATCAGAGCCATGCCTCATGAAACCCGGTTAAGCAAGCGGTTCCCGGGGTGGTCTGTCGTTTGGGTGGCCTTCACGACATCCATGTTCGCGTCCGGCATTGGCTATTATTGTCCCTCCATCTATTTAGCGACCTTGCACGGTTATTGCTCACCTTGGGTGACGTCCGCCTCTGATGGGGTGTGAGACTTTCGTGGACCGGTGCTGCGACAGCAGCCGGTTGGAAAATCCTTGACACGATCACGGTCAAGTCGTCTCTAACCGCAGGGTGACTCCGCCCCCTGACCTCAGCAAACTGAGCCATGCCGAGAAGGACACGCTGATCCTGGCACTGTTTGCGCAAGTAGCAGCGGCGCAGGAGAGGATCATCGCGCAGGATGCCCGCATTGCAGCGCTAGAGGCGCGGCTCGACGAACTGACCCGACCGCCGAAGACGCCCGGCAATTCATCGAAGCCACCGTCGCAAGGACAGAAGCAAGACTGCCCGGCGCCTGGCGCGGATCGCCCGCCACGCAAGAGCCGCCCTGGCGTGGGCCGGGCGCTGCATCAGAATCCTGACCGTGTAATCGACCAGCGGCTGGCGATTTGCCCGAAGTGCGAGGCTGTATTCCCCGACGCATCGCAGACCCCGCAGCAGGTCTACGAACGCATCGAACTGCCGCCGATCAAACCGGACGTAACTCTGGTGCGCTTGTTCGGCGGCCATTGCGCCTGTTGCGGCGAGCGAGTGAGCGCCGACGCCCCAGCCGGGCTGGAGCGCGGCTCACCGTTCGGCCAGTCGATCGCCGCGATGGTGGTCTATCTGCACTATGCTCATGCCATCGGCATGGAACGCTTGGCCGCGTTGATGGACGAACTCTTCTCGCTGTCGATCAGCGAGGGCGCCATCAGCAACATTCTGGCCCGTGCGCGTGGACCGCTGCTGGACGCCACCGCGGCGATTGGGAAAGTTGTGCTCGCCAGTCCGGTGGTCTGCTCCGACGAAACCTCGGTGCGCGTGAAGGGCAAGAACTGGTGGGAATGGGTGTTTATCGGCACGCTGGCGGTGCTGCATGTCATCCAACCCAGCCGCGGCAAGGTCGTGGTAACGGCGCTGTTTGGCGACACCAGGCCTGCCGTATGGGTCTCCGACATGCTCGGCAGTCAGCGTGGCCATGGTGTCCTTTGGCAAGTGTGTCTGGCGCATCTGCTGCGCGACGCACGCTACGCCGTCGAGTGCGGCGATACCACGTTCAGCGCGCCGTTCCGGTTGCTTCTGCTGCGTGCCATTGCGATCGGACGACGGCGAGAGATGCTGAAGGACACCACCTTGGCGCAATATCTCTACGACCTCGACCGTCGGCTCGACCGGATCATGGCGGCGGTCCCAGCTGGGGAACCGGGCCGAAAGCTGCACCAGCGAATGCTCGCCAATCGGGCGCATCTGTTTGTCTTCATGACCAATCGGGCCGTGCCATATACCAACAACGTCTCCGAGCGGCATCTCCGGCCCAGCGTGATCTTCCGCAAGGTGACCAACGGGTTCCGCTGCGAGTGGGGAGCGGAAACCTATCCGCCTTCCGCTCCGTTGTTAGCACCGCGAAGGCCAACAGTGCCTCCGTCCTCGACACCATCCGGTTCGTGCTGTCAGCCAAACCAGCAGGCGAGGTCCTCGCCCTCCCAGGTGATCACTCTCCCGACGGTGGCCAATCTCCAGCATATCGGCTGCGGTCACGACCCACTTCTTGCTGAGTGCCGCTATCGTTACGTGGCTGCCCGAGTTGCTTGGCTTTTGCCCTTGGGTTATTTGCACAGATCGGAATTTTTACTCACTTGGTGGAGCGCCTTACGCCCGAACTTAGCGCCACCGGTGCGGCTTCAATACTAAGTTTTACGGCCGCTTGCGCTATCCTCGGGCGGACGGCCCTTGGATGGGCAATAGGCTCGCGTGACCGCCGGCTTACAGCAATGATGAACTTTCTGGTGCAGGCAACCGGTGCTCTGCTACTTTGCACTGGCCGCAATATTCTAGTTGAAATCTTTGGTTGCGCCGTTTTCGGGCTTGGCGCCGGTAATCTTTTTTCTTTGCCGCCGCTTATAGCGCAAGCCGAGTTTGAGCCTGCTGATGTCAGTACAATTGTAGCACTCGTAACGGCAATCAATCAGATGGTGTTTGGATTAGCGCCTGTGATCTTTGGTGTCCTCCACGATGTGACTGCCGGTTACACAGTGCCGTTCATACTTGCTTCGTGTTTACAGATCACAGCGGCGGCGGTGGTGTTAGCCGGTCGGCGCTGAGGGTGACCCGATAACAGTCGGGCCGCCACGCTCCCAGTTCACGGCTGAACATAATTCAAAGCTTTCGGTGCGCCGGTCAAAACCGGCAAGGAGTAGGTGGTGCAAGTCCACTACGGTGAAGGAGTAGCGAACCGCATCGGCCCCGAGCCGTGCGTGGGCACCCGCGAGGGTGTCGGCGAAGCGTCGGTAGGGGATCACATAGGCCAGCCATTGAGCCGCGAAAGCTTGAAAGTTCTGGGTGCCGACGTGGTCGAAAGCACGGAAGGCAAAATGGACGGGCACGTCATCGCAAGCACTCGCCCAACCCGGCGTGGTCCGAGACCCTGGCATGTGTGGACGCTCTTTGTGCGGGAACCGGGAGATCTCGGGTTTGGCCAGTGGAGGAACACCGCGGGTCCGCATCGGGAAGACGAGGCGTCGAAGCCGATGATGCACGAGCCCGGGAAGTCTGACCCTGCCATAGTAGCGACGAAGCCAGCGAACAAAGCCGGGTGACCAGTGGCGGAGCAGGTGGAGCGAAGGGTGGGGACCGGGGGGAACGTGGACCAGCAAAGCACGTGCCGGGCACAGAACCGGGAAAGCGTGTCACAGGCGCTGGGCTGCGTGCGACAAGTTGCAACGATATGCGGCCGGTCGCCAAATATTCTTGGTAAGAGCCGGATGCCTTAATTGGGCTCGTCCGGATCTGTGCGGGGGACGGCCAGTAATGGTCGTTCCTACCGCGAAGAAATTTCTCTTGAGCCTTCGGTTCAATGGCTTGCGATTACCGGAAGATATGACCGAAACAACAGCCCCGCCGCACCGTTAGCGGGAGCGCGTCCGTAACCCTTAAAGACAGTTGCCAGCTTTATCTATTTTATCTATAATGGATAGGAAAGGGAGTTCGCTATGAAGGTCACATCCACCGATTTCCAGCAGAATGTCGGGCGCTATCAGGACGCCGCCCAGCAGTCTCCAGTAGCGATCACCAAGAATGGCCGCACACATACCGTGCTGGTATCGGCGGCGTTTTTCGAGATGGTCATGAAAGGGCGCGTCGCCCGCCAGGTCGAGGATCTGGACGACGATACGCTCCGGGCCATCGCCAGCAGCGAAGTTTCGTCCGAGCACGCCGCGCTCGATGACATCGTCAAAGACTGGACCCCGTGAGTCTGCCGACGCCACAACCGGGTCTGGTAATTTCCTATGCATATCTGTGGGCCAGAGAGCATGATCGGGGAGCCGAGGAAGGACAGAAAGACCGTCCCTGCGCCATTGTCGCCGCCCGTCAGGTTATCGAAGGACGCGAGGTGGTGACGGTCGTGCCGATCACCCACACGCCCCCGTCAGACCCGGTGGACGCCATCGAAATTCCCCCTGCCCTGAAAGCCCATCTCGGCCTTGACGAGCTGCCGTCATGGATCGTCGTCACCGAAACCAACGACTTCCTGTGGCCCGGCCCCGACCTGCGGCCCCGCCGGGACACAAAGCCCGCGCGGTTTGACTACGGCATGCTGCCGCCTCGGTTCTTCGCCCACCTCCGCGATCGTATTTTGCAGGCGCACCTGCATCGCAGGCTGAATTGCGTCTCCCGCTCCGAGTAAGACCGGTCACTTCCTCTGGGCAATAACGGCCAGTATGGAAATAGACTCCACCTATCTACTTAGGCGGTCGCACAATGTGAACTTCATTTCTTTAGGGCAGAGGCAACAGCACTGGCCACGGTTGCTACTTTCGAGGCAGCATTGGAGATATCTTGGATAGCACTCTGTGCAGCCCCAGGAGTTGAAGCGGCTTGTGGTGCAGCAGTTGCTAACACCGTGGCCGGGGCCGGCGTTGGAGGTGTCTGTGCAGCCGATGTAGACGTCAAAGCTGTAGCTGCCGCCGCGGCGATTGCTGCCTTGGTATCCGCCGAAGAGGAGGCTAGGCTAAGATTTCTCAGCAAGTTTGCAAGCGCAATAACTGTTGTATTGTAGTCTTGCAGCACCTTGTATCTATCTTCTGGAGCGACTAAAAGCATTCCTTTTCAATACATTAGCTGTGCATTGTCTAGTGTTTCAATCAACTCGGATGCTTGACGTGATACCTTGGCAAACTCGTCCACGTTCGGAAGAACGAGTTTGGCACTCGTGCCAAACACGTGAGTAGGAAGCGAAATCTTTCCTCCGGTTAGATTCGAGCTGTAATCCTGATAGTTCACAATATTCTGGCAGGTGATCGGCAATGAACCGCCGCCCGGAGATCTGATATTGGCCTTTGCGCTAGGAACCTGTTGCCAGTCAAGCGAGCTTCTTGAGCATCAGGCAGACGAATGCAATGAGGTGAAATCCTTCGAGTGTACTGGCATAGCGCTCATAATCCCTGACCAAGCGACGAAAGCGAACAGCCCAAGCAAACGTGCGTTCAACCACCCAACGGCGCGGCAGCAAGACAAAGCCCTTCTTGGCTTCGGGCAGCTTGACGACGAGCAGTTCGATGTCGTTGGCCGCAGCCGCCTCGGCCGCCTTTGGACCGTCGTAGCCCTGATCGACAAAGGCGACATCGACGTTGTTGTCGGTCACCGCTTGCACCGTCCGGGTCAAAGCTCCGACTTCTGCCCGTTCGTTGACATTCGCCGGGGTGACACGCAAGGCCAGCAGATTACCCAAGGTATCGACCGCGATATGCAGCTTCGAGCCGTTCTTGCGCTTGCCCCCGTCATAGCCCGCGCGCGCGCCGCTTTCCGGCGAGGAGCGCAGGGTGCGGGCGTCGATGATGACGGCACTCGGTTCCGCTGAACGGCCCAGAGCCTCGCGCAGCACCGCCCGCAGATTGTCCAGCAGCGCCTCGAAGCAGCCCCACGCCAGCCAGCGCCGCGCCTGCTGGTAGACCGCGGCCCAAGGCGGCAGATCATGCGGCATCGCGCGCCACTGCGCGCCGGTCTTGATGATGTAGCGCAGGCCGTTGAATGCCTCGCGCAGCGGATAGTCCCGCTGCCCGGCATCCGCCGGCAGCAAGGTCAGGTAAGGCGCGATCAGCGCCCACTCTTCGTCAGACACATCAGACGGGTAAGGTTTACGAGCAATCTCCATAGGATAGAACATGGGGATTACTCGTCCTGAGGTCCATAACAGCCTCTAGCACTACAGTTGCGTTTTTTGGTTCTGCCGCCATCTGTCAGGTAGACTGAGCGGGCGGATGGATGAACACGGCATCACTTGAAACCACCTTGGGCTTATGGGCCTCGTCGCTGCGGGACGTAAAGGCCCGGATGCGCCCGTTGTTCACGCAGGAGCGTGTTGCGGCGTCGGCGGGCTTGTTTCTTGACGGCCTGCTGGGTCCGGAGCGGCGCAAGACCGGCTGGATGCGGGCCGAGGCGGCAGGAGATGCAGGCCCGTGGCGCCAGCAGGCGATCCTGGGCCGTGGCCGGTGGGATGCCGATGCTCTGCGCGACATCGTGCGGGAATATGCCCTGGAAACGCTGGCCGATCCCGTGGCGGTCCTGGTGGTGGACGAAACCGGCTTTCTCAAGCAAGGCAAAGCCAGTTGCGGCGTGGCCCGGCAGTATACGGGCTCTGCGGGCAAGATCACCAACTGCCAGATCGGCGTGTTTGCGGCCTATGTATCGCGGCATGGCCATGCCCTGATCGACCGGGCGCTCTACCTGCCCAAGGCTTGGGCCGATGATGCCGCACGGCGTGCTGCGGTGCATGTACTGCCTGAGATCAAGTTTGCCACCAAGCCACGGCTGGCGGTCGGCATGATCGAGCGTGCCATTGCGGCCGGTGTGCCGTTTGCCTGGGTTGCGGCGGACAGCATCTACGGCGTGGGCGAGATCGAGATGGCGCTGCGCCGGGCCGGCAAGGGCTACGTGCTCGGGGTCAACAGCAATGCTCAGTTCAATTCCTGGGACACTGAGCCAGCGGTGGCGGGCACCGCCGAGGCGATCGCTCAAGGGCTTGACGCATCAGCTTGGCACCCCCTCTCGGCGGGCGAGGGCACCAAAGGGTCCCGCCTCTACGACTGGGCCTACCTGGCCCTTGCCGATCTCGAGGCGGATGACTTCAACCCGGCGCTGAGCGGCACCTGGACACGTGGTCTGCTGATCCGGCGTAACATTAGCGACCAAAGTCTGGCCTATTTCAGCACCTGGTGCCCGGCCGGGACGCCCATCGAGACATTGGTGGCGGTTGAAGGACAGCGCTGGGTCATTGAGGACAACTTCGAGACCACCAAGACCGAGTTGGGTCTCGACCACAATGAAACCAGATCGTGGCACGGCTGGCACCGCCACGTCTCCCTGGTCATGCTGGGCTTTGCCATGCTGGCCACCATCCGCCATCACGCCAACCAGTCGGTCGCTTTGCAAACTCCGATCCGCCTGAGTTAGAGCCAGTCCCGGCCCTCATCCATTGGTCGGTCCAGGAGGTTCGCCGCATCGCCACGCGTCTGGCCCAGCAGCGCATCCAACCTGCCCTCGTCATGACATGGTTGCTCTGGCGACGCGCCCATCAAGCGGCCGCTAAACGCTCCCACTTGAAACGGAAAACGCAACTGTAGTGCTAGGGTCCGGTGCTGTATTTACGCATGAAGTCAGCAAGAGGAGAGCTACGGGGACGAAAAATCTCGTTTGAATATGCCACCTGCGAAACAAACGGGGATTGTGGGTTCGTGACGCACTTAAAAATAAAACGTCACTCGCCACAAGCCTCCCCGCTTGAATGTAGGCTCTCCGACGTTTTCAAATCACAAAGCTTTCGGTAAGTGGGCTCGATTTCGCTCTTTCTCTTGAAGGTCGGTTGCGAGCCGAGCGGAAAGCGGCCGGCGAGCGACGACCCCATCTCACTCAGCCGCTCGCCTGCCGGACACAGCGCGAAAATGCGGCATGACCTCCCGCGCGAACCGCCGCAGATTGTCCCGCGACGTGCCGCCGCCGTTCAGCAGCAGATACTCGATCCCGGCCTCGCGCAGCCGTTCGATCTTGCGGATGATCTCCTCGGGGCTGCCGTACAGGGCACTTTCCTCGCTGGCTTCACGGGTGTCGGAGAACGCCATGATGCTGGCCGTGTTGTTGCCGTCCGGCCGCTGGCTGATCGCGTGCAGGCGGCGCTGCGCCGTCAGGCGGCGGTCCAGCGCGGCCTGCTTGTCGGCCTCATCGCGAGCAACATAGAAGGCGCGGGCGACGCCGACCTGCGACGGCTGGAAGCCGAAGCCATTGGCCAGCATCGCCTCCTGGTAGACCTGGAACCGGCTGATCGTGTCGCCGATCGAGGCGAACTGGTCCAGCAGAAGGTTGTGACCACGAGCGGCCACCCGGCGGATCGACTCCGGATGGCCGGCGCCCTGCCAGAACGGCGGATGCGGCTTTTGCGCCGTCGGCGGTTCCACCACGATGTCGCTGTACTGCCAGTAGCGGCCGCGGAAATCGAAACGCTCGTCTGAAGTCCACGCCTTGGTGATGATGTCGATGGCTTCATCGAAGCGCAACTGGGCGTCCTCCATCGGGATGCCGAAGCTGGCGAACTCGTTGTGGCGGTAGCCCTTGCCGATGCCGAAATCGAGCCGCCCGCCGGACAGCAGATCGACCGTCGCCGCCTGTTCGGCGAGCAGCACCGGGTTGTGCCAGGGCAGCACGATCACCGCCGTGCCCAGCCGCAAAGTGGTGGTGCGGGCGCCAATCCAGGTCAGCAGATTGAGCGTCGCCGAGACCTGGCCGAAGCCGGTGAAATGGTGCTCGACGATGAAGCTGCTGTGGTAGCCCAGCGCCTCGGCCTCGATGACATACTCGATGTAGTCCTTGAAGCCGGCGGCGCTGTCCACATCGGGTGAATGGCCACGCTGCGCCTGGGCGGCGCCGAACAATCCGAATTGCATCGACCTCTCCTTCACGACGGCCGGACAAGCCGCCCGTCCGCGTTCCCGGCAGGTTACCACGTTGGCCGGCAGGGTCATCACCTGGCGTCGTCACTGTCCATGCCTCGGCGCACTGCGGCCGTCGTGTTAAGGCGGTGGTAATATCCGCGCCCGATAATCTTCAGCAACGCTTTATCGCTTGCAGTATCGGGCCGGCCATGTTCGCGGATCTGGCAGATTTTTTCAATCTTACGAACCTCTTGATTACGCTGCTGATCTTCCTGCCGCTCGAGCGCTTTCTGCCGATGCAGCCGGCGCAAAAAATCTTTCGCCAGGCCTGGAAAAATGATCTCGTCTACGCTCTGTTCAACGGCGTCATCATCAGGTCGGGCGTCACTGTCGTCATTCTGGCCGCCCTGGCGGCGCGACACTGGGTGCCGCAAACACTTCGCGCCGCGCTGTCCAGCCAGCCGCTATGGCTTCAATTCATCGAAGTTCTGCTGATCGCCGATCTCGGCTTCTATGCCGCGCACCGCGGCTTCCACCGGATACCCTGGCTGTGGCGCATCCACCAGATCCACCACAGCATCGAGGCGCTTGATTGGCTGGCCGGGACCAGGGTGCATCCGCTCGACCAGATCATCACCAAAACTGCGTCGCTGGCGCCCGTGTTCATGCTTGGCTTCTCACCGCGGGCGGTGCTCGCCTTCAGCGTGCTCTATCAATGGCAGTCGGTATTCCTGCATGCCAATCTACGCGTCGGTTTCGGACCCTTTCGACTTCTCCTGGCCTCACCGACGTTCCATCACTGGCACCATTGCAACGACCGCGCCGCCTTCGACAAGAATTTCGCCGGCCAACTGCCGTTCATCGACGCGCTGTTCGGCACGCTGCATTTGCCGGAAGGACGCTTGCCGGAGACCTACGGCATCGACCAGAAGATCCCGCAAACCTATATTCCGCAGCTTCTCCACCCCCTGGTTCGAACCACGCGGCGTCCGTTGCCCGATCAGCCGGGGTGAGCGGCCAGCCCGCGGCTGGCCATCCCGCCCAGGGACCTCAGTGGATCTCGCCCGACCGCTTCAGCGCCTCGCGCAGCTTCGCCGGCGTGAAATCAGCCGCTCGGCAGACATCGAGAATAACCTTCTCACGGCGGGAGACCAGGTCGATCGCCGCCGGCAGCTTGCGCACCGCTTGGGCCGGGATGACGACCGCGCCATGGTAGTCGGCATGGATCACGTCATCATGCCCAACCTGCATGCCGAAGATCTTCACCGGCTTGCCGAAATCCACCATATGGACATGCGCGTGGCTGGGGCCGATGCGCCCACCGATCATCTGAAAGCCCGGCGCCCACATCTCCATGTCGCGGAACGACCCGTTGGTGACGCAGCCGATCGAGCCCAGCGCCTTGTGGATGTTCGACTGCACCTCCCCCCAATAGGCGCCGTAGCCGATGCGGTCGTCGATATCCTGGATCACCGCGATCGTCGGGAAATCCCTCCGGGCAACGTAGTCGTACCAGTCCGCCCGGTCGGTAACCTTGCCGCGCGGCGGCTCGGTGGAGCGGATCACGCCGACGCGAGCCAGTCCAACGATCGGTTTCGCTTTCGGGTCGATGCAGACCATCGGCTCCACGGTAAAGCCGATCGCGCGCCGCTCCGGCACCACGATCTCCAGCCCGTTGCAGATGGTGGGCGTGTCCCACTGAGCCAGGGCATCCAGATCGGCCTGGTTGAAGGGGTAATCGGCCATGACGGGTCCTTTCGTGCGGCAAGCGCGTGTTGAGCAGCGGAGCGAGCGGGCGTGGACCCGCCGCGTGAGAGACGGTTATTGTCGCGCCAGGAATGGCCTTCCGGCAAGGTGGGGGTCGGCAATCGCGACGGAGGACGCATGGCAACGATCGCACGCGGCGGCAAGGTGCTCTACGGCGCTCCGCTTGGCATTCTGATGCTGCAGGCGCGGTTTCCGCGCATTCCCGGCGACATGGGAAACGCCACGACCTGGCCATTTCCGGTGTTGTATCGGGTGGTGCGGGACGCCACCCCGCAACGGGTCGTGCTGGACGCCGCCGCCGGCTTGCTGCCGGATTTCCTCGCCGCGGCGGCCGAACTGGTCGACCACGGGGCCGAGGCGATCACCACCAACTGCGGCTTCCTGGCCTTGTTCCAGCACGAACTGGCGGCGCATGTCGGGGTGCCGGTGGCGACCAGCGCCTTGCTCCAGGTGCCCTGGGTGCAGGCGACCCTGCCGCCCGGCAAACGCGTGGGCATCATCACCGTGTCGGCCACATCGCTGACGCCCCGCCACCTTGAGGCGGCCGGCGTGCCGCTCGATACGCCCATCGTCGGCACCGAAGACGGCGAAGAGTTCTTCCGCGTGCTGATCCTGGGCGAGAAGCGGGACATGGACGTCGGCCTCGCCGCACGCGACATCCTGACCGCCGGTCGGCGGCTGATCAGCCACCACCCCGAGGTCGGCGCGATCGTGCTGGAATGCACCAACATGCCGCCCTACGCGCATGCGCTGCGCGAGGTGCTGGGGATGCCGGTGTACGACATCTACACGCTGATCACCTGGCTGCACGCGGGACTGCGGCCGCGGGACTTTGGGCCGCCGGCGGATCGGCGGACGTGTTTGGGGCAGGCATGACAGGCACTGCGGAAGACGTATTTCCTAGCGCAACATGCGCAAGATCCGCGTGAACGCGAACCTGGGCCACCGCCCTGTCAGAACCTTGAGGCAGGCCACGCTTACGCGGCTGTGAAACTCATTTACAAAAAATAACGGACGAGCGTATAGGAAACGACATAGAACGTTGCTTCGGGGCAAGTCGCATTTGCGCTGAAGGGTGCGAATAAAGGGTTGCATGCTTCAGCACGTGGAACGACTGCTCAGTCCGCTGCGCAAGGTGCGCGACAACCTGAAGCTCCTGCGGCATGACCCCGAGCGCCTCGGACGCAACCTGCTGCAGTTCACCGATCCCCTGCTGTACGAGCAACGGCTGGTCGACGTGCTGCACACGACCCCGATGCACGTCCGACCTGACATGCAGCGACAAGGCCCGCTCCGGCTGAATGTGCTTGACACCGCGTGGACGCAATCCGGCATGACCGGCGGCCCAAACACCGTCATCAACCTCGCGCTGCGCGTTGCACGGAACAACGTCGCGGTGCGCTTCGTTTCGACAGTCCAGCCCTCCGCCGTTGACCCGGCCTGGTTCCACCGCCACGCAACGTCATTGGTTGGCGGTGCCCTGCCGGAAGTACCGATCGTTTCGGCGGAAGACGCAGGCAACCCGCTTCCGGTCGGTCCGGGCGACCTATTCCTGGCCACCCATTGGGTGACCGCGCAGCAACTGAAAGCAATCTTGCCGCAACTGCCCATCCGGCAATTCTTCTACATGTTGCAGGAGTTCGAGCCTGGATTCTACCCCTGGTCGAGCAACTATGCCCTGGCACTGGAGACCTACGGCATGGATTTCTGGCCCATCATCAATGAGTCGTTTCTCGCCGACTACCTGCTCAGCCAGCCGCTCGGCCGACTTTCTGATCCGGTCACGCGCAGCCGTGCCCTGGTGTTCGAGCCCGCCGCGGACAAGAGGTTGTTTCACCTCGGGCCGGCAAACGTGGCAGATCGACCGAGACGGCTGCTGTTTTATGCACGGCCCACCAACCCACGGAACATGTTCGGCCTCGGCGTCATGGCGCTGCGCCAGATTGCCGTCAGTCCGGCGTTCAAGGAATGGGAATTTCTGTCGATCGGCAGCCGCGGAAGCGTTCCGGAGCTCTCGCTCGGCAACGGTCATGTGCTTCGTCAGGCACCTTGGATGGACTATGCCGGCTACGGCGACCTGCTGCGGCAGGCTGATCTGCTGCTCTGCCCGATGTTGTCACCGCACACCAGCTATCCGGTGCTTGAGATGGCAGCCTGCGGCGGACACGCGGTGACGAATGTCTTTGCCAACAAGACCCGCGCGAAGCTTGAGGCGCTGTCCGCCAATATTATCGCCGTCGATCCAACCGTCAGCGGCTTTGCCGATGGCCTGTTGCGGGGCGCTGGCATGATCAACGCCGGCACGCCCCGGCGCGCTTCCCTCAATATGGCACGCGACTGGGACGCCGCCCTGGATCCCGTCGCCCGGCGCGTGGCAGGGATCTGTGCTGAACTCCACCGCGCGTGCGGCTGCGCGCAAACCGTCGATGCGAGCAAACGGCAATCCGTCCACATCGAGACGTTTTGATCTGAGGATGATCCAACTTTGGCGAAACCCGGCACTGTGATTTGACCCAACGCAGCAGCCAACCGGCTGGTCTACGCAGCGCATTGGCGATCGTGTTCATTAACCGATATGCTGTGCTCATCGTCAATTTTTTTTCGACAATGGTCCTGGCGCGACTGGTTGCTCCAGCCGAGACCGGGCTTTTCTCGGTCGCGGCGTCCGTGGTGCTGCTTGCCCAAGCAATCCGAGACTTCGGCGTCGCTGAATTCCTTGTGCAAGAAAAGGAACTGACTGCCCAGAAGATCCGCACCGCGTTCGGGCTGACGATGCTTCTGGCCTGGAGCTTGGGCCTGATCATCTTCGTTTCGCGGAGCATGATCGCCGAGCTTTATCGAACACCTCAACTCGCCAATCTCATTGCTATCGTCTGCGGCTCGTTCTTTGTCGCGCCCTTTAGCAGTACCGGTGCTGGCCTTGCTTAACCGAGACATGGCATTCGGCGTCCTGCTGCGCATTTCGCTGGCGAGCAGCTTGGCTAATGCCATCGTCTCGATCTTGCTTGCCTACCTCGGCTGGGGGGCAACAGCGCTGACCTGCGGCATGCTGGCGATGAATGTCACCACCGCCGTCGCGGCGACCTTGTCGGCACCCGATTGGGATCATTTCGTCCCATCATTGCGGGAATGGCGCGCCTTGGCGTCGTTCGGCGCCTATATCAGCAGCGCGAACATCGTCAATCAGATATCTGCGCGACTACCAGACCTGATCATCGGCCGCCTGCTCGGCTACCAGTCGCTGGGCTTGTACAACCGAGGAAATGGTATCGTTGGAATCTTTTATGAAATGATTGTGTCGGGCATTCAGACCGTTGCCTTTCCCGCATTTGCCGCCGCGCACCGGGCGGGCGAGCCTCTCAGGCAGCCCTATCTGCGTGCCGTGACGCTGATCACCGGTGCCGCGTTTCCAGCCCTGGCACTGGTTGCGATCGTCGCCGGACCACTGGTCTGGTGTCTGCTTGGGCCCAACTGGATTGCCACCATACCCTTGATCCCGCCGTTGGCATTGTCCTGCGCCATAGGGTTGATCGCCCCCATGGTTAGCATGTACCTGAGCGCGACAGGGTGGGTCCGACTGGTTCCACGCATCGCTATTGCCCTGCAGATCGCACAAATGGCAATCATTTCGATTGCGGCGAATGTCAGCATCATATGGGTGGCTATAGGCACCATTCCCTACGGCCTGCTCGCCTTGGCCATCAACGCGCATTACCTCAAGAAGGCGACGGGCATCAGCCGTTCCGAACTAATACGGGCCGCGGCAAGAAGTGCCGGGGTAACGCTGCTGTGCGCAGGCCCCGCATTCGCCGTGACCAGCCTGCCCGTGCTGGCGGAAAAACCGCTGCTTACCCTGACCGCCGGACTCTCGACCGGAGGCATCGCCTGGTGCGCCGCGGTCGTCCTCGTGCAGCATCCGATCGTCAAGGAACTTCAGCTCCTCCTGCGTGAAGTCCGCCGTTCGGCCCAGCGTGTTGCATGACACCGGGCACGAAACGATGGCCTTCGCTGAGCCTTTCTCGGGCGCTAGTAGTCTGATGGCAGCGCCCCCGCCGCGTGTCGCCCCGCCGCAACAAGAATGGCTCTGACAGGCGTTGCTTTATGAAAACGCTGTCCGACGGTTCACGCAACCTGCTTAACAGCGACTGTGCCGCGGATCATCTCCTCGATCTGACGCTCGACGGCGCCCACGTCGTAAAGCGGCAGCGCGGCGCGACGGGCTGCCAAGCCGAACCTTTGGCATAGCGCATCGTCGCGGAGAAGTGCCACACACGCGCGAGCCACGTCCTCATCGCTTTCACGTAGAAGTATTTCTTCTCCATCGCGGAACTCAAGCCCTTCGGCGCCCATGCGGGTGCTGACCATTGGCCGCGCGAAAGCGGCCGCCTCGATCAGCTTAAGCCTGGTGCCGCTGCCGTGGACAATCGGCGTGCACACGATGCGAGAGCGGGCATACAGGCCATCCAGATCATCGACAAAGCCGCAATACTCTACCCCAGGCAGCGCTGCGTGGCGCGATGGCAGGGTGTCGCTGTCACTACCGGCAATGACCAGTCGTGCTTCAGGAACCTCGCGACTTATCATCGGCCATATCTTTCGAGCGAGTCGTTCCGCTGCCGAACGGTTCGGCGGGTGATGCTGAGAACCCAGAAAGAGCACGGTAGGCTCCGGCGGCACGCCTGGCGCAGAGCCGGGCGGAACGACCGCGTTGGGGACCACGTGCAGCGCGCCGCCAAAGCCAAGCCTGCGCAGGTGTGCCTTGTCCCCGCTGGAGCAGACGAACGACAAAGCCGAAGTCGACACCGCGCGCCACTCGGCCCGTATCAGCGCGGGAAGGTGTAAGGCGAGCGGCACTTTGCCCAGGTGCCACGGATCACGCCGCAGATTGCGCAGCAGAACCTTATGATACACGTCGTCTATATCGAATAGCAGTGCCTTGGGCTGGCGACCGCTGCCCAGAACCGGAATGATTGCATCCATCCGGTCGACAAAGACATAGTCCGGTTCGGCGTCCAGCCAGCGGCCGACCTGCTGGCTGAGGCTGGCTCCTGAGTAAGGATACAGCTTCGGCTGGGCGGCCGCATCAAAGATCCCAAGCAAGTAGTGATTCCAGGCAGTCTCGCGCCGGCTTGCCCTTGGCAGCAATGATACCGTCAGGTCCACGCCCCAGAACGCCGCCTGGTCACGGTCGAGGCCTGCCTGGTCCTCGGCCAAGCCCATCATCCGTTCTGGCACAATATAGAGAATGTCAATCGAACTGGAGAGGCGCGCCAGAGCATGCAGGAACATGGCGGCGCGCCGGTGCTTTCCACCACGGTCGCTTTCGGACTGCGGCGGCAGCATTGGTGTGATCATGAGCGTTCGCATCAGCGGACGCTCACATCGGCAGGGCACAATGTGCCGGCGCGGCGCCGGGGGTCGGTGGCCAGCGCGGATGGCAGGCGATTTACCCAGGTTCGCCGTCCGGACGCTAGATTGGCTGGCTCAGGTGCCTGCCGCGGCGGACTGTGCCGACGAGGCGACCGGTCTGTTCTCCCGGTCAAAACTCCGGTTGATGTCTTCATCACGCCACGTGGGCACGGTTGATCATATAGCAGTCGAACTCCGGCAGACGCGGAAAGAACAAAAAGTTGTTGGGAAATATTCCGCTCACGATAAAGCCACGATCTTCGAGAAACTCGATGACTTCATGATAGCGGGGCATGCCGGCATAGAGCGGTATGACCGAAGCCTCGGTCTGCAATGCCACAAGTCCTGGAAGGCTTCCTTCCGCGCCTTTCAGCACCTCGAGGTCAAAACCTTGCGTATCAATCTTCAGATAGACATTTCGACTCGCATGTTTCGTCATCAAGCCGGGTAATATTGCATCGATAGAGGTGACTTCAACGTCTATGGTGTTCTCAATCTTATTGTGGTCTTGCAAGAGAGTTCCCACGCTCGAATGATCTGGCTGCAGGAACGAGCTCATTTCTGTATTCCGCATGACATTGAACGCCAAGGTTCCGGCACCGCTACCGAGGGCTCGCCCGTCAACTTGCCAATGACGGGAGTTGGCAGCCTTCCGCTTCAGGCTCGCGGCCAGATGCGGAACCGGTTCAAAGGAGATGATTTGGTTCCGATAACCAACCTGATCCCTCAAGAAATCATGGTACTGTCCTTGATTGGCCCCCACATCGAGCACAAGATCGACAGAAAGGAGCTTGAACAACCGTCGCATGTAACGTACCGCTGGATAGGTATCCAGCATCCAGTTCGGAACTATAGTGTAACCTATTTTTTCGGCGCACCAACCGATCCTGGATTTCATGCTACTTAACATACAGGCCTCCATGCCACAGTCGTAGGTCGGCCGGTGGTGTGCCCACTATGACAGGGGCGCCTATCGCAAGCGGGTATGTCACGGGGATCACAAGTTCAACCGGTTTCCGCTTCCCGGTGTCCGACCACCCCACGACCAGCGATGCTCGACGCGGCATAGTCTTGGGTCGCCAGGCCAAGCGTGTCCGCTTGAAGGCGGGGGCCCGGTGATGACACCGGGGTGGCACCGCAACCTGTGTTCCCAGTCACACAAAAATGTTCTTTATTAGCAACAATACTTCTGCTGGTCATGTCTTCCACGGGACGATAGGCTCAGCGGCAGATAGTCAGCCATTTCCAGACAGAGGTCGCATGTCCCTAACCCGTAAGCGCATACTCATCACCGGCGGCGCCGGCTTCCTCGGCTCCCACCTGTCCGAGCGCCTGCTGACCGAAGGCAACGACATCCTCTGTGTCGACAACTATTTCACCGGCCGCAAGGACAACATCGCGCAGCTCCTGGGCAACAACAATTTCGAAGCCTACCGCCACGACATCACTTTCCCGCTCTACGTCGAGGTCGACGAGATCTACAACCTCGCCTGTCCCGCATCACCGATTCACTACCAGTTCGATCCGGTTCAGACAACGAAAACCAGCGTCATCGGCGCCATCAACATGCTGGGCCTGGCCAAGCGCATCGGCGCCAAGATCCTGCAATCCTCCACCAGTGAGGTCTACGGCGATCCGACCGTCCATCCGCAAACCGAAGACTACCGCGGCAACGTCAATCCCCTCGGCCCCCGCGCCTGCTATGACGAGGGCAAGCGTTGCGCCGAGACCCTGTTCTTCGACTATCACCGCCAGCACAATCTGCGCATCAAGGTGGCGCGCATCTTCAACACCTACGGCCCGCGCATGCATCCGAACGACGGACGCGTGGTCTCCAACTTCATCGTCCAGGCCTTGCGCGGCGAAGACATCACCCTCTACGGCGATGGCATGCAGACGCGCGCCTTCTGCTATGTCGATGACCTGGTCGACGGCTTGATCCGGCTGATGGCCTCCGGACCGGAGACCACCGGCCCGATCAACATCGGCAATCCGCACGAAATCCCGGTGCGCGAACTGGCGGAGCGTGTGGTCAGCCTGACCAACTCCAAGTCGAAAATCGTGCACCGGCCGCTGCCGCAGGACGACCCGATGCAGCGCTGCCCCGACATCACCTATGCCAGGCAGACGCTCCGGTGGGAGCCGAAAGTGCCGCTGGAAGACGGCCTGCGCCACACCATCGCCTATTTCGACAGCTTGCTGCGCCAGGGTGCCACCGCCGCGGCAACCTGATCCTAGAGGAAATCGCCAGAGAAGCCGATGTGCCCCCAGGCAAGTGGCAAGGTATGCGCCCGCAGCGCTTGGGGCATGGGCTGTCCACGATCTCGTAGATGCGCAATGGCGTCAACGATGTATGTCGAGTTCCAATAGACGATCGCCGCGATGGCCAAGTTGAGACCTTGAAGCACGAAACCGCTGTGCGTCATGGTCCCGATCGGCGATGCGGCCCTGCTCAGCGGAATGTTCAGCGCCTGGGTGATGAACACGATCGCAGTAGTGAAATAGATTGACGACCCATCCAGGTTAAACGCGTACCCCAGCGGCACCGTCAGCCCCACCAGAGACTGACCGCGGCCCGGCAGCCCCAGCTTCTCCATCAGCGTCGGCATCGCCGCCTCGGACGACGACGTGCCCAGCCCGATCAGGAAGTCCTCCTTCACGAAGCGCAGGATCTTCAGGATGTTCAGTCCCATCGTGGCGGCCACCAACCCCACCCCGCCGAGGATGAAGATCGCGCAGGTCAGTCAGCCACGGTGTTGCAGAGCGCCCGGACCAGATGTCTCAGTGCCAACTGCACCGGCCAGGCCATTGGTGAGCGAGACCATTCGCGATGTTGGGTCATGATATACGTCGCGTTGTACAGTCGTTGCCATAGAAGCAACCGGTGCGGCAGCGGCTCGCCGGCGGCATCCGAATATCCCCGGCAGAACAGCTCGGTCAGCTTCGGACATTCGCGCCATCGCGGCATGACGCGCGGCGAATAGAATTTGAGTTGCAGGTGATTGAGGAAATGGGCCGCATCACACACGGTCGGCGCGGCGAACAACAGCTCGAGGTCGATTCCGACCAGCCGACCTTCGCGCACGATCAGGTTGGCCGGCTTGAAGTCACCATGGTGACGCGACCAGGCTACTGGCTGCGTGGCAAGCTGCGGACCGGCGGCGCGGAGCAGGGACAGCGCGCGGCGGGTCAACGACCTTGTTTCGTCAGCCTTTTCAGCAACTTCCGCCTCGAGTTGCGCGAGCATATCCGCGACATCCGGTGACCGGCGTTCCACGTCGCTCGCGTGGTGCAGACGCGCCAGCCAGATCCCGGCGTCGCGGATCAACTCGTGCGCGCGCTCGGCTGATCCCCGGAACAGCGATCTTGCCAGCGTCGGCCCCTCAATCCACGACGCGACGACGATGCCATGCGACTCCAGCAGCGCATACGGTTCAGTGGCGCGCAGGTCGAGCCGAGCGGTGATTTCGGCCATCTTCTGCAGGCCATGGAAATAGGTTCGCGCGGATTCGGCAGGAGAAGCGCCAGACGGGTCCCACAGGAACTGCTTGATCGCGACGGGACACGGGAACATGCCCCCGTCACCACGGAAGATGCGGGAAAAACCGTTGGACCCAAGGGGACCGGTCACCTTGAACGGCGCATCGGCAGCGTTGCGCCAGCCGCCCTGTTCGGCCAGCAGGCGCTCGATCTCGTTCGGGTGGAGGACCGTAGGATTGGGCGGCGCAACGCCAACCGCCCGGTCCATGGCGCAAACGGCGGCAGGCAAGCCAATCTGGCAGGCGCCAGCGGTCAGCCGATCCATGGAACTTTCCTGTATAGGTACAATAGTCCTTAAATAACGAATTACCCGGCCGCTTGTCGACGGCGACGATATGTATCATTACAGGAATTTACTGCCGCGCTGACGGAAGCCGCGCCCCGTCCCTTTGGAGAGGGAGCATCCTGGTGCCCGAAGGCTGCCATCAGGGCGCCTCGTCGCGCTTCCCCGCCGGGCGCAGTGCTTCCGCTAGTGCCTGATAGCTTCAGGTGGGGCACGGCTGTCCACGATCTCGTAGATGCGCAATGGCGTCAACGATGTATGTTGAGTTCCAATAGACAATCGCCGCGATGACCAAGTTGAGACCTGAAGCACGAAACCACTGTGCGTCATGGCCCTGGATGGCAACACAGTGCCGACTTTCAACAACGCGACCAAGCGCAGGATGTCGTCCCAGTGCTCGCGGATGACCTCTTCCTTGATGCGGCGGCCAATGATTCGGGCTTAGGTCGCGCAGCAGTTTCAAAGCGGCCAGCATTGGGTCGTTGGCGGGCGCGGTCCGGAACTGCAGAGCTGCGATCAACGCGGGCGCGAATTTGTGCAGCTTCCTCCGGCGATCGGCAGCAGGGACCAGAGGGTCTTCGCTGGCATCTCCTCTGATCGGGAACGTCTTGCGGCCGCTCGCGATTTGCCGTGCCGGCGGGGCATCAATTCGCTATGACACAAGAGTGGCTTCGCGGCCGGTGTGTCGGCGCCCGAGCACGGTTTAGGATTGGCCCCGGCGCCTGTCGCTCAGCCGGTCACAGAACCGCAGGAACTGCTCCACCCGGCGCGCCCAACCCGATGCCTGGGCGACCTCCAGTCCGCCGTCGCGCAGACGCTGGCGCAGCGTGTCATCCTGGAACAACCTGACGACGGCCGCGGCGATCGCCGCCGTGTCGTTACCGTCGACCACCAGCCCATTCACCTGATCGGTCACCGCATCGACGCTGCCGCCGGCTTTGCCCGCGATCACCGGCAGACCGCAGGCATTGGCCTCCAGGAACACCAGGCCAAAGCCCTCGGTCTCGCCGTCCGGCATCTCCCGGTTGGCCATGATGAACACGTCGCCCAGCGCGTAATGCGCCGCCAGTTCGTGATCCGCCACGGCCCCGGTGAAAACCACCTGGCCGCCAAGCCCGTGATCCGCCACCAGCGTTTCCAGCGTGGCACGATACGATCCCTCGCCGACAATCAGGTAGCATAGGTCGCCGATCTGCCCGCGCACCAGCGCCAGGCTTTCGATCACCCGGTCCATGCCCTTGCGGGCATACAGCCGGCCGACGGTCAGCAGCACCCGCTTGCCCGCCAGCCCGTAGCGCGCCACCAGATCGGGCCGCCGCGGCTGCGGCTGGAAACGCGACAGGTCAACGCCGTTGGAGATCAACTCGATCTTCGCCGCCGGCACGCTGAACGCCTGGATCAGCGTGTCCCGCGTGAAGCGGCTAACGACGACGATCCCATGCGCCGCCATCAGCGCTCGCCGCCGCCGCTGGCCGCCCTTGTCGTAGCGGGTCCGCGTGCTGATTTCCTCGCCGTGCACGTAGATCAGCGTCTTCAGGCCGAATAGCTGACGGCAGGCCCCGGCCAGCCACCCACCGGCGACCAGTTCACCAATGCACAGCACGGCGATGTCCTCGGTCCGCATGATGCGCCAGATTGCCCGCAGCGTCGCAACGCGGATTGCCACATCCGTCGCCAGCCCGCCGATCCGGCGCGCATGCCCAGCGTCATTCGGCAGGAAACGGGTGCGCAGCAGACCAATCCGATGCACCTTGAACGGCGCCCGACGATCGAATTCCCGCCATGCCTGGATCGGCCATCCGTCCCGGTAATCCTGCTGCGGCGCCAGCACCGAAACGCGCCCATCGCCGAACCGGGCCAGACTGTCGTAGACGACGGCGGAGCCGCCATGTACCGGTGGAAAAGTGTTCGCAACCACCAGGCAGCGCCGCTGGCCGAACACAACTGCACCCGACGGCAGCGCCGGTGACCCGGCCGACGCTATCACGGCGATACCCGCTGGGGATGCACCTCGCACGGCGGCTGCCACACAGGATACCACCGACGTCGGCTCAGCCAAACCCGCCGGCTGCGGGACGGCAGCCACCAGCCGGTCGTGCAGCTCCCGCAGGGTGAGGATTTCGCCGCCCAGTTGTTCGGTAAAAAAGCTCAGGAAGCCGGACAGCCGGTCGAGGAAAACCGCCAGGTCGCGCTGGTCGCGGACATACGGCGTGTGCCCCGGTTCCAGCGACGGGCTGTGATAGCTCAGGGTCAGGATCCGCTCGCCACGGTCCAGCAAGGTCCGGCTCAGGCGGCACATCGCGGCCAGGTCGGACCCCTCCGGCGACAGGGTGATCCGCTCCAGCAGGCGGCCTCGCGCCAACAGCCCGCCCGCTCGGAAGCCACGGAACCACGGCCGCTCCGCTATCGCGTAGAGCGACGGAACCCGACGCGCCAGCAGTCCGGTCAAGGCCCGCGTCACCGGCAGTTCCAGCAGCCGCCGGTTGCGGCCGAACCAGAACGGGCCATAATCGAAAGCGGAAAAATCCGGACCGCCGACATCGGCGTAGGACGTGCGAGGGATCAGGCTGGTATCGACCAGAAACCCCTCCGCTTCAAGCGATGTGGCACTGGCCGGACCCAGCCCGTAGCGCCCCGCCTTGTACGCCGTCGGCTGCAGGTCAAAGCTGTCGCGCACCGCCCCGGCGAGCCGGCGGATCTTCTCCCGCTCCTGCGCCGCCGGCAGGTTGCCGGCAAACGACTGCCGTTCGTCCGTCTCGCTATCGAACGGCGGCGTCACCCAGGGATGCAACTGCGCGCCGATGTCGCACAGCCCGTCCGCCAGATACTCGCGCAGCACCGCACTAGCCGAGGCATCCGATGCAATCGGATAGGTCACCAGATAGGTCGGCCTGGCATGGTAGCCGGAAAAGATACCGTGCGCCCGTTTCTGATGGCGGACCGAGCTCGTAGCGTTATTGCGCGCGGAGACCGGACGGCCCCAGTGGAACTCCTCCTCCGCATCGACGACGATGCACAGGATCGGCCGTCCCGGCAGCAGCCGGATCGCCTCCTTATTGGGGAACAGCATTGGGAAACTGCACGCAGGGTTCCGTCCCTTGTCCGGTCGTCCCCCTTTCTCACTTGACGCGAATTCGCCGCCGGACGCCAGTCTTTTGTTCCGAGCCTGCATCCAATCCGGCAACCGCGAGCCATGTCGCGCGATCTCTTCCGTTTCCCCAGCGTGAGCTGGGTCCGTCACGTGCTGCATCAGGGGGCAGGCTCCTGGACGTTGCCAGGACGGATTATGCCGCGTGCGGAAGCACCTGGCCACCAGGCACTTCGTCCAGGTGGCATGCCGATAGATGCCCCTCGCCGACATTGCGCAGCAGCGGCTCTTCGGTGCGGCAACGATCGAACACGAAAGGACAACGCGTATGAAACCGGCACCCCGCCGGCGGATTGATCGGGCTCGGCACATCCCCGGTCAGAATGATCCGCTGCCGCTTCGCCCTCGGGTCCGGCACCGGCACCGCCGACAGCAGCGCGCGGGTATAGGGATGGTGCGACCCCGCGAACAGCGTTCGCCGGTCCGCCAGCTCGACGATCTTGCCCAGATACATCACCGCGACACGATGCGTCAGGTGCTCCACCGTCGCCAGGTCATGGCTGATGAACAGCAGCGCCAGGCCGAGTTCATCCTGCAGATCGGCCAGCAGGTTGATGATCTGCGCCTTGACCGACACATCCAAAGCCGAGACCGCCTCATCGCAGATGATCAGGTCGGCCCCCGGCGCCAGCGCCCGCGCGATGCCGATGCGCTGCCGCTGGCCGCCGGAGAACTCGTGCGGAAAGCGGTTGATGGCGTCGCGCGGCAGACGCACCTTGTCCATCAGCGCCTCGACCCGGGCGTTCAGGTCGCGCCTTCCGTGCGCCATGCCGAAATTCACCAGCGGTTCAGCCAGGATGTCACGCACTTTCATGCGCGGATTCAGGCTGCTGAACGGGTCCTGGAATACCACCTGCACCCGCTTGCGCATCGCCCGCAGGGTGCGCGCCGGCATGTTGTCGATCCGCTCCCCGTCCAGGTAGACCTCGCCGTCGGTCAGCTTGAACAGGCGCAGGATCGACTTGCCGACGGTCGACTTGCCGCAACCGGACTCGCCGACCAGCGACAGCGTCTCGCCGCGGCTGATGTCGAAGGTGACGCCATCGACGGCGTAAACCTTGGCCGTCACCTGACCGAGCACCCCGCCATGGATCGGGAAATGCTTCTTCAGCGCATTGACCTCAAGCAGCGGCCGGTCCTTGCCGGGGGAACGCCCCGGATCCTGCGTCACCCCGCTCATGCGGTCGCCCGCTTCATTGGGCAGCCCTGACCTGGAAGCCATCGTCGGTCCATTCCGCCACCTTCTCCCCGGCATAGTGACAGGCGACGCTGTGCCCCGGCGCCTTGGGTTCGATCGCCGGCGCCACCTTTCGGCACAGCTCGGTCACCATCGGGCACCGCCCGGCGAACGCACAGCCGACGATCGGCCGGCGCAGACTGGGCACCAGCCCGCCGATTTCCGCCAACTTGCCGCGCCCACCCGCATCGAGCGAGGAGCCCAGCTTCGGCACCGCCCCCAGCAAACCGCGGGTATAGGGATGCATTGGACGGGCAAAGATGTCGTCGACCGAGGCTTCCTCGACCTTGCGGCCGGCGTACATCACCACCACGCGCTGCGCCATCTCGGCCACCACGCCCAGGTCATGCGTGATCAGCATGATGGCCGACCCCAGCCGCGTCTTCAGATCGCGCATCAGGTCCAGGATCTGCGCCTGGATGGTCACGTCCAGCGCCGTCGTCGGCTCGTCTGCGATCAGCAGCCTTGGATTGCAGGCCAGCGCCATGGCGATTATCACCCGCTGGCGCATGCCGCCGGAGAGCTGGTGCGGATATTCACGCACCCGTCGCTCCGGCGCCGGAATGCCCACCAGCGTCAGCATCTCCACCGCCTTCGCCTCGGCTTGCCGCGCGTTCAGACCCTGATGCAGTCGCACCGTCTCGCCGATCTGCCGGCCGACCGTCAGCACCGGGTTCAGGCTCGTCATCGGCTCCTGGAAGATCATCGAGATCGCGTTGCCGCGCAGCTCCCGCATCTCCTGATCACTGGCCCGCAGCAGCTCACGGCCCTCGAAGCGGATGCTGCCGGCGATCTTGCCGGGCGGCTCCTGGATCAGCCGCAGGATCGACATCGAGGTGACCGACTTGCCGCAACCGGACTCGCCGACGATCGCCACCGTCTCCCCGGCCTCGATATGGAACGACAGGCCCTCGACCGCCCGAACCACGCCGTCGGGCGTGCCGAAATGTGTCTGCAGGTTTTCGACCTCAAGCAGAGCCTGCGCGTTGCGCGGCGGGGATGACGGTGCCATCGCTACAGCCGCTTCGCCAGCCGGGGATCGAGCGCATCGCGCAGCCCATCACCCAGCAGATTGACCGCCAGCACCGTGATCGACAGGAAGATCGCCGGGAAAAACACGATATACGGCTTCACCTGCCACAGCGCGCGTCCTTCGGACATGATGTTGCCCCAACTCGGGATGATCGGCGGCGTGCCGGCGCCGATGAACGACAGGATCGCCTCGGTGATCATGGCGGAGGCGCAGACAAACGTCGCCTGCACCATCAGCGGCGCGAATGTGTTCGGCAGGATGTGCTTCCAGATGATCACCGGAACGCGGGTGCCGGAGGCGATCGCCGCCTCCACATACGGTTGCTCCCGCAGCGACAGCACGACGCCACGCACCAGGCGGGCGACGCGGGGGAACTCGGCAACGCCGATGGCGATGATGACGTTCTGCACCGAGGCGCGGGTCAGCGCCATCAGCGCAATCGCCAGCAGCAGCGGCGGGATCGACATCAGGCCGTCCATCACCCGCATCAGTACCGCATCAAGCCCACGCACGAAGCCGGCGAGCAATCCAATGAAGGTGCCAATGACGGAGGCGAACAAGGCAACCGCAAAACCCACGATCAAGGATACGCGCGAGCCATACATCACCCGCGAATACACATCGCGGCCCAGCATGTCGGTGCCGAACCAATACAGCTCGGACGGTTCGCGGGTGCGGCGTGCCGGGGCAAGCGCGGTCGGGTCCTTGGTGCCGAGGTAGGGCGCGAAGACCGCGATGAAGATCATCAGTCCGACGAGCAGGCCACCGATGAAAATGGTCGGGTGGCGGTGGATGAAGCCGGTGATGCGTCCGCGCTGCTTCGGCACCGGCAGGATCGCCGGCAGATCGGCCGCGGCGACATGGTCGGGTGTGGTGACGCTCAATAGCGGATCCTTGGATCAAAGAGTGTATAGAGAAGATCGACGCCCAGGTTGATCAGCACGTAGACGAAGCTGAACAGCAGCACGACGCCTTGAATCACCGGATAGTCGCGTCGCAGGATGGCATCCACCGTCAGCCGCCCCAGGCCGGGAATGGCAAACACGCTCTCGGTCACCACCGCGCCGCCGATCAGCGCGGCAAAGCCGATGCCGACGATGGTGACGATCGGCACCGCGGCGTTCTTCAACGCATGGATGAACAGCATGTCGCGCTGGCCGACGCCCTTGGCCTTGGCGGTGCGCACGTAATCCTGCGACAGCACATCCAGCATGGTGGCGCGGGTGATGCGGGCGATCAGCGCGATGTACACCAGGCCCAACGCCACCGAGGGCAGGATCAGCGTACGCAGGAACGGGATCAGTCCCTGGCTGATCGGGGTAAAGCCCTGCACCGGCAGCCAATCCAGCCGCAACGCAAAGACATAGGCCAACAGGTAGCCGACGACGAAGACCGGCGTCGAGAACCCCAGCACCGCCGTTACCATGACCGCCCGGTCGATCCACGTGCCGTGCTTCCAGGCGGCGATCACGCCCATCGGAATGGCCAGGCTCAGCGACAGGATCAGCGTCAGGACCATCAACGACAGCGTCGGCTCGATCCGCTGCGCGATCATGTGGGTAACCGGCAGGTTGGTAAAGATCGAGGTGCCGAGGTCGCCGTGCAGAATATGCCAGAACCAGTCGCCGAAGCGGATCAGGAACGGCCGGTCAAGGCCGAGCGAGGCCCGGATCCGCTCGACATCCGCCGGCGTCGCCTGATCGCCGGCGATGATCGCGGCGGGATCACCGGGCGCAATGTACAGCAGGCTGAACACGAACAGCGCCACCATCAGCACCACCGGAATGGTCGCGGCAATCCGCCGCGTCGCATAGGCCAGCATCAGTGCATGACCGAGGTGAGCAAGGCCAGGGCGCTGCCCTGGACCCGCAAAGGGGCCATGGCCCCTTTGATCCCGCTCCGTTTAGGGGTTTGGGTGAAGGGGGGGCTACTCAGAGGTTGCCACGCCCGCGTCGCCCCCTCTTCACCCAAACCCCTTAAAGAAATGGTTCCAAGGGCCACGGCCCTTGGCGGGGTGCGGGGCAGCGCCCCGCGCTTGCTTACCGCGCTCATGCCTTGGTGACGTCCCAGAAGACGGGGAAGGGGGCTTTGACGATGCCGCGGACGTTGCTGCGCCAAGCCTGGTAGGCTTTGAAGAAGCCGGTCGGGACGTAGACCACGTCGTCCATCGCCGCCTTGTTCAGCTCCGCGATGACGGTCTTCTGGGCATCGAGATCGGTTGCGGCAAACCAGCCGGCGATCTTCGCCTCCACGAGGTCGGATTTCGGCCAGCCGTACCAGGCCGTATCGCCGCTGGCATCCAGCCCGGTGTAGGGTGCGGGGTTGATGCAGTCGGCACCGGCGCTCCAGGTGTGGAAAATGTTCCAGCCGCCCTTATCCGGCGGCTGCTTGCTGGCCCGCCGCTGCCCGACCGTGCCCCAATCGAGCGCCTGGTACTGCACGTTCATGCCGATCTTCTTCAACAGGTCGGCGGTCACGTCGCCTTGCGCCTTGGTGATCTGCAGGTCGGTCGCGACCAGCAGGATGATCGGCTCGTTCTTGTAGCCCGCCTCGGCCAGCATCTTCTTCGCCAGATCGTAGTCGCGCTTGCCCTTCAGCCGCTCCCCGCCGTTCTCGGTGTAGAGCGGCGTTCCCGGCGTGAAGAAGCCAGGCAGCGTCTGCCACAGCTCTTTATCGTCGCCGACCACCGCTTCCATGTAGTCCGACTGGCTGAGCGCCACCTGTATCGCCTGACGCGCACGCACATCGTTGAACGGCGGATACAGGTGATTGATCCGAAACACGCCGATGTTGCCCAGCCGATCGGCAATGTCCACCTTGACGCTGGCGCTTTGCTTGAGCAGCGGCACAAGGTCCGAGATCGGTGTCTCCCACCAGTCGACCTCACCGTTCTGCAGTGCCGCCGCCGCGGTGGCGCCATCGGGCACGACCTGCCACTCGATGCGGTCGAAGTTGATGCGCTTGCCGCCGGCCATCCAACTTGCCGTCTCGGCCCGCGGCACGTAGCCGTCGAAGCGCTGAAACACCGCCTTGGCACCCGGCACCCATTCATCGCGCTTGAAGCGCATCGGGCCGGAGCCGACATACTCCGATATTTGCTTGAACGGATCGGTGGCCGCGATCCGCTCCGGCATGATGAACAGCACGGGTGTGCTGCTCTTGCCCAGCGCGAACAGCATCTTCGAGTAAGGCTTGTTCAGCCGGAACCGGAACGTCTTGTCGTCCACCGCCTCCAGCGCGTCGAGCTGGCTCTTGATCACCCGGCCCATGGTCGAGTCACGCACCATCCAGCGATTGATCGAGGCGACGACGTCCTTCGCCAGCACCGGCTCGTTATCGTGGAACTTCAGGCCGGGGCGCAGCGTGAACGTCCAGGTTTTGAAGTCGGCGGTGTTGTCATAGCGGTCGACCATCTGCGGCTGCGGCTGAAGCTGGTCGTCCACCCCCAGCAGCGTGTCCCAGATCAGCAGGGAGCCATTGCGGACAACGTACTGCGTGGTCCAGATCGGATCCAGGTTGGCCAGGTTCGCCTGCGGGATGAACTTCAGCGTTTTGTTGTCGGCGGCAAGCGACAGGCGCGGTGCGGCCAGCGCCCCGGTGGCAGCAACGGCCGCGGTCTTGAGGAAGCCTCGTCTATCCATCGAACAGGCCGAGCATGGTGTGTTTCGCCTTGGTTGATCCGCTGAAATCAGGTGGCACGTCTCGGCACGCTGACCTGAAGCACGTTCGGCGCCGCATGCCGCGTGTGGGTCGCCGCGGGGCAGGAAGCCAGGTCGCGAGCGCCGCAGCCGAGGCGGCAAGGAAACACGAACGCTGCATGCCGTCTCCCATTCAGGACACGGACGTTGGCTCCCTTGGGTCCTCACTGGCGGCTGAGTCAGCCGTCATGAGATTGTCTTGCCAATTGAACACGAGATTGGGGTCGCGGCCAAGGGGGCTCGAGCAATATTTGTCAAGTATAATAGCCATGCGCAACGCTCGGTGGTGCCCATCAAGCCGTTCAGACCTGCAGCCGGTCGCACCAGTCATCCGCACCGCTGAAGTTCACTTTGGCCGTGTCCAACGGCTGGCGATCCGCAGTGCTCGCCGGTGCCTGCCCTCGTTTACCGCGCCGAGTTTCGGCTGCGGACTGCGATTGGCTGCCAACAGGGCCTCGACGTTGCCGCACCCCCGCCGCAGAGTTACTCCACGGTCTGAATCACCTCGAACCCTTCGAACTCCGGGTGGCCAAGATACAGCGGGCGGTTGCCGCCGGCGCTGCGATGCGCCTGGCGAAACGCCTCCGAAGTCGTCCAGTCCTCGAACACCGCGCGGTCGCGCCAGATCGTGTGCGACGAATACAGCACGTGATCTTCCCGCTCCGGGCCACGTAGCAGATGAAACGACACAAAACCGGGAACACCCGGCAAGTGCGTATCGCGGGACGTCCATACTTCCTCGAACGCCGCCTCGGCTCCCGGCAGGACCTTGAAGCGATTCATCGCGATGAACATAGGCGGTTTCCTTCTTCCAGTGTGCGGACGCGCCCGCATTCTCATGCCGGACTATGCTACCAGACAATGCGCTTCGAAAGGGATGCAACATGGCCGGATCGTTGATTGGACTGATCCGATCCAGGAGGCTCTGGCCGATCACGGTCGCCCAATCCTGTGGAGCGCTGAATGACAACCTGGTGAAGAACGCCATGGTCGTGCTGGCGATCTTCCGCCTCGGCGTCGGCGGGACTGGGCTGTCGGCTCTGGCGGGAGCACTGTTCATCGCGCCGTACGTCCTGCTGTCGGCCACCGCCGGAACACTCGCCGACCGCTTCGCCAAACCCCGGCTGATCAGGATCTACAAGATCGCCGAGCTGCTGCTGATGATCGGTGCCGCCGCCGCCTTTCTGTCCGCCAGCATCCCGGCACTGCTAGCCGTCCTGGTCGGACTAGGCGTCCAGGCCGCGCTGTTTGGACCAGTGAAATACGGCGTGCTGCCGGAATACCTCGCGGACGACGAGTTGATCGGCGGCAACGGCATTATCGAGGCGACCACGTTCCTGTCCATCGTCTGCGGCACGGTGGCTGGCGGCTTCCTCATGCTGCTGCCCTCGGGTCCCGCCGCGGTGAGTGCCGCCGGCATCGTGCTTTCGCTGATTGGACTGTTCGCTACACTCCAGATGCCACCGGTACGAGCAGCCGATCCCACCCTGAAGCTACGCTTCAACATCATCAGCGAGACTTGGCTGGTCTGCCGTGCCGCCGCCCGGGTACGACCAATCTGGCTGTCAGTCCTCGGGCTGTCATGGTTCTGGACCATGGGCGCCACCCTGATGACCGAGTTCCCGATCATCGCCCGTGACACCATGGGTGCAGACGGCAGCGTGCTGACCCTGCTGCTCTCGATATTCGCGATTGGCGTCGGCATCGGCTCGATCGCCTGCGCTCGGCTGCTGCACGGCGAGGTCTCCGCCCGCTTCGTCCCCTTCGCCGCCCTCGGCATTTCGCTCTTCTGCTGGCATTTCGCGGTGTCCGCCATCGCCGTGCACGGCATCGCCTCGGCTGGCGCCATACTGCGCTCCGCCGCCGGCTTGCGGATGCTGGCGGATCTGTTGCTGCTGGCGGCATGCGGCGGAGTATTCTCGGTGCCGCTCTACGCGATCATTCAGCAGACGGCGGCACCCGAGCAGCGATCGCGCATGATCGCCGCCAACAACATTATGAATGCGCTCTTTATGGTACTGGGATCGGCCACGGTGGCGGCACTGGCAGCCGGCGGACTGGATGCGCCCAGCGTGCTGAGGATTGCCGCGGTTGCCAATCTACTGGCCGCGGCGGTCCTATATGCAGCGGTCCGGCGGCAGGCGGTGTCAAATCCCGAACCGGTCGCGCCCAAAGTCCAGTAGCGCGCCGATCGCATCGATCGAGATATCGGCCGGCCGATACTTCCTGATCTCCTCCGGATCCAGCGCATAGTGCCCCTGGCGCGGAAATACCGTCGTCACCCGCTGCCCCCATTGCTGCTTCAGCGCTGCCAGGATACGCAGCTTGTCGTCGATCATGACGTAGCGGCGGGCCGGATACAGCCGCTCGACATCGTCCAGCGCCTGCTCCTTGTGCACATAGATCAGCACATTGTCAGCGAATTCGTGCCACAGGCCGGAGCGTTCGACCTTGCGCGGCTGGAACGCCGCATCGCCATCGGACAGGATGACCGTCGGTCCAAACGCGGCAATGTGCCGAACCACCTCCAGCGCCCGCGGATACAGCCGGTCGGCAAACGGATAATCCGCTAGCCAATTGGCAATGCGCAGGACCTTGGGATTGTGCAGATCCTCCAGCCGGTAGCGTTGCAGCGCGCCCAGGTAGTCGGCGTATCCCAGACTGCTGCGCAGGTCCTCGAACAACACCCAATAGCGATCACGCGCCTCGGCGCCATAATTCGTGCCGAGGTGATCGCCGAGGTCGCGTTGGATATGGTCGTTGTCCAGCAGCGTGTTGTCGACGTCGAACAGGAAGACCAGGTCGGCTATGGCAGGTTCGGTCATGGCTCGATTAACACATGGCGGATGGGGTGTCGTCCATAACCCTACCGAGAATACTGTCGAGCCGGCTTGGATCATCCCACTGCAAGCCGACGCCGATGACGGTGACCTGCGACCGCATCTCGGGCGACAGACGCACCGCATCCTTCGGCGTCGTCACCAGGATCGCATCCAATCCCGCCGCTCGTCTGCGCAGCTGCTCCTGCTCCCGCGCCGAATACGGATGGTGGTCCGGAAATCCGAGCTGTTTGACCAGTACCGCGCCTGCCTGGCGCAGCGGCGCGAAAAATTTCTCCGGGAATGCAATACCCGCGAATGCCAGGACACGGCGCCCGGCCAGCGCCCGGATCGCCGTGTCCTGCACCAGGTCCGCGCGCAAGACCGGCAGTTCGGGCGGCAGCCAGCGCGTGGCACCGGCCTCGTCAGGGCCGATCAGGACAGCTGCCCGCACCCGGGCGGCGGCGGCGGCCACCGGTTCACGCAGCGGGCCGGCCGGCAGCACCCGGCCGTTGCCGAAGCCGCTCCGGCCATCGATGACGAGGAAGGAAAGGCTCTTTGTCAGTGTCGGATTTTGCAGCCCGTCATCCATCAGCAGCAGCCGAGCCCCGGCGGCAATGGCGGCGCGGGCGCTGGCGGCCCGGTCGGCGCCGGTCCAGGTCGGCGCAACATTGGCCAGCAACAGCGCCTCGTCGCCGACCGCGCGGACCGAATCGGCTGCTGTGACCCGATGCACGCCCTTGTCCGACCCACCATAACCGCGCAGCAGCACGTGCACGCAAACACCCCGATCGATCAGGCGGTGCGCCAGGTCCAGCACCAAAGTGGTCTTACCCGCACCCCCCAGACTGGCATTGCCACAGCAGACCACCGGCACCGGCGCCCGCCAGCCCGGACGGCCGACACGGCGCGCTGTCAGGGCCGCGCCAACGGCGGACAGCGGCGACAGGGCGTGGGCGAGAACACCGTCATGCATCCAGAACCCCGGCGCGCGCGGCATCCTCAACGCCATGGTCATGACAACCGCAACTGCGAGAGCAGTGTTTCAGCCGTACGCACCGGCAGGTCCTGATACCGGCGAACCGCCACCGCGGCTTGTTCGCCCAATCGGCGGCGCTGGTCGGGCTTGTCGAACATCTCGCCGACAAATCCGGCCAGGGACGCCGCATCGACCACCTGCGTCAGCGCACCGGCTTCCCGCAGCAGGGCGACATGATCAACGAAATTGCCGCAATACGGGCCGGCGGCGATGGCGCAGCCCAGGCGTGCCGGCTCCAACGGGTTCTGGCCGCCGCCGGGCTGGACCAGGCTGCGGCCGACAAAGGCAATGCCGGACAACCGATACCACAACCCAAGTTCACCCACGGTATCGGCGATCCAAATCCCCTCCGCCGGTGGCTGATGTTCCATCGACCGCCGTGGCGCGGCCAGTTCGGCGGCAAGGGCCGCACCTCGCTCCGGATGACGCGGCGCGATAATCGTCAGCAGCCCCGGATGCGCCGCGGCCAGGCGGCGATGGGCGGTGGCAACAAGTATTTCCTCCCCCGGATGCGTGCTGGCGGCGAGCCAGACCGGCCGGCCGGACAGCAGCGCGGTCAGCCGGCCAAGTTCGCCTTGATCCACCGGCAACGGCGGCGCGGCGAATTTCAAATCGCCCAGGCTTTCAACAGGGCCAGCGCCAAGGGCTCGGAGGCGATCCGCATCCACCTCCCCACGCGCCTGGATATGAGAAAAATGGCGCAGCAAGCAGCTTGCCCAGCCCGGCACTCGGCGCCAACGCGCAAAACTGCGGTCCGACATCCGCGCATTCACCAATATCAGCGGAATCCCCAGCGCTCGGCAGGCGGCGAGCTGGTTGGGCCACAACTCGCTTTCGACAAAACAGGCGGCGTCGGGATGCCAGTGCGACAGGAACCGGTCGACCCAGGCCGGCACATCCAAAGGTGCGAAGCGGTGCAGCACGTCGCCGCTCAACCCAAGCTCCTGCAGTCGCCGCTCCAGCAACATCTGGGAGGTGACGGTGCCGGTGGTCAGCAACACCTTGGTGCGCGCGCGCAGCGCGGTTAGCACCGGCAGGATCGAGATCGTCTCGCCGACGCTCGCCGCATGCATCCATAGCAGTGGCCCGGGCGGTCGAGCGGTCTGGTCGATGCCGCGGCGCTCGGGCAGACGTGCGGCGATTTCCCGGCCATGCGCCGCCCGCCGGCGCAGATTGAGGCGCACAGCCGGGGCCAGCAAGGTGGCGGCAACAGCCCAGCCAGCGCCCAAGATCCGGGCAGTCACACTGGACACAGGAGCTCCGCCCGGGCGGCCGCCTGGTTCAGTGCGTCGGTGATGACCGGAAGGGCGCCCTTCCACTCCTGGCGGGCGACCCGAATGGCCGGGCCGCAGACCATGACGCCGCGGCCGAACGGCAGCGGCACCGGCATGTGGTCCCAGGTGTTCAGCCGGATGCGACGGCTGGTGCGGGCGGCGCACGGCAGCACGGGCACGCCGGACAGCGCCGCAAGCTGCGCCACGCCCGCGGCGGCCTGGCGCCGAGGCCCCCGGGGGCCGTCCGGCGTTATACCAATCAGGGCGCCGTTCGACAGCACGGCCAACAGCTTACGCAGACCGGCGGAGCCGCCGCGGGTCGACGAACCAAAGATCGGCAAAATCCCGAAGCGCCGCACCACGGCGCCGATGAAGCGTCCATCGCGGTGCTGGCTGACCAGCGTATGGATCGGCGTTGGGCGATACCCTGGCTGCCGCCGTGCCAGCATGGACAGCGCCGGCATCAGCGGCAGGAACTCATGCCAGAAGGCGAACACGGCTGGGGCGCCGGCGCCGTGCGGGGCGAAATGCTCCATTCCGTCCAGCGTCCACCGCGTGGTGCGGAGCGCGAACTTGAGGTAGGCGCCCATCAGACTTGGCAGCAGAGCCTGGGCGTGGCGCGTGCGCAGCAGGGATTTCATTTTCGGCCGCGTAGCACGCACGGCCTGCATCACGAAGCGTGTAGCGATCATAACAGCATTCGAACATGTGACTGCCCGAAACCGCGGCGACGGCAACCTGTCGCCGGGTCACCAGCCGGAAGCTTGAAGGGGTGCGCGAAGAGCATGGGCTGATTATGTGCACGGAAGTTCCGCCAAAGGCACACGCCGTTGCGGCAAGATGAGAGGTCAGGAAATGAGCCTGGACGACCGCCCGCAAGCAACCGCGTTGAAGGCTTCCCCCAGGTGTTGAGCCGCGCCTGTTGTCGTTCGATGTCTATGGCACTTTAGTCAACACGCCGCCTTCGAATTTTGAGGTGTTTCGACACATTCTGGCCGAGGCCTCGGCAACGGATTTGGATCCAATGAGCTTTTATGCTTTTTGGGAGCAGCGCAACGTCTTTCATTACTCCGAGCCATATCGATCCTATAAGGATATTTGTCGCTTGTCTCTGTCGGAAGCCTTTCGCCACTTCGGCGTTTCGGCGGGGCGTGAAGACGCGATCAATCGATATTTTGAATGCTTTCCCTCCATGAAACTCTATCCCGACGTGATCCCCAGTTTGGACGCGCTGGCCCGTCAATATCGACTAGCCCTCGTCTCGAATATCGACGACGACCTTCTGGATGCGACAGTGCTTGGTCACGAATTCGACCTTATTTGCACGGCAGAAAGAGCGCGTGGCTACAAGCCGGACGGGGCGCTCTTCCGTTACCTTATCCGGGAATCCGGCCTCTCCGTTTCGCGAATTTTGCATTCGGGCCAGTCTCAATTTACCGATTTAGTCGGCGGGAAACCTCTCGGCCTCACCATCGCCTGGATCAATCGTCGTGGTCTCGCGTTGAGTCCAGAGGTTCCCCGGCCGGATTTCATCTTTTCCGGGCTTGAGCTCTTGGGCGAGCTGCTGATGTAGCCAAGGTTCAGCCTTGACGGGCGAAAGCTGTTCAAGCCATTAGCAAAAGTCTAGATTTACGGAGACTTCCCGTCAGCCATTGCTCACTGGATCAACCAAACGACCTGCGCTCATATGGGCGGGGACGATCCGACCGGAGGCACCGCCATGCACACCATTCGCATTGATCGAGGCAAGCGGCTCTGCGATGAGCCGAATTGCGGCCACAACCGCTACCATCCGGACATCGCCCCAGTGGTGGAAATCGACCAGGACGAGGAGATCGCGCTGGAAACGCGCGACGCGCTCGACGGGCAGATCAAACCGAGCACGACAGTTGCCGATTTCGCCACGCTCGATACAGGCGTGGTGCACGCGCTGACCGGGCCGGTTTTCGTCAAGGGCGCGATGCCCGGCGACATCCTGGAGATCGAATTCACCGACATCATCCCCCAGCCGACGGCGTTCAGCGCGATTATACCAGGGCTCGGCTTCCTGCGCGACGTCATGACCGACCCATTCCTGGTGCATTGGCAAATCAGCGACAACTGGGCGACATCCGCGCAACTTCCTGGAGTGCGCATCCCCGGCGCGCCGTTCATGGGCATATCCGCGGTATCGCCATCAGCCGCGCAGGTTGTGGCCTGGACCGCGCGCGAGCAGCGCGTCATCGATCGCGGCGGGTTCGCGTTGCCGCCGGATCAGTCCGGAGCTGTGCCCGCCGGGCCGTGCGGCCTAACCGGCCTGCGCACGCTGCCGCCGCGCGAGAACGGCGGCAATTTCGACGTGAAGCAGCTCACCAAGGGTGCGAAGCTATATTTGCCCGTGTTCGTGGAGGGTGGGCTCTTTTCGACCGGCGACGGGCACTTCGCCCAGGGCGATGGCGAGGTATGTGTCACGGCGGTGGAGATGGGTGCGACTGCCGTGGTGCGGTTTCGTGTCCACAAAGGTCTAGCGGCGGCGCGCAAGTTCACCGCGCCGGTGTTCTCGCGCACGACCTGGTTCGCCGATCCGCGCTTCGCGGTGCCGGAACGGTTCCTCGGTGTCATGGGGATGCCGATCAACGCCGCCGGCGAGATCGAGGCGGAGAACCTGACGCTCGCCTGCCGCAACGCGGTGCTGAACATGATGGAACTGCTGCAAGAGCGCGGGTTCAGCCGCCAGCAGGCCTACGTGATTTGCAGCGTCGCGGTCGACCTGCGGGTTTCCAACGTGGTGGACGTCCCCAACTACGTGGTTTCAGCGTTGCTGCCCGAGGCGATCTTCGACGGGGCGTGACCGCCCAGGTTTGGTGGACGTTGGGAAATCGGGTGCTGAGAGAAAGATATTCATCCCCGCGTCCGTCATATGCACTGCGATGTCACAAACAGCGGCGGGCCGGGTCGCCTCGCCAAACCGAAATACGCAACAAAGATCAGACAACGGTCAAGGCAGCCTTGTTTCCGAAAATCTTACAGACTGTGTGAAAACTCGATTTTTGGTCGCCATCACGAAAGATCATTTTGCTCGTGACTTTTCTGGGAGAAGAAAGCTTCAGAACATCGCTGACTGGAGCAGTGGAATTGCTCGTTGCCGTTACCGTCCTTAGTTTTCACACAGTCTGCTTAAGTTTCGGAACGAGCTCCACCCGTGACCCTGCAGCGAGAGCCGAACCCTGACGAACGCGCCGGATGACAATCGTCGACGCAGGCGAGCTCGGCCGGCATCACGCTTGGAGATCAGCGGTGCAGTGGATTGAGTGGCGCCCGGCCGTGCCGCTGCCCTGGAAGCCGAGAGGTTGGGCTTGATCGGCTTAGCCGCGACTGGCAGCGTTCGACCTATTCTGGCTGTTCAACGCTGTCCGCTGGAGCACATATGCGGAGGTTACACAGAACCATTCAGGTAACCGAAGACAGCCCGTTGCACCCTGCTCGCAAGCTTGCGTTGGTCTATCTCTCCGTGCACGCCCGCCGCATCTACTATTCCCTTGATAATTGCCATGACGTCTCGTGTTGCTGCCTCACAATCAGGTTGGCGCGGAAGGTCGGGGCGTGAGAGAAGTTCCAGTAAGATCGTGCGGAATTGCTCACCGACCCGCTGTGTATCGGTATCGAAGGGTTGACGTGCCTCTTCAAAGTCAAGCAGCCGAGCCAGGGTAGGGCGACGAAACTGGTGCGCTACGGCTGCGAGAATCAGCGCTGAAAGAGCCGCGGTTCCGGTGGACTGAGCCATGGCCGCCTCCGCGTCATCGATCAGGCGCGATGTTTCGCGGACGATCAATGCCCCAATCAGCGCCTCCTTCCGGGGAAAATACTGGTAAAGCGAGCCGATACTGACGCCGGCCCGCTCGGCAACGGCGTTGGTCGAAAACCCGTCGTGTCCGTGCTCCTCCAGAATGCGAGCAGCCGCTTCAACGATAACCCTCACGGTCTCGAGCGAGCGGGCCTGCTTCGGCGCTTTTCTTGGACGTGGCCGCTGGTGGGGGATGGTAGCCGGCATGGAGAAGAACGCGAGTAGCCAATGATGAGCAATGGCTCGTATTTTATGCACGTCAACCAACGATGGGAAGATGCATAATGACAACGCAAACTAACGCCTTTGAACCCACGCTCACGGTTTTCATGCTGGTGAAGACCACGCCCGAGTGGCTGGGCTTCCCGGTTGCTCGCCGCCATGAACTGGCCAAGGAGCACCTGACACCAATCGTGAAGAAGCACGCTTCGGGCGTTTCACTCCGCTTTTTCGATGTAGAGTTCTACTCGGCCCGCGTCACGGATATCTGGATGTGGGATGCCAAGGATCATCACTCCTACGAGCTTCTTGTGGAGGACCTGCGGGAAAGCCCGTTCTGGGACCGCTACTTCGAAGTTGTCGAGATATTGCCAGGCGTGGAGGACGCCTATGCGAAGAATTACGAGCGCGAGAAAATCAACGCCTGATCCCAGGGGAGCGACGCCCTCCTGTCCCGCCGGCAAAGCCAAGCGGGCAAGGCGGGTGTCAACCCATCCTGAGTGCGCTTCCAGTCTAGTGGGCTGGCAGCAAACCGGCGCACCAGCAAGCGACTTTTAAACCCGCGGCCGAGATCAGCCAATAAGCTTAGAGACGAGGACTACAACACATGTCACACGAGACCCGAACAGCAATCGTGACGGGTGCCTCCAAGGGCATCGGGGCCGCGCTGGCCAAGCGGCTCGCCGCGGACGGCTTCCGGACGGTCCTCAACTACGCCGCCAGCGCGGCTGAGGCCGAACAGGTCGTCGCCGTCATCGAGGCGGCTGGCGGACGCGCGAGGGCAATCAGCGCCGATGTCGCCGACGCATCGGCGGTGAGGATGCTGTTCGATCAGGCAGAGGCCGAGTTCGGGCCAGTCGACGTTCTGGTGAACAACGCCGGGATCATTAAAGTCTCGCCGTTGGCAGAGGTTGCCGACGAGGATTACCTGCGCCTCCTCTCGGTCAATCTCACCGGCGCTTTCAACGGCATGCGCGAGGGCGCGAGACGGGTGCGCGACGGCGGCCGCATCATCAACCTCTCGACAAGCATCATCGGCCACTACCTTCCCAACCACGGTGTCTACGTCGCGACCAAGGCAGCGGTTGAAGCGATGACCCATACCCTTGCGAAGGAACTTGGTGCCCGGGGCATCACCGTCAACGCGGTCGCGCCCGGGCCGGTCGCCACGGAGCTGTTCCGGGCCGGTCGGTCTGAAGAGCTCATCCAGCGCCTGACGAACGACATTCCGCTCGGCCGTCTCGGCCAGCCCGACGACATCGCCCGCGTCGTTTCCTTCCTGGCAAGCCCCGAGAGCGGCTGGATCAATGGTCAGGTCATCAAGGCGAACGGCGGCCGGAACTGATCGACAGATGGAAGCCTCGTGCAAAATTCCCTATTTCTGCCCATCTGTTGCTCGGCGGCGTGCAGGCAGCCGCGCGCCGTCGATCCGCCATGCAACGCATCAAGTTATTGACGTTGCTATAGCAAAATCAGCTGTGGCATCCAGTTCGCAGGGCCGCAAATCGAAGGACAGTGTCCACGCCTCACGCGCGTGCCTGCCTCGCTCGACAAGCCGCCAATCGGATGCGTCCTCTCAAAGAACCCGAAAGCCCAGCACATCAAGGCCCGGGACCCTGCGTGTTGCATCCGTAGCCTGAATGCACCGGTCTGTCATCGTATCATGATCGAGCACGGACACGCTTGGCCAAGCGAGCGAATTTCCGCTCGTTGGATCAGAAAGGAATCGGCCATGCCGTCTGCGAAACCAGGACTGCGCCGCCAGCCGGTCATTGCGGCGATCGATGAAGCACGCCGTTTCAAGGTATTCGACGCGGAGGCGGTCACTCCTCTCATCAGCAGCAACGATGTGGGCGGGGCCTATGCGATCTGGCTCCACGAAGCCGCGCCCGGTGTCAGCCCGCCCCGGCATATCCACCACCGGGAGGATGAGGTCTTCCACGTGTTGGAGGGCCATCTGCGGATCTGGTGCGATGGCCAGACCTATCACGCCGGCCCGCGTGACACCGCCATGCTGCCCAAGGGGATAGCACATACATGTCTGGTCACCGGTGAGACAGCCGCAAAGCTGATGGTCACCGTCTCCCCGGGCGGGTTGGACGAGTTTTTCAGCCGCATGGCAAGCATGGGCGTTGACCACAATGACCTGGCGGGAATGATGGAGTTGCAGCAGGATTTCGGCGTCGAAATCGTCGGCCCGCCGCTCGAGCGGTAAGGCTGGGGCTATGCCCCAGACCGCACCAGAGCAGCCTCATATGGAGGGCGCTCTGGTGCCTTGGACGGGCGGCGATTTTCCTGCCACTGCGGCAATTATTGTGATGAGCCGGGTTACACATTTCCCAGCCTCGATTAAGCCTCCGCCAAGTCAAGTAGCCTTATGGGGAACACATAGCGCTGACTCCGGAGGCGTAATCAGGAGCTTTGCGGAAGCGATATATCCTAAGCAGAAACGTGCTAGGGACACGCGTTACTGCATGATTTTTGAAAAACCACAGATGAACACGGATAAACACAGATAAGCGATGTTTTATTCCGGGCCGTGAACCAGACGCTTGATCTCCAGGCGCGGATTGCCGAAATTGAGCAACAGGCACAGCCAAAGGCCCGTTGCCTTCAGATAGTTCAAGCACTGAGTGCTATGCATGGCATCCAATGTCTTGATCGCCTTGAGTTCGACGAGAACCTTATTCTCGACCAACAGGTCGACGCTATAGGCGCCAACGATAACACCATCATAAAACACCGTAGCATCGTGCTGGCGTGAAACGATCAAGCCGGCCTTGCGCAGTTCATGTGCCAAGGCGTTCTCATAGACTTTTTCAAGAAAGCCTGCACCAAGCGTGTTTGAAACCACGAACGCACAGCCAATGATCTGTTCGGAAACCTCCGTGAGACCAGATCTATCTGTGTTCATCTGTGGTTGCAATCCTACAACAATTTGCCTCCTACGACAGCTCGTCACCTAAACGCAACACCTACCGGTCCACCAAGCCGTCGGCAGCAAATTCCGGCTCCAATTCCGACCGCAATTGCGCGCTGTTCCCACGCGTTTGCCACGGCATGCGACCGGCGCAGCGGAAACACTACCGCAACGGAAAGCCCATCGCCTGCAATGTGGCAACCAGCGTGTCGCGGCCGCTCATCGCGGCGATCTTGCCCATCCGGCCGAGCACCCGCTTGGTCCAGGTGTCCGCCGCCATGTCGTTGCGCGCCGAGAACGCACCCATCAGCCTGTCATAGGCAGCCCGGTGCGCCGGCTCATTCGATGTGTCATAGACCTCGTGATGCAGCACGACGTCCTGCGGCAGCCGCGGCTTGACTTCGTTCGCCGCGGTCGGTGCGGCATAGCCGACGCACAGGCCGAACACGCCGAACGCGCCTGATGGCAGGCCGACGACCTTGGCCACCTCCAGCGGGTTGTTGCGCAGCGCGCCGATATACACGGTCGAGAGCCCCAGCGACTCCGCCGCCACCACGGCATTCTGCGCCGCCAGGGCGGCATCGATCGCGGCGACCAGGAACGTCTCCTGGTACGGCATGGTCTCCAGGGTGACGCCCTCCTGCTGGCCGAGGCGCTGATTGCGGGAAATATCGGCCAGCCAGACCAGGAACAGCGGGCACTGCTCGATGTGCTTCTGGTTCGCTGCCAGCTTCGCCAGCGCCGCCTTCTTGTCCGGATCGGTCACCGCGATCACCGACCAGGTCTGCAGGTTCGAACTGCTGGCGGCCGATTGCGCGGCGGCAATCAGCGTCTCCAGCGTGCCGTTCGGCAGCGCGTCGGGCCGGTAGCCGCGCACCGAGCGATGTGACAGCAGCAGCGCGATATGCGCATTCCACGGGCCGGCGGCGGGCGCCGCCTCGGGGCCATAGCGAAGCGTCAGCGCGTCGGCAGCCGAAACGACGGCGGGTTGGGAGATGTCCATTGAGCAAAGACCTGTGCCAGAGGGGCGGTGCGCGAACCGACCCCGTGGCCTGGCCGACGTTCCGGATCAGGCCGAAGTCACGTCCGCGCTCGCAGATGCAGCAAACCTGCCCGAGCGACCGTTGCGTGGCAAGAGCGTCAGGCGGGCCAGGGCATCAGGGGCCTGGCCCTAAAGCTGGTGTCGGTGCGCCGCCGCCGCCGCCCGGCGTCGGCGTGCCTGTCGGGTTGAAGCGGCCAATGTTGCCCAGAAGCTGCTGCATGAACGACGCTTCGGTCCCCGGCGAAGGCGTGGTGCGTGCCACCACGCTGACCGGCAGCGCGTCGGCCTTGTCCTTCTCGTTCACCGTCTGCAACACCCCATTGCCGTCGAACGTCACAACCACGACATGCTGATCCAGTTCCCCCAAGGTGCGGGCGATGCGCTGCCGCGTCACCTCGCTGATATACAGCCAGGTGTTGTCATCGAACGAGTCGTGGGCGGTGGGCGAGCCGATCAATGCGGTGACATCCGCCTTGGTCGACGTGCCGGGCACCAGCTCCTTCAAATGTTCCGCGTCCACCTTGTTGCCGCGCTGCACCGGCGCCGGCATCAGCCAGCCGCACCCGGTCAACAGCGTGGTGAAGAGCAGCACGCAGGATAGCAGCAACAGCCGGTGGACAATGGTTTGCGTGGGCAAGTGGTATATCCCGCTAACTCTGGTTGACGGCAGGTTGGATCGACCGCCGGCACGATCTATCTAATGGGTTGTCACGGTCGCCCATGCCGTGTCAATCGGCCGCCGATCGGCGTTTTGGCCTGGCGGCTTGTGCCGATACGCTCGGGCGATTGGTTCTTCAGATGATGGGGCGGTTTTTGGCGCGTTTCCTGACCCTCGGCCGCAGGGCCCGCTATGAGCGGCCCGGATTTCACCTCTATGGCGCCGCCGTTTCCGCCGCCCGCAGCCCGTATCTATACGCCGACCTCGGCTGCCCGGACACGCTGGACGGCCGGTTCGACGTGATCGGGCTGCACGTCTTCCTGCTGATCCGCCGGCTGAACCGCGAAGCGGAACCAGGTCCGGCCCTGGCCCAGGCGGTGTTCGATGCGATGTTCCTGGATATGGACGTCAACCTGCGGGAAATGGGCGTCAGCGACCTGTCCGTCGGCAAGCGCAACCGTGCGATGTGGGAGGCGTTTCACGGCCGAGCACAGGTGTATGCAGCGAACTGGGAGGACGCGACGGGATTGGAGACGGCGATCGCCCGAAACGTCTGGCGCGGCGCCATACCACCAGCCGGTTCCGCCGCTGCCTTGGCACGCCTCGCGCGGGCGCAGGACCGCAGCCTCGCCACGCAAAGTCTGGAGGCGCTAGGACAAGGAATCATTCACTTTCTACCGGCAGAGGAGGCCGCGCGATTGGTATGACGACTTCAGAGTTTTCCCGGCCGATTGCATTAGACCGCATCAGCGCCCAGGGCCTCGATCTGACGGTGGACGCAAGCGTCGCCGAATGCACTGCACTGGCCGTCCGCATGAAGCTGCCCGCCGTGCATGCGGTGTCGTGTGCATTCCACCTGATACGTGAAAGCCGCGACGTGGTCGCCGCACGCGGCATCCTGCGCGCCCGCATCACGCAGACCTGCGTTGTCTCGCTGGAAGATTTCGAAACAGCTGGTCGAAGAGAGCTTTCAAGTCCGCTTTGTCCCCTCCGGCGAGGAAACCGACGATATCGATCCCGACGCCGACGACGAAGTTGGCTATGAGGGCAACCAAATCGACCTGGGCGAGGCAGCCGCCGAACAACTGGCCCTCGCCTTGGACCCCTACCCCCGCATGCCGGACGCAGATCTGCCGGAAGCCGAGGCGGACGTCGATTTGCACCCGTTCGGCGGCCTAGCCGGGTTGCGCCGCCTCAACTGATCTCCCTTTCGTCGCGCCGCCAGCTCGTAGACTATCGGCGAGCCACGGCCAGAAGAGGGCGGCGCGAAAGGCCAGATCGCCCTCGTCAAGCAGTGCGACCGAGGCGCCTTGTGCCTGTGCTCCCGGGCAATGGCGCCGTCCGCCAGCCCGCCGCCGATGACGATCAGGGCGTGTTGGCGGCCTTTGGCGGTTCAGGTGGCGGCCATGGGACAACCAGGCCGCCACGGGGTCACCATCGATGGATCACCTTTAGCACGCCATTGGGCGCCGATCTTTCATTGACACTCGGCCGGCAAATCAACCGGAAGCCGCCATGCCAGCGGCAGAAGGATCGTCTTTCATATCGGGAGCGTTCTGGCCAGTCGCCGACTGACCACCGTTCTTCATATCGGGTGCATGTTGACCCGTCGCCGATTGACCGCCGTCCTGCTGTTGCGGGCTTTGGACCGGGATCCGCCGGCTGCGCTCCTGTGCCTTTGTCTTGGGCAGGGTCACGCTGAGGACCCCATCCTTGAAATGAGCCTGCACCTGCTCCGCGTGGATCGGGAACGGCAGGCGAAGCGAACGCTGGAAGCTGCCAAAGCTGCGCTCACTGAAGTGCACGCCGTGACGCTCCTGCTTGCTTTCCCGGCGCTTCTCCGCCCGGATCGTCAATACATCCTCGTTCAGATCAATCTCGATATCCTTTTCCGTCACACCAGGCAGCTCGGCTTCGATACGCACTTCCTTGTCGGTCTCGACGACATCCATTTGCGGCGCGAGCATCATGCCACCCTGGTTTTGCTGACCGCCGGCCGGGGCACCACCACCACGGGCGATATCGTCGAACAGGCGATTCATCTCCCGGTGAAGCATCATGAACGGATCGCCTGCTCCAGCGCCGAACGGGCGGCTGGGCGTAAACAGACTCAGTGGATGAAGGGCCATTGTCCTCTCCTGCTGCGGCGTATGCCGCGGTTGCTCCTGCCAGTCGGCCGGACGGATACCCCCGGACAAAAGCGTGCCAGGAACAGGCATTCCGTCAGGCGCTGGCGGAAGCAGCAAGGCGTGAAAGGCGCGGCGGTTGCCAACACAAGTCCAGCTTCACGCCATCTTCAAAGATGGATTGGCCGCCGTCATGGACCGCGCAGGCACCCCCCGAAGGACCGCTTGAAGCGCCCATGGCCGCTTATGTCGAGCGACGGCCATGAGACACCTTAGTGGGTCCTGACGGATCGTGCCCGCTGTCACCCTTATCCCTCGAACAGCACCATCCACATCACGCCAAACCGGTCCGTCACCATTCCGAATTGCACCGCGAAGAAGGTTTTTCCCAAGGGCATGACCGCCTGCCCGCCCGCCTCCAGCGTTTTGAACACCCGCGTCGCCTCGGCTTCGCTGCTCACCGCCAGCGACAACCCAAATCCGGCAAAGGACGCGTTCCCGCCGCACCGTCCATCGGACATCATCACGCTGGAATTGCCGATTTTCACGTGCGCGTGCATCACCTTCTCGGCGGATGCGGGCGACATCATGGCTTGATCCGACGGCGGTGCCTCCTTGAACCGCATCAGCATCAGGACCTCGGCGCCCACGGCGGAGCGATAGAACTCGATCGCCTCGTCGCAGCGTCCTTCGAAAAACAGATATGGCTGAACTTGCATGACTTTCTCCGTGCTGAACGCGGACGGCAGGCCTGCCCCTTGCATGGCCCTCGTGGCACGCTTGTGCACACCGTCCACATAAATCTACCAGCCGCTGTGGACACTGTCCACATTTTTGCGCGATAACCTCTTCCGCACCCGATGAGTCACGCCACCGCCACGCCACCGTCACGCAGCACCTACCGCCACGGCGATCTTCGCCGAGCGCTGCTGGAGGCTGGGATGCAGCTTGCCCGCGCCGGTGGACCGGATGCGGTGACGCTCCGCGAGGCCACCCGCCGAGTGGGCGTCGTCCCCAACGCCGCGTATCGCCATTTTGCCAGCCGCCAGGATCTTCTCCAGGCCGTCCGGTCGGCGGCGCTGTCGGCAATGGGCGTTTCGATGCAAACGCAACTGTCGCGGCTGCCGCCGGACCAGCCGCCGGCGGATCATGCACAGGCCAGGCTGCGCGCCATAGGATCGGGTTATTTGTTCTTTGCCCGCACTGAACCAGGCCTGTTCCGCACCGCCTTCTCCACCCCGATGCAGGGTCACACCGGAACCTCGAAGCAGTCCGGTCCCATCGGGCTCGATCCTTTTCAAATGCTGAGCGCCGCGCTGGACGCGATGGTCGAGGTGAACGTGCTGCCATCGGAACGTCGGCCAGCCGCCGAATATCTTGCCTGGTCGGCTGTGCACGGTCTGGCGATGCTGGCGCTTGACGGTCCGCTCAGCACCATGGAGCCGCGGCAGGTCGATGCGATCATTCCTCGCTTGCTGGAAATGGTCGAGAAAGGCTTGTAACCGGAGTTATGCCAGCCGACGATCATCCCCCGTGTCATCCCCGTGCTTGGCACGGGGACCCACGTCTTTTGCCGTTAACGCCGCGTAAAGTCGTGGGTCCCCGGCCTGCGCCGGGGATGACACGCGGGCGGTTCCAGCTTCACCGCACTCAAGTCAGCGCCTGTGGGCCTGCGCCGGGGATGACACGCGGGGCGGTTCCAGCTTCACTGCACTCAAGTTAGCGCCTGTGGGACTGCGCCGGGAATGACACCGGAGGCGTCAGGTGTGTGTCAGCATCAACGCCGGTTCGCATTACGCCGCCGGATGCGGATGCTGCAGGAAGAACCGCAGCATTTCGCCGGTTGCGTCAGGCCCTCTCGGATCGGTGTAGGAGCCGGCCGGGCTGCCGCCGAACCAGGCATGGCCGGCGCCATGAACGACCCATTTTTCGATCACCGTCTTCCCGTCAGGCCGCGTATACAAGGTTCGACTGTACGCATGGCCACCCGGAACCCGGCCCGCCTCCACCCGCATCGCCAATACCACCCCCCGCTCGGCTTGCGTAACAACCGCATCACCGTTACGCGGATGCACCGTGCTGTCCCGCTCGCCATGGAACACGATGGCCGGCACCATGCGCTGGCCAGGCCGTGCCGTCGAACCGGCGCCGCCCCGCTGCATCACGGCGAACGCCGACTGCATGTCACGCGCCGCGCCGCAAGCCAGCCCCGAGTGCACGCCGATCGCGGCATAAAGCTCGGGATAGGCCTGCCCCATGATCGCCGCCGCGGCGCCTCCGGCCGAAAGCCCAGCGACATAGACCCGCCGCGGGTCGATCGCGTAATCGCGCATTACCGCCCGGGTGATCCCCGCGATCAGCGCCGGCTCCCCGCCATCGCGCTGCTGATCGTCGTGATTGAACCAGTTCCAGCACCTCTGCATGTTCGCGCTACTGGTCTGTTCTGGATACGCAATCAGGCAGGTTTGCGCCTCGGCTGCCACGTTCATCCGCGTGCCGGCAGCGAAATCATCCGGCGACTGGGAGCAGCCATGCAGCATGACGATCAATGGCACAGGCCGCCCGCCGTAACCGCTGGGTATATACAGCTTGTAGGACCGACTTGCCGTCTGAGTACTGAAAGTCATTGCCAGGAAGCGCCCGCTGCCCGAGGTTGCCTCGGGGGCCGGCCGCGGCGCCGGCATGCCACGCAACATGTTCGGTAACGACAACGACCCGCCGCCGCCAGGCATGCCGAGTAGCTGTTGCAGGGAGGCGGCAGCGTCATTAAGCCGGCCCGTCTTGGTCAGACGTGCCGCCTCGACTATACCGCTAGACAGGGGAATCTTCATCAAGCTTGCTTTCTATACTGAAAATTATACTGAACCCGCAAGGACCGGCGCCATCGAAACGCAGCATCGCGACCCGTCTCGTTTCTTGATCAGTCCATACGATCAGCCAGCGCCGCCTTGACCGCCGCGCTGGCATGTAGCGCGCCCAGTACGGCCACCGAGGCTATCACCGTCCGCGCCAAATCCGCCGTCACATCCGGTGCAATGCTGACAAGCCCCAGCACGTTGATATGCAGCCGCTCACCCCTGTCCCTGGCCGCCTCCAGCTCCGCCCGGCTGTAGTGCCGCAGGCCGAGGTCGAGGGTTTTCCGCGCGACCGATTGACGGACGGCATCCGATTGCCGCTCAAGTTGGTTACGGATCGCCGTTCGGATAAAGTCGGTGCGATTGGCATAGAACCCGTCATAGACCAGCAGATCGATCGTCCCGAGATCGACGAAACCCAGGTTGATCGTGACCTTTTCGCTGTCGGGCGGCCTGGGCCGAACCTCTTGCATCCTACTGGGCACCATCCACTCTCCATCCAGTTGGATGGTAGATAGCTGCCCGAAACGCAATGTCAAGGCGGCGGTTATCGTTGCAGCGGCTGCGGCGCCCGGCGGCGTTTCAATCGAACCCGAGAAATCCCTCCACCGCGTTAATCGCGGGCGCGGTCCGCAACGCCGCGATATCCGACACGGGCCTGGCTGTCCGCCGATCGCCCGCCAGCAGTTCCTCTAACGCCGCCGCCACCCGCAGCACCAGTGCATCGCCACCACGCGGCCCGACGATCTGCAGCCCGAACGGCATGCCATTCCTGTCCAGCCCGACCGGCAGCGATAATCGCCGGATGCCCAACAACGGTCACTGCATACGCCATTGCCAGCCAGTGGAAATACGTCCGCGTCGGACGGCCGTCGATGTCCGCTGGAAACAACTCTCGCCAGGATCTGGGACTGATGGTGATCGCCGGTGTCAGAATGATGTCGTAATCGGCAAAAAACGACTGCCAGCGGCGATACAGCGTGGTTTGCGTCGTCATCGCCCGGGCGACGTCCTCGGCCGTATAACGTAGCCCCTCCGCGACATTCGCCCGCACATTCGGCCCCACCTGGTCCGGCGTTGTGCGCACCTTCTCCGCATGCGCGCCGAGGACCCCCACGGCGCGCAGGATCTCGAACGTTTCATCGGTGTCGGTGCAATCGGGAGAGGCATCCTCGGCTCGCGCAAAGACATGCCGGAACAACCCGATCTTGTCCGCGAAGACGGCTCTTACGTGCCGCTCTGTCGGAGCGAAGCCGAAGTCGGTTGTCAGAGCCACGCGCAAGCCGGCCAGATCGATCGGCGCCGGCGGGGTGAAATCCGCCGCCCGCCGCACCGTCTTGCCGTGCACGGTGGTCGCAAGCGGGTCGCAGGCATCGTCGCCGATCATGGCGCCAAGCAGCAGCGCGGTATCGGCTACGGTGCGTCCCATCGGGCCGACGACCGACAAGCCGCTCCAGCCATGCGGCCGCCGGTCACTCGGCACCAGCCCGGGGCTGGGACGGAACCCGACAACGCCGCAGAACGCCGCCGGGTTACGCAACGAGCCGCCGGTGTCGGAGCCCTGGCAGATCGGCACCATCCCCGTTGCCAAGGCCACCGCCGACCCGCCCGAGGATCCGGCACAGGATTTTTCCGGATCAAATGGATTGCCGGTGGCACCATACACCGCGTTGCGCGTGTTGGCGCCCGCCCCGAACTCCGGCGTATTGGTCTTGCCCACCACGATCGCCCCGGCCTGGCGTAACGCGGCCACGATCCGTTCGTCCGAAGACGGAACGTTATCGCGAAACAGCGTACTGCCGAAAGTGGTGCGCAGGCCGCCGGTCATCAGCAGGTCCTTGATGCCGATCGGCAAGCCATGCAGCGTCGGCAACGCATCGCCACGCGCCACCGCCGCATCCGCCGCGCGGGCCGCCACCCGGGCACGGTCGAAATCCCGCGCGACCATTGCGTTTACGGCATGGTCGACCGCCTCGATCCGGGCAATGCAGCTTTCAAGCAGCTCGGTCGGCGCAAGCCGCTTCGTGCCGATCAACCGCCTTGCTTCAACGGCGGTCATGTCACAGGGTTCGCCGGTCATCCGTCAGTAGCCAAGCGCCAGGCCATCCTTGCGCGGTTCGGAACCGCCAACCAGGCAGCCTCGGTCATGATCGATCCAGATCGCCTGCCCACCGCCGTGCGGCCGCTCGGTCGGCTCCGGAAGGTGACCCATCGCCGCCAATTTTGCCACCACGTCGGCCGGGATGCCTCGTTCCACCTGCAACTTTCCGGCGTACGGGAACAGCCGAGGCAGATCGATCGCCTGCTGGATGTCCAGCCCGTATTCCAGGAAGTTGGTCAGGAACCAGGACTGCCCCATCGGCTGGTAATGTCCGCCCATGACGCCGAACGGCATCAGTGCGCGGTCATTCTGCATCAGCATGCCGGGAATGATCGTGTGCATCGGGCGCTTGCGCGGTGCGATGCAGTTGGGATGCCCGCGCTCGACCCGGAAGCCAAAGCCACGGTTCTGCAGCATCACCCCGGACTGGTGCGACAGGATACCGGTGCCGAACGACTGGAACAGCGAGTTGATGAAGCTGCACGCGTTGCCGTCCTTGTCGACGACGCAAAGATAGACCGTGTCGTTATGCGGCGGCAGCAGCGATTTGCCCGCCGCCGGCAGCCCGTGCATCGCCGCCTTGTCGCTGATCAGCGCGCGTTGCGCCGCCAGGTAGTCCGGGCTGAGAAGTTTCCTGACCGGGACATCAACCGCGCCTGGATCGGCCAGGAAGGCGTCGCGGTCACGGTAGGCCAGCCTGGCCGCCTCGATATGCCGGTGCGCGCGGATCACGCCTGACGGCCCGTCGGGCGCCGACGGCAAGCCACCCAGCATGCCCAGGATCATCAGCACCAGCAGGCCCTGGCCATTCGGTGGGCATTGGTAGACGTCGTAGCCTTTCCAGTTCAGCGTGATCGGCTCGACGAACTCGGCGTTGTGCAGGCCGGCGGCGAAATCGTCCTCGGTGTGCAGCCCGCCGCGCGCGCGCAACGTGGCGACCATGTCGGCGGCCACCGGCCCCTCATAGAACGCCTTGGCACCGTGCCTGGCGATCGCCCGCAGGGTTTCCGCCAGGGCCGGCTGGACGAACAGGTCGCCGACATTGGGTGCTTTGCCGCCCGGCAGGAAGTGGGTCGAGCCGCCCTTGCGCAGCTTCTCCTCCTGCCGTTTCCAGTCCCAAGAGACTTTGGGATGCACCGGCCAGCCTTCCTCGGCACAGCGGATGGCCGGCAGCAGAAGCTCGTCCAGGCCCTTGCGGCCATACGCCTTCAGCAAGGTTTCCCACGCGTTCACCGCACCCGGCACGGTGACCGCATGCGCCGACGTGTTCTCGATCGCACGCATCTGACGGCTTTCATACCAGTCAATGCTGGCCGCGGCGGGCGCGCGCCCGGAACCGTTGAGGGCATAGACCTGGCCAGTTCCGGAAGGTGCATACAGGCAGAAGCAGTCGCCACCGATGCCGGTTGATTGCGGCTCGATCACGCACAGCACCGCGACCGCCGCCACCGCCGCATCCAGCGCATTGCCGCCGGCGCGAAGCACATCCAGCGCGGTCAGCGTCGCCGCCGGCATGGAGGTTGCCGCCATGCCATGGGTGGCATAAACCGGACTACGGCCGGGGAATTCAAAATCGCGCATTGAGTGGCTTTCGGGTCGGGGGACAATAAGCCGTCACAATATCCCAGGTAGCCGCCTTAGCAACGCGGCCGGAGGCAGCCAGATGACAGAACAAATCACCTTTGAGCATTTCGAGACCGTCGACATCCGCGTCGGCACCATCATTGACGCCCTGCCATTCCCGCAGGCGCGCAAGCCGGCGTTCAAGCTGACAATCGATTTCGGCGCCGAGATCGGCTTGAAGATGTCCAGCGCCCAACTGACGGTGCATTACAAGCCGGACCAGCTCATTGGCCGCCAGGTCTGTGCCGTGGTGAACTTCCCGCCACGCCAGATCGGGCCGTTCATCAGCGAGGTGCTGACCCTCGGCATGCCCGACGAGGACGGCGCCGTCGTGCTGATCAAGCCGGACCTGCTGGTGCCGAACGGCGGCAAGTTGTTCTGATTGGACCAGAGCGGCATTCGATCAAGTTGCGCCTCGTCGTCCTGGCCCGGGGTGTCCGGGCCAGGACGACGGAAGGCAATGCCGGTGGCTGGTGCAACAGCGAACGCACGAGGGCATACAGTGACATCGGACTGCTAGACCGACGCCACCTGATGGAACCCGGCTTCGGCGGGCGGGTCAACCAGCTCTTCCGAGATGCTGGCGACCTACGGCCAAACGGGGGCCGCGGCGGCACATCCGTGACAGTTCCTCCACCGCGGCCACATCGCCCGCGATCAGTGCCTCGACCGTACCGTCCTGGCGATTGCGGACCCAGCCGGACACGCCGAGTTCACGCGCCTTCTGCACCATCCAGTCGCGAAAACCGATGCCCTGGACCTGGCCGGCGATCACCAGCCGCTTGGCGTTCATTCAACGTTCCCCCCGCGTCAAAGCAATAAACCGGGCCGCGAGCGCGATGTCTGCCCCGACGGCCGCCCGTCTCGCCGCCGCTTCCGCATCTTCACCCCAAAGCTCGGCCTGAAACAATTCATCCAGCGCGCCCAGGGCGGCGGCGGTTTCGGCGTTAACCGCGCCCTCCGCCAGGGCCAGGCCCAGCACCAGGCTGCCGAGGGCCGGCACCGCTATGCCCAGGCCCGCCAGAGCGTAAGCATCCATCCGCCCGACCACCCGGCGCAGCGCCGCGATGCTGTCATGGTGCTGCTTGATGTAACCGACGCCGGTGGTGACGCGCAGCGGTGCGTCATGCGTCAGCGCCGCCCAGTCCAGCCAGGGCTGCCACATCCGGCTCTGCCGCTGCACCAGGTCCCGCGGTGTCTCGGCGCGGTAGCACAGCAGGTCGGTCTCCCCATAGCGGGCGATGGCGTCGACGGTAGGCGCCGGGTCGGGAGCGATACGCTCCTGCGCGGTGCCGGCCAGGCGGGTCAACGGGGTGTCAACGAAGCTCATGTCACCGCCCTTGCCGCCGCCGGCTTGCTGCCATTCCTCGGCGATGGCGCGCGCCAGTTGCGGTGGGCGATCAGCAGGACAGAGCCGCTTGGCAATCGCATTGGGCGGCCGTCCAGCAGGATCGCGTGGCCGCCCGCCGCTGGTTCAAATGTCGCGGTATCCCAGAAGCGCTTCAAGATGCCTCTCTCATCGGAACAGGTTGCGCAGTGCGGCGGCGGGGTTCGACAGGCTCGGCTCCGGCGCCTTGGCGGGTGGGGCCTGACCTGCCTGCGCAACCTTGCCGCCGCGCGCCGCCGCCAGAGCCGGGGTGCACATGTCGCCACCGCCACCGATCAGCTTGTCCACGCCGACCAGGCCGCCAAGGAGACCCAGCGGCGTGGCGTTGCCCAGCACCGCGCCGGCAACCGAACTGGCGTTTGACTCCGCGGTGCCGAGCTTGTTGATGGCGACGGCGGGGGATCGGATGGGGCCGCTGACCTGGATCGGAATCACCACCGGCGTGCCGGCGATACGTGCCTCGGGCCGCAGGGTCACGCCCAGCGTCTCCTCGCCCAAATTGACCGTGCCGCTGCCGGTCAGGGTCAGCAGCGCGGAACTCAGCGCCAGTGCCCGGATCGTGCCGACGCCGTGCTGCGCGTCCAGCCGCAGACCGAAGCAGCGCAGCTCGCTGGCACCGCCGCGTCCGACCAGGTTGAGCGCGTTGAGCTGTTCCATCACCCGGCCGAGCACGCTGCCCAGCAGGCGGTTGTCGATGGTGCCACCGGCCATGGCCACGCCCAGCGAACCGTCAAGCGAGCTGGCAATCGCGTGCGGGGTGGCACCGGCGCCGTCGAGATCGGCGTAGAGTTCGACGTTGCCGTTGGCATAGGATGGCTGATGCACGATGGTCAGGATCGACTTCAAGGCAACGCCCGAGGCGTGCAGCGAAACATGCACCGGCGGGGCTGGCCGGCTGGCGTCCGCCGACAGTTTGCCGTCGAGGCGGCCTTGCGGCAGATCGGCGGTGAGGCGATCAACCTGCAGCTTGCCGTTGGTCAGCACGGCGTGGGTGGCGATCTGCTTGTAATCGGCGCCGCCGCTGCGCAGGGCCGCGACGGTCAGCCGCAGGTCGGCATCGGCGGCGCGGAGCCGGTCGAACGGGATCGGCTGGTCGGAGAATATGCGGCCGGAACGCTGCGCTGGCGGCGGTGGCGTGGTGCTCGGCTGGGCCGGCGGTTGGGCTGGCTGGGCGGCTGGGATCTGGTCGATCGTGGCTTGCAAAGCGTCCAGATCGATATGGCTGGAGGTCAGCGTCGCGGTCAGTGATTTGCGCGGCTGGAAGCCGAATGTGGCGTCACCGGCCAGGTCGGCGTTGGGGCCACGAAGATTGAGGCCGTGCAGCACGGCGCCATTCTTGAAGCCGCCATTGGCATCGGTCAGGGTGGCCTGGAAGGTGATGGATTTCACCGGCGGCAAGGCGGTTCGCGCCAAAGGCGACAGCGCGGACAGGTCGGGGATCTGGGCGGCGAGCAAAACGCTGACGCCGGTCATGGCTCGGGCATCGGCCACGTTGCCTTTCGCGGTGACCGTTGCTCCGGCCGCCTGCGCCGTGGCGTCGATCGGGAACGGTTGCGGCTTCGCCCCGGGCATCAGCAGCGCCGGCGGCCCGAGGGTCGCGGTGACCGCCAGGGGCATATCGCCGAGGCGTGCAGCGGCGTCAGCCTTGATCGGCTGATCGAGTGCGGAACCGGCGATGTCCAGCTTGCTCAGACTCAGGCCGGGTACCTGGGCGCCGAGGTCGGAGGCGCCGACATGCAGCGTCAGCGCGGAAACCTCGGGCCACTCGCCGCCTCGGTCGGCGATCTTGGCGGCGAATGTCACGTCATGCAGCGGCGGCAGCTTCTGATCCGGCACTAGCGGCGCCAGGGCGGTGAGGTTCGGCACCGCCCCGCTCACGGAAAGACTGTAGCCTTTCCCCAGCAAGGGCTGGGTGAGCGAGCCATCCGCCGCCAGTTTCGCATCCGCGGCGGCCAGCGCCAGCTTCACCGGCCATGGCGTGGTTGCCGCTGTGTCCTGCAGGCGGGTCAGCGCGCCGGTGTCGGCGATCAGATGGAAGGCGGTGCCGTTGTAGGTCGCGTCCGTCTCGACATGCAGCGGCGCGTCGGGCGAGGCGGACGTGGCATCCAGCTCCGGCAGGCCGAGTGTCTTGATGGTGTTGGCATGGTCGTCACGGTAGGCCAGCGTGCCGTCCTGGATGCGGATCTCGCTGACGCTGACGGCGGTCTTTCGGCCGGCCTCGGGTGGCGGCGTTTGCGGTGGAGCGGCGGTCGGTGCGGTTGGCGAGACCTGCGGCGTTATCTGCCAGTTGGGCTGACCGGCCGCGTCGGTCTCCAGCAGGATGTCGGGATGGATCAGCACCAGGCTGACGATCTCGATCCGGCGGCGCAGCAGCGGCAACAGGCCGAGCTGCAGTTGCAGACGGTCGAGGGTCGCCATTTGCGGGCGGGAGAAACCGGTGGGATTGGCGAAGGCCACGTCGCGGGCCTCGATCGTCGGCTGCAGCGACAATTTCAGGCTGATCCTGCCGTTCAGCGTCAGGTCTCGGCCGGTGGCGCGCTTCACCGCCTCGATGATGCGGGGCTTCAGGCTGTCGGGGTCGAAGCTGGCCAGGAAGACGCCGCCCGCGACGACCGCCAGAGCAACGATGCCGACCAGCGTGATCAGGGTGATGCGCCAAGGATGCCGGGTCTTGGCCATGCCGGCTTCAGGCAACGGACTTGCTGGCCGCGGCAGCCATGCTTGCTGGCATGTCCCGGCGGAAGCCCATACGGCTACGAGGCGAGTTCATCGGCGTCTTTCGGCTGGCTGGGCGGGCGGCGCATGGAAGCCCAGGGTCTGGAACGTCGCCTTCATGTGGGGAGGCAGGTCGGCTTCGACCAGCAGCGTGCCGCCGGCGGGATGCGGCAGCACGAGGCGGCGGGCATGCAAATGGAGCTGCTTCGACAGACCTTCCACGGTGGCGGCGAAGGCGTTGTTCTGGTCGGGTTCGGCGTATTTGACGTCCCCCAGGATGGGCGCGCGGAGGGCGACGCAATGCACCCGAAGCTGATGGGTTCGTCCGGTCAGCGGTTTCAGCTCCAGCCAGGCCAGCTTGCGGGCGGCGTGGTCCAGCGTCTGGTAGTCGGTAACGGCACGCGCGCCCTCCGGGTCGTCGCGGTCGGCTGGCGCGGTGCGTTCGCCGCGGGCGCCGCCGATGCGGATCAACGGCATGTCGATGCGGCCCTCGACCGGGACGGGGCGGCCGGCGACCACCGCCCAGTAGGTCTTTTCGATGTCCCGTCCACGAAAGGCGGCGGCGAGCTTGGCGGCGGTGCCGGGGGTGCGGGCCAGCAGCAGGACGCCGGAGGTGTCGCGATCCAGCCGGTGCACCAGGCGCGGCCGATGATCGGCGTCGAAGCGCAGCAGGTCCAGCATGCCGTCCAGATGGCGGCTGATGCCGGGGCCGCCCTGCACCGGCAACCCGTGCGGCTTGTTCAGCACCAGGATGTGGTCGTCCCTGGTAGATCACCAGCTTGCGCAGGTCCTTGGCTTCGTCCGGATCGAGTCGAGCGGTCTGCCGAGGCTCGCTGGCGGGCGGTTTGATGGCTCGGCCATCGGCGGCACCCGGATCGACTGGCCTGGTGACAGGCGTGCGGCGGTTTCGGTGCGGCTGCCGTCGACGCGGATCTGGCCGGTTCGGCACAGTTTCTGGATGGCACTCTGCGGCACGCCGGGGAAGTGCCGGCGGAACCAGCGGTCGAGGCGGATGTCGGCCTCATCCTCGGTCACGGTGCGGGCTTGGACGGTCATGCGGGGGGTTTGGAACCGGGCGCCGGGGGGTCAAGCATCAGGCAAGGTCAAGGATCGGATTCGCCGGCGGCGCGTTTGGCGCGGAGATCGGACCAGTGGTCCAGGCGGCGGGCGATCTCTCGTTCGAAGCCGCGGTCGCGTGGGCGGTAGAGGTCGATGCGGTCCATGCCGTCGGGGAAGTAGTTCTGGCCGGAGAAGGCGTCCTCGGTGCCGTGGTCGTATTCGTAGCCGGCGCCGTAGCCGAGCTGCTTCATCAGTTTGGTCGGCGCGTTGAGGATGTGGGCGGGCGGCATCAGGCTGCCGGTGGCTTTCGCCGCGGCCCGGGCGGCGCCATAGGCGGCGTAGAGCGCGTTGGATTTCGGCGCGGTGCCGAGGTAGACGACGACCTGGGCGATCGCCAACTCGCCCTCGGGCGAGCCGAGGCGTTCATAGGTTTCCCAGCCGGCGAGCGCCAGCGGCAGCGCGTTGGGATCGGCCATGCCGACGTCCTCGGCGGCGAAGCGGACCAGGCGGCGGGCGATGTAACGCGGGTCCTCGCCGCCGTTGAGCATGCGGGCGAACCAATACAGCGCGGCGTCGGGGTCGGAGCCGCGCAGCGACTTATGCAGCGCCGAAATCAGGTTGTAATGCTCCTCGCGATCCTTGTCGTATAGCGCGGCCCGGCGCGCCAGCAGGGTCGACAGGCCGGTCACGTCCAGCGCCGGCGTATCCGGCGGCAAGGCGGCGATCTGTTCCGCCATGTTCAGCAGATAGCGGCCGTCGCCGTCGGCCATGGCGCGCAGCGTGCCACGGGCCTCGTCGGTGAGGGGAAGCGGACGTTGCAGCTCGGCTTCGGCCCGCGCCAGCAGGCGCTCCAGCGCCGCATCGTCCAGCCGGCGCAGAACCAGGACCTGGCAGCGCGACAGCAAGGCGCCGTTCAGGGCGAATGACGGGTTCTCGGTCGTGGCGCCGACCAGGGTGATGGTGCCGTTTTCCACCACCGGCAGGAAACCATCCTGCTGGGCGCGATTGAAACGGTGGATTTCGTCGACGAACAGCAAGGTTCCCTGGCCCGCCCGCCGGCGCTTCGTCGCGTCGTCGAAGGCGCGCTTGAGGTCGGCGACGCCGGAGAAGACGGCGGAAAGCTGGACGAAGCCAAGCGTTGCGCGGGCGGCCAGCAGGCGCGCGATGGTCGTCTTGCCGACGCCGGGCGGACCCCAGAGGACGAGCGAGGCGAGCGAACCACGTTGCAGCATGCGGGTGAGGGTACCGTCGGGGCCCAGCAGGTGATCCTGTCCGACGACGTCTTCCAAGGTAGCGGGCCTCAGCCGGTCGGCGAGCGGACGGCTGGCGTCAGGTTCCGGCGGCCGCACCGGGAGGGACGCGGCAGGTTCGGTGGCGGCGAAGAGATCCTCGGACTCTGGCACATGCACAGCATAGCGCGCGCCGCGGGTTCAGGCGAATGACCAGCGTCTGGGGCGAGTGACGCGGGCCGGCGGCGAGCGAGTGGAGCCATGATCGGAGCCGTTCCACGAAACGCTGCGCTTAGGGATCAAGGCTCGCCGATGCCTCTCGCTCCAAGTCGATCGGAAGGTCTTGGGGACTAGCGATACGGTCCTGGTCCTCGACCCGCGGGTTTGGCTGCAATCGAGCGGCAGCCGCTGTGGCGGGAAAGCAAAAGCCGGCCGGTTGCTAAACAACACGGCGGCGGATGCCGTCGGTGAGCGACAGGCTGTTGACGTTGATCAGCAGGCCCGTCCGGCAACCACTCATGCGAAGATAGGTCAGCAACTGGGCTTCATGCAGCGTCGTGAGCTGCTCCACGGCCTTGAGCTCCAGAACGACTTCGCCGCGCACGATGATATCCGCCTGATAGCCCGCTTCGATCTCGATGTCGTAGTAGCGGATTGGCAGGCGGACCTGTGGTTCGAATGGGATCGCCGCCTGGGACAGTTCGTGACACAGGCAGCGCTGACAGGCGGTAGCAACAATCCCGGGCCGAGGTGGCGATGGACGCGCATCGCCAAGCCGATGATGCGGTATGTGAGATCCGTGTCGGGACTGAACGCTGACTTCATATCGCCGCTTCGCTGCGTGAGAGAGCAGGATCGGCGGGACCGGTTGAGATGCGGTTAATGTGTTGGAGGAAAGTAAGTTTCAAACACAGATTGGCACCGATTAAGGGCACGGATTAGAGGGAAAACAAGGTGGCGCCGGATGTCGCGCATCACCGCCTGAAGCCGCAGGTTACGCTTGGCCTGGGCGCTCGTCGGTTGATCGCGAGACTGCCTCCGCGACCACCGGCCGATCCCACGCAACTCCGATCGTGCGCATCCGCTTTGTCGCCGGGACCATTTAGCACAGAATCCGCCGGATAAAGCGGTCGCATTGAAACGATGTGCGAGCCACACCCCGCTCAGTCGGGTTTCCCGCGCTTGTCGACCCGTTCGATGCCGATGTTGGTGCCGGGAGGGATGCTGCCGGCGGCCAATGCGAGGCTGCTGGCGCTGCTGCTCAGCGCGCTGGCCCACATCCGGTCGGAGCCGCGCTGCGCCGGCGGCACGATAGCGAGGTTAGCCGACAGTTCCCCCGCCACCGCGCTCATCGCGTCAGCCCACATCAGTTTATGCCGCTGCTCTGCCGCCACCGGCGGGGCGGGCGGCAGGGCCGAGGCTGGCGGCGGGCGGAGGCCGCGCGGTTGCGCGGCGGGCGGCTGCACGGCAGCGGGTTGCGTGGCCGGCGGAAGCGTCGTCGCGGCCTGCAGGCGATCGCGTGCTGCCTTGACCGCGGCCCGGGCGCGCTCGATCGAGGTCTGGATGTCGGTCTCGGTGATCGCGTCGTCGAACAGCGGGACGGGTTCTGGCTCTGCTGGCGCCAGTGCGGCCGCTGCCGCGCGGGCCGGCGCCGGCGGCGGGTTGTCGCGGCGCGCCTTTTCCAAGGCGCGCGCATTCTGCTGGGCGGCGCGGTTCAAGGCCTGCGCGCCGGCGCGCAGCCGCGCGATCATCGACAGCGAGAGGTCGGGCGTCATGGACAGACGCAGATTGTCCATCGCGGCCAGGCCGAAGGCGATGATCTGGGCGATCTTGACGAGCTCGGACTGGGTGCGCGCCTGGTAGGCGGCGAGTGTCTCCATGGCGGCGAGGCGGGCGGACCCCAGATCGCCGGCACAGCCGGCCATGAACAGGGGCGCCAGGACGCCGACGATCAGCTGCAGCAGGATGTCGGAGGGTTGCTCTGGGATGCCTGGCCTGTCGTGGCGGTTTGGGATGGCGGCGGTGTCGAGGGCGGTCATGCGGGGGCGGTCATGCGGGGGCGGTCATGCGGGCGGGGTCCCAGGTTCTATCTTTGTTCTTCTACTCCAGGTAGAACAACAAAGGCAAGGACAACCTTGCCGATGCCGGTGATGATGTGACGAGGAGCGAGGCGCGCGGAACGGGCGGGCACTGAGCGGTGGCAACACACGATGCCGGGATGCTTTCGCCTCGGATCGCATAAGACTAATGCCGCAATGCAGCATTATGCTTCGGGATGCGACGATCCATGTAGGTCTGCATCGAAGCCGGACATCTCGCCCGACTAGAGATGGAGAAATCCAATGAAGACCATGATCCTTGCCGCTTTTGCCGCCCTGAGCCTGGGCGTGGGTGTGGCGAACGCCGCGGTCGCGAACAATAGCCATACGCCGATCCAGCAAGGCAACGCGTACAACTTCCTTGAAGGCGGCGGCGGCTAACCCGCTTCCACCAATCGCGGATGCACGAAGGCCGGGTCATTCCCGGCCTTTTTTGCTGAGTGGCGCTGAGCAGGCCCTCGGTCGGCGGGCTACGCCTCGGCAGCCTCGTCGTCCTTGACCTGGAGCGGACCGCTGTCCTTGCCCTTGGCGTCCTTGTCGCGATCAACCAGCTCGATCACCGCCATGTCGGCCGCGTCGCCGTAGCGAATCCCTGCCTTCAGCACCCGCGTATACCCGCCCGCGCGGGCGCGGTAACGCTCGGCCAGAGGGCCGAACAGCTTTTTGACAATGATGTCGTCACGTAGTTCGGCATAGGCCAGCCGCTGGTTCGCCAGGCCGCCCTTCTTGCCGAGGGTGATCAGTTTTTCCGTCACCGGGCGAAGCTCCTTCGCCTTGGGCAAGGTGGTGGTGATCTGCTCGTGCTTAAGCAATGCGTGCGCCATGTTGCGGAACATGGCGAGGCGGTGGGTCGAAGTGACGCCGAGCTTCCGGCCGGCCAGACGGTGACGCATGGGTAGATTCCTTTTGCCGGCCTGGAGTGCCTTCAGGCCGCCTGAAGCCGTTCCAAACCCTTGTTGATCAGCATGATCGGCGAACGCGCGTGGAATCGGTCGAGCCGCGTCGCGTCAGCGTGCTTAGATTAGAATGGTTCTTCGAGACGCTTGGCCAAATCCTCGATATTCTCAGGCGGCCAGCCGGCAACGCTCATGCCAAGGCCGAGGCCCATGGAGGTCAGCACCTCCTTGATCTCGTTCAGCGACTTGCGGCCGAAGTTCGGCGTGCGCAGCATTTCCTGTTCGGACTTCTGCACCAGATCGCCGATGTAGACGATGTTGTCGTTCTTCAGGCAGTTGGCGCTGCGCACCGACAATTCCAGCTCATCGACCTTGCGCAGCAGGTTGCGGTTGAACGGCAGATCGTCCTGCGGCTCCTCGGCGCGGATCTGCTGCGGCTCATCGAAATTGATGAACAACTGCAACTGGTCCTGCAGGATGCGGGCGGCGAGCGCCACCGAGTCCTCGGGGGTGACGGCGCCGTTGGTTTCGATCGTCAGCAACAGCTTGTCGTAGTCGGTGACCTGACCGACGCGGGTCTGGTCGACGCGATAGGACACGCGGCGCACCGGGGAGTAGATGCTGTCGATCGGGATCAGGCCGATCGGCGCGTCTTCCGGGCGATTGACGCTGGACGGCTGGTAGCCCTTGCCGAGGTTGACAGTGAACTCCATGCCGAGCTTGACGCCGTCGTCGAGGGTGCAGATGACCAGGTCGGGGTTCATGATGTCGATGTCGTGGCCGGATTGGATCTGGCCGGCACGAACCTCACCAGGGCCGGTAGCGGTCAGGGTCATGCGCTTGGGACCCTCACCGTGCATCCGCAGCGCGAGCTGCTTGATGTTCAGCACGATGTCCGTCACGTCCTCACGGACACCGGCGACGCTGCTGAATTCATGCAGCACGCCGTCGATCTGCACGGCGGTGACGGCGGCGCCTTGCAACGATGACAGCAGGATGCGGCGGATGGCGTTGCCCAGCGTCATGCCGAAGCCGCGTTCCAGCGGTTCGGCGACTACGGTCGCAACGCGGGAAGGATCGGCACCTGGCTCGACTTCAAGCTTTTCCGGCTTGATCAGAGACTGCCAATTCCTCTGAATGACTGCACTTTGCCTCATACAACTAACACCTTTCGAACCACGCCCGGGCGCGGTTCATGTCCGATGGAAAGCGTGGCTGTCCTGACCTTGGTTACGTTCAGGCTGCCCGCTGGCTTGCTCATCCAAGCGATCCTCTTGGGGCGGACCGGCGTGATGCCGCCATCAGACGCGCCGGCGCTTGCGCGGCCGGCAGCCGTTATGCGGGATCGGCGTCATGTCACGGATGGTGGAGACGGAGAAGCCGACCGCCTGCAGGGCCCGCAACGCACTTTCGCGGCCGGAACCGGGCCCGCTGACCTCGATCTCCAACGCTTCCATGCCGTGCTCCTTGGCCTTGCGACCGGCATCCTCGGCGGCCACCTGGGCGGCATAGGGGGTCGATTTGCGGCTGCCCTTGAAGCCTTGGCTACCGGCGGACGACCAGGCGATGGCATTGCCCTGAGCGTCGGTGATGGTGATCACCGTATTGTTGAACGTGGCCGCGACATGCGCCACGCCGGAGGTGATATTCTTGCGCTCCTTGCGACGAGGGCGGGCGGCGGGTTTCGCCATGATGCGTGATCCTGCTTTAACTGCTGACCGCGCCGAAAACCGGCGCGGCAAAATCTGGTGGAACGATCCGACCGCAGCCTGCCCGGCCGCGGACGATCGAACTACTTGGTAACTTTTTTCTTGCCGGCGATGGCAACCGCCTTGCCTTTGCGGGTGCGGGCGTTGGTATGCGTCCGCTGGCCGCGCACCGGCAGACCGCGCCGATGGCGCAAGCCGCGGTAGCAGCCCAGATCCATCAGCCGCTTGATGTTCATAGCGACTTCACGCCGCAGATCGCCTTCGACGCGATACTCTCGGTCGATCAGTTCACGGATGCGGAGGATTTCCTCATCCGAAAGCTGGTTGACCCGGCGGTCGTCCGGGATGCTAAGCTTCTGACAGATGTCGGCGGCCTTGGTTGGACCAATGCCAAATACATAGCGAAGGCCGATCGTCACTCTTTTGTTTGTCGGGATGTTTACGCCGGCAATACGTGCCACGCTGGACTCTCCTGTCGTCCGGCATGCCGGACCGTCTCTGCCCCAGGCTGCAAATCCCTGGTAGCCAAAAATTTCGCAAGCGGCGCCAAACCCATGGGGGGCTGCACCGGAGCGCGGGACTATAGTTTCCGCGCCACAGGAGTCAACGACGGTTTATCAACTTGTCGTGAGGTTTCTGAATTTTGCTGGCCTACCGGGTCATCGCGAGATCGATCTGGCGGGAGACGTCCTCGATGTCGGCCATGCCGTCGACGATCCGCAGGATGCCGGCCCGCGCATAATGAGGAATGATCGGCGCCGTCTGCCGGTGATACGCATCAAGCCGAGCGCTGACGGTAGCGCGGTTGTCGTCGGCGCGACGGACGAACTCGGTGGAGCCGCAGACGTCGCAGACGCCGGGGATAGCGGTCTGCTTGAATTGGTCGTGATAGCCGGTGCCACATCTGGCGCAACTGAACCGGCCGGCGATGCGATCGATCAGCGCGGCATCGTCGACCTTCAGCTCGATCACCACGTCGAGCTTCAGGCCCTTGCGCGCCAGCATCTCGTCGAGCGCCTTGGCCTGCGGCACGGTGCGTGGGAAGCCGTCCAGGATAAAGCCAGGGGCGGCGTCCGGCTGGTCAAGCCGAGCGGCCAGCATGCGCACCAGGATGTCATCGGAGACCAGATTGCCAGCCTCCATCACCGCCTTGGCTTCGCGACCGACCGGGGTTCCGGCGGCGACCTCGGCCCGCAGCATATCGCCGGTCGATATCTGCGCGATGCCGTATTTGTCTTGCAGACGCTTCGCCTGCGTGCCCTTTCCCGCGCCGGGTGGGCCCAGAATAATCAAATTCACCGACGTCCCTTCGCCCTGGTCTTGCGCATCAGGCCCTCATACTGGTGGGCCAGCAGATGCGATTGGATCTGCGTTACCGTATCCATGGTAACCGAGACGACGATCAAGATCGAGGTGCCGCCGAAATAGAACGGCAGGCCGTAGTCGCTGATGAGGATTTCCGGCAGCAGGCAGATCAGCACGAGGTAGACGCCGCCGACGGTGGTCAGCCGGGTCAGCACGCGGTCGAAATACCCGGCGGTGGCGCTGCCGGGCCGGATGCCGGGGATGAAGCCGCCGTATTTCTTCAGGTTGTCGGCGGTTTCCTCCGGATTGAAGACGACCGCGGTGTAGAAATAGGCGAAGAAGATGATCATGAAGGCGTACAGCGCCATGTAGAGCGGCTGGCCATGCGCGAGCTGGCTGGCAGCCGCCTGCAGCCAGGGCGGCCCGTTGGTGGCGAAGCCGGCGACGGTTGCCGGGATCAGCAGGATGGAGCTGGCAAAGATCGGCGGAATGACGCCTGAGGTGTTGATCTTCAGCGGGATATGTGTCGAGTTGCCGCCGAACATGCGGTTGCCGACCTGGCGCTTGGGGTACTGCACCGGGATGCGGCGCTGCGCCCGCTCGACGAAGACGATAATGCCGACGGTGACGACGGCGATGACGAGGAACAGCAGCAGGAAGAACGGCGACAGTGCGCCGGTGCGGCCGAGTTCCAGCATCGAGGCCATGGCACTCGGCAGATTAGCGACGATGCCGGACATGATGATCAGGCTGGTGCCGTTGCCGATGCCGCGGGCGGTGATCTGCTCACCGATCCACATCAGGAACATGGTGCCGCCGACCAGGGTGATCACGCAGGAGAAGCGGAAGAACCAGCCGGGGTCGATGACGGCGGCGCCGAAGCTGCCATGCATGCTCTCGAGCCCGACGGAGATGCCGTAGGACTGGAACATGGCGATCAGCACGGTCAGATAGCGGGTATACTGATTGAGCTTCTTGCGCCCCGACTCACCCTCTTTCTTCAGGGTCTCCAGCGTCGGGACGGCGGCGGACATCAACTGGATGATGATGCTGGCACTGATATAGGGCATGATGTTCAGCGCGAAGACGGTCATTCGCCGCAGCGCGCCGCCGGTGAACATGTCGAACATGCCGAGGATGCCGCCGCCGCCATGCTGCGACAGCATCTCCCCCATCACCGAGGCGTCGACGCCGGGAACCGGGATGTAGGTGCCCAGGCGGTAGACGATCAGCGCGCCCAGGGTGAACCAGATGCGCTGCTTGAGCTCGGTCGCCTTGGAGAAGACGCCGAGGTTCATGTTGGCCGCAAGCTGTTCGGCAGCGGAAGCCATGGGAGTGCCCTTTATCGTCGCACGCTATTGTCGGTCCGAGCGGGGCCGGCTGCAAGATGTTTGGCCGTGGGGTGGGTGGGTCACTTTATGATCGTCGGGGCGTGTCGGACCAAGACCACAAGTAGCCAAGGGCTGATTTTGTCCCGGCAGCCGCAACATCGACCACAGGCAGAACAGTGTCCCGGCGTTCCCATGAGGTCTAATATAGATGGCGCTGGAACCCGACAAAGGCGCTGCGAATGGCCGCGACACCGCCAAGTGCAGCGGCTGCATCGGTGACCGCCCGATATTTCAGTTGCGGGAGATGCGGCAGCTTAACCTGGTCGAGTTCGTCAACACCTTCGTTGACATATTGCGACAGAACAAAATCCAGAAAGGCCTGAAGCTTGGCATCGTAGTGCGAGATTATGAAAGGCCGGCTGGCGTCCGCGCGCTCCTGACGGGTGATCGGCGAAAGCGCGAAGGCGATATAGGCGAGCACGTCATACAGGTCGCTTTTCTCGGCATTGATCATGCGCTCGATCTCGCGCAACTGTTCGCGGCCGTAGCCCCTCTCCGCCAGGTTATCCAGCAACGCTCGGCGCGTATGCGGTTCGCGCCATAGGGTCCGCAGTTCGTCCTCGTCCTTGAACAGCGCCGGCAGCTCGCCGAACAGGCGCGTGATGAACTCCGCGGCAGACATGGGGCGGCCGTCCGGGCCCCAGAATGTCGTCGCGGTCATGTGCTGGATGGCGCGTTCCTTGCCGTCGGCGAGCTTGATTTTCAGCTTCTGCCGCGGTTGGGGGTCGTTGCCGTTGGGTTCCGGGTCGCCGTCTGCATCGCCGGCGGGTGGGGCGGGGTTTCGTCGTCGCCGGCTGGCTTGGGCGGCGGGGGATCGAGCGGTTCGCCGTCCCATTCGGGATCGCTGAAATGCTCATAGGCCTTCACGAAGTCATAGACGGTGAAATAGTCCTTGCCGTCGAACAGGCGGGTGCCGCGGCCGATGATCTGCTTGAACTCGATCATGGAATTGACCGGCCGCATCAGCACGATGTTGCGGATATTGAGCGCGTCGACGCCGGTCGAAAGCTTCTGCGACGTGGTCAGGATGGTCGGGATGGTCTTCTCGTTGTCCTGGAAGGTGCGCAGGAACTGGTCGCCGAGGGCGCCGTCCCGGGCGGTGACCCGGACGCAATAATCCGGGTGCTTGCTGGTCTTCATCTGGTTGACCAGGTCGCGGACGGCCAGCGCGTGATCCTGGGTGGCGCAGAAGATGAGCGTCTTCTGGCTCTGGTCGGTGCTGTCCATGAACAGCTTGACGCGGTATTTCTCGCGCTCCTTGATTTCGATGACGCGGTTGAAGTCGCTCTCGGTGTAGCGGCGGCCCTCCTCGACCTCGCCTTCGATCAGTTCGTCGTCACTGGTATAGACGTAGTCGTCGAGGGTGGTGGCGATCTGCTTGACCTTGAACGGCGTGAGGAAGCCGTCGTTGATGCCGTCCTTGAGGGAGTAGGTGTACACCGGCTCGCCGAAATAGGCGTAGGTGTCGGCGTTGGCGCGGCGCTTGGGCGTGGCGGTCAGGCCGAGCTGCACGGCGGGCGAAAAGTAGTCCAGGATGCCGCGCCAGTTGCTCTCGTCGTTGGCGCCGCCGCGATGGCATTCGTCGATGATGATGAAATCAAAGAAGTCTGGCGGGTAGTCGCCGAAGCTGGGCGCGGGCTGGCCGGCGGCGTCGCGCCCGGTCATGAAGGTCTGGAAGATGGTGAAGAAGATGTTGCCGTTCTTCGGCACGCGGCCCTTCTTGCGGATGATCTCCGGGTCGATGCGGACTAGCGCGTCCTCGGGGAAGGCGGAGAACGCGTTGTAGGCCTGGTTGGCCAGGATGTTGCGGTCGGCGAGGAACAGGACGCGCGGCCGGCGGGTGGGCGCGCCGCCGGCCTTCCAGTCGGCGAGGTTCCAGCGGCTTTGGAACAGCTTCCAGGCGAGCTGGAAGGCGATGAAGGTCTTGCCGGTGCCGGTCGCCAGGGTGAGAAGGATGCGGTCGCGTCCCTGCGCGATTGCCTCCAGCACTCGTCGGACGGCGATGTCCTGGTAGTAGCGCGCCTGCCATTGGCCGCCCTTGTCCTCGAACGGGACGGCGGCGAATCGGTCGCGCCAGACGTTCTGTTCCGCGAAGATCAGGTTCCAGAGCTCGTCCGGGGTAGGGTATTGGGGGACGTATTCCTCCGCGCCCGTTGTCATGTCGATCTGGTAGATGCCGACGCCGTTGGTCGAGTAGGCGAAGCGGGCCTGTAGCTTTTCGGCGTATTTCTTTGCCTGTCCGACGCCTTCGGTGTCGGGCAGGTCGCGTCGCTTGGCCTCGATCACGGCGAGCTTGTGGTTGCGGTAGGTCAGCACGTAGTCGGCGATGTCCTGGGCGGCGCGCACGCCCGCGCCCTGCAAGCGGCCGAGGGTGATGACTTCGCGGCGGACGCGGCTGGCGTCGACGACGCCCCAGCCGGCGGCTTTGAGGGCAGGATCGATCAGCTCGGCGCGGGTTTCGGCTTCGTTCATGCGGGGGTTTCAGGCGATGGCGGGTGAAGTGGGGCTTGCGGGGCGCTGGTAGGATCGTCGGAGGAACTGGTTGTTTCGGACCGACCCCTGAATGTGATATCGTGCGGATACCAGATGGCGGGGATGACGCGACGTATGGACGAGCAGGTCAGACGGCAGGCACCACGGAAATTGACCGATGGGCTGGATGCCAGCACCCGCGACCTCGAGGCAGGCCGTGTCGGCGATGCCGGTGCCGCGCAACGCGAGGCACGGCGTATGCTTGAGGTTTTCGAGAAGGCCCGCGCCGGCACCGAAAGCGGGACGCGCGCGCAGACGACATGACCGGCATTGCCTATCCTGATCACGGACACCGCCCGGGCGCAGTATCTGGGCATGGTCGGACGCTATCTTCAGGCCGCGCCGCATCGGTCCGCGCGGCCCAAGGCCGCTAGGCGGCTGATCGAGACATACGACGCGGCGTTGGCGCGGATCGCCGCCGATCCGCATTCCTGGCTGACACATCCAAGGCCCTACCCGGAGTTGGCGCGGTATGGGTTTCGGTGGATCAAGCTGCATCGCTACTGGTTCGCCTGGTACCCCGGGCCGCCGCCGGTGATCACCAACATCTTCGATGAGGCAGGGGATATTCCGCGTTGGATATCCGATGACGGCGTGCCCGTGGATGTGGCCTGATCGTCTGCTGGCGCCTTGCTAGCGGCCGGGGGTGATGACCTCGCGGCCGACACGGCTGGCGTCCACCACGCCCAGCCGGCGGCTTTTAGGGCGGGGTCGATGAGTTCGGCGCGGGTTTCGGCCTCGTTCATTCGGCGGCCTGTTGCAGGGCTTTTTTCGGCTGGGCGGTTAGTTCGCCGGCGAAAGCTTTTTGGAGGATGGATTGTTTGAGTTCGGCCAGGGCTCGAATTTTTCGCCTTGTAGACAGCCAGTTACGGCCAAGACGTCGCCAATCTTCGATAATTCATTGAGTTTTGCAATGCGACAACTGTTCCTGTTCTCCATTTGGAAAAAATGGAATAATAACTTGTTCGACCTTGAGGTTAATCTTGTCCTGTGCATTGACCTTTAGATCGTGCAGCCTTGAGCTTAGCTTCAATACGTCCTGCATGAGATATTCGGCAATAGTCATCAGTGGCAATTTTGCGATCATCTGCTATGCCAATCACACGATCGTCGGGCTAAACAAGCTGATCGAGCCTCAGTCCTATTATAACTGTTTCATCGGTATCTAGCGTCGATGGTCACATTACCTAATGGGGCCTCTCTGGCTGAATAAGTCTTCAGCTTTCTTGGGTTCAGCCTCGTTGTCATGATTGTGACATCTATCCAAGAAAGCACGATGGATCGACGAGTTTCGAATTTCCCTGTTTGACTAATATACCAGCCATCGTACATCTTCGGATCATGATCCGTGGTCTTTTTAGAGCTCTTACCGCCTGAATTCGATGAAAACCTCCGTGCCTAACTGTGCATTTCCACCCAACTTTCTCCTTTTTGGGTAAATACAGAATTCAAATAGCTTTCAAACAAGTTCGCGAACGTTGGCGAGGTTCTTTTCGGCATTGGCGACCGCCGTGGATTCCCTCAAACGCTTCATCGAGAATGGCGACGATGCGTTTTTGTTCGGGAAGGGGCGGGATTGGGATGGGATAGGCCTCAATAAATTCCTTTGAAACCCGTTTATGGCCAACCGCCCCGCTCATCCGCGCCGCGCCTTCATTTCGGAACGATTGGCGCGAAAGAAAGTAGTAGAGCCAGTTCTTGTCTAAAGCAGGGCTTGGACGGAAGACGATGTATTCGCTTGACCCAAAGCCGATGCCATTTTCAAGACCGGCCGCGATACCGAGTTTTCCGTTTTCAAAGCAAGGAGTTATTTTCGCCAGCAGGACGTCATTTTCGGCAAAATAGGTGTAACTACCCGTGACGTCCGCTAGCGGTTTCACCTGTCTTGGCGTCAGAACTTTCTGTTCAATGCCGAGATCCTCCATCGGCACAAACGACACCAAATCTCTTTCTGAAACGCGATAGCGGACTTCTGCCTTAGATGGCCGGATTTGACATACATCAGCCAAAGTTTTCGTCGGCCAGCATGGTCTCATAGCATCACCCGGATGCCTTCAAGGATACCTGCGCTTTCAATATCAAGTGCTGCCATTTCAGCGATGATGTCCTGCGGATCGCGCAACGCGGCTTCCTCATCCTTGTTCGGGTTTTTCACCGCAAGATCGAAGCTGGTCCCGTCGATGCCCGCTACGTCGACCGACCATGATTTCTCCGAGTCCGCGAAGGCGGCCTGCAGCGCGATAAATTGTAAGAGGGGCAGAACTGTGGGCGTGCTTATTGATCATGCAGGCCGGAAGCGGCCTCTGACATAGTGATCGAGTGGCTGAACGAGGATGTGCCCTGTCACCTTGAACCGGCTGCCCAGATAATCCCAGAACGCGACGCCGAGCTTGTCGCAGGTCTTGGCGAGACCCAACAACGCATCGCGGCAATCGCGGCAATCGTCACTGCGGGTCCCGGCGCTGAGCTTGCGCCGGGTCACGTAGCAGCGGATGTCGTTCTCCGAACCGTTGGTGTGGAGCGGCGTCGCCGGCCGGTCCAGCACCATCAGCAACTCAGCCTTGTTGGCATGCAGCCGTTTGAGCAGGCGGTCCAGCGTGACGAAACCGGTGCGGCGCAGGAAGATGCGGTCGAAGCGGGTGCGCAAGGCGGCGGCGCGGCGCGGGCTCGATTTCAGGCGGTATGTCTTGAGATCAGCATAGTAGTCCCAGATTAGGCTGCGTACCCGCGTCTGTGCCGCGCGATGCTTGTCGGTGAAGGTGTCCATCTTATGCACCAGCCGTTCCGCATGTACCCAACACAGCGCATGATGGCCGACGTTGAACTGTCCGGCATCGTCGCTCAGCACCACGCTCTCGCAGAGGAATTCATGCGACTGAACGCTACCCCACACGGCGCCCTCGGTGGCGACCCTCACCGGGTCAGGCGTGACGTCGAGCGCGGTGAAACCAAGCCGGTCGAGGTGCGCCAGCCAAGTGGCCTGATCGGCGAAGCCTGTTTGTGTTTCGGCTGTCAGGCGGGCGTTCAGCGGTGCTGACAAGGCATGCTTTCGCATATATTCATAAGCCGCGTCATTGAGCACGTAATCGGTATGACCGGCGCGCAGCAGGTCGAGAAAGTTCAGCCGGCTCTTCGATGCGCGGGTACCAAACCAGGTGAACCAGTCATTGCCGATCTGCGTGCAGAAGCCGTTCTTGCCGGCATGGCGCGCACCGGTGTCGTCCACCGACACATATGGCGAGGTCTGCAACCCGGCGCGCAAAACGTCCTGCGCTTCGGCGACGAAATCCGCCTGTCTATCGGTCAGCAGACGTTGCAACTGACGCTTCGAGATCGCCACGCCCACCGAGCGCAGCAGCGCCACCAGCCGCGGCAATGTGGACTGCCCCTGATGATATTGCATCAGCACGAAGCGGCGGAGTTCGGGACCGAAATGACCATCGACCCCTTCTGGCAGCGGTGCCAGGATGGTGCGTCCATCCGGTGTGATCCAGCGTTCGCGCTGGTAACAGGTCGCGCTCGCTGAGATCACCAGATCCTGCACCAGAAACGGCTCATGACCCTTGAAGCGCGATCCGTCCGGGACGGCGACTTTCACCACCTGGTCTTCGACACTGACACGCGGTGTCACCTTGCCGCGGAACCGCCGCTTGCCCTTGCCGGACTTCGGCGACTCGGTTCCTTTGTCCATACCGCTCGGTTTAACCGTGGGCCGGCCCTTCAGTCCTTTCAGTCGGGCGATCTCTTCGCGCTGTTCGCCTGCAACCTGTTTCAGGGCAGCGACTTCGCCCAACAGTTCAACCAGCAGAGCCTCAAGCTCTGCACGGCTAAGCCCCGATAGGTTGGCTGGCAGCGACACATTCGTCAGGAATCGTACCGCGTCGAGCCGCAGCAAGAGAAAAATACAGGTGCGCCCACAGTTTTGCCCCTCTTACGACGAAATTCCTTCAGGTCGTTATCATTCAGCGCGTTCGTCTTGCCCATGTTCCGGCCGGGATCGAGCTGGTAATACCAGACCTTGCGCGTCGGCGCGCCCTTCTCGAAGAACAGCACGACCGTCTTCACTCCGGCGCCCTGGAACGTGCCGCCGGGCAATCCAGCAAAGTATGCAGATTGCAGCTCTCCAGCAGTTCCTGCCGCAGCGCCCGCGCCGCGCCGTCGGAGTTCGACAGGAAGGTGTTCTTGATGACGATGGCGGCGCGGCCGCCCGCCTTCAGGTGCTTGATGAAATGCTGCAGGAACAGGAACGCCGTCTCGCCGGTCTTGATCGGGAAATTCTGCTGCACCTCCGGCCGTTCTTTCCCGCCGAACGGCGGATTGGCAAGGACCACGTCGAAGCGGTCCTTTTCCTGGATGTCGCTCAAGTTTTCGGCGAGCGTGTTGGTGTGGACGATGTTCGGCGCGTCGATGCCGTGCAGGATCATGTTCATCGTGGCGATGACATAGGCGAGGCTTTTCTTCTCCTTGCCGTAGAAGGTGCGGGTTTGCAGGGTCTTGAGTCTGACTGGTGGTCAGCTCGCCCTGGCGGAGATACTCATAGGCCTCGCACAAAAACCCGGCCGAACCGAGGGCGCCGTCATAGATGCGCTCGCCGAGCTTTGGTTTGATCACCTGGATCATGGCGCGGATCAGCGGGCGCGGCGTGTAATACTCGCCGCCGTTCCGGCCGGCATTGCCCATGTTCCTGATCTTGGCTTCGTAGAGATGGGAGAGCTCGTGCTTCTCCTTCTGCGATTGGAAGCGCAGTTCGTCCACCAGCTCCAGCGCGTCGCGCAGCGAATAGCCGCTCTGGAATTTGTTGGTGATCTCGCTGAAGATTTCGCCGATCTTGTATTCGATCGTGTCGGGGCTGGTGGCCCGCTGCTTGAAGCCCTTCAGGTAGGGGAAAAGTTGCTGGTTCACATAGTCGATCAGGTCGGGGCCGGTCAGCGCGTTGTCATGGTCGAATGAGCCGTCCGGCTTTTTCGGCGCCGCCCATTTCGACCATGTATGCGCGGGGTCGATGATGAAACCATAAGGCTTGCCGACCAGCTCGGCTTCCATGGCCCGACCTTGCTCCAGGTCGTCCAGGTATTTCAGGAACAAGATCCAGGAGGTTTGCTCGGTATAGTCCAGCTCGGTGGTGCAGCCGGCCTCCTTCCACAATACGTCGTCGATATTCTTGAACGTCTGTTCGAACATCCGGCGCGCCTTCTCTAAATCGGCTTCGGTTGTGGTTCGGCAGTGGCCTTTGGCACATAGCGGGCCACGGCGATTTCGCCTTGGCGCTTATGGGCCTGGGCGATATCGAAGCTGTTCTGCATCCGCATGAGCGTTTCCATCGAGACACCGAAAGCCTTCTCGATGCGGATTGCCATGTCCGGCGACAGGGCGGCCCGTTCATTCAGGAAGGTCGACAGGGCCGCCCGGGTGATGCCGAGCGCCTGCGCGGCATCGGTCACCGACAAGCCGAGCGGCTCGATGATCTCGGTTTTCACGAACCCGCCGGGGTGGACGGGGTTCTTCATGCGGATGCCTTGTGTCTGCGCCATAGTCCCGCCCTCTAGTGGTAGTCCTCGTAATCAAGATCGATGATTTCGATGTCGGTCTGATCGATCCGGAACGTGATGCGCCAGTTCTTGGTCACGAACAAACTCCAGATCCCTTTCCGGTCGCCGGTCAGCTGATGGGCTTTCCAGACCGGAACGCTGCGCAACTCACTCTCATGTTCCATGTCCTGGAGAAAGGAGACAATCTTGCGGACTTTCGGCACCACGGCTGTCGGCAGGCCGGAGGTGATGTCGTCCTCGATGAGCCGTCGGAGCCCCTTGTGTATGACGTTCCGAATCTTCACGGAGAAACTTACCAACAGAGGCGTGTCCTGTCAAGCTACGCTATACACACAACCTTCGGTGGCGAGAGCTCTTTCGCACGAAAATACGGGCTCCGCACTTGGCTAAGCCAAGGCGGCACCGTGGTCAGCATTCCGGCGACACCGGCGTCCGAATAGATGCCTCAAGACTGCCATGCGCGATCCGCGCGACGGCGCTCAGGGCGTTCCTATCAGGCGGAGGCGGCAGCCTCGGCGGCGCCCTTCGGCGCAACCGTGGTGGTGACGGTGCCGCCGGCAGCCTCCACCGCCGCCCTTGCCGCGCCGGAGGCGCCGGAGACGGTGATGGTGATCGGTCGGGCGATCTTGCCATCCGCCAGCAGCCGGACGCCATCCAGTTTCGCTGGACGCCAGGCCGGCGGCGATCAGGATTGCCTCGGTGATCGGCTGCGATCCGTCGATCTTGCCGGCCTCGATCGCCGCGTCGAGCGTGCCGAGGTTCACCGGCGCGTATTCCTTGCGGAAGTGATTGTGAAAGCCGCGCTTCGGCAGCCGGCGATAGATCGGCAGCTGGCCGCCCTCGAAACCGTTCAGCGCGACGCCTTCGCGCGCCTTCTGGCCCTTGACGCCCTTGCCGGAGGTCTTGCCCTTGCCCGAGCCGATGCCGCGGCCAAGCCGCTTGGATTTCAGGCGCGCGCCCGGATTGTCGCGCAGTTCGTTCAGCTTCATGTCAGGACAGCTCCTCCACCTTGATCAGGTGGGCCACCTTGCGGATCATGCCGCGGACGGAGGGGTATCCTCCAGCTCGCGGGTCTGGCGGATCTTGTTCAGGCCGAGGCCGACCAGGGTTTCCTTCTGGCCGGGCTTGCGACCGAGGGCGGACGCGATCTGCGTCACGCGGACCTTAGGCATTGGCGCGGATGCCTCCGGCGCTGGCGGCGTGGGCGTGCGCCGGCGGCGGTGCATCGCGGCGGCCGAACAGTTCCGGCACCTTCTTGCCGCGGCGGGTGGCGACCGAGCGCGGGCTGGCGCACTTCTGCAGCGCCGCGAACGCCGCCTTCACCATGTTATGCGGGTTGCGGCTGCCGAGGCTCTTGGCCACGACGTCGCCGATGCCCAGCGTTTCGAACACCGCGCGCAACGGGCCGCCGGCGATGATGCCGGTGCCGGCCGTGGCGGAGCGCAGGATCGACGTTGCCGGCGCCGAAGTGACCCTCGACGTCGTGGTGCAGCGTGCGGCCTTCCTTCATCGGCACCCGGATCATGCCGCGCTTGGCGCGTTCGGTGGCCTTGCGGATCGCCTCCGGCACCTCGCGCGCCTTGCCGGCGCCGTAGCCGACGCGGCCTTTCTGGTCGCCGACGACAACCAGGGCGGCGAAGGCGAAGCGGCGTCCGCCCTTCACCACCTTGGCGACGCGGTTGATGGTGACCAGCTTGTCGATGATGCCGTCATCGGGTTCGCGGTCGCCGACCGCGGTCGCGATCCCGGCCCCGGCCGCCACCTTCTCTCGGTTCACGTGCCATTCACGTATGCGTTCCTTTAGAAGTCCAGCCCGCCTTCGCGGGCGGCATCGGCCAGGGTCTTGACCCGGCCGTGATACAGATAGGCGCCGCGGTCGAAGACCACCTGCTTGACGCCGGCCGCCAGCGCGCGTTCGGCGACCAGCTTGCCGACCGCCGCGGCGGCGGCCTTGTCGGCGCCCGGTCTTCAGCGTCGGCCTTCAGCGTCCGCGTCCAGCGTCGAGGCCGCGGCCAACGGTGCGGCCCTGCGCATCGTCGATGACCTGGGCATAGATGTTCTTGCCCGAGCGGAACACCGACAGGCGCGGCCGCCCGTGCGACTTCTGCCTGATCTGGTAGCGCAGCCGGCTCCGGCGGCGGTTGGCGAGATCCTGCTTGGCGCTCATTTCTTCTTGCCTTCCTTGCGCCGGATGGTTTCGTCGGTGTAGCGCGCGCCCTTGCCCTTGTAGGGCTCGGGCGGACGGAACGCGCGGATTTCCGAGGCGACCTGGCCGACCAGGCGCTTGTCCACGCCTTCGACCTTGATCGAGGTCGGCCGCTCGCAGGTGATCTTGATGCCTTCCGGCACCGGATAGACCACCGGATGCGAGAAGCCGAGGTTGATCTCCAGGTTCTTGCCCTGCACCGCGGCGCGATAGCCGGTGCCGGTGATTTCCAGCGACTTCGTGTAGCCGGCGGAAACGCCCTTCACCATGCTGGCGATCAGCGCGCGCGTGGTGCCCCACATCATGCGGTTGCGGGTCTCGTTGCTGCGCGGCTTCACGCGTGACCTTGTTGCCGTCGACCGTGGCCTCCACAAGCTCGGTCAGCGGCAGCTTCAGCTCGCCGAGCCTGCCCTTGGCGGTCACCATGCCCCCGGCGATGGCGACCTGCACACCGGCGGGAATTTCGACCGGATATTTTCCGACGCGTGACATGACGCGCTTCCCCTTAGAACACGCGGCAGAGGACTTCGCCGCCGACATTGGCGGCGCGTGCCTCGGCATCGCTCATGACGCCGCTGCGGCGTCGACAGGATGGAAATACCCAGGCCGGCATAGACCCGCGGCAGTTCCTTGATCTTCGCGTACACGCGGCGGCCCGGCTTGGAGACGCGGTTGATCTCCTTGATGACCGGTTCGCCCTCGTTGTACTTCAGCTCGATGCGCAGTTGCGCGACGCCGGGGCGAAGCTGCTCCGCGGCATAGCCGCGGATGAAGCCCTCGCGCTTCAGCACACCCAGCACGTTCTCCCGCAGCTTGGACGCCGGCGCCACGCAGACGGAGTGGCGCGCGCGCTGCGCATTGCGGATGCGGGTCAGCATATCCCCGACGGGATCGGACATCGACATCGTGCCGTCCCTTTACCAGCTCGCCTTGACCATGCCGGGGATCTGCCCGGCACTGGCCAGATCGCGCAGCGCGATGCGGCAGAGCTTGAACTTGCGATAATTGCCGCGCGACCGGCCGGTCAGCTCGCAGCGCAGGCGAACCCGCACCGACGCGCCGTTGCGCGGCATCTGCGCCAGCTTCAAGCGACGCGTTGAAGCGATCCTCGACCGGCAGCGTGCGGTCCATCAGCACGTCCTTCAGCGCCTGGCGCTTCGACTTGTCGCGCTTCGCCATCTTCTCACGCATCTTGTTGCGGTTGACCTGGGAAGTTTTGGCCATCCTGTCTTAGATCCTCCGGAACCTGCCGCCCCCGGCTTGACCCGGGGCCGGTGGTTTTCCAAAAACTCAGTTGGCGAAAGGTATATCGAAAGCCTTCAGCAAGGCCTTCGCTTCGGCATCGGTCTTCGCGGTGGTCACGAACTGGATGTCCATGCCGCGAATGTCGTCCACCCGGTCGTAGTTGATCTCCGGGAAGATGATCTGTTCCTTCAGGCCCATGGCGAAGTTGCCGCGGCCGTCGAAGCCCTTGCCGGTGATGCCGCGGAAGTCGCGCACCCGCGGCATGGCGATGGTGACCAGCCGGTCCAGGAACTCATACATCCGCGCCTTGCGCAGCGTGACCTTGCAGCCGATCGGCAGGCCCTTGCGGATCTTGAACCCGGCGATCGCCTTCTTGGCCACCGTCTTCACCGGACGCTGCCCGGCGATCGCGGTCAGTTCGGCCACCGCGGCGTCCAGCTTCTTCTGGTCGCCGGTCGCCTCGCCGACGCCCATGTTGATGACGATCTTCTCCAGCTTCGGCACCTGCATCTCGTTCTCGTAGCCGAACTCGGCCCGCAGCTTCGCCCGCACCTCCTCACGGTAGCGCTGCTGCAGCCGCGGCATGTTCCGCCGGCGCGCGGCCACGGGATTGTCGACGCCGGCGATCTCGACCCGGCGCGCGGCGCGCTGGGCGTCCTTGCCGGCCGGCGGGCCGCCGGCACCGCGAGCGCCGCCGTCTTGGCGCCAGCCCTTGCCGCCGCCCTTGGCTGGTTCTTCGTTCCGCTCATCGCACTAGCCTTCGATCACTTCGCCGGTCGCCTTGGCGACGCGGACCTTGCGACCGCCCTCCAGGACGCGGAACCCGACCTTGGTCGGCTTTTCGCTCTTCGGGTCGATCAGCTTCAGGTTGGACAGATGGATCGTCGCCTCACGGTCGACGATCCCGCCCGGCTGGCCCATGCCGGTCGGCTTGGTGTGGTGGCGCGCCATGGCGGCGCCCTGCACGATGGCGCCGTTCGGCGTCGGGGAACACGCGCAGCACCTCGCCGCGCTGGCCCTTGCTCTTGCCGGTCGTCACCAGGACGGTGTCGCCCTTGCGAATACGCGCGGCCATTACAACACCTCCGGCGCGAGAGAGATGATCTTCATGAACTTGCGGCCGCGCAGTTCGCGCACCACCGGGCCAAAGATGCGGGTGCCGATCGGCTCCTGCTGCTTGTTGATCAGCACGGCGGCGTTGCGGTCGAAGCGGATCGCGCTGCCATCGGTCCGGCGCACCGGGAAAGACGTGCGCACGATCACCGCCTGGTGGACGTCGCCCTTCTTCACCTTGCCGCGCGGAATGGCTTCCTTGACCGACACGACGATGACGTCGCCGACCGAGGCGAACTTCCGCTTCGATCCGCCCAGCACCTTGATGCACTGCACGCGGCGCGCGCCGGAGTTGTCGGCGACCTCGAGATTGGTCTCTACATGGATCATCGACCGTCTCCCTTACACGGTCGGCGCAGGCGCGGGCGGCGCGGGATGCGCTTCGACGATCGCGACAGCCGCCTCGGGCGCATCGCCGACGATCTGGCCGTTGCGCTCGACCAGGGTCCAGGTCTTCCGCTTGCTGATCGGCGGGCATTCGACGATGCGCACCATGTCGCCGACCTTGCAGACGTTCGCCTCGTCGTGCGCCGCATACTTCTTCGACTTGCGGATGAACTTCTTGTACAGCGGGTGCATCACGCGACGATCGACAAGAACCGTGATGGTCTTGTCCATCTTGTCGCTGGTCACCCGTCCTGTCAGGACGCGCCTTGGCATCGCCCTTTCTCCTTACTGACTTGCCGAGGCGGAGCGAGTTTTTTCCGCCTGGATGGTTTTCACGCGAGCGATCTCGCGGCGGACTTCACGCACCCGGCCGGTGCCTTCCTGCTGGCCGGTGGCGCGCTGGAAGCGCAGGTTGAACTGCTCCTTGCGCAGGTCCAGCAGCAGGCGCCGACAGCTCGTCCGGCGTCTTCGCGCGGACGTCGCTGGCCTTGTAGAGCGCGTTCTTGGCCATCAGGCGTCTCCGATCCGCGCGATGAACTTGGTCTTGATCGGCAGCTTCGCCGCGCCCAGCGTCAGCGCCTCACGCGCCAGTTCCGGCGTCACGCCGTCGATCTCGAACATGATGCGGCCCGGGGCGACGCGCGCGACCCAGAATTCCGGCGAACCCTTGCCGGACCCCATGCGGACCTCGGCCGGCTTGGTGGAGACCGGCACATCCGGGAAGATCCGGATCCACACGCGCCCGGCACGCTTCATCGCGCGGGTGATCGCCCGGCGAGCGGACTCGATCTGCCGCGCGGTGATGCGCTCCGGCTCCAGCGCCTTCAGGCCGAAGGTGCCGAAGTTCAGCGCGGTGCCGCCCTTGGACAGGCCATGGATGCGGCCCTTGTGCTGCTTGCGATATTTGGTGCGCTTCGGAGAAAGCATCTTGTCCTTACCACGTCATCTACCGTCTGCGGGCGCCTGCTCGGCCGCCCTGCGGTCCTGCGCCATCGGGTCGTGAGCCAGGATTTCGCCCTTGAACACCCACACCTTCACGCCGCAGGTGCCATAGGTCGTCTTCGCCGTGGCCGAGCCGTAATCGATGTCGGCGCGCAGCGTGTGCAGCGGCACGCGGCCTTCGCGATACCACTCCACCCGGGCGATTTCCGCGCCGCCGAGACGGCCGCCGCAGTTGATCCGGATGCCCTGGGCGCCCAGACGCATCGCCGACTGCACCGCCCGCTTCATGGCGCGGCGGAACGCCACGCGACGTTCAAGCTGCTGGGCGATGTTCTCGGCCACCAGCGTCGCATCGATCTCCGGCTTGCGGATTTCGACGATGTTCAGCGAGACCTCGGCCTTGGCCATCTTCGTCAGGTCCTTCTTCAGAACCTCGATGTCCTGGCCCTTCTTGCCGATCACCACGCCCGGCCGCGCGGCATAGATCGTCACGCGCGGCTTCTTCGCCGGACGCTCGATCACCACGCGGGACACGCCGGCGCCGCGCAGCTTGGTGCGCAGGTGGTTGCGCAGCTTGAAGTCCTCGTGCAGCAGCTTGGAATAATCGGTGCCGGCGAACCAGCGGCTGTCCCAGGTGCGGTTGATGCCGAGGCGCAGACCGATCGGATTGACTTTGTGACCCATGTTATGCGGTCTCCCTCTTCTGGTCCTGCGCGCGTTCGGCGACGACGATCTTCAGATGGCTGAACCACTTCTCGACCCGCGCGGCGCGACCGCGGCCACGGGCGTGGAAGCGGCGCATGACGATCGAGCGGCCCACCTCGGCGCGCGCCACGACCAGCCGGTCGACGTCGAGCGAGTGGTTGTTCTCGGCGTTGGCGATGGCGCTTTCGCAGCGCCTTCTTCACCTGCCGGCGATGCGGCGCTTGCTGAAGGTCAGCGTGGCGACGGCGCGCTGCGCCGGCAGGTTGCGGATCATCGCGGCGACCAGGTTCAGCTTGCGCGGGCTGATCCGCAGATTGCTGACGATCGCCTGCGCCTCGGTTTCGGCCAGGCCCCGCTGCGTGCTTCGGCTTGCTCATGTCAGCCGCGCCTCGCCTTCTTGTCGGCCGCGTGACCGGTGAAGGTGCGGGTCGGCGAGAATTCGCCGAACTTGTGGCCGACCATGTTCTCGTTCACCTGCACCGGCAGGAACTTGTGGCCGTTGTAGACCCCGAAGGTCAGGCCGACGAACTGCGGCAGGATGGTCGAGCGGCGCGACCAGATCTTGATGATCTCGTTGCGCGACGACGCTCGCGCCGCCTCGGCCTTGTTCAGCAGGTAACCGTCGACGAACGGACCCTTCCATACGGAACGCGCCATCTTACTTACCCTTGTTCCGGCGGCGGATGATCAGGCTGTCCGTCCGCTTGTTGCCGCGCGTCTTGTAGCCCTTGGCCGGCTGGCCCCACGGCGAGACCGGGTGACGGCCGCCCGAGCTGCGGCCTTCGCCACCGCCCAGCGGGTGATCGACCGGGTTCATGACCACGCCGCGGTTGTGCGGCCGGAAGCCCAGCCAGCGCATGCGGCCGGCCTTGCCGATCTTCTGGTTCATGTTGTCCGGGATTGGACACCGCGCCGATCGAGGCCATGCACTCGGACCGCACGACACGCAGCTCACCGGACATCAGCTTGATCTGCGCGTAGCCGGCGTCCTTGCCGACCAGCTGCGCGTAGGTGCCGGCCGAACGGGCGATCTTGCCGCCGGCGCCGACCTTCATCTCGATGTTGTGGATGATCGTGCCGACCGGGATCGCCGCCAGCGGCATCGCGTTGCCCGGCTTGATGTCGACGCGCGCGCCGGCGATGACCTGGTCGCCCACCTTCAGCCGCTGCGGCGCCAGGATGTAGGCCAGTTCGCCGTCCTGATACTTGATCAGCGCGATGAACGCGGTGCGGTTCGGGTCGTATTCCAGCCGCTCGACCACGGCCGGCACGTCGAACTTGCGGCGCTTGAAGTCGACGACGCGATAGGCCTGCTTGTGCCCGCCGCCGCGGAACCGGCTGGTGATGCGGCCGTGGTTGTTGCGTCCGCCGTGGCTGTGCTGACCCTCGGTCAGCCCCTTGACGGGCTTGCCCTTCCACAGCTCGGAGCGGTCGATCAGCACGGTGCCGCGCAGGCTGGCCGTGACCGGATTGAATTGCCTGAGTGCCATCTGATGCGTGCCTTATGCGAGGCCGGTGGTGAAATCGATCGACTGGCCGGGGGCCAGCGTCACGATGGCTTTCTTGACGTCCGAGCGCACGCCCGGGCCGTCCCTTGAAGCGCTTGGTCTTGCCCTTCTGGATCAACGTGTTCACCGACGGACCTTGACGTTGAACAGCGTCTCCACCGCCGCGGCGATCTCCGGCTTGGTGGCGTTCGAGCGCGACCTTGAAGCCGACCTGGTTCTTCTCGGACAGAATCGTCATCTTCTCGGTGATCAGCGGCGCGCGGATGATCTGTACATCGCCTCTCTGCGACAGCGGCTTTTTCAGTGCGGCGGTCATGCGGCTCTCCTGGCGTCACTGATCGCCGGCGATGCCTCGGCGCGGCCGGACGGTTCGCCGCGGCATGTCCGGGGCATCGTGTCTGAGCCGCGTCGTCGGCGCCGTCGATGCCGTTCAGGCGCGCTTCAGCCCCTCGAGCCCGGCGGTGGTGATCGCCAGCACGTCGTGGTTCAGGATGTCGTAGACATTCGCGCCGATCGTCGGCAGCACATCCAGCCGGTGGATGTTGCGGCTGGCGCGCAGGAAACCCTCATCCACCGCACCGTCGATGATCAGCGCCGACCTCCAGCCCAGCGCCTTGATCTTCTTGGCCAGCTCGCCGGTCTTCGGCGCGCTGGTCGCGGCGTCCAGCACCACCAGCTTGTTCTCGGCCAGCTTCTGCGACAGCGCGGAGATCAGGCCGAGGCGGCGAACCTTCTTGTTCAGGCTGTATTCGTGCGAGCGCACAACCGGACCATGCACCACGCCGCCGGTGCGGAACTGCGGCGAGCGCAGGCTGCCCTGGCGGGCGTTGCCGGTGCCCTTCTGCTTGTACGGCTTCTTGGTCGTGCCGGAGACCTCCGCCATGCCCTTGACCTTGTGGTTGCCGGAGCGGCGCTTGGACAACTGCCAATGCACGACACGCGCCATGATGTCCTGGCGCGGCGTCGACCTTGAAGATCTCGTCCGGCAGTTCGGCGCTGCCGGCCGGCGGCGTTTTCAAGCGTGATGATATCGACCTGCATCTGCCTGTTCCTCAGCCCGCCGCGGCGTGCGCCGGGGCTTCGATCAGCGCCGCCGGATAGGCCGCATCGGCCGGACGCGGGCGCTTGATCGCGTCGCGCACCAGCACGTAGCCGTTCTTGCTGCCCGGAACGGCGCCCTTGATCATCAGCAGGCCTTTTTCCGCATCCACCGCCGCCACCTCCAGATTCAGGGTGGTGATCCGCTCGACGCCGAGATGGCCGGCCATCTTCTTGTTCTTGAAGGTCTTGCCGGGATCCTGCCGGTTACCGGTCGAACCCAGCTGACGATGGCTGACCGACACGCCGTGGGACGCTTCAAGGCCGGCAAAGTTCCAGCGCTTCATGCCGCCGGCGAAGCCCTTGCCCTTGGAGGTGCCGCAGACATCGACCTTCTGGCCGGCGCTGAAATGCGCCGCCGACAAGGTGGCGCCCGGCTCCAGCAGCGCATCCGGCGCGACGCGGAATTCGACCAGCTTCTGCTTCGGCTCGACCTTCGCCTTGGCGAAGTGGCCGCGGTTCGGCTGGCGTGACGTTCTTCACCTTCGCTTGCCGCAGCCGATCTGGACGGCGGTGTAGCCGTCCTTTTCCTCGGTGCGCGCGGCGACGACCTGGACCTGGTCCAGGTGCAGCACGGTGACCGGCACATGCGTGCCGTCGTCCTTGAAGATCCGGGTCATGCCAAGCTTCTTGGCCAGAAGACCGGTGCGGAGAGCGGCTGGGAGGGATGCGGAGATGACTTGGCCATGGCCTTAGATCTTGATCTCAACGTCCACGCCGGCGGCGAGGTCGAGCTTCATCAGCGCGTCCACCGTCTGCGGGGTCGGCTCCACGATGTCCAGCAGCCGGCGATGCGTCCGGATCTCGAACTGCTCGCGGCTTTTCTTGTCCACGTGCGGGGAGCGGTTCACGGTGAAACGCTCGATATGGGTCGGCAGCGGGATCGGTCCGCGAACCCGGGCACCCGTGCGCTTGGCCGTGTTCACGATCTCCTTCGTGCTGTTGTCCAGCACGCGGTGATCGTAGGCCTTGAGCCGGATGCGGATATTCTGATTGTCCATCGTTCGCTCTTCAAATTTCCCGCCGAAACGAGAGCCGGCGCCCACGCCAGATCGGGCCGAGGCGCCGGCATCGTTTCGTGATCAGGCCTGTGATGCTGGCGACGACGCCGGCGCCGACGGTGCGGCCACCCTCGCGGATCGCGAAGCGCAGCGCCGTCGTCCATCGCGATCGGCGCGATCAGCTCGACGTCCATCGACACGTTGTCACCCGGCATCACCATTTCCGTGCCTTCCGGCAACGACACCACGCCCGTCACGTCGGTCGTGCGGAAGTAGAACTGCGGCCGGTAGTTGGTGAAGAACGGCGTGTGACGGCCGCCTTCTTCCTTCGTCAGGATGTAGGCTTCGGCCTTGAACTTGGTGTGCGGCGTGATCGAGCCGGGCTTGGCCAGAACCTGGCCGCGCTCGACGTCCTCACGCTTGGTGCCGCGCAGCAGGGCGCCGATGTTGTCGCCGGCCTGGCCCTGATCGAGCAGCTTGCGGAACATCTCGACGCCGGTCACGACGGTCTTCACGGTCGCCTTGATGCCGACGATCTCGACTTCCTCGCCGACCCGGACGATGCCGCGCTCGACGCGGCCGGTCACCACGGTGCCGCGGCCGGAGATCGAGAACACGTCTTCGATCGGCATCAGGAACGGACGGTCGGTGGCGCGCTCCGGCTGCGGGATGTAGGCGTCGACCGCCTTCATCAGCTCCAGGACGGAGTCATGGCCCACGTTCGCGGTCCTTGTCCTCCAGCGCCATCAGCGCGGAGCCCTTGATGATGGGGATGTCGTCGCCGGGGAACTCGTAGAACGACAGCAGTTCGCGCAGTTCCATCTCCACCAGTTCGACCAGTTCCGGATCGTCGACCAGGTCGATCTTGTTCAGGTACACCACCAGCGCCGGCACGCCGACCTGGCGGGCGAGCAGGATGTGCTCCCGGGTCTGCGGCATCGGGCCGTCGGCGGCGGACACCACCAGGATGGCGCCGTCCATCTGCGCGGCGCCGGTGATCATGTTCTTCACGTAGTCGGCGTGGCCGGGGCAGTCGACGTGGGCGTAGTGGCGGTTCGCCGTCTCATATTCCACGTGCGCGGTGGAGATGGTGATGCCGCGCGCCTTCTCTTCCGGCGCCTTGTCGATCTGGTCGTACGCCGTGAAGGTGGCGCCGCCGGTTTCCGCCAGCACCTTGGTGATCGCCGCGGTCAGCGACGTCTTGCCATGATCGACGTGGCCGATCGTGCCGATGTTGCAGTGCGGCTTGTTCCGCTCGAATTTCGCCTTACCCATCGTCATCTCCGTGGATCCAGCAACGGACCTGTTGGGTTTGTGCTGACGCCTACCAGTCGCCTACCAGCGGTAGTGGCTGAAGGCCTTGTTGGCCTCCGCCATCCGATGGGTATCTTCACGCTTCTTCACCGCCGAACCGCGGTTGTTCACCGCGTCCAGCAGTTCGTTCGACAGCCGGTCCTGCATCGTGTGCTCCCCGCGCTTGCGGGCGGCATCGATGATCCAGCGGATCGCCAGCGCCTGCCGCCGTTCCGTGCGGACTTCGACCGGCACCTGATAAGTGGCACCGCCGACGCGGCGCGAGCGGACCTCGACCGCCGGCTTCACGTTGTCCAGCGCCTCATGGAACATGCGCACCGGATCGGCCGCTGGCCGCCACGGCGCTTCAGCACGTCGAGCGCGTTGTAGACGATGCCCTCGGCGGCGGACTTCTTGCCGTCGTACATCAGCGCGTTCATGAAACGGCTGATGACGACGTCGCCGAACTTGGCGTCCGGCAGGATTTCGCGCTTATCGGCGCGGTGACGGCGAGACATGCGATCGGCCCCTTACTTCGGCCGCTTCGCGCCATACAGCGACCGGCGCTGACGACGCTTGGCGATGCCCTGGGTATCCAGCACGCCGCGCAGGATATGATACCGCACGCCCGGAAGGTCCTTCACGCGGCCGCCGCGGATCAGCACCACCGAGTGTTCCTGCAGATTATGGCCTTCGCCGGGGATGTAGCTGACGACCTCATAGCCGTTGGTCAGCCGCACCTTGGCGACCTTGCGCAGCGCCGAGTTCGGCTTCTTCGGCGTCGTCGTATAGACGCGCGTGCAAACGCCGCGCTTCTGCGGGCAGCCTTGCAGGGCCGGAACCGAGTTCCGTGTCTTCGGCCGCTCGCGCCCATGGGCGATAAGCTGGTTGATGGTCGGCATGGACCTCTTTCTCTTCTCCGTTCGCGCTTCGCCGCGGGGGGTTGGTGAGAGCGTCGATTAACAGGCAAAACCCGCCGGCATGGGACGCAGTCCCATCCAGCGGGGTTGACGGAGGACAGACGGCCTAAGCCCTCCGGACGGAAGACGGCGCCGCATGCGTCGGTATGCCTGCGAACAGACGATCGCCCATCCGGTTGCCCGGGGTCGGCCGAGGGCGCGATCCCTAGAAGCCCGGACCGGGCGAGTCAAGCGCCGAGGCGGGCCGATCGTGTCTGTTACGTGGAATAAGATGACGGCGGCTGGCCTTGACGGATGGAGCGGCCAAAGCAAGGGTCGGGCGGGGATTGCGGCCTGCGGGCTAACGGGCGGGCCAGCAGTCATGGTCCGAGCGTGGGATGGTAGACGGCGACAAAGGGCGGTACGTATGTTGCAACGGCCAGGCAGACCCCCACACGAGCCGGCGTTCGCGGACTGCCCAACAAGGATGATGATTTGGCGGCAAAGCGTTTCCATCTGGGCTGGTTCATGAATTTCACGCCCGACGAATGGCGGACGCCATTCGGCAATGGCGGCTCACCCTGGAACGGCAAGTTCTACATCGAGATGGCCCAGACGCTGGAGCGGGCCTGTTTCGACTACATCATGATAGAAGACAAGCTGATGGTGCCCCAGGCGTTTGGCGGCACGACGGAGATGTCCCTGCGAAACGCAATGATGGTTCCGAAGCATGATCCGGCACCACTGGCCGTGGCCATGGGCATGGCGACCTCGCGGCTCGGGGTGGTGGCAACCCTGTCCACCCTTGCCTATCCACCCTTCCTGCTGGCTCGGCTGTGCTCGACGATCGACAGCCTGATTGGCGGTCGGTTCGGCTGGAACATCGTCACCAGCGCGGAAGACCTGGCGGCGCAGAATTTCGGCCTCGACACGCTGCCGCCACGCGACCTGCGCTACGAGATGGCGGACGAATACCTCGACGTTGTCAAGAAACTGTTCGCATCGTGGGACAGCGACGCCGTGGTTGTTGACCGCGAAGCCGGGATCTATGCCGATCATGCGAAGGTGCGGCCAATCGACCACGTCGGAAAGTTCTACAAGGTGCGCGGGCCGCTCAATACGGTACCCTCACCGCAGCACCGGCCGGTCTTCGTGCAGGCCGGCGGGTCCCCGCGTGGGCGCGACTTCGCGGCACTGCATTCGGATTCCGTCATCTCCATCGCCGGCGGACCCGAGAGCATGAAAGCCTTCCGTGACGACATCCGCACGCGCGCCGCGAAGGCCGGGCGCGACCCGGACGACGTCAAGGTGCTGTTCTGCGTGACACCGACCGTCGGCGAGACCGAGGCGGACGCGCGCGAGAAGCAGAACCGTATGGTCTCCGAGCCACACTTCATCACCGACATCCTTGCCTCGATTTCGGCCATCACGGAGATCGACTTCGCGAGGTTTGAACTCGATGCACCGTTGCCGGAGCGACTGGTGACCAACGGCGAACAGGGTTCGCTCGACAAGTTCCAGGAATGGGGCAGCGGCAAGACCCTGCGCGAGCTGGCGATCGGGGGCGCCGGCGGCCTGGTCTCCTCGGTGGAGCTAATCGGCGCACCGGATCAGGTCGCCGACCAGATGGCCGAGGTCATGGACTACGTTGGCGGCGATGGCTTTCTGATTGCAACGCCCGTGCTTCGGGTCAGCCGCCGCTATCTCGTGGAGATCGCGGACGGGCTGGTGCCCGCACTGCAACGACGAGGCTTGATGCGCACCGCCTACGCGCACGCGACCCTGCGGGAAAACCTGCTGGAATTTTAAGCGCCCGCTTGATAACGCTACTATGGTGGTCATCCGACGCGGCTTTCTGCGCTTCCGGTGCTCACGGCCGCCAGGCCGCTCCGCTCCGGTTCTCGAAATCCACGCCAGCTTGACTCACCATAGCGCGTTCTTAAACGGGCGAAGGCGGCGGGCGAGATCACCACGGCGATGGTGTGGTGGCTCGGTGACTGCGCGGCGGCGTCACTCGTGGCGCGGTCGGCAGTGGGTTGGCTTCTACCGCCGTGACTGTGTGGGCTTCGATGTTGGCGTGCGGTGTTCGTTGCATTGCCGCCACGGTCAGGGCAATTGGCATGATCGGCGATCCGCAGAATAATGCGCCCGCATGGGCAGTCTCAACTCAGATCGCTGGCTCCTCCACCCTGCCGCGGGTCGGCGGCAACGCGAGTGACCATTCTGCCTGCCTCGGGCGCGGCCGCCATCGGCGAGGCCGCCGGGACGATACGCGGGTGGTTCGGCGCCGTGGCCGGCCGGCCGGATCGCCCGGGTTCGCCGCCGAGTGAGCCGAACGGGATCGAGGTGCGGAACGTCCAGGTCCGCTTGGGCCGGCATGTGGCACTGGACGACGTGAGCGGCTGTTTCGCGGCCGGCAGCCTGACCGCGGTGGTGGGACCGAATGGTGCGGGCAAAAGCACGTTGCTGAATGTGCTCTCCGGCCTTATCCGGCCCAGTCGGGGCACGGTCGTCTGTCCGGCGCGCGGGCGCCGGCGGATGGCCTACTTGCAGCAGCAGACCGAGCTTGATCGCGACTTTCCCGTCACCGTGGCCGAACTGGTGGGGCTGGGTCTGTGGCGCAGCTTCGGGGCATTCCGCGCCTCGTCAAGTGCCGTTGCCGATCGCGTGGCCGAGGCGGTCGGCGCCGTTGGGCTGCTGGATCACATCCACCGGCGCATCGGCGAGCTGTCGGTCGGCCAGTTGCGACGCGCCTTTTTCGCGCGCCTGTTGCTGCTGGAAGCCGAGGTGATGCTGCTCGATGAACCGTTCGCCGCCGTCGATGTCCGCACCCGGGACGCCTTGCTGGCGTTGATGGCGCGCTGGCATGAGGAGGGACGCACCATCGTCGCCGTCATGCACGAATTCGACCAGGTGCGGGCGCACTTCCCGTCGACGCTGCTGCTGGCGCGCAGTCCGGTCGCCTGGGGCGACACCAGCACCGTGCTGACCGACGCCAACCTGGCGAAAACGCTGATTTTCGCATGACCCTGTCGCTCTATGCCCTGCTGGTCGGCCCGTTCGAGGGCTTCACGTTCATGCGCATTGCGCTGGTCGCCTGCCTGGCGCTGGCGCTGTCGAGCGGTCCCCTCGGCGTCTTGTTGCTGTTGCGGCGGATGGCGCTCGATGGCGACGTTCTGTCGCACGCCGTCATGCCCGGCGCGGCGTTGGGTTTCGTCTTTTCCATGCATTCGCTGACGGCGCTCAGTCTAGGCGGCCTGGCGAGCGGCACCGTGGTGGCCGGTCTGACCGGACTGCTGGGGCGCAGCCGGCCGGCGCGCCATGATGCCGGCCTGGTGGCGTTCTACCTGGTGACCCTGGCGCTGGGCGTGACGCTGGTGGCGTTCTTCGGCAGCAATGTCGATACCGTGCGGGTGCTGTTCGGCACGGTGCTGGCGATCGATACGAGCGCGTTGTTGCAGATTGCCACGGTCAGCAGCCTGACGATGCTGCTGTTGGCGATCTTCTATCGCCCGATGGCGGTCGATTCGTTCGATCCGGTGTTCCTGCGCATGGTCGGCGGACACGGCATGCGCGGCTTGTTCATGGCGCTGGTGCTGTTCAATCTGGTGGTCAGCTTCCAGGCGTTCGGCACCTTGCTGGCGATCGGGCCGATGCTGTTGCCGGCGGCGGCGGCGCGGTGCTGGACCAACCGGCCAGGCGTGATGATCGCCCTGGCCTCGGCTGTGGGAATGCTGTCCTCGTATGCCGGACTGTTGCTGTCGTACCATCGCAATCTGCCGTCGGGGCCGGCCATCGTCATGGCCGCCGGAGCGCTGTATGGTGTTTCGCTGCTGGCGTCGGCAACGGCGAACCACATCCGCACAACAAGAAGCCGGGGGAACGATCGATGAGAGGGGTTTTTCGTGCCGCGCTGGTGCTGCTGGCGTTCGGCATCATCCTGATGCTGCCGCGCGCCGCGGCCGCGGCGGACAAGATCAAGGTCGTCGCCACCTTCAGCGTGATCGGCGACATGGTGAGCAACGTGGCCGGCGACCTGGTCGATCTGGTCACCATCGTCGGCCCGGGCGGCGATACCGAGGAATATGAGCCGACCGCCGCCGATGTGCCAAAGCTGGCCAACGCGCGGATCCTGTTCATGAACGGCCTCAACGACAACTTTGAGCCCTGGCTGGAGAACTTGATGAAGCAGGCCAAGTTCGCCGGCACGAAGGTGATCGTCTCGCGCGGCGTCCAGGCGCTCGCCGCGGAAGACGAGCATCCAATCGGCGGCAAGCCGAAGGCCACGATGCTCGATCAGCACGCCTGGATGACGCCGCACAATGGCATCATCTACGTGAAGAACATCACCGAGGCGTTGGCGCGGATTGATCCGGCCAATGCCGACACTTACCGCAACCGGGCTGCGTCCTACACCCAGCAACTGCGGGATCTGGACAAGTGGGCACACGCCCAAATGGCCGCCGTGCCGCCCGCCAAGCGGCGCGTGCTGGCGTCGCATGATTCGATGGAGTATCTTGCCCGCACCTTCGACATCACGTTGATCTCGGTCAACGGCTGGACCAACAAGTCGGAGCCGTCGGCGGCCGATCTGACGCGTTTGACCGACCAGATCCGGCGGGAACATGTGAAGGCGTTGTTCCTGGACAGCATCACCGATCCGCGGGCGATGGAACGGATCAGCAAGGAGACTGGGGCGGTGATCGGCGGCACGCTGTATGGTGACGCGCTGTCGCCGCCGGATGGCGAGGCCGGCACGTATATCGAGATGATCCGGCACGACATCTCCACCCTGAAGGCTGGCATGATGCTGAACTGAAGCGGGTGGCGTGATGAGCCAGGGCGGCCAGCTTATGGCCAGGCGCGGCATCGGCGGTCTGCTGTTGCGTGGTGCCCTGGCCCGTCTTCGGGTGGCGATTGGCGCATCGGCGGTGCTGTGGGCATGCGTGCTGTGGGCCTGCCTGTCCCACCCGGTGCCGCCGAAGCCAGACGAGCCGCCAGCGCCGTCGCCGCCGGTGCTGCGCCGGATTGTCGGAACCGGGCAGGTGACGCCGATCGGCGGCACCTTCGACCGGTTCGATGTAACGTCTCAGCCGATCGTCGCCCCGGTCAACGCAAGCGGCCAGGTCGCCTTCTACGCCACCATCCTGCGCAACAGGGCAACCGAGGGGATCTTCCTGGCCGGCGGCGGGCACATCACCAAGCTGGCCGCGGTCGGTGACAGCGTGCCGGGCGGCGGAATCCTGACCCAGTTCGCCCAGCATCCGATGCCGTCGCTGAACGATTCCGGCAGCGTCGCGTTTGGCGCGGCCATCAGTTTGGCCAAGTCGGCCGAGGGCATCTTCATGGTCAAGGACGGCACGCTGCAGATCATTGCCCTGGTTGGCGGGGACGCACCCGGGGTGATCGGCGGCACCTTCGTCGAATTCGATACGCCGTCGTTGAACAACCGCGATGAGATCGCGTTCATCGCCACCGTGCGGCACGGGCGGAATACCTTCGAGGCGCTTTACCTGTACAGCAATGGACGCCTTCGCAAGCTGCTGGCGGAGGGCGATCCATACCTGGGCGGCGGCTTTTTCGACCAGTTCGGACTGCCGGCGATCAACAACCGGGGCGTCATCGCGGTTGCCGTGACGTTGGACCACGGTCCTGCCCTGGGCGGCATCTTCGTGACCGGAACACGGGACCTGAAAATGCTGGTTGGTGCCGGCGCGCTGGCGCCCGACGGCCGCATGATCCTGCGCTTTTCCGAGCGGCTGGCGATCGACGACGATGACAACATTGCGTTCGGCGTGCATCTTGGCCGTGGCACCGATCGGGCCGAGGCGGTCATGAAGGTCAACACCTCGGGCCAGACGGTGATCGCCGCGGCTGGCGATCCCGCCCCCGGCGGCGGCAGGTTCGCCGGTTTCGGCGAATGGCCCAGCGCGGGTTCGGCCGGAAGGGTCGCCTTCGTCGCGGCGATCGACGACGGGCCGGCGCCGATCGGCATATTCACCTGGCAGGCCGGCACACTGAGCCGGCTCGTGCTGGCCGGGCAGAAATTGCCCGATGGTGGGACGCTGCCGCCGTTCGCACTCAATCCGGTCACCTCGGCTGGTAGCAATGGCGCTGTCTCCTTCGCGACCATGGGTGATGCGGAACTGGGTGGCGGCAGCCGGATCTACTATTTTGGCCCGCCGCCCAGGTAGGGCCAACTGGACAGCAAGTTTGTGTGAGCAGCGCTTTCGAGCGTAACGATACCAACTGGTGGCGCATCGCGGCTATCCTGGCAGTTTGACAAAATCGGGGCGTGGGTTTAAAAAACTTAATGTTTTGGAAATGTAAGGTGTCAGCGTAGCGGCAGGGGCGCTGGTCCCGCCGAGGCAGGCCTACTTGAGGGGGAAACAAATGAAACTAAAGAGGCTCACGACTCAGGCCGCGTTGGCCGCCGCTCTCGCGATCGGCGTATCCGGCGCGCGTTCGCTCAAGCTGACTGCAAGACGCTGATCCAACCATCTCCGTTCGGGCCCGACGATCAGACCGGCGCGAGCAATCGTATCACCCCAGCGGTCACCAAGGCCGCCGCGGCGGAAATCAAAAGCGGCGAAGTCATTCCCATGGCGAACGTCCTGGTGGACGGTATTCCGCTGTTCGGCACGCGCTTCTCGAAGGACATTCTGACTGCAACGGGACTCGTGCCAGGTGCCGAACTGGGCAAGAATCAGGCAACCTATATGGAAGACACCTGGCTCAGTCAGAGCCATGTCGGCACCCATTTCGACGGGATGGGCCATATCGGCATCAAGGACTGCTACTATAACCAGACCCCGATGGGGAAATACGTCACCCAGAACGGCCTGAAGAAGCTTGGCCTTGAGAATCTGAAGAGCTTTGCCACCCGCGGCGTGATCATCGACCTGGTGCGCGTCTTCAAGGACGCCGGCAAGCTGAAGAAAAATCCCAATTGCAAGGGCGATTGCCTGGATGGCGGCACGCTGATCACCGCGGCCGATATTCAGGCCGGGCTTAAGATGTACAATGTCACGTTGCGGGAAGGTGACGCGGTCTTCCTCAATACGGGCTGGGAGGATCTGTTCCTGCAGTTTCCCGCGATGAACGCGGTCTACAATGCCTCCGAGCCCGGGATCGGCATGGAAGCCGCCAAGTGGCTGGCGGATCAGAAGGTGGTGCTGATCGGCGCCGATAACTTCGCGGTGGAGGTGTGGCCGTCGGAAGATCCTTCTCAGGCGATCCCGGTTCACGTCTTCCTGATCCCCAACAATGGCATTCATATCGTTGAGAACGTGCGTACCGACATGATCGCCCAGGCGGCGCAGAAGGACGGCCGAGCAACGTTTTTCCTGAACATGACGGTGCCAAGGGCGGTTGGTTTCACCGGTAACTTCGTCAACATCGAGGCGATCCGCTGACCCTTTGCTTGGCTCCGCCGGTGCCGGCGTTCCGTCTGGGACGCCGGCATCTGCTTGCCGGGGCTGTCGGCGCGGCTTTTGCTCCGGCGACGACGCGGGCCGCAACCACGCCGTATCGCATTGCTTTCGCCAATATCAATGACTCCCCAGGGGTGCGCATCGAGGGTTTAGGGTTTACCGGCTTCGACGTTCGCCGCAGCTTTGAACTCGCCGCCCGTACCTTGCCGGTGGACATCACGTACTACGATAATGCGGGGGACGGGGAGACTGCCGTTTCCAACGCCGCCGACGCGATCAGCCGAAAAGTCGATCTGCTGATCGAGTATAATGCGGAAACCGCCGCCAACCCGGAAATTGCCCGCCGGGCAGCCGCGGCCGGCATTCCGGTGCTTGCCATCAACTATCCCGTCGGCGATGCACCGCTTTATGGCGCTGATAATCTGGCGGCCGGGCGGATTGCCGGACAGGCGCTTGGTGCTTTCACCAAGCAAAGCTGGCCCGACGAAGCGGTGGTAGCTGCAATCCTGGGGGATGTGGGCGACCCGAGCGATGCGGTCGCACTGCGGATCAAAGGCATAACCGAGGGTCTGCGCGCGGAGCTGCCTGACGTCGAGCCGACCATGCTGGACAGCGGCGGACAACCGCAAAAGGGCGATAGCCTGCTGACGAAATACATGCTGCAGCACCCGAGGCAAAAACTTCTGGTCGCCACGCTGGATGATTCCACCGCGCTATGGGCGAGGAACGCGGTGGAACTGGCAGTGCGGATTAACGACTGCGTGATTGTCAGCCAAGGCCTAGACCGCAGCGTCCATGGCGGCGCGCACGAGAAAAAGGAAATCGATCCGACGAACCGTGCCAGCGTGATCCTGGGTTCGGTCGCCTACTACATGGATCGTTACGGCTATGATGTGCTGCCGCTGGCACTGCGCATGCTGCGGGGTGAGACCGTTCCGCGGCGCACGTTCACCCAGCATATTCTGGTTACCGGCGCGAACGTGTTCCGTGAATATCCGCCGATTGATATGAATTGACGGCGCGCCTGTCACCACGCCCGCTATTGGGCGGGAAGGGCATAGAAATTGATCCTTGCTGAGCCATCTTGATGGCTGAGGTTCAGCTGGCGGCTTGGGGGAAACAACGTGACAGGTCCGATTTACCCAAGGGGTTGCGACGACCGCTGCACTAGGGTTGCCGTAGAGTTCGACACAATTGATATCCGTCAAGCACAGCCTCAGATAAAAGCAGGCGTCAAATCGGTCCCGCACCAGGACTTCATGGTTGTTGCACTACCCTATGTTTGATCACGCAGCACTGGCGCGGCGCGGCCTTCTCGGGTTGTCGCTGTTGCTTGCCCTGTCGGCGCAGGCGGAAGCCAACGGTACAGGATATGTTTTCGTCAGCAACGAGAAGACGAACAACGTCGCGGTTATCGATCCCAAGCAGGGCTACCGGATGGTCAAGTGGATCGAAACCTCCCACCGTCCGCGGGACATGCAGTTTCGTGACGACCGCAAACAGCTTCTGGTGGCCTGCGGCGACGACGACGTGATCGACGTGATCGACGTGGCGACGCTGAAGGTGGTTGATCACATTCCAACCGGATCCAGCCCGGAGATGTTCAAGCTCAGCCGTGACGAGAAGGAGATCTACGTTTCCAACGAGGAAGGATCGGTGGTTCAGGAGATCAGCATCGCCGACAAGATCATCATGCGCGAGATCGCCACTGGGGCCGAACCGGAAGGCATCGCTATAAGCCGCGATGGAAAAACGCTGTACGTCACTTCCGAAGTGACCGATATGGTGCACGTTGTCGACCTGGGCGCCGGGGTGGTGACAGACAACATCATCGTTGGCACGCGGCCAAGACGCTTCCTGCTGTTGCCGAACGGCAAGGAGCTCTGGGTGTCGAACGAGTTGTCCGGGCAGGTCTCGATCATCGATCGTTTGACCAACCAGGTGTCGATGAACATCGACTTCGTGCCGCCAGGCTTCCGCCAGGTCGACGTCACACCCGTTGGCATGACCATGACCCGGGATGGGAAGACCGCCATCATAGCGCTCGGGCGTGCCAACCATATCGCCTTTGTCGACACGGCGACACGGAAAATCGAGGACTACGTGCTGGTTGGCAGCCGAGCCTGGGGGGTTGCCCTAAGCCCGGATGAGAAGACACTTTATGTCGCCAATGGATTGAGCGATGATGTCTCGATCGTGGACATGGCAAGTCGCAAGGCGCTTCGGTCGGTGCCGGTCGGTCGGGTTCCACACACGGTCCAGGTTGATGATTGAAGGCGCACGCGGGCTGCTGCTGGCGGCGGCAATGGCGATTGGCATCGGCGCGCTATCGCCCTGCAACCCCGCTTATTCCGAACCAACCCCCGCAAAACCGATGAAGCTCGGCTATGTCGAGCTGGCGGATGATCCACGCTATGCCGAAAACGACGCTCGTTCGGGAATCGTGTTTCCCGACCTCGGGCGTCCTTATCATGGAAGCGAGGTGGCGTTGGCGGATGCGCGCGCCGTCGGGCGGGTCATCAAGGTCGACTTCAGCATGGAAAAGGCGACCGTGAAGTCGGTCGACGAGCTCTTCCAGCAGGTCTCGGAGTGGGTTGGATCCGACGACGTTCATTTCGTTGTTGCCGATCTGCCCGCCGATGCCCTGCGGGACCTTGCGCACCGCCTGATGGGCAAGCCGGTGATGCTGTTCAACGTGTCATCCCCGAACGATGCGCTGCGCGGTGCGGACTGTGCGGCAAATGTCCTGCACACCTATCCCAGCGACGCGATGCTTTCAGATGCTCTCGTGCAATATCTGGTGTTCAAGCAATGGCCGCAGATCCTTGTCCTGCAGGGATCGGCCCAAGAGGATGCCGCCATGGTGGCGGCCCTGCAGCGCTCGACCAAAAAATTTGGTGCGAAAATCGTCGAAACCAAGCCATTCGTGCTCTCTAACGACCCACGGAACCGGGCCGAGACCAATATTGCCCTAATGACGACAGGCACGCGCTACGACGTGGTTTATGTGGCCGATAGCAGTGGCGACTTCGCGCGTTACGTTGCCTATCAGACGAGCCTTCCCCGGCCCGTGGTCGGCAGCGCCGGATTGATGCCGACGGCCTGGTCCTGGACCTGGGACCGGGACGCCGCGGTGCAACTGCAGCATCGCTTTGAAAAAGCGTCGCCGGCGCGTCGCATGAATGGTGCCGATTGGGCGGCGTGGGAGGCGGTGAAGGCAGTCACCCAGGCGACGGTGCGGTCACATTCCACTGATTTTGACGCGGTGAAGACGTTTTTGCTGAGCGACAAACTTAATCTTGATACCGTCAAGGGCAATCCTGGCAGCTTCCGGGCGTGGGATCATCAGCTTCGGGCCCCCGTGTTGCTCAGCACGGCCGATGCGGTGATTGATCGGGCGCCGTTGCCTCAATTCCTGCATCAGACGAACGTGTTGGACACGCTGGGCATCGACGCGCCGGAGACCGCGTGTCGGTTCTGAGCCCTGCCGTCCTCCGGCGGTCGGGCCTATCAAAGGACGAATGCAATGAGGCTGGCGCTGCGTGCGGCTGGATGGCTTGTGATGTTTTTTGCGTGGCTGGCGCCGGTCGTCGTGCTTCAGGCGCAAGAAAAGCCCAAGCGGTTCAGCATCTGGGACATTCATTTGGGGGATGCCGCGTCTGCCATCCCGGACGAGTATATAGATTACGCATGCGGCACGAATGGCGGTCCACCGTCAATTCCTCTGCCGAATTTCGCCGCGTTCAAGACCTGCAAACCGGATGCTTCGGGACTGCGTGAGGTCTACTTCGCGTACGACGATGAACTTGAATACGAAGCGCGCGCGTTGGACAACAAGCCGGAGATCAAGATGTACTCCGGCACGACCGTGTTCGAGTTCCCGGTCGTTGCATCCGTGCTGTTCGATGATGCAGGCCGGGTGCGCGGCGAGCGGATGGTGACCGATCCGAGGCAGGACGTTTCGCGTGATCGCCTTGAATTTTGGGAACTGGGCAATTTCCTGCGCCAGCGCTTCGGTGATGAGGGTTGGACCTGCACGGACTTGCCGCCGGATGAAGGCGAAAAGCCGGTTGGGTCACGGTTTGTCAAAAATCACTGCGAGAAGACCGTGTCAGGCGTGCACATGATTCTTGAGCAGCGTCTGTTCCAGAAGAAGGGTCAGCAATTCATGGACCCGGCTACCGGCAAGGCTCAATTGCAGGCATTCGAGAGTTCGACGCGGTTCGAGATGTACGACGCGTCGGTGCCCCTGGCGAACTCCGGCTCGAAGTAACGCAGATTCTACTGCCCGATGGTGCCGTCGACGAGCAGCGCGCCTTGGGTCTTCATGCCGGTGGTAACAGCCCCGTCAAGGTCAGCCCTTTCCAGGCGCGAGCTGCGGAAATCGCCGTCAGTCAGGTCGGCACCGGAAAGATCGGCCTTATAAAAGTCGGCGTCATTGGCGGAAATCCTGTTCAGTTTGGCGTTCCGGAAGCGTGCTTCGACAAAGCCGGCACCGTCTGCCAGGACATCCGTCAGATTACAGCGGCTGAGGTTCGCACCGTTGAGATCGGTATGCTTCAACCGGGCATGGGAAAGATCACTGTCGGGAAGTTCGGCTTTCATAGCCGTCGAGCGTGAGAGATCCGCGTCGCGCAGATCCGCGTGGGTCAGACGAGCGTGCGCCATATGCACCTCGGTCATCGTCGCGCCATCGAGTTTAGCACCGCTCAGGTCCGTTGCGTACAGCAGCGCCCCGGTAAGATCGGCGCCGGTCAATATGGCGCGTTTCATGTCTGCCTTATTGAGGTTGGCGTCATGCAGTTTGGCACGGCCAAGTTTCACGTTGGTCAACCGTGCGGCATGCAGGACGGCATTGGTGAGATCGGCACCGGTCAGATCGGCACCACTCAGATCGCGTCGCTTCAGCCTGACGCCGCGCAGGTCGCAGCCGGGACAATTCTTGCTTGTACCAGCGAGAAATGCTTGGCGCGCGGCGGAACTTCCCGCGTCCGCCGGCGCGTTCTCCGCCATCGCCGCAGCGGCAGCGCACAGCAGCGCAAGTGCAACACACCGCCACAGAGGCAAGCGGGAATCGCGCATTGTCGAGAGAACTCCTTGAAACTGCATCACCGGTTCATCGACCTGATTGCGCCCGGAGTGTAACCACCCTTATGCTACGCCAAAGGCTATAAACAACAACTTGGCGGTTGGCCATCCAATCACAGGTTGGTGTCGTGTCGGGAGAGAAACATGATCAGGGCACTTCTGGTGCTGACAATTGCCACCTGTGCCACCCCGGCTGTGGCAAGCCAGGTGTCCGGACATGGTAGAGCGATCGATTCGACCATCATCGAGATCAACGACCAACGTTTCATGCTGTTTGGCATCGACTCGGTGATGCGCAAGCAAACTTGCACCTTAAACGGCAAACCATGGGCGTGTTGGTCGGCGGCAGTCGACGATCTTCAGAGAATGCTCGACGAAGGGCCGGTGACCTGCGACCCGGTTGGCGAACCCGATATTTATGGCCGGTTGCTGGCGCGCTGCAGCGTGAACGGCCAGAGCATCAATCAGCAACTCGTCGAGCAGGGTTTCGCCGTCGCTCGCCCTGGCGACACGCCGGACTATGTCGCTGCCGAGGCGGCGGCCAAGGAAAAGAAGGTTGGCCTCTGGCAAGGGCAGTTCGTCAGGCCGAGCACTTTTCGTAGAGGTGCGGGCATCATGGTCGATCGTCCTTAAAGATTGGCGACACATCGCACATATCCACGAGGAGGAAATCCATGCGGAATGAAACAACCTATTTCGGCGCTAGGTCCAAGACTGCGGGCTTCGCCGCGATCGTTGCGTTGGCGGTCGTTGCCGGCCTCGCTGGGCGAGCGGCTGCCGGAGACAGCAGCAGCGTGGCCGACGGACAGAGGATCTGGTCGGAAAAGGCGCAGTGCCCGCAGTGTCACGGCTGGGCCGGAGATGGCAATGGCGGCTTGCATTCATCGGGCCTGGCGGCCTCGTTGCGCGCGACGCAACTCACCCGCGATCAGATCCGAATGGTCATTCAATGTGGTCGACCGGGAACCCCGATGCCGCATTTTGACCGCTTCGCCTATACGGATAAGCGCTGCTACGACATGACGGCCGAGGATCTCGGCGACGACGTCCCCGTTCGCGCCGAAGACACGCTGCAACTCTACGAGATTGACGCATTGGCCGACTATATCGCGACCAAGATCAAAGGAGCGGGACCCATCACGCGGGGCGAGTGCGTCGATTTCTTCAAAGCCAGCGCGGGAGATCGTTGCGACGCCTACCCCGCGAAGTAAACCGGACGCCGCAAAAAATTGGCCCGCTTGCAATGGCGGGCCATTCATAACTCAGTCATTGGAAGGTTCGTCATGCTCCGCTTTCGCGGAGCATGATCGTCGCTAGCAAACGTCAGAGGCTGAACACATACAGCATCGATGTGTTCTGCAGGTCTTGGTAGCCAGGGGTCTTGTTCAACATGTCCCTGACAATAACGCTTCCACCGATCAGCACCGCGACGTACTGCTTGCCGTTCACCGAGTAGGTCATTGGCGGCGCGGAGCTGAGCGAGCCGGCATTGAAGCTCCAAAGCGGCTTCAGCGAGACGTCGTCCAAGGCGTAGATGGTACCGTCGACGGTCGTCGTGAACACCAACCCGCCACCTGTCGCCACGACACCGGAGTAGCTGGCATTAGGCAGAGACTCCTGAGCCGATTTCTTGCCTGTCGCGGGATCCATGGCGGTCACGCTGCCTTTGACTTGCTCGGCATTCGAGGAGGCACCGCCGAACCAGATATGGCCTGGCGCGCCCTCGGGCTTCGTCCCTGCGTCGGCATTGGCATCGACTATGATGTTTGAGCAGCCCTCAAGGCCGGCCCCGTAGGAAAGATGGGTACGAGCGCTGTAGGAGGTTGGGAAGAAGTTCACGCCGCCCTGGATATTCGGGCAATCCTCGATCTTGTTTTGCTGCCGCCGAGAGGCCGCGCCGAACTTATAAGTCTGCAATTCGCTGTTCGGATTATACTCGACCGGCTTGCCGGTTTTTGGATCGATGCCACTCGTCCAATTGACCTTCTCGGCATATTGCTGGCCGGCGATGAACTGACCATTGCTGCGATCGAGCGTATAGAAGAAGCCGTTGCGGCCGAAGTGCGCGACGATCTTCCGATCCTCGCCGTTCACCTTGGTGTCGATCAGTTGGCTGATACCGACTTCGTCATAGTCCATGAAGTCGCCGGGCGTGTACTGGAAGTACCATTTCATCTTGCCGGTGTTGACGTCGAAGGCGATGGTGGAGTTGGTGAACAGATTGTCGCCCGGACGATATTCCGGATCATACATCGGAACCGGCTGCCCGGTGCCCCAGATCGTCAGGTTGGTCGCCGGGTCATAGGAACCGGTCTGCCAGAACGAACCGCCGCCATGCTTCCAGGCTTCGGTATTGCCCTTCCAGGTGTCGCTACCTGGTTCGCCCGGGGCCGGGATCGAGTAGGTCCGCCACAGATGCTCACCGCTGTCCGCGTTGAAGGCGTCGATATGGGCCCGCGCGCCGCGATCCCCGCCGCTTCCGCCGACGATAAGCTTGTCATTGATGACCAGGGGAGCCGAGGTCAACGAGCAGAAGGTTGTTTTCATATCGTCAAACTGGACCGTTTTGACGAGTTCGCCGGTGTCGGCTTTGGTCCAGTTGATCTTGCAATCGTTGGTAACGGAAATGACGAAGTTCTTGTAAAGCGTGACCCCGCGGTTCGCGGCGACGAACATGTCGGCCTTGTTGCTCCCCGGATCCATTGTCCAGGTGATCCTGGCCTTCGCCGGATCCCGCACATCAATTCTGTAGACGGCGCCGAATCCGTCGACGGCGTACATGAACCCATCATCGACTAGAGGCGTGCTTTGATGGCCGCCCAGCGCCATTTCTCCAACCCCGTTCACACCACCCAGTGCCACGGTAAAGGCAACGTGAAGATTTTTCACATTGTCCTTGTTGATCTGATCAAGGGGTGAATAGCGGTGCGAGTCGTAGTCCTTATTGACCATCAACCAGTTCTGCGGCTCTTTGTCGGCATTCATAAGCCGCTGTGGCGTGACATCGCCGGCCCATGCCGAGAGGCATGTCGACGCCAGTAGCGTCGGCATCAACAGGGCGGTATTTCGGATCGAGCGGACTCTCATTGCTGTTTCTCCCCTTTGCCCAATGAAGGAGATTGCTTGCGCATTTCCGGCGGCGCCCAGTCCGGGGCCGCAAGTTAAACACGGAAATGAAACCAGTCCTCGCGCAGCAACCTCGTTTTTTGAGGGCTGACCATGGTAGCCCCCGACGACTTATGCGACAAGATCCTTGGGCGCCCAATCGAAGGATTTGCTCGCCAGCTGGGCATCGTCTCCGCGGCGAGCGATGCGATCAAAGCGACCATGCTGGTGGTTTGGTGCCCTCATGAGCCGGGATCAGGCAGTGGCCCCTTGTCCGGCAGAAGCACTGGGGGAAGATCCTCGAACGTGATATCGCTTCCATCGTCCTTGAAGGGAACGGTGTCGGTAGCCGGGGTTTGCTGGCCGTTGTTGTCTTGCATCCGGCCGAGCTTGATATCGCCGCGCGGTTGCGCGTCCGGCGGCGGCTGATGATCGGACATCACGCCCATCACGTCCTGGCCGCGATCGTGCTTTTCCTGTGCGTCGGCAAGCTTGCGCGCCAATGCGGCGGAATAGCCAATCTGATAGCTGCGCGGCGTTCGGGACGGGACATTGTTGGCGTCCAGTTCGGCGGCCCAAAGATAGATATGGCCTGGACTATTGGTGCGTCTGTCGGGTTCGGAAATAACGCTGGATACAAGGTTGAACCGGACAGGCAGTTTCTGCGCCGTCGGCCAACCCATCAAACCATTGATTGCCACGTAGGTAACGCCGAAGAACGCCGTGGTCAGGATGATTGCCGTGGCTTTGATCCACCACCGCCACAGCGAGGTCAGGTTGAGACTGAGCAGCAGCACGGTGACCATGACGTAAGCCGCCACCAGCCCGAGAACGGACGCGCTCACGCCGTTGCCCCCCTGCCTGGATCAATTCGCTTGTTTCGGCGCATTTCCCGACATCGGCCTGCGAACGGCCCGGACCAGCGAGGTCGGCGGTCCAGTGTTGACGTCGGTGACCTTGCCATCGGCATCGAGCGTGAAGTGGACGAAGGTTTGCTCCTGTCCCTTATGATCAAAATCATATGTGCCATAAAACACCACACTCGCCGTTGGATTGAGTTTCTCCACCTTGACGGAGACCGGCACGGTCCCCGGCGCGGCGGACTGAAATTCCTGGGCGTTGACAGTGTAGTCTCCGGGCACGATGCCGCGGATGGTGACGATCTCTTGATTAAGTGGGTTCTGGATCGTGTGGCCATTGACCGTAATCCGTTCACGGGTGCTGCCGCGATCGTCATGGTCGAGATGCATCAGACCCGCCTCTCGTGAATGGTACCAGACGATATTGTCGACCGGATCGCGGACATAGATGTCCATGTCGGTCGGGTCGTTGTCAGGCCAGTTCATGGTAATCAGCAATTCGGCCTTCATCTCCACCGCTCCGGTCTTGGCGGTCGGGTTGATCAAGGAAAATGCAATGAACACCATGAACGTCAGGCCGAGAACCACGTTGAACAGCATGTCGGTGAACGGAACGAAGGTCCCGTCGTCGCTGCCGCGCAGGGGATCCTCTTCATCCATTATCGTCGCGCTCTAGGACCGAAATGACGTGAACCTCGGTCACTTCGGTGATGCTGTGAATGAGGTCCGTCACGCCCATGTCGAGCAGGAAATACTCGAGTTTGAGGACGAGCGCGGTGCCGATCCCGGTCACCGTGATGTTAAGGGCGATGGCCATCCCGCCGCTCATGCCCGACAGCGCCTTGCGCAAGGTTTCCGCGTCGAAGGCGGTCAGGCCGGCGATCGGGATCAGCATCAGGATGAAGCCGAGGGCGGTGCCGAGCAGAGCCAGGCGCAGCAGTGCTTCGGACACGAAAAGCCCCAGTCTTTCCCGGCTACGAAGCTGGTTTGCCAGGACCCGTAGAAGCAGCGTCTGGTCAACCCGTCCGCCGCCTTGCGAACGGGCCTTGGCAACCAGATTGGCGATATGCCGAGCGATCGTGCTGCCTTTTGGGGTGCGTTCCAGGTCGGCGACAGCGATGTAGGGCCGCTCCCGATCGTTATGCAGCATATTTTGAAACGACCGTGTCGCCACCAGCTCTTTCGACACGTACCAGATCTGCGCCAGGCAGTGCAGGCTGGTGAGCGCGAACAGGCCAAGGATCAGCAACGAAATGTGGGTTCGATCCGTTTGCAGCATCACCTGGATGATGCCCAACTGCCAGATCACGGCCAAGCCAAAGCCGGTCAGGCTCATCAGGATGAGCCAGCGAAGCAGCGGCAGATAGTCGCGCGACTCGGATGATGAGGTCAGGAAGACCGATGCGCGTGGAACAACCGAAGATACCGCCACGAGTAATCCTTCTCTGTCTCAATCTGCTTCAGGCTCGATCGGCACGCCGGTGTCGAAACCGACATCGCGCGCCGTGTTGAATTCGACATCCACGCGTCGTCGCCAACCGCGCCTGTGAAAGCGAGGGCGAGCAGGCTACTTCACGCAGTCCTTGAGATCACTGTCCGACAGCGAGAACGCGTAGGGCTTGCCGGCTTGCAGCGTGACATCCTTCACTATGCAGGTGCGTCCATTCGCGTCGGTAATCTTCACGTCATAGCGACCTGCGGTGAGCCCTTCAAGCGCAAGGCGCTCGTCTGACGTGACGGTTCCGTCTGGATCGTTCGCGCATTGATTTGCACCCCATTCGGTGGTACCCGTGGGCGCCAGGTATAGCTTGGTTATCGTCTCTGCCGTCAGATTCCAAAACCGCATGCGATCGGCCGACAATGCGCCGGCCGATCCGACGAGCAGGAGGAGGCAGAGGATGGTGAGAGCGCGGCTATGCATGAGCCCTTTCTTCGCGGTCCAGGGACCGGTCACTAAGTTGTGTCAGCAGGATTGCGCAAGAATGGTTTGCAATGTTGCGACCGATATCTGCTGTTTGCCGATGTGGGTTTATGGTGTTGGATCAAGTTTCTTATCTGTGCTGCATCGCTGAAAAGGATGCAACGCTGACGTTCAAGCGCCTTGGCTGGCGACTTGGTGGAGGCATGCAGTACCGATGACCGCCCGTAGCCGGACCATCATTGAACCGTCGTCGATTCCGCGCTTCCCACGTGGCACACGGTTCCGGTTCGACGCGACGCGAAATGCCTGGGTCATTCTGGCTCCAGAGCGGCTGATGATGCCTGACGATATCGCGGTGGAGGTGCTGAAGCTGGTCGATGGCAGCCGCCCGGTCGGCGCGATTGCCGATCATCTGGCGGCGCAGTTCGGTGCGCCACGCGACGAGGTTTTGGCGGATATCGTGGTGATGCTACAGGACCTCGCTGACGACACGGTGCTCGAAGACGCGGGTGCTATTCGGCCGCGACCCCCGTAGGCGAAGCCTCGCGCAGAAAGGGTGGCGCCGGTTCGACCTTGGGTGGCAAGATCGCGGCGCCGGCCGCACGCAGGGCAGCGACGAACGTCGCCTGGGGTTCTGTGGTGCAATACTGCGACGGCATCAAGGCGACGACCCGGCGCTGTTCCATGCCAGTGTCATAGAGTGTCACGTGGTAGCCTGTTCCGGCGTTGACCCGGGCGCTGAGGGCCGGCACGATTGCGACACCCCGTCCGGCCTGAACCAGCGCCAGTGCCAGCTCGTAGGAGCGGACGCGGCCTACGACGCGGTGGTTTGGCAGGAAGCGCTGGTACCAGCCGGCGATTCGCAGCTGGTACGGGCTGCCGAAGGTGAACTGAAGAACACTGTTCAGCACCTGCCGCTTGTCCGCATCGAGTTGTTTCGTTGGATCCGTAACTTGCGAGAGATCAAGCCCTTGCGGCACCGCCAGCACGTATGGGTCGGACAGCACGTCGCTCTGCAGGAATGACAGACTGCTGCTGGCGAGTGACCCGGCCGCCACCACGGCGACAGTCAGTCGTCGCGTGTACAGCATCTCGATCGCCTCGGCCGGGGTGACCTCGTGCACGTCGAGCTCGACGTCCGGAAACGCCTTGGCCATCCGCGACTGCACATCGGGCAGCAGATTACGCGCGGTCGAACTCAGCATACCGACCGATAGAACCCCACGGATACCTTTTGCATGGGCCGCCAGCCCGACCATGGTCTTGTCGACCTCGGCCATGATGATGTCGGCCCGACGGCACAGGAACGTGCCGGCCTCGGTCAGCTCAAACTGGCCACGGCCACGCTCAAACAGGAGCTGTCCGACAGCTTCCTCAAGCTTGGCGATATGTTGCGACAGGGAGGGCTGGGTCTGGTCCAGCAGCTTGGCCGCGCGCGTCAACGAACGCGAGTGAGCCACGGCGAGGAAGATGCGGAGCTGATTGAGCGTAAAGGCCGGTGCGTCCATCAGGCGCCGCATCCAGGCGCGCTGGCAGCGGGAGGCAGCAACGCAATCAGGCTACTCGCGAAAAGGCGACGCGGTGTCAGCCGCGCCGCCCCGGGAAAACTGTTACAGCCGTTAGACGACCGCGCAGCCATAAGCGTTGATTTCGCAGCCGACGGAGATACGTGTGACAGTGGGTTTGCGCCAGGACATAGTTTAACTCCCATAGTTTGACCACCAGGTTATCCGGTTGGGTCTTCGGTAACATCCCGCCGATGCCGAAGGACCGAAAGTTATAGCATCTATAAGCGGGACGCCAGTGGCGCGACAGGTTCCGGGCCTGTCGGCAGCTTCTGTGCGTCGCGATGTTCTGGCAGTGTGGTTTTCAAAATCTCCCCATTATCCAAGACGAGAAGACCGATGCAAAAGCCGATCGCCATTGAACCCCCGCTTGCTGTTCTTGCGGAATTGACCCATCGGTGTCCGCTGCAGTGCCCCTATTGCTCCAACCCGGTGCGGCTTGCCGGCGCGTCGGGCGAGCTGACGACGGCAGAGTGGAGGGATGTGCTGACCCAGGCGGCCGATATCGGCGCGCTTCAGGTGCATTTCTCGGGTGGCGAGCCGACGGCCCGCCGAGACCTGGTCGATCTGGTCCGGCACGCGGTCTCGGTGGGCCTGTACAGCAATCTGATTACCTCCGGCGTTCTGCTCGATCAGGCGCGGGTGGACGCTTTGGCCGAGGCCGGGCTCGATCACGTCCAGATTAGCTTTCAGGATGCCGATGACCTGAACGGCGACCGTGTGGCCGGCCTGGCGGGCGCGCAGAAGAAGAAGCGGGAGGTCGCGGCCATGGTGCGCCGCACGGGCTTGCCGCTGACGGTGAACCTGGTGGTGCATCGGCAGAACCTTGGCTCGCTTGCGGCGATGCTGGACATGGCGGTTGGGCTTGGCGCAGCACGGATCGAGGTGGCCCATGTGCAGTATTACGGTTGGGCGTTGGCCAATCGCGATGCGTTGCTGCCGACCCGTGCCCAATTGGACCGGGCGACCGAGGAGGTGGAGGCCGCGCGCCTGCGCCTCGCCGGTGCTGTGGTGATCGACTACGTGGTGCCGGATTACTATGCACACCTGCCGAAGTCGTGCATGGGCGGATGGGGGCGGCGGTTCCTTACGGTCACGCCGACTGGTCTGGTGCTGCCCTGCCATGCCGCGGAGAGCTTGCCCGGCTTTGCTTTCCCGTCGGTGCGCGATCCTCGCTGGCCGAAATATGGCGCGGCTCGGACGCCTTCAATCGCTTTCGGGGCACCGATTGGATGCCGGCACCTTGCGCCGGGTGCGATCGCCGTGAGATCGATTGGGGCGGATGCCGTTGCCAGGCCTTCGCGCTGACTGGTGATGCCCGGGCCACTGATCCCGCCTGCGGCAAGTCGCCGCACCATGCGCTGCTTGATGTCGCGGTGCAGGATGCGCGGGATGCGCCGCGCGACTTGATCTATCGTCGTATTGGGGCTGTGCCGGCTTGATACAGGCAAACGCTTACAATCGGCCGATGAACGGCTGGACTACGTAAGTCACGTTGCTTATCCCGACGTTTATCCGCGCCACCAAACGCAAATAAGCCCGCAAACGGGCGTGCGCGGAGGCGGGGAGAGATTTGGACATGAGGCCGGGGCGTTCGTCTCTCGCATCTCTGGGTGCGCTCTTCCTGCTCTCCATCCCGATGCCGTCCAGGTCTGCTTCTGTCTCTCCGCCCCCGCAGCCTGATCCCGGCCCTGGCGAAGCAGCGCCGCTCGCTATCGACATCGATGTCGTTGCAAAGCGACTGGATGTAGCTCGGCAGCAAATTCAACCGAGCCTTGGGGCGACAAACTATCGATTTGACGACCAGGCGCTGCAAGCGGTTCCGCAGGGGACGAACGCCAATATCAACCAGGTCGTGCTTCAGTCGCCGGGCGTCTGGCAGGACAGCTTCGGTCAGATCCATATTCGCGGCGAGCATGGCAACGTGCAATATCGCATCGATGGCGTACAGTTTCCGGAAGGTCTTTCGTTCTTCGGCCAAGCCCTGGAATCCCGTTTTGCCAATTCCGTTTCGGTGCTCAAGGGCTCGCTGCCCGCACAATACGGGATCAACACGTCGGGCGTGATCGACATCCAGACCAAGACCGGGTTCACCAACCCTGGCCTGGCATTGTCGATGTATGGCGGAAGTTGGGGCTGGCTGCAGCCCAGCTTCGAGGAAGGCGGCCATAGCGGACCGGTCGACTGGTTCATAACCGGCGATTACCTGCACAACGATCGTGGGATCGACAATCCGGCGCCCAGCTACGGCGCTTTGCATGACACGACAAACCAGTTTCATGGCTTCGCCCATGTCTCCGGCATCCTTGACGAGAGCACGCGGCTCAGTCTTCTGGTCGGTGCCTATTCGGGTGAGTTTCAGATTCCCAATACCGCCGGGCTGCCGACGACACAGGGGCTGAGCGTGAACGGCATCAATACGTATTCCAGTGCCGCGTTGAATGAACGGCAGCGGGAAGCCGCCAATTTCGCCGTGTTGTCGTTGCAGAAACATACCGATAAGATTGACGCCCAGATTTCGCTTTTCAGCCGCAACAACAACCTGAACTTCACGCCTGACTCGCTTGGCGACTTGCTGTTCAACGGGATTTCGCAACGGGCGACACGATCGGATTTCGCCTCCGGCCTGCAGGCGGATGCAAGTTGGAAGGTGATCGACAATCATACGATCCGCGGTGGCATCCTGGCGCAGGGTGAGCGAGCCTCCTTCAACACGGTTTCCAGCGTGTTGCCAGTTGATGCCGACGGCAATCAGTCTTCCCCCGGGCCAACCACCTTTGAACAGAAAGGCGGCAGGACAGGATGGCTTTATGGTGCCTACCTGCAGGATGAGTGGCGCGTCGTGCCGACGCTGACCATCAACTACGGCGCGCGATTTGACCAGATCGACGCCTTCACCAACGAGAACCAGTTGAGCCCGCGCATAAACATGGTCTGGCAGGCAACGCCGAGCACCACGCTACATGCCGGATATGCGCGATACTTCGCGCCACCGGCTCTGGAGGCCGTGTCGCAGACCAATATAGCGGCATTTGAAAACACGACCGCGGCACCGGAGGTTACACAGAACGATCCGGTGAAGGCTGAGCGGTCGCACTACTTCGATGCGGGATTCACGCAGAAAATATTGCCCGGTCTGCAGATCGCGGTCGATGCGTATTATAAACGAGCCACCAATGAGGGCGATGTGGGCCAGTTCGGTGCGCCAGTGATCTTGACCGCGTTCAGCTATGCCAAGGCGAGAATTTATGGTGGAGAGCTGTCGGCAAGCTATGAGAGCGGGCCATGGTCGATCTACGCCAATCTCGGCTGGTCCAAATCCCAGGCGACCGGCATCAGCTCGGCTCAGTTCAATTTCGGAGCGGACGAACTCGCCTATATCAACTCCCACTGGATCTACGTCGACCATGACCAGCGTTGGTCCGGTTCGGCCGGCGTGGCCTATAAGTTGAACCGAGACACGGATCACCCGACCCTGATGACAGTGGACGTTCTCTCCGGCAGCGGGCTGCGCGCCAGCACGGCGACGGTGCCGAACGGGACGGCGCTGCCCGGCTATGGTGTCGTCAATCTGTCGGTTGTCCAGCATGTCAGGCTTGGCGTGGGGAAATTGACCGAGTTTCGGGTTGATCTGTTGAACGTTGCTGACTCGATCTACCAAATCCGCAATGGGACGGGCGTGAGCGTCGGTGCATCCCAATACGGGCTGCGCCGCACTATCTTGGCGGGTGTCACGCAGCGGTTCTGATTGCGTGTTCAGAACGACAGCGTATGGTCTACGGCTTATCGCCGCCGGTCGAATTGGAAGCGACTGAAACGATGCAGCCCCTCTTCGACACACGCCTTGTGCAATTGGGCGCAACCGCGGCCGACCCAGGTCCATTTCTGAACCAGCAGCTTCTGCTTTTCGCGATCTGCCTTGAGATCGATGGCGGCGATGACCTCGTCGCCGAGCAGCACCGGAAGGGCAAAATAGCCGAGCATTCGTTTCTCTTTCGGGACGTAGGCCTCGAAGCGATGTCCGTAGTCGAAGAAGAGTTGCAGGCGCTTCCGCTGAATGATCAGTGGATCGAAAGGCGAAAGCATATGAGCCATCTCTTCCCCGGATGGTGACGGTCTATCGAGTGCCTCCGGTTGCAGCCAATGTTCCAGTTTCCCGGCACCCTCTATCGCAACCGGCAATAGCTGCTTGCGGCGGACCCTTGTTTCGATCAGCCGCCGGATGTCCGCCTTCCGGCCGGCGTCAAGATGACAGACCGAATCAAGGCTTACCAGTCCCTGCGACCGCAGGGCCCGGTCGAGCAGGTAGACCAGAACCTGCTGTTCAGATGCGGGCTTTGGTCGGCTATCCCAGTTGAAATGCCGGTCCATGAGTTCGTAGGTCTTGACCATGCCGGACCGCGCGCTGACGGTGACCGCTCCAGTGAAGAAGGCCAGTTGCAGGGCCCGCTTAGACGGTTTGCGGCTGGCCCAGGCATGATCCTTTTCGACCAGCACTTCGTCATCGATGTCGCGGATGGACAGGGCGCCGTCATTCCGGATCAGGGCGAGTACCTCTGCGCAAATCGTCCGGTTTGACCGAACTGAACCAGCTTTTTGGCGACTGGCGATAGCGCTTCATGGCGGGGAGGAAGAAGCGGATGTCCTTGGTCGGGACATAGGACAGGGCATGCGTCCAGTACTCGAAGATTGTCTTGTCGACTGTCAGGGCCTCGTGAAGGTGCTGGCGGGCATAGTGCGGAATCCGGGTCCAAAGGATGTGGTGGTGGCAGCGCTCTATCACGTTGATCGTGTCGATCTGGACGTAGCCGAGGTGGTCGACCGCCTTGGCCACCGCGTCAGGTCCGTTTCCGAATGGCTCGCCTTCATCGAGACGCTGAGCCCGTAGCCAAATACGTCTGGCCGCAGCCTTGGTGAGCGTGATTGGGGTGCGGGCATCCGAGGACATGGGTCGAGGATAGCGGATCGACGCCGGCGGCGGCAGGTTGTTGCATCTGGTCGTGTAGGCCGGACGCTCTATAGTCGTCGCGAAGATCGGACATAGGAGAGCGCCATGACAACCAGCGGCCGTGTTGTCTTTAGCCAAATGGACGAAGTGATATTTGGCATGCCGGCAGCCCAGGCGGTTGCCGATCTGGCCCGCCGCGCCGGGGCGGAGCGCGTGTTCCTGATGGTCAGTGGCACCTTGAATCGCGAGACCGAGGAAATCGGACGGATCCGGGCCGCGCTGGGAAACACATGTGCGGCGGTGTTCGACCGCATGCCACCTCACACGCCTCGCAAGGCGGTCATCGAGGCGGCCGAGATGGCTCGCGCCGCCAGTGCCGATGTAATCGTGACCGTCGGCGGCGGGTCGATCACCGACGCGGCCAAGGCGGTGCAATTGTGCCTGGCGAACGACATTCGCTCGACCGAGGCGTTGGACGCGCTGCGCCCGAGGAAAGCACCTGACGGCACCATGGGACCGCCGCCGTGCAATGCGCCGACGGTGCGGCAGATTGCTGTCCCGACCACGCTTTCCGCCGGGGAGTTCAGCGCAATCGCCGGCGTGACGGATGAGCGAACGAGGGTGAAGGAGTTGTTTCGCCATCCACGCATCATTCCGATGGCGGTCATTCTTGATCCTGCGATCACCGTCCACACGCCGGAATGGCTGTTTCTTTCCACTGGTATTCGTGCGGTCGATCATTGCGTGGAGGGTATCTGTTCGCAGGAGGCGCATCCCTATGCCGATGCGCAGGCACTCCGCGGTCTCGGCTTGCTGGTGAACGGCCTGGCGCGGGTAAAGGCGGATCCATCGGATCTGCAGGCTCGGCTTGATTGCCAGATCGGCTCATGGCTTTCGATGGGCCCGTTGGCCTGTGGCGTGCCGATGGGCGCAAGCCATGGCATCGGCTATGTGCTCGGGGCCGCATTCGACATCCCGCATGGCCATACGTCCTGCATCATGCTGCCGGCGGTGATGCGCTGGAACAAGACCGCCAATGCGGAGCGGCAGGCGATGGTGGCGGCGGCGATGGGTCACCCGGGAGAGGACGCGGGCGGCCTGCTGGATGTCTTCATTGGTGGCTTGGGGATGCCGCGCAGCCTGTCCGCGGTGAATATTGGTTCGAAGAACTTTGATCGCATTGCGGAACAGGCGATGGCAACGCCCTGGGTGCCGCGCAATCCTCGGCGGATTGATGGACCGCCGCAGGTGCGGGAGATTCTGGAGCTTGCGGCTTGAGGAAGTAGTGGCGCCGCGCCTCTCCTGTGTCATCCCGAGGGTCGGCGACCCACGACTGGTAGGCTAGAAGGGGAAAGACGTGGGTCCCCGGCCTCCGCCCTATGGCGTTCACACATCTCATTGACCTGACCGAGCAGAGAGGCTCCCACACCGTCATGGCTTGGCTTGTCCGGGCCAGCTTTTCAAGCAATTGGTGCAGCGGTGGCCGGGTCAAGCCCGGCCATGACGGATGAGGAACAGTCGGTTCCTAACCCACTGACAAGGCGCGCCTTGCCGAGATGTGTGAATACCGTAGGGCCTTCGCCGGGGATGACACGGGGGGCCGGGGATAACACGGGGAGGAAGATGCCGCGGCGGGGGCCCGCGCTACGGCAGAACCGCTTGCGCCTCGATCTCTACCTTTAGCCCCGGCCGGACCAGAGCGGAGACTTCCACTAACGTCGAAGCCGGCCGATGCGGGCCGAAATATCGCTGGCGGATCGGATTGATCTTCGCGCGGTCGGCGACGTCGGTCAGATAGACGGTGACCTTCACCACGTGCTCGGCAGCGGCGCCGACTGCCTTCAGACAGGTATCCATGTTGGCGATGGCGATCTCGAACTGCTCGACAACGCCCTCCGGGATGCTGCCATCCGCTGCGACTCCGACAGTGCCGGAGACCCAGATAAGGTTGCCAGCCTTGGTAACGTGGCAGTAATGGCTGACCGGCTCCGGTTGGCCATCCAACATCAGACGTTCGATTGCCGGCATGTCTTGCCCTCCCCTACATCAGCCAGCGTGCGGCGGCGGCATAGCCTGCTCGTTGCATCGGCGGCACGGTATGGCTTCTGGTCTCATCGGCAATCATCGCGGCGACGACATCACGGCGATCCGCTTTCATGGCCGAGTTCGATCAGGATCTGCCGGAACAGGTCGCGTTGCGCGTTGCTGCCGCCGAGCAGGCGAATGCGGTCGAGTCGGGGCTGCAGCAACGTAACGACTTGGGCATGCTGACCGCGCCGATGCGCTTGTCCGGCCTCACATACCGGCAGGACAACGTCGCGAATCGCCGCTGCGTCCCATCGGCGGGGATCGTCCGCCTGTTCTCGCAGCGCCGCCAGGAAGCGCGCCGACGCTTCCTCGCGCCCGGTAGCCGCCAGAGCCAGCATCAGATGCGGCGGCAACAGCAGATAGGCGCTGTCGCCGATGCGTGCCTCGGCCTTGTCGGCCAGCTCCTCCCAGCGCGCGCCGACATCCAAACCGAGCTGCTCCAGCCGCCAGAGCAGCGCAGTGGCGTTCTGCAGATCGTTGAACTGGTCCGGCGCCGCCAGGGTCAGCGGCGCGTTCAGGTTGCGGATGTTGGCGTCGTAGCTGGCGAGTACTGCGTCATGCTGGCCGAGGTCGAGCTGCATCAGCGCCCGGTGCCACCACAGATGATGCACCAGGTTGTTGCCGATCGGCCAGTAGCCGGTCTGCGCAGCCAAGCCAGTCGTTGCCTTCGCGCGGCCGGCTGTCCGTTTCCAGGATGTGCGCCTTGACGTGGTGGGCGAAGAAATTCGTCGGGTCGCGCTCATACGCGCTGTCGATCGCTCGTTCGGCGGCGGCGGTGTCGCCGGATTCTTCGTGCGCGAAGGCCCAGACGGACTGGAAACAATCGTATCCGGGCAGGTCGGGCGACCAGGCCGGGACGAGGCGGTCTGCCTGCTCCAGCACCGCCTGCGTATGGCCGAAACGGAAATGCGTGGTGTCGCTGATTCGTACCGCCAGCAGATCGGTCGGGTCGGCATCCAGGAGCTCTCGCCAGATGGCGAATGCCTCACCCAGCGCGCCGCGGCGCCAGGCAGACAACGCCGCGACGTGGCGCTGTTCGCGCCTGGTGGTCAGGGCAGCCCCGGCCTCGGCGGCGGCAAGACTGGCAATGAGCGCTTGGCGATGCGCCGGGTTGGCGCCCGCAAGCAGCAGATAGCCTTTGATGCAGTGCCCCATGACGAAATCCGGGTCAGCGGCGAGCGCGCCGTTCACCAGGTCCATCGTATCGACGTGGTATTTCAGATAGTGCTCCACCGCGCGATCGAACAGCGTGACGGCCGTTGCGCTGTCAGTGGATAGCTGCAGACCGCGTGAGTTGCGGTTCATCCCGTTCTCCTACAAACGTCACAGTGACTTAAGAAAGCCGATCATCGCCTCGTTGACCTCACGCGGCCGCTCCTGCTGGGTCCAGTGGCCGCAGCCGGGCAGCATCAAAGTCTGACGAAGCTGGGGCACGTGATTTGGCAGACTGGCGAGAAAGTCTGTCGCACCGCGGAAGAAGCCAAGCACCAGGTCGCGCTCACCGACGATGTACAAGGCCGGGATAGTCACCTTCGCGCCGGCGAAGGGCGACAAAAGCTCCCAATTGCGATCGATGTTGCGGTACCAGTTCAGGCCGCCGCGGAACCCGGTGCGGGAAAACTCACCGGCATAGAAGTCGATGTCGGCATCGGTGATCCAGTTCGGCAAAGGGGCGGGATCGTCGGCGTCCCGCATGATGCGGCCACGCAGGCCGCCAACGCGGGGAACCATGCTGAAATTGTCCGCGATAGGATCACCACCCGGGCGCGAAGCTGCTTCCCCGGCGACTGAGCGCAGCACGCTGCGTATCGACGCACGGACATCCTGTTCCAGCTCCGCTTCCGCAACGCCCGGAGGCTGAAAGTACAACTGATAAAAGATCGCGTCGGCCGTCTGAGGCATGATGGTAGACGGGCGCACGGGACTGCGCGGCCGGTACGGGACACTCAGGCCGATCACACCGCGGAACCGGTCCGGACGGAGCAAGGCTGCGTGCCATGCCACTGGTGCGCCCCAGTCATGACCGGCGATCACCGCGGTTTCGGCGCCCAGGGCGTCCAACAACCCGATGATGTCGCCCACCAGATGCAGCAGGGTATACTGATCAATGGCCTGGGGGCTTTCGGTCTGGCCGTAGCCACGCAGGTCGGGCGCGACGACATGGAAACCGGCCGCGGACAGGGCCTCAATCTGGTGCCGCCACGAGTACCAGGATTCCGGAAAGCCGTGGCACAGGATCACCAACGGACCGGTTCCCTGTTCGGCCAGGTGCATCCGGATGCCGTTTGTTTCGATAGTCCGATGACTGATCCCGGTCATGGCTTCCCGACGCTTACGTATCCAACGAAAAACATTCCTGCCTCCTCGTTGCAAGGCAACGACGGAGGCAGGAACGGACACATCAGGGGCGCATCAAGTGCCCAATGGGATTTTACAGGTTCGCCTGGAAATCAACGTAGTCGCGAACCTTGCGGTAGATCTGCAGCCGATTGCGCTGGCTATCGGCGACGATGATCTCGTCGGTCTTCGGGTTGAAGTCCACCGCCGTCGGAAAGCAGAAGCGCCATTGCGGTTCCAGGTGCTTTACCCGCCGCAACGCCTTCATCATGTCCGGATTGGCATCGATGCTCTGCTGACCCCACTTGGACATCACCTGGGCATCGCCCATCAGGTTGGCTATCGGCCTTCCGTAAGAGTTGAAGATGCTGATCCGATGATTGCCCCAATCGGCAATGTAGATGTCACCATCGGTATCAACGGCGACATCGGTGGGATGATTGAGCATGCCTGCCTTGGGATACTCTGCCCCAGGGTTGGTCGAGACATAGGGGCCGAGGTAGGTTACGGCAAACGCATCGGAGGGCGCAGCGACCTGGCCGAATTCGCCGATCTTCATCAGGAACTCGCCGTCGGACGACAGCTTCTGGATGCGGTGATTCTTCCAATCGGCAACATACATGTTGCCAGCTGAATCAAGCGTGATTCCCCAGGGCTGGTTGAATTCGCCATCGCCGCTGCCGGCCTTGCCGTACTTGGCCACGAACTTCCCGTCGGGGGTAAACACCTGAAGGCGATTGTTTCCGCTGTCCACGACAATGACATTGCCGTTGGCGTCGCAGGCCAGACCGGCCGGACGCAACAGCTCCCCGTCGCCACTACCGGTCTTGCCCCATTCACGCATGAACTGGCCATTGGTGTGGAACACGGAGATCTTGTTGGTCCATTCGTCCGAAACATAGACCGTATTGGCGCCATCGACCGCGACGCCGAACGGCCAGGTGGAACGCCCTTCGCCTTCGCCCCACTGGAAGAACTCGGCCAGCAGCTCCTCCTCACCAGGGGCACCCAGCTTCACCCGGTTGACCCGCTGGCCAAAGTTATTCTCATTGCCGCGATTGGCGACGAAAACGCTGCCATCGTTGCCGAGGGCCATCGTCTGTGGATAGTTGAAGCCTGTGCCGGTAGCCGCGGCACGCCCTACGGCATGGCTCCAATCGTAAGTCCGTCCGTTTGCGACCGTTGTAAGCGGCATCCTTCCCTCCCATCACACCAATTGGCTCCTCCGGTCATCCGGAAGACAGCTTATGCACGTTTCTTCGTCGGTCCAACCTCGTCCCCTGGCTGATGTCGGGACGAGGCTGGTTGACCGTCAACTAGCCGGCTAGTTCAGGAAGGCCTGCTGCTCGTAGCTGCCGTTTACGATCGGCACCGGATTGATCTTCAGCCACTTGTCGAGGATCGTCGAGTAGATGCCGCGGAAGTCCATGTTCGGGTTCAGGTCGCCCTGCACCAGGCGTTCGGCCGCCAGTGAGGGATACTCGCCGTAGTGGCCGCCTTTGACCTTATCGCCGAACACGAAGGTCGCGCCGGCCGCACCGTGATCCGTGCCCGACCCGTTGTCACGGACGCGGCGCCCAAACTCCGAGAACATCATTACGATGACATTGTCGGCCGCGTCATGCTGCCGGAGGTCCGCCATGAACGCCTCCAGACCTTCCGACACGTCGGTCCACAGCTTGGCGTGCAGCGGGTTCTGCCCGGCATGGCTGTCGAAGCTGCCATGATCGGCATAGAAGACCCGGGTGCCCAGCCCGGCGAGGTGAACCTGGGCGATGCCGCGCAGCTTGCTGGCGATCGAGGTGTTGGGATACTTCACGTCGGACTTGTAGAGCGAGGGCGCCACTTTCAGGATGTCCGCGCCTTTCAGCGAATCAAGACCGGTGGTGCCGAGGTATTCCATCACGCCGCTGCCTTCGATCGGCTGATACATGCGTGAGAAGCGATCCAGCACCTGCTGACGCTGCGTCGGCTCCTGGATGTTCGGCAGGAACCCGTAGTTTTCCAACGCGCCGGCGACGCATGCCACGGGCACGCCGGGGACGGCCAGGGCGCGGAACAGGCACGGCCCGAAGCTGACGGCGGTGACGACGTTTTCCTTCTTCGGGTCGAATTCGCGCACCACGCGGCCAAGCCAGCCTTCGGTGCCGACCTTGTCGGCCTCGCAGGTGTGCCAGATGTCCATGGAGCGGAAGTGCGAGCGTGGCGAGTTGAGATAGCCGACGCCATGCATGACGGCGAGTTTGCCCTCATCCCAGATCTTCTTCATCGGGGCGAGGTATTGCGGGAAGCCGTACTCGTTATCGATAGCCAGGATCTGGCTCTCGGGGATTCCCACCGCTTTGCGGTTATCCTGGTAAAGCGGATTGTTATACGGGATCACCGTGTTGAGATAATCGTTTCCGCCGGTGAGCTGGACCACCACCAAAACGGGGTCCTTCTGCGTAGCTGACATCTAGTCTTTCTCCTTTGCGTCTCTATGAATAAAAGTTAAGCGAACTGGTATTCTCGCGTCGCGACGATCAGTTGCATCATCTCGGTCGCACGCTGTGCGGCGGTTTTAGCGTTCGCCTCGTTGTCCCAAGTCAATTGACCCCATTGCTTGGCCTGGTCGGTCAGCTCCTTGCGCGTGTCGGGGCGGACTTCGATCGGGCCCAGCAAGTCCAGACACCCGGTCACCAGTTGATCGGGGCTGAGTGAGCCCTTGGCCTTCAACCGGTCGATAATGGCGCGCACGCCTGGCAGCGACTGGTTGCCGAGCTGTTCGGCGACGAAGTTGATGCGGGCCATCAGGGAGCCGCTGTTGATCCACTCCGAGCCGGTGTGCCAACCTTCCACGGACGGCGGATTGAGCAGGTCCTGGCCCATGTAGGAGGGCTGCATCGAAATCTCGCCATACCCCGGCTTCGGCAGTTCGTGCCCGCCGACCAGCCGCAGCGTGCCGACCACCACCTCGGCGGGGGACTTCAGGTGCTTGTAGCGGGCGTTCTTGAAGAAGTCCGAGTTGAACAGCAGACGCAGCACAGGCTGCATCTCAAAGTTCGAATCCTTGAACGCTTTGGCCAGGGCGTCGACCGCGGCCGGATCGCGTGGTTGCTCATACGACCAGGCGGGAACCTGGGGCTCGTCGGCGACAAAGAAGTTGTAGAGATGGCGGCAGATGAAGCGGGCGCAGGCTGGTTGCTGCACGATGATGTCGATGATGTCTTCGCCGTTGAGGTGGCCGCGGTGGCCCAGGAATTCCTTGATGCCATCATCGTGGTCTTCCGGGCGATACTCGAACTTCCAAGGGAAACGACCGTAGGGCAGACGGGGGATCTTGGTCTCGAAGGTCCATCCGGTGAAGGCGCGGGAGGCCTCACGGACGTCCTTTTCGGTGTAGTTGCCGGCGCCCAGGCTGAAAAGTTCCAGCAGTTCGCGGCCCCAGTTCTCATTCACCGCATTGCCGTGGTTCTGGTTGTTGTCCAGCCAGAAGATCATCGTCGGGTTCTTGGCGATCTTCAGCAGCAGGTCGCGGTAGTTGCCCATGCCGTTGTTGCGGAACAGCTCGATCTGTTCGAGTAGCTGGTCGTAGTTGTCGACCTTCGAGTTGCCGGTGGCGAGCACATGGTGCCAGAACAGCGCCATCTTCTCTTCGAGCGGGCGCTTGGTGCCCACCAGATAGTACATGTAGTTGACGTTGCCCATCGGCGGCTGACCGCCAGGCAGCAGCGCCGCCGGCTGATAGCGCAGCAGCTCATAGGGATCGACCGGCGGCTGGCTCTCGGGGTTCAGCAATTCCTCGACCGTCGCCTCATAGCCTTTTTCAGCGCGCGCTTCGAGTTCGTCACGGGATGCACCGAAGCCGGCGCGCCGCATCAGGTGGGCCATCAGAGCGATATCGTCTTGGTTTGCCATAGTTGCTTTCTCCGTCTGTCAGCTGTAAATCTGGGGGCGACGTAGTGTCGTCGTTGGTGCGCAGATCACGAATTGGGGGATCATGCGCCGCGAAATGCCCGCTGTCTCGCGGCGGCCCGAAAGAACGGCCGGTGACAAAACAAAAGCATGCTGCCGCCAAGTTTCCTTTGGTGCGGCACGAGACCCATGGTTGCAGCTACTTCGCGTAGACGCAGCGAAGGTGCCGCGCGCCCTGTCGATGTAATTGCCAGCCAACCAGTTCGGCTGCTGCTGCCACGAATTAGCAAATAGCCCTGCACGACATGATCGCGCTTTAATCTTAAGTCTCCCGGACACCACGACGCCATTTCCTTCGCGTACTTACGCGTGTGGTCAGTTCAAAAGATCGTCTCCCAGGACGCCTCAACAGTCAAGAGGCGGACCCATGTCGTCGGAAGGAGCGGCTGGCGAATGGTTGGACCGCTGGAACAGTAGCAGCACCCGGATAACGAGCTACGGGTTCCGCAGACCTTGCCTGTCTGGCGGGAACCGCTTCCGTGCTACCGTGAAGCCATGACCGAGAGCATCCCCAGCCGGCCTGCGGACAAGACCCAGCTAGAGCAGATCATTGCCGGGCTGACCGAGGGCGTCATCATCATCCACCCTGATCAGACGATAGCTTGGGCTAATGATACCGCGCTGGCGTTGCACGGAGCCAAGGACGTACGCGATCTCGGTGGGTCGGTCAGCGGTTATCGCGGCCGCTTCCAACTCACCTATCTCAATCATGAGGCATTGCCACCCGGCGAGTACCCGATGGAACGGCTTCTTGCAGGCGAGACGTTTCCCGAACTGGTTGTGCAGGTCAGCCGACGCGACGAAGCGAAACACTGGGTGCACCAGATCCGGACTTTGGTCCTTATCGACGCGAACCGGCAGCCCGATTGGTTCGTCCTGATCATTAATGACGAGACGGAGCGCTTCAACGCCGAGGAGCGGTTTGAACGCGCGTTCGGGGCCAATCCGGCGCCGGCTATTATCGCTCGGCTGTCGGACATGCGATACGTCAAGGTCAACCACGGCTTCCTGGAGATGACCGGATACCGGCGCGACGCCATCATCGGCCGGTCGCTGCACGAGATCGACGTGCTGCAGGGCGCCGAAAGACGTGACCTGGCGGTGCGCCGGCTGCACGCCGGAGAGACGATCCCGCATATGGAAGCTTGCCTCAGCCTGCCGGACGGACGCGAGAAGGTAGTGCTTATCGGCGGTCAGCCGATTGAAATCGGCGACGCGGCCTGCATGCTGTTTACCTTCGCCGACCTGCACATGCGTCATCAGGCGCAGCAAGCCCTGCGACAAAGCGAAGAGAGGTTTGCCAAGGCCTTTCACATGGCGCCTGGACCGATGGTGATCCTGGCCTTGGAGGGGCTGCGCATCCTCGACGTGAACAGCGCCTTCAGCGCGGCGACCGGCTGGCGGCGGGAGGAAGTGGTTGGCCGCAGCCTAGCGGAGCTGGAGGTATGGGGGCAGGGCGAGGTGCGCGAGCAACTTGAACGTCAACTCAAGCAAACCGGGCACTTGCGCAGTGTGGATATACAACTGCGCACCAAGAGCGAGGGCGTCGGGGACTATCTGATGTCGGCGGAGATTGTGGAAATCCATCACGACCGCTGCGTGCTGAGCGTCATGCTGGACATCACCGAACGCAAGCAGACTGAAATGGCGTTACTCACCGCCATTGAATCCGTCATGCAGGATACATCATGGCTGGGACAGAAGATCGTTGAGAAGCTCGCTGCGATCACCAGAACCGGTCGCTCCCCCAGCAAGATGCCTGAGGTGGCCGCCTTGCCTGAACGCGCCCGCGAGGTGCTCGGACTGGTTGCACAGGGCCTGTCCGATGACGACATTGCCGGCAAGCTTGGCATCTCCCGGAACACGGTCCGGAATCACGTGTCGGTGATTTATGCCAGGCTTGGCATTCGCAAGCGAAGTGCCGTTGTCGTTTGGGCGCGTGAACGCGGTTTGGGCGTGCCCGCAAAGTCACGGACAAGTAAAGCGAAAATCAAGCGCGCGCCGAGACACTAGTAAAGAGCTAATGGCCATATAGTTCAAAACGACCGGTCAGCTTGCGGCCAAACGCTTGAATTTGCTCACTAGATTTTCTTCAAGGCCGTCCCTTATTGCCGTCATGCGTCGCGGAAACCTCGGCGGCGCCTCACCTGACGTGGAGGGTTCGTTCTAATGGACAAGGATCGTAGTGCCGGCATCGGCAAGAAGGTCACCGGTTTTGTCAAGGAAGCCGCTGGCAAGATGACTGGCAACCGGAAGATGCAGGCCAAGGGAACCGCGGAGAAGACTGTCGGCACGGCGCAGAATGCAGCCGGCGGCGCGAAGGACGCAACGCGTGACATCTTGAAGGATTAGAAAACAGATGTCCCGAAGCGGTGTGGCAGAGCCAGGGATGGCTGATCAAGATGGGCTTCAACTGTCGTCCGCGCCGCCCGGAAATGGTCACCCGCCGACAGCTCATTGACGAAGAGCTTGAGCGCCACGGCTGATCAGCCAATAACCGATCGATAAGGATAATGTACCATGACCGATGATACCATCGTCGCTGTCTATGATACCCGCGGCAACGCCGAACTTGCCGCGCAGGACCTAAAGGGATTGGGTATTCCCGAAAGGGCCATCAGCATGCAAGCGGGTGACACCAATGCCCCGGGCGCGACTGTAGTCGAACCGAAGCGCGAGCACGGTTTCTGGTCTAGCCTGTTTGGCGGCGAGCCCGACCACGACACGGCAGTTTACGACCATAGCGTGGCGAGCGGCTCGATCATCCTCACCGTGAAGGTGCCCGAGGGGTATGTCGCCCGTGTCATTGAGATCTTGGAGAGTTACGCGCCAATCGATCTAGACGAGCGCGCTGACGGCTATGGCCTGACGGAGTCCGCAACGCCCGAACCGAAGCCGCTTCGCCCCGTCACGGCCGGCAGCGATCCCAACGTCCTTCAACTAGCGGAAGAGCGGCTCACGGTCGGCAAGCGTCTGGTCAATCGCGGCGACACCCGCATCCGCCGCTTTGTGGTTGAGACGCCGGTTGAACAGCAAGTCACTCTACTTGACGAGACGGTAACGCTTCAGCGGAACCCGATTACCGGCGAGCGTCCGGTCAACGACGCGGATTTCACCGACAAGACGATCGAGATGACGGAGACCAGTGAGGAAGCCGTCGTTTCCAAGCAGGCCTACGTCACCGAGGAGATCAAGTTGCGTAAGCAGGCGTCGGAGCGTGTGGAAACGGTGCGGGACACCGTACGCCGTGAGGATGTGGAGATCGAGAAAACTCCCGTTGAAGCGGTTTCCTCCGCAACGACCGATTCGCTGGCGCTGCACAGACCAAAGATCTGAATCGTCTGGGCGCTCGGGCGATACGACGTGAGACCGGTCCACCTCTGCGGCGGTGAAACATGTCGGTTGATATGATTTCTAGATCGTTCGCCATGCAGCGTCGCTTGCAGTTTGGGCGGCCCGCCCTTCTATAATCGAAACATCCTATCCTTCCGGTGTCACTCGCACCGGCTGGAGTCACACACAAGAGGAAAACCATGTCCATCATTGCCTGGCTCATACTCGGCCTCATTGCCGGGTTCATTGCGAGCATGATCATCAACAAAAGCGGCGAAGGCCTGGTCGTCGACATTGTCCTAGGCATCGTCGGCGCGTTCGTTGGTGGCTTTCTGTTCTCGCTTTTCGGAGCAGCTCCAGTCACCGGCTTGAACATCTATAGTATGATCGTGGCTGTCGTCGGCGCAATTGTGGTGCTGATGATCTACCATGCCGTGATTGGTCGCCGGACGATCTGATCGGCAGTCGAACGCACTTGGGACGAACGCGTCCCAGCGGACTACGATAAGCTTCTCGGATAAACTTCTCGCCGGCGCCTGACATCTGTCAGGCGCCGAATTTTTATCGGACCCTTCGAAGCAGCGGCGCAAGCCAGATCGTCCTGGCGAACCGCTATCCATGTTGAACTTTACGGCCAACCGTGACGCGATTGCGTGAACACGACCTTTCCAGGATTGCTTGGGGTGTCGGGGGCTAGTTGCTGGGATTTAATCGGTCTGTCATACTTTCGGGGAATGGGGCGCAGATAGGGCGGCAAGTCTCGATGCGTGCCTGACCATTAGCGAAGGACGGAAGTACCACGAGGGAGCGGATCTTTGGCCGGGGATACGACTGCGTCCAAGATGCTGGGGACTGAATCAGCATCACTTAAGCACACGCCGAGGTCAAGCGTGGCCCAGGCGCTGTATCAGCGTCTCGCCGCGAAGTGCGCCAGCCTACCGACGGCATTCGACCTTGTGCTGCCGGACGGCACCGCAAGCCGTCTCGGCAATGGCACGCCCACGTTCAGCCTGGTGCTTCGGAACAGCCAAGCATTGCGTGCCTTCGCGACCCTCGACCAGGCAAGGATCGCGGAAGCCTTCTTCGCCGGTGACTTCGACATCGAAGGGGACATGCTGAATGCGTTGTGGCTTCGCAGGGCTTTAACCGATCGTCATCCAATGATGACAATCCAGCGGTTCATTCAACCGCTGCTGCTCGGCCAGACGCGCCTCAACAAACAGGTGATCTCCACTCATTACGATCGCGACGCGTCTTTCTTTATGCAGTTTCTTGATCCGGACGTGCCGCTCTACACGCAGGGCATCTACGAGCGCGACGACGAGCCGCTCGCCGATGCCTGCCTACGCAAGTTCGCCTACTGCTTCGAAAAATGTCAGTTGAAACCAGGTGATCACATTTTGGAAGTCGGCCCGGGCTGGGGAGCCTGGTTTAAGTATGCATCCCAGCGCGGAGTAAAGTGCACGGGCCTTTCCATCTCGCGTGCCTCGATCGACTATCTAGAGGCAATGGGCAAGGCCGAAGGGTACGACTGGGAGCTTATCTTTGCTGATATCCTGGAATACCAAACCGAACGAAAATACGACGCGATCGTCATGATGGGCGTCATCGAGCATCTGCCGCAATATGACCAGGTGCTGGCCAAGTTCATCTCTATCCTTAAGCCAGGGGGTCGCATTTTTCTCGACGGCTCGTCGACCGCGAGCAAGAAGGACCTGTCCTCGGTCATCATCAAGCACATTTATCCGGGGAACCATTCGCTGCTCGTGCTGCACGACCTGCTCGCGGCGATGGCGCGGACGCGCTTGCAAGTCTGCGAAATCTTCGATGACAGGCACAGCTACTACCTCACCTTCCGCCAGTGGGCGCTCAACTGGGAGAAGAATCGGAAGACAATCGTCGAGCGTTTCGGGGAAGTCGATTATCGCCGTTTCCTGATCTATCTCTGGGGCTTTACACACAATATGCGGACTGCCCGAATCCGGCTGCTACCGCATGGTGTTCCAACTTCCCCCCGATCAGGGTGCCTTCTACTAGCAGCGAGGCTGCATTGGGGTGGCCATGTCCGACGTGAAGTCATGGCTCGATAGTTACGGTCTCGGTCGGCTTGCGGTCCGTTTTGCGGAGCAGGACATCGACCTGGACACGCTCCGCCATCTGACCGAAGAGGATCTCAAGGAGCTTGGTGCTGACCATCGGGCTACGCCGCCGGCTACGAAACGCCATTGCTGCAAGCTGGCCGCTTTCGGCCACTTCCAGCCATGGCGCCGAGCGGCGTCAACTGACCATCCTGTTCTCGGATCTGGCCGCTTCGACCGAGCTGTCGGCGCGACTTGATCCGGAGGAAATGAGCCTTGTCCTGCGATCCTACCAGGCGAGTTGCACGCAGGCCATCGCACAGTATGGCGGCCGGATCTCGAGATTTATCGGTGACGGTATCCTGGCCTATTTCTGCTATCCGCAAGCCCATGAAGACGACGCCGAGCGTGCGGTGCGTGCCGCACTGGACATCGTGCGTGAAGTCCCCCGTCTGCGGCCTTTGCGCGACATCACGCTCAACGTACGGGTCGGAATGGAGACTGGCCAGGTCATGATCGGCGGCCTGATCGGCGAAGGCGAGTCGGAGCAGATAGAGGTGGTGGGCGACGCCCCGAATCTCGCCGCGCGGCTGCAATCCATAGCACCCCCGAACGGCGTCATAATTGGAGCCGGCACGCAACGGCTGACCATGGGACTATTCAATTGCGCAAGCTTGGGCTTGCTGACCCTGCATGGTTTCCCGAAGCCGGTCGGCGTCTGGCAGGTGCACGGTGAAAGCATTGCCGAGAGCCGGTTCGATGCCGTGCATGCGCGTGCCGTCAACCCGATGGTTGGCCGCGAAAGCGAGCTGCGCCGATTGATGGAATGCTGGGACTATGCCGTTCGTGGAAACAAGCAGGTGGCGGTCATCTCGGGCGAACCGGGCGTCGGCAAGTCGCGATTGCTGCGCGCGCTGCGCGATGCCGTAGGGCCGAGCCGACCGTATGTGATGACGTATTACTGCTCGTCGTATCATCAGGGTAGCGCCCTCTATCCGGTGATCAACAACTACGAGCGCATGGCCGGCATCGTTCACGACGACTCGCCTGAGCAGAAGCTGCTAAAGCTCGAACAGCTGTTGCTCCGGAACGGGGCGGTTCTCGCCGAAGCGGTGCCGCTAGTCGCGACACTACTTTCGATTCCTTTCGGTGAGCACTACCACTCGCTTGAGCTCACCCCAGAACAGTTGAAAGAGCGGGTCCTGGAGCTGCTAATACGCCGCCTTCGGGAGCTATCAGAGGATCGGCCCGTCCTTTGCGTGATCGAGAATGTTCATTGGATCGATCCGACATTCGCTGAACTGATCACCCGTACCATCACGACGCTGAAACACCAGCCCGTCTTGCTTGCCGTGACCGGGCGGACGCCGATCGAGACCTTGCGTTTTCCCGACGAAACGGCGGTCATGTATCTGCCGCTCTCTCGTCTGGATCGAACGGAAGCCGAATGCCTGCTTAACCACAGTCTGCATGGGCGGATGATTCCGCCAGAAGTAATTGCCGAAATCATCGCGCGTGCAGATGGTATACCGCTGTTTCTTGAGGAGCTGACCAAGACGGTCGTTGAGTTCAATTTTCCAGACATTGGGAAGGACGCGATACAGCGCGGCGTGCCGCCCAAAGCGCTCGTGCCAGCAACGTTGCACGACTCCCTCATGGCTCGGCTTGACCACATGTCGCTTGTCAAGCCGGTGGCACAGCTCGCCGCCGTGCTTGGGCGCGTCTTCACCGTGCAGCTTCTCTCGGCCGTAGCGCCGCACAACTGGCAGCCTATTGGAGCAGCCATTCAGGTGCTAGCAGCCGCCGAGATTATCCTTCCCGTACAACAACATTCGCAACAGACCTACCAGTTCAAGCATGCATTGCTGCAGGACGTTGCGTATCAGTCCCTACTGAGGGCAACACGGCGCGATTACCACGAACGGATCGCCCGCACACTTGAAGACCAATTCCCCGATCTGGTCGAGGCTCAGCCCGAAGTCGTCGCGGGCCATTTCACCGAGGCCGGCCTGTCCGCCAAGGCTGTCGGCTATTGGTTGAGGGCCGGCCGGCGTGCGACCCAACTATCATCCAATGTCGAGGCGGTATCGCATTTCGAGCGTGGGCGCGCGCTGCTCGACGCCGTCCCCGACCAGGGCGAGCGCAGGCGCATCGAGTATCAGCTATGCCTCGCGCTGCTCCCGCCACTGACCGCTCTTCAAGGATATACCTCGCCGGAACTCGAGCGGGTCTTTGAGCGCGCGATAAGCCTTGGCGAGGAACTCGAAGACACCGAGGAGATCTTCCCCGCTCTCTCCTGCCGTGCGGCGTTCGAGATCGTCACCGGAAGAACTGATTTAGCGCTTGTGCATACCGAGGAGGCGATTGGGCTTGCGAAACGGTCTCTGGCTTCAGGGGCAGATGCGCTTGCCGGCCGCTTGCTGGCAACGATCAAGCTAATTCGCGGCGACCCGGCAGGCGCGTGCAAAATTCTGCAGCAGGAGCTGTCGATACACGAACGCGGCCACCATCGGGCGACCGCGCTCGTTTTCGCCCAGGATCAGGTTACCGCGTGCATGTCCTATCTTTGCCTGGGAATGTGGCATCTCGGCTGCATCGCGAAATCGAGGGACTATGGGCAACGTTCCATCGGTCGCGCCCGGTCGCTCAACCACGTCAACACGTTGGCATTTGCAATCAATTTCTCCGGCGGTTGTTTCGGCGGCCTCTCGCGCGACTTGGCGGTGCTGCAAGCCGCCGCGGTGGAACTGATGGATCTTGCCCGGACGCATGGCCTTCAAATGTGGACCGGTATGGCGACTGCCTTTGAGGGCAAGCTGCTCGTCGAGCAAAGTGAACTCAGTATTGGCATCCGCAAGCTGCAGGCTGGCATAGATATAATGTCCAGCCTTCGGGTCGTGCTCCTCCGGCCAATTCTCTGTTGTTGGCTCGCGGAGGCGCATGCAATGTGCGGCGAGGTAACAGCAGGACTCGCTGTGCTGGAACAGGGATGGCAGGCGGCAAATGTCGGGGAGCACTGGATGGATGCGGAGCTGCATCGCCTCAAAGGCGAGTTGCTGCGGATCGGATCCGCTGCTGATCTCGTGCTGGCAGAACAGAGTTTCCGGCATGCTTTGGCCGTCGCGAGATCGCAAACGTCCCGAATGCTGGAGCTGCGCGCCGCGAACAGCCTTGCGCGGCTTTGGCTGACGCAAAACCGATCCAGCGAAGCCTATGCTCTGGTGAAACCGGCCGCTGCCTGGTTCGCGACAGATTGCGATATCGCGGATGTGCATGAAAGTCGATCGATACTTCGGATGATAGCCTGATGGGTGGCTGTCCGTCATCCCGGGCCGTCCAAGGCTGTGCCCGAAGCTGCGCGCCGGCCGCGGCGCTCAGCCGAGGTAAGCCCGCCGGACACGCTCATCGTCGGCCAGATCGCCTGCCGGACCGCTGAGCACGATCCGGCCGCTCTCCAGCACATAGCCATAATCTGAGACGTTCAATGCCATCAATGCATTCTGCTCGACCAGCAGGATCGTCACGCCCTGTTCGTTGATCGTCCGGATTGTCTCGAACACCTGCTCGACCACCATGGGCGCCAGTCCCATGCTTGGTTCGTCCATCAGCAGAAGCCGCGGGCGTGCCATCAAGGCCCGGGCCGTGGCGACCATCTGCTGTTCACCGCCGGACAGCGTGCCGGCCAGTTGACGCAAGCGGTCCCGCAGCCGCGGAAACAGCGCCAGCATCCGTTCCTTGTCTTCCGCCACCGCCTGGCGGTCGCGACGGGTAAAGGCGCCCATGCCGAGATTTTCTTCCACGCTCAACCGGCCAAAAATGCGCCGTCCCTCGGGGATATGCACCAGCCGCATCGCCGCGATGTCGTGCGCCCCCAGCCCCGCAAGCGGTCTGCCGTCGTAGCGAATATGTCCCTGCCGCGGATGCAACAACCCGCTGATCGCGCGCAGCGTCGTGGATTTTCCCGCGCCGTTGCCGCCCACCAGGGTCACGATGCTGTTTGCCTCGACCTCGAGCGAGATGCCCTTCACGCCCTGGATCTTGTCGTAGAATACGTGAATGTCGTCGACTTCCAGCAGAGCCATCAGGGTACTTCCTCAGGCTCCGCGGGACGCGCCTGCGACGACGTGCATCATGGTGTCGCCGGGGCGGTTGCGCCGGATCGGCGAGCCACCGGACATCACGCCGAGATAAGCCTCGATCACCGCGGGATCCTGTTGCACGTCGGCTGGCTGGCCCTCCGAGATCTTCAAGCCGTGGTCGAGCACGGTAACCCGATCGGACATCGACATCACGACCCGCATCTGGTGTTCGATCAGCAGAATGGTGATCCCGAACCGGCTGCGCACGGCCTGGATGAACGCCATCATCTCGGTCGTTTCATGCGGGTTCATTCCCGCTGTCGGTTCATCCAGCAGCAGCAGTTGCGGTTTCGTCGCAAGGGCGCGACCGATTTCCAGCCGGCGTTGCTCGCCATAAGCCAGGTTGCGCGCCAGCATGTCGCCGCGGCCGCGCAATCCGACGAACTGCAGCAGCCGAATCGCTTCGTCCTGCGCCTGCTGCTCGTCCGCTCGCGTGGCGACGGTGTTAAAGATGGCGCCCCACCATGACGAATGTAGATGCAGATGCATCCCGACGAGCAGGTTTTCGATTGCGGTGATATTGCGGAACAACCGGATGTTCTGGTAGGTGCGGCTGATGCCCGCGGCGGCGACACGGTCGGGCGTCAGGCCGTCGATGCGCTCACCCCTGAACCACACTTTACCGCCGGTCGGACGGAGATTCTGCGTGATGCAGTTGAAGACTGTCGTCTTGCCCGCGCCGTTCGGGCCGATGATGCTGTGGATGCTGCCCTCGGCAACCGCCAGATCAAGATCGGCAACCGCGGCGAGACCGCCGAAGCGCATGCCCAGACCTTCACAAACCAGGATCGGCGCGTCGGTCATGACCGCTGCGCCGGGATAAGGTCGCTGCCGACATCCAGCGCCAGCGCCTCGTCATGGCTGTGCAGTTCTCGCCGGCGGGCCTCGGACGGCCACAGTCCCTCGGGTCGAAGTCGCATCATGACGATGAGCACGGCGCCGTAAAACAGGTAGCGGTATTCACCAAACTCCCGCAGCAGCTCCGGCAGCCCGATCAGCGCGATCGACCCGAGCGCGACGCCAGGCAGGCTGCCCATGCCACCGACAATGATTACCGCAAGAACATTGACCGAGATCAGCAATTGAAAACTGGATGGGTACACCGAGCTCAGCATCACCGCAAAAATCGATCCGGCCAATCCGGCGAAGGCCGCGCCCAGCCCGTATGCCAGCAACTTGGAGCGGATCAGATTGATCCCTAAAGCCTGCGCAACATCCTCATCATCCCGCAGCGCCATCCAGGCTCGGCCGAGACGCGAATTCTCCAGTCGCCAGGCGACAAAGGCGGCAATCGCGGATGCCACTAGTGTCAGATAAAACAATGCCACCGGACCACTTAAAGCGAACGTCCCGATGCTTGGCTTTGGAATTTGCAGGACACCTTGCGCGCCACCCAGCAGCGGAGAGGCGAAATCCGATAACACGATCACTCGCACGATCTCGCCGAGGCCCATCGTGGCGACCGCGAGATAGTCGCCGCGCACGCCGAGCACCGGGATGCCGAACAGGACGCCCGTGAGGATGGCGAGCAGGACGGCGACAGGCATCGCGGTCCAGTAGGACAGATGCATCAGCGCATGCGGGCTGTCGGCCGTCAGCAGCGCTGTCGTATAGGCACCGACGGCGAAGAAGGCGACGAACCCAAGATCGAGCAGCCCGGCCAGCCCGACCTCCAGATTCAGTCCCATGCCCATCAGAATGTATAGCCCAACCAGCATCAACACCTGGCCGATGTAGGACCCGGCCAGTGCGGGCAGTACCGCGAGAGCAAGCAGAACAACCGCCGCCCGGGTGAAGCTTTGACGCCGCCGCTGCTGCTCTGTCGCGGCTGCCGGCCGAAACCTTCGCGTCGCGGCCCACGCCACACTGGCGAGGGTGGCCGTAACGAATATCACGACCGCGCCTTGCTGACTCAGACCTTCCCAGGTGTAGAAGAAATCTCGGATGTCGCCGACGATCCCCTCATATTGCAGCATCAGTTGGATCAGTTCCTGAAAGACGCCGGCAACCACGACCGCGGAGGCGCCGACGATCATCGCACCCCGCGCCGCCGGCGGGCAAAGGCGCAATGCGGCCCCCGCAAGACCAGCCAATGCAGCCGCCAGGATCAGCGCGCCAAGCCCCAGGCCAAGGCCCAGATCAAGCGTCAGCATCCCGAACAGATCATGTGATAGCGCAATGAAAATCGACTGCAGGTTGACGAAATTCATTGCCGTCGCTAGCGCGGCGAGCGGCAGACCGGCAGCGGCGCCCGCGACAAATCCCATGAGCAGACGATCGGCTACATCCGAGGATGAATTGCGCTGCATCGCCATGACGCCGGCACCCATTGCCAGCAGCAGCAACACAGCCTGGCCGAGGCTGATCGTATCAAGAACGATCCAGCGCTGATGCAGCATCAGCAAAACCCCGACGACCGCCAGATGGAGTCCGCCGGCGCCGAACATCAACCCTCGGATGATTGCGATGCGCATCATGTCAGGCTCGCTTCTTTGCCAGGCGCTCGCCCAACAAGCCATTTGGACGGAAGATCAGCACCATGATCAACAGGGTAAAGGCAATCAGGTCTCGCAATTGATAGGGTGCGGTGATACCGATGCCGTCAAGAAACAGCGCCGGCCCGACGGATTCCACCATGCCAAGAAAAAACCCGCCCAGCATCGCACCCGGAATGCTGCCGATGCCGCCTAGTACGGCCGCGCCAAACGCTTTGATGCCAGGCGCAAAGCCCATGTAGAAATAAACCTGCTTGTACAGGAAAGCGTAGAAGACCCCGGCAATCCCGGCCATTGCGCCGCCCAGGATGAAGGTGAACACGATGACTTTGTTCACGTCCACGCCCATCAGCGCGGCGGCTTCGGCGTCCTCGGCCACCGCACGCATCGCCGTGCCCATCCGGGTTCGGTGAACCACCAAATAGAGGGCCAGCATGAACAGCAGGGCTAGCCCGATCAGGATGGCGTCGATACGCGGCACGTTAAATCCCAGCACCTGAAAGGCGGCGCGTTGCCATTGCGGTTCCGGATAAGATTTCACCGCGGAGCCGAACATGCCGCGGAAGGTCTGTTGCAGGAAAAACGAAACCCCGATGGCGCAGATCAGCGGTGCGTGTCCGACGACACGGCGGAACGGGCGATAGGCAATCCGCTCGGTCAACAGGGCAATGGTAACAGAGGTGGTGATGCCCACGACCAGGATGGCCGCCATGCTCAATACTGGCTGACGCTCGAGGAAGCCGGATTGTTCCAACGGTGTTGCAACGAAATAACCCGCGAACGCACCGGCCATGACGAAGTCGCCGTGGGCGAAATTGATCAGCCGCAGCACGCCGTAGACCATCGTGTAACCCAGGGCGATCTGCGCATAGATGCTGCCGATGGTCAGTCCGAACATGACGAAGTCGAACCACTGTGCCGCGGTATAGCGGTCCTTGATCAGCGACCCGATGGTGCCGGCGACAACCACGAACAACAGCAGGATACGCAGCGCCCACAGCACAATGTCGACAGCGTTGAGACGCTTCAGCGTCTTGTGCCACGAAACCGCTTGCGGCGAAACAAAACCGGCGGTCGTACTCGCGCTGAAGCGCTCGGGACCGTCGCCGCACCGGCCGCAGCAGCCGGATGATCGGCTTCCATCTACGGCCAGATCTTCTTCGGGTTCGTGCCGATTGCAAAGGTTTTCGGATCGGCTGAGGTAAACTCGAACGCAGCGGGTTTAAACGCCGCACACTGGCCGTATGCGTCGCAGTCGATCGGTCCAATCAGTCCGTCGAACTTACTGGCGTAGACTGCGTCGCGAAGCGCCTTCTTGCCGACGAACAGATTGCCGTCCTTGTCGGTCTTGCCAACCTTTTCAATCGCCTTGAGTGCCATCGTCGCCGCGTCATACGCGTTGGCATGAAAGCCGGAGATCGGCCCTTCTCCATAAGTCTTCTTGTACTCTTCAACAAACTTGGGGTAGCCGCCGCCCATCGATTGCGGCGTGACATCCGGATAGCAGATGTGGAAGCCGACCACGGACGGCCCGGCAGCCTCAATGAAATCCGGCGCCATGACTGAGCCGCCGCCAACCATGACCGTATGATCCAGTCCCGGTGTTTCCTTTGACTGGCGAAGCAGTTGAGCGGTGGCCGCGACGAACACCGGGGCGTACATTACGTCAGGCTTCGCCGCGGCGATGGCAGACAGCACCGGATGCACATCGACGTCGGTCGGGGCTATGGCTTCCTGCGCCACAACCTTGCCCCCAAGCTTGCTGAAAGTCGCTGCTGTCACCGCGACGAGCTGCTGTGCGTATGGACTGCCGTCATGAACGGTTGCCAGCGTCCGGGCCTTCAAGACTTCAAAGATATACTTTGCGTCGGAGGCACCCTGATACTTGTCGCTGGCGATGGTGCGGGCAAATCCGTCATAGTCCGGCTTGCGGCTTGGATCGGTCAGGGCAGGCGCGGAACAGGCATTGCAAATGTTGGTAATTCCGGCTTGCCACAGGATCGGCGCGCCAGGTGTCGCGGCGCTGGAGCACGCCGGTCCAAGGACGACGACCGTTTGCGGATTGGCGGCAAGCTTGGTTGCCGCGGTCTGTCCACCCTCGGCATTGCACTGATCGTCCTCGACATTGAACTTGATGGGATGACCCAGGATTTTGCTGCCGTAATCCTTGATCGCGATTTCCGAGCCACGACGCGAATCAAGTCCAAGGGCGGTGTCGGGTCCCGACAGCACCCAGTAGGCGCCGATCTGGATCGGTGCGCCTTTGGGTATTCGGATCACCCCAATATCATCCGTCACCGGCCCGACTGTCTGCGCGGCCTGAATTGGTTGCGCAAGGAATGAAACCAGACCGGTGGTGAAAATAATCGACGTGATCAGCAGTCGCGCGCGAAGCCTCATCGTCGGGGGTGCCTTTCTGCCGGTGGCACTGGTGCCAGAACGACGCTTCTCCCCATGCCGCTTATGCTTGCGGCCTCAGCTACAGTTTGCTGTTGGATGTACTGTGCTGCTAATCTATCCCGCAAGTCAACGCACCTTCCGCAATTTCACCACAATTCTGCGCCGCCTGAAGATCTCGGTAAGGCGGTCAACTTGCCGACGATTCGGCAAGGTCAGGATTGCGGATCACGACATTCGACAACACACTCCGAACCCCAACCACGACCGGACGCTGATCCATGCGGGCGATTGATACTGAAGCCTTCCTGCGTGACTTGCATGAACTGCGCCAGATCGGCCAGTTCCGCACTGGCGTGCATCGCCCGACCTACACACCGCAGGACATCGAGTCGCGCTACTGGCTGATGGATCGCCTGAGGGCGTGCGGGCTGGAGGCGTCGATCGACGGCATTGGCAACGTCTATGGCCGCCACAAAGGCCCTGGGCCGCATCTGCTTGTGGGCAGCCACATCGAATCGCAGAACGAGGCCGGCTGGCTCGACGGCGCGCTGGGGGTGATCGCCGCTGTCGCCCTGGCCCGCGCCGGATTGCCCGTCGACGTCTGCGCCTTTGCCGATGAGGAGGGCCATTTCGACGGCGGTTTCCTCGGCAGCCGCTCGATCATCGGCGAGCTGACCGAGGCGGAGATGGATCGCAGCCGCAACCGCACCGACGGCACGAAGCTGCGGGATGCGCTGCGTGCCGCCGGCCTGGAAGACAAGCCGCGCATGCAGCTTGAACCGGGGCGTCATAAGGGCTTTTTCGAGATGCACATCGAGCAAGGCACGCAGCTTGAACGAGCTGGCCTGCGCATCGGCGTGGTCACTGGTATCGTTGCGATTTGGCAATTCAAGCTTCGGGTGCAGGGCCAGCAGGACCATGCCGGCGGCACGACGATGGCCGAGCGGCGCGATGCCGGGCTGACGGCGGTGCGATTGCTGGCGGCGATCGACGCCGAGTTCCCGCGTGTCGCCGGCGAGCGCAGCACCTGGACCACCGGCCGCATCGCACTGGATCCGGGCGCACCGAATATCATTCCCGGCACCGCTGAGATCTTGTTCCAATTCCGCGATGTATCCATGCCGGCACTGGAACGGATGGAGGTGACGCTGCAAGCCCTGGTGCGCGAGGCCAACCGGCGAGAGCGTTGCACCGTTACCCTGGAAGCGGTGTCGAAAGCTATCCCCGCGTTGTGCGACCCGGCGATGATGCAGGCGCTGTCTGCCGCGGCGGAGCAGATCGCCCCCGGCGCGTGGCAGCAAATGCCGTCCGGTGCCGGCCATGACGCGCAAAACATCGCTCGCCGGATGCCGGCCGCCATGCTGTTCGTGCCCTCGATCGGCGGGATCAGCCACCACTGGGCGGAGGACACCAAGGACGAGGACTTGGCGCTGGGCCTTCAAGTGCTGGACGCCGCGGCGCGGCGCTTTCTAGTGGATGAGAGCCAACGGAATGATCCATCGGATCTCATCCAATAGCCGTTGATTGGATGGGCCGATTCACCTGACGCTTGGTTCCCAAGCGTCAGGATCGGACCACTCGCTGAATAAGGCTTGTCCCGCCGGTCGATGTCCAAGGCGATCAGAACTCCCGCAGCGTGTCGCGCAGAAAAGTCTTGCTGTAGGTTTTTCGTGCCAAGCCGCGGCGTTGCAGCGCCGGCACGAGACCTTCGCACACTTCGGTAATGAAGCGCCGGCTGATCCGCTGAAACGGTGTGCTGATCAGAAAACCGTCGCCGCCGATGGCTTCCATCGCCTCGCCCATCTGCTCCGCCACCGTATCGGGCGAGCCGACCAGTTGAATGCCGGCATCGAAACGTTCTTGCGCCAGTTGACGCAGGGTCTTGCCGCTGCCCCATTGCGCGAACTTGTCGAGCGAGCCTTGCTCCCCGTTGGTGGTCAGCGGCGGCAGCTTCTGGTCCAGATCGAAGCCGGAAAAGTCGATGTCGGTGACGGTGCCGACCGCGGCCAGCGCGGCCTCCACAAAGCCGGGCGACGTCACCATCCGCTTGTGCCGAGCCTGCGCCTCATCGTCGGTTTCGCCGAGGAATGGGTAGACCAGGAACAGCACCTTGACGTCGTCCGGGTTGCGGCCGGCGGCGACGGCGTGACGGCGGACGTCATCGCGGTAGGCTTTCATCCCCTCGACGCCATTGCCCACCGCGATAATCGAGTTGGCATGGCGGGCGGCGAAGGCGCGTCCGCGGGGGGAGCCGCCGGCTTGCACGAATACCGGCTGGCCCTGCGGCGAACGGACCGTGTTCAGCGGCCCGCGGCACTTGAAGAACTGACCCTCGAAGTGGATCGGGTGGACCTTGGTATGGTCGGCGTAGGTGCCCGTAGCGGGGTCCATGACCACCGCATCCGGCTCCCATGAGTCGAAAAGCTTGCAGACCAGGTCGACGTACTCGTCCGCCATGGCGTAACGGGTTTCACGCGGCGGCAGCTTGTCGAGACCAAAATTTTGCGCCGCGGTGTCCTCCCCACTGGTGACGATGTTCCAGCCGAACCGCCCGCCGGAAATATGGTCGAGGGTCGACGACAGGCGCGCCAGCATGAACGGCGGATAGGCGAGGGTGGACATGGTTGCGACGACACCCAGCCTGGATGTGGCGGCAGAGATCATCGCGGCGAGCGGCATCGGGTCATGCTTGGGAACCTGCAGGGCATGCTTCAGGGTTGCCGCCGCGGTGCCGCCATAGGCCTCGGAGACCATCAGGGTGTCTTCCAGCATGATGTAATCGAAGCAGGCGCGCTCCATCGCCAGCGCCATCTCGACAAAGAACTTGCCGTCCCAATTGCCGGTTCCCTGGGAGACGGGGTTGGTCCAGTCGCCCTGGGTGAAATTGGTGAACCAGGCCAGATGAAACGGCTTCGGCATCGTGCTTCCTCATTTGCGGTGGTCAGTCGAACGTTACGCGATCTGGCTTTCCCTCGGTGCGGATGGTCGTGGCGGGATGGACAAGCGTCGTGTCGGATGGAGGATTGGGCTTGGCGTCAGCTGAATCCGGATTTTTATCCGCGGCCATTCACCAGCATGGCTACGCAGAGGCGACGCTATTGATTGCGCAGCAACGCAACCCGCATGCCATGGATAATGGTCGCTTTGCCCTGCAGCGTGACCCAGGGCGACGGACCGCACGGCTTACGGCGTTGCCGCGGCCGCCCGCGCGGGCGGTGCCACGATAAGCCTAACAGATGGGCAAAGTGCGCCGCTGCGCTGGACGTTTGACAAAAATATGGCCGCTTGCATCGTCGCCCTGGCCGCGTTCATTAAGCAGCGAGAGCCCGAACGTTTTTCGACGACAAACGTCGACCGATGCCAGGAGGAGCTTGCAGCCTGGACAACGCGACAGTTGCCGTTGCGTCGATAAGCACCCTAACGTTGGCAGTTGTGATTTTGCGGGAGGCAACATGGAGCACGCCGCGGCGCAGGCGGAGGGCGGCACATAGTCACGCACCAAGCCTGATCATTGCTTACGAAATTTCTGTTTCGCATCTATCGGCGTGGCTTTCGCCAACCCCGCGCTATCGGATCCCGAGGCCGCTGTACACCGCCGCTGAACGTCCGGACGAGGCTGTCATAACACGGCTCCGAACCGACTGGTTGGCGCGCCGCCCGCGGCGAAACCGCAGGCACCGTGGAGACAAGATCAAGTTACCGAGGCAAGCGACTGGATCGCGTGGATTTCGTAGAAATCACATACACTCGTAGGAGAGAGCAATCGAGGGTTGAAATAGCGTTCGGATTTCAGACAGCTAAGGGGTGAATTAGATGCGACGACGGGTGATCCATGCGCTTGCTGCGACAAGTATCCTTTTTGGCTACCAGCCGCTGCTCCGCGCTGCGCCGCCGACAGACGCCGACCCGAACCTCGCACCGTGGTTCAGAAGCTTGCGCCAGCCGAACACAGATCAATCGTGCTGCGACCGCGCGGATTGTCGAACCGTCAGGTATCGTGTCGTCGACGGGCATTTCCAGGCCTTCATCGGCAGCGAGTTCAGCCGGTGGCAGAACCCGCCTTACGCCTGGGTGGACGTGCCCGAGTCCAGTGTACTCCACAGGCACGACAACCCGACGGGCGAAGGGGTGGCGTGCTGGTCAGGCAGGACCATCATATGCTTTATAGAGGGTACAGGTGCCTGAACAGCCTGCGGCGCGTGGCCTGCAAGAACCCTTTGGCCGGATGTATCAGCCGTAACGGAACCGTCCGTCCGGCGCTTCGCCGAGCTGGCGTAGTTATTCTGCTATCACTCTCAACAATATCTTTGTTGCCGGCGGCTCGAACCGAAGGTTAGCCTTCGGTAGATTGGATGCTTGTGCAGCCCGTGCGGGACTCTGCTGGCTCCTGATGGGCAGCGCGTGGCGATTAATCGAGTGCGACAAGGTTGCAGCATGGAGATACGAATGGATAAATTGGACCAGTATGAGGAGCAAGCCATTCGCGAGAGGGCCTATTTCATTTGGGAGCGCGAGGGTCGCCCGAAGGGACGCGCCAAAGACCATTGGATGCGTGCGGTGGTTGAACGATCGCGTGAGCCGAAACAGCCGGATGATGACCACCAGCAGGATGAAGAAAAAATCCTGGCCGGCCGCTCCGACGTGAATTATCCGGCGTTGTTAACGAAGGATGTTCCCGGTGGATGAGCCGCAATGAAATAGGCGGGCGGTAAGCATGACGAAGCGGTGACGTCCGGTTCGGCGACCATAGGCTCTGCCGCTATTTGCGCTCGAACCGCGCCATCAGGTCGGCCGCCAGCAAGGCGCCGAGTGGATTGCAGACTGCCATGACGCTGACGAAGGTCGGCGACGTCACGACGGAGAACCCACGCTCGAACAGCAGGGTCGGCAGCCACGACATGAAGCCGTGGAAACCCACTGTGCCGGTGATGGAGATTACCGACAAGACGACGGTGCGGCCGGGATGCGGCGGACGCAGCAGCGCGGCGTAAGGCGGGCGGGGACGCATCGGCTCCTCTGCCTGCTCCCGCGGCGCTGGCTATGCGCCGTGGCTGGCGATGGCGAGTTGTTCCAGGTGTGCGACAACGGCCTCGGCATCCATTCTACGGCCCTGCACCGCCAGCCAGCGCGGCGATTCGCTCATCGCTCGGCCGACGTGGTGACTCTAAGCAGGCTTTCGGGGATTGTCACACGCCGGCCGCGACTTTACGCGAAAACCTGAACAACTCGACGCTGTTGATGTGAGAGTATGACGAGGTGGACAGTTCGTTCACGCATGCGGAGCGTTTCTGGATGTCCAGCCACCAGCACGGTCACGACCCTGATGAGAACGACCACGGCCATCATGCCCATCGGCACAGCCATGGCGTCGACGCCCACTCACACCGGCCAGCGAGCTTTGGACGGGCGTTCGCCATTGGCATTATACTCAATACCGCCTACGTCCTGGGTGAGGCGTTCTTTGGAATAATGGCGCACTCGCTCGCGCTGCTGGCGGATGCTGGTCACAATCTGGGCGACGTGTTCGGGCTTGCGGCGGCTTGGGGCGCTTCCGTTTTCGGCATGCGAAAGCCCGGCGGACGTTACACCTACGGCCTGCGTCGCTTGTCGGTTCTCGCTGCCCTGGGCAATGCGGTCGTCTTGCTGTTCGTCACCGGCGGCATTGCCTGGGAAGCGATCCGACGGCTTGCCGACCCGGGAGCCATAGGCGGTGTCACGATCATGATCGTGGCAGCCACGGGCATCCTGGTAAACGGGATTTCAGCCTGGCTGTTCATGTCCGGCCGACAAGGCGACCTGAACATCCGAGGCGCTTTCATGCACATGGCGTCCGACGCCCTGGTGGCCATGGGTGTCGTCATCGCCGGCGGCCTTATCCTTTGGACCGGCTGGCTTTGGCTCGATCCGGCCATCAGCCTCGTCATCAGCGTCGTCATCGTGTTTGGCACCTGGTCCTTGCTTCGAGATGCCGTAAACCTGTCGCTCGACGCCGTCCCCAGAGGGATCGATCGGCAAGCGGTCATCGCCTGCCTCTCCGGCCTGCCGGACGTGGTCGAGGTGCATGACTTGCATATCTGGGGGATGAGCACGACCGAAACCGCGCTCACCGCGCATCTCGTGCTGGCTGACCTTGCTCCGGATGGCAGCCTCATTCGGCGCGCCTGTACCGAGGTGTACAAGCGGTTCGGGATTGGTCATGCCACGTTCCAGGTGGAGACGCTCGAGATGGCACAGAGCTGCGAAATGCGATCGGATAGCGTGATCTAAATCGATCCGGCGGTGAAGGTTAACCCAAATTAAGCCGGGCGTCATGCAAAGTTATTGCGTTTTGATGATGAAGTTGCGATAATTACCTTGGGACATTGTGGAGACCTCGATGCGTTTCGCGAGCGAAGAGCGACCCCGGGCCGCGCGCATCCTGGTCGTTGAAGATGACGTCGTGCAGCGAGAGCTCCTTCGGTCAGCACTCTCTCGGCAAGGCTATGAGATCGGGACGGCCGCGGACGGCCTGAGCGCAATTTGGGAAATGCGCGAGGGCAATTATGACCTGGCGCTCATCGACTACGGGTTGCCCGAAATTGATGGGCTGGCGGCGGCCAGGCTGATCCAGGATCTCATGGGAACGGCGTGCCCAAGGTTGATTGCCCTCACCGCAACGCCAGAGTGTTTGGCAGCCAGAGACCTGATATCAGGCGGTACATTCACCGAGATCATTGCGAAGTCGAATATGGCAACGTTGATGTCTTGCCTGGAGCGTCATCTGGATTGCGTCCCGGATGATGCGACCAGGCGCGCTTCAGAGGATGCCTTGCTGCTGAAGACCTGGACAGACTACGACGCCGATCCGCGTCGGACGAAAGGCCAACGTGGCGAACCGTTAGCACCCCGCATCCTCGTCGTCGAAGACGACCATCTGCAGCAGCACATCGTGCGGTCCGCCCTGGAAACGCGCGGCTACATTGTCGAGACGGTTTCTGACGGACTGCAAGCCGTCCGTATGATCCGCGACGGTATTTATGATCTTGTTCTGGTCGATTATCGATTGCCCGAACTCGATGGATTGGCCGCGGCAAGGCTCATTCTTAATCTTATGAGTGAGGATGTGCGTCCGCCAATGATCGCCCTCACCTCCTCGCCACGCCATCTGATCGATAGGCAGGAGGAAACCGGACGTGCATTTGACGGGATCATCCCAAAGTCGTCGGGATTGCCCATGCTGCTTGATGCGGTGGACCGGCATCTGCGGTCTGCACCGCACAGCATGACCCGGCGAGCAGCGGAAGGTCTGCGCTCGCCTCTTGATTGAGGCTCCCGCATGGATTACAGCGTCGCGACAGCTGGGGCAACGGCGCTTCGACCGATGCAGGATGTATTGGCGTCGTCGCGAGAGGCTTTACTTAGGGCCTGCGGCAGAATAACTGCTTCGGACGTGGCCGGCAGAAGGTTACCCCCGTGTGTCATCACCGGGCTTGGCCCGGTGACCCACGACTTTCCCCTGTGAAAGCAAAGTCGTGGGTGGCCGGCCTGCGCCGGCCATGACACGATAATAGTAGCTCACAATGATTGCCTTGCAGCATTTGGAGCAGTTATTTCGCGGCAGTCCCTTAGCGGCATTTCTCTGACAAGACCTAATGTTGTTCAGCTCTTCTAAATAGTCATGCGGCGGCTCTTTTCCTCAAGTGCGGTTGCAATGGCGGCGCTGAGGTTGCCGCGGCGGAAGCGGTTGCCCGGTTGGCGGCGGAGCCCCGCCGCTTGGCAGCGAACGGCCCTACCGAAATGGACTTCGGCCCGTCTTATACCATGCCCCAGGTCAGCAACTTCGCCTGCGACGCCGTGCCGAGCACGATTCCCAGTTGCGCAAGCTTTGACATTGAAGGGCGCACCGTACCGGCGACTGACCCGACGCAGGTTTGTTGATCGAATGGCAGTCTGATCAGCGACCGCCGCACGCCGACAGGCACCAAGGCTGATTGGCGCGGCGCTGGCTCATGATGCGACGTTGAGTTCGCCTTGCGCCTTCGAGGTGGCAGCGCCGTGCCGCCCGGTGGCGCGGGCATTTTCACGCAGCGCGCCATTGACCTCGTCGGCCGGCATCGGACGTCCCAGCAGGAACCCCTGGAACTCGGTGCAGCCCATCTCCCGGAGCAGATCCAACTGCTGCTGCGTCTCGACCCCCTCGGCTACGACGGTAAGGCCAAGGTTTCGGCACATGCCAAGTATCGCCTCCAGGATGACCCGGACAGCTTTATCGTGGAGTTGCCCCTGAACGAAAGACTTGTCGATCTTGATTTTGTCGAATGAGAACCGTTGCAGATAGCTAAGGCTGGAATACCCGGTGCCGAAATCATCTAAGGCAATGCGAATGCCCATGCGTTTCAAGGCATCCAGAGTTTTCAGCACCCCCTGGTTGTCTTCCGCCATGACGCTTTCGGTGACTTCGATTTCCAGCAACTCCGCCGCCAGCCCGGTACGATCAAGGATGGCGGCGATCCCCTCCGGCAGCCCGGCCTCGCGGATTTGCACAAGCGAGACGTTGACCGAGACTGCGATCGCGCGTTCCGGTGGCCATGCCACGGCGGTGGCACAAGCCTGTTCGATGATCCACAGGCCAAGCCGGTTGATGAGGCCGCATCCTTCGGCGATGTGGATAAACGTGTCCGGCGAGATATAGCCGCGGCTCGGATGCCGCCACCGAGCCAATGCTTCAAATCCGATAATAGCGAATGTTGCGCTGGAGAACTTCGGTTGGAAATGCACTTCCAGTGCATTTTGCTCAAGCGCGCGTCGTAGGTCACCTTCCAGAAAGCGGTAATCGTTTGCCGCCTGGACCATCCCAGCATCAAAGCAGCGGAACATTCCGCGTCCGTCAGTCTTGGCGCAGTACAGAGCGATATCAGCATGCTTGAACAGTACGTCGCCGTCCTCTCCGTCCCGCGGATAATAGGCGATGCCGATGCTGGCACCGACGCTTACCTGCTGGCTGCCGACCTGAGCCGGATCGGCCATCTGCCGTAACACCCTTCTAGCGAGCGTGATAGCGGTATCACGATCGCTTAGCCCCGGCGTCATGATGACGAACTCGTCGCCACCCAAACGCGCCACGAGATCCTCGTCACGCACCAGCGTCTTCAACCGCCGCGCGACCTCGACCAGGAGAACGTCGCCAGCGTCATGGCCTAGCGTGTCGTTTACGCCTTTGAAGCCATCAAGATCAATGATCAGAAACGCAGTCAGGCTCTGCTCTGTCGGGTTCCGGCCTAGCATTTCCTGCATGCGTTGGCGCAATTGAGCGCGATTTGCCAGTCCAGTCAGCGTGTCGTGATGCGCCAAATAGCGCACCTGCGCGTCGGCCAGCCGTTGCTCGCTCACGTCGGTATAAGTCTGGACGAAGCCGCCTTCGTCTAGTCTGTGTGTGCGAACCTCGATGATCGCACCATCTTCGCGAACAGTCTCGAGTTGCGTGTCTGAACTGGAACGTTCGAACTTGTCATTTGCTGCAATCGAGGTATTGAGCGGGCTCGCACCATCGCGACTTGCCAAGTCAATCGCGCGGGCCGCCGCAAATCCCCGCATCGCCTCCCCCGCTCCGTGCGGCAGCCCAAGCAGATCCAAAGCCCGTCGGTTGATGACCGGGGCATGACCGCTCGGGTTGACCATCATGATGCCCTGACTGATGGTTTCCAACGTAATGGTCAAGGCGCGCTGGGCCTCGACGCTGCGACGCTTTTGGCGCACCCAGAACAGACCGATCAGGCTGATGGCGATGGTGACGACGCCGCCCCCAAAAACGACATGTTTGCCCAGAGGCCAGACCTGACGGAACACCGCCTTGTTGTTGATGCCGACCAACACCGTGAGCGGATAGTCCTGCAACCGGCGGACGCTGACGATCTTATCAAGACCATCATGCGGGCTGCGGAAATAAATCACGCTGCTGCGGGATTTCGGCGCGGCGCGAAAAGCCAGATCGTTCGCGGCGGAATGGCTGCCGATCAAACCGGGATTATAGGGACCGCGGGCCAGAATTGTGCCATCCGAGGACAGCAAGGCGACGAATCCCCCGGCCAAGTCAATCGCCTCGTAGAAACGCGATAGTTCGGCGCAACCCAGGGAAAACACGGTGACACCGGCAAACTCCCCATGCGGGCCGAGCAATTTGCGGGTGAACTGGATTGTCTCCTGACCGCTGACGCGGCCATGCACCGGCCGGCTGATAAACAGATTATCGCGTGTCGGATCCATCTGAACCAGGAAATGCGGCCGATCCGCAATACTGGTGTTGGGTGGAATGGGGAGCGTATCGGCAAAGACCTGGCCTTTACTATCCGCCATGGCGACCGCGGCGGTCTTCTTATCGCGGACGATCTGGTCGCGCGCCCACTCGTTGAAGTTGAACCCGGCACCCAAGGCAGCATAGAACGCACGGGCACTCAGCAAAGTCTGATCGATCTCGCCAATGCTTCGCCGAGTACTTTCCTCGAACGCCTGGGCAAGGTTGCCGGTGCTTTGCGCCGCCTCTGTCTCCGCGGCGTTATATTCGTGATACAGGCCGAGAATAATACCGGTCCAAAGCAGAGCCAGAAAACAGCCGATCGCGATACCTTCCGCCAGAACGGATTTGGCACTGGACTTCGTCAGACAGTCACTGAGCCTCCGCGCCAGGTTGAAGATGCGGGACGCAATGGCCTCCGCGAGTGCTCCTATCCGCCACGACTGCTGCCGAACCCCGACCGCTACCCGCTGGAGCACGGACCATGGTTGCGATCCTACTTCACCCATCTAAACCCGCATCCCGCCGGTAATTGCCACGCTTCGGCCGGCGCTGTCATACACCAGCTACTTTCAGGGGAAGAACGGCACGGTCTCCTATCGTTAATGGACAATGGTCCTTGGTTCGGTTACTGCCGGGATTTGCTCATCTCCACTCGCCTAATGGTTGCGATAACGTGCTATAATCGACATTGTTGGATAAGTGGTAAAGTGTTTGCCGGGCTGTGTCCATGAATATGCCCTGGCGTGCCGATAATCCTACCTCTCTCCGGGGCATGAGTTGCTGGCTTTGGCGGCGGCCGGCGTGCGTTTGATCCATGTTTCTGATAACCTCCCGTGCTGTGCCATGATATGTGGGAACTGACATAGATACTGGCCATTCGCCGGTTGGTCACCGTTTATCGTTATCATCGGGCGGCGCTAAGGGTGAGCGCATAGACAAGGCCGTGATTCAAGAGGATGTTGAAGCGATGGCCGAAGCGCTATCCGACAAGACCGAGGTACTCTTGCCTGAGTGGATTACGCGCTGGCCCGGATGTTGAGATGGAGACCACTGCCCTGACCGTCCTGGACGTAACGGCGGCACACGTGGTTTCTGCCCCTTCATCAGTGTTTTGCCTCAAATCAACTCCGCTTGGTATGCGCGTGCAACGGAAGTATCGGATCAAGCTTCTCCGCCACGTCCTCGACCATCTCCTCGATGTCGTTCAACCTGGCAATGTATTTGCGATAGAGGTGATGCGCGGCCTCGACGTCGATCGCGGTAAAGCGCACCGGGCCGCCGGGCCGGATCTGCGCGAAGCGCGATAAATCGGGGGTGACGATCGTTGCTAGCTTCGGATACCCGCCGATTGTCTGGCAATCCATCAGAAGCACGACGGGCTTGCCGGCGCCCGGCACCTGAATGCAACCCGGCACCAAACCATCCGAAAGAACGTTATAGCCGCATGCGTGGGGAATGATCGGACCGTCGAGCCACGTCCCCATCCTGTCGGCGCGATGGGTCACATTGTAGGTCTCGCTCAGGAACCCCTGGATCGCCTCCGGGGTAAAGAAATCCTGCTGAGGACCCAGGATGACGCGGATTGGCCATCGTGGGCGGCCGGGGGAGAACATCCTGAGTTCCGGTTTATCCGGTGCCCGCATGGCCTGCAATGGCAGTGCGTCACCCCAGGCAATCCGGCGTCCACCAATGCCGCCCAGCCCGGAGCGGAGATGGGTGGCGCGGCTGCCCAGCTGCGGCGTGACCTCAAAGCTGCCCGCCACGGCAAGGTAGCCCCAGACTGCATCGGTCGCGCCTGCGATCATCAAGCGCTGGCCGCGCCGCAGCGTGTGACTTTGCCAGGACGGTAGCGTGACGCCATCCGCGGTGACCGCGAAATCCCCGCCGGTAACCGCGATACGGCACGACTCCGCCGCGATTTCCCATGCACCGCCGACATGGGCAAACTCCAGTGCCGCTGCATCCACCGGATTGCCGACCAACACGTTGGCGATGCTCATGGAGATCAGGTCCATGGCGCCGGCAATGGCCACACCGAAGCGGCGCCAGCCACGCCGTCCGGCGTCCTGGATAGTGACATAGGGCCCAGGCGCGATCGCGAGCAGCGCGGTCGTCATCGCTGGACGCGGACGAGTTGCAGCAGCGCATCAGATGAAAGAGCCGCCAGCCGGTCGAACTCCCCGGCATCGATGCGGCGGAACCGAACACTGTCACCGGGGCGGAACAGGAATGGATCCTGACGTTCAGGTTCGAATGGTCGCAGAGGCGTCCGGCCCAGGATATGCCAGCCGGTTGGCACTGGAATTGGCACGATGGCCGCCTGAATACCGCCGATTATGACGGCCCCGACCGGTACCTGAGAGCGCGGTGTTTCGCGCCGCGATATATGTAAAGGCGCCGGGAGCCCGCCCAGATAGGGAAAGCCGGGGGCGAATCCGACCATGTACACCTGGTACTCGGCTCCGACATGGGCGGCGATCACCGCCTCTTCCGTCAGTCCAAGCAGCTGCGCAACCTCCGCCAAGTCATCGGCATAGGGCGGGTCGTAGACCACCGGGACGGTCCAGTCCGCTGTGCTTCCGCTGCGGGTACGGACGCTGGATGTGATCAGGCGGCGCAACTCAGTCACGAGTTTCTGGAACGAAATCTCCAGCGGTTCATAGCAAATCAGCAGGGACCGGTAGCTCGGCGTCGTTTCGACGATGCCGTTAAGTTCCGCGGCGGCCAATGCGACCTCAAGCCCAACCACCGCCTCGTTCACCTCCGCCGCGATTGTATCGCCGAATTCGACGGTCAAAGCGGCGTCGCCGACCGGGAGGAACCGGGGATAGCAACGATCCGGCGAGATTGGCTGACCTGTGGGTCCACGCACCATCTCATGAGCGGAGCCTGAACTTGCCTGCGTGAGGTCGGTCCGGTTGCTTCCAAGCAACGGACTAATAACCTAACTCAACCGCGCCGCCTGGGTAGCGGGTCCAAGCTTCGCGGGATAGGTCAAAGCCAGCAGCAAAGCGAGGATCGCCAGCGTACCGGTGAGCAGGTACGCTTGCTCCATCGCGGCAGAGACCGCATCGATGAGCGCATCCAGCCGGATCGGTTCCATGACTGCTCGCGCCTGCGGATCCATCAGCCGTTCGAGCGGATTAAACATGATAGATGTCCTGCCGAAGAGACCGAAGTTCAGCACCGCGCCAAAAGCCGCGGCGCCAAGGGATTGCCCGAGAAAGCGCAAAAACATGGTGGACGAGGTCGCGGCGCCTCTCTGGCGCCATGCCACGGAGGTCTGCGCAGCCACGGTGAAGGTCGTGTTGCAGAATCCCATGCCGCCTCCGATCAATATGGCGCCGATGCCGGCCCAGACCACGCTGTGCTCTGGGGTCATGACGATCAGCATGGCGGCCCCAGCGACCAGAGCCAGCGCCCCAGTGGTGGCAATGCAACGATATGTGGTATGTGCCAGACACAGGCCGGCTGTGGTGCTGCCGAGAACCCAGACGACCAGCATGGCAGCAAGAATGAGGGCGGTAACGCTTGTATCTCGGCCCATCACGCCCTGCACATAAGTCGGTAGATACGCGGTCACGCCCATCATCAGCGTTCCGGTGACGAGGCTTCCCACGCCGCTCACGAGGATCACGCGATTTCGCCAAAGCTCGAACGGGAGCATCGGCTCGACGATTTTCCGTTCGTATAAAACCAAGGCGATGCCGCTCAGGGAGAAGATCACCATTAGTGTCGCCAGCATAACGGCGTCGAACCCAGGGCCCTGGATCAACAGAAGCATCAATGATCCTAGCGCCACCAAAAGCAGCAAAGAACCCGCATAATCCACGTGACGTGAGCGGTATTGTGCCTCATGCGGAAGGAACAGCGCGATCATCGCGACTGCCGCCACACCGATCGGCAGGTTTATCCAGAACACCAGCGGCCAGTTTCCATATCGTACGATGAACGCGCCGAGCGAAGGCCCGATGACCGCGGCAATTCCGAACACGCCCGACAGCATGCCTTGCACGCGCGCGCGCTCAACTGGTGTGTATATGTCGCCGACAATGGTGTTCGCCATGGGCTGAACGCCCCCCGCACCCAGCCCCTGGATGGCCCGAAACAGCACCAGTTGCGTCATGGTTTGCGAGAAACCGCACAATGTGGAGCCAAGCAGGAAAAGCGTTACACCGGCGTAGAAGATCTTGCGACGGCCATAAATGTCGGCGAGCCGTCCATACAAGGGGATGGTGCACGCTTGCGCCAACATGTACGACGAGAACACCCAGGCGAACAAGCTGAAGCCGCCAAGGCTGCTCGCGATGCTCGGCATGACAGTAGCGATGATGGTGGCTTCGATAGCCGCCATGAAAGTGGCCGCCATACACGCGGCGAGTATCAGCGACCGGCGAGCAAGCAGTCTCTCGGGTGCGACCGTGGTTTCGAATTTGGAGATACGAGATAGCATGGCCACCTAAGGCGAAATTCTAACAGACTCGGCTACCTCCACGCGTAGAGGTGCCCGGCATACGCATGAATGCGGCTATCGGATCACCGGTCATGCTATTTTTTTGGGGAAAATTGATATCTGTTTCGACGAGGGGTAGTCCTGCCAGGGCATCGTGCACCCTCTCCTTAGGTGTGCAGAACTGCCGGAAAGGTCGTCCTGGGCAAACAGTCGTCGATTTTTCGGTGCATCGACGGCAATGTCGAAGATGACGGCTGCCGTGAATTCTAATCGGGCACACAGGGCGTCCCGGATGCTCGTGGTCGCATCCAGATGCTTCATGAACCCAACGTCGGTGATCGTTTCAAAGGCCCCGGGCGGCGCAAGCGCATTCAGGTTGAACATATTGCCGAGGCGAAATGTGAGCTTGCCATCGAGCGCCATTGAACGCGCATTGGCTTGCACCTGGAGTAACAATAAGTCGATCGACATCTATCCCAATCAAATCGTAGCCAGGCATGGCTTCCGCCAACGCGTGGCGCCCTGGACCGCACCCCATTCCGAGAATAATGCTGCCACGCGGCACCGGCCGCCGCGGCATGTCAAAGAAGACCACCTTGCGGGCAATCCAGTGCTCGACGATGTCCCGGGTCGACTGCCACACGCCGCGTTGCTCAAACATGGCGGTCCAACCTTCGGCGTTGACATACGCCTCACCAGTCAATGACCGGATTTCGCGCATATGGAAGGTTCCTCAGCTTTATTTTCGAGATTTCCTATCACACCCGCCATTTTCTGACATCGAAAGAAGTATCCTTGCCGTAATAAAGGTTTTATCGAAACGTAGCAAGCATGTTTTTTCGACGCGGCTTGGCTGCTCGATTGTGATGGTCCGGCACCTATTGGTTTCGGACCGCAACCCGTCCATGGCCAATGTCCGGTTCAAGATTGAGGCAGGAAAATCGATTGTTGATCTGCTGCAGCGAAGTTTCTTTAAGTTACCAGCTCGCTGCTTGTCTGTCAGACCGCTGGTGGTTAGGTCAAAAAAGCGGATTGTCCACGACTGCGGGCAATGCGTTACGTGATCCCAGGGGCAACGACCCGATGTATCGAGACTTAAGGAACAGATTAAAAATGTAATTACGATCTGTGTCAGCAGCAAGACATGGGCGCTATCGAAATGTCTTGTTTTTGATTGATTACTCCAACTGAGCGCCAGCGGGACCCCGATCGGATTGCGCCACCGGATTGTGGGACTACAAATGCAAGGAGCGGCGGGTCGGCATCTTGGGATCGCGCGAGTTCGCTGGGCGGTCACCAAGAATACTCAAGACGTGCATGCCAGTGTGCCTGCGTAAAATCAATCGTCGTGATCGCTCCATTCATTGGCATCGGCCCCAATGCCTGATGCCGCCCGGTGCAATTACGACCTCTGCTTGGTCAGTGTTAAGACGGAGCGACTTGCCTATACTGCCAAGGCAATAAATGGATTGGCGCCGAGGAACGATGTCACCAAAGCGCCGGAGGTGGCGGCATCCGCACCTCGTACCAGTTGGAAAAATAGTGGCAGCTGCGCCGCAAAAAGCGATTGCCACGCCACGCACGAACATTGCATTGGCGAACAATCGTGAATGACCGCCGTTTGATCGATTGCTGGTGCGTGAAGCGGGGCGAGGCGTCGCCGCTAATGTGCATAGCTGTTCCGATCGTTGTCCGTCGCTGGCAACCCGCCGACTGTCATTGAATCCGCTGCACCCGTCGGGTCTAAGCATTGCGGTTCTATCGCAGTGCAACATTGCCGGCCGTGCCAGCTGACTCAACTCAGCCGCGCATCGGGCACGGCAGTGTCAGGATCACAGTGCAGATATCCGCATGTCGGGCTAGATCAGTTATTCTGGATTGCTAAAGGAAGACTATCATGAAGATGCCTCTGACGGGCTGTTTGTTCAGCGTTCTCGTTTTATGGTCGATCATGGCTCCAGTTGTGGCACAGACCTCGCTGCATGATCCGAATTTGCCCAACGTTAAATCCGAAGAGCTGCGGCAATTATCGGATAATCGTATCCGCCAGCGGATCATGCGGCAGAGCCAAGCCCATTATGCCGGCCGATGTGTCTGCCCATACATGACGAAGGACAGCAACGGGCGGCCATGCAAGGGCCGCCACGTCGTGATAAACACCAAACCCCAGCCGATCTGCTACCCTGGTCAAATCACCGACCAGATGGTGACCGACTGGCGAAGCCGACATCGCTGAAAACCGGATAGCGTACCTGCATCTTCATGTTGCCTATTTGCGGAACGTGAAAAGGCAGTAGCGCATCGAGCGGGTCCGATAGGCAATCATGATCCGCACCAGCGTGAGCGCGAAGCCGCGGTTCTTTGCCTTGCGATCGAGCAGGAAGCGGAGGTAGCGAGGCCGAGTGGCCAGGCGAACCAATGCGCGCCGTGTGCAGATTTGCCAGGTCCGCCGCACGTTTTCGCTGAAATCCTCCACATCGACGAGCTGAAATCCTGCCCTTTCGGCAAACCGCCGGTAGTCTGCTTCGTCTCCCATGCTTGGCAGACATCCCTCCCGGCAGATCGGCTCGAGCAGGTGGCTTAGCTGCCATGGGCGCGGCGCAGTGCCGACGAGCCAGGCGCATACCACGAGCAGTCCCCCCGGTTTCAATGTCCGGAAGGCTTCGTCGAAGAAGCGCTGCTTATCCGGCATGTGCTCGGAGCTTTCGACCGCATAGGTGCGATCGAAGCCTTCAGCGGCGAGACTATTTGCCAGCCAATCCTGCTGCAGGATACGCAGGCTGCCACGTGCCACCACCCGGGCTCGGGCACGTTCCGCCTGCTCGGCTGACAGCGTCATTCCGGTCACTTTCAGGACATGGCGTTCGGCAAGACGCTGCGCTGTCGCCGCGTAGCCGCAGCCAATGTCACAGGCACACTGACCAGGCTCTAGGCGCAGCCGCTCGGCCAGCAGCTCGACCAGCGCCTCAGCCGCTTGGGCAGCGGTCTCGCGTCCGGTCTTCCAATAGCCATGATGGACATGCTCTCCCCACACCTCACGATAAAAGCGGTCGAGCTCGTCGTAGTGTGTAGCCACATCTAGGGTGGTTCGCGCCTGCTTCGGAAAGATCACGGATCGGGCCTCTCTGTCCAAGCGGCGGATTTTCTGTTGATGTCACTCTAGTCGCGGTCAGGGCCGGGGGTCGATCCGTGTCAGCCGGCAGATCGCCGCGGCGTCTATGTTCCGGCCATTCGTTTCAACAATTGGGCCGTGGCGGCATCCGCTGGGAAGAAGGACTCGACCGCCAGCTCTGACAGCGTGATGTCCACTGGTGTGCCGAACATCATGGTGGTACTGAAGAAGGACAGCAGCCCAAACTCAGTCTTTAACTGGAATGGCATGACCGCTGCAAGGTGATCGGGTGCGTGACGGGAAGGCGGCATTTCACCGCCGGGCAGAAGGCGCAGCTCGTGCAGCAGGGCGACGATCGTCGGGTCCGCGGTCAAATCGATCTGTCGCCGCAGCCTGGCGAACAAATGTGTCCGCCATTCCGCCAAATTAGCAGTGCGCGGCGCCAGTCCCGATGGATGCAGGCTCAGTCGCATCACGTTTACCGGTGGCCTCAACAGATCTGGGTCAACGCTGCCGAGCAAGCGCAGCGCGGCATGATTGGAGGAGATCAGGGTCCACTGCCGGTCAACCGCCAGCGCCGGATAGGGCTCGTGCCCAGCCAGGTACCTGTTCGATTGCCTGCCGAGCGGGCTGCAGCGCCGGGTCGTCTAGCTTGCGCTCGGGGAACACCGGAGCGAAGCCGGCACTGACCAGGAGAACATTCCTGTCACGTAATGGGACTTCCAGTTGTTCCGCCAGGTGCAGCACCATATCGCGGCTGGGTGCCGAGCGGCCTGTTTCAAGGAAGCTGAGATGCCGCGTTGATATTTCGGCCTCGACGGCGAGCTCAAGCTGACTCATGCGCCGGCGTTGCCGCCATTCGCGCAGATGTGCCCCGACTGTCGCTGAACTGCTCATGCCGCAATACTACGGCCACGGCCGCATGGTTCCAATTACCTCTAAGGTAAGCGAGAGCCCGCGCCGTCACCTGGCGTGTGGAAGGTATTCAACCGCCGGGGGTCAATTCGGATGAGAACCCTGCGTTGGAATGCCGCCTGGCATATCCCGCCCTGATGACCTCATCGAGTAGGTTCCAAATCAGGTCGGGCTGCATCGCCACGTCCGGGTCGTTCAACAGGCGATCCAGTTCATCGAGCTTCCTGGTATAACTATCGTCGGTCATTTCTTGCTTTCCCCGTATCCTCTGCGTGTCCGAGTTGAGAAACTGTTTCACAAGGCAACTTCGGGCACATCGCCAATCAGTCCGCCGGGGCAAGGCCGCTCCTGCACATGGAAGCGGCACCGCTGGAACGATCAAGCCCGTGCCTCGGCCTTCGGAGGAACCTGATCAGCCCCAGCCGCCTTCAAGGTCGGACCCGCTGGGTCCGAAGTCCATGTTGCCAGCTGGTGCGCTGGAGTAGCTGGTCTGAGGGGCGGCGAAGTTCGCGGCCTGCACGACTTGGGTGGTTGCCACGCTCAAACTTATGGCGGCTAGAGCGGCAAGGATCGTGGTTTTCATTGGAATTCACTCTCCGGTCGGGCGAAATGTCCGGCGTGATTGGTCACCAATATGGATCTGACTAGGACTGATGATAATCAGGTGTTTGAGCATGATATTTGTGCAGAAGTTGGTGGAATAGATCAGGATGCACGGTGCCGTATTTCGCGCTGCTCGCCATTGGTGAGCCCAGGACGGAAACTTATGGCTTATTGCAGGAAGCCCCAGCGTTCGACCGCCGGCTCCGCCGCCGCCCACTTCCAATCGTCAACGGATCTGCAGATGGCGGTGACATACCAGTTCCGCTTGGGCGTTTCCCGACTCCCCTCGTCCACCGAGAACGCGACTTCCTTGCAGGTCGCTAGCGGCGATTTAATCGTCCGCGTGACGCGAAGCTGGCCATGTTCATTGCCGATCGGGATGGTATGCTCGATCTTCCAGTCAGCCTTGGCGCCGTCCGGAAGATCGCCGGCGGCACGCGCGATTGCATCCTGTTCGGCGCCTTGGCGGCTACGGCCGACATAGCTCAATCCGGCGTTGGTAGCAGCATCCGTTGCAACGCCCACCGCAAAGCCAAGCGCAGGATTGGCGGTCGCACCACCCACCGTTCCACCTGCCACGACGCCAGCGATCTCCGGCACCGCTTTACATCCGGTTAGCAGACTTACCGCCAACAGCAACACGATTTGCATCCGGATCACTGCAGCGAACCCCATCGGGCGGTCGCGGGTTCCGCTGACGCCCACTTCCAGACCTGGCCATCCCGACAGACCGTGGCGGTGTAGAATGCCCGGCGAACGATCTTCTTGTCGGGCATGTCGACCGAAAACACGATCTCCTTGCAGGAGAAGTCGGCAGACCCGATCAGGCGGGTTACCACCAGGTCGCCGTGCTCGTCTGGCTCAATCGGAATGGGATGGGAGATGCCCCAGTGGCCGACAGTGCCCGGGTCCAGCGAGCCGGCGGCCTCGGCGATGCGATCCTGTTCCGCCTCGTGGACGTCTCGCTCAACATATTGCAGACCTGCATTGGCTGCGGCGGCGACACCCAGGCCGATGCCAGCCGCCGCGGCTGGGGATTTGGTGACAGCGCCCGCGATGCCGGCGCCGGCAATGCCGGCCACGTCGGCTGTGGATGCGGTCAAAACGGAACTGCAACCTGCCAGCAGACCGAGGCAGACCAGCAGAAGAGTGGATAAACCAGATCGGAGGAGCATCGACCAGACCGTAACGACAGTGCTGGTCTCACGTCGAATTACACGATCGTCGGCAGCGATGCTCGACTGGTACAGTAACAATACATGACGTAATCACTTCATTCCGGTGATCGATGCAATCATCGCCCGAGGATCACGCATTGGCCAACGACCAGCCTCGACCTGGGCGATGAAATCGCCGACGAGGCGGTTGAACTGGTCCGGGATCCTCAAGGTTGATGGTGTGTCCACAATTGGGCATGACCGACAGCGCCGCGCTGGGGATGGCCTGCTTCATCAGCAAGGCTGGCTGCAGGCAGGGCCAGTCCTCGTCCCCGGTCAGGATCAGGGTCGGTATCGTCAGCGCCTTCATCTGCTCCGTCAGGTCATACAGAGATGGCCGCTCACGCTGCACACCCAATTGGGTGTTCCGCGCCCCCACGGCGGAGTGTTCGGCCAACTGGCGCTTGAACTCTTCGAAGCCGCGCGGGTCCTTGTTCTCGAACTGCACGCGTGTCGGACCATAGGCATATTTCGCCGCGAAGGCCTCGATACCATGCTCGTCCAGGAAGGCCGCGACAGCGTCGACCTCGGCGCGGAATTTGTCGCGTTGTCCCTTTTCAGCGCCATAGCCGCAGCCTGCAACGCAAAGCGACAACGCACGCCCCGGATGCCGGAAGCCAAAATGCAAAGTGGCGAACCCACCCATCGACAGGCCGACGACATGGGCTTTCCGCAGCTCCAGGTGATCCAGCACGGCGGCGATGTCATCCGCGGCACGGGCCTGGGAGTATTTCGATACATCGTCCGGCACGTCGGACGGCGGATAGCCTCGCGCGGCGAACGTTATGGCGCGGTAGCGCTGACCGAAATGCCGCATCTGGGCTTCCCACGCGCGATGATCGCCGGCGAATTCATGGACGAAGATCACCGGAGTGCCGTCGCCGCACGTCTCGTAGTGCAGGCGAATTCCGTCATCGGTGGGCGCATGTGGCATCCAACATCTCCGGTGTTCATCGGGCGTTGGAAGCTTACTCAATCACGCGCAGGACACCAGGGCCAACGGCTGGATCAGTTCGTTACCGCATCGGCAAGCCAGTGTCCATGTCAGGCGTTTCCCGAGAGGTAATCTATTGCCACCTGGACGCCGCCTGCTTTGTGCGGAACGCCGGCGACGCGCAGACCCATCTCCACCCCGCCCAACGTGCCAATCAGTTGCAGGTCACCGAAATCGCCGAGGTGGCCGATGCGGAAGACACGATCCTTCAGGATGCCGAGACCATTTCCCAGGCTCATGTTGAAACGCGACAGGATGGCCGCCCGCAACGCATCGGCGCTGTGTCCGTCCGGCACGCGCACGGCCGTCAGGGACGACGAATAATGCCTGGGATCGGCGCATTGCAGTTCCAATCCCCAGGCACGGACGGCTCGCCGGGTGGCCTCGGCGTGGCGGTCGTGTCGAGCGAAGACGTCAGGCAGGCCTTCGTCCAGCAGCATCTTTACGGCCTCGTTCAGGCCGTACAGCAGGTTCGTGCCGGGTGTGTAGGGAAAATAGCCGGTCTGGTTCGCCTCCAGCATCGGGCGCCAATCCCAGTAGCTGCGCGGCAGCTTCGCCGTTTCGGCAGCGGCGAGCGCCTTCCGGCTTATCGCATTGAACGACAGACCGGGCGGCAGCATCAGCCCCTTCTGCGAACCTGCCACCGTCACATCCACGCCCCAGGCGTCGTGCCGATAGTCGATGGACGCGAGGGACGATATCGTGTCCACCAGCAAGAGAGCGGGATGCTTGGCCGCATCCATCGCCGCGCGAACCTCATCGATGCGGGACGTGCAGCCGGTGGACGTCTCGTTGTGGACGACGCAGACCGCCTTGATCTTGTGCCCGTTATCGGCGGCCAACGCCGCCGCCAGCGCCGGCACATCCGCGCCACGCCGCCAGTCGGTATCCACGAAGATCGGGTCCAGTTGCAGCCTGTCGGCCATGTCCTTCCAGAGACTGGCAAACCATCCGGTGCGGCACATCAACACGGTATCGCCCGGCGACAGCGTATTGGTCAGAGCGGCTTCCCAGGCCCCGGTTCCGGAGGCCGGGTAAATGATCACCGGCCCCTCGGTCTGAAAGATCTTGCGAAGATTGGCCATGATCTCGAGACCAAGCTCACCGAAATTTGGCCCCCGATGATCCATCGTCGGGTTGTCGATGGCACGCAGCACCCGGTCGGGCACATTGGTCGGGCCAGGGATTTGCAGGAAATGCCGCCCAGCGACATGTGATGTGCGATGCGATCCAGCCATTAGCCACGTCCCCTGATCAATCACGCCGCAACTTGTGGCGTCGCGGATGGTTTGCCAATGGTGCGCCTGCTTGCAGCATGCCACAGATGAGCGTCCTCAGCCGCAACACTTGCCATGGTGATTCTCCTCGTATGAGTACCTCCGTCGCCAACCAGATTGTGCCTGATAACGCGGGTTTTGCCATGCGGCTGGCCCGAAACATCAAGGGCGAGGTCCTGTTCGACCGCGCCAGCCGGGGACGCTACGCAACCGATGCGTCGATCTACCAGGTCGAGCCGGTGGGCGTGATCGTGCCAGAGACGATTGATGACGTGGCGGCGGCCATGGCGATCGCGCGCGACGAAGGCGTGCCGGTTCTGCCGCGCGGCGGCGGCACCAGCCAGTGCGGCCAGACGGTCAACCGGGCGCTGGTGATCGACTGCTCGAAGCATCTGCGCCGCATCCTGCATGTCGACGCCGCGGCCAAGACCGCGCTGGTGGAGCCGGGCCTCGTGCTCGGCCACCTCAACAACGCGCTGCGCGGCGACAAGCTGTTCTTTCCGGTCGATCCGTCGACCCATTCGCGCTGCACCATCGGCGGCATGGCCGGCAACAACTCCTGCGGGTCCAAATCGATCCGTTACGGGCTGATGGCGGACAATGTGCGGGCGATCGACGCGATCCTGTCGGATGGCTACGCAGCATCGTTTCGGCGCTCATTCCGGACAACCTGGGCGAGCGGATTCCCGGCCACCGTGGCCGACCTGATCCAGCGCCTGCGCATCCTCGGCGCGGCCGAAGCCGATGAGATCGCGGCGCGGTTTCCCGCGCCAGCTTCGCCGGGTCGGCGGCTACAATATCGACGCGCTGACGCCCGCCGCGCGCGCGGCCGGCCGCGACAACCTGGCTCGCCTGCTGGTCGGCTCCGAGGGAACCCTCGCCTTCTCCGCCGCGATCGAACTGACGCTGCATCCGATCAAGCCGCGCAAGGTGCTGGGGATCTGCCAATTCCCGACCTTCCGTGCCGCCATGGAGGCATCGAAACACATCGTTGCGCTGGAGCCGGAGGCGGTGGAGCTGGTCGATCGCACCATGATCGATCTGGGCCGCGGCATCCCGATCTACCGGGCGACCATCGACCAGATGCTGATCGGCGAGCCCGACAGCCTGCTGATCGTCGAGTTCCACGGCCATGAGGATGCGCCGCTGTTGGCGAAGCTGGCCGAGCTGGAAACCCTGCTGGGCGACCTCGGCCACCCCGGTATCGTCCGCGCCATCGATCCGGCATTCCAGGCCGATATCGCCGCGGTGCGAGAAGCCGGCCTGAACATCATGATGTCGATGAAGGGCGACGGGAAACCGGTCTCCTTCATCGAGGACTGTGCCGTCGATCTGGAGGATCTGGCCGACTACACCGAACGGCTGAACGACGTCTTCGAGCGGCACGGCACCAAGGGCACTTGGTACGCTCATGCTTCCGTTGGTTGCCTGCATGTCCGCCCGGTGCTGAACATGAAGGACCCGGCCGACGTGGCGACCATGCGGGCGGTCGCCGAGGAAGCTTTCGCTCTGGTCCGGGAATACAAAGGCTCCCACAGCGGCGAGCACGGCGATGGGCTGGTGCGCAGCGAGTTCCATGAGCCGATGTTTGGGTCGCGCATCGTAGGCGCCTTTGAAACCGTCAAAGAGGCGTTCGACCCGATCGGCCTGCTGAACCCGAACCGGATCACCCAGGCGCCACGGATGGATGACCGGACCCTGTTCCGCTATGGACCCGGCTATGGCCCGATCAGCGACTTCACCCCTAAGCTGGACTGGTCCGAGCATCCTGGCCCGCTGGGCGGCATGCTGGGCGCGGTGGAGATGTGCAACAACAACGGCACCTGCCGCGGATTCGATACCGGCGTGATGTGCCCAAGCTATCGGGTGACCCGCGACGAGACGCATCTGACCCGAGGGCGAGCGAACACGCTCCGCTTGGCGCTGACTGGGCAGTTGGGTGCCGACGCGATGACATCGGACGCAATGGCTGAGGCGATGGCGCTGTGCGTGTCCTGCAAAGCCTGCAAGCGGGAGTGTCCGACCGGCGTCGACATGGCGAAGATGAAGATCGAGGTGATGGCCGCGCGGACCGAACGCTACGGCCTGAGATGGCGGGAGACGTTGATTGCCGAACTCCCGCGTTACGCACCGTTCGCCGCGCGGATGCCGCTGTTGGCGAACCTGCGCAATCATTTGCCGCCCTTGCGCTGGCTGACCGAGCGCACCCTGGGTTTCGCCTCGTCCCGCCGGCTGCCGGAATGGCGAGCTGACCGGTTCCTGGACCGGGAGGCAGCACGAGCCGCGCCGGCCTCGCCACGTGGGGACGTCTACCTGTTGGCGGACACGTTCAACCGCTACTTCGAACCGGAGAACCTGCGCTCGGCGCTCAAGGTTCTGGCGGCGGCGGGATATCGCGCCATCATTCCGCCGACCAAGGGCCGCCCGTTGTGCTGCGGGCGGACCTGGCTGGCCGCGGGCATGATAGACAAGGCGCGGGAAGACGCCGTCCGGACCATGCGGCGCATGCCGGGCGACATCCCCGTCATCGGACTGGAGCCATCCTGCCTAATGACGATACGTGATGAATGGCGCTCCCTGCTGCCGGGCGCCGAGAGCGAACGTTTCGCTGCCCGGGCCATGCTGTTCGGCGAATTCATGGCTCGAAAGAAGCCAGAACTGGCGCTGCGGCCGCTACCCGGGACTGCGCGCGTGCACGGACATTGTCATCAGAAGGCACTCGGTGCCTTCCCGGACACGCTTTCGATGCTGCGGCTGATCCCGCAGATGTCGCCTCAACCAATCGTATCGTCCTGCTGCGGCATGGCGGGCAGCTTCGGCTACCAGGCCGAGACTGAGGCCGTATCGCGACAGATGGCGGAGGCCGGGCTTGCTGCCCGCCGTACGCGCGGCGGCGGCTCACGATTTAATCGTGGCGGATGGAACATCGTGCCGACACCAGATCCGCGACCTGTCGGGACGAGATGCGATCCATTCAGTAAGGCTGCTGGAACGAGCGTTGGCGCCAGGCGGTAATGCGTCCTGATGGCTGCAGTGTGCGATTGACACGGTCAGTTGGTGTCTTGCCACTCCACTTGGATAATGCCCGGATGCGCCGCCAGCTCGCGCACCAAGCATGATGACCAGCCAGGATAGTCACCCTTGTAGCGGCCGCTACAGACGACCCGCGTTTCACCATTCGGCAGCAGTTCGATACGGCGCGAATGCATCTCAAGTCCGCGCGCCGCAAGCAGTGCAAGCAACGCCGGCTCCTGCATACCATCGCCCGAGGCAATGACGGCAATCGACCCGCTCCGCCTGATCACGAAACCGGTCTCGGCGTATTTCAACAGCCAGAGCGTAGCCAGCGCGATGACGGTAGCGGCGGTCCCAAGGCCAATTTGGCCGCCGCCAAAGCACAAGCCGATGACCGTGACCAGCCACATTGTCGCTGCCGTGGTCACGCCGCGCACCATTTCCCCATGGCGGAGAATAGCGCCGGCCCCGATGAAGCCGATGCCCGATAGGATCCCCAACGGCAAGCGCATCATGTCGAGCCGGATGATCGATACATGCGTGTCCGATGTATGGACCATCAGCCAGTTGGCCTGGATCATCGCAACGGCGGCGGCAACCGAAACTAGCACCGTGGTCGCAGGCCAGCCGGCTGCGCACGCTCCCCGCGGTCTAAACCGATCAAACATCCAGCCACGATGCCGAGCGCCAAGCGGACCGTGATGTCATACCCGGTCAGCGTCGCGCTCATTCCCGTTCATGTCCAAAAGCGCGGCTCGGCCCGGAACGCTTTCCAGTGCTTCGACAGGTTATGCAGTGCGTCATCTCGCTGCCGATCAAGATGCTCCGCCAGGGCACCGATCGCCGGCGCAAGATCCGGGCGCGCCGCTTCGCCAAGACCGCTCGCCAATTCGATCGCGGTCGCCGCATCGTTGATGTCACCCAGCGTTTCCTGCAGCTCCTTGCAATGATGCAGATAGGCTTTCACGGATTTGTGGGGATACAACCCATGCAGATAATCGATCCCATAGCGCAGCTTTTTCAGCGATTTGCGCAAGGCATGTCTTTCGGCATCGGAACGACGTCCAATGTGCCGGCCGCGCCGCTTCACCTTGTGTGCCAGGCGATCGAGTAAGCGCGGGCACAGATCCTTGATCGGCCGCTCCAGCGCGTCATCGCCCAACAGGTTGCTCTGTTCCACCCAGGCCGCCAAGCCAAGCACAAGTCCGGTAAATGGAGCTGCGTGAACTTCCTGCTCGAAATGCCGATATGCCGCCTCACGTTTTCCCCGCGCCGGTTGCAGCAGCAGGTCGCGCCATCCCGCGGCGCCCGCGGCGTCAAGCGCTTTGGGCAGGATCTGCAGGCAGAATACGTCCCAATCGCGCGCCTCTCCGAAGACCTGTCCAATGCGGCGCAACTCAGCCGCGAACCGGGATGCCGCATGCGGCTCCAGATACGGTTCGAACAGGGTCAGCGCCGCGCGCAGCCGCCGGATCGCCACGCGCATCTGATGCACACCCTCGGCATCGCCTGATAGCGCTGCCGGCTGGTTCACCAGCAGATGACCGAGGGCCGCGTTTATGATCCGCCGAAATCCCTCCGATGCGATGGTCGTTGGCTCGAGTGCGACATCTTCGGCCTTGTGCGCCGCGGGGGCCGTTCCGCTTTTCAGCCGGTAGCCGCGGGCAGCTTTGCTTTCACCTTCAACCAAAAGCGGCACGGTTGCATGCAGTTCCAGCGCGAGGCGATACAGCGCCGCTGGATCGCCATTGCGTAGCTCCAGCTCCAGCTCGCGCACCGGAAGGCGCGCGGGCCCGGCTACAATGGATCCCTCGTCAAAAGCCGCTTCGACAACCGTCGCACCATCCAAGTCCAGGATACGTGTGGTTCGGTCGATGTCGGTCACCAAGACCGGCTCGAGATCAAGCGGGTGCGGCAGCCGATTGCTGATCGGTAAGCGTTCCAGCAGGCTGAGGTCAGGTTCTTCCCGCTCGACAGGCCACTCCCATTCGGCGCGATCCGCCGCGACCCCGCCCTTGCCGTCCGCCTTCAGAGTCTGCACCCGCTTCCCATCGGCGCCGCGAATACGCAGGCTCATGCCGCGTTGCGCCAGCGCCTGATCTGGTGTGTCGAAGTAGGTGGTTACTTCATGCCGCCGGTGCACCGATTGCGCTGTCGAAGTCTTGAACGCAGCGTGGTGCTTAAGGGCGCCGACCGACCCTTTGGGTATGGCCAGCTTCAGTTCGACTTCCCGTGGGGGCTTGCTCGGGGGATCCTGTGTCATGGAACTGTAACGCGGCAACCGGCAACGGGGTGATGCCGGGCAGCATCAAAAAATCTGCGAGACAGGCGCGAGTGAGGCGTGGGCCACACATCACCCGCGCCGGCCGGACGTGATTTTCACAAGCCGAAAATCGAGAGTTTCGAACCGCAGCGAAATCCGCCCAGTCGAGCCATCTGATCCGCTATGCCAAGGCACCGCCTGAAAGGTCGGTTGCCTTATGCTGCAGGCTCGCCACCAGCGCATCGCCGCCGCCGTTGGACAGGACCCGCCGGAAGTCGGAGCGCTGGACCGCCACGCGGCTGATCGAACCTGCCGCGAGCACGTCGACCACTTTCCAGCCCGAGGGCGTGTGCTTCATCACATAGTCAAGCTCGGTCGCGTCACCCTTGACCGGGATGATGCGGCTCTGCACCACCACCCGGCCGGAGCCGAGGTCGCGTGTATCGGGTGAGACGCTGAAGCTTTGACCATCATAACTATCAAAGTTGGCCAGGTAGCTGGCCACCGTGTAGCGACGGAAAGCGTCCATCAGCCGATTCTGCTGATCTGGGGAAAGGCCTGCCCAGCTGGTACCGACCGAAAGCGACAGCACCGCGGGCAGGTCGAACGTCTGATCGACCGCGGGGGCAAACGCCTGGAACCGGCGGCCGAAATCGATCCGCCCCCCGGTCTTCATCGCCACAAGCAGCGCCTCATTGAAGTGCTTGATCGTCGTCGTCGCATCCTCCGGCGCGGGTTCGGCACGAGCGCGCACGCTCACCGGCAATGCACCGATCAAAAGCAATCCTAACAGCGACCGCCGCCCTAGGCCGGCGGGGGCCGTCGATATCCTGGCGGCAAGAGCACTCATAGCCATGATGGCTGTCCCCTCAATTTCTTGAATAATCAGTTCGGGACGGGCGCACTAATAGAACAAAACCACCAGATTTTGGATCGCGCCGCTCTGTCATGTCCCGCCCGAGAGGGGCTCAAATGGACCCATGCAAGTCAGATAATAATGGCCTTTCCTTGCATTGCATCTATGCGGATCAAGAGGAAATGGCGCCATGATGTCGTTGGTGTTTTACTTTGATTGGTCCGCGGAAGGGGTGGCTGGCACTGGGGCCACTGGCTGACGTTCGGCGGCCTGTTGCAGCGAAGCTAGCTTGGCCTGGGTGTCCGCGATGTCGTTACGCGCCTGCGCGAGCTGCTGCTGGAGTTGCTGCAACTCGCCCTGCGTCTTGTCGCGACTGGCGGTCGCTTCGTCTGCCGCCTTCTTGGCTTCCTCGCTCTGCTGCTGCACAGCTTTAAGCTGCTGTTCGGCTGTTGTCTGTTGCGTGGTGGTCTCATCGAGCTGTTTGCGAGCCGCGGCCAGCTTGGCCTCGGCCTCGGACGCGTATTTTTTCGCGGCGTCGGTTTGCGCTTGCAGAGACGACACTTGCTTCTCGGCAGCACCGCCTTGCTCCGTCAGTTGTGCGAGCTGGGTCTTGGCGTCGGCGGCCTGCTTCTGCGCCGCCGTCAGTTCCTGTTGCATATGATCGGCCTCGGCACGGCGGGCGGTCATCTGCTGCTCGACGCTGTTTCGCTGGTCGGTTAGCTGCGCAAGCTGCGCCTGCGTGTCCGCAAGCTGCTTTTGCGCCGCCGCCGCATCCTGCTGTGCCCGCTCAGCCTGTGCTCGAAGCGATGTCAACTGCTGTTCGGCGGCGCTGCGCTGGTCGTTGAGCTGAGTCAGTTGTGTTTTGGTATCGGCAACCTGCTTTTGCGCAGCCGTTCCCGTATTCTGCGTCTCCTCGATCTGATGTTGCAGCGCGGCTAGCCGCTGCGCCGCGGCAGTGACCTGCCCAGTCGTTTGCTCGACTTGGGCCGTGTTGTCGGCCAGACGCTTCTGCGCCGCCTCGGCCGCGGTCTGCGCGGTCGGAAGTTGTTGCTGAAGCGATCCTAGCTGCTGCTCGGCCTCGTGCCGCTGCTGGACCACATGATCAAACTGCGCATGAGCGTCGGCAAGTTGGCCCTGTGCCTGGGCTGCCGCCTGTTGGGTCTTCTGCAACGCCGCCTCGGCCTTGGCGATGTCCGCGGAACGCGTTGCCGCTTCCTGCGTAAGCTGTGCGATCGACTGGCGCGTTTCTGCTTCCTGCGTATGTGCGGCGTCGATACGCTTGCTGATGTCGGCCAGCTCCTGTGTATGGGTGGTCTTGTCCTTGTCGAGCCGAGCCGTCTCCTCCTTGCTTTGGGTCAAGTGAGTTGCCGCCTCGGCATTGGCGGCTTGAGCCTGCGTCAGCTCCTGATCAGCCGTCTTCAGATGCGTCTCATCCTCGGCAAGGCGACCCTGCGCAGCCTCGATCGCCTTGTTCGTCTCGGCCAACTGTGCCGCCGCGGCGTCCCGATCATGCGCGGCTTTTGCAGCCGCCACCGTGGCTTCGGAACTCTTCTGCTGCAGGTCCGCAAGCGTACCCGAGGCCTTTTGCTGTTGGTCCAGCTGTGCCGTGAGTTGCTGACGGGCTGCTGTCAGCTGGTCAAGCTGCGCCGACGTTCTGGCACGGAGCGACGACTCCGAAGACCACGCCGAGATTGCTACAATCCACCCAACGATAGCCACAACGGCGAGGACGAGCGTCACTGGCCGTCTGATCTCAGCGTTCCAGTCGATATTCACTGTGTTTCCCCTACGTCAATTGGCGGGTGACCGCGTCAGGATGCCGGCGGACGACTGGTTTTCTGACCGGCACGGAGCCGGCTGCATCCTAATGTCAGGTCACGCGGCGCCTTGCATTTCGAGTGATCCTGCTTGGTGATTTGCCATACTGCCAGACAAAACAAATTCATCATAACGATCTCCGGCACATAATTTTGCCGGCCACGCCGCCAAATGCGCTTGACATCGTGCTCGGCATTAATGCACCGCGATGTCACCCGCAACTACATCGCCAAACAGGCGCCTTGGTGTCCGTGTCAACAGCTCGTTCTACAACGGCGCTGGCACTCCCTTTGCAGTGTCGCGGGCATGACCATACCAGCTCGACATCATTCCGGTCGACGTGGGCGGTAGTTTCGGCAGCAAATTGTTCACCCGCAAGATTGCGGAACCCGCCGCGCTGGCCGCGCATGACAACCGGCCGCCCAGCGAGGTATGTCGAAAGTCGCGCCGATAATCGAGACTATTGACGCGAGGGAATTGGTCGATATTGGCAACTATATGACAGCGCCTACTCCCCATATGGCCCCGCCGTCTTCACCCTCCAGCCACCCGCCGCATCCAATTTCCCGCCATCGCCACCGCATCTCGTGCTTTCTGCACCGACCCCGTCGCCCGCAGGAAGCCGTGCACGACACCGGCAAACGTCTCCGTCTCCACCGCGACGCCCGAGGCTCGTAGCTTCGCAACCAACGCTTCACCCTCCGAGCGCAGCACATCCAACTCCGCCAGCAGCACCATCACCGGAGGCAGTTTCGTCAGGTCTGCCCGTAACGGGGCCGCCAGCGGATGCAGCCGGTCGATATCATGCGGGACATACACGCTCCAGTAGAACGCCATCCGCTCGGTGGTTAGACCGAACCCACCGGCGCCGAATTCGCGGTAGCTTTCAGTATCGAACCGCGCATCGACCACCGGGTAGTTCGCCAGAATACCCCGCAGCGCCGGGCCGGAAGTGTCGTGCAGCAGCAGCGCTGTCGCCAGTGCCAGATTGCCGCCGGCCGAGTTGCCGCCCAACAGCAGACGGGTCGGATCCAACCCCCAGTCGGCCCCATGCGCCGCAACGAAGCGCACCACGGCGGCGCACTCCTCCAGCGCTTGTGGGAACTTGGCCTCCGGCGACAGCGCATAATCCACGCTCACCACCGCCACCTGCCCGGCCGCCGCATACTCCCGCACCATTCGGTCATGCGTATCGACATTCGCCCAGACCCAGCCACCGCCGTGAAAATACACCAGCGTGGGCAGAGTCCGATCGGTCACCGGCCGGAAAACCCGGCAGAAAACCCGCCGGCCGCGGGCATTCACCCAGCGATCCTTGGTTTCCGCCATGACCGGTCCCCCGGACGCGGTCAGCATCCCCAGCAAGTCATTGACCTTTCGATGAGGCTCCAGCGGCAGTTCCACCTTTACCGGCGGGTATTTCGCCGCTTCGGCTTCCATTGCAGCGGTAAACGCCGCCATCTCAGGGTCCCAATGCGATCGATCCGGCATCCGTGCCTCCCTCTCCAGGCTTCCGCCTGCTATGCAACGTCACGCGTCGCCAGATTGCAACTTGCGTCTGTGCCCCCGGCAAGTCTTATGTTGCAATGCACTATGACAGTTCCCCGCTTTGTCTCTGCCGGACGCTTTGATCCGGCCAACCTGTTCCGGCCGACCTCGGTCGCGGTGATCGGCGCGGATACGGAAGCCGGCGGGCAAATTCTGGCAAATCTGGCAATAGGTGGCTTCAAGGGTGACATCCGGGCGCACCGCGATGCCGCCGATCTCACACCCGGAGTGTCCCTTGCCGTCTTGGCCGTGCCGGCAGACCGGATCGGGCCCTCTATGACCACGCTGGCAAGCAAGGCCTGCTTCGCCGCCATCGTGCCGGGGCCTGCCGAGGAACTCGCCGGCCACGCCGCCCGCACCGGTGTTCGCGTCCTTGGTCCGCATTCCTTCGGGCTGGCCATTCCCCGCCTCGGCCTGAACGCCTCCCGCGCGCATATCCCGCCGCCGCCCGGCCGACTTGCGTTGATCTCCCAGTCCGCCGCACTGACCCGCGCGGTGATCGACTGGGCGGGGCCGAATGGTGTCGGATTCAGCCATATTGTGGGTCTGGGCGGCAATGCCGACATCGACTTCGCGCTGACACTGGACTGGCTGTCGCGCGACGCCGGCACCGGATCCATCCTGCTGGATATCCGTCGCATCAAGGATCACCGCGCGTTCCTCTCCGCCGCCCGCGCCGCGGCTCGGCTGCGCCCGGTGGTGGCCATCCACGCCGGCCTGCGGCTGCTGGATAGCGATGGCGCGGCGGACCTGTCATTTGATGCCGCCCTGCGCCGCGCCGGCGTGCTCGCCGTCAACCGCTTTGAGGATCTGCTGGCGGCAGCCCAAACGCTGTCACGCGCCCGCCCGCTCCGCCACGACACCCTCGTCATTGTCAGCAACGCCATCGGTCCCGCAAGACTTGCCGCTGACGCGGTGCTGCGGGAGGACTTGTGCCTGCTGGACGACGACGCAATCGATCACGGTATCCGGCACGTGGCCTCCGCCGATCTGGCCGCAACCGCGTTCCGCCTGGCGGCGCGTAACGATATTGGCTGCGTTCTGGTGGTGCACGCGCCGCAGGGCGCCGCCGACGAGGCAACCATCGCCAGTCTTAGCGCCCGATGCCCGGATCAGCACGCGGCGTTGCTGGTCTGCGCCATGGGGGAAACCACCGGCGCGCTGCACCGCGCAGCCTTGGGACGGGCCGGCTTGCCGGTCTTCGCCACGCCGAACCAGGCAGTCAGCGGCTTCCGGCACCTGGTGTGGGATCGTCGCAACCGTGAAGCCGCGCGGGAGCTTCCTGCCAGCACCGTGCTGACCCTGGCGCCCGACCGCGCCTGGGTGCGCCGCGGCTTCGACCAGGCACGGGCCGCCGGCCGACTTGCCCTCGCCCAGGACGAGGCGCTGGACGTGCTCGCCGCCTATGGCATTCCAACGGTGCCGACCAGGATCGCCGCTGACGCGCCGGACGCAGCCACGGCGGCGGCGATGTTAGGCTATCCCGCAGTGGTGAAAGTGCGGACGACGGTGCCGGCGGCGGATCGGCCTCCAGGCGGGCTCGTGTTCGACCTGCACGATGCGCAATCCGTACAGGCAGCCGCGCGGCTGCTACGGTCGCGGGCAGTGCGGCGGGGTGGCGCGGGGGAGCTTCTGGTCCAGCGCCAGGTCGGACGAGCCCGCGAACTAGCCGTCAGCGTGGCGGACGACGCCACGTTTGGGCCAATCATCGTATTCGGCGCCGGCGGCACCACGGTCAACCTGTCCGACAACGCGGCCGATCTGCCACCGCTCAACCTGGCCCTGGCGCGTGGCCTGATCCGTCGAAGCCCGGTTGGCGCGCTGTTGACACATCCCCTGCGCGATCGCCCCGCCGCCGACATCGACGCGGTAGCCGAGGCACTGGTGCGAATCAGCCAGTTGATCGTCGACTTTCCGGAAATCGCGGTGTTGGATGTGCCCTCACTGTTCGTCGATCAGTGCGGCGTCCTGGCGGCCAACGCCTGGCTGCGGCTACGCGAAACCAACGAACCGCCGGCCCGACTGGCGATCACCCCGTATCCCGCCGAACTGATCGAGCACCTGCTGATCGGCGATGAGCGCATGACCATCCGGCCAATCCGGCCGGAGGACGCCGCGGCCCATGGCGCCTTCTTCTCCCGCCTGTCGCCGCAGGACATCCGCTATCGCTTTTTCACCGCCGTCCGAGAACTCTCCGGCGAACAGATCGCGCGGCTGACCCAGATCGACTACGACCGTGAAATGGCCCTCATCGCGGTGCGGCAGGCGACCGGTGACACCGTCGGCGTTGCCCGATTGGTGCGTGAGGCCGGAAGCAACAGTGGCGAGTTCGCGATCATCGTGCAGGCCGACATGAAGGGCCGCGGCCTCGCCTCCCGCTTGATGCGCAGGCTTATCGAGTGGGCCCGCGCGAACGGTCTGCGCGAGGTGGTCGGTCAGGTACTGGCGGACAACCCGCCAATGCTGGCGTTCGCCCGCCATTTGGGCTTCAGCGTGCACCGCTTACCAGACGAGCCGGAGGTGATGGAGGTGCGGCTGGCGTTGTGATGAGACGTTAGGCTCCGCATGGAATGCGCGGACGCAGGCGCCTGGCTTCTGCCGGCCCACCGGTTGCGTCCAAACCCCGCACATGGCCATATGCGTGCACTCTTGGAGAGTCCGGCCCACACGCATGAACTCAATCTTCCGCGGTGACCTCAGCTCCGTCCGAGGCCGAACCGTGGCCTGGATCGACGCCCTGTTCATCGACCATGCCGTGCTCCGCCTGCTCTGGAGCAACCTGGCGACGGTCATTCCCGGACGCGTCTATCGCTGCAACCACCCGACGCCCGCTCGTCTGCGCCGCCTGTCTCGTCGCCTGGGGATCCGGACGCTGATCAACCTGCGGGGCAAGACCCAAAGCGGCTCCGATGCGCTGTCCCGTGAGGCCGCCCGCTCACTCGGCCTGGCGTTCCACGACATGGCGTTCGAGAGCCGTGGTGCTCCCCAGCGCGACCGCATCCTGCGGCTGCACAACATCTACCGGTCGATGGCAACCCCGGCTGTGATGCACTGCAAGTCGGGCGCCGACCGCGCGGGGCTGGCCGCCGGCCTGATGATCCTGTTCGAAGGCGGTTCGGCGACCGATGCGCTGCGCCAGCTCTCGTTGCGGTTCGGTCATATCCGTCAGGCAAGATCCGGTATCCTGGATGCCTTCTTTCTGTTGTATCAGCGCGAGGCGGAAGGCCGGAAGCCGTTCCTGGACTGGGTCCGGGAAGATTACGACGAGGCCGTGCTGCGCCGCGACTTCCACGCCAACGGCCTGGCCAGCTTCATCAACGACTGGGTGCTCGTCCACGAGTAGGGCGTCAGCCTCCGCCGACGCTGGTACAGATCGCGCTGCAACGCGTATACGGTTTGTTAACCGTAGGCGAGCGAGATAAGAGCTCACCATCCGGAGCCACGATGGATAGCCTCGTCAAGAGCGACATGCCGGATCTGGCGACCGCGCTCGATTGGGCGACACAGCACCACCAGGCTGGACGTACCGAGGCAGCGGAAATCGGCTACCATGGGATCCTTGCACGGGACCCCGGCCATCCGGACGCCTGGCACCTATTGGGCATGCTGGCCTGCGATCGCGGCGACGCCCAGACAGCGCTGCGACTGATCGATATCGCCATCGCATTGGACGACGACCGAGCCGCGTTCCACAATACGCGAGCCCGCGCACTGACGCTGTCCGGCGGCTTGGCTGAAGCCGAGGCAGCCTACCACACCGCCTGGTCGTTGCGGCCCAATACGCTGGAGATCGCCAACAACCTGGGTTGCCTGCTGCGCGATCGCGGCGATCTTGCAGGCGCCGAACAATGGTTATGCCAGGCCCGGAGACTGGCACCGGGTTCGGGGGAGGTCGCCGCGAATCTCGCGGATGTGCTGGCTGCCAAGGGTTCACCGGCCGCCAGCCTGAGGCTGTTCCGGCAGGCGCTGCTGCTGACGCCAAACGCCTTCAATGTTCACGACAGCTTCGCCCGGTTCCTGCTCTCACTCGGCTGGCTCCAGGAGGCCGAACAAACCTATCGGGCGGCGCTTCAACTGCGGCCGGACCACGCTCCGACCCACAACAACCTCGGCTTCGTCCTGCAAGCCCAGGATCGCCCCGCGGCCGCCATGCAATGTTTTCAGGATGCTTTGCGGTACGATCCGCATTGCGCTGATGCGCACTACAATCTGGGCTGTCTGTTGCTCCTCGAGAACCGGCTCGATGCAGCGCGAGACCATCAGGCCCGGGCGATCGAAGCAGCGCCGCGGCATGGAGCGGCTCTTTGGGCGCGTTGCATGGTCGAACTGCCAGTCCTGTATGACACGCCGGCGCAAATCCCGCTGCAACGATCGCGCTACAGCCAGCAGCTGGACGCACTTGCCGCCAAGGCGGACGATCCGGAGGTGGCGCGGGCACTGGCCGCCGCCGTCGGCGCCAGCCAGCCGTTCTTCTTGCCGTACCAAGGAGACTGCGACCGCGCGCTGCAAACCACTTACGGCCGGCTGGTGACGCGCGTGCTGCGGACCAACCATCTAGCACTGCAGGATTATCCAACGGCGTCGGAACCGATCAGGATCGGCATCGTCAGTGGCTATTTCTGCGAACACACCATCTGGCGGCTGATGCTGAAGGGCTGGCTGAGCCAACTCGATCGCAGTCGGTTTACCATCCACGCCTACCACACCGGCATGATCGAGGACGACCAGACCGCGACAGTTCGGCGCCTGGCCGAACGGTTTACCGGCGGGCGAGGCGTGGATATTCGTGCGGCGATCCTGCACGACCGACCGCAGGTGCTGCTCTATCCGGAGCTTGGGATGGACCCGGTCGCGGCTCGATTGGCGGGAGAACGCCTGGCGCCGGTGCAGTGCGTCTCCTGGGGCCAGCCGCAGACCAGCGGTTTGCCAACGATGGATTACTTTCTGTCGAGCGCCCTGATGGAGCCCGAGGACGCCGCCTCGCACTACAGCGAGCATCTGGTCACGCTGCCGAACCTCGGCATCTACTACATCCCGGACGAACGGCGAGCCGAGGACTGCAGCCGCGCGGCGTTGGGCTTGGCTGAGGCTGCCGTCATATTCTGGTGCGGCCAGGCCCTGTACAAGTATCTGCCGCAGTACCGACGACGTTTTCGCCCGCATCGCGATGGAGGTGGATGATTGCCACTTCCTGTTCATCGGCTTCGCCAAGAGCGCAGCCGTAACGCGGTGCTTCCGCTCAAGATTACGATCCGCGTTTGCGATACGCGGCCTTGATGCCGACCGATACTGCATCTTCCTGGCGCCAATGTCGCAGGAGCGCTTCGTCGGCACGGTAAGGCTGGCCGACATCCTGTTGGACAGCATTGGCTGGTCCGGTGGAAAGTCGACGCTCGACGCGCTGGCCGAGGCGCCTGTTATCGTCACCCATCCAGGGAAGCTGATGCGCGGGCGGCATACGGCAGCGATTTTGACATGCATCGGCGTGACCGAGACGATTGCCGCGACGATTGATGATTATGTCGCCATTGCTATCCGCCTCGCCCGTGACCCGGCCGAGCGAATGGCTCTGCGGGCAAGGGTGGCGGCCGGCAGGCATCGGGCCATGGCGGACGCCGCACCGATCCGGGCGCTGGAAGGCTTCCTGATGGAGACTGTCACGCAGGCATCCTTTGCCACCGGCGTCGCTTTACGCTCCGCCCACGCGGGACTACGACACGGGGAATGATCGCCAACATTCCCGGGACAATACCCCGAACCGCGCTCGTCACCGGCGGTGGGCAACGTCTTGGCCAGGCGATCGCTCTTGAACTGGCACGCAATGGCTTCGATGTTGCCATTCATTGTCACACCAGTACTGCCGCGGCGGAGGAAGCCCGGTTGCGGATCCATGCCCTGGGCCGGCGCGCCATCGTCCTGCAGGCCGATCTTTCGCGTGAGGAAGCGGTCCACCGATTGGTCCCCGAGGCCAATGAACAACTTGGCCCCGTCGGCGTGCTTGTGAACAATGCCAGCCGGTTTGACCGCGACGAATGGCATGACGTCACCCGGACGTCCTGGGATGCACATCTGGAGCCCAACTTGCGCGCGCCGTTTGTCCTGATCCAGGCGTTTGCCACCACACTTCCGGCCACGGCCGAGGGTGTGGTGATCAATATGATCGACCAGCGGGTCTGGTCGCTGACGCCGCACTTTGTCTCCTACACCCTATCGAAAGCGGCGCTGTGGGCGCTGACCCAGACCATGGCTCTGGCCCTGGCGCCGCGCATTCGGGTCAATGCGATTGGCCCGGGACCCGCGTTGCCCAGTCCGCGCCAAACCGAGGCCCAATTCGCCCGCCAGGCCAGCTCGGTTCCGCTCGGCCATGGCACCAACCCCGCTGAGGTCGCCCGGGCGGCACTGTCCATCCTGTGTCTGCCGGCCATGACCGGGCAGATGATCGCCCTTGACGGTGGCCAGCATCTGCAATGGGCGACGGACCAGCATCCACGAGGACCCGAGGAATGACCCAGCCGGCGATCGCCAGCTTCGACGCAGCACTGCGTCATGTGTTCTTGCGCGATATGGTGTTGCCCGCCAGCATCGGCATCTATCCGCATGAGCACGCGGCGTCCCAGCGGGTCCGCATCAATGTGGATCTTGGCGTGGATGATGACGCGGCGATGGCTGGTGTTTCGGTCGGCGCGGACGAACTTGCCCGCGTGGTCGACTACGAAAAGGTCGCGGTCCGCGTGCGCGGCATTGTCGGGGCCGGCCATGTTCGGCTGGCCGAAACGCTGGCGGAGCGTATTGCCGACGATTGTCTGCAGGACCCGCGTGTCAGAAGCGCACGAATCCGCGTCGAAAAACTTGATATTTTTGCCGACTCTGTCTCCGCCGGTGTGGAGGTCGAACGTTGTCGCCGGAATTCATCCACTTGATGCGGGTGTATCGGAGGATGCGTTTGCAATGCGAGAACATGTTTCCGTTTAGTGACATGGACTTCCGAACAATACTGTAATATCAACGGAGTTTAGTTATGCACATAATTCGCTAAGCGCTTGTAAGTTCGCAACCAAGGCGCTTTTAAAGCCTTCGTCAGGCCGCGCGTCCACAGACTTATCCACAGCTTTGCTGGATGATTTGCAGGCGACATCGGACGTTCTACATCTTATCGATCAGTCCAGCTGAACGGCATACCAATATCAGTGACATGACCATCCCTGCCGAGAAGGGCGTTTCGGTCATCGAAGCCGCCCTAGCGACGATGCCCGCCAACCCCGGCGTCTATCGAATGCTGGATGCAAAGGGGGAGGCGCTTTACGTCGGCAAGGCCCGCAGCCTGAAGCGCAGGGTCACGGCCTACACACAGATCGGTCGCCTGCCGGAACGCTTGCGGCGCATGGTGTCGGAGACGGTGGCGATGGAAATCGTCATCACCCACACGGAAGCCGAGGCGCTTCTGCTGGAAGCCAACCTGATCAAGCGCCTGAAACCGCGCTTCAACATCGTCCTGCGCGACGACAAGTCCTATCCCTGGCTGATGATGACCGAGGACCACCCGTACCCGCAGATCGCCAAGCACCGTGGCGCGCGGACCCGAAAGGGCAGCTACTGGGGTCCCTTCGCCTCGGCCTGGGCGGTCAACCAAACCGTCACGGCCATGCAGCGCGTGTTTCTGCTGCGGTCCTGTGCCGACACCGTGTTCTCCACCCGCACCCGGCCATGCCTGTTGCACCAGATCAAACGCTGTTCCGCGCCCTGCGTCGGCCGGATCAGCGAAGTCGACTATGGCAGGCTGGTCGGTCAGGCGAAGGCTTTCCTCGCGGGAAAATCCAGCACGGTGCAGAAGGAACTTGCGGCCGAGATGGAGCAGGCGGCCGAGGCTCTGGCGTTCGAACGTGCCGCCGCCGTGCGCGATCGGATCCGTGGGCTGACCTTCGTGCAGGGCAACGATGTGGTCAATCCGGCCAGCTTGACCGATGCCGATGTGATTGCTGCCTGGCAGACCGCGGGCCAAACCTGTGTGCAGGTATTCTTCGTTCGGGGCGGCCGCAACAACGGCAACCGCGCGTTCTTCCCCTTGCACGCTAGGGCAGACGAATTGCCGGCGGTGCTGAGCGCCTTCATCGCCCAGTTTTACGATGACAAGCCGCCGCCGCCTGTACTGCTGGTGAACCAGCCGTTGTCGGAACAGGACCTGATCGCCGAGGCGCTGACGCTGAAAGCGGGGCGCAAGGTCGAAATCAGCGTGCCGCAGCGGGGCGAGAAGCACGCCGTCGTCCTGCATGCCGAAACCAACGCCCGTGAAGCGCTGGAACGCCGGCTGGCGGAATCCGCCGGTCAGGCCAAGCTGCTGGAAGGCGTCGCCCAACTGTTCAATCTGCCCGCCACGCCGGAACGAATAGAGGTTTACGATAACTCCCACATCATGGGCACCAACCCGTACGGCGTGATGATCGTCGCCGGGCCGGAGGGCTTCATCAAGTCAGCATACCGTAAATTTAGCATTCGTGGTCCAATCACGCCGGGCGACGACTTCGCCATGATGCGTGAGATGCTGCAGCGTCGCTTCATGCGTGCACTGAAGGAGCAGGCGGAAGGCGCTCCCCCCAGCGACTGGCCCGACCTGCTGCTGATCGATGGCGGCGCCGGCCAGCTTTCCGCCACGCGTGATGTGCTTGCGGACCTTGGTGTGCAGGACGTCAAGCTGGTCGCCATCGCCAAGGGTCCGGACCGCGACGCGGGCCGGGAATGGCTGCACACTGATGGGGTGGCGCCATTCCAACTGCCACCGCGCGATCCGGTGCTGTATTTCCTGCAACGCCTGCGCGATGAGGCGCATCGCTTCGCCATCACAACGCATCGGGCCAGCCGTTCCAAGACGATCCGGCAAAGCGAGCTGGACGAGATCGACGGTATCGGCGCAGCTCGCAAACGCGCACTGCTAAACCATTTTGGGTCGGCTCGCGGGGTCAAGATGGCTGGATTGACCGATCTGGAGGCGGCGCCAGGCATCAGCCGCGAGACCGCACGCCGGATTTATGCACATTTCCATCCAGGTGTGCGGATGGAAAGCGTATCCTAAGTCCTCTGGGTGGATTAGCTTGCGTCTCGCATGCTGACTGATCTTCCAAATCTTCTGACGCTCTCGCGTATCGCAGCGATCCCGCTGCTGGTGGCGCTCGTCGCGCTGCACGATTCGGCGGCCGACCTGGCGGCCTGCATCGTGTTTAGTACCGCGGCGATCACCGACTACTTCGACGGCAAGCTGGCTCGTGCCCGCCGTCAGCAATCGGATTTGGGACGCATGCTCGACCCGATCGCCGACAAGCTGCTGGTTGGCGCCGCGCTCATGATGCTGGTCGGGCAAAACAGGCTTTCGTCCCTGGGCTTGTATCCTGCGATCGTTATCATGCTGCGGGAGATTCTGGTCAGCGGGCTGCGTGAATACCTTGCCGGCATCCGCATTGGACTACCGGTCACCCGGCTGGCGAAGTGGAAAACCGGCTTCCAGATGGGCGCGCTGGGCACGCTGCTGGCCGGCGACACGTCCGCCACGCTGTTGCATCTGGGGTTCTTGCCTGTTTCGATGATCGGCGAAGTAATGCTGTGGGTCGCCGCCGCGCTGACCTTGATCACCGGCTGGGACTATCTGACCGCCGGCTGGCGTCATGCGGCAACACCGGCAAGTCGTGGACCGCGCATTGCCGAATAAAGGTTCCGGGGATCGTCGGCTGGCCGAGCAACGGCAAGCCCAAAGTTAGAGGTGTATCGCCTGTTACCTGGTAAACCACCAATCCAGGCGATTTGCGGCTTGTCCCGTGGTCGGTCTGGCGTTCGCGATTGAGGTCGGCGACGGCTTGTGGTGGCACCGCCCAGGCTCGACGGCGTTATCCAGACTTGTCCGCATCGGCGTGGCCGGCCCGGTGCGATCGATCGAAATCTGGTAGGTCCGGCAGCATCCGGAACAGCGGGCTTTGGTCCTGCTTGCCCGCCGCCGTGCCCTGTATGATGCCTACGAGATCGTCCTTGGCCTGCGCTGGATTCCCGATGTCGTAGGCGACGATCGGCTCAAGCGCACGGCGTACGGTTTGCTCTCTGCCGCGGGCGCACCCCTGATAGAACCGAGTGCTCCCTCCGGAGGGCGTGCCGGACACCGAGTTCGTAGAACACGTTTGCATTGCCGAGGGTGACGTCGCAGACGACGAGATCCGCTTCGATGATGCTCCTCAGCATTTGCTCGTGACCGCTTCCGGCATCGGCATCTCCGGTCGCGGCAACGCTGAGACCGGCCGCGACGAGGGCCGGCGCGATCAGCTCACAGTGCACCCAATCGAAGTCGATCTCCCTGCCTGACAGATCTTTCTTCTTCCCGAACGGCCTGATGACGAAGGCGCGCTTCGTCCCGCATGTCCGAGGCGGTCGGGCGGTGCGGGTCCCGGCAGGTCCCGCGCACCTGACGTGGTCGTCAAGGACGGCGCCTAGGGCCAAGGGATCCGTATCGTCAGGCCACCGTGTCCGCCGGTCGAACCGCGCGCCCTTCAAACCAACGCCGGGCATCCGCGCTCCGCGGAAGTCGGTACCTAAGCTTCGCGCTTTCGAGATTTGCGTCATCCAGCCACGCATCGCGCAGCACGACGCCGGTGAGGTCAGCCTCGTACAGGACGGCGCGACGGAGATCCGCATTGCGGAGGCTCGCAGCCTTAAGATCTGCACCGTAGAAGTCGACGCGCCGGAGGTTGGCGCCGCGCCAGAATACGTTGGCGAGCCGCGTTTTCTGCATGTCGAACCGCGCGAGCATGGAGTCCGGCGCACCCCGGCGAGGCGGGAGAACATCCCAGGAGATCATGTGCGCCGGGTCGCCATTCCATTCGATAGTTCCAAGCGTCCTGACCAAGTTGTCGGCGACGTGCTTGCGGAGCACGTCAAAGCTGGCGTCGGCGGCCTGCTCCTTGAGGAGCGCCGTGAGCACATGCACGATCGTTCTCGTATCGTCCTTCTCCTCTGCAAGGACTTTGGGTCGATAGCGTCATCCTGCTCTGGGACTGACAATGCGCTCGAGCCGCTGCAACAGGACGGCGGCGGCGGCGAATTGCGCCCGGGCCGCGGTGCTTCCGAGGCCCTGATACAGCTCCAGGTCGTGCTTCTCGCGTCCGAGATCCGGTCCTGCTGTAACTTATCACGCTCCTGCTGGAGTTTTCCGCTCTACCGTGTTGTATTTGTCCGTGATCTTGTGGCCGATATAGGCGATCGTGCCTGCGATCAGCGCTCCGAGGAGAGCGCCAAGCAGGCCTCCACTCCGGTCATGATGGTCACAAAACCACGGACACGCGACCCAAGACTTCCAGAGTAGCGATTTCGGCGCGAAGTTTCTCGACCTCCGCCCGGATCTTCTCAAGTTCCGCTTGATCGCGAAGTGATCGACCGGTGACTCCGCGCTCGCCGGTGAGGGCGGTGCGGCAGGGGCGATCTGCGCCGCCGCCGGCGCGTATCCCGCGATCGGAAGGGAGAACGTGGCCGCAGCCGCCAGCATGACGATGTCTCTGCGAGTGTGCATAGTTGCCTTAATCGCACCGGCGTCAGTCTCGTGCATGAAGGTCGGAACGCCTGCCCGCGAGCGTAAGCCTCTGGAGGTTTGCGCCCTTACTGAAAGCTAAGCAGGCCAGCGCCAGCACGACAATTCGATCCTAATCCGTGTGACAGCATGCGCAAGCCTGCTTAGCCCGGCGTAGCGGATGTGATCGCAGTTGCTACCGATACGGCCGCGTGCCTGAATATTGGTGACCATACCCTGTTGCTGTTGAACCGCCCTGAGCGTATCGCTGCGCGGATCATCGACCTGATTTCAGCATGGCCGGGCAACAGTCCTTGAGTAGTAAACGGTCTCGGGGCACAGTCCGCTCCGTCTTTTTCCTCCGGGAGCCGTAGTTTATGTGGCGGATTGCCTTGCTCAGTGTCGCGCTGATCCTCAGTGGCTGCGGCTACAAGACATGGTGGAATCCGCCCTTCAGCGGCGGCTTCAACCCGAACATGCCGGTTGGTGACAGCGAGAACATGCGCCGTGTGATGGGGGACCCTTCACCGACAGAACCGATGCTGACAGAGCCCGGAAATATCTGGCCCGGTCCATTGCCGCCGGCTCCGACCCTGAAAGACCTCGAAAGCACCGGGGGCCTTACACCACAACCCGAAGCCCCGGTGCCGGGCTCGCCACTCAGCCGGAGCGGGGCGACAGCCCCGGTACCTTCACCGACGCCCAGCACGGGCAGCTCAACCCCACCTCCCGATGTGCAACCAGGCCTTGCCAACCCGCGGCCCGCGCCGCCGCTGTCGAGCTACTCCGCACCGCCAAATGTCCCCCAACCGAACCGTCCAGGCGGCCCGGTCGTGCAGACCCCAAGCGGGCCCAATGTGATCACCGGGGGTGGGCCGGGTTACCAGACGACGATCACACCGGGTGGTGGCCAATCAATTATAGTGCCGAACGGCAACGGGACCAGCACGGTCATCCATACAGATGGTCGTATCGAGACCATCCCAACACCCAAATGATTCCGCGCAGTGCCATCCGATGCGTCCGGAGTTTTCGCCAGACGCGGTCAATACCTATATAGGGGCATGACCGAGCCCCTGATGATCCTCTACTTTGCCTGGCTGCGGGAACGTACCGGCACGTCGCACGAAGAACTGCCGCTGCCCGACGGTGTGACGACGGTCGCGGGACTTGTGGATTACCTGTCGGCGCGTGGCCCCGGATACGCGTCAGCGTTCCAGAACCGCCGCACGATCCGCTGCGCGGTCAATCAGGAGTTCGCCGATCCTTCTTCGCCGCTGCATCCCGGTGACGAGGTGGCGTTCTTTCCACCTGTAACCGGTGGCTGACGTCAGGCCGGCGGACGGGCGAAAGCATCGGGATCGACCGAGCCCGGGCGTCAGCCCGGTAAGCCCCGCCCGCATGGGTCGGCACAAGCGTCGGCCAACATCGGATCTGCCATGGAACCGGCAGGTTTCACTCCGGCACGCCATCCGAAAGACGCGCGACGGTGTGATACTCGGGATTTGGCATCATGTCGGTGGCCGACGCCATGCGATTCGACAGGTTGAACAACGCCACCGTCTCGGCAAGGTCGAAAATATCTTCCTGTGTCAGACCTTGCTGTGACAGAGCGTCGCGATCGGCATCCTCGATCAGATGCGGGGTGGTCGTCAGTTTCCAGACGAAGTCCATCATGGTGCGGCGCCGCGGATCCAGCGGTGCCACACGATAGTTCATCGCCAACATCTCTCCCAGCTGCGGATCGCCGGATAGCTGGCGGACCGCGGCGCCATGCGCAACCAGGCAGTAATAGCAGCGATTGGCGGAGGACACGACGACCGCCACCATCTCTCGCTCGAGCTTCGACAGACCCGAGTCCGACAGCATGATCTCATTGTAGATAGTCATGAAGTTACGCAGACGTTGAGGCCGCAGGCTGTAGGCACTCAGCACGTTAGGCACGTAACCCAACTTATCCACACATTTAGCGAAGACCTGCCGCAGGTCCGCATCAAGGGTCGAAGCGTCGGGAAGGCCGAGCTTGGAGATGTGGTCGGGTTGGGGCATCAGCTATAGACTTCCGGGTTGATGGTGTTTTCCCGGTTGGGCGACCCATCCAGGACACTCAGAATGTTGCGTGAGGTTGCGACGGCCATGGCGGCCACCGCCTCGGTGGTGACGCCGGCCATATGCGGCGAGGAAATTACCTGATCCAGCTTCAGCAGCGGGTTATCCGGCGGGGTCGGCTCCTGTTCAAAGACATCCAGGCCGGCACCGGCGAGGTGGCCGGAGGTCAGGGCCTGATACAACGCCGGCTCATCGATGATACCCCCGCGAGCGGTGTTGACGATCAGTCCGCCCTGTTTCATCCGCGCAAGGCGGGAGGCGTTGAACATGCCGACCGTCTCCGGGTTCTTCGGGCAGTGGATGCAAACGATGTCGACATTGGGGAGCACCGCGTCCAGATCACCGACCGGTTCATAACCCGCGGAGCGGATGTTATCTGGATTGATGTAGGGGTCGTGGATAAGTACGGTCATATCGAAAGCGGCACAGCGGTGCGCCGTCCGGATGCCGATCCGACCGAAGCCGACAATCAGGACGGTCTTGCCGGCCAGCTCCATCGGTAGGGCGCCGTGCCGCCCGCCCCAGTCGTGGTTGCGCACCAAGGCATCCATCGCGCGGTGCTTCTTCGCCAGGGCAATGATGAGATGAAACGCCTGTTCGGCGACGGAGACAGAGTTCGCGGTCCCGGCGGTCAGCAGTGGCACGCCGCGGGCCGTCAGCGCCGGCACCTCGACCGCGTCGTAGCCGACGCCGATGCGGGCGACCACCTGCATGACCGGCGCGGCATCCATTTCGGCCTGCCCGAAAGGCGTGACGGACAACGCGATGCCGGCGATGTCCTGCAGTCGCGACCGCAATTCCGCCTCGGAGATCTGCGTGGGATACAGGATCGTCTCGATATCCGCGCGCGATTGCATCAGGGCGACGCCTTCGCGGCCCATCGTGTGCGGCAGCATCACCTTGTATTTGTTCGTGGCCATGAAAGCGGGTCCTAGAGTTGGCGTTGCAGGGCGGCGACGTAGCCGCGGTTCCAGGTCGGCGAAAGATGCACCTCGTTCATCACCAGGTGCTTCGGCAGGCAGGCGATGTAGCGGATCAGATCGCCGCAATCGGCCGGCTGCACCATGCGGGCGCGCACCTCGGGTCCGACCGGGTTGGGACGCGCGTCGAGGATCGGGGTGGCGACCTCACCGGGCAGGAAGACGGTGGAGCGGATGCCGTTGACGCACTCGGCCATGTTGAGGCCGTGGCTCATGGCGACGATGCCGTGTTTGGCGATCGTATAGATCGGTCCGCTGACACCGCCGATGAAGCGGCCCGCCATGGAGGCCGTGTGGATCAGCAATCCGTCCTGCTGCGCACGCATGAACGGCAGCGCCACGGTGACGCAATAGAGCGCGCCGCTCAGGTTGCCTTTCAGCATGGTGTCGATGCTCTCGCGGGGTCAGCTTGTCCCAATAGCGCTCGACGATATTGATCCCGGCGTTGTTCACCAGGATGTCCAGCCGGTTGAAGGTGTCGCGGATGTAGTTTCCAACGTTCTCAACCTGGCCGGAGTCGGTCAGATCCGCTGGCTGGACGTGGGCTTGGCCGGCCTGGCTGATGCGGCGCGCGACGTTTTCCAGCGGTGCGGGACGCCGGCCGGTCAGAATAACCGTGGCGCCTTCCTCCGCCAATGCCAGCGCGGCGGCCTCACCAATGCCAGTGCCTGCACCGGTGACCCAGGCGATCTTACCCGTAAGTCGGGCCATATGGGTTTCCTCATGTTTGCGGCGGATATTGTTATGAATTGATCAGGACAGGGCAAGCCCTGGGGGCCTAGTGGGTGAGATCCAACGGAATGTTCCGTCGGATCTCACCCACTAGCCAAGCACAGCGTGTTCCGTCAGATTAGGTCAGGAAACGTCTTAAGCGAAATAATGGACCTCTCACTCGACCTGCTGGGCAACGCCCTGGTGTCCGGCCTGTTGTTGGGCGGCTTCTACGCTGCCGTGACCATCGGTGTGTCGATCTCGTTCGGCATGCTCGACATTGTCAACATTGCGCACCCGGCCTTCATCATATTGGGCTCCTACACCGCCTATATCGCGAATAGCACTTTCGGCTTCGATCCGATTCTGTCCAGCATCGTCCTGTTGCCGGTATTCTATTTGCTGGGCGTAGCGATCTATCACGTGTACGACGTATCGTTCGAGCGGCGTGGCGATGCCTCGATCCGTGGGCTGGCCTTCTTCTTTGGGATCCTGTTCATCACCGAGGTGGCGCTGGTTCTGGTTTTTGGGGTCGATTATCGACTGGTGGAGGCGGCTTACATCGGGCCCAGTCTGCATCTTGGTGTGGTCGATCTGCCGTTGCGGCTGCTGGTGCCGTTCGGCGTGTCATTGCTGCTGATCGGCGTGCTGCAGGTATTCATGTCCCGCACGTTCATCGGGCGGGCGATCCAGGCCGTGGCACAGGATCCAATGGCGCTGCGGCTGATGGCGGCCAGTCCAAGCCGGATCAAGCGTATTGCCTTTGGGCTGTCGATCGCCACGGCCTCAATCGCCGGCGCGATCCTGATTATCATCCAGCCGGTCGAACCCTCCATCGCGCGTGACTATATCGGGCGGATCTTCGCGATCTGCGTCATGGGCGGCTTGGGAAGTTTCGGCGGTACCGTTCTGGCGGCGATGATGCTTGGCATTGTTGAGAGCCTGACCTCTACATTCTACGGACCGTCCTGGTCGCCGGCGGTGGCGTTCGGGTTTCTGCTGATCACCCTCGCGGTCGAGACCTTCCGGCCTGTTCGGACGAACGTAGTGCGCAACATCCGGTTTATCCTGCTTGCGCTGGTGGTGGCGGTTGTTGTTTTCGGCGTGGCTCGCCTGATCGATAATGCCTATGTCTTCTTTGCCGGCTATGTCGTGCTGCAGTACATCGTGCTGGCCACGGCGTGGAACATCTTGGGCGGCTATACTGGCTACGTGAATTTCGGCACGGCGGCGTTCTTCGCCTTGGGCGCCTACACCACTGTCGTGCTGCACAAGACGGTGCCGCTGCCGTTGCCGGTGATGATGCTGGTGGGAGGCGTGATCTCAGGGGTGATCGGGCTGGGCATGGGGTATCTCACCTTGCGGCTGCGCGGCACATTCTTCTCCATTGCCACCCTGGCGATGGCGGTGGTCGCGCAGACGCTGATCACCAACTGGGACTTCGTTGGTGGCTCACGCGGCGCCTATGTCATCCGCCCGGCTGAGTCTCCAGTCTTTTCCGGCGATTACATTCAATACTTGTTCTTTATCATGCTGGCATTGTCGGTGGTTGCCGTATCCACGGCACGCGCGATCCAGCATTCGCGCCTCGGCTACGGGTTCTCCGCCATTCGCGATGATGAATTGGCCGCCGAAGCCTCCGGTGTGCCGACATTGCGGCTGAAACTGATCGCGACTGTGTTGTCCGGCGGGTTCATGGGCATGGCCGGGGCGCCGCTGCCCTACTATGTAACCTATCTCGACCCGGCCTCCGGGTTCAGCCTGAGCTATGCCGTCAACACCATCGCCATGCCGTTGATCGGCGGCACCGCGACGTGGTTGGGACCGGTCCTCGGCGCGGTGCTGCTGGGCACGCTGCAACAGGTTGCGACGGTGACGATTTCGTCCGCATTGTCGCTGCTGATTGTCGGACTGCTGCTGGTGGGCTTCGTCGTCGCGGCGCCGCGCGGCATCGTCGGCTGGTTCAGCCGATGACCGACGCATTGCTGACGGTAAGCGGCCTTGGCAAGCGCTTCGGTGGCTTCGTTGCGCTGGCAGACGTGAACTTGCAGGTCGTCGAAGGCGAGCGACTGGGGCTGATCGGTCCGAACGGATCAGGCAAGAGCACACTGGTGAACTGCCTGTGCGGCACGATGCGCAACGATATGGGACAGATGCATTTCGCCGGGCATGCGCTGAACGGGCTGTCGGCCCATCAGCGCACGCGGTTGGGTATGGCCCGCAGCTTCCAGTTGCCGCGGCCTTTCCCAACCCTGACTCTGGCGGAGAACGTGCGTGTGCCGATCCTATATGCGGCACAGACCAGAAGCGGCAGCGTGGTGACCGACCCGCGCGAGCGGTGCTGCACCTTGCTGGAGATGGTTGGCCTGATAAACAAGGCTGATCACCGGCCGGCGGACTTGACGCAGATCGAAATGCGCAAACTGGAACTGGCGCGGGCAATGGCCTCCGAGCCGCGGTTGCTGATCGCGGATGAGGCGATGGCCGGGCTGTCGCACCAGGAGGTCGACGACATCCTGGAGCTGTTGCTCAAACTGAACAGCCAAGGAGTAACGATCATCATGATTGAACATATCATGCGCGCGGTCCTGGCGTTTTCGCAGCGCCTGATGGTGCTGGTGGCGGGCCGCAAGATTGCCGACGGCCTGCCGCAGGACGTGATCCGTCAACCGGATGTCGTGGCGGCGTATCTTGGCAGCTAGTCTCTCGATCACCGAGCTTGATGCCGGCTACGGCGCCGTGCGGATCTTGCACAAGGTCTGGCTGTCGGTGGGTGAGGGCCAGACGGTGGCGCTGCTGGGCACCAACGGCAACGGCAAGTCCACCCTGATGAAATGTATCATGGGCATGGTGCGGCCAAGTGCCGGTTCCATCATCGCGGAGATCGACGGCAAGCGGCATGAACTGGTGGGGATGACGACCGAGGCGATCGTCGATCTCGGTATCGCTTTCGTGCCCGAAGGGCGGCGGTTGTTTCCCCGCCTGTCGGTCACGGAAAATCTGCTCATGGGTGCTTTTCGCCCATCCGCTCGCCCCGCCATCCAGCGGAACCTGGCGTTCTGCCTGGAGGTATTTCCTCGGCTGGCCGAGCGGCGCCGGCAGTTGGCTGGATCGATGAGCGGTGGCGAGCAGCAGATGCTGGCGCTGGGTCGGGCTTTGATGTCGGCGCCGAGGCTGCTGCTGATCGATGAGCCGTCGGTGGGATTGGCGCCGCTGCTGGTGGCGCGGACGATCGACAAGATCAAGGAGTTGAAGGACGGCTTCCAGTTGGCTGTGCTGATGGCGGAACAGAATTTTACGCAAGCGATCCGGATTGCCGATCGGGGCTATGTGATCGTGCACGGACATATCGAGTTTGAGGGCCAGTCGGCGGATGAGCTAAACAACAACGAGCTGATCAGGCAGTTCTACCTTGGCGCTTGATCCAATTTAGAGCGTTGTTAGGGTGACTGGAAACATCCGAATTGCCCCAAGTCATGGCTGACGCAGGCCGGCTACCCATGATTTGCTACCTCCAACATCGCGAGTCGTGGGTAGCCGGCCTGCGCCGGCCATGACACATGGGGAGCGCCGCGGCCCACGTTTCCAGTCGTCCTGAAAGCGGTCTAGCCCTTGGTCAAACTTGGCGGGTTCTACGCTAGCTTCCACTGCACCAGGGTGTATGGCGTCTTGGCATCGTCATGCGGCTCGAACTCTGCCGTCACCGGCGCCCCGATGGTCACGGTCTGCTGCGGGTCGCCCAACAGATTACCCAACATGCGGATGTTGTCAGCGTGCGGCAACTCGACCAACACGGCGATGTAGGGTCCGAAATCCTTGAGCGCCGGGTGCACCGGGTGCCAGCAGCGGGTCCAGGTCCAGATCTTGCCGCGTCCCTCGACCTCCACCCACTTCATGTCCCAGGAGCGACAGTTGTGACAGAGCCATTCCGGACCCCACTGCCAGGCTTGGCAGGCGCCGCAGCGCTGCACCATCAGCTTGCCGGCGCGGGTGCCTTCCCAATACGGCAGGTCCAGCCTGTCGGTTTCGGTGACGGGCTCCGGCAGCCCCTTTGGCAGGTACGACATCAGAGGGTCTCCTCGGAACCAAACACCATCGTCGATACGGGTGTTACCATCGGGCCGGCGATCACGCCCGCGACCTTCGCATCCGGCACCTGGGAGGTTGACGTGCCGCGCAACTGGCGCACCGCCTCGATCTGCAGTTCGAGGCCGTGCATGTAGCATTCGGCAAGGTTGCCCCCGCTGGTGTTGAGCGGCAACTTGCCTGACGGCGCCAAAAGGTTCTCGAGCTTGAGGAATTCGTTGCATTCGTCCGGATGAACGAAGCCGTGCTCGGTCAGGCTCATCAGCACCCCGCCGGTGAAGTTCTCGTAGCTTTGCAGCACGTCGACGTCCTTGGGGCCAAGTTTCGCCATCTCCCACAGATGCGGTGCCACCGGTCCGAAACTGGCGGAGTGGAAATCCGGTGCATTGAAGGCACGCGCGGCGTTGCGATGGTCCGAGCCCTGGGCGACAGCGAGAACGTAAGCCGGCTTGTTCTTGAAGTCCTTTGCGCGTTCGGCCGCGACCAGCACCAAAGCGGCCGCGCCATCGTTTTCCATGCAGCAATCGAACAGGTGATAAGGCTCGCTGATCCAGCGCGATGCTTCGTAAGCTTCCTCGGTCAGCGGCCGGCCGTACATCACCGCGCGGGGGTTCGACTGCGCGTGGTGATAGGAGGCCAGTGCCAGCGCCCGAAGCGCTTCCTGCCTGATCCCGTGCTCATGCATGTAACGCATGATCTTCGAGCGCGAAACGCTGCGCCGGAACGAAGATGCCGTATGGATTGATCAGCGCGTTGTCGCCGGCGACCGTGCCGCCGGCCTGGGCCTGTCCGTAGCGCTGGAATTGCCCCTGCGCCAGCGCCCGGTAGACCACGACGATTTCGGCCTGGCCGGTGATGATCGCCGCCGCCGCGTTGCCGATCGCGGCTGCGCCGCCGCCGCCACCGCCGCCCCATTGCATGTTCGACAGACGCAGTTCCTTGCAGCCGAGCGCGGCGGAGAGTCGCGAAGGGTCGTTACGGTCATTGGCGTAGGAAGCGAAACTGTCAATGTCCTGAGGGCTGACACCGGCATCCCCGCAGGCGGCAAGGATGGCCTTCAGCGCCAGGACGAACTCCGGATCGGGCGACTGACTGTGTTTGTAGTAACTCGTCTCGCCGATCCCGACCACGGCCACCTTGCCGCGCAACGTATGTTCCGCCATCAGTTTCTCTCCCCAAGGCCAGTCCACGACCAACCGGACGTGCATCGATCAGACGATCTCGGCGCAGTCACTACAAGAACGAGGCGTCAGCCCCGGATACTCGGCGGGCCGCAATGAAGCGTCAAGTCTAGCAGGCTTCTTGTCAGGCGTAGACGAACGGACCGCCATCGAGGTCTATGGCGGGCCATTCATCCTTTTCGGTCCAGTAGTCTTGCGTGTGCTGCCATTCAGGCCTGTCGCCCCGTTTTGGCAGCAGGTGCATGCCGCGCATCATGTAGCCAGGATTGAAGTTTTCCGGATCGATCCACGGCAGCAATGGCATGTCCTTGTCCTCGGGCCGCAGCGACGGCGTGACGCTACGGGCGCCTTTTGCCTTCATGTGATTGAGCAACCGGCAGACGAAATCACCGACCAGGTCTGCCCGCAGCGTCCAACTGGCCCGGAAGTAGCCGAAGACCCATACCATGTTGGGCACGCCGGTAAACATCATGCCACGGTAGGTGACTGTATCGGAGAAGATCAGCGGCTGGTCGTCGATGCTGAAGTGGATGTCGCCAAGGACATTGAGATTGAAGCCGGTGGCCGTGACGATGATGTCGGCCTGAAGAGGCTTGCCGGATTTCAGCAGCAGCCCGGTCTCGGTGAAGCGTTCAATTTCATCGGTAACGACCGAGGCCTTGCCAGATTTGATCCCGTTGAACAGATCGCCGTCCGGAATAAACGCGATGCGCTGCCGCCACGGCCGGTAGCCTGGCGTAAAGTGCGTCTTTATATCGTAGTCAGGCCCGAGTTGGGCGCGCACCGCGCCCAGCAGTTCCTGTTTCACTTTCTCCGGTTCCGTGAAGGATCGGCGGGTGAATACGTCCTGTTCGTAAAGGATCTTCCGGCGCACGATCTCATGGATCCACGTCTCATCGATCCCCAGCGTCCGCAACTCCTCGGCCAGAGCAATCGCATTGCGGCCGGATCTGAAGTAGGTCGGCGAACGCTGCAGCATGGTGACGTGGTCGCAGTCGTCGGCGATCGCGGGGATCAAGGTTGCCGCCGTGGCACCCGAGCCGATGACGACAACTTTCTTGCCGGCATAATCGATGTGCTCCGGCCAGGTCTGCGGGTGAACGATCTGGCCCTTGAAGTCCGCCATCCCGTCCCATTCGGGCGTGTAGCCCTGTGAATGCCGATAATAGCCCTGGCACATCCAGAGGAAGTTCGCCGTGATACGCACCGGTTCGCCAGTATCCGTCCGATTTGCCTCGATCGTCCAACGGTTCTCGCCGCTGGACCAGCGGGCCGAGACAATCTTGTGCCGATAGCGGATGTGCGGGCCGAGGTCGTTCTCGGCGATGACGTCGCCCATATAGCTGAGGATTTCGGCCGCCGTCGCGATCGGGGCACTGGTCCACGGCTTGAAGCGATAGCCGAAGGTGTGCAGGTCGCTATCGGACCGGATGCCCGGATAGCGATGGGTGAGCCACGTGCCGCCAAAGCTTTCCTGCGTCTCCAAGACGACGAAGCTCATGCCAGGGCACTGTTTCGTCAGATGATAGGCGGCGCCGATCCCGGAAATCCCGGCACCGACGATCAACACGTCGAAATACTCGGTCGCCTGCGATGCCGTTCTGGTGCGTGTCATTGTCTCGGTCATGGAACCCGCTCTTCTGTGCCGGCCAAACGCGTGCCGTGTCGAGCGGTGCTTGCCGACGGCAAGCACCCTGCACGATATCAACCGATGGTGGAACACCCATAGCAGTGGGCGTCTTGCAAGCCAATGTCCTGCGATGATGGCACTCTGCCGTCAGTTCGGCCTTCGCACCGCAGCGTCAGGCAAGGTCTCGTGGCACGGCGTGATCCCACTCACGGTGACAGACTTCAATGTCCCCGTCCCATGCCCGCAACGTCGCCCGTATCACGAACGTGGTGCGCGTACATGACAGTCGGATCTGCGTCTCGATCCGCGTCCGCCACTCACCCCTCGAAATCGTTTGCGTCTGGCGCATTTCAGCAGCGGCGGTGAGGGGATCGTCGTCCTCAATGTGGAATGCAAACTTGCCTTCCGTGCCGAGCTCTAGGCCAATCCGGTCGATGCGCACGACTCCCGGACGCAGCGCCGTGGTTGGCTCGGGTGGAGCGGTCTGCGGCTCCGACAGCGACGGCAACAGCGCGTCGGCGGAATTGGGTGGCCGCACCGGCAGATCGAGCGCGCCGCCCAGCACCGTTACGGTCGCGATCTCTGGGGCCGGCCACATGATTGGCCAATAGGTGGTGGATAGCGCCAGCCTGATCCGATGACCGGCCGGAAATATCGAGCCAGCGTCGTTGAGCTGGATGCGCACCCGGTAGCGGTGCCCCGGCAGCAGCGGCTCCGGCGTCTCGTTTAAATCGCGATGGGTGAGATTGAGGATCGCGTAGCTGACCCGCAACGAGGCGCCATCCGGATGCACATCGCACAGCCGCACGGCCAGGTTGGCGAGCGGCTTGTCGGACGCAATATCGAGCGTAACGACAGCGGCCCCCAGGATGGCGATAGGCTCGTCCAGCGGTGAAGTCTCGAACACCACGGACCGTGCATCGTCGGCCTGCTGATCGCCGGCTTGATCAGCGGAGCGGCCGAACGGACACCAGCTTCCAGCGTCCTTGCCGACTGTTTGCGCCGTGCAGACGTCTCGCGGGGTCAGCGTGGCCTTGTGCGCGCCCAGTCCAGCATCGGACAAGTACAGGCGATACGTTTCGAGGTCCGGCGAAGGCCATGACGGTTCGGCGATCCAGCGTCCCGGCAGTTTCTTATGATACCGCGCGGGCGCCATGCTGTCCGTCATCCAGGCTCGCAGCATGGGCTCTTGCATCACGCCGGTATCGATGCCTTTGAGCCACTGGTCCCACCATCGCAACGCCTCCTGCAGAAAGCCGATCTTTGGGCCGGGGAAGGCAAAATGCGGGTAGTTGTGCGCCCACGGGCCGATCAGGCCTTTGCGCGGCACCGCCAGGTGCGTAAGCAGGCGGGGGATCGCATTGGTATAGCCATCGGTCCAACCACCGACAGCGTAGACCGGGCATTGGATCGCGCTGTAATCCTCGCAGACTGAACCATGCTTCCAGTACGCGTCGCGCCGCTGGTGCCGCACCCAAAGCTCGAGGAACATCGGCACATTCCGCAGCCGCTCCTGCCACATTGCCCGCCAGCGATCGCCGACAAGCGCGGGATCGGGCGGACGGCACATCGCGCCGAAGAAGAACGCAGCCCAGCCGAATCCCGCGGTCAGCAGCGCGCCACCCATGTAGTGCACGTCGTCACGATAGCGGTCGTCGGTGGAGCAGATCGTGATGACCGCCTTTAGGGCCGGCGGCCGGCGCGCCGCGACTTGCAGACCATTGAAGCCGCCCCAGGAGATGCCGATCATCCCGACCGCGCCGCTGCACCAGGGCTGTGCAGCCAGCCAGGCGATCACCTCCAGCGCATCGTCCTGCTCCTGCCGGGCGTACTCGTCGAACAGCAGTCCGTCCGACTCGCCACAGCCGCGGATGTCGACACGCACGGCGGCATAACCGTGGCCGGCGAAATACGGATGGGTCAGCGCGTCGCGCTCGTACGTGCCGTCGCGTTTGCGGTAGGGTAGATACTCGAGAATGGCTGGAACCGGGTTCTGCTCCGCATCCAGCGGCAACCAAATTCGGGCTGCCAGTTGCGTGCCGTCGCGCAGCGGGATCATCGTGTGCTCGATTTCGCGGACCGCGCGGGGAAAGTCGGTGACGATCAAAGTGCGTGATCCGTTTGGCATAAGGGGGCAGGATGTCCTGCCGGGTCGCGATCGGCCGAGATCTTGGGCGGACATCGGCGAACACATCGATCAAAACAGACACAGGTCATGCATGCTCTCTTATCATTCTGACGTATCAATAAAAGCCGCCTTTCTTGCGCGGGTGTCTGCTCATGCCGACGCGGACGAGATTATCAAGGGCAGGTATTGGGAAGGCGGCAAAGGTTGCGCGGTGGGTTGCACCATCCATGGCGACACGCATCAGGATTATGAACGCGAACTTGGCATCCCCCAAATGCTGGCTTGGTTGGAGGACGTGATCTTCGAAGGACTTCCCAACCGGTTGGCAAAGACCTGGCCGGAACGGTTCCTGACCGCCATTCGTCCGGGGCGGGATCTTTCCCGCGTCGGATGGCAATTTCTACATTGGCTGCTGACCAAGAGTGCGTTGGCGGAATTTGATCACCCGCTTGTTGAGGATGCCGTGAAGCAGTGCGCCAACGTGCTGACGCCGTTGATGAATGGGCAAGCAGTCGACACGACGGCCGCCGCCGATGCGGCAACCGCGGCGTGGGCCGCGGTGAAGCGAGCGGAACACGATCCGACCATCCCGATGAGTGCCGCATGGGGCGCGGAAAGCGCGGCGAGAGCAGCCGAGAGCGCAATGCTGAGCCTGACGTGTCCTTCGTCAAGCGCCGAGCGCGCGGTAACGGCCACCAGCGCGGCGATTGCCGGCAGCAGGAGCTACACCGCGATGAGCGAGGAGCTGCTTGTGCTGCTTGCGCTGGCCTGAGCCTGCCGATGACATCCGCAGAAAGTGTAGCGCAGGCGGCATGGTGATAGGGCTATGCCGGTTAGGTCGAAGCCACCATGACCCGCGGTCAGTCTGGGTCGCGTCCGTGAACGGCGGCGTAGCCGCTGCCAAACGCCGCGTCGCGCTGCTGGAACGCGTGCTTCACGCCATGTTCGCGCATCGTCTCGCGAAAGATCCGGGCTTTCGGGGCCAGATGGCCACGCGCGTCGATCTCCGCGCCAATACGTTGAGCGGTCCGCGCGCCCATCAGCTCCAGGCCTAGATTGACGATGCGCTTGTTCGCCGACAGCAAGTGGGGATCAACCAGGCCCATGCGCTCCGCCAGCCGCATGACCTCGGTGTCAAGCTGGTCCGCGGGATAAGACTTGAGTGCCAGTCCCACTTCGGCGGCATCCTTGCCGGTCAGGCTGTCGCCGGTCAGCAGCAACCGCTTCGCCCATTGCGGACCGCAGTGATACAGCCACATCGAACCAGGTGGCGTGCCGAGGTCCCGCACCGGCGGAAAGCCGATGCGGGCGTCGTCGGCGACAATGATCATATCGCAGAACCACGCCAATTCGGTACCGATGCCGATGCATGTGCCATGAACCTGAGCGATGACCGGCTTGTGCATGTCGAAGATCTGCACCCGCATCCGCTGGCCCTGCTCCAACCGCCAGATGTCGTCATCTATCTCCTGTCGGCCACGGTACTCCGGGCCGCGGCCGCTGGAATATTCGTTCAAGTCGGCACCGGCGCAGAAATGCGGCCCAGCGCCGCGCAAGATGACGCAATGAACCGCGTTGTGCTCATCCGCCTCCAGCAACGCCGCGTTCAATTCGCGCAACAGCTTGCCGCTGAGGGCATTGCGACGCTCCGGCCTGTTCAGCGTTACGATCGCCGTTGTGCCATTTATTTCGTAGGTGATTTGCTCGAAATCCATGATTTCCCCCGCTGGTCGTTCGGTCGGCTGGTACCTGCCGCTTGGTTCCGACGCAATCGATAGACGCTTCGTCAGCGACTTACCCGGAATCAGGGTTCGACCGTATCTCTCGTCACGACCACTTGATGTGCCCGCGCCAAGCTGAGGGGCACGCCGACCTGCAAAGCAAGGTTGGAGCGGACGACGAGGTTCGAACTCGCGACATTCAGATTGGAAATCTGAAGCTCTACCAACTGAGCTACGTCCGCAACGGTGACCATCGAAACGGCCGACTGCTGGCACTTCATTAGCGGTACTGCTTGGTTCGGCGGCAAGGGCCGGTTTTTGGGCCGCGGTCATACCTCAAACGCTGTTCGGCGATTACGATGGCTATGCAAGACATCTCAACAATAATCTTATTATCGGCTTAATGGCTTCGAATGGTGCGCCGTTGAAAACCAATTACCTCGGTGTTGCCGCTCGTGAGGCATGTCCGAGCGGGCATGGATAGCGGAGGCGAGCGCGACGCGGTACGAATGGCGACCCATGGATGAGTTGAAGCACGGTTGGACGGGAGAGCGAGATGGCAAATGACGCGCTGCACTATCTGGAACTGGTCGAATTGACACGTCGCATGCACGCGAAGGAGATTTCGCCAGTCGAGGCGACCAAAGCGGAGCTCGACCGCATCGGGATGGTGGATAAATCCTTGCGCAGCTTTGCCCTGGTGACACCGGAGGCGGCGCTCGACCAGGCGCGCCAGGCGGAGGCTGAAATCAATCGAGGCGACATCAAGGGGCCGCTGCATGGGGCGCCGATCGCCGTCAAGGACCTCTGCTGGATGGCGGGTGTGCCCACCGCCGCGGGGATGACCATTCATCGCGACTTCCGCCCCGATGAGGACGCCACCGTCGTAAGAAAATTGCGGGCCGCTGGGGCAGTCATCCTGGGCAAGCTGCAGCTGACGGAAGGCGCCTTCGCGGACCACCACCCTGATATCGCGCCACCCGTCAATCCATGGAACGCGGCCCATTGGGCCGGCGCCTCGTCCAGCGGGTCGGGCGTGGCGACCGCGGCCGGGCTTTGCTACGGTTCACTCGGCTCCGACACCGGCGGTTCGATACGATTTCCTTCGGCCGCCAATGGGGTCACCGGGTTGAAGCCGACCTGGGGACGGGTTAGCCGATACGGTGTGTTCGAACTCGCCGCCACCTTGGACCACGTCGGTCCGATGGCACGCAGCGCCGTGGATACCGCGGCACTGCTTGGGGTGATCGCCGGCAGTGACAAGAATGACCCGACAGCCAGTCAGGAGCCGGTGCCGAACTACCTTGTCGGCATTGATCGCAGCATTCGCGGTCTGCGGATCGGTGTGGATGCAGCGTGGAATCGGCACGGCACCGACGCCAGGATGGTTCAAGCCGTGGACGAAGCGATCACCATCATGCGCCAGCTTGGCGGTGACCTTCGCGAAGTCGCTTTTCCCGATCCATCCGCGGTCATCGCGGATTGGTCCGCCCATTGCGCGAATCGAGACAGCCGTGGCGCACGAAGCAACCTATCCGGCACGAAAATCCGAGTATGGTCCCGCGCTGGCGGGGCTGATCGAACTTGGACGCGGCGTCTCGGGCATGGACTACCAGAAGATCCTCCTGCGCCGGCACGATTTCAGCGGGCGCCTGCGGGCACTGTTCGAAACCATCGACCTGCTGCTCATCCCGGCCCAGGCCTTTGCGTCGCCAACGACCGCTGAAATGGCGACACTCGGCAACGATCCGCAGAAGCTTGCATCCCTCCTGCGCTTTACCTGTCCCTTCGATGTAAGCGGTAGTCCAACGATCACCCTGCCGTGCGGCTTCACCCAGGCTGGCACGCCTGTTGCCTTCCAACTCGTGGCTCCGCATTTCCGGGAGGAGACGCTATTGCGGGCGGGACGAGCCTATCAAAGCGCAACGGACTGGCATCACCATCATCCTACCCTGACCCCTGCATGACCGCTGAGGTAAAGACGCATCAAGTTGCAGATTCTAACCATCTTCGAGGTGCTTCGATTAAGCCCTGACGCGTGCTGCCGGCGGGTCTGCTGCCGCACGGACAACAGCAACGGCTGATAATCGGCATGGAATGCGGCAATATCTCCTGATCTGACCGGTGGCGATGAGGGCGCAATGGCTGATGTAGTGACCCTGATTTTCGACATCGCCTCGTTCAGTTCCGTTATGATACTCATTGTCCTGGGGCTCGGCGTCATCGCCAGCATGATGGGTATTTTCAATTTCGCGCATGGCGAATTCGTGCTCCTCGGCGCCTATACCGTCTATCTTTCGGCACAGGCTGGTCTGGGCCTCTGGTTCGGCATCTTCGCAGCACCAATCATCGTCGGCCTGCTCGGCCTTGCGATGGAGCGCATCATAATCAGGCGCTTTTATGCCTCGCCCATAATCGCAATGCTCGGCACTTACGCAATTGGGCTGGTGATCCGGGAGACGGTCCGTGGCCTGCTTGGGGGCCAGTACAAGTCGATCGCCGAGCCGATTGGGGGTGCATTCTCGATCGGTGGGATCAATTTCTCCATCTGGCGGACTATCATTATCGTGGCGACGCTGGTCGTGCTGGCGGCAAGCTGGTGGATGCTGGTGCGCACACCATTCGGGCTTCGCATACGTGGCGCATTGGAAAATCCCATGCTGGCACGAGCCTGCGGCATCTCGACAGCGCGGCTGTACGGGTTGACGTTCGCGTTCGGCTCCGCACTTGCGGGACTCGCCGGTGCGTTGATTGTACCGTTGTATCAGCTATCGGCGGATATCGGCATACGGTTCCTGGTGCAGGGCTTTCTGTCCGTGATGCTTGGGGGAGTGGGCACCTTCCAGGGACCGGTGCTTGGTGCGGGTGCGGTGGGTGTGATGGCGTCCGGCCTGCCATGGCTGGTGCCGCCCGTCCTGGCGGATCCGCTCGTGTTCCTGATCGCGCTGGTGATCGTGAAGATACGGCCTCAAGGTTTTTGGGCTGTTGGCCGTCTTTAGTTACATATGTAAGGGGGGATTACATGAATGAGATCACATCGGCCCTGGCGATGTCGCGGCGCGGATTCCTTGGCGGTGTCGGGGCGCTTGCGGCGGCCGGATGGATGGGCGGGATGGCAGGCGGCTGGTTGCTGCGACCAAAATGGGCGCATGCCGCGGGCCCCATCAAGATGGGTATCGCGACTGACATCACAGGTCCAATTGCACCGTCCGGCAACGCCGACTGGCAGGTCGCGCAGTTCACGGTGGAGGAAATCAACAAGCACGGTGGCATTCTGGGTCAGCCCATCGAACTCTATCTGGAAGACACCGCCTCGGATCCGAAGATCGCTGTCGGCAACGTACGCAGGCTGATTCAGGAGCGCCGGGTTGACGTAGTGCTGGGTGGCATCACCAGCGCCATGCGGCAGGCAATCAAGGACCCGATCGTCAACCGGGGCCGTACTCTCTACATCTATCCGCAGCTCTATGAAGGCCAGGAGTGCACGAAAGACCTGTTCTGCACCGGACCCACCCCAGCGCAGCAATGCGACAAGCTGATCCCATACCTGATCAAGACGGTCGGCAAGAAGCGCTTCGCCATGCCGTCCGCAAACTATGTCTGGCCGCAGTTGCTGAACAAATATGCTCGCAAGGTGATCGAGGCCAACGGCGGCGAAGTGGTGTTCGAGGAATACTATCCGCTGGATCAGCCGGAATACTCAGCCACCATCAGCAAGATCAAGGATGGCAAGGTGGATTGCGTGTTCTACACCGTCATCCCGCCCGGCCTTCAACCTTCTCGAAGCAGCTCTATGAATCCGGCTTTCAGAAGAACGGCGGCGTGCTGGCCGACGTCTCTTTCGATGAGAACTGCCTATGAACTATCTGTCCCGCCCGACGAGATTGAAGGGGTCTACAGTTGCCTGGACTATTTCCAGGCAGCTGGATGATCCTTTCAGCAAGAAACTGCAGGAGGCTTATTCGAAACGGTTCCCCGACACGAAGTACCTATTTACCGCTGGCAGCGCCGCGACCGGCATGTATCGCGGTATCAAATTCTATGAGGCAGCGGTCAAGGAGACCAAGGGCGACCTGCATCGCGACGCCGTCGCGGCCGCCATGGACCATGCCGTTATAATCGAGGGCCCTGGCGGTGGTTCCGCGATGGTTCCAGGCCATATGCATTGCAAAATGAACATGTACACCGCTGTGTGCAAGGTCAGTGCCGACAGGCCATCATACGGGATTGTTGATAAAGCCGACATGGTGGACCCGCGGGAGTGTTGATGGCCGCGAATTCCCGCGTTGCGCGAAGGCGGTCATTTCGTTCACTGCTGGCCGTCGAACTATTCGTATTGGTGACGCTTCTGGTTGCACCTTTTCTACTGATGGACCGACTGGATCTGATCACGTTGATAACCAACATCATGATCCTGTCGATCTTCGCGATCAGCTTCGATATGTGCTGGGGTTTCTCCGGCATCATGTCGTTTGGCCAGGCGCTGTTCTTCGGCGTCTCGGGCTATGCTGTCGCGCTGGTCGGCAGAGATCTCGATTTCAGCGCCCTGTGGGGTGTCCTGCCCCTTTCCATGCTGACTGGCCTGGTATTGGCACTCGTCTTCGCGGCATTCCTGCTGCTGGGACGCAAAACGCCAAGTGCGATATTTGTCGCATTTGGAACGTTGACGGGATCGTATGCAGCGGAACGATTGGTCTCCGGCTGGCAATACGTCGGGGCGGGCAATGGACTTTCGTCGATCAAGCTGCTGCAGCTCGGGTCGTACGAGTTCGTCGAAGGCTTCGAGTTCTACACCCTTGCGCTGCTGTGCCTCCTGCTGGTGTACCTGGTGTGCCGCTTCATTGTCCGCTCCCAGTTTGGCCTGGTGCTGGCGGGAATACGGCAGAACGAGGAGCGGTTGGCCTTTCTGGGTTACCGGGTGCAGGTCTTCAAGGCGCTGGTGTTCTCCTTCACCGGCGTGATCGCCGGACTCGCCGGCGCGCTTTACAGTTACCATCAGGGCTTTATCGGCCCCGGCAACATGGGCCCAGGCTTGTCGACGACAGCGGTGCTCTACTGTCTGTTTGGCGGCGCCGGCACACTGATCGGACCGGTGATCGGAACCGTCGCCATCGAGTTGCTTAGCTACGGTTTGTCCGACATTGATGCCATCCGCCAGTTCTGGCCGGTCGTCCTGGGTCTGGTGCTGCTCATGGTGGTGATGTTTCAACCCACAGGGCTGCTTGGCCTTGTTGTTTCGGCTCGGGAGCGTATCGGATCATACGGCGCGCGCGGACGCCGGTCAACCGGAAGCAGACGCAATGTCGCTCCTTGAGGTTACTGGGGTCACCAAGGTGTTTGGCGCGTTGCGCGCACTGGATGGCGTGGACGTGGCTGTCGAGACGGGCACGTTTCATGGTCTGATTGGTCCCAACGGCTCCGGCAAGAGCACGCTGCTGAAGGCGATCGCTGGTGCGCATTTGCCGACGACGGGCACGATCCGTTTCGATGGATCCGACATTACCACGCGCCCACCCTATCAACGGGCCCGCGTCGGGCTCAGCCTGAAGTTCCAGATCACCGCGGTTCTGCGGGAATTGTCAGTCTACGACAACGTGCTTCTGGCGCTGCAATCCGGCGAAGCGGCCTGGTCGCTGGTGTGGTCGCGCACAAGGCGCCGGCTGGACGCGGAGATTATGCAGGCGCTCGATCGCTTCCGCCTGGCAGATCGGTCCGACGACCTGGCCGGTGAGCTCAGCCATGGCGAGCAGCAATGGCTGGAAATCGCCATGGCGTTGGCGCCGGGGCCCAAGCTGTTGCTGCTAGACGAGCCCACCGGCGGCATGAGCCCGGAAGAACGACGCATGACGGGCGAGCTGCTGCTGCCGATCAAGGCGGACTGCGCGCTGGTCATCGTCGAACATGATATTGATTTCATCAAAAACATCTGCGACCACTTGACGGTCCTGGATCAGGGACGCGTGCTATGCGATGGCACGGTGCGCGAGATCGAGGCATCGCCGGAGATCCAGCGGATCTATACCAGCCGTGTCTGATACGTCTCCGATCCTCGTCGTGACCAGCCTCAACGCCGGCTATGGCCGTAGCCAGGTCTTGTTCGACATGCGGATCACCGCACCGCGGCACGGCGCGGTGGCGGTGCTCGGCCGCAACGGCGCCGGAAAGTCTACGCTGCTGAAGACGGTGGCGGGTGAATTGCCTCCGATGGCCGGCTCGATCCTGTTCGACGGCAGTGAGGCGGGTCACGAAGCGACGGAGCGGCGGGCACGGCGGGGGATTGGCTTCGTGCCGCAGGAAGATGCGATCTTTGGCAAGTTGACTGTACGGGAGAACCTTTTGCTGGGCGCCACGCACAAGCGAGACCGTGGCGGTATTGATGAGGTGCTGGGCTTCTTTCCCAAGCTGGCTCAGCGCCTGGGACAGACCGCCGCAACGCTTTCTGGCGGTGAGCGCAAGATGCTGGCGATCAGCCGAGCTTTGCTGGGACATCCGAAGCTGCTGCTGCTTGACGAACCGACCGAGGGAGTGTGGATCGGCGTGATCGAGGAGATTGCAGACCGCCTTGCGGTGCTCGCGCAGCGAATGAGCGTGGTCCTCGTGGAACAGCACGTACACCTGGCGCTTCGTGTTGCCGATTATGCCTATGTCATGGATCGAGGCTCAGTGGCGCTGGAAGGGCCCGCCGACCTGGTTCGCGATGACCCGCAACTACTGCGCTACCTGGCGCCCTGAACGGCAAAGCCAGCTTCAGGTCGACGTGCGTTTTCATCGCGTTCCCGTTCGTGCCCGCGCCTTGTCCAGATCGGGCACATTGCTGGCCGACGCGCCCAGCATCGACGACCTGGTAACCGTCAGCGCCGCGGCCGCTGCATCGTTCTCGTTGATTTTCGCCATCACGGCCTCACGGCTGCGATCGAATACCGCACGGTTGTTGGCGACGAAGTCTTGTGATTTTCGCAGCCCGGCGAGATAGCCGTTGATCTCAGGCACGACATAGCGCGCCACCATATCCCAACTGCGCATGGTATTTTCCGGGTTGGCCCAGTCATGGCAGAAGCCGACGACGGTGCCAAAGCCACCACTGATCTCCAGCACGGATTTGATTCGCCGGACCAGATCCTCCGGTGTGCCGATCGTGGCCGCGGCGCCGTTCGAGAACGCGGTCTTATCCACCGCCTCATCAGGCGTCTTGAAGGGCTTCGCGCCAGGCCTTTGCAGTGTTGCGGTGATGTATTCGTTGTGGTGACGCAGCAAGCCATCGCGAGCTTCGGCGCGGGCTTTGTCCCGTGTCTCGGCGATATGCCAGCTCAGCAGAACGCGCCAGTTCTTACGATCGGCCGTCTTGCCGTGCTTGGCGGCGGCCGCTTCGGCGAAGCTCCACTGTGTCGGCAGGGCGTTGAGACCCTCATCCGATAACGAGCCGATCGAGATGATGCCGATCCCGTGCTTCCCCGCCAGAGTCATGCCGGATGGGCTGATCTGCGACGCGACCGCGAACGGCATATCCTCCTGCAAGGGCAGCAGTTGCAGCGCGGCATCCTGCAGCGTGAACCAGTCGCTTTTCGCTGTCACCCGCTCACCATTGAACAATCTTCGGATGATACTGATCGCCTCATCCTGGCGGTCGCGCAGCACCATCGGATCAACTCCCAGGGTGTGGGCGTCCGATGCGAGTGCGCCCGGACCGGAGCCGAAGATGGCCCGTCCACCCGTCATGTGATCAAGCTGTACCATGCGTTGCGCGACATTGAATGGATGATGGTACGGCAGCGATACGACCCCGGTGGCGAGTTTAATACGCTTCGTCCGCTCACCTGCCGCGGCGAGGAACATTTCCGGGGACGCAATCATTTCCCAGCCGCTGGAATGATGCTCGCCGCACCAGAACTCATCATAACCAAGCTTATCCAGATGCTCCACGAGATCGAGATCGCGGCGAAATTGCAACATCGGATGTTCGCCGACCGGATGATGTGGGGCGAGAAAGGCGCCGAAATTCAGACGCGGCATGATGGGTTCTCCGGTAGCTGAGGGGAAGAGGTCGTGCGAGCCGTGATCAACGATACGGATTGTCCTGCGGCAGCGACCAATCAGCAAGTCCCGCGTCGATGGTGAACGGTTCACACCACTGCATTTCAAGGACATCATCCCGTGCGCCGCCAACGCTTAGTCCGCCGCGAAACCAGATGCCAATGGCTGTTATTCATTCAGTGCCAGGCAGATAAAAAAGTTTGTTTCCTTTCGCTTTTCCTCAATATGGCTTAACCGTTTGTTTACTCTTCTTCACCCTTACTATGGAGCCGATAAGATAGGGATCACTCAAGGCGACACGCGCGCTGGGCGGGATCGCATCGCATTCTGAAAGGGTGCTCATGATACGTACCTGGTGTCAGCCTATAACAAGTCTCGCATGCCGTGTGGGACACCGACCGGGAGAGCTGTGTGTTGCCGAATAATGTTCCGGCCATCGAAGCTGGCCGCGAGACAGTCAGCCGTTTGTCCACGTCCGCCACGCAGCCGTTTGTCCCGGTAACCGCTGTGATCGGTACGGATCTGCCAGTCTTCGACCTAGGGGTGTTCGAACGCGCGGCCAACTTCCTTAAGCCTGAGGCGGTTGCCTCCTACTTGCAGACGATCGCCGAAAGCGGGGAAGCGCTCCTGCGCGGACTGCGGGAGCCGGATGCCCTTGTGGGCGCTGCCGAGGAGCTTGCCGAGGCATCGCACGCTCTCGCGGGCAGTGCCGGGATGTTTGGCTTTGCACGGCTCGCCTCCCTGGGCCGCCGCTTCGAGCGAGCAGTCCAGGCCCGAGCGGCTGAGACGCCCGTTCTTGCTGGCGGCCTTGCCGCCGCGCTCGAAAGCACACTGCAAGAAATATACGACCGCATGTCGGCTGCGGTCGGTGCCGGGCTTGGCCTTGCCCTTTCGGCCCGACTGGCGGCGTCGATGGGCGGACGCCTTGCTCCGACCGGCAACCCGGGCGGGGGCAGCGTGGTTTGGTTGGAGATGCCGCTGGAGAACCATGCCGCGTCACTTCCCGCTGCCCCAGGTGCCTCCGACGTGCGGGGCGCCTTGCCGGCGTCGACGGCAGTGGGTGCCCTTCGCCTGCTGGTGGCCGACGATGTTGCAATGAACCGCGACTTTGCCAGTGCCGTGTTGCGCGCGGCTGGCCACAAGGTCACCTGCGTCGAAAGTGGCGAGGCCGCGATTGCCGCTGTCGGAAGCACCTACTTTGACGTTGTTTTGATGGATGTGCGCATGCCCGGGATGGACGGGCTCGAGGCCACGCGGCGGATTCGTGCGCTCGAAGGTGCGCGTGGGCAAGTGCCGATCGTGGCCCTGACAGCGCGGGCCTTTGCTGAACAGGTGGCGGAGTGCCGCAGGGCAGGTATGGATGATCACTTGCTCAAGCCCTTTGATCCGGACACGCTGCTTGCTGCCGTGTTGCATGCGACCGCGGCAGGGCACTCGCCTCACGATAGCATCAGCGGAGTATCCATGATGGTGACTGGGGCCGCTGCCCCGGCGAGCCCTGCAATCGGGGCGGAACTACCGGTCTTCGATCGTAAGGCCTTCGATCGTACGGCTATTTTTCTCGCGCCTGAGGCGGTCGCCTCCTACCTGCAGACAATCGCAGAGAATGGAGAGCCTCTGCTGCGCGGATTGTGGCGGCCGGACGCCCTAACCCGGATGAGGCGGGAGCTCGCCGAGGCTGCACTCACGCTCGCCGGCAGCGCCGGAATGCTCGGCTTTGAGCGTCTTGCCTCTCTGGGCTGCCACTTCGAGAGGGCCATACTGTCCAACACGGAGGATGCGCCCGCCCTTGCCGACGGCCTGAGCGATGCACTCGAGGCAACACTACAGGAAATACACGACCGCATGTCGGTTACATTGGGTGCAGGTCTTGGGCTTGCACTCTCGGCTCGACTTGCAACCTTGATGGCCAACCGCCGCGCTTCCGGCGACAGCCCAGACGGTGCAAGCGTGATGTGGCAGGAGATGCCGCTGGATAACCTCGCATCGTCACATCCGGCCGTGGCATCTGCCTCAGACCTTCATGACGGACAGCCAGCACCGGCCGCGACACGCCCGTTGAATGTGCTTGTCGTCGACGATGTCGCCATGAACCGCGATATCACCGGCTCCTTCTTGCGGTCGGCTGGTCACCTAGTGACCTATGTCGAGGGTGGCGCGGCAGCGGTGTCGGCAGTTGCGGTCACGGACTTTGATGTCGTCCTGATGGATGTGCGCATGCCCGAAATCGATGGGTTGGAGGCAACGCGCCGTATCCGCGCATTGGAAGGGTCGCGAGCGAACGTACCAATCGTGGCTGTGACCGCCCAAGCCTTCACCGAACAGGTCGCGGAGTGTCGCAAGGCGGGCATGAACAGCCACCTGCCCAAGCCCTTCGACCTGGACGCGCTGATCGCCGCCGCAGTGCATGCGACCGAAGCACGGCCTCTTGCGTGGCGAGAGCATTAGCCCTGTGGTCATGTCGACCGCTCCGTCACGGGTTCGAGTCCGTCACGGTTAAGTCTCAACATTAGGCTGACCGAGCGGTAAGCGGCGAGACTGACAAGCCGAGCGACCCGACGTTAATCGGGCAGAGGGTTGATCCCGGCGCCGCGCATCCCGCCGACCAGGCGATCTCTCCAGCACGGCAGTGCGATCAAAGTCGTGGCTGCACATAAGCGTGCAGTGCACCGTGCCGATCGGCACGAAGGCAAGGTGCGAACCGAAACCGGTCGTTCGGACTCGCGCCGGGGTCACTAAAGCCCAGACACTGTCATCCTACCCGCCGGTGTATTTATTGCGCGAATTATTTGACCCGGAACCGTTTCTACTTTGTCAAGACGTTAACAACTCATGTTGACCGATCCTCTAACTAACTTGACCAAAGGTGGCAGGCGTTCGGTCAGTAAAAAAGATTTAAAAATAGTGTCATCGGATTGCCGCCGACCCCGTATGAGCTCGGCTCTAGGGTCGAATTCTCCGTTTGCGGCGCCCCTTCCCGCTGTCACTCCGACCCGAGAGATCGATGAACAAATCCAAGCCTTTGAGCTACTCTCTTCTCTGCGTCACGACCGTCGGCGGCCTGATGCTCGGCCGGCCAGCAGTGGCTCAGACTGATGCGCAAATCCAGGCGATCGAGCAGCAAATCAAGGAGCTGCAAAACCAGTTGGGTCAGGTGAAGGCAAACTTGGCGGCACGGGACCGGGCGCTGAAGGCGGCGCAGCAACAGGCCAAGGCGGCGCAGGAGCAGGCGGCGGCTGCCTCGGCGCAGGCCAAGCAAGTCGCCGCCACACCGCCGCCTGCCCAGGTGGTTACGGTTCCTGCGCCACCGCCTGGCCCGCCGCTGCCTCCGGGAGCGTTCAAGGTCGGCGGGCTGACTGTTACGCTGGGCGGGTTCGTGGCGGCCGAAGGTATCTATCGCTCGCGCAATCAAGCCTCGAGCGTGGACACCAACTTCGGCAGCATCCCGTTCGCGAACAGCCCGAACTATCACATCCCCGAATATCGCCAGTCGGCGCAGCAGAGCCGTTTGTCGCTGCTGACGGAGGGGCGGCTTGACGACGCACAGAAGCTGACTGCCTACGTGGAAACCGACTTCCTGAGCGCCGGCTCCTCATCGAACTCGAACCAGAGCAACAGCTACACCCTGCGACTGCGCCAGTTCTGGGGAGATTACGACAACAGGAACCTGGGCCTGCAGGTTGTAGGCGGCCAGACGTGGAGCCTTGCGACCCTGTATAGGACCGGCCTGACGCCGCGCCAGGAGAACGTGCCGCTGACCATCGATGCGCAGTATGTGGTGGGCTTCAACTGGGCGCGCCAGCCCACCCTCCGGGTCGTCAAGGACTTTGACGACCAGAAGATATCGACGGGTCTTTCGTTGGAGTTGCCGCAGACAACGTTCAACGGTTCGGCGGGCCCCAACTGCCTGACCGGCGCCGCGGCGCCGACCGGGACAGGCGGCGGGACGCTTGAATATACGCAATGCGGCGGCTCGAACGTCAACTCGATCCAGGCCTACAGCGACAACTATGCGCCGGACGTTATCGCCAAGATCGCGGCGGATCCGGGCTGGGGTCACTACGAACTGTACGGACTGCTGCGCTTCCTGAATGGGCGAATCTCCTTCGCCTCCACCGGTAAGGGCAAGAGCTACCAGACCACGGGCGAGGGCGTCGGCGCCGGCATGATCCTGCCGATTGTGCCGAAGCTGCTGGACTTCCAGGTCAGCGGGCTTGTTGGCCAGGGCGTCGGCCGCTACGGCACGTCGCAGCTGGCCGACGCGACCTTCTCTCCTATCGGCAAGATCGAGCCGCTGTCACAATACTCCGTCATGGGCGGCCTTGTTGGTCATCCTATCCCGGAAGTCGACATCTATGCCTACGGCGGCGCCGAAGGCGTGTCGAGCAAGACCTTTGGAGGCACGTCCGGCTACGGCAACCCCAACGTGAACTTGTCCGGCTGTGAGGTTGAATTAGGTTCGTGTAGCGCCGTAACGTCCGCGATTGTCGAAGGCACGGTCGGTGGGTGGTGGCGGGTCATCAAGTCCAACTACGGAACTGTGCAGGCCGGTCTCCAGTATGCGTATGTGAACCGCAATGCATTCCAGGGCGTCGGGGCGACCAAGGGTAGCACGGTGTCCCCATCGGCGAACGAGAATTTACTCCTCTTCAGCTTCCGGTACCTGCCGTTCCAGTGACGACACGGCGCGCTTCTGACCAACGGCTGCCCAGCATCCTGTCGGTCATCTGGACCCGACTGGCGCCTTCGCCATGACGTCCGCATACATCGCCGCCAACGCCGAGCGATACGGTCCAGCACCGAAACGCGCAGCTTGGCCTGGACCCGCGTCCTGGAGTTGCTGGCGCAACGCCTCGTCCTCGTCGAGGTGGCGGATGCCGCGTGCGATCGCTTGCGTGTCGTAGGGATCGACCAGAACCGAGGCATTGCCGGCGATTTCCGGCAGCGAGGCTTCGGTCGAGGTCAGTGTGGCAGTGCCCAGCGCCATGGCTTCCACGACCGGCAGGCCGAAGCCCTCGTAGAGCGAGGGAAACAGTACCGCTCGCGCGCCGCGGATGAGCCGCAGCAGCGTGCCGAAGGGCAGGTAGTCGATCCGGTGAATGCGCGGGCCACCCGGCAGGCCGTCATGAAGTTCTAACAAGCCCAGCTCGGCTTGGGATTTCCAGCTCCGCCCGCCCACCACTACGAGCGGGGTTGAGGTGCCGGTGGAAAGATAGGCTTCCAGCAGCCGCCCAATATTCTTTTTTGGTTCCAGCGCACCGAAGAACAGAAAATAGCCGCGTGGCTGGAGGCCAAACACGCCGCTCAGGAAGTCGCCAAGCGCCGCTGCCTCGGGCAGCGCTTGCTCCGGCAGGTCGATCGATTGGTAGGTGTTGATCACTTTTCCCGCCGACTCCGGGTAGACCCGAACAATGTCGGCACGGGAGGCTTCTGAGACGGTGCAGATCGCCGCTGCCTCAGCAATGCAGGTCCGGATCAGGTTCAGGTAGTAACCCTTATCGTCCAGCGTGGTGTGTGGCAGCCGTAGCGGCACCAGGTCGTGCACCGTGTAGATGTTGCGGGCGCCCTCCACGACGATTGGCAGCGGGTAGGTCCAGTGCATGATCGCCGGCCGGTCCGGGATGCGCACGCGCAGGAATCGCCCAGTCTTGCGAAACTGACGGGCGGCCAGCTGGAATAGGTCGGAGACAACCAGGATGCGATCGAACGCTGGCATGCGGATGCCGCGCCTGTCCACCAGGCCGGTCATCGGAATTTCCATTGCCTCGCAGCCGCGTCGCGAGGCAGCGCGCTCGTGCCACCAGCGTGTCGAGAAGACGGGCTTGGGGGCGCGACGCGGCTCCTGATCAAGCCGATCGAAGAACGCCACCTCCCGCATGATCGGCGAGGCGTTCGGGGACATCGGCAGGCCGTACAGCACGTCGACAGGATGGCCGAGACCCGTCAGGTTTCGGCTCAAAACACGGGCGTAAGTGGCGATACCGGTGCCCTGCGCCATCGCCAGGTTGAAGCCGTCAATCCCGATGCGAACCGGGCCGCCCGGGGAAAACCCAGGGGAAAGCGAGCTCATGCGCGGGCAACTCCCAGCGTGTCGTAGATTGCGGCAAGCCGGCTGAGGCAGGCCGCGGGTGAAAACAAAGCTGATCGGCGTATCCCGGCGGCGGCCAGGCGCTCGCATAATCCCGGGTCCCGGTCGAGAGCCGCGATCGCCGCCGCCATCATCCGCGTGTCAAGCGGGTCCACCAACAGAGCCGCATCGCCCGCGACCTCTTCGGTAGCGCCGCCCGCCGACGTGAGCACTGGCACCCCGAGGACCATCGCTTCCACGATCGGCAGCCCGAACCCCTCGGCCAGGGAGGGGAAGAGCAAGGCCCGCGCCCCGCGCAGCAGGTCGAGCAAAGCGCGGCGGGGTAGCCATGGCGCGCGCCAAACGCCGCCGGTCTTCGGCCCGTTTTTGGCCATCGCGGCGAGCGGCCGTATTTCGGCCCCGCCGGCGACCAGCTCCTCGGCGGCCCGCCAGCCGTCGGGGCCGGCCAGGATAAGCGGCGCGGCGGCGGCGCTCGCGCGATATGCTGCGATCAGGCGGCTCAGGTTTTTCCGCGGCTCGATCGCGCCGCAGAACAGGAAATGACCCTGCAAATCGGGTGCCGGCGCCTCCCGCAGGCCAGGGGGCAGGTTCGCCGGCTGGTAGGTGTTGGTTACCTGCTCCCCTGGCAGGCCAAGCGTCGCCATGATGTCGCGCCGGGAAGCCTCGGACACAGTGACGACGTGATCGGCGCGGCGTGCGACCGCACGGACAATTCGGGCGAAACGAGGGCCATCGATGTCGGTGAGGTGCGGGGCGCGCATCGGGATGAGGTCATGAATTGTGTAGACGTTCGGGACGCCCTGAAACACCATCGGCAACGGATAGGTCCAGTGCATCAGCGTCGGCGGGCGGCGGCTCCTGATCGCGAGCAACTTCCCATGGATGTCGAAATGCACCTGGGCAAGGCGAAAGACATCGCGCGCGAGCCAGGCGCGTGCAAACCCCGTCGGCGGTATGTCCAGCGACGCTGCCTCATAGGCAGCCGGCCAAGCCGCCCGCAGCCAGCGCCTGACCTGCCCGGAACGGGGTGAGACACCTGCCGAACCATCGAGCAGCACCTCGGCCGCACGCCCCGTCTCGCGCAGCCCCGCCGCCAAAGCGAGCGCGTAGTTGCTCACCCCGGTGCCTTGGCTTAGTGCGAGATTACGCCCGTCGAGGCAGACTGCAGCGGCGTCCCGTTCACCGGCCTTCAGGGTCATGTCCAGTCATACTTGCATTGAGGATTGCGCCCACGATATGCAGTTGCAGCAACTCTTTGAATGCCGGTCCCCGGCCGAACCAGGCATGAAGTCAGTGCGAGCGGATGATCGTCTTCGAGAATGTGAGTAAGATCTATCACACCCGAAGCGGCGCTCGTCGGGTACTCGATGACGTGTCCTTCTCCATTGGTCGCGGCCGGAGCGTCGGCATCGTTGGGCGCAACGGCGCTGGAAAATCGACCCTTACACGGTTGATGGCCGGCATCGAGTTCCCCACCCGGGGCCAGATCCGCCGGGATATGACGGTCTCTTGGCCGATCGGGTTTGGCGGCGCCTTTCAGAGCAGCCTTACCGGTGCGGATAACGCCCGCTTCATTGCCCGCATCTACCGCAAGCCAGTTGGTTACGTACTCGGCATGGTGGAGGATTTCGCCGGCCTGGGCGACTATTACCGGATGCCGGTGAAGACCTACTCGTCCGGCATGAAAGCGCGCTTGGCCTTTGCGGTGTCGCTGGCAGTGGAGTTTGACTGTTATATCGTCGACGAGATAACGGCGGTGGGCGACGCCTCGTTTCGCGACCGCTGTGCCGACGCCTTGCGAGCGCGGCGCGAGAACGGAACGCTCATTATGGTCTCGCACGACGCCAACACGCTGCGCGAGCATTGCGAGAGCGGTGGCATGCTGCAGAACGGCCATCTGCAGTTCTACGACACGATCGAGGAGACTATAGAGGCCTACCACGGCATCTTCGCCACGTGACGCTCTCCGTCCTGCCGGCCTCGGAACCCCGCTCGGCGGGCGGCATCCGCGGCTTCCTTGCCGGATCGCGATTGACGATGTTGTGACCGATTGTGTGGACGAACCCATCGGCCAACAACCTGGACAAGTCTGTCTAGTGGTGCTGGATCAGCCGGTGAGTGCGACAAGCTTCGGTGTGCCGGCGGATGTCATCGCTGTCGCGGCAGTGTCCGGCTTTGACGCGGTTCGTCCCATTGGAGCAGTTGCTGTGGCGGACGCGGATCCTTTAAGACAGGCGTATGTTTAGGCTGCTTTATTCTACCGCAAGCCTGGCGTTCGGATGATGTTCGGGCCAGGCAACCAGATCGCCGCCGTTGTGGGAAAGCCGGACCGGGACCGGGCCACGATGCGTGGCCTTGCGGTGCAGACCCACGTTGTCGGCGCGTTGCTGATGCGCGAACTTCATACGCGGTTCGGGCGCGACAATATTGGCTATCTCTGGGCAGTGTTCGAACCAGGGCTGCTGGCCCTTGCGGTCACTCTGATGCATCTGGCGGCGTCGTCGCGCACTGGGTTCGGCCTTGACCCGATCCCGTTCTGGGTTGTCGGCTACACGCCGTTCTGCATGTTCCGCTTCATGGTGCTGCGCGCCGAGGCGGCGATCGAAAGCAACCGCACCCTGCTGTATCACCGCATGGTGACGATTACCGATCTGCTGATCGCCCGCAACGTGCTGGAGTTCGCGTCGGCCGTCATGGCGATGACCATCCTGGTGGGCTTCGCCTGGCTGTGCGGCATGGGGAATCTGCCTGACCGGCCGCTTCTGATGATGGCGGGCCTGGCGCAGCTATGGTTTTTCTCCTTCGGCCTGTCCCTGATAGTGGCGGCGGCGTCGGAAAACTCCACGGTTGTGCAACGGATTATCCATCCCGCCACCTATGTCAGCCTGCCGCTTTCCGGTGCGTTCTTCCTGCTGAAATGGATCCCGCGTCCGTGGCGCGACTACCTCGCCTGGTCGCCGCTGATATCACCGTTCGAGCAAATTCGGGAGGGGCAGTTCGCGTCGTTTGACAGCGCCTATGTCGACCCAGCATACGTGATTGCCTGGTCGCTTGTCTTGACGATCCTGGGGCTGTTTGCCATTCGGGTCACCCGGCGACGCATGCATCTTGATTGACGAACTGGACTTTTGCCGCCCGGCGCGCCGCGGCGGCCTAACCATCACGAGGACGCACGAATGGCTGGCATCACCAGTTCGCCACCCGATCTTCGCGCCCAGTTCGCCACTGGCGAAGCGCCGTTCCAGCGGCCTGGCCGACCGCGGCGGCCAAATCGGCTGCGCCAGATGCTGGCGCGCCGGGGCTGGTTCATATTGTTCGTGGTCCTGCCCACCGTGCTTGCCGCCGGCTACTATTACGGCATCGCCGCCGACCAGTATGAAGCTGAGGCGCGCTTCGTCGTGCGCGGCAACCAGCCGAGCGGCCCCTCCATTGGCGGATTGGGACAGATACTCGGCCTGACGGCCGGCCTCAGCGCGGCGCAGAGCGAGTCGTTCAGCGTGGACGACTACATGGCCTCGCACGACGCCGTTGGCGCGCTGCAGAAGAGGCTTGACCTGGTGACGATATTCCGCCGCCCGGAGGCGGACTTCTTCTCAAAGCTATGGTGGCCGGATCCGACCGCCGAGACCTTGTTGCGCTATTATCGCAACCAAGTGACGATCCAGTTCAACGAGGACACCGGCATCACCACGATCAAGGCGCATACCTTTGAGCCGCAGGATTCCCGCAATCTAGTACAAGCGCTGTTGTCGCTTAGCGAGGAGCGGGTGAACGAGTTCAATGAACGCGCGATCCAGGACACGGTGCGGGTGGCGCAACGTGAGGTGGATACCGCGGAGCAGCGCGTTGTCGCGGCGCAAAAGTCGCTGACCACATTTCGCATGCACGAGCAGGACATCGATCCGCAAAAGACCAGCACGGCACAGCTCGCGCTAATCCACACGTTGCAACTGCAGCTTGCCCAGGCCCGCGCTCAGCTCGCCGGGGCCGGTGCATCGGTCCGCCAGGATAGCCCGCAATTTGTGGCGCTGCGAGATCGGATCCGTGCCCTGGAAGGCCAGATCGCGATCGAGGCGGGGCGGCTGACCGGCCAGAACGGTGCCCTCGCCCCTGTGCTCGCTGATTACGAACAGCTTACGCTACAGCGCGAATTCGCGCAAACCAGTTACACCAGCGCACTGACCGCACTTGAGAACGCGCGGCTGCAGGCAATGCGCCAGCAGCTCTTCGTGGTGAATGTGGTGCGGCCGAACCTGCCGGAACGCGCTCTGTTTCCGCGTAGCACGATTATGGTCGCAACTGTTTTTCTTGGTCTGCTGCTCAGCTACAGCATTGGCTGGCTGATCGTTGCGGGTATGCGTGAGCATGCCGCTTGAGCGTACACGAAGACGTGCAAAGGATGGTACCTGCGGCTGCGAAGCGCACTAGTCGATAAAGCGTCCAATGACGTTGTGTTTTGAATTCCGGCTATGTTGTCGGTCCTGTGGAAACAGTGCAACAATACTTCTTATTCCAGATCGATAATCGTTATATATGCCGTTTTGCGTGCTGCAACGGCTCGAGTTGTTGAAGTAGGATACGAAACAACGCCGCTATGACCCGGCGGCAACCTATTACGGTAACTCGACGAATTGGTTAACGCGATCCACACTGGTATGGCTTCGCAGCTATTAAGTCCGTTAGGATATCCGGTGGCATCTGGAAAGCTGGACGGGCAAGACGTGACAGCATCGGAACAGCATGACACTGCCGGCCGCCCGCGCGTCTTCTTGTTTCTGCAGGGTCCCGCGAGCCGGTTCTTCAGTCATCTCGGAAGTGCGCTAGCCGCCCGCGGCCATGGCGTCCATCGCATCAATTTTCATGGCGGCGACCAGGTGTTCTGGAAATTGCCGGATGCGATGAATTACCGCGGCAACGACCTTAACTGGCCGAGCTTCCTGGAGACGAGCATCCTTGATCGCGGCATCACCGATATTGTCCTTTTTGGGGATTGTCGCCCGCGTCATCGCGCCGCCATCACCGTCGCCCACCGGCTGCAGCTTCCCGTCCATGTCTTCGAGGAAGGCTACATCCGGCCAAACTGGGTGACCTTTGAGCTCGGCGGCGTGAACGGCCATTCCAGCCTGCCGCGCGACCCGGACTGGTACCGCGAGCAGGCTATCCGGCTGCAGGACGTAGCGGAGGGTTCGGCCATCCCATCAAGCTTTGCCCGTCGCGCGACTGAAGACTTGGCCTACAACTTTGGTTACATGCTGCTCGCCTGGAGTTTCCCGTTCTACCGGACGCACCGGCCCTGGCACCCGCTCGTCGAGTATGCCGGCTGGGGATCGCGGCTAGTGCGCCGCAAGCTGAACCGCGCGGCCATTGCCGCCGAGGTGGCCCGCGCCAACGCGCTGCGGGATTTCTATGTCTTCCCGCTACAGCTCGACTGCGATTCGCAGGTGCGGCAGCACTCCTCTTTCGGCAGGCTGACGCCGGCGATCAACAGCGTGCTGACCTCCTTCGCCGCCCACGCGCCGGCTTCCACTACGCTTCTGATCAAGGAGCACCCGCTGGACAATGGGCTGCGCGACTGGCGCAAGCTTGTGACCGACTGTGCGACGCGGCTTGGGATCGGTGATCGCGTCTGCTACGTCGAGGATGGTGATCTCGAGCGTCTGACCCGCGCGGCCCGCGGCATGGTGACAATCAACAGCACAAGCGGCACGCTTGCCCTTGCCGCCGGCGTGCCGGTGATGACGCTGGGGCAGGCAGTCTACGACATGCCCGGCCTAACTTTTCAAGGGAGTCTCGACGCGTTCTGGACCACGACAGAGCCGCCAGACACTGCCCTGTTCAAAGCATTCCGTCGGGTGCTGGCGCATCGATGCCTGGTACGCGGCGGCTTCTTTAGCACTGAAGCTGTCAAGTTGCTGACCGAGGGTGCCGTGGCACGGCTGGAAACGCTGCAGGCCGCGCAGGCGGTGGCAGGCGTTTGGACGGCGGCAACGTTGCCGGCGGGGGGGCGACCTGCTCAGGCCACCAGCTAAGATGGCCCCGCCCCGCAACATCGTGGTGACTGGCGCGACCAGCGGACTTGGACGCGCTCTCGCAACGGGCTATGCCGCGCCTGGTATCCGTCTGGGGCTGATCGGGCGTAATGCAACCCGGATCGAGCAGGTCGCACAGGACTGCCGAGGCAGGGGCGCGACAGTGGCGACTGGCCAACTTGATGTCCGTGCGGCCGAAGCGCTCGCCGACTGGCTAATCGCTTTCGACGACCTTGGGCCGGTCGATCTGGTCATCGCCACGGCTGGCATCTCGGCCGGTCCACCGCCACAAACAGCCACGGAACCCGCAGGTCTGGCAATGCGCCAGATCGGCACGAACTTGCTTGGCTGCATGCACACGGTGGAGCCCTTGCTGCCCCGCCTGTTGGAGCGCGGCACCGGCCAGATCGCGGTGGTCAGCTCCGTGGCAGGCTATCGCGGCCTGCCATACAGCCCCGGCTACAGCGCCAGCAAGGCTGGGGTCCGCGCTTACGGCGAGGCATTGCGGGCGTTGCTCCGTCCGTACGGCATCCTGGTGAGCGTGGTTGTTCCGGGCTTCTTCAATTCGCCGATGACCGATCGCTTTCATGGCGACAAGCCATTCCTGATCTCGCTCGAGCGGGCGAGCGGGATCGTCCGGCGCGGGCTCGATCGCGGACAGCGGCGGATCGTCTTCCCGCGCTTGCTGGCACTCGGTCTGCAGGCGGCAGATCTGCTCCCGGCCTGGCTTGGGGATCGCATCCTGCGTGGCGTGCGGTTCCATATCGTGCCGCCGGAACTGGCCTGACCCGGTCGGCATGCTCTTCCAGCTAGCCACCTCTGCGCTGCTGCTAATGCTGTGCGCACTGTTCCTGCGCAGGCAGGCAGGCGCTCGGGCGATACGGCCGCCATTCTGGGTGATGGCGCTCGATGTCGCGCCATTGCTGATCGGGGCGGCGCTGTTCGCCGCCCTCACCGCACGCCCGTTGCTCGGCACGCTGGTGGTCGCGGCGCTGACAGGCGGGCTCGTGGCGGTTGACGCGGTCAAGCGGCAGGTGCTGCAGGAGCCGGTGGTGTTCGCCGACCGCGCCGAACTGCTCGAACTTCTGCGCCATCCCGAGTTCTACTTGCCCTTCGCCGGCACCGGCCTCGTCCTCGCCGGCGCGGCCGCCGTCGTGGCGCTGGTCAGCGTGGTCGCCTGGGCGGTGCCGCCGCTGTGGCCCTGGTCGCCCTGGCCGGCACTTGCCATCCTGCTGCTCGTCTTGGCTGGGTTCGCCCTGCCAGGATGGCCGCCTTTGCTGGCGCGGCTGCAACGCCTCTACGAGGGGCTGGTCCCCAGCCGCGACCCCGCGCAGGACATCGCGCGTTGGGGCATGCTCGCCTGCTTCGCGATCCACGCGACGCTCGCCCGCGCCGAGCGTCCGCGCCGCCGTGCGGCGCCCGCGGTGCTGCGCTCGCCGCAAATGCGCCGAAGCGGACCGGTCGTAATGGCGCAACTCGAATCCTTCTTCGACCCGCGCCGCCTGCACCCGGCGATCCCACCGGATCTGCTGCCCGGCTTCGACGCCTGCCGCGCCGAGGCCGCCGCCTGCGGGCTGCTCAGGGTACCAACCTGGGGTGCGAACACGATCCGCACCGAGTTCGCGGCACTGACCGGTCTGGGCGCCACGGCGCTCGGTCTCGATCGGTTCAACCCATACGAGCGTTTCGCCCGGATGCCGGTTGACGCAATCGCCTGGCGCATGCGGGCGCTCGGCTTTCGCACCATTTGCCTGCACCCGTTCGACAAGCGTTTCTACGGCCGCAACCGCGCCATCCCGGCGCTGGGCTTCGACCGCTTCATTGGTCCCGAAGCGTTCTCTCCAGCGGCACGCGAGGAGGCTTTTGTGAATGATGCGGCGCTGGCGCGAAAAGCCGCCGAGGTCCTGGCCGATGCGGGCTCCGACCTGTTCCTATTTGTGATCTCGGTGGGTAATCACGGACCCTGGCTCGCCGACCGTGGGCCTGAGGACGCTGCGCCGTTGCCCGCGCCCCTGCAGGCACTGCCGGAAGCGGCGGCACTGCGCCGCTACCTCGGTGGACTGCGACGCACCGACGCGTTTTTTCCGGTGATGACCAAGGTGCTGGGTGCGGCACCCGGGCAGGGCCTGCTGCTTGCCTATGGCGACCATCAACCGAGTTTGCCCGGTCTCTTTGCGGCCCTGGGGCATCGTGACCCCTGCACCGATTACGTGCTCTGGGATGCCGGATCCATTGCCCATCGACCCCCGCGATTGAAGACCCTTATAGTGGAAGCCTTGCCGCAACACCTGCTCGATTGCCTCGGTGATACCCGTGCGGAACGGGGCGCGGCGGCGTGATCCAGACCGCGGCAAGTTCTGATCGGCGTTCCCCTGGTCTTACCGAAGTCGAAACGAGACCGCCGGTCCTGCTCGATCTTTCGCGGCTGGTGTCGCGCGCAAGCCGACCCACGCCAACCGGTATCGACCGGATCGAGCTTGCCTATGCCGAATATCTGATCGACCGGGCCGGTGACCGGCTTGGCTTCGTGGCCATGAACGCCGCCGGTGACATCGCGCCGCTGCGCGCCCGCTATGCCCGCCTGCTCGTCCACGCGCTAGGGCGATGCTGGCGCGATCCTGGCGAGAGCAGCCGGGTCGCGCGCCGGCTTGGGATGCTGGCGTCCATGTCGGGCCTGATGCCTGGTCAAAAGCTGCTGCCGCCGGGGACGCGCGACGGCAAGCGCCGGCCGGTCTATCTACTCGTTTCGCACCAGAACCTGCATCGGGCGGCCCGGTTGACCCGGTTCAAGGCACGCAGCGGCGCTGCTTTCGTGTTTTTCGTGCATGACCTGATCCCCATGGACTATCCGGAATACGCACGGCCTGGCCAGGCCGAACGACATCGCCAGCGCATCGAAACGATCGGCCTGCTGGCCGACGGGGTGGTGGTCAACTCGCAGGCTACCGCCGATGCACTTGCACCGTATCTCGCGCGTACCGGCCGCCATATCCCCGTCGTCGTTGCTCATCCCGGAGCGGAATTCGCCGCCTCCCCACCGGCCCAGACCCAGGTGATGGGTGCCGCTCCGTATTTCGTCTGCATCGGCACCATCGAACCGCGCAAGAATCACCTGCTGCTGCTGCATCTCTGGCGTCATCTCGCCACCTGCCGCGAAGCCGCCCCACGCCTCGTGCTGATCGGACAGCGCGGCTGGGAGAACGAGAACATCGTCGACATCATCGACCGCTGCACCGTGATCTCCGGACTGCTCGAGGAGCATAATACGCTGCCCGATCGTGAACTGCGCCCGCTGCTGGCCGGGGCGCGGGCTCTGCTCTGTCCCGCTTTCGTCGAGGGCTACGGTCTGCCGATCTCGGAGGCGCTGGCACTCGGCGTGCCGGTGATCTGCAGCGACATTCCGGTGTTCCGCGAAGTCGGCGGCGACGTGCCGGAGTTTCTTGACCCGCTTGACGGATTGGGCTGGCTGCAGGCGATCCGCGACTACAGCACAGCGAACTCGCCGCGTCGCGCGGCGCAGCTCGCCCGCCTTCCGGCCTGGCACGCCCCACGTTGGGAGCCGCATATCGACGCTGTGATCGCGCTGATCGAGCAGGTCTCGCCGGAACCCGCGCCCCGGCGGCGGCCAGAAGACGCGGCGCGTGGTTTGCAGGCTACGGAGCCAGCCTCGCCCCGCGCTCTCCAGCATAATCATGGAGTCTAGCGTTGCTAAAAAAACGTTTCGCCTTGCTTGATCGTTTTGTTGCCTCGCCTGCCGTGCCCAGGCAGGCCGCGCCGGATGACGTCGATGTGGTGATCCGCGAAGCGAGCGCGGCCCAGGACCGCAGGGACTGGGAGGCGGCGCACGCGCTTTGGCAGCAAGCCAGTGAGCGCCGGCCCGAAATTATCAATTGCTGGCTGCAGCTCGGGAACATGCGCAATGAGCTGGGTCGCCACAAATCGGCAATCGCGGCGTTCGAAATAGCCCAGGCGCTGGATTCGCAGGCTGCCGAACCCCTAGCCGGCATTGCCGGCGTGCATGAGCGCGCCGGTGATTGGAACGCCGCGTTGGCCTTCTGGAACGAGCTTGTCCGGCTGCTTGAGGATCCGGAAAGGCCGGTCCGGTCGTCCGACCAGGAGAAGCGGGAGCATGCCTACCTGCATGCGGCACTCTCGGCCTCCATGGCCGGGCAGCGTGAGCTTGCGCAGGATATCATCCTGGACGCGACCCGGCGCGTGCCGGGATTTGCCGAGCTTCCCGGGCACCTGCTGATGCGCGCGCGGGCGGTTCGCCAAGCTGATCCCGATCGTGCCCAAGTGCTGCTGCGACAATGTCTTGAGCGGGCACCCGACGACGATGCGGCGCGGTTTGAGTTTGGCTCGATCGCGCTAGATCACGGTCGCGCCGGCGAGTGGGCGGACGCGGCCGACGTGGTCGAGGCTGCCATGGTTCGGCGCGCAAATGATGTGTCCTTTCTCTGGCTGCTGACGGATTTGCGCGACCGGCTACGCCAGTGGCCGGCGGTGCGCGCGCTGTCGGAACGCATGGCTGACCTCGATCCCGGCGACCAGCGTTATCTGCGTCGCGCCCTGGACGCCGCCCTGACGATGAAGGATCTGGTTGCGGCACGGCGTCTGGCGCACCGGTACATGCAAGCCTTCCCCGGCGAGTACATCGCCCTGCATCTGTTGGCGCGCGGTTACGAAGACGCCCAGGAGCTTGATCGGGCACGCCTATTCTTCCGCTTTCTACGGCGGAAATGGACGCATAGCGTCTGGCATGATGCCCGCTATGTCGTTCTGACAGCGGCACGGCGATCCCTGCCGGAAGCCGACCGCCTGCTGCGTGCGGCCGTGGCCGTGCGCGGACCGGAAATCGAGTTGCAAAGGGCCTATTACGACGCCGCCTTCCGCAGCGGCAATTTCGCCGAGGCACGCCTGCGACTGGAATGGTTCATCGGCGAACATCCGGACAATGAACCGGCGCAGCTCTTCCTAGGCTACGTGATAGCCAACACGTCCAGCCTGAGCGACGCCGAACGGCACTTTCAGGCCATGGCGACGCGCAGCTTCCAGGGGAAAGGTGCGCTGATCGGTCTCGCCCATATGGCGATGCGCCGGCGCGAGCCGTTTGTCGTGCACGAGCGCTGGGCCACTGTTGTGGAACTTTATCCCGACGACACCATCAGCCGCGTGGAATATGCCCGCAGCGCCTACGAGATACGTGATTTCGACCTCGCTCTGCAGATCTGTGAAACACAACTCCGGCGGTTGCCGTCCGACGTCACGATGGGCGAATTCTATGCCTGGCTACTCGTGGCGATCGGCAGGTTTGAAAGCGCTTGGACCTATCTCAAGACGCTACGGCCTCAAACCGGCCCCAGTTGGGCGGTTCTCGAGCTTTCGCTGTTGAGCACGGCGCAGACCGGCCGTCTCGACACGGAATTTGACGCTATCCTCGACAGTGTGCCGGACAGCGGCACACGCTCGGATGGCGGGCGCTTTTACCATGCCATTCGTCAACTCTGGTCGGCCCGTCGACCCGATCTGCTGCCCAAGCTGGTCAGCCGCGCCGCTATCGAGTCTCGGCATCTCGCCTGGCTGTCGCCGTATCTGCGCCGTCAGTCAGCCCAGCCCACGCTGGCTCCGGAACGCCGCACACGCGTGGACGCCACTTGGAATCGAGTACGGGCGCTGGTCCGCGGCGATATCGCGGCTCGCCTGAGCGCTGCAAGCGACGCTGAAATTTCGCAGCTCCTGGAGCGGCCGCGGCACACCTTCCCCACCGTCCACATCGTCAACAAGTTCGAGCAGACGCGCGGCGGCAGCGAACTGCATGCGCTCGATGTCGGGGAGCGGCTGGCCAAATATACCAATGTGGAATTCTGGGCGCCGGAGATGCCGCATCCGCATTTCAGCGGCAAGGTCGGGGTCAAGGCGATCGAGCCGGGCCAAGGACGGGTCCCACATGGCGGTGTATTGGTCATAATCGGCGTCTATTTCAACATTGTGACCTGGATTCGCCGATCCAGACCGAAGCGCGTGATCTTCCTGTACAATACGTTCGAGGCGCCGCTGCTCTTCGAGCGTATCCAGGAAGTCTTCGAGCAGACCGGCATCCGCCCTGAGCTGCTGTATTGCTCCGACATGATGCGCCAGGAGGTCGACCTGCCGGGCTTCTTCGAGCCCTCGCCGGTCGACATCGACCTGTTCCGGCCGCGCGGGACGCCGTTCCCGCCCGGCCACCGTTTCACCGTCGGCCGGCACTCGCGCGACGTGATCGAGAAACATCATCCGCAAGACTGGAACGTCTATGAGGTGGCGGCGCAGGCCGGCGGTCGCTCGCGGTTGCTTGGCGGCACCTGCATGGAACGTGTGTTCCCGAAGACCGAGGGAATCGAGTTCCTTCCGGCACGCTCCGACGGCATCGTCGAATTTCTGCAGGAGCTGGATTGCTTCTACTACAATACCTCGACCTGGATCGAGCCATGGGGCCGCGTGGTGATCGAGGCGATGGCGTGTGGAGTGCCGGTTCTGGTGAGCGACGCCGGCGGCTATGCGCAGGCGGTCGAGCACGGACACACCGGGCTGGTGTTTCGCACGGTGGAAGAGGCGGTCGGATTGATGCGCGAACTCGCCGCCGACCCGGTGCTGCGCCAGCGACTTGGCGCCGAGGCTCGGCGCAGCGTCGAGACCTTGCTTGGTGCACCGGCGCTGGCGCGACTTGTTTCGTTCTATCTGGAGCCGGATTAGCTGCTTGGTTCCACGACGGTTATCGTCTAGACAAGCCCGGTAGCGACCGGCTCACGACCAGATTGCCGCGGCCAGCGGTCGCCGCGATTCGCGCCCGAGCCGGAATGATACTGTTACGGTAGACGTCGATTTGAAGGAGCTTATCAACGTAACCAGATGCGAGTGGCCGAGACTGCTAGCCGCCATAGTTCAAGACGACAAACACACAGCGCGTATATTCTTTCTTATCTTTCTCACCACAGATGCTGCTCGGCCGTCTTGCGCACGACAACCTGCCAGCCGGCATGCACCCACTCATACGCATCAGGAATGGTCATTAGAAACTGAAGCACGCCGGGCCCAACCGGTCCCTTGTCCCAGTCCCATAGATCGAGCAGGAAATCATCAAAGATGAGTAAGCCGCCAACCGTCAGCAGGCGCCACGCAATCGTGGCATCGGTCAGCACGTCAGGCGCGCAGTGCGAAGCATCAAGGTAGATAATGTCGAATTTTGCCTGCTCTTCGACAAGCAACGTCAGACCTGGCCACGACTTCATGACAATCTTTCTGATACGATCCCGATAGGGCGAGACGTTGAAGTCGAAAGACGTTTCGCTATCCTCGGCTAGCGCGATGCCCTGCGTGGAGGTCCAGCCTTTTTTCAGCACGAAATGGTCAAGCGCGACCAAACGGCTTTGTGGGAGATACTCTGCTGCAAAGACAATTGAGCGGCCCTCGAAGACGCCCAATTCTAACAAATTTACGGGCGAGTCTCGATATGGCGCCAGAATATCGTACCAAGACCAGATCTTATCTGAAAACCAGTCATGGCTAAACGTTTTCGAAGCACAAACCTTATCATAGTAAAGCTTGAAAGGCTGAGCTTTAGTTACGAGTTCATCATATCGTACGCCTGCGTCGATCGCGTGGAACCACCAGTGCCCTGGAGTATCGGCCAGAAAGCGCTCAAGCTGCGGCCGGCGATGGGCACGCACCAAGTCAAACGCCTCTTGAGCCTTGGGTTCCAGGGGGTGCATTGGATCACTCTCCTTGCCAGGTAAGGTGTTAACGGTTTCGTCCGGCGTCAATAACTGCAGACCCAACAGTCATGTCTAGTGCGTTTTCAATCAACATTTCTCCAATTCTTCGATCAAGCTGTCCGCGTCATTTCAATGAGCGGCACCTCCGCTTAAATTCGCGTTTGTTAGTAGCAAGGCACGCTCGCTTGCAACCGGTGCGCCACACCGTGAAGCCAATGTGGCAAAGCAGTTGTCCGATGGGGTCAATCGAGCTCCTATCCTCTTTGGATGCACTGCGTGTGGCAGAAATTCTACTCAAGGTGCACCACATCTATCACCTCGATATGATGAGCAGGCAGACCTCCTTTCTGGCAGAAGCACGCAAATGCAGGCAGGGATTACCGATGTCACCAACGTTGCCGCGGACGGGTCCGGTCAGAGTTTCGGTCTAACCAACATATTGTTTGTATTGACGATTTTCGCCGCCGACTGCAATAACCATCGACTTCAATGAGCAGTATTCAAATTTAAGGGACATGAGAAGAACTAGGAGAGGGCTGCCGCCATGAGCCAAGACTTGGCGTCGGAAGAAGTCTTCCCGCTGGGGGGAGACTTGGGGGGCGTGTCAGTAGGCTTCATGTTTGCAAGCCAAAGCCGCCTGGACTATTACGCGGAAATAGCCCGGCGCGAGGGCTTGGCGGCCTACGAAGCGCCCACTCCGGCATTAATTTCCTGTCTTGTTCGGGACGGTCGCGGAAGTGTTCTCGACATTGGTGCGCATACCGGCCTGCTCACCTTGCTTGCCGCGGCGTCCGACGCGCAAACCACGGTCCATGCGTTTGAGCCTTTGTCTAAAGCTCGCGCAGCCCTTGCGACAAATGTTCGATTGAATCCTGATCTTGCAGCGCGCGTGAATATCCACGCCATTGCGTTGTCCGACCATAGCGGGGAAGTCACCTTTTACGAGACGATTAACGACATGGGCTATATTCCGACGAGTTCGTCAATCGAGATTTCGCATGCAAGTAGCATCGACCACGGTGTGTTTCGTGAGGTGCGTGTGCCGGCTCGCCAGCTGGATGAATGGGCTGCGGAGCATCTCGGCGCGGAACGACTGAAGCTAATCAAGATTGATGTCGAAACCCATGAGTACGCCGTGCTGGCTGGGGGTATGAACACCATCATGGAGCGGCGCCCGATGATCGTCATCGAGGTGCTGCCGAGTGCGATTACAGAGCCGCACAATATGCTGCTCGCGAACGGCTATCTGGACTTTGCAATTGCGCCGAATGCGCTCGTGCAGCGTCCGCTGGTTGGGTACCATCACGGTGCGTCAAACCATCTGCTGTGCCCGGCCGACCGCACCCATGAGGTCTTCGGGCTATGCCGTCGGCTGGGTCTGTCACTCGAGATCGGATGACGGGCATTGGTCGCGTCCGTTCGGTGGCGACATCCCCTCGCCATCCCGTCCGGACCGTGTTTTTGGCGTCCGGAACCAGTGTTCACGATCGCCGATGGTGCTTTCGCGATCGACTGGAACCAAATGTTGCAAGACTATCGTCTGTTGCGAGGCGGGGTGACTGACAGCGACCCTACGAACGCACTCTGGCGGCCCCGCATTAAGACGCTAAAAAGGAACCGGTTTCGGGATTGGACGACATGGACCTTCTGCGGCGGGCACTCAGCCGGCTGACGCTGCTCAGTGCAATCGCGCTTGCCAACTGTGCTGCGTTGCCGGCAAGCGGGCCCGAGGAGCGTGACATCCTCAAGAGTGAGCGGACCGAGGCCAACCAGCTCGGCTTCCACATCGTCAGTGTAGATGCTCAAACGACCGCGGTGCTCGCGCGCGACCACGGCAGCAATTTTGCGACAATCGCCGCGATGAATGCGCCGGGGCGGGTGGACCGGATCGGGCCGGGCGACGTATTGTCCATCTCGGTCTTCGAAATCGGCAGCGGCCTATTCGCCGGATCCGGCGCTGCGGCGGCCTCCCAACCGGGATCGGCCGGTATCTCGACGAGCGCCACGCGGGAGAATCTGCCGCCCATCGAGGTCGACCTGAACGGCACCATCAGCTTTCCGTATGTGGGCCGCATCCGTGCCGCCGGCCGTACGCCCACCGAATTGCAGGATGAAATCGCCGCCGGCCTGCGCAGCCACTCGCAAGATCCGCAAGTGGTGGTGGAAACCATGCGCAATATTTCCAATACCATCATTGTCTCGGGCGATGTGAACAAGCCCGGCCGAGTGCCGCTCACGCTCGCGCGCGAGCACCTGCTTGACGCGATCGCGTTGGCCGGTGGACCAACGCATCCGGCGCAGGACATGATCGTCGACCTCATACGCCACGGCACGACGGGTGAGGCGCCGCTGGAACTGGTGCAGCAAGATGCGGATCTTGATGTGCCGCTGCAGCCGCGCGACCGGGTGCAGCTGATCAACCGTCCGCGCACCTTCACGCTCTTCGGCGCCACGAAGGTGGCGGAGATGCCGTTCACCGCCGCCCAGGTCAGCCTCGCCGAAAGCATTGCCCGTGCCGGCGGCCCGCTGGACGAGCGCGCTGACCCAAACGCGGTATTCCTGTTCCGTTATGAAACTCCAACAATAGCCCGACAGGTTGGCGTCCCCAGCAACGCCGCACCGGTGCCGATTATCTATCACCTCGACATGTTGAACACGAACAGCTACTTCCTTGCGCAGCTAATTCCCGTGCGAGACAAGGACCTGATCTACATCGCCAATGCCCGCACCAGCCAGCTCGGCAAATTCCTCGGTCTGATCAGCGGATTATTTACCCCCGCAATTATTGCCCGAACCGTGCAATGAACCTGCGGCCACATGCACAATGCGAAACCAAATCGTCAGCGCGACTTGTTCCGCCTGCCACGGCGTTATACACGAATAAAACGTTCTGCAACTTGTCGAGAGCCCAATCATGGACCCCTCTACAGAAGCCTTCACGGCATCTCTAGCCGCGAGACCGATCGAGTTCAAGTTGGGGGTTAGCGGGCACCTTGACTACATTGCAGGCTTGGTACAAGCACACGGCCTTTCGGCCTACGAGGCACCCTTGCCGGACCTGATGGCGTCGCTGGTGCGTATGTCAAGCGGGTTCATGCTTGATATCGGTGCTAATACAGGACTATTCAGCCTGCTCGCTGCCGCGGCCAACCCAACGATCAAGGTCTGCGCCTTCGAGCCACTTGAAAGCGTCAACACTCTGCTGCGCGCCAACCTTGCGCTCAATCAGAATCTTGCTGGCCGGATAAGCGCCTATCAGCTAGGGCTGTCCAATGCCGAGGGAAGTTTCGACTTTTACGAAACCATCAACGACCATGGTCTCATTACCACAAGTTCATCGCTTGAGCTTGAACACGCTCAGCGGACCGGAAGCTATCGTAAGCAGGTTATCAATACCGTAACAATGGATGGATGGGCAAGTCGACTGGAAGGTGGCAGGATCTCGATTATCAAGATCGACGTCGAAGGGCACGAATATGCCGTGATAGAAGGCGCTCGCAAGACGATCGCACGCCACCGGCCGTTCATTACGATCGAGGTGCTTGGTGCATCACCGGTCGATCGCATCAGTGAACTGCTGTTTGAGGCCAGCTACCTGGACTTCGTGATCTCGCCGACAGCGCTTCGTCAGTGTCAGTCGATCCGCTATCATCCGGACGGTTGGAACCATCTGCTTTGCCCGTCGGAACAGGTGGCATCTCTGCTTCAACTCTGCCGCGAACTCAGCCTGGGGATGGAGTTTGGCTAAATCGCCCGTGCCCGAATCCGGCAGCGATCTGTCGGCGCTTCTGCTTCATGCCTGCGCCTTGGCGGCGGCCGATTTCGCGGGGTCTGTCGCCTGGCTTCGGCCTAGGCTTACAGGGCAGGCCGCGCCTGAAATTCTGGCTTTCATTGGCGAGCTGTTGTCGGTTCCTGATGCAGCCTCGATCGCATGCATAATTTACCTGCTCGCGGCGGCACGCTCCGCCGATTTGGCCGCCGCCGCCGGGTGGCACGCTTTGGAACTTGGCTGCGACGACGACTATGTGATCATTGCGTTGGCCGACGTGCTGCCGGCGCAGACCTGTCCGCGGCAGACCGCCGCCGCACTGCTGCAGGAGCGCGCTTCGGATCGCCGTTCGGCAGCCTTCCTGATCAAGTTGGCGGACCACTACCGGAGCAGCGGACAACCGTTTTGCGCCGAGGATATGCTTCGCGACATGATCAGCCACGGGCGACGCGATCTTATGCTGCGCCTGGCAGAGCATTGGTTTGAGCAGCGGGATTGGCGCTCCGCCCGAGAATTACTGCAGCGGCTAGCGCCCGTTCAGGTGACTGCATATACAACCTACCTGTTGGCGCGGTGCTCCGTAGCGTTCCTGCTGGAGGATGAGGTCATCCAGAGCATGGAAGCGCTGGGAAACTCGCCAGATCCCGGGCCGCACTATGCGGCTTTGCTCCGGAGCGTCTGGGCCTGGCGGGTCGGGGACCCGGTCGCCGCGGCGAAATCCTGTCCAGACTGGGACTTTCCGCCGCTTGCGGCGCGGGATTTATCGGCTTTGCATCGTGCGAGGGCGACGACAGAGACAACTTGGCGTGCGACTTCCGCAGGCATCTGGCGGAGCATTGGCCCCCGAGAGGATTTGCCCACCGTGCTTGGGATTGGCATGCAGCGTACTGCCACGTCATGGTTGTGGAAGCAGCTTAGCAAGCATCCCGATGTACATGCTAGGACCTTCAAGGAGCTGGTGTTCTTTAGCGATCCCTTCAACTCGCCGGAAAACTTTAGTAGCGAGCTTCGCGACGCGGTTCTTGGCGAAGCCGGTGATTTGTATTGGCAGGGGCCAACCCGGAGCCTGCTGCATTATCGCCGTCTTTTCGGTGACAGAAAGCACTTCCGCATAGACGTCTCACCCACTTACGGCGAACTGCCCGAGGAAGCTGTCGCACGTGTCAGGGAAATCCTCGGGCCAGACATCAAAATCATCTTGTCTGTCCGTGATCCGGTCGAACGGTCATGGTCGAACCTGAAATACGACCTGAAATTTACCGGCGAGCACCCTTTCAGCTTTTCGTTCGTGCAGCGGACCACCTTGTATCGTAGTGTTGCCACGCTACGGCGTTGCAATTATGCAGTCGTCCTGCAAATCTGGCGGCGCTATTTCAGCAACATAAAAATTGTGTTCATGGACGACGTAATCGCTAGGCCGAACGAAGTTCTGGCGGAGCTGCACGATTTCATCGGTCTATCCAAGGGGGACAACGATGACTGTTCCGTTCCCATAAATATCACCGACACCATCGACATGCCGCGCGACGACCGCATGTTCTTGTTCGGACTACACCAGCACACCTACCATGCGGCAGAAACCGAGCTGGGTGGTGCCGCGCTTGGCTGGCGACAGCGGCAGCTAGCGTTGCTGGGCGCCGCCGCGGAGCAGCGGTTCGGCTACCAATAATCCCGGCAAAAAAAGATCACCCGAACCACTACATCCGTCCAGCATCTACCACCCAGCATTGACTGGTGCACATCCTGCTATCGTCGGACGCCAGCCAGAGCACCAGGCGCGACACATCCGCCGGCACCAGCTTGGTTTTGAGGCACTGGGCGCGCAGCAAATCCGCCTCGGCTTCCGGGGTCAGCCACAGATCGATCTGCCGTTGCGTCATGATCCAGCCAGGGATCACCGTATTGACCCGAATGCCAAGCGGGCCCAGATCGCGCGCCATGCCTTTGGTCAGCCCCTCGACCGCTGCCTTGGCGCTCGTATAGGCCGGCATACCGCCCTGGCTGGCGTGCCACGAGATCGAGCCGAAATTGATGATCGAGCCACCGCCGGACGCCCGCATCATCGGTGCAACGGCCTGGATTGCGAAGAACTGGTGGCGCAGGTTGGTCGCCATCCGCTCGTCCCAGGTACTCGGCCGTCACGTCCTCGTAGCGGTGACGCTGATCATTGGCGGCGTTGTTCACCAGCACGGTAATGGCGCCTAGACGCCGCCCGACCTCAGCGATCGCATCTTGCAGCGCGGCGACGTCACGCAGGTCGCACGACAGAAACAGCGGCGGCGGCAGGCGTTCCTCGCGCAACCCGGCAATCAGCAAGGCCGCGGCATCGTCAGCGATGTCCAGAAATGCCACTTTTGCGCCCTGGCGGGAAAACTGGGTCACATGTTCGGCGCCGATGCCGCTGGCGCCCCCGGTGACCAAGACGACACGACCCCGAAGACTGGGGTAACTGGCGAAGACCTGGGCCATAGGCGACGCTCCTCAAGCAGAAGGGAGCGCTTCTGGATCAGGACGGCGCTCCTCAATCAGAACCAGACCTTAGCAGACGTGGCGCAACTTGTCGCAGCGCATTTTCAATCACTGATTCCGACGAGCCGCCAATGTCCACCACGACCGGATCCTCGTCAGGCCCCGGTTCCTCCAGCGTGGCGAACTGGCTGTCCAGCAGCACCGGCGGCATGAAGTGTCCCGAGCGCGCCGCCATCCTCTTGGCGATCAGTGACTTCTCACCACGCAGATACAGCAGGACCACATCCGGCCGGGTGCCGATAAGGATGTCGCGGTAGGCTCGCTTCAGCGCCGAACACGCCACCACGGCCGAGGTTCCTGCCGCCCGCAAGGCATCCTCCTGGGCGGCGATGGCGTGCAGCCAGGGCCAGCGGTCGGCATCGGTCAGCGGGGTGCCCGCCTTCATCTTGGCGATATTGGCAGGTGGATGGAAGCTGTCGCCCTCCAGCAGCGGCCAACCCTGCTGCTTCGCCAGGCCCGCCGCAATCGTGGTCTTGCCGCTGCCCGACACGCCCATCACGATCACGATGGTCATGCGACGACCGTGGCTGACCGGTCACCACCACACCCCCGCTCGTACTGGCCCCACCCACTCGGGTCGCAGCCCTCGCGGCCAGAGGTGCGCTCATGTGTGCCCATCCGAGGCGCGAGCGCGGCAAAAATCTGATTAAAGTTGCCCACCATGTCCTTGTCGCTACCGATCATAATGCCTGACCCGCAACCGAGTTGGCAGCCCAGCTGACCGAGAAGCGGCTCGCCTTTATGAGCCGGCGGGAACTGTTGCCATCCATGCGGCCAAGCCCGACCACGCCAATTTGCATCAATTTGCTCCAGTGCAGTCCGCCGGGAGCAGGCGGCCCGTTTGCGGGTGCAGCCTGCCACATGCTGCCGCCAAGACAAAGGCACGCCGATTCTCTGATCGAGCAGGCGGGGATCGAGCAGGCGGGATGTCGGATTGGCCACGGCATGATGATTGCCGTCGGCTTGCCGCCGGTCCATTTTGCACGAACCCATTCATCCGGCGCTCGGCTTCCCGGGCGCTCCCGGGCTTTTAGCCTCCCGGAGCCTTAGCGTTCAGGATCCCGTTCTGACATGAACAGTTCGACCTTGACGGATGCAACCGACGGGTTGCCGCCAGACCGACGGTTGCTTGCCATGCTGTCGGTCGGCATCGCCGTCTGCATGGCGGTGCTCGACGGCTCGATTGCCAATGTCGCGCTGCCCACCATTGCACAGCAAATGCATGCGACGCCGGCCTCGGCGATCTGGGTCGTGAACTCGTATCAGCTCGCCGTTACTGTCAGCCTGTTGCCGCTGGCCAACCTGGGCGACATTTATGGGCATCGGCGGATCTATAGCTGGGGACTGCTGCTCTACACGCTGGCCTCGGTGCTGTGCGCGGTGTCGACCAACCTGCCGGAGCTGGTGACTAGGGCGCGTACTGCAGGGCTTTGGCGGCGCCGGGATCATGAGCGTCAACGGCGCCCTGATCCGATTCATCTTCCCGCGCGCGCAGCTGGGTCGCGGCATCGGCTACAACGTGCTGGTCGTGGCGGGAGCGTCGGCGGCCGGCCCGTCGGCGGCGGCGGCAATCCTAGCGGTGGCGAAATGGCCGTGGCTGTTCGCCATCCAGGTGCCATTCGGTGTCGTCGCGCTGTTGATGTCGCTGCGCTACCTGCCGCGGTCGCCGCTGTCACGCTACAGCTTCGACGTCGTCAGCGCGGTGTTGAACGCGGTGACCCTAGGGCTGTTCATCATCGGGTTGGACGGCATCGGTCACGGCGAGCAACGGCCCTTGGTGCTGACCGAACTAGCCGCCAGCGTGGTGATCGGGGTGGTGTTCGTGCGCCGGCAGTTGCGCCTGCACCCGCCGATGCTGCCGGTGGACCTGCTGATACAGCGGCCGGTTTTTGCCTTGTCGGCGGCGACCGCGGTATGTGCACACGGCGCCGTGATCATCGCGCTGGTCGTGCTGCCGTTCTACTTCCAGTATGCCGGAGGGCTGTCAGCGATCCAGATCGGCGTGCTGATGACCCCATGGCCGGCCGCGGTGGTGGTGATGGCGCCGATCGCCGGACGGCTGGCGGACCGTTACTCAGCCGGTATCCTCGGCGGGTTGGGCTTGCTGGTCATGATGATTGGCCTGCTGCTGGTGGCACTGATGCCGGCGACCGCCGCGTGGCCGGATGTCGCTTGGCGGCTGGTGCTTTGCGGCGCCGGCTTCGGCCTGTTCCAGTCACCCAATAACCGGCTGCTGATCGGCAGTGCCCCGGCGGATCGCGCCGGAGCGGGCAGCGGCATGCTTTCCACCTCGCGGCTGGTCGGCCAGACGACGGGCAGCGCGATCGTTGCCATGGTGCTGGGGCTGACGCACCAGGGGACAATTCCGGGAGACGCTGGTCCGATTGTCGCCGCGACCCACATCGCGATGGGCATTGCCACTTGTGCGGCCGGGTTGGCGATGGCGCTAAGCTGGATGCGGGTATTCCGGCGCTAGTGGTCTGACGCAGACTAAAAGTGCAGTCTGCATCAGGGCACTCTCATGTTCGCCGTTTCAAGCTGCAGGCATGAAAGTTCCTTGCTTGTCCTTCAAGCTGTTCAGCATGGCCGTTCCTGAGCAGGGCAGGAGGCACGATCATGAAACGCCGGTTGATCATGCTCTGATGCGCGGGTTGGTTACCGCCGGACCGGTGATACGTCGCGGAGCGTCCTCGGTCTAGGATCCAGCGTCGGATGAGATCCGGCTGATAGTGTCTGCGAGGGTTCTCCTGGCCGTGACCATGCCCCCAGCCTTGCTCAGGATTGGATGTGCTGTGGCGTATGGCGCCTCCCTTGAAAGCTATCTGATAGCGGTCTTCGGCCTTCAGGCAGCCGTGGACTTTACGGATTTGGCAATCCCCTCCGCTGGCATTCCACCCGCTGCGCGGGCGGAACCTCGTATGGGGGTTCCTTTGTCAAGCGCTCAATAGCAATCTCCTGGCGTAATCGGAACCGTGGTTCGAGCCCGTCATCTTATGCGGCAGCTCTGTCCGCATCACCTCGTATCCGGTCGGGCCTCGAACGGTCCGGACCACAATCCCTCATGCTTGAGGGCCAGGGCTCGGAGGAATGGGACCCTTCTTGGGAGCGCGGCGTATTTCAGCCCAGGTTCCGGTCGGTCACCATCCACCCCGGATCCGGCAGTCCAACTTGGTGAGTTGGCCTGCGGATTGGGTTACGTGCGCTCGGCTTCTCCGTCAGCCCGCCTTGGCTGGCTTCATCACAGCACCGGTCGGCACTAGGCCTTGAGTGACAAAGCGCCAGAGTGCCACCAACAACTTGCGGGCCAGCGCCGTGATCGCAATGCGCTTGATGCGGCCCCGGCCATCACGGACACGATCACGATACCAGGCGCTGAGCGCGCTGTCCGGTTGGTTGCGCAGCCACAGCCACGCCAGTTGTCCCATGGCCTTGCGCACGCGCGCGTTGCCAGCTTTCGAGATACCCTGCTCATGGTCGACCCCGCCGCTTTGCCAAGGGCTGGGAGCAAGGCCCGCATACGAGGCGACCTCGCGACGGTTGCGAAAGTCGCGGAAGAACGCCTCACCGGCCAGCACCGAGGCGGTCTCGGGACCGACGCCCTTCAGCCGCAGCAGGCGCGCGCCTGGTCCCTCGCCGCCGGGCAGCGCCGCGACCGCCATGTCCTCTCCTCCAATAGCCCCCCCGCCTGCATCGCCGGCGGCCGGGGCAGGCACGCGCTCGGCTGCAAAGGCGGCGTCACGCTCAGCCTCGAGGGCAGCAAGCTGCTGCATGGCAAGCTCCAGCCGGTCCATCTGTCGCCCGATCTCGGCCAGGAGCCGCGGCGGCAACGCGGCCCCCTCCGGCGTGCGCAGCTCCGCCAGCCGCCGCCGCCGGTCCCGCAAGGTCGGCTCGAAGCCGAACACGCCCTGGGTGGCAAGCAAGCCTTTGATCCGATTGGCGTGCCGGATGCGCTCGGCCAGCAACGCCTCGCGCTCGCGGTTGAGCCGGCGCGCGTCCTCCGCCTCGCGTGTCGGCGGCCGCACCATGGCGCACACCTGTCGCTCCCCGCGCGCCCAGGCCATCAACGTGCGCAGCATCGCCTCGGCATCGATGCGGTCCGTCTTGGCGCGGCGGCTGCGTCGATTGACCGCGACCGAGGACGGATCGACGACTTGGCTCTGCACCCCATGCGCCTCCAGCAGGCGATGAACCCAGAACCCGTCTCGGCCAGCCTCCTGCATGACGACGACCGCAACCGGCTGACCGCATTGCTGCTCCGTGCGGCTCCGCAAACGCTCCAGCAGCGCAAGCAAGCCCGGGCCATCGCAGGCCGCAACGCCATGCTTGCTGACACGGTCCTCGCCAGGCGCACTGGCCACGACGACCCAGCTCGACAAGCTGAGTTCCAGCGCAACGAACAGCGTGGCCTCCAAGTCAATCGGCGTGGCATTATCGGAACGGGTAGCGGTACGGACAGGATTTTCAATGTTGGGCATTGAGCGTCTCCAAGGTGAGGTGGCAACGACCTCAGCCTACGACCCGGCCGCTGCCCACCCGCATAGGATCTTGGCCACCTTCGCCCAGATGAAGCCCGCCAGCTCACGCGCAATCGCGGCGGTGATCACCGTCGGCAGCTTTCCGACCCGGGCGAGCGTGCGATAGCGTCGGCACAGCCGCTCCTGAGCCTTCCAGGCAATGTCACGGATCGGCTTGGCCAGACGCTCTTGGCGCAGCCTCTGCTCGCGGCTGATGCGTGCGGGAAAGCGATAGCTCCATGCCGCCTCGATGAGCATCCGGCGTGCCGCGCCGTTGCCGGCCTTGGTAATCCCGCCCTGGCGGCGGTGCGGCCGCTGGAATGCTCTGATGGCACCAGGCCGAGATACGCCATGAGCTGGCGGGGATTGGTCAAGCGGGTGATGTCGCCCAGCTCGGCCATCCGTGTGGCCGCGGCCACCAGACCGACGCCGCGCAGAGCTTGCAGCGCTTGCACCACCGGGGCGAGAGACCACTCCGGTAGCGCTGCTTCGATCTGGGCCTGCAGGCGGTCGCGCCGTGCCGTCGCCGCCTCGATGGCCGCGATACAGTCCTCCAGCACAATATAATGCACCGCCTGGTCGAACTTCAGGCCGGCCAGCCAGCGCCGGTGCAGCACCGTCCACGCCGGGCGAGCGAGCACGCGAGGGAGGGGGTGGTAGGGGTGGCCGTGGCGCAGCCGGAAGCCGGACAATTGCGGGCGGGCTTGACGAAGGGTGCGCACCGCCGCCTGACGTGCGCGAACCAGATCGCGGACCGCCTCATGCGCCGGATCGGGCACCCAGACCGGGGTCAGTTCCCCAGCGCGGTGCAGCTTGGCGAGGTTGATCGCATCGCGTCGGTCGGTTTTGATCCGATCGCCTGGCTTGCGGGGGATCAACGACGGAGCGACCACGGCACAGGGATGCCCAAGTGCGCTCAGTTGGCGTTGGATGCCATAGCCGCACGGTCCGGCCTCGTAGCAAAAGCGTAGCTCCCGCCTTCTACCAGCCAGCTTCACGGTCAGCGCCTTCAAGGCTGTGGGTGTGTTGGGGATCTTTCCGTGCTCGCGTACTTCTCCCCGCAAACCCGCTTCAGCCAACGCAACCGCTATCGTATCTTTATGCACGTCAAGGCCAACATAGATGATAGACTGTTCCATGACCCGTCCCCTATGCATGAGGCTCGGTGCCGGACCATCCGGCACAATCCTCGAACCTGCATATTGCGAGACGGGTCGCCCCTGTCTCAGGCGAACATCTGGTCTAGGTTGATTTGGTGGGCTGATTCAGCCAACGCCCTGAATTGGGCGTTGGCATCAGACCACTAGAGTGTCCTGCCACTGGGATTTCACCCAAAGGTAATCGCTCCGACGGTGGTCCTGTCACGAGAGCCGCATAGCGTATGCTGCGCGGATAACGTCATCCGTAACCAATAATAAAGTTCGGAGCGCGCGATGTCTCATACCAATCAGATTGCGGACCACCACGAGCAGGCAGCAATGCATCACGAAAAGGCCGCCCATCACCACCGGAAAGCCGCCGAACACCACAAGAGCGACGACGTTGAAGCCGCGGCCCAGCATGCGCATGCGGCCCATGGCCACGATCTGCATGCCGACCACCATGCCGCGACGGCCACGAAGCTTCATGCGGAACATCACGCGGCGGAATAATTAGCCCCATGCCGGGTGGGCGGCAGCGGTGATGGGTTGCGGAAGACCTGGGCTCTGCCGCACATCTGATCCCAGCGTGGGGCCGCCACCTCGGTTACGCCGCATGAGTCGTTACCCATCCGCCGCGGCCTTGCGCGCCATGGCTTCCTCGGAGGAGGCTACACCACCGTGCGCGGCCGACCAGGCGACAGGATTTTCCAGGAAGCGGCGCACTTCCGACAGCGATGGTTCGGCGAAGTATGGGCGGTCCTTGCAGGCCTCCAGCACGTCCCACCACGTGCAAAGATGATGCAAGGTGATGTCCATGCCCGACAGGGTTTCGAAGGCGCCCGGGAAGACGCCGTAGAAGAATACCACGAAGGCATGGTTGACGATTGCCCCGGCATCGCGCAGCGCATTGGCAAAGCGGATCTTGGACTGGCCGTCGGTGGTCAGGTCTTCCACCAGCAGCGTACGCTTGGCGACCGGCACGTCGCCTTCGATCAGGGCATTGTGGCCGAAGCCTTTGGGTTTTTTGCGGACATAGGCCATCGGCGTGGCCATTCGGTCGGCGATCCATGCGGCAAACGGTATGCCGGCAGTCTCGCCGCCTGCCACCACCTCGATGGTCTCGAAACCGACATGCCGGCTTACCTTCTCTACTGCCAGATCACAGATCCTGGAGCGAGCGCGGGGGAAGTAGATGATCCGCCGGCAGTCGATATAAACCGGCGATTTCCAGCCTGATGTAAAGGTGTACGGCTCCTCCGGCCGGAAATTCACCGCCTTGATCTCCAGCAGAATACGCGCGGCGGTCAGCGCGGCATCGCGGTCCCACTCGGTGGCGGCGGAGGTGAAGTAGGCGCGCTTGGCCATGGCTGGAGCGGTCCTCTGTCCCGGTGTCAGCTCTGGTGATAGCCGATTATGGCGCCGTACAACAGTGCGCCGCACGCTGATACTGATCCGCCACATGGTTCACGCCAACAAAGCGCGGCCCCAATAGGGCGCTGTCGGAGGGTCTTAGCCCTGTCGGCAGCGCAAGATTGCCGTGAGGAATATGCGGCATGAGCATTGACCATTGGCTCCTGTTGCTGCCTGGTGGACCTGCCCGGCAACGTGCTGCCGGCCGAAATCGCCGGGCGGTATGCTGCCCGCCGAGCCGCCACGCAAAGGAGAGTGGAGTTGGCCAATCAACATCGGATGCCGCTGCATCATCCGCGCGTCATCGGCACCAAGCACATGGCCGCCTCGGCCAACTACCTCGCGGCGCAGGTCGGCTTCGAGATCCTGGAGGCCGGCGGCAACGCGATCGATGCCGGCGTCGCGGGCGGCATCGCCCTAGGGGTGCTGCAATGCGAGTATGTGCACTTCGCGGGCGTCGCGCCGATCATGATCCACCTGGCCGAGGCCAACCGGACGGTGTCGATCAGCGGTCTCGGGCCGTGGCCGAGGCTCGCCAGTGCTGCCTGGTTCCGTGACCATCAGGACGGCCGCATCCTGTCCAACATCAAGCGCACCGTTGTGCCGGCCGCGCCGGATGCCTGGATCACCGCGCTGGAATGCTACGGCACCATGAGTTTCAGTGATGTCGCCGCCGCCGCGATCCGCTTCGGCCGCGAAGGGTTCGGGTTCCAGTCGATCTCGCATGAGGTCATCTCCGGCGCCGCCGATACCATCCGGCAATGGCCACAGAATGCCGCGATCTATCTGCCGAATAACGCGGTGCCACAGCCCGGCCAGCGCTTCTTCCAGACCGACTTGGCGAACTCCATCCAGTATATGGCGGACGAGGAAGCCACTGCGGCGTGAAAGGGTGGTCGCGAAGCTGGGCTGGCGGCGGCGCGGTATGCGTTCTATCGTGGCGACATTGCACAGAAAATCGTCGCGTACCACAAGGAACAAGCGATGCTGCAGGTTCTGCTCAACCGGGTGGTGTTCGGCATGACCCCCCAGGCGGCGATCGAGCAGCCCCGCTTCGCCAGCTTCAGCTTTCCCGGATCGTCCGACCCGCACACCTATATTCCGGGCCGCATGACGCTGGAGCGGCGGTTCGATGATGCCACGGCGACCGCGCTCGACCGCATGGGCCACGGCGTCAACTGGTGGCGAGAGTGGGAGTGGAAGGCCGGCTGCGTCTGCGCCATCGTCAGGGATCATGCCAGCGGAATGATGGAGGGTGGCGCCGATGTGCGCCGTCCCAGTGGGGTGCGCGGTTGGTAGCTTTCTCCTCGATACCACAGCGGCCAAGGCGTCCAGCCAAGGCAATCCCCATCAGGGTGGGCGATTACGGGCTGTCGAAGATCGGTGCGTCGCGCTTCGACTTTCATGACCCATATCATCTGGCGGTCAGCCTGTCCTGGCCGGCGTTTGTGGTGGCCTTGCTGGCAGGCTGGCTGGCGATCAACCTCCTGTTCGCGCTGCTCTACGTTCTCAGCCCCGGCGACATCATCAATGCTCGCCCGGGCGCCTTCTCCGACGCGTTTTTCTTCAGCGTCGAGACGCTGGCGACCGTCGGCTATGGCGTGATGGCCCCGGCAACCCTCTACGGCCATGTCGTTTCTGCTGCGGAAATCGTCAGTGGCACTGCGTTCACCGCGATCGTCACCGGGTTGCTGTTCGTGCGCTTCTCCCGGCCCAAGGCGAAGATCGTCTATGCTGACCACGCCGTGATTACCACCCACAATGCCCAGACAACATTGATGATACGGTTTGTAAACGGGCGCTTGACGATGATGACGAGCTGCAATGCACGATTGTTCGCGTTGATCGGAGAACGTACCGCGGAGGGCAGTTTCTTTCGGCGCATCCATGATTTGTCGTTGGTGCAGTCGCATCTGCCGCTGTTCGTCATGCCATGGATGCTAATGCACGTCATTGACGAATCCAGCCCGCTGCATGGCCTTGACGCAGACCGGCTGGCTCAGTCGGACATCAGGTTATTCCTGACCGTCGAGGCGCAAGACCAGGCGCTCGCCACGGTGGTGCAGGACATGAAGCGCTATGACGCCGCGCATATTCGGTTTGGCATGCGCTATGCCGATTTTGTCATCATGGACGAGGCAGGAGCGACGGCGGATTTATCAAGGATCAGCCTGATTGAGCCTGATGTGGCACTGGCTCCGGCGGGGCAAGCGCCGGATTTGGTGTGCTGATGTCGACCGCAACCTCATTGCGGCGAAAGAATGGAATGGTGAAGGGCGCGTCGTAGGTCAGCAGGAACGGTGCGCCTTGCACCGTTCGGCCCGCCTTTGCCAGAGCCGCCAGCAGCAGGGAGTTGTGCGCCTGCACGCTGGCGCGGTCCGCTATTCCGGTGAAACGCAACACCGCCAGTCTCTCGGCCGGGACAGTGACGATCCGAACGTTCGAATCCAGCGGCTGCGGCGGACCATTCGCCGCCACCTCACGTGGCAGAAAGAAGCGCATCACGCCGCCGGCCTTGGTACTTTGGACCGGCACGGTCATGGCGATCAGCACGTTGCGTTGGGCAACCGGAGCAGTCATTGCGATCTTCGTATCCGCCGTGTTGGCGCCGGCGATGTAGCGGAACAGTCGCTGGAAGGCGATGCTGCCGTTGCCGTCGTCATCGGTTTCAGCGGCGACGCGGGGCGCGTAGTCGCGCACCTCCACGCTGCCCGAAAGCCGCTCGACGACGGTGTAGCGCGGCTGCTCATACAGTCCGCGAATACCGATGACGCCCAAGCCGGCTTCGGCAAACGTCATTAGGTAATAGAAAATAGTGCCCATTGCTGCGTCCGTCCGTGCCGCCGGCAGATGTAGTCACGAACTTTGCGGTCAAGCATGTCGCTGGCCCGGTTCGGTCAAACGTGATCGCGCGCCGGCCAGGCGGCGGCTATGGCGCCCCTCGCTGCGCGGTTGATTTGGTGTAGGCGGTCTTACCCGCCGCTCGGCGTTGGGAGATCAAGCCGAGCCGGTCACGGATGGCGGACAGATTCAGGTCGTCCGGATCGTAGGAGCCGCCATACCACTCGATCAGCGCTTGATGTTCGGGGTTGCGCGGGTCGGTGACGGCATCGACGAAGTCGTAGTAGCCGGGGAAGCCGCCGACATCCTCCGGCGGTCCACGCCTGGCGCCGTCGACGAAGCGCGGGTACCAGAGCTTCGGATCGGTCTCGCCAATCGATTCGATCTCGATAGTGTGGCGCCAATTGTCACCAAAATCATATATGTAATCAAAATGTTTGATGTCCTTGGCGACGAGCGATGCCAGTTTTACCGACTTTGCCTGCAGCACCTTGCGGCCAAAATCTTCACCCGGCGCGGCAATGCCATAGCGCTTTTCGCCAATCTGGAACTCGAAGAGATGGTAACCCTCCCAACCGATGACCGCCTGGATGAGATCATGCAGGCCCCGCAGGTTCATGCCGAGCGGCACTTCGACCCGACGCCAGATCTCGGGTTTGATGTCCTGCAGGCTGATGCGGATTTGCGCGTACGGCTCTTTTGCGGGCATGACGCTCATAACCCCTTCGGATTCGTCAGGAACTCCTCGATGACGTGCGGTGGCGCCTTGACGAAGTCGGAGGTGCGGCTGACGCCCAGCCCGGTTAGGCGGCGCAGTTTCACCGCTGTCTCGGCTGCCTTCACCACGATCGGGATGCCGTTGATCACCGGCGCGCCGTCTACCGCATGGCCACGCAGGCGGGAGAACAGCAGCATCGGAATGCCGCCGCCGGGGATCAGCACATCGACGCCCTGCGCCACCAGCGGTCCGGCCTGTTCGGCGTATTTTCGTTCCACCTCCACGGCGAGCGCGTCGTCCGCGTAGGCCCGCAGGATCTCCCCCGGCTCAAAGCTCATCGCGTGCACGCCGGTGACCCGGTGTTCCAGTCCGTATTTGCGAATCTGGTGATGGAACCAGGAAATATAGCGCGGATTGATGGTCACGATCCCAATGCGCTGGCCAAGCTGGCAGGCGTGCAGCATGGACGCCTCGCCGAGGGCCACGACAGGGATATCGACGACCGAGCGGCACTCATACAGGCCGGCGTCCTGGAAGTGGCCGATGATGAAGGCGTCATAGCCCTCCCGTTCGGCACGCACGGCGTTGCAGATCACCTGCCGCGCGCAGCGGAGTTCTACGATCGGATGGGCGTAGCTGTCATGTGGCGTGATGCCGTGCACCTCGATCTCGGTGCCCGGGTCGACGATCGCCGTCAGATGCGCGCGCAGCATGTCCCAGTACAGCGCGCCGTTCTCGTAATCGACGTAGCTTTGATACCAGATACGCATCGCCTGTCTCCCTCCGATCGGCCGGGGCTTTCTGACGCCCTATATCGTCAACGATCCGACGCTTGACCCGCCGCAGACGAACAGCGTCTGCCCGGTGACGAAGCCGCTCGCGGGACCGGCGAAGAACATCACTGCCTCCGCCACGTCCGCCGGCGAGCCGAGACGCCTGACCGGGATGGCGGCCGCGAGCGCTGCCTCCCGGGCGCTGTCGGCGGGCACCACCGCATGGAACATCTCGGTTTCGCGTATCGGCCCGGGAGCGACGACATTGACGGTGATCCCGTCGGGCGCCAGTTCCAGTGCCCAGGTGCGCGCCATGCCGATCATGCCGGCTTTCGTCGCGGCGTAGGCGGTGCGGGTGGCCAGTCCCAGCGCCGCGCGCGACGCGATCAGCACCACCCGTCCGAAGCCGCCGGCGCGCATCGCCGGCAATGCCGCCTGCACCAGCAACAGGGCCGCATTCAGATGCAGCTGCGCCAGGGCCGCGACGTCTCCGCTGGCGACATCAGGCAGCAGAGCGGGCCGGATCGCGCCGGCATTGTGCACGACGTGGCTGACCGCGTGCCGCTCGCTGATCCACCGCGCAGCCTCGCTGGTCGCCGCCGCATCGAGCAGGTCGACGTCCACATGTTCGCACCGGGCATCTTGCGGCGGGCGCCGTGCCAGCGAGACGACATGATGGCCGGCGTCCAGCAGGCGTGCGCAGATGGCGGCGCCGATGCCGGTGCTGCCGCCGGTGACGACGGCGACTGTCACGGCGCCATCGCTTCACGGGGGGCCTCGACCAGCGCCAGCACACGCAACGGGCTGCCGGACCCCTGGCGAATTTTCAGCGGCGCCGTCAGCAGCAAGGCCCCCGTCGGCGGCAGCAGATGCAAATTCGCCAGGCACTGCAACCCGTAGCGCCCGCGTCCGTGCATGTAGTGGTGCGCCGGGTAGGGCGGGTTGAAATGCGCCGCCTGGCCGGCATCCGTGCCGATCGTTTCCGTGCCGAAGCCATGCACATCACGCTGTTCGACCAGCCACTTGACCACCGCCGGCGCCGGGCCCGGCGAATGCGGCCCGTCATCCAGCAGGTTGACGTACTCCCTCGGCGGCCGCTTGTGCCAATCGGTGCGCAGCAGCACCCAGGCGCGCGGCGGGATGCGGCCGAACTTTGCCTCCCACGCCTGCACGAACGGGATGGTCAGCACGAAGTCGGCGTCCGCCGCGGCCTCGGACGCACAGTCGATCACGCAGGCCGGGGCCAGGAAGTCGGCCGGCGGAATAGTGTCCACCGCGTTATCCGGCAGGTCCTTGCCGGTGACCCAATGGATCGGCGCGTCGAAATGCGTGCCGGTATGTTCGCCCATGGAGAAGTTGTTCCAGTACCAGGCCGGTCCACGTTCGTCGTAGCGCGAGATTTCCTCCATCCGGAACGGCGCGCATTGGCCTAGCTCCGGCGGCATGACAATGGTGGGGAACGCGGGCGCCAAAGTGTGTGTCAGGTCGATCACCTGGATCGTGCCGGCGGCAACCGCCGTGGCGAAGGCGGCCAACGCACTCATGCGCCCAGCTCCCGCTCCAGCGCCTTCGGCTGCACCGCCAGGCGGGCGCGTAGGTCCTGCGCGATGTCGCCGACATAGGCATCCTCGAGGCCCTGGCGCAGCGCATCCACCGTGGCCGCCGCCAGTGCGTTGGGCGATACCTTGGGTGGCGGCACCGGCTGGAACCATTCGGTGTCGAGCGGACCCGCGAACATCGTCAGCACTTTCACGCCGCCGCCGCGCAGCTCCGCCCGCAAGGCCTGAGCCGCCGACAGGCACGCCGCCTCGGCAGCCGAGAACGCGCCGTATAATGGCCAGTTCGTCAGCGCATGCACCGACAGCAGGTTGACGAAGGCCGCCGCCGCGTTCACGCCGTCGGCGCCGCGCGCGCGCATCGCCGGCCCGAACTGTTGCGCCAGCCGCAGAAGACCGAAATAGCGCACCTGCATTTCCTCATGCGCGATGGTCAGCCCATGGCGGAGCATGATGCCGCCCGGCCGCGGATGCTCCGCCGTATTCACCAGGATATCGACCCGGTGGGCGATCCCGCCGGCCACATCGGCCACGGACCGGGTATCGGTGATATCCAGTGGAACGATCTCCACTCCCGGAATGGCGCGCAACGGGGCCTCGCCGGGGAACGGCTTCCAGGGATCGGCGATGCCGACGAAGATGATCGAGGCGCCCGCCGCCGCTATCGCGCGCGCCATGGCCTGGCCGACGGCGCCGCGGCCGTCGGTGACCAGCACGCGACGGAATTTTGGCTCGCAGGTCAGCTCGCGCAGCTGCGGATCGTCCTCCTGGTGGGCGGTCGAGCGGTCGGGCATGGCGATGGCGACGGCGTTGCCGCTCTTGTCCAGCCGCAGGGTCATCCGCACCCGCTGCCCCTCGGCCACGTCGCCGTGCAGATGGGCGACGAAGGACGGCCCGCAATCCAGCGCGACGGTGCCGATGCGCCACGGCGTGCGCTCGCGGAAATACACATCCGTACTCGTGCGGATCGTCGTCTCCGCCAGCACCACGCCACCGGCCGGCACGTCCTGGAACGGCACGCGGGCGGACAGGCAGCGCGGGCACGCATCGCGCGGCGGATAGATCGAGACGCCGCAATCGGCGCAGACCTGCAGGGCGAAGCGACCCTCGGCCGCCGCCGCGGTCAGGCCATGCGCGGTGCGGCTGCGCAGGCCTTGCGGCAGCAGCGGTTCCCGCGTCTTGCGCAGCGGGTCCTTGCGGTTTGGCCGGATCAGCTGCTCGGTCATGTCTACCTCTTCGTCATGAACGCGCCAGCAGCACGGCGGCGCTGGCCAAGCCGCGATCGTAGTTGATCATGCCGAACCCGGAGACGAGGCCGATCCGCGCGTTTCGCACCGTTGTCCCGCCCGCCTCATCGGTCAGTTGCCTGACCGCCTCCACCAAGCCGAGGTAGCCGCCACCGGCACCAGCCTGCCCGACCGACAACTGGCCGCCCGAGGTATTGTGCGGGAAGGTTCCGTCGCAGGTCAGCGTGTGGGCGCGGACGAACGCCGGTGCTTCACCCTTGTCGCAGAACCCAAGGTCCTCGATCTGCATCATCACGATCACCGGGTAGTCGTCATAGGTCTGCAGGAAATCCACGGCGTCCGGAGTGATCCCCGCCATGCTCCAGAATTCGTCGCGGTCCAGCGCCCAGCCGCCGCGGAACTGGATCGGATCATCGGGGAAGGCGTTGTGCCGCTCGATCGCCGACAGCACCCGCACGAACGGCAGGCCTAGGGCGCGTGCATCATCGTCACGGCACACCAGGAACGCCTCGGCGCCGGCGCACGGCATGACGCAGTCGAACAGGTGGATCGGGTCGGAGATCGCCCGCGCGCCGAGATACTCATCCATTAACAGCGGCTTGCGCATCAAGGCGCCGTCGTAGCGCTGCGCATTGGCACGCTGGGCGACGCAAATACGGCCGAAATCCTGCCGCGTGGCGCCGGTGCGGTTCATGTAATGGCGGGTGATGAGAGCAAAACTCGCGTTCGGCCCACCCGAGCCGTAGGGATATACCGCGTCCTGCGCGAACCGGGAAAACGTTGTCAGCGTCTTGCGGAAGCTGTCCACGTGGTTGGTATCGGCGGCGACACAGGCGACATAATCCGCGTCCCCCGCCTGCACCGCCCGCGCCGCCCGCCGCAGCGCCACGCCGCCGCTGGCGCCGCCCATCGGCACATGATCCAGCCACCTCGGTGACAAGCCGAGGTGCTGTGTCAGCCCAACCGCGGTGTCCGGCGCCAGGGTAAAACTGGACACCGACAGCCCGTCGATATCCCGCGGTTGCAGCCCCGCCCGCCCCGCGAGGGCATGCAGCGCGCGTCCGATCCACCAATGCGCGCTGTTCACCGAGTAGCGGCGATACGGGATACTGACCGGCGCGCAGACGGCGACTCCATCATAACCTTGCCGTTTCATCTCCGCCGCTTCAAGGCGCGCGTGTCGTGCGCCTGGCCGGCCAGCGACGCCACCAGTGTTCGCAGCTCGCCGCGCTGGATCTTCTGCGTCGATGTCAGCGGCAAGCCCGGGACAAAGGCAACGAACCCGGGGGCCTTGTAGTAGGCCAGCCGCTCGACGCACCAGGCGGTGATGTCGCGCGCCAACGCCTCGCTCGCCTGGGCGTGGGGCTGCACAACGATGCACGCGAAGACTTCCTCGCCGCGCACCGGGTCGGCAATTGGCGCCACGGCGACGCCGGCGACGGCCGGATGCTGGCGTAACGCGGCCTCCACCTCCACCGCGGCGATGTTCTCGCCGGAGCGGCGGATCACGTTCTTGCGGCGGTCGACGAAATGAAGCGAACCGTCAGCCGATCGGCGCACCACGTCGCCGGTATGGAACCAGCCGCCGTCCCAGGCCGCGGCCGTGGCCTGCGGCTCCTTCAGGTACTCGCGAAAAAAGCCAAAGCGGGGGTCCACGCCGGCGTGACATACCAGCAGCTCGCCCGGCTCGTCTTGAGCGGTTTCGCTGCCGTCGTCCCGCACGATGCGGCACTCGACGTCCGGTGTCGGACGGCCGAAGCAATAGGTGCCGATGTGGCGCGGTTCCTCATGCGCCGCGATCACCGCGCCGGCGCCGGTTTCGGTCATCGCCCAGGCCTCGATGAGAGGAAAGCCGAAGCGCTGCTCGAACGGGGCGTGCAGTTTGCCGTCGACGCCGGCACCAAAGCCGAAGCGAACAATGTGGTCGCGATCGCCGGGGTCGGGCGGATGGTTCATCAGGATCGCCGGCATGACGCCCAAATAGTGGATGATCGTGGCGCCCGATGCGCGCACCGTGGCCCACCAGGAAGTGGGATGGAAGCGGTCCAGCGGAATGAGGCAGCCGCCGGTGGCCAGCATCGCCATCGCCGAACAAGCCAGCGCGTTCATATGGAACAGCGGCAACGGCGTCAGCATCCGCTCGAGCCCGGTGCGCATCGCCGCCAAGCCGCCAAGACCGGCATACCATGCGCCGGCGTGAAGGAAATACGCGTCGGGCAGCACACAACCCTTAGGGCGTCCGGTGGTGCCGGAGGTATACAGCAGCGCCGCCTCATCGGACGCAATACCGCCCTCGGTGACCGGTGCCGGTGGATCGTCAGGGCCGCTGATCGGCACCCCGCGTTCGCCCGCGGCCTCACGCAAGGCGGCATGCCGGGAGGCGATGGCGACGATGGCGACAAGCTCGGAATGCGCGATCACGTACGCCAATTCCAGGCTGCGCAGGTCGGGGTTCAGCGGCACGATCGAGCAGCCGAGGGCGTTCAGCGCGAACCAATGCAGCAAGAACGCCGGCCGGTTTTCCAGCAGCAGGCCGACGCGATGGCCGCGGCCATAGCCGGCTTGGGCATAATGCGACGCGCAGGCGCTGGACGTCTTGCAGCGCGGCGGCGTAGCTGATGTCGCCGGCGTCGATGCCATAGGTGGCGGCGGTCTCCGGCGTCACCGCGAGCCAGGCACGCGTTGCATGCCGATCGGCGGCTTGAACGAAGGCGTCAAAGACGGTGTCGGGCTTGGGTCCGGTCATGGAAACAGCTGGATGCTGCCGAAGGCGGCATCGCAGTTGACCAGATCGACCCGCTTGAGCTGGATGCGCAGCCCGCCGTCGATCATTGTCAGATGATGCGTTGCCCAGACCGCATACAGATCCTGCCGGTCCTGGCGAGCCTCCACATAATGCATCGGTGTCCAGGTCACGTAGCGGTTGGCCGCCGGATCGCGCCGGTCGATCTGCGGCGACTGCAAGACATGGTGGCAGCGGCTGCGCGGTTTCTGGCTATAGGTGCGGTTGCCTTTCAGCCGCTCGACGCGCAGGCGGAGCAGAAACAGGTCCTCATCCATCAGTGACGCGGTCAGACGACGGTCAGTCTGACCGTACTCGAGCGGCATCCAGTAGCGTCCGTCCGCGGCGAACAGTGCCAGCCACTCATCGAAGCGCTGTTCATCGATCAGTCGAGCTTCGTGGTAGATGAAGGCGGTGAGGCTGGCATCGTCGGGAACGGTCATGCGGCGTCCGCTGTCATGTAGCGGCGCCACGCCTGAAACTGGTTGCGCATCTGACGCTCGGTCGTACCGTTCTCGACCGCAAGCGGTTGATCCGCCTCGTGCGGCGTATAGAGGCGGTGCAGGCTGACCCATGGATTGCCGTCGGCGTGCAGGCCTTCCTGGGCGCGCTCGTACATCTCCAGGTCGTCGTGCCCGACGACGGATGTTGGTGCGTTGATCAGCCGGTTATAGACCAGCGTGCGCTCGAGCAGGAAATCCGGCGCGTCCACTAGGCGGAACGTCCAGCTTTCCACCAGCGTGCGATCGGCGGCGAGCGGCTTGAACAGACGCAGCAACTGGATCGGTCCCTTCAGCATCAGGTTGGGGAAATAGATCGTGTTGTGCCGGTTCTCGCCCAGGATCGCGCGCGCCTGGTCTTCGCCATAGGCGGCGACCATCTGTTCGAAGTAGCCGGGCACTGACGTGTAGTTGGAATGGATGGAGTGGCTGACGCCGGTATGCCCGTGGCCGTTGTCCCAGGTACGGATCCCCATTTTTTCGTAGAACTCGTACGGCGCCATGAACGGCGCGTAGATTTCCACCGCCATCGGCTTGGGCAGTTGCTCGCCGGCGCGCTTCCACAATTCAATCGCGGTGCCGGCCGAGGACATGTGCGCGACCATCGGATGGCAGGTGTCGGTCTGGTTCTCGACCAGCATCTTCCAGTTGCAGTTGTGCATATAACGCAGCACGCCGCCGGCGACCTCCAGCCGGCCAGCCGGGGAGCGGTCGACCATGTTGTCGATGCTGGACAACGAATTGCCGAAATAGGTTGCAAAATCAGGTCCGGTGTTCGCCATCATGGCGAAGACGAAGCCGCGATAATTGTGTGTATGCCGCAGCGGGGTCAGACCCTGTGCGGCCTGGCTGTTCTCGAAGCCGACGTTCTGGTAGCCAGCCGGAAGCGGCAGCGCGGCAGGGCTGCCGTCGGTGCGAAAGCTCCAGGCATGATAGGGGCAGCGGAAGAACTTTCCGGTATTGCCGCAGGTCTCCGTGGTGATGCGGGTGCCTTTGTGCGGGCAGCGATTGTATAGGACGTGCACGGCGCCATCCTCGTGCCGCACCATCAGGACCGGCTGCGCGCCGATCGTCGTGCCGAAGTAGTCGCCGGGTTTTGGCACCTGACTGTCGTGGCCGACATAGACCCAGGTGTTGGCGAACAGCCGCTCCATCTCCAGCGCGAAGAGGTCCGGCGATGTATAGACGTCCCGATGCACCTCGGCGTCGCGCACCAGGGCGCGCAGGGCGGCGGGATCGTCGCGATAGCGGTTAGTCATGGCGCGGGGCTTTCGTCAACGAAGGAATTGACCGTCCGCAATGCCGCGTCCAGTGCGGTGCCTGGTTCGTCTTGCAGTGCGGCTTCACGTAGCCGGCGCACCCACGCGGCGGCGTCGGGCCGGCTGCGCAGACGCGCCGCCGCGGCCATCACGCGGCTGTATTTGTCCAGGCCTCTTGTGTGGGTTTCGCTATAGCCCTTGATCAGACGCTGGTTGGTCAGCAGTTCACTGGCCAAGGCCGGGTCCTGTTCGGCGACCGCCCGCACCGTCGCGAGCCAGTCCTCGATCCGAGCGGATTCCCGCGCATGCCGCAGCGTATGCCGTCGCCAGCCGCGCAGGCCGGCGACGATGTACAGGGTCAGGAAGCCGGTAACCGTGTCGGTGCGCACGTGGCGCGGGCCGCAGAGCAGGCGATCGAGCCAGGCGACCAGCCGTGGCCGCCGTTCCACGGCCAGGCCCAGGGATGGCGGCAGCAAGCCGAGGAGTTCTTCCATGCGGGGATGCATGAACTCGGTGGTGGCGAGCAGTTGAGTTGGCCGGGCGTCCATTTCCTGGCGGACGCGGGCGGCGCGGCTGGGTTGGGTTTTCAGCGTGGCGACACGGATGACGTCGTCGTAGACCATGGCCCGGGCGATGTATTTGGCCGCAGTCTCGGTGAGGGTCGCGTGTGTGGCGGCATCGGGGTCCGGTGGGAGATCGCTGGCCCCCATCGTGTCATCCCCGGCGAAGCATGCCCTTGGCGCAGGCCGAGGGGCCGGGGAGCCATGACTGACGATGGTGAGGCCGGCGCAAGTCGTGGGTTCCCGGCCTTCGCCGGGGACGACACGGGGGGCGGTGTCGGGGGCGACATCAGTCATGACACGATGAGCGACACCGGTCATGACAACATTGGAAACCGACTCCAGCGCATCGAGATATGCTGAACCGTAGGCGATGTCCTGATAAGCGACGACATGGCGCACTCCTTCGGCCAGCATCGCGTGCGCCGGGGCCGGCAGTTTGGCCACCCGAGCCAGCAGCGCGTCATACGGCGCATGACCTGTCGGCGCGAGCAGGAACGGCGGTTCAGACCGCGCCGGGGGGCGGATAACGTCTTGCGGCGTGCGCGATGCCTCGAAGCCGAGGGTAAAGCCGCCCAGGCTGGCTTGGACGCCGACGCCAGCCTCAGCGATGGTTGCTTCGAACGCGGACCGCCCGAACGGCAGCACGCCGCTGCCGCACAGGGCGCCGAACAACACCGAGGAAATCACGCTGCCGGCCTGCTCCGCCAGTGCCGCCATGTCGAACGCCACGAACCGCATCGCCGCCGCCTGCGCGGCCCGGGTCACCGCGCCGGAATCGGCCATGCCGTCGCCCGGCACCTGCTTCTCCGAGACGGCCAGGGTGCGATGGGTGGAGGCAATCAAGGTCGTCCGGTCGGGGGTCACCAGGCCGCGCTGGATGGCGCGTCCGGCCTCCATCCACTCGGCTGCGATCACCACATCCACATCGCCGGGCGCGGCCATGGCGGAGAATACCGGAACCTGGCCAGGCAGTGCCGCGATTGCCTCGACGTAGTAGATCGTCGCGCCGGTGCGCTGTGCCACGCCAGGCACCGAGGTCGACTGCGCCAGCCAGCCCTCCCGTTCGGCCAGCGCGACGATCCAGTCGACCAGCACGCCGCCGCCCTGACCGCCGATGGCCAGCACGGCCAGGGTCACCGGCCGCGCCGCCAGGCTGGCCGGATCGCGCGGCAAGGGCGACAGGATGTTCATCTCAGGCGGCAATTGCAGCTTGCATATCAGGCTGGCATCCAATGCCGAGCCGCCCGCCGCCGCTGCAAGGCGCCGATCACCGCGCCCCGCAGGCGCGCCAGCAGGCTGGTCGGTCCAGCTTGGGTTCTCCACGATGTCGGCGCGATAGAACGAGGGACAGAGGATCGCCGCCGTCGCCACCTCACCGCAATGGCCGCAGCCGACGCACGTATTGTCGATTGCCGCCACCGGGTCGTCGCGCAGCCTCTCCCCGGTGTGCTTCAGCGACAACGAGGGACAACCGGACAGGCGCGTGCAGGCGTGGTCGCCGGTGCAGACGTCCTGGTCGACGCCGAATTTGGGCCGGACCACCCGCTTGCCGGCCTTGATGGCCTGCTGCGTCAGCGGCTTCTCCCGCCGCTGCCGGTTCAACATGCACTCCGACGATGCCACAATCACTTTTGGGCCGCGCGCCGTCGTCGTTAGCGCCTGCCGCAGCACATCGCGCATCCGCGCGACGTCGTAGGTGCGGTCGATCTGCCGCACCCAGCGCCCGCCGACACCGCGCACCGCACGTGCGATCGCATGGCCGGTCGACCGCCGCCGGCTGGTGGCCCGCGAAGACAGCAAGTCCTGCCCGCCGGTCGCCGCCGCATAGTGGTTGTCGACAATGACCGTTACGTTGTCGCTCTTGTTGTAGACTGCGCCGCCGATCCCCGAGGTCAACCCATTGTGCCAGAAACCGCCATCGCCCATGACGGAAATGGCTCTCCGGCCCTGGCCGCCATTCAACGCCGAGGCCGAGGCCGGACCCAACCCGTACCCCATCGTCGTTGCGCCGATGTTGAACGGTGGCAGGATGGAGAATAGGTGGCAGCCGATGTCGGCGGCGACGTGGTGCGGCCCGAGTTCCTTCTCGACCAGCTTCATGGCGGAGAAAATCGGTCGCTCAGGACAGCCGATACAGAAGCCTGGCGGCCGTGCCGGTACCACGTTCGCCAGGGTACGGATCGGTTCGTCATCCAGCGCTGCGGCGGCGTTGGCGGACGGCGTCAGTTTAGTTGCCAGATCAGGGACGGCGGTGGAGAAGAAGCCGCGCACGCCGTCCTCGAGCACCGCGATGGTGTATTCGCCGGCCATCGGCAGCACCCGCTTGCCGATCAGCCGGGTTGGCAGATCCGCCTCCCGCAGGATCTTGGACAACCCCTGCTCGATGAAGTCGGGCTGGCCTTCCTCGACCACCAGGACGGCGCGCTTGTCGCGGCAAAAGCGCACGACGTCCTGGTCCACCAGCGGATAGGTCACGTTCAGCACATACAGCGGCACTCGGGTGGCGCCCCAGATGTCGGCCAGACCCACCCGCATCAAGGCGCGCATCACGCCGTTGTACATCCCGCCCTGCAGGATTATGCCGACCTCGGACAAGTCGCCGTCGAAGAACTCGTTCATGCCGTGGGTGCGGATGAAATCCACCGCGGCGGGCCAGCGGCGGGCGATCTTATCGCGTTCATGCGCGAAACTTGCCGGCGGCAGCACGATGCGGCCGGTGTCGCGCTGCGGCGCATTGCGCGCCTGGGTTAGCGTGAACGGCGGCACCTGGTTGTCCTTGGTGATGAAACTGCCATGCACGTGGCAGGCGCGGATCCGCACCTCCAGCATCACCGGCGTATTCGATGCTTCGGAGAGAAGAAAACCCTGTTCGACGGCGCACACGATGGATGGCAGGTTCGGCCGCGGATCGAGCAGCCAGAGCTGCGACTTCATCGCGAAGGCGTGGCTGCGCTCCTGCATGATGGAGGAGCCTTCGCCATAGTCCTCCCCCAGGATGACCATTGCCCCGCCGATGACGCCGCCCGACGACAGGTTCGACAGCGCATCGGCCGCGACGTTGGTGCCGGCGGTGCTCTTGAACGTCACCGCGCCGCGGATCGGATACATCACCGAGGCTGCCAGTGTCGCCGCCGCGGCTGCCTCATTGGCGCTGGACTCGAAGTGAACCCCGAGCTCGGCCAGGATGTCGGAGGCATCGGCCAGCACGTCCATCAGGTGGGAGATGGGCGCACCCTGGTAGCCGGCGACATAGCCAACGCCGCATTCCAGCAGCGCCTTGGTGATCGCCAGGATGCCCTCGCCGCGGAATTCGGCGCCGGCGCCGAGGCGGAGTTGTTGGACTTCTCGGGCGAAGGACCGTTCAGCCATGGTGATCCTTGGGTAACGGTGGATCATGCGCCAAGGTGGCGTTGCAATCTACCCTGGACCGTAGGCCTGAACCATGCGGTGCGCGTCCCAGAGGCATTTGGCCGCGCCGGCCGAAGGCGTGGTCGCGGCGCACGGTACAGGGCGTGCCGTTCTGTCTCCATGCGGCGACGCATATGTGGATTCGCCAGCGCGGCCTCTGTCACCAAGTCAACCGAGCGGCCCGAAAGCACCTCCAGTGCCTCACGCAACTCAAGATAGGCGCAGGCGTACTCGACGGGCGTCATTGGCTCGAACGCGAAGGAGGTCGGGATCGCTGCGCGTGGGGTCAAAGTCATGGCCGGTCGCAGCCGAACCAAACAAGTCGAGCCGGCGGACGCGCAAACGATGACATAAGTCCGCGAGGGCTTCGGGCATCCCGGGTGAAGGGAAAAAGACCTTGGGAAACACCATGGCCATAAGCTATCAGGCTCCCTCAGACCACACAGCGAAGTCCGCGCAGTCTCGCCATGGGTTCGAAGTCCGCATCGCAGTGCAGCAGCGCATGGCCGTGCTCGATACAGAAGGTGCCGATGAACAGGTCGGCGATCTTGTTCACTGTCACTCCGGCTGCGCGCAGGTGCCGATAATGACGAGCCGCCTTGGCGGCCAGTTCGCCACCTAACATCGCGACGATGGGAAACCGCCGCAAATCGACCTCCAGCCGAGCCGCGTGGGCTTCATCACGGGCCCCTTGCAGGACCTCGGCAAGCACGATGTCGCCTACCAGCACTTCATCGACAATGCCGGGCTGCCGCAGGGTCCTGACCGGCTCGATCAGCTGATTGCGCAGATTTGCGATCCAGACCGACGAGTCGACCACGATCACGGCACCCGGCCGGTCCGCATCGCGTCCAGATCACCCTCCCAGCCAAGTCCGGCCATGTCGTCGATCGCTTGCTGCTTGCGATGAGCTGCTACCACCCGGCGCAAGGCCTCCTCGACGGTGGCGCGCTTCGTCGTTTGGCCGACGGCCCGCATGGCCTCCGCGATCAGGTCGTCGTCAATTTCGATATTGGTTCGCATGGCCGTGCCGGATATGTATGAGCTAGGGGATGATATACACATCGCGTACAGGATGAAAGATCGGTCGGGTGGGTGGTCCTGCTGTTTACACCCGTCTCAGACTGGTGGCGGCGTCTCCCGTTTCCGTGCCTTGACGTCGCATTGAACAATAACACCTGCATGGCAGGTCGTGCCTATGAGACGTCATGACCAGCCACAGTAGAGGAGTTTACAAATGGATGTTCATACCATCGGACACATTGGCATGTGGGTGACCTTTGCCGCACTGATGGCGCCGATCCCGGCTGGTTTTTGGTGGCTATACTGGTCGGCGAAGTAGCCGCGGTTTATCCAACCGTTGAGGTGGGAGGGGCCGTTTCCGCCACCGACTGCTCGGTTGGCGGCGTCTGTCGAAGCCGATGCCACGGCGCGCCGCCTCACTGCATCGGCACCTCCCGCCGTCGCCCCAAATACGTCTCGATTACCCGCGTATCTTCCGCCAGTGCTGTGCACGGTCCGTGCAGCGCCACGCGACCCATTTCCAGCACGTATCCATAATCGGCCAGTTGTAATGCGGCCCTTGCGTTCTGTTCCACCAGCAGGATGGAGATGCCACGCTGCCGCAACGTCGCGATCACCCGAAAGATCTCTTGCGCAACCTTCGGCGCCAACCCCAGGCTCGGCTCATCGAGCAGCAGCAGCGTCGGCCGGCCCATCAGTGCACGGCCCAGCGCCAGCATCTGCCGCTCGCCCCCCGACAGCGTGCCCGCCGCCTGACGCCGGCGTTCCGCCAGCCGCGGAAAGATGGCGAACACGTCGTCCATGGTGGAACGCAGGTCCCTAGCCCCCTGACGCCAGCGGGCGAAGCCGCCGAGGAGAAGATTGTCCTCGACGCTCATGTCGGTGAACAGCGCGCGGGTTTCCGGCACCAGAACCACGCCGCGCCGCACCAGCCAGCCCGTGTCGCCGGCGTCCTGCCCCATGAAGGCGACTTGACCGGTGCGCGGCAGCAGCCCCATGATGGCGTGCATCAGCGTGGTCTTCCCGGCCCCGTTCGGCCCGACGATGGCGACGATCCGCCGCGCGCCAACCGACAGCGAGACGCCATGCAGCACCTCCACTCGGCTGTATCCGGCGGACAGGGTCTCGACCTGCAGAACGTCCCCCAACGGCTCCTGCACCAGCTCCTGCGTCACGCGACGCCGCCAAGATAGGCTTCCTGCACGGCGCGATCATCCTGCACCTGCTCGGGGCGTCCGTCGGCGATCTTCTCGCCGAAATCCATCACCACCACCCGGTCGGCGAGGCCCATGACGAAATCCATGTCGTGCTCGACCAGCAGGATCGCCATGCCCGCGTTGCGCAGCGCCTCCAGCAACCTGGCCAGCGCCTGCTTCTCCTGCCATCGCAATCCTGCCGCTGGTTCATCCAACAGAAAGATGCAGGGGTCGAGGCACAGCCCGCGGGCAATCTCCACCAGACGCTGGCGGCCCAGCGGCAGGCTGCCAGCCGGCACGTCCAGCGCGTCCCCCAGCCCGACGCGCTGCGCCTGCGACCGTGCGGCCTGCAGCAGCCCCGCCTCCTCCGCCCGATCCAGCCGCAACATCGACCGGATCATACCGGCCCCTCCGCGCAGATGCGCCCCCAGGGCGACGTTATCGAGCACGCTCGCCTCGGGCAGCAGTTTGACATGCTGGAAGGTGCGGGCGAGGCCATGGCGGGCCACCACACGCGCCCCCTGACCATGGATGTCCTGGCCCAGCAGGCCGATGCGGCCAGCGTTCGGCGTCAGGGCGCCGCTGATCAGGTTGAAGATGGTGCTCTTGCCGGCGCCGTTCGGGCCAATCAGCGCCACGATCTCCCCCGCATGCACCGACAGCTCGATGTCGCGGGCGGCGATCAGGCCGCCGAAGCGCTTCTCAATGCGGCTGGTCTCCAGCACCAGGCTGCCGCGCGCCGGCATCTCGCGTGGCGGCAACGCGGCGGCGATGACGAGCGGCGGCGTCGTCGCGCGGACACGTCGCAGCAGCGCGGGGGCGATACCGCGCGGAGCGTATTGCAGCAGCAGGATGACACCGAGGCTGAACACCACCGTCTCGAAATTGCCGGAAGAGCCAAGCAACCGGGGCAGCAGGTCGTTCAACTGATCACGCAGGACAACGACGATGACCGCGCCGATGACCGCGCCGGCCAGCCGGGAGGCGCCGCCGATCACCACCATGAAAACGTACTCGATGCTGGCACTCAGGCCGAACGGCGCCGGACTGACATAGCGCTGGACATGGGCGAACAGCCAGCCGGCAACGCCGGCCAGCAATGCGGCCAGCACGAACGTGGCGCGCGCCAGCCGGGCGGTGTCGATGCCGACGCTCTCGGCCATGATGCGGCCTTGCGCCAGGGCCCGCATGGCTCGGCCGGTGCGGCTGCTCAGCAGGTTGGCGCACAGGACATACGCCGCAACAAGGCAGACGCCGATCACCGCCGCCGAACCGCCGCGGGTGATGCCGGGCAACAGTGGCGGTATTTCACCAAAGCCGTTGAAGCCGCCCAGGGCGGGGATTACGCCGAACAGGTAGAAGAAGCTGGCGCACCAGGCGATGGTGGCGAGTGGCAGATAATGCCCTGAAATGCGCGAGGTGATCAGCCCAAGCAGGAAGGCGGTGCCGCCGCTGATCGCCAGCGCGACCGGCAACGCGGCCAGCGGCGGCCATCCGGCGAAACGGGTCAGCCACGCGGTCGCATAGGCGGCGAGCCCGAGGAATGTCGCCTGACCGAAGGAGGTCTGGCCACTGACACCGGTCAGCATCACCAGCCCCAACGCCACAATCGCCGCAATGCCGACGAAGCCGGCGATGGTGGCCTGAAAGTCACTGAGCGCGAACGGCAACGCAATACAGAGCAGCAACGCCAGTGCCGTGACCGAGGGCCCGCGGAGGTGCCTTCCGCTCGCGCTCACGCCCGGTCCTCCCCATCGCCGCGGGCGAGCGACAGCCACACCAGCACCGGGATCAGCAGCGCAAAGACAATGACGTTGCGGTATTCGCTGGCCCAGAATCCGCTGAACGATTCCAGCACACCCACGACCAGCGCGCCGGCGGCGGCAAGCGGATAGGAGGCGAGGCCGCCGATCACCGCGGCGACGAAGCCTTTCAGCCCGATCTCGAAACCGGTGTCGTAGGATAGCGGCGTGATCGGTGCAATCAGGACGCCGCTGATCGCCGCGGCGCAACTGGCCAACGCGAAGGCCGTGCGCCCGCTCAGGGCATGGTCCACGCCGATCAGCCGAGCGCCTAGGCGGTCCGAGGCCGCGGCGCGCAGCGCCTTGCCGTACAGCGTGCGGACGAAGAACCAGCGCAACGCTCCGACCATCACCAGACACACCAACCCGACGCACAGCGACTGTCCGGACACCTGCACCGGGCCGGCATCGAAACTCGCGTCGGTCAGCGCCGGCGTGGAAACCCCCTCGGCGCCGAACGCATACAGCGCAATGCCGATCAGCACGAAATGCAGCGCCATCGAGACGATCAGCAGCGCCAGCATCGACGCCTCGCCCAGCGGCTCGTAGGCGAAACGGTAGAGCAAGGGGCCGAGGCCGGTCACCACGGCGACGGCGAGCAGCATCATGACCGGGGCGGGCGCGCCGTGCTGTGCGGCAGCCCAGCAAGCCAAGGTCAGCGCGGCCGGCGCGACGCCATAGGGCAGCAACGCACGCCACCGCCCGTGCAGCAGGGACAGCATCAGCGCCACTCCGCAGAGCCCGTCGAGCAGCCAGACCGTGCCGGGCACCTGATGGCCGATCATGCCGGCCAGACTGAGCGCCGCGAACGACACCAGGTCACCTTGAGGAATAAAGATCACCCGGGTGACGGTGAAGGCGATCAGCAGGCCGACCGCGAGCAGCAGGTAGATCGCGCCCGTGGTCAACCCGTCCTGCAGCAAGGCTAGGAGGATCGGGCCGTCCATCGCCACCCGCGCCGGTCGCCTTGCGGGCGGCTACTTCAGCAGCCGCCATTGACCATCGACCGCCTGGACCAGCACCCGGGCACGGTCGTCCATCCCGTTATGGTTGGTAGGCGACATCGAGTAGACGCCGTGCACGCCAACCAAATTGTGTGTCTTCTCCAGCGCATCGCGAAGCGCGACGCGGAACTCTTTGGTACCGGGCACACCGGCTTCCAGCGCCGGCCGGATGGCGGCCTGGAGCAGCAGCAGGGCGTCCTCGCTGTAGCCGGCAAACGGACTGACCGCCTCGGGGCCGAACTTTTCGATCAAGGCCTTCATGAAGCTTGTTGCCGGCGCTTTGGACGGCGTGCTGTCGGGCAATTGATCATAGACGACAACCGGCCCGGTGACGGCGATCGTGCCCTCCACCTGGGTGCCGCCGACGCGCAGGAAGGCCGGGCTGACCATGCCGTGGTTGCCGAACACCAGCCCCTTGTAGCCACGGCGATGCAGCGCCGCGACCGGCAACGTCGCCGGCGTGCCAGAGCCGCCGATCATCACCGCATCAGGTTTTTTCGTCATCACCCGCAGCACCTGCGACTCGGCCGAGGTATCGGTGCGGGCATAGCGCTCGTCTGCCACCACCGTGATGCCGGCCTTTTCGGCGGCCTGTTTGGTTGCCTCGTAGACCTGATCTCCAAAGCCGTCACCGAAGCCGATATAGGCAAGCGTCTTGACGCCGCGCCGCTTCATCTCGTCAACCACGGCGTTTACCATCAGCCCGACCGGCTGCACGGCGGAGAAGGTGTATGGATACTTGACCGGGTCATAGTCGAGCGGCGCAGTAACAATCATCGGCACCTTCGCCGCATTGAGGATCGGTTGCACCGCCGCAGCCGAGGAGGTCAGTGATGGCCCGATCACCGCATCGACATGGTCTTCCTCGATCATGCGTTGCGCGATCGACACCGCGGCGCTGGCGTCGGAGGCATCGTCGCGGATGATATAGGTCACGCTCTTGCCGTCGATCTCAGACGGGAATGTCGCGAAAGCATTCTTGTAGCCGACCCCCAGCGCGGCAGTCGGGCCGGTGATCGAGATGATTGCACCAATTTTGATTTGTGCCGACGCGGCCGTGGCCAGCAGACCGACGAGCATCGCCGCCATTCCAAAGACCCGAATCATCCGCATCTCAATCCCCGATGGTTTCGTTTCTATCACATCGTTTGCTCGGTCACCTCAGCCATGGCTGCGCGGACGCGCCCGCTGGCGCAGCACCATCAGGTCCGCGCGTTCGCGGGCGGCGCTGCGCATCAGCGCGTCGCGTCCATATTCATATTGAACCGGACACGGGATGTCCGTCACGCCGTACTCCGCCGCCGCACGCATCGCGAACCCACTATCCACCAGATGCGGCCGTGCCAGTGCTACCAGATCTGCGCGTCCCGCCGCCAGGATGGTGTTGATCTGATCAGCCGAGGTGATCGAGCCGACGCACATCGTCGCCACGCCGGTTTCGTTTCGCACCATGTCGGAGAACGGCACCTGGAACATCCGGCCGTAGATCGGCGCCGCATCGGCCACTGTCTGCCCGGTGGATACATCGATCAGGTCGCAGCCATGCGCCGCGAAGGCCCGCGCGATCGCCGCGACATCGGCTTCCGAAATGCCGCCATCGGCCCAGTCGGTAGCGGAGATGCGCACCGACATCGGCTTGTCCTGGGGCCAGACGGCGCGCATCGCATCGAACACCTCCAGCGGGAAGCGCAGGCGGTTCTCGACCGTGCCGCCATAGGCGTCGGTGCGGGTATTGGTCAGCGGCGACACGAAGCTGGCGAGCAGGTAGCCGTGGGCGCAGTGCAGTTCCAGCATGTCGAAGCCGCAGCGCTCGCCCCGCCTGGCCGCCTGGCGAAATTCCTCCAGCACGCGGTCCATGTCGGCGCGATCCATCGCGCGTGGCAGCTGGCTTGCGGCGGAGTAGGGGATGGCAGAGGCGGAAATCACCGGCCAGTTGCCCTCCGCCAGCGGCTGGTCCATGCCGTCCCACATCAGCCGTGTGCTGCCCTTGCGCCCGGCGTGACCAAGCTGCAGGCAGATCTTCGCCGGACCATGCGCGTGGGTGAAATCGACGATGCGGGTCCAGGCGGCTTCCTGCGCATCGTTCCATAGCCCGGTGCAACCGGGGGTGATGCGCGCATCGGCCGCCGGGCAGGTCATTTCGGTGTAAACCAATCCCGCACCGCCGGTCGCGCGGGCGCCGTAATGCACCAGGTGCCAGTCCGTCGGCATCCCGTCCACGGCGCTGTACCTGGCACATCGGCGAGACCACCACGCGGTTGGCCAGGTGCATGCCGCGCAGCCTGAACGGCTGGAACATCGGCGGGCGAGGCACCTCGGCCGGCAACGCGTTGCCGGCAGCCTCGCGGGCGAACAGCGCATCGACCTCCCGCACGAAATCCGGCGCCCGCAGCGCCAGGTCGTCATAGGTGATCGCCTTGGAGCGGGTCATCACGCCGAAGGCGAAGCGCGTCGGGTGCATTCGCCAGAACCGTCGTACATGCTCGAACCATACCAGCGAGACATCGGCCGCGTGCTGGATCTTTTCCACCGCTTCCCGCCGTCCCCGCTCAAAGCGCGCCAGGCTATCGACGACTGAACCGCCGGCCATGACCGCTTCGTGCAGCGCAATCGCATCCTCCATCGCCAGCTTGGTGCCGGAGCCAATGGAGAAATGCGCGGTGGCCTTCGCATCGCCTAGCAGAACGACGTTGCCGCGGGTCCAGCGGGCGCAGCGGATCATCGGGAATTGTCGCCAGACGCTGCGGTTGGTGATCAGCCGGTAGCCGCCAAGCTCCTCGGCGAACACATCCTCCATGAAGCGGGCGGATTCGGCTTCGCTAGCCTGGCCGAGGCCGGTGCGGTGGAAGGTGTCGGGTTCCATTTCCAGCACCCAGGTGCTGGCGTTGCGTTCGTACTGGTAGCAGTGCGCGATGAAGATGCCCTCGGCCCGCTCCTTGAAGAAGAACGAGAAAGCGTCGAACGGGCGGCGGCTGCCCATCCAGGCGAAACGGTTCGGCCGCAGATCGGTTTGCGGCTGGAAGTGATCTGGCACCCGCCGCGCGGATGGCGCTGTTGAGGCCGTCGGCGGCGACGATCAGGTCGGCGTTCGGAAAGTCGTCCGGTGTGGCCTCCCGGTGGAACTGCAACTCGACGCCCAGCGCGCTGGCGCGATCGCGCAACAGCATCAGCAGCGTACGGCGCGAACAGCCGCAGAAGCCGTTGCCGCCGATGCGGTGGACGCTACCGCGGACATGGATTTCGATATCGTCCCAGTATGCGAAACTGTTGGTGATGGCGCGGTAGCTGATCGGATCGGCCGCCGCGAACGCTTCCAGCGTCTGGTCGCTGAACACCACACCAAAGCCGAACGTGTCGTCCGGGCTGTTACGCTCAACCGCCGTGACATGATCGTCCGGCCGATCCCGCTTCAGCAGGATGGCGAAATACAGGCCTGCCGGACCACCGCCGATCACCGCTACACGCATGCACCCTCGCGACAAAGACTATTTGCTTGGCAGACAGCCGCAGCAACAAGCGCACGCCTCGCAGCGGCGACAACATAAACTGCTTTAGGCCTAAATACTTTAGGCTTGAATGTTTTCTGGCGCAAGGTATATGCAGCACCAAGGGAGCCAGGTTCATGACGGCGATCGGCGTGCCGGACAGGTCGATGGACAGGTTGCCGCTCGCCGGGCGTCATGCGCTGGTCACTGGCGGCGGCACTGGGATCGGCCGCGCCACGGCAGCCGCACTCACCGCCGCCGGCGCTCAGGTGACCGTGCTGGGCCGGCGGGAAACGCCGTTGCGGAATACCATTGCGGCTGGGCATGCCGCCCTGCATGTCACAGCCGACGTCACCAGCGAGGACACCATGGCAGCTGCCATGGCCATGGCAGCCGAGGCGTTGGGCCCGATCCTACTGCTGGTCAACGCCGCCGGCGCCGCCGAAAGCGCACCGTTCCTGAAAACCGACGCTGCCGCGTTCGAGCGTATGTGGCGCGTCAACGTGGCGGGCGCCGTTGCCGCGATCCGCATTGCGCTGCCTGGCATGCTGACCGGCGGGTTCGGCCGCGTGGTGAACATCGCCTCCACCGCATCGCTGAAAGGCTATCGCTACGTCAGCGCCTATGTCGCCGCGAAACATGGGCTGCTGGGATTGACCCGCGCGCTGGCGCAAGAAGTGGCGGGCCAAGGCGTCACGGTGAACGCGGTGTGTCCGGGCTTCACCGACACTGATCTGGTGGCCGACAGCATCGCCCGCATCGTTGCCCGCACCGGCCTGTACACCCGATCAGGCCCGCGCCGAACTCGCTCGCCCTAACCCGCTCGGCCGGCTGGTGCGGCCCGAGGAGGTCGCCGCCAGCGTGCTGTATCTATGCTTGCCAGGTGCGGCGGCGGTGAACGGCCAGGCGTTGGCAGTGGACGGGGGAGAGACATGACGCCCGATGATGGCCAGGCCGCCTTCGTCGATCGGGAAACCGTGCTGGCCGGAACGCCGGCAGGGCACAAGGCTGACCTGCGGCTGTGGCTGCGGATGCTGTCATGCGTCAATCTGGTGGAGGCCGAGATCCGGCGCCGCTTGCGCGAGCAGTTCGCCACGACGCTGCCTCGGTTCGATTTGCTGGCTCAGCTTGAACGCGCGCCGTATGGCCTGACGCTGGGTGATATCTCGCGGCGGATGATGGTGTCGAATGGCAATGTCACCGCGCTCGCCACCAGTCTTGTGACCGATGGGCTGGTGGAGCGGCGGCCTCATGTCAGTGACCGGCGCGCCCAGATGCTATGCTTGACTTCGCACGGACGGGCCGAGTTCGAGCGGCAGTCGGCTGCACATGAGAGCTGGATCGCCAAGCTGTTTGCGCAGGTCCCGAGCGCCGACCGCGCCGGGCTCTATGCAGCGATGGGCAGCATGAAGGATGGTGTGCGTCAGGCGCTGAGGGAGGATACGCTGTGATGACCATCGCCGGACCGCTATCGGACTATCGCGCAACCAGCCTGGCGTTCAGTGTCGACGGGCCGTGGCGACGCTGACGCTGAACCGCCCCGACCGCAAGAACCCGATGACCTTCGACAGCTATGAGGAGATGGCGGCGATTTTCCATACTGCCGTCGCCGACGACGCCGTGCGTGCCTTCGTGGTGACCGGCGCGGGCGGCAATTTCTCTTTCGGTGGCGACGTGCATGAGATCATCGGCCCGTTGCTGGAACGTGATACAAAGGGGCTTTTGGCGTTCACCTCGATGACCGGCGCGTTGGTCAAGGCGATGCGCGGATGCCCGCGGCCGATCGTCGCGGCAGTGGATGGTGTGGCGGCCGGCGCCGGCGCGATCATTGCCATGGCGAGCGACCTGCGCATCGGCACCCCTCGGGCACGCATCGCGTTTCTGTTCAACCGCGTTGGCCTGGCTGGCTGCGACATGGGCGCCTGCGCCATGCTGCCGCGTATCATCGGCCAGGGTCGAGCGTCTGAATTGTTGTACACCGGGCGGTCCATGAGCGCGGAGGAGGCGCTGGCATGGGGCTTCTTCAACCGCGTCGTGTCACCCGATGCATTGCCGGCCGACGCGGCGGAATTGGCGCGCGAACTGGCGGATGGCCCAGCCTTTACCAACGGTATGACCAAGCGGATGCTGCAGATGGAATGGGCGATGTCGGTCGATCAGGCCATCGAGGCCGAGGCGGTTGCCCAGGCATTGTGCATGACGACAGGCGATTTCAGGCGAGCGTATGAGGCATTCGTTGCCAAGCGTAAACCGGTGTTCGTAGGGGACTGACGGATGTCGTCAACAACGTTTGAGGCTGCGCCGAAAGATGCCGGGGTTCGTGCGGCGTGACCGACCTTACGGTCCTGCAGCCGCCGGGCTGGCCGGTGCCGCGCGGCTACAGCAACGGCATCGCCGGAACCGGTCGCGTGGTGATGATCGGCGGCCAGATCGGTTGGGACCAGGAGGGCCGCTTTCCGGCAGGCTTTGTCGCCCAGACGGCGCAGGCGCTGCGCAACGTCATGGCGGTGCTGGGGCAGGCCGGCGGCAAGCCCGAACACATCGCTCGGCTAACCTGGTACGTTGTGGATATCGAGGAATATCGCGCTTCACTGCCGGCCCTCGGAGCCGTCTATCGCGACACGCTTGGTCGCTGGTATCCAGCCATGACGCTGGTGCAGGTTGTCGCCCTGGTGGAACGCGAGGCCCGCGTGGAGATCGAAGCTACAGCAATTCTTCCGAGCATCGACGCCATCGAGTGACCGGCTGGGTGGTGGTTCGCCGCTTCCCCGGTGGATGGGAAGGAGGTCGACTGTGTTGCCGCTGTCGCTGCAATGCGCTCTGCTCGTGCTGGGCACCGCCCCAGAGTCAACCCTCAATGCCGCTTTTGATAAACATGGGGAACACCAGGGCGCCATCGACGAACGGCACGCCCACGGCGGCGGTATAACCGGCGAAGAATTGTTTCGCTTCCTCCAGGAGGGCATGCGAGCGTTTCGTCAACCCTTTCTGGGTAGTGTAGAGGTTGTGCTCAGCCTGTATCCGAAGCGGTTCGGCCAATGATGTCACGGACGTTCTGCCGCGGGGAAAGTGCCCGTAACGCGAGCACGCCCGGCGGTGCCCAGCTTGACGCCGCCGCGGCAGTACGACCGTGCCGCGCCAACCCCTTGCATCCCCTAATGCACCTGCAAGTGCTTCACGCGCGGTGCGACTTCTTGTGCAAGTAGCCGCAACGAATTATGCCAGGCGTCCGGTGTATCGGCATAGTCGAAGCCCAACACAAGCAGCGTGCCGAAGCCGCCGACTTCGTTCCACATCGCTTCCAGCTTCTGGGCGACCGTGGCGGGTGAGCCGATCAACCAGTTGTGCCGAGCGCAATATTCAGCGGTGACGTCGGAGTCGGTCACGGTCTGATCGTGCTTGAAGTAGTGCGTGAACTCGAAATCCCGGAACAGCGGCAGCAGGTATTCGTTCATCATCCGGCCCATCATGCCACCGGCGGACAGACGAAAGGCTTCCTCATCGGTCTCCGCAATGAATACTTCCCGCACCAGCCGCCAGCTTGAACGTCGCGTCGTGAGTCCCTTCGAACGTGCCCCTTCCTCATAAGCCTGCCAATGGCTGCCCACATAGCCAGCGTTCAGATTGAGGCTCATTGGCAGGAAGCCTCGTTCACCGGCGAGCTTCATGGTGCTGGAGTTTGGGCTCAGGCCAGCAACACCGATCGGCGGATGCGGCGCCTGAACTGGTTTCAGGTGCGGCACAAGCGTGGAGTTCATTCGATTGGGTTTGTCGATCGTCCAGAACTTGCCCTCATGGTGAAACGAGTTTTCGTCGCTCCACAGACGCAGGATGATATCCAGGGACTCGCGCGTCATGTCGCGATTTACCCCAGACATGCCATCGACATTGAACTGCGCCCAATCACTCGGCAGGCCGCTGGCGGCAATGCCGAAATTCAGCCGTCCGCCGGAAAGATGATCAAGAAAGGCGATCCGGTTCGCCAGCTCGGCCGGATTATGTACGGCAGCAGGATGCCGCCAGGCCCCATCCGTAGACGCTTGGTCTCGCGGAAGGACTGCGCCAGCAGCAGGTCCGGCGACGGATTCGGCTCCCACGGAGAGGTGTGGTGTTCGCCGATCCACGCCTCGTCGAAACCGAGTTCATCCAACCAGCGCAAGGTCTGCAGATCCCATTCGTTGCCTTCCTTGAGGTCGCGCTCGGGAGGATGCGATGGCATCGCGAAATAGCCTAATTCCATGGTCCGGTTCCCTACATGGTTTCTAGGTCGTTCTTAAGCGGCCTGGAAGTTGACACGCCGTAACAGGCCAACCCAGCACGACAACAAGCATAGCATGAGGTCTGCGGGCGTCTACGACAGCTTGCGGAAGACCTTCACTCGTGCACGAGAATTGCGTGGTCTTGGCACGCGGTCATGGGGTGTTACGCTCCATCGCATCTGGTATCTGCCCATCTACGCAGATGCGCTACGAAACACCGGCACCGCATGTCGCGCGGATCGTGATGGCGATAATCCTGCCCCGAGGCGAGAAGCGCTCACGCAATGCGCGCGTTCTTGGCGGCCCACCGGGTCAAGCCTGGCGGCAGGCCGAGCGACGACCGCCACCCGGGTCAGGCGACGAGCCAGGATACCCCGGATCCAGGGGCTGGCCTTCTCTGGCTTGGCCTGGATCTGGCGAATGATGGAACTGGCCCCCAGCACCAGCAGCCGGCGCAAGCGTTCGTCGCCACGCCGGCTGATGCTGCCGGAGCGGCGCTTCTCGCCGCTGGAGGCTTCCTTCGGTGTCAGCCCCACCCAGGCGACAAAGTCACGCGCAGAGCGGAACTGCTTCCCGTCACCGATCGCCGCCACGAAGGCATGGGCGCTCAGCGGTTCGATGCCGGGGATTTTCATCAGCCGGCGGCAGTCCTTATTCTGCCGGGCGGTTTGCGCGATCTGCTTCGCCAGTGTGTCGATCGGGCCGGCTAGGTTGTGGTACTTGTTCCAGCATCGGGCGCAGGCCAGGCAGCAGCGCCGCCGGGATGGCGCCATCGCCGGCGTCGATCTTCGCCGCCAGGGCCTGGAAACCAGCGATGCCCTGGGCAGCGACGACGCCGACCTCGGCCAACGTGCCTCGAAGGGCGTTGATCAGCTGCGTGTGCTGGCGCACCAGCAGATCGCGGCTGGCTTCCAGGGCGCGGGCGCATTGTTGCTCGACAGTCTTGATCGGCACGAAATGCATGCCGGGCCGCTGGATGGCGACGCAGATGGCCTCGGCGTCGCGCGCGGCGTTCTTGTTGCGCTTGACCCCCGGATCAAGTCCGGGGGCAGGCAAAGGGTTTCGCGTATTCCGCCGGGATCGGGCCGCGACGCGGACCGATGCAGCGACAAGCGGTCAGCGCGCTCAGCCGCACCGCATGGCCCTGCTGGCTCAGCCGCCGTGCCCAGTGATGCGACGAGCCACAGGCTTCAATGCCGATCACGGCGGGGGTGGCGCTGTCAAGAATGCCTCCAGCGCAGTACGCCGCAGACGCTTGCGGAATACGACGCGATTGCTGGCATTTTCCGCGTGCAGTTGGAAGACGCTCTTGGCGATATCCAGACCGATGATGATAGAATGCATGGCGGACGGCTCCTCTCAGATGTCCTGTCGACACGGATCAGTTTGGCACATCGATGCCGTCAGGGAGCCGTCCACCCAGCATCACCGGGCTTGGCCCCATAGCTATTAGGATAAGCCGGACAGGCGGAAAATAATGCTTCCTGCGACGCGCATCGATACGATTCATAGCGGCGATGCAGACGATGCCATTTCCCTGCTGGGAGGCTTGGTCTGCTTTGGCGGCCCGGCTTCCCGCCGATCTGGACCTGGACAAGCTGGCCCTGAGTACTGGTGCCATCCAACGCCGCCGCGACAATGGCCTCGGGGATGGCGCGACGCTGCTGCGGCTGGCGCTGGCGCGCGGCCCCGGCGGCAAAACCTTGCAGGACACCGCAGCCTGGGCGCACCTGAACGGCATTGCGGAGCTTTGCGCGCAGTCGCTGAACGAACGCCTGCACCGTTCGGCCAGCTTCCTGGCCGCCGTGGCCCACCGGCTGCTGGCCGGCCAGCCGGCCGAGCCGGCGTCGATCTGGTCCGGCCGGTGCCTGCGCGTCGCCGACGCCAGCAGCCTGAGCCAGCCCGGCAGCAAGGCACGGACTGGCGCCTGCACGCGGTCTACGAACTGGGCCTGGGCCGCTTCAGCCATGTCGAAGTGACCGGCCGGAGCGGCGCGGAATTCTTGCTGCGATGCGCACCTGTCACCGACGAGGTGCTGATCGCCGACCGCGGCTATGCGAAGGCCAAGGAACTGTGGGCCTGTCTGACAGCCGGCGGCGCTCAGGCGCGGGGGTTCATCGTCCGGGTCGGCTGGAAAGCCTTGGCACGGCGCGACCTGGACGCCAACCCATTCCATCCGATCGGTTTCATGCAGGCGCCCGGGGCCGGTGCCGGCTTGCGCGAGGTCGCAGTGCAGGCGGCGGCCGGCCGCTCCGGGCAGCCCGCGACGAGCCCGCTGCGGCTGATCGTGGTGCCGCTGCCGGCGGACAAGGCCGCGGCCAACCGCACGAAGCTCAAGCGCACCGCCAGCAAGCACCAGGACACGCTCGACCCGCGCAGCCTGGTCGCCGCGGGCTTCATGGTCCTGGCGACCACGCTGCCGGGCGACATCCCCGCCGGCGAGATTTGCGCCGCCTGACGGATGCGCTGGCAGATCGAACTGGCATTCAAGCGCCTGAAGTCGCTGATCCTTATCGACCGGTTGCCGACCCGCACCACCGCCGGCGGCATGTGTTGGCTATATGCGCACCTAATCATGCTGATGCTGAGCGAAGACATTTGCCAGGATTTCCTGGCATCTTCCCCCTGAGGACATGGCAACCGGCGGACGCGGCTCGCTATGGCGCGCTTGCACACTGGCGATCGATGCCATCCGGCCCGCTTTGTGCGGATACGGCTTGTCCGCCTTGTTCAGCGCCGACGCCCGCGTCTACCGACTGGTCGCGGACTCGAAACGCCGACGAAAGCGACAATTTTCTCCGGGTATGCTCTTATCCTGATAGCTATGGGGCCAAGCCCCATAGGCGCTAAAATAACGATCTCCTCGGGTATAGGACATGGGGCTCACCATCCATCAGTTTCATGTTGACCAGAGGGCTGGTAGGGGCATGGCGGCTTGAAGGAGTTCGGCAATGCGCCGCAGGCCTCTCGTGAACCAGGACGTTCTGGAGCGCGCGACCTTCTTCGGTTGATGCTTCGGAAGTTTTTTTCGGCCGGGGTCGGATGGTTCTCGGCGTCCCATTGCCCGGTCGAAACTGCGCAGTAGAGCGCGAGCGCCATGACGAGCAGCAGGCGCGCGAGGCGGTCGGGATGCAGGATCTGCGTGTCCTCGACGCCGAAGCCGCGCGACTTGAAGTCCGAGAACATTGGCTCGATCGCCCAGCGCGACGAGTAGTCCAATGTCCTGAGATAGCTCGGCTTCGCCGACATGGCGATGATCCATGCCTCATCATGGCCGGGATCGCGGATGATGCCGATGTTGGTGGTGGCTTTCTTGGCCGTGAGTTGGACATCTACAAGCCTGAAGACGTGAGCGTCCGCAAGGGCTCCGGTCTTGGCCTTCTTGCGGCCCTGGTTGACCACGAGGTTGCCTTTGAGGCGCAAGCGGTAGTCCCAACCGTGGTCCTGGCACAACGAGATCAGGTCGGCAGTGCCGTAGAAGCGATCCGCCATGAGGCAGACCTGCGCTGCCTCGGGCAGCCAAGACGCAACCGCTTCGAGCAGCTCCCTCTGCACGTCAAAGCCGATCGGCCCTTCGGTCGCCTCGACCCGCCAAGCCAGCGGCAAGGCGCGCTCACCGTACCGCAGCGCCAGCATCAGGACCTGATGGCGGTCGGACAGTTTGGACTGGTCCATGATCAGCACGACCGGCTGTCCATCGGCCGACGCAGCGCGGTCGAGCACCTCGCACGCGAACGGCTCCATCACCGCGTCAGGGTCGATCAGCCCGTTGCCCAGCACGCGCGCAATCCATTGGTAGCGCATGTCAGCGCGCTCCGCTGCGCGCGGAAGCGCCGCCGCCAAATCCATCAGGTTGGCGCTGCGAACATCCAGCATGGTAGCCGTCAGGAGTGCCAGGTTGTCGCGCTGCGTCTTGCGCTGCCAGGGCAGGACACGCTTGAACTCCTCAATCAGCCCATCCGCTATCCGCCTGATCCCACTCACGATCCGCATCCGCCCCAACCAAAGACGGACACCTCACATCACACGTCGATTTACCCGCCAACTCAACCCACCCAAAACTGATGGATGGTCAGGGACATGGGGTTTGCGTTTCCTTGGCGCGCTTGCGAAGGATTTGCTGTGCCGCCGCGTTACGGCTGCGGCGGCCTTGCGCAAGATGATCAGCCGGATCGGCACGAAGACACCCCGCCGGAGCTTGGCTCGGACGGCGATCTGATGCGCCAGCCGATCGTCCGGCAGGATCTCGCGGTGATCGATCCGATCGAACGGCGCGCCGTCCCTGCCGGTCAGGCTGAAGCTGTTCCACTTCATCCGCACGATCAGGTCGGCTGTCTCACCGCTGTCCTGGCGGACCTTGTGCCAGGCTTTGGCGTGGCCGTAGCCGCGGTCAGCGATGCGCACCTCGCCGGCCACCGGTGCGCCGCGGCTCAAAGTTTCACCGCCTGTGCCGTCGGTCAGCTCCAGGTTCGAAAAGCCGCCGGTCGCGAGATCGAAGACGCCATGCACGCGCCAATCGGTGCCCTGGCTGCCCGGTTGGCAAAGGCTGGTGCTATCGGCCACGCGTATCGTGCGGCCCGGCCAGTGCAGCGTCTGGCTGGCCGATCTTGCCGCCAGCAGGTGATCCACGATGGCTTTGAGAAAGTCCACGGACGTGTCGAGGCGGTATTTCACCGCGGGATTGCTCAGGGTGGCCAAACCCAGCGCTCCCGACCAACCCGCGGCGTCACGCAACGACATGCCGCCCGGTCCGTGAGCCAAGGCCAGCCGCAGCAGGGCGTCGGCGCGTTTGATCTTGCGACCGCGCCGGATCGCCTTGTGCTCGATTGCCAGACGATCAAGCTCTAGATCGGACGGCAGGCGGGCCAGAAGCGTGGGAAATTCGTCAGTGTGGAGCGGCGCTGGGTTCTGCATCGGCTCCCAGAGCCATGCCGATCCGCGGCGGGTCAAACACTATTTTAGCGCCTATGGGGCTTGGCCCGGTGACCCACGACTTTCGCCTGTGAAATCAAAATCGAGTAGGGAGACACCTCGCTTTGTCCCCCTCTCACACCACCGGGCGTACGGGTACTTACCACGGCGGTTTCCGACACGGTTCGACGCGACGTGGCGTTGTTCCAGGCCGACCAGTCCGAGTTCCTCGAACCACGCGTTGGGCATGGCCTGCTTGGTCTGTTCGGTAGAGGCCAGCCGCCACCATCCTTTTCCCGACGAGGCCAGTTGTCGCGCTGGCTTCTCGCGCACCCCCTGCTTCCGTAGGAAGGCAACAATCGTCGCCGGGTTCTTGCAGTGCTTGAGGCGCACGCACCGCAATTTGCGGCGCAGCCATTGGTCGATCTGCCTCAGCACCGTTCGGCTATTGGCGTCGCGGTAATAGCTCACCCAGCCCACCGTGAAGCGGTTCACGTCTTCGATCACCCGCTCCAAGGATACGCCTCGGTTGCGGCGCGTGGTGTCCCGCAGGCGGTCCTTGGCGCGCTTCAGGCTTTTACCCCCGATACCAAGACTGCCGCCTCTTCCCAGCCGGTGGCCGAGGAACTGACGGTCCCCGACCGGGGCAACCGCGCTCTTCTCCTGGTTGACCTTGAGCCGGAGCTTGCCTTGCAGGAAGGCTGTCACCGAGGCCATGACCCGCTCCCCCGCCGCCGCCGAGCGCACGTAGATGTTGCAGTAGAGTAGGCGGCTAGCGAGTTGCCGATATCAGCACTTTTCTATCCGCCCCTCCCCAAACCGGGCGTGCGCCTTTCGGAGCACCCGGCT
>CAWISS010000013.1:0-356057 GCA_963838815.1 uncultured Alphaproteobacteria bacterium | reverse complement strand
GTCGTGGTTGAGCGCGCAGACGGGAAAAGGCCCCTGATAGCAAGGTGGGGCGGCATCACGCTGGCGCGGAACACGAAGGCAGTGCTTGACGACGCGCCTCTGCACATTTGCGGGCCTCGGACGGAACTCGAACAACGGCTCCTGGCCAACACCTGCGAACTAGCGGTCCTCAGGATGACATCCAGGTGCACCATGTGCGAGCCCTGAAGGATCTGCAACGCGGGGGCCGCAACACTCGGCCCTTCTGGGTCGAGATCATGGCGGCCCGTCAGCGCAAAACGCTGGCGACGTGCCGCACGTGCCACGCCGACATCCACGCAGGACGGCCGGCGCGGGGTGCTTCGACCGCGGTTTCGGACGACACTGGAAAGCCGGGTGCTCCGAAAGGCGCACGCCCGGTTTGGGGGAGGGGCGGATAGAAAAGTGCTGATATCGGCAACTCGCTAGCCGCCTACTCTACCTGGTGATGGCGTTCGAGGATCACCGTAAGCGATACGGCGGTGACACATTGCGTTGGTTAGAGGCGCTGTGATGGTGTTTGGTCATGGAAACGCCACCGCCGCTGACCCTGCTGTGCCCCTGTCCGACCCTGAGGACGCTCATAAGATAAGTCATAAGAGTAGTCGCAGTCAGCGTATCGAGGTGATCACGCGGGGCGAGCGACGTCGGGTTTGGACGCCGGAGCAGAAGCGCGCGATAGTGGCCGAAAGCTTTGGTCCGGATCTGACCCCGACTGAAGTGGTGCGTAAGCATGGCATCAGCAGCGGACAGCTTTACACTTGGCGCCAGCACCTGCTGAGCGGTCCAATGACCGTGCTGTCTCGCGCGGCACCCGGCTTTGCCCAGGTCGATACGATGCCTGCGCGGCAACACCCAGAGGCTTCGGATCCACAACGCCCTGGACTGGAGGCGGCGGCTCCGGGAGCGCTGTCGCCTTCGTCGGGGGTGATCGAGATTGTGCTGACGAGTGGTGTCAGCCTGCGCGTGGATGCCCATGTGGACGGACGAGCACTGCGTCGTGTGCTTGAGGCCCTGGCCGAACGATGATTGCCCTGCCACCTGGTGTGCGTGTCTATCTGGCCTGCGGCGTGACCGACATGCGCAAGGGTATGGCAGGCTTGGCCATGCTGGTGCAGCAAGGACTGGCCGAGGATCCGTTCAGCGGTGCGCTCTATGCCTTTCGTGGTCGTCGCGCCGGGCTGATCAAGCTGCTTTGGCATGACGGTATCGGCCTGTGCCTGCTGACAAAGAAGCTGGAACAGGGCCAATTCGTCTGGCCCTCGACCACCTCGAGCGGACGGATTGCCTTGACCCCATCCCAATTGACCGCGCTGCTCGATGGCTGCGAGTGGCGAGCGCCTGTAGCGCGGCGAAGACCGGAACTGGCGGGCTGATCACGCCGGAGTCATTGGCGCCGATTCGCCAGTGTTGATCATGATGCGGGCGTGCACATCGATCTCTCCACGCTGCCCGACGATCCTGCAACGTTGCAGCAGATGCTGCGCGAATTGGTTGCTGCGGCCGAACAGCAGCAGACGAGCTTGCAGGCGGTGGTGCAAGACTATCAGGCAGAAAACGATAAGCTGCGGCTGCTGATCCAGCGTCTGTTGCGCCATCAGTTCGGGCGTCGCTCTGAGCAATTGAGCGCGGACCAGTTGCAGTTGGGACTGGAGGACCTGGAGCAGACGGTGGCTGCGAACGAGGCCGCGCGGGAGGCTGCGGAGGCGGCCGGGGACACGCAACGCCAGCGGCGTGAGGCGCGCCCCAACCGCAACCACGGTGCGCTCCCGGCCCACCTGCCGCGCTATGACGTGGTGATCGACGTTGAACACCGCGACTGTCCCTGCTGTGGCGGTGCGATGCATGCGATCGGTGAACTGCGCAGTGAGCAACTCGACATCGTGCCCGCGCAACTGCGCGTGCGGGTCATCCGCCGTCCGCGTTATGCCTGCCGGACCTGCGAAGGTGCCGTCGTGGTCGCCCCGGCGCCGGAGCGGCCGATCGACAACGGCATGGCGACCGAGGCGATGCTCGCCCATGTGCTGGTCAGCAAGTTCTGCGACAGCCTGCCGCTGTATCGCCAGTCGCAGATGCTGGCGCGTCAGGGCATCGTGCTGGACCGTTCGACGCTCAGCAACTGGGTGGGCCGTGCCTGCTGGTGGCTGACGCCGCTGTATGACCTGCTGGCCAGCACGGCATTGTCGTGCCCCAAGCTGTTTGCCGATGATACCACCCTGCCGGTGCTCGATCCGGGTCGCGGCCGGACCAAGACCGGGCGGCTGTGGTGCTATGCGGTCGACGACCGGCCGTGGGCCGGACCCACCCACCCGATGGCCGCCTATGTCTACACCGAGGACCGCAAGGGCAGCCGCCCGGCCGCGCACCTGGCCGCGTTCCATGGCGTGCTTCAGGTCGATGGCTATAACGGCTTCAAGCGGCTGGCCTTGGACCGGCCGGACAGTTCTGTGACGCTGGCATTCTGCTGGGCGTGGCAGGAGGGCACATGAGGCGCGCCTTCTACGAGTTCCATGTCTCAACGAAGTCACCGCTCGCCGCCTGGGTGCTGGCGAAAGTTGGTGAACTCTACGCCATCGAAGCCGAGATCCGTGGGCATCCTGCGGAACACCGACGACACGTTCGCCAGGAGCGAAGCCGCCCTATTGTCGATGCTCTGCATGTCTGGTTGCAGGATCATATTGGGCGTGTCTCGGCGGTATCGGATCTGGCCAAGGCCATGCGCTATGCGATCCGACATTGGCCCGGGCTTGTGATCTTCCTCGACGACGGCCGTGTCGAGATGGATACCAATGTGGTTGAGCGCGCAATCCGGCCGAATACGCTCACGCGCAAAAATGCGTTGTTTGCGGGCAATGATTTCGGGGCTCGTCATTGGGCAATTGCCATGACCCTGATCCAGACGGCAAAGCTGAACGGCGTCAATCCAATGGCATACCTGGCCGACGTTCTGGAACGCGTTGTGTCAGGGCGCACAAAGCGGAATGAACTGCACACGCTGCTGCCCTGGAACTGGACAGCCAGCACATCCGCTACAGTCACCAGCGCAGCAGCATAACCGCCGGATCAGCATCCGCGCCAATCGTCAACTCAAATCCAGCCCGGCTGTCGCCGCAGCGCTTACGGATCACCTCGACGCCAAAGCGGGTCTTCGACGTCCTGGGCCAGCGACTGAACCGGTTCGGACTTACCCTCCATCCGGAAAAGTCGCGGTTCATCGACTTCCGCTTTCGACGCCCGGACGGCCAGTGCCATCCGGCGACGAGCGGGTCCATGTTCGACTTTCTGGGCTTCACCCACGTGTGGGGAAAGTCCCGGAACGGCAAGAACGTGGTGCGGCAGGTGACGGCAAAGGGACGGTTTGCCCGCGCCCTGGCGGCGGTGACTGAGTGGTGCCAGCGTAATCGGCACCAGCCCATCCACCAGCAGCATACCCACCTGTCCGCGATGCTGCGTGGCCATTACGGCTACTACGGCATCACCGGAAACGGACGTCGGATCCGATGGTATCTCCATCAGGTGGAGCGGATCTGGAAAAAGTGGCTATCGCGCAGAGGGCGACACGGGAATTACCGCTGGGACCGTCTGCACGAGCTACTGAGCCGCCATCCCCTGCCACCAGCACGCATCATTCGCCGATACGCCGTCCCAAGCGAAACTCTCCCATGAAGAACCGGATGCGGGAAATCTGCACGTCCGGGTCTGTGAGGGGTGGAGGCGGCAACGTCCCCACCTACTCGGCAGGGCCACGCCGACCTCGGGCAGATCTGCTTCTAAAACAGCGTGCAAAACTTTCCAGATTCCGGGGGTAAACAGCGTCCAATAGTTTCCACCCTGGTCCATGCGATCATCCGGCGGTTTTGCCGGAGAATCTGGGGTGTTGTTCATGGATATGATTGCCGAGATCCGGCGCCGTCATCTGGTCAGCAAGGAGAGCATCAGTTCGATCGCGCGTGACCTGAAGCTGTCTCGCCCGACGGTTCGCAAGCATTGCCGGACCCAGTCGCGAACCGGTCTACCAGCGCCACAAGCAGCCGACGCCGATGCTGGGAGCGTTCCAGGAGACGCTGGAGACCTGGCTGCGCACCGAACGCCTGCTGCCCAAAGCGCAGCGGCGCACCGCGCGTCGGTTGTTCGAGGGCTTGCAGGCCGAGGGGTATCGCGGTGCCTACGACAGCGTGCAGCGGTTCGTGCAGCGCTGGAAGGCAGCCAAATCCGGCCCGGCCCTGACGCAAGCCTATGTTCCGCTGGCATTTGCGCCGGGCGAGGTCTGTCAGTTCGACTGGAGCCATGAGCATGTCGAGCTCGCTGGCGTGATGCAGACCATCAAGGTCGCGCATTTTCGGCTGACGTTCAGCCGCCAGATGTTCGTCGTGGCCTACCCCAGAGAGACCCAGGAGATGGTGTTCGACGCGCATAACCGCGCCTTCGCCTTCTTCGGCGGCGTGCCGCAGCGCATGGTGTATGACAATCTCAAGGCGGTTGTAGATACAATCTTCACCGGCAAGGACCGGCTGTTCAACCGCCGCTTCATGGTGCTGGCCAACCACTATCTGTTCGAGCCGGTCGCCTGCACGCCGGCGTCAGGCTGGGAGAAGGGCCAGGTCGAGAACCAGGTCGGCAACATCCGCGAATGGCTGTTCACGCCACTGGCGCGGTTCGCCAGCTTCGAGGCGTTGAACGCATGGCTGGCGACGCGCTGCCGGGAACTGGCGGCAGCGCAAGCATCCGGTGACCCCGGAGCAGTCGATCGCCGCTTGCTTCATTACCGAGCAGCTTGCTTTACGGCCGATCACCGCGCCGTTCGATGGCTATGTGGAGCATATGCTGCGGGTCTCCAGCACCTGCCTCGTGGTGCTGGACCGCAACCGCTACAGCGTTCCGGCGGCGTTTGCTGGTCGGGCGGTCTCGGTGCGCAGCACCGCGACCGAGATCCGCGTCGTCGCCGATGGCGCGGTGATCGCCGAACACGCGCGCCGCTTCGGGCGTGATCAGTTGATCTGCGATCCCTGGCACTACCTGCCGATCCTGGAACGCAAGCCCGGCGCGTTGCGCAATGGCGTGCCGTTCCGCGAATGGGACTTGCCGATCGCCATCCAGCTTGTGCGGGATCACATCCTCAAGCAGCCCAAAGGGGACCGCGCCTTCGTCGAGTTGCTGCTGATGGCGCGTGAGGTCGGGCTGGAACCGCTGCAAGTGGCCTGCGAACTGGTGCTGGACGGCAATGTCGTCACCGCCTCGGTCGTGCTGAACGAGATGCGTCGGCTGATCGCGCCCGGTCAGCCGATCATGCTGAACGTGCCCGACATGCTGAAGCTCCAGACCGAACCGCTCGCTGATTGCGCCCGCTACGACCATCTGCGCGGGGTGAGCCATGTCCTCCACTAACCCGCCCGGCATTGATCGGCTGGCCCAGCTCAATGCGCTGCATCTGTATGGCATGGCGACGGCCTGGAGCGAGTTGCTGGCCGAGGGGCCGCGACGGCCGGTGCAACCCGAAGCCTGGCTCGACCGGCTGATCGAGGCCGAACTGGCCGATCGGCAGGTTCGCAGCCTGCGCTATCAACTCAAGGCGGCACGCTTCCCGGTGCATCGGGACCTGACCGGGATCGATTGGGCGGAAACGCCTTTGCCGCAGGCGCAGATCCAGCAACTGGCCAGCGCTGGGTTTATGGAAACCGCGCACAATCTGATCCTGGTGGGTGGAACCGGTACCGGGAAAACTCATCTGGCGACGGCTCTGGGCGTGGCCGCCATCCATCAGGGCAAACGCGTGCGCTTCTTTAACGCCGTCGATCTGGTGAACCAATTGGAGCGGGAGAAACAACAGGGCAAGGCCGGGAATATGGCCCGCCAACTGGTGCAGACCGACGCCGTCATCATCGACGAACTGGGCTATCTGCCGTTCCCCGCCTCCGGCGGTGCGTTGTTATTCCACCTGATCAGCCAGCTTTACGAGAAGACCTCGTTGATCATCACCACCAACTTGTCCTTTGCCGAATGGGTGACGGTTTTTGGCGATGCCAAGATGACCACAGCCTTGCTCGATCGCATCACCCACCACTGCGATATCCTGGAAACCGGCAACGATTCGTTCCGCTTCAAGCAGCGGCAGAAACAACCGAAAGCAGCCTGACCAAGTGGAAACTTTTGGACGCTGTTAACTGGAAACTATTCAACGCTGATTGACCGGGCAGATCTGCCTGGCGCACCAGCTACGCGACTGCGAATTCGCCATTGAGGCCGGGGATACGGTTTTTGCGCCGCGTATGAAGGGTTTGCTGCTCCGTGCGGTCGTCCTGGCGCGGCGACGCAAGACTTTGGCCGAAAGTACGCGCCGGGCTTACCTGCGCCGCTTGGATCACGAACTCAATACGGTCATGGTGCTGGCGCCAACCAATCGACACGGCAAACAGTTGCGCAAACGTTACGGCAAAGTACGCAGCCGTTTGTTTACCTTCCTCGAACATCCCGATGCGCCGCCGGACAACAACAGCAGCGAACAGGAGTTGCGGCCTACAGCCACCTACCGCAAGGTCACCGGCGGCTTCCGCTCCCACTGGGGTGCCGATCTGTTCGCCGCCTTGCGATCGGTGGTCGGCACTGCCGCACGCCGGGGACTAGACGCATATCAGGCAATTCGGGCCGTCCTAGACGGGCAATCTGTAATTCAGCCCGGTTGAGCAGTTACGCAAGCCGTTTAGCAGGTGGCCGTTAAAGTCGGGCAGATCGGTCCGAACGTCACAGTTTGCCGCTGTACGGACAAGGGCAGACCCAACGGCTATGGTGGCCGATAGGCTAGTGGATTTGATCCGATAGTGGCCGCCAGTTCCGGCGTGAACGCAAACGTCGTGGCGCCGAAAGGAAACCTTCCCGGGGTGGTAACCGATCCTGGGCAGTCGTTGGTTCCCGACAGGGTTGTCTAGTCGGTGCACGAGTATCCGTCGACGATAGCCGACGCCCTAATGGACTCAAGCTCCGTCTACATCCAGTAAATGAACACTGCCTTGTGGCTGTCTGGAGACCAAAAACCTCCCGCCGCGCCCGTTGTTAGTCAGATCTTGCCGTCGCGCATCGGGCGCTGCTTTTCAAGAATAATTGCAGGTCCTTTCGCTGGTGCCGTGGCGCGAAGCGACCTTTTTAAGGTCAGGTCACGTGTCCGCTGCCGCGCCGCAAGCGCTGCCGCAATTTGCTAAGCTTGCGCATGAACCAATAACGCTCCCGCAGTTCTGGCTGCATGAGTATCCGCATCAGTTCCGGTTGCTCCCACGGGACATCGTGATAACCGCTTTGCAAGAACCTGCTTGATGGGTCCTGTCGCCACGTATCGGGGAAGTAGGCGATGATGTCGCGGTCGGTCCTCGGTGGCCGCTCCCGCACTGGTCTATTGGCTAGTTGTGCGACCAGCGCCTCCGGCAGATCCCGCCCCGGCCCTAGCCGTACAGCGCAGATCGGGGTGTTCCGAGGGTTCATTTCAATCAAATAGGCAAAACCACTCGCGGCTTCGATCATGAAGTCAAATCCAATCAGACCCGAAAGGCCCAGAGCCCGCACAATGCGTTGAGCGGTATCAACCATTTCTGGATTCTGAATGATGCGTGCAACGGTGGACGGGCCGGTCGCCGACAGGGTCGCCACCGACTAACGCAGGTAGCCGCAAGCACTTCGCCCTTCCAGCAGGCGACGCCGATATTTGCCGGCCAACCGTCAATATAGCCTTGCACAGACATCACCGGCCGATCGCGCCGCAACCAGGCACGCAGACTAAAATTATCGCCCTCCAGCAGCATCTCACGTATCGCCAGGTAGCCGCTGACGGGCTGTGTCATTTGCTTCAGTGCCGCATGCGCGACATTGCCATCCGAGATGATGCGCACGCCAAACCCGGCCCAACTGCCGTCGGCTTTCAGCACGAACGGCACGGGGTTCTGGCGGATCCATTGATCCAGCGCCGCTTTATTTTGTAGCGGCAACGAGGCTGGAGTGCGGGCACCGAGCTGGCGAGCAAGCGCCAGTAGTTCGGCACGTGATGTAACCGTTGGATAGCTGGACGGAGGGCCCAACGAACGTTCGACGACGTCCCGTACACTGCGATGTTGCGAGGACCGTTGAACTGCGTGAAGATCGCGAACCGTGCGTTCATCGCAGGGGACCACCGCATCGGGCATGAGGCGCCGCAACGCCGTCTCCAGCGTAGCCTGTGGAAAAACTGCGCTGTAGATCAACTTGTGCGACAAAATGTCTAGGGTCATTGCTGGATGGTTGGCGGGCGCAAGCAGGCTAACGGTAGCGCCTGCGGCCCGTAACTCCATCGCCACGCGAGCCGTTGACGCAAGCCTGCCCGTGGTTGCGAGTAAGATATGTGGATCACGAACCGGCGCACGAATTGCGTCCGGAGGTTGTGTAGACGCACTCGCACAGGCCGGATGTGGCGGGCGCGCGGTATCCGCCAGTACCGATGGCGCTTCGAAGCCGGTCGTGAGTTGAAGAGGCACAGCTTGCATGTCCTTGCCATCATATACGAGTGAGTTACTGGACAACAGGCGGTTTATTCTGCGATCAGAGCTTACGTTGCCCATGCGTCAGTAGACCATTGGCGCAACGGCAAGAAAAGCGATTTACATAGCGATGAGGTGCTTGTGATGAGTCCACTCGAGTTGTTATCTGGGACACGGCACCGGTGGTCGAAATGACCGACGTCGCGATTATAGGTGCGGGACCATACGGTCTTTCGCTCGCCGCCCATCTCACCGCCGCGGGCCTCGCTGTTCGGATTTTTGGCCAACCGATGCACACCTGGCGTACCGGTATGCCAGCCGGTATGGTGCTGAAATCCGAGGGTTTTGCCTCGAATCTTTGGGATCCGGACGGTACCTTTACGCTGAAGCACTACTGTCACGATCAACGCCTGCCTTATCAGGATTTGGGGTTGCCTGTTCCCTTGCAAGTGTTTTCGGACTACGGCGTGGCCTTCCAGAAGCGCTTCGTACCGCTGCTGGATCACCGGTGGGTGGCTAATGTCGAGCGCGAAAGCAACGGATTTGTGCTTTACTTGGATGATGGCGAAATTGTCACGGCCGAACGCGTCGTCATCGCCGCTGGAATCCGAAGCTTCTATAACATTCCGTCGGAACTCGACACGATATCTGGCCCTTTGGTATCGCATAGCGCCGATCACCATCTGCTAGACAAGTTTATTGGACAACATATTCTGATTATTGGTGGCGGAGCGTCGGGCATTGGCTTAGCCGCGCTTATGAGCCAAAAAGGCGCATATGTCACCGTAGCGGCTCGCAAGCCCCGCATCGCCTTCTGCGGGCCACCAACGTCGCGAAGCCTGCTGGAGAAGATCCAGGCACCCGAATCTGGGCTGGGAACCGGATGGCGGTCGCTTGCGTGCGTGGTAGCGCCCATAATTTTCCACCAGATGCCCCGCGACTTTCGGCATATGGTCGTTCGCAAGCATCTGGGCCCGGCACCTGGTTGGACCTCTCGCGAGGAGGTAGAGGCTAACGTGCCGCTTCTCCTTGGCGCCAAGATCGCGCGTTCAATCGCTCGGGATGGTGTTGCTTGTGTTGATTTTCGGATGGACGATGGTACCGAAAGAACGGTGGAGGCGGACCATGTCATCGCGGCAACAGGATATAAGATCGATATGCGGCGGTTGAACTTCCTGAGCCCGCAACTCATGAAAAAGATGGCGCTGGCGGACAAATCGCCTGTGCTGTCAGGCAATTTTGAGACGTCCGTGCCGGGGCTTTTCGTCGTCGGAACGGCAGCCGCCAACAGCTTTGGGCCGCTGCTGCGTTTCGCCTATGGGGCCGGGTTTTCGTCGCGCCGCCTATCGCGCTTTCTGTGCCGGACGGCCTCCCGTCGCTCCGTTGCAGTGAACCAGAAGCTCGCCGCGGCCTGATGGTGGATGAGTGGCGGGCGCGAACCGCTGGGTCGCGCTCAGCCAACCGCTTCCAGTACAGTGTCCGTTTCGGATGCTGAGGCACTCTGCTGCTGCCGGCGGCGCCGGGCAAACCAGCGATGGCCGGATGCAGCGAGGTGACCAATCAAAGTCTGCGCACCGCTGAAGCTGCTGATCAATGTTTCGGCGTTAGCCATCCGGAATTTGAAGGCTTCTTCTCCACGCAGAAAATCTACATGCCGCAGATCGCGATCGAACGACCACTGGGTGTATTCAACAATTAAGATCGTGCCTGGCGAGGCACGCTCGTAGGCGGCGTCGTAGGCTGTGAGATAAGCTTCCATTCGGCCGGCATAGACGAAATTAATAGAACCTGCCGCAATCTTACCGCCGCAGGTCAGCAGGAAGATTTTCACCAGCCCCGACCTCCAGGCAGCATCGAGCACCGAGCGTAGTAGGCGGCCGTCGCGTCCGAGGAGCGGGGACTTTGGATCACTCGTCCGAAGCCAGGCCTCCTTCAGTCGCAGAATATCCTCGATTATCTCAGTTACCGGCATCTTGCGCTCAGGCATATCGTCAACAGCCTGACCGAACTCGACTACCCGGAATGCCAGATCGCCTCCCAGTTCATTCAGGATGCGCTTGCCACGCGTGTGGTTGTTGCGGCCCTTCTTATTCAGGGATCGAAAGAACGCTTCACCGTTCGACCACTGGTTGTCGATCCGCATGCAGTGTTCTTGCTGGCTGCCGGGTTGCAACGCACCGTCATCTTCACTCATAGCGTCGAGGAAGTCTCGGCATTGTGCGTCTGGCCGCACTTGTTGAAAGTTAATCAGGTCAAACCCGCCGGCTTTGCGCATGCTATTCCACAGCAACCGCAAGACAGCAGTCCGACCGTAGTTCGGATCAACAACGCAGTCACAGTAGTCGCTGAAGGGTTGTGCCGCCCATTGCAGAACTCGCAAACCGGGCCGGCGGTATACCGCACAGGGCATGATGCCAACCAGGTTGTCACCATCCCAGGCGAGCGCTATCTGAATTCGGATCTCCTGGCGATCACTCACCCCAGCAACCCAGCCTGAGACCCAGTCATGCGTCTGGAAGATATGGGCACCGGCACGGCTCCATAGCCGTTGCCATGCATCGCGCACGGCAGTGAAGCGCGCCGCATTCTTCACGAGTTCAATCTGCAGGCTCATGCGGCTTCTCCGGCGTGTTGGTCGGCTTGCAATCTGCGCCGTCTTCTGACCAGGCGCGCCGCAATTTTTTTCAGCGGAACAACATGAAGCTTGTAAAGAGACTGATACTCATCGTGCTCATCTTCAATCAGCCCAAAGACGAAGTCCTCATCCTTTTCGGGAACGACCAGGGTGCCGAAGAGCCGATCCCAGATGCTGAGGCTCAGACCAAAATTCTTGTCCCAATGCCGTACCGCCATACTGTGGTGAAGCTGGTGGTAATGCGGCGATAACAGGATCCCGTCCAAATACCGCCCGTACGACAGCTTCAAATGAGTGTGCCGAACGAAATCCATCATCAGGATGATATTACGCAGGACATAGACATTAATGCCAAAGACGGTAACCTCAACTGGATCCAGTGCAAAGAACAGCCAAACACCATAACAAATGCCAGGAATTAAGCCGTCCCACCAACGGTTCATGATCTCGTCAAGCGGGTGAACCCGGTCCTTTGTCACGCCGATCATGATCTGGGCCGAGTGGTGCACCTTATGCAACTCCCACAGGATGGGGATGGCGTGCTGCGTCCGATGATACAGGTAATACGACAGGTCGTAGGCGATCAGCATCGTGACCGTGAATATGATCAGGATAGCCGGACTTGCCGGCGCCGCGGGATGTGCCGGCGCACCTAGAACAGAGCTGAGCATGGAATACGCTACATGCCCGGCTGCATATGTTGATATTATCAGCGGCAAGACAAGCAACGGCATGAAGATGCGTCGCGACAACCAGAACAAGAAATCCGCCCGTGCGGACGGATGATAAAATATTTCTGATGGCAGCAAGTGCCGAACGAATCCGCGTAACGACCAGTTACCTGGGTTGGCGCGGGCATACGTAACTACCCCGGCTAGCAACACGGTTGCCCAAAGCAACAAAATCGTAACAGCATTCGCCCCGGACATATGCCGCCAGGTCGCAGCCACGAAGCGATCGACGGCGGAGACGATCTGCTGGACCGTTACTGTCATTCTACCAGCGCCTTTTGCAATGTGACCTCGGGAACTCGCTCCGCCACCTGGCGCAGGTGATCGGCAAGCCGCAGTGCCATCGCCACAATAGTCAGGGTCGGGTTGGCTTGGCCCGAGGTGGGGAATACCGCGCTTCCCGCAATGAAAAGGTTGTTCACGCCGAACACCTTGCAATTTTTATCGACAATGCCCGATGCCGAGCTGGCGGCCATTCGAGTGGTGCCGATGTGATGGCCGCCATAGGCGCCGTCGCGCCGCACCACCGCCTCGATATCGGCTTCGCCTGCGGCGAACGCTAGGGTTCCGATTCGCTGTTCGGCCAGGTCATCACGCAGCAGCTCAAATGCACGGGAAACCGTCTCCACATCCTGGGCGGTATAATGCCAATCAACGCGAACCACCTGGTTACCAAATCGATCCCTCGCTCCAGCCAGACCAATCCTACTGAGCGGATTCGGCACCTGTTCCGCATGGAAATCCAGGCTGAACAGGTTGGTCCGAGGCCGGATGATGACCGACGGGAATTTGCGCTCCGCGAGCATTCGGTGCTTCAGCCAGTGGCTAAGGAACCGGGTCGTGGACAACGGATCTGTCGCCGCGTTGAGCAAATGCTGAGCCCATGTGAAGCGTGCGGACGGAGCGTCGTGCACGAGGCGCCTAGCGTATTCGTAACTGATGAACTGCTTGGCGAGGTAGATGGCGGAAAGCGGCCCGGTCCGATGGCAGGGATCGGTGATACGCGGATGATGCAGGCGGAACACGACGTTGCCGACGCCAAGCTGAGCCTGGACGTCAGGCCGAAGGGAGATCCGCCGTCGACAATAGGTGCCGTCATCAGCGACGTCGTAGCCGTGCCAAACTGCTTCCCGCGGACCATCGACCTGCAGGCTACCGACGGTGCCAGCGATATGGCACATGTAGTAGCGGCCGACTAGGTCGTTTGCATTGCCGATGCCGCTAGTATGGATATCGTTAGAAGTTAGCAACAATCGAGGGATTTCGATACCACCCATTGCCAGTATAAATTGGTCCGCCACTACGGTAAAGCTGACGTCGCGACTGTTGCTGACATCCAGTCGCTCGATCTGAGCACCGTCGCGAGCGCACCGCAGTTTGGTCACGGTCGATCGAAGTACGACTTTCACATTCGGTTCGGCGCGTAGGCGGGTGGCGTAACGAGCGCCAAAGTTCGTTGGGCAACTGAAACGCTCGATGCGGTTCAGGTCGAAATGCGTTGGCGTAAATCCCTGCAATATCGGACGCATGCCGCCTTTTATCGCCAGCCGCGCATCGTATTCACAATCACCAGCTTCGCACAGCGTGTTGGCCATGGGATAGTGTTGCTCGACCTCGGCAAAAGCAATCGGCCAAGCGGCGTTGTCGATCCAGGGGCGGTTCTCGAAGTCTATTGGGTCGAAGGGCACGCAACGGCCACCCCAGATCGAGGTTGATCCACCGAACCGACGCTCACGGTATTTGTCGGGCGGGCTGTGCAGCGCCACATCCGCCACCTCGCCAGCATTGAGTTCCTGCTGCCGATCATTCCGGACTAAGTCACCCGACTCGATAAGCAGGATGCTCTGACCACTGCGCGCGAGCTCCAAGGCCAGTGTAATGCCAGCCGGCCCAGCGCCGACGATGCAGATGTGTGCCTGAAGCACTGCGCCGCGAACAATATCGTCAGCGTACTGTATCATCGCCGACCTCCTGTGCGGGCGGCCACATAAGTTGCCGCTGGTTGGTGTCTCGTGGTGCTAGGGCGGCATAGATCGAGCCGATCGATCGCACGAAGGCATCCATGGTAAATAGCCGCTGATAGATGGCGGCGCCGTTCGCCGCGAGGCTCTTTCGGCCCGCAGGGTCATCGATCAGCGCGGCAATGGCGTCGGCAATGCCGGCGGCATCGCCCGGCGTTACGAACAGCGCCGTATTATCTTGCTCCAGCACCTCTGGGATCGATCCCACTGGAGTGCAAATAACTGGCGTGCCGGACGCCAGCGCCTCCAGTATCACCAGAGGAAGACCTTCATCGTAAGCCGGCAGGATCAGTGCGTCGGCGTTCACCATCAGTGACCTTGTGTCGTCTTGGCTAACCCAGCCGGTGAAGTTAACACGGTCGCCAATACCGAGACCCGCAGCCATCTCGCGATAGGTCTCGACTGGGCCGCCACCGGCCATTGTTAGTTCAACGTCACGCGACGTCAGGGTCGGCAAGGCGACTGCTCGCAGCAAATCCTTTACGCCCTTGCGTTCCAGCAGGTTGCCCACGAACAACAGCCGGAACTTGCCATCGTCCGGCTTGGCGCGTGCCACCGCCCGTGTCGCGGGAACACCATTGTAGACGACGCTGATCCGCCCGGGCCTCAATCTGAACGTGTCGATAACCCAACGGCGCCACACCTCTCCCAGCACGACACAATGATCGGCGGAGCGAAACATCCGACGAAGCAGAAGCCGGCCCATTACGTTCATTGAGCCGTGGAACTGCACGATTTGCGCAGCGTGGAGATGCAGGAGGACCCGACCACCCGCCAGCTTGGTGGCGGCTAGCAAGACTGCCTTGCGATAGACACTGCCGCGCTCTGCTAAGTTCAGGTGGACCACTGCCAATCGTCCGGCGGCGGCTTCGCGGAAAATGCGGCCTACCGCTGCCATCAGATAGAACGGCGACCTTGCGATATGACCGCCGCCGCGTGATTCAAGTCGCTTGAAATCAAAACGACCAGTCGGATCGCATTCCAGCGATGCGAGATAGGCCATTATGCTGCCCATGCCGCCACCAACTTGTCCATATGGACACGCCAGGAACACGGTCTTGCGATTTCTCGCAGATGGATCTAAGTGAGGTGGGTTGATCACGAGCTGATGGTCTCCATCCAGGCGCGGGAGCTCGTTGCTGGCGGTGTTTCACCCTTCAGCCATCCCGCCGCTGACGCAATCATATGCTCCGCAGGGGTTTGCGGTAGCGAAAGTACGTTTATCGCCGCTGAAGAATCGATTCGGATGTCCTGGCCCATCAGCGCCAGAAGTGACGGAGTGATCGCCTCGGCCAACGTTGTCCGCACGCCAAACCGGCGCAGCCCGATGTCTGTGATTCGCCGCGCCGGAGCCAAAAGCCGGCTTTCCAAGCGCAAGTTTCGTTGCGGAATTCGCTTGACCGGCGTCGCCCCCAGCGTCTTGGCGAAGCGGACCAGGAATTGGTTCCACGTGAGCCCCATCTCGGTGGAGACATTGAACTTGCGGTTTGAGCACCAGGGGATGCCGAGGGCATGGATAACGCCAACAACCAGGTCGTCGATATACACAAGATTACAGTATCCATCACCGGCTGGTCCGAGGTCACCGATCCGGCGGGTCTGCAACAGATGTCCGATCCGCGTGGTCCATTGCATACTGCCCGGACCAAAAACGCAGGTTGGACGAAGGATAATGGCGTCGCCGCCATCATGCACATATTTCAGCATGATCCGCTCGCAGGTGAGCTTTGCTTCGCCATAGTCGCTCAGTGGTGCAATGGCGGCGTGATCTTCTCGCACGGACCCGGTCGCGGCGCCATAGACCGCCATGCTGCTCAGGTGGACGATCCGGCGAGGTGGGTTCGCTCGCGCTGCATCGCAGAGTGCTTGCGTCGCCGCGATCATGGTCCTGCCGGAACCAGCGATGCAGTTCACCACATAATCGGCATCGCGCAGCGCAGCCTGCATGCCGTCCGTCCTAGTGGCGTCGAACGCCCGCGTCTCGATAAATCCTCGTCCAGGCCGTCTGGACGCAGCGATCGGGCGATAGGTCGGGGTGCCGGACAACGTGGCGACCAGGCGAGACCCGATAAACCCTGATGCCCCGAGTACGAGCACCGACTTTCGCGGAAGATCGAGTATATCGGCCATGAAATATCCCGCTGTTGTGACGGCGGAAAGCGGCCGTCTGGTTCTTGGTCGGAGCAAGAATGAAGGCCCGATCAAACAAAAACTAATTTTACCGTCAACGACACTAGCCAAGATGTAGATTGTAATCGCCATGGCCATGCTAGCCCAATCAACAGGTATCGATCGGGCGGAGAGACTGGCGGCCTCCAAGGCAATGAGGCGAGGCGCCAAGCAAATTGTGCAGATTGTATAGAACGCATCATTTGCTACCAGCATGGGATCATCATCGCCACGCTGGCGCCCTCCGACGCTGACGCTGTCCACTCTACGTACTCTCCACTCTGACAGAATTGGGGAATGGACAGGACAGAAGTCACCCCTGCACGACCAGCACCGATCCACCGCCACGCAGCGCCGGCATCTCAGGAACCGAGGCCAGCACCGTCAGCCCGGTATCAACCTCCAACGCTTCCGGCCGTAGATAGCTTGAGCGAAAGAAGTGCGACATCAGGATCGAGCCGATCGACAGCAGCATGCTGACCACTAAGCCGGCAAGCAGGATCAATCTTCGAGTTGCCTGCGGCAGCGTCGGGACGCGGGGAGGCTGAATAATCCGAACTGACAACTCGCGGTTGGCATCAACAGTTTCCACCACCTGCCGCTCGTCCAGAATCTTCGTAACTGCCCTGTAGTTGTCCTCTAAAATCGCCCGATTCCGCTCCAAGCGGTGCAGTTCCACTTCGTCGCCATCCAGCGCATTGATCTGTGTCTTCAATGTGACTAGCTGCGCGGTGATCTGGTCATGACCGGCAAGGCCGGCTCGCAGATCGGCCTCCGTCTTATTGCGATCGCCCTGGACCCCATACGCCTGCGTTGCCTGCATGCGGGCAATATCGGTCTCCCGCTCCAGCGCCTGACGCCGAGCATCGTCGACCGCAGGTGATCCACGGTAGGTGGTCTGCGCCTCTTGCTGGCGCTGCTTGTAGGCTTCCACCATCCCTTGAAGCGCTGCTGCGGCATTTCGTTTCGATCCAGCCACGGTGCCGAGCTGCTGGTTAAGTTGGGCCAAACGAGCCTGCTGTTCGGCAATGGTGGCTTCCGACTTGGTCAGAGCAGTCTCCAAATCACCCTGCTGCTTCAGCAGAATGGTCCGGCGATCAGCAAAGTTACTGATGTCATGTTGCTGCTTGAAGGTTTCCAGTGCCTTGTCGGCTGCGGCAAGCTGGGCGCCGACAGCGTTCTGCTGCATCTGCACAATTGGCGCCTGAACGTCGCCGTACAACTTCGTCCGCAGGTCGAAATATCGCGACTCAAGCAGGCGTAACGCTTCTGCCGACATATTCTTGTCCGGATTGGTAAAATCCAAACCAATGACGCTGGATTTCTTGTCCACAGTGATCGTCAGGTTGTGCGCAAAGGCATCGACCGCCTTCGCTATCGGGTCGGCCGCGGCAGCATCGGTAGCCGCGGTGGTCAGGCCAAGTTCATCGGTGATAAACTTGCGCACATCCGTCATCCATTGTTGGAAGGCGGTTGGTTTTTCCAACAGCTTTGGATACAACTTCTCGATGCCGATCTCGCGGATCACGCTACGATGCAAGTCGTCGCTACCTAGGATGCTCGCCTCGGTGCGCAACACCTGCTCGTTATCCACGCCGCCGCTATTCATGAACTGCTGGCCAGCGGCGGGACGAAACGCATGTTCGGTGCCCATCAACACGAGCAAGCTAGAGCTTGCCTTGTAATCCGGCTGGATATGCACAGCGGCGGCAATGGCGATTGCCATGACGCAGAAACAGATAAGAAAAACCCGTGCCTTATGCGTGACAGCCGTCAGCATCAGGTCACGCATCACCAGCCGAGGCGGAAGAGCGAGTGTTTCATTCATAACGAGATTCCTGCCAAATTCAGATGACTTGCGTCCAACGCAGTCCGACGAAACCACAAGGATGCGATGGAACCGCCTTGCTGCCGATTGGTCCGCCACAGATTGCCACGGCGGTTACACTAACGGCCCTCATGAACAGATCGACGGGCTCCGGCCGGATCGCGTTAACCGTCGAGCCGGTCAAGAGCACGCTGACCAGCCGCGGCCCGCCTGGCGGCTGTGCAATGGTACCATGTGGAGGCCTGAGCCGGATCAGGAACACCATTGATCCTATCGCACCCGGTCGGAGGCGTCTTAGCAGACAAAGGTCCTTGACACCTGCGTCCTTGTCGCGAAACGCCTCGTCGTCGTCCTGCGATGGCCCGTTTGAGGCATCGTCTGCGACGAATAACGGCATTGCGAACTCCACGATCACATCGTGCAGCGTGAGGGCGAACATGGCCCGACGCAGCTGCTGGACCCCAGCGGCCTGCCAATGATCCGTCAGATGGGCCGGAGCGAGGGTTGACAGCGCACTCATGAGCGAAACTGATCTTCAATTACGGCCAGCCCAAAGCCAATCGATGCTGTTAAGTAGCGTTTAGCCAGACGCGATGGTTCCTGCATCATTCGCCACAACCACTCTGCGCCGGCAGATCGCCAGCGCCGCGGTGCTCTTTTGACCAAACCTAGTTCGACCTTGACTGCCTGGCCTATGCAGAACGCCCAGGTTGGCGGCAACAGCGCGCGCCAAGTATGGACAAATATTTCGCTGCGTGGCGCACCGACTGCCATGATCAACACAGTCGTATCATGCAAAGCAATGGCGCGGGCCAGGCCCTCACAAAACGCGGCGTTTGTCTCGAAGCCGAACGGCGGCACGGAGACTGCGCACATCCCGGCCTGCGCATGACGCTCCGCCCAAGCTTTGATGGCGATTTCGGTCTCTCGACTGTCGGCCACAAAGAACATCCGGTGCCAGGCGGGGTAGGGCGCCATACGCATCAGTTCAGAGGTTATCTCGCAGCCGGTCACACGGCCCAACCGAAGCCCACAGAACCGGGCGTAAAGCTGCACCGGCCAGCCGTCACAGACGATCCGTTCGGCATTGTGATAGGCAGCGGCCAAGCCCGGGGAACGCCGGATGGTCGCAATGTGATCAATATTCGGCGTCACAACCAGCCCAACACCCGCCTCAATCGGTCGCCTGCTAAGCACTGCGACAGCAGCAATATCCTTGGCCGACTCGCTGCTCAGGCGAAGCCCAAACGGGGGTCGTTGCTTGATGTTGCGCATGCTCAAGCCGCCCAAGCACGGTTTGGCGCCAAAGTCTTGAACATGGTAACATAGCGGGACGCGCAGGCGGCGTAGCTGAAGTCGTTGGCACGTTGACGAAGCAACTCAGCCGGAAAGCGTTCGCGCAGCACAGCAACCTGATCCATTCCGGCGGCCAGCGCCTCGGCACTGCACGGTTCCACGAGCATGCCGTAGCGTCCGTTATCCAGGATTTCAGCCGGCCCATGGGCGCAGCGCGTGGAGATCACCGGCGTGCCACAGCCCAACGCCTCCACCACTACATTGCCGAACCCCTCGCAGCGCGAACTCAACAGGAAGGCGTCCGCACGGCGGAAGAACGACAAGGCATTAGTGTGAAAGCCCAGAAAGTCGACCGCATTCGTCAGACCGAGTTCCCGCACCAAGGCCTCGAGGTCCTCGCGCAACGGGCCGTCACCAAGAATGATCAGGCGGCTATTGCCGTGTCGCCGGTGAATTGCCAGGGCGCGAAGCATGGTCTCGTGGTCTTTCTGGACCACCAGACGGCCGGCGGTGACAAAAACCGGTTGTCCTGGCTGGCCGAACCACGGATGCTCGACATCGACTTGGCAACGCGCATGAAAGTCCGGACCAACAACAGGATTATTGATCGTCAGGACGCGCCCATGGGCAAGCCCGCCATCTGGTTCAGTTCTCGCGCCACACCGCTCGAAACTGCCACCGCCCGGCTTATCAGCGGCACAGCATGCGATACGAGAGGGCAACAAGCCGATAAAGCCAGTGCTCGCTAGCTACGAAGCTAGAGGACATCGGATTGTGCTGGCAGATCACGACCTTGGTCGGGCTGAAGGCCAGTGCCTTTGCCAAAAGTGCTGCAATATTGTTCAGATCGAGGTTCGCCAGCAGGAGATCGGGCTTCTCCGCCCGCAGGAAGCGCATCAGTTTCGGGATGTCCATCAAGGTGCGCGGACTGTCGAGGTCGACGACGCGCAGCCCAGCGGGCACTGGTCCAGCAAGTTCGCCCGCGCAGGCGATGCAGCACCAACGTGACGTCAACGCCTTGACGCCTGAACTCTTCGGCGATGATCAGACTTTGCCGCTCGACACCGCCGCCGGACAGGTCGTGCAGGTAAATGGCAACCGACATCGCGCGCGCCGTGCCGCTGGAGGGCCGTATCGGCGTGCTGACAGCGGCAATGCTTTTGGCAGCCAATACGGCGACTGAACCAGACATCGTCAGGCCACCTCGGTTTGGGACAACAAACGTGCGGCTCGGCCGAGCAGTTTCTGCCGAAGCGTTTTGAGATCAAGGACAAAGCGCTTGCCATCCACCCAAAACCGCTCACCGTCATGCACCAGCGTATGTAAACCGTTGGGAAAGGGACCTGTTCGGTTCGGATACAGAACGTTGACGAGAGTTTCGTTGAATTCGGTTTCGGTCAGCACCTGGATCTCATGGATAGCGACGCCGGCGCCATATGTCGCTGCGCAGTTCTGGCCTGGGCGAAACAGCCTGCCGTTGGCATCGAAAACCATACCGGCTGACCGGGCACCGCGGACATCGATCTTCACCGGCCATTTGTCGTGCGGTGTCCATGGACCGGTGATCTCGTCGGCATATAACAGGCACAGATTGTCATGGCCGCCGAGGTCCAGATCGGTGCAGCCAAGCCAATACCGGCCGTCCGAACGGAACAAGGTAGGGTCGGCGAGCCCGGCGTGTGGTGCTACATCGCAAACTGGAATCAGCGTGCCATCGTTGTCCAATTGATGGATACGGGTTGCGCCGCGACGCGGCGCCTCCGGTACGCAATACACCGACCCGTTGGTTCCGAAAGGTGCAGGGATAGGAATGATGATACCGTCGTCCAGCATCATTGTCGGCGCGGACAAATAATCGCCTTCTTGCGTTACCGCGACAATACGGCCTACGCCGTTCGTCAGCGGCATCTCCTCGCACAAGATCCGACCGGTGCCGAACCAAGGAAATGGATCGGCCAGATAGCGGTGGCCCGCTTTGGGATCATACCAATGGATATCATCCAATCCGCCGCCGGCCAGCACGTGATGCAGCGGTGTGGCGGTGCTGCCCAGGCTCCACCACTCTGTCATCATGCGGTTGTGCCAACCGGCGTAGAACTGATTGACCCAGCCGGGCAGCCCGCGCACGGCTTCAGCCGGTGGCGTTCCGGCGGGACCGCGGCCGCGACCAAGCGCCGCGTCGCGGACGAAGCGCATAGCGAGCCGTTGCACCGCCGTCCTGAATGCCTCGGATGCCACCCGGGTGCCAAGCGTGCCTTCATCAAGAATCTCAGGCAACGTCGATGCCGGCCCGGGTACTGGACCAAGCGTAACGTCACCGCATATGGCGCCCGATGCCAGTGACCGCTGGAAAAATCTGCGGCTATTCAGGCCTTCGCCCGACGCCGTTTCCAAACGCCACAAGATAGCGCGTCGCAGGGCGGCGATCGGGCTGGCTCAAACCGCATCTTTGCCATGCCGGTTAAAGCCGTGTCGGCGAGCGCCGCGTCAACGATATCGGAATGGTCGATGCCGGCAAGGACGACGACAATTGGCGACTTTTGCGGCAGCGGCCAAACATTCGCCTCCGACCATAGGGCGGGGCTGCCGGAGACGGTCACCATGTCAGCGCCGGCCCATCCAGCGTGGCAGCAAGCTCCGTTCACGGTTCAGAACCACTCCAACGGTTTGGCCGCCCAGACGCTCCAGCAGTGACTTGGCGATTTCAATTTCCCATTGGCGGGTGCGGCCGGCTGCGACCACCAAGACGGAGCCATCGCAGTAGCGTGATACCGCGGCTGACTCGGGAGCGTCGGTCGGCGGCGTATCAAGCACAATAACCGGATGAGTGGGCCGTAGCATGTCCAGGATGGATTGTAGCGGTCGCCTCCAAGAGACAACAGCGGCCGTTCCCCCGGACCAAGGCGAGCGCTGACCAGGTTCTTGGTGTCGCGAACCGGACGGATCGCGTCCGCCAAAGGAAGCCCGCGGCGCAGCGTGTCAAATAGCGTCGGAGCTGGCGGCAGCTTATCACGCGAGCGCGATGGCTTTGCAACGCCGTTACAGTCGATGAACAGAACCGGCTGCGCGCAGTCATCAGCGGCAACCCGGGCATACCCGGACGCCACCGTGCTTGAGCCAGTTCCCGGCGTTGGCGAGACGAACTGCACAACCAGTGGCATCGCGCTGGTGCGACGCGCCTCGATCGCATAGTAGAGTTGCACGAAGGACGGATGATGACGAGCAATGGCTCCGATCCCGATGCGGACCGGCGCAACCGCATTCTCCTGCGACGCGTTCGCGATTGACGTGGATGGATTGGTTGCTGGTGCCGACTTGCGAGGAATGGTGAGTTCGGGAGTTGATAACCTGTTCACGTGGGTCTCTCCAGATCCAGATCGGCTGCAATCGCAACGACAGTGCCGTTAGGCATACCAGGCACAACTACGCGTAATCGCGCGCGACATGAAATCAAAACGCATTGTCATCGGCAAAAACCAGGCTGATCGTTAGCCACAATATCTTGAGGTCGAGGGCCAGAGACCAGTTTTCGATATAGTAAAGGTCGTGGTTCACCCGGTGGACAATTTTTTCGACGCTGTCCAAGGCGCCGCGATAGCCGTTGACTTGGGCCCAGCCGGTTATCCCGGGCCTGACGCGATGACGTGAGGCATAAGCCGGCACCGCCTCCTCCAAGGCCAGCCCGCCTGCCGTGGTCGCCAGAGCATGCGGGCGAGGACCGACCAGAGACATATCGCCCCTCACCACGTTTAGCAGTTGCGGCAACTCATCCAGGCTCGTAGCGCGCAGCCAAGCGCCCAGCCGGGTAACGCGCTTGTCGCCACGACACGTCTGCTGGTGCGCATCCGCGTCTGCAAGGTGCGTGTACATCGAGCGGAACTTTAATACCTCGATAACGCGGTTGTTATAGCCTAACCTACGTTGACGAAAGAAAACTGGACCACTGGACGTCAACTTAATAAGTCCCGCGATGGTCAGCATGACTGGCGAGATAAAGGTCAGTATGCTGATAGACAGGACCAGATCCTCAGCGCGCTTGATAACGGCGCCCCAGCCGTAGATCGGCTTGGTACAGACCATAAGCAGCGGAAACTCCGGCATTGCAGCGGCCCGCTGGACGGGAATGTCAAAGGCGTTCATCCCGGGATAAATGTAGACGTCTACCGGCGCCATGGAGACCCGCCGGATGATCTCTCGTGCTTGATCACCGGCGGCCCAAGGCAATGCGACAAGCACGGTATCGACCGCATTCTTGCGGATCATTCGTTCCAGCGCATCGATGCCGCTAAACAGCGGTAGTCCAAGGAAGCTGCGTCGCACCAACGGTGCCGCTGTCGCGTGACCTTGATCAGCGTGCTCAACGATTCCGACAACATCAAAATCGCGGCGTCCGGCGGTGCGCATCCGCAGCATCAACTCATCGATGGAATCATGTTCGCCAATGATCACAGTGCGGTTGAGCGGGACTGGTCCGGCCTGAAGTTGAATACGTAACGCACGTGCGGCCAGGATGGCAATCAAGCCGGCGGCAAGTAAGGTCGGCAGCAAGGGGCCGTGCAGCGTCTCGGCGACCCCGCCGAGCCTCCAAGGCACACTTGAACCAATGCAGAAAGTCAGAAGCGTGCCGATGGCAACCGCTTGCAGCCACGCGAGCGCGATCTTGCGCCGGCTCACGGTCCGCTTTACCACTTCGCTCAAGGCATACAGCCCTCGCTCGAAGAAACTGAGCAAAGCGCAGATCGTGAGGCATGCCGCGAGACTCACGGCGGGAAGCCCAGCAACTTCCTTGAGCGGATGGTATAGACCGAAGCAGAGCAGTGTGGCGGTTGCGGTCACCGCCGCATCCAAGCTCATCAGGCCCAGAGTATGTATCGCCAGCCGGGGGCGGGGGATAAAATGTTCGCCCGGTGCATCGTGGACTTCCGACAGTCGGGAAGTCGAGGAGACGATGTCGATGGCTATATCTGTTTCAGCCATTCCAGGCATCAGTCCGTTCCTGTGCTGTTAGAAGACGGGTACATATTACAGGGCCGTGACGACAATGCGCGACGGGCCTCGCCGCCGCCATAAGCAAGTCTCGCAGCGAAGCCGCCTGAGCTGTTATGAGAGAATGGCTTCAGGTTGCCGGTGACACGAAGCATCCATGGCCGACACCAAGACGGTACCTGCCTTGAACAGCGTTCGAAACCAAAATCTGCGTGTACGGCCGAGAAGCGAAACATTGCTAAATCCGCTAGGTCACCTGATCGATGCTGGCGGCATAGAGCCGGAATGTGGCGAGTCCGTGAAACCAGTCCCGCCTGCGACTTCATACATTTCTCGACCAACCTTAATCTTGGTCCATAGGGGCTTATCGGCTGGATTACGAAGTTCAAGCCATGATCAGATCATCTGGACGGAGTTGAAACAATATGAAATCATCCGCAATTAGTACGTGATCCATCTAGGTTTCAGGCAACGGTCATGGATGCGTCGAGGGCTCGCTCAGGCCAAGGGCCGCCGCAAATGCGGCATTGCACCGTGATCGAGTGGCGCCTTACGCAGCGCAGGATATGTGGTGGGTGATCAGAAAGGTCATTCACTCAGAAACGTGAGCAACGTAGACGTGACTAGTTCTGGCTGTTCCTGCTGAACCCAGTGACCAGCACCGTCGATCAGCTTACAGCCGATCATCGCACTGCAAGCCGTGTTTTGCATGCGCTCGATGGCGCCAGGGGTCTGGTAAACTCCCCAATCTTGGGCGCCACCCATAAACATCGACCTCACATCTATCGTCCGGCCCCCGAACACCTCTAATTCTGTATTTCCAATGCCTTGCGTCCTGCAGCGATACCACTGCAGTCCACCCTGAAAACCGGTACGGATAAATTCATCGCTGTAGACGCGCAATTCCTGATCTGGCAGCCATCCGCACGTGGCGATGGCGTCGGGCGGCGGCATTTCCGCCGCGACGGTGGCCGCCATGTCGCGGTCGAAGTCCATGATGTAGTAAGTCGGCATACGGGCGAGTTCTGCCGCAGTCCTGCTCGACAGTTGAAATGGCGCGTTGGCTTTCCAGTCAGCGCTTTTAATGTGATAGTAGGCGCGCAAAAAGTCGTGAACACCCTGCCGGCAACACCACAGATCGGCGTTTGCCTCGCGGGTCGAGTAATACCACTGATAATGTTTTCTCGGCCGATCGAGTGCCGCGAGCGCCTGGTGGAGTGACTGCTCAGACCGAGTGACAGCCAGCGGTTGGCCCGCCATCCGCAGCGCAACCTCGGGCGGCCCACTAAATGGCGCGCTCATGAGCGTCAGGGACGTGAAAATATCCGGCCGCGAAAGCGCGCACCATGCCGCAACCGAGGCGCCAAAATCGTGCCCCACGACGCCCCTAATCGAGGTGTATCCCAGAGCCGCGACAAGCTCGATCATGTCGCGGACGAGGTTCATCGTCCGGAAGGCGGTAAAATCGCCGTCGTAGTTCGGATCCCAGCCGATAGTGCGACCGTACCCGCGCTGGTCTGGTGCGATCACGTGATAGCCGGCCGCAGCTAGCGCCGGCATGACCTTGCGCCAGGAATAGGCCAACTCGGGAAAGCCATGCAGGAGCAGGACGCACGGCCGGCCGGAGGGCTCGAAGCCAGCCTCAAGCAAATGAATTTGCAGCTTGTTCACATTGGGCACAAAGCGGGCACGCACACCCGCCGGCAGCAGACCGGCTGCCAGCGGTTCGATCACGCGGGTATGCGCACCTTCATCTCAGTGATCCCGTGGATGAAGTTGGAGTAGATGCGCTTCGGCTCCTCCACCAGCTCGATCCTGGGAAAGCGTTTCATGATCTCTTCCCAGAGGATCATGAGCTGCATCTCCGCGAGGCGGTTGCCAACGCAACGGTGCACGCCGAAGCCGAACGAAAGATGATGCCGCGGCCGCACGCGGTCGATAATAAATTCGTTCGGGCGGTCGATGGCGTCCTCGTCCCGGTTGCCGGAGATATACCACATGACAACCTTATCGCCTTTGCGGATGTGCTTGCCGCCAAGCTCCGCGTCCGCCAGCGCGGTGCGCCGCATATGCACGATCGGCGACTGCCATCGGATGATCTCAGGCACCATACTGGGGATCAACGCCGGGTTGTCCCGCAGTTTCTGATATTCGCCGGGATTCTTGCACAGCGCCCAAAGGCCGCCGCTCATGGAATTCCGCGTGGTATCGTTGCCACCGACGATCAGCAGCGTGAGATTTCCAAGAAATTCCGCTGGGTCATCAACAAGGTTTCTTGTCGCCTCGCCGTGAGCCAGCATCGAAATCAGGTCGAAGCCGCCCGGACGCGCGGCGCGCTCATGCCACATCGCGGTGAAGGTCCGCACTGCTTCGCCGAGAATGTCCAGGCGCTTCTCCTCAGAGTTCACGATGCCGCCAGCGTTCACATCCGCCGTGGCGCAGTCCGACCAGAACGTCAGCTTGCTGCGCTCTTCCAAGGGGAAGTCGAACAATGTCGTCAGCATCAGCGTGGTGAGTTCAATCGAAACGCGGGTTACCCAGTCAAAGGTTTCGTCGCGCGGCAGACCGTCCAGTACCTGTACAGACGCGTTCGCGAATAATGCCGGACATGTTGTTCAGGTTGGCTGGCGCGACGATCGGGCTGACCACCTTGCGCTGTTCATCGTGCCGAGGCGGATCCATTGAGATAAAGCTGGAGCGCCGGAACTCCATCGGCCGATCGGTGATACTGATGCCGCCAAGCTTCGCCTCGGAGGAGTAAATCTCCGGGTGGGTTTCGACCTGCATGATATCCTTGAATTTTGTCACTGACCAGAACGAGCCGTACAGACCGTCCTTACGGTAGTGCACCGGGTCTTCCCGCCGAAGTCTCTCAAAATAGGGGTAGTATACGTCGTCTTGATACAACTTCGGATCGCTGACATCAATCTGGTCCAAAGGAGCCGCATCGGCGTCAGAGTTGGGATCAAAATACACTGGTGCGTTCATCGTGGAATTCTCCCGCTTATAGAATTTGGTTCGTCAGTTACGACGAACGTGCAGCCCGTCAGCCATCCCCTCGCATGGCGCCGGGATGGTGGCCCGGGTTAACCCCCGATTTCCGTCCAAAACGGCGACGCCTAGCGCTGTGACATGTTAGTGTTGACCCTCCGGCATCCGCACGACCAGCCCGTCCAGTTCGCCTGTAACCCGAAGCTGACAAGACAGGCGTGAGTCCGGCTGGGTCACCGCAGCGAAGCTGAGCATGCTGGCTTCCTGCGATCCCGGTACCGGCAGACCGACAATGTCGAGCCAGGCAACATCGACATAGACGTGACAAGTGGCGCAGGCGCATTCGCCGCCGCAATCCGCGTCGATGCCCGGCACGTTGTTGTCAATGGCACCCTGCATCACCGATTTGCCAATTGGCACTTGAATTGGGTGTTCCGTCCCATTGTGTTCAATATACGTTACCTTCGGCATTCACGTCCCCTTTTCCCCCGCGGCTCTCTAAGCTGCGAGTTCTTGCATCGATACTGACATATCTGCAATCCGAACGGGAGTCAGTCGTTTTCGGCGCGCTATGATGCGTCGGCCACCCATAAACTCGGTCGCGGCATTGACGGCTTCTACCGCCTGTACAGTGTCGTCCTGTGCCAGGTGGAACAGCGCGAACTTGGCGGCATCGACGTCACCGCGTACGACGATCTGTGTAGCGTCGAACGGAAGTCCGGCAATTTGCAATCGCAGATCAAACTGGTCGGACCAAAACCACGGGACCTCAGGCGCGGGAGAGGGTTTGCCACAGATCATCGACGACGCCTGCTTGGCCTGCTCAAGCGCGTTCGGCACGCTTTCCAGTCGTCCCATACGATCGTACAGCGGCAACGGCCGATGCGTGCAGTCGCCAATAGCGAAAATATCCATATCGTCGGTTCGCGCCGCAAGGTCGACGACAATGCCCCCTTGGGCGGCATCGCAGGTCAGACCAGCGTACCGCGCCACTTCGTCATTTGCCACCACGCCCACACCCACCAGTGCGGCATCGCAAGCGATCAGCCGTCCATCGCTCAGGCGGACCCCGCTGATGCGGCCGTTCACTCCCTCTAGCGCTAAGACCTGAGCGTCAACCTCGATCGTCACCCCATGCGCACGATGGGTTTGCTGGAAAAAGTCGGACAATATACCGCATGCGACGCGGGCAAGCACGCGGCTTTCCCGCTCGATAACAGTCGCGTCAGCCCCCAGCGCACGGGCCGATGCCGCGGCTTCCAAGCCAATATAGCCGCCGCCTATTACCGCGAGCCTTGCACCTGGGCGCAGCACGGCCTTCAGGCGGTCGGCGTCGGCGGCGGAGCGCAGTTCCAGTACGCCGGACAAGTCGGCCCCCGGCAGCGGCAATCGGCGTGCCCTGGCTCCGAGGGCCAGGATAAGGATGTCGTAGTGCAGCAAGCTGCCATCGGACAGCGAAACAATGTGGGCGGCGCGATCTATGCGCACGACACGGGTCTGCATGCGCAGATCGATTGAAGCTTCCGCATAAAAATTCGCCGGACGTAACGCAAGGCTTTCGACCGTTGCCTCACCTTTCAACCAGGCCTTGGACAGCGGTGGGCGCTGGTAGGGCGGGATTGGCTCCTCGCCGATCAAGCTAATCGCGCCCTGCCAGCCAAGCTGGCGCAACATGGCTGCGACTGCCCCGCCGGCATGGCCCGCGCCGGCAATCACGATGTGCCTAGTCTGGTCGTCCACCTGGTTGCCTCCCTAGTCATGCCAACCAGATAGGAGCAGCGGCGCACCCTGGCAGCAAGTGCCGAAACATACGCGGCTCTTGTTTCAAAGCGATGACATCACCCAGCACAATGCGGCTTTTTTAGGACACTGCCGAAGTCACCCACGTCCTCAGCTGCAACCCATCTTGCCCCTCCCACCCGGAAACATGATATGCAGTATCCGGGAGGTCGGCGGTGGACGGGCGCCTCGCCAACCCGGTCAGGTCCGGAAGGAAGCAGCCGCAACGGGTCACCGCTCGGGTCGTTTGTCGGCCTCCCGCCTTTCCCCTCATGCCAAGCCTGCCTGAGCCAGGGCGGGCGCGGCCGCCAGGTAATCGACCTTATGTCCGGCCTGTTCCAGGACGACCCCGCTCAGGAAAACCCTGCTCCGGAAGGTTCCGCCGGAGACGATGGGTCGCTGCCAGTTCCGGACGAGCCCGGTCTCTTCGGAAGTGCTTTGCCGATTGCCGAGCCGCCGCCACAGGCCACGCCTTATCGCGTGCTGGCGCGAAAATACCGGCCGACAACCTTCGGTGACCTGATTGGGCAGCAGGCGATGGTACGCACTCTGCGCAACGCCTTCGCCGTTGGCCGGGTTGCCCATGCCTTTATGCTGACCGGGGTCCGCGGCGTCGGTAAGACCACCACCGCGCGCATCATCGCCCGCGCGCTGAACTGCATTGGCTCAGACGGCACCGGCGGACCAACGGCGGATCCATGCGGTGTCTGCGACAACTGCGTCGCCATCCTTGCCGACCGGCATCCCGACGTGATCGAGATGGACGCTGCCAGCCGCACCGGCGTGGAAGACATACGCGAGGTCATCGAAGCCACGCGATTTCGCCCGATGCAGGCGCGCACAAAGGTCTTCATCATCGACGAAGTTCACATGCTGAGCCGCAATGCCTTCAACGCATTGCTGAAAACGCTGGAAGAACCACCGCCGCACATAAAATTCGTGTTTGCCACGACCGAGCTGAGGAAAGTGCCGATCACCGTATTGTCCCGCTGCCAGCGGTTCGACCTCCGCCGGGTGCGGATCGCCGAGTTGGCGCAGCATTTTGACAAAATCGCGCGGCAAGAAGGAGTGGCGGTCGAGGCGGGTGCTTTGGAGCAGATCGCCCGTGCGGCGGATGGTTCCGTGCGTGATGGACTGTCGATCCTGGATCAGGCGATTGCCCAGATGGATACCGGATCCGAGTATGTTGCTGGACATGGTCACGCGATCACCGCCGCTCAGGTTGCTGACATGCTGGGGCTGGCGGACCGTGCGGCAGTCTTCGATCTGATGGAGGCGGTGATGGCCGGGAAACCTGCCGCTGCCCTGGCGATCACCGACGCCGCCTATGAACGCGGTGCCGACTTGGGGACTTTGCTGCAGGACCTGCTGGATTTGCTGCATACAATGACACGACTGAAGTCGATCTCCGGCCTGCGCGACAACCATGAGCTGCCCGAAGCGGAACGAAGCCGTGGTACGCAGCTCGCTGACAGATTGACGGTGCCGGTGCTGGCGCGGGCTTGGCAGATGCTGCTGAAAGGCATCGGCGAGGTGGAGGTCGCACCTGATCGTCGCGCGGCGGCCGAAATGGTGCTGATCCGGCTCTGCCATGTTGCGGATATGCCCACACCGGGCGATCTGGTGCGCCGGCTGGCCGCGGGAGACGTCAGTGCCGGTCCCACGATTTTGGCGCCGGCCGTCGAGGCGGGCCTACGCTCAGATGTCAGTGATGTGACCGTGCACGGGACCATACCCGTGGGCGGGACGCCCGTTGTGGCTGCATCCCGGGTCGCATCCATCGGCACCACCGCGGCGGGTAGCATCGCGTTGGGGATTACATCTGTCGATGACGTGCCGTTGGAAAATGCGGCGCGGGGAGGTCATCCCTTTACGCACGCCCCCATGGCGGCCATCAAACCGGCGGTCCGGCGACCTCGGCTGGCTGGCTTTCGCGATATCGTCGCGCTGGTAGGCGAGCGGAAGGAGCCGATGTTGCACGCGCATTTGCTGCATTCGGTTCATCTTGTCCGTTTTGCCCCGCCGGTGATCGAACTACGCATGCAGCCCGAGGCGCCGCGTGACCTTGCCTCTAGACTGGCTGCCCTGCTGTCGGAGGCGACTGGCACGCGCTGGACCATTGCCTTGTCTGCGGCGGTCGGCGAGCCCACTCTTGCGGAGCAGGACATTGCCGCGGGCACGGCCCGCCGAAGCGCAGCGGCGGATCACCCGTTGGTGCGAGCGATCCTTGACACATTTCCAGGGTCGCGTATCGACACTGTCGATAATAGATCGTCGGACGCATGTGGCCCTTTGGCGCAGGCGCCTGCGGAACCCGACGTGCCGGAATTCGCAAACCCTGACGTCGCGTATTTTGACGAAGACCCGATGGAGATCGACCCATGAAGAACCTGGCCGGCCTGATGAAGCAGGCGCAGCAGATGCAGTCCAAGATGCAGGAGATGCAGTCCAAGCTGGAGGCCATGGAGCAGACCGGCGAGTCCGGTGCCGGTCTTGTTAAAGTTACCTTAAACGGCAAGAGCGAACTGCGCCGGATGGTGATCGATCCCAAGGTGATCGACCCCGCCGAGGCCGAGATGCTGGAAGATCTGATCGTTGCCGCACATCACGACGCCAAGGCTAAGATTGAGGCCGCCACTGCCGAGGAGATGCAGAAAGTCACTGGCGGCATGCAGCTGCCGCCTGGGATGAAATTGCCATTTTGAGGAATCAGTGCTGGTTGGTTTCATACGTAGCATTCGTGCCATGGTGTGGCACGGGTAACTTAGTCTTTGCGTGATCCTCGATGCAGGAACCCGACCCGATACCGCGGCAAGAGCCTTGGTATCGTCAGCGAAGAGTTATCGATCCTTACCATGATCCGATGCCCTTTGGACTGAGCTTCGCCACGGCATCTATACGGAGTTCTCCTTGGGCGGCCCTGAGATCGATCGCCTGATCGGCTTGCTTGCCAAGCTGCCAGGCATGGGGCCGCGCAGCGCGCGTCGGGCCGCGCTGAAGATGCTGCAGCAGCCGAAAGCGCGCATGCTGCCGCTTGCCGCCGCGTTGGCGGAAGCGGCTCGGGTGGTGCGGCCATGTGCTGATTGCGGCAACCTGGACAGCATGGACCCGTGCACCATTTGTGCCGATGCACACCGCGATCGGTCCATTATCTGCGTCGTCGAAGGGGTCGGCGATTTATGGGCGCTGGAGCGGGCGATGGTGCATCACGGGCTGTATCATGTCCTGGGTGGTACACTGTCGGCATTGTCCGGCGTCGGGCCGGAAGACCTCAACCTGCAAGGCTTGCTAAGCCGCGTGTCGGAGGGCGGGGTAACCGAGGTGATCCTGGCTCTTGGCGCGACCGTGGACGGCGCCACAACCGCGCATTGGCTGACCGACCAGCTACGACCGACGGGCGTGGACATCACCCGCGTTGGACAAGGTGTTCCAATCGGGGGCGCGCTCGATGTGTTGGACGATGGTACATTGTCGGCCGCGCTACGCGCCCGGCGCTCCGTTTAAACGACCTTGACGCGAACGGTGAAGGCTCTGCGCGTGAAGGAGGCCCGTCAGGGGAATTGGGCGCGAACGCTCCGTTGATAAAGCGCATTTTTTGAGCCCTATCATGGTCCCAGGCGCTCGCGACCGAGCAAGACAGAGGCTACGCGGAGGCTCTGGTCAAAAAGCGAGAATATGGCTTTCGAACTGGACGCGGTTTAGGAGCGCTTTCGGTATGATTCTTCTCACGGCCCCCGCCGGCGCATTCCGCTACGCCCCCGCCGCTTCGACGGATCATAACCGCCGCCGCCGGGCCCCATCGGCTCCGGCGTCCGATCCCGCTTTGGCCGCAACAACGCGCTTGCCCGCGGCGGCGGGGTAATGCCCAACTCCAGCGCTTCCAGTCGCTTGATCTCGTCGCGCAACCTGGCTGCCTGCTCGAACTCCAGATCCGCCGCCGCCGCCCGCATGCGCTTCTCCAGATCCGCGACCGCAGCTTTCAGATCCTTGCCGACAAACTCCACCGTGTCGGCGTCCTGCACCGGCGCGACGGTGACATAGTCCTGTTCAAAGACGCTCTCCAGCACTTTGCCGATTTGCGTGCGCACCGAGACCGGGGTGATGCCGTTCGCCTCGTTCCAGCTGCGCTGTTTGTTGCGTCGGCGCTCGGTCTCCTCGATTGCGGCCCGCAATGACCGCGTCATCGTGTCGGCGTACAGCACCACCTTCCCATCCACGTTCCGCGCGGCTCGGCCGATCGTCTGGATCAGCGATGTCTGCGATCGCAGGAAGCCTTCCTTGTCCGCATCCAAGATCGCCACCAGGGCACATTCAGGAATGTCCAGACCCTCGCGCAGCAAATTGATACCCACCAGCACGTCGAATACACCTAGCCGCAGGTCGCGGATGATCTCAATCCGTTCCAAGGTGTCGATATCCGAGTGCAGGTAGCGGACGCGGACACCATGCTCGGTCAGGTAGTCCGTTAAGTCCTCGGCCATCCGTTTGGTAAGCGTTGTCACCAGCACCCGCGCGCCCCGTGCTGCAATCGCCTTGCATTCCGCCAGCAGATCATCGACCTGATGCTCCACCGGACGGATCTCGGTCACCGGGTCGATCAATCCGGTCGGACGAATGACCTGTTCGGCGAATACCCCCCCGGTACGCTCCATTTCCCACGGGCCTGGCGTTGCTGAAACAAACACCGACATCGGCCGGAACCGCTCCCACTCCTCAAACTTCAACGGCCGGTTGTCAATGCAGGAGGGCAGCCGGAAACCGAACTCCGACAGGATTGTCTTGCGCGCAAAGTCGCCGCGATACATGCCGCCCAATTGAGGCACCGTAACGTGGCTCTCATCGACGATCAGCAAGGCATTCTCCGGCAAATACTCGAATAGAGTGGGCGGCGGATCGCCTTGATCACGACCCGTCAGATAGCGCGAATAATTCTCAATGCCTTTGCAGGAGCCGGTTGTCTCCATCATTTCGATATCAAATATGGTGCGTTGTTCCAACCGCTGTGCCTCCAGCAATTTGCCGTCGGCGTTCAGTTCGGCCAGGCGTTCCTTCAACTCGATCTTGATATCGCGTACCGCCTGGGTCAGCGTCGGCCGAGGCGTCACGTAATGGCTGTTGGCGTAGACCGTGATCTCCTTCAGTTCTGCCGTGACTTCACCGGTCAGCGGGTCGAATTCGCGCACGTTTTCGATCTCATCGCCAAACAGAGTTACCCGCCAGGCGCGGTCCTCATAGTGACTGGGGAAGATATCCACGATCTCCCCCCGCAACCGAAAACTGCCGCGCTGGAACGCGGTGTCATTGCGTCGGTACTGCAGGTCGACCAATGCCTTGGCCAGGCTATCGCGGTCGATCCGGCCGCCAACCTCCAGCTTGGCCACCATTTTGGCATACGTCTCGACCGAGCCGATACCGTAGATGCAGGACACCGAGGCCACCACCACCACGTCGTTGCGCTCCAGCAGGGACTGTGTGGCGGCGTGACGCATGCGGTCGATCTGCTCGTTGATCTGCGCGTCCTTCTCAATGTAGGTGTCGGTGCGCGGGACATAGGCTTCCGGCTGATAGTAATCGTAGTAGCTGACGAAGTACTCGACCGCGTTGTCTGGAAAGAAATTCTTCATCTCACCGTAGAGTTGTGCCGCCAGGGTCTTGTTCGGCGCTAGGATCAAGGTTGGCTTCTGCACCGCCTCGATCACCTTGGCCATGGTAAAGGTTTTGCCGGACCCGGTCACGCCCAGCAACACTTGGTCCCGTTCGGTGGCCTCGACGCCGCGGACGAGTTCAACGATTGCGCTCGGCTGGTCACCGGCGGGTTCGTATTCGGACACCACCTTCAGCCGGCGGGTCATCGGCCTGGCCGGCTGCTTCTGCGGCATGAACAGGGCGGGCGACGGTCGCAGCAGGGTCTGGGACATGCGGGCTACTCCTTAGCCCGGAAAGATGGATCGCCGCATCCTCAACGTCGAGGGGCGAAATTTTTAGCGCATCCGCATCCTGCCACGCTCCTGTCGGCTGGCAAGGAACATCCGCGTTGCTGCCTTCAGGGCACGTCGGGCATCGTACCACAAGGTACGGATGTCGGTTACTCGCAGCCGCGAGCGCTGCCGCCAGAGATGGATGAACAATCCTCCGCGACGGCGCCACTCCAATTCCCGCAGTGCCCGTGCGGTCCTCTGCTGTTCTCTCCAGGGAAAGCTCCGCGGCTCTCGCGCCGGGGTCGGTACCCGGTTAAAGATCAGCGCGTAGGCAAGGCGATCCTGGTCCGACACGTTGGGACCGGCGCCGTGAACCGTGCGTTGCGTGTGGATGACGCATCCGCCAGTTGGCAGCGGACAGGAGACAGCTTCTCGCAAATCGCAGACTTCGCCGCAATCAAGTGCGTGAACACGGTTATCCCCGCCCGGAAAGCCGTGCGGCAAGACCGGGCCTTTATGTGAACCGGGAATATAAGACATGCAGCTATTGCTCTCATCGGTTGGCTGCAAAGCCAACCAGAAGCTCACTTCGTTGTAATCGAAGTTGGGATCCTCAAACGCTTCGTCTTGGTGCCAAGGGGTGGCATCGCCAATCCGTGCTGGCTTCAACAATGAGATGTCAGCCTTGAACCGAACTTCGTCTCCCAGAAGCTGCTCGGCGATCTCCCGCGCTAGGCGAAAGTATGCGGTTTCCTGCAGCTCGGGAGCGAACGACCTTGGGTGCAGGATCTGCGGAAATCGGCGGGGCGAGCGGCCATCGTCCACGCCCATTGCGTCGAACAGTGCTCCCTCCTTGAAGCCGACATTCTGGCTATGCAGCCGCATCAGAATATCCCGCGCCTGATCGATGTCCTGATGCGAAAGCCCGGTATCGAATACAAGAAATCCATCGCGTTCGAATTGTGTGATCTTCCCCGCATCGAAACGCATCAGCATGAGGCTCGGCCTTTTTCTCAACATCATTAGTATAGGGAAATCGTGTTGTCGTGTTATCTTAACGAAGCTACTGGCGCATTCCAGCGTTCGTCCAGTCACGAATGACATCGATAAGCTACCGTTTGGTTCTCGGGCGGCAAAAGTTGGGGTTTCAAAGGTAAAGCCTTCGCGAGCCCAGCCAACTAATACGATATGACAAGAACATTATGGCCCTGAATGAGCCGGATTGTTCAGCAACAACACGCGGCTAACCAACTGCGGTCAAGCACCAATGCACGCCCCATGTGTCTACCGACCAGCTGCTGAGCCTGACAACCGGCGAGCCACCGAATCAAGGAAGGTAGCCAGGAAGAAGGCAGATTTGTCGGGTAACCCGACGGGTGACTGCCCCCCCCGTCCATCCGATGTCTTCCAACGCCAGATCAGCGTGGCCTGCTGCACCGTCATTAGAAATCCCGCCAGCGCATTTTCGGTAACCCGCTCGTGGCAGAAAAAGTTGCTATATTGGAAGATAAATGGCCAAATGCCGGCGATTGATCCGTTATTAAGGATTATGTAGTTGAATTTGGAATGAAATGCCGAGTTTATCGAGAATGACCACCGGAACGGCTTTGTTCTTCCTGGATAGTGGTCTCATCCTGGCCACCTGGCCCATGGTGCTGTGGATCACTCGCCCAAACGGCGGTGAAGTCCTCCTCCCGCACGGCGACTTGCGTGGCTTCATTTATCCGGTATTCGACCTGATCCTGCTGTTTGCCATGGGCCTGTACCGCCGTGACGCGATCGTTGAGGAAGGGCGGTCCTTTACTCGGGTGCCGCTGGTTGTCGGCATGGGCGCTGCCCTGTCGGTGCTGATTTGTCTTGCCTTGCCCCTGCTCGTTCGTTACGGCGCACCGCTCAGCGAGCACGACCAGGCGGCGGTCTTCGCGCTCGCCGCCGTCTGCTTTACCTTATGTGCTTGGATTGCTCGCCTGACGCTGCATCTGTTGCTTCGCCGGCGCGTACTGCGCCGACGGCTACTGATCGTCGGCGCTGGTCAGCGGGCATGGGACCTGCTGCTGATGCTGGGGCGTGAAGGCACCAGCCTGCATGATGACGTCACCCTACTACACCATCCATCATTGGGGGAGGTCGACGCGCGTCTGTTGAACGAGCGGCCAGACCAGATCCTCCGTCCGGAAGGGTTCAACATCGCTGCCGCCGCGGAGGAGGTCAATGCCGATATCATCATCGTTGCCCCCGACGAACGCCGGGGCATGGACTTGCACCGCCTGTTGGACTGCAAGAAGGCTGGTTACCCTGTCATCCCATACCTGAGTTTTGTAGAAAACGAGATTCGGCGTATCGACTTGAAGCGCCTGGAGCTGGGCTGGCTGGTCTACACTGACGGCTTCACCTTTGGCGCCCTCGACCGCTTCCTGAAGCGGCTTTTCGACCTCGTGGTCAGCTCCGTCGTGCTGCTACTGACGGCGCCCTTGCTGTTGGCCGGGATGGTTGCCATCCGCTGGGAAAGCCCGGGCTCCGTGTTGTATCGGCAGGAGCGGGTGACCCAGGACGGGCAGGTATTCTGGATCCTGAAACTGCGCACCATGAGGATGAACGCCGAGGCGCAGGGTGCAGTCTGGGCAGCGCAAAAGGACAGCCGCATCACCAAGGTCGGAGCATTCCTCCGGCGGGTTCGCGTCGATGAGTTGCCACAATTGGTGAACATCTTGCGCGGCGAGATGTCATTCGTCGGCCCACGGCCGGAACGTCCAGTATTTGTGGCCGAGTTGGCGGGCCAGATCAACTTGTATAATGAGCGTCACATGGTAAAGGCCGGGCTGACCGGGTGGGCGCAGATCAACTACCCTTACGGTGCTTCGATTGACGACGCGCGCTCCAAGCTGAGCTACGACTTGTACTATGTGAAGAATTTCTCCATCCTGTTCGATTTTGTCATCCTGCTGCAGACCCTGCGCGTGGTGCTGTGGCCGAGTGGGGTGCGTTGAGCGGGGAACGGAACAGTAGAAACAACGCGATGAGGAAGTTCAACACGTTCCAGGCCATCCCGTTGGCGAAGGCCGCGCGGTAGGAGCCTGTCATGTCGAAGATCACGCCTGACATCCAGCCGCCCAGCGCCATGCCCATCAACGTCATCATCAGGATGACGCCGATTTGGGCACCTGCTTGCGAGGCTGGAAAGCTTTCGCGCACGATAATGGCGTAGCTGGGCACCAGGCCGCCCTGGAACAGGCCGAACAGGGCAGAGACGACATACAGCGACGTCAGCCCATCCAGAAAAAGATATAGGCCAAGCGCTGCCATCTGAGCCGCCGACCCAATCAGCAGCGTCGCCACCCCGCCCACCCGATCGGCAACAAAGCCAAAGCCGATTCGGCTGACGATGCTGAAGCCCAGCATCAGGGACAGCATCTGCGCGCCTCGGGCTGGGCCGTAGCCGAGGTCGCCGCAGTACGCGACGATGTGCACCTGCGGCATGGCCATCGCGACGCAGCAGCAAAGACCAGCGACAGACAGCAGCGCCTGCAGTGGGCCGGGTGGCAGCTTGATCGCGCGCCTGTTAGCGGCGGGAAGCGGTGTGCCAGCTCGTCGTCGAGGTGCCGGCCCTCGCAACAGCACCGCCAACGGCACCATGGTGGCGAAGCATAGTACGCCGATCCCCAAATGGGTGGCCCGCCAGCCGAACGCGCCGATCGTCGTTTCGATCAGCGTCGGCCAAGCCGCCCCGGCCGCGGCGTTGCCGCAGGCACAGAGCGATACCGCGAGGCCGCGCCGCCTCTCGAACCAGCGGGAGACATCGGCCAGCAGTGGCACGAAGGTTGCGGCCGAACCGCACAAGCCGATCAGCACGCCATAGCTGGCGGTGAATTGCCACAGGTTGGCGGAAATCGACGCAAGCATGAAACCAAGGCCCAGCGAGGTGGCGCCGACCAATAATGGTGGGATGATCCCGACCCGGTCCGCCAACTTGCCCATCAGCACGCTGCCAAGGCCATAGCCGATCATCGTGGCGGTGAATGGCATTGACGCCGCTGCCCGGCCGGCGGCGAAATCAGCCTGCACCGCGGGCAGTGCGACCACCACCGACCACATGCCTACCCCGCCGATCGTCGACAGCAACATGCAAACCGCCAGTCGGAACCAGGCGTACGGGCTGTCGATCTCGCGGCGAGTCATGTGGTCGGTACTTTATGTCCGCTTTATGCTGTTCGACTGCCACGTGCGTGGTTAGGTCTTCTCAAAGTCGATGCGCTCGACCACCGGCAACCCTTGCAGGAAGCGACGCAGGCAGTCGAGGGCCAATTCGACCGCACCTAGTTGGACCCATTCGCGACCGCCCAGGATGCGGGAACGGCGGAACTCGGTACGGGTTTCGGTCACGATCGCGATCCAGATCGTGCCGCCCAGGTCCATGCGGTCGGCGCCATCGTCCAGGTCGATCAGCACCGCCAGGGCATGCGAGGCGCCGGTTTGTGCACGAGCGGCATGCGCCACGGCCTCGGTGACAGTCTGATCGACGCCGTCTGGCATCGCCACGCCGTACACGCCGTCGAAGCGGCGGACGACCGTGCCATGACGAAACACCGTTTCAGCTTGCGGCAGATGTGCAATTCGGGCCGAGATCTGACCGGCGGTAAAAGTTTCAACCACGCTCAGAGTCGCCTCTGCCGCGATCAATGCGGCCAGGATGACACCCTCGAGGCTTTGATCGTCTTCGGCAATGATGAAATTGCCCAGTCGCCTCTTCACCTCCGCCGTGACTGGTGAAAGCTTGCGATGTACGTCCTGCATATCGGTTCCGCGCACCGTAAGCTTGGTCTCCAATTGCGGGTAATGCGCGCGGAACCCCAACTTGACGCCGCCGTCGGGGTCCAGCGCCTCGACTCCGCTCAGCAACTGGTCAACGTGCGACTCGCCCAGACCATAGGAATGAAAGCGCTTCAGGTAGATCGAGGTCGGTGCGCCGGAGCGGGCGAGGATGCGCGGGATCACCTGTTCCTCCAGCATGCGCCGCAGTTCACGTGGCACGCCAGGGGTGAAGAAGAAGCGCGCTCGCCCGATGTCGAGCGCGAAGCCGCAGGCGGTGCCGACCGGGTTGTCGATGATCTCCGCCGTCGTCGGCAACATGGCTTGCTTGACGTTGTTGGGCGGCATGCTGCGCGCCCGCCGGCTGAAAAACGCTTCCATGCGGGCCAGCCACTCTTCGTGCAGGACCAGCTCGACCCCCGCGGCCTGGGCGGCAATTTCCTGTGACAAATCATCCACCGTGGGACCAAGGCCACCATTGACGATCACCGCGTCGGCGCGACTGGCGGCCAACTGGAAGGCGGCGAGTAGACTTTCTCGGTCGTCGCCAACAGTGGTACCCCAGTGCACCGAGAGGCCGACATCCTCCAGCTTTTGTGCCATGTAGGAGAAATTCGTGTTGGTAATCTTACCTGTCAGCACCTCGTCGCCGGTGCAGATGATTTCGATGCGCATGGTCCCTCCCGTCCGAAAGGCTAGAGTGGCGGCAAGCAACGCGCGGAGCAAGCCAAGCGGACCGTCTCGTCATAGCCCGATCACATGTGTCCTTTATTAAGAAGACAGCCGCGCGTCCGACGTCACGTTGTCGTCTTGGAGAGCGGCCGCCTGAAAGCCGGCCGAGCAGGGACGAGCGATTCATTTCACGATGTTACAGCAAACGGGCTTCATCATTCAGTGCGTTGAACGCTATACTTCGCACAATGCCGCAAGACGCGCGGCGGCCGATATCACAGAGGACCCATGGCCGGACGATCCCCTCACGCGCAAACCCGCCGGATCGCCTCGCCGGCAATGAAGACACTCATGAGCCGCCGTTCCGCCGAGTTCGGCGGATTGCTATTAGGGCTGTTCGGGCTGGTGGTCCTGGTGGCGTTGGCGACCTATGATCCTCGCGACCCATCGTTCGACACGGCGACCTCACGGCATGTCGGCAACATTGCGGGGCAGGGTGGTGCGATCCTGGCGGATATTCTACTGCAGGGCTTCGGGATCGCCGGCATACTGCCGGGGGTGACGATGCTGGCCTGGGGCTGGCGCATCGCTTCCGGCGGCGGCCTGGGCAGCATGGCGCTGCGTCTGGCCGCGCTGCTCGCCGCTATGCCCGTGCTGGCGGCCGTGCTGGAAACGCTTCCGCCGCCGCATCAGGGCTGGCCGGTCATAGCCGGCCTCGGCGGGTCCATCGGGGGCATTATCGCAGCCGAGGCATTTCGCGCGGGACACGCCTCGTTCGGCATCGTTGGCACCACCTTGGTTTGGCTGATCGGCGCCGCGCTGGCTGTCGCTCTGGCGCTGCTGTCGCTTGGGCTGTCGTCCTCGGAATGGCGCTCCTTGTGGCGCATCGCCGCCATCACCGGCCGCTATTCGCTGTCCAGTGGCCGTGGCACGGCAGGGGCGCTGGCTCGAGGGGCCGGCAACGTCGGCACCGCGTCTGGCTGGTTGGTCAACTTGATGAGCCGTGGTCCCGGTCTGGCACCGGATGAGCCGGAAGCCGCACCCAAAGGACTGCGACCGGTGGTTCAAACGGATATGCAGACAGCGACCCGCAAGCCGCCGATCACCGATGAGTCGCCAGCGGATGTCCCGGTGCTGCCTATCCCTACCGTCAAATCCACGCCCATCTGTCACGCGTAAACCGCGCCAGGAAAGCCTGCCGCTGCAGGAAGATGGCTGGAAGTTTCCCCCCTGTCGCTGCTCAACGAACCACCGGCCCGCGCCGCCGCCGGCCCCAGCGAAGAAGCTTTGCAAGCCAATGCTCGCCTATTGGAAACCGTGCTGTCAGACTACGGCGTGCAGGGGGAAATCGTCGAAATCCGTCCTGGCCCAGTGGTCACGCTTTATGAGCTCGTCCCGGCGCCCGGCATCCGCAGCGCGCGCGTAATTGGGTTGGCCGACGACGTGGCCCGTAGCCTTTCGGTAACCGCTGTCCGCATCGCCACGGTTCCTGGTCGCAATGTCATCGGCATCGAGGTGCCCAACAGCAAGCGGGAGATGGTTTACCTCAGCGAGATCCTGGCCAGCGCCGAAGTGCAGCACCACGGCGGACGGCTCTCACTCGCACTGGGCAAGGACATTGGCGGCAAGTCGGTCGTTGCCGACCTGGCGAGGATGCCACATCTGATGATCGCCGGCACCACCGGGTCGGGTAAATCGGTGGGCGTCAACGCGATGATACTGTCGTTGCTGTATCGTCTGTCACCCGACCAGTGTCGGCTGATCCTGATCGATCCGAAGATGCTGGAACTGTCCACTTACGAAGGTATCCCGCATCTGATGGCGCCGGTGGTGACCGAGCCGGCGAAAGCGGTTACCGCGCTGAAATGGACAGTCCGCGAGATGGAGCGTCGCTACCGAGCCATGAGTCAGCTCGGCGTCCGCAATGTCGGCGGCTTTAATGATCGGGTGGCCGACGCACGTTCCAAAGGCGAAGTTCTGACACGTCGCGTGCAAACCGGCTTCGATCCCGATACCGGGCGCCCAACCTTTGAGGAACAACCGCTGGCGCTGGAGCCGCTGCCATTCATCGTCGTGGTGGTGGACGAAATGGCCGACCTGATGATGGTGGCCGGCAAGGAGATCGAGGCCGCCGTTCAGCGCCTGGCTCAGATGGCACGCGCCGCCGGCATCCACGTGATCATGGCGACTCAGCGGCCGTCGGTTGATGTCATTACAGGCACCATCAAGGCCAACTTCCCGACGCGCATCAGCTTCCAGGTGATCAGCAAGTTCGACAGCCGTACCATTTTGGGAGAGCAGGGGGCGGAACAACTGCTTGGCCAGGGCGACATGTTGTTCATGCAAGGCGGCGGCCGCATCACCCGCGTGCACGGTCCGTTCGTCTCGGACGAGGAGGTGGAGCAGGTCGTCGCCTTTCTGCGTCAACAGGGCGAGCCGGCCTATTTGGACGACGTGACCGAAGCGGTCGAACTCGGGGGACGCTGACTCAGGTTCCATCCTTTCCGGCATCGGCGGTGTCAGCGATGGGGACAAGACTTTGTTCGATCAAGCGGTCGCAGTGGTGGCGCGCGAGGGCAAGGCATCGACGTCGTTCATCCAGCGGCACCTCAACATTGGCTACAACAAAGCAGCCAAGCTAATCGAACAGATGGAAAAAGAGGGCATTGTCGGCCCCGCCAATCACGTCGGCAAGCGTGAGATACTGGTTCGGCGCACGCATGACGATATGGACTGCTAGGCCTATTCAAGATCACAGTTATGACAGTCATCATTTCGGCACATTGCTCACCAATTGTAGTGTTTTCGTAGTAACCTATAACAAGTGCCGGCGGAATTTTACAAAGTCACAGATGCAACCCAAGGACAGCTTGCTGTATTCATTCGGTGGCTGTTAAAACGAAAATGTCACTAGTACGAGACGATGTTCCTGTTCGCTCGTCTCAAGGAGCATCATATGCGGCTTGTAGGTTTGACTGTGACGGTGGTCTCGACCCTCGCGCTAGCCGGCTGCATCATTGAGCCCCCACGGCGGCCTCCTCCGCCGCCTGAATATCGACCACCGCCACCGGGTTATGATCGCGGGCCGCCACCGGATTATGATCGCCACCGCGAGCCGCCGCCCGAGTACGGGCGACCGCCGGGTTATTAAAAATCAAGCGGTGTTCAAATGGCAGTTCGGACCAATCACGGATGCCCGCTAGTTGGCAGCACATCAGATAAGCTAGTCTTTACAACAGCGTTGGCAGCGCGGTCCGGGGCGACCGGCCGGTAGATCAGGTATCCGCGCCGCAAGAGCAATATGATCTGTACATTAGCGCGGCGGGATCCATGCTGACGGGTTGAGGCCATTGCGGCAGCGGATTTGCCAGAGGCACTTCCGCCGAAACGCCACAAAATCCTTGAAATAATTGGTGGAGCCGAGGGGAATCGAACCCCTGACCTCCTGAATGCCATTCAGGCGCTCTCCCAACTGAGCTACGGCCCCGACCGGTGAGGCAGGCGGTATAGCTACCCTGCCTGGTGGGATCAAGGGCAACCGTCCAGAAATCCAAGCGGTCGTCCGGGGCATCGGCGTGGTCCGGAGCAGAGCCCTCAGTGGCACCTACTGCTCGTCTAGACGCCTGAACGTCCAAAACAGCGGCGAGCGTCCCTCCCGCAGCGCCTTCGCCTCATACCGGGTCGGCGGCCATCCATCGGGGCGACTTCTGTCCGGTGCCAGCAAATCGAACAGGGTCTGCGCCGCCATCACATCCCGAACCCAGCCCTGATAGGTGGCATCGTCGCTGGCCACCCGCCACTCGCCGCCTGGCTTCAGGACCCGCGCGAGCAGCGGCAGCATCGCTGGGTGAACGAACCGCCGTTTGGCATGCCTGGCCTTCGGCCAGGGATCGGGAAACAGCAGGAAGATACCGTCAAGACAGGCATCCGGCAGCGCCTGCAGCAGCAGACGCGCATCGTCAACCCACAGGCGCAGATTTGCCGGCAAAGGTGCGTCGGATTCATGACCATCCGGCACCAGGGCGGATAGTAGGGAGCAGATGCCGTTCTCGAATACCTCGCAGGCTATCAGTGCCACGTCGGGCTGGGCGTGTATCTGCGCCAGCGCGTGTTCTCCACCGCCAAAGCCGACTTCCAGCCACAGTGCGCGCGCTGCCGGAAAAGCCCGTGCCGGATCGCCAGCATCGCACGCGTTGAACCGCAGCCTGGGTAGAGTGACATCCAGCAGCATCTGCTGCCTGGGACGCAACTTGTGCCCGCGGCTGCGGCCATACAGCCGATCCGGTGGCGGCTTTACCGCCCCAACACTGACTTCAGCGCCGGCACCAAGTCGGTTCGTTCCCACGTAAAGGTGCCCTTATGCTCATCCGGCTCCCGTCCAAAATGGCCATAGGCGGAGGTCGGGGCATAGATCGGGCGGTTCAGATGCAGATGCTCGCGGATGCCGCGCGGGGACAAATTCATCACCTCCCGCAACGTTTTCTCCAGGCGGACCTCGTCCACGTCGTTGCCGGTGCCCTGCAAGTCCACGTAGACCGAAAGCGGACGGGAGACGCCGATCGCGTAGCTGATTTGCAGCGTGCAACGCTCCGCGAGGCCGGCCGCAACGACGTTTTTCGCCAGGTAGCGACACGCATAAGCGGCGGAGCGATCAACCTTGGTCGGATCCTTGCCGCTGAATGCGCCACCGCCATGCGGCGCCGCGCCGCCGTAGGTGTCAACGATGATCTTGCGCCCGGTCAGACCGCAATCGCCGTCCGGACCGCCGATGACGAACTTGCCTGTTGGGTTGACGTGAAATTCGTTCTCGGGGCACATCCAGCCCTTTGGAAGGATCGAGGCAACCAGCGGCCAAACAAGGCGCTTGATTTCAGCCTGATCCATACCCTCCTCGTGCTGCGTCGAAAGCACCACGGAGGTCGCGCTGACCGGCTTGCCGTCGATATAGCGCAACGTGACCTGGCTCTTGGCATCCGGCAGCAGGCCAGCCACCGCACGATCGCCGATCTTCCGCAGGTCGCGGATGTGGCGCAGGATCTCATGCGCGTAAAACAGCGGCGCAGGCATCAAGGTCTCGGTTTCGCGGCAAGCGTAACCGAACATGATGCCCTGGTCGCCGGCGCCCTCGTCCTTGTTGCCGACGCTGTCGACGCCTTGCGCGATATCCGACGACTGCGAATGCAGGTGGACAGCCACATCCGCCGTCTTCCAGTGGAAGCCATCCTGCTCATAGCCGATGTCCTGGATCGCCATACGGGTCAGGTGTGTCAGCAGGTCGGGCGTGATCGAGTCCGGCCCGCGGGTTTCCCCGGCCAAGACAACCCGGTTGGTGGTGACCAACGTTTCACAGGCAACCCGGGAATACGGGTCGGCCGCCAGAAAGGCGTCGAGCACAGTGTCGCTCAGCCGGTCCGCCACCTTGTCGGGATGACCTTCAGACACCGATTCCGAGGTAAAAAGGTACTCGCCCGTGTCCCGCATGGGTGATCTCTCGCATCGCGATAGGTTGCGGCCAGCCAGATGGCGGCTCCTCGGCGGGATGCCAAGTCACGGCTGTCTGACGGAATCCCGCGTTAGGGTCAAGGTAAACGGACCGTGTTCCGCACGGTTTCATGCCATGCCAAGCACGTCCATCATGGAGTAGAGACGCGGCCTCTGGCCGATCGCCCACAATGCGGCGCGTACCGCGCCCGAGGCGAAAGCACGTCGGTCGAAGGCCCGATGGGACAGGGCAATATGCTCTGTACCCGAAGCAAAGATCAGGGTGTGCTCGCCGACAACTTGGCCACCGCGCAGGGCAGCGAAGCCGATGGCACCGGCCTTGCGAGGACCGGTGTGACCGTGCCTGCCGCTCTCCATCACCTCATCCAGTCGCACGCCGCGTCCCTTCGCCACCGCTCGCCCCATGCCCACGGCGGTGCCGGACGGCGCGTCAACCTTCTGCCGGTGATGCATCTCCATGATCTCCGCGTCGTAGGTGTCGGCGGGTAACGCTGCGGCCATGCGTTCGGCTAGCGCGAGCACCAGGTTGACGCCGGCGGAGAAGTTGGCCGCGTAGACAACCGGAATGGTCTCGGCTGCGGCTGCGACCGCGGCCTCATCGGCGGCCGACAGGCCGGACGTGCCCAGGACCCAGGCCTTCCCGGACGCAGCCATCGTTGCCGCGGTTGATTGCGCGGCGGTGGCGTTGGTGAAGTCGATCACCACGTCGGAAGCGGCGGCGAGTGAGGCAACCTCCTTGAACAGGGCCACTCCATCGGCGACCGCCGGCGTGGAGCCAGGCCGTCCGGAGCCACCCACTAGGACGGCGCCGTCGGCATGCACTTCCTCGATCAGCAGGCGCCCCATGCGACCCGCAATGCCGATAATGCCGATCCGCTTAGCGCTAGCAGTCGGTTGGACGGTATCAATTCGCATTGTCATCACGCCGGCCCTCCATGTGGCATCGCGCATCGTGCTGCCGAGCGCCGCCGTGTGTCCATGGCTGGCTAAATCTGGTCTGGGCCGGTTGCGGGAGGGTTGGCGGCACCTGTATTGCCCGCTTGTCTACTATGGTGTGTTCGGCAGCGATGTCATCCTGCAACAATTTGCCTAAAGCCTGCGTTCGCTTTGCAGGGCGGACCATATCAGGGCGACGTCGCGGTGCTTACCAACCGGCCAACGACGACAGCGGGACTCTGCCACCGCCAGCAATGAAATACGCCCTTGCCATGCTGTGGTGCGATGCCCGCGAGCGTATTGTGTAAGGCGGCGCGCTACGCGACCGGCGCCCGGTAGAACGCCGCAGGCAGGCACTTATCAATCAGTGATCCGCTATTGGCCGGTTTAGGAATTACCCTCGCCCGCCTTCGAAGAACGCCGCTACCTTGGCGAAAAAACCCTCATGGTCTGGGCTACCCTTATTGCTCTTCTCTGCTTCGGCTTCAAAGGCCTCCAGCAACTCACGCTGGCGTGGCGACAGGTTCTGTGGCGTCTCGACCGTGACTTGGATAAACATATCGCCTCGGGCCGCGCTTCGCAGCACCGAGAACCCCTTGCCGCGCAGCCGAAATTGGTCTCCCGTCTGTGTCCCAGCCGGGATCTTTACCTTAGCTCTGCTACCATCCACCACCGGGACTTCGACTTCCGCACCCAGTGCCGCCTGGGTCATCCTTAGCGGCACACGCATCAGTATGTTGGCCTGCTCGCGCTGAAAGAATTCATGCGGGCGGATGGAGACATGAACATACAAGTCGCCGTTCGGTGCACCCTGACCGCCTGCCTCGCCCTCGCCGGATAGCCGGATGCGCGTACCGTCCTCCACGCCAGCAGGGATCGCGACCTGAATGCTGCGTTCCCGCTGCACCGTGCCGGCGCCTTGGCAAACTCGACACGGATTGCGCACCACGCGACCTTGACCGCCGCAGGTGGCACAAGTGCGCTCAATCAGAAAGAAGCCCTGTTGAACCCGAACTTTTCCGGCGCCCTGGCAAGTCGGGCAGGTTTCCGCCGCTCGTCCTTTATCTTCCGAGCCGCTGCCGCCGCAGCTTTCGCATTTGACCCGGGTTGGGACACGGAGGGTAACCTTGCTACCAGAGAACGCCTCGGCCAGGTCGATTTCCACGCCCTGGCGCAGGTCGCTGCCGGTGCGCGTGCGCCCGCCACCGCGTCGGCCGCCCATGCCGAACATCTGGTCGAAAATGTCACCCAGGTCGCCACTGGCAGAGAAGTCGAAGCCGCCCATGCCGGCACCAGCACTAGCACCGCCCTGCTCGAACGCAGCATGACCGAAACGATCGTATGCCGAACGTTTCTGGTCATCTTTCAAAATGTCATAAGCCTCGTTGACGTCCTTGAAGCGCGCCTCGGCTCGTTTATCGCCCGGATTGCGGTCTGGGTGGAACTGCATGGCGAGTTTGCGATACGCCTTCTTCAGGTCATCCGCACTCGCATCGCGTGCCACTCCCAAGGTGGCGTAAAAGTCCTGCTTGGCCATCTCAGCCTTTCATAAACCCACGCTCGCACAAATTACACGACCGCAGACACATGTCTGCGTCGGTTTCCACTGCGGCGTTCCAATAAGCGTCGCGCCCGCCTTCAACGAAGTGCGGGCGCGACATCTCATGTCTCAGACGGTCGCCAAGATCAGGCAGACTTCTTTTTCTTTTCGTCGACTTCCTCAAATTCGGCATCGACAACCTTGTCATCCGCCGCACCGCCACCCGACTCTGCCCCCGGCTGAGCGCCACCTGGGGCCTGCTGCGCGGCTTCGGCCTTGTACATCGCCTCGCCTATTTTCATCGCCGCCTGGCTGAGCCGTTCAGTCGCCTGCTTCAGCGCTTCGGCATCGGTGCCTTCCAGTGCAGACCTCGCCGCCGCGAGTGCAGCCTCGGCCTCACCTTTTTCCTGCGCACCCAGTTTGTCCCCATGCTCCTTCAGGTTCTTCTCCACCTGATGGGTCATGCTTTCGGCGTGGTTACGAGCCTCAACCGTCTCCCGCCGCTGCCGATCAGTCTCGGCGTTGGCTTCGGCTTCCTTCACCATGCGCTGGATGTCAGCTTCCGACAATCCGCCGCTGGCCTGGATGCGGATCTGCTGCTCCTTGCCAGTCGCCTTGTCCTTGGCAGACACCGACACAATGCCGTTGGCGTCGATGTCGAACGTCACCTCAATCTGCGGCACGCCACGGGGCGCCGGGGGCAGTCCGGTGAGGTCGAAGTTGCCCAGCAGCTTGTTGTCGGAGGCCATCTCGCGCTCACCTTGGAACACCTTGATGGTCACCGCCTGCTGGTTGTCGTCCGCTGTCGAGAAGGTCTGGCTTTTCTTCGTTGGAATTGTCGTATTGCGGTCGATCAGCCGGGTGAACACGCCGCCAAGGGTTTCGATGCCCAACGACAAAGGAGTGACGTCCAGCAGCAGAACGTCCTTCACGTCGCCCTTCAGCACGCCACCCTGCACCGCAGCACCGATTGCCACGACCTCATCGGGGTTGACGTTACGAGCCGGATCCTTGCCAAAGAAGGATTTCACCGCCTCGATGACCTTGGGCATGCGGGTCATGCCGCCGACCAGGATTACCTCGCCGATGTCGTTCGCGGTAACCCCCGCGTCCTTCAGCGCCGCGCGGCAGGGCTGCAGGGTTCGCGAGATCAGGTCGTCCACCAGCGCTTCCAGCTTGGCGCGCGACAGCTTCATCACCAAATGCTTCGGACCCGAAGCGTCAGCGGTGATGAATGGCAGGTTAACCTCGGTCTCCTTCGACGAGGACAACTCGATCTTCGCCTTCTCGGCGGCTTCCTTCAACCGCTGCAGCGCCAGCTTGTCGCGACGCAGGTCGATACCCTGCTCCTTGCGAAATTCGTCCGCCAGATAGTCGATGACGCGGAGATCGAAATCTTCGCCGCCAAGGAAGGTATCACCGTTGGTGGACTTCACCTCGAACACGCCGTCGCCGATTTCCAGCACCGAGATGTCAAAGGTGCCGCCGCCAAGATCATACACCGCGATCGTGCCGGCGGACTTTCTGTCCATGCCATAGGCCAAGGCGGCGGCAGTCGGCTCGTTGATGATACGCAGTACGTCAAGGCCGGCGATGCGGCCGGCGTCCTTGGTTGCCTGGCGCTGGCTGTCATTGAAGTACGCGGGAACAGTGATGACCGCCTGGCTGACCGGCTCACCGAGATCAGGACTCCGCAGTCTCCTTCATCTTGCCGAGGATGAAGCCGCTGATCTGACTGGGAGAATATTTTTCTGCCTTTACCTCGACATACGCATCGCCATTGTCACCGCGGACGATGGAATAGGGCACCATACCCTTGTCCTTGGCAACCAGCGGGTCGTCGTAGCGGCGCCCCATCAGGCGCTTGATGGCATACAAGGTGTTCGTCGGATTGGTAACGGCCTGACGTTTAGCCGATTGCCCGACCAGTCGTTCCCCACTGTCGGTGAACGCGACCATACTTGGTGTAGTACGCGCACCTTCCGCGTTCTCAATGACGCGGACATCCTTGCCTTCAAGGATGGCGACGCAGGAATTGGTGGTACCCAGATCGATACCGATGACTTTGCTCATTAAGTAGCTCCTTTCAGCGGCCCGCGGCGGCCCGAAGCACCGGTGCGGACCCTAGTGAATAACGTTGATGTATGAGACGCACCCGCCGTGGGCAAGGGCCAGTGCCGAGTTTTTCGTGCCTTTGTGTCACAATCTTGGACACCGCCAGCATGAGGGTCACGATCAGCGTTATGATCACCGTCTGCAATCCAAACACCGGCGATGCTCATAATTTAGCCGTCATCCCGGGGACGGTTTGGCAATGCGGATCTGCTCCTGTTGGGAAAGGTCACAACCTCGAACCACAGTCAGTCCGAACCGGTAGAGGTCAACTCCGCCGTGGGCGCCTTGGCAACGACGACCATGGCGGGGCGCAGCAGGCGCCCGTTCAGAGTCCAGGCGGAGGACCAGGCCTGCATCACTGTTCCAGGTTTATGCAAGTCGCTTTCCTGCTCCGCCATCGCCTGGTGCAGGTTGGGGTCGAAGGGCTGTCCAACCGGGTCCTCCCGCTTGATCCCATTCCGCTCCAACGTGCCGATGAAACTGCGTTCCACGCCTTCCAGCCCATCCCTTACCTTAATCAGGATCTCAGGCAGACCGTCGGTCCCCTGCGGCAGACTGGCGATACCCCGCCGCAAATTTTCAGCGGCTTCCACCACCTCGGCGGCAAACTTCTGCACCGCGTATTGGCGCGTGTCATCGACGTCCTTGCGGGCTCGGGCGCGGACATTGGCGTTTTCCGCCTCGGCACGCATCCACCGCTCCTTCATCTCCGTTACTTCGGCTTCCAATGCGGTAATGCGGTCAGTAGCGGCCTGCATCATCTGATCCGGCGTCATCGGAGCCTGATCGTACACTTCCGGTTCGATGGCGGGTTGTTCCTGCATGGGTTCCTGGGCTGGCTGTTGTTCTGTGCTCATAGCGGCCATCAAGTAGGGCGGCATCGCGTCCGGAACAAGCGGCAACCATGTTGCCAAGCGGGGGTTGCCAAGCGGGGTAGGTTGCTTCGTCAGCCGAGGAGTTGGCCGATCACCCGCGCCGTGTAGTCCACAACCGGGATAATGCGGCCATAATTGATACGGGTCGGGCCGATCACGCCAATGGCACCGACAATCCGGCCGCCCTCGCTGCGCGCGGGTGCCACCACCATAGCCACGCCGGACGTCGCAAAAACGCCGCTTTCGGCGCCGATGAAGATGCGTACCCCATCCGACGCTTCTGCCAGTTCCAGCAGGCGCAGCATCGTCTCCTGCGCCTCCAGCCGCTCGAACAGCGCTTGAATGACGGTGAGCCGCTCGATCTGCGTTACGTCGGACAGCAAACGGGCTTGGCCGCGGACGATCAGGCTGCCGGAGCGACCTTCGCCGGTCCAGGTCGCTAAGCCGGCGGCGACGACCAATGTAGAAAGCGCATCCAGCTCGGTTCGGTTCGCGGCCATCTCGTCGGCGACCACGCGGCGCAGTTCGGCCAGTGGTCGGCCAGAAAGACGAGCATTCAAATAGTTGCCGGCCTGTTGCAGGGCCGAAGGAGGCAGACCGGGCGGCGTCTCGATCACCCGGTTCTCCACATGGCCGTCGCTGTTGACTAGCACGACGAGCGCCCGCCCGGGGCCAAGCGGGACGAATTCTATGTGTCGAAGCGCACCTTCGGATTTTGGCGCGAGTACCAACCCAGCCGCCGCCGACAACCCCGATAACATCGAGCTTGCCTCGGCCAGGGTTTCTTCGAGACTACGGCCCGACGCGGCAAGGGTTGCGGCAATCGACTGACGTTCATCTTCGGTCAGTTCACCAAAATTGAGCAGCCCGTCCACAAAGAGTCGAAGGCCCTGGTCAGTGGGCAGGCGACCGGCCGACGTATGGGGGGCGAACAGCAGACCCAGGTCCGTCAGGTCGGCCATGACATTGCGAATTGTTGCGGGGGACAGGGTCATCGGCAAGCGTCGCGCCAGAGTACGGCTACCGACGGGTTCGCCTGTTGCCACATATTGTTCGACAACTTCCCGAAGCACGGCGGCAGAGCGGGCGTCGAGGCCAGGTGGCAGGGTAGCTCCGCCTCCCGCAAAGGGCTGGGATCGGCCATTGAGGCGCACAAAGCGGCCCGGCGGAACAGACATATTCATGAGTTTAATGACACTCCGACCAATCTTGGTAGCCGTTTTAGGTCAGGTGGTCAATCAGGATGGTTGACTGCAAGTCTATCGCGGCTGTTGAATAAAGACTGCCGCCGGTCAGCCACCACTCATGCGGTCGACCAGACTGTTTCTGTTCAGGAAGCTCTTTCAATTCGAAGATAAAATGGTCTGCTTCACGGATGTGGGAATGCCGCAAGCTCAAGGAAATGTCAGAAATGTGATAGACCTGCCTAACGGGCCTTGACGGACTACATATTGTCATCTCGTGCTGTTATCAGGCAAAACTCATCCCATACAAGATATTGACGCCGAAATATATCTTGTATCATTACTAAATTTTCCAGTTCCCATGGATCTCTCGTGTACTGCTCATCCCAAAGGCTCGGCATGACCGAAATTACCTGTTTGAATCATGGAGCGCACTCTGAGCAACTATACGCCCTTTGCCTGCTGGAGGCTCCGGATGCTCGCTCAGATGCGTTGTAGTCTTCCAATCCTATGCCTCTTTCTTCTCGTCATAGTGCCCGCTGGCGCCGCCGAACCTTCGTTTGCCGACCTGCTGGCCCGCGCCCAGGCGCAGGCTGCCGCTGGGCACCGCTGGGATCCACCAGGCGACAACTTTGTTGAGACAGTCGTTACCTTGTTCAGCCGCTTGCCGACAGCCACGCCCGAAGAGATCGCGGCATTCAAGGCCATGGTCGAACGCGACCAAAAAGCGACCCTGAAGGAAGCCCCGCCAACGCCAGCTGTGGCTACACCCGATGCGCAGGTGGATGCGGTGCCGCCGTCGGTAGCCACGGCTGCACCCGATGCTCAGGTAGACACGGTGCCACCGTCGCCAGCCGCCGTTGCGCCGAATGCCCGAGCGGACACGGTGGCGCCGCCGGTAGCCGCGGTTGAACCCGATGCCCGGGTAGAAACAGCGCCATCGTCGCCAGTAGCCGCGGTTGAACCCGATGCCGCGGCGGATTTGCCGCCACCACCGTCGCCACCCGCGGTCGCACCAAATGCTCGGGTGGATGTGCCGCCACCACCGTCGGTAGCCGCGGTTGCACCCGATGCCCGGCCGAATGCGCCGCCGCCGGCCACCGTTGTTACAGCAGACCGAGAGCCCTTGTCGGCCCCGGCTGCCGCCCCAACTCTGGCGCCCGTTCCACTGCCCCCTGCCGAATTGGCGAGACCAGACGCCCGCACGCTGGATCTTTATAAACGCGGCCAGGCCGCCGAAAGGCGTGGTGATATCTCCGGTGCGCGACGCTTCTATGCCGCCGCCGTCCAACACGGTTACGGCACTGCGGCGCGAAGCCTAGGTCGGCTCTATGACCCTGAGGACCTCCACCGGAACGCCATCGGTGGTATTGACGCCGATGCTGCCACCGCACGCCACTGGTATGAGCGCGCCACTGCGCTTGGCGATCCCGAGGCCGGTCCCCTTCTTCAAGCTCTATCGTCGAGGTAACGATGCGCCGCCGCCGCTTGCTGTCCGCACTTCCCCTCATCGCCCTCATGGCCGACCCCCGCCGGACCTTTGCCGCCGGAGTGGTACAGCCGATCACGATTGGCATCATGGGGGGTGAGATCGATGGCACCTTCATGCGCGTCGCCACCGACCTTACTTCGGTGTTAAATTCCGACACCCTTCGTGTCGTGCCCATCGTCGGCAAGGGTTCACTGCAGAACCTCGGGGATCTGCTGCATCTGCCCGGCGTCGACCTTGCGCTGGTGGCAGCCGACGTCCTGGCCTACGCGCATGCCGCCAACCTGTATCCAGGCGAACTCGCGAAGGTTCAATATATCTGCAAGCTCTATGAAAACGACGTTCACGTCTGTGCACGGCCTGAGATCCATAGCCTTGCCGAACTGCAGGGCAAGCCCGTCAACATCGATGTCGAGGGCGCCGGAACAAACCTGACGGCGCGTGCCATTTTCAAGACGCTGGGCATCGCCCCCGACTTCCGCACAGACGAGCCAACGATCGGGCAGGATAAATTGCGACGCGGTGAGATCGCGGCCAACGTCTACGTTGCCGGCAAGCCGGTTCGCTTGTTCACCGCCGAACCGCCCCAAACCCAGTTGCATTTCCTGGAGGTGCCGTCCACCGAGGCACTGGAAAAGACCTACCTCCCCGGCGGCCAGTTCACCCACAGCGACTACCCAAACCTGGTTGCCGCCGATCAAAGCATCGAGACAGTCGGCGTCGCCGTCACCCTTGCCGTCTATAACTGGCCTGTCGGTTCCGTGCGCTATAGAAACCTAGTCACCTTTGTCGACAGCTTCTTTACAAAGTTCCCGGAGCTACTGAAGCCGCCACATCACCCGAAGTGGCATGACGTCAATCTGGCCGCCGCTCAGCCAGGTTGGATCCGCTTCGCACCTGCCGCCGCTTGGCTCGCTCGATACGCATCCTTAGTCGCCTCTAATGAGCCGCCGCCCGAGGCGCGAGCAAAGTTCGATCTTTTCCTGGCCCAACGGGGCATACCCCATCTAACGCCCGAGCAGCGGGAGGCTACGTGGCAATATTTTGAACGGCAGGGGCGAATCCCGTCTCAATGAGATTTATCATCGATCCGCCTGTTCGCGAGTTCTGCGCGTCGATCCCCGGTTAGGATCAACGGCGGATGCCTGACTCAGCACAGCCGGTTAAGCTTTGGCCTTCATAAGGGAACGCCATTGGCCGCCGACTGGTTTGACATAGGTATGTTGCACTCATGCAATCATGTGGATCGCTTAGGATCTGTCAGGGAATAACTGCTTGAATTGAGTTTGAGGATTTCCGCTTGGATGCTGGGGCGACAGTGTCGCAGTATGATCGACCAGGACCCGATCCGTCAGCGCTTCACGGCGGTTTGCCAGCAACTTGACGAGCGAGGCCGACGCCTGCTGGTGGCGACGGAAGCGCGTGCTGCGGGCTACGGCGGCATCGCGGCGGTCTCGCAGGCAACCGGGGTTGCGGAGAGCACGATCAGACGGGGCTTGCAGGAACTGGCGGCAGAGCCCCTGCTGGCGGCTGGGCAGGTGCGCCGGGCCGGTGGTGGGCGCAAGAGCGTGGTGGAGAATGATCCGGCGCTGCTGAGTGAGCTGCTGAATTTGGTGGAGCCTGACGTGCGCGGTGATCCGATGTCGCCGTTGCGCTGGACCTGCAAGAGCCTGCGTCGGCTGGCGGGGGAACTGGCAAGGCTCGGGCACCGGGTCAGCCATACGGTTGTTGGTGAGTTGCTGACGGCACAGAAGTTCAGCCTGCAAGGCAATCGCAAAACCCGCGAGGGTGGTGAGCATCCTGACCGGGACGCGCAGTTCGGGCACATCAACACCGCCGTCACGACAGCGCTGGCAGAGCGCCAGCCGGTGATTTCAGTCGACACCAAGAAGAAGGAGCTGGTTGGCGATTTCAAGAACGCCGGCCGGACGTGGCGGCCACAGGGCGAACCCGAAGAGGTGCAGGTCTATGACTTCCTCAGCCAAGCGCTGGGCCGGGCGATCCCCTATGGCGTGTATGACCTTGCGGCAAACACCGGCTGGGTCAGTGTCGGTGTTGACCATGACACGGCCGCCTTCGCTGTGCAGACCATCCGCCGGTGGTGGCAGGACATCGGCCGCCAGCGCTATCCGAACGCGCGCCGCCTGGTGATCACTGCTGATGGCGGCGGCAGCAACGGCGTGCGCGTGCGGCTATGGAAACGCGAGCTGCAACGTCTGGCTAACGAGTTGGGCATCGCCATCGAAGTCCATCACCTGCCGCCCGGCACCAGCAAGTGGAACAAGATCGAGCATCGCCTGTTCTCCTTCATCAGCATGAACTGGCGCGCCATACCGCTGGTCAGCTATCGGGTCATCGTCGATCTGATCAGCGCTACCACCACCGAGACCGGACTGAGCGTCCGCTGCGAACTCGATCCAGCTGCCTATCCGAGGGGCACTGCCGTTTCCGACCTGGAGATGCAGGCCCTCAGCCTCGTCCGTGACAACTTCCACGGCGAATGGAACTACACAATACGGCCACAGAACATGTCAAATCGAGCGGTTATTCCCTGACAAATCCTAAGCGGGTTTTCTCCCCCTTGCTATCCCACACCGTAGAGCGACAGAGCGTTATTCAGAAAGAAGTCCCGCTTCTTCTTCTCTTCCAGTGGCATAGGCAGCACAGCCGACGGATCGTCGTAATCCCAATGCGGATAATCGGTTGCGAACAGCAGCCGATCCCAGCCGATCCAGTCGATCGCATCCAGCACATGCGCCCGGTTCGCTGGTTCCTCCATCGGTTGGGTCGTCAGCCACACCTGGTCATGGATGTACTCGGAAGGCAGTCGCTTCAGATGCGGTGTCTCGACCTTCAGCCGGTGCCACAGTTTGTCCAGCCGCCAGGCCAGCGGCGGCACCCAGGCGAAACCGGCCTCGATCAGCACGAGCTTGAAATTCTTGACCCGCTCAAAGACGCCCTCGATCACCATCGAGGTCAGGAAAGTTTGGCAGGACTGCGCGTGCCCGACCATGTCCTCGATGTAGAACGAAGGCCAGCCGGAGCCGCTGACCGGGAACCCACCGAAACCGAAAGCGTGCACGCCCACCGGCAGACCCGCCGCCGCGGCCGCCTCATACACTTTCCAGTAGCGCTTCTGTCCCGGCGGCTCGCTGGTGCGGTTCAGCATCAGCACCTGCACGAACCGGGGATCCGCAGCGTAGCGCTCAATCTCCGCGCACCGCAGCCTCGGCATCCTCGAACGGCACAACGATGGAGCCTTTCAGACGCGGCTCCGGCTCCAGCCATTCTGCGATCAGCCACTCGTTCGTTGCGTGGCACACAGCGGCGCCGAATTCGCGATTCTGGAAGCTTTGACCATTATCACCGGTGGCATTCAACACACCCAGCACGCAGTTGTTCTGATCCAGCAATTGCTCGCGCAGAAAAGGCAGCGAAGTGCCAGGCTGACCACCTGGTGGCCATGCATCACGGCGAGCGGCGAAGGGTTGCCCCTTAGGATACGCCGGACCTGCCTGATAGGCCTGTCGCGGGCGGGAGCCGAACATCTGCATATGCTCGATCCAGCGGCTTTCCATGTATGGATGCAGCGCTTTGTTGCCGTTGCGCTGCGGATGAATATCGCAATCCGCGATGGCCAACATCGACCGGTTGGCCGGCTGCGGCAGTGGACGTGACGCCACCCGCACGTTCATTCGAAGCTCCTCCTTCAGGCGGGCATCGGAGGCCCGGGGACATCTCAGGGGATCGTAACGCCGCATCGGCGCTTTTGCCAACGCGTCGTTTAAATCAGTATGGCGTGACATCTGTGCAGCGACACGCTTACCGCAGAGCGTCGTTAAATTGTGCCTGCAGGCTTCACCCGGCTCCCAACCGCGAATAGGTTTCGCGCGGATTGTCGATCATGATCCGGCGCACCAGGTCGCGCGACAGGCCGGCGGGAAGCGCGTCTTCGCCATCGAACTGCCAATGCGGATAATCCGTTGAAAACAGCAGTAGTTCATCCGATCCCATGTGTTCCATCAGCTTCTGAAAGCTGGCTTCCGATGGCGGCCCGTCGCAAGGCTGAATGGTCAGGCGGACGTTGGTCTTCACCACTTCAGACGGTGCGCGGTCCAGCCACGGCACTTCCATCCGCAGCCCACGCCAGAATTTCGTCAGCCGCCATAGATGCGCCGGAAGCCAGGTGAAGCCAGATTCCAGCAGGACCACCTTAAGGTCGGGATACTTGTTGAACACGCCCTCACAAATCAACGAGGTCAGCGCCTGCTGGAACGCAGCCGCCTGAGCGGCATAGTCCTCAGTGTAATAGGTCGGCCAACCGATCGGTGTAACCGGATGGCGATAGAGGCTGCCGGCATGGATCCCGACAGTCAATCCATACTGTTGCGCCGCCGCGTAAATCGGCCAGTAATGCCGCTTGCCCAGTGGCATGTCGCCCATGACCAGCAGCAGCACCTGAACAAACCGAGGGTCCGGCGCCACGCGATTGATCTCGTCGACCGCCAGTTCGGGGTTCTGCGCCGGCACGACGATGGACGCGCGCAGCCGAGGCTCCTTGTCCAGCCACTCCGTTGCCATCCAGTCGTTCACCGCGCGGGCGAAGCCGGCGCCCATGTCCTCGCTGAACAGCAACTGTACGCCATACAGGCAGTTGGCGATGGCAATACTGGTGCGAAACGGATCCAGCGCGTGCCGGCGCAACAGCGCCAGATCAGAGCCCGGCTTGACCCCGTCCACCCGCCAGTCGGGCCGTGCGCTGATCGGCGCATTGGCGGGATAGGCGATGGAGTTCAGTTCCTGCACGCCACGTTGCACGATAATGTCGCGCCAGTGGTCCGACAGATACGGATGTAACGCCTTCACACTCGGCACGGCCGGATGGATGTCGCAGTCGATGCCGCCAGGTTCAATGGAACTCATAGTGACGCCTTTGTTGGACGGGCCGCCTTAGCGGTCGATTGCGCCGATGGTCCCACAGCCGAACCCGCAACGCCAACTTGGCGAGCGGCCGGAGAGCAGATTGTCCACCGCGTCGCATGGAACACCTTGCCGTTGCGACCAGCGCGAGAGCCTGTATGGTCCCCGCATTGATTCAAGGACCCCCAGAGATGCGCCTATCCGGCCGCACATATGACGCACTTCGTGAAACTTCCCTGACCATTGGGTTCTCTCGCCACGCGGAGGGCTCCTGCCTGATCCGCATGGGCAATACCGAGGTGCTATGTGCGGCTAGCGTAGAAACTCGGGTTCCGCCATTCCTGCGTAACACCGGCCTGGGCTGGGTGACCGCTGAATACGGCATGCTTCCACGCGCCACCCACACCCGCGGTGATCGCGAAGCCGCCCGTGGAAAGCAGTCCGGCCGTACACAGGAAATCCAACGCCTGATTGGTCGCAGCCTGCGCGCCGTCGTTGACCGTTCGGCCATGGGCGAGATGTCAGTCACCGTTGACTGCGACGTGCTGAATGCGGATGGCGGCACCCGCTGCGCCTCGATCACCGGCGCCTGGGTTGCACTCTCGTTGGCGTTCAGGCACCTGGTGAAGATGAACGTGATCAAGACGATGCCGCTCACCGGCCAGGTGGCCGCGGTGTCTTGCGGCATCGTCGGCGGAATCTCGGTGCTCGACCTGGACTACGCGGAGGATTTGTCGGCCGACGCCGATGCCAACTTCGTACTGACCGGCACGGGCGGCATCGTGGAAATCCAAGCCACTGCGGAGAAGACCTCGTTCAGCGAACCGCAGTTCCTGGAACTGCTCGCGTTGGCGCGCAAGGGCGCCGACGCCCTTTGCGAACTGCAGCGGCAGGCCCTGGTGACAGACTGATGGCGCGCAAGCTCGATCGTGGCGAAACGCTGGTCTTGGCCAGTCACAACTCTGGCAAGCTGCGGGAGATTGAGGCGTTGCTGCGCCCGTTGGCGATCAACGTGATCTCCGCCGCTGCGCTGGGCCTGCCCGAACCGGTCGAGGATGCGCCCGACTTCGTCGGCAATTCGCGTATCAAGGCGCTGGCTGCGGCGGCGGCAACCGGGCTGCCGGCGCTGTCGGATGATTTGGGTTTTTGCGTGGCCGCGTTGAATGGCGCGCCTGGTGTGCTGTCGGCGCGGTGGGCGGGACCGTCGAAGGATTTCGACGCCGCGATGGCGATTGTCAATCAGCGGATCGGCGCGAACCCTGACCGACGGGCCTGGTTTATCGCGGCGCTCTGTCTGGCTTGGCCGGACCGCCGCACCGAGACGTTCGTTGGACGGATTGACGGCCACGCGATCTGGCCGCCTCGGGGGCGCAAGGGGTTTGGCTATGACCCGATGTTTGTCCCGGCTGAGTTCGTGCCGACCGGCGACCAGCGAACGTTTGGTGAAATGGACCCGGACGAAAAGCACATGGTCAGCCACCGTGCACGGGCGTTCCGACAGGTGCTGGCGGCGTGCTTCGACGTGGGTCCCTTGAGCCCATCACAGATCAACTGGTGACACGGTTCCCAGATGCGGAAGCATTTCGTCCGCTGGACCAAAGCAGGCGCCGTTTGATAGGTAAATAGGACCAAATCATGGCAGACGAAAACTCATCGCCGCGTTGGCCGGAAGCGATTTATCAGCTTCTGCGGGAAAGCGGTGTTACCCAGTTTGCCTATGTGCCCGATGCCGGCCACAAGGTGCTGATCGACCGCTCACTGACCGATCCGGATGTCCATTCGGTGCCGCTGACCACCGAGGAGGAGGGCGTGGCAATGCTGGCCGGTGCCGATCTGGGTGGTCAGCGCGCGGTGCTGCTGATGCAGTCTTCCGGCGTCGGCAATTGCATCAACATGCTGTCGCTGACCAAAGGCGGACACTTCCCGTTTCTCACGCTCGTCTCGATGCGTGGTGAATTCGGCGAAGGTAACCCGTGGCAGTTCGCCATGGGACAGGCGGTTGAACCGGTGCTGCGGGCGATGGGTGTGATTGTGCTGCGCGCCGAGGCGCCGTCCGACGTGATCCCAGCGGTAGCCGCCGCCATCACCATGGCTTTCGAAGCCGGTCAGCAGGTGGCTGTCCTGCTGACCCAGCGCCTGATCGGCGCCAAGAAATTCTGACTGGAGGCAAGCCCAAGGGGCAAGGTATGGCGAAACTCAACAAGTTGCAGACGGCCACGTTACCCGACGCGACGCTGGATCGCCGCCAGGCGGTACCGGCGTTGATCACAAACCCGAATGACTTCCTGATCGTGGCGGGGTTGGCCGGCACGGCATGGGAGCTGGCCGCGCTGACCAAGGACGGACCCAATGTCTTTGGCCTGGGCGGTGCCATGGGCGCGGCACCAATGATGGGCCTGGGCCTTGCGCTGGCACAGCCGAAGCGGCGCGTGCTGGTGGCAACCGGCGACGGGGAGCTGCTGATGAATGTCGGCGCACTTGCAGCAATTGCACTGCAGAACCCACCAAACCTGACTATCATCTGTGTAGACAATGGCCACTATGGCGAAACCGGCAATCAGGACAGTCACACTGGCTTGGGTGTGCGCCTGGACGTGATCGCCGCCGGCGCCGGATTTCCCGTAGTGCATCTGATCAACACAGAGGCTGATCTCCCGGAGGCTCAGCGATTGCTACGCGAAGGGGGCAGCCTGGCGTTCATCCTGCTACGCGTCAAGGACGGTCCGACCAATCAATACAAGAAGAATCTCGTGCCGCATCTAGAACGGGATCGTTTCAGGGCCGCGTTGCTTGGATGATGCTCTGGCCTTGTTGCGTCTGCAGATGGAGTGGGGCGCGGACGAGGCATTGGCGCCAGAACCCTTTGACCGATTTCGTCCGCCTGGTTCGCTTGGCGTCACCGGACGGGTCGCTCCGGCGGAGGTCCATCCCGGCGTCGCCAACTCGATCATTACAATTTCAAAAGAGAACCAGGCGCGACAAACCTCGGTGGAGCGGGCAGTAGCCCTCGCTGCTCAGGCGGTCACACAGGATGGGTTGCGCGAAGTCCTCGCCGCTTTCGACTTGTGTGCCCTGCGCGACACCGCCAGCAACCTGGTGTTCGCAGAAGGCGATCCGGCCAGCACGACCCTGGTCATCGGCGAGCCGCCTGGGCGGGACGAAGACCGCAGCGGCCATCCATTTGCGGGGGCGGAGGGCATACTGCTCGACCAGATGCTTGCCAGTATCGGCCTGGAACGGGGCCGCCTGATGCTGACCCCGTTGCTGCCGTGGCGTCCTCCAGGCGGGCGGCCACCAAGTAGCAACGAAGTAGCGATGTGCCTGCCGTTCCTGCATCGCCTGATCGTGTTGCTGGGCCCGCGCCGGCTGCTGCTGTTTGGCGCATCCGCGACGCGCGCTATGCTGGTGCCCGCCCTCACACGCCGTCGCCTGACGCCCGGATGGCTCGATAGCAGCATACCGGGATTGCCAGAGCCTCTGCGCGCCCTATCCATGCCGTCACTGTCCGAGATGCAGAAAACCCTGCCGTTGCGGCGCGTCGCCTGGGCCGGAATGCGCCTGCTTCGCCGAGCGATTGAAGGCGAAATGACATGAACGTGAGGCGGCGAACGCATCGATGACACCGAAGATTATCGTTCATGATCGCAATAACCGAACACCCTCCGGCGGCACCGGCTTGCCTGCCATATCGCTATAGGGTGACGAGGCGGCATGCGACGAATTAGTGACACACTGTTCTGCCTTCATCGGGTTAGGGCCATATGCGCCTGTTGCGTTCATTGCGGCGCCCAGCTTGGACAGTCTCGTGGCCGGCGAGTTCGCACATTCAGACCTTCAGTGTCGGAGAGTAGAACAGTGGATATCGCGTTGCGCTGATTAGTGGCGCGAAGCAGTGAAATTGGCCCGACGGCGACCATCCCGCGGTCGTGGCGACAATTGCGGTGGTCGTGGGTTGGCATGTAGTCTGGCGCCAGGGGCGCTTCACAAACGATCGTCCAGTACAATGATGGAGGCAGTTTATGGCCCGCATCGACGAAAGCCGCCCATTTATCCCTGTCAACATCGCGGTGCTGACGGTGTCCGACACGCGAAGCACTGCCAACGACACCTCGGGCGATACGCTGGCTGAACGGATCACCCGCGCCGGCCATCGCGTCGCGGCCCGCGCGATAGAGAAAGACGAAACTGCAGCGATCGAACGCTTGTTGCGTACGTGGATCGATGATCCTGGCATCGATGTGGTAATTACCACAGGCGGCACTGGCATCACCGGCCGCGACGTCACGCCGGAGGCCTTCGAGCATGTGATGGAAAAGCGCATCGAGGGCTTCGGCGAGTTATTCCGCATGCTGAGCTACCAGAAGATCGGTACTTCCACGATGCAATCCCGCGCCATCGGCGGCGTGGCGGGCGGCACCTATTTGTTCGCGCTACCCGGCAGCACCGGGGCGGTGAAGGATGGCTGGGATGACATCCTGGTCTCCCAACTGGATAATCGGCACCGGCCGTGCAATCTGGTGGAACTGATGCCTCGGCTTCAGGAGCATCTCAACCCGGCCGCCGAATAGCCTTTCTCAATATCGGACATCTGCTAAAACGGCCGCCAATGTTTAACCGGCGGCTTCCGTGGCATGGGCTGTTGGCGGTGCTCCTGGCGCTGATGGCGCAGCTTGGTGTTGGGGCAAGCCTGCCACGACTCAACCCGATCGCCGTCATCGCGGGCATCGACGCTATCTGCCATACGATCGATGGCTCCAGTGGCGCACCCGCAGCCCCGGCGCCTGGGCATCCGCTTGACTGTCTGGTTTGCCCGCTTTGTGTCGCATCGCACGCTCCGGCCGTGACAGTTGTCTCGTCCGGCCGGGCCCTGATGCCACCCGAAGCGGTGGTCGTGCTGCGTAGCGAATTACCGCCGCCATCGACCGCACCGCCAGCGCCGCCTCGTCCACCGGCCCAACCCCGAGCGCCCCCCAGCTACTCCTGAGCACGTTCACCGGCTCCCCTGCGTGAGCCGATCGCTCTTTGCGTCAGGAGTTTCCCCATGAGACCGATTTATCTTCTTGCTGCGCTTGGCATTGGCGCGATGTTGCTCGCGCAACAAGCCCACGCGCACGGCTTCGCCGGCGACCACCTGTTCGTCAGCACCTTGCTGATCGACGATCCTAACGTCGCCGACGAGGCGAGCCTTCCGACCTTCAGTTATCTGCCCCAGCCAACTGACGGCGGTCCGGCACCTGGACTGTATGCGCTCGGGTTCGAGTTCGATAAGCGCATTACCGAGAATTTTGGCTTCGCCCTGAACGACGGCTACAACTGGCTCACCCAACCCGGCTCGAAGACCGCCAACGGCTGGCAAAACCTGGTTGTCACCCTGAAATACAAGCCATATGTGAATGCCGAGCATGAGTTCCTGATGTCTGTTGGCGTGCAGCGGGCGTTCGCGCGAACCGGTGCCAACGGCTCGAACGGCGCAGTGCTGGGCAACGACGACAGTAGCTCGACTATTCCGACGTTCTATTTCGTCAAGGGCTTTGGCGATGTGCCGGTTGGTTGGTTACGTCCTTTCGCGCTGACCGGGGAGCTCGGTTATGCCATCGCCGATAAGAAGCTGAAGATCGATCCAGTCGCATACACTCCAGTTAACAATGGCGTTGCCAACGCCTGGACCGGCGGGTTGACGGTGCAATACAGCATTCGGTACCTGTCGACGCAGGTGAAGGATTATGGACTACCGGACTTCGTCAATAAGTTGACGCCGCTGGTGGAGATGTCGTGGACATCGCCAGCCAGTAAGCCGAACCAGATTCAGACGCAATATTTGTTCGGTGTTGGTGTGAATTACACCGCGACGAGATGGGCAGTCGGACTTGAAGCACTGGTGCCCGGCAACCGGCAAACCGGGTCTCATCTGGGTGTGATCGCCCAGTTCCATCTCTACTTCGACGACCTCTTCGCAAGCACTCTTGGCAAACCAATCGTGGACTGGTTCTGACGTCATGAGCAAGATCCTGCTGCTCGCAGCTTCTGCCTGCGTGATCGGCCAGACGGCCTTCGCGCACGCCTTCCTTGATCGCGCGTCACCGGCCGTTGGGTCGGACATGACCGCCTCGCCACCATCGCTTGCGCTGACCTACACGGAACCGGTCGAACCGTTGTTCAGCAGCGTCCACGTGACGAACGCGTCGGGCGCGCGTGTGGACCAGGGGGAGCCGAGCACGCGGGACGATGGCCGCGTGCTGACGGTCGGACTGAAGCCGCTTTTACCGGGCGTATACAACGTTGAATGGCATGTAACCTCGGTGGATACCCACAAGACGGAGGGTCATTTCAGTTTTACGGTGAAGCCCTAAATGCTGGACCAGGCCATTCTGCTGGCATTGCTACGCGGCCTGCACCTGGCGGCGACCTTGTCGCTGCTGGGTGTGGTCGGGTTCGCCACCTGGGTGCTTCCCGCGGCGGCGGCCGACGCAGCCGGCATGCGTGTCCCGCTGATCCGACTGTGGCGGATCAGCGGGATTGCCGCCCTGCTGACGGCCGCGGGATGGTTCGTGTTGCAATCTGCCGCCATCGCTGGCGCCACTGACCCGCACGAGGTCGCCACCGCACTGCCGGTGGTGGCGGAGCATACGCGCTACGGCGGCTTGATGGTGGTGCGGGTGGGGCTGCTGCTGGTGGCGACCCTGCTGGCAGGCGGCTCTCGGCTCAGGCTCTATCCGGCGCTCCTGCTGATTGCTGTCGCGCTAGGACTGCAGGGCATGATCGGCCATGCAGGTGCGATCGGCGGTCGTATCGGCAGCGGGATTGTCGCATCCGAGTCGCTGCATTTACTGGCGGCCGGCCTCTGGTTGGGTGCGCTGGTGCCACTCTGGCTCAGCGTTGGATGGCTGCCGGAACGCGCTGGCGCAGCGGTCTGTGAGCGCTTCTCGCCGCTCGCCCTGGCCTGTGTCCTGGTGATTGCTGGTACCGGCCTGGCACAGGGGTTCGAATTGATTGGCAGCGTGCCCGCGCTGTTCGGGACTCACTATGGCCGGATCGCGCTGCTGAAGATCGGACTTTTCGTGCTGGCTTTGGCTCTGGCCACGCTCAATCGTCTGTGGCTGACGGACCGGTTGTCTCAGGCTGCCACCGGCGCGCGAAACCGTCTGCGACTGTCGATTGCCTGCGAAACTTTGGTTGGTCTGGCGATCATCCTGGCGGCCGGCTTTCTTGCGTCTTCCGTGCCTGCCGAACACGAGCAGCCTGTATGGCCATTTTCCTGGCAGCTTAGCCTGGTCACGGTCAATGAAGACCCGGATCTTCGGTCGGAGGTCATTGTCAGTTTTATCCTTATTTGCTTGGCTGCGGTGCTGTTGGCGGCGGCTTGTTTATGGGGTCGCTTTCGGATCACTGCACTCGTGGTGCTGATCGGAACCATCGTCCTGCGCGGACCCTCCCTTGAGCTGCTGACCGTGGCGGCCTATCCGACCAGCTTCCAGACTTCGCCGACAGATTTCTCCGCGGCATCAATCGTCCGAGGACAGGTGCTATACGGTCAGAACTGCGTCGCGTGTCACGGAGCCGAGGGTGATGGAAACGGTCCGCTTGCCGGCGGGCTGCGTATCAAACCCGCCGACCTGACGATGCCGCATCTGTGGGAGCATTCTGACGGAGAACTGTTCTGGTGGTTGACCCATGGGGTGGATGACCCGCAAGGCGGACTGGCAATGCCGGGTTTTCCTGGACTGTCTGAGACCGACCGCTGGGCGCTGATCGACTATATCAGGGCGCACAACGCCGGGCTGGCGATGCAGCGGGATGCAAATCTGGACATCCCGGTGACCGCTCCGGCGATGCCCGTGCACTGTGTCGGGTCCAATGCCTCCCGCGCTGCCGATTTGCGGGGGAACGTCGTGCATGTGGTGGCGGACGGCCAGGCAAACGAACTGACTCCGATACCACCGCAGCTTGGTGTCTCGGTCGTCACTCTGGAGCTCCAATGGAACGATTCGGACGTGCGGGCGCTGTCGGCCGGGTCTTGCGTCGCGGCAACACCGGCGGCTTGGCAGGCTTATGCGGTTCTTGCCGATGTGCCGCCGGACAAGCTAGCAGGCACCGAGTTCCTGATCGATTCAAATGGCTGGCTGCGGGCTGTCCATTCGCACGACAATCCCGGCGGCTGGCATACCCGGGATGAGCTGATCGCTGCCATTCGCGGCATCTGTGCCAATCCCATCCATCGGACAAGCGGAAGCGAGCATGAACACCACCATTAAGCCAACCACTCCACCACCGCCCGCCTCGGATGCCCCGTCCGGCGGGCCGCCGCCGAACCGTGTCCTCTACGCAATGATGGGGGTCGTCGTCGCAGTGCTTCTGATCGGCGCCGGCGGGTTCCTGTGGCTGACCGGCGGAGGCTCCAATGCAGCCGGCATCGGGGGCCCGTTCACCCTGGAGGATGGCAGCGGCAAGCCCGTCACCGACCGCGATTTCCGCGGCAAATACATGCTGGTTTACTTTGGCTACACATTCTGTCCGGATGTCTGTCCCACCACCCTGAACGCGGTCGCCGATGCGATGGACAAGCTCGGTTCGGCGGCCAGTCAGATACGGCCCTTATTCATCACGGTCGACCCGGGCCGCGACACGCCCGCGGTGGTGAAGCAATATGCCGCTGCCTTCGGCCCGCGCATCATCGGCCTGACCGGCACACCGGATGAGATCGCCAAGGTCGCCAAGGAATACCGGGTTTACTACGCCGAACATCGCACCGGACCAGGTCCGAACGATTACTCGATGGACCACAGTTCCATCCTGTACCTGATGGACCCGAACGGCGGGTTTGTTGCGCCGGTGCGAGCGGATCAGACAGGCGACGAGATCGCGGCGAACCTGAAGAAGCTGATGGGGTAAGCGAGCGCTGGCAAACCTTGGCTCGCTGACGCACGTTGGCGATCAGCCACCGGCGAGCAGCCAGAACAGGCCGCCCGATAGGATGATTGTCGCCGGCAGGGTCGCCACCCAGGCAATGATGATCTGCCATACCACCGCCCGCTGCACACCGGCGCCCGAACCCGCCATGGTGCCGGCCACTCCCGATGAAATGATGTGCGTCGTGCTGACCGGCAGCCCCGAGAAGCCTGCTGTACCGATCAACACACCACCCACCAGCTCAGCCGATGCGCCTTGCGCTGGGGTAAGATGCTGTTTGCCGATCCGCTCGCCGATCGTGGTGACGATCCGCTTGTAGCCGATCATGGTGCCCAGCCCGAGGCACACCGCACTCATCACGCGGACCCAGATCGGCGCGTATTCCACCGAGCCATGCAAGGTTTCATGCAGACGTTTCGCCGTGGCCTTGTCCGCGGCATTCGTTGCCGCGCTTTCGGACACATGCTTCAGTTCGGCATCCACATGATAGACCGCATCGCGCAGGGCCGGGCGCTCGTTGGTTGGCAGATCAGCCAGGCTCTTCAACGGGCTGAGACGGTCGATGACGGCCTGAGCGTCCCGCACCGCGACATCCCGCTCGTCATCGCCATGCTGCTGGATCAGCGGCTGGGCGTCTTGCAGCGCCTGGATAAGCGCTGGCCGGCCAGCGTCGCCCGCGCTGAGGTTCAAGGAGAAGGTCGCCGGCATGATCCCAATGATCGTCAGCATGATCAGTCCAATGCTCTTCTGCCCGTCGTTCGACCCATGTGCGAAACTGACGCCGGAGCAGGTCAGGATCAGCAAGCCTCGCACCCACCACGGCGGCTGACGGCTCTCACTGGTCGGCTCGAACAATGCGCGGTCGCGGACCACCGCCTGGATGATGCGAAACAGCAACCCAGCAAGGAAGAAGCCAAGCACGGGCGAGATAAACAAGGCACGTAGGACGGACCACACCTGAGACCAGTCGACACCCTGGCCCAGTCCGCGCGATGCCGTGATGGAGTTGGCGATGGCGACGCCGAGCAGCGAGCCGATGATGGCATGGGAGCTGGAGCACGGAATGCCCAGCCACCAGGTGGCGACGTTCCAGATCAATGCCGAGAGGAAAAGTGCGAGCAACATGGCGATGGCTGGATTGCCATTGGGTGGCGTCAGCACGTCGGGCGGCAGCAACTCCACGAGGGTAAACGCTACAGCGACGCCACCCAGCAGCACCCCAAGAAAGTTCATCGTCCCCGATAGCAGGACCGCGGGAACTGGCTTCAGGCTGTGGGTATAGATGACCGTCGCCACCGCGTTGGCGGTATCGTGAAATCCGTTGGAGAATTCGAAGGCAAGGACCAGGATGAAGCAGAACGCCAGGACCGCAAATGCGGCGGGTGAGGAAGGGGCTATGGCAGCGAGCATAAATCTGCAACGACACGCGAGACGCCTGGTCTCACTGTCATGTAAACTTCACCTGCCGCCGGCGTGTCGCATCGGTCACGGGCAAATTCGTTCCGGTACAATAATTGCCCAAGCGTCCTTGACACCCTTTCCCCCGGTGAGTAGCAAGCCCCGGCCTTCCGGCATGGGTTGTTGCCAGGAGCATATATGAGTTAAGAAGCGGACGGCCCGGAACCCTCCTTTGAGGAGCGTCTTCAGGCCGCTCGGCGCAAGCAGGGGCTGGACATCCAGCCGATATCGCCCGCGGGTGACCCGAATGGCGCCTCTGGGGGTGGGCTTAACGGTTCTCCCTGGGGAATCGGCTTGCGTGTTGGGGTCGAACTGGTTTCCGCCCTCGTGGTGGCGGTCGCCATCGGCTACGGGTTGGATCGTCTGCTCGGCACCACGCCGATCCTGACGGCCGTGTTCGTGCCGCTGGGCGGGGCAGCGGGTGTTATGAACCTTTGGCGCGTGTTCGTGCCGAAGGGGTCCGAGCGGAGCAGGTAAGGAGCGGGTAGGGTGGCGGCCGAAGGTTCGAGTAGCATAGACGCGCTGGGGCAGTTCCAGCTACATCCGGTTCTGGGCGCCGTTGGCGGGTCGGTAAACTTCACTCAGTCAAACCTGATGATGATCGTTGCGGGCTTGCTGATCCTGGGCCTGCTGTGGGTCGGCATGAAGCCTCGGGCTATGGTGCCTGGACGGCTGCAGGCGGCGGCGGAGTTAGGCTACGAAACCATTATGTCGATGTGCATTGAGACCATCGGCCCTGAAGGTCGCCGATATTTTCCGCTGGTGTTCACCCTGTTCTTTTTTATCCTGTTCGGGAACCTGCTGGGCATCTTCCCGTACTTCTTTACCTTCACCAGCCACATCATGGTGACACTGGCGTTGTCTGTATTCGTGTTCGTTCTCGTGACATTTGTTGCGATCAAGGAACACGGGTTGCATTTCTTTAGCTATTTTTTGCCGCAGGGTATCCCCGTGGCACTGGCGCCCCTGTTGGTCGTGATCGAGGTGATCTCTTACATCTCGCGCATCATCTCCCTGTCGGTTCGTCTTTTCGCCAACATGATGGCCGGCCACGTGATGCTGGAGGTGTTCGGCGCCTTCATCATCATGTTGGGGGGTCTTGGATTCCTTGGATACATCCCGGCGGCTCTTTCGCTCGGGCTCAATACGATCCTGATCGGGTTCGAGCTGCTGGTGGCGACCTTGCAAGCCTATGTTTTCGCAGTGCTAACCTGCATCTATCTGCATGACGCGGTTCACCTGCACTGAACCCTCTTCCCAACCCTGAACAGCCGGGCTGATTTCTCCGTCCGCGCGACCGGATAACCGAAAGGAAATAGGACTATGGATCTCGCTTCCGCCAAGATGGTTGGTGCCGGGCTTGCCGTGATCGCACTTGCTGGCGTCGGGGTCGGCATCGGCACGATCTTTGGAGCTCTGGTTAACAGCGTGGCCCGCAACCCAGCCGCCCGTGACCGCGTATTTGGTCTGGCCATTCTAGGCTTCGCGCTGACGGAAGCGGTTGCGCTGTACGCACTGGTCATCGCATTCATCATCCTGTTCGTCTGATAAACGCGAGTGGGCCCGGTGCATACTCGGCAAGCGACAATGAAACTATTAATTCGGATCATTCCGCTACTGGGTGTGGGCCTGCTGCAATTGCCCGCCGCCGCCATGGCCGAGGGGATGCCACAGCTCGACTTCAAGACCCCGCTGACCATCAGTCAGGTTGTCTGGGGCACGATCATCTTTATCGTGCTTTATGTCCTGTTGTCCCGTAACGGCCTGCCACTCGTGACGTCAGTGCTGGACGAACGCGCCGCGCATATCGGTCATGACCTGGAAGGCGCCCGATCCGCCAAAGCCAGCGCCGATGGCGATATTGCTGAAGCTCAGCAGGCGATTGCGCACGCCCGGGCGGAGGCGCAGGCGGCGATCAATGCCGCACTTGACGAAGCAAAGACGTCCGCTGCTGCCCAGTCGGAGGCTCTGAACGCAAGGCTGGAAGCCCGCCTGCAAGAGGCTGAGAAGCAAATAGCTCAGGCGCGGGCGGCGGCCATGGGCGCCCTGCGGCAGGTTGCCATGGAAACCACCGGCAGCGTCGTCACCCGGCTGACCGGAATTGCGCCAAACCCCGCCAGCCTTGAGGCCGCTGTTGCTACCGCAATGGCCGCCCGCGGTGTCGGCCAGGTAAGCGGTTTGCAGGAGCAAACCTGATGCAACATGAGACCAGCTTCTTCGCAGAGCCACGCAACTGGGTTCTGATCGCCTTCGTCCTGTTTTTCGTCTTGTTTGGCCGCAGGCTTTGGCAAGCGCTGGCCGGGATTCTCGACGCCCGCGCCACCACGGTGAAAGCCGAACTCGAACAAGCCGCTCGGCTGCGTCGGGAGGCAGAGGCAATGCTACGGGACGCCGAAAAACAACGCGTTGACGCATCAGCCGAAGCGAAGTTCTTGATTGAACGGGCCAAGATGGAGGCTGACCGGGTCGCCACGGCGGCTGCTGCCGAAGCCGAAGCTGCTGCGAAGCGACGTGAGCGAATGGCCCTGGATCGTATCGCGGCGGCGGAAAAAGCCGCAGTAGACGAGGTCCGTCTGACTGCAGCCGAGGTTGCGACCGCCGCTGCTCGGCAGGTGATCGCCGAGGGCCTGACCGACTTGGTCGACGCCCGATTGGTGGATCATGCGATCATGCAACTGCCAGCGGCTCTGGCGGCGCGGCGCGCGGCATAGGATTCCCTTTCTGTTACGGCAACTTCCTCGAATTTCGCCGATCGTCATCCGGCTGCAAACACATCATCCAGCGAATGGTCCCACAACCTGACGCCTCCGGTAATTCCAGCGTTGTTGGATACCAACTGGATATTGCTGCCAAGCTCGAGGTTCAGATGCTTGGCGTTGCCGCCGCCAATGTACAGCATGTCATAGCCAACCAGCGTCTCAATGCAGTCCAGCGCCCGTCGCACGCGGCGGTTCCATCGTTTGCGACCGACCATGCGAAGAGCAACGCCTCCAACGAACTGGTCATAGGTCTTGCCCTTGTGCAGCGGGTGCTGGCTCAGTTCGAGATGCGGTGCCGGATGTCCATTCTGAAACAGCGAGAAGCCCATGCCCGTGCCCAGCGTGATGACGCACTCCAGAGCCTTGCCGGTGATCACGCCCAGTCCCTGAACTTCCGAGTCATTCAGCACGCGCGTGGGCTTACCCAGCTTGTCGGTCAACGCCATAGCCAGAGGAAAATGCTGCCAGTCCGACGTGCCAAGATTGGGTGCGGTCAACACTTCCCCGTGCCGTACTACCCCTGGAAAGCCGACCGAAATACGATCGTAATGGTCTAGCGGACCAGCCAGGTTGGCAAGTGCGTCCACCACCACACGTGGCGCCGGGTGGGAAGGTGTATTTACCCTGTTGGGGCCAGCCACCATCTCCCCATTCGCGTCGAGCAACCCGACCTTTAACCGACTTCCGCCCACGTCGATCGCCAGCGTCAGCGGGCCATGAGGGTGGGCCGGATCGAGATTGGCGTCCATTGTCAACCCTTTATGTCCGAGTTTGGTCAAATAGGCGTCAGTCGATCCGCGCAAAAGGCTTTGAACTGAATTGACGTGCTGAAAACAAAAGGCTCTAAGCGAAGGCGACGGCACTAGAAGCGCGGTCGTCTGAGTTTGCACCTGTCTCAGACGTGTATCGCCCTCTCAAACAAGAGCTAGCGCCTGATGGTTTCAACCTGAAGCTATCAGGCTATAGTAGTCCAATCCTGACATTTGGTTTCCAAGTGTCAGGTGAGTTGGCCCGCCAAATTAATGGCTAGCGGATGAGATCCGACAGATCGTTCCGTCGGACCTCATCCGCTAGCGTAATCGTAGCACGCGCCAGATCCCATCGACCGCGACGACATCCCTAACGCTGTCAACATCACGCACACCCAGCATGCCACGCAGGAACACCAAGCCGCGGCTCCGGCGCGTAACCTCTCCGCGAAGCTCCAGAAAATCGCCGGGCCGCACCACGTCCAGGAAATGCGTGTTGAGCTGGATTGTTGTGCAGGGGCTCCGTTCCGCCGCCTCCCAGGCGAGCAAGCTCAGGCCGTGATCGGCGAACGCCATTAGAACGCCACCATGCACCACGCCATTTGGATTGCCTTGATCCACCGTGGTCTGCAGCCCATACCACCATTGGCCGTTGACTTTTTTCGCCTGCGGGACGCCTAGCCCAGACGGCAATGCGGCACCGGAGAACGCGCGCCAACCATCGGCGGCGGGATCATAGATGCTCATAGATTGTCTAGCCGGTCGGGCAGGTCGCGCAGATCGTCCAGCCGCAGATGCGCTCGCTCGATCTCCGGCCGTTCGGCGTGCATCCATCCCCACGGGCCGCGGCGAACGAACACCGCCGTCATGCCAGCGTGCAGGCTGGGCAGTATGTCGTTGTCGAGCCGGTCACCAACGTAGGCGATCGCCTCGGCCGGCTCCGCCGCGACTTCAATCAGCTTGGCAAAGAACCGCGGGTCCGGCTTTGAGACACCCCACCCGGCAGAGCTGGCGATCACGTCGGCAGGGATATTGAGCCGTGCCAGTGCGGCCTCCGCCTCAATCGGCTGATTGCCGGCTATCAGAACCTTGTAGCCCCGCGCTCGCAACTCGGTCAGGCACGGAATGGCATCCGGGTAGAGGTCTTGGTGGATAAATTCATAGGTCCAGCCATTGGCTGTGCGCAGCTTTCGGGCCAAGGTCAGGTCCATGCCAGGTTTGAAGATCTCGAACACGCGGCGAAGCGACTGGCCGCGCTCCATTGTCACGCCAATGGCGGTGAACAGGGTCATGGCAGGCACACCCAGGAATTCGGCCCACCCGGTCCAATGTCGGGTTTCGTCGATCAGGGTCTCCCCAACGTCGAAGCAGACGGCTCGGATGGTCATCGACGGTGGCTCGATCCCCTGAAGTTGCGGATGATCATGTTGTCCATCGTACGTGCTGGCAATGGCCTTTGAGCGGTTCGTATTCGGAACGCATGTCCATCACCAAGATCGACACAAGCGTCGCAAACAAGGGTCAACGTAAATCCTGAGATATGATCAGGAATACGGGTGCCGTGCACGACCTCCCGGCAGATCGTTTCCCCAGCCCGGCAGGCTATGTACTGGCTTCACCCGTGTCGACCGCGGCGGCAGCGATGTCCCAATCGCCTGCATCAGTCCCGACGCGGCCTGCCGCCACGCCTCGGCAGCATCCGTCCGCGGCAGGATTTGCGGTGGTGTCTCCAGCCACAGTCGGATCCCGCGGGCCAAGCTGTCCGCATCTGGTTCGCACAGCACGACCTGCATGGCGCCAGCCAGTTGTTCGCGCAGACCACCGACTCGGGTGGCGATCACCGGCCGGCCGGCTGCCATCGCCGCGGCCGCGACTCCGCTCTGGCTGGCCTCGCGGTAAGGAAGGATCAACGCGTCCGACCACGCCAGCAGGTCGCCAATTTCCTGCTCCGGAACCCAGCGATTTTCCACTGTGACGCTGCGGCAGGTCCGCAATGCATTCAGCGCCAAGCATTCCGGCCCGCGCCCAACAACGCGTACCACGATCGCGGTCTCCGCCGGCAACGATGCCACCGCTGCCGCGAGCAGGTCCAGTCCTTTGTAAGACAGCAACCGGCCAAAAAACAGCAGCCGAGGCGGGCCAGGCCGACGTCCTGCGGTCTGGCTTGGCAGGTCGAACGCGAAGGGAGGATGTTTGAATGGAATCACCGACGGCCGAGACATGCCAGCCCGCCGCTGCTGTTGAAGCTGGGCGCCGACATAGCTGCTCAAAACAACAAGCCGGTCGGCCCAGCGGCAAAGCACCCGTTGCAGCGCCATCTGCGTTGGGAAACCATCGCCCGGATGCGCGTCCGCTTCATGCACGACCACCACCAACCGGGTCCCGAGCAGACGCAAGGCGGCTGCCATCAGCAGGTCCAATGGACCGGGCATAGCACAAATCGCCAGATCGGGGCGCACCCGGCGCAGCCGGGCAAGCAGAAAAGGTAGCGCCAGCGGCGCAAATGCGACGCGAAGTAAAAATCCGGCCATACCATGATAGGTCCGCACCGACATCTCGCAATGCGGCGGGCTGGCGCTTGCCATGATCTCAGCGTCGCGGCACAGCGATAAGGTGACTTCGATGCCCGGGCGGTTGCGCAGCGCATCGGCAAGGCAGGTGGCGAAGCGCGGACCGGCGCCGAGGCGCCCCCACTGCCAAACAAGAACTTTCATGCCGGCACCTGCATTCCCAGCGCGCGCAGCGCGGCCGCCAAGGGTTCTACACCCAACCGGACCATGGCGCTGGCCCGCGCGCGTCGCCCGAGGGCAAGACGGGCCGGCGCATCGTCTGCCAGTTGCCGCAGCCGAACGACGGCATCGGCCGGGTCAGGGTGAGCCCAAAGCGAACCCCGGTAGATGCTCCGGTCATCCCGGGCGGCCACCAGGCGATAGTTCACCAGCGCCGCGTTCGAGGCATCCATGAAATCGGTATTGCCGGACCAGCCGGTGGCGATCACTGCCTTGCCCAACAGCATTGCCTCCGCCAGGACAAGACCAAATCCTTCGCTGCGATGCAGTGACAGCACGATGTCGGCGCAGGCGGTCAAGGCGTGGCTGTCGCCTGGTGGCAGCGTTCGTGTTTCCAGCCTGATGTTCGGCCCCTGGGCCATCTGTGCCAGTTTCGCAAAGTCCTCCGGTGCATGGCTGGGGTGGCCGATTTTCAGCACCAGGATGCGGTCCGGCCGGTTGCCGAACGCTGCATGAAACGCAGCGATCGCGGCGAACGGGTTCTTCCGCGCCAGCGAGGACGCCAGGTTGAACGACACCAGGACCACGACCGCGTCCTCCGGCAGGCCGAATGCTGATCGTCTCAACGCCGAGGGTTGTGGCGGTGCAGTGGCCAGCGCCGGCGGTACCACCCGTATCTGGCCCGGCAGATGTGGCTCCAGCGCCATGGCAGTGAAGCGCGACGGCACCCAAACCTGGCTGACACAAGCCAGCGCCGGACGCCATTCGGGCGGCATCTGCGGCAGCTCCCAAGCCCAGTAGCCGATAATGCGTCGCCCGCGTGTGACCGCCCGCGGCAAGCGGAGCAGGGCCAGCGGCAGCATTGGCGCATTGACATGGACCACGAGTGGCACGCCCAGTGGGAGCGGATCGGCGGAAACGACGATGTCGGCCGACAACGTAACGTCGGTCGTGCCCTCCGTGGGCGGCCGAATCTCGCTCGCCCAGACCGGCAATCCAAGCCCCTGTACGGCTTTGGCCATCAGCCGCGCACCCTCCCCCAGCCCAGACGCTCGGCCTATTTCTCCAGCAATGACAATGCCTTGCCCGACTGGCCCGGCAGGCGCGCAGGCGCGGGATGCCAGCCAGGCCGAGGTCGATGCTAGCGCCCGCCGGCGCAGCACAGGTGGAAGGCGGCGCCAGATCCGTCGCGGCAGTGTGTGCACCAAAGGTGCAGCTTGGGCATTGGTCAGCGAAATGGCAGCAGGAATGGCTACAGCGGCGACCGACGGGACGACTTGGGGCGGGGCGGGATAGGGCGGCATTCCCACGCATGATCGTGCGATCGAGTTAACAACCGCTTAAGCTTGGGCTGGTTTCAGGCTATGTCATTCACCGGCAGCCGGTCCTGCCCGGCCTGTTTCATCGGAACCGGCACGGCTTGCGCGCTGGCCGTCCTCAGCGCTACTCCCACGCTGATAGGATATGCACTTCGCGCGCGCCGCGGACCTTGGTCTCCGGATAACCCCGTGCGCATACCGGTTGGCCCTCGACGCTGCCGGTATCAGACTGAAGGATCTGCGCGTCATGGCCATCAGGGATGTGAAGAAGGTTGTTCTCGCCTACTCAGGCGGGTTGGACACCAGTGTCATCCTGCGATGGCTGCAAACGACCTATGGCTGCGAGGTCGTGACCTTCACCGCCGACCTCGGCCAGGGCGAGGAACTCGGACCGGCACGCGCCAAGGCGGAGATGTTCGGCGTGAAGCAGATCTTTGTCGACGATCTTCGCGAGACTTTTGTCGGCGACTTTGTCTTTCCGATGTTCCGCGCCAACACACTGTACGAAGGACAATATCTACTCGGCACCTCCATCGCCCGTCCGCTGATCGCGCAACGCCAGATCGAAATTGCCGAGCAGGTCGGTGCCGACGCGGTGGCACATGGGGCGACCGGCAAGGGCAACGACCAAGTGCGGTTCGAGCTGTCCTACTACGCGCTGAAGCCGGACATAAAAATCATCGCGCCGTGGCGTGAATGGGACCTGACCAGTCGCACGCGGCTGATCGAGTTCGCCGAGGAGCACCAGATCCCGATTGCCAAGGACAAGCGCGGTGAGTTGCCGTTCAGCGTCGATGCCAACCTGCTGCATTCGTCGTCAGAAGGAAAGCTATTGGAGGATCCGGCGCGGGAGGCGGACGAGGTCGTCTACCAGCGCACCATCCGGCCGGAGGATGCGCCGGACCGGGCGACGGTGATCTCAATCGATTTCGCCGCCGGCGATCCCGTCGCAATCGATGGTGTGACGCTGTCGCCGGCGTCGCTGCTGACGCGGCTGAACGAACTGGGAAAAGCCAACGGTATCGGCCGTTTGGACCTGGTGGAAAATCGCTTCGTCGGCATGAAATCGCGCGGCGTGTATGAGACGCCGGGTGGCACCATCCTGCTAGCGGCGCACCGGGCGATGGAGAGCATCACTCTCGATCGGGAAGCGGCGCATCTGAAGGACAGCCTGATGCCGCGCTATGCTGAGCTGATCTACAATGGCTTCTGGTTCAGCCCGGAGCGGCGCATGTTGCAGGCGCTGATAGATACCAGCCAGCACAGCGTTTGCGGCCGGGTGCGGATGAAGTTGTACAAGGGTAATGTCTCTTGCATCGGACGAGAGAGCCCGAACAGTCTCTATTCAATGGACGTCGTGACATTTGAGGACGATCAGGGTGCCTATGACCAGGCCGATGCTCAAGGTTTCATCAAGCTGAACGCGTTGCGGCTGCGCCTAGGTGCGGCGGCGGGACGGCGGGGCGGCTCCCTTTAGCGCCAATGGACTGATGTGGACCGCTTCGATCGAACCTACCGCTTCGTCCAATCCACCATCATATTGGGCAAAACAGGTTTGCTGGAGACGCTCGCCGTGTATGTGCCGGACCATTTCAAGGAACATCGGATTGACCTCCTGCATGAGGCGATCCGTTCGGCGGGACTTGCAACCCTGGTCTCGATGACCGCGGACGGCCTCTTTGCCAGCCATGCGCCGCTGATGCTGAATCCGGAGCCGGCGCCGTATGGAACCTTGATCGGACATCTGGCGCGGGCCAATCCGCACGCCCGCGCCGCCGATACGACAGTCGAGACCTTGGTGATCTTTCACGGTTTGGATGGCTACGTCACGCCCTCGTATTACGCAGCGAAGCGTGAGCATGGAAAGGTCGTCCCGACCTGGAACTACGCCGCGATCCACGCCTACGGCACGCTGGAGGTATTCGACGATCCAACCCGTCTACTCGATGTGGTGACCCGACTGACCCAGCTTCAGGAGGCGCCGCGGGCGCAGCCATGGGCGGTGTCTGATGCGCCCGCCGATTTTGTGCAGGGGATGCTGCGCGGGATTATAGGGTTTGCGCTGCCGATCACCCGGCTGGAGGGCAAGCTGAAGATGAGCCAGAATAGGCCAGAGACGGATCTGGCCGGTGTGATCGGTGGGTTGCGGGTCGATGGCCAACCGCAACTGGCGGACGCGGTGGCGCGGGCATCCGCCGTTTGATCGAGTAGGACTGTCGGGCTGGCGGCAATCTTCAACTGCACAGCGTTGAGTAGGCTGCTTGAAAGCGAGCGGCTCGGTTCGCATGCCGCCTTTCGATTTAAAGCAGATTTTCTACAGAATAGACGCCGGTTGGCGCTTCAGGATGTGTTCAAGGCGGCGGGTATTTTGGTGCCCATTTCGGTGATATGTTTCGGTAAAGATAACCCCTTCAACTCATGGGGTAACGGAAATTTCCGGAAGTCTTGAGTTTTGAGCGAGTGCTTAAGAAGCATCCTGGATGTCGAAGCGAGTAACCTTGCCTTTGTGAAGGCGGAAGATGTGCCTCACCGTTTTGTCCTTTAGTCCGTGCGTTCGATCCTGTAGAGGATTGCCTTCAAGATCGCGGACGGACTGTTGAACTTCCACGACGATTGAGCCGTCCGCAGCCTTATCGAAGCTCACGGGCTCGACGTGTGGACTGACAATGGTCCACTGGCGAGTCCAATACTCTCGAACGGCTTCATGACCGTGAACGTGACCGCCCTCCATCGCATTGGCCCAAACGATATCATCGGCGAGCACAGCAAGAACACCGTCGATATCTCGTACGTTGAAGCGCTGGTAGATGTGCTTGAGAACTTCAATATTGTCGTCCATCGAAACTTCTCCTGTTGGTAGGATGCGAGGTGCAATGGAAGGAGCTGAGTCCGCATTGCTATGCCTCAGCCCTTCTTTACATAGGCACCTATGCATTAAAATAGGCACCTATGCAAGGAGGCGTGATTGATAGAGTTGGAGGTGCTATCGACGCCGGGACATTTGATCAGCCTAGCGGCGCGGGCGTTTGCACGTCTAAGCGAGGCGCGACTTAAGCCGCTGGGTTTCGGTATCGGCCACCTGCCGGTGCTGGTTGCGCTTCAGGATGGCCGCGCAGGGACGCAGCGGGATCTGGCCCAATTCGCCAGGATCGAGCAAGCCTCGATGGCTCAGATGCTGGTTCGTATGGAGAGGGATGGACTGATCCGGCGCACGCCTGACCCGGCTGATGGACGCAGCAGTCGCATCACGTTAACAGAGGCCGCTCACGCCCGTCTGCCGGACGCCTGTGCAGTTCTGCTCCAAGGCAATCACGAGGTCTTAAGTGGCTTCACGGATGAGGAAACCGTGCAACTCGTTGTCCTACTCACCCGACTGATTGCAAACCTTGATCGTGTCGCAAGTGCCGAGATGCCACCTCACAAGTCTTGAGTTTCGGTCAGTGCATTGCCACCACCTGAGCACGACAGTAACATGACGGAATGGAAATACGGGATGGTCAGGCTGAGGATGCACCAGCCGCTTCCGAGGTGCTTAGGCGGTCGATAGCGGAGCTCTGCGTTGCCGATCACCGAAACGACCCCATAATTCTGGCACGATGGCTGAGCAACAAGACACCTGAATTCTTCAGATCATGGATCAAGCAGCCGGGCAATTCTCTGCTGGTGGCTGTCGAGGGCGAGGATATCCTCGCCGTAGGTTCTGTCACCGACGAAGGGAAGGTCACCCTGAACTACGTGTCGCCGGATGCGAGATTTCGTGGAGTTAGTCGAGCATTACTTGGTGCGCTTGAAGCTCGGGCAGTCCAACGGGGCAACACGCGGTGCACGCTCACCAGTACGAAGACCGCCCGCCGCTTCTACCTCGCGAACGGCTACGTGGAGGATGGATTGCCGGTCGGAGAATTTGGCACGAATTCAGGCTACCCGATGTCGAAGACTTTAACGCGGTAACCCGCTGACGGCATAACGCGAGTTTATGGTAATGGGGTTCGTCCAATAAACAGTTGTTCCCGCAACCCTTGCCAAAGCACGCCCCTGGCGTCTGGCCCCACTCGCAATTCCCTACGATATTGCAATTTCTGATCAGGCAAAGAACATCAGTCCAATCCTAGCGTCCGACCAGGATAGCCGGCAGCGTCGAAGTAACGCGTCGCTCCAATCGTCTGGTATTTCAACACCGTCACCTGCCCGGAATCATCCGGCTTTGATCGCAGGATAAGTGGCCGGAAGCCGACTGCGGCGCCGTTCGGCATTGCCTCAGTTAGCGGGCGGCCGACCAGCATGCCCTTGTCCTTGATCTTTAGGCCCAGCAGCATGGCAACGGTCTTGCCGATATCAGCGTTGCTGGCCGGTGACGGGTCCTGATACGCGGCCCGGAACCCCGGTCCCATCGCCCCCATGATGTTCCGCGTGTCCGCTCGGCTGAAGCTGCCGTGCATGCCCTGGCCCTGCTGCAAACTGGTATCCGCTACCTCCACGCCGCAGGCGGTGGGATCGGTGCAACCCAATGAAAATGTGCGAAAATTCACCACAATGGCTGGCATAGGAGTAACGGCGGTCCCCTCTAGCGCAATCGCCGCCAGCGGCAACGTACCAGGGATCGAGCCCAGCCGAGAATCGACGAACAGCCCGCTGGCATAGTCCTGCGCCGCAAGAATGTTCACAATGCGCGCCGCCAAATCTCGATCCGGTCTTGGCAGATAGACCAGGTCGGAGCCTCCATTGGCCGCCACGACGACCTGCGGGTGGGCCGGATCATCACCGAGCAGGCCGTTGGCGCGCGTTGGGAAGCTTCCCGGTGTCAGCGGGCCGCGGCCGCTCACCGCTTTCGCATCCGGATCAAACAGCTTGAGGTTCAGCCCGTGCGCCAGGTCGACCGCCACAAACCCGGGCGGCAGCAGGGCCGGCGGCACGTCTTTATAGGACTGCGTGGCGGCGTAGCTGGTCGCGCTCTCTTTCGAGATTGTCGAGAAGCCATGATCGGAGGTCAGAATCACGTCCGTCGTTGCATCCAGCGCCAATGCCTTGAGCGCCGCAAGCAGCCGGCCGAGGTCGTCATCGGCATTGCGGATCGAGGCCAGGGAGGTCGGCCCGTTGATCCCCGGCATCAGGCGCAGCAGCGAGTCCCCCTGATTATGCTGTGTCCCATCCGGATCGCGCGACCAGAAGACCATCACGAACGGCCTGTGACGCTCCTTGAACATCGGCAGCACGACCTTGGTCGCAAGGTCAGCAAACCAAGTCTGCTGCTCGACATTGGCAATTAATGTACCTGGCGTTCTGAAGTCTCCGGCTCTCCCGTTATCCCCTCGGGTCGGTGCCTGGGCGGCCAAGCCGGCCTTCTGCAATGCCGCTTGCATCTCCGATGACAGTGGGATGCCGCCGGGGCGACCGGTCTGATCATCCGCAATGACGGTTTGACGGCCGCTGCGGTCGGTATGATCGAAGATCAGGCTGGGCCCCAGCTTGCCGATCGATGCAGTGGAGACACCGGCCTCCGCCGCGGCTCGCAGGATGGTTCCCTCGTTCAGGTAGTTGCCGGCGAAATGCTCATCGACATCGCCCAGCACAGGATCGCTCTCCAGGAACGGAGTCAGACTATCGCCGGCGCCCGGCACAGGAAAGCCGGTGTAGATCGTGTTGCTGAAGTCGCCAGTGTCGCCCAGCATATGCCCTGTCGCCATGGCCGAGGCATTCGGGGTGGTGAACGTCGGAAACAGCGAGTGCGTATTGATGAAATGCACCCCCTGCTTGAGCAGCGCCGCCATGACCGGCGCCGTCTGTTCGGTCACCATGCCGGGCCGCAGCCCGTCGGCCACGAACAGCAGCACGTTGTGAGGCCGGGGCGGTTCGGCCGCCAGGGCCATGGTGACCAGTATCGGGGTCACGCACAGGGACACAATCAGGCGGCGCATTCATTGTTCTCCGGGCGGTTCGGTGCCTGCGCCGTGATACGGTTCGGCGCGGGCGGCTTGTGAAGGACCCGGCAGGGGAACACTCCGCCCTATAGCTTTACGAGCGTGCCATAAATGCTGCCCGCCATAAGTATCCCGCGATGGCACGACGCTGCCAAAGCAGGACAGGGCTACCTGTCCGCAGCCTTAGCCGCGCGCTTGGCTTCCCGCGCCGCTTCCTCGGCGGCGGCCTCAGCCTTCCGGGCCGCAACCTCCTCAGCATGATGGCGATAGAGGTCCAATGCCCCAACCGCGTGGCGGTTGGCCGTGGTGTCCGCTTCCGCCGCGGTCGTCGCGAGGTGCTCGGCCTTCTCAAAATTGCCCGACGCGCAATGCTTGGCGGCTTCATGGTGCATCTTTGCCGCCAGCTCATATTGGTATGCGGCATCCTCGTGATGCTTAGCCGCCGATTCCTTGATGTCGTCCATCGCGATCTCTCCTGATTGCTAAAACGGCCGCTCGGAGCCTCATGACATGGATGAATTGAACGCCCCGCCATCGAGCAGCAGGTTCTGGCCAACAATGAAGCTGATCTTCGCCGAACACAGAAATGCACAAGCGTCACCAAACTCAGCGGGATCGCCGGCCCGTCCGGCCGGGTTGGTCTTCAACCGCTCCTGCACCAGTTCATCCACCGGCCGGTTGCTGGACCTTGCAGCTTCCAGGAACCCGCCGCGCAGACGGTCGGTCAGGAAGGGGCCCGGCAGGATATTGTTGATGACGACGTTATGCCGAGCCACCTGCCTGGCGAGGCCGGCGACAAACCCCGTCAAGCCGGCGCGCGCACCGTTGCTCATGCCAAGCTCGGGGATCGGCGACTTCACGGAACCCGAGGTGATGTTGACGATGCGGCCGAATTTTCGCTCGATCATACCATCAATGACGGCCTTGATCAGGAAGATCGGGGTCAGCATGTTGGCATCGACCGCCTTGATCCACATCTCGCGGTCCCAGTCGCGGAAATCGCCACGCGGCGGCCCGCCCGCGTTGTTCACCAGAATATCCGGCGCAGGACATGCCTGCAAAGCTGCCGCTCGGCCCGCCTCGGTGGTGATGTCGCCGGGGACGGCCGTGACCTTGACCCCGGTCATCTGACGGATTTCGGCCGCCGTCGCTTCCAGCTCTGACGCGGTGCGGGCGGTAATCACAAGGTCCACGCCCTCGCGCCCCAGGGAGATCGCGCAGGCGCGTCCCAAGCCCTTGCTGGCGGCACAGACGATCGCCGTTTTGCCTCGAAGTCCCAGGTCCATGTAATATTCCTCCCGTTCCGCCACGCGATAGGCGAGCTTGTCGAAACGGACCTTACCAGCGTGTCCGCCGATCGGCTATCCGGATGCGCCCGTTCCGGACCAAGTCAGGTCTGGACGCCTCAATGACGATCATGTCCCGGCCCCGCCATCCGCATCAATCTCCAGCCGACCACGCTGCCGACGGCCAATCGCAAGTTCCGTCACCATGCCGTGCAACGTCCGCAGTTCCTGCTCGGTGACCTCGCCACGTTGAAACAGATGCCGGATGTTCCGCACCATTCCCGGCCGCTTCGGCAGGTTCCGCAGGAAACCGCTGGCGTCGAGCTGATCGACCAGATGCGCCAGGAAATTCTCCAGCGATTGTTTCGTCGCCACCTCGGTTTCGTTGGTCATCAGCGTGCGCGGCGGGGTGCCGTCATCCGCCGTCCACCATTCATACGCCATCACCAGCACCGCCTGCGCCAGGTTCAGCGACATGAAGGCCGGATTGAGCGGAAAGCGCACCAGTGCATTCGCCTGCGCCATGTCGTCGTTGTCGAGACCGGCGCGCTCTGGTCCGAACAGCAGGCCCGCCCGCAACCCGCGGTTGCAAATCACCCGCAACTCAGCAGCGGCGCCACGGGCAGTCAGCACCGGCTTGACGATGTGCCGCGGCCGCGGACAGGTGGCGAAGACATGGTGCAGGTCAGCGACCGCATCGGCAACCGTGCCATGGAGCGTGGCCGCATCCAGCAGACGATCAGCGCCCGAGGCGGTCCGCCACGCTTTCTCCTGTGGCCAGCCATCCCTGGGCGCCACTAGGCGCAAGTGGAACAACCCGCCGTTTGCCATCGCCCGCGCGCAAGCACCGATATTGTCGGCGAGTTGCGGCCGCACCAGCACAACGACTGGCGAATTGCCGATCGGGTGCAGTTCGGCACCCCCATCCCGTCCGGTCATCAGCCGGAGCGTCGCCAGGTGGTGCCTTGTGGACCATCCTCCAGCAGGATACCGCGCTCCGCCAGTTCCGCACGGATTTCGTCGGCCCGGGCGAAGTTCCTTGACTTGCGGGCAGTAATACGTTCGGCAATTGCCGCCTCGATCGCAGCCGAATCTTCGGCGCCGCCACGGAACCATACATCCGGCGCCTGCTGCAGCAACCCCAATACGTCACCAGCAGAGCGTAGACCGGCGGCGGCGTCACGATCGCCGGCCAGTGCCGCATCGGCCAACCCGTGCATGGCGGAGATCGCCAGCGGCGTGTTCAAATCGTCGCATAGCGCGTCCAGCACAGGCGCGGGAAGTTCCGCCGCCGCGACAGTCCCCGCCACCACATCCGGATAGCGTTCTAGTGCACGATAGAAACGATCCATCTCCCGCTTCGCCTCGGCCAATCCCCGGTCGCTGAAATCCAGCTCGGCACGATAATGCGTGCGCAACAGCAATAGGCGAATGGCCTCCCCCGGCGCCTTGGCCAGCACTTCGCGCACGGTAAAGAAATTGCCCAGACTTTTTGACATCTTTTCGCCGTTTACCTGCAGCATGCCATTGTGCATCCAGAAGCGGGCGAAGCGGCTGCCGGGGAAGGCGCACAGGCTCTGCGCGCGTTCGTTCTCGTGATGCGGAAAGATCAGGTCGCTGCCGCCGCCGTGGATGTCGAACGTCTCGCCCAGATAGCGCCAGGACATGGCGGAGCACTCGATATGCCATCCCGGCCGGCCACGACCCCAAGGACTTTCCCATCCCGGCAGGTCGTCGGTCGACGGCTTCCACAGCACGAAATCGCCGGGATCGCGCTTGTAGGGCGCGACGTCGATACGGGCGCCGGCCAGCATCTCGTCCGGGCTGCGGCCGGACAGCATGCCATAGTCTGGATCACTGGGAACGGAGAACAGCACATGACCCTCCGCCGCGTAGGCATGGCCTGAGGCGATCAATCGCTCAATGATCATGATCATCTCGGGAACGTAGCCAGTGGCGCGTGGCTCGTGGTCAGGCGGCAGCGCGCCTAGGGCTGCCATGTCGGCATGGAAATCCGCCGTGGTCCGCGCGGTGAGGACACTGATCGGCTCCCCGGTTTCACGCGCTCGGGCGTTGATCTTGTCCTCGACATCCGTGATGTTGCGGACATAGGTCACTGACGGATACAGCCGCCGCAGCAGGCGTGCAAAAACATCGTAAACGACGAACGCGCGCCCGTTGCCGATATGCGCGAGGTCGTACACGGTTATGCCGCAGACATACATCCGGACGTTGGCCGGATCGGCTGGTTCGAACCGCTCCTTGCGGCGGCTCAGGCTGTTGTGCAGGTACAGGTCGGGCATTGCTTGATGGTCCATCCTCGGCTCGCGCTTTGTCCGCGAAAGCCACGGTCAACGCAACGCTTCCATATGACTAGGGCAGGCGTCGCGTAACAACATGCGTCACCGCATCGCAGTTGACATGGGATTGCCGCGGCGATACCCACAGGCCGTCCTTATTGAGAACTATTCGCAATCTTGGGTGGACCGGTGACATCTCCGACGACCACGCGGCCCGGGCTGCGTCTGCGCCGCTTCGCAGCCGTTTTTGGTCCGGGACTTGTTGTCATGCTGGCCGATACCGACGTGGGAAGCGTCATCACTGCTGGCCAAAGCGGCGTGCAGTGGGGCTATCAGCTTCTAGCGCTACAATTGCTGCTGGTGCCGATCCTGTACATGGTACAGGAGCTGACGGTCCGCTTGGCGATTTTCACCGGGCGCGGCCACGGCGAGTTGATCCGCGACACCTTCGGCCGGTACTGGGCCTGGATCTCCGCGGTCGGCCTGGGCATCGCCACCACGGGTGCCCTGCTGACCGAGTTTTCCGGTGTCGCCGGTGTCGGCGAACTGTATGGAATGCCCCGCGGCCTATCTCTGCCGATCGCCGCGGTCACGCTGCTGGTGGTGGTCATTACCGGTTCCTATCGCCGGGTGGAGCGTGTTGCCATTGCTGTCGGCCTGTTCGAGCTGGCCTTCTTTTTCGTCGCTTGGGCGGCACGTCCGAGCCTGTCCGAAATGCTCGCCGGGAGCATCAACATTCCCTATACAAACCCGGATTATCTTTACCTGGCCGCGGCCAATATCGGTGCCGTCATTATGCCTTGGATGGTATTCTACCAGCAATCAGCCGTGGCCGATAAGCGGCTGCGGCCCGACCACCTGACCGCGGCCCGCTGGGATACCGCCATTGGCGCGCTGCTGACGCAACTGATCATGGCCACTGTGCTGATCGCCTGCGCGGCCACGATCGGTCACAAGAACCCTGGCGCGAGTTCTGCTTCGGTCGGTGACATGGCCCAGGCGCTGACCCCGTTTCTCGGGAACACGATGGGCAACCTGGTGTTCGGCCTGGGGGTGCTGGGCGCGGGAATGGTCGCGGCCATTGTCGTCTCGCTCGCCTTTGCGTGGGGTTTGGGAGAGGTCACCGGCTACCGCCGCTCGCTTGAGCTGCATCCCCTGGAGGCGCGCTGGTTCTACGCCGTCTACGCGCTGTGCGTGGTCGTCGGAGCCGCAGTCGTCGGCCTGTGGCCTGATTTGGTGTCGCTGAATGTGGCTGTTCAGGTCATGAACGCGCTGATGCTGCCGCTCGTGCTGGGATTTCTGATCGCGCTGGCGGTCAAGGCATTACCGCAAGCGCATCGGCCAGGCGGTTGGTATCTCAGGCTGCTTGTCACAGTTGTGCTGATTACATGCGCGCTGGGCGTGTTCGGTGGATTGTCTGGCGCTGGACTGCTTTGACCCGATCAATTTCCGCGTTGCTCTCCCATAGTTCTGCTCCGCCAGTCCGCATCCAATGCTGTCCTCGCCAGCACCTCACGGGATGCCTGATTGGCTCATGAGGCCGGTTGTGAGATAGGAGGAATAGGCGGTTCAGCCGCCCATCAAGGTGATCGGAAGATCCGATTGGAGCAGCCCCTTAGGCGAAGTTCCCGGCCCGCAGCGCCGCGAGCTGCTTACGTAATGTCCGCAACTCGTCGAAGCGAGCGGTCGTATCGCGCATGATCGCAGCGATGCCGACCATTCGTCCGTCCTCCCCGGAAAATGGCACAATGGTAAATTCAACCGAGAGGCGTGTGCCGTCCTTGTGCATAGCGGGCACCGCCAGGATCTGGCCGTCACCATAGCCGGTCTGGCCGGTTCGCATCGTCTCGCGATAGCCCTGCCAATGCCGATCGCGCAAGTTCGTTGGAATGATGATGTCGAGCGAGCGACCCAGCGCCTCATTCTCGGCAAAGCCGAACATACGAACGGCGCCGGCGTTCCACACGCGGATCAGGCCCGCTTCGTCGGCGTAGACGATCGCATCAGGCATTCCGGCAACCAGGGTAGAGGCGAAATGGTCGGGATTAAACGGCATGGCTCCTCGAATTGGATGCACCAATGGCGGGCCCAGTGGGGGACAAAGTATATCGGCACTCCGTCAACACGGCGTCCATTGGAACGTCGTGGGATTGCGGAAAGATCGTCTCCACGGCACTGAAGTCATAGCCGACGCCGATGACCATCGGCCGTTGTTTCAGGGCGGCCAGGGTTCGATCGAAATAGCCGCCCCCATAGCCCAACCGGTAGTTGGCCCGATCGAACCCAACCAATGGTGCCAGCATTAGGTCAGGGGATACTACGTCGCGACGCTCGGGTATCGGGATGTTCCAGATACCTCGAGCCAGCTGATCACCTTGGTTCCAGCGCCAGTACTCCAGCGGCGCCTTCGGCTTCACGACCACCGGAAGGCACAGGACCACAGTCTGCCGCCGAAGCAGTTCTTTGGCCCATGGCAGCAGATTGATCTCCTGCTTGATCGGCCAGAAGAGACCAATGACAGAGCTGCGCCGTGTCGCGACGACAGCGTCCAGTTTGGCGCCGATGATCTCAGCGAAGCGGTGGCGCGCGTTGGGTGGCATTGTCTGCCGCAACGCGAGGAGGGTCGTTCGTTGCTGGCGCCGCCAGGATGCGACTGTCGGGTCCATCAGCCAAGCACTCCGGCCGCCGTTGGGTGATTGCCTGTCGACAACGGCAGTGCAATTCCCAGCAGTGCGGCCAGCTTGCGACGCGGCGCAACCAAGTCTGCCAGCGTGTAGCGATCGAGCACGGACAGAAATGCCCCGAGCGCCTCGTGCAAGGCAGTCCGCAGCGCACAGCCGTCAGCGATTACGCAGCTCTCGGCGTCCTTTAAACAGGCCACCAGCTTCATATCCGACTCGGTCCGCCGGACAACGGAGCCAAGATTGATGCTGTCGGCCGATCTGCCGAGGCGAATGCCACCATTCCGACCTCGTATCGTCTGGATGTCCCCGACGATGCCTAGCTGGTGCACGATCTTGTTCAGATGAGTTTCTGAAATGCGATAGGTCCGCGCAATTTCCGCGATAGTCGCGTGACGGTCAGCATTGACCGCCAAATACATCAAGGTCCTGAGCGTATAGTCGGTATAGTCGGTAAGTTGCATGCGCAGCCCCTGCTTACTGGCCATCGGCTGACGTGGCACGCCGGACCAGTTCCTCCGGCGGCGCGTCAAGCCGATGGAACAGCGCGAGCTGAAGGCTGGTGGCAATGCGGCGTGCCTTGCCGATGAAGAGCGCTGCCGGTTCCGGTGCAAACAGTTCTGTCGCTGCGTTCTCGAACAGGGCCAGCCAGCGTGCGAACAGGGGCCGTTCCAGCCCGCAAAGCGCCCGATGCACGGCGACGGGATTGCCCGAATAGCGCCCGGACGTGAGCATGACTGAAGACCAGAAGCGCCGCATCGTCGCAAGGTGCTCCGGCCATTCATGTTCAGCGATCGTGGTTTCGAAGATCTGCGCCAGCACTGGGTCGCGGCGAACAGAGACATAGAAGCGGTCGATCAGCAGTTCGATCGACGCTTCGGTTACGCCGGTGAAGGACTGCGCTACCACGGTTTGCATCGGTCTGCCTCAGGACCTGGGAAACGACTAGGAGCACGACGAGGACATTCCAGACGAGCATGTTGACCAGGGTCCGGACCATCATGCGGGCATCATCGGTTTGCGCGTAGCAGACGTCGCAAACCTTGTTGCCGGGATAGAAAAAGATGCGCTCCAGGATGTGGGCCACGTCGTCCATGGTAAGGTTGATTCTCGATGTATCTTATAGCGGCAGTGGCTGAGCAAAGCAACATTCCAAATCCATCTTTAACTGAGATGTCAGAGCGCGAAGGTGCGCTGCTGCCGAATGCGCGTCTGCCGGAAGTCGGTCGGAACTGCGGGCTTTGGACGTTCTGGCGTTACGGCAGCCGAGGCTTGTCAAGGCCTGCGGTTGAGGTGCGCCATGCTTGGGCAGCGCGTTCGGTTCAATTAGCCTCGAACCGGCCCAACCGCACCGCAGTGTGGCCACGGCTGGGGCGCAGGCTTGGCATCACCAGCAGGCAGTCGTCGTGCGGAGTGCGGATTTCCGTCTCGCCGTCCATTGCGATCAGTGTGTTTCGCCGCGGAATGATGTCGCCGCCACGATAGGCCTGCACGAAGGCGAAGTTGGAGGTCACCGCCGTCACCGCCGTGGTAACCTTCGCCAGCCGCATCCGCGCTGGCACAGGCGCCGGTGGCAGTGGTGCATCCGCAGCGACGGCACGCAGATGGCGCAGCAATCCCGCGACGCTTGCCAGCATCGTATCGACGGTTGCTTGCTCCCAATGCTGTCCGGCCTCTACAAGACAGGCCGCGTGCGGCGTATCAGGCCGCGAGAAGCGGCTGTAATCGATCAGCCGCCGGCCATTTACATGTCCGTGATCCGATACCACGAGGCTCGGCGTTCCGATGCCGGCCGCCAATACGTGGCCCTTTGCCGGCGTTCCGCTCAGAATCAAAGCCTCCGACGGCCAGAGCATCGAGTGCAGGTCCAGCATTACATCGATTTCATTTATGAACGGGCGAAGCTCCCGCGCCCGGTCTAGTTCGATGGAATGCCGTGGTCCGTCCAGGATCGCCTCGTCCCAAAGACGGTTCATGTCCTCGTCGATAAAGCGAGACGAGGTCGGCCGCCTCGAGTTCGAACCGGTCGAACGCGGTGATGTTCCCAAAGCAAAACGACAATCTGCCCCGCGCCGGTCGCAGGCCGGCACGCAGCAAGTAGTTCAATACGACTGCGCCAGCGAACTCGTTGCCGTGCATCAGGCTGAACAGCGCCACATGCGGCCCGGGTTGGTCCGAGAGGCGTGTCGTCACACCGAGAATGCCGGTATTGCCCGTGATCCAGGCCGATATGTCGGGCCGAGACAGTCGGACCTGGAAGTCGGGCAACGGGGAAGGGGGAACGAGGGAGCCCATCAATCGCCCTGCATCAGACCAGCAGCCGGTCCGCAAGTCGCTGGATGAACCGGTCGCAGGCATCCAGTTCCGATTGCATGATCCACTCGTCGGGCTGATGCGCCTGCGCGATATGGCCCGGCCCGCAAATAATCGTTGGAATGCCGGCGTTCTGAAAGAAACCGCCCTCGGTGCCGTAGCTGACCTTGCCGAGGCTGTTCGACCCGGTGATCTGCTTGACGACCGTGGTCAGCGCGTGATCAGGCAGTAGCGCCATGCCAGGCATCTCCAGCCCGACCTCGTAGCCAAAGCCACAGTCAGGATGCACGAACTTCATTGCTGGCTCGATGAAATCCGCGACATAGGCCTGCATCCGCCGCATCTGGGGCCCAGGCGGATCGACGGGTATGAAACGCCATTCCATGGTGAATGCGGCATGCTCCGGAATAATGTTCAGGATCGTGCCGCCTTGCACGGTGCCAACATGGATCGTCGTGTGCGGCGGCTCGAACCCGTTTTCGAACGGCCCTTCGACAGCCAACCGACGTGCCTCGCGAGCCACCCAAGCGATCGCCTCACCGGCCGCCTGGACAGCGTTCACGCCACGCGAAGGCTCGCTCGAATGACCGGTCAGCCCGCGCACGGTGACATGCAAGTCAAGCTTACCTTTGTGCGCTAGAATTGGCTGCATGCCGGAGGGTTCGCCGACCACGCACATCGCCGGCTTCAAGCCGGAAGCGTCCAGGTCCTCGATCAGCCGGCGGACACCTTGGCAACCGACTTCTTCATCATAGGTGATGAACAAATGCAGTGGGCGCACGAGCGGGCGGGCCTGTAAATCGGGCACTGCGGCGAGGCAGGCTGCGATAAATCCTTTCATGTCGCAGGCGCCACGGGCGATTAGTCGATTGTCCTGTCGTCGCAGCCCGAACGGATCGCCAGTCCAAGCCTGGCCCTCGACGGGAACTGTGTCGACATGGCCGCTTAGCGCCACGCCGCCCGCGTTCTGCGGACCGATGATAACATGCAGATTAGCCTTCCGCCCGGCAGGGTCGCTGCTGACGCGATAGGCGACGCCGCGGCGGTCAAGGTACTCGCGTATGAAACCGATCAATGCCAGGTTGGAGTTCCGGCTGGTGGTGTCGAACGCGACCAGCCGCTCCAGCAGCGCTGTCGTAGGCATTCGGTCGGCAACTCGGGCTTGGTCCATGGCCGCCAGTGTATACGCCCACGCGTGACCGGCAACCGCGGTCGCCGACGGGCCGACCTTCAAAGGCGTGACGGAGTGGCTGGATGCGGATAGCAGCCGAACCGGCTTCTATCATTATTGCAGAAATGATAGGCCTTCACGTGCTGCGGCGTGGTTCCGGCTGCTGTGCGGGAAATCCTTGCGCCGGTGCGTTCCGGATGCGAAGAGGCGCCGTTTCCCCGCCTAAGCTAGTTGCATTGCCGCAGAAGCAGCAATTCCAAAGGACCGGCCGCTCGGCCGCCTTCGACGGCATCGGTCGATTGAACGCGAGCGTTGAGAGTTGGACCGGATATTTCACGAGACTTCATAACGAAAGGGAACACTCATGAGCGGGCGAAGGTTGGGCGGAGCGACCATAATGTTGTTCTGCGGACTACTGGCGCAGTCGGCACTGGCGCAAAAGCAGACGCCCGGCGTCACGGATAGTGAAATCAAGATCGGCCAAAGCGCGCCGTTCAGCGGCCCTGCCAGCGTCTACGGCCAGATCTCCACGGCCGAGTCTGACTACTTCAAGATGATCAACGATCAGGGCGGCATCAATGGACGCAAGCTCACGTTGATTGCGCTGGACGACGGCTACAGCCCACCCAAGGCAATCGAAGTGGTGCGGCGCCTGATCGAGGAAGATCAAGTGGCAATCCTGTTTCAGACCATTGGTACGGCGCCGAATGCCGCGATCCGACGCTATGTCAATCAAAAGCAGGTGCCTGACATCTGGCTCAGCTCCGGCGCCTCAATGTTCGTAACCAACACGAAGGAATATCCCTGGAGCATACCGTTCCAGCCCAGCTACCGCCTGGAGGGGCAGATGTACGCGAAGTACATTCTGCAGAACAAGCCGGATGCCAAGATCGGCATCCTCTACCAGAACGACGACCTCGGCCGCGACTACCTCAACGGGTTGAAGGATGGGCTTGGTGACCGGTTCGACAAGATGGTCGTCAAGTCGCTGTCCTATGAAGTGACGGACCCGACCATCGATTCGCAGATCCTGCAACTGCAGGCGTCCGGCGCCGATCTCTTGTTCGATGCGAGCACGCCAAAGTTCGCCGCAATGTCGATCCGCAAGGTGGCGGATATCAACTGGCATCCGCTACACATCCTCGATTCCAACGGTGCCGGGGTAAAGCCGGCTCTGGAATCAGCCGGTTTCGACAAGGCCGTGGGCGTGATCACGGCGGCGTATCTGAAAGACCCAACCGACCCGCAGTGGAACGATGATCCGGGAATGAAAGAGTTTCAGGCCTGGCGAGCAAAATATGCGCCCGAAAGCGACCCGGCGAACCCGGTTTGGTCGTATGGCTACACCATGGCTCAGGCCCTGGTCATCGTGCTGCGGCAGGCTGGCAATGATCTCTCTCGGGCGAATATCCTCAAGGCTGCGACCAACCTGCCGGACACGACGAGGTTGCCGATGGTCTTGCCTGGCATCGCCATCAGTACCAGCCCGACCGACTACCGGCCGATGAAGAGCCTGCGGCTTGCCCGATTCGATGGCAAAATGTATCGACTGCTGCCTGAATGAATGATTTTGCTAGGGCCGGGCCGGCGGCCAGATTCGCAGTGGAAACTGCGTAAGGTTTAAGCGACCGGCTGAGCGACTACAGACCTAATTCGGTCAAGCCGGGATGATCCGCCGGTCGTGGTGCCTTGCGACGCCAGTGAAACAGCCGAGCTTCGGGGGTGATGGGCAGGTCGTTGATACTGGCGTGCCGGCTGTGCATCAGGCCATGCGAGCCGAATCCCCAGTTCTCGTTGCCGTAGGCACGGAACCAGTTCCCGGAGTCATCGTGATATTCATAGGCAAAGCGGACCGCAATTCGGTCGCCCGTGAAGGCCCATAGTTCCTTGATCAGACGGTAGTCGAGTTCGCGATTCCATTTTCGTATAAGAAACGCAACAATAGCCGGGCGCCCCTTTAGGAACTCGCTGCGGTTGCGCCAAGTGCTATCATCTGTGTAGGCCAATGACACTCGCTCCGGATCGCAAGAATTCCAGCCATCCTCGGCAGCACGAACTTTCTGTAGCGCCGCCTCATAAGTAAACGGAGGCAACGGCGGGCGATCGGTGGCCATGGGTAACTCCTGCGCACGAGCCGAACGATAACGCATAGTCCGACGGCAGCCGATTGGTATACCAACACGAGGCGCACCGAAAAGCGATACGCGGTCGGTGCTACAATAACAGGCTGCTCAGGCCGTATTAAAACTCGATTCCAATCCCGGCCGTTGGCTCGACCGTGCAAACCCTCGCCGCGAGGAATAGCGCAACAGGCGGTTCCGTGCCGCGATCACGAACGAAATCTTCAAAACTGATTGGGTGCAATGCAGCTACTTGCCAGATCGGTCGTTACTGCGCCGCCCCGGTATCATTACGACTAATAATCGAATGTCCGGTCATCTCCGCGGGCTGTGGGATGCCCATCAGGTCGAGCACGGTTGGTGCAAGATCGGCCAAACGCCCATCCTGGATGGTGTTCGCGCCGCCGCCCATCAGCACCACCGGGACCGGATTTGTTGTGTGTGCCGTGTGTGGACCACCAGTTTCTGGATCCTTCATCAGCTCGCAATTGCCATGATCTGCGGTCACCAGAAGGGCGCCTCCTTGCCGCTGGATCGCCTCGGCGATGCGGCCCAGGCCAGTGTCTACCGTCTCGACCGCCCTGATTGCGGCCGGCAGGCTGCCGGTGTGGCCGACCATGTCGGGATTGGCGAAGTTCAACACGATCATGTCGTATTGTCTTGAAGCGATCGCAGCAATGGCCTTGTCGGTGAGTTCCGGTGCCGACATTTCCGGCTGCAGGTCGTAGGTGGCCACTTTCGGCGAAGCTACCATGATCCGGTCCTCGCCGGTGTAAGCCGCTTCCTGCCCGCCATTCAGGAAGTAGGTAACGTGCGGGTATTTCTCGGTTTCTGCCATGCGCAGCTGGGTCTTTCCGGCGTTAGCAACCACCTCACCCAACATGTTGCCCAACGTGGTGGGCGCGAACAGCGCATCCATAAACGGCGCCAGCGCGTCGGAATAGCGGGTCATGCCGACCGCCGCGGCGAGCTTATGCGTGTGCCGGCGTGGGAAGCCCTCAAAATCCGGGTCCAGCAGGGCGGCAAGGATTTCCCGTACCGGTCGGCGCGGAAGTTGAAGCAGAGCAGCCCGTCACCGTCGTGCATGCCGGCATAGTCACCGATGACGGAGGCCGGCACGAACTCGTCAAACTTCCCCGCGGCATAGGCGGCGTGGATCGCAGCGTCCGGGGTGCTGAATTTTGCACCCTCGGCATCAGCTATGGCGCCATACGCTTGCGATACCCGCTCCCAGCGTTTGTCGCGATCCATAGCGAAATAACGGCCAATCACGGTTGCAATCGGCATTTCGGGCGGCAGTGCGGCCTTCAGGCGAGCGAGGTCCTCGCCGGCCGATTGCGGCGGCGTGTCCCGCCCGTCGGTCAATGCATGCACGACCGTCGGGACGCCGGCCGCGTGCAGGTACTTGGCCAGAGCGGCGGCATGGTCCTGGTGCGAGTGGACGCCGCCCGGCGACACCAGCCCCATCAGATGGCAAGTCCCGCCGGATTGTTTTAATGTCGCCACCAACGCGGTAAAGGCCGTTGCTTGGGCAATGCTGCCATCTGCCACCGCGTCGCCAATGCGCACGAGTTCCTGCTTCACCACCCGCCCGGCGCCAATGTTGAGATGGCCAACCTCGGAGTTACCCATCTGGCCTTCCGGCAGGCCAACATCCCGGCCGGACGGATGCAGGAACGCGTGTGGGCAGGACTCCCAGAGGCCGGAGAAGGTCGGTGTCCTCGCCAGCCGGACGGCGTTGTCTGCCTGCTCTTCCCGCCAGCCGAAGCCGTCCAGAATCACCAGCATCACCGGTCGGATCGCCATGCTTCACGTTCCTTTGACTACCCACGTCCCGAGCGCTGACCTAGCGCTCGACGGTGGGATGGACAAGCCGCGGCCTGATAGCTCGACTGTAAGCTCACCATCCAAAGCCTGCGATGTCAGTGAGCGGTCAGTGCTTCCAAGCCGGCCTTGGCGGTCACCGCGTCCTGCGTGAAGATGCCGCCGCTGGCGCCAATCGCGCCGATCAGTTTCCCGTCGATCACGATTGGAAAGCCGCCCTCACTCGCGACGCCGCGTGTCAACCCCAGTAGGCTTAACGAGGAGGGTGTGCCGCCCGTGTTGACCGCCGCCTGGAACGCACCTGACGGCCGGCGATACAGCGCCGATGTCCGCGCCTTCGCCTGCGAGATCTCGATTGATGCGTATTGGGTTCCGTCCATGGTTGCATGTGCGACCAGATTTCCCGCTGTGTCGACCACCGAAATGGACATTTTCCAATTGTGCTTCTTTGCTTCAGCCGTGGCCGCGGTGATTGCCTGGTGAGCCTGGTCCAAGGTGATCGGAGTGCCATATGGAATGTCGAACGGCATGGTCTCTGGCACCGCCGTAGTTGCGGCCGGGGCCTGGGCGCGCACGCCGGAAGCAACGAATGGCACTGCGACGACGGCAGCACCGATGATCGCGGCACGGATACGCATCGATTTTCCTCCCTATCTTATTGCCATCGGTTCGATGGGTGCACCTCCACTACGGCCGAAACGGTTTGCCGGCAAGGCGTCGGCCGCCCGCCAACCTTGACCCCAACGGGTTACAGGTTTCCCATGCTCAACCAGAAGTATTGCAACAGGAGACGACCATGCACGATACGGTTATCCGAGGAGGTTCCATCGTCGACGGGACCGGCAAGGCGGCCTTTACAGGCGATGTTGCCTTGGACGGTGCAACGATAGCCCAGGTTGGCGGTAAGGCTGGTCCCGGCAAGCGGGAGATTGATGCCAACGGCCTGCTGGTTACTCCGGGCTGGGTCGACGTTCATACGCACTATGATGGCCAGGCCACCTGGGACCCGGTGCTGGCGCCCTCATCGTGGCATGGCGTGACAACCATCCTGTTCGGCAACTGCGGCGTCGGCTTTGCCCCGGTGCGTAACGAAGACCATACGGCGTTGATCGGGATGATGGAATCGATCGAGGAAATCCCCGGCATCGCGCTTGCGGATGGCCTGAAGTGGAACTGGGAGACCTTCCCACAATATCTCGACGCGCTGGAGCAAATGCCGCGCGCCATCGATATAGCCGCGCAGATCCCGCACCATCCGTTGCGCGTCTACGTGATGGGCGACCGCGCGATCAACCGAGAGCCGGCAACCGGCGAAGACATCGCCGCGATGCGCGATGCCGTGACGCAGGGCCTGCGCGCCGGCGCCTTCGGCTTCACCACCTCCCGCACCAACTCGCACAAGACGCCGACTGGCGAGATGGTGCCCGGCCGCTATTCCGAGGTGCAGGAGCTGCTGGGTATTGGTGCGGCGTTCAAAGGCATGGGCTACGGCGCCTTTGGCGTGAACAGCGACTTCGATGACGAAACCGAAGAGCTGCAATGGATGACCAAGTTTGGCCAGGACACTGGCCGCCCAGTCTGGTTCCTGCTGACCGACCGTCCCACTGACAAGGTGCGCTGGAAGCGGCTGATGGATGGCGTGCATAAGGCGCGTGCAAACGGCGCCATGGTCACCGCGCAGGTTGCTGGCCGCCCGGTCGGTGTGATGCTGGGCATCGACACCGCGCTGAACCCTTTCTCCATCCGGCCAAGCTACCAGGCGCTGCTGCAACTGCCGGTCGCGGAGCGGATCAAGCGGATGCAGGATCCGGCGATGCGGGCACAGATCCTATCCGAAGCGCCGTCGGCTGACCTGCTGAACCGCTTGTCGCAGTTCCGTCAGCACATCACCACGGGCTGGAACCGCATGTTCCCGATGACCGACCCACCGAACTATGAGCCGGAGGAACGCGACAGCATCGCAGCGATTGCCGCCCGGTCAAACAATACGCCGGATGAGGTCGCCTATGACTACCTTGCCGCGGGTGCCGAACGATTCTTGTTCTTTCCAATCGTCGGCTATAACGAAGACAATCTGGACATTATCCATACGATGCTGACGGATGATGCGACTATTCTGGGCCTGTCCGACGGCGGCGCCCACTGCTCCTCTATTGTCGATGCCAGTGTGCCGAGCTGGATGCTGATCCATTGGGCGCGGGACCGCTCGCGCGGGCCGCGACTGCCGCTGGAGTTGATGGTAAAGCGGCAGACGAGCGAGACGGCGGACTTCTTTGGCTTTCGTGATCGGGGCCGGCTGGCGGTTGGCAAGAAGGCCGACGTCAACATAATCGATTATGCTGCGCTTCATCTGCGCATCCCGGAGGTCCGTTACGATCTCCCGATGAACGGCCGACGTCTGGTGCAGCGGGTGGATGGCTACCGCAACACCTTTGTATCCGGTGCTTGCACCTTTGAAAATGGAGTATATACGGGTGCCACGCCGGGTCGGCTGGTGCGCGCCGCCGCCGGTTAGACTATGGGCTAGTGGTCTGCTGCCAACGCCCACTTCAGGGCGTTGGCTGAAGCAGCCCACCAAATCAAGCTGATGCTCTGACGCTGACGGCACGTTCAGTCTGCGTCAGAGCATCAGGTGACGGGCGGTGCTGCCGGCGCCGCCCACCCGTCCGTGTTCAAGCCGGAGGAAGTTGCATGGAAAATCGCAAGCTCGGCCAGTCATCCTTGGACGTGCCACCGATTACGTTCGGCTGCAATGTGTTTGGCTGGACGGTAGACGAGAAGACCTCATTTGCCCTGTTGGATGCCTGGCTGGATGCCGGCTTCAATTTCCTTGACACTGCGGACATCTACGCCCGCTGGCACCCCGGCAATAGTGGTGGCGAGTTCGAAACAATTATCGGTAATTGGCTGCGTGAGCGGAAGAACCGTGACAAGGTCGTGTTGGCCACCAAGCTGGGCTTCGAGATGGCGCCCGGGAAGACGGGGCTTTCGCGGGCCTATATGCAGCAGGCGGTAGAGGCCTCGCTGCGCCGGCTGCAGACGGACTACATCGATCTCTACCAGTCGCATCGGGATGACCCGGAAACTCCGATTGAGGAAACCCTGTCGGCCTACGCCGAGCTGATCAAGCAAGGCAAGGTCCGTGAGATCGGTGCCTCCAACTTCTCGGCTGATCGGCTGGCGGAGTCGCTGACGATCAGCACCGACAGGGGACTGCCGCGCTACCAGAGCCTGCAGCCGCTATATAGCCTGGTGGAGCGGACTGGATTTGAAGGTCCACTGGAAGATTTGTGCTTGCGGGAGAAGGTCGGGGTCATCGGCTACTCCGCCTTGGCCAGCGGGTTCCTGACCGGCAAGTATCGCTCCCGCGCTGACACCGCAGGCCGCATGCGCGGGTCTGGGGTGACAAAGTACCTCGACGACTACGGCTTGGGTGTGCTGCGGGCGCTCGACGAAGTAGCGAAACGATATGAGGCCAAGCCCGGGCAGATCGCGATCGCGTGGCTGATTGCCCGCCCCAGTGTCACTGCGCCGATCGCGAGTGCCACAGACCCCGAGCAGCTTGCGGAACTGGTCGAAGCGGCAGAGATCGAACTCGACGCAGAATTCGATCCAGAAGATCGACGAAGCCAGCAAGCCGCGTTGATCGGTCGAGGGTGCTGAGTCGGACAACCCCTAGGAGTATTGTCTGCGCAATTCCCGTTTCAACAGCTTGCCAGCAGTATTGCGCGGCAGGTTGTCAACGAACACGACCTTCTTCGGCCGCTTGAATGGCGCCAACTTGTCTCTGGCGTGACTTTGCAAGGTTGCCTCGTCCACCGAATGCCCCGGCCGCAAGACCACGAACGCCGTGACCGCTTCGATCCATTTGTCGTCCGGCAGCCCTACCACTGCGACCTCGGAAACAGCGGCATGGGTGAACAGCACCTCCTCCACCTCCCGGCTTGCTACCAGGACGCCACCGGTGTTGATCACGTCGCGGATGCGGTCGACAACGTAGAGGTATCCCGCCTCGTCGAAGTAGCCGACATCACCGGAATGAAACCATCCGCCGGCAAACACTTCCGCGGTTTCGGCCGGCTTTTCCCAGTATCCGATTAGCAACTGCGGCGATCGGTGGACGATCTCGCCGTGCGTTCCAGGCGGTACATCGTTCATATCCGGGTCCACCACCCGAGTTTCCACGTTCAGCACCGGCCGACCGCAGGAAGCCGGGCGCGCATCGTGGTCCTCCGGGCGCAGCACGGTCGCCACCGGCGCAATCTCCGTCTGGCCGTACGCCTGGAACGGCCGAGCGTGCGGCAACCGTGCCCGCAGTTCCTGCAGCACAGGGACCGGCATGATGGACGCGCCGTAGTAGATTTTCTCCAGTGACGTCAGGTCGCGCTTGGCAAAATCTGGATGGCGCAGCAAGCTGATCCAGGCCGTAGGCGGCGCGAAGAACGAGGTGATCCGCTCTTGCTCGATCACGCGCAGCACGACGTCCGGCGCGGGCGCTTCAATCAGAATCGTGCGCGCGCCCACCAGCAACTGCGGCATTGTGAGCGCATGAGTTTGCGCCGTGTGATAGAGCGGCAGTGCCGCCAGCACGCGATCCGACGCCGCAAAGTCCATATTGTAGATACACGAGTAATACTGCGACAGTATCGCCCGATGCGTCATCATCGCACCCTTGGGTGCGGCTGTAGTGCCAGATGTATAGACAATCTGTGCCAGACTTTCGTCGGTCAGTGTCGGATCGAGCCCGCTTGGCGCGTCAGCGTCCAATGCCACCGGAAGCAGCTCCTCCAGTCGGCGGCAAGGCACCTCGAGACCGGTCAGATTGGCCTCCAGCGAAGTCGCTGCCAGCACCAATCGAGATCCGGACTGCTCAATGATATAGCTCAGTTCGGCGCCACTCAGCGCGTAGTTCACCGGCACATGGACGAAACCGCCGCGCGCGCAGGCCAGCCAGGCGATGAAATATGCATCGGAGTTCCGTCCGTAGGCGGCGATCCGATCGCCCGCCGCCAACCCCATATCGTGGAAATGCCGCGCGACCCGGTCGGCGGCATGATCAAGGTTGTCGAACGACCAGTCCCGCTCCTCGAACACCAACGCCGACCGGTCCCGGAACACCTTCGCTGTTCGGCGCAATGCGTCGCCGACGGTGTTGCGGCGGAGCAGGTCCACGTCAAGCCACCGCTTCGGCTTCGATCTCGACCACGAAACGCGGGTCCGCTAGACCAGCCACAAACAGCAAGGTGGAGGCTGGTGCGTGGTCGCCGAATACCGCGCTTCGGGCCGACCGAAACGCCGGCAGGAAGCCTCGATCCGTCAGGAAGACGGTCGTCTTGACAATGTTCTCGACTGTCATTCCGTTGGCTGTAAGTACGGCTCGCAAATTGGCAAAGGCCTGGGCGACCTGTCCCTCTCCGGTGGATGGAACCGTACCATCCAGCGCCACGCCGACTTGCCCCGAGATCACCAGTCTTCGCACCTCCCCGGTGATCTGGATCGCATGGGTGTATCCGGTTGGTTCGCGCACGGCCGGCGGGTTGCTCCGGGTCACATCGGCGGGCATCTTCAACCTCCCTTAAGAGTAACATCAGCCTGCCCTAGGTTGGACTGGCTGCTAGAGTTGCTTGTCAACCAATGATTCAGATCAGTCGCATGTTGCAACGGTCTGATCTACTGCGCGAGCCATGCCCACACTTCTTGTTTGATAAACTCTAAATCGGCTGGGTTGACAACAGGGTTGCCGGCCCGGTGGCCCCAAATGCTGGGTATCGGCCGCAGCAAGGCATGGCGGAGATACGGCAATTCAGCCTCATTATCGGCCGTGCGGAAATACAGATCGGTGGCGCTGGGCATCAACAGCACCCGAGCCTGGATCGCGCGGAGGGCGCTCGGCAGATCACCGTCGTACAGGTCGTTGGCGCTAATATCCGCCGCATCCCAGGTGCGAAGCTGAGCGTAAAGGTTGGCGGCGGGCCGGGCACCGAAGCGATCCTCCCAATCGGTCTTTAGGAAGCTTTCCAGGTCCGGTGCACCCAGGTTCGGCTTCGGTCCGTCCGCCAGATGCAGATTGGCGCGATAGAAATCCTGGCTGAGCGCCCAAGCCGCATAGATCCGACCGAAAGCGCGTTTTGCGGCACCAGGTTCGCCGGAAAAACGTCCATTGCCGATGTGCTGTGGCGCTGCCTCCAGCGTCGCCATCAGCGATCGCAGGAATACCTGGTTATGCACCGAGGTTCGCGCGACACCGCAGTTCACCACGATCCGCCGCACCGCTACCGGGAACAGGGCAGCCCAGTGATAGGCCTGCAATGCACCCATCGACCAGCCATAGACACAGGCAACCTGCTCGATCCCGAACAGGGTCTGAAGTGCGCGTCGCTGGGTCTGGACGTTGTCGTGGATCGTTACCAAAGTTGGATAGTCCACGGTGCCGGCGGGGGACGTCGAAAGGCCGTTGCCGAACATGTCGGGGATGACAATGAACCAGCGCGTGGGATCCAAGATCCGGTCCGGCCCGATCAGCCATTCCAGATCGGGATGCTGGGCGCCGTAGCTGGTGGGATAGATGATGACGTTGTCTCGGGCGGTGGACAGGGTACCATGGGCTTTCCACGACAGCCGAGCGGACGGCAAGCGGGCGCCGGACTGCAGCGCAACGTCGCCGGCCTCAAAAATGCCTTGCTGGGTAGGCCAAGCCATGATCCGTCCGCTTCCTGTCCATGCATGCGATCACAGTATGCGCCGTCCGGTCGGCCTTGAGCAGGGGAGGCGCCTCTTCCCCAGGGCACGTTTTTCCTTGCCATTGCAAGATCGAAAAGCGTATAACTTTTGAACAAATGACGAACATCGACAGCAGAGCCGCATGACCAGCTTGTCCAAGCCCAGTTTTCCTAAAGAAGGTGCCGATCATACTGATCGTGTGCAGGAATGGGTGGTGGCACAGATTTGCCCGTTCTTCCTTGGCGGCGCGTCCGATAACCCGACCCTCGCGACGCAGGCCGCTCGGCAGATGCTCATCAGCTACAACGCTGCGACCGGAAAGGAACTTCAGCTTGCCGCGCAGGTCGTGGTGTTCGGGATAGCCGCGCTGGACTGTCTGTGCTGCTCGATGACCGAACGGGACATGCCGGTGCAGCTTCTGTTACAAATTCAGGGCAATGCCGTGCGGTTAAACGGAATGGGGGAGAAGAGCCGCAAAGCACTCGAAGCAAAGCAGCGCGAACGGCAGAAGGGGCAAGCCGCGACGGCGGCGGCTGCCCAACTGGACGAGGCCGAGTTCCAGGCGGCGATCGGCAAAGCACGCCAGATGGTCGCATTCGCGCGGACGAAGCTGGAAGCTCATCGCGTCAGCAAGGCGCTAGCGTCGGACGCACCAGTGGCTCAGCCAGTTCCGGCGACGCCGGTGCTGGCGCCCGTGGCTGCTGAACCGATGACACTTGAGGTATTGGCGCGCCGGAACCACGCGAAACAGCTCTGGGCCAAGGACCTCGCACAGTTGACCCGATCAAACCGCCAAATCAGACATTAGCAGTGAACGGGTTCGCCAGCCGCGACTAACAAACGGGCACTCGTGGATGGCCTCCGCACCGCTAAAGGACCGGCATGGCCGGCGGCACGGTCAGATGACTCACGTTTTGACCGGTCTCCGCCACGATCATCTCGGCCACCAAGCGGCGGTGACACATTCGGTGGTCGCGCTCGAAGCACAGCAGACAGGCGACTCTCGCGGACACGAGCTCCTTGGCCTGCGCCAGTTCCGCCTGCGCGCGGTCAGCGCACATATGATCGCGAAAGATGACCTCCATCCGCTCCGGGTGGCCGGCCCGAACCGCAACGCGGCCCGGTTTCGGGGTCCCGAGACCCTGCAGATGAACATAGCCGATCCCGGCCTCGTCCAGCGCCGCCGCAAGTTGCCGTTTGGAGAAGCCAGGCTTGCGGGATTGCGCCACCGCCCGCACGTCGATCAGCAGCTTCGCCCGTGCCTGCCGCAGGGTTCCCACCACTTCGTCGACAGTGCAGCCTTCGTAACCGATGGTCAGCAGGTCGGGCGCGACAAACCGAGGCATCAGCCCGCGGCCAACCAGTCCTCGATCAATCGACGGGCGATGCTGTCGACACGCGGCAGGTCAAAGCCGAGTTGCTTGTGGTCGCGCATCTCCTGCCGGCTGAACCAGCGGGCGTCCTTCAGCTCCTCCGGATCGATGGTGATTTCGTCCGACAACCCTTCGGCGTAGAAGCCCAACATGATATTGCCGGGGAATGGCCAAGGCTGGCTGGAGTGGTAGTGCACGTCGCCCACGGTTATACCGGACTCTTCGAGCACCTCCCGTCGCACAGCTTCTTCCAAAGTTTCCCCGGGTTCAACAAAACCCGCCAAGGTGGAATACATCGTCGCGCGCGGGAACCGGGTGGAGTGGCCCAGCAGTGCGCGGTCGCCGCGGTGCACCAGCATGATCACAGCCGGATCGGTGCGGGGAAAATGCTGTGTCTCGCAAGCGGTGCACTGCATGACATGGCCGGAACTTTTTGCCTCACAGACACCGCCGCAGGCGCCGCAAAATTTGTGTCGCTGCCGCCAGTACAGCAGCCCACGGGCATGTGCCAAGATGGCGGCCTCCGGCCGCGGCACTCCCCAGCCAACGGAACGCAAGTCGAGAAATTTCCCCAATGAGTCTGGCAGCAGCGGCATGGGGTCGTCTTCGCTACTGATATCAACGGCGAACACCGCCCGACCTTCCAGCAAACCAAGAAAAGCCCACGCACCACCTTTCATACGCAATGCCGCCGCCGCCTCGCCGGATATGTAGACTGCCTCGGGACTGCCGGTGTCGGTCCCACTGACCAGGTTGCGGCTGCGCCAGACGGGCACGAACAGGCTATCGGGATTGCCGAGTTGCTGCTCGATCCAGGCGTGATCCTCCCGCCTTGTGGCGATGCGGTCGAGCGGGCTGGATGAATAAACGTTGGGGCGACTGGCGAGGATCAAGGTCACGGTGCGGTTCCCGCTGGAATGTCTGATGGCATTGGACGGTGCCATGCGGGCGGCTCCTAGGCAACGACGGCGGCCATGAGCCGGTCATGCCCTAGGCTCGCAGCAATCCGTGCTTGGGGGCGACGCCCTCGCTGTTGGGAAACACCTTCGCGAGGTCTGCCGCCGAGAGCCCCAGATGCGGTCCGAGAAGCCCTTTCGCGACCGCCCTGATGTCGAGTGTCGGCTGCAGGTCGCGATCCTCGAACAACTGCCCGGCGCCGAGACCGGGCCAGTCCGCCAGCACCCGCCCGCCAGCCACAGCGCCGCCCATCAGGAAGGCAGCCGTCCCAGTGCCGTGATCGGTGCCGCCCGTGCCATTCACGCGGATGGTGCGACCAAACTCAGTGAGGACCAGAATGGCGGTTTGCGGCCACACCTCCGCAAGGCCCGCGCGCAGTATGCCGATGCCTTCGTCCAATTTCTGCAGCGCCTCGGCCAGGCGCGGGCGCTGACCGATATGCGTGTCCCAGCCGTCCAGGTCAAGTTCCGCCAGACGTGGACCATCTGGCGCGGCAAGCATTCTGGCGGCGGCGCGGGCCAGACGCGGGAAACCGGGGGAAACGCCGTCATACGAGGTGCCGGCAAGCAAGCTATCGATGTGATGGCGTTCCCTCAAGCCGTCGGCCACTTCAGCACCGGTCAGTGGGTCGTTCGCATGCATGGCGACGATGTTCAGGTAAAACCCGGGCGATACGTGGGGACGCGGATGCGACGGGTCCCAGGTAGTTGTCGGCGTCGGGCCATGCAGGACCAGTGGGGAGTTCGGCCCGACGCTGAAGGCGACGTCGCATTTCGGGTTCTCCGGCAGCAACGAGGCTATGCGGTTCAGCCAGCCGCTCGTCATCCGCTTCTCGGCGCCGATCTCCATCATGTCCTGGGCTTCGAAATGGCTGCGGCTTCGGTTGGGCCCCGAAACACACTGGATCGGCAGCAGGTCATTCGACGCGTACAGCATGTGCATGGCCTTAAGCGTCGGGTGAAGTCCCCAGAAACCGCCCAGGTCGGCCAGCCCGTTCGCCCCGCCCGGTTCCGGAAGTATCAGGCTTGGCCGCCACGTCTTCAAATTCGCATCGCCGTAGGGCACGACGACATTCAGCCCATCCATGGCGCCGCGCAGGAAAATCAGCACGAACCGGCTGTCGGTTTTCGCCGCCCGAACGGACAGGGACGCACCGCCGAACGAAAGTGCCGCCGCGGAACCGAGGAGAAAACCACGCCGGGAGGGATGCATGGCCTATCTCCGCACGAACTCAGGGGAGGCAAACAGGGTGGCCAACGCCTCCGCCGGGGTCGGGCAGTTCTTGATAGCCGCACGAGTGGTTGGGGAGCAGAGATCACCAAGGGTAGCGGAGGCGATGTCTTCCGCCGAACGGGCGCCTGGTCGCGAGGCCTGCGTCATCGCCCAGTCGGCCCGCTTCAGCAGCGTTTCGCCCGAGAGCAAGTCCACGGCGGTCTCGGCCCAGCCGTTCGGCAAGACCGGGTTCCTGAAGCCCTGCCCCAGGTCCGAAGTGGCCCAGAGCATACCGCCGCCTGGCTCGGGTGGCAGGTCGAGCGCGCGTTGTACGGCCACGACATAGTCGGCTGGCGCGCGGAATTTTGTCAGCGGCTGCCAAGCCTCCTCCATATCGATGATCCCGAGCATCGCCTGCGTCAGGTCGCCGTTCGTGTTCCTCAAGACAGCTTCGATTTGGGAGACGCAGCCCGGTGGCGGAACGTCGGCGACAAAATGTTGCACGAGTTGCATGGCAATGTGGTGCCGAGTGGCGGGATGCGCGGCGATCCATTCCAGCACCGCCTCGCTGCCGTCAAACCCCTCTGGAAATGTACGACCCATAAAGCTCTTGGTCCTGGGCTCATGCATATCGGCACGAAAGACGAAACCGGGCGTATCGCCTTCCTGGTTCACCGTCCGGCCGGTCAGCATGGCGGCAAAGCCGGTCACATCGGCTTGCGTATAGCCGGACTGAACGCCCAACGTGTGCAACTCGAGACATTCCCGAGCCAGGTTCTCATTCAGGCCACGATGGTGAGCCAAGCCGAAGGGGCTGTTGGGTCCGACCGAAATCGCGTTATCGAGGTAGCAAAGCATCCCTGGGTGACGCATCACCGCCTTCAGCATGTCGACAAACCGGCCGGTGACGTGTGGCCGGATCGCTTCCCGCTCAAAGGCGCCCACCAGCGCAAGCGTCAGCGCACCCGCACGAACGCTGACGGTAAAATGGTTACACCAGAACCAGACCAGGCGTTCGCGAACGGGTAGGTCGGTGACGGCGGCATGATGCAACGCTGCTGTCAGTTCTTGACGGGAAAGTTCCCCGATCGTGATCTCTGGCGTTCTTCCCGCTTTGTTTGCTACGTCGTTCAAGCGACAGAGCAACAAGGCATTGACGGTGGACGGTCCGGGCTGGGCCAGCAACGGATCTGGCGCGAGCATCTGCGCCTTGAGCCAACCCCTTACGTCACTTGGGATAGGCTCCGCACCGCGTCGCCCAAGGCCAAATCTGTTAAATGCATGGAGCGCTTCGGTCACCATGGCTGACGATACCAGCGGGGCGGCTTCTATACGAATAAAAAACCATTCATGTGAGTCCTCTCCAGCAAGAAACGACCTTCAGCTATGCCAATTCGGTTGGCTTTAAGGCCGCCCGCCGATACGATTACCCGAAGCGGAGCGGATCAGGTAATCGTCATGGGTGGTCTTCTTACCGTCGTGCGTGACTGGCGATACCGCCAAGAGGTCCTGCGTGACCTTCGACGGCAGCAAACCATCGACAGCGAGCGCGACCGATTCCTCGTCAAGGATAATCTCACCTACGCGCTGTCGGCACTTGAGCGGAACGACCGTCGTCAAGCGACGGAGCTTTGGACCAAATCGCTTGACCGTTATCCACGAGAAACCCAGGCGTCGCCGTTGGCACTCAAGGTCCTGCTCGGCCTTCGTCGGTTCGAGGAAGCCGAAGCATTACTGCGGAAAGGCCAAAAGAATGCCCCCCGCGATCCCTATTTCGCCATCGGACTCGCCGATATAGCGCATGCGAAAGGCGAACATGACGTAGCCATCGAACGCTGCGCGGCGTTACGCAAGCAATTTCCCGGTGTCTTGCAAGGCTACGTGGTCGGCGCCGCTTCGCTGATGATCAAGGATCGTCTCGAAGAAGCCGAAATCCTGACTCAAAAAGCCATAACAATGTTCCCCGAGGAGGTGCGAGGCTATATCGAACACGCGTATGTTGCCACGCGCCGGCAGGATTGGCAGGAGGCGTTGCAACGCTGGCAGCACGTCCTCAATCAGTTTGGCCACCAGTCCGGCTATACATGTTCGGCTCAGGCCATGATCCAGCTCGAGCGGTATGATGAAGCCGACGCGATCCTGTCCGCCGCCCTCGTACGTTTCCCCACCGAAACAGGGCCTGGTGCCGAGCTCGCACGCTCGGCACAGGCAAGAGGTGATAGTCCGGAAGCCATAAAGCGCTGGAAGCGATTGGTTCAACGCTTTCCGCTGCACATGCTGAGCTGTCTTTGGGCGGCGGAGGCGTTGGAGATATTAGGGGAAGCCGCGGAAGCCGAACGCATCCTTTGCGAAGGCGTTGATCACTTTCCGAGCGACCTTCCTCCGATTATCCATCTGGGAATGCTCTTGCTCCGACACCGCCAATTCCAGGCAGCAGTCGAGGTTTACGCCACCATGCGGCAGCGCTTCCCGGAGAACGAAACAGGCTACATTCGCGGCGCCGAGGCCCTTCGCCAAGCGGATCGTGCCGACGATGCAGCTATCTTGACCGAAGAGCACCGCCGCCGTTTCAAGGCCGGCTGATCACGCTTGGCGATAGACCGCCTTTGCATTTTCCCGGAATACAGCGTGCCGCTGCGCCTCGGTCAGTTTCAGGGGCAATGCCTGGGCGGGATCGTCGAAATCCCAGTGCGGATAGTCCGTCGCGAACAGCACGCGGTCCCAGCCAATCCAGTCAATGGCCTCGGCCAACTGGCTACGCGGTTCCGGCTCCTCGATCGGCTGGGTGGTGAACCAAACATTTGTCCGCATATATTCCGACGGCGCCCGCTTCAGTCCAGGCAACTCCTGCTTCAGCTTCGCCCATTGCCGGTCCATCCGCCATCCCAGCGCCGCGGCCCAGGCCAGTCCGCCCTCTATCAGCACCACCCGCAGGTTTGGTATCCGCTCGAACACGCCTTCCAGGATCATGCTGACCAGCAACGCCTGCTGCGCCTGTGCATGGCCGACCATCTCCTCAATGTAGTAGCTGCCCCAGCCACCAGCGGTGTTTGGCCAGCCGCCGTTGCCGAATGCATGGATTCCAACCGCCAGACCAGCCGCCGCCGCTGCCTCATAGATAGGCCAGTAACGGCGCTGCCCGAGCGGCTCCGCCGTCCGGCTCAACAGCATCACCTGAGCAAAGCTCGCATCGCCGGCGCGCAGCTCAATCTCCTTGACGGAAGCGACAGCGTCCTCGTACGGCACCACCACCGAACCGCGTAGCCGCTTCTCCTGGGACGTCCATTCGGCCTTCTGCCATTCGTTCGTGGCATGCGTGATTGCCGCCGAAAGCTCCGGGTTGGTCGCGCCCTGGCCGCTGGTCAGCGGGTTCAGGATGCCGAGGGCGACGTTATTCGGGTCCAGATGTTGTTCGACCATAAAGCGCAGATCGCTGCCCGGCGACCCGCCGTCCGGCAGCCAGGCATCGCGGCGGCAGGCTTGCGGTTGGCCTTTAGGATAGGCCGAACCCTTTTCCCAGGGCTGCCGGTAGGTAATGCCGAACGTCTCCACATGCTCCAGCCATCGCTTCGACAGATAGGGATACAGCGACTTGCTGACGCCGCCGATCCCGACGCCGGCCGGCCGCGGATGAATGTCGCAATCAGCGATCCCAAGCCGAGGGGCGGCGGTCGGCTTAATCCCGGAGCGATCGAGGACGTCCACATTCACGGCATATTCTCCCTGCCTATCGTCTCATTCAGTCGAACATAGGTTCGCAGCGGGTTCTCCGCCATGATCTTCTGCGCGAGGCCCACATCAAGTCCCTCCGGCAACCGGTTGTCGCCGTCGTACTGCCAATGCGGATAATCGGTCGAAAACAGCAGCATCTCATCCGAGCCAACATGCTCGATCAGGCGCATCACCGAGGCCGCATCAGGCGGCGCATCGAACGGCTGCAGCGTCATCCGTACCCGTTCGCGCACGATGGAACCCGGCGGATCGGATACCCAAGGGATCTCGCTGCGCAGGCCCTTCCAGAATTTCGTCAGCCGCCAAAGATAGGCCGGCAGCCAGGTCACGCCGGATTCCATCAGCACCACGGTCAGCGCCGGGAATTTGCTGAACACGCCCTCGGTCACCAGACTGGTGAGCTGCGACTGGAATGCCGTCGCCTGATTGACGTATTCCTCAGTAAATGTGGTCGGCCAGCCCACCGGCGTCATCGGATGCCGATACATCGAACCGGCGTGGATACCGATCGGCAGCCCATGTCGCTCCGCCGCGGCATAGATCGGCCAGTATTGCCGGCGACCGAGTGTGGCCTCGCTGCCGACCAGCAGCATGACCTGGACGAAGCGGTGGTCAGAGGCGCAGCGCTCGATTTCATCCACCGCCATCTCGGCGTTCTGCATCGGCACGATGATGGAGGCGCGCAGCCGCTTGTCGCGGTCCAGCCACTCGTGTGAAATCCACTCGTTCACCGCGCGGGCGAACACGACGCCCAGGTCCTCGCTGAAGTGCGCCTGCGCCCCGTACAGACAGTTGCAGATCGCCAGCCGCGTGCCCAGCGGATCCAACGCCTGTCGCCCGAGCACGCCCGCATCCGTCGCGGTGCGCCCGGTCGGATCGCGCCAATCCTCACGAAAACTCAGTGGGTTGCGCGTCGGATAGCTGATCGTGGTTAGGTCGTCGATGCCGCGCCGGACCACCGTCTCCCGCCAATGATCGTCCAGATAGGGCAGCAACGCCGCCAGTCCCGGAACAAGCGGGTGGACGTCACAGTCTATCGGGGCGAGGGGGTCGATCGGCGTGGAACCGCTCATTTCGGAACTTGCACCAGAAGATCGTCACCCTCCGCCTTGATCGGATAGACCGGAATATCTTCATCCGCTGGCGCCGACATCGCCTTGCCGGTCCGGACGTCGAACTGCGCCGCGTGCAGTGGGCATTCAATGCAGCCATTCTCCAGCCAGCCATCCGACAGCAGCGCGTATTCATGCGAACACACGTTGGAAGTTGCACGGAACTCGCCGCCGGGCAGATGATAGATGGCGACTTCCTTGTCGCCAACCCGCACGCCCAGGCACTGGCCTTCCGCCACGTCGCCCGTCGCGGCCACCCGCACCCAGTTTCCAGTCGTCCCATCGGCCGCCATCATCGTCTCCATCAGGTTGCTCCCGCGAACGGGCGTGTCCGCAGCATGCCAGCGGAATCGCCGCCGGCCAACCTCAACCCAGCAGCTTGCCGCCATCGACTGGTATCACCATCCCTGTGCTGGACGTCAGATGCGTGACCGCCGCCATCACCGCCTGCGCGACCTCGTCGGCCTTGACCACTCGCTTCAGCGGCGTCGTCGAAGCCACCCTCTCCACCATTGCCGTCGTCCGGCCAGGAACGAACGCTGTGTCCACCGCGGCCGGGGAGACAGTCAGCACCCGGATCTCCGGCCCCAGCACCCGCGCCAGTGACACTGCCATGGTGTCCAAGGCCGCCTTCGAGCCACCATAGGCAATGTTGCTGCCGGTGCCGCTGATCGCAGCCACCGAGGAAATATTGACGATCACCGCATCGCCGGACCGCTTCATCAGCGGTGCGAAGGCCCGGATCGTCGCGAACGGCCCGCGCACATTGGCGGCGAAGATCGCATCAATCAGCGCATCATCCAAGGCTTCAAGGTCCGGATGCGGAATCATCCGTGTGAAACCGGCCGAGTTCACCAGCACGTCGCAGCGGCCGAAATCGCGTGCGACTGTAGCGGCGACTTCTCGAATGATCGGTGTTTCCAGCATCGGAATGCGCAAGGCACGATGGCCGGTTCCAGGCAATGCCGCGACCACCGCCTCGGCATGATCGGGTTTGCTGTTGTAGCCGACAATGACCTTCGCGCCGGCCTCGGCCAGCCGACGCGGCCGTGGCCGAACCAATCGCGCCGCTGGCCCCAGTAACGACGGCAACCTTGCCTGGTAATTCCATGCTCAACCCTTCACTCAGAAATTTGTCCCCAGCAGGTTGCGCAGGTGGCGACTGTAGCGCCTCCGCGCGGGTTTGCCGCCATATACGTTCCCGGATGTCCGGCTGCATTTCGCGGTGGCGCGGCCTTGACCTGGTCCGTCACCAGTCGCCGTTTCATGCCTCATCGAATAGAACGGCGCCGATGTATCGGCAATTTGACCTGACAGTCAGGGCTGCGAAACCACCATCCCGGATGCGCTCGACGCTGCCTGCTTGATCAGCGCGAGATCGAACGTCGCGAAACGACTGGCTGTCCGGCTTGAGGCTAGATGAAGTGCGTCAGCGAAATCCAGACCGTCGCGGCTCCAAGCCAATGCTTGGATGATGGCCGCCTCGTCCTCGCAGCGGACGCTGGGCAGCGCTACCAAGGCAGTCAGGGCGCGAATGACGGCTGTACTGTCCAGCCGGTAAAGCCGCCGCAACACCCACTCAGCCTCCAGAAGCACGGATTTCGGCAGAAAGACAGTCTCACTATCGAATAGCCGGCGCGCCTGCTCCGTCTGCTTCGGTTCGTCACCGGTCAGCAGACGAACAACAACGTTAGTATCGGCCGCGATCACGGCGTGCGCGCGCTTCGTTACTGATTGCCGCGTCCATTTCCTCAATCGTCCGGGCCGGTCCCCGGACCTGGAGGCATCCGACGACATCATCCAGCCGCGTCGGTTGCGTCGTCTTCAATGGCCGCAGCAGCACCCCGTCCGCAGTATCCTCGACCGAGAAGTCTGTTCCCGGTGCCCAGCCATGCATCTCCCGCACCGCCTTTGGCAGGATGATCTGGCCTTTTGAAGAGAGCCGCGTGGTTTCCATGGATACCAAGGTAAGACAACGTAAGACCATGGTCAAGCGCTATCGCAACTCTATCCGGTAGAACGCTAGCGCATTCTCCGCGAACAGTTTCCGGCGGTCCTCAGGCGGCAGCCCGGCCGTCACGTACTTGAACTGGCAATAGATCCAGTCCCAGCTCGCCTTGACGCCGTCCACCGGGTAGTTGGACGCAAACATGCAGCGATCGACCCCGAACAGGCCGATCGTCTCGCGGATGACCGCGCCGTTCACCTGTAAAGTCCAGGGCTGTCGAGCAACCGTAAGACCAGAGATCTTGCACCAGACATGCGGGCAGGAGGCTAGCGCTTCCATCCCGCGCTTCCACACCCGCAGCGCTTCCCTTGACCGGTCGAGCGGATAGCCGGTGTGGTTCAACACGATGCGTAGGCCGGGATGTTCCCGGCAGACGTCCGCGGCTTCGTCCAAGTGATACCACGGCACCCGCAGGTCCCAGGACAGCCCGTATTTTGTCAGCAGGCCCAGACCGGCACGCCAGGCGGGATCCTGCAGGCTGCGCTTCTCTCCGCGCACCGAGGCGTCCGGCCCGGACGCAATCACCGGCTTGGTGCGGATGCCGCGGACCAGCGGAAACCGCGCCTGGGCGGCGATAATGTCCTCCGCATCCGGGGTATCCACCCAGGCATGCGCGACGATCGCCTGCGGCATGCCGCTTTCCGCCGCGATCCGGTTGAGCCATTCCGTCTCGGCTAGCTGCTGGCTGCGGTCACACTCCGCCTCAATGTGGACAGTGGCTGTGACTTTGTGCAGCGCGGTGTCCCGGCGATACTCGGCCGGCAGGTAGCTGCGGCAAATACGCGAATAGTCGCCCAGCCACAGGTGTTCCCCGGATTGCAGCCAGGGATAACGCAGGGCACCGTCAAGGTCCCAAAGGTGGTGGTGTGCATCGACGATCGGTAGGTCTTCATCCATGCCGTGGACGTAAGCAGGGTTTTGCTCACGACGCTATACTGACGCCGTGACGGATCGTGCCATGTCGCGAACTGACGCCATGCCTCGTATGCTCACGTTCGGTTACCATCAGCGAAAGGCAAAGCCATGCCCAAACCACTCGGCGACAATGGCCACACATCCTCGCTGCCGCCCGCGATCGAAGCGGTGATCCTGCCGCGCGCCCACGACATTGGCGGCTTTGAGGTCCGCCGCGCCCTCCCCGCCCAGGAAAAGCAAATGATCGGGCCATTCATCTTCTTCGATCAGGTGGGACCAGGCGAGTTCCTTACCGGCCACGGCGTGGACGTCCGCCCGCATCCGCATATCGGCCTAGCGACCGTCACCTACCTGTTCGACGGCTCGATCATGCATCGAGACAGCCTGGGCACACAGCTTTCCATCATGCCCGGTGACGTCAACTGGATGACGGCGGGCAGCGGCATCGCCCACTCCGAGCGTACCGACACTGCCTTGCGCACCCACAGCAACAAGCTGTTTGGCATCCAGTCCTGGGTCGCGCTGCCCAAGACCATGGAGGAAATGCCGGCTGCCTTCGCTCACCACCCCGCCGCGTCTCTGCCGATCATGGAAGATAGCGGCATTCGCCTGCGTCTGATTGCCGGCGAGGGCTGGGACCTGCGTTCCCCCGTCGTCACGCAGTGGCCGCTATTCTATGCCGAGGTCGCGCTGGCCCCGGCCGCCGTCCTCCCGCTGCCGGAGCAGCATGAGGAACGCGGCGCCTATGTCGTCCAGGGCACCGTCGAGGTCGCCGGCGTCAGTTTCGAAGCCGGCAGAATGCTGCTGTTCCGCCCCCGCGATCGCCTCACCCTGCAGGCCGGCCCTCACGGCGCTCGGCTGCTGCTGCTGGGAGGTGCGGTCATGGACGGTCCACGCTATCTCTTCTGGAATTTCGTCTCGTCCTCGCACGAACGGATCGAACAGGCTAAGGCCGATTGGAAGGCCGGACGCTTCGGGACAGTGGCCGGCGACGAACAGGAGTTCATTCCGTTGCCGTAGTCGCAAGTTCTCGGGCGGTGGAAAGGATTATGGATCGGCCCTGTAGCACCTCAACGGGTATCGAATCCCGGTTGGAAGCCTGCGACTTTCGCAGCCGTGGCGGCAACTTCGACTGGCGTTGGCCGCAGCGGATCAAGAGCTGCTTTACTATGTTCCGATATCCCAACTGATGGTTGTTTGGGTCCGATATGAAACGGCAATTAATGACCTTTTGCTGCGGTAATGCGAAACAGCACCTCGGCCGTGGACATGCCGCGAAATAACTGCTTCGAGCGTGGCGGGCACAAGGTTACCCACGTGTGTCATCACCGGGCTTGGCCTCCCCGGACTTGATCCGGGGATGACCCATGACTTTCTTCTGTATAAACAAAATCGTGGGTGGCCTGCACCCGGCTTTCGCTGGGTGCAGGCTCAGCCTGTCCTCGGGTGGGCCTCTGGCCCGACCCGTAGGCCGGCCCCTCGGCCTCCGCCGAGGGCAAGCATGACACAATGATAGTAGCCACCACGACTGCCTCGCGACGTTTAAAGCGGTTATTTCCAGACAAACGCCGTTTACGCCGAAACTGACGCCGCCGGCACACCCGCTTCAGCAAAGCAACGCCGTCAGCGCTATACTAGTGGACGGCTGGCCCGAACTGAATTCCACATGCTGTACCGGATCACCGCTCATCGACGAGAACACCAACCGGATACGCTCGGCATATTTCTGCGGTCGTTTGCGATCCGATGCGATCGCTTGCAGGCACGCTCTATCCGCGCACTTGCGACCACACAGGCTACAGTGCCTTGCAAGGTCAGCGGCGGCGCTGATAACCGGCACGTGCGCCTGGGCCGATGAGTGTCGTTGGAAACTTTCCGGTTTTGCTCTGCTTTATCGCCGGTCCATTGAACGCCGGGATCGCTGCAGCGTTGTTGTATTGATTGCTGGTGCCATAAGCGCGCCGAGATCACTGAATGCTGATGTAGCGGGTAACTCATGTTCTTTTGAAATCGCCAAGAAATCGGCCCACATGCGAAGGCAACGCCCAAAAACAGCAACATGAGCAACCAAACCTGATCAATCTATATTGACCTAGTATGGGAACACAAACGTGAGCGAGAATAGTGGATCGGCGCCGGCATCCGGCGATGGAGGGACTGCCTACAAGTCCAGTGACCAACCCGCTCGTGGAGTTGGCGAACAGGTCCGGGACGCCAGCACCCAAGTGGTGGGTCATGCAAGCGAGCTGTTGCAGGACGCGCAGGCGCGCGGCGGTTCAATCGTTGGTAATGTAACAGATCGCGCTGTATCCGCGGCGGAAGCCGGCAAGGACGGTATTGCGGAGCGGTTGGACGATGTCGCCAAGGCGGTGCATCGCTCCGGGACGCAACTAGAGGGGCAACAGGATTGGATCGCGCACCTGGTGGAGCGGGGCGCCGCTGAGCTTAGCGCGCTCGCGTCTACGCTGCGGACCAATGACCTGCAAGGATTGCTGGGCAAGCTCGATGACTTGGCGCGCCGGCAACCCGCGGTGTTTGTCGGCGCGACGATGGCAGCCGGCTTTGGCGCCGTCCGGCTCGGCAAGATCGCCGCATCGGGCGCGACGCGCGAGGACTTGCCGAACATGCCGGGGGCGCGCCATGAGCCAAATTAGGCCTGACCGCCCGCAGGGCCTGGGCGAAATCGTTGGCGGCCTGGCAACCGACGTCCAGGACCTCGTGCGTGGCGAAATCGCTCTTGCCCGCGCCGAACTCGATGAGAAGTTCCATCGCGTCATCATGGCTGCGATCTGGCTGGTGGGCGGCGCGCTCGTGGCGTTCGCCGGGTTGGTTGTGGTGCTCCAAGGAGTCGCCGCGGCGCTGGCGCTCGTCATTCCAACCTGGGCCGCTTCACTGATCGTAGGCGTGGTTATCGTCATCATCGGCGCGGTATTCGCGCGGTCCGGCCTTGGCATGCTGTCGCTAAAATCTCTGACCCCTGACCGCACGGCGGCCAACCTGCAAAAAGACGCGAACATGGTGAAGGAGCATACGTGATGGCACTGGGCACCTCCGATCAGGATCGCATCGAACGCGATCTGGAACACACGCGCTCCCGCATGGATAGCCGGCTGAACGAGCTCCAGGACCGGCTATCGCCGGGTCAAATACTGGATGACCTGATGGGCTATTTTCGCGGCAGCGAAGGTAGTGACTTCGCGCGCAACCTGATGGATAGCGTTCGCAGCAATCCGTTGCCGGCGGCGCTTACGGGCATTGGCTTGACCTGGTTGATGGCGACCAACCCGCGCCCGCGCGTGCGTACTGTGGGCAGCAGCAAGGCATCCTCGTTTCCCACCTCTGAAGCTTCGCACACGTCTGAAGCATCGCTCACGTCTGAAGCCCCGCTATGGTCCAACAGCGACGAGTTCGACACGCACATCCGTAATCTGGAGCAAGGCGTGCCGCGGCAAGCGGGCGAGGATGACGCGACTTATCGATCCCGCGTCGACGAAGCGCGTGCCAAGACAGTTGGGATCGTGCGCCAGGCACAGGACACGGCCGAATTGTTCAGCCGGCGTGTGCAGGATGCTCTGACCGCGGCCAGGCAGAGCGTGACCCAGCGCGCGCACGATTTGCGGGACAGCGCGGGTGGTGTGGCGAGCCGGATCGGCGGCTCTGCTCAAAGTGCCTTTGAAAGCGCCGGGGGCAGACTATCCGATGGAAGTCAGGCTACCCGGCAAATGGGTGGCGACTTGCTGTCCACGATCACCGACAACCCCGTGCTGCTGGGCGCGGTTGGGCTGGCAGTTGGCGCCTTGCTTGGTGCGCTCGTGCCGCAATCCGAGCAGGAGGAAGCCGCGCTCGGCGGGGTGGCAAGCCAAGCCCGAGCCGCGGCTCGCACAGTGGCGCAGGAAGTGGTGGACCGCGGCAGCCAGGCTGCACAGCAGGCCATGGACGCCGGCCGCGACAGTGTGCGCTCGCACGGACTGACAGGCGACAAAAGCGTGGGAACTTTTGTCGATGAAGCCTTGAGCGGCAATCTGTCGGGAAACGTAAAGCAGGTTGCGCAGGATGTGCTGAAGGCGACCGACGAGGGACTCCACAAGGCCACGACGGACCAGACGGCGCCGACGCAGGCGGAGACACCTCTTGGTTCCGCGCAAGCCGCAATGCAACCTGGAACGACCAGCATGCCGTCTTCGAGATCTTCCTGAACGACGTTTGCTGGTGATGGGCCTGTGTCCACGGCCGCCTTGGTGCTAGGAACCCCCGATGATCCGCTCTGCATTGCTTGGAATGGTCGCTTTGATGACCGCGGTTGGGCCAGCGCTGGCCCAACAACCACCGAACCCGCCTGCCGCGACGGCGCCGCCGAATGTGTCAGGGGCTCCGACAACTCCTGATCTGACGGTGGCGACGGTAAAGTTGCAGGGAGGCTTGCGCGCCAGCAAGTTGATCGGCTCAGCGGTCTACAATGATCAGAATGAGAAGATCGGCAGTATCGACGATCTGATCGTGAAAGACGGCAACCGGATTGTCATGGCTGTTGTCTCGGTTGGAGGCTTTCTTGGCATCGGCAACAAGCTGGTGCCGGTTGCGTATGATCAGTTGCACTTAGATACCAATAAGGATGAAACGAAGATAACGATGCCGGGTGCGACCAAAGATGCGCTCAATGGCATGCCAACTTTCACGTATGGCGGGTAATGATACGCGTCTTTGGCAGCAGCGCTTGCGACGCCACAGGCTCAATAGGATCGGCACCTTGCCTGGATTGAGAACCGATTAAGGGCCTGCGGCAGAATAACTGCTTCGGACGTGGCCGGCAGAAGGTTACCCACTTGTGTCATCACCGGGCCCCCGCCTGCGCAGGGACAAGCTTGGCCCGGTGACCCACGACTTTCCCCTGTGAAAGCAAAGTCGTGGGTGGCCCGCCTGCGCCGGCCATGACACGATAATAGTAGCTCACAATGATTGCCTTGCAGCATTTGGAGCAGTTATTTCGCGGCAGTCCCTAACCTGAAACCGCATCCACAAGAGACTCAGCCGACATCGATGTTATTGGCCAGGGTGCTGACGTTTGGCTTCATCGCTGCTGAGGTTCGGCGCTCTCTTCACTTCGTGGCTTCGTTCGCCCACCGTGAATGAGGATCCGGCCTTCACGCTGCCCCCCGCAGGCCCACGCTCTCCACCCCCAAACTCCGCGCCACCGGCAGCAGCGTGAAGTACCGCCGCGACACCCGTTCCGCCACTGCTCCGATCGCCCGCGACAGCGCCCGCAGCCGCGGCGGCAGGCGAGCGGTGGTGGCCATTTGGTCGGGCGAGCGCTTCACGTCCTGCACGATATCCTGGGCTTCCTGCAGCAGCGGCTCCATCGCCAACACAAGCGTGTCGCCGTCCTCGACGATCTCCCGCAGCAGATCGCGCAGCGCGGCAAGCTGGAATGCCAGGCCGCGTGGATTGCCGTCATCGGCCAGGATCAAATCCAGCGCCGGCGCCGGCTGCAGGACCGACAAGTAGCGGCTGCGATAGGTGATGACCGAGTCGCGCAGCTCCAGCGCCAGGCGCAAGCCGGCCTCCACCCGTCCCGGCTGGGTTACCGCGCCCGGTTGATCCAGCACCTCCGCCAACTCGGTGGTGATCGCCTGCGCCCGCTCCGTCCGGCGGCCAAAGTCCAGAAACAGCCGGCCGCCACCGCGCACCATGTTCTCGGCCGCCAGACCAGCGACCGCGGCGGCGAATTCCAGGATTTCGGCGGTCAAGTGGGTAGCATGCTCCAGCGCCCGCGCATCCGAATCGGACGGCAGCGTGCGCATGGTCTCCTCCAGGTCGCGTAGCGACCGGGTCAGCATCGCGTACATCTCTCCGGTCAGGCGATCGCGGAGTTGATCGACCTGGCGGGCGACATGGGCCAAGACCCGGCGCATGCGGCCGCTGTGACGGAAGGCGCGCATCACGGTAGAGGCCTGCATGCCGCGGCCGAGAACGGATCGTTCCTCGGGATCGACCATGCCGGCGCTGCTCAAGCTGGCCATCAGCACTTGCATGTCGGCAACTTCGCGGGCGCTCGGGGACGGGCGCAGAATGCGGGCGATCATCGCGCGCTGCAGGCGGGCGGCTTCCTCCAGCCGTTCCAGATAGCGACCGAACCAGTAGAAATTGTCGGCCACCCTGGACGGCAGATCGCCGGCCGTGCGGCGGATCGCCAGGGTCGGCGTCAGCAACCCCAACGTGCCTTGCACGGCGCTGCGTTCCTCCGCCAGCACCCAGACGTCCTTCGAAAGGGCGTTGCGCGGCAAACGTCCGGCCAAGCCATCCTCCTCTGACAAGGCGCGCGCCAAGCCGCCGGGGAAAGCGCGCCAGCGGACGCCGTCGAAGGCCAGGAACATGCGCAGCGCGATCGGCTTGGCCTCCAGGCCAAACGGTCCGGCACAGGGAGCAACGGAAGGGCTCGGCGCCATTGAGGCGGCATATTCGGCCGGCCTCGCCGCCATGCGCTTCGCCAGTTTTTCGCGTTCATCCGATGATAGAATCATCGGCACGACCGGCACTGAATTGCCGTCGGTCGCCGGACGGATCACCCAGCCTTCCAGATCACGGAGCACGGTGCGCACCACCGCGCCCTCGCCAAGCCACAACGTCGCCTGGCTGGGTAGCCGCAAATCCTCGTTCAGCAGCGCTCGCGCCAGCTTCGGCAGGAACGCGGCCAGCGCAGGGGCCTCGGCAAGTCCGGAGCCAGGATCGTTCACCATCCGCACGGACCCGCCGCGCAGAGCCTCCAGCAGTCCAGGGACGCCGGTGCCGGCGGCCAGTTCCAGAGAATCGACGAGATGACCTTCCTTGCGCCGCAGCAAAACGCCGATGCGTTGCAGACCACGCAGCGTCTTTAGGAAAACCTGGCCTTTGCGCAGCGTCAGATCGCCGCTTTCGACGAGGTTTACCGACAGCTCCCGCGCTAGCAGGACATGCTCGAACCACATCGGATCAGTGTGCCCGGCACTCAGAAGAGCAACGCTCGCGGCATCATCGGGGGACAGCGCTTGCAACGCCTCGCTGGTGGTCTCCAGGAACGGCCGCAACTGCAGGATCTTTTGCGTCAGAAACAGCTCAGGGATCACGCGACCCAGGATGCGGCGATTTTCCAGGGCATAAGCAAGACCCTGCCCCTCGTTGGTCCGGTCCGCCAGCACGCGCCAGGCGCCATCCGGCGCGCGCAGCAGATCGGCTGCATAAAAGGCCAGGTAACGGTCGCGCCGGCGGCCATCCATGGTGCGGCACGGGCGCAGGAAGGCTGGATTGCCATAGACCAGCCCCGGCGGAATGAGCCCATCGGCCAGCAATGTCTGCGGGCCGTACAAATCGGCCAAGATCAGTTCCATCAGTTGCGCGCGCTGCGCCAGCCCTGCTTCCAGTGAGGCGAATTCGGCCGCGGCCAACGGCAGCGGAATCGGATCGCAGCGCCAGTTGACCGTCCGCTCACCGGGCAGGATGGCGGTGATGCCTTCTTCCTCGAACGTTTGGTCAAGCAGGCGCGCTCGCTGCGCCAGGGTGTCATGGCCCAGGCTGAACACGGCCGAGAGCAGCGATCGCCAATGCGGCTTGGCGTTGCCGCTGCCATCGGCCATTTCATCAAGCAAATTGTCGCCGGTGATGGGGCTGCGACTGATCTGGTGGCGATCCCCGGCAGGGCGATCCATGCAGTGGGGATGCCCTGGCCGGATTGGCTGATCGGGGCTGCCAAACCCTTGCAGGCACACACAAATCGCTTCCTTTTCAGGGAATTTCGACAACCAACGTGCCACGGTAGAGAAAGTCTTGTCCAGAACCGCGACCAGACACGATGGATCGCCTGCAACTTGGCGATTCGGCTGTCGCGCCGTCTTCTCACCCCGACTGTTTGCCGGCTCCGGCGGCGGCGTCCCGCTGGTTGCTCAGGATTGGTGAGGCGTTCCGAAGCGGGTTCGGCGGACCCAGCCGACGTCAACGTCGGATGCAACGACAGCGACGGTCACCCCTGCACCGAGGTGACCCGATCACCATTGCTTCAACGGGGCCCGAAGAAGCAAACCGCAGACAGCTTACTGGGAACAATAGAGAAACAATCACGCTGTCTACGACGGAAGCTATTTGACTTTCTATACCGTATCATTACAAAATCGGTCAGTGTGTCACTGCGCCGCCTATAGCGCCTACGCCGCCGCCGATCAAGGCGCCGGTCGCCGGTCTGCCGCCCGTTACCGCCGATACGCCGGCACCCGCACCGGCCCCTATCAGGCCACCGGTGACCGCCCTGGTTCCAGGACTACTGCCGCATCCGGCCAAACCCAGCACCAAACTTGTCAACAGAGCAAACCGCGTTACACGCATCCTTGGCCTCCATCTTTGAGTGGCGTCTGCGCAAGTATGGTCTCTTGCACATAGGCAGTGATAAACGCTGACAAAATTCCGAAACCATGACGAAAAAACGGCAATTCCACGGCGATCGATCAAGCGATCGTTAAGCAACCCCTTGTGAACCAAACCAGCGGAGGTTAAGCCCACGCGCTGCCACCACCGCTAATCGACGCCGTCAGCGATCTTGCGACTTTCCCGATAAAGGCTCTCTGAATGTTCACCCGCTTGCTCGGATTTATGTCAGCCGACATGGCCATCGATCTCGGCACAGCCAACACCCTCGTTTACGTCAAAGGCCGCGGCATCGTGCTGGCGGAACCCAGCGTCGTCGCCATCGCCGAGGTCCGCGGTAAAAAACAGGTGGTCGCGGTCGGCGAAGAAGCCAAGCAGATGCTTGGCCGCACTCCCGGCTATATTACCGCCAGCCGTCCCCTGCGCGATGGTGTGATCGCCGACTTTGAGGTCGCGGAGGAGATGATCAAGCATTTCATCCGCAAGGTGCACAACCGGCGCGGGTACGCCTCGCCGCTGATCATCATTTGCGTGCCGTCCGGCTCCACCGCGGTGGAGCGTCGGGCCATTCAGGAAAGCGCTGAGAGCGCCGGCGCCCGCCGGGTGCAGCTGATCGAGGAACCGATGGCCGCTGCGATCGGGGCTGGACTGCCGGTGACGGAACCCTCGGGTTCGTTGGTCGTCGACATCGGGGGCGGCACGACCGAGGTCGCGGTGATCTCGTTGGGCGGCATCGTCTATTCGCGCAGCGTTCGCGTCGGCGGCGACAAGATGGACGAAGCGATCATCAGCTATATCCGCCGTCACCATAACCTGCTGATCGGCGAATCATCGGCGGAGCGGATCAAGATGGAGCTCGGCGCGGCGGCCGCGCTGGATACCGGCGACGAAGGCCCGTTGCGGGAAGTCCGCGGCCGCGATCTAATGAACGGCGTCCCGCGGGAGGTGCTGGTGAGCCAGCGGCAGATCGCCGAAAGCCTCGCCGAACCGGTTTCCACGATCGTCGAGGCGGTGAAGGTCGCGCTGGAAAACACCCCGCCCGAGCTGGCGGCGGACATCGTCGACCGCGGCATCGTGCTGACTGGCGGCGGAGCGCTGCTGTACCGCCTGGATCAGGTGTTGCGTGACGCGACCGGTCTGGCGGTGGTCATCGCGGAAAATCCGCTGCAATGCGTCGCGCTGGGCACCGGCCGCGCGCTAGAAGAGAGAAAACGTTTGAGTAACGTACTGACAACCATGTATTGACGACACGTTCGCAACGGAAGGCGTCTGCCCCGATCCGAGATCTCTGATCAACCGCGACGGATCGGCCGGCCGCCCGTTCTGAAGGTGCCATGATCCGCCTGTCGATCCAGGCCCGCCAGGCATTGGCGAGGCTCACGCTGCCGGTCCTGATCCTGGCATCCTTCGCTTTGATGCTGCTGGGCAAGGCGGACACGCTGGTCGCGGAGCGCGCGCGGATGGCGTTGGCCGACGGGCTGGCGCCTATCTACAGCGTCCTGGCAAGCCCATTGCGGCGGCTGCACGACACCTCCACTGAAATTGTCGGCTTGTGGGACATGCGAGGCGAGAACGCCCGCCTGCGCGACGAAAATGAGCGGTTGCGGCGCTGGCAGTCCATCGCGCTGGCGCTCGACGCCGAAAATCAGCGGTTGAAGGCCAGTCTGCGCTGGATACCCAATCCCGACGCGTCATTCGTGACTGCCCGGGTCGTTGCCGACGCAGGCGGGGTTTACGCCAAGGCCGTGCTGCTGTCGATCGGCCCGAACCACGGCATCCGCAAAGGCGAAATCGCCGTCGATGAGCGTGGGCTGGTCGGCCGGGTCACCGAGGTTGGCGCCCGCACGGCGCGCGTGCTGCTGATCACCGACCTCAACAGCCGCATCCCGGTGACGCTGGAAACGTCACGCGCCCACGCCATCCTGATCGGCACCAATGGGACCCGTCCGCGGCTGTTGTACTGGCCGGAAGGCGTGGTGCCGCAGGAAGGCGAGCGGATCGTGACCAGCGCCGAGGCAAACGCGTTTCCGGCCAATTTGCCGGTCGGCATGGTGCACTACGCCGGCAACGGTGCTCCCGAGGTGGAGCCGGCCGCGTTGCTGCAGAAGTTGGAAGTGGTGCGGATCTTTGACTACGGCCTGACCGGCGTCATCGCACCCGAGCCGGCGGCGTCGACATCGGCTCCATCGGCGCCCGCGGTGTCGCCGACCTATCATCGCCGCGCATATCGTCGCCAGAACCATCATCGCCCGGACCAGCGTCGTCGGCCGCATCGCGCATGACGCCTGGACAGCACTGATGACACAAATCGACCGCCGGCCCGGCGTGCGGCCCAGGCTCACGTTCGGTCGCCGGCTCGACATCGCCGCGCGCGTCAGTTTCCCCACATGCATGACCGTGCTGCTGATGCTGCTCATCGAGGCGCCGGTTGGTATCAGCGGACAGCAGGCGCTGTTGCCGGCCACCGCGGTCTGCGGCGTCTGGTTTTGGTCGCTGATGCAGCCTGATTGCCTGCCGCCGCCGGTTGTCTTCCTGATCGGACTGCTGCTGGACCTGCTGGGCTACCTGCCGCCCGGCGTCGGCGTATTGACGCTGCTTTGTGTCCACGGCGTGGCGCTGACACTGCGGCGAGTTCTCGCACGGCGCGGTTTCGTCTGGATCTGGTGCGTCTTCGCCATGGTCGCGGCCGGAGCCTCGTTGCTGATCTGGTTTCTGGTCATGCTGCTGACAGTGCGGCTGTTCTCGCCAGATCCAGCGCTGTTTCAGGCAAGCCTCACGATCGCGATCTACCCGCTGTTGGCCGTGCCGCTGACGGCCGCGCAGCACTGCATCACCAATGCCGTGCGTGCCTAACATGAAGCGCGAAGTGCAACGCACCGGCGTGTTTACCCGGCGCGCATTGCTGCTGATGGGTAGCCAGGTCGCGGTGCTCGGCACATTGGCCGCGCGGCTGTATCAGGTGCAGGTGCGCGACGGTGCTCGCTTCACAACTCTGGCCGAGGAGAACCGCGTCAGTACACGCATGATCGCCCCGCCGCGCGGGCGCATCCTGGACCGTTTCGGCGTCGTGGTGGCCGGCAGCAGCACCAACTGGCGGGCTGTGGTGATAGGCGAGCAGGCGAATGATGTGCCGGCGACACTGGACGCGTTTGCCGCCATCCTGCCGCTGAGCGACAATGAGCGCACCCGGATCGACCGCGAACTGCACCGGCGGCGAAAGTTCATCCCAGTCCTGATCCGGGAGTTCCTGACCTGGGACGAGATGGCGCGGATCGAGGTCAACGCGCCGGACCTGCCCGGTGTCGTGGTCGATGCTGGTACCACCCGGCATTACCCGTTCGGCGGCCAGCTCGCCCACATCGTCGGCTACGTCGCGCCACCGAATGATGAGGACGTTGCCGAGGATCCCCTGCTGGCGCTTCCCGGCCTGCGTATCGGACGCGCTGGAATGGAGAAATACCATGACCTGGCGCTGCGTGGCCGTGCCGGCGCGGTGCAACTGGAAGTCAATGCCGTCGGCCGGGTGATCCGTGAGCTTGATCGGCAGGAGGGGGTGCAAGGCGAGGAAGTCGGTTTGACGCTGGATGCCGGCTTGCAGCAGGCTGTCTTGCAGACGCTGGGAGACGAAAGTGCCAGCGCCGTCGTCATGGACTGCCGCAACGGCGAGGTGCTGGCGATGGCGACCAACCCGTCGTTCGATCCAACGCTGTTCAATGCCGGCGTCTCCGCGGCGCAGTGGCTGCAATGGACCAACGACCACCGCACGCCTCTGATCAACAAGGCGACGTCTGGGCTATACGCGCCCGGCTCCACATTCAAGATGGCAGTGGCGCTGGCCGGATTGCAATCCGGGGCGATCAACCCAACCGAGCGCTTCGGTTGTATCGGCTATATCGACGTTGGCAACGCTCGCTTTCATTGCTGGCGCAAGGGCGGCCACGGCATGCTCAATCTGCAGGGCGGCATCAAGAACAGTTGCGACGTTTATTTCTATGAGGTGGCGCGACGCACCGGCATCGACCACATCGCCGCGATGGCCAACCGGTTGGGACTCGGGGTCATGTTGGACCTGGATCTGCCGGGCCAGCGACCGGGGCTGATCCCGACGCGGGCGTGGCGTGCCGGCCATGGCCATGCCTGGAACATGGGCGACACGATCGTCAGCGGCATCGGCCAGGGCTATGTTCAGGTGACGCCGTTGCAGCTTGCGACCTACGTCTCGCGTATCGCCAGTGGACGCGTCGTGCAGCCGCATCTGACCCGCACTTTGGCCGGCGAGGCGCAATTCGGCGCGAAGCCCGAAGATTGGCCGGTGATGGGCCTGGCCGAGACGTTGCTCCGCATGGTGCGGCAAGGTATGTGGGCGGTGGTCAACGAGCCCGGCGGCACCGCGCCGTTGGCTCGCCTGGCGGACCCGCAGGTGCAGCTGGCGGGCAAGACCGGTTCGGCGCAAGTGCGGCGGGTGTCACGGGAACTGCGCGAGAGCGGCAAGTTCGACAGCAGCAAGCTGCCCTGGGAATACCGCCCGCACGCCCTGTTTGTCGCCTATGCGCCCTTTGACGAGCCGCGCTATGCGCTTTCGGTGGTGATCGAGCACGGTAATGCCGGCGCCGCCGCCGCGGCGCCGCTGGCACGCGACATCATGACGGAGGTGTTGCGACGCGATCCGGCCAACCGGACCGTTGCACCACTTGCGCGCAACATCCCCGGATCGGATGCGGGCGCGCGCTTATGATGGACCGCCGGCTCTGGCGGCGGCCCTCGTTCGAGCTGCTGGGCAAGGTCGTGCAGGTCAATTGGCTGTATGTCCTGTTGCTCTGCGGACTGGCTGCCGTGGGCTATGTTGCGTTGTACAGCGCGGGCGGCGGACCGGAGCCATTCGCCAACCGCCACGCCTTGCGCTTCGCCTTTGGCGTCGTGCTGATGATCGGGATCGGCATGGTGGATATCCGCTTCATCGCCAAGCTCGCCTGGCCGGCCTGGGTTTGCGGCGTGGTGTTGTTGGTGCTGGTGCTGCGCATGGGCCACGTGGGCAAGGGGGCACAACGATGGCTCGAACTAGGCGGCCTGCAGCTGCAGCCGTCCGAGTTGATGAAGCTGGCTTTGGTGCTGGCCCTGGCGGCCTGGTTTCACCGCGCATCCTGGGAAAGGATGGGCAGCCCGCTGTTTCTGATCCCGCCGCTGATCGCCGTGCTGATCCCGGTCGGCCTTATCCTGAAGGAGCCAAACCTGGGCACCGCGGCGATCACCGCAATACTGGGCGCGGTGATCTTTTTTGCCGCCGGGGTGCGCTGGTGGAAGTTCCTGCTTGTCGCACTGCCTCTGCCGCTGGTGGCGAAATTCGCCTATGCTCATCTGCATGACTACCAGCGGGCACGCATCGATACCTTCCTCAATCCCGAGAGCGACCCGCTTGGCGCCGGTTACAACATCATCCAGTCGAAGATCGCGCTGGGCTCCGGCGGGATGTGGGGCAAGGGCTTCATGCAGGGTACCCAGGGCCACCTCGACTTCCTGCCGGAGAAGCAGACCGACTTCATCTTTACCATGATCGGCGAGGAATTCGGCCTCATCGGCGGCTTGGCGGTGATGGGATTGCTGTGCCTGATCATCCTTGGCGGCATGGTCATAGCGTTGCGTAGCCGCAATCCATTTGGCGGCCTCGTGGCATTGGGGATCTCCTGCAACTTCTTTCTGTATGTCTTCGTCAATATTGCCATGGTGATGGGCGTAATCCCGGTCGGTGGCGTGCCTTTGCCGCTGGTGTCGCATGGTGGTTCGGCCATGCTGACCGTCATGGTTGGCTTTGGGGTGCTGATGTCGGTGCACGTCCACCGCGACGTGACGTTCGCCGCTCGCGACGGCGGCTAGGTGCGTCCCTCCAAAGAGCGGGCCTATCGCATGACCCGGTACGAGGTCGCCGGCGTGACATTTCATATTGGCAAGTGTTCTTCAGGCCTCGACCGGGTGCTGCGCTGCCGTGGCGTCCGCATGGCCACATTCGTCACCGCCTACAATCCGTGGTCCCGGCGCATGCAACCAGGCTGGAACAGGCGCATGCAGACGCGGTTGATCCAAGCGGCGCATCAATTCCCGATACTAGCAGGAAGCGGATCACTGGCGCGGATGGTGTGAAGCTCACATCCTCCTGCTCGGGGATCCACGGCCGGCCATTGGCCTGGCTCGTCGGTTTCGACAGAACGCTATTGTGATCATTAGGTTAGGGCAAGCCGCTCGCCTGCTATCGACTTCTCAAACCAACAAGCCCAGGTAAATCCGCCGTAAGGGAACCGTGATGCCTTGACCGGCAGCGGTGACGGCGCGCGCTACAGCCGCACTTACCAAGAGATTTTATGCGGAGCCATTATGCGGGCAGCGGTTTTTCGAACTCCTTTGGGGGCAGCCCCCTATTCATCCAGCCTGGAGGCCGTCAAGCCGATGTCGGCGGCGATCTATATCCACGATTTGTCACCTGGCGGGGTTGAGCGCCAGTGTCTGATACTCGCACAGGAGTTGCAAGCCCGGGGCGTCGACGTTGCTCTGGTACTGCACCAGGTCCGCGGCGAGCTGCTGCCGCTGCTGCCGGCAGGCGTTCCGGTGATCAATCTGCACAGCGCGCGGACCTTGCACGATATCGTCCGGCTCCGGCGCTACCTGCTGGACGACCAGCCGACTGTTTTCATGGCAAATGTCGACCACAACAACATCGCCGCGATGCTTGCTAAGGCGCTTGCTGGAACCGAAACGAAACTGGTGATCTGCCAGCATAACCCGCTGAGCGCGGGCTTCCACGCGACGGTGAACTGGAAGCACCGCGTGGTGCCATTCTGTTACCGGCTGCTGGCATCGCGGATCGATCATGCGGTGGCGGTGTCGGACGGTATTGCCGGCGAACTTATTCGCAATGCAGGATTGCCGCGGAACAAAGTCAGCACGATCAATAACGCGGTGATCGGCGATGATTTCACGGAACGAGCCGACGCCCCGGTACATCATCGTTGGCTGGAAGCCAAGGACAGGCCGGTGTTCGTCACAGCTGGCCGCCTGGTGGAGATGAAGGATCATCGCAACCTTTTGCACGCTTTCGCGCTGCATCTGCGCCAACGCCCCGCGCGCCTGCTGATCCTGGGCAGCGGTCCAGCGCGCGACGAACTGCAACGCATGGCCGGCACACTGGGCATCGCGCAGCATGTCGAGTTTCTAGGCTTCGTGCAGAACCCGTTGCCGTATATGCGGCAGGCAGACGCGTTTGTGCTCTCCTCGCGCTTTGAAGGGTTTGGCAATGTGCTGGTGGAGGCACTGGGCTGCGGCACCCCGGTCTTGTCGACCAACTGTCCATATGGTCCTGCCGACATCCTGGAGCGCGGCGAGTACGGCATCCTGGTGCCACCGCAAGAGCCGGCGGCCCTGGCCAGCGGGCTGAGCCGGATCATTGATGAACGGCATCGCTGGCCCGTTGATCTGCTGCGTACTCGCGCCCGCGACTTTACCTACCGAGCTTGCGCGGACAACTACTGGCACTTGTTTCAAAGTCTGATTTAGCCGCTGATGATCCGACGCAGTGACGCCGCGAACAAGGCCGCTTCATCCAAAGCCAAGTCCGATCAAATTGCGCCGGCATTGTGGTCTCGTCATAGCCCGGGTGGCCTCGTCATAGCCCGGGTGGTCTCGGTCATAGCCCGGCGTGTCCGGGCTACCTTTGGCCGCACGTGCTGCGTCAGGTGGCCGGGACACGCTGAGCCAGAACGGTTATGCGCAACCTGGTCGGGCACATTCTGTCAGCCCCAGCGGCTTATGCCTGCCGCCCTGGCCCGCCTGACGACAAAGCCAACCCAGACGGCCTGCGGCAGCAATGTCGCAAGCGGCACCACCGGCTTATAGACTGATGGCGCGGCAATGAAGGCAAAGCAGCATACGCCGCCATATATCGCAAAACCCCAGTGGATAAGCGTCACTGTCTCAGAAGGCACGCCGCAGCGCTGGGCTACCTGATAAAGGTGTCCACGGTGCGGCCGAACCACCATCTCGCCGTCCAGGCTACGCCGGATCAAGGTGAATGCGACGTCGAACAGCACGCCGGACAGCAGCATCGGCATCAGCAGAAACGACAACTCGACGCCGTCGAAGCGGCTGGCGACGACGGCCAGCACCGCCAGCATGAAGCCGCAGAATTGGCTGCCGACGTCGCCCAAAAAGATGCGAGCCTTGGGGAAGTTGAACGGCAGGAAGCCGATCAGACCCGCCGCCAGAAGGCCGGCAGCGGCGTAGGCGAACCAGCCGCCATGCTGTTCAGCGATGAATGCCAGGAACAGGCACGCGATCAGCGCGACACCACTCGCCAACCCGTCCAGACCGTCGATGAAGTTCATCGCATTGGTCGCGAACAGGATCCACGCCATCGTCGCCGCTACGCCGATCGCGCTGCCGCTGAGGAAGGGCAGGGAACCCATGTAGGGAATGTGAAAGTTCAGCACATACAGGCCGCTGCTGACAGCGACGAGTGCGGCCAGAATTTGCGCACCAAGCTTGACGGTGAAGGGCCATTCGAAAAGGTCGTCCAGGAAGGCGACGACGGCGATTGCAAAGGATGCTTCGATAACGCCGAGGAAGTATGGGTCGGCCAGACGGGCGAACGCGGCGAACCGGTAGAGCACGGCGATGCCAACCAGGAAGGTGACCAGGACCCCGACGCCGCCGCCTTTCGGGATGGGCTGGTCATGCGCCTTGCGTGCACTCGGCCGATCCATTACCCGGGCTGCGATCATCATACGCACGGTTACGGCCGACAGCAGCACCAGCAGCGCGGCGAAACCCAGGTGGCGGAGAAATGCGCTAAGGGTCATGGAACGATCCGGTCAGTGGCGGACGGATCGTCTACCGCCTGCTGGCGACCGAGACCATCTGGATGCCGGCCTTGGCCCCCGATTTTCCGACAAGAAAGACCTTCTGATAATGTTGCTTGAGGTCAACGTTGCATCTGCATGATCTGCTCCATCGGCATCATGTTATGGTTCAGGTGCCACATGATCCACAGTGAGCCGGCCATGATCAGCAGAACGATCAGCATGCCGAATGCAAGCGCCATGACGTTGTTTACGTTGTCAGGCCCCGTCGTGATATGCAGGAAGAAGGCCAGGTGAACGCCCATCTGCGCGATCGCCAGAACGCACAGTGCAACAGGGATGCTCGGCGCCCAGACCAACGTTGTGCGGGCGATAAAGAACGAAACGATCGTCAGCAGCGTGGCCAGGCCGAGCCCGATCGCATAGCTCGCAATTCCTTCTGTGGTTCTCGTCGCCAGGGGTTTCGTCGCCTGGCGCGCTGTCCGCGGGATGGACGTTGTGGGCTTCGCCAGAATGGCTCATTGCGCAACTCCCATCAGATACACCACGGTGAACACTCCGACCCAGATGATGTCCAGTGCATGCCAGAACAGGCTGAAGCAGAGCACACGACGCAGAATGTCGGCGCGGTAGCCCTTGGCGAACACCTGCGCCATCATTGTCAGCAGCCATAGCAGGCCGAGTGTCACATGCAGCCCATGGCAGCCAACGAGGGTAAAGAAGGCTGAAAGAAACGCACTACGGGTTGGGCCTGCCCCCTGCGCGACCATGCCGGCAAACTCATGGATCTCAATGGCAAGGAACGCGACACCGAACAGGAAGGTCGCTGCCATAGCCCCTTGGAACCAGACGTTGCGGTGCCTCTGGGCGCCGATGCTGGCGATCCCGCAGGTGAAGCTGGACAGGAGCAGGAAAGCTGTTTCGATCTCGACATTGCGCAGATTGAACAGATCCTGACCGGTTGGCCCGCCGGCCGTCGCCCCGACCAATACGGCGTAGGTGGCGAAGAAGGCGGAGAACATGATGATGTCGCTGAGCAGGAAAATCCAGAAGCCGTAGCCGACGATGATGCGCTTCGATACCTGTCCGCGGGCTGCATGTTCTGCCGTGTGCTGGCGATCCCGCGAGGCCCGATTGTGCCCGAGGCGATTCGGATCGCCGCGGCCTGCGGTGGCCTGAAGACCGCTCACTGCACGGGCTGCAGATGGGCGAGCGCCTCGCGGCGCGCGCTTCGGTTGGCCCGATCGATCCGCGCGACCGCGTCCGCCGGAATGATGTACTCGTCCTCATCCCGCCAGGCAAAGACCACAAAAGTTGCAAATGCGCCAAGCGCCGCCAAGCCGACCATCCACCAGATGTGCCAGATCAGCGCAAACCCCATGACGGTGGCGAAGAAGGCGCAGATGAAGCCGGTCGGGCTGTTCCTCGGCATCTCAATCGGAGTATAATCGGGCTCCGCGCTCAGCCTCGCCTGTTGAATGGCGCGCTGCTTTATGCCCCAATAGGCATCTTCGCCCTCAATGCGCGGCAGCACCGCGAAGTTGAATACCGGTGGTGGGGAGGCTGTCGCCCATTCCAGGGAGCGCCCGTTCCATGGATCACCGGTCTCGTCGCGAAGTTGTTCGCGCCGGCGGATGCTGACAGTGAGTTGCGCGATCTGCAGGATGATCCCGCACAGGATCACAGCGGCGCCGCCAGCGGCGACCAATAGCCAGGGACGCCAGGCGGCGACGTCGTAATGCTGCATGCGACGGGTCATTCCCATAAGGCCGAGGATATAGAGCGGCATGAAGGCCAGATAGAAGCCGATGAACCAGCACCAGAACGAGGCCCTGCCGAGGCCATCGTGCAAGCGGAATCCAAACGCCTTAGGAAACCAGTAATTGTAGCCGGCGAAGGCGCCGAAGAGTACCCCGCCAATAATGACATTGTGGAAGTGGGCGACAAGAAAGAGGCTGTTGTGGAGCACGAAATCCGCCGGTGGCACGGCCAGCAGGACGCCGGTCATTCCGCCAATGACAAATGTGACCATGAAGCCGATCGACCATAGCAACGCTGTTGAGTAGACGATCCGGCCGCCATACATCGTGAACAGCCAGTTGAATACCTTCACGCCCGTCGGCACCGCAATGATCATCGTGGTGATGCCGAAGATCGCGTTGACGTCGGCACCGGCGCCCATGGTGAAGAAGTGGTGCAACCAAACCATGAAGGCGAGCAGGCAGATGACCATCGTCGCCATCACCATCGACCGGTAACCGAACAGCGGCTTGCGGGAGAAGGTCGAGATCACCTCTGAGAATATGCCGAAGGCAGGTAGAATCAGGATGTAGACCTCCGGATGCCCCCAGGCCCAGATCAGGTTCATGAACATCATGACGTTGCCGCCGGCCTCGTTGGTAAAGAAGTGAAAGCCGAGGTAACGGTCCAGCAGCAGCATGGCCAAGGTCGCCGTCAGAACGGGAAACGCGGCCACGATCAGCAGGTTGGAGGCGAGTGCCGTCCAGCAGAACATCGGCATGCGCATGTAGGTCATGCCGGGGGCATGGATTTTCAGGATCGTGGTGACGAAATTGACCCCGGTCAGCAACGTTCCGACGCCGGAAATCTGCAGCGCCCAGAGGTAGTAGTCAGGCCCGACGCCAGGCGAGTAGGTGAGCTCGGACAGCGGCGGATACGGCAGCCAGCCGGTGCGGGCGAATTCGCCGACGACCAGCGAGATGTTGACCAGCAGCGCCCCGGTGGCAGTCAGCCAGAAACTGACCGAATTGAGCGTTGGGAACGCCACGTCGCGGATGCCGAGCTGCAGCGGCACGACGAAGTTCATCAAGCCGATCACGAACGGCATCGCAACGAAAAAAATCATGAGCGTGCCGTGCGCCGAGAAGATCTGGTCGTAGTGCTCGGGCGGCAGGTAGCCCTCCGACCGGAAGGCGATTGCCTGTTGCGATCGCATCATGATCGCGTCGCTGAAGCCGCGCAGCAGCATCACCATCGCGAGCAGGGTGTACATGATCCCGATCCGCTTGTGGTCGACGCTGGTGATCCACTCCCGCCAAAGATAGGGTGTCCAGCCCTTCAACGTGACCCAAACGAGGACGCCGGCGATGATCAAACCGACGGCCGCCGCTGCAAAGAGCGGAATCGGCTGATCGAACGGAATAGCGGACCAAGTCAGCTTGCCCAACATGTTATTGCTCCGTCCTAGGGGACACGTTTTGACTAGGTGTGTTGGTCTGCGGACCAGGTCCCGGCGGTATCTTCTGGGTCACGATTCTCTGGAACAGCGCTGGATCGACCTCTCTATAGGTGAATGGATGGATGTTCATGCTCTGTTTGGCCAAGTCAGCGTAGCTCCCTGCATCCAAAGTTGGGCCGGTGCCGCGCGTCGCCGTGATCCAGGCGTTGAACTTGTCTGTGGGCACTGCGCGCACGTCAAAATGCATGTCGGAAAATCCATCGCCGTTGTAATGGCCCGAGATGCCGCGGTAGGTGCCTGGCGCGTCCGCTTGCAGATGCAACTGCGTCGCCATGCCGTTCATCGTGTAGATCATGCTGCCGAGTTGCGGGATAAAGAATGTACTCAGCACACTCGCTGACGTCAGGGCGAAGTGGACCGGCATGCCGGCCGGAACCACAAGCTGGTTGACACTTGCGATACGCTGGTCCGGGTAGATGAAGAGCCACTTCCAGTCCATCGAGACGACCTGGACCTGAAGCGGTGGCGTGCTGGATGGCAATGGCACAGCGGGGTCGAGTTCATGCGATCCGATCCAGGCAACGCCACCCAGAAGGGTAATCGTGAGCAGGGGAATGGACCAGACGATAAGCTCGAGGCGGCCGGAATAGGCAAACTCCGGCAAATATTTGGCTCTTGTGTTGGCGGCTCGAAACCACCAGCCGAAGGCCAGCGTCGCAACGATCACCGGAACAACAATTGCGAGCATGATAACAAGGGAGTTTATCAGGATCGCCCTGTTCGCAAGCCCGATTGGCCCTTGCGGGTCAAGCACCGCGGCCTGGCATCCGGCCAGAATAATTGGCACCGTAACGATCGCACAGCGCGCGGCGCGTAGGGGCCTCGATCGAGGGTCCAGCGAAGGTCCCTTCCTGTGTAACAATCCGTCTAGCTTGGCGGGCATTACGATCTTCCTCACGTCATCGCTGGACACGCCTAGAATGGGCGCTGCGGGAGTACCTGCCATTGCCAGGATGGTCACGCCTTCGCTAGTGGAGCGACTGCGACACCTGGTGCTCCACTCTGACCGCGACGATGATCCTTTCCAGGGCAACGGTCCACCCGAAAGGCCCCAGGTCATGGTTGGTGCGCTGAGGAGGGTGCCCAGGCAGCAGATGCGCAACACCGTGTGCCGACGGGAAGTCCCCACAGGACCATCCTGGGTCAATATCTAGGCTCTAGGCATAATGACGGTGATCTCACGCCGAGGGCACACCGGCGCGGCGAGGACAAAGTCACCTGCGGGCCTTCGTGGCATGACCGCCACGTGCAGTCTCAGCGGGAGGAAAAGTCCACATTGCCGTTCAAAGCTGGATTCCCTATGCAGCCCGGCATGAAGACGTCTTTTCGTCGTGAATGAGATTTGGCAAGACCTCCCGCATTCCCGCGCCGATGCGACGCTGGCGGTCGGGCTGGTGCTTGCCGTCTGCGTCACTATCCACATCCTGCTGCACAAGCGGGAAGTCGCATCCGCCGTTGGCTGGATCGGGCTGGTCTGGTTCGCGCCGATCCTGGGGGCGATCACCTATTTGATTTTTGGCGTCAACCGGGTGAGGCGCCGCGCCAGGCAACTGCGTCCGCAGGACAACCGGCCCGGCAGTCCGCTTGCGCGGCAATCACCGGAGGTCGGCCACGAGTTGGATCCGTTGGCGCACGGCATCGGCCGTATCACCGGTCGTCCGCTGCTGGCGGCGACGGTGGTGCAGACTTATCACAACGGTGACGAAGCCTATCCACCCATGCTGGCGGCGATCACGGCGGCGACCAGGAGCGTCGGCATGTCATCATACATTTTCCGTGACGATATCTGGGGCGGCCGCTTCATCCAGGCGCTGACTGACGCCCAGAGCCGAGGGGTTGCGGTACGCGTGCTCATTGACGGCATCGGCGGCGGCTGGCTGCTGTCGCGCACTTACTATCAACTGCGACGTAACGGCGTGACGGCGGCCCGCTTCATGCACTCGCTGCTGCCCTGGCGCATGCCGTTCGTCAACTTGCGTTCGCACAAGAAAATCCTGGTGGTGGATGGGTCGGTCGGCTTCACCGGAGGCCTGAACATTGCCGACGAGAACGTTCTGGCCACTCACCCGAAGCAGCCGGTGCAGGATCTGCATTTTCGAATTGAGGGTCCGATCGTCTGCCAACTCGCCGAAGCTTTTGTGCAGGATTGGGCCTTCGCCACGGACGAAGATCTCAACGGCGACGCCTGGCTGCCAAATCCCACGCTCGGCTCCGGCGCACCAGCACGCGTCATTGATTCGGGACCGGATGAGGATGTTGAAAAAGTGGAGTTTAGTGTGCTTCAGGCGGTCGCCTGCGCGCGCAACAGCATTGCGGTGATGACGCCCTATTTCCTGCCGGACGAGCGGCTGATCACAGCGTTGTCGCTGGCCGCGATGCGGGGTGTGGCCGTCGACCTGTTGCTGCCGGAGAAGAGCAATCACACGCTGGTGGACTGGGCGACCCGGGCCAATATCGGCCCATTGCTGTCCGATGGCGTCCGCATCTGGCGCAGCCCGCCGCCGTTCCACCATTCCAAACTCATGGTGGTCGACCAGGAATGGTGCCTGATCGGCAGCACCAATTGGGATATACGCTCATTCCGGCTTAACTTCGAGCTGTGCATGGAAGTCTACAGTCACGCGCTCGCGGCAGAACTCATGGCGCTGATGCAGTCCAGCCGCGGGTCGGCGCTGACGGAGGCGGAACTGGATAGCCGCCCGCTGCTGGTGCGGATCCGCGACGCCAGCGCGCGGCTGATGTTGCCTTATCTCTAGGCAGAAGATTGATGCGCTGTGCATTCATCCTCGGCTGATATCTTGAGCAACAGGCTGATCTGCCGCGTTTCGCAGCGACAAAGGCTGAGGCGGCAGGGACTTTGTGTCATGCGTTTTTGAGCATGCGCGCGAAGCCTCAGCTTTCGGCAAAGATTTTATATCGTTATGAATTGACCGGTAATGAACCCGCTCATCACGGTGGCGTGAGGACAGCCATGCAGGAACTGTGGTTGCGCAAAACCGTTCGCTGCCCCAACTTGCCTATATCAATGATCAAGCTCATCAGCTGGAACCTGCTTCGCCTAACCGGGGCGTCGCTCGATGATGTCGTCCGGTTGATCCGGCGGGAGGCTCCAGGCCTCCTTCTGATGCAAGAGGTCACCCGGGAGATGGACGGGCTGACCAGCCGGGTAGGAGGTCAATATCTGCGCAGCCCGATGCCGGGCCGCATCCATGGTCTGGCAATATGGAGCCCCGTGCCGTTCTCCACTCTTCCCGTCGTGCTGCCGCTGCCGTCGGGTGCGATGTTCCACCGTATTTGCCAGATCGTCGAGCTTGGCCCGATCGCGGTTGCCAATGTGCACCTCTCGCATGGTCAGGTCTTGAACCGCCGGCAGCTTCGGTGGATCGCCAAGGCGCTGCCATATCGCGCCGCCGTGTTGGGTGACTATAACCTGATCGGTCCGGCCTTGCTTCCCGGCTTTCGCGACGTCGGCCCACGTGAGCCCACTCACCTCGCCGGAGACATGGTGCCGTTGCGGATCGACCGGTGCCTGGTACGAGGCGCGGCATGCCTTGAAGCCAAGGCGCTCCTGCGCCAGGCGTCGGACCATCGGCCGATCGTGGTCACCCTGGATGCCGTGGCGCACCGTCCGGCGGCCCATCGCCCGTCGAGGGTGGCGGTGCCAGCAATCGCGCTGACTTAGGTGTCCGGCGCATCTGCCGTGTTGCATCGGCGCGCCGGACTGCGGCGTCTCGGGTGAGTAGGACTGGTCAGCGACCCTCCATGGCCTTTTTCCGCCATAGCTCCCACGGCCGATCCACCTGCCCGGCGTTGGTCGCCGTCGCCTTGGCTGCTTCCTGCTCATTGAGGAAGGTGACGTCTCCCAGCCGCAGCGCCTCGCTCTCCACCCGGGCGTTCACCTCGGTGTAGACGGCTCGAAACACGGCGTGGCGGGTCGAGGGACCCACCACTGTGGAGCCATGACCCCGCATCAGGATGACAGAACGATCCCCCAGCGCGACCGCCAAAGCATGGCCTAGCTCTCGGTTGCGGATTAGCATGTCGGTCGCTGGCCCACCGGCGTCGCGGATCTCGAACACCGGCGCCCCGGCGCCTAGGAAGCTGCTCATGTGGTAGATCGGTTTAAGGGCAACATGGCTGACCCCGAAGGGGATCACGGCCGACGAGTGGCTGTGCACGATGGCTTTCACGTCGGGTCGCAACCGGTATATTTCACCGTGGATGAAGCGCTCCAGATAGACGGCCCGGCCTTGCGGATCAATCGGAGTGCTGTCCAGGTCGAATTCCATGATATCCGCGGTCGTGACCAAGGCGGGGGCCATGCTGCGGGCGAGCAGGAAGCGGTTTGGGTCCTTGTCGTGGCGGGCGCTAACGTGGCCGAATCCGTCCACCACGCCCTGGTCGAACAAGATTCGGTTTGCAGTGACAAGATCCTCGACGAGGGCTGGATCAGCCGAACCAGCGGAGGCAGGCGGAGTCTGTGCGCGGGCGAGGTTCGGTTGCAACAGCGCGGCGGCGCAGGCACAGCCACAGAAGACCCGCCGTCCGGTGATCGTGCTCATGATTATTTCCTCTCTGATGCCGTTTCGCAGCCTAAGGCCGCGAGGCGGGTTTCACATCCGGCTCGCCATGTGTCTCGGTCGTGCGGCGATGCCTAGCTCGAACAGCGTGAACTGGTTTGTGCGCAGCCCGCTGCATATTCGCTTGAGCTATGCGGCCGAAGCTTGCTCAACCTATTTTTTGCGAGATGCTACCTCGGCCCAGGCTCGGCGCAGCCGTGCTGGCCTGCCAAAGTTTCGAGCCGGCAAGGATTGCCAAGCCCGCGCATAGGGCAGGAACGGTCCCGGCAAGGAATATCTGCTGAAGGTTCCACTGCAACGACAGCATGATCCCGCCCAGGATCGGCCCCACGATGGAGCCGATCCGCCCGACGCCAAGCGCCCAGCCCACGCCGGTCGACCGAATTGCGGTTGGATAGAACTCCGCTACCAGAGCGTTCAGCCCCGCTTGCGCCCCCTGGATAAGAATTCCCAGCACGAATGCGATGCCAAGGATCATGCCAAGGGAGGGCGGCAGCACGCCGAGTGATCCGATAAGCAGCAAGGAAAGCCCGAACTCAGCAGCCAACAGGGTGCTTGCTCCCAGCTTCCGCATTGAAACGCCCTGCAAGAGCGATCCAATGATGCCGCCAAGGCTGAACAGCGAGATGGCTGTCACGCCGGCGGAAATCGCCATGCCGGATTGACGCAGGACGGCCGGAAGCCAACTGATGACGAAATAGATGATCAACAGGTTCATGAAATACGGAACCCAGAGGAGCAGCGTTCCCAAAGCGCGGCCCTCCGTGAAGAGGTGTCGGACGGTGAAGCCCTGGAGTGCCGATGTTCCGGGTACAAAGCGCAGACGGCCGAGATCGGGATAGCCCGGCGCGACGCGTGCCATAATAGCGGCGACACGATCGGACCTGGCTCCTCTTACAATTAAGTAACGAGCTGACTCGGGCAGTCTGGCAATGAGTATGACCACCATCGTGAGAGGCAAGACTCCACCGACCATAAAGACCGACTGCCAACCCCAAACTGGAAGCAGAGCGGAGGCGACAAGGCCACCAAGCACAGCGCCAAGCGGCATGCCGGTGAACAACATCGAAACGAAAATTGTCTGTAGACGCTTGGGAGAGTATTCCGCAGTCAAGGCAACCACGTTCGGCATGGCGCCGCCAAGCCCGATCCCGGTCACAAAACGGAACAACAGCAACTCGTTGAACGACGAAGCGCTAGCCGTCAGGAACGAGAACAGGCCGAACAAAAGCGTCGACAGGACAATCGTCCATTTCCGGCCCCAGCGATCCGCCACAGGTCCAAGAACGCCTGCTCCGCACATCAGGCCGAGCAGTCCGGCGACGAACACGGGAGCGAAGGAAGGCAGCGGGACCTTCAGGGACTCGGCAATGGCCGGAGCCAGGAAGCCGATACTCTGCGTGTCGAAGCCATCCAGAACGGCCACGAAACCGCACATCACGATGATACCAGCTTGAAACCGGCTCAACGGTTGATTATCGACGACCTCGCTTACAGTCGTCTCGCGCAGACTGCTACTCACAATGTTTCTCCCGGAACAATTTATTGCTTAGGCAACTTGGCGATGCTCGACCGATAGCTCGCCTGGCCGTTGGGCAGGACGTCTTCCGCCCTGCTGCCACGTTGCCACCAACAGCTCTTCGACCGCCTGGCTCCCGCGATCGGCCTCACTCAACGGAATGGCTGCGGCAACGTAGTGGTCTGGTCGCAGCAACAGTGCACTATTCGTATAATCGGCAAGGGCGGTGTCGAACGCCTCGTTTGTCTCGGCGACGGTCTCGATCCCCGCGACGGCTTGGACCGGGGAACCGACCGGGAGGAGCGCCACCCGCGTCACCCCGAGCTGGTCCCAGATCGGTTGGCGCAGCCGGGCGAAGTCCTCCGCGGGCCGCGCCGACCGGAGCAGCAGCACAAAGCGGTTGCCCAGCACCTCGTCCAGCAGGACGTTTCTCCGATCCGGTGTGCGCACTGGCGGTTGCGGCAGCAGACGGCCAACAAGCGAGTTGCGGCCCTTGTTGTCAGGGATCAGAAAGCCCTGGTTGAAGCGCGGCGGCGGCTTGTATTTCATCTGCGCCACGTAGTCGCGTGCCGGCGGCCAGACGTTCAGCGCTAGGAAGCCCGCCTGGGTCAGGAACCCACGCAGCCAACTGTTCGGCGACATCACACGCCCCATGCGCAGGGCCAATTGGACCATTTGCCAGATGTGGTCCTTGCGTTCCTGCTCATAGGTGTCGAGCAGCCCCGGGCCGGCGCGGCCGTCGAGCACGGCGGCCAGCTTCCAAGCGAGATTGTGCGCGTCCCGGATGCCGCTGTTCATCCCCTGGCCGGCGAAAGGCGGCGTCAGGTGCGCTGCATCCCCGGCCAGGAAGACGCGGCCAAACGACCACCGCGGCGCCACGCGAGCATGGAACCGGTAGACCACCTTGCGCCGAAGCGTCGCGTTCGGATCGGCCCCGTGCGTGCGCAACAGGCGCTCGACCATGGCCGGGTCGAGGAGGTCCTCGTCCTTTTCGCCCTCGATCAGCTTGAACTCGAAGCGCCGGGTATGGTCCGGTCCCGGCAAGGTGATACAGGGGCGCCGCCTGTCGCAGAAGACCTCGGTGTGCTTGGTAATGTTCTCGTTGTTCTCCAGGTCGAGGATCAGCCAGCGCTCATCGAAGGTGGTGCCCTCCAACTGGACGCCTTGCTGCTCTCGGACGCGGCTGCCCGCGCCGTCGCAGCCAACGAGATAGTCGCAGGTCACCTGCCGCACTTCCTCCAAAGGTCCGATCAGGTGCAGCGTGACCCGCTCCGCCGACTGCTCATAGCGATCCAGCCGCCAGCCATATAGCGTGTCCACGTGGTCGAACCGGACGAGCGAGTCCTTGAGCTGCGCTTCCAGGATCGGTTGCCGGAAGGCGTTGCGCCGAGGATAGCCGTAGGGCTGGCCCGAAGGCTCGACCTTGGCGAAGCAGATGCGACTGGGCGAATAGTAGTGCGAACCGTACCCGGCCACGACAGACTTGAGCACCTCGGCCACCGCGCCCGCAGCTTGCATGGTGCGCAGGGACTCGTCGTCGATTGACACGGCGCGAGGCTCCTGCACCGTGGTCGCATTCCGCTCGACAACGAGGCTTTGGATATTCAGCGTGCCCAGCAGGTTGGCAAGCGTCAGACCGATCGGCCCACTGCCGATAATGACGACCGGGTAGTGCTTGGACACGTACTCCATTCTTGTGTTCCTTTCCTGTGTTTTTCTTGTTGATGCGGCCCTTGTTGTCAGGTCAGGTGTTCATCCGCGATGCCATTGCGGAGCACGCCAACCTTCGATCTCCACTTCCACAATGTCACCGGGCTTCAGCCACAGCGGCGGAATGTTGCGAACTTCATGATGTGGCCCTCCGACGGCTGCCGGATGCTTTTTCCGGCGCCTGTGCTCGTATGAAATGAAAGTGGATGGGCGGTACGGAAGAGACCTTCCGCGCCAGCCGGCAAGAGCCTGAAGATGGCCTAGACGCGCATGATCCCGCGGCCCCACAAATTCAATGTGTGTTCCTCGTGCGGCCAGTCCCTTGGCTGGCGATCGTACATGACTTCCAGCTCCCCGCTGATCTCGATCCAGTTGCCGTCCGGATCCTCAATGAAAATGAACAGGTTGTTGCCTGGCCCGTGCCGTCCAGGTCCCCACATCAGCGGGATACGCCTGGCGCCCATGCGGTCGCACCAGTCCTTGATCACGGACCAGTCGCCGGCCTCATAGCTGTGGTGGTCGATGCCCTGCCGACTATGGCGAAAGCATGCAAGGGTATGGTGCTCGTGATTCGACCGCATCCAGCACGTCAGGATCCTGCCATCGATGTCCCGGACGTAGTCGCTGGTGAGAAAGCCGAGCTGATCGACGTAGAAATGCTCGATCGCGACGGGATCTTCCGTTGCAAGCGTAAGATGCTGAAGCGGACCGCGAAGACCGCCGCGAGGCTGCTCCTGCTTGCCGAGGCCGAACGCGATCATATTCCTGTCCGGGTCCCGCACGGCGAACGCTTCCGCCCCGAAAAGCGGACTGGGCGAAGGCAGGATATCGACACCGCTGTTTTTCGCTCGAGCATGGATCGCGGCAAGCCCTTCCGCGTCCCGGCAGGCAAAACCGGCATAACCCAGCTTCTTGTTCTGGCCTTGCGTGAATAGCACGCGGCGCAGCGGCCCTTCGCAGATCCAGTCACTATCGCCGAGTTGTCGCGCAGTCATATCCAATGCATCGGCGTAGAACGCCGCCAGCCGCGCGGGATCGCCGCTCTGGAGTTGCATATGATGCAGGTAACCGCCTGCGCTTACCGTTGTGGACATTGCCCGAGTTCCTCCCTTGAATGACCCGTTCGTACGAAAGCAACACCAATATGTCAATAGAAAATTCGCGTATAATGCGAAACTGCGGGATTTTCCGTAGCAACTATCCTAACATGTGGTAACACGGGCTATGGCGTGTAAGCGGCCGTGTTGTAAAACCAGGCTATGGCAACACGCTTCCCATGGACAGTGGCCAATGCCTTTTACGCGCCGCTGAATTGGCGGAAGCAGTTAAGCAGGCGAAGACAACCGATGTGCTTGGCATCAGCAGGATCGACAGGAATGGCTAGTCCAGACCGGACAATCAGTGTCTTCAAACTGTTCACGCTCGAAAGACCGGACTGGACCGTCGAGGAGGCGTCGGCGGCGCTGCAGGTTTCGGTCAGCAGCGCCTATCGCTACTTCGCCGCCTTAACCGAAGCCGGACTTCTAACCACGGTCGCAAGCGGGCGTTACATCCTTGGACCCGCGATCATTCAATTGGACCGGCAGATCCAGTTGACCGATCCACTCCTGCGGGTCGCCAAGCCCATCATGGACGACATCAAGCGCTTTGCCCCTGGCGACAGCACCGTCCTGCTGTGTCGTATATTTCGCGACACAGTCCTGTGCGTCCATCAAGTGGCGGAGGCGAATAAGGGCACCTCGGTGAGCTACGAACGGGGCCGCCCGATGCCGCTCTTCCGGGGAGCCACATCGAAGATAATCCTGGCTCATTTACCGTCGCGTGACCTCCGCCGGCTTTACGACACCCGTCACGCGGAGATCGCGAGCGCGGCCCTGGGCAGCAATTGGGAGATTTTCCGCAAGACATTGGCGACGATGCGCAAAGCTGGCCATGTGGTCGCGCATGCCGAGGTTGATCCGGACCGCATCGGGATCGCGGTGCCCATTTTGGACGAGCACAGCCGGGTTCAAGGCAGCCTGAGTTACGTCATTCCGGCGTTCGAGAAACGAGCGGTCACGCGGCTGATCTCACTTGCCGCGGCGGCGGCACGCGAGATCGAAGAAGGCATGCGCTCGGAGCTTGATACTCCGAAGCAGACCACCAGAGAGGCAGCCGCCTGACTGGTCCTCGAAGACGACTGCCGGGTAAGCCTCGTGTTTGTCAGGCAGGAAAGTCTGTTGCGACAAGCGTGGTTGATGCGCAAAATCCAGGCGCAGGAGGGGACGCAGTTGCAGGGGGACAGCGCCGGTCGCGCACTGGCGGCGGGTCCAGTGGGTCGCCGAACCGGCGCTATCTCCAGATGCTTAAGCCGCTCTAATAGCCGCGCTGCCAATCGATCACGTTGTGCAGCGGTGCCCGGTCAACATAGGCGCGCAGATTGGCGCAGAACAGGTCGATGGCGCCGTGCCGGCTCTGATCGCTGGCGCCGGAGATGTGCGGCGTGATCAGCACCCGGTGGTCGCGCCACAGCGTCTCGATCGGCGGGCGTTCGAACTCGCCATCATAGACATCCAATACCACGCCGCGCAGACGGTCATTGCCGAGTGCTTCGACCAGCGCCGCCTCGTCAATGATCTCGCCGCGGGCGACGTTGACCAGCACGACCCCCGGCTTCATCGTGGCCAGGCGATCCTTTCCGATAAGCCCGGTGGTCTCCGGGGTCCACTGACAACACAGCACCACGAAGTCGGCCTCGGCCAGGAACTGGTCCAGATCGCCGGCGCCGCCGATCCGGTCGAAGCCCGGCGGCAGCGGCGCCCCCGGTTCCGGCTGCCGTCTGGTGCCGATGACACGCATCCCGAGTGCCGCGGCAAGCCGGCCAACCTGGCGTCCGATCCCGCCGGCGCCAACCACACAGACGGTCTTGCCCTCGAGCAACAGTGGCCGGTACGCGCGCGGGTCGAACACACCCGCCGCGCGATCGCGGCCGGCACGATCAAGCCCCTTGGCGAAGTGCAGGATGCCGGCCACCGCGTACTCCGCCATGGCCAGTGTGTTGCCGGCCCCGCGCGATGTCGTCACCACCACGTCGCTGCCCCACAGGTCGCCAAGGCGCAGGTTGCTGGCACCGGCCGGGCGCTGGTGGAACCATTTCAGCCGTGGCGCTCGGGCGCGCAGATCGAGCGGGAAGGGCCAGCCACCAAGGATCACCTCGGCTTCGGCGAGCAGGCGGTCGCGCTCCTCCCGCGTTCCCGCGCCAGCGGCATCGGGTGCCAGGTAGCGTGCCACGCTGTAGGCAGGCCAGGTCTGCCTGATCTCGCCATCGAACCACCCGGCGGCGTTGATCAGCCGGATGGCCGGGTCGACCGCCTCGATCCTGGCGTGATCGGCGGCGCTAAGGGACTGGATGTTGAGCACATTGATGGTTGGCATGGCCGTCTCGCAATGCCGCGCGGGGAGCGCGAGGGATCCGGCGCGCCGTCGGGCGCGGCTTGCGTGTTTTCGCACAGTGTGGGGGCCAAGTCGATCATCGGCGGATGACAGCCACAGCGCATGACGGCCACGACCGGCATCGCCGAACCTGCCGATCAGGAGACCTTTACCTCCGTGTCTTCCTCGGCGAAGGCCGAGGACCCACGATTCGCCACCGCAAGCACCGCAAGTCGCGGATCCTCGGCCGCGCCGAGAAAGACATGGAGGCAATGTTTCCCGTCACCCGCACGATGCTCTAGTGGATGAAATCCGACGGAACGATGCATCGGATCTCATCCACTAGTTATTGATTGGGTGGGCCGATTCACCTGACGCTTGGGAACCAAGCGTCAGGATCGGACCACTAACGGGGGCAGCAACCCTGAAATGCCGTCACGTCGGCGTCCGCATCAGTGGCTGCCCGACGCGGATGGTCATGCCCTCGCTGACGCCATTGCTTAGTCCGAAGCCGTCAGGGGCGAACACGATGATGGTCGAGCCGTGCTCGAACCATCCCATCTCCTCGCCCTTGCGAAAGTCAGCGCCGCAGGCAAACGTTTGCCGGCCCTTCCCGTTGCGGCGGACCGGCATCTCCAGGAACCGCAGCCGGATGCCGGCCACCAGGATCGCGGCGACGGGAACCAGGGTCACCGGGTACAAGCTGCCGGACAGGCGGGTCCTGATCAGGCCCGCTCGTTCTTGCAGAACAACCTTCTCCACCCGTCTCAGGGCGATCGGGTTGACGTTCCAGGTGTCGCCGGAGATATGGGTGACCGCCTCGACATGGCAGTCATGCGGGGCATGGAAGCGATGATACATGCTCGACGTCAGCCGGAGCGTCACATACCGCCCGTTGCGGAACGTTGCCGCATGCTCATCATCGCCAAGGAGATCCTCGAGCGCATAGGAAAAACCCTTGACCTGAAAAACTGTCTGCCGTCCACCGCGCCCGAGGCGCCGACGATCGCGTCGCACGGGCTGACGAGCACCCGCGGATCCATCTCGACCGGGCGTGCGCCGTCCTTCAACTCCCGGGTAAAGCAGTGATGCAGGCTGCGGAATTGGGTCTCCTTGGCGTCGCTGAGATCAAGATCGGCGAAGAAGCGCCAAGCGCCGATGAGAGATCGCGCGCATCAATCGGCTGCTCGATCCGGCTGAACCAGCCCATGAACCGGGTCAGCGTTTGCCGTGGAATACGGTTGGTGAGCAGGAAGTTCACATCTTCCTGTTGCACAATCTTCATTATGGCGGAGCGGATCGTCATGGAATCAGTTCGCCGTTGCAAAAGGCAAGGCGATGCCCGCGCAGCTGTATCTGACGGCCACTTACGCGATTGCTGGCGCCGCCGTGTTGGCGGCACTGCTCTTCAGGCTGAAGTCGCGGCTGGATCTGTCGCGGGCCAAACACCGGTCGATCACCGGCCATGCGCGCATGGCGCGCCTGATCGCCTCGCTGATCCCGTTCTATGAGTATGACGAAACCCGGTTCTTCCGCTCCGACGATCCGCCCGAAGCGGTCGCCGCTCGGCGTCACGACGGGTTCATGCAACTGTCGCGATTCTATCGGGAACGCTTCGTCGCAGACCAGCGCGCTGACGGCCGAGTCGGCGGCCGGCATCTCCGATCTTCAGTTCACCGGCGCCTATCGGGTGCCGTTCCAGTTCAGCCGCCTCGTCCGCCAACATCTCTCGGCCGGATCCTTCCTGGCGTCGTCGTCCGGCGTGACGGTCACCGATCTTGACGGCAACGTCTTTTATGACCTGACCGGGTCCTACGGCGTCAACCTTTTCGGACATGACTTCTACAAGGACTGCATCGCGCGCGGCGCCGAACGGGTGCGCGATCTTGGGCCGGTCCTCGGCGCCTATCATCCGGCTGTCGCCGACAACGTCGCGCGGCTGCGCGAAATCTCCGGGCTGGACGAAGTTTCCTTCCACATGTCCGGCACCGAAGCGGTGATGCAGGCGGTTCGGCTGGCGCGCTATCATACCGGACGGTCGCATCTGGTGCGCTTTTGCGGCGCCTATCACGGCTGGTGGGGCGATGTTCAGCCGGGCATCGGCAATCCGTCGCCGGCGCGCGACACCTACACGCTGGCGGAGATGTCCGAACACACGCTCCGCGTTCTGCGCCGGCGGCGCGATATCGCCTGCGTCCTGGTCAATCCGCTGCAGGCGCTGCATCCGAATGCCGCCGCGCCAGCGGACTCCTCGCTGGTCGACAGCGCGCGGCAGGCCGGGTTCGACCGCGCCGCCTACACCGACTGGTTGCGGCAAGCTGCGCGCGGTCTGCGACGAACGCCGGATCGTGCTGATCTTCGACGAGGTCTTCGTCGGCTTCCGTCTCGCGCTTGGCGGCGCAAAAGATTATTTCGGCGTCCAGCCCGACCTTGTCACCTACGGCAAAACGCTCGGCGGCGGCCTTCCGGTCGGCGTACTCTGCGGCCGCGGCGCGCTGATGAAGCGCTATCGAGCCGATCGGCCGGCGGATATCTGCTTCGCCCGCGGAACCTTCAACTCACATCCCTATGTCATGGGCGCCATGCAGGAGTTCCTGCACCGCCTAGACGAGCCGGAATTCCAGAGACTGTATCAGGATCTGGACCGTCTTTGGAACGCCCGCGCCGACCATCTCAACCGTTGCCTGCAGCAGGCGGACGTCCCGGTCCGGATCGCCAACCTGTCATCAATCTGGACGGTCTGCTACACGCGGCCATCGCGTTACAACTGGATGCTGCAATACTATCTCCGCGCCGAGGGTCTAGCGCTCAGTTGGGTGGGCACCGGGCGCCTGATCTTCAGTCTGAACTACACCGACGACGATTTCGATGCGGTTGACGCAGTGTTTCCTCGCCGCCTGCCGTGCAATGCAGCGGGATGGCTGGTGGTGGGTAAAGGACGGCACCACCAACCGCTCGATCAGGCGCCGCATCCTGCGGGAGATGCTGACCCATCGCCACGTTCTGACGATGCGCCGGACCGGCACGGCTTGATGCAACACCAGGCGACACGGACCAAAGCCCGTGAAGCTCGGCGTCAATCAACGCGCAAGGCGACTTTAATGCCGCAACGTCAGCCCGAAAATCCCTCGAGTTCGACGACGTCCGCTTCAGGGTCAGCCGACAACGCCCGATCGATCAGGCCGCCCCTGAATAGTTGCGCCGGCGCCCGATAGTACAGCTTGATGTCGTGGAACGGGTCGGTGATGATCTTCGTCGTCCAGACCAGGCCGGTCAGCCAGTCCTTGAGAAGGAAGAGCTGCACCGTCCGGAACAGCAGACCGCCCAGGCCGAGGGCCAGCCACAGGTATCCGACATGCCGGACAAACCCCATCATCGTCCGGTACGGGGAACAGAAGCCCAGCAGGGACGGATCGAGCACCAGCAGCAGCGGCGAAAACAGCCAGATCGTCATCAGCACGATCTTGCGGCGCAGGTTGTAACCGACCTTGATCGCCTCCTTAAACTCATGCGTCGCCTGATTGACGACGTCGTAGTTTTTGGGTTCGAAAAAGAAATGGCCGATCTGCCGGCTGGTCATCGACACCAACCATCCGATCAACGCGGCCATTGCCGGATCGTCGAACACCATGATGTAAGCACAGACGAAACTCAGTGCACTGAGCAGATGCAGCGACTGATTGACCCTACTATGATGATAATAACGATGGTCATCCCATCGCTGGACTTGCAGGAGCTCAAGAAGCCGGTCATGGGTGTTCCTTCCGGTTTCAGATTAAGCCGCATTTCGCATGCTTACTGGCCATCGCTGGACAGACGCATCGCTTGCGGCGGCGCAGGCGGGCAAATAGTTCCGCGTTCGGGATATGTTTGCTTAACCAATGCTGCCGACGGACTGCCACAGGAAACTTTCGCGCGGTCTCCGATCCCGAACCGGAACCCGTCGCATCATCAACCCGGACGAATCGTATGAGCCAGAAATGGCCCATCGGCGGCAAAGCGCGCCGCTCGAGCAGGCGAACCGCGCCGGAGCCCTTGGCCCATTGCTCGTAGCGGGTCCACGGAAACTCGGTGCGCCAGCCGAGTCGGCTGGTGACCGGCATCAGCCATTTCTCCAGTGTCCCGCGCAAGCCGGTCTCGGCACCGATGCGGCTTGTCAGGACGATTTCGCCGCCCGGTCGCACGACTCGAACGAACTCGTCGAGCGCCTTTTCCGGGTTTGGGATGGCGGTCACCACGTATTGCGCCACCACGACGTCGAACGCGGCATCCGGAAAGGTCAACTGCTCCGCGTCCATGACGGACAGCGTCTCAACATGGCCCAGACCCAATGTTTCGACGCGTTTGCGCGCCTTTTCCAGCATGGGCTGGGAGATATCGATGCCGACGATCCGGTTGCGCTCGCGCGTAATCGGTGAGCGACAGGCCAGTCCCGACACCGACTTCAAGAATACGGCCGCCGATGCGTTCGGCGGCAACAATCGCGGCCCGACGTCCTCGCTTGAACACCGGGCCGAAGACGATGTCGTAGACTGGCGCCCATCGCCCATAGGCCTCGGCCACCCGGTCCCGCTCCATTTCTCTTGCTATTGCCAAGTCTCCGCTCCCGCTCAGCCGGCTTTGTCTTGAAAATCACGTTGAAGCGTCATGGTTTTGTCATATCCTATGTCATGTTATTGTCACATATGCCGAATCGGTTCTCAGTTGTTCTTCAAAACAGCAAATGAAGAATTAGGCAACAGGTAAACCCAGTACAACTCCGATTCGGCTCCGTTATCTGCCTCATGAGCCGTTGAAGCTGGGCAACCGCCTCACGATTACGCGCGTGAGCAACCATTAGGCAGAGCGGGTCGTTTTGCGTCCGCGGCCTAGTGGTCTGATGCCAACGCCCGGTGCAGGGCGTTGGCTCAATCAGCCCACCAGATCAATCTAGTGCTCTGATGCAGACTGCACTCTCAGTCTGCATCAGAGCACTAGCGAGCCCGTAACAGGAGTAGACGGTGCCCGCCATCTTCCGGCCCGCCGCTAACATCGTGACGCAGGTGGTCCTGCTCGGGATCGGCACGCTGCTGGTTGGTGGCATTGTCTGGTGGTGGGCATGGCCGCGGATGGACTATGTGCGGCACAGGAGTTGGATCGTGGAACAACCGGTGCCATTCAGCCATCAGCACCACGTCGCCGGGCTAGGCATCGATTGCCGCTTCTGCCACGTGACCGTCGAAACCGCCGGCAATGCCAGTCTGCCACCGACCTATACCTGCATGACCTGCCATTCGCAGATCTGGACCAACGCCGCGATCCTGGCACCCGTGCGGGAAAGCCTGGCGAACAACACGCCGATCGCCTGGCATCGGGTGACCGACCTGCCCGCCTATGTCTACTTCAACCACAAGATCCACATCGCCAAGGGCGTCGGCTGCGAAAGCTGCCATGGCACCATGCAGGACATGGCGTTGACGCAGAAGGCGCGCACGCTGACGATGGGGTTCTGCCTGGACTGCCATCGCGATCCCGCCCCCAACCTGCGGCCGCCCGAGGCAATCTTCAACACCGACTGGCACCGCGCGCCTGACACGCCGTCCCCTGCCGCGCTCATGGCCAGCAATATCATGTCGGCGACCGCAACCTGACGGATTGCTCGATATGCCACCGCTAAGCCGCCAGTGGCGCGGCCTGGATCGGCTGTCGCGTGACCCCGCCTTCGTCGCCCGCGCGTCGGCCGAGTTTCCCGGCTTTGGCCGATGCCTTGGCGGCGCCGCGCGATCGCCGGAGCGTGCTGAAGCTGATGGCCGCCGGCCTGGCGCTGGCTGGACTGAGCGGCTGCGACGACGGCGCGCCGAGCGGCGTACTGATCCCGCCAGTGTTGCCGCCGCGCAACGCCGTGTCGGCCGGCAGCGGGTTGTTGCCACGGCCAGTGTGCTGGACGGCTATGCGGCCGGCATCCTGGTGCGGCACGTCAACGGCCGGCCGATCAAGGTCGAGGGCAATCCGCTGCATCCCGCCAGCCTGGGCGGCACCAGCGCCATCGGCCAGGCGGAGATCCTGGGCTTCTACGATCCCGACCGCAGCCGCGGCATGCTGCACGACGGTGAACCGCAGGCCTGGTCGTCCCTGCTGACCGCGCTCGCCGACACAGCGCGACGCACTGGCGAAGTCGCACGGCGAGGGCTTGCGAATCCTCACCGGCACGGTCACGTCCCCCACCCTGGCGCGGCAGATCGGCGAACTCGGAACAGCTCTATCCGGCGATGCAATGGCATCGGTGGGAGCCGATCTCGCGCGATGCCGTCCGCGCCGGCGCGATGCTCGCCTATGGCCAGCCGCTGGAGATCGTGCCGAAACTGGACGCTGCCGACCTCCTGGTGGCGATCGACAGCGACCTGCTGGACAGTGCCCCCGGGCATCTGCGCTTCGCCCGCGATTTCGCCGCCCGCCGCAACCCCGCGCGTACCGACCGCATGAGCCGCGTCTACGCGATCGAGGCGACGCCGACTCGCTGACCGGCGTGGCGGCGGATCATCGCTTCATCGCCAGCCCGCGTGACACGCAGCGGATCGTCCCGGCGCTGGCCGCCGCCGTGCTGCGCAACGAGACCCCGGCGAATGGGCCGGCCTGGTTGGCGCCGCTGGTCAGCCGAGCTGAAGGCCGCGCACGGCCGCGTGCTGCTGCATGCCGGCCCGGCCCAGCCGGCCGAAATCCACGCCCTGGTGCATGCGATGAACGAGGCGCTGGGCGGCCGCGACACAACCTATAGCCTGATCGATCCGGTGGAGGCCGATCCGGTCGATCAGGCGGCCTCGATGCGCGGCCTGATGGCCGACATGCAGGCGGGGCGGGTCACCTCGCTGGTGATCATCGACAGCAATCCGGTGTTCACCGCGCCCGGCTTCGCCGATGCGCTGGCGCGCGTGCCGTTCTCGATGACGCTGTCGGTCGAGGCCCAGCGAGACCGCCGGCAAGACGCACTGGAGCCTGCCGCGACGCCACCCGTTCGAGGACTGGAGCGACGCGCGCGCCTACGACGGCACCGTCACGATCATGCAGCCGCAGGCGCAGCCGCTGTACGACGGGATCAGCCCGCACGATCTGCTGGCGCTGCTCGCCGGCCCGAGGAAGTCGATAGCCGCGACGTGGTGCGCCAGACCTGGACGCGCATGGTCAGGCGACAAGGACAGCCAGTGGCACGATGCGCTGGCCTCCGGCGTGGTGCCCGGCACCCAGGCCGCCGTCAGTCACGCCACGCTGAAGCCGCAGGCCGCACAGGCGCAGCCGCCCGAACCCGAAGTCGGACAGGTCACGCTGCTGTTCCGGCCCGACCCGCATATCTGGGACGGTCGCTTCGCCAACAACGCCTGGCTGCAGGAACTGCCGCGGCCGCTGACCAAGCTGACCTGGGACAATCCGCTGCTGGTCTCGCCCGCCATCGCCGACACGGCTGAAGCTGGGCAACGGCGATCGCGTCGCCGTCGAGGCGGGTGGCGCCAGCATCACCCTGCCGGCCTGGGTGATGCCCGGCCAGGCGCCGGATTGTGCCGTGGCGCTGCTGGGCTTCGGCCGGCGCGACGTCGGCATGGTGGGGCAGGGGGTCGGCTTCGACCTCTATCCGCTGACCGCGGGGCCAGCGCCGTCAACGCACGACCGGCGACGCTGCGCAAGGCCAAGGGCCGCGACACCCTGGCCTGCACCGAGCACCACGACCCGATCTTCTCCGATGCGGGCGAGTTCGTTCGTCACGGCACGCTGGCCGCCTTCAAGGCCGATCCGCACTTCCTGGGCAAACAGCCGGACAACCCGGAACTGTACAACCGCAAGCCACCCGGCCCGGCCGCCTGGGGCATGAGCATCGACCTGAACGCCTGCATCGGCTGCAACGCCTGCGTCGTCGCCTGCATGGCCGAGAACAACATCCCGATCGTCGGCAAGCAGCAGGTGATCCACGAGCGGGAGATGCACTGGCTGCGGATCGACCGCTACTACGAAGGCACCCCAGACGCACCAGACATGCTGTTCCAGCCGGTGCTGTGCCAGCATTGCGAGCAGGCACCGTGCGAGATCGTCTGTCCCGTCGGCGCCACGGTGCACGACTACGAGGGCCTGAACGTCATGATCTACAACCGCTGCGTCGGCACGCGGTTCTGCTCCAACAACTGTCCCTACAAGGTGCGTCGTTTCAACTACTTACGCCTTCGCCCAGGAGGAACGCCGCCCCGCCATCGCCCGCAACCCCGAGGTCACCGTCCGCGCCCGCGGCGTGATGGAGAAATGCACCTTCTGCCTGCAGCGCATCGCCGCCGCGCGCATCGAGGCCGACGCGGCAAACCGTCCGATCGGCGCCGACGAGGTCAAGACCGCCTGCCAGGCGGCATGCCCAACCCAGGCCTTCACCTTCGGCAACATGGCGGAAGGCGGGGAGGTGCAGGAGCGCAAGAAAAGCCCGCTGACCTACGCCCTGCTCGACGATCAGAACACCAGGCCACGGGTCACCTACGAGGCCAAAATCCGCAATCCGGCCGGAGACCCCGGCGCATGATCCGGGAAGAGGCCCTAGAGGCGGCCCTGGCGCGCGCGGTTCAGCCGTCGTGCCGCCGCGTGCACTGATCCCGTCGCGCTGCCCGGCAGCAACAATCCTGGACATGACCGACCATGTCGCCGGCATCGCGCTGCGGCAGCAAGCCGTTCCTCTGGTGGTGGATCGCCATCGGCCGCCGGCAGCCTGCTGACCAGCGTGCTGCTCGGCATCGATCCTGTATCTGTTCTACGCCGGCGTCGGCATCTGGGGCATCGACTGGCCAGTCGCCTGGGGCTTCGCGATCATCAACTATGTCTGGTGGATCGCCATCGCCAGCGGCGGCACCTTCATCTCGGCGCTGTTCTACCTGACCCGCTCGGAGTGGCGCAGCTCGATCAACCGCATTGCCGAGTCGATGACCCTGTTCGGCGCCGCCTGTGCCGGCATTTATCCGATCCTGCATCTGGGCCGGCCCTGGTTCTTCTACTGGCTGTTTCCATACCCCAACAGCATGGCCCTGTGGCCGCAGTTCCGCAGCCCGCTGTTGTGGGATTTCTTCGCCATCCTGACCTACGTGACGTCATCCGTGGTGTTCTGGTACCTCGGCCTGCTGCCTGACCTGGCCACGCTGCGGGACCGTGCGCCGACGCGGCGAAGCAGATGCTCTACGGCGCGATGGCTCTGGGCTTTCGCGGCACCGGCCGGCAATGGCAGCATTACCACGCGCTTTACGGTGTGCTGGCGGCGATCATGGCGCCGCTGGTCTGCTCGGTGCACAGCATCGTCGGGCTGGACTTCGCCGGCGCCGCCACCGTCGGCTGGCATTCGACGCATGTTTCCGCCGTTCTTCATCTTCGGCGCGTTCCTGTCCGGCTTCGCCACGGTGCTGCTGCTGATCATGCCGATGCGGCGCCTGCTGCGGCTGGAACGCTACATCACCGGCCGCCACCTGGATGTGCTGGGACGCCTGCTGCTGACCAGCAGCCTGTTCGTCGGCTTCGCCTACATCATGGATGCCTTCAACACCTACTACGGCGGCGAGCAAGGCCGAAATCGTGATGTATCAGGAGAAACTGTTCGGCTACTATGCCGGCATCTTCTGGGCCACCGTGCTGTTCAACGTCCTGCTGCCGCAGCTGCTGTGGTTCCGTGCCCTCCGTCTCAACCAGTTGGTCGTCGGACTGATCTCCTTCGGCGTCATCGTCGGCATGTGGTGCGAGCGCTTCACGATCGTCGTTGTCAGCCTGCATCGACCCGCGTTTGCCGTCATCCTACGGCGTCTATCACGGTACGCATCTGGGACTGGCTGACGATGATGGGCACCGTCGGCCTGTTCATCTTTGGCATCCTGATGATCGTCCGCCTGATCCCGGTCATTTCCATGTTCGAGATGCGCGAGATCCTCCCGCCCATCGCTCTGCCGGCCGGCCATGAGACTGCTGGTCGCCAGCTTCGCCTCGGAATCCAGCCTGACCGAGGCGCTGCCGCGGCTGCGCTCCGCCGGACTGGGTGCGGTGGAAACCTACACGCCAAAAGCGCTCGAAGACCCGGAGCAGCGTCCATCGATCCTGCCGCTGATTGTGCTGGTCGCCGGCCTGGCGGGCGCTGGTGCCGGATTCTGGCATGCAAGCCTATGCCAACATCACCGGCTATCCGGTCGATATCGGCGGCCGTCCGGCGTTCTCCTGGCCGGCTTTCGTGCCGATCGCGTTCGAAATCGGCATCCTGTCCGCCATAATCGCCGGGTTCTTCGGTTTCCTGGTGGTGAACCGCCTGCCGCACCTGTACGATCCGATCGATGAGGCCGACGTAATGCGCGGCGCCACCCGCGATCGCTGGTGTGTCGCCATTCGCACCCAGGCACCGGATCGCGCTCAAGACCTTGCTGCGCACCCTGTCGGCCGAACAGGTCGAGGATCTGCCGGCATGATCCCGCGCGCGGCATTTCCGTTGTTCGGCGTGCTGGCGCTGCTATCCGGCTGCGACGACATGACGACGCAGCCGAAGGCGCGCAGCATACTCTCGCGATGCGCTGCAGGTCGCGCCGGCGCAGGACACCATCGAGTGGGGCGAGGCACCGCAAAAGCCTCCGCCGGTCACCCTCGCGCTGCTGCAGCGTGGTCAGCAACGCTTCCGTATCTATTGCACACCCTGCCATTCGGAATTGGGCGACGGCCACGGCATGATCGTGCAGCGTGGCTTCCCGGCGCCGCCCTCCTACCACATCGACCGGCTGCGAGAGGCGCCGACACAGCATTTCTATGACGTGATGACCCAGGGCTACGGCGCCATGTATTCATTCGCCGGCCGCGTCGCGCCGGCAGACCGCTGGGCCATCGCCGCCTATATCCGCGCCTTGCAGCTTTCGCAGCACCCTCCGGCCGATGCGGTGCATGCGCAGCAGGCGTCACGATGAGCGCGGCGCGGGTGGCCTGGATCGTCGGCGGCGTTGGGCTGGCGCTGTCGGTCCTCGGGGCGATCATGCAGCCGGCTGATTTCGCCTTTGCCTGGCTGGCTGCATTGACGGTCTGGCTGCGCTGGCCGTTGGGCTGCCTGGCCCTGCTGCTGATCCATGCCTTGACCGGCGGGCGCTGGGGATTGACGGTTCGGCCCTGGCTCGCCTTGGGTGCCGGAGCGCTGCCGCTGCTGCTACCCGCGATCGTGCCGCTGCTGTTCCTGCTGCCCGAGCTTTACCCGTGGATCCGGCACGGCGAGTCCGCGCACCTGGCCAACGGGTTCTATCTAAATCCACCGTTCGCCGCCGCGCGCTGGGTGATCTACCTCATCGTCTGGTTCGCCCTGGGCGCCCTGGTGCTGTTCCGCCTTCGCCGCGACAAGCCGCTGGGCCTGATCGCCGCCCCAGGGCTGATCCTGCTCGGTCTGACGGTCAACTTCGCCGCCATTGATGCCGTCATGTCGCTCGACCCGCATTTCAACTCCAGCGATTTTGGCATGACCTTCGCGGCCGAAGGCGGCCTGTTCGCGCTGTCCGTCACCATCCTCGCCACCTTGCTCAGCGGTCCGGTTGCGGTCGCGGAACGCGAGGACCTCGGGCGATTGTTGCAGAGCCTGCTGATCCTGTGGGCCTATCTGGATTTCATGCAGTTGCTCATCGTCTGGCAATCCAACCTGCCGAAGGAAGCAGCCTGGTACCTTGCCCGATCCACCAGCTTCTGGGCCGGCGTGGCGGGGCTGACCGCGGTGGGCCATTTCCTGCTGCCATTCCTTGGCTTGCTGATGCCGCCAATGCGCCGCTCGGTGCGCGGCATGATCGCCACCACCAGCCTGCTGATCGTCATGGCGGTGGTCCGCGGCTGGTGGCTGGTGCTGCCGGCCGAGGGTCGCGGCATCGGCTGGATCGACATTGCCGCGGTGCTGGCGTTCGCCGGCATCTCCACCGGCCTGCTGCTGCGCGGACCCGGGCTGCGGCTGCTGCCGGGACGGTTGGCCCCAAGGGGTGCGACCCATGCCTGAGCCGGAACTGACGCCCGCTCGATACGAGCAATCGGATGTCTCGTGCGCGATCCGCGTTGATTGCTTTTCCGGCGCTCCTGCTGTTGCTGCTGGGGTGTCGTCATGCTGGTGCGGTGGATCTATCCTGGCTCCGCGATCGACCGGCGGCTGCCGACAGCGCCACCGGTGTTCCCGTCGCCCCGGCTGCAAGCCGATCCGCAGGCCGACATGCAACACTTCCTCGCAACCGAGTTGGCGAGGCTCAACAGCGGCGGGTGGGACGACCAGGCGAACGGCGTCGGCCACATCCCGATCGACGACGCCATGCGGCGGATCGCGGCGTCCGGCATCGCGGATTGGCCGAAATGATCGCATGGGCGCTGCTGCTGGTGCTGCTGTTCTGTCCGCAAGCAATGGCCGCGGCTGACCTGGCCGACTTCGCTTACGCCCAGCATCCCGGCAATCAAGTGCCTCTATCCGTTCCGCTCAAGGACGAGCAGGGCAGGGCGGTGACAATGGGGCAACTCTTGAACCGACGTCCAACGATCCTGGCGCTCGGCTATTTCCACTGTCCGAACCTGTGCGGGCTGGTACGCGATGACCTGATGAACGCGTTGTCCCGCAGCCGTCTGGATGCAAGCCGCGACTACAGCCTGGTGGTGCTGTCGATCGATCCTTCGGAAACGCCGGCGGACGCGCAGACAGCCCGGACACAGGACATCGCCCGGTTCGACCACCCGGAGCAGACCGCGGATTGGCACTACCTGACCGGTTCCGCATCAAGCATCGGGGCGATCACCGATGCCGTGGGATTCCGGTCCCGCTTTGACGAAGCCGAAAAACAGTTCCTGCATCCAGCCGGATTCGTCTTCCTGACCGGCAGCGGCGTGGTGTCGAGCTACCTGCTGGGCCTGGGCTATCAGCCGAGTGATGTCGGCCTGGGCATCACGCGGGCCGCGAACGGGGTCACCGCGCGGGCGCTGCCGATCCTGCTGCTGTGCTTTCATTACGATCCAACAACGGGCCGCTATACGCTGGCGATCATGCGCGTGCTGCAACTCGGCGCCGATGGTTACCGTCCTGGTGGTGGGCGGAACCGTCATGCTGGCGCTGCGGCGCGAACGGCGGCCGCGATGAACTTCTCTCTGCCCGAAGCGTCGACCAGCTCCACCGAGGCTGACTTCCTGCTCGCCGGCCTAACGCTGGTGTCGCTGGCCGTGCTGGCATTGGTCTTCGGCTTGATGTTCCTCTATGTCGTTCGCTACCGTCACGACAGCCCGATCCAACGTCACGCAGTCGCGGAGAAATCGTTCCGGTTCGAGATCTCCTGGACCATCGCGACTCTGGTGATCTTCTTCGGCCTGTTCATCTGGGGATCACTGCTTTACGTCCGGCTGTTCCAGCCGCCGAGCGAACTCGCTGAAGGTCTATGTGGTCGCCAAGCAATGGATGTGGAAGATCGAGCATGCTGGCGGACAGCGGGAGATCAACGCACTGCATGTGCCGGTCGACACACCTGTCGAACTGATCATGACTTCGGAAGACGTCATCCACGACTTCTTCGTCCCAGCCTTCCGCGTCAAGCGCGACGTGCTGCCGGGACAATACCAAACCATGTGGTTCCGCGCCGACCGGATTGGCGACTATCACCTGTTCTGTTCACAGTTCTGCGGCACCGCCCACTCCAACATGATCGGCGACGTCGTGGTGATGCCGGCGAAGGACTACGCCGACTGGCTGACCACCAACGGCGCCGAGCGACACATTGGCGGTGCAGGGCAAGGCGCTGTTCGTCCGCTATGGCTGCGCCGGATGTCATCTGGGCAATGGCACGGTGCGCGCGCCGTCGCTGGCCGGGCTCTACGGCAGCCCGGTGCCGCTGTCGGATGGCAGCACCGTGATCGCCGATGATCGCTACATCCGTGATTCGATCCTCCAGCCGAAAAAACAGATCGTCGCCAGCTTCGAACCGATCATGCCGTCCTTCGCCAACGTGATCGGCGAGGACGACCTGGTGCGCCTGGTCGCCTACATCCATTCCCTCGCGGCGGAGAAGCACGGATGAGTCAGACCGCGCGCGTCGCCGATCCAATCGGCCAGCGCATCGCCTTGCCGCAGGACCAGATCAGCTATCTGTCCGATGGAACAACACTGCACAGCTGGCTGCTGAGCACCGACCACAAGCGGATCGCGATCCTCTACATGATCTCGATCACTTTTTTCTTCTTCCTGGGTGGTTCGGCGGCGGCGCTGATCCGCTACAACCTGATTCTGCCGCAAGGCGCCATCCAATCGCCGGAAACCTACAACCGGCTGTTCACCATGCACGGCGTCATCATGGTGTGGTTCTTTCTGGTGCCCGCGGTGCCGGTGACGATCGGCAACTTCATGGTCCCCTTGATGCTGGGCGCGCGCGACCTGGCATTTCCAAAAATCAACCTGATGAGCTGGTATCTGTTTATCGCCGGCGGAATCTGTGCGGTCTACGCGCTATTCGCCGGCGGGGTCGATACTGGCTGGACCTTCTACACGCCGCTGTCCAGCAACTATGCACAGGGGCACGTGGTCGCCGTCGTCGTCGGGATTTTCTTCTCGGGCTTTTCCTCCATTGCCACCGGGCTGAATTTTATTGTCACCATCCATCGCCTGCGCGCACCAGGCCTGACCTGGTACCGCCTGCCGGTGTTCATCTGGTCACTGTATTCCACCAGCATTATTTTCGTTCTTGCAACGCCGGTCCTGGCCATTACCCTGCTGCTGCTGTCGTTCGAGCGGCTGTTCCATGTCGGTGTGTTCGACCCGCGCCTCGGCGGCGACCCGCTGCTGTTCCAGCATCTGTTCTGGTTCTACTCGCATCCCGCCGTCTACATCATGATCCTGCCCGGCCTCGGCATCGTCTCCGAGATCATTCCGGTGTTCGCCCGCAAGGAATTGTTCGGCTACAAATTCGTCGTGTGGTGCAGCGTCTCGATCGCGGTGATCGCCTTTTTCGTGTGGGGTCACCACATGTTCGTGTCCGGCCAGTCGCTGTTCGCCAGCGTCACGTTCTCCCTGCTCAGCTACTTCGTTGCCATCCCATCCGCCATCAAAGTCTTCAACTGGCTTGGCACCCTGCATAAGGGAACGATTCGGTTTGATGCGCCGATGATCTACGCGCTGGGTTTCATCGGCCTGTTCACCATGGGCGGTCTGACCGGGCTGTTCCTGGCGGCGCTGGCGGCGGACATCCACCTGCACGACACCTACTTCGTCATCGCGCATTTCCACTACATCATGGTGGGCGGCATGGTGTCCGCCTACTTCGCCGGCCTGCACTACTGGTGGCCGAAAATGACCGGCAAGATGTATCCCGAAATGCTCGCGCGCGCCGCGGCGTTCCTGATGTTCCTGGGCTTCAACCTGACCTTCTTCCCGCAATACATCCTTGGCTACCTCGGCATGCCGCGCCGCTACCATGCCTATCCGCCGGAGTTCCAGGTGCTGAACGTGCTGTCGTCCGCCGGCGCCACGATCCTTGCCGCGGCCTACCTCATGCCGTTGGTCTACCTGACCTTCTCCATCGTCCGGGGTGCCCGCGCCCCCGCCAACCCCTGGGGCAGCCTTGGCCTGGAGTGGCAGACGCCGTCGCCGCCATTCACCGTCAACTTTACCGTCACCCCGATCGTGACCAAGGGACCCTACGAGTTTCCCCAGCACGAAATGGACCCGGCGGATGTCTGAGGAAATCGCCCCGCACGTCCATTTCCAATATGCCGATGCGACGCACCAGTCTGATACGGCTGTGTCGGGGATGTGGCTGTTCCTGGCCTCGGAAATCTTGTTCTTCGGCGGCCTGATCGTCGCCTGGATGTTCTGCCGCCATTGGCAAATGTCAGGTTTCGATGCCGGCGCGCGGGAAACCGTGCTGTGGATCGGCACGCTAAACCTAGCGCTGCTGATCACCAGCAGTTTTGTCTATTCCAGCGGCTTGGCCTTCGTTGAGGCCGGCAATATCCGCCGGCTGATCCAGTGCTGTCTCGTCACCATGGTGATCGGCACGTTGTTCCTGCTGCTGAAATTCTACGAGTGGCATATCGATCTGTCGGAAAATCTGTTTCCGGCCGGATCCTTCAAGATCACCGGGGCCGACGCCGGCGGCGCCAGGATGTTCTGGTCGTTCTACTTCGTCGCGACGTCGCTGCATGCGTTGCACATGATCGTCGGGATCGGACTGGTCGGCTGGATTGCGGTGCAGGCGCGCGAAGGAAAATTCTCCGATAGCTGGTTCACCCCGGTGGAAGTCGTCGGGCTATACTGGAGCTTTGTCGATATCGTCTGGATTGTTCTGTATCCGGCAATTTACCTGGTGGGACGCGGATGAAGCAGCGCCACAGACAGAATCTGCTCATCTGGATGGCGCTGCTCGTCGTCGGCATGCTGGAATTCGCCGTATCCTTCGTGCCGTTCCAGCCTGAGACACGACCGATCCTGCTGCTGTGGGCGGTGGTGATGGCGGCGCTGGTGGCACTCGGCTACATGCGACTGCTCAGCGCACCAAGCATCGCCCGGGGCTTCGCAATCGCCGGGATCTTCTGGCTGACCATACTGCTCGGACTGACGATGACCGATCCGCTTACACGGGCGCTCTATCCGGTCACCCAGTAGCAGGCGGGTCATAAGCCGGCTGATCGCGCAGCCGTGTTGGCCGTCGCCGGCGAGCCGCAAGAACTCACTTTCACGGGCACCGTTGCGGATCAGCGGCACCGATGTCGCAAGGCCGCGGGCCAGCCTCCAGGGAGACGAACAGATGCGCGCGCTATGCTGGCACGGCAAGGAAGATATCCGATGTGATACGGTCCCCGATCCGCGGATCGAACAGGGCCGCGATGCCGTCGTCAAGGTGTCGTCATGCGCCATCTGCGGCTCCGACCTGCATCTCTATGACAATTGCATCCCTGGCATGGTGCCGGGCGACATCATGGGCCACGAGTTCATGGGCGAAGTCATGGAAGTCGGCCATGACAACAAGCGTTTAAAGGTCGGTGACCGTGTGGTGGTGCCGTTCACCATCATCTGCGGCGAGTGCGACCAATGCCGGCGCGGCAACTTCTCGGTGTGCGAACGCACCAATCGCAACAAAAACCTTGCCGATACCGCGTTCGGCCATACGACCGCTGGCCTGTTCGGCTACACCCACCTGACCGGAGGTTATCCGGGTGGCCAGGCAGACTATGTGCGCGTTCCCTGGGCGGATGCCAGCTGTGTGAAGATCCCTGGCGGCCTGACCGATGAGCAGGTGCTGTTCCTCGGCGACATATTCCCCACCGGCTGGCAGGCCGCCGTGCACTGCGATATCGAGCCGACCGACACAGTGGCCATCTGGGGCGCCGGACCGGTCGGTCAGTTCGCCATCCGTAGCGCCATCCTGCTCGGGGCCCGTCAAGTCGTCGCGATCGATCATGTACCGGAACGACTGGCCATGGCGCAGGCTGGTGGCGCCATCACCATCGACTTCGACGAAGAAAGCGTTATCGAGCGACTGAATGAGCTGACCGGCGGCAAAGGGCCGGAGAAGTGCATTGATGCCGTCGGCCTTGAAGCCCATGCGGCCCGATCAATTGATTCGATTTACGATCGAGCGAAGCAGGCATTGATGCTGGAGACCGACCGGCCGCACGTCCTGCGCGAGATGATCTACGTCTGCCGTCCGGCCGGTATCCTGTCGATCCCCGGCGTCTATGGCGGCCTGGTCGACAAGATCCCGTTTGGCGCCCTGATGAACAAGGGGCTGACGGTCCGCACCGGACAGACCCATGTCAACCGCTGGACGGATGACCTGCTGAAACGCATCGAGGAAGGTCAGATCGACCCATCCTTTGTCATCACCCACACCGTCAGTCTCGAGCAGGGGCCGGTCATGTACAAAATGTTCCGGGAAAAGCAGAACGGCTGCGTCAAGGTCGTTTTGAAACCGTAAGCGAGGATTTATCATGAGCACCCAGCCCGCCATGCACACGCCGCCCACCGCGGATATTCAGTCCAACAGAACGCAGGCCATGACCGTGTTGCCGCCTCGCAATCCGGCGGGATCAATGCAGAACACGGTGCGGCGCCTGGCCTGGTTCAGCATCGGCCTTGGGCTGGCGGAATATCTCGCGCCGCGGACCATGAGCCGATGTGTAGGCTTGGCCGGCAAGGAACGTATGGTCGCCGGATACGGCATCCGGGAGATCGTCAACGGCATCGGCATTCTGACAGCGACGGATCCTCGGCCCTGGATTTGGGGCCGCGTGGCCGGGGACGCACTCGACCTCGCCACCCTGTCAACCGCCACGCCGAACGGCAGTCCGCGGCAGAAATCCGCACTGCTTGCCTTCGTCGCCGTGGCCGGTGTCACAATGGTGGATGTGCTGTGCGCGCACTGGCTGACGGAATTCCAGGCGCGCCGCGCCGCGCCGGTTCCGGACTACCACAACCGCAGCGGCTTTCCTCAACCCATCGAGCAAATGCGCGGCAAGGCTCGGCTGGCCGCGCCTAGCTGAAAGGCGGTCATAGGGTCAGCGCGGTTGCGTGTACCTCAGACTGATTTCCGGCTGCCTTGCGGAGACATCGCCGCTGCCGATGACCGCGATGCGCATCAACAGGCTGCCGCCTATCACAGCGCAGGAAGCGGCGCCGGAGAGGCTGCGGGAACGGTTGCCAGTCAGCAGCGCCACGCCCAGCAATCCAAGCGGCAGCAACGTTCCAAGCCCGACGGCACCGATACGATCAAGCTGACCGTAGGGGCTGTCCAGCGCCCGATCCACGCCGGTCCGCCGGAATTCGTTTTCGGCCGCCAGCGTCGCCGCAAGCTCCACCGCGAGAGCACCGGCGCAGATTGTGTCGAGATCGCTTCGAATATCTCGCCGCCGCGTGCACAGGCTCAGCCCGGCGGCAGCCGAGGCGATCGAGGAGGACGCGAACCGGACGGCCAGCGCGCGTGGCGCCGCGGCCCACAGCGGCGTGCTTGTGGCGGATAACAGCGACGCCGTATAGGTCCCAAGCCCGGCACCAGCCATGGCGGCGGGAACTTGCGTCACCGTCGCCGCGGCGCCTAACCAGCGCACGCTGCGCAGGCGGTCCGCCAAAAGCTGCAACGCCGTGGTCAGGCCACTGAACACGCTGAAGGTCATCAGGATCCAGGTGCCGATCGACATCGGTGAGCTACGCTTGACGATCCGCAGCATGTTGTAGAAGCGTTGCGGCGTGTGCAGGTCGGCGATCAGCAAAGCGCTGCCGACTGTCGGCGCCAGCATCGCCAGAAGGCGGCCTCGCCGCACCACCATGCGGGCTGCTGTCCCTCTTGTCAGGGCGAGCAACGTCGATAGCAGTTGCGAGCCACCCGACAGCCCGGCCAGAAATACGTAGCCGCCCACCAGCAGCTTTTTGAATGGCGCCGGCTTGAGCTGCGACCGGCCGTAGTAGGTGCGGCCATCCCATTGCTGCATGTCGGTGCTTCAGGCATGGCAGGCCCTCTCAACGGCCGCGGGAGAATAGCGCGAGTGCAGCCAGCGCAAACCCTGCCATCGCCGCGAGACCACTTCCCAGGCTGGGTGCGACACGGTTCGATGCGCGGCTGGGCGCGGTCGGCAGATTGTAGGTCTCCGGCCGGTCGGTCAGCAGGAAGAATGCGTTGAGATGCTGCAGGTCACCGGTCGCACCTGGCGCACCGGGCGTGCCATACAGATAAGCCGATTCCACGCCCATTTCATGCAACGTTTTGACCCGCTGGGCGGCACGTTCCTGCAGTTCCGCAACCTCACCGAACTGGATCGAGTCGGTCGGGCAGGATTTCGCGCAGGCCGGTTCCAGCCCTCCCTTCAACCGATCGTAGCACAGCGTGCATTTGTGCGCCTTGCCGTCGAGCGTGCTGATGTCGACGACGCCAAACGGGCAGGCGGGGACGCAATAGCCGCAGCCGTTGCAGATGTCCTGCTGCACCACGACGGTGTCGAACTCGGTGCGGAACAAGGCGCCCGTTGGGCAGGCTTCCAGACACGGTGCATTGTGGCAGTGCTTGCAGACGTCGCTCATCATCAGCCAGCCGCTCTGGAACGCCGGCTGGGCATCGTCGCGCACGGCCCGCTCAATGAAGTTGACGTGGCGCCAGGTGTTGGCGGACAGCGCGCCGGTGTTGTCGTAGCTGTTGCCGGTCAGGCCAAGGTTATCGGCTGGAAGGTTGTTCCATTCCTTGCAGGCGACCTCGCAGGCCTTGCAGCCGATGCACAATGTCGTGTCTGTGAAAAATCCATATGACCGGCCAGCCACGATGCGCACGCCGGCGGTAAGTTCCGACTCATCGGGGATCACCGCATCGAGATCCGACTGGCCATGTTGAGCGGCACGCGGGTGCATATGCATCAGTCAGCCGGGAAGTACGGTTATGGCAAGCGCCGCGTGGGCGATAAGGCCCTCGACGCCGCGGTAGCGCACCCGGATACGCGCCTGGGCACGCTGCAATGCCGGCAGTTGCTCGGGCTCCGCAGCGGCGCTGTGGCTCAGCACGAAGTGATGGCTGACGCCGTTGCGATCCAGCAGTTGGAACCGGCTTTCCTGAGCGAGGATCACTCTACCTTCCATTGAAGCCATCTGCGCCTCGCTCCTGTCGCCGGTCGTAACACCCGGCGGATCATCTGGTTCCATATGTGACGGAACTACGGCGCTCCAGCGACGTTGCGGCTCTGTCCTTACGTAGAGTCTCCGCATGAAGAAATTGCGCCGCCGGGTTCGCGACCGCGTGACCGGTTTCCTCGACGACTGGTCGATCCCCCGCCAGATCGCCGGGCAGAGTGTGAAGTCGAAGGCGGCGGAGAGCCAGCAGTCGCGCACGCTGCGTCCGCGGCTGGAACAGGCGGACCGTGTCGGTACCAGCATCTGTCCGTTCTGCGCGGTGGGCTGCGCGCAACTCGTCTATGCCAAGAACGGCAAGCCGATCCATATCGAGGGCGATCCGAGAAGCCCGGTCAACCAGGGCACGCTCTGCCCGAAAGGTGCCGGCACCCTGGGCATGCTGCTGTCCGAGAAACGCATCAACCAGGTGCTGTATCGCGCGCCTTATGCCACCGACTGGGAAACCCGCTCGCTGGATTGGGCGATGGAACGGATCGCCGAACGGGTCAAGCAGACGCGGGATGAGACGTTTGCGGAAACCTTGCCGGATGGGACGCCGGTCAATCACACGCTGGGCATCGGCTCGCTCGGCGGCGCGACGCTAGACAACGAAGAAAACTACCTGATCAAAAAACTGTTCGGCGGCGGCCTCGGCCTGGTCAACATAGAGAACCAGGCACGCATCTGACACTCCTCGTCGGTACCCAGTCTGGGGACGACATTCGGCCGCGGCGCGGCGACCATGGCCCTGTGGGACCTGGCCAATGCCGACTGCATCGTGATCATGGGGTCGAACATGGCGGAAAACCATCCCGTCGCGTTCCGCTTCGTCACGGAGGCCCGGGCGCGCGGCGCCACGGTCATTCATGTCGACCCGCGCTTTACCCGCACCTCCGCGCTGGCGGATATCCACGCGCCGATCCGGTCGGGGTCCGATATCGCGTTCCTTGGCGGGATTATCCGCTACATCCTGGCCAACGATCTGTGGTTCCGGGACTTCGCCCTGGCCTACACGAATATCGGCGCCATCATCGAAGACGGCTATGAAGGGCCGGAAGACAACGACGGCCTGTTTTCTGGCTTCGACGTCAACAACGGCAGCTACAAGCAGGACACTTGGCAATATACCGGGCAAACTGTCCCGCCGGCGATCGCCGAACACCACGTTAATGTCAGCGACGATAAGAAAGAGAAATTGTCGGAGCAGCCGCCGCCCGGCGACCCGACGCTGCAACACCCGAACTGCGTCTACCAGATCATGCGGCGGCACTTCGAGCGCTACACGCCGGAGATGGTGGAACAAGCCACCGGTTGCTCGAAAGCCATCTTTCTCCGCATCTGCGAGGCATTGACGCGCAACTCCGGCCGCGAGCGCACCGGTGCGTTCTGCTATGCGGTCGGCTGGACCCACCAATCGGTCGGTGTGCAGATCGTCCGCGCTGCCTCCATCATTCAGGGTCTGCTGGGCAATGTTGGCAGGCCGGGCGGCGGAATCATGGCGTTGCGCGGCCATTGCAGCATTCAGGGCAGCACCGACATCCCGACGTTGTACAACATGCTGCCGACCTATCTGCCGCAGCCAAACGCATTCAGTCCGCACCACGATCTGAAACAGCTCCTCGCGGCCGAAACCTCCCCCACGGGCTGGTGGAACAACCTGCCGAAATACATGGTCAGCCTGCTGAAGGCCTGGTACGGCCCGCATGCACAGCCGTCCAACGACTTCGCTTATAATCTTCTTCCGAAACTTACCGGTGACCATTCGCAACTGCCAATGACCCTGGCAATGGCCGACGGTGTGGTGAAGGGACAATTCATTCTCGGGCAAAACCCGGTTGTCGGCGCTGTCAACTCCGACTTGGTGGAACGTGGACTATCGAAGCTGGAATGGCTCGTCGTGCGCGACTTCGCGATGATGGAGACGGCGAATTTCTGGCAGCGGGGCCGGCTGATCGAGCGCGGCGAACTGACACCCGAGCAGATCGGCACCGAGGTGTTCTTCCTGCCATCCGCGATGGCAGCCGAGAAGGAGGGCACAGTCACCAACACCTCTCGCCTGGTGCAGTGGCACGACAAGGTGTGCGACCCGCCGGGCGATAGCCGTTCCGATCTCTGGTTCATCTACCACCTGGGGCGCCGGCTGAAGGCACTCTACGCCGGCAGCACGGAGCCACGCGATGCGCCGATCCAGGCGCTGACCTGGACGTATCCGGTCAGCGGCCCCATGCAGGAACCGGACGCCGCGACGGTGCTGAAGGAAATCAACGGCTACACCGTCGCCGATCGCAAGCTGCTCAAAAGCTTTCAGGAGATCAAGGCCGACGGCAGTACGGCGGCTGGCGGCTGGATGTATACCGGCATCTTCCCGTCCGAAGGCCACAACCGCAGCCGCTGGCGCAAGCCGGACGGTCCTGACGGCCCGGGCAGCCATCAGGGCTGGGCCTTCGCCTGGCCGGACAATCGCCGGACACTATACAATCGCGCCTCCGCCGACCTGGACGGCCAGCCATGGTCGGAGCGCAAGCGCATGGTCTGGTGGGACGCCGGCGAGAACAAATGGACCGGCACGGATACGCCGGACTTCGAATTGACCAAGCCGCCCGGCATGCGCCCGGACTGGAGCAAACATCCGACAGGAATGGATGCGCTGGGCGGCAATGATCCATTCATCATGGAGGCGGACGGCAAATGCATGCTGTTCGTGCCATCCGGACTGAAGGACGGCCCGCTGCCGACGCATTACGAGCCGGTGGAAAGCCCGGTGGCGAACCCGCTGTACAGCCAGCAGGCCAATCCGGCGGCCAAACCCTGGCCGCGCCCAGGCAACGAGTATCACGCCGAGGCGGACCCTCGGTATCCCTACATTTTTTCAACCTATCGGCTGACGGAACTGCATTGCGGCGGCATCTCCACACGGGTGATGCCGCACACCGCCGAACTACAACCCGAAGCATTCATCGAGATTTCGCCGGAGCTTGCGGCGGAACTCGGCATCGCCAACCTGGAATGGGCGGTGCTGAGCACCGCGCGCGGGCAGATCGAGGCCAAGGCGCTGGTGACCGCCCGCATCCGCCCCTTCATCATCAACCGCAAGACGGTGCACCAGGTTGGCATGCCATGGGTGTTCGGCTGGGAGGGTTATGCAAGACGGCGACATCGCCAATGTCCTGTTGGCAATCTACGGCGATCCCAACACCAGCATCCACACCACCAAGGCGCTGACCTGCAACCTGCGCCGCGGCCGGTTATCGGCACCGGAGCGACAGGCGTCATGAGCCAGCATCTCGGCGCTGCTTTGCGCCTGATCGACAAACTGCTGGCGGAGCGGCCCGAGCGGGTGGGTCATGACTTCTCCGAAGCCACTCGCTATCTGACGGCCTACCGCGACGAGCTGATCGCGGTCTGGCGCCGCAGCGGCGCCGAAGCGGACCGCCAGCGTCTGGCACGGGTCAATGAGGTGCTCAGCGTGGTTGTCGGCGGGCACTATCCTCTCGGCGATATCCCGTGGAACAGTATCGAGCAGGCGCAGAGGCAGCTTGCCAAGTCCGCTGCAGGATCCTGACAGACGCGATAGCGCGATGATGATGCCCTGTGCTGCTCAGGCGGCGGATTCGCGAGCGTCGCTCCAGCCGGCGGCAAGTGCCAGCCGAGCCAGTTCGGGCAATGACTTCGTGCCGGTTTTCTTCATGATCGAAGCACGATGATTTTCAACCGTGCGTGGGCTGATGCAAAGGTCCATGGCGATGTTTTTGCTGGGATGGCCGGCAAGGACACGTTGCATGATCTGCCGCTGGCGCGGTGTCAGGCCGGCGACATGTTCGGCGGCGATTTTGCACCATCCGGATAGTTTGCTCGCGTTCTGCGGTTGTTCGATGACTCGGTCGATGCTCGCCAGCAGTTCGTCGGTGCCGATTGGCAGCAGCGTGTTCAACATGCTGGACATGGTGTCCCGTGTTTGGTCGAGCCTGGCCACCAGCTTGCACGCCTGGTCGCCTTGGACAAGCTTTGCCAAGTGCCCCTGAACCAGGGCAAGCGTTTGCAGCGGTTGCCGCAGATCGTGGCTGGCCGCCGCGAGACAGCGGGATTTCGCGGCGGTCGCCAGCTCTGCCTTGCGTCTCGCGGCTTCCAGCGCGTCCGCCATGCGCCGTCGCTCAGTGATATCGGCGAAGGTAATGACAATGCCTTCGACGCTATTGTCCTGCGTGCGGTAAGGCGACACACGCCGGATATACCATGCGCCACTATAGACTTCGATGTCGCGCTGCCGCGACACCGCTGTCCGCAGGACAGCTCGCGCGTCGGCCAGGATATCATTATGAAGAAGCATTGAGCTCGGATCCGATAGAGGGCGGCTCAGGTCGCTCGGGATGATCGGAAACAGCGCCTTGCAAGCCGGCGTGAAAAACCGGACTTTGAAGCCTGCATCAAGAAAGAGCGTCGCAATATCGGTGCTGTACAGCACGTTTTGCAGCTCGTTGGCAGTGGCCCGGTGTCGCTCCAGGTCTGCGTGAAGCTGACTGTTGAGGGCGATCAGTTCTGCATTCAGGAACTGCAATTCCTCCCTGGAGGGGAGCGGCTCCTGATGGGCGGGTCGGTATTCTTGCAGCACCGCTAGTGCTTTTTCGTTGGTCGCCTTCTGCTCTGCTGGCTGTTTGTTCACAAGATAGACGGGCGGTCGTTTTTCGCCGTTGCGTGGCGTCATGAAACGCCCGCCATGGCCGATGGGCAGTCGTCTGCAGGCAGCGAGGCCACCGGCCAAGGCACCAGTGTCTACTCCAGGACACTCCGTCTCAGTTGCGGCGTCGTGGTTTGCCGTTAGGTGCAGGCTCGAGTTTGGCAACGTCGTCTTGGCTCGATCGGCTGGTTTGTGCGGCATGCTGCATCGCTTTCTCAAGTTGCAGGCAGGGCGACAGGCGCACGCACTGATAGCATAACGCTTCAGGCCTGGCGATACCGGACCGCAACGATGGCGACGGAATACTGGTGGTCGGGCGGGACAGCCACCCCCCACCGAGCAGGCACAATTATCTCGATGCAACCTCACACTAATCCCGCCGCCCTGCTCGGCCTAGGCGGCTGCGAGTCCGCCCCGCGCACAGCCGAACACCAACATGGTGTGCATGTCGTCGCCCAGGCAGCATCTATGGCCCGGTCGCTTGCAGCACCCAGGATCTGCGGATACAGCTTGTCTATACAGGGTCAACGGGGCAGGAGCGCGGGACGCACATGGCAAGCGAAAACAGGGTAGTATTGGTCACCGGCGCGCAACAAGGGATCGGGAGGGCGATGGCGCTCAGGTTTGCCGCGGCAGGCGCCGATGTCGCCGTGAACTGGCTTGATGACCGGGCAGCGGCCGAGGAGGTGGCCGCCGAAATTCGCATGCACGGCCGTGATGCACTGCTGGTTCAGGGTGATGTCGGGAAACTGGATGATATCAAGGCAGTCGTCGACACCACTGTGGCTTGGCACGATCGGCTTGATGTATTGGTCAACAACGCCGGCGTATTTCCCCGTGTGCCCTTCCTGGACATGACCGAAGCCGACTGGGATTTCGTCATCGACATCAACTTGAAGGGCAGCGCGTTTTGTGCTCAGGCCGCGGCGCGGGCTATGGTGGCTAGAAAGCTGCCAGGCGCTATCGTCAACCTATCTTCCCGGTCAATCGGCGGTGCCGCGCTGGGAGTGCACTATTCAGCGACAAAGAACGGAGTGGTCGGATTGACCCGCTCGATGGCGCTGGCACTTGCACCGCACGGCATCCGGGTCAATGCGATTGCGCCTGGTCTGACCGACACGGCCCAGCCGCGCTACGGCCATAATGAGCAGGAACTTCATCAGATGGCGCAAGCGATACCACTCGGCCGAATGGCAACGCCGGACGATATTGCCAGGCTTGGCGTGTTCCTTGCGTCGAACGACGCCAGCTACATCACCGGCCAGATCTATCACATCAATGGCGGCAGCTACATGGGCTGACGCGGGAGTTTCCAGACTAAGTTCGACTTTGGCCATTTTGCGCTGATCATGCAGCGTAGCAGAGGGCATGTGTAATGCCGTCGCGTAAGCGTTGGGAGAGTTTTTGCACGTCTAGGATTTTGCGGGAGATCGATAAACCCTGCGCCTTCCAAATCTCACGACGCACGGCGGCGAGCGTATCTGCAAAGGTCGGCTGTTGCTTGCGGTACCAAGCTGCGGTCCAGACCGCGCCGCGGGTATGCGGCGCAAGTTGACTGGCGAACAGCGCGACCAGGGAGAACAGGCCCAGCAGACAGGGTGTGGTGCGGGCGACTGAGCACGCGAAGGAGGGGATCGCCGCATCGGACCATTGCCGCTGGCTCTCAAAGCCAAGATGATCGCGTACCTCGCGGAAGGTAACCTCGACCGGCCAGCGCTGCACGAACCAGCCGATCACGCACAGCGGGTCTCTCATCAGGTCAGTGCACAGCAGCGCCTGGGGCTCGAATTGACCGAGCGGATCGCGCAGTAGCACCCAGCGGATCGGCAGCGGCGTCTGGCCGCTGTGGAACCACACCGCGGTCTGCGAGCAGATCTCCAGGCAGCGTTCGGACGTGCCATACCAACTGCTGACGGTGATCGACTGCCAGCATGTGCTGGCATCCGTCAGCACCTGAGCCAGGCTCGGCAGGCGGTCACCCTTCTTCCGTGGCCGCCCCTTGACGCCTGGCTGGCGTGGCGGCGCGGGCTCGTACAGGGCCGCATCGAGACGCAATCGTGTCACGCCAATGACGCCGTGATGGATCAGCGCTGCCAGCAGGTTCAGAACCGCAAAGCTGCTGTCGCCGAGCAGCACGATCTCGCGCTCCGGCAGCCAGCGGCGAGCTTGCAGAGCGATCTGCCGTGCCCAGTCGATCAGCGTTTTGTGCCGCAGGTCACGCTCCTGACAATACCGCTGCGACGGCGCCAGCACGGTCAGGAATGGCAATGCCCAGACCCGTCCAGCCCACGGCATCGGGCTCAGCAGCATCAGGCTCAACCAGCGCAGCCCGCTGGTCTTGACGAAGAACGATCGCGAGGACCGCACCGGATCACGATAGATGCCTTTGGCGCTGATCCGCTTGCCGCGGCGGCGCTCAATGCTGTCGTCCACGCCCAACAGCACCGGACCTTTCGGCGCAAACGTCTTCAGCAGCAAACCCAGCAGCAGACGCGCCGCCAACCGGCTGTCCCAGACAGCCCGGCTCAGCACCCGATGATAGGTCACGAAGTGCCGCTCCTGGCGTAGCCCGATGACGCGCAGAATGCTGCACACCGTGCGCTGGCCCGGCACCAGCAGTGCCCCCAGCATCAGCATCTGCGCGGTCTGCCAGGTCCGCGCCTGCACAAACACCGGGGCAAATGATACAAGGATCGCGGCGAAGCGAGTGGGCACATGCAGCATGGCGGCTTCTCCTGGCAGAGACCCGTCAGGCTATATCCATCCGCTCCGCCACCCAACCAGCAGGCCACTATCACTGCTGCTAAATGGCCAAAGTCGAACTAAGGAAAAACATATGAAAAGGGCGGGGAACATCCCCGCCCTTTAAAGGTTCGGCAGCCGGGTCCGCTAGTTGTTGTTGCGGTTACCAAGAAGCTGCAGCAGAAGCATAAACAGGTTGATGAAATTAAGATACAGGCTGAGCGCATCGTAAACGCTCCGCTTGGTCGCGCCGTCGGCACCGTCGGCATAGGCCAGTTGCACATAGCTGGACTTGATCCGCTGCGTGTCATAGGCGGTCAGGCCGGTGAAGACCACGACGCCAATGATGCTGACGGCGAACTGCAGGGCGCTGCTTTGGAAGAACATGTTCGCCAGGCTGGCGATGATGATGCCGAACAGGCCCATCATCAGGAAGCTTCCCATCCGGCTCAGGTCGGCCCTGGTCGTGTAGCCATACAGACTGGTCGCGGCGAAGGTGGCGGCGGTGATGAAGAACACCCGCACGATCGACTCGCTGGTATAGACCAGGAAGATGTTGGTCAGGCTGGCGCCCATGGCCGCGCAGAACACCCAGAATAGAGCCTGCGCCGCTGTGGTGGACAGCTTGTTGACGCCCAGCGACAGCACCAGCACGAAGGCGAGCGGCGCGAACATCGCGATCATTGCCAGCGCGGTGGGCTGGTGGGCGAAGCCGAACGGCGTCTGCACCACCGGATAGAACGCGTTGATCAGGCTGGTGTTCGCGATCATGAACGCGACCACACCAGTCAGCAGCAGACCGGACGCCATCCAATTGTAGACCCGCAGCATATAAGCCCGAAGACCGGCGTCGAGTACGGCGGCCGACGTAGCGGCGGATGTCCTTGGATAGGCCCGGAAATCCGGACTGTAAGCCATGGTTCCCTTTTCCTTTCGGGCATTAAGCCCGTGTTGGTTATACCCGATCATTCCCGCTACGCGAAGACCGCCCGACAGCGGTCTTCCGGCAGGCGATGGACCGGGCCTTGAAAGTGCTCCTTCAGCAGAGCCAGGCAGACATCATCCGACGAGGACCCGCTGATCACGCTACTCGTTCCTCAGAAGCGGCGCTGGCCGGGCCCGCAGCGCAGCAGCGGTTCCAGCATAACCGAACAGCAGCATGATTGCGAGCGCTCCCGCAAGCACGGAAATAAGTGTAACAGGAAGAAATATCCAGTCCGTGTGCATAATGTAATTCGTCACCCCGAAACTCGCCGCCGATCCGACAACCGCGGCGATGACCCCGGAGACCAGCCCAAGCAGGCCAAATTCGGTAAGCCAGGCGGTGCGGATCTGCTGGCGGGTGGCCCCCAGGGTCTTCAGGATGACCGCCTCCCGCAGCCGCCGACGCTGACCGGCGGCGACGGCACCGACCAGCACGAACGTCCCGGCGACCAGGGTCAGTGCACCGGTCGCGGTCAGCGCCGCGGCAATCTGGTTCAGCAGCGTGGAGATCGCTGTCAGAACGTCCTCCACCCGGATGCCGGTCACGTTCGGCAACGCGTCCGTCACCACCCGCAGCAGCTGGCCTTGATGGGCGTCATCCACCCGCACCGTCGCAATATGACTGTGCGGCGCGTGGGCCAGCAGGCCCGGGCTCGCGACCATGAAGAAATTGATCGACAGCGACTGCCAGGCGATGTCACGGAGATTGGCGATTTTCAGGTCGATGTCGCGGCCCAATACGTTGACCCGGATGACGTCGCCGATCCCGACATGCCAGCCCTTGGCCAAACCGGCGTCGAAGGAAACCTCCGGCGGGCCGTCGTAGTTGGGTGGCCACCAAGAGCCGGCGACGAGGCGGGTGCCTTCGGGCGGCGTCGCCGCGTAGGTCAGGCCGCGATCGCCGCGCAGCGCCCAGGCGGTTTCCGGCGTCGTCACCGCGTCCTCGGCCGGCACGCCCTTCACCGCGACAATGCGCGCCCGCATCGACGGCACCTGATGCACCTCATGCACGCCGGGCTGGGCGTGCACCAGCGACTCGAACGCCCCAAGCTGGTCGTTCTGGATGTCAACGAAGTAGAAACTCGGTGCATTCGACGGCAGCTGTTCCTGGATCTGGTGCTGCATGTTGCCCTGGATCAGCGCCACCGCGGCCAGAGTCGACAGGCCCAGCCCAGCCGAGAGCAGCAGCAGTGGCGTTGGCGCGCCGGGTCGGTGCAGATTGCCGACCCCCAGCCGGACCGAGGGCCCGGGCAGTGCCGGGGCCGCCCGGGCGAGGCGCATTACAACCACGCCACCAGCACGGAACAGCGCCAGGGTCAGGATGGCGGCGCCGCAGAAATACAACGCGAAACCGCGATCGGTGGCGGTCGCCACCGTCAGCCCGACCAGCGCCAGGGCCAGTACCAGATTCGCCACGATCAGCGGTGGAGAGGGACGCGTGCCCTCCGGCATCAGCGCATCCCGAAACAGCGCGCCCCCCGGAATCCGCGCCGCTCGGCCCAGCGGCCACAGAGCAAAACACAGCGCGGTCAGCAACCCATAGGCAGCCGCCAGCAGCAGTGGAGCCGGATAGACCCCGAGCACCGGCGGCACAGGCAGGATACCGGCCAGGAAGCGCGCGCCAACCAGCGGCAGGGTCGCACCGGCGGCGAGCCCGAGCACGATGCCCAAAGCGGCAAGCCCCAGCACCTGGAGCAGGCAAACGGCAAAAACCAATCCAGACGACGCACCCAGGCAGCGCAAGGTGGCGATGGTTTGCGCCCGCGCGTCCAGCCAGGCGCGCACGCCGTTGGCGACGCCGATCCCGCCGACCAGCAGAGAGGTCAGCCCGACCAGCGAAAGAAACAGCGCGATCTGGTCGATAAAGCGGCTGACCCCAGGGGCGGCGTCGCTTGGATCGCGAATACGCCAGCCCTGGTTCGGAAACGCCTTCCGCATATCCTGGATCAGCCCTGGCAGCACCGCGGGGTTCGCGACCGTCAGGCGCAACCCATAGCGAACCATGGAGCCGGGCGAGATCAGTCCCGTTTCCGGCCAGCGCAGCGGCCGAGATCAACACCCGCGGCCCGAGGATCGAGGCCGTCGCAATACGGTCCGGCTCCTGCGTCAGCACCCCGGAAATGCGAACTATGGCGGTGCCCAGACGCGCAGTGTCACCGATGTGCAAGCCAAGCCGGTCCAGCACGAGTTGTTGCGCCAGCAAGCCGTAGGGCGCGTTCCGCTCATCCGGCGTCGCCGGCTTGGACCCGGCTGGTTGCTGCCCCACAAGCTGGTGTCCCAGCGCCTGAACCAGGGACTGCGGCGGCGAAATGCCCGCGCTGCCGACCAGCGGCCAGTTCTGGTCCACCGCCTTCAGCTCGATGAGTTGCCGCTCGCCGGAGGATGATCCACCTTGCGACACCAGCATCGAACGCATCTGGATTACGTCGGATGTCGTCGCCCCACGTGCGTGCAGCCAATCGCGCAATGCGTCAGGCAACGGCTGCGATCCCCCGTCGACCTCCAGGTCCCCACCCAGCAGCGTGCGACCGTCGGCGGCCAGACCAGCGTCCACCGCCGCGCGCAAGGTGCCGACGGCGGCGATGACGCCGACACCGAGGGCGAGGCACAGCACGACGATCCACAGCCCGCGCACGCCGCCACGCAGTTCTCGGCGGGCCAGGGTCAGCGCCAGCATCAGGCCGCCACCGCCTGATCCACCTGGCCATCCGACAGATGCACCTGGCGATCGCACCGGGCTGCCAGATCGCGGTCATGCGTGATCAGCAGCAGCGTGGTTCCGTTGCGCTGTCGCAGGGCGAACAGCAGATCGATCACCGTCTCGCCCGTCGCGTGATCAAGGTTTCCGGTCGGCTCATCCGCCAGCAGCAGCGCGGGTTCCGGCGCAAAGGCCCGAGCCAGGGCGACCCGCTGCTGCTCACCGCCGGAAAGCTGGCCAGGCAGGTGCGTCAGGCGGTGGCTCAGGCCGACGGCGTCCAGCACCGCGCCCGCCCGGGCGGCGGCGTTGCGGACGCCGGCCAGTTCCAAGGGAATGGCGACGTTTTCCAGCGCCGTCATGGTGGGGATCAGGTGAAACGCCTGGAACACGATGCCGATGCGCTCGCGCCGCAGACGAGCCAGAGCGTCCTCGTTGAGGCTGGTGATTTCGCGGCCGTCGAGCAGCACGCTGCCGGACGTGGCCTTTTCCAGGCCGGCCAGCACCATCAGCAGACTGGTCTTGCCTGAACCGGAGGGACCGATCAGACCAACCGCCTCGCCGCGGCCGATCTGCAGATCGATGCCACGCAATATGTTGACCGGCCCGGCGGCGGACGGCACCGTCAGGCGGAGGTTGCTGATCCGCACAAGCGGCGTCGTATCGGCTGGGAGCGGAGAGAGCGGAATGGAATCCATCGCCTCGCTATATTGGAACCTGGGCTCTCGACGGAAGGGCCGTTGGGTGACCGCATCGGCCCTGACCCACCTTATCTTCTTGTTAGGCATCCTGGTGCCGGTCGTCGCGTCGCCGGCACCGCCCCGGCTGCTGGTGCTGGGCGATTCGCTGTCCGCCGGCTATGGCCTGCCGCACGCGGATGGATTCGAATCGCAACTGCAGGCGGCGCTGCGGGCCAACGGCCACGACGTCGCCATCGTTGACGGCGCCGTGTCGGGCGACACCAGCGCGGGCGGCCGGGCTCGGCTGGACTGGGCGCTGGGCGATGGCGCCGACGCGGCCATCGTCGAGCTTGGCGCCAATGACGGCCTGCGCGGCCTTGATCCAAAAGATATGGAGGCCAACCTGACCGCCATCCTGGACCAGCTCGCCGCCAGGCACATCCCGGTATTGTTGACCGGAATGTATGCACCGCCCAACCTAGGGCCGGACTACCAGAAGGCTTTCCGCGCCGTTTTCGACCGCCTTGGGAAGCGGCCCGGCGTGCTGTATGACCCGTTCTTCCTGGAGGGCGTGGCCACCGTCGCGGACCTCAATCAGGCGGACCACATGCACCCCAACCCGCAGGGCGTGAGGCGGATTGTTGCCCGAATCCTGCCGCTCGTGGAAAAGTTGCTGGCGGAGGCCAAACCCGCATGAGATTGTTCGTCGGCCTCGATTTGCCCTGGGCGCTGCGGCAGCGGGTCGCGGCGCTCGCCGGTGCCGGCGTTCCCGGTGCCCGCTGGGTGCCACCCGAGAATTACCATCTGACACTGCGCTTCATCGGCGAAACCCCGGGCTACCGGGCGGAGGAGATCGACCTGGCGCTGGCCGGCCTGCGCGCCCGGGGTTTCTCCCTGACATTGGCTGGTCTCGGGACGTTCACCAAAGGCGGCCGCGGTTCGGCGCTATGGGTGGGCGTGGAGCGGAACCCGCAGCTCGATCACCTGCAGAACAAGATCGAGGTCGCCTTGCAGCGCATCGGCCTGGAGCCGGAGCGGCGCCGCTTCCAGCCGCATGTCTCGCTGGCTCGCCTTGACAACGTCGCTGAAGGGAAACTGGTATCCTACGTTCAGGCGCACAACCTGTTCCGGGCGGATCCCGTGCCGGTGGAGCATTTCACCCTGTTCAGCTCGCAGTTGGGCAAGGAGGCTTCGGTCTATACGGCCGAGGTGGAATACGCGCTGGCGTAACTGATTTAGGATCCTGTTGGCGGGAAAGTGCGCCTGACAGGACCCGTTTTCCTTACTCTGTGGGTCGTTGCGTCATTTGAAGTCAATGCCACGGCGTTGGCGCCCGTTGTCTCGAACGTGGTCGAACAGAACGCAGCAGCATCGCTACATCGTCACGACGATCTTCCCGAACTGGCCGCTGTTCTCCAGATAGCGGTGAACGTCCACCATCTCATCGAACGCGAATGCGCGATCGATGACAGGCTTAAGCGCACCACTCTCAAGGCCCTTAAGGATAAACGCAACCGCAGCCTTTCGACGTGCCCCGTCGCCGCTTGTGAGCCAGATGTTGTGCGCCTTAATGATTGGCATCTTGGCGATCATCTCCAGCACCGGCAGCGGGGTGACGTCTTCGCTGAGCGCGCCGTAGATGTATGCGATGCCCTGGAAGGCCAGCGCCGAGATCAGCTTTGGGAAGTTTGGTCCGCCGACCGGGTCAAACGCAACGCGTGCGCCGCGGCCGTCGGTGATCCGCATCACCTCCTGCACCAGGTCGACCTCTTGCGTGGCGATCACGTGCGCAGCGCCGGCGTCGAGCAGCCTTTGCTTCTTCTCCGACGTGCGCGTCAGTGCAATGGACGTCGCGCCGGCGTAGTTGGCGAGCTGAATTGCCGCCAGTCCGACGCTGCTGGACGCCGCCGGAACGATGACAAAATCACCCTTGGTCAGCTTGGCATCTTCGATCAGTGCGCCGTATGCCGTCATGAACATCATCCAAATCGAAGCGGCCTCGGCAAACGAGAGCGACTTTGGATGCTTCACCACGGCATAGTTCGGCATGATGATGATTTCGCCATAGGTGACGTATTGGTTCATCGAGAAGGACGGGATCGTGGAGACCTCATCACCCACGGCAAAACCGGTGACGTCGCTGCCCATTGCCTCAACGATGCCGGCAGCCTCGTAACCCAGACCCGCCGGGAACTTGACGGGCTCGATGTACGCGTCATTGCGCCACATCGCCTCGGCGCGGTTGATGCCGATCGCCTTGACCTTGATGCGAACCTCGGTGGGGCCGGGAGCGGGAACCTCCGTCTCGACGAATTCGAGGACCTCCGGTCCCCCGGCCTGTGGCAAATCTGACTGTACGAGACATTATATTCTCCTCCGCGCCAGGGATGCGAACTCTACGCTACGAGGCATGCTCGGCTCCCTTCCGGCTGGGAACAAGGCATTGAATGGGCGGGACCCCTCAGGCCACACTGCACACAGTCGGCACTGCATATGAACGCCCACGCGCTGTCTGGCTCCGGTAACGCTTCAACTTGTTGGTAGGGCAGGAAATCGGAGTAGCCGTGTTCGTCGCCGCCCCAGAAGGCGTCCCGGTTGTAAGGGGTGAGGGGCCAATCGTGGCGCAGACGCTCGGGGAGGTCCGGGTTGGACGAGAACCACCGCGCAAACGCGACAAAATCCGCGTCGCCCTGATCGACGATCTTTTTGGCAGTTGGGCCGTCGAAGCCGCCGGCGGCAATGATCGTACCCGTGTAGTGCTTGCGCATAAAGGCGGCTGCGACTGCCTCACGACCCTCATGTAGTGTCGTATCACCCTTGATGCGTGGATCGATGACGTGGAGATAGGCGAGGCCAAGGCTGCTCAGCCGCTCCGCAAGCCAGCCGAACGTGGCGCTCGGATCGCTGTCGTGAACGTCGCCCCACTGCCCCTCCGGCGACAGGCGCAGGCCAACACGGTTGGCGCCAAACACTGCGATCAGTTCCCCGAGCGCTTCGAGCAGGAAGCGCGCCCGGTTCTCAATCGGCCCGCCATAGCCATCGGTGCGCTTATTGGAGCCGTCCTGCAGGAACTGATCGACAAGATAGCCATTGGCCCCATGCAATTCGACGCCGTCAAAGCCGGCTTCGAGCGCTAACCGCGCCGCGTGACGGAAGTCGGCCAAGATCCCTGGAATCTCTTCGATTCGAGCGCGCGGAATGGTCCCGAGTCGACAAAGCCTTTCGCCGTTTTTGCCATCCCCTTGAAGGGCACGACAGAAGGTGCGACGGGCATAGCGCCACCCGTTATGTCGCTGTGACTCTGGCGGCCGCCATGAAAGACCTGAAGAAAGATGCGGCTTCCCTTTGCGTGGACCGCCTCAGTCACCGTTCTCCAGCCAGGTAACATGTTCCGGCGATAGATGCCGGGCGCGCCGTAGTACGAACGACTGGAGATCGAGATGGCGGCGGATTCCGCGATCAGGAAGCCACCCGCCGAAGCGCGCTGTCTGTAGAAGTCCGCCATCATCGGCAGTGGCGTATCAATTGCGTCTGACCGCAGCCGGGTCATGGGCGCGAAGACAACACGATGGGAGAGGGTATAAGGCCCAATAGTGGCCGGCGTGAAAAGCTTTGACATCAATCCTCCCAGGCAAGTGAGTGAGACAGCCGCACGGACAGCGCCTGCCGGGCGGCCATGGCGTCCCCGAGATGCCCGTATGGCCGCCTTATGAGGGTCCAACTATGTCTGGCTGGCGCTCGCGAAAAAGACTTTGTAAGTCGAGTGTTATGCTTCGGAGGTATAAAGGGCGATGGAACTGCGGCACCTTCGCTACTTCATCGCGGTCGCCGAAGAGGGAAGTCTGAAAGTCGCCGCTGAAAAGACACTGCACACCTCGCAGCCGTCTCTGAGCCGCCAAATCCGCGATCTTGAACGTCAAGTCGGCGTTCAGCTTATGAGCCGCAGTGTGCGCGGGATTAAATTGACCGCCGCTGGTCGCGTGTTCCTCGACCAGGCACGGCTGGTGCTCGCGCAAGCGGACGCTGCCGCAGAGGCGGCGCGACGGATGGCGCATCCTATTAAGCCAATTTTCGCACTGGGCTTTCTTGTCGGGCACGAAGTCGATTGTATTCCCGCCGCTACAAGCATCCTTCGAGACGAGTTATCGAACGTCGAACTGAGGATTTTCAGCGGATTCTCGACGACGCTCGCAGACGACCTCCAGCACGGAAGGCTCGACTTGGCGTTCCTGCGCCCGGAACCGGGCCCGGATCTCGAGTATAGAGTGGTAGCAAAGGAGCCTCTCGTCGCTATTCTACCAGCGGATCATCCCCTCGCGTTGGACGAGGCGTTTGATCCGCACGCGCTTGCAAGCGAAACATTCATTGGTATATCGCCTGTCCCGCGCGTACTACGTCGCGCTGTAAACGAATATCTGAAACGATCCGGCATTGACCTCGTCCCGCATCTTGAGATCGACAATTTCGCCATGGCCATTTCGTTGGTTGAGTCGGAGAGAGGCGTGGCTTTGTTGCCGGCGTCTATCGAGGACTTCCTGCCGCGGTCCATTGTCAGTCGTCGCTTGAAGGGTGAGCAACCCACGATCGATCTTGTAATCGGATATCGCAGGGCCAACAATTCTCCTCTCCTGAAACGGTTTCTTTCAAGATTTGGTGACTTGACCGCGCTGATAGACCGTCGAGTTCGACCGACAGCTGAGTGTGCCATAAAAAGTTCAGTCGCGAACCATCACAGCGCCGGTCGAGGACACGCCTGAGGTGCTCGGTCAGCGATGTCGGCTTCGGGTCCATTCCGGCTACCGCGGTCGACGCTTCCATCCATCTGGTACCGACCGGCGTTTGAAATAAATGATCGTTTCGACGTCAAGGCGCGGCCGTTTCCCGTCAAGTCCGCGCCTACGCCGTCCGGTCGCCGCCCACGCCCAACGCCGCCTGCGCCGCCGCCAGACGGGCGACCGGCACGCGGAACGGGCTGCACGACACGTAATCCAGCCCGACCTGCTCACAGAACGCGATCGAAGCCGGATCGCCGCCATGCTCGCCGCAGATGCCCAGCTTCAGCGTCGTTCTTGGTGTCGCGGCCCTTTTCCGACGGCGATGCGAACCATCTCGCCGACGCCCTCGACGTCGATCGAGACGAACGGGTCCTTCGGCAGGATCCCCGCCTCGACATACCGCGGCAGGAACTTGCCGGCATCATCGCGCGACAGGCCGAACACCGTCTGCGTCAGGTCATTGGTGCCGAAGCTGAAGAAATCGGCGACCTCGGCGATCTTGTCGGCCAGCATCGCGGCGCGCGGCAGCTCGATCATCGTGCCGACGCTGTATTCGATCTTCATGCCGGCCTCCGTGAAGACCTCCGCGGCGACGCTTGTCCACCTGGGCGCGGGTGATCTCCAGTTCCTTCTTCATGCCGACCAGCGGGATCATGATCTCCGGATGCGGCGCGCTTGCCGGTTTCCTTCGCCACGGCGATCGCGCCTTCGAAGATCGCGCGGGCCTGCATCTCGTAGATCTCGGGATAGGCGATCCCCAGGCGGCAGCCGCGATGACCGAGCATCGGGTTGGCTTCGGCTAGTTCCGCGGCGCGCTGGCGGATGGTGTCGACATCGGTGCCCAGCGAGTCCGCCACTTCCTGCATTTCCTGCGTCGGCATGCGGCAGGAATTCGTGCAGCGGCGGGTCGAGCAGCCGGATCGTCACCGGCAACCCGGCCATGATGGTGAAGAGCTGCCGGAAATCCTCCCGCTGGAACGGCAGCAGCCGGGCCAGCGCGGCGCGGCGGCCGGATTCCGTATTGGAGATGATCATCTGCCGGACCGCGAGGATCCGCTCCGGGTCGAAGAACATGTGTTCGGTGCGGCACAGCCCGATGCCCTCGGCGCCGAACTTGCGGGCGGTTTCGGCATCCATCGGGGTTTCCGCGTTGGCCCGCACGCCCATGCGGCGGCAGCTGTCGGCCCATTCCATCAGGGTGCCGAAATCGCCGGACATCGCCGGCTCGATCATGGCGACGGAGCCGACGAAGACCTCACCCGTCGCGCCATCCAGGGTGATGATCTCGCCGGCGCGGATTTACTTGCCGCCGGCCGCCAGAACCTGGTTGTTGTAGTCGACGCTGATGCCGCCGGCGCCGGCGACGCAGGGGCGGCCCATGCCGCGGGCGACCACGGCGGCATGGCTGGTCATGCCGCCGCGCGTCGTCAGGATGCCCTGGGCGGCATGCATGCCGTGGATGTCTTCGGGGCTGGTCTCGATGCGGACCAGGATCACCGCCTCGCCCTTGGCGGCTCGGCTTTCCGCCTCGTCGGCGCTGAACACCACGCTGCCGCAGGCGGCGCCCGGGCTGGCCGGCAGGCCCTTGCCCAGCAGCGTGCGCGGCGCCTTCGGGTCGAGCATCGGATGCAGCAGCTGATCCAGGGAGGACGGATTGACCCGCATCACCGCCTCGGCCTCGTCGATCAGGCCTTCGCGCGCCATCTCCACCGCCATGCGCAGCGATGCCGCGGCAGTGCGCTTGCCGTTGCGGGTCTGCAGCATGTACAGCTTGTTCTGCTGCACGGTGAACTCGATGTCCTGCATATCCTTGTAGTGCTTTTCCAGCGTCGAGCGGACCTCCATCAGCTCCGCGTAGGCTTGCGGCATCGCCTGCTCCAGCGGGATTTCACCGGCCTTGGCGACCGATGAGGACAGCGGCTGCGGCGTGCGGATGCCGGCGACCACGTCCTCGCCCTGCGCATTCACCAGATACTCGCCGTAGAACATGTTCTCGCCGGTCGAGGGGTCGCGGGTAAAGCAGACGCCGGTGGCGCAGTCATTGCCCATGTTGCCGAACACCATGGCCTGCACGTTGACCGCGGTGCCCCAGTCGGCCGGGATGTCGTGCAGCCGGCGATAGGTGATCGCGCGCGGGTTCATCCACGAGCCGAACACCGCGCCGATGGCGCCCCAAAGCTGCTCCTGCGGGTCCTGCGGGAACGGCTTGCCGGTTTCCTGCTGCACCAGGTCCTTGTAGCCTTCGACCACGCCGCGCCAGTCCTCCGCCGTCAGCGCGGTGTCCTCGATCACGCCGGCGTCAAGCTTGGCGTGCTCGATGATCTCCTCGAACCGGTGGTGGTCCACGCCCGAGCACGACCGAGCCATACATCTGGATGAAGCGGCGATAGGAGTCCCAGGCGAAGCGGGCGTCGTTGGCGGCTTTGGCCAGACCCTCGACGGTCATGTCGTTCAGGCCGAGGTTCAGCACGGTGTCCATCATGCCGGGCATCGACACGCGGGCGCCGGAGCGGACGGAGACCAGCAGCGGATGCGCCTTGTCGCCAAATTTCAGGCCGACGGCCTTCTCCACCGCAGCCAGGGCGGCATCGACCTGCTCCTTCAGATCCTCCGGATATTTTCGATCGTTGTCGTAGAACGCGGTGCACACATCGGCGGTGATGGTGAAGCCCGGCGGGACCGGCAGGCCGATCGAGGCCATCTCCGCCAGATTCGCGCCCTTGCCCCCCAGCAGGTTGCGCATATCCGCTCGGCCTTCATTGTGACCGGCGCCGAAGCTGTAAACCCACTTGGTCATGCGGACCCTCATCTAGCCTTCGATACGGGAGAAATCAGCGATCTGGTCCATGATAGATCGGACCTGGTCGAGCAAACGCAAACGATTGCGGCGCAAATCCGGCTCCGCGGCGTTCACGGTCACTTTTTCGAAGAACGCATCCAGCGGCGCGCGAAGCCGTGCCATCATGCGTCATGGCGGACCGTAGTACTCCTCGCTCGCAGCAGACCGGTCACTTCGTGCATGCGCTGCAGGGCGGTGATCCAGCCCGATCTCCGCCGGTTCACGGAGACGATCCGGATCGGGCGAACCGTCGTGCGGGCCGTCCTTGCGCTCCTCGATCCGCAGGATGTTCGCGGCGCGGCGGTAGGCGGTCAGCAGGTTGGCGCCATCCGGAGCGGCAAGCAGCGCGGCCACGGCCTCGGTGCGCGCCAGCAGGGCCACCAGGTCGTCGTCCTGCTGGTTGCCGAGACCTTGGCGCCGAACACGGCGTTCAGCACGTCATAGCGGGCGCCGTCGGCGCGAAGCTGGACCACCAGGCGTTCGATGATGAACTCGAACAAGCTGCTGACCAGCTGGCTGGAGCCGTCTCGCCAAGCGGCGCCTGTTCGGCCGCGGCGGCAGCAAAGGGCGCAGATGAACGCCGCAGGCCGTTCTCCCGGATGATGCGGATCACGCCCAGCGCGGCGCGGCGCAGCGCATAGGGATCGCCCGAGCCGGTCGGCTTTTCGCCAATCGCGAAGAAGCCGGCCAGCTGGTCCAGCTTGTCGGCCAGCGCGACGGCGATCGAAACGGGGCGGACGGCGCCGGCTCGGCCGGGCCGCGCGGCGCATAATGGTCGCGGATCGCATCGGCGACCGCCGGCGCCTCGCCGTCATGCAGGGCATAGTAGCGGCCCATGACGCCCTGCAGTTCGGGGAACTCGCCGACCATGCCGGTCACCAGGTCGGCCTTCGCCAGTTCGGCGGCGCGCGCGGCCTGGTCGGGATCGGCGCCGACCAGCGGGGCGATCGCCGCCGCCAGCCGCATCAGCCGCCGCACCCGGTCGCCCTGGGTGCCGAGCCTGGCCTGGAAGGTGACCTTGTCCAGCGCCGGGATGCGGGTTTCCAGCCGCGTCTTGCGGTCGAGGTCCCAGAAATGCCGAGCATCGGCGAAGCGGGCGCGCAGCACGCGTTCGTTGCCGGCGATGATCACGGCGCCGTTGTCCTCGGCCTGGATGTTGGCGACGAAGGCGAACCAGGGGGCCGCGGCGCCGTCCGCCGTGCGCAGCGCGAAATAGCGCTGGTTGACGCGCATCGAGACCTGCATCACCTCCGGCGGCAGATCCATGTGCTCGTCTGCGATGCGGCCGAGGTGGGGCACGGGCCATTCGACCAGGCCGGCGACCTCGTCCAGCAGGCCGGGGTCGTCCACCACGGTCAGGGATTTCTCGGCGGCGAGGCCGGCGATCCGGTCGGCGATCACCCGCTTGCGGTCGGCGGCGTCCACCAGGACCCGGTGCGCGGTCAGCTGTGTCGCCGCCAGTCGGCGGCGCCGGTGACGGCGAAGGCGCCGGGGGCGTGGAAGCGGTGGCCCTCGGTCAGGTTGGCGCTGGCCAGGCCGTGGCCGTCATCGGCGCCGTCGCGCAGATCGAACGGCACGACCGCGCCGTCCAGCAGGCAGATGATGCGGCGCAGCGGGCGGACCCAGACGAAGCCGCTTGTGCCGCCCCAGCGCATGGATTTCGGCCACGGGAAGCGGCGCAGCAGGCCCGGCATGGCGCCGGCGATCAGGTCGGCGGCGGAGACGGCGGCGGCGCGTTTCTCCAGCACCCAGTAGTCGCCTTCCTGGCGGAGCTGGTCGCGACTGCGCGTTGTGCTTGCGCAGGAAGCCGGTCAGCGCCTGCTCGGGCGCGTTGGCGCGCGGGCCGCGTTCGATGGTAGCTGGCGGCGGCGACCTCGGCCGGCGACCTCGGCGCGCAGGGCGATGCGGCGGGGGCCGAACCAGGTGGCGGTCGCTGGTGGGAGCGATGGCGCTCAGGGCCGCGGTGATGGCGCGTTCAAGCTCGGCCGCCGCGCCGCGCTGCATGCGGGCGGGGATTTCCTCGCTGAACAGTTCGATGAAAAGTTCCGCCATCGTTCAGTCTTTCAGCGCCGGCTCGACGTCGGTTTGGGCGAAATCGTTGCCCTTGAACAGCAGGGGTTCGCCGGTCTCCTTGGCGAGCGCATAGGCGAAGCAATCGCCATAGTTCAGCTCGCGCTGGATGGTGCCGCGGCCGTACATCCGCCAGGCGCCGCGAGCGATCGCCGGCTTGCGAAACCGATACCGGCATCAACTCGATCTCGCGCATCACGCACGAAATCCTCAAACCGGCTGATCGGCAACGGCGATACCCCTGCGATCCACCACCATGATCGCCTCCAGCCAGTTGGCGACCGACATGCGACGCGGCGTGGCGCCCAGAATAGCGTCGACATAGCGCGCTCGATCAGGTTCCCGCAGCACGATCGCGAGAACCGCCGAGGCGTCGAGGATCACCGCGGAAGGCCCGTCTCTGTCATCGTACAGCCAGATGTGATCGGAGGTCACATCGTCGGGCATGTTCGCCCTGATCTCGTCCGCGATCGCCAGCAGCCTGCGTCTTCAGCGCGGCCTTGTCACGCTGCCGCTGCTCGCGGTCCAGTTCGGCTCGCAGCGCTTTGGTGACGACCGTTGTCAGGCTTTCGCCCGTCAGTTCCGACAGGCGGGAGGCCAGACGATAGGCGTCCTCGCTCTTGATGTTCAGTTGCGCGCCCATGACCACTCCTGGTCATCGTAGGTAGATAGCTGACCAACTATGGTAGAACAAGGCTTTTGGCACCACACGGCATGAGGATCGCCTGCATGGTCAACGTGGATACCCGTTTTCGTCATACAGGCAGCTGTGGTCTGATGTGACTCGTTCGCGGCAGACCGCGCACGGCATTTGCCTATCCCCGCGGCCAGCATCGCGGGCGACTTTTGCGTCGATATCGACGCTCCCGCTGCTCGATGGTCGGTGCCGAAGACCGGCTCTCCTGGTCCGACTGTCACGCCGCTTCGCCCGCCACCCAGGCCTCGCAGCAGCCTTTCGCCAGCGCGCGCACCCGGCCGATATAGCTCGCCCGCTCGGTCACGCTGATCACGCCGCGCGCATCCAGCAGGTTGAACAGGTGGCTGGCCTTGATGCACTGGTCGTAGGCGGGCAGGGCCAGCTTGCGGTCCAGCAGCGCGGCGCATTCGGCTTCGGCGTCGGCGAAATGCCGGGACAGCATCGCGGTGTCGGCGAACTCGAAGTTGTACGCGCTGTATTCCCGTTCGGCGCGCAGGAACACGTCGCCATAGGTGACGCGCTGGTCGCCCGAGGCGCCGTTGAAATCGAGGTCGAAGACGTTCTCCCGGTCCTGCACATACATCGTCAGGCGTTCCAGGCCGTAGGTCATCTCGAAGCTGGGCCAGGTCACCGGAATGCCGCCGACCTGCTGGAAATAGGTGAACTGGCCGACCTCCATGCCGTCGCACCAGACTTCCCACCCCAGGCCCCAGGCGCCCAGGGTCGGGCTTTCCCAGTCGTCCTCGACGAAGCGGAAATCGTGCCGCAGCGGGTCCAGGCCGATCTCGCGGTAGCTGGCCAGCAGCAGCTCCTGCGCGTCCGCCGGGCTTGGCTTCATGATCACCTGGAACTGGTAGTAGTGCTGCAGCCGGTTCGGGTTCTCGCCGTAGCGGCCATCGGTCGGGCGGCGGCTTGGCTGCACGTAGGCGGCGCGCCAGGGTTTCGGCCCCAGCGCGCGCAGGGTGGTCGCGGGATGGAACGTGCCGGCGCCCATCTCGACGTCATACGGCTGCAGGATGACGCAGCCCTGGCGGGCCCAGAAGGCCTGCAGGCGGAGGATGAGGTCCTGAAAGCTGGGTGCGGTCTGGTTCATCGCCATCCTGGTGCGGCGTCTGTGTCATCGCCGCGGCCTGGCTGGCGGGATCGTGGCGGAGCCCCCGACGCATTCAGCGCTGGAAGTGTAGGCGGGCCTTGGGGACGGGGCTTCATGGGGCAAGGCGCAGCGGCGGCTGACCGATCGCGCACCGACCACCGGACGTTGGACATATGCCAACATAGCCTACTTGCCGAAAGCGCGAACGTCGGCAGCCAATCCGACATTAATTTTCAGCAAAACTGCGGCATCAGCCTGTCCCCGTTACCGCAATCGCCGCGGAAATCGGCCGCCCAAGCTCCCGAAGCGGCGCAGCGACAGATGGATCACACCGCCAACTCAGCCGCGAGTGCCCTGGGATCTATGAGCAACAGGATCGGCCACGGCTGTTCCGCTCAGTGCCGGTTTGATCATGCGTACTATTGCGGCCAGCTGACGCGGCTTTCTGCGCTTCACGTGCTCACTGGCCGCTCGGCGCCGGTTCTCGAGGCCCACGCAGGCTTCGCTCGCCGTAGCGCATTCTCGAACGGGCACTCAGTCCGATGTTGCTCTGACCGCTGCACGCGGTATGTCTCTGCAGCCGCGCAAGCGGCCGCGAATCGGCCGTATGCCGACCAGGCATTCCTTGAACCAGAGGCGCAGACGATATGACCGAATACCGGCCAAACCCGCGACATGCCGGGTGGATCGCCATTCTCACGGCAGGCATGGCTGCTGCAGGCTTGCTCCAAGCCGCCGGCTCCGCCGGCATCCGGCACGCGGGTCTATGCAGCCGACATCACCGGCGGCGCAAAGGTCTGCGAGGTGCAGAAAGTAAAGCCGGCGGACGGACAGACGACGGACACCGCGCTCAAGGTCGGCAACGACGGCGGATGGTGCGGCCTGCCCGTGCAACAACCCGGCGGCAAGGCGTTCGACGTCGGCCTGCTGCTCGGCACGCCCCACCCATGGCACCGTCATGATCCATGAGGTCGGCGACGAGACGCGCATCGACTATACGCCGGACCGCGGGTTCACCGGCAATGACAGCTTCACCGTAAGCCTGGTCCCGGGCGGCGCCGTCATTCGCATCGCCGTCACCGTCACTCCACCCGGACCGGCGGCCAAAGGATAAGCGCCAAGGTTTGCGCTTGCCGGACTGACGCGTCCGCCATTATCTCCGAGGCAGACCGTTTCCGGCGTCGCCTGCCGCGCCATGAAGGCCGCTACCGAGGCATGTCGCAGGCGCCTCGATCAAGGATTCGATAGGTCGCCGATCAGGATTACTTGTGGCTGCTGGCAACTTTTGCCTCGGTATGATTAACTCGTTTCGCTTCGAGCTTGCGGCTTCTCGCCGCCGGCGTGGAAGCCGGTGTGCAGACCTCGACCGAGGCCGGGACGAGATCTTTGCCCGCGGCGTAATCCGGCAGCGCCGACGCTGACGGCAGCGCCAACACCTCGTTGAACATCAGGCCATTGCGCGGACAGAAATCGCCACCCAGGTCGCTGCCCTGACGCGACATCGCATTCGCCAGCTCGGTGACGAAGCGATCGTGTTCGGTCTGGCCGGCGCGGCCATACCGATGCTTGAAATAAGCGTCGATCGCCCGTTCGTTGGCCTGCAGGTCACTCTGGTAGCGCCGGATGAAGTCGTTGTAACGACTATCTTCGTGGCAACCGGTTGCCAGCACCATCAGTTCACTGCGCAACGCCTGCACTTCGAACGCGGACTGGTCGGTCAAGGAGGCGCATTGCCGCGCTGCCAGCACGGGCTGGGCGGACAGTATGCTCATGGCCGTGACGACACTCAGCAGGCGATGCATAAAACTCTCCTTTGGAGACCTGCTGGTGGATAGCGCGGCTGCTGAAGTGTCGCCACAAGAAATTGCCGCAAGCGCTCTTCAAAACAAGGAGAATTGTTCGTCTGCAACCAGTAACGGGAAAAACTTTCCACCGACACTGCGGTCATCGGGCAGCGTCGGGTGACCGTGTCTAGCAGCCGAGGCACTCGGTCGTCCATCCGATAAGTGAAATTATTTCGATAATTGCAACGCGATGCGGTCCAAGACGGCGACGATGTTCCGAAGCCAGAGACGAATCCGTCGCCCCGCATGATTCCGGACGGCTAAATCAGCCGCCTGACTTACGTCTGAACCGACCGGCAGCACCATGCCAGGCCACCGTTCGCAGTGCGGCGCGCGGTTCCGAAGCCCGCTATGGCGTTTCATCCAAAGCTGGTGGCGGCACTTTGGAACCGACCACACTAGACCGACCGGCGGCCGGCTGGCAGCTTGAAACCGGTCCGGATTGTCGTGTTGGCAAGCAACATGATCGGCCGCACCGGGTCCAGCCAGGCAGCTGTTGCAATGGGCGCGGATCGTATGATGCAAGGCGAACGTTTCGCGTTGGGCAGCATGATCGCCGGCTGCCTGGTGCTTGGGCTGAAAGCGGCCGCCTGGTGGATCACCGGCAGTGCCGCGCTGTATTCGGACGCGTTGGAGTCGACCGTCAACGTCGCCGCCAGCCTGATCGCCTGGCTCGCGCTGCGCTTCGCCGCTCGGCCGGCCGATGCCAACCATCCCTATGGCCATGAAAAAGCGGAATTTTTCGCCGCGGTGATCGAGGGCTCGCTGATCGTCGTCGCGGCGCTGCTGATCTTCGACGAGCCTGGCAGAGCTGGCTGCATCCAAGGACGCTCGCGGTGCCGTTCCGCGGCCTGGCGCTGAACGCCGTGGCAACCGTGATCAACGCGGTCTGGTCGGTGGTCCTGCTGCGCGTCGGGCGACGCCTGCGCTCGCCGGCGCTGCAGGCCGATGGACGGCATTTGATGGCCGATGTGGTGACCTCGGCGGGAATCGCCGCCGGCGTGACCCTGGCGGTGATCACGGGCCTGCTGCTGCTGGACCCCTGCCTCGCCGCGGCCACCGGCGTCTATGTCCTGTGGTCGGGGATGGCGATGATCTCCAGCTCGGTCAGCGGCCTGATGGATGCGGCGCCGGAACCGGCGGTGGTGAAGCGGATCAAGGAACTGGTCGCCAACAGCGCGGCCGGCGCGATCGAGGCGCACGACCTGCGCACCCGGCACGCCGGACGGCTGACCTTCCTGGAGTTCCATCTGGTGGTTCCCGGCACGATGACCGTCGCGGCGGCGCATGCCATTTGCGACCGCATCGAAGACGCGCTGAAGGCCGAGATGGGACACCTGATGATCACCATCCATGTCGAGCCGGAGGAGAAGGCGAAACAGGCGGGCGTGCCCGTGCTGTGACGAGTTCCGGGCTGAACGGCAATACCGTTTCGATAACGATTACAGTGATTATATCGATTTCAGATCATAATTTGACGGCGGCATGGCGGCTTGATCCCGAGCTTGTCGCGGCCGGTGTCTTGATCCAGTTCACACGCATGAGTTGCTATTGACCGCCTTGACACCTCTGGCAAGCCTGCGTAGAAGGCCCGTCTTCCGCCGCTCCAGGCGCAGGCTTAACAACCTGTACTGGCCGGTCACCTGACGATATGAACTGTAGAGACTCATGGCCAATACCGCCTCGGCGCGTAAGCGCATCCGCCAGACATTGACCCGTACGGCGCGCAACCAGGCGCGAAAATCCCGTATGCGGACCTTTGTGAAGAAGGTGGAAACGGCGATCGCCAGCGGCGATAAATCCGCCGCGAGCGCGGCGCTGCGGTCGGCGCAGCCGGAGATGCAGCGCGCCTCGGGCAAGGGCGTCATTCACGCAAATACTATCGCCCGCAAGTTGTCCAGACTGTCGGCGCGGATCAAGATCGCTGCCAGGCGCCTGAGGACGGCGAACCGGCTCGGCCGGCTTCGCGATCGGCCTTTGCTAATCGACACGGGTTTGACTTGCCATTAGGGGTAGCAGTACTCTTCCGGAGGTTAAACGCGTTTGTAGCAAAGGCCTGGTCGTTTCACCAGAAACTCCTAAGGTAATGACAGTTTTAGCCGCTCTAGAACCGGCGGTATTTGGTAATGTTCTTGCTTTCGCGGGTCGCCATCTTGCCGAACGCCAGTTTTCGATTGCCTCCCCGCGAAACTCTGACATACTAGTGACTTGTCAGCCGAAAGATCGTTGGTTGTAAATGAAATACCCTTCGCGGGAGACAGCTGGTTTGCGTCTCGCGTTGACCCGGTTTTCCGACCAACGGCGGCCGCGATCCACCGCCGAACCAAGAGATGCTGTGTTTGACATGCGGATAGCGATGGCAGGGAGCATGGGATGACCACGACGGAGCCGCAGATCGTGGACATGCCACATCTCGCGAGCCAGTGGGCGCGCATCAGGGTGCGGCTGCAGACCGAAGTCGGCGACGCCGAATACCGTACATGGCTGCGGCAAATGACGCTCGCCGGCATCGATGGCGATGAAGTGACCGTCACCCTGCCAACCCGCTTCCTGCGCGACTGGGTCACAAGCCGCTACGGCGATCGGATCAAGGCGCTGTGGCAGGCGGAAAACCCGGCCGTGCGCCGGGTCGATGTCCGGGTTGGCACCGCCATGCCGCTGGACATCTCGCTGGCCGAGAGCCTGTCGGCACCACGCGACCACGTCTCCCGCGACGGCGCCGCCCCGGACAGCGAACCGACGCCGGCACCGTCGATCGCCCGCGATGAGCGGATCGGCCGAACCGAACGCCCGCTGCGTTCCAATGCTCAACGGCGCAACGGCATCATCCACCTTGGCATCAACTCCCGCTGCGTCCGGCCCCGCTGCATCCGGCATCGCCTCCTCAAGCGCCAGCCCCCCGCCCGGCCAATCCCCCCTTGCCGACGCGGAGGATCGCGTCGATCCACGCCCGGAGCTGGCCGCGGCGCTCGATCCGCGCTTCACCTTCGAAGGTTTCGTCGTCGGCAAGCCAAACGAATTCGCCTATGCCTGTTCCCGCCGCGTCGCCGAACGTCCGTCCAGCCCGGGTTCAATCCGCTGTTCCTCTATGGCGGCGTCGGCCTCGGCAAGACCCACCTGATGCACGCCATCGCCTGGGAACTGACGGACCGCACAGCCGCGCCCGTCTCGGTCGCCTATATGTCGGCCGAGAAGTTCATGTACCGCTTCATCGCCGCGATCCGCAGCCAGTCCACCATGGAATTCAAGGAGCATCTCCGCAACGTCGATGTGCTGATGATCGACGACCTGCAGTTCCTGATTGGCAAGGACAACACGCAGGAAGAATTCTTCCACACCTTCAATTACCTGGTCGAGGCCGGCAAACAGATCGTCGTCTCGGCCGACAAGTCGCCCTCCGACCTCAGCGGCCTGGAGCATCGGCTGCGCACCCGCCTCGGCTGCGGCATGGTCGCGGACCTGCATACCACGACCTATGAACTCCGCATTTCGATCCTGGAAGCAAAGGCCGCCCGGGCCGGCGTCGCCGTGCCGGTCAAGGTGATGGAGTTCCTGGCCCATAAAATCACCTCCAACGTGCGCGAGCTCGAAGGCGCGCTGAACCGCCTGGTGGCCCACGCCAACCTGTTCGGCCGCCCGGTGACGCTGGAAGCGACGCACGAGGTACTGCACGATATCCTGAAGGCGCACGACCGGCGCGTGACGATCGAGGAAATCCAGAAGAAAGTCGCTGAACATTACAGTATCAGACTGACCGACATGTCCTCGGCCCGACGCGCCCGCGCCGTTGCCCGGCCGCGCCAGGTGGCGATGTTCCTCGCCAAGCAACTCACCAGCCGCAGCCTGCCGGAAATCGGCCGCAAATTCGGCAACCGTGACCACACCACCGTGATGCACGCCGTCTCACGCGTCACCGAACTGATGCAACGCGACGGCACCTTCGCCGAAGACGTCGAACTGCTCCGCCGCTTGCTGGAGTCCTGAGGCAGGGTAAGGAAGGCCAGGGCTCCGCCCCTCGACCCGCCAAGGGCGCGAGCCCTTGGAACCCGCTTATTAAGGGGTTTGGAGAGGAGGGGGCAACCGAGGCGGTTGCAACGCCTGCGTTGCCCCCTCCTCCCGAAACCCCTTATGAAATGGGATCAAAGGGGCTCGCGCCCCTTTGCGGGGTCCAGGGCAGAGCCCTCGCCTTCCTCACCCCGCCCCAGACCTCAAGCAGCCGCGCGCAGGTCTTCGACGGCGGCGGACTTGATCAGGTCGGCGCCTTTTTCGGCGATCATGATGACGGCGGCGTTGGTGTTGCCGGACGGCACGGTCGGCATGATCGAGGCGTCGACCACGCGCAGTCCGGCGATGCCGTGCACGCGCAGCCGGTCGTCGACCACCGCCATCGGGTCGGGTCCCATCTTGCATGTGCCGATCACGTGGTAGGTGGTCTGCCCGTTTTCCCGCGCCCACTGCAGCCATTCGTCGTCGGTCTGCACCTTGTCGCCCGGATTCATTTCGTAGGCGCGATATTTGTCGAGCACCCGGTTGTTGATGATGCGCCGGCCGATCTTCATGCCGTCCACCAGCACGCGCTGATCGATGCGGTCCGCCAGGTAGTTCGGCCGGATCGCCGGTGCCGCCGCCGGATCGTTCGACCGGGCATGGATCGACCCCTTCGATTCCGGCCGGCACTGATAGACCGTCAGGGTCATGCCAGGCTCGCGGTCCAGCACGCGCTTCTGCGCGTTGCCATAGCTGGCATGAGCGAAATGGAATTGCACGTCGGGCTCCTCCAGCTCCGGCCGGGTCTTGACGAAGCCGAAGGCGATGCCGGCGGTGAAGGTCAGGATGCCGCGCCGCTGGGTGTAGTATTTCACCACCTCCCTGGCCAGCGCCAGGCCGCGGCTTTGCTCGTTCAGCGTCACCGGCAGCTTCACCCGCCAGTTCATCCGCGGCGCGTAATGGTCGCGGTAGTTCTCGCCGACTCCCGGCAGGGCGTGCAGCACCGGAATGCCGAGCGAGGACAGCAGATCCGGTTGGCCGATGCCGGACAGCTCCAGGAAATGTGGGCGATTTCACCGCGCCGGCGGCCAGGATCACCTCGCGGTTGGCGCGTGCCTCCTTGGCCACGCCGCCTTGGGTGTAGGCGACGCCGACGGCGCGCTTGCCCTCCAGCATCACCTTCGTCGCCAGCGCCTCGGTCTCGATCTTCAGATTGGGCCGGCTGCGGGCCGGATTGAGGAAGCCGCGCGCGGTCGACCAGCGCTCGCCGTTCTTCTGCGTCACCTGGAAGTAGCCGAAGCCTTCCTGGCGGCCGTTGTTGTAGTCCTTGTTGCGCGGAAACCCTTCGTCCACCGCGGCGTCGATGAACGCGTCCAGCAGCTCCGCCCGCTCGCGCATGTGGTCGACGTTCAGCGGGCCGCCGCGGCCGCGCGAGTTGTCGCCGCCCGGCTCGAAATGTTCCGCCTTGCGGAAATAGGGCAGCACCGAGTCATAGCACCAGCCGCGGTTGCCGAACTGCGACCAGGTGTTGTAGTCGAGCGGGTTGCCGCGGACATACAGCATGCCGTTGATCGAGCTGGACCCGCCCAGGGTGCGCCCGCGCGGGATCGGGATCCGCCGGTTGGCCAGGTTGGGCTCCGGCTCGCTCTCAAAATTCCAGTTGTATTTCGGGTTGTTGAGCAGCTTGGTGAAGCCCGCCGGGATGTTGATCCACATCGAGCTGTCTTTCGGCCCGGCCTCCAGCAGCAGCACCGTTGATCCGGGCGTCCTCGCTCAGCCGGTTGGCCAGCACGCAGCCCGCCGAACCGGCGCCCACGATGATGTAGTCGAACTCGGCCATCGTCGTCCCCTCGCTTATGACAACTCTATAGCGGCCCGTCGCCGGAACCGGAAGACGCGAGCGCTCGCTGCTTGCGCGCGCGCGCTTCCCGCCGCCGGAACCATGTGGCAACAATGCCGCGCGATGGCGGATGGCATCACGATTTTCCTTTCTGTCCCTGCTGCGGCACGGCGCCGGGGCGGCCTGGAAGCGGCAGTGGCGGGACGCGCAACCCAAGGCGTCCTATGACGTGGTCATCGTGGGCGCCGGCGGCCACGGCCTGGCCACGGCCTACTACCTGGCGAAGGAGCACGGCATCCGCAACGTCGCGGTGCTCGACAACGGCTGGCTGGGCGGCGGCAATACCGGCCGCAACACCACCATCATCCGCTCCAACTACCTGCAGCCGAAAGCGCCGCGCTGTACGATCACGCGCTGAAGCTGTGGGAGAACCTGGCGCGGGAGCTGAATTACAACGTGATGTTCTCGCCGCGCGGCGTGATGATGCTGGCGCACACGCATCACGACGTGCAGGTGTTCAAGCGCCATGTGCATGCCAACCGGCTGCAAGGCATCGACAACGAATGGCTGACGCCCGGCAGGCGAAGGCCTTCTGCCCGCCGCTGGATATCGGCGACGGCATGCGCTATCCGGTCCTGGGCGCGGCCTTGCAGCGGCGCGGCGGCGTGGCCCGGCATGATGCGGTGGCCTGGGGCTATGCCCGGGCGGCCAGCGCGCGCGGCGTCGACATCATCCAGAACTGCGCCGTGACCGGCATCAGCCGCGACCTTACCGGCGCCGTCAGCGGCGTCGAAACGACAAGCGGCCCGATCGCGGCGCCGCGCATCGGCGTCGTGGCGGCCGGCCACACCAGCGTGGTGATGGCGATGGCCGGCGTGCGGATGCCGCTGGAATCGTTTCCGCTGCAAGCCCTCGTCAGCGAGCCGGTGAAGCCGGTGCTGCCCTGCGTGGTGATGTCGAACACCGTCCACGCCTATATCTCGCAATCCGACAAGGGCGAGCTGGTGATCGGTGCCGGCACCGACGCCTATACCTCCTACAGCCAGGCCGGCGGGCTGCACATCGCCTGCGAGACGCTGGCCGCGGTCTGCGAACTGTTCCCGTCGTTCCGGCGGCTGCGCATGCTGCGCAACTGGGGCGGCATCGTCGACGTCACGCCGGACCGCTCACCGATCATCGGCCTGACGCCGGTGCCGGGCTTGTTCGTCAATTGCGGCTGGGGTACCGGCGGCTTCAAGGCGACCCCCGGCTCCGGCCAGGTGTTCGCCGCGACCATCGCCCGCGGCCAGCCGCATCCGATTGCCGCCCCCTTCGCGCTGGACCGGTTCGTCACCGGCCGCCTGATCAACGAGGCCGCCGCCGCGGCCGTGGCGCACTGACGGGCGTGCGGCGCCCGTGGCCATCTTATGCTGCTGATCCCGTGTCCCTGGTGCGGCCCTCGGCCGGAGAACGAATTTCGTTACTGCGGCCAGGCGCATGTTGTTCGCCCGGCCGATCCGTCCGTCGTCGATGATGCGGAATGGGCCGCCTATCTGTATCTTCGCGACAACCCGAAAGGCGCGCGCATACCGAACGCTGGCGCCATGTGCACGGCTGCGGACGGTTCTTCAACTGCCTGCGCGACACCGTCACCGACCGGATCGCCGTCACCTGCCGACCCGGCGACAAGCTGCCGCCATCGACCCGGCCATCATGACGCAGCCCTTCCGCACAGCGGCGGGCGGGCGGATCGACCGCGACCGGCCGGTTCGTTTCAGCTTCGACGGCAGGCGGCTGGAGGGTTTCGCCGGCGACACGCTGGCCTCGGCCCTGCTGGCGAACGACGTGCACCTGGTCGGCCGGTCGTTCAAGTACCACCGGCCGCGCGGCATCCTGTCCGCCGGATCCGAGGAACCCAACGCGCTGGTCACCCTCGATCGAGGCGGCGCGCGGGTCACGCCCAACCTGCGCGCCACCCAGATCGAGCTGTATGACGGGCTGACCGCGCGCAGCCAGAACCGCTTGCCGTCGCTGCGCTTCGACCTCGGCGCGCTGGCGGGGCTGGCCGCTCCGCTGTTGTCCGCCGGCTTCTACTACAAGACCTTCATGTGGCCGCCGGCGTTCTGGCGGCGGCTGTATGAACCGGCGATCCGACGCGCGGCGGGGCTGGGCAGGGCGCCAGCCGATCCTGACCCGGACCGCTATCTGCACCAATACGCCCATTGCGACGTGCTGGTCATCGGCGGCGGCCCGGCCGGGCTGGCGGCGGCTCTGGGCGCCTCGGCCACCGGCAAGCGGGTGATGCTGTGCGACGAGCAGGCGGAATTCGGCGGCTCCCTGCTGGCGGAGCCGGCGGTGACGATCGATGGCTGGGCCGCAACCGACTGGGTGCGGGAGGCCGTCGCCACGTTTGAGCGGCTTGGTCACCCTGCTGCCCCGTACCACGGCGTTCGGCTGGTATCCGGACAACCTGATCGGCCTGGTGGAGCGGCTGACCGATCACATCGCGGTGCCCGACCCGGCAACGCCGCGGGAGCGGCTTTGGCAGGTCCGCGCCGGCCGGGTCATCCTCGCCACCGGCGCGATCGAGCGGCCGCTGGTGTTTCCCGGCAACGACCGGCCCGGGGTCATGCTGGCCGGTGCGGCACGCACCTATCTGCATCGCTATGGCGTCCGGGTCGGGCAACGCGTGGTGGTCGCCACCGCCGACGACAGCGCCTATCGCGCCGCGGCAGACCTGCATGCCGCCGGCGTCACGATTGCCGCGGTCGTCGATCAGCGGCCCCAGCCCGACAGCGAGATGGTGGAGGCGGTGCGGGCCCTGGGCATTCCGGTGCGTGCCGGGACGACGATCGCCCGCACCGAGGGCGGGATGCGGCTCCACTCGGTCCAGCTGGCCAATGGAACCGATGTCATTGCCTGCGACACGATCTTGCTGTCGGGCGGCTGGACGCCGTCGGTGCAGTTGCACGCGCAGTCGCGCGGCGGGCTGCGGTTCGACGCCGCCACGGGCTGCTTCCTGCCTGACCAGTCCGCGGGACGACGCGGTCGGTGGGCGCCTGCGCGGGCGTCTTCGATCTGGCCTCCGCATTGCGCGACGGCACTGGCCGCGGGCGGCGGCGAGCCGCATGCCTTCACGGTCGCCGGCCTTCCCGCGATGGCGCCGCCGGCGCCGCCGGCCCCGGCGCCCGTGCATGCCAGGGCCTTCGTCGATTTCCAGAACGACGTGACCACCAAGGACCTGGCCGTCGCGACGAGCGAAGGCTTCGTTTCGATCGAGCATGTCAAGCGCTACACCACCACCGGCATGGCGACCGACCAGGGCAAGATGTCCGATCTCAACGCGCTGACCACCGTCGCCGGACTGACCGGACAGCCGATCGAGGCGATCGGGTTGACCCGTTTCCGCCCACCCTACACGCCGGTGACGTTCGGCAGCCTGGCCGGACCCTATCGCGGCACGCCTGTTCGCCCCGGTCCGACGGCCGCCGATCGCGACGCCAGGCGCCGTGCTGGAGGATGTCGGCACCTGGAAGCGAGCCCGCTGCTTCCCTCGCAAAGGCGAAACGATCGAGGCCGCCGTGGCGCGCGAATGCCTGGCGGTGCGCAACGATGTCGGCATGTTCGACGCCAGCACGCTGGGCAAGATCGAGGTCGTCGGGCCGGATGCAGAGACGTTCCTTGAACCGTATCTATACCGGCGATTTCAGCACTCTGGCCGCCGGACGCTGCCGCTACGCCATGCTGCTGGGCGAGGATGGCTTTATTCGCGACGATGGCATCGTCGCCCGGCTTGCCGCGGACCGCTTCCATGTCACCACCACGACCGGCGGTGCCGAATCCGTGCTGCATCACATGGAGGACTTTCTGCAGACCGAATTTTCCGACCTGCGTGTTTGGCTGACCCCGGTCACGGAGCAATGGGCGGTCATCGCCGTGCAGGGCCCACGGTCTGCCGAAGCTGCTGGCGCCGTTCATCGCAGACATCGATCTGGCGGCGATGCCGCACATGAGCGTGCGGGAAGGCTCATATCGGCGACGTGCCGATCCGGTTGTTCCGGGTCAGCTTTACCGGCGAGCTGGGGTTCGAGATCAACCTGCCGCCGAACCACGCCCAGAGCGTGTGGGACACCTTGCTCCGACGTGATGTGACACCCTACGGCACCGATGCGATGCATGTGCTGCGCGCGGAAAAAGGCTACATCGTTATCGGCCAGGAAACCGACGGGACGGTCATCCCGGACGATCTCGGCCTGGACTGGACGATCGGCTGGTCCAAAGCGGACTTTGTCGGCAAGCGATCGTTGTCACGACCAGACATGCAGCGGGCGGATCGCAAGCAGCTGGTCGGGCTGCTGCCGGTCGATCCCGCGGTGGTGCTGGAGGAAGGCGCGCAGGTCGTCGAGGCTGGCACCGCATCGCGAGCCCGGGAATCGCGCACGGCGCTGCCGCAAGCCACGAGCCGCAATACGCGCGACCAAAAGGCAGGCAGGTCGAAGGGCACCCATCGGTCCCGTCATTGGGTCACGTCACCTCGGCCTATCGCAGCGCGACACTTGGGCGTGGTTTTGCCCTGGCGCTGGTGGCCGCGGGTCGTTCGCGCATTGGTACGACGCTGCGCATGTCGACGGGTTCGGCGGTGGTGGACGTCAAGGTCACCGAACCGGTCTTCCATGACAAGGCGGGCGAACGGAAATGGGCGCACCCGGGCCACCATCCGCCAGGCGAACCGCTGCTGCCTGCCGAACCCAACCCGCGCCCGTCGCTCGCTCGGCGCATTCGGTCCGGCTGGCGGCGCTGGCGCCGGAAACCCGGATCGCCGTCCGTGCCGGCATCGCCGCGGCAACCGCAATCGGCTTGGCGACCGGTGTGTTGCTGCCGACCGTGCCCTGCCGGTCGGTCACCGCCCGCGACCGGGCAGCCCTGTGGCTGGGGCCGGACGAGTGGCTGATCCTGGCGCCCGCCGATGCCACCTCGCTGGCCGCACGGGCGATCAAGGCGGCGGCCGACCATTCGGCGAGCGTTGTTGACGTATCCCACGGCGCGCAGGCACTGGAAATCGCCGGTCCTCGGGCGGCGTGGTGCCTGAATGCGTTCTGCGCGTTGGACCTGGGCCCGCATGCCTTCCCGGTGGGCATGTGCACGCGGACCTTGCTGGGAAAGGCCGAGGTGATCCTATGGCGCACCAGCCCCGATGCCTTCCATATCGAGGTGGCCCGCTCCCTTCTGCCGTACGTCTGGGCGTGCCTGGAGGAGGCGCGGCTGGAGTTTCTGGATCCGGCTGCTTCTGCCATCGACGATCACGCGGTCTATCGGCGGGTAGCGGCGATCGACTAGGGGTTACTCGTCACTCTTGCATCCAGGTGCGAGACGCAAACAATGTGCCATCCGTATTGTTCGCGCCAGCCCGACCCGAACCCATGCCGCTCCGGACGAGGCGATTTCCAGTCCCAGGCAAATGCTCTAGCCTGCCGACGAACGCCACACGACAAAAGCGAGGAAACAATGGACTTCCACGGCAAGGTTGCCCTGATCACCGGCGCGGGCAACGGCATCGGACGTGCCGCCGCGCTTGGCTTCGCCAGCCGCGGCGCCAAGGTGGTGGTGGTGGACCGCGACCAGGCGGCCGGCGAGGCCACCGCCGGCATCCTGCGCCAGCAAGGCGGAGAATCGCTCTTTGTCGCCGCCGACGTCACCCGATCGGCCGACGTGCAGAACTACGTGAAGCTGGCGCTGGACGCCTACGGCTCGATCGACTGCTTCTACAACAACGCCGGCATCGAGGGCAGCGTCGCGCCGACCCATCAATACGATGAGGACATGTTCGACCGGGTCATGGCGGTCAACGTCAAGGGCGTATTCCTCGGCTTGCGGCACGTGCTGCCGGTGATGATCGGGCAGGGCCGTGGCGCGGTGGTCAACACCGCCTCGGTCGCCGGGCTGGTGGCGTCGCCCGGGATGTCGGCCTATGTCGCCTCCAAGCATGCCGTGATCGGCCTGACCAAGACCGCGGCCGGAGAGGTCGCGCGGGCCGGCGTGCGGGTGAACGCCGTCTGCCCCGGCCCGATCGATACGCGGATGATCCATTCTCTGGAATCGATGCTGAACCCCGACGATCCCTCCAGCGTCGGCAGCCGCTATCAGTCCAACATCCCGATCGGCCGCTATGGCACGGCCGAGGAAGTCGCCAACCTGGTGCTGTTCCTGTCCTCCGACCTGGCGTCGAACATCACCGGCGCGCAATACGTCGTTGATGGCGGCCGCACCGCGACCGGCGGCGCCGTCACCAACAACCTGGTGCGCTGACAGATGGCGGGGCTGCTCGACGGCAAGCTCGCCCTGGTCACCGGCGGCGGATCCGGGATCGGCGAGGGGATCGCACGGGCCATGGCCGGCAACGGCGCGCGAGTCATCGTCGCCGACGTGAACACGGACGGCGCGGCGCGGGTCGCATCATCGATCGGCGGCGATACCGCGCATTACACGCTCGACGTGTCGGACCGAGCCGCCTGCGATGCCTTGGCACGCACCATCCAGGCCGATATCGGCGCGGTCTCGATCCTGGTCAACAACGCCGGCATCATTCGCCGCGGCAAGCTGGAGGCCGCCACCGCCCGCGCCGACTGGGACGCCACGATGGCGGTCAACCTCGATGGCCCGTACAACATGGTCACCGCATTCCTGGATCAATTGAAGGCAACGCGGGGATCGGTCATCAACATCGGCTCGATCCAGTCATTCGTTGCGCTGCCGAACTCCGCGGCCTACACCACCTCCAAGGGCGGCGTGCGCGCCCTGACCAAAGCCCTCGCGATCGAACTTTCGCCGCTCGGCGTTCGCGTCAATGCCATCGCCCCCGGAATGATCGCCACCCCTCTCAACGCCGCCGCTCGACAAAATCCGGACTACATGAAGAACTTCGCGGAGCGAATCCCGCTGGGGCGGCTGGGGGAGCCGGCGGATATCGCGGGTCCGGCGGTGTTTCTGGCGTCCGATCTCGCGCGCTACGTAACCGGCGTGACGCTGCCGGTCGATGGCGGCTTCCTGGCGTATTGACGAGTACGCAATACGATTGTGGCGCACCCAATGCAGACGCAACGAAACCAAACGCGGAGGCTAGGCCATTTCACGATGGCGGGTGCGCCGATCCTGTCCGCGCACCCGATGGAGGCAGAACCGATGGACGAACACAAAACCGTCCGCACCAAGATCCTGGAGATCGGCTACCTGGAATCCGGCCCCGCGGATGGGCCGGCGGTGATCCTGCTGCATGGCTGGCCGTCCGACGTGCATGACTGGGACGGGGTGGCGCCGCCGCTGGCCGCCGCCGGCTTTCGGGTGCTGGTGCCGTGGCTGCGCGGCTTCGGGCCGACCCGGTTCCTGGACGCGGCGACGCCTCGCAGTGGACAGCAGGCGGCGCTCGGGGCGGACGTGCGCGACTTCATGGACGCGCTGTCGATCCAGCAGGCGATCCTGGCCGGCTATGATTGGGGCGGACGGGCGGCCTGCGTGGCGGCGGCGCTGTGGCCGGAGCGGGTGAGCGGGCTGGTGGCGATCACCGGCTACGGCATCCAGGACATCGCGGCCTCGGCCCGTCCGGCCGTCGCCGAACAGGAACATCGGTACTGGTACCAGTGGTATTTCCACACCGAGCGAGGTCGGGCGGGATTGACCGCGAACCGCGACGGGATCGCCAAGCTGCTGTGGCGGCTGTGGTCACCGAACTGGGCGTTCGATGACGCGACGTTCCTGGCCACCGCGCCAGCTTCGACAATCCTGATTTCGTCGATGTCACCATCCAGTCCTACCGGCATCGCTACGGCAACGCCGCCGGCGATCCGGCCTACGACGAGCTGGAGGCTCGCCTGGCCGGCCAGCCGCCGATCACGGTGCCGACGATCGTCCTGCACGGCGAGGATGACGGCGTCGGCGCGCCGGCCGGATCGATCCCGCGCGACCGGCTGTTCACCGGCGGCATGGACAGAAAATTGATCCCGCGCGCCGGGCATTTCCTGTCGCGGGAGAACCCGGACGAGGTGGTGGCGGCGGTTGTGCGGCTAGCCGCTCCGGCGGCATAACCGCGGCTGACGAAGGGAGCAGCGATCATGAACATCATTCCGAGCGGCCAGACACTCGGGGCCCGTGTCGAGGCGATCGATCTGGCCGAACCTTTGTCGGACAGCGACTTTCGCACCCTGCTGCGGGCACTCGGCCGGCATGGCGTGCTGTGCTTTCCGAACCAGACGCTTCGATACCCCGGCCTTTCGCCGCGTTCGGCAGGCGCTTCGGCGACCTGGAGGTGAACGTCGCCAACCAGTTCCACGAGCCGGACTTCCCCGAGGTCATGATCCTGTCGAACCAGATCCGCCCGGACGGCAGGCCGGTCGGGCTGAACGACGCCGGGCAGGGCTGGCACACCGACATGTCCTACAGCCGCGACATCGCGCTGGCGAACGTGCTGCACGCCCAGGCGGTGCCGGTGCGCAACGGCAAATCAGTCGGCGAGACGCAGTTCCGCAACATGCACGCCGCCTATGACGAACTGCCGGAGGAACTGAAGCATAAGCTGGAAGGCCGCACCGCAACGCATGACTTCGAGAAATTCTGGGAGGTGATGCGCCACCGCCCAGGCTCCCGCCGAGCCGCGCTGACCGACGAACAGAAACGGAGGAAACCGCCGGTGTCGCAGCCGCTGGTGCGCATCCATCCGCTGACCGGGCGGAAGGTCCTGTATGCCAATCCGGGCTACACGATGTGGATCGACGGGATGGACCGGCAGGAGAGCGACACGATCCTCGATTATCTGTTCCGCCATCAGGAACGCGCGGATTTCCTCTATGCGCATCACTGGGCGGTGGGCGACGTGCTGATGTGGGACAATATCGGCACAGTTCATAACGCGGTGGCGGATTACATGCCGTCAGAGCCCCGATACATGCGACGGGCGCAAGTGATGGCAACGCTCGATTACCCCTCGCTGGTCGCGTGACTCGGCGATACGATATGCGCCCGTCCGTATCGCTGTGAGGCAGGTCCCCACGCTCCGGTGACGCTCGCGGAACTCGGTTCGGGGCATGGATCGTTGAAGGGGAGCGAAAAACGCCAATGAAAGACCTGGCTGGGAAGACAGCGTTCGTGACCGGCGCGGCATCAGGTATCGGACTCGGCATTGCCACTGAGCTTGCGCGGGCCGGTGTGAAGGTCATGCTTTGCGACATCGAGGACGCGCCGCTCGCCGCGGCGACCGAGGCATTGAAGCTTACCAATGCGGATGTCGATGGCGTAAAGGCGGATGTTTCGCTCAAGGCCGAACTGAAAGCGGCAGCGGAGGCCACGATCGCCCGCTATGGCAAGGTGCATATTCTCGTCAATAACGCAGGGGTGGGCGGCGGCGAGATTTACGGTGCTTGGACCGATGCAGGGTGGGACTGGACGATCGGCGTAAACCTGATGGCTGTCATATGGGGAATTGAGATCTTTGGGCCGTTGATCCAACAGCACGGCGAGGGCGGACATATTGTGTCCACCGCTTCGATCGCTGGACTGCTCTCTCATAATTCTAGCCAATACAACGTCACCAAATATGGTGTTGTCGGACTGTCCGAGGGTATGCGTGTTGCGTTGGCACCGCGCGGTATCGGGGTGTCGGTGCTGTGCCCGGGATTTATCCGCACCAACATCATGGACTCACGGCGTACTTTGCCTGAGCGCTTTGATCGTGCGGTCGGGGGTAATCTGCCTGCATGGTCGGCGGAGCGACTGGAGCAGCTGAAAATGGTCTACAATAAGCCCGCGAACGTGTGTCTCAGGGTATCGATCCGTCGTATGTTGGTGAACTCGTCCGCGAAGGCATCGAAAACGATTGGCCTTATATTTTTACCGACTTGAATTCGAACCCCAGATTGAAGCGCGCTTTGCCGCGATCAAGCAGGGCTTCGACCAAATTCGCGATCGAGTGCCACGGCGTTGAACGAATTACACGCGAAATGTCCTCATAGCGCGCGGCGCGGGGACTAACCGGGAGCCGGGGAAATGGTAACCAATTCCACTTGCGACGGTTGTGGCGAACAAGTCACCCGGCCAGCGGACATGCCTTGCCCAAGTGGCGCATTTTGAAAAAGTGACGCGTGTGGGTGTCCGGGCTCAGATTGATGGGATCAACCCTGATGATGTGGGACAATATCGGCACGGTACATAACGCTGTCGCCGACTACATGCCGTCAGAGCCCCGGTACATGCGCCGGGTGCAGGTGATGGCGACGCTCGACGACCCCGCGCTGGTGGCCTGAGCGGTGTCGGTATTCACCGGCAAGCGGATCGTCGTCACCGGCGGGGCAGGAGGCATCGGGATCGAGACGGTGCGCGCCTTCATGGACCAGGGCGGCCATGTTGTCATGGCCGATATCGATGAGGCGGCGCTGGCGCGGGCGCAGCAGGTGCTGGGGCGGGTGCGACTGGCCACGATCGCCTCGGCCCTGGATACGCCAGCGGAATGCGCCCGGGTGATCGACAGCGCCGGCGCACCGGTCTACGCGCTGGTGCATCTGGCGGGGCTGTTCGAGCGGGATGCCCTGGACCCCGATGACCACGGCGTGTGGAACCGGGCGATCGCGGCGAACCTGACCAACGCCTACGACATGGCGGTGGCGTTCTCGACCCGGTTCGACCGGCGGGAGCCGGCGCGGATCGTGCTGACAAGCTCCGTGGCCTATCGGCGGGGCAGCGCGGACCGCGTGCCGTATGCCGCGGCCAAGGCCGGAATCGTCGGCCTGAACTCGGGCGCTGTCACGAAAACTGGCGCCGGACGTGCTGGTGAACGCCATCGCGCCGGGCGTGATCGAGACGAAGATGGCGGACCCGATCATCGCCGAACGCGGAGAGGCCTACCGGCAGGAGATCCCGCTGAAGCGCTTCGGCAAGCCGTCGGAAGTCGCCTCGGTGATCCGCTTTCTCTGCTCGCCGGACGCATCGTACATCACCGGCCAGACGATCACGATCGATGGCGGGATTACCAACGCCTGATGGTAGCGGGTGTCGACGCATTTCACGGCAACCCGCCGCGGCTCTTCCATATGAAACGTAACTTCTTCGGCGTCGTCTCAAATCGCGGTATCGTGCTCATTGGCCTGCCGTCGTTGATTTATACCAGTGCCCCCAGTCTTGACCTATCTGTTGACAGTCGGGCCGCTGGTATGAACGGGCTACCCAGCTCGTTCGGGAGAGCGCAGGGTGGACGTAACCGCCGCAACCGGATCGGCAATCGAGTTCGCTCGACCCTTGCTGGTCCATCGCGGCATCGCGCCCGCATTCAACGCGCATTCGAAGGCGAACCTGCGCGGGCGTTGGGTCATCTTCAGGCGCCTGCTTGGCGCATGGCTGCGCGATCATCGCCAGTTCGCCGGCGGCAAGCTGGCTCGCATTTGCCCGATCTGCGGCCATCATGGCGTCATGATCAGTGTCGGCCATCCGCCGCGCTGGGATGCTCGTTGCGCACGCTGTGGCAGTCGTGAACGCCACCGGCTGCTGTGGCTCTGGGCCATCCAGCACGGCCCGAACCGCCTGAACGGCAAGCGCATCCTGCACTTTGCGCCGGAGAAAGCGCTGCGGCAGGCACTACGCGACAACCCGGGTTACGAGACGGCCGATCGCCGACAAGCCAACGTCACCCATAAGGTCGACATCACCCGCCTGCCGTTTTCGGACGCCGCGTATGACATCGTCATCGCCAACCATGTCCTGGAGCATGTCGACGATGATCGTCGCGCCATGCGGGAATTGTTCCGCGTCCTGCGCCCCGGGGCCACGGCACTGCTGACCGTGCCGATAAATCCCACGCGCACGACGACGTACGAAGACAGCACATTGACTGATCCGGTGCAACGACAGGCGCACTTCAATGCGCCGGATCACCGGCGTTTCTACGGATTGGACTTTGCCGATCGACTGCGGGAAGCCGGTTTCGCGGTTGATACCTTCCGTTTGACGCCGCCCGAGGAGGTGAAGTTCAGCCTGTTGCCGATGGAATGGCTTTACCTGGCGACCCGGCCGTTTCCAGAGGACGGCCCATCGTCGTGTTGATGCCAGACCGGCTGTGTTGTCAGACACTGAACTCCAGCGTCGCGCCGAACGCCTCCGTCGCCGGCACCAGCACGCTGGTCCCGATCCGGTCCACGCCGCGTATCCCGCCAGCCTCCAGCGCCGTCTCCGCCGCATCCAGCGACAGCGTCCGGAAGGTCAACGCCGCCATGTAGTCGCGCCGGCCACGGCTATCAGGCGCGGCGTCGCCGAACATCTCCCACAGCGCCGCGGGCGTCACCACGTCGAAGCGCGACAGCCCGAGGAATAGCGCACACCCGTCATCGGTCGCCCGCACCGCCTGCGGGCCGAACATGCGGGCGAACAGCGTGCCCAGCGTCTCCGGCGCGTCGGCTGCGATCACCGCCCGGGCCACCGCCACCGCGCCGTTCGCATGGTGCCGCCATTCGTCCCGCCACACCAGCTCCCGCGACAGATGCTGGCAGAAATACAATCGCCCCGCCGGCACCTCCCCGCGCGGCAGCCGCACGGTGCGGAAGGCCGCGTCGCATTGCTGCGTGCCGGCCGCCGTCGTGATCTTCACCGGGCGGGAGAATTGCTGCGGCGGCTCGACCGGCACCTCGGCCCGGCGCAGCGCCTCATAGGTTGCATCGGCGTCCTCGCTGCCGAACACCAGGCCGTTCAAGCCGAGTGGCGCGTTCAGGATTTCCGGACGGCCGGAATCGTTCGGCCGAGCGGCGATCAGCTCCAGGTAATCCGTGCCGAACATCGCCAGGTGGTTGATCGAACCCAGCGTATGGTAGCCGCGCGGCGTCAGGGTAAAGCCTAGTCGGCGATACGTATCGGCGGCCTGATCGATCTGGTCGCGAGCGTTCACCACGACATGGTCGAGCGTTGGAACAGGGAAAACATGGTTCATGCAGGGTCACCTAGATCGTTAAGATGCGACAAGCCGCTCGGTCGCGGGCTATAGTCCAGCAGACCGAGTCCTGACCCGGTCTACGGACAAACGCATGGTAGCAAGCCCATGGTCTGACAGGATTGACAAGCCGGGCAAGTCCGGTGCCGATGAATGCGCGAAGCTTACCGGCCTCGCCCGCGTCGAGAAATAGGCCAAGGAGCCGGATCATGTCCGACGTCGAACACGTGCTTCTGCTGACTGGTGCCAGCCGCGGCATCGGCCACGCCACCGTCAAGCGCTTCAGCAGTGCCGGCTGGCGCGTGCTGACGATTTCCCGCCACGCCTTCGATCCGCGCTGCCCGTGGCCGGGCGGTGAGCGCAACCACATCCAGATGGATCTGTCCGACATCGGCGAGGTGCAGGCCGCCCTGCCGCATATCAGGGAAATTTCCGGCGGCCGGCTGGACGCGCTGATCAACAACGCCGCGGTCTCGCCCAAGCATCCCTCCGGCGGCAAGATCACCAGCTTGGAGATGGCCTACAAGGATTGGCTGCATATCTTCAACGTCAATTTCTTCTCGGCCATCGCGCTGGCACAGGGATTGAGCGAGTTGCTGGTCGCGTCCAAGGGCAGCATCGTCAATATAACCTCGATCGTCGGTTCACGCGTGCATCCGTTTGCCAGCGCCGCCTATGCGACATCCAAGGCGGCCATGGCCGCGCTGACGCGGGAAATGGCGAACGACCTCGGTCGTTTCGGCGTGCGGGTCAATGCGGTTTCCCCGGGAGAGATCGACACCGCGATCCTGTCGCCGGGCACTGAAGAGATCGTGCAACGCGAAATCCCAATGCGCCGGCTGGGCAAGCCGCAGGAAGTCGCGGACCTGTTGTTCTTCCTGTGTTCGAACCAGGCGCTCTATCTTTCCGGCTCCGAGGTGCACATCGACGGCGGCCAGCGGGTCTAGCTGCCAGATCCAGCGAGCGAATTGTTCCGCTGACGCCGGCTGAGCGCCTTAATGTGCAGTTTCGGACGATCCGTGCGGCGATCCCTGTCAGGCTCCGCCCCAGTTCATGGTCAGCCCACCATCCATCACCCAGGTCTGCCCGGTGACGTAATCGGCAGCGTCCGACAGCAGAAAAGCGGCAAGCCCGGCGATTTCCTCCGGACGTCCGGGACGGCGCCACGGAATAGCTTGCATGCTCTCTTCGCGTTTTGCCGCATCGTCCATCCGTTCTTGCGTCATCGGCGTCTCGATCAGGCCTGGCGCGATGGCATTGACGTTGATGCGATCTGGGGCAACTTCCACGGAAAGGCTTCGCACCAGCGAGTTCACGCCGGCCTTGGCCATGCCGTATGGAGCGCTGGCAGGCGTCGGCAGATGGCCGGCGACTGATCCAATAAAGACCAGGCGCCCACGACCCCCTGCACGTTTGCGCAGCCGAACGAAAGCACGGGCGCAAAACAGCGGTCCCATCAGATCCGTGCGCAGGATTTGCTCAAGTTTTTCGTCCTGCATCTCAGCAACCGGCATGCCGGACATCCCCATGCCGGCGTTGGCTACCAAAAAGTCCGGCGTTCCGAGCGCGCTCGAAACAGCATCGAACAGCGCCTGAACCGATGCCGGATCGCCGACATCGGTTTGCGCAACGTGAGCCCGCCGCCCGGCCGCTTGCACGCGACGCTGCGTTTCCGCGGCTCCGTCCGCATCGGTGTGGTAGCTGATTGCGACATCGGCGCCCCGTTGAGCAAGCAGCTCAGCCGTCGCCTGACCAATTCCACTATCGCTGCCTGTAACGACAGCGATTTTGCCCTGCAGCTCCATGGCTTATCCTATTTCTGCTGTGCAGGATAAACGGGCAAGCGATCGTAGCGTCTCACGACGTGCGATGCAGGCCGGGCTACTGCGTGGCCGATGTCCGGCGTCTCATCGCAGCTCGTCAAGCATCACGGCAGCGACCAGCACGGCGTTTTTGGCGGCTTCAGCCAGCGTTGGGTGAATGTGGATTGCGCCGCGCACGACCTGCCGTGGTGGCGCCGCTGTTCATGAGCTCGACGAAAAGCTGCACGATCTCTGCGCCTTGTTCGCAAATCGCAGTGGCACCCAGAATGGCATCGGTGTCTGCGTCCACAATGACCTTGATGAAGCCTTCGGTTTTGCCAAGCTCGCGCGCCTTACCGCTTTCCGTCATGGGTCGCTTGCCGATCTTGATGCGTCTTCCAGCCTTGCGAGCCTCTTCTTCGCTTAAACCAACGCGGCCAAGTTCGGGGGTCGTGAACATTGCATAGGGGACAATGCGGCAGCGACTATCGCTGCCGTCGCCAAGGAATTGCGACTGCAACACCCGGAAGTCGTCATAGGCGGTGTGGGTAAAGGCCGGCCCGCCTCGGATGTCACCGACAGCCCAGACATTGGGCACATTGGTCGCAAGGTGATCGTCGACCTCGACGTGCCCATGCTGATCCAGCCGAACGCCGAGTGTCGCAAGACCAAATCATCGGTGTTGGGCTGCCGACCCGTCGCCAGGAACAGATGGCTGCCGTCCACGGCCTCATCAGCCAGATGAACGCGCACCGACGACCCAATGGCCTCTACCCGTCGCACATCAACGCCAAGACGCACCCGGCAACCATCCGCCTCGAGCGCCTTCTGCAGCACGCTCGGCTACATCCTTATCCTCACGCTCCGCGAGCTGATCGGCTTTCTGCAGGACGGTTACCTCAGAGCCGAGGCGCTGATAGGCCTGCGCCATCTCAAGAGCGATATAGCTGCCGCCGAGCATCAGGAGCCGCGGTGGCAGATTTCGCAACGTGATCCAGTTTTCAGCGGTAATAACCGGCAGTTGGTCCAGGCCGGGCATGGGAGGCCGCGCCGTTCGCGTTCCGGTGTCCAGCACGATCCGCTCGGCGCGCACGAATGTGTCGCCGGCGCGGATAAGGAAGCGTCCGTCCTCGCGTCCTTCCAGGCGTGCGTGCGCCCTTACAACCCGCGGATTATCGGCCTTCGCGAAGCTGGCGTCCAACTCGGCTGTCGCCTTGGCCACCAGCTCGCGAGCCCGATCCATCACCGCGAGAAAGTCCACCCGGACTGTCGGAATATGAATGCCAAGCGCCGCACCGCGTCGGGCATCGGCGGCAAGGCGGGCAGAGGCAATCATCGCCTTGCTGGGCGTGCATCCGAAGTTGACGCAGGAGCCGCCGAGATGCTCGCGCTCGAACAGAACGACTGGCCGGCCGGCCGCGGCAAGCGCCCGCGCGAGCGGCACGCCTGCTTGACCGCCGCCGATGATAGCCGTCTCGGTCGAAATCTCGTTCATGGGGAGGCTGGTGGCAAGGAATTGACGGACATCCGGATGTTGGCTGCGGGTCAGGATAAATCGATGAGGGCGAGCCCCAAATCCGGCCGCTTTTTGCGCCTTAAATGCGCGGCCGATTTAACTACGGTCACTTCCAGCGTCGGCCGCACGATCGCCTCCATCAATGGCCGCCGCGCGTCGTCCCGTCGCTCATACCGAGCACGGCGTGCACGTGCAGGCTTGGCTTGCCATCGTCGCCGGTCGCGATGTCTCCAACGACGCTCAATACCTCGGATTGCTCTTCAATCGGGATGGTCCGATATTCCTTCTTGATGGGGTCGAACCATCCCACTTTTGCACGTTCGAAAGCCCCAAGCGCCGTCAGCGACGCACCATCAAGGCGCTCCTGGCCGGCAAAGGCGGTGATGGAGGCGAATGCCTCCTCGCCCGGGTCAAGAACCAGGATGAAGGTTCGTTGGCCGGCCTCGTGCGCGACAAGCTTGGACTTCATAGTGCCCTCCATGGCTGCGTGTCTCGGCTTGAACGACCGGAGAGGGCGCGCGTTTCGAACCGGCGGTTCGGGACTATCCGCCGAGTGGCCAGGCAGGGCGCCACAGCGATGGCTGAACGGAAACGCGCCTGATCAATCTTGCTGACCGACGCTTGGCGTTCTCTTCAGTCGCCAAGTCGGTGCTCCTAAAGAGCGGCGTGCGCCTAGCCAGCGCGGATCTCGTTCGTCAATCTTGATCACCGTCGTCTGGGCTAGTGGTCCGATCCTGACGCTTGGTTCTCAAGCGTCAGGTGAATTGGCCCATACATACGTCTGACGGCTTGACGACGGCGTCGGCCTCGTCCACGTCGCGGCTGTGCAAGCGGCGTTGCATCGATCTGGCTAACGTACGGCTTCAGGCTTCCAACAGAAAAGAGCAGCAATGGCAGACCAATCAACCATCGGGCGTTTCGGCAGCGGCCGCGAAGTGCGGCGGATCGAGGACGCGGAGTTGCTGGCCGGCGCCGGCCACTTCACCGACGATTTCACGCCGCCCGCACAGACCATTCTAGCCTTTCTGCGCTCGACGCAGGCGCACGCGCGCATCGTCTCGATCGACGTCGCCCCGGCGCGCACGATGCCAGGCGTGGTCGCGGTTCTGACCGGCGCCGACCTGGTCGAAGCCGGGGTCAAGCCGCTGCCTGTCGCGCCAATGTTTCAGCGCCCTGACGGCTCCCCCGGGGCAACGCCGCTGCGTCCGGCGCTGGCGCATGAGGTGGTCCGCTTCGTCGGTGAGGCCGTCGTCGCGCTGGTGGCCGAGACGCCCGAACAGGCGAAGGACGCGCTCGAGGCGATCATGGTCGAGTACCAGGACCTGCCCGTGGTCACCGATCTGGCGCAGGCGACGGCCGAGGGCGCGCCGCTGGTCTGGCCGGCGGCGACCGGCAACATCGCCGCGCAGATGAAGCACGGCGATGCCGCGGCGGCGGATGCCGCCTTCAAATCGGCCGCGCATGTCGTGACGCTCGACCTGGTCAACCAGCGCCTGGCACCGACACCGATGGAGCCGCGCAGCTCGCTCGCCACCCCCGATACGGCCAGCGGCCGGCTGACGCTGCGCCTGTCCACGCAGATGCCGTCCAGCTCACGCGACACGCTGTGCGAGTCCCTCGGCATCCCGACCGAGACGGTGCGCGTCGTCGCCGGTGACGTCGGCGGCGGTTTCGGCATGAAGGGCGGCCTCTACCCCGAGGACATCGTCGTCGGCTACGCCGCTCGGCTGCTCGGTCGCCCGGTCAAATGGACCGCCTCGCGGCTGGATGAGTTCCTGGCAGCGACGCACGGGCGCGATATCGAGAGCCACGCCGAACTGGCGCTCGACGCCGACGGCAAGGTGCTGGCCTATCGCATCCGCACGCTCGCCAACATGGGCGCCTATGCCAGCACGGTCGGGATCATCATCCAGTTGATGATCGGACCCTGGGTCTCGACCAGCATCTACGACATTCGCACCATCGACTTCGATCTCAATGCGGTGCTGACCCACACCGCGCCGACCTCCGCCTATCGCGGCGCCGGACGGCCCGAGGCAATCTATCTCATCGAGCGGCTGTTCGATGCCGCCGCCCGCAAGCTCGGCCTTGATCCAGCCGAAATCCGCCGCCGCAACCTGATCCGGCCGGAGCAGATGCCCTACACCAACGCCATGGGCCAGACATACGACAGTGGAAAGTTCGGCTCGATCCTCGATCAGGCGCTGACCCTGGCCAAGTGGGACAGTTTCACCAGCCGCGAGGCTGAGTCGAAGGCGCGCGGCAAGTTGCGCGGCCGCGGGCTGGCTTCGTTCCTGGAATGGACCGGCGGCAACGTCTTTGAGGAGCGGGTCACGGTCGCCGTGTCCGGCGATGGCGAGATCGAGGTGTATGCCTCGACGATGGGAATGGGGCAGGGGATCGCAACCTCCTTCGCGCAGCTCGTCGTCGACGTGTTCGGCGTGCCGATCGAGCGGATCCGCATCGTGCAGGGCGACACCGACCGCGGCTCGGGGTTTGGCAGCGCCGGCTCACGCTCGCTGTTCACCGCCGGTTCGGCGATCCACCATGCGTCGGAGACGACGGTGGCCAAGGGCCGTGAGCTCGCGGCCGATACGCTGGAGGCGGCGGCCGCGGACATCCAGTACGCCGAGGGCGAGTTCCGCATCGCCGGCACCGATCGCGGTATCGGACTGTTCGAGCTGGCCGAGAAGCAGCCCGACCGCCGCATCTACGTCGATTCGACAAGCTCGGTGAACGGCCCCACCTGGCCGAACGCGGCCCATATCTGCGAGGTGGAGATCGATCCGGAAACCGGGGACGTCGAGATCGTGTCGTACAAGTCGGTGAACGACGTCGGCCGCGTGGTCAATCCGATGATCGTGCGTGGCCAACTGGATGGCGGCGCCGTCCAGGGCATCGGGCAGGCGCTGGGCGAGCACATGCTGTACGACCCGGAGTCGGCCCAGGTGATGACCGCCAGCATGATGGACTACTTCATGCCGCGCGCCAACATCATCGGCGACTTCGTCCATGAGCTTGATCAGTCGATCCCGTGTCTCAACAATCCACTCGGCGTAAAGGGTGTCGGCGAACTGGGCACCATTGGGGCGACCCCCGCCGTGGTCAATGCCGTCGCCGATGCGCTGGCTCGTGCCGGCCACGTCGACAGCGCCAGCCGGATCCAGATGCCGCTGACACCGGATAAAGTGTGGCAGGCGCTACGGTAAGGCATTCGAGCTCCGTCCCATGGGCGCTAAAAGTTTGTCTCGAAATAACCGCTTTAAACGTCGCAAGTCAGTCGTGGTGGCCACTATCATCGTGTCATGGCCGGCGCAGGCCGGGCCACCCATGACTTTGATTTTACAAAAGAAAGTTATGGGTCACCGGGCCAAGCCTGGTGATGACACACGTGTGTAACCTTGGGCACGCCACGCTTGGAGCACTTATTTTGCGGCAGTCCCTAACTTAAGTGTGGTGAAACTGGAACCGCCGACCGCAGTTTCATCTGCGAAGGGCTTATAGGCGTTAACTTAAGCGGTAAGCGCAATTTGTCCGCCTTGTCATCTCCGTGCTTGGCACCTAGGGGATGCACACATCTCGGTAAGGCGTGCTGTGTCAATGGGTTACAGAGTCGACCGTTCCTAACCCGTCATGGCCCGGCTTGTCCGGGCCACCGCTGCACTAAGTGCTTGGAAAGCTGGCCCGGACAACAAGCCGAGCCATGACGGTGTGGGAGCTTCTCTGCCCGGTCAGGCCGATGAGATGTGTGAATGCCGTAGGATTAAGTCCGGGAGCGCCAATCCGGTGAGACACAGGAGAGGTTGAACCGGCCTCTCAGCTTAAGTTAGCGCCCATGGGGCTCTGCCCTTCGCGGTAAGACCAGGTTGGACTGCAAGCCACCAATGACTGTGGTATTCGGCCAGGCAGAAGCGCCGGGCAGCGCCTCATACGCCCCCGCCTGGTATGACCGGCGCAGGATATTGACGCGTTCAGCACCGCGACACTGCTGGCCCCCGCCTTTGCCCCATATTGCGGCGAACGCAGGGGCAGGCCACAGAGCATTGTCCGATCATGCTCTTTACATGACTGGACAAGGAGGATCGTAGAAACAATGGCTACAGCGCTATTCCTGATCCAGATTGCGTGAATAACGCTCTCCAATTTAACCGGGCGGTCCATGACAAATGGATTTTTATACGGCCTCGGCGATCTTTTTGCCACGGCGCTCGTTAATCTGCCCTGTTGATGCCTGTGCAGGACCGATCGCCCGAGCAGGACAGACCGCCGTAGCCAGTCCGACGATGAACGCCAGAAATTGTCTGCCCACCGCGAGCTTAGGAAACGACGACTTTGCACATCGCGCCAGTCCGCTCGTCGCCTCTGCCCTGTTCACCACCCGAACTGGGTGGCCCATCCATCATTCAGGCGACCGACGCGGCGAAGGATCAGCCGGAACGACGAGGGGCAGGCCTCAGGGCCTCGTCGTGCGCCGCGCTGTTCCTGGACCGCCAGGGGCGAACTCCCGCTGGCTTGCGGGATGACATCGACGCCGACGCCCCCGCGCGAGCGTCAATGATGCGCCTCATCAGTATTCACGTCATGACCGCCGAAGGGCGCGCGGCATGAGCGCCACGACCGCGGTCCAACCGGCGGCAGCCGTAAACCCAATGCGCCGCGCCCTCGTCGTTGGCGCCCTCGGCGTCGTCTACGGCGACATCGGCACCAGCCCGATCTACACACTGCGCGAGTGCCTAAAGTCGGCGGGCGGCGGCAATGCCACGGAAGTGGTGCTGGGCCTGCTGTCGCTCGTGTTCTGGGCGTTGATGATCGTGGTCACCACCAAATACGTGCTGTTTGTCATGCGCGCCGACAACGACGGCGAGGGCGGCATCATGGCGCTGCTTGGCCTTGCCGCGCACGCCGAACCCGATCCGCGGCGCCGAACGGCGCTGCTCATGGTCGGCATCGCGGGGGCCGCGTTGTTCTACGGCGACGGCATGATCACCCCGGCGATCTCCGTCCTGAGCGCGGTCGAGGGCCTGGAGGTCGCGGCGCCCATACTCAAGCCATACGTCATCCCGCTCACCATAATCGTGCTGGTTGGCCTGTTCGTGGTGCAGAGCCGCGGCAGCGAACGCATCGGCGCCTTCTTTGGCCCGATCATGGCGGTGTGGTTCACCGTCCTGGCCATCGGCGGGCTGCTGCAGGTCGTGCGCGACCCGGGCGTACTCGCGGCGCTGAACCCGCTGCACGCGATCGGCTTCCTCGCCAGCCACGGCTGGATCGGCTTCTTCGCCCTTGGCTCGGTGTTCCTCGCCATGACCGGGGCCGAGGCGCTCTACGCCGACATGGGCCATTTCGGCCGCGCTCCAATCCGGCTCGACTGGTTCGCGGTCGTGCTGCCGGCCTTGGTGCTGAACTACTTCGGCCAGGGCGCGCTCGTGCTCGCCCACCCCGAGGCGATGGACAGCCCGTTCTACCACCTGTTCCCGGACTGGGCGCTATATCCGACTGTGTTGCTGGCAACCGCGGCCACGGTGATTGCCTCGCAGGCCGTCATCTCCGGCGTGTACTCGCTGTCGCAGCAGGCCATGCAGCTCAGCCTGCTGCCGCGGCTCGACGTGCGGCAGACCTCTACCGAGGCAATCGGGCAGGTGTATGTGCCGCAGATCAACTGGCTGCTGATGGTGTGCGTGATCGGCCTGGTGCTGGCGTTCGGCTCCTCCGACAACCTGGCCGCCGCCTACGGCATCGCGGTTGCCGGGACGATGGTGATCACCACGGGGCTGCTGGCCGTCGTGGCGCGCCGCCTCTGGCACTGGAGCATGCCGGTGACGGTGGCAGTGATCGGCTTCTTCCTGATCGTCGACATTGCCTTCTTCGCGGCCAATGCGGTCAAGATACCCGATGGCGGCTGGTTCCCGCTGCTGATCGGCGTGATCGTGTTCACGCTCATGTCCACTTGGCGCCGTGGCCGGCAGATCGTGCTGGAGCGCACCAGCGACGACAACCCGCCATTAGAGCGGTTCATCACCCAGCTCGACCCGGCCAAGCTGCCGAGGGTAGCGGGGACGGCGGTCTACCTGACGTCGCGCCTTGGCACGATACCCTACGCGATGTCCGACAACCTCAGGCACAACAAGGTCCTGCACGACCGCATCGTGCTGCTCACCGTCATCACCGAGCGCGCGCCCTATGTGGCCGAAGCTGACCGTATGACGCTCAAGTCGCTTGGCAAGGGCTTTACCGAGATGACGCTGCGCTTCGGCTTCGCTGAGGCGCCCGTGGTGCTTCCGGTGCTCGAGGCGCACCGGGCCGAGTTCCCGATCGACGTCGCTGACACCTCGTTCTTCATCGGGCGGGAGACCCCGGTCCCGACCGTGCAGCCAGAGCTCTCGCCATGGCGCGAGAAGCTCTACGCCTTTATGACCCGCAACGCCGTCAGCGCTTCGGACTACTTCCAGATCCCGCCCAAGCGCGTCATCGAGCTGGGCACCCAGGTCGAGCTGTAAAGTCTAAGTGCCCGTTTAAGAATTTAGGTCCCACTGTTATGCCGACTGAAGCCGCAGCAACCGCCCAAAGTCTGACCGTGCATGGCGCGACGCGGCTTTCGACCGTGCACGTCGACACCTACAATGCCGATTTGCGCGACGAGGACGGCTTCATTGGCGACCGCGCAAGCGGGCGGGCGTTCAAGGCCATTCTCGAGGACGGGCGCGACCGCGTCCGCCAGACCGACGCAGACCCGATTGGCGACGTGCCGAGCAGCGCCGTCAGCAAGAAGAAGCTCGACGACCTGCTGGTGAATGGCGATCCCGAGGCGGCCGGCGTGGTGTTGGGCACCATTGAGGACTTCGCCCAGGAGTTCGCAGCCGTGATCCGCCGGTTCCTGCGGCTTGACGAGTGGCGCGGGACGCAGCGCATCGTGGTCGGCGGCGGCTTGCAGGCTAGCCGCATCGGCGAACTCGCGGTCGGCCGCGCGGCCGTGATCCTGAAGGCGTCGGGACACGAAGTCGAGCTGCGGCCGATCCGGCACGATCCGGACGAAGCCGGCCTGATTGGCTGCGTCCACCTTGCGCCGCCGTCGATCTTCTCAGGCCATGACAGCATTCTAGCCGTGGACATCGGCGGCTCGAACATCCGGGTCGGCATTGTTGAGCTGAACCAGAAGCAGGCATCCGACCTGTCGAAGAGCAGGGTCGTGAAGTCCGAGGTATGGCGCCATACGGATGACCAACCGGACCGTGAGGCCGCCGTCGAGCGTATGGCCGGCATGCTCCACGCCATGATCAAGCGTGCCGACAAGCAAGGGCTGCTTCTCGCCCCGTTCATCGGAATCGGCTGCCCTGGCCTGATCCGCGGTGACGGTTCGATCGAGAAGGGTGGGCAGAACCTGCCGGGCGACTGGCAGCACAGGAGCTTCCACCTGCCTGACCTGCTGCGCGAGGCGATCCCGACCATCGATGGGCACGAGGTGACGGTGCCGATGCACAACGACGCAGTCGTGCAGGGGCTGAGCGAGGCGCCCTTCATGCGCGACGTCGAGCGCTGGGGCGCGATGACCATCGGCACCGGGCTCGGCAACGCCCGGTTTACCAACCTGACCTCCAGCGAGGCGTAGTCAGCATGGCATTGCGCATAGAGGACTACGCCATGATCGGCGACTGCGAGACAGCCGCGCTCGTCGGCCGGGACGGGTCAGTAGACTGGCTGTGCTGGCCCCGCTTCGACTCCGACGCCTGCTTCACAGCCCTGCTCGGCGCACCCGAACATGGGCGCTGGCTCATCGCCCCCGCCGACGATACCGCCGCGACTGGGGCGGGCACAACGCGGCGCTACCGCGGCGACACCCTGATCCTGGAGACGCGATTCGAGACCGAGTTCGGTGCTGTCTTGCTCGTCGACTTCATGCCACCGCGCAGCGGCCACTCCAGCCTCGTGCGGCTGGTCATCGGCGAGCGCGGACATGTGCCCATGCGCACGGAGCTGGTGGTGCGCTTTGGCTACGGCGCCCTCGTGCCCTGGGTCCACCGCCTCGACGACGGCACGCTGCGCGCCATCTCGGGGCCGGACCAGGCCGTGCTGCGCACGCCTGTTCCACTTCGCGGCGATGGTCCCAAGACCATCGGCGCATTCACCGTCGCCGCCGGCGAAACGGTGCCCTTTACCCTGACCTACGCCCCGTCGCATCTGCCGCCGCCGGACCCGGTGGATCCGCAAGCGGCGCTCGCTGAGACGGAGCAGTTCTGGACCGAGTGGTCGGGACGTGCCCGCCTCGAGGAGGGCGAGCGGCACGGCGCGGTGATGCGCTCGCTCATCACGCTCAAGGCGCTGACCTATGCGCCCACCGGCGGCATTGTCGCCGCGCCCACCACGTCCCTGCCTGAAACGCTGGGCGGCATACGCAACTGGGACTACCGCTTCTGCTGGCTGCGCGACGCGACCCTGTCCCTGCTCGCGCTGATGAACGCGGGCTATTACGAGGAGGCCGGTAGCTGGCGTGACTGGCTGCTGCGCGCGGTGGCTGGCTCACCGGCGCAGGCGCAGATCATGTATAGCATCACCGGCGAGCGTCGCCTGAGCGAGTGGGAAGTGCATTGGCTGCCGGGCTATGAGGGCGCCAAACCTGTCCGCATCGGCAACGGTGCCCACGACCAGATCCAGGTGGACGTGTACGGCGAGGTCATGGACGCGCTCTACCAGGCGCACCGGGGCGGCTTGACCAGCGATACCGATGCCTGGGCCTTGCAGCAGGCGTTCCTCGGGCACCTGGCCACGATCTGGCGCGAGCCCGACCGCGGCATCTGGGAGATCCGGGGCGCGCCGCGGCACTTCACCTTCAGCAAGGTCATGGCCTGGGTCGCCTTCGACCGGGGCATCCGCATCGCCGAGGAGTTCGGTTTGGACGGTCCGGTCGATCGCTGGCGCGCCACCGCGGCCGAGATCCACGCCGACGTGTGCACCAACGGCTACGACGCGGCGCTGGGCAGCTTCGTGCAGTCCTACGGCTCCAAGTGGCTCGACGGCAGCCTGTTGCTGATCCCGACCACAGGTTTCCTGCCGCCGGACGACCCGCGCATCGAGGGCACAATACGCGCGGTCGAGGGCCGGCTGCTCAAGGACGGTTTCGTGATGCGCCTTGACGCGGATGAGGTCGAGACCGGCCTTGACCAGGGTGAGGGCGCGTTCCTCGCCTGCTCGTTCTGGCTTGTGGATGCCCTCGTGCTGACAGGACGCGATGCAGACGCGCAGCGCCTGTTCGAGCGTCTGATAGCCTTATGTAACGATGTCGGCTTGCTGGCGGAGGAGTATGACGTGGGCGCTGCACGGCAGGTGGGCAATTTCCCACAGGCGTTCTCCCACATAGCGCTGGTCAACAGCGCGCATAATCTGGCACGGCCGAGCAAGCCGGCGGAGCAACGGACAGGCGCGGCCGAACCGGGCACGTGACGCGGCCTGGCAGGCCGTTGGCATGGGAGCCTGCTTTCCTGTATCAACGCCACATGCCGGATGATCTCTACGAGCGTGACGTCCTGGCCTGGTCGCAATACCAGGCCGATCTGCTCCGCCGCCTTGGGCTGGGGGAGCGGGTGAATGACGTCGATTGGGAGAATGTCGCCGAGGAAATCGAGAGCGTGGGGCTGTCCGAACTTCACTCGGTCGAGAGCTTCCTTAACCTGATGATGGTCCATCTGCTGAAGCTTCAAGCCTGGCCCGACAGCTCGGCGGCCGAGCATTGGTATGTGGAAATTGTCGCGTTCCAGCAGAATGCGAGACGGCGCTTCACGCCTTCGATGCGACAAAAGATCGACCTTCAGGCGTTGCACGTCGATGCACTTGACCAACTGCGTGCCGGCGATCGGCGAAACACGGTCTCCCGGCCGTGGCCGGACGCGAACCCGTTTACCCTCGACCAATTGCTGAACGAGAATGTGGACGCTTTGATGCAACAATTGCCGGTGGCGGTCCCGCTGTAGTGTGTGTCAGCCGACGTTGACCAGCGTCTTCGTGCGCAAGGATATCCGATGTCGATCAATCCCGCCGAATTGGATGCGCTCGACCGATCGGATCCTCTGGCATCGTTCCGCGACGAGTTCGTCCTGCCGCCAGACGTCATTTACCTTGACGGCAATTCGCTCGGCCCTTTGCCGGCCCGCACGCCAGGCAGGCTAGCGACGCTGATGCAGCAGGAGTGGGGCACCGGCCTCATTCGCTCATGGAACGACGCGGGCTGGATCGAACTTCCAGGCTTGGTCGGCAACAAGATCGGCCAACTGCTGGGCGCGCCGGCTGGCACGGTCATGGCAGCGGACTCGACCTCGGTGAACCTGTTCAAGCTGTTGGCAGCGGCACTCGGGATGCGGCCGGACCGCCGCGTCATCGTATCGGAGGCCGCCAGCTTCCCGACCGACCTCTACATCGCCGAGGGCCTGATCGCGTTGCTCGGGAACCGCCACGAATTGCGTCTGGTCGAGGCGTCAGCCATTCCCGCGGCGTTAGGATCAGACGTCGCCGTCGTCATGCTGACCCACGTCAATTTTCGCACGGGCGCGATGCATGACATGAAAGCCTTGACTCGTGCCGCCCATGACGCTGGCGCCCTGATGTTGTGGGACCTGGCTCACTCCGCTGGAGCGGTGCCCATCGACCTCACGGACGCGGAGGCAGACCTGGCGGTCGGGTGCGGCTACAAGTTCCTGAACGGCGGGCCTGGCGCCCCGGCCTTCTTGTACGTCGCCGAACGGTTGCTGGAGCAGGCTCGCTACCCGATTACCGGCTGGCTGGGCCACAGCGAACCATTCGGGTTCCATCCGAGCTTTAGACCAGCCGCCGGTATCGCTGGTGCCACCGTCGGCACGCCCTCTATTCTCGCGATGGCGGCCCTGGAGGTCGGCGTGGACATCGCGCTGCGCGCCCCAATGGCGGCAATCAGGGCCAAGTCCTTGTTGCAGGCCTCGCTGTTGATGGATCTGGTCGGCGAGCATTGTCACGGATCTGGGCTGGAACTGGCGACGCCGATGGCGGAGGCGTCACGTGGCAGCCAGGTCTCGTTCCGTCATCCGCAAGCCTACGCAATGATCCAGGCGTTGATCGAACGCGGTATCATCGGGGATTTCCGCACGCCTGACATCCTCCGGTTCGGGATCACGCCGCTGACCCTGCGCTACAGTGACATTTGGCCCGTGGTCATGGCGTTACGGGAGGTGCTGGCGACAGAAGGCTGGCGCGACGAGCGCTTCCGGGTGCGCGAGCCGCGTGACGTGAGGCACGTGCTGGATCGTTGGTGGAATAGTACCGATTGATCGAAGGGCTGTCAGCGCTGTCGAAGGGGCATGATCTCTTTGAGTTAGACTAGTGGAGAATCAGGGTTTGCTGCAGCGGTTTGGGAGCTGCAAGCGCTGGAGGAGCGATTGTACGACGGATGCGCACGGGCGACGATGGCGCCGCGTGCCCGGGCAGCGAGCGGCGCCGGACGGAGCGGCTCAGGCAACCGCGCTCGGGAGGCGGTTTGTGGATGCGCGCACTGGCAGCCCGTGCACCCCCCTCGAATCGAGCACGTTCAAGCACTTCCGGACTGGTAAGCCGACATCTTCCCCCGGCTGTTCGATGCCGGCTCAGTGGCCGGACCGGAAACGCTTGTGGATCCAACCTCGCAAGGTCCACCACCCGGCCATGCACATGGGGGACTCGAGCCAGACTACGTTCTAGTCAGCGTGAAAACGGTCTAGCGCTACGTGCTGCGACCGCACGCAGGGCATCAGCGCGTTTTTCTGTCCGCCAGCCAGACACTGTCGGGCGCCCTTGTCAGCCTATCGAGCGGCCGCCACGCTTTCCCACCTCGCACCATTCCAACTGCGCAAACGTCACCTCCAGTGCCACGCCGCGCCCCGCCACGCAGATCACAAACCCTCCACTCTCCAAATCAGCGCGCGCCTCGCCCCAAACACTATCGTGGTCATCCGTCCCCGCCCGCCCTTCGCCAACTCACTTTCAACATCCCGACGCAGCGCAAGCAGCCCGTTGGCATGAACGCAAGCTTTCCTGTATCAACCCCCCATGCCGGACAGTCTCTATGAGCGCGACATCCTGGTCTGGTCGCAGCATCAGGCCGACTTACTCCGCCGCCTTGGGCGTGGGGAACGGGTGAATGATGTGGACTGGACCCATGTCGCCGAGGAGATCGAGGACGTGGGTTTGTCCGAACTGCACTCGGTCGAGAGCTTCCTGAACTTGATTTTTGTGCATCTCCTGAAGCTGCACGCGTGGCCGAACAGCCGCTCCCGCCGTCATTGGCTGGGGGAGATCGTCGCGTTTCAGGGCAACGCGAAGCGCCGCTTTACGCCCTCGATGACGCAGAAAGTCGATGTTGCGGCGTTATATGCGGAAGCCGCCAAGCAGCTTCGGACTAGCAATCCCGAAACCAGCTTCCCTATCGAAAACCCGTTCACGTTGGTTGAACTGCTGAAGGAGGAAGGGGACGCGCTGGTGTCCCGGCTCCGACTCCCGCCGTGAGACTTGCGAAATGCGCGCCCGCGCCCGATACATCCGCCATGACCGACACGATCCCCACCCCTCCGCGACAGGAGTCACCGACCCCGGAAGCCGGCCCACGCTACGACTTCGCCGCCGCCGAACCGAAATGGCAGCAGGCCTGGGCGGAGCGCGGCTGCTTCCGCGTGGACGACGTGCCCACCGACGGCAAGCCCGAAATACTACGTGCTGGAGATGTTTCCCTACCCCAGCGGCAAGATCCACATGGGCCATGTCCGCAACTACACCCTGGGCGACGTCGTGGCCCGCTACAAGCGCGCCCGCGGCTACGCCGTCATGCATCCGATGGGCTGGGACGCCTTCGGCCTGCCCGCCGAGAACGCGGCGCGTGAACGCGGCATCCATCCCGCCAAATGGACCTACGAGAACATCGCCACCATGCGCGCCGAGTTGCAGCGCATGGGCCTGTCGCTGGAATGGGAGCGGGAATTCGCCACCTGCCAGCCGGAGTACTACCGCCACCAGCAGAAGCTGTTCCTGGACTTCCTGCGGGCCGGCCTGGTCGAGCGCAAGGAAAGCTGGGTCAACTGGGACCCGGTCGACGGCACCGTGCTGGCCAACGAGCAGGTGATCGACGGCCGCGGCTGGCGCTCGGGCGCGCCGGTGGAGAAGAAGCAGCTCAGCCAGTGGTTCCTCAGCATCACCAAATACGCGCCGGACCTGCTGGAGGCGCTGGACCGGCTGGACCGCTGGCCGGAACGGGTGCGCCTGATGCAGGCCAACTGGATCGGCCGCAGCGAGGGCGCGCGGCTGGCTTTCACCCTGGACGACGGCGGCGAGACGGTCGAGGTCTACACCACCCGGCCCGGACACGCTGTTCGGCATGTCGTTCCTGGCGATCGCGCCGGAGCATCCGCTGGCCGCCGCCGTCGCCGCGCGCGATCCGGCGGCCGCCGCGTTCGTGGCCGAATGCCGCAGCCGGGGCACCTCGGAGGCGACCATCGAAGCCGGCGAGAAGCTGGGCTACGACACCGGCCTGCGCGTCGCGCATCCGTTCATCGAGGGCGCCACCTACCCGGTGTGGATCGCCAATTTCGTGCTGATGGAATACGGCACCGGCGCGATCTTCGGCTGCCCGGCGCATGACCAGCGCGACCTGGATTTCGCCCGCAAATATGGCCTGACGCGTGACCCCGGTGGTGCTGCCGCCCGGCGCCGATCCGGCGACGTTCACGCTCGGGACCGAGGCCTATGTCGGGCCCGGCACGATCTTCAACTCCGGCTTCCTGGACGGGCTGGACGTCGATGCCGCCAAGCGCGCGGCGATCGAGGCGCTGGAGCAGCGGGCGTCGGCCAGGGCGTGACCAACTGGCGGCTGCGCGACTGGGGCGTGTCGCGGCAACGCTACTGGGGCTGCCCGATCCCGGTGATCCATTGCGATGCCTGCGGCGTGGTGCCGGTGCCGGACGACCAGTTGCCGGTGCGGCTGCCGGACGACGTGACGTTCGACAAGCCGGGCAATCCGCTGGACCACCACCCGACCTGGAAGCACGTCGCCTGCCCAGCGTGCGGCGGGCCGGCGCGGCGCGAAACCGACACGTTCGACAACTTCGTCGACAGCTCCTGGTATTTCGCCCGGTTCTGCAGCCCGACCGGCCGAGCGTGCCGCTGGATCGCGCGGCGGTCGATCACTGGATGCCGGTCGATCAGTATATCGGCGGCATCGAGCATGCGATCCTGCACCTGCTCTATTCCCGCTTCTTCACCCGCGGCGATGCAGCGACACCGGCCATATCTGGTCGACGAGCCGTTCGCCGGCCTGTTCACCCAGGGCATGGTGAACCACGAAACCTATCGGACCGCCGAGGGCCTGAACGGCATTGGCTCTATCCCGGAGGAGGTGGAAAAGCGCCCCGATGGCACCGCGGTCCACCGCGACACCGGCGAGCCGGTGACCGTCGGCCGCGTCGAGGCGATGAGCAAGTCCAAGCGCAACACGATCGACCCCGGCGCCATCATCGCCCGCTACGGCGCCGATACCGCGCGCTGGTTCATCCTGTCCGACAATCCGCCCGAGCGCGACATGGAGTGGACCGAGGCCGGGGTCGCCGGCGCCTTCCGCTTCACCCAGCGCGTCTTCCGCCTGGCCGAGGCGCTGGACGGCGTCCGCACCGAGATGATGCCCGACAGCTTTCGGCCCCGCCGGCCGCGCCCTGCGGCGCGCCACCCACCGCTGCATCGCCGCGGTCACCGAGGCGCTGGAAAGCTTCGCCTTCAACGTCGCCGTCGCCCGGCTGTATGAACTCGCCAATGCCATCACCGACGCCGAACGCGGCGCCCCGGAACCCGGCCTCGCCTGGGCCCGGCGGGAGGCGATCGAAATGCTCGCCCGCCTGAGCAGCCCGATGATGCCGCATCTGGCCGAGGAGGTTTACGCCCGCCTGTTCCCGGACAACGGGCACCTGGTCGCCGAACTGGCCTGGCCGGAGGCCGATCCGGCGCTGCTGGCAGCCGAGAGCGTGACCATCGCGGTGCAGGTGATGGGCAAGCTGCGCGGCACCATCGAGGTGGCGCCGGACGCGCCGGCCGAAGCGGTGATCGCCGCCGCCGAAGCCGATCCGAATGTCGCCAAGGCGCTGGATGGCAAGCGCATCGTCAAGCGCGTGCATGTGCCCAACCGCATCGTCAATTTCGTGGTCGCCGGATGACCAGCTTGCCGGCCGTCCCGTGGAACCTCCTGTATGATCCCGGCAGCCCACCAAGCCAACCATCCCGCTCGGCCGCCGCCCCTGCTGGTCGTCCTGACGGCCGCGCTGCCCGCTGTCCTGGCCGGCTGCGGGTTCCAGCCGATCTACATGCCGACCGCCTCCGGCAAGGCCGGCGTGGCGCAGCGGGAACTGGCATCGGTCTATGTCGGACCTGATCCCGGAACGGCCCGGCCAGGTCCTGCGTCAGGCAGCTGCAGCAGCGGTTTGGCGACGATGCCGGTACGCCGTCGCAATACGACTTGAAGGTGGCATTTTCGATTGCCGGCGAAGGCATCGCGATCGAAACCAACAACCTCGCCACGCGTATCCGCATGACCGGCACCGCGAGTTGGACCCTGACCGCGCGCGATGCCACGCATACCGCTCTGACCAGCGGCAGCGCCCGCGCGCTCGATGGGCTCAATCTTTTTCGACGAGCAGTATTTCGCCGCCGACCTGGAGACCGAGGCCGTGCAGCAGCGGATCGCCGAGAAGCTGGCCGATCAGATCGCAACCCAGCTGGCGCTCTGGTTCCGCCATCGAGCGGCGCAGCAGACGGCGGCCAAGGGCGGCTGACCGCTGGTGAAGCTGCTCCCCGCGCGGCGTTCCAGGCTTTCTGCGCGATCCCGGGTGCCATCCGCGTGGTGCTGCTGTACGGCGAGGACGCCGGCATGATCCGTGACCGGGCGGAAACCTTGGTGCGCGCCGTTGCCGGGTCGCTCGACGATCCGTTCCTGGTCGCCGAACTGGCCGCGGACCAGATGCGTGACCTGCCCAATGAGGCGGCCGTCGCTGTCGCTGATGGGCGGCCGCCGCGTGGTGCGGGTCCGCGAGGCGACCGATGCGGCGGCCGACGCGGTCCGCGCGGTGCTGCAAAGTGCCGCGCCGGCGCTGGTGGTGCTGGAGGGCGGCAGCCTGCCAAGCCGCTCCAGGCTTCGCACCATGCTTGAGGCCGCGCCCGACGGCGCCGCCATCGGCTGCTACCCGGAAGAGGGCCGCGCGCTGGAGGAGACGATCCGCGCCACGCTGCAGGAAGCCGGGCGTGGCGATCGATCCCGATGCGCTGTCCTGGCTGTCGCAGCATTTGGGGTCGGACCGCGCCTCCACCCGAGCCGAACTGGAAAAGCTGGCGCTGTATGTCGGGCCCGGCAACCGGGTCGATCTCGACGCGGCGATGACCTGTGTCGGCGACCTCGCCGGGCTTGTCGCTGGATGATGCGCTGTTCGCCGCAACCACCGGCGATGTCGCCACCGCCGATCGGGCGCTGGAACTGGCCATGGCCGAGGGTGCCGCGCCGGTTCAAGTGCTTCGCACCGCGCTGAGCCACCTGCAGCGCTTGCATCGGGTCCGCCTGGCGATGGACCAGCACGGCCTGACTGCCGCCGAGGCCGCAAAGGCGCTGCGGCCGCCGGTGTTCTATCAGAAGGTCGGCGCGTTCAACCGCGCGCTAGCGTTATGGCCGTCTGCATCCCTCGCCGCCGCGATTGCCGCGATGGCCGAGGCCGAACGAGGCTGCAAGCGGACCGGCTGGCCGGACCAGACGCTTTGCCGAGGCGCCGTGCTGACCTTGGCACGTCGTTCGGCGGCGAGGGCCCGCGCCGTTCGGCGCTAAAATTGATCACGTTGGTTGGCCCAGTGCCGATCGGCAGTCGACGCCGAGCAGCCGACGTGTGACATTAGGTACAAATGCGTGCATGTTACGATAAGTATAATTATAGAGAAAAACGAAGTAGAATTGGACTTTATTTTTGCGATCCTGTGTGCCATAACGCCTTCAGTCATCGATCCGGCGTCGAATCGCCCGTTCGCATCCCTGGAGCCCGAAATGACCTCTAAACGATCAAGCCCTGCGGCGCCCCAGAAACCGCTCCAGGTTATGCCGATCCGCCGGCTTGGCCTTGCGGAACTCGGGATCGTTGAACAGGCGTTGGCCGATGTGGCGTCGCATTGGTCGGTCGAGCTTGATGGTGTCTCCGTGGAGAACACAAGCCTGGTTGTGCTGCCAGACAGCGGCGATGATGCGATGGGTCCCAGCTTCGTCATCAGCCGGGAAAGCTTAGGCTTCCGTCTGGACCAGCTACACTGGGACTTGATGCAGGAGATCGGCACCTTCGCCATACTGGCTGATGCGATCGCCGCCATCCGCGTTCGGCTGCTGTCCAACCCTGCTCCAACTTGTTTGATGTCGCTGACGCTGCATTAGCGCAAACGCCGATCGAGGTGCAGGCACACTGCGAGTTCGTCAGGTCTCATCGCGTTTGGGATACCTACGGCCGTGGGTACGCGACAGATGGCCGGATCCGGTAGGCATGACGACGATGCGCAACTTGGCCGAACATCCCTCTGAGTCTGCTACAGCACCACCCAGACATGCCGATCGTTAACCTGGACGCCGCGACCCTGACCCGCTCCGTCCGCCGTTGATCCGGGCGTTGTTGCAGTGCACCCAACGTGGGGGCACAGTGACCACCGATAGCGGAAGCGACGATGCGATTCCTGACCACACCACGGCTTCGTGGCGGCAAACGGGCACCTTTTGTCTTACTCGTCGCGATGACGGCATGCGGAACCCTTGGCATGCATGTGATCATTCCGGCGCTTCCCGCCACGGCCCGTGCGCTCCGGATTTCGGTCGGTACGGCACAGCTCACCATCACCTTGTATTTGATTGGTCTGGCGGTCGGCCAACTGCTCTATGGACCCGTGTCCGACCGGTTCGGCCGCAGACCGGTAGTCCTGGTCGGGCTGTCACTGTTTACCGCCGCCAGTGTCGTGACTTCGGTCGCACCGAATGCCGCGATTCTAATCGGCGGGCGTATTTTGCAATCCATCGGCGGATGCGCCGGGCTTGTGCTGGGACGTGCCGCGGTTCGCGATAGCGCGGCGCCGGACAAGGCCGCTGGGCAGCTTGCTCTGCTGACCCTGGTGATGTCGCTGATTCCGGCCATCGCCCCGGCGATTGGCGGCTTCCTCACCGCCTACATCAGTTGGCGGGCAAGCTACGTGCTGCTGGCGGTGATCGGCGCGGCGACGTTGCTGACCTGCGCGCTTCGCCTGCCGGAAACCCGCGCCCCAGACGGTGGCGGCCGCTCCTTGGTCATGGGCTACGTGCGGCTTCTCAGATCGCGGCGCTTCTGCGGCTATGCGATCGGCGGTGCCTGCTCGACCACCGCGTTCTATGGCTTCATGTCGGCGTCGCCGTTCATCTTCGAGACCCAGTTGCATCAGAAGACCCAGGACATCGGCCTATACTATTTGTTCCTGATGGGGGGTGTGGCGCTGGGCAGTTTGGGCGCGAACCGCCTCGCCGGACGGTTGTCGGTGCCGACGGCGCTGCGTATCGCCAATCTCATTGGCATCGTGGGTGCGGCATCGTTCATGCTGGCGGACCTCACCAATAGCCTCTCGGTGCTGACGGTCGTCGCATCGGTGACCGTGTTCATGATCGGTGCTGGAATGGCGAGCCCATTCGCCGTGGCCGGGTCCGTCAGCGTCAGTCCGCAATCGATCGGCGCGGCATCCGGGATGTACGGCTTCGTGCAAATGACTTTCGGAATGCTGTGTACTGTAGTGGCGGAAATCTGGCATCCGGGTGCGGTGTATCCCGTTGCTACGATCCTGCTGGGATCCGCGCTACTGGGGCAGGCCGCCATGTCGATCGCGATACGGGCGGAGCCACGGCGTTTCCGAAACCCGTAGCGCCGCCGCTGGCCCCTGTCTTCTACCAAGCCCCTCCCAACGAAAAACGGGGGAGGCGCAATGCCTCCCCCGCCTCAGCCTCGATCCCAGGGCTAATCCGCAGGATTAGTCGTGTAGCAGTTCCAGGGCGCCCTCATAGGTTTCCATGCTCTTGCCGTGGGAAATGGCTGCCGCCTGAGCGCCGGCAACCAGGTGCATCGAGCGCCAGGGCTCCCGCGTTGCGTAGAACTCTTCCACGATCGCCTGATGATGCTTGTAGGCGTGCATTTCCGTGAAGTTATCGCGGCAGACGATCTCCCCAAGACGCTTTATCAACAGCTGCGGGTCATAACCGCAGTTCACATACTGCTGCGCCAGGTTCATCGTTATCTTGACCTCCGGCACCGCCCGCATCAGCCCCAGATTGGTGACCTTGGACCAATCGGTCGGTGGCTGGTCGTAGATGCTCTGTGAGATCGCCTCCAGCAGATCCGTCCTGCGACCGCGGCGGCAGCGCCGCCACGGCTTCCGGATCAGGCTGCCGGGTCGGTTCCATCCGCCGTTGTGTCGACTTCACCTCGGGGCCCGTGTGCCAGAGCAGCAGCAGTAGAATCTTGTTCCGCAGACTGATGCCGTCGAGCTTCAGCAGATAGCGTCGCAGATTGGCGCTCGTGTGCAGGTGGACATCCATCGGATTGCCAGTGAGCGAGCGCAGGAACAGGCCGGCGGCGCCGATCGACATCGCCTCACCGGCGCCTTCCAGCGACAATCCCTCCGCCAGCGCCTTGGCCAGCATCACCGGAATCTCGTTGAACACGGTCACCTGGCAGATGGCTTCTCCAAGCTGCCCGATCGCCGCCGTTTCATCGTCGCCGCTCTGCATGCGGGTGACGCGCGTCAGAAGCTCATACTCCGAAAGCAGCGCTTCAATCTCCGGGATCGCCGGGGCCTTCGGGAAGCGCGCCACATAGCGGACCGCCGGCCGCATCAGAACAGCGAGGTACTCCGGCCCAAGCGCCTCCACCGACCGCCAGGTGAAGGCGGGATAGATGAAGTAATGATCGTCCAGGACGTTCTTCGGGATCGCCACCGTCAGCAGCAGATCAAGCGCCTCGACCGGAGGAATGTTCTCCCACAGCCAGAGAAAGAAATGGTCGGCCTTGTTGGTCTCGCCCCGCGTCACCGAGTGCAGGAAAGCCGCCTTGGTTGCCTCGACTCCGCCGGCATCCAGCGGCGCGAAGTCCATCAGGCTGTACGGCCCCATCTCCGGGTGGTTGATGTGTCGGTTCGACAGGGCGACGTGTTGCAGAATGGGAACGAAGCGCTGGTCTCCCTCCAGGCGCCCGGACAGCTGCGAAACCGCATGAACGCCCGCCACGGGATGCAGCGGCCCGCCATGGTGACCCGGCGGCAGGTCGGAGGATCGCGTCACCGCGAGCGCCGAGGCCGTTAGCATGGTCTGCATCGGCACACCGGCGCGCAGCTTCTCTAAAGTACGATCCAGAATCTCACCTGCTGGAGTGTCTTCGATGAACTGCACCAGAGGTTCTATCGATTCGGAATATTGGACACGCTGATACATGCTTGGCTCTCCCACAAAAATGTGGGAGATAGCGTGCAAGTAACCGGCCAATTGCGCAACCGGCTGGCCGGTCATCATCGGCTACGGATTTTAGTATCTATATCGAAACGATGATGCTCCTATCCTACTGTTGGAGGCACTGCATCCCGACCGTCGCTCCGCCGGAACCGGGGTTGGTCTTGCTGAGTCTGCGTTGAACCACGTGATTCCACGTCGTTCTTCGGCTACTCGCCGCGGACGCAAAGCATCAATGCGCCTGACATCTCGCCGCGTTTCGGCCGAGGTGGCAGGACGCGGTGGCTGGTCCTTTGCCGGATCGAGGCATAATTTAAATAAAAATTAATCTTCCGGTCATCTCATCAGCACCTTGACGATCCACGACACCATCCGGCGGAAGTCATCTCCGGGCCAGTGGCTGGTGTCATCCGCAATGCGTTCCGTCACTGACCGGCGCCCCTGCCGGAATGGACGCGGCTGAGATCAGATCGGCATCCCGAACAGCCGGCCCCACTCCTTTACACGGCCCGGATCAACACCCGCCAGCTTCAGGCTCTGCCACACCGCGGTGGCGATCGTGTCATACACCGGGATGTCCAGCGCCTGCTCCAAGGCCGCCACCAGCCAAGCTGAACGCAAGTTTGTGCAGACAAATCCGATGGCGTCCGGCTTGTGCGCCGCCACCGCGCGACCCATCGCAAACAACGTTTCGTCCGGCACCTGGGAGAAGGCGAAGTTATCCTGGATGCCCAAACCGGGCCCAGTCACGCAGGCAATGCCCAGCTCTGCATAGTTGGCGATCAGCCGATCCTGAACCGGCTCGATATAGGGGGTGACAAGGCCGAATCGCTTCACTCCGGTTGCCGCCAGGATCTCGTTCAGTGCCAGCATCGAGGTGCCGGCGCGGACGCCGCTGGCGGCTTCGATCCGCCGGCAAAGACGCCGATCCGACTCAAACCCCAGCCACCCAGCCGAGGTGCCGTTCCACATGATGACATCCACCTTGGCATGCGCCAGAAGCGCCGCCGCCGCCAAAATGGCGCTGTCGTCGAACTGCGCCAGAGCGCCTTCGGTCAGCGCGATCTCGGTCACGTGGAAGCGCGAGAAATGGACCGAGACCTCCTCAAGCCCCGCCAGCATGGACGTCGTCACTGGCTCCAAGATCGTGTTCGATGACGGCGTCAGCATGCCGAGGCGAACGGAACGGGTCATCAAGAACATCCTCGCATGCACTCGTCTGGGCCATGAAGGCGAATCGCCGCCAAACCCCGGGTCAACTGGTGCGTTTCAGGTAAACCAGCATTCAGCCACAGGAGATCGGGACAGTGGTGAGCAAAGAACAGCATGAAAAGCACGACCGGCAACAGGATCGCGTCGTCGAAGACACTTTCCCGGCCAGCGATCCGCCGGCAAACTCAGGCATCACCGGCCCTGAGCCGGACGATAAGCCCGCGACCCAGGGCGGCGTCGAAGCTCTCCCGACCGGGACCCCAACATCAGACCGACACGAAGCGGAGACCGCCCACCAAGGCGAGAATGAGGAGAAACCGGCCGACTGAGGCCACCGGGTCTGTCGACCGGGACCGTCAGCAGTGGCGGGGTTGCGGCGCGAACTCGCTCATTTTGGCGCTCATGACGAAGTCGCCGAAATCCATCTTCATGTCATCCGCGACCCCATTCTCCCAATACCGCATGGCGACCTCGTAGGTCGGCGTTACCGCGCCGGCCTGGTGGTCGAAAAATGAAAGATGCACGCGCGTGCTGGGCAACGAGGACAGCGTCGGCCATTTGGTGGCACTCGGCTGGTTCCAATCCAGGATCACGATGAAGCTGTCTTCGACGCCGTGTTCGTCGGTTCCGTCGAACAGCGGCAATGCCAGGAAGCGTTTCTTGTCACGCGCCGCATTGATGATCGCGGCGGTATGCATCATCGGGAACAATGTGCCAGCCGGCAACGCGCTCGTATTGTCGCTCGGGGTGCTGTAGTGCGCCTCGCCAGCACCGCCGGGTTTCTGCAGCGATGCTTCGCCGTCGGTCTGACTGGTCACCGCCGAATCCGTCACCTGGCGGACATGAAAGCGGAATTTCAGGCCATCCTTGGCTTCCCAGGTGGCGTAGTCGGAGGACATCTCGATGTCCTGACCGTCCGAGTTGCTGACAGTCATGCGTAGCCGCTGGCGCACCGCCCAACCGTCGCAGGCATCGGTGACTTCATAGCCCATTGTACCGTGCGCGGCGACAACATCGCCGCCCTTGGAGGAGGCAAGGGTCAAGTTATAGAGCGCGTGGTGCGCCAGCAACGCGGCCGGGGCCTGGTTCGGCGCCGGCGCACTGGTGGCGGCGACAGCCGGCCCAGTCATGACGGTGGCAACCGCCAAAAGCAGCGCTGCGAGCGCGGCGGGAAGACGCATGAAAATCTCCGCTAAAAAAGGCAGATCGCGATCCGACACAGCAGGCCCGCTCGGGCAGGCCGAACGGCGAGCAAGAAACCGCACGATACGGTTGCCGTCGGGATCACGCTACCGCAGATGCCGTGCACTGTCGCCGCTTCAGCCACCCGTGACCCGTATTTTGGGCGGAATATCAATCTTCAGAACTCAGTTCCTTCAAACGACCAGGGCTGACCTCCGCGGGCGCGCCCATCATCAGGTCCTCGCCCTGCTGGTTCAGCGGGAACGGGATGACCTCGCGGATGTTTGGCTCGTCTGCCAGCAGCATGACGATGCGGTCGATGCCGGGCGCCGATCCGCCGTGGGGTGGCGCACCGTAGCGGAAGGCGTTCAGCATGCCGCCGAAGCGAGCCTCGACGTCCGCCGCCGTGTAGCCGGCGATCTCAAAGGCGCGGATCATGATGTCCGGGCGGTGATTGCGGATCGCACCCGAGGACAGCTCGACCCCATTGCAGACGATGTCGTACTGGTAGGCCTTGATGGTCAGCGGGTCCTGCGTGTTCAGCGCCTCCAGTTCGCCTTGCGGCATGCTGAACGGGTTGTGGCTGAAGTCGATCAGCCCGGTTTCCTCATTCACCTCGTACATCGGGAAATCGGTGACCCAGCAGAACCGGAAGGCGTTCTTCTCCAGCAGCCCGAGTTCATCGGCCAGCCTGGTGCGGACGATGCCGGCAAACTTCGCGGCGGAGTCATGCTTGCCGGCGACGAAGAACACGGCATCACCGACCTGGGCGCCGCTGGCCAGCCGGATCGCCTCGGCTCGGTCGGCTTCCAGATTGCGGGCGATCGGGCCTTTGGCGCCGTCCGCGTCATAGACGATGTAGCCCAGGCCGCCGGCGCCCTCAGCCTTCGCCCAGTCGTTCAGCTTGTCGAAGAAGCTGCGCGGCTGACTGGCGGCGCCGGGCGCCGGGACGGCGCGCACAATGCCACCCCCTGCCGCGATGCGCGCGAACAGGCCAAAGCCCGAACCGGCATAGTGCCCGGTCACGTCGGCGATGCGGATCGGGTTGCGCAGGTCAGGCTTGTCGGAGCCGAATTCCAGCATCGCCGTTTCATAAGGAATGCGCGCGAAGGGCGGCTGGCTGACCGCGCGGCCCTCGGCGAACTCGTCGAACACCCCGGCGATGACCGGTTCGATGGTGTTGAACACGTCCTCCTGGGTGACGTAGCTCATCTCGAAATCGAGCTGGTAGAACTCGCCGGGCGAACGGTCGGCGCGCGATGCTTCATCGCGAAAGCAGGGCGCGATCTGGAAATACCGGTCGAAGCCGGCGACCATCAGTAACTGCTTGAACTGCTGCGGCGCTTGCGGCAGGGCATAGAATTTCCCTGGATGCAGCCGCGACGGCACCAGGAAGTCGCGCGCCCCCTCGGGCGAGGACGCGGTCAGGATCGGCGTCTGGTATTCCAGGAACCCGGCATCGATCATGCGTCGCCGCAACGACGTGATCACCTTCGACCGCAGCACCATGTTGCGGTGCACCTTGTCCCGCCGCAGGTCGATGAAGCGGTATTTCAGCCGGATGTCCTCCGGGAAGCGCTCCTCGCCGGCAACCTGCATCGGCAGCACCTCGGCCGCCGATTGCAGCACCAGGTCGACAACGCGCAGCTCGATCTCACCAGTCGGCAGCCGCGGGTTGACGGTGTTGCCGTCGCGCATGACGACCTGCCCGGTCACCGTGATCACGCTTTCCGGCCGTACCGCATCGGCCGCGGCGAACGCTGGGGAGCCGGCGGGAAACACGCATTGGGTGATGCCGTAATGGTCGCGCAGGTCGATGAACAGCAGTCCGCCATGGTCACGCTTGGAATGCACCCAGCCGGACAGGCGCACCTCCTTGCCGGCATCGGAGGCCCTCAGGGCGCCACATGTCTGGGTACGATAGGTATGCATCGTCTGGCATCCTGGCGAAAAGCCGTCGGGTGGAGCGACCCGACCCGGATATTCCGGTTGTTCGGGCAGCTCGATCAGGGAAAGCGGGGGTGGCCGCACCATCCGGGCGGCCCTATCAGGGCCGGCACACAAGCCCCGCCCGGTTGATCAAGTCAAGCGCCGTGTCGCCCTTGGCACCGAGCAACGTCGACGGGCTGGCCTGGTAAACCCGCCGGTCCGGTACGCCGTCGCGTCAAACCCGGGTGGTATCAACCTGTGCGTCCGTCGATACTCTTTGGGTTTGAAGTTCGGTTGCCGGCTCAAAGCGGTCGTCACCGACGCAGAAACGCATCTTCAGCCGCGTAATCGAAGTGCTCCCTGGGGTATGCGGCAAGAGCGGGAAACCGGTCTTGCCAATTCTCGTCGACAGCGCTTTCCACCAGCCAGTCGCAGGTGGACTTGACGGCATCGGCATAAGTCACCGGCGGTGAATAGCCCAAGTCGAGGGCCGCGCCACAATCCAACACGAAAGGCCGCGGCACGGACCACGGCGATACGCCGATCATGGGCGAGTGGCTCTGCTCGTCTACTTCCACGATGCGCCCTTGGTAATCGAGGTGCCTCGCAATGAACCTCGCGATTTCTGTCACGGTCGGGGCCGACGGATCGGCGACGTTCAGCACCCGCCTTCCAGGCGCTTCAACGGCAACACGGATCAGCGCGGCGATATTGATAACGGAGGACGTGTGGAAGCGGCTGGTTCCCCGATGCGCCAAAGGTATCGCCCATCGGCGGTCAAGCATGCGTTTGACGAACCACCATTCCCTTGGGTGGCGGGAGCCCGGTCCATGGATCGCGCACGGACGCAGAACCGTGACCGGCGTTACGGCGTCATCGAGCAGACGACGTTCCAGCGCGACTTTTCGCGTCGAATAGGTCGCCGGTCCCGCCTCGACGGTCGGCTGGGTTTCCGGAATCGGATTGGGCAATTCCGGGAAACCGTTCTGCGATGCTTCATCCAGGGTTCGACCGAGATCATCGCGATAGACGCTGGCTGACGAGACCACGACGAAGCAGCCGACACTGCCCTGGACGGCAATCAACTGGCTGCCATGATCCCGGCGATAGGCGGTGGTGTCGATCAGGGCATCGGCGCCGCTGCCAAGCGCGCGTGCGAGATCGGCGGGATTATCGCGGTCAAGCACGACGACCCTGGCACCGCGCTCGATAAGCCCTTCCGGCAGCGGATGAATGCCACGATGGGAGACGGTGATTCCCATCCAAATTCAAGCAGATGACCCGCAACCGCTCGGCCGATCTGTCCGGTTCCTCCGAGAATGAAGGCATGGCGTGACACGTCTGTTCCTCCACCGGGCGTACATAGATTGCCACCAGCGACGACCGCAAGCGACCCTGCAAGCCTGGCATTCGACTGGGGCGCCGCTTTGGGCGTCCCGAAGATCGCCACGAACGGCCCGAGATCAGCAGGTCGGAGGTCCGCGGACCACCCCGCGCGGCCCGCTCGCCCGCCCGATCGGAGCCCGGAGTGCCCACCCGTGCCGCGAAGGTGAATTCCTCGTAAGCATCCTCCACCAGGCTGACATGATGCAGCATGGCGGCATGGGCGCCCGCCGCATCGCCGGTCAGGATCGCCCGCACCACCGCATCATGCTCCGACCACGATCGCGGCAGCCGCCCCAATGTGCGGAACTGCGCCCGCCGGAAGGGCGACAGCCGCCGGCGCAACCCGGCGGTGAATTCGGCCACCACGTCGTTATGCGCGCCCGCGTAGATCGTCAGATGGAAAGCCTGATTGGCATCGGCATAGGCGTCCGGATCGCCGGAGCGAACCAGTCCGGCCATGGTGTCCTGCAACGCCTGAAGGCGGCGGCGCTCCAAGGGGGACATGCGGATCGCCGCAAGCCGAGCGCAGGAGGCCTCCATTTCGGCCATGGCGACGAACAGGGCTTCCAACTCGTCCGCTGTCACCGAGGCGACGAGCGCCCCACGACGCGGCCGCAGGTCGATCAGCCCGCTGGTGGCAAGCTGCCGCAGGGCCTCGCGCACCGGCGTCCGCGAGACACCGAAATGCTGCGCCAATTGCTGCTCATCCAGCCGCGACCCTGGCGCGAATTCGCCTGACAGAATGGCGTTGGAAATCTGTCCCGCCAATTTTTCCGCACGCGTCTGGTTGTCCGTTGTCATCACGACGTCCGCCTCGTGGTCGATTTGCCAGCCGTACACCCGGGTCGGCGGCTCGCGAACTGTATCAGGGATCTACGCTTGATTGAGGACATATTAGGCATAATCCTGCTGTATAGGCACAAACCACCACTTATTTCGGGCATCTGTAAATCTTATTGCATGCAATCAATCACGATTGCATACGGTTAGCACGGCAAGCAGCCGGCTTGGGCAACCCTGGCCATGAAGGATCGTACAGATGTCCGCCTCTATCCATCCGGTCGATCAAATGCTGCCGCCGCCGCGAATGATCGCACTCGGCTTGCAACACGTTCTGGTGATGTATGCCAATGCCGTCGCGGTGCCGCTGATCCTGGGCGGCGCGCTGCACCTGCCGAAGGACCAGCTTGCCCTGCTGATCAACGCGGACCTGTTCGCCTGCGGCATCGCCACTTTGGTGCAAACCATTGGCGTCGGCCCATTCGGCATCCGCCTGCCAGTCATCATGGGGGTCACGGCGGTCGCCATCTCGCCGATGCTGGCAATGGCGGCGATGCCGGGGCTTGGACTGACCGGCATTTATGGTGCGGTCATTGTCGGCGGCCTGTTCGGCCTGCTGATTGCCCCGATCATGCAATACGCGCTGCGGTTCTTTCCGTCGGTGGTGACCGGGACGATCATCACCATGATCGGCATCTCCCTGATGCGGGTCGGCATCGCCTGGGCCGGCGGCGGCGCGGCGGCGGCTGATTTCGGCGCCGGCGGATATCTCGCCATCGCCGTTCCTGGTGCTCGCGGTGATCCTGCTGATCATCAAGTTCGCCAGCGGCTTCCTCGCCAACATGTCGGTGCTGATCGGCATCACCGTCGGTTACCTGACGACAATCGCCCTCGGCTGGACAGACTTCAGCGGCATCCAGCAGGAGCCGTGGCTCCGCATCGTGCTGCCGCTGCAGTTCGGCCTGCCCACGTTCTCCGTGGTGCCATGCCTGATCATGTGCCTGGTAATGACCATCGTGTTCATCGAGGCAACCGGCATGTTTCTCGCCCTCGGCGCGATGACCGGCCGCAAGATCGGACCGGCGGACGTCATTCGCGGCCTGCGCGCCGACAGCCTGGGCACGCTGATCGGCGGCATCTTCAATACCTTCCCGTACGTGTCCTACTCACAGAACATCGGCCTGGTCGGCGTCACCGGCGTCTACAGCCGCTGGGTCTGCGCGACCGGCGGGGTGATCATGCTGGCCCTCGGCCTGGTGCCCAAGTTGGCGTTCATCGTCGCCAGCGTGCCGCAATGCGTGCTGGGCGGCGCCGGCTTCATCATGTTCGGCATGGTCGCGGCAACCGGCATCAAGATCCTGGCCACCGTCGACTACAACCGTCAACGCAACAACGTCCTGGTCGTCGCGATCGCTATCGGCTTCGGCGTCATTCCCGATCGTCTCACCCAACTTCTTCCGCATCATGCCCGCCGGACTGAAGCCGATCTTCGGCGACGCCATCATCATGACCTCGATCGCCGCGGTGCTGCTCAACGCCTACTTCAACCGCACCTCCACCGAAGAAGCCCGCCGCAGCGCCGTGCTAGCGGCACGAGGCGGCGGAGCATCTTTGAGGGTGTAGGGAGGGTAGCAAGGCGGGGCTCTGCCCCGAACCCCGCCAAGGGCCGAGCCCTTGGAACTCGCTTATTAAGGGGTTTGGGCAAGAGGGGGCTACTCGGGGGTTGCAACCGTCTCGGTTGCCCCCTCTTCCCCAAACCCCTTGAAATGGGATCAAAGGGGCCGCGCCCCTTTGCGGGTCCAGGGCAGAGCCCTGGCCTTGCTGCCTTCCTCTCGCGCCCCAAATGCACTTCGCCGCTTGCATTCCGTGCCGCAGCATCCAAACATCCCGCCATGTTCGGCTCCGACTCTGGTTTCGCCGCCCGCGTCAAGGCTGTCCTCGGCCCGACGAACACCGGCAAGACGCATCTCGCCATCGAGCGAATGCTCGCCCATTCCTCCGGCATCATCGGTTTTCCGCTCCGCCTGCTGGCGCGGGAGAATTACGATCGCATGGTCGCCCGCAAGGGCGCTCGCTATGTGGCATTGATCACCGGCGAGGAGAAGATCATCCCGCCGGAGGCACGCTGGTTCTCCTGCACGGTGGAGGCCATGCCGTTGGATCGGGCTGCCGAGTTCGTCGCGGTGGACGAGATCCAGCTTTGTGCCGACTCCGACCGCGGCCACGTCTTCACCGATCGCCTGCTGAATGCACGTGGCATGGTCGAGACGATGTTCCTGGGCTCGGAAACCATTCGCCCGCTGTTGCAGCGCCTGGTGCCCGGCGTGCACGTGGAGACCAGGCCGCGGCTGTCCCAGCTGAGCTACGCCGGCCCGGCCAAGCTGGTACGCCTGCCGCCGCGCACCGCCCTGGTCGCCTTCAGCGCGGCCGAGGTCTATGCGATCGCCGAGCTGATTCGGCGCCGCAAAGGCGGCTGCGCCGTGGTGATGGGACGACTGTCGCCGCGCACCCGCAACGCCCAGGTCGCACTGTATCAGGATCGCGAGGTGGACTTTCTGGTCGCCACCGATGCGATCGGCATGGGCCTGAATATGAACGTGGACCACGTCGCGTTTGCCGGCCTTGGCAAGTTCGACGGCCACCGCCCGCGCCGTCTGACGGCGGCCGAGATCGGACAGATCGCTGGGCGGGCCGGGCGGGGCATGAAGGACGGCACTTTCGGCACGACGACGCAGTGCCCGCCGTTATCCAATGACGTCGTCAACGCGGTCGAGGCGCATAATTTCGACGCGTTGGATATGCTGTGCTGGCGTAACAGTGACCTGGATTTCTCCGCCATCGACGCCTTGCTGGACAGCCTGACCGCGCCGCCGCCGCGCCCCGGTCTCGTGCGCGGCAACGATTCATCGGACCTGGAGACGCTGCGGGCGTTGTCGCGCGATCCCGACATCCGGAAACTGGCGCAAGGCCGAAGCCGCATGCGGCTGCTGTGGGATGCATGCCAGATTCCTGATTTCCGCAAGCTGGCGGACGAAACCCACACGCGCCTGTGCGCCCGCATCTTCGACCATGTCGCACGCGATCAGGCGGTGCCGACCGACTGGCTCGCCGGCCAGATCGATGCGCTGGACCGGGCCGAGGGCGACATCGACACGCTGATGCAGCGGCTGTCTGGGGTTCGCGTCTGGTCCTACATCGCCGCGCGGTCCGACTGGGTCAAGGACACGCAGCATTGGCAAGCCCGTGCGCGGGAGGTCGAGGACAAGCTGTCGGATGCGCTGCACGAGCGGCTGATCAGCCGTTTCGTCGACCGCCGGGCGGCCCATTTGATGCGGCGACTGGACGCCGGCGAGGGCCAGGAGTTGCTATCCGCCGTGACACTGCGTGGCGAGGTGGTGGTGGAGGGCCATCCAGTCGGCCATGTCGAAGGTTTTGGCTTTGTGCCGGATCCGGCGGCCGTGGGCGACGAGAAGAAGCTGGTGCTGCGGGCGGCGCGGCGGGCGTTGCGGGCGGAGATGCCGCGGCGGGTCGGCGTCGTGGAGGCAGCCGCCGACGCATGTTTCGCCTTGACGCCCGATCATCGGATGATTTGGGCAGGCGCCCCGATTGCACGCCTGCTGCCGGGCGAGGTGGCGTTGCGGCCCAAGGTTCAGGTGCTGGACAGTGAGTTCCTCGATGGCGCGGAACGAGAACGTATCAGGAAGCGGCTGCAAACCTGGCTGGATCAACAGATTCGCAGCGACCTGGCGCCGCTGTTCATGGCCGAAGCGGCCGCCCAATCCACCGCCGCCCTACGCGGCCCGCTGCACCGGCTGACCGAGGCGCTCGGCTTGATCACCGGCCTGGATGCGGAGACGTTGTCGCCCGAACTGCGCCCGCAACTGCGCGCGCTGGGCGTGCGATCCGGCCGCTTCGCCCTATTCATGCCGGCGCTGCTGAAACCACGCGCCAGCGCCATGCGCGCTCGGTTATGGGCGCTGTTTCGCGGTCTGACGACACCCGAACTGCCGGGTGCGGCACTCGTGTCGCTGCCGGCGCATCAGCCAAGTTGGCCAGCCGGGTTTGCCGCCGCCGCTGGCTGGGTGGAGGCGGGGCCGGTGCTGCTGCGACTGGATATCGCGGAAAAGCTCGCCGGCGAGCTGGGCTATCGCTCACGCCGCAGTCCCACCGCGCTGCCGGCCGGCCTGGCATCGCGCTTCGCCATCAAGGCCGACCTGCTCCCGGCCGTGCTGCGTCAGCTTGGCTTCCGTGTTCTGCCGGCGGCGGGGCTGGAACCGGACCAGCACGGTCCACCGGCGCCGGCCATGCTGATGCCGCTGCGGCGCCGTCGTCCGGTCGCCCGGTGCGCCGGTGCCGGCCAGCAGGGCCAGCGGCCCTTTTGCCGCACTGGCCGCGCTGCGGCGTTAGGACTTGATCGCGCCCTATGTCAGGACCAATTGTTCGTCGATCCAGCCCCGAGGCTCGAGCTGTTTTCGACCTTGGCAATGTGGGACATCAGGCCTGACGGCTTTGCGCACCCAAGATTATCAATTCGGCGGGGAGGCTGCCGATAACTGATCAGGAAGACCGCGACTGGCAGCGGCTGGACAAATGGCTCTGGTGCGCCCGCTTCTTACGCTCTCGCTCCGCTTGCGCGGACTTGGTTGGGCAAGGGTCAATCCGCATTAACCGCCAGCCCACGGTCAAGCCGCACGCCAAGCTGCGGATAGGGGACGTGTTGACCATTCCGCTGCAAGGCTCGGTTACGGTGGTTCGTGTCGCCAACCTGGCGCGGCGCCGGGGACCGGCGGCGGAAGCCAGGCTGTTGTATGCCGAAATCACAGAACTGGCGCCGAAGCCTTGCGCTGACACCAATTCGGCAGCATATCGCGGCGTCTGACGTTCGCCCGCTGGCCGCGATTGCTACACCATCCAGAGGTTGCCCAATGACCTATGTGGTCACCGAGACCTGTATCCGCTGCAAATATATGGACTGCGTCGAGGTCTGTCCGGTCGATTGCTTCTACGTCGGTGCCAACATGCTGGTTATTCATCCGGACGAATGTATCGACTGTGGCGTCTGCGAGCCAGAGTGCCCGGTCGAGGCGATTGTCCCGGACAGTGACGACAAGGCGACTGATTGGGTGGAGCAGAACCGGACCTATGCCGCCCTCTGGCCAAATATCACCCGCAAGGGTCAGGCACCGGAGGATGCCGACGAGTGGAAGGATAAATCCGCCAAAGCCGACCTGTTCGACCCCGAGCCCGGCAAGCCGTAATTCGGGCATCCCGGTGCCGGCGCGACACCTACCTGACGCAAGACGCAATTTATGCTATGGTTCTCCCTCGCCGCTGGCCATGGCGCCGGTGTTTTAAGTCGATAGTGGGTTGGTTCATGGTCCCGGAACGGTTGCTGACCAGAGTATTGCAGGGCATCCAGTACGTGCATGCGGGGACAAGACAGTTTCAGGTTGTCAACCTTCGTCGGCATCCATTTGGACAACCCGCGGTAACGTCCGGCCCGCGATGTTGTCTTACCATAAGACCGGAACGGCGAGCCGGGTAGGAGATCTGTCGACCAGCGCCGCTGGCGAATAGGATTGCAACGATCAACTAAACTTTGGGGTGAGTGGCAGGCAGTGGAAGAAGTTTCGAACCAGGTGGCGGAGCAGCAGGTTTTCGCCGAAACGAACGTGGTGACAGGCGATCAGCGCGTCGAGCCGCGTCCGGCGGAGGTAGAGCGCCGGCCGCTGCACGCCGGACCGACGCTGACCCCTCGCGCGATCGCCAAGGCAGAAGTGTTCGTCGAGGGTGACCATGTCGTTTACCCGACCCATGGGGTCGGCAAGGTGGAGCGGATCGCGACCGAGGAAATCGCCGGGCACAAGCTGGAACTGATCCACATTACGTTCGAGGAAAACCGCATGACCCTGCGGGTGCCGGTCGGCAAGGCCCGCACCGCCGGCCTGCGCAAGCTGGCAACGCGCAAGCTGTTCGATGAGGCGCTCGCGGTGCTGAAGGGCAAGGCTCGGATCAAGCGCACCATGTGGTCGCGACGCGCCCAGGAATATGAGGCCAAGATTAACTCGGGAGATCCGCTGGCGATCGCCGAGGTCGTGCGTGACCTGCATCGTAACGCCGGACAGCCGGACCAAAGCTTTTCGGAGCGGCAGATCTATGAGGCCGCAATGGATCGCCTGGCCGCGGAACTCGCCGCCTTGGACCAGACCGACAAGCTATCGGCGATCACCAAGCTGACCGACTTCCTGAAGGCGGTCTAAGCGTATCGGCCTGCCAAGCGGCGCGGGGCAACCTTCGCTTACGCTCCCCGCCAGCTGGCTTTGGCCTTCAAACCGGAAGCATCGGTCGCCCGAGCGCCGGCGTGCTGGTTAACGTCTTACCGGTTGCCATCGATGCCGCTGCGGGCAGCGCTCCAGCAGCCGGTCCAGCGCCGGCCGGCTTTAGCGCGGAAACAGCCAGATTAGCAGTTGGCAGAGCGGGCGATCCGGCCGCCCCTCCGCCCACAAGCCCATAAACGCCCCGTTCCGCCGGCAGCGGAGCAAAGCGGGTCGTGATCCCCATCACCGTCTCGGCACCGCCGAGGTACAGCACGCCGTCAGTCGCCGTCAGACCGGCAATGGCATCCAGCACCCGAGACTTGGTCGGCTGGTCGAAATAAATCAGCACATTGCGGCAGAACACCACATCAAAGCGCCCCAGCGATCGCAGATCGGCAAGCAGGTTGTATTCCTTGAACTGCACCATCCCTCGAATCACCTCCGAGATCCGCCAGTTCGTGTCCTCCTTCCTGAAGTGGCGCATCAGCATCTGCACGGGCAGACCGCGCTGGACCTCGAATTGGGAATACAGGCCCTCCCGCGCACGGCTGAGTTGATCACGGGCGATATCGGTACCGATGATCTCGACGCGGCGGTCACCAAGTTGCGCGCGCGCTTCAGCGATGATCATCGCCAGAGAATAGGCCTCCTGCCCAGACGCCGCCGCTGCCGACCAGATCCGAATGATACTGTCGGCTGGACGCGCGGCGATCAGGCGGGGCAGGGTCTGGGTACGGAAGTGCTGGAACGGCTTGTCGTCGCGGAAGAAAAAGCTCTCATTGGTGGTCATCGCCTCCACCACGTCGCGCGCCAGCATGTCGCCGCCGAGGTTGCGCATCCGGTCGGCCAGTTTGTTCAAATCGGCCAGCTTCTCCCGCTTCAGGATACCGCTGAGCCGGGTCTCCAGCAGATAGATCTTGTCCTTGCCGATGATCAGGCCGGATTTCGCCTTCAGCAACGCGGCGAGGGTATCGAACGATGCACTCGTCAGGCCCTCGGTCATGTCCGCGCTCCTTTCAACAGATCCAGCAGCTTGATCGGGATTTTCGGCAACGGCAGCACGGCATGGCACAACCCGGCCTGGGCGACGGCGCCCGGCATCCCCCAGACCACGCTGCTGGCTTCATCCTGACCGATGGCGCATCCGCCGGCGTCGATCACCCGCCGCGTGCCCTCCAGCCCGTCATGCCCCATGCCGGTCAGCATCGCCACCAGGACGCGCCCGTCGCACGCCACCGCCGCGCTGCGCAGCATGGGGTCGACCGAGGGACGGCAGAAATTCTCCGGCGGATCAGTGGTGAGCCTGGCGCGCAGCCCGGTGCGGCCGCCTTCCACCAGCAGATGGCGGTCGCCGGGTGCCAGATAGAGACGACCGGCCACCAGAACGTCTCCGTCGCGCGCCTCCGCGCAGGGCATCAAGCCCAGGCGTGTGATGTGCTCCGCCAGCAGGGGCGTGAAGGTCGCCGGCATGTGCTGGGTTATCACCACGGGGACGCCGAGGCCCTTTCCAAGTCCTTGGACAAGCGTGAACAGCGCCTGTGGACCACCGGTGGAACTACCGACGGCGAGCAGGCGCGCGGCGACCGGCGGCGCCGGCCGTAAGCTGATGGCATCGCGCGGCCGAACCGGCTGTCCCACCGGCCGCCGCAGGCGAGCGAGGCCCTTGACCTTCTCCAGCAATTCGCGCCGGAAGCCTTCATCGCCCTGGGTCCCGATGCTGGACGGTTTCGGCACGTAGTCGGCTGCTCCGAGGCGCAGCGCCCGCATGGCGATGTCGGCGCCGCGGGTGGTCAGAGTGGACGCCATGATGACACGCACGCCAGGGTCCGTCTTCAGCAGCAGCGGCAGTGCGGCCATGCCGTCCATCACCGGCATCTCGATATCCAGCACCACCACGTCCACCGGCGTTCGGCCCATCTCCTCGATAGCGGCTCGGCCGTTGGCGACCTTCGCCACCACCCGGATGCCGGGATCGGTTTCCAGCATGCGGGCGATGGCGCCGCGAATCACCACGGAATTGTCGCAGATCATCACCCGCGCAATCGGGGCGGTGGCCGGCGTGAACGATGGCGGCCGCGAGATTGCGATCAAAGCAGACCGGCCTGCCCGAGCTTGCCGATCAGGATCTCCTCGTCGAACGGCTTCATGATATATTCCTGCGCGCCGCTCGCGATCGCCGTCTCAATGTGGTCCATGTCGTTCTCGGTGCTGCAGAACACCACCAACGGCTTGTCGGGGCCGAATTCCGAACGCAGGTTGCGCAGGAAGGTGATCCCGTCGACGACCGGCATGTTCCAGTCCAGCAGGATGCAATCGGGCATGGTCTGACGGCAGGCATCCATCGCCAATTGCCCGTCAGCCGCCTCATTCACGGTGAAGTCGTTTGCTTCCAGGATGCGGCGGGCGACCTTGCGGACGACGCGGCTATCGTCCACTACCAGGCAACTGCGGGCCATCGCCTATGCCTCTCCCGACAGGGCGAGCAGCTTGCCGACGTCCAGCACGACCAGCAGGCGGCCCTCCAGCCGGTAGATGCCGGTGCTGAACGCCGCCCAGTGTCGTTCCAGTGTCGGCGGATTGCGTTCGAACATGCTGGCCTTCAGGCTCATGACCTCGGAAACCTGGTCCACCAGTAGGGCATACAATTCGCCGCCCTGGTCGGCGACGACGGACATCCGCTTCTGCCCGGGTGGTGCCGGCGGCAGCCCCAGCCGGCGGCGCAGGTCGATCGCGGTGACGATGCGGCCGCGCAAATTGAGGCTGCCGGCAATCTCCGGCGGCGCCAGCGGGATGCGGGTGATCGGCTGCTCGCCGAGGATATCGCGCACCGCCAGGACCGGCACGCCGCAGATCTGGTCCGCAACGGTCAGCGTCACCAGGACCTGTTCGTCGTCAGCCTTGGTCTCCGTCCGGTCCAGAATTTCGGTAGACATGGCGGCTCCTTTTTCGCGACAGGCGGGTCTTGCTGCGTCAGGCGGTTGGTTGATCAGCAGGATCGCCGATCAGGCGGCCACCGCTTCGGCAAGGTTGCCGCGCAGGCTGGCGACCAGCGCTTCTCGCTCGAACTTCGCGACGTAGTCGGTGAAACCGGCTTGGCGACCGGCCTGCGCGTGCTGCGGATCGCTATGGCTGGTCATTGCGATCAGCGGTATCTCCGCCCAGATGCCGCCGGCGCGCACGGCGCGGGCAAACTGCAAGCCGTCCATGCCGGGCATCTCGATATCGGACACGATGGCATCAAACTGGCTGCCGCCTTCACGCAGTTTCAGCGCGTCCGCGGCGCCGCTGACGGCGGTCACCCGCAGCCCCGCGGCGTTCAAGGTCGGCACGATCAACTGGCGGAAGAAGTCACTGTCGTCGACCAGCAGGACGTGCGGCTGATCCGGCGAGGCGCCCTGCCGGGGCGCACCGCGAAACCAGTCTTCCCAGGCCTGCATCAGCCAATACCCGGTATCCAGCACATCAGTGGCCCGGCCGCCGATCACGGCACTTCCCAGCAATCCGGGCCTGGCGCCGCCAAGCTCGATTTCCAGCCGGTCCTCGACGACATCGACGATCTCGTCAACCATCAGCCCCATGCTGCGACCGCCTTCCGCGAACACCAGCAAGGGCTGCGTCGGCCGCTCCATGTTGGCCTCGCCGGCAATCGAGATCAGCGGCATCAGCTTGCCGCGATACTGCGTCACCGGGGCGCCGCAAGACATCTCGATCGTGGCACGCGGAATGTCCTCGAGCCTGGCGACCAGGCCCAGCGGCACCGCCATGCGCTGGGACCCGCCGGCGCGGAACAGCAGCATGGCGGTCCTGTCGTTGGAGCTTTTGGCATCGACCCGGTTCGACGGCTCAAGCCGGCTTTCACTGCCCGACCCGACGCCGGTGCGGCGGGCAATGCCGTTCGGGTCGAGGATCATGATGACCGAACCGTCGCCCAGGATGGTGTTGCCGCTGAACATCGTCACGTGGCGCAAGATCGGCGCCACCGGCTTGACGACGATTTCCTCGGTGTCGAACACCCGGTCGACGATGATGCCCATCATCTGCGTGCCGACCTGCGCCACGACGACGTCCGCGCCGCCCTCGGTCGCCTGGCCGGTTCCCAGCTCCAGCAACTCGGCCAGGCTGACCAGCGGCAGCAGATGATTGCGCAGGCGCAACACGGGCGTGTCGTTGATCCGCTCGATCACGCTTTCATTGGCGGCGTTTTGACGCCTTGTCCGATCCGTGCTTGGCCCGCACCAGTTCCACCACGCTGATCTGCGGTATGGCGAACCGCTCGCCGCTGGCTTCGACGATCAGCGCCGAGACGATGGCCAAGGTCAGCGGGATCTTGATGGTGAACATCGTCCCCTTGCCTTGGGTGCTCTTCAAGTCGATGGTGCCGCCGATCTTCTCGATGTTGGTCTTGACGACGTCCATGCCGACGCCGCGGCCCGATACCGATGAAATCGTCGTGGCGGTCGAAAAGCCGGGCGCGAAGATGAACCGCTGGATCTGTTCCTCGCTCATCGCGGCCAGTTCGGTCTCGGTGGCGAGGCCGTTGCTCAGCACCTTGGCGCGGATCCGGTCCACCGCCAGGCCGCGCCCGTCGTCGGACACTTCCAGCAGGATGTGGCCGCCCTCATGGAACGCATTCAGCGTGATCCGGCCGCCTTCGGGCTTGCCGGCCGCGCGCCGCTCCGCCGGCGTCTCCAGACCATGGTCGCCGCTGTTGCGGACCATGTGCGTCAGCGGGTCCTTGATCTGTTCCAGCACCTGACGGTCCAGCTCGGTCTCAGCGCCTAGCATGGTCAGGGTGATCTTCTTGCCCAGGTCGTGGCACAGGTCGCGCACCAGGCGGGGCAGCTTGTTCCAGGCGTTGCCGATCGGCTGCATGCGGGTCTTCATCACCCCTTCCTGCAGCTCGGACGTGATGTGCGACAGCCGCTGCAGCGGCACCGTGAAGGCGCTGTTCTCCTGGGTTCGTGCCAACTGCAAGAGCTGATTGCGGGTCAACACGAGCTCGCTGACCAGGGTCATCAGGTCTTCCAGCACGTCGACCGTCACGCGGATCGTCTGCGCCGTGGACGCGGCCGGACCAGCCGCCGTTGGCTCAACTGGGACAGCATTGTCGTGCATCGGCTGAACCGGCGGCACGGCGGTTGTCTCCGGCGGCGGTTCCGCCGCGACCTGAGCCATTGGTGCCAGTGGCGCGACAAGCGGTGCGAGGACGACTGGTTGGGGAAACGCTTCGGTTTCGGCGGCTGGCGTCGGGGCGAGCGCGGGGTCGGATAGGGCAACTTGCCCTTCGGCCACCGCGTTCAGCGCGGCAATCAGCGTCCCGTCGTCACCCGCCGGCTCCTGGCCGCCCTCCGCCAGGCCGGCGACGATCAGCTTGATCCGGTCGATTGCCGCCAGCACCTGGGTCACGATGTCCGGCGTGACCGTCAGGGTCTTGTCGCGCAGCTTGCCGAGGATGTTCTCTCCGGCATGCGCCACCCGCTCCAGCCGCGGTAAGCCCAAAAAGCCGCAGGTGCCCTTGATGGTGTGAACCATGCGGAAGATCAGCCCGAGGGTGTCCGCGTCGTCCGGGGTTTTTTCAAGCTTGACCAGTGCGGAATCCAGATCCGCCAGACATTCGTTGGTCTCGGTCAGGAAATCGACAAGCAAGTCGTCCATGGCGGTCCCTTGGATGGCCCATGATCCGGGCCGCAGACCATGCTGGCAGGACTTTGCAAACAAAAGGTAAATGCGCCGGAGTTTTTAGGGACCGAGTATCGGGTATAGGCTGTGCAGCCCGCCGGGGCGGTGCGCATGCCATCCGAAGCTGTTTTTGCGCGCGGATCCGGCTGTTTCAGCCGCCGCCAAGCCGCAGGATCGGCGGTGTCGTCTGGCTCGATGAAGCAAGCAGGAACGAGAGCCGTATGCCCGAGGCATGCGCCAACAGCGTGGTCAGCGGCATCTGCATCCCGCGGTCCCCGGCCATGGCCGCGCGTGCCGCCGCCTCGTCCACCACGCAGGCGGCCATCCCCGCCGGCCATGCGGCAGCCGGCCCGGCGATGCGCAGGAACAAGTCATCCGCCGATCCGGCGAGCATGACGGTTCCGCCTGACGGCAGGCTGTCCGCCGCCAGCAGCAGCAAGTTCAGCACGATCCGCCCGACGCCAGGCGGAAATACGCTGTGAGTTGCAAGCCCGGATGGATCGAGCTTCACGCCCGCCGGCAGACCTGCCTTGAGCCGCAACAACTCGTCGTATGACAGCGGGCGCTCGTCTGGTCCCCATGCCGCGCGCAGCAGCTTCGATCGCCAGACCTGGTTATTCGACGCTTGCCCCGATAGACCATCACGATCCGGCTTCGCCGGCGCGCAGGTCTCGCCATCAGCCGCGCCAGCAACGTCTTCACCCTGCTGTCCGCCTGCGCCGTCACCCAATACCTCGTGCTCGGGTCTGCGAAGCTCGCCAATGTCCTGGCACAAGCGCGCCGACGTCAGTTCGATCAGACGGATGGTCTCGCTGCTATCGGGCAAAGATGTCTCCGCGATGCTGGAGCGAAAGTCCCGTAACGATGAGCCTGTTGGCGCTGGAAGTCGAGCATTCGGAAAGAGTCAAGCCCGGATCTTCAGCCATGTGCGGACATGATATCCGCCGTGCGCAACCTTGAATGCGGCCTCCCGCAGGCGCAAGTCGCAGACTATACTGACAAAATCAGGTCGTCAGCATGGTCGCGGTTGCGCCGGCCCTAGGTTCCCTCCGCCCGCCGACCTGATATAGACCGGTTCTGCCGCAATGCCTGGAAGGAGACGACAGCCCACCATGATTGATCCGTTCGGCCGAGCGATCACCTATCTGCGGGTTTCTGTGACAGATCGCTGCGATTTGCGCTGCGTCTATTGCATGGCGGAGGATATGAGTTTCCTGCCCAAGCGTGACCTGCTGACGCTGGAGGAACTCGATCGTCTGTGCGCCACCTTCATCCGGCTCGGCACGACGAAGATCCGCATCACCGGCGGTGAGCCGCTGGTGCGCCGCGACGTCATGCGGCTGTTCGGCACGCTGGGCCAGCGCCTGGGCCATGGCCTGAACGAGCTGACGGTGACCACCAACGGCTCTCAGCTGGTCAAGCACGCCGAAACGCTGGCGGCGGCGGGGGTGCGGCGGATCAACGTCTCGCTGGATACGCTCGATCCGCTGCGGTTCACGCAGATCACCCGCTGGGGCAAGATCGAGCAGACGCTGGACGGCATTTTCGCCGCGAAAGCCGCTGGTCTGGCGGTGAAGATCAACGCCGTGGCGATGAAGGGCGTCAACGAGGCGGAATTCGACGCCATGCTGGCCTGGTGCGGCGAGCACGGGTTTGATCTTTGCTTAATTGAAACCATGCCGATGGGTGATATCACCGGCGATCGAACCGACCAATATTTGCCGCTATCCGTTGTGCGGGCGCGTCTGCGCAAGACCTGGACGCTGGAGGATACCGATTACCGCACCGGCGGTCCGGCGCGCTATTTCAACGTCCGCGAAACCGGAAGGCGGATTGGTTTCATTACCCCAATGACGCATAACTTCTGCGAAAGCTGCAATCGCGTGCGGCTGACCTGCACAGGCACGCTTTACATGTGCTTGGGCCAGGAGGACTCGGCTGATTTCCGCTCTCTGCTGCGGGCGGGGGTGACCGATGATCAGCTCGAAGATGCGATCAGGGAGGCTATTTCGCGCAAGCCGAAGGGTCATGACTTCATCATCGACCGCCGCCACGACAAGCCCGCGGTGTCACGGCACATGAGCGTGACCGGCGGCTGACACTGCGCAGGGGCTGCGCCACGCGGTCCGGGCGTTTGCGGCCGTGTCCAGACCTGCACAGCGGCGGGATCGATCGTCAGACGGCACAGTTCCGGGCCCGATAGGTTCGCTGGTGTAGCACGCCGCCTGAAGCAGGCAGCTGCCGAATTGAAGGCTGACATCGGATCGGGCGGCGACCGACGAGGCGACGGCAACGACGCGCCCGGCATAGTTTCCATCCGGGGTGATGTGAATGCTTTCAGGCCGAACCGACCAGCCAACCTGCACGCCGGGCCGGAGAGCCGGTCCCGCGGCCTGAAGCTGAACGCCCTCACCGACATCGATTCGGTCCGCTGCGACAACCTGGCCGCGCGCGATATTGCGCGCCCCCAGAAGCCGGGCAACCGCTTCGCTCGCCGGTCGCGCGAACACGCTTTCGACGGTGCCGGTCTGCAGCACGTGACCGGCTATCCAGGATTAGCAGCTCATCCGCCAGGAGGAACGCTTCCTCCGGATCATGCGTAACCAGGATGGTGGTGGCTTCGATATCATCCTGCAGAACCCGCAGCTCCCGCCGCAACTGCATGCGCAACGGAGCATCAAGGGCCGAGAACGGCTCGTCCAGCAGAAGCAGTTCAGCTGGCCGGCTGAACGCACGCGCCAGGGCGACACGCTGCTGCTGACCCAGCGAGAGCGCGTCCGGCAATCGATGCTCCAGACCCCGCAAGCCCAACCGCGCGATCCACCGGTGCGCCAGGTCGGCATCGTGACCGACGGCAAAGCCAAGCTGCCGAGCCACCGTAAGATGCGGGAACAGCCCGTAATTCTGCGGCACGTAGGCGATGGCGCGTCGCTCCGGCGGGCAGCTGAAGAGGTCGCGGCCGGCAAGCGTAAGCCTGCCGACAGGCACCTCGTCGACCCCCGCGATCAGCCGCAGCGTCAGCGACTTGCCCGAGCCTGAGGCACCCAAAATGGCAAGCCGCCGAACCTTGGTGCACCACGCCACGTCCAGTGCGAAGCCATCGAGTTGCCGGTGAAACGCGAAGCTCAGCGGGCGGTGCAGCATCACCGGTCGGTGCTGAAGGTCACGTGGTGGAACCGTCACCGGCGGCTCCGATACGTCCTCGAGCAGCCTTGACCGTGGCCGGACCATTCGGGCCTTGCCGACGACAGCGGCGATTGTCATGACACCAACGGCGGCGAGCAGCGTCGGCAGCACCACCGGCAGCATGGCTGGCAATCCCCGGCTGCCGAAAGCAACGTAGGTGTAAACCGGCAGGGAATACGGGTGATAGGCGACCATCACCGTCGCGCCGAACTCCCCGAAGGCGCGCAGCCACGCCAGCAGCATGCCGGCAAAGATCGCCCGCCAGGCGAATGGCAGGTCGACGCGAATGAAAATGCTCCACGGGCGATGGCCCAGCGTCGCCGCGACATCCTCCAGCGAACGGAGTCCAGGCTCGGCGAAGGCGGAGCGGGCGGCGATAATCAGGAAGGGGGCCGCCACAAAAGCCTCGGCCAGGACGATGCCGGGGAACGAGTTCGGTCAGCGTGCCTCCGGTCAGCTGGCCGATGCGGGCTCGTATAACCCAGCAGAAAAAGCAGCAGGATGCCGCTCGGCGAGCGGCGGCAGCGCGAGCGGCAGTTGCACCGCGAATGGCGAGCATGGCCATCGCGACGCCCGCGGACCCGTGCCAGCAGGTAGCCGAGTGGTATGCCGCCCGCCGTGACCAGCAGCGGTGGCCGCAGTCTCGCTGGCCACCGAGACGGCGCAAGCTGAACTCGAGGCTCGTCCAATCGACCGACGCGCCAGTCGGCCAAGCCCGAATTGCCAGATGCCCGGCGACGAAGGGCGCGATCAGGTAGATTGCGAGAAGTCCGGCGAACCAGGGCAGCGGCGCCGGTGATCGGCGCATCAAACGTTCGCGCGATTTTGTTGCTTTATCTCACGTTTCGCGGCGTCACTTCCAGCCGGGAGCAATGCACGGATGGCGGCCGGAACCTTCTCCGCATCGCCGCGCGATCGACGGCGTCACAAGATCGAGCCCGTGTTGCTGCATCAGCTCACTGGCCTTGTGCCCCGAGCAGAAATGCGACGAACCGCTCGCCGCCGGACGAATTGGGTGCATCGTGCAGCACGGTTGCCGTGTAGTGCGCGCTAAGCGTGATATTCGGGCGGCAGCGTGATCGCAGGGATCTTCAGATCCGCGGTCTCGGTCGAATAGAAGAAGCCGACATCGAGCTGCCCGGATTGCAGCCGGCCCGACCAGATTCTCCTCGGGAAACACCTGGCGCGGCGTTTTCCGCCGCACCAAGGATTTTTTGCGACAAGCCCGGCAACTTGTAGACCTTCGCCGCCTTCTCCAGCAGGTCGAGGGTCAGCTTGCCCTTGGGATCGAGCTTCGGGTCGGTGCGGCCGATGCGGATGCCCGGCTCCTGCAGCACCTCGTACCACGGCTTCGATTTTCAAGCTCGGCGGCGAAACGGCTCGACGGGTTGTAGCCGATCACCAGCGGCGACTGAGCGAAAGTTACATACCAGCTGACCCAGTCACCGTTGGCGGCACCCATGATGTCGTTGTTCACTACGCGGATTGGCGCTGATGAACACATCGCCCTGGCGCAGCTTGCCCCTTGATCTGGTTGGCGAGCCCGTTCGAGCCGCCGGCATATCCCTCAAAGGTGCCGCCGCCCGACTTGTCGAACGCCGGCCCGATCCCGTGCTCCATCAGATTCACCAGAGAGCCGGCGTACAGCACGTTGACGCTGCCGCTGTCGGCAGCCCGAACCGATATGACGGCGGGCAGGCCCGACAGCGCGGCGCCACCCAGCAGGACGGTACGTCGATGCATCTGATGCTCCTCGATGGTGGCAGAACTGGCGGTTGATCGGGTATGCGATATGTCCGGACGACTATAGTGTCAATCGACGGCGATACGACCGACGTCAGGCATGGCGCATCCGACGACGTCCCCGGACCGCCCGCTTAACGCAGAGCGCGCAATCGCGCAGCTCCGGAAACGGCGAGACGTGGGTCCGGAGGTCACCATCGGCTGGGCTGAATTGCGGGATCTAATGGTTCCGGATCCGCTTGTGCCGTAAGAAACCCTGGAGCATCAAATATGGCAGGGTCATCGCTGACGGCCGCTGTGGCGTAAGGTGATAAGTAAGACGATCGGCAGGTTCGTTACCTCATTGCAGGCGATAGGCGAGACATTAAGGACAAGGCGATGTCCGCGCTGCGCCCATCCTTCAGTGGGGTCGAGGGGAATTGGATAGATATCGCCTCACCTCATATCAGCCCGCGTTCGATGACCGGTGCATCGGCCCATTCGCGCTCCTCATCTGATTGCGGCTGTGTATAGTCGGACTGATGCTGGCGGGGCTCGTGGGGGGTATCGGCGGATCCCGGCCTGAGCATGGCATGACGACTATAGAGCAACATGACACCACGCGAAGTGATCAACAGGCTGCGCCGCGAAGGATGGGCAGAGCGGCCAGGAAAAGGAGCGCACATGGTATTTTCCAAGGAGGGCCGCATCGTCGTCGTGTCGAACCATTCGGGTGATATCGCGCCGGGCACTCTACGATCGATCTGCCGCGGTGCAGGCTGGAACTATCCGCCGCAACGGTGAAGGAAGACGGTCATGCGGAATTACATTGCTATCGCCGAACCAGCCGACGACGGAATTACCTGGTGGATCAGCTTTCCGGGATTTGCTGGGGTGACTTCGGCAGCGGATGGCCCGAGACAAATTGCAACGCAGGCTCAGAACGCGTTGGCCTCAGCAATTGAGGCGGGCGCCACGCTGCCCCCAGCGATCGAGGATGGCGCAATCCCGGTCTATGATCTTTCTGATATACCACAATCCGCTTGTCGTGCTAGTCCCTTTCGCCGCGCCTGCGACGACAGAAGCCAAGTAAAGACCAACCGATTACCGCCACCACGTGGTCGGACGGGTGCCATGTCATCCAGTTGATGGCGGACCGGCCGGCGTGTGGTTACGAGCGGATTGTTTCTCTGCCGCCCGCTTTTCTCCATTCCGTTTTCCAGACAACAACATGGTGAGGACCACACGCATCTCGCCGGAAACGCGCGCCTCGCCCAGCGCCATGCGTTGGATGTTCCGGTGGATGGTGCTGAGCTGCCGGTCATCGCCCTTACGCTTAATGAGCCGGGCTAGGCCAGTTTGCGTTTCATCAAGCTCCGCGAGGGCGGCGCGAAAGAACGCGGCACTCTGAGGCGAACCTTTGGCCACCTCGCGGGCGGTTCTGTTGTCCTTTGGGCCATCTTCGTCACTCATCTTGCCTATCCTGGTCGCATGGCCTAATTGCGCCAGGGCAGGGGGCTCGCTTTCACGGGCCGCCCCCAGTCCGGGTAGCCAGTGGAAGCTTAAGTGAAGCCGAACTTCCACGTCCCAATCCGGATTTCGAAAGTGAAGGATATCTTCACCTTACGAACTCCAGTCACCGGCGGTACCATCGCCGCCGGCGCACTCTATGTACGACGAAACGTCATATTGCGCAGTCGTTAAACTGCTGCACGGCACGTTCAACGTCACCGATCATCGCTACCGTGCGGCCGAACTGGGTGCCGACCCAAGGGCGATGTGCGCCACCCCGCCTGACAGAGCCGACCTCAAGCTGCGGCCGTCTGCTGCATCGCTGGAGACGTCGGAGAAATACAAACAGCCTGGGTCGATGGTCAAACCGATTAACGCCATGGCTCAGGGCGCACGCGATGTCGGGACGCCGCATCACGCTACGTCAACGTCCCGGCGCCCAACCCGTCATCATCGCCATGCGCAGCGTCACCGCGACCCGCCCATCCTGCGTTGGCAGCCGCGCCAGTGCCGCGGGAAACAGCGCCCGGGGCGGCACCAGCCGGTCCCTCTCCCGCACCGCGTTCGCCTCCCCGGCAGCCCGCAGATCGGTCAGCAGCGCCAATGGATCGGCGTACAGAAGCCGGATCTCGTCCAGGTCGGCCACTGGTAGAACAAAACCCGCCCGCTGCAGCAGATGCGCGCAATCGCGCAGTTCCGGAAACGGCGAGACACGAGGGGACACGCCGCCGCTAACCTCCGCCTCCGCCTCGGTCAGGGCGGCGCGCAGTTCCGCCAACGTCCCCAGCGCGGGCAGGCTGGCGAGCAGCAGCCCCTCGGGCCGCAATGCCTGGCGCAACTGCAGCAGCGCGCCCGGAAGATCGTTCACCCAGTGCAGCGACAGGCTGGCGACGATCAGGTCGAAGCTCCCCGGGGCGAACGGCAGGCACTCCTCATCGGCGGCCAGGCAAAGTGGTGGGTTCAGCGCCGCCATGGCCGGCGACAGGTCGCAGCTGACCACCCGCATGCCGCGCTCGCGCAGCAGAGGCGCGACAATGCCGCGGCCGCCGACGTCCAGCGCGTCGCCGAACCGGCGTGAGGTATCGTCCAGGCGGTCCAGCAGACGCTCCGCCGCGTCGCGCAGCACGTCCGCCACCTGGCCGACGGTCCGGGCCGCGCGGTCGCGGTGCCGCCGGACAGAGTTGCGGTCGAAGACTTGCATGTTCTCCATGACCGATGCATGTGCGCCGAGGTGCCGCCGTTGCCAACCCATCCGCCCACGGCCTACCGTCCACCTCAACCGGGGGACTTGCACATGAACCGCATCACAGCCGAGACATTGTTGGATTGGATCACCGACGGCCAGGAGCTCGCCCTTCTGGATGCCCGCGAAGACGGCGAATTTGGCGCCTCGCACCTGTTCTGGGCCGTGCCGTGCGGCCTGGCGCGCCGGGAAATCCGCGCCCGCGCATTGCTGTCGCGGCTGTCGGTCCGCATCTGCTGCGTCGACGACGGCCGCGGCATCGCCGAGGCGCTTGCCGCCTGGCTGGAACAGATCGGCTACTCCGACGTAGCCGTCCTGGATGGCGGCACCAAGGCCTGGGAAGCCGCGGGGAACATCCTGTTCTCCGGCGTCAACGTGCCGTCGAAGGCGTTCGGCGAATGGGTCGAACACCACTACGGGACCGAAAGCGTCGATGCCGTCGAACTCAAGGCCTGGATCGACGCCGGTCGCGACATGGTCGTGCTGGACAGCCGCACCATTGAGGAATTCACCCGCATGTCGATCCCCACCGGCATCAGCGTGCCGGGTGGCGAGCTGGCCTACCGCATCGGCGATATCGCGCCAGATCCGAAGACCCTGGTGGTGGTCAACTGCGCCGGCCGCACCCGCAGCATCCTCGGCGCCGAGAGCCTGCGCCAAGCCGGCATCCCCAACAAGGTGGTGGCCCTGCGCAACGGCACCATGGGCTGGGAACTTGCCGGCTTGCGTTGCGAGCGCGGGCGGACCGACCGCTATCAGCCGGGCGACCCGAAGACCGGCGAGCTAGCGTTGCAGCGGGCCCGCGGCTTCGCCGAACGCTCCGGCGTCGGCGTGATCGGCCCATTGGACCTGACGCGGTTCGAGGATGATCCCGATCGCACGCTGTACGTGCTGGACGTGCGCGACCCGGTGGAGTTCCGCGCCGGGCACCGGCCGGGCAGCCGCAACGCGCCCGGCGGCCAGTTGGTGCAGGCCACCGACACCTGGATCGGCGTACGCAACGCCCGCATCGTGTTGATAGACGATACCGGCGTGCGCGCCCGCATGGCGGCGGCCTGGCTGCGCCAGATGGGCCATCGCGACGTCTTTGTCGTGGAAGGCGGGCTGGAGGCGATCAGGACCACCGGCGCCGCGCCGATCGCGGTCCCGGAACTGGCCGAACCGGTGGACCTGATCGACGTTTCTGGCCTGCAACATCTGCTGGACAGCGGCGATGGCACGGTGGTGCTCGACCTGGCCCGCAGCGTCGAGTTCCGCGACGGCCACATCCCCGGCGCCATCTGGGGCGTGCGCACCCGCCTGGCACCGCTCGCCGCGCAACTTGCCGCCGCCAGGCACGTGGTGATCACTTCGCCTGACGGCATGCTGGCCCGTCTGGCGGTGGCCGAGGTCAAAGCGCTCGCCTCCGGGGCGCCCCGCGGGGCAGACGCCCGACATACGCGTGCTGGAGGGCGGCACCCAGGCTTGGCACGCGTTCGGCCGCCCGCTGATAAAGGACCGCACCACCCCGCCAGACGAGGCCTGCATCGATTTCTATCTCCGCCCATACGACCGGAACACCGGCATTGAAGACGCCATGAACGCCTACCTGACCTGGGAAATCGACTTGGTGCACGAGATCGAGCGCGACGCTACCATCGCCTTCGGCGTCCCAGGGGAGACCCACGCTGCCGCCTGAGATCACTCTGCCGGACCGGTTGCGCCAGGTTGGGCGCGTGGCGCTCGATCTGCTGCTGCCGCCGCGATGCGTGATGTGCGATGCGGCGGTGCAAACCCACGGACAACTCTGCGGCGCCTGCTTCGCCGCGACCAACTTCATCACCGCGCCGCTGTGCGCCTGCTGCGGCGTGCCGTTCGCCTCGGCCGATCAGGCGGGCGAGGGCGGCCTATGCTCGTCTTGCCAGGACCACAAGCCGGTGTTCCGCCAGGCGCGGGCGGCACTGCGCTACGACGACCACGCGCGCCGGCTCCTCCTGCCGTTCAAGCACGCCGACCGGGTGGAGCTCGGCCCCATCCTCGGGGCGATGATGCTGCGCAGCGGCGCCACCTTGCTGGCCCGCGCCGAGGTCCTGGTGCCGGTGCCGCTGCACCGGCGGCGGCTATACGAACGCAAATACAATCAGGCGGCCATCCTGGCACAGGTATTGGGGCGCAAGGCAAAGCGCGTCACGCTGCCGGACGCGCTGCTCCGCAACCGCCCGACTGCATCGCTGGACCACAAGACGGCAGAGGAACGTGCGCGAGAGGTCCAGAACGCGTTCACGGTGCGCCCGTCCCGCCTGCATCTGATTGCCGGCAAGCCGATTCTTCTTGTCGACGACGTAATGACATCCGGCGCCACCGCCAATGCTTGCGCGGCCGTGCTGCTCGCGGCCGGCGCAACGGCAGTGGATGTGCTGGTGGCGGCGCGAGTGCCCGATCCTCGGTCGGAGTAGGTGCAGCGACGCGCCATGGTGCGGCGTCCGACGCGTGAGACAGAACCCACGCTCGGTGAAACGGACACCCATTCGATGCAACACGACGCACGGATAACCGCTTCCAATCGGGTGCGGCCATGACCGGCACGCGGCTCCTAGACCGCTTTCAGGATGACTGGAAACATAGGCTGAAAGGCTCCCCATGTGTCATGATCGGCGCAGGCCGGCCAACTGGAGGCATGGGCTGCGGTGCTCTCCATGTGTCATGGCCGGCCCATGGGTCGGGCCAGCGGCCCGCCCGAGGACAGGCTGAGCCTGCACCCGGCGAAGGCCGGGTGTCCGGCCACCCACGACTTTGCTACCTCCAACACCGCGAGTCGCGGGTAGCTTGCCCGCGCCTGTCCTTTGGCCCGGCCCGTGGCCTGGCCATGCCACGCGGCAACTCGGATGTTTCCAGTCACCCCAAAGCGCTCTGGCAAGAAAATCGCGGAAGCGTTGCATCGCCTTCCAGCTTTGACCACGAATGAATGGGTCGGCTTGCCTCGCCAGCCAATTGCCTTCAGGCAGGCGAGACCTCCGCTCAATGAATGTCCGTGGCGTTGACATCATCAAACGCCTAGTCGATCTCCGCGGCGTGCCGAAGATCGACACGCTCTACGCGGCGCGCCAGTTGCCAAACTTCAACTGCCTTATGGTCCCCGCCGAAGCCGGCAGCGCGGGACATCGCCTCCCTGTCTGTCGGACAATCGATGACTTCTACCCCAACAAAGTGGTTATCCTTCCCAACCATGAAAACGCGGTAGGTCGCCATACGAGTTTCCCCTGCCACAGGATGCGAACCAAAATGCCTCGATCATGCGGTAGGCAGGTTTTGCCACCTCGCCTGTCTGATACCTGACAACCTCGTCAATTATTCGAGAAGCCGATCAAAACGCTCTCGCACCACCCGGTAACAATCGCAGGCCGTGGCCTCAAGGCCGTCGCGATCCAGCACGGTAACCCGGCCTTGGGCATATTGTATGATGCCAGCTTGTTGCAGCGCTCTGGCAACCACCGTGATGCTGGGACGCTGGACGCACAGCATCAGAGCCATGAATTCCTGGGTCATCGGCAGGTCGTCACTCTCGCCGCGGTCGTGCGCCATCAGAATCGAGCGGGCCAGGCGCTGCTCTATCTGATGGCGGCCGTTGCACGCCGCTGCTTGCATGGTCTGCGCATGCATGGCCTCGGTATAGCGAAGCAGCCGCCGAAACAGGGCCGGATGGGTGTCCAATTCGTGCTGAAACGCCCTTGCCTCCATTCGCAGAGCCTCACCAGGGGCTTGCACGAAGGCCTCGGCGAAGGCTGTGGCGACTCCGGTGACAAGGGCTTGGCCAACCATGCCCTCCCGGCCGATCAGCCCGACCTCGGCCTGTGCGCCTTCGTCGAGATGCGTCACTATGGAGACCCAACCACTTTCTACGAAGTAGACAGCCTCGATCGTCTCCATTGGGGCGGCAAGCGTTTGCCGCATGGTGAGGGAAACCCGGTGCAGCTTGGGCAAGAACTGGGTCAGAACCTCAGGCGGCAAAGCGGCAAGAAGACGATTGTGGACGACGAGCGTCTGAGAGGGCTGGGCCACATGGAACTCCTCGCGGGTATGGCGGGAGTACTGGCCTCTCTCAAGCACCCGCTGCCGAGGATCGTGGCGGGCGATTTCGCGATTATGACGAGTGCTAAGGGCCAAATCAACTTATGGACCGTAGACCGCGAAATCGTGCTGTGTCGGGTGAAGTCCGCTCCGATCAGGCGCGAGAAGCAGAAGGTCTATTAAGGCAAGTCGGGATCCATATCGAACTTCTTGAATTTGCAGCCATGATCGGCGCTCGGTGTCCTAACGATTTGGCCCTACGTGGAAATTTACACTCACGCCGCGAAATCGACGTCGCTGCGATGGCGAGCCGTCTGAAAACATGACATCATGCGAAATGCCAAACGAACAGACGCCGTGGGTCGTCGCTATCGGCGCCTCGGGCGGACAAGGTCTTGACGACATCCAAGCACTTCTGGGGGAACTGCCAGGCACTCTGGCGGCCATCGTCATGGTCGTGCTGCATCGCCAATGGGACATCCCAACCCAGCTCCGGGCCGTCCTGGCTTATCGTTGCGCCCTTCCGATCGTCATCGCCGCTCAAGGGCAGCGTCTTGATAGTGGCACAGTCTACATCGGCGAACCGTCTGAGCATTTGACCCTGGCAGCGCATTCTTTTGGTGCGCTGGTTGACGATCCGAACCGCCACTATGGCAATCGTACGGTGGACCTGTTGTTCAAGTCGCTTGCGACGCACGCGGGCACGCGCATGATTGGTGTCGTCCTATCCGGTTCGTTGGACGATGGCGCGCGCGGGCTCGCTGCCATCCACGACGCCGGCGGCATGACCATGGTGCTGACGCCGGCCGCTCCGCCGCAGCGCGGCATGCCGGAGAACGCGATCAGCTACGACGGCCCGATTGATTTGATCGGCAATCCTCGCCATCTTGCTCAAGGCATTAGCGCCGTCTGTGCGGCACGGAATTCGTCAATCCAGTTATGCTGCTGACATCGCGCGAGACGCGCCGCTGGATCATCCCAAGGCAGTCGCGGTGGCTACTATCATCGTGTCATGCCTGCCCTTGGCGAAGGCCGAGGGGCCGGCCCACGGGTCGGGCCAGAGGCCCGCCCGAGGACAGGCTGAGCCTGCACCCGGCGAAGGCCGGGTGTCCGGCCACCCACGACTTTGATTTCACAGAAGAAAATCGTGGGTCACCGGGTCAAGCTTGCCCTCGCCTTCGCACTAGGCGATGAGCACAAGTAATCTCGGCCACGCATCAAGCTCACAAACCGCTTGCCGGACGCGGCAATGCGCGGGGCGGGATGCGCCCGACAGAAAACCGCTGTATATACCTCCGATGTCCATCCACATCCCCTTCGACAACAGCTACGCCCGCCTGCCGGAGCGTTTCTACGTCCGTCTCGATCCGACGCCGGTGGCAGCACCGCGGCTGGTGCGCCTGAACGCCCCGCTGGCCGACCGGCTCGGCATTGATCCCGATGAACTGGCCAGCCCGGAGGGTGTCGCTGTGCTGGCCGGCAACTCTGTGCCGCCGGGGGCGACGCCGATGGCACTGGCCTATGCCGGCCACCAGTTCGGCCATTTCGTCCCGCAACTCGGCGACGGGCGCGCCGTCCTGCTGGGCGAGGTGGTTGGCCGCGACGGCTTGCGCCGCGATATCCAGCTCAAAGGCTCCGGCCCGACGCCATTTTCCCGCGCCGGCGACGGCCGCGCCGCCCTGGGGCCGGTGCTGCGCGAATACCTCGTCAGCGAGGCGATGGCCGCACTCGGCGTGCCGACGACCCGGACGCTCGCCGCCGTAACCACCGGAGAGACGGTGTGGCGGGACACAAGGCTGCCCGGCGCCGTGTTGACCCGCGTTGCCGCAAGCCATATTCGCGTCGGCACCTTTCAATACTTTGCCGCCCGGAATGACCATCAGGCCGTGCGTCTGCTGGCGGACTACGCAATCGCTCGGCACTACCCGGACGCCGCGTCGTCGGCGCGTCCGTATCGCGCCTTTCTCGACGCCGTGGTGGCGGCTCAGGCGGAGCTGGTGGCCCGCTGGCTGCTGATCGGCTTCATTCATGGCGTCATGAACACCGACAATTGTTCAATTGCCGGAGAAACGATCGACTACGGCCCCTGCGCCTTCATGGATGCCTACGATCCGGCCGCCGTGTTCAGCTCGATCGATCACGCCGGCCGCTACGCCTACGGCAATCAGCCCCGCATCGCGCTGTGGAACCTCACGCGGCTGGCCGAGACGATGCTGCCGCTGCTGGACAACGACGAGGCGGCGGCGACGCAGTCGCTGGAGGCGTTCGCCCCGCGGTTCCAGGCAGCGTATTTCGGCGGCCTGCGACGCAAGATCGGGTTGATCACCCCGCTTGAGGGTGACGACAATCTGACCCAGGACCTGCTGAAGCTGATGGCGCAGGACGGCGCCGACTTTACCCTGACGTTCCGCCTTCTGTGTGATGCGGCCGCGGGGCCCGAGGGCGACGAAGCGGTGCGGACGTTATTCGTCGACGCCGCCGCGTATGACGCCTGGGCCGCACGCTGGCGATCCCGACTGGCAGAGGGCCCCGACGGGTTGCCCACGCTACGTGCCGCGATGCAGACGGTGAACCCGGCCTTCATCCCGCGCAATCACATCGTCGAGGCCGCCCTCGCCGCCGCGGTGGAGCGGGCGGACTTCCAGCCCTTCGAGGAACTGCTCGGCGTGTTGTCGCGTCCGTTCGACGACGATCCCGCCTTGCGGCATTACGCAACCCCGCCGCGCGAGGAGGAGCGGGTGCTGCAGACGTTCTGCGGCACCTGAGCCACCCATCAACCTTGCCCGGCCTTCCGTCGAACCGTAGCCGGCTTTGGCAGCGACGTCCTTGGCAGGAACTGTGCTCCGGCCTGCCGCAAATGCTCCCACAGCGCCTGCGCCGCGGGAAGCAGGCGTCGCTCAGTCCGTCGCACCGCGAACCATTGGCGGATGATCGGCAGTCCCTCCACGTCAAGGATTGTCAATCGGCCATCAGCAATTTCCGCCGCTATCGTATGGGCCGATAGCAGCGCCACACCCATGCCGGCCATCACCGCATGCTTGATGGTCTCATTGCTGCCGATCTCCATCCGCGGTCCACTTGGCAGGTTGACAGCCGAAAATAGCCCCAGCGTCAGGGCACGCGTCCCGGAGCCGGCTTCGCGCATCAGGAACGTTTCGCGCGCGATGTCGGCAAGCGGAATGCGGCGTCGTTTCACAAGCCAATGATCCGGCGCCGCGATGATCACGTGCGGGTGGTCACCGATGATGGCCCGTTCGATTGGAAACTGCTCCGGCGGGTAGCCCATGACGGTGACGTCAAGATTGAACTTCTCCAGCCCGGAGATCATGTCCGACCGGTTTCCCACCAGGATTTTCATTTCGACCATCGGATTCGTTCGCTGGAAGGCAGCCAGGGCAAACGGCGCAAAATACTGCGCGGTGCTGATCACACCAACCGACACCCGGCCGCCGCCCATGCCGCGCAACCCTTCGATCGCGCCGGCACAGTCCGTCAGCGCGCCCTCAATCCGTTCGAGCGCTGTCAAGACTTCACGCCCAGCTTCGGTCGGCCGCATCCCGGTGGCGGTGCGCTCGTACAACGGCACCCCACCCAGTGCGTCTTCCAGCAATTGAAGCTGCTGTGCCACGGCCGGCGGCGTGACGGACAGCAGTTGCGCGGCGGCCGAAAGGCTCCTGGCGCTGGTCACCGCGCCCAGCGCCCGCAACTGGCGCAGCGATGTTCGACGTGGGAAATTTACAAGATTTTCTTTCATTGACACGAACAATAAAGGAATTTCTATCGCTGGCCAAGCCGCTTACGGTCCTCCCGACGCCGAAAGGATCACCCACCCTCGGCAGCAGGAGATTGTACCGTGACCACGCTGCTTGAACATCTAGCTGCCTGGGCGGCCGAGCGGAGCGACCGGGGCGTAGTTGTTGAAACCGTGGCCGCGATTGCGTCGGCGGCGGTGCAACTCGGTACGGTTATCGCTCAAGGGCCGTTGGCTAGCGATCCGGGCCACGTGGATGGCCGCGGTGCGGACAGCCATGGTCAGAAAGCGCTCGAGCATTATGCCAGTGAACTATTCGTCGATCATTTGCGCGGCTCCGCCGTCGCTACGGTTGCCTTGGAAGAAGCCGCCGAGGTCATCGTCCTGCGGCCGGACGGTTTGATCGCCGTGGCAATGGACCCGCTCGACGGCGTCAACAACGTTGAGATCAATGCCCCGTTGGGCACCGTATTCTCGCTGCTGCCGGCGATTGCCTCGGCACGTACCGGAAGAAAGCTTTCTCGCCCCCGGCGCCCATCAACTGCGCCGCTGGGTTCATCCTGTATGGTCCGCACACGGCATTTGCGCTGACGCTGGGCGACGGTGTGACGATCTTCACACTGGATCACCGGACAGGGATTTCGTACTGACGCAGGCTTGCGTCCGGGTGCCTCTCGCACGGCGCGAATACGCCATCAACGCGTCCAACGGCCGCCACTGGCCGCTCGCCATACGAGCGTTTGTCGAGGAGTGCGTCGCCGGCGCCGAAGGTCCCCGCGGCGTCGACTACAACACCCGCTGGCTTGGCGCAGTCGTAGCAGAGGCGTATCGGATCCTCCTGCATGGCGGGATCTACCTGTATCCCGGCGACGCGCGGCCCGACTATCGGCGGGGCCGCCTGCGATTGCTCTACGAGGTCAATCCGCTGGCCCTGCTGATCGAGCAGGCGGGCGGCATGGCCACCGACGGCTTCGGCCGCATTCTCGACTTGGTTCCCGCCGATATCCATGAGCGTGCACCACTGATCTTCGGCTCCCCCGACAAGGTTGAACGGGTGATGGCAATTGTATGCGGCGAGCGTGCCACAGGCCGGACAGCGACCGTTGTTCGCAACGCGCGGGCTGTTCAAGTCCTGAACCGGAAGGCATGGCGCATGTCGGTCAAGCATCCAATCATTTCGGTCACCGGATCGTCCGGCGCCGGCACCACGACGGTCCGGTACACCTTCGAGCGAATCTTCGTGCGCGAGAAGATCGAGGCAGCCTGGATCGAGGGCGATGCCTTCCACCGGCACGATCGCGCCGGTATGCGCCGGGCCATGGCTGGAAGCCGAGGAGACCGGCAACAACCACTTCAGTCATTTCGGGCCGGAAGCGAACCTGCTGACCGAGCTGGAGCAGGTCTTCGCCGAATATGGTCGAAGCGGCCGCGGCCAAACCCGCCATTACGTGCATGATGACGCCGAAGCAAAGCGCTTTGGTGCCCCGCCGGGTTATTCACCGATTGGCAACCCTTTCCGCCAGCAACCAACGTGCTGTTCTACGAGGGCCTGCACGGCGCCGTCGTCACCGAGGACGTGAACCTGGCGAAACATGCCGACCTGAAGATTGGTGTCGTGCCGGTGATCAATCTGGAGTGGATTCAGAAGATCCACCGTGACAAGTCCACGCGGGGCTATACGACCGAGGCGGTCACCGACACGATCCTGCGGCGGATGCCGGACTACATTCGCTATATTTGCCCGCAATTCACCCAGACCGATGTGAACTTCCAGCGCGTGCCGACAGTCGACACCTCCAATCCGTTCATCGCGCGCTGGATACCAACCGCGGACGAATTGCTGGTGGTGATCCGCTTCCGCAGCCCGCGCGGCATTGATTTCGCGTATCTGGTCTCCATGCTGCAAGGCAGCTTCATGTCGCGCGCGAATTCAATCGTCATTCCCGGCGGCAAGCTTGATCTCGCCATGCAGCTGATCCTTACGCCAATGATCATGCAGTTGATCGAACGCTCACACAGGGCGAGCTGAGCACGGCCCGCGCCGAGCCACCCAGCGCATATTGGAAGGAGTTGATCGGATGAACGTCGTTACACCCGAAACCAAGCGCACCGGCCGCTACGACGCCGGCGTGATGAAGTACAAGGACATGGGCTACTTCGACCTCGACTACCAGCCCAAGGACACCGACATCCTCGCCTGCTTCCGCATCACCCCGCAGGACGGCGTCGACGCGGACGAGGCCGCCGCCGCGGTCGCCGGCGAAAGCTCCACCGCCACCTGGACCGTCGTCTGGACCGATCGCCTGACTGCCTGCGACCAGTATCGGGCAAAATGTTACCGCGTCGATCCGGTGCCCGGCGCGCCCGGCCAGTACTTTGCTTTCATCGCCTATGACCTCGAATTGTTCGAACCGAACTCGATCGTCAACCTGTCCGCCTCGATCATCGGCAACGTCTTCGGCTTCAAGCCGCTGAAGGCGCTGCGGCTGGAGGACATGCGGCTGCCGGTCGCCTACGTGAAGACCTTCAACGGCCCACCGACCGGGATCGTTGTTGAACGCGAACGCCTCGACAAATTCGGCCGTCCCCTCCTCGGCGCCACCGTCAAGCCGAAGCTCGGCCTGTCCGGCCGCAACTACGGCCGCGTCGTCTATGAGGCGCTGAAAGGCGGCCTCGACTTCACCAAGGATGACGAGAACATCAACAGCCAGTCCTTCATGCATTGGCGGGATCGTTACCTTTACTGCATGGAAGCGGTGAACCGCGCCCAGGCGATGACCGGCGAAGTCAAGGGCACCTACCTGAACGTCTCCGCCGGCGACATGGAACAGATCTACGAACGCGCCGAATTCGCCAAGTCACTCGGCTCCGTCATCGTCATGATCGACCTGGTGATCGGCTACAGCGCCATCCAGTCGATCTCCAAATGGTGCCGGCGCAACGACATGATCCTGCATCTGCACCGCGCCGGCCACTCGACCTACACGAGGCAGAAGACGCACGGCGTCAGCTTCCGTGTCATCGCCAAGTGGATGCGCCTGGCCGGCGTCGACCACATCCATGCCGGCACCGTCGTCGGCAAGCTGGAAGGCGATCCGGCGACGACCAAGGGCTATTACGACATCTGCCGCGAGACCTACAACCCCGCAGGCATTGCAGAACGGCCTGTTCTTCGACCAGGACTGGCGCGGTATCCGGCGGATGATGCCGGTTGCCTCCGGCGGCATCCACGCCGGACAGATGCACCAGTTGCTGCATTACCTGGGGGAGGACTGCGTGCTGCAATTCGGCGGCGGCACCATCGGCCATCCGATGGGCATCGCCGCCGGCGCCCAGGCCAACCGCGTCGCGCTGGAGGCAATGATCCTGGCCCGCAACGAAGGCCGCGACACCATGGCCGAGGGGCCCGACATCCTCGCCGCCGCGGCACGCACCTGCACGCCGCTGGCCCAGGCCCTGACCGTCTGGAAGGACGTCACCTTCGACTACGCGTCCACCGACACGCCCGACTTCGTCCCCACTTTGTCCGTCGCCTGAGCCGGAGGCCATCGTCATGCGCATCACCCAGGGCACATTCAGCTTCCTGCCCGACCTGACCGACGACCAGATCAACCGGCAGGTGGCCTATTGCCAGCGAAACGGCTGGGCCGTGAACATCGAATTCACCGACGACCCGCATCCCCGCAACACCTATTGGGAAATGTGGGGCCAGCCGATGTTCGACCTGAAGGATGCCGCCGCGGTCATGTACGAACTGGCGGAATGCCGCAAGGTTCACCAGGGCCGCTCGTATATACGCGTGTCGGCGTTCGACGCCACGCCGGGATGGGAGAGCGTCCGGCTGTCGTTCCTGACCGATCGGCCCGAGGACGAACCCGGCTTCGCGCTGCAGCGCCAGGAGGCGGACGGCCGCTCCATCCGCTACACCACGCGCCCCTACGCCGCTGACAAACCGGCGGGTTCCCGCTACTGATGGCCGACATCGACCTCGCGGCCAGCTTCGAAGCCTCCGGCATCGGGCCGGTTCTGGAACAGCTTGATCAGGAACTCGTCGGCCTCAAGCCGGTGAAGCGCCCGCATCCGGGAAATCGCGGCGCTGCTGCTGGTGGACAAGCTGCGCCGCGATGTCGGCCTGACCGCGCAGCCGCCCACCCTGCATATGTCCTTCACCGGCAACCCCGGCACCGGCAAGACCACTGTCGCCGCCCGTATGGCCGACATCCTGCACCGCCTGGGCTATATTCGGTCCAACCACCTGGTCTCGGTCACCCGAGACGATCTGGTCGGGCAGTACATCGGCCACACCGCGCCCAAGACCAAGGAAATCCTGAAGAAGGCAATGGGCGGCGTGCTGTTCATCGACGAGGCCTACTACCTGTACCGGCCCGAGAACGAACGCGACTACGGTCAGGAATCGATCGAGATCCTGCTGCAGGTGATGGAAAGCCGCCGCGACGATCTGGTGGTGATCCTCGCGGGCTACGCCGAAAGGATGAACCGTTTCTTCACCTCCAACCCCGGCTTTCGCTCACGCATTGCCCATCACATCGATTTCCCCGATTATGCGCCCGAGGAACTGATGGCGATCGCCGACTTGATGCTGCAACAGCAGAATTACCGCTTCAGCCCCGCCGCCCGCGACGCCTTCGCCCGCTATCTGGAGGCGCGCATGCGCCAGCCGCATTTCGCCAACGCGCGCTCGGTTCGCAACGCGCTGGATCGGGCGCGCCTGCGCCAGGCGGTGCGGTTGTTCGAAACCCGCGGCCAGGCCTTGACCGTGGACGACCTGATGACGCTGGAACCGGACGAAATCCTCGCCAGCCGCGTGCTCGCGGCCGCAGCGGAGCCGACAGCATGAGCAACGTCATGATCGCGCCTTCCATTCTGTCGGCCGACTTCTCCCGAATCGGCGAAGAGGTGCGCGCCATCGACGAAGCCGGTGCCGACTGGATCCATCTGGACGTGATGGACGGACATTTCGTGCCCAACATCACGTTTGGGCCGGATGTCATTCGTGACATCCGCCGGCATTCGGAAAAATGCTTCGACACCCACCTGATGATCAGCCCGGTGGACCCCTATTTGGAAGCGTTTGCCGCCGCGGGCGTCGACCGGATGACGGTGCACGCCGAGGCGACCAGGCATCTCGATCGCACGCTGCAGGCGATCGGCGCCCTCGGCAAGAAGGCCGGCGTCGCGATCAACCCGGCGACACCGGAGAGCGTCGTCGAGTATGTGCTCGATCGGGTGGACCTGATCCTCGTCATGACCGTCAATCCCGGCTTCGGCGGGCAACGCTTCATCAGTGCGCCAACTGGACAAGGTCCGCCGGGTGCGCACGATGATCGGCGACCGCCCGATCCGCATCGAAGTGGATGGTGGCATCACCCCGGAGACCGCGCCGCTGGCCATCGAAGCCGGTGCCTCGGCGCTGGTCGCCGGATCAGCGGTGTTCGGCCGGCCGCCCTATCACAGTGCCATCGCCGCGTTGCGCGGAACCGGCTGAGCCGTCCCCACACGCCGCGACCCAACTCCGCCGCAAGCTGGAGACTACTGGCAACGAATGTCGGCGGCAGACCGGTATCGCCGCAACTTATCGTTGAAACAGTCTCCTCAAACAATTCCGCGTGAGGTCCGTAGAGCGGCCGTCAACCATGCCATGGGTGAGGCGCGTTGGTGATGTGACCGCGCATTTGCGTGCGGCAGAAAAAAGGAGTTGCGAATGCTTCGCAAGACATACGCATTGGCGCTTGCCACCGCTCTCATAGTGGCACCGCTGGCCGGCGCAATGGCGCAAGCCGGCGGTGGAGCCGGCGGCGGGGCCGGTGGGGCTGGAGGTGGCGGCGCCTCTGCTGGGGCCGGTGGCGTTGGAGGTGTCGGCGGCGGCGCCCCTGCTGGCGCTGGTGGTGGCGCAGGAGCCGGCGGGCCGGCAACCTCGGGCGGCGCGACGGGTGGCACCAGCCCTGGCGGCATGACCAGCAACGGCGCGACCGGCGCCACGACGGGTGCTCTCGGTGGCGCCTCGTCTTCAACCGGTGCCGGCAGCGCGACGGGCGCAGGCGGCGCTGGCGCTGGAGCAGGTCGGTAACGCCAGGTCAACGGCCGGGGGCGCAAGCGTCCGGCCGTCCCTGTCAAGGCCACGCGGTGGCGAAGGACTCGGGACCCGCACCCGGAATTGGCAACGCGTCACCGCGCGTCAGGGATTTCCCGTCCCAACGGAAGACCTCGATGATGCGCTCCCGCATGCCCTGCACCAACACTGTCTGGCCGTCGCGGGAGAAGGCAATCCCCTCCGACCAGCCGCTCACCGGCGCCTCGGCGACCTTGCGCAGGATTTTCCCCTCCACGGCATAAATCGCCAGCAAAGCATTGCGATTATAGAATGGATGCGTGGGGATCTTGGTACTGCCGTTTTCCGCGCCGATCGCCAGGAACGTCCCATCCGGCGAGAACTTCAATGGTTCCGGTCCGCTCGGCACCCCAAAAGTGCCGACGGTGCGATAGGGCTTGCTGGTCAGATCGATCAGACTGACAGAATCCTCGTCACCATCGCCGCGGCCCATGTTGGAGACCGCTGCCAGGGTATGGCTGGCGTTGATGTCCATCGAATAGGGCGCCATGCCGGTGGTGATCGGCCGTGGATCGATGGTGACATGGCTGCCATCGACGTGCAGCACGTTGACCATGTTGTCGCCGCCGCGGGTCAGCAGTGCCGTCCGGTCATCGACAAACACAACGGCGCTCGGCAGCGATTTGGCGTTGCCGGTGTCGACCTTTCCCGCCGGCGTCAGGCGCTTGTCCTGCACGGTGAACACCGAGACCGTGCCTTCGGTCCGGTTGGCGACCAGTGCCAGGCCGCCATTCGGTGATACCCGTACCTGAGTCGCGCCAGCGCCGGCGTTCAGCGACTGCACCACTTTCGGTGGGTTGCTTGCCAGGTCGAATACGGCCACCCGGTCGTCGGGTGATATGCCGCCGGTCTTCGCATCCGGATCGGCTTTCGTTGCTGACGTAACGATCCCCCAGCTCTCGTCCGCGCTGATCCAAATTGCACCGGGCGGACCGACGACACTGCCAGGTGCCTCGAACGTCGTCTTGACCTTCGGCGGATAGCGCGTGACGTCGATGACGGTTACTGAATCCGGTGAGACCTTCTCTGGGGCGACCAGGTTGGCCTGGGCGTCCATGACGGTGTGCCCATCATTCGATGACACCGCCACGTCGGCGATCGCGGCGCCGACCTGCGCCGACGTGGTCATGACCGCTGCAAGCAGCAGCTTGGAAAGGCGGGGCATGGCGGTTCCTCGGACGCTTGTCTTATATGCGGACAGTCTGTCAGGCCTTACCCATTCGGGCAAACCGCGCTGGGGCTGCCGGCACGCCGTCCGGCAAGCCGGACCTCGCGCACCCGGCGCAACGGCGTGAAGCCGAGCGGGTCGGGCGCGTCTGGGGTTGGTTGGGCGTGAAGTATCGCGAAATAGCTGGCGTGCCGGGCTACTTCCAGTCGCGCCACAATGTCAAGTCATTTGTCTTAAGTACTGAGCAATATATCCATGCGCCCGCATGCATCGCATTGCTGTCCAAGCCCGGACACAAAACAACACGTCTACCCCTAAATGCGCTTGTTCGAATATCGCCCTGGGTCCCCCGCCGGCGGGCCGGCGCATCCTGGTCAAGGACCGCCGAACCCGAAACCAAGCCTGCCGTCGGCTGATCGCGTGCATTCATACCAGCCGCAGAACATCCGCAACAATTATACCAGCACACGAAGAGCCATCGACGGGGGTCTCGCCCAACAACCTGCTCGAGGCCGTGCAGCGTCAAGATCCCTGCTGCCAAGATTTTTCCAATCCGGCTACCACTGCCGCCGCGCAGCGAAATTCATTGGATAAGGCTTGATGTTGCAATGCACATAAAGGGCGATCTTGACTGCGGTTGTATTTGGATGCGCGGAAGGCATGGCAGACTTACCGGCTTTTTATAAACCGCATATTGACAAGGACACCGCTTTGGATTTGAACCCGGGTACGGCGAAGAACGCTTAGTACAGTGTACTAACAGAGGTGACTGCGTCGGATCAGGAGGAAGACTATGGAAAACGTCTGGGCACAGGTTCCAGGAACACGTTTTTACACCCGCAATGGCGAAGGACTGTATGAGCGTCTGACGGACAAGTTGTTTCTACGCGTAGATGAAGTTGATGAGACCGACGCCCGAGAGGTCTGTACACGTCTGGCCGATGCCTTTGAAGCCCGCGCTCCGGTGAGCATGGTCGCCTGACCAAGACAGATTGAACTTTCTCGCGCGAAATCCCTCGCCGGAGCTGCTTCCGGGGACTAAGCACGCGCTTGCCGAAGGGACTGCCGCGAAATAACGGCTTCGGGCGTGGCGGGCGCAAGGTTACTCACTCACCTGTGTCATCCCCGGCGAAGTTCATCCCTGCGAAGGCGGGGGGCCGGGGACCCACGACTTTCTTCTGTATAAACAAAGTCATGGGTGGCCGGACACTCGGCCTTCGCCGGGTGCAGGCTCAGCCTGTCCTCGGGCGAGCCTCTGGCCCGACCCGTGGGCCGGCCCCCTCAGCCTTCGCCAAGGGCAAGCATGACACAATGATAGTAGCCACCACGACTGCTTGGCAGCGTTTGAAGCGGTTTTTTCGAGACAAACCCTAAGCTGACGGGCGAAGCGGGATCGCCGGCGATCAGCAAACCGGCTGTGACACCTCACGCGCCGCCGGTAACCTGACGCTGGTCCTAGTGGTCTGATGCCAACGCCCGATTTAGGGCGTTGGCTGAATCAGCCCACCAAATCAATCTAGTGCTCTGATGTACACTGCACTTTCAGTCTGCATCAGAGCACTAGGAAGCCGGCGGCAGGTCGACCACGAACTCCGCCCCACCATAGCCGGCCTCTTCCGGAATGTGCAGCATCCGCCGGCTGCCCGCCAGCTTGGAGGCGCGTGGCTGCACCGTCACCACACGGCTGTTCGCCGCGGCGTCCATGGCAGAATTCACCGTTCGGGAACGTCCAAGCTTCTCCAGGTTCTTTGCCGTCGCAAAGACCAGCTTGAACTGACCCTCGTCGGCCCCGGCCAATGCCTGCGCGGGCGTTATCCAGATCGACTCAACGGCTTCGTGCCCGTCGTGAACGGCAAGGTGTTCGGCCGGCGCCTCAGCCAGGAAGAACTGCGTGTCGTATCGTTTGCGCTGGTTCGCCGGCGTGATCCAGTGGGCAAAATGCACCAGCAAGTCGACCGCCGGCACCAGCCCCTCGGACTCCAGGACCGCGGCGAAGCCAATCGAACCCGCATTCAACGCGATCCGGTGCTGCTCCTCCAGACGCTTCAGCGTGGCCGCATCAATCAGGTCCTCGGAGCCGCGCAGACGAGCCAGCAGGACGCCACATTCCTCAAAGGTTTCCCGGATCGCCGCCACGCGGAAAGCCATCGCTTCGGCGTCCAACCCATGCAGGTTCGTCCAGTCTGCGGCCTGTTCGGCGAGCGCGTGATCGGCGTCCTCCACCCGGCCGCCGGGAAACACCAGCGCGCCGGCGGCAAAATCAATGGCATGATGGCGCACCACCATGAAGACCTCGATCCCATCGAGCCCGTCACGCAGCAGCAGAATGGTCGCGGCGGGCCTGGCGATTACTTCCAAACTCATCGGGCTGTCCCGTCAATTGTCATGCCGCACGGTAAACCAACCCAGCCGCAGCGTCACGCGCGCAGGCGCCTGATCAGCTCCATGGCGTTGGCGGGAGCGCGCACCTTCTGATCGTTATCGAAAAACACGAAAACGTCCCGCTTGCGACGGCGACTTTGGACACCGACCCGCTCGCCGTCCGGCGCCTCATCGCCGACCGCCCACGCCTTCAACCGGCGTGCCCAAAGCTCCAACGCCTGGTTGTCGTAGCCGCTGGCATAGAGTTCCTCCGACCCGTGCAGCCGGCAATAGATAAAGTCCGCGGTGACATCCATCAGCCGCGGCCACGCCACCGAGTCAGCACAGACCAGCGCCACGTCGTACGCACGCAGCAACTCGATGAACCGGCGGCAGCGAAAGCTTTCGTGCCGGACCTCCATGGCATGCCGCATCGGCCGGTTTTTCTCGACCTCCAGCCACGGCGGTGCGCGCAACCTGCTGTCGTGCTTGCGGCCGAGTTCAACCGCCGCGTCCGTGTCACGGGGCAACATCCTCAGGAAGACCTCAAGCCGCGCCGGGTCGAAGCGGAAGTTCGCCGGCAACTGCCACAGGATCGGCCCCAGATGTATGCCCAGCCGCAACAGGCCGGAGGCGATGAAGTTCGCCATCGGCACCTCGACGTCGCGCAGCCGCTTGATATGCGTGATGAAGCGAGGCGCCTTGATGGCGAAGACGAAGTGCGCCGGCACCTGATCCGCCCAACTGGCGAAGGCGTCGGGACGCTGCATGCCGTAGAACGTGGCGTTGATCTCGACGGCGCGGAACTGGCTGGCGGCATGGCCCAGTTCATGTTCGCGCTTCAGGCCTATCGGGTAGAAGATACCGCGCCAGGGTGCGTAGGTCCAGCCGGAGATGCCGACGCGGATGATCCCCGCTGTCATACAGGCTCAGTCCGCGCACGCCAGGCCAATGCCATCCTACAGATGCCATCCGGCTCGGCCGTGGACCGCCGCGGATGATCCGCCTCTATTCCGCCACCGCGACAACCGCACCGCGCGACGTGATCCGCAGCACCAGCATGGAGGCCATCAGGCACGCCATCCCGCTGGCAACGAACGCCAGCATATAGCTGCCCGACACGCTGCGCACCGCGCCGGCACCGAATGCCGCCATGGCGCCGCCGACTTGATGCGCGGCAAAAATCCACGACACGATCACCGGTGCGTCCTTGCGGCCGAACAACTCGTTTGTCAATGCGAACGTCGCCGGCCCGGTTGCCACCCAGTCCAGCCCGTAGAACACCGAAAACACCGAAAGACTGAGCGTGTCGAAGCTGCTGAACGGGATCAGCACCAACGACAGGCCGCGCAGCCCGTAGTACCAGAACAACAGCAGCCTCGGGCTGTACCGGTCGCACAACCAGCCCGATAGGGTGGAGCCCACCAGGCTGAACACCCCGATCACCGCCAGCAGCGAGGCGCTGTGCATCTCGGTGATGCCGTAATCGGCGCAGTAGGCGATCAAGTGGGTGTTGATCAGGCCGTTGGTGGAAAACCCGCAAATCCCGAACGTCACGCACAGCAGCCAGAAATCCACCGATTTCGACGCTCGTCTCAGGGCAGTGAACGCAACCGCGAACGCATTGCCCGCGCGCACCGTTGCAATTGGAACGATCGAGGTTCCGCCATAGGGCGGCAGACCGACCGAGCCGGGGGATTCCGGCAGCAGCAGCATCACCATCGGGATCACCGCCGCGATCACCAGCGTCATGCCGACCGCCGCGCCCTGCCAGCCGTAGCGCTGCACGACCAAAGCCAGCAACGGCAGAAAGATTAACTGGCCGGCGGCGTTGGCGGCGGTCAGCAGTCCCATCGCCAATCCGGTCCGCTGGATGAACCAGCGGTTCGCGACCGTTCCGGCAACGCCGACCGCGCCGGCACCCGAGCCGATACCGACCATCAGACCCCAGGTGACAAACAGCTCCCACGGCTGGGTCATGAAGGTGGACAGGCCGGTGCCGGCCATCAGGATGGCGAGACAGCCCAGCATCGTGCGCTTCAAGCCGATGATCTGCATCAGGCCGGTAAGGAACGGGCCGGTGGCCCCCAGCAGGATGATGTTCAGCGAAACGGCGCCCGAGATCGTCGAGATGTCCCAGCCGAACGCCCGCTGCAGCGGCACGATCATCACCCCGGGAGCCGCGCGCACGCCAACCCCGGCCAGCGTGGCGCAGAACACGATGGCCAGCGTGATCCAGGCATAGTGCACATGGCCGGAGCAGGCTTTTGCCAGTCGCGAGCGGACCATGCATGTTCCTCCTATTCTTGCCCCGGCTTCATAGGTCTTTCTTCCGTCGGCGGCAAAAAAGACCCATTGCACGGGGCACATGGCTGGTCTTCGGCGGCTTGCGTCCCGCTGAGAACGCAGCGCGGCGCCACGTGCCTCACTGGCATCGCCAGCTGAGTGATAATCAATGCATTGCCGCGCCACCGACCGCGGACAATTGGTGTCAGGGAGGTAACCATGCATGTCCTCATCCTCGGCGGGACCGGGTCGATCGGTTCGGCTGTACTGCGCGAGTTGAGTGTGCGTGGCCACCAGGTTCCCGCGCTGGCCCGGTCCGACACCGCCGCGACAAGAGCGACCGGGCTCGGTGCCGCGGCGGTCATTCGCGGCGACATCCAGGCACCCAACGGCTGGGCCGCCCGCCTACCGACGCCATTGCGCTCGAACTTGGCGAGTGGGCCCGTGGCTACGCGCTCGATCAATGTCTAAGCGGGGCAAAGGCGCGCAGCGAGCTCGGCTGGACCCCGAGCCACCTCGATCCGGAGACCGAGATTGCGCGCTGGCACTGAGCCAGCCAGACAACATCAGCCATGGCACCAGGGAAGAATGAAGTGGAAAATCTGGAAATCGTCTTCGAACCGTTACCAGGCGAGGCGTTGACCCGCTTCCTGAGAGACAACGTGGTCAACGTCAATCTCGCCCGGACCGGTGTCAGCGAGTGGCATCCCGCCGGCTTCTTCCTGAAGAGTGCGCGCGGTGAGTGGCTGGGCGGCCTGACCGGCTATATCTGGGGCGGCTGGCTACATGTGAACTTGCTCTGGGTGTCCGAGACGCTCCGCGGCAAAGGTCATGGATCACGGCTGATGGACGCGGCGGAGGCGTTCGCGGTCGAGCGGGGTGCGTTCGCGGCGACACTGGAGACACATAGCTTCCAGGCACCGGATTTCTACGTCAAGCGCGGTTACGCTGTGTTTGGGCGGCTGGAAGACTATCCGCCGGGGCACACCAAACTATTCTTGCGCAAGCTGTTGGCTTCAAGCTGAAGCCATCCCGCACTAAGCGACTGCCGCGAAGCAACTGCTTCAAACGTCGCGAGGCAGTCGTGGTGGCTACTATCATTGTGTCATGGCCGGCGCAGGCCGGCCACCCACGCCTTTGTTTATACAGAAGAAAATCGTGGGTCACCGGGCCAAGTTTGTCCCTGCGAAGGCGGGGGCCCGGTGATGACACGTGTGGGTAACATTGTGCCCGCCCCGCTCGAAGCAGTTACTTCGAGACAAACCCTAAGCGACCTCGCCGTGAAGCGAGGCGTACAACTTCATCAGTTCGTTCATCACCTGCGGCGACAACGGCTGGTCCGAAACCGAGTTGAGACCAGGCGATGCCGTGCCGGAGCCCGCTGCCGTCGACGAGGCGCCTGACGCGGACGATGCACTCGCCGGCAGACTTGCGACGGCATGAACCTGGCTAGGTCCGCCTATCGCGTTCAATGTGGATCCTATGCTGAGCGACATGCTGAATTCTCTCGATCGCGGCGGGGATGCAATCGCTCAGCAGCAATCGACGTGCCAAGCCCGGTGCCATGCTCAGCTGGCTTTGCCGGGAGGTGTATCCGGCCGATCCGACCGGGAAACCAACCGATTTCCAGCCCGTCCACCACGCGCCCTAGGCATTTTCTGCCCAGCCGCCAAGGCAAATTCTGCCGGTCGGTCGATTTTACCCGGCACTTGACGCAGGCCGCGGCGCAGCAGCGCCAACCGCATCCCGGTCCAGCGCGCACATCAGGCGAAGCGCGGCCTCATCCGACAGCACCGCGGCTTTCTCCGCCAGACTGAGCGTCGCCCAGACCGTGTTCAGGCAGTCGGCCTCCTCCAGTTTCGCCGAACCCGTCAGCAGCGGCACGTTCAACGGATCGATCCCCCGCCGCCGCCCCGCCGGCAACATCCGCCGGTGCTCATCCAGCAACACCGGATCACGCAACAGCGCATGCAGCGCCGAGGTTGCCGGTTGCGCGGCCAGCGCATGGGACACCGCGGCCGCCCGCCGCAGCACCTCGGGCGGCCGCACCTCTTCTGGAATCCGCAACAGCCCGATACGCCGCAACGCCAGGCCTAGCGACCGGCGGGAGGTCAGCGATGCCAGCGGTACCGCCAAAGCCAGCCCTAGCACCACCGGCAGCATCCACAACGCCAGATACGGCGACACCGCCCAGGCTCCGGCGCCCAGCCCGAGACCCAGCACCGTATGCCGTCGGTACTGGCGGATGAACGCCCGCAGCGCGATACGGCCGTCATCGCGCCGCTGCACGTTCCAACCAGAGTCACGCCCCAGCAGGATCGCGACGACGTCGATCGTTTGGGTCAGCATCACCACCGGGGCCAGCAGCCCAGCGACCAGTGTCTCCAGCAACAGGCTCCCGAGCAACCCGAGCACGCCGCCGCAACCACGCCTGGTGTCGCGGATGAGCATGACCGTCAGCACGCCCAGCAGCTTCGGCAGCAGCAGCAGAGCCATGGTGCCGATGAACACCCACATGGCTCGTACCGGGTCGATCACTGGCCACTGCGGAAACAGCGCCTTGCCGGCCGGGAAGTAGTCCGGCGGCACGAACCGCGCCTGCAGCGCGATCAGGATGCCGCTGAGCAGGAACAGCAGCCAGAGCGGCGCGGTGATGTACGACCCGATGCCGGTCAAGAGATGCAGCCGGCTGACCCAGCGCAGGCCGCGCGCCGGCAGCACCGCGATGTGCTGCAGGTTGCCCTGGCACCAACGCCGGTCGCGCACCGCCAGGTCGATCAGCGACGGCGGGCTCTCCTCGTAGCTGCCCTCCAGGCCGGGCATCATGTGCACGGCCCAGCCGCCGCGACGGATCAGCGCCGCCTCGACGAAGTCGTGGCTCATGATATGGCCGCCGAACGGCTTTCGGCCGAACAGCTCCGGCAGGCCGGCCTGTTCGGCGAAGGCGCGGGTGCGGATCAGCGCGTTGTGGCCCCAGTAATTGCCCTCCGCCCCATGCCACCAGGCGATGCCATGCGCGATCACCGGACCATAGACCCGTCCGGCGAATTGCTGCATGCGGGCAAACAGGGTGGTGCCGCCGGTGATGATCGGCAGCGTCTGGATCAAGCCGGTGTCGGGATGCGCCTCCATCGCCGCGACCAGGGAAACCAAAGTCTCCCCGCGCATCACGCTGTCGGCATCCAGGATCAGGAACTGCGGATAGGCGCCGCCGAACCGGGTAACCCACTCGGCGATGTTGCCAGCCTTCCGAGCCGTGTTTTTTGCCCGATGCCGGTAAAATATCCGGCCCATTCCGCCAGTGCGGCGGCGCAGCTCAAGAAAGGCCTTTTCCTCGGCGATCCAGACCTCGGGGTCGGTCGTGTCACTCAGAATGAAGATGTCGAACAGCTGACCGACCCGCAGCGCCTGCAGCTGCTCGTCTATCGCCTCCAGCCCGGCCATGATGCGCCCGGGAGAACTCGTTATAAGTCGGCATAAGCAGCGCGGTGCGGGAGATAGGCTGAGCGCCTGGGACCAGCAACCGCCGGCCGCCGCCGGACAGCACGGAGACGAAGCCGGCCAGCGCGCTGGTGAAGGACAGCGCGATCCAGGCGAACAAGACCACGAACAGCGCCAGCATGACGATCGCCAGCGGTGTCGGACCGTTCACCGCCAGCACCCGATACATCTCCCGCGCGCCAAAGCCGGTCAGCACGATGGCGCCGCCGATCACCCCGAAGCGCCGCAATCCCACGCCGCGCGGAGACGATGCCGGTCGTCCGGTTCGCGGCGGCGCCGCCCGCAACGACTGCGTCGGCATCGCCAGCGGTGCCTCGTCCGGCAGCGCGGGCAACGCCGCCGCGTCGTTCACCCCTCGGTCCATCGGTAGATCCAGGTTTCCGTCAGTGGCTGGTCGCCGTTCATCAGACGGGCGTGCAACTCCACCAACTTGTTGTTCTGCGTATCGAGTTCGATGCTGATGCGCCAACCGTCGATGTCGGGGTTGAGCAGCGCGACCGCATTGACGATCTTGCCCTTGTCGGACCCGACATCGAGTGCCGGCGGGCTGTCCGGCTTCAGCGATTTCAACGCGTCACCGACGAAATCAATGACGAACTGCCGGTGCTTCTGGTCCCAGGACAGGCCGCAACGGGTCTGCAAGACCTGCGCCAGCGTCACCTGACCAGGCGGCGCCCAACACCAGTGCAGGCGATAATTCAGCAGATACTCGCCCTTCGCGCGCAGCGGATCGTGCGGCCGCCAGAAGGCCACCATGTTGTCGTTGACCTCCCGGTCGCTGGGGATTTCCACCAGTTCGACGACGCCCTGGCCCCAGTCACCGATCGGCTCGATCCAAGCCGTCGGACGCTTCTCATAGCGGCTTTCCAGGTCCTGGAAGTCGACGAAGGCCCGCGCCCGCTGTACCAGGCCGAAACCGCGCGGGCTGGCGTCCGTGAACGTGCTGACCTGCAGGTCCCGAGGGTTGGTCAGCGGACGCCAGATCGCTTCGTCGCGACCGGTGTGGAGCTGCAACCCGGTCGAGTCATGCACCGCGGCTCGCCAATCGTCAAAGCGGACACGATCGTTGGCGTCGAACAAGTACATGCTGGTCAACGGTGCCAGCCCAGCCTGGGCGATATCAGTGCGCGGGTAGATGGCGGTTTCCGTATCGAACACGGTGGCCGATCCGGGCCGGATCGTAAAGCGGAACGACGCCGCGGCGCTCGGGCTGTCCAGCAGGGCGTGGATCACCATCAGGTCAGCCCCGGGAGCAGGGCGCTCCAGCCAGAACGAGCGGAACACCGGGAATTCCTCGCCGCCGGAGTCCGCCGTCTTGATCGCCAGTCCGCGCGCCGAGAGGCCGTACCCCTGGCCCTTTGCCACGGCGCGAAAATAGCTGGCACCAAGAAAGACGCAAACCTCGTCCGGCAGGTCCGGGCGGTTGAGTGGATACTTGATGCGGAATCCGGCAAAGCCCAAATCGCTGGTGCTCGCCTGGTTCTTGCCGAAATTGAACAAGTCCGGGGTGTACTTGACCGCCGAGGCATGGCCATCGACGACTTCGAAGATATCGACGCGATTTTGGTAGATGTAGCCGCGGTGGAAGAACTGCGCGGTGAATTTCCGGTCCTGGCCACGCCAAAGCGCCTTGTCCGGATCGAAACGGATGTCGCGATAGGCGTCGAAATTCAGATCCTTGAACGCGGCCGGCAGATCCGAGGCCGGCGCCTTATACGGCTGGGACGCGAGCTGGCGGGCCAGGTTGCGCACCGTCGCGCCATCGAACGCCGTCGATGCCGGGGACGGCTCAGCGGCAAGGGTGTGATCGGCCACGGCAAGCAATGGCAGGGATGCGCTCGCACTCAGGAACACTCGACGCAGCAATGACTTTCTCCGGTGCGGCAATTTGCTCAGGCTGACAGCGTAGGCGCACCGAAATGTGGCAATGATTTGCACGCTACGGTGAGGTAGTGGATGACCTTGGCTAAAATCTCGTCAGGCCGTCGATACGTATTTCGGCTGCGTCTATCACAAAGCCGAGCCTGTCAGGAAACGCCATCAAGGACCTCCCCGATCATCAACCACGTCATCCGTGATACCACCGCGTCAAGCCATCCGACCTCGTATCGGGGCCGCGACACGGTTCCCGAAGGACCGCGCGAAGCGCCATTCTTGCCTTCTCCGTGGCTCTTCGTGCCCCTCGTTCTTCCTCCGTGTTAAACATCTTTCTTGCTGTTCCGTTGTGATGTGGTCGAGAAACAGGATCGGGGAACGCTCGCCCGGTTCGTGCTGTCGATGCCTCTACAAGAATTTTAACACAGAGAAGCAGGCAAGGAAGATCGAAGACACGGAGAAGACAGTTAGTGGTCCGGTGTGTCCCGTATGGGCGCCACAACAGGCTGAGGAGCCGGCTCCGGGCCAGCCTGTGAACCCGTGTTGAGCCCGGCTTTTAAAATGGAGTCAGACGAGCGCGGCGGTCGAAGCGAGCCGATCCTGCGACATGCCGAATGGCGCCTTGCTGGTTGCCCGATCCCTCGTTCAGCAGGCATCAAAGAAACTTCAACGCCAGGAAGCCGCCGACGATGCCGATCGCCACGGCGCTGGTGACCAGAGTCAGTCGCCGCTCGATGAAGTCGCGCACCGCGTCACCGAAGAAATGCAGCAGCGTCGCCACCATAAAGAACCGAGCGCCGCGCGTCAGCAGGCTCGCCAGCATAAACAGCCAGAAATCGAAGCGTGCCGCGCCAGCCGCGATGGTGACAATCTTGTACGGGATCGGCGTGAGGCCTTTTACCAGGATGATCCAAAGGCCGTATTCCTGGAACTTCGCCTGGAAGGCCGCATAGGCAGCACCATAGCCATACATGCGCAGGATCGGCTGGGCGATTTGGTCGAACACCGCAAACCCGATCAGGTACCCCAGCGCCCCGCCGGCCACGCTCGCCGCCGTGCAAATGGCGGCGAACCGCCACGCCGCCCGCGGCCTGGCCAGCGCCATCGGCACCAGCAACGCATCGGGCGGGATCGGAAAGAAGCTGGCCTCGGCGAACGCGATCAGCGCCAGCCACCATGCGGCGTAGGGCGAAGCGGCCAGCGCCATCACGCGCGAGTACAATCTGCGAAGCATGCTCGGCCCATTAGCAGCCCACGCCGCCGGGGTCACGCAGAGAGCGTGGTTGCCATCAGAACTCTCGATTGCACTTCTACCGCAGCCGGAAGCGCTGGATCTTCCCGGTCTGAGTCTTCGGAAGCGCGTCCAGGAATTTCACCGAACGCGGGTACTTGTACGGTGCGATGGTTGCCTTGACATAATCCTGCAGCCGCTTCCGGGTTAGCTCGTCGGGCAACACTCCGTCCGCCAGCACGACATGCGCCTGGACAATCTGCCCACGGTCGACGTCGGCGACACCGATCACGGCGCACTCCTTCACCTCGGGACAGGACAGCAGGGCCGCCTCGACCTCCGGCCCGGCGATGTTGTAACCGGCCGAAACGATCATGTCGTCCGAGCGCGCCACGAATTGGAATGCACCGCTCGTGTCCTGCACAAAGGCATCGCCCGTCAGGTTCCAGCCGTCGCGGACATAGCTTTGCTGGCGCACGTCCGCGAGGTAGCGGCAGCCGGTCGGTCCGCGCACCGCCAGGTGACCGACCGTACCACGCGGCACCTCATTCATCGCATCGTCCACCACCCGCGCCTGATAGCCGGTCACCGGCTTTCCCGTGCTGCCCGCGGCAAGGTCATTGATACGGTTGGTGATGAAGATGTGCAGCATCTCGGTCGAACCGATCCCGTCGAGGATCGGCTTGCCGGTCTTGCGCATCCACGCCTCGAAGATCGGCGCCGGCAAGGTCTCGCCGGCCGACACCGCGATGCGCAGCGACGACAGGTCCGCCCCGGCATCCATCGCCTGCAACATCGCCCGATAGGCAGTGGGGGCGGTGAAGCTGATCGTCGCCCGGTACCGCTGGATGATCTCGATCATATTGGCCGGAGACGCGTTCTCCAGCAGCGTCGCCGCCGCCCCGAAGCGGAGCGGAAAGATCGCCAGGCCGCCAAGCCCGAAGGTGAACGCAAGCGGCGGCGACCCAACGAACACGTCGTCCGGCCTCACCCCCAGCACCTCCCGCGCGTAGCCGTCCGCGATGATCAGCAGGTCGCGGTGGAAATGCATCGTCGCCTTCGCCTCCCCCGTGGTGCCGGAGGTGAAACCAAGCAGCGCCACGTCGTCCTGCGCGGTGGCAACGGCCTTGAACCGCACCGGTTTGCCCAGCGCGACGCGATCGAGTTCAGCGTCGTGGTTGGCGGTGCCGTCAAACCCGACAACCGTCTTCAAAAACGTGCTGTGCTTCGCGCAGGCGACCAGTTCATCCATCAGCCGTGTGTCGCAGAGCGCGATCGAGATCTCCGCCTTGTCGACGATCTTTGTCAGTTCACCGGCCCGCAGCATGGGCATGGTGTTGACCACGACCGCACCCGCCTTCGTCGCCGCCAGCCAGCATGCCACCATGGCCGGATTGTTGGCAGCGCGTATCAGCACCCGGTTGCCCGGCTTGACCCCATAATGCTCGACCAGCGCGCCGGCGATGCGGTTGGTCCAGTCGGTCAGCTCCTTGTAGGTGCGATGGCGGCCATTGCCGATCAGCGCGGTATTGTCGCCAAATCCCTTGCCGACCATGGCGTCGGTGAGTTCCACCGCCGCGTTCAGCCGATCCGGATAGTCAAACCCGTCGAGCAGCAGGTCCGGCCCTGCGTCCGCCGGCGGCAGCCTGTCGCGGGTGAACGTATCCACATGCGCCGAAGCGCCCAACCTCCCTGTTCTCACAGCAGACCGCCTGACATCGCGCGGTGCGAACAGCCGACGCCATCCCGCCGGAGCCGTGCGCATGCGCATCGGAAGGACCATTCGCTTCACTCCTGACAACGACCCGTGCAGGCCAGCCCCGCCGCCGCCCTTGTCCAGGGAAAATGCTGGACGTATAAGATGCTAACCGGGGCGCCATGTCAGTAGCGCAGATCTTCGGTGTGGGCGGCGACCCTGCGGCCGGTGATCCGGATTAGGCGGGGCGATCGCTTGCACCGGGTCAGAAGGAGACACAGCCAAGATGACCACCACCGTCGCCCGCCTGCTGGCGGACAGTTTGGAAGCCCACGACGTCGACCAGATCTTCTGCGTCCCGGGTGAGAGCTATGTCGGCCTGACCAGCGTGCTAGGCGAGCGCAACTCCATTCGCATGATCGTCTGCCGGCACGAGGGCGGCGCCGGCTTCATGGCGGTTGCCGACGGCCGTCTACGCAACCGCGCCGGCGTTTGCATCGTCTCCCGCGGGCCTGGCCTGTCGAACGCCATGGTCTCGCTGCATTCGGCGTTCCACGACGCCACGCCGATGGTCATGATGGTCGGCCAGGTCGAGCGCAAGGACTTTGGCCGTCTCGCCCTGCAGGAGCAGAACTATTCGAAGCTGCTGTCCGACATCACCAAGAGCGTGATCGAGGTGAACGAGCCGGAGCAGGCCTCCGAGGCGATTGCCCGCGCCTTCCACCTGGCGGAAAGCGGCACTCCCGGCCCGGTCGCGGTGATCCTGCCGGAGGACATCTTCGACGAACCCACCGATGCGACGCTGAACCTGCCGCGCCCCCGCGTCATCGCCGGCCCGCGCACGCAAGACTTGCATCAACTGGCGGACATGCTGGCAAAAGCCGAGCGGCCGCTGATTTTGGCGGGCGGCGCGCTGCTGGCTGATAGCCTGTACGATCAAGCCGTCTACGCCGATCTGCGCCGCCTGTCGGAGGAATGGGTGCTGCCGATCAATCCGACCCACCGCCGGCCGCAACTGTTCGATGCGCGTCATCCCAACTACGGCGGCTATATGGGCATCCGCGTGCCACCCGCGCTGATCAACGAGATGAAGCGCGCCGACCTGATCGTCGCCCTGGGCGAGCGGCTGACCGATACCGTCAGCCAGTCCTACAGCTTTCCCAGCGCGCCGCAGCCGCAGCTTCCGCTGGTGCATATCTGGCCCGATCCGAACGAGGTCGGCCGCGTCTGGCGCGCCGACCTGGGGATGCCGTGCGACCCGTACGAGGTGGTGAAGAGCCTGCTGGCCTTGCAAACGCCCGCCGATGCGGCGAAGCGGCGCGGCTGGGTCGACGGACTGCACAAGATCCACCTGTCGCTGCTGGAGAAGACCTGGGAGCCGACCACCGACGGCCTCAACTTCGCCGCCGTCGTGTGCGAGGTCGACAAGCATCTGGCGGATGACGCGACGGTCACCTCGGACGCCGGCAATTTCGGCTCGTTTCTGCACCGGTATATCGGCTTCAAGCCGGGGCAGGTGTTCCTGTCGTCGGTGGTGGGTGCGATGGGCTCCGGCATGCCGATGGCGGTGGCGGCGACGCTGCGCCGGCCGGGCAAGCAGGTCGTCGCCTTCATGGGGGACGGCGGCGCGCTGATGATGGGCAACGAGATCGCCACCGCCTGCCAGTATGGCGGCAATCCGATCATGATCATCTCCGACAATGCCATGTACGGCACCATCGGCATGCACTCCTACGTGCGCTATCCGGACCGAAAATTCATGGACGCGACGCGGCTGACCAACCCGGATTTCGCCGCCTGGGGACGCTCGTTCGGCGCCGAGGGGATCACCATTCGCGACGAGGCGGAGGTTGCCGCCGGCATCGCCCGGGCCTTCGCGGTGAAAACCAGGCCGGTGGTGGTGCATTGTCTGACCTCGGCCATGCAAATGAGCGCATGGCGGCGGTTTGAGAGGGGGGCGAGGCTGCCGTAGCAGTGGGCTGCACAACAAATTGGGTTTGCGCGGTTTGGGCTGGTCCATTGGGCGGGATGGAGGGCTTGCGGCGGATAGCGGCAGGGTGACCAACTAAACTATGCCCGCAATGTTCCCTTTCCCGCAATGTTCCCTTCGCTTTCCTGCCCCGAGCGCGGCTTAGCGGCCGGCACACATCCAGCATGTGATAAACCGAATTATCGTAAGCTATACGGCGACGGACGACGTCTCAGACCGGCAATGCGTTCGTTCTTTTTTCGTTCTCTCCGTAATCTGCTCCGACGCAGGTGTGAGCAACGACCCCCGGAAGCCTTATGAATCCAGCTAAGGAACCGCCTCCTATCCCTTCTGACTGGAAGCGTCTGTTAAACGTGATGCAGATGGGACGAGTCAGCGACGAGCTAGCACAACCGTTTTTAGAGCGGTTGGCTGGCACAACGTGGCTTGGCCAGGATGATGTTGATCCGCCAGTCGCTGGCAGAAGCGTTGAGAGTGCAAGTCAGCAGGGCGCTTACTACGTCATGCTGAATATGCTCGCGGAGTCGGGAGTTATTTCATATCGAAAGGGGTATGCTCCAACTCGACCCGGCTTTCCTGCCACACCATATTTTTGGTTTCGCCTGACGAGGTTCGGGAGCGTTTTTAGGCATTGGCCTGCTGCTCTGCGCCGGGTGTTTCTAGCGGCAATGTGGCTGAGACGCTGGGAGCCTTGGAAACGAGTTGTCGGCACTTTGAGGCACATAGCCAGCGCTGCATCGCTTTTTGTGGCAATCATCAAAGGCTGGCATGGACTATGGAGCGACGTCGTTCTAGCTGTTGCAGTGTTCGTAGCGGTCATCTTCAGCGGTAGCTCGCGACCCGCGCCATTGGGGGCAGACCTTGGACACATTAGGGACGATAAGCGCCTAAGTTTTGCACCTGATTTATGCAGCGAGAACCTGTAGCGTTTTCAATCCTCTGGTTTTGGTCCAGATGTGTTGATTTTTGAACACTACGACTGCACTCGGCATCTCTCAGCGGTTGATCTCGATCAGGAGAACCCATGAACTGAGAACTGCCGCGGAGAAGGAGAGCAAGATGCCGGCGGCAATCCACAATCCCCCGCCCATGATTCCGCCGGCTATAAGAGCGCCACCAATGATATACGGAGGGGCCGGGATCAGATTTAGTATAACGCGGAGCCAATAACGTGGGTTTTCCTTGGCCGTCTTATGAGTGGTTACAAGCGCCCATATGTGGAATGCCCACGTAACCAATCCCGTGAGTGTGATCTCCGCACCCATTGCCATAGCCGGCTGATGCGGAATGAGACCAATCGTTGAGACGAACAGGACCGACATCAAAGTTGCAAGCGCTTCGAGGGCTCGCAACGGGAGATACGATAACTGGAGAACCTGCGTCAGGTTGATTGAAATGGCAACAAACAATAAGCCAGTCAAAGTTGCCGCCGCTCCGACTTCTGCCGCAAAGAAATTGCCCCAGTTCTCCATAAAAGTTCTACCTGCTTACAAAAGATGGTTATACCACATGGACCGCTGGCGTCGGCCACATGCGGTGGCGGCTGCTCCACGATCAGAGCCGCTGACCATAGACAGCCGGCGTCGTGCCGAAGGTTCGTTTGAACAGAGCGATGAATGTGCTGGCAGTCGAATAGCCGAGATCGAATGCCACAGTCGTCACCGGTGTTCCGGTTGCTAACATCTCAAGCGAACGCATCAGCCGAGCCTGCTGACGCCATTTCGTGAGGCTGAACCCTGTCTCCGCAACGAACCGGCGGCTGAGTGCGCGAGCTGACGCTAACCCAGGCAGCCCAATGCTCAAGGTCTCGCTCGTCAACAGGATTGTCAATCAGGGCGCGGGCAATCCGTTGCAAGCGCGGGTCGCTTGGTAGCGGCAACCCAAGCGGCTCAACTGTCAGGTTCCTGATCTTGTCGATGATCATGGGGGCCACGTGCTAGCCCCGAACGTCGAGTGCCTCTAGCGGCCACGTGGCGGCACGGAGCACCATACTACGCACCGCCGATGCCGTATAACGGCAAATTACGTTAATTGCGCCAAGTCAGTCACAAATTGGCCGCAGTTGCGGGGTTTAGGTCGACGGCATGCCGGGTCTTGTCGCCTCAGCCATCATACCGGTTAAACATGCACTCTTCTTCGGGCGAGCAGTCGTTGTGACGCCTTAAGCGGAACGGTGGGTGCATAGGCGCTGCCGAACTCACACAAGCCTTATGGTGCAGTTCGCTCCGTGTTGCAATTGGTCCTAATTTGCAGGTTACGACAGGGGTTGGCCATCGTGGTGGTCTACGTCCATTGCCACGAGGGCTGGATGCGCTCCAAGCCGCCGGCGGTGCCTATTCTTAAGGAAGCTGCCCGTGGTGACGATTGCATCGTATGCCGCTGCGCAATCGGATACCGGCCGTGCCGCTCTCCGCGTAAAGCCTCACGGCTTTTCGTACTGCGCGATGGTGCCGCGGAGCAGAGACACCATGTCCGCCGTATGCGGGTTGTCGTTTTTGCCGTTCTGGTAGGCAATCGCATCATGCTTGCTGGCACCGATCGCCAGCATGGACGCATCGAGGGCCAGTATGTCCGAGATCACCTCCATCCCGCTGTTGCGTCCGGCGGTAATGGTACCCAGACCGATCTTGTCGTGCGTCAGCGCGGTGTCCGGGATGAAGCGGGCACTGCGGTGCGGGTCAGCCAGGACTGGTCGTCGCCGCCATTCGCGGCGATCGCGCCGTTCAGCCGCTTGGTCATTTCGGCGCAGGCGCCGGCATCCAGGATGCCGCCAAGCGCGATCAGTGCCAGCAGCCGAGCCATAGCGTCGCTGTGGATGCGGCGGCCTCACTGTTATCCGCGTTGACCGTGTCGATCATCACCCGCGGCAACTTGCCGGCATAGGTCGTTGCCACTGACCAACTCTGATTTTCCTGCCTGGGGCTGGTCTTTCGGTGCTGAGGCATCACTATCCGCGACAAACCCGGAGGTTGCCGCCGGCATCGCCCAGGCCTTCGCCGTGAAAACCAGGCCGGTGGTGGTGCACTGCCTGACCTCGGCCCTGCAAATGAGTGCATGGCGGCGGTTGAGAAAGGGGTGAAGCTGCCGTAACGCCTATCAGGCGACCGCAAAGCGGCGGCGATAGTCGCCAGGTGACAACCCCACCACCTTTTGAAAAATCTTCCGGAACGAACCCGAGTCCTCGTATCCGACGGCCAGGGCCACCTGGCCGATCGGCTGGTTCGTAAACTCCAGCATTTCCCGCGCCTTCCCGACACGGAGGCGCTGGCTGTATTCGGTCGGGTTAATACCGGTCGCCTTGCGAAAACGGCGTAGGAATGTTCGTGCTTCAAGGCCGCAAATTCCGGCCATCTCGATTACCGATGGCTGATTTGCCGCTGCCGTTTGAAGCCAATGCTGTACTTTGAGAACCGCTGCGTCGCCATGGTTTAGCTTAGGCGAAAAGTTGCTGTAGTAACGTTGCTCGCGGCCAGGCGGGTCGACCAGCATAAACCGGGCCGTCTCCATCATGATCGTTGGGCCGAGGTGCCGATCAACGAGCTTGAGACCAAGATCCGCCCAGGCGAGCACGCCACCTGCGGTGATGAAGTTGCCGTCCTCGACCGTGATCCGGCATTCATCTACATGAATCTTGGGAAAGCGTTCCGCCAGGGCCTTGATGAAGCTCCAATGCGTGGTTGCAGAGCGTCCGGCGAGCAACCCCGTCTCGGCTAACACGAACGCGCCGCCGCAGACCGAGCAGAGGGTTGTGCCCGCCGCGTGGCGCTCGACGAGCCAGCTGACGAGGCATTGGGTCACATCAGCCTCCGGCTGACCGTTCCAGCTTCCCGGAACAATGACGGCGACCGGCCGCCGCACGAGATCCGGGTGCGTGTCGAAAACGCAGTCAACTGCATCGTTCAACGAATTCCGGTTTCCAGTGGCTCACGCGGAGCATCGGCGCGGTCGGCCCCATACGCTGACGGACGAGCGAGGAGGCTACAGAGAAAAGGTCGGTTAGCCCATGCACCGTAGCGAAGGCGACGCCAGGATAGAGAAGAATGCCAATCTCAGCGGGCGGATCCCAATTTGCCATTTGTCAGTTACGCCATGAGTAATGTCAGTTCTGCCAATCCGGATCATGCGCCGAATGCTATAATGTTTCCAGCGCGAGGTGTGGTGTCCACAAATCTATAAAGGAGCAAATACATGCCCATTCTGACGACCAAGGATGGCACTGAAATCTTCTACAAGGATTGGGGAACGGGGCCGGCCCTGTTCTTCCATCATGGCTGGCCGCTGAGCGCGGACGATTGGGACGCTCAGATGATGTGTTTCCTCGATCACGGCTATCGCGTGATTGCTCATGATCGTCGCGGCCATGGTCGCTCAACCCAAACCGCACTCGGCCACGACATGGATACCTATGCCGCCGACGTTGCCGATATCGTCAAAGTGCTTGATCTGAGGAACGCAGTTCACATCGGCCACTCAACCGGCGGCGGCGAAGTGACGCGCTATGTTGCCAAGCATGGCGCAGGCCGCCTGGATAAGGCAGTTCTCATCAGCGCGATCCCGCCAACCTTCATGAAGTCGGACAAAATCCCGACGGCGTCCCGAGAGGTCGTCGACGGCATCCGCAACGGCACGGCGAACAACCGTTCGCAGTTTTACAAAGACATTACGCTGCCGTTCTATGGCTTCAATCGTCCCGGCGCGACGGTCATTGAGGGGATCCGAGAGAACTGGTGGCGACAAGGCATGATGGGTAGCATCAAGGCGCAATACGAGTGCATCAGAGTCCTGTCAGAAACCGAGTTTTACGATGATCTTAAGGTAATCGATGTTCCTGTGTTGGTCATGCATGGCGAAGACGATCAGATTTGTCCTTTCCCGACGACCGGAGCGAGGTCGGTTAAACTTTTGAAGCAGGGAACGCTCAAGTCCTACCCTGGCTTACCGCACGGGATGCCTACCACGCATGCAGACCTCATAAACGCCGACCTTCTGGAGTTCATCCGCCGCTAGCTGACGTCTAACGAGAAGTCGAACAACACGTGGTGGTGCCTGGCTTTGCATGCTGGCACCACCGACGCCGAAGCACCGCATGCCCTGCAGCAGAAACCTCGGCGGTATCTCATGGATCGCCAGGCTCGGCATCCGCAATGGCGCTGAGCTGTTTCAGTGCTGGGCCGCGATTGGCTGAAACGGCGCGGAACCCCCTCAGCCGGCACCTGCGGCTCGGCCCTGAAACCCATTGAAGCCGACAGCCGCATCCATCCGCCGTTCCCCGCATGGACCAGACCGCGGCGGCACGGTATGATAGGCTCTGTCTGAACGCCGCCGGAGAGGCCACCAAAGGGAGACCAAACGGATGAACGACACTGCTGTGATGACGCCGCAATTCGACCGGACCGCCGAAGACCTGGGCAATATCGTCGAACTCGGCCATGTGAACGTGACGGTACCGGACCAGAGCAAGGCGGTCGCGTTCTACCTGATGGGTCTTGGCCTGACCCGCGACCCCTACCTGATGGCGGGTTTGGAGAACATGTGGGTCAATGTCGGCCGCGGCCAGTTCCATCTGCCGACCCGCGACACGCCGCAAGTGGTGCGCGGCACCACGGCGCTGGTGATGCCCGACCTGGATGCCTTGCTCAAGCGCCTGCAGTACGCCAAAAAATATCTGGAAGGCACCAAGTTCAGCTTCCGCGAAATCGGCGACACGGTCGAGGCGATCTGCCCCTGGGGCAACCGCATCCGGGTCCACTCGCCCGATCCCGGCCGCTTCGGCGCCATGCGCGTCGGCATGCCGTATGTCGAGTTCGACATCCCCGCCGGCACCGACCTGGCTGCGATCGCGAAATTCTACACCGACATCCTGGACGGGATCGCCGGCGTCTCCAGCGACGAACGCGGGCCCTACGCCTGGGCCAGTACCTCGGCCGAGAGCCGGGTCATCTACCGCGAGACCGACGCCCCTCTGCCGGAATATGACGGGCACCACATCCAGATCACGCTGACCGACTTCTCCGGCCCGCACAAGAAACTGCTGGAGCGTGGGCTGATCAGCGAGGAAAGCGATCAGCACCAGTACCGCTTCCTCGACATCGTCGACGTCGACACCAACAAGCCGCTGTTCCGCATCGAGCATGAGACCCGCAGCATGCGGCACCCGATGTTCAACCGCGTGTTCGTCAACCGCAACCCCGATATAAACAACCGCAACTTCGTGCCGGGCTATGAGGTCGGCCTCTGGGCATTGAACCAGTAATTGCCGGCGAAGTCGGCAATGTCCGCGGCCCCTCGGTCTGCGCCCGGGCATGTCCTGGCAGGGATGGCCGTGCAGTGCGCCATCCCCGCTTCCAGCGCCGAATCCTGACGCTCGATGCCCAAGTGCCTGGTGTCCTCGAGCAATGGCCGGCTAAATCCGGCACCCGCGACCGCGCGTGAGCCTGCAAGACGTGCGGACCTGCGCGTCCTCAGACAGCTTGCGCGCGCTCACGGCCCAAGGACCCGAATGCTTATTCCACGGTACCATGTTCTGGCCTACAACACCTCCAAGGCGTCGGAGAACAAGATCCACGACGATGCCACCGCCCAGCGCCTCGGCTTCAAGGGCGGCTTTGTCGGCGGGGTCAACGTGTACGCCTACATGTCGCATCAGCCGGTGCACCACTGGGGCCGTCCCTGGCTGGAACGCGGCACCGCCGAGGCACGCTTCGGCAAGCCGGTCTACGAAGGCGACATCGCCGAGGTCTCGGCGGTTCCCGACGCGGACAGCCTGACACTAGAAGTGCACAGCCTGGGCATACTTTGCGCCACTGGCCGCGCCGCCTTGCCCTCCGTGCTGCCGCCGGCGCCGACCCTGGACGACTACAAAGCCGTCGCACCACGAACCCAGCGCGTAGCAGCGGACGAGGCATCGCTCCAAGTTGGCGACTGGCTCGGCATGACTCCGTTGACCATCGATGCCGCGTCGCACGCCCGGGACCTGACCGAAGTCAGGGAGACTGATCCGATCTATGAAAGGGAGCGGATCATCCACCCCGGCATCATCCTGCGCTTCTGCAACTGGGTGCTGACCCACAACGTGATCCTGCCGGCCTGGATCCACATGGGCAGCACCGTGCGCAACCTAGGCATCGCGCATGTCGGCGACACGCTGAACGCGCGCGCTCGCATTACCAAGAACTATGAACACAAGGGCCACAAATGGGTCGAGGTCGACGTCATGGTCGTCGCCAATGAAACGACCCCGATCATCCAGGCGACCCACATCGCGATCTACCAGCCGCGCCAGCTCGCCGAAGCGGCCTAGCGCCAGATCCAATCAAGCTGCACCGTCATTACCTCTTCGTAATATTCAGGCCATTGCTTCTGCGTCATAGCCCGGCTCGTCCCCAACCCATGCACACATCTTGGCAAGGCGCGCTGTGTTAGTGGGTTACGAGCCGACCGTTCCTCATTCGTCATGGCCCGGCTCGTCCGGGCCACCTATAGCCGCACGAGCAGCGACAGCCATGACTCCGCGGAACCCCGCCCGCCGGCTGGCAATCTGTATCACCCGGACCTTAACGCCCCCGCCTCAGCCGCAAAAAGCTGATCACACACGCAAATCCGGAAAATCCCGCCCCGATCACCAGCGCCGTCCCGAACCCGGCGGCGATATCGCCATGAGTGAAACCGAAGATCACCGCCACCACCACGCCGCCGATCGTCTGCCCGGTCAGCCGTGCGGTGGAGATCACACCGCTGGCGACGCCGCTGCGGGAGCGAGGGGCGGCCGCAATCAGCGCCCGGTTGTTCGGCGACTGAAAGAAACCAAAGCCGATCCCGCACACCATCATTCGCCATACCACGTCAACGAAGGGTGGATCCGGCGGCAGCGACAACATCAGCAATAACCCCACCGTCAGTACCGCCAGTCCCAAGCCACCCAGCAGCCCGGCCGGATACTTGTCGGACAGCCGCCCCGCCACCGGCGCCACGAACACCACCACGGCCGGCCACGGCGTGATCAGCAGCCCGATATGCGTCTGCGATACTCCGCCGGCGATCGCGAAGTAGAACGGCAACGCCAGATAGGCGCTGGTCTGGGCGGCATATGAACACACCGACGTCGCCACTAGGAGCGCGAACGCCGGCAAGCGGAACAGATCGACCGGCAGCATCGGCGCCGCCATTCCTCGCTGCCGTCGGATGAACACCACGGCGGCGGCGGTTCCGACAACCAGCTCCAGCGCAATCGGAACAGCATCCTGTCCGTGGCCGATCCCATCCAGGCCGACCAGCAGCAAGCCGAACGTCACCGCGTTCAACGCCGCGCTGGTCAGGTCGAAGCGATGGCCGGATTTCGGCGTGTCCGGCAGCGACCGCAGTGCCAGCCACACCGCCAACACCCCGAACGGCACATTGAACAGGAACAGCCAGTGCCAGGACGCCACCGACAGGATCGCCGCCGCCAGCGACGGTCCGGCCGCCGAACACGTCGCCACCACCAGCGCCATCGTCGATATGCCCCGGCCGAGCTGGGCGCGCGGGAAGATGAAACGGATCAGCGCCGAGTTGACGCTTATGATCCCCGCTGCGCCGAAGCCCTGCAGCACCCGCGCCACCACAAGCAACGACAGTGTATCAGCCAACCCGCATGCCAGGGACGCCACGCTGAACAGGCCAAGCCCGCACAGATACACAAGACGATAGCCGTAGATATCGCCCAAGGCTGCCAGCGGCAGCAGCGTCACCGTCACCGCGAGCTGATACGCATTGACCACCCAGATCGAGGCCGACGGTGTCGCCTGCAGCTCCCGCGCCATCGCCGGCAGCGCAATGTTGGCGATCGCCGTACTCAAAACCGCAACCGCAACCGCGATCGATATCGTTACAATCGCCGCTCGGCGTTCCCGCGGCGGTAGTCCGTCCGTCTGCCCGACATGCCTCGTTTCGGCGGCTCTCATGCCGTCAACTTGACCGAGCCCGGCTTCCCCAACAAGGTGCGCCGCACCATGAGCAGACCTGTCACCGAAATCGAAGAGACCGTCCGGCCGGAGTGGATCGACTCCAACGGGCACATGAACCTCGCCTATTATGTGGTGGTGTTCGACCTCGCCACCGATGCCTTGTATGCCGCGCTGCATATCGGTGACGCGTACCGAGAGACCACCGGCAATTCCTGCTTCACAGCCGAAACGCACACACTGTACGAGCGCGAAGTCCAACACGGCGACAAACTGCTTGTGCGCAGTTGGGTGCTGGGCGCCGACACCAAGCGGCTGCACTACTTCCATGAGATGTTCCACGTCGACAGCGGCGAACGCTCCGCGGCGCAGGAACTGATGGCGCTGCACATCGACATGCGCATCCGCCGAGTCACGCCGTTTCCGGCCGAACGACACGCAGCCCTGCAGCGGACGGTGAAGGACTATGCCCCGTCCACATTGCCGGAAGGCGCTGGCCGGAGGATCGCATTGCCCGACTAAAACTTCGGCGTTCCTCCATGGCGCATGATTGTTTGTGGCCCGAACCGTTGTCTGTCGTGATCCCGACCTTGAACGCCGAGGCGCTGCTGCCGGAAACACTCGCCGCGTTAGAGGATGCGGCGGAGATCATCATCGTTGACGGCGGCAGCACCGACCGCACCGTGGCCGTCGCAGCCTCATCCGGCGCCCGCGTCATCAGCGCGCCACGCGGCCGAGGCAGCCAGATCGCCGCCGGCATCGACGCGGCAATCCACCCCTGGCTGCTGCTCCTGCACGCCGACACAAGGCTGCAACCAGGCTGGCGACTGGCCGTCGCCGCCCACATGGCGGCTCGGACCCGAGCGCGCCGGCTACTTCCGTTTCGTCCTCGACAGCACCAACCCCAAGGCGAGACGCCTGGAACAGCTCGTTGCCTGGCGCAGCCGCGCCCTCGGTCTGCCGTACGGCGACCAGGGCCTGCTGATCCATCGCTCGTTGCTGTCCAGCGTGGGCGGCATGAAACCCCTGCCACTGATGGAGGATGTCGATCTCGTCCGCCGCCTCGGCCGCGCCCGCCTCGTGGCGCTGCCGGCGGTCGCGCTGACCTCCGCCGCCCGCTGGGAACGTGACGGGTACCTGTCTCGCTCCGCCAATAATCTGCTGTGCCTGTCACTCTGGTTCGCCGGTGTCCCGCCGCGCCTGATCCGGCGGCTTTACGAATGAGGGACACCGTCATCGTGTTCGCCCGGGCGCCTCGGCTGGGTGCGGTGAAGCGCCGGCTGGCGCGGGATATCGGCACCCGAGCAGCGCTGCGCTTCCATCTCGCTACCCTGACCGCGCTGCTGCGCGACCTGCTGGCGTGCCGGCGCTTCGATGTCGTGCTGGCGGTGACACCAGACCGGGCGCGGTTTCGCCTGCCAGTGCGGGTGCGGCGCATCGATCAGGGGCGCGGCGACCTCGGCCGGCGCATGAGCCGAGCACTCGGCTGTCACCGGCACGGACGCGTGGCGCTGATGGGCTGTGACATCCCGGAGGCGACGGCTGCGGACATACGTGCGGCGCTTCGCCGGCTTGGCACCGCCGACGCGGTCTTCGGTCCAGCGGAGGACGGCGGCTACTGGTTGATCGCGCTGGGCCCGCGACGGCCCGCCGACCTGTTCGGCCGCGCCCGCTGGTCAACCGAGCACGCCCTGGCCGACACGCTGCGTCAGTTCCGCAACCACCGCATCGGCTTCGTCCGTCAGCTAAGCGATGTCGATACGCTGGCGGATTGGCGCCGCCATCTTGCCGCGAACAAGTTGCTCGCCCGCGCTGAGAGCACCGGCAGAAACAACGCGGTCCGCCGCATCATCGGCACGTGCCATTTGATTTGACATAGCTGATCGCACGCAGGAATTTCATCTATATCACGAACAGGATGATGTGACATGGCGCTGTCGCGGCAGGTGATCACGGCGCTGAATCGCGATGGCACCGACATGCTCGGGACCAAGAATTTGGCCATCAAGTTGACGGACGAACAAAATATTGTTTCCGGTTCTCTGTTGACTGTCGAAAGCAATCATTTCTGCGTCCTCAAATCGCGCGGTGCCGTGCTGAATGTGTACGACACCGGGCAATACGCCTTGACCACGCCTGACAAGCCGATCTTTGGTTCGATCGCCGCAAGCTTCTGGACCGGCAGTTCGCCCTGGGTTTACGAGGTCATCTACATCAACCGATCCAAGCTTCTGGTCCGCAGCGAAGGCACCGCCACGAGTTCAGAAATGGCGGAAGTGGCTTATCAAGCGGACTACTATATTCACGTCGATTCCAAGGACGCCGCCCTTAGCCTGATCACGCACCTGCCGTTCAGCGGCTCGGTCATCGACGTCGCCGAGATTGCCGCCTATGCCGGGCCGGCCATCGAGCAGTCGATCAACCAGATCGTGCAAGTTACCAGGTTGGAGTCGATCAATGAACGCATCATGGACATACGCGAACTAGCCAAGGGACATCTGGCCGACTTTCTCGCGGTTTACGGCATCATGCTGAACGACCTGAAGATCCTTATCCTGCCGAAAGACCCGCGGATGCGTGAGTTGATCTCGCTGCAAGCGATCGGTCTATCGGCGCACGAAGCGGTGCGTTATTACCTGGCCCTTCAGATGGCTGAAAAGGGCCTGATTTCCGCACCAAATGCGGCGATTGGTGCGCCATTCAGCTTCGGCGGCCAGCCGCTCGGAACCTATCCGCTTGACCCGCTGCTGTCGCCGCCAAGCACCCCGCGGCCCCGCTGACATGTCAGGATCGATGTTCTACGACGCCGACGCCATCGAGCAGTTGGCCATCAATGTCTTCTACGGCATGGGGTACAATTTCTATCGGTTGGAAAACCAGTTGCGCGCCGACGACCAGATGGTGCGCTCGCGCGTGTGCACATCGCTCAATACCGCCCGCGACAGGCTGGAACAGGCGCAGAGCTTGTACCGAAAGCAATTCCTGCCCCCACCCTCGCGCGCCCGGCCCACACCCGATCCGCAAGCTCTCGAAGCCGCTCGAACCCTGGAGAGTCTGTCAGGCGCGGTGGGCCGTCTGGAGGGTGCTATCCGAACATTGCCGGTCCCCGCTAACGATCGAATGACGCAACGTTATCGCGACGAAGCGCAAACGCTCGACCTGCTCGGGCAATGCGACACCCTTCTAGTCGGGCAAGCCGAGGCGTTGCGGCTGACGCTCGAGGGCAAGGATCATGTCTGGATCCTGGCAAACGTGGCGCCGATCCGTGATAGCCTCGATGCGATGACCATACGGGTGCAAGAGCGTCAGAGGCTGCTGCAATAGCGTCCGGCCCCATTCTCCGGCGCGATCAGTTTCCGGATCACCCAGCCCGCATCGTCAGCTTCAGGCTCGACAATCCGCGCAGCGTGTTGTTGTAGCGCCGCCTCGGCGCCTCCGCGATCTCGATCGACGCCACCTTCCGCGCCAAAGCGCCCAACACCGCCTCGCCTTCAAGGCGAGCAAGCACGGCGCCGACACAGCCATGAATGCCGGTGCCGAAGCCGACATGGCCGGCCGACCGGCGGGTGATGTCGTATTCGTCCGGCCGTTCCCACCGCCGCGGATCGCGGTTGGCCGCGCCCAGGAACATCAGCACCTTGCAGCCTTCATCAATTGTCTCGCCGCCAATCTCGACCGTCCGCGTCGTGGTGCGGAAAAACGTCTGCACCGGGCTTTCCAGACGCACCGCTTCCTCGAACGCCGCCCGCGCCAGCGATGGCTCAGCACGCAGGCGCCCGAATTCCGCCGGGAACCGAGCCAGGCAGTACAGCGACGCGCCCAGACCGTTGACAGTTGTATCCACGCCCGCCGTCAGCAGGGAGCGCACCAGCACCTCGGCCTCGGCCACCGTAATCTCGCCGCTGTCGGACGCTGCATGGATCGCCGCGCCGAACCCGTGCGGCGACAACGCCTCCCGCCGCGACTGCGCCTGCACCCATTCCAGCACCGGTTCGGCATCCACCAGCGCCTGCTCGAACCATGTATTCCGGGGCCCAAACGAATTGAATACCATGTTTCCATAAGGCAACAGAAACCGGCGGTTCTCGTGCGGCATCCCGACGGCGTCGGGAAACACCGTCAGCGGATAGGCCTCAGCGAGGTCCGGGATGGCATCGAAGGTGCCGCGCGCCAGCAGCGTGTCGATCAGCGCGTCGGCGGCCCTAACGAAACCATCGCGCAAGGCGCGAACCGCCGCCGGCGTCAGCACCCGGTCCATCAGACCGCGCGTCCGGTCATGCAGCGGCGGATCGGCTTCCAGCAGCAGGCTCGGCAACCGCCACGGCTTTTCCTTCGCGAAGTCGGACAGGCCGACGCCGCGTGCGGACGCGTAACTGCCCCAGTCCAGCAGCATCGCCCGCACCTCGTCGTAACGCGCCACCGCATGGATGTCGTAGGCGGGCAGGTACACGACCGGTCCGGCATCCCGCATCGCCGCATGGGCCGGGAACGGATCGTCGAAAAACGCCTGACAGAACGGGTCGATGTCGAGCGCGGGGACTGCCATTGTTCACCTCCCTCGTTGCCTCGCCTTGGCGCGGCGGGGCGGCGCGGCACTATGCACCTCTCGGTCGGCGGCGCCATAGTCCGGCCGAATTGAGCGAAGGACGCGCCTGGATGCAGTTGCCGTGGATCGTGCCGCCGCCGCACGGACAGGCCTGGCCCGAGGCCATGGCGGACGCCGCCGGCATGAACTGGATGTGGCTGGAGGAAGCCGCCCGCTTCGCCGCGGAAAACGAGACCGCGTGGCCCTATGACCTGCGCCTGCACCTGGAAAGCGGCTTCTTCGAACCCCCGCCTTTCAACGCGCTGCTCGGCCCGATCCAGTCCGCGCGGCCCCGCCAATGGGCTGGTCCTGCGCCGCGGCTACAAGATCGCGTCCTGGGGCGACACTGATCAGGTCGATTTCACCTTCTCCGCCGCCAAGAGCTACCTCAGCCTGCTGGCCGGCATCGCCGTCATGGACGGCCTGATCGCCGACCTGGATGAACCGGTCGGCCGCACGGTCCATGATGGCGGCTTCGACAGTGCCCGGAACCGCGCGGTCACCTGGCGGCATCTGCTGCAGAACACCTCGGAATGGACCGGCGAGCTGTTCGGCAAGTCCGACCAGATCGACTACAACCGCAACATCGGGCCTGGAGGGCAAGGCGCGCAAAGGCGACGCCAGGCCGTTGCATGCGCCGGGCACCCACTGGGAATACAACGACGTCCGCGTCAATCGTCTGAGCCTGGCACTGCTGCGCCGCTTCCGCCGCCCGCTGCCCGAGGTGTTCGCCGAACGCATCATGCAGCCGATCGGCGCGTCGAACGACTGGTCCTGGCACGGCTACCGCACGTCGCAGGTGGACATCGACGGACGCATGATCGAAAGCGTCTCCGGCGGCAGCCATTGGGGCGGCGGCGTGCTGATCCACGCCGAGGACCAGGCCCGCATCGGTCACCTGATGCTGCGTCGGGGCGAGTGGAACGGGCGGCGCCTGTTACCGGAAAGCTGGATCGGCAAATCGTTGCAACCGTGCCCAATGAACCGCAACTACGGCCTGCTTTGGTGGCTGAACACCGGCCACGGGCGTTACAAAAGCGCCCCGGAATCGAGCTTCTTCGCCTCCGGCGCCGGCGGCAACCTGACCTGGGTCGCGCCACAACAGGACCTGGTCGCGGTGCTGCGCTGGACCGACCCGACCGCCATGGACACCTTCATCCGTCTCACCATGCAGGCCATCGAACAATGAGCACCTTTGAAACCGTCTCCGTCGAGCATCCTCAGGACCACACCGTGCTGGTAACGCTGAACCGGCCGGAGGTCGCCAATGCGATGAACACCCAGATGGGCCTGGATCTGCTGGCGGTGTTCGACGGCTTCTGCGCGAGCCCGAACCGCCAGCGTTGCATCGTCATCACCGGCGCCGGCACCAAGGCGTTCTGTGCCGGCGGCGATCTGAAGCAGCGCAACGGCATGACCGATGAACAGTGGCAGGACCAGCACCTGATTTTTGAGCGGATGATCCGCGCCATGATCAGTTGCCCGGTGCCGATCATCGCCGCGGTCAATGGCGCCGCCTACGCCGGTGGATTGGAGATTTCGCTCTGCGCCGACTTCATCTACGCCGCCGAAAACGCCCGTTTCGCGCTGACCGAGGTCACCCTGGGCATCATGCCCGGCGCCGGCGGCACGCAGACCCTGCCGCGCGCGGTCGGCGCTCGGCGGGCAAAGGAAATCCTGCTGACCGGACGGCCGTTCACCGTGCAGCAGGCCCAAGAATGGGGCATGGTCAACCGCATCTGCCCGCCGGACAAACTGCTCGCCGAGGCACTGGAAACCGCCGCGGTGATCGCCACAAACGCGCCGATCTCCACCCGGCAGATCAAGCAGTCGGTGAACATGGGCCTCAATATGGACCTGCCCAGCGGCATGATGTTCGAGATCGAGGCCTATAACCGGATGGTGCCGACGGAAGACCGCCGTGAGGGCATCCGCGCCTTCAACGAAAAGCGCAAGCCGGTCTACCAGGGCCGTTGAAGGAGGCGATAGTGAACGCGATCAGCGACGTGCAGTCCGGCAAGGGTCTTACGCTCGCGTTGGCCGACCAGGCCCGCGGCCTCCGCCTGGCCGACATTCCCCCCACCACCCGCCTATGGGCTCGGCAATGTGTCCTGGACTACGTCGGCTGCGGCTTGGCCGGAGCATCCGATGAACTCGTAACGATTCTGCTGGCGGAAATGCAGGAGCAGGGCGGCCGCGACGTCGCATCGGTGCTGGGCCATGCGGCTCGGCTGCCGGTCGCCTCGGCTGCACTGGTCAACGGTGCCGCGGCACACGCGCTGGATTTCGACGACGTGAACCTGGCCATGCCCGGACATCCCTCGGTCGCCATCCTGCCGGCGCTGCTGGCACTGGCCGAGGAACGCGGATCGTCCGGCGCCGATGTGCTGACCGCCTTTGTCGCCGGCTATGAGTTGCAGTGCCGCATCGGCCGGACGATCGCGCCGGGTCATTACGATGGGCTGGGCTTCCATGCCACCGCAACAGTGGGCAGCTTCGGTGCCGCCGCCGCGTGTGCGCATCTGCTGGGGCTGGATGCCGCCTGTTTCGCGACCGCACTGGGTATCGCGGGCACCCAGGCGGCCGGGCTGAAATCGATGTTCGGCACGATGTGCAAGCCGCTGCACGCCGGCAAGGCGGCGTATCACGGATTGATGGCGGCGAAACTGGCGGCCCGCGGCTTCACCAGCCGAACCGACGTCATCGAGTGCAGCCAGGGTTTCGCCCGCACCCACAGCCCGGACTTCCACCCTGAGCGAGCGCTTGCTTCGCCGCCAGGCGGCTGGTGGATCGTTGATAACTTGTTCAAGTATCACGCCTCCTGCTACATGACCCATGCCGCGATCGAGGCGGCTCGCACGCTGCGCGAACAGCATGATTTTGCGGCCGACCAGGTACGGCAGCGTCCGCCTGCATATCGAGCAATCCAGCGACCGGATCTGCAACATCCCGGCGCCCTGTACCGGGCTCGAAGCCAAGTTCTCGCTGCGCCTGACCACCGCGATGGCGCTCGCAGGTGTAGATACAAGTCGTCTATCTAGCTACTCACGCGAAGTTGTAGCCGATCCCGTTCTTGTCGGACTTCGTGACAAGGTCGAGCTTGAATTCCACACCGGCATTCCCAATACATTCTCTGAAGTCGAACTGCTGCGGACCGACGGCGCCCGCTTCACGGCACAGCACGATTCGGGAGTTCCAGCCACCGATCCGATGACGCCAGGGCCGCCGGCTGGAGGCCAAATTCGCCGCCCTTGTCGATCCCGTGCTGGGAACTGAGAAGACCGCCCGCCTGATCGCGGATATCGGGCGGCTGGATGAGCTGCCGGACGTTTGCGGCCTGTTGCGGACCGCGGCGGAATTATAATGATCGCAACACGAACTTTTTCCGCTAGACCATACCGTCGCGTCCTTTATTAGGACGCTGACAAAGACCATACTTGCTCTGCTACGCTCCGGTTCAAACTCTGCCGATGTTCTGCTTTCGCAGTTCGTCGCGTTTTGCAGCGAACGCAGGAGATTGGTAGGCCGTTAAAAGCAATGAGCGAGTGGACCGGCCACGGCGGACGTCCGATACGGCACACTGGCAATCATTTAGGCGTTCCTGAAAAGGTTGGTGCGTGGAGATTTACAATACGGTCAGGCGCCATACGCCCTGGACACTCAGGCATTTCATGCGACGCGTGAAGCGAGAGATCAACTGGGCAATGAATGCCCGCCGCCCGCTGGCCTCAGTGTTCGATGACGTCTATTCCGCTCGGCAATGGAGCCCTGTTGAAGATGGCTTCCATTCCGGCCCAGGATCGACAGGAACATCAGCAACCCTATATGCTGAATGCATCAGGAATTTAATCCGAGGATCGAAATATAAATTCCGTTGTTGACCTTGGGTGCGGCGATTTCCGGGTGGCGCGCAATTTCGTCAGTGACGACGTGACCTATATCGGGGTGGACGTCGTAGGTCCGCTGATCGCCCGCAACCAGGCACTTTTCGGATCGGAAAATGTGCGCTTCGTTCAACTTGACGCCACCCGTGATCCGTTGCCGGAGGGTGAGCTTTGCCTGATCCGGGAGGTTCTGCAGCATCTTTCGAACCGCCAGATAGCCAGCGTCCTGCACGCTGTACGTCACTTTCGTTACGTGATCTACAGTGATTATCAGCCCCCATCGGATGCACGCTGCTACGCCAATCGGGACATCGTCCATGGTCGCGACACGCGGATCTGGAAGGACTCAGCAGTTTTCCTCAACCGGCCGCCATTCAACCGGCAGATGGAGTTGCTGCTGGAGGTCGAGAGCCACGAAATCCTGCGCCAGCCGGGGGAATGCATCCGCACCTATATGCTGACGGACCAGGGCGCCCCCCGAGCAAATTAAAGCATGTCCCGATCCAGCGGCACCGGCTTGCCCCCGGCGATGCCTCGCCCGATGATGGCAGAAAGCCACACGGGGGAGGAACCATGCGCCTCAACGAAAAAGTTGCCATTGTCACCGGTGGCGCCCACGGCATGGGCGAGGCCGAGGCTCGCCTGTTCGCCCGCGAGGGCGCCGCGGTGGTCATCGCCGACCTGCTGGTCAAGGAAGGTGAGGCCGTCGCAGCCGATATCAGCGCCAGCCAGGGACGCGCCCGTTTCATTCGCACCGATGTGACGTCGGAGGCGGACTGGCAGCGTCTGATCTCTGAAACCATCGCCAGCTACGGCCGGCTGGATATCCTTGTGAACAACGCCGGCATCAGCGGCAGCTCGGTCGGCGACCACGACGACCTGAACGGCTGGCTGAAATTGCAGGCCGTCAACGCGACCAGCGTATTTCTCGGCACCAAGCTGGCGGCCGCGGCCATGACGCCGAACGGGCGCGGCTCGATCGTCAATATTTCGTCCATCATGGGGTTCGTTGGAGGCGCCGAGGGGCATCCGGGCTATGCGGCCTCGAAGGGCGCGGTGCGGTTGTATACCAAGGCAGCGGCGGCAAAGTATGGGCCGTCCGGGGTGCGGGTGAACTCGGTGCATCCCGGCTACATGCCGCCGATGCTGAACGCAACGAACGCCGGCACCCGCGCGTCGAAGATCGAGGCGACGCCGCTGCGCCGCCTGGGCGAACCGATCGAGGTCGCCTACGGAGTCTTGTTCCTGGCCTCCGACGAGGCGTCGTTCGTGACCGGGACAGAACTGGTGATCGACGGCGGCTATATCGCGCAATAGGCTCAGGAGTTTCGCTCATGGTTCAGGTCCCCAGTACGCAGATCCCCGGCGTCTACCACCGGCGCATCGGCGACATCGTCGTGACCGCGCTGTCCGACGGCTACCTGGATGGCACGATGGAGGTGATGCAGAACATCGCTCCCGCCGACGCGACCCGGATGCTGACCGACAAGTTTCGCCCCGGACGGCGCACCTCGGTGAATTGCTACCTGATCTATTCGGCCGGCCGCCTGGCCTTGATCGAGACCGGCTCGGGCGATTACCTGCTGCCGACGGCGGGCAAGCTGCAGCGGAACCTGCAGGCGGCCGGCGTCGATCCGGCGGATATCGAAACGGTCATGCTGACCCACATGCACCCGGATCATTCCGCCGGGCTGACCGACCCGAAGACCGGCCAGAAATTCTTCCCGAATGCCGAACTCGTGGTGCACGAGAATGAACCAAAACACTGGCGCGATGACGCGGCGATGAGCCGCGCCGATGAACGGGCCAGGACGTTGTATTTTCAGTGCGCCCGAGAACAGATCGCGCCCTATCACAACCAGATGCGGACATTCGCCGATGCCATCGAGGTGTTTCCAGGCGTGACCTCGGTGCCGCTGCATGGGCATACGCCGGGTCATTCCGGCTACATGATCGCCTCCGGCGACAAGTCGTTGCTGATCTGGGGAGACATCATCCATGTGCCGGAGGTGCAGGTGCCTCGGCCGGAGGTCACCATGGTGTTCGATACCGATCCGCACCAGGCAGCCGCCACGCGCAAGCGGACGTTCGACATGGTGGCGACGGATCGGCAACTGATCGCCGGAATGCACGTGCATTTCCCAGGTTTCGCCCATCTGGTGAAGCAGGCGAATGAATATCTGCTGCTGCCCGAGCCCTGGGATCAGGCTTTCGGCTAGTGACGCCGGGGCTGCTGATCGCCGCGGCGTTGTCCGGCGCCGCGTATAAGCTGGTGCCGGGTCCGGCGTTCCTGGCGCTGCTAGGGATCGGCGCCAGCCGAGGCCGGCAGGCCGGCGCCCTGTTCATGTGCGGCAATTTCGCCGGCGACGTGCTTTGGGCGTCGTTGTCACTCATCGCCGTGATCGGCGCGCGAACCATCGGCACGTTGGTCTTCGACGTCCTCGGCTTGATCTGCGGCGTCTATCTCTGCTGGCTCGGCGCACGGTCCGCCACGGCTCGGCCGCAGGCCGACGGCACAGTAACGATCGAGCCCCGAAGACCACTGCTGCGCGGTTTGGCATTCGGGCTGTCCAACCCGAAAGCCTATCCGGTGGCCGTCGCAATGTTCACCGCGCTGCTGGCTCGCTACGCCGGTTCCCTGGATTGGAGCGCATTCGCCCCGCTGCTGGCCGCGGCGTGCGTAGGCTTCGTCACGGCGGACGCAATGCTGGTCTCGGTAATCGGCACAGCGGTTGTGCGGCGCTGGTATCGGCGGCACGCCCTATGGGTGACGCGGGCGTCGGGGCTGTTGTTCCTGGGATTTGGCATCCAGGCAATCGCCACGGCGGCGCCGGGGGTGTGGCGAAGGGTTTAAGTGGTTTCCGATCAGGTTGCCACACCGTCATGGCCCGGCGCGTCCGGGCCAACTGTCGCGGCACGTGCGGCGTCGGTGGCCCGGATAAGGCCCGGCATGCCGAGAAGGCAGTGCCGGTGCAATTTGATCGGATTTCGCTCCAGACGGCGGCCGCATTCGCCTATGCGCTTGGTTCAAAAACGTGTGCATTTCGTCTAGCCACCAACCGCCCCCTGCGCCTCCACATACAGCGCATAGACCGACTGGCTCGCCGCCATGAACAGCCGGTTCCGCTTTCTCCCGCCAAAGCACACATTGGCGCATCGTTCCGGCAACAGCACCCGGCCGATCAGCACCCCATCCGGTGCGAACACCGCCACGCCGTCCTGGCCCTCGCCGCCAGAGAATCCGCACCATACATTGCCCTCGGTATCGCAACGGATCCCGTCCGCCCAACCCTCTCCACCGAAGAACACGCGCCCGTTCACCACCCGGGTCCCCTTGTCGACAACGTCGAAGACCCAGGTCGTCTTCGGCCGATCGCCGGGCGTATCCACCACGTAAAGCCGCTTCTCGTCAGGGGAAAAGCACAGACCGTTCGGCCGAGCCATGTCGCGCGACAGCGATCGCCAACGTCGCCGTCATGGGATCATACCGATACACCCGGAACGGATGCTCCTGCGGCGCCTTGTGCCCCAGATAGTTGCCGCGCGTGCCGGCGCCGTTGTCGCTGAACCAGATGGTGCCGTCGGACTTCACCACCACGTCGTTCGGGCCGGTCAGCTTCTTGCCCTCCCACTTGTCCGCCAGCACCACCACGGTGCCGTCATGCTCGGTGCGGGTCAGCCGCTGGGTATCATGCTCGCATGTCACCAGCCGGCCCTGACGGTCGCGCGTGTTGCCGTTGGCGTAATGCGAGGGATTGCGGAACACGCTGATCCCCTCGTCGGTTTCGTCCCAGCGATAGATCGTGTCGGCGGGAATGTCGCTGAACAGCAGGTAGCGCCCGTCGCCGAACCACACCGGCCCCTCGGTGAAATGGAACCCGGTGGCGATCCGCCGGATGCCGGCGTTGCCCAGCACCAGACGCTCGAACCGGGGGTCCAGAACGATCACGTTTGGGTCCGGGTAGCGGATCGGCGCCGGCGAGTCCCAGCGCGAAGCGGATTCTGGCATGGTTACGTTCACCGATTGGTCGGCATCGATTGGAACACCCTCCGGCCGCTCGGGCAAGGCTCGATCGGCACCGAAACCCCGGACTTATGCGTCCTTGGCTTCACCGGCTTGCCCAGACAAGGGCCAGGCCCGAAAGGCCGAGCAGGCAGGGCACGATCTCGCGGAAGCGCTTGTCGCTGAGTCGCCGGTAGGCGCGGATACCAAGCCACGCCCCAGCCGATGTGCCTGGGACCGCAACGACACCAAGCCAGCCAAGTTCGGCGGTCAGCAGGCCCGATGCGACATGCCATACGATAACAGCGGCAAGAACGACCAGGTTGAAGACCTGAAACACGCCGCGCGCCTGATCCTTGCTCCAGCCCTGCATCGTTGCCCATGCCGTCGGCGACGGCCCGGACAACCCGGCCACCCCGCCCAGAACACCGCCGGCAAAACCGATCGCGCCGTCGGCCAGCTGGCCGCTCCACGCCAGCCGGGGCTGGGCGCGGCCAAGCAGCATGAAGCCCGAGTAGCCGACCAGCAGAAGCCCGACGCCCAGTCGGAAAAACCCCGGGTCGAGTTTGTACAGCAGCATAGTTCCAACCGGCACCCCGAGCACACCGGCCAGGACCATGGGCGCGACGCGCGCTCGGTCGACCGCGTGCCAAATCGTCGGCATCGTTTGTGCCTGAGCGGCGACGGAGCAGACGGCCACCAATGTCGCCGCGGAAATCGGATCGACGACGTACAGCCAGAAGCCGAACGCCACCAGACCCGTGCCGAAGCCCGCAAGACCGGAGATGAAACCGCCGGCGGCGGCGCCCGCTGCCAGCACCATCACGGCTGAACTCGTCAGCATCGCAAGCCGTCGATGTCAGCGTTGGACGCCATGCAAGCTCCGCCGTGTAATGCAACAACCTTCAGGCCGCAGGCGATCGCCTGCTTTGCTCCCCGGCGCCGCGCCTCTATGCCCGATCCGGAATGCGCTATGGCGAGTCAGCTGGCGTGGCTGTCGAGAACCGGAGCGGAGCGGCCTGAAGGCCGTGAGCACCGGAAGCGCAGAAAGCCGCGCCAGATGGCCGCCATAGTAGCATTCTCAAACGGGCACTCAACGCGTCGGATAGGTCTTCGGAAAGGTGACAGCCGACGGTGGTCCCGGCGGATCAGGCGGACCCTTCTTGCCGCACCCCGTCAGCAGGCCCATGCCCAGCAGCGCGCTCAGCAGCACGGCAACCCGCCAGACCAGCCGGGTCATGCCCGGGCGCCTCATGCCAGCGCCTTCAGCCATGCGCTCGGCCTCTCTCGCGACATTCGCCGGCGCCGTCCCGCCGAAGCTGGTTCGCGACGCCACCGAAGCGTCCACCGTCAGCACCGAGAACACATCGTCAGTGATTCCCGCCTCCACCGACCGCATCTCCGCCAGCGACAACCCGGCCAGATCCACGTCGCGAGCCTCGGCCAGCGCCACCAGCCGTCCGGTCACGTGATGAGCATCGCGGAACGGCAGCCGCAACACGCGCACCAGCCAGTCCGCCAGGTCGGTCGCGGTGGCGAACCCCGCGCCGGCGAACCGCCGCATCCGCGCCACGTCCGGGGTCATGTCCCGCGCCATCCCCGCCATCGCCGCCAGCGACAGCGCCCACGCCTCGGCTGCATCGAACACCGGCTCCTTGTCCTCCTGCATGTCCTTGGCGTAGGCCAGCGGCAACCCCTTCATCACCGTCAGCAGCGCCATCAGCGCCCCGGCGACGCGCCCGGTCTTCGCCCGCACCAGCTCCGCCGCATCCGGATTGCGCTTCTGCGGCATGATGGAACTGCCCGTGGTGAACGCGTCCGACAGCCGGATAAAGCGATAGGGCGCGCTGCACCAGATGACGATCTCCTCCGCCAGCCGCGACAGGTGCACCGCGCCGATCGCCGCCGCCGCCAGAAATTCCAGCGCAAAATCCCGGTCCGACACGGCGTCGAGCGAGTTCGCCGCCGGCCGGTCGAAGCCCAGCGCCGCCGCCGTCATGGGGCGGTCGATCGGAAACGAGGTGCCGGCCAGCGCCGCCGCCCCCAGCGGCGACACGTTCATCCGGCGCCGGCAATCCGCCAGCCGGCCACGGTCGCGATCAAGCATCTCCACGTACGCCAGCAGATGATGGCCGAACGTCACCGGTTGAGCCGTCTGCAAATGCGTAAACCCCGGCATCGGATCCGCCGCATGCGCCGCCGCGCGCTGGGCCAGCACCCGCATCATGTCGGTAATCTGCGCCGACAACCCGTCGATCGCGTCGCGCACCCACAGGCGAAAATCGGTGGCAACCTGGTCGTTGCGGCTGCGCGCGGTGTGCAGCCGCTTGCCGGCCTCGCCGATGCGCTCGGTCAGGCGTGCCTCGATATTCATGTGGATGTCTTCCAGCGCGACATCGAAGGCGAAGCGACCGGTCTCGATTTCCCGCGCGATCGCCTCTAGACCGCTGCCGATGGCGTGCTCATCTTCGTTGCTGATCAGTCCGATTTTCGCCAACATCGCGGCATGGGCGAGGGAGCCGCGAATGTCCTGCCGCCACAGCTTGCGGTCGAACCCGATGGAGGCGTTGATGTCCTGCATGATCACCGAGGGCCCGCCGGCGAAGCGCCCACCCCATTGCAGGTTGGCCGGCTCGTTCAACCGGGCGTCGGGCGGTGGAGGGCGATCCCGGGGCAGTCGATCCGGCGTGTCGCTCACGAAAAAGGTCCTGGCATCATGGTGTTAGCCCGTCGGATGGCGTTGCGTCTTGGCTTCACGGTGGCAGCGGGCACCCTAGCCGCCACCGCCCTGCCGCGCAAACCGCGCGCCGAACCCCTTCCGCCGCTGGCCGAGGGACTAAAAATTCTGTCGCCGCCGGCTGCCTTGCCGGACGGGGTGTTTGTCACCCAGGACGGCACCAGCCACCGGCTGGCGGAGTTCAAGGGCCGCGGCATGGTCGTCAACCTGTGGGCCACCTGGTGCGCCCCCTGCGTCGCCGAGATGCCGTCCCTGCAAACCCTGTCCAAAGCGCTCGCGCCCCTGGACATCGCGGTGCTGCCGCTGTCATCGGACCGCGGCGGCGCCGAGACGGTGCAAGCCTGGTACCAGGCGCACGACATCACCGCGCTGCCCGTGCTGCTCGACCCGAAAGGCGCCTTGGCGCGGGCGTTCAACGCGCGCGGCATCCCCACCACCGTGGTCATCAACCAGAACGGCCAGGCCGTCGCCCGTCTGGAAGGTGCGGCCGATTGGGCGGCCCCCGAAGCGCAGGCCGTGATCCGCAAGCTGACGGCGGCCTGAGCTCGTAAGACCGCGCCGGCTCCTTCCTGTGTGAATTACTTCATAGGCCCACCGCAGCCGTATTGAAGGGTCCGCGGCCCTGTCCGCCGGTCGCGTCATTGCCGTGACGATGTGAAACATGCCTGGGTCACCGCGAACTGCCGTGACGGGCCGAACCTAGCTGGTTATAATCCTGCTCTAGAAACAATAAGGCCAACGACATGCAATCTCTGCGTCGCGTGCTACGACAAATCCGTTCCGGTATCCCGGTAATCCCCCGCCTTCTGCCGATCTTCTGTCTGCTCACGGCGAACTTGTCCAGGCCCGCCCACGCCGCGACGCTGGAGGTCGGCGCCGGCAAGCCGTACCCGCAGCCTTCGGCCGCCGCCGCCGCCGCGCATGACGGCGACCACATCACCATCGCCGCCGGATCGTATTTCGACTGCGCCGTCTGGAAGGCCAACAACCTGACGATCGAGGGCGCCGGTCCCGATGCCACCATCATCACCGACAAGACCTGCATGGGCAAGGCGCTGTTCGTCACCGACGGCAACAACATCACCATCCGCGGCCTGACGCTGACACGCGCCCGCGTGCCCGACTTCAACGGTGCCGGGATCCGCGCCGAAGGCGGCGACCTGCTTGTCCAGAACGTGCATTTCATCAACGACCAGGACGGGCTGCTCGCCGCCGACCAGCCGGGCAAGAAAATCATCGTCACCGACAGCGAGTTCATCCGCAATGGCACCTGCGAAGGCGGCGGCTGCGCGCACGGCATCTACGTCGGCCAGCTCGCTTTGCTGCGGGTGGAGCGATCAAAATTCTTCGAAACCCGGCAGGGTCACGACATCAAATCCCGCGCGAAACGCACCGAGGTGATCGGTTGCGACATCGCCGACGGCACAAACGGCACCGCAAGCTACGACGTCGAAATCCCGAACGGCGGCGCGGTGCTGCTGCGCGACAGCAAGATCCAGAAAGGACCCAAGTCGGAGAATCACACCGCCGCGCTGATGATCGGCTCGGAGGGCGTGACCCAGCCCACGCCGGAGATCATCGTTGCGCACAACACCTTCCTGGTCGAGGGCGACTACAATTCGTTCCTGGTCAACAACATGACCGCGACGGACGCAGAGCTGGTCGGCAACAAGCTGCAAGGCAATGCGAAGGCGCTGCGCGGTGATGGCATAGTGAAGTGACGCGTGCTGGCCGATGGCCGGCATTGCGTCTGTCGGTCGTTCTCATAGCGGCGTACTGTCAGCCGGCGGCGGCGCGGGTGCTGCAAGTGGGTGCCGGACAAACTTATGCAGTCCCCAGCGCGGCGGCGGCGGTCGCGCAGGATGGCGATACCGTGGCCATCTCGCCAGGCACCTATTACGACTGCGCATTGTGGCCGGCCAACCGGCTGACCATTGCCGGAACCGGCCCGGACGCGGTGATCAGCGACCGCGCCTGCGCCGGCAAGGCCGCCTTCGTGATCAGCGGCAACGATGTCGTGGTGCGCGGTCTCGTCTTCACCCGCATCCGCGTGCCCGACGGAAACGGTGCCGGAATACGCGCCGAGGGCGGTGACCTGACCGTGCAGGACAGCCGCTTCGTCAACAACCAGGTCGGCATCCTGGCAGCCAGCCCCGGCGGCAGCCTGCGCATCTCCGGCTGCAGCTTCAGCGCCAATGGCGCCAGTCTCGACGGACGCCCGACGCACGCCGTCAGTGGCGGCAATCTCGACCTGCTGCGGATCGACCATTCGAGCTTCTCGGACGCGCGCGGCGGCGATCATATCACCTCCGTGGCGCGGACCACGGAACTGGTTGCCAACCGGCTGGTCGACGAAGGCGGCTCCATGACCGGGCCGCTGGTCTCGGTGCAGGGCGGCGCGCTGACGCTCGACCGCAACATCGTCGAACTGGCCGCGGGATCAGCCGACCGGCCGGGCGTGGTGCTCATCACCGGTGAGGCCAGCCGCATCCAGGTGTTCGGCAACACCCTGATCGAACCGCGCGGCAACGTGCCCTTGCTGCGTAACTGGACCGGCCTCGCCGCATCCGAGGCAGCCAACACCGTTCCGCCGGACGTGCTCGCGGTGTCCGACAGCGGCACCACCTATCATCGTCTGCGCAGCCGCATGGCAATGCTGCGTCATCAGGCCCGCATCATGCTGGGCGCCGCTCGGCATCAAGCGGCAGACCTAGGCCGTGAGCTGCATCTGATGCCGTAAGCCCAACAATCCGGTGCCTGGTGGTCTGATGCCAACGCCCAATTCAGGGCGTTGGCTGAAGCAGCCCACCAAATCAAGCCGATGGTCTGACGCAGACTGCACTTTCTGTCTGTGTCAGACCACTAGCATACGCCCCTGCCGCACGGGATGAAGCCTCGTCCGGCTACCAAGTGTGAAGTAGTTCACATCGCCCAAGGCGGACGAACCTTATCGTGTCCACCGCAAAGCTTCCGACTGACTTGGGCCACTCCCTGTCACGTCGTCGATATCTTCGTGGCTTCCGAGGAACACGTTCCTTGAGCGGGTGAACATGGCAGCATCGGTGCGGTCCGTTGAACGGAGCATGACTGGGAGGTTGGCGCATCATTCGGGCCGCTCGCAGGAAGATCCATGGCGCCAACACGACGAGTCGCGCCCACGCCAGCATCCCGGAGCGCAGGCCGCTGAAGCACCTGGTCGCGCGCGGAAACTATGGGACGACCTAAAGGGATTGATGAAAATCTCGTTCAAGTTCACGGTAAAAATTGCCATATCAATATCAGTGACAATTGTCGCTACAGGCGTAGCCTTGAACAACCAGGCCGTAAACAGGTTGTGGAATGATTTACCTATGCCGCATTACCTTCCGGCTGCGGTAACGGAACTGGTGGACGATATTCACGGCTCCAGCCGGTTGCTTCTGGCCGAGGCGTCCAAGCCGCCGCCGTCTTCGGTTGTTGTGCAGGGAAGGGGGGATAGATCGCACACCTGGCATGTCATTGTTTCTCCGCCGCCAGACTTCGTCCATCAGGCGCCGGAGAGCTGGTGCATTCAAACCAAAACTATTTGGGCGTCAAACCCCGCGTTCTTTCCAGCACTGCCAGTTGAGCTGAGGGAAAATAATTGCCAACAATGGGGCATAACAGCGCCTTGAACTCGCCCGGACCCCGCCTCACGACGTCCGCAAGAACCGCAGCACCTCGTTCTCCGTCAGGATTTGCGGCAATACCTTCGCGGCCGCCCCGCCGGCCGGGTAGAACACATAAAGCGGCACCCCATCGCGACCGTATTGCCGCAGGAAATCGGTGATCGCCGGGCTTTGTCGGGTCCAGTCTCCCTTCAGATAGGCCACATCCCCCGCGGCGAACGCGCGCTGCACCGGGTCGGTCGCAATCGCCACCCGCTCATTCACCAGGCAGGTCACGCACCATGCCGCCGTCATGTTCACGAACACCGGCCGGCCCGCGGCCCGCAGTTCCGCCAGCCTGGCCGGTGTAAACGGCTTCCGCCCCTCCGGCAACGTTGGTGGAGACCTCGGGCGGCACCGATCCGATCCCGCTCAAGCTGGCGCCCGCCGCGATCATGGCCACCGCCGCGACACCCTGCCCAAGTCGCCGCATGACGTCCGAAGCGCCTTGTCCGGCGCCCAGCACCCATGCTGCGAAGCCGACCAGCACAGCGCCGGCCGCGGTGACCAGCACGCCGCCTGACCCGGCTTCCTGGCTTACCACCCACAGCAGCCATGCCGCCGCGGCATACATCGGGAATGCCAATACCTGCCTCAGCGTCTCCATCCATTGCCCGGGCCGCGGCATGATCCGCGCCACACCGGGCAGGCTCGCCAGCGCGGCATACGGCGCGGCAAGCCCCAGCCCCATCATCGCGAACACCAGCACCGTGACCGCGGGAGGCGCCGCCAGACCCGCGGCCACCGCCACGCCCATGAATGGCGCGGTGCACGGGGTCGCCACCAGCACCGCCAGCAATCCGGTGAAGAAGCTTCCGGCGAGCCCCTGCCGGCCCGTCAGCCGGCTGCCCACGTTGGCCAGCCCGCCACCGCCACCGACCTCAAAGACCCCCGACAGGTTCAGCCCCACCGCCAGCAGCAGCCACGCCATCGCCGCGACGAACACCGGGGAGGCGAACTGAAACCCCCATCCCGCCGCCGTACCGGCTTGGCGAGCGGCGAGCAAGGCAACGGCCAGTCCAATGAAGGTCACCAGCACTCCGGCGGTGTAGGCGACCGCATGACCGCGGCCTCGGCCGGCATGGTCGGCCAATGCCACTGTCTTCATCGCCAGGATCGGGAACACGCACGGCATCAGGTTCAGGATCAGCCCGCCGAGGAAAGCAAACACCAGCACCCGACCCAGCGGCGGCATTGCCGGCGCCGGAGCCGGTCCCGGCACGGCCCGCAGCACGACGTCCGCCTGCAGGCCGGCCCGATCGCGCACCGACAGCACGCCACCGAGATCCTTCGACGCATCAAACCCCGCGGCCGGCTTCAGCGCGAGGACGAAACCGCCATCCCGCACCGACAGCGGCTGCGCGGCATCATCCTGAATCCGGTTCGGCTGGTCCGGTATGAACCACGCATCCGTCACCGTCGCCGGCGTCAGCTCCGGCCCCTGCACGAACAGCGTGCCGTCCGGGGAATGCGCGCGGCCCATGGCGAAGTGCGCGGCACGGTCCGGTCATGCGCCAGCGAACAACGGCGCCTGCGCCGATGGAACCGGCTTGCCAGGTGGCAAAGCGAGGGAAAAATCGGCCTCTTCAGGGACGCAGATGTCCTTGCACACCAGCCATTGCGCGTGCGCCCGGATCGACGCGGGCTCGCTTTCGTGCAGCGTCACCGTCACCGGCAACAGCACCTCGCCGGTATAGGCGTAGGTCATCACCGGCCCTTCCTGCATACGCCGCGGCGCCGGCCAGTCGATCGGCGACTGGCTGCCGCCGACCGGCAATTGCAGCGTCAGCTCGGGCGCCACCCCGGCATCGCCCGGGTTCTTCCAGTAGGTGTGCCAGCCATCCGGCAGCCGCAGCCGTAGCGCCGCCCGGAACGGCGTGCCAGGCTGGAACGCGTCCGTGTCGGTGACCAGGCTGGCAACGCCATGAGCATTGCTGACCGGCGCACTCTCCAGCGCCAAGGCCGGCCTCGCACAGGCGACCAGAAGCACCATCGCCAGAAGTGTCACAAGCCGCGTCATCCCTCTCCATAGCGTTCGGCAACGCTCGCCTCCGGGGCAGATATGCGCCAGCCACGGGCCGGATGCCAGAGGCGCCGGCACGCATCGTGCCGACGGCACGGTCCCGGGCTTACCTTCGCGGGTTTTTCCCGTTACCGTTCGGTCAACGGCTCAACTGGATAGGGTAGGGGAATCCACGCATGGCACCGAACAGCTTTGGCAGCGACTGCCTCTCCGGCATCCGCGTCCTCGACATGACCCAGTTTGAGGCGGGTCCCTCCTGCACCGAGACCCTCGCCTGGTTGGGCGCCGAGGTGGTCAAGGTGGAAAACCCCAAGGGCGGCGACCCCGGCCGAGCCCTCGGCGGCCCGGCGGGCGTCGATGACCCGTATTTCCTGGAGTTCAACGCCAACAAGAAATCCATCACCGTCAACCTCAAGGACCCGCGCGGCCTGCAACTGGTCAAGGACATGGCGCAAAAGGCCGACGTCATGGTGGAAAACTTCGCTCCCGGCGCGATCGAGCGGCTCGGCCTCGGCGCCGACATCGTCCGCGCGCTGAACCCGTCGATCATCTACTGCCAGGTGAAAGGCTTCGGCGAGGGCAGCCCCTACGAAAAGAACCTGGCCTTCGACATGATCGCGCAAGCCTGCGGCGGCACCATGAGCATCACCGGCGAGCTCGACGGACGCCCGCTGAAGCCCGGCCCGTCGCTCGGCGACACCGGCACCGGCATGCTGCTGGCGATTTCCATCCTCGGCGCGCTGTTCCGCCGCAAGGACACCGGCCAGGGCGAGCACCTGCAAGTGGCGATGCAGGACGCCATGCTGCACTACCTGCGCATCGCCTTCTCGGTGCAGGCGCGCACCGGCAAGGCCGCGCCGCGCGCCGCCGACACCAGCGTGACCGGCGGCAACCCGCCGATGGGCACCTTCCCCTGCAAGGGCGGCGGCCCCAACGACTACGTCTACGTCTACACCTGCCGAGCCAACCCCGAGCACTGGCGCCGCCTGCTGGGGGTGCTCGGCCGTGAGGATCTGATCGGCGATCCACGCTACGACTTCCCCGCCGCCCGCTCCGAACACAAGGATGAGGTGCAGGCGATGGTCACCGCCTGGACCCGCCAGCACACCAAGCACGAGGCGATGGAGATCATCGGCGCCGCCGGCATCCCGGCCGGCGCCGTGCTGGACTCGATGGAGCTGCACAGCGACCCGACCTTCGAGCAACGCGGCATCATGCAGACCATCGACCACCCGGTGGTCGGGCCGTTCAAGATGCCCGCCTGGCCGGTTCGCTTCTCCGGCCGGCCGCCGCCGGTCAAGCCGGCACCGTTGCTCGGCGCCAACAACGACGACGTGCTGACCCACTGGCTGGGCGTGAAGCCAGAACAACTGAGCGGCCTGCGCGCGGATAAAATCATCGGCTGAGAGGGAGACAAGAAAATGGCGGAAATCACCGGATCGGAAATCATCGCCCGCTGCCTGCAGAAGGAGGGGATCAAAGACCTCTTCTACATCATGGGCGGCCCGATGCTGCTGGCCGAGGCCACCTGCATCAAGGAAGGCATCCGCATGATCGACGTCCGCCACGAGCAGGCGGCGGCGTTCATGTGCCAGGCCTACAGCCGGCTGAAGCAGACGCCGTCGGTCTGCATGGCCGCCTCCGGCCCCGGCGTCACCAACCTGATCACCGGCATGGCCAACGCGCTGATCGACTGCTGCCCGGTGGTCGCCCTCGGCGGCTCCAGCCCGCTGTCGCAGTTCGGCCGCCAGGTGTTCCAGGAGATCGACCAGGTCGAGCTGATGCGCGGCTGCTGCAAGTATGTCGACCGCATGGTCAACCTCAAGCGCATCCCGCAGCAGATCAATTTCGCCCTGCAGCGGGCGATCTCGGGCAAGCCCGGGCCGGTCTACCTCGATTGCCCCGGCGACATGCTGTACCAGAAAATCGACGAGAACCTGGTCGACTGGAGCTTTGCCGGAAGGCCGATCCTGGACAGCCGCCCGATGGGCGACCCACGCCAGGTCGACGCGTTGATTGGCGCCCTGGCCGAGGCAAAAAATCCGGTGATCGTATCAGGCTCCGGCGTCATCTGGTCGCGCGCGTGGGAGGAGATGCGGGCGTTCGTCGACGCCGCCGGCATCCCGTTCTACACCACCCCGCAAGGCCGCGGCGTGGTGCCGGACGATCATCCGTATTCGTACCTGTCGATGCGCTCCGGCGCGTTCCGCGATGCCGACCTGATCATCGTGCTCGGCACCCGGATGAACTACATCATCGGTCACGCCTCGCCGCCCCGCTTCGGGCCCGCCGCCAAGATCGCCCGTATCGACGTCGATCCAGCTGAAATCGCCGCCGCCGCGCGCTATGTCGATATTCCCATCGTCGGCGACTGCAAGGCGGTGCTGGGGCAGTTGTTGCAGGGCATCAAGGGCCGCATCACGCCGGACAAATACGCCGCATGGCGCAAGACGCTGGCGGACGGGGAGGCGACCAAGCGCTCCGCCGCCGGCGCCAACAAATACGCCGAGGACGGCGACATCCACCCGGTCCGCATGCTGGAAGCGGTGCGTGACTTCGCCAAGCGCGACGCCATCCTGTGCGTCGACGGGCAGGAGACGCTGAATTTCGGCCGGCAGACGATGCCGACCTTCTCGCCGGGGCATCGTTTGAACTCCGGTCCGTTCGGCACCATGGGCGTCGGCATGCCGTTCGGCGTCGGCGCCAAGGTCGCCTGCCCGGACAAGCAGGTGATCGTGGTGCATGGCGACGGCTCGATGGGGCTGAACGCGATGGAGCTGGACACCGCGATCCGCCACAAGATTCCGATTCTCGTGGTGATCAGCCTGAACGGCGGCTGGACCGGCGATCCGAAGCGCGAAAAGCCCGGCCGCGATCTTGGTTACACGCGTTACGACAAGATCTGCGAGGCGCTTGGCGGCTACGGCGAATACATCACCAAGGCCGAGGATATCGGCCCGGCCTTGGAACGCGCGCAGAAGAAGGTCGATGAGGGCATGGTCGCGTTGGTCAATGTCCGCACCGACTATCGGGCGCGCTTCTCGGGCGTCGCGTTCTCGGATTATTCGACCTAGTGGTCCGATCCTGACGCTTGTTCCCAAGCGTCAGGTTCAACGGCCCGCCAAATCCACGGCTAGTGGATGAGATGCTCCCATGTGTCATGGCCGGCGCAGGCCGGCCACCCACGATTTGCTACCTCCGACACCGTAACTCGTGGGTGGCCGGCCTGCGCCGGCCATGACACGGGGCAACGCGCTCGCGCACGCGATAGCGATGAGCCGTCGGCGCATCCTTCACGCCGCTCTACCGTTTTCTGTGCGCCCCCAACACAAGGCGCCAGATGATGATTTCGACCCGGCTGCATGGAGTGATCGACTACGCCGTGGCCACGCTCCTGGGCGGGCTGTCCACGTCCCGCTCGCTGCCCGCCGCCGGTGCGCGCGATCCTTGGCGGCGCCGGCGCCTACCATACCAGCTATGCCCTGCTGACGGACTACGAGGCAGGCCTGCGACCCCGCTTGAGCATGCAGCAGCATCTGGCGCTCGATGCCCTCGGCGGGGCGGCGCTCTGTGGCGCGGCCTTGTTGCTGCGCCGGCAGCCCTCCGGCGCGCGCTGGCTGCTGGCTGCCGCCGGCCTGTCGGAACTCGCGGTGGTCGCGCTGAGCAGCGCCAACCCGGTCAGCGGTCCCGGACAAGGCTCCGGCCCCGTGGCGCGGGTGTTGGGCCTTGACGCGGCACCGTCCGAGCGCGTGGGCTACAAGCCGCTCGACACACCCAAGCCGGCCGCGGAAGACGTCTTCATCGTCGACAGCCTGATGCCCGGCCTCATGGGCACGGTGCTGCCCGTGCGGATGACCGTGATCCGCCTGCCGAACGGCGATCTGCTGCTGCACTCACCCACGCAATTCAGCCGCCGCCTCAAGTCGGAGCTTGAAACCCTCGGCCGCATCCGCCACCTGGTCGCGCCCAACGTCGCGCATTGGATGTTCCTGCAGGCGTGGCAGAGCGCCTGCCCGGACGCGACGACCTGGGCCGCGCCGGGGCTGCGCGAACGATCCCAGGTGCGCCGCAGCGGCGTGCGCCTGGACCATGACCTGACCGACACCGCTCCCGCGGAATGGAGCGGCGCGATCACCTTGGTCACGGTGCCGGGCGGCCTGGGATTTCGCGAGATCGCGCTGTTTCACCAGCCCTCGCGCACATTGGTGCTGACCGACCTTGTGCTGAACCTGGAGGCGGCGAAACTGCCGGCCGTCGCGCGTCCGGTGCTGCGGCTGTTCGGCGTGACCGCGCCGGACGGCATGCCGCCGCCCTATCTGCGGGCGGTGGTCAAGCTGCGGCGGCAAGACGCCGCCCGGGCGGCATCACGGCTGGTCGATCTGCGGCCCGAGCGTGTCATCTTCGCGCATGGACGCTGGTTCGAGCAGGACGCCACCGGCGCCCTGCGCCGATCGCTGAGGTGGCTGCTGGGCTGAGCCCCGATACAGCTGGCCGCTGCGCGCGATCTTCTATCCCGAATGCGCCTGACCCGCGGGTGCTGAGCCCGGTGTAACGGCACAGATCCACCAACGGGACAGCTTGACGTTGAATATTTGGTCCCGCGCCTGTGACGGTCGTCACATCACTTTAGCCGGCTTTCTGTTCTGTTCCCGCGCGCGCCGCAAGCGACGCTCGACCAGCGGTTCAACGTCTGGCGCGCAAGGCGGTCTTCCTTTGGCCGGATCGCGGAGAGACAGATGCCCGACGAAAAATGGCTGCAGAACGAGCCTCAGTCCTGGCACGACATCAACCGAGCGCTACAGGACGTCTCGCTTCTTCTTGAATATCTAGGCGCATTGCCAGAGGGACGCCTGCTGTCCTTTTTCGAGGACACGCAGCGCAATCTCTCGGCATCGGCGACCAAGACCACTGTGCCGCCTTGCGCGAGCTATCCGGAATTCCTGAACCGATTGGCCGATATAAGCCGAGCCTTTCAGACCGGCCAGCAACCCCCCAACCCCGCCCGCGAGCGCTGACGGCCGGCCGCCGCTTAGCCCGGAGGGATTTGTTTACTGGAGCCGGGATTTCCTCGCAGCGGTCGCCGCGCCCGCAACCGCTGACACGATCAGACTGACACATGACTACGTCGTCAGACGTGCCCGGTTCGGCGGCTGGTGGCGCCGCCTGACAAACCTTATCTGGGGCGCGGAAAAGGAGACAACGCGCGTTCCCATCCTGCCGGTCGACCCGGACGATATAACCAGGAAACTGGTGGCTCGCCGGCTTGCGATCCGGGTCCGGAACTTCGAATGGATCACCATGGCGGTCGTCGCGATGACCGTGATCGTTTCCATCTACGCTTTGTCTGGCCGGCTTATCCTGGGTCGGGAAAAGGCCGCGCACGATGCCTTCACGGCAATCGATGCGCAGGTCCAATCGCAGGAGGACAAGATATTCCCGTCGGCGACGTTGCCGATCAATGATAGTCCCCGCATGACCGTGGTCTCCCTGTGCAGCCTGACCCAGCGCAAGCCGGTTGAACCATCAGCCTCAGTAAAGCTCGCCAGCTTGTCAGCCGCGTCAGGTGGGCTTATGGCCGAAGCGGCGGCCGATAACGGCGCCGAGGCAACGCCCGGTGCGAAGCCAACCTACGAGACAGCCTATTTGACCACGCTGCAGGCCCATCTTTGCCCGCAGCGCGACGAGGTTCTGCGCACCTTGTTCGTGGTCACGATGCACCTGCAAAGCTGGAGCAGCGTCGTGACGCAGAGCGTCGAGCATGGCTGGGACCTGGGCTATAAGTCCTATACGGTGCATCTGGCGGTGCCGCTGGCGCCGATATTCGGCGTCGTCCCCTCGGCATTGACCGATTACGCGAAAGAGAATGATGGCGGCTTGTGCAAGACCGTTGCTCCCGAAATGATGACCTCTGGTGCGGCCGGGCAGGGCGCCAATCCCACAGCCTGCGAGAGGGTTCTGTGGACGCTGATAAACCGCGCCCGCAATGTCGCGGAGTCGATCCTTGGCAGCATCACGCAGTATATCCTGCCGGTCTGTTACGGCTTTCTCGGCGCGATGGCCGCGGCGATGCGATTGCTGAGGCGCAAGGTCGACGCGTCGCTGCTGAACTTCACGGATCGTTCCCGATTGCAACAGGGAGCGATCCTGGGCGTGCTGTGCGGCGCTGTGATCGGTCTGTTCGCCAGCTATATCGGTAACGCGGACCCGGCAGGTGGATTGGGCCTTTCCGCGATCGCGCTCCTGGCCGGCTACAACGTGGACGGCGTTTTCCGCTTCCTTGATGAGCTTTCGGATCGGATTTTCCGGCCCGTCACGCCGTCGAAGCCGGGATAGGTCAGCCCTGCGAGGCGGGACGCCGGCGCAATACCCTAGTCCATCACCGCCGCATGCCCCGCCTCCGCCGCGCCGTCCTTCTTCGGCCCGCGCATCAACAGCAACAGCGGCAGCATCGGCAGCGCCATCAGCATCATCAGTTTCCAGTCGTCGTTGTAGGCGATGATCTCCGCCTGTCGATCGACCATCGCATTCATCACCTGCGCGCCATGTGCCGTCACCGGCGACAGCGCCGCCGCGGCACCCTGAAACGCCCGGTTCAGCGGCGTGATGTTACCCGCCAGCACCGAATGCTCGATCTGGCTGTTCTGCGTCACCAGCGCCCCGGTGATCGAGATGCCGATCGCGCTGCCGACGTTGCGCACCAGGCTGAGCAACGCCGTGCCCTCGGTCCGCAACGCCGGCGCCAAGGTGGTGAAGGCGATCACCTGCAACGGAATGAACACGAACCCAAGGCCGGCACCCTGCACGATGGTATTGACGATCATCGTCGTCTCCGACACGTCCGGGGTCCACTCCGTCATCCGGTAGAGGCTGCCGGCCAGCACCAGAATGCCGAACGCCATCAGGATCCGCGGGTCCACCTTGTTCGACAGCCGGCCGGCCATCAGCATCGCCGCCATCGTGCCGATGCCGCGCGGTGCCATTACCAGCCCCGCCGTCTCCACCGGATAGTTGCCCAGATCCTGCAGCCAAGGCGCCAGCAACGCCGACACCGCCAGCAGCACCATGCCGACCGCGAACATCACCAGCAGGCCGGCCACCAGGTTGCGGTCCTTGAACACCGCCGGCGTAATGAACGGCTTCTCCGCCGTGAACATGTGGACGATGAACAGAGTAAAAGCCGAGCGCCGCCATGGTTGCTTCGATGATGATCTCGGTCGAGCCGAACCAGTCCTGCGTCTCGCCACGGTCCAGCATCAGTTGCAGGCCGGCGATCCCCAGCGCGAACACGCCGAAGCCCACCCAGTCGAACTTCATGCCGGATTGCGCCGTGGTCTTCGGCAGCAACGCCGCCATGCCCGCGGTCGCCAGCAGGCCGAACGGCAGGTTGACGAAGAACACCCAGCGCCAGTCGTAAAGTTCCGTCAGGTAGCCGCCCAGGGTCGGGCCCAGGATCGGACCCACCATGACGCCCATGCCCCAGATCGCCATCGCCGATCCGCGTTTTTCCGGCGGATAGATATTCAGCATGGTGGACTGCGACAGCGGCACCAGCGCCGCGCCGAACACGCCCTGCAGCAGGCGGAACACCACCATCTCGTTCAGCGATCCGGCAACGCCGCACAGCATCGAGGAGACGGTGAAGCCGACCAGCGAAATCAGGTACAGCCGCTTCAGGCCGAAGCGGGCGGCGAGCCATCCCACCGGCGCCGTCATGATGGCGGCCGCCGTGATATAGGACGTCAGCACCCAGGTGATCTGGTCGTAACTCGCCGACAAGCTGCCCTGCATGTAGGGCAGCGCCACATTGGCAATCGTGGAGTCCAGGGCCTGCATCAGGGTGGCAACCATCGCGCACACCGTGATCAGCGCCCGATGCGGCACCACGCCGGTTTCCTGGTTCGCCATCGTCAAGACCCTAGAACAGGTCCGCCAGCGTGCGGACGTGGCCGGTATCGATGTCGATGTCGGCACTCATGCCGGCCCGCAGCGGCGGATCGCCCGGCTTGAGATCGACCCGCACCCGGACCGGAATCCGCTGCACCACCTTGACCCAGTTGCCCGAGGAGTTCTCGGCCGGCAGCAGCGAGAATGTCTGGTCGGTGGCGGGCGCGATGTCCTCCACCGTGCCGTTCCAGGTGCGGCCGGGATAGATGTCGAAACTCACCTGCACCGGGTCACCCGTCTTGGCGAAGGTCAGCTGCGTCTCCTTCGGCTCCGCCTGCACCCACACATGGTCGGTGGACACCAGCCCGAACGCGGCGGTGCCGGCGCCCAGGAACATGCCGATCTGCAGCTTGTTTACCTGTGTAACGATACCATTATACGGCGCGCGGACGACGGAATGATCGAGTTCCCGTTGCGCCTCCGCCAATTGCGCTTCCGCCTGCTTGAAAGCCGGCAGATCTTCAGCCTTGATATCGGGATTGCCGGCCAGCTTCGCCAACTGCGCCCGCGCTTGGCTTTCCGCGGCGCTGGCCGCCTGTTGATCGGCCGCCAGCTTGTAGCGTGCATCATCGGTTTCCTGCTGCGTCACCGCGTGCTGTGCCACCAGCGAGGCCAGCCGGCCGTAGGTCGCCTGGTCCGAGTTCACCTGCTGCTGCTTCGCCCCCACGTCGCGCAACGCGGCCTGATAGTCGGCTTTCATCGCCGCCACGTTCAGCCGGATCTGCGCCAGGTTGGCGCGGGCGTTGTCCAGCGCGATGTCGAATTTCACCGGGTCGAGCCGGAACAGCACCTGGCCCTTGCTGACCGCCTCGCCCTCATGCACCGGGATGTCAGCGACAATGCCCGACACGTCGGTGGACATTGTCATGCTGTCCGCCTGGACATACGCGTCGTCAGTATTGATCGAGCGCCCGCTCGACAGCCAGTAGCTCGCGCCGCCCACGATCACCGCCAGCACGCCACCGGCCATCAACGTCCAACGCACCAATTTCCGCCTTGAAAGCGCTCGGCGTGCGGCGGGGCGAGAGACAACATCCTCCCGATAGCTGGAAACGGCTTGAGACATGTTTGAGACCTGCAATTCGACCGTATGGAAAGCTGATCGTAAGCTGGCTTCTTACTTTTCGCTCGCAACCCGCGCGGCTATGCACAATCGAGGTGCCTTGGATGAACGAATGGCGGGGCTTGCGCTGGAACCGGAAGGGTCCAGCTCGCGGCGGCCGTCAACCAGGCTGGTTGCGGCTCGCCGATCGGATCCGCCGCTCTAGCTGATTCACCGAAAGGTGCGCCGCGACATACCCGGCAGTACGACACATGAACTCCCCGCTGGGATGCTCGCCCGGCCAAAGCCGGCCAAGGCTGATCAGGTCCCTCAGGCGGGACAGCCGGATCAGTCAGGCCATTACGTGCAAGACAAGCTGGCGCGCCGGCGATGCCGGCCACCAAACTTCGCTCTCAGGCCGGTCAGCATTGCTCCGTGTATCTTCGCGGTTGGATTGCTTGATCAGAATGTCCGGAACCGCGCAAGGACCGCCGCAAATTCCCATTGTGTTCTCATACAACCTGGGGTAGAAACATAGAACAGGAACAGAACAAGCTTTCCGGATAACCCACATGACCCAGTCTCAACCCCAACCCCAACCCCAACCCCAACCCGCAGCCGAAGCCATTCCCTCGGACTGCACCTTCCAGACCATCCTGGACTTCATGCTGCCGTTCTTCCTGGCCGGTGCCGGAGGCGACGCGGATTTCGCCCGCGCCGCCATCTTCGAACTGCTCGACGCCTACAACGCAGCGACAACGCCGGAACTCGACCTGGCCGGCCGGATCATCATCTTCAGCACCGCCGCAATGGATGATCTTCGCCTGTCGATGACCGACCCGGAGATGTCGGACGCCAAGAAGCTGCGTTACCGCAGCAACGCCGTCGCCCTAAGCCGCTCGGCCGAACAATGCCGCAAAGTGCTGGAGGCGATGCAGGCCAAGCGCCAGGCCACAAAGCGGCCACCCGGTGCCGCACTCTCCGCCCTGGCGCAGGCCGCGATGACCCAGGCGGTCAACCCTCAGCCCGAAGCGGCCGCTTCGCCAGCTTCGCAGCCCGACGAACCGGTGTCCCAGCCGGCGCCGCCAAAGCCCGAACCGGCACAGCCGGCCGTCCAGGCGGCGCAGCCCGCGAGCCGGCCGGTGGCGGCAAAGCTCCGCCCGGTCGGCGGCAGCCAATACCAGGGCTCCGGCGCCGACATCGAACAAATGAAGCGGGAAGCCGGCATCATGATCCAGGCCTTGCGCGCCAACGGCGGCACACTGTCCGCCGCCGCCGATCCGTTCATCCCGGATCCCTTCGCCAAGGCCAAGGCCGCCGCCCACGCCGCGCTCGCCGCCGCCGGCATCCAGCCCGCCCAGCCCGCGGCTACAGGAACCCGATGCTGAACCACGGCACCGCGGCCACCACGATCAACCCCGCCAGCACCGCCAGCAGATAAGGCCAGATCCGCCGCATCGCCACGTCCGGCGACACCCGCCCGATCGCGCAGGCCGCGTAATAGCCAACGCCGAATGGCGGCGCGAACAGCCCGATGCCCATCGCCAGGATCACCACCATCGCATAGTGCACCTCGTGGATCCCAACCAGGCGAGCCGAGGGAAACAGCAGCGGTCCGAACAGGACGATGGCGGGAATGCCCTCCAGCACGCTGCCCAGCACGACGAAGGCAACGATTGAAACTGTCAGGAACCCGGCCGCACCGCCGGGCATCGAGGTCATCGCCTGCGCCAGTTGCCGCGAAAACCCCGACTGCGTCAGCGCCCAGGCCATCGCCGTCGCGGTGCCGATAATCAGCAGGATCGCCCCCGACAGCGCCGCCGTCTCCACCAGCATCGGATACAGCCGCCGCAGCGGGAACTGACGATAGATCAGCAGCCCCGCCAGCACGCCATAGACAATGCCGATGGTCGAGACCTCGGTGGCGGTGGCGATGCCCTCGATCACCGCGGTGCGGATCACGAACGGCAGGATCAGCGCCGGCAGCGCCACCACGAACGCGCGGCCGATCACCCGCCACGACGGCCGAACCACCCCGGCCAGATCCTCGTTCCGCCCCTGCCAGCGGGCGATCGCCGCCAGCGCCGCGGCGAGCACCAAGGCCGGCATCAGCCCGCCGGTGAACAGCGCCGCGATGGAAACGCCGGTCACCGACCCGATGGTGATCAGCACCAGCGACGGCGGAATTGTCTCGCTCATCGCGCCCGAAGCCGACAACAGCGACACCAGCTCGCCCTCGTTCGCACCACGCCGCTTCATCTCCGGAAACAAGACCGGCGCCACCGCCGCCATGTCGGCCGCCTTCGAGCCCGAGATCCCCGACACCAGATACATCGCGCCCAACAGCACGAACGACAGCCCACCCCGCACATGCCCCAGCAGCGAGGCGAGAAAGCCAACCATGGCGCGCGCCATCCCGGTCATCTCGATCAGCAGCCCCAGGAAGACGAACAGCGGCACCGCCAGCAGGATCAGCGAACTCATGCCTTCATCCATGCGCGAGACGACGACGGTCAGCGGCGTGTGGGTCAAGCGTCGCCAGATACGCCAAGCGTTGCCAGTCCAAAGGCAAAACCGATCGGCACCGACAGCAGCACGCCGGCGCCCAGCAGCAGCACGAAGAACAGCACCAGGTTCCAGTTGCCGAAACCTTTCAGCAGCGGCGCGGCGAAATGCAGCACCGCCGCCATCGCCAGCACGACCACGACACCGAACAGCGCGTCCATCCAGGACAGCCGCAGCAGCCGGGTCAGCGCGGTGATCACCATCAGCGCGCCGCCCACCAGGATCGCCATGGCCCGATAGGTGTCATGGATGCCCAACGCCGGCGTCTCGATAAACCATTGATCCGACGCATAATCCCAGGCCGAGGGCAGCACCATCAGCAGGAACGCCGCCACCGCCGCGGCCGCCAAAGCCTGTGTCCGCGCCTGCCCCGCCGGCGACATTCCGGCAACGACGGCGGTCAGCCGCATATGCTCCGACCGCTGCAGCGCGATCACGCTGCCCAGCATCGCCAGCCACAGGAACAGGATCGACGCCAGTTCGTCCGTCCAGACCAACGGCGCGTGGAACACGTACCGCGCGGCCACCCCGGCGAACAGCACGCCGATCTCCGCCAGCACCAGCAGCGCGGCCGGCACCTCGGCGATCAGCCGCAGCGCCCCGTCGATCCGCGCGGCGGCCAGGCCGTTGCTAATTCTATCAGACCTGGTCCGCGGACCATGGATCGCGCCGGTGTCTTCGCGGGTGAGCGGATCGAGCAGCGGACGATCAGCCGCCATGTCAGGACAGCGTCCCCACCTCGGACTCCAGGATCGCCCACGCCGCGTCACCGAATTTCTGCTTCCACTCGGCATAGAAGCCGGCCTGGGTCAGCGCCGCACGGAAGGCGGCCTTGTCGACGTCCTCGAACACCAGCCCCTTGGACTTCAGGTCTTCGGCAACCGAGCCGTTCAATGCGGCAATATCGGCCCGCTCATCCAACGCGGAGCGGTTCAGCTCCCGCGCCACCACCGCCTGCGCATCGGCCGGCAGCGTCGAGAACCCGCGCTTGTTGGCCAGCATCCAGAACCCGTCCCACATATGGCTGGTCATCGAGACGTATTTCTGCACCTCGTACAGCTTGGCGATCTGGATCAGGCTGAGCGGGTTCTCCTGCCCCTCGGCGATCTTGGTCTGCAGCGCCGAGTAGACCTCGGAGAAATTGATGCTGATCGGCGAGGCACCCAGCGCCGTGAACAGGCTGGTCCACAACGGCGAGACGGGGACCCGGATCTTGAACCCCTTCAGGTCACTCGGTTGCTTGATCGGATGCGTGGAACTGGTGATCTGGCGGAACCCGTTGTCCCACATCTTGTCCATCGCGATCAGGCCGCGCTTGCCGATCTCGCCGCGCACATAGGCGCCGAGCTTGCCGTCCATGGCTTTCCAGACCGTGTCGTAGTCCTTGAAGGCAAAGCCGACGCCGTTGATCGAGGCCGGTGGCACCAGCGTCGCCAGGATCAACCCCGACAAGGTAAAGAAGTCGATCGCGCCGGAGCGAAGCTGCGACAGCATGTCGGTGTCGGAGCCCAGTTGATTGTTCGGGAAGAGCTGGATGTCCACCTGGCCGCCGGTTGCCTGCCGGATGCGATCGGCCGCCTGCTGCTGACGCACGGTCTGCGGATGCGTCACCGGCGAATTGTTCGCCAGCTTCAGGCTGAACTCCGCCGCGCGGGCAGGGCGGCCGCCGATCGCGAATAGCGGCAGCGCGGCGCCAGCAAGCAGGCTGCGGCGGTCTAGCAGGGTCATGACGAGGTCCCTTGGATGGTTTCACGCAGCCTTCTGGACGGCGCCCGCTGCGGGCGGCGGTTCCAGGCGCCGTTCTTGCGTGGCAAAATAACCACCTCAAGCTGGCTGGCAAGTGTCGCCGCAAGCCGGCAGTATGGCCCGATGCAAGACAGCCCATACCTGTTCCGCGCCGCCGACCATCCTCTGTTCGATGCCGGCGAGCGGCTGAAGGTGCGCGAAGCGGTCTCCGGCTTCGGCGTCGCCCTGCGCTACCAGGAACGCGCCCCCGATCCGCCCGACACCCCGGAAGCCGACTGGTGCGAAACCGGCCATTCGATCTTCATCCTGTCCGGCCGCATCCGCTATCGCTTCGACAACCATACGGTCGAAGCCGGCCCCGGCGACATGCTGCACATCCCCGCCGGCTCGGCCCACCGTCACAAGCCTGCCGTCCTCGGCCAGGACGTCGTCCGCTACGTGCTGACCGAGTTCACCTAAGCCCATCCGCCCGGGTCCAGTCTCTACGGCATTCACACATCTCAGCAAGGCGCGCCTTGCCAGTGGGTTAGCAGCCGACAGATCCTCATCCGTCATGGCTCGGCTTGCCCCTACGGCATTCACACGTTTCGACAAGGCGCGCCTTGTCAGTGGGTTAGAAGCCGACTGTTCCCCATCCGTCATGGCCGGGCTTGACCCGGCCACCGCCGCGCCAAGTGGTTGAAAAGCTGGCCCGGACAACAAGCCCGGCCATGACGGTGTGGGAGCCTCTCTGCCCGGTCAAGCCGATCAGATGTGTGAATGACGTAGGGTCCATCCCCGGGACGCGCCGAGCATCCCCCGCCAGTTCCACCTGGACCGCTCTACGTTAACCCGATGGCAACTTCTGCCTGCTAGACTGTCCGGATGGAAGCCAGGGGCATGCTATCGGCCGCGCTGCATAGCTGGTTCGGACGCGCGCCCGCGCCACCCCACGTCGCGGCTGAAGCAGCCTTGTCGCAGGCCAGCCTGCCGCTTGATGCCGCCGCGTCCGCTTCAAGTCAGCCGCGGACCGCCTGGCCGGCGGCGAGACTGGCGGTCACCGACCAGCTTTGGGGCGATGGCTTCACCATGCCCGGCGGCGAAATGGAAATCCTTCGCCTGGCCCGCCCGCTTGGTCTTTCGTCAGCATCAAGCGTGCTGCTCATAGGCGCTGGCGGTGGCGGCGCGGCGGGCAGCCTCGTGCGCAATACCGGCGCCTGGGTTAGCGGACTTGAAGTCGATCCGGCCCTGCTGAAAAAAGCCCAGGCACTGATGAAGGCCGGTGGCTTCGGCAAGAAGGCCAGCATCGAGGCCTGGAACCCCGAGCATCCCCACTTCGCCCACGGCCGCCACCACCACTGCCTGGCGCTGGAGCCCCTGCGCAGCGGTGATCAGCCCGAACCGATCCTGGATGCACTGGCGCAGACGCTGAAACCGGGCGGTCAACTGGTGATGACAGAGCTGGTTGCCGACCCGCCGCTGCCCGCGAACGACGCCACGGTGTCGCGCTGGAGCAGGCTGGAGCGACGCCGGCTCGATGCGATCCCCACCGCGAAGAGCATCTCCCGGATGCTGGCCAGGGTTGGCTTCGACGTCCGCATAGCCGAGGACATCTCCGATCGGCATCGGCACAACGCAATGATCGGCTGGCGCGTGTCGGTGCGCGACCTGCAGGAGCAGCGGCCCGACACGCTGCTGGCGGCGCAACTTGTCGCGGAGGCGGAGATGTGGCTGCTGCGGACGCGGCTCTTACAGGAAACGCGGCTGAAAATGATGCGATGGCACGCAATTGCCCGGGCGCCATCGAGACCCTTGGCCACGCCGGCCAAAGACGCACCATATGCCGCCGTTAAGGTCGGTCAGCTTCGCCTCGTACCAATCCGCATTGAGGCTGACCCACCCGACCCCCCCGTGTCATCCCCGGCGAAGCATGCCCTTGGCGCAGGCCGAGGGGCCGAGGACCCACGTCTTCAAACCGCGCCCGCACCCAGTTCTCCCCCCACCACGTGCAGCGCCTGCTTTCAAGTCGGCCTGCCGTCGATATACGGCTTCAGGATTGCGTACAGGATGCTGTGGACCGGGGTCGGCACCCCCAGCTCCCTGCCCAACGCCACGACCTTGCCGGACAGCCAGGGCAGTTCGATCCGGCTGCCGCGGATCAGGTCATGCGCCATGGAGGCCATCATCGCCGGCGGCGCGGCGCGGGTGAAGCCAACAACCTTCTCCACCGCGTCATCCCCCAGCGCCACCCCGCTGGCTCGGCCGACCGCCGCTACCTCCGCCGCCGCCTGGCCGAACAGCGGCATGATATCCGGATCATCCCGCAGCCGGCCGAGTGGCGTACGCGTGGCCGCCGTCAGCGCGCTATTGGTGGCCAGCAGGATGAATTTCATCCACAGCTCGGTCATGATCTGGTCGCTGTGCGTGGCATCGAATCCGGCCTGCCTGCACAGCGTCAGGAACGCTTCCCCCCGGGCGCTCTTGCCGCCGTCCAGCTCGCCAAAGACCAGGCGCATGAAGGCGCCGGTCTGGCGGATCAGCCCGGGTCCGGCGATGGTGGCGCTGATCTGCGCGACCCCGCCCATTACCGCTTCGCGCCCGAGGATGGGGATCAGCCGTTCCGCGGCATCGACGCCGTTCTGCAACGGGATGACCGCCGTCCCGGGCCCGACGATCGGCCTGATCCGCGCCCCGGCCGTCTCGACGTCCCAGAGCTTGACGCAGAACAGCACGAAATCCACCGGGTCGATGATCGCCGGATCGTCGGTCGCCTGGGCCGGGTTTACCACAGTCTCGCCACGGCCGCCCTCGATGCGCAGGCCGTTCCGCCGTATCGCCGCCAGATGGGCGCCGCGGGCAACGAAAGTGACGTCGGCGCCGGCTTTCGCCAACGCGGCCCCGAAGGCTCCGCCGACGCCACCGGCGCCGATCACTGCGAGGCGCATGCATGAAACTCCATAACGTTCGTGCCGATCAGGTCATCAGGCAGGGCAAAGCCAGGCGGCGAACACACGATGCCATTCTTCAGGTAGACCGAAGCTGCCAAAGCGGCTCAGCCAAGAGGCATCCGTCTTCCTCATGACCATGCTGCTTCCCGTCGCTGTTCCCCGGAAACACTGCGTGAATTCCAACCCCAGCGCAAACCCGGCTCGCGCGCAGAGACAGCAGCGAGGCGTTCAGACCCCGACCGAAGCGCGCGACAGTACCAGTGCCCGTTTCAGAATGCGCTATGGCGAGTCAGCTGGCGTGGCTATCGAGAACCGGCGCGGAGCGGCCGAGTGGCCGTGAGCACCGGAAGCGCAGAAAGCCGCGTCAGATGGCCGCCATAGTAGCATTCTCAAACGGGCACGCCTCAGGATGGCATTAGGTCTGGGGCCCGCCGGCGTATACTGGCGATGTCGTGGGCCGCGTAGGCCAGTGCGATCAGATCCTGCGCCTCGCTGTCCCGTTTGGCGCTGGCCAATCGGTCGGCCAGCAAGACGAGCTGGCGCGGGGATGGGCCGCTTCCGTCGGTGCCAAAGCGGCGGGCAATCTCGATCCGGCTGGAGACGAGATGCGCATAGAAGCGCACCCGCGACGTCTCCAACAAGGTGAGCGGGCGGGGTTTCGTATGCATCATGTAAAACACGCCGATGCAGTTCCGTTGCCGATCCAGCACGGCGCAGCCGGCGTATGATCGAAGCTTCATGGCACCGTGGCTTCTGTGACGACCGGCGCCAAGACGTGGCACAGTCAAGACGCCAGCGTCGCCCGTGGTGAGGGCGCAAAGTGCGAAATCCATCGGAGCGATCAACGTGTCGCGGACGAACAGCGACGTTCGCAGCGAGAAGTCGGGTGTGCGGAACGAGATTGCCGCAAGTGAGACCTGCATCGTCTCCCGCGTGGTCTGCGCAATGCTGCGGAGTGCCAAATCGCCAAGCAGATCACCAAGAATGGTCGAAATGCCTAAGTACATGCCCGGCTCTAAAACCTGATCGCGGTCCGACATGACGACTTCCCTGGATGGTCTATTTCCTTATTCGTTACGGTCCGCCTTGTTTTTGCAAACAATCCGATGCCGTATTTATTCTTCACATACCCAGAGAAATTACGCCTTGTCCAGCATAATTCATCATGGAAATAAAAAGATACACGTCCGATCTGCCCTTCATTTGGGGCGCTATGACAGCGCCCCCCGTCGACCATTACGCCAGCCCGCGCGCAGCCAGGATCAGCTCGGCAGCGATGCGCCGCATTGCATCCAGCTGCGCCGTGCGACCGATCACCGCGCCAGCAATCAAACCGCCCGCGTATAGCGTCGCGCCAGGATCCGCAGATGATCGCGAAACTGCGGCCGCAAACGCTCTGTCCATGGCGTCGAGGCCGCCTGTTTCCAGGCCTGACCCATCGTCACTTCGGGTGCTTGCAGATGATACAGCGCGAGATACCGATGGGTGCCCTTGGCATCCTTGAACCGGCGTGCCGCCAGCACACCCGGGACGGCGGCCAGCGCAGGAATGTGCTCATGGTCGTACCACTCGTTGAACTCGGCCTCGTGTTCGGGTTCGACGTTCATAACGTTCACCAGCAACCCGCCGGCATCTGCCGGACTGTCGGCATCGCCCGGCATCGTCTGCTCGCCCTCGAAACGGATCAGCCGGCTGCACATTGCCGTCACCCGTTTCGACCAGACCGACAAATTCTCTCCGCCGATGGAACGATAGGACGCACTGTCGAGAACCGCCAGGCTGTCGAGGTCATAGCTGGCAACAGCCTGCTTCGGATCCGAGATATTGATCCAGCGCTCGCACAAACCGAAGCCCGGCACGCGCCGCCGCTCCGGCACATGTTCGAGATCGTACCAGTCGTGGAACTCGTCCGCATGCGCGTTGGCATAGTCGAAGCCGACCAGCAGAATACCCTTCGCCACGTTCGGCTCCCCTCAAACTGCGATCTGATCCAGGTCTTGACCGGCATGGTCCGGCGTGAACCACCAAACCCCCAGCGCCATGCACGCCATCGCCGCGGGGATCAGCAGGAAGGCGGCCGCGAAGGACCCGGTGCGCTGCTGCAGCCCGACGGCCAGGAAGGGCCACAGCACGAAGCCGAAGACCCAGGCCACCGACCAGGCAAACCCGTTGCCGGCGCCGCGGATGCGGGTCGGAAAGATCTCCGCCGTCAGGATCATGCTGGGACCCCAGAAGCCCAGGAAGCCAATGCTCCAGAGCAGCCCGTAAATCCACAGCTCCAGGTTGGTGGTGGCGAAGACCCACAGGGTGATGAACACGGCGCCTTGCGCCAGCATTACGTAAAAGGCCGGGCGGCGGCCGAAGCGGTCGGAGATCCAGCCGGACGCCAGCAGGCCCAGGAACCCGACCAGTCCCCACCAGATGTAGAATTGCCCATAGGTCGAGGTCGACCAGTGCCGCTCCTGCGACAGGTACAAGGGCATCCAGCCGCCGACCGTGCCATAGATGGTGGTGGAGCAGCAGGCGATGAACGTGGCCACGCCGGTGTTGCGCCGCATATCGGGCAGGAACAACTGGCGCAGCGGAATGCTGCGGGTCTTGGCCAGCCATTCGCGGTCCTCCCGCGGCAGAAGCTGGCCGCGCGCCAACGCCTCGGCAACGCGGCGCTTGCGGTCCTGCAGCCGCACCCAATAGGGCGACTCGGGACATTTGGCGCGCACGTAGACGGCGATCAGGGCGACCACGGCGGGCACCGCGAACGCCACGCGCCAGCCGAAATCGGCGATGATCCAGGTGGTGATGGCCCCGGCCAGGGCGGCACCGAAGCACCAGGTGCCGCGATTGATGCCGATCACCCGGCCGCGCAGCCTGGCGGGCCAGGTCTCGGCCACCAGCAGCGAGCCGAGCGACCATTCACCATTGAGGGCGAAGTTGACGACGCAGCGGGCGGCAACGAAGGCGGCCCAGGTGGTGCAGATCGCCAGCACCGGCATCATCAGCGAGAACAGCGCGATATTGACCGCCAGCAGGGTCCGCCGGCCATAGCGGTCCGCCATCCAGGGCCAGAAATACATGCCCAGGATTCCAACCAGCAAGGCAAGCTGCAGACCCGACCGATACTCCGGTATGGTCAGCCCGAAATCCTTGATGACCAGCGGCGAGGCGAGGGCAAAGATGACCCCGTCCATCCCATCAAAACCCCAGCCGAGGCCGTTCGCCGCCGCGATATGCCAATGCGTGGCGGTGACCCGGGTCTGGTCCGAGGCGGCGCGAAAGGCGGCCGATCGGCGATAGCGTTCTTCCAGCGGGCCAATTACGGCCTGTTCTGCAACAGCGCTCATGCTCGGCGCTCCTTCCCGCAATCTTTAGTAGGCATGCGCCGCCGCCCCGTGTCCAGCCCGGTGCGTGATCCTGGCAAACGGTGTGTATCAGTCCAGCCCGAAGAACCGAGCCATGGATGCGGTGGCATCGACCGGTGCCTGATGCATGAAGCTGGCAGGTTTCGCGATCCTTCGGCCGACCGGGTAGCCATGCGGCATCAGCGGCAGCGACCACAGCTCCACCTGAGGTCCGCTTCCGTCGGACCAGCTACGGTGTTGCACCCCGTCATGCACCGTCTCGACGAAGGTGGCGTCGTTCAACCCATGCACCGCGCGCCATTGCCTCGCCAGCAGGCGGGCGTTGTCCGGCGCCACGGTCCTGTCCGCCAGCCCCTGCCAGATCGACAGCCGCGGCCAGGGGCCGGCAAACCCCGCGGGGGCCGCCGCCCGAACCCGCTTCGCCAGGGTCTCGGGGGCCTGATCCAGGCTGGCCGACGCCATGCGCAGGATCGCCTGCATGGCCGATTGCGCGGCGCCTACCGGCAGCCCGGCAACCGACGCCCCAGCGGCAAACAGGTCGGGATAGGCGGCCAGCATCGCCACGGCCATCGCTCCACCTGCCGACAGGCCGACAACGAAGACCCGCCGCGGATCGCTCTCGAAGCGGGTGATGGCCGCTCGGGTCATGGCCGCGATCGAGCCGGCCTCGCCCGCATCGCGTCTTGTGTCGGACGGATGGAACCACTGAAAGCAGCGGGCGGCGTTGTTGGCCTCCATCTGCTCGGGCAGGATCAGCGGCACCCGCAACCGGTCAGCCAGCATGGTCCAGCCGGTGTCAGCGGCAAACGCAGGCGGCTTCTGCCCACACCCATGCAGCAGCACCACAAGCGGACGTCCCGCCACGTCCGGCGGCAGATAGGCCAACATTCTCAGCCGGCCCGGATTGTCGCCGAAGCCGCTGACGGTCACCATGCGGCTCGCCGGGGCCGGGGTTTGCCGGCCGCGGGCAGGGGCGTCCGGTGCCAGTTTCGCCTTGGCGACCCGGGCCGCCAGCTTGATGCCACGGCCGAGGGTGCGAAGCGTGCGAGACAGGTTCATGCCGCGGGCAACCTTTCATACGAGCTGCCGATATGCTGCGGTGCAGCAAAATTCTCAACCACGCGGCGCGTACCACCCGGGTGGCGGCAGCACCGCTTTCGCCTACATTGATTGTCCGGCACTATCGAAACACCTTGGACATCCGAGTCGCCCTGGCATGTTGCATCTGACCAAACTCGCCGTCGGCGTGCGTGACATCGACCATTTGCGCGCCTGGCAAGCCGATCGCGCGCGGATCAATCCGCCGCTGCGGCACCGCACGCGTAACGCACCCCGGCGCCGCGCGGATGTGCTGGACGGCGGTTCGATGTATTGGGTCATCAACGGCACCATGCTGGTTCGGCAGCGGATTCTCGACATCATCGAGGATCGGCGCGACGACCAGACCCGTTGCACCGGACTGCTGCTCGATCCCGAGATCGTGCCGCTGGCCGGCCGGCCCACCCGCCCGTTTCAAGGATGGCGTTATCTTGATCCGAACGATGTGCCGCCGGACCTGCCGGACAACGGCGCGGCGGTCGGCGTCGATATCCTGCCGGCATCCTTGCGGCGGGAACTGCAGAGCCTGTGCCTGCTTTGAAACCGGCGTGGCAGTGTTGCAGAAGCTTCCAGACACGCCATGTTGATCGTAGTAGATACGATCGCATGATGAGCTAGAGGGCCTCTTGTTCGGATCGATTGAGCCGCTTGCAACCAACGACATCCGCGTCCCGGCTTCAACGGATCCCGGGTACCGCCTGGTGGTTTGGTTTGTGCTGATCTAGGCAGGCGGGCACAGAGCGGCGAAATGAGCCATGTTCATGTCATCGGCGCCGGTATGGCGGGGCTTGCGGCTGCCTTGTCCCTGACCGCCGCGGGACGCGCGGTGACGGTGCATGAGGCGGGCCCGGCGGCAGGCGGGCGCTGCCGGTCGTATTTCGACAAGGAGCTCGACCTGCGCATTGACAACGGCAACCATCTGCTGCTGTCCGGCAATCGAGCCGCCCGCGCCTACATAACGGAGATCGGCGCGACCGACCAGATCCGCGCCGCCAACGATGCGATCATTCCGTTTACCGACGTCAGGTCCGGGGAGCGCTGGCGTGTGCGGCCCAACCGCGGCCGCATCCCGTGGTGGATTTTCGTCCCCGGCCGGCGCGTGCCCGGCACACGACTGTCGGACCACCTCGCCATGGCGAGGATCGCCTTCATCAAGGATGATCGAACGGTCGCGCAGTCGATGCGGCGCGGCTTGCTGTATTGGCGGCTGCTGGAGCCACTCGCCGTCGCCGCCCTCAACACCGGTTCACAGGCCGGTCTGGCTCGCCTGCTCGCGGCGGTGATGCGCGAGACGCTGCTGCGCGGCGGCGGGGCGTGCATCCCGCTGCTGCCGAAACAGGGTCTGTCGGAGGCGCTTGTCGATCCCGCCCTCGCGACATTGAACACGCGGGGTGCCACCGTCCGCTTCAACAGCCGCATCCAGGAGGTCGTGCTCGACGCTGGGCGGGTCAACGCCCTGCGCGGCACGGTTGGCAGCGTCGAGCTGGCGTCAGACGATGCCGTTGTGCTGGCGGTGCCCCCCTGGGTCGCCGCCGACCTGCTGCCCGCGCTGGTCGCGCCGAACGCCTTCGAGGCGATCCTGAACATCCACTTCCGCCATGTCGCCGACCCTGGTGGCGAACTGGCGAAGGCGGGTTTCATCGGCCTGACCTCCGGCACCGCCGAATGGGTGTTTGTCAAGCCGGATCATGTCTCGGTGACGATCAGCGCCGCCAACGCCTTGGTGGACGAACCGGCGCGGAGCATTGCCTCGCTGGTGTGGCCGGATGTGCGGCATGCCTTGGCGCTCGCCGACGGGGAGGCGGAGGCGATGCCGCCGTTCCGCGTGGTGAAGGAGCGGCGTGCCACCTTCGCCGCCACCGCGGCGCAGGAGGTGCGACGCCCCCGGACCCGCACAAGCCTGGCCGCCAACCTGGCACTCGCCGGGGACTGGACCGATACCGGGTTGCCGGCGACTATCGAGGGCGCCATAAGGTCCGGTCGCGCGGCCGCCGAGGCCGTGCTCTCGTTCTGAACCCCGCACAATCATCTCACGGCGCGCTTCGGTATACGCCGCCCTACAAACCACGACTCATTCTTGAACTCAGGCAAGACACCATGGATCTCGACGCGACGATCCCGGCGCCGGTGGTTGACGATGCCGCCCTGCTGGACACGGTCACCCGCGCGGTCGAGGCGCTGAACCGCCACCGCAAGCCGGATGGGCACTTCGTCTTCGAACTGGAGGCGGATGCAACGATCCCCGCCGAATACATCCTGCTGGAGCACTTCCTGGACCGCATCGACCCGGCGCTGGAGAACCGCATCGGCGTCTACCTGCGCGCCATCCAGGGGCCGCACGGCGGCTGGCCGCTGTTCCACGACGGGGCGTTCAACATCTCCGCCAGCGTGAAGGCCTATTTCGCCCTGAAGGCGATCGGCGACGATCCCGAGGCGCCGCATATGCGCCGCGCTCGACAGGCAATTCTGGCGGCGGGCGGGGCGGAACGCACCAATGTCTTTACCCGCGCCCAGTTGGCGCTGTTTGGCCAGGTGCCCTGGCGCGCGGTGCCGGTGATGCCGGTGGAGATCATGCATCTGCCGCTGTGGTTTCCGTTCCACCTGTCGAAGGTGTCGTATTGGTCGCGTACGGTGATCGTCCCTCTGCTGGTGCTGATGGCGCTGCAGCCGCGGGCACGCAACCCGCGCGGAGTTGCTATCCCGGAGTTGTTCTGCCGGCCGCCGGAACGCATCAGCGACTGGATCCGCGGCCCGTACCACTCCACCTGGGGGCGCTTCTTCAAAGGGGTCGATGTCCTGCTGCGGCGCGCCGAACCGCTGTTCCCGAAAGCCAGCCGGCAACGGGCGATCGGTAAGGCGGTCGCCTTCGTCACCGAGCGGCTGAACGGCGACGACGGCTTGGGTGCGATCTACCCGGCGATCGCCAATAGCGTGATGATGTTTCATGCATTGGGCTATGCGCCGGATCATCCTGACGCGGTGATGGCCTGGCAGGCTATCCGGAAACTGCTGGTCAGGCAGCCGGATCGGGCCTACTGCCAGCCTTGCCTGTCGCCGGTCTGGGACACCAGCCTGGCGGGTCACGCCCTGGCCGAGGCGGGTATGCCGACCGATGCGGCCAGCGACTGGCTACGGTCCCGGCAGATCACCGATGTGGTCGGCGACTGGGCGGTGCGCCGTCCCGGACTGCGCCCCGGCGGCTGGGCGTTCCAGTACGAGAACGCACACTACCCGGACGTGGACGATACCGCCGTGGTCGGCATGCTGCTGCACCGCAATGCCGACCCTGCCCACGTGCAGGCGATCGACCGCGCCCGTGAATGGGTGATCGGCATGCAATCCTCCGACGGCGGCTGGGGCGCCTTCGAGCCGGAGAACACGCATCTTTACCTGAACCACATCCCGTTTGCCGATCATGGCGCCTTGCTGGATCCGCCGACGGCCGATGTCAGCGCGCGCTGCGTGTCCTTCCTGGCGCAGATCGGCATGCCGAATAGCCATCCGGTGATGGCACGGGCGCTGGCCTACCTGCGGCGGGAGCAGGAGGTCGATGGCAGTTGGTTCGGCCGTTGGGGGACGAACTACATCTACGGCACCTGGTCCGTGCTGTGCGCCCTGAACGCGGCGGGCGTTCCGCCGGACGATCCGGCGGTGCGGCGCGCGGTGGACTGGCTGGTCTCGGTGCAGCGGGACGATGGCGGCTGGGGCGAGGATGAGGAAAGCTACGGCCGAGCGCCGCCTGGACGATACAAGGAGAGCACGCCCAGCCAGACCGCCTGGGCCGTTTTGGGTCTGATGGCGGCCGGTGCGACGGAGCATCCGTCCACGATGCGCGGCATCGCCTACCTGGCCGGCACGCAGCGTCCGGATGGCGAATGGACCGAGGAACCCTATACCGCCGTCGGCTTTCCGCGCGTCTTCTACCTGCGCTACCACGGCTACCGGCTGTATTTTCCGCTGCTGGCGCTGGCCCGCTACTGCAACCTGCGGCGCGGCAACACGCGCCGGGTCGAGGTGGGATTCTGAACACAGTCACAGCCTCACGCCCCGGTTTCATCGTTGGCCTGTCAGCCGAGGCTCGGCTTGCCGCGCGCTTTGGTGGTTCCATCGCCGCCGGCGGCGGCACACCGGCTGGTGCGGCGGCGGCAGCGCATCGACTGATTGCAGAGGGCGCCGATGCGCTGGTCAGTTTTGGTCTCGCCGGCGGATTGGACCCAGCCCTGCGGCCGGGCGCTGTGGTAATCCCCACAACCATCCTGTCCGAGGGCCGGTCGTATGCGGCGGACCCCGCGCTAGCGGACCGTTTCGGCGGGCTGACCGGGCATTGCCTGCTGGCCGGGAGCGAAATCGCCGCCGACGCGGCCGCCAAGCGGCGGTTGCGGATCGTCACCCAGGCCCATGCGATCGACCTGGAGAGCGGCAGCGTCGCCAGGATCGCCGCGGCTTGCGGCATGGGTTTCATCGCGGTGCGCGCCATCTGCGATCCGGCGGAGCGCGATCTGCCACCGGCCGCGCTGCATGCGGTGGACCGCAACGGTGGCATCGCGCTGATCCAGGTGCTGCTGTCAGTGCTGCGTCGACCCGGGCAGGTGCCGGCGCTGCTGAGGTTGGCGTCTGATGCCGCGCAGGCACGCCGCGCCCTGATCAGCACTGGCCGATCGTCTATCAGGGCGCGGCCAGCAGATCCAGCCGGTAGCGCGATTGCCGTTCCTGGTGCGCAACCGGCAGCACGTCGGCTGTCGCGGCGATGAAATGCTCCGCCGCCTCGTCACCCGAGCAGGGATCGTCCGATTGGCCAAGCCAATTGACCAGCAGGACTTTCGCGCGGGGCAGCAGGCTGCTTCGGATACGGGCGGCGCAGCGTTCGATGTCGGCCGGTGACAGGAAGTAGAGCACCTCCGACAGCAGGATCAGGTCGAACCGCTGGTCGGGCCACTCGTCCGGCACCCGCATGCGCTGGAAGCGTACCCAGGATTGGTCGGCGCAACGAGCCCTTGCTGCCTGCAGCGGCTGGTCCAAGAGATCCACCCCCAGCAGCGCGTCACATAGGGGCGCCAGCATGTGGGTCAGGACGCCGATCGAACAGCCGACCTCCAGGCCCGAGGCGAAGCGGCGACGGCCGAGCAACGCGATGGAACGATGGTACTTCGCCTGCTCGTATGGGTCGGTTTGGAACCCCCAAGGGTCCGGATTGAACTCGATAAAGCCGAGCGAAATGGGACGAGTCGCGTGAACCAATCATGGCTGCAGGAAGGTCTCGAAGGGCGTATCGAAGGCCGATAGAAGCGCTGGCGGTAGCTGGAAGCCGGTCGGGTCGTCGGTGATCAGGCCGCCGTACTGGGTCCGGTGGGCCTGGATCGCCCGGCGCTTCATGGGCAGAAACGGCGAGATATCCAACCGCCAGCCGCGGCTGATGGGCAGGGCCGCGGGCGCGTCCGGCGGGAGGGTCCAGCCCCAGACCGGGTAGGCCACGGATCTGATGCCGCAGGCTTCCGCCACGGCCGCCGCAATAAGCGATGCGGCTTCGTGGTCACAATGCGGGTCGTGCCGCCACGGGGCCAGGATAGCGGTGCAAGCGGGTTGCTGCCGGACCAGGGCGATCAACATCTCCACCACCGTGAGGAACGCGGGGCCCTCGGTCGGCGCCGCCGTGTCAGGCTGGCCCAGGAACATGATCCGCTCGGGTGGCAGACCGAGCAGCGCCACTGCCTCGCGCGCCTCCCGCTCGCGTTCCGTGCGCAACCGGTCGGGCGGATAGGCGCGGGAACCCGGATGCGATCCGGCGCCATCGGTCAGAATTGCCACCAGCGGTGGACGTTGTGCCGCGCAACAGGCGGCGATCAGGCCGCCGCAGCCAAGGCTCTCGTCGTCGGGATGGGGCGCCAGGATCAGGCACCTTCCGTTGCCGATGATCTCGGGGATGGCGGCGACCGGCAGCCCGCGCCAGGCCTGATGCAACGCCTCAGCACGCAGCAGGTGCGGCACCACGTCCGGACAGCTCATTCCGCCACCGCCGTGGCCGGATTGGCAGCGAACCAGCAGGCGGCCTCGGTCAGCACCTCATCCGGCGCGGGCTGGCGCAGATAGGTCGAGAGATCGCGGCAGACGCGTTCCACCGGGTTGCCCTGGCGAAACGCCGACAACCCGAGCGAGCGCTGCAGCAGCCGCATCGCGTCGAGGCAGGCGGTTTCGACCGCGATCCGGGCCAGGCCGACGGTGGCGACGCGGCGTTCCGACGGCGCCGTCGGGTCCTCCGCGATCCGTGCCGTGTCTCGCACCCAGAACCGGCCCGTATCGCGGGCGATCATCGCCTGGCCGAGGCGAGCCTGGCTGTGCGGGTTCGCCAGCCGGCCGGACGACGCGAAGCTGATCGATCGCCAGGTCCAGCAAAGCGATCAGGCCGCCAAGGGCGACCGCCGATCCGCGCCAGGCGCCGGTGGAGAAATCCGGCTCCCGCAGGTAGTCGCCCGCTCGGCCCACGCAGCATTCAGCTGCGGTCTCGCAGCCGGAGAAGTCCACGGCACCGGTCACCGCCGCCCGCATGCCTTGCAGCGGTGACGGCAGGCTGGTCACCGTCTCCCCGGCACCCAGACGCAGGATCAGCATGCGCGCTGATCCGTCGGCGTCCTGCGCCGTCACCAATGCGCGGGTCGCATGGCCGGCCGCCGAACAGAACTGCTTGGCACCGGTCAGATGGATCGTATGGCCGTGGCGCTGCATCCGCAGGCCTCCGGCGGGCGGGTCGGTGACCCAGAGCGCGAACAGGTGCCCATCTTCAACGTCACGCAGCGCGTCCCGCCATTGTCCGGGCGAGCCATAACGTCCGATCAGGTGCAGCGCGTTGACATGCGCTTCCAGGATACGGCCGACGGACAGGTTGCCGCGACCGGTCAGCGTCAGCACCGCCGCCAACTGATCCACCAGGCGGTCGTCACGCGTGCTGGACCGCACCGGCAGGGGCAGCGACAAGGCGCCGCATCGGCGGAGGCTGTCTACCTCCTCGGCCGGGAAGGCGGCATCCCGATCGAGTGCCTCGGCGCGTCCCTGCATCCAGGGAACCAGTTCCGCGAGGTGCTCCGACAGGGACATCATCACTCCGCCGCCATGGTTTCGGGCAGCGTCGGCTGCGACAGAAGCCGGGTCGCCGCGGCGATCTCCGCCGGCAGGTCGACGAAGCGGACCGGCTGGCGGATCAGCATCGGGCTGTCGGCTTCGATGTCGGCCCAGGCGGCGCCGAAGAACGGCTGAACCAGCGCCGCGGCCAGCCGGGATGGGCTGAGCGCCAGGTCATCCGCCAAGGCGCGGCCGAGATAACCGCTCGACCAGGCGGCACGAGCGCGGCTGCGCAGGGTCAGGCGGCGAAACGCATTCTCCGCCGGCTCGACCTCGGCGTCGGTGAATTCATCCTGCCGGACCATCCGGCGCCGGATCGCATCCGCCATTCCCCCTGCCGCTCGGCCGACGACGCGGCCGGATACGACAACCTCGATAGCCGGATCATGCCGGATGCGGGCGTCGATCCGCCGCAGTGCCTCGACGAAGGCGCGGTCCTCGCCTGAGGGCATGGGCGGGATGCCGCCGACCTGGTCGAAGGCGCTGACCCAGACCGCCAGGCTGGCGCCTGATGCCTCGGTATGACGCGGCGGCGGATCGTACGGATCGGGATCGATCCTCCAGGCCATTTCATCCGCCAGCGCGATCAGCCGGCATTCCAGCGCATCGTCGGCGTGCAGGTGGGCCGGGATCATTTGCCGCCTCGTTCGGGTCCACCACGACGCGGCCGCACACCAGGTCGGCGCCCCAGCGCAATGCCGCGAGATTGCGCGCCTACCCAATCCGGCGGCACCAGCTGTCGGCGTCCGAGGTCAGCAGCACACCGTGCGGGCCGGCCCGTTTCGCCGCGAACGCCATGGCCAGCCGGCGCGCATGCCCGGCATTGGCCTGACCGGGTGGCAGGGTTCGGCTTATCGACGTGCAGATCAAAACGCAGCCTGGGGGCCAGGGCGCGAGCGATTGCCGCGGTATCGTCCAGGCAATTGTTGCACAGCAAAACGACCTCATCCGGGCGGGTCTGCTGATCGTTCAACGCGGCCAGGCAGGGGCCAATCCGCTCCGCCTCGTCCCTGGCCGGGATGGCGACGACAATGGCCGGACGTGCCCGCCTGAATGCAACGGTTGAGCTATCCACGGGCGATCCGGGCTTTCGGCAGTTGGATTGTCAGGGAATGACGGAAGTTTCGAAGTGGCGCTCCGACTCGCCGGTTTACGAACTATGTCACTTATGTAGTATGCTTTTTGAGTTGCCAAGAGCAACGTATACGGCAGGGCATGACACAACAGATCGAAACCGACGTCGCGATCGTGGGTGCCGGCCCGGTAGGGCTGTTCGCCGTGTTCGAATTGGGCATGCTGAAACTATCCAGCGTGCTGATCGACGCGTTGAGCGAAATCGGCGGCCAATGCACCGCGCTGTATCCGGAGAAGCCGATCTACGACATTCCGGCGCATCCGGCGATCGAGGCCGGTGCGCTGGTCACCCGGCTGGAGCAGCAGATTGCCCCGTTCGCCATGCCTCGGCTGCTGGGCCGCCAGGTGCATGGGCTGGCCGGTTCGGCCGGCCGATTCACCCTGACCACGGACCAAGGCGACACGGTGCGCGCCAAGGCCGTGATCGTCGCCGCCGGTGCCGGTGCGTTCGGCCCGAACCGGCCGCCGCTGGACGGCCTGGAGGCCTATGAGGCGAGCGGCGCGGTGCAGTACTACGTCCGCCGGCGGGAGGACCTGCGCGGCCGGCGGGTGGTGATCGCCGGCGGCGGCGACTCGGCGGTGGACTGGGCGCTGGCGCTGAAGGATATTGCCACCGTCGCCGTCGTGCATCGCCGCCCGAAATTCCGTGCCGCACCCGAAATGGCCAGGCAACTGGACGAGGCGGCGCGACGCGGCGAGATCGAGATGGTCATCCCCTACCAGTTGCAGGGCCTGGTCGGCACCGGCGGGGCCCTGACGGCGGTTGAAGTGGCAACGCTGGAGGGCGCGACGAGGCGGCTTCCGGCCGACGTGCTGCTGCCGTTCTTCGGGCTGTCGATGGACCTGGGGCCGATCGCTGCGTGGGGGCTGCAGCGGCAGATGCATCACGTCTCGGTTGATCCCGCCACCTGCCAGACCAGCCTGCCGGGGGTGTTCGCGATCGGCGACGTGGCGAGCTACCCGGGCAAGCTGAAGTTGATCCTGCAGGGGTTCAGCGAGGCAGCGATGGCGGCGCATGCGATCTTTCCGATCGTGCACCCGGACCAGGCGCTGCATTTCGAGTATTCGACCAGCAAGGGCGTGCCAGGGTAGGTGCCGATATCTCTTGGCCTTGATGGTGGCTTTGAGGAAAGCTTCGTGGCTGGCCAGGCTTCCGCGAAGCAGGGCATTGGCTGACACCTGGGTAACCGGAGGCCGTGTTGATCAGACAGAAAGCTTGTGGAGGGGAATGACGGTTCCCTGGTCGGCGACGGGGATATCAGAGAAAGCTCCACTGGTCAGATTCACGCCCGCGGCGGTCTGGTGCAGTTGAAGATCAGTCCCACCGCTGACGCGGGCGACGTCGACCAATTTGGAGTTGTCGAACATCGACAGAATGCCGTTGAACAGATACGCGCTTGTCGCATGGATACCTTCAAACCCAACATGCCCGACACCAACCGGCGCCGTCGTCAAATCGATCAATCCGCGAAACTGCGTGGGTTTGTCGATTTGCAGCGAAGCATCAGGCGCACCACCGCTCAGACTGAATGTCAGCCCACGTCCGACAGAACCATTGACTTCCATGAGCTCACCGCTGGCGTTTCCACCAGTCAGCTTAAGCGTGGCTGTCCCGTGAGGTTGTCGTCAAGCACAGTTCTGAATGCACTGAACGCGTTGCTGCCGATGAATTTGATGGTTCCACCGGAGGCATTGAGCGTGCCAAGCGTCACTTGCGCGTTCAGGGTCAAGGTGCTTGCCGGTGCGACATCAATATGCGCGGTCGCACCTGGTGGCTGCAAGACAAGATTGAGACTCGCCGCGTCACTGGTCGAAATCGACACGGGTCCTGGAAGCGGGAACCGTGAGGATGTTCCCGCCAACGCATTGTCGACAAGATTCATTGTGCCTGATGGCATCGTGAGCGTGTCCCCAGGCGCTGGCGCGACGGCCGGCGACCAATCGGTCGGGTCCGATGCCAGGTTGTCGCCACCGCCGACCCAAGTGAGGGACGTCGAAGCGGTAGGAATAGCCGAGGCCATGGTGCGTATCTCCCTATTATTCGCCAAATGAATAACCTGGGTCCGCGCCGCAATTCAAGCATTGTCTAAATCAAGCTGCCGTTAATTGCTTATTGGAAGCTGGCATCAGCACCACATCGTCCGGGCACGGCCTCCAACGACAAGAGGACCAGCGCGGCCCGGTGCCTTGCGACTTAACGCGGCAACGACGCATGAAGGGTCCGGAGGCCCTGCCGGATGACGCGCTGCGACCCTGTGTCTCGCGCAACCTTGAGCGTTACGCGGCGGCGATCCGTAAGCGGCTTGCCGCCCGTGACCGCCCGATCAGCGGCAGCAGATCGGCCAGGCTCCGGGCCGCATCCTCTCCGGTCAGCGCCAGGCGCAGCGGCAGCAGCAGCGATTTGCCCATCCGTCCGGTGGCCTGTTCCAACGCCGCGATCCAGACGCGTCCAGACCAGGCCGTCCCACGGTTCGGGCGGCAGCAGCGTCGCAGCGGCGGCCAGCAGCGTCCGCTCCCTTCCACTACGGGCGGGATGATGGTGCCGGCGACCACGTCCCACCAGCCGCGCGCTTCCCGCAGCAGGTCCAGACTGCCGCGCACCGCCAGCCAGAACGCTTCGGTCGCACCATCGGGCAGCCGGTCGGCGACGGCGGCGAAGTCCAGCCCGCGCAGAACTCGCCGGTTGACCGCCAGCATGCGCGTTGCATCGAAGCCGGCGGCGGCGAAATCCGCCAGATCGAACCGCCGAGCCATGTGCTGCAGGGCCAGCGGATCGCCACGCTCGGGTTGGGAGCCGGTCAAGCTGGCGGCGATGGCGCATGGCTCGACGCCGTCATTGCGCAATGCGCGCAGAGCCAGGCTGCCGGCGCGCCGTTTGATCCGTCTTGCCGGCGTCTGCGGGCAGTGCGGCATCGAGCGGCGGCAGATGCGCAAACCGCACGGCGGCGGGAGCGCCTGTCAGGACTTCGACAACTCGATCTGGATGGCCGTGTTACCGGCGTTGTCTTCGCCGCGGATGATGTGTGTCGTTCCGGTATCGATATCGTCGGCGACGCTTGCCAGCATCGGCATCGGGCTGCCGTCGGCGCGCACCAGGACCGGATCGGAGACGGCGGGCAGCGCGGTCCGACGCTGCCCCAGGATCAGGTCGTGCCACGCCAGCGTCCGGTCGGACAGCCGGAAGCGCCAGTGCGGCCGCTTGCCGCCGGCCTCGGCCTCTTTCGCTGGCGTTTCGTCAGCGCCAGCATGGCGCGGTCGTAGATCACCGGCTGATTGCGTTTGCGGCGGAACTCCTGCTTGGCCTTCAGTTCCTCCTCGCTTTCAAAGCAGGGGTACAGGCGGCCGGTCGCGCTTCAAGCGGCTGATCGCATCCAGATACAGTTCCCGCCGCTCGGACTGGCGGATGCAATGTGCCAGTCGATGCCGAACCAGCGCAGGTCCTGCATGATCTGCTCGGCATGGATCGGGCGGCAGCGGTCCTGATCCTGATCGTCAAGCGCAGCAGCAGCCGGCCGTCTGGCGGCGGGCAAAAAGGTCGTTTGCCAGCGCCACCCGGGCGCCGCTGACGAACAGCAGCCCGGTTGGGCTGAGGGCGAACCGGACGTGGATCATTCGTCGTCCTCGTCGAGTCCAGTCGAGTCGTCGCGGCGAGGATCGATGGAGCGCCAGTCGCGCTCTTCCTCGCTGGCAGGGCTGTCGACGAAGTCGCCAAGTTCGGTGGCGCTCTTCCAGCCGCCTTCGGCGGCGTCGACGACGACAGCGTCCTCCCCAAAGGCGAACCAGGCTTCCAGCACGTCCTTGGTCGACATGCCGGGGACGCGGCAACGTTCGACCGAGTCGCGCACGTAGCGGCGGGCGAATTCGTTGGCGTGCATCAGGGTGTCGAAGCCGTCGACTTCCTCGGTGATGTTGTCCTGGGCGCCGCCGGACAGGTCCAGGATGCGGACCCGCCAGCCTTCATCCGGGGCGAACAGGTCGCTCATGCGCGGATCCCATCCGCTTTCGACGGATAGGTTGTATTCGGCATGTAGCCGGGGATCACGGTGTCCATGCGCGGAAACCTATGGACGTTTGCTCGCTCGTTCAACATTAGGCGGTTTCGTGTCCCTCCCGTCACTGATTCTGCTGTGATAGTGCGCCTGGCTTGTCGGCGGCGCATGAACCCCTGTCACATCAACGGCTCGGGCTCGTCGCTGCATCTCCAGCGCGCCTGCCATGTCATCGACGCATCCGCGGCAACGCCGGCTTGCTCAAGCGGCTCGGCGCCGACGGCAGCACGAGGTCCCCGATACGCCGCCGCGCGAAGCGCTGTATCTTGCCTGCTCCGTGTTCTCCGGTGCGCCCCGCAGGGCGCGATCGCCGTGTGGGTGGAAGTCCCACCCGGGCAATGGTCGGTTGGCCTGGTAGCTGGCGGGCGGTGTGGTTGGGTAACCGGCGGCCTCGAAGCCCTGCGACAAAGCTCGCCTTGGGCGGGGGCGCAAATTGACCGGCCGTAACGTGTGTGAAGCCTGAGCAGGCCCCGAGAGGGAAGTTGTGGACGCCGACCCGCCGCCTTCGCGTGCTCAGTCGCCCGGAGTTTGGGGCAGCCAGCACGGTCTGGGGCAGCAGCCGACAGAGGCACCTGGAGCGGTCCACCGGGGTAAGCGGCACGGCACGTCGAGACAGCGGGATCGCGCAAGCGGGGGAGGCCCGTTCTGGACGCGGGTAGCGGCCGCAACGGTGCGGCAAGGCGCGGCTCCAGGCGGGCGTCGGACAGGCTCGTAGTGCCGCCGAAGCCGGGTAACTCTGGTGGCGGGAAGGGCCCTGACTTCTGCTGCGTTTTCGCAGCGAACGAGCTGAGGTGATTGGCGATGCGCCTGCCAACACCGGATGCGATCCGGACTTTGCAGAGGCAACGCTATGGCCAGGCGAAGGCTGCGCCCGGTTTCCGGTTCGACAGCCTCTACGACAAGATCAAAATCTGGCGACGGACATTCTGCGCCATGCGTATGACCTGGCGCGCGCCAACAAAGGTGCGCCAGGGGTGGACGCGGTGATATTCGAGAAGATCGAGGCGGCGGGGCTGGCGGAGTGGCTGACCCGGCTGGGCGAGGCGCTGCGAACGAAGACCGATCGGTGCCAGCCGGTGCGGCGGGTGATGATCCCCAAGCCTGGCGGCGGCGAGCGGCCACTTGGTATCCCGACAATCCGGGACCGGGTGGGGCAAACCGCCGTCAAACTGGTGGTGGAACCGATCTTCGCAGCCGACCTGGACCCCGCTGCACATGGCTATCGGCCAGGGCGCGGCGCGGGTCAGGCGATCCAGACGGTGCTGACCCTGCTTCGGCAGGGTGACACCGACGTGGTCGATGCCGATCTGAGCCGGGTATTTGGACACCATCCGCACGAGGCGCTGAGGAGTCGTTGGCCCGCCGTATTGTCGATCCCGACATGCTGCGGCTGATCAAGCAGTGGCTCCGCGCGCCGGTCGAAACGACCGATCGGGATGGCAGGCGGCGCATGGAAGCGGGAAAGGCCAGCCGGCGGCGTCCGCAAGCATGCCCCTGCGCAGGCGGGGGGCGGCGTCATCAGCCCAATGATCGCGAACCGCTACATGAACCGTTTGTGAAATATTGGCGCCAGAGCGGAAGCGGCGAAGCCTGGCAAGCGCACATCATCAACTATGCGGACGACTTCGTCAGTCCGGCAGACGCCTTCCGAGACATCAGTCCACTTCGCGGCCTGATCCTCAGCCGCGGTCACGCGGCCGCGGCGCTGGCGTGGACGGGTCGCACGATGAGCGTCTGGGTCTGATCCTGAACCGCACAAAACCCGGCTGTGCGAAGCACGCACGGAGCGGTTCGACTTCCTGGGCTACAGCTCGCGCTGCACCGCATCCGCCAGGACGGACGCCGCTACATCGGCGCCAGTCCTTCGGACAAAAGCGTGCAGCGTCTGAAAGACAAGGCGGCTGCCCTCCTGGTGCCAGGCACCATGGGACGATGGGACGACGGGTGTGCGCAACGGGCCCGCCTGATGCGGGGATGGGCCGGCTTTTCAACCCAGGACCACATGATGTCACAGACCGGGCGATTGAGGCGCAGATCTACGATCGCATACGCCACTGCCTCGTGCGACGCCACAAGAGGCCCCCGCGAAGCATCGGGCCGTTTACGATGGCGGCAGTGTTCGGCACGCTCGGCGTGCCGCGACGGCGTTATGGCAGACGCAAGGGCGCCCTGTCGTGAGCCTGCCACAAAGCCAGTCGGAAAGCCGGATGCGGCAAATCCGCACGTCCGGTTGTGTGTCCAGGTAAGGCTAGCATGTTCAGCAGGGGACAAACCTGCCGGGGTAGAAGTCAGAGCCCCGTAGTTCGGATAGCGGAGGAGATGGAAACAAAACCTTCGAAGCCTATCGACAAGACCTCCCCAGGGGAAGTTACGAGTCACCGGGCCGTAACAAAAGTGAACGCGTTGTGGCCTCGAAAAGTGAGTATCCCCGAGGGCCGAGCCTGCAACCGTAGGGCGAAGGCAACATGAACAGTCGAAATCTGACCGATACGGCTGGTCACCTCGGCGGGTGGAAGCGACAGCACGGTGACAAGGACATGCCAAGCAACTGGAGAAGCCCTCCTCGTCCCGGTGAGAAATCACCGGAGCAAGGTAGGCCG
>CAWISS010000012.1:0-382561 GCA_963838815.1 uncultured Alphaproteobacteria bacterium | reverse complement strand
GTTGAGGAAGGGCGCGGTATCGCTGTTGCGATCCGTTTCCCCTCCCCGCTCATCAAACCGGACGTGCGGATTTTCCGCATCCGGCTTTCCGACTGGCTTTGTGGCAGGCTCACGACAGGGCGCCCTTGCGTCTGCCATGACGCCGTCGCGGCACGCCGAGCGTGCCGAACACTGCCGCCATCGTGAACGGCCCGATGCTTCGCGGGGGCCTCTTGTGGCGTCGCACGAGGCAGTGGCGTATGCGATCGTAGATCTGCGCCGCGATCGCCCGGTCTGTGACATCATGTGATCCTGGGCTGAAGTAGCCGGCCCATCCCCGCATCAGGCGGGCCAGTTGCGCACACACGTCGTCCCATCGTCCCATGGTGCCTGGCACCAGGAGGGCAGCCGCCTTGTCTTTCAGACGCTGCACGCTTTTGTCCGAAGGACTGGCGCCGATGTAGCGGCGTCCGTCCTGGCGGATGCGGTGCAGCCCGAAGCTGTAGCCCAGCAAGTCGAACCGCTCCGTGCGTGCTTCGCCAGCCGGGTTTTTGTGCGGTTCAGGATCAGACCCAGACGCGCATCGTGCGATCCGTCCACGCCAGCGCCGCGGCCGCGTGACCGCGGCTGAGGATCAGGCCGCGAAGCGGACTGATGTCCCGGAAGGCGTCTGCCGGACTGACGAAGTCGTCCGCATAGTTGATGATGTGCGCTTGCCAGGCTTCGCCGCTTCCGCTCTGGCGCCAATATTTCACAAAACGGTTCATGTAGAGGTTCGCGATCATTGGGCTGATGACGCCGCCCCCCGCCTGCGCAGGGGCATGCCTGCGGGACGCCTCGCCGGCTGGCCTTTCCCGCTTCCATGCGCCGCCTGCCATCCCGCTCGGTCGTTTCGACCGGCGCGCGGAGCCACGGCTTGATCAGCCGCAGCATGTCGGGACCGACAATACGGCGGGCCAACGACTGCCTCAGCGCCTCGTGCGGGATGGTGTCGAAATACCGGCTCAGATCGGCATCGACCACGTCGGTGTCACCCTGCCGAAGCAGGGTCAGCACCGTCTGGATCGCCTGACCCGCGCCGCGCCCTGGCCGATAGCCATGTGCAGCGGGGTCCAGGTCGGCTGCGAAGATCGGTTCCACCACCAGTTTGACGGCGGTTTGCCCCACCCGGTCCCGGATTGTCGGGATACCAAGTGGCCGCCCGCCGCCGCCAGGCTTGGGGATCATCACCCGCCGCACCGGCTGGCACCGATCGGTCTTCGTTCGCAGCGCCTCGCCCAGCCGGGTCAGCCACTCCGCCAGCCCCGCCGCCTCGATCTTCTCGAATATCACCGCGTCCACCCCTGGCGCACCTTTGTTGGCGCGCGCCAGGTCATACGCATGGCGCAGAATGTCCGTGCGCCAGATCTTGTCGTAGAGGCTGTCGAACCGGAAACCGGGCGCAGCCTTCGCCTGGCCATAGCGTTGCCTCTGCAAAGTCCGGATCGCATCAGGTGTTGGCAGGCGCATCGCCAATCACCTCAGCTCGTTCGCTGCGAAAACGCAGCAGAAGTCAGGGCCCTTCCCGCCACCAGAGTTACCCGGCTTCGGCGGCACTACGAGCCTGTCCGACGCCCGCCTGGAGCCGCGCCTTGCCGCACCGTTGCGGCCGCTACCCGCGTCCAGAACAAGCCTCCCCCGCTTGCGCGATCCCCTGTCTCGACGTGCCGTGCCGCTTACCCCGGTGGACCGCTCCAGGTGCCTCTGTCGGCTGCTGCCCCAGACCGTGCTGGCTGCCCCAAACTCCGGGCGACTGAGCACGCGAAGGCGGCGGGTCGGCGTCCACAACTTCCCTCTCGGGGCCTGCTCAGGCTTCACACACGTTACGGCCGGTCAATTTGCGCCCCCGCCCAAGGCGAGCTTTGTCGCAGGGCTGCGATGCCGCCGGTTACCCAACCACACCGCCCGCCAGCTACCAGGCCAACCGACCATTGCCCGGGTGCGACTTGCACCCACACGGTGATCGCGCCCTGCGGGGCGCACCGAAGCACCAGGAGCGCCACGGGCCGCCATCATGGCTCGCCTTGAGCGTGGCGAGCGGTACCGGGCTTTGGCCAACGGCTATATCCGGACGGCGACCCACGAGCCGCGGCGCTGCTGGCAGCATTGCATCCCGACCCGTGGTGGCAGCAGATTTTCGAGGCGGTGGAAGAGTTGACCGGACGGCGGCCGAATATCGACATGGCGCTGGTGGTGCTTGAGCAGAGCCTGCAGTTGCCCCCCGGGTCGGCGCTGGCGATTTTTGCCGCCGGACGCGCCGCGGGCTGGATTGCGCATGCGCTGGAGCAACAACGCGATGGCCGGCTGATCCGGCCACGTGCCAGCTATGCGGGGTCACCGTAGGAACGATCCGGTGTTTGAAATGACTGTTCCTGATGTCGAAGCATGGTTGTTTCCTGTCACGGCTCGGTGCCAGTCCGGGCTATCTGAACCAGCACTGTGCGGCGGCAGGTAAAGTATTTTATGCTCTAGTTATGCACCTAAATATGCACCAAAAAAGTGTAATCTTTTCAGTGTTCTATTCTTGCTGCGAATTTGTTGATTTTCGCAGCCAGACCGGCCTGCCGTTGTGGAAGAACGCACCATGATAAAGCCCAGGTCATTGCTGACCGGGATTTTTGACAGCTCGGGCCGGATAGGAAGCGCCGTCCGTATGGATGTGTTCTCCCGCAGGACAGGGGGTCCACGCTGTTGCCTTGCCGCAATCCAGGGGTCTAAGGCCGCTTTACGCGGGACAAAGATCCTTACGTCTTTCAGACTCCTATATTGAGGGATGAATAGCGATGCTTGGTTATCTAATCAACCACAAAGAGAAGATTTTATCGGCGCTTGAGCTCCTCGCTTTTGTCTGCGTCGCGCCAGAATTGGGGAGATGGGTGACGGGAACAACTATCCTTGGCATTGTGTTGGCTGCCCTGTTGTTGCCCCCTATCGCCTTCTGGTCACTTGCCATCCCGATTGCCAACTTGCTGGACACCTATAGTGATAAGCTTTTCGATGTTTTCGGTCTCGCCTTTGCATATTTTGCCGTGCTGGTTATCTTGGGGTTTAATTTTGGGGCCTTGATCATATTGGTTCTAGTCGCCAAACGCTTTGGGCTGCGCATTCTTGAAAGGTTAGTTTCCGCCGCCCCAAAAATCTCCCGCAGGCTCCTCGCAGTTGGGTTTTTTATAGCCGTCTTAGTGCGCATTCTAGCTTTTGCTTTAGCCTACGCGGATTGACCCCATGCTGAAACAGGTTATTGGCGCCTCAACCTCAGACACCTCGCTGAACGCATAAGGCTGATTTATGGCAAATTCGGCTGTGTCGAAAATCTTGAATTTCGCAAATTGCATAGGCTAGGTTCCTTTGCGGCATTTAGTGGCTAATCCACTTTCCAAATAAAAATGATATAATCCCACCGGTAGCGGCGATAATAATTTGCCCGATGGAGCTGTTAAAAAAGTTTTTATCCCAATCCCTAATTTGAGGGCTCTCGTTTATAACTTGGGAAACACTTAAGTCACGTCCTGCCTCTAGATGACTAGCGTTTTGCGCGTTCCGCCTCCCTCTCAAACGTTCCACCTGATTTTCGTGGTCGGCCTGGGCTATTGCCAAATTTAGCTTTTTCCGTTGGCGCTCCAGCCAAAACGAAAAAAGGAAAAAGAACAAAGCACAAAATCCTGCCGGACTTAACAGTGCTAAATACCAATATTGTGGCGGGGCCTCAGGCAGTGCTTGAAACCATAGCCAAAGCAGAAATGGGCAATTGTCAACGACATAGGCAATGCCACTACGGATGGCGGAGCAGAGGTTTGTGAATGGACCGCAACCGTTATCTACTATGCCAAGAAGGCCCTTTGCAGCGGCTATCACTAAAGTTGAAGCTGATATGAGCCGCAAAGCCCAGTCGAAAACGAAGTAGATGAGAACTCGGAATTGGGCATCGTGGCGCGTCATTGCCGCCCCTTATCGGGGGGCAGACAGAGCGTCAAGGTGCAGGCCTAGGCGCGAAAGGTCAGTTGATGTTGGTAATCGCCTGCATCAGCTTCTAGCTTTCACGCGCCCGTTATCTGGTTGCATAAGCCCCATAATGTTAAATAATTGAAAGCCCTCAAAAAATCTTAAACCGCCTGCCAAAATAAAACTGCGCCCGCTGCTCCGGAATTTAAGAAACGTAGGGTGCTGGTCTGCCTCTGAATGCTTGCCGCAAAAAACGATTACTTAAGGCAGCCGGATACAAAATCTAGATTTTTTAACCGTCCGATGCTAGGCCAGGCGCATGGCTGAACCCTACAACACCTTTAACAACAAGCTGCTGGAAAAAAATGCAGGCAGACGTGACCGAACTAAAGGAGATGCGCGAGGGCTTTGCGTCCATCAAATCGCATATGGCCGGACTTGTCAGCGATGTCCTTCCCGATAAACGCCGAATCTTCAACATTGAGGATGAGCTATTGCGGCTCAAAAAGCGGCTTGGCGCGGACGACCCGGACTGGCGCCGGGCTCTGGCGAACAGACCGCCTGCTGTAAGACCTTTTTACAAGCCAAGGGTTGTCATTTGATTGCACCACGTGCCCACCGGCGCGTCAGCGCAAGTCGTGTGGCGGTTACTGCAGGGTCTGCTTGATGACCCCGAGGATGCCCTTGATGGCCGCGAAGAACTCGGCCTCGATCGCCGGGAAGTCGCTTAGGGGTCCGTTCCAGTTCACGACGAAGCAGAACGTCACCGGCGTGCTTGCCCCACCACCGACCACGATCTGCCCGGCGAAGCTCTTGGCGTTGAAGCCGTTGAATGACGGATTCGCCCCCCTTGGCGTAGGCAGGCGTGTCCGGCGGCACCGCCTTGGCGATCTGCTCGGACATGGCCTGGATGCGCTTGAACTCGGTCAGCGTCTCCGGTTCGGCAAAAAGGGCTCCTTGGAGGACCTGTTCGTACCAGGACACGAAGTCGCGCGCAGTGCCGGCCAGCGTGATCACGTCGTTGAGCGGCGGGCGGAGAGGTCCAGGCGGGTTTTGAAGCGCCTGAACGATGCCTGGCCAACCCAGGTCCACGCCTGCCGGTGCGCCAAGGAGATAGGAGGCGAAGCGGCGCGTGGTGTCCGGGATGCGGATGGATGGCAAGCCAGCCTGGGCAATCAGAGCGCGCACCGGGTCGGCACCGACCTTCGCTGTCGCGATGTCAGTTGCGATGTTGTCGCTGTGCGTCATCATCGCCTCCAGCACCGAGCGCGCGGTGGTCGTGCCGGCCAGCTCGAGGAACACCGGGCTGCCGAGCATGCGCACGCTGTCGTCGATGGCTAGCTGCTAGTCTTCGGACAGCAGGTTTGCCTCAATGTCGCGCAGGTACTGACCGAGCACGAAGGTCTTATAGGCGCTGGCGGTGAAGAGGAAGAGGTTGGGCTGGTGCGCGATGCGCCCGAGCGAGCCGCCTGGGCCGGCGTGGATCAGGTAGCTCTTGGTCCCCGGCAGGGCCAGGTAGCGCCCGAGCGCCGCGGCGAGATCGCCACCTTGCTGCAGCGGATTGCTGCCGCCATCGTCGCCAGTGCCGTCCGCTGCCGCCAGCGCGGCACCAGCCACGGCAGACGCCGCAAGCGTCGACGCGGCGGCAAACGTGAAGAGCGTCTGGCGGCGGTACATGGGTTTCCTCCTGGTGGCGCGGCTGTACGTCTCACCCCGGCAGCGCCCGATCGTTCCTGAGGCACTCCTGTTAGGATGAAATCGGGTGGCTAAGTTCGGATACGCTCCGCAAACGGTGCCAGTTCCGAGACGGTTCGGCAAGGTTCGGAGATTGTCCAGGGTCGCGTCATCATGTCAGCAGGTTCGAAGGCGTAGGTGCTGGAAGCGTGATTTAGCACCCGTCCTATGGCCTTCTATGGCGTGGCCGCCAACATCGGTCGATCCCGCGCCGCGCGACCAGGGGCAGGCGGCTCAGGAGTTAGCCGACGGATAGAGGTCTTTCTCGGGCCAGGTCTGGACCTCGTTGAAGGCCGAGACTTGCTGCGTCCGCAAATCCGCCGCCATCGCGGCTATATCGGCCGCGAGATGGTTGAACAGCATCGTGTACGTGAGTCCGCCGGGCAGCCGTGCCGCCTTCGAGTAGGTCCCGTAGATGAGTGCGCCGTCGTGGGTCATCTCCAGCTTGCCCGGCTCGACGATCCAGCCGAATGCATAGAACTGATCCTTGCCTTGCCACTGCGCCAGGTCCGGGCGCGCCACCATCGTCGCGACCGTGGACGGCGCGAGGAGCTGGTTCCCGGTCGAGCCGCCGACCGCGTTGAGGAAGCGCGTCAGGTCGATCGCGTTGGCAATCCACCCACCGTGCGCGTCCATCGCGCTGCCGTCGAATAGGCCATACGACAACGGCCGCATCGTCGGGTCGTCCTCGTAGATGGGCCATGCAGGTGGCGCTGTGCTCCCGTCCACGTAGAACACCTCGTCGGGCAGACGGGCCTGCGGCGAGGTCCGCGTCATCAACGCCATGCGCTTGACCCCTGCGGGCTGCAAGACGAGTTGGCGGATGGCGTCGCCGTAGGCGAGCTTCGTCCGGTGCTCGATCACCCGGCCCAGAACGTTGTAGCCAAAGTTCGAATAGATGAACTTCGTGCCCGGCGTGAAGGCGAGGGGCTGGCCCATCGTGTAGCGGATGATGTCCACGTTCGTGGCCGGGCGCGGATGGTGGAAGGCGTCGGCCGCGCTGCGCAGGTCATTGAATTGCGGATCGACAACCGTACTGTCGAACCCGCCACTGTGCTCGAGTAGCTGCCGTATGGTGATGCTGTGCAGCCGCGGATCAGGAGTGGCGCCGGGGGGTGGCGTGAGGTCGTCGAGGATGTCGAAGGCGCGGTCGTCGAGCCCGATCCGTCCCTGCTCGACCAGTCTCATCACCGCAACCGCGGTAATCGGCTTCGATACGCTCGCGATGCGGAACTGCGCAACCGGGCTCACCGCCGGCGGAGGCGGCGCGCCCGGTGTCGTCTGGTTGACCGTGCCGAAGCCGCGGGCATAGACGAGTTGGCCGTCCTTCGCCACTGCGCATTGGCCGCCAGTTATGTCCCATTTCTGCATAAAGGTGATCATGAAGCGGTCGATCGACGCCAGGTCGGGGTTCGCCTCGCCGGTCATCGGCACGGCCTCGGCCGGTGTCGGAGTGACCTCGGCGTATGCGGCCCGCCAGGGGGCGGCTGCGACCACAGGGGATGCGATGGAGAACGCCAGCAGGCTTCGTCGTTGCATCGGAGCCTCTTCCGATCATTGGCACCGCAACGTGCTCGCTCGCTCCCGGCCTGACAAGTTAAGCGGCGTGACGGACCTGCTGATCGGTGGCCCGAGGTCTGCCGGGCAATCCCGTCCGCCATGCCTGACCGGCGGACGGGAGAGCGGCATACTTTGGAGCAACATTGCTGTCCGACTACGCGACCTTCATGGGCGCGCGAGACCGGGGCCGGCCAGCCCGACGAGCATCACCGCTATTGTTGTTGCCTCGGCAGCAGTGAGGCCGCAGTGTGGCTAAACTCATCTCCGGTCGGCTTGAAGCGGAACAGTTGTGACTGCTTCACGCCAGGTCCTTGCCACGACTTCATCTCGGGAATGTGGGACGCCGTGACGTAGATCGCGCCATCCGGTCCCTCGGCCATGCTATCTGGCCAGAGCAGGCGCGGGTCCTTGACCGCGACGGCGAACGTCTTGTCCGGCAACATCCGCTTGACCGAATTGTCCGAACAACTGGTCAGGAACAATGTCCCGTTGCGGCTCATCCAGTAGCCGTCGGCAATAAAGGTCTGGGCGAAGGTTTCCACCGCCTCACCTTGCTGAGCGGCCGCCAGTTGCGTGTCGAACAGCTTCTCGAGCGGGGCTCGGAACATTGTTTTGCCCGTCGTCGCTTGCCAGTAGACGTACTCGCCCTTGCCGCCGATCGCGATGCCATCGGCGGAAAACTGTGCCGTCTCTCCATCGGGGCGGCGCAGCGGCTTGCCATCCACCGTGACCACGACGTCCTTCTGGAACTGGGTGCTGGGATGGCCGTCCAGCACCCGCCTTGCCTGGCCGGACTGCACGTCTAGCACGATCAAGCAGCCGGGCTGGCCCGAGTTGGTGATCACCGCCCGCTGTCCGTCCGGCGTGAAGCGGATGTCGTTCAAATACGAGCCCTGCGGTGCCACCGTCTGATCGAAGGCGTAGACACGGGCAACCTTGTTACTCTGCAGGTCGATGCGCACCAGCTTCGGCCCGTTCGGCACCTCGAAGGTCAATCCGGGAGCCGCCGGGTCCAGCACCCAGAGATTACCCCGCGGATCGCACGTCACGCTCTGGACGCACACGAAACGCTGGCCGGCATCGGCGGGCGAGGCGGCGCGGAAATTGTTCCATGCGGCGTCCGGGTAACGGGTGAGAGCACCGTTGTGCCCGACCTCGGCGACGGAAATGGCCACATCCTCTTCCCAACGCGGGAAGTTCACGAACATGCGGCCATCCGGTGCGACCGCCACTCCGGTTACCTGATGCGGGTTGGTGAACGTCGCGACGTGCTCCAGCTTCGCTACGGCCGCGGCCGTAGCGACGTCGATGGGGGGAAGTGCGAGGGCGGCCGCTCCTGCGCCGAGCAACGTGCGGCGGGGCAAGGCGGCGAATGGTTGTGGCATGGATGTGCTCCGGTAGATGGTCCAGAGAACACCTGTCCCTTACGCCGGTTCCCGGTCGCTCTGCCGCTCAGCAAAGCGTGCCCGTTCCGGCCTTCACACCAGCTTCAAGCCGTCTCTCGGGATCTGTCGCAAGGCTATACATCGCCTCCGCCGCGGCCTGGACACAACGTTCGAACACCGTCAGGTCGCGCCAGCGGTCCTGGTCATGCTGCACCAGCATGCCACCTGATCCGGCGATACCGCCCTCGATCATGAGGTTGTCGAACAGTCCGAACTGCTCGATCAGAAGGCCCTCGGCATCCCACCAGGAGCCGTCCGCGGCCAGGCGGGCGGTGCCGGCGAGGCAAGCGAGAGTTCGATCGAGAAACGGAGAGGTGATGGTCGCGTAGCCGAACAGTTTCAAGCCCAGCCCGCGGGCGAAGCCGACTTCATAGACGGTGCCGACATCGGCGCTGGGGCCGCGGAACGGGGTCAGGTTGGCGAGCAGCGCGTCGGCGCCCCTGATATGCGCTTCGTTGCGCAGCGCGATGCGGCGCCAGTTCGGCAAGGCGGCCCACCCAATGGGCTCGTCTGTCAGATCGTCGAGCGGCGATATGCCGAGCAGGCCGAATGCGGCGCAGATCGCCTTCTTGCGCTCGATCCACGCCGAAGGGTCAGGCAGGAAAACATCCGGGCCGGCCAGGTAGACGCGAATCGGCATGTCGCCTTCCGAATGATGTGGTATTTCGATGCTAGCCCGATTCGCAACGGGCCATGAAACACCGTGCCCGGGCCGGCACAGCGCGCCGCCATCCCGCTGATGACAGGTCTATGCGGCCGATGATAACAAACGGTTAACATCACAAATGTTTCACGCGAGGGCGCATCGGCTCTGCCATAGACGGTCGCCGCCTCCACCTTGTTTCTGGATCCGTCATGATACGATACAGGTCGCTGATTGCCTGCGCTGCCGTGGCTCTCGCTGTCACCGCTTTCGGCACGGGTGGCTTATCGCCGCCGAACCGCCGGCGCCCTCCAGCCCGAACCCTTCCGGGGTGACGGAGACCCCGATCAAGCATCTGGTCGTGCTGTTCAACGAGAACGTGTCATTCGACCATTACTTCGCGACTTATCCCACGGCTGCCAATCCGCCGAGCGAGCCGGTGTTCACTGCCGCCGCGGGAACTCCGCGCGTCGACAACCTGGCCACTGCGGATCTGCTGACCAAGAACCCGAACACCAATCCCGCCAATGGTGAGAACGCCGCGGCGCCGTTCCGGCTGGATCGCACCCAGGCCAACACGGCGGACCAGAACCACGCCTATACGGCAGAGCAGCAAGCTTACAATGGGGGCAAGGCTGATCTGTTTCCGAAATATACCGGCAAGGGGACACCGGGCGGCGCCGGCGCATTTGGCACCAAGGGCCAGGTGATGGGCTATTTCGACGGCAACACCGTCACCGCTCTGTGGCACTATGCACAGCATTTCGCCATGAGTGACAACGCCTATACCGATACCTACGGACCGTCCACGCCCGGGATGCTGGAAGTCGTGGCGGGCCAGACCAACGGGATGAAGCTTGTCGCCACGACCAGACAGCCCTCCACCCTCAGTGCTGTCTCCTACTACGTCGACGACGGGCAGGGCGGCATCACGATGATCAACGATGTTGATCCGGGCTATGATGTCTGCTCCGTGCCCAAGGACCAGGCAATGATGGAAGGGAAGAACATCGGCGACCTGTTGAACGACGCCGGTGTCACCTGGGGCGGGTTCATGGGCGGCTTCAATCTGGCAGCGACCAACCCGAACGGCACCACCGGGTGCAAGCGCAGCACGCAGTCCGTCGTGGTGGGCAAGGCGGTGCCGGATTATATCGCGCACCACAACTGGTTTCAGTACTTCGCCTCCACCGCCAATCCGACGCATGCTCGCCCGAGTTCTGTCGCGGCCATCGGCCACAGCCTGACAGAAGACGGCAAGACGAAAGACCCCGCCAATCATGAATATGGGCTGCGGGATTTCTACGCCGCGGTGAAGGCCGGCAACTTCCCGGCGGTTTCGTTCGTCAAGCTGCCGGCCTACCAGGATGGCCATGCCGGCTACTCCGATCCGTTGGACGAGCAGGCCGGCAGCGTGGTGTTGTTGAATTTCCTGCAGCAGCAGCCTGACTGGGCCTCCACCGCGGTGATCATTACCTGGGACGACTCGGACGGCTGGTATGATCACGCCTTTACCCAGCCTATCCACGCCTCCTTCGACCCGCAGGCCGATCAGCTTGATGGGTCCGGCAAATGCGGCACCGGCACGCCGATGGCAGGTGTTGACGGCAAGCCGGTGAATGGACGCTGCGGTCCGGGAACCCGGATTCCCTTCCTGATTGTCTCGCCGTGGGCGCGAGCGAATTTTGTCGACCACCAGTTGATCTCCCAGGCCTCGGTTGTGCGCTTCATTGAAGACAATTGGCTGCACGGCGCGCGGATCGGCGGCGGTTCGTTCGACGCTACCGCGGGATCGCTCGCCGGGCTGTTCGATTTCAGCCGCCGGCAGCCGGTTGCGCCGCTGTATCTGGACCCCGAGACCGGCGCGGTGCTGCAAACGCCGCCGGCGGCGACTACGAACTGAGGGCGCCGATCAGCCGCTCCGGCGTCTGGCTTGCCGCCGCCCTGCAGCTGGCGGCCGTCGGGCCCGCCGCTTCTGATCCGGTGCCCGCTGTGGAGGCGCCTGGCCCCGAAGCAGCATGCGCGACCATTACTGTCGCGCGGCGAGAATCTTTGGCCGGTGCAGCTCCAGCGTCCGCCGGTCGCGCCGCTGTCGGCGATGGCGCAGCTCGGCCGGCAGATCTTCCATGATGCCAGCCTGTCCGGTTCCGGCAGGCTTACCTGCGCGGCCTGCCATCAACCGGACCATCACTACGGACCGCCGGACGCGGCGCCGGCGGTGTTCGGCGGCAGCACGATGGCTCGCCAGGGTGTCCGTGCGGTGCCGTCGCTGATGTATCTGGAACGCCAGCCGGCGTTCAGTATCGGCCCGGACGAGGCGGAGAACGAGGACGTCAACCCGGCACGGATGGTGGCGCTAAGCCGAACGACCCCGCGACCCTTGAAGACCGCCGACAACACGGCACAGAGTACCACCGCCCTGGTGCCGCAGGGCGGACTGTTCTGGGACGGCCGAGCCGATACGCTACAGGACCAGGCGCTGATACCGCTGCTCAATCCGCTGGAGATGGATGGCGGCAGCGTCGCCACGCTGGTCGCGAAACTGCGCCAGGCGGCCTACGCGCCGCTGTTCGTGACGCTGTTCGGCAAGGCGATCTTCGACATGCCGCGCCTGCTGCTGGCTGAGGCGATGTTCGCCGTCGCGCGCTACCAGATCGAGGAGCCGTCCTTCCATCCCTACACCAGCAAGTTCGACTTTTGGCTGGAAGGCAAGGCACGCCTCAGTTCGGCGGAGCTGCGCGGCTATCGGCTGTTCAACGATCCGGGCAAGGCAAACTGCGCCGGCTGCCATGTCGACCAACCCGGCCCGGACGGCACGCCGCCGCTGTTCACCGACCACCAGTTCGAAGCGCTGGGTGTGCCTCGCAACATGGCGCTGCAGGCAAACGCCGATCCGACGTATTTTGACCTTGGCGTCTGCGGACCATATCGCCGGGACTTGCAAGCCGAGGCACGGTTTTGCGGCATGTTCATGACGCCCACGCTGCGCAACGTGGCCGCCCGGCACGTCTTCTTCCACAACGGCATGTACCACACGTTGCGCCAGGTACTGGATTTCTATGCGTTTCGCGACGTGGCGCCGGAGAAGGTCTACCCGCGCGATCCGGACGGGACAGTGGCGAAATACGATGACCTGCCGGCGGGGGGGCGTCCTAATGTCGACGTGACAGACCCGCCGTTCGACCGGGCACCGGGCGAGCTACCGGCGATGACCGAACAGGAGGAGCGCGACATCATCGCCTTCCTCGGCACGCTCACCGATGGCTACCGTGCCGACCAGCGGGGCCGGCGATAGTCTTGTTCGCATGGATCACGCGGGTAATGCCTTCAAGGCGCTTGGACAGACGGACGGCTGGCGCCGGCCAGCGCATCCGCCACCTCCGGCGCCTGCACGTCATTGATTGGCGATGGTGGCGTCCCACCACGGACAAACGCCGCTCAATTTGGCGTAGTTGCCTTCCATGACCTGCACGGGGGCGCGGCGGCCCTCAGGCGGGGCTGGCGGCAGATCCACCGGAGGCGGCGCACTTCCGCCGACAGACCGCATCAGCCCGTCATGGCCCCAGAAGCTGGCAATTGTCGTCATTTCCTCAGGCTGCCATGTTGATACGTCCACTTCGCGCGCGCCCCAGCCATACTCGACCAGGAAGTTCGACGGGGTGCGCATGTAGAACGACGTCATGTAGTCGTTGGGGTGGCGGCCCAGCGATATCGCGATCCGGTCGGCCACGCTAAGCGCGCGGTCATAGCCCTGGCCAACGTCGTCCAACGAATAAAGCTCCATCATCAGGTGATGCATGCCCTGCCGAGGATGCTGGAATAGGGCCAGGCTGTGATGACGCGGGTTGACATGCAGGAAGCATGCCTTGGGATTGCGGACGAAATCGCTGATCCGGAAGCCCAGCAAACCCTGGTAGAAAGCCAGCGACACGTCAAAATCCGCGACCATCAGCACGGCGTGGCCCATGCCGCCAACGCCGGTAAGAAATCCTGAAATGTTGCGGCTCGCCTTGAACGGCGTGTCCGCCAGGAGCGGCCCGTGAAAAGCCTCTAGCCGGTTGCCGTCCGGGTCGCTGAACGAAATAAGGTCGCGGACAAAGCGCTGATCGGCAAGCGCCGCCGGTTCGTGCCGCACGGCAACGCCAGCCGCTTCGAGCTTCGCCGCGAGGGCGTCGAGGGCCGCGGCATCAGCGACCTCCCACCCAAAATACCGTTCGGCGCCGGCTCCTTCCTTGTCGACAATGATCCGCTGGCGGCGGTCATCCATACGGAACGCGCGGCACGAGGCGGCGCGGTCGACCTGCTGCAACCCGAGCTGGCTGGTGGCGAAGTCGGACCACTCATCCAGGTTCGACGCACCAATTCCGATATAGCCGAGTGCCTGCACTGACATGATCCGATCCTCCCGCACCGAGTTTTGTCTGTTGCTAGCTGGTGCTTTCCGATCAGACTGGCAAACTGGCGAGGCTTTGGCAACTGCCGGCGCGGGTTGGGACGTGCGCCCGGATCAGTCGAGCGGAAACCGTGCCAGCGGACTTGAAAAACAGCCTTCTGCCCAGACACGCCCCAGCGCGAAGCGTCATACCTTGCCTGCTCCGTGTCCTCGATCTGCCTCGACTGCTGCTCTGTGTTAAACCCTTGCGGAATTGCCATCAGCATGCCGTGTGAGCGTGTGGCATCATATTGGTGGAGCGAACCGACCGGGGATGATCGCCTGGTTCGTGCGCTCGTCACGGCCGAAAGAATTCAACACGAAAAAGCAGGCGAGGAAGATCGAGGGCGCGGAGCAGGCAAGACAGGGCTCTTAGTGCAGCGGATCAGGTTTGGCGTGGCAGTTGCTCCCGTTTCGGTTTCGCACGTCACCGGTTGCGCGGTGATTGCGAGGCTCGCTTGTTGCTCTACCCGGAATAGCCAGTGGAGCATGCGCTCCGCGCTATCAACGACTTGGGGTATTAACCGCGTCTACTTTGAGACGCTTCGTCCGACCGCTCGCGATCCAGCGAGACGGCCGCTCTTCGGCGGCTTTGGCCCACGAAGGGACGGCCGCAAAATAACTGCTCCAAGCGTGGGGGGCCCAAGGTTACCCACGTGTGTCATCACCAGGGTTGGCCCGGTGACCCATAATTTTCTTTTGCAAAATCAAAGTCATGGGTGGCCGGCCGGAGCCTGTCCTCGGGCGGGCCGCTGGCCCGACCCGTGGGCCGGCCATGACACAATGAGAGTAGCCACCACCACTGCCTCGCGACGTTTGAAGCGGTTATTTCGAGATAAACCCGAAGCGGGACTATGGTTTTCGAATTGGACGCGGTTTAGCGCGTCTCACGCCTCCAGCGCCGCGACGCCGGGCAGGGTCTTTCCTTCCAGCCATTCCAGAAAGGCGCCCCCTGCCGTAGAGACGTAGCTCATCCGATCAACCACACCGGCCTGGCGCAGCGCCGAGACCGTGTCACCGCCGCCGCAAACACTGAGCAGCCCACCGTTTTGCGTCGCCGCGGCCACGGCATGCGCCAGGGAGGAGGTTGCGGCATCGAATGGCGGTGTTTCGAAGGCGCCTAATGGCCCGTTCCAGACCAGGGTCTTCAGCGACGGCAGCAACGCGATCAAGGTCGCCACCGAAGCAGGTCCGACATCAAGGATCATCTGATCCGAGGGCACGGCGTCGACGGACACGATCTGGGTCGGCGGGTTGGGCTGCAACGTCCGGGCGACGATGGCATCGGTCGGCAGGACGACGCGACAGCCGGTCTCCGCCGCCTTTGCCAGGATATGGCGGGCGGTGTCGTGCATCTCGGCCTCCTGCAGCGATGTGCCGACGGATTTGCCCTCGGCTGCCAGGAAGGTGTTGGCCATGGCGCCGCCGATCACCAGCACGTCCACGCGGCCGACCAGGTTGCCGAGGAGTTCGAGTTTCGTCGACACCTTGGCGCCACCGACGATCGCCGCCACCGGGCGCTCCGGCGTGCCCAGGGCGGCGGCGAGCGCTTCCAGTTCCGCTTGCATCAGCCGCCCGGCATAGGCTGGCAGGATGTATGCGACCCCTGCCGTGCTGGCATGGGCGCGATGCGCGGCGGAGAACGCGTCATTGACGAACAGGTCCGCCAGCTTTGCCAGGGCCGCGGCGAAGGCCAGATCGTTGGTTTCCTCGCCGGCGTGGAAGCGGGTGTTCTCCAGCACCAGGACGCCGCCGCGGGACAGCAGGTCGACCGCTTGTTCGGCGGCGACGCCGGTGCAGTCCTCAACGAAGCGGACATGCGTGCCGAGGACGTCCTCCAACGCGGCGGCCATGGGCGCGAGCGACATGGACGCGACACGCTTGCCCTTGGGCCGGTCGAAATGGCTGCACACAATGACCCTGGCACCCTTGGCGGCGAGCTCCCGGATGGTGGGGGTCAGTCGCTCGATACGGGTCAGGTCGGTGATCTTGCCGTCCCGCACGGGGACGTTCAGGTCGGCGCGAAGCAGCACACGCTTTCCGGCGACGTCCACGTCATCAAGGGTCCGAAACGGCATTGCAGGGCTCCAGCTTGGAGGATCGTGCGCTGTCAGGTCATTACCTGAACCGAACCGACGGGCAAGCCGGCCACCGGCGGCACGTGATCCTGACGGGCAGGCCGGTCAGGATGCGTGTGGAGGTGGCCGAGCGAATACCCGGACCGGGTGATCAACAGATTAGAGGCTGCCGAACAGGACCGCGGTGTCGGACATCCGGTTGGAGAAGCCCCACTCGTTGTCATACCAGCCCATCACCCGTGCGAGCGCGCCATCCACCACCGCGGTCTGCGTCGCGTCAAAGGTGCACGACGCTGGATTGTGGTTGAAGTCGATACTGACCAGCGGCGCCTTGTTGTAGTCCAGGATGCCAGCCAGTTCGCCCTTGGCGGCGTCCTGCATCGCCGCATTGATCACGTCCTTGGTAGCCGGCTTCGCCAGGTTCACATCCAGCGACACCAGGGACACATTCGGCGTGGGTATGCGGATCGCGGTGCCATCCAGCTTGCCTTTCAGCTCCGGCAGCACCAGCCCCACGGCGCGCGCCGCCCCGGTGGAGGTCGGAATCGCGGACACCGCGGCGGCGCGAGCGCGATGCAGGTCTTTATGCAACGTGTCCACCGTGTTCTGGTCGCCGGTATAGGCGTGGATCGTCACCATGTAGCCGCGCAGGATGCCGAACCGCTCGTGCAGCACCTTCGCCATCGGCGCCAGGCAGTTGGTGGTGCAGGAGGCGTTCGAGACGACGGTCATGTCCTTGGTCAACGTCTTGTGATTGACACCGTAGACGATCGTCGCATCGACCTCATCCGCCGGGGCGGAGATCAGCACCTTCCGCGCCCCCGCGGCGATCAAGGCCGAGGCTTTGGCCTTGCTGGTGAAGATGCCGGTGCACTCCAGCGCGACATCGACCCCTTGATACGGCACCTTGGTCGGATCGCGTTCGGCGGACACCTTGAGCGGCCCGAAGACGCGGCCGTTGTGGCGGATGGTGATGCTGTCGCCGGAGACCTCGATCTGGCCGGGAAAGCGGCCATGCACGCTGTCATAGGCGAAAAGATGCGCATTTGCCTCGACGCTGCCGAGGTCGTTGATCGCAACTGGAACCACATCGTCCCGTCCGCTCTCGACGATGGCCCGCAGAACCAGTCGTCCGATGCGTCCAAATCCGTTGATCGCGACCTTTACGGCCATGGCGTGTTTTCCTTTTCGTATTTTTTATCTACGTGATACCCGACACATAATTATCATACACGTCGTTGACCTGGATCAACGGTCGCGCGCCGTTCAAATCATTTGATGCTCCGAACCTGTTGATCCGCTGTTTCCACCGCGGGATGCGGCGGATTTCGGACAGGCGTCATCCAAGATGGCGTGTCACTGCCGCGACCACTGCCTCCGGCGTGATGCCGAAATGCGCATAGAGGTCTTCGTAGCGAGCCGATGCGCCGAAACTCGACATACCGATGAATGTCCCGTCGCGTCCCAGCCATTGCTCCCACCCGAAGCCGCTGGCGGCTTCAATGCCAATCCGGGTGGCGCCGCCCAGCACCTGGTCCCGGTACGCACCGTCCTGGCGATCGAACAGCTCCCAGCACGGCAGCGACACAACGGCGACGCCGATACCGTCGGCCGCCAGCTTTTCCCGCGCCGCCATGGCGATCGCCACTTCCGAACCGGTGGCGACGACCGTCGCCTGTCGTGGCCCCTCAGCCTCCGCCATGACATAGCCACCGCGGGCGCAGCGATTTTCACCGCAATCCGTTCGCCATGCCGGGAGCACTTGGCGCGACAGCACCAGTAGCACTGGGCCCCTCGGTCCGGCGCGTGGCCAATTCCCAGCATTCCGCTGTTTCCATCATGTCGGCTGGGCGAAACACGTAGACGTTCGGCAGGGCGCGCAGGCTGGCCAGGTGCTCGATCGGCTGCAGGGTGGGACCGCCCTCACCCAGCCCGATTGAATCATGGCTCAGCACGTAGATGACCCTCTGGCCCATGATCGCACTCATGCGAAGCGCGGGGCGCAGGTAGTCGCTGAACACGAGGAACGTGCCGACATACGGAATGATGCCGCCATGCAGAGCCATGCCGGTGGCAGCGGCAGCCATGCCGTGCTCACGAAACCCGAAGTGAAGGTAGCGGCCACCATAGTTGCCGGCTGACACGGCGGCCAAGCCTTTGACCTGCGTGAAGCTCGCACCACTCAGGTCGGCGGCGCCGCCGATCATTTCAGGGGTCGCCGGCACCAGGACCTCCAGGCATTTCTGGCTGGAGGCGCGCGTGGCCAGTCTTGGACGGGCGTCGGCAATCTCCTGCTTGAGGGCGAGCACGGCTTCGTGCCAGGTATCCGGCAGGCGGCCCGCCATCACGCGCTCGAACTCGCCGCGCTGGTGATGACGGGCGAGGCGCTTGAGCCAGGACCGGCGAGCCGCCGCGCCCCGGCTGCCGGCGGCGTGCCAACGTTCCTCCAGATCCCTGGGCGTGACGAATGGCGATTCATTCCAATCAAGCAACGCTTTGGCCCGGTGAGCTGAGTCCGCGCCTGTTCGGGCCTCGGCGGAGCCGGCGCGCGGTGCGCCAAGGCCGCGCCGGAGACCACCAAACCCATCGGCGCGCGCCGCCCTGACGGCTTTGTCGAAGCCGATATCGGTGCGGCAGGCGATCAACGTTGGTTTCTTCGAGCGCACGGCGAATGACAACGCCGCGTTGATCTGACCCGGGTCGTGTCGATCGACGCGCTTAGTGGCCCAGCCATAGGCGACGAACCGCTTCAACACGTCTTCGGAGAACGACCAGGTGCTGGCGCCGTCCGTCGAGACATGACCTTCATCGTACAAGACGGTCAGCTTCCACAGCCCCAGATGGCCGGCCAGTGACGCCGCCTCGTGACAAAGGCCCTCCATCATGTCGCCGCCCGAGGCGATCACCCAGGTGCGGTGGTCGACCAGCGATTTGCCGAAGCGGGCCGCCATGTTGCGTTCGGCGATCGCCATGCCCACGGCACAGGCAAAGCCCTGGCCAAGCGGGCCGGTGGTGCTCTCGACCGCTGGATGCTCGCCGTATTCCGGGTGACCGGCGGCGGGGGAATGCAGTTGGCGAAAATCGCGGATGTCGTTGATCGTCATGCCGTCATGGCCGGTCAAATAGATCAACGCGTACAGCAGCATGGAGCCATGACCGGTGGAGAGCACGAAGCGGTCGCGATCGGACCAGCGAGAATCGGCTGCGTCGAATTTGTGGAACCGGGTCCACAGCACGGTTGCCACGTCGGCCATGCCCATGGCGAGACTTGGGTCGCCGGACTGTGCCTGCTCGGTTGCATCGATCGCCAGGGCGCGAATGGCATCGGCCATGCGGCGCACCGAGGTCATCGGGCGGCCGAGGCGTTCCGCCTGATGCATCAGCGCTGGGTTGTGAGACGACAGGTCGGCTACCGCGGCCATGATATCTCCTCAGGCGCCGCCGCTATAAGCGGTGCGAACGGTTCCCGGCAACCCCCGGAGCCTTTAACACATGATTTCTGCGAAACCGCTCAAATATATTGGGCCCGGTGATGAAGCGGATGCCCATGATTGGGGTCTTTCCACGCAATACTGTGCCAGCCGCTCAGGGATAGGGGGCAGGAGGTGGTCTGCGCGTATTCGGCGGGATCGGCCGGTGGGCGCAGAGGCAGTCGCGCCCCATCCGCAGGTCCTGGTGGAGGCAAGAAAGCAGAAATTCAAACACAGATTTACACGGATTAAGGGCATAGATTGACACAGATATTGGATCGACTGCTGAGGAGAGCCCAGGCCAAGTGTCGCTGCGGCTTTGGACGGCAACGCAGGACGCGCGGCGCCACCCTTGTTTTCCCTCTAATCCGTGCCCTTGATCCGTGTAAATCTGGCTTTCCTCCCATACATCAACCCTATCTCAACCAGTCGCATCCGCCGCCGTGTTCTTTAACAACCGGCCGGCTTTTGGATCGACACAAAGACGGCTTCGGTGAGCATTGAGCCCTGACACAGCGGTCCGTCGAACGGTTTTGTTCATGGGGCTCCAGTTGGTCACCGCATCGCTCAGCGCGGAAACCCAACGGCCATAAGTGGTTTCACGCAAATCGATGTACGAGTCATTGTTTTCAACGCCTGATAATTTCCTGCGTTCGCCGCGTGATTAAACCAACTTCGCAGGCAGGACACTAGCGTGAACCCGGTTGGTGTAGATCAGGCCCCCGCCAATGGACCCAGAGCCGCGGCAATACCGAATTCACCCGGCAGGGCACCGCGCGGAAACAGCCGTGTCACGTGGCCCATCTTGCGACCGGGCAGCGCCGCCGCCTTGCCATAGAGATGCGAGATCAGGCCGGGTTCGGCCACCACGGCCGGCCACAGCGCCAAGCCAGCGGGACCGATCAGGTTCTTCATCACCGCATCCGAATGGCGGATCGCCGGCGGTAGCGGCAGGCCGGCAATTGACCTGATATGCAACTCGAACTGGCTCGCCGGGCAGGCGTCGATCGTCCAATGGCCGGAGTTATGCGGGCGCGGCGCGATCTCGTTGACAATGACCTGGCCGCTGCCGTCGACGAACATCTCAACCGCCAACAGTCCGACCAGGTCGAGCGCCACGGCAACGCGTTCGGCTATGGCCTGGGCCGCCGCGTCCACCGCCCGCGACACCCGTGCCGGTGCCAGCGTGACGTCCAGAATGTGCTCCCGGTGGCGGTTTTCAACGGTATCGAAGGAGGCCACGGCGCCGTCCGCGCCACGCGCCACCACGACGCTGATTTCCTGGGCGAAATCGATGAAACCTTCCAACACCAGCGGTTTGGGATGCAATCGGTCAAACGCCGGGGCAAGGTCGTCGACGGAACGCAGCATGGCCTGGCCCTTGCCGTCGTATCCAAGTCGGGTGGTCTTCAGCACGGCGGGCAACCCAAGCCGATCGACCGCCGCGGTCAGGTCCGCCAAGGAATGCACCTCAACCCACGGGGCCGTCGCGACGCCTGCGCCATTGAGGAAGGATTTTTCCGCGATCCGATCCTGGCTGATCCGCAGCGTCGACGGCGCCGGACGCACCGGGCGGATTGAGGCCAGCAGGTCGAGACCCTCGGCACTGATGTTCTCGAACTCGAAGCTGACGACGTCAACGGCCGTGGCAAATTCGCGCAGTGTCGCCGGATCGCGGTAATCGCTGATGGTAACGCGATGCGACACCTGCGTGGCCGGGCTGTCGATCTCGCGGGTCAGGATGTGGCAGCGATAGCCGAGGCGCGCCGCGGCCATCGCCGACATCCGCCCAAGCTGGCCACCGCCGACCAGGCCGATCGTGGCGCCGGGTGGGAGTGGAAACTCCGTCATGAAATCGCTTGAGCTGAGGGCTCCTCAGCCGCTTCGGCGAGCCGATCCGGCAGATCGGCGACCGCCGCGGTCTGTTCCGCGCGCATTGCATCGAGGCGATCTGCCAAGGCCGGATCGCCGATGGCGAGGATGGCGACGGCGAGCAAGGCAGCGTTGACCGCCCCGGAGCGGCCGATCGCCAGTGTGCCGACGGGAACTCCGGCCGGCATTTGGACGACGGATAAAAGACTGTCCATGCCCCTCAGCGCATGGGACTCGATTGGCACGCCCAGCACCGGCAGCGCCGTCCAGGACGCGCACATACCGGCCAGATGGGCGGCCCCGCCAGCGCCGGCGATGATGACTTTCAAGCCTCGGTCCCGAGCCGAGCTGGCATAGAGCCGCAGCCGGTCAGGGGTGCGATGGGCGGAGACAATGCGCACCTCGTGCGGCACCGCCAGCCGGTTCAGCACCGCCGCGGCATGGGTCAGGGTCGGCCAGTCCGACTGGCTGCCCATGATAATCCCGACCAGCGGCTTGCCTGATGGCGTCCCCTGGATGGAGGGCGGTCCTAGGGTCGCCATCTCAGGCGATGCTGTCCGGGATGAGCCGGCTTTCCAGCCAGGCGATTTCATCGCGCAGCATCAGCTTGCGCTTCTTCAGACGCTGCAGGTGGAGCTGGTCCGAGGCACCCTGATCAGCCAGGCGCGCAATGACCGTATCAAGATCACGGTGCTCACTGCGAAGGCCGTGCAGCTTGCGAAGCAGCGAATCCCGATCGTTTAGCATGACTGCAACCTATGATGGAAAGTTTCCACCAGGCTCGGTTCAAAACTTGATGTTTGACTGGCAAGCGGGGTGACACCAGGATTACAGTCCGACGCCGCGCCCACAGCCACGGTCGCCGGCAAGCAACTGGTTCTGAACGGAGGTATCCTGTCCATGAGCGTTAATCCGCGTCTCGAGGCTTTGAAAGACCGCCACGAGTCCCTGGAAAGCCGCATTTTTGACGAGGACAATCGACCGCGACCCGACTCTGAAACGCTGACCCGGCTGAAGATCGAAAAGCTGCACATCAAGGAAGAGATGGAACGGCTGATGAACGGATTGAACTGAGCGGACAAGCAACCCCGCCACGCCGGTCAGGCGGCCTCGTCCGCCTCCGGCGGCGGCGGCACCGGGACCGCCCGGCCTTCGCGCGCGAGCCTGTCATTGGCCTGCGACACCGCGGCATTCAGGTCGGTCTGGCTGCACAGGCCTAGAATCACCGGATCACGAGGCTTGATATTGGCACTGTTCCAATGCGTCCGCTCCCGCACCTTCTGGATGGTCTCCTTTGTGGTGCCAAGGAGCTTGCCGACCTGAGCCTCGGACAACTGAGGGAAATTGCGCAGCAGGAAGGCAATTGCATCCGGACGGTCATTCCGCTTGGCTACCGGCGTATAACGTGACCCTCGCAGGCGCTTGGGGATCGGCAACGCGGTCGCGGCCAGCTTGAGGCGGGCGTTCGGATCAGCCTCACAACGACGGATGTCTTCCAGCGTCGCCTGCCCATTGGCCACGGGATCATAGCCGTTAATGCCTTGCGCGACTTCGCCATCCGCGATCGCCTGCACCTCCAGCGGGTGCATTCCGCAAAACTCCGCGATCTGCGTGAAGGTCAAGGCGGTTTTGTCAATCAGCCAAACGGCAGTCGCTTTGGGCATCAACGGTAAGGTCATGGCTTATATACTCTCAGGGTCGCCGGCCGACGGTTACTGCTGACGGTGTCCCCCGCGGGCGAGCCGGCGCCGGCGACAGGTCGTAGAGACGGCCAAAAACGGCATATGACAAGGTGATAGAGGTGGGTCAAGCCGCTCCTTGCAGTGTGGTGGTCAACGCGTCGCGCATGGCTAGGCAGTCGGGAGATGATCGGCTATGGCAACCATGGTTGTTAGCACAAAATGGACTACGACGCGCGAAAGTTTGGCCTGAGTGCGTAGATAGGGTCGATTATGCGGACGATTGGGCGGAACGGAAGGATCGACACAATGCAGATCGTCGACGCGCAGGTGCATATCTGGTCGAGCGGGACCCCGCTTGCGCCGCATCGGCAAGTTTCGCACCACGGCGTGGAAGAACTGCTGCGCGAGATGGCGGAGGCCGGTGTCGATGCGCTGGTGAACCATCCGCCAAGCTGGGATCCTCGGTCGGACGATGTTGCCGTCGAAGCGGCGCGTGCGCATCCCGACCGGTTTGCCACCTTGGGGTATCTGGCGCCCGACCAGCCTGAAAGTCGCGCCCTGCTGGATACCTGGAAGAGCCGTCCCGGGATGCTCGGCTTGCGCTATGCGCTGGTTCGGCCGGAGCAGCAAAACTGGCACGCAGACGGCACGATGGACTGGCTGTGGCCGGCGGCGGAACGGGCTGGGCTGCCGATCGCGCTGATGGCCAATCGTTTCTTTCCGTTGGTCGCACAAATCGCCGAACGGCATCCCGGGCTGCGCTTGATCATCGATCATCTTGGCCACACCTTGGGCCGCAAAGATGAGGCTGCATTCAGCAAAAATGCCGAGTTTGCGGTTTGGCGAGGTATCCGAATGTTGCGGTGAAGGCGACCGGGGCGCCGGATTACTCGACGGCGCCTTATCCGTATCGCAATATCCATGACCACATGCATCGCATCTTCGATGCGTTTGGCGCGGACCGGTTCTTTTGGGGCACCGACATCACGCGGATGCCGTGCAGCTACCGTCAATGCGTGACCATGTTTACCGAGGAATTACCCTGGCTCATCGGTGGTGACCTTGAACGCGTGATGGGACAGGCGGTGTGCGACTGGATCGGCTGGCAGCGGAAGGCGGTGTGACGGTGGGCTACGACGCACCATTCGCCGGCATCAAGGTGGTCGATCTCAGCCAGGGTATTGCCGCCCCCTATGCAGCCATGTTGCTGGCGCAACATGGCGCCGACGTCATCAAGGTCGAGCCGCTGGACGGGGGCGACTGGGTGCGCGTCAGTGCGCCCCAACCTGGCGGCAACAGCGCGCTGTCGGTGATGGGCAATCTCGGCAAGCAGAGCATCGGCCTCGACCTGAAGTCGCCGGAGGGTTGCGCGGTCCTGTGGCGGCTGCTGGAAGGCGCAGACATTTTCATGGAAGGCTTCCGCACTGGCGTGATCGGGCGGCTAGGCTTTGGCTACGAGGCCGTATCGGCGAAGCATCCGCGCATTCTGTATCTATCAGTGTCAGGGTTCGGGCAGACCGGCCCGTATGCGGAGCGGCCGGCGATGGACCCGGTGCTGCAGGCCTTCAGCGGCTTCATGACGGAGAACCGCGACCTGGATGGCCGACCGATCAACATTGCCTCGATCCCGGTTGACATGATGACCGCACTCTACGTGTTCCAGGCATTGTCGGCTGCGTTGTATGCTCGGCGCGATGAAGAGCGTGGCCGCTATATCGAGGCAAGCCTGCTGCAGGGGGCGGCGTGGCTCAACACCTACGCAATGCTTCAGCGCGTCATCTATGACGGCGATCCGCCGTTCGCACGGGCGCACCGAAGCGTCTACCCGACGGCAGACGGCTGGATCCTCGTCATCGTCGCGGGGCGTCGCGGATGGGGTGATTTCTGCAAGGCGCTTGAACGGGCCGAGCTTGCCGACGATGCGCGGTTCACCACCGTCATGAGCAGGGTGGCCAATTCCGCCGTGTTGGTGCCGATCCTGAGCGAGATCCTGCGGTCGCGGCCAAGCGCGCACTGGCGGACGCGCTTCACCGAGTATGGCGTCATGCACTCGGTCGCCAACGAGTTGCTCGAGGTGCTGCGCGACCCGCATGTCGAGGCGACCGGGTTGTTCAGCTATCTGGCGCAGCCCGGCCTGGCCGCGAAGATGCCGATCCCGAGCATTCCCGGGGTGCCGCCGCTGGAGAGCGGCACGCCAGGGGGCACCGCGCCGCTAGCCGGCGTCGACACCGAGGCAGTGCTGACCGCGCACGGCTATAGCGCAGCGGATATCGCGGATTTGTGCACGCGCGGCATCGTTGCGGCAGCGGCCTCATGACCAACGCCCCAACCGATCGCCGCGGCGAGCCCGGCATTAGGCCTCTTTCGCGCGTATAGCTTGAAACCGTCCAGGACCGAACTGCGCCAGGTTGACGGGACCTTGATGGTGATGGGTAACGCTTCCCAGCGTCACGCTACCCTGCATGTGTCTGCCGACCACCGATCCGTCCAGACGATAGGCGATCATGGTCCCCTCATACCACGTGGTGAAGACGAGATGGATGCCATCGGCGTCGACGCTGCCGCTCACCGGGCCCTCGAATTGATCCGAGCTATGACTGCCGGTGATGGCACCATCATGCTGCTGTAATTGGATACGATGGCGTCGATCACCCTTGAGGAACGCCACGTCCACGTCCCAGGTGCCCGATAGGTCCAGGTCTGAGATGGAAGAAGCGAATTTCGCGGCATTGACCGGCGCCGCCAGGGCGGCCGCAAGAGCCCGTCCGACCTGATCGGCTTCTCCGGGCTGCAGGCCGAACGGGTCAATCTCGACCCCATTCTTCGTCGTCGACATGTCGTCCAGCATGATCCGCGGCTCCGTGTCGAGCAGGCGCAGCCTCAGCGCTTCACCGTCCAGCCCAAGCCTGGCTGCGTCCCACGCCACGCGCAACCGCGGCACGCGCACCACGCCCTGTGGTGCAATTACCTCCGCGCGCACGCCAGGCAGGCTCAGCCGGCTGGCGATCGAGGCCAAATCCACGTTCCAGCGGCGAAGTTCCGCTGCCGGGTCACGATGCTCGAACCAGACCTCGAGCGCGGCAAGCACGCCAATGACATCTTCCTTCGAGACTTTCATGCCGCGGGCAAAGGCTTGGTGCGGCGAGGCATTGCGCCAGGCGGCCTGGATCAGCTCCTTGCGGCCCAGCAGCAGGCCGCTGGTTTGTGGGCCGCGCAGGAACTTTCCGCCGCTGTAGATCACCATGTCCGCGCCGCGCGCCAGATAGGGACTGGGGCGTTCGATGTGTTCCGAGGCAGCGTCGACCAGGACCGGTATGCCGCGCGGGCCGGCGCGCCGGACGATGTCTTCCAGCCTGACTTGGGACGCCGCATCGTGCGTGCCGAGAACCGCGATCATCGCCACCGGTTCGTTCAGCGCGGCATCAAGATCGGCGATGGTGTCGACCTCGACAATATGGGTGCCCACCATGCGGATCGCCTGGTCATAGGCGAAGCGTTGGTTTTTCGGCATGATCACGCGGTTGGTCCAGCCCTCGGTGAACGGCAGGCGCAGCATCTTGACCGGATCGTTGCCGGCGACGCAGGCGGCGGTGGCCAGCGTCAACGCGGCTGCGCTGCCGCAGGTCACGATGCCCCATGGGGCGCCGGTCAATTCCGCGATGCGACGACTGGCGCCGTCCATCAGTTCATCCAGGCTGACGAACTGGCGCGATGCCTGATCGATTGCGGCGCGTACCTCGGGCAGCATCAGACTGCCGCTATGGGCGGTGCGGACAGAAGCACAGTTAATGAACGGGCGGACACCAAGCGCCGCATAGGGGTTGGCATTGCGGATCGCCGGCGGCACATCCGTCGAAGCGTCGTTCATAGCGGTCACTCCCTCAAGCACCGCATCCAGCAAGTGCCACGATCAGGCAGCCGGTCAAGGGCAATTTTGTTTCTGATCAGGCAACGTCCCGCGGTGAAGCGCCACTATGCTTGTATTGATGCACGATGTCATCCGGCAGGATTGCTGTTCAGACGCCCTCGTATTCCGCGGAGATCTCCTTGTTGGTGTAATCCGGCAGAAATGCGGTCGCGACGATGCCAATGATGGCGCAGACAACGATGTAAATCGCGATCGGCAAAGTGGAATGGAAAGTCGCGAATAGGGCCGTGGCGATGAACGGCGCCGGTCCTCCGGCAATGATCGAGGCGAGCTGATAGCCAAGCGATGCGCCGCTGTAGCGCAATCTTGGGGAGAATGCCTCGGCGATCAGCGCCGCCTCCGGGCCGTACATGGTCATGACCGGGAGCAAGGATAAAGCGACGGCAATGAATATCAATGTTGGTGACCCGCTATCAAGCAGCGCGAAGTAAATGAAGCCGTAGACCGCCACGAACACGCACCCGATCATGTACATGTTCTTGCGGCCGACACGGTCCGACAGCCGCCCCGCGACGGTGACCCACAGAAACCCGAGGACGGTCTGGACGATGACGCCGGTCAACAAGAAGTCGCGCGACATCCCAAGTACCGTTGTTCCATAGGTGAAGATGAACGCGCCGACGATATAGCCCGGCGCTTGCTCTGGCATCCGCAGCAACGCGGTCAGCAGAATCTGCTTGGGCTGTCGTTTGAAGACTTGCAGCACCGGCACGCGTTCGACGCGTTCTTCCGCAAGCACTTTCTGAAACACCGGAGTTTCGGTAATACCAAGCCGGATCCACAGCCCGACCGCGACCATGACGATGCTGAGAAAAAACGGGATGCGCCATCCCCAGACCAGGAACTGATCACCTGACAGCCAACTGAAGAACAGCACCGCGGAATTCGCCAGAAAAAGTCCCGCGGGCGCGCCGAATTGCGGCCACGAGGCGAGGAAGCCTCGGTTCTTGCTGGTTCGCGCCCATTCCATTGCCAGCAGCACCGATCCGCCCCATTCGCCGCCGACTCCGATCCCCTGGACCAGGCGAATGAGCGTCAGGAGAATGGCTCCCCAGATGCCGATGCTGTCGTAGCCTGGAATAAGACCCACGGCGCAGGTAGCGATCCCCGTCACCAGCAATGTCACGATCAAGGTTGCCTTGCGACCGATCCGATCGCCGTAATGGCCAAAGATCGCTGCCCCGATCGGCCGCCCGACGAAGCCGATGAAAAACACGCCGAATGCCTGCAGAACGCCGATCACAGGATCAGAGCCGGGGAAAAACAGCTTCCCGAAGACCAGGCCCGTCACCGTGCCATATAGTAGGAAATCATACCACTCGATCGTCGTGCCAACCGTGCTGGCGATCAAGGCTCGGCGCAATTGCTTGTCATGTTCGACGTCGGACAGACCAGCAGCAGCTGCGTCGATTGCGGTCATCTTTGTTTCTCCCCAATGCGTCAGGCCGTTACAGTTGCTTCTTGTTGTTCCGCCGTTATGCCAGGGTCAGATCGGCGACCATCTGCTTCCCCTTGGTCTCCGGGCCGAACATCAGGGCGAGGATGAAGCTGACGAGACCAACCCAAGTGCCAATCAGCATCGGGATGGCAAAACCTAACCCCGACGTAATGGCGACATAGGCCATGATCGGCCCTACCAGCCCGCCGAAGATGGCGCCTTGGTGATAGCAGAAGCCGCTCGCCGTCGCGCGCACCTCGGTCGGGAAACGTTCCGTCATGTAGCTTGCGTTCTGGCCGAAGATGCCGCCGGCGCCGAAACAACCTTGGATCGCGAAGAACACCACGATCATCGTGTAGTTGTCGGTCAATAAATACAGCGGCGTGACCGGGATTGCGAGCAGCGCCGGAAAAATCATGGCCCAGCGCCGCCCGATACGGTCTGCCATCCAGCCCCAGCAGCAGCATGAAACAAAAAACAGCAGGTTCTGCAGCATGATCGGCAGCGCAACCAATCCGGGGCTGAGGTGCAGATCGCTTTGCAGGTGGGTCGCGAACAACGTGCCGATCGAGTAACCGACTACGAAGCTGCTCGCCATCCACCAGCACGCGCTGAGCGTGTTGCCAAGCATGCCACGCATGAAGATCGACATCAGCGGCGTGCGAACCTCGCGGCTCTGCATGCGCTGCAAGCGTCGATTCTCGACCCAGATGGCAGGCTCATTGACATACTTCCGCACATAGATGATCGCCAAGGCCGGCAGGACGCCGATCCAGAGCAGGCCACGCCAGCCAATCCAGTCGAACAGAAGCCCATAGGCAGCGGCCGACAGCAGCCCGCCCAGACCCCATGATCCCTGCATGACACCCGCCATGAAGCCGCGCGAGCGGATCGGCCAGCTTTCCATCGCAAGGGAAGCGCCCACCGGCCATTCCGCGCCCATGCCAATGCCCAGCAAGGCGCGAAAGAAGAACAGGAATGCGAAGCTGGGGGAGAAGCCGGCGATGAAGTTGCAGACAGAGAACCAGGCGATGGAGATCATCAGCGGTTTCTTGCGTCCGATACGGTCGGCGAGCCACCCCGCGCCGGTGGCGCCGAGCAGTCGCAACCATAACGTCACCGTAAAGACTGCTGTCACCGCTGTCAGCGGGACATTGAATTCCCGTGCAATCGGCAGCATGATGAACACGAAGATTGTGAAATCAAAGGAGTCGAGTGTCCAGCCGAGCCATGCCGCGACCCAGGCATGCCACTGCTCCCTGGTGGGTTCGCGCCACCACGCAATCTGACGGCCGTCATGAACCGTTGTCGCCATGGCTCATTCCTCCCTGATCAGAGCGACCCTTCAGACGGGGCCTTCTCCGCACTCATACATCACAACTGCTTGCCACCTCTTCACGTTTTGCTGCGGCTGTTCGATGTCGTTGCGTGACGGGACTGGTTTCAGTCCAAGAGCTTGAAAAAGCTTTGGGTTATGACTGCGAATTTTTCGGTTGGTTCGCGCCGCCCGGCGTCGAGCCTACGGCATTTACACATCTCTTCGGCTTGACCGGGCAGAGAGGCTCCCACACTGTCATGGCTCGGCTTGTCTGGACCAGCTTTGCAAGCACTTGGTGCGGCGGTGGCCCGGACAAGCCGGGCCATGACGGATGAGGAACGGTCGGCTCCTAAGCCACTGACAAGGCGCGCCTTGCCGAAATGTGCGAATGCCGCTTGGCGTCGAGCGGGACGCCGAAGCTTCGCGTCCCGCGGATCGGCAAGCCTTAAACCGATGAGTCCACTGCCGGTCCGTCGGCCAGATGCTCGGCGACACCGCCGGCTTGGCCGGCCAATGTGTGCGCTGTGTTGACCAACGCAAAATGACTGAACGCCTGCGGGAAATTGCCCAGCTGGCGACCGGCGACTGGATCATATTCCTCGGCGAACAGACCCAAGTCGTTGCCGTACGAGAGCAGGCGCTCGAACAGTGCCCGCGCGTCGTCGGTGCGGCCGGACAGCAGCCCAGCGTCGCACAGCCAGAAGCTGCAGGCGAGGAAGGCGCCTTCGTGTCCCGGCAACCCATCGGCATCGGCCGCATCCGTGCGATAGCGATAGACGACGCCGTCCTGCAGCAGCTCGCGCTCGATCCGCGCGATCGTGCCCAGCACGCGCGGATCGTCGGCCGGCAGAAAGCCCAGCATCGGGAGCTGCAGCAGCGCCGCGTCCACCACGTCGCCCCATAATATTGCACGAAGCTGTTGCTCGCCGCGTCGTACCCTTTGTCGCAAATGTCGGCATGGATTGCATCACGCGCGTCCCGCCATTCCTCGACCGGCCCATCGAGGCCGAAATCTTCCGCGCTCGCCACCATGCGGTCGAACGCGAGCCAGCACATCACCTTGGAGTAGACGAAGTGGCGCGCCGGCCCGCGCACCTCCCAAAGGCCGGAATCCGGCTGCTTCCAGAGCGTCAGCAGGTTCTTGGCGATCGCGCGCTGCAGCGGCCAAACCGCATCCATGTCGGGCAGCCCGGCGCGACGACCGGCATCAAAAGCGCCCAGCACCGAGCCATAGACATCGAGCTGCAGCTGGCCGTGCGCAGCGTTGCCGACGCGGACGGGCCGGCTGTCCTCATATCCCGGCAGATGATCGAGCTCGATCTCGGTCAGCCGCCGCTCACCGTGCAGGCCGTACATGATTTGCAGCTCATCGGGTGCGCCCGCGGCGGCCCGCATCAGCCACCACCGCCACGCGCTGGCCTCCTCGTGGAAGCCGGAACCGGTTAGCGCATAAATCGTCAGCACCGCATCGCGAAGCCAGCAATAGCGGTAATCCCAGTTGCGAACGCCGCCTGGCATCTCGGGCAGCGATGTGGTCGGCGCCGCCACGATGCCGCCGGTGGGGCGATAGGTCAGCGCCTTGAGCGTGATGAGCGAGCGCCGCACGACATCGGCGTGAGGGCCGGCAAAGGTGCAGCTTTTGGCCCATCGCGCCCAATCCGCTTCAGTCCGCCGCATGAGCGCATAGGGGTCGCGCGGGATGGGCGGTGTCTCGTGCGAGGGAAACCATTCGAGCATTGTCGCGACGGACTGGCCGGACGTGACGTCGAAGCGGGCCCGGGTGGAGAAATCGATGTTGGTCAGATCGACGGTGCTGCTGAGCCGCACCGCATCCGGCCCGGCGGTGCCGATGATCATTCCTTCCTTGCGTTCCACCCAAGGCGTCCAGGCGCCGTAGTTGAAGCGCAGCCGGAGGTCCATGGCTATTCCGACCCGCCCCTCGATGCCACGCACGATGCGGACGAGCTCGTGCGTGCCGCCGATCGCGGGTCGCGGCATGAAGTCGAACACCATAAGCCTTGCCGCCGTCCGTCTCGATCGTGGTTTCCAGCACCATCGTGTCGGGCAGATAGCGCCGCGTGATCGCTGCGCCGCCGGATCCTCGGAGCAGAGTTGCCAGGCGCCATGATCCCGATTGCCGAGCAGAGAGGCGAAGATTGCCTCGGAGTCGAAGCGCGGCAGGCACAGCCATTCGATCGTGCCGTCACGATGGACGAGGGCCGCGCTCTTCGGTCGATCCGATCAGCGCGTAGTCCTCGATCATCCGGACGGGCTTTGTTGGTTCGGTGCTCATGTCGTCTCCTGGGCGCGTGTGTATCAGGCGCGGCCGTCGCGTGCGAGCATACTCGGAGCCGAAGCGGCCGGATTGGATAAGGAATGGACTTGTGACCACTGGCCCGGAGTCCAGGGGAAGCTGAACACCAGGTCTGGCGGCTTTGGCTAGCTGATCATCGGGGGTTTCATCTTGAACTGGATTGTAGCGACGTCTGTCTGCCAGCATAAGGGCCGGACGGTCATGCCCGAGGTCGGACTTTGTTGATCGCGCAGTGCGAAGCAGCGGCCCGTCAACCCGTTTCGGGTTGTGCCTTGTTGACGGAAGCTTTCGGCGCCGGATCGGCAGCCTTCGTCTCTGGCATCAGCAGCTTGAAGAAGCTCAACGCGCAAGCGGCGATCACCGCCAGGTAGATGAACCCGGATGAATAGCCGAACCACTGCACGACATATCCGGCGGTCGCATTGCTGAGCGCTGCGCCTATGCCGACTGCCAACGCCGTCAGCCCCTGAGCAAGGTTGAAGCGCCCGGTGCCGCGCATCAGATCGGCAGCAATCAGAACGGATATCACCCCGAAGATGCCGGCCGCAACGCCATCCAGCAACTGGATCCCGACGACCCCATAGGGGCTGGAGGTGACCGAAAACAACAGGCCGCGGACAGGTAACACAGCCAGCGCAACGAGGAAGATGGGCTTGCGACCGATGCCGCGTGCCGAGGCTCGTCCGACGCACCACGCGACGCCCACGATGACGAGTTGCGCGGCGATGATGCAGGCAGACAGGGCGATGGTATCCTCACCCGGATGCTTTTGCGCCAGCACCTGCCCGGCCATTGGCAGCATTGCGGCATTGCCGAAATGAAACAGCACCACCGAGACAAGAAAGATGATCAGGTCGCGCCGCCGTAGCAGCTCGCGGAAGGGCATGGCCTCGGATCTGCGCGCGAGATCGTCGCCGCCGCGCGCACGCTCATGGTCGATCTCGGTCGGGTTGATCAGGGTCACGACCACGGCGCTGGCCAGTGCGAAGCCGCAGACCAGATAGAAGATCCAGTGATAGCCGAGGAACTGGCCAAGGGTCCCCGCCAGCACGGCGGCAAGCAGGTTGCCGGCATGGTTAAAGCTCTCGTTGCGGCTGATCCGCCCGTCCAGCAGCCGTCGTCCAACCAGACCGAGGGACATCGCGGCGATTGCCGGCGGAATGACCGCCGAGGCCGCGCCCAGCATCGCCTGTGCCGCGATGACGGTGGCGAAGTGGGGGAAAAACACGATCATCAGGCAGCCGAAGCCCACGGCCAGGCCCGACGCGACAATCAGCAGACGCTTGGCCCGCGTCCCGTCCACCAGCAGCCCAGCCGGTATCTGGCACATCGCGGCGGCAATGGAGGATGCGCCCATGGCGAGACCGATTGCGCCGGAATCCCAATGCTGGGCGCCCTTGAGGTAAACCGACAGATACGGCCCGACGCCATCCCGCACGTCGGCCATCAGGAAGTTTATCCCGTCCAGTCCATGCCGGGATCGCGGCGATGGCCGCTCCGAGGGGGCGTTCATCCCTTTCCTCCATTGCGGTTGGTAACAGGCGGCACGTCCAGGACGTCTTTGGCGGCCCAGGTGCCGACACGCGGTCGCTGCTGTCGCGCGTCCGTGCGGACGGTGTCCCGGCAGGCGTGGCGAGCTCGGTCTCAGCCTGATCCGGGCATCTGGAAAAGTCTTGTGCGCGAACCCGGATGCAGCGGATCGCCGGCGTGACACCGGCTGCCCCGGATCGGCCTCGCCAAGCGCCGGCGTCATTGGTGCGCGATCGCCCTGACATTGGCAATGCAGACGCCGGCCGGCGCCGCCTCGATCAGATCGGTCGAGCGCGCCATGGAGATCGTACCAACTTTGTTGACAGGTTCAGTATGATCGGAGCAGCCCACATCGTTACGCTGCAATTGCGGGTGGGCCACAGGCACGCCGACCTTACCGGCTCGCGCGGGTCCGCGGGATGCATGTCTGGGGACTGCGACCGGTGCCCGTACCTGCTCATTCCAACTCAGTTGCGCCTCGCGGTCAAAAATCAAGATCACCGGGTCCCAGCGGGCACAACGTGCATGCGCCCGCATCGGTGCAGCCGGACACTGGTGGGTTACGGATTTTTTAGTGGCAAGCTCGGGGTCGGCTTGTCGGGGATTGCGCCAGGTCGCACCGCTCATACCTGGTTCCCGCCACAAGCGGGCCGACCCTGGCGGATCAATTCACTCTTCACCGGCACGACCCATTGTCGGCGGCCAGTGCCAGAATATATTCAGGCGGACATGATGGAAGCATGGGCGAGCGCCCCGGCTCCAGCGTGTCAGCCTGCCGGATGCCAAGTTCCACCTAGTCCGGTGGAGCAAGCCGATCAGGATTACCGCGTCGAGGGCAGCGCCAAGCTGCTCGCTGGATTGTTTCGGATGCCGTCCGGACCAATCCGGAGTATCCTTCCATCGCCGGGGGAAACCCTCGATCCCTTGGCGCTTTACATCCAGTCGGGCCGTCCGGTTGATCTGGTTCGGCTCGGCACCGTAGAAACCGGAAGAAGGTCCACAACATGGCTGACGATCCGAAAAAGCCCACTCTGACCACGGCCTTCGGCCGCCCGGTGGAGGACAATCAACACTCACTCACGGCCGGTCCGCGCGGGCCGGTGCTGACGCAGGACTATCATCTCAATGAGAAAATGGCCCACTTCAACCGGGAGCGGGTGCCGGAGCGTGTCGTGCACGCCAAGGGCTATGGCGCCTATGGCACCTTCCGGGTGACGCAGGACATTACCAAGTACAGCTGCGCCAAGATCTTCAGTTCGGTCGGCAAGGAGACCGAGACGTTCGTCCGCTTCTCCACCGTCGGCGGTGAGAGCGGATCGGCCGACACCGCGCGCGACCCCCGCGGCTTCGCGATGAAGTTCTACACCGAGGACGGCAACTGGGACCTGACCGGCAACAACACGCCGATCTTTTTCATCCGTGACCCGCTGAAGTTCAGCGACTTTATCCGCACGCAAAAGCGCGACCCCGGCACGCACCTCAAGCCGCATTGGCGCCGCTGGGATTACTGGGGCCTGTCGCCGGAAGCGATCCATCAGGTGATGTTCCTGTACAGCGATCGTGGCACGCCGATGTCGGGGCGCTTCATGAATGGCTATGGCAGCCATACCTTCAGCCTATGGAATGCCAGCGGCGAGCGGTTCTGGGTCAAGTTCCATGTCAAGACGCAGCAGGGCAACAAGACCTTTGATGATGCCGAAGCCGCGAAGATGACGGGAGATGATCCGGACTACTCGGCTCGGGATCTGCTTACGGCCATCCAATCCGGTAACTACCCGAAATGGACGATGTTCATCCAGGTCATGCCGGAGACAGACGCGGAAACCTATAAGTGGAACCCGTTCGACCTGACGAAGGTCTGGCCGCATGGCGACTATCCGCTGATCGAGGTCGGCGTGATGGAGCTGAACCGCAATCCGCAGAACTACTTTGCTGAGGTCGAGCAGGCGGCATTCGAGCCTTCCAACGTCGTGCCCGGTATCGGCTTCAGCCCGGACAAGGTGTTGCAGAACCGGATCCTATCCTACGGCGATGCGCATCGCTATCGCATCGGCATCAACTACGACCATATTCCGGTCAATCAGGCCAAGGCCGCCAAGGTCCATACCTATCATCGCGATGGGAACATGGTGACCGGCGACAATGGCGGCGGATCAGTGGACTACGAGCCGAATTCGTTTAGCGGGCCGTTTGAAGACAAGTCGATCATGGAGCCGCCGCTGAAGATCAACGGCGACGCCGCACGGTATACCACTTACTCCGGTGACGACGAGGACCTGTATGGCCAGCCTCGGATGTTCTGGGAGAAGGTGCTTGACGACACGGGCAAGGCACATTTGGTGGCGAACATCGTCGGCAGCATGACCGAGCCGAACATGGGTATGCCGGACGATGCCAAGCGCCATGAAATTCAGCAGCGGATGCTGAGGCACTGGTACAAGGTCCACCCTGATTTCGGCGCAGCCGTCGAAAAGGGAATCGGTGGTGCCAAGGCCAAAATGGCGGCCGAGTAGACTTTAGCCCGCCTTTATCTTGTGAAGAGAGCTTATACCAGCGGCCCGTTCCGACTTGCGATGATCGGGCCGCTGGTATCGCGATTGATTGGTGCGCGGCCGTCCAAGGCCCCACACGCGCTTCATAATTAAAGTCAAGCTTATTGTGGCACCAGTGTTCCAGCACTGGAAGCGCGAAAAGTGTTGGCGTTCATCCGCGGCACAGTCTCCTTACATTGAGACCATCAGCCAGGGACCGGCATCCGAGTCATACAAGGGGTGCCTGCAATCCCCGACATCAGCGACCCGCGCCACCGCCGCTGGAACCAGTATCCGTCTGCCCGGTCTTGGCGCCCACGGTGCCGGATTTAGCCCCAGCCACGTTGCTTTTATCGCCAGGGACAACGGTTCTGCCCGTCGCGCCTGGCTTGGTAGGGTTTGCCGCTCCTGGCTGGGTTGTCGCAGCCGGGTTCGTCTGGGCGGGATTGTTCTGCTGCGCCATTGCACCAGCCACCGGCATGGCTATCAGTGAGGCAGCAAGAATGAGGTAGCATGAGTTCAAGGTCATCGTTTCATCCTTTTCGTTAAACCACAGGAAATGCCTGCGATCTAAGTAGGTAACACGGCGTCCAATTGGGACAAGCACGCCCTACTTGATTTGTAACTATCGTCATAGTCGGGCAAGATTATGGCTCGCCTGAAACAAATTGATGTGACGTCCATTCTCTTGAGTGGTGTGGAACGGATTGTCCGCCCGGTGATCGTAAGAATGGTTTAGCTGCTTCAGGGTGGGTGCCATCAATGAACCGTCGCGGCCAGGCGCGGTACTTCGCGTCATCGAGCCGGCACTCGCCGATCGCAGCCGGCAGCGTTGCCGCGAGCCTGGCGGCCTGATGGAACGGCTAGGGGCGCGGCTTCTCGATCGTCACGAGCGCTGTCTCTACGTCGCAGATGCCGTGGCTTGCCTGCGTTGCTCCAGGAACACCTGGGCGCTCGTCTCGCCTTCCGCGATCAGGCGGTCGATGTTGTAGGCGCTGCGGTCGATCTTGCTCTCGAAATCCAGCGTCCTCTGCACCGCGGCCGAGATCTCGACGCACGGGATGTGATACGGCTTGTCAGGGTCGCTGTGGAAGGACTTGGGGATGCGGATCGGCGCCGTGACATAGAACTGCTCGAGGAACTCCGGACGCAGCGCATTCGCCAGGACCAGGTCATTGAGCAGTTCCAGATGGCGCAGCTGCTGGAACAGCGAGATGTTGCCTTCCAGCTGGTTGCGCCGATCGACGATGTCGTCGGGCCGCACTGGTTCGCCATCGCAGGTGGTGGGATTGATCTTGATCAGCCAGATCTCCTCGGGCAGGTTCGCGGCGCCGACGCTGCGCGGCAGGATCATTTCGCTGACCGGCGGATTGTCCGAAAACAGTCCATCCCAGTAGAAATCGTCGCCGATCGGCACGGCGGGGAAGATGTTGGGCACCGCGCAGGAGGCGAGGATGTGCTCCAGGCGGATCGGCGCCTGGGCCGAGATGAACTTGGCCAGTTTGCCGGTGGTGACATTGGCGGCGCCGAGAATCAGGATCGGGCGCTTGGCGCGTGGCCCCCAGGATGCGATCTCGTCGAAGTCGATATGCGCTTGCAGCAGCGCCGGGAAGTTCTTGAACACCGCGCGGTGGCCGATTGTGGCCAACCCCGCCATCGACTGCAAAAACGGCGACGAGGGGCTGAGCGCCAGGGTTGGCAGCAGGCCGCTGTTGCTCAGCCGCAGCGAACTCGACGACGAACTGGTTGAAGCTTTGCTCGACCCAGCTCTGCGCCGTATTGTCCGCCCAGAAGCGCATCAGCCGGCCCCAGACCGGGTCTTCGTCCCGCTCAAAGGCATACCACACCAGCGCCGCACAAATCGCGCCGCCGGAGGTGCCACTGATGCTGACGACCTCGAACTCCTCGCGCGGCGCCAGCTGGCAGAGCGCTTTCAGCGCCCCCGCGGTGAAGGCGGTCTGGCTGCCGCCGCCCTGGCAGGCGATCGCAATCTTGGTCCTGGCCATCCGCCGCTCTCTGCCTCGCATCGTGTTCAGCGATCCCGCGCTCGCGGGTCAGCGTCTGGCCTAGCCGATGGCGCGCCACGCCGACAGGGCCCGCGCGTGAGTTTGGGACGCCCGGTCTGTTGGCGGGATTCTCGGCTCATCCGCGGCGCGCCGGATCGCCATATCGTGTGCACCAGCGCAGCGCCCAGAGGCGATCGGCCGCGCGCCGCGGGGCCAGGGCGGACACAAGCTGCGCCCGCGCCGGCGCACCCCTCGGTGAGCCCAGCGCGGGCGGCGCAAAACGTTTCAAGGAGGTGGTCTGATGGCCGATCTGCTGGTCATTGAGTATCCGACGGAAGCCCAGGCCGAGGCGGTGCGCCGCAAGCTGCTCACCATGCAGAAGGAATACCTGATCGAGCTCGGCGATGCGGTGGTCGCGGTCAAGCAGCCGGACGGCAGCGTCAAGCTCAATCAGCTGCTCCAGCCGGTCGCCTCGGGGGCTGCGTCGGGCGCGCTGTGGGGCGGACTGATCGGCATGCTGTTCCTGATGCCGCTGGCCGGCGCCGCGCTGGGCGCCGCATCAGGCGCGCTCAGCGGCAAGCTGACCGATCTCGGCATCAACGACGGGTTCATGCGCGAGGCCGCGCGCACGCTGCAATCGGGCAACGCGGCGCTGTTTCTGCTGATCCGCAAGATGACCACCGACAAGGTCGTCGCCGAGCTGCGCGGCAGCGGCGGGACCGTGCTGCAGAGCTCCTTCGACGAGACCAAGGAGGCGACGCTGCAGGCCGGCCTCGCCGCAGCGCCGGCGATCACAGGGGGCTGAGCGGCCCGGAACCGAACGGCGGAGCCAGGTTCGGTTGCAGTCACTGGGCGGACTTCACGATGCGCCTCCTGATCCGGCTGGACTTGGCAAACGATATTTTCAGCGCGAACCATGTCACAAAGCCGGCGGCGCTCGAAGCGCGATTGTTCGCCGCTGCAGGGAGATGAAGTTAGATGGGCGATATTCCTGTGGACACCCCTGCTCCAGGCCGCCGCCACGTGATGTTGGTGGGCGCTGGCATACTCACCATCGGGGGATCGATCGCCGCCGCTCAGGCCCAACCGAACTCGTGCCGCCGAGACACCGGACGCGGCATTGGCACTGCTGATGGAAGGGAATGCGCGTTACGTTGGCAACCAGACCCGTGAACGGGATTTCTCGGCAGGGCGCGCAAGCCGCGCACTGGGTCAGGCACCTTTCGCTGCGATTCTGGCCTGTGCCGACTCACGTGTGGCGCCGGAACTCGTCTTCGACCAAGGTCCGGGAGCCCTGTTCGTGGTCCGTGTTGCGGGTAACTTTGTAACAGATGAAGGGCTTGGCAGCCTGGAATTCGGCGCTGCCGTGCTCGGCACCAAGGTGATCATGGTTCTCGGACACACGAGCTGTGGGGCGGTCGACGCCACGGTGAAAGCTCTGCAGACGCATAACGATCTGCCTGGCCATATTGCTGGGCTCGTTCAGGCCATGAAACCAGGCATTGAGCCGGCCTTGGCGCAGCCGGGCGACGATCTGGAGCAACGGGCGGTGATCGCCAATGTACGCTTCAATACGCAGCGCCTGCAGCAGGCAACGCCAATCCTGGCGGACATGGTGGCCAAAAATCAGCTCCGGGTCGTGGGTGCCGTTCATGACCTTGGGACGGGGAAAGTAGCGCGCGTTTAAAGCGATTTTGCATTGGCTGCGCCCGTACGGAGAAGCGACGACGAGGTAGATGCATTCCTTATGCGTGCTCCAGGCTTTCGGACAATTTTCGCCGAGTTTCCGGGCCGGCGGACATCCGATCCCTTTCGCGGTAAGCCTGGCCTGTCTTTCCTGGCCAATGGGTTTGAGTGCCGCGCACTGCGATCGCCGCCGTGCAGCCAGCCGCTACGTGTTTGGGTCGCGCGTGGAAACTTGGGAGTATCCACCCCGTCGCCACAATCGACGGCTCACCGTTTTCCTTAGCGCTCCTGTGACATCAACCGGTTTCGTTTCGAGGTAGGCCATGTTCTCCTGCACATCGGGTGAGCCAACCGTTTTGGCCGGTCAAACCGGTTGCCTTTGCCACAGGCCGGAAATTCACTCTGTGATCCGCCGGATCAGTGCGGATCTCTCACGGCGTGGCTTCATTGCCGGTATGGCTACCTCGATTGCGTCACTCGGCCTGCCCAAGCTTGCCAGCGCGCAGTCGCGGGCGGCCCCCCTCCGTCCGTTGCGACCTATCCAATTCACGAATTTCCGATTGTTCGACGGAAAGTCCGCTACATTGCGCGAAGGGCTTTATCTGCTAGTTGAGGGCAACCGGATCAAGGCCGTGGCACAAGGCAACCCTGCCGCGCCGGACGACGCGCAAGTGATCGAGTGTGGCGGCCGGGTTATCATGCCGGGCCTGATCGACGCGCACTGGCATTCCCTGTTCGCCGCAGTTCCGCTCCCGGTGATCTTGAACTGCGGACTTCGGCTACGTCTACCTGGCCGCCGCCGCTGAGGCTGAGCGCACGCTGATGCGCGGCTTCACCACGATCCGGGATCTTGGCGGTCCCTCTTTCGCGCTGAAGCAGGCGATCGACGACGGTCTCGTATCGGGCCCGCGCATCTATCCATCCGGCGCCATGATAACCGCCACCGGCGGTCACGGTGACATGCGTCCGTTATATGATGTGCCGAATGTCGGCGGCCGGCTTAGCCAAGTGGAGCAGACCGGCGGCGCTATGATCGTCGATAGTCCAGATCTGGTCCGGCTGCGCGTGCGCGAGCAACTCATGCAGCAAGCGTCGCAGATCAAGCTCATGGCAAGCGGTGGCGTATCGACACCTCGCAGTCCGCTGGATTCGGCCACTCTGACCGAGCCTGAATTGCGCGCCGGGGTCGAAGCCGCGGCGGACTGGAATACCTACGTCACGGTGCACGCCTATACGCCGAGCACGATCCTGCGGGCCATTGCGGCAGGCGCCACGTGCATCGAACATGGTCACCTGATGGACGACGCGACGGCCAGCCTGATGGCGGAGAAGGGCATATGGTTAAGCACCCAACCATTCCTTGATACCGATGACTCGGCCCCGCTGACCGGCGAAAGCCTGGCCAAGCTACGTCAGGTTATTGCCGGCACCGACAAAGTCTACACGCTCGCCCGGAAGCACGGGATCAAGACGGCGTTCGGCTCGGATCTGCTGTTCTCTGGAACACTGACAGCCCGCCAGGGCGCCATGCTGACCCATCTCACTCGTTGGTACGCAAACGCCGAGATCCTGCGAATGGCGACTGCCACCAATGCCGAGTTGCTCAGCTTGTCGGGTCCGCGCAATCCCTATCCTGGCAAGTTGGGGGTCGTTGAGGAGGGTGCGCTCGCCGATCTGCTGCTTGTCGACGGCAATCCCATTGAGACCATCAATCTTATCGAGAACCCGGCCAAGAATCTTCTTCTTATCATGAAGGATGGAACGATCCACAAGAACGCACTCAATTCGTGAAGAAGGTTCCAGCGCGCATTAACGCGAACCTCGTCGAGCACGCGTTCGCGAGTCGGGCAGTCTCGTGGGTCATGATCGGATGACCGACAGCCAAGGGTTTAATCGGGTCCTGCGGCACGCGGCGTAACCGAAGCGCACCAATTCGCACACGAGTTGCCGGTCTGACGAGGCGCCAGCGGAACAAGGGCCCGACCCACCCGGGCCGCGCGGCTTGATTGGGACGGGCGGCACAGCACCGGGACGGACAGCCCGCGCCGGCTGGGCCGGATCGGCTTAGGCTGCTTTCGCATTGCGACACCGCCCGGCTCGGCGAGAGGGGCGTCACGATCCACAACAGCATAGGCAGCGCCTGGTGAAGTTCCCCTTGAAATGCACGATCGGCGCCGCGGCGGCCGCGCTCCTGCTGGCGCTCACGCCCAGCGGCGGGCATGCCCTGACGGCGGCCGACTTCACCGCCGGCACGACCGGCCAGCTGGTCGCTCTGTGCGATCCGCCGCCCGACACTCCGATGGCCGCAGCGGCACTCGCTTTCTGCTACGGCTTCGCGCAAGGCGCGGTGTCGGTCGAGATGCAGCACGATGCGGCGTCGCGCAGCATGAAGCTGTTCTGCCTGCCGAACCCGCCGCCGGCGCGCGCGCAGACGGTCAGCGAGTTCGTGCAGTGGGCGCGCGGCGCGCCCGATCGCATGGCGGACCCGCCGAGCGACGGGCTGTTCCGCTTTCTCGGGCAGCGTTTTCCCTGTTCGACCAGCCGCTGATGCGCGGGTGTAGGAGGCTTTTCATGAAGATTTCGGCGCTGAGCCTGGCCGCCGCTCTGTTGGTCGCGGGCTGCTCCGACCTCAGTCCGACGCAGCAGCGCGCCCTCACCGGCACCGCCGGCGGGGCCGGCATCGGCGCGGTGGCCGGCGCCATCGGCGGCAACGCGGGTTTGGGTGCGGCGGTCGGGGCTGGCGCGGGCTTGCTGGGCGGCCTCATCTGGGACCAGCACAGACGCGCCGAGGACCGCTCCTTCCAGCAGGGCTACGCCGCGGCGCAGCACGGTGCGCCGCCGTCGCCGCCACGTTAGTCGCGATCGCCTGCCAGACGCCCCGCTCCGGAGCGCGGCGCTGACCCGCCCTGCCTCCGGCGCCGGCCTGCTGACAGAGTGGGCGGAGGCGGCCGTGCTCCTGCGGCGCTCGTTCTGGTCGCTGGTGGTGTTCGAGACAGCGGTTGGGCTTGTCACACTCGTCGGGCTCGACCCGCTGCTGTTGCTGCTGCTGAACCAGATCGTCGCGTTGGGCGGTGATCCGTTCGTGGGCAATACCGCGCTGATCGGCTTTGCGCTCTCGCCGCCGGGGTTCATCGCCCTTGCGGTGGCCGCGATGGGCGCGACGTTCGTGGCGGTCGCGACGTTCGGCGGCGGCAGCTTGATTGTGTGGGGCACGCGCACCGGGCCGCCGCCACGCCAGTCGGCGGTGTGGGGTAAGTTGCTCGCCCGCACGCCGGTGTTGCTGGCGCTCAGCCTGTGGATGATCGTGGCGGCGCTGCTGCTGACGCTGCCCGGGCTCGGGGTGGCGCTGGCGGCACGGCGCTGGTTGCTGTCCGGCGGTGATATCTACTTTTATCTCGCCACTCGACCGCCTGAATTTATCTGGGCCGTCGCCGCCGTCACGCTCGTCACGGCGATCACCGCGCTCGGTGGGCTGAGCCTTCTGCTGCGCACCGGCCTGGCGGTGCCGATCTGCCTGACCCGGCCGCTCGGCGCGTATCGGTCATTGCGCCTCGCGGTAGCGGCAACCCACGGGCGACAGCGCGCGCTGCTACTACGGCTGCTGGCGGTGACGGCCGCGCTCGCGCTGCTCTGGAGCGTCGCCGCCGCCACGATGTCCCTCGGGCTCGCATGGCTCATCGCGCGTCCGATGTCGGAACCCGCGCAGCTGCGTGCCGGCGCCCTGCTGGCGGTGGGCGCCGCCATCGGCTTCGCGATCCTGGCCGCGATTTCGCGCGGCGCCGTGCTGCTGGTTCTGCTGCGCGACCCCGCGGCGGCGGCGGCGCTGCCCGCCAGCGCCGCACCAAGTCCGCCCGCGGCACGCCGTCGATGGGTGGGTGTCGCGACGATGCTCGCCGTCTGTGCGACGATCCCGCTCGCCACCGTGCTGCAGATCGCCGCTAGCGGGGCGGCGGCGCCGCACGCAATCGGCGTCACCGCCCATCGCGCGGGCTCCACGCGGGCGCCCGAGAACACGCTGGCGGCGCTGCACAACGCCATTGCCGACGGCGCGGACGTGGTGGAGATCGACGCCCAGGAGACGGCGGATGGCGAGGTCGTGCTGCTGCACGACACGGATCTGCGCCGTATCGCGGGCGTGGCGCGATCAGTTTGGGAGATGCGGTCGGACGAGTTGCAGCGGCTCGACGTCGGCTCCTGGTTCGCGCCCGGCTTCGCCGGCGAGCGCATCCCGACCTTGCGCGCCTTCGCCGCCGCGGCGCGGGGACGGGTGCGGCTCAATGTGGAGCTCAAGGACAACGGGCATGGCACGGATCTCGCCGCCCGGGTGGTGGCCGTCCTGCGCGAGACCGGCGTGGCCGATCAGGCGGCGGTCTCGTCCCTCGATCTCGGTCTACTGCGTCAGGTCCGGCGCAGCGCGCCGGAGATCAAGCTGGGCCTGATCCTGGCGACGGGGATCGGAAACCTGCCCGCCTTGGACGTTGACTTCGTCGCCCTGTCGCGGCGACTGGCGACGCCAGCGGTGATTCGCCAGCTCGCCAGCCACGGGCGGGAGGTGCATGTCTGGACCCTGCAGGACGATGCGACCATTGCCCGGGCGATGTTGGATGGGGCGAACAACATTATCACCGGAGACACCTTGCGAGCGGTCCGCATGCGCGACTGGTTCATGGGACTGAGCATAACGGACAAAATGTTTCTGCGCCTCCCGGCGCTGGTCAGTGGAGTCTGGTCCCATATGGCACGCCTGCCGATCCGCGGCGTGGCCGCTGAGCCAAGTGCAGACGCGCCGAACCCCGGTTCAAATCCAGACGAGGAATGAACCGCGGAAGGCTCGCTTGCGGCTCGCATCGAAGGACGCACTCATGCCGAACGTGAGAAGCCAAGGGCGTCGCCTGCGCCAACTGCTCAATGTGCTTCTGCTGAGCGCAGTGACCAGCGGATGCGCCTCCCTGGTCGTGACCGACACCACGCCATTGGCCCAATCGCGGCTCCAGCCGCCGGGCAGCGAGCGCATCTCCAGAGGTGGTTACAGTCTCGATACACTCGGGGTATCGCCGGACACCCCGGATCTGCTCGTGCTGGTGGCCATGTCAGGCGGCGGCAAGCGCTCGGCTTCGTTCTCCTACGGGGCGCTCAAGGGCATGCGCGAGCTGATGGTGCAGACCACCGCCGGGCCGCGGCCGTTGCTGAACGAGATCGATGCGATTGCGGGAGTCTCGGGAGGCAGCTTCACCGCCGCCTATTACGGCCTCTACCGGGACGCAACGTTTGGCCGCTATGAGAACGACTTCCTTTACCGGGACACGGAAAGCAACATCTGGGGCATCTACCTGCTGCCCTGGAATTGGACGTGGCTGGTCGACCCGACGGTCGGAACCAACGACTTCATGGAGCGGGTCTATGACCACCAGATGTTCCACGGCGCACGATTTGCCGATCTGGAAAAGATCGGCAGGCCGCTCATCGGCATCGGCGCCACCGACATCGCCTTCGGCACACCCTTCCTGTTCACCCAGGACACGTTCGACGTCATCTGTTCCGATCTCGATGATTTCCCGCTCGCCCGCGCCGTCGCGGCCTCGAACGGATTTCCGGGACTGTTCTCGCCGGTGACCCTGACCAACCATGCGGCGGCGTGCGCAGGCCGCAGGCCCGGCTGGCTGCGGCGTGTCACGCCCGCGCAGCGTGCCGATCCCCTCTCACGGATTGGCAACGACGCAAGAGATACCGAACGCTACCTCGACAACGAGCGCACCCGCTATGTGCATCTGGTCGACGGCGGCGTGGCCGACAATCTCGCGATGCGGGCCGCCGGCGCTGAGATGCAGGCCATGGCTCAATTGCCTTCCATGACCAAAACATCTCGTCTGGAGCACATCCGGCGGGTGCTGGTGCTGAGCGTCGATGGGCAGGGATCGCAAGATTCCAGCGTGGCGCAGCGAAGGGCGGTCGGTGGGATTTTCTCCCTGTTCGGCCTTGTAGCCGGCGTTACGATCGACCGCTTCAACTTCGAGACTTTGACCACCGTCGATCAGCAGCTGCGGAAATTTGTCGAGGCGATTGAAGGCGTGCGGTGCGCACGAGCGCCGCTGATCGATGGCGTCCCGTGCGCGGATGTGAGCGGAAAGCTCGTTCACGTCTCGCTAGCCGGTCTACCGGAGAGCGCGTCACAGGAACAGCTGCTGGCGATACGCACCGGACTCACCATCAGGCACGGGGATGTGGACCTGCTGATCGAGGCTGGCCGCTCCGGGATTCTTCATTCCGCCCCGTTGCATGATTTCTTCAACAACTACCGTCCCATGACTGCGATCGTTGCGAGAAATACCGAGCAATGACGAACCTGACCTGTAATGCAGGCCCCCTAGTGGATGAGATCCGACGGATCGTTCTGTCGGATCGCTAGCTTGATTTGGTGGGCTGATTCAGCCAACGCCCTGAATCGGGCGTTGGCATCAGACCACTAGCCATTGATTGCTGGACCAATTCACTTGACGCTTGGGAACCAAGCGTCAGGATCGGACCACTCGGACACACGAAGCTTGCCTTGGCGGTTCGTTGGACCGTCTGGATCGGGCTGCTGCTTTATGTGCGCATCGTCATGCCGCTGTTCATGCTCCGCCGGCCATATTGCGTAGCCGACTACGCCGACCACGAGTACTTCATTTGCGGGTCCCACATGATGATGGACGCGATCAAACAGGCGCTCGGCGAGTGAGTGTGCCGCGTTCCAAATAACATTTTGAGCGCTACAGTTTCGTCTAACGGAGACGCCAGATGTGCCGTTTGGTTGGCTTTGGCTGTGAATTTCGGAATCAGCGAGTCGTTCCAATCACCAGAGCGTCGTGCGGCCGCGAGGGCTACGCAATACAGCCATGTGCGGGAGCACCGAATGCAATACAGAAATTCCATTGACAGCCACTGGTGGTTATTGTCGAGACGGCTAAGCTTTGATACGGTACCACTGCGTCGATACTTGTCGGCACCAGGCAGACGCCTCTGTGCATTCAAGGCTGCCGAAGCGGCTTCAGTGATACTGCGCCCTGACTGCGACACTGCTGTGGGAAGGACCGACAGATGACACAGAACGTGTTCGCGACGCGCTCGCTCGAGCCGCGCGATCAATACGAGGCGTGGCGTGAGCATTTCCAGCCGATCATCGAAGTGATGCCCGGTCAGCAGGCCGACAGCGGGTTTGCCGCCGTCAACGAGATCTGGCGGCTGGGCGAGCTGGCGGTGAGCCGGGTGGCCGCACCCTCGGTGCGGGTCGCGCGCACCAAGGCCGGCCTGCGGCGCGATCCGGTCGATCACTGGGTGCTGTCGTATTGCCGCAGCGGCACGACGAGCCTGCGCACCGAGACGAGTGCGTTGCAGGCCCGGCCCGGCGTGCCGTATCTGTGGTCGCTCGGCGAGCCCTCGGACAGTCAGCGCACCGCCGTCGAGCGGCTGCAGATCTTCCTGCCGCGCGATGCCTTCCGCACCGTGGCGCCGCAGTTCGATCAGGCGCGCGGCGCGGTGCTCGACACCCCGCTCGGTCATCTGCTGGGCGACTACATGCTGGCGCTGGAGCGCCGCTTGCCGACGATCGGGGCGGACGAGCTGCCGCGCCTGGCGACGGCGGTGCGCGGCATGCTCGTCGCCTGCATCGCGCCGTCGGCCGAGCGCCTCGTGATCGCCAGCCGCCAGATCGATCTGGGGCGGCTGGAGCGGGTGCGCCAAGCGGTGCGTCAGCACCTGCGCTCGCCCGCCCTGACGCCCAAGACGCTGAGCCGTCTGGTGGGGATCTCGCGCTCCAACCTGTATCGGCTGCTGGAGGAGGCGGGCGGCGTCGCCCAGTATATCCAGCGCCAGCGGCTGCTCGAGGCGCATGCCGTGCTGTGCGGCCCGGCCCTGGGCAAGTCGATCTCGACGCTTGCCGAGCAGCTCTGCTTCGCCGATGCGTCGAGTTTCAGCCGCGCCTTCCGCCATGAGTTCGCCCAGAGCCCGAGCGAGGTGCGCGCCGCCGCGGTTGCCGGACTGGCGCCGGCCAGCCTGCGCGCCGAACGCGCGGCGAGCGAGGCGGCAAGCTTCGCCGATTTCCTCCGCTGAAGCGGACGCCGCCGGGCATTGCCGCCCGGCCACGCCGTCGCTTGGTTTGGGACACCACGCATGGCCGTGGGATTACGGGCTCATGCCGGCAGCCATTGGCACGATGTACTGGACTGGGGCGTCCGGCCCGCTCGGCGGCACAGGATGGCGAACTGGCATGACGACGGCAACAATTCATAGTACCGGCAAGACTATGGCGTCGAAATCCAAGGCCTCTTGCTTTCGCCCCGCACCTTGAGCGTACTCGGGTTAGTATTCCTGATTTGCCGCCCGCGGGATCATTCGCGGTGACGATTGGGATGCCAAGCTCAGGCTTGGGACGCTGGGCTCGTCTCCGATACGGTGAAGACCGATAAGTTGCTGGCAGAAGCCGCAACAATGTTCGGGGCAGGAAGGCGCTTTAATGCAGCTGCGACAAACATACCTCAAGCTCATGGCCAGGATTATTCCGGTGGGAGCGGTCGGCGCCTCTTTGTTGCTTGGCTCCGCGCTTTCGGGCAACGCGGCCGTGCGTTCCCCGGCAGCGTCGGAACCACCGGTGTCGGAACGGCTTGCCGCTATCCGAGAAGCGGTTTTCGTCGTGGTGGCACCCGAGGCGGCGGCCAAGCTGCCGAACCCGAACCTTCAGCTGACCTGGGGAAATCGGTGGAACAATTGGGGTCGGCGCGGCTCGCGCCGCAGCCGGGGCTGGGGGCGTCCCTGGAACAACTGGAACAATTTCTGGCGCAACTGGTGAGCCGGGAGTTTAGGTCTGTCAGAGACGGGGGAAATTGCCTTGCCCAGGATCGAGCTCCTCGTGATTCAGCCGACTCCGTTCTGCAACATCGCTTGCCGGTACTGCTATCTACCCGATCGGAACTCGAAAGCGGTCATCTCGAAAGAGACGCTCGTCAACCTGGCCTCGCAGGTCTTCGCATCGGGCTGGGTCGGCGACTGCCTTTCCGTGGTTTGGCACGCCGGCGAGCCGATGGTGCTGCCGATCGACTTCTACCGTGACGCATTCCTCACCATCGACCAGTTGAAGCCCACCGGATTGGCGATCACGCACGCGTTCCAAACAAACGGGACGCTGATTGACGCGGCGTGGTGCGAATTCTTTACCGAACAGCAGTCAATGTCGGGGTCAGCATAGACGGCCCCAGGCACCTGCATGATCGCAACCGGGTGACCCGCTCCGGCCGCGGGACCTTCGACAAGGCGATCGCCGGGATCCGCCTGTTGCGCGCGGCGGGTGTTCCGTTCCACGTGATCTCGGTCCTGTCCTCAGACAGCATGGCGTGCCCCAAAGAGATGTTCGATTTCTATCTCGCCGAGGGCATCGATCATGTCTGCTTCAATGTCGAGGAATCCGAGGGCGGCCATGTCTCCCAGTCCTTCGCCGAGGCAGGGATCGAGACGGCCTACTACCAGTTTTTGAGGGAGTTCTGGCGGCTTTCCGCCAACGCTCCCGGCAAGCTCACCTTCGTGCGCGAGATCGAGCACGCAATCGGGCAGGTCATCCGGCCGAAGGACGCGCCCTTCGCCAACCAGATGGTCGAGCCGTTCGCTATCACCAGCGTGGACTGGGCTGGCAACATCTCGACGTTCTCTCCCGAGTTGCTGGGCCTCAAGAACGCCGAATACGGTGACTTCCTGCTGGGTAACGTCAATCGCGACGCCCTGGGCGATCTGCTGGAGCGACCGGCTCTCGCCCGCATGCTGCGCGATATCCAGGCAGGCGTGGAAATGTGTCGGGCCAGCTGCGAGTATTTCAGCGTGTGCGGCGGCGGCGAGCCGGTCAACAAGCTGGCCGAGAATGGCACCTTCGCCAGTACCGAAACGCGCTATTGCCGGCTTACCAAGATGCGAGGGACCGATCTCGTGCTCGATGCAATAGAGCGGGCGCGGCAGAGAGAACCCGGTGCCGACGAGCTTAGTTCGAAACCACGATTGCAGGCCGACCGCGACGACGCCGGCATGCGCGGGGGCGGACCGTCATTGCGGAGGGCAGGATGAACACGACGTTTCGAGTCTTGATCGCGGTCGCCTTGGGTGTGGCCATGCAAGGAACCCCGATCGGTCTTGCGTGGGCTCAGGGCGTCCCGCCTCCGTCGGCCTCCGGCGGAACCCCGCCCTCCGGTAATGCGGAGCCGGCACAAGCAGACGACCAGGCCGACATGACGCAAGCACCGGATCTCCCGGTGCTGTACGTAACGGGGGTGGAGGTGCTGCGCACTTCGACCGAGCCCACGCTCGACATCGTGCGGGTGACTGGTCTGGCGTCATCGGACGGTTGGAGTGGGCCGCAACTGGTTCCGACTTACACCGGCAAGCCGTTCGACGACATTCTCGACCTCGAGTTGATTGCGACATCGCCCGATCAGTCCCAGCCCGCCACCGGCTTCGTCCCGGTTGAGGCGATCTTGCCGCTTGAACCGGGGCATTCGATCAAAGGGGTGCGCGTCCGAGGATCGGAAAATGCAGTCACGCTGAAGCAGATCCCTGGCAGCGCCCAAGCGAGCATCAACGTGATCGATTGCAAGGATTGCATGGGCAAGAAGCTTGTCACGAGTGGCCAGGCGCAACCGGGGCAGCAGAGCGTTGTCCGCCAGGATGAGCTCCCGAAGGCGCTGCGACTGATCCAAGCACCCAATGGTATCAGGGGCGCCGAGCAGGATCCCAACCGCCTTAGCTTGATCCTCGATGAGAACAGTGTAATTGTGGAGGCCTTCTGGGAATAGCCTGCGGTCAAACGGCCTGCGGGAGAGGCGTGTATTTTACTCTAGTGTGCAGGCAGGGACCTCAATTCGTGGCGCGAGAACAGTCTGCGGTGAGGACCAAGCGCCCGCTCTGGAAGATGGCGCTCAAGGCGGTTATCGATGGCGGCCCCGGGACGTGTCACTTCGCGATCACGAGCATCTGCAACGCGAAGTGTGACTTCTGCAACTTTGCCGTTGATCGGCTGCCAATGAGCGCCCGACATTCGGTGACCCTTGAAGGGGCGAAACAAGCAATAGACATCCTGAATTGGAACGGTGTCCATTTCGTCATCTTCACCGGCGGCGAACCTCTGGCCCACCGCGATTTTGCAGCTATGGTCCGTCATGCGTCCGATCTTGGGATGGCGACGACGCTGGTGACCAACGGCTGGCTGTTGACCCCTGACCGTATCGAAGCTCTTGCCGATGCCGGCCTCGCGTCGGTCTATATCTCGATTGACGCTGCTTCTGCGGACGTGCACGAGAAGAATTGGGGGCTGCCCGGCGTCTGCGCCCGTATCCGCGAAGCCAATGTTATACTGAAACGGGCCGATATTGGGACCGCGGCCTCGGTTACCATGAGCCGCCTCGTGGATTATGAGAAACTGCCGGCGTTCATGGAGTCTTTGGGATTTGACAGCCTCACCTTCTCCTATCCGCTGGCCGCGCTGTCCTCAACCTATCTGAGTTACTCGGACTCAAAACTGGTCGCCTACACAAGCGAGGAGCTACACGAAGCCTTCGAATTGGCCAAGTCGTTGAAGCAACATTTTACGGTCCTCAATCCGACGGCTTCGATCGAGGACCTACAGCGGCATCTGCGTGGCGAGCCCGAAGTTTTTTCGTGCATCGCCGGCTGGAAGTTTTTTTATCTCGATTGGCACCTGGATCTGTATCGCTGTCATAATTGGGATCGGCCGATGTGCCATATCACTGAATTCGACGGCTCCCAGCGGTTTCGGGACGGCTGCACGGCCTGCATGATCGACTGTTACCGTGATAACAGCGTCATGCAGCATATCGGGGTTGCCGTCAGCGACGGGTTCCACGCGGCAGCCCGTGGGCGGTTGCGCGAAGCCGGGAAGCACTGGTTCAATAACAGGAACCTGACATCGCTGAAAGCCGTGCTAGAGGATGCGCCAGCGTGGCGGCGCCAGATTGGCAGCCATACAGGCAAGTAACTCATCGGATACAAACGGGCCTCCGCGACCAGACTTCACGACCCGGTTGCGGGTACCCGATCCGGCGCGGGAGCTGAACTTGCGGTCATTCCTGAGTACGGCGCTGGGAACTCCTTCTGTTCGGCCTGGTGTTGTTCATAAACCGTCAGGACCTATCGGCCGTCGGGCACGCAATGGGGCAAGCACCGGCCGGTCTTGCCATTTCATTCCTGGTGCATGTTCCGCAACTGGTATTGACAGGCCTCGCCTGGCGGACCCTGCTTCCCCCGAGCATGCGCCCCGCCGCGCGCACGATGGTGGGATTGCGCTGGATCCGGGAGTTGCTGAACGCCCTGGTGCCTGCCGGGGCCATCATCGGTCAGGCCGTCGCCGCGCGACGGCTCACACAGGCGGGAATACCGGCTGATCTGGCTGGAGCCACCGCGACCGTGGACATGACCATCGAAGGCGGAACCCAAGCCGTGATCACGCTGGTTGGCCTCGTTCTCCTGCTTGTCGTACGGGGCGATTTGCAGATGGGCGGGGTTGTGATGATCGGCATTGCGTTGGCAGTGGCCGCGACGGTTGCCATGGTAACCGTGCAGCGCAACCTGCCCGTCCGCCTGGTGCAGGCGGCATGCGGCCGACTGGCGCCAAATTGGTCGGCGCTGAACGGTGATTGGCTTGCAGATTTTCAGCGAAGCGTACTGCGGCTGCATGCCGAACGTCGAACACTGCTGCGGGCCGCGACGTTCCACTTAAGCGCGTGGACGCTTGGCGCCGTCGACATTGCGGGCGTGCTTTACTTGCTCGGTCATCCCATATCGCTGGCAGACGGGTTTGTTGTTGAGAGTTCTGACGCAAGCATTGCGGAGTGCTGCCTTCATGGTTCCGGGCGCCTTGGGCGTGCAGGAAGGCGCGGTTATCGTGTCGTGCGGCTTAGTGGGAGTGCCGGTCGATGCCGCACTGACGCTGGCGCTACTGCGACGAACGCGCGAGGTGCTGCTCGGCGTTTTCGGTCTTTACGCTGCGCGCAGAATGCGTTCAACAAGAGTTGGTTCGACTTCGACGGGAACTTTAGTCAACCCAAAATAGCCATTGGTCGAAGCGCAAACGATGTCTGGAAAGCTCGAAATGCCTCGCCACGGTCGCCATCCGCCGCAACAGTTTTGGGCAGACTGTGTGGCGATCCTCAAGTATTCCGAATTGGCCGGTGGCAGAAAAAAGGTGAAGCATGTAGAGTGATGCAGGGGGACCGCAACGGATGTGAAGTATGCAACGGTGAACGGGTCCACCTCGGTAATATGCCGGAGCCGTGTTGTCACAATTTCCGGCGGTGATTAAAGGAGATGACCATGGCAAAGGCACGATTTCTGCTGGCTGCCTGTGCGGTTGCAATCGTCGCGGCCTCTCCGGCGTTCGCGCAAGGCACCCCGGCTGGCGACACAAGTGCTAGGGGGAGGAGCGCGGGCGGACGGGCGGCGCGCCGGGCGACGATGACGCCTCCTTCCAGCACGTCGCAGAACGCTGCGGTTGATCGCCTGAATGACCAGAGCTACCAGGCGGCCCAACAGGGTCAGACGCTCAATGGGTCCAGTTCCGGCGGCAGCGACACCTCGGGCCCAGCAACGTCAGGCACCGGGAAATAGAGCTTTCGCGGCGTCGCCACAGGGCGGCGCCGCTTGTCACGCCGGCCTTGGACGAGAACGTCGAGCACAATGCCGGCTTGATCGACTGCCGGCCACAGCTAGTGCATCACGCCGGCAATCTACGATCTCGTGGCTGACGATGGTTTTCGTTCCGCAATCAGATCGTCCACCAGGCGCAGGCCGAGCGGGAAACAGACATATATGGCTGATGATCTCGGACCGGAATTGATGGCCGGCGTGGCGGAAGCGACGCCGGTTGTCATCCAACCTGACTTTCCGTCCCGATCCGCCCCAGCCCACCGGCAGCCACCAAGTTAATGGTGCTATCTCGATGGCCAAGCCAGTTCGGGGACAAACTTATACGAATAGTCCGGTTCTTTATAGTCGTGCGGCTTCTGCCGGTCCGGCAGCTTCACCTCCTTCCGCGGTATCTCCTCATAGGGGACGTGGCGGAGCAGATGGGATATCGCGTTCAGCCGTGCCCGCTTCTTGTCGTCCGAGCGGACGACGAACCACGGCGCCCATGACGTATCAGTGGCGGCGAACATCTCATCGCGGGCGCGGGAGTAATCGAACCAGCGACCGTAGGACTTCAGGTCCATGGGCGACAATTTCCAGGTCTTCCGTCCGTCGTCGATGCGGGCTTCCAAACGGCGGGTCTGTTCCGCCTCGCTCACCTCCAGCCAGAACTTCAGCAATATGACGTCGGAGTTGATGATTGCCTTCTCAACCGCCGGCGTAATCTGCAGGAAGTATCTCACCGCGTCCTCGGAACAGAAGCCCATCACGCGCTCGACGCCCGCGCGATTGTACCAGCTCCGGTCAAAGATCACGATTTCCCCGGCCGCAGGTAGGTGTGGGATATAGCGCTGGATATACATCTGAGATTTCTCGCGCTCGGTTGGTGCCGGGAGAGCAACCACACGAAATACGCGCGGGCTGACCCGCTCGGTGATCGCCTTGATGGTTCCACCCTTGCCAGCCCCGTCGCGTCCTTCGAACACGACGCAGACCTTCAGGCCCTTGTCGACGACCCACCGCTGCAACTTGACCAGTTCTACATGGAGCTTGCTGAGCTCGCGCTGGTAGTCCTTCCATTTCAGCTTACCCTCCTTTGCAGAGGGGACTGCGGTCTCATCGGTTCTCGGCGGCGCTGATTTTTTCTTGGCGCTCATGGCGGGTCCTATCGCTGGGATGTAGCTACAATCAAGCGGCGGCATTCCCTGGAACAGGAAAGACTTGTCCAACGTAGCTCGGCGGATGGCCGGGTAGCTCGCCGGTTCGCAAAGCTCATAGCAGCCACCTAACGCAATCTCGCGACGTCGATGGCGCCTGCTAGTTGCGACACCACGGCCGCGTATAGCGCCACGACTTCTTGGTCGGTTGCCGCAGTGCTCGTGCTGGTAAACCGTCCTCGCCCTCTCCATGCGTCCTGCGCCGGATTGCGCGGCACGACAAGCCAGTCCGCGTCCAGCGTCGCAACGCCGTTAACGGTCACGTTCAGCGCACTAATCGTCACGAAAATCCGGTAGTTCGGCGGATCGATCTGCGGCTGGTCAGTGACTAGGGCATCCGGGCGCCGTTGCGCTAGCCGGGCGGTCAGATAGGAGGTTACGCCCAGTGAAAGGCGGCTCGCCCAACGACCCCGCGTGCTGCGCACCAGCGTGCTGCCGTCGCGGACCACGATGTCCTGGCTGTCGAGATTGTCCGGAACCGAAACACGTCTCACCTCTATCACGATCGCCCTGCGACCCAGCGGCGTGGCGTCGGAGGTCGCGGCGGACGCACCCAGCGTGTAAACCGCGAGCGATGGTGACGCGCACGATGCCGTGAGAAGGGCAACAACGCATGCGAGCACAAACGCCATGACGTGACGACGCTCGCACGTCGGGAGGCTCATGGCCGGCGTCCCGTCAGAAGGAGTTGCGGGTTGTGCTCGACATCACTGCTGAAGCCGCGCAGCGAAGCCGCGGCCGCCGCGAGATCCCGAAGCGCCGCCTCGAGATTAGCTCGCGTCTCCCCACGATCGGAGGTGAGATTTCTGAGGTTGTTCAGCACCTCGTGGGTTTGCTGGACGGACTGGTTGCTGGACGTCAGCAAGACGTGCATATCGGCGCTGCGCTGGGTCAGTTGCTGATCCGAGTTGGTGACGAGTTGCCCGATACGAGTTAGCGTCACATCCAGCTTAGCCTGCAAGTCCGCCATCGCCTGGTTCGCGATCTGGACCGTGTGGGACGCACCCTCGGAGGTTGCCCGCAGGCTCGCGGTGAGCGGTGGCAGGTCTTCGTCAAGCTTTGCCGATAATTGTCGAACATTCTCCAGCACGGCACCGGCAGTATCCACCAGCTCGTGAAGCGGTAACTCGGAGAGTTGCTCCCTCACGCGCTGAATTGTCGATTGCTTGACCGGTATTTCCGTCAGGTCCGTGACCCCTGGGTGCAGAATGGCAGCCGTCTCGGGATCGAAATTGAGCTCAATCTGCGATTGACCGGTGACGAAGCTCTGCGTGTTCAGCTCGGCTCGCAGACCCTGCGCAACCAGGGTCGTCAGATTTAGAGCAGCATCGCCCTTGTGTTCGCCCGCCACGCGAACGCGGCTGGGTTCCAGTTGCAGGGTGACCGGGATGTACGTCTTTTGGGTCGCCGCATCATACTGGATCACAATGCGCTGCACCGCACCCACGCGCACGCCACGGAACGTTACCGGGGCACCCACCGCCAATCCGCTAATTGAACCGTCGAACACGACGGCGGCATTGCGTGTGGGCTGGAACAGGCGAAAATTGCCGAAGAACACGAGGGCACCAAGACCCAGTATGATCCCGCCGAGTACGAAGGCGCCAATGGCCGTTTGCCTGTCCGCCATCCTGCTCAAACCTTTCTGTCAGCGACGTCTTCGTGATGTTCGCGCCGCATGAATGACTGCACCTGGGAGTTGGAGCACGTATCACGCAGCGTCGCCGGCGAGCCGTGGGCGATTACCGTCTTGGTCTGCGCATCCAGAAACACGCCGTCATCGGCTATGGCGAACAGGCTCGGCAGCTCATGGCTAACTATGACGATCGTGGCGCCAAGACCGTCACGGAGATTGACGATCAGGTCGTCAAGCCGACTGGAGGTGATCGGGTCGAGGCCGGCGGAAGGCTCGTCGAAAAACAGGACATCTGGATCGAGTGCCAGGGCGCGGGCCAGACCCGCACGCTTCCGCATGCCACCGCTGAGTTCCGACGGCAGCTGGTTCACCGCGTGCTCCATGCCGACCAAGGCAAGCTTGAGCATGACAAGGCGCCGGATGGTGATCTCGTCCAGCTTGGTGAACATCTGCATTGGCAATGCCACATTCATGCCGACCGTCATTGCGCTCCATAGAGCCGCATTCTGAAACAGGACGCCGAAACGCTGCCGCCCGATCTCGGTACGGTGCGCCTCGCTACCGGCCCAATAGTCCTCCCCTTCGACCAGGAACTGGCCGACGCGCGGACGCAACAGTCCGATCATTGTCTTTAGAACGGTGCTCTTGCCGCAGCCGCTGCCGCCCATTACCGCGAAGATGCTGCCGCGCTGCACGTCCAGCGACAGGTCGCGCTGGATAACCTTTGGCCCGAACGCGAGCGTTATGTTGCGCAGCGCCAGCAACGGGATCGCGTTGGGGGCAGCAAGGCGTGGATCGCTCATCTGATCAGATCCCGAGCACCGTGGCCATGACCGCGAAGATCGCGTCCATGACGATCACGCCGACGATGCCGACGACCACGGCGCGTGTCGCGGCCAAGCCGACATCGGCGGCGCTGCGCCCAGCGAGCAGCCCGATCCGGCAGCTGGTCAGTCCGATCATGATGGCGAATGCAAAAGTCTTGCAGAAACCGAAGACGAACTGGCCCAACGTGACCGCATCCAGCGTCTGATTCAGATAGCCCAACGGGGTGATGTTCAGCATCGTAAGCGCGACCACAAAGCCGCCAACCATGCCGAGCAAGGCCCCGTACAGGTAGAGCAGCGGCATGGTGATCGCGAGGGCGAGCACGGACGGCAGCACAATGTAGTCGGTCACCGGGATGCCGACCACCTCGAGCGCGTCGAGCTCCTCGTTGCCACGCATGGTCGCAATGCGCGCGGCATAGGCGCCGCCGGTGCGCCCGGACATGATGATCGCCGTCATCACCGCGGCCATCTCGCGCACCACGGCAAGTCCCACGAGGTCGGCCACGAATATGTCGGCGGCGAATTTGCGGAGCTGCACCGCGCCGACGAAGGCCAGAATGGCGCCGATCAGGAAATTGACCGTTCCCACGATCGCCAGTGCCTCCGGCCCGGCATCGCGGATGTTGGCCAGCAGATCGACAGCCCGAATACGAGCCCGGGCTGCGAGCGCCAAGCTGGCGCCCTGCGCCGTGGTGGCCAGCAACTCGCTGACGACACCGACTTCGGTGAGCATGCCCGTGGTCTTGCCGCCGAGCCAGTAGAGCGGCCTGAAACCCCGACGTTGCGGCGGCGGAGGCTTGGCCAGCTTGTCGGGCAGCAGTGCCAGCAGCTTGCGGGCGGATTCGGGAAGACTGCTGCCATCGATAGTGAGGCCCGCACTTGCGGCCGCACGCTTGGCGTCCCAAAGGAATTCGATCAGGCCGGTATCCCACCGGCCGAGATTGACCGTAGTGAATGAAATTACCTGACCGGCCGAGTTGCCCGCAAGTCCGTCGGCCGGAAACATTGGAATGCGGCCGGACTGCGCGATCCAGTCGCCGCTAAGTGCAAAGACTTCGCCATTCTCCCGATACTGCCGCTCCCATGTTGGCGGGTTCTCATCGCCTGCGGACGTGGTGCAACTCCGGTGTTTATATCGAACGTCAGCCATTCAATGGGCGGTGTCCACGGGCGCCATATGTTATCGGTAGGACAATAACCTCTTCAGATGCGCCGGCCAGAGGTAATGTCGTTGATTACCCGGGACGGACCGACCAGAACCCGTCCTGGGTTGGGCAGATTTCAGCCTCGAAAACTGGATCTTGTCACGGCTAGCACTACAGTTGCGTTTTTTGGTTCTGCCGCCATCTGTCAGGTAGACTGAGCGGGCGGATGGATGAACACGGCATCACTTGAAACCACCTTGGGCTTATGGGCCTCGTCGCTGCGGGACGTAAAGGCCCGGATGCGCCCGTTGTTCACGCAGGAGCGTGTTGCGGCGTCGGCGGGCTTGTTTCTTGACGGCCTGCTGGGTCCGGAGCGGCGCAAGACCGGCTGGATGCGGGCCGAGGCGGCAGGAGATGCAGGCCCGTGGCGCCAGCAGGCGATCCTGGGCCGTGGCCGGTGGGATGCCGATGCTCTGCGCGACATCGTGCGGGAATATGCCCTGGAAACGCTGGCCGATCCCGTGGCGGTCCTGGTGGTGGACGAAACCGGCTTTCTCAAGCAAGGCAAAGCCAGTTGCGGCGTGGCCCGGCAGTATACGGGCTCTGCGGGCAAGATCACCAACTGCCAGATCGGCGTGTTTGCGGCCTATGTATCGCGGCATGGCCATGCCCTGATCGACCGGGCGCTCTACCTGCCCAAGGCTTGGGCCGATGATGCCGCACGGCGTGCTGCGGTGCATGTACTGCCTGAGATCAAGTTTGCCACCAAGCCACGGCTGGCGGTCGGCATGATCGAGCGTGCCATTGCGGCCGGTGTGCCGTTTGCCTGGGTTGCGGCGGACAGCATCTACGGCGTGGGCGAGATCGAGATGGCGCTGCGCCGGGCCGGCAAGGGCTACGTGCTCGGGGTCAACAGCAATGCTCAGTTCAATTCCTGGGACACTGAGCCAGCGGTGGCGGGCACCGCCGAGGCGATCGCTCAAGGGCTTGACGCATCAGCTTGGCACCCCCTCTCGGCGGGCGAGGGCACCAAAGGGTCCCGCCTCTACGACTGGGCCTACCTGGCCCTTGCCGATCTCGAGGCGGATGACTTCAACCCGGCGCTGAGCGGCACCTGGACACGTGGTCTGCTGATCCGGCGTAACATTAGCGACCAAAGTCTGGCCTATTTCAGCACCTGGTGCCCGGCCGGGACGCCCATCGAGACATTGGTGGCGGTTGAAGGACAGCGCTGGGTCATTGAGGACAACTTCGAGACCACCAAGACCGAGTTGGGTCTCGACCACAATGAAACCAGATCGTGGCACGGCTGGCACCGCCACGTCTCCCTGGTCATGCTGGGCTTTGCCATGCTGGCCACCATCCGCCATCACGCCAACCAGTCGGTCGCTTCGCAAACTCCGATCCGCCTGAGTCAGAGCCAGTCCCGGCCCTCATCCATTGGTCGGTCCAGGAGGTTCGCCGCATCGCCACGCGTCTGGCCCAGCAGCGCATCCAACCTGCCCTCGTCATGACATGGTCGCTCTGGCGACGCGCCCATCAAGCGGCCGCTAAACGCTCCCACTTGAAACGGAAAACGCAACTGTAGTGCTAGCCGTTGAGTGCGGTGTGGGGATGTAACTGTGCCGCTCAAAGGGCAGCCCGAGCGGCTGGAAGGGCGACGGGCCATAGGTCGGCTCGTGCGTGTCGGACAAATAGCGAAGCTGTCGGTGTTTGAGGACATTGTGCGGAACAGCTCCATGACAAACAGTTCGAGCGGCGTGTATGGCGTTTCGTTAGCATTATTGTAGTCGCCGCGCATCGTCTTGCTAGACGACGCGCGTACGTCCGAACTGCCGCCCTTCTCGCTCATTTGGCCCATGATCGCGTGAATCATGTCACCCCCTCGCTGAGTGCAACGAAGTTGTGGAAACACTCGAAGACGATGTCCGGCTTGCTGAAATGCTCGCCAGTTCCGGCGTTCTTGAGCCCGTCGTGAACGAAGGTTTTTTCTGGATTGGCAACGCTCCCAATGGCGACGTCGTTGACGCGTTTGTCGATCCAGTCTGAGCAGATCGATGCTCCCGCGCGCCTTCATGTAGGTCCCGTAGACAACTGGTCAGTTGATTCCTTCTGGTCCGTCGGCGCGATCGTATCGACGTTGAGTAGGGTCTGGCTTGGGCCATTCGTCCCGGACCCATACGCTGCGTCCCATTCGACTAATGACCACAAAGCCGCCGCCTTGGCTATGCCCGCGTCAGCACCTACGGCCAGACGCTCGACGCTTGAATAGGGGTTGGGGTCGTTGCGTTTGCACGTCCAATCCATACCACGCGCTACCCGGCGGCACCTTGACCCTTCGCGCGTCCGCCATCCACTATCGGCGCGAAACAATGGCCAGTTCGAAGGCCGCGATGGCACCGCACGGAGACACATCATGGTTGAAAGAGCACCGTTTCTTAATGCCGCGTACAGCGCCTATCACCATCGTGGGCTACCGGCGGAAGACCCGGAACTGACCCGCATCGGGCCGGATACGCCGTGCGGGGAATACCTGCGGCGCTTCTGGCAGCCGGTCATCCTCGCCAGCGAACTGGGCGACCTGCCCCGCCGTCTGCGCATCCTCGGCGAGGATCTCGTCGCGTTCCGCGACAAGAGCGGCGCCATCGGCCTGTTGGAGCCGTATTGTCCGCATCGCGGCACCTCGCTCGAGTTCGGTCTGATCAGCGACAAGGGCATCCGCTGCTGCTACCACGGCTGGCTGTTCGACGTTGACGGCAGGATCCTGGAGACGCCGGGCGAGCCCGCCGACAGCACGCTGAAGGATCGGCTGTGTCATGGCGCCTACCCGGTGCATGAACACGCGGGCCTGGTCTTCGCCTATATGGGACCGCCGGACAAGAAACCGCCCTTCCCGGTTTTCGATACCTATGACCTGCCGGGCTACCGGCTGGTTGCCCGTGCGCCGACGCTGTGGGATTGCAACTGGTTTCAGGTCAAGGAAAACAGCATGGATCCGGCGCATGTCGCGTTCCTGCACACGCTGCCGGGCAGCGACGGGTTCAGCGAGGATTTCAAGGAACTGGCCGAGTGGGACTGGATGGAGACCCCGGTCGGCATGGTCTACATCGACACCCGCCGATACGAGGACAAGGTCTGGGTGCGCGTCGCCGATTTCATTCTCCCCAACATCCACCAGTTTCCGCCCAACCAGGATCCGGTGGCTCTGCGCAATACCCTGAACCGCCCGCAGGCGACTACCTGGGCGGTGCCGCTGGACGATACGCATACCATGCAAATCGGCTACTACCGCGCGCCCCTGGGCAAGGACCCGGCGCGCGGTACCGTCTTCGGCCAGGATGGCAACCGCCCCTATGAGGAGCGGCAGCGGGTCCCCGGCGACTGGGACGCCCAGGTCAGCATTCACGGTGGCATGGCTCGCCATGGGCTGGAGCATCTGGCCTCCACCGACCGTGGCGTCATCATGATGCGCAACATGATCCGGCGCGGCATCCGCGCGGTCGGCGCCGGCGAGGACCTCGGCTACCCGATCCTGAAGAACGGCGCGGCGGTGCCGACTTACAGCCACGATCGGGTCGTACCGGGCGTCGCTCCGGCCGCGACGCCGGAGGCGGACCGGCAACTGCTGCGCGAGGTCGCACGAAACGTCGTTGGGGAGACGGTGAAAACTGGCCTGGGGTAGGCCTGGCACCCCCCAGTCTCTGGACAGGCCCGCTGAAGGCCGTGCTGCGGCTCGCTCTGCGCCAAGCGGACGGGTTGATCGGCTTGATCACTGAGCGTCTTCTGCGTGCGAGCGAGAGGCCTCATGAAGTGCTGCACACCGATAGCCAAATCGTTGGAGTTTTCATTACTATTTCGGAACGTGAGGCTTGGTGTCAGTCGATGTTGAGAGGCCATGGTAGATGAAGGGACTTTCGGGCCGACATGTACTTCTGACCGGTGGTGCCAGTGGAATTGGCCAAGCGACCGCGATTCGGCTGGCCGACGAGGGGTGTCAGGTCGGCATTCTCGATGTCGATGAGCCGGGTGCCGCGGAAACGATCAGGCGATGTGGTGGCACGGCGTGGGCACGGCGCACCGACATCACCGATCGCGCGAATGTCGAAGCCGCCGTCGCGGCTTTCGAGCAAGATGTCGGGCCGGTCGATTTTCTGGCCAATATCGCCGGCTGGGACGTCTTCCGAAACTTCCTCGAGACCGACGTGGCGCTGTGGGACAAGATCATTGCCATCAATCTCTATGGCCCGCTGCACCTGCATCATGTGGTGCTGCCGGGGATGGTGAAGCGCGGGTTTGGACGTGTCGTGAACGTGTCATCCGATGCAGGACGCGTGGGTTCGTCGGGTGAAGCGGTCTATTCCGCCTGCAAAGGCGGCATCATCGCTTTTACGAAAACGCTGGCCAGGGAAGTGGCGCGCAAGGGCGTGACCTTGAACGTCGTGTGTCCCGGCCCGACCGACACGCCGTTGTTCGACAGCGCCAAAGCGTCATCGCCCGACGGCGCCAAGATCGGTGAAGCCATGGCCAGGGCAGTGCCGCTGAAGCGGATCGGCCAGCCGGAGGATTATCCCGGGATCATTGCCTTTCTGTTGTCTGACGATGCCGCGTACATCACCGGGCAGGCCATCAGCGTGTCCGGCGGCCTGACAATGTCTTGACGCATCCGGTTCGGCGCGTCGCAACGACGATCGATCGTTCGTCCCGCAGCGCCAAGGTTCTGCCGATGAGCTACCGACCGAATGCGACGCAACATCCCTGCCCGCACCGCGAGGGATAGCACAAAGGGGAGATCGTGATGACAGACATCGATGGTTATGAAGTTCTTGGTCTTGGCCTATATTTTGAGGATCTGCCGGTTGGGCGCAAATTCCGAACCATTGGCCGCACCTTGACCGAGGCGGATCTCGTCAACTTCATTGGTGTGACCGGCCTCACCGAAGTTTTGTTTTCCAACACCGAGTTCCTGAAGAACGAAAGCGATATCAAGCAACGTGTCGTTCCGGGATCGATGGTATATTGTTTTGCAGAGGGTCTGCTGGTGCATTCAACCATGCAGCATACAGGACTTGCCTTTTTGCATATGGAATTGGATGTGAAGGTGCCGACCTTTGCCGGCGATACCATCCATGTCGAATGTGAGGTCGTCGAAAGCCGCCGCAGCGCCAGCCGCCCGAACCGCGGACTCGTGCGAACGTTCAACCGCGTGGTGAAGCAGGATGGCACAACAGTGATCACCTACAATCCGCTGCGCATGGTGAAGGCAAAAGCCACAGGCGCCTGAGCCGGGTGCGCGTTGGCGCCCATGGGACGTCAGATCACTGAGGTGGGCGGAAAGGACGGTTGGCGCTTTTCCAGATGGGACGCAAGACCTTCCTTCACCTCGGGACCGGCAAAGCCAAGGAATTCCAGCGCCAGGGATGTATCAAATGTTGGGCCAGCCTGGCGCAGCCAGTTATTCAGGGCATATTTGGTGAAGCGGATCGCAGTTTGCGCACCCTCGGCGAACCGGGTCGCGATCTCGAGCGCCTTGGCATCGAGTTCAGAGTCCTCGACCGCCAGGCTGATCAGGCCAATGCGTTCCGCCTCGGCGCCGAGGATCTGCTCGCACAGCATCAGGTAGTATTTCGCCTTCGCCAGCCCGCACAGCAACGGCCAGATGATGGCGGCATGATCGCCCGCGGCGACGCCCAGGCGGGTATGGCCGTCAATAATGCGGCAGTCCTTAGTTGCGATCGAAACGTCTGCCAGCATGCCGCAGACCAGTCCGGCGCCGACGGCGACGCCTCGCATGGCGCTGACCACGGGCTTGGAGCAGTTGATGACATTGTATACGATGTCCCGCGCTTCCTTCCATTGGCGAGTGCGCGCCGTGAAATCGTCGATGTTATTCTGGATCATGCCGAAATCGCCACCGGCCGAGAATACCTTTCCGGCGCCGGTGATGATCACAGCGTTGACCGTCGGATCGCGATCGACATCGCGCCAGATGTCCACCAATTCACCGTGCATGGCATCGTCGGCCGTGTTCATGCGGCCGTTGTCCATGGTGATGCGCAGCACCTTCGGGTGCGGGCGGTCGAAGCGCAGGCGGGTATAGCGCGTGTAGGGATCACTCATTGTCAGCTCCATGAGAAAGGTCCGGTCGCGATCGGCGCGATGCAGCCGAAGACGGCTGGCGGTTCAAGGATGGCCGTTGCAGGGTGAACCGGGCAAGCGGGGCCTTTACGGCGCCGACCGGAACGCCCTCGGTTGCGAGCCGGCCCGGATGCGATAGGCTCTTTTGTTGCGTCCGCCGGTTGCTTCGAACCGTGAGATGCGACCGTCAGGAGGGTTGCCCATGTCGATTGAGATTTTCCCGACCGAAGCCGCACTGGGAGCCGAGGTCCGCGGTATCGACCTGACCCAACCGCTTGACGGTAGCACGTTCGCCACGATCGAACGGGCCTACAACGAGCACGGCGTGATCTTCTTCCGCGGCCAGCACATCACGCCATCACAACAGGTTGCCTTCACCCACCGATTCGGCGAGATCGAGTTCAACATCTTTGGCGAACGCTGGAGCGTACCGGGCTGCCCCGAGATCGTCGTGGTTTCCAACGTTACCGAGGATGGCCGTCCGATCGGCATCCGTCGGGCGGGCGAGAACTGGCACAGCGACATGTGCTATGCGTCCCGGCCGCCGCGCGGAACCATGCTCTACGCGCTCGAAGTGCCCGAGCTGCACGGTCTGGCCTTAGGCGATACCGAGTTTGCCAGTGCCGCCGCGGCCTTGGATACGTTGCCTGCGCCGATCAGGCAACGCATCGACGGCCGGCGCGCGATCTTCGACTTCAGCGCCCGCAAGCGGGCTTTCCCCCTCACCCAGGCAGAGATCGACCGCTACCCGCCGGTCCGGCATCCAATGGTTCGGACGCATCCCCATACCGGGCGCAAATGCCTCTATGTCATGCGGGACGACTGCGTCGGGATTGAGGGTGTCGAGGCATCGGAAGCCGAAGCGCTGATTGCCGCGCTGGCGGAGCACATCATCAAGCCGGCGTTCATTTATCGCCACCAGTGGCGTAGCGGGGATTTGCTGATGTGGGACAATTGCACGGTTCAGCATCGGGCTATCCAGGATTACGACGCACCGCAACGACGGCTGATGCATCGCACAACCATGGGCGGCACGGTCCCGACATAACGGTTGGTGCGACGGGTGCGGCCATCTCTTGCTTCGCCGCAACGTTAACTGGCTTGGCGACCATTAAGGCGTGACAGGGCTATTGATCGCCTACAAAACGCCGGTTGTACAGGTCCCATGCAAAACGCACCGCGATATTCGGACGCTACCAGCCAGGCTGCTTGCTTCATGAGTATTGCCTGAGCGCCATGTCCGACTTTGTTGCAAACAGATTTGCCTCGCTCGAGGCGTCCTAAGGCGGCGGCGGCAGACAATCGATCTAGCACGCCTCAGTTCTCGTTCACTGTCTTGCCGCGAGGCGGCGGCGCCCAGACACATGAGCCATACTCGAACAATGGAAGCGGTCGCTTCGATGGCTGTCGATGCCGGAGCGGTTTCCGGCGCCGCAAAGGCGCCCAGGCTGTGAGGCATTGCATTTTTCACGGTAAACCCTGAAGCCTCGCGCTCGTTCTCCTACAGGCAACCAGGAGGACGTATCATGGACGAGCCGTCAGATCCGACCAAGCCACAGGAAGAGGCCGCGATCGCCGGGCCAGGCGTGATCGCCGGGCAGCAGGCAAATCCGCAAAGTGGTGCGCGCGGCATCACCTCGGGCGCATTGCCAAACGCTACCGGGCCAGCCACGCATCATATAGGCGAGGCTGCTGTTGGCACGCCGGGGATGGGCACCGACCAGGCTGACATCGCACCTCCAAACAGCGGGATGTCGGGGCAGACCACGAATGACCAATCGCCTGGCGGCGCACGCGTGGCCGATGCCGATCAGGGTCGGATGCCGCCAGACATGGTGGAAAAACCAGGTTCGGACAGCCTGTCGGGAAAGCCGTAGGTCCGGGCGCCTTCGAACGGCGTATGCGTGTTGAGGGGAAAGCAGCGCTGCGCGGCGGCTGTTCGGGGATTGCGCATTAGGAACCATCCCGTCTTCCGTTGCCGAAGCAGGTTCGCTGGCGTCGTACGGGAGTGCCAAGGAGCCGGGATTTTGTAGCACGTCGCGCCGCCAAGCGGGTTTCGACAGCCGCCGCTTCGTGGCAGCCGGCATTGCCGCAATACGAGTTCGCCATGGTACCGGCCAAACAAAACGGTCACTGGCAGCGAGTCGGCGGACGAGCGGATAGGGTCTCGTCGATTTCGCTGCGCAGCATCAGCTCTGGCAGGCCCAGCACGAGTATGAAGGCGACCGACATCACGACGCCACTCAGCAGGAAACAGCCCGTCAACGCGGTTCGGTAGGCCGAGCTGATCCCTGCCTGCTGGGCGGCCGATAAATGCGCCAGGGCTTGCACGCCATGTGCATTCAGCGCGCCCAGCTTCAATCCGCCGCCTGACAATGCGGCTGCCAGGCGGGACGACATGATGCTGCCGGACGTCGCAACGCCAAGCGCCCCGCCCAGCGATCGGGTGAAGCTCATGGCGCCCGTTGCCGCACCCAGCTCCCGATGCGCGACCGCATTCTGCACGGCCGTCGTCAGGTTCGGCATGCCCATGCCCATTCCAAGTCCCAGCGCCCCCATCGAGACCAGAAAGGTCGCCGCAGAGGCGCCGATGAAGGCAAACACGGCAAGGCTGGCCAGGGCAACCGCCTCCAACCCCAGACCCGCCAGCAGGAAGGGCTTGTTGCGCCCCAGACGGGTCACGATACGCCCGCCAATAACCGAGGTGAACACCATGCCGGTCACCTGTGGCAGCAGCATCATGCCGGCCACGGCCGGGTCCATGCCGAGCACCAGCTGGAAATACAGCGGCAGGAACACGGTCGAGCCAAGCATTGCGAACGACATCATACCGCCAACGGCCACACCGCGCGCGAACACCGGATTGCGGAATAGCGGGAGCCGGATCAGCGGTTCTGGGGCGCGTAATTCCTGCCAGACGAACAGGCCGGCGAGCGCCACGGTCATAGCCACAAGGGTTGCGCTCTCCACCGACAGCCATGGAAACTCCGTGCCGCCCCAGGCCAGTAACAGCAGCAACGATGCCGTTGCGCCGGTCAACAGCACGGCACCAGCAAAGTCGATAGACCGCTTTGTGCCAGCAGGGGGCTTGCGCAGCCCAATCGCGATCATCGACAATGCCAACAGACCGACCGGCAGGTTGACGTAGAACACCCAGCGCCAGGACAGCGCGGAGGTAATGAACCCGCCCAGCAACGGCCCTGCAACGCTGGACAAGGCAAACGTTCCGGTAAACAGGCCCTGGTAGCGCGGCCGCTCCCGCGGCGAGACCACGTCACCAATCGCCGCCTGTGCCAGTACCAGCAGGCCGCCCGCGCCCAGCCCTTGCAATGCTCTGAAGCCGATGATCTGGACCATCGACCCGGCCATGCCACAGAGCAGTGATCCCGCCAGGAACACCAGGATCGCGACGAAAAACAGCGTCCGGCGCCCATAGATGTCGGACAGCTTGCCATACAGCGGGGTCGTGGTGGTGGAGGTGAGCATGAAGGCCGTGACCACCCATGATAGGTGCGACATGCCGCCGAGGTCGCCCGCCATCCGGGGCAGGGCTGTATTGACGATGTTCTGGTCCAGCGCCGCAAGCACCATGGCCAGCAGCGCCCCCGCCATCACAGTCCGTAGTTGTGCCGCCGGTGCCGTGGCGGCGCGGGACGCCGGGAAAGCGGCTGATGACCCTGTGGCGGGTGCAAGAGAGGCGGCGGCGGGGCGCACGGCTTCAGAGGAGTTTGCGATCTTCAAGATTTTCTTTGTCCAGTTTGGCTAAGCGTCCGATGGCGTCTGCTGCCACAGGGATAGCGGTGTGCCTTGGGCTTGTTGATCAGTGAGCCGGAGATGCCCGGCGCTGAAACATGTTGGGAAGATTGCTGCCTTTCATGCGTTCGTAGCAATCATCTCCTTCTTGGCTACCTCGGCACAACCTCTATACGGTTGCTTCCCGCTGGCCAAACCGGTCCCGCCGGCCAGACCCTCTGGTGACGATTCTCCGGAACATTGGTGCCGGGCACCGGTGGACCAAAACAGGATTTGATGTCCGCAAGGTCGGACCACCCTGCCCTGCCGTGCAGGTCCAACAGTTGATCGGACAAAGCGGAACCGGATTTTACACGCAGAGTTAGCGGCCGTTTGGAGGGTTCTTCATGGTTCTGTCTCTCTGGCGGGCACCGCCGCTGGTCATTGCGCTGCTTGCCTTGACCGCCTGTGCAACCGGCGGCGATCTCAGCACCAGCGACACGACGGCAATCGCCAATCGCACCTATGTGCTGGTTGGAGCGTCGAGCGGGTTTGGTCAGGGCGTGGCACTGAAGCTCGCGGCGCATGGCGCGAATGTCGTGTTGGCCGCGCGTCGGACGGACTTGCTGGAAGAGGTTGCTGCCAAGGCGCGCGCGGCCGGGGGAAAAGCGCTTGTCGTGCCAACCGATATCAGCCAGCCGGCGGATGTCCAAAGACTTGCGGACGCAGCGGTTGGTCAGTTTGGCCACGTAGACAGTTGGATCAACTTTGCTGGCGTTGGCGTCATCGGCCCTTTTTGGGACGTACCGATTGCCGACCATGCTCGAGTGATCGATGTCAATCTGACGGGTATTATCTACGCCAGCCACGCGGCCCTTCGGCTGTTCCGCGCCCAAGGGTATGGAACCCTGATCAACCTTGGCTCTGTCGAAAGCGAGGTGCCGCTTGCCTACCACGCGTCATACTCCGCGTCGAAGGCGGGCATCCGCAATCTGGACGACGCGCTCAATCAGGAGCTGCGTCTGGCGGGACTGTCTAAAATCAAGGTCGTGACCGTCGAGCCCTGGGCTGTCGATACGCCTTTCTGGGCACACGCGGGCAACTACAGCGGCAAGGTTCCCTGTATGGCCGCGATGGATCATCCCGAAAAGGTCGTGAACGCAATTATCTGGACTTCGCTCTATCCACAACCAAACCTCCCGGTCGGATGGAAGGCGCAAGCCGTTTGGTTCTCACACCATATCCTGCCGCAATTCACTGAGCGGCTTTCGGCGGATATTGCCTATCGATATCAAGTCGAAACTGGGTCGCCCGCACAGGCGACGAATGGCAGTCTATTCGCGCCCGTCGCAGCGGGCCGAGGTGTTCAAGGCCCTGCATGTGAGCAGTTACGGAACGACGTCGCCGCGCGAACAAGCGAATAGTCGGAGCAACAGCCAGCCGGACAGGATGAATGTCAGCCGGTTATCAGCTCTTTCTGCATCGGCGCCTCGGTGCTCGGCGACATTTGCAACAATTCAGGCGGATCTCTGGTCCACATAGGTCCAGCTCACTCGCAAATGAGCCTTTATGCGTAAGTCGATGAGCGAGGCTCGGTTCATCTGGTCAATCATCTTGGTATAAGGCTTAGAACCGATCCCAAAGCAATACTGGAGAAGGTGGAACAGGGTCGTTTCGGCCCGCAGGATCGATGCCGGTCGCAAGCATTGCGCGAGACCGTCTCGTGGCCGTCAAGGCGCGCGGCTGGCCGGCGTTCGGCTGGTTTACCCTCGGCAAGCTGGCCGCGGCGGATGCCGGTCTCCCAGACTGATACTTCTTCGTAAGGTAATCAACTTGTGGGCTCAACGCGCCCGGCGATATCCACCAGATGCGGTCCGACGGCATATAGCTGAGACGCGATGTGCAGGCGCATTGCCCGAGACATCCAGACGACGATGCCGGCTATTAGTCTACGTTAATACCGGTCTGCACGGGAGCTCAGGGTGCATCGCCGTGGGTCGGCTGCATCTTGCCTTCCTCGTATTCATGCATCTCTTCTCGCGTCATCGGCGTCTGCCGCCAGTCTCCCTGATCCGCGAACCTGTCCGGAAATTCTCCATAATTTTCCTGGATCTGCGCCTCCTCAACCACAACCCCTGGGATTGGTTCATTCTGGGTCGCTGGATTGGGAAGCTGCCCGGCGCCGGCGCTGTCCTCCATTCTGATCAGCAACGACGCGCGCTCCCAGTGATCGTCAGCGCGGCCTTCGGGACAACCGTCTTCCTCCCAAAGACGATAGGCCAGTTGCCGGATACGTTCCTCGCGTTCGGGCGTATCGATAAGGGGATTATCCGACATGGTGCTGCTCCTTCGCGTCAGGCGTCGGCATATTACGGCCGAGGGCGCGGTTGTTTGATGTCCCGAATGCGCAAACTCCTGCCAAGGCATTACCCGGCCTCGGCTGAAACGCGCCAGAACGGTGAAATGGCGAGGGTGCACGCAAATTCACCTTCGCTCGCGGTGTTTTCACCGAACCTTTCGCAGCGATTGCGATCTGCGGGATGCGATAACCGTCCAGTGCAAAGTTCCGTGTCCTGTCGTCTCTGGTGACGGCTTCGCGTGTCTCAAGCGCCACAGAGCGTGACCCAAGCCGCACCGGCGTCGGGGCGATGTCATTTAAGGGCACTGACAACCCCCCGGTACGGAAGCCCGCCATCAGGCTCACAGCCAGTTCACGGAGGCCATCTATCTCTTGGGTGGAAGGAAAACGCTGGTCGTCCGGCCGGTCCGCGTCTCGCCGAACGGCTCGATTCCTCCTACAAGGGCTGGCAACCAAGGACCGATCGCCGGGACATGCCGGCGGCCGATACCAGTGGAGGAAACCGAAATGGCCCAGGTCTCGGATTCAAAAGGCGAATACCGCGGCACGACCGTCCGCGACGACACCGCGCTTGCCACGTGGCTCGCGAGGCGCCCCAGGGAAGCGGCGCTGGAGCCGGATCTGCCGATCATCGATCCGCACCACCATTTCTGGGACTCGCCGCAGCGCGGCCGCTATCTCCTGCCCGACCTGTTGTCCGACATGGGCGCCGGTCACAACATCGTCTCGACCGTCTTCCTTGAATGCCGAGCGATGTATCGCAGAACTGGCCCGAGAGAGATGGCGGCCCTGGGTGAGGTCGAATTCGTCACCGGCATCGCCGCCATGAGCGCCTCGGGCGGCTACGGCCCTTGCCGCGTGGCCGAGTCCATCGTCGGGGGCGGCGATCTTACCGCCGGCGCGGCGAACGTACGCGCCCTTATGGAAGCCGAGATCACCGCGTCTGGCGGCCGGTTGCGCGGCATGCGTCACGGCGTTGCCTGGGACGAGCACGAGGCGGTCAGCAAATTTGCCTCCCGCGCCGTGCCATTGCACCAAGTGATGGATCCGAAATTCCGCGAGGGCTTCGCTCAGCTCGCGCCGCTCGGCTTGAGCTTCGAATCATGGCAGTATCATCCGCAACTACCGGACGCGATCGACCTCGCCCGCTCGTTCCCGGAGACCTCGATCATCCTCAATCATGTCGGCGGCATCCTTGGCGTCGGCCCCTATGCCGGCCGCCGGGAGGAAATTCTCGAGGGTTGGAAGGCCAACATTGCCGAACTCGCCAAATGCCCCAACGTCACCATGAAACTCGGTGGCCTCGGCATGGTCTCGGTCGGCTTCGACTTCCACGAGCGCGACCTGCCGCCCTCGTCCGTCGACCTCGCCGCCGCGTGGAGCCCTTACATTGAGCACTGCATCGAATCGTTCGGCGCCAATCGCTGTATGTTCGAAAGTAACTTTCCGCCCGACAAGCAGTCCTGCGGCTATACCGAACTGTGGAACGCGTTCAAGCGAATTACCGCCAATGCGTCGGCGGCCGAGAAAACCGCGCTCTACAGTGGCACGGCGGCACGGGTATACCGGATGACCGCGCCGTGAGCTTCGCCGAGGCAGACACGATGCGTTTCGGTAATCGCTGGCACCCGCCGGTTCCAGAACAATGCGTTGCCCGCTAACCCGTCCAGATCAAGACCACAATTAGCCGGCCCGTGCGACGATCCGCAGAGCATCCATAGCATTGTGAGCGATTGCGGGCCGCTATGCTACTGGTTGGGACCGATTGCGGGGGATAGGAAAAGTCCATGCCACAGATTTTGATCGTCGGCGCCGGCCCGGTCGGTCTCACGGCAGCGGCCGAGTTGGCTCGGTATGGCGTCAGCGTCCGCATTATCGACAAGAGCCCTCACCCAACCGTAACCTCTAAGGCGCTGGTGGTTTGGAGCCGCACGCTTGAACTCATGGATCGCATGGGCTGCACGCCGGCGTTTCTGAGGGACGGGCTGCGCGGCCACGGTGCGTCAATGCGCAGCGGCGGGATCGTGCTGGGGCACACCCGCTTTGATGACATCGCCAGTTCCTACAATTTTGCCTTGATGATCCCGCAAAGCGACACCGAACGCCTGCTGACCGCGCATCTGCAATCGTTCGGGGTTTCGGTCGAGCGGCAGGTTGAGCTGGTCAGCTTCACTGAAGTGGCGAACGGTGTCGAAGCACAGCTTCGCCACGCCGATGGGCGCCGGGAAACGATCGACACTCCATGGCTTCTTGGTTGCGACGGCGCCCACAGCACGGTGCGGCACGGGCTCGACATCGAATTCCACGGTTCGGCGCAGGGCGATGACTGGTTGCTCGCTGATGTCCGCTTGCAAGGAGACGGCGCGCCGGCCGCCGATGAGATCGCCGTCTACTTGCATCGCGACGGGCCGTTCGTCGTCTTTCCGATCCCGGGCGGCCGAGCACGTCTCATTGGGGTGATCGGCAAGACGGATCCGGTTCATCCGCGACCCGATCCGACACTCGCAGACTGCCAGGCCATGGTGGACCGCCGAGCTGGCGGCAGCTTCCGTGTCACTGATCCTGCCTGGCTCACCAATTTTCGGATCAACGAACGCAAGGTGTCTGACTACAGAAAGGGGCGCATCTTCCTGATGGGTGATGCAGCGCATATTCACAGTCCAGCGGGCGGCCAGGGCATGAATACCGGCATGCAGGACGCCATCAACCTTGCCTGGAAGTTGGCGATGGTGACGCACGGCCAGGCTGGCACGATCCTGCTTGACAGCTACAGCCCAGAGCGCACAGCCGTCGGCGACATGGTGTTGCGCAACGCCAGTCGGCTCACTGATCTGGCGGCACTTACGCATCCAGCAGCTCAGACCGCGCGCAATTTCGCCCTTCGTGTTCTGCTCGGTTTCCATGCCGTCCGCGACAAAATGGCCACGACGATGAGCGAGATCGAGATTGCCTACACCGGCAGCCCCCTCTCCAGCGGTTCGCATGCGGGCGCTCGGTGGGCGCCGGAGTATTACGACGGGCCGCCGCCAGGTATGGGAGGTGAGCCACGCTTCGTGCTCTACACGGCCGATGCCGAAAAGGGTGCTGCCCTCGCGGCACGGTTTCCGTTACTGCTGGAATCAAAACCGCGGACGCCAGCGGATCCTCATCGTCTGCTCATCGTCCGGCCCGACGGCTACATCGGTTTGTCATCTGGTGATGCCACTTGGGTTGAACCAGAGCGCTACCTTCAGCGACTGGCGCCAGCCCAGGCTTGAAACGGCGGTCGGCGGGCTGTCGCGAAAGGGGGAAACACCAATGGGCGACGACATCGAGCGCGCGACAATCCGGACGGTGGCCTGGCGGCTCCTGCCGCTGGTGTTTCTGCTCTACCTCCTGAGCCTCATAGACCGGGTCAATGTCGGTTTCGCCGCGCTGACGATGAACAAGGACCTCGGGTTCACGCCCTATACATACAGTTTGGGCGTGGCGGCGTTCTTCTTTGGCTACATCCCCTGCGAAATCCCCAGCAACCTCATCCTGGAGCGCGTCGGCGCCCGCCGGTGGATCGGCCGCATCGCGATCACCTGGGGTTTAGCCGCCAGCGCGATGGCGTTGGTTTCCGGGGAACGCAGCTTTCTTTTCGTGCGCTTCCTCCTGGGATCGCCGAGGCCGGGCTGTTCCCCGGCATGCTGCTTTACCTGACCTATTGGTTTCCGCGCGCGTATCGCACCCGTGTCAATGCCGCGCTGGTGCTGGCAATTCCAGCTTCCGGCGCGTTTGGCGCGCCGCTCGCGACCAGTCTGCTTCAACTCGACGGCCTGTTCGGGGTCGCCGGGTGGAAGTGGATGTTTCTTTTGCAAGGCCTGCCGACGGTCCTTCTCGGCTTTGTTGTTCTCCGGCATCTGACAGATCGCCCAGAGAATGCCATCTGGTTGGCGCCGGAGAACCGGGCATGGCTCGAAACGACGTTGCGACAGGAACGCGCTTCAGTTGAAGCGGTGCACACCCCACTGAACGTCCGGCAGGCCCTCGTCGATCCGCGCGTGCTGCTGCTCTGCTGCACCTATTTCGCCTATGGGACAATATCCTATTCCATGGGCTATTTCCTGCCGCTCATCGTCAAGGGCTGGGGCATGAGCAATTTTGCTGTCGGATGGGTCGTCGCTGTCCCCTCGGTCTTTGGCATCGTCGCGATGCTTGTCGGGAGTTACTTCGCGGATCGCATTGAGGACAAGCGGCGGAGTCTCTCGCTGCTTATGCTGCTGTGCACCCTGGGCTTGGTCGGCATGGGGCTTTACGCCACCAGCGCCTTGGCGTTGTTCGCGGTCGTGCTCGTTGAGATCGGCATCGGCATTGCCCGCCCCATGTTCTGGACAGTGCCCCCGGTGTTCCTGAGCCGCGCTGCGATGGCGGGCGCAATCGCGCTGATCAGCGTCTTCGCCAACTTTGGGGGGATTATCGGTCCCGTGGTGATCGGCTGGTTGAAGACCACGACGAACAGCTTCTCCGGTGGCCTTTACTATGTGGCTGGCTGTTCATTTATGGCGTCGATGGCCATCCTTACGCTGCGGATCGGGTCGTCGCGCGTAAAGGACGCGCCCGCGACGGGGCGATAAACGTTTGGGCCTGGAACACAGGCGTGGATCGGTTGGCGCCCCGGGTCTTCGGACCGCATTAGCCTGAAGCGCTTTTCCGCAGTGTAGAGCCGGGGCATGTTCAGTAAGCGGCTTGAAAAGGACCGCTTCGCGCGGTCAGCAACCAATGCTCGGCGGGCGTCACCAGGCCCGGCGCAAGCACGTGCGCCGCCGCCCGGCGTTGGTGGACTGCCCGGCAGATTTGGGGCCAGACCCCATCGTGCTGGGATCACATCTTATTATTCTAGAGGACTGATTTATCAAGATTAAGCGGGCCAGGAGGGTGCCACATCCCGGCAATTTAAGTGGGCGATAAAACAGTTAGGGCGGCGGTCGCAGCACTGCCAACGTCTCCTCCGGTTCCGGCCGGTGCGTGTAATCTGGATCCGCCTCGATCCCCAGCACCGCGCCGCCTTTCGCCAGCACGATGCGGGCAGGCACCGGCAGGCGCCAGCTGTCGTCACCGTCGAATGTCGGCAAATCGATGCCAAAGCTGGCGTAAACCTTGATCAGGTCGTCGGGCAGCTGCATCGCGATGCCATAGGCTTCGGCCACTTCGTTACGGGCATCAAAGAGCAAGTCGAAAGCAAGTTTCATTTGCGTGCGCATCTCAAGCGAGATAGCTGGCAGTTGCGGCGAAATCACCACCAGTTCGGCGCCAAGAGCGTGGAGATCCGGAAGTACTGCGTTCAGAGCTGACAGCTCATGTCGGCAGTATGGTCACCATCGACCTCGAAAGAACGATATCACCAGCGGCCCGCGCGCCACCAATGCTGCGGAGGACACATCCTCCCCGTCTTGATTGGCTAATGTGAATGTTGGGCCGGGTTGACCGAGCTTCGGCATCCGCGCCTGGAAGCCTGAGGCACGCTGATCCGCGGTGACGCGATGCATAATATTTAGAGCGTCGGGCGGTATTCGCCCTGGCTTGATGCCGTCACCCTCAGCCGCGCGGCGGGTGCTGTCGAGTAACGCCTTGAGCGAGGCCATCGGCACTCCTTCCCATATGGACGAAAGAGTAAGCGATCCAACAGCAGTCTGCAAGCATCAAGGCAGCGACCGTGCAGCGATGGCGCGTCGTGCACTGGTTGGCACCGCCCTTACGCAGCCGCCCGTCGTCAGCCGACCAACTCGGGCGTCGCCATCCACTCGCGGCCGCGCAGCATCGCTTTCCAATAGATCTGCGGCAGCATGCGCTCCTTGAGCAGCCAGGCGAGACGACTCGGTTGCTGACCGTTGATGACCCAGGATGGGAAGCTCGGCAGCAGCTTTCCGCCGTAGCCGAACTCGGCGAGCACGATCCGCCCACGCTCAACCGTCAGTGGGCACGATCCATAGCCATTGTATGTCGCGTCAGCCGACTTGATGACGCCCATGTCCTTGAGCAGGTTGTGCGCAACGGTCGGCGCTTGCTTGCGCACCGCCGCCGCCGTCTTGGCGTTCGGCGCGTTGCAGGCGTCGCCGAGTCCGTAGATGCCGTCGAATTCTTGTGTCGCAGGGTTGCCTGGTCGACATCCATCCATCCTGCCGCGTCGGCAAGCGGCGACACGCGCAGGAAGTCCGGCGGCGTCTGCGGCGGAACGACGTGGATCATGTCGAATCCGGTCTCGATTTCCGTTTTGGTCCCGTCGGCGTCCGTCTGAGAGAACCAGGCTTTGCGCGCCGGTCCATCGATACGCGTAAGGTTATGCTGGAAGTTCAGGCCGATGCCGTATCGCTCAACGTATTCCATCAACGCGGGCACGTATTCCTTGACACCGAACAGGACGCCGCCCGCGATGAAAAAATCGACCTTTATCTGCTTGAGCGTGGCCGTGCGACGCCAATGGTCGGCCGAGAGATACATCGCCTTCTGTGGCGCGCCCGCGCACTTGATCGGCATTGGCGGCTGGGTGAAAAGAGCGTGCCCACCTTTTAGCGACTGGACGAGCTGCCAGGTGTAGGGCGCGAGATCGTATCGGTAGTTCGACGTCACGCCGTTGCGGCCGAGTGTCTCGGTAAGCCCCTCGATCCCACGCCAGTTCAATTTGAGGCCGGGAGCAACAACAAGCCTGCCGTATTTCACGACACGGCAGCCTTCGAGGATGACGGTGTTGTTCTCAGGCTCGAAGGCAGCGACGGCGGCCTTGATCCAATGCACCCCAGACGGGATGAGCGACGCCATCGTCTTGGCCGTGGTTTTCGCATCGAACACGCCGCCGCCGACCATCGTCCAGCCCGGCTGGTAGTAGTGAACGTCGGCGGGATCGATGATGGCAATGTCCAGGTTGGGCTTACGGGTTCTCAAGCTGGACGCGACCGCAATACCCGCGGCGCCCCCGCCGACCACAACGACCTCATGCCGCAGCTCCGACGAGCAAACGGGGACCCGGCCTCCGTTCACGACGTGACGAACGATGCCGCTCATGTCGTATCCAGCAGTCTTGGTGGTGGTGAGGATGTCGGGCATGGGCCGCCCGCGCGACGCTTCCGACAGCGACCAAAGCGTCGCCGAATGAGTCCCGGTCCGGCAATACGCCAGCGTCGGCTTGGCCAGCCGGTCGAGCATGTTGGCAAAGTCCGACGCGTCGGCATCGCTCACCTTGCCCGAAACGATCGGCAAGTATGCGGCCGCAAGACCGACCTCGCGACACGCGGTTTCGATCTCCGCGAAAGTCGGCTGATCGGCGCCTTCACTGTCGGGACGGTTGCAGACGATCGAGCGGAAGCCTTGATCAGCAACCGAGCGGACGTCGCTCGGCGCGATCTGCGGCGACACGGATAATGTCGGCATCAGCAGCTTCATTGACACGGATTGGTTCCTCCCTGGAGGCGGTTCGGATGGATTGAGGTTCCCGGGCGGCCGGGGTCTACGTGTCGCGTCAAAGGCCGTTGATCGGCACCTTAAGGAAGCGCTTGCCGTTCGCGGCAGGCTCGGGCAGGTCGCCCGCGCGCATGTTCAGCGGATAGGTGATTCGCGTGGGCGGGCATCTCGATCAGCCACTCCATGACCAGGCCATGGCTTCGGATATGCGCAATGACCGCGTCCGCGGAGCGGTAACCGATCCGACCGGCCGGATAGTCGCCATCAAGCACGCTATCAGTGATCGGACACGACTACGACTTGGAATTTCGCAGCATATAGCTAAACGTATGAGTGTCGGCATCAAAAAAACGGCATCACTTCCGGCTGTTCCGTGAGATCGACGAGACAGGGAATGGACTTCATGAGAAGGTCCTCCGGTTTGTGATCCGGGCTCATGCCGAACCAACCGAGCGCCAGATGATGTAGAAGGCGACGATGAAGACGAGCGCCGCGAACAAGCGGTTCAGCGTGCTGCGCTGCGCGGCAAGATGGCAGGCGGCTTTCATCCCGAGATAGCCGCCCGCGATGCCGCCGCCGATAAACTCGGCCGCAACAAGCCAATTGACCATTCCGGACGCCGCGTAATTCAGCGCGGTGGCGAGGCCGAAGGCACCGACCGCGAAAAGCGATGTTCCGATCGCGTTGATCATCGGCATGCCGGTCGCCAGTATCAGTCCCGGCACGATCAGGAAGCCGCCACCAATGCCGAAGAAACCGGACATCAAACCGACGCACAAGCCGATGACGGTTAGCCGCGCGGAGTTGCGCGCGGTCAGTGGGCACGCCGCCGTACCGCCGCCTTTGCGTGGGCGTAACATTGCGAAACCAATGACAATCATCATCAGCGCAAACAGCAGGACGAGGCGCTTGCCTTCGATTTCCTTGCCGATCGTCGAGCCGACCAGCGCGCCCACCACGCCGGTCGCGGCGAACAGTGCGGCCTCGGCCCAGCGGACGTTGCCCGCGCGCGTGTGGCCGCCGAAGTTGACGAAGGCGTTCGCGGACACGGCGAGCGCGCCGGTTCCGGTGGCCACGTGGGGCGGCAGACCGACCGCATAGAGGAGCAATGGCGTCGCCACGATCGAGCCGCCGCCGATCAAGCTCAGAACGAATCCGACTAAGCTGCCCGACGTGATAGCTATAACTTCATTCATGATGTCACCGTCCCCTTGCGCCGGAGGGCCAATCGGCTACGGAGATTACTCCACATTCGCCTCCAGCGAGCAGATCGGCACGCTTGGTAGTCAGGCTCGCCTTGGCCGAACCAGCAGATGCTCGCTTCTTCGCCACCGCGTGGTGGCGCATGTCATTTTCCCGGCGCTTTTGCTTCGCCGTCTTCTACCTTTGATCCCGGTAGGCCTGGTGGGCATTCCTTGGCCAGAGCAGTCGGAATCCGGAAGAGCCTCGCGCAACGCTCGCTGCGCAAGCTATGTGCCAAGTTTTGTCGCTTGTATTATCCTCCCCAGTCTAACCTCAGCAACGCTGAGCCATGAACCAGACAGGGAGGCCCAGATGGCGGACCACGCACACGATACCAGCGATCGGACAGCCGGCTTGAACATGCGGCCGCGGGACCGACATATCGGCGCGGCTGGATACCTCGATCCGGCCTTGCCGCCGCGTCTGCAGGCGCTGCTGGCACGCGGCAAAGAGGCGAATGCCGAGGCATTCATCGGGGTTACCTCCGACGGCGCACCTCGCGCCGGGCTGTTTCCGCTGCACCGCACCGGGATCTCGCTCGCCCCGGTGATTGCCGCGGCCGAGGGTTTCCTTGCCGCACTATCCGCCGCCGAACGCGACACGGCACTTTTCCCGATCGATAGCGACGCCTGGCGCGCATGGTCCAACATCCACCCGTACCTGATGCGTCACGGCGTTTGCCTGCGCGACCTTGGCGAAACGCAGCGTGCAGCGGCACTGGCGCTGGTGCGCGAGAGCCTCAGCGCCAGCGGCTTCGCCACAGCGCGCAATGTCATGAAGCTGAACGAGCACATCCGAGAGCTCACAGGCCGGTCCGAGGAATACGGCGAGTGGTATTATTGGCTGAGTATTTTCGGCACACCGTCGGAGGATCAGCCTTGGGGCTGGCAAATCGACGGCCACCACCTGATCATCAATTGCTTTGCACTCGGCGATCAGATCGTGCTGACCCCGAATTTCATGGGCTCCGAGCCGGTGGTCGCTGCATCGGGCCAATATGCCGGCACGCGTGTATTCGAGGAGGAGGAAGCGAAGGGCTTCGCTCTGATGCGCGCTCTCTCTCCGGCCCAGCAGCAAGAGGCCATTATCAGCGCCGATCTACCCGGGGAGGTGTTCGCCGCTGCCTACCGCGATAACCTGACCCTCGGCTACCAGGGCATCCGCTACGACAGCCTCACCCCGAACCAGCAGGCGCTGCTGCTCGACCTGATCGCCGTTTATGTCGGGCGCATCCGGCCCGGCCACGCGGAGATCCGGCTTGACGAGGTGAAGGCGCATCTGCACGAGACCTGGTTTGCCTGGATGGGAAGCTGCGATGCCGACAGTCCGTTCTATTACCGCATCCACAGTCCGGTTATCCTGATTGAGTTCGATCATCAGAGCGGCATAGCGCTCGATAACGACAAGCCGTCGCGTAACCACATCCACACCCTGGTGCGGACGCCAAACGGCAACGACTACGGCAAGGATCTGCTGCGGCAGCATTACGAACAGTTCGATCATTCCCATTCGCACACGCCGCACCGGCAAGGACTGGAGTGATTTGCGGCTCCTGTCGTGACCGCCTCCTGACAGTCCTTTGAGCCCGGCAGCGTCAGCCGGGCGTGCTACCGACTCGGCTCGACCTTGGCGTTATACGGCCTACTGGGCAATGTGAGCCATGGAGGAAATGGTAGTCTCCTGCAGGTAGCCACCATACGTGATGCCCTTGCGCATTGCCCAGGAGGTCGTCGGGAAAAGCATTGGGATGACCGCAATCTGTTCTCCGATGGCAAAGTCGTAGGCCTTGGCCAGAAGGGCATCGCGCGCGCTGTCATCCAATGTCACCGCCGCCTCAGCCAGGATCGCATCCAGTTTGGAACTGGAATAGCGGCCGTAGTTGCTGCCGCCTCGTCCGTTGGCCGGATCATAGGTGCCCAGTACATTTAAAAGCTGGGAAAGCGGTTCGCCGGTCGAACTCGAATTGCCGCCGAGCAGGACACTGAAATCGAACTTTGCCGCACGCGGAAAAAACACCGATTTCGGCCACGTCGACACGCTCGTCTTCAGGCCAAGCCGGGTCCACATCTGTGCGACGGCCTGGTTGACCTTGGCATCATTCGGATAGCGATCATTGGTCGAGTTGATCACAATGCCAAAGCCGTTCGGGTAGCCCGCTTCAGCCAGCAGCTTGCGCGCACCAGTCAGGTCGTATGCGACCGGCTTCAGGTTGGGGCTGGTGCCAGGCAAACCCGTTGGCATGAGCTGGGATCCCAGGATCGCCTGCCCCTGCATTACGCGGGTCACCAGGGCCTCTCGGTCGATCGCCATCGAAATGGCACGCCGCACGCGCACATCCTTCAGCGGGTTCTTCGCCATAGGATTGCCGTCGGTGTCGGTGATCTGCGGCGAGTTGTCCCGATTCAGGTCCAATGACCAGAAGTAGATACGGGTGCTCGGCAAGCTGGAGACGACGAAAGCCGGGTTCGACTTCAGATTGACGACGTCATTCCCCGGCACGTTGCCGATCAGGTCCACATCCCCACTGAGCAGGGCCGCAACCCGCGCCGCGTCGTTGGTGATCGGCCGGTATATGACCCTGTCCCAGTCGGGCTTTGCACCAAAATAACCGTCATAGCGTTCCAGGATCATTCGATCGCCAGGGATCCACTTGACCTCCCGATAAGGTCCGGTACCGATCGCGGCCTTGCCGGTGTTATAATCGCCCAGCGTCGCATTGGTGCCGTTCTTGCGTGAGATTATCCAGATACTTACCAGGTTGTGGAGCAGGATCGGGTCCGGCTGATCCGTCTCAATGACCACAGTGTATTTGTCGACCGCGCTCACCTTCACCACATGCTGCAGGTACTGCTGAATACTGCCTGACGGGCTGGGGGGCACGGTACGTGCCCGCTCAAAGGTGAAAACAACATCGTCCGCGGTAAATGGCGAGCCATCTTGCCACGTCACGCCCTGACGCAGCTTGAACTCCCAGTGCCTGTCATCCTGTGGTCGCCAACTGACCGCCAGATCGGGAACCACCTTAAGATTGAGATCGTGGGAAACAAGAGTGCTATAGACGAGCATGTCGATGTCAATATTCGACGTGAGTTGGAAATAATGTGGGTCAAGCGTCGTCACTTCGGAGAAGACGCCAAGTCTGAGATCGGTTGCCGCGGTCTGACCAGACAGGACGACGCATCCAATCAGGCCCAAAAGCCATCTCAATATTCTCATGGCTATCCTCAAGCTTTATATCGAGGTGCACTGGCTCAGTCGCCGTAACAAAAGCCTGAGGTCCACCGAGTTCGTCGGGCAGACGCCGCCAATGAAGCGGGGGAGCGGAGTTGTCGCCAATCACAAGCGGATATGCGGAGATTCTTGTACGCTAGGACCCACTGCCGTCACTTGGGTACCCGTCGTCACCTGCTTGGTACGACAGCTTCTTCGACCGTGCTGGAAGACAGGTCTCGTCGCCCGGACCGTATATGCCAGTATATGCATAGAGAGCACATTTCGTGCCAGGGGCGCGGCCGCCGCACGCCGACGATTAGACCTAACTGAGTTATGTCCTGGCTTTGCCCGAAGCCGCGCAAAAAGCCATCAATGGCGGCCGTTTCTGCTAGCGCCCCGCCCGGTCGCCTGTGAGATGGCGCATGCCTATTTGTGGGACATACTGCTGAAATTCTAGTCGCCGCACCATGCCGCACGTCCGGGCAACCAGACGCAACGGATAGTCTTTAGCGGAGTGGCCGAACTCGATTTGCCTGGCTGCCGCAGATTTGTTGATCTCATCATGGTACCTATGTCGCAGCCGTGACAATGCGGAACTGTGGGAGGAGCGCCTCTGGCTATGGGTGAGCCCGGCACCATGACAAGCGACACCGATCCGGGCGCTTGGCTGCAAATATCCCTATGAGGTGATGAATGGACAGACCGGGCGCGTGCGATAAACTGCCGCAGATCCAGCAGCGGCAGGACGCGAAACAACAGGAGCGGACCGATGAAATTCGGCATATTCTACGAACTGCAACTGCCCCGCCCATGGCAGCCGGGTGATGAGCAGAAGCTCTATCAAAACGCCCTGTCGCAGATCGAGCTTGCCGACAAGCTGGGTTATGACCATGCTTGGCAGGTCGAGCACCATTTCCTGGAGGAGTACTCCCACTCACCGGCGCCGGAATCCTTCCTCGCCGCCGCCAGTCAACGGACCAGGAACATCCGCCTCGGCCACGGCATCTGCCAGCTGACCACTAACCATCCGGCGCGCGTCGCTGAGAGGATCGCGACACTCGACCTGCTGTCGAACGGACGGTGCGAGTTCGGCATGGGCGAGAGTGCGTCGGAAACCGAGCTCGAGCCGTTCGGCGTGAAAATGGACAACAAGCGGGCGATCTTCGAGGAGGCGGTGCAGGCGATCTTCCCGATGTTCAAGGACGGCGGCAGCGAGCATCACGGCAGGTATTTCGATATGCCGCTGCGCAATGTGCTGCCGAAGCCGGCGCAGAAGCCACATCCCCCGCTTTGGGTGGCATGCTCTCAACTCGACACGCTGGCCAAATGCGGCGAGTGGGGCATGGGTGCACTCGGCTTCCAGTTCGTCTCGGCTGACGCGGCACATGCCTGGGTGCACGCTTACTACAACGCCTTCGTCAAGCGGCAGAAGAAGCTGGCCGACTACCAAACCAACCCGAACATCGCGCTGGTGTCGTTCTTCATGTGCGCCAAGACCGATGAAGAGGCTCGGGAAAGGGCTGACGGCGACACGTTCTTCCAGTTCTCGCTGAAATTCTATGGCGCGACGGTCGGCCGGCAGCGTCCGCCGCCGGGCACTGTCAACATGTGGGACGAATACAACAAGTGGAAGAAAGCCAATCCGGAGGCGCACGCGGCGGCTCTGCGCGGCGGTCTGATCGGCTCGCCTGACACGATCCGCAAGAAGCTGAAGAAGTTCCAGTCGTCGAACATCGACCAGGTCGTGCTGCTGAACCAGGCCGGCAAGAACACCCACGAGCATATCTGCGAGTTGCTTGAACTGTTCGCCAACGAGGTCATGCCTGAGTTTCAGGCCGCTCACCCGGACCTGCTGAAATGGAAACAGCAAGTGCTCGACCGGCAGATCGACCTGGAGGAAATCGACACCGCTGCGTTTAAGGAGCGTTTCGGTGGCAACATGAAGACGATCGAGCCCGTGGTACCGACGACGATCGCCGCCGAGTAGAGCTTGGCACCGGATTCGCCGGATCTGCGTGAAGCCTGATCCGGCGAGGTCCACTGCACGAATCGACAAGACACGCACAGCAGGAGGAGGGACGGAAATGCCTATAACCGGGGGTCTGCTTGCCAGGTACTCTGGCCGGCATCGCATTCATCGGCTGCGCGATGACAAGCGCAACGCCGGCACCGGAGGCGCGTGCGCAGGGCCGGCGGCGGGAGGTTGTGGTCAACGGCAAGCGGGTCAAGACCGTCGACGTGCACGCCCATTGCGCTGTGCCGGCGGCGATGGCGCTGGTCGACCTGCCGCTCGAAGCACCTGGGCTGCTGATGGCCGACACCAGCACGCGCATCGCGGCGATGGATGCGCAAGGCATCGACGTCGAGGCGCTGAGCATCAACCCGTACCTGGTACCGGGCCGAGCGCGACATCGCAGAGCAATTGATCAAGGTGCAGAATGAGACGCTGGTGGAATTCTGCGCGGCCAACCCCGACCGCTTCGTCGCCTTTGCGACCGCGGCCTTGCAGTATCCCGACCTTGCCGCGCAACAGGTCGAATATGCGGTCAAGACACTCGGCTTTCGTGGCGTGGGCGTCGGCGGCAGTGTCGCTGGTGAGGAACTGGCCAATCCAAAGTTCCATCCGTTCTGGGCCAAATGCGAGGAGCTCGGCGTTCTCGTCTTCATGCACCCGCTAGGCACGCGGGAGCTGGAACCGAGCGGCCGGCTCGCCGGCAGCGGCCTGTTGACCAACACGATCGGCAACCCGTTGGAGACAACGATCGCTTTGTCGCACCTGATCTTCGAAGGCACGCTCGACCGCTTTCCCGGGCTCAAGATTTGTGCCGCGCATGGCGGTGGCTTCCTGCCGTCTTACGCCAACCGTTCAGATGCAGTGTGCCGGACCTTCCCCGACCGGGTCGGTCCGCTGCCCAAGAAAAATCCGACTGCGTATCTCAAGGACGGGCAGCTCTATTTCGACACGATCGTCTTCACGCCGGAGGCGTTGCGCCACCTGATTGCGGAGAGTGGTCCTGGCCAGATTATGATCGGCACCGACTATCCGTTCCCCTGGACCAGCACCGAGGTCGACCTCGTGCTCGGCACGCCGGGATTAAGCGACGACGAGCGGATCGCAATCCTCGGCGGCACCGCGGCGCGGCTGCTCGGCATCGCTGCCTGAGCGGGCGCCACAGTTTGGTTGGCCGTGCGATTACTACTCCGGCCGGTCGATCCTTAACCTGCATCATGCAGGACGGCCGGCATCCAGTTTATCGCACGCCGTGCCAGCCGCTGGCCGATTGTTTCACCTTCGTAGTCAGGTCGTGCGGGTTCCTGGCTGAACGCCGCGCGATCGTGCAGGCAAAGTGTGTTGACCACGGCACGAGGGCCCGCGGTGGTTTCACAGACTGCACCGATGTACACGCCGCACCGACGGCACAATAGATAATCCGCAGTGCGCGAACCGAATCGATACCGCTCCACCAATGACCAATCAGATGCGTGAACAGCCACCTGACCGGCGGGATCGGACACAGTGCGCGTCGCATGCGCCCGGCAAAATGAGCAGGCGCACGAGCGAACAAGATTCTCAGCCGGCGGCTTGGTCAGTCGTACATGGATCCGCAGATTATCGCAGTGACAACCGCCCTGATGTTGCATGACCACACACCCTTTTGTCTAACGGTCGAGGTTCCACCATCCGCAACCCCAATTACCTCAAGGGTACAGCAAACAACGAGAGCGGGCTAATCGGGCGTTGATTGAAGACGCTGAGCTTACCGGAGAGCTTCAACATTTTTGTTCGTATTCCTCTTGTGATGGCCGAGGTTTTTCTTTAGCCGCTACAGGATTCACGCTTCGAGCATCACTCTTGCAAAAGAATCCACGACCGCCGAAGTGCAACTTGTTTAGAAGGACCAATACGACATGGCAAAAGCAACCAGCATAATCCGCGCACCGCGTGGTACGAAGATTCTGGCCAAGGCGTTCTTCACGGCGGCGGATGAAATTCCGGAGCCGCAACGCGCCGAGGTTATCAAAGCGGCGCTTGCGGTCATCCGCGATGACCTGAAGACGACGCGTGAGAAGGCCGCTGCCGCAAAGGCAAAAGCGAAGGAGAAAACTGCCAAGGCTCCGGCGAGTCCCAGCCGCAAGACTGCAAGCGTCTCCAAGACGCCTGCTAAAGTCATGAAGAAGGCAGGCTCTAGCCAGACCAAGCCAACGGCAAAGCGCACCCGGAAGGCGCCATCGCAGCCGGCTGAGCCGGTGATGCCCGATACGTCGATCGAAACGGACTTGCCGTCAGAGGTCTGAACCGGCTGACTTAGGGCGAAAGTAAAGCAGGAGGGTTCAATATGGTGCAGGAAGAAGACCTGCCTATCCGCAAGCGCCGGCGCTTGGAAGCACTGTTGTTGGACAGCCTCAGTGTTGAGGAACTTCGCGACTACATCGGCGAACTTCGGGACGAGATCGCTCGCGTCGAAGCCGACATCGGGCGGAAACAAAGCCACCGGTCGGCTGCCGACGCCTTCTTCAAGCCGTCCTGACAGATCCAGACTTGTACGAAAAAGGGGCCGGTGTCCGGCCCCTTGTCGTTAATCCACGGCACAGCGGCTGATGAATTGAGCCGGCTGGTCCTGGGTTAATCAGGCCGCCTGTGCGGCAGCCTGCGGATCATTGGCAACCGCGACCGGGCCTGTTTCGACAGGCGCGGCGCCGCCGATGGCAATCTTGCGTGGCTTTAGCGCCTCTGGCACCACTCGCCGCAGGCCGACATGCAGCAAGCCATGCTTCAGATCAGCATCTTCCACGACGATATGATCGGCAAGAACGAAGCGACGCTCAAAGGCACGTCCTGCGATACCGCGATAAAGGACTTCGGTCTTCTGGCCCTCTTCGGCCACGCGGCCGGAGATGAACAGCGTGTTGTCCTTAACCGTGATATCGATTTCCTCGGGACGGAAACCGGCGACAGCCATGGTCAGGCGATAGGTCTCGCTACCGGTCTTCTCAATGTTGTACGGGGGATAGGCCTGCACTTCGGTGGCCGAAGCTGCGTTGTCTACCAGCCGAGCCAGGCGATCAAAGCCAATCGCCGTGCGGAACAGCGGCGCGAAGTCGACTCGAGTCATATAAAAACCTCCTGCGAAGCAAGGTCTGTGGGTTGAGCTGCCCAACGGGCCAGCTCTTCAATCGATGACCCGGGAACCCCAATGGGCATTCCCGACACGCAGGAGATAGTTTTCGCCGATCGCCGGTTCAAGGGTATTTTTCCCGTGAACCGGCGATACACGACGTTACTTCTTGATGCCGAGCCCGGCGAACTTCTTGTTGAATTTAGCCACCTGGCCGCCGCTATCCATGATGCGCTGGACGCCGGTCCAGGCGGGATGAGATTTGGGATCGATGTCCAGCCGCAGCGTGTCACCTGGCTTGCCCATGCACGAGCGCGTCGTGAACGCGGTTCCGTCGGTCATCACGATCTTGATCTCGTGGTATTCGGGGTGAATGCCGGCCTTCATCATGGGATCCCTTGCTGGCGCCGCCGATCCCGACCGGCCGCGCAAGCCGGTGCCTATACCAAGCTGTTGTACTCCGCTCAAGCCATCTTCAGCGCGACAGCCGTGAACGACAGGGCCGATGACCGCAAATGCGGTAGACCCGGCGGGATGGAGCGACTATCAGGGCCGACCACCCGGGGGACCTCCTTTATCAATGCTAATCCGCTTGCTCGTACGCCTGGTCAATTTCAGCCGCCTTCACGCCGTGTCATTCGTGCTGGGGGGCATTCTGCTGGCGGTCTTTTCCGGCTGGTTCGCCTCAACACATCTGGGAATCAGCACCGACACTGATCTGCTGTTCTCGGAGAAGCTGCCTTGGCGGCAGCAGGGGGCCGAGATGAACAAGGATTTTCCCCAGTTTCGCGCTTTATTGGTGGCGGTTGTGGATGCGCGGATCCCGGAGGAAGCCGATGCGACCGCGGCGGAGCTGGCCCGCCGTCTCAGCGCGGACCCAGCACATTTTAATTCGGTTCGACGGCCTGACGCCTCGCCGTATCTGCAGAAAGAAGGACTGCTGTTTTTACCACTGAAACAATTAACCGCACTGATGGACCAGACCATCGATGCGCAGCCGTTCCTGGGTCAGCTTGTTGCCGACCCGTCCGCACGCGGACTGTTCGCAGCGCTGTCCCTGCTGGGCATGGGTGTGACCCACGCAGGTGCCGACCTGACGCCATATTTGCCAGCGATTCGCGCTTTCCATCAGGCCATGGCTGCCACTCTGGATGGGCACCCCACACCGCTGTCGTGGCAAAGCCTGCTTGGCGGCGGCCTGGATCAGTTGGCCGGCCCGTATCGGTTTGTATTGACCCAGCCAAAGCAGGACTATGGGGCACTGCAACCTGGCGGGGCTGCAACCAAAGCCATGCGCGACATCATCGCCGACCTGGAGTTCGTCAAATCCGGCGACGCGCGGGTTCGAATCACCGGTCAGGTCGCGCTCGCCGATGAGGAATTCGCCACGGTCGCACAAGGCGCGCTGGAAGGCTTGATCGGCAGCCTAGTGCTGATCACCCTATGGCTGTTTCTGGCAGTTCATACCTGGCGTCTGATCGTGCCGATCCTGATGACGCTGTCACTCGGTTTAATGATGACGGTGTTGTTCGCCGCGGTCGCAGTCGGCACGCTCAACTTGGTTTCCGTCGGCTTCGGGGTGCTTTTTGTCGGAATCGCGGTTGATTTCGCCATCCAATTCTCGGTGCGCTATCGAGAGTATCGCTTTCAGGCCGGTGATGCGGCGACGGCGATGTCGGAGACGGCTCGCCGCGTCGGGGTGCAGATCCTGATTGCCGCACTAGCTACCGCGGCCGGCTTCCTCGCGTTCGTGCCGACGGCTTTTTCCGGCGTAGCGGAACTTGGTTTGATCGCCGGCGCCGGCATGATCATGGCGTTCATCTGCACACTGGGCTTCCTGCCTGCGGCGATCACGCTGTTTCGCCCGCGTGGCGAAACCGCCGAGGTCGGTTTTGCCTGGGCGGCTCGGCTTGACCCGGTGCTGGCGGGCTGGCGCCGCCCGATCCTGGTGGCGTTCGCGGTCCTGGCGGTTGCCGCGGTGGCGTGTTCGCCATTTCTGGAGTTCGAACTCGGATCCGCTGGACACCAAGAACCCCAATACTGAAGCGATGCGCACCTTGCGCGACTTGATAACCAATCCGTTGACCAACCCCTATACGATCGACATCCTGGCGCCGAACGCGACGGCGGCGGCAGAGACGGCAAGCAAGCTGAGCGCGCTGCCAACCGTGTCACAGGTCATAGACATCAACAGCTTCGTGCCGCAGGACCAGACGCAGAAGCTCGCCGTGATCGCCGATGCCAACACCATCTTGGCACCAACGCTGGTGCCGCGTGGATCGTCCTCCCCGGTTACTCCGGACCAGATACGGATGGCGGCGAAGGCGGCGTTGGCGCAAATCACCCCGGCGCTGGGGAAGTTGCCGAAGGATCATCCACTGGCGCTGGTCGCGGACGACCTGAGGCAGATGCAGTCAGCACCGGATCCGGTGCTGATCGCCGCCAACACCGCGCTGACGCGTTTCCTGCCGGATGAGCTAAACAGCTTGCGCCTGGCTTTGAGTGCTGAGGCGGTCACCTTGGCCTCGATCCCGCCTGACTTCGCCCGCGACTGGCTGCTGCCGGACGGCCGAGCGCGGGTGCAGGTCAATCCGACGCCCGCGGCGCAGACGCCAAGCGGGCTGCGACGGTTCGTCCAGCAGGTCACCGCGATCGCTCCCAATGCCGGCGGGTCGGCGGTGACGATTGAAGCGACCAGCGCCACGATCGTTGGCGCATTCCGTTCGGCCGCCAGCTACGCCGTGGTGGCTATTGCGGTCATTCTTTTCGGCTTGTTGCGCCGCGTGCGGGACGTGGCATTGGTGATGGCGCCCCTGCTGCTGTCGGCGCTGCTGACCTTGCTGGTCGCCGTCGCGCTGCCGTTGCCGCTGAATTTCGCCAACATCATTGCCCTGCCGCTGTTGCTGGGGGTTGGCGTGTCGTTCAACATTTATTTTGTAATGAATTGGCGCGACGGTGTGCGCAATCCGCTTGGCAGTGCCACCGCGCGAGCCATTTTGTTCTCGGCCTTGACCACCGGTACGGCTTTCGGATCGCTGGCGCTATCGGCGCATCCTGGAACCGCGAGCATGGGGAAACTGCTGCTGATTAGTCTGGCGTGCACCTTGGTTGCCAGCCTGGTTTTCATCCCAGCCCTGCTGGCAAGTCTGACGCCGCGGGCGACGACGCCACCGGCAATGGGATCGCGCATGGGGGGCGCAAGGGATCTATGACGCTCATCGCGGCGTGAGCCCTATTATTGTGCATCATAGAAGCGCGATATTTCCGATTGATCTGACCTACCCAATTTGCCTGGCGAAACGTGGTCGCGTTGCGGCCCACCCTTCTCTGCGATCGGATATCAGCGGCACAGTCATTAAGGATATGTATCGTTCATGGCAACACAACGTGCTACCATTTAGACATGGTCCTGTCCGGAAAGGATTGATCACATGATGAAAATGTTGCTCGCGCTACTGATACCGCTCTCACTTGCGGGCTGTCTGAGTATCCATGAAGACACACCCCCGCCAAGGGACTCGACGATCGTTGTTCCGCCTGGATCGACCGTGACCTGCGGCAGCACCGGCCTGCCAGGCCCCTGCTAGTTTCGATCGCAGGGTCGTGTGAGTCGCAGCGCAACTCCGCTTCGCCGGGTGAAACGGATGCTCCAAGGCAGAGCCGACATTGCGTGTCCATGATGCGCGTTACTAACTTGGCAACCCTGGCATCGCGCCAATCCTATCCGGTATCAGCGCAACCCTTGGCGGGTTTCCCAGGCTTCCGTGAGAAGGCACAATATCTCGAACAAAATCGATGCGCCATTGAAAGCGGTTAGCGTGCCGACATCGAATGGCGGCGATACTTCGACCAGATCACCCCCGACAAAATCGATGCCGCGGAGCATGCGTAACAACCTCAGCGCTTCCAGCGTGGTAATGCCGCCCGCCTCGGGCGTGCCGGTGCCAGGTGCCTGGCTGGGATCAAGGCTATCGATATCAAAGCTCAGATAGGCGGGGCCGTCGCCCACGATCCGGCGAGCCTCCTCGGCAGCGTGGCGCCATCCGCGGTCACTGAATTCGTCCATAGACATCACCCGCATGCCGCTGCGCTGACTGAAGCCCCACATATCCGGATCGTTGGTTGTGCCGCGAATGCCGATCTGGATTACACGTTTGGGGTCGAGCAGAATTCTCCTCCACCGCGCGGCGGAACGGGGCACCATGATGAAAGCGTGATCCCATGTAGTCATCGCCGGTGTCGCAATGCGCGTCGATGTGAACCATCCCGACTGGTCCGTTCGCCGCGACCGCGCGCAGGATGGGTAAGCTGATCGCGTGGTCTCCGCCAACTGAAAGCGGCACGATCTTAGCGGAGGTAATGGCCCGGAAAAAAGTTTCGATCTCGTTCAACGCAGCCTTCAATTCGTATGGCTGCTCGATCCAGCAATCGCCAAGGTCGCGGACCCGGGCGGCGGCGAAGGGCGTGGCCCGGGTTGCGGCGTTGATGCGACGGAGCAACGTCGACTGTTCGCGCACCGCGCGTGGACCGTGGCGGGTGCCGGACCGGTTGGTGACGCCGCCATCAAACGGGACGCCGATGATGCCGATATCAACCTCGTCAATCTGCTGGGATGTTGGCGAGCGAAAGAACGTTGCGATACCGGTGTAGCGTGGATGTGCCTGTGGGTCCTGGAAGTCTTGGTATGTCACCGGTCGTTTGATCATCGGTTACCGTTCCCCTTGGTTCTGGAAGGAGCCGGGCTGGGCCAGGCAGCCCAGCATGTCGCTCCCGCGGTGCGGTATAGCACGCCTGGTGCAGATACCGATGATAACGGCGGATAGCTCCGTCTTGGACGCCTGAGTGCGAAATTCGCCGGGCCAGGACGAGAACTCCATGCCGCGTTCATCCCATTCAAGCCAGCGCGTCACGGCGAGAACCGCCGCTCTCAGCGACAGCAATTGCAAAGGCAGCCTGAAGCTCGGCGAAGACCGACCGTTTTGGAGCAGCCAAGCCCAGATGGAAACTTCGCAATTCCGTCATGAAGTCATCCCACAGCGGCGGACCTCCCTCTTCCAAGAGCTGCGCACGGACCGACAGCTCCCGCGAGGCGGGCGTGTGCCGGCGGCCCCACGCCCCCATCTGCACCAGCAGCGGCACGAGCTCGATGGCGGCCTCGGTGAGGCTGTAGATGGCCTTTTGCTTATGGGCGGGATTGTCCCGCTTCGACAGCAGTCCCGCTTCAACCAATCGCCTCAGCCGATCGGCTAGCACATTGGAAGCGATCCGCTCCTCCGAGAGGGTCATCAGCTCACGGTAATGGCGCCGGTTGCCGAACATGATGTCGCGGATGACGATCAGGCTCCAGCGATCGCCCAGCACCTCCAAGGTGAGGTTGATCGGACATCCCGACCGCTGCGTGGTCCCCATCGTGCTCCTCAACAACCGCTTGCACTGTAGGAGCGGTCTTGCTACGCTGCAACCGCTTGCTGATTGCAAGCAGATTAAAGGGCGGCGAGTCTGGCGACCGTAGTCCGCTTACGCCACGGAGAAAGAGGAACGACAAGACATGACGGATGCAACGATCGCCATCGTCCGCAAAGCGTATCAGGCCTATGTCGATAGGGATCGCGCCGCGATCGAGGCGGTCATCGGAGACGACTTTCATTTCACCAGTCCGCTGGACAATCGCATCAGCCGCGCGGTGTATTTCGACAGGTGCTGGAAGAACAGCGAGACGATCTCCGGCTTTACCTTCGTCCATCTGGTCAGCGACGGGGAGCGCGTGTTCGTCACCTACGAAGGGCAACGGACAACCGGCACACCGTTTCGTAATACCGAAATATTGACGGTGCGGCACGACAAGATTGTCGAAGTCGAAGTCTATTTCGGCTGGTCGCTTCCGCACGAGGCCGCGGTGGGAGGCTTTATCGACCCCTGAGTTCCATGGCGACCGCCCGTCCGTAATGGGCCTAACGCCGAAGCTTCCTGACATGCGGGGGCCAGCTTCGTCGTGCCTGCCCTTCCTATCCATCCCCTGATTCGGCATGTTGGCTTGATAGATGCTTGGGGGAACAATAATGGAGCAGATCGTTGAGACCACCGCTGGAAAAGTTGGCGGCACGGTCGAGGAAGATGTTGTTTGTTTCAAAACGATTCCCTACGCGGCCTCCACCGCCGGGGAAAATCGGTTCTTGCCGCCGCAATCGCCTGCTTCCTGGGCCGGCGTTCGCGACTGCTCTGCGTTCTCCGGACGCGCGCCCCAGGCCGGGCTGGCGCCGGTGCCCAGGCCAGAACTGGCGGACTTCTCCGGGGCGCCGGATCCGTCCCCCGAGACCGAAGATTGCCTCACGCTGAACGTCTGGACGCCGCGCGTCGGGGCCGCCGCAAAACGGCCGGTGATGGTGTGGTTCCACGGCGGAGCTTTCACTTTTGGCAACGCCAACGCGCCCCGCCTACGGGGTACCCGGCTGGCAGCTCGGAATGATGTGGTTGTGGTTTCAGTCAATCAGCGGCTGAACATCTTCGGCCACCTGGAGCTTTCCGAGTTCGGTGGCGAGGTCTTCCGCCACTCCGGCAATGCCGGAACCTTGGACATGATCGCGGCGCTGGCATGGGTGCGTGACAACATTGTCGGGTTCGGCGGCGATCCATCCAACGTCACCATTTTCGGCGAGTCCGGCGGCGGCGGCAAGGTCAGCACCCTGCTGGCGATGCCACGGGCGGTTGGGCTGTTTCACCGCGCCATCATCCAGAGCGGTGCCGCCGTGCGTTTGCGGACAAGGGACCGTGCGCTCGCGCTGACCGAGTGCGTGCTGCGGCACCTGGGATCGTCGGTGGTTTCGATGCAGGCGCTTCAGGCTGTCCCGGTGCAGCAGCTTCTGGCCGCAATCGGGCCGGCGCAGCGGGCGCTCGGCCCATCCTCAACGCCGCTGTTCGATCGCTATCCTTTCGGTCCGGTGGTGGACGGCGACGTGCTACCGGTGCAGCCGTTCGATCCCGAGGCACCGGATGTCTCGGCTGACATTCCGTTGATCATCGGCGACATGAAAGATGAAACAGCGAATTATCTGGCGGCGGACGATCGGGTGTGGCATCGCACCCTGACGGAGGCGCAGATGCGGGACGCTGTTTCCGCGATTGCTGGCGCCGACACCGAACGGGTGGTCGACCTGTATGGACGTTTGTATCCCAATCTTAATTCGGCCGAGCGGCTGATCGCGATCACGACGGATTGTAACTTTCGGATCAGGTCGCTGGTGCTGGCGCAGCGACGTACCGCAAAAGGTCGTGGCCCGGTATGGATGTATTCGTTCGAGTGGGAAACCCCTGTGCTCGATGGCAAGCTGAAGTCGCCGCATGCGATGGACGTGCCGTTCACCTTCAACACGCTGGATCTGACGAACGCGACCGGTGGCAGTGCGGAGGCTCAGACATTGTCGAACACCATGTCGTCGGTATGGGCGGCGTTTGCGCGAAACGGCACGCCGCGGCATGCATCGATCCCGCCCTGGCCGACCTATGACCGGGACGCTCGCGCGACGCTGATCCTGGACAAGGAATGCCGGATAGAGAACGATCCCTGCGGCGAATCCCGTCGGTTGTGGCAGGAGATCACCGGCACCACTTGAGACCGGCCGAAGCAATAAAAGCAGGGGAAACGACAAATGGAAGTTCAGACTGTCACCGGCAAAATTGCGCTTGACCAGCTCGGCCGTACCCTGATGCACGAGCATCTGTTCGTTGCGTTCCCAGGCGCTGAATTCGATCCATTCGCTGTGTTCGATCGCAGTAGCTTCGTCACCGAAGCAGTGCGGCGGCTACGACAGCTTCGTATCGAGCATGGCGTGCGCAGCTTCGTCGATCCCTGCCCGATTGAACTCGGCCGCGACGTTGCCCTGATGCGTGAGATCGCCGAAAAATCCGAGATGAACATTATCTGCACGACAGGTTTCTACTTTGAGGAAATGGGCCTGCCGGCGTATTGGCGCGCCCGTACGGTGGCGGAGATCGCCGAGCTGTACATCCGCGAGATCACCCACGGCATCGGAACGACAGGGATTAGAGCGGGGGCGATCAAGGTAGCGACCGGCGCACCCTGCATCACTCCACTCGAACAGAAATTCCTTGCAGCCGCCTGCCTCGCGCAGCAGGCAACGGACGTGCCGATCATTACCCATACACAGGACGGCTGCGCCGGGCCGGAGCAGCAGGCGGCGTTTGCTAGCGGTGGCGTGCCGGCCCATCGCTGCCTGATTGGCCACTGCTGCGGCAATGCCGATCCGGCTTATCATCGCAGGGTGGTCGATGGCGGCTCGTATATCGGTTTTGACCGGATCGGAATTCTGCGATTGCAGCCGGACGAGGTGCGCGCGGACAATCTGGTGCGCCTGGTCAAGAGCGGCCATCGCGCCCAGATCATGATGAGCCAGGACCGCTACTGCGGCTGGCTCGGCAAGTTCGCCCGTCAGCTATCGGCTGAGGAACAGGCTCGCATAGATACGTTACAGGCTGACGGCAAATGGCCGCCGCCATACACCTACCTGTTTACCGATTTTGTTCCGATGTTGAAGGACCGAGGCCTGTCGGATCATGAGATCGATGCGATCCTGCACGACAATCCGCGCCGCTTCTTCGCCGGCGAGCCACTGCCGCGGCTGAACGAGGCTTGAGATGACGCAAGCCGACTACATCGTCGTAGGCGCCGGATCAGCCGGCTGTGTCGTCGCCGCTCGACTGAGCGAAACCGGCGCCAAGGTGATCCTGCTGGAAGCCGGTCCAAAGGACACCCTGATCTGGATCCACATCCCGGCAGGCATTCTGAAGCTGCTGCATCATCCCGTCGTCAACTGGAACTATAGCGCCGAAGCCAGCGAGGGCAGTGCCGGAAGGCGCATCCACTGGCCGCGCGGCAAGACATTGGGTGGATCAAGCTCGATCAACGGCATGCTCTACGTGCGGGGCAATCCCGCCGACTTCGACGGCTGGGCGCAAATGGGCTGCCGTGGCTGGAGCTTCGATGACGTGCTGCCGTATTTCCGCAAGTCGGAGGACTACAAGCAGGGTGCCGACCCGGACTACCGTGGCAAAGGCGGCCCGCTGAAGGTAGAGGACTATCGCACGATCCTTCCCTTGACGCATCGTTTTGTCGAGGCTGCGCAGCAGGCCGGCTATTCATTCAGCAAGGACCTGAATGGCCGGCAGCAGGAGGGAGTCGGCTACTCACAAATGACACGCAAGGGGAAGTGGCGCGGCTCCACGGCGCAGACCTTCCTGAAGGAAGCGCAGGGCCGGCCGAACCTTCAGGTCGAGACCGAGGCGCTGGCATCAAAGCTATTGTTCGACGGCAAGCGTTGTGTCGGTGTTGCCTTCCAGCAGCGTGGCAAGACAATCGAGGCGCGCGCCGCAAAGGAAGTCATTCTATGCGGCGGGTCGGTCAACTCGCCGCATTTGTTACAGATATCGGGCATCGGACCAGCGGAGCACCTGCAATCGATTGGCGTGCCAGTGCTGCATGACCTGCCCGGCGTCGGCGCCAATCTGCAGGATCATTACGTTGCCCGCGTCTCCCACCGGGTGCGCGGATCGATCTCCATCAACAAGCTGTCACGCGGTGTCAGACTGGCGCGGGAGGCACTGCGCTTCGCCGTCGAGGGGCGCGGCGCGCTGACCTTCGGCGTCACAACGTCGCAGGTATTCTGCCGGTCGACGCCCGAAAAGGCCAGTCCAGACCTGCAACTTCTGTTCACGCCGGCGAGTTACGACGCGGCCAGGTTCGGCGCATTGGAACAAGAGGACGGCATGACCGTGGCAGTCTGCCCGGTCCGTCCCGACAGTCGAGGCTCCGTGATGGCGTGCAACCCTGATCCGGCCGCCGCGCCTGCCATCACGCCAAACTATCTGTCCGACCCGAACGACGCCCGCGTCCTGATCGCGGGCATGCGCTTCACGCGGCAGATTTTCGCCGCGCCGGCGATCGCGCAATACAGTGTGGCGGAAATTTTGCCCGGTCCCGACATCACGACCGACGACGCTCTGCTGGACTACGCTCACCGTTTCGGCACGACGATCTATCATCCGGTCGGTACTTGCCGCATGGGAGATGGCCCGTCAGCGGTGGTGGATCAGCGGCTTCGGGTGCGTGGGATCAATGGGCTGCGGGTCATCGACGCGTCGATCATGCCGACCCTGACGACCGGTAACACCAATGCCCCGACCATCATGATCGGGGAGAAAGGCGCGGCGATGATCAGGGAAGACAACGCCGCGCAGCCTCTGGCACGAAATTCGATCTGATTGCTCACGTCATGTCCCGGCGTATCCGAACAAGCCGGGGCATGACGATTATGCAGCGGTCAGCCTATCCGAACTGCTCAATGTTTGTTCCGCCCGCGGCCTGCAGGATCGCAACCGCCTCGGCTTGCTTCGCCGAGGTGAAAGCGCGAACCGAAAGCACCAGCTCGCCACCCGCGGCTTGCGAATCGCGCTGCTGCTGTTCAGCGCCGGATGAAGCTCCGGAAATTGCAAATATTCCGCCGCCAGCAGCGCCACCAGCGAGCACTGCCGCCGCCACGGCGGGCGCCGCCGCCCCACCGGTCGCGATCGTCACACCGGCCGCTGCCAAGGCAGCCGCAGCACCGGCTGTGCTGCTATGGAGGGTTCGGGCCTGGCGTGCGTCAGCTTCGCCATAAACTGGCTTTGAGGCTGTTGCCGAGGAAGCTTCATCCAGCGAATGGCCTTGCGTCGGCAGACTTAGGTCGGAACGATCAAAGCCGGACATGGTCAGCTTATCAGCCGCGGCCTGCATCTGATCCGTGTTGGCGAATGTCGCCCGAACCTCTCGAAGCTGGCTCGTGCCGCCCGCGCTACTACTCATGGCAATCTCCCTTCTTCGTGTGACTGATCAGGAACGGTGCGAGCCTGCGTACCCTTCTGCCCAGCCGCTAGCAATTGTTGCCTCTTTCGCATCTGCTAAATGACCATCAAAGTCACTCGCGAGTCGGCCTCCATGCAACGGCCGGGATGGCAGCAGGTTGTCTTCACAAAACCAGTGAAGCGTTTCCCGCTGCGCACGTTTAGCACGGCACGGCGCCGTTTAGTGACATCAGGTTCATTAAACCATGCAGGCCGTTCAGCGAATTGGCACATCAGCCATGGGTAATCCGTCGCGGCCGGGCGAGCGAAGCTGATCCGAATGACCATGTTCCTGCGGGTTGACCGCCAAATAGCGGGATGGTCGTTCCGCGTTGTGCTGGAAGACCGAAGCCGCCGCCAGCAGTCGTTTGTCGTCATCCGACAGGCGGATGACTTCCCGCAGATGATCCGTCCAGCTTTCCATTGACCAGACTTCGATCCAGCCCTCTGGATGCGCGACATCCTCATAGAGCTGCCAGAACAGCGCCCCAGCGCGGCCGCGGACGTGATGAACCTCAGCCATCAGCTTAAGGAATTCGCCGCGTTGTAACGGCTGTACGTGGTAATAGGCGATCTCCATGATCCGCCCGCGCGCGTTGCGCAGCAGCGGCACCAACTCTGGCGCCGGCGCTTCGGGCAGCGGCCCTGCGACATCCGCCTCGGGGGGCGAAGCGCGAACAATGGCTTCGATGCTGAAGGTGCGGGCTATCACCATCAGCAGCAGGCCGACGACCGAGGCGGTCAGGAAGGTGTGTGACAGGCCGATCTGTCCGCCAAGCCAGCCCCAGCCGAAGGATCCGAGCGTCAGGGCGCCGTTCTGGGCGAGCTGGAAGATGGACAAGGCGCGCGCCCTGACCCAGGGTGGGCAGACGAGTTGTGCCGCCGCCTGGATGGTGGCGAACGCCGACGTCCAGCCCAGCCCGAACAGCAGCATGCCGCACGAGGCTGGCAACCAGTGATGCGAGACGCCGACAATGGCAATCCCGGCGCAGGACAGCAGGCTGCAGCCGACCACCGTGGCGCCGCGCGACAACCGGCCGCGGACCACCGGCAGCAACATGCCGGAGGTGACGCCGCCAATGCCCATCATCCCGAGGATCACGCCGTACATGCCGGCACCCAGCGCCAGGTCATGGCGCACGAACAGCGGCAGCAGCGCCCAGGGGGCCGACGCGGGAATCGAGTAGGCCGCGGTCCGCAACATCGCCGCCTGAATCGCCGAGTTGTTGCGAACAAAGCGCATGCCGGCGCGCATGGCGGAGACGAAATGCTCGCGCGGCAGGCCGGTGAAGTGTCGGCCGCTCCGGCGCCAGGCGAACAGCGCCACAATTACCGAGATGATGGAGACGGCATAGAGTGAGAAGGCCAGGCTGGATCCGCCGACTAGGATCAGGAAGCCAGCCAGCGCGGGCCCGATGGCACGGGTCAGATTGTAGCCGATGCCGTTCAGGGCAATGGCCTGCACCATATCCTCGCGCGGCACCAGCTCCGGCACGATCGCACTCCAGGCCGGAGCGGTGAGGGCAGAGCCAATGCCGATCGCGAATGTCAGCACCAGCAGCCATCCGGCAGTCATTCCGCCGGAGATGGTGAGTGCGGCCAGCAGGGTTGCCGCGGTGATCGTCCAAAGCTGGGTGCCGATCAGGAAGACGCGGCGATCGACGATATCGGCCAGCGCACCGCCAGGGATGGCGAGCAGGAACACCGGCATGATCGTCGCCGCTTGCACCGCTGCCACAATCAGCGGGTGCGGCGACAGTGAGGTCATTAGCCAACCGGCACCGGTGTTCTGCAGCCAGGTGCCGAGCCAGCCGATGACGCTGGCGATCCAGAGGTGGCGAAACGTGTTGTTTCGCAGCGGTACAAGGGCAGCGGGCAGCCGCATCAGGTGCGCGATCCAGGGAAGGGATTGGGGATCTGAACCCTGATCCGGATGGTGGATCCGCCCAGCAGCGGGTGAGAGGTGAGACCCCATTCGGCGCGTTTGAGATGGCCGGTGACGACGATGCTGTGTTCCGAGCGTTCAACGTCCAAGACAAGCGGATGGGTCTGGCCGTGCAATGTCAGGCTACCGGCGACGGTGTCGCCCTGACAATCGCCGTGAAACGCCAGCTCGGGAAATCGTGCGACGTCCATCGACTCGGGTCCGGTGATCCGCTGTTGAATCGCGTTGTTTTCCATCGCCAGACTGCTTGCTTCAACCTCCAGGATGACCTGACACGCGGTCGGCTTGGAAGGCTCATACCGTATCCAGCCATGGAACCGAGTGAATTGTCCATCAAACGGCAGCAGACCAAAACCATAGGTTCGGAGTGTGACCTGGCTGCCGGGCGGCAACAGCCCCGCCTGGTCGGCGGCGGCCGGAAGGCTGAGCATCGGGGCGAGGAAAAGCGTCAGGATGCGTGCAACGCGGATCATGATGGACCTCGTCGACCGTGTCAGCGGCTTTTTCGTGGCGATTGTCGTCAACCGGGGCGCGTTCGTTTGGATACGCTGATCTGTTGAGATCGGCCGCTGCCGGCTGTCCGGCCGCAGTTCGGCGCGTGCGTCGGCTGGCCACGGCGTAGAAGTTGACGCATGATCAATTGGCTGGCTTCAGGCTTGCTATACGGGCTGAAGCCGATCTGGATCATCGTTTTGGCGGGCAACCTCATCAGCCGTGCTGTTTGCAGACATGCTGAGTTGCTCTTGCGGAAATGAAAGGATGGCTGTCGTGCCTGTGGAAAAGCAAGCCTACCGTGAAGCGATGGCCCGATTGGGGGCCGCGGTAAACGTGATCACCACGGACGGACCAGGCGGCCGGGCAGGGTTCACCGCCAGTGCCGTCACCAGCGTAACCAATTCGCCGCCTACCTTGCTGGTCTGTGCCAATCGCACGAACAACTCCTACCCGGCGATGAGACAGAACGGCTTGCTGTGCGTGAACACCCTCACACCTGCGCAGGAAGGCCTTTCGCCAGTGTTTGCCGGCATGACCCAACATACGATGAACGAGCGCTTCGATGGCTATGCCTGGCATAAGCTGCAGACTGGGGCGCCGGTTCTGGACGAGGCCGTCGTTGTGTTCGATTGCCGCATCAGCCAGGTGGTAGAGGTCGGTACGCATGACATCTTCATCTGCTCGGTCGAGGCGGTGCGCACCGGCACGGCGCATGAGGGTCTGATCTATTACGGGCGCGGCTACCACAGTGTGTTTGGGACACTTGATTGAGCGAGCGCTGGAGTATCGTGACGGCGCCATCCGGACCGTGCCATGCCGGATGGCGCCTTTCTTAGCGATGACTACATCTGTGCGTAGGAACCGTCCTTCCAGACGTAGAACACGTAGCCACCGCCAGTTGTATCACCCTTTTTGTCAAAGCTGATCGGGCCCAGGACGGACGGCCATTTGCCGGATGCCTTTAGCGCCGCGGCGACTTTTTTCGGGTCAGCGGTCCCAACCTTTTTCACCGCGTCGGCCCAGACCTGAATCGCGGCATAGGTGTAGAGGACATAGCCTTCCGGATCGATGTTCTTGGCCTTGAACTCCTTCACCACATCGGCCGCCGTCTTCATCAACCGCGGATCGGGCGGGAAGGTCATTATCGTGCCGCCGCCAGCGTCGCCGGCGATCTGCCAGAACTCATTGGTGACCAGCGCATCGCCGCCGACCAAGGTTGCCTTCATGCCCTGCTCTTTGGCCTGGCGGATGATCAGCCCGGCCTCGGTATGGTATCCGCCGACATAGATCACCGTGATGCCGGCCTGCTTCAGCCGGCTGACCAGTGATGAATAATCCTTTTCACCGGGGGTGTAGGCGGTGGCCAATGCTTCCTTGCCGCCGGCTGCATGCAGCGCCTTCGCGGTCTCGTCCGCCAAGCCTTTCCCATAGGCGGAGTTGTCATTCAAAATAGCGATTTTGTCGCCCTTGAAATGCTTGGCTAGATAGTCGCCGGCGACCTTGCCCTGCTCGTCGTCACGACCGCAGACGCGAAACGTGTTCCAGCTCCCGTCATCGGTGTAGGCCGGGTTGGTCGAGGCGGGCGAGATCTGCAGGATCCCCTCCTCGGAATACACCTTGCTGGCGGGGATTGAGCTGCCGGAGCAGAAGTGGCCGGCCACCAGCTTGACCCCCTTGGAGGCGAACTGATTGGCGACCGAGACGGCCTGCTTCGGATCGCAGGCATCGTCCCCGACCTCCAGCACGATCTGCTGACCCAGCACGCCGCCGGCCGCATTGAGATCGGTCACCGCCTGATCAGCGCCGGCCTTCATCTGCTGGCCGAAGGCAGCGTATTCGCCCGTCATCGGGCCGGCGACGGCGATATGAATTTGCGCCTTCGCGGGCGTTGCCGCGAAGGTCAGCGCAAGTGCCAATAATGCCGCGGCACCCAAAAGCTTGGTGCGCAGTCCTGGTCGCATGGTTTTCTTCCGCATGAGCATCCCCGCTTGGTTGATACCGTGCAAGCGCACGGCTCCTGCATAGCGTAGCGTTCCGTCAGACAAAGCGCCACAATCCTTCGGCAGGCAGGGCCAAGCGACGAAGAAGACCCTGCCGACGCCTCGCCGGCAGTCACCGCAGGTAGGATTGGGGCTGGCAACCGAGCTGCCATGTGACACGGATGAGGTCGATCAAGCGGATAAATGTCACGGCAAGGCTTGATTTTGTTGCTGTATGAAAACGATTAGGAGGATGCATGGTGCCGTCACCGTAGAGGCGTAAGGACCAGCGGAAAGGCTGAACGGGGCTTTTGCAGGCCGGTCCTGAGTGGGTGATCCAGGACTTGTAGGACATGAAAATGCGGAATATTGAAGTTGTCTTTCCTGGTAATCTTCCTCAAGGCATTTTCCTCGTTAAACTCCTTGATGGCCAGCTCCTCGCCGCACCATTCATTCCAGGTCAGCATTGTTGTCATGTCATCAAAATACACCGGCATCGCCGGCAGATAGCAGCCGGCATCAAAACCGAACAAGCCCATGGCCCTTTTGGTCGATGAATAGTAGTCTACGTCGACAGAAACGAATGCCAGCGGCATGTCTTTCAAGTGGCTGGCGAAACCGGGTATTGTCTCACCCACATCACCGATGACGAGCTGGCAAAAGCCGGGAAGCTTCCGCCGTAGAACGTCTGGATCCGGCATGGCAAATTGGCGTTCCTGCCACACCTCCGGATGATCGCGGTAGTCTACCGGCGCAGGCAGGCCGGCGGCGTTGTCAAAACCGTACACCATCACTTCGATCCCGAACTCATTTCGGAAGAAGTTAGCAGATTTGCATAGATCCAGCAGACCATCACCTTGTGCCACACCGAGCTCAACAACGGCGATTTTTCCGTGCTCGCAGAGAACTGCTTGCATTGCCGCGATGACCATGGACTGTGCATAATGTCGTCGGCCAAGATCGAAGGTGCCTTTGTCGATACATTGCGCAACCTCTTTGAAGCAGTTCCAGCACTCGTGCCAGTCCTTTATCTCGCGCCACTTTATCATTGCCGAATACTCCTCGAAGCTAGATGATCCATGAGGAATTGAGCAGTTTTACTTGCTCTTACTAAAACAAGAATGTTGCAAGTCCGGCACAGTCAGCGACACCGGCAATCGCGCGCACGAGCTCAATCCTTACGAAGGTGCCGGACCACGGCCGGCACGTCACCGGGAATTTTGCACTCTGTATCGATGATGTGCTAATCCGGGTCAAGTACTTCGTCGACCACCATCGGTGATTGAATATCGCTGGATCTTAGGATGGCCATTGGCACGAGATTGCATTTTGTTACATGTTGAATGGCTGGTGGTGACGTCGCCAGCATCGACGCCGAGTAATACGGCAACGACAACATCACGACTGATTCGACACGAACGTTGCAAGCCTAGTCATTCATCAAGAAAATAGATGCTGGCCGGCGTTAATGTCGGGTCAACCCTTTGACCGATGACCCGAACGATAGGCGGTCAAGGTCCTGTCGGGCAGCCGGACCGGGGCATCTGGAAGGAGACCGCGACAGGACCCGGGACCGGCCGACCTAGGCTCAGCGAACGTAGACCCGGACCTGATTTGCGGGGAGGTCTGGGTCGCTTCGCAGAGCCAGATGGATGCGTGTGGCCGGTACCCTGTCACGCATGATCGCGCGCATCACCCCTGTCGCCCGCTCCTGACCCTCCGTCGCTTCGGACATGTCCTTCATAACCGCGATCACGTCGTATTGGACATCGCTGTCCCGGGCCTCGGCTGCACGCACCGCATAATGCAGCAGTTCGGCGTAGTCGGGCGTGGGGACCGAGTAGTCGATGGTCACCAACGGCGTCCGCGCGTCGACCGGCACCGCGGGCAGTGGCGGCGCCGGTTGCGCCTTTGCCTCAGGGGATGGCGCGAAGGTCCGCTGATCGATGAGGGTACACCCAGCGAAGCCAAGCATCGCTAACAAGATCGCGACCCGCCTTGTCATTACGCGTACCGGTTCAAGGCAGCCGGGTTTTCGGTCATGGTATGTCGTCGCCCATGCCAGCTCATTGCCGGTACTCCGGCGCGTCGCGGTCGAGCCGACGCTTGATGCTTTCCAGATGCAGCCGCGGCGAATCCCGGCCGCCCTCATGACGCATCTGACTGGCCGTCAATTCCGCGATCTCGCGCGAAACAGGAAGCACTGGACGCCCAGTGGACTGAGCCAGCCGCTGCACCTCGCAAGCCCGCTCCAGGTAATACAAGTCGTCCCAGGCCTTGGCGATGCTCGGCCCGAGGACCAGAACACCATGATGCCTCATGAAAATGATATCGGCGTCGCCCACGCCGGCCGCGATCCGGTCGCCCTCCGACTCGTCGAGCGCAAGCCCGTTATAGGCGTGATCCACCCGCGTGCGGCCGTAGAACTTCAGTGCCGTCTGACCGGCCCAGACCAGCGGTTCGCCCTCCACCATGGTCAGCGCGGTGGCATTCGACATGTGCGTGTGGAAGGCAGCACGGGCACGTGGGACCCGGGCGTGCAGGCGCGCATGGATGTAGAACGCGGTATCCTCCGGCACGCCGTCGCCGGCGATGACGTTGCGATGGAAATCGCAGATCAGCAATCGGGATGCGGTGACCTCCGTGAACGACCAGCCGTCCGGGTTGACCAGGAAGAGGTCGTCGCGACCCGGCACCATGAAGGACAGGTGGTTGCATACGCCCTCGTGCAGCCCCGCCTGTGCGGCGGCACGGAAGCAGGCGGCGAGGTCGACCCGGGCCTGCCAAACCTCTGGGCCGTCCAGGTCGTTGTTTCGTAGGGTTGAAGCAGCGTTCATACAGACACGCTTGCAGGAAGCGGCGCGCCGGGCAAGATGCCGTCGCATGAACCCGACAAATCAATCGCAAACCAACCAACGCATCGACGGCAAGCGACTCTGGGACAGCCTGATGGGCTTCGCCGAGATCGGTGCGACCGCCAAAGGTGGCGTGCGCCGCATGACCTTGACCGACGTGGACAAGCGGGCCCGCGACCGCTTCCGGACCGAATGTGAGGCGTTGGGGCTGACCGTGCGGGTGGACGCGATCGGCAACATGTTCGCCCGCCGCCCGGGGCGCGATCCGAACCGCCGGCCGGTGCTGTTCGGCAGCCACCTCGACAGCCAGCCAAGCGGCGGAAAATTTGATGGCGCGCTGGGCGTGCTCGGCGGGCTGGAGGTGATGCGCAGCCTCAATGACCTGGACATTGTCACCGAGGCGCCGTTGGAACTGATCAACTGGACGGACGAGGAAGGCAGCCGGTTCGGCCACAGCCTGATGGGCTCCGGCGTGTGGACGGGTGTCTTCACCTTGGACAAGTCCTATGCGCTGACCGACACCGAGGGCGTGTCGGTTGCCGATGCGCTGGACGGTATCGGCTACCGGGGTGTGGAACCGGCCGCGCCGTTCGAAGCGGATGCGTATTTCGAGCTGCATATCGAGCAGGGGCCGATCCTGGAGCGAGAACAGAAGCAGATCGGCATCGTCACCGGCGCGCAGGCGCAGGTCTGGTACGACGCGGTGACGATCGGCCAGGACAGCCATGCCGGGACCACGCCGCCCTCGACCCGGAAGGACGCGCTAGTCTGCGCGGCGCGGATCATCGACCTGGTGGACCGGATGATGCGGGCGCGTGGGGAGGACGGACGCGGCACGGTGGGGCAGCTTCTGGTCTCCCCCAACAGCCGCAACGTGGTGCCGGGGGAGGTGCGGTTCTCGGTCGAGTTCCGTCATCCCGACGAGGCGGAGATCGATGTTCTGGATGCCGCGTTTCCGCCGGCGGCGCAGGCGATCGCCGCGGCGAGCGGGGTGACGCTGGAGCTGACGACGCTGTTCCGGATCCCGGCCCAGCCGTTCGATCCGTCCTGCGTCGATCTGGTCCGTCAGGGTGCGGCGAAACTGGGCTACAGCGCGCGGGAGATCGTCTCCGGCGCCGGGCATGACGCCGTCTACGTCGCACGGCATGTCCCGGCGGCGATGATCTTCACGCCGTGCAAGGACGGGCTGTCGCATAATGAAGCCGAAAGCATTGAGCCGGAGGAGGCCGAAGCCGGCTGCCAGGTGCTGTTCGAGGCCGTGATCGCCCGCGCCAACCGGAGCCTTTGAAGTCTACGCCGGTAGCGGGAACTTCTGCAGATACGGCATGTAATCGGGCTCGACATCGATCTGCAGCGTGGCCAGCACGCGGACGACGGCGTTGTAGAAGCCGATCGTCAAGGTCAGGTCGACCACCTGTTCGTTGCCGAGTTCGGCTTGCAGCGCGGCGAATGTGGCCTCCGCCATGGCGCCGTCGGTGGTCATTTCTCGCGCGGCAGGCCCTGGTCCTCGGGGGCGAGGTCGGACGGTCCGAGGTAGGGGACGCGGGCCATGGCTTTCCTCCGGCGGACGGCAGCAGCGTAGGACCGGTCGGCGGCGATGCAAATGGCGGCGCTTGAGGGCGCGCGGGTTCTGCGACAGTGTGATGCGAGGCAAGCGGACGAACCACAGATGCGGGCGATTGTTACGCCGAATGGCGTCTTGACCTTGTGCGGGGAAACCTTCCGGACGGCGCTCGGACGCGGTGGCGTCAGGACCGACAAGCGCGAGGGCGACGGCGCGACGCCCGCGGGCGTGCTGCCACTGCGACGGGTGCTGTATCGTCCGGACCGGGTCCAGGCGCCGGCCAGCGTTGTAGCGGTGCGGCCCCTCGCGCCCTCGGATGGGTGGTGCGACGATCCGGCACATGCCGACTACAACCGGCCGGTCCGTTTGCCGATGAGCGCGAGTACCGAGGCGCTGTGGCGCGAGGACGCGCTGTATGACATTATTGGCGTGCTGGGGTGGAACGATTATCCGGTCCGAGCTGGGCGCGGGTCGGCGATCTTCCTGCATGTCGCACGAGCGGATTTCGCGCCGACCGAGGGCTGCGTGGCGCTGGCGCTGGCCGATTTGCGGCGGGTGCTGGCGATGGGACTGACGGAGATCGTGGTCAGGGGCTAAATCAGGGGGCCTCGAGATTGACCCACGACATCGCGCTCCCCGCCTCGTCGTGCCGACGCAGGTCGGTACCCATGCCCTTGCGGATAAATCAAACCAGGTGCGGACGGTTGACAGGCGGCCATCACGCCGCCCCCAGCCAAGCCAAATCGGTCGTTCTCAAAGGCCGCTGGTATTGACCGTTGCCGGCTGATGAAGCTTCATCATCGCAGCGGAATTCGCCGTTGGCCAAAGCCTCCCGATATCATGTCGCCGTTGACGACGCCGCGTGGGCGGGTGGGTCCGCAACCAACGACATACTACATCAATCATGATCCAACAATCGCCGTCGGGACCAACGCATGGAACACAACGGCGTCCGATCCGCGGGTTGATTTCCCAATCCGCCAAGAGAAGCCGGTTGGCGCGCGATGTGCGATATGACGCGTGATTCTCGGTGAGGATTTTAGGCCGGGGAGCCACAACTTTCGGCGGCGAAAGCGGTACAGTCGTGGGTCGCTGCGCCGAGCCCGAGAATGACATATTGGCGCGAATTGACCTCCCCGCTTTACGTTCACGCCTGCGGACCTCCGCTGTGAGGGCGCCAGATATTCCTTGTCAACTCTGTTCAAATCCGTTAAGAGCGTTTCACGAACACGTAGTCTCTGCATGGCGGCTGACGAAACGACAGACGATCCGATTGACGGATGGCGGAAAGCCAACCGGCTCTCAATTCGCTGCGTGCTAGTTACCGGAGATGCCGACCCAGGACCGGCGCTCGCAGCGGCCGGGATTTTCGACCCGGTCGCGATCCCGGTCGTGCTAGGCGACCGACCGGATTTACCCGGCGGCATCCTTAGCGATGGCCGCACTCCAAACCTGACCGGCACGTTGGAGTTCGACCAGCTGGGGGCGTTCGGCTCACCGCCCGGCGCACAGCGGCAGCCGGCTCAATCCGCCGCCGATGGCTGGGCGCCGTCCGGACCGGTCACGACCACCGTACCGCCGGCATTTGGCATGAAGTCGCTGGCGCCAATTCGGGTCCGCGCGCCGATCCCAAGTCGGATTTCCCACTCACGCCAGACGCCCAATCCGACGTCGCCAGCCCAGCCTGCGGACGCGCCCGACGGTGCCGCACCGAAGGACCCCGTTAACGACGTGGTGCACGATCGCTTGACGAGTGACCGAGGTACAGCTTCACGGACCCACGGGTTCGAGCGTTTCTTGGAACAATTTCAGAGGCAGAAGGAGCCAAGTACAATTCTCTGTACGGCGGGGGAACTTTCTCCGACTATTCTACGCATCCCCCAGCGATCAATAAGCACTCTCCGGCCGGCGCCTATCAAATTACAATCGATACTTGGAAAGATGTTGGTGGCCAGTTGGGTCTGAACGATTTTTCACCACATACGTAGGATCTGATTGCGGCACGTTTGCTCGCCAATGAGGGATCTATCCGCCTGATTGAAGCTGATGATATAGAGGGAGCAGTGCAACAGGCCACGAAAAGATGGTCGTCTTTACCAGGCGCTTCCCAACCGCGAATGAGTACAGAGATGTTCTTGTCTAGATATAAATCGAAACTTTCTCGTGAATGATTACGTGCAGCGATGGTCGCGCATATTGCTCGTAATCATGGTCATTTGCGGCGCTGCAGCGGCTTTGTGCCGGAACGCCTTTGCGGCCCAGCCTGAGGAATTTTCGGATATCTGTCGGGCTCTTAGCTTGGTGTCCGCGATAGACCGGTCTACAAGGGCGGCTAAATTCCTTGACGAAGCTCTACAGTCATCAAAATCTTCAATGATCCGAGATGCCATTTGGTCAGGGACAGATCCGCGATGGCTAATGCACACTCGTTGGTACAGTTATGCCCAGCATGAACGTCTTAATGTTCTGCTTCTGGCAGCCGTGGCTAAGGATCGGCTTGAACAGGTTCGGTCGCTTCTAAAAAAAGGGGCTGACCCCAACGTGGATGGGCAACAGGATTATAGGATGACCCCTGTAATCACCGCGGCGCGATGTGCGTCAGCAGAGGTCATGCGCACGCTGCTGCGAGCGGGGGGTGATGTCAATGCTCGGGTTGAATATGGAACAGATGGTGGGGCTACGTTCAAGAACAGCACCGCGTTGCGATGGGCCGCGGAAAGAGGCGACCTACAAATTGTGGAAATTCTATTGAAAGCGGGCGCCGATCCGAATATACAGGAAGTCGTGTGTGGTAAGTACGACTGCTCATTGAATAACAGGCCCGGCGACAGCGCGGTTCTCGTAAATCCGGTGTTCCCCGTATTGTCAGAACTCCTTGCCGCGGGCGCCAGACCAAATGTCGCCAATTGGGCCGGTCGTACACCGCTGATGATCGCCGCGGAGCACGGCAGCATTGATGAATGCAGGCTGCTCTTGAAATTTGGCGCCGACAAAGACGCGAAGGACGTGGACGGCAAAACCGCGGCGGACTTGGCAGTCGCTGAAGGCTATAATTTTGCGAATGAAATCAATGCGTGGGTTTATGCCAACCGTCCTAAACCTTAACTCCTGTTGCTTCCCAAAGCGTGTGAAGTTTGCTTGCCGTCGCATTGTGTCGGTTCGCGGCACGCGCAGGACGCGCTTGAGCCGAGCGATGACGATCACGCGGATGGCGCACACGGCGGCAGAGCTGCGTGAGTTTGCGGCCGGTGGTCGCGATGGCGCCCAGGTCCGGCGTCTGCTGGCCCTGGCTTTGACGTTGGACGCCGGGTCGCGGACGCCGGCGGCCGAGCAGTGCCGAGCGATCCCGCCCCGGCAAAGAAGCCGCGCGACTGGGTGCACCGCTACAATGCCGCCGGGGTCGCCCGGGCCTGGTGTCGCGCGGCGGTCCGGGTCAGCCGCCGGCGCTGACCGGGCCGCAGCGGGGGGCCGAACTGAGCGCTGGTGATCGACAGGGCCAGATCCGACGCAGCACAGGAGTGGTACGCTGGCGCGGTCTGGATCCGTGCGCCGCGGTGGCGCGACGGTTTATGGTCGAGGGTGCACGAACGGACAAGCGGCCAATGGCTGCGCCAAAGTGGGTCCTAACCCGGCGGCAGCTTCAAGGCCGGTCCATCCGAAGAACGACGCTGACGCGGCGACTGACCTGTTAAACCAACTTTCCCAGCCTGATCAGGACCGCGCGGCGCGCCAGCACGGCCGCGGCACCGTTCGAAATCCGGTTCCAGTGTTGGTGGAGCGCCGAAGCGGCGATCGACCCAGATCGAGCGGAAGGGAACCCACGCCTATGTCTGGGCACCCCATCGGCTCGCGGCCGCCGATGGTGCACTGATCAAACGACATCTATCCCGCCGACCCGTTCGGCGCGATCCGCCCCGGCACGCGCCGTCGGCGCGGCCATCATCAGGCCGGCTGCCAACGCGGAGGCGATGACCGAGCCCCTGAAGGCAGATCAGCGCGCCAGCTCGCACCAGGCGCCCGTCCCCTAGCCGGCTCTGCGACCGCGCCGGAGGAACGGCTTCGCTGTCCTTGCCTCCGGCGGATCTCTTCGCGATGGCACCAGACCGGAGGCCGACTGATCGTGCCAGACAATATCACACCGCTGCCCCTGCCCCCCTACGCGCCGGAACTCAACCCCATGCAGAACGTCTGGGACTACCGGCGGCAAAACAAACGCCGCGCCCGCGTCTGGAACAGCCACGAAGCCATCGTTCAGGCCCGCAAACAGGGTTGGGACTTCTCGATCAGCGACCCTGACCGAATCCGCTCAATCGGAACCCGCGATTGGGCGCAGGTAAATGTTTAGGTGATTGGTATAACCCCTGACCAGAGACAGCAGTTGCATCTTGAATTATCAGGGCAAAACTACGACTATCAGGAGATACAGCAAATAGCCAAAGACATGTTTGGAAAGTCAGCTTCTCCTGTGAGCATAAGACCCCTTCAGAACCTCGAAGATGTTTTCCGACCTATTATAGGTCAGTTGGTTTGGTCCGTTCGCAGAGTGCATGGGACTTTTTTGACCCTGGAGTTTGGTTTGCCCCACCTCAGTGTGAGAGAGCCAATTGCCGCCTCGTTGGATGCCACACCAAAAGTAAAGGAAAATCTCGCAAGCGGCGGGTTTCGATTGTTGGTGACTGGCATTTGTGGATACAATTTGCGCCACTGGGGAGATTCAGACAGCTAATCATTCCATCAAACAAAAGCCAAGAATGCGGACGTTGTCCTGATACAGAACGCTTTGAGCGAGCTTGATGGACAAATCCTCTCATCGGCAACAGTAGGAAAGTTACCACACTCCTGTGTATTAAATTTCGACCTTAGTTCGACTTTGGCCATTTATCAGCAGTGATAGTGGCCTGCTGGTTGGGTGGCGGAGCGGATGGACATAGCCTGACGGGTCTCTGCCGGAGAAGCCGCCATGCTGCATGTACCCACTCGCTTCGCCGCGATCCTTGTATCATTTGCCCCGGTGTTTGTGCAGGCGCGGACCTGGCAGACCGCGCAGATGCTGATGTTAGGGGCGCTGCTGGTGCCGGGCCAGCGTACGGTGTGCAGCATTCTGCGCGTCATCGGGCTACGCCAGGAGCGGCGCTTCGTGACCTATCATCGGGTGCTGAGCCGGGCTGTCTGGGACAGCCGGTTGGCGGCGCGTCTGCTGCTGGGTTTGCTGCTGAAGACGTTTGCGCCGAAAGGTCCGGTGCTGTTGGGCGTGGACGACAGCATTGAGCGCCGCCGCGGCAAGCGGATCAGCGCCAAAGGCATCTATCGTGATCCGGTGCGGTCCTCGCGATCGTTCTTCGTCAAGACCAGCGGGCTGCGCTGGTTGAGCCTGATGCTGTTCAGCCCGATGCCGTGGGCTGGACGGGTCTGGGCATTGCCATTCCTGACCGTGCTGGCGCCGTCGCAGCGGTATTGTCAGGAGCGTGACCTGCGGCACAAAACGCTGACCGACTGGGCCCGGCAGGTCGCTCTGCAAGCTCGCCGCTGGCTGCCGGAGCGCGAGATCGTGCTGCTCGGCGACAGCAGCTTTGCGGTTCTGAACCTGCTGGCAGCGCTGATCCACCACGGCGTCATTGGCGTGACACGATTGCGTCTCGATGCGGCCCTGTACGAGCCCGCGCCGCCACGCCAGCCAGGCGTCAAGGGGCGGCCGCGGAAGAAAGGTGACCGCCTGCCGAGCCTGGCTCAGGTGCTGACGGATGCCAGCACATGCTGGCAGTCGATCACCGTCAGCGGCTGGTATGGCACGTCCGAACGCTGCCTCGAGATCTGCTCGCAAACCGCGGTGTGGTTCCACAGCGGCCAGACGCCGCTGCCGATCCGCTGGGTGCTACTGCGTGATCCGCTCGGTCAATTCGAGCCCCAGGCGCTGCTGTGCACCAACCCGATGAAAGACCCGCTGTGCGTGATCGGCTGGTTCGTGCAGCGCTGGCCGGTCGAGGTTACCTTCCGCGAGGTACGCGATCATCTTGGCTTTGAGAGCCAGCGGCAATGGTCCGATCCGGCGATCCCCTCCTTCGCGTGCTCAGTCGCCCGCACCACACCCTGTCTGCTGGGCCTGTTCTCCCTGGTCGCGCTGTTCGCCAGTCAACTTGCGCCGCATACCCGCGGCGCGGTCTGGACCGCAGCTTGGTACCGCAAGCAACAGCCGACCTTTGCCGATACGCTCGCCGCCGTGCGTCGTGAGATTTGGAAGGCGCAGGGTTTATCGATCTCCCGCAAAATCCTAGACGTGCAAAAACTCTCCCAACGCTTACGAGACGGCATTACACATGCCCTCTGCTACGCTGCATGATCAGCGCAAAATGGCCAAAGTCGAACTCAGACGGCGCTCAAGAATTACCGCGCCGGTCTGACAACCGAGGTCTGATGGTATAGTTCCACTCCGATGCCAAGGATCGCTCTCGATGTTCAGCATCGCCATTTCGGCGTCAGTGACCTTGATACCCTTGGCATAGCTGTTCTCATCCAGCTCGCACCGCACCGTCAGTCCCGTTTTGGTCGTGGTCGCGGCGATCAACTCGACCACCGCCAGGCGGCTGATGAGCGGCTTTGCGCGCCAAGTTCTGGGTAATGTGGCAGACCATGCGGTGCTCGATCTTGTTCCACTTCGAGGTTCCGGGCGGATAGTGACAGACCTGCAAGGTCAGCCCTGTCTCATCGGCCAGTTTCTGCCATTCCAGCTTCCACAGCCGCACCCATGACCCGCTCGAGCCACCGCCATCAGCGGTGATCAGCCCCTGGTCTGCCTTTGGGTAGCGACCCGAACCGACCACCTGATGCCAGCGGCGAACCGCATTCACCGCGAACGCCGCAGTGTCATGGTCGATGCCAAGGCTCACCCAGCCGGTATTCGTTGCCACGTCATAGATGCCGTAGGGTGCCACCTTGCCGAGCTCCTTATCGGCAAAGTCGTGCACTTTGACGGGGTCGGGACAGCCGGCGGCGCGGTCATCGCTGCCGCGCTTCTTGTCCTCGCCGATGAGCTCTTTCTGCTTCGTATCAACCGAGATGACCGGTTGGCCCGTCGCCTGAAGCGCCATGACCTGGCGGTTGATGTGCTGGAACTGCCCGTCGCGGTCAGGCTGATGGCCGGCCTCTTTCGTCTTGCGGTTGACTTGGCGGGAATACCCAGCGCCGTCAGCATCTTGCCCACCGTGTTGGCGCTGACCGCGTGGTTCAGGGCGCGCAAGGCCGAGGCCAGCTTCTCCCGGCTTTTCGATACCCACAGCAGCGGGCGCATCGGCTCCCCCATGGTCGCCGGTTCCACCAACCGGCGCAGATCTTCCAGCACCGCTGGGTTGGACTGGCTCAGAGCCGGCCGACCAGCGCCCATGCGCCGCACCCGCTCGGTGGTCGCCGGCGCCGTCAGGAGGTCCTTGGCACCACGGATGATCGTGCTGTGCGCCACGCCCGTCGCCCGCGATACCGCTGCGGTTCCGCCATAGCCAGCGGCAACCTTCTCCGCAGCCACAAACAAGCGACGACCGCGCTCATCCAACTGATCCCTGATAGCTTCGTAGCGCGCACGAATTGCGGCCTCGTCGATCATCCCAAGCATCGTACACACCGCACAGGCGCGCCGGAATCCCTCCGCCTATAGAAAACGTGAACCGAGTCGATTATTCCTGCTCATCGCCTTAGGTGGGAACGGACCGGCGCGGGTTCCCGAAATGCAGGAGCTGGGCCGGCACCGCGATGGTCTGGACGATGGCTGACGGCAGTCCGCGCTCGCATCTGATCGGATAGGTCACAGCTGCGGAGCAAGGCTTTATCGTTGCTCAGATCAGCGACAGCCATTTGAGTTTCAAGAAACCGGTCAATCCAGACGTAATCGCGACTTTCCAAGATGGGCCGAAAGCCATTGCGGCGATGTCCTCCGGGTGTCGCGAAGGGTCCGAGTCGATGCCCGTCCCAGTGGGGGAACTGAAGACCTATCTGGGGACGGTGGCGATCGACAATTTCACCTTTTCGCCGCTAACCATGAAGACTAACAAAGAGACAGAAGTAACCTGCACCAACAACGACGGCCTCCCTCACAGCATCGTGCTGGGGGCGGCCGAAGTTCACTCCAAAGCGCTCGATACCGGCAACACGTTCACCTATCAATTCGACCACGCCGGGGCGTTCTCCTACATGTGCGGACTGCACCCGCATACGCAGGTGGTCGTTAGGTAGCGCTGCCCCAAGCCACCGGAAGTTCAGTCAGCCCGCGCAAGGCGAAGCTGGGCCGCCACTTCGGGTGGTCCGGCTCCGTCAGCCGTAAATCCGGAATGCGACGAAGCAGGAGCTCAAACACTTCGGCCGCCTCAAGGCGCGCAAGCTGTGCACCAAGGCAGAAGTGAATGCCACCGCCAAAAGACAGCGGCCGTAGATCCTTGCGGGTGACATCGAGTCGATCGGGATCCTTGAAGACGCCGGGATCACGGTTTGCCGCGCCGATCAGTGCGACCACAATCTCCTGCTTTTCTAGTGCAACGCCGCTGAGCTCCACCGGTTCTGCAAGGGTTCGGGCGACCGCCTGGACCGGGCTGTCGAAGCGGAGAATTTCCTCAATTGCATTCGGGATCAACGCCGGATTGTCGCGCAGCATCTGCCATTGTTCGGGATGGGTCAGCAGTGCCAGCAAGCCGTTGCCGATCAGGTTCACGGTCGTTTCATGGCCCGCGGCGAACAGCAGGCGGACATTGGCCCGCAGCTCATCGGTGGACAGGCGGTCACCGGCATCCTCTGCCTGCACGAGCTGGGTGAGCAGGTCGTCTTGCGGCTGGCGGCGGCGCTGTTCGAACAAATCTTCGAAAAAGTGTCTTGATGCCTCGGTCTCCGCATTGGCGGCGTCCAATGTAGCGCGCGTCGGCTGCACCGGATCGAGCAGTGTGACACCAGCACTTGGCCCGCTTTCGAAATCTATCTCGATTCGATGCCGGAATGCCGAGCAGTTCGCATATGACTTGTACCGGTAGGGGAAAGGCGAGGTCGCGGATGGCGTCCATCCGGCCTTGCTGGATAACCTTGTCGAGCAGGCTGTTGGCCATCTCCCGCACGCGCTCGCGCAGGGCCTCGATGCGCCGAGCGGTGAATGCCTTGGTGACGAGGCCGCGGAGGCGGGTGTGGTCGGGTGGATCGCGCATCAGCATCATATGGGTAAGCTCGACGACCGCTGGCTCCTGCCAGGCGGTGGGGCCGAAGCGACGCGTCAGTCCATCGGTTTCGATAAAGTCCTTGCCGAAGCGGCGATCGCGCAGCAGCAGGGCACAGTCGTCGTATCCGGTCAGGAACCAGCGGCCGAACGGCGCTTTCCATACTGGTGCAACGGCACGCAGCCGGTGGAAAGTTGGATATGGATTGGCCAGAAAGGCTGGATCACGCAGATCGAGCTGCGGCGCTGTTGACGCTGACATTGACGTTCTCCTGCAGAGCGTGCCGCAACACTAACACTTCGAAGCAAGTTCGATCATTCTACGTGCAATTCAGGTTGCAATTGTGGCATCCCTCGATTAGCTTAGTCTAGTCTAGCTAGGAAGAAAAGTCATGCCTACCGTCAACATGCTGGATGCCAAATCCCACCTCTCGCGCCTTGTTGAAGCGGTCGAGACTGGCGCCGAGGTGGAAATTATTATCGCTCGCAACGGCCGCCCGGCCGCCCGCCTCGTCGCCATCAAATCCGCAGCGACTGGTAAGCGCATCGGTATCGCCAGGGGCAAGTTCACAGTGCCAGCTAACATTGATGCAGATGAAGCGGCGATCTCGGCACTGTTCACCGGTTCGGCAGCGTGAGGCTGCTGCTCGATACACACGTCGCCCTCTGGGCAATCGCCGACCACCCAAATCTATCCCCTAGCGCTCGGCGTCTGATCGACGATCCGGACAACCAGATTGTCGTCAGCACCGCCAGTGTCTGGGAAATTGCCATCAAGCACGCTCTCGCCCGAGGCGGCCCCAACGACATGCCGATTTCCGGCGCCGAGGCGCTTGGCTACTTTCGTGATGCGGGTTTCGAGTTACTTGACATCACCCCGGCCCACGCTATCGCAATCGAAACCCTGGCGCCCCTGCACGCAGATCCGTTCGACCGCATGCTAATTGCCCAAGCTTTGACCCAGCCGCTCAGGCTGTTGACGCATGACAGCAGAATTGCTGCTTACAGCGACACGGTCATCGTCGTCTGACGGGTTGGGCGCCATGCAGGTTTGTCCTTTTGAACAAGCCCAGACCATAAGCGACCGGCGCCGGCTACTCTGGCTCCGCCTGAACATCGCGAAAATATGGTTCGACCGGCCCTTGTGCCTTCATGGTCAAGGGAAAGCCACGACGGTCGACGGTCTTGCCGACTGCAACGCGAACCCAACCCTCGCTGACACAGTACTCCTCGACATTGGTCTTCTCAGCACCCCTGAATCGAATTCCTACGCCGCGGCGCAAGGCCGCCTCGTCGTAGAAGGGACTGGTCGGATTGTTTGACAGGCGGTCAGGCGGGACATCGGACATCAGGACTCCTCCGGACGATCATGCGGTGCCGATACCCAGCCCGTGCGAACCTGTCCAGGCCGGCAGATAGTCCCGATACCACGCCAAGGTCGGCTCGATGACCTGACGGAACGCCTCTCCGGTATACACCTCATAGTGTCCCCAGCCCTTCAGCACGATCAGCTTCTTTGGCTCCTTGGCGTGGGCGTAAAGCGACTCGCTCTCTTCGGGCGGCACCAGCCGGTCGTCGTCGCAGGTAATGAACAGCACTGGCCGCGGGGCGATCTTGTCGACGATCCATTCCGGGTGGAAGCCGAGTGTGTCGTCGATATATTCCAACGGAATTTCGCCGACCGCGCCGGGATTGTCTCGCCGCGCCGCTGCTGCCAGCTCAGCCGACTGGCGATCGGGTAGCAGCACCGCGTTGCGATCGGCGAATTCGGACTGGCCGGTCATGACTCGACGAACGCGATCGGCCTCCGCCAGTTGCAGCAGATCGGCGAATTCATCCGGCCGGCGAACGCTGCGCATCCAGCGGCGGCCATGTCCGATGCCAACCACCGAAACGACTGCCTTGACCCGCGGATCGATGGCCGCTGTCCATACGACCGTAGCACCACCGTAGCTGGTGCCGTAGATACCCAGCCGATCCGCGTCGACCATCGGCTGCGCCCCGAGAAAGGTCAATGCAGCCTGCGAATCGATGACCCGACCATAAGGAGACAAACGCGACTTTGGCCCGTCGCTGTCACCCCAGCCTTTGTAATCGAAGGTCAGCACCACATAGCCGGCGTCGGTCAACGCCTTCGCAGTATCCGGCAAGTAGAGGTTCCGCACGCCGGTATAGCCGTGGCACAGGACGATGCCGGCGCGCTTCTCGCTCTGCCTCAGGCCCTCCGGCAGGAACAGGTCCCCCGACAGCCGCGTCCCCTCGCTGTAAAAATCGACCCTCTCGCTCGGCATGGCGTTTCTCCCTTTGCTGTGCTGATCTTGGCGCAATACGGGGAGACAACACCAATGGCAACGTATGTCCTGCTGCACGGCGCCTACCAAGGCGGCTGGATCTGGCAACACGTGACACCGCACCTGCGCACCGCCGGCCACACCGTCTTCGCGCCGACCCTCGATGGCTGCGCCGAGCGCCGGCACGCATTGCGCCCGGGCATCGACACGCAAACCCAGGCAGCCGAGGTCGCGGATATGCTGTTCTTCGAGGACCTGCACGACATCGTCCTGGTCGGCACCAGCTGTGGCGGCATGATCGCCACCCGCGTCGCGGAGACGGCGCGCGACCGCATCGGCCGCATCGTACTTGCCGACGCATTGGCGCTGTTCGATGGCGAGACCGTGGCCGACCATGTGAAGCGCCCGACCGCGGTGACCGACGGCCTGAGCACCGGCCCCTCCCGCGAGGATGCGGCCAATCGGATGTTCGTCTCGCTGGAGGCACCAATGAAGGAATGGGCACTGGCCCGCTATACGCCGCACCCGATCGCTGCGATGGCGGAGCCGGTCAGGCTGGAGCGCTTCTGGCAACAGGACTGGAACGCCTCGGTGATCTGGTGCCGACAGAGCGTCAACCCGCCGCTGACGCACCAGAAGCGGGCCGCCGAGGCGCTGAAGGCGCGGTGGTATGAACTCGACACCGGCCATTATCCGATGCTGACCGAGCCCGAGGCCCTAGCCAACCTGATCATGGCCGAATAACGGCCGTCGTTACTCAGTCGAGCGGTACCCATAGCCGAACCGCAAAGCCGCTTGCATCGAGAGTGAATGTTTGCCGGACAATCACCGGCCGCCCTGCGGCGCAACGGTAGGAATAGATCGTGTCGTGGCCGGTCGCGAAAGCCGGAACGACATCCGCATCCGGTTTGGTGCGGCAATACGCGTCCGCCCCTTGGTTCTCGCGCATTGCGTTCATCTTGCCGCAGGGCAGGTTGGCGCCGATGAAGCACGCCAGCAGGCGGCCGTTCATGCACCGGAGGTTCGCGCCATCCTTCAGCCCCGCCTCCGACGGTGGTGTCGCGCCAGGAAACAGCCGGAAATACGCTTTTATCAACGCGGCCCGAAGCGAGGGATCGTAAGGACGTAGCGTGTCGTCGTTCCGAACACGAGCACACTGCACCGCCATGTCAGCGGTCGCCGCATCCACCTTGACCGGAGTCAAAACCACACGGATCCCCAGGAGCGCGATCAGGATCCCAAGCATCTGCAATCTGGCCGGTCTCAGGTTCATTGCGCATTCCCTTCTGTTTTCCCAGTCAATCCGGACGCTTCCGCAATCCGCCCCCAGCGTCGGCTTCAATGCAACCCATCGCCTTGCCGCGTCTGATCGGCTAGGCTGCGGCAAACCGGTTCTAGGAGCACTATCATGACCGAGGCATGTATTGTTGGCTGGGCCCACTCGCCGTTCGGCAAGCTGGACGATCCGGATATCGAAGCGCTGATTGGCCGCGTCGCCGGCGCCGCGATCGCCGACGCTGGCATCGCCGCGCATGAGATCGAGGCGACGTTTGTCAGCCTGTTCAACAACGGCTTCTCGACGCAGGACTTCCCAGCATCGCTGGTCTTGCAGCACGTGCCCGAACTCCGCTTCAAACCGATCACGCGGTTCGAGAATGCCTGCGCCTCCGGCTCTGCCGCGGTGCATGGCGCGCGCGACTTCCTGCTGTCGGGCCGAGGCCGTTTTGCCCTGGTGATCGGGGTCGAAAAGATGACCGCGACGCCCGGGAAGGAGGTCGGGGACTTCCTCCTCAAGGCCAGCTATCAGAAGGAGGAAGCCGACATCCCAGCAGGCTTCGCTGGCGTCTTCGGGCGCATCGCGGAGCGGTATTTTCAACGCTATGGCGATCAATCGGACGCGCTGGCGGCGATCGCGGCAAAGAACCACAAGAACGGCGTGGACAACCCCTTCGCGCAGATGCGCAAGGACCTGGGCTACGACTTCTGCCGCACTGTCAGCGAGAAGAACCCATACGTCGCGCCGCCGTTGAAGCGAACCGATTGTTCGCTCGTCTCCGACGGTGCCGCGGCACTGGTGCTGGCAGACGAGGAGACCGCCCGCGCCATGGGCAAGGCGGTGCGCTTCAAGGCGGCCATCCAGGTCAACGACTTCCTGCCGATCAGCAAGCGCGACATCACCCAGTTCGAAGGCGCCGCTCAGGCCTGGGCCCGCGCGCTGGACGCTGCTGACACCAAGCTGATGGACCTGTCGTTCGTCGAGTCGCACGACTGCTTCACTATCGCCGAACTGCTGGAATACGAGGCAATGGGTCTTACCGCGCCGGGTCAAGGCGCCAAAGCCGTGCTGGAAGGCTGGACTGCGAAGGACGGCCGGCTACCGATCAATCCTTCCGGCGGGCTGAAGGCGAAAGGGCATCCGATTGGCGCCACTGGTGTTTCGATGCACGCGATTACGGCGATGCAGCTGACTGGCCAGGCTCCCGAGGGCATGCAGTTGCCGAACGCTAACCTGGGCGCGGTGTTCAACATGGGCGGCGCGGCGGTGGCCAACTACGTCTCGATCCTGGAGCCGCTGCGCTGATCCCAACCAGCAACCTCGCCCACCTGCTGATCCAGTCCGCTCGGCGGTTTCCCGATCGGCCGGCGATCGTCTGGCGCGACAAGACCTGGACGTGGGCAGATTTTCGTTCACGTGTCCAAGCGGCGGCGGGCGCACTGGCGGCGCATGGCGTGCGGCACGGGGATAGGGTTTTGCTGCACGCGCGGAACTCCAACGCCGTGCTGGAGAGCATGTTCGCGAGCTGGATGATCGGCGCCATTTGGGTGCCGACGAATTTTCGCCTGACGCCGCCGGAGGTCGCCTATTTGGCACAATCGTCAGGCGCCGCTGTGCATATCTTCGACACCGCGTTTCCGGATCACGCGACAGCCGCCCGCGTCGAAAACCTTTGCTGTAGGCTGGAAATCTCGATCGGCGACGGCGGCACGATGCCGAATTGGGAGTCGATGGCCGAGCATCCGAGGCCGCTGGAATGGCCGGCGGAGGTGGAGCGGGATGATCCGGCCTGGTTCTTCTATACCTCTGGCACTACCGGACGGCCGAAGGCGGGGGTGCTGACGCATGGCCAGATGGAATATGTCATCTGCAACCACCTCTGTGACCTGATGCCCGGCATGACGGAACGCGACGCCTCGCTGGTCGTGGCGCCGCTGTCGCACGGCGCCGGTGTGCATGCCTTGCCGCAGATTGCCCGCGGGGCAGCCAGCATCCTGCTGTCCGGGGAACGGCTGGACTGCGAGGAGGCATGGCGCCTGGTCGAGCGCCACAAGGTGACGAACATGTTCACCGTGCCGACAATCATAACCATGCTGACGCGGCACGAGGCGGTGGACCGTTACGACCACAGCTCGCTACGCTATGTAATCTACGCTGGAGCACCTATGTATCGCGCCGATCAGGTGCACGCACTACGGAAACTCGGCAAGGTGCTGGTGCAATATTTTGGCATGGGCGAGGTGACCGGCAACATCACCGTCCTGCCGCCCGAGCTGCACAGCGAGAACGACGCCGAAATGCCCGTCGGCAGTTGCGGCTTCCCGCGCGTCGGCATGGACGTGGCCATCCTGGACGATGCCGGCCTGCGGCTTCCCGCTGGCACGACCGGCGAAATCTGCGTGCGTGGACCCGGCGTCTTTGCCGGCTACCACGACAACCCGGAGGCCACGGCCAAGGCTTTCGCACATGGCTGGTTTCACACTGGCGACCTCGGCCACATGGACACAAACGGTTTTGTCTACATCACCGGACGGGCGTCGGACATGTACATTTCCGGCGGCTCGAACGTGTATCCGCGGGAAATCGAGGAGGCGTTGCTGCTGCATCCGGCCGTGGCGGAAGCCTGCGTCGTTGGTGTACCGCACGAGAAATGGGGCGAAAGCGGCATCGCGGTGCTGGTGCTGGAGCCCGGCGCGAAAGCCACGCCGGCGGAACTTCTGTCGCACCTGGACGGCAAGCTGGCCAAGTACAAATGGCCGACCGACTTCGCCTTCTGGCCGGAATTGCCGAAATCCGGCTACGGTAAGGTGACCAAGCGCGATGTGAAACGGCTGTTGCAGGAGGATATCTGATGGTGACGACCCCCCTCGAGACGGCGCCGGTCGATCCAGCCCGGATCACCGACTACCATATTCACGTCTATTACGATCCCAAAGACCGCGAGCCCGCTGCATTGTTACGCGAGTGGGTCGAGGCGCGCTTTCCCGTCCGTATGGGTCGTTGGCACGACGTGCCGGTCGGACCGCATCCGACCGCGATGTATCAGATCCATTTCCCGGTCGAGCTTTTCCCGACCCTTGTGCCATTCGTAATGATGAACCGCATGGGTCTGACGATCCTGCTGCATCCGGAGTCTGGCCGGCCTCGGGATGACCACACGCTGAACGCGACCTGGATGGGCCAGGTGCTGACGCTGAATACCGATATACTGCCGGAGACTGATCGGCACGGCTGACGACCCCTGCCCCGCCCCATCAGTTATCGCCGATGGAGCCGGGCGAGTCTTAGGTCAAGAGCCGAGGCGCCAGCCGATCTCGGCTGCCAGTTCTTCGAAAAAGTCGACCTCGTAAGCGCGTTCCGGTGACTGGCGGACCTTTTCATCGAGCCTATGAGCATCGTCGCCCACAAGAATGCGCCATCGATTGGCCTTGACACCGTCGAGAATGATCGTCGCAGCCGCGGCGGCCGTTGTTGGCGCCTCCTCAACAAAGCGCCGTGCCCTCTCGGCTAACATGGCCCGGATGTCGTCGTCCGATTTGTCCGAAGGGTCGACGCCCATTGCAGCGATCCGCGCGCGTGCCTGGGCGATTTCCGTAGCGCTCATCTCGTCCGACTCGTTGCCTGCATGAATCTTGCGCGAGTTGACAAAGATCGACGTTCCGATGTGGCCAGGCATGACGACCGAGCACCTCACGTGAGGAGCGTTTAATCGTAGATCAGCGATGAGCGCTTCGGTGAAGCCTTTTACAGCGAACTTCGCCGCGGAATAGGCAGTGTGCGGCGTGCGTGGTCCGATTGAGGCCCAAAAGCCGTTGACGCTGCTGGTGTTGACGATATGACCCTGATCCGCCTTCTGCAGCATTGGCAGGAACGTGCGGGTGCCGTGGTACACGCCACCCCAGCAGATATTGAACGTCCTTTCCCACTCGTCGCGGCTGTTCGCGATCATGCTGCCGCCGCCACCAATACCGGCGTTGTTGAACAGAAGATGGATCTTATCGGCTCCTGCTGCTGCGCGACCTCGTCACGAAACCGCTGCATCTGCGTCTCGTCGGACACGTCGGCAACATGGGTGGTAATCCGCAGACCCTGCGGCAACCCCTCCGCCTCGCAGAGCCGCCTGGTTTCCGCCAACGCCTGCGTGGAGACGTCGCACATGGCGACATTGCAGCCCTCGGCGACCAGTTGACGAACGAGCTCACGTCCCATCCCCGTGCCACCACCGGTGACGACCGCGATCCGGCCTGCGAAATCCTTCATGTGCCGTACCTCCCCGTGTTTGAGTTTTTCTGAACGCGCGATCGCCGGTCGTCAATAAGGGCGATGTGCGCCGATCGGCAAGCTTGACAACCCCCTGCTCGGCTTCATCATTCCGCCGTCAAGGAGAGTGGGGAATGTCGAGGCTCGATAATTGCTACAACGTCTTCGATCTGCGCGAAGCCGCCAAGCGGCGTCTGCCGCGCGGCGTGTTCGAGTTCGTCGACCGCTCGACCGAGGACGAACTGGCGCTTCGCAACAACCGCGCCGCTTTCGAAAAGATCAAGCTCAAGCATCGGGCACTGGTCGACGTATCCGGCCGATCCACCAAGACCACGCTGTTCGGCAAGGAGATCAGCCTGCCAATGGCGATCGCCCCCACCGGCGCCGCCGGACTGTGCTGGCATGAAGGCGAGTTAGAACTCGCCAAGGCCGCGGCCCGCGCAAAAATCCCGTTCACGCTGGCGACCGGCGCGATGACCTCGATGGAAAAGATCGCCAGGGAAGCGAACTTTCGCCTGTGGTTCCAGCTTTACGTCTGGAAGCAACGCGACCTGTCCTACCAGTTGATCGAGCGTGCCAAGAACAACGGGTTTGAGGCATTGGTCGTTACCACCGATACCATCGTGCCGCCGAACCGCGAGTATAATGCGAAGAACGGTTTCCTGCTGCCGTTCCATCCAACGGTGCGCTTTACGCTCGACATCATGCAGCATCCGACCTGGTTCACCACCGTCCTGTTGAAGTACTTCACCACCATCGGCATGCCGCGAAACGAGAACTATCCGGATCCGTATCGTCGACCGATCGGCACCGATCCGGGAACGCGCGAAGTGATGCGGCAGGACTTGCTGAATTGGGACGACATCAGGATTTTCCGGGATAAGTGGCCGGGGATTCTGATGCTGAAAGGCATTAATCGGGTGGACGATGCGCTGAAGGCAATCAGCTATGGCGTCGACGGCCTGATTGTCTCCAACCATGGCGGGCGCAACATGGACAGTGCCGCTGCAACGATCGACATGCTGCCGGAAATCGCCGAGGCGGTGGGCGATAAGGCCACGGTGATCCTGGACTCCGGCGTGCGTCGCGGGTCAGATATTGTCAAGGCGGTGGCGCTCGGCGCCAAATGCGTGTTGACCGGCCGAGCAACATTGTATGGCACCGCGGTGGGCGGTGAGGCCGGGGCATCCAAGGCGGTCGGCATCATCCAGACCGAGATGGACAAGACAATGGCCTATACTGGTTGCTGCGGCGTCGATGAGATCTCCACCGACATCTTCTTTGGTGACCGCGAGCGCAACCGGATGATGGCGGGGTAGGAAGGGCGGGCTCTGCCCTTCCCCTCCAGCCCGTCAGTGCCGCGCCTGCGCGGGGAACTGCATGCACAGCAGGTCTGCGCCCGCGGGCCCAGCGACCAGCCGAATGGCGGCATCGTCAGGGGCAACAAACACGCAGGATTGCATGGGCAGCAGGGCATCCCCGGCGACGCCGGCCGATCCGGCCGACACCAGCCAGAACTGGCCCCCGCCGCCAGACGGCTCGGGGCCGACGACTATCCCGCCGGCGGGAACGGTATAGCGCCAGGTGCCCAGGCCGTCCTCGGTTTCCGCGATCAAAGCAACACCGGATGTCACGGTCAGCGTGGCGAGTTCTACATCGGTCAGCGGCGGCAGCGGACCGCAGGTCGCCTCCCGATGCTGATGGCGGGCGCGAGCCTCACGCAACTGGCGGCGATGCTCCGGCATGTAGCGTGCGCCAGGGTCCCAGGCGTTGCGCAGAGTGAACCAGGCGACACCTTCCTCGGCCGCGATAATCGGGCCATACGCCGAATAGGCGTCGGTATAGTGCACGGCAACACTGGCGACGTCATGGATGCCGAGACGGCCCGACCCCTGCACCACCACCTGATACTGGTCGGCCTGATGGAAATGCGGATGAACGATGGCGCCGGCTTCCTTCTCCACCAGGAATGACATCGGGTACAGACCCTCCGCCGACGGAGCGGCTTCACCCTGCTTCAGCGTGTTCCGGTTCTTGCCAATATAGGTGGTGTGCCAGCCATTTGCGGTTTTCCGCCGACTGGTTTGGTGCGCAAGAACGCTGTCTGCCGTCAGGATCATGGCCCGGTCTCCTTTGCTTTGTGCGAAGGTAGCGTCAAACGGAACCACCGCCAAATCGGCCTTGTGTTGTGTTGCGACCTCGGTTGCTCCGCCCGATCCACATGATAGACACAGTATCCTAAAATACAGGCAGGAGACGACACCATGGCGTACAGCCCCTTCGACCTGACCGGCAAGGTCGCATTGGTTACTGGCGGCAACAGCGGCATAGGGCTGGGCATGGCGCTGGCAATGGCGCAGGCCGGTGCGGATATTGCCATCTGGGGCACCAACGCGGCGAAGAATGCGGCAGCCGCGGAAAAGCTGCAGGCAACGGGTCGCAAAGTCCTCGCGCTGGAGTGCGATGTCGGTGAAGAAGAGGCGGTGGAAGCAGCGTTCGCGCGCACCCTGGAAAGCTTGGGCCGGGTCGACGGCTGCTTCGCCAATGCCGGCGTGTCCGGTCGCGGCGGCCACACATTCCTGGAGATGACCAGCGCCGAGTGGCACCGCGTCACGCGAATCAACCTGGACGGCGCCTTCTACACCTTCCGCACCGCGGCCAGGCACATGGTGCAGCGTGGCGGTGGTGGTGTATTGGTTGGCACAGCGTCGCTCGCCGCGATTGAGGCAGCACCGCGCAGCGAGCATTATGCCGCGACCAAGGGCGGCATGATCTCCATGGTCCGAGCGATGGCCGTCGAATTTGCCCGCTACGGTGTGCGTGCGCATGCGATCCTGCCCGGCTGGATCGAAACGAACATGACAGCCAACGCCGTGGCCACCGATGGCTTCAAGACCAAGGTGCTGCCGCGCGTGCCGATGCGCCGCTGGGGGGAGGGCGATGATTTCGGCGGCATAGCGGTCTATCTCATGAGCAACGCCTCACGCTATCACACCGGCGATACGTTCGTGATTGACGGCGGTTATTCGCTTTTCTGAGGGGTGAGAGGCGACAACGCATAGGCAGCTTGCACAAGAGCAACAGCGGCAGCGTTGCCCGATAGATTAGCAATTGGTTTCCGGCCGTCGCGGCTCCGCTGCAACGTGTCGCGCACAAAAGCCGGATAAAAATGCACGTTGGTCCCAACCGCGACTTCCCGAATGGTTTCGATCAGCGGGCTGTAGCGAATGACATAGGGGACCGCAGCGAACACGCGAGCGATGGCGGCAGCCTCGGTCGCGTTAATGGCGCAAGGCTTTTCCATCGCGAATGGGATGCGCTGGTCGATCAGGAACCGCGGAGCTCCGCAATGCCGCGCCAGCGCCAACGCGAAATCTGGCTGCGTCCGCGCGCACATCTCGCGATAGTCGGTGAAGATTGGGCAGCCGGCCTTTGTCGCGGCAGGTTCGGCGCGCATGAAGTTTCTTCCCTTTTGTCCTGCCGGCGGGTGGCGCATCGTCGCGGTTCGCGCAAGCCGAGCGCGGGTAACCGTGAGGGGCGCCATGATCACCTTGTCGGAGAATTTTCGCGCACTGTTCTATGCGCCGTTCTACGCCGCGCATGCCATGGGAGCCTATGCGGCCGAGGGCGTGGATGTGACCTTGCGGGAGTTGTCCGACCCTGAGCAAACCGCCGCTGACCTGCGAGCGGGCAGCATCGATGTGATGTGGGGCGGTCCGTTGCGCGTGCTGCTGACGCATGATGCGGACCCGGCCTCCGATGTGATCTGCTTCTGTGACGTTGTGGCGCGAGACCCGTTCTTCGTGATCGGACGGGACCCTCGGCCGGACTTCAAGCCGGCGGACCTGACGCGGGTTCGGCTGGGCACCGTGTCGGAAGTGCCGACACCGTGGCTCTGCCTGCAGGATGACATCCGCCGGGATGGCGCCGATCCGGCTGCGGTCTCCCGGGTCACCAATGCGACCATGGCGGAAAACGCGACGGCCCTACGAGACGGACGCCTCGACGCGGTGCAGGTGTTCCAGCCTCACGCCGAGGCGCTGATTGCGTCCGGCGCTGGGCATCTATGGTATGCGGCGGCGAACCGAGGATTGACGGCGTACACCACCCTGAACACCCGCCGCTCTATATTGCAACAGAAGCGGCAGGAGTTGTTAGCTGTCGTGCGGGCGATGTACCGTATATTGCGTTGGATCCGTGCAACGTCCGGGGATGAAATCGCCCAGGTTCTCGCTGACTTTTTCCCTGATCTGCCGCCAGCCATCATTGCCGCCGCGATCGATCGCTATCGTGCCCTTGAGCTTTATGGACCCGATCCGGTGATCCGGCGGGAGGGTTTCGAGCGGCTGGCCGCGGCGATGCGGTCCGGGGGAGCACTGCGGCGGATCCTACCTTTTGAGGAATGTGTCGACGCCAGCCTCGCCGAACAGGTCGTCGCCGAAGCTTGATTAGAGAGGGGTTCTCGTAGGCGGCCGCGAGTCCAACTTCCTCGTTTGCAAGTGCATTTTGGCCAGATCATGAAACAATCTACCAAGAACCCTCCATGTCGCACCTAGGTCCGACCTCGTGCAAACAGTCAGACCATCAACAATAGCGAAATATGCCGCAGCGTCGTTTTACTGATCACGACCGTCTTGAAAACCTCAGCTCTCGAAGATTGTTGCCTGCTCGATCATTAGCATGGCACCAGCCGCCATAGTCGCGCCTTGCTCCACAAGCTTGATTGTATGCGCCTCAGCCGCTCGCACAGCCGCCAGGCGGTCGAGCACCCGACGCAGCCGGCCTGCCGGCACGACGATCACGCCATCCGCGTCGCCAACCACGACATCCCCAGGCTCGACATGAACATCACCCAAGGTAATCGGAGCTCCGACGATGCCTGGCCCGTTCATCGCCGGAGAGTTCGGCTGGATACCCTGGCAGAATACAGGTAGTCCAGCGGCGATGATGCCGGCCTTGTCGCGCGCCAGCCCGTCTGTAACGAACGCCACCACGCCCTTGTTCTTCATCATACCGGCCGCGATGTCACCGATCACGGCTGTGCGGCTATAACCGTCATTCGCCAGCACGATCACATCACCCGCCTCTGCCTCCGACAGCGCGCCGAACAGTGCCACGATATCCGCCGGATAGGCGAACGCCGTCAGGGCTGGTCCAACAAACGACGCGTTTGCGGGATCCAGCGGCTTGATGCGGTAATGCAACGCGCCACGGCCGTCCATCGCATCCGCCAGATGCGATGTCTGAGCGCCACGGAACTGCTCAACCACCGCGCGGTCAGGCCGACGGAAGCCGCGATGAATGGATAGCAGCGGTGGATTATCGAGCATCTTGGTATCTCCCTGTTCGGCTTGCGACAGTGCCAAAGCTAGGGGACGCCGGCAAACGCCTCAGGGCCGCGTGGATTTATCCGCCAGGGTCCTGATTTCATCCATGGCTTCCGTAAAGCGATGATTGAGCAGCTTCAGCGCCTCGGTGTTGGACTGCTGGATCAAATCGCTGATCTCCTTGATATTCGCCACCGCCCGCTCATACCCAAGCTTCAGCAGTTCGGCCTGCCTGGCCGCCTTGGCCTGTGGCGTGTCGGTGTTGGAAAGCGCCCGCGCCGCCTCGGTCATTTCCGACATATTTTGCTGCACGATCTCCATGTGCCGGCGAGCGACGGCCTGGGCACCCTCCAGGGCAACCCGGTTGGCGGCTGTCAACGTTTCCAGGTTCCGCCGACTGGCGGTAACGAAAGCGTCCATATCCGGTATCGCTGGAAACTTGAGATCCGCGAAAAGCTTGGTGAAGTCGCCAAATTCCGTCATTTTTTTCGCTGGATATGCCATGAGTTGGCTCCTTTTCTGGACCGGTTCAGCAACGCGGCGCAGGCTAGGCCCGCCGCGATTGAAAACCAAGTCGCCCCCCGTGACAAACGCTTGGTGGCAGTCCAATTAGAAGTGAAAGGAGAAGCATCATGGACGATATCATGCGAGCCGGAGAGGTGTGCGGCTCCGATAGCTGCCATGTCCCGGCGGTGGAACAGGCCGTTTCCACCGGGCCTCTGGTGGGGACGCGAATCGACATTGTCTCCGATGCCATCTGTCCCTGGTGCTACATCGGCAAGCGGCAACTGGAACGCGCCTTGGCCGCGCTGGCGACCGAGGGAGTGACGTTCTCGGTCCACTGGAATCCATTCCAACTCAATCCTGACATGCCGAAGGAAGGTCGTGACCGGGCTGCTTATCGTGCCTGGAAGTTTGGCAGTGCGGAGAAAGCGGCGGCACTGGACCAGCGTATCACCGAAGCGGCCGCGGGTGTCGGACTGATGTTCCGCACCGACCTGATGACCCGAACACCGAACACGATCGATGCGCATCGGCTGATCTGGTACGCCGGCCAACACGATGTCCAGGACGCGACGATGGAGGCCGTCTTCAAGGCCTATTTCATCCAAGGGCTCGACATCGGCGATCACACGATCCTTGGCGATTGCGCTGCTGAAGCTGGGCTGGATCGAACGCAGGTGCTGCAATTCCTGGCGGGCAACGTTGCCGACAGGGAGATGCGTGCCGCCGATCAGGCCGCCCGAGAGGCCGGGGTCAGCGGCGTGCCATCGTTCTTCCTTGATGGCTACGGATTATTCTCCGGTGCGATGCCGGCGGACACGATTGCTGATGCGCTAAGACGGGGACGTGGCGTTCTGCTGGCGCGACAGCAGCCGACGGCGTGATGCATCCGTCAGCGATACGGAAAAGCTGCACAATTCGTATATTGAATGCGGTCTTGGGTGAGGCGGTTTGCTGATTATCATCGCTCGGGAGGAGCACCTGCCTCTTACGCCGGAGCCGTTGCTGAGCTTGGCACTGAGATCACCGCTCAACAGTTTCAACCTTCGACAGCTCGCTGTGCTGAAGCTTTGGCTGGAACGCCCGGGCTAACACCGTATGCCGGCTTTAATGGATGGGCTGCCATCATTGCATTTCCATTCACTATAATCGGCAGGTTGGCACCTCTCAGTGAAGGCATGCCAGATGGTGCGACGAACATCATCAACACGTATCCATCCGGGCAGCCGCAAGAAGTTATTATTTCTCCTCTCGGGACAGGATCAATTGAAATTAACTTCCCCATCTGCCCCCGTGACAATAGCTTTCTACTTTTCGTCCACAAGTTTACCCTGCAACCACTTTCACTATAGTGCGCCCGACCTATCAACCAAGGACGGATCACCATGAGCAGCAAGCACCCGGAAACACTTGCCTTGCACGCCGGCTGGCGCCGCGACAGTGCCACCCATTCCGTTGCAGTGCCGATCTACCAGACCACCTCCTACCAGTTCGATAGTGCCGAACAGGCGGCGAACCTTTTCGCCCTGAAGGAGCTGGGCAACATCTACACGCGCATCATGAATCCGACCAACGATGTGCTGGAGCAGCGGCTGGCGGCAATCGAAGGCGGTGTGGCGGCGTTGTCGTTGGCGTCGGGCCAGTCGGCCTCGGCGTTGTCGGTGCTGAACCTGGCCCGCGTGGGCGACAACATCGTCAGTTCCACCGACATGTATGGCGGCACCTGGAACCTGTTCGCCAACACGCTGAAGGACCAGGGGATCGAAGCCCGTTTCGTCGAACCCAATGACCCGGAGGCTTTCGCCCGCGCGACGGATGACCGGACCCGCGCCTACTACGCCGAAACGCTGCCGAACCCCAAGCTGATCCCCTTCCCGATCGCCGAAGTGGCGGCGATTGGCCGCTCCTTTGGCGTTCCGCTCATCATGGACAACACCGCCGCGCCGGTACTGGTGCGCCCGTTCGATCATGGCGCGGCGGTCGTGATGTATTCGACGACCAAGTATATCGGCGGCCACGGCACCTCGATCGGCGGCGTCGTTATCGACGGCGGCAATTTTGATTGGGAAGCGAACCCGGCCCGCCAGCCAGCGATGAACACGCCGGATCCATCCTACCATGGAGCGGTCTGGTCGCAGGCAGCAAAGCCGCTGGGGCCCATCGCCTACATCCTGAAAATGCGTGTCACACTCTTGCGCGACCTCGGAGCAGCGATGGCGCCGTTCAACGCCTTTCTGTTCCTGCAGGGGCTGGAGACCCTGCCGCTGCGCATGCGCGAGCACAGCCGCAATGCTTCGGCGGTCGCCGCCTTTCTGGCTCAGCGCAGCGATGTGATCCGGGTTATCCATCCCGCGCATCACAAGGAAATTGGCGCCGAACGCACAGCGAAATACCTGCCGCACGGGCAAGGCGGGCTGGTCGGATTCGAGCTCGCCGGCGGCGTCGCGGCGGGAAGTAAATTCATCAATGCACTGCAGATGTTCTACCATGTTGCGAATATCGGTGACGCGCGCAGCCTGGCGATCCATCCGGCGAGCACGACCCACTCACAGCTGACCGAATCCGAGCAGTTCGCAACAGGCGTCACGCCCGGATATGTACGCCTCTCCATCGGCCTGGAGCATATCGACGACATTCTGGCCGACCTGGCGCAAGCGCTGGACGCCGCCAAGGGCTGACGCTAACCATCACCCTAAATGTATCCAAGGCACCACCGCGAAGCGCGGGTTGAAGCACCCGTCTTCGAGGGCTTTTATGGAACGGATGAACGAACAGGCCACCTCTGCCACGCCTCGCGTCGCTCTTGTCACCGGGGGCGCCAAGGGTATTGGCGCGGGTATCGCGGACCGCCTGGCGCGCGATGGGTGGCGCGTGGTGGTGGCGGACCGCGACCCGAATGAGACCCCACCACATGGCGGCCGCTCCGTTATCTGCGACGTCGGAGAAGAGGCGTCGGTTGCGGCGCTGGTGCGATCACTGGCCGCCGAGGAACAGCGGCTGGATGCACTGATCTGCAATGCTGGGTTCATGATCCGTAAGCCAATTGCAGAATTGGCATTGGCGGAGTGGTCATCGGTTCTGGCCACTAACCTAACCAGCACGTTCTTGCTCGTGCGTGCCGCGGAGACACTGTTGCGCGCCGCCCGCGGTTCGGTCGTAGCCATCGCCTCCTCCCGCGCCCATATGTCAGAGCCGAATACCGAGGCCTATTCAGCCTCCAAAGGCGGCCTGGTGGCGCTGACCCACGCCTTGGCGATCAGTCTGGGTCCGGATATTCGCGTCAACTGCATCAGTCCTGGATGGATCGCCACCAAAGGGCCAGCACCCACGCCGCAGGAGCATGCGTTTCACCCAGCCGGACGCGTCGGCATCACCGCCGATATCGCATCGCTGGCGGCTTTCCTGGTCGGTCCGGAGAGTGGGTTCATCACCGGCGCGGAATTTGTGGTGGACGGCGGCGTAACCCGGAAAATGATCTATCCGGAATAGTCGCTGCAGACGGAGCAGCGAGAGCAGCAGGACGAACTTTCACAACCGGCGAAAGTCTGCACCGCGGGCTCAGTCCGTCTTGACCTCTACCGCCTGGCTCCGGCTTGTACCTTCGCCCAGGTGTCTCGCAGCCCGACAGTCCGATTGAACACCGGCCGTTCAGGACGGCTATCCGGATCGGCAGCGAAATATCCAATGCGCTCGAACTGCACCGCCTGCCCCGCCTCGGCCTGTGCCAGCGACGGCTCCACCAAACAGCCGGTCAGCACTTCCAGCGAGTTCGGATCAAGATCCGCCAGCACGTCGCCGTCCGCCCCCGGATCGGGCCGGTTGAAAAGGTGTGAGTATAAGCGCACCTCCGCCTTGATGGCGTCTGCCGCGGCGACCCAGTGCAGGGTGGCCTGGACCTTTCGCCCATCCGGCGAATTGCCGCCGCGAGACGCCGGATCGTAGGTGCAACGAAGCGCCACCACCTGCCCGGACGCGTCCTTCACGACTTGCTGGCAGGTGACGAAATAGCCATAGCGCAGACGCACTTCCCGGCCGGGCGACAGGCGGAAGAACTTCTTCGGTGGGTCTTCCATGAAGTCGTCGCGATCGACAAACAGTTCCCGACCGAACGTGACGGGGCGGGTTCCGGCAGCGGGATTGTCCGGGTGGTTCTGCGCCTCCAGGGTCTCGGTGCGGCCTTCCGGGTAGTTCTCGATGATCAGCTTCAACGGGCGCAGCACCGCCATGCGCCGGACCGCAACCGGGTTCAAGGTGTCCCGGATTGCCGCATCCAGCATGGCGACATCCACTTGGCTGTACGCCCGCGCTACGCCGACACGGCGGATGAATTCGCGCAACGCCGCCGCCGGCACACCGCGTCGCCGGATCCCCGCCAGCGTGGGCATCCGCGGATCATCCCAGCCGTTGACATGTTTTTCCTGCACCAGCCGGGTGAGATGCCGCTTCGACAGAACAGTGAAGTCGACGTTGAGGCGAGCAAATTCGTATTGCCGCGGGCGGGAGGGGACGGGAAGGTTGTCGATCAGCCAGTCGTAGAGCGGCCGATGATCCTCGAACTCCAGCGTGCAGATCGAGTGGGTGACGCCCTCGATCGCATCCGACTGGCCGTGGGCGAAATCATACGTGGGATAGATGCACCAGGCGTCGCCGGTGCGCGGATGGTGGGCGTGCAGGATGCGGTATAACACCGGATCGCGCAGGTTCATGTTGCCCGACGCCATGTCGATCTTGGCCCGCAGGACGCGTGCGCCATTGGGAAACTCGCCGTTCCGCATGCGGCGGAACAGATCCAGGTTTTCCTCGATCGAGCGGTAACGGCACGGACTGTTCTGCCCCGGTTCGGTCAGCGTGCCGCGCTGAGATCGCATGGCCTCCGGCGGCGTATCGTCCACATACGCCTTGCCTTCCCGCACCAGATGCTCTGCCCACTGGTAAAGTTGTTCAAAGTAATCCGAGGCGAAATACAGATGTCCGCCCCAGTCGAAGCCCAGCCAGCGGACATCGCGCTGGATGGCATCGATGAAGAGTTGCTCCTCCTTCGTCGGATTGGTGTCGTCGAAGCGCAAATGGCAGCGACCGCCGAACTCCTGCGCGATGCCGAAATTCAGGCAGATCGACTTGGCGTGCCCCAGATGCAGAAAGCCGTTGGGTTCCGGCGGAAAACGCGTGACAACGGATTGGACACGCCCGGCATCCACGTCAGCCTGCACAATATCGCGAATGAAGTCGCGGCCAATTTCCGTCGTGGCGGGTCCCGTCGTCCCCTCTCGATTGGTCGGCGTTTCGGTGTCCGTCATGCACCCGGCTCCAAAATTCCGCGCTTAACTACACCCGCGTCCCAGGCTTGGCGACTGATGCGGCTGAGCCGCATCTATCCCTTGCCTTTGACCGCCTGTGGTCCCGCTTCCGTCAGCCGCGACGATCACACACGCCCGTAACCACCGCCACCTGGTGTTTCAATGACGAAAACGTCCCCGAGCGACAGTTCGGCGCTATCGGTACCGGTCAGCACGTCGCGCGACCCATCCGCTCGCTCCACCCATTGCAGGCCGGCCGCACCATCGGCCCCGCCCCTCAAGCCGAAGGGCGGAACCGCCCGCCGGGAGGCGACGATCACCGCCGTCATCGGCTCCAGGAACCGGATGCGTCGCTCGGCACCGTCCCCGCCGCGCCATTGTCCTGCGCCACCCGAGCCGCGGCGAATGCCAAACAACTCGAGCCGCACGGGGTAGCGAAGCTCCAGCACCTCCGGGTCGGTCATACGGGTATTTGTCATATGGGAGTGAATTGCAGAGGTTCCATGGAAGTCGGGGCCACCGCCGGTGCCGCCGCAGATCGTTTCATAATATTGACGGGTCGCATCGCCGAAGAGGAAATTGTTCATCGTCGCCTGAGAGCAAGCGATGCAGCCCAGTGCGCCGAATAGCGCATTGCAGGTGGCCTGCGACACCTCGGTATTGCCGGCGACGACCGCGGCACCGGGATGGGGCGACAGGAATGTCCCCGGCGGAATGATCAGGGTCAGCGGCTTCAGGCAGCCATCATTCAGAGGAATATCGTCGCCGACCAGGCAGCGGAACACGTACAGCACCGCCGCCCGGGCCACCGCCGGCGGAGAATTGAAGTTGCCTTCGTCTTGTGGCCCCGTGCCGGTAAAATCGACGGTCGCACTTCGTGTTTCGCGGTCGACGCTGACAGCAACTGTGAGCCGCCTGCCATTGTCCATCGTGTAATTGAAATGACCGGATCCAAGGCGGTCGATGACACGACGCACCAATTCCTCGGCATTGTCCATGACGTGACGCATATAGGCGCTGACCGTCGGCCAGCCGAACTGGTCAACGACCCGCTTCAGCTCCTGCACACCCTTCTCGTTTGCCGCAACCTGCGCCTTGATATCCGCAACGTTGACATCCGGGCTGCGTGCCGGAAACCGGGCGCTGCCCAACAACGCGCGGAACTCGGCTTCCCGGAAGTGACCGCCATCAACCAGCAAAAAATCATCGATGACGACGCCTTCCTCCTCCAGCCTGTGCGACATCGGCGGGGTCGAGCCAGGCGTGATGCCGCCAATATCTGCGTGGTGGCCGCGGCTGCCGACAAAGAACAAAATGTCGCGTCCGTCTCCATCGAACACCGGCGTAATCACGGTGATGTCCGGCAGGTGCGTGCCACCGTTGAACGGATTGTTCAGAGCCACGACATCGCCGGGCCTCAGGCGGCCGCGGCGGTGATCAAGCACAGTACGCACGCTTTCGCCCATGGCACCGAGATGCACCGGCACGTGCGGCGCGTTCGCCACCAGATTGCCGTCGGCGTCGAAGATGGCGCAGGAAAAGTCCAGCCGCTCCTTGATGTTCACGCTCATCGACGTGTTCTGCAGCACCGCGCCGGTTTGTTCCGCGACATTCATGAACAGGTTGTTGAACAATTCCAGCAGCACAGGATCGGGGCGCCCGGTGTCGGCGGCGACCCTTGTAGAAAGCATTTCGGTGCGGCGCAGGATCATGTGGTCCAGCGCGGTGACCTCAGCGGTCCAGCCGGGTTCGATCACTGTGGTTGCATTGGCTTCTCGTATCAACGCCGGTCCCGCAATCCGATCGCCGGCCAGCAGCGACGTGCGGTCGAGGACCGGAGCGTCACGCAATTCGCCGCCAGTAAAGATGCGCACCCGATCGACCACGTCCGGTGTGCCGCTTTCACGAGCCGGCAGGGTTGCCTCGGCGGCAATCTCCCCGGGAAGAATGGCCTCGGCCGCCACCGTTTCCACCACCAGCGGCCGCTCGGGCGTGGCAAAGCCGAAGCGGGCGCGGTGAGCCGCCGTAAAATCGGAGAGGATAATTTGCAGGTCGCGCAAGGCAACGATCAGCGCCGCCTCGGTCCCTGCATAGCGGAGGTGCAACGACCGGCTGGTCGTCACCGCGGTGGCCTGGGCGCCCTGCTCCGTCAGCGCGGTAACCGCATCGGCCGCCAGTCGATCCGCCAACGCCTCAAGATCGCCCATGGTGTCCGTGCTCAGCGGGATCTCGACGGCCTGTTCCCTCATCGCCGTCTGGTCGGCGAGGCCCATGCCGTAAGCCGATAACACGCCGGCATAGGGGTGGATGAACACCGTCTCCATTCCCAAAGCGTCGGCGACCAGGCAGGCATGCTGGCCGCCGGCCCCGCCAAAACACTGCAGCGCGAAGCGGCTGACGTCATGACCCTTCTGCACCGACACCTGCTTGATCGCGTTCGCCATGTTGGCCACCGCGATTTGCAGGAAGCCCTCCGCCACCTGCTGCGGGGTGCGTGCCTCTCCGGTTGCCTCGGCGATCTCCTTGGCGAAGGCGGCGAATTTCGTGGTGACCACCGCATGGTCCAGGGTCTGATCACCGTTGGGGCCGAAGATGGCGGGAAAGTGGTTTGGCTGGATCTTGCCGACGCAGACATTCGCATCCGTCACCGTCAGTGGACCACCGCGCCGGTAGCTGGCCGGGCCGGGATCGGCGCCCGCCGAATCGGGTCCCACTCGCATGCGGGCGCCATCGAAATGCAGGACCGAGCCGCCGCCGGCCGCGACCGTGTTGATCGCCATCATCGGCGCCCGCATCCGCACGCCGGCAACCGCGGTCTCAAACGCCCGCTCGAAGCCGCCCGCATACAGCGCGACATCGGTCGAGGTGCCGCCCATGTCGAAGCCGATGATCTGATCCAGATCGGCCATTCCCGCGGTCCGAGCCGCACCGACGATACCGCCGGCCGGTCCGGACAGGATGGCATCCTTGCCCTGGAAGTTTTCCGACGTGGTCAGGCCGCCGTTGGACTGCATGAAATAGACCCGCGTTCCTGGCAATTCCGCCGCCACCTGATCGATGTAGCGGCGCAGGATTGGCGACAGGTAGGCATCCACCACGGTGGTGTCGCCGCGCGGTACCAGGCGCAACAGCGGACTGACCGCATGGCTGGCGGAGACCTGGGTGAAGCCAGCCTCTCGCGCCAGTTCGGTTAGCCGCTGTTCGTGCGCGGGATATTTCCAGGCGTGGATCAGGACAATGGCGCAGGCTTCGATGCCGGCCTGGCGAGCCTCTTCCATCACCGCGCGAGCCTGGTCTTCGTCGAGCGGCTCAATCTCGGTGCCGTCCACGCCGACACGGCCGCCGACCTCGGCCACCTGCTCGTAAAGCATGCTGGGCAGGATGATCGCCAGATCAAACAGGCGCGGCCGAGCCTGGTTGCCGATGCGAAGGACGTCGGCGAAGCCGCGATTGACGAGAAGCAGGGTGCGGTCGCCTTTCCGCTCCAGCAGCGCATTGGTGGCGACCGTGGTGCCCATCTTGACGGCTTCGATCTGGTTCGGCGGGATCGGTTCCTGCGGCGACAGACCCAGGATCAACTTGATGCCGGCGATGGCGGCATCCTTGTAGCGCCCGGGGTTCTCTGACAGCAGCTTGTGAGTGGACAGATGTCCGTCCGGATGGCGCGCCACGATATCGGTAAAGGTGCCGCCGCGATCGATCCAGAATTGCCACATCATCTACCTCATTCGAATGATCCGCTACATAGCTGGACAGCATCGGGTCCACCGAAGCAACCCCGCAGTGCCGTGGACACTCCCGACTGCTCGGCACGGTTTTCGCAACTCCAGGCCCAAGGGGGAATTTTCATGCCGCGCATGTTGCACTCGTTATTCGTCGTGATGCTTGTTTTTGCAGCGATTGCCCCGGCAAAGGCACAGGAGTCGCTGCTGGACACGGTGCTGAAGCGGGACAAGATCATCGTCGCCACCTACAGCACGTCTCCGCCGCTAGCTTATGTCGATGACAATGGCGACTTGGTGGGCTTTGAGATCGACATGGCCCATGAGATCGCCAAGGACCTGCTGGGCGACCCGAAAAAGGTCGAGCTCGTGGTCGTGCAATCTGATGGGCGCTTCCCGGCGGCCTTGTCGGGCAAGATCGATTTCGGCCTGTGCTCCACCACCATCACGCCGGACCGCGCGGTGCGGATCGCCTTCACCAGACCCTATATCGACACCGGCAACAGCCTGATCGCGCGCAAGGACGCCAAGATCAAGACGATCCAGGAGTTGAACGACCCGAAATACACTTACGCCATCCTGAACGTGCCGCCGGCGATTGAGCGGGCAAAGCAGTTGCTGCCAAACGTCAAGCAATTGCTGTTGGATAGCCCCTCGGCCTTGTTCCTAGCTGTGAAGACCGGCCGAGCGACGGCGTTCAACATCGACAAGCCGATTGCCGACTACTACCAGCACGAGAACGACGACCTGATGCGGCTGGACGTGTCAGGCACACCCTTCGCCTATGTTTCGCAGGATGCCATCTTCATGAAGCCAGGCGACTTCAAATGGTGGTTGTTCCTGGACACCTGGGTGGGCGAGCTGCGCTACGGTTCTCGCTATAACAAGTATCAGGAATGGTACCAGAAATGGCTGCACAAGGATGCACCGCCGCAGCGGAGCTATGATTTTAACAAATACTGAGCGTATATTTCGTGCCGTTCGACCTGCATTTTATCGCCCGCCTGATGCCCGCGCTGCTGCAGGGCGCTCAGGTCACCGTGGAACTTGCTGTCTTGACCATGCTGATTTGCGTCGTCTGGGGATTGCTCGTGGCGCTGGCACAGGGGACCCAAGGGCCACTGTCCTGGGCTGCCGGTGGTTATATCCAGGTGGTGCGAAATACGCCCCTGTTGATACAGATGTATCTGATCTATTTTGGCCTGTCGCTGGCGGGGATCCCGCTGTCGGGGTTTGTCTCGGGGCTGCTGGCGCTGTGCCTGCAGAATGGCGGCTACGTGGCCGAAATCTACCGGGGCGGCCTGCAATCCGTCAGCGCCCGTCAGTATGAGGCCGGGCGGGCGCTGGGCATGCGACGGTGGACGTTGTACCGGATCGTAATCCTGCCGCAAGTGTTCGCGCGGGTGATCCCGCCGCTGACCAACCAGGCGATCAGCATCACCAAGGACACCTCTCAGGTGGCCGCGATCGCCGTCATGGACGTGATGAAGGTGGCGCAGGTCTGGGTGGAGTCGTCCGCCAACACCTATGACGTATTTCTGGGCGTCGCGGTGATCTATCTTTCGCTGACCACTGTGATCAGCCTGGCCGCACGGGTGGTAGAACAGCGTCTGGCTTTCATTTCATGATGAAGACGTTTTCGCCCTTGCTGCACAGCTACTGGTACCTGTTCCGCGGCGCAGCGATGACCTTGTTGATGGCAGCGGCCGCGGTGATACCGGCAACCATGTTGGGCGTGGGGCTGGCGCTGGCGCAACTGTTCGGCAGCCGAACGGCCCGGTCGGCGGTGGTCGCCTATATCTTCCTGGTGCGCGGCATTCCGCTGCTGGTGCTGTTGACTTTCGTCTACTACCTGCTGCCGCTCACGGGAATTGATCTGCCGCCATTCTGGGGCGTGGTCCTGGTGCTGGCCTGCTACTACGCGGCGTTCATGAGCGAGGCGTTCCGCGCCGGCATCCAGTCACTGCCCCAGGCGCAATGGGACGCCGCGAAAAGCCTGGGCATGAGCCGGCGCCTGATGCTGCGGATCGTAATTTTTCCGCAGGCCCTGCGGCTGGCGGCACCGCCCTTCGTCAGCCTGTGCGTCAACCTGATCAAGGCCACCTCTCTGGTGTCGATCGTTGGTCTGTGGGAATTGACCATGGCGAGCCGGGAGGTGGTAGAGCGGACGCTCGCGCCGTTCCAGATTTTCCTGGCCGCGGCGGCGCTCTATTTCTGCCTCTGCTATGCGCTGGCACTGTATGGGAGATATCTTGAACGTCGGATCCTCGTTGACCACTGAAGTTTCCTCCGCTCCGGCAAGGCCGATGCTGGTGATGTCCGGCCTGGCCAAACGCTTCGGTCAGAACGAGGTGTTGCGCGGGGTGTCGCTGACCGTGCAGCGCGGTGAGACGGTGGTCGTCATCGGTCCCAGCGGATCGGGCAAGACAACGCTGCTGCGCTGCATAAACATGTTGGAAGACTATGAGCAGGGCACGGTAACGGTCGACGGCGATCCGGTCGGCTACACGCTCGACCACGGCGGCCGGCGCCAGCGCATGGCCGAACGAGACATCGCCGCGGCACGCGAAAAGATCGGTATTGTGTTCCAGAGCTACAACCTGTTCCCGCACATGACCGTGCTGCGGAACATCACCGCCGCCCCGATCCGTGTCAGGGGAATACCCCGCGTCAGGGCGGAGCAGCGCGCCGTGGACCTCCTCGCCATGGTCGGCCTCTCCGACAAGGCGGCCGCCTACCCCGCTCGGCTGTCCGGCGGGCAGCAGCAACGCGTGGCGATCGCCCGTGCGCTGGCGATGGACCCGAAAATCATGCTGTTCGACGAAGTGACCTCCGCGCTCGACCCCGAGCTGGTGGGTGAAGTCCTGGCGGCGATGCAGCAACTCGCGCGCGATGGGATGACGATGATCGTGGTTACACACGAAATGAGCTTTGCCCGTGACGTGGCTGACCGCATCGTGTTTATGGACGGCGGCGTTATCGTCGAGGAAGGCACCCCCGACCAGCTTTTCTTCCAGCCCCGCACGGAGCGGGTGCGGCAATTCCTCAAGCGCTATAATGACCGGTATCGACTTTGAAAGGATGCTCATGTCTGCCAGCACGCTGCCGAACACGACCCTGATCGCGACGTATGAGGCAATGACCCCCGGCTCCGCCATTTTGGCGACAAAGGCGCGTGGATTGCTGCCGAGCGGGCTGTCGCATGACAGCCGGCATTTCGATCCGTATCCGCTCTATGTTGCACGCGCGCTGGGACCGGTGAAATGGGACGTCGACAACAACAAATACGTCGACTACTTCGGCGGCCATGGCGCGCTGATCCTCGGCCATAACCACCCGACCGTGATGCAGGCGGTTCATGCGGCTTTGGATCGCGGAACTCATTTCGGTGCCTGCCATGAGCTAGAGGTTCGCTGGGCGGAGCTGATTACCCAGATGGTGCCATCGGCGGAACGGGTGCGCTTCACCGCCTCCGGCACCGAAGCAACGCTGATGGCGCTGCGGCTCGCGCGGGCGTATACGGGACGCACGAAATTGGTGCGGTTCCGTGGCCATTTTCATGGCTGGCACGACCACATGACCAGCGGTCATACCAACCATTTTGATGGAACACCGACCAGCGGCGTGGTGAACGGCGTCGCCGACAACGTGCTGCTGTGTGATCCGAACGATGTCGACGGCATCACGCGAATCTTCAACGACCACAAAGACATCGCCGCGGTGATCCTGGAGCCGACGGGGGCGAATTTTGGCAAGATGCCAATCCTGCCGTCCTACCTGTCGCTGCTGCGCGACCTGACCAAACAGGCCGGCACGATCCTGATCTTCGATGAGGTCGTCACAGGCTTCCGCGTCTCCCCCGGTGGTGTCCAGGCCGCGCTCGGCATTACCCCGGACATGACGACACTGGCAAAGATCCTGTCAGGCGGATTGCCTGGTGGTGCGGTCGTCGGGCGCAAGGACATCCTGGACTGGCTCGACTTCAAGGTCACCAAGGCGGCGGGGCGGGAGAAGATAGCCCATCCCGGCACGTTCAATGCCAATCCCGTATCAGCTGCCGCCGGGGTAGCCACGCTGGAGATCCTATCCACCACCGATGCCTGCGCCCGAGCGAATGCCTATGGCACCCAAGTGCGTGCGAAAATGAACCAGGTGCTGGTCGAGGAGGGCGTAAAGTGGGCTGTCCACGGCGCGTATTCCGGCATCCACATCTACACCAATCCTGACGATGCGGACATCCAGCCCAGTACGTTCGACGCGGCCCAGTTTATTTCACAGATGATTGATAAGCCACGTGGTGAGGGCGTCACGGGCCAGCTCCGCATGGGCTTTTTGGTGAACGGCGTGGACATGAACTCGGGCCCATCAGGGACGATTTCGGCGATGCATGGAGAGGAGGAAATGGCAACTACTATCGATGCATTTCGCGCAACCATCCGAGCGCTCAAGCGGGAGACCGTTATTCATTAGGCGGACGTTGAACGGAATCCTTTGAATGGAGCCCTGGATCCGCCAATTCATGGGTCCCCAGCGTTTCCGCGGATGGTGCTGTTGGCGGTTGCTGGTGATTGCCGCCGTCAATGGTTCGAATGTTGGCTCTGATCATGTGCAGCACCTCATGGTGCAGATCCATCTCCAGCCCATCAATGGTCGTCGCACGTCGTAACGATACGCCATCGACAGCAGGCCCCTTCCGCACCATGGCCTCAATCACCGCGCGATCCAATGCCGGGTCGAGACTCCCTAACATTGCCATGGACCATTCCGGACGCAACACGGCGAGCGCTGCCAAAACACCGTAGGCTCCCCAGTGCGAGACACCGGCGGTGATCAGATGATCCGCCGGTACGACACAGCCAATGACCTGCCCCAGGGCGATATGCTCGGCGATCAGAGGCCGCGGGACGACCCCCATACCGATCTCGTTGCCGCCGTCGCCGATCGCGACGGTGCGCCAAGGACCCGCGCTGAACAGACGGTCCAATGGCGCGGCATGGGTACTGATATCAGTGCCTCGCATATTCCTGAGCCGGCCATCCTCCCCGGGTCCGCAACGCTCAATGGCAATCACCCAATTGATCCCCTCCTGCCGCCATCGAGCGATCAACGCGTCCGTCGTATCACCTGGGGCCATGGCGTCGATTGGCACGCCGGATGCGCCGGCTTGGTCTAGCGCGGCGCGGCTCGCGGAACGGCACTCTATGTCGGTCGCCAGCCGGCACGGCAGACCGGCCTCCACGAAACCGCGAGCCAGGAGCGCCGCACCGGCGGGGCCGTCCGTCTCAGCCGCCGGAGGATCACCGCCCGGGACAAAGAACCCCGTGATGAAACCAATTCGCGGTGAAGTCTCTGCCGCCAACGCGTACGTTCCTGCCCATAGCCCGCCCTCGGTGGCCCGGAAGACAGCCTGCATACCGCGCCCCACGTCGCGGTGGATCAGCGATTCGATCCGGTCGATCAGCAGACGATGGCGGGCGTGCATGCTGGTCCGCGTTGCAAGCGGCGAGCCGTAGCGCCTTAGAGCGCCGACAAGCTTGTGTTGCGCAGGTCGGTGATTAGCATCGCGCCCGGCGCGTGGGTGATGCAGAACTCCGGCCGCACCTGTGCGATGACCGCTTGAGGCGTCACCCCGCACGCCCAGAACACGGGCATCTCATCGGCGGCGATCGGCACGGCGTCGCCATAATCAGGCTTGCCTATATCGGCGATCCCGATCATTGCCGGCATCCCGAGATGAACGGGTGCGCCATGCACCGAGGGAAATCGCGAGGTGATCTGCACCGCACGAATTGCAGCGGCTGGTACTTAAGGGACGCATCGACACGACTAGCGGTCCGCTGAACACGCCCGCCGGGACGCACGGGATGTTGGTCCGGTACATCGGCACGTTCGAGCCGCAGGCGATGTGGCGCATCTCGATGCCATCCTCGATCAGTGCTTCCTCGAACGAGAAGGAGCAGCCGATGGCAAAGCTGACCAAATCGTCACGCCAAACGTCCAGGATGTCGGTCGGTTCAGATAGCAGTTCGCCATTCCGCCAGACGCGGTAGCGCGGCAGGTCGGTGCGGATATCCAATTCTTGTCCCAATGTGGGAAAGCTTGGATTGCCGGCTTCGGAAACGGCTAGTACGGGGCATGGCTTCGGGTTGGCCTGTGCGAACCGCAGGAAGTCGTGTGCCAGCGCCTTGGGCAGGATGACGAGATTGGCCTGGACGTTGCCCGGCGCTAATCCGGCCGTCGGGCCGGTGAAGGCGGCTGACCTGATCCGCAACCGCTCCATCTCTCCGGCATTGCCGCGGACATCCACTCTGGCGTTCATCTTCAAGCCTCCGTCGCCGTCGTCAACATGCTCATCAGCCTGATATCGCTGCATCCTTCGAAGAACGAAAGAGATAAGTTGGTCGATGAAACATAAGCCCTATGTCCTGCCTCTGGCGTCTGCCAGATGCGTCGAAATTCAAGTCCGTGAAGCTAGCAGGCTTTGGCTTCTGTCGTGAACCCGCTGTCCCAGGGGCCCAAAATGACGTTAAGTACCGCCCAGGAGGAACCGAGCCATGAATGTTGATACGCTTCGCACCGTCCAGCTTGCCCAAGCGACCCGTCCGGCCTTGCCGTTCAGCCTGGGAAAGATCGGCCATGTCGCTCTTTATGTCGCTGATATCGAGCGCTCGGCCCGCTTCTATGTCGACGTCCTGGGCTTCTCCATCTCCGATATCTACGGCGACGACATGATGGCAGGCGGCGCAATCTTCCTGCGCTGCAACCCGGACCATCATGGTATCGCTCTTTTCAAGGCGACCGAGGCAAACCCGGCCGGCGCTGGCCTGCACCATATGGCGTTTGAGGTGGCCACCCTGGATGAGGTCGTCCGCGCCCGGGAACACCTTCGCCGGCACAACGTTCCGGTGGATTTCGATGGCCGCCGGCGGGCTGGCGTGCAGATTGCCGTCGAATTTCGCGACCCGGATGGCCATCGGCTCGAGATCTACTGGGGTATCGACCAGATCCCGGCTGACGGCGTCGCGCGACCGGCCCATGAGTGGAAGGGGGCCTCGAGCCTGGAAGCCGCGATCGCCGATCCCGTGGTGGGTCAGGACACCAGATTGAGGGATTCAGCGCTACTGCAGAACTAAAGCAGGCGGCCGAGCGTTCGTGTTTTGCTCTGATTCGGCCTGACATGGTAACGTCACGCAATGGGATACTGGGGCAAGATTATTGGCGGCACGGCCGGCTTCTTTGTAGGCGGGCCATACGGCGCGGTTATCGGTGCCGCTTTAGGTCATGCGGCTGACACCGGTTCGATCCAGAGCATGCGCCTGCCGTTCGGGCAGGAGGCATCCTTCACGCCAGCCCGCGTAGCCGGGATGTTCGGCCGAAAGGAAGAGGTCTTCGCCATCACGGTCACGGTTCTGGCGGCGAAACTCTGCAAAGCCGATGGGCCGGTCAATCGGGCTGGAAATCGACGCATTCAAGCGAAATTTCCGCATCCCGCCGGAATCCGCCCGCAATATTGGCCGGTTGTTTGATCAGGCGCGCGACAGCACCAACTCGTTCGAGCCGTATGCCGCTCAACTTGGGGAGACGTTCAGCGACAACCGAGGCACCCTGGAAGAGGTCCTGAAGGCGCTGTTCGTCATTGCCCGCGCCGACGGGCCCGCTCAACACCCGCGAGCAGGATTACCTGCGCCGCCTGCATCGTCGCTTCGGGCTGGACCAGTTCGCCTGGGATCGCGCTTTCGGCGGCGCGTCCCGACAGCCCGCGACGACCGAGGAAGATCCATATCAGGAACTTGGCTTGGCCCGTTCCGCCACCGGCGAGGAGCTTCGCGCAACCTGGAAGCGCCTGATGCGGGAGAACCACCCGGACACACTCGCCGCGCGCGGCGTGCCGCAAGATTTCGTCGCTCGGGCCAGCGATAAGGTTGCCCGCATCAACGCCGCCTGGGACCGAATCAAGCGGGAACGCGGTCTTTGAACCACCGCCGCCTCCTATTTACGACCGGTTGAGCGCCGCCCTGCCGCCTCCGACAGGCCGGCTCTGCCGATCGTGGATCTGCCAAGCCCGAACCACGACGCGCGGCCGGACGACGTGCCCGTCGACATGCTGATCCTGCATTATACCGGCATGAAGTCCGCCACGGAGGCCATTGACCGGTTGCGCGACCCGGCCGCAAAGGTGTCGTCGCATTATGTCGTGGACGAGGATGGCACGGTACTGCGCCTGGTGCCGGAGGATCGGCGAGCCTGGCATGCCGGGATCTCCCACTGGCGTGGGCACGCGGCATTGAACGGACGCTCGATCGGGATCGAGATCGTCAATCCTGGACATGAATGGGGCTACCGCGATTTTCCGGTCCTCCAGCTTGCCGCCTTATGCGACCTCTGCCTGACCATCCTGGCTCGGCATCCGATCCCGGCGCGCAACGTCATCGCGCACAGCGATGTGGCACCCGAGCGGAAAGAAGATCCTGGTGAGCGCTTCGACTGGCAGGGCCTGGCGGAAAACGGCGTCGGCCTGTGGCCCTTGGGTGCGCCGGATATCGGCAACCTTGGGGCGATCCGGGACCCGATCCGCCTGCGGCCCGTGCGCGCCGCATTGTTGGAGATCGGCTACCGCGTGATGCCGGAAGGCGGCCTTGATCCGGCTTTGTCCACCGTGCTGCGGGCGTTTCAGCGGCATTGGCGTCCACAGGCGATCACCGGCCAGGCAGACGACGGAACGCTGGTTCGGCTACAAGGGGTCCTGCGGCTTGTGCGTGGCGGTTGACGTGTATTGGGCAGGCTAGTATGTCCGCCGCCTGCTGACTGGATGGCGGCGTAGCTCAGCGGTAGAGCAGGGGAATCATAATCCCTTGGTCGGTGGTTCAAATCCGTCCGCCGCTACCGTCCTCCGGTCTGCCAACCTGTCCCAGACCACCCAGACGCTAAAAGGCCGCTATGTTTGGCCTTGCCAGCCAGCGCAACGGATGCGATCTGCCCGATGCCGCGCCCGATATCGTCTTGAGGCGCCAACGCCGAAGCTCTGGTGTGCTCGATGTCCGTTCGTTTGCACCAAGCACATGCGCGTCACCCTCGGCCAGGCGCTATGAATTCCCAGGGTGGATATTCCTCGCTGATATTGGTAATCACCTCCACCAAAGCCGGGGCCCGAGCCGCAAGCGCCTCGATCACCGCCGTACGCAGCCCATCGGCATCCGTCGCGCGCCAGTAGGCGACGCCGAAGCTTTTCACGTATGTGCGAAAGTCCGGATTGTGCAACTTCGATCCTGCCTCGCGCCCTTCGAACAGCCGGTGCTGGTCGCGGAGCACGTTGCCATAAGCCGAATTGTTGAACAGCACCGTCACGAGATTGATCCCATGCTGCACTGCGGTCGCCAACTCGGCACCGCCGAACAGGAACCCGCCATCACCGGTTACCGCGACCACCGCGCGGTCCGGATGCGCGACCTTCACGCCGAGCGCGGTTGGGAAACCGGCGCCCAGCGTTCCGGAAAAACCCGATGTGACGAGCGTACGCGGTGTGTGGAACGGAAATCCAAACCACGACACGTAGCCGACCTGCGTCATCTCGTCGCAAAGAATGCCATCCTCGGGAAGCGCATCGCGAATTGCGCCCAGATAGCTCATCTGCGGCTGCACCTTGCTGATCTCCGACAGCGGTCTCGGCTTTGGCGCGTGCGATTGCGCTGGCACGGGCGGCGTCCTGCCGCGGTGCCACTTGCGCCGCAAGCAGCCCGGCCGCCGCGGCGGTATCCGCGACGATGCCAATATCGACCTTGCAGCCGGCGCATCTCGGCTGGATCGATATCAACCCGTGCTACTTTTAGCCCCGGCGGCGAACCACCCCAACGGCCCAGCGGCACATCAAGGCGAGTGCCGAAGCCGACGAGCAGATCGGTCTCCGGCCAGAGGCGATAGCCGGCGGGGATCGTCAGGCCCAGCGGATGCCGGTCGTCAACGATGCCACGGCCACCGCGAAACGATACGACCGGCGCACCCAGACGTTCGGCCAGTGCAGCAATTTCGGCGGACGCGTGTTGCGCGCCGCCGCCGACCCACAGCATCGGCGCCTTCGCCTGGGCCAGCAAGCCGGTGAGCGCGGCGATCTGTTCCGTGTCCGGCGGCGGTGGCGGAAACAGCGGCAACGGATCCTGTGGCTCGATTCCGCCACGGCGGGAAACTGATCCAGCGGCATCTCCAGCGCGACCGGACCGCGCCGCCCCGACAGCATCTCCTGGAAAGCACGCGCAACCAGCATTGGCGCCTGGGTCGGATGCTCGATCCGGTCCGCCCATTTCAGCAGACTGCGCAGCGTCGCGAGCTGATCGGGAAGTTCGTGCAGTTGACCGCGCCCGCGGCCGATCATCGCGCTGGGGACTTGCCCAGTCAGGCACAGCACCGGCGCGTTCACGCCCCAAGCCGTGGCAAGAGCTGCCGTGGTATTCAGCACGCCCGGGCCCGGAACGACCGCATAGGCCGCCGGACGGCCGGTGGCGCAGGCGTAACCCAGAGCCATGTAAGCAGTTCCCTGCTCATGCCGCGCATTGATCAGCCGCAACCGGTTGGAGGCACGGGCAAACGCATCGAACAGCCCATAAACTTGCACGCCCGGCAGTCCGAACACGGTGTCGATCCCATGTCGTAACAAGCCGTCGACGATCGCCTCACCCCCGGTCATGCGCGTCATCTTGGTCCTCCTCGGATTGCAGTTGGTCAGGCGTGATCCGTGCGCTTCTTCTTCCACGCCTCGAAGTCGCGTTTGGCTTCGTCCCCGGCGACAGGGAACAGCCCGACGAGTGTGCGCCCGCGGGCCACTTCCTCTTCGGCAAATGTATCGTACAGCGTGGTCGCGACCGCCTCCTCGGCGATTTCATCGGCAATGGCGGCAGGGATCACCACAACGCCATCACAATCGCCAACGATGACATCGCCCGGATAAACCGCGACACCGCCACAGCCGATCGGCAGGTTCAGGTCAATCGGATAGTGCACGATGGGGCTGGGGGGTGAAGTCGGTCTGCGCTGATAGGCGGGCAGCCCGGTCTTCAAAATACCCTCCGAATCACGCAGTCCGCCATCCGTTACGATGCCGGCGCAGCCGCGCGCCGCGAGCCGACCGATGTACAGATCGCCGGCCGAGGCAGCACGCGGATCGCCGCGCGAATCGACGACGAGCACATGGCCCGGCGGGCATTCTTCCATCGCCCGCGGCTGCACGGACAGTCGTTTGCCCTTTGGCGGATTTATATCTTCACGATACGGAATGAACCGCATGGTGTAGGCAATCCCGACCATGCGGGGCTGCTCGAAACGCAGCGGCGACACGTCCTGCAGGAACATGTTGCGCAAGCCACGCCTGTACAACGCGCCGGTCAGCGTTGATGTGGCGACCTTCAGCAACCCCTCCTTCGTTGCCGGAAGCAGCTCTGTCATGCGAATCTCCTGTTCTGGGTGACGTCAGGTTTTGCCAGTCACGGCCGCGGGCGTCACCGGCCGGCGCGTCACCATGGGCGCATTGCGGATGGCGCTCAAATCAACGTGCGGCATCGGCAGTCCAAGCTGCCGCAACACGCCGTTGGCAAGCTCATCATAACGATTGAAGCTACGCCGAAGGCGGTTGCGCCAGGTTGGCGCGCCGCCATTCGAATGCAGCTCGTAAACCGACTCGCGATGATCGAGTGCCGAACCGGCGTGATCCCACGCCATTTGCAGCAGGGCCGATCGCTGCAAGGCGGTGTAACCGCCGCCGGTGAAGGATTCCTCCAGGCCCGCGGCAAGTTCCGGATCGGCAAGATCCAAATCGGATGGCGCGTTCACCAGTGACGATCCGGGCAAGGTTCGCATGATCTCGCCCATGTGCGGCCGGGCCTTGAGCATGGCAAGGCTGCCGGCGGAGAGGTGCATGAGGTTCGGCGCACAAAACCCGTCTGAGGTAAAATCCGGGTCGAGCTCCGCCGCCACCAGACAGCTTCGCACCGTCTGCACGTCGTTAATCAAATCGATCAAGTAATCGACTGTCGCATCATGCGCGATCAGCCCCATTGCGTGCGTGCAGGCCAGCGCGATGCCAAGGGTGAATTCCCCCTTCGACAGCCAGCAATAGAGCTGGTGCCAGAACAGCCAGCGCGCGACAGCTTCCGGCGAGGGCTCGGTCAGGAACACACGCTCCCACGGGATCAGCACGTCATCGAGCCACATCTGCCCGTCCAGCTCATCAAACCGGAAGCTGAGCGGTGCGCTGAATGGATTGGCGTCACGCGCCGACCGTCGGCGGCAGATCACCGTAACGCCTGGCGCGTTCACCGCGACCACGAAGCTGGCGCGGTAGCCTTGGAATTCTATACCGTTGAGGGCGCCGATATAGACGTCCTCGGCGTAGGCGGGGCTGGTGTGCATGCCGATCTTGCCGCGGATCACCAGGCCGGCATCGGTCTCGCGAACGATCTTGAGCGCCATCCGCTCGCCTGCGTCTGAACGCAGCCGAAAGCCGATCGGCGCGGCGCCGGAGGCAAACGTCAGGAACCGGCCAGTGCGCGCGATCATGGCGCGATACGCCTCGGCGTTCTGGATTTGATTGGTTGAGGCGTTGCACAGTCCCACCGCATGCAGGACGCCAAGCGCAATCATGTGGCCATAGGCCGGCGTGTGCGTGATGTTGCCGGCGCTCAGGAAAGTCGTCACTGAAAAGCAACGACCCATTCGCGCGAGATCGTTGGCGTTGTGCGGCACGATGTAGCCTACCGGCATGCGCTCACCAGCCGCATCACACGGCGTCAGCACGACATCCTGCCAGGCGGGATCAAAGTGTCGGTCGTACCAGGCGACGTACTCCTCGACCATCGGACGCGTCGCAGGATGCATGGTCACGTCGTCGATCCGACCCTCGCCCAGGATCCAGACCCGGCGGCCGTCGCGCAGCGCGTCGCGGTATTCTGCCCCGGTCCTCACGCTGCCTCCGATCGGGCGTTGCCCATACGGGCGTCCTGTATGGCCTGCCAGACCCGCTCGCTCGTCGCCGGCATGTCGAGTTCACGCACGCCGAGCGGAGCAAGGGCATTGAGGATGGCGATCATTACGGCGGGCAGCGCACCGACACAACCAGCCTCCCCCGCGCCCTTGGCGCCTAGCAAATTCGTTGCAGTCGGCACCGGATTGCTGCGGATCGCGACGTTGCACATTGTGTCCGCGCGCGGCATGGCATAGTCCATGAAGCTCGCCGTCAGCAACTGGCCCGAGCCTTTCTCGTACACCACCTGCTCCATCAGAATCTGCCCGACGCCTTGTGCGACGCCGCCATGAATTTGTCCGGCGAGTGTGAGCGGGTTGATCACCGTGCCCACGTCGTCGACGACAAGATAGCCAACCAGATCGACGTTGCCGGTTTCGGGGTCCACCTCGACCTCGCACACGTGGCAGCCGTTAGGATAGGTGGCACGTTCCGGAGCGTAAATCGCGCTCTCGATCAAGCCGGGTTCCAAGCCTTTTGGCAGCCGCGCCGGCTGGAACGCGGCCATCGCGACCTGTTTCAGGGTCACGCTTCGATCGGTTCCCGTGACGGTGAATTTGGCCTCTCCAAAAACGATGTCGGCGACCGCGGCTTCCATCATCTGCGCGGCGATCTTCTTGCCCTTCTCGATGATCTTGTCGGCAGCGATCACCAACGCGGTGCCGCCGGTCACCATCGAGCGCGAGCCGTTCGAGCCCATGCCGAAGGCCACCCGGTCGGTGTCGCCGTCGATAAAATGCACATCCGCCGGATCGATACCGATCTTCTCATGCAGGATCTGCTTGAACGAAGTTTCGTGGCCCTGTCCGTGTGTCTTCGTGCCCAGCAGCAGGATGGCGCTGCCACTGGGCTGGAAGCGAATTTCGGCATATTCCGGCACCGGGCCGGCTGCCTGCTCGATCGCGTTGGCCAGCCCGATACCGCGCAGCTTGCCCGCCTTGTGCGACGCTTCCCGCCGAGTGTCGAAGCCGGCATAATCGGAGGCTTCGAGCGCCATTTCCATGTTCTTGGCGAACTCGCCGCAATCGTAGATCGGGCCGAGCGGAGCCCGGTACGGCATTGCTTCGGGCTGAACGATGTTACGGCGACGCAACTCGATTGGATCGACGCCGAGTTCGAGTGCCGCGGCTTCGATGATCCGCTCTATCAGATAGATTGCTTCAGGCCGCCCGGCTCCACGATAGGGCGCGGTCGGGTTGGTGTTCGACAGCACTGCGTCTATCGTTACGTGAGCGGTTGGGATAGCATAGACGCCGGACAATGTAACAATCATGCCGAATGGCGTCAGAAGCTGGCGATCCGAAGCAATATAGGCGCCGATACTTGCCAACATGTGCAGCCGCAAGCCAAGGAATTTTCCGTTGCCGTCGAGCGCAAGTTCGATCTCGCCGATATTGTCCCGTCCATGTTCGTCGGCGAGAATTACTTCTGAACGCTCGCATTTCCACTTGACCGGCCGTCCGAGCTTACGCGCGGCCCAGAGTGTCAGCCGGTGGTCGACATACTGCCAGCCTTTGGCACCGAAGCCGCCGCCAACGTCGGCGCAGACCACGCGCACCTTGCTCTCCGGCACCCGAAACACCGAGTTGGCAAGCATGTTGCGGACGCGGTGCGGATAGTTGACATCCGCGTAAAGCGTATAGCGATCCTCGAAATTGTCGTACGCGCCGATGGCGCCGCGAGGTTCCATGTATTGCGCATGGACGCGCGTAATGACATATCGGCGACGGACGACATGCGCGGCACGGGCGAAGGCCGCGTCGGTGGCCGCCCGTTCGCCGCGTTCGAAGGTGTGCGAAATGTTGTCGGGATTCTCGTCCCAAATACGCGGCGCGCCAGGTTCGGCCGCCTCCGCCACCGAGGTCACGGACGGCAGCGGTTCGTAATCAACCTGTATTAGTTCGGCTGCGTCTTTGGCCTGCTCGATCGTTTCGGCAATTACCATCGCCACCGGATCGCCGACATAGCGTGCACGATCACTGACCAGTGCGGGCCTCTGCGGTGCGAACATTGGCGAGCCATCGACCTTCTTGCGCGGCATCGCCGCCTTCGGCATGCCGAGCCCGTCTGCTTCGTAATCTGCGCCGGTGTAGATCGCGATGACGCCGGGGGCGGCAAGAGCGGTGACAGTATCGATTGAAAGGATTTTCGCATGGGCGTGAGGGGAACGCAGGAACACGCTGTAAGCCTGTCGGGGCAATATAACGTCATCCTGATAGCGCCCCCGTCCGGTGAGCAGCCGAATGTCCTCGAACCGGCGCACCGGTTGGCCCACACCATATTTTATCATCGCTCCATCCTCTTGAGCCCCAGTGTCAACATCAATTCAAGCACCGCAGCCGGCAGCGTCGGCTACGTGCTTGCCACTCGGCCAGGCGATCGGCTGCGGGCGTCGCTTTACGCGGCTAGACGAAACGAGCGGATATGGACCCGAACGAGCCGTAGTCGACATGGAACGTGTCACCGGCACGAGCCTCCACGACGCTGGTGAACGATCCGCCGAGGACGAACTGCCCAGGCTCCAGGGCGATATCGAACGGTGCAAGTTTATTGGCGAGCCAGGCGACACCGTTTGCCGGATGATTAAGCACCGCCGCCGCGACACCAGACTCCTCTATAATGTTGTTGCGGTAGCAAAGAGCAGCGACCCAGCGCAAATCGACGTCCATTGGGCGCATCGGCCGGCCGCCGACGATCAGCGCGGCGTTACCGGCATTGTCGGCGATGCTGTCAAGGACGCTGCGGGGCTTGTCGGTCTGCGGGTCGATCCGGTGCGCCCGCCCATCGACGATTTCGGCGGTGGGCACGACATAATCGGTCGCGCTGAGCACATCGAATATGGTGCAGTTCGGCCCTTTCAGCCGACGTCCGATGACGAAGCCGATCTCACACTCAAGCCGCGGCTGGATGAAGCGGGACATCGGGATCTCCGCTCCATCCGAGTAGAACATATCTTCCATCAGCGAGCCATAATCAGGCTCGGTGATGTTGGCCTGGCGCTGCATGGCCCGCGAGGTGAGGCCGATCTTATGGCCCCTGACGCGGTTGCCCTCGCCAACCTTTATCTCCACCCAGCGGCGCTGCACGGCGTAGGCGTCTTCAATCGTAAAGCCGGGATATTGCGCAGTTGGTGGGCGGACCAGTTTGCGATCCTTCTCGGCTCTATGATAACCGCGGGCAATCGTGTCAATCGTGGCGGGATCGAGCATGACCGCAGCGCCCGTCAGGACAGAACGGCTGTGAAGTCTGCCTGAACCAGCGCTCGACTGTCCGCCGGCAGCGTCAAAGTATGGCGCGCCGGCCGAGCCGCTGCGTCGGGAAACATCTTCACCCACTCGGCGTTGAGCGCGGCGCGCTGAGAGACCGGGTCCTTCACCCAGAACGTCACCTTGATGATGTCGTCAACCGAGCCTCCCGCGGACTCGACGTCGCCGCGTATGGCGGCGAAGACATTTGCCACCTGCTGCTCAAGCGCGGGGGGCAGTTCACGCGTTCCCGGGTTGGTGCCGCCGATTACGCTCGACATGACGATATTGCCGATCCGACTGGCATTCGGGATCGGGTTTTCGTGCCGCGCTACCGGACCATTGATGCTTTGACGCTTCGCCATCAGACCGCCCTCATTCGGCCGCTGTCTGCGCGGCTCGAAACACCGGCACGTCTTCAACACGATCAGACAGTGCCGCCTCGCCCTCGGTCGGCACCGCCACGGCGAAATTGAGCGCGGCGTCGATGTCACCTTCCCAGACCTCACGCGGCAACTCGTATAGCAATTCGACGCCGTAGCCGTTGGGGTCGTTGATGTACAGGCTGTGGGTCATCCCATGCTCGACGCGCCGATTGAATTTGACGCCGCGATCCTGCAGATATTCCAACTGGCGGAGCCAAGCCTCCCGGTTAGGCAACGAGATCGCGATGTGATTGATGGCCATCGGCATGTCGTTCATACTCCATTCCGGTGGCGGCGCGGGCAGCGCGGTGTTTTCCATCAGCGCGACGTCGTGGTGGTTCATGTTGCCGTTGTGATCACCGCTATAAAACCGCATTTTCGGCGGGTTTGGCCGCTGCGGCGTCGCCTTTAACTCGCCGACCTGCTTGAAACCCAGGGTTTCTGTCCAGAACTTGTGTGATTCCTCCAGGTTGCGGACGTTCAACACCAAGTGGTTCAGCCCCGATGGGGTGACCGGGCCGGATGTGGTCGACTGGCGTGCAGACATTCATTCCTCCATTTTCTTCGCGCTCGTGTGCAAGGCGGGACATCACAATGCGACCGGTTACCGATTGGTCGCGTTTGGACGGCTTATCGGACGATTCCAGTTTCCTCCCAAATAAATGTGGTGACAAGCGGTTCTGTCACGACTCGTGCCAGCAAGTGCTCCGCCAGGACCAGCACTCTGCGAGGCACTACTGACGAACGGCGGCAGGGACCGCTATCATGCCGGAAGATGCAGGAGACGAAGGATGCGCGTGATCTGGGGTATCGGAATGCTAGCCTGGCTGCTCGCCGGGATCACGGCCGGAAACGCCCAAACGCCTGTCGCGCCGGCGCAAACGGCGCCAGTGCCCGCGGCCGAGGCCGAGACACCCCTGCGAACCTACGGCTTATCGCTACTGGGTGCGCCATCGCTGCCGCCCGACTTCAAATTTTTCCCTTACGTGAACCCGAATGCTCCGAAGGGCGGCGAGATTGTGCTGAGCGCCGTCGGCACCTTCGACAGCTTCAACCCGTTCATCGTCCGTGGAACCCCTGCTGCCGAGGTGTCGCGGGTGTGGGACACGCTGATGAAGGCCAACGTTGACGAGGCCGAGACCGCCTATGGCCAGCTCGCGGCCGTTATCGAGCTGCCGAGTGACCACCTGGGCGTTGCTTTCGAACTGCGGCCGGAGGCGAAATTCAACGACGGCACTCCGGTCACGGCCGAGGACGTCGCCTGGACCTTTCAGACCATGCGCGAGAAGGGCCGTCCGTTTATCCGGCAATATTATGCGGACGTTGCGTCAGTGTCGGTCGAGGGGCCGCATCGCGTGGTGTTCCACTTCAAGTCCAACACCAACCGAGAGTTGCCGCTGATCCTTGGCCAGATGCCGGTACTGCCAAAGCATTGGTGGGTCGGGCGTGACTTCGATAAGCCGCTGACTGATCCGCCGCTGGGCTCCGGTGCCTATAGGGTTGGCCGGTTTGAATTCGGTCGCACTCTGTCGATGGAGCGCGTGCCCAACGTCTGGTCGAAGGACCTGCCAACGATGCGAGGGCTAGACAATTTCGACACGCGACGCACCGAATATTTCCGTGATTCGACTGTGGCGCTGGAGGCATTCAAGGCCGGGCAAATCGATCTTCGTCAGGAAGACGTCGCCAAGGAGTGGGCCACGGCCTACGACTTTCCGGCTGTGCAGAAGGGGCTGGTGAAGAAGCAGTTATTGCCCCACCGGCTGCCGACCGGGATGCAGGGCTTCGGTATGAACACGCGCCGAGAGCTGTTCAAGGACGTTCGGGTGCGGCACGCGCTTGCACTAGCGTTCGATTTTGAATGGGCCAACGCCAACTTGTTCTATGGCAACTACAGCCGCACGACCAGCTATTTCAGCAACAGCGACCTCGCCTCGAGCGGCATTCCCGAAGGGCCCGAGCTGGCCTTGCTGGACAAGTATCGCAGCCAACTGCCGGCTGATTTATTCACTCAGCCGTTCCGGCTGCCAGTGACCGATGGGTCCGGCAACAACCGTGAGGAATTGCGCAGTGCACTGGCACTGCTGGAGCAGGCCGGCTGGAAGGTGCGTGACCGCAAACTGGTCAACGCCAACGGTCAGCCGTTCAGCTTTGAAATCCTGCTGGATCAGCCGGCGTTCGAGCGTGTGGCGCTGCCGTATGTGCAATGGCTTTCGCGACTCGGGATCGATGCGCGGGTTCGCACGGTCGACCCGGCGCAGTACCAGCGGCTGATGGAGAATTACGACTACGATATGACTGTCGTCGCCATCGGCGAAACCGAAAGCCCCGGCAACGAACAGAGTGGTTACTGGACCTGCGACAGTGCAAAGCCGGAGGGTGGCGAAAACCTGATGGGAGTTTGCAGCCCAGTCATTGACGACCTTGTGCATCGGGTCGTGTCGGCTGCCGATCGCGAGCATCTGGTGGTCGCGACCCATGCGCTTGACCGGGTACTGCTGGCCGGCTGGTACGTCGTGCCGCACTGGTATCTGCAATCCGTGCGGGTCGCTTATTGGGACCGCTTCGGCCGGCCGGATAAACCGGTGCGTACCGGGCTTGCGCTCGATAGCTGGTGGCTGGACCCAGCGCGGGCCGCCGCCAACGACGCGGCTCGGCGCCAGGGACCGTGACGCGCGTGGCCAAAGCCGATGGTGTCTCGGGCTGATGGCCTCTTATCTGATCCGTCGCCTGCTGCTGGTGATCCCGACTTTGTTGGGCATCATTGCCATCAACTTTGTGGTGGTGCAATTCGCTCCAGGAGGTCCGGTGGAGCAGATGGTCGCCGAATTGAAGGGGCATGGCGGCGTCACGGGGCGCATGACCGGCGCCGGCGCAGCCGAAACGATGCCGTCGGACGACAGCCGCTATCGCGGCGGCCGTGGCCTGGACCCGCATGTGCTTGCCGATATCAAGCGGATGTTTGGCTTTGACAAACCCGCACCCGAGCGCTTCGTCCTGATGCTGCGCGACTATCTAAGCTTCGATTTCGGCCGCAGCTTCTTTCTCGACAAGCCGGTTGTGCGGCTGATCAAGGAAAAAATACCGGTCTCGATCTCGCTCGGGCTGTGGTCAACGCTGCTGGTTTATTTTGTTTCAATTCCACTTGGTATCGCCAAAGCCGTGCGCGATGGCAGCCGCTTCGACGTAATCAGCAGTGCCGCGGTCCTGATCGGCTATGCGGTACCTGGCTTCCTGTTCGCCATCCTGCTGGTCGTGCTGTTCGCCGGTGGCAGCTTCGTGCAGTGGTTTCCATTACGCGGACTGCACAGCGCCGGCACCGAAACCTGGAGCATTCCAGCCCGTATTTTGGATTATCTCTGGCACATGGTGCTGCCAACCGTGGCGCTGGTGGTCGGCGGCTTTGCCGGGTTGACGGTGCTGACCAAGAATTGCTTTCTGGAGGAGATCCGCAAGCAGTACGTCGTCACCGCCCGTGCCAAAGGCGCTAACGAGCAACGTATCCTGTACCGCCATGTGTTCCGCAACGCGATGCTGCTGATCATCGCCGGTTTTCCATCGGCGTTTATCGGAATCCTGTTCTCGTCCGCGTTGCTGGTCGAGATCATCTTTTCGCTCGATGGTCTTGGGTTGTTGGGCTTCGAATCAGCGATCAGGCGTGACTATCCGGTGATGTTCGGCACTCTCTACATGTTCACCCTACTTGGCTTGCTGATGCAGATTGTCGGCGACCTGCTCTATACCGTGGTTGATCCGCGTATCGACTTCGAGGCCAGGCAATAGTGCATATCTCGCCGCTGACGCGCCGGCGGTGGGCGATCTTCCGGTCCCACAAGCGCGGTTACTGGTCGCTGTGGATCTTCTTGGGATTGTTCGGCCTGACCTTGTTCGCCGAGCTGCTGGCCAACAACCGGCCACTGCTGATCCGTTATGAAGGCCATTGGTATGTGCCGGTCCTGTGGGACTATAGCGAGGATAGTTTCGGTGCGGATTTTATGCCAACCGAGGCAGATTATACCGAACCCGACGTGCAGGCGGCGATCAACGCCCATGGCTGGATGGTCTGGCCGGCAATTCGCTACGCGTACGACACCGTGGTGAAGCGGCCATCAACGCCTGCACCGTCACCGCCTGATGGCAAGAACCTGCTGGGGACTGATGACCAGGCGCGGGACGTGCTGGCACGGGTCATCTATGGATTTCGCCTTTCGGTGCTGTTTGGTTTCACTCTGACGGCAATTTCGTCGGTGATCGGCATTGCCGCCGGCGCCATTCAGGGCTACCGCGGAGGCCTGGTGGATCTGTTGTTTCAACGTTTCATCGAGATCTGGTCCGGACTGCCTCAGCTCTATCTGCTGATCATCCTCGCCAGCATCATCACACCGAGTTTCTGGATCCTTCTGGTGTTTCTCCTGTTGTTCAGCTGGATGAACCTGACAGGCGTGGTTCGGGCCGAGTTCCTGCGCGGCCGAAACCTGGAATACGTCCGCGCGGCCAAGGCCTTGGGGGTGTCCGACGCGGCGGTGATGTGGCGGCATATATTGCCCAACGCGATGGTGGCGACACTGACCTTCCTGCCGTTCACCCTGTCAGGCTCGGTTACCATCCTCGCCAGCCTGGATTTCCTCGGCTTCGGCCTGCCGCCAGGATCCCCGTCACTGGGTGAACTGGTATCACAGGGCAAGAACAACCTGCAGGCACCGTGGCTGGGCATCACTGCGTTCGTGGTTCTCGGCGGTCTGCTCACCCTGCTGGTCTTCATCGGCGAGGCGGTGCGCGACGCGTTTGATCCCCGCAAGGCTCAGCGGATCGGCCGGCCCCGATGAGTTCTCGTGACGGTCAAGGACCTGACTGTTGCTTTCGGCAGCCGCATCGTGGTGGACCGAATCGGCTTCACCCTCGACCGCGGTGAAACACTGGCGCTGGTCGGCGAAAGCGGCTCCGGCAAGTCGCTTACGGCGCTGGCGCTGCTGCAGTTGCTACCCCCGGGTGCCACCTGTAGCGGTCAGGTGGTAGTGGATGGTCAAAGCGTGATCGGGGCCGGCGACAAGCTGCTGCGCCGGCTGCGCGGCGGCGTCGCCGGCATGGTGTTCCAGGAGCCGATGACCAGCCTCAATCCGCTGACCCGGATCGGTCAGCAAATTGCCGAGGCGGTGCAGTTGCATCGGCGAATGGCCGCGGAAGCGGCGCGGGCGCGTGTCATTGAACTGCTTGATGAGGTTGGTTTTTCCGACGCGCTACACCGGCTCGATGCGTTCCCGCATCAGTTATCCGGCGGTCAGCGGCAACGGGTCATGATCGCGATGGCGCTGGCCAACAATCCGGCCTTGCTGATTGCCGATGAGCCGACGACAGCACTCGACGTGACCATCCAGGCCCAGATCCTGAAGTTGCTGGCAGCCGAAAAACGGGCTCGCGGCCTGGCGCTGCTGCTGATCAGCCACGACCTGACGATCGTGCGGCGGTACGCCGATCGGGTCTGCGTGATGAAGGACGGCGCGGTGGTGGAGTCCGGCTTGATGGCGGAGGTGTTCGATGCCCCCCGTCATCCCTACACGCGGATGCTGCTGGCGGCGGAGCCGCGCGGCCGGCCGCGGCCGCTGCGCGCCGACGTTGCCACTCTGATGCAAGGCACGCAGGTGCAGGTGCATTTCCCAATTCGCCGTGGCGTTCTGCGTCGCACGGTGGGCTATGTCAAAGCTGTCGACGGCGTCGATGTCGTGGTCCATGAGGGCGAGACCGTCGGTTTGGTCGGGGAAAGCGGCTCCGGCAAATCCACCATGGGCTACGCGCTGCTGCGGTTGGTGGAGGCGAAGGGGTTCATCCGCTTTGACGGAATGGATCTGGCCGCGCCCGACAAGAAGCGTTTGCGCCAATTGCGTGCCGACATCCAGATCGTTTTCCAGGACCCGTTTGGCAGCCTGTCGCCGCGGCTGACAGTGAGCGAGATCGTTGCCGAGGGACTGGCGGTGCATGAACCCCATTTGTCGCGCGCTCAACGCGATGCGCGGGTGGCGGAGGCGCTGGAGGAGGTCGGTCTCGCCGCCGGTGTCGGCCACCGCTATCCGCATGAATTCAGCGGCGGCCAGCGTCAGCGCATCGCCATCGCCCGCGCCATGGTACTGAAGCCTCGGTTCGTGGTGCTGGATGAACCGACCAGCGCGCTCGACATGTCGGTGCAGGCGCAGATCGTCGATCTGTTGCAGCAACTGCAACACGATCATCACCTCGGCTATCTTTTCATCAGTCATGATCTTCGGGTGGTTCGGGCGCTGGCGCATCGTATCGTGGTGCTGCGCCATGGCCGCGTCGTCGAACAGGGACCGGCGGACGAAGTTTTTCGCCGTCCGCAACATGACTACACACGAGCGCTGATGGCTGCCGCCTTTACGCTTGACGCCGATGACAGCGGCATTGTGGAGCAATGAGACCACCTTCGTGCATGTTCGCGCATCGTTGCCGCGAGCATGCCGTGTCGACCATCAAGCCAGGACTTGATTTTTGTCATATACTTGAACTTGGTCGCGCTGGTTCTCGATCGCTGAACCTGGAGAACCCTTGGCCGGAAAAGTTGCCATTGCAACAGCGGCCGCTCTAGAAGCAATGCAGCGTCAGTCCCACTCGAACCGCCTAAGTATTGATTGTCTTGGGATTGATTGTCTTGTCATTTTCAGCGTCTGATTTTGTTGCGCGACGATATTAAGACCGATCATTCGACCCAGTCTCGATCTCTGTCAGCCGTGTTGCGCGCACAAGTCGCGAGATGGCGTCGGAGAGATCAGACGTTTCGTTGAGTACCGTAGTCCAAGCCTGCAGCATCTGACGCGTGTCCGGCCGCGGCCCGCGCCTCCGCCGTCGTGCGGACATCGGGCGGGGGTCGTCAAGGTGCATTGAAGGCGCCGGGCGGTGGCTAACCAGTATCAGTATGAACGCCTGGGTTCGGAGGTCTGAAGCTGGCGTAGGACCTTGCAGAAGACGGCGCCTATCGGTGCAGCTGCTTTGAGCTTCGCGTTGAGCGTCAGCAGCATTGACGACTTCAATCAATGTCTTGCTTGATCCGGCGATGCCGGCGTCGCCAGCGGTTTCGCTCATTCAATTCGGCAGAGGCAGCGCCCTGGACGGATCAAGCTGCTGAACAAGAACCGAGCCTGAAAATTGCCGCTCACCTCGTCAAGCGGCGCGACGGCTGCTAGATGATGCTCGGCAGAATGAGGTGTTCGGATCCTCCGAACGTTCCGACAGGCAGAAAAAGCTTCAAAGATGCCGCCGATGAGCACTATGCTAGACCGACTTAATATCGTAGGGTCAACCTTTCTGGGAAGAACGTCAAGTTGCAGACTGGCCGACCGGAATGTGACCACTGCGCAAATTGTCTCAAAAATTGTAGCGGTGTTAAGATAGAATCACCACAATGCGATGGAATAGCGGTCAATGAGGGTCAGTTATTGCGTGATTTATGGCGCGGTGCTCATTTCTTTGACGCGTGCAACAAGATATGACTTAGCGCAGTTATCAGAATGTTGACGATGAACGTTCCGGGCGAGATGTGGCCGCCGTCATCGACGGCCGAAATTTTGGATCATCAGCTTGGTTGGCGCATGGCAGTGCTGCCGTTCCGCAGCATTGGTGCGCCGGTTGGGTATGGCATAGCCCTTGGGATGGCTGAGGAGGTTTCCGCGGCTTTATCCTGCTTCCGTGCCCCACGCACGATCGCGACTGCCACATTTTGGGACGGCACGGGACCTGCCGCCGATGCTTTGGGACGATGCCGGACGTACCAACTGGATTATATCATCGACGGTACGATCGAGGTGATCGAGGATCGGGTTCGCGTGACCGTCACCTTGCTAGACGTTGTTCTTGATTTTGAGGTGATCTGGACAGGGCATTTCGATGGGCAGCTCGATAACTTATTCTCTCTTCAGAATAGGATTGCCGTAGAAATTGTAGCTCAAGTTGATCCAGAATTGTTCCCGCATGGGTCTGCGTTTGAGCCGCCGGTCAAGACCGAGATCGCCGCCGCTCATCATGCCGTTCTGACTGCGATCCAGGGTATTTTCCGGCTGGACCGGCCAAAGTTCATGCGTGCGCGTGAGCTTTTGGCCCGGGCAATCGAACTTGATCCGGGCTATGCCGCCGCGCATGCTTGGATGGCCTATTGGAGCATCATGGCCGTCGGCCAAGGCTGGGTGGACCAGCCGCAGGATGTGACAACACTGGCAGGTGCCTCAGCCGAGCGCGCTATGTTACTCGATCCTCTTAATGCGCGCGCTCTTGCCATAGCCGGCCATGTCAAAGGCTATCTGATGCACGACGTACGAAGCGCTCTGGATTTGCACGCGCGGGCAATTGCGTTAAATCCGAATTTGCCGATTGCTTGGACCTTGAGTAGCTGGTCCAAGATCTACAATGGGGAGCACGCGACTGCCGTTCGACACGCCATGATGTCGCAGTCGCTATCACCGCGGGACCCGCATATATTCTTTGCCGAGCACGCCTTGATGACAGCCCAGTTTTTCAGCCATCAGCTGGAAGAGGCGGAGATGCTGGCTGAAGTCGTGCTGGAGCGAAACCCGGGACATGCTTCGGCCCTGAACGTCCGTCTCGCGATCCTGGGACATATGGCGCGGAAAGACGAGGCTAAGCAGTGTCTGGCGATGCTTCGGGAGATCGACCCGAACGTTACAGTCGAAAAAATTGTAGCTCGAGCGCCGCTAAGACCCGAGGATAAGGCCTTCTACATTGATGGTTTGCGACGTGCCGGCGTGCCGCATGGGACCGATTCCTGATGCTGGGCCTATGACCTCGTTAGCTTAGCATCTATAAGCATCGTGTGATCGACCGGACATAGTCGGCGCTTGCGCACTGCCACCGCATAGCTGCCTTGACGGACTTCGTGGTCAGGGTGGGGCAGGAGAACGTGGCCGAGCCGATCCCAATCGGCACTAGTCAGTTCGGAAGCTTCCGTGCATGAGAACGAGGCAAGGATGTCTTCGCTGTAAGCCAGCTGCGGAACCGGCTGGACCTGCAGAAAAGGCGCATGAGCCCTTATGTGCACCGGCACATCGGTTCTGGTCAGCCGGACATTAGTAAACAGCGGGCCGAACCATATATCCGTCTCAACGATGCCCTCCCAAGCGACTAGCCCCGGGATGTTTGGCAGATTGACGGGAGATCGTACCGAGAGGCTCCAGCCGGGACGGGTTCTCGCCAATAGACCCGTCCAGATCTGCACTCCGCCCAACTCGGGGAGCGCCGTGAGGAACGGAGGCGAGTAGCCACGCAGAACTTCCGGGACTGCGTCATCAAATAGAGCAGCGTAGCCCGGAAACTGCACGGCGCCGCTATCGGTTCCAGATAGCGGCAACCAGCTTTCGTCCTCGCCGTAAGACCAGAAGACTTGCTCGCCGTCCCACAGCAACCGGATGTCTATAGGCGGAAATACCCAATAGCCGTATCCGGTGGCAGATGTTAGAGCGTCGCAATACCGCATAGCGCGACTAGGCAGATAACCGGCCGCCGAACGTTCAGCTCTTTTCGGCGACCGTGCGTCGGGAATTAAGCGGAAAAACTCGACGGTGCAGTTTTGATGCATATCCGTTCCATCACTAGGAGGCATCTGGTTCAAGGGTGCAGAACGCCTCCTCACTTACTTCCATTTAGAATCGCATCATTCCGCCACCGATATGAACGCGGCCGGTGTCCTTGGTGCTATGGAACCGCATCATGCCACCGCCGATATGCACACGCCCGGCATCCTTGGTGCTGTCCCGCGCAGTGACCGCAACCATCTTATCAGTGCGGCGCTTCGCCGAAGCTGTCGAGATGCTGGGATCCGTGTCGGTCGCGCTGATCTTCGTAGCGGTGATTTCGTGGGCTTGGAACATAGTGTATCTCCGTGGCATGATTGCCTGGAGCAGAGATATCGCAGGAATGGCCGTCGTGTAAACAAGTAAATGCGTGATCACACCATTAAATTGTTGTAAATAACTCTGAATTTTAGATATTCAGTAGGCGATTTTACTTGTCTAAAATAAATTACTACAATTAAACGTAAAATATATAACAGTTTAGACTATACCACAGGAGCACGTTGACTTGTTACCTGCCGGTTGAAGGTTAGTGAGAGTGGGCTGGCGTCTGTCATCGGCGCGCGTCACTACAAGGTCATGACAGCTCTACGGCCTTGGCTCAGATCGACAATGCCTGATTGCGAGCGGACCGGAACGGCACCGCCTCAAGATCTTGAGCCTCGGCACCGAGCGTCGTCACCGTTTGCTGCCTTGGTCAATGGAAGGTTAAATTTTCTGTCCGTCTTAGGAACATAGTGCAGTATTGTAGACGATGCAACGAATTTAGAGCGATGCGGCGATCCTATCGCGACAAGGGTATTTGTTGCGTCCTCAATAAGTCGACGGTTCACCAGAAGATCGACGCCCTTGTCGGTGATCGTGGTCCCGCCCCGTCGGCCGGCGCGGGACTACTCGGGAATAATTCGCCATCTAATCGCTTTGGCCGGTGAGATGGCTATCCGGGGCCTGCCAGGTGGCCGGACCTCTTTGGAACGCGTGTGGGACCTTCGCCCCGCCGCCGCCCTCCCCTCCACCCCCTGACGATCACCCGGACCCTTGGTTCGGCCGCTCCCGGCACCATGAATGGGATTGGTCAGACTGCCCCGCCGATGAGCGCAACCCGGCGTGAAATTGGTGCAAGGCGTCATCCGCTGCAGGCTTATGACGAGCCAATTTCCGGCCGAACCGGTCTTCACCCGACCCGACGGTGCCTAGCCTATTAGCGGCTAAACGATGTGGCGTTGGCCGCAGCCGACCCGGCACCGTGGCTATCACGGTGCCCGCTTGACCCCGCCGGACATTCAACAGGAGCCAATCCGAACAAACCGCTGCAAATCACCTTGCAACAAGAGGGCCGTCCCCATACGACTTTGCTTTGGGAGCTGCCTGGGCCGCTCAGCACAACGGAGGTCATCAGTTGGGGCTGGCCAAGCAAGACCGGTTTAGAAGCCATTGCGCATAGCCCCAGAATCTGGCGCTTTTACCGTCCTGTTGGGGGTGCTTGCCGCGCTGCCGGCCTTATCAATTGACATAAGCGCGCCAACGCTGCCGTTATTGCAAAGTGCGCTGGAAACGTCCGGCATCGTCGCGGGCCTGACCCTGTCACTCTTCATGGCCGGCTTCGCTTTCGGACAAGCAGTCGGCGGCGGTTCGTCCGACCGGAGTGGCCGAAGGCCGGTCCTACAGGCGGGCTTGATTTGCTACACCATTGCCGGCATCGCCTGCGCCCTATCGCCATCCGGCTTGATCCTGGTGATCTCCCGTTTCGTCCAGGGCCTCGGCGCGGGAGCGTGCTCGGTGCTGTCATTTGCCATCGTGCAAGACTTGTTTGAAGGGGACGCAGCACGGACCAAGCGATCCTACGTGACGGTCATCTTTGGCGTGGTTCCCATGCTCGCGCCCGCTCTTGGTTCATTGCTGTCCGATCTAGCCGGCTGGCGTGCGATTTATGGCACCCTCGCGGTCGTCGGCGGATCACTGCTAGCCGTCACCTGGCGCGGTGTCGCTGAGAGCAAGCGCGCCAGATCGACAGTCTCAGCCTCCGATGCGCGTGGCACCATGCGACTGCGGGACGACTTTCAGTTTGTTGGCCTCACATTGGCCAACGCGCTCAGCTACGGGGCTATCTTCGCCTATATCGCGGGATCCCCGATCATAATCATTGGCCAGATGAGATTGTCTTCGACGGTCTTCGCGGGGCTATTCGCATGCACCGCGGCCGCCTTGACAGCAGGCGCCTGGACGAGCGGCCTGCTCAGCCGCCGCGGCTTTCGCGCCACCGCCATACTTGGCCCAAGCCTCGGCGTCGCAGCGGCCGCAACCCTGCTGTTGGCCGCGTCCTGCCTGGCCGGCGTCAGGTCTGGCGCAATCCTCGTCCCCTTGCTGCTGGTCACACTCTTCACGCGGGGTGCCATTGCTCCGAACCTGCAACACCTTGCCATTGAAAGGCGACAAGAACAGGCGGGCGCGGCTTCCGCCGCAATCGGTGTTTCGCAACTTCTATCCGGTGCGTTGGCAAGCGCCGCAGTGGCGGTGTTTCTGCCGAACTTTGGCACAAGCGCCGTCGCCATCCCGATGGCGCTACTCGCTACGTCCGCACTTGCCCTATGGCCGTGGATAAGACGGCGATAGTAGGGTGTTCGCTGCCATCATATTGAATTCAAATCAAGAGCACACTCGGCTGCCGCCATTCTTGCTGTTCGGAAGATTGGTCGCTCAACGAGCGGCGACGTCCGGTGGAGCGCGATTAATAGACCGTGACAATGGTTTTCCGCGCATCAACGTAAATCGGTTGCCGCAGCAGGGCGCGTATTCGCTGACTGACCATCGGCCTGCCGGACAAGTAGCCCTGAACAAGGCGGCAGCCCAGTTTGCGTAGTACATCAAGTTCGCGTTCGGTCTCCGCCCCTTCTGCGACGACCGCAAGATTGAGCCGATCACCCAGCGAGAGGATCGCCTCTACGATCGCCAGCGTACTATCATCGTCGCAAATACCGCGTATGAACGATTTGTCGATCTTGATGCGGTCGAAAGGAAAACGTCTAAGATAGCTCAGACTGGCGTAGGCGGTGCCGAAATCATCCAGGGTAATACGGATCCCCTTCTCCTTGAGTCCTCGCATCGTCTTCAGGACCAGGTCGGATTCATCCAACAGCAATCCCTCCGTCACCTCTAGATCAAGCCGCTCAGCAGGCAAACCGGTCCGCTCCAGAACATCGGCAATTTGCTGAGGCAGATCGGGTTGACGGAACTGTAACGGCGAGAGATTAACAGAGAGGCAGACAGGCGGATCCCACGTCGCGGCTTCCGCGCACGCCGACTCCAAGGCCCACCGGCCCAGCGGGACGATCAGCCCACTTGTTTCAGCCAGTGGAATGAACTGATCGGGTTGAATCGGACCACGCAAGCGGTGGCTCCATCGCAGCAGCGCCTCGAACCCGACGATACGCAATGACATGCTGTCACACACCGGCTGGTATGCCAGTGTAAAATGCCTGCCTTCAATAGCATCCCTCAGGTCCTGCTCGATCAGGATGCGTTCCTGTTGGTGAACCTGCATGGTTTCGTTAAACAGTCGAAAGGAATTACGTCCTGCTTCCTTGGCTTGATAAAGCGCCGTGTCTGCGTTCCGAAGCAATGCGTCAGGCGTCTCCCCATCCTGCGGATACAGAGCGATGCCGATGGAGACGCCAATCACCGAGCGCCGGCCCTGCAACTCGAATGGCTTGCTGATAGCGTGCAGCAGCCGCTGGGCCAAGGCTGTCGCCGCGAAGGGCTGGCCTGCACACGATTGAACAATAGCAAACTCGTCGCCACCCGTTCGAGCGACGGTGTCGCCATCCCGAATATTTTCCCGCAGGCGTTGCGCGACAGCTACGAGAACCGCGTCGCCGATCTCATGCCCCCGTGTGTCGTTGACCAATTTAAAGCCGTCCAGATCAAGGCAAAGCAGGGCGAAACCATGATCGCCACTCCTCGCTCCGGCCAGCGCCTTGTTCAAGCGCTCTTGAAACATCAGGCGATTCGATAGCTGGGTTAAGTCGTCGTGGTGGGCAACAAAGCGGATGCGTTCCTCTGTAACCTTGCGTAACAGCGCCGGCCTGATGGCATCCGTAAGCGAGGCAATATCCGCCACCACGGCATCGAGATCCGGATGCTCGGTCGCGAAAGCAAGTGAAATCCCAAAACGTTGCTGCTGCACCCACATCGGAATGCACACTTGGCTTGCGAGGCCGCATGCAATAGCGTCGTCGGGCCTATCAGAAGATGCGTGCTGGGAGAATTCTGATCGCCCGCGGTTCGTTGCGACGAATCGCCTCCGCCGCAATCGTGTTCAGCGCTGTTATCGGCTCGACGCCCCCCGAGCCGTAAGCTGTACGACCGTCTTCGTCGTATCGACTAATTTCCAGCATCGGGTTATCGGGCCGGGTTAGTTGCCAAATTCGCCCGACCACGGCACCATGAAACCGACAGAGTTCGGCGAGCAGACTGGTCAGGGCGTCGGCACAGGACGCCGCTTCCGATACAAGCCGCAACATCCTGTCGACCCGCAGCGCGCGATTGGCGACATGCATAAGGTGGAAATGTCGCTGCTCCTTCTTGCGATCTGCCATGATCATGTTGGCGATATGGCCAAGCGATGCGGCCTGAGCTTCTGTCAAATCCGGCCGAGGAACTTGATCAAGAAGACAGATAAAGCCAACCCGCTCGCTGCCGGACGAAAGCAGCTTTAAATGGTATAGAAATCGCAGGTCCGGAAGTTTTGATGCGATGTTCTTGCCATCAAACCGGTGATCCTGGGTCATGTCAGGTACGACGGTCAGCACGGGACCGGTTCCGAGTATACTATTGATCTCAATGATTGTACTCGACTGGTCGCCTGACAAACCAAACGCGGCCAACGTCGGTCCGCCGTCACTGCGCCGCCCGAGCACACTGACGACCGCCATGGGCGTCCCGGCGACGTTGGCCGCGAGTTGGGCAAAGTGCTCCAGCAATAAGCCACCTTTGATCGGCACTGTGCCTCGCGTTTCTGACAAGTCGTAAAAGTTATAACAACCTTAGATTGTAATACTCGGCTATCAAGTCCACCGGCAGTTTATATAGCACTGCTGCATGGAAGCCTGCCAATATTCCACTTGGATCGCAATAAAAAGTACCTCACGCCTGATGGGACGGGTAGGTGACCCTCTATCGAGCGGTGGACGTCGGCAAAGTCAAAGCTGGCGCACGGACGCTGCGTTGACGTGTAAATGAAGCAACGATGGCGTCGCTTTTGTTGTCCTCACCTCAAGGAATTTGGATTGATGATGGCATGTTCAGACCCGGCTAATCCGTTCATAGCAATGCATTCAGTTTTTTCCCTTAGGCGGCCTTGTGGGGCTGAGGCCGAGCGACAAGCCGCCAACCGATGATGGTCTTGCAGCGATACATTGTCGTGTCGACCAACCTGTCTGGTTGTGGTTTGAACGACGCTGCTAACCGCAGCGACCATGCATACGGATGTACCGCTCCACCCAGCAGGATCAATGGATCTTGGATCGCCCGTCCATATCCTCAGGCAGCAACACGGATCGCCGCCGCTTTGACGTCATCCCCGACATCGGCCTCGAACGCCGAAAAATTTTCCTCAAAGCGCTGGATGAGGTGCTTCGCCATCCGTTCATAGGCCGCTTTGTCGGCCCAGGACTGCCGAGGGTCCAGCACGTCGTCGGGAATGCCCGGCACATGCGCCGGGATCTCCAAGCCAAAAAATGGCTCCTTGTGGAATTCCATCTTTGTCAGCGACCCGTCCAGCGCACCGCGCAGCAGAGCACGCGTGTGTTTGATGGCCATGCGGCTGCCGACGCCGTATTGCCCGCCACTCCAGCCAGTATTGACCAGCCAGCAGATCGAGCCATGCCGGCCGATCAGGTCCGCCAGCATGCGGCCGTAGATCTCCGGGCGACGCGGCAGGAATGGATGAGCAAAGCAGGTGCTGAAGGTGGCTTTTGGTTCGGCGCCTAGACCCTTTTCAGTGCCGGCGACCAAGGCGGTGTAGCCCGACAAGAAGTGATACATTGCCTGCGCCGGGGTCAGCCGGGAGATTGGCGGCAGCACGCCGAATGCATCACAGGTCAGCATCACCAAGTTTTTTGGCTGCCCGCCGCGGCCGGACAGGTCGACATTGGGGATGAACTCGACCGGGTAGCAGGACCGCGTGTTCTCGGTCAAAGAGTCGTCTGTCAGATCCAGCTTTCCGTTCGCGTCGGCGACCACGTTTTCCAAAACCGACCCGAAGCGGTTGGTTGCCGCCCAGATCTCGGGTTCGGCTTCGGCCGACAGGTTGATCACCTTGGCATAGCAGCCGCCTTCAAAGTTAAAGGTGCCGGTCTCGCTCCAGCCATGTTCGTCGTCGCCGATCAGTTTGCGCTCGGGGTCCGACGAAAGCGTCGTCTTGCCAGTGCCGGACAGGCCGAAGAACAGCGCCACGTCGCCGGCTTTACCAAGGTTGGCGCTGCAATGCATCGGCAGCACGCCCTTCGCCGGCAGCAGCCAGTTCATTACGGTGAAGATCGACTTTTTCACTTCTCCCGCATACTCGCTGCCGGCGATGACAATCAGCTTCTGCTCGAAGGACAGCGCGATGGTCGTGGCGGACTGCACGCCGTCCGTCGCCGGATCGGTTTGGAACAACGGCGCGTGAAGGATGACATAATCCGGCTCGAATCCGTCCAGTTCGGCCTGCGTCGGACGAATGAACATGTTACGGGCGAACAGCGCGTTCCAGGCCTGCGTGGTCACCAGGCGGACCCGGACTCTGGTATTGCGGATCTGCGCCTGCATATAGATCTTGAGTGAACAGGTCCTGGCCTTGCAGATAAGCCTGGACACGACCCTTCAGCGTATTGAAGCGGTCCACCGGCATGCGCTGATTGACCTTGCCCCACCAGATATCGGCGCTTACCGTCGGCTCATCGACGACGAATTTGTCCTGTACGGAGCGGCCGGTATGCACCCCGGTTTGCACCATCAGGGCGCCATCTTCCGACAACCGGCCCTCGTTCCGCCGCAGCGCTTCGGCCACCAATGCAGGAGCGGTCTGGTTTGCCTGAACCGGGCGGGACGCCCGCACGCCAGTGCCGGCCAGCGCAATCAGCGCCTGTTGGTCCCACGTCATCCGTTTCGTTGCAGCTTCTTCTTGGGCGTAAGTCACGGTCGCATTCCTACCTGCAGGCGTTACACCAGGCCACGCCCACACATCGCGTGCGGCCGGTCTCTGACTGGACCGATTTTGCGCCTTATCTTAAGCAAGGCGTGGAACATGGAGTATAATCAATGATCGCGCACTAACCAAGCTTCAGGGCAACAGCCGGGCGTGACCGATTGCGACACCCGCGCTAGTGTCCTCGCCCGGTTCGTCATCTCTGACGGCGAATGCAAGGGATCGGCAGGCCAAACAGCCAGCCCGCAAGGAGAGCCTGGAAGTGAATTTGTCCCCCGATGCACCGGTCGCTCGGCGCCTTGAAGCCAACAGCCTGCGCACCGGTCCCAATGAACGTGGGCGGTTCGGCGAGTTCGGTGGCCGCTTCGTCGCCGAAACCCTGATGCCGCTGATCCTTGAGGTCGAGCAAGCCTACACTGATGCCAAGGCTGACCCGGCCTTCGATGCCGACCTGAAGCACCACCTGAAGCATTACATCGGCCGCCCCAGCCCGCTGTGGTTCGCCGAAAGGCTCACAAAACACCTCGGCGGGGCGAAGGTGTACTTCAAGCGCGACGAGCTGAACCACACCGGCAGCCATAAGGCGAACAACTGCATGGGCCAGATCCTGCTGGCCAGGCGGATGGGCAAGACGCGGATCATCGCGGAGACAGGCGCCGGCCAGCACGGCGTTGCCACTGCCACCATGTGCGCGCTGTTCGGCCTGCCATGCACGGTCTACATGGGCGCCACCGACGTCGAGCGCCAGGCACCCAATGTGTTCCGCATGAAGCTGCTGGGGGCCGAGGTGAAACCGGTGACCTCCGGCGCCGCCACGCTGAAGGACGCGATGAACGAGGCGATGCGCGATTGGGTCGCCAACGTGACCGACACCTATTACCTGATCGGCACCGTCGCCGGTCCGCATCCCTATCCGATGATGGTGCGCGACTTCCAGTCGGTGATCGGCGAGGAAGCCAAGGTCCAGTTGCAGGAGGCGGAGGGCCGCCTGCCCAACGCCGCGGTGGCCTGCATTGGCGGCGGCTCCAACGCGATGGGGTTGTTCCATCCGTTCCTGGATGATGCGTCGGTGCGTCTGATTGGCGTTGAGGCGGGCGGTCATGGCATCGATAGCGGCGCACACGCAGCCAGCCTGACCGGTGGGCGCCCGGGCGTGCTGCATGGCAATCGCACCTATCTGCTACAGGACGACGACGGCCAGATCATCGAAGCGCACAGCATCAGCGCCGGCCTGGACTACCCCGGCATTGGGCCGGAACACTCATGGCTGCACGATATCGGCCGAGTGGAGTATGTCTCCGCCACCGATCAGGAGGCTCTTAAGGCCTTCCAGCTCTGCACCCGGACCGAAGGCATTATCCCCGCGCTGGAGCCGGCCCATGCGCTGGCTTACGTAACCAAGCTTGCACCCGCCATGACGCGCGATGAAATCATCCTGATGAATTTGTGCGGCCGCGGTGACAAGGACATCTTTGCCGTGGCAGAACATCTCGGCGTGAAGCTATGAGCCGTCCGATGGGACGTATCGCCGTCCGCTTCGCCGAGCTGCAACGCCAAGGTCGCGGAGCACTGATCCCGTTCCTGGAGGCCTGGGATCCGGACGGACCGACATCTATGGCGTTACTGCACGGGATGCCGGGAGCGGGCGCTGATCTGATCGAGATCGGCATGCCGTTCACCGACCCGATGGCCGACGGCCCGATCATTCAGGCCGCCGGCAAACGAGGCTTGGCCGCGGGCGTGAAAGTCGCCGACGTGCTGACCATGGTTCGCGAATTCCGCCGCCAGGACGAGGCAACACCGGTTGTGCTGATGGGCTACCTCAATCCTATTCTGTCGTATGGGCCGCAGCGGTTTTGTGTTGATGCCGCGGCCGCCGGGGTGGATGGGCTGATCGTGGTCGATCTGCCGACCGAGGAAGCTGACCTCCTGCTGCCTTTTTGTGAAGTCAGCGGACTGGATTTCATTCGTCTGGTGGCTCCGACGACCGACGACGTTCGCTTGCCGCATGTGCTGACCGGCAGCTCAGGCTTCGTCTACTACGTCAGCATCACCGGCATCACTGGCACAAGCAGCGCGACGGCGGAGCATCTGGAGCGGGCAATCCCCCGCATCCGCAAGGTGACGGACCTGCCGATCGCAATCGGTTTCGGTGTGCGCTCCCCGGAGCAGGCTGCCACCGCATCGCGAATTGCCGACGCGGCGGTAGTGGCTTCAGCGTTGATCGACACGCTGTCGGCGAACCTCAACGCGGATGGTAAGGCGTTGCCGGGGACGGTGGACAAAGTTTTGGACCAGATACGGGGGCTGGCGGCTGCGGTGCGGCGGTGAATTTGCCGTCGAGCTTGTTCCAATGCCGATTTTGGCGATGAGCAGACCGCTCAGCGTTTTTGTGCTGCTGATAGCCGTGCACTTTCGCAGGGTTTCCTTAATGACCGATCATCCACGGCCGTCGATTAGGAAAGCTCTTGGCCGCAACTGCGTCCGCACCCAGCTTCCTTTGGCCGGACCCGGAACAGCAGCCGCAGGAAGCCGGGTGACGTTTCCCCAGCGTTGGTGCGTTCGCGCTGCGCTCATTGACGTCACCGGCTCGGCGCCGCCCGGGATCCATCCCAGACAGCGCCGGCGCGGTAAGCAGTGCACGCGGCGCCGGCCTGCCGCACGTCTCACAAGGCTGCGGCCCCTGAAAATCCGCCATCGGCCGTAGCGCCCTGAAGGGACCACACTCCGCACAAAGATATTCGTAGATCGGCACTGCCGCCCCCTATAGATCCGGCGCCAGCGGCATCTCGACGCCACCCTTCACACCGCCACTCGGCCCAGACGCACCTGGATTAATGTCGAAGTCGAAGATCTCCGTCGGGAGCCAGAGCGTCGCGCAGGAGTTCGGGATGTCGACCACGCCGCTGATATGACCCTGCACTGGCGCCGTGCCCAGAATTGAATACGCCTGAGCCCGCGAATAACCGAATTTCGTCAAATACTCGATCGCATTCAGACAAGCCTGGCGATAGGCAATGTTGACGTCGAGATAATGTTGCCCACCCGCTTCGTCGACCGAGATGCCCTCAAAGATCAGATAGTCGCTGTAGACCGGCTTGATCACGCTGGGCTTGAAGATCGGGTTCTTGATGCCGTATTTCGCCATGCCGCCCTTGATCAGTTCCACCTTTAGATGAATCCAGCCGGGCATCTCGATCGCCCCGCAGAACGTAATCTCGCCGTCACCTTGGCTGAAGTGCAGATCGCCCATGGAGAGTCCGGCACCGGGCACATAAACCGGGAAAAACACTCGTGCACCGCGAGAAAGATCCTTGATGTCGCAATTGCCGCCATGCTCGCGCGGCGGCACCGTGCGCGCACCGGTTGCCGCGGCCGCGGCCTTGGCCTCGCCCTGGAGCCGACCCATATGCGCTGTCGGCGCGAACGGCGCGTTGGCCAGCGGTGGCACCCGTGTCGGGTTCGTTGCGATCAGGGCGGTCTCGCGCTGGTTCCAGGTCTCCAGCAATTTCGTATCTGGAAGGCAGCCAATTAATCCAGGATGGATCAGGCCGGCGAAGTTGACCCCCGGCACGTGACGGGAACTGGTGAACATGCCATGGAAGTCCCAGATTGACTTCTGTGCTTGCGGGAAATGATCGGTCAGGAAGCCGCCGCCGTTTTTCTTTGAGAAGAACCCGTTGAACCCCCAGGCGTTGTGCGGAAATGCTCCAATGTCGAGGAAATCCACCACCAGAAGGTCGCCTGGTTCAGCACCCTCGACGCCGACCGGACCGCTCAGGAAATGCACGATACTGAGGTCGATGTCGCGCACATCGGCAGCTGAGTTGTCATTCTTGATGAACCCGCCGGTCCAGTCGTAACACTCGATAATGAAATCCTGGCCGGGCTTGACCGTGGCGACCATTGGAATGTCCGGATGCCAGCGATTATGGATCATGTCGTTGTCGTAGGCAGATTGCGACAGGTCGACCTTGATGAGGGTGTCCGTCATTGCTGTTCCCTTGGCTATTTCGTTGCAGTCTTCTCTTGTCCAGCCAGGCAGCTTATGCCTTTGTCCGGACTTATGTCAGTGCACCCTCCACGATGTTGCCGCCCGCAGGTCGGCAGCATCAAGCCTGAAGGCACGATTGCTCGTATGCGATAGTGCTTAGACCGTCGGCGTCATGGATAGGCTTCAACGTGCGGCTGGGTTCCAGGACAGATGCCGACGAAAATCTCGCGAGCCGCCGGGTTAGTAACGGTCGGACGCGCGCAGCCCCCCATTCAGGTCAGCCCGGCTCGTACCGCGGACATTGGCCGCGGATCTTGGTGCGGACGTAAACCAGCCGCGTTGGCAGGCGCCTGCGGCGATTGACGGAACACGATCATGGCCCATAGCCTTTGGCCATACCGCCATCACGCGGCGTGGGAGAGAAACATGACCAACGCGATCGAGAGCCAAGAGCTGACCCGCATCAGCCCTGGCACGCCAATGGGCGAGCTCATGCGGCAGTATTGGATCCCCGCAGCAAAATCATCGGAAGTGCCAAGCAAGGGCGACCCGCTCCGGCTGATGCTGTTGGGCGAGAAGCTGATCGCCTTCCGCGACGGCATCGGCCGCGTCGGTGTATTGGACCACCGCTGCCCACATCGCTGCGCCTCGCTGTTCTTTGGCCGCAACGAGGATGCTGGCATCCGCTGCGTCTATCATGGCTGGAAGTTTGACGCCGAGGGCAATTGCATTGACATGCCGAATCTGCCGGCCGAGCAGGACTTCAAACATAAGGTCAAGGCAAAGGCCTATCGCGTGGCTGAGCGCGCAGGACTGATCTGGGTCTACCTGGGCTCGCGCGCTGAGGCACCCAAGCTGCCGGAAATCGAGGCGACTTTGCTCGACGAGGCGGAGCTGCAACCAATGTTCGTGCAGCGTGCTTGCAACTGGCTGCAAGCGCTCGAAGGCGACATCGATACATCGCATTTTGGCTTCCTGCACGTCGGCAGCGTGCGGCCCGAGCAGGTAGCGGATGACAACATGCTGAAATATCAGGTCGGGAACCGGGCGCCCGCCTACCAGGTCGCCGATACCGATTGGGGCACGATGTACAGCGCATACCGTCCAGCCGAGGACGGCAAGACGTACTGGCGGTTCGCCCATTTCGGCTTCCCGTTCTGGACCTGGGTGCCGCAGGGTGACATGATCGATCGCGTGCAGGCACGGGCCTGGGTGCCGATGGACGACACGCACACCATGTTCATCAGCCTCACTTGGAAGAAGATGTCGCGCATGCCTGCGCTCAAGGGTGACCAGCCGATCCCAGGTGCGAAGCCGGAGCTTGACTACCTGCCAGCAAGCACCGACTGGTACGGACGGTGGCGACCAGCGGTCAACGCGGATAACGACTACCTGATCGATCGTGATGCGCAACGCAACGACGTCATTTACACCGGGATCAGCCATATCCACATGCAAGACCAGGCGATTACCGAGAGCATGGGACCGATCGTTGATCACAGCTTTGAGCATCTTGCACCGAGTGATCAGATGATCACCCGCACGCGCCGCCGTTTGCTGCTGGCTGCCCGAGCGCTCCGCGATCATGGACTCGTGCCGCCCGGCGTCGATGCCCCGGATGTGTACGCCCGCGCGCGAAGTGGTGAATGCTTGATGCAGGGCGAAGACTGGCAAAAAGTATATGAAGAGCAGCTCAAGCATGTCGTCCGACCATTGGAATTACGGCACGCGGCGGAGTAAGCACTTTGGCTCCCGGCGGATCTGGAGAATCGGAACCCACCATAACAGGGGTCGCATCACGTCGCTGGCTGCGGCTAATGCCGGCGATCTTTGTCACCTACAGTTTTGCCTATGTGGACCGGGCGAACTACGGTTTCGGCGCCGCGTCCGGCATGGCGACGGATTTACATATTGGTGGCGAAACCAATGCGCTGCTCGGGGCGCTGTTTTTCCTGGGCTATTTTGTGTTCCAAATCCCTGGCGCCATCTATGCCGAGCGCCGAAGCGCGAAACGGCTGGTGTTCTGGAGCATGATCGGCTGGGGCATGTTAGCCTCGGCCACCGGGCTGCTGCACAATGTCTGGCTGCTCGCGATTGATCGCTTCCTGCTCGGCGTTGTTGAAAGCGCTGTGCTGCCGGCAATGTTGATCCTTCTGTCCCATTGGTTCACGCGCGCGGAGCGTTCCCGCGCAAATACCATCTTGATTCTGGGCAATCCGGTGACAGTGTTATGGATGTCGGTGGTTTCAGGCTACCTGGCGCACGCGATCGGCTGGCGCGGCATGTTCATAGCCGAAGGCGTGCCGCCGATCCTGTGGGCCCTGATCTGGTGGCGTCTGGTTGAAGATAAGCCGCGACAAGCTGCCTGGCTCGGCGACAGCGCTCAGGAAATCGAAGCCCATCTCGCCGCCGAACAGCAGCAGCTTGCGCCGGTGCGCGACTATGCCGCAGCGTTCCGTACTCCGGCGGTGCTGTTGCTGACGGCCCAGTACCTGTTCTGGAGCGTCGGTATCTACGGCTTTATTCTATGGCTGCCGTCGATGCTGAAGACTGGGTCCTCACTGGGAATCATTGCGATTGGCTGGTTGTCGGCCGTACCCTATCTTGCAGCCGCGCTGCTGATGGTTGGCACCTCCTTCCTGTCGGACCGCACCCTCGCACGACGGGATGTGGTTTGGCCGTTTATGCTAGTGGGAGCGGCGGCGCTTTATGGATCCTATGTCATCGGTGGATCAAACTACTGGCTGTCCTATGCACTGCTGGTGCTGGCAGGCGCGGCGATGTATGCACCATACGGTCCGTTCTTTGCTTGGATTACTGAGTTGCTGCCGCGTAACGTCGCTGGGGGTGCGATCGCGCTGATCAACAGCTTCGGCGCGCTCGGTTCGTTTATCGGCACTTATCTGGTGGGTTTTCTGAATGGGGCGACCGGCAGCGACGCCGCCTCATTCCTGTTCATGGCTTGTAGTCTTTTGGCAGCGACGGCACTGACATTGGCGGTGCGTCGGCCGGCTGCCAAAGCTGGAGAGTGGCTAAAGCATTTTTCGATCATCCAACGCCGGCCAACGATCTTTCGGTTACACCTTGCGCCAGCCCGGTTTATCCGCCTGAATATATTTCTGACCGACAGGTCCCATTCCGCAGATTGCAATCACGGCCGGCGCCACACCGGTCGCAATCACGCCGTCGTAATGCGGCGTGTGCGCAACCCGGCGAATGAACGTGCCGGCCGGTACTGGTACACAATGCGCTGGATCAAAGTCGCTGCCGCTGTTCACCCACCAGGTGCCGGAAACTACGACGCAAAGTCGATCCGTGACATAGGTGTGCGGTGCACTCATGTATCCAGGATACCATTTGATCAGTGTGCAGTACAACTCCGGCTTATCAAGGTCGCCGAACAGAACGGCCGAGGCGACACTGTCGTGCGGCCAGTCCGGTCGGGTTTTCCAGGCGATTTGATCGGGTAAAGTAATCATGGTTGCCGTGGGATCGAGCTCTCCCGCCCGTGCCTGGTCAGCCATCGCCAGCGGCATGGCAGCGAGCAACGACCCCAGCAGCAGGTTGCGGCGCTGCGGAAGCAAATCATGCATTTGCGGCCTCCTTACGTAATATGATAGCGCCATGGCCCGCTTGAACCGCGAGGCCACTGGCGCGCCCGTCGCAGCTTCAATCAGCGGGAATCTGAATTACCCGCTCGGCCTTACTCCGCGCCCTTCAAAAGCCACTTCTCAACCACGTGCCGCTGGATCTTTCCGGTGGTACTGCGCGGCAGTTCATCGATGCCGATGAAACGGATCTCCTTGGGGCGCTTATAGCCGGCGAGGTTACGCCGGCAAGCCTCGATCAAGTCCGCCTCGGTGATCTCGTCGTCACGGCGTGCAACGAAGGCGATCGGCACTTCGCCCCAGGCCGCGTCGGCGCGACGCACGACCACTGCGTCGGCCACGCGGGGATCCGCCAGAAGGACCTGCTCGATCTCGGCCGGATAAATGTTCTCACCGCCGGACTTGATCATGTACTTGACCCGATCAACAAAGGCGATCGTGCCGTCCGGGTTGCGGACGAACACGTCGCCCATGTGAAACCAGCCGCCGCGGAAATCCTGCGCGTTGGTCTCGGGCGCGTTCCAGTAACCGCTGAACAAAGTCGGTCCACGAATGGCGAGCTCTCCTGGCGTGCCATCCGGCACATCGCAATCGTCCGCATCGACCAGCCTGAACACGCAGCTCGCGCTTGGCACCTTGTTCAGGCGTGCCGGCGCGGCGCCGATCGCCACCCGTCCGGCTGACGCGGGCGGCAACCCGGTTTCCGTCGCGCCAAACGTATTGGCGTACGGCGCGCGCAGCAGACGGGTAATTTCCGCCAGTTGATGGCGCGGCACGAGGTCAGCCATGGCGCCGATCAGCTTGATCCCGCGCGGCTCGGTGCGGCGACGCTTGGCGCCGGCGATCATGTCTTCGATCATGCCGGGCATCACAACAAGCCACCACAGAGACTCGGTCTCGACCGCGTGCAGAATGCGATCGACATCATAGCCAGGAATGATGATCACCTTGCCGCCCAGGCACAGCGCATGGATCGACTGGTCCGTAGAGACCATGTGGAACATCGGCGCCCAGGCGACGAACACGTCCCCCGGCGCCAGATCGAAATCCACGCAGCTTGAATGCATCCGCGCAAGCTGCGCGCGATGGCTGATCTGCGCCCCCTTCGGCTTTCCGGTTGTGCCACTGGTATAGAGGATGACGTGCCCATCCTCGGCCTCGGCCGCGATCTCGGGCTCCTCGGCACTCGCAACGGCAAGGCGCTGTTCATAGTCCTCGCCCAGCATGACCGTTTCGCCCAATACCGCCGAGAGCGACGCAACCGCGCCGGCATGAGCGGGCGAAACAAACGTCGCCGTGGGAGAGGTCAAGGTCACGCAGTGCAGCAGCTCGGATTGGGTAAGCCGCCAGTTCAGGGCACAAACAATTGCCCCAAGCTTGCCGGCGGCAAATATTAACTCGAGGTACTCGCAACGATTTTCCGACAGAATCGCCACCCGGTCGCCACGCGCGATGTCGAGCCTCCGTAGCACATCGGCGAGCCGGTTTACCCGCGTGTTGAACGCGGCGAAGCTCAATTGTCGCGCGCCATCGACGATGGCGATCCGCTCGGGATGCAGCCGAGCGCGGCTGCACAGCATTGCGCCGATGGTGACACTGGCTGCGCGCCGCGCCTGAGCCTCGTCTACACCGCTGGACATTCAGGCTCCGTAAGCCGCCACGCTGCCGCCATTACGGAGCAGGCGACCCGAAAAAGTGTTGGTCTCGCGGTCATCCTCGATCGTGACTTCGCCGTTCACCAGCACGTATCGATACCCACGGGCACGTTGCACACGCCGCCATTCGCCGCCGGGAAGGTCGTGCACAATCTCGCTCGGTATCACCTCCAGCCTTGGGTAATCGTAAATAACAACGTCCGCCGGAGCACCGACACGCAGTACGCCGCGATCGGTGAAGCCAGCGAGCGTCGCGGGTAACGCAGACAGCCGCCAATGGGCTTCTTCCAGGCTGAGCATGCCGTGCTCGCGCACGATCTTGACCAGGGTCTCGGTCGGATATCGGCCGGCAGTCAGAAACTTTGTATGTGCGCCGCCATCAGACACGCCAAAAAGAACGTAAGGGTCGTTGACGATCTCCTTGAGGTGCTGCAGCGAAACGTTCGGCGGAGCCGCGAAGAACTCGGTCGCCAATCCGTCGGCAACGGCGATGTCAAGCATTGCGTCGACCGGATGCTTGCCGAGTGCGGTGGCCACCTGCTCGATGGTGTGATCGAGCCAGCGTTCGGTTTCCGGCGTGCGCGGACCCGTCACGACAATGCCGCCAATCGGACCCGTAACAGTCAACGGCACCTGAGCGCGCAGGGCCGCTCGGCGCGCAGGATCGGCCAGCTTGGCCAATCGTTGCGCTATAGTGCCGAGCGTCGCGTCCCGCCAGGCTGGCTTGTCGTCCCAGAGGTTCCAGTCCTCGAACGTAAAAGCAAAGCCGGCGTCAGTGGTCAGACCCTGACCGTAGACCCGGATACCGCGTTCTCGGCAGCTCGCCAGCCATGCAAGCGCGCCGCGATGCACCTCCGGCTTGTGGTCATAAGCCTGCACGACGTTCCACAGCATGGGTCGTCCGCTGATGGTGGCGAGTCGCTCCATGTGCCCGCGATCATGCGCGTAGCTGCCAGACGATATCGTCATCTGCATGAAGCCGGCGTTGCGCTTGCCGAGGACGCCGGCCAGCACCTCACAAGTCTCGTCATGCATGACGTCGGTGACCATCGGCGTGCCGTCGTAATCAAGCTGCACCGCGGACGGCCCGTCCGGCATCAATCGTTGGGCCGACCAGCCGCAGCCGCCGGCATCCAGCGCCTCCTCGAGCAAACGGCACAGCTCGCCGTGCTGCGCGTCGGTCGGCTTTTTGCCCGCCTTGGCGTCATCAAAGCCGAGCACGCTGATCAGCAGGGGCGCGAGCGGAATGTAGGGCAGAATGTTGATGGCCTTGGGCGACCGCTCCACACTGTCGAGATACTCGGGGAAACTTGTCCAGTCCCACGGCATCCCCTGCTTCATCGAGGCAAACGGAATGGCCTCGACACGGGTCATGCTCAACATCGCGCGCTCGCGCATCTCGGGTGCGACAGGCGCGAAGCCAAAGCCGCAATTGCCAATGACGGCCGAGGTCACGCCATGCCAGCCAGAGAGCGTGCAGTAGGGGTCCCAGAACAGTTGGGCATCGTAATGGGTGTGCAGGTCGATGAACCCTGGCGCGACGTGCAGCCCGGTTGCGTCGATTACCCGCCTGGCGTCGCTTGGCGCGATACGGCCGATGGCGGCGATCACACCGTCGCGGATGGCAACATCGCCGCGATAGCGCGGCACACGTGAACCGTCGAAAATCAGACCATTCTTGATGACAATGTCATAGATTGGCACTAGCGCTTCCTTCCCTCCGGATTGCTTTGCGCAACGGCAGCCGCTCAGCCGGCCCGTGCGCCGCGAATCAGCCTTCCCGGCAGGCGACCGGTGGCGACGCCTTCACGAGACACGATCTCGCCCGAAAGAACCGTCGCCACGTAGCCGTCGGCGCGTTGCGTCAGTCGCCGTCCACCCGCCGGAAGGTCATAGACCACCTGGGGTGCATGCAGGCGCAGGCGGGCATGGTCGATCACGTTGAGGTCCGCCTTGTGCCCCGGTGCCACCACGCCACGGTCGTGCAAGCCCAGCGCGCGGGCATTGTCCAAGGTCAGGCGGCGCACCATCCACTCCAAAGGGAACCGTCCGGAGGCACGGTCACGCGTCCAATGCGTCAGCCCGTAGGTCATCGCCGAGGCGTCGCAGAGAATGGAAACATGCGCCCCGCCGTCGCCAAGGCCAATCAGGGTGTTTGGATGCGCCATCATCTCGCGCACCGTATCCAGTGTGCCGTGCGCATAGTTGCTCAGCGGACGATACAGGATCGTATGCCCGTCCTTCTCCAGTAGCCGGTCATAGGCAAGCGCCGCGGGATCTACACCGGTACGGCGCGCTTCGGCGCCTATGCTGCGCTCGGCGGATGGCTCGTAGTCAGGCGGATCGCCAAGAGGAAAGATGCGGTCCCACCGTCGCAGCCGCCTCGCCAGAGCCGGATCACTCGGCGTTTCATCGAGCAGCCGCGCACGCAGTGAGGGATCCCGCAGGGCGGCGAGACGGCCGGCAAACGGTAGATGCGCGATCTCGCCCCAACTTGGGCACTCGACGAACGGATTCTGCGAGATTTCGAAGCCGAGCAGGATGCCGGTTGGCCGGGTCAGCACCATGCCGGTCATCGGCAGCCCGGCTGTGTTGGCATCCGCGATCATGCTGAGCAATTCAGACCATTCGCGCGGCTTCGAATCACGCTCCAGGACAGTCGTCGTCATGGGCCGGCCGGAGACGGCAACCAGGCGACGAAGCATCGCGAATTCGGACCCCAGCGCGTCGCCGAAATCGGCAATGACCTGCAACCAGCCGGCGCCGGTCTGGCCGATCGCCTGGGCGATTGCGGTCAGCTCCTCCTCCGCGGCATCCAGCGTCGGCGTCGGCTGGCCGTCAACCGTCTTGTGGTTGAGCGTGCGCGAGGTGGAGAAGCCGAGGGCGCCCGCCCGAATGCCCTCGGCGGCAAGCCGCGCCATCGCCAGGCGATCGGCTTCGGTGGCTGGCTCGCGCGCCGCGCCGCGCTCGCCCATGACGAATACACGCAGCGCCGCGTGCGGCACCTGCGTCGCGACGTCGATGTCGAAGCGGCGCGCCTCCAGTCGATCGAGATAGTCCGGAAAGCTCTGCCAGTCCCACGGCAAGCCCTCGGTCAGCACCGGCTCGGGGATGTCCTCCACGCCTTCCATCAGGCGCACCAGCATCTCGCGTTGCTCCGGCTTGCAGGGTGCGAAGCCGACGCCGCAATTGCCGATCAGCGCCGTGGTGACGCCGTTGCTGGAACTGGGCGTGAGGTGGTTCGCCCACATCACCTGCGCGTCGTAATGGGTATGCGGATCGACGAAGCCCGGCGTGACCAGCAGCCCGCTTGCATCAACCTCCTCGGCGCCGCGACCGGCGATGCGGCCAACCTCTACGATGCGTTGGCCGGAAACGCCGACGTCGGCTTCGAATGGCGCGCCGCCTGTGCCGTCGACGACAAGTCCGCCACGAATCACCAGCGTCAGAGCGTCCGTCATGATTTTGGTCTCCTGCCCAGTGCTCTGGAGGCTAGGATTACCAGCAAGACAGAGCAAGATCCCTGGCTTCACGCAGGCGCCGCATCAGGCAGCAACCTCGTGCTGCGGAGCAAGCCGCACCGGCTCAGTTTGTGGCATCCGGTCCAGCGCGGGCATAGGCGTTGCAACATGCAGCGTGCCGCCGGCAAAGTGCAGGACACGGTTGGCGCTGGCCAGCGTCCGCATGGTGGTGCCGGATGACAGTCGGCCGCTGCGGAACTCGACCGCCTGGAGCCGGAACAGGGGTCGAGCCGGGGTCTGGTTCATGCCCGCCTCACGCCACGGAAAGACGGGCGGGCGCGCCCGCGGCAAGGAGGCGCGGTGTTCACGGGTGTTGTCATCGCGCTTCGCCGGCGATCGCAAGATCGACGTCCGACGCGTCGCTTCGTTCGGTGACAACCTGTGGGCAGCGCAGGCACGCGGCCTTGCCCTCCTGATGAAACCAGCGGCACGTACGTCTGATCCGGCAAAGCGGCAGCGTGCTCGGGCAGTCGACGTGCCGGGGGCGGGCAGTCGTTGCGCATCAGAATTCTCCTATCTGATCGGTGCAGCGCGCGGGCGAGGCATCGGTGGAATGCCAGCGATGCATCCAGCCGCTAATGAAGGACGGGCGTGTAGCCGTGCGTCGTTCCTAATCCAGTATTAGTGGCGACAAAAGCCGCACTGCCGGCGGCGACAATCTCCAGCTGTTCAGCGGATAATGTGCGCGGTGGCTCAAGCTTTGATCGCGATTCACTCTTGGTCGGAGGGCGGCGAAACGGGTTCCGGACGAGACATATCTGATACTTTCAGGGTTGGTAGCAATTTCATCAAGTCTACTTGCAGACGATGACGTAGCCGTCCCGCACCCGCACGTCCGTGCAGGACGGTTCGGGAACGCCGCCGGAGACCAGCACAAGCTGCTCTGGTGAAACGTCCTGCATGGCCGACCCCAACGTCATGTTCGAGATCGTTGTTTGATCAATCTGTCTGGGTAACACGTGTCCGTTCGCCATGTCTGTCTCCTGAGTTCATGCTTGAGGCAGAAAAAAGCGCGGGCCTAGGACGGACTTCTAAACTTTCCGAAACAAACCTTATGAGGAAACACCGCGGCTTGCTGTGGACCGCGCCACAGGCCTGAGCAGAATCAGACCGACTCCGGAAAGGATCACGCAGCGATATCCGTTTCGGCACCAGCCTCATCGGCGCGACCCGGCTGATAGCCAGCGTCGGCGGTCAGGTAGCCGTACCCAGACAGGTCGCTACGGCCGTCCGCTCAGCTTCGTGAGTGTTCGGGCTGTCAGCCTTACAGCGGGCGGCCTGCCCCGCCGCATATGCATCTCACCGCATATGCATCTGGTCATGACCGCCCATCGAATTGTCCGTCGAGGCGCCCTGACCTAGCGGGCGGACGCGCACTTCGACGGCGATCGGCTGCGCATGCTCGAAGCGCAGCGTCAGCGGAAAGCTCTGTCCCGCCAGCAACGGCCGTTTCAGGCCCATCATCATGACGTGGTAGCCGCCGGGCGCGAAGGTTATCGTCTGGCCTGGCGGGATCTGCAGCCCCGCCACCGGGCGCATCTTCATAACGCCGTTATCAGTGAAGCTTTCGTGCACCTCGGCGGTGGCCGCAACGTCGGTGGAAACGCCGATCAGGCGGTCAGGCTGCGTGCCGCCGATCACCGTCATATAAGCCGCACCGGTGGCGGCATTGCCGGCGGACGCACGTGCCCAGGCTTGTTCAACCTTGATGGCGTCTGCCTCCACCAGGATGAAGCCGGTTGGCGGAGTCGCATTGGCAACGATGGGAAACAGATTGGCCGCGATGGCTAATGCCACGGTGATGGCCAGCAATGGCGCAATGGAATGAGGCACCGGAAACCTGCCTGGCTGGAGGAAGCAGAACTGCTGGCCGGGCGGCCGTGAGAGAAGCACCGACGGACAGGCGCCCCGTTGAACCACCGGTTCGGCGGCGTGACAAGACCGGCCGGATCGCCGGCGGCGGCCTTGGCACGCATTCGGCGTGATGCATGAATAGGCCTGTCCGCAGCCCGCCCCGGTCCACGGTTGACGGTCCACCGCAGTGAGGCCATCTGCTGGGCAGCCGACAAGGGCCGGCACAGTCCGCGAGCAGAAGGACAGAAGGAATGTATACCGACGTTTCGCTTTTCATCGATGGGACCTGGACCAAGGCCGCCTCCGGCCGCACCATTCCCGTGGTCAACCCCGCCACTGGGGAAAAGATTGGCACCGTTGCCCACGCTGACCGGTCGGACCTCGATCGGGCGCTGGACGCAGCCGACAAGGGTTTCCGTCAGTGGAAAAGGGTCTCCGCCTATGACCGCTCCAAAGTGATGCGCAAGGCGGCTGACATTCTGCGCAGCCGCGCCGACGCCATTGCCGAACTGATGACGCTGGAACAGGGCAAGCCGCTACCCGAAGCCAAGGGCGAGGTGTTGGCCGGCGCCGATGTCATTGACTGGTTCGCCGAGGAAGCCAGGCGCGCCTACGGCCGCGTCATCCCTGCCAGGGCCGAGGGCGTCTATCAGTTGGTGATCAAGGAACCGGTCGGGCCGGTCGCTGCCTTCACGCCGTGGAACTTTCCGATTAACCAGGTGGTGCGAAAGTTGTCGGCCGCGCTGGCCGCCGGTTGCTCCATCATCGTCAAGGCGCCGGAGGAAACCCCTGCCTCACCCGCCGAATTGATCCGTGCTTTCGCCGATGCTGGGGTGCCCGTCGGCGTGATCAATCTTGTTTATGGCGTGCCGGCTGAGATCTCGGAGTACCTCATCCCGCATCCGGTCATCCGCAAGATGTCGTTCACCGGCTCGACCGCGGTCGGCAAGCAGTTGGCGGCGCTGGCCGGGCTGCACATGAAGCGAGTGACGATGGAACTCGGCGGCCATGCGCCGGCCATTGTCTTCGACGACGCGGATGTCGATGCGGCAAGCCGTCTGCTGGCCGGCGCGAAATACCGCAATGCCGGCCAGGTATGCGTCTCGCCAACCCGCATGCTGGTGCAGGAGAAGGTCTACGATCAGTTCGTCCAGGGCTTTGTCACCCATACCAAAACGGTGAAAGTGGGCGACGGGCTGGAGGCCGGCACGACGATGGGACCGCTGGCGAATCCGCGCCGGGTCGCCGCGATGGAAGCCCTGATCGCCGACGCGACGCAGCAAGGTGCCACGATCCGCACCGGCGGCAACCGCATTGGCAACAAGGGCAATTTCTTCGAACCGACGGTGCTGACCGACGTGCCGCGGGAAGCCCGCGTCATGAACGAGGAACCGTTCGGCCCGCTGGCCGTCATCTCGCCGTTCCGCGGTTTTGATGATGTGGTGGCCGAGGCCAACCGCCTGCCCTATGGCCTCGCCTCCTACGCCTATACGCGTTCGGCGAAGACCGCCAATGCTATTGCCGCGGCGGTGGAGGCCGGCATGATGTCGATCAACCATCACGGCTTGGCGCTGCCCGAGGTTCCATTCGGCGGCGTGCGCGATTCAGGCTATGGGTCGGAAGGCGGATCGGAAGCCATCGAAGCCTATCTGAACTCCAAGTTCGTCAGCCAAGCGGGGTTGTAGGCCAAGCAGCGAGTTAGAGAGCGGGGGCGACAATCATATCGTCCCCGCCACTCGGCCAGACTGTTCGTTTTCAGTGACACAGCGGTCATCGAAGTCGCTGCCGCCAGAGCTGTCAGTACAGCGGTGAAGGCGGCCAGAAAACGACGGCGTTTTATGTCAATGTCCTTGCGCGAGATCGAATTTGTTGTTTGCTGATAACAATCATCCAGCCAACGGGGGCCGGCGTTGCGACCCAGGGTCGCGCGGCCTCGAACGCTGCGCTGGCCTGCAGCACGCCAAGGTCATCGAAGCGCTTTCCGGCGATCTGCAGCCCCACCGGCAGCCCCTCCGGTGTGAAACCGCATGGTACGCTGGCGGCCGGGCTGCCGGACCAGTTGAACGGATAGGAGAACTCCGCCCACATCAGCCAGTCCCACGGATGCTGCGGCCAATGCTCGGGTTGCAGACGGTCGGCCGGAAATGCCGCGACACTGACGCTTGGGGACAGCAGAAAATCCCAATCCTCCATGAACGCGTGGATCGCCTGGACATAGGCAAATCGACGCTCCCGCATCTGCATGAACTGTGCCGCCGAAACGCCCTCGGATGCGCGGATTAGAGCGACGAAGCCGGGATCCATGCGGTTCTCCCACTCGGCCAGATACTGCTGCCGGCCGGAAAACGTCGCCGGCCAGAAGAACCGAACCAGCTCGGGCCCAAGCTTCCCCCATGCCGGCGTCACCGTCTCGACGGTCGCCCCAACTTCTTCGAACGCGCCCACCGCGGCGGCCACGGCGTTCGCGACCGCCGGATCGACCCGGGCATGGCCGAGATCCGCGCTGAACGCGATCCGCTTGCCACGTAAATCCGCCCGCAGATGGGAGGCATAGTTCCGCGGCGCCGCTTCCAGCGAAGTGTAATCCCAGGGATGCGGCCCCGCCATCGCCTGCGTCATCAGTGCCGCGTCGACCACGCTGCGGGTCAGCGGCCCGATATGTGTCGCAAAGTCGTTGTTCGACATTGGCCAGTTAGGCACCCGGCCATGCGTCGGCTTGAACCCATACACGCCGGAGAAATGCGCCGGCATGCGGATCGAGCCGGCGCCGTCGCCGCCCTGATGCAAGGGCCCGAAACCGCACGCCGCGGCGACCGCCGCACCGGCAGAGGAGGCGCCTGCATTCAACCCTTTTGCCCAGGGGTTGTGCGTGATGCCGGACACCGGGCTCTGGCTGACACCCTTCCAGCCAAACTCCGGAGTGGTTGTCTTCCCGAGCATCATCGCGCCGGCGTCGTGCAGCCGGGATACGCAGGGCGCATCGACCTCCGGGATGGTGCCGCGCAGTATGAAAGTGCCGAAGTCGGTCTGCACCCCCTTGGTGTGCTGCAGATCCTTGATCGTCACGGGCACGCCCTCCAGCAGACGGGACGCCTCACCGCGCGTGAACACGCCCTCTGATCGACGGGCAGCCGCCATTGCGTGTTCTGGAGTAAGCCTCATCATCGCGTTGACGCCGGGGTCCACGCGGTCGATCCGCCGCAGGATGGCCTCGGTCACCTCGACCGGCGAGAGCTTTTTCGCCCGATACAGCAGGCCAAGTTCAGCCGCCCCGAGGTAACCAATTTCGCCATCATCCATTGCCACCCTCCTGCTTCAGCGCATGCCGGCACCTGGCGCAGCCTCGCCTCGATCATTCACCTGACACTTGCTCGTCTGGGCCTACAGGCTGAGTAACGCCTGAACGCGCGGCAAGACTGTCCGGCGGTCGAACGCCGCCCCAGACATGCATGTCCGGTGCCGCCGCGATCGATTCAAATTTGGGCTTATCGGGTGCGTGAGATTCGCTGCAGCGCGGCCAAGTGCTTACGGGCGGCGGCGGCGCAGTCATCCTCGATCGCGCGATAACGCTCGATCACCGCCTGCCCCAATTCGGTAAGGCTGGCGCCGCCGCCGCCGCTGCCGCCCGCCGCCGTCTGCACCACAGGCGCCCCCAGGGAGGCATTCAGGTCCTCCACCAGTTCCCAGGTCCGGCGGTAGGAAATATGCAACGCGCGACCGGCGGCGGAAATCGAGCCGGACCGAGCAATCTCCTCCAGGACAGCAACCTTGCCGGGTCCGATGCGCGCGCCGGACGCCAGGTCGAGCCGTATGCTCAACCGGCTGGTGCTTGGCCGATTGGGCGCTTTGCCGGCAGCCGCCGGTCTTGTTGCCAATGTTGCCTTTGACGAAGCCATGCAACACCGAAACACGGCACGCGCCGGAGATCAATTGACCGTGCCAAACATTCTACATCCGACCCAGAGGCGAGCTTGCAAGCGGATTGCCGCACGATCGGTTGCCGCTGTATGCCGATGCCTATAGGGTCCGGGCGAGGAGATCACCCGAATGAAACGCCTGGTGCTAGGCTTGATCGTGCTGTTCGTGGCGTCGGCCTCCCTCGCCGCGGAAGTTACCGATGCAACCGGGCGTGTCGTTACCGTACCAGACCGGATAGATCGTGTGCTGCCCGCCGGTCCGCCCGCCGCGGTGCTTCTGGCGGCCATCGCACCCGGGCAGATGGTCGGATTTTCCTTGCCGATAGCCGAACCGGCCCGTGCTGCCTTGGCTCCGGCGGCGGCCCGGTTGCCCCAGGTGCCGCGGTTGACGGCCAAGCAGGATGCGACGGCAGCGATCCAACCGCTGCATCCAGACCTGATCATCGACTATGGCACGGTGTCGCCTCGCTACAAGCAGTTGGCGCAGGAGACACAGCAGCGGACCGGCGTCCCAACGCTGCTGTTCGATGGCGCGCTGGATCAGATCCCGCAAGTCGCCCGCACCCTTGGTAAGCTGCTGCACCAACAAACACAGGCCGAAGCCGTCGCCCGCTTTGCCGAAACGATCCTGGCGCTGCCAGTGCCGGCCGATGTCCATCCGCGCGTATTTTATGCGCGCGGCGCCGACGGGATGCTGGCCGCCGCGCCCGACAGCGACGTGACCGCGGTCTTCTCCCGTCTGGGTTGGCACGTGGTGGCTCCGGACGGTACCGGAACGTTCCGATCCACCAGTCTGGAGGCGATTCGCGCGCTCGATCCGGACATCATCATCCTGTCCGACCCGGCCATGCAGGACGCGCTGGCGCATTCCGAGGCATGGGGCAGTCTGCGGGCGGTGCGTGAGGGAAAGGCCTATATCGCCCCTTCAACGCCCTTCGGCTGGATCGAAGAACCGCCCTCTATCAACCGCCTGCTCGGCCTGGCCTGGCTGCGCGGCGGCGATCCGGTCAGCCTTGCGGCCATGTTCAATACAGTTGTCTATGGGCGCGTCCTGACGCGGGATCAGATTCTGACGATTGCCGGCACCACGCCGTTGATGAAACCCTGACCTTGCGAGTCTCCATGCGCTTTCTCCTGTTCCTGCTATTGCTAGTGACCCCGTTGCAGGTCCACGCGCAAGCATTGACCGTGTTCGCGGCTGCCAGCCTGACGGATGCCATGAAGGACGTTTCAGCGCTGTGGGAGAAGGCGGGACACGAGCCGCCGCGGCTGTCCTTCAGCTCCAGCAGCACGCTGGCGCGCCAGATCGAGCAGGGAGCACCGGTGAATGTCTTCGCTTCGGCAGACGAGCAGTGGATGGATTACCTGGTGAAGCGCAACCTGATCGCGCCAGGCACTCGCCGCAGTATCCTGGGCAACGATCTGGTGCTGATCGTGCCGGCGACGCATCCTGTCCATGTTACCATCGGCCCCGGCTTCGATCTGGCCCGGATGCTGGGTCCTGATGGGCGGCTGGCGACCGGCGATCCGGCGCATGTGCCGGTGGGGATCTACGCTGAACAGGCTTTGCGCAAGCTGGGGCTGTGGAACACGGTCGCGCCGCGTTTGGCCGCGGCGCCCGATGTCCGCTCCGCCCTGCTGCTGGTGGAGCGGGGAGAGGCACCGGTGGGCATCGTCTACGGCACCGATGCCGCCGTGTCGAAGGCGGTTATGGTAGCCGGCGTGTTTCCCGATAACAGTCATGATCCGATAACGTATCCGTTTGCGGTGACGAAAGGCGGCGACACCGCGGACGCACGGGCCTTCCTGGCCTTCCTGTCAACGCCGGCGGCGCGCGAGGTCTGGATCAGACGCGGCTTCAAGGTCGAGTAGCGCGATACCATCACGCGGGTTTCGTCCTGGGGCAAGGTTGGCGATGGCACGCCAGCGTGATACTCGTCGCGTGGGCGTATGGTCTTTACCTGACGCAAAAGGGGGCGGCCGCCCGGCAACGGCATCGACCAAGGGAACAATGTCTTGATCGGGCATCAATCAGTCACAGCCAGCAACGGCATTTTACATCTGTCGCTGTTTGGTTCTCCTTCCGCGATGTTTGCCGATCGTGAGGTGAGGCTCAAAAGTCTGAAGGCTCGGGCTGCATTGGCTTACATCGCATTGAGCGAGAGTCATCAGGAAACCCGTGAGCGACTGGTCGGACTGCTCTGGAGCGAATCGAGCGAAGACAAGGCGCGGGCTTCCTTGCGGCAAACGCTGCGTGAACTGCGACAGGCATTTCAGGAGGTGGGGTATCACGGTTTGCATACGGAGTGGCGCGAAGTCGAGTTGGACTCGAGCCGGCTTAGAAGTCGACGTCTGGTCGGTCATCGAGCAAGCCGAAAACCACGCGGCGCATCCATCGCTGCTTCACATACCGGGTCTGGTCGATAACTTGCTGATCGGCTTGGACGATATCGATCCGGCATTCCGGGTCTGGCTGTTGGCAAAGCGGCGCTCTCTGCAGGACCGCCTGTTGCGAGCGCTGGAATCCGGTATGCGGGACCCCACGCTGGACGCCGAACGGCGCAACAATCTGGCTGAGGCGATCATCAACCTTGATCCGACGCATGAGGAGGCTTGCCGGCGCGTCATGCACGCAAAGGCGGCCGCCGGTGACATGGCTCATGCCTTGCGCGTGTACAGAGTCCTTTGGGATGTGCTGGACGAGGATTACGGCATGGAGCCTGCGCCGGCCACGCAGAAGCTCGTAGCTGATATCAAGACGGGTCTTTTCGAGCCCCAATCTCCAGCACCGGAGCCTGGTGCGGCGCATCTTGCCCGCGGCGCCACTGAGGTGCCGGCACCGCCGGCAAGTCCGCCGAGCCCACCGACGCGGGAGACAAGGTTGGCGCTTTCGATTCAGCCGGCCGCGGTTCAGGCGGTCGATCCAGACCGGGTGCATCTCGTGGAAGGGTTCCGGCAGCTCCTGATCGCTTCGTTGATCCGCTTCCGTGAATGGCAAGTGACGGACACGCCATTCCATGTGGTATCGAGCAGCTCGGTGCATGACGTCGGTGGCCGCTACGAGATGCAGATGTTTGGTCAGCAGAACGGCAACGCTGTCCATATGACCTTTATGCTGAAGGAAACCGAGACCGGCCTCTATATCTGGAGCGATGGTTTCGAGTTGAGCTGGAAAACTGGTTCGAACTCGCAACGTCGCATCGTTCGCCGCATCGCCATGGCGCTCAATGTGTATCTTTCCGCGGAGCGCTTGCGGCGTGTCTCGGAGCAGCCGGATGTTTCGCTGAGCATTTACGACAGATGGTTGCGCTGCCAGACCTTGGTCCGCAGTTTCAATCCGGAGCATTGGGATCGTTTGAAACAGCAATTCACTAACATCATCGCGGAAGCACCAGGTTTCGTTCCGGCCTATTGCGGGCTGGCCGACATGCACAGCATCCAGCATATCGTGCATCCGGGGGTTCTTCGCTCGCGCCAACGCGAGCAGCAGTCGATGGATTATGCCCGTAAGGCGCGTGCAGCTCGATCCTGCCAGCATGCGTGCCCATCTCTGCCTTGCCTGGGCCTACATGATGGCCAAGCAATACACCCCGGGAGAAATGCACCTGGAGGTTGCCTACGAGCTTAATCCTCACAATTCGTGGACTGTCATGTCCGTGGCGTTGCTGTTGGCTTTCTGTGGCAATCCGGATCGAGCAGTGGAGCTGGCAAAGCAGGCACTGGATTTCGCCGTCGCGCCAACCCCGACGCATTGGGCGTATCAGGTCGATATCGAGTTCCTGAGAGGTAATTACCAAGCCGCGATCGAGGCTGCCGAACGGGCCCAGGATGTGCTGTGGGGGGTGCCGGCCTGGCGGGCGGCAGCGCTGGCTCATCTGGGCCAAATCCATGCGGCCGCCGCCGAAGCGCAACGTTTCCTCGCCCGCATCCGTGCCAACTGGCATGGCAGACCGGGCGGCAACTGATGAGGCCATCGTGCAATGGCTGTTGCACTCTCTATCCGATCAGCCGTCGCGAAGATTGGGAACGGCTTCGCGACGGTCTGGCCATGGCAGGACTGCCCACGAGACGGCGTGGATCATCACGGCTGGTGAGCCGGTGGCCCGCGCCGATGCTAGCAGCACTGTTGGATGACGTACTCGCCTACTCGACGGGCAGCGAAGGCTTTACCCTCGCCTTTATCCAAATTCACCTTGTGCGCGCCACCAAAGGCAACGGAATACCATCCCGGCAAGGGATACGGCTTTCCGGGTTGCACTTTTGCAAGCTCGTTATCCAGCTCAAGTTTCGATGGCAGCCAGATGTAGAGCGGCCCAGTGGTGGGATAGTCTTTGATCTCGACTGCTCTTGTCGCGCCCGGTATCTTGCCGATGATCCCTTTCGTACTTCATTACATCAGCCAACTCGTCGGTGGTGGTTGGCCGCTTCTCACCCGGGTGATCAATCCACCACTTTACAAAGCTCACCCCATCTGAGCCAGTTTTCATTGTCATCTTCTATAATAACTCGCATTGTCTTCTTTCTCCTCCGCTGTATTGGGCGGGATGCCCGGCGGCCACTGTCCGCCGGACGGGTTGATGGCTCAACAAGTGTGAGTTGAACGTGAATCGTGATTGGAGGCCAATGATGCACCCGGAATAATCCCGACGCCCGCAAGGTGCAATGCGGCCGCGGCGGCACTCGTCGCCGATCCTACGTTGAGCCATCTTGGCGCCGATGGATCTGGTCTGCTGCGCTATTTGGGCTATGACGACGCTGACCTTGCCGCCGCACCCGGCCGCGCCCGGCATGTTGCGCGTGGCCGGCATGCTCCGTCGGTTGTTCCTGCTGCCGGTCCCAGACGCGCCAGGACTGGTGTTTTTTGGCGCCGAGGCCGACCCGGCGATGCTCGGGGCGGCACCACAAGGCGCACCGGTCGGCAGCATGGCGGGCTCCGGCCTCGAACCGCGACGAGCATTCGAGGCGTGCGTGGGCGAAGCCATCGAATATCTCAGCCAGTTCGCTCGTCCCGGCGACCAGATCGAACACCGCACGGCGTCTGACCCCGCCTACGCAGCAGGACCTGTCCACGCAGCGCTTCATCACGGACGTGCTCGCCAATTGCAATGTCGATCCGGCGCGGAGTATCGGCTGGATCCCTGCACGCAGTGTCACCGGCGGCAAAAGCGTCTGGTTCCCAGCCGATCTCTGCCTTCGGCGATCTGCCGCCGAGCGGGACTTCGATCCCCCACTCAAGCTCAGCACCGGCTGCGCCGCCGGCGTCACTCTGGAAGCAGCGACCCTTCGCGCGACACTGGAGCTCATCGAACGCGACGCCGCGGCGCTTTGGTGGCGCGGCGGCCGGCGGGGGCGGGCCGTTCCGGCAGAGGGCGAAGCAGGCCAGGCCGCGGCCGAACTGCTGACGGAATTGCGCCAAGGGAACGACAGCCGGCATACCTGGCTGCTCGACATCACCACCGACCTTGGCATCCCTGTGGTGGCCGCGGTCTCCTCCGGCCCCAACGGCTACGGGTTCGCGTTCGGCCTTGGCTGCCGTCTCACCCAGGCCGACGCCGCTCGCGCCGCCATCTTCGAAATGTGCCAGGTCGAGCTCGGCCCGCACGTGGTTGCCGCCAAACGCCAGGAATCCGGCGACGACGCGCTGCAAGAGGGCGATCTGCGGCATCTGCGACGCACCACGCTGATCGACACACGGGCTTGTCCTCTGTTGCAGCCCGTCGGAGTTGCCGACGCTGCCGAACCCGCGATCCCAACCGATCCGGCAAGCGCCCTACAATTCCTCAGTCAGCGGCTGGCGGAGCACGGTATCACCGCGTTTTCGTTGGATCTGACACGAGCGGATTTTGATATTCCAGTGGTTCGTGTGCTGGCACCTGGCCTGCAGCTCGAACCCTGCCGGATCGTCGGCGAACGGCTCGCATCCGCAATCCGTGAGACCGGCGGCGGAGCACCGCATACGGGCGGCCTGTCGCTTCTTTAGCTGCACCCGGACCCTTGTCGTACCTCGGCCCGGTCACCCGTGGCGCTGGGTCACGTGGCGCCTGCGACAATCAGCGACAGGTCAACGGTGACCTGCACACGTGGACCAAATCACGTGCGATTGACGAAAAGCGGCATTTCCACAAACCGTAAATCAACTCCTGTGGCGCAAACAGCGCACAGTGCGGCTCCATCGACTGGCCCAACTCACGCAAGCCTCACGCCATCTATGGGAATTTGCGCCTCGACATCACGAAAATGAGGGGGCGCAGATGATATCCATGATGACATACGCCGCGGTAAACCACCGACCCTCGGCCCCGCCTGGCGCGCCAAGAGGTCTTGGTGCCGATGCGGTGCCGCATAAGCTGCTCGCGGGGCAACGCCTGCTCAACCTGCTGCCGGAGCAGGACCTGAGCGGCCTGCTGCAGTGGTCGAAAATCCGTACGCCACGGCGGCAGGAGGTGATCTTGCGGCAAGGCGATCCGGGCAACACCATCATTCTCGTGCTGGAAGGCTTCATAAAATTGTCCGTTGCTCTGACGGATGGCCGCGAGATGGTGCTGGACATCATCGGTCCCGGGGACTGCTTTGGCGAAATGGCCGTGCTCAACAAGATGCCGCATGAGGCTGACGCGACGGCCTTGGTGAACGCCCGGGTGTTGATGGTGGACGGACGACAGTTCAGGCATGCACTCGAAGTCCGGCCCGAGGGTCTGCCGGCGATCCTGCGGCTGGAAAGCGAACGACTGCACCGGGCCAGGGAACAGATGGTCGACAGTCTCGCGCTATCCGCGGCGGCGCGCCTCGCGAAGGTGCTCATGCGGCTGGCGAAGCTATGGTCGCCAGGCGCGCACCAGGGCGATTCAGTGCGCCTGCTCCTGTCGCAGAGCGAACTTGGGTCAATGACCGGGTTGAGCCGCGAGAGCGTCAACAAGCTGCTCGGTTCGTGGCGCGATGCCGGTTGGATCCGGCTGTCGAACCGTTCCGTGACGTTGGTGAACGTCGCAGCCCTCACCAGCCTGTCGCACTCTGGCCTGCCGCAACAATGACGTGGGCCGGTCATCGCTGCAATCGGGCTTAACGCCGGTGCGCTCGGCATTGACTTGCCGAAATCGACGGGTAATGCCAGTCGAAGCTCTCGCTGACTGTCATGCGCACCGGGTTGCCTGGGGCGACCGCGGGCGAAGCCCAGACCGGATCCTGACTGGCCCGTGGATCGGCTGGTCAGGACGCGGAGGGTGGAGTCATTCGTCCGCCCTCCACTGCCGAACCGGCTAGTCGATGACCCAGAGTGGTCAACTCGTCGGGCCGCCTTGAAGCGCGGTGAGCAGCTTTTCGCCGTCCGGTACACCCCATCCTGTACAGGCATCCCAGCCGGGAGCAGCTGGGAATTGCCCGCCAAGCAAGCCGCTGGTGTCGTTGTTGCCGACGGCGATGTCGCGCAGCACGCCTTCGGGACCGAAGGTGGAGTAGAGCAATGCACTGAAGTTGCCGGCACGCTTTCCCATTGCCGCATTAATGCGCGTGATCAGGCTCGCCCACAGCGGTGCTGATGCGCTGGTGCCACCGACGATCTGCATCTTGCCGCCTGACATGGTCAGATAGCCGGTTGCCGGATCCGCGTTGGCCGCGACGTCTGGGATCGCCCGTCCGGCGAACCGGCCTGGATTGATTGAGGTCGGCACCCTGCCCTCTTGCCAGTCCGGCACCGGCGTAATGTCGCTGACACCGCCGCCGGTGCCGGAGCCGGGACCATCATTCCACACCACCTCGGTGATCTGCGCCTGACCCGTGACATCCTTGCGCGCGTGCAGCGTGGTCCCGCCGACGGCGAGAACGTAAGGGCTAGCTGCCGGGAAATTCACGTGCGCCCGACCATCCTGCACTTGCGCTTCCGAGCCATCGTCGCCGGTGGAGACACAGATCGTGATACCGAGTTGCGACACGGCGAGGAAGCTCTCGTTGCAATGCTCGATGGCTGCCGAAGACCACAAGATCTCGCCATTGTTGAACGGTTGATTTTCCGACCACCCCCAACTGATGGAGACTACAGCGGGATCGTTTGCGGCATCATTGATCACGGCGCTAAGGCAATCAACCAAGCCCTTCTCGTCGAACGTGGAGAAGTAGACGGCGATATTCGCACCGGGCGCGAGCGCGCCCGCAACATCGATGTCCAGCATCACTTCACCAGTCGAGTCTGGATCGGCGGCCGGATCGGTGCCAACACCATCGACGGCGACGACTTTCACGTTCGGGACCGGCTGCCCGATCTTCTGGAAATAGCTGGGAAGATCCGACATCTCGACCCCGCCGCCGAACTCCAGCAGACCGATGCACTGCTGTCGCACGTCCGCCTGAGGAAAACCATAGATGCCGGCAAGTTCGCTAGGGATGAACCAGGGTCTCGTCTTGCTGGCGGCGTCGAGCGACGGCGTCTTCGCGGCATTCAACGTACGCCGCAAGATGCGGTGGTTGTTGAAGCCGAAGACCCCGGTCACCGCATCCTCGAGCTGCGCCGGAACGTGCACCGGCCCAGTGCGAGCGTGAAACGCACCAAGCCGCGGATGCGAATAGTCGAATAGTGTCACCCCGAAAGCGGCGCTGACATCGGCGACCGTGCCAGCCAGACCCAGGCGCGCCGATGCCGGCTGGTTGTGCGTGATCACCAGCCTGTGGGCCTTTGCGAAAGCCTCGATCTTGCGAATGGCTTCAGGATCGGAACCGTAATCCGCGGCAAGTTGATCGCGGGTCATATAGGTCCGCTCGCCAGGCAGCTTGGCGTTGAGCTGCGTCAGATCCGGCACGGCCTTGCGTCGGCTGACACCGAGCGTCAGCTCCAGCCAACGCTGTCCAGGCGTTCTGCGGAGCGCCTTCGCTCCGGCCGGCAGCCGATGAATACTATTAGGTAGTTCAACGAAGTGTCCTTGGACGGTATTTGCACCCATTCTATCCTCCTGGTTCTGGATCAAAGAGCCAAGCCCCGCACACAGGGCGAACGAAAAGCGAAAACTTCGGTGGCAAGCCCCATGGCATCGACACCAAGTAAACTCCTTGTCGTCACGCTATGGTGTGAAGTAGTTCACACAGCAAAGGCAATACTTATGCGACTTTGCACTGCACCTGTTCGCTTGACGGCGTGATGGGTCTTGCGCGGGGGCTGCTGACGGATCGTGCTGCTTCATGCTCTGGTAATGCTCATCATGGGGCAAGCAGGGCACAAAGGGCCGCACACCAAGGCATGTGGTCTATCGCTACGCAATGACTGCGTGGGATTTCGAAGTTGGACATTGTCCAATACGACTATGCAGCTCGACTGAGGTGCTCTCGACAGGCACCAGGGAGGCCACGGGCCGCGCTCACCATCATGTAAGCATGGCTCCGGCGATCAACCTCGCACATTTCTGAGCTCGTCCACCCTGCCCAGGACTTACCCAACCGCCTCACGTCCCATCGCCAGGAACTTGTCCCGCCGCCTGGTCCGCAGCATCGCCGCATCCAGACCCGTGAGGCCAGACAGCGCCTCGTCCACCGCCTGGCCAACGGCCCGCAGCGTTGCCGCCTTGTCACGTTGCGCGCCACCCAGCGGTTCAGGCACCACGTGGTCCACCAGCTTCAGCCGCAGCAGGTCCTCGGCGGTCAGCCGTAACGCCTCGGCCGCCGCCGGCGCCTGGGCCGGGTCGCGCCACAGGATCGCGGCACATCCCTCTGGGGAGATCACAGAGTAGACGGCATACTCCAGCATAAGCACCCGGTCGCCCGTGGCCAGTGCGATCGCGCCGCCCGAACCGCCCTCGCCGACAATAGTTGCTATGACTGGCACCGGAGCCTCCAGGCAAGCCTCAATGCAGCGGGCAATCGCCTCCGCCTGACCACGCGCCTCCGCCTCGATACCAGGAAACGCACCGGCGGTATCGATGAAGCTCAATATCGGCAGCCCGAAGCGGCCGGCAAGTTCGATCAGCCGGCGCGCCTTGCGGTAGCCTTCCGGGCGGGCCATGCCAAAGTTATGCTGCACACGGCTTTCGGTATCGGCGCCTTTTTCGGTGCCCAGCACCATCACCGCGCGTTCCTGAAACCGGCCCAGGCCGCCCAGCACCGCCGCGTCATCGGCGAAGGCGCGGTCGCCGGCGAGCGGGGTGAATTCGGTAATCAGTCCGTCGATGTAGTCCTGCGCCTTGGGGCGGTCCGGGTGGCGGGCCACCTGCGTCTTCTGCCACGGCGTCAGGCGGCTATAGGTCGTGCGGAGCTGCTTGTCCGCGACCGCGGTCAGCCGGGAGATCTCGTCGGCGATATTAAGGCCGTCGGGCTCCGACATCCGCCGTAGTTCCTCGATCTTGCCTTCGAGTTCGGCGATGGGTTTTTCAAAGTCGAGGAAATGGCGCATCGGGCGCGCCCTTTAGCATACTTCCAGTCACGGGGAAGCTGGCCGACATGGCGTTTGCGAACCACAAGCCTTCCGCACATGCGTACGGCCTTCCACACGGGCCCAGGCGCCGCGGCGTGCTTTGACGACCGCCATGCAGCAGCCTTGACACATCCAGCCACCTAACCATCTCTCGAGCTTGAATGTAGCACTGGCTACAAGTTATGGTGTAAGACGCAAGATGTGACCGGCACTTCACCTTCCTTTAAGGCAACCTGCAATTAGCCATGCCGACAATGACAGATACGCTCGTGACGCCGACGCTGTCCGGCCGCACCACCATCGCGGCGCAATCCGTGCTATCCGGTGGCCGCGGTGGGCTACGCGGCTTCCTGCCGTTCATCGGCCCTGCTGTCGTCGCCTCCATCGCCTACATGGACCCGGGGAACTTCGCGACCAACATCCAGGCGGGCGCGCGACATGGCTACATGCTGCTGTGGGTCGTGCTCATGGCAAACGTCATCGCCATGCTGTTTCAAGCGCTGTCCGCCCGCCTCGGCGTTGTCACCGGCCATAGTCTGGCATCGATGTGCCGGCGCCACTTCCCCCGGTCGCTGGTGATCGCCATGTGGATCGCCAGTGAGGTCGCTGCCATCGCGACCGACGTGGCCGAAACCATCGGCGCGGCAATCGGTATCAGTTTGCTGTGTCACCTGTCGCTGATGACCGGCTTGCTCATTACCTTCGCCATCACCTGGGGCCTGCTGACCATCCAGTCACGCGGCTTCCGCCCAATCGAGCTCGTCATCACCGGCTTTATTGGCGTGATCGGGCTGTCGTACCTGATCGAGCTATTCATTGCCCCGCCTGATTGGGGTGCCTTCGCTTACCACGCCGTGGTGCCGCAACTCACCAACGCCGACAGCGTGACGCTGGCCGTCGGCATCGTCGGCGCCACGGTGATGCCGCACGCCATCTACCTGCACTCCGCGATGATGCCCGGCCGGGTGCTGGCACGTAGCGACGGCGAGCGCCGGCGACTGTTGAGGTTCTCCAACATCGAGGTGTTGGTTGCGCTCAGCGTGGCCGGACTGATCAACATGGCGATGGTCGCCATGGCCGCCACCATGTTCCATCGTGGTCACGCGGATGTCGGCGAAATTGAGACCGCATATCATACCCTGTTGCCGCTGATGGGGGCCGTGGCGGCGGGCGCATTCATGATCTCGCTGCTGGCCTCAGGGATTTCCAGCTCGGTGGTCGGTACCATGGCGGGTCAGGTCATCATGCAGGATTTCGTCGGCTTCCGGATCCCGCTATGGGTGCGGCGTGTGGTAACCATGCTGCCGGCCGGCGTCATCGTTGCGATCGGTGTGCAACCAACCAACGCACTGGTGCTCAGCCAAGTAGTATTGAGCCTGGTGCTGCCGGTCCCGATGATTGCCTTGCTGGTGCTGGTCCGCCGACAAGATGTCATGGCGAGGTTCGCGATCGGCCGAGGCACTCAGGTGCTTGCCGCCGTCGCATCATTCGTGGTGCTCGGCCTGAACATGATTCTCCTGTTGCAAAGTTGTGGTTTTTCGCCAGACCTGTTGCTCGGCAACTGACCGATGGCGTTCCCCATGGCGCAACCCCCTGGTCGATCCCATGACCGTTTCCTTGGCCGATCTATCGATCGGGTTCCCGCTCGGCCGCCTGGTAGACTGGCCGCCGCTGACCCGCTGCCGGCGGCGCTACCGGCCGAACCCACACAGGCTAGCCGATTTCGGCAAGGCCCGCAGCGCCCAGTCGGGCGCGCTGCTTGAGGATTACGTCGAGCTCATCTCCGACCTCCTCACCAATGGCGGAGAAGCTCGGCCGACCGATATCGCCCGGCGGCTGGGCGTCGCCCACGCCACCGCGATCAAGACGATCGGTCGACTGAAGCGGGAGGGGCTGGCGGTCGGTAAGCCCTATCGCGGCGTGTTCCTGACCACGGCGGGGAGAGTTTTGCCGCCCGTGTTCGTGCCCGTCACCGCGTGGTGGTCGACCTGCTGCTGGCGGTCGGCGTACCGTCGGAAGCCGCGGAATCGGATGCCGAGGGCATCGAGCACCATGTCTCCGAACCGACCTTGGCCGCATTTGCTCACTTTCTGAAGCAGCAGACATGAGGACAATGACGGCATCAATGCTTTGTCCGCGGCTCCGCGTCATGGAAACCGCAACGGCGTTGTGTCGGCGGACATGTGCTGGGTCAGGATCGTCGATCAAGCCACCCTAACAAGGCATCACGGAACGGCACTACACTCTTATAATGGAGGATATCCGTTGGCAGTGCGCGAACCGCCTCGGCCAGAGTCGCCGCTCGGGTGGGCCGATCGATCACTTGCGCCATCGGATAGCAGTGCACGCGAATGCCGAACAGCACCGCGGCGGTGTCCGGCAAACGGCGCAATGTCTGCCGCTCGACCCGCAAGTACAACCGGTCACCGGCGTTCTCCGCGCTGATGCCGGCGCCACCGTCGAGCCGCCATTTCCCCGTCGGCTGGAACAGCGCCGGGTCGTCCAACACCGACCAATTCAGCCGCGACGCGATACGCCCCACCTTCAGGTGCCGCATAAACCGGTCCACCGGCGCGGCCAGCCGTTCGGCATAGAATGGTACCGGTCCATGCACCGTCCCGAGCGGTTTGCCGAGCTTCTCCAGCAGTCGCCAGCGGCTGGGGAAACATATACGGCGGCGGTGAACAGCGGCCCCTCGGCGCTGTTCTGGATCAGGCACAAATCCTCTTGCACCAGCCGCCCCGCCACCTCCAACGGGTCCGGTGTGGCGGCCGTCAGGTCCCAGGTTTCCGCGCTAAGATGGTTGTGTAGCCTTGATCCATCCCGCGTGAACCACTCTGGATGATGCGCCGTCAGCGCTGCCACGATCAGCGCTAGTGCCTCGACCCGCGCCGCATCGGAAACCTGACAGGCAGCGAACACCTGGTCATGTGCGGTATCAAGCAGACGGCGACGCTCTGTCATTTCCTCCCGATAAAGCTGGTCCAGTTCAAACCACGCCGATTCGGGCACGGTGACCAGATCCATTGCCATGCGATAGGGACCGGCCTCGAACGGCAGATAAATCGCCTGTGCGGGCAATTGGCGCAGGACGTCTTCATGACCCGCGGTCCTAGGATCGCGATCACCAAGGTGATTACCCCGAAAGGGATACCCGCCGATTGCAGATCGCGCTTCGGAAGCAGGCTCACCGTGGGGGATCAAGGCCATCAGACGATCCCATTCTCCCGCAATGCCGCCACCGCGGCCGCGTCCAGGCCAAGGCGTTCGCCCAGCACTGCATCAGTGTGCTCGCCCAGCAACGGCGGGGCGGCACGGTAGTCGGCCGGTGTTTCCGAAAGCTTCACCGGGTTGGCGATCACCTTGACCGTCTGGCCGGAGCTGTGCGCCATCTCCAGCACCATGTTCCGCGCCAGCACCTGTGGGTCGACGAACACGTCGGAGAGTTGGTTGATCGGGCCACAGCCAATCTTCAACGCCTCGAGCTGCTCGACCCACCATGCGGTTGGCCGTTGTCGCAGGATCGGTGTCAATGTATCGGTGACGAGCTGCCGGTTGCCGACCCGCGCGGCATTGGTGGCGAAGCGCGGGTCATCCAGCAAGTGGGTCAACTTGAATGCCTCACAGAAGCGCTTGAAGGTAGGGTCGTTGCCGACCGACAGCACCATGTGACCGTCGGCAGTGGGGAACACCTGGTACGGCACGATGTTGGGGTGCTGATTGCCCAGGCGCACCGGGTTTTCCCCAGTCGCCAAATAGTTCATGCCCTGGTTGGCGAGCCAGGCGACATGCGTGTCCAGCATGCCGATGTCGATCTGCTGCCCTTGCCCAGTCAGATCACGGTGGCGCAGTGCCGCCAGGATACCGATGCAGCCATACAAGCCAGCGAACAGATCGGCCACCGGCACGCCAACCTTCTGCGGCAGACCATCCGGGTCGCCAGTCAGGCTCATGACGCCGCCCATCCCCTGGATCAGGCTGTCATAACCCGGCCGCGGCGCATACGGCCCGGTTTGCCCAAAGCCGGTGATCGAGCAGTAGATCAACCGTGGAAAGCGCGCATGCAACTGGTCGTAGTCCAAGCCATACTTCGCCAACGCGCCGACCTTGAAATTCTCCACCAGGATGTCACAGCCAGCGATCAGCTTCAGCGCAATCTCCTGGCCTTGCCGCTGGCCGATATCCAGCGTCACCGAACGCTTGTTGCGGTTCACGCCGATGAAATAAGCACTCTCCGTGGTGCCGGGCATGGAGGGGGGTGCGAAGCCGCGCGTATCGTCGCCGGCGCCGGGCCGCTCGATCTTGATCACGTCGGCACCCAGGTCGGCCAGCATCTGTGAACAGGTGGGACCCGCCAATACCCGGGTCAGGTCGAACACGCGCAGGCCTTTCAGCGGGCCAGTCGGCTCGGGTACACGGTTAGGTTCTGTCGCACCCGTCGATTCTGTCATCTCGGTCTCCAGATGCCGGTTGATCTTTCCGGTCTTCCCTCGATAGACAGCATAAGTCGTCAAACGGCAAAGAACTATCCCGCGAAGCGGACGGCGGAGCAGACACATGGCTGCCTGCCGACGAGACATCGCATGCACATGAAACGTCACATTCATATGGACCATCCGGTGCAACAAGCCGTCAAGCACAGCATTGAAGGTCCGCGGTCATGGCAGGCCGCTATCCTGAGTCTTGTTATCTTGTCGGTGTCATTCGGTGCCCCTCTCATTGTTGTTGTCGGGCTAAAACAGATGCAGCTGGCGCTGCACACCGATCGCTCGGTGCTGTCGCTGGCGGCCGCGCTGATCTGGGTCGGCAATGGCGCCGGCGGTATTCCAATGGGCTGGCTGGCCGACCGTATCGGGGTCCGCACGACGGTCATGTTGGGCGCCGCGATGACGGCGTCCGGCCTCGCCCTGTCCAGTGTTGGAACCGTGTGGGCCCTTTATATCGGCCATGGGCTGCTGATCGGCTTCCTCGGCAACGGTGCCATCTATGCGCCCCTTGTCGTCTATGTCAGCCGCTGGTTTGATCGCCGGCGCGGGACGGCCGTCGCGCTGATCTCCTCGGGCCAGTACATCGCCGGTATGGTCTGGCCGACGGTCATGACGGTTGGCATCGATCGCTACGGCTGGCGAGTCACAATGCTGGCCTATGCTCTGGTAATGATCGCCCTGCTGCCGCTGCTGGTGTTGCTGCGCCCGCCACCCGAGCCACAAGCGGCGAGGCCGGCGGCGGCGCCCAAGGCAGATGCGCTCGTACTTGGACTGCCGCCCAATGCTGCAATGGCTTTGGTCTGCCTGGCGAGCTTCCTGTGCTGCGTGCCGATGGCAATACCCTCTTCCCACCTGGTGGCGTTCTGCGGCGACATCGGCATCGCTCCCGCGCAGGGCGCCGCCATGCTGTCGGTCATGCTCGCCTGCGCCTTCATCTCGCGGCAGTTCTGGGGGGCCTTCGCCGACCGCTTCGGCGGACTGCGTACCGTGCTGGCCGGCTCGGCCTGCCAAATGCTGGCAATCGGCGCCTTCCTGATTACCCGTGATGAGATCGGGCTGTTTACCATTGCCGGTGCATTCGGGCTGGGATTCAGTGGGATCATTCCAGCCTATTCCGTGACCATCCGCGACCTGTTCACGTCGAGCGAGGCATCGTGGCGGATCCCGACGGTGCTGTTTTCCGCCATGACCGGCATGGCTTTCGGCAGTTGGTTTGGCGGCCGCCTGTACGATGGTTTCCTGTCCTACACACCTGCATTCATTGCCGGCGTTCTGTTCAATCTGGCGAACCTCGTGGTGATCGGCTTTCTGGTCAGCCGGACGGCGCCTGATCCCGGGCGGCCCCGCATTTTACACCCCCACCGAATTGTGGTCGCAGCCAAAACACGACGGCGGAACCAGGTAACTTTTGGTCGCATGAACGAATCCGGTGACCTAAGCCGCTGAGTGGCCGTTCCGCCGGTGCGTGCAGGCGCTTGAAGAACCGCCTGCCGGCAGTTCCATCTCGTCACGTCCGCGACTGGATGTCCACATAACCAGGCGTGGCCGACCGCACGCCCCGGATCGTGCGGCACGCAGCCGCAGTCAACTGGACAATACCATCGTATCTAATTGATACATAAGGCAAAATTTCTGCCTTCTGTTAAGATTTCGGCAACGATCCGCAGCCAAACTCAGGCCGCGCCCGCCTCGCGGCCCAGGAGATCTGCAATCATGACGACAAGCTTGACCCCCACCTTGTGGTTCGCCCCGCCGGACATGACGTTGAACCAGGCAAGCCCCGCCGGCCAGCAGTTCATGAGCCTGTTCAGCGATCCGGGGGCCTGGCAGGTTACCGCGGGCGCGTCCACCGGGCTCGTGTTGAGCGAGGCTTTCGTCCTGACCGCGACCGATCAGCAATTGACCCAGGTGTTCAGCTTCCTCAGCCAGCATCATCTGAAGTTGATGATGGTCACTGCGATGATCCCGGTGCAGGCTAACGGATCGGGCAATGGGCTGGAAGGTTTCACCTCGGGATCGCAGCTCTCCAATGCGGTCCAACGCATCAGCAGGCTGGGCGGAACGCTCGATTCTGTCGCCATGGATGGCCCTCTGGTAGCTGGACACGAGGCCAGCAACGGCCCGCAGCTTTCGATTACCAATTTGGCGCAGCAGGTTGCCGGGAACGTCGCGTTGATAAAGGCAGCGTTCCCCAACGTGCAGTTCGAGGACGGCGAGGGGCTGATCGCGACGCAAGACCTGGCGGCCTGGACACAGGCATTCAAGGCCGCGACCGGCAGCGCGATCGCCCAGATCGATGCCGACGTGAATTGGAGTGCGCCGGGCGTGACCGGCCAGCTGGAGGCCTATGCGCAGGCCGTACGTGCGACCGGCGCGGTGTTCGGCATTACCGGCGACTCAACAACCGCCTTTACCACCGACCAAAGCTGGGCGCTGGCGGCCGAAACCAATATCGCGGCGGCACTCGCCGATCCGCTGATCCGCCCGGACAATATCCAGGTCGAAACCTGGGATCCCAATCCGACGGTGACACTGCCTGAAGGCCTGTCCGGCACGCTGAGCCATGTTGCCCTCGAGGCCGCCGAAGTGGCGCCGCTCTATGCCGCCGGCACACTAACCGGCGGGACCGGCGTGGCTGCCAGCACCGTGGTGCCGACGCCAAGCTACGTCGGTTCGGCGTTGGACGCTGTGGCGGGCGCGGCGGTGGCCGTGCCGGGGGTCAAATTGACCGCGACGGGCGCCGCGGCCGCGGCAGCGACATTCGCGGTGGTGGTCACCGACGTGTCGGGCGCGCTTGGCGCCACCGGGAGCGGCGCCGGGCATGTCAGCGGCGAGGGCAGCAATGTGCTTGTGCTGACCGGCGGACTTGCCGACATCAACGCCGAGCTTGCAAGCCTGACCTATACGGGTGGTGCGGCGGGAACGGACACGATCGACGTGACAACCTATGACGGCGCGGGACTGGTGGATGATCACCAGATCAATGTCGCTGTTGCCGCTCCGCTTGCGGTGCCGCTGCCGAACGGCATGAGCGCGGCCGTGTTGTACAAAAATATCTTTGGCGGCGCGGCGAGTGCAGCCGTCCTTGCCGCGGCGCAGGCTAGGCTGGCCGCGGGTCAAACGCTGGCGCAGGTCACAGCACCCTGGATCGCCCAGGCGCAGGCCACGATCAGCGCGTTGTGCGAGCAGGTGCAGGGCGTCTCGCCGAACCCGGCCATGTTGGCAAGCTTGACAGCAGCGCTAGCTGACGGTGCGAGTGTGGCGCAGATACGCACCGCCCTCGCCGGCGCCGTGCCTGTCCAATCCGAGCTCACCGCACTTTACCAGAGCCATTTTGGCCAGGCGCCAACGGCGGCGCAACTTGCGGCACTGACGCAACAGTTGGCGGCTGGCGCCAGCCTGCAGGCGGTCGAGGCGCCGCTGCTGGCGAACTCACAGGCGGAAGCGCAGATCACCACCCTCTATCAGCAGGTGCAGGGGCAGGCGCCGGATACCACTGACCTGGCGGCGCAGGCGCGCGCGCTGTTGACCGGGACGCCGCTCGCCACGATCCGCGAGCAATTAGCCGAAGCCGCCGTGGTCCAAGCCAACCTCTCGGCGCTGTTCCAGCATGTCTATGATGTGCCGCCGACCGCGGCGCAACTCGCTTCGCTGACCGCGAAACTGGCGGGCACCACGAGTTATGCGCAGATCCAGGCGCAATTTACCCAGGTGGCGCAGGCGACGGTGACCGCGTGCTACAATTCGGTGCTTGCTCGCAATCCGACCGCCGCGGAACTCGCGCTCTACACCCAGCGGTTGACCGCCGGCATACTTGAAGGCGGCTCGATCCTCGGTCAGTTGGCCTTCTCAGCCGAGTTGAGCGCCAACGTGACGGCGATGTATCAGCAGGTCATCGGGCAGGCTCCGCCGCAATCGATGGTGACGACGCTTGAGCAATGTCTATCCATCGGCCAGATCCCGCTGGTGCAATTGCGCGCCGACCTGGCCACCGCGGCAACCCGGTATCAACAGATCACCGGCCAGCCGGCGACCGCCGCCACCCTAAGCCCGCTGATGTACGATTTCCTCAACAAGTGTACCGTGGACCAGATCTGCTTCTCGGTCGCCCACTCCGCCCAGGAAAACCAGGCCATCGCAGGAACTTTTCAATCGCTGTTCGGCCATGGCATGAGCTACAGCCAGTTGAGCACGCTGGAGGCCGCGTTGCAGGCCGGCACCACGACAATGCCGGCGGTGCAGTCCTCCCTCGCGGCGCAGGCGGCGGTGGATGTGCCGGTGCTGTCGAACGTGGTCACCAGCCAATACAATAACGGGAACACCTGGATAGCACCGTTCGGCGCGATCAATGTAGCCGATCCTGATCCCGCGGCGATCGAGACCGCAACGGTAACGGTCACCGGCGGCGACGGACATCTGGCAAAATGGGGCACCAGCACGAATGCCGCGGGCACGGTCTTCATCCGCACGGGATCGGCCTCGATGCTGTCGAACGACCTGCGTTCACTGGTGCTGATCGACCCGACGGGTGGCAAGACGGCGACATTGACGCTAACGTTGCAGAATGCAACCGGGCACAGCTCGACCGCCTCGGTGACGGTCAGCACGCAAGCCCTGCAGTCACCAGCCACGACCGATTTCGTCTTCATGCCGGCTGGCAACGACACGGTGACGGCGGGCGGAGGCCAGACGTTCGTGTTTTCCGCCAGCGGCTTCGGCCAGGAGACCATCGCCAGCTTCAACATCTCGAACGATGTAATCCAGCTGTCGAAGAGCATGGTCGCGGCGTTTGCCAATGTACTGCCGCTTGAAGCGTCCGTTGGCGGTGCAACGATAATCCGGCTCGGCCCGTCAGAGTCGATCTCCCTGCCGGGTATTACGCCCAGCAGTCTTCACGCCGCCGATTTCCGCTTCGTCTGACCGCGCAGGCCAGGGGGTCCGCCTCTGGACCCTGCGGGGACCAGGCGTCCACGGACCGCCCTTGCCAACCGATATCGGGATTTCCCGATTGTCTGCGGCTGCCACGCATTCCATCGCGGAGGATCTACCCCTGCACGACGTTTGATCCACGCCGCAACAGGACCAGCATCAGCAGCATCCCTGGCAGCGCGCCCGCCATGCAGACGGCGTAGAACACCGGCCACCCCAGGGACGCCGCCATCAATCCCGAGAACCCGCCGATGGTATGGATGGAAAGCTGCGGCAAAGACGACAGCAACGCATATTGGGTCGCCGCGAACTCGCGCGCGCAAAGGTTTGACAGGAACGTCAGAAAGGCGGCATCGGCCATGCCCTGCGCAAACGCTTCCGCCGTCACCGTCGCGTACAGCGTCGGCTGATGACCCGGCGCGGTAGCCAGCACCACGTACATCGCCATTGCCAGGGTCTGCATCCAGCCGGTCATCAGCAGCGCCCTGCCGACGCCAATGCGCGCGACCAGCCAGCCGCCCAGCGTGATGCCGCCCAGGGTCGCGCAGAGCGAAAACAGCCCGGTTCCGGCAATCGCCGTTTTGTCGAAGCCCAGATGCCGATAGAACGGCGCCGTCATCAGGCCGGCCATTGCCTCGCCCAGCTTGAACAACGCCACAAACGCCACGATGACCAGCGAGGACGGCCGCGCGAGGAACGACATGACAGGCTCGATCACCGCCTGGCGGAAGCCTGAAGCAGGGTGGTCCGCCGTCGCCTGTTCGGCGGGCGCGAAAACCGTGACCACGCAGCCGCAAGCCACCAGAGCCGCCGCCACGAGCAGGGCCGCATGCCAGCCGATCACGGCGGCGCCACCGATGATCCCGCTGGTGGAAACCAGCAGCGCAATCCGGTAGCCCCACACATAAGCCGCCAGCGCGACGCCCTGACGGCGCTCGGGGAACACCTCGATGCGCCAGGCGTCAATGGCGATGTCCTGTGTCGCCGACAGCGTCGCCACGCAGACGGCGGCAGCGAAAGCCAATGCTGGCGCAGCCGGATCGGTCAGCGCCAGCAGCGCCACGGCGAGGGCAAGCAGCGGCTGGATCAGCATCAGCCAGCCGCGCCGGCGCCCCATCGAGCGTAGAAAACGAACTGGTGGCGCCTGATCGAGCAGCGGCGCCCAGAGGAACTTCACCGAGTAGGCAAGGCCAATCCAGGCAGTCAGGCCTACCACGGCGAGCGAGACGCCGCCGTCCGATAACCATAACCTGAGGGTAAAACCGGACAACGGCAACGGCAGGCCCGACACGAAGCCGTACGCCGCCATCGTCAGCAACCGCCCGTCCGGCCGGATCGACACCCAGCGCACCGGGTCTGCCTCAGGCTGGAATGTTCGCGTCCCCCCGCCCCAACGGGCGCTGCATCGAGACCACGTCAAGCCAACGACCGAACTTCACGCCGGCGGATTTCATCGTCCCGATCATGTGAAAGCCCAGGCTGACATGCACCCCGATCGACCCGACATTCTCGGAATCCCCGATCACCGCGATCATCTGGCGCAGTCCCTGTGCCGTGGCAAGTTCGATCAGCCTGGCGACCAACGCCTTGCCGACCCCTTGCCCGCGCACATCCTCACGGACATAAATGCTGTCCTCGACGGTGAAGCGGTAGGCGGAGCGGTCGCGGAACGGGGCATAATAGCCGAACCCAAGCACACCGGTCGCGTCGGTCGCCACCAGCCAGACGCAACGCTGATGGATGATTTTTTGAAAACGAGCCAGCATTTCCTCAACCGACGGAGGCTCTTCCTCGAAGGTCCCGGTTCCATTCAGAACGTGATGGGCGTAGATCGCCTGAATATCGGCGATGTCGGCTTCCGTCGCGTGTCTAATATCCATTCCGGATGATCCCTCCATTGGCCGGGACAGATTAGGCGCAAAGATCAGACTTTACGACCAATGCCGAGCCCGTCTCGAAATCAATTGTAAACTTTTGGCTGTTTATGATGAACCGCGGACATAACTGAATGATGACCATGGCATTTCTGTTCGATAACATTTCTGGTTTGATGTCGGAATTAACACTTTGATTGGATCAGGGAATGCGATTAGACATACTCGGAGGTGTGGTCGAGCGCCCGTCGACAACGTGACGGCGGGCGGGATGCAGTCAATCAGCTGGAGCCATGGGAGTCGCAAACTCCAGTGGCGTTTCAGTCGTGCATCCGTGTTATCAACTTGGCGAGGCGACACGGACCTCCGGTTTCCCCGGCGGCCCGTGCCGTCTGATGTGCCGCTAAAAGGGTTTGCTCGTGGACATATCTGACGGACACATTCCAGGACCACTGGAGAATAACCGCGGACCCGCAACAATTTCCCAGTCGCAAGTGGATAACGGGGGTACCGGCGCCGGACGCGGCCCCATCCATCCCCGCCTGCTCGCCATGATGATGGCCGCCCGATACTACGGGCTGGAACTTGATCCTGGGGAATTCCGCCTCGGTGAAAACGAGCCCTTGCCCAGTGCGGCGGCGCTCTCACGGTGGGCGCAGACCGCCGGAATGTGGTCCCGCGCCCTTCGCCTGCGCTGGCGGCATCTGTTCAATGTTACCGGGGCCGGGCCTGTCGTCCTGCTGTTCAACGACGGTTCAGCCGGCCTGCTGACGGGTTCCAATGCGGAATCCAAGGTCGTCTTGGTGCGTGATCCACGGGCGCCGGAAGCCGCCCCGCCGATCCCGGTCGACGAAATGCGCCTGCTCGAGGTCTGGAGCGGCGATGCCGTGCTGCTGCGTGCCGAACGGTCCCAGGCCGAATCGGACCCGCCCTTCACCCTGCGCTGGCTGACCGGGATCGTGCTGAAGGAGGGTAAGCATCTCCGCGATCTGCTGATCGCCTCCGTCGCCATCAGTTTCCTGACGATTATCCCGCCGCTGATAACCATGCAGGTGGTGGATCGGGTCCTGACCCATCACAGCTACTCCACGCTGTTCCTCATCTCGATGATCGTCGGCGTCTTGGTGCTCTATGAGACATTGCTCGGCTATGCGCGGCGGCTGATCATTCTGGTGGTCGGCGTGCGCACCGATGCGCAATTGAACTTGCACGTCTTCAACCGGCTGATCCGGCTGCCGCTCGACTACTTCGAACGCCATCCGGCCGGTGAAACGATGTATCGCGTGACCCAGGTCAACACGGTACGCCAGTTCATCACCGGCAAGTTGATGACCACCCTGTTGGACCTGATCACGCTGCTGGTTCTTCTACCGCTGCTGTTCTTCATCAATGCCACCCTGGCCTGGATCGTGCTGGTCTGCGCCACCTCCATCATGCTCATAATCCTGGCGTTCCTGCGCCCGTTGCGGCTGGTATACGCAAAGGTCATCAGCGCGGAGACGATGAAGCAGGCGGTCCTGGGCGAGACGATCTTCGGCATCAAGACGGTGAAGTCGCTCGCACTGGAGCCGCAGCGGAAGGCGCTGTGGGACCACCGCGTCGCCGATGTCGGCAAATGGCGCATGCAAATGGGCCGGTTGTCCAACTGGCCGCAGACCCTGGTTACGCCGCTCGAGCGGTTCATGTGGATGGGCGTGATCCTGATCAACGCCTATCTGGCTCTGTCGGCCGACAATGGCTACCAGATGGGCAGCATGATCGCGTTCATGATGCTGTCCCAGCGCGTCGCCTCGCCGCTCGTCGGCTTGGCCCGCCTCGTCGAGGAATGGGAAGAGGTCGCCGGCGCGATGGGGCAGGCCGGAGAGGTCCTCAATCGTCCACTTGAAGTCGATGCGGCGTCCGGCGGTGTGCGCCCGAAATTTGCCGGTGCCGTCAGCTTCGACGACGTCACGTTCACCTATGCCGGCACCAAGCTGCCAGCGCTCGACCGCATCAGCTTTTCGGTCCCCGCCGGAACGATGCTGGGCCTGGTCGGACGCTCGGGGTCCGGGAAATCCACCGTCACGCGGCTGCTGCAAGGGATCAACCGGGAGTATTCCGGCTTTCTCAAGATCGACGGCGCCGATCTGCGGGAGATCAACCTACGGCATCTGCGATCAAGCTTCGGCGTCGTGCTGCAGGAGAATTTTTTGTTCCGTGGCTCGATCCGCGATAACATCCTGGCAGGGCGGCCCGGCCTGACGCTCGATGACGCCATCCGTGCCGCCCGTCTGGCGGGCGCCGAGGAATTCATCGAGCGGATGCCGAATGGCTATGAAACCTACATCGAGGAAGGCTCGCCGAACCTGTCGGGCGGTCAGCGCCAGCGGTTGGCCATCGCCCGCGCGCTAATCACCGACCCGCGCATCCTGATCCTTGATGAGGCGACCAGTGCGCTCGATCCGGAATCCGAGGCCTTGGTGAATGCCAATCTGGCGCGCATCGCCCGCGGCCGGACGATGTTCATCGTGTCGCACCGCTTGTCCTCTCTCGTCGATTGCGACCAGATCCTGGTGCTTGAGAGAGGCAAGCTGATGGACATCGGTCCGCATTCCGTGCTGCTGGAACGTTGCGCGATCTATCGCACGCTCTGGAACCAGCAAAACCGCCACCTCAATAGACATAGCGAAGGTTCAGGTCATGCAGCTCTTGCCCCGACCCTCCTCCAAGGCAATTAGTACGACGGTCTCCGACCGGCTGGATCCAACACTGCCGGCTATCCTGGAGTATCAGTCTCCCTCCACCGCCGTCATCAACATGCCGATGCCGCGGATAGCACGCGGCATGACGCTGACCATCAGCAGCATGATGGTCGTGTTGGGCATCCTGGCCGCGACGATCAAGGTCGACCGTGTCGTCACCGCAACCGGTGTCGTCGCCGCGCGGGACGCGACGATGGTCGTACAGCCGATGGAAATCTCGATCGTCCGCTCGATCGACGTGAGCGTGGGCGATGTCGTCCACGCCGGACAGATACTGGCTCGCCTGGACCCCACCTTCGCCGCCGCTGACATGGGCGCATTGGCCGCGCAGGTCTCCGCTCTGCAGGCCCAGGTCTCTCGCGAGCAGGCAGAGATGGAGAATCGCCCGTTCACCTATAACGGCTTGGACCCGAACTTGACGTTTCAGGCCGCAGTCTACGCTCAACGGCAATCGGAATTTAATTTCAAGCTGGAAAATTATCAGCAGAAGATCGACAGTCTGATCGCGACACTCGCGCGCTCCCGCGCCGATGAGGTCAGCTATGGCGATCGCCTGAACTACGCCAAGACGTTGGAGCAGATGCGCCGCGAGTTGGAACACATGAACGTCGGCTCCAAACTCAACACCCTTTCGGCGATGGACAGCCGCGCCGAAATGCAGCGCAACCTGGACGGCGCGCAGGAGGCGTCGCGTGGCGCCCAGCGTGACCTGGCGGCACTGGTCGCCGAACGCAACGGCTACATCCAGAGCTGGCATGCCGACGTGGCCGATAAACTGACCGATGCAACCGCCAAGCTGTCGGACGCCCGCCAATCCTTGAGCAAGGCGCAGCTCAGCCGCCAACTGGTTGACCTGCGGGCGGAAAAGGACGGCACCGTGCTGACGATCAGCAAGGTCTCCGTCGGCTCCGTGCTGACCGCGGGCCAGCAGTTCATCACCTTGGTGCCGTCCGACGCACCGCTGGAAGTCGAAGCCAACATCGCCGGCAAGGACGACGGACATGTCCATGTCGGCGATCCGGTGGATATCAAGTTCGATACCTTCCCGTACACGCAATATGGATTGGCGCACGGCATGGTCCGCCTGGTCAGCGCCGACAGCTTCTCGGCGCAAGAGGAAAATCGCAACCCGACCGGGACCGCGCCGGTCGAGCAGACCATTGGCGCAGTCTGGTACCGTGCCAGGATTACCCTGGACGAGATCAAGCTGCATGGCACGCCGGCAAATTTCCAGTTGGTCCCAGGCATGCCGATCACGGCGGACGTCCGGATCGGCAAGCAGACAGTGATGCACTATATGCTCGGGAAGTTGGTGCCGCTGGCCAGCGAAGGCATGCGGGAGCCGTAAGGCCCCGCCAGCTTCAACCGGACACGATAAATGGCTCTATTTGATAAGCTGATGGGCGGATTATCCGCCTCCGCCAGTCTCCGGAGGGGCCTCCGTTTACAGGAGGAAGGCGACGTCAAGAGCGCCTTTACCCTGCTCTCGAAAGCGGCGCGGTCCGGCGTCCCGGAAGCCGAGTTTCGTGTCGGTCGTTGCTATCTTGAAGGCGCCGGCGTACCGCCCAGCAAGGCAGAAGGGGTACGTTGGGTCGAACGGGCGGCGAGTCAGGGATATGTCGAGGCGCAGGCCCTGCTGGCGACGCTCTGCCTGCATGGCCTGTCGGTCGGTCATTCGGAGGCCGGCCCCGACGTCAGCGCCAGCCTGTTCGGCGGCCAGACCCCGGGCGAACCAGACTTCGCCTCGGCTGCCAAATGGGCGCGGCGCGCGGCGGAGGGTGGCTCTTCCGAGGGTCAGGCCGTGCTGGCCTTTATCCTCACCTCCGGGCCGCAGGAGATGCGCAGCCAGGAAGAAGGCGACGCGTGGTACAAGAAGTCGGCCGCCGGCGGTTGTCCGCAGGGCCAGCTCGGCTATGCGCTCGTGCTGGCGCGCGACACCACCGCACCGGGGGCCGAGGCGGAGCTGCTGCGCAATCTGCGAGAAGCCGCTGACAAGGGTCTGGCGACTGCACTTTACCTCTACGGCGTCATCAACGAGCGTGGCACCGGCGTGCCGCAAGATCGCGCGATCGCGGCGAACTGCTTCCGCCAGGCCGCCAGCAAGGGTCACCGTGCCGCCCAGGCGCGTTGGGGCTATGCCCTCATGCAAGGCATCGGCGTCGAGGTCAATCCGGTGGAGGGCGAGTCCTGGCTAAGGCGAGCCGCGCTGGCCGGCGACGCGGAAGCCGCCGCGCTGGTCGGCGACATCTACGCCAAGGGCGGCAACCTGCCGCCGAACTATGCCGAGGCCGCGATGTGGTTCCGCCGCGCCGCGGACGCCAACCATCGCGCCGCCGCGCGGGCTTTGGGTATGCTGTACCTGACCGGCGCCGGCGTGCCACGCGACCAGGCGGAGGCTGCCAGGCTGTTCAGTATCTCAGCCATGGCGGGCGACCCCAACGCGCATGTCGATCTTGGCAACCTGCTGCTGCGCGGCTATGGCGATGATCAGGACTCGGTCCGCACGCGCGAGTGGTTCGAGCAGGCGGCTGCCTCCGGTGACCTGATCGCCGCGTTCAATTTTGGCGTGTGTCTGGCTGAAGGCGTCGGCGTCGAACGAGATGACCGCAAGGCTGCCGAATGGCTCCGCCGCGCCGCTGATGGCGTGGTGAACGCGCAGTATTGGTACGGCCGCATGTTGGTCGAAGGCCGAGGCGTCGAAGCCAATGCCGAAGAAGGCCGCATCTGGGTCGGCAAAGCCGCCGAGGTCGGCATGATCGAGGCCGAGGTGATGCTGGCGGACATGCTGCTCTCGGGACGCGGCGGCGCGAAGGACCATCCAGCCGCCTTGGTGCTGTTCCGAAAGGCCGCGGAGCGTGGCCATGTCGGTGCCATGTTCGCCGTCGGCGCGATGTATGGCGGAGGCCATGACGTGCCGATGGATCGGGTCACCGCGCAGCGTTGGTTCCGCTCCGCCGCGGAAAAGGGCCATCCCTATGCGCAAATGATGCTGGGCCGCTATCTTTACCGGAACCTCGCCGGCCAGCTTGACGTCGACGCCGCGCGAGGCTGGCTGGAACGCGCGGTCGCCCAAGGGCTGCAGGAAGCCAAGACAGACCTGGCGTCGCTGCCGCCGCCCGCCGACCCGCCGCTCACGGCGGGAAACCAAAACCTGGCAACCAGGGCCGTCGGCAACTGAACCATGTCGCGGTGCGACGCCGGATCTGCCACTTCGGCCATCGCGCTTGCCCGCTCCGCCCTCGCCCGGGGACAGGCCGCATTGGCAGCCAACGACCTCGACGTTGCGCTGGATTGGCTGGAGCGAGCTCATCGGCTGGTGCCGAGAGATCCTAACATCCAGTTATCGTTGGCCAGTGCGTGCCTGAGCCGAGCGCCGATGCGCGCCGCAAGCCTATTTGCCGCGATCGCCGATCAATACGACGTTCGTCAGGCCTGGGTTGGTTTGGCTGCTGCAAATCTGCGGATGAACCGCCCGGCCGAGGCTCAGGCACCGCTTGCCAAAGCGCTCGCACGCCACGCGTTCGTTCCCGACATCGTGTCGCTTGCCGATCAGATTGCCGGCCTTGCCGGCAGCCCGGGATGGTGCGGCCTGACCTCGGGCGGCACGGTAAAGGCGCATCCGGCAGCGGCAGCGGCAATCGAGGTTTGGCTGGATGGCAAGCCGGTTCGCGGCGTCCGTTTGCCGCGAAAATGGGTGCAAGGCAACCGTGTCGATGTGTGGATCGGCGGCAAACCGGCGTTGGGCAGCCCAATTCACATTGGCACGATCAGACGCACGATCGGCTGCGTCGAAGCCTATGAAGGTGGCATCCGGGGATGGGCCTGGCATCCCGGCGACCCGGATACACCGGTGGAACTGACCCTGGTCTATCCGGCTGGGCACCGGCAACGTATCAGGGCCACAATCGAGACCGTCGAAGTCCCCGACACTGGGCCGCTCGCTCGGCCGCGTGCGTTCTGTTTGGCGCCAGATGAGCTGATCAGTCCCAACGGCCCGATCCACGTTCGTGGGCCGGATGGAAAGGATTTGTTGGGCAGTCCGCTCGAACCGGCGGCCGAACGGACCGCCCAGCGCGACGCTGCGCTCCGGCTCGGGCAGCTTTATTCGGCGCGTTCAGCGACGCTCCAATCATCGGTAAACCCGGTTGCAAATCGAAGCAACGGCCGCCCGGACGGTCCACCCAGACGCAGTTGTATTTGCCCCGCCCGGACGTGCCGCGCCCGGCCCAAGCTTGCATCAAGTGACGTGGCATCCGCCGGTATTGCGCAGCCCGGTGCTTTGCGCCGACAGTCCGGTTCCCCCGAAACCAGTCGGGATTGATCGCCGTAGACGTGCCGTAACGGTTATCATCCCCGTGCATGATGGAACAGAGGTCGCCACCGCTTGCCTGGCCAGCGTGCTTGGCTCGATAACCGCCGGCACTCGCGTCGTTGTGGTTGACGATGGGTCTGCGGACGCCGGCCTCATCACGTTTCTCGACGAGTTGGCACGGCACCGGAAGATCAGGCTGCTGCGGCATCCGCACGCGCTGGGCTTCCCCGCCAGCGCCAATGCCGGAATCATGGCAGCCGGCAACCGCGACGTGGTGCTGCTGAACAGCGATGTGCTGGTTCCATCCGCGATCCACACCATCGCGTCGTCCCGGACACGCCGAGGCTGGGTCGAGCGGCTGCGGGATGCGGCTTATGGCGCGCCTGACATCGGCACCGTAACGCCGTTTTCGAACGATGCCACAATTCTGAGCTACCCGGGCGATGCCGGAACCAATCCGCGGCCCGACCAAGCCACGACCGACCGCCTGGACCGGTTGGCCCATCAGGCCAATGGCGGCAGGGTGGTTAAAATTCCGGTCGGCGTGGGGTTCTGCCTGTACTTGCGCCGCGACTGCCTGAACGCCGTTGGGCTGCTGCGTGCCGATATTTTCGCCCAGGGTTACGGTGAAGAGAACGACTTTTGCCTGCGGGCTCGTTGCCTCGGATGGCGTAGCGTCGCGTTGACCGGATTATTCGTCGGCCACCACAGTGGCGGCAGCTTCGGCACTCGTGCGGGTCACCTTCGGGCGCGCAATGCCCCAATCCTCGAGCGCCTGCATCCCGGCCATGACGACCTGATCGCGCGTTTCATCGCGCAGGATCCGTTGGCCGATGCCCGCCGGCGCATCGATCTGTTGCGCTGGCGCACCAGCAGCCGGCGTTGGCAGCGGGCAGCGATCCTGATCGCTCATAATGACGGCGGCGGCGTCGAGCGTCGGTTGGCCCTGGCGGTGCAAAACCATATCGCCGCTGGACGACGCCCAATCGTGTTGCGGCCGGCCAGGCGGGCCGCCGGCGACCTCGCGATCGCGGTTCACGATGGCATTGGCGGCGACCTTCCGAACCTGGTCTACAACATGCCCGATGAGCTGCCCGCACTGCTCCAATTGCTGCGTGCGTCCCGGCCCGAATATCTGGAGCTGCATCATCTCCTGGACCACCCGCAACAAGCGGTGCATGATCTGGTTGCTCGCCTTGGTATTCCGTACGACGTGCATGTCCATGACTACGCGTGGTTTTGCCCCCGCGTGACACTGGTGGGCGCCCATGACCGCTATTGCGGCGAACCCGACCTGGCGGACTGCGAAGCCTGCGTCGCCGACCTCGGGCACGTCCTGAATGAGGACATTACCGTTTCAGCTCTGCGAGTCCGCTCCGCCGCGTTCCTCGCCGGTGCCCGTGCCGTCGTGACACCGTCGAACGATGCCAGCATGCGAATGAAACGGCATTTCCCTGGCCTCTCGCCGGTAACCATTCCACATGAAGACGATGCGGCTATCACGCGCCCACGCGCCAGCGTGTGTCTACAGCGTCCAAAGACTGACAGCCGCCTCCGTATATGCGTCGTCGGCGGCTTAGGCGTGCACAAGGGCTATCATGTCGTGCTCGCCTGCGCCCGGGACGCCGTGCGGCGGAACCTGGCCTTGGAGTTTGTTGTTGTCGGCAACACGATCGATGATGAACGCCTGCTGGCAACCGACCGCATCTTCGTCACCGGTGGCTACCAGCCGGACGAAGCGGTGGACCTGATCATCGCCCAGCGCGCACGCCTCGGCTTTGTGCCATCGATCTGGCCGGAAACCTGGTGTCTCAGTCTGGGAGACATCTGGCGAGCTGGGTTACCAGCCGCTGCTTTCGATATCGGCGCGCCTGCCGAACGTATTCGACGCACGGGAAACGGGTTTCTGCTTCCATTAGGACTATCCGCAAGTGCTATAAATAGCGCACTGGTTGCAGCGGCGGGGACAACACGTCATGCATAGCACACGCACAACGTTTAGTTGCTTCCGCCGATCTTTCGAACCTGTCGTACCAGACACCGCCGCGTAAGCCCTTTCATGCCACGAACATCAAGAGGTCGTAACATTCGCATGTCCGAAGTCGTGAGCGCCGAACTGGCACCCGCCAAACCCGAGCTGCCCCTGGCACCACCTCAAGCGCCGCCCCAGGCGACGACGAACGATGCGCCCGCCTCTCCCGGCCGCGTCGCCGAACTGCGGGTCTCCGCTCATGTGATGACACTTGAAACCGGCCTTTACTGCGTCTTTCCGACCCCGGGCAGCCCTGATCCGGATCCGGCCACCGGACTGCCCGGTGTCCGTGTCACGCCTGCACCCGGGATCGCCGGCCGGCCCGAGGCGGTCAGCGTCAGCACCTTTCGCGAAGACGGCTGGCTTAATGGCACCGCCGCCCTGGTGCGGGTGACCGATGGATCCGCGCAAATATTGGTTTCAGTCTACCAAAACATGCGGCAGAGGCAGGATGCGGCGCCCCGGCTTCAAGTCTTGCGCCTGAGCAAGGAACCCAATGGCGCCGCCGCATCCGTGCCAGAAGCCGCCACCGCCCGCGCCGGCTCGACGGCGCCCCCGGCCGCCGCACAGACTGAGCCCAATCCTGAGATCATGGCGCACGTCCAGCGCATGGGCGACGTCGGCGGCAAGATTGGCGACTGGATCGGCGTCAAGGGCAGCCGGCAATGGGTCGAAGGCTTTGGCCTTGCGCCAACCGGCGGCGTTTCCGCTGACGACATAGAATATCAGGGCGTGCTTGGCCGCAACTGGCTGTCGCCATGGATCGAGGGCGGAAAGGACCTGCGGCAGCCGCGGCATGGCACTACCCTTGCTAGGCCTGAAGGTCCGCCTGAAAGGCCATGTGGCGAAATCATTCGAATGCACCTATTCGGCGACCTTTGTCGACGGCAGCGCGATTGGACCGGTGGCCGCGTCCGAGGCTTGCGAGGCGGAGAGCCTGGCTCCGCTAGAAGCATTCCAAATCGTCATCCAGCGGCGGGACTCAAAAGCGCCGAACGCAACGGACGAAAAGAAACCCAATGCTCCATTGAAGCCCAAACCGACTGCAAAGCCTGGCGCAAAGGCAAATGCAAAGCTGTCGGGGCGACGCTGAAGCAATGATCGTTGATTGACGAAGACGTCGCCAAACAATGTTCCGATCCCCTGCCGCCGAAGTGCCGCGACATCATGCGGCGAACGCAGGGGGATTCGCAGGCCCTTAACGACGTTGAGTTAGTGTCCCGAAATCGAGGTTCGCGAACCAGATCCGACTTCAATTTCGGGACATCAGGCCAAGGTTGGATCAGACAATGAACTTGAACCGATAGTGCTTCGCCTGCCATGGCGTTTCGCGGATCCGTGGCACCGAAGGCGATCGCACTGCCCTGGGACTGTGTCGCTCATGTTCCGGTGACGCGGTGCAGAGCAATACAGAATTGCGAGATAATGACCTGGCCGGCCACAAACGCGCAATCATGCGGCACATTCATTTCCATATGATAATATTATGTCGAGCTAATCAGTAACTATAGATGATCTGGCAATAAACCTGCGACCCTCCAAGTCTGCCGATCGGTGCGAAATAGTCGACTCGCGGAGGCCGTTCAGGCTATCTTCGTAATTGTTATTGTCGCGCTGCGATCCGCCTTCGTATAGAACCGTAGGGCGCAAGCCGACGGATCGATCACATGGGGTAGCCAGGTTGAAGTTCCTGTTCATCCATCAGAATTATCCGGGACAATTCCTGCACATCGTCCGCCATCTGGTCGCCATGAAGCGGCACGAGATCCTGTTCATCACCGAGCCGAACATCAACGAGATCGTCGGCGTTCGGAAAATTCCTTATCAGCGTCCCAACCTGGGCAACAAAGACACCCACATTGCCGCTCGCGAGCTGGACGACGGTGTCCGACGAGCGGAGGTGGTTTATCGCGCTGCGTTCGGCCTACGGCATTTGGGGTTCAATCCTGACATCATTATCGGCCATCATGGTTGGGGGGAGATGCTCAACCTGCGCGACCTCTGGCCCGACGTGCCGATGCTGGGCTACATGGAATTCTACTATCAATTTAACAAAGCCGATGTCGGCTTCGACCCGGAGTTTCCCGCCGATCCATTGGACTACCCCCGCATCCGGGCGAAGAACGCAATCAATCACATCGCGCTGAACCTGGGTGGTGCCGCGCAGACCCCCACCGCCTGGCAGCTCTCGACGTATCCCGACTGGGCGCGACCGCATATCGACCTGATCTGGGAAGGTGTCGACCTCGACCTATGCAGCCCGGACGCTCGCGCCCGCAAGTCCACCATCAAGATCGGCGACATGACTATTACGCCGACTGACAAGCTCGTTACCTACGTGTCGCGCGACCTGGAGCCGTATCGTGGCTTTCACATCATGATGCGCGCCTTGCCGTCTTTGATGCGAATCCGCAAGGATATCAAGGTCGTCATGGTCGGAGGCGATGGCATCAGCTATGGCAGCCCGCCGCGCCAGGGTGGCAGTTGGCGGGAGGTAATGCTGAACGAAGTGGGAAAGGACATCGACCGCGACCGCGTCGTGTTTCCCGGCCGGGTCAGCTATGAGACCTACCTGACGGCGCTGCGCCGGTCGGACGCGCATATTTACCTGACTTATCCCTTTGTTGCGTCATGGTCGCTGCGGGAGTCGATGGCTATCGGCTGCCCGGTGATCGGCAGCGACACCGATCCGGTGCGCGAATTTATCACCCATGGCGACAACGGTCTGCTGGTGCCGTTTCTCGACCCGCAGTCTGTTGCCGCGTCAGTGCTCGACCTCCTGGAGGACAAGGCGCTGACCCGCAAGCTGCGCGCTAACGCTCGGCAATACGCGGAACGACGGCTGGCGATGGCGGAATACCTGGCGTCCTACGATGCGTCGATCGCCCGGCTGACGGGCGAGAATCCAGGGGTTTGCATGGCTGCGAACTTGCCACCCGGCCGGCTGGCGCCTGTCGCGCCCCGTCATCGAAAGGCTGCCTGAGGAGCGTTTGCAGATCGGTAAAATCGTTTCATGTGATGCGGCATGACCTTTTCAGCAGCGTTAGAGCCGCGTCGAAGAATGTTGTCCCACCCAGCATCTTAGTGGCGAAGGTGCCCATCGCATTGATCAGGGTGTCGAGATCAGGCTCAATCGATCATCTGATGTGCAGGTCGACATCGTTGTTCCAGCGAGTACCACTTAGGGCCTGCGGCAGAATAACTGCTTCGGACGTGGCCAGCACAAGGTTAGCCACGTGTGTCATCACCGGGCTTGGCCCGGTGACCCACGACTTTCCCCTGTGAAAGCAAAGTCGTGGGTGGCCGCCCGGAGCCTGTCCTCGGGCGGGCCGCTGGCCCGACCCGTGGGCCGGCCATGACACGATAATAGTGGCTCACAATGATTGCCTTGCAGCATTTGAAGCAGTTATTTCACGGCAGTCCCTTACGTTAACAAAGACGATCTCAACTTCGCGGATACCGACATTGGCTCGTTTACCTGCGCGCTCCTCGGCACCCGACAGCCCGAAATCGTATCGATACCAAGCGGAACGATCTGTAGTTTTCGGCGGAAATCGAAAATCTGCAAGTCAATCGAGTCGCTGTGACAGTGCAATTCTCTTCGCGCGTGAAAAACAGTAGCAGCTTGGTCCGATCACAATACTATTCCGTCTGAGCCCCAAAGCGGTGATCATGAACGTCGATGTCGTGCGCTCGTTGTTGTCCGCCACGGCTACGATGGGGTGGAGATCCAACAGACACAGTCGATTGTGGCATCCCCAATCGACGGTATAGTGTCGATCTGCTGCCGTATCGTAAACAAAAGTCAGCCGTATTATCCGCAGTGTTCCAGTTCTATTGCAGAACGGTAGATCATTGTAAAATATCCGCGGTCCATGGATCTTTAACGGTTCAAGGATCTCGTCCGGACCCGCCACCGCTGGCGGAGTTGTCTTGAGGGGTCGGTCAGCCGTCCTCAACCCCCTTGCTCCATCCCGCCGCCTTGTGCCACCACAACCGGGTGAACCGCCTAGCATCGCGAGCAAGAGGACACCCATGGCCGATAGTGCTCCCGCATCCATTTCCGTCCAGGGCAGCCTGTTGCGTGGCAAGCACGGCTTGATCATGGGTGTTGCCAACGACCGGTCCCTTGCGTGGGGGATCGCCGCCGCCTGCGCGGCCCAGGGTGCCGAACTCGCCTTCACCTTTCAGACGGACGCGCTGGAGCGGCGGGTGCGCCCGCTGGCGGAGCAGGCCGGCTCCAGCCTCGTGTTTCCCTGCAACGTGGCCGACGACACGAGTATCGATGCCGCGTTTGCAACGGTGGCCAAGGCATGGGATGGGCTTGATTTCCTTGTCCACGCCATCAGCTTCGCCGACAAGCAGTTCCTGCGCGGACGCTACCTCGACACGCCGCGGGCGGCCTTCCTGCAAGCGCTTGATATCTCTTGCTATTCTTTCACCTCGCTCTGCCAGCGCGCGGTGCCGATGATGAAGCCCGGCGGCAGCCTGCTGACCCTGACATACCTCGGCGCCGAACGCTGGGTGCCGCATTACAACGTGATGGGCGTGGCAAAAGCCGCGCTGGAGGCTTCTGTCCGTTATCTGGCCGCCGACCTGGGGTCCGCTGGCATCCGCGTCAACGCAATCAGTGCCGGGCCAATCAAGACCCTGGCTGCCTCCGGCATCGGCGATTTCCGCTACATCTTGCGCTGGAATCAGCTAAATTCCCCAATGCGGCGAAACGTCACAATCGAGGAGGTCGGCGGCGCCGGCGTCTATCTGTTATCCAACTTGTCTGCCGGCGTGACCGGGGAGGTGCACCACGTTGATTGCGGCTACCACACCGTCGGCATGAAACATCCGGACGCGCCCGACATCGCCACTGCCGAAGCTTCATAGTGCCAGCCGGCGGACGACAATGTCACACAACAGCTTTGGCCATCTGTTTCGGGTTACCACATGGGGCGAAAGCCATGGTCCGGCGATCGGCGGCGTTATCGACGGCTGTCCGCCACGCCTGAAGCTGACCGAGGCCGATATCCAGCCCTGGCTGGATCGCCGGCGGCCTGGACTGTCGAAATTCACCACCCAGCGACAGGAACCCGATCAGGTTCGCATTCTATCCGGCGTCTTCGATGGGGTGACGACCGGCACGCCGATCAGCCTGATGATCGAGAATCAGGACCAGCGTTCACGCGATTATGCCGCGATCGCCGAACAGTTTCGTCCGGGCCACGCTGATCTGACCTACGACCTGAAATACGGCATTCGCGACTATCGCGGTGGTGGCCGGTCTTCGGCTCGCGAAACGGCGATGCGCGTGGCCGCCGGTGCTATCGCCCGCCTCATCTTGGGATCGGACGTGACCATTCGCGGCGCCCTGGTTCGAAATCGGTCCGCACGAGATCGATCGCACGCGCTGGCATTGGGCCGCGGTGCATGAAAACCCGTTCTTCTGTCCCGATCCGGTCATGGCAAGGACCTGGGAGACCTATCTTGGGGCAATACGAAAGGCCGGATCATCCGCCGGAGCAATCATCGAGGTCACCGCCGAGGGCGTGCCGCCGGGTCTTGGCGCACCAGTCTACGGTAAGCTCGATGCCGAAATCGCCGCCGCGCTGATGTCGATCAACGCCGTCAAAGGGGTCGAAATTGGCGATGGTTTCGCGGCCGCCGGCTTGTCGGGCGAAGCGAACGCGGATGAGATGCGGATGCACGATGGCCGGGTCGTTTTCGGCTCAAACCATGCCGGCGGCATTCTGGGCGGCATCTCCACCAGCCAGCCGATCGTGGCACGGTTCGCGGTCAAGCCGACCAGCTCCATCCTAGTCCCGCGCGCCTCGGTCGACCGGGTCGGTCGTGATGTCGAGGTCGTAACCAAAGGCCGCCATGATCCTTGTGTCGGCATCCGTGCCGTACCGGTCGGAGAGGCGATGCTGGCCTGCATACTGGCCGATCATCTGCTGCGGCACCGTGCGCAAAATCCCGACGCCCCACGGGCCGCGCGGCTCCCGCGCAACTGACCCACAGAAGCGCAAATTAGCGGAAGCCAGCGAAGATGTCTGGCAGCGAGCTTAGATCCCGTTCGGAACGGCATGTAACCGGTTAACCGGCGACGGCTCGCGCGCCGTTACAAGAATAACCTACCTTGACGGTCGGGTTTAAACGCGTGTCAATGATGCAATGCATCAAGCACGCAAGCCACGATGACCCAACAACCAGCCGATGCCATGTCATCAATGCCGGATCCCTTTATTCGGCTGGTCGGCGGTGAACGCTGGCTTCAACGCCTTCAGCAAATTCGCGACCTGGCTTCCGCCGGACCTCGCGCGGGCCAAGCCATCCGTCAACGCCATGTCGTGGAACTGACGCTCGAGAAACTCCGCCGCGGGCAGAATCAGCTATCGGCGAGTGAGGCGGTGCTCGCCCGCATTGCGTCGGAACTCCCCGTCATCGCTAAAGGTCTGACCCGACCAGGCCGTGATCGGCTTATCGAACGCCTCCGGCTCTGCCTGAGCGGCGAAAACACCCTGATCCCGCTGTTTCACCTCGTTCGCACCGCCTTGTTGCAACGTTCCCGCGGCTTTGCTGTGACGTTCAGCGGCTTTGAACAGGAAACCCCTCACGATCTTGTGCTGGAACAAGAGACGATTGCGGCAGACGTTGCATGTGACGTCGTAACGGCCGAGGAGGGCCGGGGTGTGCATCGTGGCGCCTGGTTCCGCCTGGCTGACCGCATCGACCCGGACCTGCAGACCTGGCTGGCGGCGCACCCGGGACGCTATTTGCTCAAGATGACCCTGCCGCAAGGCTTGCGAGGGGGGCTGCGTGACTCCGGCCTTGACAGCGAACCGCTGGCCCACCTGCATCAGCGGATCACGACCATGTTGAAAACCCAGACTCGTCAGGACTATGACGAAGCCATCGTGCTGCGGCTCGATCCGCTCCTGTTGGCCGGCGCTCAGGCTGAGGATCTTGGTCTGGTCTCCTCGCTGCGGCGGGAGTTCGGACCGGAAGCGCATCTGTCGGTAACCACCGCTGGCGGCGGCGTCTTTGTCATGGCAGCGCGCGCCGGACAGGAGAATGATGTCGCCACCGCGATCCGCCGGCGTCTGGCGGCCATCGCTCCCTCAGCGACTGACGGGTGAGCGGCCGGGCATCCTGGCGATGTTTGTCGAGGATACTGACCGACTGGAATGGCGCGGCCTGCGCGACCGACTGGAGCTGGAAGGGGAAGCCCGCCAATTCATGACCAACAAGGAGGCTCGACCGGTCGTCGCGGTGACCTTCGCGTCCCGGCTGGAGCTGTTCGGGCTTGGTCATCCGGACGCCGCACCGGAAGGGGAAATCAGGTTCCGAAACCCCGGCCATCCGGCTGCTGGATGGGCGGCCCTTGCTCCCGCGGTAATGTCGTCGGTTTGATCGAGGACAATATCGGCAAAAGCCAAGCGGCGACCAATATCCGCCGCTAACCACACTGCCGCTGGCCGGCAGTTTGGGTATCGTCGTGTTTGGAGAAATGAGTATGACTGATGCCGAATACAGTCGGAAACTGGACGAGCTGGATCAGCTTCTGAACGATCCCGACGTGCCGATGCAGCCGGATCGGATCTGGTCACTACTGGCCGACGTATCGCGTCGTGATCTGCCGCCCGCCGGTCGTGCCGGAGTTGACAGAATATCCGCCGGGCCGGCGCCATAGACAGGGATTAAGCGGGTGACGGCAACGCGGTCCTGCCGTCATCGGCAGCTTTCTATGGACGCTGCCATCCCAGCCAGTCAATCATCCCCTGCCCCATTACTTTTTTCAGGTCCCGGCCCTTCAGCCATGGCAGGTCCTCGGTAAACATCGTTACACACTGCCGGTAGCCACATGGCATGCGGGTGATGTCGGTGCCCCAGAAGAACCGGTCCGGACCATAGGCGTCGAAGATCCGGTGCAGACCGTCGTGAATATCGCGGAACGGATACGCCTGCTGCGAGTAGCCGGGCGCACCGGTCGCCTTGATTGCAACATTCGGCAGCTTGGCCAGCGGCAGCAGATCGTCCAGCGTCGCGAAAGCAGCTTGGCCTCGGGCTGACCGTACCAGCCCCAGATGATCAATGATCAATTTCAAACCTGGATGCCTTTCGGCGATCTGCTTGAACAGGGGCAGGAAGCGCCATGCCATCGTCGCAATCGGCGTGCCGGCTTTCTCCGCCGCCGGCCAGACCCAGTCCATTGTACCGTCCTCGTGCCAGGTCTGCTGCTCCTGCCGCGTCAACGACCAGCGCAGGCCAAGCATGCCTGGCTGTTGCTTCCAGGTTTCGATGCGCCTGCGCTGAGTGGGATCGTCCAGTGGAAACCAGCCAAGACTACAGAAATTGTTTGGATATTTGACCGCCGCCTCGATCGCCATTTCGTTCGAGTGCGGGTCCCAGCTTGGCGGATGCAGCACGGCTCCATTCACCTCGGCCTGGTCCATCTCCCGGATCAGTTCCTCAGCTGTGTAGCGCGATGTCTGACGATGATGGCCGCTTGGCGTGCCGCTGCCCCAGATATGAACCTGGGCATCGATGATCAGCATGGGTTTTCCTCCTGTTATAGCGGTGCTGTCATTTCGATGATGCTGACCCCTTGATCGGTGCGACGCAACCGGGCCAAACAGGAGCGACGAACAGGAGTGTGCGCGATGCTGGATCGGATCATGCTGACCAACGACGACGGTATCGATGCGCCTGGCATGATGGTTCTGGAGGAGATCGCCGCCCAGTTGGCGCACGAGGTCTGGGTGGTGGCGCCGGAGCACGACCAGAGCGGTCAATCTCATGCCATCAGTCTGCACCACGCGCTGCGTGTCAGCCCGCGCGGGCAGCGGCGGTTCAGCGTCACCGGCACGCCGGGCGACTGCGCCGCGATGGGCCTATGTCATCTGATGCAGGACGCACCGCCGCAACTTGTCCTGTCGGGGGTAAATCGTGGACTGAACCTGGGCATGGAGACGGTATTTTCTGGCACGGTCGGCGGCGCCATGACGGCGATGATGCTGGGCGTGCCGGCATTGGCGCTGAGCCAGGCGTTCTCGAACCGAGACAACGTGCCTTGGGACACCGCGCGCACCCTGGGCGTCGCGACGATCCGTCAGCTACTGGCGATCGGCTGGGGGAAAAGTGCCGTGCTGAACGTCAATTTTCCACCAATCCCCGCCGCCGAGGCCGGCCCGATGACACTGGCGCGCCAGGGTGAAGGCATGGTCGCCGGAATGCATGTCGAGAGCCGCGTCGATCCGCGTGGCATGACCTATCACTGGCTGAACTTCAGGCGTGGCGAAATCGAGCAAGGACCCGAGAGCGACTACAGCGCGATGCGCGCCGGCAAGATCGTCATCACCCCATTGCGCTACGACCGCACCGACGACGAAGCCTACACGGAACTGGCCGCACATTTACCCCGGTTTGGCGCATAACTCGGCTGGAGATTCCCTATCCCGACAATCCGCCCGTCACGTCGATTGTCAGCCCGGTCACAAAATCCGCATCCGAGGACGCCAGGAAACAGATCACCTTAGCTTGGTCGGACGCCTCGGCCACCCGGCGCAGCGGCGTGACTCTCGATCTGAGTGCTCTGCGATTCCGGAGATCGCTGATTCCAGTGCGGCCTGATCCGCTCCGTCAGCGTCAGGCTGGGAGCGATCGCGTTGATATTGATGCCGAACGGTCCCAATTCGAAAGACAGCTTGCGGGTAAAAGCGATGATGCCACCCTTTGCCGTGGCGTAGGCCCCGCCGCTGGAGGCACTGATGCCACGCCCCGCGATCGAGGCCAGGTTGACGATTTTTCCTGACTTCTGCAGTTTCATGATGGGAACGACGGCATGGGTGAAAAGGAACGTGCCGTCCAGGTTGAACGCAATGACGCGCTGCCAATCCTCCAGCGAGTGCTCCTCCACCGTCGCCGATGGCTTGGAGATGATCGTGCTGCCGCCGACCGCGTTCACCAGAATGTCGATGTGTCCGAACTCCTGGACCACGGCGTCGACCACCGCATCCACCTGCCCCTGATCCAGCGCGTCGCAAAGCCGCGGGTAAGCCCGCCCACCGGCGCCGATCAGTGCGGCGACCGCGGCATCCAGACGTTCCTGGTGATTGTCCACGCACACCACGACCGCGCCCTCGCGCGCCATGATCTCCGCCGTCGCTCGGCCGATGCCGTTGGCTGCCGCTGTGATCAGCGCAATCTTGTCCTTGAAGCGCATCGTTGTCCTCCCGCTATCAGTTCAGCCGAGCGGCTTGTGCCATGACCTCGATCGCTTCGGGCTGGCGGGATCGGACGGTCAGGCTGGTGGCACCGGATCCCTCCCAGGCGCGGAAGCGCTCACGGATTCGGGCCGCCGGGCCGACGAGCGATTTCATATCGACCCATTCGTCCGGCACCGCGGCAATGGCTTCTTCCTTGCGATGGGCCAGATAGAGTTCCTGTATCCGATCGGCGGCCTCGCCAAAGCCGCGGCGGATCATCTGGTCCTTGTGGAAGTTCTTATCCGCATGACCCATCCCGCCGACATAGAGCGCGACCTCCGGCTTCAGGTCCGCGAGCGCTGCCTTGACGTCGTCGGCGAGATGCACGTGGACCGTCGCCTGGATCTCGAAATCCTTCAGGCTCTTGCCATTGCCGGCCCGTTGGAAGCCGGCTTCCAGCCACGGGCCATATTCCTCCATGCAGCCCGGCACGAAGCCCATCGGCAGCCAGCCATCGGCGACTTCCGCTGTCAGCTTCACGGTCAATTCGTTCCCCGTCGCCAGATAGATGGGAATTTCCGGGTTCATGTGCAGGATCGACTTCAGCGGCTTGCCGACGCCGGCGGCGCCTTCTCCCGTGTAGGGCAGACTGATCTCCTGCCCCTCATGAGTGACCGGCTCCTGCCGCTGAAAGATCTTTCGCATGATGGCAACGTAGTCTTTCAGCCGGTAATACGGACGTCCCCACGGCTGTCCATACCAACCCTCGACAATCTGCGGACCCGATACGCCCAGTCCGGCAATAAACCGGCCGCCGCCGGCCAGCGCATCGATGGTGCCGGCGCACATTGCCGCGTTGGCAGGCGTGCGAGCTGCCAACTGCATGATCCCGGTGCCGAGGCGGATCCGTTTGGTGACCGCCGCCAGGAACGCCAGTGGCGTCACCGCATCGGATCCATAGGCTTCGGCCGACCACACGGAGTCATAGCCAAGCTCTTCCGCACGCTGCACCAGCGCAACCGGCAGGTCCAGGTGCGCCTTGGAGTAGCCGATCGACAGGCCGAGTTTCATGATGATTTTTCCTTATTAATTACCGGCCGCCAGCAGCCTTTCCTTCTCCGCCATTCGCTGCTTGAGCTGTTCCGGAGTCAGCCGAACGATGTCCTCGTTCTGATGCGCGTAGAGATCATATCGTTCTGTATCCAGATCTTCCAGCACGATACGCCCGGCCAGCACATCCTGCTTCCAGGCATCCTGAGCCGGTTGCTTCTGATGGAACTCCGGCATCACCTCACGGGCAAACAGGTCCAGGCTTCCGCAAATATCCTGATGCGTGGTCTTGCCGGCCTGGTTCAGCAGGATCACCTGGTCAACATGCGCATCGGCGAACTGGCGCAGGCGATTGCGGATCGTTTCCGGCGACCCGATCAGGCCGTTGCGCAACGCGGCCTGGGCTTTGTCGCTATGCCGCCAGTCCTGGTACTCGCGCCACAGATCCCCCTTGCCCGGCGCATCGACACCCTTCCGCCCATAGTAGCCCAAGGCAAAGATAAAGAACGTCCAGCCGGCGGCTTTCTCCAGCGCTTCCTCATCAGTCGGCGCGCACATGAAGCCGTTGACGATCGCCACGTTCGGATTGACCGCATAGTCCGCCAGCCGGCGCGGCTGGTGCAGCAGCATATTGTAGTATTTGTGCACCCATGCCTTCGCGGCCTCCGGCGAGACGAAGCTGAAGCCCAGCGCGCCCATGCCCCACTGTCCAGCCTCGCCAATGGTGCGGATGTTGGAGCAGGCGACCCACAGTGGCGGATGCGGCTTCTGAAACGGCTTCGGGATGACGTTACGCGCGGGAAAGTCATGGTACTTGCCGTGGAACTCCCAACTGTCCTGGGTGAACATCGGGATGATGGCCTGCACCGCCTCCTCCCACCGGTCACGCTTGTCGCGCACCCGCACGCCGAACGGATGCAGCTCCGCCGGCCCGGCACCCTCGCCCATGCCCATCTCGACCCGACCGCCGGAGATCTGGTCCAAGGTGGCGATGCGTTCCGCCACCCGATGCGGCTGGTTGGTGGTCAACTGGACGATGCCATGCCCCAGCCGGATCTGCTTGGTGCGCTGGCTCGCCGCGGCCAGAAAGACCTCCGGCGCCGACGAATGGGAGTATTCTTCCAGGAAGTGGTGCTCGACTTCCCACATATAGTCATATCCCAATCGATCGGCGAGTTCGACTTGTGTCAGCGAGTTCTGGAACAGCTCGTATTCACTGGTCGCCGTCCACGGACGGGGCAGTTGATGTTCATAGAAGACACCGAATTTCATCGACTTTTCCCCTGTTCCCGGGCGCACCAGCTGCCATGACGCTTGCAGAGCCCCCAGGCAGCGTCAAGGTTGCGCCGCCCGGTGCCGCCGCCTACCCTGCCGGCAACAAGAGTTTCGGGGGAGACATATTATGAACCTGCGAGCCACGATCCTGGCGTCGTGTGTGCTGACGGCGATGCCGATGATGGCGCCTGCCATGGCCGGCACGAACGACATCCTGATAGGCCTGGACGAGAAGATCACTTTCGGCGCCGACGGTCAGGTGAATGGTCCGCCGGGCCGGGACGCGGTCCTGGTGATGGATGTCTCCGACCCTGCCAAGCCTCGTATCCGCGCCAGCCTCCCGCTGATGAACTCTGTTCTTGGGCCGCCGACCAACCTGCAGATCACCCCGGACGGCCGGCTTGGCCTGGTGGCGAACTCGGTGGTGATGAACCAGGACGGCAGCGCCTGGAAGACCGCGCCGGACAACAAGCTGTTCGTGATCGATCTGACCGCCAACCCGCCGAAGCTGGCCGACACAGTGACCGTCGGATCGCAGCCGTCAGGCCTGGCAATTTCCTCCAAGGGCGACCTGGCGCTGATCGCTAATCGCGCCGGCAAGAGCGTTTCGGTTGTTTCGATCCATGATGGGACCGTCAAGTCCGTGGGCGACGTGCCGCTGGAGCAGGAGGCGGCCGCGGTCGTCATCGCCCCGGATGGCAAACGCGCCTTCGTCTGCCTTAATCTGGTCAACCGTATCGCCGTGCTGGGCATCGACGGGCAGACCGTGACCTACGACAAATCGCTGGATGTGCCGTCCGCTTTCAATCCGTACAACATCGACATCACACCGGACGGCAAATATGTCATCGCCTCCAACACCGGTGCGATGAAGAACAACGCCGACGCCGAGGTGGTAATCGAGGCGACCGGCGCCCATCCGCACGTGGTCTCGCTGATGACGCCTGGCAATGGGCCGGAGGGTTTTGCGATCGCACCCGACGGCAAATGGGCAGCGGCACCGCTGCTGCTGGGTTCCGGCGCGAAGGCAAGCGACTGGTTCAAAACGGCCAACGGCGAACTGGCGGTCATGTCGGTCGGATCGACTGGCCAACTGACGGTGACCGGGAAGGCGAAGCTGGGCGCGTTGCCGGAGGGCGTCGCCTTCAGCCCGCATAGCGACTACCTCTATGTCGGCAACTATATCGACAAGACCCTGCAGGTGTTCCGGCTCAATAACGGTGAGCCGGTTCAGGTCGGCGGCACCATTACGCTGCCGGGCCAGCCAGCCTCGATGCGGGGGCCGGCGCGGTAGCCGAGCCCGAGCGGCTTACCGCGCGGCCGCGCCCCTTTACGCCGCCCGATACCGCGCAACCTCCGCCGCATTGCTTTCAAGCCGCAACGTTCCTTGTGCGAGCATGTGGTTGACGTGTGCCAGCACTTCGCCGAATGCGAACCCCGTCTGATGTGCGTCCAGCGCACGCGGAAAGATATGCGGCAGGATCTGCGCGACCGAAAGCGCCGTGTCCCGGCACGCCGTCGCGATCTCGGCGCAACGCGCCGCATGATGAGCGATCAGCGCATCGACTCGCGTGTGCAACCCATAGAACGGCAGTCCGTGGCCAGGCAGCACCAGCACATCCGCGGCGACCGTCGCCCTGATATCCGCCAATGACCGGAGGTAAATACCCAGCGCATCGAGGTCAGGTTCCATCGGATGAACACTGACGTTGGGAGAGATCCGCGCGATCACCTGATCCGCCGCAAAGAACAGTTTCTCCGCCGGTCGATACAGCATGGCCTGCTCCAGCGAATGGCCGCCGCCGGTCAGCACGCGAAAATCCCGCCCGTCGATCGCCAACGTGTCACCGTGCTTGATGCGGTGGTAGGATGCCGGCACGCCGGTGGTGCGGCGAAGATATTCATGGCCGCGGCTGAGCACGATCTCGGTGGCTTCGGCTGACAGCCCGTGCAGCTTGTAGAACGGCCTGAACACGTCGGCGCCAAGGTCGGCCGGCGCGAACTGCAGCAACAGGCTGTGCAGGTATTCCGGGCGCGGCATCGCCATCTCCAGACCACAACGCGCGGTGAGCCAGCCGGCCAAGCCGACATGGTCGGGATGGAAATGCGTCACGATCAGCGAGGCCAAGTGTTCGCCCCGCAGCGGTCCGGCCAGCACTGCCTCCCACGCTTCCTTGCACGCGTCGGTGCCCAGGCCGGTATCGACCGCGGTCCAGCCAGTGCCGTTGCGGATCAGGTAGATGTTCACGTGGTCCAGGCGGAATGGCAGCGGCAGACGCAACCATCGCATGTCGGGCGCGACCTCGGTCAGGGTCCCAAACGCGGGCGGCTGGTCGAAGGGGAACGTCAACCCGGACAAAGGATCATGTTGCATCGCACCTAGCTAGCAAATCCGCACGCGGCAGGCTACGGCGGACGACGCGCAACCGCTCCGCTCATCATGCGTGCCCTGGCGCCAGGCGCCTCGACCGTCGTATTGTTTGTTCAAACCGATCGGGAGACAGGCATCATGGAAGCCGCGCAAAAGCTTGAACACCGCGCCCTGGGCAAGAACGGCCTCTCCGTTTCAGCTATCGGCCTGGGTTGCATGTCGCTGTCCGGCATCTATGGCGCCGCCGACGATGCGGCGTCGGAGGACCTGATCCGCCACGCCATCGACATCGGCGTGGACCACTTCAACTCATCGGACATGTATGGCTGGGGCCATAATGAGGAGGTTGTCGGCCGAGCGCTCAAGGGGCGGCGGGACGCGGTGGTGCTGGCGACGAAGTTCGGCCAAATCCAGCGACCCGGCCAGTCGAACGGCGTCGACGGCCGTCCCGAGTACGTCATCCAGGCCTGTGAAGCCAGCCTCAAGCGCCTCGGCGTCGAGGTGATCGATCTATACTATCAGCATCGGGTCGATACCAACGTCCCCGTGGAGGAAACCGTCGGCGCCATGGCGAAGCTGGTGGCGCAGGGCAAGGTGCGCTTCCTCGGCCTGTCTGAGGCAGCGCCGGAGCGCATCCGAAGGGCGCATGCCGTGCATCCGATCGCGGCCGTGCAGACCGAATATTCGCTGCTTTACCGCGCCGAAGCCGAGGCGACCCGCCAGACCACCGTCGAGCTCGGTATCGGGTTCGTCGCCTACGCCCCGCTGGGTCGAGGATTCCTGACCGGCGCGATCCAGACGTTCGCCGATGTGGACGGAAGGCGGGCGGCGCATCCGCGGTTCCAGCAGCAGAACTTCGATACCAACCGGGCCCTGACGGCAAAAATCGAGGCGATGGCGGAGGAGAAAGGCTGCTCCCCGGCGCAGGTGACGCTGGCCTGGCTGCTGGCCCAGGGACCCGATGTCGTCGCTATTCCGGGCACCCGCTACGCGTCGCGTCTCGACGAGAACATCGGTGCGTTGCGCGTGACCCTGACGCCGGAGGAGGTCGCCAGGATTTCCACCGCCGTGCCGGCTGGGGCTGCCGCCGGAACCCGCTATCCGGCTGGGGGCATGGCGGGGGTATTTATCTGAGGCACTTTTCGGGCCTGCGGCTCAGATAACATAGCTTCAGCGGGACCCGCCGAGCCCCATCGTGGCCATTGGTGGGGATGACATGATAGGGGCCGCGCTAGGGGGGTCAACCTTAAGGGTTTGTCTCGAAATAACCGCTTCAAACACCGCGAGGCAGTCGCGGTGGATACTATCCTTGTGTCATGGCCGGCGCAGGCCGGCCACCCATGACTTTGTTTATACGAAAGAAAATCGTGGGTCACCGGGCCAAGCCCGGTGATGACACAGTGGGTAACCTTGCGCCCGCCACGCTCGAAGCAGTTATTTCGCGGCAGTCCCTAACGGGCTCGTGCTACTCCACTGCCGTCTCAGCCGGACCCGCGGCCGGCGTGCCGGGAACCGCGGTCGCCGTCGTGCTGCGTGCCTTCTCGGCGATGCGCGCGGACTTGCCGCTGCGCCCACGCAGATAATATAGCTTGGCGCGTCGCACATCGCCGCGCCGTACCACCGCAATTTCAGCAATGGTCGGCGCATAGAGCGGGAAAACGCGCTCCACGCCCTCGCCATAGCTGATCTTGCGCACCGTGAAGTTGCTGTTCAGCCCCTTGTTGGAGCGGGCGATGCAGACACCCTCAAACGCCTGAGTGCGGGTGCGCTCGCCCTCGACGACCTTCACCGAGACCCGCAGCGTGTCCCCCGGCATGAACGCCGGAACCGGTCGGCCGCCGGTCAGGCGCGCGATCTGCTCCGCCTCGAACGTCTGGATGATGTTCATGACTGTGTCCTTTTGCGTTGCTAGGGCGCGGCGGAGACCGCCTGATTCGGGGTTGCGGCGGTTGCCCAGAGATCGGGCCGACGCTCCCGCGTGATTCGTTCGGCCTCGGCCCGCCGCCAGGCGGCAACCGCGGCATGATGGCCGGACAGCAGAACCTCCGGCACGCGCCGCCCTTGCCACTCAGCCGGGCGGGTATAGTGCGGATACTCCAGCAATCCGCTGGAGAAGCTTTCTTCAGTCGCGCTATCGGCCGCGCCCATCACACCCGGCAGCAGCCGCACGATACAATCCAGCAGCACCAGTGCAGCGAGTTCGCCACCCGACAGCACATAGTCGCCGATGCTGAACTCCTGCATGGCGCGCGCCTCGATCACTCTCTGGTCGATGCCTTCGTAGCGCCCGCACAACAGGACCAGCCCCGGTCCCGAGGCGAAACGTCGCGCATCTGCCTGGGTAAAGCGCCGGCCCCGAGGCGTCAGGCACACCATCGGCCGCTCATCCGCCACCGCGGCCAGCGCCGCATCAGCCACGTCCGGCCGCAGCACCATGCCTGCCCCGCCGCCGAACGGCGTATCGTCGACGGTGCGGTGCCGGTCATGCGCAAAATCCCGCATGTTCCTCGCATCCACCGCCCATATTCCCATCCCCAGCGCTCGGCCTGCCAAAGACTGGCCGAGTGGTCCGGGGAACATGGCCGGAAACAGAGTGAGGACGGAGGCGCGCCAGATCATGCCGCCGTTTCCTCCGGCATATCCCGCGCCGCCATGACCTCATCCGGCAGGACCACGATGATGCGACCAGCCGAGGGATCCACGTCGGGTACGCACGCCCGGGTGAACGGCACGATGATGGGGGCCGCGCCGCCTCGTTCGATCTCCAGGCTGGCACCGGCGCCATAATCGTGCACCACGGCGACAGCGCCAATGACGCCACCATCCGGCGCGGTGGCGGTCAGCCCGACCAGATCGGCCAGATAGAACTCATCTTCATCCGCTGGCGGCAAGGCCGAACGATCGATGAATAGCTTTGTGTTGGTGAGCTGTTCGGCCGCGGTACGGTCGGCCACCTTCACTGCGCTGCCGTCCACCACGAACGAAACTTCGGCGACGCCGTCGGCTTTCCAACGCAGAACAAGGCGCCGTCCCCGCGCATCAGACAGCGGCCCGTATGCGGTCAAATCGGCTGGATCGGCTGTATGACTGGTCACCTTCACCAAGCCGCGCACGCCGTGCGGCCGGCCGATCACGCCCAACTGGATGCGGCTGTCAGGCATACTTTGCTCAGGCCGAAGCGGCCGCGGCCTTGGCACGTTCCTGCGCCTTCTTCTTCGGCGCCGACTGGACCGGCTGCTCGTTCCATTGCGGCATCGGCGCCAGGCCGGCCTTGCCGAGGAATTTCGCCACCCGCTCGGTCGCCACCGCGCCGCTGTCCAGCCAATGCGTCAGCCTCTCGGCCTGCAGGCGGACACGGTCCTCGTGCTCCGCCGGCAGCATGGGGTTGTAGCTGCCGACCCGCTCGATAAAGCGGCCGTCGCGCGGACTGCGGCTGTCGGCGATGACGATGTGGTAGTACGGGCGCTTCTTGGCGCCGGCGCGTGCGAGGCGGATCTTCAGACCCATGAACTGATTGCTCCTGTGTGTATCAGTAGGGACGGCGGTGCTGTGACATGCTTTTCGGCATCAAGGCGCCCAAACCTTGGCGCATCAGGCCCTTCTGCCCCAGTTTGCCCATCTTCTTCATCATCGAGGACATGTCGTCGAACTGCTTCAACAGCCGGTTGACCTCCTGCACCGAGGTCCCCGATCCGGCGGCGATGCGCTTCTTGCGGCTGGCCTTGATGATGTCCGGCTGGCGCTTTTCCTTCGTCGTCATGGACGAAATGATCGCCGCCTGGCGCTTGAACACCTTGGTATCCAGGTCGGCGCCCTCAAGCTGCTGCTTGAGCTTGCCGACCCCCGGCAGCATGCCAAGGATGTTGGACATGCTGCCCATCTTGCTGATCTGGCGAAGCTGACTGGCATAATCCTCCAGGTCGAACTTCCCCTTCATCATCTTCGCGGCGAGTTTTTCAGCCTCCGCCTGGTCGATGGTCTCGGTCGCGCGCTCCACCAGGCCGACGATGTCGCCCATGCCCAGGATGCGGCCGGCGACACGCTCGGGATGGAAATCCTCCAGCGCGTCCTGCTTTTCACCGACGCCGATCAGCTTGATCGGAGCACCGGTGATGGCGCGCATCGACAGCGCCGCGCCGCCGCGCGCATCGCCATCCATCCGGGTCAGCACGATGCCGGTAACGCTGAGCGCGTCGTTGAAGGCCTTGGCGGTGTTGACGGCGTCCTGCCCGGTCATGGCATCCACCACCAGCAGCGTCTCGGCTGGGTTTGTAGCGGCGCGGACCTGCCGCACCTCGTCCATCAGCTCCTGGTCGATCGAAAGCCGCCCGGCGGTGTCGAGGATGACGATGTCGAAACCTTCGCGCCGCGCGGTATCCATGGCGCGGTGGGCGATCTGCACCGGGGTCTGGCCGGCGACGATCGGCAGGCTGGGCACGCCGGCCTGGACGGCGAGCTGCGCCAACTGCAATTGCGCGGCGGGACGCTGGACGTCCAGGCTGGCCAGCAGCACTTTACGGCGCAGGCGATCCCGGAACCGCAGCGCGATCTTACCGGACGTCGTGGTCTTGCCGGAGCCTTGCAGGCCAACCATCAGGATCGGCACCGGCGCGGCGGCGTTCAGGTTGATCGGGACGGCGCCTGCCCCGCCCAGCGCCTCGATCATCACGTCGTTGACGATCTTCACCACCTGCTGGCCCGGGGTGACCGAGGTCAGCACCTCCGCCCCCACTGCCCGTTCGCGGACCTTGGCGACGAAATCACGCACCACTGGCAGGGCGACGTCGGCGTCCAGCAGCGCCAGGCGGACTTCCCGTAGCGCTTCGGAGATGTCGGCCTCGCCCAGCGCCCCGCGGGTGCGCAGCCGGTCGAAGACCCCTGATAGTTTGTCCGAAAGTGCTTCGAACACGGTGGCGATGCTCCAAACGATCAAACGCCGCTGCGCGAACCCTCGCGGAGCGGCGTAGCCCCCGCGCCAGGCGGGGACCGGACATGTGGCCCGAACGGCGGGGTTATGGCGGGTCGGCGGGTCGAAGTCAATGTAGATTGGTGCCTGTCGAGCAGCCACCGAACCGCGGACATTACCGCCTGAGCGTTGCGGTTCTGGTCCGGCGCGGCAGCTTCAGCGTCACCCAGGTCGGCGCGTGGTCACTCGCATCCGGCTTCCCGCGGAAGCTTCCCTGTCCCAAGGGCCGTCGTGAAGCGAGTCTGACACGTCGGAACCCCATCGCCTGTAAGGATGTGACCGCGCCTAATTTAACTCGGGCAACGAGGGTGCGTCGACCGCTGCGAGCTGCAGGCCTGTTCAATGCGAAGCGCGAAAATGCTCCTCGATGATTCTCAGGTTCCGCAGGTTCGCCTTCAGTGCCATGTCGAACACGTTACCCAGGATCGGCACACTGCCACCAAGCACCTCAACCCCAACGTTCGCCAGCATCCGAGCCAATTTATGCTTCGGCAACCCAAGCCGGGCCGCCTCATAGATGATATAAAGCGAGACCGCCCCGAGCACGGCATCGCCACCCACCGGCAATAACCCGATCACGCTGTTCAGGCCAAATCGAAAGCCGGCGCCAGGCAGTACGAACGCGGCATCGATCAGCCACGCGACATGTCGCAGCCGCGCCAGCCGAGCTGTTACGTCCGTTTCACGCGCGGGCCCGGTAGCATGGAACCGATCGGTATAGGCCCAGGCCATGGCACAAGATCCTCTTGCTTGGCTACACCATGTCAGGCTGGAAAACTGGGAAATCAATAGGCGCCAACCGCTGTTCCCGCACCATGAACCCCACTCTCTGCGGCCATCCGGGGCGGCCGGACCGGCTCCGATCCGTCAGCTCGGTCATCCGGTCACACCGACTGCAATCACCGTAAATCCGCCGTGCCTATGTCATGCATCCAATTCGCGATGGCATCCAGAGCCTCGCCGAGGACCTGACCGTCGGTCCTGCCCGAGCGAACCGGGACGTGAAAAGAATGGTCTGCTGCCTCGGCCAGATGCAATTTCGCCCCCGCGCCCAATGTCTGAACCAGCGCGATCAGCAATGGCAGTTCCGCCAGGGGATCACGGGTTCCCTGCAGGAAAAGCATTGGCACATGCACTTCGGTTAGATGCTGGCCACGTGCGTCCGAGGGCTGCTTCGCGGGATGCAGCGGAAAGCCGAGGAAGACCAGGCCATGCACGTCCGGCAGCGGCGCTGCGGCCTGCGCCTGTGACGTCATGCGCGCACCGAACGACTTTCCGCCGGCGAACAACGGCAGTGCCGGTGCAAGCCGAGCAGCGGCGGCAACGGCCGCGCGGACCGTGGCATGTGCCAGAACCGGCCTGTCCGGCCGCTTCGATCCCTGCTCGATATAGGGGAACTGATAACGCAACGTTACGACGCCGCGCTCGCTCAAGCCGGCTGCGACCGCTGCCATGAAGGGATGGGTCATTCCGGCGCCAGCGCCGTGTGCCAGGACATAGCAGGCCCATGCCTGCTCCGGGCGCTGCAGAAGACCCGACACGATGTGGGTCGCATCGACATCGATCGTCACCGACGTGACCTTCATTGGCCCTCCTGTTTCGCGGCGTTAACACGGTTCGCGGCGGCCCGGATTCAGAACAGCGCGATCAGCGTAATCCCGACCGCCATCAAGGCACCGCCCAGAACCCGCCAGAGACTAAGCGGATGGACCTGCATCCCGAACAAGCCGAACTGGTCGACCAGCAGCGACATCAGGAGATTTGCCGTGATGGTCAACCCGGCGAACGGCCCGGCGCCGACCTTGTTGACGAACAGCAGGCCGGCCACGACCGCGACGGCGCCAACCAGTCCGCCGAGGGGTGCCCACCACGGCATGGCGTCAAGCCCCTCGACGCTGGGCAGCGGTCGCGGCGCACAGAGCCATAGCACGCCAAGGAAAGCCACCACCGGCAGAAAGGACACGATGCTCGCCAGCCAGGGATTTGTCAGTGCGTTCCGCAGCGCACCATTCATCGGCGGCCCCCAGGCCTGTAGCGCGCCGGCGATTAGGATCAGCGGATACAGCCATGCCGCACCGATGTTCTGCATCAATCTGTCTCCGGCATCAGTCAGCCAAACACCAAGGCGCCGGCGATCGCCAACAGCAAGGCCGGCGGCATCACCAACACACCCAGCTTCAGGAAGCTCCAGGCGCTGACCTGCAAACCCTCCCGCCGCAGCGCCGTCAGCCACAGGATCGTGGCAAGCGAGCCGGTGACCGACAGGTTCGGACCCAGATCCACCCCGATCAGGACGGCGGCACGCACCAATTCGGGCACTTGCGCGAGTTCGATCACGCGGCTTGCCAACAGCCCGCCCGGCAAGTTGTTGATCAGATTGACACTGACGCCCAGCATCACGCCCGAGAGCCAGGCCGCGCCCGTCGGCGACCACTGCACCAGGTCGCGCAGCCGTCCGGCCAACCCATCGGTGACACCCGTCCTGGTCAGCGCCTCGACGAGAACAAAAAGCCCGGCGACCAGCGGCAGCACACCCCAGGAGATGCCCTTCACCGCAACCAAAAACCCTGATCGAGACCGCGTCATCACCAGGATCGTCGTCGCTACCCCAGACAGGAAAGTCGGCAGTCCCAACTGGACATCGAGAGCCGAGGCGGTCAGTAGCACCACCGCCGTGACCACGATGCCCAGCGCGGCGAGCATCCCGCCGGCGGTCAACCGCGGCACCTCGATCGCCGCGGAAATCGCTTGCCGTAGTTGCTCCCGTTGGGTCCAGCGCAGCACGCCGTAGGTCGCGACAACAGACAACAGCGACGGCAGCGCGTAGAGTGGCAGCCACCGCAGCAATGGAAGCATGTGCCTGCCGTAGATCACCAGATTCGCCGGGTTGGAGATCGGCAACACGAAGCTCGCCGCATTGGCGATGAAGGCGCAGATGAACAGGTAGGGCAGCTTCTGCGTTGCTTTAGCCGCCTTGACCGCGGCGGCGACGGCCGGCGTCAGCACCACCGCCGTCGCATCGTTCGACAGGAATATCGTCACCACCGTGCCGACGATGAAGACCAGGCTGAACAGCCGAACGGCCGATCCGTCCGCCAGCCTCGCCGCCCGTGCCGCAAGCCAGTCGAAAAGTCCCTCCTGGCGGGCAAGTTCCGCCAACAGCATCATGCCGATGAGAAACAGGTAGACGTCGACGCCCTTCGCCACGCCAGCTAAGGCGGCAGCCGGCGGCAACAGGCCGAGGGCGACCAGCAGCGCAGCGCCGCCGACCGCCCAAACGAACTCCGGCCAGGAGAATGGCCGAAAGATCACTCCCGCCGTGGCGGCAGCGGCGACGCCCCAGATGGTCCACGGCATGGCGGCGGGAAACCCGCTCCAAGGCGAGGCAGTCATTGCGGCCATAACTGGATGCTGACTGCTGCATGCCGGGTAGGCCTGCCGGAGAACAGCAAGCTGCTCATCGGAAGGACAGACAACGCCGCCATCCGTTGCGGATAGTGGCCTTTTGCCTCGCCAACCCGCACCTCGCCAGTACGCAACCGACTAAGCACGCCATGATCGGGTCGCATCGCCAGCGTCGTGTTCAGGGATTTCGACCAGGCGGCAGCGGTGCATCCGGCGGGGGTAGCAGCGACAGGCCAGGGCCTTCGGGCGGTGGAGGCGGTGGATGCCAGCCAGGGCCAGGTGGTGGCGGCACCGTAATCTGGACTAGCTGCGTCGGATCAGGGCCAATCTCCCGCGCCTCGATCACGCGGCCGAGTGGTCCGGCGAACCCGATGCCTTGCACATAAAGCGGCGCGCCTGGGGCCAGTTTGGAAGCGAGGCGTCGCGCTTCGGGGGGCGGCAAGCGAACCATCGTGCCGTCCACCAGAAGCGCGCCGTTCAGCTCCCCTCGCGGGCCATGCAACTGGGCCTTGATCTGACCGTGTGCCGTCAGCTTCTGCTCCGCGCCGCGCGGACCAGGCGGCCCGCCCGGTCCATTGTCGGTGACGGTGGTGCCTGTCGCGTCATTGGTGACCGACATGGCTTGCACCATGGAGATGGCGCGCGCCCGCAAGCCGTGGATGGTAACCAGGTCGCCTGGCTTCACCGCATAGACCAGTTGGGTGCCGAGGTGCGGCGGCAGATGCACCTCCATGCCGTCCACCAGGATCAGCCCATCCACATCACCGCGCGGGGTCAGGCTGTACTCGGCGACCTTGCCCTGGATCGCCGGAAGCTGATTGGTGTCGTAGGTCGACGCGTCCTGCGCCAGGGCGGCGCCAACACCACCCGAGAGCAATGTCGCGGCAAGCAGCACATATCGTTTCCGCATGATGTCCTCCGTCGTTCGGGCACCAGCCGCATCGAAGCGCATCGGCGTGCCATCGCCAGTCGTAGGGTTCGTTGAATCTTGCGAGCACGCTGGCAACGTCTCGGCCGCATCGCTGTCCGCTTCCGGGACGCTTCGGTCGCATTCGGGGACACCTTCGGCCCATAACGCGCCAGCTTCTGGTAGAGCAATTGACGGCGGATCCCCAGCCGTTCGGCTGCTTGCGCCCGGTTGCCGGCGGCGGCGTTCAGGGCGCGCGGATCAGTCGCGATTCGACCCGCGATCACCTCCGGCAACGTCCCGTCCAGCCAGCCAGTCCGACGCCGCCCGCGGCATCACGCGAATTCCCGCCTGCCTTCCCCGTCGACCCACGGCAAAAAATCCAGATCGGTGGCGATGATGAACGGCCGGCGGACCATCGTCGCCACGCGCTGCATGGCGTTCAACAGCTCGCGGACATTGCCCGGCCACGGATGCGCCAGCAGGCGGGACGCGGCATCGGCCCGCAGCCGCTTGCCCACCCCGCCCCTCGCCGACAACCCAAGAAAATGCTCGGCCAGCGGGATGATGTCGGCCGGCCGTTCCCGCAGCGGCGGCAAAGGCAAGGGCACAACGCCCAGCCGGTAATAGAGGTCCTCGCGGAACCGCCCCTCGTGCACGGCCCGGATCAGGTCGCAATGCGTCGCGGCGATCACCCGCACATCGATCGGCACCGGTCGGCCGCCGACCGGCGTTACCACGCGTTCCTGCAGCGCACGCAGCAGTTTCGCCTGCATGCCCAGGTCCATGTCGCCGATTTCATCCAGGAACAGCGTGCCGCCGGCGGCCTCGCGGAACGAGCCGGCATGATCGGACACCGCGCCGGTGAAGGCGCCGCGAACGTGACCGAACAGCAGGCTCTCCAGCAACGCTGCCGGGATCGCCGCGCAGTTAACCGGCACGAAGGGCCCCCGTCCCCGTTTGCCATGCCGATGGATGGCGCGGGCGACGACCTCCTTGCCGGTTCCGGTTTCGCCCAGCAGCAGCACGGTTGCGTCGCTGTCCGCCAGCAGGCCAATGGATTTCTGCACGCTGCGCATCGCCGCGCTCGAACCGACCAGCTCGCCTTCCCGCGCGGCTGGTTCAAAAGCCGCCGAGGCGGCACTTGCCGCACCGCCATCCGCCGGCGGGTCAGGCAGCATGCGCGACAGCAGCGCCCGCAGGCCGTCGCGCCCGATCGGCTTGGCGAGGTGGTCGACCGCGCCAAGGCGCATGGCCTCGATCGTGTTGTCGCTGGTGGATACCGCGGTCAGCACCGCTACGGGCGGCGCCTCCGGCTCGGCCTGAATACGGCGCAAAACCTCCATGCCGTCCATGCCTGGCATGCGCAGATCGAGCAACACCGCGTCCGCCTGATGGCACGCGAGCCAAGCCAGAGCGGCCGCCCCGTCCGCGGCTTGTTCTACCCGGTGGCCGAGGTCGCTTAGCGTCGTCACCAGCGCACGCCGCAGTGCTGCATCGTCGTCGACGATCAGGATCGTAGCCATGTGATCTCCAGCGGCAACTCCAGCACGAAGACGGCGCCGTGGCCCGGCGTCTGGCCGCGCAGGAACAGCCGACCACCATGGGCATCGGTCAGCTCCCGCGCGATCGCCAAGCCCAAGCCGGTGCCGTCCGGCCGACCGGTCACGAACGGCTCGAACAGGTGGTCCGCCATGCCGGGCGGCACGCCGGCGCCGGTGTCCTCAACGATCAGTGTCAGCAGGTCCGCACCGCGTTCGGCGGCAAGGATAACCGCACTGCCCGCCGGTGCATGGCGGATCGCATTGGTCAGCAGGTTGTCCAGCACCCGGCCAACCACGGCAGGGTCGAGGCATGCCGTGCCGTCGGCGCCCCGGACGGCGACGCTCAGGTGCTTCGCGGCCGCGGCTTCCTTGTGTCGCGAAGCCTGTTCCGCCAGAAAGTCGGCCAGATCGACGCGGACAGGATGTGGTTCGACGCGCTGGGTCATGGCGAGGAGTTCGCCGACAAGCCCATCCAGTCGATCGATCTGACCAAGGATCTCGTTGATCGCCTCGCATCGGCGGGCATCGTCGCCGGCAAGTGCGTTCTCGCCTTGCAACCGGACGGCTGCGAGAGGATTGCGGATTTCATGCGCGACCCCGGCCGCCACGCGTCCCAGTCCAGCCAGCCGCTCTACCCGCGCCACACGAACCGCCAGTTGCTCGCCTTCAAGCCTAGCCTTGGCGAGGCGCAAGCCAGCCTCATTCAATGCATCGATGATGCGATCAAGTTCGCGTTCACCGGTGCGCCGGACCGCCGGCATGCCGTCTTGTCCGGCTTGGGCAAGTGCCGCTTCGATGCCGCGCACGTGGCGACCCCAGACCAGCAGGGTGCGGCCAAGCCAGCCGGACATGAGGGTCATAAGAGCGAGGAGGATACCAAGACCCAGTTGTAACGGCCGTAGACCTTCGGCCGCCTGGACCCGGGTCATGGTCCAGCCGGTCAGGCCGCCGATCGGGCCGCCCAGCGGGCAGGCATGGAGCAGCAGGATCTGCGTGCGTGACGTGGCGTGCTGATCGGTTGGCTGCTCGTCGCGCGCGGCACGCTGGTTCAGGGCCTGGATCTGACCGCGCTCCGCCGCCGGAAGGTCGGTTTTCGGGCCGGTGCCTTGGTAGGTTGGAAAAGCATAGGCGAGCGGGCCTGTATCTGCCTGCCAGATGCCACCCTCCACCGCGTCCACGTGGGCCAGTGCAAGGGTAACCGCCGCGGTCAGATCGGCGCGAAGCCGATTATCCGGTAGTTGCGGCACCGGACCGGACCAGCCGGACACATAGAAGTCGTAACGGTCCCGGATCAGGTCGCAGGCATGCGCGATGGCGGCTTCCGCGTGGCCAACTTGTGCCTGGGTCGATTGGCGATAGAGTTGGATCAGCAAAAAGCCGACCGCGACACTGGCGATGAGAGACAGCGCCCAAAGACCAAGCAGGCGGACCTTCAGCGAGTGCAACGCAAGCACCCTGCGGCCGTGCAACAGACGCGCCCAACTCCATTGCTCGTCTCGCATCCGATGACGATCGTTAACTCAAGCAAAAAGGCCGGCATTTGCCGCCCGTTTTGCTCTCCGAGGCGGCTGGGATCAGCCGACCTTAACGTCTTCCCAGAATCCGAAGCGGCCGCCGACCTTCTGCATCGAGGGCCGCGGCGCCTCGTATGACCAGGCGGCCCGACCATGGCGCTCGCCGTCGATCACCACATCGTAGAACTGCACGCCGTGCGGACACTCCAGGTCGTGATCGGTCTTCGGCGCTTTTTCCAGCCAATCAAGGCGGGTGGCCGAGCTTGGGAAGTACTGGTAGCCGCCGCTTTCGACGATATCGTTGCTGTCTGCGATCACATGATCATTCAGGACTGCTTGCATCTTTCGATCCTCCTTCGAGCCAGAAAGCCTGGTATCAGGTCGCGCTTCCCGATCAGGCGGGTCGCGGCAAGCGTCATACGCTGTCCGCCAAGCCAGACCCTACAAGGTTGCGACTGTCGTCTAAAGTGGGGACGCACAGTCGAGAAGTCGATGCATGGCTGAGGTCTGCATGAATGCGAGCCGTTCACGCCTAGAGCGCGGCGCGAATCATTTTGAAGGCGTGCACGACGGTCGCGGCACGGATCCCGGCGCGGTCTCCGGGAAAGACGTGGCGCTCACTGATCGCCGGGACCGCGGTGCGGGCGAGGCCGAAGCAGACCAGTCCGACCGGCTTTTCCATACTGCCGCCGCCAGGGCCGGCCACACCCGTGACCGAAATTGCGATGGCGGCACGCGAACGGCTGAGCGCGCCGTCGGCCATGGCGCGGGCAACCTCTTCGCTGACCGCGCCATAAGCCTGGATAAGCGATACCGGCACGCCGATCATCTCGTTCTTGGCGTCGTTCGAGTAGGTGATAAAACCGCGATCGACCACATCCGAGGAGCCAGCGATCGCGGTCAGCGCGGCGGCAATCAGTCCGCCTGTGCAACTTTCAGCCATGACGAGCATGATGCCTTTGTTGCGGCAAGCGGCTAGGAGAGATTCGGCTTCGGTCAAAGTGGAGGCCAGGAGCATCGACAGGTCCGGTAACAGTTCGCCGGGAGAACCTGACGCCCGCCGCGTAATCTGTCCATTGGCCATGTCAAGGATAGTCAGCACGATCGTATAGCCTTGCTTGCCAATCGCGTTTGATGTCCTTTGCCGGATCGAACCGAGTCTGCCAGATCATGCCGAGCGGTCGAAGTAGCCGCGGTTCTTCTTGGCGCCAAGAAAAGCAACTGGAAAAGGCGGCGGTGGACTGAACACCATTCGGCCGCCGTCGGGCCGCCCAACTTGTTGAACTCTTGCTGCGGTTCTAATGCCGGACAGTCAAGGCGCGATGGCCGCCCCCCCTGGACGCCGCGGATCGTTTGCACCATGAATTTCAGCGGGCGACCCAGGGTGATCAGCAGTTGGGCGCGGGTCGGACCGGTCTTCCGCCGGGGGTTGGCGGGAACCCACCACAATCAATTCAGCCGCACCCCATGGTGCCTGTTCCTGAACCCGATACCCCAACCGAACCAAAGCCGCCTGCGTATCCGGAGACAGCGCAAAACGTTCGGCGTACAACACATCCGGTAACCACTGATGGTGCAGCCGAGGCGCATCAACCGCCTCCTGCGGCGTCATGCCGTAGTCGATCGTGTTCAGGATCGTCTCCAGCACGACGCTTATGATGCGCGATCCCCCTGGCGAGCCGACGACCATCCGGACCCGGCCATCCTTTAGCACGATCGTCGGCGCCATCGATGACAGCGGCCGCTTCCCCGGCGCGATCGCGTTCGCCGATCCCTGGACCAACCCGTACAAGTTGGCAACACCCGGCTTGCAGGCGAAATCATCCATCTCATCGTTCAGCAGGAAACCGCTGTCGCCGGCGACCACACCGGCGCCAAACCCGCCGTTGATCGTGTAGGTCACCGAAACCGCGTTGCGATTGCGATCGATCACCGAGTAATGCGTCGTCTGCGGCTTTTCCGCCACCGGCGGCACAGCCGGCCCAAGCTCGGAGGAGGGCGTGGCGCGGTCGGTGATCTGACCGCGCAGACGGGTGGCGTAATCTTTCGACAGCAACCGGTTCAGCGGATTCTGCACGAAATCCGGGTCACCAAGCCAGGTGTTGCGGTCGAAGAAGGCGAATCGCATGGCCTCGGCCATGACGTGCACGCTATCCGACCCGTGGAACCCCATCGCGCGCAGGTCATAGCCCTCCAGGATATTCAGGATCTCGCATAGGGTCGTCCCGCCGGAAGACGGCGGCGGCGCGGACAGGATGACGTTGCCGCGGTAGAGGCAGCGCAGCGGCGCGGTTTCACCCACATGGTAGGCAGCGAAATCGGCCGCCGTGATGATCCCGCCGCCGTCGCGGGAAGCTGCCTCCACCAATTGTGGTATGCGGCCCTTGTAGAAGGCGTCCGGCCCCTGGTCAGCGATCGACTGCAGTGTGGCCGCCAGTTCGGGTTGCCGCAGCGTGTCGCCGGCGCGGTATGGCGTGCCGTCGGGACGGAGGAAGATGCGCTCGGCATTCGCGTTCCGGCGCAGCACGCGGGCCCCCGCGGCTAGTGTTTCGGCATCAACGCCGGTCAGCTCGAAACCCTCGCGTGCCAGACGGATGGCGGGCGCCATGACGGTGCCACGCGGCAAACTACCGTATTTGATCAGCGCGGTGTCCAGGCCCAGCACCGTGCCAGGCACCGCTACCGCCTTCCAGCCATACAGGCTGGCGCCCGGGATCAACGCTCCGGCGGGATCAAGATACATGTTCGGGCTAGCCGCGACAGGAGCGGTCTCCCGAAAGTTGAGGAAGATGTCGCGCCCGTCAGCCAGATGGGCCGTCATGAAACCACCGCCGCCGATGTTGCCGCAGCACGGGTTCACCACCGCTTCGGCATAGCCGACCGCGACCGCCGCATCGATGGCATTGCCGCTCTGGCGCAACATCGCGACACCGGCCTCAGCCGCCAGCCGCTGCGCGGCGACGACCAGGCCGGTGTCGGAAGAGGTGGCCGGGAACGACGCCGCCCGGGCGGATATGGCGGCAGCCGCGAGCATCAGGACAATCAGACTGAGCCGCGTTCCGCCGCGGACCATGGCGCACACCCACCGCGCGGAGCGGCCAGACTGGCTCGCCTCCCCCCGTATCACAACCGGGCGCCCAGGCACACGGTGCCTGCCGGCGATGACAATGGCAGTTTGCCCGCCCGACACCGCCTAGATTGCCGCCTGAATCAACTCCCCGACGATCTGCACGATGCGATCCAAGGTTGCCTCCGGCGTGCTGAGCGGCGGTGCAAAGCACAGCGTGTCACCACTGGCGGGCGGCCCATCGGCAGCTGCGCGTAAACGCAGGATCAGGCCGCGGTCAGCGGCGTGCGCCACAACTCGGGCGCCCAACCCCTTGGCCGGCGCCTTGCTGCCCTTGTCCTCCACCAGTTCGATCGCCGCCAGCATGCCGATGCCACGAACCTCGCCTACCGCGGGCAGGCTCAGCAGTGTCTCCAGCCCGGCGCGGAAGCGATCGCCCTGGACATGGGCGCGCTCCACCAGCCCGTCCCGCTCTATGATATCTATGTTCGCCAGGCCGACGGCGCAGCATACCGGATGCCCCGAGTATGTCGCCGCGTGCATGAATTTCTCGTCCGCTGGCGCATCTTCGATAACCTGATGGATCTGCCTGGAAACGACGACACCGCCCAGCGGCAGGTAGCCGCTGGTGACGCCCTTGGCGAACGACATCAGGTCAGGCTTGATGCCCCAGTGCCCCAAACCAAACCAGGCGCCGGTGCGGCCAAAGCCGGTAATGACCTCATCGGCGATCAGCAGCACCTGGTGACGGTCGCAGATCTCCCGCAGCCGCGGGAAATAAGTCGGCGGCGGGACGATCACGCCGCCTGAGCCCATCACCGGTTCGGCGATGATCGCGGCGACCGTGTCGGCGCCCTCGGCCAAAATAGCGTCCTCCACGGCGTCAGCGGCGCCGATGCCGGAATCGCCGTTGCCTGGCCAGCGATACGGGTAAGGCGGCGCGACCTGCAGGAACTCCGGCACCAACGGGCCAAACATCTTGTGGTAGTTCGGCAGGCTGGTAGCGCTCATGGCCGCCAGGGTAACGCCGTGATAGCCGTAGCGGCGGGAGATGATTTTCACCTTCTCCGGCTTGCCGAGGCGCTTCCAGTGGTAGCGGGCAAACTTGAAGGCGCTTTCGTTGGACTCGGCACCGCCGGTGGTGAAGTAGACCGCCGCCATGTTGTCGTACGCCAGATCGACGATGCGTTCGGCCAGCCGGATCGCCGGCTCGTTGGTGAATCCGGCATAGGCCGAGGCGTAGGCCAGTTGCTCCATCTGCTCGGCCGCGGCAGTGGCGAGTTCCTTGCGGCCGTGGCCGATATTGACGTTCCACAGTGCCGATAGACCATCGATGAACTCCCGCCCGTCAGCGGTGCGCAGCATGGCGCCTTGAGCCGAGACAAAGACGCGGGGGTTGGCATGGTCCTTGGTGTGATGCAGCGGATGGATCAGATGGCGCTTGTCACTTGCCACCAGAAGATCGCGTGCTTCCGAAGGATCACTGGCCGGCAAAACATCATCCATCGTGCACGCCTTTCCTGCTTGCCAGGCAGGTTAGAACATTCAAGCCGCGGTTTGAAGCCGGCCCCTGCAAGGTTCTGGTCAGACAACCGCCGGCGATGATTTCATCGTCACGTTCCACGTGGCGTATACACGATTGGCGGCTACATCCCCCGCGCGTCGATCAGGCCGGACTTGATCGCCTCCAGGAACAGCCGCCAATCCGCTTCGGTCTGCGCCGCATAGGCGACTGCGAAGGCGGCGACGGCCGCGTCAAACGCGCCGCCTGATCCCATGTATCCAGCAATCCGCGCCGCGTCACCCGAGCGAGCGTGGGCACGTGCCAGCGTCGCCCCGCATAGCGCCGCGTAATACGGCAATGCACCTTCCGCGAGGTCGGTCCCAATCAAAGCCAGGCGACTATCCTTCAGAAGCCGGACATAGCAGTGCTGATCGTCGCCGTGATCCTCGGTCCAGCCCAGGAACAGGTCCGGCAGGGTCTGCATGATGCGCTGGCCGACCACCACTCGCTTGCCTCCATTGCTATACAGACTCGGACCGGCGACGTCTGCCAGCACCGAGGTCTGAGCCTCCTTCAATTGCAGCAGCAGGGTCTGGTCATCCTTGGTGGCGAACAAGCCGATGGCGCAGAACGTGCCAACACTGCCGATGCCGACCACCTTGAAGGCCACATCCACCAGTTCGTAACGATCGAGCAGGATGCGGCGTTCTTCCGGCAGCGAAAGCTTGTACGACTCGAACGCGGTGCGCGCGACCCGTTCATGCGTATCGTCGGCTTGGCCGGTCATCGGCACGACCAGCGGCGGCTTCTCCTTGATGCGCCAGCCGCCCTTGAAACGTTCGAGCAGCTTCGGATAGCCGTTCTGGCTTGCCTCGGTGGCCGCGTGGAGCCGCTTCAATTCGCGCTCGCGCAATCTGTCGTCGTCGATGTCGGTGATCATGCCGAGCACGTCGACGCGGGAGCGCCACGACTCCAGCGGGTCCAGCTTGGCCTGCTGCTGCATGTGCATGCGGTAGGCAAGCACGGCGGTGCCGGCCAAATGACGAGCGGTGCGGCCGCCGAGGCGGCGCGACAGGGCATCGACGGCGAAGCTAGCGGCGAGACGCTTAACGTCCCATTCGAACGGCGCCGGCAAAGTTTCATCGAAGTCGTTGACATCGAAGACCGCGTTGCCTTCCGGGGAGGCGAAGCTGCCGAAGTTTGCCAGGTGACAGTCGCCGCAGGCCTGCACCCAGAGGCCGGTGGTCGGCGTGGACGCCAGGTCGGCTGCCATGATCGCGGCGGTGCCACGGAAGAAGGTGAACGGCGAAGCCTTCATGCGGTCGTATCGTATTGGCAACAGATTGGCGATGCGGTGGCGGTCTGTTTCAACGATGATGTCCACTGGATCGCGGCGCGATGGGGCCGGCGTCCATTCCGCGTGCAGGCTGCGTGGCACCAATTTCCGCAACGCCTGGCCGGCCAGCCGGCGCTCCGCCGCAGGTCGCACGGTGTCAATCCGCATGTGCTCCAATGGCATGGGCGTATCCGAAGAGAAAGAAGAGTATATCAAACCGCAATCAGGAACGGCAGCAAGTGAAAACCAGCCTCGTTAGTGGGCTTGGCGGGACTTGTTGCCGATCATCGGCAACAGGACCTGCTGCGTGGCCTTGCTTTTGACGGTCCGGTCTATCGCCACAGCCGATACAGCAACAACTCAGGCCAGACGATGTTGGCCAGCGCTAGCAACATTGCCGCGATCACGCCGGCGATGACGTCATCGGCCATAATGCCGAAAGCGCCATGCTGGCGGTCGGCCCAGCCGACGGGGCCGAGCTTGGTGATGTCGAAGAAGCGGAACAGCGCGAAGGCGAGCAGGAGTTCAACGGCGCTGGGCCGCGGCAGCGCCAGCAGGGTGATCCATTGGCCGGCGAACTCATCGATCACGACCCAGCCCGGGTCGCCCTCGATGCCGGCGCGCCTGATCGCCAGGAAGCCGCCGACGGTAGCAAGCAAGGCGGCCAGCGGCAGGCCCCAAGGCGACAGCATGATCAATGCGGCACCGGACACCACCGCCGCGAGGGACGCGACGGTTCCACCCGCAAGCGGTACAAAGCCGGTGCCAAAGCCGCCGGCGATGAAGCGCCAGGGGGTCACGCGGGACGGTCGCGCCGTCGCTCCGTCCGTCCCCATTCGGCTGCCGCGCTGTCCGGCGTCAATAAAGCGGCTCCAGGAACGCCGTCAACGCAGCCAGGGCGACGGGTTCGGTCAGGATCGGAGCGTGACCGATGCCAGGCAGCACCGCCACCGCCATGTCGGGCCGCAGCGCCCGCATGCGAACAACGGTCTCGGGCAGCAGGATGTTGCTCAGTTCGCCGCGGACCAGCAGCAGCGGGACAGGTGACAGCGCGCCGAAGAGCGACCAGAGGTCGGGCACGCGACCACTCAGCAGGCCGGCAATGCGAGTGTCCCACACCGGGTGGAAGCGGCCGTCCGGGCCTGGCGCGTAGGTCAGTTCAGCCATCCGCCGCCACGCTTCCTCGGTGTACAGGGAAAGCGGCGGGAGTTTGGCGCGCAGGAACGCCACACAGGCCTCCAGACTCTCGAACGCCGGGTCGAGACCAACGAAGTAGTGCACAAAGTCGCTGCCTTCCGCGCCGATTGCGGGGCCGATATCGTTCAGCACCACGGCCATGATCAAGCCGGGACGCGCGGCGGCGAGACCCATTGCCAGCAAGCCGCCGAAGCTGGTGCCGACGGCCACCACCCGATGCAGATGCAATGCGGCGCAGATGTCCATGATGTCCCGCGCGCAAGCCTCCGGCGCATAGCGCCGCACGTCACGAGCACGGCCGGAGTCTCCCCGCCCGGGATAGTCCACCGCGACAACGCGGTGACCCTTGCCAAGGGTGGTTGCCAGCATTTCGAAGTCCGCACCCGTGCGCACCAGGCCGGGTAGCCCAAGCATGGTTGGACCCGTTTGCCGGTCGCCGGCTGACCATTCCCGTACACAGAGCGGCAGGCCGTCCCAGGCCGACAGGCGGTGAATCCGCGCCTCCATGGTCAGCGTGTCCAGGGCGTCGTCAGGACAGGCGACGCATCGCCGCGCTGGGCACGGTAGATCTGTACGTTCTCGATGACGCGCTGGACGTAGTTGCGGGTCTCGTCCGCCGGGATCAGTTCGATCCAGTCGATCATGTCCACCGGTCCGCTGCGCGGATCGCCATTGTCGCCAAGCCATTGCGCCACACGGGTCGGCCCGGCGTTGTAGGCCGCCGCCGCCAGCGGCAGGCAGCCGTCGAAGCTGTTGAGCAGCTGCTGCAGGTAAGCGGTACCGAGACGCATATTCTGGCGGGAATCGTAAGTCAAACTGGGGATGCTGGCTGCAACGCCAAGCTGTCTTGCCACAACGGTCGCCGTGGGCGGCATCAACTGCATCAGGCCGCGCGCGCCGGAGGAACTGATGGCGCCGACATCGAAGTTGCTTTCCTGTCGCATGATGCCAAGGGAAAAGCTGGCATCGGGCGGGGTTGGCGGATCAAATGGGGCGGGCCATCCCATCCGTGGCAAGGCCAACCCGTCGCGGCCCATTCGGCGGGCAACGACAACAGCGCTATCCGGCGAGCCGAGCTGCAGCGCGAAAGCCGCGGTCAGGGCGCGTTCGGCGGTAATCGGTGCCAGCTCGTCCATTCGCAACAGGAACAAGCGGGCGTCCTGGACGTCGCCCCAGGCAACCAGCCAGGCGGCCGCGCGGACGACCTCGTGCTCGGTGAACGCCAGCACCGTGTCCTGCGTCCAGCCGGGATCGCGCAGGGCACGGATGCGGGCGAACAGCGCCGCCTGCGCCTCCCCGGCCGCCGCGGCGGCTGGTGGGCCTGCCGGAGCCAACGCGGCAAGTTGGCCGTAGAACGTGGTGGGCCAGGCCGCGGCCTTGGCGTATTCCGATCTGGCATCGAGCGCGGCGGCCGCGGCGGTGCGCCCGAGCCAGTAATGCGCTCGGGCCTGCGTGATCGCCGCGGACGAGTCGGCGGCGAGGGCCTCAAAATGTGCCGCCGCCCGCCCCGGATCGTGCAGCATGCGCAACGCGATGAAGCCGGCGAAAAACTCGGCGTCGAGCAGTGGTTCGCCGACGACCCGGCCGCGTCCGACGACCAGCGCATAGGCGTCCTGGTAATTCCCGCCCCCCGCCTGCGCCGCCTCCCGCAGCAGCTTGCGGGCCAGCAGATTGCGCTCGCCTGAGAACGCGGCCAGGTGGTTCGGCGCGGCACGCTGGGCGTTCGCCCCGTCCCGCAGCCACAGCGCCAGCGCATCCGCCGCCCGATCCGCGTGTCGCAACGCCCGGGCACGATCCAGCATCAATCCAGGATCGTCCCGCAGCGCGGCCGGCAGCGCGGCAACCAGGGCTTCTGCCCGCGGATCGTCGCGTTTCGTGGCAAGCCGAGCCTCGGCGGCACTTTGGTGGGGGGATCGAGACGCGGGATCTGCCGCGCGGCGCCGGCCGGGTCGCTCCAAACCAGGCGCTGGAAGCGGGCCCATTGATCGTCGCCGCTGGCCACGCCGGCCCAACGGCGAAGAAACGCAGCCTCGGTCGCTGGGTCGTCTATGGCGGTGATCCAGGCTTGTCTAGCGGCCTCGTTCGCCTCGGCTGTGCGACCAGCGTTCGCCAACGCCTCGGCACATCGCAGCATGGCGCTGGCAATCGAAGGCCGGGCAAGCGGTATCGGCGCCGCGGCCGAAGCCGAACCCGGCGGAGGGGCGGTGCATTGCGCGAGCACGGCGGCGTCATCGGGGTCCAACGCAATGGCCTCCTGGCGGCGGCGTTCCAGCATCGCCTGCGCCGGCCAGTCCGGGTTGCGTTGCATGAAATCCGCAATTTCCGCGGCCGTGGCGGCGCCGGGCGCACGCAGGCGGAAATACAGCACCAGTTTCTCCGCCACCGGATCGGCGAAGCGGGCGGCGGCGGCCTGCGCATCGACCCAGTTTCTGGCGCGCATCGCGGTGATCGGGTTCTGCGCCGGGTCAAGCAGGTCCTGTGCAAGGGCCAGGCCTGGCTGCAGCAAAGCCAGGCCGGTCAGCATGGTCCGGGAGAGCAGCGCTGCCCTGGCAATCAAAGCCGGGCGGAAAGGAACGCACATGTTTCCTTCAGGTACACCCCGTCTGAAGTAGTGACGCCCGATTGGGTGGGGCCGGTGTGCAGGCATGATGTTTTGTCGAGCACCTTTCGGACAATCGGCGAATTGGCGACAGCGGAGCTGTACCGCCACGGCGTGGCAAATTAACTATGGCAGGACCTGACATCGTGGGTCTCACCTCATAGTTTGCTGGACCATGCCGATGCCTCGACTGTCTGCTACCTCGATCAGCCTGACCCTTGCAGACGAACACAGCCTGCGGCGGCTGAGCCGGGCGCACAAGACGCCGCGCAAGCTGGCCGAGCGCGCCAGCCTGATCCTTCTGGCGGCCGCCGGGAGAGGGGTGCGTGAGACGGCGCGCCACCTCGGTGTCTGGCCAAAGACGGTGCGCCGCTGGCGCGCCCGTTGGCGGTCCGCCCCAGCCGCGACACCGATCGCGGCGCGGTTGGCCGATGAGCCACGACCCGGCGCACCGGCGACGTTCACGCCGGAGCCGGTGTGCGCGATCATGGCACTGGCCTGCGAAGCGCCCGAGCAGAGCGCGCTGGCGCTCAGCCACTGGAGCCAGAGCGAACTGGCGCGCGAAGCGGTCAGGCGTGGTATTGTCGACAGCATTTCGCACCGCTCGGTCGGGCGCTTGTTCAAAAGCGGCTGATCTGCAGCCGCATCGCGTGCGCGGTTGGCTGACCGCCAAAGTCGATCCCGCGTTCGACACCAAGTGCGCCGATGTCTGCACGGTCTACCAGCAGGCTATCGGTGCGGCACAACAGAACGTCCGCACCGTGTCGATCGACGAGATGACCGGCATACAGGCGCTGCAGCGGGCCGCGCCCGCGCTGCCGATGCGACCCGGTGATGTTGCACGCCAGGAGTTCGCGTATGTCCGTCACGGCACTCAGAGCCTGATTGCCGCGTTCGACGTCGCCACCGGCCAGGTGCACGGCCGCGTCGGCGAGACGCGCACCGAGCAGGACTACGTCGATTTCCTGCAGACACTGTTTGCGGCGGGCACACCGACCACCCGCTGGCAGGTGGTCTGCGACAATCTCAACATCGATTTGTCCGAGAGCGTGCTGCGTCTGGTCGCCGATCTGAGCGGGCTTGACGACAACCTCGGCAAAAAACGCAAATCTGGCGTGCTGACCTCCTTGGTTACACGCGAAGCCTTCCTGCGCGACCCCGCCCACCGGATTTGCTTTCACTTCACACCCAGACACGCGTCCCGGCTTAACCAAATCGAGATCTGGTTCTCCATTCTCGTGCGAAAGCTGCTGCGACGGGCCAGCTTCACCTCGACACACGACCTCAAGCAGCGGATCGACAGCTTCATCGCCTATTTCAATCGCACCCTCGCCAAGCCATTCCGCTGCACCAAGACCGGAAAGCCCCTCACCGCATGAACCAGTTCGAAATAGGGGCACTTCTTCCAACGGCGTGTACTAGCGCGACGGCCGGCTCTTGCTGGCGCTACGTCATTAAAGCAGCGTCGCCTCCAAGGTAATCTCCGCATTCAGCACCTTGGACACCGGGCAATTCGCTTTCGCCTCCGCGGCCAACTTCTGGAATGTCGCGTCGTCAAGGCCGGGCACCGTTCCCTTCAGCACCAGATGGATCGCGGCGATCTTGAAGCCGCCGGGGACCTGCTCCATGGTCAGCGTGGCGTCGCAATGCAGACTGTCCGGCGGATGCCCCGCGCCGCTCAACTGAAAGGCTGTCGCCATGCTGAAACAGCCCGCATGAGCGGCGGCGATCAACTCTTCAGGATTAGTGCCCTTGCCGTCGCCGAACCGGGAGTTGAAGCCGTAGGGCGTGTCCTTCAGTATCGCGCTTTGCGTCGTCAGGCTGCCGCTTCCCTCCTTGCCGCTGCCGGCCCACTCGGCTGACGCGTGGCGCTTGATCTGAGCCATATGGGTTCTCCTCACTTGATGTCGGTTGGCCGCCAGTCCCGGCGGCAGATCCAGATATGGGGCAATCGCCGACCGCGGCGAAGCCCCGCGGAACGCTAATTAGACTTTCTACTCGGCGGCCAGCGCGATGGCGGCAACCTCCGCTCGCATCCAGACGGCGGTGTCATGATAGACGGCGCCGCCCCATGGCGGACCAGGGTCATCACTGGTCAGCGCGTTGATGCCGATACCGCCCTCGAAAGCCTCACTCGGCCAGATGCTTTCCGCGATCAGCACGCCCGACTGCTGGCCGGACTGCCCCGCCGGAGCGATGCGCACATGCAGCACCACCTCGCCACGGTTGTTGCCCAGCCGCACCTTTGCGCCCTCGACCAGCCCCAGCTTGGCCGCATCCTCGGGATGCATCAACACCGTCGGGCGGCCCTCGCGCCGCTGGCCGGAGCGCATTTCGGTAAAACTGGTATTGAGGAAGCTGCGGGCCGGCGCGGTCACCAGCCGGAATGGCGCATCGGGTGTCGCGGCCTCAAAATTATCCATCTGGTCGGGCAGCGCCGGCATCACCGCATGACTGTCGCCGAGGGCCGCCCAGTCCGGCGCGAAGTGGAACCGCTTGTCCGGCGTCGGAAAGCCATCCAGGAAATGCGCCGTCCGGAACGGCGGCATCGCGTCCACCCAACGCTGTGCCTGCACCGTCCCGGCGTCCGGATAGCCGGACAGGCGCAAGGTGTGGTCGATGATCTGCATCGCCGTCATCTCGAATCCCGGATGCCGAGCACCGAGGCGCGAGGCGAGGCCTTGCAGGACTTCGTGGTTGGAGCGGCATTCACCCGGCGGATCGATCAATTTCGGGCCGATCTGGATATGACTATGGCCGCCCGCCTGGTAGATATCGTCATGTTCCATGAACATCGTTGCCGGCAGCACGAGGTCGGACCAGCGCGCGGTCTCGGTCAGGAATTGCTCGTGCGTGACGACGAACAGGTCGTTGCGGCTGAAACCGCGCCGCACCCGGTTGCTGTCGGGGCAGACTGTAAGAGGGTTCTGGTTCTGGATCAGCATGGCATGCACCTGCGGTCCGTCGCCCAGTTCGCCGCGGTCGCCGGTCAGCACGCTGCCGATCCGGCTCATGTCGAGCATCCGGATCGATTTATCCAGCGCGTCCAGGCCCTCGATCAGGCTCTTGTCCATGCCATACATGCCGCGGTTCGACCACAGGCCGCCGCCGCCCTCGTGCTGCCAGGCTCCGGTCACCGTCGGCATGCAGGTGACCGCATGCATCGCCGCCGCGCCATTGCGGCTGCGCGCGAACCCGTAGCCGGCACGAATGTAGCTGCACTTCGTCTGTCCATACAGTGCGGCAAAGGCCTCGATCCGGTCGACCGGCACGCCGGTGACGGCCGAGGCCCATACCGGATCGCGAGACCGCAGATGCGCCTCCAGACGATCCGGACAGTCGGCGTAGTCGCGCATATAGGCGCGATCGGCGTAGCCATCGCGGAAGGCAACGTGCATCACCGCGCAGGCCAGGGCGGCGTCGGTGCCGGGCCGCGGCGCCAGGTGCAGATCGGCGACCGCTGCAGTTGGCGTACGATACGGGTCGATCACCGCCAGCTTCGCGCCCCGCTCCTTCCGCGCGCGGGCGACGTGGGTCATCACGTTGACCTGGGTAGAAACCGGGTTGCCGCCCCAGACCACGATCAGGTCGGACTTGGCCATCTCCCGCGGATCGACGCCCCGGCTGGCGCCAATGCCGGCCTGCCAGCCGGCTTCCGGCAGCGACGTGCAGATCGTCATCTTCTGCCGGGAGTAGCGCATCACGTGCCGCAGCCGGTTGATGCCGTCGCGCTGCACCAGCCCCATCGTGCCGGCATAGTAGAATGGCCACACCGCCGCCGCCCCATGGCTGGAAGCAACGTCGAGAAAGCGTTCCGCGACGCGGTCCAGCGCCTCCTGCCAGGAGATCCGGCGGAATTGCGTAGAACCCTTCGGTCCCGTCCGCAGCAACGGATGGAGTAGACGGTCCGGATGGTGGATGCGTTCGGCGTAGCGGGAAACCTTGGCGCAAATTACGCCGGCGGTGTAGCTGTTGTCGGCCGCGCCACGCACCGCGCCGATGCGGCGGCCATCCAGCACCTCCACCGACAGCGCGCAGGTGGACGGGCAATCATGCGGGCAAACCGAGGCTTTCAATGCGTCAGTCATCCGTTCGGCCCCTTTATCACCGCCGCGGTAACATCAAGCGCTGAACGAGTCGATGATGTCCGTTGTGCAGCGCCGCGACCTCGGCCTGGACATAGTCGAGGAACGGCGACAACCGGCCAGGCCCCAGCTCCATCACGTTCTGGTGGGTCATGGCGCCGTTCAAGTGGTCCAGCCGTTCCAGCGCGGCGGACATCCGGCGCAGCATGTAGCGAGTGCGCAACTGCGTCAGGTGCCACTCGATCTGCGCCAGGTTCAGCCCGACCGAGCGCGGGAACGCCTTGTTGGCCAGCAGGAAACAAGCGACCTCCATCGGAAGATAGCCGCTCGGATGCTCCCGTCGATAGGCGTGGTAACCGGCTGCCGCGCGCAGCAGGGCGTTCCAGGCGCCGGCGTCAAGGTCGCTGTCCGAAGCTTCCACCTGCGGCGCCAGCGAATGAAACCGCGTGTCGAGCAGCCGTGTGCTCTGGTCGGCCCGCTCCAGATAGCGGCCGATCCTGTAGAAGTGCCACGCTTGGTCGCGATAAAGCGTCCCTTCGGTGATGCCGGTATGCAACTGCGCGCCGTCCTTCAGCATGACGCAGACTGCGGTGAATTGGTCTGGTGTTATCCGCGCAGCGTCCAGCTCACGGATCCGGCTGTGAAACACGTTGATCTGCAGCCACATCTCGGTGGAAATCAGCGCGCGCAGCATACGGGCGTTCTCCCGCGCCGAAGCGATCAACTCCTGTACGGAGGCGGGATTGGTGGCGTCGAGCAGATAGAACTCGCCCACCGTGCGCTGTGTCGCCTGGGCGTGCTTCTTGTGGAATTCGGTCAGGTCGCCATTGATGCGCGGGATCGACAGCCAGTTGCTTGTGTCGTCGGGGTCGCGGGCGAAGGTGTTGGTGACATCTAGGATGCGCGCCAGGTTCTCGATCCGCTCCATGTAGCGGGCCAGCCACAAGGTCGCCTCGGCATGACGGGCGATCAGGTGGACATTGTGCTGCTTCGGGATCATCTGCATCGGCGGCGCATCCCGCTCGTACGCGGCTGGCGCGTCATGCCAGCACCCACGTGTCCTTGGAACCGCCGCCCTGCGAGGAGTTCACCACCAGGGTACCGCGGCGGAGCGCGACCCGGGTCAGGCCGCCGGGCAGCACCCAGGTATCGCGGCCGGTGACCGCGAAGGGCCGCAGGTCGATATGGCGCGGCTGCACGCCGGCCTCGCAGAGGGTCGGCGAGACGGAGAGTTGCAGTGTCGGCTGACTGATGTAGTTGGACGGGTCGGCGGTCAGCATGGTGCGGAAATCCGCCAGTTCCGCCTTCGACGCATGCGGCCCGATCAGCAATCCGTAGCCGCCCAATTCGGCGACCGGCTTGACCACCAGTTCGTGCAGATGCTCCAGCGTATAGGCCAGCGCGTCGGCCTCGGCGCAGATCCGCGTGTCGACGTTCGGCAGGATCGGCTCCTCCGACAGGTAATAGCGGATGATGCGCGGCATGTAGGCGTAGATTGCCTTGTCGTCAGCAACGCCGGTGCCGACCGCGTTGGCGATCGCCACGGCGCCGCGGCGCCAAGCCTCGATCAAGCCGGGCACGCCCAACGTGCTGTCCGGATTGAACGCCATCGGATCCAGAAAATCGTCATTGATGCGCCGGTAGATGGTGTGCACCGGCGCCAGCCCGGCCGTGGTGCGCATCCACACCTTGCCGCGCTCGACCGTCAGATCGCGCCCTTCCACCAGCGGAACGCCCATTTCGCGGGCCAGGAAGACGTGCTCGAAATAGGCCGCGTTGAAGATCCCCGGCGACAGCACAACGACCTGCGGATCGGACACACCCGCCGGTGCGATCTCGGCCATCGCGTTGTGCAGCCGCAACCCGTATTCGTCGACGCTGCGCACCCGCAGGCCGGCCATCACGTCGGACAGCACGCGCAGGCTCATGTGGCGGTTCTCGACCACATAGGCGACGCCCGACGGAGTTCGCGCATTATCCTCCAGCACGCGGAACTGGCCGGTCTGGTCGCGCACGATATCGGTGCCGCAGACATGCACATAGGTGCTGAACGGCACGTCGAAGCCAACCATCGCCTGGCAGTAGGCGGCGTTACCAAGGACCAGTTCGGTCGGAACGACCTTGTCGGCAAGGATCTTGCGTTCATGATAGATGTCGTACAGGAACATGTTCAGCGCCCGCACGCGTTGTGTGACACCGTCTTCCAACTGGCGCCATTCGGCCGCCGTGATGACGCGCGGGATCAAGTCGAACGGCAGGATTCGGTCGATCGCGGTCGCATCCGAATACACCGTGAAGGTGATGCCGCGTTCGAGCAGGTCGCGTTCCGCATCGGTCGAACGCTGCCGCAGGCTGTCGATCGGCAGCGCAGCGAGCCGTGACATCAACAGTGTCAGGGTCGGATCGGCCGGCAACCCGGCACGCAGCATCTCACAGAAAAACCCGCCAGGGTCATAGCCCTGCATGACACCGTGCGGGGGCAACCAGTTTTGCGCCTGGCCCTGAATCTGAGACTGGATCGGCATCCGAGATCGGACCGAAGCCTGAGACTCATTTCCGCCAAACGACTGCATTCATGTCTCCGTTCTGCAATGCAGGATGATAGACGAAACCAAGGGACTGGAAAGGACTTTCAAACACCTGCGCCGGATCGCGGCCCGCCGCGACACAGAATACTTTGTTCCTCGGCCGGCGCCACGCTATGCACGGCACACCGGTCGGGGAGGCATTGATGGCTGACGAAGAGCGAACAGCGGACAGGCCGCATCACGAGGCTGAGACCACCGCGGCGCCGGCCGCACCCAGAGCGGCCCCCACTGGCCGGCCAACCGTGCCGGCACTGGAAGCGATGCTGTATCAGCCGTTTCCGATCCTCGATCACGGTTTTGTTCGTGTCATCGACTACATGGGCGATGACGACGCCATCGTGCAGGCGGCCCGCGTCTCCTATGGCCGTGGCACCAGGCGGCTGCAGCAGGATACCGGGCTGATCCGCTATTTGATGCGCCACCGCCACTCCACCCCGTTCGAGATGTGCGAGATCAAGTTCCACGTCAAACTGCCGATTTTCGTCGCTCGGCAGTGGATCCGGCACCGCACCGCCAGCGTCAACGAATACTCGGCCCGCTACTCGATCCTGGACCGCGAGTTCTACATTCCCCTACCCGAGCACCTGGCGGCGCAATCGGCGAGCAACCGGCAAGGTCGTGGCGATGTGCTGGACGGCGAGGAAGCCGCCAACGTGCTCGACTTGCTGCGCGACGACGCGGAACGCTGCTACGCGCACTACGCCACGATGCTGAATGAGGGCGAAGCCGCTAACCCGTCCCGCCGCGGCCTGGCGCGGGAACTGGCGCGGATGAACCTGACCCTCAACACCTACACGCAGTGGTACTGGAAGACCAACTTGCATAACCTGTTCCACTTCCTCTCACTGCGCGCCGACCCGCATGCCCAGTACGAAATCCGCGTCTACGCCGAAGCCATGCTGCGCATGGTCGAGGCCTGGGTGCCCGCCGCCAGCGCCGCGTTCCGCGACTATCAACTGGGCGCTATCACGCTGTCGGCGCAGATGGTCTCGTTGCTGCGGCGCCGGCTTGCGGGAGCGGTGGTCAATCAGGAAACCAGCGGCCTGAGCCGGCGCGAATGGCTGGACTTCCTCGCGCATTTTCCGCTGGAGGCGGCGATTGAGCGAGATTCAACCTGATCAGATCTTCGCCGCCAAGGAGAAGAACACGCTGCGCCTTAAGTTCGTCCAGTAGGGCAGCTCGGATGGCACCACCGAGATCGGAATGAGCTTCTTGAACCGCGTCCGATTCGTCAAAAGACCCCCGTGTGCGTTCAAATAGGGGTAACTCGAGGCTTGACAGTGGTCGGATTACGATTGTGTAGCGTGACCTAAACGACACGCCGATTCCCGTGCGGGGGATGGGCCATCCGCCCTCGAGCCTCTCGATCATCTGGGAAGTGACATGAAACGAGGCCGCTGTATCCCTGCTCAGCCGTTCATGTTACGCGCCGTACACAGACTTACCACGGTGCTTTCCGAGTGTTCTGCTTTGTGCCTTCGCTGCAAAGGGACGCCTCATGGGCCGGATTCAGCGGGAAAGACAGCGCGGGAAGTGCGAGATCGTAACGAAAGCTACCAAATGACGACACGATTGGTCCGTGGGTTATCGGATGAGAACAGTCATTGTGAACCGCATGGGATGACGCCATGGCCGCTCAACCGTCTCAAGTGAGATTCTGCTTTTGAGCCACGATCGGGAAACCAGTGGCAAGGGCGCGTCGCGTCCTGGTTTCGGTGTGCTGATGGCGGTCCTCGGCGTTGTCTACGGCGATATTGGCACCAGCCCGCTCTATGCCTTCAAGGCAAGCTTGCAGTTGTTCGACCCCGGACAAACCACATCGCTCGAAATCATGGGCGTGCTGTCGCTGATCGTCTGGTCGCTGATTATCATCGTCACCATCAAATATGTTTTTCTGGTAATGCGCGCGGACAATCGCGGGGAAGGCGGCATCCTCGCCCTGATGGCACTGGCGCAGCGCGTTTCGATCGGACGCGGCGTTAAGAGCATTATCGCGCTCGTCGGCATCGCCGGCGCCTGCCTGTTCTTCGGCGACGGCGTGATTACCCCGGCGATCTCGGTGTTATCGGCGGTGGAGGGGCTGGAAGTTTCGGCACCGGAACTGAAACTCTACGTCCTGCCGATCAGTATCGCCGTGATCGTCGGGCTGTTCGCCATGCAGTATAAGGGCACCGGCAGCGTCGGACGGGTGTTCGGCCCGGTCATGATCCTCTGGTTCCTCGTCATCGGCCTGACTGGACTGGCGGAAATTGTGCCGCATCCGTATGTGCTGTCGGCAATCTCCCCGGCTTACGCGGTGGCGCTCTGCATTCAGTACAAGGGTATGGCATTTTTCGTCCTGGGCGCGGTGGTGCTGTGCGTCACCGGGGCCGAGGCGCTGTATGCCGACATGGGACATTTCGGCGCCCGTCCCATCCGCGTGTCCTGGCTGTTCTTCGTGCTGCCCTGCCTGATCCTGAACTACTTTGGTCAGGGCGCACTGATGATCCGCGACCCGTCGGCAATCGCCAATCCATTCTTCCTGCTGGGGCCGGTATGGCTGCGCCTGCCGATGGTGCTGCTGGCGACAGTCGCCACCGTGATCGCCAGCCAGGCGGTGATCTCGGGCGCATTCTCCATGACACGACAATGCATGCAGCTTGGCTTCCTGCCACGCATGATGGTGCGACACACCTCCAACCTGGAGGAAGGCCAGATCTACGTGCCACAGGTGAACAGCGCGCTGGCCGTCGGCGTCGTGCTGCTGGTGCTGGCGTTCAAGACCTCCGACAACCTCGCCTCGGCGTACGGCATTGCCGTGACTGGGACCTTCCTATGCACCGCGCTGCTGGCCATGGTGGTGTTCCGCCGCCAGTTCCACTGGTCGCGCGCCGCGGCGATCTCGGTGTTCGGCACCTTGTTCCTGATTGATACGGTGTTCTTCGCCGCCAACACGGTCAAGATCGTCGAGGGCGGCTGGGTGCCGCTGGCGTTCGGTCTGGCGTTGCTCGGGATGATGACGTCCTGGAAGCGCGGCCGCGATCTGCTGCTGTCGCGCTGGAAGCAGTCCAGTATGCCCTTGGCGCCATTCCTGGCCAGACTCCCGCAGTCACGCATCATTCGGGTGCCCGGCCTGGCCGTGTTCCTGACCGGCAATCCTGACTACGTGCCGACTTCCCTGTTGCACAACCTGAAGCACAACAAGGTCCTGCACGAGAACGTCCTGTTCGTGACCGTGGAGAACGAGGACGTGCCCGAGGTCTCGCCGCACCGGCGCGCCGATGCGGCGGAGCTGGCATCCGGCATCCACCGCGTGATCCTGCACTACGGCTTCATGGAGAGCCCAAACATCCCGCGTGAACTCGAGGACCTGACCGACCGGCTGGGCGTCCGGGTCTCACAGGCTAGCTATTTTCTGGGGCGTGAGGTTCTGGTGCCTGGACTGGCGCCAAAAATGCCCTGGTGGCGGCGGCAGATGTTCCTGTTCATGGCGCGCAACGCGGTGCCGGCAACCGAGTTCTTCCGCATCCCCAGTGATCGGGTGGTGGAGTTGGGGGTGCGGATCACCGTCTAACGCTGGGTCTGCCTTGGCTTAGTCAACCGGACCGGCGTCAAAATCTTCTGCCTGCACCTTGACGATTTGACAGGCACCTACCGCGGTAGCATGACAAGATTGCGTCCAACAATGAATTTCCGGGAGAAGACAATGGTTAGCACGACCGGAGGCTGCCTGTGCGGACGGATTCGGTATACCGCTAGCGGAGAACCTGCGTTCAGCGCCATTTGCCACTGCCGCAATTGTCAACGTTTCACAGGCTCTGCGTTCGAGACGACAATAGGCTTCCCAACCATCGCGGTCAGCGTGCAAGGAGAGCTGAAAACCTATAACGAAATCAGTGACGCCGGTCGGTCGGTCCGCCGACGTTTTTGTCCGAACTGCGGCTCAGGCGTGATTGCCGAGGCAGAGGCGTTTCCTGGTATTACGATTTTCCTTGCGGGCACATTGGATGACCCAACGACCTACAAGCCAGCGATCGAAATTTATTGCAGCAGCGCTCAGCCATGGGTCCAAGCTGGCAGCGAGCGACCTCGATTTGCCACAATGCCATCCTGATCCTGCGGCTGACCGTGAAACCGGTCAGGATTACCGTTTGATCATCAAGTCATCCGGCCGAACCTAGTCGCGCCAGCCGGCTTGGTGACGCTCTCTAATGCTCGGATTGGTCCTCAAGCTGCCCGACCGGCACCGCATTAGCCTCCCGCTGATCGCCCGGGTCGCCTCTTGCCGTTACCGCATGCCGTTTTCACGACGCCTCCCATCCAGGCGCGTCGCAACCCTCGGATCTAGCCGCTTTGCGACACCTGCTGGCGCATGGCGCTGATCAGCGCATCAATGCTATTGTTGTTGTGTGCCAGGTAAGATGCGTAGTCGCTTCGCTGGGTCAGCCGCAGCGAAGTACCCTCGGCCACCACGTCGATGATCTTGGGATTAGTCGCCGGATTGGAAATGATCCAGTCGACCGCGGTCGGCGGATTGTTCGGCCGCTCCACGGTCGTGGAGACCGCCACCTCCTCGTCCTGCGGCCGGCTGCGGCCCATGGTGAACTTGACGCCCTGATACTCGCCGAGTTTGGCGGTGATATTGGTGATCAGCACCTCGCGGAACAGTTCCAGGTATTGCTTCTGCTGCTCCGCCGACGCCTGGTGCCAGTAGCGGCCCAGACAGAATCGCCCGACACCGTCGACATCGACCGCGGTGTTGATGACCTGGCTCATTTCGGCTCGCTTCTGGCTGGTCGAACCAGACCCATTGACCACCGCGACCAGCTTGTCGCCGGTGGCCCTGACAAAAGCGGCCGCCCGCTCGGTGCCCTGGGCGTGGGCGGACCGCGGCGCAGCCATCAGCCCTGAAGCAGCGACACCACAAACAGCGGCGGAGGACAGGACAGGAAGTTCCGACGGTGGATCATGCGTATTTATAACTCCGATGGCGGGTCCGCCTAGTGCGCGGGTATATCTTTCGGCTGAGCAAACCAAGCCGGAACCGTAGCACGGTTGTCGTTACGCAGTTGCTCAATCTGAGCGCGGCGATGCTGCCGATACAGACTGCGGAAGGTCGCATACGGATCCAATGCTGTCTTCTTGATCTGATCGATGGAATCCAGCACCCGTTCCCGCGCGTCAACCGCATTCAGCCCGTAGCGTGACCAATTGAACGCCGTAAGGCCGGTATCGTGCGGTCCGCCGACCCAGGTGAACGGATCAATGGCGATGTCCACGCCAAAGCCGCTGGCGTCGCGCGGATCACTCGGACCCAGCACCGGCAGGAACAGGAATGGCCCCTCCGGCACGCCCCAGATCGCCAGGGTCATGCCGAAATCCGTGTCGTGGTCGGGATAACCCAATTTCTTCGCCACGTCGAAGATGCCAAGGACGCCGGCCGTGGTGTTGATGACAAACCGCATGGCGGTATCGCCAGCCCGCCTTGGCTTGCCCTGCAGCATGTCGTTCGTCAACGCGACCGGCGTGCCGATATTGGACAGCACATTGTGCAGCCCCTCACGCACCGCGCCGGGCACGACATAGCGGTACGCCAGCGCGGCCGGCCGCAGGATCACCGTGTCGAGGCCATTGTTGATCGCATAGAAGACCCGGTTCGTCGGCTCCAACGGGTCGTTCGTCTGCTTGAAATCAGCCACCGCGTCCGGATCGTCAGCGGGCGGGGGCGTGGCGCAGCCTGCCAGACTGGCCGTCAGGATGCCGGACAAGGCCCAAAGCCGAATTGCCCCGACGAACGAATGAAAGGAACGCGGGACAGATGGCATCAGCATCCTCGGGCAAGTGTTCGGTCGCGCTGACAACGCGTAGGTCCGGGCGGCTAGTCAGATGGCGAATTATTACCGGAATTGAAACACCCCGGCATTGACCTTTACGTGAACGGTTCCGTGGATGACCCGGTGTCTCAGCTTCCTGCCGATCCTCTCGGTCCGCCGCATGATGCGGCAAACCTCGCGGACAGGTGACGAACGACAGAGCTACCATGCTGACGGCGGCTCAGGGAAACCCCCGGCGGACGCGCCAAGGCGCCGCCGTCAGCTGCTTTGAAACGCCGCTATCCGCCCGCCGGTGCCGCAACGGGCCCGCAACAAAGCGGCGGTACCCCTGCTGGAAACCCTTGCGTTTTCGGCTGGAAAACTCGGATGCATTCGGCATGAATGAGATGCACGCTCCGACTTTGCAACGATGGCTGACTGGCCCGCGCTTCACCGGGCTGCCGATGCATGCGAGCGATCGTCCGCCCCCGGCCCTGTCCTTCGAATTCTTTCCGCCGCGGACCGAGGCGCTGGAGCAACAGCTCTGGGCCTGTATCAACCGCTTGGCGCCCTTGTCGCCCCGATTCGTGTCGGTCACCTATGGCGCTGGCGGCTCGACCCAGGCGCGCACCCATGCCACGGTGGCTCGCCTCGTGCGGGAAACCAGTCTGGTGCCGGCAGCGCACCTCACCTGCGTCGGCGCCACCCGGCACGAGGTTGATGACGTCGCCCGCCAATATTGGGCGGCCGGGGTACGCCATATTGTGGCGCTACGCGGCGATCCGCCGCCAGGTTCGGCCTACCAGCCTCATCCGGGCGGCTATGCCTTCGCGGCCGACCTTGTCGCAGGCTTGCGCAAGGTCGCCCCGTTCGAGATCTCCGTCGCCGCCTACCCCGAGGTGCATCCCGGCGCGGCAAACCCGGTAGCGGACCTGGAAAACCTGAAACGCAAGCTGGACGCAGGCGCCACCAGGGCGATTACGCAATACTTTTTCGATACTTCCACGTATCTAAGATTCCTTGATCTGTGCCTCGCGGCCGGCATAACCGCGCCGATCGTCCCTGGCATCATGCCGGTCTCCAACTTTACCCAAGCGGCGCGGTTCTCCGCGATGTGCGGCGCCAGCGTGCCAGCCTGGATGGGCCGGTTGTTCGAGGGGACGGAGGACGATTCGGAAACCCGCCGCATGGTCGGCATGATGGTTGCAGCCGAACAGGTACGTCTGCTGCAGGCGAACGGTGTGGACGAGTTCCACTTCTACACCCTCAACCGGCCGGATCTGACTTATGCGATCGCCCACGTCCTCGGGGTCCGGGCCAGCGCATAATCAGCCGACCGGACTTTGCCCAGGCAAAACGCGGTCAGAAAACTTTACACTTCCGCTGCAGCACCGAACGCCGCGTCCGCGAACTGATTGAAAACCTGCTTATTTAATTTATGGCATGCGGTGTGCACACGATGGCGTACGACAGGGGAATGGACGCGCCACCGAGAAGCAGCTTCGCATTCTCAATGCTATTGCGTATTGAAGGGTCGGTCATCATGGTCTATCTGCGGCATCTGGCAGCGGGGTCATTCATAGCCTTGGCTATGACCAGCGCGGCCGACGCGGGTAAGGTCAAAGGGTCGGATAGCATTGTCTCCGTCAACGTCGCTACCAGCCCCCCAAAAGACCTGCTTTCCACTCTGACGAATGGCGGGACGATCACCTTCGACACGATGTTCTGGGGGACCGGCAGTGGCAGCCTGGCGGGCATCCCGAGCGGCACGTCAATCGCCGACACCAGCCTCATGCTGACCACCGCCGGCTACGATTCCTTCACCTTCACGTCCGTCGACGGCAGCTTCGCGGGTGCCCCGTCAGTAACCGTTGGCGGCAACACCTATTCCCCGAAAAATACCGGAAAAAGCGGTTCGATTGCCGCCGGCAGCGAGACGGTCGGACTTTACCTGGTCGGCACATTTACACCGGCCGGCTCTATCAGCAGTTTCGCCCCAGACAGCATGAGTATTGCGCTGACCCTGAACGAAAATGGCATAAGCAGCAACAAACCAGCCGGCCTTGGTTCGTTCAGCGCCAGCTTTACCGTCGCAACCCCTGCCACTGGACCGGAGACAGTCGGGAACTCCGCTGTGCCGGAGCCGAGCTCCGTTGTGGTACTTGCGACGGGGCTACTGGGCCTGGGCGCGATAAGGCGCATCGGCGCTCATTCCAGCGGTCGCGTCGGACCGGTTCCGCTGCGTCGCATTGGCCGATCTCCCGCTCAGGACTATATCGGTCGGGATGACCGACTACCTGACCCGCCTCAATCCTGAACAGCGCGCCGCGGTCGAAACTGTCGACGGCCCCTTGCTGGTTCTTGCCGGCGCCGGCACCGGCAAGACCCGCGTCCTGACCACCCGATTCGCCCACATCCTGCTGACCCGGCGCGCGTTCCCGAACCAGGTCCTGGCCGTCACCTTCACCAACAAGGCCGCGCGGGAAATGCGCGAGCGCGTTGCCGCCATCCTCGGCCACCCCGCCGAGGGCCTCTGGCTCGGCACCTTCCATGCGCTCTGCGCCCGCATGCTCCGCCGCCACGCCGAACAGGTCGGCCTCGCCTCCAATTTCACCATCTTGGATGCCGACGACCAGCTTCGCCTGCTCAAGCAGGTGATGGAGGCCGAGCGGGTGGATACCAAGCGATGGGTGCCGCCGGCGATGATGGCGGTGATCCAGCGCTGGAAGGACCGCGGCCTGACGCCGGCGCGGATTACCCCGAACGAGGACACCGATTTTGCCAACGGCCGCGCACGCGTGCTTTACGAAGCCTACCAAATGCGGCTGCGGACGCTGAACGCGGCGGATTTCGGCGACCTGATGCTGCACATGACAGAGATCCTGCGCGGCCAGCCCGACATCCTCGCCAACTACCACCGCATGTTCCGCTACATCCTGGTGGACGAATACCAGGACACCAACCTGGTGCAGTATCTGTGGCTGCGGCTGCTCGCCCAGGGCCACCGCAACATCTGCTGCGTCGGCGACGACGACCAGTCGATCTATTCCTGGCGCGGCGCCGAGGTGGAAAACATCCTGCGCTTCGAAAAGGATTTCGACGGCGCCAGGATCGTCCGCCTGGAGGCCAACTACCGCTCCACCGCACCGATCCTGGCCGCCGCCTCCGGGCTGATCGCGCACAACGAGGGCCGCCTCGGCAAGACATTGCGCCCCGGCCGGCAGGACGCGCAGATCGGCGAAAAGGTCACCGTCGTCGGCCTGTGGGACTCGGACGAGGAAGGCCGCATGGTCGGCGACCGGATCGAGCATCTGCGCCGCGACGGCCACGCCTTGGCCGAAATCGCCGTGCTGGTGCGGGCCGGCTTCCAGACCCGCGCCTTCGAGGAACGGCTGATCACCCTGGGCGTGCCATATCGCGTCGTCGGCGGCCTGCGCTTCTACGAACGCGCCGAAATCCGCGACGCCATCGCCTATATGCGCGCCACCGTCCAGCCGGCGGACGATCTGGCGTTCGAGCGCATCGTCAACGTGCCGCGCCGCGGCGTTGGCGACGCGGCGTTGCGGACGATGCACCAGACCGCGCGCGCGCAGGGCATCCCGCTTGCCGCCGCTGCCGCGCATCTGCTGGAGACCGGCGGCCTGAAAGGCAAGGTTCGCGAGGCGATCGGCACGCTGCTGCGCAATTTTGCCCGTTGGCGGCAGATGCTGGACGTCGACGGCCACGTCGTGACCGTCGCCACGATGCTGGACGAGAGCGGCTACACCGAGATGTGGACGCAGGACAAATCCGCCGAGGCGCCGGGCCGGCTGGAAAACCTGAAGGAATTAGTGCGCGCGCTAGCCGACTTCGAGACCCTGGCCGGATTCCTCGATCACGTCTCCCTGGTGATGGAAAACGAGGAACGCGCCGAGGGCGATCGGGTCAGCCTGATGACCCTGCACGGCGCCAAGGGCTTGGAATTCGACACGGTTTTTCTGCCGGGGTGGGAGGAAGGCATCTTTCCCAATCAGCGCGCCCTCGACGAGACCGGCAACAAGGGATTGGAGGAGGAACGACGCCTGGCCTATGTCGGCCTGACCCGTGCTCGCCGGCGCGCCATCGTCAGCCACGCCGCCAATCGCCGCATCTACGCCAACTGGCAGTCCAGCATTCCTAGCCGTTTTCTAGAGGAGCTGCCGGCGGAGCACGTCGACCTCACCGGCTCTGCCGCCCTGTCACGCGACGCCCGCATCGCCGCGGCAACCTCGTTTGCTGGCCAATTCCCGCTGGTGGCGCGCCGGCCGAAGGTGATCGAGGCGTGGGAGCAGCCGTCGCGACCGGCGCGTACCGACCAGATCCCCGTCGGCGCCCGCGTCTTCCACCACAAGTTCGGCTACGGCACCGTCACCGCCGCCGATGACGACAAACTGGACGTCAGTTTCGAGAAATCCGGCGACAAGCGCGTGCTGGACCGCTTCGTGGAACGCGCCTGATGCGCCACAAGATGACGCCCATTTGCCGCAATCTCCCCTGTCCGCGTCATTCTTGGCTCTTTCAGTGTCATTCTCGGTTCTCGCCGTGTCATCCTCGGCGAAGGCCGAGGACCCACGACTTGCTCCGCCCGCGCCAATGGAATGGAGCTGGCCTGAGGGATCGCGCTTGATAGCGCGACACACCACCCCACTGGAGACGATCTCCGTCACCGTGCCCGAAACCGCCATGGAAGCATTCGAGGCCGCCCTTTCGACCGCCTGCGACACCGTTGGCTTCTTCCGCGACCACGACACCGGCGACTGGCGTGTCGAGGGGGTGAAGCCGATCGGCGCCAACGAAGCGGAACTGACCGCCTCGATCGCGCTGGCAACAGCGGTCACCGGCGTCTCGCCCACGCTCGAACGGGTGTCCACCGAGGCCGAGGGCTGGCTGGCCCGCACCTATGCTACGTTTCCGGAGCAACGGATCGGCCGCCGCTTTGCCATTCGCGGCACCCATCTGACGGGACCGGTAACGCCTGGACGGATCATGCTTGTCCTGGACGCGGGTCTGGCCTTCGGATCCGGCGAACATGGCTCGACCCGCGGCTGCCTGGTGGCGCTGGAGACCGTCGCGCACCGCCGCCCGCGGAGGATCCTGGACATGGGAACCGGCTCCGGCATCCTGGCGATGGCGGCCGCCCGCCTGCTGAAACGGCCGGTCCTGGCAACCGATATCGAGCCTTGGTCGATTCGCGTTACCCGGAACAACGCGGCGCTGAACCGGCTTTCTCGCCTGGTGCGGCCTCGGCTGGCGGATGGATGGCGCGACGCAGCGGTGCGGGCCAGCGGTCCATACGACCTGGTGTTCGCCAACATCCTGGCACGTCCGTTGTGTGCAATGGCCAAGGATCTCGCATGCAATCTGGCGCCTGGCGGTTCAGCCATCCTGTCGGGACTGCTGGCCAACCAGGCGCGCGCCGTGCTGGCCGCGCATCGGCGCCAGGGATTGCGGCTGGAGCGGCTGGCACCGCAAGGCCGATGGACGACGATCGTGTTGCGCAAATAAAGAGTAGCCGGCTGAATGTTGCCTTCAGCGTCTCGGAGATAGGCAGTCCGCGAGTCACTCGCCGGCCCTCGTTTTTCAGCTCGCCCCACGTGGGGCTTCGGCTGACCGTCTATCGCAATACGACGTTGACGCTGCTGTTTCCTGATACGCACGAGCCCAAGGCTTATGCGTCAGCGTGGCCCACCCAGACCATTCCCCGCCAAGCCGGGAAACCATCATAATCCGCGGTAAAGTCACGCGATGGATCGCGATGTAGCTTCAATCGGACCATTACGGCTTGTGACCTAAAATTATCCGGTGCGGTGTAAGCAACCACTTCGATCAGTCCTGCGCGCCTGAAAGCATCTGTCAGCGCCGCCTCCGCCGCTTCTGTTGCATACCCATGTCCCCATGCTCGCCGCACCAATCGCCAACCAATCTCGACATGTGGGCCGAGAGGGTGGCCTGCGGGTGAGGGCATAATGCCAGCATAGCCAAGAAACTGACCTTCGCGGCTCTCAATCGCCCATCGACAGAAGCCATGCCGACCCAAAGCCTGTGCATAGCGATCGAGCTTCGCGTCGCTCGCCTCTCGGCTGAGCGGTCCCCCTTGGTCGAGCATGACCTCAGGATCGGCGTTCATAGCGGCAAACGCGTCCCGGTCGAGTGGTCGCCAGCAACGAAGCCGCAGGCGTGCGGTATCGATTATCATAACACTACCATACGCCGAACACCGGCCGAGCACCTCGAGCCACCACCCCAGTTCACGCCCCCTCCCGTTCCCAATCATCCCCCTGTATCCTCCCCGTCAGTCATAACGGGAGAGAAAAATCGTGCCCAGCATCACCATCAATGCCACCGACGGCAGCGGCAGCTTCGCCGCTTACGTCGCCGAACCAAGCACGAAACCGACCGGTGTCGTCGTGCTCATCCAGGAAATCTTCGGCGTAAACCAGGCGATGCGCGACACCGCCACCTGGGTCGCCGACATCGGCTTCATCGCCGTCTGCCCCGATCTGTTCTGGCGGATCGAGCCCGGCATCGACATCACCGACAAGACGGAAGCCGAGTGGAAGCGCGCCTTCGAACTGTTCCAGGCCTTCGACCAGGCCAAGGGCATCGAGGACCTGAAAGCCACCGTCGCCGCCTGCCGCACCATGCTGGGCAGTAACGGCAAGGTCGGCACCATGGGCTACTGCCTGGGCGGCCGCTTGGCCTTCATGATGGCCGAACAATCCGACGCCGACGTAAATATCTCCTATTACGGGGTCGGCCTGGACGGACTGCTCGACGACCTCGCCGCGGTCAAAAAACCGCTGGTGGTCCATATCGCCGACAAGGACGCGTTCTTCCCGGCCGAGGGACGTGCCAAGGTCGTCGCCGCGACCGCCGATCATAAGCTGGTCAAGCCGTACGTCTATCCCGACGCCGACCACGCCTTCGCCCGCGTCGGTGGCACCCACTGGCACGGCCGCTCCGCCACCATAGCCAATGGCCGCAGCGCCGAAGCCCTGGTCGCCGCACTGGCCTAACCGGCTTGGGCGGTATTATATCAGCCACGATAGGAATTGAACCGCGCACCTGCCCTCGTTCGTCATGGCCGGGCTTGACCCGGCCACCTCTTGAACAGTTATAGTTGCGATGCTGGCAATGCTGACGACGGGAACGGAACCGCGGAAGCGGAGAAATTAGCGTATGGACGCTTCGATCACTCCCGGCGCGGTCGGCAAGGGCCTGGCGAAAACCCCGGGCGCCCTCGCCGGGATCAAGGTCATCGATCTGACCCGCGTCCTCGGCGGTCCCTACTGCACAATGATCCTGTCGGACCACGGTGCCGACGTGATCAAGATCGAGCCGCCGCAGGGCGATGAGGTGCGCGACTGGGGCCCGCCGTTCCACGAGGACGACGCCAGCTACTTCATCGGCGTCAACCGCAACAAGCGGGCCATCGCGCTCGACCTCGGCAAGCCAGAGGGCAAGGCGGTCTTGCTGCGCCTGCTCCAGGACGCCGACGTGCTGATTGAGAACTTCAAGCCCAGCGCCATGGAGAAATGGGGACTGGGCTACAACGAGGTGCTGTCGCAACGCTTTCCCGGGCTGATCCACTGCCGCGTCTCCGGCTTCGGCGCCGACGGGCCGCTGGGCGGCTTGCCCGGCTACGACGCCATCCTGCAGGCAATGACCGGGCTGATGAGCGTCAACGGCGACGAAACGACCGGACCGATGCGGCTGGGCACTGCGATCGTCGACATGGGCACCGGCCTCTACGCGGCAATCGGCATCCTGATGGCGTTGCACGAACGCGGTCGCTCCGGCCACGGCCAGTTCCTTGACATGACGCTGTACGACTGCGGACTGTCCCTGCTGCATCCGCAGGCGGCAAATTATTTTCTCAACGGCAAGCGCCCGACCGGCACCGGCAACCCGCACCCCAACCTGGTGCCGTACGACAAATACCCGACCCGCACCTGCGAAATCTTCATCGCCAGCGGCAACAACGGACAATTCCGCAGACTGTGCGAGCTGATTGGACGGCCCGAAATCGCCGACGATCTCCGCTTCGTCAATAACGGCGAACGCAACATCAATCGTGTCGCGCTGACCTTGGCGCTGGCCGCCGCCTTCGGCGACCAGGACGGCTATGAGTTGTCGCTCCGGCTGATCCGTGCCGGTGTTCCCGCCGGGCCGGTGCTGCCGGTGGACCAGTCCACGTCCGCGCCGCACACCGAGCACCGCCAGATGGTGACCGAGCTCGACTGGTACAAGGGCATCGGCACGCCGATCAAATTTAGCCGCACCCCGGGGGGCACAAGCCGCCCGCCGCCGAAATTCGCCGAACACGGGACGGAGATTCTGACGCAGCACGGCTATACGGGGGCCGAGGTCGAAGCGCTGGCCGCGTCCGGCGTGCTGCACCTGAAACGCCGCCTGTAGCAGGATCCCCAGCATGTGGCCGCTTGATCTACCGGCGCGGGAGGTGCTGAAGCTGCCTGGGCAGACGCCGATCCCCTGGGCGGAGTTCGATCCGACCTGGTATCGCCTCAACTACGCCGAGGTGATGCAGCCCGTTGCCGCCGAAGACCCGGCGACCCTGCTGCAATACTATCTGGAGACTGGGCAGCGCCATGGACACGCCCCCAACCGGTTGTTCGACGAAGCCTGGCACCGCCGCGCCTATCCGCAGATCGCCGCCGCGATCGAGGCCGGTCATTATGCTTCCGCCTTCGACGCCTATTGCCGGCGTGGCAGCCTGGACCGCGCGCCGCACTGGCTGTTCGACGAAGTGGGCTATCGCGACCGCCATCCCGACGTGACGCCGGATGTGCTGGCCGCGGCCGATCTGGCGAACAGCTACGACCACTACCTGCGGCATGGCGGTCAGGAAGACCGGATCGGCCATATCCTGTTCGATCCCACCGTCTATCTGGCGAATTTCCCCGCTCGATCAGGCCTTGGCGATCCGGCGCCAAGGTGTCTTCCAGCATTATCTGGAACAGGTCGAGTGTGGTGAAGCCGAACTGCCGACCTCGATCTATTTCGATCCTCAATGGTATCTCCGGCGCTATCCCCAAGTGGCCAGGGCAATCGCCCTGGGCGAGTGGAAATCCGCGCTGCATCATTACCTGTGCAACGAGACCCCGACCGCGTTCGATCCCCTCGAAAGCTTCTCCGAAGCCCACTACCTCACCCGTGACCCCAGCCTCCGCACCGTCATCGACGATCGGCATTTCCGAAATGGGTACCTGCATTTTCTTGGGTTCGGCGCCGCGGAATTACGGTCTCCTATAGAATCTATGGATCTTGCCGCCTACGCCGCGCAACCGGCCGTCCGCGCCGCGCTAGAGCAGGGCACAGCACCGACGGCCTTTGCCCACTGGCTAACCGTCGGCAGGCATCATGGATCGGGCATAAACGTTATTGAAGAGCATCAAATTTCCGCAGCCCAGGCACGCGCGGTGTTTCAGCATGCCGCCGCTGCGGTCCTGCCGATCGCCGGGACGGTTCGGCTATTCGTTCGAAATGCTGGCCGATCCGCTTGTCAGTGTCGTCATGGCCGTGCGGGACGGCTTCGCCACCACGCTGGCCACCATCGCGTCGCTGCGCGGCAACGTCGTCGGCAACATCGAACTGATCCTGGTCGACCGCGGCTCAAACGATGAGACACAGTCAATCGCCGCCTACGTGCCCGGCGCTCGGCTGCTGCGGTTCGACAGCGATATCGGCTGGTCGCAGGCCGCCGATGCCGGTCGCCAGCTCGCCACCGGGGCGGCGATCCTGTTCCTGGCCGCCGGCGCGCGCTTGGCCCCCGGCGCGGTCGAGCACGCCTGCACCCGCCTGAACAGTGATCCCGCTATCGGCGCGGTCGGCGGCATGCTGATCCAGCCGCATGGCGTCATTGGCCAGGCCGGCGGTATCCTCTGGAATGACGGCAGCACGCACGATTACCTGCGCGGCCAGTCTCCACTGGCGCCGGAGGCCAACTTCGTTCGGCCGGTGGATTTTTGTTCAACTGCGTTTCTGCTGGTGCGCGCCGCCCTGCTGACGCAGTTGGACGGCTTCGACCACGCCTGCTCGCCCACCGGCTACGTCGGCGTCGATCTGTGCGCGCGGATCATCCAGGCCGGCTCGCGCGTGATCTACGATCCCTCGGTAATGGTCTTTCATGACGACCAAGACCAGCCCTGGGAGCAGCGCCACGGCGCCGCGGATGATGGCTTCCTGCGCAAGCACGAAACCATCCTGCAAGAGCGTTTTGCGCCGGAAGCGCCCGCGCAGGTTCTTCGCCCGCCAGACCGGAGCCTTGCCGCCGCGGCTGCTGTTCATCGAGGACACCGTGCCGCTGCGCCGGATCGGTTCGGGCTTCGTCCGCTCGAATGATCTGATCAAGATCATGGCGGCCCTCGGCTGCCAGGTCACGGTCTACCCCGTGAACGGCTGCCGGCACGATCCCGCGCATGTCTTCGGCGACATGCCGGATACCGTGGAGGTGATGCACGACCGCGCCGCCGACCAGTTCAAGGCATTCGTGGCCGGCCGGATCGGCTACTACGATGCGGTCTGGGTGGCTCGCACTCACAATCTGGATCGGCTTCGGCCCCTCGATCTCGGAATTAGCGTCGTGCGGGTTGTCCCGCCCAGTGATCGTGCTCGACACCGAAGCTATCGCACCGCTGCGCGACGCCGAACAGGCGCGTCTGGCGGGGCAGCCCTACGATGTGGATAGCGCGGTGCGGACGGCCTTCGTCAATGCCGATGTCTGCGACGCCGTGATCGCCGTCACCACGCAGGAGGCCACGGCCTTGCAAGCTCTCGGCTTGCCCCAGGTGTCGGTGATCGGCCACATGATCGAGCCGCGTCCAACATTGCGGCCGCACGCGCAGCGTACAGGAATGTTGTTCGTCGGCGCGATCCATACGATGGACAGCCCGAACCTCGACAGCCTGGTCTGGTTCGTCGACGCGGTGCTGCCCATGATCGAGGAAACACTTGGCTGGGAAACCCGCTTGACCATCGCCGGCTACACCGCCCCGGGGATCGACCTGGCCCGCTTCGAAGACCATCCACGGATCACCCTGCGTGGCACCGTGGCGAACCTGGATCCGCTGTATAATGCCGCCAGGGTGTTCGTGGCGCCGACCCGCTACGCCGCCGGCCTGCCCTACAAGGTGCTTGAGGCAGCCGCCCGCGGAGTCCCAGTCGTCGCCACCGAGTTGCTGCGCCGCCAGTTGGGCTGGTCCGCCGAAGCTGAAATTCTGTCTGCCGACGCGGATGACCCGCACGCCTTCGCCGCTGCGATTATTGCACTCTACCGCGAAGAGGACCTCTGGCGGACCATCCGAGAAGGCGCGCTGCGTCGATTGCGACAGGATAATGGCCGAGCAAGCTACATGAAAGCTGTAGGACGCGTTCTGGCAACGCTTCCAAGACAAGGAGATAGACTATAAGGTGTGTAGCTTTATCAGCGCGGCGGGGAAGGTCAGACTGACTTTACAATCAGTCTGATTATGGTCCTGGGAGGCGCCCCGGCTTGGGTTCATTCCCTATTGACATGACGTTCGCTATCGGGGTCATGGCATGACCGCTGCCGAAGGCGCGGCCGGTTCTGCAACAACCGTTTTCCGAACGGTCTATCCGGCGCGCAGCAGGGCCCATACGAACAGCAGCGTGGCTGCGATCAAAAGCGCGGCACCGTAACGACGACAGGCCGCGATCGGTTCATCCCACTGGCTGACCGCGCGTTCATTGCGTAGCAGTGACGTTTCTTCCGCAGATTGAACACCAGGGCGTCGGGCAACGGCGTTGACTGGTGGCATGGTCGAGGACCTGATTAAAAAAGTGCCGCGGGAGCGAACTCCCGCGGCCAGGTTCAAGGGAGGAAACAATGTCTTTATGCTTACAAATCGCTCAGAATGCAACTGGATTCTCACGAGTCCGTGAGTTTCTCTCGGCTTCAGTGTGATGAAGCTCGAATGGAAGATTATCCGCCTAGAATTTCCATTGCGTCTCCGATTGAAAGACGTCCACCTTCAATGACTTCTGCATGAACCCCCAGCTCAACATGACCGTAAAGCGAACGAAGTTCCGCAACCGGATCGGCATCCCGCTGCGCGGTTTCCGGATTCACTTCAGTTGCAGGACAACGTGTTGTGCCCTTCAACACGCGCAGAACCGCGGCGCCGACCTGCAACTCCCGCCCGATCCAGTCCCGTTCCGCCCAGGCCGGCGCACCGCTGAACCAGATATTGGCACGGAACCGCCGACGATGCCGGCGTGCGCCCACTTTGGCCTCGTAATCGCGTAGACTGGCCAGGTTGTTCAGGCTGATCACTTTCGCCCGCTGATCGCCGAACACATGACCGGGGATATAGTGAAAGCTGGGTGTTCCGCGCGCCTCCTCCCCTAGATACGCCGTCAGGAATGCGGCAATTTGCGCGCGCCCCGCCATCGTCAAAGCATTCGCCTCGACCGAGCTTCCATCCGGCGCGCGGATTGTCAGCCGGCCCGCCTTTGGTTCGAACACGCTGAACAGCGCCGCTGCGCGGGCGTGCTTCATCTGGCACAGGAAGTTCCACTTCGGCAGCCAGGACGGATTGATTGGGTCGAACCCAGAATCGCCGTGCGCCAGGGCGAACGCCCGGTCCCACGGGATCGCTTCGCCGGCTTCCACCAAGGCCTCATCCAGCGCCTCCGCCGTCAGACCCTTGACCGGATAGCGGTAGAGATATTCGATCCGCATGGACACTGCCCCCCTTGAGCCACAGTTTGTCCGGCCCCACTTCGTTTGCCAAAGGTTCCACTCGTCGCCTGTTCAGGGGCGAGAAACGGACCGTCGCCTGAGAAAAGGGACAACACATGGATATTCAAAAGTTTACTGAGCGGGTGCAAGGCTTTTTGCAGGCCGCAGGCACCATTGCGATTCGCGAGTTCCATCAGCGCATTACCGCGGAACACCTGCTGAAAGCTCTGCTGGACGATGAAGAAGGAGCCGCCTCTGGCTTGATCCGTGCGGCCGGTGGGGATCCGAAAGCCGCCGCCACGGCAACCGACGCCGAGGTGGCGCGCCAACCCAAGGTCAGCGGTCAGGGGGCCGGCCAACCGCAACTGACGCCGGAGCTAGTGCGCGTGCTGGACGCCGCGCAGCAGACCGCCACACGCGCTGGCGACGAATACGTCGCGCAGGACCGGCTGCTGGTCGCCCTTGCCGAATCGAACACGCCTGCGGGACGCGCGCTGAAGGCCGCGGGGGTCACGCCGCAGGCATTGGAGAAGGCAGTCAACGACATCCGCAAGGGCCGCAAGGTGACCAGCCCAAACGCCGAATCCACCTTCGACGCCCTGAAGAAATACGCCCGCGACGTTACCGCGATTGCTCGCGAGGGCAAACTCGACCCGGTCATCGGCCGTGACGAGGAAATCCGCCGCACCGTCCAGGTGCTGGCGCGCCGCACCAAGAACAATCCCGTCCTGATCGGCGAGCCGGGCGTCGGCAAGACCGCGATCGTCGAGGGCTTGGCGCTGCGCATCGTCAATGGCGACGTGCCGGAGGCACTGAAGGGCAAGCAGCTGTTGTCGCTCGACCTCGGCGCCATGGTCGCCGGCTCAAAGTATCGCGGCGAATTCGAGGAGCGGTTGAAATCCGTCCTGAAGGAGATCGAGGCGGCGCAAGGCCAAGTCATCCTGTTCATTGACGAGATGCACACGCTGATCGGCGCCGGTCGCGCGGATGGCGCGATGGACGCGTCCAACCTGATCAAGCCGGAGCTGGCACGCGGCACATTGCACTGCATCGGCGCCACGACGCTGAACGAGTATCGCAAGCACGTTGAGAAGGACGCCGCTCTCGCACGGCGCTTTCAGCCGATTTTCGTCGGCGAGCCCAATGTCGAGGACACCATCAGCATCCTGCGCGGCATCAAGGAGAAGTACGAACTGCACCACGGCGTCCGCATCACCGACAGCGCCCTGGTGGCGGCGGCAACCTTGTCGAACCGCTACATCACCGACCGCTTCTTGCCGGACAAGGCCATCGACCTGATGGACGAGGCGGCCAGCCGGTTGCGGATGCAGGTCGACTCGAAGCCCGAGGCGCTCGATGAGCTGGACCGGCGCGTCATCCAGCTGAAGATTGAACGGGAGGCGCTGCAGAAGGAACCCGACCCGGCGTCGCATGACCGGCTGGTAAAGCTGCAGAAGGAACTCGCCGAACTCGAGGAAAGGTCACACGCCATGACCACCGCCTGGAAGGCGGAAAAGGATCAGGTGCAGGAGACCCAGAAGCTGAAGGAACGGCTGGACCAGGCCCGTAGCGAGGTCGAAGTCGCACAACGTCGCGGCGACCTGGGGCGTGCGTCGGAGCTGCTGTACGGGGTTATTCCCGATATCGAGCGGCAACTGGCAAAGTCGTCTGATGGCAAGCTGGTGAACGAGGCGGTTACCGAGGAAGGCATCGCCGCGGTCGTCTCCCGCTGGACGGGCGTTCCGGTGGACAAGATGCTGGAAGGTGAGCGCGCCAAGCTGCTGCGCATGGAAGACGAGCTGCGCAAGCGGGTGATCGGTCAGGAGGAGGCGCTGAAAGCTGTCGCCCACGCCGTGCGGCGAGCCCGCGCCGGCCTGCAGGACCCGAACCGGCCGATCGGCAGCTTCCTGTTCCTCGGCCCGACCGGCGTCGGCAAGACCGAGCTGACCAAGGCACTGGCGGCGTTCCTGTTCGACGACGAAAAGGCCATGGTGCGCATCGACATGAGCGAGTTCATGGAGAAGCACTCCGTGTCGCGGCTGATCGGCGCCCCGCCCGGCTATATCGGCTACGATGAAGGCGGCGTGCTGACCGAGGCGGTGCGTCGGCGGCCGTACCAGGTGATCCTATTCGACGAGGTGGAGAAGGCGCACGAGGATGTCTTCAACGTGCTGCTGCAGGTGCTCGACGACGGCAGGCTGACCGATGGCCAGGGCCGCACGGTAGACTTCAAGAACACTATCATCGTGCTGACCTCCAACCTCGGTAGCGACATCCTGGCGCACCAGCCGGAGGGCGAGCCGACGACGATGGTGCAGGGCGAGGTAATGAACGTTGTCCGCCATCACTTCCGGCCGGAGTTCCTTAACCGCCTGGATGAGATCATCCTGTTCCGCCGTCTGCAACGCAGCGACATGGCGAACATTGTGCTGATCCAGTTGGAGCACCTGAAAGCGCTGCTGCACGATCGCAAGATCAACATCGAGCTTGATCGTTCAGCTTTGGAATGGCTTGCCGCCGAAGGCTACGACAGCATCTATGGCGCCAGGCCGCTGAAGCGGGTGATCCAGAGGTCGCTGCAGAACCCGCTGGCCGGGTTGATCTTGGAGGGCTCGGTCACGGAAGGCGACACCGTGCACGTCACGGCCGCAGCGGACGGACTGGTCATCAACGGACAGATGGCCGAGGCGGCTTGATGGCTGATGGGGGAGAGGCGTCACGCCGTCTCCCCTGACGCCAATTTTGCCTAATCCGGTGCCCCGGGCCCGGGTGCCGCAATAGTCTCGGTGTCCAGCCTAAAGATCTTGAGCTTTCGAAGGCATTTGTGGTCCGTTGGCAGTTAGTTCATGTGCTGGATGCTGCCGATGTGGACCAACGAGAACCGCAGTCTGTATGACCGCGGTAAGATAGGCCATCTGAGTGGTTCGACCAATGCCGAACGGGCGAAGCTGGTGAAGGCTCTGCCCGGTAGCAGATAGAACCAGCGAAGGGACTTGTGGAACCCTTGATGCCACCCGCGCAGCACCATGGCGGCAAGCTTTCCATCAATCTCCGGGCGGTAGTCGATGGCTTGATGGAGGTATTCAGCACTGGCCGCGAGTGGCGGGCCATTCCTTCGCTGCCATCCGTCGGCTATCGCCGATGAAACTTTTGCCGGCTCTGCCCAAGGACCTGCCGACACGCAGCACGATCAATGTCATTGATGTCTTTATTGACAACGACAATTCCATGCATCCTACAGGGCCATTTGGCCAACTACGTCCAACAGCGATCTGGATTAGCACCCGGCTTTTCCCCGCAGGAGTAGCTTTTCATGGCAATGGCGGGTTCGTGATGATCACAGTGTGATCCATGTCACAGACTGCCAGCAACGCTTCTAATACGGTGTCGGCCTGACATCAAACGCGTGACGCGAATTGTTTGCCAACTAACCCTTGGATCTGCAGGCAGGAGGGCTTCTGAGAATATTGCCGTCGACCTCATAAATTGCGTCACAGGAGCACAAATGGCTGCTGAACCGAATTCATTTGCAACGCTGGTTGGCAATGCGCCGTGTGCGCCGGAGAACGGAACGGTCAGATTCGTCGGACCCTTGCGCTACCGAGAGAAGCGGCAAAGTTTGTCGTTGTGCTGCAGGACGGGAACGCAGTGACACTGAAGACTGCGATCGTGATGGGACATGCTGTGCTCGGCACGTCGGTGAGGCAGACGATCATATTTGGTGTACTGAATCGATCCACAACCTTATCCATGACTGCTCGCTCGGTGGAGCGATCCGCGAAACTTGAGCCTAGCGATGTTGTCGGCCGATCAATGCTTTGCGCGACAGAGAAATGTTGTGCCGCGCCTATGCGGAATCGTGACGACGCTAGTGCGGCCGCTTGCCGCGACAAACGTGCGGTGAAACTCATCTCGCATTAATGTGACTACCAAATCGTAAGTCGACTCCACGATCAATACTTTCAAAGCCGCTCTCCTTCGATCCGCTCCGGTTGACACCGTCACGATACTAACGTTTCACCTGAAGTGATACGGCCAGCATGTGATAGATATCGGAAGTAAGCAGTGATGGCCTGAATGCTTGTGGAGACTCAGATATTTTTGTAGCCCGATTGAGAGTAAAATGCTAAAGCTAAGTTGCTTCTGCAAGTATGGTGTGGTGTCGCGATTGGTTATGCCGCCAATGCACGCCGGCGTTTTCACAAACACTGAATGTAAAAGAGGGAACAGCAATGGACTTCGAACCAGGCTTTGAATGGCACGCCGTTGATCCCCTGAACCGTAAAGTCGCTGCCCCAGCGCCAAATCCGCTCGGCCCGCTGGCGGAATTGCCCGGGACCTGGAAAGGGCATGGGTTCAATACCATTTGGCGTCCGCATCAGGTTGGCTTGCCCGGCGAGCCTGCGAAACAGGATCGAGTTCTTGAGCTTAATCTGACGGCGGAAACGCTTCAGTTCAGCCGAATTCCAGGTAACATCCCCAACCGTGGATTCCTGGAGCCGGATATTGAACTTTTCGGCGTGACTTACCTGCAGCAGATCAGCGACAGGCTCATGAGGACCGGAATCCACGCTGAGCCGGGCGTTTGGGTAAGCGTGCCTGTCACGGAAAATCCCGCGGAAAAAGCCTCCGTGGTTCGTATGGGTTCGATCCCGCACGGAACCACGATCAACGCCCAAGGAGAGGCATTGACGGTCAACAGCGGCCCACAGATTAAGCCAAACAACATAACGCCGTTCGTTATCGGCGATCCAGCCAAATTAGTTCCTTTTCCGGAAACAGATCTCGCAGTTGCGACGAAGTTCCGGCTTCCGCAACCGCCGCTGTTGGCGGAAATCCATCAGTCGATGGTCGATAATCCGAACTCTGTGCTGACGGATGCCATCAAGAATCAGAAGATTACCAAAACGACAGTGTTGAATATCTCGACTACGCCGACTGCGCCCCTCGTCGGCGGCGGAACCGATAATATCTCGTTCTTGTTGGGAACCGCCGGCGGCCCGAATGCGAACGCTGCCGAAATGTCCGCGATCTTCTGGATAGAATGCGTCGAAGACCCTGGAAAGCCACCATACCTTCAACTGCAGTATACGCAGACCGTACTGCTGAACTTCGGCGGTCTTAGCTGGCCTCATGTTTCAGTTGCCACTCTGAGAAAAGTGTAACGCCTGTCGCTAGGCACGGTACCGCGCGCGGCGCGGTGCGCCCAAGCTGAAGCAGGCTTCGCCAGCCGGCACGGGCTGTACTTGCCTCTGATGAGGCCAGTACAGCTCGACCTATGCGCGGATCAATGCCAATTCGTGCGGACGGAATACTGTCCGAATACAGTCTTGGCCGCGCTTTGGCGGCCACGGAGTCCGGATAGGGTCATGTCGCGCATACGATCGTGGCCGGTCGGGATGGTGCGGTCATCTTACTCGCGCTATCGTCTTCGCCAACGGCAAACGATCCGCGGAGACTGATCATGCATTTCGGCGCGTCGATGTTCCTGACTGATTACTCAATGGCGCCTGGCGAACTCGCCCAGGCGCTGGAGGCGCGTGGTTTCGAATCGCTCTGGGCGCCGGAGCATTCGCATATTCCCACATCACGGCGATCTCCGTTCTCGGGCGGCGGTGAGTTGCCGAAGCAGTATTACGACGTGATGGACCCGTTCGTGACTCTGACCGCAGCGGCGCTGGCCACCGAGCGGCTGAGAATTGGCACCGGGGTCTGCCTGCTGAACCAGCGCGACCCGATCCAGACCGCAAAGCTGGTCGCCTCGATCGACCAGATCTCCGGGGGCCGCTTTCTGTTCGGCATCGGCATCGGCTGGAACGCCGAGGAGATGGAGGATCACGGCACGGTCTTCGCCACCCGTGCGAAGCTGGTGCGCGAACGCGTCGAGGCGATGAAGGCGATCTGGACCCGGTCGAAAGCCGAATATCATGGCGAGTTTGTCGACTTCCCGGAGATGATGGCCTGGCCGAAGCCGGTGCAGAAGCCGCATCCGCCGGTGATCGTCGGCGGCGCCTTCCCGTATTCCGCCAGGCGGGCGGCGCGCTATGGAGATGGCTGGTTCCCGCAGGCGCGCGGCAATGCGGTGGAATGCCTGCCGCAATTCCATGAGATGCTGAAGGCAGCCGGACGCGACCCGGCAACGTGCCCAGTTACCTTGTCCGGATCGCCGGACGACCTCGACACGCTAAAGCGCTTTCAGGAGCTTGGCATTGCGCGCGCGAACGTGGCGCTGCCGGCGGCGAAAGCGGATGTCGTGCTGCCGATTCTCGACCGGTGGGCCGGGTTCATCCGGCAGGTGAACGGCTGAGCACCACTCGCCCGAGAGCATCATCCGGCACGCCGGGGTCCCGCAGGCGATTCCGCCGCGCCGGGGGCTCGGCTCACGCCGCTCTTGAACGCTGCCAAAGCTGCCGGCTGGCCCGTTCAGCCCCTTGCGCCAGCGATGCGAGTTTGGCCCAGGCGATATCGGGGTGAACCCGTCCGCCCAGGCCGCAATCGGTCGCCGCGATGATACGCTCCCGCCCCACCACGGCGGCGAAACGACCGATCCGTTCGGCCACCAACTCCGGATGTTCGACAACGTTGGTGGCGTGGCTCACGACCCCGGGCAGGATCAGCTTGCCATCGGGCAGCTTGACGTCGCGCCAGACGCTCCATTCGTGCTCGTGGCGGACATTGCCGGCTTCAAACGAATATGCCTGGCAGTTGACCGCCAGCATCACGTCGATGATGTCGCGTATCGGGATGTCGGTGGTGTGCGGGCCGTGCCAGCTACCCCAGCACAGATGCAGGCGGATGCGGTCCTCGGGCAGCCCCCTGATGGCGTGGTTCAGCGCCTCGACCCGGCGCATGGAGAAGGCTCGGTAAGCTTCAACCGTCGGCTCGGGATTGATCATGTCCCAGTTCTCGGCGATCGACGGATCGTCGAGCTGCAGGATCAGCCCCGCGTCGATGATTGCCTTGTATTCCTCGCGCATCGCATCGGCGCAGGCGAACAGGAATTCGTCGTCGGTCTTGTAGTAGGTGTTGCCAATGCGTGAGGCGCTGCCCGGCGCCACCGACGTCATAAAGCCTTCCTCAATTCCGCAGGCCGTCAGGGCTGCCTTGAAATTGTCGATGTCGGCCTTGATCGCTGCGTGGCCGGTATACGTCAGCGGTCCGACGCAGACCGGGAAGTTGGGCGCCCGGGGTCCCATGTTGACCCCGGACTCCGGATCGTTGTAGGCGGCGGCAAACTGCGTGCGGTCGCGGCGGTCCCCGAAGCTCGTCAGCACGGTCTCACCCGGACGCGACCGGTGCGCGGGCATGACATAGAGGCCGGGACCGGACAGTTCGAGGCCACCCAGGCGCTGGAACGAGTAGCTCCACCACGCCCCGTAGTTGATCCGGTGACCCATTGCCTTGCCGAACTCACCGTCGCCCGGAACGTCGATACCAAGTGCCTTCTGGCGACCCACCACGTCGCGGACCGCCGACCGAAGCTTTTCCTGGAATTGATTCTCGTCGGCACCCTGGCCGGCGGCGCGGGTCCGGTTGGCTTCAATCAGCGCGTCCGGGCGCGGCAGACTGCCGGCATGGCTGGTCAGGATGCGGTCGCTGCTGGATCTCATGGCGTCTTCCCCAAATCTTGCGTTCTTGCCGTTCGCCGGGACTGATGGTCGGAGTAAGGTACAGGATCGGCGCGATTGTATTGCCTGATCGCGTTGTCCACAAACGAGCCAGAATTCCACTGCGCTGACTACGTGCCGGCCCTCGCCGGCGGCTTCGGCTTGGCACCACGAGCGACGCGTCGCGCTGGTCGTTTAAGACGGCGCTCGACAAGGCTGAAACAAGTGGCTAGGTCGGCGAAGGACAGTTCGGTATCGTTGCTATCGGCGGCATCCGGCCATGGGGACCGCTGAAAGAAAAGGAGAAAGCCATGCTGATCACCCGACGCGGCCTTCTAGCCAGCACTGCCGTGGCGGGCACGCTGCCGGCGCTGGGGGCGGCCGCTCAGTCACCGTCGATCAAGATCGGCATACTGGGCGACGAATCGGGCGTCTATCGCGACCTCAGCGGCCCCATCGCCATTGAGGCGGTCAAACTTGGCATCGCCGATAGCAAGGCGGCCGGCCGCGATATTCCGGTCGAAGTCGTTGTCGGCGACCACCAGAATAAGCCCGACATCGGCGCCGCGCTTGTACGTCAGTGGATCGAACGGGATGCCGTCGACATGATCATCGACGTGCCGAACAGCGCAGTCGCTCTGGCGGTCGCCGGTGTCTGTAAGGAGCTTGACCGGGTTTACATCAATTCGCCTGGGGCGACCGCCGACCTCACCGGGCCACAATGTGCGCCGACCACGGTGCATTGGACGATGGATACCTGGATGCTTGCCCATTCCACTGGGGGAGCGATGGTGAAGGCAGGCGGAACCTCCTGGTTCTTCATCACCGCGGATTACGCCTTCGGCCATGCACTGCAGCGTGACACCAGCAACTTCGTCACCCAGGCCGGCGGCAAGGTACTCGGCAATGTGCTGGCGCCGCTGGGCAACAGCGATTTCTCGTCGTTCCTGATCCAGGCGCAGTCCAGCGGCGCCAAGGTGATCGGGTTGTGCAATGCCGGCGCCGACACGGTGAACACGATCAAGCAGGCCGGCGAGTTCGGCATTACCAGGAAAGGCGTCAAGCTCGCCGGGCTGCTGGTGTTCATTAGCGACGTCAACGCCCTGGGGCTGGAGACGGCGCAGGGGATCGTGGTGTCCAATACGTTCTACTGGGATCGGGACGATCGCACGCGTGCGTTCAGCAAGCGGCTGCAGCCCCATATCGGCAATGCGCGGGCGGGCATGGGACAGGCCGGCTGCTATGCCGGCACGCTGCACTATCTGAAGGCCGTCGCGGCGATGGGGGTTGCCGAGGCGAAAAAGAGCGGCGCGGCCACGGTCGCCCGCATGAAAGCGATGCCGACCGACGATGATTGCTTCGGTCCAGGAACAATCCGCGCCGACGGCCGCTGCCTGCACCCGGTCTACCTGTATGAGGTCAAGACCCCAGCTGAGAGCAAGTATCCCTGGGATTACTACAAGCTGCTGGCCACCACACCGGCCGAAGAAGGCTTCCGGCCGCTGAACAGCGGCGGTTGTCCGATGATCCACACCTGAAACCACGATGCGGTCGCCATGAGACGAGCAGCGTCCGCGCGTCGTTCATGTGATCGAAGCCGCAGGCGGCGCGTCCCGCGAGCGAGATTGGCGTGCCAAAGCGCTCGCGCTGCACGGATCTTCGCGCCGATCCGTGCCCCGACCGATCCTTGCACTTCGCAACTCGCCAAACCTGCTGATTTGAGGCACACCCTGAAAGACAGGCAATGATGGAGGGCAGCACCTTGACGTGGACGCGCATCACCGATGCCGACGAGGCTGTCAGCCTGCTGCCGGCCTGGTTTGGAACTCGCATGATTGGCCTACGTGGACGATTCGGGCTGCTGCTGACGACCGGTGATATCATGAGGATCACGTCGATTGGCGCGCTGCATCAGTCATCCAGCGGTGTTATCCTGCTGGATGTGCTGCTCGATCATGCTGGAGTTCCGGATGGGGTCGATCTGGCCTGGCAACCGAAACATTACCTTGGCACGGTGGTTCCGGGCGCGACAGTGGCAACAGTGAACCTCGCCCACGTCGTGGCGGCGGTCGAATTCGTGGCCGAGGCGGCTGTCGAACCGCCGCGTGACACCGCAGTGCCGACCGGTGACGATGTCGAAGTTGGTTCACCCGGGATCGGCTCGCTGTCCGACGTCATAGAGCGCGCCAATCTCTGATCGACGGCCCTACCGGCCGGCCTAATCGTCATCCCCATGTAAGCTCGCCCGCCCGGTGGTCGATCGGCGAGGCACGTCGGCCGATGGCCGCGTCGCGCGCTTATGCACCTACGGTAGTATTATCCGTTGCAGATGACTAATTTGTGTATTTTAGTATCAATTTTGCTCTGATACAGAAGTCTTGTGGGGCTGGTAGCTCAGTGTCAGAGCGCACGCTTGATAAGCGTGAGGTCGGAGGTTCAAGTCCTTCACGGCCCACCATCATGTCCGTCGAGAGACCAGGAGCGGCTTATCCAATGAGAATTACCAAAGAAGTCCTCTCCACCAGCCTACTCGTGCGCCGGATCGCGGTGGGAGCGGCGCCCTTCCGGTGGGAAGTACATAGCGCTGATGCGGCTGAACCGCTGCATATCTCACCGGCTAGGTTCGCCAGTATGGAAGCCGCTTATCAAGCCGGCCAGGCGAGGCTGGCGGAGTTCGTGCCGAAGCGGTCGGTGCCGGTTGAACCAGTCGGAAACCATCGTTGGAAAGCAAGCCGAGCAAGTGGCGGCGAAGCTTTGGCACAGTAGACCCGATGCGATGACGCAGGCTGGCGGCTGCAAAACGGACCGGTTGAGCAGCTGCCCTGTTGCTTGCGAACAGGATTCGTGCCTTCGACGGGCCGTATGCATCGGATCTGTTGAATGGCCTGGTGCCAAACCGACATTTGGCACACAGCAATACGTAGTGGCGAACATCTGGCGGCTCGACAACGGTGCACAGTGGCGCTGGAGAGGCGGCTTCAGCAGCAAGATCGTCGGTGTCTGCGATGCCGCCGGCCAACTTATCGATTTTGTTCTGGCGCGGGCCAGGCGCACGAGCTTGCCGCCTCACGGCTCCAGAAAGCACGCATCACCATAAGAATGAAACCGATACCCCGCCGCCACGGCGTGCGCGTAGGCCCCGAGGATTCTTCGCCGTCCGCTGAACGCCGACACCAGCATCAGCAGCGTCGAGCGCGGCAGATGGAAATTAGTCAGCAGCCGATCCACCACCCGGAAGCGATAGCCAGGCAGAATGAACAGCGCCGTCTCGCCGCGAAACGGTGCCACTGACCCGTCTGAACCCGCGGCGCTTTCCAGCAGCCGCAGGCTGGTGGTCCCGACCGCGATGACGCGTCCACCCGCACGCCGCGCCGCGTTGATCGCCGCCGCCGCCGCCACCGAAATCTCCCCCCACTCGGCGTGCATCCGGTGGTCGCTGACGGCGTCCGTCCGCACCGGCAGGAACGTGCCGATGCCGACATGCAGCGTCACCGCAACCTGCCGCACACCGGCCGCCTTCAACGCCGCAAGCAATCGACGGGGTAAAATGCAGCCCGGCCGTCGGTGCCGCCGCGGCACCCTCCCGTTCGGCGAAAATCGTCTGATAGTCGACCGCGTCGCTGGCGCGCGGCCCATCCGGCCGATCAATATAAGGCGGCAGGGCCAGCGCGCCGACAGCGCGAAGTTCCCGCATCAGCGCCTCATCCTCCAGGCTGAACCGCAATCCAACACTGCCATCCGCGGCCTTGTCGATCACCCGCGCGGTCAACGTCGCCGATCCATCGATCGACAGCTCGTCGCCAGGCCGCAGCCGCCGCCCATTACGCGCCAGCGCCTGCCAGCCACCATCCGCCCGTGGTCGGTCCAAGGTCAGCCCAACTCGCGCCGCCCCGCGTGATGCCCGCAACTGCGCCGGGAAAACCCGCGTGTCGTTCGCCACCAGAATATCGCCTGGTCGCAACAACGACGGCAGATCGCGGATTGTCAGGTCGGCCAGCCCACCGTCGCGAACATGCAGCATGCGGGCGGCATCGCGCGGCCGCACAGGTTGCTGAGCAATGTGCTCGGGCGGCAGATCGTAGTCGAAATCGGCCAGCGTCAGGGCCGAGGAAGCGGCATTGGACAACGGACGTCAGCGCCGGCTCAGTCCGCGCCTGGACGCCTCCCCGCCGCCAGCATGGCGGATGGGACCAGGGACAATGCGAGCCACAGATGAACACAGATGAACACTGATAGCAGGCTTTCGATCAGCAGGCGCGGGTCGCCCGATCTTATCTGTGCTCATCCGTGTTCATCTGTGGTTGAAATCTGGTGTTTATACGCAAACGCTGGCTCGACTAATAGGACGCAATCTCGATCAGGTTGCCATCCGGATCACGGCAATAAACCGACAGGATCGGTCCCAACGCGCCGGTCTTCTCTACCGGTCCCTGCAGGATTTGCACGCCGCAATCATGCAGGTGCGCCAATGACCTCATCCGGCGGCACGGCGGTGATGAAGCACACATCGGTGGCGCCGCTATCGGTGTTGACCCCGGTCGGCCAGACCCCCGCGTCGGCATCGATCGGACGCAGGTTGATCTTCTGACCACCGAATTTCAGAGCGGTGCGATTTTGCCGGCCAAAATCCTCCCGCTCCATGCCCAGCACGCGCTGATACCAGGCGGCGGCGATCTCGACGCTTTCGACATTGATGACAATGTGGTCGATCCGGTCGATGGTGAAGCGCATCATCCCAATCCATCGTAAAAGTCGTTGCCCTTGTCGTCCATGACGATGAACGCGGGAAAATTCTCCACCTCGATCCGCCAGACCGCTTCCATGCCAAGTTCGGCGAACTCCAGCACCTCGACACGGCGGATGCAGTCCTGCGCCAGCCTCGCCGCAGCGCCGCCGACGCTGCCCAGGTAGAAGCCGCCATGCGTCCGGCAGGCATCCTTCACTGCGCGGGAGCGGTTGCCTTTCGCCAGCATCACCAAAGACCCGCCGGCCGCTTGGAACGTCGGCCACGTAGCTGTCCATGCGCCCGGCGGTGGTCGGGCCGAAGCTGCCGGTCGCCATACCGTCGGGGGTTTTCGCCGGACCGGCATAGTAGACCGGGTGGTTCTTCATGTAGTCAGGCAGCGGTAGGCCGTTATCCAGGCGTTCCTTCAACCTGGCATGCGCGATGTCGCGCGCGACCACCAGGGTGCCGGTCAGCGACAGCCGGGTCTTCACCGGATAGCGGGACAGTTCCGCGGTTATCTCCCGCATCGGCCGATTGAGGTCGATCGGCACCGTATCGTCGCCCAACTGCGTCTCGGTCGCTTCAGGCAAGATACTTTGCCGGATCGGTCTCAAGCTGCTCCAGGAACACGCCGTCGGGGGTAATCTTCGCCAGGATCTGCCGGTCGGCGCTGCACGACACGCCGATGCCGACCGGCAACGAGGCACCGTGCCGCGGCAGCCGCACCACACGAACGTCATGACAGAAGTATTTGCCGCCGAACTGCGCGCCGATGCCGCTGTTCGCGCGCAATCCGCAGCACCTGCTGTTCCAGCGCGGTATCGCGGAACGCATGGCCGGCCTTGCTGCCGCTGGTGGGCAGCCCATCCAGCCATTTCGTCGACGCCAGCTTCACCGTCTTCAAAGTCAGCTCGGCCGAGGTGCCGCCGATGACGATCGCCAGATGATACGGCGGGCAGGCCGAGGTCCCCAGCGTCTTCATCTTGGTTTCCAGGAACTTCGCCAGCCGCTCCGGCGACAGGATCGCCCTTGTTTCCTGGAACAGAAACGTCTTGTTGGCGCTGCCGCCGCCCTTGGCAACGAACATCAGGTGAAACTTCGGCGGCGTGCCCGTGGAGTCATCATCGCCGGGGGCGGCCATGATGTCGAACTGCACCGGCAGGTTGTTGCCGGTATTGACCTCTTCGAACATCGACAGCGGCGCCATCTGCGAGTAGCGCAGATTGGTCTCGGTGTAGGTGCGGTGCACGCCCCAGGCCAGCGCCTCCTCCTCGTCGCCGTCGACCCAGACGCGCTGGCCCTTCTTGCCGAAGACGATGGCGGTGCCGGTATCCTGGCACATCGGCAGCACCCCGCCGGCGGCGATATTGGCATTCTTCAGCAGATCCAGCGCCACGAAGCGGTCGTTCGAACTCGCCTCCGGATCGTCGAGGATGGCGCGCAGCTGCGCCAGATGCGCCGGACGCAGCAGATGCGAAACGTCGTGGAAGGCGCGCACCGCCAGTTCGCTCAGCACTTCGGGCGCGATGCGCAGCACGGTCTTGCCCTCGACCGTCAGGGTGCGCACGCCCTCGATCGGCAGCTTGCGCCACGAGGTCGTTTCAGCTGCCCAGCGGAAACATCGGCGCGTAGGCGAAACTGGCAGGCCGTTGAGCCGGAGAGTCCACGGAACTGTCCTCTTGGTCATGATCGGATCGGTCTGCAAAGGCGGGCGATCGGATGCATCGGACGAACGCGGGCCGCGCATTCCCACGATGACCCTAGACCAGAATCGCCCCGATCAGAAGCGCCAGTTGCAGGTCTGCCGGCACGCCGCCGCGCCGGATCGATCGCGCGGCCCGGCCGCCTCAGGCCTGATCCTGCGGCGAGCGGCGGCGGAACGCGTCCAGGCTGACCACCTGAGCCGGTTCGGCGTCCTTCGCCGGCGGCGCCTCCACGGCGTCCGCGGCGGGCGGCGGCGCGACCGACGGCACCACAGCGCCAGGGCTCTGATGCCTGCGGTTCTGGCGCCGCCTGGCGCGGCTGGAAGCGCAGCCCGTAGCGGATATGCGGATCGGCAAACTCGACCACCGCATCCAGCGGTATGGACAGCCGAGCCGGCACGCCGCCAAACGACAGACCGACCCGGATTGCTTGGGTTTCCCGGTCGAACGCCAGATCCCAGAACTGGTGCTGCAGGACGATGGTCATGTCCTGCGGGTATTGCGCCCGCACCCGCGACGGGATCTCCACCCGCGGGTCATCGGTGCGAAAGGTGATATAGAAATGATGTCCGCCCGGCAGGCCCTCGCGCGCGACATGCTCGATTGCCTGCGAGACGACGTGCCGCAGTGCCTGCTCGATCCACCGGTCATAGGGCAGCAAACTCTCCGGCCGCTGCTTCTGATCATCATCCATCAGTGCCCCCACGGCTGCCAAACCTAGCGACTGCCCCACCCATAGCGCGCCATGTCCCGCCGGCAAAGGGCCATGGTCTCGGCCCGCCAACCTGGCAAGCCCGCACCGGCTGGCTGGCGCTGCTCCATCTCCGTCCAGCCTGCCAGGTCAGCCGAGACGTAGCCAGAACTTGGACCGCCCTTATCATCCAGGGCTTGCCGGTCATCAACCGCGTCATCCGCGTCAGTGCTCGGTCAAGCGCTTGGCATCGACGTCTACGACAGGACGAGGCCCGACACACACCCACGCACAGTGCCATTCTTGCCTGCTCCGTGTCTTCGATCTGCCTCGCCTGCTGCTCTGTGTTAAAGCCTTTTCTTGCAGCGTCGCCGTCGGCATCGTTCATGAGCCTGGGACATCGGACCGGCTGAGCGAGCAAATCAGGGGATGATCGCCGGGTTTGTGCGCTCGGCACGCCCGCTCGAAATTAACACGAAGCAGATGAAGAGACGGAGCAAGATGGGGCGTTTCGCGCAGCGGATCACGGCTGGCAGGCAATGACCTACCGCCACCGGTTCAGCGCTGGTCGCATAGCCTGCTTATTCCTCCATTACGGGTAGTCGGTGGAGTATGAACCCCTGCATTATCAGTGATAGATTGATCGTTCCGGTGGGACGCGCGGTTGTCGATGATCGGGTACGGCAGCGATACCGGCAAGATCCGCACCGCGGCCAGTGACCCGCCATGCACGGTCGATGTGCCGGGCTGCATTCACGTCACACCGCTTCGTGCACGTCAGGCCGCGGCACCCCTATAGTCAGCCCATGACCGAGCCTCCTATAATCGGCGCATGAGCCAGACACCGATCGCCCAGCATCCGACTGTTCAGCACCGCCGCAAACGTCGCCGCGGGCCCCGCCTCCGCCGGGTTTGCCGCTCGCCTGGCCGGATTTTCCCGGCTGCGTCAGTTGGCCGACCGCCCGGACGGACGCCGGATCACGCCGCTGTTCGCCGCCGACCCGCAGCGCGCCGCCCGCTTCACCGCCAGCTTCGACGACCTGTCGCTGGACTTTCGAAGACCGCGATCGACGACGCGGCGCTCGACGCGCTGTTCGCGCTGGCCGACGCGGCCGACCTGACCGGCTTCCGCCAGCGCCTGTTCGCCGGCCAGCCGGTCAACCAGACCGAGCATCGCGCCGCCATGCACATGGCGCTGCGCGCGCCCGCCGATGCCGGCCTGACAGCGGTCATGGGCGCCGCTTCGGCCACCCACACCGAAGATGCCACCGCCGTCGCCGCCGCCGAACGCGACAAGATGCGCCGCTTCGTCAGCGCGGTGCACGAAGGCCAGCAGACCGGCGCCACCGGCGAGCGCTTCACCAATGTGCTGACCATCGGCATCGGCGGCTCCGACCTCGGGCCCAAGGTGGCGACCGAGGCGCTGACCATCGGCCGCTCCGACCAGAAGATGACCGCCCGTTTCCTGTCCAACGTCGACGGCAACGCCTTCCTGGAGGCAACCCGCGACCTCGATCCGGCGCGCACCCTGGTGCTGGTCGCCTCGAAGACCTTCACCACCTTGGAAACCTCGATGAACGCCGCGGCGGCGCGCGACTGGATCGTCGGCGCGCTGGGCGAAGCCGCGGTGGCGCAGCATTTCGCCGCGCTGTCGACCAACCTGAAGGCGGTTGCCGCCTTCGGCATCAACCCCGACCGGGTGTTCGCCTTCCAGGACTGGGTCGGCGGCCGCTACTCGCTGTGGTCGCCGGTCGGCCTGGTGATCCCGCTGGCGGTCGGCTGGGACAAGTTCCAGCAGATGCTGGACGGCGCCTGGGCGATGGACTGCCATTTCCGCGACGCGCCGCTGCGGCAGAACCTGCCGGTGCTGCTGGGCCTGGTCGGCGTCTGGAACAACAACGCGCTGGGCTGCGCGTCGCAGTGCATCCTGGCCTATGACGACCGGCTGCGCCGGCTGCCGGCGCATCTGCAGCAGGTCGAGATGGAGTCGAACGGCAAGCACGTCATGCTGTCCGGCGAACCGGTCGGCTGGGACACCTGCCCGGTGCTGTTCGGCGAACCCGGCACCAACGCGCAGCACAGCTTCATGCAGCTGGTGCACCAGGGCAGCCGCCCGGTGCCGGTGGATTTCATCCTCGCCGCCGATCCGGGCGACGCCGGCGCACGGATCGGCGCCCGGAGGCGCATCGCGCCCTGGCCGCCAACGCCTTCGCCCAGGCCGAAGCGCTGATGCGCGGCCATTCGGAAGCCGAGATCCGCGCCGAAATGGCGGCCAAGGGCGCCAGCCAGGCGGAGATCGACGCCATCGCGCCGCATCGGGTCGCGGTCGGTGAGCGCCCGTCCAACACCATCCTGTTCAAGCGCCTGGACCCGTTCAGCCTGGGCCGGCTGATCGCCCTCTATGAACACAAGGTGGCGGTGCAGGGCTGCGTCTGGGGCATCGACAGTTTCGACCAGTGGGGCGTCGAGCTGGGCAAGCAGCTCGCCGGCGGCATCCTGCCCGAACTGACCCCGGGCGCCGCGCCGCCACACCGCATGACAGCTCCACCGTCGCGCTGATCGACCGCTTCCTGGCCCTTAGGGGGGAAACGGGGCGCGGGGAAGCCGGCGGCGACACCGGACCAGGAACAACCTGACCGTCCGATGTCGCGCATCCGGCTGCTGTCCGAGGCCACCATCAACCGGATCGCCGCCGGCGAAGTCATCGAGCGTCCCGCCGCCGCCGCCAAGGAACTGGTGGAGAACGCGCTGGACGCCGGCGCCACGCGGATCACCGTGGCGCTCGACGGCGGCGGCATCGACCGGCTGGAGGTCACCGACAACGGCATCGGCATGACCGCCGACGAACTGGCGCTGGCGGTGCTGCGCCACGCCACCTCGAAGCTGACCGACGAAAGCCTGACCCGCATCACCACCCTGGGCTTCCGCGGCGAGGCGCTGCCCTCGATCGGCGCCGCGGCGCGGCTGCGCATCACCTCCCGCCCGCACCAGGCGGAGCACGCCTGCAGCATCGCCGTCGACGGCGGGACTGTGTCCGCGGTCGCGCCCGCCGCCGGACCGCCCGGCACCCGCGTGGTGGTGCGCGACCTGTTCTTCGCCACCCCGGCGCGGCGCAAATTCCTGAAAAGCCCGCGCACCGAGGCCGAACAGACCGAGGCCGTGGTGCGCCGGCTTGCCCTGGCGGCGCCGCCGGTCGCGTTCCGGCTGGAGATCGACGGCCGCGTGGTCTTCGAAACCCCCGCGCAGGACCGCGTCGAACGGGTCGCCGCGCTGCTCGGCTCCGACGCCGCCGCCGTGCTGCTGCCGGTGGCCGGGGAACAGGCCAGCCAGCCGCTTCGGACGCCATCGGATCCGATCCGAGCGATGCTGCGGATCAGCGGCTACGTCTGTTCGCCGGCGGTGACCCGCGCCACGCCGGCCGCACAGACGCTGGTGGTGAACCACCGCCCGGTCGCCGATCCCGTGCTGCGCACCGCCGTGCGGGTCGCCTATCGCGACGTCATCGCCGCCGGCCGGCATGCGGTGGTGGCGCTCTATCTCGACCTGCCGCCCGACGAGCTGGACGTGAACGTGCATCCGGCCAAGGCCGAACTGCGCTTTCGCGACCCGGCCGCGGTGCGCGCCCTGGTGATCGGCTCGCTGCGCCGAGCGCTGGGCGTAGGCAGCGGACAGGTTGTGCCGATCGCGTCGCCGCCCGGTATGCAAACGGGGTCGATGCCGCCGCGTCCGGCCTACCTGGGCCAGGCCGGCGCACCGCTTCAACCTCAGCCTCACGCCGGCGGCACGCTCCGGCGCGTCTGGCGCGGCGGCGAACCATCTGGCCGAGGCGCAACTGCCGTTCCAGGCCGCCCCCGCCGCACGGCAACTGCCGGCCGTCGCGCCGCGGCCCGAGCATCCCCTCGGCGCCCCCGTCGCCCAGGTGCTGGACACCTACATCATCGCTGTGGCCGCCGATGGCGGGCTGGTGCTGGTGGATCAGCATGCCGCGCATGAACGCCTGACGCATGAAGCGATCCGCGCCCAGATGATGGATGGCGGCGTGCGCGGCCAACCCTTGCTGATGCCCGCCGTGGTGGACTTGCCGCAGGCCGACGTCGCCCGGCTGCTGGTCTGCCGCGACGATTTCGCCCGCCTGGGGCTGGAGCTGGAGGAATTCGGCGCCGGCGCGATCCTGGTGCGCACCTTGCCGGCGGCCCTCGGCTCACCCGAACCAGCGCCCTTGTTGCGCGACCTGGCCGATGAACTCGCCGAAATGGGCGAGCAGACCGTGTTGTCCGCCCGGCTGGACGCCATCATCGCCCGCATGGCCTGCCACGGCAGCATCCGCGCCGGCCGCCGGCTGAGCGAAGCCGAAATGAGCGCGCTGCTGCGGCAGATGGAGCAGACCCCGCGCGCCGCCACGTGCAGCCATGGCCGCCCGACGGTGCTGAAATTGTCCAAGGCGGATCTCGAGACAATGTTCGGCCGGCGCTAGGTTCAAGATCCGGCGGAACCGCGTGCGGCGCCGCCGTCGCACGGCCGGCCCGCTTACGCGTGTTGGATCGCCTCCCGCCAGCGCCCCAAGTTCGGCCGCCTTGCCTACGACCTGCAACACTGGCTGGAGCGCCGTCTACCCGTGTCACGGACAACGCAGGCAAAGTTTCAACACGGAGAAAAACGAGGACCACGAGGGGCCACGGAGAAGCGGCGGTTGGGCGCTCTGCTAGGCCAACCGCAGACGCCAGCATAGTCGGTGCCTCCAGTATTATTCCCTTACCCCGGCTGAACAGCGTGACGTGATGACGATGTCCTGTCGACATGAATGCGGCAGCCAAAAACGCTTTGCGCGAAGCGCCATTCTTGCCTTCTCCGTGGCCTTCTGTGGATCTCGTTCTTCCTTCGTGATAAAATTCTGCCTTCCTGTTAGCCACGGCTCGCGCCGTCGCAGGCGCCCCGGTCCACACGCACGCCGCAGCGTCCACGGCGGTCCGGTCCGCGCGTATGAAAACAGTCACGCCACGCCCGGCCGGACGCTCTCGTACAGGATCATCGTCTCGCCGCGCTGCATGAAGCGCTCCACCTCGTGCATGCCGATGCCGCCCAGCACCGTACGGGAGCCGAAATTGCTCTCGCGGACGACGCCGATGATGCGCGTCAGCCTGGCTTGCTCGTGGCCGAAGCGCAGCGCCGACCAGGCGGCTTCACGGGCCAGGCCGCGACCTTGCGCCTCCGGCCACAGGGCGAATCGCAAGGCGATGCCGCGCCCGTCGAGCCGGTGTTCCAGGCCGGTAATCCCGACGAAGCGGTTATGGCCGATCTCCCGGATCGCCCAGACGCCGAAACCGTATTGTCCCCAGGCGATGACGCGTCTCGACAGGTCTTCGGCGGTCTGCGCGGCATTGCGCACACCGCCGAGCATGACGGCAAAAACGCGGGGATCGGCGGTTATCGCACGCAGGTCGGCAAGATCGCCGCCGCCCACCGGCGTCAATACCAGCCGCCCGGTCCGCAAGGTCCAGGCCGGGTTCATCCGGCGCCACCAGCGGAGCGGTCACACTGATCCCCTGGCTGCGCAGCGGACAAGCGCCGATGTCCCGACTCGACACCTGGACGGGTCGGCGGTCGCGAAACGCCAGGGCCGAAGATGCCCGCGCGCGGTGCTGCGTCAGGTGCAGTAGCTTGGATCGATGCCGTCAAGCTGTCGAAGATACGCCGGCCACTCGGCCGACGCACGTCCTTGGTCATGAAGCTGGTATTGCGCTGCCACCCGCTCGCACACCGCGGCGGGTATTTCCAGCAGTTCGGCGCCGGTCGCCTCCATCTGCATTTGGATTCGGGCGGCCCGGACGAATTCCTTCAGCAGCGAGAAAGCCTCCCGCGCCGTCGTCCCCACCGTGGTCAGCCCGTGATGGCGCATCACCAGCGCGCGATGCTGGCCGAGGGCGGCAGTGATCCGCGCGCGTTCGTCGAAGCTGTCGGTCAGGCCCTCATAGTCGTGGTAGCCGACCCGGTTGTAGAAGCGCATCGCGCTCTGCGACAACGGCCGCAGCCCGTGCCGCAGGCCGGACAATGCGACGGCTTCATCGGGATGCACGTGGACCGAGCACATCACATCGGCCCTGGCCCGCAGCACGCCGCTATGCAGCGTAAAGCCGGGACGGTTGACGCCGGCGCGCTCGTCCAGGTCGTCGTCCATGCTGACCTCGGACCAGGTTGGACGCGGTGACCTCGGTATACAGCAACTCATGCCGCTTGATCAGGAAGTGGCGCGGATTGGACGGGCAGCGCATCGCCGCATGGTTGAAGATGACGTCGCCCCAGCCGTGCAACGCCAGCAGACGGTAGACCGCTGCCAGATCAACCCTGGCCTGCTGATCGAGATCCGTGATCGCGGTTGTTTCGATGTCCACGGGGTGATCTCCTCCAAACGTATCAGTCCCAGATAGCGCCGCTGCAGGACGGCTGCAAATCATGTCCGTGCGTGCCTACCCGGCGGATGAGGCCGCAAGCAGCGCCGGAATGCGCAGGATATGATGACGAGGGTCAAGCGCCGTGACGAACCGTTGCTCGACCTTGACCCCAGCCTGGCGAAGCGCCTGCACATAGACGCCTTGGCACGCGGCTGTAACCACGCTGTCCTGCGGATCGGTCAAGACAATGATCCGCCGGGGCGGTTTTCGAGCAACCGCCGCGACCAGCTCTATCGGATCAACAAAATCCGCATATCCCGTCGAGTTGACGTGCAGGCCTCGGGCCGCATTACGCTGTCGGACAGCAACGTTGCCAGAGGCGATGACGGCGCAATCGATGTCCGACCGGCGCGCCATGAGGGCCGCGATCAAATGCCAGCCGCCCGGTAACCCAGCCAGGGTGAAACCGCCCCAGCCGAACTCTGCCTTCAGCCTGTCCAGGGCACGATCGACGACGGCCACCTCACGCTCACGGCGCCGTTCTCCATGATGTCCAGACGAGCCAAAGACGCCGGGCCGCGCCAGATTCACGAACGGCCAGCTGAGCGCCGAGGCGATCTGTTCGGCCTCGGCTTGCATGAGAAACGGCGTCTGGAGCGGATAGCTTTCGCGTATGACAATATCGCCTGCCAAGTGGTTTCCGCGATCGATCACGTCACCTTCGAAAAAGATCAGCGGCAAGGCTTCACGGTGACCCGCCAGCGCGCCGTAACAGCGGAGGCATTCCGCCGGTTCCGCAAGCTCCACCCACACCCAGCCGTTCCGCTCTTGCAAAGCCGGGTCTGCCGGCACCCCCCGGATGACATCGTCCGGCCGGAACGCCGGTTCACCCGCAAGCGTGGCTGAGGGGCTGAAGCTGACCATGGCGCAAACCGTAAAGTGGGATCAACGCCAACGCCAGGTCTGGCCGACGGACGCAGCCTTTGTCTGCCTGCGAGACGCGACTCGGATCCGGCCCGCATCCCGCAGTTGAAGCCTGTCCTGGTCGTGCCGTACGGCACCGGCGGTTACGCGCGACAGAGGTCGGCGGGACCGGCGCATGCTGTTCCACCGTCGGGCGGTCACGGCTCTATGATAACCGACGCATAGGCGGGAGTGTGGGGATGCAACTCAAGAAAGGCTACAAGCAGCTTCTGGCGGAGGCGAACGCTGAAATCGAGACATTGCCAGTCGCCGATGCCATTGCGCTGCACGGCCAGCCGGACACCCTCTTCGTCGATCTGCGCGACCCGAGGGAGATCCAGCGCGAAGGCCGCATGCCCGGTGCGTTTGCCTGCCCGCGCGGCATGCTGGAATTCTGGATCGATCCGGAAAGCCCCTACGCGAAGCCGATCTTCGCCGAACCGCGCCGGTTCGTCTTCTTCTGTGCCGGCGGCTGGCGCTCGGCGCTGGCGGCAAAGACGGCGCAGGACATGGGGCTGGCAAACGTCGCCCATGTCGAGGGTGGTTTCGGCGCCTGGAAGCGGGCCGGCGGCCCACTCCAGCCGCCCGATACCGGCAAGACACCGGGCTCGAACGCCTGATCCGGGCCTCAGGTCCGCGCCGGCGCGTTGGTCAACAGTTCGGCCGGCAGCCAGACGCGCCGGATCTGCCACGCGCCGTCACGCAATCTCATTTCCAGCCGAATCGGCTCCGCCAGACCCTGGGTCCGCAGATCGACGGCGAACGTCGTCGGGCTTTCGAAGAAGGCCCAGGCGACGTGGACATCCGCCCCCGGCCGAGCGGCTGCCTGTTTGGCGGCGGGCAGCGCAACGGTCGCCGCGACGATCGCCTGAGGCGTCACTTTCTGATCAACCGTATTGGATGCGATGCCGCGCACGAACGAGGCCCCGAACGGCGGCAACTGCGTCGCCTTCTGCGGATCCGGCGTCATCGACGACCAGATCGCAGATATCCTCCTTGATGCCCTCCCGCACCGAGGGCCAATCGACCAGCGTTTCCAGCGTCGCGGCGTCGGCGCCGCGAATCGCCTCGCCCAGGCGATACAACGTTACGTAGGGATACGCGATGTAACCGATGCCCATGGTCAGGAAGGCAGCAAACACTGGCCATCTGGCACGCATCAGCGAACACTCCATAGTTGTGCATATGATAGCATAATGCGAAGTGATTAAAGCAAATATCATCAATCAGCCGACAACTTAGCCACAACCAGTTGATAAGCCGTTAAATCACGCGTGAGCACGCGATTCGCGGCAGAGCAAGGCGCGTGCATCGGACCACGCCCTCGTTCGCGCGATCGGCGCCCCTCGCTGCTGGCGGGTCTCAACGCTCCTCCACGCCATCGCATTGCCGGAGCCTTGGGCCAAGGGTAATCAACCAGTCCGAACCTCCGGGCACGCGAGACAGGGAGAATGACGATGCAGGTTTCCATCCTGGGCGGCGGCGGCTTCCTCGGCCGCAAGATCGCGGCTCGGCTGGCTTCCGACGGCAGCCTCGGAGGCAAGCCGGTCACCGGCCTGACCCTGTTCGATATCGCCGCGCCGCCAAGCCGGACGCCGCCTTCCCGGTCACCGCGCTGGCCGGCGATATCGTCGAGCTGCCGGACGCCGCCATTCCCGCCGAGACCGACGTCGTGTTCCATCTGGCGGCGGTTGTCAGCGCCCAGGCCGAAGCGGATTACGATCTCGGCCGCCGCGTCAACCTGCGCGGCACCGACGCGGTGATCGACCGCTGTCGAGCCCTAGTGGCGGCGGGGGACGCCCGCCGCGGGTGGTGTTTACCAGTTCGGTCGCCACCTTCAGCGCCAACCAGAACACCACGCTGCCGGATAACACGCGGCAGGTGCCGGGCAGCAGCTATGGCGCGCAGAAGGCCGCGGCGGAGCTGATCCTGGCCGACGCCAGCCGTCGCGGCTTCCTGGACGCGGTGACGCTGCGCCTGCCGACGGTGATCGTCCGCCCGGGGCGACCGAACAAGGCCGCCAGCTCGTTCTTCTCCGCCATTGTGCGCGAGCCGTTGCTGGGCCTCGATACTGAACTGCCGGTCGCCGACGATTTCGCCGTCTGGGTCTGCAGCCCGCGGCGTGCGGTTGACTGGTTGCTGCATGCGGCTACGATGGACACCAGCGACGATGGGGCTGGACCGCAGCATCGATCCGCCCGGCATCAGCACCACGGTCGCGCATCTGCTGCAGGCACTCGACACGGTGGCACCCGGCGCCTCGGCGCATGTCAAGCGGGTAGAGGACCGCGCGATCGCCGCCATCGTCTCCACCTGGCCGCCGGCGTTCGAGGCGCTGCATGCCCGCACGCTGGGGCTTCTCCCCGCACGAACCAGTGCTGGAGGTCGTGCGCGCCTTTGTCGAGGACGACCTTGAGGCGACCAGGGCGGACCGCGTACGCATGTCCTGATCCGCCCAGGCGGCTAGATCTGTCGCTTGTTAAGCTGGTCGGCTACGTATCCTGCTTGGCGGATGGCCAGAGCCGCGATGGTCAGCGTCGGGTTTTCCGCACCTGACGAGGCGAACTGGCTGCCGTCCGAAATGAACAGGTTCGCGATATCGTGCGACTGTCCGTAGCTGTTGCACACACCGTCTCGCGGGTTCGCGCTCTGGCGGCACGTGCCCATGTTGTGCGTGCTCGAGAACGGCGGCAGCTCGAACACCTCGGTCGCGCCGAGCGATTCGTAGAGCGCTCGGCCCGCCTTGAACGCATGGTTGCGCATGGCGAAGTCGTTGGCGTGGTCGGTGAAATGTACCACCGGCACCGGCAGCCCGTGCTGATCCTTTTCCGTCGGGTGCAAGGTGACCCCGTTGGCGGCCTGCGGCAGGTCCTCGCCGACCAGCCACATGCCGGCGAAGCGATCGTACATCTCGACGATCCGCGCGTAGTCGCGTCCCCAAGCGCCGGGGATCAGGTTGGTGGCGAGGCCGGCAAGGCCGAAGCCCGGCAGCGTCTCGATTTCATAGCCGCCGGCGAAGCCACGCTTGGGATCAAAGCCAGCCTCATCCTTGATGATGCCCGCCATCTGGGTGCCGCGCTCAAAATTCACCCGGCCCGGCATGATGGCGTAGACGGTCCCACTCATGTGCCGCATGAAGTTGCGGCCCACCTGGCCGGACGAGTTGGCCATACCGTCAGGATACTTCGACGAAGCCGAGTTCAGCAGCAGGCGTGGCGACTCCACAGAATTGCCGGCGACGCAGACGGCGCGCGCCTTCTGTTCATAATGGTTGCCCGCCTTATCGGCATAGATGACGCCGGTGACCATGCCGCTCGCGTCGTGAGTGATGCGCAGCGCCATGCTGTCGGGCCTGAGCTCGAAATGCCCGGTCGCCTCAGCTTTCGGGATCTCGGTATAGAGCGTCGACCATTTCGCGCCGATGGCGCAGCCTTCCATGCAAAAACCGATTTGATGGCATGCCGGCCGATCGTCGCGTGGCTCAGAGTTGATCGCCATGTTGCCGGAGTGGAACTCCTTATAGCCAACGCGCCTCGCGCCCGCGGCCAGCACCTTGTAGTTATTGCTGCCAGGCAGCCGCGGAATGCCATGCGTGCCGGTGACGCCGAGCTTATCCTCGGCCTTATCGTAGAACGGCTCGAGTTCCTGCAGGCTCAGCGGCCAATCCAGCAAGTTGGCTCCCTGGATCTCCCCATAGGTCGTGCGGGTCTTGAACTCGTGTTCCTGGAAGCGCAGCGCGGCGCCCGCCCAGTGGACGGTGGTGCCGCCGACCGTCTTGCAGACCCAGAGCGGCATGTTGGCATTCAATGCACCGGTGCCGATGCGCTTGTCGAGCCAGCTCAGCCGGCTGAACATCACGTCGTTGTCGTTGACGATGTCGCCCATCGTCAGTCTCGGTCCGGCTTCGAGGCAGACGACATCGACACCTTTCTGCGCGAGTTCGTTCGAGAGCGTGCCGCCGCCAGCGCCGGAACCGACCACCACGACGACGTTGTCGTCCTTCAGATCAAATGTCTTGGCCATGGATTGTTCCCCCACTCAACTGCTGGGCAGCCAGCCGATGTCGTCGAAGCCACGCTCGATGTAACCGCCAAGTTCCACCGAGGGCCCGCCATAGCCAAACATTTGATAAACCAACGGATTGCCGTAGAGGCTGCCGATGGTCTTGGTCCGCACCGTGGTGAAGAACTCGGTCTTCTCCATGTCGTGGAGTATGGCTTCGCGCGTGCCGTCGCTGAGGTCGATCCAAGGCATGCCATGAGCGGCATCGAGTTGGGCTACGCCCTCGACCAGAAGCTGGCGGACGGCGGCATCGGCGCCGGCCTGCTTGTCGAGCGCGTCAACGACGACCGCATAGTACTGCATGCCGAGCCGGTCGTGCGGAAACAGGTCATGCGTCATGACCAGCAGCGTCCGCGCGATATGCTCATTGAGGCTGCTCGTCGCCATCGCCCAGGCGTTGTCGGGGCCGAAGATCATCGACCCGCCGGCCGCAAGCGCGGTGACCGCAATGCCGCTGGTGCGCAGGAACGCCCTGCGCTGCAGTCTATCCTTTTCCATTATTTCCTCCCCCGGGCTATTGACCCATGTCGAGATTTTGCGAGGCCTATCCAACACCTATCGCATCCTATCAACAAGCGGCTTTTTAGGGTCGAACGGCCTGCTCTGCGCCGACCGTTCTTTATTCAGGACAAACCGGCCGCACGGGCTATGTGTTTCTGCGACGTAGCGGCAAGTAAGTGTCGTCGGAAGCCATTTAAGCTCCAGTAAAGCCTGCGATGACCACTTTTCGATTGCGCGCCGGGACTATGCGGCCTGCCTGCTGGGAGAATCTGGTTGCCAGAGTTTTGGTTCCGCGATTTTGGGAGCGATGAATAAATGTCAGGAAGCACAGAGCCGCATCGGCGCCGACGCATGCGTGAGATCGCGGCACAATTCGGCGGCACCGAGGTCGTTACGACGGACGCCCTTCGTTATGACTGGCGCGATCCCTACCACGCCTTGCTGGCAATGGGCTGGGGACCGTTTCTTCTTGGGGTACTCAGTTATTATCTGGCTTTGAACGCCGTGTTCGGCGCGCTCTATGCCTTGCGGCCCGACAGCGTCGCCAACTTGCCAGCTGGCCGCTGGGACGACGCGTTCTTCTTCAGTGTCGAGACCTTCGGCTCCGTCGGCTATGGCGTGATGGCGCCGCAGACGCTCTATGGCCACCTTGTTGCAACGGTGGAAACCTTCTTCGGGCTGCTGTCCACGGCGGTCCTTACCGGCCTGATCTTTGTGCGCTTCGCCCGCCCACGCGCCAATATGGAATTCAGCCGGCAGATCACGATTGCACCTCATGACGGCGTGCCCACTCTATCGCTGCGTCTTGGCAATCGGCAGGCTGGAACAATCTTTCACGCTGACGCGTGTCTCACGCTCATTCGGCGACATCAAACGTTGGAAGGCCATATGATGTGGCGCGTGGATGACCTGCTGTTGATGCGCAGCCGGGTACAGGCGCTGTCGCTGGCTTGGACCCTGCGCCATGTGATCGACGCCACCAGTCCGCTGCATGGGGTATCAAGCGAGCAACTCACCGAAATGGATGCGCAGTTCGTGGTTTCGATCACCGGCACGGACGCGACACTGGCCGCGCCGGTGCACGCGGTGCACGCCTATGACCCGCCCGACCTGCTCTGGGGTTTTCGCTTTGCCGATGTGATGACGGTGGACGGGCGCGGGCGCACGCGCATTGAACTCGCACGTCTGCACGACGTGTTGCCGGCATAAGCTACCGTTGCAGGCCCGGATCTTAACGGACGTATCACAAGGGACCAATTGGATTGGCGGGGCGTAGGGCGTGCGGGCTACGATCTCGGGTCGGTGTGCCAGCGGCTATTTCAGGGCTGCGCTGCGGTCTCTGTATTTCAAAGCCCGAGTTGCGTTCTTCGGGTTGGGCAAAGTCAGGTTGCATGTCGCCAGTAATATTGCTTGGTTCGGTTGAACAAGGTCGCTTCTTCGTCCCGGCCTGATTCCTCACGACGCCGCACGCAGCCGCAGTCAAGAGCTATCCCTCGGGCTTGACCCGAGGGACGGCTACCGCTCTGGCGGCGCGAAGCGTCTATGAGGGCGGCTGTGTGCTAGACGTCTAGCCGCTTGAATGCCGCCCGCAAGGTCTCCGCGCTGCGTTCCAGGGCGTTGCGTTCGTCATCCGACATCACCGGCTTGAGGATGCGCACCACCCCCTGCCGCCCCAACACCGTCGGCACCGAAAGCGTCGTGCCGTATTCTGGAACATGGCAGCCGAGGGGGAAGACAGCATGCTCGTCGCGGGTGATCGCCTCCGCCAGCCGGCCACATGCCATTCCGATACCGTATTGGCTGGCCCCAGTGCCCTCAATGATGGTAATGTTGGCGTTGCGCACCTGCTGTTCGACCCGGGCCTTGAAGGTCTGCGCCGCTTCGCGCGGGATCATCTCCAGCACCGAGGCACCCGCCACCCGTGCCGAGGACCACAGCAGCACGCGGGAATTGCCGTGCTCGCCGACCACCTGCGCGTCGACCTGATCCGGATGCACATCGAGCTGCCTAGCAATATAGAAACGAAAACGCAATGTATCGATATAGGTTCCGGAACTCATCACCCGGTCGTGCCCGGCGCAGCGGCGGGCGAGTTCGGTCAGCGGTTCCGGCGGATTGGTGATTACCATGATCGTCGCCTCGGGTGCCGCACTGACGATCTTCGGCACGATGTCGGCGATGATGCGCGCGTTGGTGCCGAGCAGCCGCAGCCGCCCGGCGGGGTCGTTGCGGTCCATGGCGCCACCGGCTTTTTCGTTGATGCCAACCGCGACCAGGATCAATTCCGCGCCCAGCAGATCAGCATAATCGCCAGCGATCAGACGTACTGGCGGGCATAGCGGCGTGCCATATTGCATGTCTGTTACGACGCCGCGCACACGCTGCTCATTGGCATCCAGCACGACGATCTCGTGCGCCGCGCCGCGGCCTAAGATGGCCATGATGCAGGCCGTGCCGACGGCGCCTGCCCCGATGATTCCGATTTTCATTGCTGTCTCCAAATGATGGTCAGAGGCAGCATAACCGAAATATTTACGTTATATCACGGAAAATTGCGGGTCGCACATCCCAAGTCGCGCGGAATAAGCCGGTCGCTACTGCGCGAAAAACATCTCGGTCAGCACGTAGTCGAACGCCAGGATCAGGATTGAGGCACTCACCACGGCCAAGGTCGTCGCCGATCCGACGCCCTGCGCACCGCCGCGGCTGTTGTAGCCCTGGTAGCAGCCCATCAGCGCGATCAGGAAGCCGAATACCGCCGCCTTCACAAGGCCCGACACCACGTCATTGATCTGCACGAAGTTGATCGTGCTGCTCAGGTAGCCGCTGACGTTGAAGCCCAGCTTCAGCGTAGAGACGATGAAGCCGCCCAGCACGCCAAGCACGTCGGCCACCACGACCAGCATCGGCAGCGCGATAATGCCCGCCAGCAAACGCGGTGCCACCAGGTATTTCATCGGGTTGGTCGACAGCGTCGACAGCGCATCGACCTGGTCGGTGACCCGCATGGTGCCGAGTTCCGCCGCCATCGCCGCCCCTACCCGTCCGGCGACCATCAACCCGCCCAGCACCGGCCCAAGCTCCCGCGTGACCGACAGCACCACCAGGTTGGCGACAGCGCCCTGGGCAGAGAACCGGGCGAACCCGGTATAGGATTGCAGCGCCAGAACCATGCCGGTGAACACCGCCGTCAGAGCCACCACGGGCAGGCTGAAATAGCCGAATTCCAGCAGCGCGCGTCCGAACAAGCGGCCATAGAAGGGCGGACGCACGAGGTGCGACAAGCCGACAATGCCGAACCACGTTAGGGCGCCGGCGCCGCGGCAGACGCCGATCACGGCTCGTCCGATGGCGGCGAGGAAGTCCAAAGGGGTTGTCACGCTGGTCGATATACCCTGTGAAAACGGCGGCCGAGGGAGGTCAGTACCTCGTAGCCATTGGTGCCGGCCGCAGCGGCGACGTCATCGGGGGACAGATGCGGACCCAGCACCTCCAGCCAAGTGCCAGGCTGGACGGCGGGATGCTCGGTCACGTCGAAGGTGGTCAGGTCCATGGAGACGCGGCCTACCAGCGATATGGGGGTGCCGTCAAAATACGCCGCTCCGCACCCCGACAGGCTGCGGTGAAAACCATCGGCATAACCCACTGCCGCGGTTGCGATCCGGCTTGGCCGCGGCGCCGTCCAGATGCCGTCGTAGCCCACCGTTGCCCCCGTCGGCACGTCTCGCACCGCCAGCACCCGCACCATCAATTGCACCGTGCCGCGCATTGGGTTTGGCCGGCCGGGAGTGGGATTAATGCCATACAGCGCCGCGCCAGGTCGCGCCAGGTCGGAGCCAAAATCCGCGCCCAGAAAAATGCCGGACGAGTTGGCCAGACTGCCTAGCGTCGGCGGCAACCGCGCCCGCGCCGCGGCGAATCGCGCTCGCTGCTGCTGGTTCGCCGCATCATCCGGGTTTTCCGCCGCTATCAAATGCGACATCACATAGCGGATGCTCAGCCCATCCAGGCGAGTATGGTCGTCAGCCAGGATTGCCAGCTCGCGGTCATCAAGGCCGAGGCGCGACATGCCGGTATCAACGTGCAGCATGGCGCCAAGATTCTGGCCGAACCACCGCGCCAGGGTTGCCCAACGCTCGATCTCAGCCAGCGAGCAGAGCACCGGGGTAAGATCATGCGCCACGTAGTCAGCTTCGGTGCCTGGGACCAGGCCGCTCAGCACGGCCAGCATCGCGCCGGGCACCACGTCGCGCACTGCCAGCGCTTCGTTCAGGTAGGCGACGAAAAAATGCCGGCAGCCGGACGCGCGCAGCGCTGCCGCGACCTGACGCGCCCCCAGACCATAGGCGTCAGCCTTGATGACGGCGGCCACCGGTCCAGACGGATGATACAACTGCAGCGCGCGCCAGTTGGTGACGATGGCGCCAAGATCGACCTCCAGCACTGCTCTACCTGTGGTTGCGGGTCCATTGTCAAGCCGATCGCCAACAGCTTGGCCAAAGGCGGCTTGGCTAGCGGCGTACTGACCTAGATCGGGCGGAACTGCATCAAACGCACTGGAATCGGATGCGCCAGCGCGTGAGCGACCGGCACGTGGCGGCAGCTCAGCCGGCATAATCGGTGTGAACCAGATCCAGGTCGGCAAAGCGGGTGAACTCGGCCTCGAAGAACAGCGGCACCGCGCCGGTGGGACCGTGCCGCTGCTTGGCGATGATCAGGTCGGCACGGTTGTGCGCCTTGGCCATGCGCTGCTGCCAGTCGTCCATCGCGGCGTTGAACTTGTCCGTGCTGCCGTCGAACGCGACCTCCTTCGGCATCTTCTGCTCCAGGTAGTATTCGTCTCGATAGACGAACATGACCGCGTCGGCATCCTGCTCGATCGAGCCGGACTCGCGCAGATCCGACAGTTGCGGCCGCTTGTCGTCGCGGTTCTCCACCTGGCGGGAAAGCTGCGACAGCGCCAGCACCGGGATCGCCAGTTCCTTGGCGAGAGCCTTCAGGCCCTGGGTGATCTGGCTGATCTCCAGCACGCGGTTTTCCGGCCGCGTGCCGGCGGCGGGGCGCATCAGTTGCAGATAGTCGATGATCACCAGCGCCAACCCCTTGGTCCGCTTCAGCCGCCGGCAGCGGGTGCGCAGCGCAGACATGGTGATCGCCGGCGTGTCGTCGATCTGGATCGGCAACGACGCGATGTCCCGCGACACTTGGACGAACTTGTCGAAATCCTTCTGGCCAATATCACCGCGGCGGATGCGGTCGCCGGAGATCCGCGCCTCCTCGCTCAGCAGGCGAGTGGCGAGCTGTTCGGCACTCATTTCCAGCGAAAAGATGGCGATGCTCTGCTTGGCGAGCGCGGTTGGATCGGCGGCACGGGCGTCCGCCTGCAGTGCCTTCGCTGCGCCAAAGGCGATCTTGGTCGCCAGTGCGGTCTTGCCCATGCCAGGACGACCGGCCAGGATCAGCAGGTCCGACGGATGCATTCCTCCCATCTTGCTGTCCAGGTCGCGCAGGCCGCAAGACAGCCCGGACACGCTGCCGGAGCGGCGGAAGGCACGCTCCGCGCCCAGGATCGCATCGGTCAGCGCCCGCTCGAAGGTGACGAACCCGCCGGTGGTGCCGCCGTCCGCGGCAAGCTCAAACAGCGACTGTTCAGCGGCCTCGATCTGCTCCGGCCCGGCCAGTTCGGCGTTAGCCCCAAAGGCGTTGTTGACGACAGTCTCACCAATGTCGATCAACTGCCGCCGCAGCCACGTATCATACACCGCTCGGCCGTAGTCGCCGGCATTGATGATGCCGACCATGGCAGTCAGTAACTGCGTCAGGTACGCGGTACCGCCGACTTCCTCAAGAATACCGGCGTGCTCGAACTCGGCCTTAAGGGTGACAGCGTCGGCGAGCTGGCCGGCTTCCACCCGTCGCACGATGGCCTGATAGATGCGGCCGTGCACCGGATCGGCAAAATGATCCGCGGTCAGGAACTCCGATACACGTTCATAGGCCTTGTTGTTGGCTAACAGCGCGCCGAGCAGTGCCTGCTCCGCCTGGATGTTGGAAGGCGGAAGGCGCTGGGAGAGGCCGAAGAGGGGCAAATCAATGGTGTTCACGCAGGCATCATAGCTCAGCCGGCCGCGTCATGCATGTGTCTGCGCCTGTGGACAGCTGTGGATAGCGGGTGCAAGTTCCGCCAGCGCATCAGGGGCCGCGGCGATCTGGCTGCGCGGCGGGTTCCCGTCGCGGTGCCCGCGGGGATGCCAAGACTCGACAGATTGACGATACCGATACGTTTGCCTAAGAGGATTTAGGCTCCGCATCAAAGGATTGGACAAACCGTAGGGAGGACATCATGCAAATCGCGTGTGCAACGCTCACGCTGCTGCTTTGTAGCGCGTTACCGGTCTTGGCTCAGGACGAGAAACCTGACCTCTTCGCCAAACCTGGTGATCTCAAATGGGCGCCAGCACCGCCCATCGTGCCGCCGGGCGCGCAAATCGCCGTCCTGGCGGGCGATCCCAACAAGAGCGGGCCGTATGTTCTGCGCCTGAAGATGCCGGCAAACTACGCGATCCAGGCGCATCATCATCCCACCGTCGAGAATGTCACCGTCATCTCAGGCCGCTTCCACGCGGGTATGGGCGACAAGCTGGATCAAAGCCAGGGTCTCGCCTTCGAGCCCGGCGGCTTTGCTTCCATGCCGGCTGGCATGAACCACTATGCCTGGACGACCGGTGAAACGGTTATCCAGGTAGATGGTGATGGACCGTTTACCGTTATTTACGTTGACGACAAGGCCAAGAAATAACCAGCCCTGCCACGCCCGAAAAGCAAGGGCTGGAATAAAACTGCGCCGGAACCCCGGGCGTGACTATTCACGACAATCGCGGATCGGTGAGGCGTTGCTTCGGCGGTTGCAAAGGATCCGGAGATATCGGCACTGCCGGTCAGCGGCGCAATGGGCTCGCCCTCTCCGTCTGCTGTTCGACCGGCCGCCTGGTCTCGGACACTGTAATGTAGTCGCGGGTGAGCGGAACCGCCGCATGCTCGTGCGCGAGCTGCAGTTGCCAAACCATATGCCCGGAACGACGAAAGGTGATCTCCGACGCCGCCAAGTAGAACTCAAACATCCGGCTGAAGCGCTCGTCGTACAAGGCGGTGATGGCGTCGCGATTGGCGGCAAAACGGCGACGCCAGTTGCGCAACGTCTCGGCGTAGTGCAACCGCAGAATTTCGATGTCCGTCGTCATTAGGCTGCTACGTTCAACCGTCGGCAGGACTTCTGATAAAGCCGGCGAGTAACCACCCGGGAAGATATTCTTTTGAAACCACTTGTTAGTGCCGCCAGGTCCGTCGCTGCGTCCGATCGCATGCACTAAAGCGATCCCGTCCCGCTTCAAGCAGCGCGCCACGGTGTTAAAGAACTCGCGGTAGTGGCCAACGCCGACATGCTCGAACATGCCGACCGAAACAACCCGATCGTATTGTTGCGACACCGACCGATAGTCCAGCAGTTCGAATCGCACGCGGTCAGTCAGCCCTTCGGCGGCGGCACGGGCCCGAGCCTCACGCAACTGTTCCTCCGATAAGGTCACGCCGGTCACGATCGCACGGTGCTCGCGGGCCAGGGTCAACGCCATGCCGCCCCAGCCGCAGCCGATGTCAAGCACCCGCAGGTCGGGCCGGTCCAGGTGAAGCTTGGCGGCGATGTGGCGCTTCTTCGCCGCCTGTGCCTCTTCCAGGGTTTCATTGCCGGACCGAAAGTACGCACACGAGTATTGTCGGTCGCGGTCCAGGAACAGGCTGTAGAGACGGCCGTTCAAGTCATAGTGATGCGCCACATTCCGGCGCGATCGCGCTGCGGGATTGTATTGATCCAGGCGGCGGGTCAGCGCGCCGATGCGTTTGCGCAGCCAATTGATCGGATGAGCATTCGGATTTCTCTGGGCGTTGGCCAGTAGCGCGTCCATAAAATCGTATAGACGATTGTCCTCAACGATCAAGCCGCCATCCGTATAGACCTCCCCCACGGCGAGCGACGGATTGAAGATCAATCGGCGGATCGTCTTCTCGTCCCGCAGACGTATAGCGGCACGCGGTCCGGCATCATCTTCACCATAACTGGTTTCCGATCCATCGGGCCAAGCGACACTCAGCCGGCCAATCGTAACAAGTCGCCGCAATATCGCGTCAAGGACAGTCCGCATCACGCCATCCCACTCACTCCCTTAATAATGAGGTCAGGTTAGGGTGGACTTCCAACACGCGAGACGTCAAAAAGCCGCGATCCCACTTTCGCGGAGAAACGGGAACTTACGGTCCTAAGTAAACATTGGCGTGATTAGCCTGGCGGCGGCGTATCGCCCTCAAAGATCGACTCCGCTGTCGGTACCTGATCCGCTTCCTCCTCCGCCTCGCCGGTCGGCCTCTCCCCACGCGCCTGACGCTCGGCTTCTTCGGGGCTGCGTGCGACGTTAACGGTCACCGGAATGGAAACTTCCGGATGCAACGATACGCGGACCTTCGCAAGACCTAGCGACTTGATCGGATGCTCCAGGATCACCTGCGAGCGATTGATTGTCAGCCCCGCGGCGCCGCAAGCATCCGAGATGTCGCGCGCGGAGACCGAACCATAAAGACTGCCGGACTCGCCCGCCTGGCGGATGATCACCACCGACAGGCCTCCGACGCGTTCGGCCAGGCGCTCAGCCTCCTCGCGTCGCTTGATGTTTTGTGCCTCAAGCTGAGCACGCTGCTGCTCGAACCGTGCGCGGTTGTCCTTGCTGGCACGCAACGCCTTCTTCTGCGGCAGAAGGAAATTGCGAGCATAGCCCGGCTTCACTTTCACCACATCGCCCATTTGCCCCAGCTTCTCGATGCGCTGCAGCAGGATCAATTCAACGGCGGCCATCTAAGCGGCTCCTCAGGCGACGATGTAGGGCAGCAGCGCCAGGAACCGGGCGCGCTTGATGGCTACCGCGAGTTCGCGCTGCTTCTTGGCGGACACCGCGGTGATGCGGCTGGGCACGATCTTGCCGCGCTCCGACAGGAAGCGGGACAGCAACCGCACATCCTTGTAGTCGATTTTCGGCGCGTTTGGCCCGGAGAACGGGCAGGACTTGCGGCGGCGGTAGAACGGCCGGCGGGCACCGACAGCGGTGCGTCGCGCGGCGGGATTAACTTCAGTATCTGACATCGGGCACTACTCCTCGGCGCCGGGGCGGAAGTCGTCGCGGACAAACTCATCGCGGGCGCGAAATTCCTCGCGATCGTCAAAGCCGCGACGGCGGCCGCTTTCGAACCGGCCGGCAGGCTTGGGTCCGCGGAAGCTGCGTTCACGCTCGTCGGACTTGCGCGACAGGATAGCGGACGGCGCCTCTTCGATCTCGTTGATGCGCACGGTCATAAAGCGCAGCACATCTTCATTAAGGCCGAGCTTACGCTCCATTTCGGTGACGAAGGCGGGCTTGGCGTCAAGACTGAGCAGCATGTAATGGGCCTTGCGGTTCTTCTTGATCCGATAGGCCAAGCCCCGCAGACCCCAGTATTCGCGCTTCTTGACGGCGCCGCCGTCGGCCTCAAGCTCGGTGCCAATATCGTCGGCCAGCGCTTCGACCTGCTGCTGCGTGACATCGTTCCGTGCGATCAGCACGGTTTCGTATAGCGGCATGAATAAACCCCCTATGGCTTGTCTCCGCCCATTACCTGTCCTAGCCGCGGCCTGAGCAGGTCTGTTTCCACACTGGAAATCGGGCATAGCCGGGTGCGATGCCGTCGCCCCCGGCAGGGAAGCCCGGGCTTGAAGCACGGAACGGCGCCAGTTGCAACCGTCGAATGTTCAGCACGGCTGTCGAAACTCCTCCGGCTCGATCGTCAATGGTGTGACGGCGCATCGTGCCGCCAGCATCCAAGGGAGCTCGCCATGCACTCTTTCACGACCAACGCAAACCAGATCGCCGTTGCCGCCGACAGGTGGGGCATACCGGTAAAAGCCATGAGCCTCACCGCCTTTGCCGTGCTGAGCCTGAATGTGGGCACCGCGTTTGCCCAAGGGTTGCCGGCCGGCACTGTTCCACCGGTCTATGGTGCACAGGCGTTCTCCGACCACACCCGGCCCGTGCTCCACTTCCTGGGAGACGGGACAGTTTTCGCAAAGCTCTTCGGCCATTCGCGAGGCGGCCAGGCGGCAGCGGACCACACGGCTGAATTGAAAACTGCCTTCAGCCAAGGGCGGCTGATCCGCTACCAGGGACCGCGTGAAAGGCCGGGATCATCCCGGCCTTTAACCGTTCAGACGAGACGGTTCAACGCCCTGTGCCGGCAATGACAGAGGCTTTGACAGGCATTCCGTAAGAGGCTCATGATTCCTTGCCGTTGCAGGTGCAAGACCGCAGTGAAGCAGCACCCGCAGATGGCATGTCTCAATCAACAACGGGAGGGGATCATGGCCCACTACCTGCTGCGTTGGCAGTTCAAGGACGCAACCGCCAGGTTCATGGTCGAGAAGCCGCAGGACCGTACCAGGCCTGCCACCGATCTTGTCGAAGGCTTTGGCGGAAAACTGCTTTGCTACTACTTCGCCCTCGGCGAATATGATGGTCTTGGCATCTGCGAATTTCCCGATCATGTCTCGGTCGCCGCGTGTTCAATGAAGGCGGCCTCTACGGGGGCCTTCGCACGCTTCGAGACCATGGCGCTGCTGACGGCGCCGGAAGCCGAAGCAGCGATGAAGCAGGCCAAGAACGCCAAAGTAGACTATAGGGCGCCGAACGCCTGAAGCCTAACGCCGCTTCGTGATCAGGCGACCCGCGGCGGTTCCGCCGGTTTCACTGCGGCCGGCCGTGCGCCGGTTATCCTGCCGCGGGCAAAGATCAAGGTTGCCGAGGGCACGCAGATTTGCCGCTATGTGGCCATTTCACGGAGGCACTCTTTGAATTGCCCGCACCGCATCGGCCGGCGACCGGTGCGGCGATCGTCAGGCACAGCAGCGACACCACCCCGATGGCAACCAACGAATATGCGGCGCGGCTGTCGAAACCCGTCCAGCTTGAACGTCACTGATCCGGCGGGGCATCGTGCCGCCATTATTCAATGGAGCTGGACATGAAATATATGCTGCTGATCTATGGGAACGAAGCCGCGATGGAAGCGGTGACCGAGGCGAACATGGGCCAGATGATGGCCGCCTACGGCGCCTATACCGAGGCTATGGTCAAGGCGGGTGCGTATGTCGGCGGCGACCGCCTTCGCCCGACCCGTTCTGCTACCACCGTCCGCTCGGCCGATGGCAAGACCCAGGTCCTGGATGGGCCCTATGCCGAAACCAAGGAGCAGCTTGGCGGGTACTACATCATCGAGGCGCCCGATCTGGATGCCGCGCTATCCTGGGCGGAGCGATGCCCGGCCGTCGCGACCGGCGTCGTCGAAGTGCGGCCGATCTGGGCCATGTGAGCCGTGCGCCCCTCGGCCAGGACGGTGAAGTGAACGAGGCAGGGCAAACCGCCGAAGCGGTGGCGCGGGCGAGCTACGGCAAGTTGCTCGCCTACGTCGCCGCGCGCACCGGCGATGTGGCCGGGGCAGAGGACGCGTTGTCCGATGCCTTCGCCACGGCGCTGGCCGACTGGCCGGTTCAAGGCGTGCCGGACAACCCGCAGGCGTGGCTGCTGACGGTCGCACGCCGCCGGCTGATCGACGCCCACCGGCGCCATCGCACAACCCAGGCCGCCGACTTGCATTTACGGCTGCTGGCGGATGAACTGGAGGCTGGCGCCCAGGTGCAGGCCGCGATTCCGGACGAACGCCTGGCACTGATGTTCGTCTGCGCTCACCCGGCGATCGAGCCCGCCGCCCGCGCGCCGCTGATGCTGCAGACCGTGCTGGGACTGGACGCCGCGACGATCGCATCCGCTTTCCTGACTGCACCCGCCGCCATGGGTCAACGCCTGGTCCGCGCCAAGGCCCGCATCAAGCTGGCTGGCATTCCGTTCCGCCTGCCCGAGCACACTGAGCTGCAAGAGCGGTTGCAAGCCGTGCTGGATGCGATCTATGCCGCCTTCGGTGCCGGCTGGTCCGATCCGGGTGACATGGAACTCCGCCGCCGCAACCTGGCGCGGGAGGCGATCTGGCTAGGCCGGCTGGTGGTTTCGCTGCTGCCGGATGAGGCGGAGAGCCTCGGGCTCCTGGCGCTGATGCTCTACGCCGAGTTGCGCCGCCACACCCGGCGGAACGCCGCCGGAGACTACGTGCCGCTGGATGAGCAGCCGGTCGAGGCGTGGGACGGCGTGTTGATCCAGCAAGCCGAGGCGTTGCTGCGACGGGCCGGCGTGATGGTTGCCGAAGGAGGCGCCGTCGGCCGCTTCCAGCTTGAGGCAGCGGTGCAGTCCGCGCATGTGGTGCGCCGGCGGACCGGGCGCTCTGACTGGGCGGTGATCGTGCGGCTGTACGACGCGCTGGCATTGCTGACGAGTTCCCCGGTGGTCGCCATCAATCGAGCGGTCGCGGTGGCGGAAACCGCAGGCGCGGCGGCGGGCCTGGCGGATCTGGACGCGCTGGCCGGTGATCCCAGGTTGGCGGACTACCAACCCTATTGGGCCGCGCGGGCTGGATTGCTGGCCCGGACCGGTGCTGTCAGCGAAGCCCAGGCGGCGTATCGGCGCGCGATCGGGCTGGAACCGGACCCGGCGGTCCGTCGCTTCCTTGACGGGCGATTGACCTTGCTGGGTTGAGCGTTCTGCGATTGGTTCAACCACTCGGCTACACCCCACGAGCGACAGATAAATGTCAGACTTTTCCGACCCAGACGAGAAACCCGCCCGAGTGACGCCTGCCAACCTTCCGGGTTTGCTGCCGAGCCGCCCAGTGCTGTCGAGCCCGACGGAGGGCTGGAGACATCTTGTGCTGCAACGCTATCAGCATCCGCCAGGTACGATTACCGTACCTGGTCCGCGCGACCACGTTCTCGTTGCGCATCTTGTCGGACCGGTCCTCATACAGGAGGACAGCCCCCGTGGATCCCATGAGCGCCGCTGGTCCGGCGATGGTCAAATAAGTCTAACTCCAGCCGGCCGGCCGGTATCGCGCACCCTAATGGGCCGCCCAGACGTGCTGCTCATTCATATCGCCCCCGAGCTGGTCTGCCAGGTCGCCAAAGAAGCCTATGACCTTGACCCGGCATCGGTCGCCCTCGTCCCGCGCCTTGCCGTCCCCGACGAGGCGCTTAACCGGCTCGGCCGGCTGCTTTTGGCCGAGGTCGAGGCTGGGGCGCCCGGCACCGGATTGATGGCTGACTTGCTGGGTCGCGCGCTCGCGCTCAACCTTCTGCGATGCCACTCCAACTTGGCGCCATTGCCGCCCGAGAAGCCCTCTTCCCTGGTAGGTGGGCGCCTGCGACGGGTGATCGAGCACATGCGCACGCATGTGGACGAGGCCCTGCCACTGGCTCAGCTCGCAGGAATGGGTGGGTTGAGCCCGTCGCAGTTCGCGCGCGTGTTCCGCGAGGCCACGGGTCAGCCGCCGCACCGCTACCTCGTCGGCCTCCGCATTGACAAGGCCCGCGACCTGTTGGAGCACACCCACCTGTCTGTGACCGAAGTCGGCCTGCTGTGCGGCTTCGATCAGCCGGCCCATTTCGCGACCATGTTTCAAAAGATGACGGGCATGAGCCCGCGCGCCTGGCGCATAGCGCGCCGCTTATAAGTGCCGGAGGAGCGCTTTCCCAACGACCGATTCTTGCCTCCGGCGTCAGAAACTGAAGATCGTGCGCGAAATAGAAAGGCACGAGCCGATCACCGAAGAGCTGCGGCGGCGGCCTACCCTTGTTGAGGCAAGCATGTCGCAACTGCTTATCGAGGCCGATCCGATTTAGGCGAATTTTGTTTCTTTAAAGTAATAATTTCCGACGGAGACTTTCTTAGCAAGGTCGCCCCGCACCTACGAAAAGGAGATTGTTTCCTTCGGGAGCGACCAGAAAACGAAACTCGTGGCTGGTTTCCGAAAGATCGCAAAGCCGACCTGAGCGATAACACCTTCCACATCAAAAAAGGTAATAACACATGTCGGATTTTTCCGATTTCGGAACCTTTGGTCGGTATAGGGAGCTTCCTCTCGACAGGATGACCCCCGACCAGAAAAGGGCCTATGAATTTACCGTGAAAGAGCGCGGGCAAGTGCCTGGACCGTACAAGATCTGGCTGCAAAACCCTAAACTGATCGAAGTCATGGTGCCTTTGGGGGTTCACTACCAAGGGCACTCGTCGCTGTCCAAATCTGAGATCGAGATTGCCACGAATCTTATCAATGCCCGGTGGCTAGCGGCTTACTCGAACTATGAACACGAAATGATCGCGGAAAAGGCCGGCGGTCTGCCACCAGAGAAGGTGCAGGCGTTGATTGCTGGACTGCCCACGTCCTTTGAGAATCATCGGCAGCAAGTGGTTTATGAAGTCACGTCAGCGTTGATCGCTCCACGCGTCGTACCCATCGGCCTCTACCGCCGTGCAATCGATTTGCTGGGTGATGCGGGCCTCACGGATTTGACCGTGCTCATTGGATATTTCACCTGCGTGTCGCTTACGCTCATGGCTTACGACGTTCCCTCTAATGCCATTGGTTTGGAGCGTTGAGATGGTAGCCAAGTTCGCGTTGAACCGCGGACATTTTCGAACATTACGTTGAGGCTCGTTCGAAGGCCTTGGAACTCATCCCATGGAGACAGTCATGCGATCTGACGATACGCCACAAGCCAAGCTCACCACGGTCGCTTCCTTCCCGCGTCACTATTTTCTCGAGAACATGGCAATACGCGGCGACAACTCCATCATCGTGACCGTTATGAATCACATGGAACTATGGTACGTCCCGCCGGTGAATGGGACCGTGGCGGTAGAACCGTTATTCCTGCACACCTTTGCTCAGCACGCCACCGGCATCATTGAGGCCGAGCCAGACGTCTTCTACATCTCTACCTCGATGGTGTACACGACGCGACGAGTCATACCTTCATCGCCTGGACCTGCGCGGCTGGACCCCCGGCATGCAAGTCAACCCAGAAATTGTCCTTGAATTTCCCGGACCCGTCCGCGGGCTCAATGGCACTTGCATGGTTGCCCCGAACGTCCTTCTTCTCGCCGATTGCTTTGGCAGCTTGATCTGGCGTGTCGACCTGCCTTCGGATGGCGGCGAACCGAAAGCCCGCGTATGGCTCAAGCATGACAGCATGGCGGACGATCCGGGCGGTCCAATGCCCGACTGCCCCGGAGTTAACGGCGTGAAATACGCCGCGAAGACCAATTACCTCTATTACACCTCGACGATGCAGAGGCTCTTCATGCGCGTGCGCGTCGATCCGGACACGCACCAGCCCGCTGGCGAGCCGGAGTTCGTCGCGGGCGGCAGAATGGCGGATGACTTCTGCATCGACGAAAATGCCGGCGTCGCTTATCTGGCGACGCACCGGCAGAACACCATCGATCGCGTGTCGTTGCAGCCAAGCGAGAACGGCTACGTGAGGCATAGCGTGGCGGGCGAGCCGTTCACGGAGCAGCTGATAGGCCCTATCGCCGGCGCCTGGGGGCGAGGTCCTGAGGAGTACGGCCGGGTAGCCTATTTCTTGACCGATGGAGGCACCAAGTCGCCGCCACCGGATCGGACCGTTCGGCCAGCGGCGGTTTTGCGGGTGGAATTCTAGACACCTACTGAAGTAGCCGAAACGCCCGGAGTTCTTCCGACGAACGCCAAAGTCGCAAGCGTTGCATCCATCAAGTAGGAAAGCTGCATATGGCCGATCCAGAGCGAAAGAGCGCGTTCGTAAGCAAGGATGGTGTCGAGATCGAGACATACGTCGACGGCGCGGGACCGGCGTTCGTCATTCTTCCATCATACGGCCGCGATGGCGGCGAGGATTACGACGACATCACCGCACGGGTCGTCGAGGCGGGCTGGAAGGTCCTGCGCCCGCAGCCGCGCGGCGTCGCGGGTTCAATGGGTCCGATGACCGGCCTCACAATGCGCGACCTCGCCAACGACGTTGCATTGTCCATCCGTGGTTTCGGCGATGGCCCTGCCGTCCTGCTCGGTCACGCCTTCGGCAACATGCTGGCGCGCTTGGTCACCACCGACCATCCAGACTTGGTGAAGGCGGTCATCCTTTCGTCGGCTCAGGCAAGCAAGGTCCCCGAGGACATCGCGACAACGCCCTTCATCGCGGGCGATCCGTCCGCTCCTGAGGCCGATCGACTTGCCGCCCTGCGCAAAGCGTTCTTCGCGCCGAACCACGACGCCAGCATCTGGTTCGGCGGTTGGTATCCCGAGACGCTGAAGATGCAGCGCGCTGCGGTCAAGGCGGTGCCATCCTCCAACTATTGGGCGTGCGGGAGCGTGAAGCTGCTCGAGGTCATTCCCGCGTGCGACCCGTTCAAGCCGAAGCCGTATTGGCAGGAGCTGCGTAACCAATTCCCCAATAGAGTAACCACAGTGATGATTGACGACGCTGCCCACGCGCTCTTCCCCGAGCAGCCCAACAGGATCGCCGACGTGCTGCTGCCGCTGGTTGGCGCATTACCGCGACGATGGCTAGCGCTCCTTTTCCGAAAAACACGCGATGTGGACCTATTCGTCGGATATCATCCGCCGGATTTGATGACTACCCCCGACTGATCGTCCTGGCGCCCTCCTGCCGCTCCACCCGCATGCCGTCCCTTACCGCTGTCATGCAGGTCTGCATGTTGGGCCGGCCGTCCACAACGGCCAGACACTCGAAGCAGGCCCCCATCATGCAGAACGGGCCGCGAGGTGCGCCAGACACCGGAGTCGTGCGGGTCGGCGACGATCCCGGCAGCCAGCAGCGCCACGGCAATACTGTCGACCACACGCGCCGGAACAATGCGGCTGTCGAACCAGATCGTCAGATCGCCCTGATCCGCCCGCTTCAGCATCGGCTCAGTCGGCGGTCCCCTTCGGCAACTTCTTCTCGGTGATCGCCCGCATACAATGCTACGCCGTACGGGATCGCCTCGTCGTTGAAATCGTACCGATGGTTATGCAGCGCGGCGGTGTCGCCGGCCGCCCAAGTTGATGTGCGCGCCCGGCACCCGCTCCATCATGAAGCTGAAATCTTCCGACCCCATCCCCGGCGGTCCATCGCGGCGCACATTCGCCTCGCCCACCAGGTCCGCCGCTGCGTCGCCGTAGGCAATCGCCTCGACCTCGTTGTTCACCATCGGCGCGAAAATGACGCGGAAATCCGATTTTGCCTCGGCGCCGAACCCGGCGGCGAGGCTGGTCGCAAGCCGCTGCATGTTGTGCTCGATCGTCTGCCATGATCTCCCGCTTCATGGTGCGCACGGTGCCGGCCAGAACCGCCTGCTGCGGGATCACGTTATACGCGTCGCCCGCCTGGATGCGGGTGATGCTGAGCACCGCGGTATCCTGCGCCGAGATGTTGCGCGACACGATGGACTGCAACGCGGTGCCCAGGTGGCAGGCGACCACCACCGGGTCGATGCTCTGCTGCGGATGCGCGCCATGGGCGCCCTTGCCGGTGATGGTGATATCGAAGAACGCGCCACCGGCGGCGCGCGCAGTGGGACCGGTGATGAACTTGCCGACCGGCAGGCCGGGCCGGTTGTGCATACCGTAGACGTAGTTGCAGGGAAAACGCTCGAACAATCCGTCCTTCAGCATCTCCAGCGCACCGCCGACGCCTTCCTCGGCCGGCTGGAAGATGAAGTTGACGGTGCCATTGAAGTTGCGGGTCTCCGCCAGGTATTTTGCCGCGCCCAGCAGCATGGTGGTGTGGCCGTCATGGCCGCAGGCGTGCATCCGTCCGGGGTTCTGGCTGGCGTGCGGCAGACCGGTCGCCTCCAGGATCGGCAGCGCGTCCATGTCGGCGCGCAGCCCGACCGCATCCTGGCCGTTGCCGTTGCGCAGCACGCCCACGACGCCGGTCTTGCCGACGCCGCGATGCACCTCGATCCCCCACTCTTCCAGCTTGCGCGCAACCAGCTCCGCAGTGCGGTATTCCTCCAGCCCGAGTTCCGGATGGGCATGGATGTCGCGGCGGATGGCGGTCAGTTCCGCCTGGTAGGAGCGGGCACGATCGAGCGCGGACTGGGACATAAACGGGTTCCTTGGCCTGTTGGATTGACTTGCAGCGTAGCATGGGCACTTTCTGATGTCAGACCGGGTCGTCGGTTGGTTCGGTCAACTTCGCCCTTCGGTAGATTTTTCCCGTGGTAGCCCCGCACAAGACGCGGGTACAATGTCGTCATTGACGTCATACCGTGGCTACGCCCGCAGCGGGATGACCGGCGCCATGCCGGAAGCTTTATTGGGGCGGCGCTGGCCCCGCCGCGTGACGAGGGCGTGCTCCTCGTCGGTATCGGCAACAGCTATCACAACCTGCGTAACTTCCTGGACGGTGTCGGCGACGCCGCGGCAGAGTTCGGTATCTGGCTGAATCAGGCTGTGACGGCGGCCGATCCCGCCTTGCGCCACGGCCACCTGATCCGCTGGCTGGACGCCCGAAGCGCGCGCCTGTCACCCACGCGAAGAGCATCTGCTGCCGCTGATGGTCGTTGCGGGCGCCGGTAGCGACAACCTCGGCCGGCGCGTCTTCGGCGACACCATTGGCGGCAGAGCGATCTTTGGTTTCGCCTTGCTGACGGCGCGGCTTCGCGTCGAGCCGGATAAGATTTCTTGATTGGTTGCCAGGCACCCGGCGCATAGCGCATCGGATGCCGCCGCTAATCGGCGGCCTCAACGCATGGTCACGAGCAGCTTTCCTTAATGCAGCTACGACTATCATCCAAGGTCCGCTCAACCAGGCCTTTCGGCATCATTGATCGGTCCGGGTTCAGCGTGGGCCGCGCGGGACGCACCGGACCGGCCGACAGGCATCACACCGAAATCTCTTCCGGAGGCCAACCCAAACCGTGCCGGGACGTTGAGCCCCGAATGACGCCTGTATTGTCGGCATTAGAGCTGCGCGCATCAGATCAGGGGAGAAACTGACGTGTTTGACTGGTACCGCGAGTTGGGCACCGAAGGGCAGCGCACGTTTTGGGCCTGTTTCGGCGGCTATGCGCTTGATGCGCTGGATGTGCAGATCTACAGCATGGTGATCCCCGTGTTGGTCGGCATCGGCTTCGTTACGCAATCCCAGGCCGGCTACATCGCCACCAGCACCCTGGTGCTGTCAGCCTGCGGCGGCTGGCTCGCCGGTATCATGGCCGACCGTCTCGGCCGCGTGCGCACGTTGCAGATCACCGTGCTGTGGTTCGCGCTGTTCACCGCGCTGTGCGGCCTAACCACCGGTTTTTGGGGCTTGCTGACCTTTCGTGGCCTGCAGGGGCTTGGCTTCGGCGGAGAATGGGCGGCCGGCGCGGTGCTGATCGGCGAAGTCGTCAGCGCCGGCAATCGCGGCAAGGCGGTCGGTTTCGTGCAAGGCTCCTGGTCGGTCGGCTGGGCAGTCGCGGTGCTCATCGCGACCCTGATCCTTAGCGTCGTGCCGAAGGACTACGCCTGGCGCTGCCTGTTCATGGTCGGCATCCTGCCGGCCCTCATGACGTTCTTCATCCGCCGCCATGTGCGGGAGCCGGAGGCTTTCACCGCGGCGCAATCGGCGCCGACCCAGGCGCCCGCAACGTTCGCCATCTTCGGACCGCATCTCTGGTGGACGACGTTACGTTGTTCGGTTCTCGCCCTCGGTGCCCAGGGCGGCTACTACGCCATCACAACCTGGCTGCCGACCTTCCTGAGGACCGAACGCAACATCACCGTCGTCAGCAGCCTGAGCTATCTGTTGGTCGTCACCATCGGCAGCTTCATGGGCTACGTCGTCAGCGCCTACCTCAACGACGCGATCGGCCGGCGCCGCGGTTTCATGCTGTTCGCGATCGGCTCCGGCGTGATCGTGTTCGCCTACACCCATCTGCCGGTATCGAATGGGTGGATGATGGTGCTGGGCTTTCCCCTGGGCTTCTTCGCCTCCGGGATCTTCAGCGGCATGGGTCCGCTGTTGACCGAGATGTATCCGACCGAGGTGCGTGCGGCTGGACAGGGGTTCTGCTACAACGCTGGGCGCGGACTGGCCGCCTTCTTCCCAGCCCTGGTGGGTTCGGTCGCCACGACGGCGGGCCTTGGCAATGCGATCGGCCTGTTCGCCGCCGTTGCTTATGCCCTGGTATTCCTGACGGCATTGGTATTGCCGGAAACCAGGGGCCGGGAACTGCCTTCCTATGCCGACCTGACGCGGCGCGCCGCAGCCTGAAGGTTCAGCCGCGTCGAGCTTGCCGCGCGTTCTGGCCACCGCTGGCGTCCGCCGCTACTTGCCATCCCGCGACCAGGCAGGCTGTTGTGCTGGGCTGGAGCGGAAAGGCCATGCCGATGCTTATATATACCCGTATCTGAACCCATGTACATGAACATCTTCGCCCAGGGACAACAGCCGCTGGACATGACCGGGACCGACGAGTTCCGCAGCCTGCTGGCCAGTGCGGCCGACCTTGGCATCCCGCATGCGCCCGAGGTGCCATACCGCTCGTGCAACATCGTCCTGCGCCAGATGCGGTTCCACTTCCTGGACTGGGGCGCGCCGGACGCACCACCGATCGTGCTGCTGCACGGCGGCCACCAGTCGGCGCATTCCTGGGACCTGGTCAGCCTGCACCTGGCGCAACGTTAGCGCGTGCTGGCGCTGGACCAGCGCGGGCATGGCGACAGCGAATGGGCGCGGGATGTGACCTACTCCAACCACGAGATGTCGCTGGACGCTGAGGCGTTCATCGCGCGCGATCGGCCTGCAGCGGCCGGTCCTGATCGGCCACTCGATGGGCGGCCGCAACGCCATGCTGCTGACGCGGCGCAATCCGTCGCTGTTGAGCGCGCTGGTGATCGTCGATGTCGGACCGGAACTGTCCGACAAAGGTCGCGCGGCGATCGCCGGTTTCGTGCAGGCCGCACCAGGAATTCGACGACCTGGAGCATTTCGTGCGGGCCGTGCGGCACTACGATCCGTATCGCCCGCGCGAGCACATCGAGCGCACCGTCAAATACAACATGCTGCAACGGGCCGATGGCAAATTCGTCAGCAAATGCGATTCCAATCCGCGACGGCTGAGCATCGCGCGCGGCAGCGGGCCGCTGGAGAACATCACGCTCGACGACGCAAGCGGCTTTGACCTGCCGGTGCTGCTGGTGCGTGGCGCCAACTCCAACATTCTTGCGCCGATGCGGCGGAGCGGTTCGCCGCCGCGCTGCCGCGTGGGACGCTGGTGACCGTTGCGGATTGTGGTCACAACGTGCACGGCCAGAACACCAAGGGCTTCATCAATGCGCTGGATGCGTTTCTGGCAACCATGCCGGAATGCGAGGCCGCCTGATTAGCCCGATATCCGGATAATCGGTTACCGGCGATCCGCTTTCCGGCAACTGTGGCCACGCCGACGGCTGCTTGGTCATTGTGCCCGGCGGGTAGATCAACCACACAGGATGGATCGCTGCTGATATAAGGGATATATGTTGCACTGACTTGAGCAGTTTGTGCCGTCTTTTGGCCATATGCTACAAAATACTTTGTTTGTTACGGATTTGTCAATCCCTTCATCGGCCTGCCTGCTGTATGGCAGCAACCGTTATGGCCAGCGCCTGATAATGGGTGCGCGTGACGGCGCGAAGAAAGTCTTGATGCCTTTCCGTGCCACTCAAGTCGAAAGGCGGATGGATAAGCATGCAACAGAGTGTACCAGGCCGCCAGAATACATTCTCGTCCGCGTGCCGGAGAACCTCGATTCGGTTCGTGGACTGGCCTGCCTGCTGGTCATCGCTCTCCATGTCGTCGGTGATAATGCCTCCGCGGGCCTACATTTGCCGATGACCTCGGGCTGGCATTACGTCATGATCAGCATCGAGTTTCTGAGCATGCCTCTATTTACCGCGTTGTCAGGCTACCTCAACGCTGGCCGGCGTGTGATCAGGGCCGAGTTTGCCGGCTTCTGGTCGAAAAAGCTTCGGCGTCTGGGGATCCCGTTGGTTTGTGCGACGATGATTGTCTGGCTTCTTTGGGGACACGTTTATGCTATTCAGGAGTTCGTTTATTGACGCCTTGTTGTTCAGCTTCGGACATCTTTGGTACATGCCAGGCATTGATCATTCTGTTTGCGGTGATCTCCGTCTGGGATGGAGGTTTTCGGCCCAGTCCCGTGGCTCTCATGCTGGCCGGACTGATCGCGATCATGATCTCACAGTCGGGATCCTCTATAACAACTTTTTTCGGTATTGCTGGTGCGCTCTACCTCGGTCCATACTTTCTGTTTGGAATCATCTTACGGGAGCGGCCCGAATGGCTGCATGACCGCGGTATACAAACAATGTGTCTAGGCATCGTTCTGATCGTGCTGGTCAGTCGGCAACTCGGCTTGCTTCGGCTGACAAATGAAGTGACAGTCCTCTAACTTTCCGCAGCGTTGGCCAGGATGGCATGCATGGTCGTCTTGCTTCAGTTTCTGCCGCAAATCCCATTGCTTGCCTACATTGGAAGCTACTCCTACACCATCTATCTCTGGCATATCGTTGCGAGCTCGGCTGTCAGGGGCGCACTGGTTAAAGCCGAGGATTGTCAGTATTCCCACGCTTTTCGTGCTGTGCTGTCTGGCTGCGCTTACCGCACCCATCGTGCTTTACCACGTCGTCCGACGAATTCCGCTGCTTTCCGTGGCCTTTACGGGAGAGTTCGCAGCGCCCAAAGCGAATTTCGATCGAGTTGCGCCGGCGTTGCCCTCCCCATCATGACGCGCTTTGTCCAGCCTACCTATAACTGCATTTGCCGCGACAGGCGGCCCGACACGCCCAGCCATGACGACAATGCGCAACTTGGCTGGATAACGCCCATCCAAATACCACTCTACAATCCCACCAGCCGACGGGAACAGTCTGGCTAATCTCGGACAGCTGCGATGTCTCGTGTTGCGCCCGGTCGGGGCCCCGCTTACCGTGCCAACGATGTGAAGGATCGGCATACCGATCTCCACCAACATCGGTGCCAATGCGATGGCAGCGGAGGAACGCACAATGACTAGCGGTTTTACAATCGCGAACTTTCGTCATGTGGCGAATGGCCCACAAGAAGGCCAGTTTGCAGTCGGCGACAAACGCAATGCAAACAGCCTGGACGACCTGCCGCCGATCTATCGAAAATTGCTGGATGAGCCAGTGACCATGACGCTTGCCGTCACCGGTCCGGACGGGCGTCCCAGCCTGACGCCAATGTGGTTCGATCATGCGGACGGGCAGGTGTTGGTCAACACTGCCGCTCATCGGAACAAGTGCCAGTGGATCCGCGATAATCCCCAGCTTTCGGTGCTGCTGGTGAATCCGAAGAACCCGTATCACTGGGTGCAGATTAAATGCACTGTCCGGCGGGAATTGCGGGAGTGGGATGCGGGCGGCGATTATGTAACGAAACAGCTCGATCGGATCTGGACGAAGTATACAGGGCAGCCGGGGCCTTATGCGCTGCGCGATCCGAAGATCGATGAGAAGCGGGTGCTGTTCTTTTGCGCGATCGACCGGATTGCGACGTTTGGGGAGCCGTAGCGGTTGGCGGTTCGAATACTGGGTAGGCCGAACGTGTCATTGCTGATCGCCACCGCGGCTATCAATTATTCTTGACTGCGGTCGAAGCTGTTCGAACAAACTGGTCCGCACCGCTACCATTCACATTCGAGATAGGCGTGCCCAAGCAATCGAGCCGGTCGTTAAATTCGGCGGGCCGAAGGGAGGACTGCGATGGCAACCAGAGCCCCTTTCTTGAAGACGCGATTTGGTGGCTATCTGCATCGCGATGTGCCTCGAGGAAGACACCGAACTCACCCATGTCGGCCCCGGCACAGCCGTGCGGCGAGTATCTGCGCCGCTTCTGGCAGCCAATCTGCTTCTCCGACGAGCTGCGCGACCTGCCGCATCGGGTCAAGATCCTGGACGAGGAGCTGGTGGTGTTCCGCGACAAGAGCGGCGCCGTCGGCCTGCTGGAGTTGCATTGTCCGCACCGCGGCACGTCCCTGGAGTTCGGGCTGATCGACGCCAAGGGGATACGGTGCTGCTACCATGGCTGGCTCTTCGCAACCGACGGGACCATCCTGGAAACCCCGGGCGAGCCGGCGGACAGCACCCTGAAAGACCGCCTGTGCCACGGTGCCTATCCCACGCATGAGGCAAATGGCATCGTCTTTGCCTACATGGGCCCGCTTGACCAGCAGCCGCCTTTTCCGGTGTACGACAGCTTCATCCGGCCGGGTTATCGGCTCATTCCGGGCCAGAAATACTTCTATCCGTGCAACTGGCTGCAGATCATGGAAAACGCCATGGATCCGGCCCATACGGCGTTTCTCCACACCATCGTCAGCGGCGCGGTGTTCACCAACGAGTTCGGCGTGCTGCCGGAACTGGAATTCGTCGAGACCCCCGTCGGCATGATCTACATCGCCACCCGCCAGGTGCAGGACAACATCTGGGCGCGCATGGTGGAAGCCGTCCTGCCCAACCTGCAGCAGGTGGCGCCGATCTGGGAAGACGGCCGCCGGGAGCATCCGTTCAGCGGCCCGATGATGAGCCGCTGGATCGTGCCGCTGGACAACACCAACACCATGTTGATTGAATACCGTCATGTCAGCGAGAGCGAGGGCGTGACGCCTGCATGGTGGGCTGATCGCACCATCATGCTTCCCGGCCAGATTGCCGCGGACACGTATGAGGCCGGTCAGCGCCATCCCGGTGACTACGAGGCCCAGGTCTCCCAACGTCCCGTCGCCGTCCACGGATTGGAGCATCTGAGTGAGACGGACCGCGGCGTCAGCATGTTCCGCAATCAGCTCAGACGTGGCGTACGCGCTGTTCAGGAGGGCCGCGACCCTTACGGCCTGTGCCGTAACAACGGCACGGTCATCCCGACTTACTGCAACGACACGGTTGTGCGCGTATCGCCCGAGATGAATTCGGCGATGGACCGTGAGCGCATGCGCGAGACCGGACGGCGGCTCGCTGATGGCTATCTCAAGGATCCACCGCTCTTATCTGACGCATCGACTAACGTCCGACTGTAGCAAGTAGCCGGCGTCGTCCGGTTAGACGAGTTGTTTCACAGAGCACAGACTGCAAGAAGCAGAAGGAGGAGTCCCCATGACCGACATCACTGGCTATCACGCCCATGTCTATTTCGACCCCGCCACGCGGCCAGTCGCCGAGCGCCTGCGAGACACCATCGGCAGCCGCTTTGTTGTCGAACTTGGCGGCTTCAGCGACGAGCCGAGGGGCCCGCACCCGATCTCGCAGTTCAACGTCATCTTCCAGACCAAGGAGTTCCAGAACGTCGTGCCGTGGCTGATGCTTAACCGCGAGGGACTCGACGTTCTTGTTCATCCGCTGACCGACGACATGGTTGATGATCACAGCGTCTACGCCCTATGGCTTGGCACGCCGGTTGAGCTGAAACTCGACACGCTGCGTGGCAGGGACTATGGCGCTGCGTTGCTGCCGAGTGCGGCGGCGTCCCACGCCTGACGGAAGCCATCGCCGGGGTTCGAAACGCGCGGTCTGACGGGAGGCTGGAAATGAGCGATCCTGTTCCGGCCATCACCGAAGCCGCCGCAACCGGCGAGACTGGCTGCGATCTTCGCCGACATCCGTCACGTGCTGGGTGTCGACGTGGTCAACCTGATCTGGCGTCACTTGGCGACGCTGCAGGGTGGGCTTCCCTGGGCATGGGGAACGTTACGGCCGCTCTACGTCGACGGCACGATCGCAGCCGAGGCGTCAGGGTTTCACGACGATCTCGATCTGCCGCTTCTACCAGCATTTCCCCCCGAAGTCCTCTCCGCGGCAGGGCTTCTCAGTAACGACTTGATCGCAATCCGCAACGTACTAGCCGCATACGACCGCACCAATGCAATGGCCATTATCGCCCTATCCGCACTACTAAGCCGGCTGCACGACGAGCCTCCGGTCCTCAATGCCGCACGGTCCGATAACGGCACGATATCGCGCCAACCGCCACCGGAGATCCCGCTGCCTGCATTGCTGAACCTGGCTGATCTTCCGTCCGCGACCGCTGAACTGGCGATAACGCTGAACCGGCTTGGGACACGACAGGCCGACCCGATCCTGGCCAGCATGTATCGTCATCTGGCGCACTGGCCGACCTACCTGGCGCTGGCCTGGACGATCATCGCGCCGCTGGATGGGGATGGGCGCCTCGACGTCTCGATTGGCGACGCCGCCGCGAAAGCGCGAGCGCGGGCGGCGCGTGTCGCGGCACGCCTGCCCACAGCGTCCGCCGCGACGACTGGTGTTGCCGCCGCGGTCCGCGCGGCGGTCGAACCGTTCACCGGCGATGTCCTTGCAAAGATGGTGGTGATCTGTGCCCTTTTGCGCTCGACCACCGGCGGCGCATGACGATCCGTCGCGCTGACAGCCTGGATTTGCGAGGATGCGATGACCCGGGACCTGTTTGAACTGACCCCCGGCTTCCGCCAGAAATGGCCGTACGCGGCCCGCTACGCACGCGTCAACGGCTGGCGCATGCACTATGTCGATGAGGGCGACGGCGATCCCGTTTTGCTGCTGCATGGCAATCCGACCTGGGGCTTTCTCTATCGCGACGTGATCGGTCCGCTGGTGCAGTCGGGACGGCGGGTCATCGTGCCGGACATGATCGGCTTCGGCCTGTCTGAGAAGCCCACGCGCGAGCAGGCGCACTCGCTCGACGGGCACATCGCCAATCTGGTCAGTCTCGTCCGTCAGCTCGGCCTCATGCGCGTAACGGTTGTCTGTCACGACTGGGGCGGACCGACCGGCCTGTCGTTTGCCATGAGCAACCCGGACCGGGTTCGGGCACTTGTCGTGATGAGCACCTGGGCATGGCCCCACCCGCCGGCCGAGTTCCACACGCGGCTGTTTCCCTGGCGCATGATGCATGCGCCACTGGTCGGGCCGTATCTGCTGGGCCGGCACAACGTCCTGGCGGGCCGGGGCGTCTATCTGTCGGTCGTGGACCGCAACAAATTCCGTCGCGAGGCGCAGCCGGCTTACGAGGCGGCGTTGCCGGATGCCGAGACACGCTTGCTGACCTGGGCTTGGCCGCGGTGGATTCCCTTGGACGACACGGCGCGCGCGCCTCGACCGGTTCACCTGGCTGGAACAGGAGCTGGCGAAATCGAAGCTGCCCGCGACGATTATCTGGGGACGCGAGGATGAAGTCTTCGATGCGGCGACGTTCGCCGACAGGTTCAAGCGATTGCTGCCGCACGCGGAAGGGCCTCATCTGGTCACCGGCCGACACTTTCTGCAGGAGGATTCGGGGGCCGAAATCGCTGCACTGATCGGCGCGTTCCTTGATCGTCTCGATCAACGGGGGGCTGAGAGATGACCGACGTCAGCGTAATCGCGAAGCCTGATCTGACCGGAAAACGGCTTGCGTTCGCCCTCGCCGAGGATCGCATCGGCCACTATGCCGAGTTCCGCGCCTACTTCGTTCGGATCTTCGACCTCGACCGGATCGGCCTCGCCGAACCGGGCTTTGTTCAGGCGCCGTCGGGCCTGCCTTACGCGCTGGTGTTCATCGGGCGGAGCGGCGAGCCGTTTCCGTCCGGTGTCGAGGTCTACGCTGTCGTCGATGCGCTTGAACCGATCGACGATGGTGTACTCGATGCTGATCTTTGGGCGATCCTGGGTTGGATGATCGAGGGCGTGGGCGGACCGTGGACACGGGATGACTTGGAGGCGACGGGGCGTCTATACCGAATCCCGGCAGCGGTGGCAGGTGCCGGTCGATAAGCTGAAACAATAGTGTACCGGATCAATACGTATCAAGACTGATGCGTCGGACGGCTTCCCCCAGTGCCATCGCCGGGCGCGGCACGGCGACCCAGTCTTCGCCGCTTCACCCTCGCCGCGGATGAAATGTGCCCTCTCGACCTGGCAAAGACGAGTGGCGCGTCTCAATACAACCGCGCCAGAAAGCTCCGAGTGCCCCACCAGTCTGCTACAAGCTTCACGGAGATAGCGCCCTTTATCATGCGTCTAGGCGGCTTAGGGGACTGGAACGGACCGCTGGCATCGACATAAAAAGTATGATAAAGTATGCAGTCACATACAGGAGGACAGCCATGGCCGAAATCGAGCGGCTGACGATCACGCTGCCGTCCGACATGGCCGCCGTCGTCAAGGGCGCGGTCAATGGCGGCGACTACGCATCGACCAGCGAAGTGGTGCGCGAGGCACTCCGTGAATGGAAGATGAAGCGCGCGCTGCAGCTGCAGGAACTCGCGGCGCTCAAGGCTGACATCGACAAAGGCCTTACCGATGTCGCTGCGGGCCGCATTAAAGACTTCGATGCCGACCGGATCATCAAGCGAGGGAGAGAAGCTATTAGCGAGCCGCTCCCCCTCCGCTTGACTGAAGCAGCCGAGGCCGACCTTGCCGAAATCTGGTCTTGGCTAGAGACCGAAGCGTCCGAGGATGTCGCGACGCGGTTCATCCAGGAGATCGAAACTGCCTTTGAACCGGTGCGACATTTTCCGCTCGCAGCGCCTACGCGCGACCAGCTCGCGCCCGGGTTGCGGGTCACTTTCCAGGGCGCCTACGCCATCTATTACCAACCGCGGCCGGACGAAGTCGTCATCATCCGCGTGCTACACGGTGCCCGCGACATAGCCGCGATCGCCGAGTGTGGAGGTTTCAGGGAATGACCAGCCGTCCGGTTTCTGTCGAAAGCCGACCGCTCGCACTGTCTTCAAGCACCCACCTGGTGCCGGCGCGGACCGCCACCCTCACTTATTCCTTCGTGCGAATCACTGCGGTGCTGACGATCAAGGGAGAGGATCTCCGGCCGAAGGGCGCCGGCTGGCAGCGCCGGCTGCACGAGAAAGGCGGCAAGCATCACGTCATGCCGTGTCATCACGCACTTGTCGATGCATTGCGCGTTTACATTGATACCGCCGGGATTACCGAGGACCGCTAGGGATTTCTGTTCCGAACCTCACGCGGTCACACCGCGACTGCTCTGTCCAAGCAGCCTGTGACACAGCTTGACGCCTGGCGAATGGTTCGCCGCCGCGCGGTCGCGGCCGGCATTCATGCACCGATCAGCAATAATGGTTTTTACGAGTTAGATTGAAAAATGTATCTTTCTGACGGCGGAGCGTTAGAGCACACGCAGAAAATGGCGGTCCACAAGGGCCCGCGGACAACAAAACCTGTGGCCGGACGAAGGAGCGGCTCCCGCAGGACGAGGTTGAGAGAATCAAATTATAGATCTTGCTCCATTCGGCGGCGCTCCCTAGACCGTCGGGGCTGCTACAGAACGTATGGCCGGACGGAACAATGAAAGCCACCGAAGCAAAACTCTTAGATTTCCTGAAGCGGTCGCCGCAATTCGTGATCCCTATCTATCAGCGGACCTATTCCTGGACTTTGACCGAGTGTCAGCAATTATGGGATGACATCATACGTGCCGGGACCGACGAGGGCGTGTCAGCCCATTTTTGTGGGCTCTATCGTATATATCGAGAAGGGACTGTCGAACCTAACCATCCAGGAGCCAATGCTGGTGATCGATGGTCAGCAACGACTGACAACCCTTACGTTACTATTGACGGCGCTCGCTGATGCCCTTGATAAACTCGACGAAGCTGGTCGTGAACCGATTGAGGGATTCGCGCCGAGGAAGCTTCGCAACTACTACCTCCTCAATCCGGAGGAAAGCGGCGAACGGCATTACAAGCTTCTGCTCTCACAAACGGACAAGCTATCGCTCATCGCTGTAATCGACGGCGGCGATCCGCCTAAGCAGAGATCCCTGCGTGTTGCGGAAAACTTTACTTTTTTCCAAGCGCTTATCGCCGCTCGTAAAGGCGACCTAGCCACGGTCTGCCGCGGCCTTGCTAAACTCATTGTTGTAGATGTTGCGCTTAACAGAACGCAAGACAATCCACAGCTGATCTTCGAAAGTATGAACTCTATGGGGAAGGAGCTCAGCCAAGCCGATCTTATTAGAAACTTTATATTGATGGGGCTCGAGACGCAGTTTCAGACCAAACTTTATGAGCAATACTGGCGACCAATGGAGATTGACTTCGGCCAGGAAGCCTATGGCACCTATTTTGATGCCTTCATGCGTCACTACCTGACGCTGAAAACAGGTGACATACCACGCCTCGATGAGGTCTACGCCGCGTTTAAGATACACGCTCGATCGCAGGACGTTGCGATCCGCGGTGTGGAGACGCTGGTCCGAGATATTCGCGAGTTTGCCGGTCATTTTTGTAACATGGCCTTGGGGACGGAGACAGATCCAGGCCTACGTCTTGCGTTCCAAGATCTGCGAGAATTAAAGGTCGATGTCGCATACCCCTTCTTGCTGGAGCTTTACCACGATTATCGAAATGGAAATTTGAATGAAGATGAGATGATAGAGGTGGTTCGACTGGTCGAGTCTTATGTTTTCCGCCGAGCGGTTTGCGCCATCCCGACAAACTCGATGAACAAGACATATGCCACTTTTGGTAGAACTCTGAAGAAAGATCGTTATCTAGAAAGTATTTTTGCCCACTTCTTAAGCCTGCCCTCGTACCGCAGGTTTCCTAGCGATGATGAATTCAGGCGCGACATACAAACCCGTGACCTCTACAACTTCCGCAGTCGAACCTATTGGTTGCGCCGGTTAGAAAACTACGGGCGGAAAGAGCGCGTCTCGGTTGATGAATATACTATCGAGCACATATTGCCCAACAGCGACGGCGACGCAGCCAAGCTGCCGATAACATGGAGAGAAGCGCTAGGGCCAGATTGGGAAAGCATCTGGACAAATTACCGACACACATTGGGAAACCTGACCCTCACGGGATACAATTCCGAGTATTCCAACCGACCTTTCGCTGAGAAGCGCGACATGGTTGGGGGCTTTAAGGAGAGCCCTCTTCGTCTTAACGTGGGTATGGGCCAAGCCGAGGCATGGGATGAGCCAGCCATTAAGGCACGTGCCGGCAAACTCGCGGAACGGGCAGCCGGGGTTTGGGCCTCACCCAAACTCCCACCGGATATAATTGATGCCTACCAGACTAAAGCGCCCTCCGCCGGCTACCGCATTGAAGATCACCCGCATCTACTATCGGCAGCAATGCGCGAGCTCTTTGAGAGTTTCCGCAAGGAAGTGCTCGCCCTCGATCCTTGCGTCACCGAAGAATTCCTCAAACTCTATGTCGCCTACAAGGCAGAGACGAACTTTGTAGATGTCATACCTCAGGCCAAACGGCTACGGCTCTCGCTAAATATGAAATTTATCGACATCAATGATCCCCGCCAAATGTGCAAGGATGTCACCGATCTAGGTCGCTGGGGAAACGGCGACGTGGAGGTCGGTCTCACTTCGGGGGCTGATCTGCCCTATGTAATGGGTTTAATAAGGCAATCGTTTGAGAGGCAGATCGGTAATGGTGGCGATATTTGATACAACACCATTCCCAGTAGCGGCGTCAGCCTCGTCGCCCATATCAGCCGGCTAGCCCATCTTATTCACGGCGTGTCTGCCGTCGTTGAAAAACGCTAGAATTCTAAGCGTTTCGCGTTTCGGGCCTGTGGCAAAATATGCCACGGGCCATCAGCGCGCATCCCATTGATAAGATGCGGTTTTCTGCCAAATTCCGATAGGCTCATGAATAAGACGGGCTAGTTCGTGGCAACCACCGCTAGAGCCTTCCCCCCGACCCCGTGCCAAGCCCTGCCACATTGCCCGGGCAGCCTATGCCGCCATTACCTCTGGACCCCCAACCCCCGCATAAAGTTATCCCGTATCCGCGACGGATCCCGCTCCGTCGTATCCGCCGGCTTCTGATTATCGATCCGGCAGCCGATCAACCACGGCCCGTCGTCCTTCAACGACATCCCGACCAACTCCACGAACGCATCCTCGTCCGCCGCCCAGGCGCTCTGCACCAGCCCCGAAGCCCGGGCGATCCCGACGATATCCGCCCCCTGCTCCGTCATCGTCGGCTGGCCGCCGGTGATCTGATACGCCCCGTTGTCCATGATCACGATGCACAGGTTCGCCGGCCGCCGCGCCGCCACCGTGGACAGCGAGCCGAGCTGCATCAACACGGACCCATCGCCCTCCAGCGCAAACACCTTCCGCCGCGGCTGCGCCAGGGCCACGCCCAGCGCGATCGGCACCGCCAGCCCCATGCTGCCCAGCATGTAGAAATTCTGCTGCCGCCGGCCAGTCGGGCTCTCCGACGCCGCCCACAGATCGAAATTGGTGTAGCCGATGCCGCCGATCACCGCCTCGTCCTGGTGCAGCAGCCCGATCATCCGCTTGGTGATGTCGTAGCGGTTCATCACCTTAGCCTGCGCCCGGCTGGCCGGGTGGTTCGACAAATCAGCCATGATCCGCCCCCTACTTCGCGAAAACTTTGCCGCCGGTCAGCAGCGGCGAAAGGATGAAACACACCGGCGCCATCGTGGCGAACGCCTGCACCAGGCTGCGGTCCAGGATGAACTCCACCTCGTCCAGCCGGGTCATCGTGTGGTGCTCGATCGGCCAGGCAATCCAGCACCGGGCGCATCGTCCGCGCCACCAGCGACTGGCCGATGTTGAATTCCCCCAGTGTGCCGCGTTCGGACACCATCATCAGAACCGGGATCTGGAACGGCACCGCCAGTGACGCGATCACGTTCGGCAGCGTCGCGAACCCGCTGGTCTGCATCAGCAGGATACCGCGCCGGCCGCCCATCCAGGCGCCGGCGGTGATGCCCAGCGCCTCCTCCTCCCGCGTGCAGGCGAAGGCGGTGAAGAACGGATCGGCATGCACGCCCTCGATCAGCGGACGCAGCACGTTGTCCGGCACATAGGTGACCAGGCTGACATCGTGGCGCTTCAGCACGTCCCGCACGATCTCGTGCCAGGCGCGCCCGTCTGCGGCTTCGGCCATACCGACCCTCCCTGAACTCACGGCAATCCGGCCCATCGCACGCCTTGCACGATCGGGCAACCGTTCGTAGGAAGACCGAGGCGCCAAGGGGAGGCAGATGCCTGATCGGACCAAGACCTACGACGTGCTGGTCGCCGGCGGCGGCAACGCGGCGCTGTGCGCGGCGATCACGGCGCGTCAGGCGGGGGCGAGCGTGCTGCTGCTGGAAAGCGCACCCAGGGCGTTTCGCGGCGGCAACAGCCGCCACACCCGCAACCTGCGCGCCATGCACGAGGCACCGAACGAGGTTCTGACCGACGCCTACCAGGAAGACGAATACTGGGACGACCTGCTGCGGGTGACCGGCGGCAACACCGACGAGTCGCTCGCCCGCATGACGATCCGCGCCTCCTCCGGCCTGTTCGGCTGGATGAAGCAGGCCGGCGTGCGGTTCCAGCCATCGCTGACCGGCACGCTGAACCTGGGCCGCACCAACGCCTTCTTCCTCGGCGGCGGCAAGGCGCTGGTCAACGCCTACTACCTGACTGCGGAACGGCTTGGCGTCGACATCCTCTACGACACCGAGGTGATTTCGCTCAACATGCAGGACGGCGCGGTCCGTTCCGCCGACATCACCTACCGCGGCTTTCCCGAGACGGTGCACGCCCGCTGCGTGGTCGCCTCGGCCGGCGGCTTCCAGGCCAACCTGGACTGGATGCGCCAGTACTGGGGCGACGCGGTGGACAACTTCGTCATCCGCGGCACGCCGTATAACCGAGGCCGGGTGTTGAAGAACCTGCTGGACCAAGGCGTGGCGCCGATCGGCGACCCGACGCAGTGCCACGCCGTGGCGCTGGACGCCCGCGCCCCGAAGTTCGATGGCGGCATCACCACGCGCCTCGACAGCGTGCCGTACAGCGTCGTGGTCAACCGCGACGGCGACCGCTTCTACGATGAAGGCGAGGATGTCTGGCCCAAGCGCTACGCCATCTGGGGCCGCCTGATCGCCCAGCAGCCCGGCCAGATCGCCTACTCGATCTGCGACTCCAAGGCATTCCCGCTGTTCATGCCGTCGGTGTATCCCGCCATCAAGGCAGACACGTTGGAGGAACTCGCCGCCAAGATGAAGCTGAACCCAACCAAGGTCAGGGACACCGATCAACACCTTCAACGCGGCGGTCAAACCGGACCAAATGTTCGACAACCTCAAGCTGGACGGCAATGCCACCGAGGGCCTGACCCCGAACAAGACCAACTGGGCCCGCTCGGTGGACAAGCCGCCGTTCTATGGCTACCCGCTGCGGCCCGGCATCACCTTCACCTATCTTGGCGTCCGCGTGAACGACAAGGCACAGGTGCTGATGGAGAACGGCCAGCCCGCCGGCAACCTGTTCGCGTCCGGCGAGATCATGGCCGGCAACATCCTCGGCAAAGGCTATCTGGCCGGGTTCGGCATGACGATCGGCACGGTGTTCGGCCGCATCGCAGGGCAGGAGGCAGCACGTCGTGCAAGAAACTGACGCCGTCATCAATGCCAGACGGGAAATGGAGATCTGCAACGCCTGCCGCTACTGCGAGGGCTTCTGCGCGGTCTTCCCCGCCATGGAACTGCGCCGCGAATTCTCCGCCGGAGACCTGAGCTATCTGGCCAACCTCTGCCACAACTGCCGCGGCTGTTACTACGCCTGCCAATACGCCCCGCCGCACGAATGGGGCATCAACGTGCCGCGCACGCTGGCCGAAGTCCGCGCCGAAAGCTACGCCGAATATGCCTGGCCAAAACCCCTGGCATCGATGTTCAACCGCAACGGCACCGTCGTCTCGCTGATCGCCGCGCTCGGCATCGCCGTGGTGCTGATCCTGAGCATGCTGCTCAACGCCCCCGGCAACTTCTTCGGCGCGCACCCGGTGGTCGCGGCAGCTTCTACCAGGTCATTCCGCTCTGGGCGATGCTGGTCGTTTCGATTCGCAACCTTCGGCTACGCCCTGGTCGCCTTGGCCATGGGTGCGAGGAACTTCTGGCGCGACGCCGGCCCCAGCGAAAAAATCCGCCCCGCGCCCTGGCAATCGCCCTATGGGACGTCCTGACGCTGAAAAACCTCGGCGGCGGCGGCAACGGCTGCAACGACAACTCCGAAGCGTTTTCGATGCGCCGGCGCTATCTGCACCACGCCATGTTCTACGGCTTTCTTCTTTGCTTCGCCGTCCACCACCACGGCGTTCGTCTACCACACCTTCCTCGGTTGGCCCGCGCCCTACCCATTCATCAGCGCCCCGGTCCTGCTCGGCACCGTGGGCGGCATCCTGCTGATCGTCGGCACCGTCGGCCTGCTGGCCATGAAGTTCGTCGACGACCCGATGCCCGCGTGCGTCGCCTCCTCGGCGCCGACATCGCCCTGCTCATGCTGCTGGCGATGACCGGCGTCACCGGCCTGGTGCTGCTGGCGGTGCGCGCCACCGGCGCCATGGGATTGGCGATGGCGGTGCATCTGGGGTTCATTCTGGCGCTGTTCCTGGTGCTGCCATATTCCAAGATGGTGCATGGGATTTACCGTTCAGCCGCACTGCTGCGCCGAGCCACCGAGCGCAACATGAAGCCTCTTGGCGGCGAGTGAGACTGGTTCTCGTTACTCTGTCATCCCCGTGTCATCGACATGAGCTGTACGTTGCGAAAATCCCAGCTGACGCCTAATCTGATCCAAACCCAGGCCCGCGGGCCGAGGGGGGACCAATGACGCCATTCGGGACGTGGTTGGCCGAAATCGGACTGGGAAGCTACGACGCAGTCTTCGCCTCCAACGAGATCGACTTCGATGTCATTCGCTCCTTGAGCGACGCCGACCTTCGCGAGCTCGGCCTCGCGCTGGGTGATCGCAAGCGTCTGCTTCAGGCCGTCGCCAGGCTGGATGAGCAGCGCACGGCCGACACTGCCACCGTGTCGGCCGACGACCGCTTCGGGACCGCTCCGCGAAGATGCGGTTTCGCACGGTGGCGAACGCCGCCAGCTCACCGTGATGTTCTGCGACCTGGTGGGTTCGACGGCGCTGAGTGAAAAGCTCGACCCCGAAGAACTGCGCAGCCTGTTGCACGCGTATCGAACCCTCTGCGGCGATGTGATCGCGCGCTACGACGGGTTTGTCGCCCGCTACGTGGGCGATGGCATCCTGACGTATTTCGGCTGGCCCACCGCGCACGAAGAAGACGCCGAGCGCGCCGTGCGGGCGGCCCTGGAGATCGTTCATACCGTCAAGCGGGCCTCGTCCACCGAGGACTCTGTCGGTCCGCATCGGCATCGCCACCGGTCCTGTCGTCGTCGGTGAAGCGGCCGGTGTGGGGGACCAGTCCAAGCTGGCGGTGGGCAGCACGCCCAATCTGGCCGCGCGTCTGCAAGGACTGGCCGCCGCCGACCAGATCGTCATCGCCGCCTCGACCCGTCGCTTGGTCGGCAACGCGTTTGAACTGACCGATCTTGGCGAACACGACCTGAAAGGGATCGCCGAACCGGTTCACGCCTGGCGGGTGGAGCGTGCCTTGGCTGACGGAAAGCCGCTTCGATGCCAATCGCGGCGGTAGCGCGCTGACGCCGCTGGTGGGCCGCGAGGAGGAACTGGATCTGCTGCTTCGCCGCTGGTCGCAGGCGAAGGACGGCGAAGGCCAGGTGGTGCTGCTGTCGGGTGAACCCGGGATCGGCAAGAGCCGCATCCTGAGCGCGCTGCGCGAGCGGCTCGAAGCGCAAGGCGTGCAGGCGCTGCGCTTCCAGTGCTCGCCCTACTACGTGAACAGCGCCTTCTGGCCGATCATCGACAACTTCGAACGGGCGCTGAAGTTCGCCCGCGACGAAACCGCGGACGCGAAACTCGACAAGCTGGAAGCGCTGATCGTCACGCATTATGGCCGGCCGCTGGCCGACGTCCGGTTCGTCGCTGCGATCCTGTCCATCCCCTGCGAGGCAGCGCTACGGCGCGCTGCCGATGACGCCGCAGAAGCACAAGGACGAGACGCTGCGGACCTTGGTCGATCTCACCGAAGCGGCCGCCCGCCAGCAACCCAGCGTGATGCTGTTCGAGGATGCGCACTGGGCCGATCCCACCACGCTGGAGGTGTTGGATCTGCTGATCGACCGGGTGAGAACCGTGCCGCTGCTGGTCGTGCTCACCCACCGGCCGGAGTTTCAGTCGCGCTGGTCCGAGCAGGGCCATGTCGGCGCACTGAACCTGTCCAAGCTGACCCGGGCGCAGAGTGCGGCGATGGTCTCCGCGCTCGCGGGCGGCAAGGCGCTGCCCGCGGCGCTGCTCGAGCAGATCCTGACCCGGACCGATGGCGTGCCGCTGTTTGTCGAGGAGCTGACCAAGTCCATTCTCGAATCGGGCGAGCTGAAGGAGGCAGGCGATCACTACGAGTATGCTGGCTCGGCTCGCGCCGTCACCATTCCGGCGACGCTGCGGGACTCGCTGATGGCGCGGCTGGATCGCTTCATGCCGGTGAAGGAGATCGCCCAGATCGGGGCGGCGATTGGCCGCGAGTTCAGCTACGAGCTGATCGCCGCGGTCGCGCCGATGCCGCAGGCGCAACTCGACGACGCCCTCGCGCAGCTGAGCGAGTCGGGACTGGCCTTCCGTCGCGGCACGCCGCCCGATGCGATCTACACCTTCAAGCACGCGCTGGTGCAGGACGCGGCCTATGACTCGTTGCTCAAGAGCCGCAGACAGGAGTTGCACGGCAAGATCGCCCGCGTGATCGAGCAGCGCTTCCCGAACATCAAGACCACCGAACCCGAGGTGCTGGCCCATCACCTCACGGCCGCGGGTCTTGCCGAAGCCGCCATTCCGCTTTGGCAGGCCGCCGGCGAGCTGGCGTTGAAGCGCATGGCCCTGACCGAGGCCATCGCCCATCTCAACCAGGGGCTCGAACTGGTCTCCACCCTGCCTCGGTCATCGCAACGAGACACCAGCGAACTGGGGCTGCGCAGCCGCCTTGGCACAGCGTGGTGGCGCTCAAAGGCTGGGCCACCCCGGAAGTCTGGACCAGCCTGCATCCGGCCCTTGCCTTGGCGAAGTCGCTCGAGCGCCACGACGCACTGGTGCCCATCCTCTGGGGACTGACGTGCAACGTCCTGACGCAAGGGCGCGTAGCGGAATCCCTGCCGTGGGCGGAGGAGATGCTGGACATCGCGAAGGCGACCGGCGATGCCGACCTGCTGATCGCGGGACATGCACTTGCCTGCATCTGCTACTGTTGGGCGGGCGAGTTCACCAAGGTCCGTGGAGCACGCCGACAAGGTGCTGGACCTCTACGACGACGAAAAGCATCGTCACCTGGCGGACATCCTCAACCACGATCCCAAAACTATGGCCGGTATCTTTGGCTCGATTAGCACCTGGATGCTGGGCTACCCGGACCGGGCATTGCGGCTGAACGATGAAAAAGACGCGCACGCCCGCCGGCGTGGTCACCCCTTCGACCTCGGATTTGCGCTGACGTACTGGGGCGCATGAGTTCGATCACCGCTGTGAGCATCGAGGACCTGCGCAAGCGTGCCGAAGAATGTGAGCGGCTGGGTCGGGAGAACAGCCTGCCCGTGCTGTGGGCGATTTTGGCACCCAGCTTCATATGGCCAGGCACTCATCCGGGAAGGCAAACCCGCCGAAGGAATTGCCCCGCTTAAGGCCGGCATCGCGGCTTGGGAAGCGACCGGCGGCAAGGTCCGCAGCCCGACCATGAAAGCGTTCCTGGCCGAAGGCATGGCGCTGACCGGCGACCTCGACAATGCCCTGCACCTGATCGACGAGGTGATCGTCCAAATCGAACGCCCCGGGTGGGAGGAACGCCTTCACTACGCCGAGATCCTGCGCCTCAAGGGCTGGATGCTCTCGCTCAAGGGCGACCTTGAAGGCGCCGAGCAGAACTTTCTCGCCTCGCTCGACTGGGCGCGCCGCCAGCAGGCGAAATCTGGGAACTGCGCACATCGACCAGCCTCGCACGGCTGTGGCAGAGCCAAGGCAAACGCCAAGACGCGTATGAGTTGCTCGCCCCGGTTTACGGCTGGTTCACCGAAGGCTTCGACACCAAGGATTTGCAGGACGCGAAGGCGCTGCTCGCCGAACTGGTCACGGACTGAGTTCCAAGTTCAACGGTGGGTCGTCTCGTTTCTCGAAGCAAAGCGACTGCAACGTCGATTATTCCGAGGTTGCCTGCCGACACAAATGGCGGCTGAGAAACGTAATTTCAAAGCATGAAACGCAAAACAAAGTAGGGAGGAAGCCTATGAAGCTCTATCCGTTCATTCTGAGCCTGATCGCGATCAGTGCCAGCACGCCGATTTTCGCCGGACCGGCAGACACACCGTCGAACGCGCAATCAACACCCGCATCAAATGCACCAGGCATTACCGCTACCGAGATCAAGATCGGCCAGACGATGCCGTACAGCGGGCCGATTTCCGGGTATGGCACGATTGGCCGAGCCGAACTCGCCTACTTCAAGATGATCAACGACAACGGCGGCATCAATGGCCGAAAGATAAACCTGATCAGCCGCGATGACGGCTACAGTCCGCCCAAGACGGTCGAGCAGATCCGCAAACTGGTCGAGGACGACAAGGTCGCTTTCATTTTTCAGAGCCTGGGTGACGTCACCAATGCCGCGGTTGAGCGCTATCTGAACGATCGCGGCGTCCCGCAACTCTTCCTCGCCGATGGCAGCAGCAAATGGGACGACCCGCAGCATTTCCCCTGGACCATGGCGTGGCAGCCCTCCTACCGGACGGAGGGCCATGTCGATGCGGCATACCTCCTGCAAACCAAGCCCGATGCCAAGATTGCCGTGCTGGTGCAGGGACTCCCTGGGCGGCAAGGACTACACTTCAGGGCTTGAAGAGGGTCTGGGCGACCGCGCCAAGACGATGATCGTCAAGCAACTGAGCTATCAGGCGACTGACCCGACCATTGATTCGCAGATCGGCCTGTTGCAAGCGTCCGGCGCCGACACGTTCTTTGATATTTCCGTTCCGAAATTCGCGGCCCAGGCAATACGCAAGTTGTGGGACATCAACTGGAAACCCCTACACATGCTGGCATTCGTGTCTTCATCGGTTGGCGGCACCCCGAAACCCGCCGGTCTGGACAAGTCCGTTGGTATTGTTTCGGTAGCCATTCTCAAGGACCCGAACGATCCGCAATGGGATAGCGATGCGGGCATGAAGGAGTGGCGGGCCTGGATGGACAAGTATTATCCGGATGGTGACAGAAGCGACGGCGCCAACATCTACGGCTATCTGATAAGTCAGACGCTGATGCAGGTTCTCAAGCAATGTGGCGATGACCTGTCGCGCGCGAACATCATGCGCCAGGCCGCCAACCTGCATGACCTGGAGCTACCGCTGCTGCTGCCGGGCATCCGAATAAGCACCAGCCCAACCGATTATCGCCCGGTCAAGCAGATGCAGCCGATACGCTTCAACGGGCACAACTGGGAACTGTTCGGCAGCCTGATCTCGGGATGAGGACGGGTGCCGCGGCTGTGCTGCAGCAATCCGGCAACCGGCCGAGGTGGCAGGTAAACCGGAGAACGTGCCTGCTGCCTCAGCGGCCAACTCGCCGCGCCATTTTCACAAGCGCGGCGATCACCCGGCCCAGGTTGTGACGAAATCCTTCGCTTGCGGCCGGGGGATCGATGATGAGCCGCCGGCGCGCGTGCCAATGTACAAAAACCCGATGATCTCGTCGTCCTCGGCCAGCCCAAGCGCTGTCTTCACGGTCGGATCATACGCCGGCGCTCCGGTCTTCCACATCGCGCCATAGCCCAGCGCGGGGGCCGCCAGCATGATCGTCTGCGCCGCCGCGGCGGCCGAGGCGACTGCTCAATCTCCGGTATCTTGTGACGCCTTCCTTACCTTGGCGGCGACGGCGACGATCGTGGGGGCACGGAACGCCTTGTCTCGTTCCCGCTGCAATTCCTCCTCCGAGGCCGACGGATCGCGGCGACGCAGCGAGTCTGCCATCAACTTCGCCAAAGCGAGTCCCGTGTGTTCAGGCCCAATAACGACGAAGTGCCAGGGCCGCAGCCGACCATGGTCCGGCGCCCGCACCGCACTCGCGAATATCCGCTCTAGGTCATCGGCCGAGGGGCCCGGCGGTTCCAGCTTCAAGGCCGATTCTCTGGCCGAGCATCAGGTCAAGCGCATCCATTGTGGTCCTCCATGGCATGCAAGGTAGGCAGAAGCGGCGATTTCGCCAATCAGCTGCCTAGCTTGCGTCGCGAGGTGCCTGACAGGCAAGGATCGGCCCGGGATGGGTTGCATCCGCGGGTCGATCCAGCCGCCTACTTCGGTTTGAAAATGATCTTGATTTTAATCGTCAAGATCACCACAATCCACCGCAGGCGGTTTCGATGTGTTCTGCATCGTGTCCTCCTGTCAGATGCGCCGGCTGGGGTCATTCCCGGCCGGCGTTCTGGTTTTGACAGGCAGGCGTAAAGAAAGTGTAACCGGGTCACGCGCGGGTCAGCCGGATGTAGCCGAGCTCATCGATGCGGCCAGCCCAGCCAGGTGGCACGACGGTCGTCGAGTCGAACGCCTCGATGATCGCCGGTCCGGTGATCGTTGTCCCGGCTGTCAGACCGTTGCGCCAATGCACCGCCGTGGCCACGAAGCCGGTTACGGCGAACCAGACATCGCGCTGTCGAATCCGTGCGCTCGACACGTCCGCTGGCTGGGACAACTTCAGGTCCGCCAGCTTTCCGAGCGCGGTCAGCCGCAGGTTCACCAGTTGCACCGCCTCATCCGGGTTGGCGTGGCCATAAATCTGCTTGTGCTTCTCATGGAACGCCGCCGCCAGCCGATCCAGGCTGGCGCGCGTGATCGGACCGTCCTCCACCGGCAATGTCAGTTCATACGCCTGCCGACGGTAACGAACGTCGGCGAAGCGTGGCAATGCTTGCAGTTGCAACGGCACGGCGGCGGCCTGCAACATGGCGGCGCCGGCGCTTTCCATGGCAGCGAACGTTGTGGCGACGAGCTCCGGGTCAACGCGTGCCAGATCGGCATACAAGGTTCGGGCAAAATCCCGTTTCAGGTCGGTCGCCACCAGCCCAAGTGCCGAGAACGCACCAGGAACAGGCGGGATGATCACCTCCGGTATCTGCAGCTCCTCGGCCAGCGCCGCGGCATGCACCGGCCCGGCGCCACCGAACGCGATCAGGCCAAAATCGCGTGCGTCGTGACCACGCTCGACCGAGACGATGCGCAGCGCCTGCGCCATGTTGCTGTTGACCACTTCGACGATACGGGCAGCAGCCTCCCGCACGGTCAGCCCGAACGGCTCCGCCACCGCCTCGGCGATCGCCCGCTCGGCCGCCGCCAGATTAATCGGCAGATCGCCGCCCAACAGCGCCTCCCGGTCCAGCCAGCCCAGCACCACGTCGGCATCGGTCACCGTCGGCAGGGTGCCGCCAGCACCATAGGCGGCCGGTCCCGGATCGGCGCCAGCGCTGTGGGGACCGACCTTCAGCGCGCCGCCGGGGTCCACCCAGGCGATCGAACCGCCGCCCGCACTGACCTCCGCCAAGTCGATCACCGGCACCCGAATCGGATGACCGGTGCCCTGCATCCAGCGCCGGCTGTTGGCAGCGCCGCCGACTTCATAGTCCGCGGTCACCGCGACCTTATGGTCGACGATCACGCTGGCCTTGGCGGTGGTGCCGCCCATGTCGAAGGAGATCAGGTTCGGCCGGCCAAGCTGCCGCCCCGCCACCGCCGCCGCGATCACCCCCGCAGCCGGACCGGATTCCACCGCCATCGCCGGCATCCGCAGCCCCTCGGCGACGTCGAACACGCCGCCCGACGATCCCATCACATGCAACGGCGGCAGCCCGAGCGCCGTCGTCGCAACCGATAGTCGGTGCAGATAGCCCGCCAGCAGCGGCCCAACATAGGCGCAGACCGCGGTGGTGCTGGCACGCTCGAACTCGCGGATTTCCGGCAGCACTTCGCACGACAGGAACACGCCGACATCCGGCAGCGCCGCCCGCAGCGCCGCGCCGATCTTTCGTTCGTGATCGTCATTGAGAAACGAGAACAGCAACGACACCGCCACCGTCTGCAGGCCGGCGGTCCGGATCGCCTCGATCAGCGCCGGGACCTCGTCTTCCGCCAGTGGCGTGACCACCTCGCCTTGCGCGTCGATCCGCTCGGTTATCTCGAACCGGTGCCGGCGCTGGATCAGCACGCCCGGCGCATCTTGAAACAGGTCATACAGATCGGCGCGGGAGGATCGGCGCAATTCCAGCAGGTCACGGAACCCCCTGGTTGCGATGAAGCCGGCCTTGGCGCCCTTCTTCTCCAGCAGCGCATTCGTCACCACCGTGGTGGCGTGCGATAGCAGCACCACGTCGGCGGGATCGACGCCGTTCTCCGCCAGACCACGGCGGATGCCTTCGATCACGCCCTGGCCGAAATCGCGCGGGGTCGTCAGCACCTTGGCGATGCCGATGCGGCCGCTGATTTCCTCGACCAGGGCCACATCGGTGAAGGTACCGCCAATATCGATGCCAATGCGCCAAGCCATATGGGGCTCCCCTGAGAGATTCTTGCATGGTTGCCAATGCGCCGGCTTGAGGGCAAGCAGCCCAGCCACCACAATGGCGCATGCAACCGAGCAGGCCACCCGAGCCATCCGTCCGCCGAGTCATGTGGTTCTTCGCCATCGTTTACGCTGTGGAGGGGATCGGCCAGGCAAGATCGGGTATCCTCGGCCAGCCGCTGACCTACTTCCTCAAGCAGGCCCTGGGCTGGGACGCCGTGAGGATCAGCGCTTCGCTTGCAGTGCTGGACCTGCCGTGGGTCATCAAGCCGCTCTGGGGCGCGATCTCCGATTTCGTGCCACTGTTCGGCTACCGGCGCCGGCCGTATCTGATCCTCGCTAACATTGGCGCCATCCTGGCCTTCGGCTGGGTCGCGACCCTTGGCAAGACGGCGCCAATGATCCCGGCCCTGACAATCACCGCTGTCGCCATGGCGATCTCCAGCACGCTCTGCGGAGCTCTGCTTGTCGAGACCGGTCAGAAGCACAAGGCCAGCGCCAGCTTCGTCAACCAGCAATGGCTGTGGTTCAACATTGCGCAGATGGGCGCGGTGCTGCTGGGTGGCTACCTGATCGAGGTCCTCTCACCCCTCGGAGCCCTGCGCGCAGCGGCCACTGTCGCGGCGGTGGCCCCCTTGGCCATCATCGCCAATGTCTGGCTGATCCAGGAACCGCGGGCACGGATCGATCTGGCGTCCCTGCGACAGCGTCTGAGTGCGCTGCTGTCGGCGTTCCGTACCCGCAACCTGTGGCTCGTCGCCGGCTTCCTGTTCCTGTACTATTTCAGCCCCGGCTTCGGCACACCGCTTTATTTCCAGATGTCCGACCGGCTGCATTTTTCCCAGGGGTTTATCGGCGTCCTGTCTTCGGTCAGCGCCGGCGGCTGGATTCTCGGCGGCCTGCTCTTTCGCTGGCGCCTGAACCGACTGAGCCAGCCAGTTCTGCTCCGGCTCAGCATCCTGGGCGGCGTTATCGCTACGTTATCGTATCTTGCGCTGACCGGTCCAGCGGCGGCCGTGGCAATCTGGCTGTTCGGCGGCATGGCAACGATGATTGCCTTTATTGCAACCCTGTCGCTGGCTGCCGATTCGTGCCCCGAAGGCGCCGAGGGCTTCGCCTTCGCCGGTATGATGTCGATCCTCAACGTGACGACAGCCGCTGTCGGACATAGTGGGATCGGCGCTGTATCAGCACGTCTTTCACCAGCAGCTCACCCCGCTGATCATCGTCTCCGCCACTGCAACCGGCCTGGTCTTCTTCCTCATCCCGCTAATGGTGTTCAGGGCGCCATCCTCTTAAAGTGCATGCTGGCGAATGCTAGCGCGCTATTGCGCGGCCAGCCCCACCCCAACACCAAGGTCGGCCAGCAAACGTCCGGCTATTGACTGCAACTGGGACAGATCCAGGCGCGCGCGTGCCATCAGCATGGCACCTTCCAGCGCAGCGACAAAAACGCGCGCAACCTCGACCGGCGCTCCGGTGAAATGAAGCTGCCCGTTTGCGCGCCCTGCCATCAATAGCTCAGCGAGCCAAGCCTCATTGGTATCGAAGAATCGGCGAACACCCTCCTGCATAGCTGCCGGAAGGGTCGCGTATTCTGCCGCCAGAATTGCGCACAGGCACATGCGGTCGTCTTTCAGCACGTCAACATAGATCTGCACATAAGCGTTCAGCTTCGCATCAGCATCGCGGCAGGTTTCGCCAATTCGATCCAGAGCGGCCATGAACGCCGTCCGGTAACGCTCGATCAGCTGCGTCCCCAGGTCCGCCTTGGTCGAGAAATGATAATGCAGCGAGGCCTTTGTGACATGCAGCACGGCGGCGATATCGGCGTAGCTGAACGCATTGAACCCCCGTGTCTGCACCAGGCGCTCGGCAACATCCAAAATACGCGTCGACGAGTCGGAAGCGGCAGCCAGCCTGGGCATCAAATCATTCCGTATCTTCGCTGGCGGCACATCCTGCCCCACACGCGTTCGTGACCCTAGCACTTATCTACTAGTTGACAAATTAACTTACGGATAAGTAAATCACAGTCGCATGACGAGCCGGTGGCTGATCAAAAACCAAAACACAATCAAGAATCAGATGGAGGACGCAGTGCAGCAACCGAATCCGGACACGCTAAACGCCTTCCTGGGACGCATGGTTGGTGACCTGGGAGCGGCTGCCACAGGCGCCTTGGTGGTCTTGGGCGACCGCCTCGGCTTGTTCAAGGCAATGCAAGACGGCAACGACGTCACGGCCGGCGAATTGGCGCAGCGGACCGGCACGCATGAACGTTACGTGCGGGAATGGCTGGCCGCGCAAGCCGCCGCCGGCTATGTCGAATACGATGTCGGGTCCGACAGCTTCCACCTGAGCCCCGAACAGGCGCTGGTGTTCGCCAATGAGGATAGCCCCGCCTTCATGGCCGGCGCGTTTGAGGTGCTGTCAGCCCTCTGGATCGACGAACCCAAGGTGGCGGAGGCGTTTCGTACCGGCAAGGGTCTCGCCTGGCACGACCACAGCGCCTGTCTGTTCCGCGGCACCGAACGGTTCTTCCGCCCCGGCTACAACGCCAACCTGGTGTCGTCCTGGCTGCCGGCGCTGCAGGACGTGGTCGGCAAGCTTGAACAGGGTGCGCAGGTCGCCGACGTCGGATGCGGCCACGGCGCCTCCACAATAACAATGGCACGCGCCTTTCCGAATGCGCGCTTCACCGGCTTCGACTACCACCCCGCCTCGATCGAGCGAGCCCGCAAGGCAGCCGCGGACGCCGGGGTCACAGCGAATGCCAGCTTCGAGGTGGCGCCGGCGAAGAGCTATCCCGGCACCTATGACCTGGTCACCTTCTTCGACTGCCTGCACGACATGGGCGATCCGGTCGGCGCGTCGGCGCACGTGCACCGATCCTTGCGGCCCGACGGCACCTGGATGATCGTGGAGCCGTTCGCCCACAACCATTTGTCGGACAACCTCAACCCGGTCGGGCGGGTGTTCTATGCCGCGTCCACGATGGTCTGCACGCCGGCCTCCCTAGCGCAGGAGGTCGGGCTCGGCCTTGGCGCTCAGGCCGGCGAGCTCAAGCTGCGGCAGGTGGTTTCGGCGGGCGGCTTCACCCGGTTCCGCCGCGCCACGGAAACGCCGTTCAATATCGTGTTGGAGGCACGGCCCTGATTTCCCGCAGGCTGCTCGCCTGGACAGTCCGTGCCTTACTGCACACCGCGACGGCATCACGTTTGGAGCACTGGCGCAAACACGTATGTTTGCACTAGCGCATTGAACTTGACTTGTGGGCTAATCCAGCCGATGCCCTGAGGCACGGGGCGGCATTAACCTACGAAACCGGCGCCGCCACATTGAACAGTTGACGCAGTCGCGCCGCGCCCGAGGGACCCTTCATTGCCTCCCGCCAGCAAGCCTCCGCCACACGCTGATGCGCGGCAATCGCCTCGTCCGCGCCGGTGATCATTGCCACCCCGGTCTGCGCGCTGGGATGCGTGTCGGTGCGGAACGGATTGATCGCCAGGCTGACCCGGTCGCGCGCCCGAAGGATCTTGAAAGCCGAGCTCGGAGGCGGGCCGGCAAGCAAGCCGAATTGCAGGCCCATCGGCTCAGTTTCCATCAAATTGGCGATGTTTTCCACCTCGGCGAGTGCGACATCACGGCAAATCCGCCGCACCCGGTCGGAAACATGCATGCCGCCGACGATGCCTACCTCGACCAGCCGCTGCACCGCCGGCAACGAGACCATAGCGATAATGCCTGGCCGGCGCATCGCATACATCCGCTTCCGCGCCGCCAGGATACCCAGCACCTGTTCAGCGAGGCTGCGCATCGCCATCCGATCCGGTCCGACCTGATCGGCGGCCTCTTCGAAGGCCTCGGCCAGAGCCAGATCGTAGGAGTCGGAGGTTGTTAAGTAGCAAAGCGGCCCGGCCAGTTGCAGGATCTGGTCGGCGGTCTCCTCGATCTGGCGCATGCGCTCAAAATAACCAATCGGCCGATTGTAATATTCGACGCCGATACCCAGCAGCGACAAGCGGCGAGATCTTCAACAGTTCGGCCAGCCGCTTGATCGTGTCGAGCTTGATCACTTCGCCTTTCTCGTAACGGTACAGTGCCGCACGCGACACTCCCAGACGAGCAGCGATCTCTTCCGCGCGCAGACCGGACTCCAGGCGGTAGGCCCTAAGCTGTTGGCCGATCTCGGTAAAACGCATTGACATAGAAAGCGAACCCCTCGTGCAACTTACGCGGGTCATAAGCAGAGGTGCCGCCACCTCGGAACATCCCTGGCGTGACCATGCCCGGCTTGTAGCAATCTCACGGGCGGAGGCCGTCTCACATCCGGCTAGTGCACCCAGTTTATGGGCAGCACGCTCTTAAATTCAACCCCTTTTCATGTCCATGCAACTCGTTCCAACCTCGGCAAAAGTCACGACGTAACGTGATTTGCCCCAAATTTTTTAGTCCTTGCTGGGCGAATGAGTGGTCCGCCATGCCTTCGATCACCGTGACAAGCGCCGAATGATCCAGCTCCGCCCCCCCATGCGCAATACAGGACGCGAACATCTGCTGCGCCACCGCGGTGTTCGGCAGCGCCAGGTTCAGCGCCTTTGCCGATGACAACGCCAGGTTGAGATCCTTTTCGTGCAGTTTGATCTTGAAGCCTGGGTTGAACGTCCCCTTCAGCATCCGCTCGGCGTGCAGTTCCAGGATGCGGGAGGAGGCAAAACCGCCCATCAGCGCGGCCCGTACCTTTGCCGGGTCGGCGCCAGCCTTAGAGGCGAACACCAGCGCCTCCGACACCGCCTGGATGTTCAGGGCCACCATGATCTGGTTTGCCACCTTGCAGGTCTGGCCGGTGCCGTTCTCCGGACCGACATGGGTGATGTTCTTGCCCATCAGGTCGAACAGCGGCTTGGCGCGGGCAAACGCCGCATCCGGACCGCCGACCATGATCGTCAGGGTTGCCTGTTGGGCGCCGACCTCGCCACCCGACACCGGCGCGTCCAGGTAGTCGCAACCTGTCTCGTTGACCCGCCGGGCGAAGTCCTTGGTTTCGATCGGGCTGATGGAGGACATGTCGATCACCAGGCTGCCCTTCCGCAGGCCCTCGACCGCACCGTCCGGGCCGAACAGCACGGCGGCCACGTCGGGCGTGTCGGGCACCATCAGGATCAGCACCTCGGACTTCGCCGCGACTTCTTTCGGCGTCGCCGCCACGTCGGCCGCCGCGCGGATCTCCTCGGTCAGGCTGGCACGCTCCGGAACGATCAGGTCGTGGCCGGCGTTCTTCAGGTTCAGCGCCATCGGGCGGCCCATGATGCCCAGACCGATAAATCCGATTTTCATGTAAGACTCTCCTTGTTTGAGCGATTCTTCCTGGACGGGAAATCGCCCGTTAGACGGCGAATTGCTCGCGCCAGGCTAGACCCGCCATGGTCTCGCCAGCGGGGCGATATTCGCAGCCGACCCATCCCTGGTAACCGAGTTCGTCCATCCGGCGGAACACGAAGGGCCAGCCGATTTCGCCGGTTCCCGGCTCATGCCGGGCGGGGACATCGGCGATCTGCATATGAGCGATCACCGGCATGAACTGCTCCATCCGCTTGGTGATGTCGCCTTCGGTGATCTGCACATGATAGAGGTCGAATTGCAGCCCGATACGGTCGCTGCCGATGGCCTCGATGATCGCCGCGCCCTGAGCCTGAGTGTTGAGGAAATAGCCCGGCATGTCGCGATGATTGATCGGCTCGATCACCAGGCGCACGCCGGCCGGCTTCGCCTGTTCCGCCGCCCAAGCCAGGTTTGCGGCATACACCGCCGTCGCGGTCGTAATCGACACGCTGGCCGGCATGATGCCCGCCATGCAATGTACCTGACGGCACTCCAGCGCATTGGCATAGTCAAGCGCCTGTTTCACCGTTTCGCGAAATTCGCTTTGCCGCCCAGGAATGCTGGCCATGCCGCGCTCGCCATTCGACCAGTCGCCGGGCGGCATGTTGAACAGCACCTGGGTCAGCCCCTCCCCGGTCAGCCTGCTGCGCAGTTCGGCGGCTGAAAACTCATAGGGAAACAGGAATTCGATGCCTTCAAACCCGGCGGCGCGGGCCGCGGCGAAGCGGTCCAGGAAGCCGACCTCATTGAACATCATCGACAGATTTGCGGCGAAACGAGGCATGGTTGATCCTCCCTTTCCTGGTCGGCCAGAACCGCCAAGGACATGGGGAAGCTACAGGCGGCGGAAACGATTGACTAGTATCGGGTGGCGCCGAAAACCGATACAGTGCCTGGTATTAAGTGACTGATTCTCGCAGCGAATTAAGCCGTCCCCAGGGCCCCGCCAAAGCGCGGGGAAATCACCCTGGCCGAGAGCGCGATCGTCTGAGGTTGCATCAACCTCGGACGAATCGCCCTCTCAAACAAGAGCTGGAGCCTGATGGCTTCAACCTGAAGCTGTCAGGCTTTAGCACTGCCGCCATTGCGCCGCCGCACACTGGCGCGGCGAGATGGCTGAATGGAGAGCTATGATCGCTGAACGGATCCTGATGGGCCTGCTGCTGGGCGGGGTAGCGATCGGCTGCGTGCTCGTCTTGTATCCATTTTTCTCCGCCCTGTTGTGGGCCGGCATCCTGGTCTACACGACTTGGCCGGTCTACGACTGGTTGCGGTTGCACCTGCACCTGAAGCGCGCCTGGGCCGCCGGCTTGATGGTGACGTTGACCGCCGTCATCCTGGTGCTGCCAATCGCTGTTGCCGCCCCTGGCGGTTCCGACGACGTGACCCACCTGCGCCACGTGGTCATGGATGCGCTTCGCGGCGGCCTGCCCGACTCACCCCTCTGGGTGTTCGACATCCCCATTCTCGGCCCCACCGTGGGCAGCCTGTGGAACCGCTGGGCCGCCGATATCAGCGTCATGCTGGAGGCCTTGCGGCCGTATTTTGGCATCCTGCTAGAGGGTGGATTGAGCCTGCTGCTAGGCATCGCCAACGGCGTGCTGATGTTCCTGCTGGCGCTGTTCGTCGCCTTCTTTTTCTACGTCTACGGCAATCCGATCTCCGGCAAGCTGCGGCTGCTGCTGCACCGCATCGCCGGCGTGCAAGCCGACCGGCTGATCACGGTGACCGGCGCCACGGTCCGTGGCGTGGTCTACGGCATCCTGGGCACTGCGGTGGTACAGGGCATCCTGACCGCGCTTGGCTTGTGGATCACCGGCGTTCCCAGGCCGGTGCTGCTCGGCTCGATTGCCGGCCTGCTATCGGTGTTGCCGATCGGCGCGCCGGTGGTGTGGATCCCGGCCGCCATCTGGCTGATCAGCAGCGGCCGCCTCGGCTGGGGCATCTTCCTGGTGTTGTACGGCATTGGCGCCGTCAGCGGGGCCGACAGCCTGATCCGGCCGTGGTTTATCTCACGCGGCGCCCAGCTTCCCTTCCTGCTGACCGTGCTAGGGGTGCTGGGCGGCGCGCTGGCGTTTGGGCTGCTTGGGATCTTCCTGGGCCCCGTGCTGCTGGGGATCGGCTTTACGCTGGTCAACGAGTGGGCCCGCGCGGCCGACCCGAGGGCGGCGCCGACCGACCACTAGACCCGATTCGATCTCGATCTCATGGACGGATCGGCGGGATTGGCTGAGGTGCGTCGTCTGCTGCTGCCGCGCCTTCGACAAGGACCTGGTTCACGGTCGCGAAGCTCAGCTTGTTGGCGTTATCCTGGATCCCCAGTGGAGGTCGCCTGTGCGTTCCATGACGCCGCATCTCACCATATTCGGCATAGTTCTGCGGCGGCGCTTAATCCTTCGAACGTCCTGCCAGAAGGTATTCAGCCGCTCGGCGTCAAGTCAGGGGAGAACCCCGCGTTGGAATGCCGATTGGCACGTCCCTCCCTGATAACCTCATCGAGTAGGCTCCCAATTAGATCGGGCTGAAGCGCTACGTCCAGGTCGTTCGACAGACGATCCAGTTCATCGAGCTTCCTGGTATAACCATCGCCGGTCATTGTCCGCCTCCCATATGCCGGATCAACCGAACAGTTTGGCGGCGGTGCGTCCAACGAGCCGCCCCTGGTGGCGCGCCCCTTCGAGCTCGATCGCGCTCGGCTGCCGAGAGCCGTCGCCGCCCGCTATGGTCGTCGCTCCATACGGTGACCCGCCCACGATCTCGTCCAGCGTCATCATGTCCTTGTGGCTGTACGGCAGGCCGACGATCACCATGCCCAAGTGCAGCAGGTTGGTAATGATCGAGAAGAGCGTGGTCTCCTGCCCGCCGTGCTGGGTCGCGGTGGACGTGAACGCGGCTCCGACCTTGCCGTTGAACGCGCCGCGCTGCCAGAGAGCGCCGGTCTGGTCGAGAAACGCCGCCATCTGCGATGTGAGTCGGCCGTAGCGGGTGCCCGTTCCCACGACGATTGCATCGTAGTTTTCGAGTTCGTCCACAGTCGCGATCGGCGCTGGCTGGTCGAGCTTGAAACCCGCGTTTCGCGCAACCTGCTCGGGTGCGGTTTCGGGAACGCGCTTCACCTCGACCAGCGCGCCGGCAGCACGGGCGCCCTCGGCGATTGCGTAGGCCATCTTCTCGATGTGGCCATAGGACGAGTAGTAAAGAACCAATACCTTGGCCATGCTGATCTCCGGTGGCGAGCCATAGAGCGGGGATAGATCCGCCGTCGCGGGAGGACGGCAATGAGCCCGACGGTCGATATAGCGCCGGACACCAGCCTAAGGTAGGCGATTGTCCCCTCGGCAAAACTGGCATAATTTCGGCAAATGCCTTCAAGAATATCGAAATGACCTCCGACCCCGGCAGTCCGACGTTGGACCAGCTGCGGGTGCTCGTGGAGGTCGCGGAGACCGGCAGCTTCACGGCCGCGGCGCAAAAGATGAACCGCGCGATCTCGGTGATCAGCTATTCGATCAGCAATCTCGAAGCTCAGCTCGGCATCACGCTGTTCGACCGGGAGACGACCCGCAAGCCGCAGCTGACCGAAGCTGGCCGTGTGGTCCTCGCCGAGGCCCGTTCGGTCATCGGCGGGGTCAGCAATCTCAGATCCAAAGTTAAGGGAATGCTGCAGGGGCTCGAGGGCGAGCTCGGCGTCGTACTGGACTCGTTGCTCCCCGCCGAACGAGTGATCGATGCGCTGACCAGCTTCTCCAGCGAATTTCCAACCGTCACGCTCCATGTCCACATCGAGACGCTCGGCGCGGTCGCGAGCCTCGTCCTCGACAAGGTCGCGACGATCGGCATCAGCGGTCCGTTCACCGCGGACTATGCGGAACTCGACCGTATCAGCGTTGGAAGCCTACGCATGGTGCCGGTCGCCGGCCGCGATCATCCGCTTGCCTCGCCGCCACCCGAAGGCCATCCCGCCGGCGCCCAGCGCGACCATGTCCAGCTCGTCATCCATGATCGCTCGCCGTTGACGCTGGGGCGGGATTTCAGCGTCAGCTCGAACCGGACATGGCGACTCGCCGACCTTTCCGCAAAGCACATGCTGCTGAAAGCCGGAATTGGATGGGGGATGATGCCGCTCGCAATGGTGACCGACGACCTGGACGCCGGAACACTCGTCGAGCTCGACCTCCCGGACGCGATCGCCTTCGACTATCTCGTCGACGCCATCTACCGCAGCGATACGCCGCCGGGCCCTGCGGCAGCCTGGCTGGTCGAGCGCTTCCGTCAGCAGGCGGATACGCTGGTTCGGCGCCCTTCACGTTTAAGGGGTCCTGAGTAGATGTTGAGAGGTAGACCTCGGTAAGGGGCCTGAGTGTCGTCAAACAGCTGTGTTCCGTCAGCCCACGCGCAGCGCAAAAGGACAAAAAAACGGCACGAGACCATGGCCCGCCTGAAAAAGTAGCTCGGTTCGTGCCGGTTCGCTCCATTGTGTGTCGAACTTGACGTTTATTTGGGCTGCACAGCATTAAGCCGTATCGACCTTCGAATTTGTAGAACTAAAGCTTCGACGCTTTGCGGATGTCAATAAACGTCAGGTCGTTTATGTGCTCCTGCCTGGACGTTGCGGTGTGACTGCGATTTGGCAATGAACTATCTAATCTCTTTCCTGGTCGGGTTCGGTTTTGGCGTTGGCTACGCTCTGCTCGGCGTCAGATCTCCGGCTCCGCCGATCGTAGCGTTGTTCGGTCTACTCGGCATGGTGACGGGAGAGCAGAGCATTCCCTGGGTGAAGCAATGCTGTCAGCATCTTGCCATCACGGAATCGCGTGTCTCGCCATCAACCAATGTCGACTCGACACGACGATAACGGGCGGCAGCATGCCTGCCCTGAAGTACACCGAAATACCGATCATGGCCGCGAAGGCATATCAGCCGATCAGTATTGGAGGACAGTCCTATGATTACACTTTACACCTGGAAGACTCCGAACGGCCGCAAGCCAGCGATCATGCTCGAGGAAGTCGGCCTGCCTTATGAGGTGAAAGCCGTCGACATCACAGCAGACGAGCAGTTCGATGCGGCCTTTCTCGCTCTTTCGCCCAACAACAAAATCCCGGCGATCATCGATGACGATGCGGAGGATGGCATCCAGAGGCTGTTCGAAAGCGGCGCGATCTTAACTTATCTGGCCAAAAAGAGCGGCAAGCTTCTTCCTCCAAACGGTCATGCGCACTGGCGCGTGATCGAGTGGCTGCATTGGCAGATCGGCGGTCTCGGCCCGATGCTCGGCCAGCTGAACTTCTACGCCGTCCGCTCGGAGGAAAAGGCACCGCTCGCAATCGATCGGTTCACGAAGGAAGGCCGGCGCTTGCTCGGGGTGATGGAGCGGCAGCTTGCCCAGGCGCCTTATCTTGCGGGTGGCGACTACACGATCGCAGATATCGCCGCCTACCCGTGGGTGATGGCAGCAAAGACCGCGATGGATGCTTTGCTCGGCGACACCTTCGCGAGATCGCCGGCAACAGTCGACTGGCTTGAACGCGTCGGCAGTCGTCCTGCCGTCCAAAGGGGCATGCAAATTCTTGAAGACTGAACGCCCGCCCTGGTCCTCGTGCGTCTTGTCAACGGCGAATAGGAAACCGCACGTCCCCTCGGCACAGCGCACGTTCGCAGTGACCTTGATACTGCTCTGGCTCTCAGGCGCGGCGCTGCGGTTGACCATCCTGGCGGTGCCGCCGGTGCTGCCGAGCATCACTGCGGGGCTCGGCCTGAACGCAGCCGACATCGGCTTGCTGACTGGCCTGCCGCCGCTGCTCTTCGCCTTGGCGGCCCTGCCCAGCGTGGTGCTGATCGGCCGCTTCGGCGCGGTATCGACACTGGTGGCGGGGCTGTTGCTGAACGCGTTCGGCGCGGCGGCGCGGGGCTTCGCGGGCAGCGCCCTGGGGCTGGACGCAACGACCCTGCTGATGTGCCTGGGCGTCGCGGTGATGCAGCCGGCGCTGCCGCCGTTGGTGCGAGCCTGGGCGCCGACGCGCATCGGTTTCGCCACCGCGGTCTATACCAACGGCCTGTTGGTCGGGGAACTGATCCCGATTGCCTGGGTGCCCCAACCGGTGCTGCCCCTGATCGGCGACGGCTGGCGCGCGTCGTTGGTGGTCTGGGCGCTGCCGGTGCTCGCGACGGCACTGCTGGTGGCCGTGCTGGGCCGCCGACCACCGCCCGCGGCGGGCGCCGCGCCGCCACGCTGGTGGCCGGATTGGCGGGACGCGCGGGTCTGGCGGCTGGGCCTGATGCTGGGCGGCGTGAACGCCACCTATTTCGGACTGAATGGCTTTCTGCCGGGATGGCTGACCGCTTCCGATGTCCCTTACCTGGTACGGCCAGCGCTGACCGCGCTGAACCTTGCGCAGATCCCGGCCTCGCTGCTGATGCTGGCCTTGGCCGGACGGCTGGTGCGGCGGCGGGCAGCTTATGGCGGCGCGGGCGCGCTGCTGCTGGCAGGGGTGCTGGGCTGCGTGGCGATGCCCGGTCCCGCCGCGGTGGGATGGGCCGGGCTGGCGGGCTTCGCCGGCGCGATGCTGCTGACCTTGGCCCTGGCGCTCCCTTCAATGCTGGGTGCGGCAGCGGATGTGCCGCGCCTAGCCGCCGCTATGTTCACCATCGGCTACGGGTTGGCGGTGGCTGCGGCGCTGCTGGCGGGGCGGTTGTGGGACCTCAGTGGCGTCGCGGCCATGGCCTTCCTGCCCATTGCGCTGGCGGCGCTGGCAGCGACGCTGCTGGGCGCCACCCTGCCGCTGCGGCCGACGGATGCACGTTGAAGCCCCGGCCCTGTTTGAAGGTGGACGCTATGAGCGCCCATTTGGCACCTGCGGCGACGCGCGGGGCCGGCCAGGTGGCTCTGGCGCTGACCCAGCCGCCTTGGCGGCATGTTTAAGCGCCGCCGTGACATTGCATCGCCTTTGTTCCACCCAAAGACCCGGGTTCCGAGTTGTGCCCCAGCGTTCATCGTTCCTGGTCACCCCATGGAGACTGCCCTATGCCTGATAACGCCGGCCCGTCCCTGGCGGATCCCCAGCCGCTCTCCATCGAGAGCCGCGCATCGTGGATCGCGGCCGGGGTGACGCTCGCGATCCTCGTCCGTGGCGTATGGGTCGACCTTGCTGATCGTCGTCGGGCTCCGTGCGATGGAGCTTGATCTTGGCGTACCGCGCTCGGTCATGGCACTCGCCGGCGCACTGACCTGGATCGGGACGGGGCTGGGCGGCATCGCCATGGGCTGGCTCGCCGATCGGGTCGGCATCCGCACCATCGTGATGATGGGCACCGTGATGATCGCCTGCGGGCTGGCGCTGTCGTCGACCGGCTATCTCTGGGCGCTCTACATCGGGCAGGGCGTGTTGATTGGGTTCCTCGGCATGGGGGCGCTCTACCCGCCGCTGATAATCTATGTCAGCCGCTGGTTCGACCGCCGTCGCGGCACCGCCATCGCGCTGATCTCCTCCGGCCAATACATTGCGGGCATGCTGTGGCCCGCGGCGTTCGTGCGGCTGATCGCCGGGCCCGGCTGGCGCATCACCTATTTGGGCTATGCCGGGGTCATGCTGCTGAGCGTGTTGCCGCTCGCCGCCTTGTTCCTCCGCCCCGCTCCGGATGCACCTGGCGCTGGAGGCAAGCCGGTCCAGGCCAAGCGTGCAGCGCAAGCAGGATCGCCGGCCCGCGTGCTCGGGCTGCGGCCCAATGTCGTACAGGCTATCCTTTGCGCGGCCGGTTTTTGCTGCTGCGTGCCGATGGCGATCCCGCAAGCGCATTTGGTGGCGTTTTGCGGCGACATCGGCATCGGCACGGCGACGGGCGCGATGATGCTGTCGGTGCTGCTGGGCTGCGCGTTCATCTCGCGGCAGTTCTGGGGGGTCTTCGCGGATCGCCACGGCGGCCTGAAGACCGTGCTCGCAGGCTCCGCCTTCCAGGCGGTGGCGATCGCCGGCTTCCTGCTGACCCAGAACGAGGCCGGACTGTTCGTCGTGGCGGCCGGCTACGGATTGGGCTTCTCGGGTATCATTCCCGCTTACGTGGTCTCGATCCGTGACCTGTTTCCGTCGGCTGAGGCATCGTGGCGGGTGCCAATGGTGCTGTTCACGTCAATGAGCGGCATGGCATTCGGCAGCTGGTTCGCGGGGCGCATCTATGACCACTTCGGCTTCTATGCGCCGGCCTTCGGCTCTGGCGTGGCGTTCAACGTCATCAACCTGGCGCTGGTCGGCCTGCTGGTCATGCGTCAGTCGAGAACGCGGACGCATCGTCAGCACCCGTCTCACAGCTTTGGGACAAAGCTGAACAGACATCGCAGATCTATGGCCCTCTCTGCGACCAGCTTTCCCAGTGGCTCTGGCAGCCGCCCGTACCGTCTGGCCTATATGTTCGATATAGTAATGAAAGTGCGGCGGGCGCGCGTCAGCCTTTAAGCGGATTGGTATAATCTTGCTTTGCTACGACATCCCGAAGTCGCCAGCACAGCGTAGCACCGAACGACCCCGATCATGGGCATCCGCTTTATCGCCGGGACATGCAGCGCAGAACCCATCGGATAAGGGCGGTTTCGAGCAAACAGTGCGCTAGTTCCATATCATCAACTATTTCAGACCGAAATAGCTTACCGGATATTGCCGATACCCCGCGGCCATAGCCCGTCGGACGGGAGCGCCACGGCGAATCCGCAAATCAAAGTATCACAGCAAGATCCGGAGGGTACCGTCCCGCCCGCGTCACTACTCTTTCCATTCGACGAGAAAGCAACGAGTGATGATGGACAAGACCGCGCCAGCGCCAATGATGAAACTGCACGAGTGGTCCATGCTGCTAGCCCTGGCCGTGCTGTGGGGCGGGTCGTTCTTCTTCTTCAAAATATTGGTTGCCGAGCTGCCACCCTTCACCGTGGTGCTTGGCCGCGTGGGCCTCGCCGCGGTCATTTTGAACATGTGGCTGATGCTGCGCCGCGACCCCATGCCTGCCTCGCCTCAGCTATGGGCATCCTTTACGGCTATGGGCCTGCTCAACAACGTCATTCCCTTTTCGCTGATCGTGTTCGGTGAGACGCGGATTTCAAGCGGCGTTGCGTCCATCCTGAATGCTACGACACCCATGTTCACCGTGGTCGTTGCGCATATGCTGACTGCGAACGAGAAGCTGACCCGCGGCAAGCTGGCAGGCGTGATGATCGGCTTTGCCGGTGTCGCCGTCCTGGTCGGGCCGCGAGCATTGGCGGGCTTGGGCAGGGAGAACGTCGTCGGCGAGGCCGCTTGTCTGATGGCAGCGCTGGCCTACGCCTTTGCGGGCATCTATGGTCGGCGGTTCAAGGGCATCTCGCCGATCAAGGTTGCCACGGGCCAGATCACCGCCAGCACGCTCGTGCTACTCCCCGTGGTCGCCCTCGTCGATCACCCTTGGACGCTACCGCCGCCGAGTGCAGCGGTCTGGGGCGCGCTGATCGGTATTGCGCTGCTCTGCACGGTCGTAGCCTACATCCTTTACTTTCGCATCCTCGCCGCGGCGGGCGCCACCAATCTGCTGCTCGTAACATTCCTTCTCCCGATCAGCGCAATCCTGCTCGGTACACCGGTGTTGGGCGAGACAATCGGGGCGCGGGAATTCTTTGGGATGGCGTTGATCGGCGGAGGTCTGGCCTTCATCGATGGAAGGCTGCCAGCAGCGTTCCGGTTTCGCTCCAAGCCGGATCCAGCCGCCGCAGCTATGTTCCTGGATTATGAGATTTAGGACGCGGTCACCAGTCGTCCCGATACCCCTGCTCAGCCGGTCACCTCCAGCACCATCGACGTGGCATGGGGGCGGCCGTATTCGTCGGTGGCGCGAACCGCCACGCGATGCGTCCCCGGCTCCAGGTTTGCCGGCAGCGCAAGCTGCCAGACGTGGCTTGACCGCCCGGCCTCGACCCACGGTTTCTTGCTCTCGCGGTTGCGCTCGTACACCTCCACCACGAAGGGGTCGAGCCGTTCGACCTTTCTCAGGGGCTGGTAAGGACTGCCCCCGATGGAAACCTCCACCTTCGAGCGAGGGCCGCCGTCGAACAGATTGACCACCAGCCGGCTTGAACCCAGCCGGTCGGCGGCGATCGGGCCGGCCAGCAATGTACCGGCCTGATATTCGCGGATCACTTCCAGGTTCGGGCCGTGTACCTGGCTGTCCAGCATGAGGCGCATTTGGCCGCGCGCCGGGTCATGCGCCGGAACCAGCGTGGTGGTGTAGCTTCTGCCGTCGATCGACAGGATGTGGAAGCCATTCGGGCTGCCGTCCGATTGCAAGGCCATCGGGATGCCGCGGGCGTCGAACGGTCCGGACCACCAACTGCCCGAGACAGCGGCCAGGATATGATGATGATGCGTACCCGCCGCGTAACCATCCGCCGCGGTGAAATACCAGTGCTCATTGGTATGGGTGTGGCCGCAGAAGCTGACGGTATTCGAATGGGTGCCGATGGCGGCCAGGAAATCCCTTGCATCGACGGTGTTGTTGGCCGCGTCGGTGCTGAACAGCGTCTTCAGCGGGATATGGAAACTTAATACCACCAGGTCATCGCGCGGCACATTCGCCAGCACGTTGCGGATAAAGCCGAGCTGGCGGTCGCCGAAAGAACCGCGGTATTTGCCGAAGCCGTTTGGCTTGGACGGATCGGTACCCAGGTAGTCGACGTTGTCGAGCAGGATGAAGGTGGCGCCGGCATACTGGAAGGCGTGCCAGCGGGCGCCGAACACCCGCTTGAACGTCTCCGCCGCATGGGTGTTGTCCGGTGCCTCCAGGTTCATGTCATGGTTGCCGCGGCAGTTGAACCAAGGCAGCCCGATGGTGCCGACAATGCGGTTGTAGCGCGGATAATACGACAGATCGTCGAACATCACGTCGCCATGGGTGATGCCGAATGCGGCCTGCTCAGCCTCCACCACCGAGACGACGTCGTCGCGGATATAGCCGACCTCGGCCAGGCTCTCCGGCTGCGGATCGGTGAACAGGACGGCGTCGAAGCGCGGCTGCTCGCGGGCCCGCCGCAAGCCGAAGTCGATGCTGTCGGGCAGCGCCCCGGTCGGTGCCACGCCGGCGAAGCGGAAGCCCAGGTCGGGGGAGCCGTCAGGGGCGTATACATAGGCGAAGTGCGGCAGGTTGGTGGCGGCATCGACCGGCAGCGACCAGCCGGAAGGCTTGATGACGAACAGCGAGTCACCGTCGCGCACCGCCAACGACCAGCGTCCGTCGTTGTCGGTCTTCACCACGTCATGGCCATTCGAGACCATCACGCCGGGAATGCCGGTTCTGGGGCTGCTGCCCAGATCATACACGGTACCATGGGCGGTGGTTCGCGATGCGCCATCTGCCTGCGCCAGCGCGTGGCTGATCGGCGAAGCCGTTAGCGCCAGGCTCGACGCCCCCGCCAAAACCTCACGGCGGCTCGGCCTGCTTGCATCCGGGACCATGGTTGGGGCGCCTTCCCTCAGTTGGTTCGATGCGCTTACGGCCCGGCGGCGACAGATGTTTTACGATTGCATGTCAGTTTGATGACAGTGAGCGGATTGATCCGCCGTTGACGGCGGCTGCGGCCTGTCGCGCCTGCCGGACATACGTGCAGACCGAAAAAAGGCCGGTCCTGAGACCGGCCTTTGCCGTCTACTCAGCCGGTATCGGTCCCGTTCACACGGCTCCGCCGGCTCGTGGGTGCCATCTCAGAGAACCTGCCGACACCCTCGCCTTCGCTATTGCGAGCGCGTTCTTGATGCCAAATGACAGGAAGGAGGTGGCGAAGAGCATGATCTCCATGGTCGATGTCCTAGATCGCAGCGTGGATCGTCTGCGCAATGTCGGTTCGGACGGGCTGTCCATCGTTGACGTCTATATGCTCTTAATCGCTGCAATAAATAATTCGGGAACTCAGCAGATCATTGTTGCCGGTATCGATGAGATACCATGGTTGCCTCGGTCATCACCGCTCTAGCAGCCTGCCCATGTCTGCTTGAGCAGCGTGTGCCGGCCGCGCCAACGCTTCGGCCGCCGACGAACCAATCAAAGCTGAAAAGCCACCCCCGCCGCGCCATTGTCTGGCGCATGGTGGAACCAAGGAGGCTTGTCATGACGCTGCCATTCATCCCGAAGCTTGACCCGAAGGAAGCGCATCTGCTGATCCCCAGTCCTTGCGCCGGTCTGCGCCTGTTCCTTCGCCACATGCCGCCGTCCGAGACCGCCTCGCGCAACGGGGTCGTCCTGTATGTGCATGGCGGCACGTTCGCCTCCGCCTTGTCCATCGCCCACCGGTTTGATGGCCGGTCGTGGCGCGACGAACTGTGCGACGCCGGCTTCGATGTCTGGGGTCTTGACTTCCACGGCTTCGGCGCTTTCTCCGATCCCTATCCGGCGATGGCGGAACCGGCGGAGGCGCATCCGCCGCTGGGACGCACCGCCGATGCCAGCCGCCAGCTCGAAGCCGCGGTTCGCTTCATCCTTTTGCATCATGCGGTTGCCCGCCTGTCGATCATCGCGCATTCCTGGGGCAGCATGGTCGCCGGCCACCTCGCCGGCCGGTGTCCGGAGCTGATTGACCGCCTGGTCATGTTCGGCCCGATCAGCCGCCGCGACCCGGCCGGGGAGGCGCCAAGACTGCCGGCTTGGCGGCTGATCTCGCTGCAAGATCAGTGGGACCGCTTCACCGCTGATGTTCCGCCGGACCAGGCGCCGGTGCTGTCGCCGCGTCATTTCGCCGCCTGGGGCGAGGCCTATCTCGACTCCGATCCGGCCAGCCGCGACCGCCGCCCGCAAGCAGTGCAGACCCCGAGCGGCGCGTTCCAGGACATCTTCGACGCCTGGGCCGGCAGCCTCGCCTACGATCCGGCCCTGATCCGCGCGCCGGTGGCGATCATCCGCGGCGCGTGGGACGGCATGTGCACCGACGCCGATGCAGCCTGGCTGTTCAACGCCCTGCGATCGGCGCCGATCCGCCGCGACATCAAGATCGGCAGGGCGACGCACCTGATGCATCTGGAGGAAAACCGCTACGCTCTGTATCGCGAAACCGAAGCCTTCCTAAAGGCGCGCGACCAGGCGCCGGCGGCAGGACAGGAGGACTAGCCGATGTTCGCCGTGATCTTCGAAGTCAACCCATACCCAGACCATTGGGACGAATACCTGCATCATGCCGGCCTGCTGCGGCCGGAACTGGTGAAGATAGACGGCTTCATCGTTAACGAACGCTATGCCAGTCTGCGCCGGCCCGGCTGGTTGGTGTCGCTGTCGCTGTGGCGCGACGAGAAGTCAGTGATCCGCTGGCGCACCCACGCCCTGCATCACGAGATCCAGGGCAAGGGCCGCAGCGCCGTGTTTGCCGACTACCATCTGCGGGTGGGCGAGGTCGTCGCCGACACCCAGCCGGACCCGGACGTCGTCCTGCTGCAGCAGCGCTTCGACAGCACGGAGATCGGCGCCGCCAAGGCTGTCACCGTGACGGAACGGCCGCTCCAGGGCGCCGCCGAAACGCCGGCGACAATGCCTGGGCTGCTGGAGACCGATATGTTCGACAGCATCACGCAGCCTGGCAACGGCCTGTGGGTAAACTCATGGCGCGACCTGCCGGCAGCCGAGGCCGCGATCCCGTCGATGCCGGGCCGCCATCGCGTGGTGCGGGTGATCCGTGACTACGGCATGTTTGCACGCGGCGAGGCACCCCAATATTTCCCGCGGTCCAGCCAGACGAACCGAATGAACATCCCGGCAGAACAGCAGGCGGTGGCGGATTTCCTCGGCTCGCTGTCCTGCGGCGGGCCGAAGGAAACCCATATCTCGGCTGTCTTCGTCGGCGGCGACACGGTCTACAAGCTGAAAAAAGCCGTCCGCCTGCCGTTCGTGGATTTCTTGACGTTGCCGGCACGTGAGCATTTCCTGCGCCGCGAGTTGGCGCTCAACCAGCCCGCGGCACCCGGGATCTATCGCGACGTCGCGGCCGTCGTCCGCAGCCCCGACGGCACGCTGGACCTGCGTACCGAGGTTGCCGGAGCGCCGGTAGTGGATTGGGTGCTGCGGATGGCGGTGGTGCCGGAGGCGGATTTCCTCGATGTCATCGCAAGCCGCTTCGGGCTGACGGCGAAGCTGCAGGACGCACTGGGCGATTGCGTTGCCCAATATCACGCGGGGCTTGCACCGGTGCGGGATTGCGACCACCCGGCCAAGATGCGGCACCTTACCCAAGGCAACGTGCGCTCTGCCCGCGCCGCTGGATTGCCGCAGACCGATGTCGAGGCCTGGCGGCTCGGCACCGAGGCCGCTATCCGGACACTGTGCCTCTGGCTGGCCAGACGAGCGGAAGGCGGCTTCGTCCGCCGCTGCCACGGCGACCTCCATCTGGGCAATCTGTGCCTGTGGGACGGCAGGCCGGTGCCGTTCGATGCGCTGGAGTTCGATGAGGCGATGGCGACCATCGACATCGGCTATGACCTGGCGTTCCTGTTAATGGACCTGGACCAGCGCGTCGATCGGGCGGCGGCGAACCGGGTGATGAACCGGTCGATCGCCCGTAGCGGCGACGCCGCCGCCACGCGGGGTTTTTCGCTGTTTCTGTCGCAGCGGGGGATGGTCCGCGCCCATGTCGCCGCCGCCTCCGGCCAGGCCGACGACGCTCGGCGGTATCTGGCGGCGGCGCGCGCCTATCTCGCGCGCCCGCCGGCCTGCGTGCTGGCGATCGGCGGCCTGCCGGGCTGCGGCAAATCCACCCTGGCGCGTCTTCTGGCCCCTGACCTGGGCCGCGCGCCGGGCGCCGTCATCCTACGCAGCGACGAGGTCCGCAAGCGCCAGCATGGCGTCGCCCCGGAGGCGCGGTTGCCCCCCGACGCTTACGCCGAGGCGGCCAATGCGGCGGTGAACGCCGCGTTGCTCGACCAGGCCCGGGTGGTGGCGGAGGGCGGGCACGCGGTCATCCTGGACGCGACGTTCATCGATCCCGAGCTGCGGCGTGCGGCTGCCGCGGCGGCGCGTGATGCGTCGGTGCCCTTCCTTGGTGTCTGGCTGGACGTAGAGCTGGCGGAACTGGAGGCACGGATCCAGGCGCGACGCGACGATGCCTCTGATGCGACGCTTGCCGTGCTGAGGCGAACGGCGGCCGTGGATACGGGCGCGATGGATTGGATGAAGGTGGACGGGCGGGACAGCGGATTGGCGGCGACGGCGATACGCCGAGCCATCCGCTTGATGGTCGGCAGCCCGTGAGGCCGGACCGGTTGGCGGCGGTTGCTCATGCTTCGGTTGCGTAGCCCGGCGGCAGGTGAATGCCCCGCGCGACCGGCAGCGCCAGGGCGCACATCGCGGCCATCAGCCAGAAGGCCGCCGCGCCCAGATGTCCATATAGCGGGCCGGATGCCAGCGTGACGGCCGCCGTTGTCGCGCCCATGGCAATGGTCGCGTAGAAAGCCTGCGCCGTCGCGGCCAGTCTGACCGGCACGACGCGGCCGATCATCTCCATGCAGGCCAGGTGCAGCAGCGCGAATGTCAGCCCGTGCAGCGGCTCGACCATGGCCATGACCGGAAACCAAGCCGTCTGAGCCTCCGTCCCCCAGCGGACGATGCCCGCTGTCGCGGCCAGCAGCATGGCGCCGCCCGGGCCCAGGCGCCGCAGCAGGCGTTGCCCGAGAAACGAGAAGACGACGACTTCGGCGGCGACCGACATCGCCCACAATAGGCTCGCCTGCCCCGCCGACAGACCAGCGGAGCGCCAACGGATGACCACGAACCCGTCGTGCAGAGCGTGACTGCCGCCGATCAGCGCGGCGGCGATCATCAGCCGACGGAACATCGCGATCCGGAGCAGTGTCCCGATCGTCCCCGAGGCCGCACCCTCGGCCACACGAGTACCCGTGACTCGATTGGGCACCAGCCAGGCAAACCCGGCCGCCACAGCCAACAGGCCGGCATTCAGCCAGACGATGACGCCGAGGCCGCGCCAGCCGACTAACTGACCCGAGACGAGGGTTCCGACGATGAAGGCGGCGGATCCGGCGGCGCGCACCCAGCCATACTCGAAACCTGGCTTATCGCGGGAAGAGCCCAGAGCCAAGGCATCGGCGATCGGCGTCAGCGGTGCCAGCACCGCCGCATGAGCGACGCTGACGAGCAGCAGCAACGGCAAGCCTCGCGCCGGAGCGTAGCCGGTGGCGATGACCGCGGCGGCCGCGATGCAACCGCCCAGGACGGCGGCCGGCCGGCCGGTCCGGTCCGCCAGCCGGCCGCCCAAGGGCCCCGACAGCAACCGGATCGCCGTGCCACCTGCCAGAACCACACCGATCGCCCCCGGCCCTAGGCCATCCTGCTGCAGCAGCCCCGGCAGAAACGGAGCCACCACGCCAAACGCTGCAAACATGGCGCCATAGAGGGCAATGAAGCGCGGCAGGGACGAGTGGGGCGACACTGGGACAGAATGGCAGGGAAGTCGTCGCGTTGCGACCGCATCTCGGGGCGGGTTGCCGCGATCGTCGATACGTTCTTGCATCTGACCGGCTGTCACCCATTGATGTCGACGGGATGAGTCGGGATTTCGTTAGCGGAAAACCGTTGCGACACGCCTCGAGGAAAGAGGCTGCCACTTGTTTCAGACCACGATAAGATTAATTATGATCTCCGTATAAATCGTCCTGCTGGACGCTTGAAGGACCGTTACGATGCTCAGAACCTTGCAAAATCTTATTCTTACCGCCTCGCTGACGGCCGTCCCAGCCGCCGGCGTGCTGGCGCAAAGCAATCCCACCGGCAATTTGGGCAGCAACAAATCCATCACTGCCGCCCCCGGCACCGCCGACGATAATGCGATATCGGGATTGAACAGCGGTGATGCCAACGCCAAGCGGCCGCACCCCACGCAAGCGGCGAGGGACCGCAAAATGCCGGGAAGCACCGGCAGCACCGTTGTTCCTGGTAACAGCAGCACCGTCAGCGGGAACCAGGCCGCCACCGTGGAACAGAAGACCGGCAACTTGAATAAATGAGGAGTGACGTGTTCGGGCCACCTGCCGCCGGCATGGACCGGAACAGGTGCCTGAAGCCTGTCTTTAGTGCCCTCTAAATCTCGAAGCTACATCAGAATGAATGGCAACAGCCCGCATCCGCCGTAACGTTCAGACATGGGGAGCGTCAACCTGGAAGATCCGGGTTGCACCGCCTGTGCGGCGCCGTTTCTCGGGAGTGTGCCATGCATGTCGTTCCCCTCAAGCCAGAGGCGCCTGGTCGGTCATCAGCTGCTGCCGTGCGGCGCTTTGCCGCCAGGAGGCGGGGTCGAGTTCCAGCCTGGCTGATCGTGCTGGCTGTGCTCTTGATAGTCTCGGTGATGGCCGAACGGGCAAAAGCGGCAGCGCCGGCACCCGCCCCAGCGCCAATGACACTGGTCGAGCAGTACCCCCACGCCCACCAGTTGATGAGCGGCTTGGGCGTCGCGTTCAGCCTTGGCTTCGACCGACCGCTGGACCACGCCGCCTCGTATTTTACCTTGGTGACCCCCGACGGCCACGAGCGCACGATCCGCCTGCGGCTCAACGCACAGCCGAACACGCTCTACGCCTCGGTCGGCCGCCTCGACCCCGGCCGCTACGATCTGCGATGGCAGGCCCGCTCGGCGGACGGGCACACGCTGTCCGGGACCGTCCCCTTTACCGTGACCATAGTCGAGCACCCCGGTAATCGGCCATCTTCCCCGGAATCAGGCGCACCCGAACGAACCACCGGGCGCACCTGATCACCTGCTTTGTAAGGCCAAGTCCTTGTGCCAGCGCCAGGGCTTTCGGCTCGCTCGGCCGGGGTGCTACGGCGTCACCGCCTCGGCTTGGAGCCGGCGCGGCAGATCGTGCGCGCAACGACCCAGTCCGAGACAGAAATGATTGACCACCGGCGCCAGGCGCTCCGCGGCCGCCCGCGCTCCGGCATTCGCCTCGGCAAGTCGCGCCGCGGCGGCCGCGGCATTCGCGACAATCGCCGGCCAGTCCAGACCCGGCAGCACGCCGTCGCGCAGCACGAACCGGCCGCCGATCATGACGTCGCGCACCGCCGCGCCGTCCTCGGTGTTCACAAGTTGATTAACCGCGTTGTTCAGCGGCACCAGGTTGACGTGATCGAGATCGAGGAACACCAGATCCGCCTTGTAGCCGGGGGCAATCTTGCCGATCAGGTCGGCCATGCCAAGCACCGCGGCACTGCCCTCGGTGGCCAGGCACAGTGCTTCGGCGGCGCCGACCCACTCCTCAGGCGCGCGATCGAACACGCGGGAGACGAAGGCAGTCAGCCGCATCGCTTCGAACATGTTCTGGTTGTCCGCCGACGCCGACCCATCCGTTCCCACCCCCACCCTCACGCCCGCCCCGATCGCTCGCCTGATGTCGGCGATGCCGTTGCCGAGCCGCAGGTTGGAGCCGGGGTTGTGCGCGAGGGCAACGCGGTGGCGGGCGATCAGCGCCAACTCCGCGTCGTCGAGCCAGATAGCGTGAGCCGCGCTGAAGCCGGGGCCGAGCAGGCCGATTTGGTCGAGATGCGCTGTCAGGGTCATGCCGTAGCGCTGCAGCGCCGCCGTGCGCTGCACCGGGGATTCTGCCAGATGCGTCTGCATCGGCAGACCGAACGCGGCGGCCAGATCGCGGCAGCCGGTCATGAATTCATCCGAGCAGTGCAGCGGAATGGTTGGCGCGATGCCGAGCCGGATGCGATCGCGCGGGTAAGGCCACGCGGCGGCCGCGGCGCGCATCGGCGCCAGGATTGCCTCGGCTGACGCGGTGCGCATGGTGTCGGCGACGGCGCGGAGTTCGGGCGGGAAGGCGTCGAGCAATCCGGGAATTGCCTCATAGAAGCTGCGATCAGCGACCATGGGGGCGATCACCGCGCGCATGCCAAGGTCGTTGTAGGCGCGGGCGACCTCATGCAGGCCCTGCTCCGTGGGTACCGGCAACATCGCCGCCAGATCGTAACACGCGGTACAACCCTTGCGCAGCATCTCCACGGCCGATAGCAGGGTCGACAGGTAGCGGTCCTGGTCGTTGCGCTGGCCGCTGATCCAGGGACCGGCGTTGAGCAGCAGCTCCAGCGACCAGCGATCGCCAATGCCTTTGGATAATCCGCCATGGCCGTGCGTGTGCGCGTTGATCAGGCCGGGGATAATCAGGCGGCTTGTGGCATCGATGCGTTGCGGCGCCTCGGCGGTGCCGGGCGGCACGATCGCGGCGATGACGTCGCCCTGCAGCACGATGTCCGCGGGTCGTGCACTGACATCGCCCGCGGCGAGCACCAATCCACCTGAGATGACGAAGCGACCCGTGCTCATCGCGGGCTCCTGATTAAGGTGGCGGATGCTACGTCAGATGCGCCTGGTCAGTCCTGAAAAACTTGGTTGCGCGGATATACGAAGTTCCGCGGCACGGGTTGGCGCATCGGTGGCTCTCGGATAACGTCCGTGTGCAGCGTTGCCGCAATGAAGCCGGCAGCATGAGCAGGAGGATACATTCGATGATCAAGATAAGCGTGCTCTATCCGGCGGGCGAAGGCACGAAGTTCGATATGGATTATTACTGCAACAATCACATGCCGATGGTCCAGCGCACCCTCGGTGCGGCCTGCAAGGGCACCGCCGTCGAACAGGGGGTGGGCGGCGCCGCGCCCGGCGCGCCGCCGACCTATACCGCGATGGGTCACTTGTTTTTCGATTCGGTCGGGGACTTTCAGGCCACGTTCGCGCCGCATGCGGAGTTGATCATGGCGGACATCCCGAACTACACCAACATCCAGCCGGTGATTCAGATCAGCGAAGTGAAGATGTAATACGGGCTTGCCGTTGCCGGTTCGTTGGCGTTCGACGCGCCGGCAGTGGGGCTCGATGCACCGCAGGCCTACTCCTTCACCGCGCCGGTCATCGACGACACGTAATACTCGACGAAGAACGAATAGATGATCGCCACCGGCACCGATCCCAACAGCGACCCTGCCATCAGCGAGCCCCACTGATAGACGTCGCCGGTCACCAGCTCGGTCAGGATCGCCACCGGTACGGTCTTCTTCTCGGTGCTCTGGATGAACGCCAGCGCGTAGATGAACTCGTTCCACGACAGGGTGAAGGCGAAGATGCCGGCGGAGATCAGGCCCGGCACCGCCAGCGGCAGCGTGATCCGCCGCAGGATCTGCAGGCGGGAGGCGCCGTCGATCAGCGCGCATTCCTCCAGCTCGTAGGGGATCGACTTGAAGTAGCCGATCAGCAGCCAGGTGCAGAACGGGATCAGGAACGTCGGATAGGTCAGGATCAGCGCGATCGGGCTGTCGAACAGGCCGAACTGGAAGATCAGCGTCGCCAGCGGAATGAACAGGATGGTCGGCGGCACCAGATAGGCCAGGTAGATCGCCAGGCCGGCATGCTGCGCGCCCTTGAAGCGCAGCCGCTCGATCGCATAGGCGGCCAGCACGCTGGCGCCGACCGACAGGAACGTGGCCGCGGTGGCGATGCCCATCGTGGTCATCAGCCAGCGCGGATATTCGGTTTCGAACAGCAGTTTGCGGATGTTCTCCAGCGTCGGCGAGTGGACCCAGAACGGGTTGTACTGCTTGTAGTCGTACATCTCGTAGTCGGGTTTTATCGAGGTGATCGCCATCCAGTAGAACGGGAACAGCAGCACGATCACGAAGATGGCCAGCGGGATGTAGACCGTGATGGTGCGCCGGCGCGCGCGAATCCCAGCTCAGGATTTCCGGCGCATCCTTGGTGGAGGCGGCGAGGCCCTCTTCGAGCTCCTGCGCGTCGACCGACAGCGTGTCAGTCATTGTCGCCTCCTTGTTGCCATTTGCGGCGCCCGACGCCGAAGAAACACACCAATGTCGCGACCAGCAGGAACGGGATCATCGACACCGCGATCGCCGCGCCCTCGCCAAGCTGGGAGCCCGGGATGGCGCGCTGGAACGCCAGCGTCGCCATCAGGTGGGTGGAGTTGAACGGGCCGCCGCGGGTGATCGCATAGACCAGCTGGAAGTCGGAGAAGGTGAACAGCACCGACAGCGTCAGCGCCACCGACAGGATCGGCATCAGCAGCGGCACGGTGATGCGGCGGAACTTCTGCCAGCCGGTGGCGCCGTCCAGCAGCGCCGCCTCATACAGCGATGGGCGAGATGGTCTGCAGCCCGGCCAGCAAGGTGATCGCGACGAACGGAATGCCGCGCCAGATATTGGCGACGATCAGCGACCAGCGGGCGGGCCAGGGCGAGCCGAGGAAGTCGATGTAGTGGGTCCGCGCAGGTGCAGCACGTCCACCAGGACGTAGGACACGATGGAGAACTGCGGATCGTAGATCCACCACCAGGCGATCGACGACAGCACCGTCGGCACGATCCACGGCAGCAGCACGATCGCGCGGATGAAGGCCTTGAACGGCAGGTGGTGGTTCAGCAGCAGCGCCAGCCACAGCCCCAGCAGGAATTTTCCGGCGGTCGCCACGGCCGTATAGAAGACCGTGTACCAGACGGCGCCCCAGAACACCGGGTCGTCGAACAGCGAAGTGAAGTTGTCCAGCCCGATATACTCGCCGGGCTGGCCGATGGTGGTGTCGGTCAGTGACAGCCACAGGCCGAGGCCCAGCGGATAGGTCAGGAAGATCAGCAGCAGCCCGGCCGTGGGCAGCATGCACAGGGTGACCAGGAACGGCTTCGAGTCGAACAGCCGGCCGATGCGGGAATGCCGCCGTTCGCGGCTTCCATTCCAGTGTGGCGTCGGTCGGTCCGTCGCGTCCATTGGTCGCGCTCCGTTCGCGTGTCGTGCTTAGCCCTTCAGATAGCGTGCCGCCTGGCGGGCCGCCTGTTTGACCGCGGCTTCCGGCGTGGCGTTGCCGGTGGCGACCGAGGCGAACATGTCGACCAGCGTGTAGTTGGCCGCGACGGCGGAGGAGGCGGCCGTGATCGGCCCCTGGTAGCTGTCGTAGTACGGCGTATCCATGCTGTCGATGTACGGCTTCAGCCGCGGATCGGCGTTCCAGAACGCCATCTTGCCATAGGCCTTCAGCGAGTTGGACCAGTAGCCCAGGCAGCCGGCCAGCCAGGGCGCGTATTGCGGCGCCTCCATCATGAAGCGCAGGTATTCCTTGCAGGCGTTGGGATATTTGGTGTGCTTGAAGATCATCGCGTTGACCACCAGGGACGATTGCGGCGGCTTCTTGGCCACGCCGAACGGCGGCACCTGGTGATTGATGTCCGCGGCGATCGCCTGCAGCTTCGGATCGGGCGAATTCTTCGCGACGTAGTAGATCGACACGCCGTTGAACGTCAGGCTGATGTCGCCGGCGGCGAAGGCCTTGTTGTTGCTGGCGATCGCCCCAGGACAAGGTGCCGCCGATCATCTGCGGATACAGTTCCTTGGCATAGTTCAGCGCGGCGATCGTCTCTTTCGAATCCAGCGAGACCTTGCCCGCCTCGATCGGTCAGCGCCGCGCCGTGCGACCACAGCAGCCAGTCGGCGAAACCGTTGCCGTCGCCGACCGCGTGGCCCAGCGCGAAGCCGACCGGATGGTTGATCTTGTTGAGCTTCTCGCACATCGCCAGGAAGCCGGCATGGTCGTTCGGGATGCTGTCGTAGCCGGCCTCCTTCAGCCAGGACACGCGGTAGACCGAGGCGCCGCCGCTGCCGCCCATCGGGATCGCCAGCCACTCCTTGGTGCCCCAGCGGCGGGAGTAGAGCAGCGCCAGTTCATGCCAGCCGCCGTATTTGGCGCCGAGGTAGTCGGCGAGGTCGTTCATCGGGATCAGCTTGTCGGCGTAGATCTGCGGATCGGAGCCAAAGCCGACGATGATGTCGGGGCCGGCGCCGGTGTTCGCGGTCGACCGCCGTCTGCGGGCGCATATCCTCCCAGCTGACGAAATCCACGCGGACCGGAATCCCGGTCTGGTCGGTGAATTTCTTGGTGTTCGCGCGGAACAACATCTCATCGGGATCGACGAACTTGGCCGGACGCAGCACGCGCAGGGTGGCGCCGGACTCGGCCTTGAAGCCGGGCGGCTTCACGTCGGCGGTGGGCACGTCCAGGTCGGCGGCTCGGGCGCCGATCAGGGGCAGAGCGGTTGCGCCGATCAGCGCGGCGGCGCCGGACACAAGTGTATCACGGCGAGTCAAGCCAGCCATTCGATTTCCTTCCGACTGATCGGGCGGCGTTCTGCGCGCCGCCCCCATGCC
>CAWISS010000011.1:0-293937 GCA_963838815.1 uncultured Alphaproteobacteria bacterium | reverse complement strand
ACAGAGGCAGCAAGGAACGAAACCGTCTGACGGAACCCTTGGCGAGAAAGACCGACGATGCTTTGCTGAGTTGCGACATCTCTACGAAACGCGCCGCCTGACCACGCATCGAATTGAACCAACCAAAGCAAGGAACAGGAAATGCTCAAGAGCCACCTACTGATCGCCACGTTGATGGCGTCTTTCTGCCTGGTGTCGTCCATAAAAAGCAGCGTCGCGGCCGAGAAGCAGAAGTACTATTTCATGGTTTACAGCAATCCGGTCAGCGGCAAGGAAGACACCTACCTGAAATGGTATGAAGGCCAGCACATCCACGATCTGCTGAGGATTCCAGGCTTCGTCGCGGCGCATTCTTCAAGCTGTCGGACACCCAATTCGATGGGACACAGCCGCAGCGCTACATGATGATCTGGGAAATCGAGACGGACAATCTCCCGGCGGTCTTCGCCGACGTGAATGCTCGGCTGAAGGACGGACGGACAGTCTTCCAGCGACGCCTTCGACCCTTCTTACAACAGCATGACGATGCTTCTGATCACCAAGCGTGTCACGGCGGATGAGATCAAGGGCAAGAGTGTCGACGAAGTCGGGGCCGTGGCCAAGCGTCAGTAGGCCGCATAGCTTGTCCTTATCAAGTCGGGATCGGGGGCCCTCAAGTGGCTGGGCTGGAGGGACAAAGACGTGGGTCCCCGGTCCTGCGCTTCGGGGATGACACTTGGGGAGCCGCCGGGAATGACATTGGAGGGGCCGGGGATGACACTTGGGGAGCCGGTGTCACATCGATGTGGGGGCGGTGTCGCATTAGCGGTTGGATATGTATGTACAGAACGCAACTATTCCCCGAACACCTCCCCGTTATGCGCCCCCAGCTTCGGCAAATCGCTCCGCGGATGCGGCCGCTGCCGATCGAAGGTGATCGGCAGCCCGACGATCTTCAACTCGCTCCCCGGCAACGTTCGCATCAGGTCCATCGCCTGCAACTGCTCGGTTGCCGCCAGTTCGGCGATGTTGTTCACCGGCGCACAAGGCACGCCGGCCTCGCCGATGATGCCCATCCAGTCCTGCCGCGTTCGCGTCAACAACACCGGCTGCATCGCGTCCACCAGCGCCTGCCGGTTAGCGGCCCGCTTGCGCCCGTCGGACAGCAGCGGGTCATCGCACCACTCGGGATGCCCCATGGCGCGGGCCAGCTTAACGAACAGCCGGTCATTGCCGGCGGCGATGCAGATCGGCCGGTCGGCGGTTTCGAAGATCTGATAGGGCGCCAGAGTTGCGCTGGCCGCGCCATGCCGAGCCGGCAGGGTGCCGGTGACGTTGTAGGTATTGAGCGGCCCCTGTACCCAGGCGACCGCGCTCTCGAACAGTGACGAATCGACGACGCAGCCCCGGCCTGTGCGGGCACGCTGCTGCAGCGCCGCCAGCGCGCCGATGACGCACCACATTCCGGTGGCGGTGTCGTTGATCGCCGGCGCACAGAAGGTCGGCGGATCCTCCGGCCGACCGGTCAAGGTCACCACCGCGCCATAACATTGCAGTAATGGGTCGAACCCCGGCGCCAGCTTCAGTGGGCCGGTATAGCCGAACGCCCAGATCGAGCAATAGATCAGCCTGGGATTGACCGCCGTCAGCGCCTCCGGGCCGATCCCTAATTCGTCGACGATGCCCGGGCGCAGGTTCTGGATGACGATGTCGGCATCCCGCGCCAGCCGCTTCAGCTTCGCCACGTCAGCCGCGTTCTTGATGTCCAGCGTCACCGAGCGCTTGCCGCGGTTGTTGGTGTGAAAGCTGACCGAGTCGCCATCGACGAAGGGCGGGCCCCACAGCCTGGCATCGTCGCCGCCGTCGGGTTTTTCGATCTTGATGACGTCGGCGCCCATGTCGGCCAGGATCACGCCGGCCAACGGACCGGCCAGCGCCTGGCCGATCTCGACCACCTTGATGCCGTCCAGCGGGCCGGTCGTGGCGCGGGCGTCCATCATGCCGGCTCCAGGTTCAGGCGGGCGCGGAACGGTTCATCGCGCAGGCTGAACTCCTGCCCGTTCAGATCGTCCGCCGCCGGCGTGCACAGATAGACGATGGCCGCTGCCGGATGCGCGACCGGCGTCAGGTTGCCGCGGGGGATCTGGCTGACCGGGTTCACGCCGGAGGCGCGGATCAGCACCTGCATGTCGGTGTCCGTGGTGCCGGGCTGGAAGCCGAAGACGCGGATGCCTTTTCCGGCGGTTTCCAGGGCCACGGCACGGGTCAGCATGTGCAGCCCGGCCTTGGCGCTGCAATAGGCGCTCCATCCCTCCAACGGGCGGATCGCGGCGCCCGAGGACACGTTGACGATCGTTCCGCCACCGGCGGCGATCATCCCCGGCAGCACGGCGCGGATGGCGTGGTAGGCACCGGTCAGATTGATCTCGATGTTGCGCGCCCAGGCGGCGGGATCGCTTGTCGCAATCGAGGCGATCGGCTCGATGACGCCGGCGTTGTTGACCAAGGCATCCAACCTGCCGAGGCGGTCTCTTGTTGCGGCGACCAAGGCCTGCAGGGCACCAAAGTCGGACACGTCGCAGGCCTGCGCCGAGGCGGTCCCTCCGGCGGCGACGATGGATTGTGCCACCTTCCCCACCAACCGAGCATCGCGTGCCGTCAGCACCACGGTGGCGCCCGCCCTCGCCAGGGCCGTGGCCGCGGCGGCGCCAATGCCACGGCTGGCGCCGGTGACGAGGATGACTTTCCCGATGAGACTGCTCATGAACCACCTCCAGATCGTGGCTCCGCTTTACGAGAGGACATCTCCGGCTGCAAATTGCCGAACCGGTTCAACAAAGGAAAATGCCGATGCGCGTCGCCATGAGTCTGCCAGGGCATGACTGGGCCGCCTGTGGTCCCGCCGCCCGCCAGGCCGAGGCAGACGGGTTCGACAGCGTCCAGAGCAACGAGTTGAAGCACGACCCGTTCGCGCCCTTGGCGTTCGCCGCGCTGGCAACCGAGCGGGTGCAACTGGTCACTTCGGTCGCCATTGCTTTTCCGCGCAGTCCGATGATCGTCGCCAACCAGGCGTGGGACCTGCACACCCATTCGAAGGGCCGTTTCGTGGTTGGCTTGGGCAGCCAGGTCAAAGCCCACAACGAGCGCCGGTTCAGCGTCCCCTGGATCGCGCCCGCTGCTCGCCTTGGCGAGTACGTGCAAGCCCTGCGCGCGATCTTCCGCTGCTGGGAGTATGGAGAGAAGCTGAATTACCAAGGACGCTACTACAATTTCTCGCTGATGACACCGGAGTTCTCGCCGCCGGCGCAGCACCTGAAGCTGCCGCCGATGGCGATGGCGGCGGTTGGTCCGCTGATGCTGAAGACCGCGGCGCGGGTTGCCGACAGCGTGCGGTTGCACAGCTTTGCCACCCGCGCCTATCTGGAACAAGTGGTCCGCCCGCTGCTCGCCCAGGAACTTGCGGCCGCCGGCAAGTCGTTTGAAACGTTTGAAATCACCGGTGGCGGTTTCATCGCCACCGGACCCGACGCGGCCGCGGTGCGGGAGGCAGTCGAGAAGGTGCGGTATCGCGTCGCCTTCTACGGCTCGACCCCCGCCTATCGCGGCGTGTTCGACCTGCACGGTGTGTCCGACCTGGGCGTGAAGCTGACGGAGATGTCAAAGCAGGGACAATGGAACCAGATGGCGGCGCAGGTGCCGGACGATGTGCTGGACCTGTTCGTCGCGCGTGCCACCTACGACGAATTGCCAGAGGCAATCGAGCAGCGCTACGGCGGCATCGTCGATACGGTCTCGGTCGATTTCGCTCCGGGCACCAGTGTAGCGACCCGGCGAGCCACGATTGAAGCGATCCAGCGTATCCCGAGCACCTTCAAGGGTTTTCCTCAATAACTGGGCGCGCGGCACCGCTTGCGATACCGACCCGGCGCCAGCGGCTACGCAGCGGGTTCGCTAGCGGCCTCAGATGCGCTAGCATCCTTCGACGGGGGCGCTCCGGGTGCCCGCTCTGCACGGGCCACGTTCGGCTGCGCCTTCGACAATGAAGGAGGTACGGCCATGTCCGAAACAAGAAACGTCGGCGGTCCCCGCTCGGTGGCTCTGGTGGGCCCCTACGGCAGCGGCAAATCAACGCTCTTCGAGGCCCTGCTCGATGCCGCGGGCGCCCCGGTGAAGCGCCCCGCCGATCCACGCAACCGCCCGATGACCACCGAGATACGCCTTGGACATTGCAGCTACCTCGGCGACGACTGGTCGATCCTGGACTGCCCGGGGTCCATCGAGTTCGCCCAGGAAACCCGCGCCGCGCTGGCCATGGTGGACATCGCGGTGGTGGTGGTCGAGCCGAATGCCGCGAAAGCCGCCACGGTGGCGCCCCTGCTGAAGACGCTGCGGGAAGAAAATGTTCCGCATATCACCTTCATCAACAAGATCGACACCTTGGACGGCAGCGTCGCCGACACCTTGTCGGGCCTGCAGGGCCATGCCTCCTGCCCGCTGGTGCTGCGCCAGGTGCCGATCTTCGACGGCCAGGCAGTCAGCGGCTACGTCGACCTGATGAGCGAACGGGCCTACCGCTACCGCAAGGGCCAGGCCTCCGAACTGATGCAGGTCCCCGCCGCGATGCGGGCCGAGGAACAGGCCGCCCTGGGCTCGCTGGTCGAGACCCTGGCCGATCGCGACGACGAACTGCTGGAAAAAGTGCTGGAGGACGTGAAGCCGACGCCCGAGGAACTCTATCGCGATATGCGCAAGGACCTGCAGGCCGGCGCGGTGATCGAAGTGCTGCTCGGCTCCGCCGAACATGCCAATGGTGTCCGCCGGCTGTGGAAGGCGCTGCGACACGATACGCCGGCCGCTAGCGAAACCGCCGAACGCAAGGCGATCAACCCGGACGGGCCGCCGTTGGCCCAGGTATTCAAGACGGTCTACGCCGGTCACACCGGCAAGCTGTCCTACGCCCGGGTCTGGAACGGCTCGATCCGCGACGGCGCCAGCCTCGGCGGCACCCGCCTAGGCGGCATCTATCGTTTCTTGAACGGCGAACTGACCAAGGTGCCGGAGGCGCAAGCGGGCGACATCGTCGCATTGGGACGCCTGGATGGCGTGGCGACCGGCGCCACCGTTTCGCCAGCAGCCGCCGCGGAGCCCCTGCCCTTCCCGCAACCAACGCCTCCGGTCTACGCACTGGCGATCGCCACCACCGATCGGAAGGATGATGTGAAACTATCCGGCGCGCTGCACAAGCTGGCCGAAGAGGACCCGTCCTTGTTCATCACCCAGGACCAGGACACCGCCGAAACCGCGCTGCACGGCCAGGGCGAGATGCACCTGCTGACCACCGTCGAGCGGCTGGCTCGCAACTTCGGCCTGAAGCTGACGACCCACAAGCCGCACGTGGCGTACAAGGAGACCATCCGCAAGCCGGTGCACGAGCATGGCCGGCTGAAACGGCAGACCGGTGGTCACGGACAATTCGCCGACGTCAAGATCGACGTTGCCCCCCGCCCGCGCGGCGAAGGGTTTCAGTTCATCGACAAGATCGTCGGCGGTTCCGTGCCGCGCAACTTTATCCCAGCAGTCGGTGAGGCAGCCGAGGAAGCCACCCGTAAAGGACCCTTCGGCTATCCCGTGGTGGACATCGCGGTCACCCTGACGGATGGCGGCTTCCATTCGGTCGACAGCTCCGACATGGCGTTCAAGACCGCCACCCAGATCGCCATGAAGGAGGCGATGGCGAAAGCCGACCCGGTGCTGCTGGAACCGATCGACCACGTCACCATCAGCGTGCCGAACGACTACACGGCGCGGGCGCAGCGCTTGCTGAGCGGACGGCGCGGCCAGATCCTGGGCTACGCAGAACGGGAGGGATGGCCGGGATGGGACGACGTGGAGGCGCTGGTGCCGGAGGCCGAAATGCAGGACCTGATCATCGAGTTGCGCTCGCAGACAATGGGTTTGGGCACGTTCCGAAGGCACTTTGACCATTTGGCGGAGACCCGCATCACGCCGTAAGGCGCGAGACTGCCCTGGGAACGCCTTGCGCGGCATGATGCGACCCATCATGCTGCGCCCAACGTCCGAGACGGGAAGCCAGATGAAACTGTTCGATCTGACCAACAAAGTCGCCATCATCACCGGCGGCAACGGCGGCATCGGGCTGGGCATGGCGCAGGGCATCGCTGCCTGCGGCGCCAGCATCGTCATAGCCGGCCGTAACGAGGACAAGGCGGAAGCCGCGCTCACGACGCTGCATGAGGCCGGTACCGACGCCGTGTTCATCGCCGCCGACGTCACCAAGAAGGCCGATTGCGTGGCCCTGATCGCCGGCACACAGACACGATACGGCCGCGTCGATATCCTGGTGAACAACGCCGGCACCTCGGTCCGCAAGATGCCGCAGGACTTCACCGAGGCGGAGTGGCACCACGTCCTGGACACCAACCTGACCAGCGCCTTCCTGTGCTCGCAGGCGGCTTACCCGGCCATGCTGCGAGCTGGCGGCGGCAAGATGATCAACATAGGCTCGATGATGTCGCTGTTCGGCGCGCCCTATGCGACGCCGTACGCGGCGAGCAAGGGTGGCATCGTGCAGATGACGCGCGCCATGGCGACGGCCTGGGCGAAGGACAACATTCAGGTCAACGCGGTGCTGCCCGGCTGGATCGATACAGATCTGACGAAACGAGCTCGCCAGCAGGTGCAGGGCCTGCACGACAGCGTCGAGAAGCGCACGCCGCATGGCCGCTGGGGCACCCCCGCCGACATGGCCGGCATCGCCGCATTCCTCGCCGGCCCGGCCTCCGATTTCGTGACTGGGACGGCGATCCCGGTCGATGGCGGTTTCTCGATCGGTATGTAATTCGACGACTGGCGTGAGACTGGCTTCAGGGGGATCACGAATGGCTGCGCGAACCACGTTCGACGGGATCATGGCGGCGCGCGTCGATCGACTGCCACTGACCCGCGTGCAATGGCGGCTGGCGATCCTGGTGGAGATGACCTGGGGCTTCATCATCTTCGACACCGACGGCATCGGTGCAAGACTGTATCCGTTTGTCTGGCGGCCGAACCACGTCATCGACGTGGTGCAGTACGCGGTGATCCAGGCGCTGCAGGTCGGTCTCGGCGTGCTGCTGGGCGTCTACATCATGAGCTGGGTGGCCGACCGATACGGCCGTCGTCCGGCGATCCTGCTGGCGACGCTGCTGGGCGGCATCTGCATCTGGCCGTTCGCCTATGTGACCGATTTCGGCTGGATGGTGGTGCTGTCCGTGCTCAGCACCCTGGGGGTCGGCGGCATCGTCGCAACGCACTCGGTCTACCTGTCGGAAATGACGTCCCCCGAGGTCCGCAACCGCGTGCTGCTCACCTCCCAAGGGGTCACGGCGCTGGTCGCGGTCGGCGTCAATCTGCTCGCGTTCGCCTGGATCCCCAGCCACTGGCAGATCTTCCTATGGGTCAGCGCGGCCATCGAGGTATTGATCCTGCTGCCGCTGCTGTATTGGATACTGCCTGAATCACCCCGATGGCTGGAGGCACATGGACGCCACGAGGAAGCCGAACGCGTGATGGCGCTTTATGAGCAGCGCTGCCAGGCGTTCTCCCAAGTGCCGCTGCCGCCGCCCGACACGCAACGCAACCCGGTGATCTCGGCCGTGGATAGCTCTTGGCGGGAATTGTTCACCAACCCCTTGTATAGCCGCCGCACCTGGGTGCTGATCTTCGTGTGGCTGCTGGCGTATGCGGGGCTGATCTATGGTGTCGGTGCCTTCGCCGCGGTGTTCATGGTGGACCACGGCGCCTCCGCACACTTCGTCTTCCTGACCATTGCCGTCGCTTATGCCGCGCTGTTCGCGGGCTTCATGGTCAATGCCAGGCTGGGTGAGCGGGTGGAGCGTCGCGACGTCATCTTCGTCGTCGAAATCATGTTCGCCGTGTCCTGGACGGTGGCGTGGATGGTGCCCAACCTGTGGATTATCGCAGCCTGCTACATCGTCAGCCGCATTGGCACAGGGCTGTTCCTGTTCAACCTGTACAACTACACGGCTGTCGCCTATCCGACGCGCATGCGCTCGAAAGCGTTCGCCTGGACCGACGGTCTCGGCCACCTCGGCGCCTGGGCCGGCGTGACGCTGCTTGGCCCGATCTACGCGCTGGGGCCGAACCACCTTGGTTGGGTGCTGTGGATTGCCATCCCCGGCGCGGTGCTGCCGGCGGTGCTGATCCGCTTTCTGGGTATCCGCCAATCTCGCGCGGTGCTGGAGCAGCTTTCGACGTAGACCGACGGCCAGGAGAGACCGCCCGGCCTAGCTCGGGCTAGTCCCCATGCACGTACGAGAATCGCGCGGGCGCTCGGCCTTAGCCATGCAGATTCGCGCCTGGAGACACGGCTTGGGTATCGCTGGATGCCGAGCCTTGGCACCTGCGGCGGGCAAAGGTCGCGGGAATAGCCCGTGGCATCAGCCGCAATCCGACACCCGAGCGGCTGCTGGCCTACGTCGCGCCCACCACCGACTGGATCCGATTGCAGCGTCGCTTTCCGGTCACGCTGACTCTTGGTTGATCCGGCGGCCGAGTCTGAAGCTCATATGGGCGCCGCCGCCCGGGTTCTGATCCTGCCGTGACCGAACTGTCGATCACCATGGCATCGTTTGCCCGTGCCGTGCGGCGATATCGCCGTTGCACTACGCCACGAAGTGGTTGAGCTACGGTTGTTCGCCTGGACGCGGATCCGCACTGCGCCATAACCGCGCTCGCAGTGGCGTTGGCAACGACGGTCGGCTTTGGCGGTGCATGTCGATGCGGTATGGTGGGCGGCGATCAGCGCCTTTGTCTCGCACACAGGCCACCGCCCCAACCTCGATCCAGACGCGGTGCCCTGCGAATCATCGGCACGGCGGCCGGTGCGGCGCTCGGCGCTGCTGTTGAGCCCCTGGCTGATCAGGGATCTGATCGCGCTGAGTCTGGTTCTGTTGGTGGTCAGCACCTGCGGTGTGCTGGGTCTGTTGGTCAGCGGACATGGCTATGCCTGGCTGCTCGGCGCCGTGACCGCCGACATGGTGTTGCTCGCAGCTGCTCGGCGATCCGCTCTCAGCACTGGACGTTGCCTGCAACCGTACAGCGGAAGTAACGATTGGTACCCTGGCCGCGATCCTGCTGGCCCTGATTCTGGCAGGGCCGGATGCCGAGGCTGCGCCGCGCTCACCTTCACCGGGCTGGTCAGACCTGTTGGGTGCTCAGTGGCCGGCGGTGCAGCACGCGCTACGCGCCGGCATTGGCGTGATGTTGGTGCCGCTGGTCTGGAGTTGGCTGGAACTGCCGAACCTGTCGCAGACGGCGGTCACGGTGGCCGCGGTGATGGCGGTGCCGGCGCTGTCCAACGATGCGGCAAGACGCTCAAGCGGCCATTTGTCATGTCGATGGTGGAATATCCCACCAGCGTCATCAAGGCAATGGGTTGCATCTTCGCTGGCGGTAACGACAACCCGAAAGGCATTGGGGCCGCCGCGCCGCGGGCCCGGCTGGTCGACAGGCGCCTTCGTCAGGCTTTGCTGAGCCGGCCTCCTCCGGGCCTGTCGCCGCGGCCTGCGCTATACATGATAGATCGCCCGTCCCTCGGTTTTCCCAAACAACTCGTAGTGGACCAAGGGATCGATGCCGGCAGCCTTCACGTCGGGATTTGCGTTCAGGTATTTTGTCGTGGAGAAATCTGGCGCTCGGATCGCGGCCTTCCTTCCAGCCGAAACCCTCATAGTGAATCAGAGGATCGACGCCCGCGGCCTTTACGTCCGGATTCTGCGCCAGATAGTAGCTGGTGTTGAACAACGCATCCGGATTGCGCCCCTCGTGCCAGCCGGACCCATCGTAGTGGGCAAACGGATCGACGCCAGCCGCCGCCACATCCGCATACTGGGAAAAGTAGTAGCTGTTATCAACCAGGGGATTCTGCGGGCCCACAGCATTGGGTTGAGCCATGAACGCCATGCGCCCCTCAGGCGCCCCATATTGAAGGAAGTGGTAAAGCGGATCGACATCCGCCGCAACTACGTCCGGATTGGCCTGCAGATACTTGCTCGTGCTGAAGTCGATGCTTGGATCGCGGCCCTCTTTCCAACCATATTCTTCGTAATGGATCAGCGGGTCGATGCCGGTCGCGGCTACATCCGGGTTCTGGTTCAGGTAGTAGGTGGTATTGAAGTAAGGATCGGGATTGCGTCCTTCCTTCCATCCATAGTCTTCATAATGGGTCAACGGATCGACGCCAGCCGCGGCGATGTCGGGGTTTTCCTTTAGATAATAAGTTACATCGAACTCCTGGTCCGGCGTCGTGAAAGTCACGCTGGTGCTGGCGTTGGTGGTCTTGGCGCCCTCGGCGACGACCGCCACGTTGAAGCCGGTGGTAACCTGGCTGCCCGGCGCGGCTCCCGCCCCCGTGGCAGTGAACGTCAGGGCCTGCAGTTCGGCACTCAGGCTGACCGGGGTGGTGGCGGTGAGGCTGTAGGTGCCGGCGCCGATCTTCGTCAGGCCGTTACCGGTCAGGGCACCATTGGCATCGCTGGGACTGCCGTCGTTGGTCAGGACAATGGTGGCGCTGGTCGCGGCCTCGAAGTCGGGATCAGTGACCGCGATGCCGCCGAACGGCGTCACGTTGGCACCGTAGGCCGCAACCTGGCTGGCTGGCAGAGGCGTGACGCCGGCTGTGGTGTCCTGTGCTATGGCCGCGATGCTGGTATTGGCATTTGTGGTCGCGCCGCCGTCGGCGACCGTCAGGGCGAAATTGGTGATGACGCTGAAGCCTGGTGCGACCTGATGGTCGGTCGGCGTGAACATCAGCGCCCGCAGCTCTGCTTTGAGCGTGCCGGCATCGGTGGCAGCGAGTGTGTAGGTGCCGATGCCGGTCCTGCGCAGCCCGGTGCCGGACAGCAGGCCATTGGTGTCGGTGGCAGAGCCGTCGCTGGTCAGCAGGATGCTGGCATTGAGTGCGGCATTGGGCACGGCATCGCTAACCGCAATTGCGGCAAACGGAGCCGAAGCAGCGTTATCGGACCCTGGCTGATGGGCCAGCAGGCCGGTGATGCTGGGCGGGGCTTGTATGGTGACGTTGCTGGTGGCGCCGGCGCCTGGGCTGACGGTGAAATTTTCGCCGGTGAAGTTGCCAGTCAGCAGCAGCGTTTCAATCGTGCCGGTGCCATCGCCCAGCACCAGCGTTCCGGGATTGCCGGCGGTGCCGGCGGTGTAGGTGGCGGCACTGACCGGCTGCGCCAGAACGAGACTGTCGCCGACCTGGAAGCCGATGATTGTTGCGCCGACCGTATCGGGTGTGGAGACGGTGGAGGTGCCGCTATGGGTGACGACGCTGCCAATCGACAGCACGGCGTTCGTGCCGAGCATGGAAATGGTGTCGGTGGCGGCGATGGTGCCATCCAGCAGCCAGGTCGCATCCGCGCCGATCTGTATGGTGCCGCTACCCGAGATGTCGCCGGTTTGGGTCAACAGACCGCCGGTTATGGCGAGGATGCCGTTGTCAACGAGGTTGCCAGAAAAGCTCGCGGTCGTGCTGCTGGTAATGGTCCGGCCGGAATCGATGGTAATGGCGCCGGCCGCCGCCCCTCCGGTCGTGCCGATTTCGATCGTAGAGGTGTTGTCGACCGTGATGCCGGCAGGACTGAGATTGTTGACCGCCGGACTAGTATTCAGCACGAGCCCGCCGAGTTGCGCGAAGCCGCCATCCAGGACGGCTAAGTCACCGGAGTAGAGCGCAGAGTCAATCAGATCAGAAAAAATATAAAAATCCGTGTTGCCCCCGCCTGTCGCGACTAGGGTCCCGCTCGTAACCAGCGTCGAGCCGGCGCCGCCGACAAGGATGTCACCGTTGAGCTCGGAGAGGCCGCCGCCGACGGTCAGTGTTCCGCCCTCTTCAACACGAACCTCCGACGGCGTGGCCAAGCTAGTGGTCGCTGTTCCGACGTTCAGCGTGCCGCCGAGGCGAACCAGGCCGCCCTCGTTTTCCAGCGTGCCGGCGTTGACCAACAGGTCGCCTCCCGCCGAAAGCGTGGCACCTGAAGCCAGGTCGATCGAACCGGAGGCGCCGGTCGTCGTAGCGAACCCGCCGTTATAAGGCACGGCGTCACCGCTCGGGAGACCGATCGTAACTGATCCCGCGGCGGTAATCTGCGTGCCGGCGTCAAGCGAAAGCGTGCCGTCCGAAACATCGACGGTGCCCGCCGAAATTGTTCCCTGACTCGACAGCTCCAGTGTGCCTGCTGCCAATGTCGTCGTCGGCGGCAGACCCGGAACGACAGCCACAGAGCCAACGGCCAGCATGCCGCCGATCGCGTAAGTGCCGGCAAGGTTGACAGTGCCGGTCAGTCCTACGCTCGCGGCATCGCCGTCATCCACGATGGCCAAAGTGGAGGACCCCATCGATCCGGCGATGGTCACCGGCGTCAGCGTTCCCGGAACATTGATTGCCGGGTCGGTCTGCGCCGTGGTGTCGGTCCAGTCCGCCGGGGTGTCCCACGACCCGCCACTTGCGCCGATCCAGGCGTAGGCATCCGAATTCGTTGAATTTAATGTGGCCATCTATGCTATTCTCGCTCTGTAACGCGAACGGTTTTTTCGCGGATATCCGACAATGCGAGTTTTTCGCGAAGTTCCGGTTCCGGAGACTATGTCGCGGACAGACTAATCCATGGCCCGTCAACAAAAGATTAAAATCGGCCACTGATTACGAAAGCCAATTGGTACCAGCGCGAGACAGAGCATGGCCCTGCCGTTCGCCGCATCCATCGATACCGGAATCCCAAGCGCGACAAGGGTCTGGACCAAAACCCGGCGATCGGCACACACTGACCGGTCCAAACTCGGGGCCAGCAGCGGGAGCCAGTCATGGTAGAACGGTTCGAAGGGCGTGGCGCCATCGTCACCGGTGGCGCGTCAGGCATCGGCGCCGGCGTCGCCCGCCGCCTTGCGGCGGAGGGTGCCAGGCTAAGCCTTTGGGATATGGACGAAGCTAGCCTGGTGCGCTCAGGCGCCCCGCACATCGTAACCTTGGACGTGACCGACCCCGACGCGGTTCACCGCGCCGCCGAGACCACCGCCGCGGCGCTCGGGAAAATCGACATCCTGGTGACCTCCGCCGGCATAACCGGCCCCAACCACCCGACCTGGGACTATCCCGTCGCCGCCTGGGACCGGGTGATCGACATCAACCTGAAGGGCGTCTTCTACTGCTGCCGAGCCATGGTGCCGTTCATGCAGGCGAACGGCTATGGGCGGATCGTGAATATCGCCTCGATCGCCGGCAAGGAGGGAAACCCCAACGCGTCCGCCTACTCCGCTTCCAAGGCCGGGGTGATCGGGTTGACCAAATCGCTGGGAAAGGAATTGGCGGTCAGCGAGATTCGCGTCAACTGCGTCACCCCCGCCGCGGTGAAGACGCCCATCTTCGACCAGATGACGTCGCAGCAGATCGACTGGATGCTGTCGAAGATCCCGATCGGCCGGTTTGGCGAAATCGATGAGGTCGCCTCGCTGATCCTGTGGCTGGCCAGCGCCGAGTGCAGTTTTTCCACCGGTGCGGTTTTCGACGTTTCCGGCGGCCGCGCCACCTATTAACCAACCGACATATCAGCCAGACGAGGAACAAAATGGATTCTGCCGACCTGGGCTTCCTGCCGGCTACCAAGCTGGCCGAACTGATCCGCACCAGGCAGTTGTCGCCGGTCGAATACATGCAGGCGCTGCTCGGCCGGATCGAAGCGCTGGAGCCGAAGGTCAATGCATTCGCCTACCTGGCCGCCGACCAGGCCCTGGCCGCGGCCCGTCAGGCCGAAGCCAAATTGATGTCGGGCGACCGGATCGGCCGGCTGCATGGCGTGCCGGTCACCATCAAGGATCTCGCCATCACCAAGGACATGCCGACGCAGAGCGGCAGCCTGATCATGCAGGGCCATCAACCCACCGAAGACACGCCCGTCGTGCCGCGGCTGAAGGATGAGGGTGCCATCATCCTGGGCAAGACCACGACGTCCGAGTTCGGTTGGACCGGCGTGTCGCACTCGCCACTGACCGGCATCACGCATAACCCATGGAAGTTCGGCTATAACGCGGGGGCGTCCTCGGCTGGCGCGGGAGCCGCCTGCGCCGCCGGATTCGGGCCGCTGCATCAGGGCAGCGACGGCGCCGGATCGATCCGCATGCCATCGCATTTCTGTGGCGTCTTCGGGCTAAAGCCGAGCTTCGGTCGAGTGCCGTATTACCCGGTCGGCACCGCCGACCTGACGTCGCACATGGGTCCGATGACCCGCACCGTCGCCGACAGCGCCCTGCTGCTGGAGGTCATGGCCGGCCCGCATCCGCTGGACTACACCACGCTGGAAGCCGGCCCTGCCGCCTACCATGCCAGGCTGCATGAAGGCATCAAGGGCAAGCGCATCGCCTACAGCCCCGACCTCGGCGTCGCCCGCGTCGATCCCGATGTCGCCGCCCTGGTCAAGGCCGCCGCGGAACGTTTCATCGAACTTGGTGCCATGGTGGAGGAGGTGCAGACGCCCTGGGCCCCGGCGGGACCCGAGCTGATTCGCTTCTTCTGGTCCGCCCATATGACCCGCCTGCAGCCGTACCTGGAGGTGTGGGAGGCGAAGATGGACCCCGGTCTGGTGGCTTGCATCAGGGCGGCCGACAATGTCTCGGTCGCCGAGTACCAGGCGGCGCGTGAACGCAAGATGCCGTACATCGCCGACATCCACCGCTGGTTCGAGGACTGGGACTTCCTGCTGACCCCGGCCGTCTCCGTGGCCGCGTTCCCGGCTGAGAAGCTGATGCCGGACCATTGGCCGCGGCACGACTGGGACTGGGTCAGTTGGGCCGAGTTCTCCTATCCGTTCAATATGTCCTGGAACCCCGCCGCCAGCGTGCCGTGCGGCTTCACCGCCGAGGGTCTGCCGGTCGGCTTGCAGATCGTCGGCAAGCGCTTCGACGACCTGGGGGTGCTGCAGGCCGCCGCCGCGTTCGAGCAGATCCAGCCTTGGGCCGACAAACGCCCGGCGCTTTCCTAGTCCAGTGCTGCCCGGGGCGCCGACCAGGGACAGCTGGTCGAACAGCCGTTTCGTAATGATTTAGGATCTGATGGCGGCACGGATCAAAGCCATGGTGCGGACGCCGGTGCCTAGGGTTCCATTCCACGCCTTCGTGAACTCAACAACACGTCGGGCACGACGTCTGGCGCCGTAGTGAGCGGCGAACCACAGCAAGGGCAGTATCGGCGCAACACCCTGTAGAGCGCGATCCCGCGTCTCCCGCCGCCACTTTCACTGAAACTTAATTGCCGCGCAGCACCGGCTTCGTTCATGACTGGCGCAATCGTCGCGGTGCCCGCGCGGCGTGCCCAATCCCAGGACACACAGTGTGGTGGATCCCACTCTCCTCTCCCTCGGCAGCATCAACGCCGACTTCCAAGTTCGATTAGAACGCCCTGTCGGCAGCAGCGAGACTCTACCGGCCCACGATTTTACGCGCCTGTCCGGCGGCAAGGCGGCCAACCGGGCGTTCCTGGCTCGGCGCCTCGGTGTTCCCGCGCATCTCCTCGGCCGCGTCGGCGACGACGACCTGCGCGCGCAGGCCCTCGGCACGCTGGGCGACGCCGGGGTTGACCTGAGTGGTGTGTCCGTCGCAACCGGGCAACCGACGGCGTTCTCCGTCATCGCCGTCCCGCCTGGCGGCAAGAAGGCCATCATTCTCGCCGGCAACGCCAACGATTGCTGGGACGACCAGGCAACGCAGGCCGTGGCGGACCGGATCGCGGCGGCGCCCGTCGGATCGGTCCTGGCCGTGGACTACGAGATACCGGCAAGCGTCGTCCGGCGAGCGATGCAGGCCGCGCGAGCGCGGGGCATGGCCGTCGTGCTCGATCCGTCCTGGCCGGAGCGGGCCGAACGCGATGTGATCGCGGGCGCCTTCGCCGTGGCTCCCAACGCCGCCGAGGCTGGCGTGCTTGTTGGCGTCAAAGTGACGGACCCAGCGAGCGCGGCGGAGGCGGCGGGGCGCCTCTCGGCAATCGGGCCGCGACTCGCCTTTGTGAAGCTGGAGGATGGCGGCTGCGTGCTCGCTGAGCAGGGCGGCGCCGTCACGCATATTCCGCCCATGGACGTTTCCGTCGTGGATACGACCGGCGCGGGCGACGCCTTCACCGGCGCGCTCGCCGTGGCGGTCCTGGAACGCAGGTCGCCGCGCGACGCCGCGCTGTTCGCGACCGCGGCCTCGCACCTTGCCGTGACAAAATGGGGATCGCAGCCCGCCTATCCCGACCGCGCACGGATCAAGTCCCTGCTCCCCGACCTCGCCCGAGGCCTGCGTGACCTGTGATCCTGACGACACCTGGGACGTCGTGTTCGACGCCTACGACCCGGCGGACGAGCGGCGCCGCGAAACCGTGCTCGCCCTCGGCAATGGCGTGCTCTTCGTGCGCGCCGCCGCGACCTGCGCCGTGACAGACGAGCATCACTACCCCGGCACCTACCGCGCCGGGCTGTACGACCGGCGTGACGAGGCGGTGGACGGCGAGCAGATCGTCCATGACGTGTTGGTCAATTTGCCGAACTGGCTGCCGCTCTGCTTTCGCGCGCAGGGCGAGGCGGCGTGGGTCTCCATCGCGTCGGCGGAAGTTCTCTGCTACCGGCACGGCCTCGACACGCGGCACGGGATCGCCGGCCGGGATGCGCTGCTCCGCGACGGGCAGGGCCGGCGCACCTGGCTGCGCGAGCGTCGCCTGGTCAGCCTGGCGCGGCCGAACCTCGTGGCCCTCCGCCTGGAGCTGGCCCCGGAAGGCTGGGAGGGCGCAATCGAAATACGCTCCGCCCTGGACGGCGCCGTCTGCAACGGCAACTGGCCGCAAGAGGCGCCCGGCGTGCGCCGGTTGCTTAGCGACGTCGCGGGCGAGGACGCGGCCGGCACGCTCCTGCTCCGCACCCATCTGGCGCGGTCCCGCGTCGCCATCGCCATCGCCGCGCGCACGAGTGTTGCCGGTGCCGAGGTCACAATGCGCGAGGCAGGGCAGGACGGCGACGCCGTCGCGGAACGCATCACCTGTGTCGTCAGCGCCGGGCAACCTGTCCAAGTGGAAAAGACGGCGGCGATCTGTACGGGGCGCGATGCGGTGGTGTTCGATCCCGGCGACACCGCACTCGCGACCGTCCGTGAGGCGCCGCCGTTCGAGGCGCTGCGGGCGGACCAGGAGATCGCCTGGGGGCGCCTGTGGGATCGCTGCCTGGTGGACGCGGGGCCAGGGGCACTTGGCGACGCGCTGCGGCTGCATGCCTTCCACCTGCTGCAGACGGTGTCGCCCGACACGGCTGGGCTGGACGCCGGGCTGCCCGCGCGCGGATGGCAGGAAGCCTATTTCGGCCAGGTGTTCTGGGATCAGGCGTTCGCCTTCCCGTTCCTCACCCTGCGGTTGCCGGGCTTGGCCCGCGCCCTGCTGCTCTACCGCAGCCGGCGGCTCGGCGCGGCGCGGGAGGCCGCGCGGGAGGCCGGCCTGCGAGGCGCCATGTTCCCCTGGCGCAGCGCGACGACCGGGCGGGAGGAGACGCCGCTGCTGCAGCCTAATCCGCTCGATGGGCACTGGACGCGCGACGATACGCGGCGGCAACGCCATGTCGGCCTGACGATCGCGCGCGACACTTGGCATTACGTCCTGGCCACGGGCGACACCGAGTTCCTGGCCGATGACGGCGCGGAGCTGCTGATCGAGATCGCGCGCTTCTGGGCGAGCGCCGCCAGGCCCGACCCGGCCACCGGCCGCTTCGACATCCCTGGCGTGGTCGGGCCGGACGAGTATCACACGCGGATGCCGGGGGCGGACGCGCCTGGGATCGAGGCGAACGCCCATACGAACGTGATGGCGGCCTGGGTGCTGGCGCGGGTGCCCGAGATGCTCGACTTCTTGCCGCGGCGGCGGCGCGAGGGCCTCTGCCGAGCGCTGCGTCTGGGGGCGGACGAGATCGCGCGCTGGGACCTGCTCAGCCGGCGGCTCCTCGTCCTGTTCCACGGCGACGGGATCATCAGCCAGTTCCGCGGTTACGACCGGCTGCAGCCGCTCGACCTCGACGCGTTCAAGCGCGATCACCCAGGCGAGGGGCGCGTGGACCTGGCGTTGGAGGCGGAGGGCAAGAGCACCAACGACTACCAGATCACCAAACAGGCGGACACGCTGGTGCTGCCCTATATGCTGCCGGGCGCACAGCTCAAGGACACGCTGTCGCGCCTAGGATACGAGGTCACGGACGACCAGCTCCTGCGCACAGCGCGCTACTATCTCGAGCGCACGTCGAACGACTCCAGCCTGTCCCGCATCGTCTGCGCGGGCGCTCTCGCGCGACTGGACCCGGCGGCGTCTTGGGTGCTCTACCAGGAGTCGCTGCGCCTCGACCTCGACCCGTCGGAGAAAGGCGCGGAAGAGGGCATTCACCTCGGGGCCATGGCGGCGACGCTGGACGTGATGCAGCGGCTCTACCTCGGCGTCGACGTAGACGAGCACGGCGTCACCCTGTCGCCTGCCCCGCCCTCCGGCCTCGGCCCAGTCAAGATGGGCATCTACTACCGCGGCGGCGCATTCGAGCTGGCTTGGAATGGGACGGCACTGCGGCTTGCCTCCGATGCGGCGAACCTGAGCGAAGTGGCCGTGGCGTGCGAGGGGCGGACGGAAGCGCTCGCCGCCGGGGCATCGCTGGAGATCAACCCCGCCCCGTGACTTTCTGCGAACCTCCTGGCGTATGGCACCAACCTCCCGGTGCCGACGCCGCGTCAAGGGTGGGTGCGTCACTAATACTGGTTGGCTCAAGCGGCTCGTCACCGGCGTCGACGGCAGCACGAGGCCCCCGATACGCCCCCGCGTGCAGCGCCAAATCTTGCCTGCTCCATGCGGTGGATCACGTCTGGTGCGCAGCTACCTCCCGTCACCGGTCCCGCGGTGATAGCGCTTTAGGCGACGGAGCATGAACCCCGCGATATCAGCGACTCGGAGCACTAGCGGTGCTCAACGTGGCATAATGGAGGGGTCCTCGGCCTACGCCAAAAACAAGCTGCGTCGGGATGACACATTGGGAGCAGCGCAACCTATGTTTCCAGTCACGCGGAAAATCCTCTGGGGCCGCACATGCAGGAAACCGTAAAGGCCTTCCTGCTCGGCTTTCCGGCCTTGTTCTCCATCGTCAACCCGATCAGCGGCGCCTTTATCTTTCGCGAAGCTTGCCCCGCGCAGCGTCCCGCCCTCCGCCGGCGCGGGCCCGCATGGCCGGGCAAGTCGCGTTGAACGCGCTTGTCGTGATGGTCGGTTCGCTATGGGCCGGGTCCTACGTGCTGGCGTTTTTTGGCATCACCCTGGCGGCGTTGCACGTGGCCGGCGGATTGGTCGTGGCGATCAGCGGCTGGCACATGCTGAACAGCCCCGAGGCGCACGAGGAGGACAAACAGGAACAGGCCGCCTCGGCGGAAGGCGTCGACGATGTCACGCTGTTTCCGTTGACCATTCCGCTGACCACAGGACCCGGGACGATCTCCGTGGCGGTTGCGCTCGGGGCCGGACACCCGCGTCTGTTCGCTGGGCTTGGATGGTTCTTCCTGGGCATGACAGGCGCGGCGGTTGCGATGGCAGCGGTGATCTGGGTGACCTATCGCTCCGCCGATCAACTGGTCCGAATGATGGGACCGACCGGCAGCCGCACCCTGACACGCATTGCCGCGTTCCTGCTGCTCTGCATTGGCGTGCAAATCTTGATATCGGGGGTGGAGGACGTATTCGGACCGTTATTGGCAGCACGATTGGACCGCTCGTGATCGACGCGCAGCGAAGGAAGCGCATCTGATTGTATGACGGTCCTTGGCGGACCTTGACGCGGATTGCTACACTGGTGGTTGCGACTCGCTTGCTTCCCCGCCGGGCGGGGGTCAGAAGCAGCGGCCGGACCCAAGTAGGAACCTGACCATGAAGCTGAAGGCCGACCGCGCCACTCTGATCAAGGCGCTGGCCCATGTCCAGAGTGTTGTGGAGCGGCGCAACACCATTCCCATCCTTGCCAACGTCATGATCGCCGTGCGCGACGGCAAGCTGACGCTGACCGCGACCGACATGGAAATCGCCATCGTGGAGGATGTGCCGGCCAGCTCCACCCGCAACGGCGCCTGCACCGCGCCCGCCGCCACCTTGTATGAGATCGTCCGCAAGCTGCCCGAAGGGGCGGAGGTAGAGCTGGACCATGCGGGCGGCGACGCGCAACTGTCGTTACGGGCCGGGCGCTACGACACCAAGCTGGTGGTGCTGCCGGTGGAGGATTTTCCGTCCATGACGGCGGGCAGCCTGCCGCACAAGTTCAGCCTGACGGCGCACAGCCTGCGCGGCCTGATCGACCGCACCAAGTTTGCCATTAGCACGGAAGAAACCCGCTACTACCTCAACGGCATCTATCTGCACCATGCCGACAGCGACAACACGCAGGTGCTGCGCGCGGTCGCCACCGATGGGCATCGGCTGGCGCGCGTCGAGGAACCCTTGCCGGAAGGGGCCGCGTCGATGCCTGGCGTCATCATTCCGCGCAAGACGGTCAACGAGTTGCGGAAATTGCTCGATGAGGTCACCGGCAACGTGGAGGTCGCGCTGTCCGATACCCGCATTCAGTTCCGCGCCGACCAGATGCTGCTGACCAGCAAGCTGATCGACGGCACATTCCCGGAATACGAGCGGGTGATCCCGCGCGGCAATGACAAGGTACTACGGGTCGGCAAGAAGGATTTCTCCGATGCGGTTGGCCGGGTAGCGGCTATATCGTCGGAGCGTTCACGCCCGGTGAAGCTGTCGCTGGCGCGCGATCTGCTGACGCTGTCCGCATCCAGCCCCGAGCAAGGCACCGCCAGCGAGGAACTCGACGCCGATCACGTAAAATACGATGCGGGCCCGCTGGAGATCGGCTTCCAGGCGCGCTACCTGAACGACATTACCGACCAGATCCCGGAGCATGTGGAGTTCCGCTTCGCCGACGGATCGGCGCCCACGGTAGTGCAGGACGCGGGGGACACCAGCGCGCTGTATGTGCTGATGCCGATGCGGGTGTAGATCATTGGCTTGCTTCGCTCACTGCGGTAACCGTGCCAAGTCGGACGCCCAGCATGAGCTGCGGAAGATCCCCGAGGCAGCATTGCGATGGCCGCGGCGCGATCTGATGAAAGCCTTCGCAACCGCTATCCTGCCAAGCGGCACGTGGATGCGCGGAACACAAAGCAGGCAGATGACGAACGTTCAGTCGAAGGCGACAGATATGCCCCCCTCTCTCGCATCAGAGCCATTCGGCCAAACCTCCGACGGTCGTCCGGCGACACTGTACACGCTCGAGAATCCGCGGTTGCGCGTGCGCATTACCGATCACGGCGGGCGCATGGTGAGCATCGCGGCCCCCGACCGGCAGGGTCGTCAGGGCGACGTGCTGCTGGGCTTTGACAATGTCCAGCCGTACGCGACGATCGGTGGTTCATTTGGCGCCTTGCTGGGCCGCAGCGCCAACCGTATCGCGAACAGCAGTTTCACGTTGGACGGCCAGACATACCGGCTTTCGACCAACAACGGGAAGGCTACCCTGCATGGTGGCGCGGTCGGCTTCAACAAGGTGTTCTGGACGGTCGCGGCGGCGGAAGGCGGTGCCAGCCCGCGTCTTGTACTAACCCATGTCAGCGCGGATGGGGATCAAGGTTTTCCGGGCGAGGTGTCGGTCGAGGCGACCTATCAGCTTGACGGCGATCGGCTCAGTCTGGCGTTCAAGGCCCAGACGACCAAGCCAACGATCATCAATCTTAGCGCTCATCCGTATTTCAACCTTGCCGGCGTCGCCAATGGCGATGTGTTGGGGCATGAGGTGACCATCGCGGGCGATGCGTTCCTGCCGACCGACGCCGAACAGATCCCGACCGGGGAGATTGCTCCCGTTGCCGGCACGCCGTTCGATTTCCGCCAGCCGACGTTGCTCGGCGCTCGGATCCGGCAGGCTGATCCGCAGTTGTTCTACGGCCTCGGCTATGACCACTGCTTTGTGCTGGGCACTGAAGTCCCGGCCGCGCCGAGGCTCGCGGTACGGGTGCGCGATCCGGTCAGCGGGCGCGTGCTTGACGTGTACACGGATCAACCGGGCGTGCAGATGTATAGCGGGAACAAGCTGGACGGCTCCTTTGCGGGCCACGGCGGCGTCATTTATCGCCAGGCGGCGGGATTAGCCCTGGAGCCGCAGGATTTTCCGGATGCACCGCACCATGCGAACTTCCCGTCCACGGTGCTGCGGCCGGGGGAGACCTATCGCAGGGTCATCGTGTATCACTTCACCACGGCCTAAGGGTTTGTCTCGAAATAACCGCTTCAAACGTCGCGAGGCAGTCGTGGTAGCTACTATCATTGTGTCATGGCCGGCCCACGGGTCGGGCCAGCGGCCCGCCCGAGGACAGGCTCCGGCCGGCCACCCATGACTTTGCTTATACAGAAGAAAGTCATGGGTCACCGGGCCAAGCTTGTCCCTGCGAAGGCGGGGGCCCGGTGATGACACACGTGGGTAACTTTGCGCCCGCTACGCTCGAAGCAGTTATTTCGCAGCAGTCCCTAAGCATCCGCGGGGAACATCCGCGTCGTTTAGGCTGTTCCTCGACCTTCTCCACCCGACTCCACCACAGGGTCATCGACCTTCCCACCGACTGCACCGACGCAGCGACGAGAGGAACATCGATTATGGTTTTTCCCCAGGGCGGAGGGTGCCAATGCAGCTCTGTCCGTTATGAAATCTCCGGTCCACCCTCGGTTGTATATGCCTGCCACTGCACCGAGTGTCAGCGACAATCAGGTGCAGCCTTCGCGATGACTGCGGTCATACCGCAGCAGCATTTTCGTATTACGCAAGGGGAGCCAAGGATGTTCCCCCGGCAGACCAGTCCCGTAAAAACGATGGAGTGCTGGTTTTGCCCAGACTGCGGTACCCGGCTTTATCATGTTCCGGGCGGTGCAGCCTATCCGAACCGCAACATCAAGCCAGGCACGCTGGACGATACCTCGTGGCTCACGCCCACCATCCATTTCTGGACGCGCAGCGCACAAAAGTGGGTGCATATCCCCGACGGCGTGACGCAGTACGAAACCCAGCCGGACACCTTGACCTGGACCACACCAAAATCGCGGTAGCTCGCCAGGTCTCTTGCGGGTCATGTTCATGAACATAGACCGAACGCCATAGTTGAAACCTAGCGTTTTCTAACGTGTGAAAGTCTTAATCTTGAGTTCTTGAGCGCACAGACGACAAGGTCCAGAGCAGATCGCTGCTGGACTTCCTTGCGCTATTGCTATGTCCCGTTCGGCTCGGCATCGAGCAGGATACCGACGAGCTGCGCCGGTTCGGCTCCGCGATTGACCCAGGTGTGGGTGGTTCCGCGCCGGATGACAGCGTCAAATGGCTTCAGATAGACCTTGCCGTCGTCCAGTAAGAGTCCACTTCCCCCGACAACAGGATAACGTAGTCGACGGTTCTGGTCATATGCGTGCCCACGTTAAGAGACGTATCGACACGCACGTGGCTCGCCCCAAGTGCCGCGAACATCGTCATGGCGGGCGCAGCATGACGAGACGAGACCACTTACCACAACTGAAGAAGTTAGTCCGCAGGCCCGAAGCCGGAGCTTTCTTCCAGCCAAATCTCGCTTCGGTAGGTCAGACCATAAGAACTTGAGGCATTATTATCCAGCCGTCCGAAAAGCTCCACGCGGACGTGTCCACGCCGGCCTGAACGCGCCCGCATTAGCCCGGTTACGTGCGTATCGCTAATCCACCGGGAGACGCACCAATGAAGCACCCGAGCCGACGCAACCTTTTTCGGGCAACCGGCGCGGCCGGTCTGGGGCTGGTTGCCAGCCGTGCAGTTGCACCCGCGGCAGCTCAGCCGTCAGAGGTCACCGCTGCCGTACAGCCGCAGCCATTCCCGTCCGGCTTTGCCGGCGACCGGACCACCGCCGACATCATCGTCGAGACACTGATCGCCTGGGGCGTGCCGGTCATCTTCGGCATGGTCGGGGACGGCATCGGGCCCCTGATCGAGGCCATCAGCGTGCGGCAGGATCGGATCCGCTATGTCGGCGTGCGGCACGAGGAGGCAGCCGCCTTCATGGCCTGTGGCTATGCCAAGCATACCGGCCGTCTCGGCGCCTGCATCGCCACGACCGGCCCGGGCGCCATCCACCTGCTGAACGGTCTCTACGACGCGAAAATGGACAGCGCTCCGGTGATCGCCATCACCGGCCTGACGTTTCATGACCTGATCGACACAAGGTTCATGCAGGACGTGAACACCGTCGAGCTGATGCAGGGCGTCGCGTGCTACAACACCGCCGTCAGCAGCCCCGGCCACGCCATGGTGGTGACCGACATCGCCTGCCGCTCGGCCCTGGGTCAACGCGGCGTCGCCCATATCACCGTGCCGAAGGACGTGCAGGCGATGAAGCTGTCGGCCGACCACCCGTCGATGGAGTTCCACGGGCTGCGCACGTCCTCATCGTGGCTGCCGGACAGGCCGGTGCCGGCGGCGGATCAGTTGCGCCAAGCCGCCGATGTGCTGAATGGCGGCGGGCGCGTGGCGATCCTGGTTGGTCAGGGTGCCCTCGCGGCGCGCGATGAGGTGACGGCAGTTGCCGAACGGCTGGCCGCGCCGGTCGCCAAGGCGCTGCTCGGCAAGGCGGTGCTGGCCGATGACAGCCCCTACACGACGGGCGGGATCGGCCATCTGGGCACTGTGCCGTCCGAGCGGGCGATGCATGAGTGTGACACCGTGCTGATCCTGGGCTCGACGATGCCGTGGGTCGAATTCTATCCGAAACCAGGTCAGGCCCGTGGCGTCCAGGTGGACCTCAATCCGCAGCGGATCGGCCTCCGCTATCCGGTACAGATCGGTCTGGTCGGCGACGTCCAGGCAACCCTGCAGGCGCTGCTGCCGATGCTGCGCCAGAAAACTGACCGCAGCTTCCTGATCACGGCGCAGTCGCGCATGCGGGACTGGAACGAGCTGCTACGGCGCGTCACCGCGACGGAACGGACGCCGATGCGCCCGCAGACCGCGATCGCGGCGCTGGGCGATGCGCTTGCCCCCGATGCCGTTGTCTCGCTGGATTGCGGCGCCAATACGCACTTCGCCGCCCGCTGCCTGATGTTGAAGCCGGGCCAGAGGCTGACCGGCACCGGATTGCTGGCGACCATGGCGCCGGGACTGCCTTACGCGATCGCGGCGGCGCTCGCCTACCCCGACCGGCAGTCGGTGGCCATTGTTGGCGACGGCGGCTTCGCAATGCTGATGGCCGAGCTGACCACCGCCGTTCGCCTCAACCTGCCGGTCAAGGTGATGATTCTCAAGAACAATAGCTTGGCCGAGGTGCGCTTCGAGCAGTCTGGCCTCGGTTACAAGCCTTTCGGCGTTGAACTCGGGCCAATCGACTTCGTCGCCTTTGCGAAAGCCTGCGGCGCCACCGGGTTTCATGTCGAGACAACAACGGACCTGCGTCCAGCCATTGAAGCTGCGTTGAGGAGCCAAGGCCCCGCCCTGATCGAGGTCGTCGTCGATCCCGAGGAACCGCCCGCATTGCCCGACAAGCTGCAGGCATGATGCAACCGCTGAACCGCGTCCGTCCGCATGCCGATCAGCTCATTACACCGTTTCTGGGGTGACTGGAAACGTAGGGTGCGGTGCTCCTCATGTATCATGGCCGGCCCACGAGTTGGGCCGCAGGCACGCCCGAGGACAGACTTCGGCCGGCTATCCACGACTTTGCTGCCTCCAACACCGCGAGTTGTGGGTGGCCGGCCTGCGCCGGCCATGACACGGGGGATCCATAGGGACATCAGAAGCCGGTTGCATCACCGAGGGTCCGGTGCAAATGCATTGGCTGGGCGTGTCGAGGCAGCCTCCAGCGCTTCGGATGAGATTGGTGCGCGCACCACGGTCTGCAGAATGATTGCCCCCAGGATGGTGACTCCCGCCCCGATCGCCAGCGCTGCGACAAACGACCCGGTCACGTCCACCACCATTCCGGTCACCAGCGGTGAGACCGTGCCGCCGATGTAGCCACCGAAATTCTGGATGCTGGCGACCGACGTGCAATAGGATTGCGGCGCAACCGCAGTGATCAACGTCCACTTGCCGGCGATCCCCAGGGACAGGAAGAACATTGCGGCCGAGATGAAGATCACTGCCTCGGTCCCGTTGCTCGCGGTGGTCGCGATCACGGTGAAGAGGCCTGACGCCAATAGCCCGAGAATGCAGGGCAGCCGGCGGCTGGCGACCAGCTCCATCCCCCGCCCGGCCAACCGGTCAGTGATCCATCCGCCCGCCCAGGCGCCGAGGACGGAAAACACCAGCGGGATCATTGCCAGGAAGCCGGTCCTGGCGATGCTGATGTGCTGCTGCATCTCCAGATAGGCTGGCAGCCAGGTTTGATACATCCACACCGCGTAGCCGCTGCAGAACGCCCCCAGCATCAGCCCCCACATGGAGCGGAAACGGAACAGGCGCGCCCAGTTGCGCAGCTCCACCGGTGCCTCAGCCGCGCGGTTGGCTGCCAGGTAGGCCTCGTCCTGCGGCTCAAGTTTGGTTCTTGCCGGGTCGCGGTAGACCTTGAACCAGACCAGGGCGCCCAGCAGCCCGGCGATGCCCATGGTGATGAACATCACCCGCCAGCCAAAGCCCAGCATCAGCCCGGTCAGCAGCGGCGGGGCAATGGCAGGGCCGATGCTGCCGCCGGAGTTGTAGACACCGGTCGGCTTGCCGCGGTCCTTGATGTGGAACCAGTCGCTGGTGACCCGGACGGCGCCGGGGAAGGCAGGACTCTCGGTCGCGCCCAGGGCAATACGGGCCCACATCAGTTGCGTGTAGGTGGTTGCCAGTCCACCGGCCGCCTGTGCTGCGGACCAGAGGATCAGCGCCAAACCCACCAGGTAGCGGGGGCCGAGCCGGTCAAGCAGGAAGCCGACGGGGACCTGGCAAAAGGCGTAGGTGATCGACCAGAAGGATTGCAGCGCGCCGATGGCCGTCGCGTTCAGGCCGAACTCCTGACGGATCGTTACGTTGCCGATGGCCAGGGTGGAGCGATCGATGTAGTTGAGCGCGATCGCTCCGGTCGCCAGCGCGATCGCGATCCATTGCATCCGCCGCATCCTGGGCGACACCGCTGTAACGGTCATGCATCCCCGCTCGTTTCTGGACGCTACCATTCCGACACGCTTCCGCGCGGCTGGCAAGGTGCTGAGCTAGGCGACAGGCGTGTAGAGCTATTGCCGCAAGCCCATCACGCAGCGGTCCCTAGCCAGCAAAGCCCGACGCCTTGCTCAGCGCTTAAAAACTGAGCGGGTCTTCCATGACCGGGGTCCAGCGGCTTTTCTTTACCACCGACAGGAAGGACTGGCTGGACGCGTGGTGGTTGGTGGGGCTGAGCGTCAGGGGCGGGCCGTCGAAGATATCACGCCAGTCCCGCATGCTCTCCATCGCGGCCAGGAAGCTGTCCAAGGTCAGGTCGCGGCCAACCTTGCGCAGCACGTCAATCACGAACAACGCCTGGGTATAGCCGGCTTCGCCGAGGTAGTTCGGATCGATACCGTAAGCGGCACGATAAGCCTGGAAGAATGCCTGTACCGCCGGCCGCTGGTCGTCGCCGTAGCGATACAGCGCCGGCGACATCGAATAGAAGCCTTCGGCTGGTGCGCCCGGCGCCTCGGCCACCGCAGTGGAATAGCTCGCGAACTGGCCGACGAACTCGACATCCCAGCCCATCTTGCGCGCCGTCTGCATGATAATAATGGTGTCCTTGACGATGCTGCCCATGCTGATCAGGTCGCACTTGGCATCGTGCATCCGGGTGACCGCGGCGTTGAAATCCGTGTCGGTAGGGCGATGCGCCGTCACCGCGGCAAGCTTCAGGCCCATCGCCTCGGTCTGCGCCACGGCGCCCGCGTAGACGTCCTTGCCGAAGTCGGTGTCCTGATACATCGCCCCGATCGTCGTCTTGCCGCGTTTCTCGACGAAGAACTTCACTGCCGACCGCATCTGATCGTAGTACCGAGGCGAACTGGCCGAACTTGTAGCGGTTGAACGGCTCGAACATCGACCGCGCGCAAGTCAGCGGGAAGATGTCGGGCACCTGTTTCTCGATCATGCTCTGCTGCACGGCATCGACGTGCGGCGTGCCGCCGCAGCCCACCGCGATGAAGATGTTGTCGCGGTTGAGCAGCTTGTTCATCGCCTGCACCGCCTTCGGGACCAGATACTCGTCATCCTCGACGATGAAGCGGATCTTGCGGCCGGCAATGCCGCCCCGCGCGTTGACGGCGTCGAACGCCAGACGGATCGCATTTGCCGCGTTGGTGCCCTGCACCGCGGTGACGCCGGACAGGTCGGTCATCATGCCGATGATGATTTCGGTGTCCGTCACGCCACGGGTGGCGGCGCAGGCGCGTCTGGTCAGTGCCGGGGTGACCAGCGCGCTGGCGGAACCGGCCAGGACGGAGCGGCGCGCGAGTGCGCGTGAGTTCGTCATTTTCAACCCTCCCTTGCGCGACCGGATCGAAGCCGCTCGCGGCGCCGTTGTGACTTATGTTTTAAGGCAGTGTTTCGCCGCCCACGGCAACGCTACTGCGAAATGCCGGCGGGCGGGAACAAAATCGTCGCCCATCTTCGCGGGATCGTCTTCACCTCACCGCCCGCTATCGCCATCTTGGCGCGGTGCTTCGCATGACTCGCCTCAGCTTGACGGATTTCCGCAACTACGCCGCGCTGACCTGGCGCCCGGCGGCGCGGATCAGCGTGCTGCATGGTCCGAATGGCAGCGGCAAGACCAACCTGCTGGAGGCGGTGTCGCTGCTGGTTCCCGGCCGCGGCCTGCGCGGCGCCCGCAACGCCGACTTGCCGCGCCAAGGCAGCAGTGGCGCCTGGGGTGTGGCGGCACGGGTTCCGCACCGCCGAGGGGGATACCGACATTGGCACTGGTGTCGCGCCGGCTGAACCCTCAGATCAGCCGTCGGACCGACGGGTGTTCCGGCTGGATGGTGCCGCCCCACGCAGCCAGGCGGAGATCGCGCGCCGAGTGGCCGCGGTTTGGTTAACGCCGCAGATGGATCGGCTGTTCCTGGAAGGCTTGTCCGGCCGACGCCGCTTCCTGGACCGGCTGGTCTGGGCCCTTGAACCCGGCCATGCGCGGGAGATGGCGGCGCATGATACCGCCGTGGGCAGCCGTAACCGCCTGCTTGCGGAAGGCCGACGGGACCCGTCGTGGTTGGGCGGGCTGGAGGATGCCATCGCTCGCCATGCGGTTGCTGCTTCGGCTGCACGCCTCGGGCTGGTGACCCGCCTTAACCAGCAGACTGACGCGTCCGGACGCTTTCCGGCGGCTCACATGGGGCTAGCGTGCCCGATCGCCGAGCGGCTGATGCGCGATCCGGCTCTGGCGGTGGAGGATTGGCTGCGGGCCGAGCTTGAAGCCAGCCGCGCCCGTGACGAAGCCGCCGGGACGACGGCGCTGGGTGCGCACCGCACGGACATGCTGCTGACTGACGCCACGACCGGGACCGCGGCCGCGTTGGCCAGCACAGGGCAGCAGAAGGCGCTGCTGATCGGCGTGGTGCTGTCGCATGCCCGGCTGATAGCCGCCGCACGCGGCTTCTCGCCGTTGCTGCTGCTGGACGAACCGGCAGTGCATTTGGATCAGGACCGGCGCGCTGCCTTGTTCGACGTGCTGGCGGAGCTGCCGGGCCAGACATTGATCACCGGGACGGACAGCGAACTCTTTCTGCCCTTGGCGGAGCGGGCGGAAGCCTTTGTCACCGGCGACGGCAAACTACGGCCGGATGGACGATTTCTGCGGCCTCAGGAGAGCCCGATGGTGATCGCCGCCGAGGTTCGCGGGACGCCTTAGCGACTGGATAATCCACGCTGTAGCGTCTATATATCTAGAGTACCTCGCAACAGCATGGAGTCGTCCCCCGGCATGTCCGATAACGCCGCGCCGCCGCCTGAGTTTGACCCGGCCAGCGCCGATGCCTACGATGCCGCGTCAATCTCGGTGTTGAAAGGTTTAGACGCGGTCCGCCGCCGGCCCGGCATGTATATCGGCGACACTGATGACGGCTCCGGCCTGCATCATATGGCGTTCGAAATTATCGACAATGCCGTGGACGAGGTGCAGGCCGGCTTCGCCTCCCGCGTCGAATTGACCTTGAACGGCGACGGCAGTGTTACCGTGCGCGATGACGGGCGCGGCATCCCGACAGACATCCATCAGGAAGAAGGTATCTCCGCGGCCGAGGTCGTGCTGACCCGCCTGCATGCGGGCGGAAAATTCAACCAGAACTCCTACAAGGTGTCGGGCGGCCTGCACGGCGTTGGGGCCGCCGTGGTGAACGCTCTGTCCGAGTGGATGGAGGTGCGCATCTGGCGCCATGGCCAGGAGCATCGCATCCGCTTCCAGCATGGCGAGGCTGATGGGCCGCTGGAGATGATCGGTCTGTCCGAACGCGGCAGCGGCACGGAAGTGACCTTCAAGGCCAGCCCCGGCACTTTCACAAAGACCGAATTCGACTTTGCCCTGCTGGAGCGCCGGCTGCGCGAGCTGGCCTTTCTGAATTCCGGCATGACGGTCGTCCTGCGCGATGAACGGCATACGCCGGCGGTGGAGAGTACCATGCGCTACGACGGCGGCCTCGTCGCGTTCGTGGAATGGCTGGATCGTTCGAAGAACCCGGTCTTCACGCCGCCCATCAGCTTGCGCACCGCGGACGACCAACTGGGCATCCGGGCAGAATTCGCGTTGTCCTGGAACGACAGCTTTCACGAGACGATGTTGTGCTTCACCAACAACATCCCGCAACGGGACGGCGGTTCGCACCTTGCCGGCTTCCGCCAGGCATTGACCCGGGTGGTGACGAAATACGCCGAGAGCATGGGCAAGAAGGATTCTCTGGCCCTGGTCGGCGAGGACATGCGCGAAGGCATGACTGCTGTCTTGTCGGTGAAAGTCCCGGACCCGAAGTTTTCCTCGCAGACCAAGGACAAACTGGTCAGTTCTGAAGTGCAACCGGTGGTGCAGGCGGCGGTCGCGGATGCCGTGTCGCATTGGTTCGAGACCCATCCGAAGGAAGCCAAGGGCATCATCCAGAAGGTGATGGACGCGGCGGCGGCGCGGGAGGCGGCGCGGAAGGCGCGGGAGCTGACCCGGCGCAAGGGCGTGCTGGATGTCTCGACGCTGCCCGGCAAGCTGGCCGATTGCCAGGAACGCGACCCTGCCAAGTGCGAAATCTTTATCGTCGAGGGTGACAGCGCCGGCGGTTCGGCCAAGCAGGGACGCGACCGCAAATTCCAGGCGATCCTGCCGCTGAAAGGCAAAATCCTCAACGTCGAGCGCGCCCGCTTCGACCGCATGCTCGGCAGCCAGGAGATCGGTACTTTGATCACCGCGCTGGGCACCGGCATCGGCCCGGGTGCGGTCGAGCAAGGCGGTTTCGATGCTGGTAAGCTGCGCTACCACCGCATCGTCATCATGACGGACGCCGATGTCGACGGCTCGCACATCCGCACCCTGCTGCTGACGTTCTTCTTCCGCCAGATGCGCGAACTGATCGAGCGTGGCCACCTCTACATCGCCCAGCCGCCGCTGTATCGCGCCAAGCGAGGCAACGACGAACGCTACCTGAAGGATGACAACGCGCTGGAATCGTTCCTGCTCGACAAGGCGCTGGCGGATGCGCGTCTCAGTTATGCCAATGGCGACGTTTACGAGAAAGACGACCTGCGGCGGGAGGTGAACCTGCTGCGGGAGGCTTCGTTGAGCCTCAAGCGCCTGTCTTCGGTCATTCCCGTGATGTTCCTGGAGCAGGCGGCGATCGCAGGCGTGCTGACCCCGGATTCCGAACGCGCCACCGCCGCGGCACCGAGCTTCGCCACTCGGCTGAACGCGGTGTCGCTGCCGACCGAACAGGGTTGGGTCGTCGCTGCTGATAACGGGCTGTCGCTGTCGCGCACCGTGCGCGGGGTGGCGGAACGGTACTTCCTCGATCCATCCGCGCTGCGCAGTGCCGAGGCGCGCTGGCTGGCGGAGCGCGCGCCGATGCTGGCGCAGCGTTTCAGCACGCCGGCCAGGGTGAAGCTCGATCAGCAGGAGCCATCGGTGGCTGGTCCCGCATCGGCCTATGATCGCATTATTGCCCATGGACGGCGGGGCCTTTCGGTGCAGCGCTTCAAGGGCCTGGGAGAGATGAACCCTGACCAGCTTTGGCAGACCACGCTGGACCCGTCGGTGCGCACGCTGCTGCAGGTGAAGGTCGGCGATTCCGAGGACGCAGCCCAGGTGTTCAGCACGCTGATGGGTGACGTGGTCGAGCCGCGGCGGGACTTCATTGTCGGCAATGCGCTGAAAGTGGCAAACCTGGACGTGTAGCGGCAGTTGTCGGATTAGCCGCACCTTGCACGTGACGCCGACGCTGAACCGCGTGCCTGGTTTCAATCCAGCCCGGGTGCTCGCGATGATAAGTCAGAAACCGGCTTGAAGTACAGGATATATGTCCATTATGTCCATATTCTTGATGGAGGCCGACATGGTTCAATGGCAGACGGCGGACGCCAAGCAGCGCTTCAGCGAGTTGATTGACGCGGCGGACGGCAATGGTCCGCAGGTGGTGATGCGCCACAAGGTGCCGGTGGCGATCGTGCTCTCGCCGGAGGACTACCGGCGCCTGGTGCGTCAGGCCAACGTGAACTTCGGCAAGCTGCTTGCCCAGTCGCCGTTCGGTCCGGAGGACGTCGAGCCGGTTGGTATGAGCCTGTCCAGTGGCGCCTGAGGCGCTCCGCGGATATGTCACTGATACAAACGTGTTGTCGAACCGGGGCGACGTCGAGGGCGACCCGAATCTGGTGGAATGGCTCCGGCGCTACGCCGGACTGGTGCGGCTGAGCGTCGTCACGGTGGCTGAGATGCATCGTGGTCTGATCCTGATGGAGGCCAAGATCGCGGCTTTGTCTGACCGCAAGGTCAAGATCCGGGAGCAGCGGCGGTTCGCCCGGAAGCGGGCCTGGTACGATGAAGTGACGGGGCGCTTCGCTGACCGCGTGGAGTCGATCGACATCGCTGTCGCTGAGACGTGGGCGGACATTTCCTTACGGTTTCCGTCGCTGCGGGACGCGGACAAGGCGATCGCCGCGACGGCCCTGGCCAAGGGCTATGGGGTGGCGACCGAAAACCTGGGCGATTTTCGGCAAACCGGTTTGGCGTTGGTAAATCCTTTCGATCCAAGCACCTGGAACGAGGATTTGGGTGACGACCCGGTTTCGACACTGTTGCGTCATTGAGAGATCCGACGCCAATATCCGCGTGTCGGCCGGTGGCCGAACGCTAAATCCGGCGTCGCCTCTGGCACGCCTGCTGACAGCGCCGATGCGTCCGGGCATCGTCACATGGATTGGCCTGCGCTCGGCAAGGCGGCAGGCGCTGATCGCGGTCGCGACTGCCGACCTCGACCCTGGTCTGGGCCTGGCAGGCGACCATTACCGGAGCAGCGTGAACCGGACGCGCCAGGTCACCCTGATCCAGAGCGAGCATATTGCCTTGATTGCGAGCTATCTCGGTCTAGACGCCATCGAGCCGGACTCTCTGCGTCGCAACATCGTGGTCTCTGGCATCAACCTGCTGGCGTTGAAGGGCCAACGGTTTCGGCTTGGGTCGGCGCTTCTGCTGGCGACCGGCGAATGCCATCCCTGTTCCCGGATGGAGGAGATTCTTGGGACCGGTGGGTATAATGCAGTTCGTGGCCATGGCGGCATTACGGCGCAGATCGTCGCCGCGGGTCAGGTCAGGCTTGGCGACGCTGTTTCGAGGGTCGATGACGAGATCGGAAATATCTGATCCCCAGCCCCGTCCTTGCACAGGCCGATTGGGATGGGTTGCCATTTCGACGAATAGGACCGGTCGAGCAGGCATTCTCATCGGTGACCGAGAGCTGTCATCAATGATCACAAGGCTGGCGCCATGGTCTCGCGATTTACCGCGGATGATGATCACGTCCACTACGGTGTGTCATACAGTGCGGGTCCTTTATTCAACGAAGTTTAGATGACAAGGACGGTTGCGTGCCGCCATGACGGGTGTAGATGCAGTCTTTTGCCATACGGATTTTTGGTCGACGGCATCACCCCCTCGCGAATACGAACAGGGTAGACGCGCTCTGCAGGCGGCGCAACGTTGCCGCATAGAACACTTTGTCTGGTCCTCCCTGGATAGCTCGGTCGGCTTGACCGACGGGCGCATCCCTATCCCGCATTTCAACTCAAAGGTAGCTGTGGAAAGCTGGATTAATCTGATGCGTTCGGACGAGTTCATGCGACAGGACACCGGCGGATGGTATTCCCACCACGTCAGCGTGCTGGTGACGGCACCTTACTTCGAGAACTTCCAGTTTCGTGTGTTGCCTAGACATGGGCGGCTTACGGACGGTCGCGACGGGCTGGTGTTCAACATCGCACTTGGAACCGGCCGCTATCCCCTGATCGCACTGGAGGATATCGCCTGGTTCGCCAGCCATATCCTCAGCAACGTCAAGCAATGGGGCGGCCGGACGTTGCGCGTGCTGGGAGACTCGTTGACGGATCGCGAGATCGCCGCGACCTTCGAACGCGTTACCGGCATTGCGGCTGAATATCAGGACGTTCCGCTTGAAACCATACGGACTGGAATGTCGGCCACCGGACATGACGTGGCCGGCATGTTCGCGTTCTTCCAGGCTTTCGACGTCATGGAGCGGTCTCGCGACATGGCGTATTTGCGGCGGCTGCACCTTGGCCTATTGAGCTTTCCGGATTGGCTCGCGAAAAGCGGGTGGCGCGGTGCGCCTGTCGAGGTCCAGAAACTTGCCGTGCAGCTTCCGGCTTGACGCTGGTCGACGCGGTAACATGGTGAGCAGAATGCCGAGTAGGACAAAATCGCATGTGAAGGCATGGCCCAACGGCGCCAAGGTCGGCGTCATGGTCACGGTGCTGTATGAGTCATGGTCGGACGGGTAGGTGCCGACCCACTCCCCGCCGAGTGGGTCCTTCTAGGTCGGGGATAAGCAGCGCCAGGTAAAGTTCCCTCTACGCCTTCCTGTAGATCCGCTCGACCTGTTGCTGAGCGCGATGCATGGCAGCCTTCGCATCCATTGTGCCCGAGACGGTCGACGCAAACATATCGACCACGATGAAGTTGGCAAACACCGCGGCAGATGCGGGATTGGGAGTTTGCGGCCACGACACTGAACGCGTGTCCTGCGCGGCATTGCCGAAAGGAGCTATCTTCGGATCGCCGTGCCAGATCGGATTGTCGGCGAAGCCCTTGAGACTCTGCGTCGTAAAGCCGACCGAGTTGGTGATCAGCTTTGGATATTGCGGCGCTTCCATGATAAAGCTGATCAGCGCTTTCGCTGCCTCGGGATATTTCGTGTAGCGGAAGATGATCATCGGATCGACACGGTTTTGCGCTGCTGGCACGCCCGTCGGTCCAATCGGCATCGCGGCATGATCCATGTCGGCGGCGATGTCCGGCGCGGTTTTCTTCGCTTGCGTGTAGATCGAAATCCCATTGTTTGTCAGCGAGCACTCGCCCGCCAGGAAGGCGCGGTTGTTGTTGATATCCATCCAGGACAGCACGCCGTTGATCAGCGTGGCATAGAGCTCCTTGGCATAGTCCAGCGCGGCAAGAGTCTGCGGAGATTCGATCGCCGGAGCGCCCTTTTCATCGGTAACCTTTCCGCCGAACGCCCAGAGCAGCCAGTAATTGAAGTTGTTGGCATCGTTCACGGCGTGGCCGAAGGAGAAGCCGGCTGGATGATCAATGCGATGCAATCCCTGGCAAAGCTTTAGCAGCCCATCGGTGGTGTTCGGAAAGGTGTCGAAGCCGGCCTGTCGCATCCAGGAAACCCGATAGTTCAGCAGCGAGCCCACGACAAAGACCGGAACGCAAATCCAGCGCCCGTTCTGGGTCCCGTAGTCGACACAAACTTGGTACCAGGGGCCATATTTGTCGCCCAAATGCTTGGCGAGGTCGCTCACGTCCACCAGCTTGTCGGCGACAAGGTGAGCGGTGGTGTTCTGTGTCCAGATGATGTCGGGACCGGATCCCACCTGCGCGGCGAGCGCGGTTTTTGCCGATAGGTCGTCCTGATTGATGTTCTCGATCTGCACCGGAACTCCGGTGGCAGCCGAGAAAGCGGCGACGTTGGCGGCTGTGGTCTCACCCTCCGCGGGCAGGAACGTGGAGCCGCGAAGAAGTTGCAGCCTGGCACCTTTTTCCGGCGTAAAAGGCTGGTCAGCGGCCCAGGTACGGGCGCAGTCAAACAACGCGGCGATGGTGCCCAGGGCCGTGGATTGCAGGGCACGGCGGCGGGTGAGCAGCATGGTTTCCTCCCGAGACCTTATCGTTGGACGCGAGCATGAACCAGCCAGTCGATGGGCGTAAAGTGACCGCGACCGGGTGCCGATCCAGCGGTCCCGTGGTACCGTGAACTGTCTTGCCCATGCAACGCCGCCAGCAAGCGTTACAGCAGCCGCTTCACGCGCAGCAACCCGAACGCGGCGATTGTCATCGCCTCCCGCAGCGTGCCGTCGGCGATCATCGCCTCCAGTTCTTGCAAGGTGAAGCCGCGGCAGATCATGTCCTGCTCGCTGGCCTCGCGCTGAGTTTCGCCTTGCCGCAGGTCGGTGGCCAGGAAGATGTGGCCGCGCTGCGTGCAGTATCCAGGGCCCTGGAACATTTCGCCGGCATAGGTCATGCTGCCTGCGATCAGTCCGGTTTCCTCCCGCAATTCCGCCGCGGCGAGAACCGCGGGTGCGGTGCCGGGTGCATGTTCCCACATTCCCATCGGGAACTCCCACACACGCGCCGCGATCGGGTAGCGATACTGTTCGACCAGGGTCACCCGATTGTCGTGCCAGGGAACGATCACGACGAAGTCCGACCGTTCGACGACCCCATACAGGCCGGGAGATCCGTCCGCGTGCATGATCTTGTCCTCGCGGACGCGGGTCCAGCGGTTCTCGTACGCGATGCGGGTTGAGAGGGTCAGGTAGGGACTTGTCATCGGGTCGGATGTGATCCAGTGCATCGCCTAATGGTCTGACACAGACAGAAAGTGCAGTCTGCGCCAGACCACTAGCGCCGCCGTGCGGTTTCAAGCAGCTCAGCATAGGTCGTGTGGGTAGCAGACCCAGGGTCGGACTGACCAGGATGATGATCGGGTTCACCCGCCGGAAGCATATATTATTTCACGGGTAAACCGATACGGTGGCCGAGGTGTCAACGTATCCGCCGGTCTATCATCGACTTTTGCAATTTTGCCGACGCAGGCATTGCGAATGATCCGTGTGCGGCACGATCGCGTTAGTTTCGTCGCCAGAGTTCTTCGCTCAGCAGGACGGCAAAAGCCGTCCATAGAGCCAGCGGCATCATGGCAACGGACGCGGTCTCGTCAACCCGCGCCGCCGCGACAGCGGTTGCCGTCGAGGCGGCGCACATGGCCGCGGCGACCGTGGCACTCGCGCCAAGTTTTTTGCCACCAAAGAAAACCGCGGGAAATCCGGCCAGCCCGCCCAATGTGGCGAACCAACCGGCCAGTGCGGTCGTGCGCGCATCACTCGACGGCCTTGTCAGCAGCCTGTAGCCGGTCACACAGAGCAAGGTTTCAAGCACGCCCCAGGTCACTCCAATCGCTGAACCTGGCGGCGTGAAGGAGGGCTTGCGGAGCGACCCGTACCAGACGGCTTCGCGTGGACGTTGCGGTCCATAGCTGCCGCCCACCAGCGCGGCGCCGGCGACCGAGGCAATACTGACGACTACGGCGATCTTTCTGTCCATCTTCGCGGTCCCAGAGCGGTTCGCGTCGGCAACGCGCCGCCGCGGCCGACGGTTCCCCAGCACCGTCGTGTCCGCCAGGCTGGCGAACCAGTCGTCGTCTGCCGCCTTCCTGATCGGCGGACCGGTGACAAAACCGGCTACGATCGCGAACCGGCCCGGGCCGAGGTGGTTAAGGCCGTCGCGGAGGTGCATGATCCAATCGCGTTCGCTGCCCGCACGCCGTCGAAAGGTCGAGACGATGCGCCTTCCCTTGATCCCGCCTGCGCAACTTACGCCGGAGCAGCGCGCGCTCTATGAGGACATGCGCGAAGGTATGCAAACCAATTTCAAGGGCTTCGCGACGATCGGCGAAGACGGCGCCCTGATGGGTCCCTGGAACCCCTGGCTGCATGAGCCGGCGTTCGGCAAGCCGGTGTGGAACCTGACCAAGGCGCTCTCGACGAAGCCTGCCTTGCCGCCGGCGGTGCGGGAGGTCGCGATCCTGGTGACCGGTGCGCATTTCCGCGCTGCCTACGAACTCTATGCGCACGTCATCGTAGCCGAAGGCCGCGGCCTGAACGACGAGAAGCTGGCCACCATCGTGGCCGGCCAGCGCCCAACCGATCTAACCCGCGAGGAAGCCATCGCCTATGACGTCGCCGCGGCTCTGGTCGGCGGTGGCGTGCTGCCGGATCTGACGTATCGTGCGGCGGTCACCGCATTCGGCCAGCACGGCGCAGCCGAGTTAATGCAACTGGTGGGGCTGTACTGCATGGTGTCGGTCACGCTCAACGCGTTTGACGTGCCGGTTCCGGATACTGATGGCTGATCCGACGCCCGAGCCTGCGGTCTCCCCGCGTATCGTCGTCATCGGTGGCGGTTTGGCGGGCTTTCGACGGTGCGGGCGCTGCGGCGCGCCAATGTCCGCATCACGCTGATCGATCGCGAGAATCACCACACCTTTCAGCCGCTGCTGTACCAGGTGGCGACCGCGGGCCTGGCCGCATCGGACATTGCCTGGCCGATCCGCAGCCTGGTTCGCCGGCAACCCAACGTGCGCGTGGTGATGGCCGAAGTTCGCGGCGTCGACTTGCAGGCCAGACGGGTCAGCACCGAGGGGCCGAGTTTCGACTACGACTACCTGGTGCTCGCCAGCGGATCCACCCATTCATACTTCGGTCACGACGAATGGGCCGCGTTCGCCCCTGGCCTGAAGCGGATCGAAGACGCGGAAACGATTCGCCAGCGCATCATTCTGGCGTTCGAGCACGCCGAACTCGTTGCCGATCCGGCCGAACAGCTGCGGCTGCTCACCTTTGTCATCGTTGGCGGCGGTTCAACCGGGGTCGAGATGGCCGGCGCCATTGCCGAAATCGCGCGGGACACGCTGCGCCATGACTTCCGATCGATCAACCCGGCCGGAGCGCACGTGACAATCGTGGAGGCCGGGCCCCGCTTGCTGCCGAACTTGCCCGAGGACCTCTCGCATTACGCCGAAGCGGCGCTGCGTCGCATGGGCGTGGACGTCCGCCTGGGCGTCCAGGTGGTCGGATGCGACGGTCGCGGCGTCGACACGAAGGGCGGCCGCATTGAAGCGGCCACGCTGATCTGGGCGGCTGGGGTGCAGGCCTCGCCGGCGGCTTCGTGGATCGGGGCTAAGGCCGACCGGCACGGACGCATTCCGGTGTCAGCCGATCTGAGCGTGCCCGGTCATCCCGAGATCTACGCCATTGGTGATACCGCCGCCGCGGGGCAATCGGACGGCCGGCCGGTTCCAGGCGTCGCCCCAGCCGCCAAGCAGATGGGCGAGTTCGTCGGCCGGCGGATCGCGGCGCTGGTCACGGGCGCGCAGCCCGCCGCCGGGTTCCACTATCGCGACCAGGGGGAACTCGCGACCATTGGGCGCAGTTCAGCCGTCGTCCGGATCGGCCGCGTCAAGCTCAAGGGCTTCATCGCCTGGCTGTTCTGGAGCGTGGTGCATATATTCTTTCTTGTGACCCTGCGCGACCGGGTCGTGGTTTCGCTCAACTGGCTGTGGAACTACGTCACATTCACACGCAGCGCCCGCGTGGTCACCCGTCCGGACGACTGAAACCGGACCTTCCATTCTGCAAGCGCTTCTCCGGTCACTCATCACGACGATCGTTGTAGATACGCACGGCAATCATTCGGGCACCAGGAATGCAGATGGTTGCCTGGTTCCATGGCTTCACATAAGGCGCTGCCTTCATCTGCCCAAGCCTGGACATCAAGCGGGAAAGAAGCCTAGTCGAGCAACCGTTTTTTGCGATCCGCCTGCAGATAGGATACGGCGCCGACGGGTTCCGGATGCGGTATCGCACGGGATCGTGGGGTTCACTCACGCATTTGCCGACCGTCGCTGACGACTTCACAGTGCTGGTCGCATTCGCCGGTGCCAGCATTGCTGGATGCTAAGCATCACAGGTCCTGAAGTCTTGAGGTTCATCAATACTGCGTCATTACGCTGAGCGTGGAGCAGAGTCTAATCGACTTGACCGCATAATAAGTGCAACTCAACACAATGATCGCCGGGTCTTTCCAGATATTTATGCAGTTGAGTATGCGGCCCCGCAATGCAGCGCTTTGCTGGCGGAACAGCGGCAACAAAGCTGGATGGGCCGTCTGGCTCAATTATTTATGATGCTGGTAAACATAAGTCGTCAGATCAGCTCAGTCAAGGCATGCAGTGTACGCTGGGCAATCTTGCTCGACTGCACGATTCTCCTCATCCTGGCCTCCGCGCTTCGCTTCTTCTGGCTGGATCGCAGTTCGCTCTGGGCCGACGAGATATTCTCCGTTTATTGGTCGCAGCTCGATCCCGCTTTTCTTCTTGGTCAAGGCGAACATCTGGAAGCCAATCCCCCGGCCTATTACCTCCTGCTACGCGCCTGGACTGATGTCGCCGGCACGAGCGTGTTTGCCGTCCGCGCATTGTCAGCTGTTTGCTCAATCCCAACCGTATTGATCGCCTATGCAATTGGCTGGCGTCTCAAGGGCCGGCTCATGGCAATGCTGGCTGGAGTGTTTCTGGCGATAAACCCGCTTTCCGTTTACTTTGCACAGGAAACACGTTGCTACGCCCTGCTCAGCCTATGCGAAGACCTGGCCCTGCTGGGATTATGTTACGCGCTTGCTGAGATCAGGAACGAACGTCGGCGCCTGCCATGGATTGCGTTGTTCTCGATCGCGGCAGTCGCCGCATTCCGTACCCATTATACGGCTCTGTTCTTTATTTGCGCCTGCTACATTCCCGTTGGGCTCGACCTAATGCGATCCAGGCCGATTTCCTGGCGTCGAGTGCTCCCCTGGATCGGATCGGGACTATTCATCGCTGTTGGTATCGTCGCGCCGCTTTTCATCGCAATCTCGATGTCACACTCCGCGGACATTGCGTGGATATCTAAGCTTGAGTTGCACGATATGTGGAAATTCACGGTACAGGTCCTCGCCTATCCGGGCGGTGGACACCGTTACCTGCTTGTCGGCGGCGCGGATGCTGTCCTTGCGCTGGTGGTTGCGGCTGGTCTGCTGCGACGACCACCTAACGCGCTGCAGTTTAACCTGATGATTTTAGTTCCGTTATCATATTGTGTCCTGTTGATCGCAGTCAGCCTAATCAGACCGATGCTGCTCTCGCGCGTTGGCGTATGGCTCAGCCTGCCAATCTGCCTGTTGCTGGCCTATACCGCCGCAGCCCAGGCATCGAAGTGGCCGCAGGCCATTTCAGTCATGACAGTCATGATCATCTTCCTGGGTGTGACTGCCGATTACTTTTTATATGAACCAAAAGAAAATTGGTTCCGCACGGCCAACGCCGTACTTACGAAGCCGGGCTGCCAAGGGCCTCTCGTTTCCCTCGGCCCCTACAATCTGGAGCTGCAACATTACTGGCCAGACATCGGGAGCAGGCCGATGTACTGGGTGCGGCCTTACCACGGAATGCCGGCGACATCTGAGTCGGTGCTGGACACAATGCTGACCCATGACATCGCGCTGGAGCCCGAAGACCTGGCGGCTTTTATGCAGGCAAATCCTGGGGCGGCATTGATTGTGCGGCAGGTTCATCTTGGGACCGCGCTCTCATTGCTGGATGACATTGGCAATAAAATGAACATTCGGGAGACGATTCCGGGCGGAGGCGGCGTAACAATCTTCTGCCGCTAACCGGCCATGCAGCTTCTATACACGGAACAATCGTCGGATAGCAGCAGATCCTGGTCAATCAGGACTGCACCATCAGCAACACGGTGTGGCAAATATCGGCGATACCGCCATCAATACGTAATACCGCCCGATTTTGTTGCTTGATCACCGCGTTTGCGACGTGACCAGGTGGAACGACAAGGATATGCCCGTGCCAACCAGACTGCCAGTGCAGCACGCGGCACCTGCCGCGCCGCGTACCTAGCGGCGCAGGTTGGCGACGATCCCGTTGTAGAACCCGGTCAACGCGTCGCCGGCGATGACGCCGCCGGCGAATACCTCCATTTCACTCTTTGCCGGCGCGCCGCGGACTCGGCCGTAGATCAGTCGAACCACGACACCGACCAGCACAGCCCATCCGGCCGCCGGGAAGACGATCAGCATGCCGGTCGCAAAAAGCACGCCCATCTGCCGCTTCGGGCCACCGATTAGCTGCAGCACCGCGCCGGGGATTGCCCAGGTCAGCAACTGCCAGGCAGCACCCGGGCTGACGCCCGCCTTGATCGTGGCGACATAGACCTTCGCCACCGGGGCCACCAGATTGGCGGCGAAATAGCCTCGGTAGGACAGCAAGACAACGATCGCGGCAATGACAAAGGCGAACATCGCGGCGAGGTACTGCTGAAAACGCCCATCAGCTTCGAACGACGCGTCGGCGCCGTTGCCGCGCAACATGAAGCCGGCCTTCAGGTCGTATCCCATATCCGCGAAGGCGGGCCCGGTGGCAGCCGAGAAGCCCACCAACAGCGCCAGCGACACCGGCGGGAAACCGATCAGGATGCCGATGATCAGGGTAATCAGCGCGACGGCGAATGCCGGGAACCAGCCGGAATGCATCGCCGCCAGACCGACGATCAGCTCGTGCACCAGGGCGGCGAAGGCGGCATACACGACGAACGCAATCAGCATCGCCGGCGACAATTCGGCTACAACGCCGCCCAGGCTGGCGATCAGCGCCGCGATGACGACATACGCGCAGGCTCCAATCCCCAGCGCCCGACCCGGCGTGCGCCCGCCTGCCGCCGAACCGATCGGCGCGGCCTGTCGTCCGCCCCCGCCGATCCGGTGCGCTGTCATGACAAAGCCGACCTGCACCAGCGCCACCAGCCCGGCACCGATCATGATGCCGTGCGGGATGAACACTCGGCTGATGTCGCCACCCGGCAGCAGGCCGGAGAACAGCAGCGGCGCGTAGCCCCGCAGCAACAGGCCGACACCGAACATCGCCAGCGCCCACACATTGCCGATGAATGCCACGCCGAACGCCGACATCGGGATCCCAAAGAACCCGGTGCCGGCAATCCCCGCGACCACGCCACCGCCCAGCAGCAGCACGCGGCCACCGCCTTCATCGCCGGCACGGATCGCCTCGGCTGCCGCGACGCCGGGCGGCCAGGCACCCTCCGCCGGGAAGGCGCTCGAGCCGAACAGCCGGTACAGCATGGTTGCATCCACCAGCATGGCCAGTGCGACACCGCCCAGCAGCGGCAGCACCAGGTCGCCACGGCCGAGCAGGAACGGGATACCGATGGGCAGCAGCAGGCTGTTGCCGGCGCCGAAAGTGGCCGCCGAGATCGCGCTCTGCGCCAGGTTCTGCACGTGGACCGAGCGGTAGCGGGTGAAGGCGCGCAGCGGAACCCGGGCCAGCGCCATGGCGATCATCGCGCCGACGATGGAGGTGTTCGCGGTCACCCCGAGCGTCACCAGCAACTGCATGCCGATGATGGCGCCGACGACGCAGAGCAGCGTCAGCAGGATCAACGTCGCCGGCTCGAAGATGGTCGGGTGCCGATGCCGCAGCCCGGGGACCGGCTTGGCGGTGGTGACCGGGTCGACGTTCATGGTCTTCACTCCGCGGCGTTGGCGAGGGGCGCGCCATAGATTTCATGCGCCGCGGTCTCGGTGATGCGGCCGTCACGCAAATCGCGGGCCACCGCGCGGGCATCGCGGCGGCGCGGGTCGCCGTAGCCGGCGCCACCGGCAAAGACGATCTCGGCGATCTGGTCGCTGCTGGTCAGCGTCACCAGTTCCCCGGCACCACAGTCGCGCAGCAGCGTGCCGTCAGGCGCGCGAACGCCGGCAAAGGCACGGGCGCCGGGTTGGCCGCCGGCGAGGCCGGGCAGCACCGCCTTGGCGCCCTCGGGGAACAGCGCCGCCAGCGTTGGCAGCCCATCGTCGTGCAGCTTGCGGAACCGCACGCGTTGGCCAAGGCCGCCGCGGCTCTGGCCGGCGCCGCCGCTATCGGCCAGGAAGGTCTTCTGCAGCACCAGGACGGGCACCCGCGCCTCGAACACTTCCACCGCGGTGTTGGCGGCGGAGGTCGGGTAGAGCAGCCCGGATTTGCCGTCGCCATGCGTGCTGGCGCCCTGCCCGCCTCCCATGAACAGATGGTCGGCGTAGAATTTGCCGTCGGCGTCAAAGCCCGAGACGTTTACCGCGACCGGCAGCCCGGTGGGCGACTGCACGGCGTCCGGTGCCGCGTCCGCCAGCGCGCGGAACACCGCGGGCGCCAGATACCAGCCGGTGCGGGTGCGCGCGGCGACGGCAGCTGGGCGCGTGCAGTTGAGGATTGATCCTTCCGGCGCCGTAACCCGGAATGGCCGGTAGCATCCGGCATTGCCGCGCACCCCGGGCGTCAGCATGCACTTCAGCGGGTAGGTGGCGTGTGCCGCGGTATAGTTCATCGTCGAGTTGACGCCGCCTTGGGCGAGCTGCGGTGGTGCACCGTTGAAGTCGAGCTCGATGGTGTCCCCGGCGATGGTCAGCCGCAGCATCAGGGTCAGCGCCGCATCCACCGGGCTGAGCGAAACGCTGCTGCTGTAGACACCGTCCGGCAAGGCGCTGATCGCGGCGCGCATCGCCTGCTCCGAGCGATCCTGCACGATGGCGGCGAGCGCGGTCAGGTCGGCCAGCCCGTACTCGTCCATGAACGCCAGCAAGCGCTGCGCGCCGATGCGGTTGGCCGACATGAAGGCCTGGATGTCACCCACCACCTGCGACGGATTGCGCACGTTCTCGGCGATCAGCGTGAACAGATCAGTGTTGTCGACGCCGGCGCGGGCCAGCATCATCGGCGGTATCTGCAGGCCCTCATCAAAGATTTCTCGGGCATGCAGGCTGTCGCGCGTGCCCCCGATGTCGGCGACATGGCCCACGGTTCCGACCAGCGCCACGACCCGCCCATCGCGGAAGACCGGCGACACCACGGCGATGTCGAACAGGTGCCCGGCGCACAGCCACGGGTCGTTGGTGACCAGCATATCGCCCGGCCGCAGCGTCTCCACCGGGAAGCGCGCGATCAGCGCCTTCACCGCACGCGGCAAGGTCAGGTTGAACACCGGCATGGCGCGCGGCGAGTGAGCCAGCGGCTCGCCCTGCGGATCGAGCAGTTCGCAGGCGAAATCCTGTAATTCGGCAATGATCAGGGAGAAGGCGACGCGGATGATGGTAAGCCACATCTCGTCGACGACCGTGGTCAGCCGGCTCCACATGATTTCTAGCGCGATCGGATCCGCCTCGATCGCGGCGCGGGCTTGGGCGTGGGTCATGTCCGGCCGGACCAGGTCCAGGCTGCTGGCGGCGCCGATCGAGATCCGCAGATTGCCGGCGGCATCGACCCGCAGCGTGTCGCCCGGTGCCACGACAGTGGTGGCCTCTCTTTCCTCCACGATGGCCGGCCCCGCGATCACGTCCGCCTCGGTCAGGGCGTAGCGATCGTAGACCGGTGCCAGACTGAAGCCGTCGCCGAACCAGGCCTGGCGTTCCCCTTTGCACACCGATCCCACGCCGCCGGGTTGCTCGCCCAGGGTCAGCAGCGGTGTGGGACCGGTGACGGTGACGCGCAGACTGACCGCCTCGATGTGCGGGTTGGCCTGCGGCGCGGCGTAACGGGCGGCGTAGGCGGCCCCGAACGCGCCGACCAGGGCGGACAGAGTGTCCGGGCCGAGTGCGGCGCTGGGCAGCGGCACATTGATCTCGTGCATCTGCCCGACCAGACGCATGTCGGCACTGCGCTCGGTCAGCAGGTCTTCGGTCACGCCGGCGGCGGCAAGTTCGGCGCGCGCTTCCTTTTCCAGCGCGTGCAGCATGCCCTCCACCGCGACGAGATCGAGGGCAGCGTCAAGGCGGACGAGATGCGAACGTACGCGGTTGGCCGATAGCGGCGCGGTCAGGAAGCCGAGCGCCGAGGCGGCGCCGGACGCCGGGGGCACCACCAGTTCAGCCATCCCAAGGGCGCGGGCGACCTCGGCGGCGTGGGCGGGGCCGGCGCCGCCGAAGCCGACCATGGCATAGCGACGGGGGTCCTTGCCACGCTCCACCAAGTAGACGCGGGCGGCATCCGCCATGCTTTCCACCACCACCTTATGTATGCCCCAAGCGGCTTGCTCCACCGACAGGCCGAGGGGTTCAGCGACACGCCCAATCGCTTTGCGGGCGGCGGCCACATCCAGGACCATGCGTGCCGCCGAGGAAGAAGCCTGGATCGTAATAGCCGAGGACGAGGTTGGCGTCGGTGACAGTGGGATGCTGGCCGCCGCGGCCGTAGCAGGCCGGGCCAGGGTCCGCGCCGGCGGAACGCGGCCCGACACGCAGCAGCCCCACCTGATCGATTGCCGCGATCGAGCCGCCGCCGGCGCCGATCTCGATCATATCCACGCTGGACGCCTTGATCGGCAGACCGGACCCCTTCTTGAAGCGGTGTTCGCGCCCAGCCTCCAGCAGCGGGGCAATCTGTGCCCGTCCGGCCTCGATCAGGCAGGCTTTGGCGGTGGTGCCGCCCATGTCGAAGGCCAGCAGGTCGGTGTGGCCGGCCCGCCCGCCAAGCAGCGCCGCCGCCAGAGCGCCCCCGGCGGGGCCGGATTCCAGCAGGCGGATGGGGAAGTCGGCGGCGGCGGCAGCGGACATCAGGCCGCCGGCGGAGTGCATCAGGCGCAGCGGACCGGCGAACCCGGCGGCACGCAATTCCTGCTCCAGCCGGCGAAGATAGGCGGCCATTTTCGGCTGCACATAGGCATTGGCGCAGGTGGTGACGCAGCGGGCGTATTCACCGATCTCCGCCACCACGTCCGAGGAGAGGGAGATTGCCATGCCGGGCAGCATTTCGGCGACGATGGCAGCGGCTTGCTGCTCGTGCATTGGCTCCCGGTAGGCATTGAGGAAGCAGATGGCGACGGCGTCGACACCGGCCTCGCGGAGTTGGCGGGCGGCCTGGCGGACGCTGGCGGGATCGAGCCTGATGACAATGTTGCCGTCGCGGTCGATCCTCTCGGTGACCTCCAGCCGGCGGTGTCGGGGCACCAGGGGTTCCGGATACGTCAGGAACAGATCGTAGATGTCGTAGCGTTGCTCGGTTCCGGCTTCCAGCACATCGCGAAAGCCGGCGGTGGTGATCAGGCCAAGGCGGGCGCCGTTACGCTCGATAATGGCGTTGGTGACCAGGGTGGTGCCGTGCACGATCTCCTTTACCTCATCGAGGCGGGCACCATGGTCGGCAATGATCTGACGCAGGCCGTCCAGCGCGCCGATCGCCGGGTCTTCCGGAGTGGTGAGGCGCTTGTGCAGACGCAGGACACCGGTCGCCGGATCGGCTAGAACGAAGTCCGTGAAAGTGCCGCCGATGTCGAAACCAAGGCGGAGAGGCGTGGTCATCGTGGGTGGGCTCCTGCTCGGGCTCGATGCAGGGTAATGCAGCGGCGTGCAACGGCGAAAGCCCCTGCGGCTGTATATACGGGCTGCTTTTGTCGCGATCGAGGCCGAAAGCAGACGCGACCCACCGGGTTTGCCGCATGCACGCGGGCGTGCCAGTCTTCCGTAAAGCGAGCAACGGGCAGGAGAGCAAGCCATGCAGGTCGCCGTCGTCACTGGCAGCAACGGCCTGATCGGTCAGGCGACGTGCCGTAAACTAGGGCAATCCGGATTTCTGGCGGTCGGCATCGACATCGGTGGCGAGAGCAAAGGCAACTGGCCATATTACCAATGTGACCTGACCGATCTCAACCGCATGGGCGATACGCTTGCGGCGATCGAGAAGGACCATGGGCTGATCCGCGTGCTTTACAACAACGCCGGGGTCTTCCATCCGGAGACCGATTGGCTCGACGTGCCGCCAGACCAGTACGAAGCGACGATGGCGGCGAATGTGCGGGTGCCGTTCTTTGCATCCCAATGGGTGGCCAAACGTTTGATCGCGGCCGGTCAGACCGGATCAATTGTGACCACCGCCTCGATTGCCGGACTGAACGGCAGCACGGTCGTGGAATATGGGGCGTCCAAGGCCGCCGTCATCAACATGACCAAGAGCCTGGGCCGCCGCCTGGGTCAACACGGCATTCGTGTCAATGCAATCGCGCCAGGCCTGATCAAGACCGCCATGGGCGCGCGCGTCCCGGAGGTTTCCAAGCAGCGCGCTCTGACCAGTGCACTCGGCCGAGCCGGTGAGCCGGAGGAAATTGCGTCCGTCGTCGATTTTCTGGTCAGCGATGCCGCCAGCTTCGTGACCTGCACGACGATCGAGGTCAGCGGCGGCGTGTAGTCGGCGACAGGTCGAGGATTGGAAAGTCGCGCGGGGTCGTAGGCATTGATCCGTGATGGGCGCCGGCGGTGCACACGCCGGAAACAAGTCTGAATCAGAACGTCGTGGCCTTGCCGCTTGCCCCGATCCTGCAGCATCTGCGCAGCGAACCGTCGCGAACCTGGTCGATCGTCATCACCCTATTCGGCGATGCCGTCGTACCCCGTGGTGGCACGCTCTGGCTCGGCTCGCTGCTAGAGATTTTCGCCGGAATGGAGATCGCAAGTGGGGTTGTGCGGACGGCCATGTCGCGCCTGGCCAACGATGATTGGTTGCAGCGAACCCGGATTGGTCGAAACAGCTTCTATCGCTTGACCGACAGAGGCAGAAACAGCTCCATCGCCGCGGCAGAACGCATCTACGGCGAGCCCTCCAGAGCGTGGGACGGGCGATTTCGCCTGGTGCTGGCAGGCAATGGCATGGATCGAGAGGCCGCGAGAAGCGCTCTGCAGGAAGCAGGCTTCGGGGTCTTGGCGACGGGTGTATGGATTGCAGCTGCTCCGGCGCCGGTGCCACTCGAAGCCGCCGCCCTGCTGCAAATGCAATGCACGACGGATCTCAACTCCGGCCGGCAGATCGCGGCGCGCGCGTGGTCGCTTTCGGTAGCCGCCGGGGCCTATCAACGGTTCCTCGATGCATTCGCACCCCTGCGGCAAGACATTGTGAGAACAAAAGATCTGTCCGGTCTTGACGCACTGGTCGCCCGCATTTTGCTGGTTCACGAGTACCCGTCGTATCGTCCTGCGTGATCCGTACCTGCCGTTGGCCTTGCTATCGGACGACTGGCCAGGCACCGCTGCCCGGGACCTGTGTCGCGAGATCTATCATGCCCTGCTGCCGGCGTCGGAAGGCTGGCTCGACGCCCATGGACGCGACGAGAACGGGCCGTTGCCGAGGGCCGCACCGGATCTGATTCGCCGGTTCGAATCGAGGTGACGTGTTACAGATTATCGTTGACCAGGACAGATTTTGTATTACATCTGATGTCTAATCGAGGAGAGGCTTGATGTATACGCAAAGCCTGAACCAATCCGATGCACCGCGCGCCGCTTACGCTCCCGAAGATCCCGAGCTGGCCGCTCGCTTCCAGGCTAGGATCGATCAGGAGGATCGGATCGAGCCGAATGACTGGATGCCGGAAGCCTACCGCAAGACGCTGATCCGCCAGATCAGCCAACATGCCCACTCCGAGATCGTCGGCATGCTGCCGGAGGGCAATTGGATCACCCGCGCGCCGTCGCTGCGGCGTAAAGCCACCCTGCTTGCCAAGGTGCAGGACGAAGCGGGTCACGGCCTCTACCTTTATGCAGCCGCCGAAACGCTTGGAAAGAGCCGTGAAGAGGTGTTCGACGACCTGCTTTCCGGCAAGGTGAAATACTCCTCGATCTTCAACTATCCCACGCTCACCTGGGCCGATATTGGCGCCATCGGCTGGCTGGTGGATGGGGCCGCGATCATGAACCAGATCCCGCTCTGCCGCTGCTCGTATGGTCCTTATGCCCGCGCGATGATCCGGGTGTGCAAGGAAGAGAGCTTCCACCAGCGTCAGGGCTATGAGATCATGCTCACGCTTTGCCGCGGCACGCCGGAGCAGAAGGCGATGGCGCAGGACGCGCTGAATCGCTGGTGGTGGCCTTGCCTGATGATGTTCGGGCCGCCCGACAGCGACAGCACGCACAGCGACCAATCGATGAAATGGAAGATCAAGCGCTTTTCAAATGACGAGCTGCGGCAGAAATTCATCGACGCGACTGTTCCGCAAGCGCAGTTCCTCGGCCTGAGCCTGCCCGATCCCGACCTGCGGTTCGAAGCGGCGGAAGAAGCGACCTCATTCGGCAATACCCCGGCGGGTCACTGGCGTCATGGTCCGATCGACTGGGACGAATTCCGCCAGGTGCTGGCCGGGAATGGGCCTTGCAATCGCGAGCGCATCGCCGCGCGTCGCAAGGCGCACAGCGAAGGCGCCTGGGTGCGCGACGCGGCCACGGCCTATGCCGCGAAACGGGCTGCGCAGGCGCTTGCGGCCTGAACCAGGAAGGACGCGGTCCAATGGCAGACAATAAGACGCCGAATACGCCTCTATGGGAGGTTTTCATTCGCAGTCGCAACGGCTTGGCTCATAAGCATGTCGGCTCGCTGCACGCAGCCGACGCCACGATGGCGATGCAAGCAGCGCGTGATTTGTATACGCGTCGCGGCGAGGGCCTGTCGGTCTGGATCGTGCCGTCCAACGCCATCATTGCCTCCGACCCCGCGGACAAAGGCATGTTGTTCGAGCCGGCCCTGTCCAAGGTCTACCGCCACCCGACATTCTACGACGTGCCGGACGAGGTGGGTCACATGTGATGGCAAGCACCTCGATCTCCGTCCAGGAAACGCCGCTGGTTCTGTATGTGCTGAGGCGAGCGGACGACGCGCTGATCCTTGGTCATCGTTTGTCCGAGTGGATTGGTCACGGACCAACCCTGGAAGAGGAAATGGCACTCGGCAACATCGGTCTCGATCTGCTTGGTCAGGCGCGATCGCTCTATGCCTATGCCGCCGAGGCCGAAGCCTTGGGACATGACGAGGACCAGTATGCCTACCTGCGCGATGCCCCACAGTATCGCAATCTGCTTTTAGTCGAACAGCCGAACGGCGACTTTGGCCAGACAATGGTGCGGCAGCTGTTCTACTCCGCCTTCGCCGACCCTTTCTGGCGTGCCATGACTGCGAGTCTGGACGTGACGCTGGCTGCTATCGCGGCTAAATCCGAGAAGGAAAGCGCGTACCATCTTCGGCACGCGTCCGAATGGGTCATCCGCCTGGGCGATGGCACAGAGGAAAGCCATCGCCGAGCTCAGGAGGCGGTTGAGTACCTCTGGAGCTACACGGGCGAAGTTTTTGAAGCCGACGAGGCCGAAGCCGCCCTTGCCCACGCGGCTGTAACTATCGACCCGGCATTGTTACTTACGCAATGGAACGATACGGTTGACGCAGTCCTGTCGCAGGCGACGCTGACCCGGCCGAAGAGCCAGTGGATGCAGAGCGGCGGCCGGAGCGGTCGGCACACCGAGCATCTTGGGCATTTACTCAGTAGCTTACAGCATCTTCAGCGCAGCTATCCCGGTGCGACCTGGTGAGCGACTCGATATCCCATGCTTTGCGCGAGCGCGCGCTGCAGGCGGTCGCACAGGTTTGCGATCCGGAGATACCGGTTCTCACCATCACCGACCTCGGCGTTCTGCGGGACGTGCAAGTGCGGGACGGTCAGGTCGAGGTTGTCATCACGCCCACCTATTCCGGCTGCCCCGCGATGCACGCGATCCAGCTCGATGTCGAGCTGGCCTTGGAGAAAGCCGGGATCCCGGGCGGCCGGGTCAAGCTGACGCTGTCACCTGCCTGGACCACCGACTGGATGACCGAGGAGGGTCGGCGCAAGCTGCGGGAATATGGCATAGCGCCGCCAAGGCGCGGTGGTGGCCGCCGAGGATTGTTTGGTAGCGAAGCAGTGGCGTGCCCGAACTGCGGCTCTTCAGATACCGTCCAGCTTGCCGAATTCGGCTCGACATCCTGTAAGGCTCTGTGGCGTTGCAAGACTTGCCGGGAGCCGTTCGACTACTTCAAGTGCCACTGAAACAGCCATGTCGTCCGCAACACCCAGGTTTCATCGCCTGCGCGTCGCCAATCTGAAGCGTGAAACGCCAGATGCGGTGTCTGTGGCGTTCGACATCCCGCCGGAGCTGCAACAGGCCTACCAATTCGAGGCTGGACAATACCTGACCTTGCGGACCACCATCGATGGTGAAGAGGTGCGCCGCTCCTACTCGATCTGCTCAGGACCCGACGACGGCGAGTTGCGCATCGCAGTCAAGCGGGTGGACGGAGGCCAGTTTTCGGTCTGGGCAAATAGCGACATCCGCGTGGGCGATGTGTTGGATGTCATGACGCCGACCGGTCGATTTGGCGTCCCGCTGGTGGACGGTGCAGGCCGCGTCCATGTCGGCTTTGCCGCGGGATCAGGTATCACCCCGATCCTGTCGATCATGCGCGCCATCCTGAGCCGCGAACAGCAAAGCCGCGTCTTCCTGTTCTATGGCAATCGCTCGACCGACGGCATGCTGTTCCGGGAGGCGCTGGACGATCTCAAGGACCGCTATTTGAGGCGGCTTTCGGTGTTTCACGTGCTGTCCAAGGAGGAGCAGGACATCCCGATCCTCAACGGCCGGCTTGACGCTGCAAAGGTACGGCTGCTGCTGCGCCATGTGGTAGCGGTTGAAACCATCGACCATGCTTTCCTTTGCGGCCCGACCGGGATGAGCGACGAGATCGAGGCCACGCTGCTCGACCTGGGCCTCAAGCCCGAGCAGATCCACGTGGAACGTTTCGTCTCCGCCCTTGGCGGCAAGCCGCGTCCAAGGCCCGCTCCTGCTCCAGCCGAGGCGCCGCATGGGGTTGCCGCCTTGCGGGTCGATGGCAAGCAACGCGAGGTGCCGGTCGCCGAGGGCGAGTCGGTTCTGGACGCCGCATTGCGGGCCGGGCTCGATCTGCCGTATGCGTGCAAGGGTGGCATGTGCAGCACCTGCCGTGCTCGTCTGGTGGAAGGCAACGTCGAGATGGCGGTCAATTTTTCACTTGAACCTTGGGAGGTGCAGGCCGGGTTTGTGCTGACCTGTCAGGCCCAGCCGACCAGCTTCCGTGTTGTGATCGACTATGATCAGGTGTGAGGCGCCAGACGGGGCCGGTTTGGCGTAAGCGAAAAACGCATTATAGCAAATGGCGTTGAGGCGCCGTGTCATCCCCGGCGAAGACGCTACCGGATTCACACGTCTCGGCTGAGGTGTCGCCCATCTCGGATGGCATTGAAGCGAAGCATGCCGTTGAGCATGACGACAGAGCCGGGTTTTCCATGGTATCCGGTCCATCCGCCGAGGCGTGCCATGACCCAGGCGGCGTGGGCGCGACCGCCGTTGGGATGCGGGTTCTTCTGTCGCGTGGTGTTGCCTGCCAGCTTGCTGGACGATGCGTTCCACAATGGTACATCAGCGGATTGGAACGAGCTCGATCCGGCGCGGCGGACGGGCGGACGCGCCGGCGCTGGCGCCGGGCAGTAGGCTAACCACTAACCATACAGCACAACACAGGATCGATGTCGTTGAGCATCCTTATTCGGAGAAGTGTGCTGCAAGCCGCAATTGGCGATTGGCGGCGGGTTCGGCAGTGTCTAAAGAAGTCGCTGATCTGTGTCTCAGGCAATTGACGGAGCCGAGATGAACCGTGACATGACCACGCCGGCGCCGGCGGGCAACATGAACGCACACTCGGGAGACGCGGAACATGGTTCTACTGTCGGCATTCTCAGCCCGTTGGCTCGTTATAGCCTCGCGGGCCTGCGGCGTTGCTTCGGGGAGCAGCAGAACCGCTGGTCCTTCAAGTACCATCTCGACGGCCGAACCGATCCGAATGAGTTCCGGCCACATATGGATCTATACTACTCCCTGAATGTTCTTCTCGGCTTGGCACCGGTGTATCCGATGCTGACCGCAGAATGTTACGACATATCGAATATCTTTGCGTCGATCTGCCGAGATATGCGAAACCAGCCAGTACGCAATGGTGCCTGGGGCATGGCGCTATGGGCAGCGGTGGAGCTGGGTCTTGATGTGCCAGCAATCGCCGCCGACCGATTGCGGCCGATAACGGCCGATGTTGCCTCGGTTGCTGGTTGGACCGCACAGGATATCGGGTTGTCCCTCTCAGGGGTAACGGCGCAGCTACGCCATGATGCGGAGTGGAGGCCGCTCGCCCAGGGTCTGCGCAATCTTCTGCTCGATCGCTTTCGGGGACCAGGCGCTTTGTTCCGTGACAGCGGCAAAGGTCCTCGGCAATATCTGGCAACGTTCGCGACGCAGATCTATGCCGCTCTGGCGCTTTATCAGTATGGAGAAGCCATGGGCGACGCCGAAGCAATCGCCGCGGCCAGCACCTGTGCGGCAAAGCTGATTTTCCTGCAAGGTCCCCTTGGAGAGTGGCCGTGGTTCTTCCTCCCAGGGGCAGACCGCGTGCTCGATTTCTACGAAGTCTATTCCGTTCACCAGCACGGCATGGCGCCCGCGCTACTGCATTATGCGGTGCGGCACGAGGTCGCGGGAGCGCGAGCCGCCATTGAGCGCGGATTCGCGTGGATCTTCGGCGCTAATGAGATGGCCATGTCCATGATGGTACCAGAACGACAGCTTATCTATCGGTCGCAGGCCAGACGCGGTTGGCAAGGTCGGCGGACGGCGCGCCTGGCACGTTCTGCTGTCGTCGCCGCGCTCGGTCAGCGCTGGCCGGTGCGGACAGAGAGACTGAGTATCACCCGCGAGATGCGCAGCTATGAATTTGGATGGCTGCTTTGGTCCTTTGGTGCGTGTTCCGACTATCCTGCCTTGACGCATCACCCTGCATTTCAGAATGCTATAACTTAATGTTACCCGAGGTCGGTGCCCAGGTATCAGGCGCTGCCACGCACCGATGCCACCGCTCATGCGCGCGTTGCCACATCCGGATTTCGCCGGACAACTGCGTCCAGCGTGTTCTGCTGCAGCCTTAAAGGTCAATTGCGCTTTTTGTTGGCGTGAGGAACTGTAAATTTTCCTGACGTATTTTCTCACCCTCCTCATCATAGAGAAAAGGTAAGTAAGCATATCGGCTGCCGCGCGTTACCTGTGAAACACTGTGAAGCAGTGAGCCAGAAAAAATAACCGCGGCACCGATCTGCGCCTTGAGGCGATATTGACTGTATTCGGGAAAAGATAACTCTCCGCCCTCAAAATCCTCATTGAGATTGATCGATACGGCGAAGCGGCGATGCGCGGTCGCCCTTACGGTGTCGTCACGATGAGGGCCAAAGTGGCAAGAATGTTCAGCGCTATAGCAGCCGACAAGGTGCCGTTCGATCCGCGTGACACGGAAGTGGTAAGCCTTTTCCATCTCCGGCCCGACGCGCCGGCCTATTCGTGCCTGAAGGTCCTGCACCAAACGGCGGTCCGTAATCATGTAGTCAGCCCGGCGCTTCCAGCGGTAATCATAGCTCTCGACGGCCTTGCCCCCGACTTCCTGCATGAAACCGCTCTCCCGACCCCCATGATGCTTGAACAGAGCAATGAGATGCCGGCACAACTCGGGTTCGAAGACGTCCGACAGCACAAGAATGGGCGCACGTACCTCGCAGCCCAGGAAATTCCCGGGCAGCGGAAGTGAATTCGAGAAGATCAAGCAGTTCCGCTCGATCACTTCCATCGGGCCGGAAGGGTATCACCGCGATCACGCGCAACATGGGATTAAGCACGATCCACTGCCGAACACCCCCGACACCATAGGCGCGATCCAACGATCCGTCGGTATCCCAGAGGAACCGAATAGAGCTAAAGCGTGCCTCCACATCGCGTTCGGACTTATCTTCCAAATCGGTTGATATGCCGAAAAAGGAGACCTTCTCCTCTCCCAGGAGATGGGACTGCTTGTGGACTTCATTCAGCACGATCTGCCCGGTGGTGTCACACGCTGTGCGGTAAAACCCCAATACAATGTAGCGGCCGCCAACCGGGTCGAAGGCAAACTTATGCAGCCCTTGTTGCCACCATTGCGCAATATCGCCCCTCTGTATCCAATTCCCGAGAGGAAATTGCTTGCTGTCGAGCAGCTCGTCACCCATGCGTCCACTCCTTATAGTCGTACGTGGAACCTACCATAATCGCAGCTGGGTCAGGCCGACTTTTACCGGTTCTGTCAGCGTTCGCGCCACCAGGCAATGAATGGCACCGAATTCGAAGGAAGTGCCGGTCTATGCGGCCCGCAGGATGCCGATTGTCGTGATGGTGTCACAGCGCAGGTGCCGTCCGTGGTGATTGGCGAGAACGGGTTGACGGTGAGGTGAGCGGGGACGGAGGAAATTGCGGAGTTCATCAAAGCCCCGACCGAACCGGGCCGTTGATTGGATACACTTGAACCCGTGCATAGGCTGGTATCGGCCTTTGATGCTGGTGATCTTGCTCCAGCCTGTTACTAAGGATAGCGGCTGTTCCGGGGTCCCACGTATTTGCCCTGCTCGGTTCGGATCGCTCGTGGAAAGCCAAAGGCTCGGCTTGAGCGATATTGTCAGCGTTGTTTCAATGCACATGGCGCTGACCCGCAAGCGCGGACGCAGGCATCTGCTGCCTCGCAGCAACACAGGTTGCCAGGACAGCACTGAGAGCGCATCGCGACCAAGGTATCTACACTCGCAAGGAACATACCGATGTCAAACAGAAATCTTATAGAAACATAAGGTAATGTTAAGACAGTTGATTTTTCGAAATGGACGATTTAGTAACATTCTTCTGATCGGCTTGATCCATGGCTAGTCGCCGATGCCTCTAGTGCTCTGATGCAGACCGAATGTGCAGTCTGCATCAGAGCATTAGATTGATTTGGTGGGCTGATTCAGCCAATGCCCTGAATTGGGCGTTGGCATCAGACCACTGGCGCTGGTGTTAAGGCAATATCCCGTAATATTACGAAAGAAACGAAAATGACCGGTTCGTATACCGACGGCTCGGCGAACGCGTCAGCGGGCACGGCCGAGTTGCCCACAATATTAAAGGGTTATGTAACCCGGCCGCCGTGGGAGGTCGCGGGCGTCGACTATGCGGTTGGTGTTCCTGTGGGCACGACCTTGAAGAATCCATCTTCCATCGCGATGGCCGGTGTATCCGTCAACACCACGAACCACACCATCACCGTGACCGGCGACAATGTAACGTTGAGCGGCTACGACTTCTCTCTCAACAATGGCTGGTCAGCCGTTGTGGAAGGCGCAAACGACAGCATTGAGAACAGCAGGTTTGTCGTCGGACCCAATCAGGGAGCACTTGGAACCAGCCTGACCGTAACGTCTTCGGCCAGCAACTTCAGTCTTATAAAAAATGAGTTTGACGGCAACAATGTCGCTGTAACGGCGCAGTTGGGATCAACGGTGTCAATCGCCAGTTCTGGAAAGCTTACGATCCAGTACAACTATTTCCACAATTCCGGCGGTGACATGATTGACCTGAACGCGACCACCGCGCCGCAGGTCGAGCTTTTTCAAAATAATCTTTTCACAAACATCGGCGTCACTACGGCACACGCGGACACCATCCAGTGGTATGACACGAAGGTCGGCGCCGGCAGTGACATCGGGTTCAACACCGTTTATCAGACTGTCGCTCAACCCGGCGCGGGGATGGGCGCACTCGTCGCGGGGATTGGTGGACCGGAGGCCAGCGTCAGCGGGCTGATGGTTAACAACAACACCGTCATCGATACGGCGAGCGCCGACACCGCCAATTTTTTGGTTGGCTTTGAAGCTGATCCGGGCGTGCCGGCGGCGAATGTTGTTATTCATGACAACTACATCGATCCGACGGGCGTCAACGAGTATACCGGCTCACCCTGGTTTCCGACGGGCTATTACGGCGCTGACCTGGCGATCCCAACGGTGATGTCCAACGTCATCGATATGGTCACCAAAGCGCAAGTCGCCGTGCCGAGTGCCTCCAGCAAGACATCCCAGGGCTATTATACTTACATGGATGCCGCCGGTCACTCGCCCGTGCTGAGCGATGTGCTCAGCGTATCGGCGTCCCAGGCGAGCGGGACGCTCACGCCTGGAAACATGGTCAGCTTCACCATTCATCTCGACGAAAGTTTCACCGTCACCGGCGCTCCAACGCTGACGCTGAACGCTGGGGGGACCGCGGTCTACACCGGCGGGTCTGGCACGAACGCGTTGACCTTCTGGTACCGTGTCCCAGCGGCGACCAAGGCCGTCTCGACGCTGGCGATCACACAGGTCGAGCTGCCGAACGGCGCGACGGTCAAGGACAGCATCGGCAACAGCGCGAATTTGGCAGGAGCCGTGGTGGGTTTCACCGGATTGGCGGTCAAGCCGGTCCAGTCGGAACCGACACCGGTTGCCAAGGCCGATACCGCGCTGACGCCGGAAAACCGGGCGTTGAAAATCGCCGTGCTGGCCAACGACGACGGTAATGGCGGAACTATCAATCCGGCCTCAGTGACAATCAGTGCCGCGCCGACGCGTGGCACCACCTCGATCAACGCCACGACGGGCGCTATCCTTTATACGCCGGCCACCGGCTTCCATGGCACCGACACCTTTAAATATAGCGTCGCTGATACCGACGGCGCCACGTCCGCTCCTGCCACTGTGACCGTGACGGTTGATGCGCCGCCCACGGCCATCGCCGACAGTACGACAACGGCGGAAAATCAGGCGGTGTCCATCGCTGTGCTGGCCAACGACAGCGATGTCGATGGCACGATCAATCCTGCCTCGGTTTCGACGACCAAGGCAGCCGCCCACGGCACCACGACAGTCAACACTATGACCGGCGCCGTGACCTACACGCCGGTGAACGGCTTCTACGGCACAGACACCTTCAAATATACGGTTGCCGATACCCGCGGCGTCACCTCAGCGCCCGCCACGGTTACCGTCACCGTTAACAAGCCTGCTAACGGCTCGGGCTATAACGACGGCTCTGCGAACGCGCCAGCAGCTACGGTCGAGTTGCCGAACCTGCTGAGTGGTTATGCGGCGGCTGCACCGTGGGCGGTTGCCGGGGTGGATTATGCCGTGGGCGTCCCGTCCAACATCAGCCTGAACAACCCAGCATCGATCGCCATGGCGGGCGTGTCGGTCAATAATTCGAACCACACCGTCACCGTGACCAGCAGCAACGTGACGCTGAACGGCTACGATTTCGGGCTGGACGGTGGATGGGGCATCAACATCGCCGCCGGGGTCACGAACACGGTCATCGAAAACAGCCACTTCCTAGTCGGCGCCAACAACAATGTTCCGGTCAATGCGGCGGCGGGCTGCGGCAATCTGACTTTGCTGGACAACACCTTCGACGGCGGCTCCAGCCAGAGCGGCGCGGTGTGGGCGCTGATCAATTACAACGGCTCGGGCATCTTCACCGCCCAGTACAACGCCTTCCTGAACGCGCCAGACGATGCCATCGACTTCAGTAGCGGGACGATGACCACGGTGGTCAAATACAACCTGTTTGACAATCTCGGCACCAGCCCCGGATCGCATCCCGACTCCATCCAGTATACCGGGGTGAACGCCAGCAACTCGGTCGACTCGTTCAACACAATCTACCAGCCCAACCCCAGCGGCATGCAAGGCATCCAACTGCAGGCGCAGAACGGCTCGACGCTGAGCAACACCGCCATCGAGAACAATGTCATTGTCGCCAAGGCCGCTTCGTCAGTGGAGATGTCCTACTCCATCGCGGTCATCGAAAGCGCCGGCAACACCATCAACGGCGCCACCGTCGAGGACAACTATATAGACTACGGCGGCGCCTACGGTCCGTTCTATCCGCCAAGCGGCAGCAACCTGACCTTCGGCGGCAATTTCGACATGGCGACCGGCGCGCAGATCCCGAACCCGAGTGGAACGGCGGCCACCGATGTCAGCGGCATCAGCGCCACCCCATCGAGCGGCACGCAGTATCCGGGCACGACAATCACGCTGACATTGAACCTGGATCAAGCAGAGTTCGTTGCCGGCACGCCGACCCTCAGCCTGAATGATGGCGGCACGGCGACCTATGCCAGCGGGTCTGGCACGTCAAAGCTGAATTTCAGCTACACGGTCGCCTCGGCCGACAAGACCGTCACGACATTGGGCATCACGCAATTGAACCTGCCGAACGGCGCCAGCATTATCAATGCCAATGGCGATGCCGCCAATCTGGCTGGCGCCGTCACGACCCTGCCGGGTCTTGGGATCGATCCTCCATCGGTCTTGCAGCCGGTAGACACCGCGACACGCACGGTATTCGACAAACCATCTTGGCTGCATCCGCGCAGCGTGAGAGACTTCACGAAATGGCAGTTTTTGGCCACCGGGCAGTCTGCACAGAAGCAGGTTATCGCGACCGCAGCGACAATGACATCCGGCGGCCAATCGGCAGGCATGACATTGCGGGACCTGCTTGCGGAGCACCACCTCAACCTGCCGACGCTCCATCTTGCCGACAGTAATAGTAAATGGACAGCACAGGAACCCAATACTTCCCTACTCAAGCCGGAGTTCACCGGACACTCGTACGATAACGGGCGCTTCGGCAGCTACGGCGATCTGATCCCGCACACCGCCTCGGGATGAAGGCAACCAAAGCGGCTGCAGGCTTACGCGACGGCGTTGTCAACTTGACGGCGTGTGGATGTCGGTCGGCTTCAGAGTTGCTTGGCGTCACGCGGCCACTGGAACCCCAGTCACATCGTGTCATGTGACGGTCGTATTGCGAGCTCTCCGGCAATCGCGGGCTGACAGGCGATGACGGCGAAGCTGGAAGTGATTGTGGAGCCGACTGTGATTGGACAGAACGCTGAGTATGACGGGCTGATTTGAAGCGCTGCATCTGCCGTTCTCGTCGTCTTGTCGGTTGGTGCGACACCTCGGTCCGGTTGTTGAGATAGCGACTTTGCCGATGCTTGACCTCGGGCAGGATCTTGCGCTTGGCGGCGTCGTCGCTTTTGAGCTTGCGGAAGAACCGCTTCGGCATTGCGCCATGATGTCGAGCCCGTGTCCGTCCTGATCAACCGCGCGCCAGAGATAATGCGGCTTGCCCTTGATCCGGATGAACACCAACACCTCATCGAGAAACCATTTGTCGCTTGGCTGCGGCTGGCGTCGCTTTAGTGTGTTGGCATACAGCCGGGCGAAGCGCAGGCTCCAGTCACGGACGCTTTCATAACTCACCACCACGCCGCGAGCAGCCGGGATGCTTCCGATGTCGCGCAGGCTGAGGCTGAAGAGGGTAGCATGGTAGCAGTTGCAGTCAGGCGGGCGGACGCGGCCCGGGCTAATCGCGCAAGCTGCCAGTGTTCGCCATCAGATATGGAGCACGCTGCCATGACGCCATCTGCCAACATGATCCATGTCGTCATTGAGCTGAGCTACACGCCGTGATTAGTCGGCATGCGCCTGCCTGGATCCGGCCAATCGAGGATGCATCGCTTGGCCGCCGGCGATGTGATCGGATCGCTGACGCTCCCCGCCGACCCGCGCTCGCGTGCCACGGCAAAGCTGAGCGAGGCGGCGAACGTAGTGTGCTGCTTTGAAGCAGGCCGGAATGGATTCTGGCTGCATCGGGTCCTGAGTGCCCATAACGTGGATAGCCATGTCGTTGACCCGACCAGCCTCCTGGTGAACCGCCGGGCCAAGCGCGCCAGGACAGACCGGCTTGATGCCGAGGGGGGATGCTCCGCGTGCCGGCCGCTGGTGACAACGGAACTGATCCGCGAACTCGACGCCGAGTGCGAGACGGCGTTCGAGGCGTCACCTGATGACGCTGGCTGCCAGAAGATCACCTCCCTGCGCCGTATCCACGGGGTCGGCGAGAACTTCACGGCCGTGCTGGTGTGCGAGGTGCCGTCTCGCCATTTGCCAATCATAAGCGGCTCGCCGGCTATGTCGGCCTGACACCGATACCCTATCAGAGTGGCAGCATGGATCGAGATCGCTGAATTGGGGGCGCTGGCAACGCGCGAGCGCGCGCAAGCCTGATCCAACTTGCTTGGCTATGGCTTCGCTACCAACCCGATAGCGACTTGGCTGGTTGGTTTTGTATGCGCGTCAGTACGCTGCAGGGACGAACGAGGTAAGTCGCGATCTTGGCGATGGCGCGCAAGCCGCTGATCGCGTTGTGGCGCTATGCCGAGACTGGACCGATCCCGCACAGAATTGTCGTTAATCCTAGCATAGGGACCGCTGTCGGCAGAGTAACGCCGCAGCGTTGGGAGGGATACGGCGGTCTTCGTCACTGGTCATCTCAAGCTGCCGAGTGGCAGGTTGGGGACGCCCTACCAGGGTCACGCCTCGTGCATGAGGCAGTATGGTGCGGGATTCATCTAAAACCGGGCAGCATGTAAGGTGATGCAGCCATGGTTGCAGTGCAGACCTATCCCGGGCCCATACACGTATCTGCAAAAAGCATTGCACCGGAAAACGAAGGCCTCGAGAAACCCGTTGACGCTTCAAACCTCATGTAAGGACGAAGCGCGGGTCGGCCAGCAAGGCACGCTGATCCAGTCCTGGATGAGACTTTGCCGAAAATTCCGTCCGGCGCAGCCGGATGGAATGAAGGCGAAGGCAAGCGTGGTAGCCGCCCGCGCGCAGCCTACGATCCCCGCTTCACCCCAGGATATCTGTCTTGGCGCGGTATCACGACCCGTCGCGCCAGAGCAAACGGACTCCGCAGCGATTTTTTGGCGTTCGGGTATATGACATCTTCGTCATAGTTCGCTGATGTTTCCATCTAGCTGTTGTAATTCGCAGTAACTTTGCATAATCATAACGCGGAGGTAATTCGTCGATAACCACTGAGCCTGCGGCGCTCCGGACGGAACGCGCCGCCTCGGGGGCGCTCTGATGAAAGTACAGCGAAGTAAACCGTCTCTCACCGCCCGGTTTCGGGCTGTCGATGCTCGGACGTATAAGACGATGGCGAAGCCAAAACTTCCCAGCAACAGACTTCAAGGACGGCGCATTTTCTGGTCGTCGTTGAAAGGGGTGTAGGCAGAACGCAAATAGTTGCTCCCTCTTCAAAAGGCCGGTAATTAACTATATGTTATCAAACCGGTTTGGCGACCAGTAGGGCGTAAGTACGTGTTGGTCAATCAACTGGCGCCGCTTAAAGCATATGAGGACCTCGCCCCTGGCGGAGTGTTGTACCTTGGAAGATAGAGAAGCTAGTATACTTCCGGACAAATTTGCAGATTGTTCTGGATCACTTAATACTTCCAAACTATCGGAAGCACTGGTCTCGTTCCTTGGTGTGCCAATTCATTCGCTGACTATGGACGAAACCGTCGCGCAGGTTACGGCAGCCATGCAGTCGCGGCGCCCATTACAGCAAGTTTCCATGAATGTCGCAAAATTCGTAAATATGCGGACCGATCCTGAACTTGAAGCCAGTGTTCGGGGCGCCGACATTGTCTCTGTCGATGGAATGGGCATTCTTTTTGCCGCACGGTTGTTTGGAATACCGGTTCCTGAGCGCGTTGCAGGCATCGACTTGACGGAGAAAGTCTTGGAAGTCTGTGCTTCCCACGGCTTCCGGCCATACCTACTCGGTGCTCGGCCCGAAGTCCTCTACGATGCGGTCGCCAACTTAACCTCGCGTCATCCCAATCTAGAATTTGCCGGCTGTCACAACGGCTACTTTAGCAATGAGGAAGAACAGGATGTTGTCGCGGCAATTCGCGACAGCGGGGCAGATTGCCTGTTTGTCGCTATGCCGACGCCGCGGAAGGAGCGCTTCATGGCACAGCACAGCAAGGCGATGGGCGTCCCCTTCATAATGGGGGTTGGAGGCAGCCTGGACGTCCTTGCCGGTCACGTCCGCCGGGCGCCGTTGGTTTGGCAGCGCAGTGGCTTTGAGTGGCTTTATCGCACGCTCCAAGAGCCAGGAAGGATGTGGCGCCGCTATTTGACGACCAATATAGCATTCTCTGGCATCCTGGCCGGGGCGCTCCTGGGGGATGTTTGGGTCGGCCAAGGAGCCCGCACCAAGCAGCTCGACGTATGAACCTGCGAGCGGCTCGGGCATCGCAAGTGTTAAGAAGCGCATGGACCACAATGCGTTCATGCACCGCCTTCTGAGGCTGTTGTCAGCCGGTGCCGAGACCAAAACGCTAGTCGGTCTGACCAATGAGGCATATCCGAGTACGATCCGCCGCATCGCTCTGCGCGGAGAAAGATCAGGAACTCACAGACCGAACCCTTTATTCACACACCAACCAGTATGCGTGATGTGCACGATCTCGGGCTTTGAGAAGGTGTGGCAGCAAGCCATGCTTACACCAGATGCGCTGCTAGGAGCTGACACTCATACAAATGTGTCTGGCAATCCCGACTAAAGTCTAGTCCGTGGTCTCACCGGGTGCCGCCGTCCGCGTGGTGGCGACCACATGGGTATCGACCTCGGCTCCGAGAGGTGGAATGTGCGACGGGCGGCTTTGTCGCGCAGCAATCTGGGAATGTCTTCGGTCATGAAGCGCTCCTGCACCGCCAGACGGTCCTCTTACTGTTGCCAGTGCGGCGAAGCAGGCCATCGTGCTGCGACCGTCGGCAGTTAGAAGGAGGATTTGCGCGCGCCAAACAGGCTTTTGCGGGCTGTTGCGATCAACCACGATCGCCATGAGTTGCTGGCGGTTGGCTTCGTTCATGTTTACTGTAATACCTTCGCGCGTCCGCCAGACACGCAGGTGCAAGTATCCGATGACTTCTAAAGCGGGTCTCATGCGTCAGTTTATGTCCACTAATGTCGGGAGCCTTCCTCTGAGCTGAGCACTTGTACACCCAGGCCATCTAGGCTAGATTTAAACGCCACAACTGAGACGCCATCCAGTTTGGACTGGCTTACCCACCGCGTTCACCACGCTCGCTCGCAAGGCTATCACAGCTGAACGCACACGACCTACGCGCAGCGGATTAATCCGAACAATGTTACCGTTCGTCAGGCTAAAAAATAGCTGGCCCTTCTAGACCTGTTGCAACTTGCCGACAAAAGACGGGAGTTATCGCCGAGAGTGCTGGTCGGATCCACCATGGTGAATAGGACCACTGGACAACGACAGTCGTGCAGCTCAGGCAGTTTCCATGGCTCCTGCGGCGTCGGAGAGTTCTAGACTGCGCCGATCGAACTTTCGTCTCAGACACAGGAGTCCATTTTGGAGGATAATGCTAAAGTCCTTGTCGTGATCGTGGGGTTTCGTAACGCGCTGGACATACTCGACTGTCTTCGTGCGCTGGCTGGTGCAACGCCCGAACCAGATTTCGATGTGTTTGTCTCCGAGAACGGCGGCTCGGCCGCCATGGACGCGCTGGTCGATCTGCTCTCCGGGGAGAACAGCCCATGCGAGATCGCAGCCGAGGCAGGCATCTCGAATGGGTCACCACTTGTCCTTCGACGCCGCTTGTTTCGCATGAAGGGCGAACACGGTCGTCGCCGCCGAGATGTTCATGTGGCGGAGATGGCTGAAAATCTGGGCTACGCGGGAGCGATAAACGCGTGGCTACGATCTCTAATGGAACTTGAGGCCGGCCAGAGCCTCTGGCAAGGGGTTTGGATCCTCAATCCTGATACCAAACCGGCACCGTCTGCGCTTGCGGAACTGGTTGCATACGCAAGTAGTCGGCAGGTAAAAATGGTTGGAAGCCGTCTGGTGACAAGGCCCGATGCTGACTATATTCACTCTTATGGATTGGCCTGGCGCAAACTCGCCGCCAAGACTTTGGCGGTCGGATATCACGCCCGTAGTAACTTTGAGCCTAACCCCGAGGAAGTCGAAAAACTTCTGGATGCACCTTCAGGTGCTTCGTGCTATGCTACATGGGACTTGATTGAAGAAGTTGGTCTGATGAAAGAACACTACTTCCTATTCTATGAAGATCTGGATTGGGGAGCGCGCGCACGACGGGTTACCCGAATTGGGTATGCGCATCGATCGGTCGTACTTCACAGCGGCGGCTCAACGATTGGGGTGGCAGGGGGAAAGTCGCATGATTCCCCGCTCGGCATATTCCTGGACTATCGAAATCGGATTCTCTTTGTTAGGACAAATTGCCCTCGGTGGCTTTGGTGGACTGTTGTTATGCAATTGGTTCACCTGCTGAACCTTCTTGGTGTCCAAGGCTGGGACAGCATGAAGATCGGGTGTCGCGGCTTGCTAACCGGGTTGTTTGGCATATCCGGCAGACCCGACGAATTCCTGAAATCACTGAACCCAGAGAGCGTGAAACGGCAGTGAAAAACTTCCTGCAGGTCAGCGTCAGCCTGGTATTCTTCACATGCAGAGTTGCTTGGCGTCGAGCGCTGTTTCACATAGGACGACATCCACGGCCGTTGATGACCGTCCTCTACTATCATGGGATACCGGCCTCCAGACGACAGCACTTCGCCGCTCAACTTGATATCCTAGCCCGGCATGCAAAGGTTGTTCCCGCTGATTGGACGGGATCGGCGGATCCTGTAAAGCCTACCGTCGCAATTACCTTTGACGATGCATTTGTCAGCGTTTTCGATAATGCCCTGCCCGAACTAAGAAAATACGGCTTTCCGTGCACAATTTTTGTGCCAACTGGCGTCCTTGGCAACAGGCCGGATTGGGAGATGGAGGACACCGCTGACCGAAGCGAAACGGTTGTCGACGCCACGCGGCTTAAGCAAGCGGCTTCGTCACTCACAACAATTGGGTCCCACGGCGTCAGTCATCTGCACTTGACGCAGGCTACGCCTGATCTTGCACGTGCTGAGATCCGTCAATCCCGCTGTGAACTCGAACAGGTTCTCGGGATACCGGTTAGTCTGTTCGCCTTTCCCTACGGCGATTATGACGACCGTCTTGTTTCGGTCTGCCAGGAGGAAGGATACAAACGAGTTTTTGTCATAGGTGCTAAGTCAGTTGATCTAGCTGAAGATAAATTGGTGCGTGGCCGCGTATCCGTTGATCCCGGTGATACACGTCTTGAGTTCTTTCTGAAAGTCCACAGCGGCTATGCCTGGATGGCCTCGGTCTCACGGCTAAAACGGCGTTTGCAATCAATCTCTGGGGGAGGAAAGGCGAAGGCAGCAACGAAGCATGCTGCGTAAGCAGCGGGTCATACTGAACAAGCGCGGCATTTCTATTACCGGCCCGCTCATACCTTTGTTGCCGCAGCACAAACGCGCTGGACAATACGGTTTAGCTGATGTTCTCCACAGACAGGCGCCTGAATCAGGCACGCCTGGAACGCGATCCCGTGCTTGGCTTTGTCTCTAAACCCTCTCGTGTTCGATCCGGCGTTGCGCCTTCGGGTTGGGGCGACCGGCCTCTCCGGTAAATAGCAGACTGCCCGAGTAGTATTGATCAATGACTTGTGAATATTGCTGGTACGCCTCGGTCTCTTCGCCTCTGTTAATTACAACACCGGCAATCTTTGCGTCGATCATACGCAAGGCCCTCAGCGCTTCCTGCGCCGCATCCTTCGGGGTATTCTTCGCATCAACGACAAAAAGCGTCGTGTCGATAAGGGCAGCAATGGTCAGGGCGTCGGAGACCGCCAAGATGGGGGGACTGTCCAGAACGACCATGTCGTATAAGCCTGATAGTTTCCGCAGCAGATTCGGCAAATCCGTCTGTTGCCACAATATCCGCCGATGGCGCCGGCTGTGATCGTATCCCGATCACGTCAAGAGATAAGCCTTCCCGCTGATAGCGCACAGACCGATAGGGGGCCTCGACCAGGCCCCCGTCAGCCGTACTCTCGCGTTGCGGTGAGAAAAACACAGCCGAGATTGAGGCGCGTCGCGCATCTGCATCAATTAAAGCCGTTCGAACACCAGCTCGTGCCGCGGATATCGCCAGCCCCACGGCGATGGTGGATTTTCCTTCGCCTGGCACCGCGGAGGTTACCTGGATCACCCGGGGACTTTCCACGTCAGCGATGCGCAGGGCGGCACGCACCGCCCTCAGGCTTTCCGAGAAACGTGACAGGGGCTCGCTGATGGCATACTGGATCGCGGTCAGCCTCGGTCGGCGCCCGGCTTTCAAATCACGCCGCTTCAGCATCGGGACGGATCCCAGAAGGGGAAGCCCAAGATATTTCTCGACATCCGCGGCATTTGCGAAGCGGTTCTTGAGTTTCGGGAGCAAAACGCTGATGCCGACACTTGAAAGCAACCCGAACAATCCTCCGGCCGCCGGAAACAAGAGCGGCTTTGGCCAGCTTGGAAATTCCGGTAGTTTAGCCTGCGATATGACTCTGGCTTCCGGCTCATGACGGATTTGCTGCTTTTCGACCTCCCGCTGCCGTTCAAGAAGCGATTGATATACACCGTCGGTTGCATTGACGATGCGTTGCGCCTGCAAAAGCTCCATCCGCCCCTGAACGCCGGGCGATGACTGCTCGACGGCCTTCGCGTGGTTGAGCTGGGCGACGAGGCTCTGTTCGCGTGCGAGCTGAAGCTTATATTCGCCGCAAATACCACTGGCGATGCGCGACTCTTCCGCTTGAATGCGCTCCTGGATTACGCTCAGGTCTTCCTGGGCGTGCCGAAGTTCCGGGTAATTACTTCTGTAAACCGATTTCAGCGCCATCAGCCGTCGGTAGACATCGGCCTGCTTCAATCGCAGTTCCGCGATCAAGCCTGAACTCGCGACTTCAGGCGACGACTCCAGGCTGTCTTGGTTGGTTTGACTGTGCTGCACCTGCTCGCAGCGCAATTTTTTGGTTTCCACATCGATTTGCGCCTGCGCAACCGCAGAATTAAGTTCCGGGGTCGGCAGCCCTATCCCAGACGCAGCGGCCTCTTCGTCGGGCCCGGGAAGTCCTGGGCTTTTCCGCAGCGCTTGGGCCTGCCGGTTCAACCCACCGTCACCGCGATGTCCGATATACGGCAGCCCATACTTCGCGCGGACGACCTCGGCTGCCCGCTCACTCGCCTCAAGCTGATGGCGCACCTCAGTTAGCCGGTTGGTCAGCCATAGCGTGTCCCGCCGGGCAGCGGTGACTTTCATCTCGACCTGATCATCAAGGGTACTCGTTCGCGACGGCCTGCGCCAGGCGCTGCGCGGTCTGCGGGTCTGCCGGTACTGACGTCGATTGTCAGCACATAGGTTTCTCCGGCGCGGCTCACTGGTACTGCGTGAACGAGCTTGTCGAGCGCACGCTCTTCGCGAGCCTCCTGGTCCATACGGACCGGGTGTGTCTGCGCGCCGGGCAGGAAGCTCAGCATTTTGATCCAGCTCGGTTGAGGCGCACGGCCGAACGCAGGATCGTTGGCCAAATCTTCCTTCTGCACGACCCGTCCAAGCAGCTCCGACGATTTGATCACCGATACGACGCTCGCGACTTTTTCCGAATCGACATAGGGATTCGCGAAACTCGCATCCGCGCCAAAAGAATTGGCCCGCTTCGGGTCCAGCAATACCTCGACGGCGCTCGTGTAGTGCGCTGGGATAACCATCTGCACGCCAAAGCCGGCCGCCGCGCCGAGCACGCCTGCGACGACAAACACCGGCGAACGCCTCAAATACTTTTTTATTGAACGCCCATAGTCTACGGCGGGCGCGTTAGATGCTGAAGCGAATGCAAGTGAGAGATTTGTGGGCATGGTAACTGCGACTCCTCAAGACCTCTTGTGCCCAACCTATGGCCGACAAAGTTCCTTTTTTGTTTCTTCTGTGGGCAGGTTTTAGTGCTCACAGGCGGCTCCGTGCACAAGACGGCCAGCGGCAACTCTTCACAGACACGCCAGCCGCGCACCGACAGCCGTTTCCCGCGATCTTCGGCGAGCCATATGGCTCGCTCGACATGATCCACATGGCCCGACCAATCACCCGCGGCGAGCGACGGAAAGAGACGAAGTTCAACGAAGCGGCGCGACCATTGCAGCGATGTGACGGCTGGGTACACGTCACGAATGGTGGACGACACGCATCCGGGTGTAAAATCAAACGCTTGCGACAGCGGCGACTGGTTCCTCGTCAGAAACATCGCAGAGCGCATCGGTGTCGCAAGCGACTTGCGCACTTCACTTGTTACGGCGTCCTTATATTCAATGCCGGACAGTAGACACCGCCCAGTTTTGCTTACGACCAGCCCCCCGCCCCAGGCCACATCAACATCGAACAACATGCGAGTCATTTCGCCTGACGGTTGAGATAGGCGAAATACCACGGCGTCATTGATAATGTGGCCCAACCTCCCCTACTAATCTGTTGTTCCAGCTGCCGCCGGGTCGCCGCGTCATAGCGGGCCAGTCCCGGCCAAGACCGGCCTTCCTGAGGCTCAGTTTTGACCAGCCGGCTTATGTCATCTTTCGTAAAAACCACACCCTCAGTGTAGGCAGTGCTAATGGCGTCCACGTCGATATCATAGTAGCCGGGATTTGGATGTGTTCCTATCCAATGCTTGGGCACACCATCAGATTGATAGTCCCATGAGCCGGCAGGCTCCCAGTAATTCCAGAGGGCAAATGTTCCATCGGGTCTTGCGTGCATACGTGACTTCATCACAGCAAACCATTGTGCGGCCCGATCCCGAAACATAGTATCGCCTGTCGCCTCGAACATCGCCAGGAGCCACAGCGCCGTCAGATTTGCCTTGTTATCCGGGTGAGAGAACCCTTCCCTGATACCGTCGTGATCCCTAGTCCACCGGCCCGTTTTCTGATCGATGCCGACCGGCAGAACAACGCTGATGATACCGCTGCCGGTTGGACGCCAGGCTCCCCGCGTATCCCATTTCTCGAACAAAGAGCGGGACAATTGAAGGTAACCGTCAGCCTTCTTGCCAAAGCGCGCCTTCAAGACCGGATTGTTCAGGATCACGCCCGACATGAGGACAACCGGCCGCAACGCCATCGCCTCGCCAAGAAGGCTGTCCGCGTAATAGGAATTGAGGTTGTCGACATAGGTCCCAGCCGCTCCCCGTTTCGGCCAGCCGATATAACCGTCGGGTTCCTGCACACCGCGCCGAAGTCCATGAATCCGTCCAATCTATAAGCCGGTCAATCCAGACCGTCTCGTGGGTTGCCATGTACCCGTAGTAAAACCCCTTCAATATAGGCGACATGAGCCAACCGATCTCTTCGCCCATTTCCGTTTCACAATAGCGGGTTTGGGCTGCTGCCAAGATATTCCGTTCCCACTGCGCCTGCCATTCTGTGGATGGCGCAATCTCGGCACTGACAATCTCAGCAAGGGTACCGCAGTGGGCAGCTGCCCCGAGTGATGCCGTCGTCACGACCGTTCCAAGCGACATCAGTATCAAACGAGCAGGCAGACCCTTTGTCGGCCACCTAGTCGGATCGGTTCGTATCGAGCGCGGCGGACCAAGCGCCCTATTTTGACGCATCCTTCACCTCGCTTGTCCCGACTGGTCCTTATCATGTGGTGTCACCAGGCCCCGCGCGTGTCGATGACCAGCTTGTCCTTCAGAACATCGCGGTCAACCTGCAAGAAGCTCATGTGGTCGACCAGGAGCAGCACGAGGTTGGCCCGTGCCAGCGCCTGGTCGAAATCCATCAATTGCAGCCCGAAATCGGCCAGCTCTTTTGGCAGGGCTGAAATGTAGGGCTCGACGACCAACAACTCTCCGATTTCTTCCACGGCCAGCTGCCGGACAATTTCGACCGCCGGACTTTCGCGCAAGTCGTCCACATCACGCTTGTAGGACAAGCCCAAACAGGCGATCACCGGATGTCTCAGTTCGGCGGCGCACTGGCGGACGCGGGCGCAAACATGTTGAGGCTTGGCATCATTGATCAGCCGAGCTGTGCGGATCAACGTGGCCTCGTCCGGATTGGTCGCCACAAGGAACCAGGGATCAACGGCGATGCAGTGCCCGCCGACGCCCGGCCCTGGCTGCAGGATGTTGACACGTGGATGCAGGTTGGCCAGCGCGATCAGACCCCAGACGTTGACCTTGAGCTTCTCGCAGATCAACGACAGCTCGTTCGCGAACGCGATGTTGACGTCACGATAAGCGTTTTCGGTCAGTTTCGCCAGCTCAGCCGTGCGGACGTTGGTGACATGGCAGTCACCGCGCACGACAGTGCGATAGAGGCTGAGCGCGCGCTGACCGCATTTGCGGGTCATACCCCCAATGACTCGGGGGTTGTTCACCACCTCCTCCAGGATGCGGCCCGGCATACCCGCTCGGGACAATGGGCAACCTGGACCGCGGCCATCTCACCCTTCTGCTGAGGAAACGTGAGATCCGGACGGAGCTCGGCCATAATCTCGGCCATACGTTCCGTTGTTCCGACGGGCGATGTGGACTCCAGGATGACCAGCGCGCCAGGCTCAAGCCGCGGCGCAATGGCGCGGGCCGCGTCCAGGATGAAGGAAATATCAGGCTTTGCTGTCTCACCGTGCCCCTGCAGCGGGGTCGGCACGCAAATGATAAAGGCGTCTGCTGCTTCCGCGGTTGTGGCCGCCCTCAGCTTCCCCGCTCCGACAACATTGCGCACGAGTGCATCGAGGTTTGGTTCGCCGAAATGCGGGCGGCCTTGGTTGATGCTCTGCACGACGCGCGGGTTCGTATCAATCCCGAGCACTTCGATGCCGCTTTCGGCGAACACGGCGGCGGTTGGCAAGCCAACATAGCCGAGCCCGAGGACAGCAATTCGTGTGAAACTATTCAAGTAGCAGTGCCTCCAGGATGCGTGCAGCAGCACGGCCGTCGCCATAGGGGTTATGGGCGAGGCTCATTTTTTCATAGGCAACAGGATCGTCCAGCAGGCGGTTGGCACAGGCGACAAGACGGTCTGTATCAGTGCCGACTAACTCGACATAACCAGCTTCCACGGCCTCGGGACGCTCGGTTGTATCGCGTGTAACCAAAACCGGCTTTCCCAACGAGGGCGCTTCCTCCTGAACGCCACCCGAATTGGTGACAATCAGCGTCGCCCGACGCATCAGGCTGACAAAGGAGAGATAGTCGACTGGCGGTATTAAATGAATTGAAGGTTGATCGTCGAGGATAGCCTTCGCGATGCGTTGCACCTCGGGGTTCAGGTGTACGGGATACACAATTTCCACATCCCCGCGCCCAGCAATCCGCCGCAGTCCCTGGGCCACACGGTCGAGCCCGCCGTCGAAGTTTTCCCGCCGATGTCCGGTGACAAGGATCAGGCGCTTCCCGGGGTCCAGCGTCGGCATCCCATCGTGCATGAGGGCCACGTTGTGCGAACCGGAATCCAAGATTTCGATCGCATCAAGTAAGGCATCGATGACTGTATTTCCCGTCACTATAATCCGGTCAGACTGGACACCTTCGCGCAGAAGATTGCTCGCGGGCGCTCTCGGTCGGGGAAAAATGCAAATCGGCAATTGCCGCCGTCAGCTTTCGGTTTAATTCCTCCGGCCAGGGCGAGTACATGTTGCCGGTACGCAAGCCCGCCTCGACATGCCCAACGGAGATCTTCTGGTAAAACGCCGCAAGCGATGCGGCCATCGCAGTAGTTGTGTCACCGTGAACAAGCACACGGTCCGGTTGAAGTTCTTGCAAGACGTCGCGCAGACCTTCGAGAACCGCGGCAGTAATATAGGTAAGTCCTTGGCCGTTCCGCATGATGTCAAGGTCGCGGTCGGGTTTGATCCCGAACACATCTAAAACATTATCTAACATGTACCGGTGCTGCGCTGTAACGCATATCAGTGACTCAATTCCGGGTGATTGTGCCAACCGGCGCAGAACGGGTGCCATTTTAATGGCCTCTGGCCTGGTCCCGAATACGCTCAGTATACGCACTGGTGAGAAGCTCCTCCGCCAACATTTCTTGACTTGAACCATCCGCACCTGGCCCGCCCGACGTGAAACCCGTACCTCCCGGCAGCTACTGATTGATGCAAAAACACAATGAGTGTGGCTCCATTCTGCCTACATGCCGTTCCAGTTCGTCAAGCAAACCCGGCTGGATTCCACTAACAATCACGTGACGCGTTTTGGATGCAGCCGGCCATCGGGTCATTCACTGGGTTAATCTGAATGGATTGATGGATTACGATACGACAGTAAAAATATTAGTCCCGAGCATCGAAGCAAATGATCGGTCTTCACCAAATCGGCTGGCAGCGAATCTCGCGTGGCCTCGTTCGTCGATGTCCAGATCGGCGCGTTGGGTGGAAGGGCGGGATTGGTCCCGGCACCGCCGGAATTGCCGGTCAGACCGATTTGCTTCTATCTGCATGGTGCGACTCAGCGCCGGCGCAACCAGAGGCCGCCGCCCGGATTGTCCAGAATCTGCGGCGCATCGCGCTCGACCCGCATACGCTCAGCACGGGCAAAGTAGTCGTTGAAAAACAAGATTTCCCAGTCCCGATTTCCGGTCAGAAAAGCGCGTAGCGCATAGAGCTCATTCCACGAATAATTCCTGTCGATGACCCACTCACATGGGTACTCGAACGGGTAGAACACGTCGTGAAAATGAACGACGACGCCGGAGCGAAGGCGTGGCAGCACCTCGAACAACTCGAACACCACATCGGATCCGGTTTTGACGATGTGGGTCGAGTCGATGAACAGCAAGTCGTTCCGTTGCAAGTCATCGAAAAAGCTTGGCGCAACCTCCTGAACACCGGACGCGACGATCTCGATGCTTGCCCAGTCCTCCCGCTTCAACAGTGATTTCAGCAGAGCGGGATAAGGCTCAATAAAGGTGATACGTGGACGTTTAGTGAAAAATTGATCGAAGGTATCAAGCGCGACAGCCGAGGATGAGCCGGATCCCACCTCGATCAGCCGCTCTGGACACAGATGACGCAGCATGCAGACATAGATGGTTGCGTCGCCGATATCGTAGCTGGATGAAGGCAGTTGATAGCGCCGGGTGGGGTCATTCACGAGGACACGGTTTACGTCGTCGAGAAGCGGTTTCCAACTCTCCCACATTGTGACCTGGGAGTCGTGCGCAAGGTCGATTCCCGGAAGTTCGGGCGGCGGCGGGCTGGTCCGCGGATCGCGATAACGACGGTGCAACTCGGCTGGATCGCAGATCGGTGAATAAAAATGGCCGGGAGCATAAGCCAAAGGAGCCGCGAATAAGAAACGGACATTCGGGTGTCTTGATCCCAGCAGTTGTCTGATTAACTTCCGAAGCACGTAACGGCTCCTATAGTGCTATGTCTTGCCCAGCCGGGGTTTGCCGGAATGCACGGCGTAAAGGCCGGAATGGCTGATCTCCAAACGGTGACGCGCGACGCCAAAGTTGCCCCGCGCAACTTGCAGGGGACGCCGCACGATTTATAGAAGCGTGCGCTCTAAACCTCCGGATCGGCAAGATGGTAGGCCACAATTCGAGACGCTTTCAGCTGGTTTTACGGAGTCCTGTACACTGGCTGTATGATCTCTCCCGTTACAATGCTCACGTTGTGAGTGAATTTAAGATTGCTTCCGGTTGGCGGATAGAAGGGGCCGTACGCGCCACTGTAGTTGATATAGTTGTCCTTTATCGTCGCCTTGTTGATCGTGTTACCGCGGTCTTGGATCACCGCAATCGAGTAGGACATCTGACGCGCGCCGGCGCCCTTAGCAATAATGACATTATTTTGGATGGTGCTATTGGTCAACGAGGACCCGTTCTGCGCTTCCAACTGAATCCCCTGCATTCCGCCGGGATTGGGCTGATAGATCGTGTTGAATGCGTCGATCGAATTGGTGGCTTGCACCCCGACATACTGGACTGAGTCGGGATGCGATCCAGGGCTGGTGCCCAGATTGTCGAACAAGTTGTACTCGACGATCGTCGTCATCGTCCCAGCGTTGAAGTCGATGGCATCAGCTGGCGCATTCAGGAACGCGTTGTATCGCGCAATGAAAAGTCCTGAGCCGCTGTAATTAATCAGCGCCCACGCCTTGTCGCTCTGGGCGGAGCCGCCGTCGAACGTGTCGTCCAGCACCGTCAAATTGCCACTGCCGACAGCCGCGTTGATTGGCACCTGCTTGTTCGATCCTATATGGAAGTAGCTGTTCTCGATGACGGTGTTGGTCGCGCCTTGCTCGATGAAGACTCCCCAGCCGCCAGCGCTGCTAAAGTCGAAGCCGTTCAGCGTTACATCGTTTTCGGTAATGGTCACCAGATGGCGAGCCGGATCGACGAGCACGCCGGCCATTGCGATTGTCTCGGGGTCCTTGAACAGAGTGCCGGCCGGGAAGCCGACGGCATAGTCCACGCCTGGCGCATTCCAGGGCGGCCGAGCTTTGTAAGCCGTCAGCAGATTTGGCAGCAGTGGTATACCCGCAGGTGCTTGAGCCGCTCCGTCGGGGTAGATGAGCGGTTCCTTCGCATTATCTGTGTCAGACGCGCTAAAGGCTGAAGTCCACAACAGGAAAGCCAGAACACGGAGCTGAAACATAATTTCACCGCGGCTTCCCTCATAGTTCTGCAGACGCAGCCGCAGGGCGGCACCAAAGTGGAAGCAAGCATTATATAGCGCCAAAGTTAATTGCTAGCGTTAACGATGCGGTGATGCGATTTGACTTGATCAGGCTTTCCCCGCTTCCGTGCCAGCCCAGGAATATTGCCTGCTTGCAGGGAGACTAGACACTTGATCGGATATCCAGTCGCGTGGGCGTTATCAGGTGCCTCTTTCTTCAGCCAGCCGTAGGCCGAATTCAGCAGTTCGACATCGACGTGATGTTCAGCGTCGCACAGCCTGATGCTGAACACGTGCTACAGCAAGACGGTGTGGCTGATGATCTCGGGCGGGAACCAATGAGGGTAGCGGGAATCGGGAGACTTCATCCCACCAGCCCCGCCTACTTCCGGTCCGGATACCGTGACTATGCCTCCGGGACACTAAGAGCTGATACGATGTCGATGGCCGTCATTTCGGTATGATGTTTTCTGACGACGACGCATGAGGCAAGATGGCCTGAGAGTCGGCAACGGAAGCAGACAAAACGAAATGCGGAGCAAGCCAACCGTGTAAACACAGCAAATCGGGCGCCCGGAAATCACGAAACCCACCGCACCGGTGGAGAAAGCGCAGCTCGCCTCGCAACGGAGGGCACGGATGTCACTTCCTTCCACCGAAGACAATGTCGTCAGTCACGCACCCGATGCGGATCCGGCGTGGCGCGGGCTGATCCGTGGTAGTGCGGTGATTGCGATCGGGCTGACCTTTGAGCTTGGATTTCAGTTTGCCCGCACAATCATCCTGGCCCGGCTCCTTGGCGCAACCGAGTTCGGCCTCGTTGCGTCTATAAACGTGCTTATCGCCATCGTCGACATGGCGACGTTTATCGGCACTGACCGCTATCTGGTCTTTACGCCCGACGGCGGCCGCCAGCACACGCTGGACGTGGCACATACCCTCACTGTATTGCGCGGCCTGATTTGTTCTGCTGCCACTTTCATTCTAGCAGTTCCGACCGCATCTCTGCTCGGCGCAGGCGACTACTGGGCTGGTTTTGCAATCATATCTATAACACCGCTTATACGCAGCGCCGCCCATCTGGGCGTTGTGCAGGTGCAGCGGTCAAACTGCTTTTGGCCGAGTGCGTTGACTGACTCCGCCGCAATGTTGCTTGGCCTGCTCGCGGCTGTGATCGCTGCCTTCGTGGCGCCGGACCATCGCGCCATCATCTGGGGGCTGTGTGCACAGGCAACCGGCAGCGTCGTATTCAGCCACATCTTGGCCCGCAAGCAGCCCTATCGATTTTCCTTTGATCGCGAACCCATGCGCGAGGCGTTGCGGTTTGGCCTGCCCCTGATGGGTAATGGCTTGGCGCTAGCCGCTGTATACCAGCTTGACCGAATTATCGTTGGAGCATGGTTGGGCGTTGCGGTGCTTGGACTTTATGGTCTTGGCGTTACCCTGATGCTCCAGCCCATAACGCTGCTCCTGCGCTTGTCCACCACGCTGCTTCAACCGCGGCTTTCGCGCGCCTGGCATTCGGACAGATCCGGCGTCTTTGAGGTACATGTTCGCGCGCTTGGCCGCTTCAGCGCAATTCTTGGCGGCGCCGGTGCCGTGGCCACTGCCTGTGTCGGGGCACCTTTATTACGACTGGTGTTTGGTGCCAGCTACACGGCGTCCGACATTTTCTTCGTCATGATGGCTGGCATCGTGTTCGTCCGTTTCAGCCGGGGAGCAGTGAACCTGCTAGGGCTTTCTATCGGCCAAACCTCAGGCCTTGATGGTGGCGAACGCAGGCGGAGTGGTCGCCTTGCCGGTCACGATCGCCGCACTTTACCTCTATCCTGTTCCAGCCTCGGCAGTCTTTGGCCTGTTTGCCGGCGAGCTGGTTTCCTTCCTGGTTGCAGATAACCAGTTCCGTCGTCACCACACGACTGGCGGCAGCGTTATTATTGGCTCCCTCGTCGCCGCTTCGATTGTACCTCTCTTGTCCGGCATTTGGGTCATCCTGGCCGATCCTGCTCTCTGGCTGCGCGGACTTGTCGTCGCTGCTACGCTGAGTGTCGGAGCGTTGGCTGGTCTGCGGTGTATTCGCACCCTGCGATTACCCTCCCAAGCGGCAACCGTTCTCAGCAACCTGGGTTGACAGCTTTGCGACACTTCGGGCCTGAGTTGTAATCTGCGATGGGATCGGCACTACTTCTCCGCCGGCCTTTTGTAACCGAATAATATTCAATGAACGTCTTGTGGGGCGCACAAATGGTTTTCAAATTATGTGGTTGGATAAGGCTTTGGTCGTGCCGTCAGCCGTGACCCATCATTCGGTGCGTCCGGCTGTCGACTCTGTTCCTGGAACTGAGTTTAGTTCGGGGCAGTATTTCCATCATGTTCGCAGGGAGATGTGCCGCTGCTGCCGCAAACCGCTACGCGGAATTGGGTTGATCGGCGCGGGTGCAGGCACGACCGCGGCGTGGCTGCGGGAATACTACCCGGGCGCCCGGACAATAGCGCTGGAAGGCAATCCGGCTGTCGAACAGGAGCTTCGTGCGAATGTGGACGAGGCACATATCGTCAATCTCAATGAAGCCCTGCCGGACATTGGCACGCCCGACCTGATTCTGTTCTACGCACCTGAACATCTTTCAGATCCATGGAGCGTGCTGGCTCGGCTCACTTCGCGGATCGCTGATCATGCAACCGTCATCGTTTCCGTCCCCAATATCGCTCATCTCTCGGTGTCGGTGCCGCTGATCTTGCGAAGCCGGTTTGTATATCAACCCGCCGGAATCCTTGACCGCACGCATCTGCGTTTCTTCGACCGTAGCTCGGCTGTTGCACTCCTTAACAGCGCCGGTCTTTGCGTCGAGAAAGGGCTACGTTTGGGTCTTGGCGGCCCCAAGACGCGGATGCTGGATATTGTTACGCTGGGCGGGATGCGAGACCAGCTGACAAAGCAGTTCGTCCTTGCCGGCCGGCGCTTACAAGCCGGTCAGACGCAGGGCCGGGTGCACTGGCTTCGTGGCCCATGAGTCGGGGGCAGGCGGCAAACGATTGCCCGGAAACATTTGAACACCTTCCACAGAGCGGTGCTATATTTCCATTGTGCAAAGTTGGTTGCTACCCAGGGCCAGACGCAGCATCCGGGAAGCGCGCCAAACTCGCAGCCGGGCCAATATAACAATAGCCCGAAACCTCGCCTGTGCATGCGGGAGCTCTTTTGCCCCAAGCACCTTTCCAACATGTGGAATGATCGAGAGTGGCATGCCCAAAGCTTTGAGCACGTATAAAAGCCGTCCAAAGCGCTGCTCCCGGGCAAGCAGGAAATGTTCGGCTTCCATGCGCGCCCAGCGCCGCTTCAGTTCAGCCCAGCTTTGCCGAGCCGGATGGCCCACCACGGCACGCTCAGCATATCCGATCCTGTAGCCTAGACCACGGGCGCGCAACGACCAATCCATGTCCTCCGCAACGCTCCCTCGGAAACCGCCCACCCGATCGTAAATCGTCCGGGGAACGAACATGTTGCCCGTGCCGGTAAAGCCGACTTTTTCAATGTAGCGGCGAAAATTAAAATTAAAAACGCACTCAAATGCTTCAACCGAAGTTGGCCTGTCGGGATCTGCCGGCAAGGTGATGACCCGGCCACCGATGAAGTCATATTGCTGCAACGCGGCAACGCCTTCCATTATCCAGTTGGGATGGGGAATGCAGTCACTATCAAGGAACGCCAGCACCTGACCGGAACTCGCAGCGACACCGGCATTTCGGGCGGGGCCTGCACCCTGGACCGGTGCCGGCACCACGATCGCTTGAGGAGCGGCTGCCCTGACTACAGTGATACCGCAGGACGAGTTATTGTCAGCCACGACAATCTCGAAGTCAGACTGAGCCCATGTCTGTGCCAGCAAACTTGCGTAACACAGCTGTAAGCGCGCGATATCGTTATAATGAGGTATGACAACCGACACATAGGGTGTTCGCGCTTGCGATAAAGCGGTCACGGCTTCCTCGGACATGTCGAACTCTAGAAATTCTAGAATTTTGTTCGTAGTATGGGTGTGCGCATTCTTAAACTGATTATAAAGGCAAACTGCCGCAGGAAGACCATTTTTTATCCGGCTCTTGGATTATCAGTCGCATAACAGCACCAAACTAGGCTTTTGCGGCCGTAAAGGAAGACGTGGGCCGCAGACATGCATGGCGTGTATAAATCCGATCCTCAACCTTTGTACCAAGGGTTCCAGCCGGTCTCATAACGACAAAGTCGTGAGTAGGCGCAAATCCTGGTGTCAAAGTATGGATGCTGATTTTGTGCCCAAAGCAGCCGATATTGTCGGCCTTTCTATGGCCCCTCCGGCAATGCCATGGTGCTTTCGGTCGATGCAAAGCCGTCGATCCAGGGGCTGGAGCGTGTTCAGGGATAACTGACACTGCCCAACGGGCGAGCGAGCACGCGCGTGAGGGGGGCCATGATCGGTCAATCCGCCGTCATCACAACCAACGCCAACACGCAGAGGGCGGTCCTGTACAACCGGATGCCGGTGATCCTGGAGCGAAGCGAGCAGAAGAAAACCCGAACTCAATCATCGCCGGGATGAAGGCGAGCCGTCCTTGTAATCGTATTGACTTATAGTCGAAGCGACGCCGTCACTTTATCCTGCTTGGGGTTGATAGTCGCCAGAAGACAAATCTGATCGCCAAATCGTTGCAATGATTTGTCCGCGCTTGCAGGCAACGGAATACGACGGTCACGGCAGTAGAGGATAAGGGCGGCGGCAAGGGTAGCACTGTCAATCATCACCTCATGGTCGGGCGTGCTCGTCGCTCCAGAACCCGCTTTACCGTGGGCAATATCCAGGCCAATCACAATACGAAATCTTACGGGTGCGCCCGCACCGTCATTCTCTGGTCCGCAGCTTAAGACAGTGCCTGCCGGAAGAGGTGTTCCCGAGCGGCGGGAAAATTCTCGAAAAGCCTCGACGACCTCGAACGGCCGAAAGATAATGTGGCGCAGTTCGGAAACCAATGTCGTTAGTCTCCCTAATTCCGGAAGTGTGCCGCCAAATCTTTAACAACTCGTTAATGGACGTGGCTGCCGTCACCGAGGAAGCGACCAGGCTCACGCGGTGTTGTGCACCATGTTATTCAGAATACTGAACCAGACGTTGGTTGCATCAGACGATATGCGGCTAATTCGCGGATTGCGGCAACATGATCTGCAGTGCCTGAGCCATGAGAGCACGGATCAAGGCAGGTCCTGTCAGCACCGAGCCGGTGACCGGCCCGAGCGCCAGTGTCCGTTGCTTGCCCAAGGCTGAGAGCGCACGCCGAGCAACATGCGCCGGATCCTGTGCGCCCGGTAGATTGCGACCAAAGCCGGATCGCTCGGCAAAACGGCTGCGTGTGGCGGTCGGACATAGAGCCAAGACGTCGATCGGTCGACCACTTAGCTCGGCTGCAAGCGCCTCCGTGAGCGACAGATCAAACGCCTTGGTAGCGGCATAGGCTGCCAGCCGCGGGACCGGTAAAAAGGCTACACCGCTGGAAACCACGATCAGCCCTGCCCGTTCTCCTTCAGCTTCGGCATGCGCAATCATGCCCGGTAGCAGCCGGCGCATGAGCACGAGCGGCGCCATGACGTTGACGGAAACTGTCTCCCGCAGCGTCACCTCTGGCGCGGCGAGAAAATCGCCGAACGGCCCCACGCCCGCATTGCAGACCAGCAGATCAATGCCGAACCGCTCCGCAGCGGCACACAGCACGTCCAGGCCGTGGTCGGTCGTCAAGTCGACGCTTAACGTCTCCACCAGCCGATCCCCTCCAAGCTTCTTGGCAAGCTGGAGAAGAGCAGCCTCGTTACGTCCGGTTAGTAGCAGCGAGGTCGAGGTCGCAAGTGTGCGGGCGAAGGCCTCGCCGATGCCACTGGTTGCCCCGGTGATCAATGCCGCACGGGGCGGATTTCGCGTGAATGCCATGGCTGGAAAGTGGTGGTGCGGCGAGAGACCGTAAGAGGGCAAGACTTCCAGCACGTATCTGTGGCTGTCGTGTAAGGGGTTCGCCGCTGCGCGTCGTGTCGGACAGCGCGTGCGGCGCGGTCGATGCGGCAAGCCATGCAGGCGCTGGTCAACCCGGTGAATAGTCATAGCGATCAGCTGGACATCACGCAGCCGTGCATTGTCCCTTTCATCGGCTGCCGGGTTACGGCCATCATGTCGACTGGTCCCGCCTCATCGCCGATTTCTGCATCACAGGCAGCGGCGCCTGCTTCGAGCGTCCGCAAGCGGCTCCGTCGGGCGAGAGACTGGGGCGGCATCGCTTTGGCCTTGGCTGCGACCTATGTCTGCTTCGGCTCAACGCCCGCTGGCACCAAGGCTGCGCTGGACTCTTTCCCGCCGTTGATAATCATGACGATGAGTGGCTCTGTGGCCGGTGCCGTGCTTACGGTCTGGGCGTTTTGCACCACGACGCAGCGGTTCACCTTGTGAATCGGCGGACTGATCGCGGTGCATCAACGGAACGGCGTAACTCCCGCGCCGCGTGCGACATCACGGCGACACGTGCATATCGCGTGCGACGACATCCACCGGCAGTCCCTTCTCCCATTCACTGCGTTCATAACAATCCCTTTCGACAACTTGCCGTAGTTAAAGATCGTGGGCGGGAACGTCTTATTCCCGTGCGCCAAATAAGATTTTCTTAATGCGATGCTGTGGACTGCGGGCATTTTCTTGGAAGGCCGCGAATAAACCGCCTGGCGGTTTGGTCTCTTCAACGCTGGCAAAAACAAACCAGCCGATCCGCGGGGTTGCCGCGGAGATTATAACAGGAGACCTGAACGTGAAGAACGTAATAATCCGTAGCGGCCTTGTGGCACTAAGCCTGACAATAGGTGTGCTTCGGATGGCCGAGGCCGCTACCTACAGCCCACCGCAACAACCGGTTGCGGGTCAGCAAATTCCGCAGAGGCTTACAGGTGTCCCTGCGGGACGCACCTACGCGAGCCAATCCTCGATTGCTATAGGTGCGGATGACCGCATTGGCAACATGAACACCCCGGCACTGACGCACAACAGCACCGTCCAAACCGGAAACAACTTCAACTGGCTGGGCGGCGGCGGCGGCTAATCAACATCCGCAGCAGAGCACGCAGAGGCCGGTCATGTCGGCCTCTGTGTTACTTCTTGCTAAAACGGTCACCAGCCGGTGCGGAAATTGTCGCCGCGGAACGCTATCGACATAGCGGAAGGCGCGGAGATAGGCGTCCTGCACCACGTCCTCGGCATCCGCCGTGTTGCCGGTGAGCCAGCGTGCGAGATTGAACGTGGCGCCCAGATGCGGCATCGCCAGCAGTTCGAATCGTCGGTTCGGGATATCATCGGTCAATGGCACCCCGCACGAAGCAAAAATCATACGGCCAAGCACGCTCCTTATTCCCGGCCAAAAAATCTTTCTCTCGTCGGGAATAACGACCCGCGATCCTCGGTCTTGCATTTGAGACCAATCAAGGAGCGCGAGTATGATCACCGACGAGTTTAATCCAGACCGGCGCGGATTCCTCAAATGCATGACCTGGGCCGGCAGCGCCATGGTCTGGACTGTCGCCGGTGGTATTCCCCGGTCGCAATTGATCGGCGCAGCCAACGCCTCGGAAGCAGGTTTCACCTTCGCTCAGGTCAGCGATAGCCATCTGGGCTTCAACAAGCCGGTGAACTCCAACGTTACCGGCACGTTCCAGGAGGCGCTCGGCCACGTGACCTCGATGGCCGACAAGCCCGCCTTCCTGATCCACACCGGCGACATCACCCATCTTTCCACGGCTGAACAATTTGATACCGCGGCGCAGTTGCTCGGTACCACGAAGCTGCAGGTCTACACCGTCCCTGGCGAGCACGACATCCTGGAAGACGACCGCAAGAGCTACTTGAACCACTACGGCAAAGGCACACGCGGCGACGGCTGGTACAGCTTCAACGCCCAAGGGGTGCACTTCATCGGCTTGGTCAACGTCGTCAACCTGCAGGGCAACGGGCTCGGGGACCTGGGCTCGGCGCAACTCGAGTGGCTGGAAAAGGATGTGAAAGGGCTATCTGCCAGCACGCCGATCGTGGTGTTCGCGCACGTACCGCTTTGGATTGTCTACCAGGATTGGGGCTGGGGAACGAAAGACGGCGCACAGGCATTGACCTATCTGAAGCGTTTCGGGTCGGTCACAGTGCTGAATGGCCATATTCATCAGGTGATGCAGAAAGTCGAAGGCCATGTCGCCTTCCACACGGCGCGCTCCACCGCGTTTCCGCAGGGTGTGCCCGGCGTTGCCAAAGGCCCTGGTCCGGCACCAGTGCCGCCAGGCGAACTCAAAAACTTCCTGGGCACCGCGCGGATCAGCTTGATGTCGACGGCGTCGCCCCTCGCCATTGTCGATACGCCTCTGGCGGGCTGAAGGGACCTTCCATGTCAAAACTTTTTCGGCGTGGCCTCCTACTGGCCTGCCTGGCGCTCCCGGCAGCTGCATGGTCCGACGGCTCGGCTCAGGTCAAGATCGACAACTTCACATTTGGCCCTGGGAAACTGACCGTCGATAAGGGCACCGTGGTGACCTGGACCAACCAGGACGACATTCCTCACACCATCGTTCTGACCGCACTGGGGGTGCGCTCCAAGGCGCTCGATACCGATAAGGCTTTCACTTATCAGTTTAATAAAGCTGGAACGTTCTCCTACGTCTGCGGTCTGCATCCGCAAATGCACGGCCAAGTCGTGGTGCGGTGACATCCAGGCGGATCGCCGATCTCAGGCGGTCCGGCCACGCCATGTCGCCCCTGCGTGTGTCGCGCTGATCGCGGGCACGGCACACGCAGACCGGCGATATCTATCGACTGCGCAAGGTTCCGCCTGATGTATTTCGAGGCGCATGGCTCACGAGCTGCGAAGGCGTTAGGGCTACCGTCCCCAGCGTCACCACTAGCGCGCCGCGGCAGGCAACAAGAGTGATGGCAAGAGCCGCCACATCCCTGCGTTCATTCACCTCCTTACAACGGTCGGTCATGACACGCGGAGGGACAATTGTGGCAAAAAGCTGGTGCGCATCCATCAGTCGGAACAGATGGCTCGACTTTGCTATACTTGTCATTGCCGAGCGGTGGTTGAAGCGGTCGGTACCGCCTGAGATGTGGAGGCGGCTCCTTCTCGGCAAGTTGCTTAACTGGATTAACGAAGGAGGTGGGCACGTGATTAACCCATTCTGCAAGTGCAGGCATCGTTCTTGTGATGACCGATTGAGTTCGGCGCCCGGAACGGACTGCGGAAGCCTATACTTATGGCGAGGGCAGGCCGTTCTCACACCATGGATAGCAGACGGATTAAGCGGTCAAAGGTCTGGTCCATAGAACGCGAGCCAAGTCGTCTAGCACGAGACGCCGACGGTTGTTTCGAGAACGCAAATCAGCGGCATGCAATGTCTTCATTTGGTCGAAGCCGAAAGGGTTTGTGACATGGAAGCGAGTGAGAAGCTGAGGCAGAGAGCTCTGGTGAATGCTAGAAGATTGATCGCACAACTGAATGAATTTAAGTTCATGTTTACGCTTTCGTCCGTAGGTTACTGCGTGACACACTGGCTGCTCAGCCATAACTTTTCCATTTACGTGTTTTCCAGCGCGATCGTTTTCGGTGTCGTAGTGGCGGCGGCTGTCCCACGGCTTTCCCATTGGATCTCTTCTTCATCGAGGTGATCCATGCGGCATGTAGTCTCCACCGATATGCGACGGTGCCAACCCTCTATCTTTCCTATCCGGAACATCCAGCACGTTGCAGTCGGTCCGTTACTCCCGAAGACGGGCACGCTCTTGGTGGGGGGGCCGGCAGTACTGCGGGGAGCTAGGGCTCGCGGGGCTAGTGGATCAGATCCGCTGGAACAATCCGGCGGATTTCATCCACTAGCCGTTGATTTGGTGGGCCGATTCACCTGACGCTTGGGAACCAAGCGTCAGGATTGGACCACTAGCTAGTAACCCAGGATCGCGGCCTCGGTATAACTCAGATCTACCGAACGTGGGCGAAGCGGGCCCTTGACATACAGGGGAAGCTTGTCGGGAAAATGGTGTCCGGTGAGACCAGCTGGGAAGCGGTCGGTGCATATCAGCGTGATCGGCATGCCTAACCGCGTCAGGAACCGCGAGACAGGTCCAAAATGCTGCGTCAAATCATCCAACGATGGTGCGTAAATGAGTTGGGCAGATGGAAGCTTTGCTTTGCCGACAAATCGCCGTCGAAAGATGAAGCAGCAGCCGCCCTCAGAAGTCTCGCACCACAGCCCGATGCAGCCAAATCTATGGTGATCCACCAGAAGACGGAAGTTATAATCAGGCATTGATTCTACCGCGGCCCACTGCTCTGGTAACCAGGCAAGTGACTTCACACTGTGCCGACGCCGGAAGGATGGCGCCGCGGCAAAGACGCCTATGCTGAACCGGGTGAATCCAAGAGCCTCTATGATAGAAACTGTGTTGGGCGCCGGCGAGATGTTCACATAACTCACCGCGGGATCTTTTGTGGCACGAATGGACAGCAGGGAGGCGTAGCTACTGAAGGCTGGCCTGACATACCAACTGGAGACGTTGCATCTGATACAATTTTTGGATGCGAGATCAAATGTGCTGGTTATCGTGAGAAGAACGCCGACCGGGATACCTTCCGAAACCAACATGTAGCCGAACCCAGGAAAACCCGCCGGCGGACGATGCTCCGCAAGCCTATCTAGGCCCTGGATCCAGTAGCGCCTGGACCTGGTTGGAAAGCCCTCGTGAAGCAGATCTGTGATTTCGGCAAGATCTGCTGCGGTAACTGGCCGGCACAATACCATTTTTCGAGATCCGATACGCCCAAACAGTGAGGACATCCTGATGGATTGGACAATCCACATCCCTGCGATGCACAACACGTATCGTTGTTCTAACAGAGCGGCGGTGAAGCCACGGTGCAATACCACCGGTGTCGTCGTTCGGACGCTCTGCGCCGATTTGGGTCGGTTTACCTTGCGACTGCTTGGATTGGCATGGCGTTGACCAAAGCCTCGACGCCGGCCAGTACGGCGACAAAGGCGATGCGAGCGGCGGAGGCATCCAGCCAGCCGGCGTGGTCTCGGAGCCGCCCGTTCCAATGCCCGATCCAGCCGAAGCTGCGCCCGAGTAGCTTCTTGGCAACATCATAGCCGCGCGGGCTGCGTACCGGGATACACGTGACCGTCTGCGTGTCGATCATGCCCGGGCTGGGGTGCGCCCCGCGGCACGCAACTTGACGCCGCAGGCGGCCCACGTCGCACAGCAGGCGATCGGACATCCCCGGCCCAGCCACCTGCGGAACCAGCCGTAAACCGTGCGCCACGCCAGGAAGCCACGGGGCAAGGCACATCAGCTTGCCCCACGCGCAAGTGCCAAGCGCGTGCACTGGCCACCGCCACCACGAGCGTCGCACACCCGCTCTGCGGTGGGCGGCCCGCTCCAGACACCGCGCCTCCTCGACCGCACAGCTCCACACCATCTCCTTCAGGCCCGCCTCATGGCGCGCCCGACGCGTCTTGGACCACCATCGCTTCTCCACCCCGCCGGTCATCAGAGGCTGTTCCACCCCATCCGCTCCAACAGGTGACGTTACTTAATCTGACAGGTTACGCTGAACCGTGGGAGCTAGCGTCTTTGCCGGCAAGGCTGCCCTGTGATTTCCACCGCAAGTACTGGAAGTCGATTGCAAACGCTGCAAATCGGATCAGAAGGCCGGCCACTATAAGCATATTGAACGGTAGATAGCCGAGGACATACTTGGCGTCAGCCACGGGTGGCCTCCGAATAAAGTCCAGGGCAAATACAAACAAGATATAGTGCGAACCAGCCATTAGCAGAAGCGACCAGACCTTCTGACCGAACAGGTTTCTGATCTTCTCCACCGACCTGGCCGCAAGTACATAGGTCAGTAGGAGTGCCGGCCCGAACACAGCGAATGTGGCCGCTGCCGGTGGCGCTTTTATTATGCAGAGCCACGCAATCAGGCTCACGTGGACCACCATCACAGCGGCAAAGCAGAGGCCAAATTCTTGGGCGCGGCGCTTTAAAGGCTCGAAGATTGGGCCGAAAACCCGCCTGGCCGACTTGCCTGCGTAGGCGGGCCAGAAAAGCAGGAACGCCAGGCGTCCTGTCAGCTGCAATGCCGCGTCAGTTCCTCGCTCGCCAGCGCCCAATGCGCCAAGCACGACAATTGTCAGGCAGAGCGCCACCGCAAACGCTATAAGCATCCAACGCAAGGTAACGGAGCCCGAGGTCATAGGTAACTCTATCATCATTTTTACTGTGCCTCACCGCACAGTTTAGCGAGTTCGCTGTGACGGCGTATTGGAAGCGGGCACAAGCCAGATGAGTCCGTCCCCAGGTCGGCCAGAGCCACATTGTCCCAAGCGATCGACAACTTTTGAGAGAGCAATAAACATCACCCAGTCGTGATACGTTCATCAGGCCACTGCCGGTATAGATTCACACGAACTTCAGAAGCACAGGACGCTGTCGACGGGTCCGGGTATCGTTGCTCTTGGATCAGAAAACATGTTGAACTTATCACGTATTAGTGTCGACAGGCCTCGAAACCGCTCTGCGCCGGATGGCCGAAAAGCGCTGTACCTGCTGTTCCGAATGATTGGCGTCAACTTCATTGCTTTTAGTGAGGCTCCTCGTTGCCGCAATCCCGCCACTGGAGCCACCCGGGTTGCCGACGCTTGCTGACCAACTACCGATCGTGTGTCGGCAACCACTGCACCGCGGTTTGCATCGGCCGATGGCGGCGTGCGCCCTGTACAGGGCCATGCAGGCAGATCGATACAGCCTCGCCCTCCATCTGCGGACGGTTCCAGCGGCTCATCACGTGTGGTTAATTCGTTGCATGACCTTCAACATGCTGAGCTTCGGCTTGTCGCGAATGAAACACCGTTGGGCTGCGGCCACCGTGCTCCGGCTCGATCTACTGATAACTCGGGCAGAGAGTGGTCGGCGCCTGAGTAAACATGGCCTCAACGTTGCCTCACTGTGCATCCCATTGCTCGGCTGCCAGGAAAGTCGTTGCGCTTTAACCGCCTCGTGCATAGCAGCAGGAAGCCCGGTATGATGGGCGCCGTGCCACACTCCTTCCCATTTGCGGTTAATGAGGCATCCGTTGCGGACAATCGCGCCCACGACAGCGCTCCGTTGCCGCTCAGTTTGCGCTTCATTCTGTTTACGTTGTTCCTGCCGGAGGGCATGTCGTTTTTCATTGCGGACCTCCGCCTGACGTTCACGCGAGCGATATTCCTTGTGATTACGCCGCTCGTCTTCATGGAGTTCAAGAAGAAGGTGTCCACGGGTCAATACAGGTTTGTCCTGTCGGATCTGTTCGTGGTGCTGACCTCGCTCTGGATGTTCGTTGGGCCTGCCGTCACCTATAATCTTTCCGATTCACTGGTGCACTCGGGACCCGTGGTCATGGAATATCTCATTGCCTATATGGCAACGCGTGTTTTGCTGACACAGCACGGCCAAGCGCAGGCGTTTGTCAGCCTTTTGTGCATCTTTATTTCCTTTGTTGTTCTTGATGCCCTTTTAGACACGGCTACAGGCCAGTATTTTACTCGTGACTTAGTTGATCAGCTCACCGGATATCAAAAAGTTTGGAACGCTGCCGATGAATATCGCTTCGGCCTGTTACGGGCCGCTGGGCCAATTGAGCATCCCATACTGTTCGGAATCATAAGCACAATCGGGTTGATCTTCGCCATCTCTGTCAAAATCCGCTGGCGTACCTTTTGTATTGTGATGTGCGTTGTGGGTGTCGTTATATGCTTTTCCGCGGCGCCAGAGCAAGGTGCCCTTATGGGCCTTGGATTGTTGCTGTACGGTCGACTGGCTTCATCTCTACGTTCCAAATGGCTATGGCTATCCGTTACCCCCGTTATCGTCATGATCTTTCTATTTATTTCAACTCCCTCGCCGTTCGGGCACATCTTCGACCTGATAACGATAAATCCGCAGACGGCGTATTATCGCTTGTACATCTGGAATACAGTTGGTCCAGCCATTCTGGACCACCCCTATTTTGCGGTCCGGCCGACTGAATACGACTATACCGGAAGCATTGATTCGCTGTGGCTGGTCCTGTCCTTGCAATACGGCATGGTTTGCAGCATCATGACTGCACTATCAATGGCTGGCTGCTGCTCATTGCCGACAAACCGTCCCGGCGCGTGTTTAAGCTTGGCCGATTCCATGCTCGGGCGCGCGCTGGGCATAATTATTTTTCTGATTATGTTTCTGGGCTTTACCGTGCATTTCTGGGGCCCAACCTGGATTTTGGTCGGGTTGCTCGTTGGCCTGCGCGCCCATATTGGCGAACTTGGGCAGCTTTCCTGGGCGATGGCGCGTCAAACGAAGGATGCCACGCAGGCATCGTTCACCTAGCAATCCGGTTGCGCTTTCAGGTTTCACCTCCGTCTGTCCATGCAGGCTGAGGTGGTACCGCAAATTAGTAAAGGGGTTTGAGCTCGATTTGCTCCTGAGAAGGACAGACCCGCATGACGAGCAAGCGGCCCGCCCCTCCATGGAACTATGCCCAACACCCAGCCGGCGCTACGTCTCCGTTTTGCTTTGCCTTCCACGACTGCGAACTCGCTGAGAAAGGTCGTCTGCCATGTCGCAAGCCACTCCTGGAAGCCACGACCACCCGATGACTTCCGCCGTCGCCGACCACGGGGACGGCAGCGAGGCGCCGGCGCCGGCACTTGTCGAGGACCTGGTGGCCGCAAACCACATCCTGTTCGACCAGGGCGTCGTGGACGCGTTCGGGCATGTCAGCGTCAGGCACGACAAGCGTCCCGACAGGTTCCTGCTCGCGCGCAACATGGCGCCCGGCTCCGTCACGGCGGAGGACATCATCGAGTATGATCTCGACGGCAACCCCGTGAACGCCCGAGGCCGCAAAATCTATCTCGAGCGGTTCATCCATGGCGAGCTGTTCCGCCGGCGGCCGGATGTCATGGCCGTGGTGCACAGCCATTCCCACTCCATCGTGCCATTGAGCGTCGTGAAGGGCGCCAAGCTGCGCCCGCTGTTCCACATGGCCGGCTTTATCGGGCGGGAGGCACCGGTGTTCGAGATCCGGGACGTCCGCGGCGATGGCACTGATCTGCTGATCAGCGACAACGCGCTCGGGCAGGCGCTAGCGGAAAAGTTCGATGGCGCGGATATCGTGCTCATGCGGGGGCATGGCTCGACCGTGGTGGGCGGATCCATTCCCCAAGCGGTCTACCGGGCGGTCTATGCCGAGCTGAACGCACGCTACCAGTTGGAGGCACGTCATCTGGGCGAGATCACCTACCTGACCGAAGCGGAAGGCCGAGCCTGCGTCGACCGTGTGGAGGGACAGGTCCAGCGGCCCTGGGATCTTTGGAAGAGCCAAGCCAAGCGGCAGCGCGGTGCAGGCAGCTAGCCACCGGGATAGCCCCAGCCGCGGGGTCGATGTGCCGTGCCACCACACAGTTCCTGCGGAGTGATCGACATGCGCCAGCTTCGCGACGTCAACGTCACGACACTCATCGACGATCGCCCATTGTCGCCCCTGCAGTTGCTCGTGTTCGTCCTGTGTGCCCTGGTCGCATTTCTCGACGGGGCGGACAGCCAGTCGATCGGCGTGGCTGCCCCGTTGATCGCGACACAATTCGGCATGCCGATGGGTTCGTTCGCGCCAGCATTCTCGGCCGGGCTTTTGGGTGCGACGATCGGCGCGTTGACCTTCGGCGGGCTTGGTGACCGGTTTGGCCGCAAGCGGATGCTGGTCGTGGCCGTGTTGCTGCTGTCGACGTTCACGCTGCTGACCGCGGTGGCCGCCACGTTCCCCGAGCTGCTCGTCATCCGCTTCCTCGGCGGGCTCGGCCTTGGCGGCGCCACGCCATGCTTCATTACGCTGTGTGCCGAATACGCACCCCGGCGCCGACGCGCCATGCTCGCGAGCGTCTTGTGGGCGGCCTACCCGCTGGGGGCCAGCTTGGGCGGGGTTGTCAACGCCTACGTCATCCCGGCACTCGGCTGGCAGGCCGTGTTCTACATTGGCGGTGGCGTGCCCTTGGTTGTCGCCTTGCTCATGGCCTTTCTGCTGCCGGAGTCGCTTGGCTACCTCGTGGCACGCGGCGAGTCTGTCCGCGCAGGCCCGGATCATTGTTGGAAGGCTGGACAAGACCCTCGCCGGCCAGAACATACGGCTTTTCACGATACCGAAACGATCGCGGAAACCGGCTGGCGGAGCCTGTTCACTCAAGGCCGAGCGGTGGGCACCGTGCTGCTTTGGCTGATCTTCTTCATGGCGTTTGGAACCACGACGATCATTGTGCTGCTGACCCCGACGCTGTTCCGGGCCAGTGGACTTTCTCTGTCGGCGGCCGCTCTGATGGTCGGACTGAACAACTTTGTGGGGGTAGCCGGGATGGCCAGCGCCGGGCGCCTGGTAGAGCGTTTCGGGCCACTCGTCCTCGTGCCTGCGTTCTGGCTGGGTGCCGCGACTCTGGCGATCCTGGGATCGGTGGCGACGTCCGTCACTTTGTCCGCCATCTGCATGGCGGTATTGGGCATGACCGTGCTGCTGGGCGCTTCCGGCGGCATCGCGTTGGCGGCCACCTCCTATCCCACGGCGATCCGCTCCACCGGAGTGGGTTGGGCCATGGGCATGGGCCGTTTCGGGCAAGTCTGCAGTCCCCTGCTTGTGGGCATCATGCTGCAGCAAGCTTGGGGAGCGCCCAGGATATTGGGCGTCATGTCGTTGCTGCCTGTCCTTGCTGGATTGCTCGTTCTGCTGCGCACGCTGCAATTGCGCCGTGCCGGTCTGGCCAGAGTGGTATGACAATGGTGATGGCGCCCAATTCACCCGGCTTATCGTAGTCGCGTTGCCGGCTTGCACGCTGCTTTCGTGGTCAGTCGATCGCAATGTTGACGTTTTTGATTTGCGTTCAGTCCATCATCTCTTCGATCGTCTCTTCCCGGCCCAGCCCGTGACTGCTTGTAGCCGCCGAACGGAGCGGCGAGGTAATGCGCGCTCGACGATGTTGACCCATACGTAGCCGGCTTCGACAGCCGCGGCCGTCCGATGTGCGGTCGCGAGGTCCTGCGTCCAGATGCAAGCCGTCAGGCCGTACTCGACGTCGTTGACGGCGCGCAGCATTTCGGCCTCGTCCTGCCATCGAAACACGCATAGCACCGGGCCGAAGATTTCCTCGCGCGCGATGCGCATGCTCGGGCGTCACGTCGGCAAAAATGGCAGGCTCGATGAACAGGCCTTTGCGCAGATGCGGAGTCGGCTGACGGCATTTGCCGCCGCAGACCAGCCGCGCGCCGTCCTCCTGACCCCGTAGCCGATGTAGCGCAGCACCTTGTCGAACTGCGCCTTGCTGATCAGGCAGCCCATCTGCGGTGCTCTGAATCTCAGTGGGAATGCCGGGCTTGATCGCGCGCACCCGCCGCGCCACTCGCTCCAGCACCGCGTCGTGGAGCGCTTTCGTGCAAGAAGGCACGGCTGGTGGTGCCGCAGGTCTGGCCGCACCAGGTGAAGTTCATGCCGCGGATGATGCCGGCGGCGACTTTGTCCGGGTTGGCGTCGGGGATAGGCGATCAGCGCGTTCTTGCCGCCGAGTTCGAGCGACACTTTCTTGAGCGAATCGGCGGCGCCCGCATGATGGCTTTTCCGGTCGGCACCGAACCAATCAGCCCGACCTTCGCGACCAACGGATGCGCCGTCAGGGCGTCGCCGCACTCACGTCCGCCCGGCAGGACGGAGAACACGCCCGGCGGGAAGAGCGGTCCGACCAACTCGGCGAATCGCAACGAGTCGTGCCAGGCTCCCCCGTAATACAGTCCGCGCTGATCCGGCAGGGTAACCGGTCGCCACCCACTGTGTCGAGTGCCATGTATCCTCCTGATCTTGCTTCCGCGACGATGGTCGGTGCTTCGACGGCGTGCCGCCGGACAACGATGACGCCTCAGCCGGGCTTGGCGGCTTCGCGGGTCAGTGCCGCCGTCATCTCTGTGCCGTAGCCTTGTGCGACACGAACGTCGACGATTGCCGGCTGTCCGGCGCGGACCGCCTCGAGCGCCTGCGCCAGGGCCTGCGCAGCCCGGCCGCATCGTGCACCGGCCCCCAGCCCGCACAGCCTTGCGCCCGCGCCATCGCCGCCAGATCCACGTCCGGGCCGCCGATGTGCTGACCGATCCACTTGTTGGCGGGGTTGCGGCCGCGCATCTGTGCGACCCGCTCCTGGTGCACTTCGTCGTTGAAAAAGCTTCGGTTGTTCGCGATCACGGCGAGCAGCGGGATGCCGTAGCGCGCCGCCGTCCAGAACGCCGTGCAGCCCATCAGATAGTCGCCATCACCCAGCACGCGCGACCGGCATTCGGCTGGTGCCGCGTAATGCCAGCGCCGCGCCCACCGACCATGCCGGGACCGGAGCCGATGCCGCCGCCGCCATCATAGCCAAGCACGGAGAGCGGTCCGTCCACGGTCCAGAACGCGCCGGACCAAGAGAGTGGCAGCGGATCAGGCAGGTCGCCTGCCCGTCGACCGCCTCCCGCAGCCCGGTGCCGAGATCGGCGACGGCCAGCCGCCCGTCGGCACGGGCTGGCGGTGGTGCCGTGACCGGTGCGGCTGGCAGCCATGGCTGGCCTCGCCGGCCCCAGGGCATCAACAGCCGGTCACCGCGGCTTCCGGCGCACAGAGCAGCGCGTGGTCCGCCGGGTGGCAGGCCCTGTGGTCCATGCTCCAGCCGTTTGCACCAATTGGTCCAGCGACCCTGGATCACCGTCGCGTCGCCGTGCGCCGGCCGCCGTCAGCGTCCCCGACAGTCGTTCCAGTCCAGGCTGAGCACCACGTCCGCCTGCTGCAACGCCGGACCGCGGTCTTGCCGGCGAACATGCTGGCATCGGCGGCGTGCAGCCTGTGATTGCTGGGGAACGCCGCTGCAAGCTTGATGTCCGTGAGCACGGCCGCCCCGAGCCGTTCGGCAAGATGGATCCGGGCGTTCCATGCCGCCTGATCGCGGGTGACGCGCCCGGCCAGGATCAGCGGTCGGCTGGCCGCTCGCAGTGCCTCCGCCGCGGTGCGCAGGGTCGCGGGATCGGGCGCGGGCGGCGCGGGGGCACGGAACCGGCCGATGTCCGGCATGGCATCGCCGGCGCCTCGGCTTCTTGCATGGCGGCGTCCAGGTTGACGTAGGTCGGGCCGCAGGGCTCGTCGTTGCCAGCAGATTGGCGCGCAACAGCGCCTCGACCGCCGCCGCCGGGCTGGCGGGCTGATCGTCCCATTTCGTGTAGTTGCGCACCAGCGCGCCCTGGTCGCGCGCGGTGTGGATCCAGTCGATCCACGGCCGGCGTTTCGCTGCGTCCACCGGGCCGGTGGCGCCGATCACCAGCATCGGCACCCGGTCGCACCAGGCGTTGTAGATCGCCATCGCGCCGTGCATCAGCCCAACGTTGCTGTGCAGCGCCGCCGCCATCGGCCGGCCGGTCACCTTGGCCCAGCCATGTGCGATGGCGACGGCGTGTTCTTCGTGCAAGCAAAGCAGCATGCGCGGATTGCGGTTGCCGAGGTAATTGACGAGGCTGTCGTGCAGCCCGCGGAAACTGGCGCCCGGGTTGAGCGCGATGTAGGGGATGTCGAGGGCGCGGAGGACCTCCGCGACGCAATCGCTGCCGTAAAGCGTCCCGCCCGGCTTTCCCGGTTGCGGACGCTCGACGGAGTCGGGATCGTTCACGCGGCCAGCACCCGGCGCATCCGGCATCGTTCCACTCCCATTGGTTGATGGTTAGTTTAGGACCGAAGAGCGACCTCGCGTAGCCCGTCTTCCGGGGTGCGCGAAGCGGCAGCGACGAGCTTCTCCCGGTAGCTCTCGATGGTCAGGCCAAGAAGCCCGTGACGCACGAGATAACCCATCAGAAAAGGGTTCGCGCCCATGGCGTAGAGATCGCCGACCTCGCCGGCGAGCAGCGCCTCACGCTCCTTGTCGCTGAGGGGAAACCGGCTGACTGCGCTGCGTGGGTCGGTCCTCATGGCTTCGCGGAAGGTGCGGTCGCGCAGCGTCTCGCGACAGAGATAGTTTACGGCGTAGATGGTCATGCCGCGTCCTCCCGCCAAACCCCATAGGAATGTCCCAGCTTCGCCTGCGCCTTGATCCAGGTTGCGGCCCGATCCTCGCCAATCGTGCCGAGCGTGGCGATCCAATCCAATAGTTCGCCCGCGACGTTTCCCGCCGCCTCCATCTGTTCGGCTGTTGCCTCAAGTAACAGTGCAGCGATTGAGCCGTCGCGCATGTGCGCATGCACGCGCGCCGCCCACTCCGGATCAGGCACCCCGAAGCTCAGGCCGGGTGCGATCCTGGGACCAAAGACCTCAAGCGAAAAGCTGCCGCTGCCGATCACAGCGATGCGAAGGTCGCCAGGGAACAGCAGTCGATTGCTGGCGCACCGACTGGCCGAACCGATAGACGCGATGCGCGGTCGGGAGCGGAGCCACATGGCCGTTAACAAACACGGGAATCACGGGACAGATATTCCGGGCGTAAAAAAATGCAGTGGGATCATGATGGAATGATCCACCGTGAATTCCTGCACCAGCGCCGGATCGAAACCGTCCAGGACACCGCGGCGGAGGATATGCCGGGCGAGGTCAGCGTGCGAGGGCACCTCTGCACCGGCAGCTCCGGCGGCTCATCGTTTGGCCCACTGGAACAAGTCCGCGACTCCCACCGCCAGTGTCGGCAGGTTGTCGAGAAAGAAAGTGTTGAGATGATCGGTATCGAACATGATCAGCACATCAGGCTTGGCACGCATCAGCTCCTGGCGCACCTCGGCGAACAGTCCCGCCGGTTTCCGATCCCGATCCTTCACGATTGACGACTTGCGCGAAAATCGGCGTGTGCGGGACACCGAAGGCGCCGACGAACTTGGCCATCATCGACCTCCTTTTATCGAGACAATGCGTGTCCTGTTTGTCCAACGTTGATCATAGGGCGATCGTCCTCCATGCCGGAGACCAAATGTATCTGGAGACGGCGCCACGTCTTCTCCCAATAGACACTCGGCTGCCCAACTGTGCAGGATCGAGCCGTCAGGTCACAGGCACACGCGACTGCGGAGGAGTTGGATTGCCCAACCCCGAAGGTTGAAGCGATCGCGAACGCAGCAACAAGGGAGGGACGCCTTGCCTGCTAACATTTCATCACCGGCCGGCGCCGGATCAGAGCAGATTACTTTCAATGGCTACAAATACCGCGTTCCGCAGCCTGCTTCGTCAGCGCTCGCACTTCGTCGCCATGGCAGCCGGGGTGCTGCTTCTGTTCAATCTGCTGCAGCCGGTTCTGTCGTGTCTTTACCGGCGCACTCGACGACGCGGCTTTCTTTAATACTACGTCGATCAGAACGACTATGGACATGAGCGGCAAGGACCGCGCGCCCAACTTCTCAACTCCGAACGACGCTGAGCCGGACCGCTATGTGGTGCCTGATTTTCTAGAGGGCACGCAAACACTTGTGGGACTGCCAGTGCAAGCCATTGCTTAGGCGGTCGGCCCCGACTTCAGGACAGATGCGCTTTGCAATGTAGCCTGATGGCCAAAGTCGAGCTTATACAGCGGCCCGAGGGCTAACTCGCTGTGCCGCGGGGTTGCGTCAGGCAGGCCACGCGCGCGAAATGCAATAAGGATACCGGCGGCACTTGACCCATTCATCGGTTGCAAACATCTAGCGGCCGTTGCTATGGACAGTCGGTCGGGCCGGCAGCGCGAGCTGGGGTAACTGGCTGCGGACCAAGCCCATGACGAAGATGGAAAGGCCGGCAATGACGGCCGGGATCGCCACGATCGCGAACACAGTGGGCAGACCCCAGCTGAGGGAGAGCATGAAGCCTCCAAGCATGGACCCCAGCACCGAGCCAATACGCCCAACGGCGTTGGCCCAGCTCACCCCCGTGGCTCGGCTGGCCGTTGGATAGTAGGCAGCGGACAGCGCGTTGGCGCCCACCTGCGAGCCGGACACGCAGAACCCGGCACCGAACACCGCGACCACCATCAGCCATGGTGTGATCGTTGCATGGCCGATCAGAAAGATGAACAGCCCGGCCGAAGCATAGGCGACGCCGAGCACGTGGTGCGGGTTGAGCCGGTCCATTAAACGCCCGATTATTAATGCACCAATGGTACCGCCGACCTGGAACATCGCGGTGATCAGCGAGGCCGTGCGCAGTGACACGCCGGAGCTGTGGATCAACGTCGGCAACCAGCTGGACAGCAGGTAGACGACAAGCAAGCTCATGAAGAACGCCAGCCACAGCAACAGCGTGCCCCGCAACAGCTCGCCCTCGAAAAGTTGGCGCACAGGGGAGGTATGCGGCTTTCTCGCACCGGTGAAGGCCGCGTTGCGCAGGTCCGCATCCGGCGCGATGCGGTGCAGCGCCGCCACGATGCGTTGCGTGTCGCCGCCGCGCATCACAAGATAACGGACGGACTCCGGCAGCGCCCACCACAGCACGGGTGCGAGCGCCAGGGGCAACACGCCGCCCACGATCAGGACCGAGTGCCAGCCGTAATCGGCGACGATCTGCGATGCCACAATGCCGCCTAGCGCGGAACCGATGGTGAAGCCGCAGAACATCAGCGTAACCAGGAACGACCGGCGGCCTTCCGGGCAATACTCCGAGGTCAGGGTGATCGCGTTCGGCATAGCGCCGCCGAGGCCGAGGCCGGTGAGGAAGCGCAGCAGGATCAGCACCGTAAGGTTGGGGCTGTAGGCCGAGGCCAAGCTCGCGATGCCGAAGAACATCACGGCGAAGATCAGCGCGGCCTTGCGGCCATGTCGGTCAGCAAACGGCCCGATCGCGAACGCACCCGTCATCAGCCCGAACAGGCCTGATCCGAACAGCGGTGCAAGCTGGCCAGGGGTCAGGTTCCGATCGGCCCGGATGGCCGGCGCGATGAAGCCAATCGCGGCGGTGTCGAACCCGTCGATGGCGACGATCAGAAAGCACAGCACGAGCAGAGATATCTGCACCGCCGAAAACTTATGTGCGTTGATGAACTCCTGGACGTCAATCGTCTTTGCCGTTGTCACGGACGTTCCCCTGCATTCCTTTTGCTGTCGATGTAAGCTCCACGTGCTGCCGTGGGGAGCACCGGTGGGATCATGCCGCCACGGCAGTCGGCTTGGAGACCATCCTGGTGTCCCCCAGGCCGTTGCTGCCGTAGAGCCAGGCGAGCGTGTCGTACCACTCGGCATTCGTCTTCGCCGACATCACCGCGTTGCGCAGCGCCGCCTGCACGCCGGACGGATGGAAGATGTAATCGCCCATGGCGCGCGACATCAGCTGCACCCGCGCCGTCCGGAGCACGCGCTGCCGGTTATAGGCCGCGAGCGCCGCCTCCGGCGCGCCGGGATGCGCTGCCATTGCATGCGCGAGGCACACCGCGTCCTCCATCGCCATGCAGGCGCCCTGCGCCATGTATTGCAGCGTCGGGTGGGCGGCGTCCCCGAGCACCGCGACGCGGCCTTCGACCCAGCGCTCCACCGGATCGCGGTCGCACAGCACCCAGAGCCGCCAGTCCTTGCCCTGGCGGATGATCGCCCTGCGCGCGCGGGTGCACATGGCCGAACCCTGCCAGCACCTCGTCCTCCGAAACGGGCTTGCCCGGCCACCGGCTCGGGCGCCTCGTTGTGGTAGGTGACGACCAGGTTGAACACCTTCCACCCCGAGAGCGGGTAGTGGACGATGTGGCATTTCGGCCCCGCCCAGAGCGTCGCTGCGTTCCAGCGCAGATCCTCGGGCATCTGCTCGGTCGGGATCACCGAGCGGTAGGTGCTGTGGCCGGTGACGCGCGGCGGGCCGTCGCCCACCAGTTGCCGGCGGATGCGCGACCACAGCCCGTCGGCGCCGATCAGCACCGCGCCCGTCACGCTCTCGCCGGAGGCGAGCCGCGCGGTCACCGTCGCCGCCGTCCTGTGCGTAGCCGGTGACGGCGGCGCCGGCGCGCAGGTCGATCAGCGGGCTCTCCCGGCAGGCGCGCACGAATACGCCGTGCAGGTCGCCGCGATGCACCACGGCGTAGGGATTGCCGAAGCGCCGGCGGAACGGCTCGGTCACGTCGATGCTGACGATCGTCTCCGCCGTGAGCGCGTCCATCAGCCGGAGCCGGTCGACATAGACCGCCATCGCCCGCGCCGCCTCGCCGACCCCCGAGATAGTCGAAGGCGTGGAAGGCGTTGGGCCCGAGCTGGATGCCGGCGCCGATCTCGCCGAACGCTGCGCGACCGCTCCATCACGATCGAGCGGAACCCCTTGCGCGCCAGGCCGAGCGCGGTCGCCAGGCCGCCGATGCCGCCGCCGGCGATCAGGATGGGGTTGTTTTGCTTCATGACGATGCTCCTTGGTTAAGCGCAGCCTCATCCTGACGAGGCCGTGAGCCGGGCGCCCGACAGGACGCGGATCGGCGGTCCGCAGCGGCACCGCGGTGACGTTGTTGTGGACGTCGGCGAGCAGCCCGAGCAGTCGCAGGAAGTGCGCGCGATCCGACTGCGTCAGCGGCTCGAGCAGACGCTGCTGCACGCGTTGCACGGCCGGCGCGACCTGGCGCAGAGTCTGCTCGCCCTCCAAGGTGATTCGCAGCAGCTTGATGCGCCGATCCGCCGAACTGGCCGTGCGCAGTAGCCAACCTTTGGCTTCCAGGCGATCCAGCACGCCGCCGATCGTGGACCGATCGAAGGCGATCAGATGGGATAGCCGGGTGGCATCCACCTCCGGATGCGGCGCGGATTGCTGCCAAGGCCGCATATTGGACCGAGGTCAGATCGAACGCGGCGCATTCCTCGGCGAACAAGGCCGTGCTGATCTGGTGCGCTCGGCGGATGAGGTGGCCGGGCATTTCGTACAAGTTTTCCATGCTGTGCTTCTACACATCCAAATCTCGCTGCTAGGCAAGATAGATCGTCTGGAAGGCGCTTCATCGCGTTACTCCGCGTCCGGCTGACGGGCGGGAGTAGCGTTGGCGAATGCGGGAAGCGCCAGGCGGGCCGTTTCGGCTGTGAGCAAGCGAGGAAAGCGGGATACATCCACGCCAAACCGCCGCGCGTTGCCAAGCTGCGGCACCAGGCAGATATCGGCGAGCTTTGGCGTGGCGCCGAAGCAGAACCGGCCCAGCGCGCGCCAGGATGCGGCGCTGCGGTCATAGCCATGCAGGACCATGGGCCGGGGCGACGACTTGGGAGCGCTAGGCGAGGCTGCAGACACGGCGCATTCCTCCTGGGATAGCTGACGGCTGGTAGACCCGCCGCTCAACAGAGATTGACAGCATACTGAATGTTTGTATGCTGTCAATCCGCGAATGCAGCGGAGGAATAAAAATGTCGGCGAACACCACCATGGAACCCGCGGCCGATACGTCCACGCGCCAAGCCCTCTACGACCGGATCAGCCAGCACAACCTCACCCCGCTCTGGACCTCTCTCGCCCACTTGGTGACGCCCGAGCCGCGCAGCCCCCGCCAGCCCGCGAATTAGCGCTTTGCCGACATATGCTCGGCAATGATGGAGGCGGGCGCCTTAATCCGCTCTACCGACGCGACCGTCTTTGCGCCCATCGAAGGGCACGACCGCAGCGTCATCTCCACCCGCGGCGCCGAGGACTTTGTGGTAGAATGGGGCAAGCCCGACTTGTTCCTCGTGCCCTCCTGGCACCGCGTCCGCCACGAAGCCGCCGAGGACAGCGCGCTGTTCTCATTTTCGGACCGCCCATCCAGGAAGCCCTGCACTTGTTCCGAGAGGACCGTGGCAATCTCTGAGACAGTCCTGCAGTTCGAGACGACACACACCGGCCGTGTGCTGGTCCCGCTGCCCGTTACATCGGGCGCGGTTGCCGGCACGGTCCATCGGTTCCTGTGCGCGGCATCTTCTGCGTCGGCCACAACTATATAACCCACGCATGCGAAATGGGGCGCGACCCGGACCGCGCAGCGTGCATCCAAGGCGGACGCATGCGAAGAACGACCCATGCATCCTTGCAGCAGATTAAGGGACCTTGCCCATGCCGACTGCACTCCCCTTCAAGATCACCGTATGCGGTCTTGATGAACTGCCTGATCACAGCGCGGTCGGCGTCAGTCACGTTCTGTCCATTCTGGATCCTGGATGGCCCGTGCCCGATGCCTTTGGCTCGTTTGGGGAGCATGAACGATTGGAATTGCGATTCAATGACGTGATCGAGACTCTACCTGACACAATCCCTCCACGGCCCGAGCACGTCACGCAGTTGCTCGCGTTTGGGCGGGACATGCTGACGGAGCCGGCGCCTGGCGCGCATTTGCTGGTGCACTGCCATGCCGGTGTTTCACGATCCACGGCCTCCATCATCCTGATGCTCGCCCAGGCCCAGCCCACGGAAGCCGCTTTGTCGATCGCGCAGGAGATCCTCCGCGTCAGGCCACAAGCTTGGCCGAACCTGCGCATCATCGAGTTCGGCGATGTGGCCCTGGCGCGCGGCGGGACGCTGGTGAATGCGGCGATACAGATTTATCGAGAACAGCTTTCCAGGCGACCTGAATTAGCAAAACTGATGACCGAGGGCGGCCGCGGGCGAGAAGTGGCGGCGGCACAAAAACCGGGCTAATGAGACTGACAAAGGGAGAAGTGCCATGGGACAAGGTTCCGGCATTCGCGAGGTCGCCTGGATCGATATCGCCGGTGGCGGCCAGGTGGTTCTGGACGGCAACCACGCCTATGTCGGGCATATGGACCCGCCGCACGGGACCTCGGTCCTGGATGTGTCGGATCCGGCAAATCCTCGGGTCATCGCTTCGATCGACATCCCGCCGGGGCTGCATTCGCATAAGGTGCGGGTGGCGAATGACCTCATGTTGGCCAACCGCGAGCGTGCGCGGGGTGAGAAGCCGGCGGATGATTTTGTCGGCCTGCGGATCTTTGACGTCAGCAGGCCGGACAGCCCGCGCGACATTTGCCATTGGGAATGCGCCGGCATGGGCGTGCATCGCTTCACCTTCGACGGCCGCTACGCCTACATCTCCGCCGAACTGGAAGGCTATGTCGGGACGATCGTCATGATCCTCGATCTGCAGGACCCAACCAGGCCGGAAGAAGTCGGCCGGTGGTGGATGGAAGGACAGTGGACCGCCGGTGGCGAAACACCCAGCTGGAAGGGGCGAAACCACCGGTGCCACCATCCGATCCGGCGCGGCGACCGGCTGTATGTCAGTTACTGGTATGGCGGCGGCGTGATCCTGGACATCAGCGACATGACCAAGCCGCGGATGATCTCCAGCCTCGACTGGAGCCCGCCGTTCGGCTGGCCCACGCACAGCCTGGTGCCGATCGATGTGCCGATCGCCGGCCATCGCTGGATGCTGGTGGCGGATGAGCATGTGCAACCGCTCGATCCCAATCTTTCGCCGGAGCTGCCGGCCATGGTCTGGATGGTGAACATCACCGACGAGACGCGACCGATCCCGGTCAGTTGCTTCCAGTTGCCGGAACTGGTCGGCATCAAGACGCCGTTGATGACGGCGTGCCATCAACCGGTCGAAACGATCATCGGCAACGAAGTCCCGGCGGCCTGGTTCGCCAGCGGGCTGCGGGTGATCGACATCTCCAATCCGCTGTCGATGAAGCAGGCCGCCTGGTGGATGCCGGACGTGCCGGCAGGGGCGCAGCGTGTCTGCAGCAACGACGTTTATGTCGACCATCGCGGCCTGATCTACCTGATCGACCGCAACCGGGGTCTGTCGATTCTCGAGCGCGTCTAGTCTAACTGCCGGCTGTTGCGCCAGTCAGCTTCTCTGATAATGCCCAGAGACGACTGCCAGTGAGCGGGTCCACAGCCTGAGGGAAAACTCGCGCCAAGCCCGGCGAACCCCTGGTCTCACCCCCGCCGGTCGGGCCGTAATAGGCTCCGCCTTTCGCCTGCGGAGCCATTGCGGCAAATAAGGAGGGCAACGCACCGTCGCGCGCGGATTGCGCAACAAGTCCGAACGCACCCTCGATCAGCCAAGCCTTGAGGCTGGGCGCGCCGGCGCCGATACCGTTGGCAATGATATCGGTTCTGGCCCAACCTGGATGCACCGCCATACTGCGCAGGTTCCAGCCGTTTCGTTCCGCCCGCACGTTGCAGTTCAAGTGCGAAGACCAGCATCGCCAGCTTGCTCTGGCCATCGACGCGCCTCGGGTCGTACCAGCGCTCGGCTTGGAAATCATCCAGATCGAGCGTGACGCGGCGGTGCGCGAGGCTGGACACACTGACGACCCGGCTACCTCCGGACGAAGCGCGCAACGCGTCGAGCAGCCGAACGGTCAGGGCGAAATGGGCAAGGTAATTCACCCGATCTGTCGTTCGAAGCCATCCTGAAGTTCGTTCACGGCGGGGAAGGGCCATGACAGCCGCATTGTTGACCAGGATGTCGATCACACCGTGCTGTGCCACAGTGACCGAGGCCGCGAAGTCGGCCACCGAGGCCAGGCTGGCGAGATCGAGAAGCTCGAACCGCAGCTTGGCGGCCGGGACATCGCGTTGAATACGCGACAACGCCCGCGCACCCTTATCAGAATTCCGTCCCGCGAGGACCGTGGTCGCGCCGCGGCGGGCGAGGCCTAACGCAGTCTCGTAGCCTAGACCACCCGTTGCGCCGGTGACGATTGCGACCTTGCCGTCGAGGCTGGGCGCGTCGGCCAGGGTCCAGCCATCTTTGACTGTTGTGGTGGCCATTATGGTCCTTCGGTTTCGCGCCGATCCTAGTTGCATCCGGTCGTCGGCGTGACGCAGTTCGTCCTGGTGATAGCAGCGAACGACTGTCTCCTGGACAGCGGCTTGCAACTGGTAATCAGTTGAATATCCGGGCAAAATATGCAAGTCATTTCGCGGCGGGCCGGCCGCAACGAGCCCGATAGTACGCTCAGGAGGTATGTCGTGTCGTCGATCCGCACCGAACAGCACGCCGGTTGGCGCAAAATCATTCTCAATCGGCCGGACCGGCTGAATGCATTCAATGAGGACATGCACGTCAATCTGAAGCAGGCTTTGGACACAGCAGCCGCCGATCCGGCGTGTCGCGCTATCCTGATCACCGGGGAGGGACGCGGTTTTTGCGCTGGACAGGACCTGACGGACCAGGCCGCCGGCGGTGCCGAACCCGTCGACCTGGGCCGCACGGTGGAGCAGTTCTACAATCCACTGGTGCGGCTATTGCGGTCGTTGCCGAAGCCAATCATCTGCGCCGTGAACGGCGTGGCGGCCGGGGCGGGCGCCAACATCGCCTTGGCCTGCGACATTGTGCTGGCGGCTCGCTCAGCCAAGTTCGTGCAAGCCTTCGCGAAGATTGGCTTGGTGCCGGAACTCGGGCGGAACCTACTTCCTGCCACGTCTGGTTGGCGAGGCGCGCGCACGGGCGCTGGCACTGACCGCGGAGCCGCTTACGGCCGAGCGGGCGGCCGAATGGGGGTTGATCTGGAAAGTGGTGGCCGACGACAGTTTGCTCGCTGAAGCCGAGACGTTGACGGCTCATCTGGCCACGCAACCGACCCAGGGACTGGCGCTGATCAAGCGCGCGCTTTCGGCCTCGGCGACAAACACGCTCGACGAACAACTGGATTTGGAACGCGACTTGCAGCGGCAAGCCGGGCGGACTCCTGATTATGCCGAGGGCGTCCAGGCATTTCTGGAAAAGCGGGCGCCGCAATTCACCGGACGCTCTCAATAACAACGAAATCACCAGGCAGGGATCGTGTCACAAGCAGCCTCCACGACGGACGTGTTCGACCCGATCGAGCGTGCGTCCCGCGACGAAATACAGGCATTGCAGCGTGAGCGCATGGCCTGGTCGCTGCGCCACGCCTACGACAACGTGGCATATTATCGGGAGGCATTTGACGAAGCCGGCGTTCACCCGTCCGACTTCAAAGAATCTGCACGATCTGGCAAAGTTCCCATTCACCACGAAGGCGGTGTTCCGCGACACCTATCCATTCGGCCTGCTCGCGGTGCCTGAGGCCAAAATTGCCCGCCTGCACGGCTCATCCGGCACCACCGGTAAGCCAATTGTCGTCGCCTACTCATCCGCGGACCTCGATATGTGGGCCAGCGTGATGGCGCGTTCAATTCATGCCGCCGGCGGACGCCCGGGCATGAAGCTGCACAACGCCTACGGCTACGGGCTGTTCACCGGCGGTTTGGGCGCCCATGCCGGAGCGGAACGGCTTAGATGCGCCGTCATCCCGATGTCTGGGGGAATGACGGAACGGCAGGTGCAGTCGATCGTCGACTTCAAGCCGGAGATCATCATGGTAACGCCCAGCTACATGCTGGCGATCCTGGATGAGTTTACCCGCCAAGGCATCGATCCGCGCACCACGTCCCTCAAGATCGGCATCTTTGGCGCCGAACCATGGACCAACGCGATGCGCCATGAGATCGAGGCAAGCTTCAGTATCCAAGCCGTGGATATATATGGGCTGTCCGAAGTCATCGGTCCCGGAGTCGCCCAGGAGTGCATCGAGACCAAGGATGGTCTGCATGTCTGGGAGGATCATTTTTATCCAGAAATAATTGACCCGGATACGGGAGCTGTCCTGCCGGATGGCCAAGCGGGTGAGCTGGTTTTTACGTCCTTGTCCAAGGAGGCGCTTCCCGTCATTCGGTATCGGACTCGCGATCTCACGCGACTTCTGCCTGGCACGGCTCGTCTTGGGTTCCGCCGCATCGAGAAGGTGACCGGACGCTCCGACGACATGCTGATCCTGCGCGGCGTCAACGTTTTTCCGACGCAGATCGAGGAGCTCTTGTTAGCAAGGCCGTGGTGCGGCGGGCATTTTCAGATCGTGCTCAGGCGGGAGGGCCGTATGGATCAGATGACGGTCCACGTCGAAGCGCGGGTTGAGCACTGGGATGGCGCGGGCCTTCCGGACGAGGCCAAGCTGGTGATGAACGTCATCAAGAACACCATCGGGGTCACGACGCGGGTGATCGTCGAACCGCCCGGAACGCTGGAACGCTCACTCGGCAAGGTCAAACGCGTGATCGACAGCCGTGGCCGCACTGGCTGATTCCAATCGGTATTGCTGGCGACTTCTGTCATTCGCCCGAGGTCCAGCCACGTCGTCTCGACAACAAATTGCCAAGCTCCGCTTCACCTGTACGATCGCACCGCTACAGCAAGCAGAAGCGTTTCTATTTAGACCGCTAGACGCTTCCCGGAGGAAGCGTCCTATGCCAGCGCGATTGCCGCCGGCAAAGGGCGCATCCGTGCGATAAGGCTCAGACCGGATTGTAGCGGAAGCCTTCCCCCCAACGGGTCAGCCGTCCTCGCGACGGCGACGGAAAGTGCGCCGGGCAAAGCAGCGTCGATGTATCGCAGAGTTTGCTGAACAGGCTTTGGCGCGTGGCAGCGCCCTGGGCGCGATCATAATCAACGAACATGCCGAGGTCGGGGTAGCGGACCTGCAGCGGCGAATGGACCATGTCGCCGGCGATGATCGCATCCGCGCCGGCCTTGCCGACATGCACAGAGAAATGGCCCACCGTATGGCCGGGGGTGGGGATCAACTTCACGACGTCGCTCAGCTCGTAGTCACTGCTGACCACTTCATGGCGCCTTGCCTCGACGATCGGCAGGACGGAGTCGACAATCCATGGCTGCGACCCCGGTTTGGATTGCTCCTCTTGTGTCCAAAACGCCAGCTCCTGCTCGCCGAACAGGTATTTCGCCCTGGGAAAGGTCGGCACCCAGCGTCCATTCTCCAGCCGGGTGTTCCAGCCGATATGGTCCACGTGCAAGTGGGTGCACATGACGAAATCAATATCATCAACGCCGATGCCCGCAGCCTCTAGCCCCTTTTCGTAACGGTCGGACGTCATCTGGTCCCAAAACGGGAAGTCGGGGCGCGGCTTGTGATTGCCGATGCAACTGTCGATCAGGATCGTATGATGCGGCGTACGCACGATGTAGGACTGCACGCACAGCATCAGCTGACCGGATGCCGGATCAATATAGGCCGGCTTCAGCCAGGACTGGTTCTCATCCAGCATCTGCTGCGTCAGGGTCGGAAAGAAGACCAGCGGATCAAACAGCGGCCCCTCTGATTCGATCACGCGATGAATGGTCAGGTCGCCAACGGTGAAACTCTGGCTCATGATGTCTGCCTCCTTGGATCGTCCCGTCAAACACTCTGTCATGCAGGGTCAAGGAGCACCAGCCCGGTGGATGGCGGACGTTGTCTGGTCGGCGTGGAGATGCGTCAGGAGGACTTCATCGACCTGCTCGGGCTGATATCGCGCAGCGCGGAGATCTTCAATATGATGAATTGCAACGACGGCCATAGAGCGTGCCAGCGCCGCTGTCGATCAGGACAAGCTTTGTTCCGGTATTGATAAGGAAGGCGTTGATTGGTCCTTCCGTCGGCACTTTAAGATCAGACGCCCCGAGCAGGGCGTTGCTTCTGCTGCGTTAGCCTCAAATAGTTTCGAACGTTTGGCGTCGGTGCTTGGCCTCCTTTTGTAGGCACCTCGGCATTCGATCCTGGTTGTTGGGACGGAGAATCATCAGGATGCGCATGCAAGGTGTTCCAGATCCCGCTGCGGCGCCGGGAAACGCCGCAGCGGGAATTGATGTCAGGCTCGAATAAAGGCAAGCAGATCGGCATTAATCGTTTCTGCTTCTGTAGTCGGCATGCCGTGCGGGAAGTCCTTGTAGGTTTTCAGGGTGCCGTTTTTCAGCAGTTCGGCGGACAGCGGCCCAGAGGCGGCGTAGGGCACGATCTGGTCGTCTTCGCTGTGCATGACCAACACCGGAACAGTGATCTTCTTGAGGTCCTCAGTGAAATCGGTCTGAGAAAAGGCCACAATGCCGTCGTAGTGTGCCTTGGCACCACCCATCATGCCTTGGCGCCACCAATTCTGGATGACAGCCTCCGAGGCTTTTGCACTCGGCCGGTTGTAGCCGTAGAAGGGTCCGGCCGGCAGGTCGCGATAGAATTGCGAACGATTAGCGGCAAGTTGTGCCTGCAGACCATCAAACACCTCCCTAGGCAGACCAAGCGGATTGGTGTCCGTCTTAACCATAAGCGGTGGCACCGCGCTGATCAGCGCTGCTTTGGCGACCCGCCTTTCGCCATGCCGTCCCAGATAACGCGCTACCTCGCCGCCACCGGTGGAATGGCCAACATGGATGGCGTTTGTCAGGTTGAGATGTTCCGTCAGAGCCGCCAGGTCGTCGGCATAATGGTCCATGTCGTGGCCACCGTCGGTCTGCGTCGAGCGACCATGACCACGGCGGTCATGGGCAATCACGCGATAGCCTTGATGCAGAAAGAACAGCAGCTGCGCGTCCCAGTCATCAGCCGACAGCGGCCAGCCATGGCTGAAGACGATCGGCTGGCCCGAGCCCCAGTCCTTGTAGAAAATAGACGTCCCGTCCTTCGTTGTGATCATGCCCATTGCTGTTGATCCTTTCGTGGCGCTGAATGATCCAAGGGCCGGACAATGTGCCCGGCTCCGAAGCCATTATTGCCAGGCGCCGCACGTTAGCGTGAGTGAAGAGGTGTGAAATAGTGCTATGGGTTCGTTCCGCGGGGCGACTTCCGGCGCGCTGCAGTTCCGCGAGAAGTGAAGCCGGCCGTGCCATCAGGCAAGCCAAACCCCTCAGTCAGCCGTTCCCGGATGGAAGCCAAAACCGTGATCGCATCGGCCATGGCACCTTGATTTCGCTGCAAACGGGGCCGGTCCGTTGCTTATCCGAAATGCCCAGGATAAGGCATTCTGAGTGTCTGCCTGTTGCAGCGAGCGACGCAGCCAAGTCTCCGCGGCTGGCAATCGCCCTGCTGCAGGAGAAGTCGCGCTCGTACGCGGATTACCGCCGGCCCGCACCTGCCTCGCCGGAGCGACCGCATTGGTCCAGGCATGGCAGACGAAAGTCGTCTTTCAATCCAGGACCTACGCGTACTGGAAGCGCAGATCGTGGCGCGGTCAGCAGCCCCGAATGGCACCTTTCCATCTTGGAGGACAGACTGCTGGCGGCGATCGCGGCCGAGCTCAAGCTGGCGCGGCGCAGCGGCTGATATTAGTGGTCTGACGCAAACTGAAAGTGCAGCCTATGGCAGACCACTAGCTTGATTTGGTGGGCTGATTCAGCCAACGCCCTGAATTGGGCGTTGGCATCAGACCGCTAGGCGGCCAAAAGCGCCCGCACCGTCTGCACAAGTTGGTTGGGGGTGTACGGCTTCAACACAACGGCTTCCCTCTGTCCCAGAGGCTTTATCGAGTTGAGCATATCGGGCCGCCCAGTCGTGTAGATGATCGGAAGAGCGGGATGATACCGGCGTATCAGGCGCGCCACCTCGATGCCGCTTCGCTGGCCGGGCATGTGGATGTCGGTGATGAGCAGGCTAAAGACCTTTGGCGGGTTCTCGATCAGGCTGGTTGCATGGTCGCCGGTATGGGCCTCACACACCTCGAATCCGTGGAAATCCAGCGTATCGACGACAATTTCACGTATCAGCTCCTCATCCTCGACGAGCAAAATGCACATGGTGATGTTCCAGACGGTGTGACCAGCTCTTAGGTTCGCGGCCTAAAGCCCGCGCGGGCTAAAATGTTGCTTCGGCCAACGCTGAAATTATCGATTTCAGGGCCACAGTGATGTGAGATGATCACTCACAGGGGACGAAATGGACGCTTTGAACGCACAAAAACCGGCGCATGACAGCCTGTCCGTTGAATTCGTCCATGAGCTCAGCAACCAACTGACAATCGTGTTGGGCAGTCTGGAGCGGCTTCATCGGCAGCCACTGAATGACGCGGCCCATCTGCATCTGGAACAGGCGCAGCTGGCTGCATGCCATGCGGGGCGGCTGCTGCACAGGTGCATTGGCACGGCAGAGACAGAAAGCGATTTTATGGGCGACATCACAACTGATTAGCGCCATAAATAGCCGAGTTTGGCTTATGGACCCGCCGGAAATCATTGAGCGTGGTCCACAAGTAGCGGGCATGGCGGCTGGTTGGGCTCGAACCTTTCGCAGCGCAAGCGGCCGACGGAGGTCATGGCGCACCACTGGATCGCTACCAGGGCCGGGTGTTGCAGCTGGCCTCTCAGCCTACCGGGACAAGCGGATGCTGCCGATCGAGCACTTGCGGATTATCTATACCCGGTACCACCTCATGCGGGTCGGTGGTCAACCGGTTCCAATGCTCAACAGCGGCTTAAACAGCCTCCGCAGGCCGCCCGCCACTCGATGCGTCAACATTGCGCTATTTCCGGTAACATCCAGGTCGAATGCCACGACGTGGAGACGTAGCCAAAAAAGATAAAGACGGTGAACCGATGACGCTTGGCGAAAGTGACTCCAACATGTTTCATGTTGCCATCGAGATGAGCCTCGTGCCGATCGTATTGTCCGATCCTCATCAAACCGACGACCCGATCATTTTCGCCAATGGCGCATTCTGTGAATTAACGGGTTATGCGGTAGACGAAATCATCGGTCGGAACTGTCGCTTTCTGCAAGGCCCCGCGACTGATAAGAAAGCGGTTGCACGGGTCCGGGCCGCCATCGCACAGCGCTGGGATGTCACCGAGGAACTCGTCAACTACAGGAAGGACGGGAGCACGTTTTGGAACGCTCTCTTCGTCAATCCTGTTTTTGATCGAGGCGGCAGGCTGGTCTACCTATTCGGCACCCAGATCGACGTGACGCGCCGCCGCGCATTGGAGGGCGCTCTGCAGCAGTCCCACGATTTGTTATCCGTGATTTAATCCAGTGTTGCTGGGGCGCTGTCTCTTCCACTGAGCGAAGGGCAGCGGGAACACTTGGAGCGGGCAAACCGGACGATACATGAGATAACCCGTCACCAGTTGTCGTTGCTTTCTCCTGCTTCGGGTGGCGGACCCGAGACAGCGGGAACGATGGCTGATAAGGCACATCCATAAGGCGGTCGCGAGCAGTGGGAGCCTGTTAATTACCACGGCAATGCGGCAACTTCGCTGCCGTTAGCCCTGTCAGCACCATCCAGGTGGCGAAGCGCAAAAAATAGCTCGGCGCGCTCCAGGTTGTCGTAGTCCAGCGCACTAAGCGTCACGAGCAATGCATGACGATGCACTTGTTTGCTTGCCACCTGGGCAGCTAGAAGCTGCCGAATAGCGACCGCGACTTCGTTTTCCCGCCCGGCTCGCGCCACCATCGCGAACACACCACCGTTTGGCCTTGCTACCGACAAATGTGCCGCCGGCCCGAATTCCGGCCGCGGTGAGGCGGTCAGACCTGTATCTTCAGCTTGCGCCACAGCCAGAAGCAAAGCGTCCGAGCGCAGGACGATTGCTTCATCATGATCTTGTCGCGCCCAAAGCTTCTGTCGGCTGTTCGGCATCGCCGGGCAGCCAGGCGAAGTTGTCGTCAAGCACAGGTCTGGGATCGGTGTCGCCACAGATCCCAGAGGCCCGACGTGCCCTATTCAGCCGTGGTTGGAGCCGAATTGAGACCTGCCCCGTTCAGGGACCGCGGTTGTTAATCCAACCGCGGGTAGACCAGCCCTAATGCCCTGCCTCCGACTGCACACTAGCGGCCAGTCCTACGGTCATCGTGACCAGAGGCCGGTCGATTTGCAAACGGGCGAAATCCCTCCTGCGTCACGCGCATGGTGATCTGCATGATGCGCGCGTTGTGCGCCATCCAACCCTGCACCGCTTCGGCAGCGAAGCGCCGCTGCTGCTCGGTTGCCTGCCGCAGAAGGTCCTGCGTTATCTGCGTCCCGGCACGCGTCGTCTGGCTCATCCAGTCCAGCCACGCCGAGCGGATGTTCGTCATGGCGTCGACTGCGATCTCGGGTAAGGCGGCGAGTATGCGAGGATTCGGCGCCATGGCCTGCACTGTATGGATATAGCTGTCGGTGGCATCGCGAACGCCGGCGCCGACGCGTTGTGCACCGGTTGCGGCAGTTTTGGCGATGTGGAGGACACCTGTCGGAGCCGCTGTGACTGTGCGCGCGACCGCCTCGGCGGCCTCGTGAGGACGGCGCGTGGCCTCCTCTTGTGCCCGCTGGGCAGCCGCTTCCTGCTCAGCCTGACGCTCGGCTTGCTCGCGCTCCTGCCGCGCCTTCGCTCGCTGTTGTTCCGCCTGTTCGTGGCGGGCCTTTTCGGCCGCGGCCTTCTGGGCCCGCTCCGCTTCTGCCTGACGCTCGGCTTGCTCGCGCTCCTGCCGCGCCTTCGCTCGCTGTTGTTCCGCCTGTTCGTGACGGGCCTTTTCAGCCGCGGCCTTCGCCCGCTCCGCTTCTGCCTGCTGCTCTGCTTGCTCGCGCTCCTGGCGCGCCTTCGCTCGCCGCGCCTCGACCTCGTCGTGCCGGGCCCGCTCGGCCTCAACGACGCCCGCCTCAATCTTTTCAGCGACGCCCTGCACCTGCTCTTCGCTCAGCGCCCGCTGCACCGCTGGAAGCAGCTCGCGCTTTTCGTCCCGGGCGTGTTGACGGAAGGTCTTTTGCAGTTCCTTGAGCCGCTCAGGGAAGGCGTCGTCGCTCTTCGGCAGCGTCTCGAGCTCAGCGAGCTTGGACCGAAGCTCCTTGTTGTCCTTGATCGCCTCCGCAACAAGCTCCTTCGTCTCGGCGTTCCGCCGGAGGATCGGAAACAGGTGCTGCTCCTCAAGGCTGGTATGAAGTTCCAACTCAGCCTTCAGCTCCGTGAAGAGCTTCTCCCGCGTCCTCACCGCGCCGTCCGAGGTTTCGGACAGCTTGACGAACAGCTCGTTCGCCTTGGTGGGGCCAGCTTGCATCAATGTTCGAAAACTCATTGCATCTCCTTAACTTGTTGCGTCACTTCCACGTCTGGCAACGGCGCCGAGATCGGTCACGGGCAGGTAAGGCTCCTGACCTACCCTTAAACATCGTCGTCAGACAGCAGGTCTCCAATGGGTATGCGCGCGCAACGATTGTCGCAGCACGAGCACCCACGATGACTGTCGTGTTATGATATGCCAGACGAGGTTCAAACGAACCCCGGACGCACGCGTGATCTGGCTCCGCGTCGTGCGCCATCATTTTGAGGTCCGCCGCTCGTTTCCGAGGCCGCAGAACCCCTAACATAGGTCACCAGGCGCGACTATCCCTTCACGCATATGTGAGGCAACCTAGAATTGACGTCCCACTCAGAGAGCAGGTGAGACGGGTGCTGAGACGTATGGCTTGCCGGACGGTGCGCAGTGACCGGGCTTCGCCAGCGCGGCGGCAATCTCGCACAGGGAATGCCGCTCGCCGGTCCAGCGGGTTCTTTTGCGTTGCTGGGCTCGGTCACCACCTCGGCCGGCACCGGCTTCCTGCCCTCGCACCGGCCCCGCGCGACCTTCACCTTCGCGCGTGCGTGACGCAGCCTAGCCTTCTTGAATTGCGACATGGCACCGAGAATCTGCCGATCATCTTGCTCGGGCCAAGATCGGCGAAGTGGATAGGACTGACAGTTTCCTTCATGGTCACATCGCCAAGTAGGAACTGCGCAAGGATCGACCGATGACCATATACCATAAGCTGTCCGTTGCTAGGGTCATGCGAGTTAATCCCTTCGCAACATGGTTATCCAGCGCCGATCGCGGCGTTCAACTGGTAGTACAGGGGAGAGCCACACCGCCGCGTTCGTGGTCGCCAGCGACGGCATGGTGGCGGTGGTCTAGCCGTGGGTGAATAGATAGCAATGCCGTCCCATGCGCCAGAGACCGCGCGCTTTGTGACTGGCTCGACGATGCGCCACGTCATCGTGCTCGCCGGCACCGGAGCGATCGGCATGATCGCGGTATTCGGCGTCGACCTGCTCAACCTGTTCTACATCTCGCTACTCGGCCAGCACGCCATCGCCGCCGCCATCGGCTTTGCCGGGGCGGTATCGTTCCTGCAGACCTCGTTCTCGATCGGCTTGACGATCGGTGTCGGCGCACTGGTCTCGCGCGAGATCGGCGGCGGCCATTTCAACCTGGCGCGGCGGCTGTCGACCACGAGCCTGACGGTCATGGCCGCCTCCCTCGCGGTTCTCGGCATCGCCACCGTCACGACACTCGACTGGTCGCTCAGCTTGCTAGGCGCCGCGGGCGAGACCCGGCACCTCGCCGCCGGATACCTGCGGATCACCGCGGTCTCGCTGCCGCTGCTGGGGATCGGGATGGGCTGCTCCGCACTGCTGCGTTCAGTTGGTGATGCGCGGCGTGCAATGGACGTGACGCTGATTGGCGCGGTGGTGACCGCGGCGCTCGACCCGCTGCTTATCTTTGCGTTGCATCTCGATCTGGATGGTGCGGCAATCAGCACCATAGTTTCACGGCTGTCGTTGGCGCTGGTCGGCTTGCATGGGGTCGCGCGGCGGCACGGCATGTTGGCGCCACTCGTGCCGCGCCTGCTGGCCGCCGACACCCGGCAACTGCTGAGCATCGCCGGCCCTGCGATCCTGACCAACCTCGCGACCCCCGTCGGCGCAGTCTACGTCACCCGCACGATTGCCGGGTTTGGGCCCGAGGCGGTGGCGGGACAGGCGACGATTGATCGGATCACGCCGGTAGCATTTGCTCTGGTCTATGCATTGAGTGGGGCGATTGGGCCAATCGTGGCGCAAAATCTTGGCGCCGGGCAGACCGACCGTGTCCGAGAAGCGCTGCGCGATGCGCTCATCTTCGTGCTGGTCGCCGTTGTGGTTGCCTGGATCGTGCTCGCCCTGGCGCAGAACGGCATCGTCGCCGCCTTCTCTGCCCATGGCGTGTCGGCAAAGCTGGTGCGGCTGTTCTGCTCGCTGCTGGCCGGCAGCTTCCTGTTTACCGGCGCCCTGTATGTTGCCAACGCCGCGTTCAACAATCTTGGCTTCCCGCTGCTCTCGACCATGTTCAACTGGGGCCGAGCGACGCTCGGCACGATCCCGTTCGCCGCATGGGGATCGTCCTACGGGCCCGGTGGCGTGCTGATCGGGCAGGCGGCCGGCTCGCTGCTGTTCGGCATCGGCGCGATCATCATGGCGTTTCGGGCAATCGATGATCTGGAACGGCGCGGCGTGTCGGAGCCGCATCGGCAAGTACCGGTGCCGAATGCCCCGAGCGGCAGTTCCGCCTTGATCACGTTCACCGCCCGCTCCGACCACGGCGAGGCGCGCGCCAATCACCTGCACTGGCCTCGCCTGCACCTGCATCACCGTAGGTCACCACCGACATAGCCACCGGTCGTACCTGTTCTGCTTATCGCAGGTCAGCATGCAACGACACCGTGAGGTTGCTATTCCGTCGATCTGGCTTTCGACGAGGGGATGGGACATGCGGTGCATGCGACGCAAGCCAGCGGTTGTTTTCAACGGACCGAGGCCACCCGCAGGGATATCGCCGGTTCGCCTCAGTCGGTGACGGCGTTCCTGTAATGCGCTATGCCAACCGGTAACGAAAACGTCCAGGATCCCGCCAGATGGAATTCGGCATCGCCATTCCCACCGCCGCCGACTCCTGGCGCCTCGTGCGGCGCGCCGAAGAACTTGGCTTCTCGCACGCCTGGTTCTTCGACACCCAGATGCTCAGCGCTGATCCCTTCGTCGCCATGACCGCCGCGGCCATGCGGACCACCCGCATTAAGCTCGGTACCGGCGTGTTGATCCCCTCCAACCGCATCGCCCCGGTCGCGGCCACCGCGTTCGCCTCGCTGAACCGGCTGGCGCCTGGGCGCATTATCTTCGGCGTCAGCACTGGCTTCACCGGACGCCGAACCATGGGCCTGGGAGCGGTGACGCTTGCCGCAATGGAGCAATACATTCGCACCATCCAGGCGCTCTGGCGGGGCGAAACGGTCGATTTCACCATCGAAGGCAAGACCCGAGCAATCCGCCTGCTGAACCCCGAGCTTGGCCTGATCAACATTGAGGACCCGATCCCGCTGTTCATTGCCGCCTCTGGGCCACGGGCGCGGGCGCTGACCGCGAAGCTGGGTGCCGGCTGGATCGACAACGTCGCGGATGTCGAGCCTGGCGCGGCAAGCCTGGGACAGATGCGCTCCGCCTGGGCCGAAGCCGGACAGACCCCGGAGCAACTGACCGCCGTTGCCTGGATCGGCGGCGCGGTGCTGGATGAAGGCGAGCCCGCCGACAGTCCGCGGGGGATGGCCATCGCCGGGCCGCGTGCGGCGATGCTGCTGCACCGTGCCGCCGACGCGGCGCTCGCTGGCCACCCTACGCCGTTGGCCATGCGCCCGGAGTTCGCCGAACAGGTCGAGGCTTATGTCGAACACGCGAGCACGTTCGCCCCGGCGACTTCGTATTACCTGGCGAATCACCGCGGCCACCTGATGTTCGTCCGGCCAGACGAGCGGCGGTTTATTACCGCGGAGATGATCCGCAAGACCAGCTTCACCGGCACCGAGCGGGCGATCAAGGACCGTCTGGCGGGCCTGCAGGCGGCCGGATTCACGCAGGTGGTGGTGTCCATTCCGCCAGGTCAGGAGGCAATGATCGAGGACTGGGGGCGCATCCGACGGGCATTGGGGTGAGGTGATAAGGTCAGAACGAACGCGATGACGCCGAACGCTTCGCGCTCCGGTGTCATGTGTCTCGCGTCCGGCGACAGCGCGACCATCCGCCTTTGATCACGGTGATCGATCGGACGGTCCCCTGCCCTTCCACATCCGGATTTGACGCCCTCACCGGCCCTCATTCGACGCTGAGTGGGCTTGACCGATCTTTGGCGGGCGCATTGGAAGGGATCGGCGGTCATCCCGACATCTGATTGCCTATTAGGATACTCCTATGGCCGCATAGGGTATTTTATCGTCAAAGGGAGCATGCAAATCCTTAAATGCACCATTACGTTTCAGGGCACGCGACAGCTCGGTCCCGACGTTCAGCGCTGCGCCGTCCGCCAATCCTTCGCAACGTAATAAGGCGCGTTGGAGGCGGACAGCATCGGACGCCCCAGCACGTGGTCGGCACCCTTCTCGCCGATCATGATGGTGGGCGCGTTCAGGTTGCCGGTTGTCACGCTCGGCATGATCGAAGAGTCGATCACCCGCAGCCCATCCAACCCGATCACGCGGCATTCCGGATCCACCACCGCCATTGTGTCGTCCGGGCTGCCCATCTTGCACGAACATGATGGATGGTAAGCACTTTCCACTTTTCTCCTTACAAACGCGTCAATCTGCGCGTCGGTCTGCACGCCCTCGCCCGGTTGCAACTCGCGACCGCGATACCGGTCGAAGGCTGGCTGAGCAAAAATCTCGCGGGTCAGCCGCACGCAGGCGCGCATTTCCACCATGTCATCAGGATGGCTCAGATAGTTAAACAAAATCCGTGGCTTTACCGCAGGGTCGGGCGAGGCGAGCCGCACCCGGCCGCGCGATTTGGAGCGCATCGGCCCGACATGCGCCTGAAACCCGTGCCCCTCGGCCAACGACGACCCATCGTAGGCCATTGCCAGCGGAAGGAAATGATACTGGATATCCGGATACCGCACGCCGGCGCGGCTGCGAATAAAACCGCAGCTCTCAAAATGGTTGGTGGCACCAAGTCCGTCCTTGGTCAGTAGCCAGCGCGCGCCGATCACGGCTTTGGAGACCGGGTTCATCACCGAAAACAGCGTGACGGGTTCCTTGCTCTCGATCTGAAAATAAAATTCCAGATGGTCCTGCAGATTCTCGCCCACGCCGGGCAGGTCGTGCACCACCGTGATGCCGAGCGCCCGCAACTCTTCGCCCGGCCCGACGCCGGAAAGTTTCAGCAATTGCGGGCTGTTGATCGGCCCGCCGCAGAGCAGAATGTCGCGCTGTGCCTGCGCCACCTGCTCCGTGTCATCGCGGCGGTAGCGCACGCCGATCGCTCGTCGACCCTCGAACACGATCCCAGTCGCCAGCGCGTGCGTCACCACGGTGAGGTTTTTGCGGTGCAGCGCCGGCCTGAGGTAGGCGTTGGCGGTGCTCCAACGCCGGCCACGATGGACTGACATGCCCATGCGGCCAAAACCCTCCTGCTGGAACCCGTTATAATCCCCGGTCGACGGATAGCCGGCCTGCCGCGCCGCCTCCAGCCACGCGGCATGCAGCGGGTTTTTCAGCATGCCATACTGGTTGTGCATCGGCCCTGCGGTGTCGCGGTAGTTGGCATCGCCCTCGGCATGCGCGTCCGCTCGCCGAAAATACGGCAGCACATGTCTAAAACCCCAGCCGGCGGCGCCTTCTTCCTCCCAGCGCTCGAAGTCCAGCGGGTTGCCGCGCACCCACACCATGCCGTTGATCGAGGACGAGCCGCCCAGCACTTTGCCACGCGGCGTGTGCAGCCGCCTGCCGCCGAGCTGCGGCTCGGGCTCGGTTTCGTAGTGCCAGTTGTACTTGGCCATGTTCATTGGAATGGAAAGCGCGCTCGGCATCTGGATGAACACGGACCGGTCAGAGCCGCCGAATTCCAGCAGCAGCACGCGCCTCGTGCCGTCCTCGGTCAACCGGTTGGCCAGCACACAGCCGGCGGAACCGGCGCCGACAATCACATGATCATAGTCGTGGCGCGTCATTGGGTAAGAGTTCCTGTGGCGGAGGCGGACCAGCCCCGCGAACGTTATCTCGATTTGTCTCTTGGGGATGGCAGAGTGCGTGCGGCTGGTGCCGAGGGCGAGATGCAGGCGTTACGTGAGGCGCTGACCGAAGTCTGGCGGCCAACGTGGCAGCGGTGGTTGTCTGGGGATCAGCGTGGACTTTTTAAGCAGACGTGAGCCGGAGTGGCCGATGGCTTCAGATCCAAACAGACTGTCTGTGCAGCAGCGCGACCAACTCAGCGAGCTGCAAGGGGAGGTTCACGCCCTGAAGGGTATCTTGGCCATCCTGATTGCGCATATTTCGTTGCTTGCGCGCGCGCCGCTCGCCAAGCGGGAAGAAATTCTGCGCAATCTCACCGCGATGTTGCCCGATGCACTGGCACAGATCGAGCACAATGCTCCCCCCGCGGTTGCGGCTGGCTTTGAGCGGGCTATCGAGGGGGTGACGCACATGGCGCGCAACGCGGTCCGCATAGAACCCGTGATGCCGACGCAGCGAAATTCACCCGGGTCCGACCGCTAGCGGCACATTTTTTCGATCCGCACGTGCCGCCGCAAGTTCACCTCGATCGAGTGCTTCGGCCGGTAGAAATCGGGTTCGCGCGCTCAACAGGAACATGATCAATCGCTCATTGCCCGCCATCGCAACTCCAGGGCGCGATCCTCCAGCGCAGCGACGCCCGCATCAAGCTGATGGCGGCTATTATGGGTCTGTTGACGGGATGGCGACCTGATCCAATGGGTTCATTCGCTGGGCTTGCCTACATTGGCGAAGTAAAGTGCCGGATCGGATGCCCGCACGCGCGCCTCCGGCAGGCCCAATTCGCGGCGCACGATGTTGGTACCCTCCACAAGCGAGACGCATTTATAGGACGCGATGCGCCGGCTGAGCCCCTCGCGGCCGAAGCCGCAGTCCGTGGTGATCACCAACCGCTCTGGTGGAATGAACTCCAGCGCGCGCCGGATCAGACCTGCTACGTATTCAGGCGGTTCCACAACAGTATTACAGTGGTTGACCACACCGATGCCGATCTTCTTATCTGTCTTGTATTTGCCGAACAGCGGCAGATCCTTGCCATTGCTGCTGGCGCATTCGAACGTGATGACATCGGCATCCAGCTGCAACAGGTACGGCATCGCCCGCTCATAGCTTGGCACTTCCCAGTAAACACGCTGCTGGTTCGGGTTGCCCCAGCAGGTGTGCACCCAGATCTCCGCCTCGACGCCGACAAGCTGCCGATTGAACGCCTCGGTGAGGAATTCGAGTTCGGCATCGGTACAATCAGGGCGCAGCGAACGCCCGTGGTGCGGCGGCTCCTCGACCTGGATCAGCGGGCAGCCTGCACCGGCCAATTCACGCAGCTCGGCATTCATGATGTCGCAGAGATCGAGAATCATTGCCTTGTCGTCGTCGTAGAACTCGTTCCATAGCATACTGGCGAGCGCAGGGGCGCAGATGGCACCGAACTTCACAGGGCGGTCCGTTAGACGCTGTGCGACCTGCCAGAGCGCGGTATATTCCCAGGGTCCGCGGGTCAGTTTTGCCGACACGATGCTGGGTTGATAGGCTTCCTGTACCTCCCACAGAATCTTGCCTGGGCGCAGGTCATGCCGCCCCATCCACCCCCGCGACGTGTCGCGGTGGCCGTGCACCCCACCAAGCCGTTCAATCGGGTAGAAAAACCACGATTTGCCCCCCACAGCCAGGTCAAAGCGACTGTCGCCATCCGTCACGATGTCCAGACCCGCAGCCTCCTGCGCGTTGATGACGGCCGCAACGGCGTCCAGGTATTGCTCGCGAAACAAAGACTCTCCCAGCGCCGCCTTGAACGACCGCCCGCTCAAACTCATGTCGAACCAGAGCGGGCGCGGATATGACCCGGTGATCGCGGTTGGCAATATCAGATTACTGGTCGTTCTCAGCATTGACGTAGCCCCCTGCGTTGATCTGTCGCGGCGCAGAACAAACTGGTCCTGGCGTTGATAGTCCAAGGCAGGATGGTTCACATCGTCCACCGGCACTGTCAAATCCGGCGGGCACCGCGACCAGGAATTGCAATGCGCGGCCGATTCTCTCGCCGATCGTCTCGCTCGCTGCAAAGCTTAGGGGTTGCCCGATTTACGCTTCAATCTTCTATCTCAGCGCTCTCAACGGTCTAACCTCATTGCACAACCAGAAAATCGGTATCCCTTTCGCCTGCCCTGTGCCAGAGAACATTTGAACCGGTTGACACAACCTCATCGCATCCCGTCGCCTGGGGTTGAGCAAATGTGGGAATCGGTTTGAACTCCCGAATTAGAAATTCGCGGGCTCCCAGCCGCCTCGGCGCGCACGCCGCTGGCTGAGACCCGCTTGACGCGACAACGGGTAAGGAGAAGACCATGCCATTCTTCGAAAAAGGTGATGTCCGCATCCGCTACGAGGAGGCGGGTCGTGGCTTCCCGCTGTTGGTTACCCCCGGCGGAGGCTTGAATTCCCGGGTCAGCAATTGGCCGACCGCCGTGTTCAACGCCATGGAGGTCTTCAAGGACGACTTCCACTGTATAACTATGGATCAGCGCAACGCGAATGGCGGAGATTCAACTGGCCCGATTGCGGTCGATGATCCGTGGGGCGCCTTCGCCGACGACCAGCTAGCGTTGATGGATCATCTCGGCATTCAAGAGTTCTTCTTCTTGGGCTACTGCATTGGGGGTTGCTTCGCCCTCAAGCTGATGGAGCGGGCCCCTGGTCGCGTGGTGGCCGGGGTGCTGTGTCAGACCGTCGGTCACCGCCCGGAAAACCCGGATGTCATGTATGATTCTGGTCGTGATGTCTGGGCGCCTGAATTGCTCGCGCGCCGGCCCGATCTGAACATGGCGCAAATCGAGGCGTATCTGCACAGCCTTTACCGCGCCCAGCCGGACTTCGTGTACAGCGTCTCGCGCGACTTCGCGCGTTCCTGTCAGACGCCGATGCTGGTCATGCCCGACGATACCCCAGCGCATCCGTACCAAACCTCTGTCGATGTCGCTGCGCTGGCGCCGAAGGCCGAGTTGACGGCGTATCCCTGGCGAGAACCCGCGGAGTTGAAGGCCAAAACGATTGATCGGGTGCGCAGCTTCCTTCGTGCGCATCAACCTGTGACCACAGCCCAATAAGACGGAGAGCACGAACTGGCTTCGCCGTCGCAAGAACCACGGCGGCCACCAGATCCGCGCGCGCAGTGATGGTGTGTGTCGTGGCCAGCAGGGATCCCTATGTCCGGAAAATACAATCCTGAGAGGCATGCTGGAGAGTTACCTCGGCCACGGCCCGCCGCTCCTGCTGTAGCCGACGAACACGGCAGCAACGTAAGACCCTGAGTAACCACATCTGCATAAATGCCGTCACGACGCGTTGCTGGCGGTCGAGGCGAACCTGGTTCAGACCGCGCTGGAGCTCGAACTGACTGGCAGAACCGTCATCGCGGATACCGTCGGCGAGACGGCCTGTGTCTTCCTCAGCGGCCTCTATCGCGCCGAACAAGTCATCGGCGATCGCCTTCAGCACCTGATTAGCGGATCACTGCCCTGGCCCTCAATCGATCCTGACAAGGATTTGCCGTGGATCGAGCGAAAAACTGGTTTGGTGCTGGCAGAAAGCCAAGTCGCTGCCATTCGCCAGGCGCTGGTCTCAAAGGTCCTGGTTATCACTGGCGGCCCCGGCGTGGGCAAGACGACCATCGTCGATGCCATCCTGCGCATCCTGTCTGCCAAGGGCGTGAACCTGCTGCTCTGCGCCTCAGGTACCGCTCGACCGTCGCAGCGTTTGCATGCAGGCTCCCGTTTACAGGTCAATCAAGTGTCGCCATGGTCAACAACTTAAGGGTTCCAAACGGGAAGTTCACAAGTACCTATGAGCTCGCTCACTGACCAGTGCGGCATCCAGTCGGATACAATGATGTACAGTCTCACGTTCGCCTGCTCGGAACAATGATGGGGCCCACGACCAAGATCATCGATCCCTCGCCGCTCGAGACCTTCGTGCACGCGGTTGGTGCGGACCTTTGGCAAACACGCCTGTCCGCACTCGGTGCCGCCAGCACCCCCGGCAGCCGGCTTGGCAGCCATCTGCTGCAGCGCCACTGCATTGAAATGACAATCGAGCGCCTGCGCAGCCACACGCTCTTGCGGCCGCCCAGTACCGCCGAGTGCCTGATCGCAGGCTACGCGGCAAGTGCCGTCGAGACGCTGAACGAACTGTCAGCCGCCGGTCGCGAACAATTCCTGGCCATGCTGCGGTCGGCCTTGACTGGCGCGGAACCTCTGGTGGCTTCCTTCCATCTGCTGCGCACCGCGGCGATGCAGCGCGCCCGCGGGTTCGACGTCCGGTTCGCCGCCTTTGAGGACAACGTCCCGTTCGACCTGCTGATCAAGCGGGGCGGGGCAGAGGCGGAGATCGTCTGCGACGTCGTGTCGGCCGACGCTGGTCATGGCATTCATCGCGACGCTTGGTTCCGTCTGGTGGACCGCGTCGATCCGGCGCTGCAGAACTGGCTGCGCGCGCACCCTGGCCGTTATCTGCTGAAGATGACCCTGCCGAAGGGACTTAAGGACGGTCACGATCTCGATCTCGTCCAGGCCCTGTCCGACCGAGTTGTCAGGATGATCAAGCGGCGCCAGCATGCGGACGGGGACGAGACCGCAATGCTGCGTTTCGATCCGCTCTTGCTAGCCGCGGCGCAGGCCGACGAACTCGGCCTGATGGCCCGCCTGCGGCAGGAATTCGGGCCGGAGGCGCATCTGTCGGTGGTCGCACCCGGCAGCGGTGTCCTTGTGCTGGCCGCCCGCGCCGGCGAGGAAAACGAGGTTCCTTCAGCGGTCCGCCGCCGGCTGGGCGCGGTAGCGCCAGCTCGCCTCACCGGCACCCGTCCCGGCATCGTCGCAATGTTCATCGAGGACACCGACCGGATCGAATGGCGTCTGATGCGCGAGAAACTGTCCTTGGAGGGCGAGATCCGGCAGTTCATGACGCATCCCGAGGCCAGGAACGTAGTGGCGGTGACCTGTTCCAGCCGCCTCGAACTATTCGGCTTCCCAGCTCCCGACGCCGAGGCCGGCGGTGAGCTCCGCTTCCGCAATCCCGCCCATCCCGCCGCCAAGCGCGAAGATCTGAGCCCAGCCGTTTCGTCGACCGGATAGTTCACCGCGCCGAACGACAGGCGGTGCGCCACTTTACGTCAAGTGTGCTCGCCGCCCTCGGGACCATAGAAGATTATCCAGGCGCCGAAATCGGCGCTCATGGCTTCGAAGCGGTGCACGGTTCCGGCCGGAACGAACAACACGTCGCCCGGATGCACCTCAACCTGCGTCATGCCCCGCACGCCGATCATCGCGTCGTCCCCGAACGGGTTCGACTCTTCGGCCCTGACGAAATTGGCACTCCCCGACTGGATAACATATAGCTCGTCACGGTCGTGTGGCACCTGCTTGTCATCGTCTTGAGGCGCATACCAGCGCAACTCCATGGACCCATGCCGCATCAGCCGAGCACTCAGACGCCCGGGCTCGACGGGTGCGGTACGACCTTCGGCGGCCGTGGTGCGCAGAGGTGGCGTCGCCTGTGTTCGCGAGAAGGGCGGGTCGACGGTGTTCACATATGGCTCCTGCCTGTCTCTGACTAGCTATTGCACATGGTGAGTCCCGTCAAAAGGCAAGGTCTGCGGAACGAAAATCGCTGCTTTGACCCAGCTCTTTAATCGCGGGTGGTTGTCAGTTGCGGATACGTCGTTCCTATCATTTTGGTCGCGCACGTCGCTTGGCGTAGCACCCTGGATAAGCAACCCGCCGGAGCCGACCGTCCAGAGCCCGGCGCAGGCGGGCTAATTGTCCACGATACGTCGGCAGGGCAAAATCGGGCCTTCGAGATCGGCGATGCGGCTCTCTGCCACCATGCCACGCATCCAGACATCGCCAAGGTCGTCCGACACGACAGGACGACCGAGCACGTGCCGGAACGCGGCGATGTGCATCTGTCCGCCGCGGCGCGCGTGTCTGCCAAGGGGACTTACCGCTCATCGCGGCACATGCCTTCAGGTTTCAACGTCCAGCCGGTGACAGCCTCGGCATCCATGGGCGAAACGCACAAGTCGCCTGCCGCCGCGACCTTGAACTCGCCGCTGTCCGCCAGGACGACCGCCATGTTCGACGCCTTGATATTTCTTTCATGCGGAGGGTCGCATGGTTTTACTGGTTTCGCGAGGCTCTGGCAGTTTAAGGGTTCTGATCCCAATTCGGATCGGTGCTCGATATATTTGCCCATCTCGTGCAGTTTGTTTGCTGCCGCGTCGACGTCCTCCCGCGACCGAGCGCGCAGGCACAGGTGATGCATGCCCACCCGGTTGGAGACGAAGCGCTCGTTCTGTCTCGGCCGCGCACCGCTGGATCCCGATCGCCGTTTGGCCGCGGACATGATAAAGAAAATTGTTGTTGTCATAGACTTTCGTCATTCCCTTAGACCTTGACCGGAACGAGTGGTCGGATGCCAACGCCCGCTTCAAGGCGTTGGCTGAATCAGCCCACCAAATCAAGCTAGTGCTCTGGCGCAGACTGTTTCAGTCTGCGCCAGAGCACGAGCACGTTCTTTCGTAATCGCGTCCAGTCCGATTGATGAGCGAAATCCGAGCGCCGAAAGAAGCCACGCGCAAGCGCTTTCGATCATCGCTTCAAAATCATTGACGAGGCGACGCAACCGGTTGAACAATCCAGAGGTCGCTCGACCATCCGGCGTTTTGGCAGCACGATAAAGCCTTGGACCGTCCAATCAAACCTTGACCACGCTGATCCTGATCCGGCTGCCCTTAAAGCCAGCCCGCTCGGCTTTATCGCCAGAATAACCGCTGTCGAGAAGAGCCAGTTTCTCCCATAGGAGTTTGCGGCCGGCAGTTGCCAGCAGGTCAAGCAGGGCATCGCGGTGCTGCAAGTTAACGGCATTGATCTGACCTTTGATCCGCAGACCAAGCGTGTCGACAGCGAGGTGGCGCTTGCGCCTAAGACCTTCTTAACGCCATCACAGTCGCACACGCCAATGGTTGTGTTCATCTTGACCGATTGGCTGTCGACAATCGTCAGCGTTGGGGCGGCGCTTTTGCCCGCCGCTTCGCACACTATCATGATCAGAGCATACACGATCGGCTCCCACAACCCACTGTAACGCGAATCGTAGAAGCAGTTCTGTACAGTGATGAATTGCAGAAAAGCCCAATCTACGCGCTTTGCCAGGTCACGTAATGGCCAAAGCCCGGTTCGTCGCTATCCCGCAACATATCAGGCCAGCGCAGCAATGGGTAATCACTGAGTACGTTGTAGTAACATTTCAATCAGCCTTCGAAATGTATTGACTTTCTCGGTAAGCCCGGACCGACACAGTACGTCCACCTCGGAGGCCCTCGCACACAAGAGGCGTCAGCATCACGTGATCGTCATGGGGCACTAGCCGATCGCGCGACCGCTCCAATCTCCGGTCCGCACAGAGGGATTGGAGAGGAAATGTCAGGATCCAGGGTTGGTGTTGCCATCGTTGGCTTGGGAGGCGCCGTAGCAACCACAGCCGCGGCGGGCATCGCAACGCTGCGAAAAGGTATCAATCGTAAGGACGGCTTGCCGCTTGCTGACCTAAGTATTTCCGGTCTGGCTGGCTATGAAGATCTTGTTTTCGGGGGATGGGACCTGAATGGTCAGAACCTCGCTCTCGCCGCGGCCGAACACCGCGTCCTGACGGACGACCAGCTTGGCAAGGTCACTTCGGAACTTTCCAGCGTCCGCCCCTGGCCCGCGGTCGCCAGCGCCGCATTCTGTCGCCGCATGGACGGCGCCAATCGGCGCGAAACAAATGGCCATCGCGCCGCCGTTGACGCGATCATTCAGGATTTGGCTTGCTTCAAGGCAGAGAACCGCCTCGACAACCTTGTTGTGATCAATCTCGCCTCAACCGAGCGGACGCCGCCCGACGTGCTTGCTCTGCGTTCTCAGGACGCGTTTGAGCGCGCGCTGGACGACAATGATCCCGCAATCGGCCCCGCAATGCTGTATGCGCGCGCCGCGATCGAAGCTGGGGTTCCCTACGCCAATTTCACTCCATCTGTCGCCGCTGACGCGCCGGCACTGACCGAAATGGCGAAGCGCCGTGGAGTCCCGATTGCCGGCAAGGATGGCAAGACGGGTCAGACCATGATGAAAACAGTCCTTGCACCCGCCTTTAAGGCGCGTGCCCTGTACGTGGATGGCTGGTTCTCGACCAATATCCTGGGCAATCGAGACGGCATGGCCCTTGAAGATCCCGACTCGCTTCGCTCAAAGCTCGGGACCAAGGGCAGTGTGCTGGATGGCATCCTCGGCTATCATGTCGAGGACCATATTGTTGACATCAGATACTATCGCCCGCGTGGCGATGACAAGGAAGCCTGGGATAATATTGATGTCACCGGCTTTATGGGCCAAAGAATGCAGATCAAGGTTAACTTCCTCTGCAAGGACAGTATCCTAGCCGCTCCGCTGGTGCTGGAGATTGCCCGCGTTATGGACCTGGCGCGCCAGCGTGGTGAGGCAGGCCCGCAAGAGCAGTTGTCCGTCTTCTTCAAGGCGCCGATGACCAGCAATGGCCATGCGCCGGAACATGCGTTCCATACACAGGAACGCATGTTGGCAGACTGGCTGGCCGACGGCCACGCGTGACCGGTGATGCATTAATGCGTCTGGGGCAACTCGCGCCCCGGACGCTGCTCCCCTCGCTTCGGGCGATCGCTGACCTTAAGCGTGTTCGCTCGGCCTGGCGCAAGGGATCAATTGCGGAACGACTTTTCGGAAGCGCCTGGGCGCAAATTACATCCGGCCGTTCAGTCGTTGATGTCGCCCGCATTACCCTTCGCGATGCACTCGCGGCCACACGCCTTGGAGACCTCGATCCTTCCACACTGATTGCTACGGGCGTCCCGATCGGCCGAGCCCAGGATATCTGGTGCTCCGCGGCGATCGAGGCCGCCGCACCGTTGAACCCCGCCACGCAGGCTTGGATCGACGACGGTCAGTCGCAGGACAGTGCCAGTATGCCGAGCTTTGTTGCCAGACTTAGCGATCAACCCCGCGCAGGAGCCACCTGTCCTGGCCTTGGCCGTCTGGTCTTGGAGCCACCGGAAAGTCATGCTGATCATTGCCTCGCCGTGGCGGTGTTCGGCGTCATCCTGGCACCTACGTGGGATGCTCGCCCGGATACGGTGTTTCTCGCCGCGCTCGCCCATCACCTCCACAACGCCCTTCTGCCCAACTCCGGCTTCGCGGGTGAGGTGTTGCTGGGCGAATGGCTGGAACCCGTCATGGCGAACGCGACGATGCACGCGCTGGCGGAATTGCCCCACCCAGTCCGTGCAAAAGTGGAAGCCGCGCGGTCGATTTTGCCAAATGTCGAAACGCCTGAGGGGCGCACCTTCCACGCCGCCGATACTTTGGACCGGGTTCTGCAAGTCGAGCATCATCTGCGCGCTGCAGGCACCACCATGGAATTCGTCCTTCGCCGCATGGAACTGGTCCATGCGGGACCTGTCAAACCCTTTCAGGATGCCGTCCTGGAATCAATGGGTCTGGCAGCGTGATACTTTTTTTTGCCGATACGTCACATTCAGTGCGTGACATTCATGGCTCTCGCTGGCCCGCACCGGATGGAATTCCCTTCCTTCGCAATAATCGTCGCGATTTGGCTCAGGAAGCGCTTGGCCGCCTGGATGCCGGAGAAACGGAAGCCGGACTCGTGCTGCTGCTGGCCGACCAGGATGACTGGTGGCGCGGCCCAACCACAGATCCCACGGCGCTACGCGAGTTGGTGCGACGGCGTGATGAGATCAGCTTGCGCCAGGCCATGTCGCTGCTCGCCTGGGGCCCGGTCGCCGATTATTTCGCCCATCGCTGGTCTGATCCGACCTTCCTCGCGGGCCTCGCCCTGACCGAGGCGCATTGGAATGCGCCGCGCACGGCGTTCGAACTAGCCTGCGGCATCGGCCATCATTTGCGGGAACTGTCCCGTCGCGGTGTCACCGTTACCGGCGCCGACATCGTATTCGCCAAACTCTGGGTTGCTCGGCATTTTGTCGCGCCGAACTGTCATTTCATCTGCTTCGATGCTGCCGGGGAATGGCCAATCGAGGGCCATTTTGATCTGATTGTGTGCCACGACGCCTTCTACTTTTTGGAACCCAAATCCGAAATCGTCCGTCGCCTGGGTAATATGGGAAATTTGCTGATCATCTCTCATATTCATAATCGCGCCTATAAGAACTTTTCTGCAGGTAGCGCAGTAACGGCCGAGGAAATGGCGGTGCTGTTTCCCGACGCGCTGTTATACGACGATTCCGAATTGACCGAGGCACTGATTCAGGCGCGGGCGCCGTCCCTGGCCACGCCTGAGGCACTCGTAAACAGCGAAGCCTTTGGTGTTGCGTCGGGCCTCAGCCTCTCGGAACCAGCCGCGATCCACGGTTCGATCGCGCTGCCACCGCTTGGGACAAGGCTGCGGCGCAATCCGCTTTATGATGCAGGCGGGCTGCTGATCTGGCCGTCCGACCGTTACGGCCGCGAATACGGCTGCCGCGTCACGTATCCCTCGCACACCAACGCACCTAAGCACGCCATACGGGGCGTCGTTTGCGATGAACAGGTGCGCCGGCGCGAACTGGTTGAGCTGCCGGAGCGCTGGTGATGTTGGATTTTCCCCAGCCCTCCCCCTCGACCATCTCGATTGGCTGGGGCATCGTTGGCTTCGGCTGGGTTGCCCGCGATTATGCGGCACCAGCTATCCAGTCCGCTGGCAGTCATGTTTCAGCCGTTGCGGATCCGAACTCGACATCGCGACGTGCGGCAACTGCCTTTGGCGCCCGTTCCTACGCATCGATCGAGCGGCTGCTTGCCGATCCGGACGTCGATGCGATTTACGTCGCGACCCCGAATCACCTACACCGTTCGGCGGTCGAAGCGGCCGCTGCTGCCGGAATCCCCGTTTTGTGCGAAAAGCCGATGGCGGCGTCGCTGGCTGACGCTCAGGCCATTGCCGCTGCCGTCACGCGCACCGGCATCCGCTATGGCACCGCGTTCGATCAGCGCCATCACCCCGCTCATACAGCGATCCGCTCCGCCATCGCACGCGGCGCGATCGGCATTCCCACCGCAATCCGCATTGCTTATGCATGCTGGCTGGACCAGGGCTGGGCGCCCGACAACTGGCGTGCGGATCCGGTTCGGGCCGGCGGAGGCGCGCTGATGGACCTTGCGCCACATGGCCTGGATTTGATCGCCTATCTGCTCGATGACGAACTGCTGGACGTGACAGCATTCACACAACGGCGGGTTCAGGCCTATCCGGTGGATGATGGTGCGATGCTGATCGGCCGCACCGCGAGCGGCGTGCTCGTCCAGCTTCATGTTGCTTATAATTGCCCGGATGCGCTGCCCCGCCGCCGGCTGGAAGTACTAGGGACAGACGGACAAATTCTGGCCGAACGAACGATGGGGCAAACGCCGGGAGGCCAGGTCTGGCTTTTGGATGCTCGGCTTGGCTATCGTCGGCCGCTGCCGGTTTCTGACCTGCAAGCCTCGCCCTTTTCTCGCCAGATGGCAGCCTTCGCCCGTTTCATCACCGGTGGTGGCGGCGACTTCAGCGTCGCGCGCGACTTGCACACGATGACGCTGTTGGCGCGTGCCTATCAGGCCGATCAAACCCGGATTTGCCCATGCCCCTGAAACCTTACGCCTGCGCCAACTGCGGCTACTGGCAGCGCTACTTTGCCGCGCCGCCGGATTGTCCGGTTTGCACCGATACACGAAACGATCTGCCGGCGGACGGCTGGCGTTTTCTCGGCGTTGACGACGTGCAAGCAACGCTGCGCGGACACTGGCGCAGCGTCCGGCCCGACATGGTTGCGTTCTCGACCAGTCCGCCGCTGGGCCTGAACGGGGTCGGATGGTTGCTGCTGCATCCGAATGGCAATGTGGCTTTCGAGGCAGCGCCTTTTTATACGGACGACATGCTGGCCGAGATACGGCGTCTGGGCGGCATCCGCTTTCTGGCCGCATCCCACGTGCATGGATATGGCGCGCTGTGGCAATTGCAGGATGCGTTCCAGCCCGAAGTCGTCGCTATCCAAAAGGAGGATCTGCGGCTGACCAAGGCCTTTCGCGTCACTTGGCCGTATGATGACGCGCTGGAGCTGTTGCCCGAACTGACGCTGCACCATGTCGGCGGCCATTATGAAGGCCAGGCGATACTGCACGATGCCCAGCGGCAAATATTGTTTTGCGGAGATGCTTTCAAAATCGATCAGGACGAAGCGGGTAACAGTCTGGCGGTGTCCAGCCACAAGGCCTTCCACAAGAACATTCCCCTCACGCCGGCTGAGCTGCGCCGTTATCGCGCGGTGATAGAGCGGATTGATTTCGAAACAGTGTGCACACCATTCGAATATGCGCCTGACATCTCCCGCGACATCACGCTGGCGGTGTTGGACGACCAGCTCAGCCGCCCCCCCGGGGTGCGCCACATTCCCATTGAAGAACTGCGCGAGAGGAGCCCTCGATGACCGGCCAGGATCACTTGCAGGCGGTCGCCGACGCATTCCGCGCCACAATGCCGCGGGATAGCTATGTCTCGGCGTTCCGCATTGACGCGCTCGATCGTGTTGGCATCCCCGTGGTGCAGGCGAACCTGATCTTGCCTGAGGAACCGGCAACCATTGGTTATGGGTATGGATTCGACCCGATAGAGGCGGAGGTCGGCGCGTTGGGCGAGCTCTGCGAAGAAGTGCATGTCGGCGCCTGGGTGAAGCGCGCGCCGCGTATCACGGCGTCTTATGCAGATCTTGCGCGCAGCCGCGGCGAACGTGCCGTGGCCGATCCGATGACGCTGTGTCTGGAAGCCGGCAGCATCTATACGCCGGACATGCCTCTGGCCTGGGTCGAGGCGAAACGCTGGCCGACTGACGAGCCGGTGATGGTCCCCCGTGATTGGGTTGCCGCCTACCAGTACCAGCTTGGCGAAGCATCGAAGCTAATCATGCCGATCACCAACGGGCTTGGCGCCGGCTTTGATTACGCGCATGCCATCGCTCACGGATTGATGGAGTTGTTGCAGCGTGATGGAAACGTAGTCTCGTTTCGCGCGCTCGATCAGGGCGTGGTGGTGGATCCCGATAGCATTCGCGACCCAATGGTGCTGGCGCTGTTGGACCGGTTGCGAAGTCTCGATATTGACGTGATGATCAAGCTTGCCAACACCGAGTTCGATATCCCGAATCTCTATGTGGTTGGCAATGATCGCGGCAACCTGACAGTGCCGATCCAGGTGACATCCTGCGGCGAAGCGGCCCACCCCGATCGGGAGCGAGCCTTGCGCAAGGCGCTTTTGGAATTCTGTGGCTCCCGCTCCCGCAAGGCGGCGACGCACGGACCGATCGACCGTGTCGCCTCGGTCATGTCGGCTGACTACGTCGAACGCCAGCTTGCTGTCGCAATGCTGGGTGAGGAAGAACGGCGCGCGCTTGAATCGATGGTCGAATGGGTGTCACAGGACGCAAACGAGCTGCGCCGTCGTTTGTCGGACAGTGTGTTCTCGGAGCGTCGCCGGATCAGTTATTCAGCGCTGCCGGATGCGGGCTCGGTCATGAGTCAGGACCCGGACAAGCGGCTGCATTGGATCGCCAGTCGCCTGTCTGAGCAAGGACTCGATATTTTATGGATCGACTGCTCGCCGACCGGATCCTCGGTCAAGGTGGTCAAGACAATCGTTCCCGGTTTAGAGAGCGAAACAATGAGCTATCACCGCATCGGCTGGCGCGGCGTGCGCAAGCTGCGAGAAAGAAACGATCCGCTGATTCTGGATGCGCCGCGTCCAGGCGCCGAACGGGTTCTGCTACGACCGGATGATGAAGACCGATGCGGCGGTCCGGCCTGGTTTGACGCGGCGTTGGCAGATCGCATTGTCGGCAGACTGTACCCGTTGTATCGGGAAAGCGGTCCGTTCTCAGCTCAGCTTTTGCTCAAGCAGCAGCTTGGGGCGGCATGACGATGGCATTGCGTTTTGCCTACAATACGAATGGGGCGGCCAATCATCGCCTGGGCGATGCGGTCTCGCTGATTGCCGATGCGGGCTACGACGGCATCGCATTGACCCTGGATCACCATCACCTTGATCCCATGGAGAATGGCTGGGTTGGCCGCGCCGAAAGTCTCGCCCGCGACCTGCACGTCCGCGGCTTGGGCTGTGTCATAGAGACTGGCGCCCGGTTCCTGCTTGACCCACATGCAAAGCACGAACCAACCCTGTTGACGCCCAGCGCGGCGGGCCGAGTGCGACGTGTGGCGTTCCTGCATCGGGCCATCGACATCGCGTCAATACTGGGTGCCGAGGCGGTTTCGTTCTGGGCCGGCGCGCCTCAGCGCGGTGTGGACAGGGGCGAGGCTGCGATCTGGCTGCTCGACGGTGTCGCGCAGGTGCTGGACCATTCCAGACGACGGGGAATCGTTGCAGCTTTGGAGCCAGAGCCCGGCATGCTGGTGGAAACTCTCGATGACTGGAATTTACTGCATGCGCAACTGCCGGAACTGCGGCTCGCACTGGATCTCGGCCATTGCGTGGTGACCCAGGAGCGCCAGCCTGAAGCAGCCGTGACGGAATTCGCGCCATATCTGGGCACGGTGGCGATCGAGGACATGCGCCGTGGTGAGCACATCCACCTGCCGTTCGGTGAGGGGGACATGAACATACGCGCTTGCCTTGATGGGCTGGCCGCGATCAGTTTCAACAAGCTGATCTGTGTTGAACTGTCCCGGGAAAGTCATCGCGCCGACCAGATGATTCCACGTTCCCTGGGTTGGCTGCGTCACTGCCTTGAGGAGAATGTCTGACATGAGGATCCTGTTCTGCAGTCGCCGTTTCTTTCCAGCAATATCCGGCATGAGTGTTTATGCCGTCAATCTGCTGCACCAGCTCGTTGCGGCTGGGCACGATGTGACCATGGTCAGCCAATACCGCAATGACATCACCGGCACCCGCGTCTATGGCGGTGGTCCGCCCCCTGCTGTTCCCGGCGTCAAGGTGATCGGCTGCGAATCTCTAGGTGAGCAAGCGTTCGCCGAACCGGGCGGCGCGGATTTTGAGCGGGATGTGGACGATATGGTGTCGGTGATCCTGGCCGAACACCAAAGACAGCCGTTCGATGTGCTGCATGCGCAGTATGGGTATCCAAATGGCTGGGCGGTGTTGTTGGCAGCCCGGCAGATCGGCATCCCGACTGTCGTTTCGATCCAAGGCGGTGACGGCCACTGGGTCGGAAGCTGCTGCGAAACGCACCGCGTCGCCATGCTGGACGTGCTGAATCATGCCAATGCGCTGCTGATCGGCTGCGACAGCTTCGCGCGGGAAGTCGTGGAGCGTCTGGGCGTACCGCGCGAACGCTTTACGATTGTTCCGGGTGCAGTCGATGTCTCCCGTTTTCGCCCGCCGTCGAACCGCCGGCTTGGCGATGCGGCCAATCCGGTGCGGCTGTTTTATCATGGCCGCGTCGATCGCCGGAAAGGTTCATTGGATTTCCTGAAAGCACTGGCGATGCTGCGCGACTCCCGGGTGCCGTTCGCCGCGACCATCTCGGGGATCGGCCCCGACTACGACTCATCGCGCGAACTGGCTCAGCAATTAAGGCTGGACGTCGCCTTCACCGGATATGCTGATTATGATGCCGCTCCGGCATTATATCATACAGCCGATGTCTTTGTCAGTCCGACCTACGCCGAGGGATTCTCGAACACAATACTGGAAGCAATGGCATCCGGGCTGCCCAGCGTGTCTTGCTACGCCGTCGGGGTCGTGGACTGTCTCCGCAACGAGGAGAATGGCTTGTTGGTGCAGCCCGGGGACATTCCTGCCTTGGCCAACGCCCTGCACCGCGTGATCGAAGATGGCAAACTACGCCGGCGCCTCGCTGAAACCTCGCTTGAGGAATGCCGCCGCACCTATTCATGGGAAGCCGTTGGCCGGCAGATCATGAATGTCTATGCTCACGTACAGGGACAGACAGCCAACACAGGGTTCGATCCTGTCCTTCCGCGTGATTCCAACTGCCGGTTTCGTGCACAACCACATCTTCTGTAGCCGCTTGCCGCACGCAATCGCCTTTTCGCCACATTTGGATGACGCTGTTTTTTCCTGCGGCGGCACACTGGCCCGTCTGGTTCGGTCCGGGTGGGATGTCACGGTCTGCACGGCATTCACAGGCTCCGTCGCAAACCCCACCGGGTTCGCGCTGGCTTGCCAGCTTGACAAGCATCTTCCGGCAGACGTTGATTACATGGCGCTTCGCCGGCGGGAGGATGCCGAGGCTTGCCGGCGGATCGGCTGCCGGCCGCTTTGGCTTCCATTTCCGGAAGCGCCGCATCGTGGCTATAACAACGCCAGAGCGCTTTTCGGACCGTTGCGGGAAAGTGATGATGTTGGCGGTGCGTTGGGGGATGCTCTGCACGAGATACTGATGCGTCCGCCGGATTTGGTGCTGGCGCCGCAGGCAGTTGGCGGACACGTGGATCATGTGCAACTCGTGCTGGCCTTGCGTCGCGTCCTGGCGTCGCCGACATGCATTCTCTGGTGGTGCGATTTCCCCTACTCGATACGGCCTCACACGCACCCGACGCAACCCTTTGCGACCGCGCTGGCTGCCGAACCTGAATATACGATAATTGGTGATGCCGCGGCTCGGCTTCAGGCCTGCCTCGCCTATGAAACCCAGATCGGCTTTCAGTTTGGCAATCGGGACGGTCTGGTAAGGGCTCTGGCCGATGCCGGCCTGGGCGAGCGCGTGCGTACGAAAGGCCTCCTGCCAGCGCTGGAGATAGCAGACGAGGTGGACAGTAGCGGGTGAGATCGACCCATTTCTTGAGCACCAGACTTGGATCGGACGGTCAATCGTCACCTCCCACAATGATTGACCGGGGGCTCGTGCTGGTGCCCGAAGGGCGTCGTCTATTCTCAGGGATGACCGTGCGGGAGAACCTCGAACTCGGCGCTTACATCAGGCGCGATCGGGCCTCTCCAGCAGGACCTCGACTTCGTCCACGGCTTGTTCCCGGTGCTGCGCAAGCGCGTATTGACACGGGCCAACTCCTTGAGCGGCGGGCAGCAGCAGATGGTCGCCGTAGGTCGGGCTCTGCTGTCGCATCTCAAAGTGTTGCTGCTCGATGAGCCGACGATTGGACTGGCCCCGGCGGTCGTGACGTGAAAAGCATAAACGCCGCGGTCGACCTGTGGGGCCCGAAGAGTTCGGGACCATGGTGGGGCCATCCCGGGCATTAGGCCACGGACGCCGCCAATGAGCCGCAGCTCTTCCGGATCGTCGTCGTTTCAAATGTCACCACCCCTGCCCGCGCGGGAATTCCAAGTCGTTGCTTGTGACTAACTGGTGCAGCAAAGCTGATCTTGTGACTGCAGCGACTGTCCTTGCGCGAGCGCCGAGTGGCAGCCGGTAACATCGGAGCTGGCTCGCGTCGGCCGCAAATCTTGCGCCACGCCGCCCGTGGGTCTTTCATGACCTGAAAGTCTGGGAGGAAGCCATGAACCTCAGCCTCGAAGGTGTGCGTGTGCTGGAGCTTGCGCGCTATCAGGCGGGTCCGCGCGGCGGCATGATCATGTCGGATCTTGGCGCCGAGGTCATCAAGATCGAGCGGATCGGCGGCGAAGAGACGCGGAAGAATGCCCCGGTCGTGCGCGGGCAAAGCATTTACTTCACCGTCTATAACCGTGGCAAAAAGAGCATCTGCCTGGACCTGCGCAAAGCCGAGGGCAAGGCGATCTTCACTGATTTGGTCAAGAAATCCGATGTGGTGCTGGAGAATTTCCGCCCTGGCACGATGGCGGCGATGGGGTTCGGGTATGAGACCCTGAGGACGATCAATCCCGGCATTATCCTGACATCAGTGTCCGGGTTCGGCCAATACGGTCCCTATACCGAACGTCCAGCCTTCGATCCGTTGGGTCAGGCCATGAGCGGATTGATGGACCTGACCGGCAGGCCGGTGGGACGACCATTGGGTGTGGCATCCTCGGTCGTCGATCGGTACACGGCACTGCACGCGACCATCGGCACGTTAGCCGCACTGCGGCATCGGGACCGCACCGGCGAGGGACAGATGGTCGATGTCTGCCTGTTGGATTCCGCACTGACAATGGTGGAAATTCCGGCCTCGTATTATCTCTCGACCGGGGAGGAGGGTGGCGAGGCAGGCCGTCCACCGTATCGCGCCAAAGATGGTTATGTGGTGATCTCCGCCGTGGGACGCGAGATGGCGGCTCAGCTGATGACGCTGGTGTCCGGTGCCGGGGCCGACACAAGTCCGATTGTTCCGGCCGCCGCCGATGCCCGTCGCGCCGCGCTGGAGGACTGGTGCGCGTCACGCACCGTGGATGAAATCGTCACGACACTGCTTGACCTCGGGGTGCCAGTGGCGCCGGTTCGTACCATCCCCGAGGCGGTGAAGGACCCGCATATGTGGGCGCGAGAGATGTTGGTGAAAATGGATGATCCCGTGGCAGGCGAGGTCTACGTGCCTGGAGTGACGGTGAAAATGTCACACACGCCAGGCCGGATCGGGCCGGTGCCAACGCCTGGACAACACACGAATGAGGTATTGGGCAGACTGCTAGGGTTGAACGCCGAGAGACTGCGATCGTTGCGGGAGGCTGAGGTGATTGGGTAAGGGACGGCCTTCGGCCACGCCGCCGACAGGTGCGGATAGCGGCGTGGTTCGGGCACATTTCGCCGGTGCTGATTTACGCCGATCGGAAAGGATAATGACCCTCGCTAATCAGCCTACCTAATGTACCGTACTGAAACAAAATGGGAGGATGCTGTGATGAGTTCCAACCGCGTCGCGCTTATCACCGGGTGCGGCAAACCTGTGGGTATCGGCAACTCCACGGCACGGGCCTTGGCCGCCATGGGCATCACTGTTGTTGTCTCCGATGTCGCGCCGACAGGTGTTGCCAATGAACATAACATGCAGGGCGACGTCGATCCGCATTGGGCTGGGATTGACAGCCTTGTGGAGACGATCCGCTCGACCGGCGGACATGCCTCCGCGACACTGGGCAATGTCAGCGACGAAGCCGACGCGGCCCGTATGGTTGGCGATGTCCTTGGGCGCTACGGGCGGCTGGATATTCTGGTCAACAATGCGGGTGCTCCGCAGGGCGCCGATCGCAATGAGATAGAGGATGTCCCCGTGGCGGCATGGGACCTCACGATGGGTATCAACGCCAAGGGCGCTTTCCTGATGTCCCGTGCCGCTGTACCGGCGATGCGCAGAGCCGGTTGGGGCAGGATCATCAGTGTGTCGTCCCGTGCGGCATTCCGTCCCGGCCGGCGTCGCGCGACCTATGCAGCTTCGAAGGCCGCTATCGTCGGCTTCACCAAGTCGCTCGCGCTTGACCTTGCGTCGCTTGGCATCACGGTCAATGCGGTGCTTCCTGGCCCAATCCGCACCACGCGCGCGATCAGCACCAATCGCCGCGAATACGGCGACGATCTTGAGGTGGGTTTTCGGGAACGCTCGAAGGAGATTCCGATGGGCCGCTTTGGCACACCGGACGAGGTCGCGGCGACAATTGCCTTCCTCGCATCAGACGGCGCGAGCTTTATTACTGGTCAGGCAATAGGGGTGGACGGCGGTTGGTAGGAGCGTCCGCCTGCTGATGTCGGGAACCTGAACGTCAACGCGCGATAGGGCGGCGGGACTCATCTCTGCGATGCCCCCGACGGGGCGGGACTGATCCGGACAGTCAACGTGGGAATGTGCGCAGATGTCCGACGCTAACCCTGGCGGGGGTTCACAACCGGCTTCTTCAGGAACGCATAGATGGATGCGACCGTGCGGGCCATGTAAGGCCCATTGTTGTGTTCGTGGGCTCAGGAGCCCAGCGCGCTCCCGCCTATCGGTGTTCCGCCTAACGGCTTTCCAACTGGCGCGCCGACTTCAAAAGCGGTTTCCGGCCCTGGCTGCGGCTCGTCCGGGTGTTCCTTGAGCCAGTCCAGGGTGCGTCGCAGGAACTGAAACTCCTCGCGTGTGCCGGCCAGTCTCCGGAGCATCGGCTCGTTCTCGCTCACAAACCGGCTTTGACGGCGTAGACCGGACCGAAATTTTTCCGCCATTTCCTTGGATGGAATGTCCACTGCGCTGTCCACGCCCGACGCCGCGGATTGCGTGAGCCACTTAAACCATTGCGTCTTCTTAATCGTCTCGCTGAGAGCCAGCGTTCCGACATAGGCGGCCACGGCGCCTGCACCCAGCACAATTGGGCCTGCGTAGAGAAACGCAGCGCTCCCAATTGCTCCACTCAACAACGCCGATTATCACGTTCCGCACCATCGCCCGCCCGGCTACAGTGCTGCGTTCTGGGTTGCCTCCCTCGCCAATCTCACGGGCTGCCCCCAACAGGTGCTCTGCAACATCAGGCTCGATGAGGTCGGGGCGTCCTTGGACGGCTGTAGCCAGGGCGACCGCATCGGCACGATATCTTCGCTCCTCGGCCGGGCGTCGACGATAGCGCTCCTCGTCGGCCATTGCCTCGGCGCCGGCTGCGGTCGCCAGAATAATCGGACCATGCAAATCGAGAAGAGAATTGAGTTTCTCTTGCTCAGACGGTTCAAGCGTCGGTAGCTCCCCGACTGAAATGGCTTGCCCCGTTGCGTGAGCACTGTTCGCGAGGCGCACACCAGCCCCATATAGCCGGCGAAAATCGATCGCTTGCAGGTCCTGATCGATAAGGGCGGCGTAGGCAGCCACCCTCGACCCCAGCGCGGCGTGTGGAGCATTTCCTTTGCTTAAATCGGCGGCTAGTTCGCGTGCCAATTCTCGGAGATCAGGATGCAGCCCGCACAATCGTGGCAGATAGTTGCCCTGCCGATCCAATACCTCCACCGGTGGAAAGCCTATGACACCTTCAGAATTGATTTCAACGTGAGGGCCGATACTCTGGGTCGGAAGTCTGGGCGGCGGTTTGACCCTTGCGGTGTGGCGGGCCTTCTCACGGCCAAGATCGATGAAGTTGGCCGCATCCTGGCGGGTCATGCCCTGCCGCTGGAGGAATAAGACCGCTTGGCTTTCTCGTTCACTGAACACTGACAGCAGCACGTTGGCGCCGGTCACCTCATCGCGTCCGGATGACTGAACGTGGATGGCGGCTCGCTGCATGACGCGCTGAAAGCCGGCTGTGGGTTTCGGGTCGCCGGAACGGCCGGACATCAAGCCCGCGAGATCCTTATCGAGAAATTCCGTCAGGTCCCTGCTCAACTCGTCGAGATCGACCCCGGAGGCTCGTAGCACGGTCGCGGCATCGGTATCATCGGCCAAGCTGAGAAGAAGATGTTCCAGAGTGGCATACTCATGATCCCGAGCACTGGCGAGGGACACGGCGCGTTGAAGCGTATTTTCGAGGGTCCGTGACAGCATCGCGTTTCGCCTCCCCACTGCCGCTCGGCCATATCACGGAAGCAGAGTGTCACTTACCAAAATTTTGTCCGTGCCAACTCTGATCGGGCCGACTTTCCAGTCCATGACCGACGATGCCCGCGTCTGCCGAGGTGCTGCCGCAGGTGCTACAATTCCAAGGTCAGTGTCCGACGCGGTAGGACCTCAGGCCTATTTGCGCCGCCCGCATAGAGTTAACCAACTATACCCGCGGCATCGGTGACACGTAAGCAGCGCCCCTGCCCCCGTTGCTGTGATTGGTGCCCGAGGCACTGGCGCCGGGGTCAGCACTTAGCCGTGATTGCAGTGGCGCAAGCCTACGCTGGCGCGCAAAACATCGGTGGAAACCGACCACCAAGCGGCCTCTCAAGTATAGAGATAACTGAATTTTATTGTTTTGGCGTCCCGTAGGGGATTCGAACCCCTGTTGGTGCCGTGAGAGGGCACTGTCCTGGGCCTCTAGACGAACGGGACCGCGGCCAAGGCCCGCTTTCTACTTCGGAACCTTATGCTCCTCAAGTGCCCGTTTGCTAATGCTTCTCTGGGGGCGATCTGACGCGGCTTCCGGTGCTCACGGCCGCCAAGCCGGTCCACGCCGGTTCTCGAAATCCACGCCAGCCGACTCGCCGCAGCGCATTCTCAAGCGGGCACTCAGTGCGCTAGCGAAATCCGGCCAACGACGGCGCCGGACCGCGGATCGATCAGCACGACGCGGTCCATCCCGCCGCCTTGCAGTTGCACCGCCAACCGATCCGGCATCGTGGCGATCGCGGCGATCCGGGTTCCCGCCGGCTCTTGCAGCACCGCCTCAATCGCCCTGGGCAGGCCGCCGCCCGACGGCGCCGGCGGCCCGCCGATCCGCTGAACCACGGCCACGATCAGTGCCGCTGTCCCGGCCACGATCAGCACGCCCATGACGACGACGGCGATCTTCAATGCCCGCATGCCCGCTCCCATGCTTCCCCCAAACCATGCGGACGCCTATCTCGCATCCGTCATGACACCCACCGCGCCAACCTCCGGGCCGATCCACAGTCACCGCCAGCCCCGACGCCGCCGGCCAGCGCATCGATCGCTTCATTGCCGATGCGATCGGCACGATTTCGCGCTCCCGCGTCAAGACGCTGATCGAGCAAGCGCCGCCTGACCAGCGACGGCCGCCTGATCACCGAGCCAGCCGAGACGGTCCGGGCCGGCGGCACCTATACGCTCGATATTCCGCCCCCGCTGCCCGCCATGCCGCGGCCGCAGCGCATCCCCTTCACGATCCTGTTCGAGGACGCGGACCTGATCGTCCTCGACAAGCCGGCTGGCCTGGTGGTGCATCCCGCCCCCGGCAACCCCGACGGCACGCTGGTGAATGCGCTGCTGGCCCATTGCGGCGGCCTGACTGGCTCCGGCTTCACCGGCATCGGCGCGGAGCGGCGTCCGGGCATCGTGCATCGGCTGGACAAGGACACGTCCGGCGTCATGGTCGTCGCCAAGACCCAACTGGCCAACGACAAGCTCACCGCCGCCTTCGCCGCGCGCGACCTCGACCGCGCCTACCTGGCGCTCGTCTGGGGCTTGCCCGCACCCTCGCCGGCGAGATCCAGGGCGCCATCGGCCGCGACAAGCGGGACCGCAAGCGCATGGCCGTCGTCACGCATGGCGGCAAGCCGGCGCTCACCCGCTACCGCACCTTGCGCGCCTGGCAGACCAGCCTGGCGCTGCTGGAATGCCGTCTGGCGACCGGGCGGACGCATCAAATCCGTGTGCATCTTGCGGCCCACGGCCACCCGGTGGTGGGCGATCCGTTATATCTTCGCCGTGTGCCGGCTGCCGCACGTGCCATCGAACAGCCACTTCGCAGCCAACTTCTTGATTTTCCTCGGCAGGCGCTGCATGCGGCCAGCCTTGGCTTCACCCATCCCAGAACCGGTCGGCCGATCAGCTTCCAGACGCCGCCGCCGGACGATTTGCGGGCGTTTGATCCAAGTCATCGAGCAATCCCTGACGGTAGGTATCAAGCAGTGGGATACAAGGTGTCGAGACGATGACCCATCGTTAATCTTGACAGGACCATTTTAGTCCTGTATGACAATCCCACCGATATGGGCGGATGACCTGTGTCGGTGGGGACGTCCGGTTAAGCCGCTGCCAGTTTGGGGTGGGTGGCCGGGACGTGAAGTCCCTTCCCGCATCCGGACTGATCTCAGTCACAAAGAAGCCGTTTTCTTGCGCCGCCAATGGGCAAGCAAAACGCGGCTGACGAAAGGAGCCTGATCCCGTGGCCTCTGCCGTCCTCAACATCGCGCCCGAGGGCAACCTATCGCGGTATCTCCAGGAGATCCGCAAATTCCCCATGCTCACGCCGGAAGAGGAGCTTTCGCTGGCCCACCGCTGGCGTGACACTCAGGATATGGAGGCGGCACACAAGCTTGTCACCTCCCATCTTCGGCTCGTGGCGAAAATTGCCATGGGCTATCGCGGCTATGGCCTGCCGGTCGGTGAACTGATCAGCGAAGGCAATGTCGGGATGATGCAGGCGGTCAAGCGCTTCGATCCCGACCGCGGCTTCCGCCTGGCCACCTACGCCATGTGGTGGATCCGCGCCGCGATCCAGGAATACATCCTGCACTCCTGGTCGCTGGTGAAAATGGGCACCACCGCCGCGCAGAAGAAGCTGTTCTTCAACCTGCGCCGCCTGAAGGGCCAGATGCAGGCGATCGATGATGGTGACCTGCAGCCCGAGCAAGTGGCCAAGATCGCCCGCGTGCTGGATGTTCCGGAACAGGACGTCGTCAGCATGAATCGCCGGCTCGCGGCGCCCGACCACAGCCTGAACGCCCCAGTGCGCCAGGACAGCGAAGGCGAGTGGCAGGATTGGCTGGTCGACGAGACGGAAAGCCAGGAAAGCTCGATCGCCGACCGGGAAGAACTGACCGGCCGCAAAGCCTTGCTCTCGGGCGCCCTGCGGTCATTGAACGAGCGGGAACGCCATATCCTGATCGAGCGTCGGCTGAAGGATAACCCGACCACGCTCGAAGACCTGTCGCAGCAATACAACATCTCCCGCGAGCGGGTGCGCCAGATCGAGGTTCGCGCTTTCGAGAAGCTGCAGAAGGCGATGAAGGCGCAGATCGCCGAACGGCGGATGAACGCGGGCAACAGGCAGGCAGGGCTGAGCCGCACAACAGGCTTGAATGCTCTCGCCGGAGATCTGACGCCGCGGCGGCGTGACCTGGACCGGGTTTGCGCCGCTTCGCTTCTATTTGTCCAGTTCCCATTCGGCAACCAGCTTCTGTCGTGTCGCGGCGAAATCTTCACACCTTAGTTTTATCCGCGCATCGTCCAGCAGTTTCAGCGCCAGCGGCAACGCCTGGGTCAGCACGAAACCGCCCGCCGCCGCCAGTAGCACGATCAAGACCGTCCGCCGCTCGGTTGCCATCGCCACGCAAGCCCGGATGCCGTCGCACTGGAACCAGATCGCCGATAATCGGACGGATGCTGGCCGCACCCTGACACAGCAGCATTGTTTTGCCGATCGCTCGTCCGGGCGACGGGTCTAGCAGCAAGGCGACGGCGCCGGGAATTTGCAGCACAAACACGGCGGCGGCGATGTCCGGAGCAACCGCGATGACGCCACCAAGGCCCACCCCGACCGTCAGCACCATCAGCATGCCGCCCATGCGGGACAGCACAGACTCCTTGGCCGCTGACTGTTCGATCTCGCGCTCATCGCCAGACGCACGGTGCCGACGCACGCTCCAGCCCGGACGTTCCACCACGGCCTTTCGTTGAAAGGATCGTCCGCGGCTCATCCGAACGCGGCCGTCAGCATCATCAGGATCAGTGCCGTCAGCCCGATCGCGGCGGCAATTTCCCGCCCAAAGCGTGCAGTCACCGCTCGTCTTGCATCACCGGAACTGGCCAGCGCCGCCAACTCGCTGTCGATGGCCGCCACCAGCAAGGCCGCCCGTTGTGCCCCTGCCACGTCCTCGGCTCGCCCTTTGCCATCGTCAACCAGTGCCAGCAGTCGCGACAGGAACCCGGCCTGCGCCAGTTCGCCCAATTGCTCGATCAGGGCGGTCCGCTTGCGCTGGTTCTGCCACTCATCCAGCTCCGGCCGAAGTTGCGCCGCGACCCAGGCCGCCAGTGCCGGCATCGGATGTGGATGGTAGCGCTGCTGCAGATCACGCAGCAGGGCGAGCTGGCGCATCCGATAGGTCTTTGGATCCTTGGTATGGATGACCAGGTTGACCGCCGATTCGAGCTGCCGGTCGGCGCGCGCGGCAATAAATGCCCGGACATGCGGATCGATCAGGATGGCCTGCGGCCCGGCGCCCGCGGCCTTTTCCAGGAATCGCATCAGGTCCGGCATGTCGATGATCCATGCCTCGGTCATCGCGGCGACAGCGCATGGCAAGACCGGGTTCAATACATAGAACGCCCGCAGCAACGCGTCCTCGCCGCCTTTCTGCAAGAATACCCGAAGCTGACGTCCTTCAGCCGTTGTCATCATCGCGTTGTCGTCGCCCGCGCGGGTTCCGACCGTTGACCAAACAGACAGGATATCGTTCCTGAGCAACTCTTCCGCCGCCGCCATCAGGCTGGAATTCCCCCGCACCGCTTCCGCCAGCAACGGACCGATCGCGTCGGGCCACAGCGCTATGTTGCGCCAGCACAGCGGCATGTGAGGTTCGAGCGTACTGATCGTCTGCATCAAGAGTTGCGGATCCGCATCGGGACCCGCCTTGTTGCTCGCGGAGCGAACCCGGATCAGGTCCTCGACCAGCGTGGCCAGCCCCGCGTCCCCCAGGCCACGGCGCAACCACTGGCTCACGATGCCGTTGCGCAACGCCTGGATAGCCTTTTTCTCGTCGGTCGACAGGGCATAGGCCAGGGTCCGTGCGTCGAACACGGCGATGTCGTTCAGCATCAGCGGACGCTGGCTACGACGCGGCGGACGGGCTGCGATCCGTCGGCTGCGGGCGTTGGACGGATCGATCAGCAGCTTGGGCTGCGGCCGGTGCTCCGGATCCTCCGCCAGCATGCCGCGCAGCAAGTCGCTCAGGAAGGCCGGGATAGCGCTGCCCGCCGTCAGTGCGGCAAAACTACCCAGATCCAGCTTCCGATTAAGAATGGCCGCGTCGTCCAGCTCAGCCATCGGAAGCTGCCCGGTGGCGAGCACCAGCAGCAGCACGCCCAACGCGTAGATGTCGTCGGCGATCGTGCCATCACCGCGCCCCGCCGGATGGCAGAGTGCGCTGTACGGGTGATTCGAACACAGCGGGCTGGTGCATCGCCGGCGGCGCGGCCCAGGCGGCGCCCAAGGTGATCGGCTGGCCCCGCGCGGCCAGGAACACATTGTCCGGACGGATCCCTCGGTGCGTCGTCCCGGCGTCTTGCAGCGCCGCCAGAACACGTGCCGCCGGCCGCAGCACATGCTCCAGCAACAGCGTTTCCGGCCAGGGTTCCAGGTCCACTGACAGCGCTGGCCCAGGCGGAGCGGCGCAGATGACGTAGTAGCCCTGACCGCCGCCTGGCCGGGGCCCGACACCATGGCCCAGCGGCCCCATCAGGTTGTCGATGCGCACGCCGTCCAGCGCTTGCAGGGCCGTCAGCCGTGGCCCGGCATGACGTCCGACCGCCAAAGCGATCAGTCGCGCCATCGCCGCTGCGCCGATCGGTCGCCATATAGGCCGGCAGCCCGCCGCCGACGCCTTGCAGCGGGCGCGACGGGTCGACCAGCATAACGACCGGCGATCAGCGGTTCGGGCAGATTTGGATCAACGGCCATGCGGGCAAACCAATTTTGGTCGAGCCACCGCAGTCTAGCGTCGAAAGGGTTGACCGGAGGTTAATCCAAGACCGACCGGTGTCACGCCTAGCAGCGGAACCGTGGCGGGCGGCGCCAGCTTCTGTCAGGTCCTCAACCCTCGAACGGGTCCTTCACCAGGATCGTATCGTCCCGCTCCGGGCTGGTCGACAGCAGGGTCACCGGCGCTTCCACCAGTTCCTCGATCCGCCGCACATATTTCACCGCCTGGGCCGGCAGATCGGCCCAGGACCGAGCGCCGCGCGACGATCCGGTCCAGCCCTCCATCACCTCGTATTCAGGGACCGCCGAAGCCTGCGCGCCCGGCGCCGCCGGCAGATGGCGGAGAATGCGTCCCATTGATGCGATAGCCGGTGCAGATCTTCAGTTCCGCCAGCCCGTCCAGCACATCCAGCTTGGTCAGCGCGAGCCCCTGAATGCCGCCGACCTTGACCGCCTGGCGCACCAGCGCGGCGTCGAACCAGCCGCAGCGCCGCCGCCGCCCGGTCACCACGCCGTACTCCTGCCCGCGATCACCCAGAAGCTGGCCGATCTCGTCGTGCAGCTCGGTCGGGAACGGACCCGAACCCACCCGCGTCGAGTACGCCTTGGCGATCCCAAGGACAAAGCCGACCACGCCCGGCCCGACGCCGCTGCCGGAGGCCGCCGTCGCCGCAACCGTGTTGGACGACGTAACGAACGGATAGGTGCCGTGATCGACGTCCAGCATCACCGCCTGCGCACCCTCGAACAGGATGCGCTTGCCGCCGCGCCGCAGTGTCATCGAGCCGCTCCCAAACCGGTTCCGCATACGGCAGGATCTGCGGCGCCAGCGCCAGCAGCCCGGCCAGCAAGGCGTCCTTGCTGAACGGCGCCACGCCAAGACCCTGCAGCAGCGTATTATAGTGCAGCAGCAGCTCGTCCAGCTTCGCCGACAAGGTTTCCGGCTCGCCAGATCGGCGACGCGGATGGCGCGGCGAGCCACCTTGTCCTCATAGGCCGGGCCGATGCCGCGCCCGGTGGTGCCGATCTTCCGTTCGCCGCGGGCTTCTTCCCGCGCCTTGTCCAGCGCCGGGTGCAGCGGCAGGATCAGCACGGCGTTCTCGGCGATCCGCAGGGTTTCGGGCGTCACCGTCAGCCCCTGCGCCCGCACCCGCGCGATTTCCGCCAGCAGCGCATCCGGATCGACCACCACACCGTTGCCGATCACCCCCAGCTTGCCGCGCACCAGGCCCGAGGGCAGCAGCGACAGCTTATAGGTCTGGTTGCCGACAACCAGCGTATGCCCCGCGTTGTGACCGCCCTGGAACCGCACCACCACGTCGGCTCGGCTCGCCAGCCAGTCGACGACCTTTCCCTTACCCTCGTCGCCCCATTGGGCGCCGATCACGGCGACATTGGCCATTCGTTCAGTCCTCGGTGTGCAAAGGTGCGGCCTGACCGTCGCGCAGGATGTGGGAGCAGCCCAGACGCGCGGCCTCCGCCATGTCGTCCGACGCCGGAAGGTTCACTGCGACCAGCGCCGCGACCGTGGCGTAGCCTTGCGTCCGCAGCGCGGCGGCGACGTCCGGATCGGCGCCGAACGGGATGAACACCCGCGGCCGAGCCTGCCGCGGCGGGTGCGACACGAAGAATCGCGTCAGGATAAAGCGTCAGGCCGGTGGCAGGTTCCGCATCCCCGCAGACATAGCGGCCGCCGCGGCCCAGTTCCTCGTGCCGGCCCGGCGCATAGACCGTGACCGAGACGCCGGTTTCGTAGCGGAAGCCGCGGAACTCGACCGGATCGACGGTCAGCCGCAAATCCGGCGCACGGGCACGGATGGCGGCAACCGTCTGCGCAACCCGGATCGGCCAGTGCACCGGCGGCATTGGGCAGGCAAGCAGCGGCCAGTGCCACCAGGGCACGGTCGGCAGGACCGGCGGCGAGCAGCAATTCCGTCAGCACCGGGGCCAGCGCGCCGCCATGGCGAGCCACCGCCGCCGCATCCTTGCGATCCAGCGCGCGCGCCAGCAACACGCGATCAGGCCCGCCCAGCCTGGCGTCATCCAGCAGGGACGGCACCAGCATGGGCAAGGTCAGATCGAAGCTGACCCGGGTCAGGCCGACCGCCGCCAGCGCCTCGGCCGCGACCAGCACCGTCTCGGCGTCCGCCTCCGGGCTGTCATGCCCGATCAGCTCGATCCCGGCCTGCGCCACCTGCCGGTCCGGGTCGAGCTGATTGCCGCGCACCCGCAGGCATTGCCCGGCATAGGACAGGCGCAACGGCCGCGGCGCCCCCGCCAGCCTGGTGGTGGCGATGCGGCTCACCTGCGGCGTGGTGTCGGCGCGCAGCCCCATCATGCGCTGGCTGTCCGGGTCCATCAGCCGGAATGTCTGCTCCGCCACAGCCAGGCCGGAGCCGGCCAGCAGGCTGTCCTCGAACTCCAGCAGCGGCGGTTTCACCCGTTGATAGCCGTGCGCGGCGAACACGCTCATCAGCGCTTCGACAGCGGAGGCTTCCGTCTCCGCCTCGGGCGGCAGCAGGTCGCGCAGGCCGGCCGGCAGCAGCGCCGGGTTGGGGAGAAGATCGTCGGTCATCTCAGCCGTCAGCTACCAGCAAACGGCCGGCAGAGAAACACCTGTTAGGGCATTTGGCGGTTCGGCAACCGGCGCGGGATTAACCAATCCTTAGTCGTCTCGCTATTATTTGGCGCGGGCACGCCATGCTGTTCCACACCGCCCCATTCATACTTGGTTTCTTGCCGGTCTGCCTGACCGGCTTCTTCGTCGTCGGCCGTTACGGCGGCCTCATGTGGGCGTTGCGCTGGATGATCGGCGCCAGCCTGTTCTTCTATGCCTGGTGGAGCCCCGTGCATCTGCCCCTGCTGGCGGGATCGGTCCTGGCGAACTACGCGATCGCCCACCGCTTGCGCCGAAGCCGATCGCCGTCCCGCTGGCTGACCGCCGGCATCACGCTGAACCTGCTGGTCCTCGGCTGGTTCAAATACGCCGATTTCCTGCTGCACATCGTCGCCCCGGATGCGGCCAGGTTGGGCATCACGCTGCCGCTGGCGATCAGCTTCTTCACCTTCCAGCAGATCATGTTCCTGGTCGACACCGCCCGCGCCGGCCCGCACGCACCGGTTCCACGGCTGCTGCCCTACGCCACGTTCGTCACCTTCTTTCCGCATCTGATCGCCGGCCCGATCGTGCGGCCAGCGGAGATCATCCCGCAACTGACTGCCTCCCGCTTTCCGCGCTTTCAGATCGACAACCTGACCGACGGCCTGCTCATCTTCCTGCTCGGCTTGGGCAAGAAACTGGTGCTGGCGGACCTGTTCGGCGGCTTTGCCGATATCGGGTTCGCCGCCGCATCGCACGGCGTCAGCCTGAGCTTCTTCGAGGCCTGGTACGCCACCCTGTCCTACGCGCTGCAGATCTACTTCGACTTTTCCGGCTATTCCGACATGGCGACCGGCTTGGCACGCATGCTGAACATCCGCTTTCCGCTGAACTTCGACAGCCCGTACCAGGCCTGCGACATCGCCGACGTTCTGGCGCCGCTGGCACATGACCCTGGGCGGCTTCCTGCGCGACTACCTCTATATCCCGCTCGGCGGCAACCGGGTCAGCCAGTCCCGCCGCATGCTCAACCTGATGGTCACCATGCTGCTGGCCGGGCTGTGGCACGGCGCGGCCTGGAATTTCGTCTTCTGGGGCGGCCTGCACGGCGGCTTTCTGGTGATCCACGCGCAGTATCGCCGCTGGTTCCCGCCGATGCCCGCCAGGATCGGCCAGGCGCTGACCCTGCTCGCCGTCATCGTCGCCTGGGTGCCGTTCCGCGCCGCATCGTTTCCCGACACGCTGGCCATGCTGAAGGGCATGAGCGGCCTGAACGGCATCACCCTGCCCCGGATGATCGTCGCTGCCATGCCGCCGCTGGCCAGGATCGCCGATCCGGTCGCCGTCATGCCCTCACTCGGTGACGCTCGGACACTGAGCTTTCCGGAGATTTCGACCTGCCTGCTGATCGGCTGGCTCATCGTGCTGGCGCTGCCGAACGTGCAGCGGATGACCGACCGGACCCGCCCCTGGGCCCTGACCGCCAGCTTCGCGCTGACCGTGCAGGCGCTGTTCTTCGCGCCGCATGTCGCACCGTTCCTGTATTTCCAGTTCTGGAATGGAGCCTGATTAAACCTACGTCGGCGTCGCGATTGGCGCCCGACCATATCGGCATGCACCCAAGCCGACTGTCCGACGGTCGTGCGGCATCCATGCGCGGCGTCCTGATCGCCTGTTTGACCTCCTTGCTGCTCTATGCCGTGGCGTTCGGCTGCCTGCTGGACCGGCCGCTGACCCTGGGCATGCTGCGCGCACGCATCGACGCCAACCTCGCGCTCGGCGCCGCGATCAAGACACCCAAGCTGGTCATCCTGGCCGGGTCGAACGGCCCCTATTCGCACCGCTGCGCAGTCATCGGCCCGATCATCGGCCGCCCCTGCATCAATGCCGGCGTCGCGGTCGGTGTCGGGCTGGACTACCTGTTCACCCGCTGGAAGCCGCTGCTGCATCCGGGCGACATCGTCTACCTGCCGCTGGAGGAGGCCCAATATGCCCGCTCCCACGCAGCGACCGAACTGGGACCGGACGCCGCGATCATGCTGCGGCACGACCGGGCGACGCTGTGGACCATGCCAGCTCGACCGTCAACTGGCGGCGCTGTTCTCGTCGGACCTGCGCGCCGGGATCATGAGCCTCCTCGAGACGATGCTGCGGGACAGCGGCTTCAACGACCCGCGCACGGCCGTCATCGGCTCCACCAACATCTGGGGCGACCATGTCGGCCACACCGTCGACCTGGGCCGCGGCAACCAGTCAGCCCTGGCGATCGAGGAACCGTTTCATCCGTCGGCTCGCCAGATCGGGTCCGGATATGGCGCGGCGGTTGTCAGCGATTTCCTCGGCTGGGCCGCCGTCCACGGCGTGCGGGTGATCGGCGGACTGCCCACCGGCTTCGCCGACTCGCCGATCAGCGATGACAGCGTGGCGGCGATCCGCACGGTCTACCGCGAACAAGGCGCCGGCTTCCTGGAGCTGGCCAATCGCAGCCGCTATCCGCGCGCAGACTTCTTCGACACGCCGGACCATCTGAACGAGGCGGCACAGATCCGTCATTCCATGGCCGTCGGCCAAGGGCTGCTGCAGATGAGCGGCCGTCTGACGGCCGCGGCGCGGGTCCCGTCGGTATCGCCAATTGCGGCGGTGCAACCCGCGGCCGCGCGAGCGTCACGGGCGCCGGACCCGAGCCCATAATCTGGGCGACGCTGGTCCCGACCCCGCTCGCGCACCGCCCAGCCTATCCATCGGCCAAACCCTTCCGATAGAAACCGACTCCCAGAATACATCTGTGTCATCTCCGGATACATTTGTGTCATCCCCGGATACATTTGTGTCATCCCCGGCGAAGGCCGGGGACCCACGTCTCTGCCCGCTTCAGGCCTGCCAGTCGTGGGTCCTCCGGCTTCCCCAGGGATGACGCGGAAGGGCGCACCCGATGTATCAGCCTCTGCCGATCGGATGCGCCCACGCATTGAACCACCGGTCATGCGACCGCATATCGCGGCCGAGGAGGGCACGCATGAACGACACTGTTTTGGAACAACATTCATTTGGCGCCGAAGTCGGCCGCCTGCTCGATCTGGTGGTCCACTCGCTCTATTCCGAGCGGGAGATCTTCCTGCGGGAACTGGTCGCCAATGCCGCCGACGCGGTTGATCGCCGCCGGTTCGAGGCGCTGACCGATCCCGCGCTGGCGCCGCCGCCGGAAGCGAAGATCCGCATCGTCCCGGACAAGCAGGCCAGCACCCTGCTGATCTCGGACGACGGCATCGGCATGACGCGGCAGGAGATGATCGACAATCTGGGCACCATCGCCCGCTCCGGCACCCGCGCCTTTGCCGAGAACCTGGCAAGCGCCAAGCCGGAGGACCGGCCCAGCCTGATCGGCCAGTTCGGCGTCGGCTTCTACTCCGCCTTCATGGTGGCCGACCGGGTGGAGGTCACCTCCCGCAAGGCCGGCACCGAGGAGGCCTTCACCTGGGCATCGGAAGGCGCCGGCCAGTTCACCCTGGCGCCGGCGACGCGCGAGCAGCCCGGCACCGACATCGTGCTGCACATCAAGTCCGATGCCGTCGGAGTATCTGGAGCCGATGCGGCTGGAGACGGTGATCCGCAAATGGGCCGACCACATCACCCTGCCGATCACCGTGGCGCAGGACGGCAAGGACCAGCCGGCGAACGAGGGCACCGCGCTCTGGCGCAAGTCGAAGTCGGATGTGACGGAGCAGTCCTACAAGGAATTCTACCGCCATCTCGGCCATATCTTCGACGAGCCCTGGGCGACGCTGCACTGGAAGGCCGAAGGCACGCTGGAGTACTTTTGTCTGCTGTTCATCCCCGGCATGAAGCCGTTCGACCCGGTGGACAACGACCGCGATGCGCATGTCCGCCTGCATGTCCGGCGGATGTTCATCACCGACAAGGCCGAACTGCTGCCGCACTGGCTGCGCTTCGTCAGCGGCGTGGTCGATACCGAGGACCTGCCGCTGAACGTCTCGCGCGAGATGCTGCAGACCACGCCGGTGCTGGCCCGCATCCGCAAGGCCCTGATCGGACGGGTGCTGTCGGAACTGAAGAGCCGCACCAAGGAGCCGGACGACTACAACAAGTTCTGGGAAAATTTCGGCGCCATCCTGAAGGAAGGCATCTGGGAGGATGCCGAACATCGCGCCGAGATCGCGCCGCTGCTGCGCTTCCAGTCCTCGCACGCAGGACGGCTGGACGTCGCTGCCCGACTACGTCGTCGCGCATGAAGGAAGGCCAGGACACGATCTACTACCTGTCCGGCGACAATGCGGAGGCGCTGAAGACTTCGCCGCAGCTTGAAGGTTTCCGCGCCAAGGGCATCGAAGTGCTGCTGATGTCCGACTCGATCGATGCGTTCTGGCCGGAGCGGCTCGACAGCTTCGAGGGCAAGAAGCTGCGCAGCGTCACCCAGGCGGCCGAGCGACCTTGGCAAGCGACGAGGACCAGCCGGACGTGTCCGCCTTGCTGCTGGCGATCAAGCACGGCGCTGGGCGAGCGGGTGGCCGATGTCCGCGCCAACCGCTCGGCTGACCGACAGCGCGGTGGTGCTGGCCTCCGACGGTCGCGGCCCCGACCTGCAGATGCAGCGGCTGATGCGGCGCGCGGGTCGGGCGATGATGCCGGCCAAGCCGGTGCTGGAGGTCAATCCGCGGCACAAGCTGATCGAGACGCTTGTCGGCCAGGCTGGACGACACGTCGCTGATCGAGGACGCGTCGACGACGCTGCTGGACCTGGCTCAGGTGCAGGAGGGCGACCTGCCGACCGACGCCGGCGCCTTCGCGAGGCGGGTCACGTCGCTGCTGGCGCACAGCCTGGGATAGCGGCCCGGGACGCTGCCGGCGTGTGACTACACCGGTAGCTACGCCCGAAGACAACGTCGCACCTGCGGCAGAAAGTGCGCGACCGGCGGTGTAGCAAGGTCCCGGACCTTCGCCGCCTCATCGAAGCGGCGTAACTTCAGCGCCGCGGCGGCCTGCGGCAGCGCGGCAAACGCCGCTGCCTCGGCCCGCCGACATCGGGCCGCCCTGCAGCGCCAGGCTGCGCACGCTGTCCGGCGACAGACGGCTGAAATAAGCTGGTTCGGCAGCGCACAGATAGCGCTTCGCTGCCACGTGCAGCCGCACTGGTTCGGTCACCTCGGGACCGAAATAACGCCGTCAGGAAATCGTGGCCGACCTGTTCATGCCGGTCGTCCACACCCTCGGCCGCGGGGTCTTCGCCCAGCCCATGCACCATGTGGCCGATGTCGTGCAGCAGGGCGGCGGTGACCAAAGCGGAGGAGCAGCCCGCCTGTTCCGCCAGCAGCGCGGCCTGCAGAGCATGCGCCCGCTGGTTCACCGCGGACAGCCCGTACTGGCGCTCCCCCTTGCCGTCGATCAGGGCGGCGAGCAGGTCGGCGGGATCAGCATCCATGCGGCAACTCCTTTTCCGATTTCATGCCGGTCCTATCTAGTGCACTCAGTAAGCTGCAGGCAAAACTCGGCTGCATGACAAGCCGGCGGCGGTGGCTGGATGCCCCGCCTGATGGCGCCGCACGTCGCACGGGCAGAAGGATCGACACGGATGCTGGATCAGACGCTAGACTGCCTTGTCCATACAGACGAGGACACCCGGCCGGTGTATCCGGTCCGGCCGGACGGGCTGGCGGCGTTCCTTGACGGGCTGCCGCCGCCGCAGCGCGGCTTCCTGCGCGACGGCGACTTCCGCGCCAAAGCCGGTGAGCTCCACCTGCTGCCCGGACCGGATGGCGTCGCCGGCGCGGTGCTGGGCCTGGGGACGGACCCTTCGCCCTTCGTCTTCGGCGGCCTGCCGATGCAACTGCCGGAAGCCGGTGGCTGGCGGCTGGAATCCGGCGACTACGATCCGCAGGCCGCGACACTCGGCTATTGTCTGGGAGCCTATCGCTACACCCGGTTCAGGTCCGCCGGACGCTCACCCGCCAAGCTGTTTTGCCCGCACGGACATGAAACCAGCCTGTCGCAGGCGGCTGCGACCTGGATGGTGCGCGACCTGATCAATACGCCGGCGAACATCCTCGGGCCGGTCGAGCTGGCCGACTTCACCGTAGTCGCTGGCGGATCGCTACGGCGCGACCGCCGAAATGTTCGCGGACGATGCGCTGCGACAGGCGTATCCCACGATCGCCGCGGTCGGCGCCGGTTCGGCTGCGTCCGGCGCGTGTCGTGACATTCCGCTGGCGCGGCAGCGCCGCGGCGGACGATGCGCCGCTGATATCGCTGTGCGGCAAAGGCGTCTGTTTCGATACCGGTGGCTACGACCTGAAACCGTCGGCCGGCATGCTGCGGATGAAAAAGGACATGGGCGGCGCCGCGACCGTCCTTGGGCTGGCGCGGATCATCATGGAGGCGGACCTGCCGGTCCGCCTGGTGGTGCGTGTCGGCTGCGTCGAGAACTCGGTGTCCGGCACCGCGATGCGGCCGTCCGACGTGGTCGCAGACGCGGTCCGGGCTGACCGTGGAGATCGGCAACACCGACGCCGAAGGACGGCTGGTTCTGTGCGATCTGCTGGATGAAGCATCCGAGGAAGACGCCGGCCATTATTATTGATTGCGCGACCCTGACCGGCGCCGCGCGTGTCGCGCTGGGTCCCGATCTGCCGGCATTGTTCTGTAACGATGACGCCTGGGCGGAGCAGATTCTGCGATTCGGCAACGTGGTCCATGACCCGCTGTGGCGGCTGCCGTTATGGTCGGGATATGATGACTGGCTGAAAAGCCCGGTTGCCGACATCAACAATGTAGCGTCGAAACCGATGGCGGGCTCGATCGTTGCCGCGCTTGTATTTGCAACGTTTTGTCAAGCCGGGAATTCCCTGGGTCCATGTCGATCTTTACGCTTGGAACGATGCAGCGCGCCCGGGGCGCCCGGAAGGCGGCGAGGCGATGGGATGCGTGCGATGTTCGCCGCCTTGACAGAGCGATTGTCGACGCCATTTATTACTCGGTGATTCAGTCACACGATCTGTGACGATGCCGCAGAACGTCGTTAACCGTAATAAGGTTGACTTCGATTCGGAATTGCATTCATAGGACGAAGGGATTGTGCCGTTCGGGTTCGTATGCCTTGCACAAGAAAGGATTCTAGACGTGGCATCTCTCCCAAACCCAGTTTCGGATGCCCAGGTCGGCCTCCTGCGCGACACGGTTGTCGCGCTGGTCCGCCGGGATGGCGCTGATCTGTCCGCCCGCCAGTTGGGCGTGTTTCTGACCTGCTACCTGAACGACGGCGGACACACCGTCCGTGGCCTGGCGGCGGATCTGAATGTCTCCAAACCGGCCATTACACGGGCGCTGGATCGGCTGGGTGAACTGGATCTGGCGCGCCGCAAGGTCGATCCGCTGGATCGGCGCAGCGTGCTGGTGCAGCGGACACGCCAGGGGCTCCGCGTTCCTGCGCGATCTGCGCTCGATCATGACGGAAGCCTCCGGCGGCGGCAAGAAAGCCTCCAGGCGGCCGCGGCCTGACCGCCATCAGACCGCCTGACATCGGCATCCGGGGAAGCGCCGGGCCACCGACCGCCTGAGCATGACCGTAACGATTCAGCGCGATCGATTTGCATTAACCGCCCTTCACGCCGCCCGCCGTCAGGCCGGCAACGATCTCCTTCTGCATCAGCAGCGTCAGCAGCAGCACCGGCGCCGTCACCACCAGGGCGGCGGCAGCCAGCGGACCCCAGCTGATCTGCTCGAACGTCAACACGTTGTAGACCGCGACCGGCAACGTCCGGGTCGAGCGTCCGGCCAGCACAACGCCAAAGATGAAGTTGTTCCAACTGAAAATGAATGCCAGGATCATCGCCACCGTGATGCCCGGACGCGCCAGCGGCATCGCGACATAGCGGAATGCCTGCCAGATCGTGGCGCCATCGACCAGCGCGGCTTCCTCCAGTTCGCCGGGCAGCCCCTCGAAGAAGCCGATCATGATCCACACCACGATCGGCACGGTGATGACCAGGTGCGTGATGACCAGCGGCGTCAGCGTGCCGATCAGGCCCAGCCACTGGAACAGCAGGAACAGCGGGATCAGGTAGGACAGGCCGGGCGTCACCCGGGCGATCAGGATCAGCACCGCCGCCTTGCTGGCCTTGGCCTTGGCGATGCCATAGCCCGCCGGCACCCCCAGCAGCAGCGCCAGGCCGGTCGCGCTGAATGATACGATCACCGAGTTGATCGTGTAGGTCAGGAAGTCGTTCTTGGCGAACACATCGATGAAGTTGTCGAACGTCGGCGGGCTTGGGAATGAACACCGGCGGAAAGGCGGTATTGTCCGCCTCGTTCTTGAACGCCAGCGACAGCATCCACAGAAAGAACAGAATCGCCGGGGAGATCAGCACCAGCACCGAGAAGCATACAGCCCGATCTGCGCCCAGACAGCCGCTGCAGCCGCAGCCGCGATGCGCGATTGTCCGGCTCATTGCAACGCCTGCTTCTGCCGGACGTGCAGCAGCAGCATGCTGATCAGCAGGATCAGCACGAAGAAGACCACCACCATCGCGGATCCGTAGCCCAAGTCGTAATAGGCGAAGGCGGTCTGGTACAGCAGGATGTTCAGGGTCTCGCTGGACGTGCCGGGGCCGCCCAGGGTGATGACGTAGATCGTGTCGAACGCCTTCAGCGCGTCGATCATGCGGATGACCGCGGCCACCACGATGAACGGCCAGGCCAGCGGCAGGGTGATGTGGCGGAACATCTGCCAGGCGTTGGCGCCGTCCAGCACCGCCGCCTCATACGGGTCCTGCGGCAGGCTGGCGATGCCGCCCAGCACGATCAGCATGACCAGCGGCGTCCACTGCCATGTCTCCACCATCACCAGCGTCGGGATGACCGTCCGCTGCTGTAGACCCAGGCCGACGGCGGCAGGCCCGACCAGGCCCAGCAGGTAGTTCAGCACCCCAAGCTGCGGGATGGAACATCATCGTCCAGACCAGGGCGATGGCGACCGGCGTGGCCATCATCGGCAGCACGAAGATCGTCCGGGCGATGCCACGGCCGCGGAAATTGGCGGCAAAGCAGACGGCCGCCCAGACGCCCAGGATGACCGGCGCGACGACCGAGGCCGCGGTGAATACCAGCGTGCGGACGATCGCCCACAGGAACCGGTCGTCGGCCAGCATCTTGGCATAGTTGGCCATGCCGACGAAGGGCGTCGACCCGATGACCTTCCAGTCATGCACCGACATGAACAGGGTGAAGATCCAGGGGAACACGATCACCGCGGCGACGACGATCGCCGCCGGCATGGCGAAGATCCAGTAGCGGCGGGCATAGTTGCGCGTCCGGCCAGCTGCCGACGGCCGGCGCCTGGGATGGCGACATCAGGCTGACTGGCTGCGTAACGCCGATGACGTTCATCGATCGGCCGGACGTCCTGATCGAGGCCGCCTCGTCATGCGACCTCTTGTTATCCGATCGGCTTCGTGCGCTTCCACCGGCCGTGAACTCAGCCGCACGCTATCCGGCGGGACCCAGTCGAGCCAGGAAGTCATGGTGCATCGAATGTCCGAGTCCGAAAGATCACCGCCTGGCTCGCCACCCAGCAAGACGCGATGGTCGGCGCTGCTGCGGCAGATGGTCGACATCGACAGCGGCAGCTACAACAAGCCGGGCATCGATGCGGTCGGCGCGGTGGTGCGCCGGTTCCTGGAAGGCCACGGCATCACGGTGGAGACGCTGCCGCAAAGCCGCCACGGCGACTGCCTGCGCGCGACCGTCGGCACTGCCCCGGGAGACCGGATGGCGGGGCGGGTGCGGCCAACGTCGCCGGCAACGCCGGCGGCAACATCGTGCTGATGGGCCACCGCGACACCGTCTTTCCCGACGGCGAGGCAGCGCGCCGCCCGTTCACCATCCGCGACGGCATCGCCTATGGCCCCGGCGTCGCCGACATGAAGGCCGGCCTGATGATGAACTGCTTCATCCTGGCCGCCTTCGCCCGCTTCGGCGGCTCCCCCGCCCCGCTGGTCGGCCTGTTCACCGGCGACGAGGAAATCGGCTCCCCCGAAGGCCGCCCGGTGATCGAGGCCGGAGGCGCGGCGCGCCCGCGTGGTCTTCAACAGCGAGCCGGGCCGGGTGTCCGGCAACGTCGTCACCGGCCGCAAGGGCGGCGTGTTCATGGTGTTCCGCGTCACCGGCAAGGCGGCCCACTCCGGCGGCAACTTCGCCGGCCGGCATCAGCGCCATCGAGGAGCTGGCGCGCAAGGTGCAGGCGATCCACGCGCTGACCGACCTGGATCGCGGCATCACCCTGAATGTCGGCCTGGTCAGCGGCGGCCAGAGCGTCAACACCGTGGCGCCGTGGGCCGAGGGCCAGATCGACCTGCGCTACGTCGATCCCGGCGACAAGGACGACATCATGGCCCGCATCGGCGCCATCATCGAGCGCAGCTTCGTCCCCGGCACCCGCGCCGAACTCACGCATCAGGGGCGAGTTCCTGCCGCTGACGCAAACCCCGGCGGCGAAGCGGCTGTTCGAGCTCTATGTCGATGCCGCCGCCGCGTCCGGCTTCCACACCGACGGCGAGTTCACCGGCGGCTGCGCCGATTTCGGGCTTCACCGCCGCGGTCGGCGCGCCGACGATCTGCGCCGTCGGGCCGGTCGGCGGCAACGCCCACACGCCGGACGAATTTCTCCGCATCGACAGCCTGGTGCCGCGCGCCCAGGCCTGCGCCCGGGCAATTCTGCGGCTCGGCACGGCGGATTTGTAGCCAAAGCGCGAAGCACGGAGGGTGCCCGGGTCAACGCCGCCAACCGCCGCCCTCGTGCCAATCCCCGTGATCGTGCCAGCCGCCATAGCCGCCGCCGACCGCGACGTAGCCGCCACCGTAGTACGGCGCATATCCATAGCCGTAACCATACGCCGGATAAGCCGGATAGGCGACACAGCCTCCCAGCGCCGTAATGACACCGAGCGCCGCCAGCGGCACCAAGAACCGAGCGCGAAACGAAAACGACATGGCATGGCTCCTTCCACGATTCCTCAACGGGCGTCGGCATGGCACGACTTTGCGGCGCGACGGCGGCACGCGAGCGGCAACTTAGTGACAAGCAAACTATTCCACTATGAGATCTGATTTCAGTTGATCGGCCAGGACCGGCCCGGTATGGCCGAGCCAGCCCGCGGAAAGCGGACACCTGGCTGACTTTGTTTCGCCATCGTCTGGTGAGAACGAAGCGAACGTGTTTCTGTTATCGGATCAAAATGATGCGCCAGCACTCGCAACTTTTCCGCCTTTCGACCAGCGTGGCGCTCGCCGCCCTGTTGTGCAACGCGATACTGCCTGTTGCCGCGACCGCCCAGCCGGCGCCGGCACCGCCTCCGGTCGCTCAGCCTGACCGGAACCAGGGCGACCCGCCCAGCCGGGTCGGACGCATCTCGGGGTTGTCCGGCACAGTCTCGTTCCGCACCGCCGGCGATACGCAATGGAGCCTCGCCAGCACGAACTACCCGATCGCCAGCGGCAACGCCTTCTGGACCGAGCCGTCAGCCCAGGCGAACCTGGAGGTTTCGGCGTCGCCGGGTCGCGCTGGCGCCACAGACCGAGTTCGACGTCACCACCCTCGATACCAGCGGCTTGCAGGCGGTGGCCGCTCAGGGCGAGGTCTATCTGCACCTGAATGACCTCGCGCCCAACGAGGTCTGGTCCGTGCAGACCCCGCGCGGGCAGGTCCGCCTGGCCAGCGGCGGACGCTACGACATCGTGGCCGGCACAACCGATCAGCCGACCACGGTGACGGTGCTGGACGGCGCGGCACAGATCGAGGGACCCGGCGTGTCGCTGCAGATCGGCGCCAACGAGACCGCCACGATCACCGGCACCGATCCATTCCAGGGCAGCGTCGGCCCGGCGGTCCGCGATGCGTTCCTTAACGCGCGGCTGAACGCGGAACGCCCACCACCACGTCCGGCGATCGCCGCCCCGGTTGCCGCGCAGGTCTATGCGATGCCGGGCGGCGAGGATCTCACCAATTACGGCAATTGGTCGCAGGCGCCGCAATACGGCCAGGTCTGGTATCCACCGGTGTCTCAGGGATGGGTCCCCTATCGGCACGGACATTGGGCTTACGTCGCGCCGTGGGGCTGGACCTGGGTCGACGATGCGCCGTGGGGTTTCGCCCCGTTCCACTATGGCCGCTGGGTGCAAATCGGCGACCGCTGGGCCTGGACGCCTGGGGAAGTCGTCGCCGCGGAACCGCCGGTATACGCCCCGGCACTGGTGACGTTCATCGGCGTCGGCGCCGGCGTCGCGGTCGGGCATCGGCATCGGCGCCGCGCTCGCCGGGGGCTCGATCGGCTGGGTCCCGCTGGGCCCGCGGGAAGCTTACCATCCGTGGTACCACGCATCGGACAATTACGTCCGGCAGGTCAACATCACCCACGTCTCGAACGTGACCAACGTCTCGAACGTCAACAACGTCACGACCATCAATAACTACATCAACCGCGGCGCCGCGACGTCGGTGCCAGCCGCTGTGATGACCGGATCAAGATCGGTGCAGACGGCAGCGCAGCCGATAACGCCGCAGCAATTCGCGTCGGCCCGGCCGGTGTTCGGGCAGCAGCCGATCCGCCCCACCGCGGCAACCGCCGGCGTGACACCGGTGGTCGCCCGCCAGTTGAACCTGGCACAGCCCGGTACCGCCTCGCCGCATGTCGCGCCAGGCCCCGTGGTGCGGGCTCAGGCTGTCGGTCCGGCCGCGGCAGGGGCCGAACACATCCCGGTTCGGCCGCCGCTGATCGGCCCGCATGGCCAACAGCCGACCGCCCCACGTCCCGCGACCGCCGCAGTGCCGGGAACCACGGGCGCACCGGCGGCGGCGCCTCAGCCCGGCCTTCCCCCGGCCCCTGTCACTGAGGGCACGCGTCCGCTCGGCCTGCCCGCCTCGCCGCCCGGGCCACATCCCGCACAGTCCGGGTCACCGGGGACGGCGGGAACCGCGGGCACGCCGCCTGAGCCCGGCCATCCACCGGCCTTGGTCAACCCAGGCGCGCGTCCGCCCGGCTTGCCTGCCTCGCCGCCGGGGCCACATCCCGCACAGCCCGGGTCACCGGGGACAGTGGGAACCGCGGGCACGCCGCCTGAACCCGGCCACATGCCCGCGGTGGTGAGCCCGGGCACCCGAGCGACCAGTGTGCCCGTCGCTCCGGTCGTCCGGCCAGCCGAAACGCCCCCGGCGGGGACACCGCCAGTTCATTCCGAGGGTGCTGGCCGTCCGGCAGCGGTGCCGGCGCCGGCCAATCGGCCCGCGGCAGTCGAGCACCCGGCCGCCCTGCCGCATGTGCAACAACCGCCCGCAGTGCCGCATCCGGCGGCACCAGCCGCCGAAATTCACGCGGCTGCTCCGCCACACGTGGCGCCGCCCGTGGCCCAGCACGTCGAAGTGGCTCGACCCCCGCCGCCACATGTCGAAGCAGCGCGGCCACCGCCACCGCATGTCGAAGCGGTCCGGTCGCCACCACCGCCCCGTCCGGCGCCGGCGGAACATCAGAAAAGGCCCGGCGAACCCTAAAAACGTGCAACCGGTCCGGCATCTGAGGGGCCGGCCAGCACCAAACGCAAATGCACCCGCCGCTTCGCCGCGTGTCAACCTGAACGCCGGCAGGTATCAGTCGATGACAATCCGTGGCCCGCTGCTTCGCCCGACCGTGGCCCCACTTACCTTCTCCCACACCCGGCGGGCCAGCGTGTCGTAGGCCTTCGCCGCCTCGCTGTCAGGCGACGACGCGGCGATTGGCGTGCCGGCATCCGCGGCCGAACGAATATCCAACAGCAGCGGGATTTCGCCCAGGAACTCGGTGCCCAGGCGTTCAGCCTCCAGGCGAGCGCCGCCATGACCGAAGATGTCCGCCCGATGGCCGCAGTTGGGGCAGCAGTAGAAGCTCATGTTCTCGACCAGGCCCAGCACCGGGACGCGCGTCTTTTCAAACATCCGCACGCCGCGGCGGGCGTCGATCAATGCAATGTCCTGCGGCGTGGAGACAATGACCGCGCCGGTCAGCGCCACCCGCTGCGCCATGGTCAGTTGCGCGTCGCCGGTGCCTGGCGGCATGTCCACCACCAGTATGTCCAGCGCACCCCATGTCACCTGGCCCATCATCTGTTCCAGCGCACCCATCACCATGGGGCCGCGCCAGATCATCGGCGTCTCCTCATCGACCAGGAAGCCGATCGACATGCACGACAGGCCCCAGGCCTGCAGCGGGATCATCTTGTCGTTACGCACCTCCGGCTTGCGGTTCATGCCGATCATCCGAGGCAGGCTTGGCCCGTAGATGTCGGCATCCAGCAGGCCGCTGCGATGTCCCTGGCGGGCCAGCGAGACCGCCAGGTTGACCGCGACGGTGGATTTGCCGACGCCGCCCTTGCCGGACGCGACCGCAACGATGAACCTGACCTCTGGCAACAGCGCGGGCTTGGCCGCCGCCTCGCCATGCGCGCCGCCCGGACCCCGCGCGGCAGCCGGCGCCGACCTGGGCGGCGGTGTCGCAGGCGCGGCGGTCTTGTGCGCGGTCAAGATCGCCGTGGCGTTGTTCACCCCCGGCTGGCGCGCCAGCACCGCCTCGGCTTCGCGCCGCACCGGTTCCATCGCCGGCGCCTGCGCACGGCTGGTCAGCAGCGTTACCTGCACCAGGCCGCCGCGTACTTCGATACCCTCGACCAGCCCCGCGGTCACAATGTCCTGCCCGGATGCCGGATCCCGGATCACGCGCAATGCGGTCTTGAGTGCGTCCGGCGAAACCTCGGCCATGATGTTTTGAACCCTTATCTTGCAAACCTCGCACGGCAAGTGGATAAGCAGCCGGCCGTGAACGCCTGTACAGACCGATATGGCGCATGGCACCGTTTCCGCCAACGGCGCAAGCACCCGGCGGTGTGACAGGAGTGTGTCTCCACCCATGCCATGGAACAATGGAGCCCCCGGTCCGCGGGGTCACGCGTCCGATCGTCCGGCGGCGATGGCGGGCAGAAGCCGCCGCCCGGCCCATGGGGATCTGCTGGCGGCTCCTCAGGTGGCAACGCCGGCGGTTCCGGGGGCGGCGGTGGCCGGCCCGGAGACCGCGGCCCGCGCAAACCAGGCGGTCCGTTTGGCGGCGGTCCCTTCGGTGGCGGCGGCGGTCCCTTCGGCAGCGGTGGTGGCCCGTTTGGCGGCGGTCCATTCGGCGGCGGTCCCGGCGGCAAGGGTTTTGGCCCGGAGATCGACCGGCTGATCGCTCAGGCGCAAGGCGTCATCCGCGGTCTGTTCGGCGGCGGTTCGGGCGGCTTCGGCAGCGGCCCGCGCGGCGGTTCGGCCGGCCACTTCACCAATGGCCGCGGCTTCACCCTCGTTGGCCTAGTCATCGTCCTGATCTGGATCGGCAGCGGCTTCTATCGGGTGCAGCCAGACGAGCAGGGCGTCGTGCTGCGCTTTGGCGCCTACAGCTACTGGACCCCACCAGGGCTGCACTGGCACCTGCCGTGGCCGATCGAAACCGCGCTGCTGCCGGCTGTCACGCGCATCAACCGGACCGAAATCGGCTACCGCTCCAGCGCCGGCGGCCGGGTCGAGGAAGGCCGCGACACCGGCGGACGCGATGTGCTTGCCGAAAGCCTGATGCTGACCGGCGACGAAAACATCATCGATATCGATGTGGCCGTGTTCTGGCGGATCAGCAACGCCGCCGCCTTCCTGTTCAACACCGCCGCTCCGGACGTCCTGGTGCGCGCCGTGGCCGAAAGCTCGTTGCGCGAAGTGATCGGCCGCACGCCGATCCAGCCGGCCCTGACGCAGGCGCGGGCGCAAATCGAGACCGATATGCTCAAGCAGGTGCAGCAGATCCTGGACAACTACCAGGCCGGCGTGGAGATCACCCAGGTACAGTTGCAGAAGGTCGACCCACCGGCCGCGGTGATCGAAAGTTTCCGTGATGTCCAGCGGGCGAACACCGATGCCGAGAGAATGCGGAACGAGGCCAATTCCTACCGCAACGATATCGTGCCGCGGGCGCGTGGCGACGCCGCCCGCGTCGTCGCCGAGGCGCAGGGCGCGAAACTCGCCTCGGTCGCTCAGGCCACCGGTCAGACAGAGCGCTTCAACAGCGTCTTGAAGGCCTACCAGATGTCCAAGGAGGTGACGCTGCGCCGGCTCTACCTCGACACCATGGGTGATGTCCTGAGCCATTCGCAGCCGCTGGTGGTCGACGACAAGCTAAAGGGTCTGGTGCCGTTCCTGCCGCTCAATCTGCCGCAGCCGGTGCGCACGCCGAACCCGGCTTCGTCGGCGCCCAGTGCCGCGACATCCCTGCCGGGACCGTCCATTGGGTCGTCGGCGGAGACCTTGCCCGGCGTCCAGGCAAGCGGAGCCAACCGATGAGCCGGATCGGCATCGGCGGCATCGCGCTGCTGATCGTGCTGGCGGTGCTGGCCAGCGGGACCCTGTTCACCGTCTGGCAGACCGAGCAGGTGCTGCTGGTCCAATTCGGCCAGATCGTGCGGCCGATCGAGAACCCCGGCCTGCATGCCAAGATGCCGCTGATCCAGAACGTGATCAGCTTCGACCGCCGGCTGCTGAATGTCGAATTGCCCGGCGAGGAAGTGATCCTGGGCGACCAGCGCCGGTTGATCGTTGATACCCTGACGGTCTACCGCATCTCCGACCCGTTGCGGTTCTACCAGGCGCTGGGCCCGGCGCCTGATGCGATCCGTGGCCGGCTGAACTCGATCGTCACCGGCAGCCTGCGCCGCGTGCTTGGCAACAACAAGCTGCTGGACGTGCTGTCGGCGGACCGCGAACGCATCATGTCCACCATCCGCGGCCAGGTGAACACGGAGATGCAGAGTTTCGGCGTCACCGTCGTTGACGTCCGCATCAGGCGAGCCGACCTGCCGGAGGAGAATACCCAGGCGATCCTGTCGCGCATGCAGTCCGAGCGCCAACGGATCGCCGCCCAGGCGCGCGCCGAGGGTGCCGAGGCCTCGGCCCGCATCAAGGCTGACGCGGAACGGGACCGCACGGTGCTGCTGGCGGACGCCCGCGCCACCGCCGATAATCTGCGCGGCGAGGGGGAGGCCGACGCAACCCGCATCTACGCGCAGTCGTTTGGCCAGGACCCGACGTTCTTCTCGATCTGGCGGACCCTGCAGGGCTATCATGATATTTTCAGCAATGGCTCGGCTAGGCTGGTGCTGACTCCGGACAACGACTACCTGCGCTATCTGCAGGTTCCGCCGGCAGATTCCGGGCATTAATGGTTTGATGCCGACGCATGCTGCCATACGCTGGCTGAATCAGCCCACCAGATCAACCTAGTGCACCGGCGCAAACGGTCCTATCTGCTTACATCTAGAGCGGGATGAATTTAGGTTGATTTGGCAGCATCCCGCTCTAGCTGTTCGTTGTCGCGTGATTCAGATTTCCGGCGATCACGCCTTTAGTCGTCACGCTCTGGGATACAATCGCGAACCCGAGCCAGGATTGGGTCGGCGACGCGGGACTTGGCCGGCGGCGACGTCACCAGCCGTCCATCAGTCGTTGCCGGCGAGCATGGCTTTTCGCCGCGACGCGATAACATCCAGTTTCCGGCTGACCTGCGAGACAGAAGCTGTCTTTCACCGGATTATTTGCTACCTTGGTCCATCGGACCTCATGCGGCTTATTCGCCAGGAACCCTTCTCATGCGCCTGCTCCGCTCCACCGTCGCCCGATCCGCCCTTCTGGGCGTGTCCTTCGCGCTGGCGACATCGGTCCCGCTGCCCGCTCCGCTGAACGCAATTCATTCCGCCCAAGCCCGCACGGCCCCGGAGAGCTTTGCCGACCTGGCCGCCAAGCTGCTGCCGGCGGTGGTCAACGTATCCTCCAGCCAGACCATCAGCGCCAAGAACGGCCCACCCGGAGGCGGACCGGAGATGCCGATATTCCCGCCGGGATCGCCGTTCGAGCAGTTTTTCAAGGACTTCCTGAACCGTAACCGCCAAGGCCAGGGTGGCAATGGCGGCGGCGATGACCAGCCACGGCCGGAGCGGCGGGCGCAGAGCCTCGGCTCGGGCTTTATCGTCGATCCATCCGGTCTGGTGGTCACCAATAATCACGTCATCGAGGGTGCCGACGAGGTATCGGTAACCTTGCAGGACAACACCACGCTGAAGGCCACGATCGTCGGGCGCGACGAAAGCGGCGATATTGCGCTGCTGAAGGTGAAATCCGACAAGCCGCTGCCCACGGTGGGCTTTGGCAACTCGTCGCAATCGCGGGTCGGCGACTGGGTGTTGGCGATCGGCAACCCGTTCGGCCTCGGCGGCACGGTGACCGCGGGCATCGTTTCGGCGCGCGGGCGCGACATCCATCAAGGCCAGTACCGACGATTTCATCCAAACCGACGCGTCGATCAACCGCGGCAATTCGGGTGGGCCGCTGTTCAACATGGACGGCCAGGTGATCGGCATCAACACGGCGATCTTCTCGCCCTCCGGCGGGTCGATCGGCATCGGCTTTTCGATCCCGTCCAACATGGCGAAGAATATCGTCAGCCAGTTGCGCGATTACGGTCACCCGCGGCGCGGCTGGCTGGGGGTGAAGATCCAGCAGGTGACGCCGGATATCGCCGAGAGCCTGGGGCTGAAGGACGCCTCGGGGGCGATGATCGCCGGCGTCACCGACGGCGGACCGGCTGACAAGGCCAAGATGCGCAACGGCGACATCGTGCTGAAGTTCGACGGCCAGGATGTGAAGGAGATGCACAACCTGCCGCGCATCGTCGCGGACGAGGAGGTCGGCAAGCAGGTCCCGGTGGTGCTCTGGCGCGATGGCAAGGAGGTTACCGTACAGACCACCTTGGCGGAGCGGCCGGCCGACGCGCAACTCGCCGCGGCCGATCCGACCAAGCCGGTCGATGCCGCGAAGCCGACCGACATCACCGGGCTGGGACTGAAGGTTGCCCCGGTCAGTCAGGACCTGAAGGACAAGTTCTCGCTGCAGGACGGCCAGAAGGGCGTGGTGATCACCGACGTCTCCCCCAATACGCCGGCGGCGGAGCGTGGGCTGAAGCCGGGCGACGTCATCATGGAGGTGCAGCAGGGTGAGGTCGGCTCACCCGCCGATGTGCAGAAGCAGGTGGATGCCGCGCGTGGTGCCGACCGCAAGTTCGTGCTGATGCTGATCCAGCGGGAAGGCGGCGTGCAGTACGTTCCGCTGTCGCTGTCCAAGTCCCCCGGCGGCAAGGACAAGCAGCCCGGATAGGCCGATCCAGACCGCAACGACGCGACTTTTGCTTTGAGGCTCGGATTGCCACGGCATCGGTTGTTGACGATCGTCGTCCTGACGATGGTGACGGGGTTGGCCGCAACCCATTGGCGGCGGCTTGAGGCGGAGATACCCGGCTGGATCGGCCAGTCCGTCGACGACCCAGAGCGGCTTCAGCCTGCACTATGAGGTCCTGCTTCCGGCCAACTTCAATGCGACGACGCACTATCCTCTGGTGCTCTATCTGCATCAACTCGACATGGGGAACGACCGGGACGGCCTGATCCGGCAGGTGGACGCCTGGTTCGCCACCGACGACTTCCGCGCTCGGCATCCGGCCATCGTCGTCGTGCCGATGCTGGACCAGACACAGGACATCGGCGGCCGAGTGATCAATTTCGGCGGCAAGCGGGACGGCCATGTCGGCGAGACAGCGACGATCGCCGCGCTCAAGCAAGTCATCGCGCGCTACCCGGTCGACCGGGAGCGGATCTACGTCACCGGCAACTCGATGGGCGGCATGGGAACGTGGGAACTGCTGTTGTGCTGCAACGCCCGCACCGGCAGCCGCGAGCGCCTCTTCGCCGCGGGCCTGCCGATTGCCGGTCGAAATGCCACCGCGGATCCCAAGGCTGCCGCGGAAACATTACGGCAGGTGCCGGTCTGGGCCGTCCACGGTGGGCGGGATCCTGAGGTGTCGCCGGCTTGGGACCGCACCCTGGCCGGGTTGCTCGCCGGCAGCAGCACGTTTCGCTATACCGAAGATCCGCAGGCGGGGCACGACGTTTGGGATCGCACCTATATCCGTCCGGATGTCTGGGACTGGCTGTTTGCCCAACGCAGCGGGACTCGGCGGCCGACGGAGGAACAATGAACCGGCCGTCCTTCGTCAGACCGATCGGGCATCGTCCGATAGATCAAGTGCAGACTCTCCAGCCGCTTTCAGTCGAGCGGCAACGGCCCGTTCAGCGCATACGAAGCGGCTCCAGCCCTTCAGATCCACTTGCGCCAGCGGAATACCGCTAGCGGGATCAGGGTGGTCACAACAATCAATCCCCATCCCCACGCATAGCCCCACGCCCAATCGTATTCCGGGATGTTCTTGAAGTTCATGCCATAGACACCGGCAATAAGCACCGGTGGAATGCCGACCACCGACGCAATCGCCATCACCTTCATGACGTTGTTCTGCGCGATATTGATAAAACCCAGCGTCGCATCCAGCAGAAACTGCAGCTTGTCGTTCAGGTGCGTGTCGAAGTCGCTGACCGAGGCGATATCCTGACGCAATGTCGCCAGCCGCGGCAGCAGGTCCCCAGGCAGCCATTCGGCCGTCATCGCTTCGACATAGGGCACGATGCGGGCGGCGCCGACCTGCGTGTCGCGAACGTGGGAGATCAGGTCGCCGATACGGCCAAGCTGGCCGAGGGTGCGACGCAGCGCGGCGTCCTCGTTCTTGCGGCCGGCACTCCGCCGTGTGCCCATGCCGAAGATGCCGTGCGAGATCGTGTCGAGATCACCACGCACCTGTTCAAGCACGTCGGCCTGACGATCGACGACGGCCTCCAGCAGACCGACCATGATGTGCGCACCGGTCTCGTGCCGGGCTTCCCCATGTGGCAGATGCTCCGCGTAGGCCTCGAAGACACGGCTGGGGGCGAAGCGGACCGTGATCAGACGCTCCCTCGACAGCACGAAACCGGCGGAGGCGTCCCGCGGGCCGTCTTCATGCATGCTGATCAGCGGCATGCTGAGATAGAGCACACCGTCGCGAACGGCGAGGCGGCTGGAGGTCTCGATCTCGCTGATCTCTGCTTCAGTCGGGACACGCAAGCCGGTTGCCTGCTCCACCCGATCGATCTCGTTCTGGTCGGCGCCGAGGAGATCGATCCAGATTGCGCTGCCCAGCGGGGCGCCGGAGGTTGCTTGGCGTAGTCCTTGCGCTGGCCCATCGCCGCACACGAACGCATTAATCATCGCCGGCCGTCCCCCTGGGTTGTAACCGCTGCCCCGCAGCCATGACGGCGGGATCGGGCGTTTCAGCGTCGCCGCTTCTGACCGTAATTACCGGAACGATGCCAGGTACCTTCGGCGCCCGGGCCACTCACCCGATCGACGACGATCCGATAATACCGTAATTATATCTTCGATGGGATGACTTGATGGGACGACGCTTCCGCCGTCGCAAGCTGCCGGTCCAGCGTCACCAGTTCAGCCCCAAGCTGACGTGCCACCCACAGGTAGCTGGCGTCGTAGGCGGTCAGTCCGGTCCGCGCGGCAAGCGCCAGAGTACCGTCGTGATCAACGGCCACTTCCTCGATGCCGAGTTGATGGCGAAGTTCAAACGCCGCTGTCAGCGCCGACTGCTGCTCGGGATGCCGCCGGGTCTTGATCAGGCACACATTGGCCAGCTCATAGCCGAGCAGGGCGGGCGCCACCAGCCGGGCGTCGCCAAGCTGACGTGCCACGGTCTCCGCTTCAGGCTCTCCAAACAGCAAAGCCGCCAAGGCGGAGGCATCGACCACCTTAATGGCCGTCACGATCCGCCCGGACGAGAGCAGCCAACTCGTTGGGTGTGTGCACGCCTAGCCGGCGGACCTCAGCGAGGATGTCAGCCGGTGTCGCCGGACGATCCTCTTGGACGGCGGCCTCAACTATGGCCAGCAGCTCGCCTTGCAGCGACCGATGATGCCGCTCGGCTCGCTCTCGCAGCCGCTGCACCACCTGGTCGGGCGCGTTCTTGATGGACAGGTTCACGGACATGGTTCTGAAATCGGCTCCAGGATGGATGCTGTTCTACCACAACACCGAGCGAGGGTTCAAGGCAGCCCCATGCCGGCCGCTTCGTCCCGTCCGGGGCACGCCGCAAAGCCGCCTACACGATCTGCCGGCGCGCCAATCTGGTTCAGTTCCTGGCCTTGTCCACCAGCGCGTTCTTGCTGATCCACGGCATCATGGCGCGCAGCTTCTCGCCGATCTGCTCGATCGGGTGTTCGGACAGCCGGCGGCGTGTGGCCTTGAAGCTGGACTGGTTGACCTTGTTCTCCAGCATCCAGTCGCGCGCGAAACGGCCGCTCTGGATGTCGGCCAGCACGCGCTTCATTTCGGCCTGTGTCGTCGTCATTGATGATCCGCGGGCCGGAGACATATTCGCCATATTCGGCGGTGTTGCTGATCGAGTAGTTCATGTTGGCGATGCCGCCCTCATAGATCAGGTCGACGATCAGCTTGACCTCGTGCAGGCACTCGAAATAAGCCATTTCGGGCGCGTAGCCGGCTTCCACCAGCGTCTCGTAGCCGCCCTTGATCAGCTCGACCAGGCCGCCGCACAGCACGACCTGCTCACCGAACAGGTCGGTTTCGCATTCCTCCTTGAACGTCGTCTCGATGATGCCGGCGCGCCCGCCGCCGATCGCCGAGGCGTAGGACAGTGCCACCTCCAGCGCGTTGCCGGAGGGGTTCTGCGCAACCGCCACCAGGCAAGGGACGCCGCCGCCGCGCTGGTATTCGCTGCGCACCGTGTGGCCGGGACCCTTCGGCGCGATCATGAACACGTCGATGTCCGGACGCGGGTCGAGCAGGTTGAAGTGCACGTTCAACCCGTGCGCGAAGGCCAGCGCGGCGCCGGACTTCATGTTCGGCCCGAGCTTTTCGCGATACAGGTCGCCCTGGCCCTCATCGGGTGTCAGCACCATCACCACGTCGGCCCATTTGGCGCACTCGGCCGGGTCCATCACCTTCAGGCCGGCGGCTTCCGCCTTGGCGACGCCGGCGGAGTTCGGCCGCAGCCCGATGGCAAGCTGCTTGACGCCGCTGTCCTTCAGGTTCAGGGCATGGGCGTGACCCTGGCTGCCATAGCCGATGATGGCGACGTTCTTGCCCTTGATCAGGTTTACGTCGGCATCGCGATCATAGTAGACGCGCATGGTCTGCTTCCTCTCAGTCGGATCGTTTGGATTGATTATATAACCCTGGTGCCCCGGGCCAGCGCCGCGATGCCGCTGCGGGACACCTCGGCCAGGCCCAGGTCGCGCATCAGTTCGATAAACGCGTCGATCTTCTCCACCGCGCCGGTCAGCTCGAAGACGAAACTGCCCAGCGTGGTGTCGACGACGCGGGCACGGAAGGTGTCGGCGATGCGCAGCGCCTCGACCCGCTGCTCGCCGGTGCCGATCACTTTCACCAGCGCCAGTTCACGGGCGACATGCGGGCCGTCCATCGTCAGGTCGGCGACCCGATGCACCGGCACCAGGCGATCGAGCTGCGCCTTGATCTGCTCGATCACCATGCTGGTGCCGGAGGTGACGACATTGATGCGGCTATGCGCGCCGGCGGCATCGACGGGGGCGACCGTCAGGCTGTCGATGTTGTAGCCGCGGCCGGAAAACAGGCCGATGACGCGCGCCAGCACGCCGGATTCGTTGTCGACCAGGACCGAGATCGTGGCGCTGCGCAGCGTCATGTCGGTGGAAACGGGCATCAGCTCAACCAGTGCGAGAGGAACAGGACCTTCGGAGCCGCCGGTGGGACAATCAAGCCGCGCGAGCTGTCATCCCCAGCCAGGCTCCGGTCGGCACGGATGGAAAACCATCGTCAGACGAGGACAAGTCCGGCGTCGGTGATCCCAGCCCCGGAATCCTCGTGTTCCGGCCCCAGCAGCATCTCGTTGTGCGCCGCGCCGCTGGGGATCATCGGGAAGCAGTTCTCCGCCTGGTCCACGGCGATGTCGGCGATGACCGCGGTCGGGCAGTCGAGCATTGCGTGGATCACGTCATCGAGCTGATCCACGGTCTTCGCCTGCATCCCGGTGGCATGGAAGGCATCCGCCAGCTTGACGAAATCAGGCAGCGCCGCCGAATAGGTTTCCGAGTAACGACTGCCGTGCAGCAGTTCCTGCCACTGCCGCACCATGCCCATATACTGGTTGTTCAGGATGAACACTTTCACCGGCAGGCGGTACTGCGCCAACGTGCCCATTTCCTGGATGTTCATCAGGATCGACGCCTCGCCGGCGATGTCGATCACCAGCGCATCCGGATGCGCGATCTGCACCCCCATCGCCGCCGGCAGGCCGTAACCCATGGTGCCCAGTCCGCCGGAGGTCATCCAGCGGTTCGGTTTCTCGAAGGGGAAGTGCTGCGCGGCCCACATCTGATGCTGGCCGACCTCGGTGGTGATGTAGATTTCCTCGGCCGCGCTGGCGGGTAATCTCGGACAGCCGCCGGATCGCGTATTGCGGCTTGATGATGCTGCCGCGCGTCATCGTCTTGGGTGAACTTCAGGCTTTGCTTGGCTCGCCAGCCGTCGATCCGCCGCCACCATTTCGCCAGCGCCTGAGCATCCTGCGGCTCCTGGTTGGTGGTCCATGCCGCCAGCAAGGCAGTCCAGCGCCTTGCCGGCATCGGCCATGATCGGCACCTCGACCGGCACGTTCTTGTTGATCGACGAGCCATCGATGTCGATATGAATCTTCCGCGAGTTGGGGCTGAACGCGTTCAGCCGCCCGGTCACCCGGTCGTCGAAGCGCGCGCCGATGGCCAGCAGCACGTCGCAGCCATGCATCGCCAGGTTGGCCTCGTAGGTCCCGTGCATGCCCAGCATGCCGAGGAACTGCGGGATCGCTCGCCGGAAACGCGCCCAATCCCATCAGCGTGTTGGTGATCGGGAAGCCGGTGGCCTGCACCAGTTGCGTCAATGCCTCCGACGCCGCGGGGCCGGAATTGATCACGCCGCCGCCGGTGTAGATCATCGGCCGCTGCGCCTGCTTCAGCAGCGCGACGGCCTGCGCGATCTGGCCCGGGTCCGGCTCGGTCCGCGGCCGGTAGCTGGTGTGCTGCGACGCCGGCTCCGCATAGGGCGCCGGGTTGATGACGATATCCTTGGGCAGGTCGATGACCACCGGACCGGGCCGGCCGCTGCGCGCCACATAGAACGCTTCGTGCACCACCCGTGCCAGGTCCTCCGGCCGCTTGACCAGGTAGTTGTGCTTGGTGGCCGGGCGGGTGATGCCGGTGGTGTCGGCTTCCTGGAACGCGTCGTTGCCGATCAGGTGGGTCGGCACCTGCCCGGTCAGGCACACCACCGGGATGCTGTCCATCAACGCATCGACCAGTCCGGTCACCGCGTTGGTGGCACCTGGACCCGAGGTGACCAGTACCACGCCGACGCGTCCCGTCGAGCGGGCATAGCCTTCCGCCGCGTGCACCGCCCCCTGCTCGTGCCGCACAAGGATGTGACGGATCGCGTTCTGGTTGAACAGCGCGTCGTAAATCGGCAATACGGCGCCGCCAGGATAGCCGAAAATGACCTCTACGCCCTGCTCCTTGAGCGCGCGTAGAAGGATTTCCGCTCCCGACTGATCCCATTCCGCCGACATCGACTGGCTCCCGCTGTTGAAGAGGATCGGAGCGATAGGCCTACCAGAAATCCTGGGTCAACAGATGTTTTCAATAAACGTGAACAAATCGTCGCGTTCACTTTCCGAAAATTGCGCCAATCGGCGAAGCGCGCATGAATTATAAAAACGCGGGGCTGGACTGCAAGACGATGATGACGAAACCAAGTCGCCTGACGCTTGGTGTATTGCAGGGTGACGAGTTCGGTCCGCCGGCGCGCATCGTCCAGCGACAAGGAACCGCGCAAATGCGCCGACAGTTCCGGCACGCCGTGCGCCCGCATCGCCGGCAGAGCAGAGTCAAGATTGAGCGCCAGCAGGTCACGCACCTCCGCGAGCGCCCCCTGCCGCAACATGGCGTCAAACCGGGTGGCAATCGCCTGCGCGCAGCGATTCACGCGGCGGATCCAGCAGGATCGCGGAGAACCGCCAGGGTGCCGGAGCGCCGCGCCGGCTCTGCCACGCGACAAGGCCGAGCCCGGTTCCGCGCCACACTTCCCACGCACGGGCGATACGCTGGCTGTCTTCCGGCCTCAGGCGCGCGGCGGTGGCCGGATCTACGCGGGTCAGGCTGGCGTGCAGCGCGGCGGGTCCTTGTTCGGCCAGCAGGCGGCGCGCCTCGGCACGGGCAGCCGGACCGGGATCGGCGACCTCGGCCAGTCCATCCGTCAGCGCCGAGAAGTACAGGCCGCTGCCGCCGGTCAGGATCGGCCGGCGTCCGGCGGCCCGGGCTTCGGCCATCGCCGCCAAGGCAGCCTGCCGCCACCAAGCGACGCTGCCAGCCTCGGCCGCTGGGCGGATGCCGTACAGACGGTGCGGCAGGCGGCGCTCTTCATCGGCGGTCGGACGCGCCGTCAGCACACGCAATTCGCGGTACACCTGCATCGAATCGGTGTTGATGATGGTTCCGTCGATCCGATCAGCGATCGCCAGCGCCAGCGCCGACTTGCCGCTCGCGGTTGGCCCGGCAATGAGCAACGCCCCTGGCACCTCGGCTGACGTGGTCGTCATCCTGGGTCCTTTCATCGGCCGGCCGGCAAAGCCGACGCCACCTGCCATGCCGCATTCCGCGCCAATGCATCGGCATTGAACCATGGACCGCGGCAAGCCACTGCTTGCACCTCGATCGCGCCGCTGTCACGGTCCGCCGGCATGACCGCCCTCCCCCACGTCATGACCCTTGTCGCTCGCCGTGAGGCAACCAGCCTCACACCGGCGCTGATCGGCCGGGTGCGTGATGCGGTTCAGGGCGCCGAACCGGAAATCCTGTCGGCCGGCGAGGCGGCGCAGATCAAGCTGACCGCACCGCCCGATCCGGCCCTGCTGCTCGCCGCGCTCGATGGCAAGCCGGTCGATGCCATCACCGTCAAAACCCGAGGTCGCCGCAAGGCGCTGCTGATCGCCGACATGGACAGCACCATGGTCACCGGCGAGACACTGGACGAGCTGGCCGGTTTCGCCGGCCTCGGTGATCGGATCGCCGCGATCACCAGACGTGCGATGAACGGCGAACTCGACTTCAAGACCGCGCTGCGGGAGCGCGTCGCCATGCTGCGCGGCCTGCCGCTCGATGCCCTGGAAAAGACCTGGCAACGCGTGCGGCTGACCCCGGGCGGGCATGAGCTGGTCGCGACGATGCGGGCAAACGGCGCGCTGACGGTCCTGGTGTCGGGCGGATTTTCGTTTTTCACTGGCAAGGTTGCCGCCAAATTGGGGTTTCATTCGTTCCGCGCCAACACGCTGCTGGACGACGGGTCGGCACTGACCGGACAGGTCGCGGAGCCGATCCTCGACCGCGACAGCAAGCGCTTGGCCTTGACCGAGCTGGCGGCGCAGCGCGGCCTGAAACTGTCGGCGACCCTGGCGGTGGGGGATGGTGCCAACGACCTCGACATGCTGCACGCCGCCGGCCTCGGCGTGGCGTTTCATGCCAAGCCGATTGTGGCGCAAGCGGCGCGGGCGAAAGTCGACCACGCAGACTTGCGCGCGTTGCTGTTCGCGCAGGGGTACAAGGCGTCGACGTTTGTCGGGGGCCAGTAACCCGCGGCACGTCGCCGACCGGGCAATCAGCCCGTGGCGACGATGAACAGCCGGGGAAACGGCAACAGGACCGAACCATCCGGCAGCGGCGGATAGGCATCGACCAGCGCCGTACGATACGCCGCCAGGTACTCTGCTGCCTCCGTCGTGTCGAGCGGCGCCAGAAAAGGCCGCAACCCGCTGCCCTTGAACCATTCGACCACCGCGTCCGTTCCACCGTCCAGCACATGATGATAGGTGGTTCGCCAGATATCCACGCGCGCGGCATGTGGGCGCAACAGACGATAGTACCACTCGGCGCTCTGCCGTTCGGTCCTGGCCGCCGCGGCCCCCGCGAGCTTCTGCCGCCATGGCCCCTCGGCCGCCACCTGTCGCATCAGCCGGTGCGCCGGCTCTTCCAGGTTGTCCGGCATTTGCACGGCCAGACTGCCGCCGGATGCAAGCTTGCGCATCAGACGCGGCAACAGGGTTTCGTGCTGTGGCACCCATTGCAGGACAGCATTCGCCAGGATCACGTCGAACCGATCCGGCGGATCCCAGGTGTCGATGCCGCCGAGGTCAAAACGCAGCGCCGGCAGCCGCTTGCGGGCAGCCGCGATCATGTCGGGGGAGAGGTCGAGTCCGCTGATTTCGGCGGCCGGGAAGCGCGCCGCCAGCACCTCGGTGGAGTTGCCCGGGCCGCAGCCCAGGTCGATGACGCGCCGCGCCTCGGTCGTCGGCACCGCGTGCAGCAGGTCGCGCACGGGCCGGGTCCGCTCGTTCTCGAAGCTGCTGTACTGGGCCGCGGACCAACTCATTGTTCGGCTCCCCAACTGATCGGGCTGGACGTTAGCGTGGCAAGGCGGGGCGATCCAGCACACGCCGCCGCGGGATCACGTCGGGTCTCAGATCACCCGATCCCGCCGCAGTGCGTCGCGTTCGGCCGCGGGGTAGTCCAGCTCCATCAGGATCTCGTCAGTGTGCTCGCCGAGTGCGGGAGCGGTGCGGCGCACCTGGCAAGGGGTGGCGGAAAGCTTCATCGGAAAGCCCAGCATCTGAACGATCCCGTGGCCCGGATGGGGAACCTCGAGGCGCATGTCCTGGACCAGGATCTGCGGGTCCCGGAAGACCGCCGGCAGACTGTGCACCGGTCCGCAGGGCACGCCGGCGGCATTCAACGTTTCGATCCAGTACGCGCTGGTATTGGCGGCCAGCTTGCCGCCGACAATCGCATTGATCCGCGCCCGGTTGGCAACCCGCGCATCCTGGGTCGCATAGAGCGGATCGGTTTTCAGCCCGGGCTCACCAAGCGCGTCCGCAAGCCGACCGAAGAACACGTCATCCGCCGGCGCCAGCGCGAGCTCTCCGTCGCGGGTGGGAAACAGTCCATAGGGCGCGGCAATCGGGTGGTCGTTGCCGCTGCGCGCCGGCACCTGACCGGTGGCAAAGGTATTGGTGGCGATATAGGCCAGCAGGCTGACCAGGCTGTTGGTCAGGCTCACCTCCGCCTGCTGCCCCTGCCCCGTCGCCCGCGCATGCGGCACGCAGGCGGTGATGCTCAGCGCCGCATACAGTCCGGCGACCAGGTCGCTGATCGGCAAAGCCGAGCGCAGCGGCGGATCCTGGGGCCGGCCGTTGACGCTCATGAAGCCGCTCATGGCCTGGGCGATGAAATCGAACGCCGGACGATCGCGATAGGGACCGGTGCTGCCAAAGCCGTTGATCGAGCAGGTTACCAGCGACGGCCGCAACGCATGCAGGCGGGATGTCGGGAAACCCCATGCGGGCCAGCACGCCGGGGCGGAAGTTTTCGACCAGCACGTCCGATCGCTCGATCAGCCGAGACAGGATCAGCTTCGCCTGCGGCTTGCGCAGGTCCAGCATGATCGAGCGCTTATTGCGATTGAACTGGGCAAAATACCAGGAGAGACCGTTCTTGATGGCGCCCTGACGGCGGACCGAGTCACCCTCGGGCGCTTCGACCTTGATGACGTCGGCGCCCAGGTCGCCAAGCAGCGCGGTGCAGAACGGGCCCGAGAGCACACGTGTCAGGTCGAGGACCCGCACTCCGGTCAGCGGCATTTGCCTTTCCCTTGTATCAGCTCCGCCGATCAATCCGGGTCGGCTCGCATCCGGCAGAAGTCTGAACAGCATTGCCGCGCCCGCCGATTGGATCAAGCCGGCGATGTGCCACCAGCGGCCCGAGACGCCGACGGGCGGACGTGCGGGTTGCTGGGGCGGCCGCGGCGACATGAGAACTATTTAATGCAAATTCGCATCGTCCGCCATGATTTCGACGCCGGCAAATCGCGGCCCCGTCATAATCGAAGACCATTCTCCTGCTCGGCCGGGATCATCCAACTCCCCCGGCGGAAAGGAAACCGACGATGAACCGCCTTTTGACGCTTGCTTCCGGTAGCGTGTTCGCAACCGCTCTGGCGATCCTGCCGATCAGTGCCTTTGCCCAGCAGAATGACACGACCGCGAACGGCGGAGCGAAGCCCGCCGCACCGCTGACCCAGCAGCCGAGCGGCAGCGACGCGAAGGCACCGGCGCCGGTAAAGCCTGCACATTCCGACCGGCAAATGACGACCGCGAAGCACGAGAATCTGCACAAGGTCAAGCCTGTCACGACGCCTGGCGCCGGCGCGGCCGCTCCCACCTCGGCTGCCACACCGATGGGAACCGGTAACACCAGTGCACAGCCGCCTTCGACCCCCGCCACGGTGCAGCCGAAGGTCGGCGACCAGAGCAAGTTCTGACCCAAGTGGGCGGCATGACGGCAACCCGTTGTGCCGCCCCGGGCATGCCATGCTTGCGGCCGCCGCCGATCCGCGCCTGCCGTCAGACATAACTGGGCAGTGCATCGCATGGCCGCCGACGGCACTGTCACGCTCGCCGACTGGTACTACGAGAACAGTGACAAGACTCGCAAGGTGGCTCGTGCCAGCACGCCTAGGCGGGGTTGCTGGCGCTGCGGCGACCTGGAAAAGTTGCCATCCTGGAGCTTGGTGTCTCGTCCGACGACAAGCCCCACGTCAAGCCCGTCGCCGCGTCCTCCTCGAGGCCTCGATCCCTGGCAGCAAGGGCGCCAGAAACCGGCCGGTGTGGCTCGCCGGATCAGCCGCGATATCCTCCGGACTTCCGTCCGCGACGATCCACCCGCCGCCGTCACCGCCTTCAGGGCCAAGATCGAGTATCCAGTCGGCGGTCTTGATGACCTCCAGGTTGTGCTCGATCACCACCACCGTATTGCCTTGATCGACCAGTGCGTGCAGCACCTCCAGCAATTTGCGCACGTCCTCGAAATGCAGACCGGTGGTGGGTTCATCCAGTATATACAAAGTGCGCCCGGTGGCCCGCCTCGCCAGTTCCTTGGACAGTTTTATGCGTTGCGCTTCGCCACCGGACAGGGTGGTGGCCTGCTGGCCCAGCGCGATATAGCCAAGACCGACCTGCTGCAGGATCTTCAGCCGATCGTGGATGCGCATCTGCGCGCTGAAATAAGGCACCGCTTCATCCACCGTCATCGCCAGCACCTCGGCGATGGACTTGTCGCGGAACTTTATCTCCAACGTTTCGCGGTTGTAGCGTTTGCCCTTGCACGTATCGCAGCGCACGTAGACGTCGGGCAGGAAATGCATCTCGATCTTCAGCAGCCCGTCGCCCTGGCAGGCTTCACAGCGGCCGCCTTTTACGTTGAAGCTGAAACGACCGGGCTTGTAGCCGCGCGCTCGTGCCTCCGGCAATTCGGCGAACCAGTCGCGGATCGGCGCGAACAGATCGGTATAGGTTGCCGGATTGGACCGTGGGGTGCGGCCGATCGGCGACTGGTCGATGTCGATGATCTTGTCCAGTTGCTCCAGTCCCTCGACCCGATCATGCGGCGCCGGCACCAGTCCGGCCCCCATCAGCCGGCGCGCGGCCGCCTTGTAGAGCGTGTCGACCACCAGCGTCGATTTGCCACCGCCGGACACGCCGGTGACACAGGTGAAGGTGCCCAGCGGAAAGCTGGCCGAAATGTTCTTCAGGTTGTGGCCGCGCGCACCGACGACGCGCAGCACGCGGTCCTTCTGCATCGGCCGGCGCATCGCCGGTATCTCAATCCGACGGCGACCGGACAGATAGTCGCCGGTGAGCGATTTCGGGTTGGCGGCGACCTGGCCCGGCGTCCCCTCGGCGATCACCCAGCCGCCATTGATCCCGGCGGCGGGACCCATGTCGATCAGGTGGTCGGCGGCGCGAATGGCATCCTCGTCATGTTCCACGACAAGAACGGTGTTGCCCAGGTCGCGCAACCGGCGCAGCGTGCCCAGCAGGCGCTCGTTGTCGCGCTGGTGCAGGCCGATCGAGGGCTCGTCCAGCACGTACAGCACGCCGGTCAGGCCGGAGCCGATCTGACTGGCCAGCCGGATGCGCTGCGACTTGCCGCCCGACAGCGTGGCGGAGCCGCGGGCCAGCGTCAGATAGTCCAGCCCGACATCGACCAGGAAGCGCAGCCGGTCGACGATCTCCCGCAGGATCCGGCCGGCGATCTCCTGGCGCTGCGGCGTCAATTGCGGCAGCACCGCCTGGAACCAGCCAAGCGCCGCGCGGATCGACTGCTCCGAGGCCTCGGCGATGTTTTTTCCGGCGACACGCACCGACAAGGCTTCCGGCTTCAGGCGGGCACCGTTGCAAACGGCGCAGGGTTTTTCCGCCTGGTAGCGCGACATCTCCTCCCGCACCCAGACGCTGTCGGTTTCCTGCCAGCGGCGCTGCAGGTTCTTCAACACCCCCTCGAACGGTTTGGTCACCGTGTAGTTGCGGGTGCCGTCCTTGTAGGTGAAGGCAATCGGTTCATCCGCCGATCCATGCAGGATCGCCTCGCGCACATTGTCCGGCAGGTCGCGCCACGGCGTCTTGGTGGTCTGCTGGTAGTGGCGCGCCAGGCTTTGCAGCGTCTGTTCGTAGTAGGGTGACTGCGCGCCGGTCCACGGTGCGATGGCGCCGTCGGCCAAGCTCGCGCGATCGTCGGGCACCACCAGGCCGGGATCGAAAAACGTCTCCACGCCCAGGCCGTCGCAGGCCGGGCAGGCACCATGCGGCGAATTGAAGCTGAACAGCCGCGGCTCGATTTCCTCGATGCTGAAGCCGCTGACGGGACAGGCGAAGCGTGACGAGAACACCGTCCGCTCGGCTGTTTCGGCGTGTTCCGCGAAGACCACGCCGTCCGACATCGCCAGCGCGGTCTCGAAACTGTCGGCCAGGCGGGAGGCGACGCCCTCGCGGACCACGATCCGGTCGACCACAGCCTCGATCTCGTGCTTGATCTTGCGGTTGAGCGCCGGAACGTCGCCGATCTCATACAGCGTGCCGTCGACCTTCACCCGCGTGAACCCGCGGCGCTGCAGCTCGGCCAGTTCCTTGCGGTATTCGCCCTTGCGGTCGCGCACCACCGGGGCAAGCAGCAGCAGCCGCGTGCCCTCCGGCATCGCCATCACCCGGTCGACCATCTGGGAGACGGTCTGTGCCTCGATCGGCAGCCCGGTGGCAGGCGAATAGGGCACGCCGGTGCGCGCCCAAAGCAGCCGCATGTAGTCGTGGATCTCGGTCACCGTGCCGACGGTCGAGCGCGGATTCTTCGAGGTGGTTTTCTGTTCGATAGATATCGCCGGCGACAGCCCGTCGATGCTGTCGACGTCCGGCTTGCCCATCAGCTCCAGGAACTGGCGGGCGTAGGCCGACAGCGACTTGACATAGCGGCGCTGGCCCTCGGCATAGATGGTGTCGAAGGCGAGCGAGGATTTGCCCGACCCGGACAGCCCGGTAATGACAGTGAGCGAATCGCGCGGGATGACCACATCCACATTCTTGAGGTTGTGCTCTCGTGCGCCGCGCACGTGGATGGAGCCGGCCATGGATCCTGTTGTCTCCAATCTTGTGGCTGGTCTGGGCGGAGGAGGCTGGGTGGTTTTCGTGGTTGGCAATTTGAGGTGCAAGAGATTATGTTCTATGGATGTTCCAGGACCATATGCCATTTTCCAGGAAGTGTTGGAAGATTTTTAACCATGTGGCCCGTATAGGGTGGTTGGGCTAGTATCGATGGCAGAGAATCGAGCATCCGCGGGGCAGGCGCGAATCGCCGGGATGTATCGGATCTGCCATACGCGCCGGCGCGTCGTCGGTCCTGGAACGGCGGCGCAAGGGTTTGGAGTCTTGGGAAAGGATTAGGTCGATGGCCGGTAGCGTCAACAAGGTAATTCTGGTGGGGAACCTGGGCAAAGATCCCGAAGTGCGGACCACGCAGGATGGCAGCAAGATCGTCAATCTGACGCTGGCGACCAGCGAAACATGGAACGACCGCGCCTCCGGTGAGCGCAAGGAGAAGACCGAGTGGCACCGCGTGGTGATCTTCAACGACCGAGTCGCGGATGTGGCGGAGCGGTTCCTGAAGAAGGGCGCCAAGATCTACGCGGAAGGGTCGCTGCAGACGCGCAAATGGACCGATCAGCAGGGGCAGGAGCGCTACACCACGGAAGTAGTGATTGGTCGCTTCAACGGCCAGCTCACGATGCTGGATGGCCGCTCCGGCGGCAGTGAAGGCGGTGGTTACGGTGGCGGGCCCGAGGCCGAACGCGGCCGGCGGCGGCTACACGGCGCGGGAGCGGGCGCCGGCTGGCGCGGCGGCCTCTCGGCCAAGTGGCCGGGGTGCGGCCGGCGGTCCCTCGTGGGACGCACCGAAAGGCGGCGATCTGGACGACGAAATCCCGTTCTAGTACGGGCCCAGGAGATCAACGTCAACAAGTGGGCGTATGGTGCGGCACATACACCCGTGTCATCCCCGGCGAAGGCCGGGGACCCACGTCTTCGCCGCCTCCACGCTTGCCAGTCGTAGGTCCCCGGCCTTCGCCGGGGATGACATTGGGGAGCTTCCGGTGCGTCAATCTCAACGCCGATTGGTATGCGATCACCTCACCCGCCGAAGCCTTCCAGCACGATCTTGCCGCGGGCACGTCTGCTCTCGATCAGCGCATGAGCCCGCTTCAAGTTGCCAGCATTGATCAGTCCGAGGTTCTCGCCCAAGGTCGTTCGTATCGTTCCCGCTTCAATCATGCCGGCGAGCTGCGAATCGGCGCTTAACCGGCGAACGCTTGCCCATGGACAGCGGCCACAGCACGGTTTTATACACCACCCGGTACATTCCATGAGGCGATCATGTGGGCAGCGCCGGGCGACACCCTCGGTCTCAAGACGCTCTGGACAGACACGCCGGATGCCATGCAGCGACTGGCGGCGCTCTACAAGTCACGCAAGATCCGCAAGGCCGAACGCGACGACCTGGCCCACTTCATCGAGCATGGGTGGCTCGTCTGGCGCGGCGGGATCGAAGCCGAGCTGATCGACAAATTCGCCGCCGATGTCCGCTCGCATCACCAACATCGCGGGATGTTCCTGACCACCAACCACCGCGCCAACCTATCCGGCAAGAAGTTGTCCGGCAACACACCCGACCGGTACGAAAGCCTGTTTGATCTGCACGTTAATCTGGCCTCGTCGCGCGAAGCCTGCCTGCACCCGAGGATCGCGCGCTTTCTGTCCATCGTGTTCGAGGCACCGCCCATCGTGTCGCAGCAATTGCTCTTTCAAAGGAGCAACGGACATCAGGTCCATCAGGACACGTCGGTGGTCACCATCGACGATCCGCTGCTGCTGGTGGCGAGCTGGATCGCCCTCGAGGATGTTGTCGAGGGCAGCGGTGAACTCGCCTTCTTCGACCGGAGCCACAAGCTGCCGCACTACGTCTTCCAGGACGGCACCAAGCGGATGAATTTCGCGGTCGACGATCCGGCGCTCTACATCAACGAGTTGGAGGCGGCCTGCCGCCGGCACGACATGACCTACGAACGCTTTATCGCCAGGAAGGGCGACGTGTTCATCTGGGCGGCCGACCTGGTGCACCGGAGCCACCCGCGGTCGCTGCCCGACGACACCAGCCGGCTGTCCTGCGTGACGCATTATCATCCGGCGACCACCACGCCGTTCTGGTTCAGGCATCACCCTGACCGGCGCCATACCGTGCAGTTCGGCGATCGCGGCTTCTATGTCAGTGCGCACTATCCGCTGGCGCGGATGAAAGCGTCGATGATCGCACCGGATTCGCCATTCATGGGATGAACCGGCGGGGGCTCATACCAGAGGTTCCGCTGATCAGACGTCACCTCCCGCGCCTTCTTGTTTTCTTGCTGTTACCCGCATTAACCAGAGCGGCATCGCTCCCGATGTTGGCGCCCGCCCGACGTCGGATTGCGACGATCGTTCTCAGGGCCTATATTTTTCCTCACGGGTTGCATCGCCTGCGCGGCCGCTCGGCGCGCGGGCGCCGAGGCTGACCACGTTACCGCGCGCCAAGGCAACTCGGGCGGCCCGGCTGCGCTGTCCGCTGTATTGTTCGGACCAGTCGGACCGGCCGAGCGATTGGCGCAGCCGGGGCAAGACTAAACGATGTGGACCGAAGCGGGCACGGGAAAGCCCGGCGCGGCATCCCGAAATGGAGACGATCGGCATGAACGCGCCTGAAATCACCACCGACATTCCGGCCCGCATGGACCGCCTGCCCTGGAGCCGGTTCCATGTCCTGGTCGTCGTCGCGCTTGGCATCACCTGGGTTTGGATGGTCTGGAAGTGACCATCGTCGGCTCGATCGGGCCCATACTGAAGGACAAGCAGACACTCGGCCTGACCGATCAGGACGTCGGTAGCGTCGCCGCCTGCTACGTCGCCGGCGCGGTGGCGGGTGCCTTGCTGTTCGGCTGGCTCACCGATCGCTTCGGCCGCCGTCCGATCTTCAACGTCACGCTCGGCATCTACGTGCTGGGCGTCCTGTGCAGTGCGTTCGCCTGGGATTTCTGGTCCTTCGCCGCCGTCCGCTGCCTCACCGGCTTGGGCATCGGCGGCGAATACGCCGCGATCAACTCGGCCATCGACGAGTTGATCCCGGCGCGCCTGCGCGGGCGGATCGACCTGATCGTGAACGGCAGCTACTGGGCCGGCGCAGCAGTCGGCGCCGCCGGCTCGCTGCTGCTGCTGTCGGGCCGGATCGTCGGCATCGACCTTGGATGGCGCCTGGCCTTCGGCATCGGCGCGGCGCTGGGCGGCTGTATCTTGTTCCTCCGCCGCTTCGTCCCGGAAAGCCCCCGCTGGCAGATCACCCATGGGCGGGAGCAGGAGGCAAAACAGACCACCAGCGAGATCGAGCGCAAGGTGAGCAAGCCGCTGCCGCCGGCGAAAGGCACGCTGAAAGTGCGCCCGCGCAAGGTGTTCGGGTTTGGCCTGATCCTGCGCGCGATGCTGGGCAAGAACCGCGGCCGCAGCGTTGTCGCGCTGACCCTGATGGTCGCGCAGGCCTTCCTGTTCAACGCGGTGTTTTTCACCTACGGGCTGGTCCTGACGAAATTCTACCACATCCAGGAGGCACGGGCCGGCCTTTACATCCTGCCTCTGGCGGTGGGCAACTTCCTGGGGCCGCTGCTGCTCGGGCACCTGTTCGACACGATTGGCCGCAAGAAGATGATCGCCGGCACCTACGGGCTGGCCGGCTTGATGCTGGCCGGTGTGGCGGCGTTGTTCGGCATGGATCTGCTGACCGCCTGGACACAGACCGCCTGCTGGATCGCGGTCTTCTTCGTCGCCTCCGCCGCCGCCAGTTCAGCCTACCTCACCGCCAGCGAAATCTTCCCCTTGGAAACCAGGGCCATGGCGATCGCCCTGTTCTATGCCCTCGGCACCCTGATCGGCGGGGTCAGCGCACCGTTCCTGTTCGGCATCCTGATCGGCTCCGGCAGCCAATGGGCAGTGGCCGGCGGCTATGCCGGCGCCGCCGCACTGATGATTGCCGCCGCCGTCTGCGAAACACTGCTCGGCGTCGAGGCGGCCGGAAAATCGCTGGAGGATGTGGCGCAACCCTTATCAAGCAGCGCTTGATGGCGTCCGCCACTGCGACGGCGAAACTTTTCAACAATCGATCGACATGGCGCATGACTTGCGCGGGACAGGCACGCTAAATGCCGCTGTCAGCAGTCCCGGACCCGCCCATGCCCAAACACAGATTCTCCCTCGTCGCCTGCGCTCGATGGGAGGAGACGCAAATCCAGGAATGGGTGGAATACCACAAGTCGATCGGCTTCGGTCACATCTACCTGTATTGCAACGACGATGATCCCGACCGCGCTGTTTCGCGTCATCGCGCCGTACGCCTATGGCCCCGATCCCTTTGTCACGTTCCAGTACTGGCCAACGGTCGGCGAGCAGACCGAGATGTACCTGCACTTCCTTGAAACGTTCAAGCACGAGACAGAATGGTTCTCCTTCCTGGATATCGATGAATTCTTCGTACTGAAGGGTCTGAACGATATCGCTGCCTTCATGCTGGAATATGAAGCCGTCGTCGATTGTCTGTATTTCAACTGGATCATCTACGGCCACAGCGACCGGGTGCGGCGGGAGGACTCAGCCACGCTCATTACCTACCTGCGCCGGGCCCGCCGGCCGGATGCTCACACCAAGATGCTGTGCCGAGCGGCCAGCATCGAGGCGGCGGCGATCCGTCGGAGTCACGGCCTAGGGGCATTCTGGCACTTTCTCGACAACTACAAATTGCCCGGCGTCCGTTGCCGCGACGTGCTGTATTCTTCGACGGAGGGATACTCGGCGGATTTCCCGGCAAGCGCCAACGCCTTCATCATGCGCGACGGGTTTGCCGAAGCGGTGTTGAGCCGTGCCTATATCGCGCATTTCCAGTTCAAGTCAGAGGAGGATTTCCTGCGGCGCTGGCGCCGCGGCGGCTTTCCGAACGGTGACGAATGGCGCGCGATCTACGAAACCGGCGTGCACATGTCGATACTGAACGCGACCAACGAAGTGTACGACACCTACCTGGCGGAGTATTGGCACCGCTATACGGAACCGGCGATGCGTTTCGGGCAGCGCGCCCCCTGGCGTACCGTTGTCCTGTAAAAACGTGGCTCTTAACAAGCCGTCCTGGCAAAGCTCGGTGTTCGAACCGGACGGCGTGGAACCAGCGCTCAGCCGTGTCGCCGGCGGCGGAAACAACGGCGTACGGACCGGCCTTTACGGCTTCCACACCCGGTACGAGATGCGGCCTTGGTGGATCCTGGATATGCTGACGCCGCACCGCATCGTCGAGATTCATCTCTACAACCGGCGCGATGACCCGGCGGTTGCGGCGCGCGCCAATGAACTGGATGTGCTGGTGAGCGGCGATGGCGGCAACTGGATCACACTGCTATCGCACACCGGTCCCGAGCCGTTCGGTTTCGACGGCACGCCGCTGGTGGTTTTTTGCAGTCCGGCCGCGGCGTTTCGCTTCGTCATGCTGCGGCTGCGTTCGGCCGGTTGTCTGCATTTGGACGAGATAGAGGTCTACGGCTATCCGACCTCGGAGCAGATCTGCCTCGCTGCCACGTCCGGGCCAGCCATCCCTGGCCCAGTCTAATCGTTCCATAAGGGCCGGATCGTGCTACACCTACATGACGCCATCGACACACGCCATGACGCGTCATGCACCACCTCCCTCGGCCGCAGCGCGGAGTGGGCAGAGGCAGTGAACCCGTTATCCTTTCTCTCCCTTACCCGATCGCCAAGACAGTTGTAGATATACTGCCCAGTGACATCCGACCTTGTTCTGGCGAATTTCTCCAGGCATGTCATGTTCGCAAAAGTCGACGCGGTTTGCCCGACAAATTGCGGGCAGTATCTCGCCACCTCGAAGTCAAGCACGGACAGGTCGAGCGGATTTAGCTGTTCAATCTGCTGACTGCCCAGCAGGTCACTCTTCCAAAGCAGATCGATGCCGAATTGTGCCCGCGAGAACGCCCGGATCTCCTCTTTCGTGGCCGGCATGGACCGCTCGTCGGCGGTAATGTAGGCAAGCCGGAGGTCGGGAAAGGTCGTCCTGACCTTTGACAATATCTCGGCGAAACCGATGGCATAATCTTCGGCGTCGCCAAGCGCCGACCGCAGGCCCTGAGCGTGAACCTGCCAATCATGTTCGATTCGCAGTTGAACCGCCATCCGAATACCCAGCGTGGCGAACAGGAAATCCTTCAGCCGCAGGAAAATCGGGCTGGAAGCGATGCGCGGCCGCAGGCTGGCCAAGGCGTCCAAGGCTGCATCAAGCACTTTCGGGTCGGAACCGGTGCCGAGAACGCCGCCAAAGTGATCGAAATAGTCCCAACCTCCGCGTACCCCGCTGGCACCCAGGTGGCCGATCGAAAGATCGTGTTGCCTGGCAAAATCGTTGACGGCATCAAGCTCAAACACATCCTGAAAGCGCGCCAGATACTCCTCGTCGGTCCGCTGGTCCTTGACGTAGATATAAGGCAGGTTGACGGTGAGTCGCTTTTCGATTGCCGATACAAGCAAGCCGGCTATCGCCATTTTCTGATTGTTCAGCCCACCATGGTTGTAGAGAAATCCAAGCGCCCGCGGGTTGTCAGGTGCGCCGGCGACTTGCGACGAATGCATGACTTCATAGAGCATCGATCGACTTCCTCAAGCTGCGCCCATTGAAGATGGCAGCGCGATGGAGATCAAGCCAGATTATCACGCAATGGACACGAAGACGCGCGACGCGGTCGTCCATCCCTTTTGCGCCGGATCCGGCCTATCGTCCCGATCCGCCCACAACCGCCACGAGGCCCGATGCCCAAGATACCCCGCGTCAACCGCCTGCTGAGCACCAGCTTGCTCACCTTATTCCTGGCGGCCCCTGCGCAAGCCGCCGACCCATGGGATCATGCCCAACCGATCACCGTTGTCATGGTCGACAATAGCTTCCAACCCGACCATGTGATCTTCCAGCAGGGCAAAGCCTATGAGCTTCGGCTGCAAAACCACGGCAAGGACATGCATGAGTTCACCGCGCCCGAGTTCTTCCGTGCCTCGACCGTTCGGAACAAGCGCGCACTCGCCAATGGCGGCACCGAGGTCGTCGTCCAGCCAGGCGAATCAGCCCGCGTCGATCTGCTGCCGCGCATCAAGGGCGACTACAAGCTGACCTGCGCCGACCATGATTGGGACGGGATGGTCGGCAGCATCACCGTCAAGTAGTCCGACGACCGAAACTCTGTCCGCGTCAGCCAAGGGTTGCGGCAAGGCCCTCGCGGCGCCATAGAAACGGCCGCTCAACATCAGGACCTCTAGCCCATGCCCGCGATTACCCTGCCCGACGGTTCCGTGCGCCAGTTCGATGCGCCAGCGGCGGCTCTGACCGGTGCCGACGTGGCCGCCGCGATCGGCCCCGGTCTGGCCCGCGCCGCGCTGGCGATGAAGCTGGACGGCAAGACGGTCGATCTTGCCACCCCGATCGAGCACGACGCCAACCTGGTGTTCATCACCCGCCGCGACCCCGAGGCGCTGGAGATGATCCGCCACGACGCCGCGCACGTTCTGGCCGAGGCGGTGCAGGACCTGTATCCCGGCACCCAGGTCACCATCGGCCCACCGATCGAGAACGGCTTCTACTACGATTTCGCCCGCAACGAGCCGTTCACCCCAGACGATTTCCCCGCCATCGAGGCGAAGATGCGCGAAATCATCGCCCGCGGCGCCAAGTTCGAGCGCCAGGTGATCGACCGCGACGAGGCCATCGCCTTCTTCCAGGCCAAGGGCGAGAAATACAAGGCGCAGCTGATCCAGGACCTGCCGGCCACGGAAACCATCACGCTGTACAGCCAGGGCGACTGGATCGACCTGTGCCGCGGGCCGCACATGCGCTCCACCGCCGATGTCGGCACCGCGTTCAAACTGATGAAGGCGGCCGGCGCCTATTGGCGGGGCGATCATCGCAACGCCATGCTGTCGCGCATCTACGGCACCGCCTGGCGCGACCAGAAGGAGCTCGACGCCTACCTGCATATGCTGGAGGAAGCCGAACGCCGCGACCACCGCCGCATCGGCAAGGAGATGGACCTGTTCCATATCCAGGAGGAAGCGGTCGGCTCGATCTTCTGGCACCCGAAGGGCTGGAAGCTGTATCGCACGGTCGAGGCCTATATGCGCCGCCGCCTGGAGGCCGCCGGCTACCAGGAGGTCAAGACGCCGCAGCTGGTCGACCGATCGCTGTGGGAGAAGTCCGGCCACTGGGACAACTACCGGCAGAACATGTTCATCGCCCAGGTGGAGGACGAGGACAAATTCCTCGCCCTGAAGCCGATGAACTGCCCGTGCCATGTGCAGATTTTCCGCCAGGGCGTGCGTTCCTACCGGGAGCTGCCGTTGCGCATGGCCGAATTCGGCTCGTGCCATCGCTACGAGCCCTCCGGCGCGCTGCACGGCATCATGCGGGTGCGGGCGTTCACCCAGGACGACGCCCATATCTTTTGCACGCAAGAGCAGATCGCGCCGGAAACCGCGCGCTTCGTCGAATTGCTGTCCACCGTCTACCGCGATTTCGGCTTCCCCGACTTCCGCATCAAGTTCAGCTGACCGGCCGGAAGCCCGCACCGGCAGCGACGAAGTGTGGGACCAGGCCGAGGACGCGCTGCGCGAAGCCTGCGCCATCGCCGGCGTGGACTTCGAGCTCAACCCTGGCGAAGGCGCGTTCTACGGCCCGAAGCTGGAATTTGTGCTGCGCGACGCCATCGGCCGCGACTGGCAATGCGGCACGCTGCAGGTCGATTTCAACATGCCGGAACGCCTGGACGCCGAGTATGTCGGGGAGGATGGGGCCCGTCACCGCCCGGTCATGCTGCATCGCGCGATCCTGGGCAGTTTCGAGCGCTTCCTGGGCATCCTGATCGAGCAATATGCCGGCCGATTCCCGCTTGTGGCTGGCGCCGGTGCAGGTGGTGGTGGCGACGATCGTGTCCGACGCCGACGACTATGCACGCGAAGCCGCCGCCGCCTTTGCCCGCGCCGGCCTGACGGTGAACACCGACCTGACCAACCAGAAGATCAACGCCAAGGTCCGCGAACATAGCCTGGCGCATGTCCCGGTGCTGGCTGTGGTCGGCCGCAAGGAGGCGGAAACCCGAACCGTCGCGCTGCGCCGGCTTGGGCAGCCAGGCGCAGGACATCGTCCCGCTGCAGACGAAGCGGTCGCCATGCTTGCATCCGAAGCCACGCCACCCGATCTAAAGGCTACGGTCTGACCCGGCAGCCCTCACCTTCCGTGCATAATTCGAGGCCTGCGGCGTGGTCATCCTGCGAGATGGCTTGCTTTTGGCTTCGGCTTTCGAGCAGAATACCTGTTGCTGATACACGGCGGGAGGTGCGTGTCAGCGTCAGACTACAGCCGGCTGCGCGCGGATGCTTTGCAACAGAGACAGGAGAGAACGATAGCCAGAGGACCAATGGCCGCCCCGCCAACCCGCGACGGCCCGCGTGTAAACGAGGAAATCCGCATCCCCCAGGTACGCCTGATCGATCGAGCTCGGCGAAATGCAGGGCGTTATGTCCGCCCGCGAGGCGATGCAACGCGCCTTCTCAGTCGGCCTCGACCTGGTGGAGATCAGTCCGAACGCCGATCCGCCGGTCTGCAAGATCCTGGATTTCGGCAAATTCAAATACGAACAGCAAAAAAAGAAGAACGAGGCCAAGAAGAAGCAAAAAGTCATCGAGATCAAGGAGATCAAGGTCCGCCCCAACATCGACGAGAACGACTATCAGGTGAAGATGCGCGCCATGAAGTCGTTCATCGAAGAGGGCGACAAGGTCAAGGTGACGCTGCGGTTCCGCGGCCGTGAGATGGCCCACCAGGACATCGGTGTCCGCGTGTTGGAACGGATCAGAGCGGAAATGGACACGACCTCCAAGGTCGAGCAGATGCCGCGGATGGAAAACCGCCAGATGGTCATGGTTCTGTCGCCCCGGTAGTGGCGCCAGCCGTTCCCGCGCCTCGGTCAAGCCGCCGCAGCAGGAGCAGCGAGGGCGGCTGACCGTCGTTGCCTTCTCGGCATGGCTTGGCTTGTCGGGTCACCTACGGCCATGATGCGACAGCGGCCAGTCCGGACGCGCGTGGGCAGCGGGTAGCGCTGCAAAGCTGGCGGATGCGTCAATTCCGCCGGCTTCTTGTGGCGATAACCTCCCACAAGCGGGTTTCCGTGTCCGAGGTAACGTGGCTTGATGCGCCGCCGAGCGAGTCTTCTTGCCCGGCGCAGTTGTTCCGTAACCCGTGCCAGGTCATCGCCATGCCGACTCTCCCACCTCACGCGCTCTATGCCATCTCCCACCTGATCGCCCGCCGCATGGGCAGTGAGGAGGCGGAGGCCGCGGAAGTCGCCGATCACCTGGTTCGCGCCAACCTCGCCGGCCATGACAGCCATGGGGTCGGCATGCTGCCAACCTATGTCCGGCTGCTGACGGACGGGCTGCTGGTGCCGAACCAGACCGCCGATACCGTGCTGGATGCCGGTGCCCTGCTGGTGATCGACGCGCGCCGCGGCTATGGCCAGCGCATGGCGGCGGATGCCGTGCGGCGCGCCATCGAGCGCGCGAAGGAACTTGGTGCCTGCGTGCTGGCGCTGCGAAACTCCTCGCATGTCGGTCGTATCGGCACCTATGGCGAACTCGCCGCCCGGGCCGGCTGCGCGTTCACCGCCTTCGTCAACGTCGCCGACCACCATGATGTGCAAGCAACCTGGGGCGCGGCCGAACCTCGGCTGGGCACCAACCCGTTCTGCGCTGCGGTCCCCGGCGCGGACGGGCCGGCGGTGATGCTGGACATGGCGACCACCACGATCGCCGCCGGCAAGGCCAGGGTGGCCTACAACAAGGGCGTGCCGGTTCCGGATGGCTGCCTGATCGATGCCGAAGGCCGGCCCACCAACGATCCTGCCGGCTTTATCCGCGACCACACCGGCGCGCTGCGGGCGTTCGGCACGCATAAAGGCTCCGGCCTAGCGGTGATGTGCGAGATCATGGCCGCGGCGGTCGCCGGCGGCCAAGGGGCATTCCATGACGCCAAGGGCGGCGTGCTGAACTCCATGCTCGCAACCGTCATCGACCTGTCGAAGCTGGGCGATCCGGATGCGATCGCGGCTGACATCCAGGCGGTGAAGCAGCACGTCAAGTCGGCGCGACCGGCCCCTGGCTTCGACGAGGTGCTGGTCCCGGGCGAGCCCGAAAAGCGCTACGCCGCCCGCCGCCAGGAGCAAGGCATCGAAGTGGACGACACCACCTGGCGCGACATCCGGGCGGCGGCTGCGACGCTTGGGGATCAGCGCGGCGGAGTTCGACCAGGCGGCCGGCGCAAATCAGCAATAGAAAATTCGTCGCCTCAATCGACAGTTAAACAAGCCGAGGCGGCCTCGCGCGAAAACGGCTTAGAGCGCTACCCACGGAGCCGGCACGAAAAACCGGCCGCCCACCGTTTTCAACGCGTTGTTCTCGCTCTCCATCGCCCGCAGCCGCAGCGCCCGCAGCAACCTGCCCGCCACGGTCTGCCGCCAGAACCATGTATCCACCTGTTTCGCCGACGGCGCCGGCCCGACTGCCTGAGCCGCTTCGCCGTACAGCGCCTTGATATCGTCGCAGAGAAACCGCAACGCCAATGCCGGCGTGTCCAGCGCCGCCACGCTTGGCAGGTCGCCATCGAGGAACGCTGCCGCAAACGCGGGCCACGCCGCCGGAGCCTGGAAACTCAATCCGACCGAGGTCCGGCCGAAGCGAGCCTGGGCCGCCTGCCATAACGGCAGCAATTCCTGCAATTCCGCCGCGAACGCCGCCTGCCATTCCGCCGCGGTTCGGCCCGCGCCCCGCGCCGTCAGCGCCGGCGCCGCCCAGGCAGGGTTGTCCGTCCAGCCGGGCGGATCGTCGGGGAAATCTTCCAGGATCACTGGGCCATCCGTCCGCTCCAGCAACGCCAGGGCGGCTCGGATCAGACGCATCTGAAATGCCGGATCGCCGGGCTCGCCGATCGGACGGCCGAGCATCGCGGCGGTCCACAGGGCGCGCGGCGGGCGGGTTTTTTCGGCCTGCGCACGCACCGCCGCGATCGCCACGGTGGAGAACCCCCGCTCTTCCAGTCGATGGGCCAGCGCGCACACGGCGCGCGTGCAAAGCGGTCAGACAGGGGTGAGCAGAACGGAATCGATCCGCTCCTGCCGCAATTGCCCCTCGATCTGATCGACCGCCTGTTCCATCGCCGCCGGATCAGTGGACCCCATCACCGTGTAGTGGGTCTCGCGCCACGCCGCCGATCTCGCCTGCCGCCGCAAGCTCACGCAGCCGGTCGATCGGATAGACGACGTTGATATCACGCTGCCAGCCCGCCCGATCGAAGTTGATCGAGACATGGCTGAGCAGCAAATCCTTCGCCGGCAGGTCGGCCGGCAGGAAGCGGCACTCGCCGGAGCCGAATGGAAACGGCGTGTCGCCGCGGCTGATCAGTGCCGCACTGGTCAGGATGGCGATGCGCCGCTTCGCCAGCTTCGGGCCGGCGACAAAAGGCGTCGTCTCGAAGGCCGGGCACGCCAGGTTCAACACGGCGTCGCGGGTCGGCTGGGGGATGTCTTCGGGTCGGGCCATGCATGCAACAGACCACACAAGTCGGTGTGGCGCAAGGCGAAGCCTACCGCCAGCTTAAAAAGATCCGCTCCAGTCGTCCAATCACCCACGACACCAGCAGTCCAAGCAACGAGAGCACCACGATGCCCGCCAGCAGATTATCGGTGTCGTACAGGTTCCCGGCCGACAGCACGAACGCGCCGATGCCCTGTTCGGCGCCTATCATCTCCGCCGCCACCAACAGCACGATGGCGATCGAGGTGGTTACGCGGAATCCGCTCAGGATCGCCGGCAGCGCCGCCGGCAGCACGATCTTGCGAACGATGGCGGCGTTGGACAGGCCGAAACTCTGCCCCATCCGGATCAGCCCACGCGGCACGTTGTCGACCCCGCCGGCGGTCGCGATCACCGTCGGGAAGAACACCCCGAAGGCCAGGGTGACGATCTTGGAGCCCTCGCCGATACCGAACCAGATGATGAACAGCGGCACCAGCGCGATCTTCGGGATCGGAAACAACGCCGCCACCAGCGCCATGCCGGGCGAGCGCAGCACCGACCACAACCCGACCGCCAACCCCATGCCGATGCCGAACAGCGTCCCCACCAGCCATCCCACCGCCAGACGAGCCAGCGAGGCCGAAAGATGCGTCCAAAGCTCGCCGCTGACGGTCAGCGCCCACAGTGCCCGCGCGATCGCAACCGGTGCCGGCAGGAACAACGTCCGGATCAGGCCGGCCGAGGCCGCCGCCTGCCACAACACCAGCGCCCCGATCAAGGTCACCGCGGCGGCCCAGGTCCGGTCCGCTTGCCGCGAACCCGCCACCGCGGAACCTGACCGGGCCATCCAGCCGCATTCGGGCAGGCCGCAGCCGGCCGTCCTCGGCGCCGGCATCGTCATGCACATCGATGCCGAGTGCTTCGGGATCGCGCCAATCGCGTCCAAGCCGATCCGGCCGGACCCCACTGGAGGTGATCCCGCCCAGCCGAGAGCCATCAAGAGGTGGCCGGCCGGATTGAGACGGCTCAACCGGGGACATCGATCCGCTCGCGTTCCGCCGCCGCCGCGTCCTCGCGGATCATCCGCCAAAGCCGCCGCTCCAAGGCTACCAGGTCGGCGTCGGCCGGCGAACGGCCGGTCAGCGGCCGGTCCAGGCGTAACACATCGCGCACCTGTCCGGGGCGGCGCGATAGCACGACAATCTGCTGCCCCAGTCGCACCGCCTCAGTCAGGTTGTGGGTGACGTAGACCACCGTAACGCCCGCCCCGGTGATAATGGCGGAAAATTCCTCCAGCAGCAGGTCGCGGCTCTGCGCGTCCAGCGCCGAGAGCGGCTCATCCAGCAGCAGGCAGGCGGGGCGCACCGCCAGGGCGCGGGCGATGCCGACCCGCTGGCGCATCCCGCCGGAAAGCTGTCGAGGCCAGGCGGCGGCGAACTCTGTCAGACCCGTCAGCGCCAGTACCTCCGCGACGCGTTCGCCGCACGCTCGGCCCGTCCGAGACGGTTCTCCAACGCCAGCGATACATTACCGGCGACGCTCCGCCACGGCAGCAAGGCGAAATCCTGGAACACGTAGGTCAGCGGATTGAGGCAGTCCGAAGGGACATAGCCGGTCGCATCGGACGCTGCCAGCGGAGGGCGACAGCAGCCCGCCGATGATGCCCAGCAAGGTGGATTTACCGCAGCCGGACGGGCCAACCAACACCATCACCTGGCCGGCTTCCGCCGTCAGGTCGATGTCGCGCAGCACCTCCAGGTTGCCATAGCGGTGGCTGACATGCTCCACCGTCAGGCGCAGCCCGTCCGTCACCGGCCCCAACTCATCGGCCCCAACTCATCGGGTCGGCAGGAAGCGGGTGTCGAGCATGCCGCTCGGGTCGGTGTTGCCCTTGACCAGGCCTTGCGCCTTGAACCAGCGCACCTGGTCCAGCACGTCCGCGACGTCCAGGGCACCGCCAGCGTCATAATAGCCGACCCCCTGCAGGATCTTGCGCCGCGCCTCGGCATCTCCGGTAAAGACATACTTTGTCAGCAGACGGATGGCGGCCTCGGTCTTGTCGTCGACAATCGGATGGCCGCTCGGGTCAAGCCGCAAAAACGCCTCCCGGTAGTCGGCCACGCCGCGCTGATACGCGCTGGCGAAATGCCGCAGCAGATCCGGCTTGTTGGCGATCATGAAGCTGGTGGCGAACACCGCGGTGATCTGATACGGCACCAGATCGCCCACCCATGCCACTATGTGCGCCTGTCCCGCCGCGGCCAGCGGTTTGGCCATCGAGGCGATGGCGATCGTCGCATCCACCTGCCCCGAGGCGACCGCCGCCACCATGTTGGCGACCTGCTGCACCGGCCGCAGCGTCACCGACTTGATGTCGAAGCCGCGCGCTTCGGCAATGCGTCCCACCATGTAGTGGAACGAGGAGCCATACTGGCTGATCGCAAAGCTATGACCCGGCAATGCGTCCACCCGCGTCAAGCCTGCATCAAACGCCTTGTCCGAGACCAGCAGCGCCGATCCCTCATAGCCACGCTGTTCGTGCAGGCCGCCGCCGATGACCTTCAGCGTGCCCTTCTCCGCCAGGTTGAAAAATCCCCCGGTCAGGGCAGTGACACCGACATCGACATCGCCTGCCACCGCCGCGGCGGCGATCGGCTGCGCCGATTCGAAGAAGCGAAAGCCGAGATCAATGCCGTCATCACGGAAATAACCCCGTTCTTGAGCCATGTAGAACGGCGCCGGCGACAATGTGTGCAGCAGGCCCAGCCGCAGCGGTTCGGCGGCACCGGCCCCCGCCGGCATGACCAGACACAACGCCCACGCCAGTCGCCAAACGGTCATCGTTCCGGGCAGCTCTACCAGGCTTGCAACCGCCCGGGCACCACCCTGACGCACCAGCCTCGCCGGCGCCAGAGTTCCCCCGAAGCACCGCCGCCGGATCACGCTGAACAGCTCGCAACGAAGGTTTCCCAGGTTTCTTGCCAACATGCGGCGGACCTGTCACATGGCCGGAAAGCGGATGCAAGACACTCAGCCCTTCCTTGTGTATCGAGACCGCATCGGCGCGCCATCCGAGATCAGTTTTCTCCGCCGCCAATACATTGGTTTCACACGATTGCTGCCGATCTGGACCGGCCGGGTCCTGCTGCCGGCGGCGCCGGCGGTGGCTGACCGGACTTTGCGGCTGGGCGGAGACGGACCGTTGGGCGGTCCGCGCCGCCTGCTGTTCCGCCACCTCGGTTGGGTGCCGCCGCTGGATATGCCCGACGGCAGCTTGTTCAAACCCGGCGAGCCGCAAGGCCATGCGGCCGGCCTTGCCCCAGTGCTGCACGCGCAATTTGCCCGAGGCGGCGCCTTGGCCCTGCCTCTGGCGCGGTCACTTCGATCTCGGCTGGTCGTCACCCTGCATGGCGGCGACGTCAGCAAGCGGAAAAACTGGCGCGGCACCATGCTGCTTCGGCGCTGGCCGGCGCTGCTACGGGAGACAGCGTGTTTCGTCTGCGTCTCCACCACCGTGGCGGAGATCGCCGCCGCACGGGGTGCGCCGGCGGACAAGCTGGTGGTGCTGCCGATCGGCGTGGAGGTGGCGGACCGGCCGCCGCTTGCCCTATCGCCCGCCGCGCATTTGCCCGCCGCGCATTTGTTCGTCGGCCGATTCGTGGAGAAGAAGGGGATCCTTGTCCTGGCCGAGGCGATCCGCCGCTTGCGGGCAGCAGGCGACGAGACGCCAGTCATCTGTATTGGCGACGGCCCGCTGCGTCCGGTCTTCGAGTCACTGGCGCGCGAGGTGCCTGGCGTCAGCCTGACCGGTTGGCTGGACCCGGCCGCCATTCGTCCCCGCATGGCCGAAGCTGTCGCGCTTCTGGTGCCCAGCGTGATCGCCCGCGATGGCGATGCCGAAGGCCTGCCCAGCGTGATCCCGGAAGCCATGGCACAGGCCTGCCCGGTGATCGGCTCGGATCAAGGCGGCATCGCCGAGGTGGTACGGCACGAACGGACAGGCCTGCTGGTGCCGCCGGGCGACGCCCAAGCGCTGGCCGCGGCCATGCATCGGATGACTTGCGAGCCCGGCCTACGCCAAGCCCTGGGCGCGGCTGCATTCATCGACGCCGCCGCGACGCTGAACGCCCGCATACAGTCGGCCAAGCTGGAGACTCTGCTGCTGTCGGTCTGAGCCAGGTTGATCCGTCACCACCTGACGGTATGCGACCACCGGGGTCTCCGGTGTGCTATTTATATACTCTGCTGGCTGGACACCGTGCCGAGCGCGGCTGCGCGTCGCCAGGATCAGCCCTGCCGGCACTTCATCCGGGGATTTTTCTTGTTGATGACATAGACCCGTCCGTGGCGGCGAACCACGCGACAGTTCTTGTCGCGGATCTTGGCGGACCGCAGGCTGTTACGAACTCTCATGACACGCGCGCTACTCTGGGAAGACGAAGGCGCGGTGGATAGTGATGTGGCGCGGCATGTCAAGCCGATCAAGCCACGGGACGCGGCGCCCTCCTGTGTGCGCGATACTTAGGGCATCATCGACAGCACCGCCTCGGCCGCACTCTCCGACGGACGACCCGAAGGCGGCCGGAGCAGATCAAGCGCCTCCCGAAACCCCTGACGCTGTGCCTCGACCGCGGAGCGATCCGCCAGCAGCCTGTGCAGTCCCTCGGCAAGTCGATCCGGACGGCTCTCGTATTGCAGCAGTTCCGGCACCACCGGGCGGTCCAGCAGAAGATTGATCAGCGACGCGTACTTCGCCTTGATCATCGGCTTGGCGATGGCATGCGAAACCGGGTTCACCCGATACGTCACCAGCATCGGCACTTGCGCCAGCGCCAGTTCCAGGCTCGAAGTGCCGGACTTGGTCAACGCGGCGGCCGAGGCAGCGAACGCGTCATATTTCGCCACTGGATCGGTGACCAGGATCGGCTGGATCGGCCAGTTCGCGCCATGCTGCCGCACGACCGACTCCACCGGGCCGGCGATCGGCACAACCGTGACAACACGGGCTCGGGCAGTCGTGCGATCGTTGCTTGCAGGATCGGCATCAGGCGGGATACCTCGCTCTGCCGGCTGCCTGGCATCACGGTCACGATCTTCGCATCCGGACCTATCGCGTGTTGGCGCCGAAACCGCTCGCCGTTGCCTGCCTCGGCCCCGCTTTCCAGCACGGGGTGGCCGACGAACCGGGCGGGCAGGCCGTGGCCGGCGAAGAACCCCGGCTCGAACGGCAGCAGGCAAAGCAACTCGTCCCACAGGCCGGGATAATGCTTCACCCGGCTTTCGCGCCACGCCCAGACCTGAGGCGCCACGTAATGCGCCCGCTTCAACCGTGTCGGCTGCAGCCCGCGCAACACCCGCAGGGTAAATCCCGGCGCGTCGATCGTTACCAGCACGTCCGGCGCACGGCGGCGAATATCCATGATCGTCTGTTGCAACAGCGACCGCAGGCGGACGATGCGCGGAACCACCTCCAGCAGGCCCATCAAGGACAGCTCGCGGATCGGGAACAGACTGACAAGGCCCTGACCTGCCATTTCGCTGCCGCCGATGCCGGCGAACGCAATATCGGGCCGGCGCGCCTTGATCGCGCGCATCAGCCGGGTGCCGAGGACGTCCCCGCTCTGCTCGCCGGCGATCAGATAGATCAGGGGCATGCAGCGTTCTCTCCGTGGTTAAGCCTCTTGTTGCAGCGTCCACCAGACCCCTCTCCAGCGTCCACCAGCACATCATGCAAACTTTTCAGACCATATCGTATCGAGGTCGAGCCGGTCACCCGTGACCCTCAACCGACGCTCGCGCAGCCGTCCCCATCCAGCGGGCCACAGCCAACACCCGTCTCCCCCGCACCACATGCCGGAACCCGCCAAGGCATCCTGCCGCTGCTCGGTCAGCACCCGTGCGGTGGAGCTGACGTCCTCCGCGCCCCTACCGCACCCCCGCCATCATGTAATTCACCGCCATGTCCCGCGCCGTGCGCCACTGCCCGGTCAATGGGTCGGCGACCAGCCCTGTCGTTCGCGCCACCCGCAGCCCGGCCGCCCGCATCATCCGCGCCAGCTCCGCCGGCGTGATGAACGCCTGCCAGTCATGCGTCCCGACCGGCAGCATCCGCAGCACATATTCGGCGCCCAGCTTCGCCACCAGCCAGGACCGCCGCGTGCGGTTCAGGGTCGAGATCACCAGCAGCCCGCCCGGCTCCAGCAATCCCGCCAGCACCCGCACGAACGCCGCCGGATCGGGCACGTGCTCGATCACCTCCAGCGCGGTGATCACCGGAAAGCGCAGCCCTTCCGCCGCCAGGTCCTCGGCCACGCCAGTCGCGGTAGGTCAGCGGTCAGGCCCTGTCCCTCGGCATGCCGCCTGGCCGCCTCGATCGCCTCGCCGGCCGCGTCGATGCCCAGCACGTCGTGGCCATGCCGCGCCAGCGCCTCGGCCGCCAGGCCGGCACCGCAACCGACGTCCAGCACGCGCGTCGGGCCGCGAACGAGACCCTCGATCCAGCCGATCCGCGCCGGGTTCATCCGGTGCAGCGGCGCCATCGGCCCGCTCGGGTCCCACCAGCGCGACGCCAGCCGGTCGAATTTTCTAACCTCGTGCGGCCGAGACCGTACCGCTCACTCATGGTTGCTCCTCCGAACCAGCCCGCGTCAGTATGTGTGCGCCCGCAACTTCCATTTGGCAACTGATCACGCCATGGCCCGAATCGTGATGAAATTCGGCGGCACCTCCGTCGCCGACCTCGACCGCATCCGCAATGTGGCCCAACGGGTGAAGCGGGAGGTCGACGGCGGCAACCAGGTCGCCGTCGTCGTCTCCGCCATGGCCGGCGTGACCAACCAACTGGTGAAATGGTGCACCGACCTGTCGGCCGCTGCACGACGCGCGCGAGTATGACGCCGTGGTCGCCACCGGGGAACAGGTCACCTCCGGCCTGCTGGCCATCGCACTGCAGGACATCGGCATCGACGCGCGCTCCTGGCAGGGCTGGCAGATCCCGATCCGCACCGACACCGCGCATGGCAAGGCACGCATCCAGGACGATCGAAGGCGCCGAACTGATCCGCCGCATGGCAGACCGGCCAGGTCGCCGTCGTCGCCGGCTTCCAGGGCATCGCGCCCGACAACCGCATCACGACGCTGGGCCGCGGCGGCTCGGACACCTCGGCCGTGGCGCTGGCCGCCGCGCTGAAGGCGGACCGCTGCGATATCTACACCGATGTCGATGGGGTCTATACCACCGACCCGCGTATCGTGCCGCAAGCGCGCAAGCTCGCCAAGATCGCCTACGAGGAAATGCTGGAACTCGCCTCGGTCGGCGCCAAGGTGCTGCAGACCCGCAGCGTCGAGCTGGCGATGAACGAACGTGTCCGGGTGCGGGTGCTGTCCAGCTTCGAGGACGCCTGACCGAACGAGGACGAGTGGCACCCTGGTGGTGGATGAGGACGAGATCGTGGAAAAAGAAATTGTCTCCGGGATCGCCTACTCCCGCGATGAGGCGAAGATCACCGTGCGCCGCGTGCCGGACCGGCCCGGTATCGCCGCCGCCATCTTCGGCGCGCTTGTCGGAGGAGAACGCCAACGTGGACATGATCGTGCAGAACATCTCCGCCGACGGCACGACCGACATGACCTTCACCGTCGGCAAGGCCGACCTGCCGCGCGCCCGCGCCGCGCTGGCGCGATCTGCAGGCCCAAATCAACTAGGCGAGCTGCTGGAGGATCCGGACGTCGCCAAGATCAGCGTGGTCGGCGTCGGCATGCGCAGCCATGCCGGCGTCGCCAACACGATGTTCAGCGCGCTGGCCGACAAGGCGATCAACATCCAGGTGATCTCCACCAGCGAGATCAAGGTCAGCGTGCTGATCGCCGCCGAATACACCGAACTCGCGGTGCGGGCGCTGCATACCGCCTATGGCCTCGATGCCGTCTGACCCGACCAGTTGGACGCGCTCGCCGCCGCCGGAGGTCGTCCTAACGGTGTCGGACGCGGCGCCGCATGAACGCGGCCGCTGACTCGGCCGCCTGTGGGCGCGCGGCACCGATTCCTGGGCTGCCGGATCGCCATCATGGGCGGCGCCATGAGCTGGGTCAGCGAGAAGAACCTGGTCGCCGCGATCTCCAACGCCGGCGGCTTCGGCGTGATCGCCTGCGGCGCCATGACCCCCGAGATGCTGGCCGAACAGATCGCCGGCACCCAGGCGCTGACCGACAAGCCGTTCGGCGTCAACCTGATCACCATGCACCCGCAGCTCGACGAGCTGATCCGGGTGACGCTGGAGGCGAAGGTCGGCCACATCGTGCTGGCCGGCGGCATTCCGCCCGGCACCGCGGTGCGGGCGGTGAAGGATGGCGGCGCCAAGCTGATCGCCTTTGCCCCGGCGCTGTCGCTGGCCAAGCGGCTGGTCCGCTCCGGCGCCGACGCCATCGTCATCGAGGGGTCCGAGGCCGGCGGCCATATCGGCCCGGTGTCGCTGACGCGTGCTGGCGCAGGAAATCCTGCCGCATTTGCGCGAGGTGCCGGTATTCGTCGCCGGTGGCCTCGGCCGCGGCGAGGCCATCCTGGCCTACCTGGAAATGGGCGCCTCGGGCGCGCAGCTCGGCACCCGGTTCGCCGCGGCGGTCGAATCGATCGCGCACCCGAACTTCAAGAAGGCCTTCATCCGCGCCAATGCCCGCGACGCGCTGCCGTCGGTGGAACTGGACCCGCGGCTGCCGGTGATCCCGGTGCGCGGCCTGGTCAACGACGGGCACCAAGAGTTCCTGGACCACCAGGCGGAAACGCGGGACAAGTTCCTCGCCGGCGAGCTGACCAAGGAGGCGGCGCAACTGGCTGATCGAGCGCTTCTGGGCCGGCGCGCTGCGGCGCGCGGTGATCGAGGGCGACGTCGAAACCGGCTCGGTCATGGCCGGCCAGTCGGTCGGCATGGTGACCGCCGAAGTGTCGGTCGCGGTCATCATCCAGGAATTGTTCGACCAGGCGGTCGTTGCCCTGGCCAGCCGCGCTTTGGCCCGACGCGGGAGCTGACGCCGGCGGCCGGCAGCCGCTCGTATGACCTGATGAACAATCGGACGCGCGACAGGGCTGCACGCTCCCGGCGTTGAGAGCACGGCTATCAGGCGCTATAGCGTTATTTATCAGCCGATCCCGGCTGATGGAAGGCGGTCCACACGCCGCCGGTTCATCGGCGCAACCGTGCTGGCTTCGATGGCCGGAAGGCACGCGAGCCGGCGCCGCTTTGTCAAGAGCAGCCATTGTTTCGAGAAGGCTTTATTGGAGCAAGTTAAAAAGACTGAGGCAAGCGATGCGGATCATCCTGCCGGCCGGACACGTCCGCTGCGGATGACCGGACCCAGGCGCCTGCTGTCCCGGCTGCGGGAGCTGCGGGCGCACGGGTCGGCGCCGCTGTCCGACTTGGTCGACCTCGTCGGCGTGGAACTCGTCAGCGAGGCCTGCTCGGTCTACGTCCAGCGCCCGGGCGACATCCTTGAACTGGCGGCGACCGAGGGGCTGAACCCGGCGGCCGTGGGACGCACCCGGCTGCGCGTCGGCGAAGGCATCGTCGGGCTCTGCGCCGCCTCTGGCTCGGTGATGAACCTGCCGGATGCGCAGAACCACCCCGCCTTCGCCTATCGGGCCGAAACCGGCGAGGACCTGTTCGCCTCTCTGCTGGCCGTGCCGGTGCGCCGCTCCGGCCGCATCCTCGGCGTCCTGGTGGTGCAGACCCGCACGCCGCGCCACTTCACCGAGGATGAGGTCGACGACCTGGAAACCGTAGCGATGCTGCTGGCCGAGATGCTGCCGACCAGCGGCGCCACCGAGGGCGCGCCGGAAGGCGTCGGCGCCACGGTCCGCCGCTCCTTCGCCGGCACCGCCCTGATGACCGGTCTGGCGGTCGGTCCGGTCGTGCTGCTGCGGCCGACCCGGTCGGTGATCAAGCTGCTGGCCGATGATACGGAGGCGGAGCTGACCCGCCTGGAGCAGGCCGTCGACCGCATGCAGCGCGACCTCGACGACCTGTTTGCCGACGTGCCGCACACGGGACGGGACGCCGATGTCAACGCCTCACGGGAAGTGCTGGACGCCTACCGACTGGTGGCGGCCGATGCCGGCTGGTTGCGCCGCGTCAGCGACGTCATCCGCGGCGGCCTGACCGCCGAAGCCGCGGTGCAGCGTGTCGCGTCCGAGTTGCACGACCGCATGCGGCGTATCAGCGACAGCTACCTGCGCGAGCGCCTGGCGGATATGGAGGATCTCGCCAACCGGCTGCTGACGGCGCTGACCGGCGACATCCCGACCTCCGCCCCGTCCGAAGGCGCCATCCTGCTCGCCCGTCGGCTCGGCCCCGCCGAACTGCTGGACTGGCACGCCCGCGGCATCGCCGGCGTGGCGATCGAGGAGGCCAGCCCCGCCGGCCACGCCGCCATCCTGGCCCGTGCCTTGGGCATTCCCGCCCTGGGCGGACTGCGCGGCATGCTCGAGAGCGCGCAACCCGGCGACGACGCGGTGGTGGACGCCGATGAAGGCCAGTTCATCCTGCGCCCGGCCCTCGAGGTCAGCCAGGCTTATGCCAGGGCACGCGAAGCCCGCAGCGCCAAATACGCCGATCTCGCCGCCCTGCGCGGCTGCCCCGCCCGCACCGCGGACGGCGTCCGTCTGCAACTGATGTTGAATATCGGGCTCAGCCTCGAACTGCCGCAACTGGAGCGGACCGGCGCCGACGGCATCGGCCTGTTTCGCACCGAGATCGCCATGCTCGCCCGCGGCTCGATGGCCGACAGTGCCGAACAGGCGGCGCTCTACGCCAAGGTTCTGGATGAGGCGGGCGACAAGCCCGTGCTGTTTCGCACCCTCGACCTGGGGGCCGACAAGATGCTGCCGGGCACCGTCAATGAGGAAGAAAATCCCGCGATGGGCTGGCGGTCGCTGCGCGTCGGCCTGGATCGGCCGGCCCTGCTGCGCCGGCAGTTGCGCGCCCTGCTGCTGGCGGCTTCCGGCCGCGAGCTCTCGGTGATGTTCCCGATGGTGGCGACCGTCGGCGAGTTCCGTGGCGCCAAAGCGCTGCTGATCGCCGAGGCGAAACGGCTCCATCCCGCCCCGCGCGGTCTGCGGATCGGCACCATGATCGAGATCCCGGCGCTGATTTGGCAACTCCCGGAGCTGCTGAAGGAGACCGACTTCGTCTCCATCGGCTCAAACGATTTATTGCAGTTCCTGTTCGCCGCCGATCGCGGCACGCCCGAGCTCTATGACCGCTACGACTTTCTGTCGCAGCCGGTGCTCGATCTGGTGGAACAGCTTGTCGTGGCGGCGAACGCGGCCTCGGTGCCCGTGTCGATCTGCGGCGAAGTGGCGTCCAGGCCGCTCGAGGCGCTGGTGCTGACCGCCCTTGGGGTCACCACGCTGTCGATGCCGGCCAGCGGCATACTGCCGCTGAAGGCGATGTTCGCGCAGCTCGATCTGGCAGGCTTCCGGCCGGTCCTGGCAGCGCTGCGGCGGAGCGGCGGAAGCGGTCTGCGGGAGGCGATTGCAACCTGGGCCCGCGAACGCAGCCTGCTGCCCTGAGGCACGCGTGGCGGCGCCTCCAGACCGCTGCCGCGGGCAGATAATATATCAGTATTGAACTTATTTCGATTTCGTGGCATAAACCACCCGCTCCCAGCCCGCCGACAAACCCTGTCGTCGTTGGCAGGAAACGAGCCTTTGAGCTACCAGCCGGTCAGCACGCGTGGCCTGCCGCCGCGCCACCGTGACGGGCTCCATTTCACAGGTGGTCGCAGATCAACGGGGCCGGTGGTGCCGCAGGAACATAGGTCTATACTGGCTGAACGTCGGGGCGTGGTGACGAGCGCGACGCCGCCCGCGCCGAACCCCGGCCCGATTGCCGTCCGGGCCGGGGCCGATCTGCGCGGCGCGCGCGAACGTCTGGATTGGTCACTGACCGACATCGCAAGCAAACTGCGCATTCGCCTGAGCCACCTGCAGGCGCTCGAGCAAGGCCATATCGCGCTGCTCCCGGGCAATGCCTACGCAATAGGCTACGTCAGATCCTATGCCCGGGTTCTCGGCCTGGATGCCGAGGACATGGTCCGCCGCTTCAAGGCCGAGGCGGCGGACGTGGCCCGCCGGACGGACTTGGTGTTTCCGGTGCCGATGCCGGAACGGGGCCTGCCGGCTGGCGCCGTCATGCTGTTGGGCCTCGTGCTGGCGGTGGGCGCCTATGTCGGCTGGTACCGGTTGTCCGGCGAGGGCCGGCTTCCTGCCGAGGTGGTGACCGCGATCCCCGAGCGACTGGCATCACTAGCGGATCAAGCTTTGCCGCCGGTGAACCGGACGGTTGATGCCCCGGCCACCTCCGTCCCGGCCGGACCGGCACCGCGGATCGCCTTGGCCGATCCCACCGACCCCGCCCCTGCCCCGCCGGTGGCCTCGGTCTCCCCGACATCGGCCGCGGCCGCGGCGGTGGGCGATCCCATTCCGAATGAGGTGTTGGCGCCCGCCCCGCCGCCGGCGGCTGCGCGGGTGATGCATCCACGACCCAGGCGGCCGAGGTTAGCCGTATCGTGCTGCACGCCAGCGCGGACGCCTGGATCCAGGTCAAGGACCGCAGCGGCGGCATCCTGCTGAACCGCACGATGAAAGCCGGGGAGTCCTGGCCGGTACCCCGCCAGGACAACCTGTTGTTGACCACCGGCAACGCCGGCGGCACCGATATCCTTCTGGATGGCGCCGCGACCCCCAGTCTGGGCGGGTCCGGAACCGTGCGGCGCGACATGCCGCTCGACCCCGACCTGATCAAGGACGGCAAATTGTCAGGCGCCCTCGCGCCGCAGCTTGTGTCGGCGCGCACTCGGCCATAGCGGATCGCCGCTTCCAGCCCCATAATAGCTTCAAGCGCCACGCAAATCGGCGAAACCGGCCGTGGCCGGCCGCGCCCGACGACACAGGAGACCCGCATGAGCTATCGCCCCTACCAGGAGATCATCCGGCGCAAGTCGCGCCGGGTCTATGTCGGCCCGGTCCCGGTGGGCGACGGCGCACCGATCACGGTGCAGACCATGACCAACACGCTGACCACCGACGTCGCCGGCACCGTGGCGCAGATCCGGCGCGCCGAAGCCGCCGGCGTGGATATCGTCCGGGTCTCCTGCCCCGACCAGGAAAGCGCGCTGGCGCTGAAGGACATCGTCCGCCAGGTCAGCGTGCCGATCGTCGCCGATATCCATTTCCACTACCGGCGCGCCCTGGAAGCCGCCGACAGCGGCGCCGCCTGCCTGCGCATCAACCCCGGCAACATCGGCAGCGACGAGCGGGTGAAGGAGGTCGTCAAGGCCGCCCGCGACCACGGCTGCTCGATGCGCATCGGCGTCAATGCCGGCTCGCTGGAGCGGCATCTGCTGGAGAAATACGGCGAACCCAACCCCGAAGCCCTGGTCGAGAGCGCGCTGTACCACGCCAACATCCTGCAGCAGCACGATTTCCACGACTTCAAGATCAGCGTGAAGGCGTCCGACGTGTTCCTGGCCGTCGCCGCCTATCAGCAGCTTGCCGAGGTCTGCGACCACCCGCTTGCATATCGGCATCACCGAGGCCGGCGGCCGGCGCATGGGCACGGTGAAATCCTCGATCGGCCTCGGCTCCCTGCTGTGGGCCGGCATCGGCGACACAATGCGCGTGTCCCTGTCCGACGAGCCCGAGGAAGAGGTCCGCGTCGGCTGGGACATGCTGAAAACGCTCGGCATCCGCCATCGCGGGGTGAAGGTGATCTCCTGCCCGTCCTGCGCCCGGCAAGGCTACAACGTCATCGAAACCGTCCGCACCCTGGAAGACCGGCTCGGCCATATCGAGACCCCGATCACCCTGTCGATCATCGGCTGCGTGGTGAACGGCCCCGGGGAGGCGCTGATGACCGACCTCGGCGTCACCGGCGGCGGCAACGGCCGGCACATGATCTACAGCGCCGGCAAGACCGACCACACGATCGACGGCGCCTCGATGGTCGATCACATCGTCGAGCTGGTGGAGGCCAAGGCCGCGTCGCTGAAGGCGGAGAAGGAACGGGAGAAGGTCGCCGCGGAGTAGTCTCTCCGCCTGGGTGGAGCGCACGTCGTGCCCGTCGATATCACGCCGTTGGTCAACGCCATTGTTCGCCTGCGGGAGGGTTTGGCACGGCATCAGCGCGAACCAGACGACGAGCAGCTTCGCGACGGGCTAATCCAGCGGTTCGAGTTCACTTACGAGCTGTGTCACCTTGTGCTGAGGCGCTTCATGCGCCAGGCCGCCGCTTCGCCCGAGGATGTGGACCGCATGGCCTTTCAGGACCTTATTCGCTCCGCCAACCAGCAAGGCTTCTGCTCAGCGATTGGCCGGCCTGGCGCGGCTATCGCGACATGCGGGCGCGCACCAGCCATGTTTATCACGCGGAAACCGCTCAGCTTGTCGCCGCCGCCATCCCGGCCTTTCTGGCGGAGGCCGAGCACCTGCGCGATGCATTGCGGGAGCGCCTGACGTGACTCCGGTGATCGATCTGCCGCGGGCCCATATGGCCATCGTCCGCGACATCCTGCGCGCCCACCTGCCCGCCGGCACCCGTGCCTGGGTCTTCGGCTCCCGCGCCACCGCGACCGCTCGTCCATACTCCGACCTTGACCTTGCCCTTGAATGGGAGCAGCCGCTTGGCCTCGACCGGCTGGGCCAGGTCGCGGAGGCGCTGTCGGAGTCGGATTTGCCCTGCAAGGTCGACGTCCTGGATCTGCGGTCGATCGATCCCAGGTTCCGCGCCATGATCGAGGCCGACATGATCGTGCTGCCGTTCTGACTTGGCTGGGCCGGGCAGGCGACGTGGGAGGCGGCGACACGATCGGCACGAGTGGGAATCCTGCTTCTTTCTCGTAGCCAGGCGCACCACTGTCACAACATTCACCCTGCCGGGTTCGCGCAGCCTGTAAACCTTGCTGGCAGTTCGATGGGCACTATGACGGCCGGTACGCTTCAAACCGCATTCAATGATCTGGCACGTCCTGGGCTCGGGCAGACATGTCGTTCGTGACCGAGCCGTCATCGCCGTCTGGGGTATATGTTGCAGAGGGTTGCCATCTCTACACGGCGCTTACACCTCAAAGCCGCATAACGTAGCTTTTATGGTGAAGTTCTAGGCTGCGCGAGTTTCGGCGCAGCCGTTTTTCATGACCGACTAGTGCGTCCGTTTCGCACAAATGAGAAGTCTGACGGCCCGACCCTGTGTCGTGGCCTACATAGCGCGTCTCACAACTACCTTTGCGCGACGAGAAGTGTATAGAAAGCGAGTATCAGTTGGGAGATGTCTCCGTTGTTCTGGATAAGGAGTGTTCAATCCCCATCCGTTCCCTTTCCGGCTCTCATGTTGGAGATCGTGTCAGCCGACTGGGAGGCAAGTACGACGATCGCTGAAAGAATGTCGTCTCCGACTCGAATCTTCTCTACCTCAATTTTTGGGCTTGCGAGATTAAGTCCATTTGTCCGAACCGGTTTTTGGAACATTTTTTGGGCACAATCCCTCTCAGCCCTTCCACTACCGACCGTAAATTTTTCTCTGCCGTCGCAAGAGCAATCGAAAAGGTTTTACTACGCCGTTGAGGGCGGACATTAAGTCTTGGCTAATATCGCAGATTCGTGTGGAGGGAGCCGCCGATAGAAGGGGTCGCTAGAAAATGCTCGTCGATGAACTGCTGTTTGGCCCGTATTTCAGCGGCAATCTGCTCCTCCGAGGCTATTGCGCCTCCCGAGCCGAAGATGGCCACCACAGCAATTGCTGCCAGAAAGCGGTTCATTTGACCTCCTTGCGCCATAACATCTTTCCACCCTCGCAAGCGTCTTTGATGGCCGGGGTAGACGTTCCACCAAGATTGTATTGAGGTCCGAATATCGGGCAATTTCGTTGAAGGATGCTCTGCCATGTCTCAGTCGAAAGCCCACCATTGTTTCGCAAGCCATGGACCGCCTCAAACAGTGTGTCAAAACCGATCACCTGCCGCTTGAGAACGGATGCTAGCGCTTTTGCATGCGAACGATCGTCATCCTGATATATGATTTGATCCTGTGCGTTACTAATTCGATCGTAACCTTCTGCGATGTCTTTCTGCACTGTGTACGAGTTCCCGATGTAGAGGCTGTTCGTCGCAGAGGTAAGTTGTTGCAGGAGAAAATACGTTGCTATAGCCGTGGCTATTGCACCGACCGCGGTCGCAATAGCCCAGTGCCGAAAATCGAGCTGACCAGTTTGATGGTTTTGGGGCAGCCCCGGACATGGCTTCTCTCCCAAGTCGTCCGAATGTAACGAGCAGGAAAATAACGCAAGCACGCTATGATAGTCTTCGATAGGCTGACAAGGTGACCCTCTGGTGATCCTCCTGTCTATCACACTCTGATCTTCTCCGCCTCATCGGCAGGCCTTTCGGATCATCGGCGATGCCCGCACCCTCGATGTAGGCGGTGCGGTAGGTTTCAAGATTGTGGTGACATGGCACGGCGTGAGGCTTGCCGCCCTTCTCGGGGCCGGTTGAGGATACGCCCGAAAATCACCCACAAGCCCGCGGAGACACCGCTGTCAGGGACCGTTCGAGAAAATAAGCCTTTCTGGACAGGGCCAGCATTTAGCTTGGCTCGGCTTGTGACCCGATTTTACACGTATCCTGAACCTGGGCCGGCTAGCCACATAAGAAAATTTGTCTGGGAGCTCTCGCAGAGATATTATGGAGCTCATATGACCTTTCCGGTAGAGCTCTATTGACTAGATGACATGGATTAGATATGGCGTCTTTCGTGAACTCAACGAAGCCTGAGAGCGATTGTCGCTCTGAAGGGAACTCGAGTTCCAAGGAGATACACGTTATGTTTGTTCATGTCCCTGCTATGCGTGGCAAAATTGGTAGTCGCACCTACTACGCTTGCCTAATGCCGATGAGCGCTATTCCCAATCTGTTTAAATTCACTAATTGGATTGACTTCAGTCCAGAGGATCGCGAGCAGCGCGTACTTAACGAAAACCGAGTTCCGGATATTACCGACTATATCGTAGAGCATGAGAACGACTATCTTTTTGCGTCTATTACAGCCTCTTATAAATCGGATCCGGTCTTTGAACCGACGGCGACTAGGGAAGCCGAGGGTGCGATTGGCATTCTCAAACTGAAGCTTGGCGATGAGCTTGTCATTAATGACGGCCAGCATCGCTGTGCAGCTATTGTGGAGGCGCTCAAGAAAAGCCCCAAGATCGGTGAACACACGATTTCCGTCTTGCTTTTTCCTTGGGAAAGCAAAGAGCGGATCCAGCAGATGTTTTCAGATTTAAATCGATACGTGCAAAAGACTTCCAAGTCTCTGGATATCCTCTATGACAAACGTGATCCAATTTCGATTGCTACCATGTTCGCGCTCGACAAAGTTCCGGTATTCAAGGAACTAACTGAGAAGGCCGACGCGTCACTTCGCTCGAAGTCCACTAAAATTTTCACGCTTGCTGCCGTCTACGACGCCAATCGTGATCTACTCCGCGGGCACGAAGAGGAAGATGTGGAGGATAATGCTAAACGACTTGTCGCGTACTGGTCCGAAGTCGCAACACATATGCCCGAATGGAAAAAGGTATTGAAAGGTCAAAAGACTGCAGTGGAGCTGCGCGCGGAGAGCATTTGCGCTCATTCAACCGTATTCGCGCGCTCGGAGGTCTGGGTGCCGATATCCTGAAGGATACAAAAGAGGATTGGAAAATCCGTTTAACGGGTCTTGAAGCTATTGATTGGCTTAAGAAGGCCCCCGACTGGCAGAACGTTTGCATCGTTGCTAACTCGGTGGTGTCAAACCGACAAGCACGGGCTGCGGCTAAGGCTTACATCAAGGGCCGCCTCGGCATGCCACTGACGGAGGGAGAGCTGCGATCCATTAAGTCGCCACTCAAAGCAGTCGCTTAACTAGATTGTGGGCGTCGGGTTAAGCCTCAACGCCCATCTGCACAGGATGGCCCAGGTTCAGGATCTCATTGAGAGCATGCCCGCGTCTGGCAACCATCGGCCGGGCGAAACGCGCGGGCACCATATGGGCCGTCCCCCGAAGCTGAACCTGACGCAACAGGCAGAAACACGGCGGCGGGCCAAAATGGCGGCGCTCACGGAGTTGGCCAAGAGCTACAATGTGGGTGTAGCGACGATCCCCAGCTGGCGCTTGAGTGCTCGGCGTCCCCGAAAGCCTAAACTCGTGGAATCCGTGACCCATACACCGGGGAAAACCCTGCCTTCGCCTCGCACGACGAGGCGGGCAGACCGAAGCTGGCTACGGCGCCCCTTCGGTTTGATCGACCCAAGGAATATCCTTACCATCCCCCAGGTCCCTGAGAAGCGCACATGATTACCAGCAAACTCACCAGCAAAGCCCAGACAACCATCCCCCGGGCTGTCCGGACCGCTCTCGGCGTGCGCCCAGGCGACGATATCGCCTATATGATCGCGGAGGGACACGTCCGGCTGACCAAGGCTGTCCCTCCCAAGCCCCATCGCGGCGTGCCGTTCGAAGATCCGTTCGCGACCTTCTGGGAATGGGACACGCCGGAAGATGACGAAGCATTCGCGGACCTGTGACACATGGAAGCGGCGCCCCCGCTGGAGGGTGCCATCGCCCCTTGGGATATTGTACGGGTCGATTTTCCCTTCGCGGATCAGGCCACGACACGCCGCCGGCCCGCGCTGGTCATCGCGACACCATCGGCAACCGACGCTTTTTCCGTTTTGTGGGTGCTGATGATCACCAGCGCCGCGCGAGGACACTGGCCGCTGGATATCCCCATCTCGGATCTCCGACTTGGCGGGCTGTCGCATCCCTGTATTGTCCGGACCAGCAAGGTCACCACGCTAGACTCGCGGCTGGCGGTCCGGATCGGTCAACTCGCCGCGGCGGACCGTGCCAAGGTCGCAGCCTGTCTTAATCCTACTGTGTCACTTACTTCCACGGTTTCGGAGCATAGAGGTGAGACAACACGGGCGCCGTGGAAGGGTTTGCACAAGCGCGACGGTGAGACGACGTCGGACAGATGTGATGGAGTATGGCACGTGGCGTTCAGGCCGGATGGGCGGTGCCCCGGACCGCGAACCCGTGGGGTAGCGCAGGCGTGGTGATCCGCTCGCGGGCAAAGCGGTGCTGAGGGGGAAAAAGGCAGCGCTCGGCCACAAGGAAGCCGTAGGCTGCAACGCACAGGCTGGCGTGATGATGAAAGCCGCGCCAGTGCCGTCCTTCATAATGACCGAGGCCGATCTCTTGCTTGAGATCCTGGTAATCGCGTTCGATCACCCAGCGCCCCTTGGCGGTATGGACCAGGCGCTTGAGCGGGGTGGTGGGCGGCAGGTTGGATAGCCGGTCCCTGGTCGGCTTCGCCTCACCCTTGGGCCACTCGACCAGCAGCCATTCTTCCGGCCAGCGCTCTGAGCGCAAGGTGTCACGATGGGCGGGTCGGACACGCCGGGCGGCGAAGCGCGAGGAAAGTGCGCCTTGGCTCCCCTCGCGCCAGGTGACGGTGCGCCAAGCGCGCTTGGGCAAGTCGACGGCGAGGTCCTTGAGTGGGACTGGCTGCTGATCAGGTGCGCGTTGCAACCGGGTCTGCGGGCGGCCACGGCGTCGTGGCGCCTCGGGACGACGTGGTAGCACGGGTATCGTGCCGGGCGGCCAGACCGTGGTCGAGGCCTGTACACCCAGCACGTAGCAGAGGCCAAGCTCACTAACGCCCGTGCGGAACGCGGTCTCGTTGCCGTAACCAGGATCGGCGAGCACGATGCCGACTGGCACATGGTTGGCCAAGGCTTGGCGCATCTGCGCCAAAGCCATCGCCGTCTTCGTTGCAAAGCCAATCTCGTCAGGGATTCCCGCTTTGGCCCGGCGCCCGGCATCCTCGGCCCAGCCTGGCGGCAGATAAAGCCGATACGCAATCGGCAGGCTGGCATGCTCGTTGGCCACCGACAGGCTGACCGCCACCTGACAATTGTCCTGTTTGCCAAGCTGCCCGCAATACTGCCGTGCAACGCCGACCGAGTGCCGCCCCTTTTTGGGAAAGCCGGTGTCATCGACAATCCAGTGTGTGATCGGACCATGCCGCTCGATCACCGGCAGCGCGGCCCCGCGCACCGCTGCCAGCACGGCCGCATCGTCCCACGCCGCCTTGGCCACCACATGGTGCAGCGATTGGTGCTTCGCCTGCACCCGCGCAGGCTCCATGCGGGCGGCCATCGGTTCGACGCTCTTACGCTCACCCGGCAGCAACAACCCCGTGCAGTAGGCCCGCACCGAGGCGGCCCGGCCGGCGTGGCCCAGCACCGAGACGATCCCATCCAAATACGCCGCAAGCCGCATCTCCGCCGCTCGCCAGTCCGGGCCGCCTTTCGCCTGATGTGCCATCCACCCTATATGGGATCGATGAGCGGAAGTGACACAGTAGGACTAGCAGGCTGCTGGGCGATGTGCTGCCTGGCTGAAGTGCAGTGGGGGGTCGATCCGCCCTGCCCCTTAACGTCATCGGCCGTCCCCTTGGAAGCTCTTGTGGAGTGGTTTCCAAGACTGTCCTGGCTGCCAGCAGTCACCGACCCTGGTCAGCCACCCCACCCACCACCCAACATCAACCGCGCCCCCGACCCCGAATCGCGCTAACGTGAGGCCGGAACCGGTCAGCCCACCGGACGTAGCCTCAACAGGGAGCCAAACACAATGCGAAACGGCAAGCTGGTGATCGCTCAGGGCGGCGGCCCAACGGCGGTGATCAATCAATCCCTGGTCGGTGCCGTGCTCGAAGCCCGGCACTTTCCCCAGATCGAGCGGATCTACGGCGCGCGCCACGGGGTGCGCGGCATCGTCAACCAGGATTTCGTCGACCTGTCATCCGAAACCCAAGCCAACCTCGAAGCCGTCGCCGCGACCCCGTCCTCGGCGCTGGGCTCGACCCGCGACAAGCCGGACCTGGCCTATTGCCGGGACATCCTCGCGTCGCTGAAGGCCCACGGCGCGTCCTGGTTCCTGTATATCGGTGGCAACGACACGGCCGAGACCGCGCGCATCGTCAGTCAGCAGGCGGCGAATCAGGACTACGACCTGCGCTGCATCCACATTCCCAAGACCATCGACAACGATCTGATGCAAAGCGACCACACGCCAGGCTATCCCTCGGCGGCGCGTTTCGTGGCCCAGGCATTCATCGGCGCCGATCTCGACAACCGCGCGCTGCCGGGCGTCTACGTTGCGGTGGTGATGGGCCGCGAGGCAGGGTTCCTGACCGCCGCATCGTCCGCCGCAAGAACGATCCAGCACGACGGCCCGCATTTGATCTACCTGCCCGAACGCACCTTCGACACGGGCAAATTCCTGTCGGAGGTCAAATCGGTCCACGACAGGCTCGGCCGCTGCATCATCGCGGTATCCGAAGGCATCCACGATGCGAACGGGACGCCGCTTTCAGTCAAGCTCTCCGAAACAGTGGAGAAAGACGCCCACGGCAACGTCCAGCTATCCGGCACCGGCGCGCTCGCCGATCTCCTGTGCCAGGAGATCAAATCCACGCTCGGCATCAAGCGCGTGCGCGGCGACACGTTTGGCTATCTCCAGCGCTGCTTCGCCGGCTGTGCCTCGGACGTGGATCGAAGGGAGGCGCGCGAGGTCGGCGAATTTGCCGTCAAGCAGGCGATCTGGGGCGCCGGCGACGGCTCGGTGGCGATCCGGCGGATCGGCGATTACGCCGTCGATTACGTCCTGGTGGAGCTGGCCCTGGTTGCCGGCAGGACCAAGGTGATGCCGGATGCATTCATCGCGCCGTCGGGCAGCGACGTCACGCCCGCCTTCCAGGCGTATCTGCGGCCGCTGCTGGGCAGCGACCTGCCGCGGCCCGCTCATTTGCGCGGCGGCGCCATCGCCAAAGTGTTGAACAGGGCCACGTAGGCCCAGTCGCCGCAAGACGCTTTCGGCATCCGACGGACCCTGCGCGCCGGACGTCGCGGCCGTGACTTTGCTGCGCTACACCTACGGCAAAAGCCGCGTACATGACCGGCTTGTCGCGACCAGCGGCCCGCTTCGATGCCGGTCCACCTCGGACTCGCTATGTTGCCAAGGATCTCCAAAAACCAGACAATATGCCCGCCGACGCCGAGCCCGGGAACTATCGGCTGCGTATTGGATCCATCCCCTGCCGGCTGTTCGGGTTTCCATGAGTCCTGAGGGAAAGCAGAATAAGATGACTCCGGGCAACACTCCTCAGCCGATCATTCATTTCGTCGGCAGCATTCCGCTGCCAGACGCGCAGACGGTGTTTCGCACGCTGTCCGCAACGGCTGGGCGGCACTTGAAGCGGCTGCCTGACGGCGAGACCGGCATCCGCAAGACCTGGATCAGGTTTCTGCAGGACGTACTCGCCTCGAACCCGGCAATCGAGGTTGCGACCGATGTGCCGCCGTTCAAGTTCGTCCAGTGGGATGGCAAGCTGTTACGCGAGATCCCGCGCCTGCGCCTCAAGCCCGGCGCCAAGCCCGATCCGATGACCTTCGAAACCGGGTACGCAGACATGGCGATCGAATCGTGGCGCATCTTCGACAGTCTGCAGAAGGAAGGCGCGATACCGGCGGGGGTGAAGTTCCAGATCTCGCTGCCGACACCGATCGCGCCGACTTACAACAACATGGTGCCTTCGGACCGGGCCGGGCTGCTGCCGGCGTTGACGCAGCATTTGATCGGGGAGGTTGCGAAGATCGCCGCCGCGCTTCCCAACGACCGCATCGCCGTGCAATGGGATGTGTGCCAGGAGGTGCTGGCCTGGGAAGGCTATTACGAACAAGGCCCAGTGGATGTCCGCACCGAGACCATCGACGTGTTGACGAGGATCGGCGACGCCGTGCCGGCCGCGATCGACCTCGGCTATCACCTCTGCTATGGCAGCCCGGCGGATGAGCACATGGTGCAGCCGAAGGATGCGGGGATCATGGTCGAGATCGCCGGCGCGACCATCGCCGGCGTCAAGCGGCCGATCCAGTTCTTTCATCTACCTGTGCCAAAACCGCGCACCGACGACGCCTACTTCGCCCCGCTCGAAACACTCCAGCTCGGCTCCGCGACCGAGCTCTATCTGGGCCTCGTTCACCACGACGATGAGGCGGGCAATGCGGCCCGCCTTGCGGCGGCCCGGCGCCATGTGCGGGTCGATGGAATCGCCACCGAATGCGGCATGGCCCGCGGCGATCCCAACCGTCTGCCGGCGCTGCTCGCGGCACATGTAGCGAGCGGCGGGTTTGGGCGCCTGAGCTAACACGACGCGGTCAACTGATACTGGCGGCCCGAAGCGGGGGCGGCGGCCGATCCATCTGTCATGTGGACCCGTTTGGCATCGTCGAAGCCCGCGCCTATCGGCTTGTACTACTAAAGCCGGGGCGCAAGCCGCACGCTGACGTCCCCTACAGCCCCGTCAGCCTCTCTCTCTGACAGGCATAACGTGGACGTCCGGCTGTAGTAACTGATTTAGGCTGGGTCGGCTCGTCCATTCCCCGGCGTGGATCCGCGTGCTCTGACGGCGCCACCCGAGTGGCTTGCCGCCGCACCTGAGCTATATATAAGCCCGCGCCACCACCAAGGACCCAACGTGACCGACCTGCAACCCGTCCGCGGCACCCGCGACCTGATCGGCGAAGACCAGCGCCGCTTCCACCACATCGTGGACATCGCCCGCCGCGTCGCCGCCACCTACGGCTTCGACGAGTGGATGACGCCGATCTTCGAGGACACCAGCGTCTTCTCCCGCACCCTTGGCGAGACCTCCGACGTGGTGACGAAGGAGATGTACACCTTCGACGACCGCGGCGGCGACAGCATCACCCTGCGCCCGGAGGCCACCGCCGGTGTCTGCCGAGCCCTGGTATCCAATGGCCTGACCCAGTCGCTGCCGCAGAAGGTGTTCTGCGCCGGCCCGATGTTCCGCTACGAGCGGCCGCAGAAGGGCCGCTATCGCCAGTTCCACCAGATCGACCTGGAGCTGATCGGCCCCGCCGAACCGCTGGCCGACGCCGAGGTGATCGCCTGCGGCTGGAACATCCTGAACGCCCTCGGCGTCGCCAACGACACCGTGCTGGAGCTGAACACGCTGGGCGACAAGGACAGCCGCGACGCCTACCGCAGCGCGCTCGTCGCCTATTTCACCGAACACAAGGCCGCGCTGTCCCCCGACAGCCTGGCGCGGCTGGACCGCAACCCGATGCGCATCCTGGACAGCAAGGACGAAGGCGACCGCCGCATCGTCGCCGGCGCGCCCACCATCACGCCGTACCTGACCGAGGCGGCGGCTGACTTCTACGCCCAGCTGCAGGCGCACCTGATCCACTTCCGCGTGCCTTTCCAGGAGAATCCCCGCATCGTCCGCGGCCTGGACTACTACGGCCACACCGCCTTTGAATTCGTCACCTCGAAGCTGGGCGCGCAGGGAACCGTCATGGCCGGCGGCCGCTACGACGGGCTGGTGGCGGAAATGGGCGGCCCGCCCACCCCCGCCGTCGGCTGGGCCGCTGGGATCGAGCGCCTGGCCATGCTGATCGACGCCGCTCCGCCACCCCCTGCCCCGATCGCCGTCGTGCCGATCGGCGACGCCGCGGAGGCCACTGCAATCGAAATCCTGCAATCGCTGCGCGCCAACGGCATCCGCGCCGAGATGGCCTATCGCGGCAACCTGCGCCGCGACTGGAACGCGCCAACCGCATCGGCGCCCGCGCCGCCGTCATCCTGGGCGAGGACGACATCGCGGATGGCGTCGCCCAGGTCAAGGACCTGCTCACCGGCGCGCAGGAGCCGGTGCCGTTCTCCCAGATCCCGTCCCGGCTGCGATGAACCTGGCGCTGAAACTCGACCGCATCGCCGCCCGCGCGGACGAATTGCGGGCGTTGCTGGCCGAAGGCATCTCCGGCGACGCCTATGTGCAGCGCCTCCAAGGAACTCTCCGACATCGAGCCGGTGGTCGCCCGTATCGGCGACCTGCGCGCCGCCGAACGCGCCCGGCAGGACGCCGAATCCCTGCTGGCCGATCCCGAGATGAAGGAACTGGCCGAGGCCGAACTGTACGACGCTGAAGGACCAGATCCCGGCCCTGGAGCACGAGATCCGCCTGGCCCTGCTGCCGCAGGACGAAGCCGACGCACGCTCCGCCATCCTGGAAATCCGCCCCGCCGCCGGCGGCGATGAGGCCGGCCTGTTCGCCGCCGAACTGTTCGCCATGTACCAGAAATACGCCGAAGCCAAGGCTGGCGGTTCGAGATCCTGGAATACGCCGACACCGGCCTGGGCGGCATCAAGGAAGCCAGCGCCGAAATCACCGGCCGCAATGTCTTCGCTCGCCTGAAATATGAATCCGGCGTGCATCGCGTGCAGCGCGTGCCCGCCACCGAAAGCCAGGGCCGCATCCACACCTCCACGGTCACCGTCGCGGTGCTGCCGGAAGCCGAGGAAGTCGACGTCCAGATCGACGAGAACGACCTGCGCATCGACATCTACCGCGCCTCCGGCGCCGGCGGCCAGCACGTCAACAAGACCGACAGCGCGGTGCGGATCACCCACATCCCCACCGGCATCGTGGTGGCGATGCAGGAGGAAAGCAGCCAGCACAAGAACCGCGCCAAGGCGATGAAGATCCTGCGCGCCCGCATGTACGAGCAGCAACGCGCCAGCCTGCACGCCGCCCGCGCCGCCGACCGCAAATCCCAGGTCGGCACCGGCGATCGCAGCGAACGCATCCGCACGTACAACTTCCCGCAAGGCCGCGTCTCCGACCACCGGATCAACCTGACCCTCTACAAGATCGACCGGGTGATGCAGGGCGAGCTGGACGAGTTCATCGACGCGCTGACCGCCGAAGACCAGGCCGCCCGCCTGGCCGCCGAGGAATGAGGCTTCCACCGCGGCGCGCGCCCCTTGCCAGCCAGCCGGCGAGCCGCCGACTCCACCGGCTGCCTGCCCCTCGACGCCGCACCCCTGCAACACCGGACCACCATCGCCGAAGCACTCCGCGACACCGCCCACCGCCTCTCCCCATCGCCGACAATCCCCGCCGGGAGGCTCGCCTTCTGCTCGCCCACGCCCTGGGCCTGGAACCGGCCGATCTGATCCGCGACCCGGGCAAGCACGATTGATACCCAGCGCCTGGACCGCCTCGTCGCCCGCCGGGAAGCGCGCGAACCCGTCGCCCTGATCCTGGGACGGCGCGAATTCTGGAGCATGAGTTTCCAGGTATCACCGGCCACGCTGATCCCCCGGCCCGACTCCGAGACCCTGATCGAGGCCGCGCTGTCAGCCTTTGCCCAGCGCCCGCCGCCGCGGACGAATCCTCGACCTGGGGACCGGTACCGGCTGTCTGCTGCTCGCGTTGCTGCGGGAGTTTCCTGCCGCCTTTGGCATCGGCGTCGATCTTGCCCCCGCCGCCGCTGCGCTTGCCCGGTTCAACGCCATCCAACTTGGACTGGCGGGTCGGTCCGCTTTTGTCCGCTGCAATTGGACCAATAGCCTGAACGGCGCCTTCGATCTCGTGGTCTCGAACCCACCTTACATCGCGACACAGACAATGACGGACTCTGATGCCGGAGGTCGCGCGCTACGAACCCCGGCTCGCCCTGGATGGCGGCGCGGACGGGTACGATGCGTATCGTGCCCTGTTGCCCCAACTGCGCGACAGTCTGACCGCGGATGGCATCGCGGTGCTGGAACTCGGACACGGGCAGGCCGATACCGCCTCGGCGCTGGCCCACTCGTGCGGATTTGCCACCTCAATTCGTCTCGATCTGGCCGGAATATGCCGGGTCATGGTGTTGTCCCGGGGCGTTGGATGAAAAAATTGTTTGGCACATCGGCGGCGGCGGGTTTAAGATTATCCAGGTGGCAGGGGATGCCGCGTGTCGGCTGTCTCCGGGCGTGGAGGTCTGAGCCAGCGGACCCTTCGCATTCCATCTTCAACGCCGATGGATCGTGGTTGACCTACGGGGATACCCCCGGGGAGCACGCATGTGAGCGCCCGACTAGCCCACTGGTCTGCCGACAATGGGAAAGCACGACGGCAACAGTATGAATATGAAACGTATGCGCGGCCGCAACCATCGCTCAGGCGGTGGTGGCGGAGGAGGTCGGCGGTGGTGTACGCCATCACCCGGGCGGCGGAATTCCGCTCAATCGCAACCATGTATTCGACAGCAACGGCCCCGATGTTCGTATTCGGGGCACGGCGCAGCAGCTATTCGAGAAATACCTGCAACTTGGGCGCGATGCCACCAGCGGTGGTGATCGGGTCACCGCGGAAGGTTTCTTTCAGCATGCGGAACACTACTTCCGGATCCTGAACGCGATGAACCAAGCCGCGCAGCAGGGTCAGCCGAACCCTCAAGGATCAAACGCCCAGGGTCAGAATGCGGGTGGCAATCGCCGCAACTACCAGCATGGCGAAGGCTTTCAAGGCAACGACGACGGGCCGCCCGCCGGGCCGAATGTGGAAGAGGCCGATCCGCGCGCCCCGGGCATGGGCGAGCAGCCGGAGGCTCGCGAAATCCCGATCGCCGCTGCGCCGCCCGAGGGTTGAGCGAGCACGCTCCTCGGCTGCCGCCGCGGGCTCGGAACGCATTCTAGGCTCGACAGATGGAAGCGGCGCCTTTACCCGGCGCTGGCATGATCAGGGCCTCGGCTTGACCAGTACAGCCCGAGCCTTGCCCGGGTCGTTGTTTCGCCGCGCGGATTGATTGATCGGATTGCTCGCGGCGGAGTTGATGTTTCTCGGCCGTTGGAGCCGGACCCCGTGACGACGCTACCGATCGAATGCACGCCTCAATCTGGGGCGACGTTCGCCATGGCGCGGCGCAGCGCCTCGGCGTCGGCACCGGTGATCAGGCCACGCCGGATGAACAGGTCGATCAGGACCAGGTTCACATTGAACTTGAAGTCGTCCGTCGTCCGCACGGTCTGCATCACCTTTTCGATCGGCCACAGCTCGAACGCTTCCACCTCGCCATCCGCCGCAATCGGGGTAAACGTCGGCGGCAGCAGCAAGTCATAGCAATACAGCCAGTCGCGCCGCAGCCCTTCGGCTCGCTCCATGCTGTAGTGGAGGATGGCCGTCTGCGTCGCCTCGGCCGCCAGCGCGGCCGGAACCGAAGCTTCCTCGGCGGCTTCCTTGATCAGGGTTGCCCGCACATCGAAGCCGGCCGGCACCCCGCCGGCGACGATGTGATCCAGCTTGCCGGGATCCAGTTGCTTGTCCCGCGCACGACGAGCGATCCACAGTTGCAGGCCGTCCGGCCGCTGCACCAGCCCATTGACGTGCACGCCGATCGCCTGGATGCCAAAGGACGGCAGAGCGCCGCGGTCAATCTGCGCCAGCGGCTCTCCCTCCGGCGTCGCCCGGACATCGAACGCCTCCTGTCGCCAGCCAAAGAAGCCGCGCGTTGCCAAGCGCCGTGCGATGGTCGGCAGTGCCGCGGGATCGGTCAGCGTCACATCGTCCGGCGTGGCACGGATCGACGCAAACCCGCGCAGCGCCTGCCGCAACGCCGGACCGACCCAGCCGACCTGCTGCGTCCCGACACGAAACGGCCGCCGATCCCCGGGCAGGCGCGCATTGTTGCAGGCGCGCACATGGCGTTCGAAGCCGGAGCCATGCGGCTGCTGATCACGAGCCTGATTGACCAAACGCTGTTCTCCATCTGCCGAGGCCGCACCCGATGTGCCAACCGGACCGTCGCCGGCACATCGCGATTGCCTGCCGCAGAGCTTGATCCCCGGCGGCAAACCTCAACCCTCCGCTTTGAAATATCGCGTTCTCGTGCCACATGCGAGACATGAGACGAAGCAATGCGACGCCCGCGCCGGCTGCCCTGCAGGTGCAGCGGTCCAGCCTGCGGACAGTCGTGTCGCTGCTGCCCTACCTCTGGCCCACCGGCAATATCGGCGCCCGCATCCGAGTGGTGACGGCGCTCCTGTTCATGCTGCTGGCCAAGATCGCCACCGTCTACGTGCCGATCATCTACGCCCGCATCGTCGATACGTTGGCCCCGAAGGCGCCCCTCCCCGATACCAGCCACGCCGCCCTTGCGGTGCCGATCGCGCTGATCCTAGCCTACGGCGCCGCGCGGGTCGGCGCCGCCAGCTTTGGCGAGTTGCGCGACGCCCTGTTCGCCTCCGTCCAGCAGCGCGGGGTGCGCCTGCTGGCCCTGCGCACCTTCCGCCATTTCCACGCCTTGAGCCTGCGCTTCCATATGGACCGTCAGACCGGCGGCATGTCGCGCGTGATCGACCGTGGGGTGACCGGCATGCAGTCGGTGCTGCGGCTGGCGGTGTTCAACGTGGTGCCGACGGCGTTGGAACTGGTCATGGTCACCGCCATTGTCTGGCACCTGTTCGACTGGCGCTACGCCGTGGTCACCTGCCTGGCCGTGATGGTCTACGTTGGCTTCACCGCCTTCTTCGCCGCCCGCCGCAGCCGCTACCGCCGCACCATGAACGACACCGACAACGATGCTTCCACCAAGGCGCTGGACAGCCTGCTCAACTATGAAACGGTGAAATATTTCGGCAACGAGGCGCACGAGGCCGCGCGCTACGACCACGCCCTGGCGCGCTATGAGCGGGCGGCCGTCCGCGTGCAGGTTTCGCTCAACATGCTCAACCTCGGTCAGGCGGCGATCATCGCCACCGGCCTGACCCTGATCATGCTGCTCGCCGCCAGCGGCATGCGAGACGGCAGTATGACAGTGGGAAAATTCGTCCTGGTGAACACCTACCTCATGCAGCTCTACCAGCCGCTTGGCTTCCTCGGCGTCGTCTACATGACGCTGAAGCAGGGCCTGGTGGACATGGAACAGATGTTCGGCCTGCTGCGGATCGAGCAGGAAGTCGCCGACAAACCTGGCGCCGCCGCCCTGCTGGCGCACCTGTCGGAGGGCTCCGCCGGCGAGGTGCGCTTCGAAAACGTCCGCTTTGGCTACCAGCCCGACCGGACCATCCTGAAGGGCCTTGACCTGACCATACCGGCCGGCCGCAAGCTGGCGATCGTTGGGCCGACCGGTGCCGGCAAGTCCACCATCAGCCGCCTGCTGTTTCGCTTCTACGATGTGACCGACGGCCGCATCCTGATCGACGGCCAGGACATCCGCGACGTCACTCAGGACAGCCTGCGCGCGGCGATCGGCGTGGTGCCGCAGGACACCGTGCTGTTCAACGACACCATCCGCTACAACATCGGCTATGGCCGCCCGTCGGCCTCCCAGGCTGAAATCGAACAGGCCGCGCGCCTGGCGCAGGTACATGATTTCGTGCACCGCCTGCCGCAGGGCTACGACACCCGCGTCGGCGAGCGCGGCCTGAAGCTGTCGGGCGGCGAAAAGCAGCGCGTGGCCATCGCCCGCACCATCCTGAAGGACCCGCGCATCCTGATCCTGGATGAGGCGACCAGCGCCCTGGATAGCCGCACCGAACAGGACATTCAGTCGGCGCTGCGAGCGGTCGCCAGCCGGCGCACCACCCTGGTGATCGCCCATCGCCTGTCGACCGTCACCGATGCCGACGAGATCATCGTGCTGCAGGACGGACAGGTGGCCGAACGCGGGCGGCATGCCTCGCTGCTGGCCGCCGGCGGCCTCTACGCGCGAATGTGGGCCTTGCAGGCCACGGAACCCGAACGGCAGCCCCAAGCTGCCGATGTCAACTGAAGGAATGCGTCCATGCCCGACTACCCAAATGACCCGCCTCCAGCCGATTTGAGTCAAGCCGGCGCCGTGGTCGACAAGGCAATCGAATACATGACAGGGCAGCATATCAGTTCGCTCGCCATTGCTTCCGCCTTGCTCGGCGGCGCCATGGCCCTGCTGTCCCGCGGCATGTCGGATGAAGCGATCATTGCCATCTTGAACAACGCGATTGCCAGTGTCCGGTCAGGCGAACTGCGCAACCAAGCCAACCCCCCTTAAGGGGTATCCGACCCGGTCGCATGATCGTCCTGGCCCGGTGCGCCCCGGCCAGGACAGCACCGCAACACGGGCGCAACCTCGTCGTATTTCGCCCCGAGAGCTGCCACTCGGCCAGCCGACCGCCCTGACAGTGTTGCTTGACGCCACCAGTCGCAGCCGCCATAACCCGCGCCTTCCGATCAAACCGAGGAATTGGGTGCGATGGCACGTCGCTGTGAAATCACCGGTAAAGGCGTCTTGAGCGGCAACAATGTCAGCCACGCCAACAACAAGACCCGCCGCCGCTTCCTGCCGAACCTGCAGGTGACCTCTCTGCTGTCCGATGTACTGGGCCACGCGGTGCGGCTTCGCCTATCAACACGCGCCATCCGTACGGTTGAACATAATGGCGGCATTGATGCCTTTCTCCTTGCCACGCCAACCACCAAGCTGACGCCCGAAGCGGTTGTTCTGAAGCGGCGGATCGAGCGGGCACAGAGCAAGCGCGGCGCATCCGCCGCCGCCTGACCGTCGGCCCGCACCCTGGCCAGGGTCAGCAAGCCTGACCAAATCCACAACCAAGGGCGTCTTAACGAACCTCGCGCACTATTGTGGGTGGTTGACAGTCGGTACCAGTTCGCCTCACATGGACGTGACCCTGGTAGATACAGGGCCGAGGTTATTCTGTCTCCAGAACAGGAGATGCCGTGGACGCGAACCATTTCAGGCAACGAGCCGCACACGCGCGGCAGATGGCGATGTCCGGAGAGGATCCGCGACTGTCCCAGATGCTGCTGGAAGTCGCGCGTGAACTGGACGTCGAAGCCGATTCCATCGAGGCTGAGGTCGCGACGGAAAGGCGGAAATTCAGCCGCCAGCCGGGTCAGGAACTGGCCGGAACGTTGATCGGTTCGGCCGAGGCCGGCGGCTCACGGCAAGCGGTCCAGGTGATCAACATCTCACGCGGCGGCGCGAAACTTCGGACCAAATTGTTCTGCAAGCAAGGTTCCGACGTGGTCCTCGATCTGCCCACGGAGGGTTTGCGCCTGGCCGGGCGGATTATCCGTACAGCCGGTTTTGAAGCCGGCATGGCATTCGAGCCCGCTTCGACGCGCGATCCCGCGCTCAACTGTTACTTGCGGCGACGCTCCGACACCGATGCCGCTTATGCCGCCGGCGCCGGCGGATCGGCCGCGGCGGGCTGCCCTGCGACGAACAGCGCCGACAGTAAATCCGCCGCGCCAATGATGTTGGAAGATGTTGTAGGGTTCGACAGTCCTTCGTCCACGTCGTAGCGGCGCAGCTTGACTGATACCATGTGTGGACGGCCCCTGGGGTTCAAGACGCCTTGCACGGGATGGCTCGGGGTCGCAAGCGTTCATGTGTCCGGCCTGTTGGCGCGGTCGCCTGACCGCTGGCCCAGATGGGATCCGCAAGCGAGTGCCAAACAACCGGGCGGCCTGGTCCGGCCACAGGTATGAACGGCATCTTTCGCTTGTCGGCGCGACCGATGGTCATCTTGTGTTGGCCCTTAAACCCCCGGCACCATCGAGCGGCTCAGGCAGTCACCGGCTGACGCCGGTATGCCTCGCCGCGCGACCATCATCGCCCACACGATGCGGGCTGTCTTATTGGCCAGCGCCACCGCGGCCAGCTTGGGCGGCTTGCGCGCGGTCAGCGCCAGCAGCCAAGCGGAGGCGTTTGGCTTGCCTGGCGTGAGATAGCGGATCACCGCTGTGGCGCCGACCACCAGCAGGCTGCGCAGCCGCTCGTTGCCGGCCTTGCTGATGCGGCCCATCCGCTGCTTGCCGCCGGTGGAGTGCTCCTTCGGCGTCAGCCCGAGCCAGGCCGCGAAGTGCCTTCCAGAGGCGAATTCCTGGATATCGATGCCAAGTGCCAGGGTGATGCGGTAAGCTGCACCGATGCCCGGGCGCAGCGGCCAGCAACTGGCTGACCGGGTTGCCCTTGTGCTGTGCGAGCAACTCGGCATCCATGTTCGTCAATCTGGCGGTCCAGCGTCTGCGATCTGCTCGCCCATCGCGCGCGAACATCGCCCGTGCCACCGCCGGGATCGCTGTGCTCGTCAGCCAACCTGTCCAGCAGCGGTTGGATATTCGCCGTACCCTTGGCGGCGATCACGCCGAATTCCGCGGCATGCCCGCGGAGCGCGTTGATCAACCGGCGCCGGGACCGACAGCCGAGCCAGTCGGATCGACGGGTTGCGCGCCCGGACGGTGGGCGCACGACATCGATACGCAACCGGCGGCCCGACCGGCACTAGGGCAAACGGCGCAACAAATGAACCAGCGCCTTCGTGCGCGTTGAAAATAGCCGGGGCGCGAAGAACGAGCCGACAGCGCGTTTGGCGGCCTCCGATCGGGTCGGATATGGCACGATCATGCCGGCCAGCGCGGACAATGGCGTCCGGCGGGCGATCGCCAAACTCCACTGGCTGATCATCTCCCCGGCATGCGGCGCCAGGATGCCGGCGCCCACCACCCGATTGCGGCTGATCACCAGCTTGACCAGTCCGTTGATATCGCCGTCGGCTACGGCGCGGTCGTTATCCGCCAGCGGCCAGCGCAGCACGTGCACCGCATGACCGGCCGATTTCGCCTCCGCCTCGGTCAGACCTGTCTGGGCCAATTCGGGATCGGTAAACGTCACCCTGGGAAGCGCCGCATAATCGATGCGCGCCGGCAGCCGGAACAGCGTCCGGCGGATGACGATACCGGCGTGGTAGGACCCGACATGGGTGAAGGCGCGCGGCCCTATACCGACCGGGTTGGCAATGTCACCCACCGCAAAGACGCGCCGGTTGGTCAGGCTGCGCAGTCCCGGGTCGGTTGCGATCCCGGCGGGGCCCGCCTGGATATTGGCAGCCGCCAGGTCCAGTGCCGCCAGGTCGGGTGCGCGGCCGGTCGCCACCAGCAGATGCGAGCCGCTGATCCGGCTGCCGTCCGCCAGCATGAGGGCCGGTCCCGCTGCAACGCCGGCGACCGCCATCCCTTCCCTTATGATGATGCCGCGCGCCGCCAGAGCGATGCGCAAGCCGCTCGCCAGTTCGGTGTCTTCCTTCGCGGCAATGCGTCCGCGCGTCACGATGGTGACACGGCAGCCCAGGCCGGCGAACGCATCGGCCATCTCCAAGCCGATGGGACCGCCGCCCAATATCACTAAATGGTCCGGCCGATCCTGAAGATCGAACAGGGTTTCATTGGTCCAATATGGTACCTGATCCAGCCCATCGATCGCTGGTATCGCCGGCCGGCTGCCGGCGGCGATGACGAATCGGCGCGCCGTCAGTCTGCGTTCCGCCGACGGTAAGGGAATCCGGGCACAGGAAGCGCGCTTCCGCGTGCATCACCTCGGCACCTAGGGCGCGAAACCGCGCCGCCGAATCGACTGGCGCGAGTTGTGCGGTGGCGGCGTGGACGCTGCGTCTGACAACATCCCAATCGACCGCCGGCTCCTCCACCGCGATGCCGAACCGTCTCGCATCCCGCACCGCCCGTGCCGCGCGGGATGCCGCCAGCAGCGCCTTGCTTGGCACGCAGCCGGTGTTCAAGCAGTCGCCGCCCATGCGGCCACGCTCGATCAGCGCCACCGAGGCACCGAGTTGTGCCGCCGCCGCCGCAACCGACAGACCCGCCGCGCCGGCGCCAATCACCGCCAGGTCGAAGTCGCGCCGTCCGCCGTTGCGGCCAGCGGATTCGCGCGCAGCCTCATTCACGGTCGCGTTCTGCGGCCGGATCTGGCGCGGACGATAGACGCGACTTGCCCGGGTGCGCTGTTGCCGATGAAACGCAGGCGATTGCTTGTCCGACCGCCTGCCACACCGATATGTTCACGCATGAGCGAAACCCATCACGCCGAAATCCTGATCCTTGGCGCCGGGCCGGCCGGCTTCACCGCGGCGATCTACGCTGCGCGCGCCAATCTGTCACCCATCCTGGTGGCCGGCCTGCAGCCCGGCGGCCAGCTCATGATCACCACGGACGTGGAGAATTACCCGGGTTTTGCCGACGTCATCCAAGGCCCCTGGCTAATGCAGCAAATGGAAGCGCAAGCCGTCCACGTCGGCACACGGCTCATGCACGACCTGATCACCGAGGTCGATTTTTCGCGCCACCCCTTCGTGTGCCGCGGCGATTCGGGCGACACCTACATCGCCGCCTCCATCGTCATCGCAACCGGTGCCCAGGCCCGCTGGCTCGGCCTGCCATCGGAGCAGGCCCTGCAAGGCCGCGGCGTCTCCGCCTGCGCCACCTGCGACGGGTTCTTCTATCGCGGCAAGACCGTCGCCGTGGTGGGCGGCGGCAACACCGCGGTCGAGGAAGCGCTCTATCTAACGCACCATGCCGACCGCGTCATCCTGATCCATCGCCGCGACGCGTTGCGCGCCGAGAAGATCCTGCAGGCCCGGCTCTTCGCCCACCAGAAGATCGAGGTGATCTGGAACAAGACTGTCGACGAAATCCTTGGCGGCGGCGCGCCGGAAACCGTTGTTGGAGTTCGGCTGCGTGACGTGCGTACCGGATGCCACGTCCGTCCTGCCGGTCGACGGCGTGTTCATCGCGATAGGCCACAGCCCGACAACCCTGGTCTTTGCCGGACACGTCGACATGGATGAAGAGGGTTACATCCGGACCACGCCAGGCAGAACCCAAACCTCGGTGCCCGGCGTGTTCGCGGCCGGCGACGTGCAGGACAAGGTGTTCCGCCAAGCGGTCACCGCCGCCGGTTCCGGTTGCATGGCGGCCCTGGAAGCTGAGAAATTCCTCGCCGAGCAGGCGATACGCGCCCCGTTTGCTACAGAATAGGCTAAAATAGTTAGGCTAATCCAATTTCCGCACCGAAGCGCGTGAAAGTGTGTTTAGCATTGATGCGACGCACTCATCCTCTGGTGCGAAGCTGCGTGACGGGGCGGACCTGGATCTGCCCGCAGGGAGACGCTTTGTGATGGACTGGGACAAGCTGCGCGTTTTTCACGCGGTGGCGGAAGCGGGAAGTTTCACCCACGCCGGCGATACGCTCAGCCTCAGCCAGTCTGCCGTCTCCCGCCAGATCTCAGCCCTGGAGGAAGCGCTTCAGGTCCCGCTGTTCCACCGCCATGCCCGCGGGCTGATCCTGACCGAGCAGGGCGAATCGCTGAACCGCACGGTGCGGGAGGTGTTCGCCAAACTGGCGATCACCGAGGCCCTGCTGACCGAAAGCAAGGAAAAGCCCGCCGGCCGGCTCAAGGTGACGACGACCGTGGGATTCGGCTCATCGTGGCTTGCGCCACGGTTGCACGGTTTCCTGGAAGCCTACCCCGATGTGTCGGTCTCGCTGCTGCTGGATGATTCGGAACTCGACCTGGCGATGCGGGAGGCGGATGTGGCGATCCGCATGCACCCGCCGAAACAGCCGGACCTGGTGCAGCGCCACCTGATGACAATGCAATGGCACATCTGCGCAGCCCCCGGTACCTCAAGACGCACGGTGTGCCACAGCGTGCCGAGGACCTGGACGCGCATCGCCTGATCCTGTTCGGCCAGCACCATCCGCCGGTGCAGGAGGTCAACTGGCTCGCCGAGGCGGGACGGCGGCCGGGCAGTCCACGGCGCGCCCTGCTGGAGGTCAACTCGATCAATGCCATCATGCTGGCGATCCGCTCGGGGCTGGGTATCGGCGCTTTGCCCGATTGGGTCGTGGCGGAAAATTCCGACCTCGTGCAGGTGTTGACCGACCTGAAGGGCCCCAAGGTGGACGTGTTCTTTGTCTACCCTGAGGAACTACGGAACTCCAAGCGAGTGGCTGTGTTCCGCGACTTCCTGCTGGCCCGGCTGGCGGAGTTGCATTGAGGTCGCGACGGATGGATGCGGCCCCTGGCGGCCAAGCCGGCTTTGCCAAAGGTGGCGCTGCCCGACCCAGTCCAACCGAGGATCGGCCGGCGGACCTTGGAGCCGCGCGCCACTTGACTTGACATCAAGTGCTATCCGCTCATGCACGGCGGCAAGTTCCCGCGTGAGGATGTCGTCCCAATGTTTTCGAAAATCAGTGCCGGGAAACAGCGACACACCGATCCGGAGCGGCCTGTCGGTCTATAGCGCGACGAAGGCTTCACTCGTCGGCTTCACCCACTCGCTCGCGCGGGAACTTGGGCCGCTTGGCATCACCGTCAACGCCGTGGCGCCCGGCTTCATCGATACCGAGATGACGCATGATCCGGACCCCAAGCACCGGGAGCAGATCAAACGCCGCAGCGCGCTCCGCCGCATGGCGGGTGTGGATGATATTGCCATGGCGGTTGATTTTCTTCTGAGCGACAAAGCAGCGAACATCACCGGCACTGTCCTGACGGTGGATGCCGGAGCCACGGCATAGCAACTCGCTTGCCGTTTCCGGACTGACGCCAGCCGTTACGCTTCTCCACTCATCGCCGGCAGCCCGAGCATCAGCCGCCCATACGGCACCATCGCGCCCGGCCGGGAAACGACCGTGTGCGTGCCGATCGTCAGCACATCCCGTACCAGCGCCTGTAACGGATCAGCATCGTAAACCGACCGCGCACCCGATATCTCCATCAGCGCTTCCATGCCCCGCCGCAACTGCTCCGCGGCGAAGGTGACATCCCGCCGGTTGCGCGCGACAGCCTCTGGCATGATCGCGTCACCGGCCTCCAGCGCCTTGATGCTTTGCGCCCGCCTCGTGTGCATGATCAGCACCGCCGCGTCGATCGCCGCGGCCGCTTCGCCCAGCCGCATCTGCACCACCTCGGACGCGGCCACCGCCTGCACCCCGCGGGAAATCCGGTTGCGCAGCGTCGCCGGTACCAGATGCACCGCGCGGCGTGCCAGCGTGAACATGACGGCCGGCAGGGAGAACGGAACCAGATAGCCGCGTGGCGCGCGCAGCAGGCTGTATTCTGGCAGGATCACCGAACCGGGCGTCGTGCCGTCCAGAGATCCCGCAGCAAAACGGTCCTGTATTCCGGGATGAACACATCTTTCAGCAGCAGCGAACAGCTTCCGGTTCCCCGCAGGCCCAGGACGTGCCAGTCATCGACGATCTCGATATGTTGCATTTGAACAAGCATGTAGCGTGTTGGCAGGTTCCCTGCCGCGTCTTCGGCCCGCGCCCCGATGATCGCCCACTGCGCGTGACGGCACCCGGAGGAAAATGGAAATCGCCCCGACAGCCGCCAGCCGCCCGTTTCGCGCCGAGCGGTTTCCCGCGGTGCGAGGGAGGATGACGCCAAAGCGTTCGAATGTCGCCCCAGACATCGCTCTGCGCCTGCTCCGGCATACAGGCGATGATCCACTGATGCTCACCCAGCACCGCATAGACCCAGGCGGACGCGGCGCAGCCTTCGGCAAGTGTTTCCACAATGCGGGAAAACAGGTCGAAACTCGCTTGATGTCCGCCGAAGCGGCGCGGTTGCATGACCCGCAGGATACCTGTGCGATGATAGTCGGCGATCGTCTCATCGGGCACCGATCGGGCGGCGCTGGCGGCAGCCTCCCGCGCCGCCAGCGCCGGAACAAGCTCAGCGGCCTGAGACAACAGAGTTTGCGTGATGGTGGACAACGACCACGTCCTTGATATCCGAGGCAGATGGTTCGGCCCCGCGGACACTTCGTCAAGGTCATGATCCGTCCATCCGGGTTGCCGTCAGGCAGACGAGGGGCACGTCCCATCGATTAACACTCAGATCATCCGGGTGCCCGGCCTTAGTCTTGGCCGGCCGGAGTGCGTGCGTTGAAATCGAGGCCGCATTTTTGCATCAGTTGGCGAACAACCACCGCTGACCCGTATAAGGCCAGCAAAACCGACGGATCCTAGCCGCCTCTCCCGGACTGCCACTGGTCACCGCGCAATGGCTAGCTTCTCCACGCGGCTACCGTTCAGACAGGCGCCCCGCAACCTGCGCGTTGGTAAAGACAGCGGTGCAGACGGACAATTCTGCAATTTCCGGTTGTTCATCGTTTTTTTTGGTCGAACTGGCTTACCCGTAAAGAGGGAAGATATAAGTCATTTGCCGAAGAATACTCATTGGTACCCGGTGAAGAACAATAGGCCTCCATCTATTACGATGCAGGAACTTTCGCAATGCCGAACATGGTGTCATGCGATCAAAGATAACCTTTAAACGTTTTGCTCGCTTGTGGGTCATAAGGGTATTAATTCCATCGCCCTGAACCGCGACGTCAAGCAAAAAACGCAGTTCGTTTAAAGAATCAGCGATGTCATTTAGGTCCCCGCCTTTCAACGCCCTGCGGAACTCCACCTGTGCCTGACGATAAAATCGTGGCAGGATTGTATCGCGGCTAAGATAAATGTTCTTGTCTGGTTTATCGGGAAACATCGCGAGCAACTTGCGGCAGTAAATGGCCCAACTTCGACGCATACGGGGAGTGTAAGACGAACTTCCTTCGTGTATGCACCACTTCGACAGTGACTCCGGTATGAAAACATTCAGCCTGCCGGCCCGAAAGATGCGCAAAAACAAATCATCATCTTCGTAACCCGACAGTCGTTCATCATAGCCGCCGACTTCGTCGAATACCGCACGCGAGATCAGCGAGGCACTAGGTAGTGACAAACATATCACGATCAAGACATTGATATAGACTGCTTTTTGGATGGTGTGGGGCGGGCAGGGTCATCAGGAACTTGTGGTGGATGACGTGTCCATTTTCTTCGGCTTCGTCCAGGTCGCTATAAACCCAACCCAGCGGTTGTCCCGGCGGTTGATCGATAAACGGCTTGACCAAATGCTCCAGGTGCTTCGCGTACCAGACATCATCCTGATCCAGAAATGCAATTAGATCGCCACGCGCCATGCAGGCACCACGATTGCGCGCCGATGACTGGCCGCCGTTTTCTGGCTGATCGACCAATATGATATTTGCATCCAAATGCCGCGCTTGGAAGTCTTGGACGATCTTTGCGCTATTGTCGAGCGAATGGTCGTTGACGACGATAATCTCAAGAGGCAAATACGTCTGCTCAAGAATTGACTGTAGCGCTTTGCTAATGAACCTCGCACCATTGTACAACGGAATGATAGCAGAAATGGTCGGCGCTGCTGGTGTTTGTTCGGCTCTGGGTTTTGGCAGCGTCCGCTGCTCGGGCACAGGTGATGCTGTTAGCTGCAACAGGGTATCGGCTGCGTTTTCGCGCAGCAAAGCCAACAATAGCCGCTGACGTTCGGCTTCAATTTGCGCATCGGGCAATCTGATCCGGCGTCGCTCTAGCCAGACATAAAATTCGACGCCGGTCGCTCGTTCGAGGCGGACGACGCTCCACGGGATAACGCCGCACCCGTATAGCTCGATGATGTTGAGCCGAAAACTCGTGGGGGTAAAACACCAACCGTGCGCATCGTGGTAGTTGCCGTCTTGGGCAGCGCGGTAGTGGCTGAAGGCTTCGGCTAGTGAATGGACCAGCGTCGGCTCGCCACCTTCCAGGCCCACGTCCCGCGCCCACGCGCCCTGACCGCCGCGCGTCACAAAATAAGCGTGGCTGTCGAAGATTTGCCCCCTACCATGGCGCGTACGTCCAGCTGCGTGCGCCTCTAGCAACATACCCGTGGTTGTTACGGGGCGGAAGAAATCAAAGCACAGGCGTTTGTCCGGCAAGGCCAGGTACAATTACACCAGACGGCTTAAGGATGCAGTCGAGGGACTTCAGAAAGCCGATCAGGTCGGGCAAATGCTCGCCAACATGGCTGGCGATCACGCCGTCGTAACTACCCAACTTCTCGGATAAAAGGACCTCAAGCGGCTCACCAGACCACACCGCGTCTACTGGTTCGATCCGTTCTACGGATTGGTCGTGATACTTCTGCCGCAAGGTGTCTTGATCAGCGTGATCTATCACGGTAGTCTGCCACCCGTCGGCTTTCGGAACGATGGGGTTATAGCTTGCCCCCACCTCAATGAGCCGCGATTCCTTAGTAAAAGAGTGACGGATTAGTTCCTCTCGCGTCACACGCCGGCTCCCCCTGCTTATTGCTAGCAAGGGTATGTCACATAAAATCAAATTATCGGCTAGAGGGAGCAGGGACTCCTGGTGGCAAAGTGTATCACGTTGCAGTTACTTGGAACCTCAACGCAAACTCAGGCGCCGTGAATCAACATATAGGCAGTTCCGTCCAGTTCATTTCCAAAGCTGACACCAAGTTTTCCGTTGCTTAGGTCGGCCGTTGTAAATCCAGCCAATGTCAAGGAAGCGGTCGGCTTTCCCGACGCAGTAGCATGCAATGTCAAGCCGGTGAACCCTGCCGCCCCTTGTCCATCGGCCCAATTGAGACTGAAGTCTGCCTTCGTCACTCCGAAAACAGTGGCGTCGTCGCCCGAGTGAAAACCACTTACCGTGCTCCAAATATCGCCTGGCGCCGAACGATCGTCGACGAAGAATGTGTCATTACCTGAGCCGCCCACCATGAAATTGCTGCCGGTCGATCCGTCCAGCACGTTGTTCCCGTTCACCTTGCTCACGTCGAGGGCGTCGTCGCCAGTGCCAGTCTTGATAAAGACGTTGGGAATTTCGGCGTTGATGTTGATTTTGTCAGACGTGACGAGAATGATGTCGTTCGTGATGCCCGCGACTGGACCCGTGTAGGTTTCGCCGGGTGACTGCGACACTTTGCCAGTCGTCTCATCATGCACCAAAAAATTGTTGTTCGTGGGGGGTGCGCCTGTACCTGGTCGGTGCGGTTGGCTGCGTCTCCGTAACCGTGGTCGTATTATCGCTGGCCGCCAAATGAACGCCGGTATCCAGCACATCCAGCTTGAAGTTAGTTGTCACCGACGTCTGACCGCTCGGCAGTGCGGCAGGGGCGAACGTCAGATGGTCAAGCTCGGTCGTCAGCGCTGCCGTAGTGCTAGCCGTCAGGGTATAGACACCGCTGCCAACTGCAGTTTCCGTCAAGCCTGTCGCCGGAACAAATATCCCGTTGGTATCGCCAGCTTTGCCCGTTAAATCAGTGACGGTGATCGTTGCCGTGGCAGCCGGATTGGCGTTGGCATCGGCGACGGTGACAGTGGAAAATGGACTGATGGTGTTTCCGGATTCAACGGTTTGACCGGCCTGAGTGCCGGTGATGGTCGGCGCTACGGGTGGTATGGAGGGTCCAACGGTCAATACGCTTGTGGTGGTATCTTTGGTCGTGAGACCGCTGGTGGTGTCGGTTACATCCAACTCGAACAAGGTCGTGCGCGTTTGACCGGCTGGCACCGCAGTGGTCGTGAACGATAACCCTTGCAATTCGGTAGACGAATAGGAATACCGCCCAGCTGCGACATAGTAGTTTGGGTTGGCAAGGCTGTACGTCCCCAACGCCCGTCTTACTTAAACCGGGACCTGTCAGCAGGCCATCGGCGTCCGTCGCGCTTCCTCCATCTGTGATGGTGATCGTCGCCACATCCTTGGGACTATAACTGTAATTAGCGCCCTGAATGTAGCTGTTATACGGAATTCCAGGAACTATGGTGTAGTAATCGTAGCTAAAATACGGGCTGGTGATAGTGGTCGTGGCAAACGGGAGAATGCTACCGCCCGTTTGGATAGGTTCGTTAGCAACCGTCCCAGTGATACCGGGCGTTGATACCTCTCCAACGATTACAGGCGTGGCGTCCGTGGCGACGCTAGCGCCATCAGTAACGGTGATTGCCGCCTGCTCGGCCAAGCCTTGCCCGTTTGGTAGTGTCGGTGACTTATAGATCGAGGCGACTTGAGAAGATTTGTTGCAAAAGTAGGGTCGCCGCCGACTATACCGCTTTCCGTGAAGGTGTTTGTGGCAGGATCGAACGTGCCGCCACCGTTCGGGTCGGTGATCGTACCAAGGTTCGTGGACGTGGTCGGATAAAAATTATAGTTTAAACCAGGAGCTCCATTGGTGGACAAGGCCTGTGACAGGACAATCGTAACAGTTTCGGGTCCTGCTTAGTGGTGCCGTGTCGGTGACCGCAACTCCCTTATAGGCATTAAGGCTTTGACCGGACGGGACTAGCAACGGATCGGTGGTCGCATCTTTGAAGGTGATCGACATGTCCGTTTCCTAGGTTTTGCTTAAAGTGAGGCACCATTCGCTCTTTGCTGAGCACCTGTCAAGCTCACGATCATCCGCGCCAGGAAGCTGCCGGCCGCGGATATCGCCGCGATCGAGGCCGGTCTGGATCAGTAGACAGTGCTGGTATTCCGCAACGTAGCCGACGACCGACCGGCCACCACTTGATTTCGTCCGTTAGCCGGATGGACTCGAGGGCTGTAACACAAGTCAAGATCCGGGCACGTTAGCGGTCGGAACTTCCGATGCGCCGCCTTACCATGAACATTGCGCAGGCAAGGGAACGCAACATGACCGGACACATGCACCTCAATCTGTTCATCCATGGCAGCGGCCATCATGAGGCCGCGTGGCGGCATCCCGATGCGTCGCCACTGACGCTGACCGATATCCGTTACTACATCGATCTCGCGCGCAAGGCCGAGGCCGGGCTGTTTCGACTCGGTTTTCCTGGCGGACTCGCTGGGCGGTGGGCGAGGACGTAGCGAATGCGCCGCGCACCTGGCTGGAACCCGCTCACCACGCTGGCGGCGCTGGCCGGCGCGACCAGCCGGATCGGGCTGATCGCGACCTGCTCCACCACCTACACCGAACCGTTCAATCTGGCGCGGCAGTTCGCCTCGATCGACCACATCTCCGACGGGCGCGTCGGCTGGAACATCGTCACCACCTGGCTGGCGACTGCTTCCGGCAACTACGGAGACAGGGTCCGCTCAGTCATGCCGAACGGTATGAACGCGCAGAAGAATATATGCGCGTGGTGACCGGGCTGTGGGACAGCTGGTCCGACGATGCCGTGCTGGATGACCGGGCCGGCGGTCTTTATGCGCGCGCCGGACGGGCTGCGGATGTTAACCATCGCTGGCCCGCATTATCATGTGACCGGGCCGCTGAATCTGCCGCGGGCCCGCAGGGACGGCCGGTGTTCGTGCAGGCGGGCTCGTCGGAGACCGGCCGCCGCTTTGCCGCACGCTATGCCGAGGCCGTGTTCACCGCGCAGATGGAAAAGGCCACCGCGCAGGATTTCTATGCCGATCTGAAGCGGCTTGTGGCCGAGGAAGGCCGGTCGCCCAGACCACGCCCTGATCCTGCCGGGGCTCAGCCCGGTTATCGGCTCGACCGAGGCAGAAGCACAGCGCATCGCCCGCGAACTGAACGACCTCAGTGATCCCGGAGGTGGGGCGCAAGCGGCTGTCCGGCCGGTTCGGCGGCCATGATTTCTCCCATCTGCCGCTGGACAAGACCATTGTCGCCGGAAGACTTCCCCGATCCCGGACTCGGTCGAAGCGGCACGCAGCCGGACCGAGGTTATCGTCGGCCTGGTGCGCCGGGAAAAGCCGACCCTGCGGCAGCTGCTGGGCTATCTTGCCGGCGCGCGCGGTCATTTTGTCACCGCTGGCGCCCCGGAACAGATCGCCGATCTGATCGAGGACTGGTTCCGCGACGGCGCCGCCGATGGTTTCAACCTGATGCCGCCGGTGCTGCCTTCGATGCTGGAGGTGTTCGTGGCCGAGGTGGTGCCGTTGCTGCAGCGGCGCGGATTGTTCCGAACGGAATATGCCGGCGACACCTTGCGCGCGCAGTACGGCTTGCCACGACCGGATGTTCGTTTCCGGGCAACGGCAAACGAGCGCCTGTCCAATGGTGCATCGACATGACGGTCTGCCCCAGCCAGGAGACCAGGGGCTGTCACATGATTTCCTGCAGCGCCCACGGACCCGACTTCGACTGGTTGTAATGCCCGAACCCGCATCCACCCGCGGCGCGCCGCCCTGCAGAGTTCCCATGAGATCGTTGCGAAGAACGAATATGTGGCTCAGTAGATCTCCGCGTAGCGCCTGCAAAGTTCGGCCGTGCCACACGCCGCTACGTGCGCGAGTTCGGAGCGCTTGTGGCGAAGATAGGCTTCCAGGAAAACAGGGCCGAACCAGTTGTGCACCGCCTCGCTCGCCTCCATCGCGGTGAGCGCCTCTGCGAGCGAGCGCGGTAACGACGGCGCTTCATGGTCCGGCGCCGGCAATGCCAGCTTGCGCCTCATTCCATCGGCGCCGGCAAAGACGACAGCGCCGAGCGCCATGTACGGGCTCGCGCTCGCATCCGACACCCGGAACTCCACGTGATGCTGTTCCGAGATGCCGTCTGCTCCGCCGGCCGCAAACACGGGGCAAACCCGCAACGCCGCGCCGCGATCCTGCGGAAGGATATCTATCATGGTTGGCGCCCAACGATTGGGCGTCAGTCGCAGATAGGAGACCGGCGAAGGCGCTGTGATGGCGCATATCGCCGGCAGATGGTGCAGCACACCCGCGCAGAAATGCGCCGCCGCCTCCGAAAGGGCATATGGTCGTTCCGGATCGTGCATTGCCGGCTGATCGGACGCGTCACGCAGGCTCATGTGGATATGCACGCCGTTACCGACACCCTCGGCGGCCGGCATCGGCGAGAATATGGCACGGTGCCCGAGCCGGAAAGCCGTTGCACGCGCCATCTCTCGGGTAATGATCGCATGATCAGCCGCCACGAGCGGTGGGGCTGGTGCCACGGTAATCTCGAACTGCCGAGCGCCGTATTCCGCCAGAAATGTGTCGGGCGTGACGCGAGCTGCCCTGAGCGCCGCGATGAAGCTTGCGCCAAAAACACCCTGCCGGCGAAAAGCACCCAGACTATATGCGTCACCCGGCCGGTCTTCGTTGCCGGTATAGGTAAATTCCTGCTCAAAGGCGGTCATCAGACGCCAGCCGCCGGCAGCCTGCAGCGCGCCGACCGCCCGTCGCAGGAATGCGCGCGGGCAGCATTCCCAGGCAGAGCCGTTGGTATTGCAGATGTCGCCCAGGAAAAAATGCTCCGGCTCCGATCCGTCGACGAAATCAACCCGCACCTCAGTATCCGGGTCGGGTACAATCATCAGATCGCCGGCGGTGCCGAAGGGGCTGTCGAAGATCGGGCCAAACGCTGTTTGCATCAGGTTGGAGTGCGTCCAGCCGACCCCTTTCGGCGTCGCGCGTCGATTTCCCGCGCCGGGAAGCCTTTGCCGCGGACGTGGCCTGCAATGTCACACGTGCCAACGAACACCAGTTCCTCGCGCAGCATTGTCGACCTCCTCTTAAAGCTGGGCAGTGGCTAAAGCTTGCAGCAGAAAATATCGCGGCGATGCCGTGGATCAGCAAGCTGAACCGTTCACCAGATCGTCGCCTGGGTATCGGGTCCGAGGAGAACGTCCATGCCGCCGGACGTGACCTGCCGTGGCAGCCGGCAAGTAGACGTGACCTTATATGGAACCTTCCGGCACGCCAGTCGTTACCACTGCTGATGATCAACTATTGGCCACTGCAGAGAAAGATAATACCGTGAACCACAAGTTCTTGCTCTGCGTCCTGCCTGTCATGTTCATTAGCTTCATCATGGGCGGCTGCACTTCCGATCCCTATGCGCCGATCAACCAGTCAACTCCAATCCGGCAGATGGACAACGCATTTGATCCCTCTGGCAGCCGCTACCAGGAGCGCTCGGCCTCGCCGGGCGCAACCCGCTACTACGAACCTTCAGCCCCGACAGCCTATCCGCGCGGCGGCTACGGGTCGCCGTCGTATTCTCGCTATTGAAGATTGGCGGATCGGCGGCTTGATGACCTCAACTTGACGGACAAAAATGGAGGCGTGGTTGTTCAGTTCAAAGACGTTTCGTATCGTTGCAATGTTCACGCTAGCCTTTGGGCTTGCTGCGTGTGGCCGCACGCCGGGTACGCGGGCGGTGACCGGTGGACTGATAGGGGCTGGCGGCGGTGCAGCTGTCGGTAGCGCGACCGGCATCGGTGCCGGTACAGGGGCACTTTTAGGAGGCGCTGGCGGCGCCGGGGCAGGAGCGTTGACCGGCCATCGTTGATAGGCCCGGAGGAAATCCTGGCCGCTAGTCTCCGTCGCTGGATCCGCCGCGGTTTCGAGCCGCGGTCGGCATGGGAGTGGTCGGCGGTGCCGCGGCTTCCTGCGGACAGGAGTGGAGGGGCGACAGCCGCGGGAAGTCAGTATTTCCCTGCTTCTTAGGCCATAAACCCCGAAGCAGTGGAAGCAAGGCCGTGCACCGTCAGATTTTATTGTTGTATTAAAACAATTTCGGCTTATGCCGCTTCCACTCGGTCGTTCTGCACGCCCCCGGCAATCGTGTGCCCGTGCTCCAACGGGTGCGCCGGTCGCGTTGACGGCGGATCATTCTTGTCCCCACCCTTCGGCCTCGCACAACGGACGACGACAAGGTCGCCAAAAGATGCCGGGAGAAACCGTCCACCACGACGTGCCCCACCGGGCCATGATCACGGCGTGCGCGATCGGCGCCACCGTGTTGCAGTTGCTCGACCAGACCATCGCCAACGTCGCACTGCCCTATATGCAGGGTAGCTTTTCCTCGAGTTTCGACGAAATTACCTGGGTCCTGACCTCCTACATTACCGCCTCGGCGATCATGACCGCGCCGGTCGGCTGGCTGGCGGCCCGTTATGGTCGTAAGCCCCTTTATGTCCTCTGCATTCTGGGCTTCACCATGACTTCGATGCTCTGCGGTGTTGCCCAGTCGCTGGGCCAGATCGTCGTGTTCCGCGTGCTTCAGGGCATGTTCGGCGCCGCTCTGGTGCCGTTGTCGCAGGCCACGCTGTTGGACATCTACCCCCAGGAGCGGCGCGGCTTCGCCATGGCGATCTGGGGTGTCGGCGTGATGCTCGGGCCGATCATGGGCCCGACGGTCGGCGGCTGGCTTACCGAAACCTACAGTTGGCGCTGGGTGTTCTACATCAACCTGCCGTTCGGTCTGCTCGCCGCCGCCGGCCTGATGATCTTCCTGCCAGGCGGCGGCGAGCAGGGACGTTTGCGCTTCGACTGGTTCGGCTTTGGCGTGCTGACGGTTGGGATCGGCGCGTTGCAGTTGATGCTGGACCGCGGCCAGGACCGGGACTGGTTCACCTCCAACGAAATCATCACTGAGGCGGTGTTCGCCAGCCTGGGATTCTACCTTTTCCTGGTCCACGTGTTGTCTGCTCGCCAGCCGCTGATCCGGCCGGCACTGTTCAAGGACGTTAATTTCGCGTCCGGCGTCCTGCTGATGTTCATGGTCGGCATTTTCATGGTGTCCAGCCTCGCACTGATGACGCCATGGCTTCAGGTGTTGAGCCACTATCCGGTGGAAACGGCGGGGCTGATCATGGCGCCGCGCGGGTTTGGCAGCCTCGTGACCACCATGCTGACCGGGCGTCTGGCGGCCCGCATCGACGCTCGGCTGCTGGTGGGGATCGGGCTGCTGCTGCTCAGCTACAGCTATTGGCTGATGACGGGCTGGACACCCGACGTATCGGAGCGAGAAATCATCATTGCGATCGTGATCCAGGGCGCCGCGATGGGCCTCTTGTTCACCCCGATCCAGGTGCTGGCGTTCGTCACGCTGGCGCCGTCGATGCGGACCGAGGGCGCGGCGCTGTTCAGTCTGCTGCGCAACCTCGGCGCGGCGATAGGCGTCTCGGTCGCAACGTCGGTGCTGGCGCGTAATAGCCAAGTTATGCACGAAATGATCGGCGCGTCGATTACCCCTTTCAATCGGGCTTTGCAGGCGGTCGGGCCCATGCATCAGTGGCTCGATCCGGCGACCCGGCACGGCGCGGCGTTACTGGATCGGATCGTTGACCAGCAGGCGCAGATCGTCGCCTATGCCGACGACTACGTGTTGCTGATTGTGACAACGTTGCCGGCATGGCTGCTGCTCCTGATGATGCGCCTGCCGCGGAAAGCGATCAACACGGAAGCCGATTGATCGCCCTGCCGAGCCGTCCAACGTGAGCTTGTCGGATGGAATTGCGTCCGCGACATAACGATCGCCACAGGGTGCCAATGTGCGAGCCAGCCATGACGAACGTCCGGACCCGCTCGGGTACTCATGGCCGCTGCCACAGAGCCAGCCCCCGTCAAGCTCTATTGGGCAGCCGCTTTCATCGGCTGATGCGCTCGAAGAAACGCCCGCACCTGCTCGATGGTCTTCGCCTTCAGCTCAGGCGGCTCCCGCCAGGGATAGACGGTCGACTGGGCGTTCGGCGCCAGCGCCGCGACATCCACCGATGTCTGGTACGGATGCGCGGGCGTATCGTCCGGCATGACCAGCATCGGCGTCTGGCACGACTGCACAAACTCGCGTGACACGCTGTAAACGAAATCCGCCCGTACACGATAGAGATTGTGCAGATACGCCTCGATCGTCGCCATCGTCACGTCGGGCCGCCGTGCCATCAGTTCAGGCGCCCAGACATCGCGGCCCGAGTTGTACATGACGTCCGGGTCTTCCGGGCGGTGACCGACCGTCTGGCACAGCACGCCGGCCACCACGCGATCCGGCGCGCGCTCCATGAGCTTGAGGGCAAAGCAGCCCCCGATGCAGTAGCCCATGAAGAAGAACGTGCGGATACCCAGGTGGTCCATCAGCCCGAGCTGATCATCGGCGAACGCGCCCCAAGGGTCATCGACCGCAATAGGACCCGTGGACTCACCGCCGTTCGCGTTGCGCTGATCCATCGTGATGCAGCGGAAGTCGTCCTTGAAGGCTTCCATGGCGTTGAACACGGCGGTCGGCCAATTGCTGACGCGGGAATTCAAACCGCCGCCGGGGGTCACCAACAGCGGGAAGCCCCTGCCCGCCTCCTCGTACCGAATGCGAACATCACCTTTTTCGTAAAATGGCATGGCGGAATCTCCTTTCCCAACATAATGCTCGTGGTGTGGCTGCTCAGCTCCCTGCCGCCAGCTTGTCCTGCGTCTTCGTTTCGAAATCACTGGCGTCATGGCGCTCATGCAGCTGGCTCGATGGTTCGCCAGAAACACGGTTGACCATCCGTCCACGCTGCACTGCTGGCCGCGCGCCAATCGCGTCGGCCCAGCGGTTGACGTTTTTGTACTCGTGCACCGAGAGGAACTCGGCTGCCCCGTATTGGTCGAACTTCACCAGACCGCCATACCAGGGCCACGCCGCGATATCGGCAATCGTATAGGCGTCACCCGCCAGATACGCGTTGTCCGCTAGCCGTTTATCGAGCACGTCGAGCAGCCGCTTCGTCTCCATGGCGAACCGGTCGATGGCGTATTCGATCTTAATTGGCGCATAGGCGTAGAAGTGGCCGAACCCGCCGCCGACGTACGGCGTGCTGCCCATCTGCCAGAACAGCCACGACAGGCACTCGGCACGCAGGCTGGGCTCGGTCGGCAGGAACGCCCCGAACTTCTCGGCCAGATGCACCAGGATCGCGCCGGTCTCGAACACCCGGATCGGCTTCGGGCCGCTGCGGTCCAGCAGCGCCGGGATCTTGGAGTTGGGGTTGATCGCGACGAAGCCGCTGCCGAACTGATCGCCGTCGTTGATCCTGATCAGCCAGGCATCGTACTCGGCGCCCGTGTGGCCGAGGGCCAGGAGCTCCTCCAGCATCACCGTGACCTTCACGCCGTTCGGCGTGCCCAGCGAATAGAGCTGCAGAGGGTGGCGGCCGACCGGCAGTTCCTTCTCGTGCGTGGCCCCTGAGATCGGGCGGTTGATGTTGGCGAACCGGCCGCCGCTTGGCTTGTTCCAGGTCCAGACCTTCGGCGGCGTGTACTCGGATGAGTTCGGACATCTTCAAGGCTCCATGGGTTTGTCCACCAGCGTGGCCTTGCTGCTCGACAAGCGCAAGCCGCTTTCGCCTGCCACTGCCCCGACGCGTCGTTGTCCACCACGTCGAGCAGCGGATGCCTGTGGATTTGCCCTTTGGCAAGAGCCTATGGCTTCAAACTAAGGCCGACGTATCGCGCTTCACTGATGCGCGATATTAGCCAGCTCGCCGCCGCCGCTGGCGATCTGGAGGGACCTCTTGACCAATCTTTTCGAAAACCTTCCCGCCTGGACGAAGGATGAGGAATTTACCGAACTGCTGTCGCGGCCGGGCGTCCGGATCGAGCGAATTGTCTCGAACGGCCAGTCAACTGCGGTGGATACACCCTTCGATCAGGACCATGACGAGTGGGTTCTTTTATTAGGCGGTGCAGCAAGTCTATGGGTCGACGGCGACGGCGAGCGTGATCTTTATCCCGGCGACTATATGCTGATCCCTGCCCGTCGCATCCATCGGGTGACAAGAACCGCGAGCAACGAACCGACTGTCTGGCTCGCCATCCATTTTTGCTAGTGGGGCAGCCCATGCTCACATCGCGGAGGCGCGCAAATACATGACATCAGCCTGAAGACGGAACCAACTTCCGGCGCAGTTTGGGTGACACGGTTATACCCCTCCACGAGAACCTGAACGTCTACCTTCAGCCGATCGGTGGTCAGGACAATCGGTCCCGTATCACGGGCCTCGAATTCGGCCCCTGACCCGCGCCCATCCTTGCCGCTTTCACACGGAAATTCCATTGTCGGCCCGTCCGGGTTGTCTTGCCGACACGCAAGCCGCAAGATCGTTACCACCAAAGTGGAGAGGCACATGGCTGACGGAACCCACCACACCGGTATCGGCGCCCATGTGCGGCGGCGCGAGGATCAACGCCTGCTGACCGGCCAGGGGCAGTACAGCGACGACCTCAATCTAGCCGGGTCAGGCCTACGCCATTATGCTCCGCTCACCCCATGCGCATGCCGCGATCGAGCGGATCGATGTAGCCGCGGCGCGCGCAGCGCCCGGTGTGCTTGCCGTCCTGACCGGTCAGGACATGGCGGCGGACGGACTACGACCCATTCCGCACGCCGTGTGGTCGGGGCACCCGGCGGAGATCAAGCTGCCGAACAGCGACGGCTCCGTCGCTTCGGGCCCGCCGCATGACTGCATGGCGACCATCGTTGCCCGTCACGCCGGGGATATCGTCGCCGTGGTCATCGCCACCAGCCTCGGCGCGGCTCGGGACGCGGCGGAGCGTGTCGTCGTGGATTTTCGCCCGCTGCCTTCGGTTTCCCACGCCGTTCGACGCGGTGGCCCGTGACGCACCACCCGCCTGGGCGGAGGGATCGTCCAACACCTGCATCGATTCGTTGCTCGGCGACCCGGCTGCCACCGCGGCGGCATTCGCCCGCGCGGCGCACGTGGTCAGGTTCGACACCTGGGTGCAGCGGGTGGCCGGCGTGCCGATGGAACCACGCGCGGCGATCGGCATATATGACGCGTCCCAGGCCAAATACACGCTGCATGCCGGTGCCGGTGGCGCCGTGCGGCCACGCAACGACCTCGCTGCGGTACTCGGCGTGCCCGAGACCGACGTTCGTGTGGTCATGCATGATGTCGGCGGCAATTTCGGCACGCGCGGCGCGTTCAATCCCGAATTCGCACTGGTGGTCTGGGCTTCGCGGCGGGTCGGCCGCCCGGTGAAATGGACGTGCGACCGGTCCGAAGCGTTTCTGTGCGATTACCAGGCGCGCGATCTGGCGGTGACCGCGGAACTCGCGTTGGATGCCGAAGGCACGTTCCTGGGCCTGCGATGTTCCAACCTGAGCAATCTTGGCGCCTATCCGGTCGGCTTCAGCCCGTTGCAGAAAGGCGCCGCCATCGTTGCCAGCATCTACCACATACCCGCGGTGGAGGTTCGCGCGCGCGGCGCCTTCACCAACACCGCGCCGACCCGACCCTATCGCAGCGCCGGGCGGCCGGAGGTGATGTATGTGATGGAGCGGCTGATCGACCTGGCGGCGCGCCAGACCGGACTTGACCGCATCGCCCTGCGTCGCCGCAACCTGGTGCCGGAATCAGCCATGCCGTATCGCAACCCGTTCGGCTTGGTCTACGACAGCGGGGCCTATCATCAGGTCATGGAGACCGCGCTGCGGCTTGGCGATTGGGCGGGGTTCGCCACCCGCCGGGCGGAGGCGGCCTCACGCGGAAAATGCCGCGGCATCGGCGTCGCCAACTATGTCGACACGGCGACCGGCGTGCCGCGCGAACGCGCCGAGGTCACGGTGCGGCCCGAAGGCGTGGTGGAGGTCGTCATCGGCACCGGCTCCCAGGGTCAGGGACACGAGACGAGTTTTCCCCAGCTGGTCACGGAATGGTTGGGTGTCCCGCATGAGAGCGTGGTTCTGGTGACCGGCGATACGGACCGCGTGAAGTGGGGCGGCGGCGCGCATTCCGGCCGCGCGTTGCGACTGGGCAGTATCGTCATGCATCACGCGTCACAGGAGATCATTGAGAAGGCCACGCGGATCGCCAGCCATGTGCTGGAGGCCGATGCGTCCGACATCGTGTTCGACGGGGGACGGTTTGCGGTCGCCGGGACCGACCGCGCGATCGGCATTTTTGAGATCGCGGCGGCGGCGCTGACCCGGAACGACCTGCCGGAGGACCTGACCGGTCCCTCTGGGCGCGGTCAGCGACGAAACGATCACCGATGCGAGCTTTCCCTATGGCTGTCATGTCTGCGAGGTCGAGATCGATCCGGAGACGGGCGTGGTGGAGATTGTTTCCTACGCTGCCGTGGACGATGTCGGACGGGCGGTCAATCCGATGATCGTGCATGGGCAGGTGCATGGCGGCATCGCGCAGGGCGTCGGTCAGGCCCTGTGGGAACAGGTTGTCTATGATCGCGCAACCGGGCAGATGCTGACGGGCTCCTTCATGGATTATGCGATGCCACGCGCCGCGGGGCTGCCGTCCTATGTCACTGAACTCAGTGAGGTGCCGTCGACGACGCACCCGCTTGGCATTCGTCCAGCGGGTGAGGGTGGGACAACACCGGCGCTCGGGGTGGTGGTGAATGCGGTGGTTGACGCACTGGCAGGCTTTGGTGTCACCCATGTCGAGATGCCGGCGACGCCGGAGCGGGTTTGGCGGGCGATCCAGGCTGGATTGGGTGACGCGCGGGTAGCATAGATGCAAAGTCATGTTGTACGGGCGGACTGCACCAAGCCTTGGTACACGTGTTCAACAAAGCGCCGCAGCCTTGACACAACGGCCGTTGTGCGGAAAGTGAAATTTGAACCGGGGTGCCCTCGTGGTGGGGGCTGAGATCACACCCGTGAACCTGCTCTGGGTCATGCCAGCGAAGGGAGTTGTCATGGCGATTGTCATCATCGGGGCCGGCGTGCTTGGGGCCAGCGCCGCCTTCCACCTTGCCCGGGCGGGGGTACGGGTCACGGTCGTCGACGCCCATCTGGACGGCGTGGCGACCGCTGCCGGCGCCGGCATCATCTGCCCGTGGGTATCCGGGGTGGAGGACGAAGTATTCTATCGCCTGTATGCCGCCAGCGGCGAATACTACCCAGACCTGATCAAGGCCTTGGCCGAAGCCGGGGAGACAGACCTCGGCTACCGGCGGGTCGGGGCGTTGCTGGTATCCGGCGACAAGCACGAACTGGCCTGGATCGAGCGCATGGCGCGCCAGCGCGCCTCGGCCGCGGGAAGCGTCACCGGATTGTCCGCCGCCGAGGCGCGAGCGCTGTTCCCACCGCTGCGGCGTGACCTCGGCGGCGTCCACGTCGCCGCGGGAGCTCGGGTCGACGGGCGGCGTCTGGCGGCGGCACTGCTGCGGGCGGCGGAATCGTTGGGAGCCACGGTCTCACATGGACAGGCGACATTGGCCGCGGAAGCGGGGCGGGTGATCGGCGTGGACGTGGGCGACACGCGGATTCCGGCCGATCGGGTGATGGTCACTGCGGGTGCCTGGGCGGATCAGGTCTTGCGGCCCTTGGGCCTCGGCCTGGCGATCGAGCCGCAGCGCGGCCAGATCGTACACCTGCGGCTCGAAGGCGCGGCGACGGAGGACTGGCCTGTCGTCCTGCCGCCCGGCAGCCATTACATCGTGCCGTTCGGCAACGGCCGGATCGTCGCCGGCGCGACGCGCGAAACCGGCGTGGGATTCGACTATCGGGTGACGGCGGCTGGCCAGGCGGAGGTGCTGTCGGAGGCGCTGCGGGTCGCCCCTGGCCTCGGCGAGGCGACGATGGTCGAGACACGCGTGGGGTTTCGCCCTGCTTGTGCCCAGATCCGGCCGTTGCTTGGCTGGATGCCGGGGATCGAGGGGCTGGCGGTCGGCAACGGTCTTGGAGCGGCGGGCCTGACGATCGGCCCATTTGCCGGACGGTTGCTGGCGGACTTGGTAACCGAGCGGCCCGGATTGATGGACCTGGTCCCGTTTGATCCGGCACGACCCCTGTCATCGGCGGCGGGTGTGGCGGCTGCGTTTCGCTAGCACTGCTGCCAGAGCCACGAAGGCAAATCGCATGACGGCTTCCTGCTTCCGGCGACGCCTTCGATAGGCCGGCATCTTCCGCGCTCGTCGTCGCGGCGCGCGGCTCTCGTTGACATATCGCTCGTCATGCCGAACTGTAGGAAGCAACCCTGTTTCGTCTTTTGGCACAGCGCATGCCCAGCAGCTTGGCGCTGCCGCGAACATGGCCTGTAATCGGCCCTACCCGCTATGTGAGCCGCCACGCGCATGATTGGATCCCCCAGCCAAATCGACCGCCGCGTCTGGATCATCGCCGGCGCTTGCACGTGCGGGCCGCTCATGTCCGGCCTCGATTCCACCATGGTCAACGTCTCGCTTGACACGATCGGACAGGCATTCGCGGTGCCGCTGGGGACGATTCAATGGATCACAAGCGGGTATCTTCTGGCACTTGCCCTGGCATTGCCGCTCAGCGGCTGGCTGATCGACCGGGTGGGCGCGCGCCGCATCTTCCTTGGCTGCTTTTCTGGATTTGTCGCCTGCTCGGTGCTGTGCGGCATTGCCCAGTCGGTCACGCAACTGATTGCGTGCCGCGTGCTGCAAGGGATCGCCGGCGGGTTGCTGGCGCCAATGATGCAGATGATGATGGCCCGCCATGCCGGACGCCATATGGCGCGCGTCATCGGCGTTGCCGCGATGCCCGTGATGGTGGGCCAGATGTTTGGTCCGTCCCTGGGCGGGCTGATCCTGACCTACCTCAGCTGGCACTGGATTTTTTTCGTCAATGTTCCGGTTGGGGTGGTGGCGATTGCATTCGCCTGGATGGTGCTGCCGGCAGACGAAGCGACCAATGCTCGGCGTCTGGATCTGCTGGGGTTTGCAATGGTCTCGCCGGGTCTGGCTTTGCTGCTGCAAGGTCTGGTGTCGCTTGCGCATGGCAACCTCGAAGCGACATTCAGCCTGGCCGCAAGTGCGGTCCTGCTCGTGGCCTTTGCCTGGCATGCGCTGCGGCGGCCGGCGAGCGCGCTCATCGACCTGCGTCTGTTCCGGACGCAGACCTTTCGTGCTGCCGCGACAACGCAGTTCCTGTCCAATGCCATCAATTTTGGCGGGCAGCTTCTGATGCCATTGTATTTCCTGAAACTCCGAGGCCTGCCTCCCAGCGTGACGGGACTATTGCTGATGCCGATGGGATTAGGCGTCTTCTTCGCGCTGCCGATCATGGGGCGGCTGAGCGAACGCTTCGGCGCGCGCGCGATTTCCGGGACGGGAGCAGCGCTTTCGCTGATCGGCACGATCCCTTTCGCGCTCGCGAGGACCGACACCCCGGCAGCCTTGCTGTGCGTGGCGTTGCTGATACGCGGGTTCGGCGGCGGATCGATCACCATTCCATCGGCCGCTGCAGCCTATGCTTCGGTGCCGCGCGAGTTGTTGGGGCATGCGACGACGGCGATCAATATCTGCCAGCGCTTCGGTGGGCCGGCCGGTACAACAGGCTTGGCGATCTGCCTGCAAATTGCCGAGGCGCGAACGCCAATTCCGGCGCAGGCCTACGCAATCGCTTTTTGGGTTCTGGCCGGAATGGCGGCCGCGGCACTACTCGCGGCGTCGCATCTACCCGGTCGGGCAAGGCATCTGATGCCGTAACGACCTCGTGCGGCGCGCGCAGCCGCGACCGTAGCTCGTTCATCGGATTGTCTGGTTTGCATGAGTGGCCGCCTATGCATCACGTACGGAACGTCTCGACCCCCTTCCAATCAATCTCCAGCCCAAATCCCGGCGCCTCGGACAAATGCACCATGCCATCCCTGACCTCGGCCCCACCCCGGTAGATCGCGTGGTGCAGCTTGTGGCGGCCCGGATCGCCGTGCGACTCCGCGGCGAACGCGGCGTCGCCGAACGCCGACACCAGGTGCCCATGCAAATGTCCCGCCGAATGTGGTGCGATCAACACGCCCTTCTGTTCCGCGTAATGCGCGATCCGCAGGGATTCGGTGAACCCGGCATGCCGCGTGGAATCAAACTGCACATAGCGGATCGCGCCGGAATCGATGAAATCGCGGACGGTGTAGCGGTGCCACTCCCGCTCACCATGCGCCAGCGGAATCGGCGACGCCGCGGCGAGGCGCTGGAAATCGGCCGGCTGCAGATACCAATGCAGCGGCTCCTCGAGCCAAAATATGTCGTAGGGCGCGACCGCCAAGGCGAACTTGATGCAGCCCGTGACATCATAGGGCGCGTTCATGTCCAGCATGAACAGCACATCGGGGCCGATCGCCTGCCGCACCAAGCGAATCCGCGCCACTTCGTCGAGCAACGACAGCGCACCGCATTTCAGCTTGACCGCACGATACCCAGCAGAAACGAAACCCGCGAGCTCATCAGCGGCGGCGGCGAGCGGCTCGCCTTCCAGATAGTATCCGCCGGTCGCATAGGTGAACACCTCGGTCCGTGTGCCGCCGAGGATGCGAAACACCGGCAACCCGGCCGCCTTGCCCTTGATGTCCCACAACGCGATGTCGATCCCGCCGATCGCCGCCATGATCTGCGGCCGCTGGTTGCGAGGCAGTGGCGCCGGCATGCCATCCCAACCGCCAAGACCGCCCGGGCGCGGCGATGTCAGCGAGAACAGCTTCGTCCAGATGTCGATGTGGCCAAGCGGATCCATCCCCTGGACCACGCGGGCGAACGTCTTCACCAGGTCGCAGATGACGGTCTGCGGGCCACCGGAAATCTCGCCGAACCCGACGATGCCCTGGTCGGTGCGGACTTCCACAAGCACGATCTGCGCGCGGTCCATGAACTCATGCGCGGTCCATCGGCCCTGCGCCAGCGCGGCGGACAGCGGATGGGCGATGATTTCGGTGATCTTCATGGTGATTTCCCCATGGGCTCAGGCGTTCTGGATCATACGCCGGATCAATCGGACGCGTCCCACGACGATGCGCGGCCGGCAGGCGCCTTCCGCAGGCACCGAGGCGGGTCGTATGATTTCCAGCGAACTCTGCGATGAGCATCCATCATGCTGACAGACCACGACGACCTCCCCTTGTCCACCGCCTCGGCGGCCGCACGGGACGCCTACTTGAAAGGCTGTGAGGCGAAGCTGACCATGTACCCCGGCGCGATCGAGGCGTTCGACCGAGCCATCGCCGCCGATCCCGGCTTTGCCCTTGCCCATGCCGCCAAGGCGCACGCACTGCTGGAACGTGGTGACGCGGTGACGGCCCGCGAGTTGATGGCGGTGGCCAAGTCGCTCGCCGCCGGCCTGTCGGCGCGGGAAGCCAGCCATGTCGCGTTCTTCGACTTGCTTGTGGCAGGCGACGCCGAAGCCGCCCTTGCGGCCTTGCCCGCACACCTGCACGCCTGGCCACGCGACGCCCTGGTGCTCGGCACCACCGCGTTCACCAACGGCCTGATCGGCAGTTCCGGCCGCGCCGGGCAGAAGCGCATGCTGCTGGACCTGCTTGACCAGCTTGCCCCGAGCTATGGCGACGATTGGTGGTTCACCGCCCATCATGGCATGGCGCTGTCGGAGAATGGCCAGCATGCCGTCGCCCGCCCGAAGATCGACCGGTCTCTCGCGCAGAACCCGGCGAACCCATGGGCGGCGCACGCCCGTGCGCATCTTTGCTATGAACAGGGCGATCCGAACGCGGCCCGCGCCTTCCTGGCGTCGTGGCTGACCACCTATCCGCGCAACGGCTCGCTATACAGCCATCTGAGTTGGCATCTCGCGCTCGGCGAGCTCGAGGCCGGCGATACGGCGGCAGCGCTCCGGCTCTTCAGGGAGGCCTTCTCGCCCGACGTACACAGCGGACCGCCGCGCGGAAAGCTAAATGATGCGGTATCGTTCCTTTGGCGCTGGGAACTTGCCGGGCATCCGCGTGACAACGAAGCATGGCCCATGGTGCAAGACTTCGCCAATCGCGCATTTCCGCGCGCCGGCGCGGCGTTTTCCGACATGCACATCGCGCTCGCGGAGGTTGTCGCTGGCAATGATGCGGCGCTGGAGGCGCGCATGCGGCAGATTGAGGAGCTTCGCGCACAAGGGCCGTTATCCATCCGGCCGCTCTGTTCCGGTGGTGTCACATGCGTTCGCCGCCTTCGAACGGCGCGATTTTTGTGCCGCGATCGACGCGCTTGAGCCGATTGCCGACCAACTCGAGCGCATCGGCGGCAGTCACGCGCAGCTCGATCTGGTGCGGTTCACGCTGTTGAAGGCCTATCTCGGCGCGGATCGCCCGGACGATGCGCGCCGAATGCTGCGTGCGCGGCGCCCGCGTCCCTCGGCCTTTCCTGTTGCCGGCCTGGCGGACGTGCACTGATCGACGCAACGGCAGGGACCGGCACCGATCGCGCGACCCCCGGGAGACCTGCCGCGAATGGACGAGAACAGCTCGATGCTGTAGCCCTGCAGCGCCGAGTGCATGGGCGGCGATCGCAGGGACAAGGGCAACGTCATGGACTCTCAATCAACCCTCGGCAGCGGTGAGTTCCGATATCGATTGATCCCTGACTGGGCGCGCTTGCCGGATGGCTGGGATTTTAACGAGGTTGCGGCGGTCGCGGTCGATAGCCGGGATCAGGTGTATGTGTTCAGCCGGAGCGACCATCCGGTCACCGTGTTCGATCGGGACGGCAACTTCCTGCGCTCCTGGGGCGAGGGTGTCTTCAAGCGCGCGCACGGGCTCAGCATGGCGCCCGATGACACGATCTTCTGCACCGATGACGGCGACCATGCGGTGCGCCGCTGCACGCCTGAAGGCAAGATCCTTCTGACCCTCGGAACCCCCGGGAAGCCGAAGCCCTACATGGGCGGCGAGCCGTTCTGCCAGTGCACCCACACCGCGCTCTCGCCGGACGGCGACATCTATGTCTCCGATGGCTATGGCAACGCCCGCGTGCACAAATATTCGCCCGATGGCCGCCTGATCATGTCATGGGGCACGTCAGGCGTCGGCAAGGGCGAGTTCAATCTTCCGCATAACATCTGCTGCGACGAGGACGGCTGGGTCTATGTCGCGGACCGCGAAAATCATCGCGTGCAGATCTTCGACGGCAACGGCAAGTACGAAACCGAGTGGCGCGATCTGCACCGGCCGAGTGCATTGTTCCTTCCGAAGGGCCGCTGCCCCTATTGCTATGTCGGAGAGTGCGGACCGACATTCGGGTTCAGTCGCAACGCGTCGAACCTCGGTCCGCGGGTCTCCGTCGTCAGCAGGCAGGACGGCAAGATCCTCGCCCGGCTCGGCGATCGCACGCCGGCCAACTTTCCCGGGCCGTTCACCTCACCGCACGGCATCGCCGCCGATTCGCGAGGTGACATCTATGTCGGCGAGGTTGCCAAGACCGGCTGGGGCAATCTGTTCCCCGGGGTGACCCCTTCGAGGCCGCGCGCCGTGCTGCAAAAACTTGTCAAGGCAGAATGAAATCGCACGATGACGAATTGGATCGAGACCTATCGCGGTGCGGTGCCGCCCTGGCAATGCGATGTGACCGAGCATTTCACGATCGCCTATTACTTCGATCGGCTGGAAGAGACGCAAGCCAATCTCGCCGATGATCTCGGCCTCGGTGATCTGCTGCGCCGCGGCGACCTGCCCCGGCGGATCAACGCCCGCTTCGCACGCGAGCTGCGCGCCGGCGCCAGCTTTCATGTCGAGAGCGCGCCGCTAAGCGTCGATAACGGGCTGTGTTTCGGCCATCGTTTTGTCGATTCGGCCAACGGCGAGGTCGTGACCTGGTTCAACGAGCACTGGGACCTCTCCGCCGCCCCACTGACATCCCAACAACGCGGCGCGATCGAATCCCGGCTTGCGGTCTGGAATGGCCCGGCTGCTGAGCCGAGGTCCGAACCGGCCACGACAGATGGTTTCATCCCCACCGCGCGCGGACGGGTCAAATCCGCTGACGTCGACGCAGCTGGCCATTTCGCTCTCGGTGCGATCGTGCATCGCTTTTCCAACGCCTCCGGTCAGCTTGGCGCTGCGATCGGCATGGATGCCGCTGTCATGCAGCAGCAGCGCCGCGGCTTTTCAACCTTCGAGCTGATCTTGCTGATGGCCGGCGTTTTGCAGCTGGATGCGCCCTACCTGGTCGAAACCGGCATCGGTCATCTCGGCAGTTCTTCGCTGCGCATGATCCATCGGATGACCGACCCGCGGACGGGCGGCGAAGTCGCGCGGCTCAGCCAATTCGGCGTCAATCTTGATCTCGACGCGCGTCGCCCGGCCCGCTGGCCTGACGATATCCGCCGCCAAGCCGCGGCGCTGGTCGTGCCGGCAAGTGCCCGCATGTACATGCCGTGACCGCTGATGTTGTGGCCTGGTCCTTCCTGATCGTCGCCATCTATCAGAGCATGACAAGACGGTCGCGCGACGTCACATGTCACCCCCCACTTTGCGGCGAGTCCTCGGGCAAGCGGAATTCAGATAGGATCGCCCTCCGGCTATGACCGACGTCCGACTGGGGGAGACAACGATAATGACCAAGGCCTTCGCGGGCATCCGCGTGCTCGACTTCTCGCAGGTCCTCGCTGGGCCATCCTGCACCCAGCAACTCGCCCTCCTCGGCGCCGACGTCATCAAGATCGAGGAACCGATCGCTGGCGACCAGAGCCGCGGCATCATGGCCGACAATGACATCGGCCGGATCGGCATGTCGCCGTACTTCCTGTCGATGAACGCCAACAAGCGGTCGATGACGCTCGACATGAAGCACCCGCGCGCCGCCGAGGTGCTTGCCCGCCTCGCCGCCGGCGCCGACATTGTCGTGCAGAACTTCCGCCCCGGCGTGCTGACCAGGCTCGGCTTTGGCTATGAGGCGGTGCGCGCGATCAAGCCGGACATCATCTACTGCTCGATTTCCGGCTACGGGCAGGAGGGGCCGTTTGCGACGGCGCCCGCCTATGACGGCGCGGTGCAGGCCGTCTCCGGCCTGATGGCGGTCACCGGCCAGCCGGACGGGCCGCCGACGCGGGTCGGCAGCTCCATCGTTGACCTGTCCACCGCGATGATGGCGGCGTTTGCGATCGCCTCGGCCCTGTTCCGCCGTTCGGTGACGGGCGAGGGACAGCATCTGGATGTCGCAATGTTCGATACCGCGCTGGCGCTGATGGCGCCGATGGCGAATGTCTGGATGAATACCGGCCGCGCACCGGAGCGTCTGGGCAACGGCTCACCCGCCTATGTGCCGACAGCGGATTCGTTTCCGGTCGGGGGTGGCGAGATCCTGATCGCGGCCCTGACGGAGCGGCAGTGGCAGGGCATCTGCACCGCCATCGATCGCGCGGACCTGCCGGCCGATCCACGCTTCGCCACGACCGAGGCCCGCCGCGCCAATGCCGCCGCGCTGCGCGCGCTGCTGATCGAGGCCATTCGCGTCCGCCGATGCAGCCGAATGGGAGAAGCGCCTGTCCGCCGCCGGCGTGCCGGCCGCACCCGATCCTCGAGTTGCAGGATGCGCTGAAGCACCCGCAACTCGCCTATCGCAACATCGTTTCGCGGCTGCCAGGCGCGTCAGGCCCGGCGCGCATCGACCGGGAGATTGCGCTGAGCGGCTCCGGGTTCACCGCCGGCCGGGATGGGCCAGAGGTGGTGGCGCCACCGCCGGCGAAGGGACAACATACCGCCGACGTGCTGCGGGAGGCGGGCTATTCGACGGCAGAGATCGAGACGCTACAGGCAGAGCGGGTGGTCTGAGCACCCGCGGCCGATGGCAATCTGCATCGGTAGTCGTCACGAGACAACAAGTGGGGAAGCAAGATGCGCGCGGTGCGCTGCCATGACTGGATGCCATACCAGAATCTTCCGCTTGAGGACGTGCCGCCGCCCGTGCTCGGCGCCGGGCAGGTGCGCATCGGCGTGCATTACGCCGGCGTTTCGTTCGCGACATCCCTGGTCACGACTGGCCGCTACCAGCGCCGCCCGCCTCGGCCGTTCAGCCCGGGCACCGAAATCGCCGGCGTGGTTCTGGAAATGGCCCCCGGCGTCACCCAGGTCGTCGGTCGGCGACCGGGTTTGCGCCGTGATCGACTGGGGCGGCCATGCCGAGGAAGTCGTCACCGATCCCGCCACCGTCTACAAACTGCCGGCCTCCATGCCGTTTCACCTCGCGCCGCAGTTTCCGACCTCCTACGCCACGGCGTTCGCGGCGATGGACTGGCGAGCGCGATTTGCAGCCGAACGAGACCCTGCTGGTCCATGGCGCGGCTGGAGCTGTCGGGCTGGCCGCGGTCGAACTTGGCAAGGCAATGGGTGCGCGGGTCATCGCGACCGCGTCGACGCCAGAAAAGCTCGCGGTCGCGCGGGCGCACGGCGCGGACGGCACGGTGCTGTTTCCCTCGGACGAGCGCGCTGGACGCAATCAAAGCCCTGGCACCGGATGGGGCGGACGTCGTGTTTGACCCGGTCGGCGGCGATGCGTTCGATCTTTCGCTGCGGGCGGTGGCGCAATGCGGGCGGATCCTGGTGATCGGCTTTGCCAACGGCCGCATCCAGCAAATCCCGGCGAACATCTTGCTGGTGAAGAATGTCTCGGTGCTGGGCTTCAACTACGGGAAATACATTGGCTGGGGCCTGGTCGATGAACGCCACCTGCACGAGCCGATGGTGCGCGCCAACATCGAAACGATGTTCCGGTGGTTCGAGCAAGGCAAGCTGCATCCGACGACATCGCACCGGTTTCCTCTGAGCGACTATGCGGCGGCGATGGATGCGGTGCTGGCGCGCCAGGCAATCGGCAAGATCGTGTTGGAAATGCCGCGCGCGCATCCTTGATCAGGATCAGCCTCACGCCGGACAAGGCCCTTCATAAAACTATCTGAACGGGACCTGTTCCAGCATCCCCGGCAGGCGCCGCGTCACGCACCGTGTGCCGCCGGCCCAGGGCACCAGGCAGGTCATCTTTACCCCCGCCCCGCCGGCAATGATGATGTGGATGTCGCTTGCTGTTCGACCAATTGGCCAGTCCATACCGGACTTCGTGCTGCAGGAATTCCTGCGCACGGCCCAACCCCCACCCGCCTTTGGCGATGACGTCGGCCATCTCCGGCGGCAGCAGCAGGAATTGCTCGCCGGGGTCACGGTGTCGCCCGCCGGACGCCGCCTCGCGCGCGCCTAGCATCGCGGCCAGCGCCGGGCGCAGCACGGCCTCGGGTGTGGCCGCACCGGCTTCAGGCAGCACCTCGAGCGTACCGGAAAGGCCGATAATCGTAACCGCGCCCTCCTGCGGGTCGAGACCGCGCCGAGCATGCAGCGGTGTGACGAGGGAATGTGCGCCCTCGGCGAAGGCCATGCCGTACTTCGCCGGCTGGCCCATGGTGGCCATGTCGCCCACCAACGGCCGTGCGCCGCCGACATTGGTCAGCACCAAACGCAGCGCTCGGCCGATACAGGCATTCGCGCGGTTGCCGGGCCCGAGGCAGTTGGTGCCGGCATTCATGCCCAACGCCGATGCCGCACGCCCGTGCACCAGCGCGGCCACGGTCGGCGTGCCGGTGGTCGTCTGGATGCCAAGCAGGTTGAACTCGGGCTCCAGCGTGGCGATAGCGGCTTCCAGCACGACCCGGAACTCGGCGGGGCGGCATCCGGCGATCACGCAGCACCAGGCCACCGCCTGAGCCGTGATCTCGCCAAACAGCGGCGGCATTGCGCCGAACGAGAGGTGCGGATCACATCCCGCCAGCATGGCAGTCAGCCGAGACGGTGTGGGCACGACGGCGGGCAGGCCATCTGTCAGCTCGTTATCCAGAAGCACCGCCTGTGCTGCGTCCCAGGCCGAGTCATCGGCGAACAACGGCGCCTCACGGTCGCCGACCGGGATTGCGGCCACGCTCATTCCGCTGGCGGCGTCACGCGAATGGAGATGGCGGCAGTCCCTCCGAACGAGGGAATCCACGCTGAATGCTTGCCGGGTCCGCCCGCCACCGCGACATGGATGTCGTCCGGTGTCGGCGCGACCTTGTAGAACCCGTTCTCCGGCAGGTGGCCGGATTCCTCATAGATGCGGTGGTTTTCCGGTGACACCAGCAGCACCGACACGCGGGCCTTGTCGTAGAGGAATTGCTGGATTTTCTCGACCGTCCAGTTGTCGCGGGCCAGCGTCGCCGCGTGCTCCGGACCAAAGACGATAAAGTAGGGTCCCTTCGCATAGACCGTGTTCGCTGCGGGCGAGGCGATGGCGCCGGCAAAGGTGGTCAGGATCGCCTCGCCGGTGGTGCTGCCGTGGTCGTTCAGGTTGTGGTTCGGCTCCGCCGACATCACCGTCACGACGCTATCGTCGGACTGGAAGCCGTGGCGGACGTGGTACGGCGCGAACGGGCTTTCTTCCTCGTTTTCACCGAAGCAGAACGTGTATTTCGCCGGTGAGCCGAAGGTGGAGCGGTCCATCACCGCCGGCTTCGCGCCGCCGACATTGTTCAGGATCAGTTGCAGCGCTCGGCCGATCGCGGCATTGGCTCGCCAGCCCTGGCCGAAGCAGTTGGCGCCGCAGTTGATGTTCAGCGCCTGGCGCAGCGGGCCGTTCACCATCAGCATGGGGGCGCAGGAATGCGTCGTGGCCAGCGATCCATGCAGGTTGTAGTCGGCCACCAGAACGCCACGCAGCGCCGCCAGTACAACCGGGAAATACGTCGGCCGGCATCCGGCCATCACGGCATTGGCGGCCAGGCTGCGCAGCGTCGGCACGAGTTGGCGCGGGGTGATGGCCGGAAACGGTTTATTGTCGCCACGTGCGCCGTCCATCATGCGCGCCACGGCTGCTTCCGTCGGCGGCACCAGCGGCAGGCCGTCGGTCCACCCTTGCGCCTCGACGTAGTCGGCCCAGGAGTCGGGGTCCATCTCAGGAATTTCGAGAACCTCGGCGTCTGCGGTATCGGACATCCTGACATCCCTGACGACAAGGGCCGCGGACGCTGCCCCGCGGCCCTGATCCACATCGGAAGGGGTTCTAGCCCTTCATCTCCAGCACCAGGCCCTCGAACGCGGCGTTGATCCGCTCCTCAAGCTCCGCGGCGTTCAGCCCGCCGACCGGATGTTTGACCACGATCAAATGCGGGTCGAGTTTCCGCGCCTTGGCCTGCGCCAAGACCAGCGGCCTGAACGTTTCTGTGGCGATCAACACGCCAGCCAGGCCATGCTTCCGAAATTCAATGCTGTCATGGAAACTCCACGACGAGCAGGAGCCTCAGTCGCCGAGGGCAAAGAGCCCGATCCGGTACTTGCGGGTCAATTCGTTGATCATCTCGGCCGGTGCGGGCTGGCTGGCACTGCTTTTGGCAATGTAGTCGACGTTGTCCACACGCCGTATGGCGGACAAGCGGCCGCGCAGCCCCTCCAGCAGTTCCTTTGCGTTGGGCTTGTTGTTCGAGAACAAGATGATGGGGTCGTTGGCCCAATCGACTGGCCCGGCGGTTGCCGTCCCCTCGTTCTGCGGCGCGATCCCGAAGCTGGGATTTACGATGCGCATCTGTACGTCCCTCCGCGTTCGATCAAACGCCTAATCGGCGGCCTTGCCAAGAGCGACGAGCATCGCGTGGGCGCTGGCCGCGGCCCGGCGCCCGTCTTCCATGGCACGGGCAAGCGTGCGGTCCGCGCCGGCCCTTGCATCCCCCGCGGCGAAGAGTCCCGGCATGCTGCACTGCAGCGTCGTCGTTGCTGACCAGACGCCCGTCCGGACCACACGCCAGCGCCTCCCGCGCGAAGCCCAAGGCGGGACGACGGCCTGTCTGCACGAAAACGGCCTGAGCGGCCAAGCGCCGCGTCGCGGTGCCGTCATCCGGCGCCACGATCACCGCCTCCAGGCCGGATGCGCCTTCCAACGCGATGATGCGGCCGGCGAAAACGGCGAAGCCATCATCCGCTGGCGGTTCGGCGCCGCCCTGGGTGACAAGTCGCGACCTCGGAGGCGATGGCGGCCAGTTCCCGCGCCTCTTGGACCGCCCAGCGGTCGGCGCCGGCTACCACCACGGGCTGCCCGCGAAACAGCGGGCCGTCGCAGGCGGCGCAGTACGACAGGCCTCGGCCTTGGTAGGTCATCCTCATCGTCGAGGCCCAGCGTGCCAGGAGCGAGCCCGATCGCCAGGATAACGGCGCGCGCATCACGCAGGCCGTCGTCGGTTGAAACGCGCCAGCCGCCCGCTTCGCGCGCCAAGCCGGTCGCCTCGCCAATTTCCAGTTCCGCGCCGGCGGCCACCGCGTCTTCCAGCAGCCGAGCGGCGAGATCCGGGCCGGTTAATGGTTCATTGAGGTCGTGCAGGGTGCCAAGGTTCATCAACTCGCCGCCGCCACCCATGCGGTCGATGATCAAACAGGACATGCCCGTCCCGGCCACTGCGGCTGCCGCGCAAAGGCCGGCCGCGCCACCGCCGATCACCACTACGTCCCAGATCGCCATTCCTGTTTCAGCTGCTGGACTATTCATGCACCTACGCTCTGCTTGTCCGCGTTCCTGACCGGTGCGCCAGAAGACCATGTCCATCCCGGATACAAATCAACACCGCGCATCGATCCGTGTGGCAAGCGGGATCTCATACCAGCCTGGCAATAATAGCCCCGCTATCGAGTTAATTCAGGAAATGAGCTAGTGTCTCCCCAGCGAGCAGGGAAAGTCCAGGATGAAACTGTTTTACGGCTGGGTGATTGTCGCCGTCGGCATCGTCGTGGGCTGCATCGGAATGGGTGGCCTGATGTCGTTCGGCGTGTTCCTGCAGCCGATGGCCAACTCCCTTGGTTGGTCTCGCGCGGGGATATCCACCGGTTCGACCCTTGCCTTTCTCTCGATGGGCGTCGGCGGGTTTCTGTGGGGCCGGCTGTTTGACCGCTATGGCGCGCGGGTGGTCGTCATCCTCGGCGGGCTGCTGCAAGGTCTCGGTCTTGTCGCGGCGAGCCAGGCGCAAAGCCTTCCTGTTTTTCTGACGGTCTACGGAACGGTCGTCGGGCTCGCCGTCGGTGCGTTCTACGTCCCGTTGACCGCTGCCACCGCAAGTTGGTTCACGCGCCATCGCAGCCTTGCCGTCTCCCTGGTCTCGGCCGGTCTGGCCTTGGGCACAACGCTGGTGGCGCCGCTTGCGCGCTGGCTGATCGTCACGCACGACTGGCGCTTTGCCATGCTGACACTCGGCCTGATGGCCTGGGCCGTCATCCTGCCGGCCGCACTGCTGCTGCGCCCAGCACCTGCGATCGTCGGTGGGTCCGCCACCGTCCGATCCACCACTGATGCGGATCGGGCCGACATGAGCTTGGCGCAGGCGCTGAGGACGCCGCTGTTCTGGAGCCTGGCGCTGGCGAACTTCGCCTGCTGCGCCGCACATTCCGGGCCGATCTTTCATATGGTTTCCTATGCCGCGGACTGCGGGGTCGCGCCGCTGACGGCAGCGACGGTGCTCGGCGCGGCCGGCCTCGCGGCGCTGTCGGGTCGCATCGTCTGCGGTCTGCTGGCCGACCGCACCGGCGCGAAACGCACGCTGGTGGCGGCCCTCGCACTGCAGGCCGTGGCGATCGCACTCTATTTGCCGGCCCGCGATCTTAACACGCTCTATGCTGTGTCGATGCTGTTTGGATTCTCCTACGGCGGCGCGATGCCGCTGTATGCGATCCTGGTGCGTGAGTATTTCCCGGCCAAGATCATGGGCAGCGTGTTCGGCGTCGTCGCGATGATCTCGACGTTGGGAATGGCACTCGGCCCGCCGGTGGGCGGCTGGCTGTTCGATCATTTCGGCGGATACGGATGGCTGTATGTCGCATCGTCCGCGATCGGTGTCGCTGGAGCGCTGATTGCGATGACCGTCCGTCCGCACCGGCTGCCGCCCGTGGCGCTTTCGGCAGCGGCCTGATCGGGCCTGCCGGGGGCAAGAGGCCATGCCGTGAACTCCCCAGTAAGCCGCCGGACACGGAGGCGACGGCTATTGCATGATCGCACGCGCAACAGCAGACGGAGGCGACAACATGACACTGTATCAAAACGCGGCAAAGCGTGCGCTGGCCAACAGCGGCCTGGCACTGGGTTTCGGGCTGCATCATCTGCGCAGCAATGCCGCGCCCATGCTGGCCGCCGCTGGCGGTCACGACCATGTCTTCATCGACATGGAGCACGGCGCCTTCACCATGCAGGAGGCGACACAACTTTGTATCGCCTGCCTGCCGCACGGCATCGCGCCGATCGTGCGGGTCTGCGCCGGCGCGCTGGACGAGGCGACGCGGTTGCTCGACAACGGTGCGCTGGGCATTGTGGTACCGCATGTCGATACGGCGGCACAGGCGCAACGGATTGCCGACGCGTTCCACTACCCGCCGATGGGCACGCGCAGCTGGGGCGGCCCACCGCCGGCCTACGGGTACATGCCGCCGCATGTTGCCGAAGCGCAGGCGGCGATCAATGCCGAGGTGCTGACCTGTGTGATGATCGAGAGTGCCGAGGGTGTGCGCAACGCGGACGCCATCGCCGCGGTGAACGGCGTCGATGTGCTGCTGATCGGCAGCTACGATCTCACCTCCGACATGGGGATCGCCGGGCAGTTCCGTCATCCTGATGTTGTTGAAATCGATTCAGTCTGTCGCCGATGCCTGCCGCAGGCACGGCAAGGTGCTGGGTGTCGGCGGCATCAGCAGCGACGACGATTGCGCCTTCTATATCCGCATGGGATCGCGCTTCATTACCAGTGGCAATGACCACAGCTTCATGGTGTCCGGATCGATCGCCGCGGCGAAGCGGATGCGAGAGATGGTGGCCACGGGCGGCGCAGCAGGTCCTGCAAGCTCCGGCCGTACATCTGCCGCTTGACCATTTTGGGCCTGGTGGTCTGAACGACCAACCTGGGCGCATAGCAGTCGTCGGTGCCAACGTTCTTCGCAGTCCGGATCGGGTCGCACCGGCCCGCTGTGCAGCCGTGACTTCGTCCGCACGCGCTGCTTTCGGCGCAACGAACTCGCCGTCCTCGGCGACGTATTGCTTCTGCTGGCGGTGGCCTGTCAGGTGGACAGCCGCCTTCAACCGCCGTGATCGAGTTTTGCTTCGGCAAGACGGCTCAGTGCGTCATGGATCGTCCGATCTATTTCAATCCCTTCGCGCACAAGACGCGCGCGCGTTCGGTAGCCGCGCTCCCCCGGAATGCGGATTTCTTCCACACCCGCCTGGCGCGGCGTGGCCTTGATCATGTCGATCCGTCTGCTGACTTCGCGCCGATAATCACTCGGCGGCAAAAACAGGTCCGGCTTGAACGCGATGAACACATAGCCGCTTACCGAGTCCGCCGGCCGTGTCCCCGCGGTCAAGGCGCCGAGTGCGTCCATGGCCAAGGCGAGGCCGAAGCCCTTGTAACCACCCTCCAGGCCGCCGAAGGGAAGCAGTGCCCCTCGTCGGGCGGCGCTTGCGTCCGTTGTCGGCCGACCGTCCGGCCCGAGCGCGACGCCGTCCGGTATGGGCGCACCGAGACGGTCTCGGAACTGCAGGTCGGTACCCATGAACGCCGACGTACCCATATCGATGACAAGAGGATCACCTTCAGTCGGAAATCCGAAGGCAACTGGGTTTGTGCCAAGAGCCGGCCGCGTGCCGCCGAAAGGAGCCACCATTGGCGGCGCCGCCACCGTATGGATCACGACCAGGCCGGTGCGAGCGATCATTTCGCAGTAGTAGGCGCTGCGCCCGGTCATCCAGGTATTGGCGAGGCAAACGATGGCGAGGCTGTTTGCGTCCGCACGCTCGATTGTCGCTTCGGCCGCGCGGTAGGCCGCGACCATGCCCGTATTGTTGCCGCCGTCGAGCAAGGCCGTTGGCCCCGTCTCCCGCACCACGGTGACAGGCCGCCGCGGAAGCCGAAACTCGGCGGCGTCAACGACGTTCAGAAGTTTCGGCAGACCGGAATACTCGTAGCCGCACAGTGCCGCATCCAACACGTGGTCCGTCAGGATACGCGCGTCGTCGTTGTCATACCCGGCGCCACGCATCGCTGCCTCGCCGAGTGCGCGCGCTTCGCTGACGGTCATTCGGATGCGGTCTTCGGTGGTTCCTTCGGTCATCTTCGCATCCTCGATCTTACCGTTGACATTCAGGGCACATCGCTTTGCGATGGCGGAGGCGAGGCTCATGGCTTCGCCCGGCGAAACATCGCACCGTCCATGTCGAGCGGTGATTGCTAGCCGATGGCGGAACAGGTGCCAAGCGAGGCAACGCCCGTCCACAGCGCCATCGCGTCCGGCCGACAGATCAAGACTTCGGGCCGCTGGTATGAGGGCGCGAATTCGCCGGACCATCGATTGTGGCTGGGGCCCCGCGTAAGCCACATCCCCGTCCTGAAACCATAGCTTGTGCTGGCTCTCAAATCCTGACGGTACCAAACCGATGCTCGACCAGTATCTCGCCGCGTGAACGAAACGGCCAACTGAACCCTCGCGATGTCAGCCGGGCTAATGATGGAGGTCCCTTTTGAAGAGCCGTTACGGTCTGGAGATCCGTGCCGCCGCCAATACGGACGCGCAAGGTTTATGCGATTTGCTGATTGCGGCTGGCCACGAAATCTCATCGCCGATTTCGGCGGAACGGCTGGACGCCCTGCGGCAGCAGCCAGGCGCGACATTGATTGCAGCGGGGTGGGGACCACCAATAGGTCTCGTTGTGCTGCACTGGTATCGGACACTGGAGGCCGATCCGGCGAGGGCGCAAATCACCACGCTGCTGGTTGCTCCCGCTGAGCGACGAAAGGGAATCGGCCGCCTGCTGGTCAAGGCGGCTGCGCAGGCGGCAAGGGGGGCCGGCTGTGGTGCCCTGGAGTTGTTGGCCGCTCCCGACGATCAGGGTCTACTCGACTTCTGTTCGGCCAGCGGTTTCACAGACGTCGGCCAGCGCTTCGTCAGGCCGCTTCGTAAGGCCCGTAGCCCGGTAACAACGCGGGGTGGGTGACCGCTTGCTTGGCAAGCGGTCGTTCAAACGCGGGCGCGAAACGCGATGGAACCAAGTTGCAGCCGGGCTGGCTACCCTGCCGGATGTCCGGCTACAGCGCCCCTTCGCCCTTCAACCCCTCGACCTCCGCCGCGGACATTCCCAACCATCCGCTCAACACATCCCCCGTATGCTGTCCCAATATCGGGGAAGCAGTGACCTTCGGCGGCTTGCCATTGACCCGCACCGGCCAGGCCGGCATCTTGAACCCGCCATGCGTTGGGTGCTCCATCGTCTGCATGATGCCGCGCTCCACGAACGTAGGCTCATTCTGTAATTCCATCGTATCCAGCACCGCGCCCGCCGGGATCCCGGCGCCGCCGACCAGCGCCATCGCTTCATGCTTGGTACGGGTCTGCGTCCACGCGCGGATGATCGGGTCCAGTTCGGCATCGTTCTTCACCCGCAGCGCCGGCGTGGCGAAACGCGGATCGTTGATCAGTTCCTCACGACCCATCACCTTGCACAGCCGCGACCAATGCTCCGGATTACCCCGGCTGGTCATGATCCAGACGTAGTCGTTCGGGCCGCCGGGCGCACAGGGATACAGGCCGGAGGGGCCGTTGCTACCGCCGCCGGAGCGGGTGCCGTCGCGTTCCACCGCCTTGCCGGACTTCGCCTGGGTCGAGAAATTCGTGCGCATGTAATGCAGCATGGCATCCTGCATGGCGACCTGAAGCCGGCAACCCTCACCGCTTTTGTCGCGCTTGCGCAGTGCGCCCAGGATGGTGATCGCCATCGTCATGCCGGTGCCCGTATCACCCAATGAAACACCGGGCTTCACCGGCTGACGTCCCCGCTCGCCGGTCACGCTGATGGTGCCGCCGGTCGCCTGGGCGATCATATCGAACGCGAGGTTGTTCTCATACGGGCTGCCGGTGCCAAAGCCCTTGACCTGGCAAAAGATGATAGCGGGATTGAGCGCTTTTACCGCCTCATAGCCCAGCCCCAGGCGCTCGATGGTACCGGGGGCCATGTTCTCCACGCAGACATCCGCCTTGCGCAGCAGATCCTTCACGATCTCCAGTCCACGCGGGTGTTTCAGGTTAACCGTGATCGACTTCTTGTTCGCATTGAACATATGGAAGTAATACGGATCGTCGTCCGGCTGGCCGGGGCGAAGGCGACGGCCCGGATCGCCGATCTTGGGATTTTCGATTTTAACGACCTCGGCGCCCAGCCAGGCGAGGGCTTCGGTGCAGGACGGGCCGGCTTCGAACTGGGTGAAGTCGACGACCCGAACGCCGGCGAGGAAATCGAGGTCGGTGCTGTTTTCAGCCATGGCATTGTCCTCCGTTGTGTTTGCCGAAACCATCGCACAGCGCAGCCAGGGGTCAATACAGCCAGTCAGCGCGCGGTCTCTGACGCTTCATGCCAGCGCAACGCCGGACAGACCGCGGCAGTAATCGAGTAAACGGTCCTGCAATTCGGGGTCTTGCGCGGCCGGGTTCACGCTCCTGGGTCGCTGGTGGTAAAAGTAGCCGCCGGTCACCCGCGCGCCCGGGTCATCGCTCACCGCAAGCCAAGCCTGGGTCACGTGGGCTTGGTCGAGGTCATCCGGCGCGCCTGGGCCGCCCATCCGGGTCGGCACCCACCCCGGAGTGACGGCATTCGACAGCACATCGGGCCAGCGCCGCGCAACGCCGAAGGCGAGCAGCACGTCATGCAGCTTGGTGTCCGAATAGGCTTGGCTGCCGTTCCAACGGCGCCTGGACCATTGGGGATCATCCAGGCTCGGGCTGCCGCCGGTGTGCATGCCGGAGCTCAGATAGACCAGCCGGTCGGGCTTGCGCACGAGCGCGGTGAGCACGTAAGGCGCGAGCACGTTGACGGCCCAGAGCTGGGATAGGCCGTCGACAGTCTCAATGCGGTCCGGCTCGCGATAGCCGATCCCGACATTGTGGATCACTGCATCGAACCGTCCCCATGCGTTCGCCTGATCCGCGACGTCGCGCATGGCCGCGAGCGTCGAAAGATCGCCGACCAGCACCGCCGCGGCTTGCGGCAGAGCGACCCGCGTGTGCTCAGCCCGCGTCTCACTCCTGGCATGGAGCACGACCGTGTGCCCCTGTTCGGCCAGGAGGCGACCCGCCATCAAGCCGAGCCCGTCTGACGAACCGGTAATGAAGACTTTTGCCATTGCGTCCTCCGTTGTTTCAGTTGCGGGCGGCGAGCCTGGCCGCCCGGCGCGACGATCGGCTACGCCGCAAGGTTCGTAGCTACACCGTGAAGCGACGCACGGCTTCCTGATCCAACGACAGCCCCAGGCCGGGCGCGGTCGGTGCTACGAGCTGGCCTGCCTCGAGCTTTGGCATACCCTGCAGGATGCGTTCCGAGCGTGGCACATACTCCGCCAGATAGCCGTTCGGAATGGCCGACAGAAGATGCACATGGACCTCCGGGATCACATGACCGCAGATACGGATATTCATTGCCTGGGCCAGGCTCGCGACGTGCCGCCATGGCGTGATGCCACCGATCCGAGCCAGATCAATGATCGCGATGCTGGTGCCATGCTCCCGAAACAGATGAGCGAAGTCGCTCAGATTATACAAATGTTCGCCGGTCGCGATGGGTACCTGCAGCAGGCTGGTCATGCGAGACAGCCCGGTCACGTCGCGATGGTCGATCGGATCCTCCAGCCACTCGATCCCAACCTCCTGCAGGGCTCGGCCGGTGCGCAAGGCCTGGTTTATCTCCCACGTCTCGGTCGCATCGACCAGGATGCGTACATCCGCGCCGACTGCCTCACGCACGGCCATCACCCGGCGCACCTCTTCGGCGGCGGTCTTCTCGTGGCCGATCCGTAGCTTCATGGCGGAAAAGCCGTTGGCGACATGGTTGCGTGCCGCGGTGGCCAGCGCCTCCAGCGACAGGCTGTACCAAAGCCCGTCGCTTGCATAAGCCGGGATGCGATCGCGAAACCCGCCGAGCAACCGATACAGCGGCTGGCCGGCGAGTTTTCCTGCTGCATCCCATAGCGCGATATCGAGCGAGGCGATCGCGTAGTTGATCAGCCCGCCGGGACCGGCCCAGTTGGCGGCACGGCTTAGCTTGGCCCATGCTGCCTCGGGCTGCATGACCGGCATGCCCGTGAGCAACTGTGCAAGCTCACGCGTGACGTCCGCCAGCGGCCGGACCAGCCTGGCGTCCAGCATGACCACATAGCCGAAGCCCTCGATCCCGTCGCTGGTGGTGATGCGGGCCAGCACGTGCCAATAATCACTGACCTTTTTGCCTGCGGCGAAGTACGGCGGATCGAGCGGCACTTGCAGCACATCGACCGTTACCGCAGCTATCCGCATGCCACTCTCCTGATTTCCATATGATGATCCTCGTCGGCTGGCTCGATGACGGCTGTTCGGGAGTGCGGGCAACTGGTCAAACCAAGCAGGTAATACCGGGGGTCAGAGGTCCGCCTGGGATGGAAAGCAGACAGCCAAAGTCAACATCCTGCAGCGCGCTCCAAGAATTCCCGCTGCGCCGCGTCTATTAGCGCCCAAGAGCACTCGATATTGAAGCGCCCTACTGGCCGACGAGACGGGCGACGACAGGAGCGAAAGCATCCACATAGGGCTCATGAATAACGTAGTAGGAGATGCCCCACCGCTGTCGGCGCGCCTGTAGATCTGCGACCATCTGGTCGACGGTTCCGATGAGCACATAGGGGCTTTGAAGGAATTCGTCAGCACTCAGCTGTGTCCAACGGCTCGACAATTCTTCGGCTGCACTGCGGCGATCGTCTGTCACGACAACCTGCTGCACCAACGCGTTCAACTCCAGCCGCGCGTAACGTTCGACACCTGCGACTTCACGCACCAGCCGAACGCGCTCATCGACGCTCGACACTCGCCAACCAGACAGGTCCGGCGGGACAGCGCCACCACGTCGGAAAGTCAATCCCGAAAGGCCCACGATGTCGGCTTCCCGTGCGGCGAGGGCGAGAAGACGCCGCCCGTTTCCACCGATGAGAATGGGTGGATGGGGTTTCTGCACAGGCAGGGGAGCGATGGTGTGACCCGTAACGCGGTAGTATTGGCCCGCGAAGGTCACCTGTTCGCCTTTGAGCAGTCCCTTGATGACCGTGATCGCCTCGGCGAGCCGCGCGACTCTGGTGGCTCCCCCATCGAAGGTCAGGCCAGCTTGGTCGTATTCAGCTTGGATGCTGCCGGCGCCCAACCCGAGTTGAAATCGTCCGTCCGTCAGGAGATCGACTGTTGCAGCTTCGCGAGCCACCAGCACGGGATGGCGGAGATCGTTGTTGAGCACGTTCGTGCCAACGCGGAGTTGTTTCGTCGCCTCGGCGGCGCTGATCACGGCTGGCATGGGTGCCAAGAGATCGGTAAGGTGATCGGCTACAGTGAGGGTGCTGAAGCCGAGCGCCTCGATCTTGCGCGCTTTTTCGACCCATTCGGCCCGCGATCCCGCGCGAGAGACGTTCACACCGAACCGATATGGCTTCATTTCAATGCCACCCTTCCGTTCAACAATACTCTTGCAGAATTTGTACGTTGAAAAGAAGCAGCCTTTCCGCCGCGGATGTCCGCTGCATAACGGCTGCACGAGTCGCGGCGATGCGCGAGTATCGAGCGGCGGGCGCGGCTGTGTGGCCACCCTCGCGGGGCCGTGACCCGAACCCCGCTATGGGTTGGAGGCAAACCTCCGCTGTCGCCGCCCAGGGCACATGGCCACCGAGTAGCGAGCGTCGGTCTTTGACAACTAGGCAATGGCACCGCCCGTCCGCAGTAGATCGGTTAACAATGAGACCTTGGGGACCTGATGGAAGTCATGGATCAAAGTGAGGCTCGCCTCGATCTTCTGACTGCCGAGCCCTGAGGCCGGCACCAGGGTGCGATACTTGGCGTCGATGTCGCTCCAGTCGATGCCAAGCGCGCCGGCGCCTTTGGGCACGTGAACCGGTACCTGCTGGAAGCTCGCCCGTCATGGGTGCGAATCGTTACGGTTGCGCCCTGGCGGTAACGGTCGATGTCGTCTGTGGGCTGGGCACCGACCACGACTTTATCGATCAGGCTGTGAATGACCGGGTCGGCGATTTTCCCCGGGCTTGCGTGCACCCAGGAGAATGCGCGATCGGCGACGCCGGCGGCCGTGAAATAGGCTGGGCTGTGCGCCATCTCGATCAGGTTGGCCGGATGCAGCGGACCGCTGAGCGTGGTCAACCCGGGGCGGGAAATCGTAATGCTTTCGACGTCCGCTGCCGCGATATCGCCGTCCCGCGCGGCATTGCCTGCCGCCTCGGCGAAGGCGTGGTAAGGGTGACCGCCAGGCATCAGCTTGATCGCCATGTCGGTGACGATATCCCAGCTCTGGCCGAGGTCCCTTGTCGCCAGCGCGGCGGCCCGAGCCCCATCGACGCCGCCGAAGGCCTCGAAGAAACCCAATCGCGTCTCCAGGATCGCCTCCTCGGCCAGGTAGCCGCGTTGCGCCGCCAAGGCAGCGTTCGCGCCAAGCTGTGCTGCCAGGCCGGCATGGTATTCGCGGGCGACGCTGGTATCCGCCGCCGTGGCGAGGCCGCCGATCGACGTGGCGGAAATTGCGATGGATTGCGCCATGCCGGCGGCATCCAGCCGCAGCAACCGGGACGCCGCGACAGCGGCGGCGAAGACCGCGCCAAGGCAGCCGTGAAAGCCGCGCTGGCGAAAGCCGGGGGTCATCGCCTCACTGATCCGCCCGGCGGCCTCGTAGCCGAGAACGATCGCGGCCAGCACGTCCTCGCCGCCGGCGCCGATCCGTTCCGCGAAGGCGAGCGAGGTCGCGGTCAGCGGCGTGCCGGCATGGACGATGTTACGCAGATCGCTGTCGTCGGACGCAGCGGCGTCGCTCAGCATGGCGTTCGCCCGCGCCACCTCGGCGACCGGAAGCTTGTCGCCGGCGTCGAACCACAACGCGGCATCCGGCCGGCCGCCCTGTTCGCGGACGAGCTCGCGGATGATCTGCGCTGACCTGATCCCGGTGCCATAGGCCGCGCTGGCGATGGTGCTGGCGATGATCATCGCGGCGTGCCGCATGGCTTGCGTCGGCAGATCGGCGGGCGAAGCATGGGTCAGAAAATTGGCCAGGTCACGGGCAACGGTCATCGGGTTCCCCTCCGTTTGTCTTGTCCTGCCTGATCAGTTCGCCCTGAAGGTCATGACGGGACAGTCAGCGAAATCAGCCTGTGAGCGGCCCTGTCGATGCGATCGAGGTTCCGGCAACTGTCGATCAACTCAGAAAATTGCCAGGGGCGATGGCAAGTCCGGGCACAACAGGTTGGATCCGTCTGGCTTCCTCCTCGAAGTCCCAGATGAACTCGCGACCGGTGCCTTCTTTGGTGACGCTTCTGCCGTCCTTGGTGAATATCGTGATCCTCGGACCGAACAATGTACGGCGCACTGCCGGGATCAGTGTGACACGCTGCATCAGCTCCAGCACCTCGGGCGGGTCTGTCTCGCCAGGGCCGGGCTGGCCGCCACGCAGCAGGGGATAGCCGCGCTCGACAGCACCATAGGCGGTGAAATACTGCGTGCTCCCGACCCTTGGCTTGCCATCGCTGCCGGGCGTGGGGAAAGCGGGGCTCGGGTATTCGGTCTCGAACCAGTTGACCACCGCCTCGATGCGGTCGATGTCGTTGTAGGTAAGGTTATGTTCCTCAGCGAGGCTTGCCGTCACATCGACATGGGCGATGTTGTAGCCGGCGGTCGAGTAGATACGATAGAGCGTCTCCAGAAAGATCCAGTTCCGACCGAGACCTTCGGTGATCTTGGCAAGATCCGCGCGGGTGTGTCCGGTAAAGCTGTATTGCAGACGGCCGAGGTTGTTGCCGGCATAGGCGTGGTAGAAGCCGGCCTCGCCTTCCAGCGTCGTTTCGCCGCCCGGGGTTCCGTGCTTTGCCATTGCCACGGCCAGCAATGCATTGCGGACCGCGCCGCCTTCGCGCAGTGAACGGCCGCCGCTGCGCGCACCCTCCAGATTACCCGCCGCCAGGTTCACGCATTGAGCGATGGCACTATGGATCTGGTTCGCGTCGAGGCCTTGGATTTTGGCCGCTGCGACGGCCGCGCCGAAGATGCCGAACACGGGTCCCGCGTGAAACCCGCGCGCCATCACTGTCGGGATGAAGTCGGCGGCCATGCGTTCCATCACTTCGTAAGCGGCGGCGATGCCAACGAGCAGCGCTTCGCCGGAACAGCCGGTGATTTCCGCGGCAACCAGGGCAGCAGGCAGAATCGCCGTTCCGGGGTGGGTCAGCATGCGGAACGTGTCCCACTTGCCGCCTGCCAGGATCATCTCGGCGTTGACAAAAGCCGCCCCGCTTTTGGTGAGCCTGGTGCCGTTGCAAAGCACGGTCGCAGCCCCGCCGCCGCCCGCCTCCTCTTCCTGCATCAATGCCAAGGCTTGCTGGCTCGCCGGCATCTCGTGCGCGACCAGCGCCGACGTTAGCGCCTGCAGTGTGACACCCTTGGCTCGGTCGACGACATCCGGCGGCAAGGCGCTGTATTCCAGCCCGGCGACGAACGCTGCGAACTCTCGACTCAGTGACATGACCGCACCTTCCGGCAAGAACAGGAAACCTCCGCGCCTTGGCGCCGGTCAGCCGGGATTGTAGCGGAACCCGTCGCCCCACGCGGTCAGCCGCCCCTTCGACGGCGAGGGGAAATGCGCAGTGCAGAGCAGCGTCGATGTGTCGCACAGCTGGCTGAACAGCGACCGCCGCGATGTCCCGCCCTGCGCACGGTCGTAGTCGGCTCGCATGCCAAGTTCCGGATATCGCGCCTGCAGCGGGGAGTGGATCATGTCGCCGCCGATCACCGCGTCCGCACCCGGTTTGCCGACCTGCACCGAGTAATGGTCGATGGTATGCCCCGGTGTTGGAATCAGCTTGATGATGTCACTCAGTTCATGATGGCTGGTCACCACCTCCTGCCGGCCGGCCTGAATGATGGGCAGCACAGAATCGACGATCCAAGGTTGTTTGCCTGGATCAGTACGCTCCTTTTCTGTCCAGAACGCCAGTTCCCGGTCGGCGAACACGTATCTGGCCTTGGGAAAGGTCGGCACCCAGCGCCCGTTGTCCAGCCGCGTGTTCCAGCCGACATGGTCGACGTGCATGTGGGTGCACATGACGAAGTCGATGTCGTTCACCGTCAGACCGGTGGCGGCGAGGTTCTTTTCATAGCGATCGGAGGTCATCTTGCTCCAGAACGGATGTGTCGGCCGGTCCTTGTGGTTTCCGACGCAACTATCGATCAGGATGTTGTGGTGCGGCGTGCGCACGATGCCCTGGTATGAGTGCGAGACTGAATAGAAACTGAAAATGAAGACGCCTATTTATCTTGACAACCACGCAACCACGCGCATGGACCCCCGGGTCCTCGAGGCGATGCTTCCTTACTTCACCGAATATTTCGGGAACGCCGCGAGCCGCAATCACGAGTTCGGCTGGGTGGCCGAACAAGCCGTTGATAAAGCGCGCAAACAGATCGCGGATCTGGTCGGCGCTACACCGCGCGAAATTATATTCACCAGCGGAGCTACGGAATCCGACAACCTCGCCATAAAAGGCGTTGCCGAAATGTATGCCGAAAAAGGCAATCACATCATCACGGCGGCGACGGAACACAAAGCCGTACTCGATAGCTGCAAGAAGCTCGAGAAGCTCGGTAACCGGGTCACATACCTTCCTGTGAAAGGTGACGGACTGGTCGATCTCGACATGCTTCGGGAATCGATCACGGACAAAACGGTCCTGGTCACGATCATGTACGCCAACAACGAAATTGGCGTGATCCAGCCCGTCCGGGAAATTGGAAAGATCTGCCGCGAGAAGGGTGTCCTCTTTCATACCGACGCCGTCCAGGCCATCGGCAAGGTTCCGGTGGATGTCAATAAGGACAATATCGACCTGATGTCGATTACCGCGCACAAGCTCTACGGCCCCAAAGGCGTCGGCGCGCTGTATGTTCGCCGCAAGAGCCCGCGTGTCCAGATCACGGCTCAGATGGATGGTGGCGGCCATGAACGCGGTATGCGTTCAGGGACACTGAATGTTCCGGGGATTGTCGGCCTCGGCGAAGCCTGCGCCATCTGCCATCGCGAGATGCCGGAAGAATCGAAGCGTCTGATGTACCTGCGGGACCGGCTGAACGACAAGCTTCACGCTGGCCTTGATGAGATCTACATCAACGGCTCCTGGGAGCATCGGCTGCCGCACAACCTGAACATAAGTTTCGCCTATGTGGAAGGCGAATCGCTGCTGATGGGAATTAACGACGTGGCTGTCTCGAGCGGATCCGCGTGCACCTCGGCGACGCTCGAACCAAGCTATGTCCTGAAGGCACTGGGTCTCGGGGATGACATAGCGCATTCGTCCATCCGGTTTGGTATCGGCCGATTCAACACTGAGGAAGAGATCGATTACGTTGCGGACAAGCTGATCCACGTGGTCGGAAAATTGCGCGAGCTTTCGCCGCTATACGAAATGGCCAAAGAAGGCATCGATCTGAGCAAGGTCGCCTGGGTTCGTGACTGATCAGCGTAACTGAAGATTTTTTTAGGAGATTACAAATGGCATATTCCGATAAAGTTCTCGATCACTACAACAATCCGCGCAATGTTGGCGCACTCGACAAGAACTCAGAAAACGTCGGCACCGGCATGGTGGGCGCGCCGGAGTGCGGCGACGTCATGAAGTTGCAGATCAAAGTAAACGACGCGAACGGCATCATTGAAGATGCGAAGTTCAAGACGTTCGGCTGCGGCAGTGCGATCGCCAGTTCCTCTCTCGCCACAGAATGGCTGAAAGGCAAAACTGTCGATGAAGCGCTCCAGATCAAGAACACCGATATCGTCAATGAGCTGAGCCTTCCTCCGGTCAAGATCCACTGCTCGGTTCTCGCCGAAGATGCGATCAAAGCGGCGATCAGCGACTACCGCACCAAACAATCGAAGAAAGTGCAGATCGAACAAACGGTTTCCTGATGGCCGCTGAAGTAACAACGGAAATCAACGTAACGCCCAAAGCAATTCAGAAAATCCGCAGCACTTTCGAGAAAATGGGCGCGCAGGGTGGATTGCGGCTGGGCGTGCTCGGCGGTGGCTGCTCCGGCTTGAGCTATCAGTTCAAGTTTGATGCGAAGCCTCGCCCGAATGACAAGGTCTTTGATTTCGACGGAGTACAGATCTTTGTCGACCCGAAGAGCATTCTTTATCTCCACGGCATGACGCTCGATTACAAGGAGACACTCATGCAATCCGGTTTCGTTTTCGAGAACCCGAACGCGAAAAAGAACTGCGGCTGCGGTACTTCCTTTTCGGCCTGATGCGGCCGGATTACTTCGAGTTTTTTGATCTGCCGCGCAATCTGTCGATTGACCTGAAGGATCTCGAAAAGCGCTTTTACACCCTCAGCCGTAAGTATCACCCGGATCTGCACTCCCGCAAAAGCCTGCGCGAGCGGCAGGAGGCCGAAGAGGCATCGGCCACGCTGAACGATGCTTACCGCACACTTCGGGATCCGATCGCACGCGCCATGTATCTGCTCAAGCTGGAAGGATTCGAAATGGGGGAGCAAGGTACCCGAGACGTTCCGCCCGAAATGCTGGAGGAAATGTTTGAGCTGAACATGATGATCGAAGAACTTCTCGAATCCGGCCCGGACAACTCCGGTGGGCTTGTTAATGGGCCCTGGGCGCAGGTTTCCGAAATGATTGAAAGCACAGACCGGGATCTGCAGAGCAGGTTTTCGGAGTGGGATGCCGCTCACCGTCGCGAGACTCTGAACGAAATCCGGGCGTTGCTGAACCGCCGGAAATACATCTCAAACCTCATGGCGAAGGCGAATGTTCCAGATCGAATTTGACAGCAATGCCGACCCGGTCGTCGGAATCGACCTCGGCACGACCAACAGCCTGGTCGCATGGATGAACCTCACCCAACCGGAGGTCATCCCGGGCGAAGACGGAGACAAGCTCGTCCCCAGCGTTGTCTCTTTATCGCCGGACGGAAAGTTCATTGTTGGCAATGCCGCGCGAAAAGAACTCATCGACCACCCGGATCGCACCATCTATTCCGTCAAACGGCTGATGGGCCGCGGCATCGCAGACGTGCAGGAAGAATTAAAGCTCTTCCCGTTTCATATTGCGGAGGGCAGCGAGTCCGTCATTCGCGTGCGCCTCGGCGACCGGTCTTTCACGCCCCCCGAAATCTCGGCGGTGATTCTCCGGCAGCTCAGGAAAAATGCCGAAGCGAAGCTGGGCGGCACAGTCAGCAAAGCCGTCATTACCGTTCCGGCTTACTTTAATGATGCCCAGCGCCAGGCAACAAGAGATGCCGGGCGCATCGCCGGACTGGATGTGCTCCGGCTCGTGAATGAACCGACCGCAGCCGCCCTGGCGTACGGACTCGACAAGCGCAGAGAAGGCATTATCGCCGTGTATGATCTCGGCGGTGGCACCTTTGATATCTCCATTCTCAAGCTGCATGACGGAATCTTCGAAGTGCTTGCTACCAACGGCGACACGCATCTGGGCGGAGACGACGTTGACAACCGTCTGCTTCAGATCGCTCTCGAGGACCTCCGGTCCGAATGGGGTGAAGACCTTTCGCATTCCGGCGAGGCCGTGCAGACACTTCGGCGCGAGGTTATCGCCGCAAAAGAGGCCTTGTCGTTCGCACCGGCCGTGGGGCTCTCCTTCGAGTGGAAGGGGAAGACTTATCAGCGTGAGATTACCCGCGAACTCTTTGAGAATCTGATCAAGGACATCGTGGACCGCACGCTCGGCCCGTGCCGCGATTGCATGCGCGATGCGAGCGTGACTCCGGAACAGATCGATGAGGTCGTGCTTGTAGGCGGTTCGACCCGCATACCCCTGGTGCGCAGCGCCGTCGAGGTGCTTTTCCGGGCTAAGCCACATGCCGAACTCAATCCCGACGAAGTAGTCGCGCTTGGGCGCTGCGGTACAGGCCGGCATCCTGTCCGGCTCCGTCGAGAACCAGTTACTTCTCGACGTCACGCCGCTGTCGCTTGGAATCGAGACCTATGGCGGTGTTGTCTCGAAAATCATTCACCGGAACTCGACCATACCGGCCAGCGCCGCTGAAACATTCACGACCGGAGTCGATGGCCAGACCAATGTTCTGATTCACGTGGTGCAGGGCGAGCGTGAACTCGCAAAGGATTGCCGCAGCCTCGCGCGTTTCGATCTGAAAGGCATTCCTCCACTCCCGGCCGGAATGGCGCGAATCGAAGTGCGTTTCCTGATTGATGCCAACGGCATCCTCAACGTGACTGCGCGCGACGCACGAACTGGCGTTGAACAGTCTGTCGATGTGAAACCGTCTTATGGTCTGACTGACGAACAGGTCGAGGCGATGATCGAAGCTTCCATCGAACATGCGGAGGAAGACTTGACCGCCGCGCAGGTGGCCCAGGCACGTGTCGATGCTGACAGCATTTTCCTGGCTCTCGACAAAGCCAGAAAGAACGAAGCCTGGCTGCATCTGTCAGATACCGAACGCAAAAATATTGACGACGCTGTTCGGCAGCTTAAAGCGTTTACCACTCGAACGATCAGCATCTGATTCGCGAAAAGATCGACGTGCTTAATGACGTAACGCATCATCTCGCCGAAAACATGATGAACACCGCTGTGGGTGCGGCCTTGAAAGGGACGAAGGTCTGAACGCGAACGGCTTGTCGCTGGCTCGCATCGAATCGGCCATCGCAGCCATCGACCCTTTATTTCTTGACACCCCGCAAATCACTTTTGATTCGCTCTCGCGCGAACTCGGCGCTGAAGTGGTGTTGAAAGTCGAAACGCTGAACCCGATCCGCTCGTTCAAGGGGCGTGGAGCGGATTTCTTCATCCAGTCGCAGGGTGGCCGCGCGCCTATGGTTACAGCTTCGGCAGGCAACTTCGGCCAGGGAATGGCTTTTGCGTGCCGCAAGCGAGCCATCCCGTTTCACGTCTTCGCCGCCGAAAGCGCTAATCCAATGAAGATAGCCCGCATGCGCGACCTCGGCGCACAAGTGATCCTTTCTGGCGCGGACTTCGACGGTGCAAAAGCTGCTGCCCGGGAGTACGCCGCGCGTGAGGGATTTCGTTTCGTGGAAGACGGGCGTGAACCGGAAATCAGCGAAGGGGCAGGCACAATCGCGGTGGAGTTACTCAAATGGGCTCGGCCTTTCGATTCCGTCCTGATACCGATCGGAAACGGCGCCTTGATCAATGGAATCGGCACCTGGATAAGAGCTCATAGCCCAGGTACCCGAATCGTCGGAGTTTGTGCCGCGGGCGCTCCCTCGATGGAGCGTTCCTGGCGCACCGGAACAGTTCAGACCACAGTCAAGCGCGGACACTATCGCGGACGGAATTGCGGTTCGCGTTCCGGTCCCTGAAGCTTTGGATGACATGCGCGGAATCGTGGATGAAATCCTCCTGGTTGACGACGCGACAATCCTTCGCGCCATGCAGTTGCTCCTCAATCATGCGGGCCTGATCGTGGAGCCTGCCGGTGCCGTGGGCGTAGCCGCAGCTATGGCATATCGCAGCAACTTCGAAGGCCAGGTGATTGCGACGCCGCTGTGCGGAGCAAACGTGACACCGGAGCAGTTCAAAACGTGGTTCGCCGCACCCGCTATGCGCCAGCCCCTGTAGATTCGAGCCAGCGCCGCATTTCCGCTCTTGGCACAGCTCCCGCCTGCTGGAATACCGGCCGGCCGCCCCGGAACACCATAAAATTCGGAATCGACTGAATACCGTACCGCGCTGCCAGGCCTTGTTGCTCCTCTGTGTTGACCTTCATCACGACGGCCTTGCCCGCCATCTCTTTGGCAAGTGCGTGCACTTCCGGCGCCGCCATACGGCAGGGCCCGCACCAGGAAGCCCAGAAGTCGGTCAGAATCGGAACCGGCGACTCCCGCAGCATCTCGTCAAAGAGCGCCTGGTCTGCGTCGATCGGCTCACTTACAGGAGGCAAGGGAGATTTGCAAACGCCGCAACGCCCGGTATCGGCGATATGCCGGGCCGGTACCCGGTTCTTCGAAGAACACACACCGCAGTTGCGGATGACTGGCATGGTTGAATCTCCACTTCCATAATAGAGGCGGCGACGCGGGGGTACGGCATTCAGGCAGCCGCTAACGCGAGGTTCGTGACAGAACTGCCGCCCCGATCAGGGAAATGAGCTCCTCACGCCGGTCAATCTCCATGCGGATCTCAAGCCAGTAGAGATCGAGAGGATGAATGATCGCCGCATAGTCCGGATCGAGGTTGATCCGATCCTTGGCTGTCGTGAGCAGCACGTCCACGCCGCTGTCCAGCGCGTTTTTTGCCAGGCGTCGAAGCTCAGCCGGTGTGTAGGAGTGGTGATCGCTGTACTCATGAGATGCCAGGGGCTGGATCCCAAGATCCTCCAGCGAGCGCCAGAATGAATCCGGGTTTCCCAGCCCGCAGAACGCGACTGATCGAAAACTCTTCACTTCATCCGCGGAAAGAATATTTCCTTGCGCGTTCAGCCAGTTGGCCGGAACTGTTACCGCCCTGAAAACCGGGGCGCCCGGGTTATAGCGCTCGAGCACCCTTTCGATGGCTCTGGTATTCGGAACTTCATTTGCCCGCGTGATCACAAAAGCACTGGCGCGCGACAAACCGGAAAGCGGCTCTCGCAATCGGCCAAGCGGCAAAAGGTTACCGTCGCCGAACGGACGCAGTGCGTCAATGAGCACCAGATCGAAATCGCGGTGGAGTTGCAATGCCTGAAAACCGTCGTCGAGAAACAGGACCCCGGCTCCGGTCTGCCGAATCAACTCGAGGCCGGTGGCATAACGGTCTGCGCCGATGCCTACCGGCGCCCCGGTACTCTGCCTGCAAAGTTGCGGCTCGTCGCCGGTACTTGCAACGGTCGCTCTGGCATCACCGGCCAGAATCACCGTCTCCTGTGATGTCCTCCCGTAGCCCCGGCTCAACATGCCCGGGTTAAACTGCCGGAACGCCTGAATCAGTTCGATCGCCATGGGCGTTTTCCCGGTCCCGCCCGTCGTGATATTGCCGATGCTGACGACGGGAACCGGCAGCCGCGACCGGCGCTTTTGTTTTCGCCATCGGTCCAGCGCACTTCCGGCGCGCCAGATCAGCGAGAGAGCCCACAAAAAACCCATGTAGGGCTGGGTCGGGCCGCCACTCAGGGTAGTGGCTCTCATATAGATCCAGCAAAGCGTCCGCACTACGTTTCGCTGCACCGCGCTTTTTTTCGGCTGCCGCCCGGGCACGATCTCCAGAATCCGGGATCGGAAGCGGCAGTCGTCACTGCCTCAGCGAAGATCTTCGCCCCGGTCGATTCCAATCAGCGCATTCTGCTTTCTGAAGTCCTCCGCGATCTCCTGAAAGTTCTCGAGGTGCGGCCCCGTGACGATCGGTTTGCCACAGATCGCCGGTTCAAGTATGTTGTGACCGCCGCGATCCGCCAGCGTGCCGCCCATGAAAACAGCCGTCGCGAAGGGAAACAATCCGCTCAGTTCCCCCACCGAATCGAGCAGTAGAACGTCAGCTGCCGGGTCTATCGTGCCCGAGCGCCGTGTCCAATCAAGCCCCGAGCTCTCAAGCCGCTCCGCCACCTCATCGAAGCGTTCCGGTTTGCGTGGCGCAATGATCAGCCTCCATCCCGGCAGTCGCTGCTGGGCGGCAATGACGAAGTCCTCTTCGACAAGCCGATCGTCCGCGGAAGTGCTGGCGGCAATCCAGAGCGGCCGGTTCCGGTCAGCCGCCACGAAGCTGACAGCAGGTGAGCGTGACAGATCGAAATTCGAAACGGAATCGTACTTCAGATTGCCCGAGACCTCTACCGATTCGGCGCAGGCGCCCACCAGCTCGAACCTGGTTTTCATCTCATCCGACTGCGCCAGAATCCGGTCGCAGAGCTCGAGCACGCTCGAAAACAAAGCCCTGAACCGCCGGTATTTGGGAAATGCGCGGTCGGAAATGCGCCCGTTTACGATCATCAACCCGCAGCTGATCCGATTCACTTCACGAAACAGATTGGGCCAGATCTCGGTTTCGAGGACTACGGCCAGCGTTGGGCGAATCGTTCGAAGCACCGATCGGACTGCCCAGACAGTGTCCAAGGGAGCAAAAAAAATACCCTGGACGAGGCCCGCCAGACGTTTTTCGGCAGTCTCATGCCCGGCGAGAGTGGTCGTGCTGACGAAGACCGGGCGTCCGGGAGCTCCGCTTCCTGAACTCCTCAAGAAGCGGAATCGCCGCCACGCACCTCGCCCACCGAAACTGCGTGCAACCAGACCGAACAGGAGCTAGTCTGTTTGAATGACGGGGGCAGAAAGCCACAACGCTCGCCGAGAGTCGAAAAGTAACGGCGGTTTTGTAACCCACGGACGAGAAAATAGATGATAAGGACAGGTGAAGAAATTGCCTGCAAAACGCGATACAGGAGGAAAATCGCTTTGCGTTTCAATCGGTTAAGGTGGCCGCTGCTCCTGCTTGTGAGTATATCCGCCGCTCTTCCGGCGGACAACGGCAAGGCGAAGTTTGAAGTTCAGCCGGTCAGCGCGTATCCGCATCGCCAGACCAGCGAAAACGTCACCATCGCCGCCGAGCCCTACGAAACCGACGAACAGGCGCATGAGGCTTTTGGGAAATTGAATCCATACCGCCAGGGGATCCTGCCGGTCCTGATCGTCATTCAAAACAATGGCCCGGATGCGATCCGTGTCGACCGGATCAAGATGACCTATGTCCTTCCCGACCGGACTCGCATCGAGTCGACTGCCGCGCAGGACCTCAAATATATTCATGGGGCAAAGCAGCCTGCTACAGTGACTGGACCTGTAGGCCCTCGCATCGGACGTTCGAAAAAGAATCCGCTGGCCGAATGGGAAATTGAAGGCCGGGCGTTCAGCGCAAAGATGATTCCGCCGGGGCAATCGGCAAATGGATTCGTTTATTTCGAGGTACCTCAGAGCAGCCAGGCGGCTTCAGTCTATATATCGGGGCTCCAGAACGCCGTGAGCGGCAAAGAGCTTTACTACTTCGAAATACCCATGTCGGGCAAATAAGCGATAAAACTCAGGTTATCCGCGGAGAATTCCGCTTGAAGCCCGCACTTCCTTGCCTGCAGCATGAGTGTGGATCATTGGGTAGCGCGCCTGCTTGCTCCCCTTGCGTTTTGGGTACTGGTGAACGGCATTGACGATCTCGTAATCGATATCGCCGCTGTTTTCAGCTATTTTCGCAGACGCTTTTCCAAATCTCCGCAACTTCGCTCCCCCACTGAAGCCGATCTCGACTCCGTTTCTCCCCGGCTGATGGCGGTCTTCGTTCCCAACTGGAACGAGCATCGGGTCATTCAGAAGATGATCGAGAACAACGTTACAAAGCTTCGCTACCCGGGAGTTGAGTTCTTTGTGGGCGCATATCCCAACGATCCCCGCACACTCGCTGCGGTTCGGGAAGCGATGAAGCGGCACCCCAATGTCCATCTTTCCATATGCCCCCATGACGGGCCGACTTCAAAAGCCGATTGCCTGAACTGGATTTATCAACGCATGCTCCTCTACGAGGAAGAGCAGGGAATCCGCTTCGACATGGTCCTTACACACGATGCGGAGGACATCATGGACCCCGATGCCCTGCGGTGGATCAATTATTACGCGCAGTGGAACGAAATGGTGCAGATTCCGGTATTGGCGCTTCCCACCCCTTTCCGCGAACTCTCACATGGGGTTTATTGCGACGAATTTGCCGAATTTCAATTCAGGGACATGCCCGCGCGAGAATTACTCGGCGGATTTATTCCCTCCAATGGTGTCGGCACCGGCTTTTCGCGGCGGGCGTTGGAAATGCTCGCTGAAGCTCACGAAAATCGCATCTTTGAACCTGGATGTCTGACTGAAGACTATGAAAACGGCTGCCGAATCCATCGCCTCGGGTTGAAACAGAAGTTCATACCCATCACTTTCCGCGACGGGTGTCCCGTAGCCACACGTGAGTATTTCCCGCGCAAATTCCACGACGCCGCAAAACAGCGGACGCGCTGGATAACCGGAATAGCGCTGCAATCGTGGGAATTTCACACAGCTCGGGACACCTTCAGCAGCCTCTACTGGTTCTGGCGCGATCGCAAAGGCATTATCGGAAATCTGGTTAGTCCCCTGACAAATGTCCTGTTCGTCTTTGGCTCAACTACCTGGACGTCTGCGCATGTCTTACACACCGAGTGGAGGCTCGCCGGCGAACTGTCGAGCCTCTACTCCGTTTACATGACCGGCCTCGCACTGCAGGCGTTCCACACCTTGATTCGCATTTCCTGCTGTGCCCGTATATATGGATTCGCTTTTGCCTGTGGGGTACCGATTCGGATTGTCCTCGGGAACTGGATGAACGGTTTTGCAACCTGCAAAGCTATCTGGAACTATTCCAATGCGAAGATACACGGACGCGCCCTGCAGTGGGCAAAAACTGAGCACGCCTATCCCAATCGCGCTGCCCTGATGCCCCAGCGCAAGAGGCTTCGCGAAATTCTGATTGGGTCACAGTGGATTACGCCGGAACAATTAAAAATGGCGGCGGCCTGTAAACCTCCCAACCGGCGGCTTGGAGAACACCTGCTCAAGCTGGGCATGATCACCGAGACGGATCTTTACCTGGCGTTAAGTCTTCAGAACAACCTGCCATACGGAAAGCCGGATCCGGACAGCGTCTCGCTCGCGGTCACCCGGTCGCTCCCTGCCGCCCTTGCAGCGAAATGGCGCGTGCTGCCGTTCCGGATTGCAGCCGGGGAACTCTACGTCGCCGGCGCGGAACTGCCAAATGACGAGATGCAGCAACAAATCCGGCAGTTCTCGTCACTTGAGATTCGGTTTCACCTTGTTACTCAGACTGAATTCGAAGAGTTAGCCACCCAATATCTGAATTGACCGTGCGGCACAATAAGGAATATGGCTGCCCCCAACCCCGCGCCCGCTCGCACCGATCCTCTCGCATTCCTCGCCGATCAGCTCACTGAATGGAAGCAGGCCGGCACATACCAGCGGCTGCGTATTCTTGAAGGACCCAGCGCGGCCGAGTCACGCTTCGACGGCAAGGAAGTCATCAACCTGGCCTCGAACAACTATCTCGGGCTCACTACTCACCCGAAGCTGATCGAAGCCGCCATTGAGGCCACCCGCAAATATGGAGCGGGCTCCGGCGCGGTGCGAACAATCTCCGGCACCATGGACCTGCACATGGAACTGGAGCATCGCATTGCAAAGTTCAAAAATGTGGAAGCCTGTGTCGTCTTTCAATCCGGATTTGCCGCGAATGCCGGTACTGTGTCCGCCATCCTGACTCCCGATGATCACATTATTTCCGATGAACTGAATCACGCCAGCATCATCGATGGCTGCAAGCTGTCGAAAGCGAAAATCCACGTATTTTCCCACAAAAACCATCAGGCGGCGGGACAAATTCTCGCCGAACTCGAAGGAAAACCCGGCCGTAAGCTCCTGATTACCGATGGTGTTTTCTCCATGGATGGCGACATCGGTCCGCTACCTGAACTCGTGGCGCTTGCCGAACGCTACGGCGCGATCATGATGGTGGATGACGCGCACGCGTCCGGTGTGCTGGGACGTAACGGCCGCGGAACCATCGACCACTTCGGGGTGCATGGCCGCGTCGATATCCAGGTCGGTACGCTGTCGAAGGCAATCGGTGTGCTTGGCGGATACGTTTGCGGGACGAAGGATCTGATCGAGTTCCTTTACCACCGGGCGCGGCCATTTCTGTTTTCGACCTCGCATCCGCCGGGAGTCGCCGCCGCCTGTCTGGCTGCGTTCGATGTACTCGAAAACGAGCCCGAACGCATAGAGCAGCTCTGGACTAATACTCGTTATTTCAAAAAGGGCCTTCAGGAAGCGGGATTCAACACTGGAATCAGCGAGACGCCGATCACACCAGTCATTGTGGGCGAAGCCGCCCGTGCCCACCAGCTTTCCGCGGAGCTGTTCAAACAAGGCGTATTTGCAACGGGCATCGGATTTCCCACGGTGGCAAAGGACAAGGCCCGGGTGCGAACGATCGTGAATGCGACGCACACACGTGAACAACTCGATCGCGCACTCGAAGTGTTCACCGCTGTCGGGAAGCACATGGGCATCGTGTAGCGCCCGCCGCGCTTGCGCCGTGAATGTATCCCTGGACCATCCACGCCAGCCCGCCTCACCGCCTCCGCGGTTATACGCCGACCCACCCTCATGCGCAGCAGCCGGGGGCGCAGCAGCTTCTGGGCTTCGTTGCGCGAATGAATGCGCTCATAAATTTGCCCTGAATCTGCGGCGCGATCGCATCTACATCTATGCCTTGGCCTGCCAGGAAAGTGCGCGCGTCCTCTATGTCGTATATTCTCGTCGGCTCAATATCGATATCCTCAAACCCAGCCTTGGCGAGCCTGGCGATATATTCGTAATCCTGAAGTGCACCGGCAATACAGCCCACCCACAGCAGCATGTTTTCCCGCACGGCTGCCGGCACTTCTTCGCGTGTGACCACGTCGGAAACGGCGAAGCGGCCGCCGGGCTTCAGGACACGAAAGGCTTCGCGCAGTACCCGGTCCTTGTCGCCCGAGAGGTTGATAACGCAATTGCTGATAATCACGTCGACGCAGCTATCCGGCAACGGAATATTTTCGATCTCGCCCTTGAGAAATTCCACATTTTCCAGTCCCGCCTGGCGTTGGTTCTCCCGCGCGAGCGCGAGCATTTCGTCCGTCATATCGAGGCCGTACGCTTTGCCGGTGGGCCCCACGCGCCGCGCCGACAGCAGCACGTCTATCCCGCCACCCGAGCCGAGATCAAGCACCGTCTCGCCTGGATTCAGTTGCGCGAGCGCGGCAGGATTTCCGCAGCCCAGCGAAGCCAGAACGGCCTGCTCGGGCAACTCGCCGGTTTGCGCCGCATCGTATAGGTTTGACGTGATCGGGTCGCAGCAGCCATCCAGCGCAGCCGAAGCCCCGCAGCACGAGCTGCCACCCGCACTGACGCGCAAGGCAGCCTCGCCGTACTTTTCTTTCACGACTTCCTTCAGTTCCATACATCGTCCTTTCGTGTTACCCGCACAGGCGTACAATGGCCTGCGGTTCTATCGCCTTGTTTCGGGTACAGCATTCCGCATAGAGAAAGCCAAGGAGCTGCTGCAAGACTTCCGCGTTCGCCGAATACCACAGATACGTGCCTTCGCGCCTCACCCGGACCAGGTCCTCGTTTTTCAGCTTTTCCAGATGGTGCGAAAGCGTTGAGGATGGAATCCCCAACTCGGCGCCGATGTCGCTTACGATCATCCCATCGGGATGTGCCGACAGCAGTACGCGCATAATCCGCAGGCGCGGGCCGGTTCCCATGGCCGAGAACATATCGGCGAAGCGGGTAATTTCTTCCTCCGTTGGCTTCCCGGGCATGCTTCCATGATTCTACATCTATGGAATTACCGCAAGCAAGCGGCCGGACCAAAACAGATAAGCGCGCTGTCAATTCAGAACGTTTCTACAGTATGTTCACCGCTCTGGCCGCCAGCAATACCACTGTCCCAAGCGAAATCAGCGACTGAACGATCATCATGACCTTCGCCCAGCGCGAAAGCACCGGCACGTCGGTCGGGGAAAATGCCGTGCTCGTATTGAACGCGAGGAACAGGTAATCCACAAATCCGGGACTCCATCCTTCCTCACCCATCTTCTTTTTCAATTCGGGGTCCATGATCATTTGGGGGAAGAGAAATGCCCCGTCAACATGGGCTGCTCGCCGGTCGCGTTCGTTGGGACCGCCGCCGTCAAGGCGCCAGTACCACGAAGCGAAAACCAGCAGATTGCCTGTCCACAGGGCCACCGCCGCGCGCAACAACTGGACCGGCGTTTCCCGATGGGCCGGCAACCGCGTGACCAGGAGTACCAGGGAGGAGATCAGGCCCGCTGTAATCGCAACAAGGTTCGCATAAGCAAAAAATTCGTTCAACTCGGTGCGTCCCACTCTGTGGAACAAAATCGTCGGCGTCATCAGGACCACGGTGATCACGAACAGAATCCATCCTGGTCCGAGCGTCAGCGTTTCCGGCAAGGCATAGATCAGCATTGCGACGGCCAGGGCGGCCAGCACCGCCGGCCATCTGGGTTCTACTCGTCTCGCGTCAGGGTTCACCATGCTGTCTGATTGTGGAAGGTTTATAGCTCGCCCGCAAACTCCCGGCCCCGGTATCCAGCAACAGGGATCCCGCAAAAGGTTGCACGAACGAACGCTTCCGGCTTAACGTACTCTTTAACGGGTATGCCATTCTGCACCATGTGCGGCCATCAGGCTTCAACGGGCGATTTGTTCTGTGCCGGGTGTGGGACGCGGCAGCCGCCTGCGGGTTCGCCGCCCCGCACGAACGCCACGTCCGCTCAAAGCGACCCGCTGGCCGGCCTGTCGCCGCGGGCCGCTTCCATCCTCTGCTACATTCCTACCGTGGGCTGGATAGCCGCAGTAATCGTGCTTGCCGCCCGGAAATTCAAAGGCAATCACCTGGTTCGCTTCCACGCTTTTCAGGGCCTTTACCTTTTCGCCGCATGGCTGGCCGTGAACTGGGTGGTGCGTCCCATCGCCGAAAACATGCGTGGACAGTTTTTCCGAATCGACCATTTACTGCAGGGACTGATCATCGGGGTTTCCATTTTTATGATGATCAAGGCGAGTCACGATGAACCCTACGTTCTGCCCATAATCGGCGAACTGGCCCAAAGGTCCGCAACCGAACAATAAACGGAATATCGAAAGAACGTTTATCCTGATCGGCGTTACCATTAAGGAGCGGCTGTCTGATGCCGCTGATTGCTACCTTGCCCGCCTTGATGAGATTTGTCCGGCCGAGATTAGCCCGCTTTGAATTTAACCTGCCATTTTGGCAGCCCAGAAGGAGTCAGCTTTGAAGAACATTTATGTCGGGAACATCTCGTTCCAGACGACCGAGCAGGATCTCGATGCGGCATTTTCCGCATACGGCCAGGTGGATCGAGTACAAATCGTAAAGGACAGAGATACGGGACAGGCCAGAGGCTTTGCCTTTGTGGAGATGCCTGTAAACGCGGATGCCGATAAGGCCATGGCGGCACTCAACGGCGCTGAACTCGGCGGACGGACGCTCACTGTAAATGAAGCGCGGCCCCGCGAAGCGCGTTCCGGCGGCTTCGGTGGAGGCGGCGGCGGTGGTAACCGTTTTGGCGGTGGTGGCGGCGGTCGGCCCGGTGGGGGCGGTGGGGGCGGCGGCAGACCTCCCCGGCGCGAACCCCGCTGGTAGCTGTAAAACCCGATCGAGTTCGTAAGAACTCAGAGACGGAGTAGCAAACCTCGCTGATTGAGGTAGCTGATTGAGATCGCTGATCGAGGAGGAGTTCTTAATCCCCGGATTGAATGAGCTCCTCCCAGTTCAGGGCGTATCCGACTGCGCGCTTCAGTTCCCCTGCTCGTGCTGCCGGCAGCCTCGAGATTCTTTTCACGAGATGTGTTTTTGAAATCGTCCGCAGATTATCGCAGTTAACGGCGCAAGGCCTCGGCAATCCTTCGGCGGCTCCTGGCCGAACCTCGATTGGTATGTTGCGGATGGTGGTCGTTATTTCGGCGGCGATGAACTTGTTCAGAATGTCGTAGGCGTCGTTATGGCTCAGCAGTATCACGGGGCGCCGACCGGCAGGCTTCGGCAACTCGGCCCACCAGATTTCGTACTGCTTCATGGATTCCACTCCTCGGCGTTCGACCAGTCATCGGCATCCTCGGCGGAATCGGGTTGCCGCAAGTAGGCCTCCCGTATTTGATCGTATTGATGCCGCCGGATTGCGTCCTTAACCGCCTGCCGGATAAACTCCGCTCGCTTCCGCTTTGCGGCGGGGGCAATCTTGTTCAGCTCCCGCAGCAACTGTCCTGAGGTTGTGTTGGTCTGGCAACTTAAAGAACGGCGATACCATCTGACCAGAGAGGATGGCCCGCATGAAAGTATCTACTCGGATTGGTACTGCCTTCATTGCGACGGTACTCTCCGTCAGCGCACAGCATTTTCCTCCGCTTGACCGAGACAATCCGCCAAAATCCAGAACTGTTCTACGGGAGAACTACTGCATGACCGCGCGGAAAAGTATTCCGTCGAATTCTGCCACGCCTCTGTTTACCTATGATTTCGTGGCACCGGAGCTTCCGGCGTTGCCATGATAGATGGTAAGCCGGTAAAGTCTTTTAAAGACGAGCAGCATCTGAGAATTTATGGGGCGGTTTCACCGGGAGATCACCAGTTCAATCTGATTCTGGACAAGCCAGCGATCTTGACATTCATGGTCAGTAACGACGATTTCAAGTATTGCCAGCCCTGAAATATCTAACGCAAAACGGCTCGGATTACTCCGGCCGGCGGATCGGTTGGATGTGCATACGGCGGCTGTCTCGCCTGACAAACGGCTTCAGCAACAAGTGGGAGAATGTACGCGCAGGCCTCGCGCTTCAACTACTGCCGCGTTCACAAGACAATTGCAAGACTCCTGTAATGGCTGCTGGATCATGCCTGGTCACTTAAAAGAAGTACTTATCGCTTCGGGAGGCTAGATCAAGGCTGGACTTCCGCTACACAACAATTTGCGGTAAAATTGTTGCGAGGGAGTCTGGATCGCCATGCCGTTCGACCGCAAAAAATTCAAATCCCTTGTCCATTACGTTTGCTGGAAGGCAAAGGACGACCCGACAAGGCTGGGCGCTACAAAGTTGAATAAGATTTGTTGGCTCGCGGACTTTACTAACTATTACCGCACGGCACACTCCATTACCGGAGCCACTTATGTAAAAAGACAATTTGGTCCAGTGCCACGAGCTATTCTTCATACGATCTCCGAGTTGGAGCAGGAGAAAGCGATTGCTGCCGTAAGCGGCCAACAATTTGGGAATTTTGCGCAGAAGCAATTTCGCGCGCTCGAACCACCGGACCTCTCGGCGTTTACAGAAGATGAGATCACGGTAGTGGATAAAATTACAGAATATGTGTGCAATAAACACACAGCCTCCTCAATCAGTGATCTTTCCCATGACCACATCTGGCACTCCGCTGCCGATGGCGAAGAAATCCCCTACTTTACCGTTTTCTCAGTTCCTGGCGAGATTACCGAGACTGAGCGGGAGTGGGGGTTAATGACTATTTCTGAACTCAGGCCCTAGATTGCACAAGCCACTTCGGACTGTGATCGAATCGCAGCCCGTCACAAATGTAGTTTATATGGAGGGGCAGTTGTATCCCCGCATGGATGAAGCATTTGAGGCACTGAAATGGTGGCTTGCTCGCAATCCCGAAACCGGCTTATTGATTGATGATTATTACTGGCTTTACAAGCAACGCGGCAATCGCGAACTGAATATCCCAGCACTGGTTGTGGTGTACACGTTTGATTCGGACGAAGTAAATCTATTCTCTTTGCTTGTAAGGCTACCGTCTTTGTGAGTCGAAAGCCATAAGTCACATTGAAAAAATAACCAACACAGGCTCAGGATACTACTCCCCGAGTGCGTATGT
>CAWISS010000010.1:0-705542 GCA_963838815.1 uncultured Alphaproteobacteria bacterium | reverse complement strand
AACCTGATCTCCTCGCACCTCAGAAATCCCCTCATTTCGATTGATTGAGATATAGGCGCGGTTCGGGGCATATTTGTAAGCTCTTCAGCCATTGAACGGGCTGGAGTGTGGAGATGGCGGGGGCTGGGCGGGAAGACGGTCGGTTTGACGATGTTCGGTCATTCATTGGTGAACTCCATGGGCCGGGGCTGCATGCCAAACGCATTAAATCCTTGGCCGGAGCAACGCTGGGCACGATGACGGCGGCCTCTCTAGCGGTGGCACTGATCGGTCAGGCGCTTGCCCAGGCGCGAGGCCTGAAGACAAAGCACGCGATCAAGCAGGTGGACCGGTTACTGAGCAACGACGGCATCGACGTCTGGGACAGTTTTGCCCGCTGGGTGCCGCATCAGATCGGCGAACGTCGGGATATTCTGGTTGCCATGGACTAGACTGATTTCGACCATGACGATCAGGCCACGCTGGTCTTGAGCCTGGTGACTGGCCATGGCCGCGCGGCACCTCTGCTATGGCTAACCGTATGGAAAGAAGAACTGAAGAACCAGCGCAATGACTACGAAGATACCTGCCTGCTGCGGCTGTCCGAATTGGTGCCGGCGGGATGCCGTGTCACGATCCTGGCCGATCGCGGTTTTGGCGACCAGAAGCTGTTCGCCTACCTTGGCAAGCTGGGCTTTGACTACGTCATCCGTTTCCGCGGCAACATCAATGTCACCGATGCCGACGGGCTGACGAGGACCGCCGCCGAGTGGGTAGGCAAAGGTGGACGCGGCCGCAAACTGCGTGACGCCCGTGTCACGGCGAACGGCCGGCAAGTCGGCGCCGTCGTCTGCGTGCAGGCCAAGGGCATGAAGGAGATGTGGTGCCTGGCGACCAGCCTGCGGGAGGCGATGACGGTCACGCTGGTCAACCACTACGCCAAGCGCTGGACCATCGAACCGCAGTTCCGCGACACCAAGGATTTGCAGTTCGGCATGGGACTGTCCGCCACCCGCATCAGCGAGCCGATGCGTCGCGACCGTCTACTGCTGATCAGCGCTTTCGCAACCGCGCTGCTGACGCTGTTGGGTATGGTGGGCGAAAGTCTTGGGATGGATCGACTGCTGAAGGCCAATACCAGCACCAAACGCACCCATTCGCTGTTCCGCCAGGGCTGCATGCTCTACGACTTGATCCCGAATATGCCAGAACATAGGCTTTTGCCGCTGATCCGGAAGTTCAATGAAGCTGTCTCAACCGCAAGCGCCTTCGGCGCAGCATTTGCTCAGGCGAAATGAGGGGATCAGTAAGACAGCCGGCGGCTTTATTCAGCTGAGGCAGGCTCGCCAAAACCGACAAGCATTTGCGCTTCCTGCACCATCTCGCCGGCAGCGCAGGATACCGAGGCAACAACGGTATCGGCCGGAGCGGACAGGCGAAACACGGTCTTCATCGCCTCCAGCACCACCAGCACCTGGCCGCGCTTGACGCGGTCGCCCACCGCCACGGCGACCTGCGTTACCTGGCCGGGGATCGGCGCCACCAGGCGGTCGCCGGCATCTTCCTCCTCATCGGCCGAGGCCAGCGGGTCCGGCAAGGTCAGCCGCCAGGTCAGGCCGTCGTCCCGCAGCGTCACGCACATGCGGGTCCATGCACCGCGGTGACCGTCCGCCACACGCCATCCAGCGACACGCGCAGCCAGCCGTCTCGCATGGCGCCGCGCCGACCCGATCATCACCGGTCTCCGATGTCCAGGCGCCACCTGCTTCCATCGCGAATAACCGAGACCGGACAATTCCGCCTCGCCATCCATGAAGTCCAGCACCCGACCCGGCTCGGCGTTCAGCCACCACAGGTCGCGCGCATTCCAGGGTGAGAACGGATCAGCGGTTGCGGCGGCGGCCTGCTCCGCCGCTTCGGCTTCCTGCGCCAGCACGGCCAGCGCGGCGATCGCCAGCACCTCGGCCGGCGGCGCGCCCTGTTCGGCCAGCAGCCTGGCGCCCTCACGCGCGATAAAGCCGGTATCGATGCCGCCCGCGGCGAAATCCGGATGCGCAACGATGCGGCCCAGCAGATCCAGGTTGCTGGCGACGCCCGCCACCGCGCAATCCGCCAGCGCCTGCCGCATGCCGGCGCAGCGCGGCCTCACGCGTGGAGCCATGGCAGATCAGCTTTGCCAGCATCGCATCGTAATGGATCGACACCGTATCGCCGGTCGCGAAGCCGGTATCGACGCGCACGCCCATCGGTTTCCGGCGGCGTGCGGAACAGCGCCAGCCGCCCGACGGAGGGGGCGAAATCCCGCGCCGGGTCCTCGGCGTAGATGCGCGCCTCGATGGCGTGGCCGGACCGCGTGATCGCGGGCTGGGCGACCGGCAGCGCCTCGCCGGCGGCCACGCGCAACTGCCATTCCACCAGGTCGAAGCCGGTGATCATTTCGGTCACCGGATGCTCGACCTGAAGCCTGGTGTTCATCTCCAGGAAGAAGAACTCCGTCGGCTGTCCGCAACGAACTCGACCGTTCCGGCACCGACATAGCCGACCGCCTGCGCGGCGGCCACGGCCGCTTCGACCCATCGCCTCGCGCTGCTGCGTCGGACAAGCCGGGCGCCGGCGCTTCCTCGATGACCTTCTGGTGGCGGCGCTGCGCGGAACAGTCGCGCTCGAACAGATGCACCGCGTTGCCGTGGGTGTCGGCGAAGACCTGCACCTCGATATGGCGCGGCCGTTGCAGATAGCGCTCGATCAGCACGCGGTCGTCGCCAAAGGCCGACGCCGCCTTCCTGTTGCGCCGAGGCCAGCGCGGCGGCGAAGTCGGCGGCCGAGGTGACCACCCGCATGCCGCGGCCGCCGCCGCCGGACACCGCCTTGATCACCACGGGAAAGCCGATCCGCGCCGCCTGATCGGCGAGGAAGTCTGCATCCTGCCGTTCCCCATGGTAGCCCGGCAGCAGCGGCACCGACGGATCGTCTCCATCAGCGCCTTGGCCGCCGATTTCGAACCCATGGCGCGCATCGCCGAGGCCGGCGGCCCGACGAAGACGATCCCGGCGGCGGCGCAGGCTTCGGCGAAAGCCGGATTCTCCGACAGGAAGCCATAGCCGGGATGGATCGCCTCCGCGCCGGCCGCCACGCGCGGTCTCGATGATCCGGGCGATATTCAGGTAGCTGTCCCGCGCCGGCGCCGGGCCGATCGGATACGCCCGGTCGGCCGCCTGCACATGCAGCGCCTGCGCATCGGCTTCCGAGAACACCGCGATCGTTTCGATACCCATACGCCGAGCGGTGCGGGCGATGCGGCAGGCGATTTCGCCTCGGTTGGCGATCAGCAGGGAGCGGAACATCGCGCTCACATCCGGAACACGCCGAAGCGCGTGTCCTGCAAAGGCTTGTTCAGCGCGGCCGATAGTGCCAGCCCCAGCACGCGGCGGCTGTCGGCCGGATCGATGATCCCGTCGTCCCACAGCCGGGCGCTGGCGTAGTATGGATGTCCCTGGGTGTCGTATTGCGTCGCGTATCGGTCGCCTTGAACGCCTCCTCCTGTTCCTTCGTCCATTCGGCCGGAGCCGCTGCGCACGGTCGCCAGCACGCCGGCCGCCTGCTCTCCGCCCATGACCGAAATCCGCGCGTTCGGCCACATGAACAGGAACCGCGGGTCGTAGGCGCGCCCGCACATGCCGTAGTTTCCGGCGCCGTAGCTGCCGCCGATGATCAGCGTGAGCTTCGGCACCGCGGTGGTCGAAACCGCGGTCACCAGCTTGGCGCCGTCCTTGGCGATGCCGCCGGACTCGTATTTGCGTCCGACCATGAAGCCGGTGATGTTCTGCAGGAACATCAGCGGAATGTTCCGCTGGCTGCAAAGCTCGATGAAGTGCGCGCCCTTCAGGGAGGAATTCGGAAAACAGGATGCCGTTGTTGGCGATGATGCCGACGGGATAGCCATACAGATGCGCGAAGCCGCAGATCAGCGTGGTGCCGTACAGCCGCTTGAACTCGTCGAAATCGCTGCCGTCGACGATGCGGGCGATGACCTCCCGCGCGTCGTAGGGCGCGCGCAGGTCGGTGGGCACCACGCCATGCAGCTCCGCCGGATCATATTGCGGCGGCTCCGGCCGGCGCAGTTCCAGGCCCAGCGGTCTTGTCGCGGTTCAGCGCCGGCGACGATACGCCGGCAGATCGACAGCGCGTGGTGGTCGTTGCGCGCGTAATGATCCACCACGCCGGAGGTGCGGGCGTGCACGTCCGCGCCGCCCAGATCCTCGGCCGAAACGATTTCGCCGGTCGCCGCCTGCACCAAGGGCGGGCCGCCCAGGAAGATGGTGCCCTGCTTGCGGACGATGATGCTCTCGTCGCTCATCGCCGGGACATAGGCGCCGCCGGCGGTGCAGGAGCCCATGACGACGGCGATCTGCGGGATGCCCTCGGCCGACATGTTCGCCTGGTTGAAGAAGATGCGGCCGAAATGCTCCCGGTCGGGGAAGATCTCGTCCTGCATCGGCAGGAAGGCGCCGCCGGAATCGACCAGATACAGGCAGGGCAGATTGTTCTTGCGCGCGATCTCCTGCGCGCGCAGATGTTTCTTCACCGTCATGGGAAAGTAGGTGCCGCCCTTGACCGTGGCGTCATTGGCAACGATCACGCATTCCCGGCCCGAGACACGGCCGATGCCGGTGACGATCCCCGCCGCCGGCACCTCCCCGCCATACAGCCCGAACGCCGCAAGCTGGGAGAATTCCAGGAACGGCGAGCCCGGGTCGATCAGCGCCGCCACCCGGTCCCGCGGCAGCAGCTTGCCGCGCGCGACATGGCGTTCGCGCGCGACCGCGCCGCCGCCCTGGGAAACCTCGGCCACCCGCGCACGCAGATCGTCCACCAGGCCGCGCATGGCCGACGGCGTTGGCGGCGAACTCGGCGGAGCGTGGGCTGATGTCGGAGCGGAGCACGGTCATCGCGTGGCCATCCCCATAGCGGCGACAGACCGCACGATGCACCGTCGAAAATCGTCGACCCACGCCGCATCACGCCGTCTCCGCGAACAATTCGCGGCCGATCAGCATGCGGCGGATTTCGCTTGTCCCGGCACCGATCTCATACAGCTTCGCATCGCGCAGCAGCCGCCCGGTCGGATAGTCGTTGATGTAGCCATTGCCGCCCAGCGCCTGGATCGCCTCCAGTGCCATCCAGGTGGCTTTCTCGGCGGCATACAGGATCGCCCCGGCGGCATCCTTGCGCGTCGTCTCGCCGCGGTCGCAGGCTTTCGCCACGGCGTAGACGTATGCCTTCGCGGCGTTCATCGTCGTGTACATGTCCGCCAGCTTGCCCTGCATCAGCTGGAACTCGCCGATCGCCTGGCCGAACTGCTTGCGTTCGTGCACATACGGCACCACGGCGTCCATGCAGGCCTGCATGATGCCGATCGGGCCGGCCGCCAACACGGCGCGCTCGTAGTCCAGCCCGCTCATCAGCACGTTCACGCCGCGCCCCACCGCGCCCAGCACGTTCTCCTCCGGCACCTCGCAGTCCTCGAACACCAGTTCACAGGTGTTGGAACCGCGCATGCCCAGCTTGTCCAGCTTCTGCGCCGTGGAAAACCCCTTGAACCCCTTCTCCACCAGGAACGCCGTGATCCCGCGCGGCCCGGCCGCCGGATCGGTCTTCGCGTAGATCACCAGCACATCCGCATCCGGGCCGTTGGTGATCCACATCTTGCTGCCGTTCAGCACATAGCGGTCGCCGCGCTTGTCGGCCCGCGTGCGCATGCCCGACCACGTCCGAGCCCGCCCCCGGCTCGCTCATCGCCAGCGCGCCGATGTGGGTCCCGGCGATCAGCCCCGGCAAATAACGCCGCTTCTGTGCCTCGGATCCGTTGCGGAATATCTGGTTGACGCACAGGTTCGAGTGCGCCCCGTACGACAAGCCGACCGAGGCCGAGGCGCGGGAAATCTCCTCCATCGCCACGACATGCTCCAGATAGCCCATGCCGGCGCCGCCATAGTCCTCCGCGACGGTGACGCCGAGCACGCCCAAGGACCCCATCTTCGGCCACAGATCCATGGGAAAGGCGTTGTCGCGGTCGATCGCGGCCGCGCGCGGCGCGATTTCGGCCGCCGCGAAGGCCTCGACCTGAGAGCGCAACATGTCGGCTGGCTCTCCCAGATCAAAATTCAGCCCCGGCAGGCGGTTGGGAAGGCTGGCCATCCACGCTCCTTCAAGTTAACCGAACTGGCGGCACACTGCCGCAGCCGCCAAGGTTCGCCAAGCGGCGGTATGCCAGGCCGAGGCTCCCTGGGGCTTTTGGCAGACCGTCCTCCGCAATCCGGGTCGTTCAACCGGGACGGACAGAAGAACATTTTAACGGGCTTCAAACTGACCTACTACCAGCCGCTGCTGCTTGCCTCCTACCCCGCACTCGGCTATCCCGCCTCCTGTCATGTTTCGCATCCTCGCAGCCAGTACCGGCGCTCTCAAGACACCCCACCGCGGCGGGGCGTTGAGGCGCGTCCATTGAACTGAGCCGCCGCAACCCCCGTCCGCTTCACCGAACCCTGGACGGGGACTGCCTACATGCGAGACTGGAGAACCCTGCTCACTACGCCGCACTTCCGGCATCTCTGGCTGGCGCTGTTGTGCGACGGTCTGGGAACCTGGTGCGTCCTCGCCACCTTACCGATTCTGGTCGCCGAACGCTTTGGCACCGGCACTGAGCTCGTCATCAGCCTCAGCCTGCGCATGCTGCCGCGCATCGTCCTCGCCCCCGCTTCCGGCGCGGCATTACTGCTCTTCGGTGCACGCAATGTCGCCATCGCTACCATCGCCGCGACCGGAGCCCTGACCGTGGCGCTTCCCTTCTGCCGCGATTTCCTGCTGTTGCAGGCGGTGATTTTCGCGACCGGCGGGATGGACGTGTTCGGCATCCCGGCCCTTCTCGCGCTGCGCAGCACGGCCACTCCGCGCGGCCTGGAGATGGCGGGCAACACGCTGTTCTTCTCTGCCGATCGGCTGGCAAAGTTCGCCGGACCCGCGCTTGGCGGTTTGGCGGTGACGGCGGGAACCGGTGCCGCGTACCTTGGTTTCGGCGCCGCGATGCTGCTGGCCGCCGCCGCCGTCGCCCGGCTTCCGCCGGCGGCCTGTGATGAGGATGCGGGAGCTTTGCCACCCGCCCACATTGTGGCAGTGCTGCGGGACTTCCGCGCCATGCTGCGTGGCGACGCCGTGCTGGTCGCTCTGCTGATCTCCGCAGTGCCTTACATGATTACCTTCGGTGGCATGCGGCCACTCCTGTTTTGGGCAAATGCCGAATGGTTCGGCGCCTCCCGCCGTCTGGACGCTGTTGCTCGCGGCTCAGGGTGTCGGTGCCATTGCCGGCGCACTGGTGTCGGGCATGTTCAGCCGCGCGATGCTCCGAATAATGTCTACGTACGAGTTGATGCTGGCGGCCACCCTGCTCGAGGGCCTGTCGCACGTCGCGCTGCTGTTCGCCCCAGGGGTTGGCGCCGCGAGCGTGCTGCTGGTGTTCGGCGGCATCCCTGAGATGCTGAGCTATGCCACATATTTCACTTGTATCCAGGAGCGCCTGTCACCCGACCGGCAGGCCACCTTCTACAGCATGCAGCAGCCGCTGCTGGATGTGGCATTGATACTCGGCGTCGCGTCGGCGGACGTGCACGCCGAAGGATCCTGTCGCTCGCCGCCTACTGGGGCGCGCTGTGCCTGTTCTCCACCCTGCCGGCGGTGGCACTGCTGGGGCTGCATCTATGCTCCAGGCGCGTGCGTCGCGTCGTCAGCCATGCGGCTGAACCGCGCGGCTGCATGCCGCCTGGACGGCGGTGTCATGCCAGTGCGGTGGCCTGTGCCAGTTTGGCTCCCAGCGGCGCCAAAAGCCTCGGACCTACGGGCAAAACCGGCGAGAAGCTGAACGGGCTCTCGGCTGTTGAGGCGCCGCGGCAGTGCACCGGCTGGGCAGCCAGCCATGCCGGACGGCAGCCTCCTGTCCATCAAGCCGGCGGCAGCGGCCGCGGCTTGCCGTGATCATCCACCGCCACCAGCACGAACTCCGCCGCCGTCACCCGCGTCCGGTCACCCTGGCCCCGCCGCAAGACCCACGCCTCCACGCCAATGGTCATGGAGCTACGGCCGGTCCGTTTTGATGTCCGTGTAAACACAGACCACGTCGCCCACCTTGACGGGCTGCAGGAAATTGAGGTTCGACACCGCCGCCGTCGCCACGCGTCCCCTCGCCCGGGTTCCCGCCGACACGCCGGCCGCGAGGTCCATCAGCGACATGATCCAGCCGCCGAAAATGTCTCCGGCGGGATTGGTGTCCGCCGGCATGGCGACGGTACGCAGCGACAGCTCCCCAACAGGCAGGTCCTCAATCAGGTGGTCTCCATGCGGCTGCAGACGGTCGGTCGTCATCGCGGCCTCCTTCAACGGTTGAACCGATATGCTATAAGCCGGATCATGACTGATTTGCTGCTTCGCCGCGACAGCGACAATATCGCCATCCTGACCTTGAACCGTCCGGCCGCGCGCAACGCGCTGTCGATCGGCCTGATGGAGGCGCTCGACGCCGAACTGATGGCGATTGGCGACGATCCGGGCATTCGTGTCGTCATCATCGGCGCCAACGGTCCGGCGTTCTGCGCCGGCCACGATCTGCGCGAAATCCGCGCCAATCCCACCCGCGCCAACTATGACGTGCTGTTCGCGCTGTGTTCGCGGCTGATGCAGCGCATCGTCCGGCTGCCCAAGCCGGTGATCACCCGCGTGCATGGCGTCGCCACCGCGGCCGGCTGCCAGTTGGTTGCCTCGGCTGACCTCGCCGTCGCCGCCGATACCGCCCGCTTCGCCACACCCGGCGTCGATATCGGCTTGTTCTGCTCCACCCCGATGGTCGCGCTGTCTCGCGCCGTCGGCCGCAAGTCAGCGATGGAGATGCTGCTGACCGGCGAACTGGTCCCGGCCCACCGCGCCCGCGAAATCGGCCTGATCAACCGCGTCGTGCCAGAGGCGGAGCTGGACGACGCAGCCTTGGCGCTCGCCCGTCAGATCGCCGCGAAAAGTCCGCTGACTGTCGCCATCGGCAAGGAAGCCTTCTATCGCCAGGCCGAGATGGACCTATCCGCCGCCTATGACTATGCCGCTCAGGTCATGACGCGAAACATGCTGGCCCGCGATGCGGCAGAGGGCATCGACGCCTTCCTCGCCAAGCGCCCACCCGTCTGGACCGGCACTTGATCACGCCGCTCGGCGTTTCCACGTACAGCAGCCAATGAGAGATCCTTACCAAATCCTTGGCGTCCAGCGCAGCGACGATGAGGCAGCGATCCGCGCCGCCTATCGTAAGCTGGCCAAGCGCCACCACCCCGACGTCAACCCGGGCAAGCCGGACGCGCTGGAGCGGTTCAAGGAGATCAGCACCGCCTACGACCTGCTGTCCGATAAGGACAAGCGTGCCCGCTTCGACCGCGGCGAAATCGATGCCGAGGGCCACGAAGTCCCCCCGAGCGCCCGTTCTACCGCGATTTCCAGCAAGGCGCGGGGCAGCAGCGCTACCAGACCAACGGCGGCTTCACGCAGGAGGACATCGAGGCGTTTTTCTCCCAGGCGTTCAACCAGGCCGGCGGCATGGGCGGCCAAGGTGGCGGACGTCATGGAGCGGGCTTTGCCGCCAGGGGTCGCGATGTGCAATACGGTCTGACGGTCAGCTTCGTCGATGCGGCCAACGGCACGACGCGGCGCCTCGCGCTTCCCGATGGTAAGACCCTGGACGTCCGCATTCCACCCGGCACCGAGGACGGCCACGTGCTGCGCCTGCGTGGCCAGGGCGGAGCGGGAATTGGCGGCGCACCGGCCGGCGATGCGTTGATCGAGATCACCGTCGCCCCGGACCCCCAGTTCCACCGCGAAGGCGACGACATCATCGTTGACCTGCCGGTGACGTTGCAGGAGGCCGTTCTGGGTGCCTCGCTGGAAGTGCCAACAATCCGCGGCCCGGTGCGCCTGTCCATTCCAGCCGGGTCCGGCACCGGCACCCGGCTGCGCCTGCGCGGGCGCGGCGTCCGGCAGGGTCACCAATTCGTCCAGCTACAGGTGGTGATGCCGCCCGCCGATGAGCCGGAGTTGACGGAATTCCTGAAAGGCTGGAAGCCGCGCCATCCGTTCAACCCGAGGGAGGGAAGCTGATGCGCATCACCGCGGTGGTCGCCCTCTTCCCTGACCTGCCGGAGCCGGAGCTGATGGCGTGGGTGGAACGCGGCTGGGTGCGGCCCGTGTCGAGCGGCGCCGAATGGGTCTTCGAGGATATCGATGTCGCCCGCATACGGCTAATTCGTGACCTGCGTTACGCGATGGCGGTGCAGGAGGAAGTCGTCCCGCTGGTGCTTTCGCTATTGGACCAGGTCTACGCGCTGCGCGGCCAGATACGGTCCGTGGCACGGGCGGTGGAATCGCAGCCGGAGACGGTGCGACAGGCGATTTTGGCGGCGCTGAGGCAGTAGCCGGCGCGGCACAATCAACAACGGGAATAAAAACCACCTATACCGACAAAAGAAATCCCCTCGGCCCTTGAACAGAACCGAGGGTAATTCCTCAGTGGAAAATCCACTTTGCCGTGGCTTTCCGACCGATTTCCCTACCACGGTTTTCGTGGAATAATATCCTCTTGTCAAGAGTTACTTTGTCTCTGGGATCTCTCATGAAAATCCTCGGCATCGATGGCGGAATTGCGTCAATTGGATGGGGGTTTCTGGACCTCGATGCAGACGCTGGCGCCCTGACAGTGATCGCAGCCGGGGTTCTGTACCGTTTGACGCACCCGGAAACTGCCAAGGAACGTACGCCTTCAAATGCCGTCCGCCGCCTGCACCGCGGGCAACGGCGGGTCATCCGCCGGCGTCGGCAGCGCATGAACGAGATCAGGCGTCCTTGTTCCTCGGCATGCGGCCTGTTACCATCAGCCCAGCGCGACGCCTTCAGCATCAAACGAGCCTGCAGTCCTGGCTCTTACGCGCCGACGCACTCGAACGTCCAACTCACTAACCATGGAACTCGCCGTTGCCCTCGGCCACATCGCTCGGCATCGTGGCTTCAGTCCAATGCCAAACGCGACACCGCCGCCAATGCCGCGGACGAAACGTCCAAGATGAAGAAAGCGATCGCGCGACCGCAGGAACGTCTGCAAGGTCGCTACCGCACCGTCGGCGCTAATGTTCGTCAAAGATCCGGTTTTCCTCAAGCGCAAGCGCAACCGCGGCGATTTCACCCGCTCGGTCCTGCGTGCGGACCATCGAACAGTGAGGTCGGCGTATCTTCGCTGAGCAACGCCGGCGTGGAACTCAGCTCGCATCCGCAGGCGCTCGAAGCAGAATTCAGCCGCATCGCTTTCTTCCAACGTCCGCTTCAAGACAGCGAGCATCATGGTCCAGACTTTGTCCGTTCGAGCCCGAAGAGAAGCGCACCGCACGCCGTTCCTACGCTTTCGAGATGTTCCGTCTGCTCGTCGCGCCTCGCCGATCGATCTCATTCTCCGCTAGCGGAACGGATCGCCGCCTCGACGCTGGCGCAGATCGGGCTGGTCGCCGAAGATTTCGGCAAGACCAAGGGGATCACCTACAAATCTATGCGAAAACTCTCGAACTGGATCAACCGCACCCTCTTCGTCGGTGTATCGGAGAAGGAGAGACGAACGACGTCGTCGCCCGTCACGGAACGCCGCGGAAGGACCTGCGACCTTGCGCGACATCGTTTGCACCGTCTGGTGGCGGTTGCTGATGCACAATCCCAGCCATGCGTGACCGCATCGCCGAAGTCCTGTCCTTCCGCGAAGACCCTGCCTCCGTACTGACGGGTCTCGTTGAGGCCGGAGCTGGAGGCCCTTTTCTCGAGGCTGTGATGCGAGGCGTCGAGGAAGGCCGCTTCGCCCAGTTCACCCGCGCTGGCCATATCTCCGCCAAGGCCGCCCGTGCAGTTTGCTTCCCGCCTTGCGACCGGGCTGGTCTACTCCGCAGCCTGCGAGGAAGTCGGATACAACCATGCGGCCCCTGCCTCGGTGGCTTTGGAGGACGTGCGCAATCCGGTGGCCCGCAAGGCCGTGACCGAGATGTGAAGCAAGTCCGCGCCATCGTTCAAGTCCACGGCAGTTGCCGGACGCGATCCACGTCGAACTCGCCCGCGACATCGGCAAAAGTGCCGAGGAGCGCGACAAGATCACCGGGGCATCGAGGACCGGAACAAGCAGCGCGACAAAGCTCGCGCAACGAGCTCGCCGAACATGCTCGGCCGTCCGGTGCAACGTCGAGGAACTGCTTCGCTACGAACTGTGGAAGGAACAGAACGGCCGCTGCCTCTACACCGACGAGCTCATATCGCCGGAATGGATCGCCAGCCGAGACAACCGGGTGCAGGTCGATCACATCCTGCCCTGGAGCCGGTTCGGCGACGACAGCTTCATCAACAAGACGCTCTGCCTCGCGCAGCGAACCAGGCCAAGAAAGGCCGCACACCGTTCGAATCGTTCGAGGCGGAAGGCGCGCGACTGGGCCCTGTTTCCGCCACGGTCGAGAGCTGCAAGGAGATGAAAGGGCGCAAGAAAGGCGGCTTCTACCTGCGCAAGAACGCCAAGGAGGTCGAGGAACGCTTCAGGACCCGCAACCTGGGCGACACCCGCTATGCCACACGGCTGCTGCTGGACATGCTTGCCCGTCTTTACCCGAAGGACGGGGCAAGCGCCACGTCCTCGCGCGGCCCGGGCAACTCACCGCCAAGCTACGCCGCGCCTGGGGGTTGGACGATATCAAGAAGGACGAGGACGGAAAGCGGAAAGAGGACGACCGTCATCACGCGCTGGACGCGATCGTCGTCGCGGCAACCAGCGAAGCCATGCTGCAACAGCTGACGAAGGCTGCTCAGGAGGCCGAGCGGCAAGGGCTGCCCCGGGGTTCGATTTCCCAAGGCGGACCCGCCGGCAGCCGGATTCCGGGAGGTCGTGCGGGCAACAGTCGAAAAGTCTTCGTCTCCCGGGCAGAACGGCGGCGCGCTCGCGGGGAGGCCCATGCGGCACGATCAAGCGGGTCAAGGATATCGACGGGGTCCTGACTGTGTTCGAGCGCAAGGCAGTCGAGAAGTTGACGCTAGCTGATCTGGAAAAGATCCCGGTGCCCGAACCTTATGGGAAGATCGGTGATCCGGCGAAACTGCGCGACGAGTTGGTGGAGGCACTGCGGGCATGGATCGAGGCGGGAAGCCCAAAGATGCGCCTCCTCGGTCGTCAAAAGGCGATGTCATCCGCAAGGTGCGTGTAGCAACGCAAAGACAAGATGGCGGTTGCCGTTCGCGGGGAACCGCCGATCGCGGTGAGATGGCGCGGGTGGATGTGTTTGCGAAGGCCGATAAGGGAGGCAAGTCAAATATATTTGGTGCCGATCTATCCGCACCAAATAGCCGATCGAGAGGCTATCCACTACCACCAAAACAAGCCGTCGTAGCCCATGAGGCGAATCTGAATGGACAGTGATCGATGATGCCTTTAACTTTCTGTTCAGCCTGTTCGGCAACAGTCTTATCGACGTGGTGAAGTCAGACGGCGAGGTCATCACTGGATATTTCAGAGGCCTTCACCGTGGCACCGGCGCTTTGTCGATCGCCCTTCAGCATAATTCCCGCGCTCACTAGAGGTGGCATCGGTGCCAAGACACTTGCTCGCTTCAGGAAGTTGAATGTGGATCGTCTGGGCCGGATTACCGCTATTCACAAGGAGGTTCGGACGTGGCATGGCGTGGCCTGCACGTAAGCCGCGCAACCCGTCTGTCGCTGGCAGACAATCAGATCGTCGCGAAGCAGGACGACGTGGAAGCGCGCATCCCGATCGAAGACCTCGCTTGGATCGTTCTCGACTCGCCGCAAGTAATGTTTTCCACGGCGCTAATGTCGGCATGCATGAATGCCGGCGTCGTTGTGATCACGACGGACCAACCCACACACCAAGCGGTGTGTTATTGCCCTTTCATCGGCATCACCGGCAGGGCGAGATCGCCGATCTGCAAACGAACCTCTCGGCACCGCTGAAAAAGCGGCTCTGGCAGACGATGGTAAGGGCAAAAATAACCAATCAGGCAAATAATCTTGTAGCCTGCGGTCACGACGCCACAACTTTGCGAGCGATGGTGCATCTGGTCGGTTCTGGTGATCCCGACAACACCGAGGCTCGGGCGGCCCGCGCATACTGGCCCCGTCTTTTCACCGATTTCGCGCGCGATGACGGCACCGATAAGCGCAACGCTCTGTTGAATTATGGCTACGCAGTCGTTCGCTCAGCGGTGGCGAGGGCTTTGGTGGCAGTCGGGCTGATCCCCGCGCTGGGCCTCAATCACGCCAGCATGACAAACGCCTTTAATCTCGCCGACGACATGGTCGAACCGTTTCGCCCCTACGTCGATCAGCAGGTTTGGGACCTGACCGCGAAGGGCACGGTGGCGCGCGGAGAAACGTGTGTGGCGGAGCGGCGAACGCTTGCCTCGATCCTAGCGGAAACCACGATGCTCGGGTGCGAACGCGTGACATTGCTGACCGCGACGGAACAATCCGCGGAAAGCCTGATCCGGGCAATGCAGACAAATAGCGCCGATATTCTGCAACTGCCACGCATGGTCGTGTAGTGGCGGCGGAGCCCCGGATTCGTGTGGTTGTTCGTATTTTTCGATCTGCCGGTCGGAACCAAGACTCAGCGTCGCAACGCCACGCGATTTCGGAATTTCCTAAAAGACGATGGCTTTATGATGCTACAATTTTTGGTCTATGCCCGCGTCTGCCGAGGGGAGGATGGCGCGACAAAGCACGTTGCCCGTGTCACGCGGAATCTGCCAGGGGAAGGCAGCGTCAGAGCTCTTCAGGTGACCGACAGACAATATGGACGGATGCGGCTGTTGCTCGGCGAGGCGACAAAAACAGAATCCCTTGGCTCCAAACAGATGGTTCTGCTGTGATTTTCGATCCGGCAAAACACCGAAAATCACAGATATTTCAGTACCTAACTCACAGCGAGCCTACCACAGGGAAATCGGTAGGGAAGCCACGGCCCAACCATCGCTCGCGCCCATTGTCGCGTTCTGTAGCCTACCACAGGGAAATCGGTAGGGAAGCCACGGCAAATTCATGACGCTGTTGACAACGCCCGCGTAGCCTACCACAGGGAAATCGGTAGGGAAGCCACGGCGCGATGATGTCGCGGGTGCACTATGTCAGTTCAGCCTACCACAGGGAAATCGGTAGGGAAGCCACGGCCAAGCCGTTTGGCTTCTCAAGGGGGCCTATCGGAGAAGTAGACACGGCTGCGTCGTTTCGGCCCCCTCGAAAAGCCAAACAGAAGGGCTGGCGCCCAGGCTCGGGAGACCAGCAATTCTAACTGCCCCTTTCCGTCATGATTTCACATGGCGATCTGGTCCGCGATTTCAGGGGGAGGTTTCGAGTCGATCAGGGTCTGCATGAAGGTTTGCCAGTTGGGGAAGACGAGGTAGGCGGTGATGGTGCGGATGTGCTCGAAGAAGCGCTTGCGCGCCCGTTTGGCGGTCCGGGCGTCGATCCAGAGCTGTTCGAGGCAGTCGCAGACGGTATGGATGGCGAAGGCGAGCAGGTTCATGGTGGCGAACATCATGGCGAGGTTCTGCTTGCCGTGGCCGAAGTTGTGTTCGAGGTGGTAGCCGTTGGATTTGAGGACGTTGAAGCTTTCGTTCTCGATCTTCCATCTGGCCCTGGCGCAGGCGACGAGTTCGGCGACCGTGTCTTGCGTGACCGGCAGCGAGGTCACGAAGGCGCTGTCATAAGTGACCTTGCCCTTGGCGTTTGTGATGGTGACGCCGACCCAATCGACCAGCATCGCGTCCTTGCCGTCGCGCAGCGGGGCCTGCTTGAACCAGCGATAGCGATAGGTCAGGCGCTTGCCGGCGACCTTCTGTTTAACCGTTCGCGCCTCAAGCGTGGCGCCCTGCATGAAGTCGTAGAGAGCTTTGTGCGACGAGGGCTTGGCGGTCAGCAGGAAATCGCCGCCGGCCGCGGTTATGGCCGCGGCGATCGGCTGACAGGCGAACAGGTCGTCGCCGAGATAGACCGGCCGCAAGTCCTTCACGCGCGCTGCGTGCATAGCGAGCCAGCGCTTGGCGGCGTTGCGCTCGCAGTCCTGCTTCTCGGCGCCATCCCGCGGGGCGATGAAGGCCGGCATCAGAGGCAGCGCCATCGCATGTCCCGGCGCCACGATCGTAGCAGCCAGCATGGCATGGTAGCGCTCGGTCTCGCCGTTGGCGCGCTGGCGCGTCAGGCAGTGTGGGCAGCCGAGCTTCTGCGAACAGAAGTACTCCGTGCCGTCGAGCGCGATCAGCACACGACCGCCGAGCTTTTGGAACGGCGCCAGGCCGCCGCGCTGGCGCAGCGCACGCAAGACATCGTCGAAGGCCGGCTGCAAGTGCGAAGGCGCGACCGGATCGAGCATCGCCCGGATGTGGTTGTCGGTCGGGATCGCCTTCATGCCAAACAAGCTTTGGCAGTTCGACGTCTTGCGGCCTTCCTCTAGCCCGCGCTGGTAGGCGAGGAACAACTCGCTCTGCATGAAGAACAGCGAGAACGCCGACAAACCGATGTCCGCCATCGAGTAGGTCACGTCACCGCCGCGGCGTTTGTCCGGGAAACGCGCACACGTCGCGCGAACGCCGTCTAAAAGAGCTTGAAGAACCTGCATGATGCGCTTAAATCACGCCTCGGCACAGCGCACCACCCCTAAGTTCAACGACCATTTAGAATTGCTGTCGGGAGACGAGAGTACTTGACAACCGCGCCACCACTATAAACATCCGCGCGAATGCAAATCCCCGGCCTGACCGACCTCCAGGTCAACGGCTATGCCGGCGTCGATTTCAACGATGCCGCCCTGACCCCGGAGCGCTGGATCACGCGCTGGACGCCATGCTGCGCAGCGACGTCACCACCTGCTTGCCGACCCTGATCACCGCCGAAGAAGCCACCCTTGGCGCTCGCCTCGCCGCACTGGACGCCGCCGTCGCGGCCAGCCGCCTCGGCCCGCTGATGGTGCCCGGCTTCCACCTGGAAGGCCCGTTCCTGAACCCCAGCCCCGGGCTATGCCGGCTGCCATCCGCCGGCGGCGATGATCCCGCCCGACCCGGCTGTTCTCGATCGCCTGACCGCCGAACCTCCGCCGCCCGGTCCTGCTGCTGACCCTGGCCCCTGAGCGTGCTGGCGCGCTGCGCTGCATCGCCTGGGCGCGCGAGCGTGGCATCATGGTCGCCATGGGCCACACCGCGGCGGACGCCGCTATCACCGGCCAGGCCGTCCGAGGCCGGCGTCACCCTCAGCACCCATCTGGGCAACGCCCTGCCGCAGCCGCAGCCGAAATTCCTCAATCCGCTGATGGCGCAGCTTGCCCGACGTGAGCTGCACGCCAGCTTCATCGCCGACGGCATCCATATCCCGCCCGATGCGCTGAAAGTGCTGATGCGGGCGAAGGACCGCCCCGCTCGATCCTGGTCACCGACGCCACGGCCGCCGCCGCAGCGCCAGCCGGGCCTCTATCCGCTTCGCCGACATGACCATCCAGCACATGGCAGACGGCTCGGTCCGGGTTCCCGGCACCGCAACGCTGGCCGGATCCGCCCTATGTCTGGATCAGGCTGTTCGTAACCTTGTCGCCTGGGGCCTGGCAGATCCGGCCATGGCGCTCGCCATGGCCTCGACTCAGCCCACGCTCTGCTCGCCCCGGCCCTGGCCCATCATCAGATCGCCCTGCAAGCCGCGGCGGTCGACCTGGACCGCCGACCTGCACCCGGTCCGAGTGAGCTTCGGCACCGCGAATTTCCCGGCTCAGAAACCTTTCGTTCACCAATACGTCATAGTCCGCCTGCAGTAAGAGCGCGCCTCGTCAGGCACGGTGGACAGAACGGACCATTTCCTGGCTCACCCAAAGGCGGGAAAGGCCTGTCCGCCTTGGTGATTCTAACCGAACGACTGTTGCCAACCGCGCCTTTTGACCATCTTTGCGGCGGTCTCGTCGCGCCGCCCGGCTCGACCACGCTTCGCAGACGGCGTCCTCGATCCCGGCCCACCCTGCCTGCCGCCTATGCGGCGCCAGGCTGCACCGCACCCTGATCGACCTCGGCTATATCCCGCTGGCCAACCGCACCCTCGCCCCGGCAGACGCCATCGAGGCGCGCCACCTATACAGTTGCAGCGCCCATATCTGCGATACCTGCACTGCTGGTGCAGATCGAGGATGTCGCGCCGGCCGCGAGGCGATCAGCAACCATCAGGTGCCTTACTCTCGTCCCGCTCCGCCCTCTGCCTGGACCACGCCCGCCGCTTCGCCGACACCATGACGAAACCAGCTGGGTCTCGGCGCCAATTCGCTGGTGATCGAGGTCGGTTCCAATGACGGCTATCTGCTGCGCCATTTCCAGGCCGCCGCGATCCCGGTGCTGGGATCGATTCCGCGCCGTCAACGCCGCGGTCGTGGCGCAGGCTCTGGGCATCCCCACCGAGATCGCGTCCTTCAACGCCGGGATCGCGATGGAAATCGCCGTTCGGCATGGACGGGCCGATCTGGTCGTCGCCAACAACGTGCTGCCGGACGTGCCGGACCTGTTCGATTTTGCCGCCGGTTTGAGCCGCATCCTGCGGCCGAACGGGATGGTGAGCCTACAGTTGCCGCATCTGCTGTCGCTGGTCCAGAACCTGCAGTTCGATGCGTTTCGCCACGATCGCCTACTGCTATCTGTCGCTGCGGGTGCTGGAACGCGTGCTGCGCTCGGTCGGCCTGCGCGTGTTCGATGCGGAGCGTCTGCCGGATCATGGCGGCTCGTTGCGCGTCTACGCCTGCCATGGCGTGGGTCCGCGTCGCGGCGCGATCCCCGGCCTGAAGGCACTTCGTCAGGCCGAAAGACCTGTGCCGGACTGGACCGGCGCGATATTTATTCCGTTTGCAGCGACGCGTCGCGAGCGGCACGAACGAAGATGTCGCGGTTTCCTGCGAAACAGGCGCGCCGGCGGGCGCCGCGTTGCGGCCTACGGCGCGGCGGCACGGGGCAGCACGCTGCTGAATAGCTGCGGAGATAACGACAGACGAAATCGCCTGCGTCGCCGACCCCGATCCCAGCCAAGCACGGCCGATTACTGCCTGGCAGCCGCATTCCCATCGTGCCGCTGGAGAACCTGCTGGCGGGACCCGCCGGACGACTTGTTATCCTGCCCTGGCCGAACGCCGCGGAGATCGCGCAGCCTGCTGACATCCTGCGGCAGCGGGGCAGCCGGTTCTGGACCGTGACGCCGGTGATCAGCACGGATGTGACCACGGCGATTGCCGTCCCAGCCTAACGGCCGCACGGCGATGAGTGTCGTGAAAGCTCTGGCACGCCCTACACGCTTGCCACCTCCGAAACGCTGGCTCGTTCGCATCAGCCGGGGACCAAGACATGGCATCGCGGGACGGCGCCCTTGCGCGCGCTCTGGACTACTTCGACTCCAACGGCTTTCGCGACACGCTCGCGGAGCTGGTCAAGATCCCCAGCACCTCCCAGGACCCCGGCCACGAAGCCGACGTGCAGCGCTATCTGACCGATGCCATCCAGCCCTGGCTGGAACGGATGGGGTTCTTGGTCGAAATCCACCCCAATCCGGAGACCGGCTTCGGCCCAATCCTGTTCGCCGAGCGGCTGGAGGGTCCCGATCGACCGACGATTCTGACCTATGGGCATGGCGATACGGTGCGCGGACTGGACGACCAGTGGCGCAGCGGTCTGATGCCCTGGAGCACTGACCGAGGAAGACGATCGCTGGTACGGCCGCGGCACCGCCGACAACAAAGGTCAGCATGCGCTGAACCTAGCGGCCCTGGAAGCGGTGCTGGCGGAACGGGGCGGCACGCCTGGGCTTCAACCTGAAGCTGATCCTGGAAACCAGTGAGGAACGCGGCTCCACTGGCCTGCGCGCATTCGTCGCCAGCCAAGGCGGACCGCCTTGCCGCCGACGTGCTGATTGCCAGCGACGGCCCGCGGGTGATGCCGGAGGTCCCGACCATCGCCACCGGCACCCGGGGCACCTACCATTTCGATCTGGTGGTGGATCTGCGGCCCGGCGGTGTCCATTCCGGCCATTGGGGCGGGCTGATCACCGATCCGGCCATCATCCTCAGTCACGCGCTTGGCGCCATCGTCGATCAACGCGGCAAGATCCTGGTGCGAGACTGGCTGCCGGTAGCCCCAAAGAAGTGGGGTGCCCGCGGCAGTGCGCGCGGTGCTGGACGGCTGCCCGGTTGGCGGCGGCGGCGAAGCCGCCAAACATCGATCCGGAGTGGGGTGAACCGGGCCTGACCGCGGCCGAGAAAATCTACGGCTGGAACAGCTTTATCGTCCTGTCCATGCTGTCCGGCCGGCCGGAGAATCCGGTCAATGCCGTCGCCCCAAATGCCCGGGCGCATTGCCAGATCCGCTACACCGTCGACTCCGATCCGGCCGGTTTTGAGCCGGCTCTGCGCCGGCATCTGGATGCGAGCGGCCTTGCCATGGTGCGGATCGAGAATGCCGGGATCCGCATGCCCGCCAGCCGCACCGACCCGGGACATCCCTGGGTCCGCTGGGCGGTCAGCAGCATGGAGCGCTCGTTGAATAAACGCGTACAGGTGATCCCGAACTCGTCCGGCGGTCTACCGGGGGATGTCTTCGTCGACTATCTGGGCGTGCCGCTGGTCTGGATCCCGCACAGTTACAACGGCTGCAAGCAGCATGGCCCAGACGAGCATCTGCTGCTCGCCCCGGCGCGGCAGGGGCTGGCGGCCTATGCCGGGATCTGGTGGGATCTTGGCGAACCCGGGACGCCGTTGGGCTGACCCCGGCTCACTCAGGCTTAAGCCAGTCGCGGCAGCATCATGTCCGCGACCGGGTCAGCGACTTGATGTCGATCCGAGGGCGTCCGGATGCCAGGGCAATCTCCGTGTCCTGGGCCTCGATGATGGGCTGGGCAGCCGCATCTCCGTCGAGCCCCTTCAGGGCCGACGCCAAGACCTTCCGATTCGATCTCCGGCTTCCATCAACATAGGTGACATCGAAAGAGACAAATGCGCTGAGTGAACGGCTTTTCATGGGTTGGATCCTATCCTCAGCGCCAGCCGGTCACGAACCGCGCTGCACCTCGGACTCGGGGGCCGGCGGCGGTGGCGGATCCTGCTCGACCTTGCGGCGCGTTGCGACTTCCTCCCGTTCACGCAGTTTCGCATCCTTCTTGGCCTGCTTCTGGCGATTCCGTTCGGCACGCTGCTGATTGTAGTTGGGCTTGAAAACCATCTTGCTCTCCGGCGCGCTTCGGAATGAAGCGCTTGGCTTCATCCCGTTGTACACAACCACGCTGCCCGAGGAAACTCGGGCCAGCGTTCACGACGCCGGCGCAAACCAAACCGATCAATGGTAATCCGGCCGACACCGTATTGGATTATCGTGCGGCTATCGATGCTGGCCTCGTAACAGTGCCCGCGGCCTCAAACCGCCTTCAGGTTTGTTGCCGAGGTCTTGCCCTGCTGGCCGCGTTCCAGTTCGTAGTTGACCTTCTGACCTTCGTTCAATCCGCCGAACCCAGCGCGTTCCACTGCCGAAATATGCACGAAGACATCCTTCGAGCCATCATCCGGCTGGATAAAGCCAAATCCCTTCTGTGCGTTGAACCATTTTACCGTGCCTTGCGACATTTACTTTCTCCGTACAACCCGGCGATCCACACCGTGTGGATCAATGCTCTTCAAAATCAGGAGGACCGGATGCGACAAGTCGCAATAGCAGGTACAACGAACTCGAAACTGAAAAGTGCCGTCCCAATTAAATAAGGCCGAATGCCTGCATACACCAGGGGAATTTTTATTCACTCACTCATCGTGGCAAGCTCGCAAACGATCCGGGCCACATTCACAGTATGCTCGCATTCCCGTGTCCGAGTAAGATTGCCGACAACACCGACCTTGTCGGTTTGCGCGATATCGGCGAATTCCTCCACCGGCGCTTGGTGTGCAGGTCGCGCACAGCCTGGCGAGCATTTTCAAGTCACCGGAATTGATCTTCACGAGACACTCTTGCGTCCGCTTGGACCACTTGGTGCGGCTCACGCGTGGCCGTCTGGCGAGGACCCGCAGCACCTCGACCATGCTTCCGGATTGGCGAGCTTGCGCAGTCCCGCAGCGCGTGGTTGCGCCATGGACACCCGCAGGGTCATCCGGCGCCAATTTCCCCCTTTAGCTGTTGTCGGACCGAGATGGAATTGTCACGGGCTGAAGACGCCTGGCAAGGCGCCGGTCGATTTGAGGTATCACAGTCCACCTGATCGCCATGTCGGCGTTTGATCAACGCGGCGTTATGGTGAACCAGTCCCTCGCCGCCCTGTCATCCCATTGCGCGCCGTTGCGTCGCCGACCGGCTTGCGCGGTGCGAGCGGCGCCCACGGAGCCGCTTCCCGTTTCATGCGCTTGGCCTGAACAATCCACGCATTCGCTTCATGCTCGCTGCCAAAGCCGGGGGCGATCGTTTGCCGCCCGCCTGGTTTTGCCATCTGGACGTCGAAGCCGCCCTGGCTTCCCGGAACCACGTTATAAGAAGTTTCGACCATTCCTTCCTATGACACAGAATCAGCCGAAGGACAGCTTAAATAAAACCAATCGATGACAAGTCAGCCCAGGTCTTCTGCACCCGCCGGCTTTCGTGCTGAAGGTAGTCGAACGCCACGACAGCCTCAGGCAGGTCCGTCAGCGTAATAATAATTGCTGTTGGTCCCCTGGCACTCTTATGAGAAGAGTGCTATCTATCACGCGTTGGCGAACTAAACCTGCCTCGGCTATCGCCTGTCGGCCGCCAACTTATCGCTCATTGATACCATTTCGATCAAATAAAAGCGAGGTTTTGCAGCCGGCACGTCCGGATGACGAACCGGACAGACACAGACAATGGACCAGGAAGGATTTAGGCCTATGCCCGCGAAAGACGTTCGATTCGGTGACGATGCTCGCCAACGCATGCTGCGGGGCGTCGATATGCTCGCCGAAGCGGTGAAGGTCACACTCGGGCCAAAGGGGCGCAGCGTGATCCTGGACAAGAGCTACGGCTCGCCGCGGATCACCAAGGATGGCGTGACCGTCGCCAAGGAAATCGAGCTGTCCGACAAGTTCGAGAACATGGGCACGCAGATGGTGCGCGAGGTTGCCTCGAAGACCAATGACATCGCCGGCGACGGCACCACCACGGCGATCGTGCTGGCGCAAGCCATCGTGCGGGAGGGTTTGCGTGGCGTCTCTGCCGGCATGAACCCAATGGACCTCAAGCGCGGCGTCGACAGGGCGGTCATCGCACTGGTCGAGGAACTGAAGACCCGCAGCAAGAAGATCACCACGGAAGCCGAAACGGCACAGGTCGGCACGATTTCAGCCAATGGGGAGGTCGAGATCGGCCGCATGATCGCCGAAGCCATGCAGAAGGTTGGCAACGAAGGCGTCATTACGGTCGAGGAGGCAAAAGGCATCCAGACGGAACTCGATGTTGTCGAAGGAATGCAATTCGACCGCGGCTACATGTCGCCCTACTTCATCACCAACGCTGAGAAGATGACCGTGGAGCTGGATAAACCCTACATTCTGCTGCACGAGAAAAAGCTCTCCGGCCTGCAAGTGCTGCTGCCGCTGCTAGAGGCGGTGGCGCAATCCGGCCGCCCCCTGCTCATCATCGCCGAGGATGTCGAGGGCGAAGCGCTCGCCACTCTGGTGGTGAACAAGCTGCGTGGCGGCCTGAAGGTTGCCGCGGTCAAGGCACCGGGCTTCGGTGATCGTCGCAAGGCGATGCTGGAAGACATCGCCGTGCTCACGCATGGCGACCTGATCAGCGAGGACCTCGGCATCAAGCTGGAGAACGTCACTCTCGCAATGCTCGGCCAGGCCAAAAAAATCCTGATCGACAAGGACAATACGACGATTGTCGAAGGCAGCGGCAAGAAGCATGACATCGCCGCGCGCTGCACGCAGTTACGCGCCCAGATCGAGGAGACGACCTCGGACTACGACCGCGAGAAGCTGCAGGAGCGGTTGGCGAAACTTGCCGGTGGCGTCGCGATCATCCGTGTCGGCGGCGCCACCGAGGTCGAGGTGAAGGAGAAAAAGGACCGCGTGGATGACGGACTGCATGCGACCCGGGCGGCGGTCGAGGAAGGCATCGTGCCCGGCGGCGGTGTCGCGCTCGCCCGCGCTTCGCTTATCCTGTCCAAACTGAAGGCCGACAACGACGACCAGCGTGTTGGGATCGAGATAGTTCGCAAGGCAGTCCTGACGCCGCTGCGGCAAATTGTCGAGAACGCCGGCGATGACGGCGCGGTGATTTCCGGCAAGGTGCTGGAAAAGGACGATTACAACTGGGGTTTTGACGCCCAGACCGGCAGCTTCAAGGACATGGTGAAAGCCGGTATCATCGATCCGACGAAAGTCGTGCGATCGGCCCTGCAACATGCCGCATCGGTCGCCGCGCTGATGATCACCACCGAGGCCATGGTGGCTGAAAGATCCGATAAGCATTCCGCGGCCGAGGGATCATCGGCAGGCGATTCAGGCTATTGAGCCCAAGCATCATCTCGCGAGGCGTTCTTGTGCCGAGTGAAAAAGATGATGCGCTTCCAATGACTCCTAAGCAGGCTTTTGTGGCACAGCCAATGAAAACCTGCTTAGTCGCGGGGAGACGGTAGCCGGGTCAAGGCCGGCTGCCACGGACGGTCATGTCGGCGCTGAGAAACTAGTCGCAACGCCGGCGCTGACTGCTGCATCAAGGCGAGCGTGCCGCGGCGTGCAGCGCATGCTACGGCGTACGTCCATGAGGAGGTTCCGCCGGTGGATCAGGATCAAACTGAGGGTCAGTTCAATGCGTCGGTCGCTCGGTTGTTGCATCGCGAAGCGTTGCGCCGGGCAGCACAGGAATTGAATTCGACCTCCGGGCTCGGCCTCGAAGGGATGTTGGCACGCATCTCCGCCGAGGCAACCGCTGAAGCGGCTGAACGGGTTGCCAGTCATTCCGTAGCCGTGCAGGATGAGGCGGATAAAGCGTTCGGGTCGACTGGCGCGGACGTTAGCTCATCCGCGCCTAAGGTTCCGTAATCAAATAACTGCTTCATTTGGAGTGCAGCGTCCCATCTCGTCATGTCGACTCAGGTCGGCATGACGTATAGAGACCGATATGCTGCCACGAACAGCGCTGTTATCTCGAATGCGTCCTCAGTTTGATCCGCGCCAAAAGGGACCCGGACTGTCAGTTCGGTCGGTGGGGTTATCTGAGCTGAATGGTGAGCGTTCAGTGGCTGCAAGATACGACGACCTCTCGATCAAGAAACTCAAGGAACAAACCGATGAGCACAGGATCAGCGAGCAAGCCCGACGATCCGGAGAACGACCCGAGCCAAGCATCGCAGGAGATGAACGAACGGCTTCGCGGCGATGTCGCGTTATGGAAGGCTGCGCGATCAGAATCGGCGATGCGTCCGGCGGCGGAGCCGACTGTGCCCGTGACGAGACCACCTGCGCCAAAACAGGAAACCCGCGCGAAGCAGGCAAAATCTGCGCCTGCGACCAGCCAATCAACCAGTGCCAAAAAGAAGCCTTTTGGCATGTCGTATGACGGCATGAGCCAGGCTGACTACATTTCTTACAGAATTTCGCGTGGTGCCAGATGAGATGTCTATCTGTTAAAACCGCTCGGCAATACTGACCTGCCGAATGGCGTCAGGCTATCACTAACAAGTTTTGCGAAGATTTACGGTGATGTCATATGGCGGTTGAACGGGTCTGCGGCGGCGTCAGCTGCACCACGCACTATCGTGGTCGGCGCGGGACGGGCCAGCGATGATCGATACAACCTATCGCATTATGCAGCGCGACGACGGCGGTTTTGCCGTCGAAATTATAAGATTTGGCGCACTGCCGGAGATGGCGGCGGGCTTTACCACCGAGGCCGCAGTAAATGGCTGGATCGCGCAGGACAAGCGACTTTGGGACTCTGTCGGTCCGTTCCAGTCGCCGGCCAGCCGGAAATGGCGGCGGGTTTGACACCTGGTCGGCTGCCGTGACGTCCACGCGGAGGGGCGCCTGGTGGGCCAGTTCGGCCAAACTTCTCCCCCACCACGGCCTGGGTCACCAAATGGATAATACTCACGTCGCGGGGTTCATGCCTGATGCATCAGCTGGTACCGCGCGGTCGGTCGGTTGGTGGGTCGCATCAGACAAGCGGCCAGCTCGCCTGCGGAGGCCAGCGGTGCCTCGCGAGACGCAAACGGCATCGAAACATGATGGCAATAATGCTTTCTCATGCACCCTCCCGACCCAGCCATAAAATGAGATTGTCACCTGAAAATTAGGCTGTGGCTTATTAACTTTTCCGACTAATTCTCAATTTATAAGTGTTGCAACACTTTTTAGTTATGACTAAGATGTGTTTCGTCACCTGTTTTTGATCCGAAATACACCTGCCCCTCATCCTGTAAGCCCCCGTTAGCCACGCGGCCAACAGACCGGCGCAGGAAAGCGAGGTCACATGGCTTATCGTGAAATCCAGCGCCTGCGTCGGCGCGAAGTCGAACTGGAGGCGGAGATTACGGGGCTACGGGCCAATGGTACAACCGCCAATGCGCGCGAATGCTACCATTATGCACTCATGGACAGCGCCGTCGACTTCGCCGTGATCGTTATCGACCAGGTTGGGCTGATTACGGATTGGAATGCCGGTGCAGAGCGGTTGCTGGGATGGTCGGTCCTGGAGATGCGCGGCAGACCGCTCGACTGTATTTTTACCGCGCAAGAGTGGGCGGACAGCTGTGTGGCCAAGCAAAGGCAGCAAGCGCTGGATACCGGCTACTCGTCAGACGAGTGTTGGCACCAGAAGCGTGATGGCTCACGCTTCTGGGGCCAGAGCGAAATTATGCCGCTGCGGCGCCAGGACGGAACCCATTCCGGTTTCCTCAATATCTTGCGTGACCGCACCCAGCAACGACGCCGCGAGGAGGCTTTACAGGAATTGAACACCCACCTGCAGCAGCAGGTGGAGCTGCGCCTGGAGGAGCTGAATTTGGCTCAGGCCCAGCTTCACCAGGCGCAGAAGATGGAGGCAATCGGCCATCTGACCGGCGGATTGGCGCACGATTTCAACAACCAGCTCATCGTCATCACTGGCAACCTGGAACTTCTACAGACCCGTCTTGAGCAGGCGCGGACCGGCGATTTCAGCCGGTATGTTGTCGCCGCACAGGAAGCGTCGAAGCGGGCGGCGGCGGTGACGCGCCGGCTACTCGCGTTTTGCCGGCGGCAGACCCCCGATCTGAAGATAACCGCGATAGATCGGCTGGTTTCCGGGATGGAGGAGCTGATCCGCCGTACGATGGGGCCGGAGATAGCGGTCGAGGTGGCTGCGGCCAGCGACCTGTGGACGACCTGGATCGACCCGAACCAGCTCGAGAACGCGTTGCTCAACCTGTGCATCAATGCCCGCGACGCTATGGCCGATGGCGGGCAACTGACGATCGAGACCACCAATACGTGGCTAGACGAGCAGATGGCTCGTGAGCGAGTTCTGCCGGCCGGGGCTTACGTATCGCTCTGTGTCAGTGATACCGGCACCGGCATGACCGCCGACGTGCTCGCCCGGGCGTTCAATCCGTTCTTCACCACCAAGCCAAGCGGCCAGGGAACCGGACTTGGCCTGTCGATGATCAACGCCTTTGTCAGTCAGTCGGGCGGCCAGGTCTGTATCTATTCGGAGCCGAATGAGGGCACGACGATTTGTATCCTGCTGCCACGCCATCTGGGCGAGGCTGAGGATGCGGAACCGCCAGCACGTGCGGCCGAGTACCGCCGCGCCAAACCGGGTGAGACGGTGCTGGTGGTGGACGATGAGCCAACCGTGATGGAGGTCGTGAGCGAAGTGCTGGAGGAGTTGGGCTACGCCGTCATCAAGGCGGTGGACGGCACCTCCGCGTTGGCGGTGCTGGAGTCCAAGGCGCGTATCGACCTGCTGATCAGCGACATTGGACTACCCAACGGAATAGGTGGTCAGCAGATAGCCGATACAGGGCGAGCCTTGCGGCCCGACATGAAGGTCCTGTTCATTACCGGCTACAGCGAAATCGCCGTGCTCAATCAATTGCATCTGGACGCCGCCACAAACGTGCTGACCAAGCCTTTCACCATGGATGCCCTGGCCAGCCGCATCAAGACGCTGCTTGAGGATTGAGGCAGACGGCCTGAAATTCACGCTTGGCACCCGATCCCGTTGCGCAATGCTAGATGCATTTGTTGCTTCACAATGTCATACCAACCGGCATTCAGGCTGACACATCTGATGCCTCCAGAGTCATCCCCGGCCATTACTCTACGGCATTCACACATCTCGGCACGGCGCGCCTTGTCAGCGGGTTATGAGCCGGCCGTTCCTCATCCGTCATGGCTCGGCTTGTCCCTAAGGCATTCACACATCTCGGCACGGCGCGCCTTGTCAGTGGGTTAGGAGCCGACCGTTCCTCATCCGTCATGGCCCGGCTTGACCGGGCCACCGCCGCACCACGTGCTTGAAAAGCTGGCCCGGACAAGCCGAGCCATGACGGTGTGGGAGCCTCTCTGCCCGGCCAAGCCGATGAGATGTGTGAATGCCGTAGGGCCTTCGGCGGGAACGACACGGGGATATTGGAGCGTCACTGGCAACGCCGGGCGGTATTATAATCGAATGCCTGACTTCATTACTCGCAAGCCATAGAAAAGCCGTCGACGCGCACGGGTGCGCCCGCACGATCCGGTATGCTGGTTCGTCTGTGATCCCGGCGACGTGCCGGCGCGGTTCGGCCGCGGCGGACAATGCGCCGCCTTCATGGGCCTTGCGGATCGCCGCGACCGACGCGATGAATTGGAATTTGAACACGTGGATTGCGAAGTCCGACGAATTCAGCCGGGTCCGCCAAGGGTTACGAACATGCTATGCTTGGTCTCATGGGCATCTTAGGCGCGATGCAGCCGCCGTATGCGATCCTCGGGCTTGGCGTCGGCCTGCTTGTCGGGATGACCGGCGTCGGCGGCGGCTCATTGATGACACCCCTCCTGATCCTCTTGTTTGGCATACATCCGGCCACCGCGGTCGGAACCGACCTGCTTTTCGCGGCAGCCACCAAGTCCGCCGGCACCGTGATCCATGGACTGAACCATACCGTGGACTGGCGGATCACGAGCCGGATGGCTATGGGCAGCCTTCCCGCAACCGCCCTGACCCTTTTCGTCCTATCCAAAATCGGCGTGCAGGACCAAGTCGCCGGTGGCATCGTCAAGGCCATGCTGGTCACCGCGCTGTTCCTGACCGCGGCTTTTCTGCTGCTGCGAAAGCAGATCATAGCCGTTGCGAGTGCGCGCTTTGAGCAGATCAATCCGCGGCGCATCGCGGCACTGACCGTGACCACGGGCGCCGTGGTCGGCGTGCTGGTTTCGCTTTCCTCGGTCGGAGCAGGCGCCATCGGGATCACCGCCTTGCTTCTGCTCTACCCTCGACTGCCGATTGCTCGGGTTGTCGGTTCCGATATCGCCCATGCCGTGCCGCTCACGCTGCTGGCCGGGGTTGGCCATTGGATCATGGGATCGGTGAACTGGCTGATGCTTCTGTCGCTGCTGGTCGGCTCGTTGCCCGGCATCGTCATCGGTAGCTACGCCTCGGTGCGGATACCGGATGTCGTGATTCGAACCATCCTTGCCATCACGCTTATCATCGTTGCGGGCAACCTCATCAGGTAATCTTCCGACACGTCGACGAATGACCGCAACCATCGGGCAGGGCATTCGTCATCGTGTAGCGGTCCGGTCAGCGGCAGGGCTCCGAACTCATGTTTCAGCGGGTGACATCTTGACCATGGTTCAATTCGATGGGGTGCATGCCAATTCGGAGCGCCCCCATGTCGCCGTCCTCCATCCAAGCCTCAGAAAAGTCCCGCCTTGGTATTCTGCTGGAGCATTTTTCCACCATCGACGACCCGCGTGACGTCCGCCGGATCGCCCACCCGCTGGCCGAAATCCTCCTGCTCGTCGTTTGCGGCACCATGGCCGACTGCGACGACTACGACCACATCGGCGCCTGGGGCGAGGCCCACCTGGATTTTCTGCGCCGTCATCTGCCCTACGAGCACGGGGTGCCCGGCGGCCGCTGGCTCACCATCCTGATGAACCGCATCAACCCCGCGCTGTTCTCCGCCGCCTTCACCGCCTGGGTGCGTGAGGCATGGCCGGACCGCCCCGATTTTGTCGCCATCGACGGCAAGACCTCGCGCCGCAGCCACGATCGTGCCCAAGATGTGGCTCCCATCCACCTCGTCTCGGCCTTCGCCACCACCAGCCGCCTGGTGCTGGGTCAGGAAGCCGTTGCCGACAAGTCCAACGAGTTAACCGCAATCCCCGCACTCCTGGCCAGGCTTGCCGAGAATGACGGGCTGCGCGGCGCCCTCGTCTCCATCGACGCCATCGCCACCAATGCCACCATCGCGTCCTCCATCAAGGACGCCGGCGCCGACTATCTGCTGGCGGTGAAGGCAAACCAGCCCACCCTGCGCGCCGAGGTCGAGGCCTGCTTCGCCTCAGCCCCTTCGGGCGCCATCGACCCCCATGCCGAGCACGACAAGGGGCACGGCCGCGTCGAGCAGCGCACCACATCCGTCATGCGCGAGGTCGATTGGCTGTCGGGCGAGCGCCGATTTCCCGGCGAGTTGCGGCTGCCGGGCGTGGCCTGTGTGATCCGCGTCGAGGCCTGCATCCAGCGCGGCAAGACGATGCACACGGAAACCAGATACTACATCTCCTCAGCGCCGCTCGACGCGATCAAGGCCGCACAGGCGGTGCGTGGCCACTGGGCCATCGAGAACAGCCTCCACTGGGTGCTGGACGTCGGCTTTAGCGAAGATCAGTCCAGGCTGCGCAAGGGCTTCGGTGCCAAGAACATGGCCGTCGTCGTACGGCACTTCGCCCTCAATCTGGTTCGCTCCGCGAAGGACAAAAAATCCATCAAACTACGCCGTAAGGTCGCGGGCTGGACACCGGACTATCTCGAACAAATCCTCAACGCTCAGGGCGTGTGAAATTGGATTCGGAGCCCTGCGGTCAGCGGTCGTACTATCGCTTTTGGTCGGTGCCCATGTTATGTTTTGCCGCTTGATCCGACGACGGACGGACCACGCTCAGGAGGAACGCATAGACGCGGTCTCGCTTTGGCACATCCTACTGACGCATCTCGAACAGCTCGAGCAGGGTCTGCTCGGCGATGTTCTCATCTTCGTCAATCTTATCCAGGTTCCCGCGGTCATCCTGACTGGCGGTATTGCCTGGCTTATCTGCCGACCGATACAACGTTGGATCATCCGCTTGGTAGAGCAGGTTCCGGAGCGTCATCATCTCGACTGGGTTGTGCACCACCGGAGCTGGGTAACCGACCGGCTGGTGCCCCTGATCACGCCAGTCGCCTGGATGATTGGGCTGTGGCTCGCGGTCACGGTGGCCGAACATGCAGGGCTGGCCGCATACTGTGACGCAAACCGCCGTCAGCCTGTTGCTGGCGTGGCTGGTGATCCGCCTGGCGCCGGATCTCGTGCCCTATGCGGCGCTGGCGCGGCTGATCGCGGTGCTCGCCTGGGTGGTGGCCGCGCTCAACATCGTGCATCTGCTGGGCCCGACGCTCGACCTGCTTGACAGCGCCGCGGTCGGGTGGGCGGGCTGCGGGTCTCGATCCTGACCGTCGTCAAGGGCGTGCTCTCGCTGGCCATACTGCTCTGGGCCGCCACGGTGGCGTCCAACCTGTTCGAGCGCCGAATCACCCGGGTCCCCGAGATCACCCCACGCGCGCAGGTGCTGCTCGGCAAGCTTATCAAGACCACGCTGATCACCCTGGCGGTGGTGCTGTCGCTGATCAGCATCGGTGTCGATCTCTCCACCTTCGCGCTGTTCACCGGCGCGCTCGGCGTCGGCGTCGGGCTCGGCTTGCAGCGCACGGTCTCCAACCTGTTCAGCGGGATCGTCGCTGCTGCTGGACAAGTCGATCAAGCCGGGCGACGTGATCGAGGTCGGCGGCACCTATGGCTGGGTATCCTCGCTCGGCGCCCGCTATGTCGTCGGTGGAGACCCGCGACGGCACCGAGTTCCTGATCCCGAACGAGGACATCATCACCCATCAGGTATCAACTGGTCGCACAACAGCGACCGCGTGCGGCTGAAGGTGCCGATCCGGGTGCCGCACGATTCCGATCTCGACCAGGTGCTGGCGCTGATGCTCGAGGCGGCGGGCCGCCCGCCGCGCGTCTTGCCATCGCCGGCACCGAAGGCACTGATCATGGCCTTCGGCGAGAGCGCGATCGAGCTGGAGCTACGGTTCTGGATCGACGACGCGCAGAACGGCGTGCACAACGTGAAAAGCCAGGTGCTCTACGAAATTTGGCGATTGTTCCAGCAGCAGGGCATCCAGCATCCCCTATCCGAAGCGGGACCTGTATATGCGTTCGGATAATTAGGTTGGCCGCAACTCGTTGTGCCGCGCCAACGCGATCAGCCCACCATTGATGCACCGGCCAGCATCCTCAATTCACCACAGACCGCAACCGCCACCGGTGAGTTCCGGCTCGAGGCTTTCACTTCGCCGGAGCCGCAACATCAGATAAACTGAGATCTACGTTAAAAAGACTGGCATTGACCTGAACAGGATGCGTCGTGCTGTTGCCGCTCTCCGCAAACGAGACTCGCGGGTTTAGCCACAAATAGATTTCATCCTGGTCGTGATCGATCCCGTCAACGGGCTCGCCTGGATACAAAGTTGTTGTTGTGGCGCTCTTGGTCACGGTCAGGCCGTCTGTTACGCTACTGGTGGTGGAATAACCGGCGCTCCCGGAGGCTGTGAGGGGCACCACAGTGTCTGCCAGCACAGGTATCTCCACGCTGGCGGTGACGTTGACACCTTGCTTGAAACTTGAGGTTACCTTGGTGTCGTGGGCCATCGAACTGCCTTCCCCATACGACACCGTGCCGGCCTGGGAGGCGTTGCCGGTGAATCCCGGGGGCGCGTAGATGACACCGACGACGTAGTATTCAGGGTTGAGCGAGCCCGCGGGAGTGGTGATGATGCAATGGCCGATCGCGTCTGGTTCGACCTGCCCCGGCGGCCCCGGTTTTCCTCCATCGCAAACTCCTTGCACGCCGGCAATCTGACAGGAGGAATTAGCGGCGATGGGCCAGATTTTCCATCCGTCGGGCGTGCATTTAGGAACATTGCACATCGGCGCCAGAGGACTAATACCGCGCAGGTTATATTTGGCGGGTTGTGCGCCAGCAGGCAACGCTGGCAAGCCGGCCAGGGAGGTGACTGCCATGAGACCGTGACGGACATGACGGCCAGGAAATTGGCGCTTATTGTTGATATCTGTAACTCCTTGAGAGATGAGGTTGCTACCGCGACATCAAGCGGGCACGAGGGCGACGGAGCTGCTTCCGGATCAGTGGATTGCCGAAGGCGCCGACGAGCGCTTCGGCGGACGATCATAAAGCCGAAGAACATTCAATCGCGGTATGCTACCCCGGGGAAACAATTAAGATGTATGACCTGGCTCATACTCTGGAAAAGGCCTTTTCGGAGCTATGATCACACGCCCGGAATTCCGGAATCTTTTACTTCACTAGTTTCCCCGATTTATTTGACGCGGCCAGTGCCATCCGGCTCGTCGCTCGACAAGTCGTTGAACCGCTCTATTTGTCGTCCGGGTCAAATCCGCGATCGGCCAGCGGCCGCTGCAAAGTCTCGCGGCATTCGAGGCGCGCCCGAGCAGCAGCGGCGTGGAAGATTTAGCGCCGCTGCCGATGAAGCAAGCTCCATTGCGGCTACGGAACTTGCCTTACACCCAGATCTATATGATGCGTAATTGCAAATTTCGCACCAAGCGGCATGGTGGTTGCTGACACCGGCGCTTGCGGACGATCAGGCCCAGTAGATAGATCGAGCCCAGCATCATCGTGGTGCGGGGACCTGCCCAATTTGGGCGCTTGCGCTTGAACAATGCCGTCTCCTGACCGGGAGTAAGCGTCAACTTAGGACTTGGTGCACGCCAAGCAGATCGTTCATATGGGTCGTATCGACCGGGTGGTGTGCGCTGAGACGCTGCACGAACTCGACGACCTCCCTGTCAGGTCGGCCAACTCGGAAAACCAGGTCCTGTGTTGGTAGGCGCGCGCGGTCAAGCAGGAAGATTGGCGGTGCGTCCGCATCCTCTGGCTCGCTTGGTATGGGCCCCGGACCAGGCAAAGTCGCGACAAGCGGCAGCACCACGTCACCCCACCAGCGAACCGGCTGCGTCATGACCTGCCCCACCGCCATGGCCGCCCCTGTCAATCGTAGTCGCGTTAGCAACTTGGCGTAAGCGCCGGGAAGTACCAGATCGCCGACATCAATACAGGTGAAGTAGCGACATTTTGTTACTTCCAGCCCCCAATTCAACAGCGGCACGCGAAGGTCGAAAGGTTCAGGGAGCTCCCAATTATGCAAGGCCAGACTTGCTGTCTTATCCAGCGGCCGCAGCGTCTGCGTCATTGAACGCACGGCTTGAGCCTCGGCAAATGAAAAGCGGTGCAGCATCAGGTGCAGCCGCAGCGGTCCGCCGAGATCGGCATCACGCGTTGTAGTGGGAATCGATTGTCCCAACAGTGAAAAGAGGCAATGATCCAACCGCGGCAGCTCGCTCATATCGTGAAGTCGGATGACAACGTCGAGGCCGGCAAGTTCCATCACGTCTTATTCCTGCATACCAGAGCAGGATCTCGTGAAAAATCGGCGAAGGTGCGCCATTCGACCGGTACGGGCTCCGGCTGTGGCTCGGGCGGCTGTTCGCCCAACCCGTGCAGCAGCGCCATGAAGCCTGCCTTTGCCGCGGCGTTGCCCCATTTGATCGCGAGCCGCAATCCCTGCGCCCACGCCCGCGGTCCTTCCTCGCTCTCTCCGGGTGCCGCGAGGAACAGTGCCCGAGGACATTGCCGCACGGCAAAGCCCAGTGCACGGGCGCGCCAGGACAGATCCATTTCGGCGAAACGGCCTGCCAGGCACTCATCAAAGCCGCCGGTCGCTTCGAAGACCGCGCGCGGGACGGCCAGTGCGGAGCCGCCGGCCCAGGATATGGCGAAATCTTCGTCTTCGACCGGCTTCGGCGCGAGCTGCGGGAAGCGAACACCCTCCAGCAGAGCGCGGCCAGCCTGCGCCTCCGACATTCGTAGTAGCGCGGACGCGCTGCCCGGATGCATCAGGCCCGGAGCGCCGAGCAGCAGGACCAGGTCAGCGCCCGCTGCGAAGCCGGCGCGCAACGCGATATTGCGGCGGACGGCGTCGCTCCCGTCCGGCTCCAGCTTCGGCGTCGCAACCACCCGGCCGGACGTGCCCGACGGAAGTCTGCGCAGGGCCGCATGGGCGCTCTCGGCCAACCGGTCATGCCCCGGCGCCTCGTCAGGCAGCACGATGACAAGCTGCCTGCCGTGTGGGAGCGGCAGCGCGTCTCCAAGAGAGCGGCGCCACAGCACGTGCAGCACACGTCGCGGCTTGGCGGGCTGCGCCGTGATGATAGGATGGTCCTCAACCGCCCGCCTTTCGTCACGCAGCGCGCTCAGGCGGACGCGGCGGCGCGACAGGAACCGTTTCAGCGGTTCTGGCCCAGTGACCGCTGTCACGCCGTTCTGGTCGTGCAGTTGGCCTTGTGCGCTGATCTTCATCCAATCGAAGCCGGCCTGCTCGCAGACGAGGAAATAAAGCCGCTCGATCGCGTGCGCCAATGTGCCATCGGTCTGCCCGCGCTCATCCGGAAAGTCGGCGAAGCTCAGATTGAGGTCGAGCAGCGGACGCAGGGCCGCGCCGCGGACCCAGAACATCGAGCCGGAGGGAAAATCCAGCGGCGCCCGCCGCGGCAGGGGAAAACCCATGCGTGCCGCCAATGCTTCAGCCGTGTCAAAGTTGGTGCCCCAGCGGATCCAAGGACGCATTTCATCGATATGCTGCGGCGCCAGCATGCCAAGGCGTGGCGTTTGCGCAAAGGCCTCGAACACGCCGCGTACCACCTCGGGCGAACCGATCAGCGTCTCCAGCAGATAGCCGCGCCAGCCGGCCAGTCCGGAGGCGTGCGACGAGTGCTTGGTGTGGAGGTGCAACACGTATTCGTAACGGTCGTGCACCGTGGCGAAGCCGATCAGCTTGGGTGCGACGTCGCGGCCGCGGTTGGGCAGCACACGAACCTCCAGGTGCCGTGGTTCCAGCCGGAGAAGCAGGCCTCCACGACCTGTTGCTTGGCCACGGAGTTGGTGCTGACGAAGAGATCGGCGGGGAACGGGATGTGGTCGAGGTAGGCGCGAAACTCCGCCAGCAGGTCGAGGTGGAAGGCGTGCAGCACCACGGCGATGCGCGGCGGCGCCGGCAGCGGTGGCGGCGTGTAGCCGAGGGGCAGTTCGAGGCTGAACTCCTGCTCCAGCGGATAGGCGGACCCTTCCCGTAGCACCGGCTGGTCGCGGCCTAGTCGTGCGCCGGCGACGGCGGGCGGCGCATCAGACGGATCGGCATGCGCGCTGCTAGTCACGAACGGCCGTAATCACGGTGAAGTCGCTACCAATCGTGCCGTTCGCCATCATCGTGTCTTCCAGGTCGAAGAAGCGCTGCGCCTACCCCCGCCGCCATGCTGTCTGCAATCGGGCCATCAAGCCATGAGCTGGCCGATCGTGACCGGGATTTCGGAAGGCTGCGGCGTCCGTTCGAATTTTGGAGTAGTCGCTTTGCGACGCCCGGATAATTTCCGCTTCATCCATGAAACGAGGATTTGTGATGACGATCGAGGCCGGTCGGGACGCCGGAGAGGTCGCGCGCCCAAACATTGTCAGGCAGTCGGAAAGCATCTGGCCGCCCCAGTTCACGATTTCCTGGACCAATACGCAGCCGCCGTGATCAACGATCAGCGCGGCGACCTGTGCCGCGTCAACCGAGGTCGCTCGGCAATGCGGATTGGATGCGTGGTCGGGAACCGCTCGCAGATTAGAATGATGGATGAAGGCCACGCCGTTCGGGGTCAGCTTGCCAATGATCTGGGGAATGTAGTGCGTGAAAACGTCGAGCTCGCCATGCACGAGGGAGTTGAATGAAAACACAAAATCGAATGAACCGTCTGCTTCCGCCCAGTGATAGTCCGTCGTTCTTGACGAAGCGCGCGTGATTGGCAGCCGCGAAGGTGGACTGGCAGGCCTGGACGCATTTGCCGGACAGATCAATCCCGACGTAGCTTTCGCAGGCACGAACAAGGAACTTGGTCCAACGGCCGAAGCCCGGCGCGATCTCCAGCACACGCTTCGCCGGCAGCACGCGGTGCAGCCGCGGATACAGCGATCCAAACCATTGTGCCTCGCTGCCACCCCAGGTGGCGCTCCATTCCTCGCCTGCCGCCGCCCAATCATACGATCCGTCCCACACGGCGTTGTTCCACTCCAATTCCGGCACTTGCTTTCTCCGTGGGTCGGCCCGCCGCGTACGGTCAGAGCATCTGCCAATAAAATCCGGCCTGCTTCAAGGCTGCGATCCTTCAATGACAGTGGCTGCGTGGTCATGAACGCCAGCGGCGCATCAGACGGGCCAACAGGCCGTTCGCCCTTTGCGCTTCTCCCCCTGGCCCTTCAACCGGCTGCCGTGATGGGTCCGCCCGCGGCAGTCGTGCCACGACGATGTCATGGTGATCGTCCCAGAGCCGCGGGTGATAGGCCTCCGCACTGAGGCCACAGCCGGAAAGCGCCTGTCGCAGCCAGGCTTCACTGATCATGGAGATGCCATAGTGCTCGTTGGTGAGCGAGGCGCGGATTTCCCTTTCGCTGCTGCCATAGTCGCGATAACCGTAGCCGGTTTGCTCGTACTCCGCGATGAGTTCAGCTGCGACCTCGGGAGGGAAGCCGTAAGCCTGAGCGCGCAGGCGCGGAATAATGCTTGGTCCGTGTGAGGACACCACAAGAATGGAGAGCGGCGTCATGTGGCGCGCCATTGCCGTGAAGAACTCCTGGGTCTTGCGCGGCGGCAGATGCGTGATCAGCGAGCCAACCCAGATCAGATCGTAGCATTCGCCGAGTTGCAACTGGTTGAAGTCGCGGACCGAGAGCGCTGCCCGGACGCCAAACTGGTCGGCGCAGAATTGCACGGCCTCTGAATCAAGATCGCAAGCCGTCATGGCCGCCTGCGGAAAGCGCGCACGAAGCACCCGTGTGACACGCCCGAAACCGCTTGGTAGATCGAGTATGCGGCGTGGTTCCGTTTCGGCGAGCGCGGCCTCGATGATATGCAGCGCCGATTGCCCCACCGAAACGTAGTGTGCGTCGCTATCCAGGTACATCATGTCGCGTTCGGCGACAGCACGCTCCATCAACGGCAACGGGAAGTCCGGGGGAAGCAGAAGTTGGTGCATGCGTTCTGTCCGCTGACTGCCGAACCTGGCTCTGATCAGGCCCGATCCTCGGGGGCGATTGGTGTGAGCTTCATCCAGGGATGGCGCATGGTCATCTCGATGAACATCGCGTCATAGGAGCGCGCCGTCTCGGTGCGGAGCATGGAGGTGCCATGGATACGGTAACGGCACAGAATCTCCGGCACGAAAACCGCCACATAGCCCTGCTCCACGAACTTGCACCAGAAGTCGTAGTCCTCCCAACCGCCGTCGATATGCGTATAGCCGCCAACGTCCTGCCAGGCGCTGCGCGATACCAAGGCCATGGCGTCAATATAGTTACCATACCGCAACCACTGCGGTTGCCACGTATCGGCGGCGCCGATGGTGCGCTTGCTGCCGAACAGTTCCATCTGGGTATAGGCAGCCGCGGCGCCGCTGGTCGCAATGGCCTGAAGCAGCCGCCCGATGGCACGGGGATAGACCTCGTTATCGGCATCGATCACGAAGACATGGCTTCCAAGGGCATGGGCGAAGGCGGTGTTGCGAGCCTGCGCCAGACCTTGATTGCGCCGGTGGCGCAGCAACAAGACGCGGGCGAAACGTTGTCCATGCGCCTGCAGCCAGTCGCGCGCCACGCCGACCGAATCGTCCTTGGTGGAAACGTCATCCACCACCACCAGTTCCAGATGCGGGTGGCGCTGTGCCAGGATCGAATTGAGGCAGTCCGGCAGAAAGTGGGCGTAGTTGTAAAGGCTGACCGCCACCGTCACGAGCTCAGACGGTGGGTCGCGCCTGATGGGTCCGCTGGAACACGACGTCGACGGCGGCCGAATTGATCATCGCACTGCTATTCCGGCAAGGCTTCGCCGTCGCGCGAGCGGTGCTGCGACAAGAAACGAAGCATCTGCGTCATGGTATGGCGCCTCGCGAAGGAGTTGGTAATCAGCTTGTCGACATTGCCGCGAATCCGTTCGGCTTCGCGGTTGCCATCCTCGGTGGTCAACAGCCATTCCAACAGATCCGGAATGCGCCGCGTGTTTTCTTGCAAGTAGTGCTCGTTGGCAACGAAACTTGGATGCGGAAGGCACGGATCGGATACGACCAGGCTGCCTGAGCACATGCCAAGCCGCACCATGCGGTGCCATTCGAAGTAGCCGAATTCCTCACGGTGAATATTGAGCGTGATCTTGCTATGCCCAGAGACGTGGGCGGCCAGCCGGGTCAGGGCGCCGTCCTCGGTCTGGCTGAGGATTGGGCCTCGATCGGAGCGGCGGCAATAGTTGAAAGTTTCATAATCCGCAAGGAATGCGGCATTGCGGGCAAAGAACTCGTCGCGGCGCGGGCTGGAGTTGCCGAAGAAGGCGATGTCGATCGGCCGTTGCAGAAATGACTGTTGCGGATCCGGATCGCTCCGCGCTGCTGCCGGCAGCACCTGGAACAGCGGATGTTGCCTGTCCCGCTCGGTCAACAGGCGCGGCTGGCGGCGCACCCCGGGTAGCATGTGCAGCGCCGCCATCCCAGTGTGTTCAAAAAGACTGGCCGTCTGCGGGCAGATATCGAGCATGCCGCGCGCCATGAGGATGAACGGCAGGGCGAGGGTGAACCAGGTGGTCTGCACCTGCTCGGTGCCAAACATGAAGCCGGTGGCGAAGACATCGTCGCGCACCCAATCCGGGCCGCGCCCCAGAAGGAAGAACTCGTGCGGCGCGACGAACAGGCAGACCGGCGGCCGCTGGTCGATCGGAGCATTCTCGTCCAGCAGATCGACAGCGACGCCGACGCTGCGCAAGTCGGCTGCGAGATCGTCGGCGATTTCGTCCATGAACATGTTGCCGAACGAGCTCACATAGATCCCGATGTGGCGAATGTCGGCGACCAAACCCGGCAGCTCCGCGTCATTCTCCTGCGGCGGGGGCAGTGCCTGCACGGCGTGGTCGAACAGCATGAAGCCGCTCATGGCCCGCGCCAGTTCCTCGGTGTCGAGGCGGCCACGACCCTCCAGCGCGCCGGATTGGATGAAATGGGTATAGGGATCGACGCCGGCTGCCGCGACCGGGGCATTCCGGCGGAGATAGTCCGCGCCGTCAAATATCTCCAACCGACGCAGCCGGGTGACGGCCTGGGCCAATGTCCACCAATTCACCGCGCCTAGCACGCGCTCGAATTGCTTGATTTGCGGTTTTTCCGGCGCGGCCTCCACCGGTGGCGGTTCGGCGGCAGGCGGGGGCGGGACCGGGACGAAGGCGGGTGGAGCCTCTTGGCGAACACCTCGCAAGGTGCGCCACGCCAGCCCAGCGGGACCACGCAATGCGCGCCGCACCGGCGCCGGCAGGTGTCGGCCAGCCACGCGTATCCGCTGGCCGGCGCGCCAGACCGCGAGGCGCTCCGCCATCGCGGGTTCGACGGCGGGGCGTTGCGCGTCCAGATCCACGTCTGCCACACTCGGCCCGTTCCCCGGTGAGCCGGGTGGCGCGGTCTGCTCCGCTTGTGCCTGGTGTGCGGCTCTGACCTCGGCGAGATCACGGCGGGCCGCCACCAGTTCTTGTAGCTGAAGCGCACTGGCGGCGCGTAGCTCGCCGAGCTGGCCTTCAGCCTGTAAGCGCGCGGCAGCGTAACGCTGCAGTCGCTCCTGCGTGGACCGCGCCAACGCCTCGGTTGCCACCCGCGCCGTCCGCTCTGCCGCGAGCGCTTCAAGCGCCGATGCATAAGCCTGTTCCGCCGCGTGGAGCAGCTCGCCAAGCTCCCTGACCCGGCGCAACAGATGGTCGAGCTCCTGGTCGGGATGGCCAATTTCCGTGCGAGTCCAAGGAAACACGTTGCGCGCCCGCGGTCCCGCCTGGGCCGCCCGCGCCGGAGCCGCGAGCGACGGCAGCGTCGCATCCTGCCGCAGGTTTGCCGCCACCAGACTACGGAAATCACCGAGTTCCTCGGCTGACGCGTCCAAGCGATAGCGGCGTGGCAGACCGAGCAAGTTGGCCAACAGGTTTTCCGGATGCACGACCGACAGGCCGCGCCTTCCGACACGAGCTTCCCGCGGCAGCGCCGCGGCGGCCGCGCTGCCGTCCCGCGCAAACAGCAGCGCGTTCTGCGCGTACCACCACTCCACGTCCGCATCCGCCCAAAGCTCGGGGCGCAGGCAGTCGAAGCAGGCAAATCCCTGGGCGCGAAACAGGATGGACCAGAACTCCGGCCACTGCTCGTTGATGTGCTGCGTGCCGTACTGGAACGGCACGGCGGCAGAGAAAAGCACCACATCGCCAAGCGATGCCAACTCCGCGACCAGGGAGGGCGCGCGGTCGTGCGGCAGATGCTCTGCCGCCTCCATGCAGATCACCAGGTCGAATGGGATGGCCGCCCGCTCTCCCAGTGCGGTTTGCAAGCTGGTCGTGAGGTCAACCGGGATGAAGGCAAGCGGGCTCGATCATCAGCGCGGCTCGGTCGACATAGTCGCCATCCATGCCGATCACCTCGGTGGCGCCTAGGTCCAGAGCCGCGCGTAGCCAGGGGCCGACGCCGCACCCGACATCCAGCACGCGGCGCGGCCGCAGCAAGGGAAACACGCGGCCGAGGACGATTCGCGCGGATTGCAGGCTGCGACCCGACTGGCCGGCAAAGAATGCCTGATCGTAGGGCTGGTCAGTAGGTGTCATCAGCAGATCCTGGTCGCTCCCCTCGATGATGGCGCCGTCTTAGCGAAAGCATCGCCATCTGCCTACCGATCAGGGCGTGCCAAGCATGCCGCGGATCTTCTGCATCGTCGCGTCCGGGAACGCCTGGTCCCAGTCGCTTGGCCAGGCCACCCGGGCGCCGGCGAGCCGATTATCGACCTCGTGCACCCGGGCCATGGCCTCGACCAGTCCGTCGCGGATCGCGGTAACCGTCGGCTCCACGCCAATCAGATTGCTGGAAATCGCCCGCAGCTCGCCCGCCGTCTTGTTGGCGAAGGTGTTCGTCACGGTCCACATGCCGGCCGAGGCCATTTCGATCGGCACCAGGCTTGGATGGGGCGTCAGCATGAGGGAAAGGCCCACATCAAAGCTTGGCATAAGCTCGATGTACTCCTGCAGGCTGGTCTTCGGTACCAGCTCCAGCGGAATACCGCAGGCGAGCTCCAGGGTGTTGCCTCGATCGATCGAGCCGATCCCGTGGAAGGACCAGTTGGCGAGGTTCACCCGTGGATCGCGCACCAACTTGGCGAGCGCGATCATGCCGAGTTCGAACAGGTTGCGCGCCGCATGTTCCTCCGGACGGGCATAGAACAGCAGGCGTCGCTGGTTACGAAGCAGCAGCTCACGCGTCGGCTTGAATTTTTGGATTGCGTTGCTGAATACAGTCGCGTCGCGCTCGCCATCAGGGCGCGCGAAGACACCGATCTGCTCGCGGCGAAAAAAGTCCTGCAGCAGCTCCGTGGAGAACAGCGAAATCTGCGGGAACGTGTATGCCTGCTGAAACAGCGCGTTGATTGAACTCATTCCCATGAAGTAAGGTTCATACTCCTGGACCATGAACAGGAAGCGCTTTTCATCGAGTTGCTGCACGGTTGCATGGGCGATGTGGGCGGCCCAACAGTTGGTTGCCACGAAGCGGTCCTGGGGATTGACCTCGACCGGGATTAATCGGTCGAAACGGGAAATCGTTTCGATCTCATCGAACAGCGTGGTGATGCCGGGATACTTCTGGATCTGGTGGCGCCAATCCTCCATGTCCCATTCGGTTTGCTCGTGCAAGATGATGCGAGTTCGATAGCCCTCTCGCTTCAGCCGCAGGGCGAGGTTGAACATTCCGATATAGCCGCCGAACACATACTTGAAGTCAATCGTCGCAAGCAGGATGTTGACCCGTTTCGGATGCTGGTCCGAAATATCAAGGGTAAGGCCCGAAATGTTGTGGTGGATCCACTTGGTGCCGCCAAACTCCAGCACCGGAATACCGCCGCGCTTGGCCTGGTTTTGCGACGGTGCCGGGACCGGCAGGCCGACCGATGTCTGATCGCCAATGCGGGAGGGTGTGCCGCCCGGGATCACGGCGTGGAGCAAGCGGGTGCCAGGGCGTTCAGTTTGCAGCCTCAGCAAGTCGCGGCGCTTATAGCGGAATACGTAGTTGCGCAATCGCGCGCCGGCAATCGCCCAAATATACATCCCCTCCAGGTTGAGCGTCGGGCGGCGCGTGCGCATTGCCACAATTTTTTCGTGAAACGCCGCGCGAATTGAAGTCTCGAAGCTTGCGAAGCGCTGCACAATGTCACGCTTCGCCGGCTGCGCCTCAGGATTGCGCAATAGAAGAGTGCGCGCCAGCATGATTTTCTGCAGCACGAACGTGTAGTCGTCGAACGACTGTTTCAGCAACACGGTTGCTGTTTGCGCCATGCGGCTGCGCCGGGGCGCGGCCCGCAGCATCTGCTTCAAGGCCGAACCCAATCCGGGCCATTCGTTGTAGTTATGGCCGATCACGCCGTCTGCGTGCTGGATGTAGTCATAGAGCGGACGATCGACATAGCCGATGCTGCCCTTCAGCAGCGCCGCAAGACCAATCCAGTGGTCGTGGAAGGCGGCCCCGATCGGTTCCGGGAAGGGCAGGATGTCCGCCAGTAAAGCGGCTCTGATCAGGCTTGCCGCGCCGGTGATGGTGTTCGCCACCATCAGCGTCGATAGGTCGGAAAAGTTGTTCCGGCGCAACGTCCAGAATGTCTCCGACCGGACATCGCCACTCTTGTCGACCACGCGAGCGTCGCTGTAGACCAGTTGCGTGTCGGACTGGAAGGCCGTCAGCAGCGCTTGTAGCTTATCGGGATTCCACACGTCGTCCTGGTCGCATAACGCAACGAAATCAGCATCCGCCGGCGTGCGGCGCAGCCCTTCCTGGAAGTTTCTATAGAAGTTCTGCCGCCTGCGATTCTGAAACAAGAAGAACCGCGAATCACTTTTCAACAAATAGCGGATTCGGTCGTAATGCTCGTGCTCGGTACAGTCGTCCATGATGATGCAAACCCAGTTCGTGTGGGTTTGCGCCTGCAGTGACGCGACCTGGGCCTTGAACAGCGCAAGCGGCGGGTTGTAGGTCGCCATGCAGATGGCGACGCGCGGACCCTGTCCCTGCCACTCGACCGCGGTCGGAAGGGCGCCATATCCGGCCAGGAGCCGAATGCCGCCGAGTGGGCGCTCGACGATGTCGCCGCCCTTGAGCGTGGCGCGGAGGATGAGTGTAACCTCCCGGCCATGCATGGCGGCATCCAACGGTAGGAAGCCCTCGAAGCCGCTGAGCAGGCTGTACCCGCTTCGGTCCTTGCTGGGACATTGGTCCGCAAACACGTCTATGCGGGCCCAAGAATGATTAGGAATGGGCATCACCGCATTGCCCACCACGACTTCAAGGCTGATGAGCGGCCCGTCCGACGAGTAACACCATCCGCGTATATGGAACACCACGCCTTTGCCCACGAACATCTCATCGGGCAGAGGTGTGTCCAGACCGTAAGCGAGATGTATCGAGCTAACGGGTGCGGCAAAATCGTTCATCAGGGCAGAGCTTTTTGCACGAATGGATAGGGAAAAGCGGAGCGCGGTGACAGGTCCGGATGATCAGGTTATGTATACTCATGGTCAAACTCGATAGATCAGCGGTGGGACCATGCCAAGACGAAGCACGTCCTTGAAGCGCGGTCGGCGCTCCATATCCCATATAGGTGACCGCATATAGACCGCGTGCCGGCCAAAGCCTGAACATTCCCACGCGAGCTGACGCGGTGGTTTTATTTAAACAATCGCAATGGATGTTTTCTCTGGGCGCGGCGACCGGGTGACGATGCGTGAGATTCTGGGGTCGCTTGGCGTCGCTCAACTTGGCTTCACCCGCCACCAGCGGGGGATTGTCCGCTTCTTTCTAATCAGCAAATTACTTCCGCTAGCCTCGGCCCGTATTGCATTGGCTTGAATGGTGGGCGCGACAGGGATTGAACCTGTGACCCCCGCCGTGTGAAGGCGATGCTCTCCCGCTGAGCTACGCGCCCATTCGCTGCATATCCCTGCGAAGGCTCTCCTTCCTAAAGCTTCGCCGATCGCCTCGCAAGCGCTTTTGCGCCGCCCGCCGCTCGGCAAGGACGGGCAATCATTGGGCTGTGATCGCGCCGCGGACGAAGCCATGCCATGCGAGAGGATAGAGACTTGCATGTTGATATTTACCGTGCTAGTATCACATTCAGATGAAAGCTTCGGCCGGCTAACAAACCCACGCTGCGTCGGCATGACGGCTATCACTTCGGGTCCGTCGCTATCAGGAGGCCGCCATGAGCACCGCCGCGCTGGAACGAACAACCGGCGCGATCACCCAGACCAAGCCGCACAGCCGCGGCTTGAAACGACTGGCCATGCTCGCCGCTGCCCTGGCGATCGTTGCCGCGGTAACCTGGTATGGCTACGACTGGTGGACGGTCGGCCGCTTCTTTGAGGGCACCGACGACGCTTATGTTGGCGGCGATGTCACAGTGATGGCGCCGAAAGTTTCCGGCTTCATCAGCCTGGTCGCGGTCACCGACAACCAGATGGTACACGCCGGTGATCTGCTGATCCGGCTGGACGATCGCGATTATCGCGCCGCGCTGGCGCGGGCCGAGGCCATGGTGGCCGGCCAGCAGGCGACGCTGGCGAACCTGGACGCCACGCGGCGCCTGCAGCAGGCGATGATCGCCGAGGCCCTGGCCGGCATCATGGCGGCCGACGCGGAAACCGTGCGCGCCCACGACGATCAGGTGCGCTTCCAAAGCCTGGCGCGGACCGCGGCCGCCTCATTACAATCCTTCCAGACGGCTGACGCCGACTACAAGAAGGCGCTGGCCGGCGGCGCGAAAGCCCGCGCCGCGCTGGATGCGGCGCAGCGCCAGATCGACGTGATCGACACCCAGAAGCAGCAGACGCAAGCCGCGCTGGAGGGCGCGATAGCCGATCGCGACACCGCGCGCCTGAACCTCGGCTACACCGAACTGCGGGCACCCTTCGACGGCACGGTGGGCAATCGCAGCGCCCGGACCGGTGCGTTCGCCGGCGTCGGATCGCAGTTGATCGCCCTCGTGCCGGCGCGTGGACTGTGGGTGGACGCGAACTTCAAGGAAAACCAGCTGGCGCACATGCGTTCTGGGCAAGCGGCGACGATTCATGCCGACGTGCTGCCCGATGAGGTGTTTCACGGTCACGTCGCCAGCCTGGCGCCCGCCACCGGCGCACAGTTCAGCGTGCTGCCGCCGGAGAACGCGACCGGCAATTTCACCAAGATCGTGCAGCGCGTGCCGGTGCGTATCTTGCTCGACGGCGACGCGTCGGAGCTGGGGCGTCTGCGCCCGGGCCTATCCGTGTACGCCGACGTCGATCTGCGGCAAGACAACGGGCGGCCGGGGAGCGCGGGTAAGACCGCGGCGCGATGAGCACGACGACCACGGCCGGCCAATCAGTCGCCGCGTCCGCACCAGCGGAGCTCGGCATGGCAGCGAAGGTATTTGCATTCGCTACCATGTGCGTCGGTTTCTTCATTGCGTTGCTCGATATCCAGATCGTCGCCGCCTCGTTGCGCGACATCGGCGGCGGGTTGTCGGCAGGAGCCGATGAATTGGCCTGGGTGCAGACCAGCTACCTGACGGCCGAGATCATCGTCATCCCGATGTCCGGCTGGCTCTCGCGGGTGATGTCGACGCGCTGGCTGTTCTGCGCCTCGGCTGCCGGGTTCACCCTGACCAGCCTGATGTGCGGCTGGGCCTGGGACATCCAGAGCATGATCATCTTTCGCGCGCTGCAGGGCTTCCTCGGCGGCTCGATGATCCCGACGGTGTTCACCACGGCGTTTTTCTACTTCCAGAACCACCAGCGCGTCATCGCCGCCGCGACCATCGGTGCGATCTCGTCACTCGCGCCGACCCTGGGTCCGACCATTGGCGGCTGGATCACCGACAACTACTCCTGGCACTGGCTGTTCTTCGTCAATCTGGTGCCCGGCCTGTTCGTTACTATTGTCGTGCCGATCCTGGTGAGGATCGACAAGCCCGACCTGTCGTTGCTGAAAGGTGCCGACTATCTCGGCATGGCGCTGATGGCGATTTTCCTCGGCTGCCTGGAATACACGCTGGAGCAAGGTCCGCGATGGGACTGGTTCGGCGACACCACGATCCGCGCCACGGCGTGGATTTCCGGTCTCGCCGGCGTTGCCTTCATCTGGCGCAGCCTGGTCTTCAGTCGCCCAGTGGTCGACCTGCGGGCGCTGCAAAGCCGCAATTTCGCACTAGGATGCTTCTTCTCCTTCATCACCGGCGTTGGCATCTTCTCGACGATCTATCTGACGCCGCTCTTCCTCGGTCGGGTGCGGGGCTTCAGTGCCTTGCAGATCGGTCTGGCGGTGTTCTCGACCGGGATCTTCCAGATCATGGCGATCCCGGTCTACACCTTCGTCGCGCGCAAGATTGACCTGCGCTGGCTGATGATGTTCGGCTTGGCGTGCTTCACCCTCAGCATGTGGAACTTCTCTCCCATCACGCATGACTGGGGCTGGCGGGAGTTGCTGTTGCCGCAGGCATTCCGCGGCTTTTCGCAACAATTCGCCGTGGCGCCCACGGTGACGCTGACCTTGGGCGGCCTGGCGCCCGACCGGCTGAGGCTGGCGTCCGGTCTGTTCAACCTGATGCGCAATCTGGGCGGCGCAATCGGCATAGCCAGCTGCGGCACGATCCTCAACGACCGCACCAATCTGCACTTCCTGCGCTTGGCGGAGCATCTGAACAACAGCAACACGGCGATGCTCGAAATGCTCCGCCGGTTCGGCGCCAGCGCGACCGCGTTCAGCGGAGGCGACGCGGCACTGGGGCATGCGATCGCATTACGAGAGCTATGGTCGCTGACGATGCGGGAGGCGCAGACCGAAACCTATGCCGACGCCTTCCTGGCCCTGATGCTCTGCCTCGGCATCGCTGCCGCTATGGTGCCGCTGATGCGCAAAGTGGCGCCGCCCAAGGCGCCGCCGGCCGACGCGCATTGATGACAGAGCCTTGTTGCTCATGCTGCCAAACCGTTGCTCGGTGGCGGCTGTCCTCAAGTCGTTCGGCCGTCACCATTGTCAAAGCTGACCAAGGCCGATCAGGCCTCCCAGCGCACCGCCCGCGAGCACCCAGAGGGGATGCGCCGTGGTCTTCAAGCTGACAGACGAGCAGACGAGGGTGATCGCGACCAGGCCGGCGGTTTGATCGGAGGCCCGCACGATCAGCGCCGCGCTTGACGCCACCAGGCCGACCGTCATCGGAATCAGCCCCGCCTGCACGATGCGCCGCCAGGGCTTGTGCTTGAAGCGTCGCCACACGCCCAAGGCCAGTCCAGTGACCAAGGACGACGGAACGAACATTGTCAGCGACGAAATCAGCAGGCCCGACCATCCGGCGATGCGCCAACCGAGCAGAGGAGCGATCATCAGATTCGGCCCCGGCGCAGACTGCGCCAAGGCGAATAGGGCGCTGAAATCCCGCGCCGTCATCCAGTGGTGCACCTCGACGACCTGACGCTGCATCTCCGGCAGGATGGTGTTTCCGCCCCCGAAGGCGAGCAGCGAGAGTTCAGCGAAAATGCTGGCGAGGGAAACCAGTATCGCCGTCACGCCGGTATCCGCCACGTCACAAGGATGCTGACCGGCGCCAGGACCAGCATCGTCGGCAACAATGGCAAGCGCAGCACGGCAATGGCGACAAAGAACACCGCGACTATCAGCAGCGACACAGGCTTGGTCCGCAGCGGCGCCATCATCTTCAGGGCTGTCGAAACGAGCAGTCCTGCCGCCGCCGCGGCAAGACCGGCAAAGACATGCAGCAGGACGGGATCGGTCTGGAAACGATCATACAGCGCGCCAAGGGCGATCACGACGACGGTCGGCGCGGCGATCAGACCCAGCAGACAGACCGCGGCGCCAGCCACGCCACGAAACTCGAGGCCGACCGCCATGGAAAGATTGATGACGTTGCCACCTGGCAGGAATTGGCAAAGACTGAGGACCTCGGTGAACGCCTCAGCCGTCAGCCAGCGGCGCTGCTCGACGATCATGCGGCGGGCCAACGGCAGTACGCCGCCAAATCCGGCCAAGCCGATGCCAAGAAAGCCCAGGAACAAGGTGCCGAGGGTGGGTCGGTCGCGCCACGGAAGCTCGCTGGTTGGCAGGCTGACCGGACCGGTCTCAGCCGTCATGTCGCATCGTCGCCGGAATGGTTGATCGGTCGTTCGCAACGATTTGACACGGCAGCCCCCGGTCGAGCCGGATTGGAGGGTTGAACATCGTCAATCGCCTCCTGCAATAGGATTGCTGCCTTTCTGGTGAGACGCACGACGGCCTGCCCGTGCGACGAGATGCCTTCGGCATCGACCCGGATCAAATCATCCGCCATCGCGTCCTCCCAGGCGCTCAGCCGCGGGCAGGAGGTACGCCACGCCTCCATGGTCTCGGCGTAAGTTCGCGGCCGATGCGCGATCCAAAGCAGGAATTGGCGCGTATGACCGCTTCCCGGTCCGACGATGCTCATTTTGCTGCTCCCCCTGGCCCGTGGCCGACACGTCCGCCTGACAGATGCGCCGCGCCAATCATGATGTCCAATGCACCTGGGCACGATTTGCGATACCTTGGCGATATGGACCTGATCGAACTTCGCCGGCTCCGAGCTTTCGTTGCCGTGGTTGAGGAAGGCCATGTGACCCGCGCGGCTGAGCGGCTGGGCATGCAGCAGCCGCCTTTGACACGGCTGCTTCGCGGGTTGGAAATCGAGTTGGGCGTATTGCTGGTGCACCGGATGCCGCGCGGCGTGCGTCCGACCGAGGCTGGCAAGGCGCTGCTGGAAGAAGCCCGCGCCGTGCTGGCACGCGCCGAGGGCGTCGTCCAGGCGGTGCGGCGGGCCGCACGGGGCGAGCAGGGGCGCCTGGCGGTCGGTTTTACCAGTTCCGCCGCTCTGCACCCGTTCGTGCCGGCGGTCATCCGGACATTACGGGAAGCCCAACCGGGCGTGTCGATTGTTCTGGAGGAGGCGGGCACGGGAGAGCTGGTGGACGCGCTGCTGCATGAGCGACTGGATGCGGCGTTCGTCCGGTCGCCGGTTGCCAGCGTGGCCGGCTTACGGGTCGATGCGGTTCTGGACGAGCCCATGCTGGTGGCGCTACCGAGCGGCCATCGGCTCGCCCTGGACGCCGATACCCCGTTGCCGCTCGCCCGCCTGGCGTCGGAAGCTTTCGTGCTGTATCGCCGCCCGGCGGGTCCCGGGCTCTACGACACCATTCTCGCCGCCTGCCGAGCGGTCGGCTTCAGCCCGATGGTGGCGCAAGAGGCGCCGCGGTTGCCGGCAACGCTCAGCCTGGTCGCCGCCGGCCTGGGCGTGACCATCGTGCCCACGTCGATGCGGCGTCTCGGCGGCGAGAGTATCGTCTATCGGGCTCTGACGGACTGCCCCGGGTTGTCCGCGCCGCTGCATCTGGCAATGCGACGAGCCGTGCTGCCGCCGGTGCTGGCGCGGTTCCGCGAGATCGTGCGGCAGATGCGGGCGGCCCACAGTGGCGATACGACCTCGACCGCCTGTTCATGAGATTGCCGCGGGCGATGTCTGCAAGGCGACGCATGGAGTGCGCCGGGGGGTCTGACTGATGCGCCATGCCAATGCGGTTTCGCCTGAGACCACCGACCGGCTGCGGCGGTTCGCCGACCTGCTGTTGCGATGGAACGCGACGCTCAATCTGGTCGCGGCGCGGGATGCCGGGGTGGTGTGGCAGCGGCATATCGAGGACTCGCTGCAACTGATTCCGCTGCTGCCGGCGGGTGCGGCGCGCGCCGTTGATCTCGGCACCGGTGGCGGGTTTCCTGGTCTGGTGCTGGCGATCGCCACCGCCGTACCCTTCGATCTGATCGAGTCCGACCGCCGCAAGGCCGCCTTCCTGCGCACCGCGGTGCTGGACACCGCCGCCCCGGCCACCGTCCACGCCTGCCGGATCGAAGCCGCCAATGTCGCCCCGGCCGCGCTGGTAACAGCCCGAGCCCTGGCCCCCCTGCCCCGCCTGCTGCCACTGGCCCAGCGGTTCCTGACCAAAGACGGCGTCTGCCTGTTCCTGAAAGGCGCGAAAGCGAACCAAGAACTAGCGGAAGCCGCAGAGAACTGGGACATGACGGTAAGCCGCACCCCCAGCCAAACCCACCCCGACGGCATCATCCTTCGCATCACCGACCTGCGCCCGCGCAATCCCAGACCCTGACCAGCCGTCGCGAACGTTTCAGAATTCGCTAGGCCGAGTCAGCCGGCGTGGTTGTCGAGAACCGGAGCGCAGCGGACGCCAGTCCGTGAGCACCGGAAGCGCAGAGAACCGCGTCGGATGGCCGGCCTAGTAGAATTATCAAACGTTCGGTTAGAATTTCTCTAGCCAGGGGCGCAGTTCCACCTCCCAGGTCCAGGCGCTGCGGGGCTGGTTGGCGACCTGCCAGTAGGTTTCGGCGATGGCGTCCGGGTCCAGCGTGCTGTCCGGCGCGTCGTTCGGATCGGCCCGGTTGGCGCTGCGAATGCCGCCGTCGATGACGAAGTGGGCGACATGCACGCCCTTCGGCGACAGCTCGCGCGCCATGCTCGACGCCAGCCCGCGCAGGGCGAACTTGCCCATCGCGAAGGACGACGAGTTCGGATAGCCCTTCACGCTGGCCGACGCGCCGGTCAGCAGGATCACGCCGGAGCCACGCGCGATCATGTGCCGCGCCGCCTGCTGCGCCACCAGAAAGCCGCCGAAGCCGCTGACCGCGATGGCCCGCGCGACCTCCGCCGGATCGAGGTCGGTGACCGGGCCGCGCGCCCGGGCGCTGGCGTTGTAGACGACGATGTCGGGCACGCCCTGGGTGGCGATCACCACGTCGAACAGTGCGGCAACCTCCTCGGGTTCGGTGGCTTCGCAGGCGAAGGTGACGCCGGCGGTCTCCTCCGCCAGCCGCGCCAGCTTGTCGGGATTGCGGGCGGCCATCGCCACCTGCAGCCCATGCTTGGCGAACAGGCGCGCCAGCGAAGCGCTCAGGCCGGGGCCGACGCCGACGATGAGGGCTGTCTTGAGTTCCATGAACGTCCTCCTGATCTATGACGCTCGTCGCATAGTGCGCCACGGCGACTTCTACGTCATCAGGTGTCCGGAAACGATCAAGCCTGTCATTTTGTGATGATCGACCGCGGATCGGCCACCACTCGGCCCAACGATGTCCAATCCGCATGCGCGGTCCAGATCCATAGCCCTCAGGGCCTGTCCGAAATTAATCGCTGCGAATTGCAGTATCGAACAGGCCCTGAGACTTTGTTTTGTCGGGCAGCTTTATCGGCGTGCTGACGCACTTATTGCCGATGCTGCCCTTACAGTGTTCGCGGCGCGTTTCATCAGGGCTGGAAACCCATCCAACATGCGGACGAACTCAACCATCTCCGTATCAACGCCCTCCAGAGATCGGCACCGTCACGCCTGTGATATAGGACGCTTCCGGAGATAGCAGCCAGAGGACGGCGTTGGCGACTTCTTCGGTACTGCCGACACGACCCATCGGTACGCCGCCGACCAGCTTGGTGAGCCGGTCCGGCAGGCCGGCGCGGGCGTGCAGATCGGTCTGGATCAGCCCGGGGCTGACGCCATTCACACGGATGCCGCGCATCGCCAGTTCCTTGGACGCACCGACCGTCAGGCTGTCCAGCGCCCCTTTTGACGCTGCGTAGTGGATCCACTCGCCCGCCCCGCCCAATTCTGCCGCGCGCGAGGAGACGTTGACGATCGCCCCGCCTGCCCCGCCTCGATCGGTCGCCATGCGAGCCACCGCTTCGCGGATCATCAGGAACGGCGCGCGGACGTTCACCGCCAGCACCGTGTCCAGCACGGTCGCCGTCACCGTGTCGATCGTCCCCATCGGCCCGGGCGTACCGGCGTTGTTGACCAAGGCGGTGACTGGGCCGAGCGATTCGTCCACGGTACGGTACAGCGCCAGGATCGAGGCCTCATCGGCCATTTCCGCGCGCACGGCGATGGCTTTGCCTCCGGCGGCCATGATGCCGGCGACGACGGCGTTCGCCAGTGCCTGGTTCGACTGGTAGGTCAACGCGACCGCATAGCCTCGGGTCGCCGCCAGCCGGGCAACCGCCTCGCCGATCCCCTGACTGCCGCCGGTGACAATAATCACTTCTCCCACAATGGTTTCCCCTTCTTTTGCCCGCAAGTTCCCCTATCATCCCGCACAATAGAACAGGCAACCCGGAGGTGACGACGTGCTCGCCTTGATGCAGTCGCATGGACTGATGATTTCCTCGATCCTGACGCATGCCGCGCGGCATCACGGCGCCGCCGAGGTCGTCTCCCGCACGCACGAGAACACCACCCACCGCTATACCTGGGCGGACGTCGAGCGGCGCGCCCGCCGCCTGGTCCGGGTGCTGCACCGCGTTGGGCGTCGAGCCGCAGGACCGGGTCGGCACCCTGGCCTGGAACGGCTACCGCCACCTGGAGGTCTATTACGCCGCGTCCGGGATGCAGGCGATCTGCCACACCATCAACCCGCGGCTGCACCCCGACGACATCACCTACATCATCAATCACGCGCAGGACAAAGTGCTGTTCGTGGACGTCAGCTTCGCGTCGCTGATCAGCGCCATCGCGCCGCACATCGCCGGCAGCGTCAGGACCGTCGTCATGCTGACCGATGCGGCGAACATGCCGGAGGTGACGCTGGCGCCCGGCATGACGCTGGCCTGCTACGACCAGCTGATGGACGCCGCGGACGAGGATTACACGTGGCCGATGTTCGACGAGAACACGGCGAGCGCGCTGTGCTACACCTCGGGCACCACGGGGCGGCCGAAGGGGGTGCTGTACAGCCATCGCTCGACCTCCTGCACGCCTATGCGACGGCGCTGCCGGATGTGCTGAACATCAGTGCGACCAGCCGGGTGCTGCCGGTGGTGCCGATGTTCCACGTCAATGCCTGGGGCATTCCCTATGCGGCGGCACTGACCGGAGCTTCGCTGGTGCTGCCCGGCCGGCACCTGGACGGCGCCAGCATGGCCACTTTGCTGAACACGGAGCGAGTGACCTTCACCTGCTGGCGTGCCGACCGTCTGGCTGGGACTGCTGCAGCACCTGCGCGCCAGCGGCGAACGGTTGCAGACGGTCAAGCGCATCATGACCGGCGGATCGGCCGCGCCGCCCTTGCTGATCGAGGCGTTCCGCGACGAGTACGGCGTGGCGGTGGAGCATGGCTGGGGGATGACGGAACTCAGCCCGGTCGGCACCTATAACGCGCCGAAACCCGCACATCTGGAGCTGTCGCCGGACGAGGCGGTGCGGCACATGCTGAAGCAGGGCCGTATCCTGCCGGGGATCGACATGAAGATCGTCGACGGCGACGGCCAGTGAACTGCCATGGGACGGTGTGGCGTTCGGCGACCTGATGGTGCGCGGGCCGTGGATCGCCAGCGCCTATTATGGTGAGCCGCCGGGCAGCGCGCTGGACGCGGATGGCTGGTTCGCCACCGGCGACGTGGCGACGATCGATCCGGACGGCTTCATGGAGATCACCGACCGCTCCAAGGACGTGATCAAGTCCGGCGGCGAGTGGATCAGTTCGATCACGCTGGAGAACATCGCCGTGTCGCATCCCGACGTGGCCGAGGCCGCGGTGATCGCCGCCACGCACCCGAAATGGGACGAACGGCCGCTGCTGCTGGTGGTGCCGCGCGCCCGGATGCACGGTCGATCCGGCGTCGGTGCTGGCATTGTATGAAGGCAAGGTCGCCAAATGGTGGCTGCCGGATGAGGTGCTGGTGGTGCCGGAGCTGCCGCACACCGCCACCGGCAAGCTGCTGAAGACCAGCCTGCGGACGCGCTATCGGGATCATTACCTGAAGGCATAGCGCGGCTTGGACGGCAAACTGCTGGCCTGGGGATTGCGCGGGAAACCCTCGTCCCTGCCCCGGCTGTGGCTGTTCACCGACGACCGGCGGCTGCCCGATCCACGCGATGCCGTTGCTCGCCTGCCGCGCGGCCGAGCGGGCGTGGTGTTGCGGCACGATGGGGTTCGCGGGCGGGAAGCCCTGGGCCGCGACCTGTCGCGGATCTGCCGAGAACGGCGGCTGGTGCTGGTGGTGGCGGGCGATGTCCGGCTGGCCCATGCGCTGAAAGCGGGTGTGCATTTGCGCGGCGGACGTTGGCGCGGCCTGATCCGCTCGCGCCGCCTCGTCACCAGCTCGGCTCACTCGGTGGTGGAGTTAAGGCGAGCGGCCAGTGCCGGCGTGTCGCTTGCCTTCCTCTCGCCGGTCTTCCCGACCGCAAGCCATCCGGGCGCGCGAAGCCTGGGTCCATCACGCTGGGTGGCGATGGCGATCCAGCTCCGAGCAACCCCGACATCGATGCGCCTTGCGGCCCTCGGTGGCGTCGACGGTCAAACGATCCGACGTCTGCCGCCATGGGCGTGCGAGGCGGTCGGCGCGATCGGTGCCCTGTCGCCCTGACCGCGTTTGGTGGGACGCCTGTCCCTATACGCGGTGCTTTAGCAGCGACACGTCGGCCGCTTGTGACCCCATAGCCACAGTGTTTCGGAATTGCCATGCTGCGGTGCCAAACTGGGTTGCGAGGATGTGGACCAGTTGTCATTACTTTCGCACGGGTCTGGCCGCCTCGTCAGGTGCGGGACTTCACGGGCGGGGCCTTGGGGAAAATCGCCGGCAAGCCGGTGACATAAGGAGGATTTTCATGCGTAAGCTTCTCATGGCCAGCGCGGCCATTCTGGGAGCGTCCGGCGGACTGGCACTTGCCCAGACAAGCGTGCCCGCCCACCCGAACCAGGGTCAGTCGGCCACGCCATACGGTGCCGGTCCGGCCGCGAACAACAACAACAACGCCTGGGGTATCGCCAACACGCCGACCGGCAGCGTCGCCGCCGGGCCGCTCAGCACCATCTATGCGCCGAATGTCAATGCCGTGCCGGCGCCCGGGCACCATCGTGATCCGCCTGAACGGCCGCGTCGAAGTGGACGTCACCGCCAACTATACCAGCCTTGACAAAGGCGTAAACGCCAACGGCACGCCGAACGGATACAAGCTGAATCCGGTCGGCATCGGCAGCTACATGCGTCTGTATCCTGGCTTTGACGGCCTGGCCGCGAATGGCCTGCGCTACGGCGCCTCGGTCGAACTGCGCGAAAACTTCAGAGCAGCCCCAACGGCTTCAACAACTTTCCCACGGCAGCCAATATTGCTTCGACGACCGCCGTCACCACCTACGGCACCGCGAACAGCCCGAGCGGAAATACCTCGGCTCAGACCGTCTTCGTTCGCCGCGCCTTCACCTACCTGGCGACCGATCAGGCCGGTCTCGTGCGCTTCGGCCAGACCGACGGCGTGCTCGGCCTGTTCGACAACTGTATCTTCACCACGCAGTGCTGGGACGCCGGTATCGGCAACTTCAACGGCGGCGATCAGACTTGCAGTCCACAGGGCCTGGCGGGGTCAGCGCCGCCGTTCGTCTGGTTGGCGCAGGCTGGTGCCGAATACGGCAACAACAAGATCGTCTACCTGTCGCCGCAATTCTTCGGCTTCGACTTCGGCCTGCAGTATGCCCCAAACATGGGCAACGCCTTCCAGAACGCGCAGGGCCCGACGCGCTCATCCGACGCTCTGCGTCCAGGCCAAGCCAGAACTGCATCTCCAACACCTCCGGCGGCGATGCCACCCGCTGGTTCAACCAGGTTGGCGTCGGCCTGCGGTATCAGCAGACGTTCGGTCCGGTCGACTTCAAGGCCTATGGCTTCTATGAAACCGCCGGCAAGGAAAACGTGACGGCCCAGGTCATTGGTTCGCCGGCGGGGACGGTTGGTTTTCAGCCGACGACGCGGACCGGCAATCCCGCCGGCTTCCGCTACGACAACCTCAGCTTCTACAAGGCTGGCATTGCGGTCACCTCATTCAACATCACCGCCGCCGCCGACTACATCGGTGGTGCGGTCAACGGCCAGTTGGCCATGCGTCCGACCGGCGGTGCGCCGACCAACGCGGTGGTCACCGGTCTGACCTATGCCAACGGTCCGCTGGTCCTGGGCGCCGAAGTTGGCATCATCGACACGCAGGGCGATGCTCGCCTGACCGGGATTTCGCAACGCCATGAGTTCGAAGTTGCGTTCGGCGGCAACTACAAGCTCGCCCCGGCATCCAGCTGGTCGGCGAATATTTATACGAGCAACGCCACCAGGGCGGCTTCGACTTCGCCACGGGTGCGCTTGGGGTCAATGCCGCCGGCGCGAACCCCGGCAGCACCACGCGCAACGTGCATGGTCAAGGCTTCGACTTTGCCACGGTTCTGACCTGGTAACTTTCTGCTACTCGACGTCTGGACATGAGACGGCGGGACAATGTCCCGCCGTTTTCGTGTTCGCGGACGCTCTCGACGAGCAAACCACGCGGCTGGATAATGCCGATTGCTGATAGGCGGGACTCGCACTAGAGACAGTCTCCCAACCGACAGTTCGATCAAGGCAAGCCATGGCAACGCGCCCGACACCGTTCTCCGCCCTGTTGCTTCCCGTGGCATTGAGCGTCGTACTGGCTGTTTCGGCATGCTCCTCCGATAATGTCAAGCCGAACCCGACCCCGCCGGAGTTCGGCGGCCTGGGCAGCGGCACGGCGGGTGATCCAACCGTAACCCGCCTGGGTGGCGATGACAGCGGCACCATCTTCGGCATTGGCAAGGGCGCGAACAGGGACCAGGGCGGTGGGGCTCCGGTCTCGGCTCCGGTCTTGGCGTCAATGCGTTCCTGTGGCGCGGCGCGCTGGATACCATTGCGTTCATGCCGTTGGCCTCGGCCGACCCATTCGGCGGTGTGATCATCACCGACTGGTATACGCCGCCGGGCACGAGCGGTGAACGGTTCAAGGCGACGATCTACATCCTCAGCCGCGACCTTCGCAGCGATGGCATCCGGGTCAATCTCTTCCGCCAGGTGCTGGAGAATGGCCAGTGGGTCGACGCGACGGTGGCGGACTCCACCGTCGGCGACATCGAGAACAAGGTCTTGGCGCGTGCCCGCCGAATGCGGGAGCAGCTGCAGGCAAGCAGCTAGACGGCTGCGCGAAGACGGAAGCCACTGGAGCTGCTGATCGCGCGGCTATGTGATACAGCAATGGAAAGTTAGACGCACGGCCTCCGGGCATGGAACGGGCCGTTCGACGCTGATTGATTTCCTGCCAGACCGGTCAATGGGGCGATCAATCCCGCGACTTTTGGTCATTCGCGCTCTCCTGCGTTTCAGTCCAGGAACGTCTTGGATTGAAGTCAAGCAGTTAGCAAATGTCGCGGGGACTTTGGCGCTCCAGGCAGGGGAGTTCTGTATTTCACGGAGCGGGGTCATGGAGGCGATCGTTACGGTTCATGCTTTGATAAGACTCAACCACAGAGGACACCAAGAACCACGGAGGAGCACCGAGAAGATACTCGTTTCTTTAACAAAGAAATCTTGAAAGATCGCTGGCTCCGGAACATCGGGCAGAGGCTTCTTGGGTTTGTATTCCGGAACGCATGTGTCAGGGGTTGGAGGCAATAGTCTACAGTTTCGGTATTAGATTAAAATTTATTGTCCACAAGCGAAGAATCAGTCTGCTCAGCTTTGGCGCGGATAGTGTGACCATGGATGCCTCATTCCGGGAATTAATACTGACCGGCTATAAGGCTGACGCATCTGACGCCCCTAGTGTCATCCCCGGCGCAGGCCCTACGGCGTTCACACGTTTGGGCAAGGCGGGCCTTGTCAGTGGGTTAGCATCCGACCGTTCTTCATTCGTCATGGCCGGGCTTGACCCGGCCACCTTTCCAAGCACTTGGTGCGGCGGTGGCCGGGTCAAGCCCGGCCATGACGGTGTGGGAGCCTCCCTGCCCGGTCAGGTCAATGAGATGCGTGAATGCCGTTAGGCGCAGGCTAGGGACCCACGTCTTTGCCGCGACCGGCGGGTTGAACCAGTGAGCAGACTAGAACACGCAAAGCAATTCGGCTATTCGTCAAACCGATCAGGAAGGTCCGGGAGAATATTGCGATGAAAAAATACTGCCTGCGAACGTCCTGGTGGTTGCCATGCCGCGTAAACCGGCTCGCCATTCCGCTGCTGGCGATGGCGACAACCGCGGCCATGTTCCATGCCGCCTCAACCAAGGCAGCCGAGTCTGTGCGTGGTGTCACGGATACCGAGATCGTCATCGGATCGATCACCGACCTGTCCGGCGTGACCGCGATCCAGGCGGTCAACAACATCGACGCCGTGCGGCTAGCTTTTGACGAGGCGAACGCCAAGGGCGGGGTGCATGGCAGAAAACTCCACCTGATCGTGGAAGATACTCAATATCAGGTGCCGCGGGCCGTGCAGGGTATGAACAAGCTGCTCAACCGGGACAATATTTTCTTCACCCTGGTGGACGGCGGCACGCCGATGAACAACGCGGTCATGCCGATGCAGTTCGAAAAGAACGTCCCGAACCTGTTTCCACTAACCGCCGCTCGATCGATGTATGAGCCTTTCAATCGGCTGAAGTTTGGCCAGTTCGCGTCGTACTATGACCAGATGCGCGCCGGGGTGAAATACTTTGCCGGCGAGAAAGGTAAGAAAGTCGTCTGCGCCATGTACCAGGACTCTGATTTCGGCCGCGACGTCATGGCCGGGGCGGTGGATCAGCTCAAGGCCATGAACATGACGCTTGCCGCTGAAACCGCGCATAAGCCGACCGACACCGACTTCAATGGGCCAATCGCCAAACTGCACGATGCGAACTGCGACTTGATCCTTCTGGGGACGATTGTCCGCGACACCACGATCATCCTGGCGACGGTAAAAAAAATTGGCTGGAAGGTCGACTTGATGGGCCAATCGGCATCCTATGACACCGCAATATCGGGGGCGCCTGGCGGCGTCGGAGAGGGATTTTTTTCCATGACACCCGGGATCTACGCGTATCCGGATGACTCGCGTCCCGCGGTGCGGGCGTTCGCGCAGAAGTACAAAGCGACAACCGGGCGCGACCCCAACTTCCTGGGCGAGACCGGTTGGACGAGCGCGCAACTGGTGCTTCTGGCGCTGGATCGAGCCGGACGCGATCTGAACGTCGACGGCCTGATCAAGGGGATCGAAAGCATCAAGGACTTCCATGACATATTCGGCGGCCCGCCGCTGTCGTTCGGCCCCGATCAGCACCATGGATCGACGGCGTCGTTCCTTGCCGTGGTGCATGACGGTCGATGGGTGCCCGCCGTCGATAGCCCGATTGCATACTGACATAGCGACGTGGCTTAGCAGCGGTCGGTTCATCAGATCTGACCGCCATCTAACGAACGCATAGTCATAATCCGTTTCAGGCGGCCTTTGTCTGGCATTATTCCCTTCTCCGCCTCTCCAGTCGTGGATCCTCGGCCTGCGCCCTAGGGCATTCACACATCTCATCGGCTTGACCGGACAGAGAGGCTCCCACACCGTCATGGCCGGGCTTGACCCGGCCACCGCCGCACCAAGTGCTTGGAAAGGTGGCCGGGTCAAGCCCGGCCATGACGAATGAGGAATGGTCGGCTGCTAACCCACTGACAAGGCGCGTGTTGCCGAGAGGTGTGAATGCCGTAGGGATAAGCCGGCAGATGACACTGGGGGAGCCTCCCTCTGGCATTTTCGCCGGCAACAGCGACATGATGATGCGGCGTCGCAGGTCGGGCGCCGCGGCGATCCTTCAGGCTCCAGCGCCGAGCCGGCACCATGGGGAGAGACGGCCATGCGCGATGCACCTGGACACCCTGGCATCGCACCGCGCTGGACGTCCAGCGACAAGGCAGGGGTCGGCACCGCGCTGACAGCGCTGAGCCGCGTGTGGTTCACCGTCAGCCACGGCATCCTGAACGAGATCTACTACCCCCGGGTCGACCAGGCCTGCATTCGTGATTTCGGCCTGCTGGTCAGCGACGGGGCCGGCTACTTCTCCGAGGAAAAGCGCAATTGCCACCATCGAATCGTCTCGCTCGAGGATGGCGTGCCCGCTTTCCGGCTGACCAATACCGCGATTGACGAACGCTACCGCATCGTCAAGCGGATCGTGTCCGACAGCAAGCGCGATGTGGTGCTGCAATCAATCAGCTTCGAGACGCTGGCGGGCGGCAAGCTTCGCCTGTTCGCCCTGCTCGCGCCGCATCTGGTCAATGGCGGCGCGCACAACACCGGCTGGATTGGTCAATACAAAGGTCAGGCCATGCTGTTCGCCGAGGGTGACGGCACTTCGCTCGCCTTGGCTGCCTCGGTGCCGTGGCTTGCCCGCTCCGCCGGTTTCGCCGGCACCAGCGATGGCTGGATGGATATCAACAGCACCGGCGGGTTGAGCACCTGCTATGACCGCGCGGCGGACGGCAATGTTGCGCTGACCGGCGAACTCGACCTCGCCGCCGCCGCCGGCGGTGAAATCCTCCTGGCGCTCGGCTTTGGCCGCTATCCGGCCGAGGCCGCGCTGCGCGCCCGCCTCAGCCTGGCGGAGGGCTTCGACGCCGCCGTCCAGGGTTACACGCAGGCGTGGCGGACATGGCAGAACGCGCTGCTGCCGCTCGACCGGATCGCGGCAAACGGACGCAACACCTACCGCATCAGCACGGCCGTGCTGCGGACGCATGAATCGCCCTCCTTCCCGGGTGCATTCATTGCCAGCCTGTCGATCCCGTGGGGTTTCAGCAAGGGCGACGACGACCTCGGCGGCTACCACCTGGTCTGGCCTCGCGACCTGGTGCAGACCGCCGGTGCGCTGATCGCCTGCGGTGCCGGCGATGAGGCGTACCGCGTGCTGGAATATCTGCGCGCGATCCAGGAGCCGGACGGCAACTGGCCACAGAACGCCTGGCTCGACGGCGTGCCGTACTGGCGTGGCATCCAGATCGATGAGTGCGCTTTCCCAATTCTGCTGATCGACCTGGCGCGTCGCAATGGCGTGCTGAGCGCCGAACACCTGCCGGCGTTCTGGCCCATGGCCCGCGCGGCCGCGGGCTTTGTCATGAGTCGCGGCCCGATCACCGGCCAGGACCGGTGGGAGGAGGATGCCGGCTTCTCTCCATTCACCCTCGCGGTCGCCATTGCGGCGCTGCTGATCGCCGCTGAACTGGCCGAAATGCACGCCGCCCCCGAGCAGGGCCGTTTTATGCGCGACACCGCCGATGCATGGAACGAGGCGATCGAAGACTGGACTTTCGCCACCGGCAGCGCCGCAGCGGAAAGCGCCGGCGTCGCCGGTTGCTATGTGCGGATCACGCCGCCGGCCGGATTACGCAGCCCGTTGGAGATCAAGAACCGCGGCATCGAGGATACTTTTCATCCGGCTGCCGACGTGATCAGCCCCGACGCGCTGGCCCTGGTGCGCTTCGGCCTGCGCGCGCCGGATGATCCTCGCATCCTCGACACCGTGCGGGCGATCGACGCGGTCCTGCGGGTCGAACTGCCGCCAGGGCCCTGCTGGTACCGCTATAACGGCGACGGCTACGGCGAACATCCGGATGGAGGTCCGTTCGATGGCACCGGCATCGGGCGTCCCTGGCCGCTGCTGACCGGTGAACGCGCACATTACGAGCTGGCCCGCGGTAATATCGCAGAGGCAAGACGGCTGCTCGCCACGATGGAGGCGCTGACCGGGCGTGGCGGCCTGTTACCCGAGCAAGTGTGGGACGCCGACGATATCGCCGCATGCGAACTGGTTCGCGGCCAACCCAGCGGATCGGCAATGCCGCTGGTCTGGGCGCATGCGGAGCACATCAAGCTGATTCGCTCGCTGACCGCGGAGCGTGTGTTCGACATGCCGCCGCAGACCGTACAGCGTTATCAGCGTGAGCGGGCCGTGGCACGCTGCGTGGTCTGGCGCAAGGATCTGCCGGCCGACCACGTGCCTGCCGGCAAGGTGCTGCGGATCGACCTGACCGAGGCGGCCCGGGTTCGCTGGACCGATGATGGCTGGAATTCGTTTACTGACTGCGAAACAAAGGATACCGGTCTCGGGCTCCATAGTCTGGAGCTGCCAAGTGTCGGCCGCACGCCGGGAACGCGGCTGATATTCACCTGGTTTCGCCTGTGGAGCGAGACCTGGGAGGGACAGAATTATGTCGTAGCGGTCACCGTGCCGGCCGGACGGCTGGCGGAGCAGCCCGGTTGACTTCCGCCTGGTCCGCTCGTTCCTGACTTTCATGGACACTGAGTCCGAACAAACCCATGGCACGGCGCCCGTCTTCAAGGCAAATCCACAAATCGCAAGACATTTGTCCAATCAAACCGCAACGCGGGATGCATTGCTTACTTGTTGCAGCCGAGCGGGCACTTGCCGCTGGTTTGATGGAAGCCTAAAGACGAGGCAATTGTCATAAGTCCCGTTCAGCGGTGGAGCAACCGTCGCCGGCGGCAAAAATACGCTTCACCACAAGACAAAGCGGGTCCATCCGATGATCAGACGGTCCATTCTCGCGGTTCTTTTCGTGCTGCCTCTCGCCGCGGCACCGCGACAGCCTGCCTTTGCGGACCAGCAGCCCGATCAGATCGCCACGGTTGTCAGCAAAGTACAAGCCGCTGTTGTCCGTGTCATCTCCGTCCGGCCGCCGAAGCAGGAGGATGAACCGACAACGCCACAGATCGCGAAGGCGTCCACATCCGATCGGACGATGACGGCGATTGGCTCGGGTTTCCTGATTGGTCCGTCCGGCTTCGTTGCCACCAACAAGCACGTGATCGAGGGCTCGGTCGCGGTGTACGTGGCCACCTCGGACGGTGTCCGCTACAAGGCCACGTTGGTCGGCACCCCGGCGAAAGCTGACATGGCGCTGCTCAAGATCGATGCCGGTCGGCACAAGTTGCCCACCGTTCGGTTCGGCGACAGCGACAAGGTGCAGCCCGGCGACACGGTCATTGCCATCGGCAGTCCGTTCGGTTTCGACAACACCGTGACCTCCGGCGTGGTCAGCGCGATCAACCGCGACATCATGGAAAGCCCGTTCGACGATTACCTCCAGACTGACGCGGCGATCAACCATGGCAACTCCGGCGGCCCGTTGTTCAACCTCGAGGGTGAGGTAATCGGCATGAACAGCGTGCTGTTCGCACCTGGGACCGAAACCGGATCGGTCGGCGTGGGCTTCGCCATTCCATCAAACTCTTTGAGTTTCGTCTTTGATCGCCTGATGGCGACCGGCGTCGTCAACGCCGGCATGCTGCCGATCCGCACCCAGCAGGTTAGCTGGATGATCCAGCAGGCAATCGGCACGCCAGGGCTGGAGGGTGCCTTGGTCGCCGCGCTTGACGATGACGGCGACAAGAGGATGGACGGCCAGATCAAGCCCGGTGATGTGATCCTCGCCTTCAACGGTGAGAAGGTATGGGATCCGCGTGATCTGGCCCGTAAGGCCACGGTGGCGCCGGTTGGCAGCGATGCCGCGCTGGTGCTCTCCCGTGGCGGCGTGCAGCAGACCGTGCATGTGGCGATCCAGGCCTGGCCGGAGGAGAAATCGGTTCTCGCCAGCACCGACAACAAGGTGCAGCAACATCTCGGCTTGGAACTTGCCTCCGAATTGCACGATGGCGGTCCGATGGTGGTAACGGTTGCGTCTGTCGATCCGACCGGCACGGCGGCTGACAGCGGCATCCGCAAGGGTGATATCGTGCTTCAGGTGCAGCAAACGCCGATCTCCGATCCCGCCCAGGCGTTGCGCATCCTGTGGGTGCAGTCATTCACCCAGCATCCCTATTCGACCATCCTGGTGGAGCGGAACAAGGAGCGCACCTGGATCCCGATTGCCGTTCCGGAGTAATGCCGGCGGCGACGATTGTCGTATTGCACCCCAGAACGACAGGCCGGTCGCAGCATGCCTGACAAATACGCAGGCCTAGCGTGCAGAGGTGCAAGGCGACGGGACTATGTGAAACAGATCGCCGCTTACGTTGTTCCGCGCCACGAGGACGCTCACGCCTTCCGGTCATCCGATTTCCGATACTTGGATTTGACAGCATTCCGAACCCCCGTCACCGTACGCAGCGTCGAACGGGAGGAACCTCATGAGCAACATTGACGGCGCTACCTTGATGGCGCGCAGCCTGAAGCAGCAGGGCGTTGAGTACATGTTCGGGATCGTCGGGTTCCCGGTGGGACCCATCGCGGCGGCCGCGCAGAAGGCCGGGATCACCTATATCGGTATGCGCAACGAGCAATCTGCCTCCTACGCCGCGCAGGCCGCCGGCTATCTGACCGGACGGCCGGGCGCGGCCCTGGTCGTCTCGGGTCCCGGCGTGGTGCACGGACTGGCTGGGCTGGCGAACGCGCAGCAGAATTGCTGGCCGATGATCCTGATCGGCGGCGCCTCGCCGACCTACCAGAACGGCATGGGCGCCTTCCAGGAGGAACGGCAGGTGCAGATCGCCTCGCCATTCTGCAAGTTCGCGCACGCCGTCGAGCATGTGCATCGCATTCCGTTCTATGTCGAGATGGCGGTGCGGCAATCGATCTACGGCCGCCCGGGTGCCAGCTATCTCGACATGCCCGACGACATCATCCTGGGCGAGGTCGATGAGGCGAAGGTGCACCAGGCCGCGACGGTCGCCGAACCGCCGCGCACGCAGGCAATGGCGGAGGATGTCGACCGCGCGCTGAACGTGCTGGAATCGGCCGAACGGCCGCTGGTGATTGTCGGCAAGGGCATGGCCTGGTCGCGGGCGGAGGACGCGGTGCGCGCCTTCATCGAACGCACCCAGGTGCCGTTCCTGGCCTCGCCGATGGGCAAGGGCGTGATGGACGACACGCACCCGCTGTCGGTCGGCGCGGCGCGCAGCCATGCCCTGCAGGAGGCCGATGTCATCTTCCTGCTGGGCGCTCGCCTCAACTGGATCATGCATTTCGGCATGTCGCCGCGGTTCAACAAGAAGGTGCGGATCGTGCAGTTGGACATCTCCCCGGAGGCGATCAGCAACAACGTGCCGGCGGAGGTGGCGCTGGTCGGCGACGGCCGCGCCGTGGTGGGTCAGCTCAACAAGGCGCTGGAGAACCGCCAATGGTTCTACCCGAAGGATACGCCCTGGCACGCGGCGATTGCGGAAAAGTCGGCGGCCAACGCGAAGCAGATCCAGCCGATGATCGACGACAATTCGACGCCGACCAACTACTACCGCGCGTTGAAGGACATCAGCGCCTGGGCGCCGAGGGATGCGGTGATCATCGGCGAGGGCGCCAACACCATGGATATCGGCCGCACCCAACTGCCCAACGCCGCGGCTCGGCTGCGGCTGGACGCCGGCAGCTATGGCACGATGGGCATCGGCATGGGCTTTGCCATCGCCGCGGCGGTGGTGCATCCGGATCGCCCGATCATCTCGGTGTCCGGCGATTCGGCGATTGGGTTTTCCGGCATGGAGATCGAGACCGCCTGCCGCTACCAGCTGCCGGTGAAGATCGTCGTGCTGAACAACGGCGGTATCGGCGGCGGCATTGCCGAAATGCCCGAGGATCCCAAGCAGATGCCGCCGCGCGTGCTGACCATCGGCGCGCGCTACGACAAGATGATGGAGGCGTTCGGCGGCCGGGGCTGGTACATCGAGGACCCGAAGGATCTGCGCGGTGCGTTGGATGAGGCAATGGCCTGTCCGGGTCCGGCGCTGGTCAATGTGAAGCTGCACCACGCGGCGGGGCGCAAGCCGCAGCAGTTCGGCTGGCATACGACGTAACGCCGGCTGCGCGGGACGGGTGGTTCGGACTGAAGGCAGGCGCCGCGCATTCGCCGCGCGTGGCGTCAAGCTGCCAGGGCGCCACTCGACCTTGCTATTGAGAAGGACCGAGGCATGAGCGAGTACGACACTGACATCCTGCTCTGGTCCGAGCGCCAGGCCAAGGTGTTACGCCGGGTCGCTGCCGGCGAGCCGGTGAACGAGGCACCCGACTGGCCGAACATCGTCGACGAAATCGAAAGCGTGGGAAACGAGCAGCTTCACGCGGTCACGTCGCTGCTGTTGCACGCCCTGGTTCACATGCTGAAGGCGGAGGCCTGGCCACTGTCGCGCGAGGTGCCGCACTGGCAGTCCGAGGCGCGGCGATGTCGCGCCGATGCCGCGGACCGCGACTGCCCGTCCATGCGGCAGAGGCTCGACCTGGCGCGCATCTACCGCCGTGCCCTGCATGTCATGCCCGAGACCATCGACGGCCAGCCGCCGCTGCCGGTGACGGAGGTCTGTCCCGTCAGTCTCGACGCGCTGCTCGGCGACGATCCGTGACGGCAGTGCCGGGGACGGCGCGGCGACGGCTGAGCCAACCGTTCAGGTCGGCAGAGCATTCCGGATGCCGCAGCCTGCGGTCCTTGGCAACCTAACGCCCGATTCCACCGAGGCCGATCAGCGATCAGAACCCTCGGCTAAATGCAGCCATGGCAGGCGTTCTTTCGGAAATATGTGCCTCGTCGGTTCAAGACGGGCAGCGTCATCGAAGGCGCCAATATGAAAATGCACTTCGGGCGAGCTTTCACCTTCGCACGTCAAGGTGGACCCGCACTTGGCACAGAATCCGCGCAACCGGCCGGGCGACGAATTGAACTTCGTTATCTCCCCTTCGGTTACCGTGTAGGCGTCGCGGCTGAATGCCACGAACACGGAGACAGGGGCACCGCTATGCCTGCGACAGCTTTGGCAATGGCACCACGCCACCCCGATCGGTTCACCAGTGGCAAAAAATCGCACCGCATTGCAGAGGCACCGGCCCTCGAATTGGTTGCTCATCGCGCTTTCCCATCCCCTGAAAACTGTGGTCACACTTCGGCCGCGCACGCTGCCACCTCAATCGGCAAACCGGCGTCCTTCCACTCGGGAAAACCGTCTTCGAACCAATGCAGGTCGAAGCCATGCGCGCGCAAGACCGCCAAAGCTTTGAATGAGCGGCGGCTGATCGCACCAGACAGATCGGCAGGGCGTTCCAGATGCCATGGCGTAGGATATATGCCAAGTGAGCGATTGACGCCACTGTTGCCCTGTGGAGGGTAAAATTTTCGGACTAGTTTCGGCCATAACTATCTGAACGTATAAACGATTGAAATCGCTTATTCGATCGAATTGCCCGAAAGTCTTAACTTATGACGTATTGCCTGGAGTTCTACCTGGGTGAAGCTGTTGCCGACGGTAATCGCATTTGCGCTCTCGCGTTGAAGCCGCGAGATTTCCTTATTCTTCTTGCGAATGTCCCTGTTGAAATTGGACTAGCGATAAGAGGCCCAAAATCCGCCTGCGGCGACAAACATGGCACCGATTAAAACAATCATCGCAAGAAACAAGAAAGAAGTAGAAAGCCGCGCCATCATCTATTCAGTCCGCTTGAGGGTAAAGATACGCCTTCTGGCGCAAGCCCACGCCCTGCAGCAACACCCCTTCGAGACTGCGCTCACGAGAATGGCGCAAGCCGCGGTACTGGGTCGGCGTCTTCTCCTCGTCCTGCGACCCCAGCGGCCCGATTTTCATATCGCCCCTTATACGATTTTGCCGCCTCGAAGATTGACGTTGCCGTTGACACAACCGAGCATACATCTGCGAAAATCTCGGCGGATACATCCCACAGTGCCGGACTGGGCAGGAACAGTTAACAGGTCACAATCCATGCAAGAGGTATCCTGCCCAGTCTGCGGCTCGGCTGGCAGAGTTTCGTGTCAAACCTGCCAAAGATCTGGCCAGGGGGAATAGCTCGATAGCGGTGGATGAACGGGTTATTATTACGAGCGCTGCGCCACCTGTCGCAGCGGCGCGAGCATCCGCTGCGAGAAATGCTACGGCACTCGATTTGTGGAGCAATTATCATCATCATAGGCGACCGAGTTGCGTCCAGGCGGTCGGAGTGTCTATGCGATGACCCGATAAACGGCCGCTTCGCCTCAAGCGGGAGCTTTTCGCTGTCAGGCCGGTAACAGCCTTAGGAAATCTGCAACACGGACGATTTGGATGCCACCATAGCTCCCCAACCGCAAAAGGTCATTGTCTCCCGTCACGACATTTCCGGAATTCGCGGCAATGGCGCATTCAAGCACCCGGTTGTCGTCTGGGTCATCCGGCACCGCGTCAATGGTCTAAGTGGGGTTTATGAGCGTTGCACCCTCTCGTATCAGCGCACCGTCATGGCTGCTCTTTCCTCGGACCATGCGAACTTCTTCACCAGAACCCGGCGGACCTCCGCAATCAATGCATCGGATACGGCAAGCTGAAACTTGCCGTCTTCGGCGGCTTGGAAAAAATGCCGGGGAACGCCCGCATAGAGCAGGCTTGAAATATAAATGTTGGAGTCGGCGGTAACGCCAATCACTCGTTCCCTTGCCGCTGTTCCGCGCGGCATTCAGCAATCAGGCGCGGAACATCCGCTTCCGTCAAACTGAGCGTTTTGGCGCGTTCTTCGCCATAGGCGTAAATCTCCTGCCAGCGTTTTTGGCGCAGGTAGCGTTTCACCGCGTCCTGAAGCACGTCCAGCGCCGGCCGGTGTTCCTTGTCCGCCTCGGCCTGTATCTCCGCCAGCAATGTGGGCGGAATGGCGAGGAGATGATTTTCGTTTGTGGGCTTCATGTCTTGAAGGGTAGCACTTCAGCGGCGATGGTCAACAGATCATAATGTTTTCAATATTCTACGTTGGGTTCATCGTTTCAGACCTAAGTGGCGGACACTCCGAACGATCATATCAAATATGTACGGTAATACCGTACACACTGCACGTCCCTGGTCTCAAAAACTGGTGCCGGCCCTTCAGATTCATACTTGTTCGCGACGATTACCATCCAAAAGGCACGTATCGCCGCCCGTCAGGCGGAATATCGGTTTGTAACCGTCATCTCCCGCGACTGTTCAAGATCCAAGTTCAAGATCTAATCTCAGGTTTTGCTTTATCGTTCGGTGCTGACAACTAATAACAATCGCAACAACGGAGCAGGATTGCGTTAGTCTTTCCCGCTTTGAATACTGATTTTCCCAGAGTTTTGGTTGATGGGTGGACTTAGGTCGCCGTTTGATGACTGATTAATCTGTGCTCTTGAGCTACCCTGATCCGTCACAAGGTCTGGCGTGTAGACGAAGGTCAGCAGAAACAGCGCGAGGGCACCGCCGGCTCGCAGCGTCAGGCCCTTGCCTGACCAATCTACGTTCAAGAAGCCCGGAATGGTGGCGCCCAGCGTCGCGGCGCTAAAGCTCAGCACCACCCGCAGCACAAAGAACAGCTTGGGATCGCTGATCGGTGTATTGCGGATAAGCAGGAAGACCGCCAAACCGACAACGACAAGCGCCGCAAGCGTTGCGGCAATGCGATCAAACGTCGGGGCAGATGGACTTGCTACCTGACGAGGCATCGTTGATCCTCCGCTTCATTGATAATAGCATAGATCAGCAGGAATTCGCCATAGGGCGTTTTGCGGCGGCCGCCGGAGGGTGGCATGTTCAATGCAATATTGATACAAAAAGGGATATTGTTTGCCGCCGTTCTAGCGTTTGGCCAGCTGGCGTTCTGCACCGCTGCCCGGTCGGCGCCGGATCCGATCGGCAGCATTGAGCAGCATTCGACAGGCGCGTGTAGTCCGCCAATCGTCAACAATGCGGGGCAGATCTCGATCTCCTGTCATGGCGTTGACGAGACGGCTCTGCGTTTTCTGGAAAACCAGCTCTCCGACCAGTTCCACCGGCTGAGCGAGCAACTACGCACGCTCGATAACTCGCAGCGCACGATCCGCAATCTTAATGACCTTACTGAGAATTTGCGCCAACAGGCCGATGACTGGGCACGGCGCTATCGCGAGTTGTCGGCGCGACTGACAGAAAGCCGGGATGAAAGCGAGCACGCCCAGCAGGCGCGTGCACTGATTCTGCGAGGCGAACTTGCCAAGGCCGAAGCGATCTTGCAGGAGATGGCCCACAAGCAAGAGACGGAGATCGCGCGGGCGGCGGCAACCCAATACGACTTAGGTGATCTCGCCATGCTGCGGTTCGATCCGGCGGGTGCGCTCGTTCATTTCGAGAAGGCATTCCGCTACGAGCCTGATAATCCGCGTTATGCAAGCGGCTATGCCACAGCGGCCTATCGCGAGCGACGTTACGCGGAAGCGGACAGAGGATGGACGACCGCTTTGCAACAATACCGTGACCTTACCACACGGGACCCGGAGACTTACCGACCCGATCTCGCCGGGGTGCTCGACGATCTCGGGATACTCTACGACGATACCAGCCGGCTCACTGCCGCTGAGAAGACCTTCACGGAGGCCCTTGCTATCCGGCGCGACCTTGCCGCGCGTGACCCAAGCGCCTACCGGCCTGGCCTCGCCCTGACGCTGAACAATCTCGGGATGCTCTACAACGACACTGGCCGGCTTGCCGATGCTGGAAAGGCCTATGCCGAGGCCCTCGCCATCTACCGCGACCTCGCCGCGCGTGACCCGAAGATCTACCGGGCCGATCTTGCCACGACGCTGAACAATCTCGGGATCCTCTACCGCAATGCCGGCCGGCTCGCCGACGCCGAGAAGGCCTGTGCGGAGGCGCTGACCACCTATCACGACCTGGCCGCGCGTGACCCGGGCGCCTACCGACCCAACCTCGCCACGACGCTGAACAACCTCGGGATCCTCTACCGCGTGACTGGCCGACTCGCCGACGCCGAGCAGGCTTACACCGAAGCCCTCACTATTTACCGCGACCTTGCCACCCACGACCCGGGTGCCTACCGACCTGACCTTGCCAAGACCCTGAACAATCTTGGGGTCCTCTACCGCGCGACCGGCCGGCCCGCCGGCGCTGAGAAGGCCTACGATGAGGCTCTCGCCATCTACCGCGACCTTGCCGCGCTGGACCCGGGCGCCTACCGACCGAATTTGGCTGGGATGCTTGATAATCTCGGGATTCTCTATGACGACACCGGTCGCCTCGCCGATGCCGAAAAAGCCTTTGCAGAGGCCCTGACCATCCGGCGCGAGCTTGCCGCGCGCCATCCGACCGCCTATCGGCTCAATCTCGCCCTGACGCTAAACAATCTTGGGGTCCTTTACAGCGACACCGGTCGGCTTGCCGACGCCGAGAAGGCAGACGCCGAGGCCCTCGCCATATGCCGTGACCTTGTAAAAGACAATCTCAACGCGTACGCAGACTTGGTCGAGTCATTGACTGCGCGACTGACCAAACTACATGCGTCCCCGATGCCCGCGGCCAGACCGCGGAAGGCAAGCCGAACGACCCACGAACAGTGAGCGTCGAGGCGGCTGGCGCGGTTCAATGCGGCGAAAATATAGGCTGGCCGAGGACGCTGTCAGGCAGCAGGTAATCCAGCTGAACCACCACCTGGGCGATGACGCCGAGACCGCTACCCGTGGCCCTGTTGGTGGGTATCATGGCCTCGATGCCCAACTCCCAGCCCCTTCCTTCGGAGTAACTGATACCCGGGGCGACGACCAGGGTCTGCGATTGTTTGTGACTGGGTCCCGCCGGCGCGGAATACATCACCTCGACCATCGGGGTTGTTCCGCGAAGGAATGGGGGCAAATCGATAGTCGCCACCTTCGACACCAGGTATGGGATCGAGTATTGCAACGAGAAGCCAGCATTCACTACGTTGGGCCGCCCCACCCCTTCGGCGATCTGGTAGCCGGCAAAGCCGGTGATCGCAAGCGGGCGCCAAGCTCCGATGGGAAGGTCGCCCAGCCCTTTGGCAAAGGTGAAAGCCGGCTGTGTTGCACTCTGTTTGTCAGCGCCGGCTGGTGAATACCCGGTCCCTCCAAACTCCCGGTCAACCTGGGCCGACAGCACGAACTCGTGCGGCTGATCAAGGATCATTTGGTATTGGATCTGCACGTCAAGGTTCTGAAGGCCGTTTACCGGCGAGCGGTGGAGGCGGTCGAGCAGCTTAAGCCCACCTTCAAGCTGGATGCCGAGCTGGTCGGTGATCGTCTTGCTGTAGGTTCCGACAAAGCTGCTTTCGCGGGTCGGATCACCGATATTCACAGCGTTCATCGGCTGTGTGCTGAAGGTGCCCCACGCCGCGTCTGAGGGAGCAACCTGCGGCAGGATGAGAGTGGCGGGAAAGTTGCGATCGCCGGCGGCGGTGTAGCCGAAGCCCGCGGCCGGGGTTAGACTGTTGATCGTCAGCGCGAGACCCGCACTGATGCGCCAACGATGATCCAGACTGCTCCGCGGATTTGTCTGAAGGGTTAATTTTGTGCTCACACCGAACATCCCCTCGGACTAAGAGCTGCTGTGCGGCCGCATACGCCGGGCTAGACCCGATAGTTACAGGGATAGCGGATATGCGGCGGTCCAAGTTTCGCCTCCGCCATTTCCGCAGCAGGCAACACGCTAAATTGCCGCCCATGTCATTGTTATTGAGTTTAGGCCAATCTAACGGGCCGGTCCAGCCGAAGGTCCCAGTAGTCACGCAACTTGTGCCGGGCTAGTGCTCTGATGCAGACTGAAAGTGCAGTCTGCATCAGAGCACTAGATTGATTTGGTGGGCTAATTCAGCCAACGCCCTGAATTGGGCGTTGGCATCAAACCACTAGCGAGCGCGACCTTGCGATTTGTGCTGACAAATTAGTGCCAATCATTCGGTGCGGTGGATGAACGCCGCGAACTCCACCTGAGCCCAAACGCGCGGCGGCACGGGGTCACGCTTAGCTTCGAGGCGCGTCCCCCAGCGAGCGGGGATCGACACCGACCGCTTGGTCGCGGCACTCGTCAAATCGACGGTGCCAGCCAACACACCGACCTGAACCGAACCCTCTCGCGCCTCGATGAACCAGTCGGCGGAATGCACTGACGCGGTGCCGGCCGCAGTGGCCACCTCGAACGTCGAAGAACCTTCGATCGGTGCGACAATGGCTCGCAGCAGGCCCCGCGCCAGCGAGAGCTTCGCGTCACGGCCGGTGCTGCCGACGGTGTAACTTGCCACGGTCATGCTGCTGCCCGATGCAATCGAAATCACTGTCCCGTCAGCCATTCGAAGCTTCAGCCTACCATCCGCCGGCACTTCGATCGCATCGCCGACCTGCACTGCGGTGCCACTTTTCAGCACGCGTTCGCGGGCAGGTACATGATCCGCTCACTGCAACCACCGTGCCCGCCGGTATTGGCGCAACCCTTGCGCCTATCAAAAGCATCAGACCTGGTATGGCGATCAGCGTCCCGAGCAGATTGCGCCGTGTGATCCTTGCTCCGAGCCGAAGGTAACGAATTCTGTACATTGTCATATCACTCGCTTGTTTCTCAAACGTTGACGGCACCGCCGTGGCACCTGAGGAACGGCATGACAGCCGGGTCCAAATGATCGCGATTCCAGATGCCGTGGTCTGCGGTATCTGCCAATCTGACAACCGACCGTGGTCCCGGTGAAAGGGGAAGGTTCTAGGACCTCAGCTCGATTTTCCGCATTTTCGCTCTGTGGTCGCTCATGTCATGACCCAGAAGATATCCTCGTGAGCGATCAACTGGAGTGCGTCGTCGAGTGACAGGATGGTGCCTCCGAAACGACCTGCGGTGGTCCATCGCTGTTTGCCAAGCGACCAATAGAGGACCTCGAAGCCGCCGCCGCTCGGGCGCAGCCGTGCGACCAATGCACCGGATCGGGCCGCAGAGAGCGTGTAGCCACGGTTGCGTCGTTCCACCGACACAGCGCCTCTGGGGCAGCGGAAGGCTTCAATACGCTGAATGATCGCGTCGTCCATCGCGGCGCAAGATAGACCTATGCGTGACGCGATGTCGTGATCAGGTGGCAAATTTCCCTCGCCAGCCGCGCCAGGCGCTTGCGCGATCAGGGCCGCTTGCTCTTACCTTGGCGATGACCCACCCATGCGCCCCATCCCGACCAGCCGTCTGCCCCGTGCCAACGATCCTCGCGACCTGGCTGGCGACGTTCCGTCCGTGCTTCACGGCCCCGGTCTGGAACCGCATCCTGGTGCTGGTTGGCGGCGCTGTCCTGGCACCCGGCAAGCGCACCGTTACCCAGGCGCTGCGTGTCATGGGGCTGGCTGACCAGCCTGGCTTTGGCCGCTACCATGAGGCGCTCAGCCGGGCACGCTGGGATGCTCGCGATATGGCGCGCCGGCTGCTGCATCACCCGCTCGCGGTGCTGTGGCCGCGGGGCGAGGTGATGATTGCCATCGACGACACCATCGAGCGCCGCTGGGGCGGCAAGATCAAGGCACGCGGCATCGACCGCGACCCGGTGCGTTCGTCACGTGGCCACTTCGTCAAGACCAGCGGCCTGCGCTGGCTGTCGCCGGCCGTGGTGCTGCCAGTGCCGTTTGCCGGCCGCACTGGTCTCTGCCGTTCCTGACCGTGCTGGCCCCGTCGGTGCGCTGGAGCGAGGCGCTGGGGCGGCGGCACAAGACCCTGACCGAGCCGGCGCGTCAGGCGATCTTGCAAAGCAAACGCTGGCTGGCGGATCGGCGTGTGGTGGTGGTCGCCGACAGCAGTTTCGCGGCGCTGGAACTGATCGCCGCGGTGCGCCGCCACGTCTGTCTGATCACCCGGCTGCGTCTGGATGCCAATCTGTTCGAACCCGCCCCCGCGCGTCAGCCCGGCCAACGCGGCAGAGCCGCTTTGAAAGGCAAACGTCAACCCAAACTCAGCGCCGTGCTGGCCGATGCGCAGACCGTCTGGACCAGGATCACCATGACGGGATGGTATGGCGGCCAAACCCGTGTGCTGGACACTGTCTCGGGCACCGCGGTCTGGTACAGCTGCCGCATGCCGCCGGCCTTGATCCGCTGGGCGGAGCAGCTGAAGGTTCCGCGCGCGCAGCGCGTGGAATAGCTGCGAAGGGCCTGGTCCGCGATCTCGCCGGCGAGCGCGACGCACAAGCCTTTCTGTGCACCGATCTTGACCTTGAACCTGAGGCAATCCTCAGCCGCTTCGTCTGCCGCTGGCGGATCGAGACAACCTTCCAGCAGGTCCGCCAACACCGCGGCGTCGAGACGCAACGACAATGGCCTGATCTCGCCATCCTGCGCACAACCCCGGCGCTGCTCGGGCTTTACTCTCTGATCACCGTTTGGGCGAATGGCTTGATGACAGCGCCACAGACCGCTGTGCAGCTTTATGCGCCCGCTTGGCACCCTAAATCTCAGCCAACGTTCAGCGACGCCATCGCCGCTGTTCGCCGCGTGCTTTGGACGCCACAGGATTTTTCCATGTCCCGGCGAGAGATCGAAACCGTGCATATTCCCGCGCGCTTGCTGAAACGGTTCGTGCAGACCCTATGCCTAGCCACGTGAATTGCGGAAAGTCGAGCTGAGGCGACGCCCAAAAATTACTGCTTCAGGGCGGTAATCTCGGTGCGATTGTGTAATTCCATTCCGGATGGAACGCCTCAAGCCTGATATTGAGGCTGGCCATCGCTTCATCGCTGACCTTAATCCCCTTCGGGTAAATCCGCGTATCGAGTTCGCATCGCACTGTCAGGCCGGTTTTGGTTGTGGTCGAGGCGATCAGTTCGACCACGGCCAATCGGCTGCTCAATGGGGTTCCGCGCCAGGTCTGTGTGATATGGCAGAACAGTCGGTGTTCTATCCTATTCCATTTCGATGTCCCCGGCGGATAGTGGCAAACCTGCAGCGTCAGACCGGTTTCGTCGGCCAGCTTCTGCAATTCGAGCTTGAACAGCTTCACCCGCGACCCGTTGGAGCCACCGCCATCCGCTGTGATCATCAACCTGTCTGTGTCTGGATAGCGCGTACGGCCCATGATATCGAGCCATCGCCGGATCGAGTTGACCGCGAATTGCGCCGTATCGTTGTCGATGCCGAGACTGACGCAGCCTGCATCGGCGGCAATATCATAGACGCCATAAGGAACCACCTTGCCAAGCGCCGGATCGACAAAGTCGTGCACCTTCACCGCGTCAGGACAGCCTGTCGGCCGATAGTCGCTGCCGGCATTTTTGTAGCCACCAACAAGCTCCTGCTTTTTCGTATCGATCGAAATCACCGGCTTGCCAGCCGCCTGCATGGCGAGCACGGCGGCATTGATGTGCTCGAACTGCGCATCGCGGTCAGGATGGCGGCTGCCCGCCAAGGTCTTGCGATGCACCTGCCGACGGTAGTCCAGCGTCTCCAGCCGCTTGGGGATGCTGCTCTTGGCGATCTGATGTCCCATTGCGCACAGCGCCGCAGCCAGTTTCGCGTGGCTCTTCGACACCCAGCGCAACGGCCGCATCGGATCCCCCAGCGTTGCTGGCTCCAGCAAGCGGCGCAAGTCCTCAAGCAGCGTCGTGTGCTTGGCTATCAAGGCAGGTCGCCCGCTACCGGTTCGCCGAACCTTGCCCGTCAGCAAGCTGGGGTCTTCCAGGTCCTTCAGCCCACGCCCGATCGTGCTGCGTGCCAGCCCCGTCGCTCGCGACGACGCCGCGATCCCGCCGTGTCCGGCAGTTCGCGCCTCCGCTGCTGCAAGCAGACGTCGGGCACGCTCGTTCAGACCACGACCAACCGCCGCATACCGTTCGCGAATCGACGCTTCATCTACCATCGCCAGAGGGTAACCAACACCAGGACTTGCGCGAATCCGACGCGTTCAGACGCGTCATCCGGTAGCTTGAAACGATTCGATCATTGTTGGATGTCGCCTTAATCACATGTATGGCTAGCCAAGTTGGCGCCGTTCGCGCCACTCGAGACGCGCACCGCTCGCCTTTTTACGATAGACCTTGGTGCATCCTGCGCCGCGCAATTGCCCGACCCGGGCGTCGAGCGTCCTGCCTTTGGGTGCTGACGGCCGGCACGGCCGAGCACGCTGACGCTCACCGAGGCAGCGCCTTTCAAGTCGTGATTTCCTTCCAGGTGAAAACAAACGTGGTCCCCCGGACAGGTGGGGCGCTCTCTATCCATATCTTCCCACCATTGCCTTGCACCATCTTCTTCACAATCGCCAGGCCAATACCGCTCGTTTCAACCTCATCGCGGCTCGCCAACGTCTGAAAGATAGCGAAGATGCGGTCATGGAACCGCGGCGGAATCCCGGGCCCATCGTCGCTGACGCGGATCTCCGCCATCCCGTGCTCATGCCGCATGGCGACGGTGATGCGACCCTCGCTGCGGTCATGATGCTTCAATCCGTTGGCGATCAGATTCTTCCAACACCACCTGGATCGGCGTCAGGTGGGTGCGCAGCACGGACATGGTTCCCTGGCAGGCAACCACGAACCCGGGCGATGGCGGCCGCATGGCAACGATGTTGCGGACGACCTCGGCGATGTCCACAAACTCGACCGGGCAATTGGTGTGCCCGACGCGGGCATAGGCCAGCAGCCCATCCAGCAGCATTTGCATCCGGCATACCCGGTCTTGCAGCATCTTGAGATTCTCAATCGTGTCAGGATTTGCCGTCGGCTTTACGTCCTCATTGATCCAATCCGCCAGATGTGAGATGGCACGCAGTGGCGCCTTCAGATCGTGCGAGGCGATATAGGCGAATTGCTCCAGGTCGGTGTTGGATCGCTCCAGCTCCTGCCGGTGCCGATCCTTCTCCCGTTCGATTTCGCGCCGCCGCGCCAGGTTCCGGCGCAGCATCAGCGCGGTCAGCGACAGGAACAATGCCGCCAGCACCACGCCGCCCAACGTCAGCTCGCGCATCCTCGCCTCGGCCTGTTCGACCGCCGCGCTCCCCTCCAGGAGCTGCCGGTTCTCTTCCGCGTCCAGTTCCACCGTGATCTGGGTCATCAGGCGCCGCCCCAGATCAGTCAGTATGACGCGCTTGGCTGCCTCCTCGCCGGAGTTTGTCCGAAGCTGGATGGTCTGCTCCAGCTCTGCCATTTTTCGCTGCATCAACGACTCGATCGAAACCATCTCCTGCTGTTGGCGTGCATTACCGGCGGTCAGTTGCCGAAAATGCTCGTACAGGGGCGGCAGGCGCTTGAGCGCATTGTCGTATGGTGCCAGATAGTCCGTGCGACCGGTCAGGACATAACCGCGCTGTCCCCGCTCCGCGTCACGGATCAGAATGTTAATTTCGCTAACGTCGCTGAGCAGGTCGTGAGTATGCCGGATCAAGGCGCCGAACCGCTGGGCCGTGCCAGCTTGTTGCAAGATCAGCATGCCGATCAGAGCCAGGACTATGCCGCAGCTACTTATTGCGAAGCTGGCAGGGACATAGGCAGGCAGGGACACGCGCGGCATGGGCAGGTGCCCTCCGCCGGCTGCCATAGCAGAATCAAGTTACCAAAGCGTTAATGCCCGCTTGACCGATCCTGGCGGACGAGCCGAGTTCTGATTGCGGCCCTGCGTCGGCCCGAATTCATCCTTTGTCGCCGAACTCCGCCCGGATCATCGCACTGTCCTGCCCGATCGCGGGAACCGGCCCCAGCTTCACCGCCTCATCCGTCCGGATCACCGCGGGCGCGACGATCTGTGCCACGCCCCCACCCGGAAGCGTCACGGGCGTACGACGCAGCGCCGGATGGTGGCTCAATGCTGCCAGGTCGTTGACAAACCCATACGCGGTATTCGCCGCTCGCAGCTTCGCCGCCGCCGCGTCCCGTGTCAGGGCGGCGAAAGCAGCACCCACACGCTCATCCACCATCGCGCGATTGGCCACCCGCACATTGTTATTTTCGAACCCCGGCTGATTCGGCAAATCCGGCGCATCCAGGAATGACGCGCAGAACATTGCCCATTCCCGCTCATTTTGGATCGAGATCAACACCAGCGTGCCATCCCGGGTCGCGAAGGCGCCATACGGGCAAATCGACGGATGTGCCAATCCCAGCCGCTGCGGCGCTTTTCCGGTGCCCTCAAAATACAGCAGCGGAACATTCATCCAGTCGGCGACAGCATCGAACAAGCTGACCTTCAACCCTGAGCCGAGGCCGGTGCGTCCTCGTTGCAGCAACGCCTCCAGCACACCGGTATAGGCGTTCATGCCGCAGCCGATATCGGCGATGGAGATACCGACCCGCCCCGGCCCGGCGGGAAGCCCGGTCACCATCGCCAGCCCGGCTTCCGCTTGCACCAGCAGGTCGTACGCCTTCATCGTTGCATATTCGCCGGCATCGCCATAGCCGGAGATGTCGACGGTGATCAGCCGGGGATGCTTGGCTCGCAAAGCATTCGATCCAAACCCGGACCGCGCCGCCGCCCCGGGTGCCAGGTTCTGGATGAACACGTCCGCCCGGGCCAGCAGCCGATGCAGCAGCGCCGCGTCCTGCGGCTGCTTGATGTCGGCGACCAGGCTTTGCTTGCCGCGATTGAGCCAGACGAAATAGCTCGACAAGCCCTGCACCGCGCGATCGTATTCACGGGCAAAATCGCCCTCCGCCCGCTCGATCTTGATTACCCGTGCGCCGGCGTCGGCCAGGCGAGCGGCGCAGTAGGGCGCGGCGACGGCTTGTTCGATGGAGACGACAAGCAGGCCTTCCAGGGGGTTGGTCATATCCCGGCTCCTGTGTAACGAAACGGTGCCGCCAGGCGGGTCCACGGCGGCGTCGAACAGGACCATGTTCCGCCCAGCCGGCGCAATCCCCGTCGCCCGCCGGCGCGTTTCGGCTGGCTGTTGCCATTGCCGGCCGGCGCAGTAGGCGTAAACTTCGATCCATCGACATGACGGAGGAACCGGATGCCGACCGCACGAAACGCCAGGCGGCGATCCCCATGAGCCGACACATCAACGTCTCTGGCGTGGCGCTGGAGGTGGAAGAACGCGGCGAAGGCCAGCCGCTCTTGTTCCTGCATCCCGGAGAGGGGCTGCAGCCGCACCGGCCCTGGATCGATCTGCTGGCACGCGACCATCACGTCATCGCGCCGCATCATCCCGGCTTCGGTGGTTCAGCGCTACCCGACTGGATCGGCACGGTAGACGATCTTGCCTATCTGTACCTCGACTTGGCGGCTGAACTGAAGCTGGACCGCGCGATACTGGCCGGTGCGTGCTTCGGCGGCTGGGTGGCAGCCGAAATGGCAGTGCGCAACACCAGCCGTTTCGCCGGCCTGTTGCTGCTGGCGCCTTTGGGGATCAAGGTCGGCGGCGTGCTGGACCGCGACATCACCGACATGCACGCCATCCCGCGCAGCGAGTTTCTTCGACTTGCCTGGGCCGACCCGGCGAACGGCGAAATCGACTATACGGCCCTGCCGGATACCGAACTGGCCGGCATCGCACGTGGGCGGGAGGCGTTGGCGGTGTTCGGATGGAGGCCCTACATGCACAATCCGCGGCTGAAGCGTTGGCTGCACCGCATCGACATTCCCACCCATCTGCTCTGGGGTGAGCAGGACGGCATCGTCTCGACCGCCTATGGCGAGGCCTGGAAGGCGGAAATCCCCGGCGCCACGATGGAAACGATTCCCGCCGCTGGTCATTTCCCGCATTGGGAGTGTCCGGACGCCTTCGCCACCCGCGTCAGTGCTTTCACCGAGCGATTTTGAAGGAGCAGCTTCAATGCGCACCTGGTACTTCTCCGAAATGGCGTATCACCCGGCCTGGCAGAAGGGGCTGGAACGCGGCTCGCTGCGGGTCAACTTTCCAAACGAGAACGTCGATCCGCAGGAGGCGGGGAAACTTCTCAACCGCTATTTAGATGAGTTCGCACTTTGCGACGATGTCGGCCTGGACATCATGGTGAACGAGCATCACAGCACGGCCACCTGCATGACCGTCTCTGTCCCCATGGCGCTCGCCATTATTGCCCGTGAAACCAAACGCTCTCGGCTGCTGACCTTGGGCAATCCAATCGCCAACCGACCGGACCCGGTCCGTGTCGCTGAAGAAATGGCTTGGCTGGACTGTCTGTCCGGCGGGCGGTTGGAGATGGGCCTGGTCAAGGGCGCGCCATACGAGATTGCGCCGGCCAACTCCAACCCCGGGCGGCTGATGCGGCGCTACTGGGAAGCGCACGATCTGATCCTGAAGGCACTGTCCACCACGACCGGCCCGTTCTCATGGGAGGGCGAGTTTTTCCAGTACCGCATGGTCAACATCTGGCCGCGGCCGATCCAGCAGCCGACGCCGCCGGTCTGGATGACCGGCATGAGCGTCGAGACCGGCATCCTGGCGGCCGAACGCGGGCATGTGGTCGGCACCCTGCTATCCGGCGGCCTCGCCAAACCGATGTATGATGCCTACCGCAAACGCGCCCGCGAACTCGGCTGGGAGGCAGGTCCCGACCGCATGGCCTATGCCGCGATCGTCGGCGTCGGCCAGACGCGGCAGGAAGGGTTGCGGCGCGCCGACATCATCGCCGACTACGTGCGCACCGCGCCGGTGGTGGCGGAGCCGTTCACCAACCCGCCCGGATACAACTCGATCAATGCCAACGTGGCGATGCTGAAGGCGGGACCTCGGGCCCATCGCATGGTCACCGACCGCAATGGCGTGCCGATCGACCACCGCACGGCGACCGTCGAGCAGTTCATGGACACCGATACCGTCTTCGCGGGCACGCCGGACGACGTGTTCAACCAGTTGAAAGCCTTTAGCACCCGCATGGGCGGCGTCGGCCACCTGCTGTTCTTTGGCCAAGGCGGCCATCTGACCCATCTGGACGCAAAAGAGAATATTTCGCTGTTCGGCCGAGAAGTCGCGCCCCGCCTCAGGGAGCTTGCCGCGGCGGAGCAGGCTGCCGCGGCGGAGTGAACGAGTCGTCGCTTTTGGCAGCACAACCCTCCGAACTGCGGTTCGAGGGTTTGAGTGCGGATAAACTGCCGCCGCTCGAAACACTGTCTGGGGTGGAGCTGCTATTTCTGACGCGAACGCCGATTAGCGATGTTTCGGCACTCAGCGGCGTTCATGGGTTGCGTGTTCTTGGGTTGAAGCTGACCCGCGTAACCGACCTTTCGCCGCTGGCGAGGATGACCGGTCTGGAAAGCCTTAATCTCTCGTTCACGTCGGTTCGTGACGTAGCGCCGCTGGCTGAACTGAGCGGGCTGCGAAGCCTGTATTTGACAGGCAGCCTGGTTTCGGACGTTACGCCGCTGGCTCGGCTGACGCGGCTGAACCGGCTGGACCTGGGCGGAACGGCGGTTGCCGATCTGACGCCGTTGACAGGGTTGACCAGCCTGGAGAGCCTGCAACTGTCCGGCACGCTGGTGACGGACCTCACCCCGTTGGCCGGATTGTCGGCCCTTCGCATCCTGGAGTTGGCAGACACCGCGGTCAGCGACCTATCGCCGCTGGCCCGTCTGACCAAGCTGCGGCGGCTGGATATTCGCGGCACGCGGCGCATCGCGCTTCACAAAGCGCTATGACTGAAAAAGATTTGCAGTCCCAGACCTGTGCGCGCGGGACCGGCGGCACCATCGAGCGTCCGTCGGTCCATGACTGCGCCTAGAAAAGCGGTTCAGCGCGAGTAGAACTCGACCACCAGGTTCGGCTCCATCTGCACCGGATACGGCACGTCCGACAGCTTTGGCGAACGGGTGAACCGGCCCTTCATGGCGCGGTGGTCCACCTCCAGATACTCCGGTACATCGCGTTCGGTGCTCTGCGTCGCGTCCAGCACGACGGCGAGCTGCTTGGATTTTTCCTTGACCTCGATCACGTCGTTGTCGCGCACCAGGTACGACGGGATATTCACCCGCTTGCCGTTGATCGTCAGATGCCCGTGCGAGACGAACTGCCTGGCCGCGAACGGGGTGACGGCGAACTTCATGCGATAGCAGACTGCGTCGAGCCGACGCTCCAGGATCTCAATCAGGTTTTCGGACGTGTCGCCCTTGCGGCGCACCGCCTCTTCGTAATATTTGCGGAATTGCTTTTCGCCAATGTTGCCGTAGTAGCCCTTCAGCTTTTGCTTCGCCATCAACTGCGTGCCGAAGTCGGTCGGCTTCTTTCGCCTCTGGCCATGCTGGCCAGGACCGTACTCACGCTTGGTGATGGGAGATTTCGGCCGGCCCCACAGGTTAATGCCCAGCCGGCGGTTGATCTTGTATTTGCTTTCGGCGCGCTTGGTCATTGGCGCGTTGGCCTTTTCGTCTGTGTTGTTGCACCGGTAGGCCTTCGGACGAGCGTTGACCACACGTCCAAGGGCGGGCGCGGATCACCACGATCCGTCCACGTTCCCGGCTGTAAAGAGCGGCGCCTATAGGCGCTGGGCGGCTGCCTTGTCAAACATTCCGCCGCTCGCTAGCAACCCGGCATGATCACACGTGGCGACATTGTCTGGCTCGGCGTGGCCGCCGGCGTGACCGGATCCCTGGTCGGCGGCATGATGCTGGGCATCGGCATGGACCTGATCGTCAACGGCCAGCCGCTGGGATGGCTGCTGCTGCTACCTGCCGCGCCGATCTCCGCCCTGCCCGGCTGGCTGCTCGCCCGCAAGCTCAGCCGCCAGCTGTAAGGTGAGCCGGACTTGGCGGTTTGGATTAGATGCCCGCCAGAACAACGGGCTAGATCCCTTGCAGTGCGGCAACGCAAACGGCAAAAGTTCTAGAACCGCTGCGTAATCCCCGCCAGGATGGTGCGGCGGATACCATACTGCGGCGCACCAACACCCACGCCGGTTCCGTTGCGAATTTGATACGTCTCATCCGACAGGTTAAGAATGTCCAACCGAAGCTCGGTTCCCGTACGGATCCGCTGCACCGCCGACACGTTGACCGTCGCATAGGTCGGCAGCGCGACCCCGTTCGGGACAGTCGCGGTGCTCGCCCGCAGGCCGCTCTGCACCAGCAGATCGGCAGAGACCCGTGTCGGCATCGTGCTGTCTGAATTGAAAGTATACGCAGCGCCCGCCGATCCGCTCCAGGTCTGGTCATGATCCAGATGGATGATATTGTTCTGGATGTAGGCCAACTCGTCCACCCCAAAGTTGAACTGTGCCGAGTTGATGTCCTTTCCTACCGCGCGTGAGTAGGCCAGGTTGGCATAGAGCGACAGCGGTCCACGGTCATAGCTACTGGTGAACTCGACGCCGGACTGTTCGCCATGGGCGTAGTTGAATGCCGTCAGTATGATCGGGGCGCCGAACTGGCCCTCGTCGATCAGGTTCTTCGACTGCTTGTAAAAGCCATCGACGCCCAGCGTCAGGCCGGGGATCACGATCTGACTGATCCCAGCATCGAAATAGTTTGATCGCTCGGCCCGTACCGTATCGTCCTGCGTTACCGCTGGCGCCGCCGTCGTGCCGGCGAAGCTTGCAATGCTGACCGGCGCAAGTGCCTCGAACGGCGGCGGCACGAAGTACCGCGCGTAGCCGATATGCAACGTCGTGTCCGTCAGCGGCTTCCAGACCAGGTTGACGCGCGGGCTCACCTGGCTCTCGTGCGTGAACTGCTCCACCGCGTCGAACCGCAGGCCGTAGTTCAGCGTCAGCTTGGGCACGATCCGCCACTCATCCTGCACATAGACGCCATAGAGCCCGCCGGAGTTGTTCTGGTTCTGCATGATATTGAGCGGCTGGGTCGACGTCTGGTTGCCGTCCGCATCCACCGGCAATACGCTGGACGCGGTATCGGAACTAGCCTGCTCGATCTGCGCCAGGAAGCCAGCGCGCAGCGTGTGCTGGTCATTGATCCGCCAGCTTCCGTCGCTCTGCATACCCGTTGCAACGTCCTGCCGCGAGGCATGCTGAGAGATGCCGGTAAACAACAGGTCGCCGATCGGGTCGGGTGAAAACCGTAGCGTGCTGGTGCGGTTGAACACCGAAACCACCACATCTTTGTCGCCCAGGTGCTTCTGCAGCGACAACACGCCGAAGCCGGTCACCTCGTTCTGGTTCTCGTTCAACGTGGCACTGTCGAAGCTGGTCACACCGTTGACGTTAAAGCCGAGTGTGGCCTGCCCTGGGTTGTTGGGGATTTGGAATCGGCCGGCGAAGCCGCCAAGGATCAGGCTGATCCGCGTGTCGGGATCAATGATGTCCGACAGATAGGCCAGGCCACGGAACTGGTTGGTGGTATCGTGGATGGCGTTGAAGCTGGCGCTTGGGTTCTCGATGCCGCGGTCGTTGTGCAGCCCGTCGGCGACCACGAAGTAATCTACCGAGCCGGCGCGGCCGCCATACTCGATGCTGGGTTCCAGCCAGTTCCAACTGCCGCCGTACATCGACACGGATCCCCCCGGGTTCGTCGTCCCGGTCTTGGTCTGAATGTCCACCACGCCGGCGGTCTGGAAACCGTATTGCGCCGGCAGCGCACCGGTGATCAGCGTCAGGCTGCGCGCGAAGCGTGCTGCCAGGACCTGGCCGAAAACCGACAGCCCCTCGGGCAATTCCACACCGTTTAATCGAAACTGGACGTTGGCGTGCTCGCCGCGCAGGTGGATCTGGCCAAAGCTGTCCTGCGCCACGCCCGGCGCCTGCAGCAGCACCTGGTTCAGCGGCGCGTTTTCGCCTTGCGGGATGTTCTGCAGAGCCTCGGGTGAGAAGTTGTAGCTCGTAGCGCCGAGAGAGGGCTGGATTTGTTGTCGCGCCGCATCCAGCCGCTTGGAGACCACGTCGATGTCGATCGTCAATGTACCTGTGTCCGCGGCAGGATCTGCGGCAAGGGTGGCGTTCAATGGAGCGAGTAGACACAGCACGGCGGACAAGCCTGACAGGGCGTCGGCACGCATCAGTTCGGGTCCTTCCCAAGTTTCGGGGCGGCAGGCATGATGGCCAGGATATGATACGTTATAACGTACGAATTCTGGCGCCGCCGCAAGCTGCCTCGGCGACTGAAGTGCCGCTGAGGGCAACCCAAGCGGCGCGTTGGCCGGACCCTTTGTCGGCAAGCCGCCCCTCGGCCCCCTCAGTCGGGGTAGCAATCCTGCTGCACGTGACGGTCTTGATCCTCTCGCTGACGCTCACCCAGGCGCCTGAGGCGCCTGAAGGGCCCGGTGATCAGGCCGTCGCAATGGTGTTCACTCCACGGCAGTCAGTGTCCTCTGATCCGCTCGCGGCATCCGCATCACCTGATGAGCTGGTCCCAGCCGAGACACCCATGCCGCCTGTCGCGGCCGAGACCCCCATGCCGCCTGTCGCGGCCGAGACGCCCGCGCAGCCGTCTCCCGCTGAGACAGCGGTGCCACATGAGGTGCCGGTTCCGGCAACGGCACCGCCCGTACCCCGGCCGGAGCCTCCGCCGCCGCCTGCGGCTATGCAGACGCAGCCGTCCAACACGCCGCCGGCTGCTCGGCGGCGCATGGCGCAAAATCCACTCTCGCAGACCAACCCAGTGCCGACGTCTCGCCGCGCGGAGACGCCCTCCGCGGGTCAGGCGCGTCCGCCTGATGTACTTGCAAGCCGGTCAACGCCCGCTCCGGCGGGTGGTGAAACGCCGATCCCCGGTGCTTGGCAGCATTTGCTCGCGACATGGCTCGCGGCGCACAAGACCTATCCGGACGACGCACGCCGGAACGGCACGGAAGGCAGTGTCATTTTACGGTTTACAGCGGACCGGTCGGGGCGGGTGCTGGACGTCGTCCTGGTGCGCAGCGCAGGTTCATCAACACTCGACGCCGCCGCGGAAGCCATGGTGCACAATGCGACGCTGCCACCCTTCACCGCCGGCATGTCGCAGGACACGGTCACCGTCACCATCCAGCTACGCTATGCCCTGACAAATTGAACGACACGCGCCTATCAGGATCTGGCAACGTCCCAGTTACAACGATCGATGCGAGGCCGAACCTTTTAGGGTTCATGTGCGGTGCTGCACCCTCAGGGCGCGGATGACCGGGCACCGATGCTAAGTTACTGCTCCTAAATATACAACTTATCGTGAACAGACAGGCAAATTGAGCACCAAGTGCCGGCCGGATACGCCGGCAGGCGAAATTTCTCGCCATGAAGCGGCTTTTCGTCGGCTCCAGAAATGGTATTGGAACAAATCGGGTATTTCGCGCAAATCAAGGGATTCACATGCAACTTCCGAGCATCAAATATCTCTCAAACATTTGCTCCGGAGCTCTCTGACTGTCATCCTCGCCGCGTTCTCTACGAATTCATCAGGCGCGGGTCGAGGCTATCGTGCGTGCGCTGGCTGCCGGTGAAGCGTCGGACGTCAGTGACATCCTCGCGGCCGTGACACCCGGCGGCGGCAAGTCCCTGTTGCCGGTGATCGCGGCGGCTCGGCTGATCGCCGCACGCGTTGTCGATCGGGTCTGCTGGGTGGTGCCGCGCGACAGCCTGCGCCTGCAGGCCGAAGAAGCCTTCGCCGACGCGATGTGGCGGACCAGCCTTGGTCATGCCCTGTCGGTCCGCGCCGCCGACAACACCAATAATCTGTCGCGTGGCCTCGCCGGTTACGTCACGACCTACCAGGGCATTGCCGCCGCCCCTGCCCTGCACCTCGAGGAGTTTCGCCGCCACCGCTACCTGCTCGTGGTCGACGAAGTGCACCACCTGCCGGGACTTGCTGACTTTGTCTCTGATCCTGTCGTGGCACCGCGTGACGATGAAGCCTCCGGCTGGAGCCGCGCCATCGTTCCGCTGCTGGAAACCGCGCGTCTGCGGCTGCTGCTGTCGGGGACGCTGGAACGAGCCGATGGCCGCGGCATTCTGTGGCTTCCCTACCGACAAGGCCCGCGCGCCAGCACCAGGGAGGTGGATCTCGCGGCGCCGGGATGGGCGGTCGTGGGCTACAGCCGAGCGCAGGCGTTGGCAGACCGGGCGGTGTTGCCGGTCATGTTCGGCGCGCTGGACGGCGAAGCCAGTTGGCTTGATGAGGACGGGCTGTCCTGCGGCCCCCACCGGCTGTTCAACCACTGGCCAACCGAAACCACGCGGCCCGCCTTGTTTACCGCGCTCCGCACCGGGTTTGCCGATGCTTTGCTGCGTGAAGCCTTCACGTCTACCCGCAACCTCCGGGCGCAACGCCGTTTTGAGCGGGGGCTGCCGCCGGGAGCGATCGCCCGCGGTCTGGGCAAACTTCTGGTGGTAGCGCCGGATCAGACGGTGGCACGGCGTTATCTGGACCTGCTTCGCGGCTGGGTACCGCAATCGCAGGCGGATGCGGTGCGGTTGGCAACCTCGAATGAGGCGGACGCACACGAAGTGCTGGCCGGCTTTCGCCTGAATGCTGAACCCAGCGTGCTGGTCACCGTGGCGATGGCTTATGAAGGACTGGACGCCCCGGAAGTGGCCGTGGTCGCGGCGCTGACCCACATCCGCAGCCGCCCGTGGCTGGAGCAGATGGTGGCCCGCGCGACCCGGATCGATCCGCATGCCGGCGACTACAGCACGCAGCGCGCACTGGTCTACCACCCGGACGACCCTCTCTTCGCCCGCTTTCGCCTGCGCCTGGAAACCGAACAAGGTACCTTGGCAAAGCCACGCAAGCCAAAGCGCCAGCCCACGTTGCCGCTTTGGTTGCAAGAGCAGCTCGAGGACCAAGACGAGAAGGAGCACGGCATCACCCCGCTGGAGAGCAATCCCCTCGCCTTGCGCTTCGCCTTGCTGAAGCCCGGGCCCGACCTGGCGATGCGGCGCCCGGAACATGAAGCGGCACAGGCTGAACTGCTCGATCCGCCCTCGGTCATCGAGCGCCGGCTGCGGGCCCGTGTCGGTGAGATGGTCGCCACCCAGGCGGTCGAGGATGAGGTCGCGTTGCAGGCCCCGCGTGGCCAGGGCCTGTATCATCGTTACAATGCGGTGCTGAAGCGGGTGATGGGCAATCGAAGCCGAGCCGAAATGACCTTGGCCGAACTCGAAGCCTCTGTCGGGTGGCTGGAGCGTCACCGGCTGGCCGATCATGTCAACGTACTTGAGGGTGATCCGAGATACGCCTGGACGGCGCGGCAGCGCCGGGCCTGGCAACCACCGGTCGGCCGCGCCGACAAAAGGTCACGAAACATGTTGCAGGAACGACGCGACCCTTAAGGTGTGGCCCGCCGGCTGGAGGATCCCGCGGGCCACTGCCGGCCCGCCATGCGCGGTGCTGACGTCTTTCACCAAGGTAATATCTTAGGCTGGACCTTCGCCTGCTGTCCGCTCGTCGATATACTTGGAGCATGTTCAGGGTGACTGGAAACGTCGGCCCCGTGTCCTCCTCGGCCTTCGCCGAGGAGGACACGGAGGTTACCCGATTGTTTCCAGTCAACGTGAAAACGCTCTAGATATCGGCGTTGGTGCACTTGAGCGCATGGTAGCATTCTGTTTCAGATAGCAATTTCCCCGGCTAGGCATCAGCTCCCCCTGCATCCACTCAGTGCATCAACACCGTTACTGCGCCCAAACGCCGGATGCCTGCAACACGGCCTCGCCCGCCGCCGGCATACCAAGGCCCAAGCTACGCAAACCGCCTGCATTGCCAGGAGCATGGTAAGCCACGCATCACCAACCCGGCAGTTGCCGACTCCGGAACTTGCTCCACAATGAAAATCGGATCGGAAGAACTAGGAGGCGACTTCTACTACTACCGCGAGTTGAGTTGGGTGGAGTGCACGGGCTCTGTGCCAGTACCCATGTCTGCCGTTTTCTCACCTGGAGAACGGCAGCTTTGGACACCAGGATCCTGACTCTCCAGAGGCGGCGCCAATCGCCTTAATCTGGACTGATACGACTGATGTCAGCGGCTCTAATACCAATTAACGTCAAGCCGCGCGTAAGCAGAGAATTCCAGGCAAGTGAGCAATGTCCAAATCTAGGCTGCGGTGGTGCGCTGATTGTGCTTCTGATAGGCAGCGAACAATGAGATATCCTAAAGGATAGGATCTAGGTTCGCTGCGGACTCGGGAAAACCAAGATTAGACAATGTGCCCTTCGCTGAAGCGTGCGCGGCTCGTGGTCGGCATACTGTGCGCTGTGGGAGCCGCACTCGGTTTGCCCGAGCAACGTCTTCGCAGGCTCGGCCCGAGACTATCTGAACGCGCCGATCGACAGCTGGCTCGCGCTTCTACAATGCGGGTTATGCTGCCTCGGTCACGCCGGAGGACGGGTCGGACGTCACGGCACGCGTCCGCACCAACGTGACTTCGCAATCCCTCGTTCTGACGCGGACCATGGATTATTGGGGGCGCACGGGCGGCGTGTCGATCGTGCTGCCGTATCTCTATGTGGAATCGAGCTCCGGCTCCGACCGCACCGCGGTCCGCGGTGTGTCCGATGTCGGCTTTCCTGTGGCAGATGAACATTTTTGGCGGACCTGCGCTGACCCGCGAGGCATTCGCCAGCTTCGTGCCGCAGACCTTCGCAAGCTTCCACCTGTTCGTGGGAACCCCGCTCGGGGAGTATGAATCCGCACCGCGCGCTCAACCCGTCGACAAACCGATGGACGGTCCGTCCGACGGTCAACTTCAGCTACACGCCGGACCGCGGCTGGACGTGGCTCGAAACCTACGTGTCGGTTGCGGCTTTCACCCCGAACAACGCGTTCCAGGCTGGCGGCGCGAGCCGCCTGACGCAGCGTCCGCTGTTCGTCGTGGAAGGCCATGCGAGCCGCAACATCACCCCTCGTATCTGGCTGTCGGCGGACGCCTATTACAACGTCGGAGGAGAAACGAGCATCGACGGGTTGCGTCAGGGCAACGCCGCCGACACACTGCGACTGGGCGGCGGCATGGGCGCGCAGCTCTGGCCTGGCGGCGACATGGTGCTGAATGCCGAGTCCGTCGTCGCCAAGCCCGAAAGCGAGCCGAACGCCTGGGGCGTCAGGCTCACCCTCCGACAGTTCTGGTAAGCGTGCGCGGGCGCCTTCGCCGATCAGGACGACCGGGCGAAGGTGATATTGTCGTCGATGACGGCGTTCGGACCGATCGGCACCTGACGCGGGTTCGGCAGGTTCAAACTGCGGAAGGTTATCTTGTCGCGCCAGACCTTGCGCAGGAAATCCTCGAACACCTGGATGGTGAGCTGCTCGCCGGGGCAGCGGCGATAGCCGAAGCCGAATGGCGCGAATCCGGCGTAGTCGCAGACCGGCAGCGGCTTGCCGTCGACCACGCCGAACACCGTGCCGAACGCGCTGTTCGCCATGGCTGCGTTGCGGCCGTCGTCGACCTTCATCGTCGTGAGGTCGAATGGGCATTTGGCGAAGCCGATCTGCTTGCTTTTCGCCTCGTCCACTTGGGCGCTGGTCGGCACATCACGGTAGCGGCCCGGGTCAAATTGCTGCGGATTGGTCCAGTGCCGCGGATCGAAACTGGTCGAGGTGTGCGGAGAGATGATGTAGCCGCTGCGCTCGTAAGGGAGGCCAAAGCGCACGAAAGGCGAGACGCTGTCGCCATAGTTGTCGCTCGACCCCGACTGCCGCGTGTCCGACATCGAAGAAATGCTTCCGCCATTCGGCGAGATCGTGCGGAACAGCTCCATGACGAACATCTCAAGCGGCGTGTAGGGCGCGCCGTTCGCGGCATCCGGATTGCCCGACATTGTCTTCTCGAATGCGGCGCGGACCTCGGGATCGCCGCCATCCTGGCTGAGGCGCGACATAATGCCGAAGATCGTGTTGCCCCATTGGCTGAATGCCACGAAGTTGTGGAAGCACTCGAAGACGACGTCCTTCTTGCTGAAATGCGCGCCGTCGCCGGCATTCTTGAGCCAGTACCAGGCGATCGTCCGCTCCGGGTTGGCGATGCGCCCGTTAGCGATGTCGTCCAGCCGCTCGTCGATCCAGGTCTTGAGGAAGCTCAGTAGCGCGCGCACCGTCATGTAATTGTCGTAGACGATCGGCTGCGTCGGGTCGCGGAAGGCGAGCACGGTATTGAAGCTCTCGCCGATGGTGCGGACCTGCGGCGGAATCGCATCACCCTTCACGCCCAGGTGCAGGTCCCAATAGATGTCCCAGTAATAGTCGAGATAATGCCGCATGAAGGGCCTGCCGGCGAATTTCGGGTCGAGCAGCCCGTCGAAGAACATGACGACCTTGGCGCCGTACATTGGCCGGTAAAGGTCGGGCGTGACAGCGGACATGTAGATCCGCTTGCGAAGGTTGTTGTCGCCACGCTTCTCCAGGCCCTGCAGGAACACCGTGACGCCCTCCTCGGGCGTAGGCTTCCAGTCCTGGTAGATCAGCCCCCAGAGGTCGTGGGGCAGAGCGTTCTCCTTGGTAAGCGTCACATCGATCATGGGCAACGCGGGACGCTCGCCCTCATAGATGCTGGTGAGGAAGAACGGGACGACGGCGTTCTCCACATAGGTCCGGTCGAAATGCGCCGGGATGGAGGCGCGGAACCGCGCCAGCGCCGCGGCAAGATCCGGCGATGCGTTACCGGCCGCCGTGGTATCAGCGGCGGAACCGGCGCCGGGAAAGAGGCCCGCCGCGCTCGCGGCCGCGCCGGCCAAAACCATCCGTCGTTCCATTTGGTTATCCTCCGGTCGGAACACTCTCGTGTACTCTGAATGCTATCATCTTCCAGCAGACCGCGAATGTGCCCCTGATCCACAATATAGGCTGAGAATCTCAAATTCCTTTCAAGAGGCGGCCTCCACGACTACCGTGAGTTAAGTTGGGTGGGGTGCACCGGCTCTGTGCCAGTACCCACGTCTGCCGCTTTTTCGTTTGGAGAACGGCTTTGGACATATTACGGCTGCTGCCTGCAGACGAGTTTAGGTCAAATCTGGTAAATACCGAATCCAGGTCGAGCTCTGAAAGATTGGATGGGCGTTGACGGAACTCAGCCGCCAATATGGCCGCCCCCGCAACGACCTGGAGATCGGCATGAGGGCGATCCGACGCTGGACTGGCTGTCGGCGCCGATCCTGGCGTTCAGGCCAGAGCGTCGCGCGCCGCCAGCACCATCCGCTCGATCTCGTCGCGGTTTCTCGCGCAACACGTGCAAATCGCCATGAATAAGAAATCAGGGCAATCCTCAGCGGACCTGGGGCCCAGTTAAGGCCTTGGTTCCATCAATTCGATCCTGTTCCCAAACGGATCATCGACATACAACCTGTCATAGCCGTCGAGCGGCTGATCTTCGACCACCCGATAACCGCCTCGCTCCAACTCCAGGACCAGCGCCCGCAGATTATCCACAATAAAAGCAGGGTGAGCCTTTCGGGCGGGAACGAAATCCGCCTCGACGCCTAAATGGACTTTCAGGGATCCTCTCTCAAACCAACATCCACCGCGCCCAGCAAGATGAGATGGCTTCGACACTTCGCTGATCCCCAGCATCCCCTGGTAGAATGCCCTGGCGTCGTCCTCTCGGCCGGCAGGCATTGCGAGCTGGATATGGTCAAGGCGGCGCACCTGCATCTCGGCTCCTGATGATTGCGAAAGCATATGGCGACGGGAGGCGATGGGCCTGGTTTCATCCAACTCGACGGTAATCGAGCGCTCTGGATGGATCAAACCGCCGGATACTGTTGGCGAACTTGCCGGCTTGGGGCAGGCGGTCGCGTTCGGCGGAATTTCTGTTCGAGACCTCCAACGGTGGCACAGTACGTAACGGATATGTCATCGACGTGCACGGCGATGTGCGCTGCTTCTATCACCGTTGGCTCCAAACGCAGTAGTCCGGCGGTGATCAGGCGAGTTGGAAGAGCTCGTCGGCGTGACCGCAGAACGTGTTGGCAGGGACCGCCGAGAGCTGCCACTGCACGACATTTGCGACTATAACCGGCACGATGGCCCATGCTGCCCCGGCTGCCAAATTCAGCTTACGGCATCGCCGCAGCGATTTGCCTGCCGGCACGGCAAGGAGGATGGCATGGCTGACGAGCGGACCCCGGGCGAGCGGGTGCTGGGCATGGACCGGTCGATCGCGCGGCGGGATTTCATCAATGGCGTCGCGGCCACGGCCGGAACGTCGCTCGCCGCGGCTCTGATCCCCGCCGGTCCCGCAAAGGCCGCCACAGCGCAGGATCGGCCAGGCTACTATCCACCCGCGCTCACCGGGATGCGTGGCAGCCATCCCGGCTCCTTCGAGGCCGCCCACCGGCTGCGCGACGGCGCCATTCCACTGCCGCCGGGGACGCCCAGCACGGAGCAGTACGACCTGGTGATCGTCGGCGGCGGCATCAGCGGCCTGTCAGCCGCCCATTTCTATCGCGCGGCTCGGCCCAACGCGCGGATCCTGATCCTCGACAACCACGACGATTTCGGCGGCCATGCCAAGCGCAACGAGTTTGCGCTCGATGGCCGCATGCAACTGCTCAACGGCGGCACCCTCGCGATCGACAGCCCGCGGCCCTACAGCGTGGTCGCCGCCGGATTGCTGAAGCGCCTTGGGATCGTCCCGGCCAAGCTCGATGCGGCCTGCACGAAGCGGGCGTTCTACCACTCGCTGGGCTTACGCCGCGCCGTCTTCCTCGACCGCGAGACCTTCGGCGCCGACAAGCTGGTGGTGGAACGCGACGGCACCTCCTGGGCGCAGCGATTGGCCGGCACGCCGCTCACGCCGCGGGTGCAGGCCGACATCGCGCGCATCTACGAGGCCGATGTCGACTACCTGCCGAGCCTCAGCTCAGACGAGAAAAAGGACCGCCTCGCCCGCATCAGCTATCGCGACTATCTGGTTGACGTGATCAAGGCCGATCCCGGCGTGGTGCCGTTCTTCCAGGCGATGACCCATGGCGAATGGGGCGTCGGCATCGACGCGGTCGGCGCGCTCGAGGTCTGGCCGTTCGAGTTCCCCGGCTTCCAGGGCCTGGGCCTCAAGCCCGGGCCGGCGCCGCATATGGGCTACACCGCCGGCCGGCTATGCCGCAGGCGGATCCGACACCTTCCATTTCCCCGATGGCAACGCCTCGATCGCGCGGCTTCTGGTGCGCGATCTGGTTCCCGCCGCACTGCCTGGCCGCACCGCCGAGGACGTGGTGACCGCGCGGGCCGACTATACCCAGCTCGACCGCCCCGGTGCGCCCACGCGCATCCGCCTGGACAGCATCGTGCTGCATGTCGCCAATCTGGGTTCGGCCGGGGCGCCGGACGGCGTGGAGGTGGCCTATACGCGGGGCGGCGAGCTGACAACCGTGCGCGGGCGTCCTGCGTGCTCGCCTGCTGGAATATGATGATCCCCTATCTCTGCCCTGACCTGCCGAACCGGCAGAAGCAGGCGCTGCACGACCTGGTGAAGACACCGCTGGTCTACACCAGCGTGGCGCTCAGGAACTGGCGGCGTTCCAAGCCTGGGCATTGCCAGCGTCTATGCGCCCGGCTGCTATCACAGCTCGTTGCGGCTCAATCCGCCGGTCGATATCGGCGCCTATCAGAGTCCGCGCTCGCCCGACGAGCCGATGCTGGTCCACATGACCCGCACGCCCTGCCAGCCGGGGCTGGACCAGCGTGCCCAGAACCGAGCCGGCTGCGCCGAGCTGCTCGCCACCAGTTTCGAGACCTTCGAGCGCAACATCCGCGACCAGCTGGGCCGCACACTCGGCGCCGGCGGCTTCGACCCGGCCAAGGATATCACGGCGATCACGGTCAACCGCTGGCCGCACGGCTACGCGTATGAATACAACCCCCTCTTCGACCCCGATTGGGACGAGCCCGACCAGCCCCATGTCGTCGGCCGCCAACCGTTCGGCCGGATCACCATTGCGAACTCCGATTCCGGCGCCGGCGCCTACACCGATTCAGCGATCGACCAGGCGCATCGCGCGGTGGGCGAGGTGCTGGCGATCGAGGCGTAGGCTGCGGTGAGGCGTGCCGGATTGCGATGCGGCTCCGGAACGGGCGTGATGCGGCTAGAGCCGCTTTCGCTGCCCGGTCGACCGGAGCGCGGAGGCAGGTGCAGGAGCGCAAGCCGCGACGACGGTAGCGCCATACTGTCAGCCAGCGATAGGGCTTGCGCCAAGCCTCGCGCGGCGCGAAGCTGACGGCAGCAGAACCGTCAGGATGATCTGCCAACGTGCGTGCAAATCGACCTTTCGCAGGAGATCGCAAGATGACCCGTCTGTTAGCCGCCGCCATGTGCCTCACCATCGCCGCCGCGCCGGCCTTCGCCTGCGAGTTGCAGAAGTCGGTTTCGACCGACACGCAGAAACGCACTGTCGCGTCGCAGCCGGCGAATGACCATTCGACGCCTTCGCCGCGCACGACAGCGGATCGGAAGCCGTCCTAGTTAGGACACGCCCTCGACTACGGTGTCGCCGTCAAAGCCGTGGCTACCGCGCCGCGTGAGATCGGGCCGCGACGGCGGTCATCCCCTCAGGCTCCTGACAGGACTGCAAACTGACCGAAGATCAGGCTCAGGTCGGTGGGTTCAAGGACTGAGCCGGCCCAACCTCCGGCGATAAGGGACGTATTACCGTTCAGCGAGCTTTTCGCCGACACGGAATGTCGCACCTTGCGGTCGGAAGTCCGCTACGGGAAAAGTTCCGTCCCTAAAACGTTCAATCTGCATGGATGTCGCGTTCAAATAGATGAATGGAAGCTGATGTAGTGCTGCCAACCAGCTATTGCCGTGAGTTGTGTCGAGCTGCTGGGCGACTAGTCATAAATTCAATGCCAGAGACGTTGGCATCTATGGGACTTTAACACTACAGTTGCGTTTTTTGGTTCTGCCGCCATCTGTCAGGTAGACTGAGCGGGCGGATGGATGAACACGGCATCACTTGAAACCACCTTGGGCTTATGGGCCTCGTCGCTGCGGGACGTAAAGGCCCGGATGCGCCCGTTGTTCACGCAGGAGCGTGTTGCGGCGTCGGCGGGCTTGTTTCTTGACGGCCTGCTGGGTCCGGAGCGGCGCAAGACCGGCTGGATGCGGGCCGAGGCGGCAGGAGATGCAGGCCCGTGGCGCCAGCAGGCGATCCTGGGCCGTGGCCGGTGGGATGCCGATGCTCTGCGCGACATCGTGCGGGAATATGCCCTGGAAACGCTGGCCGATCCCGTGGCGGTCCTGGTGGTGGACGAAACCGGCTTTCTCAAGCAAGGCAAAGCCAGTTGCGGCGTGGCCCGGCAGTATACGGGCTCTGCGGGCAAGATCACCAACTGCCAGATCGGCGTGTTTGCGGCCTATGTATCGCGGCATGGCCATGCCCTGATCGACCGGGCGCTCTACCTGCCCAAGGCTTGGGCCGATGATGCCGCACGGCGTGCTGCGGTGCATGTACTGCCTGAGATCAAGTTTGCCACCAAGCCAGGCTGGCGGTCGGCATGATCGAGCGTGCCATTGCGGCCGGTGTGCCGTTTGCCTGGGTTGCGGCGGACAGCATCTACGGCGTGGGCGAGATCGAGATGGCGCTGCGCCGGGCCGGCAAGGGCTACGTGCTCGGGGTCAACAGCAATGCTCAGTTCAATTCCTGGGACACTGAGCCAGCGGTGGCGGGCACCGCCGAGGCGATCGCTCAAGGGCTTGACGCATCAGCTTGGCACCCCCTCTCGGCGGGCGAGGGCACCAAAGGGTCCCGCCTCTACGACTGGGCCTACCTGGCCCTTGCCGATCTCGAGGCGGATGACTTCAACCCGGCGCTGAGCGGCACCTGGACACGTGGTCTGCTGATCCGGCGTAACATTAGCAACCAAAGTCTGGCCTATTTCAGCACCTGGTGCCCGGCCGGGACGCCCATCGAGACATTGGTGGCGGTTGAAGGACAGCGCTGGGTCATTGAGGACAACTTCGAGACCACCAAGACCGAGTTGGGTCTCGACCACAATGAAACCAGATCGTGGCACGGCTGGCACCGCCACGTCTCCCTGGTCATGCTGGGCTTTGCCATGCTGGCCACCATCCGCCATCACGCCAACCAGTCGGTCGCTTCGCAAACTCCGATCCGCCTGAGTCAGAGCCAGTCCCGGCCCTCATCCATTGGTCGGTCCAGGAGGTTCGCCGCATCGCCACGCGTCTGGCCCAGCAGCGCATCCAACCTGCCCTCGTCATGACATGGTCGCTCTGGCGACGCGCCCATCAAGCGGCCGCTAAACGCTCCCACTTGAAACGGAAAACGCAACTGTAGTGCTAGGCTTCAGCCGGACCAATGAGGGCCAGCCTCGTGCTGCCTTCCATCTGTGCCTTGTTCATGATGTTTTGCTCAAGATGTCTTAAGGTACAAGGTGTCGGCAAGCCTGCGGATCAGTCGCCGAAATAAGCCTCCTCGAACTCGTCCAGCATCCCCCGCAAGTCCACCAGCATTGCTCGCATGAGCTCCTTCTGCGGCTCATCGCACAGCCCCTCCCCGACGATCTGATTGAGCGTCTGCCCCGCCTGCGCCAGCAACTTCAGTGATTTGCGTTCGATCAGATCAGCCATTTCGCGCCATGCCTACCAGTTGCCCCATGGACGAAGATAAGCGGGAGCTGCAGCGGGCGTTAGCGATCATGTGCCGACGAATTGTGCGGCGACGCCCTTTAAGGCAATCGAACAGATGTCCTCACGTGATACCAGATGAAAAAGCGCAGTTTTGAAGCTATCGCTCCAACGACTGCGAGGTCGATCGTGAGCTAGCCCCCAACCAGACGAGCACTCCGGCCAGCTACTTCCGTATCAGCCGCGACCAAAATCCGGTAGAGGCGCGCTTGCCGTGCGACACATGCGGCGCATGCGCCGGCGGCGGCATTGCGCTGCTGATCAGGTGCCGGCCGATGTCGCGCGCAGCGATCCGCGCCTGCTGGAAGCGGACGATCGAGCGGGCGGTTTCCTCATCGGTCCGTTGCGCCAGCACGTCCGCCCAGGCCGCGGCTTCCTCGAACGCCCCTGCCCGTCGCAGCACATCCAGCCGGCGCAGGCTCAGCTCCACGTCCTGGGTGCCGTCCCACAGCTTGGCGACCTCGGCGCGCAACTTGGACGCCTCGGTCATTGCCGCCGCGTCGTCAGCCGCCCAGGCGGCCTGCAGCAGCGCCTCCGCCTGCTGCGGCCGGTCGCCGGTGCGCTCGCAGATCAGCGCCCAGCGGCGAAATGGCAGCGTTTCTTCCAGCACCGTGGTGCTCAGCGCCTTGTATTCGTCCGAATCGACCACCGCCCGAGCCGTGGAAGGCAGCGCCGCCAGATCCGGTCCAGCCGCCCGACAGGCGGAACACGCCTGAATCCAGTCGCGCAGAGTCGAGCGCGCCGGTTCCCCCGGACGCATGTCCAGATCGGGCGCGATCTCCGGCTGAGGCGCGCGGAATGCCGCCCGCACCGGATTTCCGCAAACGCCGCATATCCTGTCGTTCGAGCCGCTCATGATCCCATCTCCGCTCGCAAACCATCTCTCAGGCGTTGCATGGCGCGTTGCAGCAGCGGCGCGGCCTGGGCGAAGCATACCCGCAGCCAGCCTTCCCCCGCCGCACCGAATGCAACGCCGGGTGCAACAGCAACACCGTGCCGCGTCACCAGTTTCTTCGCCAGATCAAGACTGTCGTGCAAACCGTCGACGGAGAAGAAGGCGTAGAACGCGCCCTCGGGCGGCCGGTAGCGGATGCCGTTCAAGCCGATGAGCGCCTCGCCGGCCAAAAACCGGCCGGTGGCGCAATGGCTGCGGAAGCTGTCGGCGGCCGCGGTGTCGGCGATCGCGGCGACGCCGGCCCGCTGGATGAACGGCGCCACGCCGGAATGCGACACCTCCACCAGATCGGCGATCGTCTGCGCCGTCCCCTCCGGCACCACCAGCCAGCCCAGCCGCCAGCCGGTCATCATCCAGGCCTTGGAGAAACTGTTGCAGACGATGACGCGATCCGCCGGGTCGGCAATGTCAAGCAGCGACGGCGCAGCCGGACGGCCATCATAGATCAGGCGGGAATAGACCTCGTCGGCGATCAGCCAGGCGCCATGGCGCTGCGCGATCGCCAGAATCATCGCGCAGCTCCGCCTCCGTGGCGGTCCAGCCGGTCGGATTGCCCGGAGAGTTCAGGACCAAGCGCCCGAGCGCCCTCCATCATCAGGTCCAGCCGGTCCAGATCCAGTCGGAAACCGCCTTCGGGCAACGGCGTGAGGTCGAGTTCCTCGATCACCGCCCCACGCAGGCGCGCCGCGTTGGCGATGTTCGGCCAGGTCGGGCTGTGCATGACGACCCGGTCACCGGCCCGCACCACGGCGGAGAGCGCCACCGACAGGGCCGCCATTCCGGACGCCGTCACCTGGATGCGGCTTTCGGCAACCGGCCGGGCGTGCAGCGCGGTCAGGTAGCCGGACAAGGCGAAGCGCAGCTCCGACAGCCCGCGCACGTCGGGATAGCGAGTCTCGCCATCGGTCAAGGCCTGCACCGCCGCCTGGCGGGCGGAGGCTGGGGTCGGCTGATCGGACTCGCCGAAGCACAGAAAATCGACGTCCGGCGTGGCGAACGCAAGTCGGGCCACCTCGACGATGCGGGAGCCGGGGATGACGGTGAGGTCCATTGCGCTCATATCGGCGTTTCAGGTAAGGTGGGATCATCCGCGTCGTGCTTCCTGCCGCGTGTGGCGCACGACGTACACGACCAGCGAGAGGACGCCGATTGCGGCGACCAGCCCGCCGGCCGCCGGGATCACCACCTCGGAGCCCCAGATACTCTCGGCGCTCGCCGCCTTATGCAGCGCATCCAGGCCAATCGCCTGGGCCAAGCCGTTCTGCAGGTGGCGGTCTTGCGGCGTTACGTCCTGATAACGTTTGCCGGGCTGGAACGTCAGCCCGTTCAGGAAGGCGGTGGTAAATCGGGTCACCAGCTCCGCCTGCTCCAGGCTGGCGGCGATGGCAAGCTGGATAAAGCCGTCCCGGCCAAAGGCAATCGCGTGGTAGACAACCTCGCCATCGGATCCGCGTGGCGCGCTCTTTGGAACGATCAACGCGGCCCAGGCAAGCTGGTGAGACCCCGGATCGTAGTGCGGCGGCTGAACCCAGTTACGCGCCTCAAGCTCCGGCTGGTGTTGGCGCAGCCGGTCCGGATTGGCGCGCTCCACGCTGTCGCGCAGGCTGGCGAGGATGTCGTCCGGCGTCCAGGCCCGCATGGCGTCGGCATCGATGAAGCCGGCCGGAACGAACCGCATCGGGCCCGCTATATCGAGCCCGTCGGAGCCGATCAGCAGGCCCAGCATGTCCGGATGCGCCGGCTGGCCGTATCACCAGGAGCAGTTTATTGCGCTGCCTGCGGGCGGAATGAACATGAGATCATTCGATAGCCGGACAGTTGCCTGATTGCCCAGGCTGACCTGCGCCGGTGCTCCGGTTGCCTGATGCAAGGCTGCCGCGAAGATTGCCGCGGCCGCGTCCGGCGACGTTGATGCAGGCGGTGACTGGGCCATGGCGGGGGCGAAGATCTCTCCCGGCAGCGATGCGGCCAGAACGGCGCCGCAAATGAGGATTCGCAGGTCCAGGCAGAGCGTGATGATGTTCAGCACCGTGCGGAGCACGACTATCCCCCTGCGACAGGTTTTTCGCGATGGCGCGGTGTCCCGACGGTTGAGCCGCGGACGCGACCGCGTCCGTTCGAACCACTCGGGCGCCGGGTGGCGGGACGGGTCGTTCCTAACGGCGGAAGAATGATAGCGCGTAATGGTTCGGCATGTCAGCGATTCATTCAGCAGCCTCTGCCTGCACGGACGGACGTCAGTCGGAATCGGGCCTGGTACCCGTTTGACAATGCTGCTATGGCGGCTATCTGCGCTTCCGCTGCTCACGGCCGCCAAGCCACACCGCTCCGGTTCTTGAAACCCACGCCAGCTGACTCGCCATGGCGCATTGCAAAACGGCACTTAGCGACGCGTCAGTGCGGCAGCGGCTGGCTGCGCTCGGCACCGGTGCCGTTGTTGCGCACGCAGTCGCTGACCAACTTGTCGTGGACGAACAGTTGCGACAGTCCGCGGTCAGTCTGGTTGGGCAGGTAATTCGCCGAATACGGCGTGTTGACCGACGGCGAGGGACTGTAGATCTGCCGCCCGGTTCTGCTGGTTATAGACCGCCTCGGCGCGTTGCCGGCACGCAGCCTGGGTCTCGGCGTCGGCCTGCGCCTGCCCGGTCAAAGGTGGCTGGTCGGCGCAACCGGCCAGGACGACCACGCAGATCAGTAGGAAACGACGAAGGCAATGCATCAATGGGCTCCTGATAGCCTTGGGTCCGTCGATCGGCGCTGGCTGGTGCGGCCGCCGTGGATCGCGGATCGACGACAATCGTGCGGTCGGCAATGATCATCCGCCGAACCGTCCGTCCGACTGACGAGCGTTGTCGGGCGGCGCTTCCAACTGGAAGCCGGCGGCGAAGCGGGAAAGTCGCAGCCGGAACCCGGCCTCGTCGAAACGCGCGTCCTGCGTCAGCGGCTGGCTAGCGGCGGCACGCAACAACGCCGGATGGAACTCGGCGCCATCGCGGGCCAGGCGGAACAGCGGCCGAGCCCAGGTGGCATGGGCGAGTAGGTCGACGAGCGCAAGCAGGCGAAGGCAGAGCGACAGGCCCCGTGTCGTCGCCAGCCCCACGCGTGCGATCCACCGCGCTGACCCAGCAGCTTGCATCGCGATCGGCCAGCGTCAGGTCGATATGGCTGCCGTCCGGGCGATTGAAGCGGAATGCACGCACCGAGCCCCAGTGATCGGCGATCGCGGCATCTCGCGCGGCGTACCAGGCCAGCTCCAGATCACGCTTGTAGACGGTCGGCAGCGCCTCGGGCGGCAGGTCGACCAGATAGGTGATCGATCCGCCGGGACCGCCGCCGACGCGGATCGTCCTGCCATCCTCGTGTTGGGGCTGCTCTTGCACGCTCATCGATGACAGGATGGACCCGCGCGGGCCGCCGCGCCAGTGCCGCGTGCCAGTCAAGAGGGAGATTGCAGCCATGTCCTAGGACCTGCCGACCCGCCAGTGATGGCAGCGGTTCGCTTGACCCATGCTGGAAGAACTGCGGCCGAGGCATTGATGGACGCCCATTTAAACCCTGTCGCCAGTTGCGACCTGCGGTGCGGGCGCTTGCCTATTTCAATCCGAGCCAGGCCCCCGGAAGGGGAATCCGATCGGCGTTAAGAATGTGCCGGATACCGCCAAGCCCAATCAGCACGGGTCGCCAATCCTGGTTGGGCTGGCAACCGCACGCTGACTCGGCCCGATCGCCTGGGCGAGGCAGCCGGAGGTGTGGTCACAGGTAAAGCCGCGACACCGATCCTTTATAAACCAACTCGCTTGGCCACCGGTCTGGGCACTGCTATGACCGAGGATCAGCATCACCTGCCGACGTGGGATGGTGCGGTGAGGTGCCAGACTCCAGCCCGCTTCTTCCTGTTCCTCATAGCATGCTACATCCAGCGGGCGACTAGAGGCAGTCAAATGGCCGATGTGGTCGAGCAAGCACCCGGCACGCTTTTCGAGGCAGACGAGCATGCATGGATTGAGCGCCAGATCGCGGTGTTGCGAGACGGCGACCTCGGCCGGCTCGACCGTGCCGACCTCATCGCGTATCTGACCGACATGGCCGCACATGACCGCCGCGAATTGGGATCGCATTTGATCGTCCTCTATGCCCACATTCTGAAATCGCGGTTACAACCCGAAAAGGCGACAAAAAGCTGGCGGCTGACCATCCGTGAGCAGCAGCACGCGATCCGGCGGCTGCTGAAGAGTTTGCCCAGCCTCAATCACCAAGCCGACAATATTCTGCGGGAGATCTACCCGGATGCCGTTGAGCTGGCTTTTGACGAGATGGATAAGCTGACCGGTTCAGACCCGGCAACATGTTCGGAACCTGATTTGGACGGGGCGGCCCTGCTGACGTTCGATGCTGGCTCAGATGACGGCCAGCGGAATGACGTCAGCATGCAGTGATCATCTGCTTTCGTTCTGCGGCTGCCGTTTACGGCTTTCGCGGCTAATGGTCTGACGCAGACTGAAAGTGCAGTTTGTCGTCAGAGCACTAGATTGATCTGGTTGGCTGATTAGCCAGCGCCCTAATTGGGCGTTGGCATCGGACACTAGCCGAGTGCGGTTTTGCTGTAGCAATCTGCTGATTGACGGGAGGTAACCCAGCGGAAGCCAAACGAGTTCAGGAGAAGCATTCAGCCATGTCAGCAGACTTGTGCAGCCTGACCGCGACGGCAGCGGTGCGCCTGATCCATGATGGCAAGCTGCGGCCGGAGGCGCTGATGGACGCCTATCTGGACCACATCGCCAACCGCGATCCGACGGTCCGAGCGTTCGCGCATTTCGATCCAGCTCAGGCCCGCGCCGCGGCGGCTTCGGCTCGTCCCGGCCCGCTGCAGGGCATCCCCATCGGCGCGAAGGACGTGCTGGATACCGCCGACATGCCCAGCCAGTACGGCTCCCCCATCTGGTCGGGCTGGCAGCCGCGCGCCGACTCGGCGCCCGTCGCCTGGGCGCGCGCGGCCGGCGGCGTCGTCATCGGCAAGACCGTCACCACGGAGTTCGCCACCCGCCGCCCGGGCGCCGACGACGAACCCGGTCAATCCGGCGCACACGCCGGGCGGCTCCTCATCCGGATCGGCCGCGGGCGTTGGCGCCGGGCTGTTCCCGCTGGCCTACGGCACCCAGACGGCCGGCAGCGTGATCCGGCCGGCGGCCTATTGCGGCGTGGTCGGCTACAAGCCGACCTACGGGATGATCAGCCGCATCGGCATGAAGCTCATGTCCGACAGCCTGGACACGATCGGCGTCATGGCCCGGACCGTCGCCGATTGCGCGCTGTTCGCCGGCGCCGTCTCCGGCCGCGACCTCGGCGATCCGGACGCGAAGCCAGAGCGCGCGCCGCGCATCGGCATCTGCCGCTCACCCACCTGGGACGTCGCCGCGCCGGAGACCCACACGCTGCTCGACCGGGTCACCGATGCCCTCGGCAAAGCCGGGGCGTCGGTCAGCGAGCGGGAACTGCCGGACGGTTTCGCGGCGCTGATCGACGCGCATCCGATCGTCATGAACAGCGAAAGTGCCCGGGCCCTCGGCTGGGAACTGGCGCATCAGGCCGACCTGCTCAGCGACGGATTGCGCGAGCGGCTGGAATTTGGCCTCAGCCAGTCCGAGGCGGCGCGAGACAACGCCTACGCGGTGTTCAGTACCACCCAGCGCGCGTTCCCCGATGCGATGGAGGGGCTGGATATCCTGGTCACGCCGGCCGCACCGGGCGAGGCGCCGAAAGGCCTCGAATGGACCGGCGATCCGGCGTTCAACTTCATCTGGACGTCGCTGCACGTGCCTTGCGTCACCGTGCCGGCCGGCACCGGCCCAAACGGCCTGCCGCTGGGCATCCAGATCGTCGGGCGGCGCAATGAGGATCGCGCCGTGCTGGCCTGGGCGCGCTGGGTCGAGGCTGCGATTGGCTGACCCGCGTGCCGTTGATCCGCGACATGGCCGAGCCGCCGGACCGATCCTGTTCGCCGGCGATCCGCATCGGAACTTTCGCCCCGATCCTGCGGGCCTGCGACCGCTCTGCGCCGCCCGGGCACCCTGATCCTGCTCGGGGATTGCGACTGTCCGGCTCCGCTTGTCGCAGGTGATGGCGCCGGCGATCGATCGCGGCTGGGACGTGCGCTGGATACTCGGGCAACCACGACACCGAAACCGAGGCCGCCTTCGACAACCTGACCGGATCGCCAGGAGACCTCGGCCTGCGCGTCAGCACGATCGGCGGCCTGCGCATCGCCGGACTGCCGGGCGTGTTCAAGCCGCGGGTCTGGTATCCCCGGGCGGAAGCAGGCGCCATCCGGATCGAGCCGGCCGCCTTTCAAACCAGGGCCGCGTTCCAGGCCAGCCTGCGGCCGCACGAGACCTGGCGCGGCGGCCTGCCGCTATGGCACCGCGACACGATCTTCCCAGAGGATTTTGAACGCCTGGCGGCTGTCGAATGCGATGTCCTTGTCACCCATGAAGCGCCGTCCAGCCATCCGCACGGTTTCGCCGTGATCGACGCGCTGGCAGCGACCTGCGGCGCGCGGCTTATCGTGCACGGACACCATCACACGTCCTACAAGGCGGTCCTGTCGAACGGGATCAGGGTCCGCGGGCTTGGCCTGGCTGAGCCCTGGCTACTGGACGTTTGCGACCTGCCGGCGCCGTCGGTTTCCAACACAGGGACTTTCGGCCGGCATTCTGAGCCCTCGACGCGCCGCCATGACCGGGCGGCGACGCATGGCCGGCGCATCGCAGCCGACATTGGCCTTGGCTGTCATGATATCGTAGTCTGATCTGAGATACGTCCCTTCCAGCACAACGAGACCCCAGTGACAGAGATCGCGATCACCCGGACCGCCGACCCAAAACAGACGCCGGCCGACGAGACATTGACGTTCGGGAACGTCTTCACCGACCACATGTTCCTGATGAACTACCAGGCGGGAAAGGCTGGCATGATCCGCGGATCGTCCCGTATGGCCCGTTCATCCTGGATCCCGCAACCTGCGTGCTGCATTACGGCCAGGCGATCTTCGACGGCCTGAAGGCGTTCCGCGGCACTGACGGACAGGTTCGCCTGTTCCGCCTGCCCGACCATGCCCGGCGGCTGAACCGGTCCGCGCATTACCTCTGCATTCCGGAACTCGATCCGGCGATGGTGGAGGCCTCGATCCGCGCCCTGGTGGAGGTCGATCAGCGCTGGGTGCCGTCGTTGCCTGGCACCTCGCTTTACATCCGCCCGACCGTTATCGCGACGGAGACGTTCCTCGGTGTGCATCCCTCGGCCAGCTACCTGTACTACGTGATCGTCGGGCCGGTCGGCGCCTATTACAAAGAGGGCATGAACCCGGTCCGCATCCTTGCCTCCGACACCTATGTCCGGGCGGTCAAGGGCGGGCTTGGCGCGGCGAAGACCGCCGGCAACTACGCCGCCAGCCTGTATCGGCGCCGAGGAAGCGCAGAAGGCCGGCTACACCCAGGTGCTGTGGCTGGATGGGGTGGAGCACAAATACCTCGACGAGGTCGGCACCATGAACATCATGCTGAAGATCGGCGACGAGGTGCTGACGCCACCGCTGAACGGCGCGATCCTGGCCGGCATCACCCGCGAGTCCGTGCTGACCCTGCTGCGCGACTGGGGGCTGCGCGTGTCCGAACGGCCGATCTCGATCGATGAGGTGATTGCCGCGGCCCAGGCCGGCACGGCTGGAGATGTGGGGCACCGGCACCGCCGCGGTGATCTCCCCGGTCGGCGAACTGGGCTACAAGGGCGAGCGCTACGTGATCAACGGCGGCAAGACCGGCGCGCTGACGCAGAAGCTGTACGACACCATCGTCGGCATCCAGTACGGCACCGCGCCCGATCCGCATGGCTGGGCCAGACCACTCGGCAACCGCCTGGGCGGATGACGGCAAGGCGGTCGCGCATGCATAACCCGATCGCCGCGTGAGTCCTCCAGCTGCTGGGCCAGGTTACCAGCGTGACGTTCCAGGGTTGATCCGGGACGGCATTCGCTCCGATCGCAGCGAGCACCTACGCGAACGGACACCGCGTCCTGCCAGCCTGGCATTGGAACAACCTCCGCCCATGTTGCGCCTGACCGAACTGAAGCTGCCGCTCGATCATCCGCCGGATGCGCTGCGCGATGCGGTGCTGGATCGGCTGGGCATTCCGCCCGCCGACCTGATCAGCTTGTCCGTCGCCCGCCGCGGCCATGACGCTCGCCGCAGGTCCGCCATCAGTCTGGTCTACGCCGCCGATGTCGCGGTCCGGGATCAGGCGGATGTGCTGCGGCGCCACCAAGGCGACCCCCGCATCCGGCCGGCGCCCGACACCGGCTACACGGTCCTGACCCGCGTTCAGCGCGCCGCCGGCGCGACCTGTCGTCATCGGCACCGGCCCATGCGGCCTGCTGGCGGCGCTGACCCTGGCGGAGATGGGTTTCCGCCCGATCATCCTGGAACGCGGCAAGCTGGTCCGCGAACGCACCCGTGACACCTGGGGCCTGTGGCGCCGCGGCGTCCTGCTGCCGGAGAGCAACGTCCAGTTCGGCGAGGGCGGCGCCGGCACCTTCTCCGACGGCAAGCTGTACAGCGGCATCAAGGATCCTCGCCACCTCGGCCGCAAGGTGCTGACCGAGTTCGTCGCAGGCCGGCGCACCCGAGGAAATCCTGTTCGTCAGCAAGCCGCATATCGGCACCTTCCGCCTGGTCACCGTGGTCGAGGGCATCCGGCAGAAGATCGAGGCGCTGGGCGGCGAATACCGCTTCGGCTGCCGGGTCGAGGATATCGCCGTCGACATCGCCGCCGACGGAACCCGCCAGCTTCGCGGCCTGATCCTGGCCGATGGCGCGCAGATCGAAGCGCCGCATGTCGTGCTCGCGATCGGCCACAGCGCGCGGGACACTTTCGCCATGCTGCACCGGCGCGGCGTGCATATCGAAGCCAAACCATTCTCGATCGGCGCACGCATCGAGCACCCTCAGGCGCTGATCGATCGGGCCCGTTTCGGCGGGTTTGCCGGACATCCCGAACCTTGGGCCGGCCGACTACAAGCTGGTGCATCACGCCAGCAACGGGCGGTCGGTCTACAGTTTCTGCATGTGCCCCGGCGGCCGCGTGGTGGCGGCCACCTCCGAAGCCGGCAGCGTCGTGACCAACGGCATGAGCCAGTACTCGCGGGCGGAGTTCAACGCCAATGCCGGCATCGTCGTCGGCATCACGCCGGCGGATTATCCGGGCGATCGGCTGACCGCCGATCCGCTGGCCGGGATCGCTTTCCAGCGGGACTGGGAGCGGCGGGCCTTCCAGGCCGGCGGCGGAACCTATGCGGCGCCGGCACAACTGGTGGGCGACCTGCTCGCGGGCCGACCGTCGCGGGACCTGGGGGATGTCGAACCCTCGTACAAGCCAGGTGTCCGCCTCGGCCACCTGACGGACTGCCTGCCCAGTTTTGCGGTCGAGGCGATGCGCGAGGCGCTGCGGGCGTTCGATCGCGACATCCCGGGATTCGCCATGCACGATGCCGTGCTGACCGGCGTGGAGACCCGTACGTCGTCGCCCATCCGTATCACGCCGTGACGCGCAGGGCCACAGCGTCAACACGCGCGGCCTGTTCCCGGCCGGGGAGGGCGCGGGTTATGCCGGCGGCATCCTGTCGGCCGCGGTGGATGGTATCAGGGTGGCAGAGGCGGTGGCCGCCAGCATGACCGGCCAGCCAATGCCGGAGCGCATGACGCGCGGCGACAGCGCGGTTACCTATGGGTAGTCATTCCGGATCGAGCGGATTGGCCCGCCACATCCGCTGCCGCCTGATGGATGCATCATCTTGCGTACAATGTTCATGCTGAGGATTATTCGCGGACGAAAATCTCCTGGTCGATCGGTTCCTGTTGCTCGTCCGCATCTCGACGCCAGGGTATTGTGTAGTTTGCCGCCTTTGAATGAGCGACTGTCACGTGCTTGCCCTGTATGATCTCGGTGCCTTCCCAACTGTCGAATGTATCAACTCTTGAAAGCCGCTGCGCATCCATGCCCTGCTCAAAGAAACCGCATTTCCGGTTCCAATGCAGGCCGGTCGCAAATTCGAACCGATAAAGTCCGTCTGGAAAATTGTCTATGACGGCTTGAGAATGACCTTCGACGAATATTGCGGCGACGACCGAACCTGTCAGATCCCGGAATTTTCACCACGGCTTCATTGGCTGCCAGTATTGGTCATCGACGGCACGATTGGATCCGGATTGGTTCATTTTGAAGATTTCGCCATTGTAAGGCGGTTTCTGCACCGGCTCATTACACCATTGCAGCTTGGCTGCGGCTCCGTCTCCGATAGCCAGCGCCGAAGCCGCAAGGATTGCGGATCGTCCGTCCGGCAGGCGTGCCGTGACAAAATCCGGATTGTTGGACAACCCGAGGACCTCGACGGTGGTAAATTGTGGCAGAAAACCACCGGCAACATATCGGCCGTCCGCGACGATCCATATTGTCGCCGATCCAATTGACACGTAACGAATGTCGTCCGAGTGCATCGCGGTCGTCGCAAGTGACCCCGCGGTTTCCGCTGTGTGGATAGCGGACGAAACCCGGGCCGGTTCAGTCGTTTCAATCTTATGGCGACTACTCATCGTCTGAAATAAAGCGATTCCGGCCAGCAGGATGAACGGGAAAACATGGCCCAGTGACCCCGGGTGGCGGTAGATCGTCCACTCGTCTCTGATCGTCCTTGAATCGACATTGCGCAACGACTGCCGCAGGCTGAACAGCAGTTCGGCATCGTCATCCTCGGCAAACCGAGCCGCTTGCCGCAAACAGGCGTTGGCCAAAACAGCGTTGTTTATGCCTAGAAAATACTGTGCCTGTGCGATCAGCAGACGAGCATTTGGATGATTGGGCTTTTCGCCAAGGCAACCATTCCGCCAAAGCGCAATCGGCGTCTGGAAGATCCCCTTGATGCCCCACCAACCGACGAGCCATGAGATCGCGGACTCGCGGAGTGATTTTTTCGCCGCACAGCGCCGGCAGTAGACACCGTCCAAGTGATCCATACGGGAATACACGATAGCACTGATGACGCGGTAGAAAACGCAATACCTCGGCTGCACGGAAATCGCGTTGCAGACCGAGCATCGTATCGCCTCGGCTGATGGGTGGGCGGTCTTATTGTATGCGCCCTGGACAGACGGCTCCGCCGGCGCGTTATCCGCTGTTCTAAGCCATCCGCTGGCATCGTAATGTCTGCGACGCGTTACGTCACGCAGCGTGTCGTACGCTTCCTTGATCCGAAGGAAGTCGCCGGTGTCTGTGCTTCCGGACACGTCAGGATGAAGCGCCTTGGCCCATTCCCGATAGGCATGCGAGATCTGTGCTTGGCTGGCGTTGGGGGCTAATCCAAGCGCATGGTAATGGCCTCGTGGATCGTGCTCCGCAGCCACACCGCTGCCTCTCGTTCGCGTATATCCTCTTTGACTTTACCATTCTGATGATAGCAAAATACAACCATAAGTTGAATTCCCGTGACTCGATCACGGCCGCCGGTTTAGCCGGGCAACCTCATGATCCGGCTCAGGATCGCGCGTGCCTCGTCGGGGATCGGCACCGGGCGCTGTGCCCCGCGCTCGACGAAGACGTGCACGAAGTGACCCTCGGCCGCCGCGACAGTGTCGTCATTGCGGAACACGGCGATCTCGTACCGCACCGAGCTGCGGCCGATCTGTGCGACCCGGAGCCCGACCAGTCACCCGGTCGGGGAACGCCAGTGAGCTGTGGTAGCGGCAGGCAACCTCGGCCACCACGCAATGGATCGGACCATCCAGCAGGCCGACGACTTTTTCCGTCATCTCGTAGTAGGTGACCGCCGTGTCGAAATACGAAAAATAGTTGACGTTGTTGACGTGCTGGAACACGTCGTTGTCCATCCATCGTGTGGTGATGGCGTGGAACCAGCGATAGTCGTCTCGTTTTCCGGGCGGCGGTCGGCTCATTGTGGGCGGCGTCCTCTGGAATAAGGCATTGGTTCAACGGTTTCGGCCGGATCGTCCAATAGCTTACCGTCCGGTCATTGGACAGCGCCCGCGTCAGAGGTTAAACGGCCGCGCCCCGCTTGCCGTGGAAGAGATCGCTTTGCCCCATCGTCCGACGATCCGGCTGTTCGCCGGCCTGACTGTGATGCTCCTGCCGCATTTGGCCTTTGCGCATGCGATCCTGGAAGACAGCACCCCACCGGCCGGCACCACCGTCTCCGCTGGTCCGCTGGACCTGAGGTTTCGCTACAACAGCCGGATCGACCGGGCCCGTTCCCGTCTGACCCTGATGCGGCCGGACCGGAGCCCGAACCACGATTCCCATCGATCCCGAGGGACCGCCCGACATCATCCGTTGCCATCTGGACGTCACGCCCGGCGCATACGTAGTGCGCTGGCAGGTTCTGGCGGTCGATGGGCACATCACCCGCGGCGATGTTGCCTTCACCGTGGCAGGCTCCTGAGCCATGGAGTTGCTGGTCGACGTCTTCGGCTACCTCTCGATCATCGTCCATGGCCTGACCATCCTGTCGCAGTCCATGGCGTTGGGTGGCGTGCTGTTCCTGGTCCTGCTGGCCCGTCCCCTGGCGCCCCGGCTGGATTTGGCCGCCGCTGAAACTGGCCGGCGGATCGGCCATGATATCGCGGCCGGCACCGCACGTATTGCCGGCTACGCGGCGATTGGTCTCCTGCTATCCGAGGCCGCCACGGTCGCCTTGCAGACCGCTGTGCTGACCGAGACCGTCGATCTGAGCGTTGGTGACGTGTTGACCGCCAGCTTTGCCGTCGCCGGGCTGCTCAAGACCGCTGCCGCTGCCCTTCTCGCCGCACTTCTCCTTAGCCGCCGCGAACGGGCGCCGGCCCTGCCACTGATCCTGCTGACGGTGCTAGCGCTCGCGGCGGCGACGCTGACGACGCATGCGGCCGCTCGGCTGGACAATCGAGCTGGGCTGCTGCTGGTGGAAGGATTGCACCAGTTGGGCGCGGCGATCTGGGTCGGCGGCATTCCGTGCTTCCTGCTGGCCCTCGCGCGCGTCCGCGACGGGGCCTCCTGGCGACTGGTCGGCGCCCGCTTCTCCCGCATATCGATGGTCGGTGTCGCGTGCATCCTGGTCAGCGGCATCACCATGAGCGTGCTGTATATCGGCGACTGGCAAGGCTTCTACGGCACCGCCTTCGGCGTCATGGTGGGCGCCAAGATCGCCATGTTCCTGATGCTGCTGGGCCTGGGCGGGATGAATTTCCTGCTTGTGGAGCGGCTGCGGGCCAATCCGGCAACATCGATCAATCGGCTGCGGCGCTTTGCCGAGGTGGAGCTTGGCATCGGCATCGCCATCTTCTTCGCCGCCGCCTCCCTGACGTCTGTGCCGCCAGCGGTCGACCTGACGCAGGATCGGGTGACCTGGCCGAGATCGCCGAGCGCAACACCCCCGAATGGCCGCGGTTCAGCAGCCCTGACCACGACAGCCTGGCGCTGCCGGCGTTGCAGGAAAAGCTGGATGCGGAGGCGGCGAAGCAGAAGGCCGCACCGCAGGTGGCGTTCGTGCCCGGCGCCGGCGATCTGCCGCCGCGCAATGCCGACGACATTGCCTGGTCGGAATACAATCACCACTGGTCGGGACTCTTCGTCGTCGGCGTCGGCCTGCTTGCCCTGCTTAACCGCGCGGGCCTGCGCTGGGCTCGGCATTGGCCGCTGCTTTTCCTGGGGCTGGCGGTGTTCCTGTTCGTCCGCTCGGATCCCGAGACCTGGCCGCTGGGAGACATCGGCTTCCTGGAGAGTTTCCGCGATGTCGAAGTGCTGCAGCACCGGGCCTTCGTGCTGCTGCTGGTGGTGTTCGCGCTGTTCGAGTGGCGGGTCCGGGCGACGAACTGGAACAACCGGCACGCGGCGCTGGTGTTCCCACTGCTCTGCGCTGCCGGCGGCACCTTGCTGCTGACCCACAGCCACGCCATCGCCAACCTGAAGGATCAGTTGCTGATCGAACTGACGCATACACCGCTGGCCCTGGCCGGCATCGCCGCGGGTTGGGGTCGCTGGCTGGAGATCCGGCTGAACCCGCGGGAGAACCCGGTCGCCTGGCAGATTTCCGGCTGGGTCTGGCCGGTCTGCATCCTGTTCAGCGGTCTGCTGCTGCTGGGCTACCGCGAAGCGTAGGCGGCCTGCCGAACCTCCTTTGCCGCGATGACGGGGCACGTGATGCGGTTCACCCAGGACCGGCAGCCCAGACTGCCATCGGAGGTGGGGCGGAGACCAACCTCATCCGCCCGCGCCGGTGGCAACGTTGGCGTGGGCCTGCTATCCTGACGCCATGCCGGATGACCTCTACGAGCGGGATATTCTTATCTGGTCGGAACACCAGGCCGACCTGCTGCGCCGCCTCGCCCGGGGGGAGCGGGTGAATGGCGTTGATTGGGAGCACGTCGTTGAGGAGATCGAGGACGTGGGCTTGTCCGAACTGACCGCCGTGAACAGCCATTTGCGGCAGATGCTAGTGCATCTTCTCAAGGTGGCAAGCTGGCCGGACAACGCTGCCGTCAGACACTGGCGCGAGGAGATCGCGACGTTTCAGGCCGAGGCGATTCAACGGTTTGTGCCTTCCATGCGGCAAAGGATCGACCTCAGTCGACTGTATGCGCTGGCGCTGAAGCAATTGAAGGCGTCTGACTACGGACGACCGCCTGCACCTTGGCCGAGCACCTGTCCTTTCGTGCTTGATACGCTGTTCAACGATGATGTGGTGGACATGGAAAGTCGCCTGGCTGCCGCGATGCCGCAGTCGGAGGGACCGAGTGTGCCTGTCGCGTAGGATCGCCGAGAGACGAAGAGTGGGGCAGGCAACTGTGGCGGGCCGAGGCTAGACCGCATCCTTCAGAATTTCGGCGATCGCCCGCTCCAGGTGGCGCAGCGTGTTGCAGACCGTCACCAGATTGCAGAACGGCGCATAGCGATACATGTCGGAATCCCCGGTGCCCCATGCCGACCTGTATTCCGGGTTCAGCCAGATGACCCGCCTGATCGTTGCGAAACCCGACCTATGATGTCGGTGCGCGGATCGGTGCGGTTGCCGCGGGCGTCGCCGAGCACGATGACGGTCGTTTTGTTAGTAACGAAACGCATCCAGCCGTCCTCGAAATCGGCAAATGAATTGCCGTAGTTCGAGGACCCAAAGCCGATCAGCGCCATGATCTTGGTGATCGCTGCTTCGACCGGTTCCTTCTCGAGGATTTCGGAAACCTCGATCAGCGAACCGGCGAAGGCAAATGAACGAATGTCCGACAGCGCCTCATTCATTGCATAAAGGAACATCAGCAGGAACTGCGCCATCGCGGCGACCGAACCGGAGACGTCGCACAACACCATCACGCGCGGCTTTTCGATGCGTTTCTGCTTCCACACCGTGACGAACGGTATGCCACCCCATCCGATGTTCCGCCGCAGCGTCCGCCGTGTGTCCAACTGCCCGCGCAGCCGCCGCCTTCGGGTCTTGGCATATCGAGCCGCGAGCTTCTTGGCCATCTGCCGCACCAGTATGCGCATGCGATCCAGATCGCGGCGTTCCAAGTTGGAAAGTCGGACCGACTTCAACAATTCTTCGCGGAATTGTTCCGTCTCGCCTCGAGCAAACAGGATCAAGTTGCGTTCGACAAAGTCGCGTACCGCATCCCGCAGCGCCTCGATCCTGCCGTCCAGAAACTGCGCTCGGCCGAGTCCCTCCGGCGTGCCGGATTGGCGCATTGCTTCCATATCGAGTTCCAGACCGCGCAGGCCCATACGGTCCAGAATTCTGCGGGCGTAAAGGTTTCGTTGCGTAAAAAAACGAATATTTTCGATGCCGGCTTCGCGCGCCGCCTGTTCCATTGCCGTCGCCAGTGCGGCGCGATCGTCGTCTGCCAGCAACTGCCCGAGCGATTGGCCGCCCTGACCGCCCATGCCATCGCCGGCCGGTCCACCAACCGCGCCGGAAAACGGATCACGGCCGGCGGCATTGTCTTGTTCACCGGTGTCCGCTGCGTCATCTCGGTCAGAGAACTCGTCGCGCTTGAAATACAGATTGAAGGCTTCGTCATACAGCGCCTTTTCATCCGGCGTCTTGGCCAGGATCAGGCCCAGCGTGTCCTTCAGCACGGTGCGATCGGAAAAGCCGACCAGGTCCACGGCCCGCGTGGCATCGATCCCCTCGGCCGCGGAAACCCGCAGGCCAGCCCCACGTGCCACCTGCAGGAACCGCCGCAGCGGCTCGCTGGCAGGCGCGACGGTTGTCGCTACATCTGCCACTACGTAGTGATCCCGGCTTCCTGCCTGGCCTTGTGCGTCAATCCGGCTAGTTGCTTGCCAGCCGCATCGATATCGGCTTCGAACTTCAGCAACACGTTCAAGGTGTCTCGCACCAGATCGACCTCCAGCACTGATGCATGTAACAGCAGCATAACGCTTTGCCCAGTCGATTGTTTCGCTGACTGAAGGCACTTTCTTCAGATCCAGGTTGCGCAGTTGCTGGGCAAAGCTGACCAGTTGCCGAAGCAGCTTAACGTCGATCCCCGGCACGCGGGAGGCGATGATCTTCGCTTCCAGCCTGTCGTCCGGGAAGCCGATATGCAAATGCAGACAGCGCCGTTTCAACGCATCGCCCAGATCGCGCGTGCTGTTCGAGGTCAGCAGCACGATTGGCGGCACCAGCGCGCCGACAGTACCGATTTCCGGGATCGACACTTGATAGTCGGAGAGGATTTCCAGCAGGAATGCCTCAAACTCCTGGTCCGACTTGTCGATCTCGTCGATCAGCAGCACCGCGCCGCCTGGTTGTTGCAGCGCGCGTAGCAACGGCCGCGGTTCAAGGAAGTGGTGCGAGTAAAAGATGTCGCCGAAACTATGCAGCTTGTTCAACGCTTCGGTCAGTCCGTCGCCTTCGCCGATCACCGAATTGATCTTGTCCTTCAGGATCTGCGTATAGAGAAGCTGCTTACCGTATTTCCACTCATACAGCGCCTTGGATTCGTCCAGACCTTCGTAGCACTGCATTCGGATCAGCGGCAGCTTCAACCACGCGGCAACCGACTTCGCCAACTCCGTCTTGCCGACGCCGGCCGGCCCTTCCACCAAGATGGGTTTCTGCAGGTGCTGCGCCATGTAGATCGCCGTGGAGATCTGGCGATTGGCGATGTAGCCGGCTTCGCCAAGGCCCTGTTCGACAGCATCGATCGATCGCAGGGCAATCGCGCCCGGCGGCAGCGCATCATTCACATCCGGCTCCAGCTACTGTTCAGTAGCTCGAACTCGCATTCGCGCCGAAGAATGTCAAACGCTTCACCGGTTCGCCGGCGGTCGCCCCACCTGGCGCCACCCCGTCACAACACGATCACCCCGCCTCGCAGTCCCTTCGCCACCGCCTCCGCTCGGCTGGTCGCGTCGAGCTTGGTGAACAGCGCCTCCAGGTGGAACTTCACCGTATGCACGGAAATCCCCAACTGTCGCGCCACGGACTTGTTGCTGAGGCCCTGACCGACCAGGCCCAGAATTTCTCGTTCGCGAGGGGTCAATAGCGGCACATCGTCGGCCACTGGGGCAAAGCCACGCTCCACCGCGGCGCCAGTTGCCACGCCGGGGGAGCGAACCAGCAGGCCCGCAGCCACCGCCCGCAGAGCCAGATCAAGTTGAACCGCGGTTGCATCCGGCGCCAGCAGCCCGGCGGGCGTGCCGGCAACGACCCGGCCCGTGGTCAAAGCGACCACCGGCGCCTCCGCTTCATGCGGCAGCGGCGGCGCATCTCGGCCGACGTCGCACAACTCCACATCCGGCGTGTCATCGGTCACGGTGTGGCCGGCGGCCTGCAGCATCGACACCAGACCGCGCCGGCGCATCGGGTCGGCTGCGTGGACCCGCACGCGCAAACCGCCCGTCTGACCCGCACCGATCTGGCCCGCCTCCGGGGAGGTGCCGGTGCCGGCAGTCGTGCTCATGCAGCGGGGCGGGCTGCGATCGTCACGCTGATCGATTGCACGGCACCAGCTCGCAAGAGCCGCAGAACAACAGCCTGGCCGATGCGGTCGGGACCCAGCATGGCGGTCAGGGCGCGCGGACGGTTGAGCGGGGTGCCGTCAATATCCAGAACAATATCGCCGAGCAACACGCCAGCCGCTTCGGCGGGAGCCGCCGCCGCCAAGCTTACCACCATCAGACCGCTCTCTTGTCCGACGGACTGACGGAAACCGTCCGGGATCATCACCGGCTGCAGCCCAACCCCCAACCAGCCGCGGGCGATGCGTCCATCCGCCAGCAGCGGATCCACCACGCGCAGCAGCGTGGCTGTCGGAATGACAATGGTCCGACCTCGAGGACCGGATGTTGACATGCCGAGCAGACCACCGTCCAGCGATAGGACCGGTCCGCCCTCATCCGCCGCCAACCGCGTATCGAGGCGAATCAGCGCATCGATGCGACCGCCGGCCATACTGTGCCAGGCATCGCCGACAGCGTGCACCATCCCCAGCCGCCCGGTCGGGCCACCCGCCGCATCGGCGCCCACCACAAGCGCCAGCGATCCGACCCTGGGCGTGGCGGCCGCCGGAGGAGACGGCGACCCTGGCAAAGCGGTTTCCAGTTTCAGCACGGCGACGTTCGTGCCGGTATCACGGCCGGCAAGCGTCGCGCCGATGCGCTGCCCGCCGTGCATGACGCTGAGCGTCCGGTCGTCACCGAGTGTCTGCTCCGACGCGATGACGACATCCGGCCGCCAGGCTATGCCGCTGACGTGGCTGCGTCCGCTGCGGACGGCGACCACGGTCGGCGCGGCCAAGCCGATCCGGTCGGCCAGCGCCGATGAGAGTTGCTCGATCATGTCCATTGTCTTGCTGCCTCCTTGCATAGCCGCACCCTGCGCCCGCTGTCGAGCTTATGGGCATCGGTCGGATGGCCGGGAGCGGACCGGCCGGATGGCTGGGTGCCGTTGCGTCGGCGCACTCCCCATCTGGCATCGAAAAGGACAACTTCCATGCCACTCGATGTTCTGAACCAGGAGCTTGATCCCTACTCCGCCCAGGTGGTGTACGCGTTCGATCACGTCGGACCGGCGGTCGTGCATGTCATGGCGTTCGGCAAAGACGGCCGGCCGGCCGGACAGGGATCGGGCGTCATCTTCACGCCAGACGGCTACGTTCTGACCAATAGCCATGTGGTCGGCGGTGCAACGCGCTTGCGTGCCAGCCTGACGGACGGGCAAAGCTATGAGGCTGCATTGGTCGGCGACGATCCGGTCACCGACATAGCGGTGCTGCGCTTATCAGGCGGCGGGTTTTCGTACGCCGAACTTGGCGTCTCGGCCGGATTGCGGGTGGGGCAGCTGGTCGTCGCGATCGGCAATCCGCTGGGCTTTACATGCACCGTCACTGCCGGGATCGTCAGCGCCCTTGGGCGCACCTTGCGCACCCGCTCGGGCGGGCTGATCGACAGCGTGATCCAGACCGACGCGCCGCTCAACCCGGGTAATTCGGGCGGCCCGCTGGTTTCCGGCGCCGGTCGGGTGATCGGCATCAACACGGCGATGATCGCTCCGGCGCAAGGCATCTGCTTCGCCATCGGCATCGACACGGCGATCTGGGTGGCGACCCGGCTGATGCGCGATGGCCGCGTGCGGCGGTCCCGCCTAGGGTTGTCGGCGCAGACCGTGCCGATCACCACCCGGGTGCGTCGGTTCCATGGCCTTCAGCAGACCAGCGGGGCGATGGTGTCCGACCTTGCGCCGGACGGGGCGGGCAAGCAGGCCGGCCTGCAAACCGGCGATGTGCTGGTATCGTTCGACGGCGTTCCGGTGACCGGCGTCGATGACCTGCATCGCGCCTTGACGGCCGAACGCGCCGGTATCCAGGTCCCACTCGGGTCCTGCGTCGGACCGAGTTGCTGACGCTGTCGGTCTCGCCGCGCGAAAGCTGAACTTTCGCCAACCTGCCGCTGTCCCAGCAATCCGTACCGGCGTGCTCTATTCAGGCCAAAGCTGCGTTGTAGCAACGGCGGGGCGGGGAGCGGCGGGTGGCGAAGGTCTTGATTATAACGGGCGCGGCGGACGGCGATGGCTGCGAAGCCGGCGCTAAGTCGCGGATGGGTGCAGCCATCAGCTCGAAGTGGTAATTCTCCGGCTTGACCAACATTGTCAGGAGGCACGATGAGCAACTCAGATCGCATCGTATTGTTTCATGCCCCGAATACCCGCTCGACCGGCACCTTGATCCTGCTGGAGGAACTGGGTGTGCCCTATGAGTTGCAGGTGCTGAACATGCAGCGGGCGAGCAGCGGCAGGCCGCCTCTGTGGCGGTCAATCCGATGGGAAAGGTGCCCGGCGATCCTGCATGATGACGTGTTGGTGACGGAACAGGTCGCGATCTACCTGTATCTCGCCGACTTGTTCCCGCAGGCGGGTCTGGCGCCAGGGCTGGATGACAAGCGCCGAGGCCCATACCTCCGCTGGATGGCGTTCTACGCCGCTTGCTTCGAGCCGGCGGTGGTGGATAAGGCGCTGAAGCGCGAGCCGGGAGCGGCCGCGATGTCGCCTTATGGTGATTTTGATACCGTGATGTCGACATTGAACGCGCAGCTACGAGCGGGCCCCTTCATGCTCGGCGCGGATTTCTGCGCCGCCGACGTGCTGTGGGGTTCGGCGCTTGCATTGGACGACACTGTTCGGGCTGGTTCCGAAGACGCCGGAGATCAGCCTGCTATATCGAGCGCACGGCCGCCCGCCCTGCCACGCAGCGCGTTCGCGCCAAGGACGCGGAGTTGGCTGCACAGCAGAAATCGTCCTGACATTGGAACAGAATTCCCATCCTCGGATTGGACCGATGAAAGTTCGGCTCATTTGGAGGGAAAGGGCAGATCAATTTCTGCCCGGACCGTCGCACATGGCTCAACTTGACCAACCCAGCTTCCCGATCACGCCCCGCAACCGCGTGCGGCGCAAGCCGGACCGGGGCCGGTTCGATCGCAAGACGGTCTACGACATCCTGGACGCCGCCATGGTGGCGCACATCGCCTACGTCATTGATGGCCAGCCCTACTGCACACCAACCGGCTTCTGGCGGGAGGACGACAAGCTGTACTGGCATGGCTCCGCCGCCAGCCGGATGATCCGCAGCCAGTCCAACGGCATGCCGGTGTGCGTGACCGCCACCCACCTGGACGCCACTCGTGCTCGCCCGCAGCGGCTTCCACCACTCGGTCAACTATCGCTCGGTGATGGCGTATGGGACGGCTCGTCTGGTTGACGACGAGGCGGAGAAGCGCCGTGCCATGGACGGCTTCGTCGACCGGTTCTTCCCCGGCCGCTCGCGGCAGATCAGGCCGCCGACGGTGCAGGAGACGAAGGCGACCAGTTTCGTGGTCATGCCGATCGAGCAAGCCTCGGGCAAGATTCGCGTCACCCATGTCATGGATGACGAGGCGGACTACGCACTGCCCATCTGGGCCGCCCGCTTCCCGGTGCGCCAGGTGCTCGGCGAGGCGGACCCTTGCCCGCGTCTGATGGCGGACCTGGCGGTGCCGGATGGCGTGCAGGGCTACCGCGCCGGCCGGTCCCTGGATGAGGTCCTGCTGGAGGCACATCGCAGGCTCTATCCGGAATGATCCCGTTTCCGCGACGCACCTGAACCAGATCCGGCCGAGCAACAGACCGCGGTTGCAGGCCATCAACACCGCGGGCAAACAGCCCGGGGCGGCCCGCGCCCGCGCGCACGCCTTACGTTGACACCCGCCCCGGCGACCGATCAAGTGATATGGTTCCGGCCTAAGCCGGTCCTGCTCACAGCCTGTCTTCGGGGTCATGCGCGCGACACAAACAACCGATGGCACGCGGTGGCCCGACGCGGGAACGGTCGTATAGCCATGCTGCTCGTCGTCGATGCCGGCAACACCAACATTGTATTTGCGGTCCATGATGCGTCCGGCTGGCGTGGCTCCTGGCGGATCCGCACCGACGCCCAACGCACCTCCGACGAATACGCCGTCTGGCTGAACTCGCTGCTGACCCTGTCCGACCTGAAGCGCGACCAGATCAGCGCCGCGGTCATTGGCACCGTCGTGCCGGCCGCGCTGTATCACCTGCGCCGGCTCTGCCGGGAATGGTTCAGCGTCGAGCCGCTGGTCGCCCGCGCGTCGCTCGACTGGGGTTTTGAGATCAAGGTGGACAACCCCAACGAGGTCGGTGCCGACCGGCTGCTGAACGCGCTGGCGGGCCACCGCAAATTTGGCGGTCCTTGGTGGTGGTTGATTTTGGCACCGCCACCACCTTCGACGTGGTAGACCACACGGGTGCTTATCTTGGCGGTGTCATTTGTCCAGGCATTAACCTGTCGATCGAGGCGCTGCATCAGGCTGCCGCTCGATTGCCGCGGATCGGCATCGGCCGGCCGCAATCGGTGATTGGCCGGTCGACTGTGCCGGCGATGCAATCCGGCATATATTGGGGCTATATCGGCCTCATCGAGGGCCTGCTGAACCGGATCAAGACCGAGTTCGGCGGACCCATGAAGGTCGTCTCGACTGGCGGCCTGGCACCGCTTTTCGCCGAGGGCACGCTGATGATCGAGCATATCGAGCCCGATCTGACCCTGGATGGCCTGCGGCTGTTGGCGGAGCGCAACCCCGCGCCCACATTGCCAAGGGAGAGAACCCGACTTGATCGAACACGAGTAACGGAACGACATAGTAGACATGGATGTTGAAAACGGCGACCTGGCCTTCCTGCCGCTTGGCGGGACGGGCGAAATTGGCATGAACTTGAACCTTTACCGGTATGGGGAGCCGGGCAAGGAACATTGGCTGGCGGTGGATTGCGGCATCGGCTTCGGCGGCAGCGAACATCCCGAGGTGGATGTCTTGATGGCCGACCCTGGCTTCATCGCCGAGCGGCGTGACAAGCTGGTCGGACTGGTCATCACGCACGCCCACGAAGACCATGTTGGCGCGGTTGCCTGGCTGTGGCCGAAATTGAAATGCCCGGTCTACGCCACCCCCTTCGCCGCCGCGGTACTGCGCCGCAAGCTGGGGGAGGTCGGCTTGACCGGCCAGGTTCCTCTGCACGTCATACCGGCTGGCGGACGCATTGACCTGCCGCCGTTCGCGTTGCGGTTTATCCGCATGGCGCACTCCATTCCCGAGGCCCAGGCATTGGTAATCGACACGCCGCTGGGCACGATCCTGCACACCGGGGACTGGAAGCTTGATCCAACGCCGCTGATCGGGCCGCCCTCGGACGAAGCCGCGTTGACCGAGCTGGGCGCCAAGGGCGTACTGGCGCTGGTCTGCGATTCGACCAATGCCATGGTCGAAGGCCATTCCGGCAGCGAGCAGGCGGTGCGGCGCAGCCTGTCCACGCTGATCCGCGACCTGTCCGGGCGGGTCGCCGTAACCTGCTTCGCCAGCAATGTCGCACGCATGGAGTCGATCGCCCTGGCCGCGCGCGACGCCGGGCGCAGCGTGGCGCTGGCCGGCCGGTCGCTGCGCAACATGGACGCCGCCGCGCGCGAGTGCGGCTACCTGAAGTCGCTGCCACCCTTCCTGACGGAGGATGACATCGACGACGTGCCCGACGACAACATCCTGATCCTGGTCACCGGCAGCCAGGGCGAGCCGAACAGCGCGCTGGCCCGCATCGCCCAGGACAACCATCCCCGCGTCGCGTTGGGCGAGGGCGACACCGTCATCTTCTCCTCCCGCGTCATCCCGGGCAACGAGCGCGCCATCGGTACGGTGCAGGACAACCTGATCCGCCACGGCGTGCGCCTGATGACGGATCACGATCATTTGACCCACGTCTCGGGCCACCCTGCCCGCGATGAACTACGCCGGCTGTATCGTCTGGTGAAGCCGCGCTACGCGGTGCCGGTGCATGGCGAATGGCGGCATCTGTCGGCGCACGCCGAACTGGCGCGGGAGGCTGGCGCGACGCCTTTTCTGCTGGAGGATGGCGACATCATCAGCCTGGCCCCCGGGCGCGCGGCGATCGTCGACAGCGCGCCGGTCGGCAAGCTGGTGCTGGACGGCACCAGGTTGGTGCCGATGAACGGGGAGGTCATGTCGGCGCGTCGCCGGATGCTGTTCAACGGCTTGATTGTCGCCAGCATCGCGGTCGACCAGCAAGGCACTTTGCTGGGCCGGCCGCGGATCAGCGCGCCCGGCCTGCTCGATCCCGAGGATGCCGAGGCAGAACGTGTCGCCGGCGAGTTTCTCGAGATCATGCGCGATCTGCCGGCAAGCCTGCGGCGCGACGATGCGGGGCTTGGGGAGGCTGCGCGGGCGGCGCTGCGACGCGCGCTGGGCCGGCGGATGGGTAAGCGGCCGATGGTTGATGTGCATCTGATCCGGGTGTGATCGGGATGAACTGGTTTACTGGCGTCGTCATGTTCGTCATCATCTGGTGGACGGCGCTGTTCGCGGTGCTGCCGATCGGCACCCGGCCGGTGCAGCAGCCCGATGACAGCAGCGGCTGGCGCGGCACGCCGGAGCGGCCGCGATTACTGATGAAGGTTATCGTTACCACTATAGTTGCAAGCTTGCTCTGGGCCGGTGCGTACCTGCTGATCCGCAGCGACTACATCAGTTTCCGGCACGGTCTATTTGCCGCGCCGGATAATTGATTGTAATTTTATTTATTTGACAGCCCTCATACATCGGGCAGGGAGGACACTTGTCCTCGCCTGACCGTGCGGTTGGCGTTTCCTCCCCAAACCTGACCCACCTACTAACCGGTATGTGGCCCAGGACTAGTTAGCCAAAGTTTAACCGTGAGTCACGGATTTTGTTTTCGCTTTTTCGTGGAGTAGCGTGCGAGTTTGTTGCGCAGAGTGCGTTGTGCAACGCACAAAGATTTCGATGTGCACGGCTTTTTCTGTTGAGTGCTGCCCGTGCGGCATTTTGGCCGAACCGAATTACTTGGCCGCTTCGGTTCGGCTTCTTGCGCCGCCGGCCATTATCTGCCAGGCTTCGCGGTAGCCTGCCGCACCCAAACGCGATACCAACGCGCCCAGCACCCTTGCAATGGAACCCAGATCTTTATGCGCCTTTCCCACGGCTTCATTACAACCCTCAAGGAAACGCCGAACGAGGCGCAGATCGCCTCCCACCGGCTGATGCTGCGGGCGGGTCTGGTGCGGCAGACCTCCGCCGGCATCTACGCCTGGCTGCCGATGGGCCTGCGGGTGCTGCGCAACATCGAGCGGATCGTGCGGCAGGAGCAGGACGTCGCAGGGGCGCAGGAAATCCTGATGCCGACCATCCAACCGGCCGAGTTGTGGAAGGAAAGCGGCCGCTATGAAGATTACGGCAAGGAGATGCTGCGGATCCGCGACCGGCACGAGCGCGACATGCTGTACGGCCCGACCAACGAGGAGATGGTCACCGACCTGTTCCGCCAGTCGATCAAGAGTTACCGCGCATTGCCGCAGATCGTTTATCATATCCAGTGGAAGTTCCGCGACGAAGTGCGGCCGCGCTTCGGCGTGATGCGCGGGCGGGAATTCCTGATGAAGGACGCCTATTCGTTCGACCTCGACCATGCCGGCGCCGTCGTCAGCTACCGCAAGATGATGCTGGCCTACATGCGCACCTTCCAGCGCATGGGGCTGAAGGCGATCCCGATGGAGGCCGACACCGGCCCGATCGGCGGCGACCTGAGCCACGAATTTATCATCCTGGCACCCACCGGCGAAAGCCAGGTCTATTACGATGCCGCGTTCGAGGAGATCGATTATCTGTCCGCCGGCGCCGGTGGCTTCAGCCATGAGCAGCCCGAGGACCTGGCGCGGTTCTTCCAGACGATGACCACGCACTACGCGGCGACCGACGAAAAGCATGACGCGGCCCGCTGGGACCAGGTCGCCGCCGACCGCCGACGCGAAGGCCGCGGCATCGAGGTCGGCCACATCTTCTATTTCGGCACCAAGTACACCAAGGCGATGGGCGCCGCGGTCGCCGGCCCGGACGGCAAGCCGGTGCATCCGGAAATGGGCAGCTACGGCATCGGCGTGTCGCGTCTGGTCGGCGCGGTGATCGAAGCCGGACACGACGACGCCGGCATCATCTGGCCCGACGCCGTCGCCCCGTTCAAGGCGGTGATTCTGAACCTGAAGAAGGGTGACGCGGCGTGCGACGGGCTGTGCGAGCAGCTCTACAGCGCGCTGGCCGGAGCCGTCCTCTATGACGATCGCGAGGACCGTGCCGGGGTGAAATTCGCCGATGCCGACCTGATGGGCCATCCCTGGCAGATCATCGTCGGCCCACGCGGCGCCGCGTCCGGCAAGCTCGAGCTGAAACGGCGTGCGAGCGGCGAGCGCGTCGAGCTGACCCCGGAGGACGCGCTGGCCAGGGTCGCCTGATCACAGCCGATGTTCGCCCCGTTCGAACGCATGGTCGCCGGCCGCTATCTGCGCGCCCGCAAGGGTGAGCGGTTCGTCTCCATCATCGCCATCTTTTCCCTCGTCGGCATCGCCCTGGGGGTGGCGACGCTGATCGTGGTGACCTCGGTCATGAGCGGCTTCCAGGTCGAGCTGGTCTCCCGCATCCTCGGCGTGAACGGGCACATCACGGTCGAGGCCTATGCCGGCCAGAAGATCGACGACTACGCCGCCTTGGTGGCGCGTATCCGCGGCATCCCTGGCGTGGCTTCGGCGACCCCGGTGCTGGACGGGCAGGCGCTGCTGAGCACCCCGGGCGGCGGCGCGCGCGGCGGCCTGGTGCGCGGCATCAGCCTGGATGACCTGCGGGCGCTGCATCCGATCAGCGACCACATTGTCGCCGGCACGCTGGCCGATTTCACCGGCGACGACGCGATCGTCGTCGGCGTCGGACTGGCAAATGCGTACCGACTGCGGATCGGTGATTCCCTGACTGTGATCTCGCCGGAGGGTGCGGCGACCGCCTTTGGCACCATCCCCCGGGTGCGCGCCTACAAGGTGGTGGCAATCTTCGATGCGGGCCTGAACGATTACAACAGCGGCGTCGTCTTCCTGCCGCTGCCAGCGGCGCAAGTGTTCTTTCAAAAGCCTGGCGCGGTGACCGGCGTCGAGATCCGCCTGACCGACCCTGACCAGGTTGCCGGCGTGGCCGGCCCGCTGGCGGCGCTGCTGAAAGGGCTGCCGGTTTATGCCCGCGACTGGCGCCACGCCAACGACACCATCATCGGCGTGCTGCAGGTACAGAAGGACACCATGTTCATCGTCCTCGGCATGATCGTGCTGGTTGCCGCCTTCAACGTCGTGTCGTCGCTGATCATGCTGGTGAAAGACAAGCGCGCCGACATCGCCGTGCTGCGCACCCTGGGCGCGAGCAGCTTCGCGGTGATGCGCATCTTTCTGATGTGCGGTGCCTTTGTCGGCGTCAGCGGCACCGTGATCGGCAGCGTCATCGGCGTGGTGTTCTGCCGCAACATCGTCGCCGTGCAGCACTTCGTGGAGCGTGTCACCGGCGGCCGGGTGTTCGATGCCTCGGTGTTCATGCTGACAGAACTGCCCAATTCGGTCGACTGGGCCGACGTCGCCCGCGTGGTGGCGCTGGGCCTGGTGCTTTCGCTGCTGGCCACCCTCTATCCAAGCTGGCGCGCCGCCCGGACCGACCCGGTGGAAGCCCTGCGGCATGAGTGATCCGCCTGGTTCCGCCCGATCGGGCCGTTCCCCGGTCACCGGTCACCCCAGCTTCCACCGCGCCGTCATGTCACCCATGTTCGGCGCAGCCCCCCTGCAGCTGCGCAACGTCCAGCGCGTCTACCGCGGCGACGCTGGCGAGCTTGCCGTGCTGCGTCGGCGCCGACCTGACCCTGCATGCCGGCGAAATCGTCGCCCTGGTCGCGCCCTCGGGCGCCGGCAAGTCGACGCTATTGCACGTCGCCGGCCTGCTGGACCGGCCCGACAGCGGCTCGGTGCTGATCGAAGGCCGCGAGGCCGGCAGCCTGCCCGATGCGGCGCGGACCGCCATACGCCGCGATACCATCGGCTTCGTCTACCAGTTCCACCACCTGCTGCCCGAGTTCACCGCGCTGGAGAATGTCGTGCTGCCGCAGATGATCGCCGGCCGCGGCCGGCGAGCCGCCGAGGACCGCGCCCGGGTGTTGCTGTCCGGCTTCGGTCTGGCCGCCCGGTTGGGCCACCTGCCCGGCAAGCTGTCCGGCGGCGAGCAGCAGCGGGTGGCGATCGCCCGCGCGCTGGCGAACCAGCCGAAACTATTGCTGGCAGACGAGCCGACCGGCAACCTGGACGTGGCGACAGCCGAGACGGTGTTTTCCGAGTTGCTGGCGATCGTGCGGGATCACGGCCTTGCGGCTCTGATCGCGACCCATAATCCGGATATCGCGGCGCGGATGGATCGGACGGTGACGTTGCGGGACGGGCGGTTGGTGTAACATGCTTGCAGGTCTGATACCCTGTCACCATCTCCGATCCGCGCCCAAGCGACGGCCGGCTCAGAGTTGCCCCAGAAACGCTTTCACATGGGCCACGATTGCCGACGCCGCCGACTCCGCGGCGGGATGCGTCGGCGTGGGATCCGGCGTCGCCGTCAGCCGCTGGATATGGGCGCCAAGATCGGCACCTGCCGTCGGCAATTGCATGGCCGCAACGTTCAGTGCGTGCTGCATCGCGTTGGGTGGCCGAGCCGCTGAACGGGCGAGCTGAGCGGGGGCGGCGGGCGCCTCGATCGCTTTGATGGAGGCAGGGCCGTTGTTGCTTCCGTCCCCGCTCAGCGCATGCAGCAGGTCCGGCGCCGCCGCGTCACGGGCGGTCAGCGGGGCAAACTTGAACAGTGTCCTCAGCGTGGCGATGATCGAGGTATGGTCGAATGGGGTCGGCCCGGACGGCCGGATGATCGAGCCCTTCGGCACATAAGGCGAAATGATCACCGCCGGAACGCGTACGCCAAAGCGTGCTGAAGTCGAAGCCGTCCGGCGTCTGCCCGCCCGGCGATGTCGCCGCCGGAGGAACCACATGGTCGAAGCAGCCGCCATGTTCGTCGTAGGTCACGATCAGCAGCGTGTTCTTCCATGCCGGCCCGCCACGCACCGCATTGTAGACGGCTGCGATCAGCGCTTCGCCATGCGAGATGTCGTGTGGCGGGTGCTGATCGTTTGGCATCAAGCCGAGGGCCGGTTCGGTGAAATAACGTGGTTCGATGAAGCTGTAGGCGGGCAGCTTGCCGCTCGCCGCGTCGCGCGCGAAGTCCTGCTCGAAAAAGCGGAAATGCGTCAGCTACGTCGCCCCATAGTCTCGCCAGCGTGGCCGACTGCGGTATGTCGTGGAAATACACCCGCCAGGACTGCTTCGCGTCCTCCAGCCGGTTGAACACGGTTTCCATGGTATAGGGAAAATGCGTCGGGCGTGTTGTTGACATAGCCGTTCGCCGTGCCGGTATGGGCAAAAAACCGGTTTGGCCACGTCTGGCAAGGGGCGGCGGCATGCCAACGATCCGAGACGCCGAAGGCGCGCGCCAACTGGCTCAGCACCGGCAGCTGGTCTGGCGTGAAGTAGTGCATCACCGCGGCTGGATCGGGTGCCGGATCGGTCTTCGGATCGGCCGGCGGCTGGCGCATGTAGTTATCGACGAAACCGCCCATCGTCGGGGCGGCCTGGTTGGGCGACCCGTCCGCCAGCAGCCCATGGATCTGCATGTGGATGTCGGTAAACAGCTCCCCTGGATCGGGGTCCGGGATGCAGGCGGCCGCCGGCGTCAGCTCGGGCGACTTCCACACCGGCTCCGGCTTGTTGCAACAGCGCCCGGCTTGTGCCAGATGTTCTGTTCCGTGCCGGTGAGGCCATCGAATGCCTCGCCGCTGGGGTAGAGCATCCCCAGCATGCAGTCGAACGAGCGGTTCTCCAGCATCAGCACGACGACATGCTTGATGTCCATTGCCTTGTCCTCCCTGCCGGCCGCCAATCAGACCCGGAACTTCGCCGGCTGTCCACGGCCAATACAAGCGCGCTGAATGCGTCCTGGTTGGCGGCGACAGCACATCGCCGGTTGGCTTTGGCCGCAATGCCAATCGCGAAGAACACCTGGCTGCGCGAGCCGCACGACGCGGACCGGGTCTATGGCTATGACGCCTCGCGTGTCCATGCACTACCAAGTCGTGCGCAACGCGGGTTTTCAACTGTGCACCGCGCGCTTCTGCTCACCTTTCCGCGTTCAGCATGGTCGCGCCGGTTGCATCAGTGTATAGCCTGCGCAGCCTGGATACGGCGACCTGGCCGGTCCACATGTTATACAATCGCGCTCCGGCCCCTGCCCCTTGCCTCACGGAACCAGCATGAACGACGCCGTCACCGACCAGCTTCCCGATTACCGCGACACGGTTTTCCTGCCGCGGACCAGCTTTCCGATGCGCGGCGACCTGCCGAAGAAGGAGCCGCAGATCCTGGCGCGCTGGGACGCCATGGACCTGTGGGGCAAGATCCGCGCGGCCTCCGCCGGGCGACCGCTGTTCATCCTGCACGATGGGCCGCCGTATGCGAACGGCAACATCCATATCGGCACGGCGCTGAACAAGATCCACAAGGACGTGATCAACCGTACCCGCCAGATGGCCGGCTATGACGCCAACTACATCCCCGGCTGGGACTGCCACGGCCTGCCGATCGAGTGGAAGATCGAGGAAGACCATCGCGCCAAGCAGCGGAACGCGGCCAAGGAGTCGATCCCGATCCTGGATTTCCGCGCCGAATGCCGCGCCTACGCCGACCACTGGATGGGCGTGCAGGCCAGCGAGTTCCGCCGCCTGGGCGTGGAGGGCGCCTGGCGCGACCGCTACGCCACCATGGACCCGGCGTCGGAAGCCGCCATCGCCGGGGAAATCTGCAAGTTCCTGCTGAACGGCGCGTTGTATCGCGGCCTGCGCCCGGTGATGTGGTCGCCGGTGGAAAAGACCGCCCTGGCGGAAGCCGAGATCGAGTATCACGACCACACCAGCACGACGATCTGGGTGCGCTTTCCGGTGATCCGCGCCGCGCATCCCGGCGCTGACGGACGCGGCGATCGTGATCTGGACCACCACGCCCTGGACCATGCCGGGCAACCGCGCCGTGGCCGCCGGCGCCGACTTCGACTACGCCGTCATCCAGGTCGATGCCGTGGCCGACGGATCGCTGGCGCGGCCGGCGGAGAAACTGGTGGTCGCCGAAGCGCTGCTGCCGCCCTTCCTGAAGGACGCCGGCATCACCGCCCACACGCGTCCTGGCCACGCTCAAGGGCGCCGAAATCGCCGGCACCGTCATGGCCCACCCGCTGCGCGGCCACGGCTATGACCAGGACACGCCGCTGCTGCTGGGCGATTTCGTCACCACCGAAGCCGGCACCGGTTTTGTCCACATCGCCCCCGGCCATGGCGAGGAGGATTTTATCCTCGGCCGCGACAACGGACTGGATGTGCCGGAGACGGTGGGCGATGACGGCACGTTCAACGCCTGGGTGCCGCTGTTCGCCGGCGTGCACGTCTACCGGGCCGGCGATCCGGTCGCCGCGGCCCTGACGGACGCCGGGAACTTGCTGGCGCGCGGCAAGATCACCCACTCCTACCCGCATTCCTGGCGCTCCAAGGCGCCGCTGATCTTCCGCGCCACGCCGCAATGGTTCGTCCGCATGGACGGGCCGGAGCAGATCCGCCAGAAGGCGCTCGCGGCGATCGAGGAGACGCATTTCGTCCCCGACCGCGGCCGCAACCGCATCGGCTCCATGGTGGCGAACCGGCCGGACTGGTGCATCAGCCGCCAGCGCGCCTGGGGCGTGCCGATCGCCGTGTTCGTCGAGAAGCGCAGCGGCGAGCCGTTGCGCGATCCCGCCGTGGTGCAGCGCATCGTCGACGCCTTCAAGGCCGAGGGCGCCGACGCCTGGTACGCATCCCCGGCGTCGCGCTTCCTGGGGCCGGATCGCGATCCGGACGACTACGAGCAGGTGATGGACATCGTCGATGTGTGGTTCGAATCCGGCTCGACCCACGCCTTTGTGCTGGAGGCCCGCGGCCTGCCGTGGCCGGCGGATCTGTATCTTGAAGGCTCCGACCAGCATCGCGGCTGGTTCCAGTCATCGCTGCTGGAAGCGGTTGGGACGCGCGGCCGAGCGCCGTTCAAGGCGGTGCTGACGGATGGTTTCGTGCTCGATGAGCATGGCCGCAAGATGTCGAAGTCGCTGGGCAATGTGGTGGCGCCGGAGGCGGTGGCGAAACAGTACGGCGTCGACATCCTGCGGCTCTGGGTGATGATGTCCGACACCACCGAAGACCTGCGCATCGGGCCGGAGATCCTCAAGCAGCAGGCGGAGCTGTATCGCCGCCTGCGCAACACGCTGCGCTGGGTGCTGGGCAGCCTGGACGGTTTTTCCGAGGCCGAACGCGTGGCGGTCGCAGGATATGCCGGAACTGGAACGCTGGGTGCTGCACCGGCTTGGCCGAACTGGACGGCAAGATCCGCGCGGCCGTGCAGTCCTATGACTGGACCGGCGTCTATCCCGAGTTGCATAATTTCTGCTCGGTCGATCTCTCGGCGTTCTACTTCGACATCCGCAAGGACGCGGTCTACTGCGACCGTCCCGACAGCCTGCGCCGCCGCGCCGCCCGGACGGTGCTGGATCATTTGCACCGTTGCTTGTGCACCTGGCTCGCCCCGGTGCTGTGCTTCACGGCGGAGGAGGCCTGGGGTGCCCGCTTCGGCGATGACGTCAGCGTGCATCTTGAACTGTTCCCGACGCTGCCGGAGACATGGCGGGACGACGCACTGGCGGCAAAATGGGACACGATCCGCGCCATCCGTCGCCGCATCACCGTGCCGATCGAGGAAGCCCGCAAAGCCAATGCGATCGGTTCCTCGTTGCAGGCCGCGGTCGAACTGCCGCTGAACGCAGCGCACGAAACATTGCTGGATGCCGCCGAATGGGCCGAGATCGCGATCGTCTCCTCCGTCAAAATCGTACTGGACACGGCCGAACCCCCAGCGAGGGTCACGCCCGCGCTCGGCGAGAAATGCGCCCGCTGCTGGAGGGTTCTGCCGGAAGTTGGCAGCAGCAAGCAGCACCCGGCGCTGTGCCTGCGCTGCGCGGACGCGGTGGAGTCGGGCCTGGTGTGCCGGCCGGCAAGCATGAAGCGTCCGAACCTGGTGCCGCTTGGCCTGCTGGCCGGATTGATCGTCCTGGCGGCGGATCAGGCCAGCAAGTGGTGGGTGCTGAACGTGCTGGACCTGCCCGACCTGCGGCAGGTCGTGCTGCTGCCGGTGCTGAACCTGACGATGGTGCGGAACACCGGGGTGACCTTTGGCCTGCTGAACGACCTCGGCGCCTGGGGACATGTCGTGCTGGCGGTGGTCGCGCTGGCCGTCGTTGCCGCCCTTGGGCTGTGGCTCAGGCGGGCCGAGAACAAGGTGATCGCCGTGTCGATCGGCGCCATCGCCGGCGGTGCGATCGGCAATGTCATCGACCGGGTTCGCTTCGGCTGGGTGGTCGATTTCATTCATGCCCATATCGACAGTCCCTGGGGGGACCTGTCCTGGTATGTCTTCAATGTCGCCGACGCAGCCATCGTCTGTGGCGTCGCCGCGCTGATCATCGAATCGCTTCGTATCAAGCAGGCCGCAGCGTCGATCAGTCATGAAAATCAAGCAAGCTTCGTTTGTCTTTGTTACGACCAGCGCTGATTTCCCTCGGCTGGGGCAAACGTCTGCTGGCGCCAATCGCAGCCACTTTGGCTTGTCGACGTTACCAGTAAAACCCGGCCTTGCCGCGAAGCAACGTCTGCCGGTTCCGCTGGACCACGTGACGCCGGCGCGGTAGTGGAGCCCTCATCATGGACCGCACCGTCACACTCACCCGAACAACCTCCGAAACCGACATCAGCGTAACCCTGGATCTGGACGGGACCGGGCGGGCGGATGTGACGACCGGCATCGGTTTCCTCGATCACATGTTGACGGCGCTGGCACGGCACGGCCTGTTCGACCTGACGGTCCGCGCCACCGGCGACCTGCATATCGACTTTCACCATACGACCGAGGATGTCGGGATCGTTATCGGCTCGGCCATTGCCCGCGCGCTGGGCGATAAACGCGGGATCCGCCGCTTCGGCCATGCCATGGTTCCGATGGACGAAGCCCTGGCGGAAGCCGCGGTCGATCTCTCCGGGCGGCCCTTCCTGGCCTGGGATGTGGCGTTCCAGCGACCCAAGATCGGCGAAATGGACACCGAGCTGTTCGAGGAATTTTTCCGCGCCCTCGCATTCAATGCGCTGGTCGACGCTGCACGTCACCCGCCGCGCCGGTCATAATGCGCACCATGTGGCGGAGGCCTGTTTCAAGGCCGTGGCGCGGGCGCTCCGCATGGCCGTGGAGCCGGACCCACGCATTGGCGACGCCATTCCGTCCACCAAGGGGTCGTTGTGAAGCTGTATAGCGCACATCTCAAGGCAGACGCCGAACCGCTTCTGGTGCGGGAGGGCTTTTCCTGGGGCGCCCTGCTATTCGGCCCGTTCTGGCTGGCCGCGCACCGCGCCTGGATCGCCGCGGCGATCAGCCTCGCCGCCTACATCCTGATCGCCGCCCTGCTGCCGCAGCCACTCCGCCTGGTCCTGGCCGTGACCCTGGCCGTTCTGCTGGGCCTGACCGGCCACGACCTGCGCCGCTGGACGGCGGAACGTCGAGGCTATCTGCTGGTCCATGTCGTGGCCGCACGTGGTGCCGAGGAGGCGCTGCTGCGTCTGTTGACCTACCGTCCCGATCTGGCAGGCCGCTTCACGCGGGGGCTCGTATGATGAAGATCGCGGTGGTCGATTATGGCAGCGGCAACCTCGCCTCCGCCTCCCGCGCGCTGGCGCTGGCGGCGGCGCGGGCCGGGCTCGATGCGACGGTCGATGTGACCGCCGATCCGGACCTGGTCGCCGCCGCGGATCGCATCGTGCTGCCCGGCCAGGGTGCCTTCGCCGACTGCGCCGCCGGATTGGCCGCGGTGCCCGGCATGCGCCAGGCGATCGAGACAGCGACGGCCGGCGGAACGCCGTTTCTGGGCATCTGCGTCGGCATGCAGTTGATGGCGGAGCAAGGTTTGGAACATGCCGTCACGCCCGGCTTTGGCTGGATCAAGGGCGACGTGGCGGAGATGCCGGCGCCGGGTCTGCGGCTGCCGCAGATGGGCTGGAACGGCCTCGACTTCGTGCCCGACTCCCATCCGCTGCTGGCCGGCCTTGAACCTGGCGATCACGTGTATTTCGTGCACAGCTACGCGCTGATCCACGGCGCGCCCGAGGAGACGATCGCCACCACCGAGTACGGCGGCACGGTTCCCGCCATCGTCGTTCGCGGCAATCGGGCCGGCACGCAGTTCCACGTCGAGAAAAGCCAGGCCGTCGGCATTCGCATCCTGACCAACTTCCTGTGCTGGGCCGACTGACCGATGTCCGGATCAGCCACCACCGGCAGGGAGCCGGATCTGTTCGTCGAACACCTCGAGCAGTTCACCGACCACGATCTGCACACATTATGTGAGGCCACCGATGCCGCCATCATCGACGGCGGCGGTTTCGGCTGGGTCAATCCGCCAGGCCGGCGGGCGCTGGAGACCTATTTTCGCGGCGTGCTGCTGGTGCCGGAGCGAGAGCTGTTCGTGGCGCGCCTGAACGGCGACATCGTCGGATCCGCCATCCTTGTCAGGCCGCCCCGCAACAATGAGGCGCAGGGGTTCGCCGCGCATCTGATGCACTCCTACATCGCGCCCTACGCCCGCGGGCATGGGTTGGCCCGCATGCTGACCGAGGGTGTCGAGGAGCGCGCGCGGGAACTTGGTTTCCATGTGCTGAACCTGGACGTCCGCGAGACGCAGAGCGCGGCGATCCGCCTCTATGAATCACTCGGCTATATCCGCTGGGGCGAGCATCCCGAATATGCCCTGGTACGCGGCAAATCGGTGCACGGGTTCTACTACTACAAGCGGCTGCGGCCGCGTAGAGCGGTGACAGGCCAATGACCGGGCCGCCGGCTCGCGGTCTGACGATCTATCCGGCGATCGACCTGAAGGACGGCGAATGTGTCCGCCTGCGCCGCGGCGATATGGCGCAGGCGACGGTCTACTCCGACGATCCCGGCGCCCAGGCGAAGACCTGGCAGGCCGCCGGATTTGCCTGGCTGCATGTGGTGGACTTGAACGGCGCCTTCGCCGGCAGGCCGGTGAATGCCGGCGCCGTGAAGGCGATCCTGGATCACGTGTCCATCCCGGTCCAGTTGGGCGGCGGCATTCGCGACATGGCCGGCATCGCCCTGTGGCTGGAGGCCGGCGTCCATCGCGTCATCCTGGGCAGCGCGGCCGCCAAGAATCCTGCGCTGGTCATCGAGGCCTGCAAGGCCTTTCCCGGCCGGATCGCCGTCGGTATCGATGCGACGAGACGGCTTCGTCGCCACCGAAGGCTGGGCGGAAACCTCCGCCATGCCGGCGGCGGAACTGGGCCTGCGGTTCGAGGATGCCGGCGTGAGCGCCATTGTCTACACGGACATCGGCCGCGACGGGATGCTGAGCGGGTTGAACCTGGACCAGACGGTCGCCCTGGCGAACCGGTTGACGACGCCGGTCATCGCCTCGGGCGGCGTCGGCTCGCTGGACGACCTGATCGCGCTGAAACAGGCGGCGCAGGGCAGCCGAATCGAGGGCGTTATCGTCGGCCGAGCGCTGTACGATGGTCGTGTCGAGGCGGCACAGGCATTGGCGCTGTTGGCGGCCTAAAATCCGGATAACCGGCGTAATGATCCGGATGTCTTGAGCGCCGCGAGCGGTCCTCCGCGATATTTTCTTGCATCCCGGCAGCCGGTGCTTACTAAGGCCCGGCCATGCTGAAATTGCGCGTCATTCCCTGCCTGGACGTCAAGGACGGTCGCGTCGTGAAGGGCGTGAACTTCGTCTCCCTGCGCGACGCCGGCGATCCGGTCGAGCAGGCCGCCATCTATGACGCGGCCGGCGCCGATGAACTGACCTTTCTCGACATCACCGCCAGCCATGAGAACCGCGACACGATCCTCGATGTGGTGTCGCGTACCGCGGCGCGGGTCTTCCTGCCGCTGACGGTTGGCGGCGGCATCCGCTCGACCGAGGATATGCGCCGCCTGCTGCTGGCCGGCACCGACAAGTGCAGCATCAACTCCGCCGCCGTCGCCCGCCCTGACCTGGTGCGTGAAGCCGCGACCAAGTTCGGCAGCCAGTGCGTGGTGGTCGCGGTCGACGCCAAGCAGACCGCCCCCGGCACATGGGAGGTTTTCACTCATGGCGGCCGCCAGCCGACCGGGATCGACGCGATCGCCTGGTGCCGGCAGGTGGTGTCGCTCGGCGCCGGGGAGATCCTGCTGACCAGCATGGATCGTGACGGCACCGGTCAGGGTTTTGACCATGACCTGCTGCGGGCGGCCTGTTCGGCCGTGCGGGTGCCGGTGGTTGCCTCCGGCGGGGTCGGCACCCTGGCAGCATTTCGTCGACGGCGCGCGGGCGGGGGCCACGGGCCTGCTGGCGGCCAGTGTCTTCCACTTCGGCAGCTTCACCATTGCGCAGGTGAAGCAGGCCCTGGCCGCGGCCGGATTGCCGGTTCGGCTGCCGCGTGAGGTGACTTGAGGGTGGCGAAGTCGGCGAAGAAGAAGTCCGCTTCATGGCCGCGAAAGCCGAAGAAGGCGCGGCCGGCGGCGGTCGCCGCGTGGTCGGACGCCGGTGCGTCGGTGCTGGATCGGCTGTTCGAGGTCGTGCTCAGCCGGCAGGACGCCGACCCCTCGGTCAGCCACTCGGCTCGGCTGTTGTCGCGCGGGCCGGCCAAGGTGGCGCAGAAGTTCGGCGAGGAGGCGGTCGAGTGCCTGATCGAGGCGGTCGCCGGCAACCGTGATGCCCTGATCGCCGAAAGCGCCGACGTGTTGTATCATCTGATCGTCGTGTGGGTTTCCGCGGGCGTTGCCGCCGACGCCGTATGGGCCGAACTGGCTCGCCGCGAGGGGATCAGCGGAATTGCCGAAAAGGCAGCGCGGGCAAACGCCTTGACGATCCGGCAGCGGCTGCGCACGACCAAGATCCCATGAACGGGGTCCACGGACAGCATGCCGCAGTCCACCGTCTGGTCCGGCGCCGGTTGTCGTCGTACAATTGCGGGCAGCATGCGTTCAAGGGAGACGCTTCGATGCCGATCAGCGGCCTGCCACCCTATGACGAGCAGAACATCTTCGCCCGCATTCTGCGCGGCGAAATCCCGTCCCGAAAGGTCTACGAAGACGAGTTTGCTCTGGCTTTCCATGACATAAACCCGCAGGCACCGACCCACGTGCTGGTGATCCCGAAGGGATCCTACTGCGCGTTCGCCGATTTCAGCGCCACCGCGAGTCCGGAGGAAATCGTCGGCTTCATCCGCGCCGTCGGGAAGGTCGCCAAGCAACTGGGGCTGGAGGCGCCGGGCTATCGGTTGCTCGCAAACATGGGCGAACATGGCGGCCAGGAAGTCGCACATTTCCATGTTCATCTGTTCGGCGGCCGCCCGCTGGGCCGGATGATCCCCGGCTGATCAGCCGGCAGCGAACCTTCGTAGTGCGGCGGCCACCCGACGCAGCACGGGTCCCCAGCCGCCGTCCAGAGCCTCGGTTGAAGAGGTGACGTTCACCCCCCACTCCCCGGGTGCGACCCGGAACAGCCGAGCGGTCGGGTACCAGGGGCTGTCGGTCGCGGTTGGTCAGCCAGCGCCAGTCGGGCGCGACATGCAGCAGGATCCAGACCGGCTTGCCCAGCGCACCGGCGAGATGCGCGATCGCGGTATCCACCGTGATCACCAGGTCCAGCCGGGCGATCAGTGCCGCGGTGTCGGCGAAATCGGCGGCGTTCTCGACGTCGCGCCGGACCGCCGGCCGAACTTCCAGCGCGGGCCGGTCATGTGTGCGCACGGTATGCTGCAGGCTCTGGAAGCCTATGCCAGGCAGGTCGGCCAGACGCAGGACCATGTCGGCCGGGATCGAGCGCAGATGATCGCGCATATGGCGCCCATCACCGGACCACGCGAGCCCCACCTGCAAACGCTTTGCCGGATGGCGGTCTGGCGTCATCCTCGGCTGCAGCGGCGGCCGCAGATAGGGCACCGCGGACGGAACCGTCTCGAACGTGGTGCCAAACCAGCGCGGCAAGCTCGAGGACGCGCAGTGGTAGTCGAACCGGGTGTCGTCCGGTAGCGCGGCCAGCACGGTCGCGTAGGGCGCGGCGTCCCGCAGCAGCCGTGCCAGCGGCGCGAAGCTGCGCAGCGTGATGTGCTTTGGCCCCGCGTGCCTTCAGTAGCGGCAGATAGCGGAAGAACTGGATTGCATCGCCGTGGCCCTGATCGTCGGCGACCAGGATGGTCTTGCCGGCCAGATCCTGACCTTGCCAGACCTCACCCGGCAGCACCGGACAGCCGTCCGGAAATAAAGCGGCGATGTCCTCCCGCGCCGCGTAATCCACCCAGCCATCGGCGAACCTGCCCAACCGGAGCTGGTTCATGCCGTGCATCATGCGCGTGGCGCTCCGCGTCGGCAGCAGCCGCAATGCCTCGCGCAAGTGGGTGTCGGCTTCGTCAAAACGACCCTGGGCGATGGCAAGTTCCCCGAGCAGGCTCACCGCCGTCGCGTGGATCGACCGCTCGCACCAGTCCGGATCCAGGAGTGGGGCGAGGGCTTGCCGCGCTTCCGCCGCATGTCCCGTCCAGGCTGCGACCTGTGCGAGTTGCAGTCGCAGTGTCGGGTTCGGCGGCTGGATGGCGACCGCCTGCCGCGCCGCCTCCAACGCATCCAGACAGCGGCCGGCGAGCCATCGTGCATGCGACAACTCACCCCAGGCCGGTGCGAAATGCGGCTCGATCGCCAGTGCGGCATTCAGTCGCTCGGTGGCCAGACGGTGATCCTTCCGGCGCAGCGCGACCTCGGCCAATTTGGTCAGTGCCATGGGATGGTTGGAATTCGGCGCGCAGGGCTGCGTTCCAGGATGGCTTCGGCGGCCTCGACATGACCTTCCGCCAGTGCGAAAGCGGCATTCTGGACCAGCAGATCGGCTTCTGGCTGCGTGAACATCGCCTATGTCTTCCGCCATTTGGCTGAACCCGGAGGGATAGTCGCGACTTGCCCGAATGTTAGACGTCCTGCGGGCTTGGAGCTGCCTGCGCCGCCGCGCCCGTCATTGTCGGCTTTTGTCACCCCTCCGCAACGTAGGCAGAGGACGCTTCTGGTTCGCAATGACTAACGTTACGTATATGCGCACGTGAGCACAAGGAAGTTAAGGACAACGCCGCTTTGAGAAGGAGTAACGTAGCTGTGTCATCACTGGGCTTGGTCCGCTGACCCACGCCATTTGCTGCTATTGCCGCCGAAAGTCGTGGGTCCCTTCGCCGGGGAGGACACGGGCGGCGATTCCAGCTTCACTACACTTAAGGGCCCGTTCGCAAACAACCGCTCCAAGTGCTCGCTCGGCGAACTCATGTGGTTGCAGGACCGCGTTCCCAACCCAGGCGCGCGGTTGGGGCGGGTGATCAAGAAGGCACTTCAACCACGAAGGACACGAAGCGCCACGGAGCAACTGTGTTTTTCGTTGCTCTGGTGAAGGTCCGCCGCTGGCCGACCTGCCAGGAGCATGCCACCGTGCTCAGCGCCGTCAATGACGCTACGCGCCGCCTGCGGCGGTTGCCTTCGGCACTCATTGACCGCGCCGCCGCGCGGCGGCCTGCCAGATGGCAGGTCGGGACGGAGGGATGGCCGTGGTTCAGTCGAACAAAGGGATGCTTGTTCGGTTCAGGCGACACTCGATCGCCAGTCGGTTTTGTCGCGCACCATGGCATTGATGATCACCAGCAGTTTGCGGATGCAGGCGACGATGATGACTTTCGGCTTCTTGCCAGCCAGCGTCTTGGCAAAGGCGGCGATGACCGGGTTGTATCGCATGGCCGCCAGCGTCGCCATATAGAGCACGTGCCGCAACGCCGTGCGGCCGCCCTGGATGTGTCGTTCGCCGCGGCATTCGCCGCTCTCGTCATCGAACGGCGCCACCCCCGCCAGGCTGGCGATCTTGCGCCGGCACAACTGGCCGAGCTCTGCAAGCAGCGCAATCAGCGTTTGGGCGAGCACCGGTCCGACCCCCGGCACCGTTTGTAGCCGCCGTCCCAGCTCGTGCCATGCGTCGGCGGCGTTGATCGTCTCGGCCAGTTTCGCATCGACGGCCGCCCGGTCACGGACCAAGGCGATCTTGTGCCGCTCGGTCTGCCGGCGCAGCGCTTTGTCCTTGAGAGGCTCAAGCTGGTTGGCGCAATCGACCAGCCAATCGCACAAGCGCCGCCGCTAGTTCAGCAACTCCACCAGCGGATCAAGCGAGCGGGTCCGCTTGGTTGGTGGCTTGGTCCGCAGCACTACGGTTGCCTGTGCAATGACCGCGGCCTCGGCGCGGTCATTCTTAGCCATCCGCCCATTGGCCTTGGCAAACATCCTGATCCGATGGGCGTTGAACCGGATCACCTCGAACCCACGGGCTTCGAGCGCGTCCAGGACGTCAACCTCATCGCCACCGGCGGCCTCCAGGCCAATCCGTCTGACCTGATGCTCTGTGAGCCAGTCAGCCAATTTATCGAAACCATTGGATTGGCTGCGGTCAATCCGCAGGGTAGCGGTCTGTTCCGGAAACAGGGCAACGTCCAGCGCGCGCTTGCTGACATCGATGCCGGCTGCGGTTACGATCTGTGCCATCTTCTGGTCCCTTCCTTGCAATCCGGTCTCGGCGACCTTGCAACTGTTCGGGCTATGAAGAATGGCGAGGCGGCACCGTGCTCCGTGACGGACTTTTCAGGTCCAAGGACCACTCGGGCTCTTCCTCGCCAGGGCCGGCGTGGCGCCACCACGTCGGCCCACACCTTTTTTGGCACAAATTGGAGATACAAGGACCACGGAGCGGCGGAATTGCCGTGCCAGGTGACGCAGCGCCGGATGACGGGACTGAAGGCTGACCGGGGCAAGCCGCTTGCGGGCGGCTCGATCAAGCCGTCATCCGGTGATGCTTGCTTCGCTCCACCAGGCGCCAAGGGCAGCCCTTCTTTGTGTACCTCCGTGGCGCTTCGTGTTCTCCGTGGTTAGGCCTTATCACGCACGAAACCAGCACTGCGTTGCTCATTCGCGCACAGCGATCAACTCCGGCTGGGTCCTAAGTTAGCCTCTACGGCATTCACACATCTCCAAATGGCTCAATGATTTCAAAGAGTTGATGGATCGTCCTAGATATGGCGTCCATATCAAGAGCGAAACACGAAGCAGTTCATTTACCTTGTCTTTCCGTTTCGGTCCTTAGGACTATTGGGGCCTCGTGATGAGATGTGTGACTCCCCTAGAAGTTAGCCTAGGGGAGTATAACCGTGGGCTGTTTCTTCCCCAGACAACCTACTCCGCAGCGCGGAAATGCGCCCGCGTTCGGCCCGCCTCCAGCACGGCGTCCACCAGGATCGCGATGTCCACGTGAGTGGTCCGATGGTTGACGATCGCCGCGCGGATCGCCAGCGACCCATTTACCGTGGTGGTGGAGGGCGCGGCGACGCCAGCCTCCTGCAAATCGGCGACAATCGCCGCATTCAGCTGATCCAGATCACCCTCGGCGGCGATGTAGCGGAAGCAGACGATGTTGAGCGCGACCGGTGCCAGACGTTGCAGCGCGGGCTCCCGATCGACGCGCGCCGCCAGAGTGGCCGCCAGATCGCAGGTCTGCTGCGCGATGGCCCCGATCCGGTCGGCGCCGTAAATCGACAACGTCATCCAGACCTTCAGGGCGCGAAACCCACGTGACAGGTCCGGCCCCAGGTCGCACGGCCATACCCCGCCGCCGGCCAGACCGCGCTGTTCCCGCCGCAGATAGGCTGCCTCGGCTCCGAAGGTCTCGATCTGGCGGGATGCGTCGCGCACCACGATGCAGCCGGCGTCATACGGAACCTGCGCCCATTTATGAAAATCAAAGGCCACTGAATTGGCCCGCTCGATACCCGCCAGCAGGGGCCGCAGCCGCGGCGACAGCGCAGCGATCGCACCGAAGGCGCCATCAACATGGAACCACAGGTCCTGCCGGTCGGCGAAATCCGCCAGTGCCGTCAGATCATCGATCGCGCCGATGTCCACCGTCCCAGCGGTCCCCACCACCAGGAACGGCCGCAGTCCCGCCGCCCGGTCCCGCTCGACTTGCCGTGCCAATGCGTCCAGCCGCACCCTGCCCTCCTCGTCGCAGATGATCAGTCGTAATGCCTCCCGCCCCAGACCTGCCATCTCCATCGCCCTGGGCAGGCAGCCATGCGCCGCGGCCGAGGTGTAGGCGACCAACCGGTTCCCGCCCATGCCGGTTCGACGAACCGCCGGCCCCAAATTGGCGGAACGTGCGACCAACACGCCGATCAGGTTGGCAATCGAGGTGCCGGTCACCAGAACGCCCGATGCGTCGCTCGGAAAATCCAGCATCTCGGCCGCCCAGGCGATGACCTGCCGTTCCACCTCGATCGGTGCATGGTCGCGCCCGCCCAGATTGGAATTCAGCCCGGCCGCCAGGAACTCGCCCAGCATGCCCACCGGATTACCGCCGCCGTGCACCCAGCCCATGAATCGGGGATGCAGATTGCCGGTCGCATACGGCACTACCAGCCGGCGGAAATCGTCGTAGACGGACGCGGCGGGCGTCGGATCGTGCGGCAGCGGCTGGCGCAGTTCACGCTTCACCGTATCTGGCATCGGGCGCCAGACCGGACCGTCCCGCAGGGATTGAAGGTGATCGAACATGTCGTCGACCATGCGGTGGCCAAGCGCACGCAAGTCGGACCAGTCGGACGGATCAAGACTGTTCATGCCGGACCAGATGGGGGCTGCCTGCGCCAAAAGACATCACATGCGTGTCGGCAGACCCAATGCCGTCAAGACGTCTTGATCCAAGGCCGGGTGCAATCCGGGCGGCCGGGTACCGCCAGGCCCATCACGTCGTCATAGCCCCAGAGCGCCCAGCCGATACTCCGCGCCTCCACGCTTTGCCGCACCGTCCGCAGCCACGCCTGACGGGCGGGCACATTGAGCTGCGCCGACGCACCGAACTCGCCAGCCAGCAGATGCACGTGATGCAACCGAGCCCATGCCGCAGCCTGGCTCGATGGTGGCGCTCAGGCGCACCTCGTCCCATCCGAGGGCGCAGTAGTAATGCATCAGGTCGCTTGTGGGTGGGTCCCAGGTGGTGTCCGCCGTTCCGTCGCAGGCGGCACGATCGGCGACCGGAAACGGCAGCCGCGCCAGCGCGGCGCGGTCGAGACCGGGCCGATAGGCGGCCAGCGAGGTCAATTCGGACGGGTCATAAAAGTGGAAACTGTAGAGCACAGCCGGGTCGTCCTCGGGCTGCAAGGCCAGCAGCCCGTTAATGCTGCCCCAGTCCTGCCCGGTCAGCACGATGGTCTGGTTCGGCAGCGCGGCGCGGATATCTCCCAGGAGTTGATGCTGCAAGGCGCCCCAACTGACGGGATCACCCGAAAACACCGGCTCATTCAGCACTTCCGGCACGGTACGGGCGGGGTCCAGCGGTTGCAGCGCCGAAGCCAGGCCGCGCCAGAAAGCGCGCAGCTGGTCGCGGTCGGACTGCTGAGTTTCCAGGTGCCAGCCTTGCGGATGCGGGGAAATGACAACCGCCAGGCCCTGGCGCTGGATGCGGCCGATCGCGTCGATCAGCGCCACCTGGGCGGCGGGCGGGGCGACCACCGCCGGATCGACCGCAAGCCGAACAAAATCGAAACCCGCCGCGCGCAGGTCGGCCAGCGCCTGATCGCCCATATACAGCGCCAGTGCGGCAGGCTGACGGCTGGCGGGGAACCGGAACCAGCCGGTAATGTTGATGCCCCGCGACAGCACGACCGGTTCATCCCCGCGGCTGGCCTCACCCGTCATCAGGCTTAGCAAGAGCAGCGTCAGTAGTCCCAGCCGGCGGATACATTGCCGGCTCACGCGGCGGCCTGGACGGTGCTCGGGATATAACGCTCCACCAGATACAGCGGCCGCTGCTTGGTCTCGTTGAAAATCCGGCCGAGGTACTCGCCGATGACGCCCAGGAACACCAGTTGGATCCCACCCAGGAACAGCATTACCGTCATGATGCTGGGATAACCCGCCACCGAGTTGCCAATAATCAGCGTCTTGACGATGACCTGCACGCCGTAGATCACCGACAGCAGTGCCACGAGCATCCCCAGGTAGGTCGCCAGCTTCAGAGGCATGACGGTGAAGCTGGTAATTCCCTCCAAGGCCAGGTTCCACAGCTTCCAGTAACTCCACTTGGTGACGCCCGCATGCCGCGGCGCGCGGTCGTACAGCACGTAGGTCGTCGGATAGCCGACCCAGGCGAACAGGCCTTTCATGAAGCGATGCTGCTCGCGCAGTTGGCGCACGGCGTCGACCGCGCGGCGGCTCATGAGGCGGAAATCACCGGTGTCGCGGGGCAGCTTCAGATCGCCCATCCGCTCCATCAGCCGATAGAAGGCCTGCGCGGTGCTGCGCTTCAACCAGGTTTCACCGGCACGGTTGCGGCGCTTGGCGTACACCATATCGAAGCCGGACCGCCAGGCCGCGAACAGGTCAGGGATCAGTTCCGGCGGGTCCTGCAGGTCCGCATCGATCACCACCACAGCATCCCCGGCCGCATGGTCAATGCCGGCAGTGATGGCGATCTCCTTGCCGAAATTGCGCGACAGGCTGACCAGCCCGATCCGGTTGTCCGCTTCACGCAACGCCTCCAGCACCGTCTGGGTGGCGTCTTCGCTGCCATCGTTGACGTAGACGACTTCCCAGGCACCCAGCTCACACATCGCCTGCACCAGCCGCTGATGGAACAATTCCAGGCCGGCCGCCTCATTGAACGCCGGCACCACCACAGTAGTGGTTGGCTGCCATGCCCGGCGCACGGCAAGCGGCGAGTTGTCGAGCATAAGGACTCCGTTAACCAATGACCGGCATACTGGACGCCGAGACGGCAGCGGCATGATGGTCCGGAAAACACTGACACTTGGTTAACGCAACGAAAGTGACTTCCGGCTGGTGCGCGGTGATGCTGCTGGCGGCGCTGGTGCTGACCTCGGCAGCCTGGCTGCGCGGGGCGGAGTACGACGAACAATATACCCTGTTCCTGACCGCCGGGACGCCCCGCCCGCCTTGGCCGGAAACGGTGTTCGCCGCCGGTCTGGTGCGGCAAATCCAGTCCGGTCAGGCGAGCCTTGCTTCGATCGCCGGTGACCTGCGCGCCACGGACGTGCACCCGCCGTTGTATTTCTGGGCTATCTCGATCTGGCGCGCCATGGTTGGGCCGGGGTTGTTCGCGGCGCGGCTGTTCTCGGTGCTGTGCGGTCTTGTCTCACTGGCGGCGATCGGGATGATCGCGCGACAGTCCGATATCCGGCCGCTGCCACCGATGCTGCTCACATTGGGCAGCTACGGCTTCGTCTATGCCAACGTCGTCGCCCGCGGCTTCGCCCCGGCGCAGGCCCTGGTCCTGTGCGGCGTTGCCTTGCTGACCGGGACGCGAGGCTGGCAAGGCCGGCTGGCGGCCGGGGCACTACTGGGTGCGGCTTGCTGCTGCAACTATCTCGCGGTGTTCGTCGCGGTCGCGGTCGGCGTGCTGGCGGGCGGCTGGCTGATGCTGCCGGCGGCGGCGCCGTTCCTGGTCCTCGACGCGTGGTTCTTCGCCGCCCAGCACGGTGCCCGGAGCGGCCAGTTTCCGCCGTTTCATCTGCTGTCCGCGTTGCCCCGCCTGATCGCCTACCAGGCCGCCACTGTGTTCGGCGGGCTGCCGTTGTACGTCGACGGACGCCTGCGGATCATCGTGGGTTGCCTTCTTGCGACACTGGGACTGGGGCTGCTCGCCGCGGTGATTCGGCGCTCGGCCGTTGTCGCGCGGCCCGGCGATCCGTCTGTTGCTGGCGGCCGCAATCGCCTCCCCGGTCGGTCTGCTGCTGCTGGGCGCAGTGTTCGACAACACGCCGATCGAGCTGCGCTATCTGTCCTTCGGCGTTCCCTTCATCGCGCTGCTCACCGCCTGGGGGTGCGAGGCGGGCCGAGGCTGGACAAAACCGCTGCTGGTCATGCTGGCGGCCGTCCAGCTCGCCTCGATCGTCGGCCTGATGTCGGCATCGCGCACCATGCAGCCGGCCCGCGCCACCGCACACGCCGCCGCCGGTCTAGCCGCTTCCGCCTCGGCCGGCGGCGCCGTCGTCCTGCTGCCGCGCGGCAATGATGGCGTCGGCATCGTCGGCGCCTTCGGCCTGGAGGCACCGCCGGCGTTGCCCCTGCTGCTGGTATCGCCGACCGACCCCCCTGCCCTGCTGCGCGCCCGCATCGCCGCCTACCACCGTGTCATCCTGGCACTGATCGCGCAGGACCGTGACAGCGCCGCCAGCCTCCCGCTCATGCGTGAAACGTTCGCCGGCCCGGGCTGGCATCGCGTTGCATCAGGGTTCAACGTAGAGGCCTACGAGCGCACCATCGACGGGGAGTAAGCGATGTTCTTCGAAGGCTTTACCCTGGCCCATGTGCCGGTGCCGGGCGGAACGATCAGACTGCGCCATGGCGGCTCGGGCCCGCCGCTGCTGCTGCTGCACGGCAACCCGCAGACGCACGCGATGTGGCACCTTGTCGCGCCAGCCCTGGCGCAGCGCTTCACCGTGATCTGCCCGGACCTGCGCGGCTACGGCTTTTCGCTCAAGCCGCCGGCGACGTCGGATCATGCGCCTTATGCCAAGATCGAGATGGCGCGCGACATGATGGCGGTGATGGACCACTTCGGTTTCGATACGTTCATGTTGGCCGGGCACGACCGCGGTGCGCGGCTGTCGCACCGCATCGCCTTGGACAATCCCGACCGGGTGCGAAAATTCGCCGTTCTGGACATCATCCCGACGATCGAGCACTTCGAGCGGACGGACATGGACTTCGCCCTTGGCTACTACCACTGGTTCTGGTTCGCCCAGCCGCATCCGTTCCCGGAATGGCTGATCAACCAGGCGCCGGAGGCGTGGTGGCGCCAGCAAACCAGCCCGCGACCCGTCCAAGCCCGATCTGTTCCATCCCGATGCGCTGGCGGATTATCTGGCCGCCGTCCGCCAGCCGGAGATGGTGCGCGGCATGTGCGAGGACTACCGCGCCGCTGCCAGCATCGACCTGAAGCACGACCGAGCCAGCCGAGCGGCCGGGATAAAAGTGCGCTGTCCGATGCTGGCGCTGTGGGGGGCGAACGGACGAATCGGCCGCTGGTACGACCCGCTTGGGATCTGGCGGCAGTACTGCACAGAGACGGTCATCGGCGGCCCGATCCAGTCCGGCCACTACATCGCCGAGGAAGCGCCGGAGGAGACGCTGGCATGGTTCGAGCGGTTCTTCGGCTAGTGTCCTGCCCCTACTTTCGCCGCATTGCGCGGCGAACGTAGGGGATCAGCAGGCCACTGAAAACAAAGCGCTGTCAACGTTGGTGAGCACCCGTGAACCTTGAAGAAATCGTTGCATGTCCGCGGTGCCGATCCAAGCTGAATGTATCTGGGCCAAAATGGGCCTGCTCAAATTCGGCCTGCGACTTCGCGAGAGATGGTTATCCGACGGCCGGAGGGCAGCCCGTCCTGGTGGATTTCGAACGATCTGTCTTCCGCCGCGCCGACTACCACGAAAACGAAAGCGTCACTGTCCCATCGGTAGGGGTGCAATTTTCCGGATCGTATCGCACGTATACCAATAACACGTTCCGAGATCGGATCAGACAGGTGGTGTACGGGGTTAATCATACAGCGGCAAGGAACAGCTTTACAGTATTGCAGTCATTAAAAGGTCGAGCGACTCGGCCACGTTTGCTGATCATCGGCGGTGGCACGCTGGGGGTAGGCACAGAGACGTTCTACAATGACGACGCGATCGAGATCGTTGCTATCGATGTCTATCCGTCGCCCTTTACCTGCCTGCTGGCAGATGCCCACTGGCTGCCGTTCGCCGACGAAGTGTTCGATGGCGTCTGGATCCAGGCGGTGCTGGAGCATGTACTGGAACCGCACCTTGTGGTCGAGCAGATCTACCGCGTGCTGAAATCCGATGGCCTGGTCTATGCCGAAACGCCCTTTATGGTTGGAGTTCATGAAGGGGCGCACGACTTTACCCGATTTACCTTGAGCGGGCATCGCTGGCTGTTTCGCAAGTTCGTTCAAATCAAAGGTGGATCACTCGGCGGCGCCGGCTGGACGATGCTCTGGTCGGTGCGCTATTTCTGGCGCGCACTGGGCGTTGGCGACAAGGCGGCAACCGTGTTGACGGTGCCGTTCTTCTGGCTGCGGTACTTTGATTATTTGATGCGCCGTCGTACCAGTGCCGATGCTGGCTTGGGATTTTTCTTTTTCGGGCGGAAAAGCGAAACTGCCCTCAGCCCGAAAGAGATCATTGCATATTACCAGACCCAGTGAGTGAGCCGCGTCTAGTTGACCTCAACCACGGACAGGGGATTGAGTGGATTCCCGAAGAACCGAGGCTTTGACAGCATCAACTTGCCAAGACTGAGCGTCAACCAGATCCTGCCGGGACGCATGCGAGCGAGCGCACCGCGGTGACATCATTGCTGGCTGGTGCGCAACCTGGAGACCTCTGGGTTGCGCACCGTCGTTTCTGCACCGGCGCGATCCTGGGACGCTGGCAGGAGGCCGGGGCCAGCTTCATCGTGCGCGAGCACGGCCGCCACCCTTGCCGGCCAAGGCGAGTGGCGCGCGTGCGGCCGCAGCGAAGACGGCAGGCCCGCGAGCAGGCAACCACGGCCAAAGGCCAGCAAACCGCGACTACGTCCTATCGCTGCAGGACGCGATCGACGCGCCGCGCGCTCGGCTCTGGAACAGGTCTGCCGTCCTGGCAGCGTCCCGCCTCGGCGAAATGGTGGCCGCCGCGTTGCAAGCGCGCGGGCACGATATAGTGCAGCCGGATGCCTGGAGTATCAGGGTTGGCGGCATGCATGGGATCGCGATAGAGCTGGCAACAGGCGTGATGACCAGCGGCGCTGACTCGCGGCAGGATGGAACGGCGATCGCTCCGATGATTTCACTGCGCGTTACGGAGGTCGCCAAGCAAATCCTCGACCCCGACGCAGCACAGCAGCAGTGACCAGGGCACAGGCACCAGACGGCAACAAAAGTATGGCTACTTAGTGGTAGGGCCTCCACGCGAGAGTTCAACCCAGGCGCATGCATGATGACCTAGGCGAACAAGCCATTCTCACGACGTGCGTCGATCTGCATTGCATGCGCCATCATCGGGTCGATGAACTGGTCCGCCATGTTGTACCTTCAGTCTGATGCTAATCCGGAATTTTCGTGATTTATAATGCTCTCATGTGATAATGCGGCCTAATGCCTGGCCAATCCAAAGTTGAACTGACCGATACGATATAGTCTCGCTGCCATCGGCATTACAAATATTGATATCGGAACGCTGACGGCGCCTGCGGTCCCAAAACGGAGTGTCACACAGATGTCTGGTACGTTAACGAATATCACAACGACCATCAGCGGGGCAAAGTTCGCGGATGGCGCGACGCTGAGCGGGACATGGACCGCGAATTACGACAGCACGGCCACCCTGGTCAGCGTAACAAGCTCTGCCTTTACAATATCTGGGCCAGACGGCACCAACACCTTCACGAGCATGGGAACGCTACCTTATGCCAATACTCCTGCCGCCACTTCCTACGAAATCCATAATCTCAATGTGAACGGCACCGGTAGATACAACGCGCTATATGTGGACTGGAAGACCGAGACGCCTAGCTCGCTTTATGAGGGTAGTCCCTCTCTCTACACATCGGTCCGGTATAACAACGGAAGCCCAATCCGCCTGGTCAGTGACGGCACCACTGGAGCCGGATCGGTTCCGGTCATCAGTGGTCTGCCCGCGACAGAAAGCGGAACGGACACTGCCTCCATCAAACCATTCGCCGGCGTCACGATCACTGACTTGGATCCAGCTGATAGCGCCACAATCGTTCTAAGCAGTAATGGTGATATAACAGATGCGGACGGCACGCTCAGCGGCACAGGACTGACCAAGACTGGGACCGGCACCTATAGTCTGGTTTCCGTCACACCTGCCCTCCTGACAACCCAATTGCAGACCATTAGCTTTACACCGACCAAAGGTCAGGTGGCAAACGGTGGCAGTGTAGCCACTGGAATTGCTTTGGCTGTCAACGACACTGATGGTTCGGCCTCGGCCAGCACGATCGCAAGCATCCTCGGTGTTACCTGCTTCTGTGCTGGTACGTCCATCCGGACACCAGCAGGTGAGATCGCGGTCGAGCACTTGCGCCTGGGTGACCGGATTTGCACGGCAGACGGCAATGTTCGTCCCGTGCAATGGATTGGCTTCCGCCATATCGACCTGCTGCGACACCCCGATCCTCGGCGCGTTGTGCCGATTTGTATAAAGGCGGGCGCCTTGGCAGATGGTGTCCCGTGCCGTGATCTACGCCTGTCCCCCGATCATGCCGTGCTAATCGATGGCTTGTTGATTCCGGCGCGGCTACTGCGCAATGACGTGAGCATTGTCCGCGATGACACCACTACGGCAGTGACCTACTTCCACATTGAGCTCGATGCACATGACGTGGTGCAGGCTGAAGGCCTCACAGTCGAAAGCTATCTTGATACCGGCAACCGGAACATGTTCGAGAATGCCGGCCCTGTGATCCTGCATCCAGACTTCACCAACGATCAGGCCCGGCGCGAGATTGAATTGTGTGCACCCTTTGTGGTGGATAAAGGGCGGGTCAAGCCGATCTGGGATCGCATCGCGTGCCGAACTACGCAAGCGACGACGCTAAACATGCAGCCAACCATCGACGATCCCGATCTTCGCCTTGTCGTGGGTGGCCAGGTCATTTTGCCGTGCCGTAGCTTCGATGGCCGCTGTGTTTTTGTCTTACCCAGACACGCGAAGGCAGTGCGTCTGATCTCTCGTACAGCCATTCCGTGCGAACAGCGTCCATGGATTGAAGATCAGCGTGAGCTTGGCATCAGAGTTCTCGCGGATCGTCCTGCGCTCTGTCGAACATGTCCAGGTGATCGCGGTCGACCATCCATCATTTGGACAAGGATGGTGGGATGTTGAGCGGGACGGGAACCGCCTGGCTCGATGGACCAACGGGGACGCAACACTGCTGACCGATGGAACAGCGAGCCTGCTTGAAATCGAACTGGCAGAAAGCATCAGCTATCCGGCGGATGCCGGATCAAATGTGAAGGCGAAAGACTATCAAGGCCGCCTAGACATTACGAGCCACTCGACATCTCGGAGCGCATGACGGTGGTCATGACGCTGCACTTGGTTGATTAACCCCAACCACGGACAGGGGTTGAGGGGATTCCCGAAGGGTCCCCTCAATCTACTTCGCTGATGGGATCAAGCTCGCCGTCTGCCACAACCGCCACATCCACCGTCACAAGGTGTTCGAGGGATTGGCGGCACGCGGTAAAACCACCATGGGTGGCATGATGGCCTCGAGTTGCAAGTCGTGATCAACCACAAGGGCCAGATCATGGCGCTGACAGTTGCCCCAGGCAACACCGCCGACAGCACCATGCTGGAGGAGATGACCAGGCAGCTGGCAGGTAAGCTTTACGCTGATGAAGCCTATATCGGCCACGAGCTGTTCAGGACACGCTGGCAGCGCGGCCTGCATCTCATCACCGGCACCCGCCGGAAGATGAAGAATTATCTCATGCCCCTGGCAGACAAGATCATGCTGCACAAGTACTCCGTCATCGAGACCGTCCTTGATACTCTCAAGTTTGCGATGGGCCTCAAGCATTCACGCCACCGCTCCGTCATGAACACCATAGTCCATGTCCTCTCCTGCCTCGTCGCCTATGCCTTCAGACCCAGCAAACCTTCCGTCTCCCTCATCGGCAAACACATCGAGGCTTATCCGTAGTTGGAGCCAGAGCCTGATAGCTTCAGGTTGAAGCCATCAGGCTTCCGCTTCTCGTTTAAGAGGGCGATTTACGTCTGAGGTTGATGCAACCTCAGGCAATCGCGCTCTAGTTAGCGCTCCCGTTGGCCGGTTTCGCATCGAGACCTTTGACATTGGACATCGTGGCGGCTTCGAACGTCGCGCCGTCGACCTTCGCGCCGGTGAAATCCGCTCCGGTCAGATAGGCGCCGGTAAAGTCCGCGTTGCTCAGGTCGGCACCGTTGAAGCGCGCGTTACCAGTTTGGCAAAGCGGAAGGTGACGTGGCCAAGCTCGGCATCAGCGAAATTGGCACCGTCGAGGTTGGCGGCCATGAACTCGGTGCGCAGCAGGCCCATTGACTGATTTGCCATGTTTACCGTCATGTGGGCATGCGAGAAGTTCACGCCACGCATGTCGTCGTAGCTGAAATGCACTGTGACGGATGCATCTGACAGATCGGCCCCCACGAACGTCGCGGCCTGATCCCGCGTGTTTTCCATGCCGGTCGACGTGACGATGGTCTGCATCGTGGCGCCGCGCAACCTGGCGTGGGTGAAGTTGGCGCGCATGATCCAGGCAAAGGTCAGGTCCGCTCCACTCAGGTCGGCATTGGTAAGATCGGCACCAACCAGTTTAACGCCATGCAGGTTGGCGCCGGTCAGGTTGGCGCCAGCCAGATTGGCACCGCTGAGGTCGAGGCCGGTGAGGTCGTCTCCGCTCATGATTTTGCCGGACAAGTCTGTCCTGCCTGTCGACGCAGCCGCCGCCCGCACTTGCTCCGCAGTCAGGTGATCGGCAGCCGATGACGGCACCGACCAAAGCCAGGCAGCAGCGAGCGCGAACGCTGCGCGGCCGATGCGACGGAAGTCGCTGGGCACAAAGATCCTCCACGCTCGTCTGCCCTGGATGCGGCTACTGGCGGTGCATCTGAGGGGACCATTTTGCTGATCCTAGGGCTGACGCCGACTGGTGGCGAGAGGTCGGTGCAATCACAGTGGCGGCGCAACAAACCGCTTCCAATATGCATCATTGTTCCACGGCGGCCTACTGCCGAGCGGACGCCGCCCCTATGCGGGCATCCAGATCCGGATGCGCCTGCAGGAATGCGACGAGGTTCGCATCGGCCATCCGACCGCCGGCCGGGGTCAGATCACCCCACGATACGGCCGGCGACACGGTCATGATGATCGGTGCGTAATCCGAACCGAATAGGCTGTTCAACGCCATTCGAAGCCGCATGGTCATGCCTGGCCGCACCGGCTTGCCGTCGATCCAAATAGAGACACCCAGCATGTAGACCGGATCGCTTGAGCGCATGATCTGCCACGCCCGCGGCTGGTCGCCCGCGTCCGGCAGCCAGAATTCGGTCAACTGCTCGGTTTCGGCGCGCTGGCACAGAAATCGCCGCTCTTGCATCACAGCGGCCGCCGTAACGCGTGGGGAAAATGCCTCCCAGGTCATGTCCATTGTGATGCTGCCGCAGGCAACGCGTTGAGTTCTGACCCGTGACGGTTTTACTTCGTCCGCGGCGATGATCGTGCAGCCTGGCCCGACATCGATCGCCACTGGTCCCTCGGCTGGTCGCATTGTGGCCATCGCCAGCCCGGCGGACAAAATCGGGCTGATCGCCGCCACGGCCAGCAAGACAAGGGCGGCGACGATCGCTCGACGCATCGGCGTCGACGGGAACGGCAGATCACGGCTCAGCGGGGGCGCCGGCATGTTGTCTTGCCGAAACGGCAGCCCGAGCACGATCAGCAGCAGGATGACGGCCGAGAAGAAGATCCAGCCATAGATGATGTGGTCGGCCGCCGCCGCCTGGGCACTGCCCAGCAGGTAGCCGAGGTACACGATCCCAAGGCCACGGAAGCCGTTGGCGATGATCGGCACGACGATGGAGACGGCAATAAACACGCCCCTACGCACCGGGCTGCGATACATCATGAGCGCATAGAGGCAACCGAAGGCAATGGAGGCAATCAGGAACCGCAGGCCGGCGCAGGCCTCGGCGACCAGGAAGGTGCCTTGCGGGATCTCGATGGTATAGCCGTCGACATAGGCCGGGATGCCGAGTATGGCGAGGCCGTGCCGGATAAAGAACGTTGTGATATCCTGAAGTTTCGGGGTAAGGAATTCGCCAAACGGTACAAGAAAGTATAGATAAAGCAGCGGCCCCGACGCAGCCCACCAGAAGCGCCGGCCAAGCACCGCCAGGAACAGCAGCTCGACAAAGCTGAGCGCGGCGAGCTGCCGTCCCTCCATGATGCCCAGGCGTTCCGCAATCAGCCAGACCACCGCGATCGGCACGCCCAGCAGGCCGACCCACGGCATTGGCCTGGCGGTCAGGCCGGCGATGTCCAACCGGCGTTCCCACATCAGGAAGGCTGCGATGGGGATCACCAGGAAACAGTGGTTGTAGGCAGTCGACTGGATCCAGGTCTGGATCGCCGCGGCGACCTCCGTTTGGAAGGTGACCCCCAGCAGCAGCAGGCCGAGGACGAGCGGTATCGCGACAGGACGCAAGTTGGTCGGGATGGTGGCGGTCGCCGGAACCGGGTCCGCAGCGGCCGGGTCCGTGCGCCGTCATAGCCGGTGTAGCATCGGTGAGGACAGGTGGGTTCATCACTCGCGGCTTTCGTTTCCGCTCAGCCGGCGCATGACTTCATCCTTCAAACAGGGGCGGCGAGATCGTCACGCTGTGGCGGACGCAGCAGAACGGGCATCAGCGGCTGCCGGAAAGGACCATCACGGAACGGTCGCGATCGGTCACCGGTGACGGAATGTTTGCTGGCGGACTGGCCTTGAACCCGTACGTCCCTAAGCGACGGGCTGCCTTGGACGGAGGCAACATACCATGCTAGCCGAGGCCGCGTACGATGAACGGCCCGACCGCATTGGCGACCGGCAGCGGCAGCCGCTTCCAGGCGGCGATGAACGCCCGGTATTTCGGGTTCATCGGATTATGGTCGGGGATCGAGGCCCCTGGCGCCAGCCAGTAACGGTAGTGCAGCTTTTCCGGGACGAAACCCCAGTTGTGCTTGAACGCATGGGCGCCGGTGCCAATCTTGCTGCGACCGAAATCAAACAGCCGGGCTCCGTGATCGGCGGCTCGGCGCATGACCTCCCAATACATGAAATCGTTGCCGGCGCAGGCGCGGGCCAGGCTGGTACCGCCGCCGTAATACGGCAGCACCTCGTCGCGGAAATAGAAGTTCATCACCGCGGCGACCGGCGCATCCTTGTGCAGGATCGTGACGACATCGGCCGCCTCTCCGAAGACGTCCATCAGGATGCGAAAGTAACGGCGTGAGAACACCGGCGTGCCAAGGTTTCGTACGCTCTCGGCGTAAACCCGGTGCAATGTGTCGACGCCGCGGCCGACGACGGAGGTCAGGCCGTTCTGGATGCCCTTGCGCACCATCGCCCGCTGCTTGCGCGGAATCGCTTTCAAATTGCGCTCGTGGTCGGCTTCGATGGCCTTGCGGAATGTCACGTACAGGTCCGGCCGCTCGATCCATCTCGATCCGGGCACGGCTGTCCCGGCCAGGGCACTGGCTGGACCATTGGTTGCGCCGGCATCTCGGTCATCCTCAAGCGAGGCGGTTGCTGGCGTGGTGCTTTCGGCTGAACCGCGGAGACGAAACTCGACCGCGCTGACGCCGGTGCGGGCGCCTAGCGCTTCGGCATGGGCGATCAGCGCGGCGGCGCTCTCCGCGTCGGCGGCCAGCGGGCCGCCATAGACGCAGAACGGCGCGGAAATCAGCGTGTCACCGAACAGCAGGGTCTTGACCCGCGCCAACGGCAGCACGCCAGTGATCGCGCCGTCGCGTTCGGTGAAGCAGTGATGCGTGGCGTGGCCGAATGCGGCTTCCACCACGCGCGCCCAGCCGGCGCGATGGAAGAACGTGCCGTCCGGCATGGCCCGCACGAAACGGTCCCACGCCGCAGCGTTGCTGTCGTCGAGGCTGCGCACGACAACGGACATCGTTCAGGCCGTCGCCGGTGCGGCAGGCGCTTCATCGGCAGCCTTATTGGCCGAAAACGCCTCATCAGGGGGTGCGTGACCTAATGGCGCACCGGTCAGCACCTCGGCGTAGACGCGGTCCATCCGGTCCCAGGTGAAATCCCGCAGCAGCCGATCCAGATCGGCTTCCATACGCGACAGGTTGGTGTAGTGCCGCAGCCGGGACTTCCAGCCCGCATTGGCGACGCGCGGCTGATCGGGATCGATCTCCCACGGATGAAAGTAGAAGATGCCCGGCTGGTGGTCATGCCGATTTACCCGGGTCAGCCCAGCCCGATACAGCACCGTCGGCAGCAGGCGAAAATAGCCGCCGCCCGAACAGGGCCAGTTGCGGCCGAACAGCCGGACGGTCGTCATCGGGATTTCCATGACGCCATCAGCGGACGGATGGAACGGCACCCGCGGCGCATCCGGCATGCCATACAGATCATGCCGGATCGGGTTGATGCTGGAACTGTAAAGGTAGCCCTCCTGACGCAGGATGGGGAACGCCCACATGTTGCGCGTGCCGATCGAGAACGTGGCGGCACGATAGCCGGTGACCGCCGCACCGCCGAGGTCTTCCAGAGCCAGGCGGGTGCGGCGCACATCGGCGCGAAACGTCTCCGGGTCCTGGGCGTCCGCCCTGGTGTGATCCCAGCCGTGGCTGGCGAGTTCGTGACCCTCGGCCACGATGCGGCGGATCAGCGCGGGAAACCGCTCCGCCACCCAGCCCAGGGTGAAGAACGTCGCCGTCACGCCGGCCCGCGCGAACTGGTCAAGGATGCGGTTGGTGTTGCGGTCGACGCGGTGCGGAAAACGGTCCCAATCGGCGCGGGCGATGCAGTGGGCAAATGCCTGCACCTGAAAGTAATCCTCCACGTCCACCGTCATGGCGTTGCGCACCGCGATCATGACTGCCCCGTTACGTTGGCTTCCAGCAGATGCATCACGCGCCGGACGGCCTGGTCCTGGCGGGAGGTGTTGCGTTCCAGCAGCTCGATCCGGCGCAGGATGTCCTCCTGCTTGTCGGTCTGTGACGGGGTGAACGGGCTGGCCACGGAGGCCTCCAACCCGGCGCCGAGGTCGCGGTTCAGCTCCTCGGCGGTCGCCTCGACCATATCGCCGGTGATGGTGTGGGCTTCCTCCAGCGCGCCGAACAGCAATACGCGGGAGCAGAGAGTGTTGATCCGGCGAGGTATACCGCCGGTCTGGCGATGCAGCGCGGTGAACGCATCGGCATTCCAGGCTGGATCGCCGTTCCAGTTCACCGTGCGCAGCCGGTGCTCGACGTACAGACGGGTCTCCGCTTCGGTCATCGGGCCGAGGTGGTAGGAGGCGAGCACGCGCTGGCGCAGTTGCTCGACATCCTTGCTGGCCAGGATCGGGCGGAACTGCGGCTGGCCGAGCAGGATCGTCTGCAGCGAGGCGCGGCCGTCGACGCGTGATGTTGGACAGCATGCGCAGCTCCTCGAGCGCCGCCAGCGACAGGTTCTGCACCTCATCGACGACCAGCAGGCAGCGCCGTCCGGCTCGCCTTTGATCGCGCACCATATGCTCGAAGCGGCGGAGCAAGGTTGATTTGTCGGTGCCCGGGATCTCGCCCAGGCCGAAATCCGCCATCGCCAGGCGCAGCAGGTCGTCGTTCGAGACCTGCGTCGTCACCACGCGTGCGACGATATAGGTCTTGCGGTCGAGCTGCGCCCAGAGCTGCTCCACCAGCGTGGTCTTGCCGGCGCCGACTTCGCCGGTGATGACAATGAAGCCTTCCTGCTGCGACAGCCCATACACCAGATGCGCGATCGCTCGGCTGTGCCCGCTCGATCCGAAGAAGAATCGGGTGTCCGGCGTCAGCATGAACGGCAGGCCGGACAGGTTATAGAATTTGTCGAACACGGTGCCTGATCAAAAGGTCTTCGAGATGCCAAGGATAAAAATATTCTGGTAGACGCTGAAGGCGGCGACCGGGGATTGCCGGTCAAAGAAAGAATAGCGCAAGCCAGCGCTGACTGTATCAGAAATCTGATAGTTCAGCGCAACGGTTGCCGCCACGGACGTGCTGTTGCCCGGATTGAGCACGATGCCGGCGGCCTGCTCCTGCCGCGAATACGATAGCGCGGAGCTGAGCGTCACGTCCGGCCGCAGCGCATGGATCCACCCCAGGCTGACGGTCTTCGCGGTGGATGTCGACGTGTTGGCGGTTCCCGTCTGGCTCTGGCTTGTCAGCAGCAGGTTGGCCGAGACGATGTCGCGTTGCCACGTGGTCTGGCTGCCAATGACAAGCGTGTCGGTGCGGAACACGCCATCCTGCACGCCCAGCGCGTTGGTCGCGCCGAACAGCGGGCCGCCGGTCTGCGCATTGACCAGCGATCCGCTGCCATTGACGCTGGCCAGATTAAGTTGATTCTGCAGGTATTCGAGCTGCGTGCCGAGTGTGCTGCCATAGGACAGCGTCAGCATGGTGCGCGCCGTCAGCGCGTAGTGGGCGTTGGCGGAGAACGCGTTGTAGCCGTTCTGGTGGCCGTAGCTGACGGTCAGCAAGCTGTCCGGATTGGGCGTCAGGGTTGTCCCGACGCTCCAGGTGAAGTCGTCGATCGGCCGAAACCCGAAGCCGGTGTAGGTGATGTTCTCGTGCCCGCCGGAGACGAAGACGGTGATGTCGCGGTTGACGACGTAGCTGACCTGGTCGGTGACGATTTCGCGGGTCGAGGTGGTGGTACTGTTGGCTCCGGGCAGACCGGTGGTTCCGCTGACGAAGGCGGCATCCGCGCTGGAATTGGATTGCTGCAGATCGATGTCGATACTGTTTTGTATTGAGCCGAGAAACTCTCCGGTAGCGAAATGCGCGGTCTCCTCGTTTGTTACCTGGGTCTGTCCGTCGGCGCCGCCGGTCGGGAACGGCGACGATGCGAAGCCGGTCAACAGGTTGGACCGCGTCACGGCGAGCGAATAGCCCAGCTTGCCGGTGCCATAGTCGCCGAAGCGGTGCAGCAGGTAGGGTGAAATGGCGTAGCTTTCGGTCTGAACTTCGTTGCTCTTGTTCAAGCCGATGCTGTTGCCGGCCAGCGACGGGATGGTTGCAGCCGAGCCGTTGGTGGCCGCCGCGGATGCGCCGACGGTGCCCAGTCCGCCGATGCCGCCATAGATGCTGTTGACGCCCGAGACCGCCCGGACGTCGACATAAGCCAGGTCCGGCACCACGGTGATCAGTCCGGTGCCGGTCAGTTGCTCGGTCAGGGCGTTCAACGAAGAGGCGCGGGCATAAAGCGCCAGGGTGGGCGCGAAGTCGAAGGTGATCTGCGCCCGCGGCACGTCGCCGGCGATACCGATGCCAGGCGAGACAAAGGTCACCGCATCCGCCAGGCGCGGTGAATTGCGCTGGAAGACGTTGTCGGTGAACATCTCCTGCAGGTCGAGCCGCGGCAGGAAGGTCCAACCGCCGCCCGCGGGCGCGGCAAGACCGTTGACCAGTTGCAGCTGGTGCTGCAGGCCCTGAACGTCCGGTGCCGCAAGTTCGGTGCCGGTTGGCACCTGATCCTGATTGGTCGGGTCGATCAGCGGAAACGCCAGCGCGGCGGCGGTGCGCAGGACCAGGATGGCGACGCCGAACCCGAGCGCCCGGACCGCTCTGCGTGTCGGGGACCAGCGGGTCCGTCCAGCGGCGCGATCAGGAGGAGTAGTAGGAGGAATAGGCGCCAAAGGTGTACCGAGAGGAAATCTGCTGCTTGTTGAGAACCAGGGTAATGGTGGGACAGGCCTGGATCAGGTCGAGCGACGCTTCCACCTCATCACGCTGCGTACGGTCGGCTTCCACCACGAAGAGGATCTGTCCGACGACCTGCGCCAGCAGCGCGGGGTCGCTGGTGGACAGGCAGGGCGGAGCGTCAAGGATCAGCAAGCGATCGGCATAGCGGCGTCCCAGCGCCTGGATCAACCGGGTCATTTCTTTTGTGGAAAACAACTCGGCGCTGCGCTCGCGTTCGCGACCGACCGGCAGGATGGTCAGCCGGTCGATCGGCGATCGCACGATCAGCAATCCCGGATCGAGCTTCGGGTTGGCCGCCAGGTCCAGCACCCCGCGTGCCTGCGCCAGTCCCAGGCTGTAGCAGACAGAATCCCGCTTCGAGTTCAGCGTCGATCAGCAAGACATGGTTGTCGCCCTGGCGGGCGATACTGCCGGCCATGTTGATGGACATGAAGCTCTTGCCTTCACCGGGGCGCGCGCTGGTGACCATCAGCAAGTTGGAGAAGCCAGGTTCCGCGCCTGGGCCAAAGGCGGAGCGCAGGATCTGGCGCTGCACCAGCCTGAACTCCTCGGAGATGCGGGTGCGGGTGCGTGACCAGTCGACCATGCCGGCCCGCTCCAGCGAAACCGCGTCGACGGTGGGGGATGGCCGCGGGTCGCTGATCGCCGTATCGGCGGCGGGCACAGGGTCGCGGATCGGTGGCGTGGCATCGAGGACCGCTTGTGGCGGCGCGACGAACGTAGTCTGCACCGTAGCCTGATCCGCTGGCGGCGGCATCGGCGGGTGGAATGCCTGTCCAGGACCCGCCGGTGAAGACGCGGGATCGCCGGGAGCGGCACGACTTGAAGGCGGCAGTACGGCCGGTTCGGCCGACGGCCGACGCCACAGCGCCTGATGTTGCCGGCCACTCTGGCGCAATCGGCGTTGGCTCCCGCGGGACGAAAAGAGACGAACGCCGCGGCTCCTCCGGCACGGCTTCTGCCATTGGTTCGGCGGCGTCCGGTGTTGGCGAAGCGGATGGTTGCAGCAATTGCGTCGCCGCATTGTCCAGTGCGCCGGACCAGAGCAGGCGTTCCGCCACGCGCTCCACCAGATGCGAAGCCTTCGGTCTCAGCATGGGCTGTGTGGTCCGTAGTGTTCTGTTCTGGCGTCCACCCTTTTGTGACGCATGGTGCCCAGGAACACAGCGGGCCACTGCAGGCGGTTGAAGGCGGCAGCCAGATCGTTGTTACATGGCAATGACTGGCGGCGGCGCAGCGACCGGTCGAACCACGATGAGGCGGCGGGCGAACGCGGCACTAGATAAGCGCCGCAGAATGCAGGATGTGGACGATCAGACCGCTATAAATGGCCACCAGCACGGCGACGGCGGCGCTAAATCGCAACGCTGCATTAACCTGTTGGCGCAGCGGTATCAATCCAAGGATGGAGATGCCGCCCAGCACCGGCAAACCGAGGGCGCGGAGTTCCTCGACCGAGGAGAACGACCGGTCGAGTTGGCCGAACAGCACGGTCATGCCGGCACCCGTGGCTAGACCGCCCAGCAGCACGCCGGTGACCAGTAGCAACCGATTGGGTGCGGCAGGCAGGCGCGGGATTTCCGGCGGGTCGATGATCTGCAACTTCACCTTGTCAGCTTGGGTATCGGCCGCCTGCGCGATGTTGGCCGACTGCAATCGGCTCAGCAGCTCCTCGTAATTGCGCCGCAGCACCGAGTAGTCGCGGTCCATGTTCTGGTATTCGGCGATCAGGCCAGGCTGTTCGCGCTGCGTCTTCTCCAGCCGGTCGCGATACCGCACGGCATCATCGTGCTGACGTTGCAGCGAGATAATCTGGGTATCGGCGTCGATCAGCTTGACCTTGAGCTGGTCGTATACCTGGTTGGGCAGCGAGCGCTTCATGGTATTGGCGCCGGGATCGCGGCCGGCCGCCGCATCGCCAATGCGGGCCGGGGCGGTCGTGGCAGGCTCTTTCTTCAGCGATTCGATCAGCTTGCGCTGCGCGATCACATCCGGATGCTGAGCGGTATCGCGCAGCAGCAACATGGTCAGTTGCTCCTGCGCTTCCTGTAGCCTGCTCTTCGCAATCGGCTGGCCGTTCGGCCCGATGACCGATCCTGATTCGACCACCAGTAAGGGCGGTGTATTCTCGACCTCCTGCTTCAGTGCGTCGCGCGATAGCAGGGCGTCCTGCAGTCTTGCCTTCCAACATCGCAACCTGGTTGCGAGCACCCTCCAGTGCCGGAACGTTCGGATTGTCGTCGGCAGGCAGGATCTCGATGTAGCGGGCGCGGAAATCAGCCCGTCGTTTCTCCGCCGCGCGCAACTGCTGCTCATAGGATTGGATCTGCCGCTCGAGGAAATGCCGAGCATTTTCCATGTCGGTGCGCGAGCCGCCGGTGGCGCTTTCGATGAAGATGGTCAGCAGGGCCTGCACGACGTCATGTGCGAGCTTTGGGCTCTTGTCGCGATAGGTAATGGTGAACAGGTTTTTGGTTTGCGGACGTGACCTTGATATCCGCGGCCAGCCGGGTCAGCAGCCGTTCGCGGTCGGATGGACTATTCAAGGCCAGATCGAGGTCGGTCTTCGACACCAGCTTTTCCAGATTGGGTCGGCTGAGCAACGTCCGCTGCAGGACCTCGAGCTGGGTGGTGGGGGCTGAATTGGCCGCCAGGCCGCGCAGCAGCGGCGTCAGCACCGCATCCGCATCAACGAACATGCGGGCGCTTGATTCGAACTGGTTGGGAATCATGTAGACGCCGACCCACCCGACACCACAGACCAGCCAGGCGATCATAACGCCCAACCAACGACGGCGCCAAGCGGCGCGCAGGTACTGGGCCAACTGATTGCGCACTGAGTCCATCGCCGATTGCGCCTCAGAACCAGGATTGCGGGATGATCAAGGTGTCACCCGGACTCATCTCGATATTCTGGTCGATATCGCCATCCTTGATGAGGTCGTTCAGTCTCACCTTGATGCTTTGTTGCTTGCCGCCGGGATCTATGCGTACGATGACGGCGCGATTGCCGGCGGCGTATTTGGTCAGTCCCTTGGTGGCGATCATGACGTCGAGCAGGGTCATGTGGTCGCGGTAGGGGATGGCGACGGGATCGGTCGCCTCCCCGATCACCCGCACCTGACGATCGGGTGGGCCGATGAAGCCGCGCACGATGACGGTGACGTTGGGTTCCTGGATGTATTTGGTCAGCCGCTGCTCGATCTCCCGCGCCAGTTGGGTGGGGGTCTTGCCGGCGGCGACGATGTCCTCGATTAGCGGCGTGGAGATGCGTCCATCCGGACGCACGGCGACGCCGGCTTCGCTGAGATCGGGGTTTCGGTAGACGAAGACGCTGAGCTGATCCCCCGAACCGATGATATAGTCGTCCGGCCACCTTGGCGCTGGTCGGCTGGACCACCGGCGGCGGCGCCTTGGTGCCGAACAAGCCGCTGCCGCAAGCGGCTAGCGGCAGCAGTGCGACCAGCAACGTCGATCGCCGGACCAGCGTGCGGAGGTAGCTTCGGGGGGCAAGCAGCAACATGCGGATCAAGCCATCCTGGGGATGAAGCAGGCGCCTGTCGGCGCGGCCGCCACGCAAGCCGGCGAAATGGCGGGAAACGAAGCCGACCCGACGTGCTCGTCGGTGCGATGGTAGGCGCGGAAGGAATTGAACCCCCCCCTCTGCCACGTGGAGGCAGCGCTCTGCCAATGAGCTACACGCCTGGCGCATGTTCAATTCACCGGCCGGACCAGAACGTGTTCAGGGTGACCTCTCCGGTTCGAGAGCGGCGCTATAACACCGTGATGGTGCCAGTTCAACAAGGACATGGTACATCAGGCTGGCCCTAACGAATTGCATCGGAGTATACAACCAAAAGTTACGAATCGCAAGACCTATCGTCTAATTATCACGAATTAACATCTAATAAGATGCGGACGCCGACCTGTTGATGCATAGAGTTCGAGTCCGTCATGAAATCGTAGAAAATCTGCGGTGTTTCGAAATAACATTGACGCTTCCTACCGTGGTCTGTAACGTTTGGGTAAGGCATCGCTTTCAAGTCATCAGCAGTGCTGACAAATCAGCGAGCACCATAACAAGTCAGTCGAAACGACAAGTCGCACGTTCGGGGCCCGACATAGGGGTGGTCGGCAACGGGGGAATGGCACGCCGCAGAACGGGCGTGAGCCATGTCGTTATGAAAGGAAAGCTTTGATGGGGCGTGCATTGTCGCGATACGTGCCCCTGGACATGGCAATACTCGGCGTGATCGAGATCGCCGTTTCGTTCACGGTCATTCACCTGATGCTCAGCCTGCCGTCACCGACCGCCGCGCTGACCCCCACCGGCTTGCTGGCGGGTGCGGTAACGATGTCTACGCATCAAGGCAATGAACTGGCGGCAGCGCTCGCCTTGGCCGTCGGTGGCGTGACATTGATCGCCGGTTTCCGCCAGCCGGAGATCTGCCTCGACCGCAGGCGTCTGCTGGGTGCCGCCTGCATTGCCGGCATCGTTGCGGTGCCGATGTTTCTGCTGCTGAGCCGCGGCTTTGTCCAGGGCGGCACCACTGCTCGGGTGCTCTGGCTGAGCAAGATATTAGGCGTCTGGCTGGCAACCATCGCGCTGTGCCGGCTGCTGTTCAGCTTCGTGATGCAGCAGACAGACGCTGCCGCGCCGTGTCCTGTTCGTCGGCGATCCTGCCCGCATCGATGCCGTCAGCACGCGGCTGAATCGCCGCGGCGGCCGCCGCTACGACGCGTTGGTCGGCCACACCGCCATGTTGTCCTGGGACCTGCTGCGGCAGCAACAAGTCTGGGGCGTCGTCGTCGCCTCGGTCGCCGAACCTTCGATCTCCGAACAGCTGCTGGACTGCAAGCTGCGCGGCATCAAGGTTTTCGGCGATGCGGCGTTTCGAGGAGCAGCATCTGGGCCGCATCGATCCGGACGCGCTGACAGTCCGCGACCTGCTGCTGGGCGAAGGCTTCACCGCCGGCTGGGTGTCCGACGCGGCCAAGCGCGGCTGCGACCTGGCGATCAGCGTCGCGATGGTCGTCGTCACCCTGCCGATGATGGCGGCGACCGCGCTTGCCATCAAGCTGGATAGTCCTGGGCCGGTGTTCTACCGCCAGCAGCCGCATTGGCCACCTCGGCCGGCCGTTCACCCTGTTCAAGTTCCGCAGCATGGCGGTGGATGCCGAGGCCGAAGGCAAGCCGCGCTGGGCACAGAAGCAGGACCCGCGGATCACGCGGATCGGCGGCTTCATTCGCGCCACCCGCATCGATGAACTGCCGCAATTGGCCAATGTCATCCGCGGCGAAATGAGCCTGGTCGGCCCGCGGCCGGAGCGGCCGCATTTTGTCGAGCAACTGGCACAAGCCATCCCCTTCTATCGGCAACGCAGCTACGTCAAGCCTGGTCTGACCGGCTGGGCACAGGTCAATTTCCCCTACGGGGCCTCGGTCGAAGATGCGCGCGAGAAACTGGCCTACGATCTCTATTACGCCAAGCATCGGGGGATCCTGCTGGACCTTGCCATCTTGACCTCAACCGTGCGCGTGGTGTTGTTCCGTGAAGGCGCTCGCTGAAACGTCAGCTGCCTATGCAATGGCTCAGGATGTGACGGTCCTGGCACGATCGGTTCCTGAGGCAGCGTCGGCCGCCATGATGCCCGACATCATTCCCGCCATGGCGCGTGCTGCACGGCGTTTGCGCCGTGGTCTACGCCCTGCTCGCCGGGCTGATCCTGTCGCGGCCGCCGCTCAGCCGGACCGGCGCCTGGCTGGTGCTGGCTTGCGTCATGACGGCGGCTCTGGGCAGCGACCTTCGCCCTGGCCACGCAGCCGCCGATTGGCCGCCTTGCCGGATGGCTGGAAGTCGGCCGCTCCGCCGCCTGGTTCGGCTTTATCCTGCATCTCTACAGGCGCTCGATCGAAGCCAGCGAACAGCTCGCCAAGGCCTTCACCACCATGGGCCTGCTTGCTCTGCTGGTCTGCTGCGTCACACCGCTGGTGGACGTGCTGAGCGGCCAGCCGGCCGCTGGCCTGCAATCCCTGCCCACCGCCATCCGGTTGGGCTTCGCGGTCTGCAACGTGCTGCTGCTGGAGAACCTCTATTTCAACACCCCGGCGGAGCAGCGCTGGCACATCAACCTGCTCTGCGTCGCGCTGGGCGGCGTCTTCGTCTATGACCTGCTGCTGTATGCCGACGCGGCGTTGTTCCGCCACCTGTCCTATGGCCTGATCGAGGCTCGCGCGCCCGCCACCATCCTGGCCGCGCCTCTAGTGGCCCTGGCGATCGTGCGCAACCGTCGCTGGGCGATCGACATCCACGTCTCGCGCAGCGTCGTGTTCCACAGTTTCACCCTGATCGCCAGCGGCATCTTCCTGCGTGGCGGTCGCCGTCATCGGCGAGGCGTTCCGCCGCGGCGGCTCCGAGTGGGGTCGGGTGATCGAGACCTCGCTGATCTTCGCCGCCGTACTGGCGATCGCCGTCATGCTGACGTCGGGCTCCGCCCGCTCTCGCATCCGCTCGTTGGTGGTGGAAAACTTTTTCAGCAGCCGCTATGACTATCGGCGCGAATGGATGCGGTGCATCGACGCGCTGACCGCGCCGGAAGCCTTCGTGGCGCTGCACAAGCGGGCGATCCGCGCCGCGGCCGAGGTGGTGGACAGTCCGGCCGGTGCGCTGTTTGTGCGGGCGCCGCAGGATGTCGCCTTCCAGTGGGCCGGATCCTGGAACATGCCCACGGTTAGCGAACCGATCCCGCCGGGACACACGCTGGTGTCGCTGTTCCGCGACGGTGACTGGATCGTCCACCTGGACGAGCATGACGAATCCGCCACGTGGCTCGCGGAACTGCCGCGTGCCTGGATGGCGGTGCCGCTGAACCATGGCGGAACGTTAATCGGCTTTATCGTTCTGGCCAAGTCACGGGCGTACTTCAAGCTGGACCGGGAGGCGTTCGATCTGCTACGCGTGGTGGGTCGAGAGATCGCCAGCCGCGTCGCGGAACAGCGTGCCATGCAGGCGCTGACGCAGATCCAGCAACTTCGCGAATACAGCCAGCGTTTCGCTTTTGTCATTCATGACATCAAGAATGTTTCCGGCCAACTATCCATGCTTCTGACCAACGCCGAGGTGTATGCGGACAATCCCGAGTTCCAGCGCGATATGCTGGCGACGGTGCGGGCCTCGGTCGGCAAGATCACCCGCTTGCTGTCGCGCTTGCAAGTCGAACGGCAGGAGCGTGACCACGCGATGATCACGCCGTCCGAACGGCTGCGCGAATTGATCGATCTCCATCGGTTGACCGGAGCGGTCGACATCATCTTCAATGATGACAGCAATGGCGCCGGCGCGGCGATCGATCCTGACGCGTTCGATACGGTCACTACCCACCTGCTGAACAATGCGGCCGAAGCCTCCCGCCCGACGGTTCCAGTGCGCGTCGAGTTGCGCGTCGAAGCGTTGAGCGTCGTCGTCGACATCATCGACCATGGGCCCGGCATGACGGCGGAATTCGTCCGCGACGAGCTGTTCCGCCCGTTCAGCAGCACCAAGCACAGCGGTCATGGCATCGGTGCCTATCAGGCGCGCGAATTGCTGCGTGGCGCCGGCGGCGACCTGCTGGTCATCAGCCGCCCCGGTGCCGGAACCACGATGCGGATCATCCTGCCTTCGGTGCAGCCGAGGATGGCTGAATGGGCGCCGGTAGAGGCATCAAGCGGCGCGTAGATGGAGCGAGCATGGCAAAACCCAGGCTGCTGATAGTCGAAGATGACGATGGTCTGTGTTCGCAATATCGCTGGGCATTTCCCGCCTGCGACGTGCTGATCGCGCATGCGCGTCTGCCGGCGCTGGCCCTGGTCAAGCGCGACGCGCCGCCAATCGCGATCCTCGACCTGGGACTGCCGCCCGACCCGGACGGCGTCAGCGAGGGCTTCGCGACGCTGGAGGACATCCTGCGTATCGCGCCGCAGACCAAGGTGATCATCGTCACCGGCAATGGCGAGCGGAAGAACGCGCTGAAAGCGGTGGCCGGCGGCGCCTACGACTTCTGCGAAAAGCCGGTCGAGATCGCCGTGCTGAACACGATCATCGACCGCGGCCTGAACCTGCACCGCCTGGAGGAGGAGAACCGCCGACTGACCGCGGCGCCGGCACGCTCCCCGATCGAACGGATCATCACCGGTCATCCGGCGATGCTGCGGGTCTGCCGCGATATCGAAAAGATCGCCGGCGCCAATGTTCCGGTCATGCTGCTGGGTGAGAGCGGCACCGGCAAGGAAGCCCTGGCGCGGGCGGTGCACGATCTGGGCCCTCGCGCCAAGCAGCCGTTCGTAGCGATCAACTGTGGCGCCATCCCGGAAAACCTGCTGGAAAGCGAGTTGTTCGGGCATGAACGCGGCGCCTTCACCGGCGCGGTCAAGCAGACCATCGGCAAGATCGAAAGCGCTCACAAGGGCACCTTGTTCCTCGATGAGGTCGGCGACCTGCCGCACCCGTTGCAGGTCAAGCTGCTGCGCTTCCTGCAGGATCAGATCGTCGAACGGATCGGCGGGCGGCAGAAGATCCAGGTCGACGTCCGCATCGTCTCCGCCACCAATGCCAATCTGGACGAGAAGATCAGCCAGGGCGTGTTCCGCAGCGACCTGTTCTACCGCATGAACGCCCTGACGATCCGCATTCCGCCGCTGCGCGAGCGCGGCTCCGACGTCAGCATGCTGGCCAGTTTCTTCCTGACCCGGTTCAACCAGGAATTCGGCCGCAACATTCGTGGCTTCACCGAACCGGCCACGGTGGCGATGAACACGCATGAGTGGCCGGGCAATGTGCGGGAACTTGAAAACCGCCTGAAGCGGGCCGTGGTGATGGCGGAAAACCGGCTGATCGATGCCGCCGACCTGGAACTCGCGCCGCCCGGCGACATCTTGCCGGACCTCGACATCCGCGCCGCTCGTCTGCGCGCGGAACGCGAGGTCATTCAGGTCGCCCTGGCGCGCAGCAATGGCACCCTGGCGATCGCGGCGCGGCTGCTGGGCATCAGCCGGCCGACGCTGTACGGCCTGATGGAAGTCCATGGACTGGTCATCGAGGGTGGCCGATCGGCCGACGCCGCGACCCCGTCCGGCGAAGCGACATTGCAGAACGGATAGGGTGGAACAGATGCGCGACAGGTCCCTCGGCTGGCTCCTGGTGGGGGCCTGGATCGGCGCCTGGCCGATCGCCGCTCATGCGGACGACCTTGCCGATGCGCGCGCGTCGATGCAGAAGGGCGACCTGAAAGCCGCTCAGATCGAGCTGCGCAACGCCGTGCGGGCCGATCCGCAAAACGCCGAGGCGCACTACTGTCCTGGGCCGCGTGGTGTTCGAACTGGGCGATCCCGTGGCCGCTGAACGGGAGGCGACCGCGGCGCGCGCGCGCGGCTACGACCCGCATCAGACGGTGCCGTTGCTGTCACAGGCCTTGCTGGCGCAGAACAAGTACGACCAGTTACTGGACACGTTGAAGCCCGACGGCAAGGATGCGCCCCTGGATGCGTCAATCCTGGTGTCGCGAGGCTATGCCCTGATCGGCCTGCGACGGCCGGACGACGCACAGAAGGCATTCGCTGAAGCCGAACAGGTGGCACCGAATGCGGTGGAACCGCTGCTGGCCGACAGCCGCCTGGCCGTGGCACGCGGCGATCTTGGCGGCGGCACAGACCAAGCTAGACCGCGCGGTCGACGCACAGCCGAAATCGCCCGAGGTCTTGCTCGCCAAGGCGCATCTGCTTCGCCTGCAGCGCGACATACCAGGCGCCATCGCGGTGCTGAATGGCTTGATCGCCGATCAGCCCAGCGTCATGCAGGCTCGCCTGGACCGCGCCAGTCTGGAACTCGCCACCGGCAAGACCGACGCGGCGAAGAGCGATATCGACGTCGTGCAGAAGGCAACCCCGGGCAACATCCAGGCGATCTACTTTCAGGCGGTGCTGCAAGCGCAATCGAAGAACTTCAAGGGCGCTGATGCCGACCTGGAACGGATTTCCGCCTATCTCGGCCGCATCGAGCGCGGCTACTTCCTGCAGGCGATCGTCAAGGAGCAACTCGGACAGATCGAACAGGCGGAGGATGCGGCGCGGAAATATCTTGCCAGAGCGCCCAATGACCTGGCGGCTTACAAGCTGCTTGCGAGGATCGAGCTGACCAGGCACCGGCCTGATCAGGTGATCGAGACACTCGGCAAACTGGCCGCTTCCGACAAGGGTGACGCTGGGATCTATGATCTTCTAGGCCGAGGATACGCAGCGACGGGGCGCGGGACAGAGGTCGATCGAGGCGTTCCAGAAGGCCGAGGCGCTGGCGCCGAATGATATCGGTCTGCAGACCAGGCTGGCCTCGGTGCGCATGGGCATGGGCGATCCGGACGCGGCGATGGGCGACCTGGAACATACGCTGGCACTTGCGCCGAACCTGCCCGCCGTGGGTGAGGCGCTGTTTTTCGCCGCATTGGCGACCGGCGACACCGCCAAGGCCGCCGATGCCCTGGCAAAGATCCGCGCGGCCGAGGGTGATACCGAGGTGGTCGGCAATCTGGAAGGCCTTTACAAGTTGTCGCAGATCGACCTGGCCGGTGCCCGCGCCAGCTTCAGTGACGTGCTGCGCAAGCACCCGGACTTCACCCCCGCCAAGATCAACCTGGCCCGCCTGACGCTGATGTTCGGCGACACGGCAAAGACCGAAGCGTTGCTGAACGAGATCCTGATCAAGCAGCCGGCCGCCGAACCAGCGCTGACCATGCTGGGAACCATCTACCTGCAATCCAACCGGATCGCCGAGGCGACCGCGCTGCTGGAGCGCGCGCATGCTTCGGAGCCGGCTGTCACGCGGGTGACGATGGAATTAGGCAATCTGTACATCCGCACCGGCAAGCCCCAGAAGGCGATCGATCTTGCCTCGGAGGCGAAGGGTCCGGCAGCGACGCCCATCGATTTATTGGGCCTGCGGGCCTCGGCTTATCTGGCGCTGGGTCAGAAGCAGGAGGCTCGCGGCACCTACGAGGAAATCCTCAAGCAGGGCGGCAATGGGATCGCTGCGCGCCGCCAGCTCGCCGCCTTGCTGATCGAGATGGGCGACTATGAAAGCGCGCGCAACGTCATCACCGAAGGGATCGCGGCAAACCCCCGGAACTACCAGCTTTATCAAGACCTCGTCATGATCGATCTGAAGTCCAGCGGCGTCGATGCGGCGCTGGCGACGGCCGACCGGCTGCAGCGCCAGGACCAGGAGTTCAACGCTATCAGGGGACTCAAAGGCGACGTCTATATGGCGGCTAATCGTCCGCTTGATGCGATCGCCGCTTATACCGAGGCCGACAGCGCCGCTCCGTCTTCCGAGCTGACGACCCGTTGGGCGGCCGCCTTGATCCGGGCTGGACGGCCGGATGACGCGGACAAGCTGCTGCGGGATTGGATCGGCCAGCACCCTGACGACCTGGTGGTGACGGAGCGACTGGCGGACATCGAGCTGGCAGGCGGCAAATATGACGCTGCGGCGCAGTACCTGGAGCAGCTGCTGAAACAGAAGCCGCACAATGCCATGGCACTGAACAATCTGGCCTGGACGTATCAGCAGAAGGGGGATGACGCCCGGGCGCGACCGCTGGCGCGTCAGGCCTATGTGCTGTCGCCCAGCGCGCAGACAGCCGACACCTTGGGCTGGATCCTAACCACGTCCGGCAATGCCGAAGATGGCGTTGCCTTGCTGCGACAGGCGAGCGCCGAAACAACATCCGATCCACGTATCATTTTTCACTACGCCGTGGCCCTGAAAGACACCGGCGATGTCGAGGCCGCGAAGAAGGCACTGGCGACAGTGGTCGCCGCGAAAGGCGACTTCAAGGAAAAGACCGAGGCGCAGAAGATACTGGACGACCTTTCAAAAGGGACCTGATCCCAGGCCACGCGCCGCCGTGACGGCGCCAATCCGGCTGCTGACCTTCTCGACGCTCTTCCCCAATGCGGCGAGGCCCAATCACGGCATCTTCGTGGAAAACCGGCTGCGGCATTTACTAGCGAGCCAGGCAGCAAGCAGTCTGGTGCTGGCGCCGGTGCCGTGGTTTCCGGGGCGGTCGGACCGGTTCGGCGACTGGGCGCTCAATGCGCGGGCGCCAGCGGTGGAGACCCGGCACGGCATCGACATCCGCCACCCGCGCTATCCGGTTCTGCCGAAGATCGGCATGTCGGCCGCGCCCTGGCTGCTATACCGCGCGATGCTGCCGTTCGTTCGCCGGCTGCTGGCGGCGGGGCATCGCTTCGACGTGATCGATGCACATTATGTCTATCCGGACGGCGTGGCCGCAGTGTGGATCGGTGAGCGCTTCGGGCCTGCCGGTGGTGATCACGGCGCGCGGCACGGATGTCAACCTGATCCCGCGCTACCGCTGTGCCGCGGCGGCTGATCCAGGGGGCGATCCGCCACGCCAGCGCGTTGGTGGCGGTCAGCTCGGCGCTGAAGCAGGTACTGGTCGAATTGGGCGCGCCGGAGGAAAAGGTCACGGTGCTGCGCAATGGCGTGGAGACCGGCCTGTTCCGCCCGACCGTGGATCGGGAGGCTGCTCGCGCCGCACTTGGCCTGACAGGACCGGCGCTGATCTCGGTCGGCGGCCTGATCGAGCGCAAGGGTCACCACCGGACGATCGAGGCGATGCGGCAACTGCCGGAGTTCCAATTGGTGATCGCCGGCGAGGGGCCGGAGCATGACCGGCTATCAACGTTGATCACGCGGCACAAGCTAGGGGAGCGCGTGAAGCTGCTGGGTCCGCGGCCGCACGTCACGCTGCCGGCGCTCTATGGTTCAGCTGATGCCTCAGTGCTTGCGTCGTCGCGTGAGGGTTGGGCGAATGTGTTATTAGAATCAATGGCCTGCGGCACCCCGGTTGTGGCGAGCGATATCTGGGGCAATCCCGAGGTCGTGCGCGCGCCGGAAGCGGGTGTGATCTACGCGCCCAACACCGCTGACGGCATCGTGGCTGGGGTGCGGCGGTTGTTTGCAGCGCTACCCGCTCGCACCACCACCCGGGCGTATGCCGAGAGGTTCAGCTGGGACGCGACCACGGCGGGACAACTGGCACTGTTTCGGCGGGTGCTGGGGCGGTAGCTAATACCAGGACGACTAACCGCTATTTCCGCCGGCTTTCCCCGCCGCGAACCGCACCGCCTCTTCGGCCGCCCGCACCAGCGCGCGCGCCTTCTGCCGGCACTCTTCGTATCTCCGCCTCGGCCACCGAGTCCGCAACGATCCCGGCCCCCGCCTGCACGTACATCATGCCGTCCTTCACCAGCGCCGTGCGCAACCCGATGCACGTGTCCATCGTCCCATTCGCGGCGAAATAGCCGATGCAGCCGGCGTAGATATTCCGCCGGTCTGGCTCCAGCTCCTCGATGATCTCCATCGCCCGCACCTTGGGCGCCCCGGAAAGCGTGCCCGCCGGAAAACCGCCCACCAGCGCATCCAGCGCGTCCAGACCCTCGCGCAGCCGCCCCTCCACGTTGGAGGAAATGTGCATCACATGGCTGAACCGCTCGACGATGAAGCTCTCGGTCACCCTAACCGAACCGACCGCCGACACCCGCCCGACGTCGTTGCGTCCCAGGTCCAGTAGCATCAGATGCTCCGCCCGTTCCTTCGGGTCGGCCAACAATTCCGCCTCCAGCACCTGGTCCTCCTCATGCGTCGTACCCCGTCCGCGCGTCCCAGCCAGCGGCCGAATCGTAACTATCCCGTCGCGCAATCGCACCAGTACCTCCGGTGACGATCCCACAACCGAGAACCCGCCGAAATCCAAGTAGAACAGGAACGGTGCCGGATTAATCCGGCGCAGCGCCCGGTAAAGGGAGAAAGCCGGCAGCGCGAAGGGCACCGAAAACCGCTGGCTGAGCACGATTTGGAACGCGTCCCCCGCGGCAATGTAGGCCTTGCACCGCTCCACCCCGGCGACATACGCCGCCTGCGTAAAATTGGACGCCGGCGCCGGCGGATCGGGCAGCATCACCGGCGGCGGCTGATGCGGCAGAGGCCGCTCCAGCGCCGCCTCCGCCGCCGCCAGCCTGGTCTCGGCACGCCGCCACGCGGCCTCGGCCGGAACATCCCCGGCCGGATAAACCGGCGTGACGAGCGAAAGCTCGTCGTTGACGTTGTCGAAGATGGCGAACAGGGTCGGGCGCACCATCAGACCCTCCGGTACGCCAATGGTATCAGGGTTCTTGTCCGGCAACTGCTCCATCTGGCGCACCATGTCGTAGCCAAGATAGCCGACCAGGCCGCCGGCCATCGGCGGCAGATGCGACGGCACCTCCAGCCGGCTCTCGGCGATCAGCGCGCGCAGGCTGTCGAGCGGAGGCCGAACCTCCGGCATGAAGGCGTGCGGCGCCGACAGGGCGTGCCGGTTGACTGAAGCGCACCCACCTTGGCAGCGCCAGATCAGGTCCGGCTGCATGCCGATCACGGAGTAGCGCCCACGTGCTGCACCACCCTCAATGCTCTCCAGCAGAAACGAATTCGGCTGGCCGTGCGCCAGCTTGAGGAACGCAGCCACCGGCGTTTCCAGGTCCGCCACGCCCTTCCGCCACACCAGGCTGCCGCGCCCGGCATCGTAGGCGAAGCGGAAGGCGGCGAAGCCCGGGGTAACAGACACGTTCATGGCTCTCTCGCTGGCCGCACCCGCGGCCGTTTTCAGGGTTGGATTACGCTATCGAATGCCCGCTGGTTGATCTGCGGTCCGGCGCGCTGGCGCACCGCATCGATGAACACGGTCGCCAAGTCGTTCTGCACCGAACGGGAAATCGCCGCACGCGCCTGATCATAGCCGGTCTTGTCCGCCGCCGCATCCGGCGTCACCACCTGAGCCAACTGTGCCACCACAAAGCCATCCGCCGTTTCCACCATGGTCGCCTCACCCGGCTTCAGGCCGAACAGCACGCGCTGCAACAACGGCGGGAGGTCAGAGTTCGCCTGGTCGCGGGTCACCAGCGGGCTGAGGTGCGGTGTAACGCCGGCGACCGTCGCGGCATCGGAAAACGATTTGCCGCCTTTTACCGCGAGCATCATCGCCGTCGCCGCCTGTTCCTCGCTGCGCCGCCGCTGGTCCTGCGTCCAGTCGCGGGCCACTGCGTCCTTCACCGCGTCGAACGGCTTCTCGCCAGGCGGCGTCACCGCCTCCACGCTCAGGGCATAATATGCCGATCCGCCAGTGGATGGTGTCTGCACCTCGGTCAGCCGCGGCGGATCTCCCTGATGCGCCTGAAACGCGGCGGAAATGATCGCGGCCTTCAGTTCCGCCGGACCGGGGATCGGCGCCGGATCGCCCGCCGGCGTGTTGCCCTGCGCGTCCAGCGTTCCGGCGACACCGGCCAGGCCGAGGTCGGCCGGCAGATCGTCCAGGCTGGTACCGTTGCCGAGCAACTGGTCCAGCTTGTTGGCGCGGTCGTACATCAGATCGGCTGCCTTGCCCGCCAGCAGCCGCGCGCGTAACACTGGCTTCGCCTGCTCGAACCCGGTGTCCTGGCCCGGCACGATCTTCGTCACCTTCACCACGAACCAGCCCAGCGCGCCTTTCACCGGCTCGCTAACTGTGTCCAAGCTGCCCGCGAACACCGCCTTGGCCAAATCAGGATCGGGAAATTGTATTTCAGTCGCATCGTCCTGCATGATCGCTGAGGCTCCATCGGCCTGCGCCGCCGCCTGCATCGCCGCCCAGTCCGGCGTGGTCCGCCAGCGCGCCGCCAGTGCCTGGGCCTTCGCCTGGTCCTGGCTGGAGATCACCTCGGCTGAACGTTTGGGCGGGGTGACGAACTCCGTGCGACGTTCCTGATAGGCGGCGCGCAACTCGTCGTCGGTGATGGTGATTTCGGGTGCCAGCGACTGCGGCGACAGCTCGATCGCCTTGACGCGGCGGTACTCAGGCGTAGCGTAACTATCCGGATGGTTATCGTACCAGCGCTGCAACGCGGCTTCGTCGGGGGCGGGCGGATCCGGCGCAGCAGAAAACGGGAACATCGCCAGGTCCGCGGCCCGTTTCTCGAACTCCGAGTTGAACAGCGGCTTGACCTCGGTGTCAGGCGCCGCGGCCGAACCGCCAACGGCGGAGAGCAGCTGGCGTTGCGCGATGTCGGCGCGAAGCTGTGCCAGGAAACGCGCTTCGGTGAAGCCGTTGTTGCGCAGCACAGTGTCGAACACCGGCTTGCTGAATTTGCCGTCGGATCCCTGGAAGGCTGGGATGGCGCGCGCGGCGTCGGCCAACGCCGCGTCCGGGGTGACGACGTGCAGGGTCTTCAACTCGACCGACAGCGCCGCCTGGGCAATCATCCGCTCCAGCGTCTCCTGACCGACCTGGCGGCGTAGTGCGGAGGAAGCCTCCTGCCCAGCCGGCAGATCGTGGGTCCGTTGTGCCATCGCCCGCTGATATTCGGCCTGGAACGCCGGGACCTCGATCGTCTCGCCGCCGACCTTGGCGACCCAGCTTGGCGACCCGCCAAGCTGCAGCAGGCTCCCGCTGATGCCCCAGCCGACGAAAGCCAGCGACATCAGGACGAAGAAGCCGCGGACAAGCCAGCTATCGACGTAGCGGCGGAACAGGGAGATCATAACCTAGGTCCAAATGCGATGCGGGCGGCAGCATATACGGCGCCGGTAGGAGCATGGCCAGCATCCGTCCTCAGCCACCGTACCAACAATCCTGACCGCTTGGCGATCCGTACTGGCGCGATCGCTCTTGACGCGGCGGAACAATGCGTTAGCAGTCCGTCTGAGTGGGAGGCGCCGGATGCGACAACTGATCGCTGGAAACTGGAAGATGCACTGCCTGGCGGCCGATGCCGTCGCCCTGGCCCGCGCGGTGGCGGCCGGCGCACAAGGCATCGGCGCCGATCTGCTGATCTGCCCGACCGCCCTACATCTCGCCGCCGTCGCCGACGTGGTAAAGGGGTCCCTGGTCGCGGTCGGCGGCCAGAATTGCCACCAGGCCAAGCAAGGCCCTCACACCGGCGACATTGCCGCGCCGATGCTGCGCGACGCCGGCGCCAGCTGGGTCATCCTCGGCCATTCCGAGCGCCGGCAGGATCACGGCGAGACCGATGAGCTGGTACGCGAGAAGACGCTGGCCGCCGTCGAGGCCGGCCTGACGCCGATTGTCTGCGTCGGCGAAACCAGCGAGCAGCGGGCCGGTGGCCAGGAAACCGAGGTCGTCGGCTGGCAGATCGCCGGCAGCCTGCCGAAGCCGTTCACCGGCGTCATCGCCTATGAGCCGATATGGGCGATCGGCACCGGACGCACCGCCACCGAGGAGGACGTCGCCGTCATGCACAGCTTCATCCGCGAGGAGCTGGTGCGCCAGTTCGGCGATGCAGGGCACACGATCCGCATCCTCTACGGCGGCTCGGTGCGTCCGGCGAATGCCGCCGCGCTGCTCGCCGTGCCGAATGTCGGCGGCGCGCTGATCGGCGGGGCCAGCCTGAAAGCCGATGAGTTCTTGGCTATCGCCCGCGCCGCCCTGCCCCCTGTCGGCACGACGATTGCCGGCGAGCGTCAAGGCGGGTAAGAGGCGCCCGCCACGTCGCACCCGCCGCGGCGCCTGCTTGAAAGTTCGCCGCGTTGAGCACCGTACTGCTGATTTTCCACCTGTTCGTCACCTTGGCCTTGATCGGCGTCGTGCTGATCCAGCGCAGCGAGGGCGGCGGGCTTGGCATCGGCAGCTCCCAGGGGATGGGCTCGTTCATGTCCGGACGCGGCACCGCGAACCTGCTGACCCGTACCACGGCGATCCTCGCCGCGTTGTTCATGGCGCTGTCGCTGACCCTGGCGTTGCTGAACCGTGGCACAACCGGTGTCACGCGATCGATCCTCGACACCCCCGCGCCCGCGTCCGGTCCAGCCGCGCCTGCTGCGGTGCCGACCGGTCCGGCGCCCCCCGGTCCCGGGCACCCGGCCACGCCGCCGGCCGCCACGCCACCGCCAGCCGCGCCGCAGGGACCCTCCGCGCCAACCAACTGATCGGCCACACATGGCTGAATTGTTGCGCGGGGGCTTCCCTCGACTCGCGCGGCTTCCGTATACTGGGATCCCATGACGCGTTACGTGTTTATCACCGGCGGCGTGGTCTCCTCATTGGGCAAGGGCATCGCCGCGGCAGCGCTAGGCGCGCTGCTGCAGGCCCGCGGCTATGCCGTCAAGCTGCGCAAGCTCGACCCCTATCTGAACGTCGATCCGGGCACCATGAGCCCGTATCAGCACGGCGAGGTGTTCGTCACCGACGACGGCGCCGAGACCGACCTGGACCTCGGCCATTACGAGCGCTTCACCGGCGTGCATGCCACCCAACTCGACAACGCCACCACCGGACGCATCTACCAGGACGTCATCGCCCGCGAGCGCCGTGGTGATTATCTGGGCGCGACGGTGCAGGTGATTCCGCACATCACCGACGCCATCAAGGACGTCATCGTGCGCGAGACCGCCGCGTTCGATTTCGTGCTGGTGGAAATCGGCGGGACCGTCGGCGACATCGAAAGCCTGCCTTTTCTGGAGGCCATCCGTCAGCTTGGCAACGAGCTCGGCATGGATCGCGCGATGTTCGTGCACCTGACGCTGGTGCCCTTCATCCCCTCGGCTGGCGAGTTGAAGACCAAGCCGACCCAGCACTCGGTCAAGGAGCTGCTGAATGTCGGTATCCAGCCGCAGATGCTGCTGTGTCGCTGCGACCGGCCGATCCCGGACAACGAACGGCGCAAGATCGCGCTGTTCTGCAACGTCCGGCCCGAGGCGGTGATCCCCGCGCTGGACGTGCGCACCATCTATGAGGTGCCGATCGCCTACCACGCCGAAGGCATGGACAACGAGGTGCTGCGTCATTTCGGCTTGCCCAGACCGGCGCCGCTCGACCTCTCGCGCTGGCAGCTCATCGTCAAGGCCGTGCAGACCGCCGAGGGCGTCATCCGCATCGCCGTGGTCGGCAAGTACACCAGTCTGCTGGACAGCTATAAGTCGCTGGCCGAGGCGCTGACCCATGGCGGCATTGCCAACCGGATCAGGGTGAAGCTGGACTGGGTGGACAGCGAGGTCTTCGAGAAGCACGACACCGTCCACCATCTGGAAGGCGTCCACGGCATCCTGGTTCCCGGCGGCTTCGGCCAGCGCGGCACACCCGGCATGATTGCCGCCGTCCGGTTTGCCCGCGAACACCGTGTGCCGTTTTTCGGTATCTGCTTCGGCATGCAGATGGCGGTCATCGAAGCGGCCCGCAACCTAGCCGGCCGAACCGAAGCGTCCTCCACCGAGTTCGGCCCCTGCGACGCCCCCGTGGTCGGCCTGCTGACCGAGTGGGCGCGCGGCAACCAGATTGAGCGCCGCTCGGAAACCGACCACAAGGGCGGCACCATGCGGCTTGGCGCTTATCCGGCGGTGCTGGGCAAGGACAGCCTGGTGCGCGCGATCTACGGCGACGCCGACGTGATCGAGGAACGCCACCGCCATCGGTATGAGGTTAACGTGAATTTTCGCGCGTGCCTGGAGGCGACCGGCCTGCGGTTTTCCGGCATGTCACCGGATGGAATCCTGCCCGAGATCATCGAACTGCCCGGCCATCCCTGGTTCGTCGGTGTGCAATACCACCCGGAGCTCAAGTCGAAGCCGTTCGATCCGCACCCGCTGTTCGCCGATTTCATTGCGGCTGCGGTGCGCCAGTCGCGGATGGTTTAGACGCATCCCAACGGTCTGAAGGCGCGGTACACCGACACGTCAACCGGCACGCGCGGCGGCGCACGACAAGCCGGCTTAGAGGCGCGATTTAGCCTCTGGCATGGATCAAGATGATTCTTCCGGCTCGACCATCGATACCACGATGAACTACGACGGGCCCTTTGCAACCACTGCGATCAGGCAGCCGTTGTGCCATTCGCTGCTTGCTCCCGCCACCAACGGAATTTGGCCGTTAAAGCTGGTGCGAACTTCAACAGAATAGTCTATCCGCCATTTTGCGTCCTTCAACGCATTGAACGTGCCGCGGCGTACCCTGTCCCAGTTCCAATCATCGACAATAACGATGGCGGTCTCGTCCAACGCCGATTGTGGAATCATAATGCCATCATACTGATCTTGTTCGGCGTGCGAACCGTCATAGAATAGCACGTTGAACTTGCCGATCTTGTCGAACTCGACCTTCCTGAAGTCGCGCTCGATGATCTGAATGTCAGCTTCGGGCTCGACGAATTTTTTCAGGTTGGCATGGAACGAATCGGGCTTGCCGCCATATTCGGTCCAATTGTCTATGCCGACGGCCTTCATTCGGTTTCTGAAAACCGCAGAGCAAAAGCTTGCACCGTGAAACAGGCCGATTTCCAGATAGCGCGGATCGCGCAGTGTGTTAAACAGATTGTTCAAAAATAGACGAAATTTCCGACCGGAAAACCCGTGGACCTGGTAAGCTTCGTCTCGTAGACGTCCACGTTCCGCAATAGCATCTTCGAAAGCGAGGCACACCGCCGTTCGAAGCGGCTCAGCGCCATTATGAGCGGCGATTGTGACGTGCGCATAAGGAGGTGGCGGAGGCTGTTTGATCTGCGGCCACTGATCAGCATTCATTTAATGCTCCTTTGTCGTTGCACAGTCATTCTTCGGCAGATCAAGTTATCGTTTCAATACATGGAAACTGCAGCCAGACGGAAGAATTCGGTAGGCTGCGTGCGGAAGAATCATTTTTTGCACGACACAAGCACTTACCGAAGAAGTCCAAAGCCTCAGCGCGCACGTTGCCAGATATGATAGGCATTTACGACAATATCGGCCCATGACACCCTCGGTAGTCCGCCGGTTGTGCCCGCGTCGTCCAACCAGGCAAAGCGGTCGATGTGGCCGATAAGAAGACCTGGACTGGGCGAAATAACCTGCGGGCACGGATTGTCCGCCGTCTCGCGACGAACATACAGTATCGTGTTGTCACCATAGCGTCGTATGGCCTGATACAGCCGCTCTATCTCTGCATCGTTCAACGGCCGCATGGCGTTTTTGTAGACAAAAATCTTATTGCCGGCACGCAGGTCATCGAGCAGCTTGTCCTTCAAGAAGGTCAGGCGCCGGCACGTTTGCACGAACATCTTGTCGTATGGTACGCTGCGAGCCGGGATAAAAGTGTGCATTCGCATACCAAACCGTTTGTCGGCCGCGTAGTATTCAATATGATCTCCGCCGAGTGCACCCAATACCGTCTGATCGGGTTCGCCGACGCCTTGGAACTCGGATTCAAGCGCCTCGGCCAAGGCGGCTGGCTGCATGTCCGTCCAACGCAATAGACCAAGCGGTTCGGCGCTACAGGCACGTTGGAACAGGCCAAATTCGCATCCGATACCGGCGCCGCCGAGGCTCTCAAAATGACCGACAATGTCCTCGGGTTTTATGGTTGCACTGGTGCCTGATGATAAGTGGGCGGCAGGCGACGCATTGGCATCTGGCAGGTAGATCCCCATCCCAAGCAATTGCCCCCGGCGCTCAGACAAACTACTCCTGACGTCGGAGCATCTAGCGAATTCCATATCGATTAGTTTACATATATCGGTTGCTGAATTGAGTTCATCATTGGCAATTGCGATATCCAGCCGAGCGATATGGAGGGCACCGAAGTGAGGAAACATTTCGAGTGACTTGCTGATAAGCTCTTTGGCATCCACCCATCGACGTGCCGCAACCAGAGCGTTCACGTACTCCAACATGGTCTTGGCATCGAGTGGGAAGTCGGTGCGGATATCGGAATAGACGGTGATCGCGTCATCCCATTTGGACTGACGCGCCAGCAACATTGCCAACTGGCGTGCCACTGAACCGTTTGTCGGGAATTTAACCCGGGCGATTTTCAACACGGCTTCGGCCTCATCGGGCTGCTGGGCAATCGCCAAGGCGTCTGCCAGCACGATCGAGCCTTCGGCAAAATCCGGAAATCGTTCTGATACCGTTTTCGCTCGGCTTAGGTAACTCGGCCCGCCTGACGGTCCGGCGCGTAGAGCGATCCGGGCGTAGGCTACGCCCAGCTCGGGACGATCCGGGTGTACATCGATGGCCTCCCGCAGCAGGGTCTCGCCCTCGGCGAGTTTGCCATCCGCGGCCAATGCAAGGGCCAGCCTAATGAAAGCATCGTGGTGACCAGGACAGGAGGCGAGATAATCGCGATAGCGACGCACGGCTTCCTTCCAGTCGAAGCTGCGGTCCGCCAACCCGCCAAGTTCACGCAGAAACACGGGTCGATCGCCAAGGGCGCGACGTCCGCATTCCAGTATTTCCACAGCCTCAGGTTTGTTTTGAGCATTAAACAGGGCGTTGGCGCAACGGAGGTAGTGGGATTCTACACCGGGGGCGAGGGCAATGCAGCGACGCCAGGACTGGTGCGCGGCGTGCCAATCCTCTTTCGCTTCATCCAGCATGGCTCGGCCGACATCGATTTGAACATCTGATGGAAATTGTCTTGCGGCGTGTGCCAACAGGTCGGAAGCCCTGGAAAGATCGCCGGCTTCCCGGAGGGTATTAACATGACCGAGACGAATGCCAAGGCTTGCCGGGAAGCGCTCTTCGGCTTGGCGCCACAGCGTGTCCGCCACCGCCCAGTCGCGCCGAGTCTCCGCCAGGCGTGCGTGCTCGATAAAGAACGACTCGATTCCGGGAAATCGCTGCTTGGCCTCGACAATGATGTTCTCGGCTTCGGCGAAGCGGCGCAGTCGCAAGGCAGCCGCGATGCTGCCTTGGTAGCCATCCCAATCGGCAGGAAAATCCCTCTTGATCTGGTCCCATCGTTGCATGGCATCGGACCAGTTGCCTTCCGTCTCCGCCATGCGAGCAAGCGCGATCGCCGGGCCACGCTCGCGGGGAAATCGTTCTATGGTTGCGTTGAGCAGACGTCTGGCCTCGTTCGTTCGCTTTTGCTGACGCAGCGCGGTGGCCAAGCCGGTGTGTGCCCACCAGATGCTCGCATCTAGCTGCAGCGATTCACGCCATCGTTGCTCCGCGGTGGTCCAATCTTGCTCTGCTTCCGCAAGCTGCGCCAGGTCGTGCAATGGCGCTGGCAAAGCGGGAAAGCGGGCGACTGCGTCTTCAAGTACCACCCGTGCATCCGCCATCTGTCCTTGCTGGCGCAGTGCCCGCGCCCGCCCGCAATAAGCCTCCCACACCATCGGAAAGCGGCCGGTGACGTTCGCCCAACGCTTTGCCGCTTCCGGCCAATCCTTGGATCGTTCCGCGAGCCGAGCGTGTTCGACGAACGGCCAGGGTTCATGCGCCAAGCGCTGGAACTGTGCGGTCAGCAGTGCTTCGGCCTCCGGTAGGCATCCCTGCTCCCGCAACGCTGTTGCAAGGCCTGCGTAGGTCCACCAGGGTCCAGGGTCGAGTGCGATCGCCACGCGCCACCACCGCTCTGCTGCCGGCCAATTGCGCAACGACTCCGCCAGCCGCGCCAGCTCGTGCAGCGGACCCGTCGTTGCAGGGAACCGTTCTGTTGCGGCAATCAGGAGCGTGCGCGCCTTATCTGGTTGCCCCTGCTCCCGATATACGCGTGCCTGACCGGCCAGACCTTCCCACGCTTGCGGGAATTGTTCCGTTATCGCGGTCCACCGGGCGCCGGCTTCCGGCCAATCGCGACGTGTCTCCGCCAGTCGGGCGTGTTCAAAAAAGACGGCGGCAACGTTCGGGAATTGGTCACGCGCCTCGGCCAACAACACGTCCGCCGAGTCGATGCGTCCTTGGTGACGCAGCATATGGGCGATCTGGGTCGCACCCCACCAGACCGTCGGACTGAGGGCCGCGAAGTCGCGCCAGCACCGTTCCGCCTCCGCCCAATTTCGATCCGCCTCCGCCAGCCGAGCCAGATCGTGCCGTAGGATGGCCGAGTCCGGAAACCTCTGCGCGGCGGCAGTCAGAAGTGCCCGGGACTGGTCCGCCTGCCCTGCTTCGCGCGCCTGCTGCGCGGCCTGCTGCCAGCCATGTACTTCACCGTTGGCCTGGGTCGCGATCTGCTTGATCAGCGCGTCGAAGCGCGAAGATGTATCGATTGGGTCAGCCAGGGCCAGATCCATTCGGCTTCTCCCGATAACACGCTGTTCACTCCATATCGTCCTACTACGTCGAATGGAAGCAACTTGTTCCGCTGTCGCGTCCATTGCCAAAAAGGTCCTGCCGTGCCCTGTGATTTGTTAAAATCGACGGCCGCTTATCCCGTCAGGGAAGCTTTTAGATGTTCCGCCAGAGGCAATATGCGTTCCGCGCGACAGCCGCCCATGAAGACGCGGGCAGGCTGGACTCCTTGCCATCAAGACCGACGGCAAATTGGTCGATGTTGCCGATCAAAAGCCCCGGTTCGAGAGCTTCGACATTCGGGAAACGATTATTCTCAGTCTGGCGTCGCACATAAAGCCACGTCACCTTACCATATCGCCTGACTGCATCGTGCAGCCGCGCGATCTCGTCATCCGACAGGTTCCTGTATGCATTCTTGTAGACGAAGATCTTGTCTCCCTCACGCAGATCAGCCAGGAACTTTGATCGCAAATAAGTTAGTCGCCGACAAAGCTGGACGAACATCTTGTCGGCGGGTATTTGATCAGCGCGAACAAACGTATGCATCCGCATGCCGAACCGTCGGTCAGACGCACCGTATTCCAGGTGGTTGCCGTGCTCCGGCACCCGCATAATGGTCTGATCCGGATTGCCGACACCATCGAACGCCATCTCTAGCGCCGCGAGGAGTTGTTCCGGCTCCATTTCTGTCCAGCGCAGCAAGCCTAGCGGTTCGGCACCGAAGAAGCGCTGAAACAGACCGAACTCACAGCCCAGGCCGGCGCCGCCCATGCTTTCGAAGTTGCTGACGATTTCCGCGGTCGGGATTTCATCATCTGTCGAATAGCCAGTTGCTTTGGCTACCATTGGCGCGGCTGTCGCCGGATCAATGCCGAGACCAAGCAACAATCCCCGGCGTTCAAACAAATCCTTTCGCAGCGAAGGGTCACGGTCGGCCTTGGCGTTCAAGGTGGTCCACAATTGGGTGGCTTCGGTCAGTTCATTCAGCGCTATGAGGACGTCCAGCTTCGCGACAGAAAACACCGGGTTGGCTGGGAACCACGTCATTGCCTGTCGCAGCAGCGTGTTCGCGTCGTCCCAGCGCTTTGCGGCTATCAGATCTTTCACATAATCATTGAGCACGTCAGGATCGGGCCCATGCCGAGCGATGAGGTCAGTGTAGACGTTGAAGGCATTGTCCCATTTCTGCTGCCTGACATACGCCGTAGCCAGACGACGTGATAGCAGCTTCGCATTCGGAAAGCGCTTTAGACCTTGAACAATAAATGTCTCGGTTTCGTTAGGTAGATTGCTAAGCAGCAGAGCGTCAATGAGGACGTAGAATACCTCCAGATTAGCAGGGAATTTCGTCACGAGCTGCCGTGCTCGCTGGAGGTATTCCGGAAATTGCCTTGCTCCCCCGACGCTTGGCAAACGCGCGAAAGCGACTGCAAGCTCGACATTTTCAGGAAAGCGGCCGATCGCCTCATGCAACGCCGCCTCTGCTTCCGGCTGGAGTCCCTGGCGGCAGAGTGAGTCAGCCAAGCCGGCGACGGACGCGGATTCCGCGGGAAATTTCGCATAAGCAAGACGAAAGCGGCGGGAGGCTTCGGGCCAGTCGCCTTTGCGAGCGGACAGCCGCGCCAACTCCAGCAGAAATTCAATCTTTTCACCGGCCGCGTTCAACCCATCCGCCAGTACTTTCTCAGCTTGCACGGTATCCGAAGTTGCCAGGTATATCCGGGTCAGAAACAAGTAAGGCCGCGGGTTTTCAGGCTGCAAAGATATAGCTTGACGAAAGTAATAGGCCGCCTCGTCCGCCTGTCCGCGCATTTCCGCCAACCATGCGATCTGCAGGATGATCTCCAGGTCTCCGGGCAGCCTGGAAGCTGCCGCTTTCAGGATATTCGCGGCCTTGTCCAGTTCACCGATTCTACGCAGCGCCTGGGCAAGGCCGACCGGACCACTCGGAAGATGTGGAAACGCCTGACAGACGTAATCCCATCGACGCACCGCCGCTTCCCAGTCATCGCTGGCCTCCGCCAGCCGTGCTGACGCGACGGCAAGCGCTGCCTCACCGGGAAATCGCTTAATCGCATCCGCTAGGACTTGCGCCGCAAGGGCGGGCTCGCCCTGCTCCCGCAAGGCGGTCGCCAAGGCGCTGTGCACCCACGAAATGTCAGGTTCCAGCGCCATAGAGGCATGCCAGTATTTTACCGCGGCGGTCCAGTCCTGGGTAGCTTCCGCAAGTTGAGCCAACTCGTGCAGCGGACGCGCCATGGTGGGAAAGCGGGTGATGGCTTCGGTCAGGACGTGCGTAGCCGCCGCCGTGTCTCCCTGCTCACGCAGCAATCGAGCGGATGCGTCGTAACCCTCCCATAGGTTAGGGAACCGAGCCTGCACGGCCTGCCAACGCCGCAGCGCTTCCGGTGCATCAGCGGATCGTTCGGAGTTGCGAGCATATTCAACAAAAATCGCCGGCTCCTGTTGAAATCGCTCGAACTGCGGCAGCAGGACTGCATCGGCCTCGGACAGCCGCCCCTGCTCGCGAAGTGCCGTCGCCAGACCGGTGTAGCCCCACCAGTATTTCGGTTCGAAAACGAGCCAGACGCGCCACCATCGTTCCGTCGCAGTCCAGTCTCGCAGCATTTCAGCTAGACGAGCGAGGTCGTGGATCGGTCCAGTTTCACGCGGAAAGGTTTCCATGGCGCGGATGAGCAGGGCGCGCGCCTGATCCGTCTGCCCTTGCTCGCGCAACAGCCGTGCCTGGCCGCCGAGCCCTCGCCAGTTCTGGGGAAAACGTTCCGATACCGTATTCCAACGAGCGCGCGCTTGCGGCCAGTCACGCCGCAATTCGGCCAGCAGCGCATGTTCGGTGAAGATCTCAGGATCGTTTGGGCAACGATGTTTTGCTGATTTGAGCAGTGCCTCCGCCTCATCGATGCGTCCCTGCCGGCGCACGGCGTGGGCGTGCAGAGTCGCGCTCCACCAAAGGCGCGGGATCAAATCGACGAGCGTGCGCGCACAGCGTTCTGCGTCTGCCCAGTCGCCCCGCGCCTCCGCCAACCGCACCAAGTCGTGCCATAGCCAAGGAGCGTCGGGAAACCGTTGCACAGCAGCTTCGAGCAATCCCCGCGCGTCGGCGAGGCGACCCGCCTCCCGGGCTTGTTGCGCGTTCGTCCGCCAGTGGTCCGGGTCGTCGGCGGCTTGTGCCGCGGTCTGCTCGATCAGTGCCGAAAGCGCATCGGCATGAAGGTCTTGAGGATATTCGGCGGGATGGTCACTCAAGGCCAGATCCATGCGGCGCATCCAGATAACGGGCTCGTTATCTATACGGTCCCATCAACGCGAATGGAATGACTTTTGGAATGGCCGGCCGCGCCTGTTGCGATGAAACGCAAGACGGTTCCCCTTGCGGCCGGCGTGCCCGCGGACGATGATCCCGCCGCTTGTGCAACAGGAAAGACATTAACCATGAGCGCGCTGCGCGGCAACAACGGTCCTCGCTACCGCCATACGGCCGAGGAGGTGGCCCCATACGAGACCGTTACGGTCGACAAGCTGACCCCGATCATCGGAGCGGAAATTGGCGACGTCGACCTGTCGGGCCCATTGGCCAACCACCAGATGGCGGAAATTCACCGGGCGCTGGCGGAAAATTCGGTAATTTTCTTTCGTGACCAGACGCTGACACAAGAGCAGCACCTGTCATTTGGTCGCCGCTTCGGCAATCTGCATCTGCACCCGGCGGCGCCGCATGCGCCGGGTCACCCGGAACTGATGATCATCCACGCCGACAAGGACAGCCCGCGCGCCAACGGCGAGGGTTGGCACAGCGACGTCTCCTGCGATCCGGAACCGCCGATGGGCAGTATTCTTTACATCAAGCAGTGCCCGCCACGCGGCGGCGACACCCTGTTCGCCAGCATGTACGCCGCGTATGAGGCACTGTCCGACCGGATGAGGGCGTATCTTGATGGCCTGACAGCGGTGCATGACGGTGAGGACGCCTATCGCGGCACCTACAAGAACATGGGCGTAGCGGACAAGCCGGTCTATCCGCGCGCCGAACATCCCGTCATCCGCACTCATCCGGTCACTGGCCGCCGTGCGCTGTATGTCAACCGCGGCTTCACCAAACGTATTGTCGGCGTTCCCCGCGATGAGAGTGCGGCCATCCTGTCCTACCTCTACAGCCACGCCGAGAACCCGCTGTTCCAGTGCCGCTTCCGCTGGCAGGAAAATTCCGTGGCGTTCTGGGACAACCGCTGCGTCCAGCACCGTGCCATGTGGGATTATTGGCCGCACACAAGGTCGGGTTTCAGGGTCACCGTGGCAGGTGACAAGCCGGTCTGATGGTTCGGCGCCGCGCCGACCGGACGCCGACGCTAGCAGCGGCCCCCGCTGTCCCCATCGCCGCCATGACAGCCGAGGCGGCGCGCTTGGCGTTTCTCGGCTGGCTGGAACAGGAACGCCATGCCGCGGTCAACACAGTGGAAGCGTATGGTCATGCGTTGGCCGGGTTCGTTGGCTTCCTAACCCAGCACCTCGGCGGCGAACCCGACTTTGCCGCGCTGACGGAATTGCGGGCGGCTGACATTCGCGCCTGGTTGGCGTCGCTGGCGAACGGCGGCATGGCGGCGGCCTCCCGCGCCCAGCATCTGTCAGCCGCGCGCGGGTATTTCCGCTTTCTCAACCGCCGCCATGGGTTAGACGTCAGCGCCATCCGGTTGGTGTCCACCGCACGGGCGCGCCCTGCCCTGCCACGTGCCCTGAGCGTGGCTCAGGCGCTGGAGGTTACCGAACAGGTGGGGGAGGTCGCCGACCAAGCCGCGCTACAGGCGCGTGACACCGCGTTCTTTTCGCTACTGTATGGCTGCGGGCTGCGGATTGCCGAAGCCCTGGGGCTGAATGTGCGGGACGCTCTGTTACTACCCGCCACCGGCTCGTTGACCGTCATCGGCAAGGGATCCAAGACCCGCATTGTCCCAGTGCTGCCCGCGGTTCGCTCCGCCATTCAGGCTTGGCTAGCGCTACACCCAAACCGGCAACCGGACAGCCCGCTATTCGTCGGCGCGCGCGGCAAGCGACTTGACCCGGCGGTGGCGCAGAAAGTGTTGCGGACCTATCGCCGCCTCGCTGGACTACCAGAGCATGCGACGCCGCACGCGCTACGGCATTCCTTCGCCACCCATCTTCTGGCCGGCGGCGGCGACCTGCGCTCGATCCAGGATCTGCTCGGGCATGCCAGCCTGTCCACGACGCAGCGTTATACGGCGGTCGATGACACAGGGCTGCTGGCGGTGTGGCGAAAGACCCATCCGCGCGGGTGACGTCCGAGCTGAGCAGAGCGCGGAAACCTCCGGACCGGCCAACAAAAAGACGGCACCCGGAGGTGCCGTCAAGTTTGGGGGGGAAACGTCACGCAGACGCGGCAAAGCCGCCATCTGCTCCAGGGACATTGGATGCCCCGCGCCCGAGTCAAGCTCACGCTTTCGCGCTTGCCGCAAATGGCGCCCAAGCTACATCGATGATATCGGTCACGTGTAGAACTTTTCATCATCGGTTTCGCCTGAGTGGGGCGGGATTGGCCATGAACCTGGATGCGTCTTATACCAGTCTGGCGCCTTAAGCGTGCCCTCAATCACCGCGTTCGAAAGACCGTCCGCATGGAACATGTCGAGTTAGCCGGCCTGCGTATCGCCAAGCCACTGTACGATTTCGTCTTTAGCGAAGCTCTGAGCGGGACCGTGATCGGCGCCGACGCGTTCTGGGACGGTTTCGCCGCGCTGCTGGACCAGCTGGCGCCGCGCTGCAAGGCGCTGCTGGAGAAGCGCGACCGCATCCAACAGCAACTCGACGCGTGGCACCTGGCCAACAAGGGCAAGCCGGCTGACACCGAGGAGTATTTCAATTTTTTGCGCGGCATTGGGTATCTGGCAGACGAGCCGGCGCATGTGGCCGTCCAGACGAGCAATGTCGATCCAGAGATCGCGACCATCGCCGGGCCTCAACTCGTGGTCCCCGTCACCAATGCCCGCTATGCCTTGAATGCCGCCAATGCAAGGTGGGGCAGCCTGTATGATGCGCTCTACGGCACCGACGCAATTTCGGACGACGGAGGGGCGACGCGTGGGGGCGCCTACAACAAGATCCGGGGCGACCGCGTCGTCGCCAAGGCGCGGGAAATCCTGGACCAGGCCGCGCCGCTTGCTGGCGGCAGCCACGCCGACGCGACCGGCTATACAGTGACGGACGGCGGCCTCTCGGTTGGCCTGAACAGCGGGGGCCGTTCAGGCCTGAAGGAGCCGGCCCAGTTCGCCGGTTATCGCGGCGATGCCACCGCCCCGTCGGCCGTGCTGCTGGCGCACCATGGCCTGCATCTTGAAATTGTCATCGACCGCGGCAACCCGATCGGCCGCGACGACCCAGCCGGGGTTGCGGACGTGATGATGGAGGCGGCTATCACCACCATCCAGGATTGCGAGGACTCCATCGCCGCCGTTGATGCCCTCGACAAGGTTCTTGCCTATCGCAATTGGCTAGGCTTGATGAACGGCGCGCTGCAGGACACGTTCGAGAAGGGCGGCCGGCAGATGACCCGCAAGCTGAACCCGGACCGGCAGTACACAAAACCCTCCGGCGGCAGCCTTTGGCTTTCGGGCCGTAGCCTGATGCTGATCCGCAACGTTGGTCACCACATGTACACCGATGCGGTGCTGGATCCGGCGGGGCAGGAAATCCCGGAAGGCTTCCTGGATGCAGCGGTGACGTCGTTGATCGCGCTGCACGACTTGACCAGCAAGGGGCCGATCCGCAACAGCCGAGCGGGGTCGGTTTATATTGTCAAGCCGAAGATGCATGGCGCGGAGGAGGTGGCGCTGACCGCCGACCTGTTCAGCCGGGTGGAGGACATCCTGGGCCTGGCCCGCAACACGCTGAAGATGGGCATCATGGATGAGGAACGGCGGACCTCGGCCAACCTCAAGGCGTGCATCGCGGCAGCGGCGGAGCGGGTGGTTTTCATCAACACCGGGTTTCTGGACCGGACGGGGGACGAGATCCACACCTCGATGGAGGCCGGCCCGATGATCCGCAAGAACGAGATGCGTGACACCGTCTGGATCAAGGTGTACGAGGACCAGAACGTCGATATCGGGCTGGAGTGCGGGCTGCGCGGCAAGGCGCAGATCGGCAAGGGCATGTGGGCGGCGCCCGATCGGATGGCGGACATGCTGGCGCAGAAGGCTGGGCATCCGCTGGCCGGTGCCAACACCGCGTGGGTGCCGTCGCCAACCGCCGCAACCCTGCATGCTCTGCACTACCACCAGGTGGACGTGGACGCTCGGCAGACCGAGCTGGCGTCGCGGCCGCGTGCGGCGCTGAAGGATCTGCTGACGATCCCGGTGGCGGACGGCCAGAACTGGTCGCCCGACGATCTGCGGCAGGAGCTCGACAACAATTGCCAGGGGATCCTGGGCTACGTGGTGCGCTGGATCGACCAGGGTATCGGCTGCTCCAAGGTGCCGGACATTCACGATGTCGGGCTGATGGAGGATCGGGCGACGTTGCGGATTTCTTCGCAGCACATTGCCAATTGGCTGCATCACGGCATCGTCACGCGGGCGCAGGTGACCGAGGCGTTGCAGCGCATGGCCGAGGTCGTCGATCGGCAGAATGCAGGTGATCCGCTGTACAAGCCAATGGCGCCAGGGTTTGATGGCGTGGCGTTCAAGGCAGCGTGCGATCTGATTTTTGATGGCCGGACGCAGCCGAACGGCTACACGGAGTTCATCCTGCACCGCCGCCGGCGGGAGGCGAAGGCCGCGCGGTAATACCCGCGACCCCGATACCGGCAGGCCGATTACAGCGCACCCCGCAACGGTAGCGATCCCGGCGGAAATAGATTCTTTATCGATCCGTTCCGGGCAAATATTGCAAACGTTCTGGAGGCGAATTGTTTTTGTGTCGTAGATCATTGTTGCTTTTCCGCTATTGCAACGGGCAAGGTCGACGGGTCGGAGGTACTCAGCCGACAGCGCGTGTTTTGGTGCAACCAAATGGAGAGCATATGGGAACGAGACGCCACCTGTTGACTCGGGCCGGATTAAGCGCGGCTACACTCGGCGCAGCTGCATCGCTGGGATTTGGCAGTGTCAAGAAAGCAAGCGCTGACAATTCACTGCTAGACCTCGGCTTTCGTCCCAACACCAACACCGGATCCGATTATGATATTCTGAACTTCGCCTTGAATCTTGAATATTTGGAAGCGGAATTCTACCAGCGCGCGCTGACCGGCGTCGGCTTGTCAGCAGCCGATACAACCGGGCGAGGCACGCAAGGCCGCGTCACAGGCGGCTCAGCGGTGCCATTCACAACATTGGCGATGGCGCAATATGCCGCCGAAATCGCGGCTGACGAGTTGGCCCATGTCCGGTTCCTTCGAGCCACTCTGGGCGGTTCGGCGGTTGCGGAACCGACCATTGATCTTTCCAAAAGCTTTAACACGGCCGCGGTCGCAGCCGGCCTGATCCCGGCGGGTGGGACCTTCAATCCGTTCGCGGACGAGGTCAGCTTTCTGCTTGGTGCCTACATTTTTGAAGATGTAGGCGTTACCGCCTATCATGGCGCTGCGCCGCTGATTTAAAACAAGGCGTATCTTGATGCGGCGGCGGGCATCCTGGCGATCGAAGCCTATCATGCGGCTACCGTGCGCACGCTGTTGTTGCAAATGGGACAGGCACCTGCCACGGCGGCCATTTCCGCCTTGCGGGCGGCGGCATCGGGCGCGGCTGACGACCAGGGTGTCACCTTGAACGGTACCGCCAACATCTCGTTGGGGGACGCCAATGCAATCGCCTATGATCGCACAACCACTCAGGTCTTGAACATTGTCTATCTGGGCGGGGCTAGCGGTGGCTACGGGTTCTTCCCGAATGGCTTGAATGGTGACATCGCTTAGAACGTGATCATCTGAGATTGACTTAACGTCAGATGTAAACTGCCCTTTCAAACAACGAAACCTGGAGGCTCCAGCCTTCTGGAGGTGCGTTTATCGAACGTGACACCGTCACGTTCGATAGTCCGCCTTCAAGGAAGCGCCCCTATCGACATCGGTCCATGCGCTCCTCGTGCAGCACATCCGCCCAGACACCTGCGCTTCGCACGTGATTGCCAATCAAACCATATCGGCCACTGACGGACGGGGGCGAAGTCGTACGACTTCTCGCCCGACCCGGAACAAGCAACGCAGCTTCCTCGCCAAGGCAAATCAGAACCCGCGCCGCTTCCGCTGGACCAAGGACCCAATAAGATTATCGCCGCCGTCAAGCGCGGACACCGAGTGTTAGACTGGCTTCACCAGCCAACCAACTGCTGCTTTGGTGCGCGGGCTTGCAATAGTGCAGCACGATTTTCGTTATTTCAGCGAGATGGGCTAGCATCGCCCGATGCTCAGCCGAGTTGCGCTGCTGTCCCTGGGTTTGCTGCTGGCTGCGGTAGCCGGATCGGCCGCGGTTTGGTGGACGCGTCCGGCCGCCACCGAGGCAGCCCCGCCGTCGGACCTGCCCGTGCCGCCGTTTCCACCACGCATCACTGAAGGCAGCACATACGAGTCGTGCTTGGCCTCGCTGGCCGAGGATCCGGCCGGGGCTGCCACAATGGCGGAGGCATGGCAGGCCAACGGCGGCGGCGACGGCGCATCGCACTGCCAGGGACTTGCACTGATCGCCCTGGGCAAACCGGATGCCGGCGCGGCAGTGCTGGAACAACTGGCACAATCACAATACAGCAGCGCACCAGCCCTGGCGCGCGCCTCGGTGGTGGGCCAAGCGGTGCAGGCGCGCCTGTTGGTCGGGCAGGCGGAGCCTGCGTGGATCGATGCCACGAAGGCGTTTAACCTGTCGCCCGCGAACACCGAGCTGCTGATCATGCGTGCCACGGCGCAAAGCGGGCTGAAGCATGATCAGGCTGTGGTCGAGGACCTTAACGAGGCGCTTCGGCTCGATGGCGGACGCATCGACGCATTGCTGGCTCGCGCGGTGCTGCGGCGAAAGCTGGGTCACCTGGACAAGGCGCAGGCCGACATCACGCAGGCCCTGGAGCTGGACCCCGACAATGCCGATGCGCTGCTGGACCGCGGCATTCTGCGCCAGCGCCTAGGGGATCGGGCGGGTGCGCGGGCGGATTGGGAACGCGCTCGCGGCGCCGATCCAAACAGCACGACGGCCGATCTGGCGGAACAGAACCTGTCGCTTCTGGAAGCCGGACCGGAGCGGCAATAGCGGACCGGTGCGCTGGTTCGGCATGTTTTGGATGGTCCTGCCAAGCACGACCATGACGCAGGATCTTCGAACATAAGGCTGTGATCGAAGAGTTGCGGAGGAACGGACAACAGCAAGCTGCCTTTCTACCGGCAATGACCTGCGGTCTGGTCGGGCGGACGAATGTCGCGAGGCAAGTCCACAGCCTACGTGAAAAACCTTTGAGGAATTGATGGACACTGCATATCGAGTCCGCCCCGTCGTCTGGGCCACAGGCATCGTCCTTCTCCTGATCGGGCTTTATCTCGCCGTCGGCGGTGGCTGGCTCGTCTTTCTGGGCGGCTCGTTCTATTATATCCTAACCGGGTTGGCGTTGATCCTGACTGGGTTTTTCCTGTTTCGTGCCAGCGCCGCCGCGCTTTGGCTTTATGCGGCAATCCTTCTCGGCACGCTGATCTGGGCGATCTGGGAAGTCGGCGTGGATTTCTGGCCGCTCGCGCCACGCGGCGGCGTCTTGGTGCTGGTAGGCATTTGGTTGCTGATGCCATGGATCAGCCGAGGCTTGCGTCCGGCTGGCACACCCGCACGTCTGGCCCTGCTCGCCACGCTCGTTCTGGCATTCGTAACACTTGGCGTATCATTTACGCGGGCGGTGCATGATACCGACGGCACGCTGTCGGCCGCCGTGGCGCCATCCCAGGCCGGCGCACCGCCGCAGTCGGACCTTGCCTCGGCGCCCGAATCAGACTGGCAGGCTTACGGTGGCACCGGGTTCGGCGACCGCTATTCGCAGGTCAATCAGATCACGCAGGCCAATGTCAAAGACCTGAAAGTGGCCTGGACCTTCCGCACCGGCGACATGCATGGGCCCGACGATCCGCTGGAAACCACCATGGAGGTCACGCCAATCAAGGCCAACCACATGGTTTACCTGTGCTCGCCGCACCAGATCGTCTTCGCGCTCGATGCCGCCACGGGGCAGCTCAAATGGAAGTTCGATCCGCATCTGCGCGACAATCCAACCTTCCAGCATCTGACGTGCCGCGGCGTTTCCTATCACGAAACCAAGCCGCAAGCGGTCACCGCGACCGGCACGCCCGCACCGGCCGACTGTCCACGGCGGATCTTCCTCGGCACCAACGACGCGCAGATGTTCGCGCTGAATGCCGACACCGGGGTTCCGTGCGAGAGCTTCGGCACCCATGGAGAGATCGACCTGGACGCGGGCATGCCCTACGTCGACGCCGGTTTCTACGAAATCACGTCGCCACCGGTGGTGACCGACAAGATCCTGATCGTCGGCGGTTCGGTGATCGACAATTATACCACTAAGGAGCCATCCGGCGTGATTTGCGGGTTCGATGTCTATTCGGGCGCGCTGGTATGGGCCTGGGACGCGGGCAACCTCAACGAGAACGAGATACCAACAGGCGATCACACCTACACACCCGGTTCGCCCAACTCCTGGACCACCTCCGCCGCAGACGAGCAACTTGGCCTGGTCTATGTGCCGCTGGGCGAAGGTGCGGCGGATCAATGGGGCGGCGATCGCACCCCGGTGGAGGAGCGTTACGACAGCGCCCTGGTCGCGCTTGATATCGCCACCGGCAAGCTGCGCTGGTCCTACCAGAACGTGCATCACGACCTGTGGGACATGGATTTTCCGTCGCAGCCCAGCCTGGTTGATCTGCGCACCGCGCAGGGCACCGTGCCGGCGATCTATGTCCCGGCCAAGACCGGCGACATTTTCGTGCTGGACCGGCGGACGGGGACGTTGCTGGTGCCGGCGCCGGAAACTCCGGTTCCGCAGGGTCCGGCCGCGGGTGACCGGCTGGCGCCGACACAGCCGTTTTCCGAACTGAGTTTCCGTCCGAGGGAAAAGCTGAATGGCGCGATGATGTGGGGCGCCACGATGTTCGACCAGCTTGCATGCCGCATCGCCTTCCACCGGCTGCGCTACGAAGGTCCGTTCACGCCGCCATCGACGCAAGGCACGATCGTGTTTCCCGGTGATCTTCGGATGTTCGAATGGGGCGGCTCGCCGTCGATCCGGTTCGGCAGGTTGCCATCGCCAACCCGATGTCCGTGCCCTTCATCTCGACCTTGATCCCGCGTGGAGCGAAAAATCCCGCCGTGCCGCCTGCCTCGCTGAAGCCTGGTCAGGAAACCGGGACACAGCCGATGTACGGGACGCCTTTCGGTGTGACGCTGAATGCGTTCATGTCTCCGGTCGGGTTGCCCTGCCTGCAACCGCCCTGGGGTTATATGGCGGCGCTGGACCTGAAGACCAACAAGGTTGTCTGGCAGCATCCTGTCGGCACCACCCGCGACAGTTCGCCGGTGCCGGTGGCGCTGAAGATCGGCATGCCGATGCTGGGTGGGCCGATGGTGACCGCGGGCGGCGTCGCCTTCCTGACCGCGACGGCCGACTATTACATCCGCGCGTTCGACGTAACGACCGGGCAGCAGCTTTGGGATGATCGGCTGCCGGCCGGTGGCCAGTCGACGCCAATGACCTACGCCGAGGGTGGGCGGCAGTTCGTCGTCACGGCCGATGGCGGCCACGGCACCTTCGGGACGAAGTGGGGCGACTCCATCGTGGCCTATGCGTTGCCGCAGGCCCAGTGAGGAGATCGTTCGGTGCCGCGGGCATCGGCTGGATCTTGGCGGTCAGATTGCCACCCGGGCTTTTCTGCGATCAGATGACAGGGCGCAGGAAAGTGGGGTCGCATGATCGACAAGTTTGTGCCCGATGTGACGGCGGCATTGGCCGGCATCGCCGATGGGTCCGTCATCCTGCTGCCGGGCTTCGGCAACGGCATGCCGCTGGCGCTGGTGGAGGGACTGCTCGCGCTGGAGGCTCGGTGACCTGACGCTGGTGGCGAATTCGGGCGGCCGGGACGAAGGCGGGGTCGCCGACCTGCTGGCGTCGGGGCGGATACGCAAGCTGATCTGCAGTTATGTTCGGGCGGACAGCGTCGCCGGCCGTCGCTTCGCCGAGGGCAAGTTGGAGCTGGAGATCGTCCCGCAAGGCACCCTGGCGGAGCGGCTGCGCGTGGCCGGCGCCGGCGTGCAGGCGTTCTATACGCCGACCGGCGCCGATACGCTGCTGGCCGAAGGGCGCGAGACCCGCGTCATCAACGGCCGCAACTGCCTTCTGGAGTATCCGCTGCCCGGCGACGTCGCTCTGGTCGATGCGTGGGAGGCTGACCGCTGGGGCAACCTGACGCACCGGGAGAGCGCGCGGAACTTCAATCCGGTCATGGCCATGGCGGCGAAGCTGACCATCGTGCAGACCCGCCATGTGGTGCGCGCTGGGCGATATCCCGCCGGCGCATGTCCATACCCCCGGCGTCTTCGTTCACCGCGTGCTGCACATCCCGGCGTGAAAGACCCAATCATGGCCGACAGCGAATTCGCGCCACTCGACCGCGCCGGCATCGCTCGGCGGATCGCGCGGGACATCCCGGAAGGCTGGTTCGTCAACCTGGGCATCGGCATCCCGACCGGCGTGTCCGACTACGTGCCGGCGGACCGGGAAGTGATCTTTCATTCGGAAAACGGTGTGATCGGCGCCGGCCCAGCGCCGCCGATGGACCAGATCAACCCGTACATGGTCAACGCCGGCACGCAACCCATCACGCTGCGCACCGGCGGATCCTTCGTGCACCATGCCGACAGCTTCGCCATTGCCCGCGGCGGCCATCTGGACCTGTGCGTGCTGGGCGCCTTCGAGGTGGCGGAGAACGGCGACATCGCCAACTGGGCACGCTCCCCGCACGAGGCGACGAAGCAGGTCGGCGGCGCGATGGATCTGGCGATCGGCGCCAGCGACTGTGGGTGGCGATGGAGCACATCACCAAGAGCCACGGCGGATCGCGCATCCGGCGGTTTTGTTCGTATCCGCTGACCGCGAAGGGTGTTGTGCGGCGCGTCTATACAGACCTCGCCGTGCTTGACGTGACACAAGATGGTTTCGTTGTCATCGACATGGTGCCCGGCCTGACCCGACAGAGCTTGCAGGATCGCACCGAAGCGGAGTTGCACTGGACATGATCACCGGCATCGAATTCAAAAGTCGCGCCCCGTTCGTTGGTGGCGCCTCGTTCGGTGATGTGGGCGCGTATGAGCGGATTGATGGTGTCGCCTCCGGCCGGCTGGATCCAAGACACTTCGCCAACCGGGGAATCGCGCTGCTGGATCTGGCGCTGCGGGACGCGGATGGATTAGTCGCGTATCGAACGGATTTTGTGCTGCTGCGGCCGGTTGACGCGGCTAAGGGATGCGGCCGGCTGCTGTATGAGGTGAATAATCGTGGGCGGATCATGCTGTTCGCCAATCTGTGCGCCGGAGCGGTGGGCAACCAGCCGGACGCAGCCGCCGATCTGGGAAACGCATTGCCGTTCCGGCTCGGATTTTCCCTGTTGTGGACGGGATGGGACCCGGGTGCGCCGAAATCGACCGGTCTATCGCTCGAGGTACCAGTGATTGCCGGTGTGACGAGGCCGATCCGGGAGGAATTCGTTTCCGGTACACGTCTTGGCGTGCACGAGGTGTTCAGGCTGGCTTATGAGGCACGCGGCGTCCACTCGGTCACGGTGCGGCGGACACAGACCGGCGCACGCGTGCCGGTCGTGTCGGAGATGGCGGACAACCGCACGGTGCGGCCAATGGCAGCGATCGAGACGGGATCGATCTACGAGGTGCGTTACTTTGCGACAAAACCGTTTGTGCTGGGGATCGGGTTTGCGGCAACGCGCGATGTCGTCAGTCACCTGCGGCATCAGGGTGCGGCGCTGCTGGGGCGGCCGGTTGAACATACCTTGGCCTTTGGCATATCCCAGGCTGGCCGTTACTTGCGCGATCATATCGCCCAGGGCTTCAACGGGGATGAAGACGGACATCGGGTGTTTGATGGTGTGTTCACCCATGTCGCGGGCGTGGGACGGGTGTTCTTCAACACGCCGTTCGGGCAGCCGTTCCGTACGCGGACCTGGCACGAGGACCATGATTTTCCGGAGGTGGAGTTCCCGCATGCTTCGGCGCCCATGGACGATCCGCTGACCGGGCGCAGCGGCGCGCTGATGCAGGGAGACGCGACCGATCCACTGGTGATAGAGACCAACACTTCGACGGAATATTGGCAGAAGGGGGCGTCCCTGCTGCACACCGATCCGTTAGGGACCCGGGACGTCGCGCTGCCGGCGAATGTGCGCGGGTATCTGCTGGCGGGGACGCAGCATGGCGGTAAGGCGGGGATGCCGCGGGATAACGGGCCGTGCGTCAATCCGCGCAACTGGCATGATCCGATGCCAGCGGTGCGGGCACTGCTGGTGGCGCTGGACGAATGGGTGGTTGATGGGCGCGCGCCGCCGGACAGCCGGCTGCCGCGGATCGACGACGGCACGTTGGTCAGAGCCGAAGCGGTGGCTTTCCCGGCCATACCAGGGTTGGTTCCTCCGCGGGCCGCCAATGATGTGGCGCCGCTGGCGGATTGGACCGACCCGAAGCCGGCGCCGCGCGCGTACGTCGCTTTGGTGCCGCAGGTGGATGCGGACGGCAACGAGCGGTCGGGCATCCGGTTGCCGGATATTGCCGTGCCGCGGGGCACCTTCACGGGCTGGAACCTGTATCAGGAGCCCTACCCGTCCGGCGAACTCGCCGATCGCGACGGCACGTTTCTAGCGTTTGCGCCGACCGAGGCCGAGCGGGGGCGGGATCCTCGGACTTCGTTGGCCGACCGGTATCCGGGGAACGCGCATGAGGATGCCGTGCGGGCGGTCGCCGAGGTCTTGCTGAAGGATCGGCTTCTGTTGCAGGAGGACGCCGAGCGCTGGCCGGGGTAACCCGTTCAGGTCCGTTTAATTGGTAACGTAGGTAAGCATTCACGTTGTTGGGCTGCTTCTCATGGTAGGAGGCCTCCCTGCGGGGACTGCGGCAATGGCTATTCCGGCCATTTCGCATGAAAGGTGGCGTGAGCGCGTAGGCCATTTTGGCGCTATGCAAGCCCTTTCGCTAATCGGTCGCCGGATGCTCCTCACGAATCATCATGCATGGCTCTTCAGGCATTCGCCGAGGAACGCTGTGCCAGGCGGCGACGGGCAACAACACCCGTGCCGAATATACCCACACCCAACAGCGCCATGGACATCGGCTCCGGCACGTCCGTAACAGTAAAGCTGGGATCGAAGGCCACGCCGTTTTGCGGATAGCCAACCGGGTCAACGCTGCTGGCGAGCTCGTAAGTGCCGCCATTCCACGTGAACAAGTTGTAGTTCATGGACCCCGTGGTCTCGAACGAAATGCCTGAAAAGTCGAAATATGGGCTCGCCGTGATCAGCAACTGGTCTGATCCGGCATACGGCGACAGCCCCGTGATCGCCTGACCGTCGCGCTCGCCACTGATACCGATGACGTTGGTGATGCCGTTGGTGAGCGTATTGTCGGTGATGAGATCGACAACGGCGCTGTCGCCTTTTGCCGTCGTGTAGTCGATCACCCAAGCTTCAGCACGGGCCGCCGTTGTCGCGAGGGAGAGCGTAATCATTACCGCGCAGCCGAGCAACGCTTGACGCAGGGAACGGGAATTTGAAACCACCGATATATACTCCTGTAACCATTGGAAAATGAACCCGCAGACCCAACAGCAAACCGTGTGCCAGGCCAAGAAAGCGGCCTCCCTTCAGCGATTGAGACCAGGAAAACGTCGAATTTTGCGGATAGTCCGGCGCCGGGCACGCGGCGGCGCATCGGATAACCCGATCGGCGTAAGAGTTGCCGACCATACAAAAGTATTAAATCATACTATCTCATGCAGACGATCGAAAATCGCGGCCGACCTCGATCATAGCCGAGATTTTAGCACAATCCGCGTGTAAAATCCGTCGAGCAGACTTATGTACTTTCAGGCATACACGTTTATGCCGCGGTCAACAAAATCCAGCCTAACGGCCGCATTGCGCTTTAAGGCAAAGCTTCGGCGGCATCACCAATTGTAAGATCTACCGACACATTGGCATGGTGCACATCTTTGTACTTCATTCGTCTATACGTGCTAAACACCGGATTTCGCTCTGGAAGCCATAAGGCAGCTTGCACCCGTTCAAACACCTTTAATACCAGTCCGCGTTGATCCCAACTCTTGGGGGATTCTCGAGAGCCGATAAGTACAATTCGATGTCCCGACGCGACAATTCGCTGGACGGAGGTATCGGATGGGCAAGGCGCTGCAGATCACACGGACGGAGCATACGAGCACCACGCTGCGAGCGCTTGCCGGCAAATGCCGTGACGGCGCAGAGGTTCGCCGGCTTCTCGCCCTGGCAATGGTGCTGGATGGCCATCCCCGCAGTATTGCCGCTTCGTCCAACGGGATGGATCGGCAGACACTGCGCGATTGGGTGCATCGCTACAACGATGCGGGCGTCGACGGCCTGAAAACCCGCCTGCCGCCGGGCCGCGAGCCATTTTTGACCGAACCGCAAATGGCCGAGTTATACAAATTGGTCGTCAACGGACCTGACCCGGCCATAAACGGCGTGGTGCGCTGGCGCTGTATTGATCTGCTGGGGGAGGTAAAGCGCCGCTTCAGCGTCGAGGTGCATGAAAGCACCATCGGCAAATGGCTGCACCAGCTCAGGCTGACCCGATTGCAGCCGCGGCCGGTGCATCCGAAGAAAGACACTGAGGCCGAAACGGCTTTTAAAAAAACTTCGCCAGCCTGATAAAAGAAGCCCTTATCGGAACCACCGCGGCGACACCGATCGAAATCTGGTTCCAGGATGAGGCCAGAGTCGGTCAGAAGGGAACTCACGCCTACATGTGGGCTCCGGTAGGCTCTCGGCCGCTGATGGTGCGCGATAACCGGCATGATTCCGCCTACATCTTCGGCGCCATCTGCCCAGCACGCGGCGTCGGCGCCGCCATGATCATGCCCGCCGCCAACACCGAGGCAATGAACGAGCATCTGAAGGAAATCAGCACGCAGGTCGCACAAAGCTCGATCGCCGTCATCATCTGCGACGGAGCCGGCTGGCACCAGCGGGGCAAGGACCTGATCGTACCCGACAACATTCGTCTGCTGTCGTTGCCGCCGTATTCGCCGGAACTCAACCCGAGAACAACTCGACCGTTGGTCGCGCTCGCTCATCCAGACACTTGCTAGTGCTCTGACGCAGACAGAAAGTGCAGTCTGCGTCAGAGCACTAGATTGATCTGATGGGCTGATCAGCCAACGCCCTGCATCGGCGTTGGCATCAGACCGCCAGCCACGGGCGTGACAATGCTGGGTATAAACCAGATGCATCGTGGTAGCCATACGTTCGGGCAGTTCGTCGATTGACAGTTAATCAACGGGTTCTTGACCAAGCGGCGAACCGCTTCCTGCGCATACATCACAAGGACGGAAGGTGACGCAGGTGGAACCATCAATGTTGCGGACCACTGACTTGAAGCGTGACGAACGCCGGCTAATGGGTCACATAGGTAAAGATCCGCGTCGATCCGTCGGGCTGCTTTTCACGGTAGACTCCCTGGATCTCATTCTCGAAGCCGGGAAACAGGTTGGCGCCTTGCTCGAATACTCTCAAGTATTCGACCATTGGCCGCGCCCTGTCATCGAGACGCTCGCCTGGCACGATCGTGGCGATGCCGGGGGGATAAACCACCCATAGCGTTGTCGCGATGCGTCCGATACAGTTCGTCGATCGGCAAGTACTCCACGTCATTCTTCACCAGCCGGCGGAGTGCTTCCTGCGGGCGCATCGCGAGGATTGGGAAATGCCGTGGACGGAACTGCCGGCGTTGCAGGCCGCTGGTGTCGTTGTCGCGGTAGAAGGCATGCATCTGCCGGCACAGATCGCGCAGCCGCATCCCGCCATAACGCTGCTGCCGGCGGCGGACGAACTCCGGGATCACGTCCTCCAACGCCGCGTTGTCGTCGTGCAGCCGCTTGAAGAACACCAATGCACTGAGCAGCGTCCCTGCCTTGCTGGACTCCACACCCGGCGTCAGCAGAAAGAGAATGCTGTTAAGGTCGTTCTTTTCCGCCACGATCCGGTTTTCGCGCAGATATTGGGCCAGCACCGGAGCCGGGATGCCATATTCGCTATAGGCGCCGGTGCGACGATCGAAGCCCGGCGTCAGCAGGGTCAGCTTGTTGGGATCGGTTATCGCATAGCCGAGGGTGACGTGGCGATAGCCATGCCACGCGGCGCCTGGCGTCAGTTGCCAGTAGGCCGGATCAGAGGCCAGGTCATCCGTCGGCACGTTCTCCCATTCCGTCATCGTGCCATGATGCTCGACCCTGTCCGGCACGAACGGGTCGAAGAACCAGCGACGGTCCGCATCGGTTTCGTTCGCTTCGAACTCGCGCGCTGACTGCTCGCAGCTTCTTGCGCAGCTCGATACCCAGGCGGATCGTGTCGTCCCACAGCACTTCGCCCTGCCGGCCTTTCATCATCTGCGCACCGACATCCAGCGAGGCGAACAGCGGGTAGAACGGCGAGGTGGAGGCATGCATCATGAACATCTCGTTCAGACGCCGATGCTCGACGCGCCGCCGCTGGCCGGTGATGTGGGTGTCCTTGACATGGATCTGGCTGGCCTGGCTGAAGCCCGCCAACTGCTTGTGCGTCGATTGGGTGGCGATGACGCCTGGATGCGCCGACGCCCAGTTCGTCCAGCCCCATGGCAAAGCGGCCGCGATAGATCGGGTGGAATTTCATGAAGCCGGCCCAGGCTTCGTCGAACAGGATGTAGTCACAGAGAGGGCCAAGCTTCTCGAGAATGGTCCGGGCGCTATAGATGGTGCCGTCGTAGCTGCACTGCTCGATCACCGCGACGCGGAACGGACGCGGCCGGCGCCATGCGTCAGGGTCGGTGATCAGCGGATGGATGCGGATCTTCTCGCGGATGGCCTCTTCGTCCAGCGCTTCGTAGTCGATCGGGCCGATCAGTCCATGCGCGTTGCGATCAGTTTCCAGAAACACCGGGATGCCGCCGCCGAGGAACAGCGCGCCGTGATGGGCGGCCTTGTGATTGTTGCGGTCGAACAGGACCAGATCGTCCTCCGCCACCAACCCCTGCAGCACGATCTTGTTGGACGACGAGGTGCCGTTCAGGACGAAACCAGGTCCGTTCGGCGCCGAAGATCTTCGCGGCCTCCTGCTGGGCGGCCAGCGCGGGACCTTCGTGAACCAGCAGATCGCCAAGGTCGAGCACTGAATTGTCCAGATCGTCGCGGAATACGGCTTCGCCCAGGTGCTGAACGAAAATCCGGCCGATCGGGCTGCGGGCATAGAACACGCCGCCATTGTGCCCCGGGCAGGTCCAGAGCTGATTGCCCTCCTCGGCATAATCCACCAGCGCGCCGAAGAACGGTGTTTTCAGGGTCTCGGCATATTGGCGCAGCCGGCTGATCAGGTTCTTGGCGATGAAGTCCGGTGTCTCCTCGGCCAGGAAGACGTAGCCGTCGGCTTCCCGCAGCACGTCGACGGGAATGTCTTCCAGCCGTTGGCGGCGCACCAGGATGATGATCGGCATGTCCAGGCCGCGCTTGCGGATCAGCGTCACCAGGCCGGCCATCTTGCCCTGCGGGCCGCGCTTGCCCCAGTCCAGCAGGATGCAGCCGACGGCGGCGTCGGTCTGGATGACCAGTTCGGCGTCGTCGATCTTGCGGGCCTTCATGACGCTGTAGCCGTCGCGCTCGATCTCGTCGGCGATCGCCTGCAGTCGCTGACCTTCCAGATCGGCCGGACTGAACGCCGGGGCGCAAATCAAGAACTTGAAATGTCGGGAATATTCCATGGTGCATCTCCGACCTGGGCGATCGCTGCCGTCATAACACCGAAATCGTGGCATGCGGCCAGGGGATCGAGTGACCGCAAACTTTCATCAACGTTCCTGGAGGCAGCAGCGCTGCAGCGGTCTGCACGACAACCCGAAGCAGCACTGCGAAATCATTCGTCCTGATCGCCGCGAGTTGTCTACCCGCTGCGCCATCATAGCCTTAGAACCGTTCTCGTCGCGAAAGGGGCTAGACGCGCGGATGCTTGCCGTGCAACGAGTTTTAAGCGGCTTTTGAGATCAAGCCGGGCAGGATGTTCTCGTCTTGCTTCCCAAGGATATGGCCATCGGGTATCCTCGAACCGGCAGCCTCATGCAAGAAGCTGACTGCATGTAAGTGCCGGACAAAGCCCTGTCATAGTCGATTTTGGTAAAAGCGCATGAAGCGTATTGTGATTGCCATCGGCTGTCTGCTGTTACTTGCCGCTGAGGCTCCGCCCGGCAAAACTTCCGGCCCCGTCGGCCAGCCGGTGGGCATCTGGCGTGATCAAATTCACTGGGTGCCGATGCGCGACAAAGCTGGCACCGAGCGTCTGCTTTATACCCGTGTCTGCCGCCCAATAGGGGATGCGCCGGCTCGCATTGTTCTGATTAACCACGGCAGCCCTTCAAACCCTGTGGTCCGCCCGACCGTGCAGCCGGCGCGTTGCGAAAGCGAAGCCGTGCAATGGTTCTTGACCCGAGGTTACCTTGTCATACTTGGCATGCGCCGCGGTTACGGCGCGACAGGCGGTACGTGGGCCGAAGACTTTGGAGCTGGGTGCACGGCCGAGGGTTACGCACGGGCAGGATTAGCGGGTGCGCAGGATCTTGCCGCGCTTGTCACCTATGCTTCAGCATTGCCCTATGCCCGCCCCGATGGGATCGTCGTTGTAGGGCAGTCCGCGGGAGGATGGGCGACAGACGCTTACGACAGCCAACCGCATCCGAAGGTCGTTGCAATGGTGAGCATTGCGGGCGGCCGCGGCGGGCATCAGCACAATCTGCCAAACAGCAACTGTCGCCCAGAGGAACTGGCGCGCGCCGCGGGACTCTATGGTGCCACGGCGACAACGTCGATGCTTTGGGTCTATGCTGCAAATGACTCGTTCTTTGCGCCGGCGATCGCGTCGGCGATGCACGCGGCGTTCACGCAGTCCGGCGGCAAGGCCGAGCTGATCCAGACTGGTCCGTTTGGAACCGAGGGGCACCGACTGTTTTTCACCCGAGGCGGCTCCGCCGTTTGGGGTCCGATCATGCAACGCTACTTGACCTCACGCTTTGGCGGTACCTGACGGGTCGGCCGATCGTCGGAGTCATAACCTTCGGCCGAGGACATCGGGTGGATGGATGGTTGGCGCGGGTTGGAGGCCGCCAGGCCACCGGTCACGGTTTCATCCGTTGCGCACTGGCCATCAGGCGGGCAGACTGACTGCATCCGGGAGAAGCCATCATGTCCGACGATCTGGCTGCCATCGAAGCCGTCCTGCAGACCTATTTCGATGGGCTGTACCAGGGCAGCGTGGAGAAACTCGGTGCGGCTTTCCATTCGACCACCGACCTGCGCAGCTTCGGCGCCGATGGCACGCTTGCTGTCCTGTCGCGGGCAGCCTGGTTCGAGGGCGTGCAGTCCCGTCCCTCGCCGAAGAGCCGGAACCTGGCGCGGTATGATCGGGTGGTGACGATCGACCGCTCGGGTCCGGCGACCGCCTTTGCCAAAGTGCACTGCGCGATCCCGCCGCGCTATTTCACCGACTACCTCACGCTGGTTCGGCTGAACGAAGGCTGGCGCATCGTCGGCAAAACGTTCCACACCGACACGCACTGATCCTGTCCACCCCGCCAACGCCTCCTCGCCCGGTCTTGGCTCGGCGAGCCATCGGTCTCGTGTTCTGGGCAAGCGGGATCGACATGGGCATCTGGGCGTCGCAGATCCCGCGCATCAAGGTCGGGTTTTCGCTGAGCGATTCCGGTTTGGCCGCCATCGTGCTGAGTTTCGCCATCGGCGCCATCCTGACGATGCCGATCACCGGGGCATTGACCACCCGGTTCGGCGGTGTCCGTGCGGTGGTTGCCAGCGGCGTTGCCAGCGCGGCCGCCCTGGTGCTGCTTGGCTCTTCGCCAAGCTACGCCTGGCTGCTCGCCGCGACCCTGTTCACCGGCGTCGCCATCGGCGGCCTTGATGTCGCCATGAACACGCAGGCGACGGTGATCGAGCGCGCCTGGGGCGGCCCGATCATGTCCGGCGTCCACGGCTGGTTCAGCCTCGGCGGCCTGGCTGGGGCGGCAGCGGGCGGTGCACTGACCGAAGCCTCCGCGTCATTCCAGGCGGTGCTTTGCATGGCGGCGGCGCTCGATCTTGTCGCCATCCCGGCCGCCGGCCGGTGGCTCTTCGTCGGAGGTGAGCCGACCGGCGGTGCGGGCTTTGCCTGGCCCCGACGCGCGGTGCTGGGCATCGGTTTGCTCTGCCTGCTTGCCTTCTTGTTCGAAGGCGCGGTGTTTGATTGGACCGCGGTATACATGCACGAGGTTGGCGGTGCTTCCCTCGGTTTCTCGTCCGCGGGCTTTGCCGGTTTCTCGCTGAGCATGGCCGCAACCCGCTTCACCGGCGATGCCGTCGTTCGCCGCTTTGGCCGCGGACGCGTGCTTGCGGGAGGCGCCGGTCTGGCCGCGTTCGGAATCGCACTGGCCTGTGCGGTACCCGATCCGATCGTGGTGACGGCGGGCCTTGTGATCGCGGGGTTCGGGCAGGCGAACATCGTGCCGTTGCTGTTCAGCGCAGCCGGTCGGGTGGCCGAGCCTCGCGCCCGGCGCAGGCATCGCGATGGCGGCGACCATGGGCTATGGCGCATTCATGCTGGGGCCGCCTGTGATCGGTTTTCTGGCCGACGCGGTCGGTTTGCGTCTGGCATTACTGCTTCTGGTCGGATGCGCGCTGGCGATTGTCGGTGGTGCGCGCGCGGTGGAGCGGAGGCCGGCGCCTGATGCATGAGCCGCGGCGCCAACGTGCCGAATGATCCGTCGCCAGTCTAGGGCGATTATCACTGTCTGGTCCGCCTACCGCGCCGTAAGACGCAAGCCGTAGCCATTCAAGAACTGGACCAAAGCAACCTGGATTTTTCCAGATTATCGGTCAACTTCCTCTGGCCAACCCACCACCGTGTTGAACGGCAGGATCGTGTTTCTTGCGCCAGGCGTCTGCTACCCCTTCGCTGTCGAGGATGTAATGAAAGCCCCTGATCTTGTTTTGCTCCTGGTCGATCTGGAACACGATCGCGAAGTCCGTTTCGTGCATGGGCTTACCGTCGTTGAAACTGTCCTTCAGGTGGCCAATGGCAACGACCACACTACCGTAAACGACCAATCTCTCGTGCGTAGGCATGTTCGACGCATTCCATTGCGTATCAGAACCGTCTGACTGTTCTTGATGCGGCGTGGCGCCTGACGCCGCCGGCTTGATCAGGCACTCGTCTCGGTTTACATTTGCTCGACGCTTCCTCAGATAGCCGCTGATCTTCTCGTGCCCGTCGTGCACGCCGTGATACGGCACAATGCCCTGCGATTTGCCAGCGCCGATATTGAAGACACAGTCGTCGGTCAACAATCCCAAAATGCCATCATGATCATTGTGTTGGTATCGAGACAGCAACTCCGCGGCGAGTTTGCGGTTGCGGTGCTCTTGTTCAGTCAACATGATCGTTTCCTTTCCGGTCTGCCAGGGTCGGGGTAATGACGCCCTGTGCAATGAACCCGCCCCTTACGCTCGTATCGGCTACAACCTGGAAGCGCATACCAAGTCGGCGATATCTTTGTTTCGCCGCGACAGAAGCTGCCGCGGCCTCGGCCGGCCGCACCGCAGCGGCTATATGAGCGGTCTCAGCAAGGCAATGTGCCTCAAGCGGCGCCAGATGCAATTCAACAGCCATGGCGGAGGCGGAAGCCAGATGCTGCGTGGCCAGTGCCATGTCGGCTCTACGCCAGAAGCGACACAGCACCAAGTGGGCCATAGCCTCCACCATCTGGTAGCCATTTTTGTGCGCCCTGCGCAATGCCTCATTCGCAAGCGTGGAAGCTTCTGCCTGGCCGGTGTCCATGCAAACAAGTGCCCTGTAGAGCAACGTCCAGCTTCGCGAATAGACGGATACCTCCGGACGCGCCAGCAACTGTTCAGTCAGCATATGGGCGCGCGCTGTGTCGCCCTTGTGCAAAAGCGCGTAGCTCAAAGGACCGGCCAGTGCTTCGAACAGGAGGGGGATTTCCGCCTTCTCGCTCGCGGCAAGACCCTTTTCCAGGATCTCAGCCGCACGGTTGACGGAGCCTTTCACAAGCAGTGTCGTCCCGTATCCGAAACCGGCTACCGCCCGATCGAACTCGCGCCTGGTCTCATCCGCCAGCCGCAAAGCGGTCCGCCCATGTTCAAGTGCTTTTGGGAATTCGCCGAGCCACGCATGGCTTGGAGCGAGCTGAGCGTGATACATAACGGACGCGGTACCGGTCATGCCGCAACGTGCATCGCGCGGCAGGCCTTGTAGGGTGGGCAGCGCTGCATGCAGACAAGCAATGGCGCCCCTGAATTCGCCATGCCAGTTGCGCGCCTGACTGTGAAAGTAGGCGGCGCCGACGATATGCCCTGCATCTCCCTGAGTGCGTGCCATATCCTCCGCTTCCTGGCACACGATGATAGCCCGTCTGATATCGGAGTGAACGTTGTGCAGGTGCAGACGAGCAATGCGGATGGCGAGGATACGCGCACGATCGTCGAGTTCAACCGCCAGGCGCTCGGCCGCGTCCAAGTTATCGAGCCATCGATCGTACTGACCCAGGGAACCAAGCGAACTCGCGCAAGAGCAGGCGTAACTCGATCTCCCTCTCGATCGTCTGGCGGCTTCGGTCGGGAAAGTTGCGCAGGGTATTCAAGCGCCAACTCGATGAAGTGGATCGAGTGCGGATGAGCAGCGTGATCGATCGCCTTCCGTGCGGCTGCTTCCAAGTGCGTGACGGCGCGGTCCCACAGCTGGCCCTCCAGGCAATGCCGCGCGAGCGCCTCGGCCTCTTGCTTCAGCCGTTGCGGATACAGCTGTTCCATGGCGTTGGCGATAGCCGACGTGAATGCGCTTCCGCTTTCTCGAAAGTAGACTTCGATACGTCACCTCCTGGATCAGGACGTGGCGGAACGCCAGCCGGTCCGCCGCCTTGCCTTTTCGCACGACAATGAAGTCGCCGGTTTCCAGCACTTCCAGCTGCGGCGCCAACTCTGCGACCGAACAACCATGCGCGGCGGCCAGCAGCGACGCATCAAATTCCCCTCCGATTGCCGCGGCAACTTGAAGGATTTCCTTCGCCTCGCTCGGCAGGCGGTCGATGCGGGCGGCAAGCACGGGTCGCACGCTATCAGGAATCTTCAGCTGAATGACGGCTTTCTCGGCACGGAAATTACCAGCCTCTCCGTCGACGATTGCCGTCTCGCTGAGGGTCTTGACCATTTCTTCGACGAACAGCGGGACGCCCTGCGTGCGCGCCACGAGTTGCGTCTTGACCGCTGAGAGGCTGGGGTGGGCGCCAAGCTTCGCATCAACCAGCAGGCGGCAATCGGCTTCGGAAAGTGGTTCGATGTTGTGACGCTGGTAGCTTGCCGCGCGCTTCCAGCGCTCCTGGTAGCCGGGCCGATAGGTGACCAGGATTACGGCGCTTTGCCCGCTCAATTCCCTGATCAGATGGTCGAGCAGCATTTCGCTCTCGCGGTCGAGCCAGTGCAGGTTCTCCACCACCAAAAGCAACTTGCGCGTCGCCGCAACGTGACGAACGATAGCGGTAACTGCCTCAACGATGCGCCGTCGCCGCGCCCCCGGCGTCAAGATACGCCAACCTGAATCCTCAACATTGGCCCCGAGAAACGCCAAAAGAGGCACCGTTAGTGCGGAGAATTGGGGTCGGACCGCCGCCAGGGCCCTCCCGAGCTGGCGTTCCACCGGCTCATTCTGATCATCCAGGTCATTGCCGAGACAATCGCACAGCACTTGGACGAACGGTCCATAACTGGCGCCTCTCTCTTCACCAGCGCCGAGGCTGCCAGTATCAACCACCCTGCTACCTCCAGGTAGGCGGCAAATTCACGAAATCAAACGAGACTTGCCAATACCGGCTTGCCCAGAGATCGCCACCACCTGGCAGTGTCCCTTGTCAGCCGCCGCCGCCGCCGCTTTCATGCTGGCGAACTCGGCGACGCGATTGATGAAGGGGCCGCGGTCGTGGATGCGACTGGTCAGCCCACGACCCCTACCACCGGCCTCACCAATGACCTCGAACACTTCCACACTATGCTCGGGGGCACCCTTAATTGATAACGAGCCGAGTGAATGTACGATGAATTGAGTCTGCAGCAGCCGCCTTGTCGCGGCGGTGACTCTGATCGTTTCTGGTTGAGCGGTCTGTTCCATCCGAGCGGCCATGTGAACGGACATGCCAACCGCATCATATTCGACGAAGCCCGCGTTGCGTATCACACGCAAGGCGACCTCCCCGGAGTTTACGCCGATACGGGTTTTCACCCGGGGATCCGTGGTCAACATGCGAATGTCAAGAGCGGCTCGGCAAGCACTTGCCGCGTGGTCCTCTTGCGCAAGAGGAGCACCGAACAACGCCATGATTCCGTCGCCCTGAATTCGAGTGACGACGCCGCCATACTTGTGGATGGCCGCCGCCATCTGCTGCAATACCGGTTCAAGGATAGCGCCGGCCTGCTCTGGATCGAGGTCTCTGATCAACTCGGTTGAGCCCACGACGTCGGCGAACAAGATCGTAACGAATTTGTGCTCGGCTTCGAGCGCCGCCCGGGCGTTGCGGACGCGTTCCTGAAGATACTCCGGGACCTCATTGTCCAATGCGCGAAGCGGGCTACCGCAACGGCCGCAAAAATTCTGTGTGGCTGCGACAACCGCGCGACAAGCCGAGCAGGAGGTTGTCGCCTCGGGACGCCTTGCAGACTGCGTACTCTTCGACTTCACGAACTTGCCACTTTAAGAATGCGCCGTTATTAGGGCATGAGAGGGTTGTCGGTTCAACCTCGAGCCGGCGTGGCATGTCTACGACGGATATAGCGAGTGTGACCATCTGCCCTGATACGGAAGCGGGTGGGGGTACGCTCATGGGTCTGACAAGACGAGTCGCGCTAATCGACATGACCGGGCACATCGATGATGCGGAGCTTGCTGGCGTCGCCGCGGCGATTAATCTGCAAGTCAATCGCGATCTGGCACGATTTTGGCCTGTCACCGCCACGGTCTCGGCGCTGCCCGGCCCTGGCGCGATCCCGCCGGGTGTCTGGCCGCTTTTCGTCGTGTCCCGAATCGATGACACCACAGCGGGCTTCCACCGCACGATGCACTATCAACCATACGCTGAAGTGGAAGACGGTCCGGGATGGACGCTTGCCGCAAGCCATGAAATTCTTGAGATGCTGATTGATCCCAGCGGCAACGACTTGGTTGCAGCTACAGCTGTCAAACTCGACGGCGATAAGCAATCAGACGCAGAGGGCTTTTTCGAATATTTGCTCGAAATTTGTGACCCTTGTGAACATCCGGACTGCGCCTACTTAGTTGATGGCGTTGTCGTCTCGGATTTCTGCACACCCGAATTCTACGGATGCGATCCGGTTCCTGGTGCGCGTTACACCTTTAGAGGCTCCATTGACGCGCCGCGGCGCGTACTTAAGGGCGGCTATATGTCTTGGTGGAATTCCGACAAGGGTTTCTTGGAGCGGCTGGACTATACGGATCCAAGTGTGAACCCGCAGATAATGGAAATCAGTCGCCATCTGCCAAACACTAGCCTGCGTGAGCATGTCGACGATAAAATGCGTAAGAGCGGTGGGCTCCCCGTGCTCCGGGCCAGCCACCCAATCTTGGCGCAGCGACACGAGCAGGTTGCACATTTGCGGCGGGCGGCGTTCAGCCGCGGGCGGCTGTTCCAACGCTAAGGGCGCTTGATCCGCGCTGCGGATCGGACGGCCTGAAGGCCCGTCTGAGCCTGCCTCAGTAACCGGTTCGTGCTGAACTCGATCCAGCAACAGCCAGCAAGGGCCGCGGCAAGCCGCTCGATCGTGATTGTCAAGACCGTCGCCTGTCGGGCAGCCCTGTCGGCAACACATTAACTGCGCCAGCCACGCGTCGACGTGCGGGCTCTTTTCAACCTCGTGGGTCGGGCAGGCATTGGTTGCGTCACCTAGCGCATTACGAACGTAACCTGATTGTATCAAACTGAAATCCCGCCGTAGCCCCACGCTGTTCTCCTGCACGACACTGGAGCATGAGGCTTCGGTTGCGGGAACGAGTGCTGGCCATGAGGTTGGCAATTTTGCCTTGGGAGCTACCAATGAAAACACACCTGATCACCGCGGCTGCCTTGCTGATGCCGGGCCTTGCGTTGGCGCAGACGGCCGCACCACCGCCCGAGACGTTGTTTACCTTGGCAGTGGATGAAACCTTTAATCCATGCCTATCGGCCAATGGCGCGACACCGCCCGAGGCTCAGGTCAAGGTCAAACGCGGACCATTGGCCGACACCTTGACCATCGACGTCATCGGCGTCAAACCCGGCCTAATATTCGATCTGTTTACGCTGCAACGAAGCAGTTTAGATGCCACGGGCGCGGCAGTCGCCAACTTTCCCGGGTTTGGGCTGTCAACGTTCGTATCTGCACTGCAATCTGACCCGTCTGGCAATATCCACGCCACGGTAAAAACCATATTACTCGACCAGGCTTTCAGCTTTGACACCGACAAACAAGTCGACGGCAAGACAGAGCTGCTGCCGCCGACCAATACCTTCCATCTCGGCTTCTGGTTTGACAGCCCAACTGCTGCGCAGGCGTGCGGCTTTAATCCGGCGACTCCGTCGCCGTTCAACGGCAAACATACAGCTGGACCATTGGCGATGGTTACGACGCCTGGCGCAAAAACTGGCTTGGGACCGCTCTGCACGCAACCCCTAGCGGCGACCACGGCGGGGGCGCCGGAAACCTGTAATCCGTGACCTATCTGAAGACAGAGCGTCGGTTGTCCTAGCAGCCATGGATGGTCCCCTGCGTGCGGCTGGTCAGCAGCGTGTGTCAGCGGACACGCTGGCGCAGAGGGCGACGGAGCCGAGGCCGGCGCCTGGCAAGGCGGAAGTCACACCGTAAAATGGGACGCCGGCAGGGGCGAATGGCCTCTCCTATTGTCGCAAACACCCTTTAGAAAGTCCCTGAACGGGTACCGCCACATTGATCTTCGACTAAGAACTTTTTGTTACTACTTTCTGAGCGGTTCGCAGTCTTCCCGCGGAGAACGATGAGGCTGGCGCGACGACTTCGAAAGTTTCAAGTATCAAGATCCCCTAAGGGTATGAATTTTCGAAGGGGTCGCTGGTTACGTCGGAATGGCCGAATAGCGGCTATCTCGCATAATAGGAAACTCTTGATAGATCGTCGGAATGTCCTCTTTGGCCTGACCGGTGCCGCGGCTCCTCTTTTGATCCGCAGCACTGTGGCGTATGGGCAAAGCGCGTCGCCAAACACTGGGGACGCTCTCGATCCCAGCCCCTTTGTCGCGCAAACCTTGCAGATCGGCACCTTGGCCAAGATGACCAGCCAAATCGCCCTGCAGAATTCTCAGAACGCTTCTGTGCGGCGGTTCGCAAAATTGGAGATCGCCGAGCAAACAGCAGTGTTGCAATCCTTGACCAGCAACTTTAATCCGCCGCCAGCTCCGTTGACCGACGATCAGCAGCAGATCGTCCAATCCCTGCAGCCATCGACGGGCGCGACCTTCGACACAGCGTATATACAAGCACAAATTCAGGGTCACCGCCAGCTTCTCACCATCCAGAGTGAATTCCTGGCCGGAGACACCAATCCCACTTCCGACTTCGTGCACGTTGCCCTGATTGCGACAGCCTTCATTGAAACGCATCTCACCGTGCTGCACGGATTGTTGCCCCTCGCTCGTACCTGACCAACAAGTTTTCCCGGTCAAGCTGCCATGCGTCCGCTGCCTGATTGGGAAGCATCCCGCTATCGCATCGTAGATTTGGTGATCGGCACTGCTGCATTGCGATCAACCCGGGATCAGTGGGTCGAGGATACCTGAACCGCGTCGGCTCGCGCCGGCCTCGGGACTATCGTCAGTATCCCGTGCGGGTTGCAGCGACGGTATAGTGCTTGCGGGGGAACTCCTCGGTGTAGGACCGTAGCGTCTTCCCCATGCGGGTGCCCATGTCGCGGTAGGGTTTGGCACGCAGCCGATCAACGTCCAGGTCTATGCCGATGCCTGGCGTAATGGGCAGATCGACGAAGCTATCCCGCACGACCAGTGGTGCTGCCGCAATCTGATCGCAGGCGGACTTTAGGTTGACGAAGCACTCGGCAATCCAGAAATTCGGGATCATGGCAGACAATTGCACTGTCGCGGCCAAGCCGACGAGAGTTGAATTGTAGTTGTGCGGCGCGACCGCCACGGCGTGCGGCTGCGCCATCGCGGCGATGTCCAGCATGGCCAGGATGCCGCCGCAGTTGCAAATGTCGGGATTGATGATATCGGCGGCGTGCGCGGCGAAGACGGCGGCGAAGCCCTCCTTTGAGTAGATCGCCTCGCCAGTCACGATCGGCATCGGCAGCGCTCGACGCACTTCGGCAACGAGTTCGATGTTGTCGCACAGGCAGGGTTCCTCGTACCAGCCGATGTCGTATTCCGCGATGCGTCGGCCGATGCGGATGGCGTGCATGGGTGCGAGGCGCCGATGCACCTCCACCAACAGGGTGAAGTCGGGCCCGAGGGCTTCGCGCATCATGCGAACATAGCGCACGACGTGGTCCTCGTCCTCGCGATGGATGAAACTGCGCCAGGGGCCGGGGAATGGGTCCCATTTCAACGCGGTGTAACCTAGCTCCTTCACGGTCAGGGCGCGCTCGATGTTCTTCTCAATGCTTTCGGTGCCGCTGGACCAGCCGTTGGCATAGACCTTGACGCGTTCACGGGAGGCGCCACCGAGGAGGTTGTAGAGGGGAAGTTTGGCGTGCTTGGCGACGATGTCCCATAGCGCGATCTCGATGGCACTCCACGCCGACATCAGGTCGAGCGAGGCGCGGCGCATGGCAAAGTCATCGAATACCACCTGCGCGGTGTGGCGGATGTTGAAGGCATCGCGGCCAATCATGTATTTCGCCAATTCGCACAGCAGGTGCTCGATGACGGGCTCCTTGCCGGGGGTGACGTAGGCCTCGCCCCAGCCGTGCAGGCCGCCCTCGGTTTCAACGCGGCAGAACAGCAGGTTCTTGGCGGTTCCGGGGTCGAACAGGAAGGTCTCGACGCGGGCGATCTTCATCGGTGTTTCCTTGACCTTGTTGTCGGGGGCGTGACGCAGCGGCAACTGTACGCCGCTGAACCGCGCCGGAGCAATGCCGCTGCCACGAACTGGTGGCCTAAGGTTGCGACAGCGCCGTCCGTTGCCATCAAGCGAACATAAGGTGAGCAAACCGTCCGGAAACTCCGATCAGGTGGCGTCTGGCCAGCTTCTCATTTGTGCTTTGATGGTGCACCATCACGGCTGAAATGGAGGAACCGATGGCAGCGTATTTTATTGTGCAGATCACGATCAGCAACGAAGATCAGTGGGCGAAATACCGTGAGGCGGTTGGCCCGCTCATGGTGAAATTTGGGGCCAAACCCTTGGTGCGGGGCGAGACGGTCGAATGTCTTGAAGGTCATCACGGTGAACAGCGGATGGCCATGTTCGAGTTTCCGTCCATGGACGCGATCCACGCATTCTGGAATTCGCCCGAATATGTACCCGTGAAGGAGCTTCGACACGGCGCCGCCACCTTGGATGTCTGGGCTGTCCCAGGGGTTTGATCCGACGCCTTCGCGGGACAGCTGTTAATTAAATATCGGCGGACAAACTCACGCTCACACAGTCCATGTAGCCAGTGACGCGTTCGCCCGCTGACCCGGTCGAGCTGTTCCGAGACCAGCGCTTCGTCGTGCTCGACAAGCCGGCGGGGCTGGCGGTGCATCCGGGGCCGTCCGGAGGACGCAGTGTCGAGGATTGGTTCCCGACGCTGTCTCGCCGTAAGGACGGGCCCTGGCTGGCGCATCGGCTCGATGCCGACACCTCCGGTTGCGTGGTCATCGCCCTGCGACACGCGGCGCTGCTGGCGGCGCAGGCCTGCTTCGCAACGGGGCGCGCCCGAAAGATCTACTGGGCGGTCGTAGCCGGGGAAGTCGGTGGCGAGCGTGGGGTCGTGTCGGTCCCATTGCGGCGGCGGACCACACCGCTTGGTTGGCACATGATCGTCGACGCCTCGGCTGGCCAACCCGCGGTGACCGAATGGCGGGTGCTGGGAAGAGCGACGGGCCTGACATGGCTCGAACTAAGGCCGCAAACCGGGCGGACGCATCAGGTCCGGGTGCACTGTCTGACGTTGGGTGGGCCAATTTGTGGCGACGAGCGGTACGGCGGTGGGGACGGCGGCCTGCATTTGCTGGCCCGTTCCATTGACTTGCCGCTGGTTCCGCCTGTGAGCGCGATCGCCGAACCGCCGCCGCACATGATCGCAGCACTCAAACGGTGCGGCTTCCGGCGTTGAGCGAATGTCGGGCGTCGTGCATCGTCAACATGGTCAGTCGGCGGGAGAGGGTCGCGAAAGCAACAAGATGGGCACGCTTGGCCACTTGTTGGCAACGTGATTACGCCGCTCTTGAGACTGCCGGCGTGCCGAAGCGCTCGAAGCGAAACGGCGTCGGATCGACCACCGGCGACGTGCCTGTCACCAAGTCTGACATCAGCCGGCCAGCGCCTGGCCCTATGCCAAAACCGTGGCCGGAAAACCCGCTCATCAGGAAAAACCCGGGCACGTCCCGCACCGGTGCGATCACCGGCACGGCGTCCGGTGTTGTATCGATCAGCCCGCCCCAGCTTTCCGCGATCCGCACCGGAGCAAAGGCAGGAAAGGCGCGGATCAGGTTGCGGCGGCTTTCCTCGACGATCGCCGGGTTGGGCGCCGGATCGAGAATGCGCGTCACCTCGAACGGGCTGGCCTGGTCCATGGCCCAACGGCGCGGGATACGCAGTTCCTCGCGAAAACGCCCGAACAGACGGATGCGGTATTCGCGCTTCTGGCTGATCATGGCAGGGAAGAATTGTGGCATCAGGCGGAGGCTGTCAGGGACGACGTGCGCCTCATATTTGTTACGCCGAGCGACTGTGTAGCCGCCGTCCTGACGCTTGCGGAAGGCGAAATCCGGGCCTGCGACGGCAAGTTCCGGCGGACCGTCCAACCGGTCGGTTCGCATCACTGAGCCGAGGATCTTCAACTGCGGGAAATCCACGCCCATGTTGCCGCAGAACAGGCGCGACCATGCGCCGCCAGCCAGCACCGCTGCGTCGCAGGCGATCAGTCCCCGTTCAGTGATGACGCCACTGATGCGTCCAGCGGTTGTTTCAAAGCCGCGGGCGGCGCAGTTGGTGAAGATCGCAGCACCGAGCCGACGTGCCGCCTGCGCCATCAGAGGCACCGCGCGTTGCGGCTCCGCCCGCCCGTCGTTCGGCGTGTAGAGCGCGCCGGCCCAGCGGCGACTTGAACCGGGCAGGACGGAATCGACCTCGTCTGGCCCAAGGATGCGGCTTTGTACCTGCCATTGCCGAGCGGATTCGAGCCAAGCTGCATAGGTGGCGACCTCGGCTTGGGTTTCGCACAAGTAACAGGCCCCGGCTCGGCGGAAACCGACATCGGCGCCGACGCGCTGGTCCATCCGGTCCCACAGACGCAGGCTCTCCAGTGCCAGCGGGACCTCGGCCCGGTCGCGCCCCTGTGTGCGGCAGAAGCCCCAGTTGCGGGAAGATTGCTCGCCGGCCAATCGGCCTTTTTCCACCAGGACAGCCAAGACGCCTTGGTCCGCCAGCGCAAGCAGCGTGCTGACGCCAGCAATGCCGCCGCCGATGACGACGACGTCGGCGCGCTTCGGCAGCGACGTATCGGTTTCGACTTCGATCAGCTTTGGGACCATGTGTTCCTCCGAGGCGGGCGTGAAGGCGGTTGCCGCGACGCGAAAGCGGAATAGTATGCAGGCGAAGCCAAAGGGGAAATACCGATGCGTCAGGCAACGTGTCTTACTGCGCCGGTGTGTGCCCTGTTAGCCGGCTTGCTGGCGTTGCTTTTCGCCGGTCCCGGGTTTGCGCAGGGCAGCGGTTCGCCGACCTTGGATGCGGTCCGCAGCAGGGGCGAATTGCTGTGCGGCACGGGCGGGGAAATACCCGGTTTTTCGATGCTCGACAGCAGTGGGGTCATGCGTGGCTTGGATGCGGATTACTGCCGAGCGGTGGCAGCGGCGACGTTAGGGGATGCGAACAAGGTGAAGTGGGTGGCGGTGACGGCGCAGACGCGTTTCACCGCGTTGCAGTCGGGGGAGATCGATGTCCTGGTGCGTAACACTGGCTGGTCGCTGACGCGCGAGTCCAGCCTCGGCCTGTTGTTTGCCGGAGTGAATTTCTGGGACGGAACCAGCATCATCGTCAAGACCGCGTCCGGTGTGAAATCCGTCAAGCAACTTGGCGGCGCGACCATCTGTGTGCTGCCGGGTACGACGACGGAACTCGACCTGGCGGACTGGGCGCGAGCCGAGGGCATCGCCTATACGCCGGTATTGATCGGCAGCCTGAGCGAAATCCGTCAGGCGTTTCTGGCTGGTCGTTGCGACGGTTATACGACGGACAGTTCGCAAGTCGCTGGGTTTCGCTACCTGCAGGGTGCCAAGGCTAATGAACTGACCATCCTGCCGGAGCAGATTGGCCTGGGCCCCAGCGGCGCGATGGTGCGAAAAGGCGACGACAAGTGGTTCGACATCGTGCGCTGGACGCATTTCGCAACCGTGGTCGGAGAGTCGCTGGGCGTCACCAGCCGCAACGTCGATAGTTTCAAGGAAACCAAGATCCCCGACATCCGGCGGCTGCTAGGGATGGAGAGCAACCTCGGGCGTTCGCTTGGCCTGAACGACAGCTGGGCTGCAACCATCATCCGCCAAGTGGGCAATTACGGAGAATTGTGGGAGCGCGATATTACGCCGCTTGGACTTGACCGCGGCCGCAATGGGTTGTGGACCAAGGGCGGCTTGCAGTTCGCGCCACAGCTTCGGTAGAGGCGGTGGGGCCGGGGTTGGGAACCGCGCGATGTCAGCAGGTTTCGGATGCCTATCGATGCTTTGTCGGAAGCACCGTCGTCATGATCTTCCAGATTGATCCCCGATGACGCAGCTCTCGGCCGCTCTGGCCGACCGCTTCGCCGCCATCGTCCTCGGCCATGTGACGCGCGAATACCCGAACAAGCTGGACCACGTGTTGATGGGACCCGAGGACGCGCGCGGCCCGCGTGACCTGCATCCGGTGTTCTATGGCAGCTTCGACTGGCACTCCTGCGTGCATGGGTATTGGACGTTGGCGCAGCTGTACCGACGTTTTCCCGAGATGCACCAGGCGCAGGCGATCCGGAGCCTTTTTGACACACACCTCGTGCCGAACCGGATCGCGGGTGAATGCGCGTATCTGACCGGCGCCAGGCGCTGGCGCGTTCGAGCGGCCTTATGGCTGGGCCTGGCTGCTCAAGCTGGCAAGCGAATTTGCGCTGCATCGAACGCCGGAGGGACGTGCCTGGGCAATTGTCCTGGAGCCGCTGGCTCGCATCTTCGTCGAAAGGTTCGTGACGTTCCTGCCGATCGCAACGTACCCGATTCGCCCTGGTGTCCACACCTGCACCGCGTTCGCCGTGCGCCTGGCTTTGGATTACCCGGACGAGGCGCTGCGGGCGCTGCTGATTGCGACTGCACGACGCTGGTATATACAGGACGCCGACTGTCAGGCGTGGGAGCCCGGCGGGGACGAGTTCCTCTCACCCGCACTGATCGAGGCGGAGTGCATGCGCGTGGCTCTGCCGCAAGACGAATTTCGCGTATGGTTCAGCGGCTTTCTACCGCGGCTGGACCGCCGGCAGCCGGCGGCGCTTTTCAACCCGGCCACCGTCAGCGATCGCAGCGACGGCAAGATCGCTCACCTGGACGGGTTGAACTTGAGCCGAGCCTGGTGCTGGCGCGCACTGGCTGATTTCACCCCGGTTCCGGCGGAGGCACGACGGATGGCACGGGCGCATATCGATGCCAGCCTGCCTCATATCAGCGGCCACTATATGGGCGAGCATTGGCTGGCGAGCTTCGCCTTACTGGCGCTGGGTTAAGGAGAGACGTCGTTTCAGCAGACGATACAGCGAAACACTGATCGCCGCATGTGCCAGGCATCGACCATTGCCGGGGCGCGTCAGAGTTGCGAAATGTCGCCCGGGCCCGGGAGCGGCTTTGACGCAGCGTCCGGCGGGTCATAGAGTCCGGCGACTGACTGGCGTAGGACCAACGTACAGGCCGGGCTGGCAGAAATGGCCGGTTGGACATATCCGGTCGACTGGGGAGGCTGAGGTGAAAATTGACCATGTTTCGCTGACAATCTTCACATGGGATGGGATCCCCGAAACTCGCTATCACCAAGGCGCGTTCGCCGCGCGAGCCAGCAACCTGGGTCTGTTGCGAGTTTGCACCGATACCGGGATCGAGGGCAATGCGTTCCTTGGTTCAGCCGCCAATCCTGGCTCGATGGACGGACCACAGTTGATCCGATCACTGAAGCCGATGCTGATGGGGAAGAACCCGCTGGCGCGAGAGGCGATCCATCAAAGCATGCGGCTGGTTTCCCGCAACGTGTCGTACCGCACCATCGGTGCGGTGGACGTGGCCCTGTGGGATATTGCCGGCAAGGCGGCGGCGCTGCCGGTGCACGCCCTGATGGGCACGTTCCGGACGTCAATTCCCGCTTATGCCAGTTCCGAGGTGCTGCCCGCGCAGGCCTATGCGCCACAGGCAATGGAATTCAAGGAGGCCGGCTGGGCGGCCTACAAAATCCATCCGCCGCGCGATCCCGACACCGACATTCGGGTGTGCGAGTCGGTCCGGCGATCGGTTGGAGATGATTATACGCTGATGCTGGATTCAACTTGGTCCTATAGTTATCCCGATGCGCTACGGGTCGGCCGAGTTGTGGAGCGTCTTGGTTACAAATGGTACGAAGATCCGCTCGCCGACGAGGACCTGTACAACTATATCAGCCTAAAGCAGAAGCTCGATATCCCGATCATGGCGACCGAGTATCCGGCCGGCGGACTCGATACCTACGCGATCTGGATCACCGAACGGGCGACGGACTATCTGCGCGGCGACATCCCGAACAAGGGCGGCCTGACCGGGATGCTGAAGACCGCGCATCTGGCCGAGGCGTTCGGGATGAACTACGAAATCCACCACAGCGGCAACTCGGCCAACAACTACGCCAACCTGCATCTGGCCCTTGCGTTGAAGAATACGACGTATTTCGAGGTCCTGCTGCCGGACGGGGCGCATCGCTACGGATTGGAACAGGAACCTCGGATCGACAAGGACGGACTGCTGCACGCACCGACCGTCCCCGGCATCGGCGCGCCTATCGACTTCGCCATGATCAAGTCGAAAACCGAAGCCGTGCTGGAATAATCCCTGAACCTGAGCAGCGAACAAGTCCGGTGTGCGTAGGGTGTAACATGCTGCGTTGCCGAGCGCATTTTCAGTGTGCTTGCGCGGCTGAGGCAAGCGCAGCTGGCTGTCACGACCCTGAACCAAAGGGTGTGCTTCACCCAACCGGTGCAGGTTTGACGCTTGCGCATCTCGCTCGACCACCCCAACTGCCGTCTCATCGGCGTCTGCTACCAGGTCCGACCGCAGGGAGATGACAATGCGTTTTCTGCTAGCGGCCATGCTTGCTGCGTTCCTGATGACGACCGCGGCTATGGCACAAAATTCAAATCGGGCGGCGCCCCCCGTCGCACAGGGCAACCGCGCGAACGGCCTCGACTACCAGCCGACGCCGGGCGAGGTGATTCCCCGGGAGAAGGCCGCCGGCGTCCAGCCGCCCGCCGCTCAGCAGAGGTCGACCGACCAGGTTCTGGAGCGCACAGACAAGAAGTTGCTGCAGGATGAGGGACAGAGCACGAAAAGCGTGCCCAACTTGACGGCCGGGCAACAGCGTCATTGAAAGAAAAGGCCCTCGCCAGGCTGACCAGCGACTGAACCGTACCCGCCGCTGCGCCGACCGGCCTAGCGGGCTCAACCGCCACCACCGCCGCCGCCCTGATTTCCACCGTGGCCGGTGTTGTCGTAGGGCCCTGGTGATGGGTTGAAGTGGCCTGCCCCAATTATCGGCATTGGTCACCGGCCCGCAGGAAGCAGCGAGGCTCAGCGCGGTGATGGCAGCAACAAGTATGACTCTCATCGGAGTGTTTGACTTTCGCAATTCCAGAGTGGCCGGAAAGCTGCAAGCCGTCGGCGGCATGTCTGCTCTTGCGAAGCCTGTCCCTGCGGCGTCACGGCGCGACGGCATGCATTCCTGTCACCCCGACACGCACTTCTTGCGGGCTCGGCATATGCGGCGCCGGTTGACGTAACCCGTTGATCTTCATTGGCGCGCCCGAAAGGACTCGAACCTCCAACCCCCAAATTCGTAGTCTGGTGCTCTATCCAATTGAGCTACGGGCGCAGCCGGCGGCGGGGGTGTGTAGCCGAACCCCCGTGCCGTATCAACCCCTAAGCCGCCAGTTTGTCCAGCTCCCGCAGGATCAACTCGCCCATCACGCCGGTGCCAACCCGGGCGGTGCCCGGTGACATGATATCCGCCGTGCGCAGACCGTTCTTGAGAACGTTTACGACCGCTCGCTCGATCAGGAGCGCGTCTTCCTCCAGCCCGAAGGAGTGGCGCAGCAGCATGGCGAAGCTGAGGATCTGGCCCAGCGGGTTGGCGATGCCCTTGCCGGCGATGTCCGGAGCACTGCCATGGATCGGCTCATACAACGCGAAGCGTTTGCCGGAAGGCTGCTCGGCGCCCAGCGTGGCAGAAGGCAACATGCCAAGGCTGCCCGTCAGCATCGACGCCAAATCCGACAGCAGGTCGCCGAACAGGTTGGACGTCACGATGACATCGAACTGCCGCGGATTGCGGACCAGCTGCATGGCGCAGTTGTCGGCATACATGTGGCTTAGCTCGACGTCGGCGAACTCACGATCGTGCAGCGCCGTGACCGTCTGGCGCCAGAACAGGCCGGACTGCATGACGTTGGCCTTCTCGACGCTGCACACGCGATTATGCCGTTTACGGGCCAGTTCGAAGGCGATCCGCGCAACGCGCTCGATCTCGCCGGTGGTATAGGTCTCGGTGTCGAAGCCGCGCTGTTGCCCGTCGGGCAGCGTCTCAATGCCTCGAGGCTCGCCGAAATAGATGCCGCCGGTGCTCTCGCGCACGATCATGATGTCCAGTCCGCGGATCACTTCGGGCTTCAAGGTGGAGGAACCTGCCAGCGGGTCCAGCACGACGGCCGGACGCAGGTTGGCGAACAGGTCGAGTTCCTTGCGCAGCCGCAGAATGGCGATCTCCGGCCGAAGCTGAAACCCGAGCTTATCCCATTTCGGGCCGCCAACTGAGCCGAACAGGATGGCATCCGTCTGCTTCGCCTTCTGCATCGTCGCCTCGGTGATCGGCACGCCATAAGCATCAATGGCGGAGCCGCCCACATGGTCGTCAGCGACGTCGAAGGTGATCGTGCGGCGGCGGTCCATCCAGTCGATGATGCGTCGTACCTCCCGCATCACCTCGGGACCGATACCGTCACCGGGTAGAATAAGAAGCGTTTTGTTGGCGGGCATCGGAGCGTCCTAGCAGTTCAGGCGGCGGTTGATGGCAGCCAGGGCTGGGCTTGCCGACGGCTGGCCTCAAAGCCATCGATGGCCGAGCCGTGCTGCAAGGTCTGGCCGATGTCATCCAGACCGTTCAGCAATGAATGCTTGCGGAACGGGTCGATATCGAAGTGAATTTCCTCGCCATTCGGGCGGATCACCACCTGGCGCTGCAGATCGATGGTGACTCGGGCATTGCCGCCGAGCTTGGCGTCGCCGATCAACTGGTCGCAGACGGCGCGGGGCAGGCGGATCGGCAGGATGCCGTTCTTGAAGCTGTTGTTGTAGAAAATGTCCGCGAAGTCGGGCGCGATGATGCAGCGGATGCCGAAATCCAGCAAGGCCCAGGGGGCGTGCTCACGCGACGAACCGCAGCCGAAATTTTCGTGCGCGATGATGATCTGGGCGTGGCGGTAGGGTTCCTGGTTCAGCACGAAGTCGGGCTTTTCCCGGCCCTCCTTGTCGAAGCGCAGCGGGTCGAACAGGTGAACCCCCAGGCCGGAGCGCTTGATGGTCTTCAGGAAGCGCGCCGGAATGATCTTGTCGGTGTCGATGTTCTGCATTGGCATCGGCGCGGCGACGGCGGTAAGCGTGGTGAATTTGTCCATTCAGATCGTTCCTATCTTATGGCTTTCCCTGTCGGCGGCGCGTGGCATTGTGCCGTTATCAAGGGCCGCCCGTCCGCAATCGACGCATACTGCACGCCACCGTTCGCCATAAACGGGAGGTGTCGACATCCTCACACCAACTGCCGCACGTCGGTCAGGCACCCGGTAATTGCGGCGGCCGCGGCCATGGCGGGGGATAGCAGGTGAGTGCGGCCGCCCTGGCCCTGGCGACCCTCGAAGTTGCGGTTGGAGGTGCTGGCGCAACGCTGGCCCGGCGTCAGCTTGTCGGGGTTCATCCCCAGGCACATCGAGCAACACGCCTCCCGCCATTCGAACCCGGCCTCCAGCAGGACACGATCCAGCCCCTCCTCCTCGGCCTGGCGCTTGACCAGGCCGGAGCCGGGCACCACCAGCGCCTGCACCCTGTCGGCCACCTTGCGGCCCTTGGCGACGGCGGCGGCGGCACGGATGTCCTCGATCCGGCCGTTGGTGCAGGAGCCGATGAACACGACATCCACCGGCAGGTCCTGCAGCGCCTGGCCCGGCGTCAGGTCCATGTATTCCAGCATGCGGAGCATTTGCGCCCGCTTGCCCTCGTCCGCCTCGTCCGACGGATTGGGCACGATGCCGGTCACCGGAACCACCGCGCCGGGCGTGGTGCCCCAGGTGACCATCGGCGCGATCTCGGCTGTGCTAAGCCGTACGATAGCGTCGAAATGGGCGCCGGGGTCGGAGGGCAGTGTCTTCCAGTAGGCGACAGCCTGTTCGAACGCCTCGCCCTTTGGGGCGAATTCGCGGCCGCGCAGGTAATCGAAGGTGGTCTGATCGGGGGCGATCAGACCGGCCCGCGCGCCGGCTTCGATCGACATGTTGCTGACGGTGCAGCGTCCGGCGATGTCGAGCGCCCGGATGGTGTCGCCGGTGTATTCGATGACGTGGCCGTTGCCGCCCGCGGTGCTGATCTTGCCGATGATCGCCAGCACGATGTCCTTGGCGGAGCAGCCGAAGCCCAGTGTGCCAGTCACCTCGATCTGCATGTTCTTCGCGGGATTTTGCAATAGCGTCTGGGTAGCCATGACATGCTCCACCTCCGACGTGCCGATGCCGAACGCCAGCGCGCCCAGCGCGCCATGCGTGGAGGTGTGGCTGTCGCCGCAGACAATTGTCGAGCCCGGCAGCGACAGGCCGAGCTCCGGCCCGATGATGTGAACGATGCCTTGGCGGACATCAAGGATTGGAATGTAGGGAACGCCGAACTCCTGGACGTTCTTCTCCAGCGTCTCGACCTGAATACGACTGTCTACTTCCTTAATATCATCGCGCCGGCCGATGGTCGGAATGTTGTGGTCGGCCACCGCGATGGTACAGTCCGGTCGGCGCAGCTTGCGGCCGGCCAGCCGCAGCCCTTCGAATGCCTGAGGACTGGTGACCTCGTGCAGCAGGTGGCGGTCGATGTAAAGGATGCAGGTGCCGTCTGGAAGTGTCTCCACAACGTGGCTGTCCCAGATCTTGTCGAAAAGGGTGCGTGGCCGGCTGACGGACATGTTTGCTCCCGCTTTAATGGATGATGAATGCCACCACGGGTGGACTTCAAATCGCTGATTTGAACGAACATCAACGATTGCGCAACCGCTTTGCCGCCTGTCAAGCCCTGCTGTTTCCCGCTGCCAGCCATGCCACGGCACCGTTGGCTGCCCTGACTCCGGTGCTGAAGCAGGCTTGCAGCAGGTAACCGCCGGTCGGCGCCTCCCAGTCGAGCATTTCTCCGGCGGCGAACACACCTGGGCGATGGCGCAACATCAGCGCCTGATCCAACGCGTTCAGAGCCAGGCCGCCGGCGGAGGATATCGCGCGTTCAATCGGCGCCGCGGCCAGCAGCCGAACTGGGACAGCCTTGATCAGGGATGCCAAGCCGGAGGGATCGGCGCCATCATGCAGGGCTTCCTGGACCAGTGCGATTGCTTGCGGCGATAAGCCCGCCCGCTTGCGCAGGAAATTCGCCAACGACTGCCCACGCCGCGGTTCCGCCAGTCGTTCCGCCAGGACTGGCAGCCCCAGGTCGGGACGCAGATCGATCAGGATGGTGGCCGAACCCGCGGCTTGAATCGCATCGCGCAGTCTGGCGGATAGGGCGTAGATGGCGCCGCCTTCCAGACCCGTGACGGTGATCATAGCCTCTCCTGGCACGTGCTCCGAGCCGAAGCGGATGACGAGGCGCTGCAACGGCCGACCGGCAAAGCGATCGCGCAGATGCGCCGACCAGTTGACGACGAAGCCGCAATTGGCCGGCCGGAACGGCACGACCATCCCCGGCAGGTATTCGGCCCACAAGGCGTCGGATCCGAGACGCGGCCAGGTCGAACCGCCAAGTGCCAGAATGGTGGCGGCCGGGCGCTCTTGCACAGGGCCGTCGGGCGTTGTGAACACCAGGTTCTCACGCATCTCCCACCCGATCCAGCGATGCCGCATGCGAAAGTGGACGCCGTACTTGTTCAAACGACGCAACCAGGCGCGCAACAAAGGGGAGGCCTTCATCGAAGCCGGAAACACACGCGAGCTGGAGCCGACGAAAGTCGGCTGGCCAAGGGCGTGGCACCATTCGACCAGCGCAGCGGGCGGAAACGCCGTGATGACCGGCTCCAGCCAGGCGCGCGCTGTTCCGTAGCGTGACAGCAACAACGGTAAGGGCTCGGCATGAGTGAGGTTCAGGCCGCCGCGCCCGGCCATCAGCAGCTTGCGGCCTACAGCCGGCATCTGGTCGTATACGGTGACCGCGTGACCGGCCTGCACCAGGACCTCAGCGGCCATTAGTCCGGCTGGACCGGCGCCAATGACGGCGGTTGTCTGTTTCATGCGCAGAGTGCGATCACGCGGACAGCCGGTAGCAGGCCAGCGGAGCTGGGAACACCCAAGGTTCAGAGCACCGGTGGGTCGAACACCAGGCAGATCGTGCTACCAACGGCACAGAGCCGGCCTTTCGCATCGGTAACTTTTCCGTCGGCCACAACGGAACGGCGGCCGGTATGGACCGCTTTGCCACCTGCGGCCAATTCGCCCGAGGCGTCCGTGATGGCGGAGACATAATTCACCTTGATCTTCAGCGTCGAATACGCACCGCCCTGTGGCAACGTATGTGAACGGCGCGCGGCAAAACAGAGCTCAGCAAGGTCGCCGGGATGCCTCCATACATCGTGCCGATCGGGTCACGGTGATACCCGGTGGGCGTCGGGCGCATGAGAGCCCTGCCCTCCTTCACCTCGCAGTGACGTGCCGATGTAGGCACCCATGGGAAAGCCAAATTGGATCGTCGCGCAACCCATGCAGCAGATCAACGCCCACCGTGCCGCGGCTGATTTCGTCCGTCAACCGCGAGTTGGTCCAGGTGACGGTACGGGTCCGCCGGGGTCGGTCAGGCAGCCGTGTCCTGCCGCAGCGTCGACACCACAGTGTAGCCGGGGCCGTCGACCCTGCGGCCGGTTGCCGGATCGACCAGCACCGGCTCCACTGCGGCGCCGGTTTCGGTATTGACAATCAGAACGTCGCGATCATCCGGCGGAAAGTGGCGGTTACCGAAGGCCAGCATGGCCAGCAGCACGGGACGAAAATCCTTGCCGCGCGGGGTCAGCACATATTCGTCCCTTGGCGGCCGTTCGCTGTAGCGCCGGCGCTGGAGCAGTCCGGCTTCCACCAAGGCGCCAAGCCGGCGAGCCAGCATATTAGGTGCGATGCCGAGGCTGTCGCTGAAGTCGTCAAATCGCTTCACGCCGCGGAAGGCATCGCGCAGGATCAGGATGCTCCACCACTCGCCGACATGCTCCAGCCCGCGCGCAATTGGGCATTGCATGGTGCTGAAACTTTTACGTTGCATGTGGCACGGTCCCACCCGGTGACTACGATCCTGATAGTTAGGTAAATGGAGAAGAACGTCAATATCTGCAAATGCCACAGCTGGTATGGGACTTAATGGTGGCTGGGTGGACCATCGCACGTCCACGAGTAGCCTTGGGCCTGAACGGAGTTCACCAGCTCCCGGATCAGGTCTGGTCACATAACTCAATGCGTTTCATCATTCTCTGTCTCTGCGATCTGGTCGAGGATAGGCGGGTGATGCGCCGGGCTGGCGCTGGATGCTGTGGGCACATTGATAGCAACAGACAAAGCATCCTGTGCGGGAGCAAACTGGCCGAGGCTCGCGAGATGCTGGCGGAGTTCCGCCTTTCGGACTTCGGCTTTCAGCCACTCTTCCTCGGATGTGACCTGCACTGTCCACGCAATAATTTTAATATTGAAGATTGCCAGGGCGCATACCGCAACCTCGATTCCAACAGGCAGGAAACCGTATCGTCCAGTGCTGTACAAGGCCAGAAGTCCGGAGAAAATTGTGACAGCACCATTTCCACAATACCCAATCCATCTGATCCTCGGCGACATTGGTTCACCTCGACGTATCAATCTGATAAGGGCATCTGAGGTGGCCAGCAGCCACTCATCTTTAATGATGAAATCGTATCACAATCGATCATAGAAAAAGTGCGTCGGCTTGACGCGAAACTGCGGCTTTGTGCACGTGCCTGTTGATCGCCAGGCCACTCCAGACGTCCGCTAGTGGTCCGAGGCCAACGCCAACTTCAGGGCGTTGGCTGAATCAGCCCACCAAATCAAGCTGGTGCTCTGACACAGACTGCACTTCCAGTTTACGTCAGAGCGCTAGCGATCGACCGCTGACCGTAAAGCCGACTTACTGCCGGGTTGCTCGGGTGGTGCGCGGACTTGACCGGCGCCGCCATTCCGGCGCCTTTCTGGCGAGCGCGGTCGCGCCAGCCCCGTTGGAGCCAAGGGGCGGCGGTTCGCCGCCCTGCAGGAGACGAATAGATGTCAGCAACGGCCCCAGCCCACGAGGCGCCTTCCAAGATTGCCACCGTACTGCGTGTGACGAGCGGCAACTTCCTGGAAATGTTCGACTTCTTCCTGTTCGGCTTTTACGCCACCTACATCTCCCGCGCGTTCTTCCCGACCGGGAGCGAGTTCGCCGGCCTGATGCTGACATTCATGACCTTCGGCGCCGGCTTCCTGATGCGGCCCCTCGGCGCCATCATCCTGGGTGCCTATGTCGACCAGATCGGCCGGCGCAAGGGGTTGATCCTGACTTTGGGCATCATGGCGAGCGGCACCATCCTAATCGCCTTCGTGCCGAGCTATGACACGATCGGATTGCTGGCGCCGTTCCTGGTGCTGCTAGGACGCCTGCTGCAAGGCTTCTCTGCCGGGGTCGAGTTGGGTGGCGTGTCTGTCTACCTGTCGGAAATGGCGACGCCGGGCCACAAAGGCTTCTATGTCGCTTGGCAGTCGGCCAGCCAGCAGGTAGCGATCATGGTGGCAGCGATCCTCGGCTATTTGCTCGGCACCTTGCTGACGCCGCCCCAAATCGGTGTGTGGGGCTGGCGAATTCCCTTCGTGATCGGCTGCCTGATCGTGCCGTTCCTGTATTACATTCGACGCTCGCTGGAAGAAACCCAGGAATTCTTGCACCGCAAGCATCGGCTTTCGACAACGGAGATCTTTGCCTCGGTCGCCCGCAACTGGCCGATCATCCTGCTGGGCATGATGCTTGTGGTGATGACGACGGTGTCGTTCTACGCCATCACCGTCTACACGCCGACCTTCGGCAAGACCGTGCTGAAGCTGACCACAACGGACAGCCTGATCGTGACGTTCTGCGTCGGGCTGTCAAACTTCATCTGGTTGCCGGTCATGGGCGCACTGTCGGATCGGGTGGGCCGTAAACCGATCCTGCTGGTGTTCTCGGCCTTGACGCTGCTGACGGCTTATCCGGCGCTGGCGTGGCTGGTCTCGGCACCCAGCTTCGTGAATATGCTGATCGTGCTGCTGTGGCTGTCCTTCCTGTACGGCAGCTACAACGGCGCCATGGTGGTCGCGCTGACAGAGATCGTGCCGGCGCCGGTGCGCACCGCCGGCTTCTCGCTGGCCTACGCGCTGGCGACCGCGCTGTTCGGCGGCTTCACCCCGCTGATCTCGACCTGGCTGATCGAGGTGACGGGCAATAAGGCGGCGCCCGGGCTATGGATGGCTTTTGCCGGTGCCTGCGGTCTGATCGCGACGATCATGGCCTACAGCAGCAATGCGGTCAGGCTGCGCGCTGCTCGGGAGAGCCAGTTGGCATAGTACTACAGCCGGGTTTGAAGTTCGCGCATGCCTTTTCGGTTAAGCCGTCAAGAAGGTTTCCGAGCGCGCCGAAGCGCGTCAACTGTGGATGACTCAGGCGCGCAGACCAAAAAAGACACTGTAATATTAGCTTTTTCATGGCGTGAAGCTTCGAAATGGTGGGAAAGAGTTTTCCCTCGTTGAATAAAGTTTCCACCGATTAACCGGGGCTTCCGCGCCGGCAATTTTTTATGCTGCGGGATGCGGGTTGCGTCTTCAGATAGCGAAGACAGCGATGGCGCGGGCCAGGCGAATCGCGACTACGAATTCAAAAATGTGGGGGGGAAAATATGCGAAGTACAACGAACCAAGAGGGAAGCGGAAATGAACCGGAGACCTCCGCGCGAGCCATTCGGCCAAGATGCTCAATGCAAGCAAAACAATTGCCAATGGTCACGGCTTCCAACGCCCTGTCAGAGCCAAACGTAGTTTTATAAACGCGATCATAGTCGGAACTCGTGGTGACGAGCGGTTTATCGGCCACAAGATCGTCCATTTGCAGCTTGGATGCCGAAGATATACGCTTAAGGAGAGCGCAGATTTGGGCCTTACGTTGAGAACTCTTCTCCGCATAAGATATCAATTGAACGCTGAGCGCTGCTTTGGGCGTTATCAAAGACTTCGGAGGCATCTTTAACGTAACTTGCTGCGATATTAGGGCTGAGTATTTGCCAGGACGGGGCGATAATGCCGAGCACACTTATCGAACCGCCGACGATCCAGATAAGCTCCATACAATTCCAAAATCTTTTTCAGTAGTCTCGTCTCAGTTTCCTTTGTTTAATGGTCTTTACAACGAATATCAACATAAGTGAGAACATCCACAAGAATATGCCTGGAATAGTCCAGAACCATACCCCTGCTACCGTGATAGCGCCTTCAACTATTTGCTGACCCATTGGCCCCTTCTTATCGAAACAAGCGAAGGGCGACAGTTGTGGGAAGCGTGTAGAAATTTGCAAGCGGAGGCGGAAGCTCTTGTGCCTGGGTCTTGATGGCCCGCTTTTAAATGCGCGGGGTCAGAGCTAATTTAACTGCAGTGCTGTGTCGAAGTCAGGGGTGGGTGACAGCGCCTATGGCGTCAACGAGCTCGCATGGCAGCGTTTGTCCGCCGGCGGGGGCACGAAAGGGGATAAAGGCTGTGACCGGAGCTAGCTCGAAGATGCCTCCGTAATGCTGATAGTATAAATGGAATCTCTTCTGACAGTAGGCCGTACAATCCAGACGCATGGTCCAGGACACAGAGATCACCCTCGCCATCCACGTCCTGAACCGCATGCTGGCATTCGGACGCCCAAACTCTGTCCACATCATCTGAACCAAAACAGGGGGCGGGGCTTCTGCGACTTTCCGGCTTCATGCAACACGACCTCGTCAGACTACATTGCTGAATCCATCCACCTTCCGGATAAGTGGGAATCGTCAGTCGGCACGGCTTTGCGGTGTGGGTTCTAGAGCCCACCAGGGCCGGTCGTAACGCTTGAAAGGAATACAGGTGCGAACCCTGAACAAGGTGGCTCTCTTCAGCAAGGAATATCCGCCCTACGTCTATGGCGGAGCCGGCGTGCACGTGGAGTATCTCAGCCGGGCGCTTGCCAGGCGGATCGAGGTCGAGGTGCGGTGCTTTGGCGACCAGGATCTCATCGAGGCCAACCTGGCCGTGCACGGCTACGCCGAATGGCCGCAGGCGAAACAGCATAGCGACCCGCGATTCGCCGGTGCCGTTGACGCGTTCGCCCGCTCGCTGACGATGGCCAAGGACCGGCTCGATGCTGATGTGGTGCACTGCCATACATGGTACACCGACATGGGCGGCGTGCTGGCAGGCAAACTCTGGAACGTGCCGTATGTGCTCACCATCCACTCGCTCGAACCGCTCCGCCCGTGGAAGGTCGAGCAGCTCGGCAACGCCTACCACCTGAGTGCCTGGATGGAGCGCACAGCGATCGAGCAGGCCGACGCGATCATCGCGGTGTCGCGCGAAACGCGCGATGACGTGCTGCGCCTGTTCGACGTCAATCCTGAGCGTGTCCACGTCATCCACAACGGCATTGATCCTACGCAATATCGGCCCGTCGAGGCGCGCGACGCGCTGATCCGCTATGGCATAGACCCGGAGCGGCCCTATCTGCTTTTCGTTGGCCGGATCACCAGGCAAAAGGGGATCATGCACCTGGTGAACGCGATCCCGGCGATCGACCCCGAGCTGCAGGTCGTGCTCTGCGCCGGGGCGCCGGACACGCCGGAGATCGCGCGCGAGATGGAAGCGGGTGTCGCCAAGGCCGCGGCGCAGCGGCAAGCGGTGGTTTGGGTCCGCGAGATGGTCTCGCGGCCGGATGTTGTCCAGCTTTACACCCATGCTGCCGTGTTCTGCTGCCCGTCTGTCTACGAGCCTTTCGGTATCATCAATCTTGAAGCGATGGCCTGCGAGACCGCGGTGGTCGCTTCGGCCGTCGGCGGCATCCCCGAGGTTGTCGTTCCGGGTGAAACCGGTCTTCTCGTCGATCCCCATCTCCGGCCGGGCACCTTCGATCCGGTGGACCCGGCCGCGTTCTCTGCGGGACTTGCCGAAGCCATCAATCGGCTCGCCCGTGACCCCGATTTGCGGCATCGGTTCGGCGCCCAGGGCCGCATGCGGGCCGTGGCGCACTTTAGTTGGGACTCGATCGCGCAACGAACAATCGAGCTCTATAGATCGCTTCTCGAGCCCCAGGCAGAAGCATCCCAGCACACGTGACGAATGAGGATTGACGGCCCGCTATCGGAGCAGCTGTCTGATTGCTCCGCTACATCAGCGTGTCGAGACGGCCGCTGCCGGCCCGCGCCGAACCGGCCGCGGCCGCCGGCGTTGCCGAGGCGGCAGGCGGCTTCGGCGTCGACTCGGTCTGCCCCAACAGCTTTGCATCCGCGGTGATTTGTCGCGCCAGCGAGCACAGTGCAGCGGTGGATTTGCCCTCTGCGAGGTCGGGCCGATAGTGGCCTAGAACCCGATTGAGCGCCGACGTCTCTTGCACGATGGTGTTGTTGTCGCCGGTTGTGCTCGCATTGACCTGTTTAGCCGGGGATGGCCTGGGGCGCGCCGCTGACGGGGGGAGGAGATGAAGCCGAGCGATGGGTGGCGACGCCGTTGAGATGCTCAATGACATGGTAGGCTCGGTGATTCGTGAGTGTCGCCATTTTGGCGTCCAAAAAATGCTGCGCCTTAAAGTGTTAAAAATGGGTTAAGGTGGCTTGCCTGATCGTCGAGATCGCAAGCTTATACCAGCCGCCCGAAAAATCGACCCATTGGCAGCGCCGTCTCCACGTCATGGTGGCCGAAGGGCCGCTGGTATCATTTGTTGACGATTTGATACTGCGGAATAGCTCCTTGGTGGGACAGGCCGCCGTGCAATCAGATCGGCTACGCGACCGTGTCGAGCCGGCCCCTGCCAGCCGGTTCCCGACTGGCCTCGGGTTTCGCCGGTGCCCAGGCAGCGGGAGCGCTGAGTAGCTGGACGGTCTGCCCCAACGCCTTCGCGTCCGCGGCGATTTGCCGGGCCAGGGATTTCAGCGCGGAGGCGGGCTGACCCTGCCAAAGGTCGGTTTTGTACTTTCCTAGCGCTTGGTTGAGCGCCGCCGTTTCCTGCGAAGTGCTGCCGGAGCTGGCCGTGCTTTGATCGGTATTTCCGGGCTTGGGGCCGGGGCGCGCGCCGAGGCGATGGAAGGTAGCATGCCGGCTGAAGACACGGATGAGACTGACATGGTGGACCCGACATTTTATGCTTCAAGTGCCGTTCTGGCGTCGGGCAAACGATGAACCCAATGCATTAATCGCAGGTTAAATACGCTGATTTTCTTGCGGCTGCTGCTTTCCGTCGACGTTGTAGCTCCGATGTGGGCGGATTGCGAGTTGCTGAAGGGTCCGGCATGGGAGGATTGAGCACCGCCAGTCGTGGGTCGCCGGCCCCTCGGCTTCGCAAGGGCGTGCTGCTCCGACCGTGACACTGAGGGCGAGTGTGACGCTATAGAGCGTACATGACAGTACGAGTCGAGCATGACACTACAGGGATTGCATGACCGGGTCGAGCATGACAGCTAGGGCGCACCTTTGCCGGTTGGTTGCTCTGAAAGTGCCTTAGTGTTCTCCGATCGGTTCCAAACCGCTTGCAATCAGCGCGGATCGCGCGTCCGCTGACGCCAGAAACCGTAGCAGGGCCGCCGCGGCCTGCGGCTGATCCGATCCGCTGACGATCCCGGCGGAGAACACGGTGTATTTCTGCACCTCGGCCGGCAGCGGGCCAAGGAGGTCGATGCCCTTGATGGGTTTCAGTTCACTGATCTGCTGGAAGCCGATCTCCGCTTTGCCCCGTGCCACCACCGCACCCACCGGTTCGGCGGGGATCATGTGTGCCTTGCCGGTGACCTGATCGGCGATCCCCATCTTCTTGAACATTTCGGTGGAGATATAGACGCCGCTGGCGCTGTCGGAGTAGGCAATCGACTTCGCCGCCAATAGCGCTTGCCTGAGCGCCGCGACCGTGCTGACGTCGGGATGCGGCGCGCCTTGGCGGACGACGACGCCGATGCCAGATCGGGCGAGGTCCACGCGACTGTCGGCGACAACTTTACCCTGCCTCACCAACGCCCCCAGCGCATCGCCGACCATGATGACGACGTCAATCTTTTCGCCCCGCCGCAGTCTGGCCGGAACCGCCTGCGGCGTATCGCCCATGCTCGGCCCCCAGGCGATCACCAGCTTGTCGCCGGTCCGCTGCTCAAAGGTTGGCGCCAGTGCCTGGTACGCCGCGGCAAAGCCGCCGGAGCTAACGACGTGAAGTTCAGCAGCCTGTGCCGAAATCACGAACAGCAGCCAGCCACACAGCGCGAGGGCGTGCGGAATCAACCTCTTCATCGGCCGGACCTTTCCTGGGTTCATCGCATGTCTTCTTGAGTTACGAATTACGCCTTTGCAAGGACCGCCGATTGACCGCGCATCGCCGCGTCGACACTATCATACGGCAAGAAGACGTCAGGGATCGGACTCGTCATGCGGGGAACCACGCGCCGGAGGCATCTGGCTGGGCTGGTCGCGGCCGGAATCGCGCCTCGGCTGGTGCACGCGGACACGCCGATCCCGCCGGAGGGGATTGGCCACGGTATCCGCCATGTCTCCTACTCCGATCAGGGCGGCCGGCCGGATGGCGTGCAGGTGATGGTCAACCGCCAGCATGTCTATGTCGGCCATATGTTCAGCAATGGCATCACGGTGCTGGACGCGGCGGATCCTCGGCAACTCAAGCCGGTGGGTTTCTGGACCGCCGGCGATTACACCCGAACGCATCATATCCAGGTTTCGGGCGACGTGCTGATGGCGGCAAACGGCGCCAACATCGTCGCAATGCAGTCGTATGACGACGTGCGCGGCTACTTCGAGAACAATCTGGCCGACAGCATTACCAAGCGAAAGAAGTTTCGCTCCGGACTGTCGATCCACGACATCTCCCGACCGGCGGAGCTGCGGGAGATTGCCTTCCTGGAGATGCCGGGCTTGGGCGTTAACCGGCTGTGGTGGGTGGGCAATCGTTACGCCTATGTGTCGGCGCATTTCGACGGTTTCACCGACCACATCCTGTGCATCGTCGACGTAAAGGACCTCACCAGGCCGGAGATCGTTTCGAAGTGGTGGTTACCGGGCATGAACCGGGCGGCGGGTGAGACTTCGGCCGCGCCGAAAGGCAAGCGCTATGCGCTGCACCACATGATCACCGCCGGGGACCGCGGTTACGCGGCCTGGCGCGACGGCGGGTTCACCATCCACGACATCAGCGATCCGGCGGCGCCGAAGCTGCTGTCGCATATCAACTGGTCACCGCCGTTCCCGGGCGGCACGCATACGCCGCTACCACTGCCGGATCGCAGCCTCGCCGTCGTCGCCGACGAGTCGAATGCTGACGGTTGTGCGAAAGGGATTTTCCATACCTGGGTTCTGGATGTGCGGGCCTCGGACAATCCGGTGCCAATCGCCACGTTGCCCACGCCGATGGATCGAGACTATTGCCACCTGGGCAATTTCGGACCGCACAACCTTCATGAGAACCGGCCTGGATCGCACCAATCCGAAGAGACGATCTTCGCGACCTACCATAATGCCGGGGTGCGGGTATTCGATATCAGAGACGCGTTTTCTCCGAAAGAGATCGCTTCATGGGTTCCGCCGGTGCCGGCAAGGCTGATGGACCCTCGGCCGAACGTGGCCGTTGCGGCACAGACCTGCGACGTGTATGTGGCGCCGAACGGAATCATGTATGTCACCGACTGGAACGCCGGAATGCATGTTTTGGAATACACAGGATAACCGCTTCGCGCCATCGAAGGAGAACCGGATGATGGCACGTGCACAGTCTAGCAGGCTAAGTGGGCGCAGATCACAAGCTAGAGTTACGCGCCGCCAATCGCCCTCGTGATCAACCCGGTCCCGCTGCAGTTTTCACAGGCCTGCCCGTTTTGCTGTCCTGAACCGTGGCATTTCGGGCAAATATCTTCGCCCGATCCCGGCGTTCCGGGCGTGACCTCGTCCCCTGGGCTGGTCGATGCTGGTTCAGACTCTTCGGATTGCATGTCTTTTTGCATTTTTGACCCCGACAATTTTTATCGTCCTGCTATCACTCTCGCGTGATCCGACTTGGGACCCCGCCTGTTGTGGCACCCGTTGGCGCATTCCAACCCGTGCGATTGAAAACCGGAGTGATGGGTGCGGTCCTCCACCGGTCGCGGGCGGCCGGCCTGTGCTGGCTTCTCGCCTTCGCAAGGGCGAGCACGACACAAGGACAAGGCGGCTGGCCCCGTAAGAGCCAGCGTGACACCGAAGAAGAGTCTAGTCGTTCTTATGGCTTTGCTGTCCGCCCTTGCGACCCGCCGCCGACGCACGCTCGGGGTTGTTGGCGAAATTGTTCGGGTCGTTTTCCTTGCCGCTGCCCACTTGCTCCTGCGTGACGCCCTTTTTCCCGGATGCCGCCTTGTCGTCCGAACCGGAAGAATGCTCTTGCTTGGTGGCCATTTTGTCGATCCTCTTGCAAGTCAAGTACAGGCGTTTAAACGGCAGAACCCCAATCTGGTTTTGGCCAGCCGTTGAACTGGTACCTCGATCGTCAAATGTTGAAACTGCTCGCGGTCTGCCCTTTCCTAAATTCGCGCGATCGTGAGGCCGCGGGGCGAAGCCCGCCACGTATCCCTGAGCGCGATACCCGGCATTGCCGCAGTCCGCTCATGCACACCGATTGACTGCGGCATGAAGCTTTCTGGTGACGCGCTTCGCTCCTTCTTCCGGCGAGCTGCTCCCGAGGTCGCGCACGACCTGATCGGCATGACGTTGCTGGTTGATGGTGTCGGCGGACTGGTGGTGGAGACGGAAGCATACGAGCGGGAGGATCCGGCCTCACACAGCTACCGGGGCCAAACCGTGCGCAACGCCTCGATGTTTGGACCGGTCGGCCGCGCCTATGTCTACCGGTCGTATGGCATCCATTGGTGCCTGAACGTCGTGTGCGGCGCGGAGACTTCCGGCAGCGCGGTCCTCATCCGGGCGCTGGAGCCTGTTTCGGGCGTCGACCTGATGCGCGAGCGGCGGGGCGTATCCGATTTGCGGCAACTCTGTCGGGGCCCCGGCCGCCTGTGTCAGGCGTTGGGCATCACTGGCGCGATGGATGGTAAAGCGCTGGACAAGCCACCCTTCATGATCGAGAGCCAATCAGGGATTGCAGAGATCGTGGCGGGGCCGCGCATCGGGATTAGCCGCGGGGTTGAGACACCGTGGCGCTTCGGTCTGTCCGGCTCCGCGTTCCTCAGCCGTGTCTTCGCCGTCAGCAGGCTCTAATCTTTCTGCGTTACACAGGAATGGATCTGGAACTCTGGCTTGAGAACCACAACCAGTCGTCGCCACGCCGGCTGATCGTGACCTATCGCTCGCTTCCCGGCGAATAAAATTTCGACACAGAAATGTTCGACTAGAATTTCTTAGTCCATCCTTCTGACGCGGAATTCAAGTTCGACCCTCCGGAAGGGGCGGAGCGGCTGCAACTTGGTGCTGGCCTCAAACAATCGACGGGAGCCGCGCAATGAGCCGACTAGTCACTACCGGTTTGCTGTCTTCCTCGGGCTATCAATAGCACCGAACGCCTTTGGCTCGGGGGCGGTGAGCGGCCCACGCAGCGGTGCCGCGTTTTGTGGCCCCTAAGTCGTGGGCGCCGCCCGGGGTGTCCCTACGGTGGGGCCGCCGTTCGAGGTCCATATGGCGTGACCGATGTTCGTGGTCCGTATGGCGGAGCAGCCTATGTCGGCGGTGTCAGGCCGTGGGTCCCCGCTCCCTACTACGGCGCTGTGGTCGCCGGCATTACGATTGGCGCTCTCGTTGTCGCTACGACACCGCCGCCGCCGGCGCCCGAACTATGCTGGTTCTGGTCCAACTCTGCGCAGAACCAGGGCTATTGGAACTACTGCTCCTGATCCGAGTCGCTGGGAATGCGGGATCGGTCCCGACGGGGAACCGGCTTCTGCTCCGGTCACAGCAGGTTGGGCGGACCGGCGGTCGTTTTGGCGGTCAAGGCGGAATGCCCTCCAGGCGTCACGAGTTCCGCGTTGACCCGGGCGCCGGCCTCATTGCCCTGCGGACGAGCACTGCCGGCGGGATAGGACAATATTGGGCGAAACGTCTAGCCGCTACTCCAGCAGCAATGGCAGATGCCGCGTCAGCAGCCCGTCCTGATCCCGCAGTTCATGTACGATGGTAAAATGATTGGCTCGCGGCATGGGGATCAGCGCACCGGGCAGATGCGCCGCCGACCGCAGTGCGTGCAGGTCGCGGCTGTCGGACACCAGCGGTGGTAACTCGGCGGTCCCATAGGCGATCGCCAACGGCTTGTGCACCGGCGGCAAGCGCATCGGCGACAACGAAACAATTTCTACGTCGGTCAGCCGCAGCATGTCGTTCAGATAGGTGTCCCGCACTGGGCCAAGCTCAAAGATACCGGAGATCGCAAGCCCGGCTTTCACCAAATTATGGCCCAGGCACATCGCGGTCAGATGGCCGCCGGCGGACCAGCCCGACAAGACCACCGGACCGTTGATCCCATGCGCCGGCCCATGAGCACCCAGCCAATCCAGCGCCGCATTGATCTCCGCGACGATCTCGCTCAGTGAGGCATCCGGCGCCAGCGTATAACCTGGCAGCGCCGCCGCCCAGCCGCGGGAATGCGGGCCGGCAATCAGGTTGGAGAATTGTTCCTTGCTGTTACGCTGCCAGTAGCCGCCATGGATGAAGACGATGCAAGGCGCATCGGGATCCGACACTGGAAACAGGTCCCAGGTATTGCGCTCCCGCATGCCGTAGCGCAGGTCGAGGTGCATCTGGTTGGTGGTGCGAAACACCGAGGACGCCACCTCGCGGGCCGCATTCAGCACCGAACTGTCGGCCACGGCCGCGGAATTGTTGTACGCAGCGTCCCTCTCGGCTTTGCTAAGCATTCCCCATTTCGCCATGAAGCTCATGCTGTGGCTTTCAGATACCAGTCCATGATCTGTCGTCCCTGCCAGAACAGCGTGCCAGGCCGGCTTGCCATGTGCGCCAAGGCTCGCTCGAACCAGCCGATGCGGTGCGGCACGCCGCTGATGTAGGGATGCACTGCGAGGCCCATGACCTTGGCACCCTCATCCTCGGCTTCCTGATACAGCCGCTCGAACTGTGCCACGGTGCGGTCGTAGAGTTCCTCGGCGCGATGATGCTGAATCATCATCATGGGGATGTCGTTGAGTTCGACGCTGTACGGCATGGTCAGCAGCGGTCCGTGCGTCGTGCGTATCGTGGCAGGGAAGGTCATCCACCACCCAGTCGGCGCAGTATCGAATGCCGGCTTCTGCCAACAGGTCCGGGGTGTCGAGCGTCTCGGTTAGCCCAGGTGCGAGCCAACCGACCGGGTCATGACCGCCCGCCTCACGCAGGGCTGCGATGGCGTCGCGGATCATGGCGCGCTGGTCGTCGACCAGGTGCGTGGCCATCTGGTGGTAGCCGTGCACCATGAATTCCCACCCCGCCTCGCGGCAGGCTTGCGTCACCCGGGGATAGGCGGCGGGAACGGCGCCGTTGATCGCCAAGGTGGGGGCAATGCCGTGCAGATCCAAGGCCGCTTTCAGCCGCCAGAAGCCGACCCGCATGCCGTATTCGTGCCACGCCCAATTGGGCAGGTCGGGCGCCACCGTGGCGCCCTGCGGGGCGCTGAGCACCTGGCGCGGCATAGGGCGGTCGATGTCCCACCGCTCGACGTTCACCACCAGAAAGACGGCGACACGCTTGCCCTGCGGCAGCGCCAGCCGCGGACGGTCGATCGAGGCCTGGTAGTCCAGGCGCTGAAGCGGATATTCAGGGTTTGTCATGGTGGCGATGATGACGGGACGCCGCGGTCGGTTCAAGGTGCTGTGATGCGGTAGACGCGGACCACGCACGAATTCAAGTTTTTATGACACCAATGCAATGGATGCCCGGGCGCCGGCAGATCAAGTAATGACGCCGCGCAGAGTTCTAACCAGCGAGCATGGTTCTTGGCTTGTTGACAGCCGTGTTGGCGCTTGGCTACGCGCAACCGGCAGCTCCGGCTGCCGCGATGTTGCCGATCACCCCTGGTCGGAGGTTGGGAGTTTGGCGGCTGGCAGACATGCGACGCTTACGGCGATCAGCGCGGGAAGAGGCAGCTACGCCGTAATCGTGCCGTTGAGTGATGGAGGCGATCACCGGCCTACGCGGCTTGTTTTATGACGTCCGTTTCGGCAGAGGTTTCACCCGCGCTGAAAGGTTTTGGCGAGCGTCGGCACCGGGCGGTAGCCGCCTGCCTCCAGCGCCCGCATCGCAGCCGGGCATGGCGACACAAGCGGTGAGTTGGCATTGACGGCGCTGAAGAGCGCCGGGGTGCGAAAGATATCTCGCAGATCGGCGTAGCGGGTGACGACCCAGTCCGTGGTCGACCGACGCAGCATAGAACACTGGCGTCGCCCGGCGCGCAGCCTCCAGGAAAGGATAGGGATCGTTCAGGTGGGCTTCGTCGTATGGATCGAACCCATTCGGAACGAATGGCGACGGGCTTTGGAACGGACAAGGTGCCGAAGTCTGCATGCCCATGGCAAGCCTCTTCTTGTGAAAGCAGCCGTTATCGACCCAATCACGTTTCCCTCGTCTTCTCCGGCAAGTCGATGCCGGTCAGCGCTTGCCAGACCCGGATAACGAAGGCATCGTCCTTCAAGCCCTGCCCGTTGGCGGCGGCGGCCAGGAACAACTGGTGAGCCGCGGCGGCCAGCGGCAGCGGGAAGGTCAACGCCCGTGCCTGGTCCAGCACAATTCCCAGGTCTTTGACGAAGATGTTTACGGCCGAGGACGGCGTGTCGTCGCCATCCAGGATATGCGGCACACGGTTCTGCCACATCCAGGAACTGCCGGCAAACTCCGAGATCACCTTGTACAGCGTCGTCGGGTCGGCGCCTGCACGAATGCCGAGGGCCAGCGCTTCAGCCGCCGTAGCGATGTGCACGCCGGCAAGCAACTGGTTGACCATCTTGACCGTGCTGCCGACGCCAGCCTGGTCACCAAGCCGCCAGATTTTGGTCGAAATCGCCTCCAGCACCGGCGCGGTCTTGGCAAAGGCAGCCTCGGAGCCTGAGCCCATCACGGTCATGGTGCCTGCCCGCGCGCCGGCCGCACCGCCGGAGACCGGGGTGTCCAGCATCAGGAAGCCGGCGTCCTCGATCTTTCTGGCCAGGGCCTTGGCGGCTTCCGGCGCGACCGTGGCGCAGCATAGCACCACGCCACCTTTGCGCATCTGCGCGAGGCAGCCGTTTTCACCGAACAGCACCTGCTCGGTCTGCGCGGCGTTGATGACGAACACTACGACTGCTTCTAGGTCGTCCGGCAGCGCATCCGGCGACTCGGTGGCCACCCCACCTTCGGCCGCGAAGGCCGCTCGTGCCTCCGCCCGCAAGTCGCACCCGGTAACGTCATGCCCCTTCTTCAGCAGGTTCAGGGCAGCACCCATGCCCATGTTGCCCAGACCGATGACGCCGACCTTCATCGCTGCATTCCTCCCGGTGATCCGATCGCAAAAAACCAGCTTTGAGCGATCTTCGGGTAAAAGCAAAGCCAAGCCTACCGCCCGCCGCGGAACCTTTCGACAGCGGCGACCAACGCCCGCCGGATCCCTGGCTCCAGCGCCGAATGTCCGGCATCCGGCACGATCGTCAGCCGAGCGTTGCGCCAGGCGGCAGCCAGATCGAACGCGGTGGTCGCCGGGCAGATCATATCGTAACGGCCCTGCACGATCTCCGCCGGGATGTGAGAGATCCGATCAACGTGGCCGAGAAGTCCCTCGGGCGGCAGGAACAGACCGTGAGCGAAGTAGAAGGCCTCGATCCGCGCCAAGCCCAGCGCCGTGCGATCCTGCGAAAAGCCGGTGACGGTTTCCGGGCTCGGCAGCAAGGTGCTGCAGGTGCCTTCGTAGACCGACCAGGCGCGGGCGGCGGGCAGGTGCACCGAGGGGTCGGGATCGGTCAGGCGCCGCAGGTAGGCGCCCAGCAGGTCGGCCCGTTCAGCCTCCGGCAGGAAGCCGGCGAACGCGGCATGGGCTTCCGGGAAGATCGCCTGCATGCCGTGCAGGAACCATTCGACCTCTTGCGTGCGCCCCAGGAAGACACCGCGCAGGACGCAGCCGGCGACACGGGCGGGATAGGCCTGGGCGTAGGCCAGGGCAAGCGTGGAACCCCAGGAGCCGCCGAACAGCAGGAACCGCTCGATCGCCAGGTGGCGCCGCAGCACTTCGATGTCGGCAACCAGGTCGGGCGTTGAGTTCTGCTCCAGCCCGCCCAGCGGACGCGACCGCCCGGCGCCGCGCTGATCGAAGATGACGATGCGCCAGTAGTGCGGGTCGAAGAAGCGGCGATGGACCGCGCCGGCTCCGGCGCCAGGGCCGCCGTGCAGGAACAGGACCGGCCGGCCGTTCGGGTTGCCCGCTTGCTCCCAATACATCACATGGCGGTCCGACAGCGGCAGGTAGCCGGTCTCGTACGGGCCGATCTCGGGGAACAGGTCGCCTCGGGGCATAATCGGCCATGATATAGGCGGTAGCGACTGTACGGAATAGTCAATGGAACAGGGTGCCTGGAATGCAGCGGATCTGGATTGGGTTGGGGTCGTTGGCCGGGTTTGGCGCAGTGGCCATGGCGGCGTTGGCGGCGCACGGGCTGGGGCAGTTGGACCCGGCGGCGCAGCGGATCGTCGCCAGCGCCCTGCAGATGCAGGGCTGGCACGCACTGGCATTGCTCGCCGCGGCCTTGTGGTCGCCGCGCGGCGGTCGACTGGCGCATGCGGCGGCGGCCGCCTTCGTGGTCGGCATGGTGCTGTTCTGCGGCGCGGTTTACGAGCAGGGCTTGACCGGAGCCAGCCTCGGTCCAGTGGCGCCAACCGGAGGTATCCTGCTCATGCTCGGCTGGCTGCTGCTGGGGCTGTCCGCGCTACGAGGGCGATGATAGGTCACACCGCCGTGGCGCGCGATGATGACCCACCCGCCGTGGGCGCGATGATCAGCGCCGCCTACCTAGCCGCCGACGGGTCTGAGGCCGCCCTGGCGGAGGAACTCGCCCGCCGGGGCGCCACGATCAGCGCCTGGCATGGCCGGCTGGCGCTGTCGCCCGACCCGCCAGTGCGGGCCGCCTGGGCGCTGGATATCTGGCCGAACCGCGGGAGGTCGATGTGCCGTCCGTCAAATCCGCCGCCGACGCGCTGCGGGCCATCCAGCGCAACTGGGCCGCCTACGGCGCCGGCGCATCACCGCCGCATGGCGCTGATCAGCGACCGGCTTCCTCCGGTGCGCGCGCGGCCGCTGCGTTTCCCCGAGCCGCCCCCGCCAGCGCATCTGGGCGCCTGGACGCTGCTGGCGCCGGACCGGATGCTGGCCAGCGCCGGCAAGTCCAGCCCCGTTCGTCAATGGCGAATGCCGGTTCGATCGAAGACCACATCGGGCCGCCCAGCCGAGCGTATCTGAAGCTGTGGGAGGCGCTGGTGAGGTTCGGCCGCTGGCCGGCGCCGGGAGATCGCTGCCTCGACCTCGGCGCCTCGCCCGGCGGCTGGACCTGGGTGCTGGCGAAACTGGGCGCCAATGTCACCGCGGTTGACAAGGCGCCCCTGGCCCCCGCCGTGGCGGCGATGCCGGGCGTGACCCAACGTGCTGGAAAGTGCCTTCGCGATGCCGCCGGAGCCGGTGGACTGGCTGTGCAGCGACGTGATCGCCTATCCTGACCGCCTGCTGGCCCTGGTGCACCGCTGGATCGAGGCCGGCGCGGCAAGCCACATCGTCTGCACCATCAAGTTCCAGGGCCCCACCGACCATGACGCGGCGGAGGCGTTCGCCGCGATCCCCGGCGGCGCAGGTCGTGCACCTGTTCCACAACAAGCACGAACTGACATTCCTATGGGGTGCTTGCTGATCGGCCGTCCATTCGGCTAGGATGCGGCGAGGCTGCCGGTTGAGGGCAGGGCATGGCGGTCAACAAGATTTACCCGGACGCGAACGGCGGCCCTGGCGGGCCTGCTGCGCGACGGCATGACGATCATGTCCGGCGGGTTCGGCCTGTGCGGCATCCCCTCGGCGCTGATCGACGCGATCCGCGACAGCGGGGTGAAGAACCTGACCATCATCTCCAACAACGCCGGCATCGACGACGTCGGGCTTGGGCCTGCTGCTGCAGACGCGGCAGGTGCGCAAGATGATCAGCTCCTACGTCGGCGAGAACGCGACCTTCGCCAAGCAATACCTGGCCGGCGAGCTGGAGATCGAGTTCAACCCGCAGGGCACGCTGGCGGAACGGATCCGCGCCGGCGGGGCGGGCATTCCGGCGTTCTTCACCGCGACCGGCGCCGGCACGCAGATCGCCGAGGGCAAGCCGCAGCAGGAATTCGACGGCCGGCTGTACGTGATGGAGCGCGGGCTGCGTGCCGACCTGTCGATCGTCCACGCCTGGAAGGCCGACACCGAAGGCAACCTGGTCTATCGGAAGACCGCGCGGAACTTCAATCCGATCATGGCGACCGCCGGCGAGACGGTGGTGGCGGAGGTCGAGGAACTCGTCGAACCCGGCCAGATCGACCCCGACCACATCATCACCGCCGGCATCTTCGTCAACCGCATCGTCAAGCTGGATACGGTCGACAAACGGATCGAGCAACGCACCGTGCGCAAGCGCGCGCTGAAGTAGCACACCGTGCGCCAGCACGGTTCAGGAGGTGAGAGCAATGCCCTGGACCCGCGACCAGATGGCCGCCCGAGCGGCACAGGAACTGCATGACGGCTTCTACGTGAACCTGGGGATCGGCATTCCGACCCTGGTGGCGAACCACATCCCGCCAGGCATGTCGATCCAGTTGCACTCGGAAAACGGCATGCTGGGCATGGGCCCTTTCCCGTTCGAGGGCGAGGAAGATGCCGACCTGATCAACGCCGGCAAGCAGACGGTCACCGAACTGCCGACCACCAGCTTCTTCGACAGCGCCGCCGAGCTTTGCGATGGTGCGCGGCGGGCATATCGACATCTCCATCCTGGGCGCGCTGCAGGTGGCCGAGAACGGCGACCTGGCGAACTGGATGATCCCCGGCAAGATGGTGAAGGGGATGGGCGGCGCGATGGACCTGGTGGCCGGCGTGCCGCGGGTGGTGGTGCTGATGGAGCACACCGCGGGCGGCAAGCCCAAGCTGCTGAAGCGCTGCAACCTGCCGCTGACCGGCGCCGGCGTGGTCGATCTGATCATCACCGACCTGGGCGTGTTCGAGGTTGCGGCGAAGGGCCACGATGACGGGCTGATGCTGGTGGACATCGCCCCGGACGTGACCCTGGCGGAGCTGCACGAGAAGACCGAGGCGCCGTTCATGGTGGCGGCGCATCTGAAGGTTGCGGCCTGAGACCTCGTTCGCGGGGTTTTCTTGCTTGGCGGGTCGGACGACCCTGTCGTCAGGAAGTGGACTGACCGATGGCAGACCCTGAACCTGTAGCGGACCAGGACTGGCGTGCTTTGAACCAGGCCAACTGGAATGAGCGTGTACCCGTACATCGTGCAGTGCCAGTCTACAGCGTGGATCGAATACGGAACGGCACGGCCCGGATGAACGCGATCGAGGAGGCGGAGGTTGGCCCCGTTGCCGGATTGCGGGTGCTGCATCTGCAATGCCACTTCGGGCATGACAGCCTGATCCTGGCCAGTCGGGGTGCCGAGGTGACTGGACTGGACTTCTCCCCACCTGCGATCGAGGCGGCGCGGGAGGATGCGAAGGCACTGGGCCTGAAGGTCCGCTTTGTCCAATCGGACATCTATGCCGCCCGGGAAGTCATTCGGGAGCAGGGCTCGTTCGACCTCGTCTATACCACGTGGGGTACCATTTGCTGGCTGCCGGATCTCGTTGAATGGGCCCGTGTCGTCGTGCATTTTCTAAAACCTGGCGGACGGCTGTATTTCGCCGACATGCATCCGGCCGCCCAGGTATTTGACGACATGACGCTTGGTCTCGACGGCAGGCCAGGCTGGTTCGCGCCATATTTCGAGCTCGGCCCGATCGTCATTGACGATCCCCGCGACTATGCCGACCCGGACGCTCGGCTGCGCAACCAGCGAACGGTTCAGTGGATGCATCCTCTATCGGCCATTATCGACAGCCTGCTGAACGCTGGCTTACGTCTGGACTGGCTGCGGGAGCACCCACGTCTTACCTGGAAGGCGTTCTCTCAACTGGTACCCGATGCCGATGGCTGCTGGGTCTGGCCCGACAAGCCATGGCTTCCGCTGTCGGTCTCCCTGTCAATGACGCGGTGCTAGGAGACGATTCCGGAAGATTACGATGGGCATCGTAAGGCGGGGTAGAACAAGCCTCTTGGATGACGGCATCGACGTTAATCTGCGCGGCGAGACGGAAAGCAGTTCCTATCACCGAGAGGGTCGCAAACAGGAAATAGCCGAAATCGAAAGCATCTGGCAGCGCAATCACAAGAGCTGCAAGCAAGGTGGTGCCTACCCAGATGTTTGTAACCGGTTTTCGGCCATGCGGCCGAGCAACCGATATTTTAGCTTGTCATCACTCTATGGCGCAACAGCGCGGCCGATCAGAGGAGCGCCGGAATAATGCGGTCGAGAAGACTCGAACTTCCACGAGGTTACCCCCACAAGCACCTCAAGCTTGCGCGTCTACCATTCCGCCACGACCGCACGCGCTTCGACAGACGCGGGGGTATAGCGGATGAATGACACTGGTTCAATGACCAGCGTGCCCATTGTCAAAACCGCGTCTGACTGGCACCTTCCCGAGTGGCGTGTTGACGACGGCCTGATTAACTATCCCGACGCTGTGGATGTCATGCAGCGGCGCGTCGCCGCCATCCGTAACGGAACAGCAGACGAGCTCATCTGGCTGGTGGAGCACCCGCCGTTGTACACAGCCGGCACTTCGGCCAAATCGGACGAACTGACCGATCCCAACCGCTTTCCCACCTTCAAGGCCGGCCGTGGCGGACAATGGACCTATCACGGTCCGGGCCAGCGCACCGCATACGTGATGCTCGACCTGACCCGCCCGCATGGCCGTGTCCCCGCGCAGGATATCCGCTGCTACGTCAACGGCCTGGAGGAGTGGCTGATCCGCGCCCTTGACCGCTTCAATATCAAGGGCGAACGCCGCGACGGCCGCGTCGGCATCTGGGTCGCCGACCCGCGGATCAAGTCCGCGGACGGCGGCGCCTCCGAAGCGAAGATCGGCGCCATTGGAGTGCGGGTAACAAGATGGGTCAGTTGGCACGGCGTCGCGCTGAACGTGGAGCCGAACCTGGCGCATTTCGACGGCATTGTGCCCTGCGGGCTGCCGCAGTACGGCGTCACCAGCCTCGCGGCCCTGGGCATCCCCGCCACCATGCACGATGCCGATGTTGCTTTGCGCGCCGCTTGGAAGGAAGTCTTCGGCGGCGAAGAAGCCGTAAGGAGCCAAATAGGGGAATCAGCGGCTTGCAACCATCGATAAAAGCGCCGACGTCCAGCACCCAGTGGAGGCTGTTCTCGATGGCCCAGTGGCCACGCACCGCCTGTGCGGCCTTGATCGCGTCGAGCGGCGCTGAGGAGATGTAGTATCTGGTTTCCGTGTGCATCGTCTTGCCGCGCTGGATGCAGGCCTCGACGCGGATCACACAGGCCACGCCCGGCAGCCGCAACTCGCCGGGAAATCGGCGCTCGCCCGACAGCCAATCGACCTCGCGCATGACGGATGTGGTGCGCTGCTCGACGCGGCCGTGCCCCTTGTCGTGCTCGGCATGGGGGTCGATGGCGCCCGAAGGGGCTGAGGCGAAGCAGGCCTCGACCTCGGCGCGCAGGGTGGGCTGGTTTGCCTTCACCGCCAGCAGATAGTCGGCGCCGGCGTCCTTGATGGAGGACGCGATGGTGGCATTGGTGGCGATGGCGTCGATGGAGACGAGAGCGCCGCGCAGCCCGTCATTCTCGGCAAGCCTGGCCAGGAGCGCGGGGATTGCGGTCAACTCGTTGGACTTGTCGGCAACGGCTTCCTGACCCAGCACCAGCGGCAGGAGCTAAGCCTGCTGACGCCTTGCCAAATCCCGGCTAATTAAAGCAGTGTGAACCCTTCCATCGCGCTGCCCGACGCCCCCTCCGTGGTCGCGGGTCATGGCCGAGCCGCGATCCTGACCCCGGATGGCGAACTCCTGCTGTTGTCCAGCGCCGATGCTGTCGGCCTCCTGCGCACCCTGCCACCGCCGATCCTCGTGCACGCCCCAGCCACGTTCCGCCGGCTGGTGATGCGTCCCGGTCCGGCGTTCGACCTGCTGGAACTCTTTGCCTTTGTCCGCCCGGCCTACACCTGCGCGCCGACGCCGCGCGGTCTGGCCCTTGCGCTTGACGATGACCGGCCACCGATTGGTCTGGAAGCCGAGGTGACGCGACTGCCCGACCTGGCCGCTGCCTTGCTCAATCAGCTTGCCCAAGGCCGGGACACGCTGCTGAACCGTGACGCTGCCGGCCTGGCCGCGCGCATGCAGAAGGCCGGCTGGGGCTGGGGCGGCTATGTGACGCACGCCCTCGGCCGACCCGATGCGCCGGCTTCCAACGAACCGCTGAAAATCTGGAAGCGCCTGCCGGAGTGGGATGACACCGCGCCGCTGCCGCCACCCGCCTCGCATCCCGTTTCCCAGTCGGAAGCCCGCGGCCGGCTTGCCGCCATGCTGGGGCCGCACGCCGAACAGCGCCCTGGGCAGGCGGATTATGCCGGCGCCGCCACCGCCGCCTTTGCCCCGCGCGAGATCCGCGGCGATCCGCATATGGTGCTGGCCGAAGCGGGTACCGGCACCGGCAAGACACTAGCCTACCTGGCGCCTGCCAGCGTCTGGGCGGAAAAGAACAAGGGCGCGGTATGGATCAGCACGTTTACCCGTCACTTGCAGCGGCAGATCGACAGCGAGCTGGAACGCCTGATCCCCGACCCGACCGAGCGTCGCCGCCGGGTCGTCGTACGCAAGGGCCGCGAAAATTACCTGTGCCTGCTGAACCTGGAGGACGCCATTGGCACCGCCACTGGCGGTTTCATGAACCAGCAGACCATTCCGCTCGGCCTGATCGCCCGTTGGGCCATGGCAACCGCTGACGGCGACATCCAGGGCGGCGACCTGCCCGGCTGGCTGCCCGAATTGCATGGCGGCGGCCTGATTGCCTCGCTTGCCGACCGCCGCGGTGAATGCATCCATGCCGCCTGCCCGCACTGGCGCCGCTGCTTCGTCGAACACACGATCCGCCGCTCCCGCACAGCCGAACTGGTGGTCGCCAATCATGCGCTGGTGATGACCCAGGCGGCTTGGGGCGGGCTGGACGACAACGCCGTGCCGACGCGCTACGTGTTCGATGAGGGCCACCACGTCTTCGACGCCGCCGATAGCGCGTTCTCCGCCGAGCTATCCGGCCTGGAAACCGCTGAATTGCGCCGCTGGCTGTGTGGCGCCGAAGGCGGCCGATCGCGCGCCCGAGGCCTGCGCAAACGATTGGAAGACTTGGTGGCGGATCGCCCCGCCCTGGTCGCGCCGCTGGACGCCGCGCTGCAGGCTGCCAGCGCCCTGCCGCCTTCCGACTGGTCCAGCCGGCTGCAGGAGGAGGGCGCGGAACTGGCGGGCGTCGAGCCGGCCCGTCCCAACCCGGCAGAGGCGTTCCTGCGCCTGGTCCGTCGACAGGTCCTTGGCCGCACCTCAGGCGCCGATGCGGCAGCGCCATTTCATGCGGCTGCGCGCCAGACACCGCCTGCCTTTGCTAATGCGATGGAATGCGATGTCTTCCCGGTCAATAAAGACCTCGCACAGGCCGCTGACCGCCTGGCTCGTGCCCTGGCGCGCATCGCCGAACCGCTTGCCACGCTGCGCGAACGCCTGCTGGCGCGGCTGGATGACGAAGCCGAGGACATGGATGAGGCCACCCGCAACCGGATTGAGGCACTCGGCCGGTCGCTGAACCGGCGCGCGCTGAACCCCTTGCAGGCGTGGCAGTCGATGCTGTGGACGCTGACCGAACCGCCAGCCGAACCCGGCCAGCGCCCCGGGCACGTGTTGTTCCTGCGGCTCGACCGTCGGGACAGCGCTCGCCAGCCTGAAGCGGTACGCGACATCAATGTCGGGCTGCACCGCCACTGGCTCGACCCGACGATCCCCTTTGCCGCTACGCTGGCGACACCGGCGCAAGGTTTGCTGGTGACCTCCGCCACATTGCGCGACTCGGGCGATCAGGACCCCGAGATCGCCTGGGCGGCAGCCGAGGCCCGCGTCGGTGCGCCGCATCTGCCGTCGCCGGCGATCCGCGTCACTGTGGCCTCGCCGTTCAATTACGCCGAACAGACCCGCGCCTTCGTCGTTACCGACTTGGCGCCCGGCGACCTGAACCAGTTGGCCGCCGCCTACCGCGCCCTCTTCCTCGCAGCCGGCGGCGGCGGCCTCGGCCTGTTTACCGCTATCAGCCGGTTGCGTGCCGTGCACGCTCGCATCGCGCCCGAACTGGAGCAGGCCGGCATCCCGCTCTATGCCCAGCATGTTGACGCCATGGGCAATGCCACACTGGTCGACATCTTCCGTGCCGAGGAAGAAAGCTGCCTGCTCGGCACCGACGCGATGCGCGATGGTGTCGATGTACCGGGCAATGCGCTGCGGCTGGTGGTGTTCGAGCGGACACCGTGGCCTCGCCCCGATATCCTGCACCGGGAACGACGCATCCATCTGTCGGACGGCGACCCGAAAGGCTACGACGACCGGATCGTGCGGCTGCGCCTGCGTCAGGCTTTCGGGCGGCTGATCCGCCGTGCCTCGGACCATGGCGTGTTCGTACTGCTTGACCGTCAGGCGCCGAACCGGCTGATGTCGGCGTTTCCAGCGGGAGTGGTGGTGCGCCGAGTCGGACTGGCGGTGGCGGTGGCGGAGACCGCGGCGTTCTTGCGAACACGGACATTGCTAACGCCTGATCGCTAGTGGTATGATGCGTCGCCGAATTAGGCGTTGGCTAACGCCCACCAAATCGTGGTCTGAGCAGGCTGCACTTTTAGGCTGCATCAGAGCACGAGGAAGCATGACCGCGAAATGACTATGCCCGCCCACGTGGTGCAAGTTAGATGAAATAAGTTAAAGTCAAACAAAAGCGATGTATCGCCCGGCGTCGATGGGCAATAGAAGAGCACATTAAGGCTGTTCGGAAATACGGGGTCCACTCCGCGTCATGGCTGAGAGATGCTCCAAACCGACGGGCGCCCGCTCGACGGCCTTGCTGCTCAACTTTCGCCGAACCGGCGCGGAGGATACCATGCGTTCCCTGGACGCCTTGAACGCACCCGAGGCATTGGTGTTGACCATGGTCCTGGTCTCCGCTGCGGATGGCGGGATCACCGACCGAGAAATCGGCGTGATGTCTGGCCAGGTGCAGACCCTGCCAGCGTTCCAGAATTTCACCACGGACCAGTTGGTCGACGTCACCGATGCCGCGGTTGGTCTGCTGCGTGAAGAGGAGGGGCTGGCCCATGCCGGCCGCCTGATGCGCGCCGCGCTCGCACCCAGGTTGCGCGAAACCGCATATGCCCTGGCATGCGAGGTGGTTGCCGGCGATCAGGCCTTGAAGCGACAATCGCTGGACATGCTGGACTTTGTGCGCACCGAGCTGGGTCTCGACCCGTTGACCTCGGTGGCAATCGAACGCGGCGTCCGGGCACGCCATCAGCGTGTCGATCCGGCCGTCTGAGCCCGATGCCGTGGCCGGTTCACTTTGGGCCGGCATGAGGCCCTCTGATGAAGGTCCTGGTCATCGGCTGTTCCCTAGCCGGGTTACCGGCGCTGATCTTCGCCCTCTTTGCGCTGGCTGGCTGGACGGCGGTGATACCGGCCTTGCTCGCGATAGTGGTTACTCTGCTGTTCGCCGTGGCCGTCATTTTGATCTGGGCGCGCGACCTTGAGCTGCTGACCGAAGCGGTCCGCCGGGTCGCCTATGACGAAGCCGCCGCCGAGGTCCCTACAACCATCCTGATGGAGGGCCTGGCGCGGGAGATCGCCCGTCTATCCCGCCGTCTGGCGTCGCGCGCCGCGCTGCTGGAACGGCATCGCAGAGCCGACACGCTGATCCTGGAGCGGCTGCCGGACCCCGTGATTGTGCTCGCCCGCGATCGCACTGTGCGACGCGCCAATGCTGCTTCGCGCGCAGTGTTCGGCGACGACATGCCGGCGGTCCTGCGCCATCCGGGCGTGCGTGGCGCGATCGACCGAGCGCTGTCCAGCGGCCAACCGGCAACCACGGAGGTCGGACTGCCGGCGCCGGTGACGCGCGACCTGCATGCCACTGTGGTGCCGATGGATCCGCCGCTGGCAGATGGTGGCGAAGCCTTGATCGTGCTGTCGGACCGCACCCGTGAGCGTCTGGTCGAGCGCATGCGGGCTGATTTCGTCGCCAATGTCAGCCACGAGCTGCGCACCCCGCTCGCCTCGCTGATCGGCTTCACCGAGACGTTGCGTGGTCCGGCGGCGGACGACCGGCCGGCGCAGCAACGCTTTCTGGGCATCATGGCCGAACAGGGTGCGCGGATGAACCGGCTGATTGACGATCTGCTCAGCTTGTCACGGATCGAACTAACCGAGCATCAGCCGCCCTCGGAGGTGCTCGACCTGAAGCAGTTGTTGCCACGCCTGGTCGCCGGGTTCGAACCGAGGCTGGCCGAACGCGACGTCCAGCTATCGATGCGGATAGCCGAGGACCTGCCAAAGGTTACCGGTGATGCCGATCAGATGGCGCAGGTGCTGCAAAACCTGCTGGACAACGCGGTAAAGTATGGCCGCGACGGTGGCACGCTGACAGTGGTCGCCGAACGCGCGACACCCGGCTCCCGCTGGCCGAACCGGCCCGGCATGGTGATTTCAGTGACCGATGAGGGTGGTGGCATTCCAAAGCAGCATTTGCTCAGGGTGACCGAACGGTTCTACCGGGTCGATAAGGGCCGCTCCCGCGCGGTCGGCGGCACCGGGCTTGGGCTAGCGATCGTTAAGCACATCGTCAACCGCCACCGCGGCCAGTTGCTGATCGAGAGCGAGGAAGGCAAAGGTACGATTGTCAGCGTCTGGCTGCCGACGACGCAGGCCATTCTGCGGCTGGCGGATGCAGACTGATTGGATAACTGACCGGGCAGACGCCGTTACCATATGAGGCTCGATGAAACGATCACCCATGCATCTTCTTGCTGCCGTTCTTACCGTTACGCCGTGCCTCACCGGAGTGGCGCTGGCGCAATCCCAGCCGCCAGGCCCTGAAGCATTGCAATCGGAGCTGTCCGACATCCTGTCGTTTGTCGACGGCGGTTTGGTTAAGTCTCGCGCGCATCCGCCACAGGTGGTACGCAATGGCAACTCCTATCGCATCAGCATTCCGTTGCCAGGCCTGACCGCACCACCGAATGCAACCATCAATGCGCTTGCCACGCCGCTTCCTAACGGCGTGTGGGACATCCCGTCGCTGACCCTGCCGGCCACTGGTACGATGCCGATGATGCGGGCGGATCAGGGCGCGCAAGGGACTCTGTCGTTCTCCATCCAGCGGCAGGCGATCCATGCCCGGATAGACCCCACCGTGTCGATCGCGTCGCCCTTTGCCGCCGAACTTGGCACCATCGTGATGCATACCGAGAGCGGCGCCCAGCGGACGGACCAAACGATCGAGCGTTATCTCTTGCAAGGCACCGTGACCGGGGAGTCCATCCAGCGCGTGAACCTGCAGACGCAGAGTTCTGTAGCGAACTGGCGGATCAAGGCGACGGACAAGGCCGGAACCACGATCAGCAGCTTAATCAGGAGCGCCGCCGGCAGCTTTAACGTGGAAGGGTTGGATCGCGTCCAGGCGCAACGGCTCATACTGGCTGCGCGCGCGGTCGCGATTGGTCTGCGGACCGCGGGCGCGGAGGCAGCCGGCAGGCACGAGCCGGAGGCGCTGCCACCGAATAGGCCATCACCTTTGTCGCCCGCCGTGAGCGCGCAGCTTCGCGCCATGGTTGACGCCAGCGCGGGTCTGCTGACCCGCCTGGAAGCCGAAGACAGCTTCCAGAACGTTAGTTTCGAGGCAACGCCCGGAAACCGCGGCAGCATGGGCCTGGTCCGCTTTGCCCTCGCCAGCGAAGCTCGCAACGACCGGCTGAACGCCCACCTCGACCTGACGGTAGACGACCTGACGCTGAGCGCCGTGCCAGTCGATCTCGTCGCCTATCTCCCGCATCACATCGAGTTCAAGCCGGCCCTCGCTGGAGTGCACATTGAGCAGCTGATGCGACTGCTGCGGAATGCGACGGCGGCGAACCCGGATCAGCCGGCGCTGCGGGATGAGGCGATCGCGCTGCTCGATGATCCGGACGCTCGCATCGGGATCGACCGCGTGTCCTTCGAACTCGGGCCCGCTCCGGCTGGAAGGATCGGCGCGGCTGCGACCACAAACCGGCGGCACGCCCGGGGTCGACATCCATCTCGCCATGACCGGACTGGACGCGCTGATCGCCCAGGCGCAGGACAATCCGCGCTTGCAGCAAATTCTGCCGCTGGTGTTCCTTGCCAAGGGCATGGCGCGCTCGCAGGGTGACAGCCTGGTGTGGGATATCTCGCTGAGCGACGGGGTGTTCACGGTGAACGGCACGCCGATCGGTCAGCCGCCGGCCAGTCGGTAGAGCACGACGTCCCGGCTAGTGCGGTCCTCCAGCTCCAGAGTCGTCTCGATGCGGTAGGTCGCGAACCCTGCCATCCCGGTTCGCGGCAGATAAGCCCTGCCCGGATCGGCGATCCACACCTCGGCGAAGCGCGCCAAGTCGGTCAGCCACGGCATGATGTGGCCGGTCATCGGCGCCTCGTAGCAGACGTCGCCGCACAGGATCAGGTCCCAGCGGCAACCGCTGCCCACCACGTCGCCCAAGTGGCACCACGGGCACAGCGTTGGCAGCGGCGTTCAAGCCGATCGCGGCGAGCGCCATGCGGTCGATTTCGGCTGCCTCCACCTGCGCCGCGCCAGCTATGGCACAGGCAATCGCCGCGATGCCGCCGCCGGCGGCGAAATCCAGCACCCGGCGGCCGGCGACCTTGACCGGATGATCCAGCACGTGGCGCGCCAGGGCCTGCCCGCCCGGCCAGGCGAAGGCCCAGAACGGCGGGGCCACATTGCGTTCGGCCAGCCAGGTCTCGGTTGCCTGCCAGATCGGCGTGATCTCGGTCGCCAGGTGAAGCCGGATCTCCGGCACGTGCGGCGCGGCGGACAGGATCGTGTGGGTACGCACGAACGTGTGGGCGTCGTGCAAGTCATCCAAAATTTCGCCCGAAGCGGCATGATCCGGCATGTCGACCGGGTTCGCGCTCGCGCTGTTGGTCACAGCCAGCCCAGCAGGATGGCCAGGCCGACCGCCAGCCCGACCTCCCGGTTGGCGCGGAACAGGCGCAGGCAGCTTGCGGGGTCGTCGATGTCCAGGCTGATCACCTGACGCGCCAGCAACACCGCCGGCAGGGTGAGCGCCGGATAGAACCAGGCTGCCATGCCGGCCAGCCAGCCGGCCAACGCCAGCATCATGATCGCCGCTGCATAGCACGCCGCCAGGAACGGCCTGGTGCGGGCGCCGAACAAGCGCGCGGTGGAGCGGACGCCGACCAGCGCGTCATCCTCCCGGTCCTGATGGGCGTAGATCGTGTCGAAGCCCAGGTCCCACAGGATCGCCGCCGCATACAGGGCGAGCCAGGCGGCATCGATGCGGTCGGCTGCCGCGGCATAGCCCAGCGGCGCGCCGAAGCCGAAGGTGAACCCCATCATCAGTTGCGGCCACCAGGTCACCCGCTTGGCCAGCGGATATAGCCCGACAAGCAGCAGCGATCCGACCCCCAGCGCCTGCGACAGCCGGTTGAGCTGCAGCAGCACCAGCAGCCCGGCCAGCAGCAGCAGCGCTAGAAAGACCAGCGCATGGCGCGGGCGGAGCGCGCCGGAGGCCAGCGGACGGGCGGCGGTGCGGGCGACCATGCGGTCGATATCGCGATCCCACAGATCATTGACGACGCATCCCGCCGCCCGCATCACCAGGCTGCCGATGGCGAACAGCGTCACCAGCCGGATTGCCTCGCCGGCGGACGGGCGGGCAAGAAGAATTCCCCACAGGCCGGGCAGGAACAGCAGCCAGGTGCCGATCGGCCGGTCGACGCGCGCCAAAAGCAGATAGGGCAGCCAGGCGCGTGGCAGCCGAGCAACCCATCCGGTGGCGATGATGTCGGTGTGTATGGGGTGGGTGTTCATGAAGTCCAGGTTAGTGCATTTTTTGGTTAACCGGCACCCGCCCGGACAATATCCGCGCAACCATCGCTGCCATGACGCCGCTCCGCCTGCATCTCGAGGCAGCGCTGTCAGCCGGTGCCGCGATCGAAGCCTCCGCCGGTCAGGCGCATTACCTGTTGGCGGTCATGCGCCGCGCCGCCGGCGACCCGGTTCGGCTGTTCAACGGCCGCGACGGCGAATGGAGCGGGCGTATCGCCGCCCTATCCCGCGGCAAGGCGACGCTGGTGGCGGACACGCTTGTGCGTCCGCAACAGGACGAACTCGACCTCTGGCTGGTGTTCGCCCTGCTGAAGCGCGACACCACCGATCTGGTGGTGCAAAAGGCCACCGAACTTGGGGTTTCCGTGCTGATCCCGGTGTTCACTGAACGGACCAATGCAGCGCGGGTGAATGCCGGACCGGCTGCAGGCCATCGCCGTCGAGGCCGCCGAACAGAGCGAGCGGCTGACAGTGCCGGTGATCCATCCGGCCCGCGCGTTGGACCTGGTATTGACGGAGTGGCCTCAAGCAAGGCCGCTGTTCGTGGCGATGGAGCGCGACGAAGCAGCGCCTCCGGCGCGAGCCGCTGGTGCCGCGGCCTTGCTGGTGGGGCCTGAAGGCGGCTTTGGACCACGCGACCGCGCCTTGCTGGAGCGCTATGATTTTGTCCGGCCGGTCTCGCTGGGGCCGCGTATCCTGCGGGCCGAAACCGCTGCCATTGTTGGGCTGGCCTTGTTGCAAACGCCCAGCTGTGGCTAGTACGCTGATCTTAACAGACGCGCGCCCGGGCGTTCCTGTGACCGGTCATCGTGGTTGCCAGTCAGGCTGGTTACCAGACAGACCGGTGTGCCAGAAGCCGTGCGCGCTATCGTCGGTTTGTCGCGAGGCACCCGCCTGGCCGGATCGGCATTATCAACCGGATGCCTTGAGAACCCTATGTCCAATCCCGGAGACGCCGACGCGACGCCGATCACGTCGGTCCGACAAATGGCCGATTATCTCGCCGCCGGCTGCAAGCCGCCGGAGCAGTTTCGCATCGGAACCGAGCATGAGAAATTTGGCTTCCGCCTGCCCGACCTTGCGCCGCCGCCGTATGAACCGGCCGACGGGCATCCCGCCAGTATCCGCGATATTCTTCAGGGACTGGTGCGCTTCGGCGGCGCGCCCATCCTGGACGGCGAAAACATCATCGGGCTGAAGCAGGGCAGCGCCTCGGTCTCGCTGGAACCGGCCGGTCAGCTTGAACTGTCGGGCGCACCGCTGGAAAGCCTGCATGAGACGAAGCAGGAGCTGGAGACGCATTTCGAACAACTGCGTGCCGCCGGCGACAGCCTGGGCCTGGGCTTCGCGCCGTTGGGCTTTCATCCGCTGGCAACCCGCGCGGCGATGCCCTGGATGCCGAAGGGCCGCTACGCGATCATGCGGCGCTACATGCCGCTGGTCGGCAGCCTGGGTCTGGACATGATGACCCGCACCTGCACCGTGCAGGTCAACCTGGATTTCTCGTCTGAACAGGACATGCGGCGCAAGCTGCGGGTATCGCTGCTGCTGCAGCCGCTGGCCACCGCGCTGTTCGCCAACTCGCCGTTCACCGAGGGCAGGCCCAACGGCTTCCTGTCCTATCGCGCGCAGGTCTGGACCGACACCGACAATCAGCGGGCCGGCATCCCCGCGGTGATGCTCGAGGACGGCTTTGGCTTCGAGCGGTATGCTGCTTGGCTCATCGAGCATGTACCGATGTATTTCGTCTATCGCAACGGCGGCTACATTGATGTCGCCGGCCAGATCCTTCGCCGCGTTCATTGCCGGACGGCTACCTTCGCTGGCCGGCGTCACCGCTTCGATCGGGGACTTTGCCGACCATGTCACCACGGCCTTTACCGATGTGCGCCTGAAGCGGTTTCTGGAGATGCGGGGTGCCGATGCCGGCCGGCCGGAGATGATGGTGGCGCAATCGGCGCTATGGGTGGGACTGCTCTACGACGATGCCGCCCTGACAGCGGTGGAAGCATTGTTGCACGGTGCTGGATGGGGCGATGCCGCCGCGGCACGGGCCGCGGTTCCTCGCCAAGGTCTGAACGCGCCGTGGCGTGGCGGAGCCCTTCGCGACATCGTGGCCGACGTCGTTGGCATCGCCAAGGACGGGTTGCGCTCACGTCGTCGGCTGGATGCGGCGGGTCAGGATGAACAGGGCATGCTGCTGCCGCTGGAGGCGATCGCCGCCGGCGCGCCGACACAGGCGGAGTACTGGCTGGAGCGCTACCATGGCGCCTGGCAAGGCGACACCGGCCGCATTTTCCGCGAAGCGGCGATCTGACGGACTGCGGCGCGAAATCTGGGACGAGGCCCCAGTTGAGCGAAAAATGCTTGACCTCCAGGATGCTTGTCCGCGGTTGATCGACCGGCCATAAGCTTGCGTCTCGATGGCTTTTGCAGACGATATCCGAAACAGCTTTGCGCCGCCGCACCCGGCCGGCCGGCCGTTCATCATGGCCGGCGTTATCGCCTTGCTGCTGGGCTTCGCCCTCGGCGCCTGGCTGATCTGGTTGGGCCTGATCTTTACCCTGTTCTGCCTGTTTTTCTTTCGTGACCCGGAACGCGTGTCGCCGCCGCGTCCAGGTGCCGTCGTCGCCCCGGCAGACGGGCGCATCGTGTCGATCGGCCTTTCCGCGCCACCGCCAGAACTGGGCTTGGGCAGCGACGCCGCGATGGCGGGTCTCGATCTTCCTTTCGGTCCTGAACGTGCACGTCAACCGGGTACCGGCCGACGGCGTCGTCACCCGCATCGCCTACCGTCACGGCGCCTTCGTCAACGCCAGCCTGGACAAGGCCAGCGCGTCGAATGAGCGGAATGCCCTCGCCATTCGCTTGCCCACCGGGCAGGAGATCGCGGTGGTGCAGATTGCCGGGCTGATCGCCCGCCGCATCCTGTGTTCGGTGAAGGAGGGTGATGCGGTGCAGGCCGGAGACCGATTCGGTATCATCCGCTTCGGCAGCCGGACCGACCTGTATCTTCCGGACGGCCTGCGCCCGCTGGTGGTGGAGGGGCAGACGATGATCGGCGGCGAGACCGTCATCGCGGAAATGGCGTCGCACGCTGCATGACCGAGCCCCATCGCGCCGACGGCCAACTTCCGGTTTTTGTTCGAGCCGCCATGATGGATTTGCACTATCCGCATAGCATAATCATCATAGTAGCGGCAGCGGCTCGACCCACGCTTGGGCGACGCCGAAGCCCTGTTCAGGCTATCGTTGCCGCAGAGGACTATCTTGCCACAAATGAGCGATCGTCCACAGGTTTCACCGATCCACCGGTTGCGGCGCTATCGTCCGCAGAAGCGGCGGCGCCCGCGCTACAAAGGACCGTCGTTCAACAGCATCGTGCCCAACTTGATGACGATGCTCGGGCTATGCGCCGGGCTGACATCGATGCGCTTCGGGCTGGAAGCCCGTTTTGGTGCCGCGGCGGTGGCAATCACCGTGGCCGCCGCGATCGATGGGCTGGATGGACGACTGGCTCGCCTGCTGAAGGCGACGTCCCGCTTCGGCGCCGAGTTCGACAGCCTGTCCGACTTCCTGTGCTTTGGCGTTGCGCCGGCGTTCACGCTGTATCTGTGGTCGCTGCGCCGCGTCGGTGCCTATGGCTATGCGCCGTGCGTGATGTTCGCGGTCTGCATGGCGCTGCGGCTGGCGCGCTTCAATGCCTCGCTGGATGGGGCGCCGAAGCCGGCCTATGCCTACAACTTCTTCACCGGTGTGCCGGCGCCGGCCGGCGCCGGGCTGGCGCTGTTCCCGCTGTTCCTCGGGCTGGAGGCAGGCTCCCAGGGCTGGGACTGGCTGCTGAGGCGTCGCAGTATCCACTGCTGTGCGCGTTCGTGCTGATCGGCACCGCGCTGCTGCTGGTCTCGCCCCTGCCGATCTGGAGTTTCAAGAATTTCAAGGTTCCGTCGGAGTATGTGCTGCCGCTGCTGCTGGGCACTGGGGCGTTCGCGGCGGTGCTGGTGGCCGATCCGTGGGCGGCGCTGGCGGTGGCAGGATTGGTCTATCTGGGCATGCTGCCGTTCAGTGTACGCAGCTTCAAGCGTCTGCGGCGGGAGGCCGAGGCACCGCGCGACGACCTGGAACCGGATCGGCGGGACAGCGCGTGACCTCGGGAAAAAGGCTGTTTACTCCACAATCAGTGTCATGGCGATCGCGGTTGCACAGGAACACTACGGCGCCCGCGCGGGTTGGCGCAGACGCCAGACATAGGCGATGATCTCGGCTACTGCCTTGTAATAGTCCGCTGGAATATCGCTATCCAGCGGCTGCTCGTAGAGCGCGCGTGCGAGAGGCGGGTTGGCGACGAGCGGCACATTGTTCTGCTGGGCGATCTCCCTGATCCGAGCGGCCACGGTATCCATCCCTTTGGCGACGATACGCGGCGCAGCATACCTTGTGCGGTCGTAGGACAGCGCGATCGCATAATGTGTCGGGTTGGTGACCACCACAGTAGCCGTCGGCACCGCCGCCATCATCCGCCGGCGCGCCCGGATCAGGCGGATGCGACGAATGCGTGCCTTGATGTGCGGATTACCTTCGGTTTCCTTGTGCTCATCACGCAAGTCCTGCTTGCTCATACGCATCTGGCGGGCGTGCCGCAGGCGGACCCAGAACAGGTCGATACCGGCGAACACAGCCTGAGCGCAAAGGCCGGCAATCAAGATATGCATGACCACGCCAAACAACGCGGACGGCAAGTGACCCGGGTCCTGATCGGGCTGATGCAACAGGCGAAGCACGTCGCCTCTGACCGCCAGCCATATGGCGAAGACGGTCAGGACCAGCTTGCCCACCGACTTGACCAGCTCCACCAGGCCATTGGAGCCAAATAGGCGCTTCAGGCCGGCTGCCGGGTTCACTCGCGAGAATTTTGGCGCAAAGACACCCAGATGCAGCAGGAAATTCGTCTGGATCAGGACCGCGGCCGAACCGGCGAAGATCGCGGCGCCCAGTGGCGGTATAATGGCGCTGAGAAACCCTGTGCCGGCGATACGAAGACCGGCTGGTCCGGCCAAAAGCGGCTCGTCTGCGTGCGCCAGGAAGAGTGCCGTGTGGCGCGTCAACGTCTGCACCGCCATGGGGAGGGCATAAGCCAGCACGCCGACAACCGCGGCCAGGCTGGCGAACATCGCAGCCTCCCTCGACAGGGGCACATTACCGGCTTCCCGGGCCTGATCGAGATGCCGCTGGCTGGCGGCCTCCGTGCGGTCTTCAGATGACTGAGACGAGCCGGCCATCGATCAGCCGGAGCCGGGAAGTGCGCCCAGAAAGGCCTCCACTCCCTCCCGCCATGCGACAATCATGGCACCAACGACGCTGGCCAGCAGAACCAGGCCGCCCAGGATCTGCCCGGGCAATGCGACGAAGTAGATCTGCACGCGAGTGACGACGCGGGCGATCTGGCCCATGGCGAAATGCCAGAGAACACCAGCCACGACGAAGGGAGAGGCGACCCTCAGGGCTAGGGCGAAGGCGGTGCTGACGGCATGGACGGCAACCTGCAGGCCATCGCCGGAGGGCAGCATCTGGCCGGGCGGGATCAATTGGAACAATCCGACCAGGCCGCGCAGCGGAAGGGTATACAGACCCGAGGCCAGGATCATCATCGGCATGGCAAGTTCGAAGAGCTTGCTCAGTGCGGTCGATTGCCCGCCCAGTTCTGGATCCGGTTGCAGCACGCTGGACAAGCCAAGCAGATAGGAGATGAACTCCCCGGCGATCGGCAATGCCAGGACGATCATCCGCGTCAGCCAGCCGAACCACAGCCCGGTGATGACCTCGGCTGCGACCATCAACCCCATCATGAGCCCGGACGCGGGTACCGGCGGCATCATCGGCTGCACGATGGGCAACAGCAGAATGGTGACACAGACCGCGATGCCGATCCGCACGATGGCCGGCACCTGGCCTTCGCCTAGACCAGGGAGTAAGGTCATGGTCGCGCCGATCCGCGCCAGGACCAGCGCGAAAGCTGGCGCCCAGGTCAGCAGTTCCGCCAGATCAAAGTTCATGAGCCGCCGATGATGACGATCCGGTCGAAGATCTGGTGGGTGAAACTGGCCAGGGTGGTGGTCATGAACGGGCCCAGCAGGACCATGGCGAGGCCAATCGCGAAGACTTTCGGCAGGAACGCCAGGGTGGCCTCATTGATCTGGGTGACCGCCTGGATCAGGGACACCACGAGGCCGACGACCAACCCGACAACCAGGGGCGGCCCGCCGAGCTTCAAGGTGACGATCATGCACTCCCGGATCATCGCCGCGACGTCGGTGTCGCTCATGCTTCAGATCGGCATCTTCATGATGTCCTGGTAGGCCTGCACCACCCGATCACGGATCGTCGTCGCGGTCTGCAAAGTCATTTCGGCGTGTGACAAAGCGACAACGACGTCGGTGAGATTGCCGCCGCCGGAGATTGCCTTGGTGGCTTGGTCGTCCGCCGTATGGCCGGTCTGCACGGCCTGTTCCAGCGCCTGTTGCATGGTGGAGCCGAAACTGCCCGCGGCGTCGCCGGAGGCGCTGCGGACTGGCGCGAGCATACGCCTGCACCGCGGCGGAGGGGGTGACGACGACGGTCGGGATCATGCTCATTTCAACATGTCGATCGTGCGGTTGAGCATATTGCGTGAGGCCTGCATCACCGAGAGGTTGGCGCTGTAAGAGCGTTCCGCCTCTTTCATGTCCATGACTTCGATGAAGCTGTTGACGTTGGGCAGCTTGACGTAGCCCTGGGCATTGGCAGCGGGATTGGCCGGGTCGTAGCGCAGCGGCAGGTCGCTTGTATCCTTGCCGATATTCTTGACCTGGACCGTCTCGGCCCCCAATGCGCTGTCCAACTTGGCCTCGAACGTGATGGTCTTGCGCCGATACGCATCCGAACCGGGCGCCGAACCGGTGGTGTCCTGATTGGCGATGTTTTCCGCAATGACCCGCAACCGCGTGGTCTGCGCCGACATGCCGGTTGCAGAGATGTTCAGGGCGGTGTTGAGGTCCGCGACCATGCTCAGGAGCGTCCCAGCGCCATGCTGAACATGCCGACGTATTTCTTCCAGATGCTTGTCACCATCGATTGGGTCGTTTCAGTGTCAGCAACCTTGGTCAATTGTTCGTCCAGGGTGACTGTGTTGCCGTCCAACGCCCTCGCTTTCGGCGGATCGGTGATCAGCGACGCCAAGCCAGTCGGCGCGGTTCCCGCGATGTGGTTCGGCTGGGTGAGTGTTGGTGCCACCGATGTGGCGCCGGCGAGGATGTGGGCGAACGACTGCACATCGCGCGCCTGAAACGCCGGTGTGTTGGCGTTGGCGATGTTCGTCGCCAGCACGTTCTGCCGTTGCGCGGCCCAGGTAAGCCGCTTTTCCGCCAGGTCGAACAGGTCAGTTCGCGTCGGGTCCATACCGGCTAATCTGGCAGCAAAGAATAAACAAAGGGTTAATGCGATTTTTTAACGATTTGTTCATGTCTCCGACGCCTACTCCCGTCATGCTGACCGAGCACGATACGCGCGAACTAGAGTCCGTCCGTTGTGCGCTGGCGGAGGTTACCGACGCCGTGCGGACCGCTCAACTGTCGCTCGACGCCGGTCGCACGGTCGATTTAAGCGGAATGGACACACGGATGGAGCGGCTGTGTGCACAGGCGCTCGAGCTGCCGGTGCCGTTTGCCCACGCGACGCTGCCGGACCTGATGGCCCTGCTCGATACAGTGGATGCGCTGATCGGGACCCTGACTACCCGTCCGGCACGATGATCGACGGCGTGAGGCCCATTATCACCGCCGCCGGAGCTCTGATCGGCGTCCTTGTGCTTGTGGTGCTCGCCGCCTGGCTGGTCCGGGTCGGTGGCTGGATGCAACGTCCGCGGAGCGGTAAGCTGTTGGCGCTGCTGGACTCGGTGGCATTGGATGGCCGTCGCCGACTGCTGCTGGTGCAGTGCGGAGAACGGCAGGTCGTGCTGCTGACCGGCGGGCCGCAGGACCTCGTCGTCGGCTGGGTGCGGCAGCCGAAACCATCAGGGTCGGGCGTAACCGAACCGGGAGCCGGCGGGTGATAAGCTGGTGGGCGATCGGGCTACCGAGGGCGCGATCGCGCCGGCGATCTGGAATAATGCTGCTGATGCTGCTGGCCGGCACGTTGCTGCCGGCGATTGGCCACGCTCAATCGCTTAACATCGACCTTGGCGCGACCGGTCAAGCCGGCGCGACGGCACGCATCGTCCAGCTCACCGCGCTGGTGACGGTCTTGTCGCTGGCGCCCAGCCTGATGGTGATGATGACCGCCTTCACCCGGATCGTGATCGTGCTGTCGTTGCTGCGCAGCGCACTCAGCACGCAGGGTACGCCGCCGAACGTCGTGCTGATCGGACTCGCGCTGTTTCTGTCCTTCTTCGTCATGCAGCCAGTGCTGGATCAGGCGTGGACCAATGGGATCCAGCCGATGACGGCCGGCCGCGTCAGCGAGGTTGAGGGGCTGAAGCTGGCCACCGAGCCGTTTCATCAGTTCATGGCGCAGAACGTACGGGACGAGGACCTGCGCTTCTTCATGGACCTAGCGCATCTGCCGGAGGCAAAGGACGCAGCCTCGATACCCTGGCGGTCGCTGGTGCCAGCCTTCCTGATCGGGGAGTTGCGGCGGGCGTTCGAGATGGGCTTCCTGTTGTTCCTGCCGTTCCTGGTGATCGACATGGTGGTGGCGAGCGTGCTGATGAGTCTGGGCATGATGATGCTGCCGCCGTCGGCGGTTTCATTGCCGTTCAAGCTGATCTTCTTTGTGCTGATCGACGGCTGGCGGCTGATCGCGGGCAGCCTAGTGCAAAGCTTCGCCGGCATGAACTGAGGTTCGGCCAATCGACGCGACAATCGCCTGAACAGTATTCAAAATCCCGCAATGAATTCGGCGCCTTCATCATACGCGGCAATGTGGTCGATCTTGCTGTCGGCATCATAATTGGGGCCGCTTTCACCGGCGTAGTCAGCAGTCTGGTGAAAGAAGTCTTCAATCCGGTTCTTGGTTTGGCTCCCGGTGGCGTCGATTTCTCGAACCTGTTTGTCCCGCTCAACGATCAGCATTACGCTAATCTGGCAGATGCCCAAAAGGCCGGTGCCGCGACGCTCAATGTTGGACCGTTCATCAACGCAATCATCCAGTTCGTGATCATCAGCTCCGCGGTCTTCTGGATCGTCAAGGCGCTGCCGAGATTGAACCGTCGCTAGGAGACGGTTACCCTGCCGGCGAAGTCCGAAGGTTCTACGAGTGCCTCTGCACAGTGATTTTGACCGGTTAAGTGGTGTCGGGATAGGCGCGAGCCAGCTTGTCCCGCGCCTTCTGGGTGGTGAACTTCCATTGGATGCATGCGCCTGACGCGTTACGTTGGTGTTGCCATGCTTCGATTTCGGCTTGAGGACGTCGCGCTCGCCGATGCGGCGGTCCAGGCACTGGCCGCGCAGCACCCCGATTTCAATCTCCACCATATTCAGCCAACTGGCATGTTTGGGTGTGTAATGAAACTCCAGACGCTGAAGGATGCGGTGCGCTTCGGGTGCCGGGAAGGTTTCATACAAGGCCCCGGCGGTGTGGGTCGAAAGATTGTCCAGCACGACCCGGATCTGGTCGGCATCTGGATAGTGGATATCGGCCAGATCGCGCATGCAGGCAGCAAAATCCTGCGCGGTTCGTTGATCTGTTATCTTCACATTCCGCCACGATCCGTGCGCATCGAGGAACACGAACAGATTGGCGGTGCCGTTACGGCGGTATTCACAATCATAGCGCTCCGGCTGACCCGGTTCGGCCGGGATCGGCGCACGCACTTCGCCAATCAACTGTGTCGGACTTTCGTCAAAGCACACCACCGGGCGCTTCGCATCAGCCGTTTCCGCGTAGAGATCGAGCACATCCTCCATCCGCGCGACATAAGCGCCATCGACCTGCGGAATGCACCACATGTCCTTGCGCCACGGCTTCAGGTCGTCTTCGGCAAGACGCCGGCGCCCGTTGATCCGCTCTGCGGCTCAACCGCGCGAAATCTCCTCATGCTCGGTCAGCCTCACCATCTCGCCGGCCAACAGACCAAGCGTCCAGCGCTTGCGCCCCGCAGGCGGGTCCGAGCAAGCGGTGGCCACCAACAACGCCGTCTCCTTGCCGGACAGCTTGCGACGAATCCCGGACGCGCCGCCTCGCTCAGAGCCAGATCCAGGTTACCCTCCACGAAGCGCCGCTTGGTGCGATAGACGGTTGACTCGCCAACCGAGACGCTGCCGGCGATCACGTCGTCGCTGACGCCGGCGTCAGCGGCCAGCAGAATCTGAGCCCGCTTGATCTTACGGGCCGCGTGTTTGCCGCCGTTCAGCAACGCTACGAGTTGCGCGTGCTCCGCCTCGCTCAGCTCTACCCGATACCGTATGTTCATCGGTGTTCCTTTGCTTTCGAGGACAACGATGAATCGAGCCGCCGATGCTTTGCGACCGGCGTTCACGGCCAAGCAAGGCCAGTTTCTAGCGTTTATTCACGCCTACACGCTGGTGAACGGACGTCCGCCAGCGGAAGCGGACATGATGCGGTTCTTCCGCCTGACGCCCCCAAGCGTCCATCAGATGGTGCTCACCCTCGAAAAGGCCGGGCTCATTTCTCGCCAGCCTGGGGTTCCCCGGAGCATCGTCGTTCTCCTCCACCGATCCGCCTTGCCCGAGCTAAATCCGGGGCACAGTCAACCAGTCAAAACCACCGTGCAGAGGTACATAGAGGAAATCAGAGATTTGCTGCGACGGGTTACAAATCCCGCTCTGCGCATCGCCGAGACGGCCCGGATTTTGCCGGGCCCATGCAAACGGCTGCGGGTTTGTAGTTCTACGGTGCGACCAACCGACGCTTAATGCACTGACAGCGGTTGCATCTCATGCTGCAGGATCGCCGCCAAGGCAACATTTCGATCACCCGCCACCGCCATCGGCGTCCCATCGGCGGCATGAATCGCAAAGCCTTGTTCGCCGTTCACCACCACCGGCTTGACATACGCGATGTGGGATACCCCAAGCGCGCCTAGCTGCTCTGCCGAAAGATGGCGAATATCGAAGGCGGCATGTTCACCTGCCGCGGTCGCCTCGGCGTTTGGTTGGTCGGTTGAATTCGTATTCATGATCGTGACAACTCCTGTATGAGCGATGGGCCTTGTCTAAGCACCCCCGCGATCAATTCATTCACGAGCCCGGCTCGCGGCGCCCGTTTGCCGTGTCATCCCGCTCCGGCTTGCTTTGCACCACGGGGCGAAAATCCGCTCCGTCGGCCTGAAGGTTAGCCGCCGCCCCGTTGCGCGAGATCGGGATGGTCCTGACTCGAACCTCCGGTTCGGGCTTCGCCAAGTCGATGTGCAGCAGGCCGTTGTCAAGCCAGGCACCGCGCACTTCAATACCCTCGGCCAAGACGAATGACCGCTGGAACTGCCGAGCCGCGATGCCGCGGTGCAGGAAGATGCGACCTTGGCTATCATCCGTTTGTCGCCCCCTAATCACCAATTGGTTGTCTTCCTGGGTGATTTGCAGGTCATCCATGATGAAGCCGGCTACCGCGAGCGTAATACGCAGCCCAGTCGGGCTGATTTGCTCAATGTTATAGGGCGGATAACCGTCCGACGAAGTTTTCGACGCACGCTCCAACATCTGCTCGAGATGATCGAAACCCAGGAACAAAGGCGACGTAAACATTCGAGTACTCAAGGCCCCCTCCTGCGAGCGAAGCAGACGTCCGGACCCTTTTGGCATCCGGACACTGTAACATCTTGGCGCCGATCGTCGCACTTGCAAGGGGTCGTAGCTGGGACACTAAAGTGCCTCGTCGCGTAACCGGGACGCAGCCGTTGATCGCGGCCAGCCGCGCCGCTACATCTTTGGTGGGATGAACAAGCTTGCCAGTCTGAACAATTCTGAGGCTTCAGGCCGATCGCCTACAACAGCGTTCGGCGCGTTGGGGGCCACGCCGCTGCCAATCCTGATTGCCCCCAATCAGTTGCTGAAGACGCGCGCGCGGGGGGTGCAGCCTGGCGACACCGAGCTGGTGCGCGAACTTATCCCGCACATGTTCGCAACCATGTACAAAGCGCCGGGTATCGGCCTTGCCGCGCCGCAGGTTGGGCAAGGTCTGCGGGTCGTCGTGGTCGACCTGATGCCTGATGACAAGAACCAGCCGTACGCCATGGTCAATCCGGAGGTCGTTACCGTTAGCGATGAGCTCGCCACTCGCGAAGAGGGTTGCCTGTCACTGCCAAACCAATTCGCCGACGTGAGCCGTCCCGCGAGAGTCAAGGTGCGCTATCTGGACGTATCCGGCGCCAGGCAGGAAATTGAAGCGGACGGACTGTTGGCGGCCTGTTTGCAGCACGAGATCGACCATCTGGACGGCATTTTGTTCGTCGATCATCTTTCGATCCTCAAGCGCAACATGATCATGCGCCGGCTGGCCAAGGAACAGCGTCAGAAACGTGATGAACAGAAGCGGTAGAGGTTTTCTGGAACGATGCTTGGCATCAGCGATGCGAGATCTTGATGGTTCAGCCAGCCGCAACGCTGGCGCAAGCGGATCTGGGTCGTGGTTCCCCGATGGACGATGCTGACCCGATGCGCCTTGCCTTCATGGGAAGTCCGGCGTTCGCCGTCCCAGCGCTACGCGCACTGCATGAGGCCGGACACAGCATTGCCGCGGTTTATTGCCAACCGCCCCGGCCCGCCGGTCGCGGCCACCCGGTGCAGCGTTGCCCGGTTCATGTCGCCGCCCAAAAACTCGGCCTACCGGTGCGCACACCGGCTAGGCTTCGGCATGACCCGAAGGCGCACGCCGCCTTTGCCGCACTTGATCTGGATGCCGCGGTCGTCGCTGCCTATGGACTGATCTTGCCGCAGGTGATGCTGGATGCACCGCGGCGGGGTTGCCTTAATATCCATGCAAGCCTGCTGCCGCGCTGGCGCGGCGCGGCACCAATCCAGGCCGCCATCCTCGCCGGCGATGTCGTGACCGGGATCACCATCATGCAGATGGACGCCGGGCTCGACACCGGAGCGATGCTGCTGTCGCGGTCGGTGCCGATCACGCCGCGTACGACCACGGCGATGTTGCACGACACGCTGGCGACGATCGGTGCGACGCTGATCCAGGAAACCTTGTCGACGGCGCCCGCCGCCCAACCGCAACCCGAAGCCGGTGCGACCTACGCGCCCAAGCTTAGTCGTGAAGACGGTCGTATCGACTGGCGGCAATCAGCCGAGGCCATCGACCGCCAGGTGCGGGCGTTCGACCCGTGGCCGGGCACGTTCACCACGCTGCACGGGATCGTGCTGAAGGTCCTGGCCGTCGAGCCGATCGAACGATCGGGCGCCGCGGGTAGCGTGATCGACGGCATGCTGGCGGTGGCTTGTGGCAGCGGCGCGGTCAGGCTGACGCGCGTCCAGCTTCCCGGGCGCGCAGCCCTGGACGCCGCGGCCTTTCTGCGGGGTCACCCGGTTCCCGCCGGCACCGCCCTCGGCTGATGACCCGTTGGGGGCTGCGGCTCGAGTACGATGGTACCGGTTACGTGGGATGGCAGCGGCAGGCCTCGGGGATGTCGATCCAGGACCTGCTGGAACATGCCGCCGCCCACCTCAACCAGGGTGAACCGGTTTTCAGCATCGTCGCCGGGCGCACCGATGCCGGCGTTCACGCCGAAGGCCAGGTTGTGCATATCGACCTGCCCGATGGATATCGGCCGGAGAAGGTGCGCGACGCGCTGAATTTTCACCTCAAGCCGCATCCGATCGTGGTGCTGGCGGCCGCGCCGGTGCCGGCCGGCTGGAGCGCCCGTTTCGACGCCGACCGCCGCATCTATCGCTATCGGATTCTTAACCGACGCAGCCGCCCTGCCCTGCTGGCCGGCCGGGTCTGGCATGTGGCGCCGCCACTCGACGCCGCCGCCATGCACGACGCCGCACGCTTGCTGTTGGGCCGCCACGATTTTTCATCATTTCGCGCCGCGTCCTGCCAGGCCAAATCGCCGGTTCGCACGCTCGATCGGCTGGATGTCGAACGCTGTGGCGACATCATCGAGATCGACATCGAAGCCCGCAGCTTCCTGCACCACCAGGTGCGCAACATGGTCGGCACCCTGCGGTTGGTCGGCGACGGCCACTGGGCGCCGGAGCGGGTAGCAGCCGCGCTGGCCGCCAGGAATTGTTCACGCGCCGGACCCACGGCGCCCGCGGACGGATTGACATTGATGAAGGTCGGCTATGCCGTCGATCCATTCACCGAGGGGAGCGTGCTGGATGTGCCAGTGGATCGCCACGGCATTTGAACCCACCATCAGAACCGGACAGTCTCACTGATGCCCGAGGGTTAGCGTCGCAACAGGTGAGCGACGAACCAGTCGCGTGCCGGCGCGGACGCGGCGTCAAAGTCGCGCACATAGGCGTCAAAATGGCCTCCATTGAGGCATACCAACCGTTTCGGTTGGAGCGCCTGCTCGTAGGCGGCGAGCGCTTCATCCGCCACCGTCAAGTGGTCGCCGAGGCCCACGACCATCAGCAGCGGTGTCGGGCTGATGAAACGGATCCAGGCGCCGGGTTCGTAGGCGGTAAACATCTCGACCGACTGCAACGTGACCTCGTTGCGCCAGGACGGTGCGCGGATTCGGGCGGTCTCGGTGAACCACGTCCAGGAATCAGGTGTCGGCAGGGCGCTGGGTGTGGCGGGGTCTTCGGCGACAACCGGGACCATCGCGGGCGTTCCGCCGGCATAGCGGGCCCGCCGGTCGGCATCAAACATCGCCTGCAGTCCCGCGATATGATCAGCACGGATCAGCCGCCGAGCATTGCGATGGCCGCTGATCAACGGCACCTGCGCGACGACGCATTTGACGCGCCGGTCGAGGGCGCCCACCACCAGCACGTGACCGCCGCTATAGCTCGATCCCCAAATGCCGATCCCGGCGGGATCGGTCTCCGGCAGGGTCTCGGCGAATGTGATGGCGTCCCGATAATCACGCACCTGCTGCCACGGGTCGATTTCCTGCCGCGGCTCGCCGTCGCTGGCGCCAAAATTACGATTGTCGAACACCAGGGCGCCGCATCCAGCAGCGGCGAAAACCTCGGCGAAGCGGTCGAGATACATCTCCTTCACGGCTGAGAAGCCATGCGCCATGACGATAACCGGCGCCTTCCCGGTCGACCCGTCCGGCAGGTAGTGCCAGCCGCGCAACGTCAGCCCGTCCTGCGTATGGAAATCGATGTCTTTGCGCATCTTATCCTCCCCTCCCTAACCTTGTCGGCGTGATCTTGAGCGTGTCGCCCGATGGCTGCGTCCGCGCCTGGCTGGGGCAACGAAGATCGATCAGCGCTCGGCCAACCTGGCCGTCAGGCTACGTCACATCCGCGAGCGCGTGAAGGCCGCAACGGGCCGGCGCCAATGCCGCTACAAAAAATGGTGTTCTGTAGGCAATCAAATGACTTGATCTCGATACACTATTGCAATTATCATGATAGCATCCTCGTCGCCGGTCGCAGGTTTCATCGTGAGGATATGCGACCGGCGGTGATCTTTGTGCCCTCTAAGGTCAGTCCGATGACGTGCTGATTATTACTTACTCTTTCTCTTTGATTGCTGCCACCTGCACAAACCGCACCTTCCACTGGCCATTTTGCTTGACGTCGCAAGTTGTCCAACGAACGTGACTCGCGGGATTTCCAGTTGTCGTTACCTCGCCGTAATCCAACCCGCCATCGCCCTTTGCATGCGCCGCGTCAACGGTGCATTTGTGAACCGTCGGTTGGTGATAGATATCGCCCTACACTTTAGCGAGCGCCGCTTTGCCTTTCACGATGGCACCGGTGGGTGACATGAAGACCGCGTCGTCAACAAAATAGGTATTAGCGACCGCAGCCGCTCCTTTCGTGTTCCATGTATTGTCGTATTGCTGACAGAAAGCTTGAATCACCTTGGTCATGTCCACGCCATTCTTCATTTGACCAAATGCCATCGTGCTAGAAAGGAAAAACGTTTCCGACTCAAAAATAGAAAGTGCAGCCTTCATCATATGATCCTCCTCTCTCTGGCGGTGATCAACGTAAAATCCCTCCACCTGATCAATAGGCTCGTCCAATCACAACTTCTTGGTAATGCCATCCGTTCTAGCAGATGCGATTGGCCAGACGCAGCTAATCAGACACTGATCGAAACCGCCACCACCGCCAACACGACACCGATCAACTGATCCAGTAGCACCACGGACATCGCGCTCAATGGTCCGACACCTAGGGTCAGCCGCGTCGCATACCACTCGAGCCACAGCGCCCAGCCAATCATTATCAGTTCCGTCGCTTCTGCAACGATCGGCGGAGCGCCAAGCAATCCAGGCAGGCCGCCAATGATAACGAGGACGCCTTCAACGACATTGCACCAGTTCCAAACCGCAATAAAACGTCCCCAGCGTTCCGCCCGGCCCAGCAGCGGAGCCAGTCGATACGTTGCCTCGATGAAGAGCAGCCAGCCCAGGATGAAGATGATCACTTCGCGGCCAAGCAAATGAGCGGCGTCCGAAGGAACCCCCGCCTCTGCCCATGACATCAGCAATCGGCAGATCACCGAGGGAACACAGAAGGCGATCGACCAGAAGCTGCGCGCGGCACTGGCGCGATCGCCGGGCACCAGCACGACGCCATCGGCGCGCCCGCGCGCCAACAGCAAAGCAGCGTACAGGCCGGAGGTGACCGATGCCAGCGACTTCATGATTTCAGTGCGCCACCAGCAGGCGCGGCCCCATGACCGCCGCCACGGTTCCCAGGTTGACAATGAACACCAGAAGGACAGCACGGAACACCGACAGGGCGAGTGCCTTGCGGGCAAGGAACCAGTGCAGCCACAGGCCGTAGGCACCGAGGATGCCGACCAGGACCAGGCTAGCGCTGGTCTCATCCATCCCGGCGTCGATCGCGAAGCTCAGCGGCACCATCACCAGGCAAGCGATCACCGGCAGCGTCCATTCGCACCAGTTGAATGCGGTGGCGAAACGCAGCCAGGCGTCGCTACGGCGCCAGAGACGGGCAAGTTCGAATGATACCACCGCCGGCGTCAGTAGAGCACAGATCGTCATCGCCAGGCTGGTCAGGGCGGGTCGTGGTCCCTCGGTGAACAGGCTCAAAGCGGCACCGACCAGGGGAAACGCAACCAGCGGCGCGAGGCTGGCCAGAAACGCCTGCGCCGTCCCGCCAAAACAGCCGATCCCATCCGCTCGGCCGCGCGCCACCCGAAGAATGCCCAGCATGACGCTTTGCCGCGGTCGCGGCGGCTGCGTCATGTGAGGAACGCCTTAATTACGTTGCGATAGATCAACGCCAGATCTCGCAGTTCGGCGACCGGCACACATTCGTCCGTCTGATGCATGGTGGCGCCCACCAGGCCGAACTCGGCCACCGGACAATAATTGGCGATAAAGCGCGCATCCGAGGTGCCGCCGCCGGTATCCAGCTTCGGTTCTACTGCAGTGGTGACGCGAATCGACTCGCGCAGCAGATCGACCAGCGGGCCCGGCCTGGTGACGAACGATTCGCCACTAATCGAGGCGTCCAGATCAAAGCGATCCGCATACCGTGCCATGGTTGCCCGCACCCAGGCGATCAGCGATGCACCGCTGTGACGGTCGTTGAAGCGAACGTTGAGCGAAGCCCGCGCGGAGGCAGGGATCAGGTTGGTGGCGGTGTTGCCGACATCGACGCTGGTGACCTGCAGCGTCGATGGTTCGAACCAGTCGGTGCCGGCATCGACCGGCGCGGCGGTCAGCGCCGTCAGCGCCTGCAGCAGGCGATGGATCGGATTGTCGGCGCGCTGCGGATAGGCGACGTGACCCTGTCGGCCATGCACCTCAAGCTTCATGCTGACGCTGCCGCGCCGGCCGATCTTGACCATGTCTCCCAGCTTCACCGGGCAAGTCGGCTCCCCCACCAGGCAGAAATCGGGGATCTGGTTGTTTGCGCGCATCCATTCCAGCACCCTTACAGTGCCATCGATGGCCGGCCCTTCCTCGTCGCCGGTGATGAGGAAACTGATCGAGCCTTGCGGCGCGGCCTGCCGTTGCGACAAATATTGCGCCACGCCTGCGACGAAGGCGGCGATGGCGCCCTTCATGTCGCAGGCACCGCGGCCGTACAGGACGCCGTCGCGGACCTCGCCGCCGAACGGGTCGGCTCGCCAATTGGCGGTGCCGACGGGCACCACGTCGGTATGGCCGGCAAAGCAGAGATGCGGCCCTGTGGTGCCCAACCGGGCAAAGATGTTTTCGATGCTGCCGAAGCGGAGGCGGTGCACGGTGAAACCCAGGCGGCCCAGACTATCCGCCAGCACGCCCTGCGCGCCGGCATCGGCAGGGGTGATCGAGGCGCATCGGATCAGCGCCTGCGCCAGGGGCACCGGATCGTGCAGCGACGGATCAAGCGGCGGCGCGGTGTGTGGCAAGCAATCAGGCGGCGACGGCAGCGAATTGGTGAGTTGCGTAGCCGAGCTTGAGGGCCTCGGACTTGATCCGGAGACCATCAATCGCGCAACAGCTCGTTGATGGACGTCTTGGCGCGGGTCTGGGCATCCACAGTTTTAACGATCACCGCGCAATAGAGCGACGGCCCCGGCGATCCGTCCGGCAACATCTTGCCGGGAAGCGAGCCGGGCACGATCACGGAATAAGCGGGCACGCGGCCGATATGGATCTCACCGGTGGCGCGGTCGATGATTTTGGTCGAAGCGCCGATGAAGACGCCCATGGACAGCACGCTGCCGCGCTCCACCACCACGCCTTCGGCGACTTCGGAACGGGCGCCGACGAAGCAATCATCCTCGATAATGACGGGATTGGCCTGCAGCGGCTCCAGCACGCCGCCGATGCCAACCCCGCCGGACAAATGGCAATTGGCGCCGATCTGCGCGCAACTGCCAACCGTAGCCCAAGTATCGACCATGGTATTGCGTCCGACCCAGGCACCAACATTCACGAAACTGGGCATCAGCACCGCGCCAGGCGCGATAAAGGCGGAGCGACGGACGACGGCGCCGGGAACCGCTCGAAATCCGGCTTGCTTGAAGCGGTTCTCGCCCCAGCCGGCGAACTTCATCGCCACCTTGTCCCATACCGGCGCCCCGCCCGGTCCTTCCATCGGCGCCGAGTCGGTCAGCCGGAACGACATCAGCACGGCCTTCTTGAGCCACTGGTTGACCTGCCAGCCGGTGTCGGTTTTCTCCGCTACCCGGACCTGTCCGCCGTCGAGCGCCTCCAACGCCGCCTCGACGGCGTCCCGCGCCTCGCCCTTGGTGGCGGAAGACAAATTTTCCCGCCGTTCCCAAAGATCTTCGATTGGTTGCTGAAGGCCGTGTTGAGACATGCCGTGCCGATCCTAGTTGGAGCGGCCGGACGATGCGCAGCCTACCCTGTCCTGTCAACGCGCTATGGTTGAAGTGCGCGTGCGCTGCCGTCTAGCGGGCCGGCGCCTCAAGGATCCCCTCATTTCGGAGGTAGCGTAGGGTTGGAATAAAAGAATTGGCTGCCCGGCCGTGGATTTTGAAAAGAATCGCAGTCTCTGCGCCGACGTTGAAATCTTGCGTCTTGCGCTGAACCGCTTTTCGTTGCCCTCGAACCGGTCGAGTTTGCTCCACAGCCATCAACAAGATCCTGCGGAGCATGTCGTGACAACCACCGCCAGCCAGTTCTCGTTCGACCAGGTTCGTGACGTTCTCGGCGGCCTGCTCGGTCCGGATTTGCATGCCAAGCGGGTCGACAGCCTGTGCGACGCCACTCTCGGCGTGCTGCACAGCGGCTCGCTCGCCGTCGCAGCCATCGGCCACGGCCTGGCCGCGGCTCGTGGCTTGCTGAGCAAGCACGCCATCAAACAAATCGATCGGCTGCTGTCGAACCCCGGCGTCAACGTCGACGATATCCTGACGCTGTGGGTGCCCTATATCGTCGGCGCCCGCACCTCCATCGCGGTCGCCATGGACTGGACCGACTTTGACACCGACAACCAAGCCACCATCATGCTGTCGCTGATCACCGAACACGGTCGCGCCACGCCACTCGTCTGGCTGACGGTGGACAAAAAAACCCTGAAGGATCAACGCAATCTGTATGAAGACCGCCTGCTGGTTAGGCTGGCCGAGATCCTGCCGCCGCAGATCAAGGTCCGCATCATCGCCGATCGCGGCTTCGGCGATCATAAGCTGTATCGGCTGCTGACCGAACAACTCCATTTCGACTATGTCATCCGGTTTCGCGGCAACATCACGGTCACCGCGGCTGACGGTGAGACCCGTAGCGCGGCCTCGTGGGTTCGGCCGGGCGGGCGGGCCCGCATCCTTCGCTGCGCCAAGGTCACCGCCGAACGCCACGAGGTCGGCACCGTGGTGTGCGTGCGCGACACGGAGATGAAGCAGGCCTGGTGCCTGGCCGCCAGCAGCTCTGACGAGACGGCCAAGGACCTGACCCGGTTCTACGGCAGCCGTTGGGGCATCGAATTCAGGGCTGCGCGATACGAAGGACCTGCGCTTTGGCATGGGGATGGGCAGCATGCGGGTAAATTCGCCCGAACGCCGCGACCGGTTGTGGCTACTCAACGCCTTCGCGGTGGTGCTGTTGACCTTGCTGGGCGCGGCGGGAGAGGCGCTTGGCTATGACCGGCATCTGAAATCCAATACCGCCAAACACCGCACCCATTCAGTGTTCCGTCAGGGTTGCATGCTGTGACGACCTGATCCCAAACATGCCGCAAAGCCGCTTGCGCCCGTTGATGGAAACCTTCACCGCCATGCTGCATGCTCAGCCCTTGTTCAGGAAAGTATTTGGAGCGGTTTGAAATATGAGGGGAGTCTTTGAGGGCCGGCGCAGCAACATCGACAGGCGGCGTCAGTAGCAGGACTGTCCGGCATGGTTCTTGAACATGTTTCATAGCCGTATCCTGTCATATCAGCACACCTTGTTCGAGGGCCAACCTCTCCTGGCGAGGTGGCTGAAGAAGCGCATTGAAGCTGCGCAAATGCATCAGATTGGTTCTGACCAGGCGCGCGAACTGCAGCGGGCTCGTCACCGCTTTCTGCATCCGTTGAGCCAGCCGCAACAGCAGAAAGGCGATCAAAGCCACGGCGATCTGAATGCGCACGGCGTTCTCCGAGACGCCCAGAAAGTGCCTGATCTTCAGCGTCTGCTTAACCCAGCGGAAAAACAGCTCAATCGCCCACCTTTGCTTGTAGAGGTCTGCGATCTCCTGCGCCGGCGCCTCCAGATCGTTGGTGAGAATACGCAGTATCTTTCCTGTTGGGATGCGCACCTGGATCTCGCGCACCTTCTTTTGGAACGGGTTGCGACGACTGTTGGATTGGCGGGCCGGCAGCGTGCCGATCAGGTCGCACAGGATCGCCCCGCCCGCGGCCACCGGTTTGGCTCGGCTCACCGTCAGCGGGGTATTCTTCTTCAGGCGGGTGACAAACCGGCACTCGGCCGCGTCGAGCCTAGCCCACCAGGCGTAGTCATAGTAGCCAAGATCAAAGACATAGGTGGCCTTAGCCACGATCGGCATGGCTTTGGCGAGGGTGATGTCGTTGACGTTGGCCGCGCTGAGGGCGGTATAGACCGGGCAATCGGCGTTGGGATCGTAAACCACGTGCAGCTTGGCACCGCACACTTTGGCCGAGAACCGCGCCCAGCGGCTCAGTTCGTTCAGCGGCAGGCCAGTGCTGTCGATCAGATAGGTCAGCCCGTCCATCGACTGGCGCAGCGTGCGATGGGCGCGCCGGATCAGCGATCCCAACAGGTCGCAGAACACCGCGACTGGGCGGTTGCGGTTGGCTTCCGCCAGACTGGACCGGCGGGCCGGCATGGCATGCACATGATACAACCGGTTGGCATGGCTGCTCAGGCCGGCTTCGATGTCGCGCAAGCTGACCGAACCGGCCAACTGGCCGTAGAGCATCGCCACCAGATGGCTGCGGCAGGTGAAACCGCGAGCATAGTCCTGAGCCCTGTGCCGTTTGACGGCAACCTCGAACTCATCCCAAGGAACCAGCTTCATGATCGAATGGAAAACGCTATTGTGCTGCCGCACGGCCTTGATCTCCTCGGTTCCGGTGACGTCGCCAAACGTCGGAAGCTGAGTAGAATCAATGCCGTGCGCTATGCCCAGCAAAATGTTGCGCTCAGGACTCTAAAAATCGTGCCAGACAGCCGTGCGTCAGTACGGGGATGACTGTAATACACCGGCGGCGGCCCGCCGTAGCCGTAGGCGCGCGGCGTCACGAAGGGCAGCGAGGGCGGCGGGGCATAGAAGCCTTGCCGCTCCCGCCATTCATGTTCGCGTGCCTCGTGCTCGCGCCATTCATGTTCCCTCCACTCGTGACGACGGTGCTCCTCAAATTCGTGGCGCCGCCAGTCGTCGTCGGCAAATGCCGGTGCAACGGCCGCGAGAGCGAAGGAGGCAAACAGTGAGCCAAATATCAGAGTGCGAAAACGCATCAAAACCTCCTACTGCTGGATAGTGGCGGCTGTTGTCCGCGCGAAGCCGATAGTGCGGCCACGCATGGCAATCTGCCGTGATGTTGGTTATTCGCAGTCGCGGATGGCAGGTTGCTGGCCGGATTAAGGCTTTTTTGTTTCACCGGAACGGCTGGTTGGACTAATCTGTCGCTATCCAGGCGGAGCAGATGATGTCACTTGGGCGTGAAATGAAACGGCGGATCAAAGGTGCACTGCCGCCGACCATCTTTCTGGTCATCACCGCCTATTTCTGCTGGAACGCAACCCAGGGAAATCACGGGCTCGTCGCCTATTCCCATCGGCAGGAGATGTTGCGTCAGGTCACCGATGAGCAGGCCGCGGCGAAGGCTGAGCGGGATGGCTGGGAAGTCCGTGTCGACGGGCTGCGCCCGCGCCACTTGAACCCTGACACGCTGGATGAGCGCGCCCGAGCCATGCTCAATCTGGCCGATCCCAACGAGATCATCATCAAGCTTGGCCCGCAGGACAAGCTGTTCTGAGCTCCGAAGTTGTCCGATGGCTGGCGGCGATCGGACAACCGACGGGACACTCACTTATTGTTTTTAGTGGCCTGCTGATCTCCTACGTTCGCCGCATAATGCGGCGAGCGTAGGCGGCAGAGCACTAGCGATTCATCATCACCGGCAGAGCCGAGTTCTCCAGCACGTGCCGCGTCACACCGCCGAGGATGAGCTGGCGCAGACGAGAGTGCGAGTAGGCCCCCATCGACAGCAAGTCGCAGCCGAACGCTGCGGCAGCGGTCAGCAAGCCGGCGCCCACTGATCCTCCCACCGAGCGGAAGGTGACAATCTCTGCGTGGACGCCGTGCAGCGCGAGGTAAGCCGCCAGGTCCGGCGCCCCCGGCCCGCGCCGCTGGTAGCCCTCGGCTGACAGAATGGCGACCCCCTCCGCCCGTTGCATCCACGGCATGGCGGCCAGCACCGATGAGGCCGACTCGGCCGTGCCGTTCCAGGCCAGGCAGACCCGGGTGCCAATCCGGGAGGGAATCTTCTGAGGTGAAATCAACACCGGGCGTCCGGAGTCGAACAGCACGGCGTGCAGCGCGTCGGAAGAGGAGACATCTTCGCCCGCATCGGGATGCGGCACCACGGTCAGGTCCGCCAACCGCGCCTGCTGCGCGACGATATCTTCCTCCCGGCCGGTCACGGAGGCGAAGCTTGCGGTGGCGTGATCGAGACCGTGGTGAGCCTCCTGCACCTTGACCTCCTGGCGCGTCACGAAGCGCTCGAACATCGAGCGCACGGCATGGGCGCGGTCGCCGCTCTCTTTCTCGGTGGCCGACATCATCTCCTCTATCATTGCGCCGGACAGACCTTCACCCGCCAACGGGGCAACATCACGGCTGTCGACTCGAACATGCAGCGCCAGGACATGCGCATTCCATCGGCGAGCGACCGTCAGGGCGGTCGCCAGGGCCGCCTCTCCAGCGGCTGTGCCGGTCAGAGGCAGCAGAAGCTTGCGTATTGGCATCGTCAGCTCCTTAGTGGGTTCTGCGTTTAAAGCAATGCAGGTTTGCGTTTGGAGTGCAAGTGCATTCGATATACCAGCGAACTTACGTCTACGACCCGAAACCTTGATCGCTTAGTCGGCAGCCTGGCTGGCGGTAACCTGTCGAATTGCAGATAGCCGCCCCGGTGGCTCCACGCGCAGGCCAGTCGGCTCTTTTGCACCGCCGGTATCTGATTGACCTGCTGCGAGGCCACCCCAACAACCCCGCGCCGACCACTCGGCCTTCGGATGACTAATATTACAACACGAAGGCAATCAGGGAAACAGTTTCGACTGCGTCCAGGCCCCGTCGATTTGCTGGCGATACAGCGTGCGGTCATGCAGGCGGAAAGGCATCTCCTGCCAGAACTCGAACGATGTCGGTTGCACGCGATAACCGGACCAGTACCTCCGGTCTGGGGATTGCGTCGGGATAGCGACGTTCGGCTTCGGCTAGTCGCTGTTCCAAGATCGCCCGATCCGCCAAAGGACGGGACTGCTCGGATGCCCAGGCACCGAGGCGGGATATTCGGGCACGGGTCGCGTAATAGGCGTCCGCCTCGGCGTCGGCGACGCGCTCGACCGTTCCCTCAATGCGGATCTGACGGCACAGCGACTTCCAGTAGAACAGCAGGGTGACCTGGGGATTGGCGGTGATCTCGTCACCCTTGCGGCTGGTCATATTGGTGTAGAAGACGAAGCCGCGCTGATCGAGGCCCTTCAGCAGCACGGTGCGCGCGGCCGGCCTACCGTCTCGCGTCGCTGTCGCCAAAATCATCGCGTTCGGATCCGCCGGTTCGGTCTTTTCGGCCTCTGTCATCCAGGTCTGGAACTGGGCGAAAGGCGATGTGTCAAGACTGGTTGATGCCGGCATATCCGCGATCCTCGAGGTTGGGCGTGATGGCGGGGGATAAGACCACAGCCGCGTGGCGCGGCAAGCGGTTGTCGAAGGACACCACAGCGGTGACCATGCTCGACAGGGCCGTGCCGGCGTTGCCAGAGTGCGGAAAACCGCCTTAAGCACCACCAGCCGACCCGGAGGTTGTCATGCAAGAGACGCTGCGCCTTGACCCATACGCGGAGATCCGTGACGAAGTCAGGAAACTGTGCGCCAAATTCCCCGGTGAATACTGGCGGGACCTGGATCGCGAGCGAGGTTATCCGACATCTTTCGTACAGGCGCTGACCGAGGCCGGATACCTCGCCGCCCTGATACCCGAAGAATACGGCGGCGCTGGGCTGCCGCTATCCGCCGCGGCGGCGATACTGGAGACGGTGCAGGCCGAGGGCTGCAACGGCGCTGCCTGCCACGCGCAGATGTACATCATGGGCACAATCCTGCGGCACGGCACGGATCAGCAGAAGAAGACCTACCTGCCGAAGATTGCTACCGGCGAACTACGCCTGCAGGCGTTCGGGGTGACCGAGCCGACCAGTGGCACCGATACGACTGCGCTGCGCACCTTTGCTCGCCGGGAAGGCGATAATTATGTCGTCAATGGCCAGAAGGTGTGGACAAGCCGAGCGGAACACTCTGATTTGATGTTGCTGCTGGCGCGGACGACGCCGCGGGATCAGACCGCCAAGCGGACCGAAGGATTGTCGACCTTCATCGTCGATATGCAGGCGAGCCTGGGCCACGGGCTGACCATCCGGCCGATCCGTACGATGATGAACCACAACTCGACCGAGGTGTTCTTCGACAACATGATCGTCCCGGCGGAGAATTCTGGTCGGGGTCGAGGGGCGTGGCTTCCGCTACATCCTGGACGGCATGAATGCGGAGCGGCTGCTGATCGCGGCTGAGTGCATTGGTGATGCCAAATGGTTCCTGCGCAAGGCAACGGATTACGCTCGCGAACGGCAGGTCTTCGGACGGCCAATCGGACAGAACCAGGGCATCCAGTTTCCCCTCGCCCGTGCCTACGCGCAGATGCGCGCGGCGGAACTGATGGTGCAGACCGGCTGCGAGAAGTTTGAGGCTGGGCAGACGCCTGGTGAGGAAGCCAACATGGCGAAGATGCTTGCGGCCGAGGCGTCCTGGGCCGCGGGAGAGGCGTGCATCCAGACGCATGGCGGCTTCGGGTTCGCCGAGGAGTACGACATTGAACGGAAATACCGGGAGACGCGGCTGTATCAGGTGGCGCCGATCAGCACTAACCTGATCCTGTCATACATCGCCGAACACGTGCTGGAACTGCCGCGGAGCTACTGAGCGGGGCCAGGGACGTTGTTTGTCGATATGGCAATGACGGCAACGTCGAACATCGGTCGCCCCCGTCGAGGCCGCTCCGTAGGGGCATGCGGGATCGACCGTCAGGCTCGAAACAACAACACCCGGGCTGCCGCATACTCCCGTTCTGCCAGCACTTCGTATCGCGGCGTCCAGATTTCGTCCCGTCCCATCTCGGCGACCACGAAGGCGTCCGACCCGACCCGCCCCATCTGACACAGGCGATCCAGCGCGCGCGGAACAAGATTCTGGCCGTATGGCGGATCGAGGAATATCAGCGTCGCCGCTTCCCCCGCACCGATCCGCATTATGTCCTGGGCAAGCACTTGCGACCGATCCGCCGCTTTACACGCAGTGATATTTTTGACGAGCGCGCCCAGCGCCCTGGCGTCGGATTCGATGAACCAGGCGCGCGCCGCACCGCGCGACAATGCCTCCAGTCCCAAGGCACCGGTACCAGCGAAGCCGTCCAGCACGATCGCGCCCTCAACGACGGAGCGGCCACCCCAGGGCGCATGCAACAGCATGTCGAACAGCGCCTGACGCACCCGATCGGCGGTCGGACGAGTGATCTGTCCCGGCGGCGCGGCGAGCGACCGCCCGCGCCATGCGCCGGCGACGATCCGCATCCGGTCAGCGCAGCCGCGCCGGTGACGGCGGCGCCGCGTCGGCCGGAAGCTGTTGGCGCAGCACGCGTGCCGGCACTTCGTCGATACCGCCGCGTTCCAGTATGCCAAGCTGGAACGGACCATAGGCGATGCGGATCAGGCGGGAGACGGACAGGCCGAGATGCGCCATCACTCGCCTGACTTCGCGGTTGCGGCCTTCGCGCAAGCTGACGCTGAGCCAGGTGTTGTCGCCTTTTTTCGCGTCGATTACCGCCTCGATCGGGCCGTAGCGCATGCCCTCCACGGTTACGCCGTGGGTCAGCGAGGCCAGTGCGCGCGGGTCAGGAACGCCGAACACGCGCACCCGGTAACGGCGGAGCCAGCCGGTCGACGGCAGTTCCAGCCGTCGCGCCAGGGCACCGTCATTGGTCAGCAGCAGCAGTCCCTCGCTGGCGATGTCCAGCCGGCCGACGCTGATCACGCGTGGCAATTGCTGCCGCAGCTTGTCGAACACGGTCGGCCGTCCCTCGGGATCGCGATGCGTCGTCACCAGCCCCTCTGGCTTATGGTAGCGCCACATGCGGGTGCGGTCGGGCGGGTCGACGATGCGGCCGTTGACCTGCACGATATCGCCGGCGGAGACGAAGGTCGCCGGATGCACGACGGCCTTGCCGTTCAGCCTGACGGCGCCCTCCGCCAGCAGCTTTTCCGCGTCGCGCCTGCTGGCGATACCGGCGCGCGAGAGGAACTTGGCGATCCGGTCGCCGTGCGGCGGATCGGACGCCGCCGCCTTGTCACCACTGACCCTGCCACGCGGCTCGGTCAACTGCGCTCAATCGCGCCGATGTCACGGCGGCAGAATCCCTCGGGCCACTTGATCCGGTCGATCGCCGCATAGGCCGCGTCACGCGCATGGGCGAGCGTCGGACCGGCGCCGCAGACGGTGAGCACCCGGCCGCCGGCGGCGAGAATCGCGCCGTCCGGTCCGGCCTGCGTGCCGGCGTGGAAAATTAGCACGCCGGACGCGGCCGCTTCGGCCAGCCCATGGATCGTCGTGCCGCGTTCCGGTGCCTCGGGATAGCCGCGTGCCGCCAGCACGACGGCAACCGCGATGGTGTCGTTCCAGCGCAGGTCGAAGTCGCGCAATTCCCCGTCGCACGCCGCCTGCAGCGCCGGCAGCAAGTCAGATTTCAGCCGGACGAGGAGTGCCTGGCATTCGGGATCGCCGAAGCGGACGTTGAACTCGATCAGCTTGGCACCATCCGCGGCCAACATCAGGCCGGCGAACAGGATGCCACGGAACGGGGTGCCACGGCGGACCATCTCCTTGAGTGCGGGCCGGACGATCTGCGCCATGCAGGCTTCCTCCAGTGGCGGCGGAAAACCTGGGACCGGCGTGTAGGCGCCCATGCCACCGGTGTTCGGCCCGGTATCACCATCGCCGACCCGCTTGTGGTCGTGCGCCGATCCCAGCAGCAAGGCGTCCTCGCCATCGCACAAAGCGAACAGGGACACTTCCTCTCCGGTCAGATATTCCTCGACGACGACGGCGGCGCCCGCTGCGCCGAACACCTGTCGGTCCATCAGCGCGTCGATGGCGGCGATGGCCTCATCCTCGGTGCTGGCAACCACGACGCCCTTGCCGGACGCCAGCCCGTCGGCTTTCACCACGATCGGTGCGCCGCGGCGGCGGATGAAGGCGCGGGCGGCGTCGGCATCGTCAAAGCGTTCCCATAGCGCCGTGGGGATGCTGACGGCGTCGCAAATGTCCTTGGCGAAGGTCTTGCTGCCCTCAAGTTGGGCGGCGGCCCGGGTTGGGCCAAGACAGTTGATGCCGACGGCTTCCATCGCATCCGTAATGCCAGCGACGAGGGGCGCTTCGGGGCCTGGGATGACCAGGTCGATGGCGTTGTCCTGGGCAAAGCCAACCAGCGTCGGAAGATCCATCGCGGCGATGTTGACACACTCGGCGACCGCCGCGATGCCGGGATTGCCGGGCGCGCAGTAGAGTTTTGTCAGGATCGGGCTGGCGGAGATCGCCCAGCAAAGAGCGTGCTCCCGGCCGCCGGAGCCCACGACCAGCACTTTCATGACTCTCTCCCGCAAAACGCGTTCGGTTACCCCCGGCCGCGGCCGATACAAGCGATGCCCGCCCCGAGTGCAACGGCCCGTCACATGCCAGGCCGGTCGCCCAAGCAAATTTCCCACCGCCGCAACCATAGCATAGGCTGACTACATGGACGATCCACGCCCCGCCACGGTTTCCAACACACCGGAGTATACCGTCTCCGAGGTCTCCGGTGCCGTCAAACGCACCCTGGAGACCACTTTCGGTCGGATCCGCGTGCGCGGGGAAGTGACCGAGATGAAACGCTATCCTTCCGGCCACATCTATCTTTCGTTAAAAGATGAGAACGCCAAGCTGTCCGGCATCGTCTGGCGGACCGCCGTTTCCCGGCTTGGCATGATGCCTGAAAACGGCACCGAAGTGATCGCCACCGGCCGCATCTCGGCGTTCGGCGAGCGGTCCTCCTACCAGCTTATCATCGAGCGCATGGAGTATGCCGGCGTCGGCGCGCTGCTGGCGCGGATCGAGATGACCCGGCAGCGCCTGGCGGCCGAGGGACTGTTCGACGCCGGCCGCAAGCTGCCACTGCCGGGACTGCCGCGGGTGATCGGCGTGGTGACCAGTGAGCGTGGCGCGGTTCTTCAGGATATCCGGACGACGATCGCCCGCCGTTTTCCACGCAGCATTCTGGTCTGGCCGGTGCCGGTACAGGGCGACGGTGCAGCCGAGAGAATCGCCGCGGCGATCGCGGGTTTCGATGGCATGCGGCCGGATGCGCACCTGCCTCGGCCGGACGTGCTGATCGTCGCACGCGGCGGCGGCAGCCTGGAGGACCTGATGGCTTTCAACGACGAGATCGTCGTGCGGGCGGTGGCCGCCTGCCGCATCCCGCTGATCTCCGCGGTCGGCCATGAGACCGATACAACGCTGATCGACTTCGTCTCCGACCGGCGGGCGCCAACGCCGACGGCCGCGGCGGAAATGGCGATCCCGGCCCGCGCCGACCTGGTGGCGGACCTTGTCCACAAAGGATCACGATTGGTCAGCGCGCTGAACCGCCTTGCGCAGCAGCAGCGGCTGCGGCTGACGACGATCGAGCGTGGTTTGCCCGACGTTCCCACCCTGCTGGGGGCAGCGCGCCAGCGGCTGGATGACCGGGCGGAGCGTGCCGTACGGGCGCTGCCGGCCCTTGTCGCCCGGCGGCGGATGCTTCTTACGGCAGTCGAACGCCGCCTGCCAGACCCGCACAGCCTGATCGGAGGCGCGCGGACGGCGCTGCGGGATCAGGCGCTGCGGCTGTTCCTGTCGGGCCCCGGACTGGTCGCGGGGCGGCGGTCCAGCCTGGACCTACTGTCGCATCGGGTGGTGGCGGGGGTGCACCGGACGATCGGCGCCGCGCGTAGCCGAGGGGATCGAGTGATGGGGCGTGTTACGGCGACTCCTGTCCGGTTCACGTTGCGTGAGGCCCGTGCGCACCTGTCGGGCCTCGGCGCTCGGCTGGACTCGGCGTCGCCGCTGGCGATCCTGCAGCGTGGCTATGTCCTGGTCACCGATCCGGCCGGTCACCCGGTGATCAGCGCAGCTTCTGTCAAACCCGGCAACCGGCTACGGCTGTTGTTCGGCGACGGGCCGGTCGATGCGGTGGCCCAAGGCCGCGTTGCCGGCAGCGCCGGTGTCGGCGGCGCGCGATCTCGGCCACCGCCGGCGGATCAGAACCGGCTTGACCTATAAGCCGTTCAACCGCTTGAGCTGATGAGACCGGGCATGATTTGGTCGGCGCGGCCGAACGCGGCGCGGATGCGATCGAAACGGGCGCTGATGACCTCACGCTCCCCGGTATGTGTGAGGACATAGAATTCGTCGTCGCGGATAGCTTGGAGCACACGGCGGCCGACGATGTCCGGGTCTAGTGCGGTGGGGGCGAAGGCTGTCTTCAGGGCCTCCTGCTGCGGCCGTTCGTAGCGGCCGCCGAAGCGGTCCGGTCGGGTGGCGGCGGAGTCAAAGATCGCCGTGCGCACGCCGCCTGGACACAGCACGGAGACGCCTATGCCGGAGCCGGCGAGTTCCTGTTGCAGCGCCTCCGACAAGGCCAGTACAGCGTATTTGGTCATGGCGTAGGCGCCCTGGTCGCGGCCCTCGCGGACGAACAGGCTGGAGATCGATCCGGTGTTGACGACGTGGCCGCCCTGCCCGCAGGCGCGGATCATCGGCACGAAGCTGCGGATGCCGTGAATCACGCCCATGACGTTGACGCCGATCACCCAGTTCCACTCCTGCAGCGTCACCTTCTCCAAGGGCGTGCCGTGCATGGCGACGCCGGCATTGTTCACCACGATATGCAAACCGCCGAACGTGTCCAGGGCGAGCTGGCCGGCGGCCTCGACCGAGTTAGGATCGGAGACGTCGACGACCGCCGTAACGGCGCGGGCGCCGGTCGTTTCAATCATCTTGCGGGCAGCCTCGAGCGGTTCGGCGCGTAGGTCGGCCAGCACTGATGTTGGCACCGGCCGCTGCCAGGGCCTTGGCGATGCCCAGACCGATGCCGGATGCGGCGCCCGTCACGATGGCGGTTTTTCCCTGTATGGCTTGCATGGGTGCCGGTCCTGCGCAGTGTCAAGTCATTCGGCGTTCATTTCCTTGAACACCTCGATGGCGGTCAGCAGCGACTCGCGCACCAGTGGTGCGCCAATATAGCCGGTCAGATGTAGCAGGGCTTCCGATAGCTCATCCTCGGTCCAACCCTGGTTGCGGGCGAAGCGCAGATGTAGTTTCAGCTCCGGATCGCGGCCCTGCGCCGCATCCGAAACGACGCAAATCAGCGCGCGCGTTTTCAAATCCAGTCCCGGCCGCGTCCACAGCGTGCCGAACAACGCTTCCTGCGTGTAGGCGGCAAATTTCTCCATGATCGGATGTTGATAGACGCCTTTATCGAGCTTGTCGGCATAGGCATCGCCCATCAGCTTGCGCCGCATCGCGCGGCCTTGTTCTCGTTTGTCGTCGGCCATGGTTGTTCTTCCTCCCGTTTGCCACGCGTTCCACGTAACCTGTCGCGGCGGGCCTGTCACGCTGGGCATACGCTCGACGGACATCAAAATTGAGTCGTTCCCGGGTCAAGCCCAAGCATGATCCGGCCCGGAGGGAGCATCAAGCGGGTCGCGAAGTTGATGTGCTGGCAAGCCGCATGGACGTCTCGAAGCTGCGCGGAAAATAGCACTTCTTCGAGCGCGGCGGTGCTGCCGGCTGCGGCATACATCCTACCCACCACCTCTTTCGCGGCATCGCCGGCGTTCCAGCATGCCATGCGCAGCAGCGCCAGCTGTTCAATGGACGCCGGCTGGCCTGACCAGACGGTGGCGCACAGCTCGCTGATTGCCTCGAAGGCGAAGGCACGAGCAGCGCGTAGCCGCGCCGTCGCCCGCGCGACCTCGAGCTGGACACTCTCCTGCTCGCACAGCGGCGCAGCGTTGAGGAACGCGACCTTGGTCCGGGCCAGGGTGACCAGGGCGTCGATGGACGCAGCCGCAATGCCGAGCGGAACACCCATGATCGAGATGGCGAAGGAGGAGAAAAACGGCAGATTATACAGCGGTCCTAATAGCCGTTCCGTCATCTCCATGCTGGTCGTGCATCCATCCGGCACCCACACATCCGTGCACGTCACGTCATGGCTGCCGGTCGACCGCAGGCCGCCGCTGTTCCAATTGCCCAGGACCTGCACCATCTCGGACGGGAGCACCACGAAACGCAATACCGGTCCACCCTCGGCGGTCAGCCGTGGCGTGCCGTTCTCCTGCTCCACGCACATAAAGCCGGAAATGGTGCTGTGCCGGCTGAAGCTCGCCCATGACCAGCGCCCTTTGATACGCCAGCCGTCACCATCGCGGGTGGCGGACCCGGTGGGATGTCCGCTACCGCTAAACGCGAACATCTGCCCGGCCGGCATCAGGCGGCGTATCGGTTCGGCCGCCATCAGCCCGGCGAAACGCGAGGCGGCCGACGAAATCATGGCGCACCAAGCCACCGCTCCGTCTAGCCTGGCCAGGGCTTCGATCACCTGGACGAAATCGACGGGATGCGTCTCCGGACCGGCGAGGGCATGCGGGAGCCAGAGTTGCGTCAGTCCCGCCTGTATCAACGCGTCTGCCAGCGGCTGGGGAAGATCCGGTCCCTTGGCAAGGGCCTCGCGGTGGTCGTCGATCAATGGCCCTAGTGCCTGAGCCGTAGACAGCAGTGCCGATAGCCGGGCTGTGCCGGGGTGGGTCATCTGGTTCATTGTGCAAAACTCCTTGACACATGGGATCAGTGCCGAGCCGGCCCCGGTGCAATCGGGCCGGGTCGGCACTGGACGACGTGAGGACACGTTTGTAGTCGCGGGATTACGGCTTTATGTCCCGGGCAGGTTAAGACGTTACAGCTGTAACGAAGCTGGTGACGGAGCTTCGGGCCGCTGCGTGGACTGCCGGCCCGACGGTGGCAGTCTCGAACAATGCCCGATATTTGGCTGCGGCGGGATGCGCCTGCGCGTATGGCCGCAGCAACCGACATGCGGGAGCAAGTCGTGGGTCACCGGCCCAAGCCTGGTGATGATACAAGTAATTGACTTCGCGCCCGCCACAACCGAAGCCGTTACTCTGCCACAGTCGCTTAGACTGCGGCCTCGGCCGAGCGCAGGCCACCCTGGCGCTCGACGAAGCGGGCGATGTCGGGGACGCCGACCCCCGCGCGTATGTTTGCAAAGACAAACGGCCGATCGCCGCGCATTTTCTTCGCGTCGCGATCCATAACGTCCAGACTGGCGCCGACATAGGGGGCGAGGTCGATCTTGTTGATGACCAGCAGGTCGCTGCGCATGATGCCCGGGCCGCCCTTGCGCGGTATCTTGTCCCCGGCTGAGACGTCGATGACGTAGATCGTCAGATCGGCGAGTTCCGGGCTGAACGTCGCGGCAAGATTGTCGCCGCCCAATTCGATCAGGATCAAGTCAAGCGCCGGAAAGCGCCGGCGCAATTCGGCCACGCCGGCCAGGTTGATCGAGGCATCCTCCCGGATCGCGGTATGCGGGCAGCCGCCGGTTTCGATCCCCATGATCCTCTCGGCTGGCAGCGAACCGGCGCGGGTCAGGAATTCGGCGTCTTCCTTGGTGTAGATGTCGTTGGTGATCGCGGCAATATCGTAGGTCTTGCCGAAATACTTGCACAATGCATCCATCAACGCGGTCTTGCCGGTGCCGACCGGGCCACCGACACCGACGCGAAGCGGACCATGCGGAGAAACGGTCATGAGCGGAACAACCTCGTGTATTGGGTTTCGTGCCGCATGGCGGCGAGGTCCGATCGAAAGGCGCATCCGCCCAGATCGTCTATCGTTGCGCATCTCGTTGCATCCGCGACAACGATGATAATGGGTTCCAGCGCCGCCAGGACGCGCAGGCCCGCAGTCTGGCCAAGCGGCACCAGACGCACGGCGGCGGAGATCAGGTTGGCGGCGAAGGTCTGCAAGTAGGTGACGGCGATGTCGTCTTCGGCAATGCCCGCGTTGCCCGCGGCGGCACCCACCGCAACAGCGTAAGGTGCGCCCTCCGGCGCCTCAATCGTCACCCAGCAAGCCACTGCCAGAAGGAAGGCTCGGCCTTGATTGAGCGCCTCATCCCGCCGCTCCCGCGCGGGCGTCGCGGCGAGTGCCAGTTCGCTGATCTCACGCAGCATAACCGGATCGGTGACGTTTCGGTGCGCGTGGCGCAGCAGTATTGAGTCGGATCGGCCCGCGCCATGGATCAGGACGTCCGCCAGCCAGACAAACAGGCTGTCACTGTCGGTGATGTCGCCGGCCTCGACCGCCCATTCCAGACCGTGCGAGTAAGCAAAGGCGCCGGTCGGGAACGCCGGGGACAACCAAGTCAGCAGCTTCAGCAAGGACCGGCGGTCAACGGTTACGGCGTTGGTGCGGCCCGGATCAGTGATGATGGTCGTCATCATCGTGATGATGGTGCTGATGGCCGCCGCCGGCGTAGGCGCCCGCCTCTGGGTCGAACGGCGCCTGGATCGGGTCGACATGGCCGCCCAGTCCCGCGACCATTTCGCTTATGACGTGATCTGCCCGAATGCGAATGCGATCGCCCAGCAGTTGCACCGGAAGATGACGATTTCCCAGGTGCCAGGCAATGCGGATGAGGTCGGCTTGGTCATGCGCGCGGATGTCCATCAGCGCCTCGGGTTGCGCGCGGACGCGCACGACACCGCCGTCGACCGCCAGACCATCGCCATCCCGCAGACGCACCGCGTGCGGCAGGTCGAGCAGCACATTGGCCCCCGCCACGGTCGTCAGCACAATACGTCGCCGAAAGCGGCGATCGTAGTCGATCAACACCTGGTCGGTTTCCCGCGCCGCGTCCCAGCTTCCCGCCGGCAGGATTTGGTTCGTTTGCATCAAAACAGGAAGTACCGCTGCGCCATCGGCAGAATGGTGGCAGGTTCACAGGTCAGCAGGACGCCGTCGGCGCGGACCTCATAAGTTTCGGCATCGACCTCGATCACCGGCGTCGCGTCGTTGTTCACCATGGATTTCTTGCCGATGCCGCCACGGGTATTCGCGACCGCCGCCAGCCGCCGCTGTAGTCCTAGTGCCATCCCGATATCGGCTTCGACGGCTGCGGCCGAAACGAATGTGACGCAAGTGTCAGCGAGCGCCCGCCCGAAGGTGCCGAACATCGGCCGGTAGTGCACCGGCTGCGGGGTCGGGATTGAGGCGTTGGGATCGCCCATCGGCGCGCAGGCGATCATACCGCCCTTGATCACCAAATCAGGTTTCACCCCAAAGAACGCCGGCGACCAGAGCACAAGATCGGCCAGTTTTCCCTCAGCGACGGAGCCGATTTCGTTGGCAAAGCCCTGCGCGATTGCGGGGTTGATGGTGTATTTCGCGATATAGCGTTTCACGCGTGCATTGTCGTTGCGCTCGTTATCGCCGCTCAGCGCACCACGCTGGGTTTTCATCTTGTGCGCGGTTTGCCATGTCCGAATAATCACTTCGCCGACTCGGCCCATCGCCTGACTGTCCGACGACAGCATGGACAGCGCGCCCATGTCGTGCAGGATATCTTCGGCCGCGATCGTTTCTTTACGTATACGACTTTCCGCGAAGGCAACATCTTCCGGAATTGAACTGTCGAGGTGATGGCAGACCATCAGCATGTCTAGATGTTCGTCCAGCGTGTTGGAGGTGTAGGGGCGCGTGGGATTGGTCGAGCTTGGCAGAACGTTGGCGAGACCGGCGACCTTGATGATGTCAGGCGCGTGGCCGCCCCCTGCCCCCTCGGTGTGGAAGGCGTGGATGGTGCGGCCCTTGAAGGCGGCGATGGTGTCCTCGACAAAACCGAATTCGTTCAGCGTGTCGGTATGGATCATCACCTGGATGTCGAAACGATCGGCCACCGACAGGCAGGTGTCGATCGCGGCGGGGGTAGTGCCCCAGTCTTCATGTAGTTTCAAGCAACTGGCGCCGGCGCGGACCATTTCTTCGAGTGCCTGCGGCTGGGATGCATTGCCCTTGCCGGCGAAGGCGAGGTTGACCGGCAGGCCTTCAGCTGCCTGCAACATGCGCGCCAGGTGCCATGGGCCGGGCGTGCAGGTGGTCGCCGACGTGCCGGTGGCGGGGCCAGTTCCGCCACCCACCAGGGTCGTGATGCCCGAGGCAATCGCGTCGTCCACCTGCTGCGGACAGATGAAATGAATATGCGAAGTCGATACCGCCGGCGGTCAGGATCTTGCCTTCGCCGGCGATCACCTCGGTACCGGGGCCGATAACGATGTCGACGCCAGGCTGCACGTCCGGATTGCCGGCTTTGCCAATCTTGCCGATGCGCCCGTTGGTGATCGCTACGTCAGCCTTGACGATGCCCCAGTGATCAATGATCAGTGCGTTGGTGATGACGGTGTCCACCGCGCCCTGCGCCTGGGACGCTTGCGATTGACCCATGCCATCACGGATCACCTTGCCGCCGCCGAATTTCACTTCTTCGCCGTAGGTGGTGAAATCCTTTTCCACCTCGACGATCAGGTCGGTGTCGGCCAGGCGCACGCGATCGCCGGTGGTGGGGCCGAACATGTCGGCATAGGCGGCGCGGGTAATGCGGCCCATCAGCTGAGGGCTCCCATGACGTTGCCGCGGAAACCATAGACATGGCGACGACCGCGGTAGGGGATCAGGGTGACCTCTCGGGTCTGCCCCGGTTCAAACCGCACGGCGGTGCCGGCAGCGATATCCAGGCGCTGACCGCGGGCGACAGCTCGGTCGAAAGACAGCGCCGGATTGGTTTCAGCGAAGTGGTAGTGACTGCCCACCTGGATCGGTCGGTCGCCGGTGTTGGCAACGGTCAGCACGCTGGCCGGCTGGCCGGCGTTGAGTTCGATGTCGCCGTCGGCGGGAAGCACTTCACCGGGGATCATGCGGAGGTCCTGCTAGCGGGAGCGTGGGATGGCAGATCGCAACTTGTCTAGTAGCCGGCACAATCGGTGACGTCGGCAAGCCCAGGATCAAAATGTGGCGTTGAAGAGTGTCCATGCCTGTCAATTGCCCGTGGATTGCAGGTCCCGCCACTGCCAGAGAAGCGGGGAGAAGGGAGGGTAAGGCTCTTACCGCGGCTGTTGTTTCGAGGTTGTGAGCAGCCGGTCGATAAACGCCTTCAGCGGCATGCCAACCCGGCCCCCAAGCCGAGCCGCGGCTTCATTGACGTGCGATAGAATTCCGTCGTTGTAGAGAGCCTGGGCCTCACCAATCGGCGCGCTGTCGGTGGAGGTCGTGCCCGCGACGATCCCTTTTTGGTCGAGATCAGCCAGCCGTGCAATGCCTGCACCGTCCATACCGCCGCCGGCATCGCTGAAGAAAACAGCGTAGATGTCCGGCGGAACGGCGTTGTCCGCCCGCCCCCCGGAAAGCGCGGCATGTGATGCTGTGACGACAATCTGACCCGCATCTTCGGGTTTGAGCATTGCAATGGAATCGGCGCAGATCACCAGCGGTTCGCCTGGAACATCGCGTATCACGATTCGGGTACCTTCGGTGATGCTCGGTGGCGCGGCCGACGGAACGGCTGCCGCGCGCATGCGTTCGGCGCAGTCCCGGACACTCTGGTTCGGGCCGCAACCAAGAGCGGCAGCCGTGCGATTGACGTGGCTGATAATGCCGTGCGCCAGCATGTGGTCGCCGTCGCCGATGTGGCATGTCCGCGCATCCGCCGTCGCCGCAGCCAGCTCGATCTGGTCGAGATAATCCAAACCACGAATGCCGGCGTTGTCCTTGCCGATACCAGCATCATTCATGATTACGCCGCGCACGCCCCATTTAGCTGCGTTGAAGGCATTATACCTGCCGCCATAGGACCCAGAAACGACGACGTGCGAACGGTGATCCTCGTGGATAAACGAGCAACTGGCGACCGTCAGGACCTGTACGCCTTCGCTGTCGTCAGGCATTTATATTTCTCCATGTTGGGACGCCGACACGCGGGTCATGCTGCATCAGTCGCTGATCAGGCCGTGGTTGGCGAAAGTCGATGGCGGCTGACATGAACCTCCTGCCAAAGGCTAGCGGATAGGCTCGTGCACCGTCACCAGCTTCGTGCCGTCTGGAAAGGTCGCCTCCACCTGCACGTCGTGGATCATCTCGGCGATCCCCGGCATCACCTGGTCGCGGGTCAGAACCTTGGCTCCCGGCTTCCATCAGATCGGCGACGCTGCGGCCATCGCGTGCGCCCTCCACGACGAAATCGCTGATCAGCGCCACCGCCTCCGGGTGGTTCAGCTTTACGCCGCGGTCCAGCCGCCGTCGTGCCACCATGGCGGCCATGGCAATCAGCAGCTTGTCTTTCTCGCGCGGGGTCAGGTTCACGGCGGGATTTCCATCATTGTGTCAACATAGCCACACGCGCGGCAGCGGGCGAGCGTCCCGCAGCGCGCCTAGCGCGGCGATCACGGTCCGTCGCACCGAAGCGCCATCGGCTGCCAGGATACGGGCGACCAGCATGCCGTTCCAGACGCTCGCCGCGGCTTCGATCGGCGGTTCGGCGGGCTGCAGTGCTTGCCGCACCGCGTCCAGCTTCGCGCCGGCATCCGGCGCCACATAGACCATCGTGGCCAGAGCCTGGGCGCCCTTGCCGATGGCGGGCCGCCGCATCAATGCATCGACATCGCCATCGAGTCGGACCGCGTCATGCAGCAGCAAGGTGGCATCGCGCCGCACGCGGATCAGGTCGCGGAGCCAGCCGTTCCGGACCCGCTCCCGCATCGCGGCGCGGCCGAACACCAGTGTCTCGACCCCCAGGAAGCGGGCATCCGCCGCGACCTCGATCTCCAGCCGGCGATCCACGGCGGATCGGTCGAACAGGATCGTCTCCTGCGGCAGCCATTCCAACGCCGCGCCTGGCTCCACCAGCAGCCGGGTCCGCACGCGCGACGGAGCGTCTCCGGGTAACGCTCGGTAGAAGCGTTCCGCTGCCTGGGCGGCGATAGTCACCTGGGCACCGGGTACGCGCCTGAATGGTCAGATCCAGCCGGTCGCCACCGGCGATCCCGCCGGACGTATTCAAGGTCACAACATCCATCCAACCAGAGGCGAGCCGTCGCGGAAATCGCGCCTTCAGACTTCCGGCCTGCCGCAGTTCATCCAGCACCGTCTCGGGTCCCAGCGGCTTGACGGCAACCCGCAGTTCGCCGACCGCGCGCTGCAGCAGGACCGGATCAGACAGACAAGCGCCGTCGTACATCAGCCTCGTCGAGATCCTGCCGCCGGCCAGACAGCACGACGTCGCCGCGATCCATCACCACCATCGTCTGGGCCAACTCCTGGGCGAACTCGAAATACTGTTCCACCAGCACGATGGCCATGGTTCCGCGCGACCGCAACAGCGCGATGACGCGGCCGATATCCTTGATGATGCTGGGTTGGATCCCCTCGGTCGGTTCATCCAGCACGATCAGGCGCGGCTTCGTCACCAGCGCGCGGGCGATCGACAGTTGCTGCTGCTGACCGCCCGACAGGTCGCCGCCGCGCCGGCGCAGCATGGTCTTCAGCACCGGAAACAGCTCGAAGATCTCGTCCGATATCCGGCGTTCGCCGCGAGGCAGCACGGCGAACCCGGTCTCCAGGTTCTCCCGCACCGTCAGCAGCGGAAATATATCGCGCCCCTGCGGCACCCAGGCGATGCCTCGCCTCGCCCGCTCATAGAGCGGCAGGCGGGTAATGTCGGCGCCTTCCCAGCGGATCGTGCCCTTGGCGATCGGATGCGCACCGACGATCGCCCGCAACAACGAGGTCTTGCCGACGCCGTTTCGGCCCAGCACGCAGGTGACCGCGCCCGACCTCGGCGGTGACGGAGACCTGGCGCAGCGCGATCGCGGCGCCGTAGTACAGATCGACGTTCTCGACTTGCAGCATCAGCGCCCCAGATACACTTCGATGACCTTCGGATCATCGCTGACAAAGTCGATCGATCCCTCCGACAACACGGACCCTTCGTGCAGCACCGTCACTTTCACATCCAGCGCACGAACGAAAGCCATGTCGTGCTCCACCACGACCACGCTGCGGGTGCGGTTGATCTCGCGCAGCAGCACCGCGGTCTGCTCGGTTTCCGAGTCGGTCATGCCGGCCACCGGCTCATCGACCAGCAGAAGCTGCGGCTCCTGCGCCAGCAGCATGCCGATCTCCAGCCATTGCTTCTGTCCGTGCGATAGGTCCGCCGCGCGGCGGTGGCGTTGCTCCGTCAGCCTTGTGGTTTGCAGGATTTCCTCGATGCGCCTTTTTTCCTCGGGCGTCTGGCGCGCAAACAGCGAGAACCGTGGGCTGCGATCCCCTGCCAGCGCCAACAGCAGGTTGTCCCAGACCGAGTGCGGCTCGAACACCGTCGGCTTCTGGAATTTTCGGCCAATGCCCAGGGCGGCAATCGACGGCTCATCCAGCTTGGTCAGGTCGGTGCTGGCGGCGAACACCACCTTGCCGGTATCCGGCCGCGTTTTGCCGGTGATGACGTCCATCATGGTGGTCTTGCCAGCGCCGTTCGGGCCAATCACAGCGCGCATCTCGCCTTCATTGAGGACCAGCGACAGCGCGTTCAGCGCGCGAAAGCCATCGAAGGTGACGGTGACGCCATCCAGATACAGCAGCGTATCGGTCGCCTCGGTCATCCGGTGACCTCTTGCGCGGCGGCGGCGGCTGGCGTTTCCGCCTCGGCTTCCTTGCGGATACGCTTGTCGAACAGCCCCATGACGCCGCGCGGCAGAAACAAGGTGACGAAGATGAACATCGCGCCGAGGGCGTAAAGCCACACTTCCGGAAATGCACCGGTGAACCAGGTCTTGCCGAAATTCACCAGTAGCGCACCCAGGATCGCGCCCACCAGCGTGCCACGACCGCCGACCGCCACCCAGATCACCGCTTCGATCGAGTTGCCAGGCGCGAATTCGCTTGGGTTGATGATGCCCACCTGAGGCACGTACAAGGCACCGCCGATGCCCGCCATTATCGCTGACAGCACCCAGACGACCAGCTTATATGATTCTGGCCGATAGCCCAGGAATCGTGTACGGCTCTCGGTATCACGGACGGCGATCAGGATCTTGCCGAAGCGCGAGTCGACGACGAAGCGCGCCAGCAGGAACTGGCCGCAGAGGAACACCGCGGTGATGACCAGCAGCGCCGCGCGGGTCCCGTCGGCCTGCACAGGAAAGCCGAGGATGTCCTTGAAGTCGGTCAATCCGTTATTGCCGCCGAAGCCCATGTCGTTGCGAAAGAATGCCAGCAGCAGCGCGTAGGTCAGCGCCTGGGTAATGATCGACAGATAGACCCCGGTGACGCGCGAACGGAAGGCGAGCCAGCCGAAGATCCCAGACAGCACGGCCGGCACCAGCACCGCCATCAGCATGGCGAAGCCGAACCACTCGAAACCGTACCAATACCATGGCAGTTGCTTCCACCCGAGGAACACCATGAAGTCGGGCAACATGGCGTTGCCGTAGACCCCGCGCGTGCCGATCTGGCGCATCAGGTACATGCCCATGGCGTAGCCGCCCAGCGCGAAGAACGCCGCATGGCCGAGCGACAGGATGCCGGCGAACCCCCAGACCAGGTCGACCGCCAGCGCCAGCATGGCGAAGCACAGATACTTGCCGACAAGCGCCAGCACATAGGTCGGCACATGCAACGCCTCGTCCGGCCCGGTCGCCTGGTTCAGGATGGCCAGAACCGCGGCGCCGCCCAGGATGAGCAGAATGGCGATGATGCCGCTGCGGCCAAGTGTCATGCCTCCACCGCCCGTCCCTTGAGCGGGAACATGCCGCGAGGATTGCGCTGCACGAACAGGATCAGCAAGACCAGTACGACGATCTTGCCGAGGACCGCACCGGCGATCGGCTCAAGGAATTTGTTGACGATACCCAAGGTCAGGGCGCCCAAAGTAGTGCCCCACAAATTGCCGACGCCGCCGAACACCACGACCATGAAGCTGTCGATGATGTAGCCCTGCCCAAGGTTCGGGGAGACGTTGTCGATCTGCGACAAGGCAACCCCGGCGATGCCGGCGACGCCGGAGCCCAGTCCGAAGGTCAGCGCATCGATCCAGGGTGTGCGGATACCCATCGCCGCGGCCATGCGCCGGTTTTGCGTCACGGCGCGCATGCGAAGGCCCAGCGGCGTGAAGCGCAGCGCGGCCATCAAGGCGGTGACCACGATGATGGCGAACAGGATGATATAGGTCCGGTTCCAGGTCAGCGTCAGGCCGCCGAGCTGGGTCGCGCCGCTCATCCAGGCGGGCGTATCGACATCGCGGTTGTTGGCGCCGAAGACCGACCGCACGAGCTGCTGCAGCACCAGCGACAGACCCCAGGTTGCGAGCAGCGTCTCCAACGGGCGTCCATACAGCCAGCGGATCAGGCTGCGCTCGATGGCGATGCCGATCACCCCGGCGACGAGGAAGGCCATCGGCACCGAGATCGGCAGGCTGAGAGCATAGAGCGATGGAACGTAGGCGTGCATCACCTGCTGCACGACGAAGGTCGTGTAGGCGCCGATCATCACCATCTCGCCGTGCGCCATGTTGATGACGCCCATCACGCCAAAGGTAATGGCGAGGCCTGCCGCGGCCAGCAGCAAGACCGATCCCAGGCTGATGCCGTAGTAGACGCTTTGCGCGATGCTCCAAAGTTGCAGCACGTGGTCGATGGAAACCACCGCAGCGCTGGCCGCGACCGCCACTGGTCCGGACTGCCCGGCCAAGGCGGAGAGCAGGCTGCGCGCATCCTGGTCACCCCGCGCACGCAGCACGGCGACCGCGGCCAGGCGTGCGTCCTGGCTGGCGTTATCCGACGACAGGATGGCCGCCGCGTGCGCCTGTTCCATGCGGCGCTTCACCGACGCATCGGTCTCCTTCGCAAGGGCGCGGTCGAGGGCAGGCAATGCGGCCGGATCGTGCGAATTGAACACTGCTTCCGCCGCTTGCAGGCGGGTGGATGGGTTGGAGTCGAACAGTTGCAGGCTGCCCATTGCCGCATCGATCGCGCCGCGCACGCCGTTATTGAGGCGCACCGGTTTGATTCCGAACCCGGCGTCGGCGACCGGTGCACCGGTCGCGGCGTTGCTGAACGAGCCGTCGTCGGCCTTGATGAGGAGCGTCTTATTGGGGGTGAAATAGAGCCGACCTGCCGCCAAGGCGGAGATGATGGTCGCCGCCCGCTTGTTGCCGGACAGCGCCAGGTCTTCGACACTCTGCCGCGTCGTATCGAAATTGCCGGCGGTGAAGCCGGTCAGCGGATCGTCGGCATGCGCGCCGATCGGCCAGCAGAGCAGCGCCACCACCAGCAAAACGATGCAGCGCGCCACCGCGCTCAATCGGAAGGGCCCGGGCCGGCGGAGGTACCGGGTTTGCCTCAACAAGCACCATCTTGGCCCCGAAAACGCTGGCATGGCGGCAAAAAAGAAAAGGGGGCGACCGGGAGGAAAGCGGCCGCCCCCTGGTTGGCAAGAAGACGGTTACGCCTTCTTGCCGGCGGTGCACGTGCCGGTCTTCACGTTGAACGCACCGCATTTGAGAGGCGCCCGCCAATCGCCAATCAGATCCTTCGTATCGGCGACGTAAGGCGACCATTCCTGAGCCACCAACAGGCCAGGCGTTTGCGAGACGATGTTGAACTGGCCGTCCGGCTGGATCTCGCCGATCAGCACCGGCTTGGTGATGTGATGGTTGGGCATCATGGCGGAGTATCCGCCGGACAAATTCGGCACGGCAACGCCGATAAGCGCGTCGATCACCTCATCCGGCGCCGTGGTGCCCGCCTTCTCGACACCCTTCACCCACATGTTGAAGCCGATGTAATGCGCTTCCATTGGGTCGTTGGTGGTACGCTTCGGGTTCTTGGTGAACTTTTTCCAAGTATCGATAAAGGCTGCGTTCTCTGGCGTATCGACACTCTCGAAATAGTTCCATGCAGCCAAATGACCGAGCAGCGGCTTGGTGTCGATGCCGGCAAGTTCTTCCTCACCGACGCTGAACGCCACCACGGGAATGTCGGTCGCCTTGATGCCCTGGTTGCCGAGTTCCTTGTAGAACGGCACGTTGGCATCGCCGTTGACCGTCGACACCACCGCGGTCTTCTTGCCGGCGGAGCCGAAGTTTTTGATCGAGGCAACGATATTCTGCCAGTCGGAATGACCGAACGGAGTGTAATTGATCATGATGTCGGATGCGGCGACGCCCTTCAACTTCAGATAAGCCTCCAGGATCTGATTGGTCGTGCGCGGATAGACATAGTCGGTTCCTGCCAGTACCCAGCGCTTCACCTTGTTTTCGTTCCATAGGTAGTCGACCGCCGGAATGGCCTGCTGGTTCGGTGCCGCTCCGGTGTAGAAAACGTTGCGGCTGCACTCCTGACCTTCATACTGCACGGGGTAAAACAGGATGCCGTTCAACTCCTCAAACACCGGCAGGACCGACTTGCGGGAGACCGACGTCCAGCAACCGAATGTCGCAGCCACCTTATCGACGGAAATCAACTGACGGGCTTTCTCGGCGAACAGCGGCCAGTTCGATGCCGGATCGACGACCACCGGTTCGAGCTTCTTGCCGAGCAACCCGCCTTTGGCGTTCTGCTGGTCGATCAGCATCAGCATGACGTCCTTCAATGTGGTCTCGCTGATCGCCATGGTGCCGGACAAGGAATGTAAAATACCAACCTTGATGGTGCCGCCGGTGGCCTGTGCGGCGGCGGGCGAAGTGGCCGCCTTGACAGCGCCCATCGCCGCGACTGTCGCTGCGGCTGCGCCCAGCCGGGCCAGCCCGCGCCGCGAAATAATTGGTTTAACCGGTGACATTCGTGCCAGTTCCCGTGCCTGTTGTTGTTTCAGGTTCCCCGTCAGACGGAGGCGCACTCGGAAATGCAACCATTGTGCCAACGAGCCGAGCGCGCTTACGGAGGCTGATTCATGGTCTGTCGAGCTTGGCCGGACGAAACCCCAGCGATCGCGCATTTTGCCGTTTGCCTACTAATTGCACAGCATTTGCGGCAAAGGTAACGGGCCATCCTGCCTATTCTTTAGGCCGCAGAATTCTCGGGGCGGGCGTTTGAGCGGTTCAGCCAAATCGGCTTAGGTTGACAGCCGAGACGGATCAACAGGGGAAACCAATGGCCAAAATCATCATTGCCGATAACCCGCTGAACGAAATCAGCATCGCCAAGGAGCTGCTGCCGCCCATTTTGGATACGGTTATCGCGCGCCACGGCAGTGTGGACTTCAAGGCTGCCCTGGCCGACGCCGTCTGCCTGGTCGGCTTCGGCGACGGCACCATGGACGACTCGTTTTACGCTGCGGCGCCAAACCTTAAACTGGTCCAACTGCTGTCCGCCGGCTACGATCGTTGCGATATCGAGGCGGCTCGGCGGGCCGGCGTGCCGATCTGCAACAATGGCGGCGCCAATTCCACCGCCGTCTCGGAACATGCAATCCTGCTGATGCTGGCGATATGCCGGCGACTTGTCTGGCAGCACGCCAACGTCGCCGCCGGCCGCTGGCGCGGCAACAACGTGGACGACGTCAAGCTGTACGAACTGAAGGGTCGCACCCTGGGCATCGTCGGGCTGGGCACCATCGGCAAGAAGACCGCTCGGCTGGCCAAGGCGTTCGGCATGAGCGTGCAGTACTACGACATCACCCGCCTGACCGAAGAACAGGCCGACAACCTAGACGTGCGCTTCGCGCTGTTCGAGGAACTGTTGCGCACATCGGATATCGTCTCGTTGCACGTGCCGCTGAGCAAGGATACTAGGCACATGATGGGCGCGGCGCAGTTCAGGATGATGAAGCCGACCGCGTACCTCATTAATACCTGTCGCGGTCCAGTGGTAGACGAGCCGGCGATGATTGAGGCGCTCACTAGCGGTGTTATCGCCGGCGCCGGCCTTGACGTCTTCGACCAGGAACCGCCGCCGCCCGGCAATCCGCTGTTTGGACTTCAAAACGTTGTGCTGACGGCCCATTTCGCCGGTCCAACTTGGGAAAACCAATACACGCGGTTCCGTAATGCGTTCGATAATTGCCAGCGCGTGATCCGCGGCGAGAAGCCGCTTTGGATCATTCCGGAACTGCGGGACTAGGCCGCGTTGAGGCTGACTGTGCCGCTGGACACGGTCACCGCCATCGGTCTGGGCGCAGCATCAATCAGGCTGATACTGCTTTAACCTTGGGTTCGATCAGCGCGATGCCGACTGTGGCGCCTCATAGACAGGCCGGGTTTCCGGCATGGCCAGCCAAACTGCCATGAAGGCGACTGCGCCGACTGCGGCCAGCATGATGAAGGCCGTTTGCATACCGGCCGCCTCGGCGATGCCGCCTGAAAGCGCCGTGCTGGCGGCCGCGCCAAGGTAAATCGCCAGACCCAGGATACCCATGCACAGGTTGAAGTGTGCCGAACCCATAGTCAGATCAGCCGCCAGCAATGGCAACAGGACGCCAAACACCGCGGCACTCACGCCGCTGACTGCCTGCCCGGCGACCAGCGGCCATGATCCAGGAAGCACGGCGAGCAGCAACCCGCGCAGCGGCAGCGCCGCCCACCCGAGCAGCAACAGCCTCCGTCGGCCGATCCGTTCCGCCGTTCGCCCGACCCACGGCGACAGTAAGGCCACGATGATCTGCGGCACGACAATGCAGGCGGCGATGATCAGATTGGCGAAATGGCCCGCACGCATGGTCACCGCCGACGCGGCTAGCGGCAGCATCGCTGCGTTGGACAGGTGAAACAACATCACGCAGATGCCGAAAATCAGCAGTCTGCGGTCGACGACAAGCTTTCGCAGGCCGGCAATGTCCAGCACCCGGCTGGTGGTCTGAGCGCGCGCGTGACCACCCGGTCCGATACGCCACAGCGCAATCAGCGCCGGCACACACAATCCCGCGGTCAACAGGAAGACGGCGCTGCTCGACAGATAGGCCCCGGTCGCCCCCAGGACTGCCGCGGCGAGGCCGTTTCCGACCGATGCGTAGCGGGCGTTGCGGCCAAGCCGCTCTCCCAGCGCGGCATGACCGGCGAGGCGCAGGCTGATCGCCGCGATTGCCGGTGTCAGCATGCAACTGGCAAAGCCGTGCAGCATCTGCGCCACCAGCACGGGAAGCTGCCTCGGCAGCAAGGCCAGAAGCAGGGCGGCGACAATGATGGCAACTAGGGCGATCGATGCCGCGGCTCGCTTGTTGCGCATCGCATCGACCAATGCGCCGGCCGGCAGCTGACTGACCAGGGAGGTCATGGTCCCCAAGGTCAGGGCGAAGCCGATCTCCACCTGCGTCCATTTCTGCGTCGTCAAGTAGACGGCGACGAACGGCCCAAAGCCGGTCTGCACGTCGGCGACGAAGAAGTTGACCAGGTCAAGGGCACGATGACTGCCCTGCAGGGACGGAGCAAAGCGCCGGGCCATCGGCCTAATGGGCGATTGGTGGAGCATCCGCCGGGGTGACGACGGGCGCCGCCTTGTTCGGGTTGGTATACTCCGGCGCCGCTTTGATCTGGTCCGGTGTCATGTCCAATGTGATGATATGCTTCCCCGTTGCGGGATTGAAATGCAGCGCGGTCCAACGAACGGCCACCTTGCGGTTGCCCACGCCCATAAAGCCGCCGAAGTCGATCACCGCGGCCTGCGGCTGCCCGCTGTCGTCCACCAGCACATCCACCAACCGGCCAATGTCCTTTCCCTCTGCATCGGCGACCTGGCGCCCCAGGATTGCCTCCGCAGCGTCTGGCGCTACGCGTTGTACTGAGCTTGTTAGGGGCGCGTCGTCGGCCCGGGCGTGAGTACACATTAGCGCGATCGCCGCGACCAAAGCGAGACAGAAAAATTGTTGCATTGTCGTCCCTAAGAAGCCAACAGTCCGCCGCCGCACGCGCTGCGATCAAGTGGAAGAGCGGGTTGGCGCAATGACGTTTCGGGTCACCGACCCATCTTCGCGCGCCCGCTGGCTTTTGACCGACGCAAGCAGGATTCCGACCGCGATCATTGCGATCCCGGTAAGGTGATATAACTGCAACCGCTCATGCAGGAACAGCACCGCCAGGATCGTGCCGAACAGCGGCATCAGGTGCATGGACTGGCCGGCTGGAGCGGCGCCAATAAGTTCCACGCCGCGGTTGAAAAACAGGTAGGCGACGACCGAAGGCAGGACGGCGGTGTATGCGATCGCCAAGTAAGAGGCTGCGCCGCCATGGATGGAAGCACCTGATGCCATCTCCCACAGCATGAAAGGCAGCATCATAACCGACCCGATCGCCATCGCGGCCACTAGGAAACTGAGCGGGTGCACCGCGGGGCGCTTGCGCAGTGCGACGCAATAGATGGCATAGACGGCGATCGCCGCCAGCACCCATAGATCGCCCGGATTCATTTGCAGATCGGACAGGATCTGCAACGATCCATGCGCCGCGATGACGGCAACACCAGCGAGCGACAACAGCACACCGATGACCTGCCGCAACGATGGCACATCGAGGAACAACAGATAGGCCCAGACAATGATGATCAGAGGTGACGCGGATTGCAGCAGCAGGACATTCAGCGCCGTGGTACTGGTCAGTCCGATGTAGGACATGGTGTTATAGGAGGCGATGCCCGTGGCGGACAGCAGCAGCATCATCTTCCAATGCCGCAGCAGCACAGGCAAATCCGCTCGCAGCCGGGGCCAGGCGAAGCCGACCGCGATGACAAACGCGCCGGTCCATCGCCAATAAGCCAATGCGACCGGGGGCACCTGCCCCGCCAGGCCCCTGGCCAGAACGATATTTACCGCCCAGAAGAGATTGGCTGCCGCCAGCAGGGTCCAGGCCGAATTCCAAGCGCTTCGCATGATGCCTTCAAATTACCCTGGGCATGCCACCATGCTGCGCGAACCGCCAATAAAGCCATGACGTTGTATCAGCATCGCCAGCCCGAGGGCAAGGCTTTGGCGGGGTCGGCAAAGGCTTGGCGGAGCGTGGCCCCGAAGGATGGAGGCTGCCAGATCGCAGTGCCCGCCCCGGCAAAGCCGGCAGACGTAGAACGCAGGTCATCATGGAGTTGTTTGATCCTCATGCGACAGATCGTGTTAGCAGGCGAAACCGATTGGCAAGGCTGGCGGCTGGCAGCCCGCCAGCTGGTCTTGGCCGGGATCGAACCGGACGAGGTCGCATGGTCAGTCGGCGAGACTGGGGATGCCCTGCCGGAGGCAAGCGGCCGGTTTCAGCTGCCGCGAGCGCTGGTGACGCTTGCCTCGATCGCTATTCAGGCGCGGGAGCCGGATCGCCTCGGTTTGCTCTATAGTCTGGTCTGGCGCTGCCACGCTGGCGAGAAGCTGATGGAGGATGCGGGCGACCCGGACGTCGCACTTGCCCGCCGGATGGCGCTGGCGGTGCGCGCCGATGCCCATCGGATGCGAACCAATCTGCGGTTCATGCCGGTGTTGGACAATGCTCGCCTAGGCGACAGCGAGGCGGGGCCGAACGACGCGGGCCAGAGGTTCCTGGGATGGTTTGCGCCAGCGCATTTCGTGCTTCCGGCCAATGCCCAGTTGCTCGCCCGCCGGTTTCCCGACCTAACATTCTCGATTGTCACCCCCGATGGCAGCGCACACTGGAATCGCAGCGCATTGCGTTTCGGCGCCGGATTGCGGCACGTTCAAGATGACGAGACCCTTCTGGCCTGGTGGGACACGCATCGGGAGCGTGTGCTTGACGGTGCCGTTGAAGGAACCTCCGTGCCTGAGGCGGAAGAGCTGGATGAGGTACCTCGGCCGCCCAACCGGCCCGCGCTTGGTCCGGTCGTGGTCGCTTCCGAAGCTGATCCGGCGTTGGCCGAGGTGGTGAAAGAGGCCGCGGCGTGCCACCGCTGCCCGCTGTATGAGCCGGCCACGCAGACGGTCTTCGGTGAGGGACCGGCCGGCGCCGCCGCGATATTCCTCGGTGAACAGCCGGGTGACCAGGAAGACACCATCGGCCGCCCGTTCGTCGGCCCCGCCGGCCAGATGATGGACCGGGCGATGGAGGAAGCCGGCATCGATCGACGCCTGGTTTATGTCACCAATGCGGTAAAACACTTCAAGTTCACCCCGCGCGGCAAGCGTCGCATTCACCAGACGCCGGAAACGCCGGAAATTCAAGCCTGTGCATTCTGGCTGGATGTCGAACGGGCGCATATCCGCCCGCGCCTTCTGGTCTTGATGGGTGCAACCGCTGCCCGCGCGGTGTTGCGCCGCGCGGTGACGATCAGTCGGGAGCGTGGCCGGCCCATTCAGTTGGAAGGTGGGCAGACCGTCTTCGTGACGGTGCATCCATCTTTTCTGCTGCGGGTGCCCGATGCGGCCGCCAAAGCACGGGAATACGCTGCTTTCGTGCAAGACCTGAAGACCGTTCGGGCGCTGCTGGCGGAGCCATGAGTGTCGGACGCAGGGCCCGTTTAATGATTCGATTACCCCGGCCATCCGGCGCGGCTTGCGGCGCTTTCGGTGCTCAGGGGCAGGCGCCCGCTCCGATTTCGCCAACTACGCCGGACCGGTCGCCGCCATAAGTGGCGGCGGCCTCTAGCTCGGCCTAGTAAATTCTCAAACGGGCACTCAGAGGCTTGAGCCTGCGACGCGGCTGGTGTCCTGGATCGGACCTGGGACAGGAGCTCATGTTTCGGTGGCCTGATAATCTCCCGCGTCGCCGCAGAATACGGCGAGTGCAGAAGGCAGGGCACTTAGCAATGCCAGTGCAGGCGGCCGTGTTGCCGAGCCACCGGTCCGGATCGTATTGCACTATCCGCGCTGGATGAGCTCGATCGATACGTTCTGCGGCGCGGTCAGGAAGGCGATCCGGACTCCTGGTCTGGCGGTCGTCGGGTCCATGGTGAACGGAACGCCCTTCGCCTTGAGTTCAGCGACCGCGGCATCAATATCGTCCACAGTGAGGCCGAAATGATCGAGCCCGAGATAGGGTGAAGCGGGCGCCGCGGCGGCCTTGCCAGGCTGGGCCTGCGCGATAAAGACTTTCTGGCCGCAAAGATTAAGATCGATGCGCGTCGAGCCATCGGCCAGCGACGTCCGGATGACCTCGGCGCCAAGTTTGTCCTGGTACCATTCCGCGGTGGTCTCGGGATTGGGCGAGCGTAGGTGAATGTGCTCCCATGTGAACTTCGACATGTTTTCCCCCAGTTCGTCTCGGTTCACTGCATTAATCCACTGCGTGATCGGTTCCGCAAGGGGCGTTTCTCAAGGCTCCCTTGCGCCGGTTTCGTCCATGAACAAGCACACTTAGACCACACAGTGCGGACGCGAACATCAGAAGCGAAGATGGTTCGGGCACCGAGGTCGCTGTCGTGGCGAGCAGTGGCGGTTGATCAAGCAGTTTGGAGGACGGCAAGCCGTGGTCGGCCTGGGGAGCCACGTCGCCTGTGATGATAGCCGATCGCAGCAAGTCCGCCGAAGCATCATCCGCCGACGCGCTGATCGGCGCAGGGCCAAGATCCGCAACCGAGCTTGCATCCAGGGTCGGAATAGCCGCGTTCAAGAGTGGCGCCATGACCGTCGGGACAATATTCGTCATGCTGTCGGTTGATAGCTGAACCACCGTCATAGCCGGTTGAAAGACCGTTTCCCCAGTGCCGTTCGCTGCCGGCGATAGGGCAAGCAACCCGACGGCAAATGCACCGGGTGCCACGCGGCACGCGGTGTCCACCCACAGTCCCTGGTGGCTTGCCACAGCGTGGGTCGCGCGCTGGATGTGATGCGCGACATGCCGTCTGACATGGACGAATCCGTGCCGCGCAGCACGCAGCGCGGGATGGACCGCATGTGCGGCGATGAAACGAGAAATCGTCGAGCAAGGAAGAACCATCATGATCACTCCGGCCAGCGATGTGAATGCCAGCGTCGACGGGTTTATAACAACCGGAGCAATCAATTTGCTAGTATTATATCTTATTTTTGACGTTTCCTTGGCGTCAATTGCGTTCACAGGTTGTGTTTCTAAATGAAACTCGCCGTAGGTATGGCATTGCACGATGGCTGGCGCCTCTTATCGGACACCATCCAGACAGCCTTTTGATTTTGCTTGAACCTCGCCTTATGACGGATAGTTAACGCCGGGATGCCCACCTGGGTATGGCAATGATCCTGTCCCGAACTCGAGGTTCCGGCTGATCCCCTGCGTCGTCACATTATGGGGCGAACTTCGACGGCAAGATTTTAGTTGACGTCCTGCGTCATTGGCAGGCTCAGCGGCGTAAGCTGCTCTGATCGGCGTTCTGCCCAGTCGTGGTTCGGCACCGCGGCCTCCATTCGGGCCTGCGCCTCGGTCAATGCCTGCAACGCGGAAGTATGGTCCAGCGTCAAAACCTGGCCGCGATCCACAACCATTCTGCCATCAATAAAGACCGCGCGGATTGCGCGGTCGGCTGCGGTGTAGACCAGCGAGCGCAGCGGATCGCGAGCTGGCATCATGAACGGGTTCTTCAGGTCCACCAGCACCAGATCAGCCCTCGTGCCGACCGCCAGACGTCCGATGTCGTCCCGACCGAGTGCCCGGGCGCCGCCGGCGGTCGCAGCATGGAACACCTCCGCTGTGCTGGTGGTGGTGATGTCCTCGGCGGCAACACGGGCGAGGGTGGCGGCGAGGCGCATCTCCTCGATCAGGTTATGCGGCGCCACGTCAGTGCCGAGGCCGATGTTGATGCCGGCGCGCCGGTAGCGACCAAAATTCTCCAGCATCTGGCCGTAGCGCGCGAACGGCGACGGACAGTGGGCGATGGAGGTGCCGGTGGTGCCCAGGATGCCCAGATCCTCACGCGTGTGCCAATGCAGCCACGAGTGCTCGTCTATGAAAATGGCATGAGCGAGGATGGTGTTCCGACCGAGGATGCCGATATCGTGCGCCCATTGCACCGGCGTCTTGCCATGCCGGTTTGTCATTTCGTTGAACTCATTCACGCTTTGCGAGCAGTGGGTGGTGAAGGGTAGGCCCATCCCCAGCGCCGCGTCGTAGCTTTCGCGCAGCAGGTCGGGCGTGCAGGTATCGATCTGTGACGGAGAAATGATTCCGGACAGACGCGAGCTGGGATCACGCCGAGCCTGCTCGATCAACGCCAGGGCGTGAACAAGACCACGTTTGCCAGCGGCTTCGTCCCAGGCGTATTTGAGCTGCCAGCCGTTCTCCAGGTGCCACCGGGCGGAGGCGTAGCTTGGGGCCAGGAAAACGCGCAGTCCGCTGCGGGACGCAAGGTCAATCCAGCCGGGGTCATCGCCGGACAGGTCGGCGACCGTGGTGATGCCGGTCAGCAGCATCTCACAGTAGGCGACCGTCTTGGCGGCGCGGCGTCCCTCCGCGTCGGGCCGAAAGGCAAAGGAGCGTTCGTAGAGGCCGGACATGAACATTGCCGGCACGCCATGCTCCTCGCGGATGCCACGGAACAACGGTTCGGTGCTCGGGTGGGCGTGGATGTCGACCAGACCTGGCATGACCATCAAACCGCGGCCATCGATCTCGGTGTCGATCTGGCCGGAGTAGATCCGGCCAATGAAGGTTATCCGATCGTTGTCGAAAGCTAGGTCAGCGTCTCTCAGGTAACCATGCCGCGCGGCGGTCCCATCCCAGGCGATGATCCAGTCTGCGTTCCTGATGCATGTGATACTCATGTGTGGCGCTCCGGAACCGGGTCCTGAGCACCAGTATGTAGGCAGGTGGACTGCAGGGATAGCGTCGCATCGGCATGACGTCGCGGACGCCTGACGCCCAGGGCAAACCGGCCGCCGTCTGGCTCAGGCCCCCCGGCGAGGCTTCAACTCGACGACATTGCGGTTGTCGGCGATTCCGGTTTGGTTGTGCGTCACGGATGGTTTCAGCATCTCGGCCACCTTGCGGGCCAACTGTTCGCGCTTGAACGGCTTGCCGACCAGCTGCACCCCATCATCGAGGCGGCCCTGATGCACTATGGAGTTTTCCGTGTAGCCGGACATGAACAGTATTTTGACCTCGGGCCGGATCGCGGCAATGCGTTCCGCGACCTCGCGCCCGCGTATCTTGCCGGGCAGTACGACGTCGGTGAGCACCAGGTCGACGCTGCTGGCATGGGCACCGAAAACGCGCAGGCCTTCGTCACCGTCCGCCGCCTCCAACACGCGGTAGCCGAGGTCGCCGAGGATCGCCACCGCGATCTCCCGCACCGCGGCCTCATCCTCCACCACCAGCACGGTTGCGGAGCCGCGCGGCAGCTCAATCGGCATACCGCTGCGCTGTCCGCTGCTCGTCCCGGCGCCGACGCCGATCGCGCGCGGCAGATAGAGCCGGACCGTGGTACCTTCCCCGGGTTCTGAGTATATGTTTACGTGGCCGCCGGACTGCTTGATGAAGCCGAATACCATGGCAAGGCCGAGGCCGCTTCCCTGGCCATTCAGCTTGGTGGTGAAGAAGGGTTCGAACACCCGGGCCAACACATCCGGCGTCATGCCGTGCCCGGTATCGGACACTGCCAACATGGCGTAGTCGCCAGGCGCGACCTCGCTATGGCTTCGGGCGTATGTCTCGTCCAACACCTTGTTGGCCAATTCGATGGTAAGCTGGCCACCGCCGAGCATTGCATCGCGCGCGTTCAACGCCAGGTTGAGCAACGCATTCTCGAGTTGCGCCGCGTCCGCCATGGCCGGCCATGGTCCCGCGGTTTCGACATAGCGGATGTCGACATGCTCGCCAATCGTGCGCCGGAGCAGCGGGATCAGTTCCTGCACCGCGGCGGTCAGGTCGATAGGCGCCGGATCCAAGGGTTGCTTGCGGGCGAACGCCAACAGATGGCTGGTAAGCGTGGCGCCACGCTGCGCCGCCCACGCCGCCCGCTCGATGCGCGACATCAGGGGGTGGTCGCCTTCCAGCTTGCTGCGCGCCAGTTCCAGGTTGCCGAGTATGACCGTAAGAAGGTTGTTGAAGTCGTGTGCAATCCCGCCGGTGAGCTGACCGATCGCCTGCATCTTCTGCGCCTCGCGCAGCACCGCCTCGGCCTGAGCGCGCTTGGTCATGTCGCTGATCGTCAGCACAAAGCCCTCGTCGCGCATCGGCGTGCGACGTAGCTCCAGATGGTGACCATTGGGCTGGGTCCGTTCATAGGTAATGGGCTCACCCGGGATGCCAGGACTGTGCCTGATCTGATCCTCGGTTTCCAAAAAAGTCTCGCTCGGACCGGCGGTGTGTTCGGCAAAGGCAGCATAGGGTGTGCCTGTACGAACCATGGCCTTGGGCAGATCGAGCAGGACCTGAAAGCAATCATTCCAATGGCTCAACTGCCGAGCGCCGTCGAAGACCGCAACGCCCTGGCTCAGGCTGTCAAGGCAGGTGCGCAGCCTCAGCGCGAGTATCCGCTGCTCGGCTTCGGTGTTGTAGGAGCGGGACCATGCCTGATTGAGCAGCGACGCGGCCCAGAGCAAAGCCGCGATCGCCAAAACAGTGCCACCCGCAACTAGCCCGTAGACCCAGGCGCCGCGACTATCGGCGGTGGCGAGCCGCTGCGTCAGCAAACGCTGCTCCTCCGCGGTCATCGCCGCGAGCGTCGCCTCGATCTGCCGCATTAGGACATTTCCGGCGTCAGCCTGAACAATTCGCATGGCCGCTTCGAAGCCCAGGTCACGGCGCGCTTCGATGGTCTGCAGCAGTTCGTCAAATTTGCCCTGGAGTTGCGGGGCCAGCGTACGCAAACGCTCCTGCTGTACCGGGTTGTCGGCGGTCATGCGTTGCAGCTCGCCCGGCAGCGACGCGATGCCGGCAAGCGCCGCGCGGTATGGGACAAGGTAGTCGTCATTGCCCGTCAGCAGGTAGCCACGCTGTCCACTTTCGGCGCTTTGCACGGCCAGGTCGAGTTTTTGGATCGTCGCTAGAACTTCGTAGGTGTGCTGGGTCCATCCGCGCGCGGACTGCGCGGCGCTGAAGCGGTCCCAGGTGGCAGCACCGATCAGGAGAAGAATTGCAACCATAATCCCGACGAGCAGGGCGTTGGCGCGGACGACGATATATCGGCTCATTGTCGACTTGACCGGATAGGGTTGACACGCGGGACGCATCCCGTCGCGGACCAGATGGGCTTTAACCAGGCTTAGTCAGTTACACTGACGTCAAGCAGCGGTGAATTCTTCCACGGAATCAACGCGTGGCGTGATGTCAGGCCAATTGACCTGACGATGCAGTCATGCCGCCGCGCCTGCGGCATTGGTCGGGATCAAGTCTTGGTCACATAAGCTGTTGATTGATGTCCGCCGAATAGATGGGCCGACACCTTGTACCGGCCGACGCTGGCTAGTCGAAATCCGCTTCCCGCCGGGCCGAGTGCAATTTGATATCAATAGACGCGACCTAGATCGACCGCACCGGTCATCTCGAGGGTAGGCCATTCGACCGATGGCGGATGGTCAGTATTGACGAGGCATCGGACAGTGAGCGAATAACATTCATCCGCTGCGCCGTCCATGCCCGGACGCGGCGACGAACGTAGACCTGGTTGCGATGGATCTTCCACTTCAAGCTGGTCTCAGTTGAAACAGATCGCCGATATTCCGCATCATGCGCGGCTTGTGCGTCGCAGGCGCGCTTGACGGGGTCATCATAAAACGCCGCGATCTTGGCCAACCCCATACCTTCGGTCTGCAGCCACTGCGGGATATGGTAAATACACAGCCGCTCGATGTCGGTCAGTATCCGGGTAATGCCGGTCCCCGCAGCGGGGCAGGAGGTCTGATAGGCGTCCCCAATCAGCACAACGCCGTCGCGCCGATGTCCCTCCGATGTGTAGAGATCCATCGCTCGAACATCGATCTTGCCAATGACTTTATACTCACCGATGACTTTCGCCAGGCCAGGCAATGCAGCATGCAGACAACGATCCGGCTCTGTCCTGAACGCTGCGGTCCAAGGATCTCGATACCCGCTATAGGTAAACAGATTGGCGCGCGTTTGGTCGCCCATGGTAAATATGGCGAGGTAGTCGATGCGGTCGGCCAACTTCTCGCCCCGATAGACCACAAATGAGTGTCCGAACGCCGGCGCGGCTAACGGGATCATGTTGAAGCCGAAGGTCAGCGAATGAGCTTCACGCACCATCCTGCGAGTCACGCCCAGTTTGCGGCACACGGAATATCCCATTCCGGATGCGACAATCAGCAATCTTGCGGTCAACCTGCGACCGTCCGCCAGGTAAACCTGTTGCACGGTATCATTTGCAGCGACGTCCACAACACGCCCGTGGATGACAGTCACCGGTGGCGGCAAGAGCCGACGAGCGGTATTAACCATCACGTCATATGGGATGCCAAAGTTCACGGTGCTGCCGATTTCAACCAGCCGGCCCAGACGGCCGACAGCAACCGTTTCGCCCCTGGTTGCTCCGGCAGTAAGCCCATCGAGTAGCCCCAGTCGAGAAAGTTGTTCGATCTGAATGCCGTCGAGATGCTCGGCACGGAAATCACTTGGATAGGTGGCGTGCCGGTCGATCAGCAAGACGCTGTAACCAGCGCGGCCTAACATAGTCGCGGCGATCGTGCCGCTCATGCCGGCACCGACGATGACGATGTCGGCATCACGGGAGGGTGTTTCAAAGTCGCGTTGAGCAGAATGGTTAGGCATATTGTCGGGATCTCGCAAAACCAGGGCTAACGGCGACGCCGGGTAGCGTGCACTGAGGTGATTATATACAACCGGCAAATACTTTTATATTTCGCCCAGAAAGTTGATCCCGCTGCTCAACGATACCTGATCCAGCTCTCGCCGCGGCGCGACCTGGAACACGCAAAGATAAGATAAAGTTCCGTAACATATTCGCGGGCGCGCAATACGCGAGACGTTGACGACAGCTCCAGCGGCATCCAGCCAACGGCGCCTTCATGGAGGACGGCATCGATGGGACAGTTAGCTCCCGCTGCGATACAAGCCGGCACCCGTCACGAGTCGCACGAAGGGAATCTGTGATATGCAACAGTAAATAAGCCGACCTGGAATGCTCGGCCGAAGCTGAAACCGTGGCGGCTGCAATGGATTTCGCTGTTCAGGAGCGCGCGGTTCCGAGCGTTTCTGACAACATGTCGGTCAACTCCCGACCTCTGAACGGCTTGCTGCAAACTCTCCAATTGGGATGGTCCGCCGGGATCGCAGTTTCGCCATACCCGGACAGAAACAAAAATGGTATATGCCGAGCGGTCAGTGCATCAGCGACCGGATAGACCTTCTCCCCGGCGATGTTGACATCCAGCAGCGCCAGATCGAAGCCCTCGGTCGTTGCGGCGCTGAGCGCTTTGGCCACGGTATTGAACGGCCCTAGGATAACGCAACCGAGATCGGCCAGCATGTCCTCAATCAGCAGGGCCACCAGCATTTCATCCTCGACAACGAGTATCCGCTTGCCTTCCAGCGACTGTTCCGACGCCGTCATCCGCTCGCACTCCCCTGCTCCGGCTTACGCGACCGTCCGCCAAGCGGCGCTCGCAGCCTGGCCCGCACACCCGTCGCCGCGAAATCCACGGTGACTTCGCCGGCCAGGTCGTAGGCCAAGCCACGCTCGATCAGCATCATCCCAAAACCATATTGCTTCGGCGCACTAACGGGTGGGCCGTTCCGTTCAACCCAGTCCAGCACGAGATCGTCCCCATTCGGGCCCGGCTGCGACCTCCACGTTACGCCTACATTGCCCTGACTGACCGACAACGCGCCATACTTGGCCGCGTTCGTTGTTAGTTCGTGGACAGCGATGCCAAGAGCGAGAGCAGCACGTGGTTCAAGCACCAGATTTGGGCCGGTCATAGTGATATTGTCATCTTCGTCAGTCTTGAAAGGCTTGAGCTGTTCCGTCAGCACCTCCCGCAGTGAAACCGGCGACCAGCCCTCCCGGCTCAGCAGCGCATAGGCCGACGTCAGAGCTTGGATGCGGCCGAGGAACACCTGGGAGAACTCCTCAAGGGTCGTTGAACGACGCACCGTATTAGTTGCCAACGAGATCACCACGGTCAGCATGTTCTTGACCCGGTGATTGAGTTCATCGACCAGCAGCCGCTGGTGCGCCTCAGCACGGACAATGCTGGTTACATCCACGAAGGTGATCAGCGAACCGTCGATAGCATTATCAGGGGCGCGATATGGCAGAATGCGCATTAAATAGTGAATGCCGCCATCCGCACGGTCAACCCGCTTCTCCAGCGGCTCCATGGTCCGCAGCACGTGCTGAACATCTTCGCGCAGCGTCGTGTAGTTCAGCCGGCTAACGATGTCCGTCAGCGGCCGACCGTGATCGCTCGGGATAAGATTGTAGATACTAGCTATTTCGGGCGTAAAGCTGCGAATGATCAGGAAAGGATCAAGAAAGACGGTCGCGACCTTCGTGCTCTCAAACAGGTTCCGCAAATCGCTGTTGGTCCGGTCGAGTTCCTCCACCTTGGCGGACAACTGCGAATTGACGGTGTTCAGTTCCTCATTTACCGACTGGATCTCCTCCTTGGAGGTTTCCAGCTCTTCATTGGTGGACTGCGCTTCTTCATTGACCGATTGCAGCTCTTCATTGGCGCTCCGCAATTCCTCGATGGCCGTGGCATGCTCTTCGGCGACCGACTGCAGTTGCTCCCGCAGGTCACGAATTTCATGTTCCAACTGTGTGATTGGACCGTCGCGCTCAGCACCGGTCAACGCCGGTGTGGCCTGATCGGCGTGCGCCGGCGCCTCCAACTCGACAAAGACGATCATATAAAGCCGTTCACCATCCCGAACCGGCAACGGCTCCGCCACCAGCTTGATTGTCTCGGGACGTCCATCCTTGGCCTTGAAAAAACTCCGCTCCTGCACCACCGGCCGTCCGAGCTCGACACAGCGCCGCAGCACCCGCCGCAATTCGCTCGCCCATATTGGGCGGGCCATGTCGAACAGGTTGTTGGTAGGCGTCCCCTGGGCGGGCTCCAGAAACTGACCAGTGTGGCTTGAGTAGTGCGAAATCTCGCCTTCGGCATTGACCACGACGAACGCGGAGGCAAAACGCTCCAATATGCGCCGATTGGCGTAGTTGACCGCCTGCCCCACCTGATTCGGCTCCGGCGTGTTACGCGGTGTGGTCCGTATCGCCGACCAGGACTCACGTTCAGGCGTGTATGTCAGGTTCAGGGCTTCGGTCGGCCCTTTCTTCCGCTGGAAAATGCGGTGCCGCGCCTCCAGCGGTGTGAACAGCCGCTCGTGCCGCGCGATCGTCTCAGAGATGCCAAGAATAAGAATGCCACTGGGGACCAAGGCATAGTGAAAGACCGGAATAACGCGATCCTGCAGATCGATATCCAAATAGATCAGCAGGTTGCGACATGAGATCAGATCAATGCGGGAAAACGGCGGGTCGCGAATCAGGCTGTGGGTCGAGAAGGTGCAGAGCTCGCGAACCTCCTGGCAAATGGCATAGCCGCCACTGCCCTCAACGAAAAATCGTGCCCTCCGGTCGGCTGCCATGCCGTTCAACAAGGTGGCGGGATAGCGTCCAGCGCGTGCCGTGGCGATCGCCGAATTCATCAATATCGCTCGCGAACACCTGCACCTTCGGCTTCGCGGACAAGGTGTCCATATGCTCGCGGAGCAGGATGGCGAGCGAATAGGCTTCTTCCCCGGTGGCGCAGCCTGGCACCCACACCCGCACCTGACCACCTGCGTCCTTGCCATTAAACAAGCGGGGAATGATTGCCTTTTCCAACACCTCAAACGTCGGCGCGTCGCGGAAGAAGCTGGTGACGGAGATCAACAGATCACGGAACAGCAGGACGATCTGCTCCCGGTCGGTTCGCAGCCGTTGCTTGTAGTCGTCGAGCTCTGTTAACCGCAACACCTGCATGCGCCGCTGCACGCGCCGCATGAACGTCTGCTCCTTGTAGTGGCTGAAGTCGTGGCCGATTTGGGAGCGGAGGATCTCACAGATCTCCAGCCGGATCTTGTCCAGCGACGTTGTCGGCGGCGGCCTGACCGTGAGCACAGTCAAAATATGGCCGGGCATCTGGTCAACAGGCACGAACAGATCCACGGCGCCCGCGGCGACAGCGCTGTCGGGCATGCCCGCATATTCGGGTGCCGAACCGTCGGAACCCTGAGCAAGCGTGAGGCCGCCTCGGGTCTTGATTGCTTTGAGCCCGAGAGCTCCATCATGGCCGGTCCCTGACAGGACGATGCCGATGGCATTCTCGCTCAGGGACGTCGCCATGGAATCGAACAAGATGTCGATTGGGGAAGCTTCCCGAGGGGAACCGTTCAAGAGTTGGCGGAGCGACAACCTGCCCGCGCGCAATGTCGCGACGACGCCAGGAGGAATGACGTAGACGTGATTGGCTTCAATCGCGTCGTCATCCTGAGCCTCGGTCACCGGCATGGATGTCCAGCGCGCCAGGATTTCCGCCAGCATGCTCTTGCGACCTGTCGCGAGGTGCAGCACGACAATGAACCCTAAGCCGGTATCAGGCAGCATGTTCTCAAAAAAGCGCCGGAACGCTTGTATTCCGCCCGCGGAAGCACCGATGCCGACGATCGACGATGGCGATCGGTTCATTGTCCTGGGTCCGAGAGGAAACGCGTTTGTTGCACGGGATGCTCCACCATCGCGAATAAAACAGTGGTCCGGCAACTTGAGATGCAAGAATTTTGTTCTTCAAAACGAATTGAGCCCACAGGAACCTGGGACTGAGATAAGGCACCAAACGGTGAAGCGTTACACCGGTGTCGTGCTTCCTTCTGCGTGACCAGGCACATGGCTGTGTCTTCCCGGTGGAAAGAAACTATCACGGAAATTGTTCCATCCTTCAAGTCATCTGCGTGATAGTGGCGAGCGGACGGTGCGACGGGCCAGCATTGGGGATGCCGCACGGCATGACACCGAGGATCCTTTATCTTTCGCCGGTCAAGCGTCTTTATATATAACAGGTTATGCTAGCGCTCTCGATCCTTGATCTCGCTCCGGTTCCCGAAGGCAGCGACGCCGGGCAGGCACTCTCTAACGCACTCGACCTTGCTCGCCATGCCGAAACACTCGGCTACAACCGTTACTGGATGGCGGAGCACCACAATATGCCAGGCATCGCCAGTGCGGCCACGGCGGTCGCCCTGGCCCACGTTGCCGCCGGCACGAACCATATACGTGTAGGCGCCGGCGGTGTCATGTTGCCCAACCATGCACCGCTTGTGATCGCGGAACAGTTCGGCACGTTGGCAGCGCTGCATCCGGGGCGGATCGATCTAGGAGTAGGCAGAGCGCCGGGTTCCGATCAGGTGGCGGCGCGAGCGATGCGGCGGAGCTTCGCGGGGCGCGCCGACACATTCCCGCAAGACGTGGTGGAGTTGCTGTCGTATTTCAGTCCCGCCTCTGCCGACCAGTTGCTTCAGGCAGTGCCGGGCGCGGGCTTGGCGGTGGAAGCCTGGATCCTCGGGTCGAGCACCTACGGCGCCCATTTGGCGGCGGCGCTGGGCCTGCCGTACGCCTTCGCCTCGCATTTCGCACCGGCGCAGATGCGTCAAGCGGTCTCGGTCTATCGCGCCCGGTTCCGGCCGTCGGACCGCCTGTCGCAGCCGTATGTCATGCTCGGTGTGAATGTGTTCGCGGCACAGACGGATGCGCAGGCAGGGTGGCTGTTCTCCTCGCTGCAGCAAGCGTTCCTGAACCTGCGCCGTGGGCGGCCCGGCAAGCTGCCGCCGCCGGTCGATGACATGGAGACGAGGCTCGATCCAGCGGGCCGCGCGATGCTAGCTGACGCGCTGGCCTGCTCCATCGTGGGCGGCCCGGATACAGTGCGGCGGGAGCTTCAGAGGTTCATCACGTCCACCGACGCAGACGAGCTCATGGTGACCGCCCAGATCTTCGATCATGCTGCCCGTAAGCTGTCGTTCGGGATCCTCGCGGAACTCCATCGCGAGTTGGCGGCAGCGTAGCTGCTGCATGGGCTTCGGTCGTAGCGACTTTGCCCGACATTGTTCGCTTCAATCCGGTTCGAAGTTCAGCAGCGAACGGGTGAGCCGGCTTGGAGCCAGATACCCGTCTGATAAAATGTGTCTGATTGGTAACAGTCTTTCGAATGCATGTCGTGCGGCGTCGCGCCGGCTTACTCCTCGGCCGAACAGTCGGTAAACGAACCGCCGGAGATTCAGAGGGAAAGAAATGTCAGGACAGAGTGACGAACACAAACCAGCTCGGCGGGTGATTTGGGCTCGGCTGCTGTTGTTGCTGCCATTCATCTGCGTGCTTTGGGTTTCGTCTTACAACAGCCTGGAGCCGATGTTGGGCGGCGTGCCGTTCTTCTATTGGTATCAACTTCTGTGGGTGCTGCTCAGCGCAGCCATCATTGCGTTTGTCTATGTGGTGGAGCGCTGAGCCATGGCGACCAATTGGACGGCGCTGACCGTCTTCATCCTGCTGTTCGGCTTCGTCACCTGGCTGGGCTTTTTCGCGGCACGCTGGCGCAAGGGCGATCTGAACCTGCTGCATGAGTGGGGCCTGGGCGGGCGCCGCTTTGGCACTATCGTCACCTGGTTCTTGATCGGCGGCGACCTGTATACCGCCTATACCTTCGTGGCGGTGCCGGCGCTGATGTTCGGCGCGGGGGCGCTGGGCTTCTTCGCGGTGCCCTATACCATCATGGTCTACCCGATTCTCTACATCGTGTTTCCGCGACTCTGGTCGGTCGCGCACAAGCACGGCTACGTGACCGCCGCCGACTTCGTGCGCGGACGGTTCGGCAATCGCTGGCTGGCTCTGGCGGTGGCGTTCACCGGCATCCTTGCAACCATGCCCTATATCGCGCTGCAGCTTGTCGGCATTCAAGTTGTGATCGGAGCGATGGGCGTGGAGACCTCGGGTTTCTACGGGGACCTGCCGCTGCTGATTGCGTTCGTGATCCTGGCGGCGTTCACCTACAGTTCGGGCCTGCGGGCGCCCGCGATGATCGCGGTCGTCAAGGACGTGCTGATCTATATCACCGTGATCGCGGCGGTCATCGCCGTGCCGCTGCGGCTGGGCGGCTACGGCCACGTCTTCACCGCGGTGCCGGCGGCGAAGTTGCTGCTGGCGACGCCGCCCGCCGGTTCGCTGGGAACGTTCAGCGCCTACGCAACCCTGGCGCTGGGATCCGCCTTCGCACTGTTCCTGTATCCGCATTCGATCACCGGACTATTGAGCGCCTCCAGTGCGCGGGTGGTGCGGCGAAACGCGGCGATCCTGCCCGCCTACTCCTTGCTGTTGGGGCTACTCGCGCTGATCGGCTTCATGGCGATTGCCGTCGGCGTGCAGTCAATGCCGGAGTTCGCCGATGGGTTCAAGCGCTATAGCAACAACTTCTCCGTCCCGGCGCTGTTCCTGGCAATGTTTCCTTCATGGTTCGTCGGCGTGGCATTCGCCGCGATCGCCATCGGCGCGCTGGTGCCGGCGGCAATCATGTCGATCGCCACCGCCAACACCTTCACCCGCAACGTCTACCGGGAGTTCATTAACCCACACTGCACGCACGCGCAGGAGAGCCAGATGGCCAGGGTGGTGTCCCTGGTGGTCAAGGCTGGCGCATTGGTGTTCATCTTCTTCCTGCCGCTGCAATACGCCCTGTGGCTACAGTTGCTCGGCGGCGTCTGGATCATCCAGACACTGCCGTCCGTCATGCTTGGCCTGTACACGCGCCTGTTCAACGGCTGGGCCTTGCTGTTCGGCTGGGTCTGCGGCTTTGGCCTGGGCACCTGGATGGTGGTCGCAAACAACTACGCACCGGTCTATCCACTGCATCTCCTTGGCATCACGGTGCCTTGCTATATCGCGATCACCGCGTTGGTGGTGAACGTGGTCGTCGCCGCGGTGCTATCGCTGGTGTTCAATGTCTTCGCCTCCGATCGCGCCAATGATGTCACCGCCGCGCAGGATTATGTCTGATGGAGGCAGGTCGACGCTGCAACCTGCGTCGGCATGCGGAGAACTCAGGCGCCGCGCGGCCGTACTATCGAAATGTCAACCGACGGGCGCAGTTTGGCGCAGACCTGCAGCACGTCATGGATGTTGTTGGTCAGGAACCTGTCGAACGGTGTGCTGTCCTGCACGGCGTCCTGGTCAACGGCGGGAAAGGCCTGCTGCTTTAGGATGTAGTCGAACCGCGACGCCCATTTGCGGGCGCCGAGGCGGGCCGTGGTCGAGCAGTTATCGACCATATAGGACACGCCCTTGTAATCCATGTAGGGATTGAGCGAATCAACCGCCTCGATGATGGATTCGTTGGCGATTTCTGAATAAGGATGGCCCCGGTCCTTCAGAAGATCGACCTGGGCCATCATGCAGGCGAGGTATACGCCGGCGGTTTCCGGATTAATCGGTGCATAGTTGCGCTGGGTATCAGCCCGCACTTTCTCCCCAACCAGCCACATGTCGGTGCCGTCGATTTTGCCCATCGGATAGGTGGCGTGGCGGCGGGTGGCCTGTATGACGCTGCGAACCTCGTTGCCCGAGGCAACGTCGTCATAGATCTCCTCCAGGATTTCGCGGCAGGGATGGTAGGTCGCGTTGTAGGCCTTGCGGAACGCCGCCTTCTCCGGATCGTCGAGCTGCTGATAGACTTCCTTCAGTCCCAAATGTGAGATCGTCTTGCTGATCGGCCCGGTGATTGAGTCCGCCGTATTGAGATAGGCGTCGTCCCTGGCCATGCCCTGGCCGACGTAACGCGCATAGAGTGCCTCGGCGATGCCGTGCACGGCGCCGAGGAGAATGCCGCGCTCACCGAAGATGTCCGACTTGTATTCGGATTCAAGCGTGGTCTCGAAGGTGTAGGGCGAGCCAAGCGCCACCGACCAGGCCAGCGCGTAGTCGGTGGCCCTGCCGTTGACGTCCTGATGCACGGCGAAGCTGGCGTTGATGCCGGCGCCGTTGACCGTGCGCCCCTGTTCATAGAGCCGCCGCACCGATGGTCCCATCCCCTTGGGGCAGACGGCGATAACGTTGATGTCCTTGGGAAAGTCCTCGCCTTGCGCCCGCAGATGCGACAGCAGGAAACCATGGCTCAGGCCCAGCGTCGCGCCGGGTCGGAAGGCTGCAAAGATGGTCTTGTAGTTTTCGGCGAAGGCGGCATCGGAGATCAGCAGGAGCGACATATCGCTTTCGCGGATGACCTCATACATCTCACCCAGCGTGCCGTTTTCCTGGGTGAAGCCCACGGCAGCGGCCTGCTGAATCGAGGACGAGCCCGCGCGCAGGCCGACCTTGACGCGGATACCGGAGCCTTGCAGTGACTCCCGCAGGTTCTGCGCCTGCGCCGGACCTTGCGAGGACCAGCCGATGACGCCGATCTGCATGATCCCGTCGAAGGCCCTGGGCAGCAGCGGGAACAGGTGGCGCCCGCCGGCGACGATGATCTCCTCGCGATCGGCCATCGCGACCGTGCGTGTTTCGAACACCTTGGAGGTAAAGCTCATCAGGTCGATCCTTGGCGATGTTGGCTTAGAATGCGGGTTGCGTGCCTTGCTAATGCTGTCTTGCCGATTTCGGCAAGCTGTTCGGGGGGCGGGCGTTTGGTCTGTTGCCGCCTCTTGCCAAGAAATTGCAAATAAGACGATCCTTTCCTGGTGCGAAAGCGAGAGGAAACGCGATGTCGGATGCCGCAGAGTTCAGGTGGGATCATTTGCCGCCGGTTGATCGCGAGGTCAGGCAGCGATGAATTTCGACACCATCATCGTCGGTGGCGGCTCCGCCGGCTCGGTGCTGGCCAATCGGCTTTCAGCTCGGAGCACGAACAAAATCCTGCTGCTGGAAGCTGGTCAGGACACGCCACATGGAAAGGTACCTGCAGCGGTGCTGGATTCCTATCCTGGCACAGCGTATCTGAACCCGAACTACACGTGGAACAAGCTCAAGGTCACCACGGAGGTGATCTCGCATAACAATCCGGATGAAAAACGGCCGCCGCTGCGCGCCTATGAACAAGCGCGCATCCTGGGCGGCGGGTCCTCGATCAATGGACAGTTGGCCAATCGCGGTGCACCGACCGACTACGACGAGTGGGCGGCAAAGGGCGCAACCGGCTGGGACTGGAACAGTGTGCTGCCTTACTTCAAGCGGGTCGAGCGCGACATGGACTTCGATGGTCCATGGCACGGCAGCGAAGGCCGGATCCCGGTCCGGCGCATTTTTCCCGAGCTTTGGCCGGAACACGCGAAGGCGGTCGGCAAGGCCTTTGAGGAAGCCGGCTACCGCTTTCTCCAGGACCAGAATGCCGCGTGGGAAGATGGCTATTTCCCGATTACCATCTCAAACGCCTATGAACGGCGGGTCTCGGCCGCAATCGGCTATCTGGACCCGGGCACCCGGCTGCGGGAGAATCTGTCGATTTCGACCGCCACCCAGGTGTCCGAACTGATCTTCGACGGTCAGCGCTGCGTCGGTGTGAAGGCCGTCGTCGCCGGTCGGCCGCAGGAATTTCGCGGCAACGAGGTTATTCTGTCGTGCGGCGCCATCCACTCCCCGGCGCACCTGATGCGGGCGGGGATCGGGCCGGCGGCGCATCTGCGCGAGTTGGGAATCGACGTCAGGGCCGCGCTACCCGGGGTCGGACAGCGATTGCAGGATCATCCGGCGGTGGCAGTGGCGGCGTTCCTGAAGCCGCATGCCCGAATCATTCATGACTACACCCGCCGGCACATCTACACGGCACTGCGCTACTCCTCCAACCTATCCGGCATTCCGCCCGGCGACATGTTCACGGTGGTGACCAACAAAACGTCCTGGCACAAGGTCGGTGAGCAGATCGGCTCGTTCATCATTACGGTGTACAAGACCTACTCGGAAACCGGCCAAGTCCGTCTCCGCTCGCCTGACTGGCAAGAGGAGCCACAGGTGGATTTCAGCCTGTTGTCCGACCCGCGAGACCTGGAGCGGATGATGGATGGCGTGCGGCGCTTCGGCGCCATGCACCTGACGCCAATCATGCAGAGTGTGACCAGCGATGCATTCCCCGCCAGCTACAGCGACAAGGTGCGGCAGGTCGGCCTGCTCAGCCGCAAGAACAAGATGATCACCGATGGGCTGGCAAAGATGCTGGACGGGCCGGCGACGCTGCGGCGTTACCTGATCGAGAACCTGGTGATGGAGGGGGTGACCCTGCAGGATGTTCTGACCAACGACGACAAGCTGGAAACATTCGTGCGCAAGGCAGCGGTCGGCGTGTGGCACGCATCCTGTACGTGCCGGATGGGGTCGGATGACGACCCGATGGCAGTCACCGACCCCTGCGGACGGGTTCGCGGGGTCGAGGGGTTGCGGGTGGTGGATGCTTCGGTGTTCCCCGTAGTGCCCTGCGCGAATACCAATTTCCCTGTGCTGATGACCGCGGAGAAGATGGCGGAGGCTATTTTGTCAGGCGCCTGAGGCGGTGGCTGGCCAGTATTGAGGGCTTGCAATGCGGATGGAGCTTGATAGAACCCGGCGCGTGTCGGTGCGGGCGCGTAGCTCAGTTGGTAGAGCAGCTGACTCTTAATCAGCGGGTCCACGGTTCGAGCCCGTGCGCGCCCACCATTCTTCGCCGTTTGCCCTTGTTCTTGGCCGGCATTGGGAGCGGCTTTCTTCATGTCGCTGTGGGTCTGCCCCATCCAGAAGCTGCAAAACGGGCAACGGCAACAGGGTCATGGACCTGATCGGCGCGCTGCGTCGCTGTCGCGCGAATACCATGGTTGTTACGCGATCAGCGGCCGTCGGCGGGATATCGCGCGGGCTTGTAGTTCTGCCGTTGTGTCTGCTTGCCGCCTGTGTGGGAAGAGAAATGCCCGACGCTCATGTGCCGCCGTTCGCCAAGATCCCTTACGAGCCTTTATCGCGGCAGGCGGTGGTTGCCATCGCGCTGCGGGAATGGCGGTTGTTCGGTCAGAATGTGGCCAATCCGGACGCCGACGCGATTCGTAGCGTGAAGCCCGAGCGTGAGGTGGGCCTGTGGCAAAGGGTCGGCGAATACTGGTGGCTGGGACTGAACGCCGGATCAGTCGAAAGTGGCTGGACCGGCCGGCATGATGGACATGGGGCCTTGTTTCCGCCTGGCCAGGACGGCGATTACGCTTGGTCGGCTGCGTTCATTTCTTACGTCATGCGAATGGCGGGGGCCGGCAATCGGTTTCCCTACTCCGCGGATCATGCAGACTACATCAATGCCGCCAAGCGCGTGTCACTCGGTCAGGCGTCCGAATGGCTGGTGTCGGCGGAACGGGTGCAGGACTATGCGCCACGTCCAGGCGATCTTATCTGTTTTGGTCGAGGCACGGCGCGGGGCTTGCGGTTCGAGGACCTGCCGACGCCGGGCCTGTTTACCTCGCATTGCGATATCGTTGTCGACGCCATGGTGCCCGGGCGGATCTCGGTGATCGGCGGCAATGTCGAGGACTCGGTGACGATGAACACGGTACCGGTCGCAGCGGACGGCAAGTTGGCAACCCCGGAGGGGGTGGTTCTGGACACGCGTTTCCCTTGGATGGCGGTGCTGCGACTGCGGGTCGATGAGGCTGTGCCGGCGGCGTAGGACAGAGCCGCAAGGGCACCCGACGCGGGCCTTCGTCGTGGTTGGCGAACCTTCAGCATCGCCACCATTGCGGCTTCGCTGACTGTCACGCTCGCCAAATCTTGGTCAGACGCGACGGCGGACGAAACCGGCGATGGCGACGATTGCCATGCCAAGCACCGCGAGGCCTGGGGGTTCGGCAATACCGACAGGACTTGTCGACGAATCATAGGTGTAAACCAACGTGAAGGTCGCATCGGCGTTGGTATTCAGCGCCGCTGAGGTATTGCCGCCTCCACCAGAGAACGTCGTTCCCGAAAGCGTGGACAAGTTTATCGTGAAGGTGCCGGGCGCCTCAAACGAAGTGAGGTCGGCTGGAGCGGAATTATAGGTTGATGTAAGGCTTTTGCCGAACGGTCCATACTGCGCTGAAGCGCCCGAGGCGAGATTATTATAGTGAACCGAATTTCCGTCAAAAGTATTCCCTAGATTGCCAAGTTCCGGCGGGCCACTGGACTCGGAAATGACGGTGTTTTCACTGAAGACGAATGAATTGGGACCAGTTGCGGTGTTGCGGACCGTTCCGGACGTGTTCCAGTCATCCGAAAGGGTGGCTGTTACAGAGGTAAGGGTTCCGAGGCTGGTGTCAAAGTTGTTGAGCGTAAAATTGGTTGACCAGTCGGTGTTCGAAGTCGGCTGGACCGCAGTCTGTGTGATCGTGGTCGCCGACGCCGCTGAGATGGAGGCGATCAAAGCAATCGATGCCGAGCGCAATATTTTTCGTGTCATGGCGTTGTGCTTCCTGCAATTCTTGCGGGCCAGTCGGTGCCGGGCAGCACCTTGAACCTGAAATAGCAATTTTTGTGCCGGTATAAAACCGATCCCGAAATCAATGGTCTAACAACAAACCATCCCTTTGCTTTCGACCAGCATGTAAATTTCGCTGACAGGCGTGGAACGGCTTCACCTGGCGGGCCTGCCTGGCCGTGCCGCCGCGCGATCTTGATGACGCGCCGGCGGCGCTGCGTCAGGATTTCAGCCGGGTCGCGGACGTCGAAATGCCGCGACCTTGACGCTTGGACCTAGCCGTCAGCGCTGCACCCAAGGCAGGCCCTCGGCTTTCCAACCAGCCGCGTTGCCGCGATGGCCATCGGCGTCAACCGGTCCCTCGAACCCATCCGCTACGTTGAAGACGTGCGGAAAGCCGGCCGCATTCGCTGCCTGGGCCGCTGCCATGCTGCGGGCACCGCTGCGGCAGATGAAGTAGATGTGGTGGTCGGCGGTGATCCCCGCCTGTTTTAGCGTGTCCTCGAACGACGGGTTGCGCTGCATCGTGGGGTAGATCTGCCAGGGTATCAGCAATGCCTGCTTGCCGGCCTCGTTCAGGTCCGGCACACCGACAAAATTCCACTCCACATCGGTGCGCACGTCGACCAGCTGTGCCTCGGGGTCGGCCTTGAGGGCTTCCCAGGTCTGGGTTGGGGCGACATTCTCGACCATAACTGACTTCTCCGCTGGGAAAGAGGCAATGATGACCGCGTTGTATCACGGCTGCTGCATGGCAGGACGACCTGGCCGGGACGATCGGCAACACACCGCTGATCAAGCTGAAACGTGCGTCGGAGGCAACCGGCTGCACCATCCTGGGCAAAGCGGAGTTCATGAACCCCGGCGGCTCCGTCAAGGATCGGGCCGGGCTTTACATCATCCGTGACGCCGAGGAACGTGGCACCCTGAAGTCCGGCGGCACCGTTGTCGAGGGCACCGCCGGCAACACCGGCATCGGCCTGACCCTGGTCGGCAATGCCCGCGGCTATCGCAGCGTGATCGTGATGCCGGAAACCCAAAGCCAGGAGAAGATCGACTTCCTTCGCATGATCGGTGCCGACCTGCGGCTGGTACCGGCCAAGCCGTATCGCGATCCCGGCAACTATGTGCATGTCTCCCGCCGTTTAGCCGAGGAGCTTGCCGCGGAAACTGGCAACGCGATTTGGGCCAACCAGTTCGACAACCTAGCGAACCGGGAGGGCCACCGGATCAGCACCGGCCCGGAAATATGGGACCAGACTGGCGGCAAAGTGGACGCCTTCACCTGCGCATGCGGCACCGGCGGCACGTTGGCCGGCGTTTCCCTAGCGTTGAAGGAGCGTAACCCGGACATCCATATCGTGCTGGCGGACCCGGCGGGCAGCGGCCTTTATGGCTGGGTGAAGCACAACGACCTGACGATCGAGGGCTCGTCCATTACCGAGGGCATCGGCCAATCCCGCGTGCCCGACAACCTGGCCGGGGTGCAGATCGACGACGCCGAACGCATTCCCGACGCCGAGGCGCTGGAGCAGATCTTCGACGTGCTGATCCGTGAGGGGCTATCTGTCGGCACCTCCAGCGGCATCAACATCGCCGCGGCGATCCGGGTGGCGAAATCCCTCGGGCCCGGACATACGGTGGTGACGATCCTGTGCGACGGCGGATCGCGCTATCAATCGAAGCTGTTCAATCCGGAGTTTCTGCGTGGCAAAGGTCTACCGGTGCCGACATGGTTGACATGACAGGAGGAAGCAAGAGCGGGCCTCGGTCCCCGGGTCAACTGCTCAAGGGTCCTTGATACCACCTGGCAGTTGGCTGCTGTCACCAATGCAAACGCATGACGGGTGCGATGACAATGTTCTCAACGCTGATGCTGCCGAACGCCTGCGATGTTCACGCGCCTGACGGCTCGGAAGTGCGCATTTTGTCGTCTCTCACCGGCGGCGGCATGGCGCATTTCCGACTTGGCGCCGGTCAGGTCTCTCGTGCGGTGCGGCACCGGACGGTCGAGGAAATCTGGTTTATCCTGTCAGGCTCGGGTGACATGTGGCGCGCCGCGAATGCCGCCGAGGCGATCGTGAAGCTGACCCCTGGCCTGTCGCTGACGATCCCGGTCGGCACCAGGTTCCAGTTCCGGTGCGACGGTGACCAATCGCTGACGGCCATCGCAATCACGATGCCGCCGTGGCCGGGTGACGGAGAGGCCGAAATCGTCGCCGGGCCGTGGACGCCGAATGTCCCAGATGCTTGTTGATGTGAACGGCGGGGCCTGCCCGAACATCACGGCCGGCTTGCAACCACGATCAAGCCTAGGATCAGGACTTGCTGTAGAGACTGGCTTGTTGCCACCCAATCCGCAGGAGCCTCGATCATGGGAGCCACGACTTTTGCCAACCGTGCGCACCATGCCGCCGGCATGCCCCACCGTGTGCTTGACCATTACACGAAGCACTCGGCCTTCAGCTCGCCCGGCCGCCATGCCGCGATCCTGGACGCCCTGCCGTCCGATCCGGCCGGTGTCGCGCGCGTCGTTCAGGGGTTGCTGATCTACGAACACGTCGCGGAGGCGTTTTACGGCTGCGCACTTCCGCAAGCGCGCCGGGCGGAGAGCCATATCCGGCCGATGCAGGTGATAATCGACGTGCTTCTGTCGCTCGACGACAGGCCGCTCGATGTCGCGCGTCCGCCCGAGAAGCGCCTGGTCGGCATCTGCCGCCATTTCATGCTGTTCGCGGTCGCGATCTTCCGTCATCACGGGATAGCGGCGAGAGGCCGTGGCGGCTTCGGCGGCTATTTCAATCGCGGCAAGTTCGAGGACCACTGGGTCTGCGAATACTGGGACAAGGACAAGGGCCGCTGGGCGCGGCTCGACGCGCAGTTCGACGAAACTTTCCGCCGCAATCTTTCGATCAGCCACGACATCCATGATGTGCCGCGTGAGCAGTTCCTGACAGCTCCCGACGCTTGGCGGAGATGCCGCAACGGCGAACTTGATCCGGATGCGTTCGGCATCGAGTTTTCGAAGCTGCGCGGCTTGTGGTTCGTGGCCGGTTGCGTCGTCCGTGATCTCGCAGCATTGATCGGATGCGAGGTGCTGCCGTGGGATGTCTGGGGCGCGCAGCCGCGGCCCGACGCCAAACTTTCAGCCGACCAACTCGCCTTCTTCGACAGCATTGCCTCGCTGACCGCCGATCCGGATGCCAACTTCGACGCAATTCAGCAGCGTTTTGCCGCCGACGTCGGCGTACGCCTGCCCAAGATTTTCTTCAACGCTTTGCGGCAGCGCCAGGAGTTGGTATCCGCCTGATTCGGAACGGGAGGCATTCTCCGTCGGCGTGCGACCCCAGTTCGGGAAGCGCTCGGCGTCTGGGCAGGCTTGACCGTCTGAATGTTTAGCGTTGCGGGCCGGCGCCACCTATGAACCGCGCTAGCAAGCCGGACAGGTCGGGCATTTGCGACTGCGTCTGGGCCGATACCTGGCCATTCGGGGTGTAGTGGTCGACGACATGCGGCACCGCCTCGGCCAGCACCTGGCGCATCGCGTCCGGCGTGGTGCCGGCTTGCTGCGCCCATCCGTTGATCTGCTCTTGTGAAAATGCTCCGGTGAGCTGATCGGGTGAGATCGACGCATTCTGTCCGGTGCCGACCCAGGATTGCACCTGCTGACCCATGCCGGCGCTTTGAAATTTTGAGATGATTGCCGCGACGCCTTGCTTGTCTCCATCCCGAACGGCGAGCACCTGCTGCAGTACGCCGGCAAGCGGTGATGCCTGGCCCTGCGCGCCGCCGCCTAATACGCCTTGCAATAGCTGGCCGAAAATTCCGCTCATGATGTGACAACCTACGTTGTTTGACGATGATGGGTGTGTTGATCCTCAGACGTTCGCCCGATTGCGTACGATCATGCGATAAATCGCCAGGATGATGACGGCGCCGACCACTGAACCGATGAACCGTGCGCTTTGCTCACCGTGATACCAGCCAAGCGCCCGACCCAGTCCTGTGGCAACCACGGAGCCGGCAATGCCGAGCAGGATCGTGACGATGAATCCGCCTGGATCGCGACCCGGCATGATCAGCTTTGCCAACGTGCCAGCGACAAAACCTACGATGATGGCCCAGAGAAAGCTTAGCATATCGGAATGTCTTTCCTGTATCACAATGTCGATGTAGCAGAGGTTTCAATATTGAATCGCCACAATCGAGTAGATATCATCCTTCATCACGTTAAATTTACGACTGTGCTGCCTCCTGCGCTTAGCAATGAACAAGCAATATTGCAAGTTCGCGGTAGCCACATGTCGCCATCAGGCCTCATACGCGAGACGCAATCCAGGCACGTCCCACTCCATCGCCACGAGTTGCCCGGTTCCGGATAGCGTCATGTAGGCTGTACGGAGGTCCGCTCCACCGAAGCAGATATTAGTGCAGAACATGTCCGGCATCGGCACCTGGCGAAGCAGACCACCCTCCGGCGCCACCACGCTGACCGACCCATTCACCAGCGTCGCCACACAGACGTTCCCGGCAGAATCCACGGCGAGGCTGTCGAATCTCTGGAACCCGCCCAGTCCGACCATCAAGCGGCCGCCATGCGGCGACGGGAAGGGTGCCTTGGCAAGCACGCCCGGCGCCCGCACGTCGAACGCCCAAAGCCGCGCGGTTTCGGTTTCGGCGACGTAGAGGGTCTTGCCGTCAGGTGCTAGGCCAATCCCATTCGGCGTCAGGATCGGATGGGCGACTTCGGTGATACGGGAGCCGTCGGCCAGGGCGTAATATACGCCGCCCCAGTCCCGATCGCGCGCCCGTGCCTTGCCGAGGTCGGTGAAGTAGAAACCGCCAAGGCCATCGAAGACAATGTCATTGGGGCCGAGCAGCTTGTGCGGGCCGCAATGGTCGTACAGGACGGTGATGGTTCCGGTGGACGGATCGATCCGCTCGATGCGCCCGCCGGTGTAATCCGAGGCCGCTCCGGCCGGGCGCAGCAGGTTCAATTCGGTGCGCCACTGAAAGCCGCCGTTATTGCAGACATAGAACGCGCCGTCCGGCCCGACCGCCAGTCCGTTCGGGCCGCCGCCGGTATAGGCAATGATCTCGAAATGGCCATCCGGCAACACCCGGGTGACGGTCTGGCGCTCGATCTCCACCAGGACGATCGATCCGTCGTTCATGGCCACCGGGCCTTCGGGAAAGCGCAGACCTGTTGCGATGACGCGCATGATGGTTTCCTCGGATGGTTTCCGCAGAATAAACCTTTCCCCGGCGCCGCCAATCGACCGGCGCCCGATGGCACTCCGCGGTAACCCTTTGTTCACCTGTTGCGGGCATATCGACACGAATGCGCGCGATCAGCCTGCATAGTCGCCCCGACCGGGTCATCCTGAGCATCGCTGCCCTGGCGCTGGCCGCGGCATTCGCCTGCGGGCTGACGGCCCCGCCACTGTTTGGCCTGATACTGGCCGCCAGCGTTGTCGCGGGCGTGGTCTTTCTGGCCTATCGCCATCCCACCGGCTTCTGCGTTGCGTGGCTGTTGGTCACCAGCGCCAGCCTGGAAATGACCCTGCACGACCTCGTCAGTGACGAGATGTACCAGACCACGATCGCCGTGGTGAAAAGCATCGAAATCGGCCTCGCTGTCATCTGCGCCTTGCGGTTCGGCGTGCACTTTGAGGTTCTCAATCCGGTTTGGGCCTATCTGGCGATGTTGGGTATCGGCATGGTTCATGGCCTGTACCCGGGCCTGACCGCCACCGACAGCCTGCGTTCGCTGATCGGCTCCGCGGCGCCGTTCGCCTTCTGCTTCTGCCGTCTGCCGCGCGTCTGGGGGGAAGCAATCATTAGGACGACGAAATGGTGCCCGTTACTGGTGGTGTTAGCCTGCATCCCCCTCGCGCTGACCGACATAAGGCCGCTCTTCGTCGAAAGCGGCGGCGCCCGCCTGGCCGGGCTTGGACACCCGGCCTTCCTCGCGGGAGTTTGCCTGCCGGCAATCTATGCCTGCCTGATCCAGCTTTACCGGCAGGGACGGCGGGGCGATCTGCGGCTGCTGGCGACCAATTTCCTGATCCTGCTGCTGACCGGCGCGCGCGCGCCGTTGGCCTACGCCATCGCGGTGAGCGGGCTGAGCCTTGTCTCCATCCGCTCCATTACTTTTCCAAAGCATTACCGACTGCTGTTGGTCCTGGTGGGCGGTGCCGTGCTGCCGCTGCTTGTGCTGCTGGCCGGCGACCTGGACGAAATCCGTCTGTTCAATGTTATCTCCAACGAGGCCGCCAACCTAAGCGGACGCACTCTGTTGTGGCCGGCGTTCGAGGCCGCCGCCGCGCAGTCGCCGTGGTTTGGCTGGGGTATCGGCGCCGGCAATGCCGTGATCCCACCCGATGGTCGGATCGTCCAGGTGCTGCATACGTGGGCGGCGCACAACGAGTACCTTCGTATCGAGGTCGAAGGTGGGCAGGTCGGCCGCTGCCTGCTGATCGTGTTATTCGTGGCCTGGGTGGTTGCCCGTACGCGCGGCTTACGAGCCTCCGACCGGCGGATCCTACGGCTGGCGTTCCTGGCGTTTGCCTGCCATGCGATGACAGACAACGTGCTGATCTCCACGCCTGCCTGCGTGCTATTCACGTTTGCGACGGCTGTGTTCACGCGGGACGGCGAGCCGGCCGCTCGATTGGCCTTGCCCGGGCAGGCAGGGGTGGCGTAGGGAACGGCGCCATCCAGCCGGAGCATCGTTGGCCATGCGGCGTCGATTTGTCCTACTATCCTCCATTTTATCAATAGTTTACATGTTTTCGGCATTGGCCGGCATGGGCTCGGCCTGGGCCGGCGGCATCGCCTTTATCATCAATTCCGGCAGCGCATCCATCAGCGTGATCGACATGGCGACCCGAAAGGAAGTGCGTCGCATCCCGACCTTGCGGGAGCCGCATCATCTGGCGCTGAGTCCGGACGGACGCAGCCTGCTGGTTGGCGACACCGCCGGCAACCAGATGATGTTCCTCGATCCCGCCACGGGCGAGGTGCAGAAGCGCCTGCCGATCGCCGATCCATACCAGTTGGGTTTCAGCCCGGACGGGAAGTTCCTCACGGTCAACGGCCTGGCGCGCAACCAGGTGGACGTCTACGACGCAGCCAGCATGAAACTTCTGAAACGCTTTCCGGTGGTGGCGACGCCGAGCCATCTGGCATATTCGCCGGATTCTGCGAGGGTTTTCGTCAGTTTGCAGGACAGCGACAAGCTGGCGGCCTTTGACCTGCGGACGCTGACCGAAACCTGGAGCATGCCGGTCGGCAAGACCCCTGCCGGCGTGCTGTGGCTGAACGGCCGCGTGCTGGTTGCCGACATGGGCACCGACTATGTCGCTGTCGTTGATCCGGCAAGCGGTCGCGTGCTGGAGCACATCCCGACCGGCAAGGGCGCGCATAACCTGTTTCTGTCGCCCGATGGGAAGATCCTGTGGGTGAATAACCGGGTTGGCGGCACCACGGCAACGCTCGACTCCGCCACGTTGAGGCTGATCCGCAGCTACGCCATTCCGGGCGGCCCGGACGACATGGATTTTGCCCCGGATGGCAAGATCTGGATCACGCGGCGATGGGCGGAGAAGGTGGCGATCCTTGACCCTGTCACCGGCAACTATCAGACGATCGAGGTCGGCCGTTCGCCGCACGGCCTGTTCCTGAACCCTAGGGCGCCGTCTCCGACATTGGTCTCCAGCCGCTGATGGGCGATCCGTTCGACCTCGCCGCGGGGTGGCTGCAGGAGCATCTGCTGATCCCGGCGCTGTACCAGTTCGGGCTGATGAACTGGGAGGATGTGTCGTATGGCTGGGCGCTGTTCGCTCTGTACGGCGCGGCGCAGGTGGTGGTGACGTTTGCGGTTTGCCTGCCGCTGGAACGCTGGCGTCCGGTCGAGCGCTGGCCGGACAGCGGCGCCGTCTGGGTCGATGTCGCCTACACGGTGCTGTCGCGCGTCGGCATCCTGCCGCTGGTGACTTACGTGCTGTTCTATCGCGCCCAGGTGGCAGTGAGCGGCTGGATGGCGGACCGGGGGCTTGTGCCCCCGACGCTCGAAGGCCTGTTCCCCGTGCTGCTTGGCCAGCCTGTCCTGACCTTCGTGCTGTACGCGATCATCCTGGACTTCGCCGAATATTGGCGGCACCGCCTGTCGCACCGGTTTCGCTGGTGGTGGGCGCTGCATTCGCTGCATCACGCGCAGCGGCAGATGACCTTCTGGTCGGATGACCGGAACCATCTGCTGGACGACATTCTCTCGTTCGTCTGGTTCGGCGTCATCGCACTGCTGATCGGCGTGCCGCCGTTGCAGTTCCCGCTGCTGGTGCTGGTGCTGCGTTTCCTGGAATTGCTGTCGCACGCCAACGCGCGGCTGTCGTTCGGCTGGCTGGGGGAGCGTCTGCTGATCTCGCCGCGGTTCCATCGCGCGCATCATGGGGTGCTGGCGGCGGGGCAGCGGAGCTGCAACTATGGCGCGGTGCTGCCGTGGTGGGACATGCTGTTCGGAACGGCGGATTTTTCTCGTGCCTACGGGCGGACCGGCGATCCGTCGGGCGAGGAAGCACTGGCGTCGGGCACCTGGTTGCAGCAGCAATGGGCAGGGCTGCGGCGGATGGCGCGGACGTTCGGCCGCCGGCGTGTGCGGCAAGGCGTGTGAGAGGTCCGCCTCTATCGATCGGAGCTCTCATCGACCAGACCCCGCTCCGCTGCTAAACGCCGCTCACGATGTCCATCATCCGCCGCTTTGCGAGCTATTATCGGCCGCATCGAAAATTGTTCGTGCTCGATTTCGGCTGCGCAATACTGTCTGGGCTGCTGGAATTGGCATTCCCGCTCGCCGTGCGCGCCTTTGTCGATCGGCTGCTTCCAGGACATGACTGGCGGCTTATCAGCACCTACGCCATCGGGCTCATGGCCCTGTATCTGCTCAACACCGGCCTCATGGCCGTCGTCACCTACTGGGGCCACGTGCTCGGCATCGCGCTGGAAACCGAGATGCGCCGCCGTGCCTTCGACCACCTGCAGCGCCTGTCGTTCTCCTTCTATGATGAGCAGAGGACCGGCCACCTGATCGCCCGCGTGACCAAGGATCTGGAGGATATCGGCGAGGTCGCCCATCACGGGCCCGAGGACCTGTTCGTCGCCGTGATGACGTTCCTCGGCGCGTTCGCGATGATGTTCACCGTCAATGCCGATTTGGCACTGCTGACGGCCCTTGTCGTGCCGCCGATCCTGTTCGTTGCGACCAGCTATGGCAACCGGATGACACAGAACTTCCGGGCAATCTTTGCCAGGATCGGCATCTTCAACGCGCGGGTGGAGGAGACCATCGCCGGCATGCGCGTTGTCCAGGCCTTCGCCAATGAGGCGCACGAGCGGCAACTGTTCGCTCGCGACAACGACGCCTACCGGCGCACCAAGCTGCAAGGCTATCGCCTGATGGCTGCAAGCACCGCGCTGACTTATTTATCGATGCGAGCCACGCAGATGATCGTGATGGTCGCCGGCACGTGGTTCGTGCTGCACGGCGCGCTGTCGCCCGGCGGGTTCGTCGGCTTCCTGATGCTGGTGGGCGTGTTCTTCCTTCCGGTCACCAAGATCAGCGCCGTGTTGGAAACCTATCCCAAAGGCATCGCAGGCTTCCGGCGGTACTGCGAGTTGATCGACACGGAACCGACGCTGACTGACCTGCCCGGTGCCACCGCCGCCCCGCTGCTGCGTGGCACTGTTGCCTACGAGCGGGTCACGTTCGGCTACGCGCTAGGGCGACCGGTGCTCCGCGCGGTCAGCCTGTGCATCGAGGCAGGTGAGACAGTCGCTTTCGTCGGACCCTCCGGCGCCGGCAAGAGCACGCTCTGTGCCTTGCTGCCGCGCTTCTACGACGTGCAGGATGGACGCATCACGATCGACGGCATCGACATTCGGTCGATGACGCTGGCTTCGTTGCGACAGCAGATCGGTGTCGTGCAGCAGGACGTTTTCCTGTTTGCCGGCACCCTGCGCGCGAACATCGCCTACGGCCGCCTCAGCGCCAGCGAGGCGGAGATCATCGAGGCAGCCGAGCGGGCGCGGCTGGGCGGCATGATTGCGGATCTGCCGAACGGGCTCGACACCGTGGTCGGTGAGCGCGGCGTGACGCTGTCTGGGGGGCAGCGGCAACGTGTGGCGATTGCGCGCATGTTCCTCAAGAACCCGCCAATTCTGATCCTGGACGAGGCGACCAGCGCGCTGGATAGCGAGACCGAGCGGGCGATCCAACAATCGCTGTCGGATTTGGCTGCCGGTCGCACCAGCCTGGTCATCGCACACCGGCTGGCGACGATCCGCGACGCCGACCGGATCATCGTGGTGGACGAGCGTGGTGTTGTTGAGCAGGGGCGGCACGAAGACCTGTTGGCCGCCGGCGGTGTGTATCGCCGATTGCATGACGTGCAGTTCGGTGCATAGCGCGTCAGCGGGGGATGCGGTTTGTTTGGATTGGCGACCCGGCCATCTGGAAGGAGGCGTTGGTCACGGATATTCAGTTGCGGCAGCAGTACACCGGGTTGCGGCGGACGTTTGGTCATCAGCGGGTTTAGCGTCGTATGTGAACGGCCGCCGCATTATCTATAGTCTGCCGGGGGGCGAGCAGTGTTATCCAGCGACTGTAGCAATGGAGTTCGTCGTGAGCGACGCGCCTGACAACCTAATCCAGGTTTATCTGCGAAGGATGGACGAGAAGCTCGACCGGCTTGCTGCAAGTGTTGCAGATATCGGGCGTCGCGTGACGTCCTTGGAGACCAAGGTTGCCCTGCTGCATGACGCCTTCGCGGCACAATCCGAACGAATTGATCGCGTCGAACTCCGCCTTGAGCGGATCGAGCGACGGCTGGAAATCGTGCACGCCTGATCGCGGACGTATTTCCGCCTGTCGCCATGCATGGCAGCATGCGGGCAGGAGGAACTCGCCATGAACGACATGCCCGCCACACAAGATGCCCCGGCGCCAAGCGGCCCAGCCCTGGATGGCCGCACGATCGCCGACCTTGCCGAACAGCTCAACCAGTTGCTTCGGCTGCGCACCTTTCCGATCGGCATGAAATTGTTCGAGGATGTGGCGGCGATGGAGGCTGTCCCCGGCCTGCGCCGGCCTGCCAAGGGCAAGACCTACTCGACGTGCCAGTTGGTGACCCAGTCCCGCATGGCCGGCTTCACGCTGGGCATCACCACCGAGAATGTGCCGCCGTTCTCAAGCTGCAGCAGCGTGATCGGGCTGGATGCGCCGGGGGAGATCTATACCTCGGGCCGCAAGATGGAGGGCGTGTGGTTCGAGAACCGGGAGGCCGCGGCGGCGCATCAGGCGCAGATGCCCCGGGTAACGCCGGGCACGTATAACGGGCTGGCGATTTCGCCGCTGCGGACCGGCCGCCTGAGCCCGCCGGATGTGTGCCTGTTCTACGGCAATCCGGCGCAGATGATCCTGTTCATCAATGGCCTGCAATGGCGCAACTACCAGCGCTACGACTTCAGCATCACCGGGGAGAGCGCCTGTGCCGATAGCTGGGGCAGCGCGCTGAAGAACCGCAAGGTCAGCCTGTCGATCCCATGCTACGCAGAGCGTCGCTATGGCGGCGTGGCGGACGACGAGATGCTGATGGCCTGCCCGCCGGAGGATTTTCAACGGGCGGTGATCGGCTTGCAGGGGCTGTCGAAGGCCGGTTTGCGCTATCCGATCATGCCGTTCGGGCCGCAGGCCGAACCTGGCGAAGGCATGGCGAAGAGCTACGCGGGAAAGAGCTGAGAATTCTTGGGGGGCGGGCGCCTGATGCGGTCGTGGTAGGAAACAAGGTTGCGAGGGAGGGAGAAACCAGCCCTTTGGCTGGATCAGCGCGGTAAAGTTCGGATCGTCTAGCTGCCCGCGCGGCGTGACGATGCGGGCATGCTTAGGCAGCTGGAGTCTTACAGATCTGTTTCGGTGTAGGGGCAAAAGTCCGGGCACGCAGGTGCAGCATGAGTGGATGCCGGAACGCGAAATGGCGGAAATCCGGCGCCGTTACGGTCAAGAAGATCGTAACAAGCGCTGATTTTCATGATTTGCCCGGGGTTTTGCCCCTCTTACCTGTTTCGGTCATAAGTTTTGGAAACAGCAATCTGTTGAAAGAACCGAGGGAACGAAATTCCTCGAAAGCCTTGAATTTAAAGCTGGGATAATTTACAAGCTAAGTCGTCAGCCAGACTGGCCGTAAGCGTTTACGTCAACCAACGCGCATGATCGAACGGGTTCCTCCCTCGATCTGCGCGGCTGTGTCCCGCAGATCGAGGTTTGCAAACCTCGAGAGGACGCAGATGAGCTTTCTAAATTTGTTTCAAGGCCAAGTGACGGGGCCGCATGTTGAGCGGGTTCGTCACGAATTTAAGGTCCACTCGCTCAAGGTCGAGAGCATTTACTGCCTCACGCCCGGCATGCTTCGCTTCACCTTTTCAGGCGAAGATCTCTGCGACTTTGCCGAGTCTGGCGTTCGACGATCACGTGAAGGTTTTTGTGCCGACGTTGTCGGGGACAATCGAGCGTCGCGACTATACGCCTCGACAGCACGATGCCCAGGCGCAAATCCTCGTGATCGATTTCGCCGTTCATCACGCAGGCCCTGCAACTCGTTGGGCGCTGGATGCCCGCCCTGGTGACAAGCTTCAGATTGGCGGTCCAAAGGGATCCAAGATCATCTCCTCGGACGATGTTCGGCGTTGGCTCCTGATCGGCGACGAGACGGCCCTTCCAGCCATTGGCCGTCATGTTGAGGAAACCAAAGCCGGCGCCCAAATCACAAGCGTCGCCGCCGTCAGTGACCCGGATGAACACCAAGACTTCGAGACGACCACGGAGCTGAAGGCCCTCTGGACGCATCGGCCGCCCTCGGCAGCCAATGATCCGAGCGCCCTGCTTTCCGTTATCAGAACGCTTCAACTTCAACCGGAGACCTTCGTCTGGATCGCGGGCGAGGCTACGGTCGCGCGAAAAATTCGAAATTATTTCATTGAAGAACGAGGGCATCCTGGCGCCTGGATGAAAGCCGGTGGCTACTTGGGTAATGGGCAGGCCAGACACGCATGAGCGGATTCAGTGAAGCGGTGCTAGCAGACGCCCGGGCGAGAAAATAATAGGTCGATCTGCTTCGATATTCAGTTCCGCCATCAGGCCGTAAGCGTTTACGTCAACCAACGCACTCATCGACCGCCGTTCGGTCAGGACGCGCTCACGCTCGTATCGCGCATCCCAGCGAGCGCCCGTCCTCATTGGAGTGCATGAATATGTCTAATACTAATCAGCCTGACTTGGCCTATCGTCGCGTCGTCGCTCTTACGGTGACACTGTTCCTGTCGTATCTTGCAGTTGCCATGTCTCTCCCGGCGGTGCCGGTCCATGTCGTTCAAGGACTGGGTCTCGACAACGCCTTGGCGGACTTGCGGTCGGAATCGCCTTTTTATCGACGATCCTGACGCGCGCTCATGCCGGCGCGCGTGCCGATCGGCTGGGCGGAAAGGTCTCCATGCAACAAGGCCTAGATCCTATATGCGGCGGCCGGGCTGATCTGCCTGTTGGCGAGCTGGCGCCGATTGTCTGTGCCGGGGGACTTTGCTGTGCTGATTGCTGGACGGTTGGTGTTGGGACTTGGCGAGAGCCTGACAATGGTGGGGATGATCAACTGGGCCATCGGCCTGATGGGCCATGCCCGGTCCGGCAGGGTCATGTCGCTTGTGGGAATGGGCCTCTATGGCGCCTTTGCCGCAGGTGGACCGCTCAGCTTGGCACTGATGCACCGGTTGGGCTTCGCCGGGCTGATGGGCATCTGCACGATGTTGCCATTGCTGGGGTTGATTGTCATTCATCGGTTTCCGGCAGTGACACCCCATGCCGGTCAGCGCGAGTCTGTTTGGCGTATTATAGGTCGGATTTGGCGACTAGGTGCCGTTGTCGGGCTGCAAGGTGTCGGCTTTGCTGTCCTAGGCACCTTTTTCACCCTCTACTTCCTAAGCCGGGGGTGGCCGTATGCCGGGCTCGGCCTGACTTGTTTTGGCGCCGGCTTCGTTTTGGTCCGGCTGCTCTGCGGCCATCTACCGGACCAGATCGGTGGAACGCCTGTGGCGATTGCTGCCCTGGCTGTAGAGGCCTGCGGCCAGTATCTATTGTGGCTGGCACCAGAACCGTGGTTAGCTTTCGTTGGCGCCCTTTTCACCGGACTCGGTTGTTCGATGGTGTATCCGGCAATGGGTTCTGAAGTTGTTAAGCAGGTGCCGGCACATCTACGCGGGACGGCTATGGGTGGGTTCGTCGCCTTCCAGGATCTCGCTTATGCGTGACACGTCCGTTGGTTGGCTTGCTGGCCGATTCCTCGGGCTATTCAGCAGTGTTCCTGGTTGGTGGTCTAGCCGCGACAGTCGGTTTATGGATAGCGATCTGGGCACATCGGCTTACTCGTATGGCCGCCGCCGCGTGATAGCGCCGCATAAATCCGGCTTATGGCAAGTCCTCCAAATTTGGCTGCATTGGCGAAGCCAGGGGATCCATAGCGGACTGTTGAGGCTTTCGTCGCTGAAAACAGCTGTCGAAACATCCCCCAGCCCACGCAGACCTCTAAGCCCCCGGCGACCTTGACAGCACCAGATCCAAGACTTGCATCATGCAACCATAACTTGGGAACCATCGTCCATGCCCGAAACAAAAGTCGCCCTGGTGATCGGCGCCGGCGATGCCACCGGCGGTGCCGTCGCCCGCCGCTTCGCCCGCGAGGGCTTCATCACCTGCGTCACCCGGCGCCATGCCGACAAGCTGGAGCCTCTGGTCCACCGCATCGAGCAGGACGGCGGCAAGGCCCGCGCGTTCGGCAGCGATGCCCGTCGGGAGGATGAGGTCACCGCGCTGTTCGAAACCATCGAGCGCGAGATTGGCCCGATCGAGGTCGTATCGTTCAATGTCGGCGGCAATGTCCGCTTCCCGATCCGCGAGACCACGACGCGCGTCTATACAAAGGTCTGGGAGATGTGCGCGCTGGCGGGCTTTTTCGCGGGCCGTGAGGCAGCGAAAGTCATGGTGCCGCGACGGGCGGGGCACGATCCTGTTCACCGGCGCGACCGCCAGTGTCCGTGGCGGCGCCGGTTATGCCGCCTTTGCCGGCGGCAAGCACGCGCTTCGCGCCCTCGCCCAAAGCATGGCCCGCGAGCTTGGTCCCGAGGGCATCCATGTCGCCCACGTCGTCGTCGATGGCGCCATCGATACTGATTACACCCGAGCGAGGGACCCGGATCGATACGAGGGCAGGAAGGCTGCCGACGGCATCCTCAACCCGGCTTCGATCGCGGAGAATTACTGGATGCTGCACACCCAGCCGCGCGACGCCTGGACGCACGAGCTCGACCTGCGCCCCTGGAGCGAAACTTGGTAGCCGCCGCGCCGATCGAAGAGCCGTGCCAGGGCCACTCGACGGGATCAGGGTCATCGACCTGACCACGGTCGTTTCCGGACCGGTCTGCACGATGCTGCTGGCCGATCAAGGCGCCGACGTGATCAAGATCGAGCCGCCGAGCGGCGATATCGCCCGCCGCACCTCGGGCGACGGCGAGTTCACCGCGATGTTCGTCTCCTGCAACCGCGGCAAGCGCTCGATCGCACTGGACCTGAAGCAACCGGCGGCATTGGACGCCTTGCGCCGGCTGATCGCAGGCGCGGACGTGCTGGTGCAGAATTTCCGCCCGGGCACGATGGAGCGGCTCGGCCTCGATGAACCGGCGATGCGCAAGCTCAATCCCGGGTTGGTCTATGTGTCGATCTCCGGCGTCGGCGACACCGGACCGTATGTGAAGAAACGGGTCTATGACCCGATCATCCAGTCGCTGTCAGGCTTTGCCGATGTGCAGGCGGATCAGGCGACGGGCCGGCCGCGGATGATCCGCACCATCGTCGCCGACAAGACGACGGCGGTCTACGCGGCCCAGGCGGTGTGCGCGGCCCTGGTCGCGCGCGGACGCACGGGCGAAGGGCAACACATCCGCCTGTCGATGCTCGACACCATGGTCGCCTTCCTGTGGCCGGAGGCGATGACGCAATACACCATCGTCGGTGACGAAACGCGCCGCCAGCCCGACAGCGCGTCCGGACCTGATCTTCAAGACGCTGGACGGCTACATCACCGTGGGTTCGCTTTCAGATTCGGAATGGCGTGGACTGTGCGCCGTTGTCGGCCGTCCTGAGTGGATCGAGGACCCTCGGTTCAGGACGCCCTCGGCACGCTCCGCCAACGCAGCCGAACGGCTGACGCTGGTGGGGGAAATCCTGGCCGGCGGGCGCAGCCGCGACTGGCTTGAAGCGCTGGACGCGGCTGACGTGCCGTGCGCCCCGGTGCTGCGGCGCGGCGAGGTGATGGACAACGAGCAGGTCGTCAACAATGAACTGATCGAACTTATGGAGCAACCGGCGCTGGGCACCGTGCGCCAACCACGCCCTGCCGCCAGGTTCGACCGCACCCCCGCCCGCATCGCCGGCCCCGCGCCGCGGATCGGCGAGCACACCGACGCGATCCTGGCCGAGGCCGGCTATTCCGCGACCGAGATCCAAGCGTTGAAAGCGCCTCGTGCGGCCGAGGCGCCCGCCGGCAACGGTAATCGGAGCCGCCGCGCGGCACCCTGGGACGAACATCAAGGGTATAGCGGCGGAGGAAACAAATGCCCGGATTGAACAAGAAGCTGATCCTTTGGGGCGTCGGCACCAGCCGCACCATCCGTCCCCACTGGGCCTTGCACGAGCTCGGCCTTGGCTTTCGAGCTACGCCCTATCCTGCCCCGCAACGGCGATACCGAAACCGCCGAATTCACTGCCCTCAACGCTCGGCAAAAAATACCTCTGCTGCAGGACGATGGCCTGGTCATCACGGAAAGCGCGGCGATCGTCCTCTATCTTTCCGACGCCTATGGCCAGCCGCATAACCGGCTGGTGCCGGAAGACGTGCGCGCCCGGGCGCGATGCCTGGAGTGGTGCTTCTTCGTCATCAGTGAGCTTGATGCAACATCGCTTTACGTGATGCGGCGGCATAGCGATCTGCGGCATATCTACGGCGAGGCGCCGCTGGCGAATGAGGCCGCCGCGCGGTATTTCCAGAAGCAGATGCGCACCGTGGAGCGAGCGTTGGATGACAATCCGCACTACGTCATGGGCGATCGGTTTACCGCCGCCGACATCCTGCTTTCAACGTGCGTGACCTGGGCAATTCGTTATGGGGTGCCGGTGGCGGACAGCGTCGTCGCTTATAATGACCGGGTGACGGCGCGACCCAGCTATGCCCGTGCGGTGGAGAGCAACGCGCCGCCCATCGCAACGCTCACCATCTGAGGACCGGCATTCACGACGCCAGCGCGGTGCCCCGGTAGAAGGCGGCGAGCGGAGTGGCAAAGTCGATGCTGGGAAGGGTCAGCGTGTCGGATGCGGTCAGGATCTCCGGCTCCTCCGGCCAACTGCCGTCGGCATTTCGGCGCAGCAACTCGGCCTCGATCCGCGTGCTATGGACCGCAAGGATTTCCCGCACGCTCGGTATCGTCGTGTAGGCCCAGATATTGGCGCGCGTCTGCGCTTCATTGCTGGGGGAGAGGATTTCGATCAGCAGGATCGGGTCGGGGACCATCAAGCCCAGCGCCGGCGGCGCGCAGGTAACGCCAAGGTCGGGAATGCGGAAGTTGCGGTTGGCTCGGACCCTGGGGACGATGCCCGGCTGACTGAGCAGCCGGCACGGACTGCCGCTGGTGACCAGGTGGTTGCGAAGGATTGCGCCGATTTCCCCCTGGAGCGCGGCATGAGTCTCCGATCCTGGCGCCATCGCCACCGCTTCGCCGTCGACCAATTGCCATGGCCGTCCGGACGGGTCCGCAGGCTCCCACGACAGGAATTCCGTCAGTGTCATCCGGGCGGGGGCATGTCTGCGAAGAGCAACCATGGGGATACTGTAGCATTTCCGGCCAGCGTTGTCGCGGGCGCTGCAGATCTTGCCGCTTATACCAGCGATGCAGGCGCCGCCTCGTAGTCCGGAACTAACCAGTCCGCTGGCTCCTGCGCCGCTCCTGCGTACCATTCAGCCACCAGCGGATGCGCCCGCACCGCCGCGCAATAGGCGGCTGTTTTCAGGGGAAACCTTTACTCCCCATCCTAAAAGGCGAGCCACCACCGGCGCGAACATCGCATCCGCCGCGCCGAATCCGGCGCCGAACAGGAACGGCCCGCCGGCGCCGAACCGCGCCCGTGTATCGGCCCACAGCGCCTCGATCCGGGCGATGTCCTGCAACGCCCCCGGGGTCCGGCCGAGCCCGGAAAAATCGCGGCCCAGATTCATCCACATCGCCATCCGCAGGTCGCGGAACCCGGCGTGCATCTCGGCCGAGATCGACCGCGCGTGTGCCCGCGCGACCCGGTCCGCCGGCCACAGCGACGGCTGCGATTTCGGCGCAGTAATCGCAGATCGCCAGCGACTCCCAGACGCGGGCGCCGTTGTGGTCAAGCAACGGCACCAGCCCGTTCGGCGACAGTTCCGCGATCGCTCGCGTCGGCCCGGGCCGCTCGAACCGGATCACCTGGACGTCGACGTCCAGAGCCGGCCAGCTTGCACCGCCAGCCAGCCGCGCATCGACCAGGACGAGTAGCGCTTGTGGCCGATATAAAGTGTGCCCTCAGTCATTGCCTCTCTCCAAACAACGGTGCCGGTTCGTCGCGCGAATATCCCATGCGCGCAGAATGCGCCGCCCATGTAGCGTTCCTGCACCGGATCGCCGCTGACCTTGCCGGCCAGCTGCCCGGCGAAGGGATCGGCGCTGTCGGTCGGCTGCCCAGCCCAGCGCCGCCCGCGCATCGTCCCGCCACCAGGTCATGCGCGCGTTTTCGAGGCGCCCCAGATCACCACGCAACCCGACCTTGGCGCCAGCACGCAGCGTTCCATCAGCCGCGACAGATCGTCATACGACATCCAGGTCGCCAGCATCCGCGCATCGATCGGCTCGGCGAAGGCCGATCCGATGCGCACGAAAACGCTCTCCACGCCGTGCTTGAACCAGTAGAGCCGTCCCATCAGCTCGCCATAGGCTTTCGACAAGCCGTAATACCCGTCCGGCAGGAACTGGGTGTCCGCAGGCAGGCTCTCGGTCCGCTCATGGAAGCCGACCGAGTGATTGGAGGAGGCGAAGATCACCCGGCGCCTTCTCCCGCCGAGCGGCCTCGTAGATGTGGATACAGGCCGCGGATGTTGGGGCCGATGCACCTCCTCGAACGGCCGCTCCACGGAGACGCCGCCCAGGTGGATGATCGCGCCGCAGCCTTCCGCCAGGCGCAGGATCGTCACGCCGTCGTACAGGTCGGCCCGGGTGAACGTGGCGCCCGCCGGCACGCGCGTCGGGAAACGGCGCGATGTCGGTCAGCACCAGCCGCCAGCCCAGCGCGCCGAGCGATCGCGCCAGCACGCGTCCCAGCGCGCCGGAGGCGCCGGTCAGCAGAACCGGCTTGGCAGGCGTGTCAGTCATGGCATGCTCCTCTTGATTCGCAGCGGAGGCATCATGCGCAGGATCGACGAACTCGCCCAGGCCCTGGCCGAGGGGACCACCACCAGCCGGGCGCTGATCGAGGAGAGCCTGGCCCGGATCGCCGATCCGGACGGCGAGGGCGCCCGCGTCTTCATCAAGGTCCATGCCGAGCAGGCGCGCGCCATGGCCGATGCGGCCGACGCGCTGCGCAAGGCCGGCCGCGCGCCCGGCCGCTACGCCGGCATTCCGATCGCGCTGAAGGATCTGTTCGACGTCGCCGGCGAGCCGACGCCCGCCGGATCGGTCGATTCTGGCCGACGCGCCGCCGGCCGCCGGCCAACGCGCCGGTGGTCGCCCGCATGCTGGCCGCGGGATTCATCCCGGTGGGCCGGGTGAACATGACCGAGTTCGCCTTTTCCGGCCTCGGCATCAACCCGCATTACGGCACGCCCGCCAGCCCGTGGGACCGCGCGTCGCGGCGCATTCCGGGCGGCAGTTCCTCGGGCACGGCGGTGGCGGTGGCGGACGGCATGGCGGCGGCCGGCCTGGGCACCGACACCGGCGGGTCCTGCCGCATCCCGGCGGCGTTCTGCGGCATCGTCGGCTACAAGCCCACCGCTCGGCGGATCCCGATCACCGGCGTGCTGCCGCTGGCGCCATCGCTCGACTCGGTGGGGCCGCTGGCCCCCAGCGTCGCCTGCTGCGCCGCGATCGACGCGATCCTGGCGGGCGAGACGCCATCTGCCCCGGCGCCGGCCAGACTGGACGGCCTGCGCCTCGCGGTGCCGGAAAACATGGTGCTGGACGGCATGGACGACACCGTCGCCGCCGCGTTCGAACGCGGCGCTATCGACGCTGTCCGCCGCCGGCGCCCGGATCGAGCAGAGTCCGCTTCGCCGACGTTCGCCGAACTGCCCGCGGTCAATGCCAACGGCGGGTTCGCGGCGTCCGAGGCCTATGCCTGGCACCGCCATCTGCTCGGCCACCCGGGCAGCGGCTACGACCCGCGCATCCGGGTCCGCATCGCGCGCGGCGAGCACATCAGCGCCGCCGATTATCTCGATCTCGTGCGGCACGCCCGGGCCCGGCTGATCGCGAGCTTCGACCGCGCGACCGCCGCGCTACGACTGCGTGTTGATGCCGACCGTGCCGATCGTCGCGCCGCGCATCGCCGACCTGGATGACGAGCGCGCCTACAACAGCATCAACATGCTGATCCTGCGCAACACGGCGCTGGGCAACTTCTTTGACCGCTGCGCCATCTCGGTGCCGTGCCACCGCCCGGGCGAGGCTCCGGTCGGCCTGATGCTGATGGGGGAAACGTTGGGCGATGCACGCCTGTTCAGTATCGCCGCCGCGGTGGAGGCCGCCCTTGACCGCTGATCGACGGGCCGGGACGTTTAGCCTAGATTCAGGCGGTGCAGTTGGAACGGCGCCGCAAGCCGATGGGCCGTGCCGCCTCAACGGCAACGCCGTCAGGCCGCGGCGATCGCTGCTGCTTCTTGCTGGACCTGCCCCGAGATACTCGGCAAGCACTCGCTCCGGCCGGCCCGTCCGCCGCGGATCTCGCCCTGCTCCATCCACAGCACGCGGGTGCACCAGTCCTTGATGATGTCGCCCTGGTGGCTGGACAGCACCAGGATTTCGGCGCCGCGCACCATCTCCTCCAGCCGGTGGCGCGCCTTCTCCAGGAACACCGCGTCGCCGGCCAGGAACCATTCGTCCATCAGCAGGATCTGCGGCTTGATCGCCGTCGCCAGCGCAAATCCCAGCCGCACCACCATGCCGGCGGAGTAGATCCGCATCGGCAGGTCCATGAAATTTCCCAATTCGGCGAACTCGGCGACGTCTTCCTCCAGCCGCGGCAGCATCGACCGAGGCAGGCCGTTGTACAGCCCCCGCAGCAGGATATTCTCCCGCCCGGTCAGTTCCATGTTCATGCCCAGGCTGGGGTCCAGCAGCGCGTTCAGGCTGCCCTGCACCCGCACCCGGCCGATCACCGGCTCATAAATCCCCGCCAGCACCCGCAGCAGCGTGGTCTTGCCGGCGCCGTTGGAGCCGATCAGGCCCAGCCGGTCGCCGCTGTTCAGCCGCAGATTGATGTCGCACAGGGCTCGGACCACGACGCGCTGCTGCTGGTCCTGCGCCAGCCGACCGGAGGCCGCCGCCACCACCATCTTTTTCAGGCTGCGGGCGCTGCCGTGATAAAGCGGGAACCAGCACCGAGACGTTTTCGACATCGACGCGAGCGTTCAGCGGCCATGGTTTAAATCCAGAACGTGACGCGCCCGCGGGCGCGGACAAAGAACGCCCAGGACACGCTGCACAGCACGGCGCTATAGACGACGGCACCCAACCACGTCATGTCGGACACACCGGTGCCGAGCAACGGGCCGCGGACGATTTCCAGTAGGTCGAAGAACGGATTCAACGCGCAGTTTCGCCGCGCCGTCTCCCAACTGCTCCGGCTTCCAGATCACCGGCGTGATGAAGAACATGATCTGCATGACGCTGTTGACGATTGGCTGGATGTCGCGAAAACGGGCGCAGAATGCGCCCAGCAGGAGCGTCAGCGCCAGCGCATCGACGATCCAGACCAGCAGCGCCGGGATGGCCAACAGCCCGTCCCAGCCAGGCCACATCCAGAACACCGCGAACACCACGACGATCACGACGATGTTGTGGGCCAGCGCGATGACGTTGCGGATCAACGTGCGAGCCGAGAACAGAAAGAACGGCATGCGCACGGACCGGATGATGCCTTCGGCGTCGGTGAAGGTGGTGCAGGCCTCGGACACCAGCGCGGCGAGAAAGCCCCACAGCACCTGCGACAGCGCCAGGAACGGCAGATAGTCGTGCAGGTTCATCTTGAACAAGGCGGAATACAGCCCGCCCAGCGCAGCGACCATGACGCCGGTGGAGATCGTCAGCCAGAACGGCCCCAGCATGGAGCCGCGGTAGCGCAGCCGGATGTCGAGCCAGCCAAGTGCCAGGGCCAGGCGCCACAGACGGAGACCTCGCGCCACGTCGGCGAGCGCAAGCCGGTTGCGCGAGGCGCGCGACATGTCGGCATTGAGATCGAGAATCGTGGCTGGGGCTGCCGCGGAGGCTGCCGCCGTCGTGACTGCGCTGCTCATGACGAGGCGCCGATACTCCTTTCGAGAGGACGGCACAACAAGACGCTGATCCCATGATCCCTGCCGGCGGCGAGTCGAAGGCGCGCGGGCCGGGCAGCCAGCCGGGAAAAGCCGGAAATCGCCGTCCGCAGTATCCCAAATGTCGCATTTAGCCGAAAACAGGTCGAGATGACTTGCTTGAAAGATGGATGTCAGTTAGGGACTTAGGAGAGGTTCCTGAATTCTAGGGTCAGCGGTGTCCATCATGATGCCGTAACATTTGACGACTGCCGATAGTCACGGAGATCGATAGGCATGACCGGATTGGATCGCCCCTCCACCCATAGTCGCGTCCCGCCCACCGGCCACCGAAGCAGTCATCCTCGCCAAACCTTCCTTACCATCGCTATCTTAGCCGCACTCTCCGCCTGCAGCCAACCGCATCGGCAGAGTGCCGTGCAGGAATCCGCCCGCTATGTTGCTCACGCGCATCGCAACTATACCCCGCCCGGGCCGCCGGAAGATCCATGGGGCCCCTATATCCGTGAGGCCTCGGCTCGGCACGACGTGCCGGAAATCTGGGTCCGCTCGCTCATGCGGGTGGAGTCCGGCGGCAAGGAGTATGTCAACGGCGACCTGATCACGTCGGGTGCCGGCGCCATGGGCCTGATGCAGGTGATGCCGGAGACCTATGATGAGCTGCGTGATCGCTACAACCTGGGCGATGACCCATTCGACCCGCATGACAACATCATGGCCGGCGTCGCCTACATGCGCGAGATGTATGACATCTACGGCAGCCCGGCTTTCCTCGCCGCCTACAACGCCGGTCCGGCTCGATTAGACGACTATCTGGGAAACCTTCGCCCGCTGCCGGATGAAACCCGACACTACGTCGCGATGATCGGCCCCAACCTGCAGGGCATCTATCCGAACAACCGATCCGCCGCCGATCAATACGCGATGAACAACCTGCCGGTGAACATCCCGCCCGGCAAGCGGTATGGCCGGCCCGATCATGCTGGCTGGCGCCAACCGGCGCCGGCGGCCGGGTGCCGAAGCGGGTTCCGGTGGAGGTCGCGCAACTGCCGGAGCCGCCGCGCCATGGTGGCGGACAATCGCCAGCAATTTGCCGCTGGTGACCCCGCCAGCTGTGCCGCCGGCGCATGGTGGTTTCCACTTGATTGCCTCTGCCAATGCAGCCGATGCTGCGCCTGCCCGACATGGTCCGGTCGGCCCCGGCCAATGGGCGATCCAGGTCGGCGCCTACGCCAGCCGAGGGCTGGCGCACGGCGCCGTGATCACCGCGCAGGAGCACGCCCACGTGGAACTCGCCATCGCGCATCCTTTCGTTGAGAGCGTGCACCAGGGCCGCTCCGTTCTCTGGCGCGCTCGGATGACCGGTATGTCGCGCGAAACCGCGGTGCAGGCGTGTGAGAAGATCACCCACGGGCGGTCGAACTGCATCGTGCTGTCGCCTGAAGCGCAGTCGTGACGGAGCGGGAGCGACCCATCACAGGTAGGTTGTGGCCTTCCAGATCGTCTGCTGCCAAACAACGGTTCGATGCCGCTGCGTGGATTGCCGCCCGCGGTGCGACGTTACCGGGTTGAGCAGCCGGAGGGTCAGCCGTCCGGCTGGTCGGTCTTGATGCTGAACGTCGTGTTTTGCCCCCGAACCCCCAGCGTGCCACTCAAGGCCCTGCTGCTTCCTGACAGGATGAGAAGTTCGCTCGGCGCGTTGGTGGCAATGCCGGCGGAGGTTTCGGCCTGCAGCCGGCATCCGGTTTCCGACTGGCCGGCGCACCGGAACGTGCCGCCGATCGCCGCCGAACCCAATCGCGAGATACCCAGCCAGCTATCGACAAGGTTGCCGTCCTCGCCGACCAGCAAGCGACAACCTGCCGTCCAGCGGCTGGCCATCGAACGGCAGAGTGACCGGCCAGGAATAACCATGCAGCGGCAAGGTGTTCGGGACATTCAGGTCGGCCCCCAGGCCGATGACGGTCGCGGCCATTGAACGCAGCGCGGCGTTCCAAAAAGCGCGGGCCTGTTCCAGGAAGGCCGGATCACCGCGAACGTCCGCGCCCATGCCATAATCGTAAAACACGCCCCGACGCAGATATGACCCAAGCTTCTGACCATAATCCGGAGGATCCTTGGAGATAGGCTGGAATACCGACCCAAGGTCGCTGTTCTCGGCCATGTCGGAATAGACGATCGCCCGGATCGTCGTGCGGACTGTCGGAGAAACGCCCCTCGTCGGAGGCCAAGGCTCGCAGGATCTGCTTTTGCGGCGGGTTGTCGGCGGCAACCTGCACTTCACTCGGCGGACGCTTGCTGTCGAGATAGATCCGCGTCAGCGCGGCGCCGAAGTCGCGCAGGAAGTACTTCTGCTGATCGGCGATCTTGTCGACCGGGTTCTGCTGCAGAATGTAGGTCTGCTGGGCAAGCTCTGCCCGCTTGGCCGCCGGATAGTCGGGCCAGCACCCCGACCAATATTCCTTGCTCTGGCCTGATTCGGGCGACAGGCGCACCACGGACACATGCTCCCCCGGGGTCAGCGTTGCGCGCAGCTTGACGGCCAGTTTTACCGCCCATTCGCTTTGCTGGTCCGCCATCATCATGTCGTCGATATAGACCACCGTGCTGCGGACGGTCGGCTGCTGACAATATGTTGCATCCAGCCCATAATTATCGAACAAGGCCCAGGACGGCTTGCTCAGCAGGTTGCACGCCAACAGCAACCCGACCAGGCGAAAAATCCTGCCGACACGCATCAAACAAGATCCCGGATCATCTCGACGCTGACGTTGACGGTTTCGTTGCGGAATTCCGCAACGCTCAACTGACCCGCCCGGGCCCGATGCGTTCGATTGTCACGGCGCCGCGTTGCGAGGCCGCCAACTGGGCGAGGTTGGCGTGATAGGTCTGCGCATTGCCCCGCACGACCGCGGCCAAGGCGTTGACCAGCGCGGTCTCATGCGCCTCGACCTGATCCAGCAATTCTCGGTCCGCGGCAACATCGGCTGCCCGCGTTCGGGCAGCCGTCTCCAGGCGCTCGATGTCCTTCGTCAGCTTGGCCTTGATCTGACGGAGCTTGTTGACGAACGGTCGCCGCAGCGTCCGGTACCGACGGTGAGCACGATTGTACTGCTGCGTCGCGTCCATGAAGTCCGGATCCTTGTCATGCGCCATATAGGCGATGAACACGCCGACGGCCCAAGCCATGATGTTCCACAACAAACTCAGCAGCACGTCGCGCATCGGGTCGACCGAGATCTGCGCATCCGGCCCGAGCAGGTTGATCGACGGTTGACCGGCAAGCTGGTGCATGACCGCGGCATAGCGCGATCCGGTGGCAGCCCCCAGCACGATCAACAGCGAGAATGTCGACAACGCCAGCATGCGCCAGTCGCCGAGCCGATCGATTGCCTCACGATGGTGGCCGAATCGAAAGGACCATTGCTTGAACAGCATCCCGTGCCCGTGCGCCGCGAAGGCCAGCAGCACGCCCATGATGATGGTTGCCCCGGCGGCAATCGCGGCGATGCCGGCAAACAGAAAAAACACGTCGTAATTGATCAGCCATTCGGCCACCCCGATGCAGAGCAGCGCGCACCAGTACAGCGGATTGTGCGCGCCCATGTTCGCTTCGCGGTTCTCGTGATCGGTCTTCATCCTTTGGTAGCGAGTTTCCGCCAGCCGAAAGTCGTTTCGGGCTCTGACGTAGTTCTGATCGGACTCCAGCTGCTCCTCGACGTCATGTTCGTCGCGAGCGGCTCGCTCCCGGGCCGCCGCGATTTCGTTTTCAACCTCAAGCAATGCGCGGATGCTGCGCATCTTCGGCTCGATCGCCACGTCAAAACGCCGACGGGTCTGTCGCCAGCGTGCAAGAATCTCCCGCGCCGGCCCGATGATGTGCAGCCGCGTGCCTGGCGTCAGGCCGTTATCGTCGATGCTGATCCTGCCGAAAGCCGCCTCTTCGTTCGCCTTCTCGATAAGCAACTGGGGCGTCAGGCGAAGTTCGTTCACCTGCTCGACCGGGAAGGCCATTGCCGCGTCATAGGATGATTTGAGGTCCTCGGTCGGAAGCTTGGTGTCCGTCCTGGTTTCGGTCGTACTGCGAGCCATCAGCATTCTCCCTCTTCAGTACCGATATAGCCGGTCCCAGCGATTTCGGCTCGACATCCGGCGCAAGAGTCCTTGGCTGATAAGTTGGTGACGGCGATGGGCGGGCCGAGCTGGTTGACGGAAGCAGACGCGACGGATGCATCGGTTTTTGCGCTGCTCGTGCAGTCGGCGCCTCGGTGGCGACTGCCCCAACGTCAGCGGCGGCCTTGTTTACGGAAATCATGGCTACGGTCCTGAGTTCGTAAGTGTCGGGTCCGCTCGGCTGCAGTCGCAAGACCTCAAGCGGGCCGTTCAATGCTGCATCCGCATCTTCGGCCTGGATAGAAGCCGGGTTGGTCGCGACACGCTTGATGATCTGCAGATTTGCGGCGAGACATGGTGAGACGAGAAATTCCACCCTGCGGTTCTGCGCCCGGCCTTCCGGCGTGTCGTTGTCGGCGATCGGCTGGCGCTTACCAATGGCGACCGTGCTGAGCCGCTGAGGCTTTAAGCTCCGGGCGAGCAGTGCGCGCAATACCGTTTCCGCACGCCGCCTGGATAGCTTGATGTTATATGCATCCGAGCCGACCGCGTCGGTATGGCCGAGCACCGTCACCTCCGCGGCAGGTGCATCGCGCTGGATGCGTTGGGCAACGAGATCAAGGACAGGCCCGGCCTCTCGCGCAGGCTGGTCACTATCGGTTTCGAATAATACCCGTTCAGGCAGGACGATGTGGACGACAGCCACGTTGCCTTGCGCACAGGCTCCGGCGTCGGGCGATGCGGACAACACATCGGTTCCGGGAAGCACGCCGGCGAGGTCGGACGCCAGCCGTGGGAGCCCGCCTTCCGCTTGGGTCTGGTAGCTGGATGGGTTCTGCTGGGAAGCTGGGAGGCCATAGTAGCTACCTGGGGTGCATCCAGCATCCAGGACAAGTGCCACGAATAGCCCGAGCCGCCCGGCTAATGCCATTCGGCGAGTCCCATACGGCTTGGCTGCGGCGCGCGTGTCGTCAGCATCTGGTAAGCCCCGCGAGAAATGGCCGAAGCCAGCCCAGTTGCCAGCGCATTGTGATTGACGGGTTCGCTCGGCCAGATGTCAGAGCGGCTTCAGTGGCGGGATCTCGCCCTCAGGAAGCGGGACCTGCGCGACGTTCAGCACCATGGACACCAGGCTGTAGTAGCCAACCCCGCCGACCAGATCCATCACGCCTCGCTCCCCAAACCGATCCACCACCGCCTGGTATCGGGCGTCGGACACTGCGCCGGTGGACAGCAGTTCGGTGACGAACTCATACACCGTGGTTTCATCCGCACTCATATCCCCCGGCCGGCGGCCCAATGCGATCGCGTCCAGGATCGAGGGGTTCAGGCCGGCCTCGATTGCCAGCCGCCGATGGGCGTAGAACTCGTATTGAGCACCCCATTTGCGGCCAGCCATGCAGATCGCCAACTCGTTCAGTGGCGCGGGGATGCAGCTGCCGAAGCGCACATAGGCACCGACACGCTGCACCACGTCACACAGCTGCGGGCTACGCAGCAGAGCATTGAAGGGTCCCCGTAGACCGGATCCACGCGGGCCGGACTGGATCGCGTCGGCGACTGTTCTCTGTTCGTCGGTCATCGTATCAGGGGTCAGCTCGGGAAAGCGGGTTTCGGACATGGCGGGTTCTCTTTCGGTTTTGCTATAGGGTTCTCGGACTGGCACAGCACAGCCGGCCGATATCATAGATCCGGTTCGCGCGATTGAACGAGGGCCTCTCCTGGCAGCCAGCGTCCGACTACCGTCGCACGCCGATATGATCGGCCAAATCGGCGCTCGTGAAGACCTCGGCGAAACTATCGGCAATCTCGGGCAGCATCGTCTCGTTCCACGCAGTCCAGGCCGCGGTGAGACGAGCGAAGTCGTTCGGCCGTCGAGCCTTGAGATTGGCGCGTTCACGCGGATCCGCCACGACGTCGAACAGGAAGCTATTATCGAGAATCTTCAAATATTTCAGATTGCCATCGCGCGCTGCGCGCTGCGCGTTCGACTTGTAGCGCCAGAATAGAATACGCGCGACGGGCGCGGACCTGCCGGTCAGCATCGGCAACAGACTGACGCCGTCCGGCGGATAATCGGCGTGCGGTGCCGTGCCCGCGGCATCGAGCAGGGTCGGTAGCCAGTCCATGGTAATCGTCACTTGATCGCTGACACCACCAGCTCGAATATGGTCCGGCCAGCAGATGACGGCCGGAATGCGCAGACCACCTTCCAGCAGCTCCGTCTTGACGCCGGTGAACGGCCAGGTGTCGGAGAAGCGCTCGCCGCCGTTGTCGCTGGTGAAGATCACAATGGTGTTGTCAGCCTTCCCGTTCGCGTCCAACGCCTGCAGCACGCGGCCGATCTGTCGGTCCATGGCCTGCACCATGCGGGCATAGGTGTGTTGCGTGCCGCCATCGAAATGGCGCAGCGTCCCGCCACGCAGCCGCTCGGCTTCCGCGCGGTCGCCGGGTGCTTCCCACGGCCAATGCGGTGCGTTGAAATGCAGGCTGAGCAAGAATGGCTGTTCGCCACCGGCATGGGCGTCGATGACCTGCAGCGCGCGGTCGCCGAGGACGTCGGTCAGGTAGCCGTTCTCGTGCACCGCGACGGTGCCATCCCACAGATCGTGCTCACCGCGAGGGTTCAGGTTGGTATAATAATCGAGGGCACCGCCTCGGATGCCCCAGAAACGATCATAGCCGCTGAGCGTCGGGCCGAATGACGGCGGCGAGCCAAGGTGCCACTTGCCGATGAGAGTGGTGGCATAGCCGGCGTCGCGCAGTAGCGACGGCAGCGTCGGGTGTTCCGGTGGCAGACCGACATCGCGCTTGCCAGCCAATGGCTCCTCCAGACCCAAAGCCAGGCGATATTGATACCGCCCGGTGATCAGCGCGAGCCGCGTGGCGGAACAGACAGCAGAGTTGGCGTAGGCTTGGGTGAAGCGCAGTCCGCGCGCGGCGATGCGGTCAATGTTCGGGGTCGTATACTCGCGGCGGCCATAGCAAGAGAGGTCGGCGTAGCCAAGATCGTCGGCCATGATGAAGACGATGTTGGGTTGCATCGGGCGGGCCCTCCCCAGTTGTTACGAATTGCGTCGCTGCCGGCATTTCTATGTTGCTCGTGTTTTGGAAGAAATCGAAGCGGGGCGGCGACAGGATAACGGATTGATTCGCAGCCGGCTTCAGTTCCGGCTGGAGCCGGGAAAGCAAAGCCATGCAAGCCTCATGTGGTGCAAATAGATTGGCCACGTGTTCAGTAAACTAAGGCGGCGTTTGGTGCCTGTGGCGGAGATCAGCGGTCATAACTGAGCCATCTGCCAAGCGAGCACGCAGATCGCAGGGATAATCAGGGCGTCGCGCGAGGCGGTATACCAGACCTACCTCGATCCGGACGCTGTAGCCTCATGGTAAGCGCCGCACAACATGAAGGGTCAAGCGCACGTCTTCGATGCGCGCGAGGACGGCAGGTTCCGAACATCGCTGACCTACCAGGACCCGGGGCATTCGCCGAGAGGAAAGACATCCGACGACATGGACACCTTCCAAGGTAGATTTATCGAATTGGTTCCCTACAAGAAGATTGTGGAAGTGGTCGAGTTCAAGTCGCGGGACCCAGGATTTGCAGATGAGACGGAAATTACCACGATTTTTGCCGACGTCGAAGAAGGAACTAAAATTACGATACTATGCCATGACATACCCGTAGGCATTCGGCCAGAAGACGACGAAGTTGGCTCCAGAGAATCCTCATAAAAGCTGGGTGCCTTTATCGAGTTGTGCACGGAGTGAACCATGCGCGAGAGCGGCATTTAATCCGCCTGCAGCGCCGCGTCCGGCCGAACCAGCCTCACCCCGGCAGGGTGTACACGTCAATGATGCGACCGAGCGGGTGAGGGATGCCGTTCACAATGGAGTGGCGCCTCCTTCGCCGTTGTCTTTCAGCATGGTGCGACACAACATCCCTATTATACGGCCCGGGGTACTCAGATGCCGCTGCACGTCGCACTGACGCATACGACCTCGGTACTGCTCTGGCGTTGACCGTCCTGTGTCGCACGTCGGTCGCGCCTGTTCGGCGCGGTGCTCCCGCTGAGCAATTTACGACGCGAATTGTTACAAAGCGTTGCTCGCGCCGTCGTGGTTTCGCCGGCCATGCGGGACGACTCGTTGCGCACGCCCGGTGTGGTTCCCGGCCGCTCCGCTCGATACCTCCGGCGGACTAGCGCGGTCACGGCGTCACTGATCGTCAACAAGGCCGCTGGAACGCCCGTCGCGCCGATGCCGTGCCAGATAAGCGTGCGAACTGTGTCATGGGTCCGCCGATCCTCTAGCCAGAGCCAGTTACCGCCCAAAACCGTTTGCGGTTACCATCGCGCCGATTGGGGAGGAAACCAGGATGGCACTCTGTGTCCGCGAAATCGGCAGCTTTCACATCGGCGGCGGGTCGGTGACACTGTCTGGACTGGCGCCCAGAACGATGGTGCTGACGCCAGGGTTAGCGGCGCAGTCGTTCTCCTCCGATGGCGACTTCGAGACTGGCCAGATGTACACGCAATACGTGCGGCTGGAGATGCCGCGGGCGCGCTATCCGTTGCTGCTGTGGCATGGCGGCGGGATGACTGGGGCAACCTGGGAGACCAAGCCGGACGGCGGTGCAGGATGGCAATCGTTCTTTCTGCACGCAGGGCACGACGTGTTCGTCTCGGACGCGGTGGAGCGTGGTCGGGCGTCATGGTCTCGGTATCCTGAAATCTTCCACGATGAGCCACATTTCCGCTCGAAGCAGGAGTGTTGGGAGCTGTTCCGGTTCGGGCCGGCGGAGTCATACGGACAGCGCCATGCCTATCCGGAGACACTGTTCCCGGTGGCATGTTTCGACCAGTTCGCCAAGCAGGTGGTGCCCCGATGGGGAAGTAACGATGCGGCGACACAGACGGCGTACAACATGTTGGTCCGACGGGTGGGGCCATGCGTTGTCTTCACGCACAGCCAGGGCGGAGCGTTCGGGTTCAGGGCGGCGATGCAGTTGCCGGAGCTGGTCCGGGCTGTGGTCGCGATTGAACCCTCGGGTGCGCCTGACCCAGCGGAGGTGAATTTTGCAGGGCTGCGGGACGTGCCGCATCTGCTGGTGCTGGGGGATAATCTCGATGGGGACCCGTTCTGGCAACGGCTGCTGGTTCGCGTACATCGTTTCTATGCCGCGCTTCGTGCTGCCGGCGGCGTCGCGGACGTGCTGGATTTGCCCAAGATGGGGATACGCGGGAACTCGCACTTTCCGATGATGGACCAAAATTCGGATGCGGTAGCAGAGCTCGTGCAGGCGTGGCTGGAGCGGCAGGGGTTAATGACGTGACGAAAGACGCAGCCGCCATTGCAGACCGCAAGACAGCTTCTGTAACGTATCGCCTGCCGTTCAAACCGCCTCGTCCAGATCCTCCCCCCACATCTTCTCCAGCGCATACATTGTCCGAGCATCGGGCTTGAACAGATGCACCACGATGTCGCCAGCATCGATCAGCACCCAATCCGAGCCGCCGGCCCCCTCGACCTGCACTCGCTTCTGCCCGACCTCGAGCAGCTTGTCGCTCAGATGCTGTGCCATCGCGCTGATCTGCCGGTCGGCCAGCCCGGAGGCGATCACCATCCGGTCGCAGAACATCGCCTTCCCGGCCAGATCCATCGTCACGATGTTTTCGGCCTTGTCATCCTCCAGGCTGCCGACGATCACCGCCTGCAGCCGATCCAGTGCTGATGGTTCGGCTTTCACCTTGCGAACCCGCGCACTTGCCGCCTTCTTCGGACCCGCGACAAGGGTCTTTTTCCGCGGGCTGCCGGGAACGATCCCCGCTTCCGGCAACGCCGGCTTTACGGCTTTCTTACGTGGCGTCGGCTTATGCCTGGCAGGCGAGGCGGCAATTTTTGGCGGCTTGGCTATAACACACCCCCTTCGGCGGCCTGACGAATAGCGGTCGCGGACGCAGCATTCTGCCGCACCGGCAAGAACACCCAGCCAGGCGACGCACCCGGCAGCAACGCCGCTTCACGCGCCGGCCGGCGCCCCGCCCGTAGCCGATGCGCCGCCTGTCCCGCAAGCGCCCGATGCGTGTAACTTGGTCTGGGCAGCACCGAGAACGCCAGCCGCCGCGTTATCTCCCGCCACCGTCGCCACCGGGGCAACTGCTCCAGGATGTCCGCCCCCATGATCCAGACGAAGCGAACCCGAGGAAACCGCCGCATCAGTAGCCGCAGCGTATCCACTGTATAGCGCGTGTGGAACGCGGCTTCGATCCCGCTCGCCAACACCCGCCGCCGGTCGCCAATCCGCTGTGCCCCGGCCAGCCGATCCCGGAACGGTGCCATCCCCAGCCGCGGCTTCAAGGGATTGCCAGGCGACACCAGTAGCCACACCTGATCCAGCCGCAGCCGCCGGCGAGCCAATTCGGCGACATGACGGTGGCCCTCGTGAGCAGGATTGAATGAGCCTCCTAACAGCCCAACTCGCATCCGCCGCCGGTCGCCAAACCGCGGCAGCGGGTCCACCGGAATAACCTTTGATGAGGATACCTTCACTCGGATCAGGAACGCACCTGCCCGGTGCCGGTGACAAGATAACGATACGTCGTCAACTGCTCCAACCCCACCGGCCCGCGCGCATGGATGCGACCGGTGGCGATGCCGATCTCGGCGCCGAAGCCGAACTCGCCGCCGTCGCAGAACTGGGTGGAGGCGTTCCACAGCGCCACCGCGCTATCCACGCCGCGCAAGAATTTCTCGGCGACTGCGACATCCTCGGTAATGATGGCGTCGGTATGCTCGCTGCCATGGATGGCTATATGGGCCAGCGCATCGTCGACGCCGTCCACCACCGCCACGGACACCACCGCGTCCAACCATTCGGTGTCGAAATCGACCGCTGTCGCCGCCGGCAGCCCCGGCACGATCGCCTGCGCGGAGGCATCAGCGCGAAAGTCGCAGCCCAGCGCCCGCAGGTCGGCCACCAGCACCGGCAGCAGTGAGCCGGCAATCGCCCGATCGATCAACAGTGTCTCGGTAGCGCCGCACACCCCGGTCCGGCGCATCTTGGCATTCGTCACGATCGCCCGCGCCATCGCCGGGTCGGCCGCGGCATGAACGAAAGTGTGATTCAGTCCCTCGGCATGCGCCAGCACCGGCACCCGAGCCTCATGCTGCACAAGCCGCACCAGCGACTTGCCGCCGCGCGGGATAATCAGGTCGAGCAGCCCGGCGCCGGCCAGCATCGCCGCGACATAGGCCCGGTTGGCGTTTGGCGCGACCTGGATGCAGGCCTCCGGCAGATCGGCGGCGGCCAGCCCGTGCCGCAGCGCCAGATTAATCGCCTGGGCACTGTGGATGCTGTCCGATCCGCCGCGCATGATCACTACATTGCCCGACTTGAGACACAATGCTGCGGCATCGGCGCCGACATTCGGCCGGCTCTCGTAGATCATGCCGATCACCCCGATCGGCGTTGCGATCCGCTGGATGCGCAGCCCGTTCGGCCGCGTCCAGTCTGCCAGAGTGCGGTGCAGCGGATCCGGCAGTGCCGCTACCGCCTCCAGCCCGCACGCCATCGCCTCGACCCGGGCCTCGGTCAGTGTCAGGCGATCGAGGAACGCCGCGGTGCCGTGATATGCCGCCACGTCGGCTGCGTTCGCCATTAGGATGTCCCGCATCGCGGCACGCAGCGCGTCTGCCATCGCCCGCAATGCCTCGTCCCGCACCTCTCGGCTGCTGCGCGCCAGCACGTGGGAGGCCGCCCGGGCAGCGGCGGCGGCATGCGTAAAGTGGTCGTTAGCTGCGTTCAGATAATCCATCTCGCCAGTGTGCCCAGAAATCCGTCAAGCTGCCAGAGGCCCCAGCCTACGTTTTCGTTGACTGAGCCATGCCTGGCGTGCTGCGCTGCTTGATTAATCCAGGCTGTCAAGAAGTCAGCTGGCAAACGGAGGAACATGATGAACGCGCCCGTGCACTATGGCCCGTCCCGGCAGGATGCATCCAGCCCGGCATGGACTACGCCGCTGGAGAAATTCGACGTCTCCGATCCGCAACTCTATCAGGACGACACCTGGTACCCGTGGTTTGAGCGGCTGCGGCGCGAAGACCCGGTTCATTATGTGCCGGACAGTCCGTTCGGTCCCTATTGGGCGGTGTCCAAATACAAGGACATCATGCAATGCGAGGTGCACCACGAGATTTACTCCAGCGCCAGCGAGCACGGCGGCGTCCAGATCGAGGACCAGCCAAAGGACATGGAGCGCCCCAGCTTTATTCGCATGGATCCACCCCGCCATGATGAGCAGCGCAAGGTCGCCAGCCCGATCGTAGCGCCCGCTAACCTGGCCAACATGGAGGCGCTGATCCGGGAACGCACGTGCATGGTGCTGGACGCGCTGCCTCGCAATGAGACGTTCGACTGGGTCGAGCACGTCTCGATCAAGCTGACCACGATGATGCTGGCTACCCTGTTCGACTTCCCGTTCGAGGAACGGAGCAAACTGACTTACTGGTCCGATGTGGCGATCTGCAACGTCAACGACCCGGCAGCACCGGTTCGTTCCGAAGCCGAGCGGTTCGCGGAAATCCAGAAGATGGCAGAATACATGAGCCGGCTGTTCGTGGAACGGGCCGCGCAGCCGCCGAAATTCGACCTGCTGTCAATGCTGGCGCACGGCGAGGCTACGCGCGACCTGCCGCCGCGGGAGTTCATGGGCAACCTGGTGCTGCTGATCGTCGGCGGCAACGACACGACGCGCAACTCGATGACCGGCGGACTGCTGGCGCTGAACCAGTTCCCCGACGAATACCGCAAGCTGCTGGCCAATCCGGACCTCGTCGACGGCACGGTTTCCGAGATCATCCGCTACGTCACCCCGGTCATCCACATGCGCCGGACCGCCATTCAGGACACCGCACTCGCTGACAAGACGATCCGCGCCGGCGACAAGGTCGTGATGTGGTACGTCTCCGGCAACCGTGACGAGGACGCGATCCGAGATCCCAACCGCTTCATCGTCGACCGTGCACGGCCTCGGCAACATCTTTCGTTCGGGTACGGCATCCATCGTTGCGTCGGCAATCGCCTGGCCGAACAGCAATTGAAGATCCTCTGGCAGGAAATCCTGGCGCGGTTCCCGGCGATCGAGGTGATGGGTGAGGCGACCCGCACCTACTCCAATTTCATTCACGGTTTCCGCTCGATGCCGGTGCGCATCCCGGCGTAGCAGCAGGTCAGGAACGAGACAATCCTGGACGTGCGCGCGTGTCTAGTCTTGTGTGGAATCACATTGTTCGCAAGCCTGGCACAGGCCGCGCATGTGCCGGCGCCGGACCCGCTTCAGGGCGACGGGCGCGTCTCGCCCTTTTACACCTGGACCGACGAGATCCCCGATACGCCGGGGCGCGTGCTGCGGACCGAACCGCTTGACCCGACCCTGGGTCTGGCGATGGCGGGCCGGCAGTTTCGCGTTCTCTACAGTTCGACTGACGGAATGGATGGCAAGACGCCGGTGGCCGTATCGGGTACAGTGTTTCTACCGAAAGGCACTCCGCCCGTGGGTGGCTGGCCGCTGATTGCCTGGGCGCACGGCACCACGGGGATGGCGGATATCTGCGCGCCATCCTGGCGAGCCCGGTCCTATCGCGACGTGACTTACCTCAATACCTGGCTCCAGCAGGGCTACGCGATCGTCGCGACCGACTATCAAGGGCTCGGCACGCCCGGCCCGCACCCCTATCTCGCGGTGCGTCCCGAGGCTTACAGCGTGCTCGATAGTGTGCGCGCGGCGCTGCACCAAGTCCCCGACATCGCGAACCGGGTCGTCGTCGTCGGCCAGTCGCAAGGCGGCGGCGCGGCGTTCGCCACCGCGGGATTCGCTCCTGACTATGCGCCTGAACTCGACATCCGCGGCACCGTCGCCACCGGCGTGCCTAATCCAACGTCCGACATCCTGCGCCCGCAGCCTGCCGCGGTGATTGCCACCACTGCGGCGGGCCGGGCCGATGCAAATACCGCGTATGAGCTCTATATCGCGCTTATGATGCAGCAGGGCGACCCTTCGCTGCCGGCGCAGCAGTTGGTGACCGCCCGGGCTTTGCCGGTGTTCGAACTGGCTCGTATAGCCTGCGTTGGACCGCTCGCCTCGGATGTGCTGGCTGCCGGACTTAATTGGGCGAACGCACTGACTCCCGGTTTCCGCGATGCCTTTGCCAAAGTCTTGCCCGCCATGGAGTATGCTACCTTCAAGCTGCGCCAGCCGCTCTTCGTCGGCACCGGTGAGCAGGACCACGACGTCCCGCCACCGGAACAACTCGCCCTCGTCCGGGACGCCTGCAACGCCGGCTCAACCGTGGAGGCGCATCTCTACGCCGGGCTCAATCACAGCGCCACCGTCAATGCCTCGCTGAAGGACTCGCTTCCGTTCGTCCGCAAGGTGCTGGCGGGCGAACCGATCACGCCGGTCTGCGCGCCGACGGCGGAGTAACGCCGAAGGCGCCGAACCGGAAGCTTCACGATCAACCGGATTTTCAGTATCAATCGCAACTATGATGCGGTTGCCGCCCGCCGCCGGCACGTGCAATGCCGCGCGGCTCGGGCTAAAGAAGCGGACGGAAAGGAACTGCCCATGCCCGATACCGCGCCTTCCGCAACCAAGCTGCCCTCCACCTCCGTTTTAGGAGCCATCCGTGCCATCGTTGGCGATCGCGGCCTACTGACGGACAGCAGCGACACCGCGGCCTATGCCGAGGACTGGCGCCGCCTCTACAAAGGCCGCACCAGCGCGGTCATTCGCCCCGGCACCACGCAGGAACTTGCCGCGGTGGTAAGATTGTGCGCCGAGGTCGGCGCCGCGATCGTCCCGCAGGGTGGCAATACCTCCATGGTCGGTGGCGCCGTACCGGCCGAAGACGGATCGGAACTTGTCCTCAGCACCACTCGGCTTAACCGCATCCGCGACCTCGATCCGGTCGACATGACCCTGACGATCGAAGCCGGCGTCACGTTGAAAGCCGCGCAGGTCGCTGCCGCCGAAGCTGACTGCCTGCTGCCGCTATCGATCTCGTCGGAGGGCACCGCTCAGATCGGCGGCATTCTCGCCGTCAACGCCGGCGGCAACAACACGGTTCGTTACGGCAATGCGCGTGACCTGGTGCTTGGGCTCGAGGTCGTGCTGCCCGACGGCTCGGTCTGGAACGGTCTGCGGCGTTTGCGCAAGGACAACACCGGCTACTGTCTGCGGCAGCTCTTCGTCGGATCGGAGGGCACGCTGGGCATCATCACCGCCGCCGTGCTGAAACTGGCGCCGCAGCCGAGGGAAACCGCCGTCGCACTATGCGCGGTTGCGTCCCCCGAGGCGGCGCTGAACCTTTTTACCCGCTTTCAAGCGCATGATGCTGCCTCAATCAACGCATTTGAGTTGATGTCCGGCCTCGGCACTTCGTTCGTGCTGAAACATATCCCGGGCGCAGTGATGCCGCTGGAAACACCGGCACCGTTCTACGTGCTGGTGGAACTCGCCACCCCTCGGCCAGCCGCCGGCATTCGGCAGATGCTGGAACTGGTCCTGGAAAAGGCGCTGGAGGACGAGGTCGTGCTAGACGCGGTCGTTGCCGAATCGGATGCGCAGCGAGCGTCGCTGTGGCGCCTGCGGGAGGAGCATTCCGAAGGTCAGAAGCGCGAAGGTGCGAGCGTCAAGAACGATGTCTCCGTTCCGGTTTCGAAAGTCCCGGCCTTTATCGCGAAAGCCGCCGCCGCCTGTGAGGCCTTGATTCCAGGCATTCGCATCGTACCGTTTGGGCATATGGGAGACGGCAATATTCATTTTAATCTCGAACAGCCTGTCGGTTCGGATGCGGCATGGTTTCTCGCGCAGGATCATGCGATCATGGATGCGGTGAACGAGATCGTGCGGGAATTCGACGGCAGCTTTTCCGCCGAACACGGCATCGGCAAGCTGAAACCCTACATGATGCCCGATTGGCGCGGTGGCGCCGAACTGGCGCTGATGCAACGGATTAAAGCGGCCATAGATCCCGCGGGCATCATGAACCCTGGCAAACTGCTGCCGTGACGATCGTCGGGACCCCCGCCCATCTGCCAGCAGCCGGAATGACACCATTGCGGGGCTGCTGAAGTCGCCCACGGCTGTCAAACCTTGAGGATTACTCAGCGCCTCGTCTGATCCGGCTCAACGCTAGCCCAAGTGACCTGCTATCATTTAAATCAGGAGCCAGCGCGTTGACCGGCGTGACGTCACGCGGCCTGAATTCCAGCCGCACCACCGGATAACCCCAATCCCCAACCGAGACGGCGGAGGATGGGATCCGCACGGTTCTTATTCCATCATTGGCATGATGAGTGAACTGCCAGGTAGCAAGGTTGGCGCCGTCAACGACGACATCGACTGTTTGCGATTGCCGGGAGCCGACCAGCGCTGCGCGAACCTGTGCCTCGAACAGGATGTCACCTGGGGGCGAGGTGCTCATGTAGAGGTTCAGCTCGTGCGATGCCCCAACTCCCCATAGTCCCCAAGTTTCATCGCCGCTCCAGCCATCGCCAATGATATCCGAGAGACCGCCTTTGCCAGCGCTTTTCCAGGATATCGAAAACAGGTCTAGTCTCTTGTTCATCAACCAGTTTCCGTCTCTACCCGGGGCACGGACCCTTCGGATGACAGCGCTTCCGCAGCCATCGGTGAGAGGAATGACAGGTTCGGGCTTGTCCGCGAAAAACTCGTCGACGGCACGTTCCGCGCCATCCCAGGCAAGCGAAAAATAGTCGTGAACGATCAGGTAACCGCCGGGCACGAGACGCGGATAGAAATAATCAAGCGCGGCGAGAAGCGGAGCGTACAGGTCACAGTCAATGTGCACCAGCGCGAACTTCGGGTCGGCTGGCATCATTGATGCCGATTCGGGAAAGTATCCCTTGATGTAGCGGACGTTATCATCCCCAACCAAGGCCCGGACAGCCTCCAGCGAGGTATCGCCAAATTCCATCTTGTGCCCAGCATCGATGCCTTTCAGGTCGGCCGGGTTGAAGCCTTCAAACGTATCAAGCAAGTAAGCCGTGGTTTGCATGCGGCGAGCCATTGTCGCCAGGATGGTTGCCGTGTGTCCGCGGTAGACGCCAAGTTCGGCCAGATCTCCCTTGATGCCCTCTTTCATCAACTCGTCAAACGCCATGCAGAAAAAGTAAAATCGCGACATGTCGCCATTCTTCTGTTCCCCCGCCGTGAAGCCGCGGATATCGTCTTCTAGACGTATCATTCCGCCGCGCCGGATATAATGATGATAATTACCCCAATACCGTTGCGGAGGATCTGAGCGATAGGGCCAAGTGGTGGGCCGCGGGTCGTTGGGTGATCGTGCGGTCATGCTTGTCCCGGTGAATATGCGTGGCCAGTCTATCTCAGTGCTATAAGCAGGTGAAGCGTAACGATAGGTACCTGACATATTTTCGCTCTCGACGGGATCGTCCCTGCAGGAACCTGAGCGCGCGACGCCTATTCGAGGTTTGGTATGGCCGCCAGCCGGTAAACCGGCGCATATGACTTCGCGGCGGTTCGAACAAGGCTTGCCTATCCAAGACGGCGATCCTGGCGCAACCTCATACAATCCCCACATTCAGTTCGGCTTGGAAGGTACAGACGTGACGCAGGCCTGGCTCAACCGGATCGGCACCGCGGTTCCGCCGCATGACATACACGCCGCTTTTGTCGAGTTCGGCCGCGATACCATGGCCGATCCTCACAAGCGCGCCTTGTTCGATCGGATGGCCGCCATGGCCGATATCGAGCACCGCTACGCCATCATCGAGCCCGCTCCTCGGCCCCGCGACAAAATCCTTGACATCAGCGGCTTCTATCGGCGCGGTGCGTTTCCCTCGACCGCTGCCCGCATGGCGCTGTATCAGCCGCACGCGCTGCACCTGGCGCTGCGCGCCGTGCGCGCGCTGGACGCCGACCCGGACAGCATCACCCACCTGGTTGTCGCCAGTTGCACCGGGTTTACCGCCCCTGGGCTGGATTTCCAACTGATGCAGGAAGCCATGCTGCGCCACAACACGGAGCGCACCATTGTCGGCTTCATGGGCTGCTTTGCCGCGGTCAACGCGCTGAAGCTGGCCGATCACATTGTCCGAGCCGACGCCAGCGCCCGCGTGCTGGTGGTCAATCTGGAACTGTGCAGCCTGCATCTGCAGGAAGATTTCCAGGATGTGCCGAAGATGCTCAGCTTCCTGCTGTTCGGCGACGGCGCCTCCGCGGCGCTGGTCACCGCCGAACCGCACGGCATTGCCATCGGCCGGTTCCGCGCTACGGTCATCCCGCGCAGTCACGACCTGATCACCTGGCACATCGGCGACAGCGGCTTTCACATGCACCTGTCCGGACAGGTCCCCGGCCGCATCCGCCGCTGGCTGCCGGAGCACGGCGCCGCACTGCTACCCGAAAAATCCACCCAGAACCTGCCACTATGGGCGGTTCACGCCGGCGGCCGTTCGATCTTGGATGCAGTGCAACAAGCGCTCTCGCTGGCGCCCGAGGCGTTGCGCTTTTCCCGGGGTGTTTTGCGCGATTTTGGCAACATGTCCTCCGCCACGCTGATGTTCGTGCTGGATCGTATCCTGCGCGACGCCGACGCGCGTGGCGCCGGCATAGGGATGGCCTTCGGCCCTGGTCTCACGGTCGAGACTTTCGCCTTCCGCCGGGCTTGATCCGACCGCCATGATCCTGACCCACCGCAGCACGCAAGCCGAGCAGATGGATACGGATTGCGTCGACTTTGCCGATTACAGCCGCTGCCTACGCGACCTGTCGCGGGTCAACGTTGTCACCTTTACGCATCGCCCAATGCTGAATTGGCTCGCGCGTCACGCCACCGGCGATCAGGAATTCTCGGTGCTGGATGTTGCCTGCGGCCACGGCGACGCCCTGCGCCACATTCGTCGTCGTCACCCCAATGCGCGTCTCGAAGGGATCGACCTCAATCCTTGGAGTACACGAGCCGCGCAGCAGGCGACTGGCCCGGCTGACCATATCGTCTTCCATACGGGCGACGCCTTCGCATTCTCCCCGCCGGTTCCGTTCGACTTCATCATCAGCTCGCAATTCACTCACCACTTGACGGACAATCAGGTCGTCAGCTTTCTGCGCTGGCTGCGGACGCATGCCGCCAGGGGCTGGTTCATTGGCGACCTGCACCGCCATCTGGTGCCCTACTATGGCTTCCCGCTGCTGGCCCGGTTAGCCGGCTGGCACCGGTTGGTGCGGCAGGACGGCCGGATCTCGATCGCGCGCGCCTTTACCCGGGCCGAATGGCAAGCGCTGTTGCGCCAGGCCGGGATTACCGACAGCCAGGCCACGGTCACCTGGTACCTGCCGTTTCGCCTGTGCGTCGCGAGCCGCTGATCATCGGCGCCGGTCCGGCCGGTGCCGCCGCCGCGATCCGCCTCGGCTTGGCCGGCCACCAGCCGTGGCTGATTGAGCGCAGCTGCGCGCCGGCCAACAAGGTGTGCGGCGACTTCCTGGGCGCCGATGCGATCGAGCGGCTGGCTGACCTCGGCGTTGATCCTATAAGCCTGGGCGCGGCCTGCATCGGACGACTGCGCCTCATGCACCGGGATCGGGTCACGGAGTGCGCATTGCCATTTCCAGCCGTCGGGCTGTCACGCAGGTTGCTCGACGAGGCGCTGCTGCGCCGAGCGGAAGCGACCGGCAGCAGGGTGCGGTTGGGCCAGGTGGTGCGGCGGATCGTCCGCGGGCCGAATGGCTGGCAAGTGAGTACCGCGTCCGGCGAGACCATCACCGCCGCCGATGTGTTCCTGGCGACCGGCAAGCACGACCTGCGCGACCTGCCGCGACCCGGAGCAGAGCGCGGCGCGGTTGGCATGAAGATGTATTTTCGTCTTTCACCGCGGCAGATGGCGGCCCTCGATGGCGTGATCGCACTGCTGCTGTTTCCTGGTGGCTATGCCGGCCTGCAACGCGTGGAGGCAAACCAAGCGGTGCTTTGCATCGCCATTGGCCGCGCCCGCTTCCAGGCAATTGGCGGCACTTGGGCTGACCTGCTGGCGGCGATCACCAGCGGCAGCCGGCATCTGAACGAACTGCTGGCCGGCGGCACGCCGCTGCTGCCGCGTGCACTGGCGGTGGCGGGGGTTCCGTATGGCTTTCTTCACCAATCGCCGCCTGCCGTCCAACCTGACCAGTCCCGCGACGGGTTGTTCCGCCTTGGCGATCAGGCCGCGGTCATCCCATCGTTGACCGGTGACGGGATCGCCATCGCGCTGCACAGCGGGGTCCTCGCCGCCCGCGTCTGGAGGGATGGCGACAACGCATCGGAATATCACCACCGCTTCGCCAGAGATCTTGGCGGCCAGATGCGGCTGGCTGGGCTGCTGCACCGGGTAGCGATGACGGGCACCGGGCAGGTAACCGCGGTTCGCGTTGCCGCGTGGTGCCCCGTTTTGCTCCGGCAAGCGGCTCGCGGCACTCGTCTGCAACGCCGAACAACCATCGACGAACATGAACAAATGTCCGGTTGCATCCGGCCCGAGCCTGCCGCAGAACGTTCGCATGCGATCCGGGAAGCTGGTCACTCGACTTGATATCTACATATTCCGTCAGGTGTTGGTGGCGCTGGTGGCGGCCACCGGCGGGCTGACCGCGTTGATCTGGCTGACCCAGTCTCTCCGCTTCGTCGAACTGGTGGTCAATCGCGGCCTGTCCCTCCTGGTGTTCATGCACCTGACCTCGCTGTTGATCCCAAGCTTCATCGCCATCATTCTGCCGATCACCACCTACGTCGTGATCCAGTTTGTCTACCAGCGCCTGGCGACTGATCGGGAGCTTACGGTGATGCGGGCCGCCGGCCTGTCGCCCTGGGCGTTGGCGCGTCCGGCGCTGGCCGTGGCGCTGCTCGCCACCCTGGTCGGCTATGGTCTGAACCTCTGGGCGGTTCCCGCGAGCCTGGCCGACTTCCGGCAATTTCAGTGGGAAATCCGCAATCGCCTCGCCGCGTTCCTGCTGCAGGACGGGGTCTTCACGCCTCTGTCGGATAAGCTCACGGTCTATATCCGTTCGCGCGATCAGGACGGCACCTTGCATGGCATCCTGGTGGACGACGCGCGAGACCCTAGCGCCCACGCGACGATCCTGGCGGAACGCGGGCGGCTGCTGGATGGTCCTAGCGGCCCGCGCGTGGTGCTGCTGAACGGCAGCCGCCAGGAGATCGACCATCAGTCCGGCCGGCTGAACATGCTGACGTTCCGGCAGAACGAGATCGACCTGGCCAGCGCTACCAAGGACGATGCGGCGCGCCCGCCCGACATGTCGGAAGTTCCGCTGGGTGCGCTGCTGGATCCGCATCCTTATCTGGAGCGCGACCGGTCCAAATGGCTGGCCGAGGGGCACAAACGGCTGACCTCGCCGTTGACAACACTGTCGTATGCAATGGTGGGCCTGCTGTCGGCGCTGGGCGGAATGTTCCGCCGCCATGGCGGCACGCTGCGGCTGCTCGCTACTGTCGCGACTATGGTGGTGCTGCTGGCCCTAGGACTAGCCTTCGGCACGCTGGCGGCACGCGACAACAGGCTGCTGATCCTGATGTGGCTGCATGCAGTGGCGCCGGGGGTGATCTGTGCCGCCTTGCTCCTAGGACCGGTGATCCGCCCATTCGGCAATCGGCTGCGTCCCAACGCCGCGTAGCCGATGATCGCTATCGTCACCCTGTCGCTCTACATCGTCCGCCAGTTTGCCCTGGCAGTGCTTGGCATGCTGCTGGCCTTGTCCGGGCTGGTCTCTATGTTCGACTTCATCGAATTGCTGCGCCGCTCCGCCAGCTTGCCGAACGCCACGTTCGGCATTGTCAGCCAGATAGCCGCTCTCCGGCTGCCCTATGTCGCGATGCAGATACTGCCATTTGCCGTCCTGCTTGGCGGCATTCTGTGCTTCTGGCGGTTGACCCGCTCGTCTGAGTTGATCGTCGCCCGCGCTTCCGGCATCTCGGCATGGGAGTTTCTCGCTGCGCCAACAGTCTGCGCACTGATGTTGGGCGTCATTGCCACCGCCCTGATCAGTCCGGTTTCCTCAGTGATGTTGGCGCGGGCGGAAGCCATGGAGAACGCTTATTTACGCAGTGGCGGTGGACCGCTGGCGCTGAACGGCGGTCAACTCTGGCTGCGCCAGTCGGACCGTGTGCTAACGCCGCAAGGGGTGGCCATCATCCACGCCCACGGGGTTGAGCTGCACGGCAAGCAACTCAGCGCGAAGGACGTCAGCGTGCTGCGCCTGGACGGCTCCGACAAGCTGCTGACCCGGATCGAGGCGGCACGGGCGACACTTGGCAACGGTAGTTGGCAGCTTGAGAGCGCGCGGACGATTCATCCGGACCAGTTGCCGGAGGCGCCGCAACTGCTGAACCTGCCCACTGATCTGACAGTGAACCGCGTGCAGGAAAGTTTTGCCTCGCCCGATACGCTGTCGGTTTGGGCGCTGCCGGACTTCATTGCCTTGCTGGACAGGTCGGGCTTTTCCTCAATCCGCCACAGACTGCATTTCCAGGCGCTGCTAGCCCTGCCGCTGCTGGCGGCGACGATGACGCTGCTCTCCGCCGGCTTTTCCATGCGACCGGCTCGCCGCGGCGGCGTCGCGAGGATGATCGGCAGTGGCGTGGCCGCCGGCTTCGCGCTGTTCGTGGTGTCCAAAATCGCCGAGGAGATCGGCCAGTCCGGCGCCCTGCCGGTGGCGCTGGCGGCCTGGGCACCGGCCGCTTCTGGATTGATGTTGGCGGTCGCGCTGCTGCTGCACACGGAAGATGGTTGAGATGATGGCTTCGCATGGTCCGCTTCGCGACGGACGGCCCAAGAGTGCTGCCGGGGAAGGCGCCAATGGAAGCACTCGCGGAGGCCATAACCAAATCCGGCGCACCCTGGCTGTCCTGACAGCGGCCATCATCGCTGCGATTCTAATCAATCTGTTGATCCCGCCGATGCCAGCGTTTGCCCAGATCGGCACCGTGTTGTCGCCGCGCGCCGGCGCGCAGCCAAGTGCCAATGAACCGGTTACCTTTTCGGCCGACCAGGTGGAATATGACCGGGACAATGCCCTGGTCATCGCCCGCGGTCATGTCGAAGCCTGGCAGAACGATCACGTGCTGCGGGCCGACCAGATCACCTTTGATCGCAATACCGGCGTGGCCGCGGCGACCGGCCATGTCGTGCTGCTGGAACCGGACGGCGAGGTACTGTTCGCCGACTACGCCGAAATGTCGAACAACATGAGCGACGGCATCCTGAAGGACATGCGCGCGCTGCTGCAGCAGAACGGCCGGCTCGCCGCGAACGGGGCGCAACGGACCGGCGGCCAGATCAACGAGTTGTCCAAGGTTGTCTACTCGACCTGCAACCTGTGCGCCAAGGACCCCAGCCGGCCGCCATTATGGCAGATCCGCGCCGCATCGGCCGTGCAGGACCTGGAGCACAGGAAAATCGAGTACCGCGACGCCGAGTTGGAGATGTTCGGCGTCCCGGTCGCCTATTTTCCCTACTTTTGGCACGCCGACCCGTCCGTCAAGCGCGAGTCCGGCATCTTGCCGCCAGTGCTCGGTACCTCGTCCCATTTGGGTGCCTTCTATGGGCAGCCGTACTACTGGGTCATCGACGATCAGTCGGACGCCACGTTCCTGCCGACTGATCACGACCGAGGCGGGGCCGCAGCTTGATGTGGAGTACCGCCGCAGGTTCAACAACGGCTTCCTGTTATTGAATGGTTCCGGCGGCTATCTGGATAACTCAGCCCAAGGGACCATTGCCGGGCAAGGGCAGTTCAGTTTCGACGACACTTGGCGTTGGGGCTTCAACATTAACCGCGCCTCGTCGAGCAATTATGTGCGCGACTTCCACCTGACCGAGGGCCTCAGCGGCGATCCCAACATTCTGACCAGCCAGATCTATGTCGAAGGGTTCGGCGAGGGTTCGTACGCTCGCCTGGACAGCCGGCTGTACCAGGGCCTGAACAACGTGATCACCGACAGTCAGTTGCCGGTCGTGCTGCCACGCTTTGAATACAGCTATCTCGGTACGCCGGATGCGCTGGGCGGGCGGTTTTCGTTGTCTACCCAGAACTTCAACGTCGTGCGGACAGATGGCACCAACACGCGGCGCGGCTCGTTGACGATGAACTGGGAGCGGCCGTTTTCCGGCCCATTAGGAGATCAGTGGACGTTTACGTTGCACGGTGACGCGGCCGCCTATGATGCCTCCCAATTCGACCTGCTGCCAAACTTTGGACCCTTTCACAATCTGGATGCGGCGCGCGCGCTGCCGCAGGCGGCGCTGGATTTCCGCTGGCCGTTCGCTCGCGACGGTGGCGCCTGGGGCACCCAGGTGATCGAGCCGATCGCCGAGGTGATCGTCGCCCCGCAGGCCGGCGACAGCCAGATCCGCCGCTACCCCAACGAAGACAGCCTGGATTTCGAGTTCAGCGACGCCAACCTGTTCGGCTTCAACCGCTTTCCCGGCATCGACCGGCTGGATGGCGGGATCCGCGCCAACGTTGCGATGCACGGCGCCTGGTACCTCGGCGGCACGACGTTCGACGGGCTGATCGGCCAATCCTACCGCACCGCCAAGGATGACCTGTTCCCGGTAGCCTCCGGGTTGCATGACCAAGTCTCCGATGTCGTTGCACGCGCCACGTTCGCGCCTACACAGTGGCTCGACCTGACCTACCGCACGCGGCTGGACAAGAACACGCTGGCGACGCACATGTCGGACGCAGTGGCCAGTATCGGCGTGCCGAAGCTGCGCCTGTCGGCTGGCTATATCTACACCAATTTCAATCCGTTCAGCTACTACGAGCAACCTGCTCCGCCGCCGGCCGGCAACGCGTTTTACTTTCCTCGCAATGAAGTCACGGTGGGCGTTTCGTCGAGCTATGGACATTACCGGTTCAGCGGCAATGCTCGGCGCGACCTGGCAACCAACCAGATGGTCTCGACCGGCGCGGATGCGATCTACGAGGACGAGTGCTTCATTTTTGATTTGAAGTACTACCGCCGCTATACCAGCATCAACGGCGACAACGGGGCGACGGCGGTGCTGTTGCTATTGACCTTCAAGACGATTGGCCAATTCGGCTATCGCGCGCTTTGAAATCAGGAGTGCCTGACATGACGGCCGCCCCTTGCCTTCCTGCTTCTATCCGCTGGGCCAGCGTGTCTCGTGCATTGGCGCCCGCTTGGGCCTACCCATGGCTGGCGGCGCTTCTGCTGCTACTGGGCGGCTGGCCCGCGATCGGTCACGCGGCCACCGCCCCGGTCGCGCAGGCGGGCCCCGCGCAGACCGATCTTTCGCAGCGCGGCCCTGCCCAGGGCCCGTCGTCTCAGGGTGGCGGTGCGTCGCCGAAGACCAAGCCTGGCACGGCAGTGGAACAGCCGCTGGCGGGCGGCACGCGTATCGCCGCCGTGGTGAATGGCGATGTGGTCACCAACAACGATATCGACAACCGCGCCCGATTGTTCGCCATGTCGACGGGTCTGCCGATGTCGCCTGAGGTGCTCGACCGCCTGAAGCCACAAATCCTGCGCCAACTGATCGATGAGCGCTTGAGGGTGCAGGAGGCGCAGCGCCGCAAGATCGTGATCCAGGACGCCCAGATCGCCGGCTCGATCCATGATATCGAGCAGCGCAATAATCTGCCCGCTGGCGCATTGCGGCAGAAGCTGGTGGCGGACGGCGTCAGTCAGCGCACCCTGATCGACCAGATTCGCGCCCAGCTTGCCTGGACCCAGGTGCTGCGCGACGAGATGGCCCAGAAGGTCACCATCACCGATGCCGACGTGGCGGAGAAGCAGAAGCTGGAAACCCAGCAGATCGGTCAGCCGGAATACCGCCTGGGGGAGATCTTCATTCCGGTCGATGACCCCGCCAACGCCGCCGATGCCCAGCGTTTCGCCGAGACGGTGATCAGCGAACTCCATGCCGGCGCGCCGTTTGCCCTGGTCGCTGCCCAGTTCAGCCAGACCCAGACCGCGCTGGAGGGCGGTGAACTCGGCTGGGTGCAGACCAACCAGCTCGATCCCGAGGTCGCTCGCCTGGTGACCCAGATGCCGGTCGGCGCGATCAGCAATCCGGTGAAGGTCCCCGGCGGCTTCAACATCGTCATGCTGCAAGGCAAGCGCGAGATCGGGCGGGACGTCGGCACGGTGGTGACGGTGCGCCAGGCGTTCATGCTGTTTACCTCGCCGCTCGATCCGCAGGCGCCGACCGAGCAGCAACGCCAGGTCCTGAACAAGGCGCGCGGCATCGGCAATATCGTGCATAGCTGCGAGCAGATGGATCAGTATGCCAAAGCAAACAATCCGCCTGGCCGACCGGCCGATCCTGGTGAAATCCGCGTCGAGGGCGTCAGTCCGCCCGCCTTCCGCCAGTTGCTTGCCTCGACCCCGATTGGCAAGCCGACCGAGCCGCTGATCTCACGCGATGGCATCGCCGTGCTTGTTGTCTGCACGCGGGAGGAGAAGAACGCTGGCGAGATCACTGCGAAGGACGTCCAACGGCAGTTGATTGGTGAGCATGTCGAGATGCTGTCGCGCCAGACGATGCGCGACCTGCACCGCCAGGCTAACATCGACTTGCGCAACGGCGGGGTGTGAGCGGCGGCGGCAAGCTTTGGGACTTGGTCAGAGAATGAGCGTGAGCCCGGGCGGAATACCGAAGGCGCCCGCCGGGACCGCGTGATCATTCTCTCGCTGCTGTTGGTTCAGTCTAGTATTGAGGTATTCCGCGCATGAGCGCGCCGCCATTGCGCGAAGTTATCGCGCGTCACGGATTGGCGGCGCGTCATGCACTTGGGCAACATTTCCTGCTGGATGGCAACCTGACCGATCGCATCGTGCGCGAGGCGGGCGACCTAAACGGCCGGCACGTGATCGAGGTCGGACCCGGACCCGGCGGCCTGACCAGATCCCTGCTGGCCTCGGCCGCTGCCGACATCACCACTATCGAGCTGGACGGGCGGGCGGTGGCGGCGATAGGCGAACTTGCGGCAGTGGCGGCAGGGCGCTTGCGGGTCATCGCGGCCGACGCACTGACGGTCGACGCCGCAAATCTGGTGCCGGCGCCGCGTCACGTCATCGCCAACCTGCCGTACAACGTGGCGTCTCCCCTGCTGGTCAGATGGCTGCGGCAGGCGGCGTCGTTCGAGCGTATGACGTTGATGTTTCAGCAGGAGGTAGCGGAAAGAATTTGCGCCGAGGCGGGCACCCCATCATATGGGCGCCTATCGGTGCTGACCGGCTGGACGTGCGAGGCGCGGATCGTGATGCGAATCCCGCCCACCGCCTTCACGCCGCCGCCCAAGGTCTGGTCCGCGGTAGTCAGCCTGACACCGCACGCCCAGCAGCCGGCGCCCGCACTGTTCGCCCGGATGGAGGCATTGACCGCGGCCGCGTTCGGCCAGCGGCGGAAGATGCTGCGAGGTTCGTTGCGATCTCTCGGCGGAGAGGCGCTGCTGGCGCGGGCAGGCATTCAACCCGAACGACGAGCCGAGACGCTGTCGGTAGCGGAGTTCGATCGGCTCGTCCGGTTACTGAACTCCTCACAAACTTGACATCAGCCGATTGAAGTTCGGCCGACAAAGTCGCCGCAAACGCAGATGCAGGCCATCGGTTCCCGCAGCCGCTACAGACGCACCACCCAAACCACCGCACCAGTGGCGATTGCCAGTAAGACCAAGGCCAGCACTGGGCTCCTCAGGCGCGGCGCCACCGCATCCCCCGGCAGCATCTTCGTGCCGGTGACCATGGGCCGCACGAGGTCCTGCCGCTTCAGCACCGCGTAGACCACGATCGCCAGCACGTGCAGCACGATGACGCCCTCGATCAGCTTGAAGTTCAGGGCGTGGATGTGGCTCAGCCAATCGCTCTGGTCCTTGCTGACGAAGTGCATCAGCGGCCCCTCGGTGTTGCCGTCGTCATTGCTGAACAGGCCGGTCCCGGCCTGCATGCCGATCAGCGCCAGCATCACCAGCACCATCCAGCCGCCGGCGGCATTATGGCCGATCTCGCGGTCGGCTTCGCGCCGCCGGATATGCGCGAGATGCCGCAGCGCCGCAAACGGGCTTTTCAGGAACCTGCCGAAACGAGCGGTGTCGCTGCCGAGGAAGCCCCACACGATGCGGAACAGCAGCAGGGTCAGGATCGTGTAGCCGACCCACACATGCAGATCCATGCGGTCGACCTCCTGGGTCAGCCAAGCGGCGAAGATCAGCACCACGATCGCCCAGTGGAACAGCCGCACCGGCAGATCCCACACCTTCATCGGCCGCATGAACGCTCCTCGCCTGCGATGACGCCCCGCACCATATGGCTGCGTCTGATCGCTCGCCAACCCGGCGCTGCCACATTGCATCCTCGGCGGCTCCTGTTGCGTCCGGCCGGCGGATACGCTTCTCTGGCATCCTCAGCTAGCCGACTCGGAGGCCGACGATGCGCGTCAGCGTGATGCAGATGAACCCCGGCGCGAACAAGACCGACAACATCGCCCAGGCACGCCGACTGATCCAGAACGCGGTCGAGCAGGACCGCCCCGACATCGTCAGCCTGCCGGAGGTCTGGGATCATCCCTCGGCGGCGACCGCGCCACCCGCGCCGCCAACGCCGAGGTGCTGCCGGCAAAGGGTTCCAACGAACCCGGCGGCGAGGCCTACGAATTCCTGCGCGAAACCGCCCGTGCCGCGCAAGTCCATGTGCATGGCGGCTCGATCATCGAGCAGGGGCCGGAGAAGCTGTTCAACACCACGGTGGTGTTCAATCCCGACGGCACCGAACTGGCCCGCTACCGCAAGATGCACCTGTTCGACATCGTCGCCCCCGACGGCACCGGCTACCGCGAAAGCAACAGCTACGGCGCCGGCGACGAGGTCGTGACCTATCGAGGCCGATGGCGTCAAGGTCGGCTGCGCCATCTGCTACGACGTCCGCTTCCCGGACCTGTTCTGGAAGCTGCGCGAACAGGGCGCCGAGCTGATCTTCCTGCCCAGCGCCTTCACCCTGGCCACCGGCAAGGACCACTGGGAAGCGCTGATCCGCGGCCGAGCGATCGAGACCCAGTGCTGGTTCGCCGCGCCGGCGACGTGGGGCAAGCACCTCGAGGGCAAGGGCGAGCCGCGCTTCACCTACGGCCATTCGATGGTCGTCAATCCGTGGGGCCACGTCGTCGCCCAGGTGTCGGACGGCATCGGCTGGACCACGGCGCGGATCGACCAGGATCTGACCGCGCGGGTGCGCCGCGACATGCCCGTGCTGGAACACAGGAAGCGCGTTTGAGCGACCTGTCCTCCGGCCCTCCGATTGCGCGAGGACCGGGGGTTCCTCGCCGGCCAGATCGCCTTCGTCGCCGCGCCGACCGCGATCGCGACCGAGGCGCGGGAGCAGCTGATCGCACGCTACGGCGCCTGCCCGCATGACCGAGGCCGCCGTGGTCGTCGCCCTGGGCGGCGACGGCTTCATGCTGGAAACCATCCACCAGGTGCTGGCGCTGAACGTGCCGGTCTACGGCATGAACCGCGGCTCGGTCGGCTTCCTGATGAACACCTACAGCGAGGATGACCTGCCGGGCCGCCTGTCCCGCGCCCAGGCGGCGGAACTGCATCCACTGCGCATGCGCGCCGTCACCGCCACCGGCGCGGTGGAGGAGGCGCTGGCGTTCAACGAGGTCAGCCTGCTGCGCCAACTGCGCCAGGCGTCGAAGATCCGCATCCTGGTGGACGGCCGTGTGCGGCTGGAGGAACTGTCGTGCGACGGCGTGCTGATCTCCACCCCGGCGGGATCGACCGCCTATAACCTGTCGGCGCACGGTCCGATCGTGCCGCTGTCGGCCAACCTGCTGCCGCTGACCCCGATCAGCGCCTTCCGCCCGCGGCGCTGGCGCGGCGCGCTGCTGTCCGAGCTCCGCCGACGTGCTGTTCGAGGTGCTGGAGACCGACAAGCGGCCGACCGCGGCGGTGGCGGATTTCACCGAGGTGCGGGACGTGGTGTCGGTCGCGGTCAGCGAGGACCGCTCGGTCAGCGTGACCGTGCTGTTCGACCCCGACCAGGGCCTGTCGGAACGCATCATCGCCGAACAGTTCACGGTGTGAGCAGCAGGCTGGCGCCGCGTCGCGACCAGGCTCGATCCGGCAGGGACTTGTCATTGCCGGCCGGGCCGGCCGATGGGCTTTGCATATTCGTGAACCTTTCATAAAGGGGTGAGGCATGCGTGCCAGAACCGCGGACCTGTTCAGCGCTGGGCTGGTTGCCGGTCTCTTATCATTACCGCTTGGCGCATCGGCGCAGCATACGTTGAACGTCGCCGTCGGCGGCGCCTTCACCTCGATGGACCCGCACTATTTCAACCTCGGGCCAAACAACGTGCTGACCTCCTACGTGTTCAGCGGCCTGTTGCGGTTCGATCCCGCGCAGCATCCCGAGGCTGATCTGGCGGTCTCCTGGCAGGTCGATCAGCCCGACGGTGTGGGAGTTCAAGCTACGCGACGGCGTCACCTTCACCGACGGCACGCCGTTCACCGCCGACGACGTGGTGTTCACCTTCGGCCGCATCCCGAAGGTGTTGAACAGTCCCTCCAGCTTCGACTTTGCCGTCAAACCGATCATCCGGATCGAGGTCGTCGATGCACATACCTTGCGATTCCATACCGCCGAACCGCAGCCGTTGATGCCATACAACCTGGCTAACGTGCGGATCGTCTCGCGCAAATACGGCGAGGGCGCCAGCACCGGCGACTACAACACGCGGCAAAGCGGCGATCGGCACAGGCCCGTATCGGCTTGTCGACTTCGCTGGTCGGCGAGCATGCCACGCTGCGCCGTAATGACGCTGGTGGGACAAGAAACCGGTGTGGGACATGGTGAACTACCGGCTGATCGCCAACGATGCTTCGCGCAACGCGGCGCTGCAGTCGGGCGATGTGGACGTGATCGACCAGGTGGCGACGCGCGACGTGGCGCAAGCTGAAAACCAACCCGAAGCTGTCGATCATCTCGGCGCCGGGCCAGCGGCTGATCTATCTGTCACGTCGACAGCCAGCGGCCGCAGACGCCGTTCGCGACCGATCTCGCCGGCAAGCCGCTGGCAACCAACCCGCTGCGCGACGTGCGGGTGCGCAAGGCGCTGTCGCTCGCGATCAACCGCGACGGCATTCGGGACCGGATCATGGACGGCTTCGCCGTGCCGACCGGCCAATTGATGCCGCCAGGCGCCAGCGGCTACGTCGAGGCCATCAAGCCGGACCCCTATGATCCCGCGCAGGCAAAGAAGCTGCTTGCCGAGGCTGGTTTCCCAAATGGATTCGGCTTGACGTTACATGGACCTAACGACCGCTACGTCAACGACAGCATCGATCGCCGAGGCGATCGCGCAGGGCTGGACGCGGATTGGCGTCAAGACAGCCGTCGATACGATGCCCGCCGCGACCTATTTCAGCCGAGCGGTTCGGGCGGAATTCAGTGTGCGGGTGACGGGTTGGGCGAGCGACACCGGCGAGGACAGCAGCAATCTGATCCAGATCGTTGCGTCCTCGGACCCAGCGAAGGGACGCGGCGCCACCTTCGATCCGTCGCACTATGCCAACCCGGCGATCGATGCGATGATCGAGAAGGCGGTGGCGACGATCGATCCCGAGGAGCGGGAGACGCTGTACCAGCAGGCGACACAGGCCGTCATGCCCGACATGCCGTTCATCCCGCTGCACCACCAGGTGAATATCTGGGGCCTGCGCAAAGGCCTGTCGATGCGCCTGAGGATGCAGGAGGGGATTCGTGCCTGGGACATTGCGCCGCAGTGATTGCGAAGGGCTGCCGGGGATCATGCCATCCAGGCGCTGAATGGTTTTCATAGGTCATCAATGCACGGGGCTGGTTTCCGGCTGCCGGTTGGCTCTCGACGCAATCATCTCGCAGGAGGGTTTGCCCCATGGCGTCGCAATGCAGAGCTGATGGGCATTGATCATCGCGGTGTCGGCCGCGGCCGACGGAGGGAATGCGGACAGCACGGCAGGCAGGCATTTCCCATGCCTCGTGCTGTCCATCAGATGGGCGATTTGGATGATGCTGGTCGAGAGGAAAGGGCCGGGTCCGGATCATCATTCTGGGCGAACTAAGATGCCAGGTCCGTGGCACGGGCGCAAATCGCGGCAAACCGCTCGGGGTGGGTCGGAAGTTTGACCCGGAACAGTCGCTTGATCCGGCTCGGTCGAGCGATCAGTAAATACCGCGCAGCGCCCATGGTGGTCGCCTCGGCGTCAGAAATTATCTCGAACACAGTATCGATTGTCATCACGGCAACACAGTCAGCCGTTTCGCAATGTGTTATCCGTGCTCGATTTGCAGCATCCTCAATAGAAGCTGTCTTCGGTCTGGTATGTCACCCATGTCGAAAATGGCAGACGCGGCGCGCAAACCGTTCGAGGACAACATGATCCACAAAACCAGGGCGATGATGAGGCCGGCGCAGAAGCGGTGAATGAGGTCATCTAACAGCGTCATCCCCATGTGCTCGGAGGAATTTGAACCTCGCCTGCGGCACCGCTGGAACAGGCCGAGAGTATCATGCGAGTAGTCCAGACAGGCTTATAGTTTTCGATCGGTTCCCCTTGGAAGGTCACCCCTGACCGAATTCCAGGCCACCGCCAACGTCCAAGCCCTTGGTCTCCTGGCCCTTCTTCGGCAAGATGCCCGGCGAGTAGAAATGCGTCGCGCCCTGCGTTGGATCAGCGATGGCGCCCCCAAGAATGTCACGCGCGATTTGGCGGGCAACATCGGTAGCCGGCTTGCCGTGTTGGTAGCCCCTCCAAGCGTCTCGAACCACTGCTGTCTTGTTTCGCGCCATGCGGTTGCGTACCGTCCAGCCGACAGCCGTCATCGCCGCTGCACCTTCGCCGCCAGCCTCGGTCGTGATGAGCCGTGCCAGATCTTCGACATTAGATGAAGGCGGATCATCAATCGCCGCTGGTTTCCCCCGCTCGCTGAGCCGGGCGATCGGCAGGCGACCCGGTGTTCCGCCACCCCCGGCTCCGACCGAAGCGGTTTCGCCCACGGTTTCCCGCGCGTCCGCCAGGTTCTAATCTGTGTCCTGCAATCCAGCATGATCCCACGCTGCGTCCGCGGCACCGTCCGCGGCCTGTTCCATGGGGCGGCGGCGAATAGGCGGGAACAACCTCATGCCGAACGCCGCCGGCAGCGTGGTCGTGACGGGTCCGGACGGCAGGTCGCCATCGGCGTCAGGCCGTGCCGAACCGGATTGGGTAGCCGACGGCGACACGGACGCGTCCTGCCGATCCATTTCGAGCACGCCTGTCAGGTTCGGGGTGCGGCCGTCGCCCAGCATGCCGGCGGGCGGGACGGCTGCGTCGCTCAGCACCACCGGGATCACGGATCGGGTCGAAAATGCCGGCCGCCCTGAAGGCCGCGGTCGGGTCCGCGTCTCCGGTGACCAGCACGGCGCGGATTGAAACCCGATCGTGTGCCGGCAGTTGGTCCAGCTTGTTGTCGCTCATCGGACCTTCTTAAAGTTCCTCAAATGTTCTTATCGAAACGAGTTCCGATTTGCAAGCGAAATATCGAAACCCGGCACAATCTCAAGCGCCGGGCCCATCATCGGAACCCAGGGTGCCACGAGCTTGCCTTGCTAGTCCCGTCAGCCGCTTTCGCCACACTGACGCCAACACCGGCAGCCAAAGGTGACAAAATCGGCGGTGCACGACTAAAATCCCTCCCGCCAGAAGGATCACCCGGATGACCTCTCCCCTGACAACGCCCCTTCCCGCCGCGAGGCCCGAGGAGGTCGGGCTCGACGCAGCGGCCCTCGACCGCCTGTCCGCCGCACTCGACGACCGCATCGCCAGCGGCCATGTCCCCGGCGCCGTCGCGCTGATCGCACGTCACGGTAAGGTGGCCTACTTCAAGAGCTTCGGGCGCCTCGATCCGGCGTCCGGCGCGCCGATGCAAACCGACGCCATCTTCCGCATCTACTCGATGACCAAGGCGATCGTTTCCGTCGCCGTCATGATGCTGTGGGAGGAAGGACGCCTGCTGCTAGGCGACCCGATCGGCCGCTATCTGCCGGCCCTCGCCACCCCCAAGGTTGGGCTCCCCACCGGCGACACCTACACCCTGGTCGACGCCGAACGCCCGGTTACGGTGCAGGACCTGCTGCGCCACACCTCCGGCCTGACCTATGAGTTCCGCGGCGACGGCCCGGTCCACAAGGCCTATGCCGAGGCCCGCATCGCGCGCCTGAAGCAGAACAACGCCGACCAGGTGGAGGCACTCGGCAGGCTGCCGCTCCTGCACCAGCCCGGCACGTATTGGGAGTACAGCCGCTCCACCGACGTCCTCGGCCGGCTCGTGGAGGTGATCGCCGGGCAGACCCTGGGCAATTTCCTGAGCGAGCGCATCCTGCGGCCGCTGGGCATGATCGACAGTGGCTTCTCGGTGCCCGAAGCCGACCAGGGCCGCATCGCTGAACCGTTCGCCAAGGACCCGGAGGGCGGCGCGGACGTGACGCTGCTGGACGTGCGCCGGCCGGCGATGTTCGAATCCGGTGGCGGCGGCATGGTCGCCACGACCATGGATTACGCCCGCTTCCTGGCCATGCTGATGGGCAACGGCCGGCTGGGCGGCACCCGGCTGCTGGGCCGCAAGACGGTCGAGCTGATGACCGCGGACCACCTGGGCAGCATTCCCGCCGCGGCCGACCTGCTGCCGCCGGGCCACGGTTTCGGTCTCGGCTTCGCCGTGCGCACCGCTCCGGGCCTGGCCCCCTTCCCCGGGTCGGTTGGCAACTACTATTGGGGCGGCGCGGCAGGAACCACGTTCTGGGTCGATCCGACCGAGCGGCTGTTCGCGGTGCTGATGGTCCAGGCGCCGGCGCAGCGGGAGCTTTACCGCGTGCTGTTCCGGGACCTGGTCTACGCCGCCGTGACCGACTAAACCGCTTTGTCGCATTCCGTCGCGCGGATGTCGCTGCAAGACCACACTATTAGACGGCGGGACGTCACGCCATTAACCGGATTCTAACCCTTCGCCGAGATGATCCGTGCTTCAGGCGAAGGGATCAGAATGTTACGGGTCGTCGGTTGCCTTACCCAGGACCATGACCTTTGGCTTGTCGCTTTAGCCCTTACGGTCTGTGTTCTGGCGACGAGCACCAGCATGCGGCTGCTCTGCCGCGGTGGGGCCAGTGGCCCGGGTCAGCATGGCACGGCCTGGATCAGCGCTGCGGCAATGACGTTCAGTTGCGGCGTCTGGACAACGCATTTCCTTGGCATGCTCGCCTATTCGCCCGGCTTGCCGTCAACTATCAATGCGCCCCTCGGCGCCCTGTCGCTGTTGCTTGTGGCTGTGCCGGTGCAACTCGCATTCACCCTTTGGGCACGTCTGTTCACCGGCCCAAAAATAACGTCAAGGCGAAGCGATACCTGGTGGACAGCGGTCGCCGCCGGCCTGCTGATAGACGCCGGGATCGGCATGATGCACTTCGTCGGGATGATGTCGCTGCGGGTGCCGGCACTGATCCACTATGACCGGGATCTTGTCGCGGCAGCACTTGGCCTTGGCGCCGTGTTCGCAGTCCTGGCGGTCCGCGCCACGGACCGCACGCGTATCTCCCGAGCCGCCTTGCTGTTGGCTCTGGCCGTCGGCGCGGTGCATTTCGTCGCCATGGGCGCGGTAACGCTGCAGCCAATGAGCGGGATCACCGTGGTGGCGCTGACAACATCCAGATCGGCACTGGCGATCGCGGCCGGCGGTGGCTGCCTGCTGATCCTGGCCTTGGCGCTGTTGGCTTTCAGGCTGGACCGGCACCTGACAAGCCGCCTCGCCGCCGAGGCGCTGCGCTTTCGCACGCTGGCCGATGCGACCTTTGAAGGACTGATTTTTGAACGGGCGGGGCGGGTCGTCGACGCCAACCGGGCAATGTGCCGCCTGATAGGCGTCGAGGCTGACATATTGATTGGACGACCGCTCTCGACGCTGATCAGCGGCGGGGTCTCAATGGATTCGTCCAGCCTGGAACACCCTATGGAATATGAACTGATCCAGCAGGATGGCGCCAGGCGGCCGGTGGAGGTGCTGTGGCGGACGGGTCCTGACGCGAACGGCCACGTGCTGGCGATCCGCGACATCTCGCGGGAGAAATCCGCCCAGCTCCAGATCCACCGTCTGGCGCATTTCGATGTGCTGACCGGCGTTGGCAATCGCCAATTCCTGGAAGAAACCCTGCAGACGGTCTTGGCGACGCCGGATCGGGCGAGCACCGGTGTGGCCCTGCATCGCGTTAATCTGGATCGCTTCAAGGCGATGAACGACGCCCTGGGTTCTCAAGTCGGCGACGCGATCCTGGTTCAGGCGGCACGCCGCCTCTCCGCCCTGGTGCGCGACAGCGACACCGTCGGCCGCGTCGGCGGCGACGAGTTTGCCGTGATCCAGCCGCTGAGCGGCCACCCGTCGGAGGCGGCCGTCGTGGCGGAGCGGATTGTCGCGGCACTGGGCCTGGCGTACGACGTGAACGGCCAGATGATCACCCTTGGCGGCAGTGTCGGCGTGGCCTTGTTTCCGGCCGACGGCAGCACGACGCTGTCCCTGATGAACAGCGCCGGGCTCGCCCTCAACCGGAGGAAGCGGGACGGACGCAACACCTGGTACTATTTCGAGCCAGGGATGGACAGCGCGCTGCGCGAACGCCGCACGCTGGAAGACGATCTGCGCGTGGCCCTGGCGGACGGACAGTTCGTCCTTAACTACCAGCCATTCTTCCACACCGCGACCCTGGAGATCGCCGGTTACGAGGCGCTGGTGCGATGGGACCACCCCAGCAGAGGCCGCATCTCGCCCGCCGAATTCATTCCGATCGCCGAGGAATGTGACCTGATCGTCTCGATCGGCCGATGGGTGCTGCAAACCGCCTGCGCCGAGGCTGCCGCCTGGGATCGCCCGCTGATGATCGCCGTGAACCTGTCCCCGGCGCAGCTCAGACAGGAAACTGTCGTGGAAACGGTCCGTAGCGTGTTGTGCGAGACCGGGCTGTCGCCGGATCGGCTTGAGCTTGAAATCACCGAAGGCGTACTGATCGGCGACACGCAACGTGCGCTGACTACGCTGAGCGCGCTGAAGGCGCTTGGGGTCAGGCTGGCGATGGACGATTTCGGCACCGGCTACTCAAGCTTGAGTTATCTGAAGAAGTTCCCCTTCGACAAGCTGAAGATCGACCGCAGCTTCATCCGCGATCTGAATGATGACGCGGACGGTGAACCGATCGTCCAGGCCATCATCGCGTTGTCGCGCAGTCTGCGGCTGGCGGTAACGGCGGAAGGTGTCGAGACGTTCCGACAGCTTGTTCTGCTGCAGGCCGAGGGCTGCGCATTCGTGCAAGGCTTCCTGCTCGGCCGCCCAATGAGCGCGCTGCAGATTGGCCACAATGATGTCGGACCATCATGGCCGCAGGCTGATGAGGCGGTGGTCTGCACACCGGATGCGGCGTTCTCACCGGCGATCGGTCAAAGCACTATCAGCCTGAGCGCGGACAGGCTTGCTGGTAAGGCGGCTAGCCCGCACCACAATGTCGGGCTTGCTCGTCTGGCTCGGTTGGCCTGAAGCCAGATTCCACGCTCATCGCTGTTGTCTATGCCGGCATGGCCGGATTACGGCCGGCTGATAGCCTTGACCCTGTCTAACTTGGGGAGGGTGCGCCTAATCAACCGGGCCAAGGAGGGAACGCAATAAATAACTCATCCAGTTTTGCCTGCCATTGATCGGCCCCAACGGGCGCTAGTGCGTTGGAGGTAAAGCAACGCAGGATAGCTCCAGCACCGCGCGGCCCGACATCTCGAAAGGACCCGCCGCTGCGCTGGGTACCGTAGCTTCGGGGCCGGCCACGAAGGTCGACAACCAGCCGTGTTTCGTGGTCATCGCAACGTCCTGCTCGAACATCGCCGCCGGCTCCCTGCTTGCCATTCCCCGGGAGATAGCTTCTTGTAGATGGCAAGAAGATGCATGTTCCCGGCCTCACGGATCGCGGAACTGCACTTCAGAAGTGGCAACGGCCGAGGCTGAGCATGGGCAGGCAGAACATCGCATTGATCGACCGCGCGCTGGCCAAGGCTGTCGCCGGCGGCGCCATTCCAGGGCTTGCCGCGGCGGTCGCCGACCGAACCGGCATCGTCTATCAATCGGCATTTGGCCGCCGCAACGCGAATCTGCCGCAGCGCATCACCACGGACAGCGTGTTCCGCATCGCCTCGATGACCAAGGCGATCACCGCTGCCGCCGCGATGCAGATGGTGGAGCAGGAGAAACTGGCACTCGACCAGCCAGCGGAGCAGATCCTGCCGTTCCTGGCAGAAACCCGGGTGCTGGACGGTTTCGACGACAACGGCGCCCCGATCCTTCGGCCGCGGAAAGCCGACATCACGCTGCGCCGCCTGCTGACCCACACCGCCGGGTTCGTCTACGACACCTGGAACGAAAATCTACATCGATTTACCAAGATAACCAATCTGCCTGCCGCGCGAACCGGCAAGCTCGCCGCGCTGACCGCGCCGCTGGGCTTCGACCCGGGCGAGCGCTGGGAATATGGCATCAATATCGACATCGCCGGCCGGATGGTGGAGGTCGTCAGCGGCCTGGATCTCGAGACCTATATGCAGCGGCATATCTTCACGCCGCTGCGCATGGTGGACACCAGCTTCATCCAAAGGCCCGATTGGGACGGCCGCATGACCACGGTGCACGCCCGTCAGGACGACGGCACGCTGAAGCCCCTCGACCAGCCGCCGGCGTCCCCAGGAACGCCGAACAGCGGGAGTTCTTCCCGGGCGGCGGCGGCTTGTTCTCCACCGCGGGGGATTATGTGCGCTTCCTTCAGGCGCTGATGCATGGCGGCCAACTGGATAGCGCGCGCATCCTGCGGCCCGACACCGTGGCTGAGATGGGCCGGAATCATATGGGAGCGCTCAACGTGCTGCCGATGAAGAGCTCGATCCCGCACATGTCGAACGACGTGGACCTGTTTCCCGGCATGCCGAAGAAATGGGGCCTCAGCTTCCTGATCAATACGCAAGACGTACCGGGCCGGCGCAGCGCCGGCAGTCTGGCCTGGGCGGGGCTGAACAACACCTATTATTGGCTGGACCCGCAACGGAAAGTAGCGGGCGTGCTCATGACGCAAATACTGCCATTCGCCGACCCAGCAGTGCTGGAGGCGTTGGATGCGTTTGAAACTGCTGCCTACGAAGCGATCTGATTGGGAATTGGCGGAGCAGCCGGATTGAAGCGCTTGTTGACTTCGCCTGATCAGCGTCGGTTGCTACGCAAGCGGGTAAGCAATTTGGCCGCCACGCAGCGATCTTGACATCCGGACCGCCGGTCCCTACCCCGCCGCCTCCCTGGTCCGAGTTCTCAGTCATGTCCCGCCGCAAGCCTCGCGGCCGTCCGCTCGACGGGTGGCTGATTATCGACAAACCAGCAGGGCTGACCAGCACCGACGTGGTGAACCGCGTCCGCCGGTTGTTCGACGCGCAGAAAGCCGGCCACGGCGGCACGCTGGACCCATTGGCCACTGGCCTGCTGCCGGTTGCGTTCGGCGCCGCCACCAAGACCGTGCCCTACGTCATGGACGGGACCAAGCTGTATCGCTTCACGCTCCGCTTTGGAGAAGCGCGCGACACCGATGACGCCGATGGTCAGGTCACCGAGGCTAGTGATGTCCGCCCGGATGCGGCGACGATCGAAGCCGCGCTAGCCGCTTTCCGTGGTGACATCATGCAGATCCCGCCGGTCTTCTCGGCCATCAAGGTGGCCGGTGAGCGCGCCTACGACATGGCTCGCGAGGGTCGCATGCCGATGTTGGAGGCTCGGCCGGCGCGGGTTGACCGGTTCGTGATGATCGAACGCGTGGACGCGCGACACCGCGATCTTCGAAGTCGTCTCAGGCAAGGGCGTCTATATGCGCAGCCTGGCACGCGATTTGGCGCGGGCATGCGGCACGGTTGGCCATATCGCGGCTCTGCGCCGCCTGCGGGTTGGGCCATTCTTGGAACATCACGCGATTCCACTGGACAAGCTGCGCGATCCGGACGATACCGCGCCGGCTTCCCCGGACCTGCTGCTTCCGGTCGCGACCGCGCTGGCCGACATCCCGGCGCTGGCCCTGACCGAGCTGGAGGCCGACGACTTCAAGCATGGCCAGGCCATCAGCCTGGTCGCGCTTATGGGTCGTATTCCGGCCGCGGCCGACCCTGTCAACGGGTTGGCCCGCGCCATGGCGGGGGGCCGCGTGATTGGGCTGTGCCGGCTGCAGGATGGCCTGCTGAAGCCCGAACGGATCCTTTGATCCCGCACGCGTCCTGACCAACCCCTATCCAGGAGAGCCCTGATGTCGATTACGGCGGAGCGTCGTACGACGCTTATCGGCGAATATGCCACGGCGGCCAGCGACACCGGTAGCCCGGAGGTGCAGGTTGCCCTGTTGTCCGAGCGTATCGGCAATCTGACAGAGCATTTGAAGACCCACGCTAAGGATTTCCACTCGCGGCGCGGCTTGCTGATGCTGGTAGGACGCCGCCGCCGGCTGCTCGACTACCTGAAAGCAAAGGATCAGCAGCGTTATGCAACCTTAATTGGGCGATTGAAACTGCGCAGATAGCCGCCGAAATCCACAGATAAAAGTAGTCATGGGCCGGTTTGATCGCTATTTCCAGGCGGTCGACTGCTAAGGCGACGACCTGAACGGGGCAGGTTTACCTCCGCAACACCGCGTCAGGCGGTGGACACAGATCGCCGATCCGGCACGCCCAGAAAAGGCGCGGGACAAGCGACGGCGTTTCCGGCCACATGGCCGCGGCTGCGACCCTACCAACGGCACGCAGCACGCGCTCCGTGTTGCCCGAGACGCCGCCACCCCGCCACAGCAGGGACCGCGGGAAAGGTTGTTTTGTTGTCCGCCGGTGCCGCGCATCCGAAGGATGACTAAATGTTCAATTATTTCCGCAAGGAACTCGACTGGGGCGGCCGCAAGCTGGTCCTCGAAACCGGCAAAATCGCGCGCCAGGCGGATGGCGCCGTCATGATCTCGTATGGCGAGACTATCGTGCTGTGCACCGCGGTTGGCGTGAAGACCGCGAAGCCGGGCCAGGATTTTTTCCCGCTGACTGTCAACTACCAGGAAAAAGCCTTTGCCGCCGGGAAGATCCCGGGCGGGTTCTTCAAGCGCGAGGGCCGGCCCAGCGAGGCCGAGGTACTGAAAAGCCGCCTGATCGACCGCCCGATCCGCCCGCTATTCCCGGAGGGCTTCCGTAACGAGGTGCAGATCGTCGCGACTGTGCTGAGCTACGACAATGAGAATGATCCCGATATCGCATCCATGGTGGGCTGTTCGGCCGCGCTGACGCTGTCCGGGATACCTTTTTTCGGCCCGATCGGCGCAGCTCGCGTCGGCTACCAGGACGGCCAGTACATCCTTAACCCGACCACCGACCAGATGAAGACCAGCGAGCTGGAACTGGTCGTCGCCGGCACGTCAGAGGGCGTGTTGATGGTCGAATCCGAGGCACAGGAGCTCTCGGAAGAGATCATGCTGGGAGCAGTGACCTTCGGACATGCGGCATTCCAGCCGGTGATCGCCGCGATCATCGAATTGGCGGAACACGCCGCGAAGGAACCGTGGCCGCTGGCGGAGCCGAACCAAGAGGAAATTGCCCTCAAGGCCCGGGTCGACACAGCCGGCCGCACTGCCATCGCTGAGGCCTATCAGGAAAAGGTCAAGCAGGTCCGCTACGAGAAAGTCGCCGCGGCGAAGAAGGTCGCCGCCGCCGCGCTGGCAGCCGAAGGTTTGGATCCAGAGCGCTCCAAGGGACTGTTCAAGGATCTGGAAGCGGAGGTTGTCCGCAACGCTATCCTTGATACCGGGCTACGTATCGACGGCCGCGACACCCGTACCGTTCGCCCGATTATCGCCGAGGTCGGCATCCTGCCGCGCGCGCATGGATCGGCGTTGTTCACTCGCGGCGAAACCCAGGCATTCTGCGTCGCCACGCTGGGCACCGGGCAGGACGAGCAGGTGGTCGACGCGCTGATGGGCGAATACCGCGAGAATTTCATGCTGCACTATAACTTTCCGCCTTATTCGGTCGGCGAGGCGGGTCGCATGGGTTCACCCGGCCGGCGCGAAGTCGGCCACGGCAAGCTGGCATGGCGCGCCATTCACCCGCTGCTGCCGTCGAAGGACAAGTTCCCGTACACGATGCGCGTGGTGTCGGAGATCACCGAGTTCGAACGGTTCGTCGTCCATGGCGACGGTCTGCGGGACTTCGCTGGCGCTGATGGATGCGGGCGTGCCGCTGAAGCGTCCGGTGGCCGGCATCGCCATGGGTCTGATCAAGGAAGATCGTGGCTTCGCCGTGCTGTCGGACATCCTTGGTGATGAGGATCACCTTGGCGACATGGACTTCAAGGTGGCGGGCACCGAGGCGGGCGTGACCAGCCTGCAGATGGATCTCAAGATTACCTCCATCACATCCGACATCATGAAGATCGCGCTGGAGCAGGCGAAGGACGGGCGGCTGCATATCCTGGGCGAGATGGCCAAGGCGCTGACCAATGCCCGAGGCGACGTTGCCACCACGGCGCCGCGGATCACCATGATCAGCGTGCCGAAGGAGAAGATCCGCGAAATCATCGGCACCGGCGGCAAGGTGATCCGGGAGATCGTTGAGCAAACCAAGTGCAAGATCGACATCGACGACGACGGCACGATCAAGATCGCCGCCACCGACATCGAGCAGGCGCAACGAGCGATCGACTGGATCCGCGGTATCGTTGCGGAGCCGGAGATCGGTGTGATCTACAATGGCCGCGTGGTGAAAACCGCCGACTTTGGGGCGTTCGTGAACTTCCTCGGCTCCAAGGACGGGCTCGTGCATATCAGCGAGTTGGCGCAGGGCCGCGTCAACAAGACCACGGATGTGGTCAACAACGGCGATACGGTGAGGGTCAAGGTTATAGGCTTCGATGAGCGGGGCAAGGTCAAGCTGTCGATGCGGGTTGTCGATCAGGCGACCGGCGCCGACATCACCGAGCAGGTCGGCGCTCGGCCTCCCCGTGGCGAACGGCCGGACCGGGGCGATCGAGCGGAGCGCGGCGAGCGTCGAGAACGTTACGAACAAGGTGCGTCCCCGAAGGACGCGGAGCAGCCGGTAGTCGGCGAGTAACCTCGCTGACCGGGTAGACCGCTTCTGACGGAACATCTGGGTCTCATTTAAGGCGGTATCCGGTCCGGTTCTGAGCGGAGCCGCCTTCGTTCTCGCTTTGCTCGGGCCGCTCCATGCGCCTGCCTACACGGTCCAGATCAGCGTGATATTGCTGGCGGTATTGGGTCTGCTCATGCTGAACGTCCTGCCGACGGCAGCCAATCTGGTGATAGCACCTCGCCAACAGGCCCAAAATCGTCCGCCGAGGGCGGTGCACGTCATTGCGTCAGGGGCCGCCGGGGATCCAACACAGCAGGCGTTGACCCTGATAATGGACCGGTCCCGGCAGTTTGGCGTTAACATGCTCTTCACAGTTTATTATGAAGAACGCCTTGAGGCTGAGCGTGGCCAGATTTTTGAGCGCGCAATCGGCATTGAACAGGTTGTCAACATCCAGGAGAACGGCCTAATCCAGGTCCTGGTACTCAGGGAGGGTTTGAACCATGCCGAGTTGTGGCAACGTGTCCGGAACCGCGACGCGGCAACCCTTTCCCACGTCTTCATTAAGCCGTCGATTGAACTATGCCGCGGGAATAGAGGTTCGGTTCGATGAGTGACGTAACAGTCAAGGCCCGTCTGGCCAAGGTGGTCAATGTTGTCGGTTCCGTCTATGCGATCGGCCCGCTTGAGGTCGTCATTAATCAAGAGGCTTGTTACGGCGTGAAGCCAGGCGACAAATTCCTGGTTTTCGGCACCGGCCCACACATTATTGATCCGGAGACGGGTGAAGATCTGGGCGCCTTGGAGCTGGTGCGCGGCCGTGGCGAAGTTGTCCATGTCCCCGAACTCATGGCGACAATTCGCGGTACGAAGCAGCGGCGAACTCGCCCGGCAAAGCGTGTTCTTCGTGAACCCGGTCGAAGTCTTGGTTTTGGCATTCTCGGCCCATCAACCAGCGTGATCGAGGAAGAGCTTGCCCCAGAAACCGAGATATCGTTTGAGGCAGTGCAAGTCGGCGATCTCGCCAAACCGGTCTGAAAGCCATGAAAGTCATCAACGCGATACGGATGGGCGGGCTTGACGTGCTTCCGCTGGTGGAAGGCGGCAAGGGCGTAGCGATCTCCAACGGGATCTCCGCTGGTAATTGGGCCTTGGCTGGTGGCGTCGGCACCTTCAGCGCAGTCAACGCCGACAGTTTCTATGCCGATGGGCGGCCGATCCCGCAAGTTTATTACGGCCGTACGCGGCGTGAGCGGCATGAGGAGCTGGTTGCCTACGCGATCCAGGGCGCGCTAACGCAGGCCAGGCGCGCCTGGGACCTGGCGGGCGGTAAAGGTCGCATCCACGCCAACATCCTGTGGGAGATGGGCGCCGCCGAACGCATCATCACCGAGGTGCTGGAGCAGGCGAAAGGTATCATCAATGGAATAACCTGCGGCGCCGGCATGCCATATCGGCTGTCGGACATCGCGGCGCGCTTCAACGTTCACTATTACCCGATCGTGTCCTCGGCGCGTGCCTTCAACGCGCTATGGAAGCGGGCCTATTCCAAGGCGGCCAACCTGCTGGGGGGTGTGGTCTACGAAGACCCGTGGCTCGCTGGCGGGCATAACGGCCTGTCGAACGGCGAAGACCCCACGAAACCGGAAGACCCGTTCCCCCGCGTGCTGGCGCTGCGCAAGCTGATGCGGGATTTCGGCCTGCACGAGACCCCCATCATCATGGCCGGCGGCGTCTGGTGCCTGGAGGAGTGGGAGCATTGGATCGAGAATCCAGACCTCGGTCCGATGGCCTTCCAATTCGGCACCCGCCCGCTGCTAACTCAGGAAAGCCCAATCGGCGAGGCTTGGAAGCAGCGGTTGCTGACCTTGAAGGAGGGCGATGTCTTCCTCAACCGGTTCAGTCCGACAGGCTTCTACTCCAGCGCGGTGAACAACGGGTTTATTCATGAGTTGCGAGAACGCAGCGAACGGCAGGTCGCGTTTACCACCGAGGCGGTTGGCGAGCATGCGGCGGAGTATGGCGTCGGGCCGCGCAAGCGGATCGTCTTCCTGACCAATGCCGATCGCTATCGCGCCGTGTCGTGGGAGCAGCAGGGCTTTACCGAAGCGCTACGAACGCCGGACTCGACGTTGATCTTCGTCACACCGGACAAAGCTCGGGAAATTTTGACGGACCAGCGAGCCTGCATGGGCTGCTTGAGCTCCTGCCGGTTCTCCAACTGGGCGCAGCACGAGCCGGACCACACCAACGGCAAGAAGGCGGACCCGCGCAGCTTCTGCATTCAGAAGACGCTGCAAAGCATCGCACATGAAAGTGACCAGCCGGAGGCAATGGAACGGAACTTGATGTTCAGCGGCCACAATGCGTTTCGCTTTGGCCGCGACCCGTTCTACTCGAACGGCTTTATCCCAACGGTTAAACAGCTTGTCGAGCGATTGCTGACCGGCCGTTGAAAGGATCTGGGCCGCCCTTTGCAGGCCAGATCCAGGCATGGTGGCGAAGGTATACCGGTCAACGTCCCTGCCAAAGATCCGGATCAGGTAGGGGTTATCAACTGCGACGAGGATGAAAGAAGCCTTTAACCAGGCGGGGTACCGGTGGTGCCCGCAGCCACCGTGACAATGCCGAAATCATCCCCTTCTGACGCGTGCGATCAGCCAGGAATCCGAGTGTTCGGTCGGTCGCCAGCCTGGACTGGCTCATGCTGTCCTCGAGTGCCTCGTGTGCCCGCACCATGAGTGCGCCCCGGTTGCCGGCATGGTCGATCAGACTTTCCAGATGGTGGCTCAGCCCGAACAGCGAGCCCTTGAAGCCCTCCAGGCCTGGCAGGCTGCGGGCCGGCTGGATATCGGACGCCCTTTGCGCCTCGGCCAGATCGCTGCGCGGCGTCTGCCGCCAGCGCAGCGCCGCCAAAGGGTCGTTCGCCTGCTGAGCGCGCCGGCCCAGTGGCGTGACCCCGGGCCATTTGCCTGCCGCCATGCGCAGCAGGCTGGTGTGATCGCAGACAGTGTTGGCAAACCCTGGATCGAGCATCGGGGAGACGAAGATCGCCGGCACGCGGAAGCCCAGGCGGTCGAACGCGTAATGCTGGGTATGATCGTCCGGCGGCACCGTCGCGGGCGGCGTGACATGGTCGAAGAAGCCGCCATGCTCGTCGTACAGCACGATCAGCAGGGTACGGGCGAACAACTCGGGATTGGCGCGCAGCGGATTGTAGACCTCGGCGATCAGGGCGTCGCCGCGCATGACGTCGTGTGGCGGATGCTGATCGTTTTGACCAGGACCGAAATAGGTGGGCTCGATGAAGCTGTAGGCAGGAATGTTGCCAGCCGCGACGTCCGACTGCCAATGCTTGAACGCGCGGTAGTTGCCCAAATGGTGGAACTGATGCGTCAACACCAGCGACTGTGGGACATCGCCAAAATAGATCCGCCAAGATACGCCGGCATCACTCAACTCATCGTACAACGTGCGCTCATTGTAAAGGTGCAGTTTAGAGCTGAACAAGCTGCCCGGTTCGGCGACATGTCCCATCGATGTGCCGGTGTGGGCGAACAGCCGGTTCATCCATGTCGGGCCGGGCATTGAGGCGAACCAGTGGTCGAACACCACCCCTTGCTCCGCCAGGGTATGCAGCGCGGGCAGAAAGCCGCGCGGGTACCAGGCCATGATCTCGCGCCGCTCCTCGGGCGTGCTGTTCGGGTGGGTGTGCACGAAATCGCTGACAAAGCCCTGGTTGGTGCCGCCGTCGAGTTGGGCGAGCGAGTTCGGCAAGTAGTGCTTCGGGTCGCGGTCGATGTTGCGGGTTCTGGTCTCGGACTGAAACACCAGGCCGCCGTCGGTCGGATCGGGATTGGAGCGCGGGTTGGCTGGATCGACGCCGTCAACGCCCCGACCGGCGCCGCCCATCCAGCCGAGCATGCGGTCGAAACCGTTGTTCTCCAGCATTAGGACGACGATGTGGTCGATCGCCATGGGTGGACAGTCTCCTCCGTATGGGGCGCTTCCCCGGTATGTCGTTTGCATTATGGTGGGAAAGCCGGCACGCCCGGCACGAATATGAAGGGCGGCGGTGGCGAGCACCATGGGGTAGGCGATCAGACGAGCGGCTTCTCATGCATCTGGCTACCGACACCTCGTCGGCCGCCGATCGGCCGGCCAACGCGTTGTGAACGAACGGTACGGCCATCAAACCGCACTCGGTTGGCTGACCCGTCTATGACTGCCGGCGCATATCAGGCATTGGGAGTTTCGCTTGACGCCAACGCTTCGGGATTGTCAGCTACCGCCTCAAACCGGTACTCCGATTTGCAGAAGAAACGTCCCGCCATGAAAAAAGGAGCGGGAAGCCATGCCAAGGGAGATGCTCATGCTGGACCTGGCTCCGGTCAAACAGCCCGACACCGGCGAAGCCGGACGGGAGGATTTTCTTTCCGGTATTGCAGACCTGCTACCGACTATTCGTGCCCGCGCGGCGGAAACCGAGCGGCTTGGCCGGGTGCCCGAAGATACCATCAAGCTGCTGACCGATGCGGACGTGTTCCGCGCCGTGCAGCCCCGCCAGTGGGGCGGCCTGGAACTCGACCTGGCGACCTTCTACGAAGGCATGATCCAGATCGCCTCGGCCTGCGGGTCCACCGGCTGGGTGGCGAGCGTGGTCGGCATCCACCCCTGGCAGATCGCCTTGTTCGCGAATGAAGCGCAACGCGAGGTCTGGGCGGAGGATCCGGACGCGCGGGCATCATCTTCGTACGCCCCCACTGGCTCGGTGCGGCGGCAGGGCGATGGATTCCATTTGTCCGGCCGTTGGTCGTTCTCCAGCGGGGTCGACCATTGCGGCTGGGCACTGCTGGGAGCGGTGGTACCGGATGAGGGAAGCGGGGCGGAATTTCGAACCTTCCTGGTGCCTCGCCGTGACTTCACCATCGACCATGAAAGCTGGCGCGTGAGCGGACTGGGCGGAACCGGCAGCAAGGATGTTGTCGTGTCCGGGCGCCTTTATCCCCGAGCATCGCACCCACCGTATCATCGACGTCTATCGCGGCACTAATCCGGGCTTTGCGGTCAATGATCGGCCCTACTATCGGCTGCCCTGGCGGCTGGTGTTTGCCACCACCATCGCGGCGCCGGCAATCGGTGCGGCCGTCGGCGCGCTAGAGGCGTTCATCGAGCAAAATCGCAGCCGAGTTCCCGCCTACGGCGGTCCCCCTGTCGCCCAAAATCCTGCGCTGCATCGGCCCCTCGCGCGCGCATTGGCCGAGGTGGACGCTGCAAGGACCCGGGTTTATGCGACCTGGACGGATTTTCTGTCGCGGCTCGAAACCGGCCAGATGATCCCGTATGAGCGCCGTGTGCAGTGCCTGTACGAAGCCGCGCACGCCCACATGAGCTGCAGCGGCGCGGTATACGAGCTTATGGGCGTGAGCGGGGGCCGCACCATGGAGACGAACAGCGCGTTCCAGCGGTTCTTCCGTGACCTGCTGGCAATGCGCAATCACCCAGCCGCCAACTTGGAATTCGGCGCCTCTTTGTATGCCCAGGCGAAACTTGGCGTAGCGCCGCCGCCGTTCGTTCCCACACAGCGTTTTGTGCTTTGAATTGATGCGACATGGCGTTGGGTCCCGCGGGCTCTGGCCGTTGCGCTGACCGCATCGAGGCTAGCTTGCAATAAAAGTAGCCGCGGTGGTCACCGACTCCTGGCCGCTGCAAACGCGCATTCACTGAACCCCGCCGCGCAAATTCGGCCGCCGGCCCCACTGCACAAGCCCACCCCGCGCTCCATCGCCCGCTGCACCAGTTCGGCCAGCGCCGCGATGAAGCTAGGGTCGCTGTTCTGCGTCGGCACGCGGAAATAGCCAGGCACGCCAAGCTGCTTCGCCAGGTCCCGATATTCTACGTCCAGTTCCACCAGCGTCTCGGTGTGTTCAGAGACAAACGCGATCGGCACCACCAGCACAGCCGTCTTATCCTTTGCCGCCCGCTCGATCTCGGTTTCGGTACTCGGGTCGATCCATTTCTGCGGCGTCGCCCGCGACTGGAAACAGATCGCCGCGTCGACCGTCTCGTTGCCCGCCATGGTTCTCAATTCGCCCATGACGGCCGCTACGGTCTGCTCGACCTGCCACTGATACGGGTCGCCGCGTTTCACGATCACTTCCGGCAAGCCGTGCGCCGAGAACAGCACGCGCAACGGCACCGCCGGGTCGAGTTCCGCCCGGGCGCGATAGTAACCTGCCCGCACCAGCGCCGCTGTTGCCCGGATATAGGCCGTGTCTGTCGGATAACAGCACAGCGTCGTGGTACGTACCGCCAGGCCAGCGCGCGCCGCGGCCTGCCGCCAGGCGAGAAATGAGCTGCCGGTCGTTGTGGTCGAATATTGCGGATACAGCGGCAGCAGCACCAGTTCATCGGCGCCCCATGCCTTCACCGCCCGCGCTGTTTCCAGGCTGAACGGATGCCAATAGCGCATGGCGATGAAGCACTTCGGTTGCACGTCCGGCAGCGCTGCCTCCAGCGCCGTCGCCTGTTGCTGCGTCAGTTCCAGCAGCGGTGATTTGCCGCCCAGGATAGCGTAGTTTGCGGTGGCTGGCTTGACCCGCGCGCGGGCAATGATCCGCGCCAGCACCGGCCGGACGAAGAACGGCACCCGCAGGATCGCCGGGTCGCTGAAGAGATTAAGCAGAAAGGGCCTGATCGCCTCTGGCCGGTCCGGTCCGCCCAGGTTGAACAGGACGATCGCGACCTTACGTCGCACGCACCTGCTCCAGCAGCGCCGTGACATGCTCAGGAGGTGTTTGGGGCACGATGCCATGGCCAAGGTTAAAGATGAACGGCCGGCCCCGCATTGCCCGTAGCACCGATGCCGCCTCCTCCGCCATGGCCGATCCGCCCGCCACCACCGCCAGGGGGTCAAGATTGCCCTGCACCGCCACACGCGCCGGCAGCATGGCGGCGGCTGCCGCGATGTCGCTGCCGGTATCGATGCCGATGCAATCCGCCTCGGCCGCCGCATAGTCACGGATCATGACGCCGGCCAGCCGAGGAAAGCCAATGACCGGTATGCCCGGATGGCGCTGCTTCAGCGCATTCCTGATGCGGCGTGCCGGTGCGATGACTTGGGCACGGAACTGCGACGGCGACAGCACACCAGCCCATGAATTGAATAGCATCAGCGCTTCGGCGCCTGCCTGCACCTGGGCCGAAAGATACTCGATCGAGGCCTCGGTCAGCACGTCCATCAGACGGCGGAACAGTTCGGCTTGGCTGTAGACCATACCGCGGGTGGTAGCAAAGTCGCGTGATCCACCGCCCTCAATCATGTAACACGCGACGGTGAATGGCGCGCCGGCGAAGCCGATCAGCGCGGTATTGGTAAACCCCTCTTTCGCCAGGCCGGCACGCACCAGGCGCACGGTTTCCAGGATCGGCTCTATACGTCTGGCCACCAGCGCCGGGTCGAGTGCGGCGACCCCGGCCGCATCCCGCAGCCTGGGCAGCACCGGGCCCTCGCCTTCTTTGAAGGCCAAACCATGGCCCAGCGCCCACGGCAGCATCAGAATATCGCTGAACAGGATCGCCGCATCAAACCCATAGCGGCGGATTGGCTGCAGGGTGACTTCGGCCGCCAGTTCGGGCGTGGTGCACAAGGCGACGAAATCCGGCACCTGGGCGCGCATCGCGCGGTATTCCGGCAGATAGCGGCCGGCCTGGCGCATCAGCCACACCGGCGGCGGCCAGACCGCCTCGCCGCTCAGAGCCCGCAGCAAACGTTTCATACGTGATCCATTACCCTCAACAGGGCTACCCGCTTGTCTCCAAGTTATGGCGGGAGCCGTCAAGCGATAGGGGTGGTGGGTCAAGTTATAAGTGCAGAATTGTGCCTGCTGCCAGGTCTCCGGACAAAGTCGCTGGCGCCGCGGAACAGGGCCATGGCGTCTAGCGACGCCGCCACCCGTGCCATGGGCGCCGCCCAATCGCCGGGCTTGTCCTGCCGGAAGATCGTCAGGTTTGGATACCACGGGCTGTCGCGCCGGCCACTCAGCCACCGCCAGCACCCATCGTAGCGATCGAGCAGGAAAACCGGCTTACCGGACAATCCAGCCAGATGAACCATGCTGGTGTCGACGCTGACGACCACATCCAGCGCAGCCACAATCGCCGCCGTGTCGGCGAAATCCAGCACCTGTGCCATAGGTTCGAACAACGTCATGCCAGGCGGCGGTGATTGTTCGGCGACCGGTCCCATCTGGAGGCTGATAAACCGCGCACCATCAACGTCGGTCAGCGGCTGGAACGCGGCGAGTCTCATACTGCGTCGACGATCGAGGGTGCGGAAACCAGGCAGCCAGGGACGCGACTGGCCGGCCCAGACCAGCCCGACCCGCAGCCCGTCCGGCGGCAGCCATGGCAGCCATTGGCTGGTCAATACCGGATCGGGCGCCAACCGCGGCGCCGGCGGAATGTTGTCGATCGTCGTGCCAAAGGCCCGCGGCAGGCTGAAAAATGGACAAACGTAATCATGCGCCGGCAATCGATCGGGATCGCTGCTGACGCCCGCCACACCTGGCACAGCGGCCATCAGGCGAACCAGCGGTTGCGGCACGCAGGCCAGCACGCGCGCCCCTCGTTCGGCCAACAGCGGCAGATAGCGCAGGAACTGCAAGGTGTCGCCAAATCCCTCCTCATGCAGAGCGACGATCGTCAGCCCGCGCAGGTTGCCGATCTCCGACAGCGACGGCAACAGGCGATCCAATCTGGGCAACGCCGTGTCGGCCGATCTGAGACGCCATTCGTAATCCCGCCAGGCGCTTTCCCAATGACCCGCCTTCAACTGCGCGACGGCTCGGTTGACGCGAAACCGCGGCTCGTCTGGATGCAACGCAACAGCCTGGTCATGCGCTTCGATCGCTGCCTCAAAGTTGCCTTCGATCTTCAGAATCATGCCCAGATTCGACCAGCTCGCCGCTGCCTTCAGGTCGAGCGCAACAGCTTGGCTAAAGGAGCCGATAGCGGCCTGAAAATGCCCCTGCTCCGCCTGAGCCAGGCCAAGGAGGTGGTGAGTTGCGGCGCCTGTCGTCGTCCCCGCCGCCTCCCCGTCAAGCGGCAGCGCCGCGAGCAATACCAATTCGGCCTCTTCCGCCCCGTCGTGGTCCAGAAGGAATTCGCCAAATGCAAGCCGCAATCGCGCATCACCAGGAGACAGGAGCAGACAAGCCTGGAACTGGCGACGGATCAACGACGGTGGCGGAGGCTGCTCCAGGTTGACGAGATCCATACATGGATGGGGTACATTTGGGCGCAGCCGAGCAACGTGGTTCAGTACGGGGGCGGCGCGGTTAGCTTCGCCCATGGCGGCGATCGCAAGGCCCAGAAGCAAGTGGCCTTCCGGATTACCAGGCTCCTGATCGAGTGCCGCTCGCGCTTGCGTCTCAGCTTCCAGCCAGGCGCCCGAAGCTAACTCTCGGAGCGCAGCCGCCAAACGTTCCATCGCCGCCATGCCCACGCTCATCCGCGCAAACAGGCAAAATGACACGCGAAAGTTAATATAGTGTTAGCGAAATGACCTACGCTTCGGCCGAATGACACGGGACAATTGCCCTTCGGAGCCGGTGCTGCGCATGGTATCAGTCGCGGCCACCACCTGACATAGCCAAGTCGCTGCTAGTTTCGCTTCTCAGCTCAACCGTCGGCGCGAGGCACCCAGGGTATGCGCGCTACCGAAATCCCATCCTCGGCGAGGCTTTCCGCCTGCTCTTCCGTGGTTTCGCCGTAAATTCCGCGCTGCTCGATCTCGCCCCGGTAAATCTTCCGCGCCTCATCGGCGAACGACGGACCGACATAGTCGCAATTCTTCTCAACCTCCGCGCGCATGCGTTGCAGCACCGCCAACATCTGCGCCGGCAGGCGCCCGGCTGCCAATTTGTCCGTCGTTATGTCCGGTGCTGTGGTGGGCGGAGATTGCGGTTCCGCCGGCACCGGTAATTCCCCCCGCTTCGCCACGGCCGGTGCCATCAACGCACGTTCGATCGTCGTGTCGCCACATTCCGGACATTCGACCAGCCTGTCGTGGGCCTGTTCTTCAAAGGTGGCGCTGTCCTTGAACCAGCCGTCGAAAACGTGCGCCTGGCGACATTGCAATTGATAATGGATCATCCTCGTCTCGATCAGACCACCTTATGGCAAGTAGGCTTATACTCTGGCACTCAGTACCTGTAGGTGCCAATGGTGTCACACTAATTCAAGCAGAGGATCAAGTTTCCCGGCCCGGTCCAGCGCGATCAAGTCGTCGCATCCACCGATATGGCGTTCGCCTATGAAGATCTGTGGCACACTGGTGCGTCCTGATCGGTTGACCGACTCTGACCGCTCCGCCGATCCGTTCGGCGCGTTGATCTCGCGAAATGCCACGCCTTTCTTGGTCAGGATATAGACTGCCCGCTCACAGAATGGGCACCAGGGCTGGGTGTAGATCACGACGTCTGACATCTTGTCACCTCACGAAATGCATCTTGGGCAGTTCACCCGATCGCGCAAGCCCGGCGTGCCAGCTCGGCTTCGCAGGCCGGCCGATCGGCCACACAGCCGCCTTGCATCCACCATTGCCGCACCTCACGCAGCAGCGCGCCGACGCGTGGACCCGAGGCAATGCCCAGTGCTAGGACGTCGCGTCCCTCCAGCGGGAACATCGGTTGAGGCATCTCCGCCAGCCGTTGTCGCAGGGCAGCCTGCGCACCGACCTGTGCGAGATCGCCTTCCAACCAGGTCCGGTCAATAAGGTCGGCGCAATCGAAATCCGCTAGCAGCCGTCGCAGCGCCGCGTCGTCGTCTAGCGGGTGCGCGGCCGGCGTAGCGCGCAGCCGCGTAAGGCGGTCGCGCTCATCATTGGATAGTTTCAGCCGCCGGGCGAATGGCAGCGGATCGCCCGTCAGTATCGCGGCGAGGCGTAGGATCGGATCAGCCGGCGCACCGGCGTCGCGCAGCGCCGACAGCCGATCCGGCTGCGAGGCCTCGGGTGCGACGGCCTGCAAGACGCCCAGATCGTTCATCATGGCGACTGCGTCCGCTGGGTCCGGCGCCGCCAATATCCTGGAAAGCTCGGCCCATACCCGCTCCGCGGACAAACGTGCGAGACCCGGGACACCGGCCCGCAGTGCCGCGCGCGTATTGGCATCGGGCGGCATCCGGCCGTAGCGGGCGTGGAAGCGGAAAAACCGCAGAGTGCGCAGGTAGTCTTCGCGGATCCGGGCGTTCGCGTTGCCGACAAAGCGCACCCGGCCGTCGCGCAAGTCCGCCACCCCGGAGAAGTAGTCGAAGATCGCGCCATCACGCGACATCGACAGGGCATTGATGGTGAAATCGCGCCGCAACGCGTCCTGCCGCCAATCAGACGTGAAGGCAACCACGGCGTGACGCCCATCAGTCTCCAGGTCGCGGCGCAGCGTGGTGATTTCGAACCCACGGCCGTCCACGACGGCGGTCAATGTGCCATGTGCCATCCCAGTCGGGACCACGCGCAGCCCCGCGGCGGCCAATGCGGCGGCCACCGCGTCCGGTGGCAGCGGGGTCGCAAGGTCGATATCGGCGACAGGCCGCTCTGCCAGAACGTCACGCACCGCCCCGCCGACGACCCGGGCGTCCGGCAATGCATCCCATATCGACGCCAGCGCATGGTCCGCGGCAAACGGAGGCACCGGCAACCGCAGCAAGGGGGTGTCACTCATGGTTGGGCGGCAGGTGGAGGGGTCGCATGGCCCGGCACGATCCGGCCATCCCGCAATCGCGCAGGCACATAGGACTCGACGGTATCCGAGGCGTCCATTGCACGGAGCCAAAGCAGCGAGGCCAGCATCAGCACGACGAAGCCGGCCGCGCTGGCAACCAGCCAGAGAGGCGGACGCTCTGAAGGCACAACGAGCCGCCATATCGCAAAACCTACGAACGGCGTCAGGAACAGGATGATTTCGATCAGCCGCGGCATTGCATGCAGTCCCGCGGCAATCCCAGCTTGGCTGGAAGTTGCGGTCGACACATCAGGCGACGCCCCCAACTGTCCGTGCTGGGTGTCGGTCCCACGCCTTTCCCATCTCCTGCCCTGTCAACCCTAGTCTCCGGCCACTTGGCGTACGCCAAGAACATGCTTCGCTGGGAATGACATTCATATACGTCCCAAACCGCGCCGCCATCGTGTCAAAACCAACGGTGTAGCCCAGTTTCGCGGGAGCGGGAGATCAACACGCCAACATCTGGTTTTCCTGTTAACGGGCGCTTCACCACCTTATCGGGATGCGGTTTTATGGGCGCAACGCCAAAGGTCGAGATCGGCGGAAGTGGTGCATGTCCACAGCAGACGCATTGCCACGCCGACCTTGGCCTAGCCAAGAAAACTCGATCAACCTTGGGACCATCGTGCTCGTCCCCGACCGGCCGTCGCGAAAATAAAACGTCACTCGCAGCGTCTTACGGCGGAGCGGAACCGTAAATCGTGTCGATCGTCCGCGTCAGGCTTTGCCGCCAATCCGGCAGGGCGACATCGAACACATCCCGCAGGCGGCTGCAGTCAAGGCGCGAGTTGAGAGGGCGTTTCGCCGGCGTTGGCCAATCCGCCGTGGTGATTGGCACCACCTCCGGCACGCGAGCACCGTGGCGAGCGGCTTCTTCAAACGTTGCGGCGGCCAGACCATGCCATGTAGTGGCCCCGCAACCGGCGGCATGGAAAACGCCGCGATAGGCCGGCTGCCAACCGATGCGGTCCAGCCGATCGACGATCGCCATAATGGCATCGCTTAGATCTGTGGCGTTGGTCGGGCACCCATGCTGATCGGCGACGACCGTCAGCCGGTCCCGCGTCTTGCCGACGGCCAGCATGGTGCGGACGAAGTTCTTGCCGGTCGTGGCATACACCCAGGCGGTGCGCAGGATGATCGTCTTGGCACTGCTTTGCAGCACTGCCTGCTCCCCAGCAAGCTTGCTTGCGCCATAGACGCCCTGCGGCGCGACCGGATCGCTTTCCACATACGGCACCGGCTTGGAGCCGTCGAAGACGTAGTCGGTTGAGACATGGATCAAAGGAATATCGGCGGCCGCGCACAGGCGCGCCAGGATCGCTGGGCCGTCCCGATTGGCCCGATAGGCCGCATCGGCGTCACCTTCCGCCGCGTCCACGGCGGTATAGGCGGCGGCATTGACCACCAGACCAGGAGACGCTGCGCGGAAGGCGGCCTCGATCGTATCCGGCCGGTCGAAATCAAAGTCGGGCCGGCCGATGCGATGGACGTCAGGATTCGCCGCAAGCGCGGAAGCTAGCTGGCCAGACCCGCCGGTGACCAGGATCGGACGCGAGCGCATCTCAGACATGGAACCAGGCAGGACATTCGGCGAGGCGCGGCAGCACTTTGTCCTTGTCTGAAAGAATGATCCTGTTGGCCGCGATTGGCCAATCAATATCGATATCCGGGTCGTTCCAGATCACCCCACGCTCCGCCGGCTTGTCGTAATCAGCGGTAACCTTGTAGATCACCTCGGTGTCTGCGGTCAGGGTGCAATAAGCGTGCAAGAACCCTACGGGCACCCAGAGCTGAGCCCAATTCTCCGCGCTCAGTGTTGCTCCGACATACTTCCCGAAGGACGGCGAACCGCGGCGGATGTCGACCGCCACATCGTAGATCGCCCCCCTGGCCGCCCGTACCAGCTTGCCCTGAGCGTTCAGGCCGATCTGGCAGTGCAGCCCACGCAGCACCCCGGCCTCGGTCGACAGCGCGTGATTGTCCTGGATAAACGGGCCGGGAACGCCTGCCTCCGCAAACCGCTTCTGGTTCCAGGTTTCGGAGAAAAATCCGCGCGAGTCCTGGTACCGAGACGGCGTTATCAGTTTGACATCGGGAATTGCAAGCGGCTCCGAATTCACTCAATTTCCCCTTCCGCCAGCTCCATGAGCACGCGGCCCAATTCGGTCTTGCCGAGGTGTATCGCGTGATCGCGCAGCCGGTCGGCATCAATGAACCCCATGCGGAAGGCAACTTCCTCCGGGCAGCCGACCAGCATGCCGGTGCGTGACTGGATCGTTTGCACGAAAGTCGCCGCCTGCAGCAAGCTATCCGGCGTCCCCGCATCCAGCCATGCGCAGCCGCGTGACAGTTTTTCGACATGCAGCGTGCCCATCTCAAGATAGACCCGGTTGAGGTCGGTGATTTCCAGCTCCCCCCGGGGCGAAGGGCGGATCTGCGGCGCAATGTCGCTGACATGCTTGTCGTAAAAGTACAGGCCGGTGATCGCCCAGTTGGAGGTCGGCGCAGCCGGCTTCTCCACGACCTCCACCGCTCGCCCGGTGGCATCGAAGGCGACCACGCCATAACGCTCGGGGTCGCGCACCTGATAGGCAAAGACACTGGCACCAAGCGGCCGACCCGCGGCGGCGCGCAACAGAGCAGACAGGTGGTCGGCGTGGATCAGGTTGTCGCCGAGGGCCAAGGCGCAGGCTTCGCCCTGCAGCCAGTCACGGGCGATCAGGAACGCCTGGGCAATCCCATCCGGCCTCGGCTGAACCGCGTATTCAAAGCGGATGCCGAAGCGGGAGCCGTCCCCGAGCAGCCGGCGGAACTGCGGCAGATCGTCCGGCGTAGAAATCAGCATGATGTCACGGATGCCGGCGAGCATCAGCGTCGACAGCGGGTAGTACACCATCGGCTTGTCATAGACGGGAAGCAGCTGCTTCGACGCCGCCAGGGTCATCGGATGCAGACGCGTCCCGGAGCCGCCGGCGAGAAGAATGCCTTTCATGCGGCTTTTCCCTTGGCGGCTTTCTCCTTTGGCTGTGCCGCATCGGTCTCGACCCGCCTGGCGTCGGCGGTCCCCAGCCGCTGACCGGAGTAGCGGACGGCGCGCACGGTTTCCCACCAGATACGGTTATTGAGATACCAGTCGATCGTGCGGGCAAGCCCTGTCTCGAAATCATGTGGCGCCTTCCAATTCAGCGCCGCCTCGGTACGGGACGGATCGATTTCATAGCGGAAGTCGTGACCAGGACGGTCGGTGACGAAGCGGATCAACCTCTCCCTCGGTCCGGCGGGATCCGGTAACCGGCGATCCAGATGGTCACAGATGGCGCGCACCACCTGCAGGTTGGTGCGCGGCTGCCGGGCGCCGATGGCATAGGTGGTACCAGGGATGCCTTGTTCGACGACGCGCACCAGAGCTTCGGCGTGGTCTTCGACAAACAACCAGTCGCGCAAATTCGAGCCGTCGCCGTAGACCGGCAATTCATGGCCGTTCAACGCGTTCAATGTGACCAGTGGGATCAGCTTTTCGGGAAACTGCCAAGGTCCGTAATTGTTGCAGGTGTTCGAGACAATGGTCGGCAACCCATACGTATGACTCCAGGCGCGGACCAAATGGTCGGACGCAGCCTTGCTGGCGGAATACGGGCTGCGCGGATCATAAGCAGTGGTCTCGGTGAACGGCGGATCCTCGGCCTCCAACGCACCAAACACCTCATCGGTGGAGACGTGGTGAAAGCGGAAGGCGGCCTTCCGCGCGCTGTCCAACCCGGCATGGTGCCGGCGTGCGGCTTCCAGCAGCGTAAACGTCCCAACCACGTTGGTGTGGACGAAATCCGCCGGCCCGTCGATCGAGCGGTCGACGTGGCTTTCCGCCGCGAGGTGCATGACAGCGTCCGGGTCGTGCGCCTGGAACACCGCGCGCATTGCCTCGGCATCGACGATATCGGCACGAACCAGACGATGGCGGTTATGCCAGCGGCCATCCTCGAGCGCATCCTCCGACGCGGCATAGGTCAGCTTGTCGACATTGATCACCATGTGGTCGGTATGATGGAGCAGGAAGCGCACCACGGCGGACCCTATGAAACCGCAACCGCCGGTCAGCAAAAGCTTCATAGGCCCGCACACCCCCAACCCCGCATGGCGGGATGTGCCGTATCATCAATCCGTGCGGTCCAGCAACCTCTAGCTGCGCCATAGGGAGATTAATGCCATGACTGCGAGGGCTGCCAGGTAACGCGGCTTTAGGTTGCGTCGAGAGGGAGCCCCACGCAGTCTGACATGTTGTCGTGCCGCAGGTTACTCCAACCGGCGTTAGTCCGCCTGCTGGCGGGCGGGGTGGCAGCTCTTGGTCTGATGCGGCGCGCCTAAGGTCACGAGCGGCGGGGCCTCGCTACCGCTTTGACAACCGGACAAGAACATTCTCACGGAAGCGGCGGCCCATGCGTCGAGCTGACCGGCGTCCAGCGCCGGCCCTAGTCCCATCGCGCGGCGTTGCGGACCGGCCAGGACGAGATGCAGGAACTGTTCTGCAGCAAACACTGTATCAACTGGGCGAAGCGTGCCGGCGGCCATGGCGCGGTCCAAAAGGGCAGCGATGCGGCGCACCCCTTCCTGCGCACCGGACTGGGCCATGATTGTCTGCAACTCGGGGAACCGCGCACTCTCAGCGATCATCAGGCGACGCAGGGTAATGGCCTCCGGCGTCAGCCCGACCGCTAGGATGCTATGCGCCGCATGATGCAACGCCGTTGCGAGGTCTTCCGTCTCGGGCCAGGCGTCCGTTGTTAACAGCCATCCGGCTATGAGCCGTTGCAGCACAGCTAGAAACAGTGCCGGCTTGCCGATCCAGCGCGCATAGATATGTACGTTTGGCGACGCCGGCCTGTCGCGCAATGGCCTCGATGCTGGTGGCAGCATAGCCTTCACGCAGGAACACGGTGGTGGCGTGATCCAGAATGGTCGTCTCGAGCAACGCCGCCGCCGCCGCGGTGGGCCGTCCGCCGGACCTCGCGCCGGCGCCATTTGAAGCGCGCGCCAAGGCTTAATAGCCCCAGTAGTGGTGCGGATGGTAGTACGGACCGGCCGGCACAATAACGCAACCAGACAGCATGATGGCCATACCGAGGGCGGCAACGAACGTGACGCCTCGGGTGGCTGCTTTGCGGACTTGCAGGGTCCTGATGGACATGGGCGGAAACTCCACTGAATGGTGGTGACTGAATATAGGCAGAAAAAACGAAACGCAACGGTAGCGATGCAATACAAAGTGTAACCCGGCTGGGTTGAGGCGTGTGTTCGTGGTCAATCCTGGAAGAGCCGGCGGGATGCGCTGAGCCGCTCAATCCAGATCGCACGCAACCGTCGCGTTGCTTCCAACTCCTGCCGGTCGGGCGACCAGTCTGGGGCGGCGAGGAGACAAATCCGTCGTCCTTGGCTAAGTCGCTCGCAGCGTGACGCCGGTCACCTGCAAGCCATCACTCCCCCTCTACCGTAAAGCGTCACCCGAGTTTGTCGGGTCCACGAAATCCATGCGGGGAATGTCAGATGGCTAGTCGGCCTGCGTATTGCGGCAGGCTTCAGTTCGGAACTGCGTCGGCGTCTCGGTGGCGTACATTGATGCACGCACCTGGTGGAGCTATGCGGGCCGCTGGCGACGACGGCAATCCAGACAGTCCATCCACTGCGTCCCGACAATCCCGTCGGGGATGCCGCGGCGCGACCGGCACAGATTGACACCTGCCACGCACTGGCCGCTACCGGCGAAGTGGTGGGGAAATACTGGCTGCGCTTTTATTAACCGACGCAGTAGCGTCGACGATCAATAAAGGAGGAGGAGGTGGCGGACGACAGATCAACAAAACTGCGGAATTTTTTCGCCCGCACGGTGACGTTGCGCGGTCGCGCGCGCGATCCTCGCATCGAACAAGCCTTCGCTTCCGTGCCGCGTGAAGCCTTTGCCGGCCCCGGTCCATGGCTCATCAATCACCCCGGCCACGGCTATCTTATTACACCGGACGACGACCTCGCTTTTCTCTACCAGGACACCTTGGTGGCGATCGATGCCGGCCGAGGCATCAACATTGGCGAGCCGTCGTTGCACGCGCGCTGCCTGGATGCGCTTGCGCTACGCGAGGGTGATGCAGTCGTGCAGGTGGGAGCGGGGGTTGGCTACTACACCGCCATCCTTGCCCACCTCGTCGGGCCGACCGGTCAGGTCCACGCCTTTGAAATTGAACCGGACCTGGCTGAGAAAGCGCGTGCGAATCTGCAACATCTACCATGGGTCGAGGTGCATGCGTGCTCCGGTATCGGCGATTACTTGCCGAAGGTCGATGCGGTCTATGTCAATGCCGGCATTACGCAGCCGAGTTGGGCTTGGCTGGACGCATTGCGGCCCGGTGGACGACTGATTTTCCCGCTGCAGCCGTCGGGCAAATTTGGCGGCATGCTCTTGGTCAAGCGACCGACACATGACCTGGCGTGGCCCGCCCGGTTCATCACTCAGGCAGGTTTCATTTCCTGTATAGGTCCGCAGGATGCGGAAGCGGGTCGTCGTCTGGCGGCGGCGTTCGCCAATCGCGACTGGCAGCGTGTGCAGTCGTTTCGGCTCGATGGGCCGATTGATGAAAGCTGCTGGTTCGCTGGGGATGGGTGGTGGCTCTCCACAGCCGCCATCGCCGATGCAAACAGGCTTGAAGACCATGTCGGCCGCTACGGACTTGCACCCGAGCTCATTCTGACCGTCACGAGGGAAGCTGAGCGGCTGTTCGTGCAAGTGGCCGGGCAGCCACGCTTCGAAGTATTCTCGGAAAGCGACCGGCGGGATTCATATCGAGAAAGGACCTACGCATCGCGCGACCTCAACGCTGAGGTCACGTTCGAGACTGACGACCAGGGCCGCGTGGTCCGCGTCGTGTTGCGACAGAATGGACAGGAGCGGGTGGCCCATCGACTGGCGTAAAACCGGCGTGCAACCACCCGCTGCGTCTTCTTGGCGATGGCCAGCAGCCGTCCTGGATTGTGCCGCGGCACCGCCTCGACCGCCTGGAACGACAGATCCACGTTAACTCTTTATTCAGCGGTCGGTGGCAGACTGGCCGAATCAAGTTTGCCCCGAGGTTCCCATGGCCATTTCGCTCACACCCCAGGATGTTGCACGATTGATATCCGAGCCTTCGCCCGACCTGCGGGCCGAATTGGCGGAAGAAATTGCGGCGAACCTGGCGGGAACCGGGCTGACAGCGAGCGAGGTAACCATAGCGCAAGACATCGTACGCCTACTTGCCCGCGACGTGGCGGAAAAGGTCCGCATGGCGCTGTCGCATGGCCTTCGCCACTCGCGCAATCTGCCGCATGACGTGGCGTTGAAGTTGGCTGGCGATATCGAAACCATTGCATTTCCGTTGCTGGCCGACTCCCTGGTCCTGACCGATGACGACCTGCTGGAGCTTGTGCGTCATGGCTCGTCTCGTAAGCAGGAGACGATTGCAGGCCGTGCCAACCTCAGTGAGGCGGTGTCCGACGGGCTGATTACCCATGCTGGGGCGCCGGCTGTGGTGGTGCTGATGGGTAATGACACGGCGAGAATTGCCGAGGCCAGTCTTGACCGCGCAGTCACTCGGTTCGCCGACAATGACTGGGTGAAGCAGGCGATGGTGCTACGGCACAGGCTTCCACTCACCGTCTCTGAACGCCTGGTGACCCTGGTCTCGAAAGAGTTTCAGGAACATTTGCTGAAAATGCACGCATTGTCGCCAAAGATTGCCACGGACATCGTCCTGCGCTGCCGGGAACAGGAAATCTTGCATCTGAGCACAGGGGCATCGGACGAAGAGTTGCGGCGAATGGTTGCGCAAATGCACCACAATGGCCGCCTGACACCGACCCTGATGTTGCGCGCGCTGTGCACCGGAGACATCGCTTTTTTTGAGGCGGCGATGGCGGTCAAAGGCAACGTGCCAATTGCCAACGCACAGATCCTGATCCACGAGTTCGAGCCGCCGTGGCCTCGCCGCACTCTATCGCAAGGCGACGATGCCGGAGGCCTTGTTCAGTGCCGTGCAGGCTGCCATCGACGTGGTTGACGAGACCGGCTTTGACGGGAACGAGCGGGATCTCGAACGTTTTCGCGCGCGGGTAATCACCCGAGTGTTGACGATGGCGGGGTCCGTTGACGCCGCTGACGCCGACTACCTAATCGACAAGCTCGGCGACATCATGGCCCATGCGCCCACGCCTGAGGCGGAAGTCGGGGCGCCGTTGGCGCACTGACCGGGTCTTGGTCGCCGATCTCCAGCCAAACACGGCCATCGGAAAGATCGCCGGGTTGCTGGAGCCCTTGGCGGACCCTGTCACGCTTCCACCCGCTGCCGGCCGCGCCAGCGTTTAACCCGGCTACGGGTACCGCAAGTCGTTTCGCTGCACCATAGGCGTCGGCCCGACCGAGAGTTGTCGAGGAAGAGCCAAGCACAATTCTCCCCCGGACAAACATGCACCCGCACGAGCGCCGGGGAAGTAAGCAGATCAGCGGCCGCCCAGGCGATTCGGTGGCTGACCGCGTCCGGATCGCCTGCCCGCCAGCGCCAGGCATAACCATCAACGTCAGGCACGAGCATGCGCTTCCCCTGCGCCGAGCATGTCTCGTGCTGCAGCAGGTCGAGGTCGGTGGAGTCGGCCGCGGGGCGCGCGGCGAAGATCCGGTAAAGCGCCTCGCGCAGCGCTTTTGCGCGGGCCAGGGCGGCTTCGCATTGCGCGCGGGGAAGGCCACGCAGCGCCTCCGCCTCAACCGCGTCGACCACATCGAGCCGCACACCCCAGTCCAGCAGATCCGCATATGTCTGCAACACGTCCGGACCATAGCGAGCACCGCGCGAGTCGATCGTGTTGGTGAAATCCAACGCCTTGTGGCCGCCAAACAGTTTGAGAGTCGCAACTGTAACCTGTCTCATGATTGCTACCCTATTGCTTGAGCCGACAGCCGCAACCTTTCTCTCTGTAACGCGTATAATCCATCTATAGCGTTACACGGAGAACACTAATGATCGGCTTGTTCATGATGATGTGCCTGATTTGGGGCGCCACCTGGCTCGCCATGAAGCTCGGCATAACCAGCGTGCCGCCAGTCTTCTTTGCCGGCACGCGCTTCGTCGTGGCAGGGCTGGTGCTGCTGGCGCTCGCCTGGTCGCGCGGCGAGGTCCGGCACCTTGGCCGGCACGAGTTGGGTCGGCTTGTCGTGGTCCAGTTGCTGATGGTGGTGTTGACCTACGCCCCGCTGTTCTGGGGTATTCGCTATGTGCCTTCCGGTCTGACCGCCGTGCTAGACTTGGCCTTGATGCCGATAAGCCTGCTCGGCTTCGGCATCGCCTTGGGCGAGGAACACCTCAGTCCGAGCCGCGTCATGGCGCTCGGCTTCGGCTTCGCCGGCCTTGGCGTGCTGTTCGGCCCGCAGATGGTGGCGCCGACAGACATCATCGGCCTTCTCGGGGCTGCCGCGATCGTGTTTAGCGCCGTGGTCTACAGCCTCGGCTCGGTTCTTGCCCGGCCACTGACCAAAACTACCAGTGCTATCTTCTTGTCCGGGCTGACCATGTTGCCCGGTGGCCTGGTGCTAACACTTGGCGCGTTGGCATTCGAGCCTGGGGCGGTCGGTGCTGCTCATTTCGACTGGGGCGCCGCCGCCTGGGGCGGCTGGTTGTTTCTCGTCGTGTTCGGCTCGCTTGTCGCCTTCACCGCCTATCTGCGGTTGATCGCGGTCTGGGGTCCGGCGCGGGCCGGCAGCTATGCCTATATCTCCCCGGTGATCGCTGTGCTGCTTGGCCTGGTGGTGATGAGCGAGCAGGTGGGGATGCGCGAAGGGCTTGGGATGGCGTTGCTGCTCGTCGCAGCCTTTTGCTCGCTGCGGGGGTCGGTATCCGCGCCGGGACGACCGGCGCACGTCTCCACCAGACCACCGCAGGCAGTTCATCCGCAATCGCCTGGACGATGAGGAAACGACCGCTTCAGGTTCTTGTCATGCGTCATGATCCTGACGCACAGCGGGTACAACTGGTCTGATACCACCCGGTCGTGACGTTGCTCATGGGGATCGGCACTGGTTGCGCAGTCAGCTCGCGCCAATCTAGAAGTCGAGGTCCGCATAGTGCGCCGCGGCGGTTACACCCGGCACCCGATCCGCCAGTACGCCTCTAAAGCTCGGCCGGGACTTCATCCGCGCGTACCACTCTTTGGCCGGCAGCGACACCGTCCAATCTACTTCGCCCAGGAAATCCAGCGTCGATAGATGCGCGGCGGCAGCGAAGTCCGCCAAGGAAAGCATACTGCCCGCCAGCCATTTGCGGGTCTCAGCCAACCAGCCAATGTAATCCAGATGATAGCGCATCGCCGCGTAGCCGGTGCGAATCGCCGCGGGGTCCGGGTTGCCACGCGTTGTCTGTCGCCGCAGATGCTTCTCCCCATAGAGGTTGTTGGTCACCTCAGCCGCGAACTTGCCGTCGCACCAGGCTGCCAGGCGTCGCACTTCAATCCGTTCCGCCAGCGTGCGGCCCATCAGGCTGCTGTCAGGATACGCCTCATCGATATATTCGCAGATCACCGTCGAATCAGGAATGACCAGGCCGTTATCCTCGACCAGGGTCGGTACGGTCCCCGCCGCATTCATTTCCAGATATTCGGGCCGACGTTCCCAGACCTTTTCCAGCCGCAGATCGTATGGCAACCGCTTTTCCGATAGCACAAGACGTACCTTGCGAGCATAGGGAGAAAGCGGCATGTGATAAAGGATACGCATCAAGGGTTTTATCGCATTCCGACGCGAGCCGCGCCAAGCGCGAAGTGGCGGATTGCGCGCCAGGATCTCGCCTTTGAAATATCCTGGCTTTCGATGCCATGAAGGCTGTCCGGCCAGCGCCTTGTTTACGGCCCGGACGATGAGCGGTCGGATTCAAGCTTCTACCGACGCTCGCCGCTGTTGACGAACAGCTAGCGGTCCAATGACCCGGGGTGCATAGGCGTAGCGTCCCGCGGCGCGCTACTGGTGTCCGCCAATGCGGGTTTGTCTTAATCCTCCCGCACCTCCGCGTGACGGACCGCGTCGCGTATTGTCTTGGTATGTTCACCTCATAAGCGTAGGATTCTCCCGGATTGAATTTGCCGCCCTGATCGCATTTTCACGCATATTGAACATCGCTGTAATGATGCGATTCGCTATATATCTACTCCTTTGGTTATTTTGGCTGTTTCCTCGGCTTGCCCAGGTTCTCCGGCTGGCGCCAAGTCTGCCGCCGGATCTGAATCAAAGTGTGAAACGATCCTGCGTATTGAGCGCCTTACACCATGCGCTTGCAAACTCGGATCGCTCGGCACCTGAAGTCCCCCAGCACTAACCCGATGCTTTCGATGTGTGCCAATGCTCTGGGACCGCCGCATGATACGGCGGATTTCAGGTCAGGATCTCAATGTTCCAGCCAACTATCGAACCGTTGGCGCAGCTTGGGCAGGTTGTCGCGCCAGAACCCAACGTCGCTGCGGATTGCATTGCTCAGGTTTGCGGGACTGCTGGCTGACATAACCAGCACCTCGGCGGGTAGTCCGTCATTCAGCCCCTTAGCCAGACTGGACTGGCCGCCGATATGCAAAAAGCTGACCTCAATCGCTGGCAGCCCAATAAAGTAGAGAAATTGCTGCGCTGTCCGCAGCGCCGAGCTACCCTTCATGATGACCCAGCTATGCACTTCAAACAGGCTGGAGGCGAACTGCACGCCAAAATTCCGGTGCTCTGCCTGTCCCGTCGTGAAAATTTGCCCGCTGGGCGCGCTGGTCATCAGCACATCGCCCGAAGACAGGATGTGCGCAGCCTCGCTGTCCGCGCCCCACCAGACAATATAGGGCTTGAGTTGGTCCAACTTGTGAAAGGCGCGATCCACGCCGTCACTGGTAGCAAGCGCCTTATACACGTCAGCAGGCGCTACGCCGTCGGCCAACAATGCGATTTCAAGATTGCCGCGCACGCCCTTCCGCAAACCACGCTTGCCGGGATATTTCGCCACGTCCCAGAAGTCCGACCAAGTCGGCGTTACCGGAAATTTGTCGCGATCCCATGCCAGGATGGTGTTTGCGATCAAACCACCCAAACCGCAGTCACTGATCGCGAGCGGCATGTAGTGGTCTTTGCCGCCGATCGTCGACCAATCCAGCTTCTCGAACATTCCCTCGGTGCAGCCGATGGAGAGTTCATCCGGATCCACCAGCACCAGGTCCCAGGCGTTGTCGGGAGTCTTCGCATGGGCCCGCAGGCTGTCGATGCCGCCCTCCCAAACTTCCAGTTGCACAGGAAGTTTGGTCACCGCGATGAACGGCTGCACATAAGCGGATTGAATCGCCCGTTGCAGCGAATCGTCGCGTGTGACGATCGTCAGATCGTTAGCTCCGGCACAGGCCGGTTTAGCGGCGGCCAAAAGCATGACGACAAGCGCCACAGCGGCCAAAAGCGAGCGGGCGGGCATCAACAGACTGATTTCCGACTTCCTGATGTGGAAAGACGCTACAGGCGGGCGCGGCCTGGGGCAACGACCCAGCAGAAACAACTATGAGGCAGAATATGTTGCTGCTTCATACCGACTACGCTGCCAGGCTTTAGCAACACCCTATATACTAGCGCTCGTGGTCACTGGGCACAGGTACACAGCTTGCAGAACGCCCAGATTGAATTGACCTTCGGAAGACCTAGTCCACCGGAGCACTGGGCAGCCGAACAATCAACTGGCCAATGGCGATCCCCGGAGCGGGCGCGCTGCAAGCGAAGGTCAACCGACTGGATCCCCGACTCTAGCGTGTGGCCCAGGCAGCCGTCGCGTGCCGAGCCTCCATGCGAGGCAATCCTATTGCGCAGGCCGGTCTCAGGTCCCCAGCGGCATTCCAACTTCCAGTCCCGCCTCCATGGCCGGTATCTTTCTGCCGCCGTCCCAGCGGACCCGGTGCACCTCAATGAAGCCGCCCTGGCCGTGAATGGTCAGGCTGGGCCCGCTGCTGCCAACCACCTGGCCAATCTTCTTGCTTTTCACCTCGCTGAAGGCGCGAGCGATGCGCTTGGTGCTCTCGAAAAGGAAGAGTTTTCGCCCGTCATGCGTCGTCCAGGCGCCGGGCGCCGGATCGCAGCCACGGATCAGGTTGTAGGTGATGTCCACATGGCTGGCCCAGTGGATCTGGGACTCGGCCTCCCGGATGATGCCCTCGTACCCGGCGGCTGGCTCGTATTGCGCCACCGCCGGCGCCTTTCCGGCCACCACCAAATCGGCCACCTCGATCAGCCCGGCCACGCCCATCGGAAAGATCTTGCCGAAATAGAGCGAGCCCAGCGTGTCCTCCGGTTCAATCGCTACGCTTCGCGTCAGGATCACCGGACCTTCATCCAGCCCATCGGTCGGACGAAAGATGCTGAAGCCGGTTTCGGTCCGGCCCAGGATGATCGACCAACTCATGGAGGACGCGCCGCGATGCAACGGCAGCAGGCTGGGATGGAACTGAATTGTGCCGAATTTCGGGATGGCACAGAACGCCTGCGGCACGAACTGGGTGACATAGGCCATCACGCCGATATCGGCATGGGCGGCACGAAGGGTGTTCTGTGCCTCCGGATCGGTGAGTTTCGTGAACTGGTGCACCGGGATGCCCAGCGCTTCCGCAGCCAGGCGCAATGGGTCGGGACGCGCCTTTTCGGGGGCACAAAACACCGCTGTGACGTCGTCGCCACGCGCCGCGAAGGCTTCCAATGCGGCCTTGCCGAAGTCCTGCTGGCCGATGATGGCGACACGCATCCGGTTCCTCCCTTGGTCTTATACCGGCGATCATGCGGGGCGTTCCGCCGGCGTGTCGAGGGGCCAGGCGTCGCTCTGGGTGCCAATGTTTGGCGTCCCCGATTATGCGCTGCGGTATCCTCCTGTTCAGGCCCGTCTTGATCTGTCGTGGGCGCTCCATTGGCATCGGCAAACGCGCTGCGCTACACGAGCCTCAACGCAGGAGAAAACCGCATGACTGCCGACGATACAGTGGTCACCCGCCGCGACGGGCGGGTGGGACGCATTGTGCTCAACCGTCCGAAGGCGCTCAACGCGCTGGACCTGCCGATGATCCGCGCCTGCGCCGGCATCTTGCGCATTTGGCGGGACGACCCGCACATCCATGCGGTGGTGATCGAGGGCGCCGGCGACCGCGCCTTCTGCGCCGGTGGCGACATCCGTGCTTTGCGCGACCGGCTGATCGCCGGCGATCGCGCTACGGTTGATCAGTTTTTTACCGAAGAATACGCACTCAACCTGATGATCGCCACGTTTCCTAAGCCGTACGTCGCGCTTATTGACGGCATCTGCATGGGCGGCGGCATTGGCCTGTCGGTTCACGCACCGTATCGCGTGGCAACCGAGCACGCCGGCTTCGCCATGCCGGAAACCGCTATCGGGTTTTTCCCCGATATCGGCGCCACCTACCTGCTGCCTCGCTTGCCGGGGCAGCTTGGCGCCTATCTTGGTCTGACCGGGCTGCGCGTGACCGGGTCCGACGCGGTGCACGCCGGACTGGCGACGCACTTCATCCCGCGCGCTCGGCTTGCCGATCTGTCCGCCGCATTAGCGAGGGATGGCGTCGCCGCGCTGGCCGCGTTTGCTGAGCCACTGCCGGCCTTCTCCTTGGCTGAACACCTGCCGCAGATCGACTTCTCCTTCGGCGCCGAGACAGTCAGCGAGATCATGAAGCGGCTGCAATCCGGCAGGGATGATGCCGCCGGATCGCAATGGACGGCAGCCACCCTGAAGGCTTTGCGTGCCGTATCCCCCTCTGCGCTGCACTGGACCTTGCGGGCCTTGCGCCGGGGCGGCGACTTGACCCTGCCCCAGGCGCTGGATGCCGAATTTCGGTTGACCCGCACGACCATGGCGCATCCCGACTTCGCTGAGGGCGTGCGCGCAATGGTGGTGGATAAGGATCGCAATCCTGCCTGGCGGCCGGCCCGGATCGAGGACGTGGAGCCGACGAACATCGCAGCTCTGTTCGACGCCTGATCGCCTGACGCGTCAGCCTGCCGCAGCGCCAGTTACAGCCGGCCAAGGTCACGCTATCGTGGTGCTGCGGCTTTCAGATGCTTCAACGGAGACGGATTGCATGCCGGCTTTCATCTGCACGACCTGCGGCTGCCAGTATCCGGACACCGAAGTGCCACCAGCAGGTTGTCTGATCTGTCAGGATCATCGGCAATACGTCAATCCGGCGGGTCAGGCCTGGACCACACTGACAGAGATGGGCCTGACGCATTACAACGCGTTCCGCCGGTTGGAGCCCGAACTGATGGGCGTGGGCACCTTCCCATCTTTCGCCATTGGTCAGCGAGCACTGATCCTGCGTACACCGCGAGGCAACATCCTGTGGGATTGCATCAGTTTTATTGACGAAGCAACAATCACGATCATTGCCGCACTAGGCGGGCTCGCCGCCATAGTCTGCTCCCACCCGCATTTTATCGCATCGGCCGTGGAATGGAGCCACGCCTTCGACAGCGTTCCGGTCCATGTCCATGCCCGGGACCGCAAGTATGTGCCGCGCCTTGATACGGTCATCAATTTTTGGGCGGAAGACCGGCTGGAGCTGGCAGAGGGGATCAACCTGCTTCGCTGCGGCGGGCATTTTCCCGGCAGCGCGGTACTGCACTGGACACAGGGAGCCGGCGGACGCGGCGTGTTGCTGAGTGGCGATACGTTGCAGGTGCGGCCGGACAAACGGCTGACCTTCATGCGCAGCTATCCGAACCTGATCCCGCTTAGCGCAGCGGCCGTGCAGCGAATTGCCGATACTTTGGCGGAATGGCCATACGAGACGATCTATGGTGGCTGGTGGGAGCGGGTGATCAAGGCGAATGCAAAGCAGATCATGGCGGAGTCGGTCGACCAATATAAGAAGGCGGTGACGGGCCAATACGACCTTGTCTAAGCGACGTCATGTCAACTCAATGCCGCGGCCACGATGACGCCAAGGACAATGCATTGCCGGCCTCCACACATGACATCGGCGACTCTGGCGGATATTCGCCGCCAGGACCGCTTGGCGATCGGTGGTATGTTCGGCGGCGACGTCCGGTTGGTTAGCGAACCGAGGTGATAGCGTTACGATTTTGCGCCCAGGCCTGCTCGTTGGAACCTTGCGCAGTCGGCCGGTCCTTGCCGTAGCTGATCGTGGTCATCCGATCCCCAGCCACGCCTTTCGCCTTCAAATAGGATGAGGCGGAATTGGCGCGACGCTGGCCAAGCGCAAGGTTGTATTCCTCGGTGCCGCGCTCATCAGTGTTGCCGGCGATCTGCACGTTTACACCGCCGAACTTGGTAAGCCAGGCGGCCTGCTTGTCCAGGGTTCCCTTGGCGTCATCGCGCAGCATGGAGCTGTTAAAGTCGTAGAAAACCCGATCGCCAACATTGGCGACCAGATCTTCTTGGCTGCCCGGAACAATGCTTCCGGTGGTCGGAGCGCCCGTACCAGCCGTCGTGTCGGTAGCTTTGCTGCTGCATGCCGCCAGCAGGGTGACTGCGCCGAGGGCACCGAGGATCTTCGTGTTCATCTTGTCTTCGTCCCTGGGATAGGGTGCAGATGGCACGCAAGCGAGGCCTGCGCGGGTCAAACGGCAAACCGTTCCGCCCATGAGAGCGATTAGCCCGACCACCGAAGGTCGGTCAAGTTCTCGCGCGCTGCTTCTTCACACCACCCAAATATGTTGCTTGTTCAACACAGTGACACGGCCCACCGGCCAGTCGTGACGGCATGAATCAGGCTGGAATCACTGACACAATCATATTCCGCGGGCTTAAACGCAAGTTAAAGCGATCTACTCACGCCCGCATCCTGGCCTAAACCCGTCCATTCCAGGCCAGCATCCGGCTGCCGCCGCACGAAATCAGAGGACAAAGTTGCAGACCGGCGTCATGTTCCAAGCGGCGACCACGCGGGATCGGATGCATCGGTCGGCGTTTCGGCTGGACGTTCGTTGAAGCCTGTGATGTCCACCGATACCAGGCGGGAGGAAAAGCCGGCGCCCCGTGCATCACGTGACCGGGTTTCCCGAAAGAACATCAGGACCCGCCCATTGGGGGCGAAGGTGGGACCTTCCACCAGCCAGCCGTCGGAGAGGATGCGCTCGCCCGAGCCGTCCGGGTGCATCACGCCGATGGCGAAATCAGACGTATCGCCGGCATAGCGGGTGAACGCGATCAGGTCGCCGCGCGGCGACCACACCGGAGTTGCATAGTGACCATTGCCAAAGCTGATGCGTTTCGCTCCGCCACCGCCGGCGCCCATGAGATAGATTTGCTGGTCGCCGCCACGGTCCGACGCGAAAACGATTTGCGACCCATCCGGGCTATAGCAGGGGCTGACATCGATCGAACCGGACTTGGTCAACCGCCGCGCTGCTCGACTAGCCAGATCGACAGAAATGATATCCGACCCGCCACCATTCGATACCGCCATGATGACGCTGGCGCCGTCCGGCGCAAACCGCGGGGCAAAGGTCATTCCCGCAAAATCACCCAGTGCTGTCTGCCGGCCGCTCGTCAGGTTGAACAAATACACCCTAGGGCGGTTGTTGGCATAGCTCATGAACGCGATCTCATCCTGGGTCGGATGAAAGCGCGGGGTCAGCACCAGCCATGATCCATCAGTCAGCAGCCGGTTGTTCTCGCTATCCTGATCCATGATCGCCAGGCGCTTGGTGCGCCGATCACGCGGGCCGGTGGCGGCAATGTAAACAATACGGGTATCGAAATAACCTTTTTCGCCGAGGAGACGCTCATAGATCACGTCAGCCATGATGTGGGCGATGCGACGCCAGTTGGCCTGCGTCGTGGTATAGGCGGTGCCCTGGATCTGGGTCTGCGGCAGGATGTCCCATAGGCGGAACTCGACCCGCACCTGACCGCCGCCCAGGATCTGCACGCCACCGGTCACCAGTGCCTGCGCGCCGGTTACCTTCCAGTTCTGAAAGTTGGGAGCTCCAGCAGTGGTGACGCTGGCCTGGATGAAGGCGGTCTGGTCGATCAGCCGGAACAGCCCGCTGCGCGCCAGGTCATTGCTGATGACGCCGGCAATGTCGTGGCCGAGCTGGACCGAAGCCCCGTCGGAGCCGCTCAGATCCGGCACCGCAATCGGGATCGGTTCGGCTCGGGCGCGATTGACGTCGATCACGGCCGACTGGCCGCCGCCGTTCGGCGAAGACGCCGCGGGCGCCACGGGTTGCGCCGACACCGGGCTGGGTGCAGCGGCGAGCAGTCCGGCGGCACTGGCAATCAAGTTGCGGCGGCCGATAGCTGATTGCGGCAAGTGAATCATTTCGTTGTCTTCCACGTCTGGCGGTTGCCACGCAACGCGATGGATCGGAAGTCCGCGGCGGTATGTGACGGATGGGCACGGGACACTGCTAGGCGAACCGCAAGGGCTGAACGGCCTGATGGACCAAACCGAATACCTCAATCGGCCTCATGGGCTGAACCGAAATGTCAGGACGTTGACCCGACCCAATGCAGTGGCCGGTAGCGGTAGAGTTGCGCAGCGGGCATCCATGATCGCTCGCCTCGCGCGTTCAGCGAAGGCACGGAACCTGGGATCGCTCATGCGGGCCACATCGCTGCCGGCGACGTCGGCCCTCCGAGCGATCCCGCCTGCATCAGTCGTCACCGTCAGCAACACCCTTTGCTTGTCGAGATCCAGCGCCCCGGCATCCTTCGTCCAGCATTCCCGCACATGGTCCCCAATGGCGCCGCGCTGTTCGGCGCTCAAAGCCGCTGTATCATTGCTTTGTGGATTGCCGCCGCCACTAGGCTGACCTCCAGACTGCGGATTCGGATGTCCTTTTGGCGGCTGCGGTCTGGGCGAGTTTCTGCCTGAGCTTCTCCAGAGTGTTCTCGACCGAGTTGCTGTTCAGCGCCGGATTCTTCGTCTCATTCGGTTGCATCGTCGCGCTGGGCGGCGACGGTGGCGCGGGTGCCATGGGCGGCGGCAGCGGAAGCGGCGGCTCGATCTTGGCCTGCGTTGGCGTGGGCGGTGCCGGTGGGGCCGGCGGTGGCGGCGGGATTACCGGCGCCACCGCTGCTTCGGCTGGTGGCGAAGGCGGGGGTGGAACCGGCGGCGGGGGCGTGACTTCGGCCGTCGGTTGCGCCGCGGGTGGTGGAGGAACCAGCGGCGGTGGCGTGACTGCGGCCGCCGGTTGCTGCGGCGGGGGCGGTGGTGGAGGCGGCGGAGGCGGTGTCTCGATCGGCTGTGGTTTCGGCAGCTCGGGCACCAGTGGTGCGGGCGGGGCGACCTCCTTGGCCGGCGCTGGAATCTGAGCCGGTGCCGCGGCCTGCATAGAGGCCTGGGCGGGGCCCTGGAAGACCATCGCCACCGTTGTCTCCGGTGGTTCCTCCTCCTCGGGGGTGAAAGGCGGCAGCCCCAGTAACAGCGCCAATATCACGGCCAGATGCAGGCCCGCCGACGCGATCAGTCCGGCTCGCAAACGGGAAGTCATTCCGTTGCCTCGGTGACCAACCCGCTCGCCGCCTCGGAAGACCCGCTGCAACACGCGGCGATTACCTCCTATTCATGCTGCCCGGCAGTGGGCTTTGCCGGAGGAGGCGCCGCGGACGCCGGCGATGCTGGCGACGGCAAGCCAGTTTGTTCCGCCAGCAGCGCTACTTTGGTGAAGCCGCCCTGGGTTATCGTCCCCATCACCTCCATAATCCGTCCATACGCCAGGTCCTTGTCGCCACGGACAAAGATCCGCCGGTCCGCGTTGTTCTTGGCGATCGCCTGCAGCTTGGCGACGATGTCGGAAAGCTCAACCGGCTGGTCCTGGAGGAAAATCGCACCGTCCGCCTTGATGGAAACCGTCAGCGGCTCACTGTCGCTGTTCAGCGGTTGCGCGTTGGTCTTTGGCAGGTCGACCGAAACACCGGATGTCATCAGCGGCGCGGTGACCATGAAGATGATCAGCAGCACCAGCATCACGTCCACCAGCGGCGTGACATTAATTTCCGCCAGCGGCTGGTAACGACCCCGGCGACCACCGCGGGAGCTGCGGTTATTCAGGGAAAACGCCATGGCTCAGGCGTGCTCCTCACTCTGGCGGGACAGGATTGCACTGAATTCACTGCCAAAATTCTCCATTCGGCCAGCAAACCGGGCCAGGCTGGTGCTGATCTGGTTGTAGGCGAGCACCGCCGGGATGGCGGCCACCAGGCCGATCGCGGTGGCGAACAGTGCCTCGGCGATACCAGGGGCCACGACGGCCAGGTTGGTGTTGTGCATGGCGGCGATGGCGGAGAACGAGTGCATGATGCCCCAGACCGTGCCGAACAGGCCAATGAAGGGCGCTGTCGCGCCGACGCTGGCGAGAAACACCATCCAGCGTTCCAATCGCTCCAACTCCCGCTGCACCGTCACGGAGATTGCGCGGTCGATACGCTCGCGCACGCTGGTTTGGGAGATGTCGGCACCGGCCGCCCGCAGCGAGCGGCGCCATTCCCCCATCGCGGCGGCGAACACGGACGCCATTGGATGGTTGGGGTTGGTGCCTTCGCGATCAAACAATTCGTCCAGGCTGCCGCCGGACCAGAACCGGTCCTCGAATCCGTCCGCTTCGCGGTTGACTTTGCGCAAGCGTGGTCCATTTCTCGAACACCACGGCCCAAACCCACACGCTGGCGGCCAACAGGCCGAGCATGACAAGTTTGACGACGATGTCGGCTTCAATGAAGAGGCCCCATAATGACAGATCGCCGCCGGCCGCACCCAGATTCACCGCATCCACTGCCCGATCCACTACCTAGCTCCCCCAAGGGTCGTTCCACTTACGCCGGTCGCTCTAGTGGTCTGATGCCAACGCCCATTCAGGGCATTGGCATCAGACCTCTAGCTGTTCCGCGCGGCCAGCAGTTCTTGGCGCATGGCGCCCATCGCCTGCCGCCAGCGTGGCGGAATACGTGCCGGTCGGTTTCCTCCAATACGGACACAGGCGAGCTTGATGTGCACCAAAGCACAGACCCCGTCCGGGCCGCATACCGTCTGGCGCAACATCACCGAGGCGCCGCCAACGTCCATGGTTTCCGTCTCGACCACCAACGTGTCGTCGACCCGTCCCGGCCGCACATAATCTATTTCGGCGCGATGCACCATGAACATCAGGTTGAAACGTTCCACCAACTCCGCATGCGGGATTCCCGCTTGCCGCAGGGCTTCCGTTCGGGCGCGTTCGGCGTAGCGAAGATAGTTCGCATGATAGACCACCCCGCCGGCATCGGTGTCCTCATAATAGACTCGGAAGGAACAGCGGTGGATGGCGGGCGAATGAGGATTCATCCACGCCGCTCCACCAACGGAAGCTCATCGGGCGCTGCCGGCGGGCTGTTGTCGCCTCCCAGCATATCGAGCAGCGGTGCGGCGGATCTCGGCGGCTTCAGCCCCAAGTGGCGCCAACCCGGCTCGCCTAACATGCGGCCGCGGCTGGTGCGCAGAATGAGTCCTTCCTGAATCAGATAGGGCTCGATCACGTCCTCCAGCGTGTCGCGGGCCTCGGCCAGCGCGGCGGCCAGGGTCTCTACGCCGACCGGCCCGCCGGCATGGTGTTCGGCGATGCGGCGCAAGTAGCGGCGGTCCATCTGATCCAGGCCTCGCTGGTCCACCTCCAGCCGGGTCAGCGCGGCATCGGCGACCGCGCGGTCGACCGGCGCATCGCCCTGCACGGCGGCGAAGTCGCGAACCCGGCGCAGCAACCGACCCGCGATACGCGGCGTTCCGCGCGACCGGCCGGCGATTTCGGCGGCGCCGGCGTCAGTCAGACTGAACCCCAGCATGCGGGCGCCGCGGGCGACGATCTGACGCAATTCCTCCGGCGTATAGAACACCAGCCGCAGCGGGATGCCGAAGCGGTCTCGCAAAGGCGTGGCAAGCAGTCCGGCGCGGGTGGTGGCGCCGATCAGAGTGAACGGCGGCAGGTCGATGCGCACGCTGCGGGCCGCCGGGCCCTCGCCGATGATCAGGTCAAGCTGGAAGTCTTCCATCGCCGGGTAGAGGATTTCCTCAATCGCCGGTTGCAGGCGATGGATCTCGTCGATGAACAAGACGTCCTTTGGCTGCAGATTGGTCAGGATGGCGGCCAGCGAGCCGGCCTTGTCGATGACCGGGCCGGAGGTGGCGCGGAAACCGACACCGAGCTCTCGGGCGACGATCTGTGCCAGTGTCGTCTTGCCCAGGCCAGGCGGCCCGTGCAACAGGACGTGGTCGAGCGACTCGGCGCGGGATTTCGCTGCCTGGATAAAGACGGCCAGGTTCTCCCGAGACGTCTTCTGGCCAGTGAAATCAGCCAGGGTCTGCGGGCGGAGGGAGGCTTCGGCGGCATCTTCCGGCTGACGCGCGGCGGAGATGGTGCGGCCGGCATCGTTATCGTGGTCACTCATCCGGCAGACCTCTGCGCCAGTTCTTTCAGGCTATCACGGATCAAGGCATCGAGCGTGGCGGTCTCTCCCAGCCGTTCCGCCACGTGGGCCACTGTCTGCAGCGCTTCTGGTCGCCGGTAGCCCAGGTTAACCAGGGCGGACAGTGCATCGGCCACCGCCGACTGCGGCACGATCGGAACTGTATAGGAGACGCCCACAGGCGTCGGCATGGCGCCGACCTTGTCGCGCAGTTCGGTCAGCAGGCGGATGGCAAGCCGAGGTCCGACACCGGCGGCCCGGGTGAGGCCCGCCTTGTCGCCGGCGGCAATGGCGCCGACCAGGTCCCGAGGTGAGAGCACCGAGAGAATGGACAGCGCAACCCGGCCGCCGACGCCCTGCACCGTGGTGAGCAGGCGGAACCAGTCGCGTTCGGCGGCATCAGCAAAGCCGTAAAGCAGGATTGCATCCTCCCGCACGTGGGTCTCGATCAGCACTTTGGCTTGCGCCGGGGCCTGCGGCAGAGCGGACAGCGTGCGCGAGGACGCCTGCACCAGGTAGCCGACGCCACCCACGTCGATGACGCAGGTGCCGTCGGAGAGTGCGTCCACCCGTCCGGTGAGCTGGGCGATCATACTGGCGCGGTCCTAAGACGTGTGGCCGAACAGTCGGCGCGAATCGGCATCACGATTATATGCGGGATTGAAGTTTGCGGGACCATGGGCCTTTGACACGATCGTCCTTTGGCGCCGTCGTCCCATCGGCCTATCTCAGGGCGTTTTCGACCGCCTGCCGCAACACCGGCAGCAACGTTTGCGCGAACCACGGATTGCGTTGCTCCCACTCCATGGTTCGCCACGATGGATGGGGTAATGGTATGACCTCCGGCGCAAGCTCCTGAAACTGGCGCACCCGCATGGTCATTGCGCCGTTTCCTAAACGATACCGTTGTGAATAGGAGCCGACCAACAGGGTCAACCGCACCTGCGGCATTAGTCGGCTGAACCGATCCAGCCAAAGCGGCGCGCATTCCCGCCGGGGCGGCGCATCACCGCCGCGCGGCAGGCGGCCAGGATAGCACAGGCCGGTGGGGACGATGGCGATCCGGGTCTCATCGTAGAACAGCGCGCGGTCCATTTGCAGCCAGCCACGCAGCCGGTCGCCCGAGGCGTCGTTCCAAGGCACCCCGGTCAGATGCGCCTTGGTTCCCGGCGCCTGACTGATGATCAGTACCCGGGCCGTGGCGGAAACCCGGAAAATGGGCCGGGGGCCGAGCGGGAGGAATGCTTCGCAGCGGCGGCAGGCGAGGGCTTCGCCGATTGCGGCCTTCAGCGTGTCTTCCGAGGGAAGGGCGGGTTTTGTGGGACACATCCAGACGGACATGGACGTGGGTATCCAGAATTTCAGCGTGCTCGCGACAGAAAGTCATGCGCCCTCGGCCCCCGCCTTCGCACGGTCCAGCTTCGCCGACAATGACACAAAGAAGGCAGCCATCGAACGGGATAACAGAAGGACGATGACACGGCGTTATTGTGCGGCAGAATCATTGATTAGGGCGGTCAAGCAATGATTCCGCGTTCCCGCAACGCCGCCATCACCACGTCAGCCAGCGCATCCGGGCCGGCTTCCAGTGTCCTAAGCTGGATTTCCGGATCGAGCGGTGCCTCGTACGGCGCATCCACACCAGTGAAATTGCGGATCTGCCCGCTATCCGCCTTCTCGTACAACCCCTTCGGATCGCGCCGCCGACACTCGTCGACCGGGGTGTCGACAAAGATCTCCAGGAACTCGTCAGCCGCCACTCGGTCCCGCGCAAGCATTCGTTCCGCCCGATAGGGCGAGATGAACGAGACAATAACGATCAACCCTGCTTCCACGAACAGACGCGAAACCTCAGCGATGCGGCGGATATTCTCAACGCGGTCGGCCTCCGAGAAGCCCAGGTCGCGGTTCAGCCCATGCCGCACATTGTCGCCGTCCAGGATCATGGTGTGGTGACCCAGTGCATGCAGCCGCTTTTCCACTTGGTTGGCAATGGTCGATTTGCCCGCCCCCGACAGCCCGGTGAACCACAGGACGGCCGGCCTTTGGCCCTTCAGTCGCGACCGCGCCATCTTGTCGACATCCAGCCGATGCCAATGAATGTCGCTGCTGCGGACACTTGTCGCCGTGACCAGACCGGCACCGACGGTGTTCCGGGTCAGTCGGTCGATCAGGATGAAACCGCCGAGCTCCCGGCTTGTCTCGTACCGCTCGCACACCACGGGATGGGTCAACGAGATCGAAACCCGGCCGATCTCGTTCAAGCCAAGCTCCCGCACGCCGACTTCTTCCAACGTCTCCATATCGAGCCGCACGGTGATATCCGTCACCGTCCCCACCACCGTCCGGCTGCCCAGCATCAGCAGATAGGCTCGGCCGCGGAAAAGCGGGGTCTCGTCCATCCAGACAACCCAGCATTCGATCCCATCAGCCGCCGCCGGCACCGGGTCCGTGGCCAGGACATCACCGCGGGAGATGTCGATCTCGTGGTCCAGCACCAGCGTCACCGGATCGCCGGCGCGGGCTTCCGAAAGGTCGCCGTCAAGCGTGACGATGCGTGTGACAGCGGCCTTGGTACGGGCGGCGGCGTTGAGCACCGTATCGCCCGGCCGGACCTGGCCGGCGACGATGGTGCCGCAATAGCCACGAAAGCCGTGATCCGGCCGGTTGACATACTGCACCGGCATGCGGAACGGACCCGTCCCGTCCGCAACGCCGGGATCGGCCCGCTCCAGGACCTCAAGCAGAGCCGGACCGGCGTACCATGGCATGCGTGGACTGCTGACGGTAACGTTGTCGCCATCGCGGGCGCAGATCGGAATCTCGGTGACCACCTGAAAGCGAAACTTCGAGCGGATCGCTGCAAAGTCATTTACGATCGACTCGAACACAGGTTGCTGAAAATCCAGTAGATCCATCTTGTTGATCGCCAGCACCACCTGGCGCACGCCGAGCAGGGAGGCGATGGCGGCGTGCCGGCGGGTCTGTGGCAGGAGGCCCTTGCGTGCATCGACCAGCAGGATCGCCAGGTCGGCGGTCGAGGCGCCGGTGACCATGTTCCGCGTATATTGCTGATGTCCCGGCGCGTCCGCCAAGACGAAGCGGCGGGACGGCGTCTCGAAGTATCGGTAAGCGACGTCGATAGTGACGCCCTGCTCACGCTCCGCCTCTAGGCCATCGACCAGCAGCGCGTAGTCGATGGCTTCGCCGGCGGTGCCGAAACGACGAGAATCGCGCTCCAGCGCCGCCAGCACGTCGTCGGGGATGGTGCCGCATTCGGCCAGCAGACGACCGATCAAGGTCGATTTTCCGTCGTCGACGCTGCCGCAGGTCAGCACGCGCAAGACCGCGTCGAGCATCAGAAATACCCCTCGCGCTTCTTGCGCTCCATCGACTGATCCTGATCGCTGTCGATCAGTCTTCCAGCCCGCTCGGAGACACGGGTCAGGCGCATCTCGGCCAGCACTGCGTCCAGGTCGGCGGCATCCGATTCCACCGCCGCGGACAGTGGATAACAGCCCAGGGAGCGAAAACGCACCATGCGGTCGACCGGCACCTCGTTCGGCTCGAACCGCATCCGGTCGTCGTCGGCGACGATGATCTGGCCGCCGCGCATTACTGTCGGCCGCATAGCGGCGAAATACAGCGGCACGACGTCGATGCCTTCCGCCGCGATGTAGGACCAGACATCCAGCTCCGTCCAATTCGACAGCGGGAATACCCGCAACGTCTCGCCCGGTGCCAGGTTACCATTATAAACATGCCAGAGTTCCGGCCGCTGGCGCTTCGGATCCCAGGCATGACCCGGCCCGCGGACCGAGAAAATTCTTTCCTTGGCGCGCGAGCGTTCTTCGTCACGGCGGGCGCCGCCGATGGCCAGGTCGTAGCCGCCCTCGGTCAGTGCCTCCTTCAGCGCGTCGGTCTTCATGATTTGCGTGTAGGCGCCGCCATGGTCGAACGGATTGATACCCTGGCGAAGCCCTTCATGGTTGGTGTGGGTCCGCAACTCCAGCCCAAAGCGGCACGCAATCGCGTCGCGGAACGCGATCATCGCACGGAATTTCCAGGTTGTATCGATATGCAGCAACGGGAACGGCAGCCTGGCGGGATAAAATGCCTTGCGCGCCAGATGCAGCAGCACGGAGCTGTCCTTGCCGATCGAATATAGCAGCACCGGACGCGCCGCCTGAGCAGCGGCCTCGCGGAAGATGTGGATACTTTCAGCCTCCAGGGTCGCCAGATGCGCCGGGCGCCTTTCCCTCATAACGATATCATGCTCCCGACATGTTCCAGCCGCGGCCATCAGCCTGTCATTTTGTGCCGGAGATAGCCGTTCAGGTATAGTCCTGTTACACACGCCGTACGATATAGCTGGCCGCCAGCGCTTCCACGATCGAATTCGCGTGTGCTTTATCCCGAGCCTCCACCATCACCTCAAGTTCAGCAGCCTGAACCGAAGCGGCAGCAAACAAACGCTGGTGCGAGACCTCAATAATGTTGCCACCACTGCCGCCGATCTTGCCGGCGATATCCGCCAGCACACCAGGCCGGTCGGGGATCTGCAGATGCAGGCGCAATAGCCGGCCGTCGCGCAGCAAATCACGCAGAAGCACGTTGGACAGGATGCGGGCGTCGATGTTGCCGCCGGTAATGGCAACACCAACCTTCTTGCCGCGGAACCGCTCCGGATAGGCCAGCAGCGCGGCCACGCCAACCGCGCCGGCACCCTCCGCCACCGTCTTGGCGCCCTCGATCAGCAAGCCGATGGCTTCCTCGATCGCACGTTCGGGGGCCACAAGAATGTCGGCGACGCGGCGGCGGACGAGTTTGAACGGCGCTTCGCCGATATCGCGCACGGCAATGCCCTCGGCGACAGTGGCGCCCCCCACCGAGACGGCACGGCCGGCCAGGCGCTGCGCCATCGCGGCATAATTCTCCACCTCCGCACCATAAACGGCGATGCCCGGATTAAGCGCTGTCGCCGCCACCAGGCATCCAGCGAGCAGCCCGCCGCCGCCCACCGGGATGATCAGCGCATCGAGGTCGGGTAGGTCCTGCAGCATCTCCAGCGCCAACGTCCCCTGCCCGGCGATGATGGCTGGGTCATCATACGGGTGCACAAACACCAATGACTGGGACGCCGCGAGTTCGCGCGCATGAGCCGCCGACTCGGCCAGGGTTTCGCCCATCAGGACGACGTTGGCGCCCCATGCGGCGGTGCGCGTTACCTTGGTGGCGGGGGTGAAACGCGGCATCACGATTGTTGCAGCGATTCCCAGCAGGCTGGCATGGCGAGCAACAGCCTGGGCATGGTTGCCGGCCGACATGGCGATCACGCCGCGGGCGCGTTCCGCCTTGCTCATGAGTGCCAGACGGTTGGCAGCGCCGCGCTCCTTGAAGGCACCGGTGATCTGCATGTTGTCCAGCTTCAGCGCAACCTCCGCGCCCGTCGCCAAAGATATCGCCTGACTTGCCAGCATCGGCGTGCGGATAACTTTCCCGGCGATCCTCTCCGCCGCGGCCTGCACGTCTGCCAAAGTGATCACCGGCGCGGACCGGTGATCAGGTAAGCTGACCGCCCGAGACGGCTGGTAACGTGCATGCCGCGCCTTAGCCGAACCGAATATCCAGGATCTCGTAAGAACGATCACCGCCAGGGGCCGGCACCGACACTGTCTCACCCACCTTCTTACCGATCAGCGCCTTGGCCAGGGGCGAGGAAATCGACAGACGAGCGGCCTTGATGTCGGCTTCATGTACGCCAACGATCTGATACACGGCTTCGCGCTCGGTTTCCTCGTCGACCAGCTTGACGTGAGCGCCGAATTTGACGTGCGAGCCGGACAGGCTGGCAGGATCGATCACCTCGGCCCCGGAGGTGATCTCCTCAAGCTCCGCGATGCGCCCTTCAATGAACGACTGGCGTTCGCGGGCGGCATGATATTCGGCATTTTCCGACAAATCGCCATGCTCCCGTGCCTCCGCGATGGCACGAATGATCGACGGACGTTCCACCGATCGCAACTGGCGGAGTTCATCTTCCAACCGCTGCAGGCCAGGGGCGGTCATCGGAAACTTCTGCACAACTTGGTCCTTTAAGCCTCGGTGAATGCAAGTAACTCATGCGGGACCGCCGCGGACAGGGTGAACCCAACCGCGGCGTCTTGGTCAAAACGATACGCGAAAGTAGGACTGTAGAGGCGCGACTTCAAGCGTTCCCGCTTTTAGCGCCGCAATCGCATGCACCGCCGCCCGCGCACCGGCGAGCGTGGTGTAGTGCGGCACACCTCGCGTCAGCGCGCTGCGACGTATCGCAAAGCTGTCGGCGACGGATTGCGGCGTTGAGGCGGTATTGATAACAAGCTGCACTTCCTCCGAAAGAATTGCGTCGACGCAATGGGGCCGCCCTTCCAGCACCTTGTTGACCACGGCCACCGGGAAGCCGGCGTCGCGGATGCGGGCAGCGGTGCCACGCGTAGCCATGATGGAAAACCCCATCTCGTTCAGCCGTCGAGCCAGCGCGGGCAATCCCTTCTTGTCGGCGTCCTTGATCGACAGGAATACGGTCCCGGTCATCGGCAGGATCACTCCAGCGCCCAACTGCGCCTTCGCGAAGGCCCGTTCGAAGCTTGAATCGAGGCCCATGACCTCGCCGGTGGACTTCATTTCCGGCCCCAGGATGGTGTCGACGTTAGGGAACCGGGCAAACGGAAAGACCGCCTCCTTCACCGCGACATGCGGAGAGATCGAGTCGTCATCGAGCGTAAAATCTATGGCAAGCTTTGCCCCAGCCATCACGCGCGCACCAATCTTGGCGACCGGTACACCGGTGGCCTTGGCGACAAACGGCACGGTACGGGACGCGCGCGGGTTGACCTCCAGCACATAGATCGTGTCGTCCTTGATGGCGTATTGCACGTTCATCAGGCCGACGACATGCAGTGCCTTGGCCATTGCCTCGGTTTCCGATTTCAGCTCGGTGATCATGGCGGGCGCCAGCGAGTAGGGCGGCAGCGAGCAGGCACTGTCGCCCGAGTGGATGCCGGCTTCCTCGATATGTTCCATCACGCCGGCGACATAGACAGTTTCACCGTCGGCAATGCAGTCGACGTCAACCTCGATCGCGTCGTTGAGGTAGCGGTCGATCAGCACTGGTCCGGACTCGATCATGCCCGCGCTGGAGACGCGGACGGCTTCGCGCATATAGCGATGCAGCCCACCCCGATCGTAGACGATCTCCATTGCTCGGCCACCCAGCACGTAGCTGGGGCGGATCACCACCGGGTAGCCGATGCGTTCGGCAATGGAAATGGCTTCCTCGGTTGACCGGGCGATGCCGTTAGCTGGCTGGAGCAGCCCCAGGCGATGCAACAATTGCTGGAAGCGCTCGCGATCCTCGGCCAGGTCGATCGCATCGGCGGAGGTGCCGAGGATCGGAATCCCCTCACGCGACAGGGCTTGCGAGAGCTTTAATGGTGTCTGCCCGCCGTATTGGACAATGCAGCCGAGCAGGATGCCATTCTGTTGCTCGCGGCGGACCAGGGCGAGCACGTCTTCTTCGGTCAACGGCTCGAAGTACAGCCGGTCGGACGTGTCGTAGTCGGTGCTGACGGTCTCCGGATTACAATTGACCATGATGGTCTCAAAGCCGGCTTCCTTCAGTGCGTAAGCGGCGTGAACACAGCAATAGTCGAATTCTATGCCTTGCCCGATGCGGTTCGGGCCGCCGCCCAGGATGATCACCTTCGTGCGGTCAGACGGGTCGGCTTCGCAAACTGGGCTGCCGTAGCCGCCCTCGAAAGTGGAGTACATATAGGGGGTGCTGGAGGCGAATTCGGCGGCGCAGGTATCGATGCGCTTGTAGACCGGTTTCACTCCCAGCGCGGTGCGGACGCGCACGATGTCCGCTGCCGTCGTGCCAGTCAGCTCGGCCAGGCGCAAATCGGCGAAGCCCAACGCTTTCAGCCGGCGTAACGCACCGGCCTCCCGCGGCAGGCCGTTGGCGGCAACGTCCTGTTCGGCGGCGACAATCCGTGAAATCTCGCGCAGGAACCAGGGGTCGAATTTTGTCGCTTCATGGATGTCTTCCACCGACAGGCCGGCCCGGAGTGCCTGAGCGGCCATTAGCAGCCGGTCCGGGCGTGGCGCCGACAAAGCGGCACGGAACGCGTCGGGACCGCCGTCGCCGGGCGGGTCGACCGGATCAAGGCCGGATAGGCCGGTTTCCGTGCTGCGCAACCCCTTCTGCAGGGCTTCGGCAAAGCTGCGGCCGATCGCCATCGCCTCACCCACCGATTTCATCGACGTGGTCAGCAGCGCCGGCGTGCCAGGGAATTTTTCAAATGTGAAGCGGGGAATCTTTACCACCACGTAGTCAATGGTGGGCTCGAAGCTGGCCGGCGTCACCTGGGTGATGTCGTTGGACAGTTCGTCCAGCGTATAGCCGACGGCCAGCTTGGCGGCAATTTTGGCGATTGGAAAGCCGGTTGCCTTTGACGCCAGCGCCGAGGACCGCGAGACGCGCGGGTTCATTTCAATGATGACCATGCGTCCGTCGGCCGGGTTAAGACCGAACTGCACGTTTGAACCGCCGGTATCGACGCCGATCTTGCGCAGGCAGGCGATCGAGGCGTCGCGCATCCGCTGATATTCCTTGTCCGTCAGCGTCAAAGCAGGGGCGACGGTGACGGAATTGCCGGTGTGGACGCCCATCGGGTCCACATTCTCGATCGAGCAGACGATGATGCAGTTGTCAGCGCTGTCCCGAACCACCTCCATCTCATACTCTTTCCAGCCGAGGACAGACTCTTCGATCAACACCTCGGTGGTGGGTGAGGCCTCCAGGCCGCCGCTGACGATCTGCTCGAATTCTTCCTTGTTGTAGGCGATGCCGCCGCCGGTTCCGCCCAAAGTAAAGCTGGGCCGGATGACGGTCGGCAACCCGGTCATGGCGAGGGCGGCACGAGCCTCGTGCATTGAGTGGGCGATGGCGGAGCGGGGTGATTCGATACCGATCTCGGCCATGGCGTCACGAAACTTGAGCCGATCTTCGGCGCGGTCGATGACGTCGGCTTTCGCACCAATCATTTCAACACCGTGCCGCTCCAGCGCACCACTGGCGGCAAGCTTCATCGCGGCGTTCAGCGCGGTCTGGCCGCCCATGGTCGGCAGCAGGGCATCGGGCTTTTCGCGAGCGATGATCTTCTCGATGATATCCGGCGTAATGGGCTCGACATAGGTGGCATCCGCCAGCCCTGGATCGGTCATGATGGTGGCGGGGTTTGAGTTGACCAGAATGATGCGGTAGCCCTCGGCCCGCAGCGCCTTGCACGCCTGGGCACCGGAGTAGTCGAACTCACAGGCCTGGCCGATGACGATCGGACCGGCACCGATGATGAGAATGGAGCGGATGTCGGTGCGCTTGGGCATCGTGGCACTCAGCTTTCGGATTGGGCGGCAAGCAGGGCGCGCGCGGCGGCGACGCCCCGGGGTGTGAGTTCCAGGTGCCAGTGGCAGTGCAACGTCCCCTCCACCAGGCGAACCGGCTCGTGGATCAGGCCGTCGCGCAGGCAGGCGGCGACCGCATCGTGGAAAGCGCCAGCATCGACTCCGCCGCCGGTCAGGGCGGCAAAACGCGCGTAGGCCGCCTCGATGGTCGGCTCGTTCACGACATGGCTGAAGGCGGTGGTCAACAGTCGAGTGGAGGCCTCGGCTCCTTCAACAGGTTGAGTCACCGACGCTGCTCCATCATCCCGACAAAGCGACGAAACAGATAATGGCTGTCGCTCGGTCCAGGGCTTGCCTCGGGATGGTACTGAACCGAGAAGACAGGCCGGTCGGTGCAGGCAACGCCTTCGTTCGAACCGTCGAACAGCGACACATGCGTCACCGTCGCGGTCGCCGGCAAGGAGGCTGCATCGACGGCAAAGCCATGGTTCTGGCTGGTGATCTCGACCCGTCCGGTGGCCAGGTCCTGCACCGGCTGGTTGGCGCCGCGATGGCCCCGATCCAGCTTATAGGTCTTGGCGCCGAGTGCTAGCGCCAGCAACTGATGGCCAAGGCAGATACCGAATAGCGGCACCCCACTTTCCAACACCTGCCGCAACACCGGCACCGCGTAGACACCTGTCGCGGCTGGGTCACCCGGCCCATTGGACAGGAACACACCGTCCGGCTGGTGTCGAAGGATATCCTCAGCCGTTGCCGTGGCGGGCACGACGGTAACCCGGCAGCCGGCCGAGGCCAGACTGCGCAGAATGTTCCGCTTCATGCCATAATCCACCGCCACCACGTGATGCTTCGGCCGGTCCTGCCGAGCTGAACCGTTCGGCCAGATCCACGTCGTCTCATCCCAGCTATAGGATTGCCGGCAGGTGACTTCCTTCGCCAGGTCCATTCCCTCCAGCCCCGGCCAGGCGGCAGCCTGCGCGCGCAGTCCCGGCAGGTCGAACTTTCCGTCGGCGGGAAATGCCAGCACGCCGTGGGGCGCGCCGTTGTCGCGGATGCGGATGGTCAGCGCCCTGGTATCCAGCCCGGCGATGCCGGTCACGCCGTTGGACCGCAACCACGCATCCAACGATTGAGTGGAGCGCCAGTTAGACGGCTCGGTCACATCCTGCTTCACGATCAGGCCGCGGGCGGTGATGGTCGTCGCCTCCAGGTCCGCGATGTTGGTGCCGACGTTGCCGATATGGGGAAAGGTAAAGGTGATGATCTGCCCGGCGTATGACGGATCGGTCAGCGTCTCTTGATAGCCGGTCAGACCGGTATTGAAGCAGACCTCACCAATCGGACTCGGCCTTTGGGTGCCGGGCGTCTGGCTGTCGGAGGCCTGGGTATAAGCGCCGAAACCACGACCCCACAGCACTGAGCCATCAGCCAGCACCAGCGCGGCGGTGGCGCCGGCGGGCATGGCCTCGGGACTGTGGCTCGGGTCGGACATGAGAACATTCGCCTGATCAGAGGAGGCCGCCTGGAGATCAGCCATGCTTAGGCCCGTGGCTGCGATCACGGCCGCCCAATGGCGGGTCGGAATGGCATGCGCCTGGCGCCACTTTCGCACAGCCTCGGTGCCCACGCCTGTGAGACGGGCGGCACCATCCGCGCCTCCCAGGCCTTCTATGATATGATCAATTGAAAGCGGCATGGCCGCCGGTATATGGGAAATTTTTTCCCACGGCAACCGTTAGCCTCATTAATTGCGAAGTTACTTCCCACCGCAGGAGCCAACAAATGGCGGAAACACCTCCTTCCATAACCGGCGGCTGCCAATGCGGCGCGGTTCGCTACATGCTGTCGGAAGCGCCGATCTCCACCCTCTGTCATTGCCGGATGTGCCAGAAGGCGGTCGCAGGGCCGTTCGCTGCCTTGAGCAAGGTGGCACTGACACGTTTTGCTTGGACCCGCGGTGTGCCAGCTCGTTTTCAAAGCTCCAGCGCCGCGGAGCGGCATTTCTGCGCCGCCTGCGGCACCCCACTGACCTTCCGCTTCCTTGAAGGCGACGCCATTGAGGTGACCACCGGCAGCTTGGACTCCCCTGCCCTAGCCCCACCCGTACAGAACTTCGGCACCGAGGCTCGGCTGCCTTGGATCGACCTGCTGCTGCCAGGCCGATTGCCCGATACGCCGACGGCCGAGAGTAGCAGCGCAACGCGGATCATCGTCAGTCGTCAGCACCCTGATCACGAGACGCCGGATGGCTGGATGCCCCCAACAGAGCGTTGATGGAAATGCACCGATACGGCGTTGCAATTGGGCAAAGCAGATAGGCAACAACCAGCTGGTGTGACAGATCAGCCAAACCCAACACAGATTGACCCCTGTGAGGCACAACCGGCTGGACCGATTTCAGCCATGAGGATGTTGCTTTATAATGACCGCTTCCGCGCAGGAGGCCACCATGAGCCTGAGAGAAAGCTTCACCGAGCAGTTGAAACGATCGATGAAAGCTGGCGACGCAGCCCGCACCTCCACCCTGCGCATGATCCTGGCCAAGCTCAAGGATACCGATATCGCCGCCAGACCGAAAGGCGTCGACAAAGTTGCTGATGAGGAGATCGTGACGATGCTGCGCGGCATGGTGAAGTCCCGTCGCGAATCGGTGGAGCTTTACCAGCGGGGCAACCGCCCGGAGCTTGCCGCCAAGGAGACCGCCGAGATCGCCGTGATCGAGAGCTTCCTGCCACGCCAGATGGACGCGGCGGCGATGCAGCAGGCGGTGGCTGATGCCGTGGCGGAAACCGGAGCCACGTCGATCAAGGACATGGGTCGCGTGATGGCCGCGCTGCGCACCAGACATGCCGCCACCCTGGACATGGCGAAAGCTGGCTCGATGGTCAAAGCACGCCTTGCCCCCTGATTAACCAGACGCGATAATTCCGGTCATGGCACTTCCTGCCAGCTTCACGGACGAGTTGCGTGCCCGTACCCCGATCGCCGCGGTGATAGGGCGACGGGTTCGTTTGGTTCGCTCCGGCAAGCAGTGGAAAGGCTGCTGTCCGTTCCACGGCGAGAAGTCGCCCAGCTTCCACGTTTATCACGATCACTACCATTGTTTCGGCTGCGGCGCTCATGGTGACGCGATTACCTTCGTCATGCAGAGCTACGGCCTTGGCTTCATCGAAGCGGTCGGACAACTCGCCGCCGAAGCCGGGCTGGAGGTGCCGAAAGCCTCCCCCGAGGCAGCGGAAGCGGAACGCCGGCGTCTCGATGTCGTGGGTGTGCTGGAGGCGGTGCAGCGGCACTACCAACGGCGGCTCGCTTTGCCCGAAGGTCGCGCGGCCCGGGACTATCTGTTCGGGCGCGGCCTGACCGGGGAAACTATTGAGCGCTTTGGCCTCGGCTGGGCCGGCGAACGCGGTGGACTGATAGCCGAAATGCTGCTGCAGAAAATTGACCTGGCTCAGCTTGAGGAGGCCGGACTAATTCGACGTGACGAGGCAACTGATCGCCCCTTCGAACTGTTCTCCAACCGGGTGATTTTTCCGATCCGTGATCGTCGCGGCGTCGTCATCAGCTTCGGGGGACGGACGCTTGGGACCGGGCAGCCGAAATACGTCAACGGACCGGAAACCAGGGTTTTTTCCAAGCGTCGCACCCTCTATGGGCTCGATCTGGCGCGAAATGACCTCCGTAACGGCGGAGTGCTGGTGGTGGTGGAGGGTTATATGGATGTCATCGCCGCCGCACAGGCTGGTTTTACCGGCGCGGTCGCTCCGCTTGGTACTGCCCTGACCACCGAGCAGATAGAGGAACTTTGGCGGGTCACGCCCTGCCCCGTGTTGTGCTTTGACGGCGATAGCGCCGGGGCCAGGGCGGCAGCGAGGGCGATGGATCTGGCGCTACCGATGCTGACGCCGGAGCGTTCGCTGAGAATTCGCCACGTTGCCGACGGGGGAGGACCCGGATAGCTTGGTTCGAACGCATGGTACGGTCAGGTTCCAAGCCGTGCTGGACGCAGCACAACCTCCCGCTGACGCCTTATATGATATGGTACGCGGACTGACCGGCGAGGCTACTCCGGAGCAACGAGCGACCCTGCACGCGAGACTGCTCGACGCGAAGAACCGGATCGCCAATAAATCTCTAGCGGATGAATACTGGAGCGTGCTGAAGGACAAGTTCTTTGGCAGCCGCCGAGCCCGCAGCAACACGGGCAACAACAATTCCAAGCACTTTGGCGGAATGCGTCGGCTTTCCGCCCCGGCAACGCGCTTCGTTCGTGTCAAAATCGATCACGTCACGACGACAGCGGAATGGTCACGCATTTTAACAGCAATTTTGTTGCGACACCCCTTCCTGTTGCACGATGTCCAACATGCCTATGCCACCTTGATCCTGGATACGACGTTATCGCAACTGCGGGATAGGCTGTTGGCGTGGGCGGAAACTGCTGAAACCCTTGACTTCGCAGGTTTGATGGACCACCTCACGAAATCCGGATGTAGCTCCGAAATCGAGCAGGTTTTGACGGCGGGGGCGATGCCTTTGCCGGAATGTACGGCGCCCACAGCCATGCCGGCCGAGGCCGAGGCGGGCTGGTGGCACTTTTTTGGGTTTTTGAATGTGGAACATTTGCGCCAGGAAGTCGCTTTAGCCAAGGCGGAAGCTGAGCGGAATCTGACCGCGGAGACCCAGCGCCGCCTCAGTGCCCTGCGACAGGCGCTGATAAGAGTTGAAAGTGGCGAGCCCGACGATGTTGAACGCGTGGATGCCTGATGCAGGGACGCTCGCGACGGAACGAATGATCATGAGGGGCGGTAGCCTATGCTGGCACCGCCCGACGGACGAAGGAGTGCTCTGAGCAATGGCTACGAAGCCAATGGTCGCCGGCGATACCGCGACGGCGGAGCAGGACGTTGAAACCACCCTGTTGGATGTACAGACGGTCGCCGTCAAGCGGTTGGTCGCCAAGGGTAAGGAACGCGGCTATATCACCTTTGATGAACTGAACGCGATTCTGCCGCCGGACCAGAACAGCTCCGAGCAGATCGAAGACGTCATGGCGAACTTCTCCGAAATGGGGATCCAGGTCGTCGAGAGCGAGGAAGGCGATGAAGGCGAAGCCCCCGCCGCGAAGGCTGACAAAGCCGACGAGGCGGAGGAGGAGGAGCCGTCCGGCAACGTTGACGAGGCCAGCCTGGGCCGCACTGACGACCCGGTACGGATGTACCTGCGGGAAATGGGCAGCGTCGAGTTGCTATCGCGCGAAGGCGAGATCGCCATCGCCAAAAGGATCGAAGCCGGCCGCGACATGATGATCAACGGGCTGTGTGAAAGTCCGCTGACATTCAAGGCGATCATCACTTGGCACGATCAACTTAAGGCCGCGCGAATGCTGTTGCGCGACATTGTCGATCTGGAAGCGACCGATGGCGCCGGTGCGCCGGCACCCGAGGTGGCGGAGGTGCCTGATGGACAGGCGACCGACGGCGCCAGCGTGAATGGTTTCGCTGCCAGTGACGACCTGGATCCGGACGATGAGGATGGCGGCCCCAGCATGTCGCTGTCGGCGCTCGAAGAGAAGCTGAAGCCCGAGGTGCTGGCAAACTTCGAGGAGATCGAGAACCTGTATAAGAAGCTGCACAAGATGCAGCATCGCCGGCTGGAGACCATTACCAGCGGCGAGGAGATGACCTCCCGGTCCGAGAAAAGCTACGAGAAGATCCGCGAGGAGCTGGTCGAAAAGGTCGGCCAGGTGCGGCTGCACAACAACCGCATCGAGGAGCTGGTGAGCCAGCTCAAGCTGCTGAACCAGCGGCTGACCACACTAGAAGGTCAGCTCATGCGTATGGCCGAGGGATGCAAGGTTAACCGTGAGGAGTTTCTGAAGAACTACCGCGGCCAGGAACTCGACCCCAACTGGCTGGAGAAGGTTGGCAAGCTGACGGGCAAGGGCTGGAAACTGTTCGTCGCCAAGCACCCGACGGATATTGGCAAGATACGCGCCCAGATCTCCACCGTGGCGACCGATGCCAGCCTGCCGATCGCCGAGTTTCGCCGCGTCTACATGACGGTGTCCCGCGGCGAACGCGACAGCGCGCGGGCGAAAAAGGAGATGATCGAGGCAAACTTGCGCCTGGTGATCTCGATCGCGAAGAAATACACCAACCGCGGGTTGCAGTTCCTGGACCTGATCCAGGAAGGTAACATCGGCCTGATGAAGGCGGTCGACAAGTTCGAGTATCGCCGCGGCTACAAGTTCTCGACCTATGCAACGTGGTGGATCCGGCAGGCTATTACGCGCTCGATCGCCGACCAGGCGCGGACGATCCGCATTCCGGTGCACATGATCGAGACGATCAACAAGCTGGTGCGCACGTCGCGACAGATGCTGCATGAGATCGGCAGGGAACCGGCGCCGGAGGAACTTGCCGACAAGTTGGGCATGCCGCTGGAGAAGGTTCGAAAAGTTCTCAAGATCGCCAAGGAGCCAATCAGCCTGGAGACGCCGATTGGCGATGAGGAAGACAGTCACCTCGGCGACTTTATCGAGGACAAGGCGGCGGTGATCCCGCTGGATGCAGCCATTCAGGCCAATTTGCGGGAGGCGACGACGCGCGTGCTGTCCTCGTTGACGCCGCGGGAGGAGCGTGTGCTGCGCATGCGGTTCGGTATTGGCATGAACACCGACCACACGCTGGAAGAGGTCGGCCAGCAGTTCAACGTGACCCGCGAACGCATCCGCCAGATCGAGGCCAAGGCGCTGCGCAAGCTGAAGCACCCCAGCCGGAGCCGCAAGCTGCGCAGCTTCCTGGACGACTGAGATTTCCGGCTTAGCGGCATACGCATAATTCTAATGCCGATAAGCTCGATTATTATCTTTGCTGTATGGGGCTATGTTTTTGCTCATCGAAGTCGGCTTTAAGCCCGACCGGAGATGGAGAATTTCAATGAAGGCAAAGATCCTTATCGCCCTCGCCGCCCTAATCCTGAGTGTGGGCGCGGCAAATGCTGAACCGCATTCCTACCGCGCTCCGGCGCATAATTTCTACCAAAACAACTGGATGGCGGGCGGTGGCGGCTAATTGACCAGCCCAATCCCGCGTGAACAAGGCGTTGGCACGAACACCGGCAGAGCCGCATCCTCCCGCTATGACTCCCCATCGTCCAGGGCGGGAGGTTCCCCGAATGCGGTATCCTCGATGTAGTTGCTTGAAATCCCATGGGAGACCAAGCGGACGTTGAGACCCTCCAGCCGGCGCAGATCCCATTGCGTAATCCAGCCCTTGATGTACTGTCGCATGGTGCGCGAGCTGGTGCGCTCTGCCGAGGGCAGCGGCGGAGCGGGCCAGTCGTAGGCTGCGCTGTACAAGCGCTGCGCCTTGTCATGGCAGGCGGCCAGGTTGTCTGGCGTGGGCGGCAACAGCCGGTGCTGCAGCACCGTCCGCTCGATATGCCGAATAGCAGCCAATGCCAGCGAGGCCTCGGCGGTACGTCCCCTTTAGCGTCAGCCGCTCCGGCAGCTTCTCGCTGTCATGGCGAGAATTGATGACGGCGGTCGCAAAATCGTCGGTGATGGCATAAGCGACGACAACGCCAGGGAAGCGGTTTTTAGCATCAACACCAAGCCAGGCGCCAAGCGAGGCATAGGACAGGGCGCGCTGCAGCGGCGTGTAGCGTCCGATCAGTTCGATCTCGTCAAGCAGGATGCACCAGCCGGCGTAGCCCACGGCGTGGAACAGCAGCGGCAAGAAGCGAATGAGCTGTTCCGTAAGTTCGGCGGCAGGCACCGGCTTGAGCGAGAACATCCTGCCGGCTCCGGCAGCGGTAAGCGCCTGGCGGATGGCCGGCCCGCTCACCTTGGCGCCGGCCCAAAGACGCGCGACGCGGCGCAACATCTCAGGCGTTGTGGACGCGCGTCGCAGCAGGAACAGGCAGGCAGCGAAGATCGGCGGGAAGCCGGCCTCGGGCGTTCTGACGGCGACTTCCAGTGCGTCAAGCGCCTCGGGTCTTTCGCGCAAGGCGGCGACGCAGGCAGCGGTCGGGTCGTCCGGTCGATCCGGCAATACAGCGTTGCGTAGGGCGGCGACAAATACGTGGCCCGGGTGCGACAGCGGGGTTTCCTTGCTGACGACGACGCGGCTGACGACGAAACCCTGCTGGCGGCCCACCTCGGCCAGATAGCCGAGCATATGTGACTTTCCTGTGCCGAAGCCGCCGGCCAAGCCGATTCCGGTTGGCGTCGTGTTGGTATCGGCCCAGGCAGCCGCCAATGCAGCTTCGAAGGCGTCTTCAATGCCTGTCTGTTCGGTTCCCATCTGGCGGATGGCGGCTCTGTTCGGCACCCCGGCCCGTAGCGCCTCAATCGCCATGCGGGCTTCCAGCGTCATGCGTCCAGCCACACCAACGGGGCGATTGGATTCTGCTGATCGCCGGGCCGCACGTCCGGCCACACGCGCATCTGCAACGCCGCATATTGACTGAGCGCTCGGCGCGGATCACCAGTGGCGAGCGGCGCATCACCCAGCACCACGACGAACAGGCCAGGCAGATCCTCGGCATCGTCGATGATCTCCCGCAGCACCTCGTAAGCATCCATTACCGCGGCCGGGGAATAGCGCACGACGCCCTCGCACGCAGTGGTACGCGAAAGCTGTCGCACGTCCAGCACGACCAGCAGGCCGGCGGTTCCGGCCTTGCGCACGAAATGGCACAGCGAAGTCAGCATGGCGCGCGCATTGGTGCGGGAGATGCGGACGGAAATGTCGGCAGCGCGCAACAGTGCGGCTGGGACTTTCTCGCCCTGCAGCCATTGCAGCACGGCCTCATTGGCCTCGGCGGCGTCCGGCTCCAGTTGCGACAGGCATAATTGCAGGAGAGCGGCCCGGAAATCCTGTGCCAGCCGTCGGTCGGCCCACAGATCGGCGGTCAGCCATTGATCGCGTTGGCGTGCCAGCAGGCTGGGCGCCACGGCAAACGCGGCCGCCAGGTCGGCCATCGCCATCGCCGCACCCGGCCGCGGCCAAGCGTAGGCATTAGCGGCGAACAAATTCTCCAGATACTGCTGTACAAGACTGTCCCATGGCAGCGCACGCGCGATGGTAAAGAACAGCTCGTGCATCAGATGGATGCGGGTACGACGGGCATCGACGCGCACCGTCAGCATCGTGCGTGCTTCTCCCAATTCCATCAGCCGGTCCATCGTCGCATCGATGGATGCGTCCTGGAGGATGGCGATCTTGACCGACGCCCCCCCTGCCGGCGCGAACGACGACAAGTATTCGCGGTCGAAGACCAAAAGCCATTCAGCGAGCGGCAGTGGCTTGGTTGCCAGCACGTCCATCGGACGGCTCCAGGATGAAGCGGATGGCGTAATAGTCGTGCTGTTCGCCGGTCTCGTCGAACAGGGTCAGTCGCTTGCCACCCTTGCGCCCGGTGGAGCCGCTGAGTTCGAAGCGGTGCCCATGGCTACCAGTGGCGTCCGGGTGCCGGTCCAGCCGCAGCAGATCGGTGATGAATTCCTCCTGCGGGTAGTCAGCGGCCGCGGCGGGCAGCACAGTGAGCTGATCGTAAAGCTCCGCCAAGGCGACGAGCGGTCCTTGACCGGGCCGGGTGGGACGCCACGCCGGATCCTCGGCACGCGCCTTGCTCTCGTAAAGCGCGAACAGACGGTCGAGAAACTGGCGGGCATTGAACCGTTCCGGCCGTTGCTGCAGCACCTTTAGATCAGTCGCAACAAAACTGGGACGGATGCGCCTTTCCAGCTTGCGCCCGATCCGAACCCCCTGCGCTCGTCCATCGAGCCGCAACGCCACCGGATAGGCGGTCACGCGTCCATCCCGCCGCACCATGACTACACCGGCGGCCTTGGCGGCGGCGGCCAGTTCGTCGAGCCACGCGCCGCTGGCGAAGGCTTCCGCGACATCATACTCAAGCGCCCCGGCGGCCCGAGCAAATGGCTCCGTGCTCCGCTCGGCTTCGGCCTGCGCCGCGGCAATGGCCGCGGGCAGGCTGGCAACAGCCCCTTCACGGGCGAACCGCCGGAGGCGCCGTGCCGCTTTCAGCAGGGCAGTCGCCTGCTTCTCGGCATCGCTCAAATGCATATCCAGCCGCGTGAGGGTATCCTCCAGGCCGCGCGAAAGCTGGGGCGAATCGGGGGGAACAGCGTCCATATGCGACAGTGTATGGGCCTCGGCCGTTAGCGGCAAGCGAGCCTGCGAACAACAAGCCGGCGCGACCAGGGCTGGTATCCAGGGCGGCGCGGCATCCGAAGCCTGTCACGGGTGCCCTCGCCCTTTCCCCACCCAGCCCCAGTCAGGGTCGAGGCCAATCAGCCGGCTGTACCCCACCATGTCGGCACAGACAACGGCGATGAGCTTGCGTCCGTCGATAGGTGTGACTGCCGTAGATAGGTCGCGCGAATCTGGAACCATGGCGCATCCTCCCCGGGACAACGGCAAAGTCTTGAGATCAGATAATGATAAACAGCAAAATTGCGTCTCGCAAACACGATTTCTTGTATTTGCTGAGGCGCTATAGGAACTGGCAATCCAAGCGCCGCGCCGCGCCCCTTGGTTGCTTGGGGCTGCGCAATGTCACTGGCGCCCCGCCGGCATCGGTTGGAAACGGATTGTCGTCCCACGTCCCGCGGCGGTCGGGTTGAACCAAAAGTCGAGATGAAAGGTATTGGTCAGACCTCCTTTCGTTGCGATTTCCACATTGTTTTCTGAGTTGAAGTCAAAAATCTTGTCGAACAGGATGGTTTTGGATGACCACCCTGGCATTGCCGTTCGGGTCAGCCAGCACGTCCGATTTGTATCACGCCTGTCCCCAACTGTCCGCGAAGGCGGGGAGCGATCTGCCGCCAACCGAGCTAGTGGTCTGATGCTGACGCCCAATTCAGGGCGTTGGCTGAATCAGCCCACCAAATCAAGCTATTGATCTGGACGGGAATGGTTCTGGTTTAAGCTACGATCAACTGTTTTGATAGCATATTTCTGATATTTGGTTGTATAACTAATACCATACATCACTTAGTAATTATTGGATGCTCATTCGCAATATTCAGGGTACTTACTCGGAAGACGATAGTAGGGTTATGCCGTCCACATTAGTTTGTCTGCTAATGCTAAATCACGACAGCGTCAAACAAGAATTCTCGATCCGGTTCTATCCGCTCGGCTGGAGGGCGGAGCCAATCTTGATAGCGGCACTTCGCCGGCAAAGATCAGCTTCCCTAGCGGTTGATCGTCCAGTCCGGTTTTGGTTTACCTCGGCGCAATGGCCGTGGTCTCAAGATTGCCATCCAACGATCAGTCGCAGACAACCGACCCGACCCCGGCTAAACATCCGGCATGCGTTACCGCGTCCAACACATCTCGCGCTATGGCTACGGCAGCCCGGTCGAGCTCGCTGCCCATATGGTGCATCTGCGCCCGCGACCCCGACCCTGGCAGACCATCCTCTCTCAGCAGATCACCACGCAGCCCGCGCCGGCGCGGCGGCGCGACGGGATGGACTATTTCGGCAACCTGGTCACCTGGCTGTTCCTCGACCTGCCACATGCCGATTTCATCGTGACGGCCGAATCGGTCGTCGAGGTGATGGTTCCGGCGCCGGCCCCGTCAGCCGACACACCGGCCTGGGAGCACGTGGCGGAGGCTGCGCATGGCCCACAGGGCTGGCGGGAACATGAGTTCCTATTGGGCAGCGCAATGGCGCCGCTCAATGCGGAGACAAAAGCCTTCGCCAGCAAGTCCTTCACGCCGAAGCGACCGGTTCTGGAAGCGCTGATCGAGCTGAACAACCGTATCTACACCGAGTTCCGCTTCCGCTCCGGCGTCACCACCATCTCCACCCCGGTATCGCAGGTGATGCAGCGACGGGAGGGCGTCTGCCAGGACTTCTCCCACGTCATGGTCAGCGCCCTGCGTGGACTTGGCATGCCGGCCCGCTATACCTCCGGCTACATCCGCACGCGGCCGCCGCCGGGCCAGAAGCGACGTCAGGGCAGCGATCAGTCGCACGCCTGGGTCGGCTGCTGGCTTGGCCCGGAGCACGGTTGGGTCGACCTTGATCCGACCAACGGAATTCTCGTCAAGGACGAGCATGTGCTGCTGGCCTGGGGGCGGGATTACAGCGATGTCAGCCCGGTGCGCGGGGTGATCCTGGGCGGTGGCGACCATTCTTTATCGGTAAGCGTCGATTTGGAAGCGCTCGCCGAGGCAGACGGCTCATGACATTCCAGGCGGCAACACATGACACGGAGAAGTCTTTGGGCGAGGGTCAACCGGGTCCCGTCATGCATTCCTTGACATAGGTTTGCCGCGCCGTGCCAGACAGGTTCTTGCTGTCCGCCCCAGCATTGCAGATCTTCCCCAAGTTCTCGGGGTTGACCCGACTTGCGCGGCAAAGCTTCATGAAATCAGTCATCGGCTGCCCCGCGAGCTGGCGGGCCGTAGCCCCACTCTCACAGTTTTTGACCTCTCCGGTCTGCTGGGCGTGCCCACGGGCGATAGGGGCAACGGCTAGAACAAGCGCACACAGTGTCAAGGTGCGGCATCGCATTTGGTGTCCTCCCATTTGGACGCGGCCGGATTGGTATCAGCCTGCGTCCTTGAAACGATGCACGGGTCATAGAGTTGCCAGCGCATAGTGTCGCGAGGGGCTTTGACGCCTAAAATAAACTGCGCCCGATGGCAGCCCCTCGTAGAGACCATCGCAGGTGGTGCAACCATTGAGGATCCGAACGAGTTGTCGCGGGACCGGGTTGGCGAGCGTGAAGTCGATCCCGGAACGGCCCAGCTCCATGCGCGAGCGCCGCGACGAAGTCCTTGATGCCCACTTCGTCGCGGTTGATGCTGCACGACATACACCGCCGCGTCAGCAGGGCACTGTCAGACGTCCACCTCCTCCACCGTCCTCGCCCGCTCCTGGATGAACGCGAAACGCAGTTCCGGCCGGCGGCCCATCAGGCTTTCCACCAGCTCGTTGGTAATGGCCCGCTCCTCCGGCGCCGCGACGACCTTCAGCAGGGTGCGCTTCGCCGGGTCCATCGTGGTTTCCTTCAACTGCGCCGGCGGCATTTCGCCCAGCCCCTTGAAGCGGCTGACCTCGACCTTGCTGCCGTTCTTGAACTCGCGCTTGATCTTCTGTTCGCGGTCATCGTCGTTCATCGCGTAGACCGATTTGGCGCCCTGGGTCAGCCGGTACAACGGCGGCTGAGCCAGATAGATGTGGCCATGCCGCACCAGCTCCGGCAGCTCTCGGTAGAAGAACGTCATCAACAACGACGCTATATGAGCGCCATCGACATCGGCATCGGTCATGATGATCACCCGGCCGTAACGCAGCCTGGCGCGATCGAAGCGGTCGCCGACGCCGCAACCCAACGCCTCGATCAGATCCTTCAGTTCCTGGTTTTGCCGCAGCTTGTCGGCCGATGCGCTGGCCACGTTCAGAATTTTTCCTCGTAGCGGCAGCACCGCCTGGGTTTCCCGGTTGCGCGCCTGTTTCGCCGATCCGCCGGCCGAATTGCCCTCGACCAGGAAGATTTCCGTATCCGCCGCATTTTCCCGCGTGCAGTCGGTCAGCTTGCCGGGCAGCCGCAGCCGGCGGGTGGGCGACTTTCGCGCGGTGTCCTTGCTTTCCTTCCGTCTGATCCGTTCCTCCGCGCGCTCGATGACGAACGCGAGAAGATTGTCGGCCGACCCCGGGTCACCGGCCAGGAAATGGTCGAAGCGGTCGCGCAACGCCGTTTCCGTCAGTCGAGCCGCCTCGTTGCTGGTGAGTTTTTCCTTCGTCTGTCCCTGGAATTGAGGGTCACGCAGAAATAGCGACAGCTTCGCCGCCACCGGGTCAAGCACATCGTCCGCGGTGATCTGCGCCGCGCGACGGTTGCCGCGCTGCTCGCCCCAGGCGCGCAGGCCTTTGATCAGTGCGGCACGAAAGCCGGCCTCATGCGTGCCGCCCTGTGTCGTAGGCACCGTGTTGCAGTAGGAGTGCAGGAAGCCGTCGCCTTCCTCCAGCCAGGCGACAGCCCATTCGACGCTGCCGGCGGCTTCTTCCGGCAGATTGGCTTCACCGGCCCAGATTTGCGGCAGGACGCGAGGGGTCGCGCCGATATCAGCCTCCAGGCTGTCGCGCAGGCCGCCGGGGAAGTGCAGCACGGCTTCAGCAGGCACCTCCTCCTTAAGGGCTTTCAGCAGCGCCGGCGCGCAGCTCCAGCGAATTTCCACGCCGCGGAACAGATAGGCCTTGGACCGGCACAGCCGATACAGCCGGCCGGGAACAAAGCCCAGCGGACCGAAGATCTCGGTGTCCGGCTTGAACCGGATGGTGGTGCCACGCCGGTTGTGCACCGGGCCAGCGTTCACCAGCTTGGTTCGCGGCTTGCCGCGGACATAGCTTTGCTTCCACAGCACCCGGTCACGCGCGACCTCGACCTCCATCGCCTCGGACAGGGCGTTGACCACCGAGCTGCCGACGCCGTGCAGACCGCCGGATGTCGCATAGACCTTGCCGCTGAACTTGCCGCCTGAGTGCAGCGTCGTGAGAATCACCTCCAGCGCGCTGAGGTTCTTGAACTTGGGATGCGGATCGACCGGAATGCCGCGGCCGTTGTCGCGCACCGTCAGCCAGTTGCCGGCTTCAAGCGAGACCTCGATGAAGCTGGCATGGCCGGCCACCGCCTCATCCATGGCGTTGTCCAGGATCTCGGCTGCCAGATGGTGCAGCGCCGCCTCATCGGTGCCGCCGATATACATGCCGGGGCGCTTGCGGACGGGCTCCAGCCCCTCCAGCACCTCGATATCCTTGGCCGAATAATCCGAGTTGTCACGCGGCGGCAGGCCACGCTTGTCTGTTGCCTCGCCATTCAGCTTGGCGGCGGGCTTCGCGGCAGCCTTGGCGGCAGGCGGAACCAGGCGCCGGCTGGGGGTTTTCTCGTCCCTTGATCCAAACAAGTCGTTCATGCTGTGTTCCTGACGCCAGACGGCACCCTACTACATGCGGGGCGGTGGTGTCCGCAACCGCGGATTAATGGCAAACCTCTGGCGCAATGATCGCACGAATCCCTTGCGGCATTGAGGCATCGATCTCGACAGACGCGGCAGACCGGCTACGCTGCCCGCTGCCAAGACCAGAGAAGACAATCCATGGCGGACAATCCGCGCTGAAGACGCTGCCCGGAGGGTTCGACATGGGGCGATTTCGGTCCCGATGACCAGCTCGGGCGCCTCGACCTGGTGACCGCGGAGAAGGTGCTTCAGGGCATTGCGGAGGTGAAACTCGGCAAGACCTTCTGCCTGTCGTTAACGCTGGACTATCCCGGTGGCAACATCATCAACCCGCGTCGGCATCCGCCGGTGCCGAAGCCGACCGAGCGGAACGGGCGGCCGAACATGAACTATCCGCTGTACTGCGACAACCCAACCGCGCTGGACGTCGTTTGCGATGACCAGGTAGTACTGACGCTGCAGGTACTCGACCCAGTGGGACAGCTTGTCGCATGTCGGCCAGATGTTCGATGCCGATGGCGTGGCGGAAGACGTTTTCTACAACGGCTACCGTGCCGGGACCGACATTATCGGCCCCATACTCTACAACGCAAAGGGCGATCAGACCCCGACTTATCAGGCGCCGGGCGCGCGCCGGCTGGGCGTCGAGAACATGGCGCTGTCCTGCGTTCAGGGACGCGCCGTCATGATCGACCTAGAGGCGCATTTCGGCCGCTCCGGCAAGATCGTCGGCTACAAGGATCTGATGCAGGTCCTGGATCGCGACAAGGTCGTGATTGAGCCTGGCGACTTCGTCTGCATTCGCACCGATTTCGCACAGTTGCTGCTGGAGATAAACAAGCAGCCCGACCCGAACGTGCTGTTTTCCACCACATCGGCGTTCGACGGGCGCGATCCAAAACTGCAACAGTGGGTCACTGACAGCGGCGCCGTAGCCTTGCTGGCCGACAACTATGCTGTCGAGGTCAGCCCCGCTCGTCCCTGCGCCGACGACCCACCGCGCGATGTTGCCGCGGCACGCACATTGCCTGTTCAAGCTGGGCTGCTACCTGGTGGTCCGATCCTGACGCTTGGTTCCCAAGCGTCAGCTGAATCGGCTCACCAAATCAATCGCTAGTGGATGAGATGTGGTATCTGACCGAACTGGCCGATTGGTTGCGGGCGCACCAGCGAAATCGTTTCCTGCTGACCGCGCCACCGCTTTGCCTGCCCGGTGCGGTCGGCTCGCCGGCCATGCCCGTCGCAACAGTATGATCCGTCGGCGCACCGAGCGACGCGCTGCGACCGCCAGGCTGGGCCTCTTGTGCCGTGCTTTGAGAGGGCAGTCGTCTGAGGTTGATGCAACCTCAGAGGATCTCGCTCTAAGATCGTTCACCCAAAATGTGCGCGATCTGGTCAAACCGAACATGACACCGCGGCACGATCTGCTTGTCTAACCTGGCACAGGCGGGATTTTACCCTGCTGCCTGCCGTTACTGGCTTGCCCGTCCGAAAGATCGGCCGACTTCCTGCGCAAACTCTCGGCCAGCGCCGGCGCACCACCTTGGGCCAGCAGCCGTCGAAAGTCCGAGCGCTGTACTGCGACCTGACTGATCGCGCCGTCCGCCAGCACGTCCACGATACGCCAGCCATCATGCCCCTGGCGCATCACGTAATCCAGCTCATGCCGATCGCCGGACGTCGGGATAATTTCTGTCTTAACAATCATCTCACCATTGCCAACCGGCGTCGGAGGGGACAGCACCCGGATCTGCTGCCCATTGTAGCTGTTAAAATTATTGACGTAGGATGACACGGTGTAGCGGCGAAACGCCTGGATGAGCATCTGCTGCTGATCTTGCGGTAGTGTCGCCCATGCCGGACCTATCGACGCCTGCAAAATCGTGGCGAAATCGAAACATTCTTCAATGACCGGAGACAGCATATCGAGCCGCTGGACAAACGGTGTGCCAGCCCCTGCCTTCATCACCTGAAGCAAGCCATCAACCAGTTTCTGGACAGTTGCCACCAAATCATTGGTTTCCACGCCTCGTGCCGGAACAGCGGCAATCGCGGCAATCGCCGCGGCTGCCGCAAACAGTCCGCGGCGACGGGCAAACAGTGTGTACATTGAACGATTCCCTACCATCTCTCGACGTTCACGATTACTAGAACGGCGCCGGGCCGGCTAACTGACATCATTCAGATACATAGATGCTCTCTATTCAAAATCATGCTCGCCAAAGCCTATCTGGTAACATCATTGTGACGTCGATATACCTTGGGCGGACTTACCTCAAGCCGGGCAGAAAAACCACGGCGCCGACTTGCTGGAGACTGGATGTTGTCGATCACGGCCAATGCGTTACATCTGTCCGATAAAATCGCTGAAACATTCGGCTTGTTGGACCGCTCGATCGACGCCGACCGGCTGATCCGAGAAGCTCGTCGGCAAACCGGACTGACCGAGTTTGGCGACACGTCGTTCATCGGACCGCTCAGCCGGCTGCTCGATGCATTTTCCAGTAAATCGGCGCTCAGTCTTGTTGGACTCCATGCCACGCGGTGGGACCTGGTGCGCTTTCTGTCGAACCTGCTGTGGCTACACGACGCTTTGATGCGCGCCCCTGCGATTGACGCTGAAACGATCCGCCAGCCGATCTTCATCACCGGCCTGCCGCGCAGTGGAACCACGTTCCTGCACCGGCTGATGATGACCGACGTCGACAATCGTGCCCCGCTGGTCTGGGAAACAATCTATCCATCGCCATGCAGTGGCAGCAAAAAGCAGCGAATCGCCCGTGTCACCCGCCAGTTGAAGGCATTCGAGTGGTTGGCGCCAGCCTTTCGGGCATTGCATCCGCTGGATGCGACCTCGCCGCAGGAATGCAGCGAAATCACCGCCCACGTGTTCAGAAGCCTGCGATTCGATACGACTTATCGCGTCCCATCGTATCAGGCCTGGCTGAACGCCGACGTTGTTCACAACTTGCCGGCCTACCGTTTTCACAAGCGCTTCCTGCAATATCTGCAGCATCACGACGGCATCGCTCGGCGCTGGGTGCTAAAGTGCCCGGAGCACCTGTTCGCCTTGCAGGCGATTCGGTCGGTTTACCCGGATGCCCGGCTGGTGTTCGTACACCGCGATCCGGTGAAGGTTCTTTTGTCACAAGCCCGCTTAACAGAGGTTTTGCGCCAGCCATTCACACGCCGGCTCGATCCGCGCACGCTCGGGCCGATCGAAAGCCAGCGCTGGCTGGACGGAACTCGGCGCATGATGGATATTGGCAACGACGCCGGCTTGCCGGATCCTGTGTGCCATGTCCACCACATGGACCTGATCAGCGACCCGGTTAGCACGGTCGACACCGTCTACCGTCATTTCGGTATGCAACTGCAGCCACGGACCGCCGCCGCGATCGAGCAATACGTGTCGGCCCGGCCGAAGGGCGGCTACGGCGAGCACCATTACCAGTTCGACGATCATGGACTGGTCGAGCAGCGGGAATGTTTGCGGTTTCGCCCTTACATGGTCCGCTTCGGGGTTGTCACCGAGGCGGCATCCCGGCCCAAGGCCAACGCCATTCCGGCCAGACTGCCGACCAACAACGAGCAGACACTGCCGTCCTGAGGCCAGGCCAACATCCACATGCGATCGCGCATTGACCTCGCATCGCGGATCATACGGCTTGCGCGGCGAAACGTGATGGCGTTGCGGCTCATGCTTCTGTGCGCTGGGATATCAGTGTCCTCTTTTTTCAGTGGCCTACGCATCTCCTGCGTTCGCCGCGGACTGCGACGAACTTCGGAGGCATAACACTACCCACCCCAGAAAACCGTTCTGAGCCGAGCATCCGTAAACAACCGGCGCATGCGTATCCACTCCAGCCGGCGCTGGATGACGGACCACAGCCCGCGACCGCGCCGCCGCCGTCGCATCGCGTGGGTGTCCCAGGGAAGCCGAGCGGCCTCGGCCAGCGCGGCTGAATGGGACAGGCCGATGTCGGCGAGCAGGTGGTCGGACAGCTCCGGCAGCGCTTGCCGGGTCGCGTGAGTGCGCCAGGCCAGCGTGACCGCGGCCACCATGTGGTTCCAACCGCCACTGTTCCGCTGTGGCGCGCGCATGAAACGGGTGACAAACAGATCAGACATTGCAGACCTCCTGTTGGAGCAAGGTGACAAGGGGTCATCTTGTTCATCGACCGGAATAAGTAAAACGAATTGCATTGATGCCGTGGATCAACCAAATTGATGGACATGCTGACCTCGCCACACCTCGATCCCGAGTTGCTGCATGCCTTCGTGCTGATCGCCGACGGCTACACGTTTACCCAGACAGCCGAGAGGTTGGGCCGCACCCAGTCAGCCGTCTCCATGCAGATCAAACGGCTTGAGGAGGTTCTCGGCCAGAGTGTGCTTAATCGCGGCAAGGGTGGTGGCATCGAACTCACTGTACACGGCCGCTACCTGCTCGGCCGCGCCCGCCAGATCCTGGCACTGAACGACGAAATCCTGACCACGTGCCGTGCGCCTGCCATATCCGGCACTGTCCGCCTTGGCACGCCAGACGACTATGCCTTGTCTTACCTGCCGCCGATCCTCAAGCGCTTTGCCGAGACCCATCCGGCGGTGCAGGTGGACGTATTGTGTGCCGCCTCCTCCCACCTGGTTGAAAAGCTGAAGGCCGGCGAGCTCGACCTGACGCTTTGCTCCGATGGTGTCCAGCCACGCAACTGGCCGTTCGCGTCGCTGTGGCGCGGACCACTGACCTGGATCACGTCGACGCGCTACGCGCCGCATCGCCAGGACCCGCTGCCGCTGGCTCTGGCGCATGACGCATGCAACTGGCGCGCATCTGCCCAGGCTGCGCTGGAACAGGCTGGCATCCGCTATCGCATTGCCTATCTGTCCAGCACTCAGATCGGCACGCATGCGCCGGTGTTGGCCGGGTTGGCAGTGACGGTCTGTGCCCTGAACGTATTGCCTCAGGGCCTTCGGCCGATGCGGCCGGATGAAGGCCTGCCGAAACTGCCCGATTTCGGCATCGTGATGCTGAAAGGGCGCAAACCCACGCAGCCGGTGACCGACGCCTTGGCGGAACATATCGAGGAACGCTTCCGGATGGACACCGGCTTTCCGCAGGCGGCGTGATTGAACGGAACGACTCACGAAACGGCGCTGAGTGACCGTTTCAGAATGTGCTATGGCGAGGAAGCCTGCGTGGCTGTCGAGAACCGGAGCGGAGCGGCCGAGTGGCCGTGAGCACCGGAAGCGCAGAAAACCGCGTCAGATGGCCGCCAAAGTAGCATTATCAAATGGGCACCGAGGTCCCAGGCGACGCCGGCGCGCTATCGCGTCGTGCCGCAACGCGAGTCAATCGGGCGGATTTCGTTCCTGATCCTCTTGACCATCTGCACGCCAAAACCTACCTGCGTGGCACTCGAACCCAGGGAGTGCTAACCGCTATCGGAACCGCGAACAATGGCGAAACCGGCCGTTGGGTTCCGTCCTCGTGTGGCGTGCCGCTCCCTGATTCGGCAAGCAAAGAGGAGTGCGCAATGGCGTTGTTTTCCGATCCATTCAACACGCTGCTCGGGCTGCAAGAGGCACTAGAATCCTTCAGGACGAGTGGTTGGCTGCAATCAGGTCCCAGCGGTGGCGGCAGCTATCCGCCATTGAACGTCTTCCGCAAGGATGGCGGCTTCGTGCTGATCGCCGAGGCGCCCGGCATGAACAAGTCTGAGCTTGATGTGCAAGTAAAAGGCCGCACGATTCGCCTGGCCGGCACGAAGACCGTGAAATACGGTGAAAAATCCAGCCTGCATCGTCGGGAGCGGCTGGCGGGCCGTTTCGATCGCTCCATAACCCTACCGGTTGAAGTCGATCCGGATGGCGTAAGGGCCGAATATCAGGATGGTATCTTGGTGCTTTCCCTACCGCAGGCGGAGCGGGATAAGCCGCGTTCCATCAAGATCGGCTGATACTTTGCAGGAGGAAGGAATGTCGGAGTCACAGGAACTAGCCGTCCGCGAAAAGCAGGAGCTGGCCAAGAAAGAGGAAAAGACGATTCCTGGTCGTTACTTTGTGCCGACTTCAGACATCTTTGAGACGGATGAGATGCTCACCGTGATCATGGAGATGCCCGGCGTCGACAAAAAGGACCTGAGCATTGAGTTGGAGAACGACGTGCTGCGGGTCGAAGGGCACATCGACTTCTCGAAGTACCAGGGAATGGAGCCGGTTTATACCGAGTACATCGTTGGACATTACGCACGCGGGTTCACGCTGTCCGGAAAGATCGATCGCGATCGCATCAGCGCACAGCTTGAAGATGGCGTGCTGACGTTGACGTTGCCGAAGGCGAAGCAGGCGATGCCGCGACGGATCTCCGTCGGTTGACAATGATGCCGGGCCCGGTTCACCTACTGGGCCCGGCACTCCGTTTAGGATTGGTCAAGGGGGGACAAGACCGTGAAGCAGGAAGGAATGCGGGAACGGCAGCACAGCATCGTGGATCTCGTGGTGCTGTTGGCGGCTATTGCTTTGGCATTAGCGACCTGGTCGTACGTTTCTAACGGCGTGTCACCTTGGAAGGCTTATACCAGTGTTGTCGTAACCGCGCTTTTCGGGCTTGCCTCCCTGACGCGCCACCCGCACTGGGCGACCTCGATCAGGCTTTTGATGGGCGGGTGGATAATGGCAGCACCGTATGTGCTCGGGTTTGCCGACATCGCTCCAGCACTGTGGGTCTATCTGGCAATCGGCAGTTTGGTTGCTATGGTGGCAATTCCTGGTATCGCGGTGCTCTGCGCGCGTCTCGCTAGGTCAGTCTCCGATCAAATTGCATAACCTGCGTTCCACAAGTAACTGCGGCATTGCTGGATCTCCAACAAGGTCAGATCCGGCTGCTCGGCATCCGAGCCGGGTTTCGGTAGCGTTGTCGCCTTTGACTGCCTGACCAACAAACTCGCAAGATCATCGGTCCGAGCTGCCGGGTGTAGCTCTAGCTGCCCGAATCGTGTCTCTCCGGCCGCCCTGCGAGTACACCTTCCATCAATGGATGCAGCGCCAACTGGAAACGTGCCGCTACCCGGTCGTGGCCTGAGGGTGAGGCAGAGTGGTTGGGGCGGATGATCAACAATCCTCCGCTATCCAGCACCTCCACTTCCGTCAGCCCTGTGGCATCGCGCCAGACTCTAAGCGCTGCACGGCTGGTGCCGACCTGGATGTTCTTGACCACGATTTCTGGAAGCCAGTCAGGCAGCGCAGGATCCACCACCAGCGTATGGCGGGGTGCAAGCGGCATCAGGCCAAGCATCGTATTTACCAGGAGGATCACGGCCCCCGCCGACCAAGCCTGCGGCGAACAAGCGCCGGGGTAAACACCGGGGTGCGGATGTCTCGCGTCACGTGGATGCCCACCGAAGACCTCCGGCAAACGGTCGAGGTCGAAAACCTGGCTTGCCGCGAACAACCCTTCAGCGACCGCAAACATTTTGTCGTCAAAGCCATACCGCCGCAGTCCGTATGCGGCAACGGCGTTGAACGCCGGCCAAACAGTGCCGAGGTGGTAGGCGAACGGGTTGTATGCCGGATGCAAACTGGACAACGTGCGAATGCCCCAGCCGCTGAACATGTCCTCGGCGAGCAGCCGGTTGGCGACCGCCTCGGCCTTGTCGTCGTCAACAATCCCATAGGCGAGGCAGGCCCCTGGATCCGATGCCACGGTTCTCACCTGCTGTTTCTCAGCGTCCAGAGCAATCGCGAAGAACCGCTCCTGCGGCATCCAGAACGCATCGTTGAAGCGACGCTTCAGCGCATCCGCCTCGGCAAGCAATTCAGCCGAGAGTGCGTGCTCGCCGACATGGGCAAAGGCAAGACCCAGTGCCTGCTGGCCGGCATAATACAGCCCCTGAATATCCGCCATGGCAATCGGGGACTTCACCATTCTTCCGTCGGGGTAAAGCACGGCCTCGCTGGAATCCTTCCAGCTTTGGTTCTTCACGCCGTGTTGAGAACGGGTCTGGTAGGGGTAGAATCCGACAGCGTCGACATTGTGCTTCATCCAGCTCAACGTGCCGAGCAGCTTGTCTTTCAGCGAGCGGAAAAACGCGACGTCGCCGGTATGGGCAAGATCGGTCGCGGCGGCGAGCAGGAACAGCCCCGGCGTTGACTGGTCGCCGTAATAGCGCAGGAACGGGTTAATCCCCAGTTGCGCGAGCGGTCCTAGTTGGCGCTGGTGCAGCACCTTGCCAGGCTCTGCGTCCAGCTCATCATTCGTCTCCTCAGCATTAAGCGGTGTGATGACCTGTAGGGCCCCGCGCAGCGTGGCGGGCGTGAGCATCGCCGTCTGCAGTCCCGTAACGTAGGCATCGCGCCCAAAAAGCCCGGTATAGCTTGGTATGCCGCCCACGATCATGAACGGTTCGGACAAAGCACCCTCAAGGATCTGTAGCGAGGCGAGATCCGATACGGCCCGCTGCCACGCAAACTCGACGACCGGATTGGCAGCGTCGATCTGCTGGCAGCCGTTGATCCAATCGCGGCGCAACGCCGCTGCCTCGGTCCCTCCGGCAAAAGCACCGTCGCGTCCGTAGAAGGGCGTGTACTGCTTGCCTAGAAGCAACGGCAACAGGTCGAGCGAAACAAGGTGCGGCTCACCCGGTTTCAGCATAAGGCAGCAAGCCAAGGTGCTGCCCTGATCGATCACGTCCCCCCCACCTCGGAGCTCCAAGCGAGTTGCCAGATCCAGCTCCGGGTGCTTGTAGCGAAACTGCAGCAGCCCACCGCCCTCACGTCCGGTCCAGCTACGCTCGACAAGTCCGGTCTGCTGCCGTTTGCCCGCCATGGCCTCGTTAAAGTCGGCGAAGTCAGCCGCCAGGTCGAGCAACAGCGTGACGCACGTCTTGCTCAGCGCATGATTGGTTACAATCAGATCCACGTGCAGCCCGTCACCGGTAAAGGCGTTGACCTGCAGCTCAATGCCCTTCTGAACCACCTCACTCTCTGAAGCATCATTGTTCTCCCGTTCAGGGGCAGCCGCGCTGCCAGCACGTGAGGGTGCCAGGTGGTAAGCGGTTATGAAGTGGTGATCGACCACGTTGGCCGAAACAAACCGAGGCTCCGATCCATCGATCTGTGTCTTTAGACGCGACAAAAAGCGCGTCTGATGCAGATAAAAGCCTTCAATTCCGCTGCCGATGCGGCCGTATGTATCGGTGACAAGAACCGCATACCCCTGATGAGCGATCAGGTTCGCTGGCCGGACAGTGCATCGGTTTACGCCGCGCAGCGCCGTTGTCGCGTGCGCGGGCTTGCCCATTGTGCTGACTGCCTCGGGCCCAGCATGCTTCGGGTCATGGATCAGATTGTGAGGTTGGCTGGACATGGCTGATGCTCCCGAGACCGCAGGACCAACTAGAAACGCTCAGCCTTGCGTGGCGATCGACAAGCCTGCCAATTTTCCCCGACAATTTGATACAAGTTTGGTCGCGGCTGTTGCGGGGTCCGTTACAAAGCCTTCGGACCGCTGCTACGCCGCCGTTCGCGTGCCGGTTTCATGATCATCGGCCAAACCCGCGCGGGAGCCCGAACCTTGGATCCGGGGCGTTAGCTTGATTAGGGCCGGATGATCCGGCTGGGTCGTAACGATGCCGACCGGCAGCACGGGCCGCGTGTCATCCCGTATGAAATGGAACCTGCGAACCAGGGAGGCCAGCACCAGCACCGCCTCCGTCATTGCAAATTGCGCCCCGACACAAACTCGTGGTCCGGCGCCGAACGGCATGAACGCGAAGCGCGGCGGGGGTGGGGCATCAGGCAGAAAGCGTGATGGATCGAAAGCATCCGGATCGCGCCACAGCGCATGATGGCGGTGCAGCACCCAGGGTGCGATCAGCACCAATCCACCGGCTGGCAGATCCACGTCACCGGCCCGGTCGGCCGCAATTGCCTGACGCGCAAGCGTGAACGCCGGCGGAAACAGCCGTAATGTTTCATTCACCACGGCCCGGGCATGGACCAGTCCGGCCACAGCGGCATGGGCAGTGGTCGCCTCAATGGTTGAGGTGCAGGCCTCCTCCGCCACACGCTCCTGTTCCTCCGGCACTTGGGCCAGCATGATGACCGCCCAGAACAGCGTCACCGCGGTGGTTTCATGCCCGGCCAGAAGCAACGTCGCGACCTGGTCGCGCAGTTGTTCCGAAGAGAAGCCGCCGCCGCCATCCGGGTCGCGAGCCGAACGCAAAAGATCGAACAGGTCGCGCGGTGTAACGGGAGCGGGGGTGCGCAGTCGTGCCTCAATAATCGTTGCAATCAGACCCATCCACCGGTGCTTGAACCACGCTCGGCCTAAGTCCCGAATGTTGGGAATATGCGGCGGCAGCAGCATGTCGAACAGGTGCGGCTTCGCATAGTGCTCCCCATATTCGGTCAGCAGCCTGCGCAAGGCCGCGCCATATTGGACCGTTTCCAGTGAAAACATCGACCGCCCGGCGATGTCCAGCGCCAGGTCACGCATTGCCGCCAGCAAATCCATGGGCGCTGTCGGTTGCGCCTTCGTCTGGGCTGCAAGGCGGCACAGTGCCTCCTCGGTTGCCCTGACGACATGGCTGGCGAGCATCGGCATCACTCGCGGCGCCAGCGCCGGCGCGATGGTGCGGCGCTGTAACTTCCAGTCTTCTCCCTCACTCAGCAGCAGACCCTTGCCGGTGATCGGGCGCAGGATCCGGATGGTCGCCGGCGTCCGGCGATAGTTGCCGGGATTGCCCACCAGGACATGGTGGATAGCCTCGGGCGCATTGAGCAGGATGGTTTTTCGCCCAAGGAAGTTACGAACGGTCACTGTCCTGTTCATACGCGGCACTCGGCCACATCGTCAGCGCGTTGGTGCGCACCGCGCGCAGGAAGTCTCGCACGGACAAGGGCGTGTCAGCGCGTGGCGGAACCGGTGGACGGAACGGCCGGCTTGTCATGCTGTCCATCCTATACCGCTCCGCGAGGTCGGACCAAAGCGACTATTCGGCGGCCCGCATCGCCGGAGCATAGGCCGGGATGTCTGCCCGTTGTGCCACGTCCATCGGCTTGGGCCACCACCGATGCTCCCACTCCGCATAGAATTTCTTCAGTGTCGGCATGACTTTTTCGGCGAACAGCTTGGTGTTGTAGCGGGTCAGGTCCTTGTTCATATTGCCAAACTGCAACAATAGCATCAGGTTGCCGACGTTGAGGTTCTCGGCGAGCTCGACGATCTGCTCGGTCACCTGACTTGGGCTGCCAATGACGATGTAGCCGGCCTCGACCAGGTCCTTCATCTCGGTCGGACGGGCGACGGACTGGGCGGCGGCGGCGCTGACCTGGCTGGTCAGTCCGAGGCGCATGGTGGCTTCAGTGGTATAGCCGGGCGGGGCGGCAAAGCGCGGATCGATGTGCAGGCAGCGGCCAAAGAAGTACTCGGCCGAATCATTATACATCTCCAGCGCTTGGTCACGGCTTTCGGCGACCGCAACGGTCTGCGCGAAGCCAGCGCGGTACGGATTGCGATCCTTGCCGAGACGGTCCATTTCGGCCCAGAAACCATCCAGCGTAGCCTTTCCAACCTTATGCCCATAATAGGACAGGTAGCAGTAGACGTAGTCCATCTGGGCGCACCACCGCCAGGTCTCGATCGACCCGCCGCCTGGGATCCAGACCGGCGGATGCGGTTTCTGAACCGGACGCGGCCAGATGTTGACATAGCGCTGCTGGTTGTAGCGGCCGTTGAAGGCGAACGTCTCCGTCTCCTGCCATGCCTTCATCACCAGGTCATGCGCTTCCAGGTAGCGGTCGCGAAGCTGGCTCGGGTTCTGGCCGTAGGCAAAGCAATCGTCCATCGGCGTGCCGACCGGAAAGCCGGCGATCAGCCGGCCGCCCGAGATCACATCGATCATCGAGAATTCCTCCGCCACCCGGGTCGGCGGATTGTACAGCGCGAGCGAATTCCCCATGACGCAGATCGTCGCATCCGTGGTGCGACGGGCCAAGGCGGTCGCGATCAGATTGGGCGACGGCATCAGGCCATAGCCGTTGGAATGATGCTCGTTGACGCAGATCGCGTCGTAGCCGCAGTCGGCGGCATATTCCAGCTCGTCCATGAAGTCGTTGTACATCAGATGGGCGCGCTTCGGATCGAACAGCGACGAATGGATATCGACCCACACCGACGGATGCTTCTCTTTGAAGTCCTCTGGCAGTTCGGTGTACGGCATCAGATGGAACCACATCAGCTTCATGGCATGTCTTCCAATCCCGGTTCGTGCAGTTGCCGGACGTCTTGACAACGCCCTGGTGACTCAACCGATGAGTAGCCCACCGCGCAAACGGCGGCAACCTGCCCGCGATCTTCCTCGCCGCTTTCGACCATTAATCAACCGCCGCAATACACCGCTGCAACGGTTGCTGAATGCCCAGGGGAGCAGGCTTGACAAGCTTCGGGCCATGCTGCGCTTCTAGGTCGAAGGTATCGCATGACAGCGAAGGACGGCGTGGCTGGCTGACGGTGGCAGCGCAGCGGCGCGGCCAGTGACTTGCATGAGCAGCGTGCAAGCGTCCTCCCTCCGAACTTCGTCGCAGTATGCGGCGATCGCCGGAGATCAGCAGGCCACTGAAAACAATAGGCTAGCATTTTTCGCTGCACGCTGAACCGGCACTGTCCCGCGGCGCTTGGCACAAACCGCCTTCCTTTGTCCAGCAAGTCTTTCCCAACACGGAGCCAAGCGATGGCCGACCCGAATTTCATGACCGGCGGTAGCGGTCTCATTGCCGTTGATAAAGTGGGTAACCAGGTGCTGTTCCTCGACCCGAACAGCTATGAGACGGTTGTAACCCTCGACGCGTTCGCCCCGCGAGTCCACGAATTGCTGATCGCGCCGGATCGAGATATCGCCTACGTCCCGATCTATGGCGATGGCATCCACGGCAACAATCCACATCCCGGGCACCTGATCGCGCTCTTCGACTTGAAGGCGCGCCGGCACATGGGCGACTTCAGCACCTACCCATACCTGGCTCCGCACGGGCTGCGTTGGGGTCCGCGGGGCCAACTCTATTGCCTCTGCGAGAATAGTGGTGTGGTACTCGAGATGGATGCCGCGACGGGCAGCATCGAACACGTCATTGAGGTCGGCTCCGACAAGGCACACCGGATGGAGATCCTGCCTGACGGCAGCAAGCTCTACACTGAAAACGAGGAGGACAGGTTTAGTTGCGTGATCGATTTGAACACCCGCAAGCGAATCAAGAAGATCCCCGCGCCGAACGGCCTTGCCGGGATCGGCCTGTCGCCGGATGGCAAGATGGTCGTCCTCGTCGACGCTCAGAAGCCGCAGGTCATCGCCGTCGACACCGCGGTGGACGAAGTGGTGTCCACGATCGAGTTGCAGGGACACGAGAAGGCAGCGCAGATTGCCCGTTACAGCCCCGACGGCAAATACCTCGTCGTCACCAGCTTCGACGCACCGCTCGCGACTATTTTCGATGCCAATCTCAAGACGCAGCGACTGCTGCAGTTGGGCCGCGGCCCGATGAACATGGCGTTCCACCAGAATGGACGGATCGTATTGATCGGCAACCACAATGAGGGCACACTCGCGGTCTGCGACCTGGAGCAGGCCGAGGTGCTGCGCACCGTCCGTGCCGGCGTCGGCGTCGAAACCCTTTCCTTTTTCTAACGAAATAATATTCAGACGGATCGATGCGGCCGATCCGGAGATGTCTCGCCTGCCCCTCGGGCTCAAGCCTTTCCGCCGGGTCCATGGGCACCGAAACCGGCGTGGACCCGGTGGTGATTTACCGCCTTATTCGGCGAGTTTCGTCGCGTCCACCGGCGCTCCCCGCACTGGGGCGACCGTTGCCGGGACGGAGGGGATGTCCTGTGGCGGCCTGGGTGCTGGACCCGGTTCAACGGGATCGGTGATCACATCGAAGTCGAAACGCCTGGGACGCGGACTGATACGCTGCATGGAAACCTCCTTGATCTGGGATCGGAGGCCACTCCATCTTCAGCGGGTTTCGGCACATGAGGCCAGAAAAACGAAAGCCGCCTGGATGGGGCGGCTTGTGGGTCCTGCTACTTGGGCACGATCCTAGGCCGCCGGCGAATACCAGCGGTACCAAAATCGCGAGGCGGGCATGAATGCGGCCATGGCGTCTGTATAAGCGCTTACGGCATGGGATGCAATTGACAATTCCGGCCGAACAGCCATCCTAGTGACAGTCCGGATCGGCGAGCGGCGCCCGGAGGGCTCGCAGGCGGCGGCAGGGCCGTTTCGCGACCGGACCAGCCGGGTCCGCTCCGCTTGATCAGACCATGTCCGCCACGGCGAGCACGGCAGCAAGGCCCGCTGTCATGCCCCGCAGGCTCAGCCCGGGCTCCACGTCGATCCATTCCTCCAGCGAGTGCGCGCGGCCCCCGCTACCCCCCGAGCCGATGCGGATCGCCGGAATGCCCAGGCTCATCGGGATATTCGCGTCGGTCGAAGAATATTCAAACTGCGTCTCGAAACCATGTGCCTCGATGGCCAGACGAGCCAGTTGCACCACATCCGCGCTGGCAGGAGTCACGCCCGCGGGACGGTCGCCAATCGGTTCGATCCGGCAAGTCACCGGGCCATTCTCGGTCGACCGCTGGGTGTTCTCCGCTGCCACCGCATCCTTCACCAATTCAAAAAACCGCTGTTGCAATGCCGCGAGATGGCTGGCTGATTCAGATCGCAGGTCGAATTCCGTCCACACCGCGTTCGGGATCGCGTTGATCGAGGTGCCTCCGCCCGTCACGCTCGCGCTGTACGTGGTCTTGGGCTTGGCGGGAAGCTCCACGCGGCCCAGTCGCGCGATCGCGTCGGCCATGGCGAACAGCGGATTAACCACGCCGAATGCGCCATAGCTGTGCCCACCGGGGCCTTCAAAGGTAACGCGGTAGCGTTTCGAGCCGACACCGCCGATGACGATCCGGTCCATCTCCGGGCTGTCGACGGTAATGAAGGCCGTAATGCGGTCCTTGTAGCGACCTTTGAGAAACAGATGCCGCATGCCGCGGAGGTCGCCGAGGCCTTCCTCACCGACATCCGCCACGAACAGGATATCCGCCCGGGTCTGGATCGCGGCGGCGTTCATGGCCCGCATCCACGCCAGCAGCACTGCCAGGCTACGGGTGTCGTCGCCGATGCCGGGCGCGAACAGTTTGCTGCCATCGCGATGGACCTTCACATCGGTGCCCTCGGGAAACACCGTATCGAGATGCGCGGCCACGCAGATCAGCTTGCCGTTGCCGGTGCCGCGCCGCAGGCCGCTCACGTTGCCTTCGGCGTCGACCTCCAGCGCATCGAGCCCAAGTACGCGCGCCATCTCCAGCCATCGCAGCGCGCGGGTGTGTTCCTTGAAGGGCGGGGCGGCCGTTTCAGTCAGCGTGATGATATCCGTGACGGTGCGGTCATGCTCTGCCGCCAGCGTCGCCGCGGCCATCTTGAAGGCCGCGCTGTCGATCACGCGGCGTACCTTTGTGTCAGCCTGATCGGTCATTGGCCACCCTTCGTGGTATCTGGAACGAAACCCGGCATGAAATTTGGACCAGTCTTGAAGCACCGCCAATACCGGTGCTGAGCACGCCGCACCTTCGTCTTTCGTGGGATCTCATCACGCTTCGCGGCAATCAGCGCATAGAGCGTTGCTCCGGCTTCGGCGATCTCGGCGCGCCGTCGGATCGATCGTTGCAAACTAATTCCTGACTTGATAAATCATCGTGACCGCAACGCAATGTGAACGCTGGAATGCGGCGTTGGTCCCACGTGAGCCCTGTGCCGGATCCGCGTAGCCACAAATTCCGGCAGTGATTGAAGGAGATAACCATGGCAAAGGCACGATTGCTGCAAGCGGCTTGTGCGGTCGCGATGCTCACAGCCTCCCCGGTATTCGCACAAACCAACACACCAAGCGGGGACACCGGTGCCGGGGGAGGCGCAAACACTCCCACTGCGAATGAAGCGACCCCCGACAACACGTCACCGAAGACGACGTCGCATCAGTCAGGGATGACGCGCCGGCACAACATGGCGATGAGGACGTCGAGGAACAACACATCGCAGGATGCCGCGGTCGATCGCCTGAACGAGCGGAGCCTCCAGGCGGCACAACAGGGACAGGCCTTTGGTGGGTCGAGTTCCGGCGGCGGCAGTGCCGCGTCATCTGGCAGCGGGACACCCGGCACCACGGCGTCTGGCGCCGGCGGCGGCACTGGAAGATAACTAGCGGCGCGGCGGCGCTCCCCGGCGGCGCCGCGCTGTCCCTGCTTAGCGGAGTATCACCAATAGTGTCCGGTAGGAAATCGATGCCGGCAGACGCGGCCCCTTGGTCGCAAAAATGCCTGTGCAATATCAACAGGCAAGCTTGCCTCGCGCGAGTACCTTGACCGGCGCGAGACTGACATTATCGCAGTCTGATCAAAGATCAGGCCAACGTTGTCGTGGTCGTGGCAACCGAGTAGGGCGACAACAATGGCCGGCTTTGGCTTCCCAACCGGACAGAGTTTTGAACCACAATGAATTCCTGTCATCCTGCAAACCCGGTGAGCACTTGTTTCATTGCCAAATCTAAGTGACCAGTACCGATGCAGCCCTATAGCATCGACCAAGGCCGCAACAATCGCCGAGAAGCCGTGCAAGACTGGTGTTTGGCCGCGACCTCGCGACCAAGACCCGCGGGAGAAGATTGTCATCACGTAGGTCAGTGGCGTCGTCGGCGCGATGCTTCTGAAGCAGCTCGGCGGAGGAAGGCGCTGTACTACCAGATGCATTGGCGTTAGGGCCCGACCCGGCTAGGGTTCCAAATCGCTGACAACCGGAGGAACCAATCATGAAAGCCGCGATCTTCCACGCGCCCCACCAACCTCTGACAATCGAGGAGGTGGACATCGAAAAGCCCAAGCGGCGTGAAGTGCTGTTGCGCACCGCCTACGCCGGGCTGTGCCACTCGGATCTGCATTTCATGGAGGGCCTGTATCCGTTCCCGACCCCGGCGGTCCTTGGCCACGAAGGGGCCGCGGTGGTTGAAGCGGTGGGCGAGGACGTCACCTACGTCAAGCCGGGGGACCATGTCATCACCTGCCTCTCGGTGTTCTGCGGCGAGTGCGCGCAATGCACCACCGGTCACACCAACCTCTGCGACAACACCGAAGTCAAACTCCTGCCCGGCGCCGCTCGGCGGTTGAAATGGAAAGGCGACGTATTGCACCAGGCCTTCAACCTGTCGGTGTTCGCCGAGAACATGCTGGTGCACGAACATGCCGTCGTGAAAATCAGCCAGGACATCCCGCTCGATCGCGCCGCCTTGGTCGGCTGCGGCGTGATGACCGGTGTCGGCGCGGTGTTCAATGCCGCGAAGGTCGAGCCTGGCAGCACGGTGTGCGTCCTAGGCTGCGGCGGTATCGGCCTGTCCGCCGTTAACGGCGCGGCATTGGCGGGAGCAGCCCAGATCATTGCGGTCGATACCAACCAGTCGAAACTGGAAAAAGCCAAGGAGATGGGTGCGACCGACATCATCAACGCCTCCAACGTCGATCCGGTCGCGGCGGTGAAGGACATGACCGGTGGCCAGGGCGTGCCATACTCGTTCGAGGCGATCGGCCTCAAGACCACCGCCGAACAGTCCTTCGCCATGCTGCGTCCTGGCGGCGTCGCAACGATCATCGGCATGATCCCGTTCGGCACGAAGATCGAGCTGCACGGCGCCGATTTCCTGCGCGACCGCAAGATCCAGGGCACCAGCATGGGCGGCAACCGCTTCCGCGTCGATATGCCGCGGCTGCTGGAGCTGTGGCGCCAGGGCCGTCTGAAGCTGGACCATTTGATCTCCGGCCAGATCAAGCTGGAGCAGATCAATGAGGGCTTCGACATGCTGAAAACCGGCGCGCCGGTGCGAAACCTGATTAATTTCGGCGTCGTCTGACCCGGTCTTCGCGGCAGGCCGATCCTGGCCCAGGTGTCAAGCCTGGGCCAAGCTTGTCTCGGCGAGAGAGACCAAAGGCCAAGCGGTATCAGACGACGAAACGCCGCAAACCGTCTTTCAGGCGAGGGGCGTGAAAATTCAACAGCAGGCCAATGGGAATGCGGCCGATGCGGAGGTAGGTCAGATCGGGGCGTCGTGCGCCGGAAGCAAGGCTGCGACTGCCCTGAGTTTCAGCAGGATGACGCCATCGACTATCGGCACGCAAGCCAAGTGGCAGCGTTCGCTGATTATAGACCACCGGAACAGTGATCCCACGCTGAAAAGGGGATGCCGGCTTGATCCAATTCATCGGCCAAGCATTCGCAGTAGACCAACTCGAGAAGCCCTGGCCCGACGTTGCGGTGACTCTCGATCGCCAACCCGATCACCCGGTTGAAAAGGTCCGGGTATGACAGCATGTCCCCGTCTTCGTGTATCTATCATGGAAATAGAAATGGGCGGCGATCTTGGTAGGTTTGCTTTCCAGCCCATCAGGCGGCTTTTGGTGTAATTTGGACGTCGTAGCCCAGATCTTGCAAGCGGCGGGTCAGCTGATGCGCTGTGCGCCTTTGATCGATCCGGTCGAGGTAGGTTGGCCCAAGATCCACATAGTCTGAGCCGGTTGCCAAGACATGATAGACCGCCACGAGGATCTTGTGCGCGATGGCGACATGTGTCCGCATCTCGCCGCGCCGGGCGCGTAGGCGGCGGTGTTTTTCACCAAGATAGCAGCGACGGTTCTTCGCCACGGCGACGGCTGCAGTGACCAGCGCGGTCTTCAGGTGAACGTTACCCTTACGCACCTTGCCGGTCTTCTGTTTGCCGGCACTCTGATGGTTGCCAGGGCAGAGTCCGGTCCAGGACGCCAGATGACTGGCAGAGGCAAACGCGGCCATATCGACCCCGATCTCGGCGATGCTTGCCCCTGCGCAGGCGGGGGATCGTGGCGGCGGTGACCCAATCCACGCCGGGGATCTTCATCAGTCGCCGCAGCGGTTGCGAATAAGGCACAAGCTTTTCGCGCAACCGCCCGTCAAGCGCCGCAAGATCCGCCTCCGCTGCCTCGATCCGACCGAACTGTATCTGCAACAGGAAGCGGTGGTCGTCGTTGATCGTGCCGTTCAGCGCTTGCACCAGGACCTCCATTTTGCGCCGCATCCGCCCCCGCGCGTGGCGCGCCATATCGGCCGGCGTCTCCTCGCCGGCGATCAGGGCCCGCAGCATCGCCCGGCCGGAGACGCCGAACACATCGCTGATCAGCCCGGAGAGCTTGATGTTGGCACTTTCCAACAGCTTGATCAGCCGGTTGTGCTCGCCGGCCTGAACTTGCGCGAGCTTGCGGCGGTAGCGGGTCAGGTCGCGCAGATCGCGGATCGGCCGCGGCGGGACGAAGCTGCGGGCGATCAGTCCATGGCGGGCGAGCGAGCACGCGAGGGAGGGCAGATCACTGATCCACTCGCAATCCTTCACGTCGGTCTTGCGCCCCGGCACATTTTTGATGTGCTGCGCGTTGCCGACGATCAGATCGAAGTGGCCCTCCAACACGGCGTAAACCGGGCACCAGTAGACCCCGGTGCTCTCCATCGCCACCAGAGTGCAGCCGGATGTCGACAACCAGCCCTCCCTCGCGTGCTCGGTCGCCCGCATCGCCTCCAGAGCCGTGCGGGTTGTCCCAAAGGTGCGGGTCTCCTTGTGGGATCGTTTTGTTGCCGGGCCTTTGTTCACACAGGCGACAACGGTTGCCTGATGAACGTCCAGCCCGGCGCAGCATGCAGCGATTGCGTCCATGCGCCTCTCCTTCTTGGGGAAGTGCAACCGCTTACGCCGCGCGATAAAGTCAAACTCTACCATGCGTGCTCCCCGTTGCCGGAGGCGACAAGGGCAATACCCTTGAGGCGGCGCGGATCAGACTTCGTGACGGGGCTACGAAAACCACCACAACACACTCGACCTCTAAGCGATCGCTAGGTCAGGGTGTCCCGGTTCGGTCCGTGCCGCCAGACACCATACGGTCATTTCCTCATATCGCGGTGCGGGCGCAGCACGCTGGTCGGCTTCGTGGTAAAATCTTTCGAAAGAACAAACAGGCACAGATTTTCCCGCGATGGCACGGCACCCGGTCCGCAGCTTGGACCGACGGTCAGAGTGGCACCCCTGACGCAGGTATGTGGTCCGTCTACCGGTTTGCCACCAAGAACACGAACCACCACGAAGGCAGTCGCTCCGCCATGGCCGCCGGCGTTGGCGCTGCGTTTTGAGGTCGTGGTTGCGTGGAACGTCCTGCCCGACCACCCTGACCGCATTCGTTGCATCGGACACGTGACCGCGCAACTGCCGACATCGGGGGTGGTTGCTGTCAGTCACGGGCTTTCCTGACGCCGCTTGCCGGCAACCGTGGGTCACCCGCCCGCTTTGCCTCCCCCATCCTGCGCCGACAGCGCGCGATCAAGGTAGTACGCCGCGCTGATCAGCGCCAAATGAGTGAAGGCTTGCGGAAAATTACCAAGGTGCTCACCGGCCGGTCCGGTCTCCTCAGCGTAAAGGCCAAGGTGATTGGCGTAGCCAAGCATTTTCTCGAACAAAAACCGCGCTTGCGCCAAGTCGCCTGCCCGGGCGAGGCACTCGACATACCAGAACGAGCACATATTGAAGGTGCCTTCAGCACCGTCCAGACCGTCCGCCGAGGCCTCGGCGGAGTAGCGGTACACCAGGCTGTCGTCCATCAGCTGCTCACCGACAAGCTTTAGCGTCGAGAGAAAGCGCGGGTCGGTCGGGCTGATGAAGCGCACAAGCGGCATTAGCAGGCAGGCAGCGTCAAGCGCGCTGCTGTCCTTGCTCTGCACGAAGGCGCCTAGCGAGTTCGTTCCAGAAATGCTGATGGATGTCGCGGTAGATCGCGTCGCGCGCCTGCAGCCAGCGCGATGTGGGTGCGGGCAGCGAGCGCTTGCTTGCCAGCCGCAGCGCCCGATCCAGCGCCACCCAGCACATCAGCCGCGAATGCAGGAACTCGCGCTGTCCGCTACGCACCTCCCATATGCCTTCGTCCGGGCGCTGCCAGTTCTCGGTCACCCAGTTCATCGAGCGGGTGATGCCTTCCCAGCCTTCCCAGGACAATTGCTCGCCGTACTTGTCCGAGAGGTACATCGCGTCCATCAGTTCGCCATAGATGTCGAGCTGCAATTGGCGGCTGGCGGCATTGCCGACACGTATCGGCGCGGAGCCGCGATAGCCGGCTAAATGAGGCAACTCGGTCTCCGGCAGGTCTTCCCGTCCATCCACGCCGTACATGATCTGCAACTGGCCGTCCGAGTCGCAGTCCCCCGCGCACCCTGACAGCCAGCGCATGAAAGCCGTGGCCTCCGCGGTGTGTCCAATCCGCAGGAAGGCGTAAACCGTGAAGGCCGCGTCTCGCATCCAGGTGTAGCGGTAATCCCAGTTGCGGCCGCCGCCGATCGCCTCCGGCAGGCCAAAGGTCGCTGCGGCCACGATCGAACCATGCTCCGAGGACGTCAGCAGCTTGAGCACGAGAGCGGAGCGGTTGATCTGGTCGCGCCAGCGACCGCGATAGCTCGAACGCCCGCTCCAACGCCGCCAGAAGTCCGAGGTGACCTTGAACGCCGAGGTCACGTAGTCCGCATCGCTCGAGGCGCAGTCAATCCCGAGCGCCGCGTCCTCCAGCACAAAGGCGGCGGATTGCCCAGCTTCGAGATTGAACTCGGCAATGCCCGCGCCGTCTTCCACCCGCAGTGCCACGCCACCACGCAACCGCAGCGCCGAACCGTCCTGGCCGCCGGAGGTAAACACCAGCGTGCCCGCATCCTCGCGCACGGTGTGGTCGGCGCGCGCGTAGTCGAAGCGGGGCGCGCAGCGCATGCGGAACCGGATGCAGCCGCGAACTGCCTTGACCCGACGCACCAGACGCTGCGCCGCATCCGGAGTGCCGAGCGGCATGAAGTCGGAGATTTCGGCGACGCCGTCCGGGGAGAGAAAGCGCGTCAGCAGCACATTGGTGTCGGGCAGATAGAGTTGCCGGTGCCGTGATCCGTCCAGCATCGGCGCCAGTTCAAAACTGCCGCCCCGTTCGTCATCGAGCAGCGAGGCGAAGACGCTGGGACTGTCGAAGCCGGGCCAGCAGAGGAAGTCAATGGTTCCGTCCAGCGCGACCAACGCCACGGTGCGCAGGTCGCCGATAATGCCGTGGTTTTCGATCGGTTCAGACAAAATCATATACTCCCGAACAGCGGTCGATCAGATGACACAACTCCCATGCCTTCTTCAGCGTCGCCGCGACCGCCTCGTCAAGCGCGACGTCAATGTCGGCAGGAAGTTGCAGGCAGCCCCTGCGTGGCCAAGAGATCAAAAGCCTGCCCCAACGTCGGCGGCTATGACGAATTGACTGTCTTCGTGCAGCACGAAGGCGAAAATAGGCAGTCATACCCGGACGGTCGGGAAAGCGCTTGCGTGCCGTCCGCCGCGCAATCAATTGGTCATCCGGTGATCAGTCCTTTCATGGCCGTCGCGGCGATCTGCATTCTGGTATCGCCGGTCGGCCGCCACACCCATCCTGGCCCGGACGGCCAACCGCCGTTGACGGCGCAAAGCGTCTGTTTCAGCCTGTCCTCGCCTCAAGGGGAAGCAGATCATGGCCAGCGACTATACCGTCGGCGACCTCGTCGCCGAATTCCTCTCCGCGTGCGGCGTCAGCACCGTGTTCGGCATCGCTTCGGTGCACAACATTCCGATGCTGGATGCGATCGGCCGCCGCAACACGATCCGCTTCGTCATGGCCCGTGGCGAGCTTGGCGGCGCCCATATGGCGGACGGTTACGCACGGGTTTCCCAGGGATTGGGCGTGATCTTTTCCTCCACCGGGCCCGGCGCCGCCAACGCGGTCGGCGGCCTGATCGAGGCCCGCTACGCCGGCTCCCCCGTGCTGCACATCACCGGCCAGACCTCCACCCGTCATGTCGACCAGGAGCTTGGCACCGTCCACGACCCCGTCAACCAGCTCGGCATGCTGGCCTCGGTGTCGAAGTCCGCCTACCGCATCCGTTCGGCACAGAATGCCATCGGCGTGCTGACCCGCGCCGCCGTGGAGGCACTCAGCCCGCCGATGGGACCGGTCAGCGTGGAGGTGCCGATCGACCTGCAGCGCCAGAAGATCGAGCGCCCCGCCGAACTGGATAATTTTGTTCTTCCGCTGCCCACGCCCCGCACGCCGACCGGCGCGGAGCTAGACGAGCTGGCCGCACGCGTCCTTGCCGCCAAACGCCCAATGCTGTGGCTGGGCAACGGGGCAAAGCAAGCCGGCGGTCCCGCGGCCAAGCTGCTGGAGATGGGCTTCGGCATGGTCACCAGCTTCAACGGCCGTGGCACAGTGCCGGAGGATCATCCCCGCAACCTGGGCGGGCTGACCGGCAACGGCCTGCCGATCATCACGGATTTCTACCAGACCATCGATTTGTGTCTGGTCGCCGGAAGTCGCCTGCGCGGCCATGAAACCGGCGACTTCGCGGTTAAGCTGCCGGACAATCTGATCCAGATCGACAGCGATCCCGGCGCCAACGGCCGCACCTACGCCAACCGTTACTTCGTTTGCGGCGATGCCCGCGCGACGCTGCAGGGCCTGGTCAGCCGAATCGCCGACAAGCTGCACGTGTCGCAGGGTTACACGGACGAGTTCGTCGCGCTCAAGCGCGCCGCCCAGAAGGCGTTCATCGAGACCCTCGGCGTCTACGGCACATTCAGCGAGCAATTGCGCGAAGTCATGCCGAAGGACGCGATTTGGGCACGCGATGTGACGCAGAACAACACCACCTGGGGCAACCGCGTCTTCCCAATCTACCATCCGAACCAGAACGTCTATCCGGTTGGTGCCGGCATCGGCCAGGGCTTCCCGCTTGGCATTGGCGCGGCCGTCGCGGCCGGCCGCCGCAAGACAGTCGTCATGACCGGCGACGGTGGCTTCTTCCTCAATGTCGGAGAGCTGTGGACCGCCGTCCAGGAAAACCTGGACATCGTCGTGATCGTCATGAACGACCGCGGCTACGGCGTGATCAAGCGTATCCAGGACGCCACCGCGCAAGGCCGTCGTTTCTATGCCGATCTGCAAAGCCCCGATATCGCCAAGCTGGCGGCACTGTCGGATATCCCCTATTTCCGCTGTGATCATGCCGATACATTCGGCGATACAGTTGCCAAGGCATTGGCGGTCAAAGGACTGACCATGGTGGAGGTCGACATGACGACGGTTGGTGAGTTCCCGGCCTACTACCCGTTCAACCAGAAGCCGGCTGCCTGATCATCGCGATGCTGCACGCGGGTCTGGGGCTCATGGCCCTGCTGCTGCTCGCCTTCCTGTGCGGCGAGGACTGGCGTCGGATACCCTGGCGCACCGTTGCCGCTGGTGTCAGCCTGCAGATCGCCTTCGCGCTGGTGCTGATCGGCGTCCCAGGGGCTGATCGGCCGATGTTCTGGCTGAGCAACGCCGCCAACGCGCTGCAGACAGCGACCTTGACCGGCACCCAGTTCGTTTTCGGCTATCTCGCCGGCGGCGCACTGCCATTCGCCGAGGCCCATCCAGGCGCCAGCTTTATCCTTGCGTTCCAGGCGCTGCCGCTGGTGCTAACAATCAGCGCGCTGGCCGCGCTGCTGTTCCACTGGGGCGCGCTGCAGCGGATCACCGCGGCGTTCGCCTGGCTGCTGCGCCGCTCAATGGGGATCGGTGGCCCCTTGGCGCTGGGCGCCGCGGTGCATGTCTTCGTCGGCATGGTGGAGGCGCCGTTGCTGGTACGCCCCTACCTGCTGCGCATGCAGCGCGGCGAGCTTTTCGCACTCATGACCTGCGGCATGGCTGGTGTGGCCGGAACAGTGATGATCATCTATGCGTCGTTTCTGGCGCCGCTGGTGCCGAATGCACTGGGCCACATCCTGATCGCCTCCATCATCAGCACGCCGGCCGGCCTGGCGGTCGCTGCCCTGATGGTGCCGTTCACCGCGACTGAACGGACGGACGGCCAGTTGGTGATCGATGATCCACCGGTCAGTGCCATCGACGCCCTGGTCAAGGGCACCATGGACGGAATACCGATCCTGGCTGCCATCATCGCGACCCTGATCGTAACCATCGCGTTCGTGACCCTGGTGAACATGCTGCTCGGGTTGTTCCCGGACTGGCAGGGCGGTCCACTGACCCTACAACGCATTTTTGAGATCCCGTTTCGTCCGGTGATGTGGCTGGTCGGCGTGCCATGGGCCGAAACCGCGTCCGCCGCGGCGCTGATGGCGACCAAGACGGTGTTGAACGAGTTCGTCGCCTACTTGAATTTTTCATCCATGCCGCCGGATGCCTTCTCCCCGCGCACACGGATGATCCTGACCTATGCCCTGTGCGGCTTTGCCAACTTCGGCAGTCTGGGGATCATGATCGGCGGCCTGGGCGCGATGGTGCCCTCGCGGCGGCCGGAGATCGTCAGCCTCGGGCTGCGCACCATCCTGTCGGGCACCATCGCGACCTGCATGAGCGGCGCCGTGGCGGGTGCCTTGGCTGGCGCCTGAACAGTCGGGTCAGGGGCGCCTCGCCGGAAAGATCGTCGTAACGCGTCCAACACAGGCGCCGCTCGTAGGCGGATTCCAATAATCCCGGGCCGAGGTGGCGATGGACGCGCGTTTCCAAGCCAATGATGTGGTACATGAGGTTCGAGTCAGGACTGAGCGCCGATGTTATACCGCCAATTCGCTCCGTGAGAGCAGGATTGGATGGGTTGGGATGTGGTTCATGTGTTAGACGAAAGCCAAATTCAAACACAGATTTACACGGATTAAGGGCACCGATTAGAGGGAAAACAAGAATGCACCGGGCGTCCGACGCTGCCGCTCGAAGCTGAAGCGACAATTGACCTGGGCTCTCAGCCGTCAATCCAGCATCTGTGTTAATCTGTGCCCTTAATCCGTGTTTATCTGTGTTTGAATATTGCTTTCCTGCTTGCGCCAGCACGCATGGCTTGGCGCGCGACTTGCTCCGCGACCACCAGCCGAACGTGGCGACCCCGATCATCGGCATCCGCCAGCGCTGATACCATTCAGCGCAGGACCCACTGGATATGACCGGTTTTATGGAAACGACGGGCTAGTCTAGCGCAACGGCGATCAAGTGCCGCCGCACCAACCGCCTATAGTTGAAAGCGCCTCAGCCAAGGGCCGATCATGAACCCTGTCAGCAGAGCCATCTGGTTCATCGAGACCCATCTCGCCGACGACCTGACGTTGGAGCAGATCGCCGACGTCGCCAAGGTCTCGCGCTATCACCTGGTGCGAGCCTTCGGCGTCACGATGGGACACTCGGTGATGCGCTATGTGCGCGCCCGCCGCCTGAGCGAAGCCGCCCGGGCACTCGCCGAGGGTGCACCCGACATTTTGATGGTGGCACTCGATGCCGGCTATGGTTCTCACGAGGCCTTCACCCGCGCCTTCCGCGACCGGTTCGGAGTTACTCCGGAAAGCATTCGCGGCCAGCGCAACACCAAAAACCTTGACCTGTTGGAGCCTCTCAGAATGGACGAGACACCGATCGCGAACCTGCGGCCACCGCGGCTGGAAAGCGGCCGGCCGTTGCTGATTGCCGGCTTGGGGGAACGTTACACGTGGGAGTTGAGCGCCGGCATCCCCGCGCTGTGGCAACGTTTCCAAGCCTACCCCGGCGGCATCCCTAGCCAGATTGGCAAAACCGCCTACGGCGTCTGCTGCAATGGCGACGACGCGGGCAATTACGACTACCTCGCAGGGGTCGAGGTGGTCGATTTTTCCTCGCTGCCGGCGGATCTCAGCCGCGTGCGCATCCCCGAGCAGACCTATGCCGTATTCACCCACAGCGACCACATCTCGACGATCCGCGGCACTGTCGCCACGATTTGGAACGATTGGCTGCCGAAATCAGGTCATCAGGTTGCCGACGGGCCGAACTTCGAACGCTATGGTGAAGAATTTGATCCACGAACCGGGGCCGGTGGACTGGAGATCTGGATACCCGTCAAGGCATAGGTCATCCTGACGCAGAAGTTCGAGGGCGCAAAAGGGTCCTCGCTGTCCGATGCGGATCAGCGGCGCGGCGGAGGACCGTCGGCTTCGCCTTGCTTAACTCGCTCTCGAAGCCAGAGACCGTCTTCGTCAAAGCCGATCGCGATCAAGCCGCGCGCAATCCACAGCAAGTCATCGGCGCCAAGGCCAGCATCTTCTATCTCCTTCCAGACCGCTGCCAACCCGCGCATGCGCGCAGCACGAAGCATGCATCGAACCGGGGCGTCGTGGCGACCGTAGTCGAGCCAAACCAACGAAGGCCGGTTGCCGGGCATCAGGGCAGCGACGAGCTCAGGCATAAGGGAGAGCCCTGGTGCGCCATTCATGAAGAACACGAGCGCGTCCCGGCTCTTTACCGAACCGACCGTGAATGCCTTGAAGGCGCCGTTATCGCCCCAGTGAAAGAACGTCCCCTCAGTCGGCTCCAGGCCCCAGCCCAAACCCCAGGCGACGCCGGTCGCTACATCCTCGGACTCAGGACCCAGAGACTGAGGCTTTGTGTGCCGCACGTCGATGTGCGGACGGAGCCACAGCTGGGCTGTCTCGGGCCGAAGCCGCGAACCGTCCAAAACGCACAGCAGGAAGCGGGCATAATCGGCGGCTGTCGTCTGGAGCGTCGCCACCGCATTCCCTTTCCCGGGTTTCCAACTGACCGCTGCATTGCCGAAATCGTCATGCGGATAGGCCCGGTTTGGGTCGAAGCGCCAGTTCCCAGAAGAAACTTGACCGGGTCATCTCAAACGGCCCCAGAACCAGGCGCTCGGCGAGTATGTGGAGCTTCTCCCCGGTAATCGCCTCAACCGCCTTCTGGAGATAAAGAAAGCCTTCGCCAGAATAACTGAACCGCTCTCCGGGCTGGAGATAGGTCCTGAGCGGCAAGTCGGCATTGCGCCAGTTCGGAAAACCTGCGCTATGGCTGAGTATATGTCTGGCGGAGACCGATGTCGCTCGCGCATCACCCGACACATACCTCGGCAGGTAGTGGCTTAACGGAGCGTCGAGCAGTAAATATCCCTGATCTGTGAGTTGAAGGACGACATGGGCGAACACCGGTTTGCTCAACGAGGCAGCGTCAAAGACAGTGTCCTCATCCACCGGGGAAGGCGACTGCGCGCTGCGCGTGCCGCAGCAAATGTAGCGATCAAGCCGGCCATTCCGGATGACGGCCGACGCCATCCCCGGGACGCTCGCCTCGGCTATCAAACGTCCCCACGCGATCTCGATCGCAGACATGAACTATCCTTCCCCCGTCCACGGATCCATTTCGCTCAAAGGATAAACGACAGAGACAGCTGAAGCAAATGTCAGCATTGTGCCGACCAGTGCAAGAACTGCGCGCCGGAAACGGATTGCGGGTCAATGTCGAAATCGAACTATGCTGGCCGGCACACAACGTAGCCGACCCGAACTCCGGGCTTAAAGCCACAACTCTCATAGAAGCGACGAACACGAGGGTCCTTTCGACCGCTTTGAAGCAGTACGTGGTGGCAATCGGCCGCCCAGGCTTCGGCGAGCGCGGCCTCGACGACTGCGCGACCATGTCCTTGCCCACGAAACTGGGCGTGGGTGACAACGTTTTCGAGGAATCCGTGTCCATGTCCGCCGCGCAGAAGGTTTGGAGCGGTAACGAGCATGCAAGTTGCTGCAATCCTGGTTCCTGCTTCCGAGACAAAGACCGCCACTCCTTTGCGCGCAAGTGTTTCGGACCAAATGCTTTCGGCACGATCCATCGACTCCACGATCGAACTCACTTCCGATTCTCTGAAGAGATCAAGCAACCGCCCTAGGTCGGAAGCTTGGGCGAGCCTCGCTTTAGGCAACTGAGCACCAATGGGATGATTTCCAGCAGATCTTAGCGCGTGCGGAAGCCGGATGCGAAGGTCCAAGTTGAATCAGGACCGGCTGTAGTACTCGGCGAGTATCATCCGGCTGACTTTATCAACCATGAATATCGTGGTGCGATTCGTTTATCTGATGGCATTAACGAACGCAGCTCCCGAGCTTCGCATTGGCCGGCACAAACATCATCGATATTAGATCCTGCGCTGCGGCGAGCGCCGGTTCGTAGATGAACCAATTGCTCACCCGATCAGCAACACACCGGAGACCACGGCCGCCTGGCGTAAATCCTTGTCGGCCGAGGCAAGCGGTAACGCTAGACGCAACGCCAACTCCAGATAACTCGCGTCATAAACAGTAAGGCCACGAGAAGCCGCCAACGCCGAAATGGAACCCCAAGCCCGTGCCGCCGTTCCTGTATCGATCTGAACCGGCAAGTCCGACAGGAGCGCAAGTGCCTGCAAGCGTTCCGCCAAAGTCATTCGCCCGCGTCTTTGTGCGATCCAGAGCACGTTTGCAATTTCCAGCGGCCAGATCCCCGGCGCGATGGCGCCCTGATCGGCAACATTGGAAAGCAGCGCATCTGTCGTGTCATCTGACTCGCCTGGAAGCACCCAGGCGAGAGCCGCTGAGCTGTCCAGCACGCAGCGCATCAACGCCGGCCAGTATCCCGATATTCTTTTAACTCAGCCCACGTGAAGCTCTGGCCCCGAGCAGCAATACCCTGTCGGAGGACGTGAAGCTTGGCCACAGCCTCTTGCGCCCTGTCCGCTTGAGTCGCGACGGGAACCAGGCGGGCAACCGGCTTTCCTCGCCGGGTGATGGTCACCTCTTGCCCCTCTTCGACTTGATCTATCAAAGCACTCAGCCGATTTTTGGCGTCGAAGAGGTTCACCGTCGACATAATTATGTCCTATCTAGCTATCATAGCTAGACTACTCGAAAACAGCAGGTTTCACAACCTGACCATCACAAGGCACAGCCAGGTTGAAGCGATTCAGCGCATACTGGTTGCCACGCCTCGCTCCGCCAATCCACCAATGGCTGTGATTGACAGAACCTCCGCGACAACCTCCTCGACGGTGCGCCCAGCCGTGTCCAGAACAGTATGCGGCCGGTCCCACGGCCGATAATCTCGCCCCAGTCACATCATCCCATGTCGGCAGCTTCAGGCCAACAATGTTACTTGGCCGGGCTTCAACCCGACGGCGATGCTCCCGAACATCGGAGCAGACAGTCTCGACTTCCAGTACAGGCTGCTCCCGCACGGCTCGCCACCGCAAGCCAAGCATCCCGTGTCACCGGCAAGGGATTGACCGAGTCCGCGATGACCGTGCTGCCAGCCCGAAGGCTATCCTCCGCAACGCCATAGGCGACCGCGTAGCCTTCGGTAACCACCCCGGCCGGCAAGGTGCCACACGAGCGCAGCGCCTGCTCTATCGTGTCTATACGAACATATGTCGCTCGAAGCCGGCGAGCCAGCACGGCCCCAACGGTGGATTTCCCGGTCCCGGGCAAGCCAGCGAAGACGATCAGCATCCGCGACCCCCAATGCCTTCATCGAAGAACGCAAGCAGGCGGCGAAGCAATTCCGTGGGCTGCTCCTCGGGCACCCAGTGGCCACAGTTCTCGATCACGCCGCCTTGCACATCGACCGCCATGCGCCGCAACGACTCGACCACCTCCATGCCACGACCCCAAGCTCGATCACCGCCCAGCGCCAGCACCGGCATCTGCAGCTTCAACCGTCCCGCCGTCTCCTGGTTGTCGGCGATGTCGAGCGGCAGGGCTCGGTAATAGGCGAACCCCGCCCGCAAGGCCCCCGGTTGACGATACACCCGCAAATACTCGGCGATATCACGCTCCGGTATCGCATCCGGCCGAGCACCGTAGGTGCGGTAGAACCAACCGAGGTAGATGTCCTCTCGGCCCGACACCATGGCTTCCGGCAGATCCAATGTCTGGTGGAAGGCGTGATGCCAGCGGCGGCCACCCTGGCTGATGTTCTGGCTGCCATCACCCGGGATCGCCACATCCAGGATCACCAGCTTCCGCACCGCCTCCGGATGTGCCGCCGCGATGGCGTAGGCCGTGGGCCCGCCCCAGTCGTGTCCGACCAGATAGAATTCCCCGATGCCCAGCACGTCGCTGACCAGGCGCCAGACATCCCCGCCGACCGTCCGCTTGTCGTAGCCATCCGCCGGCCGCGACGAATCGCCCAACCCCCGCAGATCAGGCGCGATCACCCGGAACCGCTCGGCCAATCCTGGGATGATTTGCCGCCACTCGTACCAGCTTTGCGGCCAGCCATGCAGCAGCACCACCGGGAATCCGCTGCCCGCGGTGACGTAGTGCAGCCGGACATCCCCCAGATCGGCGTAATGATGTTCCACCTCGGCCATCGTCCCGTCCCTTCCCCGCCGCCCTCAAGGCTCCTACCATGCCGCGACACCGACACGGGGGAAACCATGCACTGGACCGATCGCCGCGAACGCTACCGTGCCGTCCTGGCCGGCAGTGCCTGCATCCACCCCGGGTCGGTGCACGACGCCATCTCCGCCCGCATCGCCGAGGACCTTGGCTTCGAGGTGGGCATGTTCGCCGGCTCCATCGCCTCCTTCACTGTTCTCGGCGCGCCCGACCTGATCGTCCTGACCCTGACGGAATTCGCCGCGCAGGCCTACCGCATCAACCGCGCCGGCAAGCTGCCGCTGATGGTCGACGCCGACCACGGCTATGGCAACGCGCTGAACGTCATGCGCACCGTGCAGGAGCTGGAAACCGCCGGCGTCGCCGGTCTGATGATCGAGGACACTTCTCTGCCGCGCGGCTTCGGCGAGAAGAAGCCGACGCTGATCTCCATCGAGGAAGGCATCGGCAAGATGCGCGCCGCCCTGAGCGCGCGGGAGGACAAGGCGATGGTCGTCATCGGCCGCACCAGCGCGCCGGCGATCAGCGGTCTGGTGGACGGCATCAAGCGCCTCAAAGCCTACGAGCAGGAAGGCGTCGACGCGCTGTTCATCGCCGGCGGCCTGACCCGCCACGACCTCGACTTCGATCGCCGAGGAGATCAAGATCCCGTTGATGCTGGGCGGCGTCTCCAGCGACCTCCAGGACAAGGAGTACCTGGCCAGCCGGGGCGTGCGGATCGCCCTACAGGGCCACCAGCCGTTCTCCGCCGCCGTGAAAGCGACATACGACACGCTGAAGGCGCTGCGGGACGGAACCAAGCCGTCGGCGTTGCAGGGTGTCGCCTCGGCCGACCTGATGGCGAAAGTGACGCGCGAGGGCGACTATAAGACCTGGACCGAAAAATTCCTAGGCTGACCTGCGCGAGGTTGATCTTCGGGGCCATGCGGGGAATGTTGCCAGCATGAACATCCTGTCTGGCAAGGCGCGACTCGCGGGCATCACCGGCTGGCCGGTCAGCCATTCCCGCTCCCCCCGGCTGCATGGCTTCTGGCTGCAACGCTACGGCATCGATGGCGCCTACCTGCCGCTGCCGATCCATCCCAACAATTTTCCCACTGCCGTGCGCGGCCTGATGCTGTCCAGCTTCGCCGGCATCAACGTCACCATCCCGCACAAGGTCTCCGCGTTCGAGATCTGCGACTTCGTCGACGACTTCGGCACGCCGCGCCGGCGCGGTCAACACGCTGGTGTTCAAAGACGGACGGATCAACGGCAGCAACACCGACGGCTGGGGGTTTTTGGCAAACCTGCGCGCCGAGGCTATCGATCCCGCCGCCGGCCCCGCGCTGATTCTGGGTGGCGGCGGATCGGCCCGCGCCGTCGCGGCCGTCCTACTGGATCTCGGCGTCCAGATTACCCTGGCAAACCGGACTCGGGCCCGGGCGGAGCGGCTCGCCAATGATCTGCCGGGTTTGCAGATCATCGATTGGGATCAGCGTGATGCCGCCCTTGCCGATCATGCCTTGCTGGTCAACACGACCTCCCTGGGGATGCACGAGCAGCCATTTCTTGCCATCGATCTGGACCGCCGCGCGCCCGGCCTGGCCATCGCCGACCTCGTCTACGTGCCGCTGGAAACGCCATTGCTGGCCGCCGCCCGGACCCGCGGTATCCCCTGCGTCGGCGGCCTCGGCATGCTATTGTACCAGGCAGTACCGGGCTTTCAATCATGGTTTGGCGTGCAGCCGGAGGTGGACGAAGCGCTGCGCCGCTTTGTCGCCGCCGACCTGCTTCCAGCATGAGGGTCATCGGACTGACCGGCGGCATCGGGATGGGCAAATCCACCGCCGCCGCCGCCTTCCGGCGCGCCCGCATTCCGGTCTTCGACGCCGACGCCGCGGTGCACCGGATGCAGGCCAAGGGCGGCCGAGCGGTGCGGGCGATCGGGGCGGCATTTCCGGGAACGGTGCGGGAGGGTGCCGTCAATCGCGTTGCCCTGCGTCAGGCGGTGCTGAATGATCGCGACGCGTTCGCCCGCCTGGAACGCATTCTGCACCCGATGGTGGAGGCGGAGGAACGCGCCTTCGTCAACCGAGCGCGACGGGCCGGCGCGCGGGCCGTGGTGCTGGACATCCCGCTGCTGTTCGAGACCAAGGGTGACAAGCGCGTCGACACGGTGGTGGTCGTTTCCGCGCCGCCATCGATCCAGGTGCACCGTGTGCGCCAGCGGCGGCGCATGAACATTGCCGATATCCGGGCGCTCGTCGCCCGTCAGATGCCAGACCAGGAGAAGCGCCGGCGCGCTGACCTGGTGGTTCACACCGGGCTGTCGCGCCACCACACGCTGCGCGTTCTGCACCGGTTCATCAGGGGGTTGCGCACATGATCCGTTCGGTACCTGTTCGACACCGAGACCACCGGCCTGGACCCGCTGAACGGCGACCGGTTGATCGAGATCGCCGCGCTGGAGCTGATCAACGACCTGCCCACCGGCCGGCTTTTCCATGCGCTGATCGATCCGCGGCGCGACATTCCCCCAGAGGCCACCCGTGTGCATGGCATGACTGCCGCCGACCTGGCAGGCAAACCGGTTTTCGCCGAGGTAGCGCCGGCGCTTCTGGAGTTCCTGAGCGACGACAAGCTGATTGCCCACAACGCGGCGTTCGACTTTGGCTTCCTCGACATGGAATTCGGGCGTGCAGGCCTGCCCGCATTGGCACGCGACCGCATGATCGATACCCTGCTACTCGCAAAAACCCGCTTTCCAGGTATGCCCAACAGCCTGGACGCGCTGTGCCGCCGCTTTGCCATCGATCTATCGGCGCGAACCTCGCACAACGCGCTGCTGGATTGCCGGCTTCTGGCAGACGTCTATGTCGAGCTGACCGGCGGCCGGCAGCGTGGCCTATCGCTGTCCGCGCAGGAGCGGCATGGGTCCGTGGCCGTCTACGTTCCCACCGGCCCCCGCACGCCCCACCCAATCCAGCCCACCGAGGCAGAGCTGGCGGCCCACGCCGCCTTCCTGGCCAGGATCAAGGAGCCAGTCTGGCTGCAGCCGTGACCAGTTGCGGCCTTTCTCCTATAGATCAGGCGCTCCTGGCCATGATCTCGTCGGCGATGTTCCGCGGCACCGGATCATAGTGATGGAACTGCATCGTGAACGACGCGCGGCCCTTCGTCATGCTGCGCAGGTGGGAGATGTAGCCGAACATCTCCTTCAGCGGCACGTGCGCCCGCACGATCACGGTCGACCCGGAGCTTTCCTGGTTCTGAATCATGCCACGGCGGCGATTGAGGTCGCCCACCACGTCGCCGACGTGATCCTGTGGCGTGGTGACCTCCACGTCCATGATCGGCTCCAGGATGATTGGACCGGCGCTCTTCATGCCTTCGCGGAAGGCCGCCTTGGCAGCGATCTCGAAGGCCAGCGCCGACGAGTTGACGTCGTGGTACTTGCCATCCACCAGCGTATACTTGAAGTCAACTGTCGGGAAGCCGGCCAGCACGCCGGTATCGGCCTGCACCCGAATGCCCTTCTCGACCGCCGGAATGTATTCCCGCGGCACCGAACCGCCGACCACCTTGTTGTCGAAGACAATCCCGGCGTTGCGTTCCAGCGGCTCGAAGATGAGCTTCACCTCGGCATACTGGCCGGAGCCGCCAGTCTGTTTCTTGTGTGTATAGGTTTCGGTATACGGACGCGAAATCGTCTCCCGATACGCCACCTGCGGCGCGCCGATGTTACAGTCGACGCCGTACTCGCGGCGTAGCCGGTCGATGATGATCTCCAGGTGCAGCTCGCCCATGCCGGACAGGATGGTCTGGCCGGTTTCCTGATCCGTGCGCAGCCGCAGCGACGGGTCCTCGCCCGCCAGCTTCTGCAGGCCCAGCGTCATCTTCTCGACGGCTTCCTTGGTCCGCGGCTCGACTGAGATGTCGATCACCGGTACCGGGAAGGCCATCCGCTCCAGCACCACTGGATCTTCGGCCGAGGCCAGCGTATCGCCCGTGCCGGTGTCCTTCAGCCCGACAAAAGCGGCAATGTCGCCGGCTTCCACTTCCTTGATCTCCGCCCGTTTATCGGCGTGCATCTGGAACATCCGGCCGATGCGCTCGCGGTGCCCCTTGGTGGTGTTCTGCACCATGTCGCCTGACTTCAAGGTGCCGGCGTAGACGCGAACAAAGGTCAGCGTGCCGTACTTGTCGTTGATGATCTTGAAGGCCAGCCCGGCGAACGGCGCCTTCGGATCGGCCTTGATGCGGCGACGATCGGGGTTGTCGCCGTCTTCCTCGCCTTCCTCCAGCGCCACCGCAATCCCGGGTACGTCGATCGGCGACGGCAGGTAATCGATGACCGCATCCAGCAGCGGCTGCACGCCCTTGTTCTTGAACGCGGTGCCGCACAGCACCGGGCGGAACGTGCCGTCGATCGCGCCGCGCTTGATGCAACGTTTAAGCGTCTCGACCGAAACGTCGCCCTTGTCGAAGTATTCCTCCATCGCCTGTTCGTCGACCGACAGCGCGGTGTCCAGCAGGATTTGCCGGTGCTCGGCCGCCGCTTCGACCAGGTCGGCTGGAATATCCTCGTAATGATATTTCGCACCCAGCTCGCCGCCTTCCCAGATGATCGCCTTCATCTCGACCAGGTCGACCACGCCGCGGAACTGGTCTTCCTCACCAACCGGTAGCTGCAGCGGCAGCGCGACGATGTCGAGTTTTTCCTTCAGCGTAGCGAAGGCCCGAAAGAAATCGGCGCCGGTGCGGTCCAGCTTATTGATGAAGATGATGCGCGGCACCTTGTAGCGATCGGCCAACCGCCAGTTGGTCTCCGACTGCGGCTGCACGCCGGCGACGCCTTCAATAATGAACACCGCGCCGTCCAGCACACGCAGGCTGCGATTGACCTCGATGTTGAAGTCGATGTGGCCGGGCGTGTCGATGATGTTGATGCGGTTGTCCTTCCACTCACATGTCACCGCGGCCGAGGTGATGGTGATACCCCGCTCCCGCTCCTGTTCCATGTAGTCAGTGGTGGTATTGCCGTCGTGAACTTCGCCGATCTTGTGCGACACGCCGGTGTAATACAAAATCCGCTCGGTCGTGGTGGTCTTCCCGGCATCGATATGCGCGGTGATGCCAATGTTTCTAATCTTATCGAGCGGCATGATAGACACGGCAATCCTCCTTATTGGCAAGCGAGCGGGCATGTGAGAAAGGGCGCGTGATCCATCGCTGGATCCAGGGGTTTCCCCCGCGCGCCCGCCCGCAGAGCCGACCGAACCCCCAGTCGGTTATATGATCCGGGAGATGCGACACACCCAAGCGTTTTGCAAGTGCGAAATCCGTGCGCACGCCGCATGGCAGCGAAACTACAGCACGCTTTATCACAATCCGATACGTTCGCTTGAGCGTAAGATGCGGCCATGGACCCACGCACCGCTCACGCCCTTGTACGGTTCGGCCTTGGCCGTCGCGGCACCGAAGCGCCGCCGTCCGACCCGGCCGCATGGCTCGCCAGTCAACTGCGTGAGCCGGACCCGATCCGGCTAGATGAACCGCCGAGCAGCGCCCAAGGTCTTGTTGCCCTGCGAGAGGACCGCCGGACCAAGCCGCCACCGGGCGAGTCTCTCTCACGAAAACTGTTTCAGGTGCAGGCCGCCGCGCAACTCGCCAACGCGCTGACCACCCCTTCCCCGTTCCGCGAGCGCCTGGTGTGGTTCTGGACCAACCATTTCTGCATCTCGTTGCGCCGCGGCGAATGCGCTCCGGTGGCTGCCGCGTTCGTCGAGGAAGCCATACGGCCGCATGTCACTGGCCGCTTCGCCGATATGCTGTTGGCGGTGATGCGGCACCCGGCGATGTTGCTCTATCTGGACAATGCCCGGTCGGTTGGTCCGGACAGCCCGGCCGGCCTGCGCTCACACCGCGGCCTGAACGAGAACCTGGCGCGTGAATGCCTGGAGCTGCATACCGTCAGTCCGCTGGCCGGCTACTCGCAGGCCGACGTCACCGCATTCGCCAAGGTGCTGACAGGCTGGTCGATCGATCTGCAGGCAGATCCTCCCGGCTTCCGTTATCGTCCCGCGGCGCATGAACCCGGCAGCCAGACCGTGCTGCAGCAGTCGTTTTCCGCCGACGAAGCCGGTGGCGTCGCCGCGCTGCGTTTTCTGGCCGAACATCCGGCCACTCACCGGTTCCTCGCGACTAAGCTGGCGCGCCACTTCGTCGCCGACGAACCGCCGCCGGATGCGGTCCACATTATCGAGGCAAGGCTGCGTGACACCGGCGGCGACCTTGGCGCGGCATCGGACGCACTGGTGGAACTGCCGGCCGCGTGGCAACCGGGCACCAAATTGCGCACCCCGCTGGACTACGTCGTGGCCAGCGTCCGCACGCTGGACCCGCCGTCCGACTCGCTTCCCAACATGGTTGGCATCCTGGGTGGTCTCGGCCAGCCACTCTGGACCGCTCCGGCGCCAGATGGCTGGCCGGACCGGGCCACCGACTGGGCAGCGCCCGAGGCCATGCTGCGCCGCATCGACTGGGCCAGCGGCTTTGCCGGCCGCGTTGGCACCCGCGACGTGCTGGAAATTGGCGACACCACGCTGGGTCCCTTGCTGCACTCGGCCACGCGCGATGCCATCCGCCACGCTGGATCCCGCCGCGAGGCGATGACGCTGTTGCTGACCAGTCCCGAATTTCAAAGGCGATGATCATGAACCTGTCCCGCCGGTCCGCTCTGCTGGGTCTGACCACCGCAGTCTGCGTCGGCCGCAGCAGCCTGGCACTAGCCGACGCCGCAACCGACAAGCGCTTCGTGGTCATCATCCTGCGCGGTGCACTGGATGGCATGGCCGCCGTCGTCCCTTATGGCGACGCCGAACTGACGGCGCTGCGCGGGGAAATCGTACCGCCGGCGCCGAACCAACCGGACGGGCTGCTCGATCTTGGCGGTTTCTTCGGCCTGCATCCTGCGCTGGTCGGCTTGCACGACATGTACCGCACGAACGAAGCGCAGCTGGTCCACGCCGTTGCCGGCTGCTATCGCGTGCGCAGCCATTTCGAGGCGCAGGACTACCTCGAATCGGGCGCCGACCATCGTATGACCAGCGGCTGGCTCAACCGGGTCGTCGCCGCCATGCCACCGGCGACACAGCCGCCGGGGTCCGACCGTCCGGAACATGAGGGCCTGGCGGTGGGCGTTTCCATTCCCTTGCTGCTGCGCGGCCCGGCGCCGGTCTCCAACTGGGCGCCGCACGGATTTTCCCAGCCCGCCCCCGACCTGTATGCGACGATCGCCGCCCTCAATCAGGCCGACCCCATCACCGGCCCTGCCATTGCCGAGGGCCTGCGCGCCCGCGGCTTCGGCGCGGCCATCCTGGACGGCGAGCAGGATCCGAAGGAGCGCAACGCGTTTCCAACGCTGGCCCGCTCCGCTGGGGAGATGTTGCGCGCACCCAACGGTCCGCGCATCGCGGCGCTGGAGATCGGCGGCTGGGACACCCACACGGCGCAGACCAACCGGCTGACCGCGCCGCTGAAGCAGCTTGATGCCGGACTGGTTGCGCTGAAGACCGCCCTCGGACCCGCCTGGTCGCAGACAGTGGTGCTGGTGATGACCGAGTTCGGCCTGTACGGCCCGGGTGAACGGGACAAAAGGCACCGATCACGGCACTGCTACTGTTGCCTTTGTCGTCGGCGGTGCCGTTGCCGGGGGCCGGGTGACGGGCACCTGGCCAGGCCTAGGCGGCGGTCGGCTGTTCGAGAATCGGGACCTGGCACCAACAACCGACCTCCGAGCCGTGGCGAGAGGCATTTTGGGCCCGCATCTGGGCCTGAATGCCGCCGCACTCGAAAAGGTCTTCCCGGGCAGCGACAGCGTCGGGGCGATGCACGGCCTGATCGCCTGAACACGCTGGACGCAGTAAGCCGCCCGAGTTGAAGACCCTCCATAACGCCAGCACAACCGATCGTGGCAGCCACCCCACGTGTCAGCCTTAACGCCGGCTGGTGTTACATTCGTATGAACACCTTCATGTGCATAACCAGTTCACACTATGGTTGCTTGCTCGAAGAGTGAATGAAGTCACGCCTGGATGCAGCGTGTTCTACGACAGCCGTATGGATCCTTCGCTGCGATGGCGGTCGTGGCTTCACCATAGAGCATCCGGTATCAAGCAGCCAAGTGCGCCAGCGCCGCCATGTCCGAGAGCGTCGGCAGGTCCCAACACTGCTTGATAAGTGCCGCAGTGCGGGCCTCTCCGATCACCAGCGCGTCCAGATCGGGCCGCTCGGCAAACACGCTCAAGTAGCCTTAGCGGCCTTCTAGCGCGGCTGGGGAACCGGTGAATCCTTGTTCCGCCAGCAGTGCGGCACGCAGGCCGGTTTGCGGCCTGTGCCGGTATCACTTGGCGATACATAGGCTGCCGTGCATCGCCCGAAAGCCCGCCGCCTGCGACAGCGCGATGCCGATTGCCGTACGTATCCACGGCAGGTCCAGCCCGAGCAACGTGTCGCCGGCCACGGCGGCACCGACTCCGCCGGTGATGCCGGTGCCCGACCATGCTATCGATCATTTCGGTATCAGTACTGCCAGCATCTTGCACAACCGGCACGTCAGCTCGACCCCAAGGGCAAACGCGTGCAATAGCTGTATTTTCGAAACGAAATGGCCTTCAACCAGGGCGAGCGCCGCCGCTGCGACTGGCCCGCTCGGGTGCACCACGGCCTGCTAAAGCGTGTCGTCGAAGCTGTAAATGCTTGAGGCAAGGCAGTTGATCAGTGCGGCGAGTAGCGCATCAATGCGGCGGCTACGGCCGAGCACCATGGCATGCACCGATTCGGCGGACGGCGGAAGGGTACGGTCAATCAGTTCGACGCCATTATGCCGCGCACCGCCGAGGGTGCAGCCGATGATGTTAAAGAACGCGCGCAGGGCCTCCTAGCGGACCTGATCCGGCAGCTCGACCGCTCGCGCTGAAACGACATAAGAGGCGAGCTGCGTGGTAAGAGCGGCACGCGGTGACTGCATTGGCTTCCTCGGCTCATGATTAGACGATAGCTTGCAATAGTGAGCTGGCCATAATGTCGTCGATGTCGACGACAGCGGGAAGCGAAATGCCCTGTTACGATCGAGTGTTCACGCATGATGCGCTCGAAGTTGAGGCAGAAATAGTTGGCTTTAATAAGCTTCGAAATCACCGGATTGATCCGAACGCCCTGCAGTATTCCGGTTTTGGCGATTCCCTTGGCAGAGTTGAGTAGGACGACACTAACCGAACCGCCGATAGTGATTAAGCTTGTACTGCTCGCCGTCCGATGCTGAGGTTGTTGACATTATTCTCTCGGGCATGGCGCAGACGTGGCCACAATTTTATTTTTGGTGAAACGTGCGCACGCTTGGTTGCTCCTGCATCATTGTACAGCAAGTCAAGCAAACCGAATCGGCTAATCGCGGCGATGACGGCGCTTTTGGCGGCTGCCGGATTGCGCGTTCCGTTGTATACGGAAACGTGTCGCCGCGGAGTGCGTTACCAGAGCTGGCGGCAAGCCGGCGCAATTTGTCCGAGTCGCTGACAATGGAGCGAAATACAATGCCTTTTCTGGCAAGTTCAGCGGCGCTGGCGGCACGATGCCACGGCTGACGCCGGTTACAACTGCGACTTTCTTGGCGAGTCCGAGCTCCATCTTGCATTCTGATCTGTTGCTCGACCGATTCTCTGCCCAGCATCAGTCCTGGCGACCACTCGCCGGCCGGGATCCTGCCGCGGAACAGCGCCGGTCGCATAGGCGTGTCAATTACCTTTCGAATGTTGGAGAAAAATATACAAACGACTATGGCGCTATTGGCGAACAGGATTATATTGCATGGGATTGGGGTTGCAGGAAAGAAATAGATGACTGAAGATGTGTTAGGGCTCACGGCGCAGATAGTAAGCGCGCATGTGACGAAGAACCCGGTGCCTGTCGAGGAATTGCCGGCGCTGATCCGGGAGGTTTACAAGACCCTGTCCACCGTAGGGGAAGCCGCGGCGCCGGTGGGTGCGGCGAAGCCTTCGGTGCCGGTGACCAAGTCAGTGTTTGCGGACTACATTGTTTGCCTGGAAGACGGCAAGCAGATGACGATGTTGAAACGACACCTGATGACCGAACATAACATGACGGTGGATCAATATCGGGCGAAATGGGGCCTGCCATCGAATTATCCGATGGTCGCGCCGAACTATGCCGAGACACGCTCTACCCTCGCCAAGAAGATGGGTCTTGGGCGCAGTCGCACCGCCCCCGTGAAGAAACCTGGACGGAAGGTTACGACTAAGCGCGGCGCCAGAGCCTGACGTAGCCCCGAAACATTTTGATGTGCTTGCCGATGGTTCGTCGCGGCCGGCTCCCGATGGTCACAGATGCTGCCCGTCGGGGCCAGGAAAACTGTCGCCGCTTCACCACAAGTCAACACTTCCGACGTGGACCAGGCGCCCCTTGAACGTCCCCGGCTTGCGCTTCTCCTTAAAGGCCTATTCTATCCTGTGGAAATCCTCCGTCAGATACGGCTTTATCAACACCGGCCCCAAGGCCGGTCTCGCCCAATTTAGCAATTCAGAAATCATCGGCGCACCCTGACCGTCCTAAACGCCGGTAATGACGGGGGTCAAGTATGTCCCGCGCCAGCCGCAACGCTGCTCCTTTATATTGGTCCTCCGGCACGACGCGATTGATCAGAGTGACATCCAGTACCTTCTTCCACCGTCAAGTAGCGGTCCGACCAGGATACTTCGTTCCAGCAGGAATTTCGCGTATGCTTCCGATCGGCAGCGAACTGGCGGAATGCCGCCATCAACTGGCGCGCCGCCTCGTCGCTGTCAGCGTCGAATGTCTTCGGCCGGTTCATCGTAATGATACCGATATGATCCAGCGGTCATACTCGACGTATCGCCGGCCGGTCTCCTCGATCCCGGCATCCCCTGACTTCCGTTGATCTTGATGATAGCGTACTCACTTGTAACGGGACTGAAAACCCGCGGAGGGCGAGGGCGATGAAACACGGCAAGGTTCTGCTTGAGACGGTCGGCGATGTGATCATCATGACATTGAACGATCCCAGCGTGCTGAACGCCTTTGGCCAGAAGCTGCGGCAGGACATGCAGGTCGCGTTGGACAGTATCGAGGCTGCCCCGGCGCGCTGCCTGGTGATCACCGGCGCCGGCCGCGCCTTCTGTTCCGGCGCCAATCTGAATGATCCCGACCGGCTATCGCGCGATCGGGCCGCTGAAGCCCGTGGGGAAGTTAAAGGCGACCTTGAAGGCTGGTACAATCCCACTTTCCTGCGTCTGCGCGCCCTGCCGATCCCGATCATCACCGCGATCAACGGCATCGCCGCTGGCGCCGGCATGAGTTTGGCGCTGTCCGGCGATATCAAGGTTGCCGCGCGATCCGCCTCGTTCCTGCAAGCCTTCGCTCGTATAGGCCTGGTGCCGGATTGCGGATCGTCCTGGATCCTGCCACGCCTGATCGGCATGGCTCGCGCGATGGAATTATCTCTACTTGCCGAACGTTTGCCGGCCGAGACCGCCTTGCAATGGGGCATGATCAATCGGCTTGAGGATGACGCCACTTTAATGCCGAAGGCGCTGGAGTTGGCCAAAAGCCTTGCCGCCGGACCAAAGTCACTCGGCTTGATTCGCCAGATGTATTGGCAGGGTTTGGAGAACCGCTACAGTGAGCAACTTGATCTCGAAGCCAGGCTACAGAGCCGCGCGGCCATGACGCAGGATTATGAGGAAGGTGTGGCGGCATTCCGCGAGAAGCGCGCGGCTCGTTTTACTGGCAAATGACAACTGGAGCCAATGATCGGCGGATTGTTGCTCCGACATCTCGCCCTGACCTGGCGGTCATCTTGTAGGAACGGCTCATGAGAATTGGCATCGTAACGATACCGCTCGCGCCCACAGCGGGCGCGATGTCGACCGCGCCGCTGCTGGAGCAGGTCTGTGCGCTCGCCCGCGAAGTGGAGCGATTGGGCTTGCACGGCCTCTGGGTCACCGACGCGTTCGCCCGCGGCAAGGCGACGCTCGACCCGCTGATCCTGCTGGGCGCTATCGCCGGCCAGACATCGCGTATCGAGTTGGGCACTTGTGTCGTGCAAATCCCTCTGCGCCATCCGGTTGAGCATGCACATCGGGTTCAGACGCTGAACCTGCTCAGCCGGGGACGCTTTCGCTTCGGCGTCGGCAGCGGCTCGACGCGCAACGATTTCGACGCGGTGCAGGCCGACTTCGACGCTCGCTTCAAGACGCTGCCGACGTATCTGGAGGTTATGCACCAGGTCTGGATCGGCCAACCGGTATACGGCCCAAGCCTTTCTCTCTGGCCCGGCACCGAGGGCGGACCACCGGTACTGCTTGGGGCCTGGCGCAGTGAGCGGTGGATCAACCTCGCGGCCAAGCGGCTGCAAGGCTGGATCGCCTCCGGCATCCAGACCTCCTGGGAGGACTTGGCAACCGGAGTGAAAATGTATCGAAACGCCGGCGGCACGCGGGCCGTGCTAGCGAACATCTTCACCGATTTCCGCGACCAACCGACGAACTTGCCGATGAGCCATGTCCCGAAGATCTCGCTGTGCTGCTCCTACCAGGAGGCCCGAGATCGGCTCAACCGGCTGGAGGACCTGGGTATCGACGACGCGCTGCTGGTGTGCCCCTGGGACGACCCGTCCCAGCTAGAGACGATCGCGGGGCTGCGGGCGGATTAGCAAGGCAAACGTCTTCCGCTCGGGACTTCCATATGAACGCGGCCGCGCGAACCTCCCATTCACATGTCTAAACTTTGGCAATCGCCAGATGACGCTTGCCGAAACCCCGCGGAGATTTTGTGATGATCGAAATCAACGGCATGGCGCATGTTATCCTGACAGTCAGCGACTTCGCCGCATCGCGCGCGTTCTACTGTGAGCTTCTGCCGTTTCTCGGCATGAAGAAAGTCTATGACGGCAACAATTTTGTCTATCATGTCGGCGGCCGTACCGCACTCGGCATTCAGCGGTGCGCGAAAGACCATGAAGGCGAGCGATTCGTGCAAAATCGCGTCGGGCTTCACCATCTTTGTCTGCGCGCCCGCTCACGCGATGACGTGGATCAGGCCGCCCGCAAGCTGCGTGAGATGGGGGCCACGATTGATCGTGGCCCAATGCAGCGTGAGTGGGCGGATGGCTACTACTTCTTCGTTTTTGAAGATCCGGATGGCATCCGGCTCGAGATCAACCACATCCCGGGAAAGGGACTTCTCACCGAGGGCGGACGACAGAGTCCCAGCAATGATCCCGACTGGGACCAGAACGCCTAGAGGTCTTTCCAACGCGACCGGGATTGCGCGCAAGCCTGGCGATATCCAAGATAATACTCGATTTTTATATCGAGGCGCTATTGTCCCACTTCTTGATCAAAACCTGCATCGTGGTCACGATTACCCGAAGTAGTTCTCATGTTGTGGAGACCCGACGGGCCGTGACGACTATGCGCAACTCGGTCGGATACCGCTTCAGTCGCCGGAGGCGGCGCGATCGATGAAGACGGCACCCGCGGTCACGACGCTTTCACCGGCTGCCAAGCCTTGCAGCACCTCCACCATCCCGTCCAGCGTCCGGCCAACCTTGACCGGACGGATCTCCAGCTGCTTGGCAGCGGGGTCCGCCACCCAGACACGAGCGGCCGAACCCTCATAAACCACCGCACTTTCCGGCACCACCGGAGCATTCGCATCCTCACCCGTGAAAATCCGAAAGCTGGCCAACATTTCGGGCTTGAGCTCACCCTTGGGGTTTTCCACCTCGGCGCGCACCAGCAGACGATGCGTGTTAGGGTCGATGGACGGGGCGATATGGGTCAGCCGAGCCTCGAACAGGTGACCGGGATAGGCCAGTACGGTGACTTGGACAGGGTCACCGATGTGAAACAAGGCCGCGTCCTGCTCACGCGCGTTGGCAACCAGCCAGACCTTGGACAGATCGCCAATCTGGTAAACCGGCGTCGATCCACCCGACGATGCGCTGACGATGTTCTGGCCAGGACCCACCTGACGCTGTGTCACGGTGCCGCTGATCGGTGCCCGTACAACGGTATTGGCATCGAGCCGCAGGAGATCCGGTGCGTTTTCGATTGCCTCGATATCGTTGTCGCTCTTGCCGACAATCCGCAACCGGTTTCGCGCGGCGGCGAGCGCGATCGAGTCGGTTGCAATGGTGCCCTGCGCGGTTGCCAGATCCACCTGACTTTGCTGCCAGTCCTTCAAGGCCGCACCTTGAGCCAGATAGAGCTCGTGCTGGCGCTTCTCATTGGTTTGCGCCAGCGTGAGTTGAGCCTTGGCGGTACGAAGGTTGGCCGCGGCGGTGATCAGATCGTTCTGGCCTTGTGCCAATTCACTCGCATCAATGGCAAACAGCGGATCGCCGCGCGCGACCAGGTCCCCCGCCTTGGCAAAAAGCTGGGTGATCCGGCCGGTGTAGGGGGAGAAGACCGGTGTCACCAGATCGTCGTCGACAGCGATCTTGCCGTCTGTCGTCGAGGCATGCTGGACACTACGGTCCTCCACGCGTTGCAGCTTGAGGGAAGCCCATTGACGGTCGGTCGGCTTAAATGAGCGGCCGTCGCCGGTCGGCTCGGTGGTTGCCGGCTCCGTCGATGACGTTCCGAGCAGCCAATGCAGTGTCACGGGACCGATGATGAAGCCAGCCACCACCAAGGCGGCAATGAACCCCAAAGCGGCGATCTGTGTCCTGCGGGACAGCGGTTTCGCCGGTGGCGGCCTGCCGGCTTCAGGTCGTGAACAGGCCGCTGTTGGTCCATGGTGTGCGTCTAGCGCCTATACTGATGACGGCGTTTATGAAACCGTCCCTTCCATGCGAGAAGGCTCGCCTGGATCACTTGCTGGCCATCGGCCGTCATAACGCTCGCTAGCCTCCAAACTCAAGCGTTGTGTCTGTGACCACGGATGAGACGGGCCGCGGCACCGGGTTTGACGGTCCTGCAGGAAGCGCCGTCCTCGGCAAACCCTGGCGGCGTGTATGATCGGCTGTCAGTTGGTCGTGGATGCCACTGTCTCGGCATCCCGCTCTTGCGTCATGGAGTGGTGACAGCCCCGGTTCAGCTCGATGGTCGGCACATGTCGATGGCATAAAGTGCCGCGAAGCTGCCTCGGACCAGCAGATGGAAGCGTCCCTCGGGCAGCTCGGGCGCGGCATCGGCTTGCATCAACAGAACGGCGTCAAAGCCGCACAGATCGGCCGTCAGCACATCGGTCTGGTTCGGCAGATCCCCGATCCGCATGGCCAGGCTACGATACGGCTCCTTGGTCTTGATTGGCTGCTGCGACGGCACATCGAACTCGAAGGGCCACCAGACACGACGCTCGATCACGGCAAGCGCACCCAGATGCGGATCGGTTTGGACACCATTGGACAGACGGCGCGACCAGGGCGCGTGTGCCCAGTACAGCGTCGGGTTCGTCGGCCTGACTGATACGACGTAGACTGCCTGCCCCGGCAACAACGGTGCGAGCGCTCGGCGCAGATCAGCGAGATCGGCGCGATGCTGTGTCCAGGCCGTGGTCAGGAGTGCCATGCGGGCGATAAACAGCAGGCCCACCACCACGGCTGTTGTCCGGCGCAGCCATAACGGCCAGCGCACCGGACAAAAGCCGGCGAACAGCATGAAGCCCAGCATAATGGCCAGGCGCATATCCAGTTGAGACGTGGCCTTCCACGCGTATGGGGCAGCCAGATAAGCCAGCAGGATGCCACCTGTTGCCAACGCCGCCGGTCCCGGCATGTGACCCTTCCGCAGCACCAGGCACACACACGGAAACCCCAGGGTCGCCACCGTGGTGATGATATCCAGGGTCAGGCTGTAATTGGTGAACGGCGCCATCAACTGGATCAGCTTATCGACCGGCGACAGGAACTGCGCGTCACCGCCAAGGGCGTGCAGCGGCGAGGCAAGATACAGTGCCGCCGGTGCGGCGAAAATCAGCAGCAGCACCGCTGCACGCCCTGCCATCATCCGCGGCAGCATTGTCAGGCGTCGTGAGACCGGCCGCGGCGGACAGTCATGCAACAGACGGAACAACTCAGCCGACCCGAGCAGCGCGGCGTAAAACAGCAATCCCATCAGATGGCAGGCAAAAAGGACCATGGCTCCCGCCGTGTTCACGATGATCGTGGCAACCGGTCGGGTTTCTCGCCATCGGAGCCAGCAGGCAGCCAGCAGCAGGGCGATGCCGATGGAGAGGTTGAAGTTCAGGAAGCCCTGCATCAGCGTACGGTTGTACGCGGTTAGTCCGCCCGCCAGGCACCACCAACGGCCGCCGAGTGCCGTGCTGTAGGCCACGCTCCCCAGCACCGGAAGCAGGACCGCCGCGGCGATCAGCAGTCGTCCGACATCGTGCACTGGCAGCAGCCGCATCATCGGCGGGGCGATGAGGTCGGTTGCCAGGTTGGGGATGATCGCCCAGTGCGCTGCATAGAACGTCGCCAGCACCGGATCCGCCGGCAACGACTTCAGGATGAAGGCGCGGGCGAGATGATTGGGATAGTCGACCAGGGGTGGCACATCGACGATCAGCAGGGGAGCCAGCAAAACGGCGCACAAGCCACTCAGTGTTCCCCACCACGCGCAGCGTTGGAGGAGGATGGCGGAAGGCCGAGCCGTCAGTGCCCCGGGATTTGCGGCGGCGTTGTTCACCAATGCGCCGGCCGCCTTCATGATCCGCCTGGTTCGATGGGAATTCTTGATCGCCTGTGACGCCTCGGCACGCGAGGCGAACCCAACGACATCAGCCACTCTGACCGAGTGCACACGCTGCTTGCCTTCCCAATGCGCTGTCGCGGCCAGCCGGATTGGTGCGCTCGCGTAAACCTATATAGCCGATGGCGAGAAACGCCGATATCGATTTGTGGTCCGAACGGTCGCCTGCGGTTGTATCAGCGAGGGATGTTGACGCTGCGGGAAACAGGATATGCGTTATGTCGGTGCCTGCCGCCACCGCCACGTGGGCTCAAGCGACCCGCTTGCCACCGCAGCATCCTGAGCCGACGCTGTCAGGTCTGGCGCTGACAGAAGGAGCACAAATGATCGTGCCGGCCGAGTTCTCCTTGATCGCCCGCCATTTTCGGCCGCTGGCCGGCCCCGGCGCGCTGGACCTGAAGGATGATGCCGCGTTGCTGACGCCGCCTTCTGGGCGGCAGTTGGTGCTGACGGCGGACGCGATGGTGGCGGGGGTGCATTTCCTGCCGGACGATCCGCCGGACCTGGTCGGCCAGAAGCTGCTGCGGGTCAACCTGTCGGACCTCGCGGCTAAGGGTGCCGAACCGCTGGCCTATCTGATGACCGTCTCGACGCCGCGCGACACGCCGGATGCCTGGTTTGCCGGCTTCGCGGCCGGTCTGGCGCGCGATCAGGCAACCTATGGCGTCGCCCTCCTCGGCGGCGACATGACCTCAACGCCTGGACCCATTTCGTTGTCGCTCACCGCCATCGGCCATGTCGCGCCGAACATGGCGGTCCACCGCTGCACGGCTCGGGATGGCGACGCGATCTGGGTGACCGGCACGATTGGAGATGGCGCGCTTGGATTAGCGGTGGCGAAAGGCCAGCTGTCGGACCCGACCGGCCACCTGCTCGACCGCTACCGCCTGCCGCGGCCCCGGGTCGGGCTGGCGCTGAGCGGCATTGCCTCCGCCGCCATGGATATATCGGACGGGCTGGTGCAGGATCTCGGCCATATCTGCCAGGCGAGCAATCTCGCGGCCGAGGTTGCGGCAGACCAGGTGCCACTGTCCGATGCCGCACGCGCCGCCGGACCAGCCTGGATGGAAACCTGCCTGACCGGTGGCGACGACTACGAACTGCTTCTGGCGGTCCCGCCGTTGCATGAGGACGCTCTGCTGCAAGCCGCCACCACCGCCGGCATCCCTGTCACGCGGATCGGCCACTTCCACTCAGGCCCGACACAGGTCATGGTGCGCCAGGCCAGCGGAGAACCTCTTACTCTTATAAGAGGAGGCTGGAGCCACTTTTAGGCGGGAACGAGCGTCCGATAGATGAACAAGAATGTGTGGCTGTTGTTCGCCTGTCAGGCGCTGATGAATGCTGTCATGTCGGGGCAGACGGTGATGGCGTCGCTCGTCGGCTACAAGCTGTCGGGTACCGCGCTGAACACGCTGCCGATGGCGATCCAGATGATCGCGGTCATGAGCGCTTCGCTCATCGCCGGCTTTGCCTTCCCCCGCCTCGGCCGTCGCGGCGGCTTCTGGCTTGGCTGCGGCATTGCCATGATCGGCAGCCTGACCTTCGCAACCGGAATCTACACCCACAATTTTTTCATTTACTGCACCGGTGCGGTTCCGGCCGGTATCGGTTTCGGTATCTCCCAGCACCTGCGCTTCGCCGCAGCCGAGGTCGCCGCGCCGCATGCCAGATCCCGTGCCATATCCCTGGTGCTGGCCGGCGGCGTGATCGCGGCGATTGTCGGGCCGGAGATGGTGAAACGGACCAACGCGCTGATCCCGGACCACATCTTCCTGGCGACCTACCTCTATCTGCCGATCCTGCCGATCCTGACCACGGTATTGCTGTGCTTCATCCAGTTGCCGCCGGCACAGAAGAAGATCAGCCTGCCGGTGCCGTTCCGCACTATCATCGCCCGTCCCTACTTTGTCGCCGCCGTGGTCAGCTCCTTGGTCGGGTACGGCACGATGAACCTGGTCATGGCCTCGACGCCGCTGCAAATGCTGCTCTGCGGGTTCGGCGTGGGCGCGAGCGCCGACGTGATCCGCGCCCACTCAATCGCGATGTTCCTGCCCGGCTTCGTCACCGGCCGGTTGATCCAGCGCTTCGGGGTGCACCGGATCATTATGATTGGCGGCCTGCTGACGCTGTCCTGCGTATTCGTCAATCTGTACTACCTGCCGCTGTTCGCCACGTTCATGGTGGCACTCGCCCTGCTGGGGGTCGGTTGGAACTTCATGTTCGTTGGCGGGACGACGTTGCTGACCTCCGCTTACTCGGCCGAGGAGCGGGTTCGCGTGCAGGCCACGCACGACTTCATCGTCTTTGGCAGCGTGGCGATGACGGCGGTCACCTCGGGTGCCATCCAGGCGACCGACGGCTGGCGCGTGCTGAACCTGACCGTGGTGCCGCCGGTGCTGATCGCATTCGTGGTGGTGGGATGGCACTGGCTGGCGCGAACGCGGGCGGTGGCGGGCGTAGCCGGAATGGCGGCCGGCGGGACAGCACGCGACGCTTGACCAGGCAGGATCGGGCCGCCGGACTCGCCAAGCGTGGCAGTTCGGGAACCGAGACGCTGCGTGGCTGAAAGGCCGCCATCAAGCGGGCCGAAGCGAACGAAACGCAAACATGGAGAGTCACAATGCCGAATACGTCACGCTATTTCGTCAAGGGCAAGGACGTCGAACCCTACTCGCCGCTGAACCACACCGGCACCGTGAACCGCCGGCTGATCGGCCCCAAGGAGGTGGGTTCAATGCACCTCGAAGTGCTGCTCGGCACGGTCAGCAAGTCGCACGGTGCGCTGCCGCACAGCCACCCGGGAATCGACCAGGTTTGCTACATGATCGAGGGCCGCGCAGTGGCCGAGATCGCCGGCGAACGCGAGGAACTGGGGGCGGGGGACGCGTGCTTCTTCCCCGCCGACGTGCCGCACACCTTCACCGCAGTGAGCGAGCAGCCGGTGAAGGTGCTGGTGATCTACACGCCGCCCTACGGCGAAACAGGCGCGGTCACGCACGCTTCGGCCTGATGAGAGCGGCTTTTCTCGGCCCGAGGTTAGATCGGCATGGGCCGATCAGAAGCCATCGGCAGCGACAAGCTCTTCCAACGCCACCTTCACCCGCTCGATTACGCCCGCCCAGTCGCCTGGACGGGTTTGCCGGAACTGCCGCAGGCTTGGATACCAGGGGCTGTCATCCCGGTTCTGGAACCAGCGCCAGCACGAATCAAACCGGTTCAGCATCCACACCGGCTTGCCCAACGCACCCGCCAAATGCACCACCGCGGTATCCACCGCAATCACCAGATCAAGCCCCGCGACCAGATCCGCCGTATCCGCCCAGTCCCCTAACCGCCTGGAAAAATCGTGCAGCTCCATCCCAGCCGGCTGCCGCTGCATCTGCCTGGCCGGCGGTCCAAGCTGCAGCGAAACAAAGCTGCAACCGGGCACCGAGAACAATGGCGCCATATCCGCCAGCCGCATCGACCGGCGCTTGTCGATCGCCACCGCATGTGGCTGCGCGGTGCGTGACTTCCCCGCCCACGCCAGCCCGACCTTCAACCCGGGCAGCGCATTCAGCGTCTCGGCCCAGCCCGAAGGATCAGCGTGCAGATACGCCGAAGAGGACGGAATCGTCTCCAGCGTCGTCCCGAACACGGACGGCAGGCTGAGCAACGGACAATGGTAATCAAATGCCGGAAGAACATCGTCCTCGGTCAGCACCTCGGCGACCCCGACGAGCGTCGTCGTCAGCCGCAACAGCGGCTTCGGCACCACCAGCACCACCCGCCCGCTTGCGGCAGCCACCATCGGAACATAGCGGCAGAACTGCAACGTGTCGCCGAACCCCTGTTCGGCGTATAGCAGCACAGTCTCTCCATACAGCGTCTGGCCGGTCCATCGCCGTCCCGGCAAGCTCGGCAGCGGAGCCTTCATCGCCTCGACCTCCCACCGCGCCTCATAGTGCGACCAGGCTTCCTCCAGGCGCCCCATCGTCAGCAGGGCCAGAGCGAGATTGGCCCGCGCCTCCGGATAGTTCGGCCGCAACTCCAGCGCCTCCCGGCAACATTGCTCCGCCTCCGGCAGCCTGACCTGCTCCATCAACGCCAATGACAGGTTGCTCTTCGCCCGCGCCGGATCGACGCCCAAGGCCAGGGCGCGGCGGAACAGAGCTTCCGCCTCATCGACATGATTGCCAATCTGGCGAACCGACCCCAGGTTCAGCGTCGCATTGGCATGTCCGGACTGCAGCCGCAGGGCCGCACGAAAGCAGTTCTCCGCCTCCGCCATGCGGCCCAGGCCGAAATGGATCATGCCCAAGTTGTTGTGTGCGTCCGCCATCTCAGGATCGAGCCGCAGCGCTTGCCGCTGGCAGTCCCGCGCCTCCTCCACCCGGCCCAGCGACAACGCGGTCAGACCGAGATTCATCCAGGCGTGCTTGAAATCCGGGTCAAGCTTGAGCGCTCGGCGATAAAAATCTTCGGCCTCACTCAGACGGCCCTGAAGATGAAGATCAAAACCCTGTTGATGTTCGAGCTGTGATTCGTCGAGGTGCATGCCACCGCAGGTTGTATAGGTTTATAGTCTTGACAAGACCTGGTCGCGGAATTTTTTCATATCAGCAGCGGATTTCGCCGCATCGCGTCCTTCAAAGTCGAAGTCGAGCGCGGTGACCCCGATCTCCCTGAGCGCGGTAAGGTCCTCGATGGTATTAGCGATTGTCCCGGTGAACAGCTTGCGGTTTCCGTCGGATGCTGGCGGCGCCGATTGGCCGTGCCGCTTGACCCGGTAAGTCACACCCACGGCGGCGGGATCACGACCGGCGGCTTTTGTCAGTTCGCGGAGGCGGGTGATGCCGGCCTGCAACCGAGGCAACGTATCCAGCAAATGAGCGTTGTTGCTACCGATCGGATACCAGGCGTCGCCGATCCGTGCCGCCCGCCGCATCGAGGGCCCGCTTTCGCCGCCGACCCAGATCGGCGGATAAGGCTTCTGAATCGGCTTCGGGTCGATCAGCAGCCCGTCGATGGCGACGTACTTGCCCCGGAACACCGGCTTGTCCTGGGTCCAGATCGCTCGCATCGCGTCCATGTATTCGTCGGTCACCGCGCCACGTTCGGCGAACGGCGTGGTCGCCACGGCATCGATCTCGGCCTTCAGCCAGCCGGCGCCAATGCCGATCACCAAGCGTCCGCCGGACAGCACATCGATCGTGCTGAGCATCTTTGACGCCACCACCGCCGGCCGATGCGGCACCACCATAACCGCCAGCACCAGCCGGATCTTGCTGGTCTTTGCCGCCACCCAGGCCGCCGCGGTCAACTGCTCCATCCGGTGACCGGGTTCAGGGGAGTAGAACTCGCCGGTGACCGAGTAAGGATAGCCCGGCATGCTGGTATCCGGCAGAGCGATGTGATCGGTCAGGGTCAGGTAGTCGAACCCCAGCGCCTCACCCAGTTGCGCGGTATTCGCCATGACCTCAGGCGTTGCCATCGGGCCGCTGATCGGCAGGTTGAATCCGATTTTCATGCCTGTTTCCTCCTTCACTCAGGCTGAGCAAGCCGAGTGATTGGAAGCGTGTCAATCAACGTGGCCGGTCGATAAGCACCAAGGTTAGAATCCGCAATGAGTGGACAGCACGGCTGCGGACACTCATGCCTGGAGATCGCACATCGTCAGAAGTCAGACACTTGCAGGGGAATTGGAATCGCTCGAACATGAGCTTCGGACGAAGTCGGCACTATGAAGCAAAGCCTGGTGCCGCAAATCTATCGCGCCGAAGAGGTTTTCGTGGATGCAGCGGCCTGATGCCGTGCGTTTCCGCGCATCGGCCGCCCAAGGACGATCACGCCGGACGTTGCGTGAACCGTCGTCCGGCTACGTTTGGCGGGACCGCATGACTTGGTTCATCATCCGCGAACAGAAGACCAGGAGGAAACCATGACCGACCTGCCGAAACAGGTGGACATCCACGAAGAAGGCCCGCGCGAAGGCTTTCAGATCGAGCCCGGTCCGATCAGCACCGCCGACAAAGTCAGGGTCTGTGAAGCATTGGCAGACACCGGACTACGCGATGTGCAATGCGTCTCCTTCGTCGATCCGCGCCGCGTGCCCGGCATGGCGGATGCCGTGGAGGTTGCGCAGTCGATCCGCCGCCGCCCGAATGTGCATTACAGCGCCATTGCGCTAAACCTGCGTGGTTATGAGCGCGCCATCCAGACGCCCCTGGATATCACCGGCAGCCTGCAAATGAGCGCCTCCAACACGTTCTCCATCCGCAATACCAACAAGGACAATGAGCAGACCTTGGCGGAGCAGCGGCGCCAGCTCGACTTCTTCAAGCAACACAACATTCCGGTCGACTCCGCCATTGTGATGACCGCCTTCGGCTGCAATTTTGAGGGCGCGATCGCCCCGGAAACCGTGCGCGACTGCATTGCCGAACTGCTGGCGCTGGCCGATGAATTCGGCATCACCTTGGACCGCGTCCGCTTGGCTGATACCGTCGGCTGGGCCTCCCCCGCCTCGATCCAGCGCGTCGTCGGTCTGGTGCGGGAGACGTGGCCCACGCTGCGCCTGGCGCTGCACCTTCATGACACCCGCGGCACCGGCCTGGCCAATGCGCTGATGGGCCTGCAGATGGGCATCGATAGTTTTGATAGTTCCTGCGCCGGTCTCGGCGGCTGCCCGTTTGCCGGCCACAAGGGCGCCGCCGGCAACATCTGCACGGAAGACCTGGTGTTCATGTGCCAGGAGATGGGCATCGACACCGGCATCGACCTGGACGCCCTGATCGACTGCGCCCGCCTGGCCGAGGACATCGTCGGCCACCCGTTGCCCGGCAAGATCATGCATGGCGGCAGCTTGAGCCCATACCGCAACAAGACGCCGGCCGGAGCCTCCGTATGAGCGATGTCCTGATTGAAAAGCGTGGCGTGGTGCAGTGGATCACCATCAACCGCGAGGCCCGCCGCAATGCGATGAACGACGCGGTCACCGATGCGATCGCCGCCGGATTGACTGCTGCGTCAGCCGATCCGGACTGTCGTGCCGTCGTGCTGACCGGGGCCGGCGACCGGGCGTTCTGTGCCGGCGCCGACCTGTCGGCCGGATCCGGCTCGTTCAAATACGACTATTCCAAGGTGGGCTTATCCTTCGTCAAGCTGATGAAGCAGGCGCGCGACCTGACGCTGCCGCTGATCGCCCGGGTCAACGGCCACGCCATGGCTGGCGGCCTGGGATTGATCGGCATGTGCGACATGGCGATCAGCACCGACACCGCCCGCTTTGGCATGCCGGAGGTCAAGATCGGCATCTTCCCCATGCAGATCATGGCGGTCCTACAACGGCTGATTCCGTCGCGAAAACTTTACGAGATGGCATTGACGGGCGAACCGATCACCGCGGCCGAAGCGCTGGAAATCGGGCTACTGAACTATGTCGTGCCGGCGGCGGAACTCGATATGAAAGTCGACTGGCTGCTGTCGCGACTGCTGGACAAGAGCCCAACCGCGATCCGCCGCGGCAAATATGCGATGCGGGTGACGGAGCAGTTGAACTTCGATCAGTCAGCGGTCTTCATGGAGGCGCAGATCGGCACGTTGGCCCTGACGGAAGACGCCGCCGAGGGCCGCGCCGCGTTTATCGAGAAGCGCCCGCCGGTCTGGCCAGGCCGGTAGCCCACGACACATCTCCGCGGAGCCGGACGCGATGGCCGTGCTGTTCACCGCCGACACGCATTTCGGTCACGCCGGCGCTCTATCGCTGTACCGCCGGCCATTCGCGTCTGTCCACGAGATGAACGCGGCGATGCTCGAACGATGGAATGCAACCGTGCGGCCGGACGACGACGTCTGGCACCTGGGCGATTTCGCGCTGCGCACCGGCGCGGCGGCCGCCGCCGATCTGCTGCGGGCGCTGCACGGACGCAAGCACCTGGTGATCGGCAACAACGATCCGCCCGACATCATCTCTTTGCCGGAATGGAGCAGTGTCCAGGCCTACGCCGAAATCATCGTCGATGAGACGCGCCTGGTGTTGTGCCATTATGCGTTCCGAACCTGGAACGGTATGGCCAAGGGAGCCCTGAACTTACATGGTCACAGCCATGGCCGGCTGAAGCCGCTGCCACGGCAGAAAGATGTCGGGGTCGATGTGTGGGCGTTCAGACCGGTTACGGTCGACCAACTCCGGCGCCCGCAAGCCGCATCTGGTAGAGGCGGCGCGACCATCGGGAAAAGTCAGGCTTCCAAGCTACCGTTATGATCCCGGATTAGTGGCTGCCTGAGCGGGATGAGCGCCCCGCAGCCGCCATTGTCGCCGGTTCATCGGCAGCGGGAGCGGCCCGCCGCGTTCGGTTGTCAATCACGTCACCAAGCCACCCGGAGAAGGCCATTGCTCCACCTTCAATGATCGGCGTGCAACTTGCGGCAAACGCCACGGCGATCGCAATGAATGCGACCAAACTCAGGAGTTCGCCTGAGACCGGAGAGAACCCCATCTGCTGCGACACAAGAATGCCTTGACATTCCACAACCGCCAGCAGCGGCACATGCAGAATGTAGAGGGGAAAGGAAATGCGTCCCAGAAATCGGCTGATCGGTTGCGAGAGGGCAGATTGCATGGAAGGAGACGACAGTATCGCCAGAAAGAACAAAGTCGCACCGATGCCATGCCAGAAGGACTCGCGCGAATGCGGCCAGAACGGCGCACGCCAGACGATGGGGCCGATGAGGTCCATCATACGATTGTAAATTGGCCAACGAACTGCGCTGTATGGGACTGTGCCGAAGAAGAAGGCCGCCCCTAACACTGTTGCCATAAGGCATCGACGGGCCGCGATCGCGTCGAGGACCCGTTTTGGCCGGGACAGTCGCAGCACCGCTCCCAATCCAAACAGGCCTAGATAAGAGCCGATGCAGAATAGCGCCATCAGCCCGAAGATAACCCCGGCAAGCCGGTTAGCGTGGCTTCCTGTTCGCCGCAGGACGACGATGACCGTCAGAAGAACCAGTGAACCACTGGCCTCGATCCCCATGGTCCATAATGAAGTATCGTAACTCGTTACGCCATCAATGGGAAAGCCAAGCAATTGTTTAATGGGTTCGGCAACGGCGCGGGCCAGTTCGGGACGCTGGTGGAATTGCCAGGCAAGCCATGATGAGTGGGTGACAGCAGCGGCCGGCCCGGTCCGCATCAGCCCCAGGGTCAGGAGCATCCACGAAAACAGGCAGCCGGCGAGCATGGGTATCCCGAGCCGCACATAACGGCGGGCTGCCAGCGCCGGCCAGGTCTGACGGGACCGCGAATAGACGTGCGCCAACACGTATCCACTCAGGATAAAAAAGATGCAGACCGCGAGACTGCCTCCGGTGGCAAAAATCATGAAAGGCGTGCCTGAAACCCAGATATCCCAGGGCGCGCGGGAGTCCGCTGGCATTCCGGTATACACTGCAAAATCGAGGGCTATAACGCCGTGATGACAGACGACCAGCAGGGCTGCCCATCCGCGCAAGCCGTCCAGATAGGCGACCCAACTCGTTGTCAGGTTCGATTCAACCGGCAAATTCATCAGCTCCAAGTTTGTCGAGCGGGGCGGTGGTTCACCATCACTTCTGACGCTTTCAAGGCCTCTAGTCGTTATGGCCGGAGAATTCCACAGGTTGGCGAATGATCAGACACAGAAGCCTCCAATTCGATCGAGACACCGTCGGTCGTGCAGCGTGGCAGTGTCCATGCGCCGCCACGTTCTTGAAGAACACGCTGACATCGGGCAGTTCTTCCACCGGCGATACGAGTGTTTCGAAGTTGTAGGTGATCTTGCAGCGGACTTGCCGCCGCTCCATCCCGCTGGCACCAACCGCCGCATGCCGCGTGCTCCTGAACCCCAAACCGTCCGCATCCTGAACCGCACGGCGCTGGTCAGCGTCATGCTGCTGCCGCTGCTGCTGATGCACGCGCATGGCGTAGCCGAAATGGCGATCGGGGTTGCTGATGTCTGCTTCCTCGCCCGTTCCGCTGTTTTGCGCGACTGGGCCTGGCTGCGCACGCCCTGGCTGTGGGTCGCCGGCACGTGGTGGGGTTGGCTGGTCATCTGTTCGCTGCCGATCCCGGCGCTAGGTCTCGGCGAGGGCGGCCTGCGTTCGCTGGTCCAGGCCGTCGCGACGGTGCGGTTCCTGCTGCTGGCCTGCGGCATGCAGCACCTCATGCTGAGGACGCCCGAGGCGCGGCAGTGGATGTTTCGCCTGGTCGCGGCATCGTCTGCCTGGATCGCGTTGAACTGCCTGATCCAGGACGTGTTCGGCCGCAACCTGATCGGCTGGCCACGCAGCGGTGACGGCGAACTCACCGGCCCATTTGGCACACCGCGCGCCGGCCCTGCTCTCGCCCGCATCCTCATCCCGTCCGTGCTGCCGCCGGTCGCCGCCTTGCTCGCGCGTCCGGGCGGCCGATCGACAGTTTATGCCTACGCGCTGCTGCTGCTCAGCCTGGTCGTGATGGTCCTGATCAGCCAGCGCATGCCGCTTGTGCTGACAGTGTTCGGCTTGATCATCGTCGCCGTGCTGATGCGGCCCCTGCGGCCTGTTGTCCTCGCCACCGCCCTCCTCGGTGGCCTAGATGCTGGCCGCCTCGCCCGTTGTCGCACCCAGCGCATACTTCCGGCTGATCGAGAAGTTCTCCGCCCAGATGGAGCACTTTGCGGTCTCGCCATACGGGCAACTCTACGCCCGAGCATGGGAGGTCGGGCGGCAGAACCCCGTGACCGGCATGGGATTCGATGGCTTCGGCACCGGATGTCCACAGCCGCGCTACTTCAGGCCGACCTTCGATGGCAGTCAGCAAGACGGCGGCGGCGCGAAGATCTGCTGGGACCATCCGCACAATTTCTACTTCCAGGCGCTGGATGACGGCGGCTTCGTAGGGCTCGCACTATTCGGCATCACAGCGCTTGCATGGCTTGTCCCGCTAGGCCGCGGCCTGTGGCGAGATCCAAGCCCGACCCGAGTTGGCTTATTCGCCGCAACCGCGGTTCAGCTTTGGCCGATCCAGTCCTCCACCGCCTTCACCAGCATGCCGATCGGCGGCTGGTTCTTCCTGCTGTTGGGTTGGGGGATGGCAGAAGCCCAGGCTGCATCGGCGGCGTCCCGACCAACCGAGTGACGATGCGCGACCGCCTACGCGCAATCGCATCCCGCGGTCGGGCTGTTGTCCCTGCGGACCAGATGATGATCGATCCATTCGGCAACCAGCAGGCGGGCCTCGTTGATCGAGGCTTCCGGATGATGAATTCGGTAAAGCGTCGTGCAGGTTTGAAACGCGGACAGATCATCGGCTCCGACCTGCCGCAATTCACGATAAGCGGTCAGAACGGCACGTTCACACCGCCGAGCAATCAGACTTTCGCGGTCGACCAAGCTGTCCTGCGCCATCCGAACTGCGCTCCATACTGCGAATCATTCGCATCAACGTAAGAGGATAAACATACTCGTTTTGAACGGCAAGACCGCCGTCGATGGCTTGCCCGCTGATTCTACCGCCCAGAACCGCGATGTCGGAATGCCAGTGCCTCGGCGATATGCCCACGTGAAACGACCGCGGCTCCAGCAAGATCGGCGATGGTCCGCCCGACGCGCATCGTGCGCGTATAGCCGCGCGGCGAAAGGCGCAGCTTCTCCATCGCCTGCTCCAGCAGGTCTTGCGCATCCGGCATGATCTTGATCAAGGGGCGGTCGGCCTCCGCGTTGCAGGCCGGGCCGTTGGCGCCATACCGTTCGGATTGGGCCAGCCGCGCCCGCGCCACCCGTTCGGCAATGATGTCGCTGGCTTCGCCAGACGGCGCATGTGCCAGTTCCGCCGCCGTGGCGGGCTGCACGTCGACCGCCAGATCGATCCGGTCCAGCACCGCGCCGCTGACCCGAAGCTGATAGTCCTCGCCGCAGCGTGGCGCACGCGTGCAGGCGCGCCCGGCTTCGCCCAGATAGCCGCAGCGGCACGGGTTCATCGCCGCGACCAGTTGGAACCGGGCCGGATAGGTGATGTGGGCGGCGGCCCGAGACACCGTCGTCCGCCCGGTTTCCATCGGCTGGCGCAGCGACTCCAGGGCTTGGCGGGGAAATTCCGGCAATTCGTCCAGGAACAGGACGCCGCGATGCGCCAAGCTCACTTCACCCGGTCTGGCGCGCTGGCCGCCGCCGGACAGCGCCGCCTGCGAAGCGGAGTGGTGCGGTTCCCGGAACGGCGGCCGCATCACCAGCCGCCCGCCATCCAGCAGACCAGCGACGCTGTGGATCATGCTGACCTCCAGCGCCGACCGCGGATCGAGGTCTGGCAGCAACCCGGGCAACCGCGCCGCCAGCATCGACTTGCCGGCGCCCGGCGGACCGATCAGCAGCAGGTTGTGGCCGCCGGCCGCGGCGATCTCCAGCACGCGCCTGGCGCTTTCCATGCCTTTCACATCCCGCATGTCGGGATAGGGGCCAACATCCGCCCGCCCGGATGGCACCGGCGGGGTCAGCACCTGGGTGCCGCGAAAATGGTTGATCAGGCTGAGCAGATCGGGCGCCGCAAGCACGTCGATGCGGCCCGCCCATGCCGCCTCCCCGCCCTGCCCCGCCGGACAGATCAACCCAAGATCAGCGGCCGAGGCACCAATCGCCGCCGGCAGCACGCCGGCGACCGGATTGAGCGAGCCATCGAGAGAGAGTTCGCCCAGCGCGGCATATTCGGCAATATCGTCGCGCGGCAATACCTCCATCGCCGCGAGCAGGCCCAGCGCCAGCGGCAGATCGAAATGGCTGCCCTCCTTCAACAGGTCGGCTGGTTTCAGATTGATCAGCACCCGCTTCGGCGGCAGCGACAAACCCATGGCGGAAAATGCCGCCCGCACCCGTTCGCGCGCCTCGGCCACCGCCTTGTCGGCCAATCCAACCAACAGCAGCGCCGGCGCCCCAGGGGTGATCTGCACCTGCACCTCGACCGGCACAGCGTCGATGCCCGAGAACGCGAAGGTGTTGGCACAGGCCATGACAGAGGATTGTGTGCGCCTGCTCATGACGGCATTGTCTGCGTCATTGGTAAACAAAGTGGTAAGCTCGGGAGGATTCCCATGCCATTCGACGAAAGCGGCCGCCGCCCCGGCAGGCGGCCTTCGCGCAACGTTTTAGGCGGCCAGCTTGCGCTATGCTCCAACGCGCCGATGACCGGCTTCTTTCGCAACGGCTGCTGTGAGACCAGCCCGCAAGACCTCGGCAGCCACACCGTATGCGCCGTAATGACGCCGGCGTTTCTCAGGTTCAGCAAGGCACAGGGAAACGACCTCTCGACGCCCAGGCCCGAGTTCGGCTTTGCCGGTCTGCAGCCGGGCGACCGCTGGTGCCTGTGCGCGCCCCGCTGGCAAGAGGCGCTGGATGCGGGAGCCGCACCCCAGGTGGTGCTGCGTGCCACCGAGGAAGGTGCATTGCGCCACTGCAAGCTGGCGGACCTGACCCGGTTCGCAATCGACCTCGCCTGATCCTGCGACCGCCAGTCAGTTCGGCGCTCGACCAATCGTCATCTGCTCGCGATCCATCGGCGGCGGCGGCAACGCCATGACAAAGAAATGGCAATCAGAAAGCGGGTGGCGTCCAGTTAGCCGGCCCTCCGCCACAGGTAGCGGATTGGACTTGGACACGCCCGACAACGAACAGCACCAGAATGACGGCGATGCGAATCACCGCGACCGGGGCCGCTTTCCCGCTCGGGCTGGCCAATCGCCGGCGTCTGCCACGCGGCCTTCTTGCGAGCTGCGTGGCTGCGCGCGGCCGCCGCGCCGACCGGCGATTTTCCTTTCGGGTCCTTGCAGAACATGAAATACCATGCCGCCCGTAACCGGATTGGCTTCGCTCAGCAAGACGTCCAGTTCCTGCGCCAGACGAAAGACAAATTGCGTCCGGCGACCGGTCAGGGTCTGCTCCCGTTCATCGTACTGCCAGAAATCATCCGGCAATGTTGTCATCGGTACAATTCCGCTCGCACCTGTTTCCGTCACTGTAACGAACAGGCCGAAACGAGTCACCCCTGATATGCGCGCGGCAAACTGTGAACCGACCTTTTCCGCCATGAATGCAGCAAGGTAACGGTCTATCGCGTCGCGCTCGGCAAGCTGGCCCCGTCGCTCCGTCGCGGTAATGTGATCACCAATCGCCTGAAATGCGGCCGCCTGATCATTTGTCAGTCCATCGGTTCCCAATCGTAGGCCTTTTATCAGGCTACGATGGACAAGCAGATCAGCGTAGCGGCGGATCGGGCTGGTGAAATGCGCGTAGCGGCTCAGTGCCAGCCCAAAGTGACCGATGTTGTCCGGGCTATAGGCGGCTTGCGATTGACTGCGCAACATCACTTCGTTGACCAGGGTCGCCTCCGGCGTGTCGGCAACCTGTCGCAGCACCCGATCAAGGTCACGCGGATGCAGTTGATTGCCGGGCGGCAATGAGATCCCAAGCGTCGCCAGAAACCCCCGCAAGGTTGCCACTTTCTCCTCCGACGGAGGTGCATGGACACGATACATGCAGGGCTGGTGCAGACGTTCCAGTTCCTCGGCCGCGGCGACGTTGGCCAACACCATGAATTCCTCGATTAGGCGATGGCTGTCCAGGCGGGGTCGCGTCGCGACGCTGCTGACGTGCCCTTGATCGTCCAGCACAACCTTTCGCTCCGCCAGATCAAGATCGAGGGTGCCGCGCGCCCGCCGAGCCTGCAGCAACAACTGAAATGTGCCGTAAAGATGAGGCAACGAAAGACCCAGATCGTCACCCTTGTCCTGGGCGCTCTGCACCGCCTCATAGGTCAGTCGGGCCACGCTCCGCATCAGTCCGCGGCCGAAGTGGTGGGACACCTTGTGGCCGTGTCGGTCGATGCGCATGTCCGCGAACAGACAGCCGCGATCCTGGTTCGGCTGCAGACTGCACCAGCCGTTGGACAAGGCTTCCGGCAGCATCGGCACGACCCGGTCGGGAAATACACGCTGTTGCCACGGCTGCGTCCCGCCTCATCCAGCGACGAACCCGGGCGGACGTAATGTGCAACGTCGGCGATCGCCACAATCACGCGGAAGCCGCCCGGGTTGTCGGCATCCGGTTCGGCATAGACGGCGTCGTCGAGGTCGCGCGCATCCGCACCATCGATCGTGAGCAAACCTAAGCCGCGCAGGTCGCTGCGAGAACCCAGGTGGACGGCTCGCGCACTAGCGGCTTCTTGCAGCGCGGCGACGGCAAATTCTTGTGGGATGTCATGCGTGTGGATGGTAATCAGGCTGATCGAGCGAGCGTCGCCCATCCGCCCCAGTCGTTCCAGCACGCGGGCCGGTTTCAGGCCGAGACGGTGATGCTGGGCCAGCGGTTCGGCCAGCACGATCTCGTTCGGTTCGGCGCCGCCGTCATGGCCGGCGGGAACAATCCACTCCGCCTTGGCACGTCGATCTGTCGGCACAATCCGGTTCTCGCCCCGACCACGCTTGAACACGCCTAAAACACGGCCAGGAGCCTCGGTCAGACGGCGCAATGTTCTGCCTTCATAGCGGCCAGCGCCAATCGATTGCAGTCGGGCAAGGACTTTTTCACCCGGGGCAAGCGCCGGGCGGCCAGCCGCTTCCGAATGCATCCGTATTATGGGTGACGGGCCCGACGCTTTGTCCCATGCCGCAAGGCGAGCCATGGCAGCGCCATCAGAATCGGTGCCGGTAACGAGAACGATGGCGGTTTCCGGCACCAGGCCCGTCATGCGGTGCGCCGCCTTGCGAGGCGCCAAATACGCTTCGTCATCAGGTCTTGCGGGCCGCCGGATCGTCCCCCCTGCAGGCCCGCGGCGGCGCGGCGCTTTATGCGTCTGGCCACTGGCTTTACGAGCGCGGGTCTGTCATGTCGCTGGCCGCCACGGCCGGAACACAGTGTGGCGCGCTGATCGGCAGCGCAATGCTAACGACCGCGCTGGACGGTATAGTCAGCTACGCCGGCAAGCGCAGTGCGCATTGAACTGTCGGGAAAAACCATCAGCGCCGCTTTCGCCTCGTGTGCGAAGCATCTGGCCCGATCCAGCGTGATGTCGATCGCGCGATGCTCGGCAATCAGTTGCATCGCCTCGTCCAGATCCGCGTCCCGCTGGTCGAGTGCTTCGATGGTACGCAGCCAGAAGGCTTTTTCCCGGTCATTGCCGGCAAGGAATGCAACGAGAACCGGTAAGGTAATCTTGCCCTCGCGAAAGTCGTCGCCGACTGTCTTGCCCAGCATGGCCTGATCCGCGGCGTAATCCAGCGCGTCATCAACCAGCTGAAATGCAATTCCAAGCTTCATGCCATAGTCGGCGAGCGCCACTTCCTCCAACTCCGGCCGATCGGCAACGACGGCACCCACGCGGCAGGCGGCGGCGAAAAGCGCCGCGGTCTTGCCCGTGATCACATCGAGATAACGCGCTTCCGTGGTCGACATATCATTTTGTGTGACAAGTTGCAGAACTTCGCCTTCGGCGATCGTGGCGGCCGCATTCGAAAGAATGCCAAGCACCTTCAGCGACCCGTCATTGACCATCAGTTGAAAAGCCCGGGCGAATAGAAAGTCGCCGACGAGGACGGACGCCTTGTTGCCGAACACCGCGTTGGCCGACGCCAGTCCGCGGCGCAGCTGACTTTCGTCCACGACATCATCATGCAGCAACGTCGCGGTGTGGATGAACTCGACACAGGCGGCCAGATCGATATGGCGGGACGCGCCGTCCATGCGGGTGTAGCCGCACAAGCGGGCCGCGGCTAATGTCAGCAGCGGGCGTAGACGCTTGCCGCCGGCGGCGACCAAGTGAGCGGCAAGCTGAGGGATCAGCGCCACCGGGCTGTCCATCTGCGCGACGATCACCCGATTGCAGGCTTCAAGATCATGACTGACGAGGTCGACCAGCGCGGTCAACGCGTCTTCGCGGCCATGCGCGGTTGAACCGAACATGGGCGCCACGCCTAGATCGAGTGGACCGGCGACCCCGCCCAATGGGTTCTCCCGACAGTCGTGGATGAATTAGCAGTCATATCGGGCCGCGGCGAAAGGGGTCAAGCCGGCTTATGTCCGACGCATTGTCGGCACTACCTCCGTTATGACCGGCAAGGCAGCCGGATCAGCCATCTCGATCCCACGCGCATGCTAATAGGCAGGGGAAATCAATTGCCACTTGCTCGGCGGGCGCAGACCGGACGCCGCCGCCACGACTGCTCCCGCGACGCAGACTTGTTGCGGAGAAGCGCCGTCCGGCTCACGATCCATCGATGCGCATGGTCATTACCTCCAACGATCCTATCAGGCTTTCGTTCTTGACCGCTCTGCTGGCCGATGCGGGGATTGAAAGCGTGATGTTGGACACCCATGCCAGCATCGCCGAAGGCAGTGCCGGCGCGATTCCACGGCGTCTGATGGTGGCAGAGTACAATTTTTCGCGCGCACGCCAAATTCTTCATGAGGCCGGGGAGTGGTAATCACAGAGGATCGCCTCCTCGGCGGCCGCCTGACCTATCGCCAACCTGCCATTGGCTTTCGCAGCGGCATCGAACCAGTCCTGCTTGCCGCCGCCGTTCCTGCTAAATCCGGCCAGCGTGTGCTGGAAGCCGGCACCGGCGCCGGAGCTGCATTGCTCTGTCTGCATGCACGGGTGCCTGGGCTGCGCTCCCTGGGCGTCGAGATCGACCCAGCCCTGGTTGGGTTGGCAGCGACAAATGCCGCCGCCAACGGCTTCGCCAGCATGGAGGTGCTCGCCGGCGCAGTCGAAACGGTCGCGCTGCAGCAGGATGTCGACCATGCAATCGCCAACCCGCCCTATCATTTGGCTGCCGGCACAGCCTCGCCGCTCGCGGCGCGCGACCTCGCGAAGCGCGGCTCGATCCCGCAGCTCCAGGCATGGATTGGTCGGCTGGCCGCCGCGCTCCGCCCCGGCGGCACGCTGACATTGATCGTGCCCGCGAGCAGGATACCCACGTGCCTCCGCGCGATGGATGATGCGACGTGTTCATGCACCGTGGTATTTCCGTTATGGCCGGCGGCTGAACGGCCGGCCAAGCTGGTCGTGATCCGCGGCGTAAGAACTACGCGAGCGCCGATGCGCCTATCGGCCGGTCTTGTCCTGCATCGCGCAGATGGCTTGCTCACCGAAGCGGCGCAAGCCGTGCTGCGGGAGGCATCGTCCCTGTCGCTGGATTAACCACACCTTGATTGATAGCTTTAACCTGACGGTGTCAATCAGACTTCGTCAGCGTTGGGATGGCGAAGATGCCACAACCGTTCATGCGCGGCGACAAGACTTTCCATGTTGCGCCTGCGTGTCCCGTCCGGCGTCAAAGGCCGGCGGGTCAGCATCATCTCCAGAATATGGAGAAGCTGCTCTGCGACTTCGAAGTCGCCTTGATCGCAGGCATGATGGAAGGCGATCAGGACCTTATCGGACAGGCGCCTACTGTATCGCGGCGCAGCGCCGGTGGAAGCTTCTCGCGACGCATCTTCGTCGGTGTGAATCACCGGATCCCCTACCATGCTGGTGCCTGCGACTTAACGTCATGACGGCTACTCAATGGCATAACTGGTGCGTAGTTGCATCGAATCAATACCGTAGACCTAATCCTGGTGCCTGTGAGACACTCGATGAGCCCCCACTTCCATAACGAATCCCTTGCATTGTAAAATACTTGTTAACGCCGCGCTAGCCTTGAGAGAGATTCATCCACCCGTAAGTGCCCATCCTGTCATGGGCCTGTCATCGTCAGCATTCTATGAGCTTATGTCCCCACTCGAAAGCCAGCACAGCGCTACGTGCCTTATCGTGCCACATACAATGGCGAGTGTAGATCACAATATAGATGGCGCCATCGTTTTCCGCGACGCAGTTCTGCATCTGCCGTCAGGTTACGGTGGACGCTTAACTCGGTCGGCGCGCGCTCTATCCGGCTAAAGTCGGAAGCCGAGCCGGATGGCTGCTCGAGGCTGTATCCGCAAAAGCCTCCTCCCAGCTGCCGGCGGTGGAGGCCTTGCTGTACTCCGTCGCACGATTTTCGAAAAAGTTGGCGTGCTCGACGGCGTTCAGCATCTCGTCCAGCCACGGCAACGGATTCTTGGCGACGTGAAATAGCACGTTCAGACCAAGTTGGATCAGCCGGCGGTCGGCGATGTAGCGAATGTACTGCTTAACCTCCCGCGAGGTCAGACCTTCAACGGGTCCCTGTTCGAACGCCAGGTCGATGAAAGCGTCTTCGTGCGAAACGATGGTCGCACAACTGAGATAGATCTCGCGACGCAGCTCGTCGGTCCAGAGATCCTGATTCTCCTGGATGAAGGTGCGAAACAGCCGGATCACTGAATCGCAATGCAGGCTTTCGTCGCGCACCGACCAGGTGACGATCTGCCCCATGCCCTTCATCTTCCCGAACCTAGGGAAATTCAGCAAGATCGCAAAGGAGGCAAACAGCTGCAGGCCCTCGGTAAAAGCGCCGAATGCCGCCAGTGTCTTGGCGATCTCGAAGCGCGATGAGACAGAGAAGCCCTGCATATAGTCGTACTTGTCCTTCATCTCCTTGTATCTCAGAAACGCCTGATACTCGATTTCCGGCATGCCGATGGTGTCGAGCAGATGGCTATAGGCGGCGATGTGGACCGTCTCGATATTCGAGAACGCGGACAGCATCATCAGCACCTCCGTCGGTTTGAACACCTGCGAATAGTGCTTCATGTAGCAATTGTTCACCTCGACATCGGCCTGGGTGAAGAAGCGGAAGATCTGGCTGAGCAGGTTGCGTTCGCCGTCCGTCAGATTGCGGTGCCAGTCCTTGACGTCGTCAGCCAGCGGCACTTCTTCGGGCAGCCAGTGAACGCGCTGCTGGGTCAGCCAGGCCTCGTACGCCCAGGGATAGCGAAACGGTTTATAGACGGGGTTTTCGGTCAGCAGGTCGAACCTGATCGGGTGTTCATCGCCGCCCCGTGTCATCCCATCCATGCCTGGTTTGTCCCCTCGCTGAGAAGTTCTGCCCCGAATCGGGCGCCCGTAACACTATCTATTGTGGCTAGCCGCCATCCACGGCGCAACTCCTGGTAACGACTGGCCGACATCAGAAAGGCTTTACCATATCAGCCGCCGTGTCCCGTGATAATCTTCCATGAGGCAAGGCGCGCTTACTCCGGCAATAGGTCACGCCAGACGTTGCTATCGGCCGAACCCGGTCCTACCGTCTTCGCCAGGGCGCCGGAGACCACACCATACGAAGGTGAAGCGGACGCGCGCCTTGAGACGCATAAACCAGGCAAAAAGGATGGATGGATGAAAGTCGGTCAGGCAGTCGCCGAGATCATGAAACGGGAGGGGATCGAAATCCTTTGCGGCTATCCCGTTAACCATCTGCTGGAATTCGCCGCCGCCGCGGACATTCGGCCGATCATCGTGCGTCAGGAGCGCATCGGGATACATATGGCGGATGCCATATCGCGTGTGACCTCCGGGCATAAGATCGGCGCCTTCTGCATGCAGCATGGGCCCGGAACCGAGAACGCTTACGGCGGCGTGGCGCAGGCCTTTTCCGAATCCATTCCAATGCTGGTGATCCCGCAGGGCTACCCCCGCCGCATCGCCCACATCGCCCCGAACTACAGCGCTGTACGTGAAATGCGGGGGATATCCAAGCTGGCTGAACCGGTGTTCTTGCCGCACGAGGTCGCCAACGTCATGCGCCGCGCGTTCAGCGCGATTCGCAACGGCCGCAGCGGCCCCGTCATCGTCGAGATCCCCACCGATCTCTGGAACGAGGAAATCGGCGATATTGACTATACACCCGTCGGTTCGCCGAAATACGGCCCCGATCCAGCCGAAATCCGCAACGCCGCGGCGGCGATCCTGGCCGCCAAGCGCCCGGTTATTTATGCCGGCACCGGCGTCCATTGGGCGGAAGCCTGGCCGCAACTGCGTGAATTCGCCGAGTTGCTTGGCGCGCCGGTCACCACCAGCCTCGGCGGCAAAAGTTCCTTTCCCGAGAACCACCCCCTCTCGCTCGGCTCGGGCGGCAATGCGGTGCCGAAGCCGGTGCACCACTTCATCGCCAATGCCGACCTGATCATCGGCATCGGTTGCTCGTTCACCGAAACGAACTTCGGCATCAAGTTCCCCCGACACAAGAAGATCATCCACGCTACCTTGGACCCGAACCACCTCAACAAGGACGTGGTCAGCGAGATCGGCCTGGTCGGCGACGCCGGCCTGACGCTGAACGCGCTGATCGGCGAATTGCGGCAGACAATCAAGGCGAACCGCGACCCGTCCGCGGTGGTGGCCGAGATCACCAGCATCCGCGAGGAATGGATGGCGCAGTGGCGTCCGCTGCTGAACTCCAACGAGGCACCGCTCAGCCCATACCGGGTGATCTGGGAGCTGATGAACACGGTCGACCCGAAGAACACCATCATCACGCATGATGCCGGCAGCCCGCGCGACCAGATTTCGCCGTTCTGGGTGTCGAGCGAGCCGATGTCCTATATCGGCTGGGGCAAAACCACGCAGTTGGGCATGGGTCTGGGCCTGGCCATGGGTGCCAAGCTGGCCAAGCCTGACAAGCTCTGCATCAACCTGTGGGGCGACGCCGCGATCGGCTTCACCGGCATGGACTTCGAGACCGCGGTGCGCGAGCGCATTCCTATCCTGTCGATCCTGCTGAACAATTTCTCCATGGCGATCGAGCTGAAGGTCATGCCGATCTCCACCGAAAAGTACCGTTCCACCGATATCTCTGGCGATTATGCGGCAATGGCCCGCGCCTTCGGCGGCTACGGGGAGCGTGTGACGCAACCAGGCGACATCAAGGCGGCGATCCAGCGCGGTATCGAACAGACCCAGGCCGGCAAGCCCGCGCTGCTGGAATTCATCACCGCGAAGGAAACCCGGGTGTCGAAGTTCTGACGCCTAAGGACGCCACTAGGGCGCGCCCGCTTGTCCGTGCCGGCCCGGTGGCGTCTTTTCCATGATGGATCGGGCCGCCGGTCCGAGTATCGTTGCTGGGCAGCCGGCTCTTCAAGATCCCTGCCGGTCCACAAGTGCTTCCATGCGCCGATCCGGAACCAGCCAGATCAAGGCGACCACTACGTAAAGTGCGTCTGCCAGCCAGGTGGCAACAAATGAGGCGAGTATTCCGGCGCCATAGAGCCATGGCGAAATCTTGCCTTTAAGGTCGCGGCCGAGCGCTCGCGCAAGCGCCGAATCGTCTCCTTGCTGGCGTATGATGACTGTCTGCAGCACGCTCCAGGCGATCGCCGGCATCAGCAGCGCTACGCCATAGACGGCAGTGGGGATCGCGGCGGAAGGGTATGCGCCGAACCAGCTTGTCGCGAAAGGAATGAGTGAAAGCCAGAACAACAGGTGCAGATTTGCCCACAGGATGAGGCCGTTAACACGCGAAACGACATGGAAGAAGTGATGATGGTTGTTCCAGTAAATGGCTACATAGATGAAACTTAGCACGTAGCCCAGAAATGTCGGGATCGATCCTGTCAGCGCGCCAAGGCTGGCGTCGTGCGGCGCTTTCAAGTCGAGAACCATGATCGTTATGATGACAGCGATCACGCCATCACTGAACGCGGCTAGCCGATCCTTTCCCATTCATCTTTCTAAACCGTTTTCACGGTGACTGGAAACGTAGGCCGGACTTGGAAAGTCTTTGTTCGGCATAACCAGACCGCTTCACTGGGCGGCTGGCAATCTCCGCATGCGCCATTTGCCGGTTTGCACCATGATCCAGAAATCCGCGTCGTGTTTCGGCGCTTGCCGTCCTCTGACCTTCTTGCCGGCAGGCCGGACCGATGCCGCGCTCGGGTTGGTCCTCGACCAACGCCTTATCGCAACGGCCGGAAGAATGCGCGGATCTCTTCCGCCAGCGCCTCCGGTTGCTCCATAGCGGCAAAATGTCCGCCGCGCGGCATCACCGTCCAACGCTGAATGTTGGTATACATCTGCTGCGCGACCGAACGTGGCGGCCGGATGATCTCCTTGGGAAAAGCGCAATAGCCGGTCGGCACATCGACCGTGCCCCCGCTGGGCACCGGCCACGGTCCATGCATCCGGGCATAGTAGGGCCAGAACGACGAACCGATCGCACCGGTGAACCAATAGAGCGAGACGTTCGCCAGCAGATGATCGCGGCTGATGACAAACTCCGGATCGCCGCCACAATCGGTCCACGTCCGAAACTTCTCAGCGATCCAGGCGGCCAGTCCGGCGGGTGAATCCGTCAGGCCGTAGGCCAGGGTCTGCGGCTTGGTGCCCTGGATCCACTGGTAGCCGGTTTCCTCCTTCAGCCAGTCGGCAAGTTCGGCGAAATAGCGCCGCTCCTCCGCCGTGGGGTTGGCTGGCGGCGGAAGGTCACGCCGCATCATAAGCAGATTGATGTGGATGCCGATCACGCCATCCGCGTGCGCGTGACCCAGGCGAGACGCGGTGGCGGCGCCGTAATCACCGCCCTGTGCGGCATAGCGCCTGTAGCCGAGGACATCGGTCATCAAATCGGCGAAGCAGGCAGCGATAGCCTCGATGTTGAAACGCTTCTGGCCCGCTGTGAAGGACAAGCCGTAGCCCGGCAGGGACGGCGCGACCACGGTGAAGGCGTCGGCCGGATCGCCGCCGAAACGCGCCGGATCGGTCAGCCGGGGAATGATCTCCAGGAACTCGAACACCGATCCGGGCCAGCCATGCATCAGCAGCAGCGGCGTCGGCGCTGGGCCTTTCCCCGGCACGTGCAGATAATGCAGGTCGATCCCATGCAGCGGGACCTTGAATTGTGGAAAAGCATTCAGCGCCGCTTCCTGCGCGCGCCAGTCGAACTGGTCCTGCCAATACGGAACCAGCGTCTTCATGTAGGCTAGGTCGGTGCCGTAGGCCCATGGCGCATCGGGCGCCTGATCAGGAAACCGGGTCAGCGCCAGGCGGGCTTTCAAGTCGGCAATCTCGCGCTCGTCAACGGAGAGAGTAAACGACACTGGGGTCGACGCCATGACTGACACCCTTGAGCTATAAGTCGATCCGCAACCATGCGCTCTGCCTTGGCCGGGTCAAGTGTCCCGGGAGGCAATCGACGTGGGCCTCATCGGTCCGGCGCGACAGCCAGACGCGGTCGTGCCAGCCGAGGGTTCTCAGGGACGTTCCTTGAGTTTGAGTGGTCGGCCCAACACATCCGCCCTAACAGCGGGAAGCCGTGCGGGCCGTCCGCCTGGTCAACGCATCTTGCGATCAGATCGGCCTAGCATTGGTGCTAGTGGTCCGATCCTACGCTTGGTTCCCAAGCGTCAGGTGAATTGGCCCACCCAATCAACGGCTAGTGGATGAGATCCGACGGATCGTTCCGTTGGATCTCATCCACTAGGCTTTCCTGGTGCGTAGACAGGCGTCGGAATGCCAGCCTGCCGAGCTTTGATCTGCAACGCCAATTCGAGGGAGTAGAGGCGAGAGGTGATGAACCCGCCGGCATGGAACCAGAGCGACTTCTGCGGTGTCGGTTTCCAGAGGTTCCTGAGCTCTCCCTCCCATGGACCCGGATCATCTCTCATGCCGGAGCCATAGCCGTAGATCTGGCCGACACGATCGCCCATCTGAGTCGGCAACGACTTGGCGCGCGCGGACTGTAGGTCTGGTCGTAGCCCGTAGCATAGATGATCACGTCGGCGGCGAGTTCGCTGCCGTCGCTCAGGAGCACGCCGTGCTCGGTCAGTCTTTCAATCTCCGACGCGGCTGCGAACCTTGATGCTGCCGTCGATAATCAACTTCGATGCACCGATGTCGACATAGTGGCCGCTGCCGCGCGCCGAAAAGTCTGCGGCAAGAACCCGGTGCCGTCCTTGCCATAGCCGAGCAGGAACCCAGCATTCTCCAAGCGTTCATAGAACAACGCGTCGCGCTTCCGGATCTCCGCCCATGCTGCGGCCTGCTGACGTTCCATGACCCGGAACGGGATTGAGGCGAAGAGAAGGTCCGCTCTCTCGGGTGTCATTCCGTGCGCGACCGCCTCATCGGAGTATAGCTGGCCAAACATGCCGAGCAGCGTTTCCCGGCGGATGACGACGACCGGCGAGCGCTGCACCATCGTGACCTCGGCACCGTGCTCCCATAGCGCCGCGCAGATGTCGTGTCGCGGACACGTCCGCACCGATCACGACGCACCGGCGACCATAAAACGAGGCATCGCTGGGATAGTTGACCCGAGTGGTACTGCTCGCCCTTGAAGGCCGCGGCACCAGGGAAGTCGGGAATACGGGCCGCCCCGTGCAGACCGGTCGTGAACACCAAGCTGCTTCGGCCGCACCGATCGTGGTGCGGCCGCCGCGCAGGATCTCGACGCTCCACTCGTCACGCGCTTCATCGAATTCCGCATTGCGGCAATCGACGCCTCCCCAGATGTCGAGTTCCATGAGCGAGGCGTATGCGTCGAGCCAGTTGGCGACCTGGTCTTTTGAAGGAAATGCCGGCCAACTCTCCGGAAACGGCATGTAAGGCATGTGGTCGGCGGCAGACGGCGAATTGATCGTTAGTGTGTCGTATCGATTTCGCCAGGTGTCGGAGGGGCGCTCAAGCCGGTCAACCAGCAATGTCGGCACGTTCAATTGCTTGAGGCGCGCGCCCAGCGCCAAGCCGCAATGGCCGGCGCCGACGATGAGGCAATAAGGCTGCCGCGTCACGCCAAGTTCCGCCGCCTCCTGCTCTCGTTGCATGCGCCAAGTCTGTCGGCCGGGCCGGTAGCTCTCGGGCGCGCCCATTGGACGACGACTGCGAACCGTCTCCTCGTGACCCTTCAATTCCGCCATCGCGGTCAACAACGTCCAACAACGTCCATCCCGAAGCCGGATGATGCCCTCACCGCGCGCCACCAATGTCTCAAATGTAAAGGCAGCTTCGATCATCCGTCGGCCTCGCGAGCGGGTCCGCGGCTGTCCAGGCGCCTGGTCTTGCGTGGGAAAGACATGCATCGAGCATGCGGCCGATTTCGTCCCGCCCCTCGGCGGTGAAAATGTTCCAGGTGAAGGCGACGATGTCTCGCCAAAACGAGTCTGCCACGAAGAGCTCGGTGGCGGCTTCAATGTCATGGCAAGAGCAAGCGCGATCGAACTTGGAAAGCCAGGTCGCCACTTGCTCATCCGGCACGGTAATCTCGGTCAACATGTTTGCTCCGTCTCGTATAACGATCAGCACGGGTAGTTCTCTCTGATTACGAGCGCGTGTCTGGCCCGCTCTGTCGCGTTACAGACGTAGCAATAGCGGCTTCAGCCGGCGGTTTTGCTCCGCCGGCACTGTCAACTTGGCAAAGAGCCGGTGAATGAGCCCTGGACAGCGGGTCGCTTTTCAGTGGCCCAAGGCATGGAATTTGCTCTCACCCGCCAAGTGACCGTTGATCGGCACCTGGCCGATCAGTGGGCAACGCGGGGTAAACACCATGTCCATGAACAAAAGTTTGACAAAGCCGCGGATCCATCTCGCGCTGGATTTCTCCTGGACCCAGGTCGAGACCGATTGGCGCCAGCCGACGTCCTGGGTCAATCGCCACTACCCCGACATCGGCCTGTTCGAAGATCTCGCGCGGATCGCCGAACGAGGCCTGTTCGACCTGATCTTCTTCGGCGACAGCACCGGCATCCCCAACACCTGGGAGGGCTCGATCGAGGCCGCTGTACGCCGCGGCGTCGCCTGGCCTCGTCTGGACATGAGCCCGTGGATCACGGCGATGTCCCGCGTCACCAGCCATATCGGCTTCGGACTGACCTACGCGTCGACCTTCATGCATCCGTTCTACGTCGCCCGCCTGCTGAATTCGCTCGACCACATCACCAACGGCCGGATCGCCTTCAACGTCATCACCTCCCAGCGCCGCGCCGACGCCGAGAACTACGGCTTCGACGAACTGATGGAGCACAGCCAGCGCTACGACCGGATGGATGAGTTCATCGACGTCTGCAAGAAGCTGTGGGCCAGCGTCGATCCGGACGCCTTCGTCTGGGACGCGCAAGACCGGCATCGTCGCCGATCCGGCCAAGGTGCGCGCGATCAACCATGTCGGCCGCTTCTTCAAGGTCAAGGGACCGCTGAGCGTGCCGCCGTCCCCACAAGGACGTCCGGTGCTGATCCAGGCCGGCGGATCGCCGCGCGGCATCCGCACCGCGGCCAGGTTCGTCGACCACGTCTTCGGCGCCGGCAAGGGCATAAGGCTGATGGCCGAACAGCGTGCCGATCTGGATGCCGCGCTGACAGCCGAGGGGCGCGATCCGCAAGCCGTCGGCATCATCTGGTCCACCAAGGTCATCGTCGCCGAAACCGAAGCCGAGGCCGCACGCGCCAAGGAACGGCTGATCGCCGACGTGCCCACCGAAGCCGTGGGCGTCTGGCTGTCGCACAACACCGGCTTCGACATGTCCACCCTGCCGCCACGCTTTTCGCTACGGGAACTCAACCAGCGGATCGTCGCGGCAAACGCCTCTCCGGTCGGCTTCGTCGGCCTGCTGGCGCGCGAATACGGCGAGGACACCGAATTCTCCCGCGACGCATTCTTCGAACATGGCCTTCACGCCGCCACCGGCTATGCCACGACCAAGGCCGGCAACCGCGGCGCAAATCGCCGACTACCTCGAGGAGACGTTCGAAGCAACCGGCTCCCGCGGCGGCTTCATGCTCGGCCACTCGCAGGCCAGCGATCGGGCCTTGTTGCAGAACATCACCGGATTGCTGGTGCCTGAACTGCAACGCCGAGGCCGCTTTCGCACCGCCTACGAGGGGCGCACTCTGCGCGAGAACCTCGCTGGCTGATACTGACCGCCGACCACGGTAAGACCGGTGCGGCACTCGACAGCGGCAATGCCAGCCCAGCGTTTAGCGGACGTCAGGCAAGCCGGGTGCTTTGCCAGGTCACCATCTGCCACGCCCCACTTTTGTTGGCATAGACATCCGTGAAGCGAACCCGGAATGAATTCGCCGTGCCGCCAGAATTCACGCTGATCGCCGCGACGCCGGTCAGCACGACGGCATCGCCAAGGTCCTGCGCCTTGACGTCGGACGGCTCCACCGACGTATAGACGGTCGCGCCCGATTCCATCGCCCCGATCAGGCTCTGCTTGGTGTCAAGCCGAGCGGAGGAATGGGTATAGATCAGGTCGTCAGATAACAGCTTGCTGAGGGTCGTGACATCCTTCTCGGCCATCGCCATCATCCGCTGACGGTCGAGTTCGATAATTTTTTCGGCGTTTCCGGCCATGTTGGACCTCCTCCGCGGGTGATTTCCACGCGCGGCCAATCCTAGCCGAGGCCATCGCTTCATGTCGAACCAGCTGAGCCCCGTCCAAGCTTCGTCAGGTTCCGCGATTCTGCCCGGCTTCCGTCGCGGCCGTCGCCATGCCATGTTTTCTTGCCCGAAGACCATGCAAGAGCTCTCGCCGAAGGACATTCTATGCCGAAACCCACCGCTCCGCACCGCATCAGGCGGACACAGCGCAATGCCCTGATCATGCTGGTTTTGGCGGGAACGCTGAACTATTTGGATCGCTCGACCCTTTCGATCGCCAATCCCCTGATCCGGCAGGAGCTTGGGCTGTCGATTGCCGACATGGGGCTGCTGCTGTCGGCGTTTTTGTGGGCCTATGCGTTCGCGCAACTGCCAGGCGGCGCCTTGGTCGACCGAGTGGGCCCGCATCGCCTGCTGGCGGCGGGTCTCGGCCTATGGTCGATCGCCCAGGCGATGGCGGGTTTTGTCACGTCATTCTGGCAGTTTTCCATCGCCCGCATCTTTTTGGGACTGGGTGAGGCGCCGATGTTCTCCTCGGCCGTTCGGGTGGTGCGTGATTGGTACAACGTGCGGGATCGCGGCCTGCCCACCGGAACCTGGAACTGCACGTCGTCGCTGGGACCCGCGATCGCCCCGCCGATCCTGACCGCGCTGATGATCGGCTTCGGCTGGCGCTGGATGTTCGCGATCATGGGCATTGCCGGCCTGGTGATCGCCGCCATCTGGTTCCTGGTGTATCGGGACCCGGACGAGGCCAACTTCACCGCCGAGGAGACCCATTACCTGACCGACGGCGAGGAGCCTCGAGTGGGCAATCCCGTCACGCTGGCGGAATGGCTGCATCTGTTCCGCTTCCGCACCACCTGGGGACTGGTGCTGGGATTTTTCGGCGTGGTCTACATGGGCTGGCTGTATCTGGCGTGGCTGCCCGGCTACCTGGAGATGCAGCGGCACATGTCGATCCCGAAGACCGGCATCGTGGCGGCGATCCCGTTCGCCTTTGGCGTCGTCGGCAGTATCGCCGGCGGATGGATCGCCGACCGGCTGATGCAGCGCGGTTTCTCGCCGGTGAACAGCCGCAAGGTGCCGGTGATCGTGGGCTTGATGGGCATGGTGATCTTTACTGTCGTCGCGGCTGAAACCCCGAGCGACACGGTGGCCGTCGGCGCCATTTCGGCTGCCCTGATGTTCGGCGCCTCGGCCAGTGGCATGTCGTGGGCGCTGGCCTCGGTCGCCGCCCCTGCGCACTGCACCGCATCACTCGGCGCCATCCAGAATTTTGGCGGCTACCTCGGCGGCGCGTTGGCACCCACGGTGACCGGATTCATCGTGCAGGCGACAGGAAGCTTCACCCCGGCCCTGCTGACCAGCGCGGTGATCGGGCTGGTCTCGGCCTTCATGTATCTGCTGGTGATCCGCGGCGAGCCGATCAGCGCAGCGGAACTTGGCATGGTCGAAGGCAACACCGCCCAGCGTCCTGGATTTGAGCACTGAACAAGGGACCATCTGCCCAAAACTGCACGCTGTGCGGCGCGCAGGGGAGGCAGGTAGCCGTGTTGGTGCTTGTTCTCGGCCGGACTGGGTCGATGAATTCGGCGGTGATGCGCGAACTGACCGTGCGCGGCCATCAGATCCTTGCCCTGGCCCGTTCTGATGCCTCCGTGGAGGGCTGTTGATCTTGGTGCCTCAGCGGTGATCCGCGGCGATATGGAGATACCCAGGAGCTGGATCGTGCAACTGCCACCCGTGGACGCGGTCATCCACATGGCCTGCGACGTTTCAACGCCCAGTGTGCTGGAGGTGCACCATCACCAGCCGGCCAACGCGAACAGGGCGGTAACGGCAATACCGCTGGCGTAAAATCCGCTGGTCACTGGCTTCCACGGCTCAGTGCTGCGAACCTTTATTTGGACGCCGGCGCTGGCGCCAGGAGCGGCGCATCAAGATGCACGATAATGGTTTGCGGCGGCTGACTGCCCAGCTTGAAGCCAGCGAAGCCGGCCAGCGCACTGAAAATGGCCGCGGTTGTCGCCACGATGATGGCAATGGCCTTTGGGGTTTCCCAGAACGATTGCTTCTCCTTGAGTTTCAGGTCTGCACGCATGACATCCACTTTGAGATCAAATTCGTCCCGAAGATCTTCGTCGGATATAGGCATTATAGCACAATCCCAGAAGGCTGGTGATCCCACCACCAGAGCAACCACAGACCCGCCAGATCTGGACGAAGATCTCCTTGAACGACCGGCCGCGGGCGAAGTCCGCCTCGGTCAATTCGGGATTATCGCGGATCAGGCCGGCACCAGCGAACGTCTAGATTGGCGTCGCTACGACGGCGCCGGAAGGCAGCCCCAGCAGACGAAATGCGGGTTGTCCCAGCCCGCCTTGCCATAGGTGAGTGGCCTGCCGTCCAGGGTTTGCACCGACCCGCCAGCCGCTTCCACCACCGCGTGGGGCGCACAGGTGTCCCACTCCATGGTGCGGCCGAAGCGCGGATACAGGTCGGCCTCGCCCGCCGCCACCCGGCAGAATTTCAGGCTCGAACCGTAGTTCACCACCCGCGCGACCGCGCGTCCCGTCAGGAACGTGTCGAGCCGAGCCTCGTCACCATGATGACGACTGGCAACGACCGTCAACCCTTCCGCCGGCGCGGGCCGCGTATGGATCGGCGTGCGACGGCCATCTTTATCGCGCCAGGCGCCCACACCGACGATGCCACTGTAGACTTCACCGGATGCCGGGATGCCGACCACACCCAGCACGGGCCTGCCATTGCGGACCAGGCCGATATTGACGGCAAAATCGGTCCCGCCGCCGGTGAATTCGCGCGTTCCGTCCAGTGGATCGACCAACCAGAATTCCGGCGTGGCGCTGGCGACGAGGCCGCCGGCAATCGCTTCCTCGGCCACCACCGTGCAGCCGGGCAATGCCTGCCGCAGCCCGGCCAGGATCAGCGCTTCCGAGGCGTGATCGGCCTCAGTCACCACCGACTGATCGGCCTTGCGTTGAACCTGGAAGCCGCGCGCATGGATCCTCAGGATTTCAGCCGCCGCCCGTTGCGACAAATCAATGACCAAGCTCAACAGCGCGGCGTCGTCAGTCATGCGAGAAGCGGCGAGGGCTGGCGTCGCTTGGTTTTGCTCTTCGGTTTGCCCGTCGCGGCGGTCCGATAAACGGGCGGACGCGGATCGGCAGCCGAACGCACCTGGTCCAGGTTTGCCTGTCTATTTGTTCCGGCGGCCGCGTCCCCAGGCGTCTCGATCCTTCGGGCCTCAGCCGCCAAAGCAAGCGGACGCATCAGCATGACAGCTGCCTCATGGACCAGATTGGGTTCCAGAAAGCGCAGGCAGGCAAGCGCGCGAGGACAATCCTCGGCTTTGGCCAAATAGCACGGGCTGCAGGTCATGTTGCGGCGAAGTGCGACCGCGCGTGGCCCTAGCGGCCCCCATTCGACAGGATCGACGACCCCTGAATGGATCCCGATGGTTGGCATGCCGATGGCCGCCGCGATATGCTTCGGACCGCTATCATTGCCGATATACATCGCGCAGTTCAGCAGGACGCGGGGCAGATCCGTGAGCGACGTCATGCCAGCCATCGATGCAACCGCCTCCGAATGCAGCACCGACCGCAGAAGAGTGTCGGCGACCTCGACCTCATCGGGGCCGCCGACCAACAGAATATTGACGTTGTTGCGTTCGATAAGCAGGTCGATCAGCGCGGAAAAATGCTCGGTCGGCCACTGTTTCGTTACGTTTCCGGCGCCAGGATGCACGGCGATGACCGGCTTGACGAACAGCGCCTGGACTTGGCGCGGCAGGTTTGACAGCGGCATCGGCGCCGGCCGCGGGTGCATGACCACACGGTCGGTTTTTGTCGCGTGGCCGATCGCGTTCACCAAGCCCAACAGGTCGTCGATGATATGGCTCCGCTTGCGCTGTAACGTCCGATCGCCGTCCCAATCAAGCGACACGTCAAGGTAGGGAAACTGGCCGAGGTAGTCGAACCCGGCCAAAAATCGCGCCCCGGTATATTTCAGCACGTCCCGCGTCGACAGATGCTTGCGCAGATCAACCGCAAGGTCGAACCGATACGGCCGAAGCTGTTTCTCCAACGCGATGAAATCGTCTGTCTCAAGCTGCCTTTCGCCAAGTTGAGAGCGGGCATGGAAAAAATCGAACGGAATGAACGCGTCGATACCGGCCTCGGTGGAGGAGAAGGCACGCGACGCGCGTCCGGCCAACACGTAATGGTCGCCCGCGGAAAGATCTCCTTCAGGCGCCGGATGGGCGACAGCGCGGTCACGAAGTCGCCGATGTGGTCCAGCTTGACCACCAGGATCCGCTCGATCTCCTCCGGGTGAAACAACGGCGACCCGGGAATGATCCATTGTACCGGCTCGTCGTCCGGCCGGTAGTCATCGGCATGGCGTGACAATCGAGGGTTGAAATACGGATCGCCAGCCGCGAACAGCGTCTTCCACGCCGTATTGAAGTCCGTCAGGTCAAACACGTCCTTCATCGTGGCTCGACTGGCTAGTTCGTAATGGATCAGGCTCGCATACGGCGTAAACACGGTCAGCAGACCGGCACGATGCACCCGCAGGCAGAAATCAAGGTCGTTGTTGATGATCTGATGCGCCTCGTCGAACCGGCCAACGCGCTCGAACGTCTCCCGCCGGACCAGCAGACACGCACCGGTGACGGCAATGACGTTGCGCTGGGTCAGTGCAAGTCCGAAATAACAAGGCTCCTTGCCGGCTGCAAAGCGAAACGCATGGCGGCCGATACCATGACCGAGGAACATGCCCGCATGTTGAACCTTGCCGTCGGGATACAACAATTGCGCGCCGGTGATGCCCACCTCCGGCCGCTGCGCATGTTCCATCATCGCATCAAGCCAGTCGTCCTGCATGATTTCCATGTCATCGTTCAGGAACAACAGAAACTCGCCCTCGGCGGCATCGGCTGCGCGGTTGTTGAAGACCGACCAGTTGAACGCGTCGGGGATGTCGACGACCTTGTCGGCATTCTGTCGCAGCCATTGCTTCCAGACCAGCTCGCTGGATGGGACGTTGTCGACGCAGATAATTTCGTAGTTCGAGTAAGCCGTCCTTGCGCGCAGCGTCTCAATGCAGGTTTTGACATAGCCATGTGCGGCGCAAGTCGGGATGATGATGGAAACCTTGCGCTTGGATGCCACGTCCCGCTTCACCCGCCATGTGCCCGGGATCGGTGACGCAAGCACATCGGCTTTCAGGCCGCGACGCGCCAATGTGCGCCGCAAAGCTGCCTGTTCCTGAATCGGGTCGTCCAGGTCAGTTACCAAACGCTGGCACAGGATTTTGGCGACGTGGTGCACCCGACGGGCGAGCTCCACGCACCGCAGAACCAGGTCATATTCACCATGAGCAAACAGACTGGCGGGCGTGGCGCCGGCCTCCGCCAGCAGACTTCCCGTCACCACCCAAAGGCGGCCCAGATAATTCATCGACAACAGCAGATCAGGAGAAAAATCCGGCTTGAAGAACGCCTCCCTCTCCTGCGTCACCGGACTCGGCCGGACTTCATCGGCATACAGCATATCCGCGTCGCGGTGCATGCCGCCGGCTACCGCCAGCTCCAGCAGCGCATCCGCACCCGGCTCGTCGCCCGGCGTCAGCAGCACATATAGCCTGTTGTCAGCCTGCTCCGCCCGATCGGTCGCCAGCAGGTCGGCCAGGGGCGCATGCCACGCCACGGTATCGGACGCGCTGACGAGGGTGAACCGGTCCGCCAGATGCAAGCCCGTATCCTCGATCAAAGCCCGCATCGCCGATGCGGCATCATCATCTTCCGCCAACACAAGCACTGACCAGTCCGCGTAAGCCAGCCGCCGCAGCGCATCCAGCGTCACGGTCACCTGATCGGTATCGAACGGACCCCGAGGCCGCAGAATGAAGCGGTAGGATGGATGGTAATGCAGCTCCGTCAGCAAGTCCGCCATCAAGTCCGCCTCGGCCCGCACGATGCGGCGACGGATGCCGGTCTGATCCAGCTGATCGTCGGCCTTCTTCACCGTGATCGCGAACGTGCGAACCATGTCCTGACCGCTGTTCGACCGCAGCTTCAATGTGACGGTGTGGTCACCGTCGCGCAGGCTACGTGGCGGACAATGGAACGCGTAGCCGCTGCGCAGCGAATTCGGCCAATCCGGGAACGCCGCCCCGACATCCTGACGCGCCAGCCCGTAATGCGCATCACCCAGAAGCTGATCGTCGAGGAACACTTCGAAGCTGGCGATGCCGGAGCGTGACAGGAGCCATCCTTCAATCGTCAGCCGGCCGGTGATCGGTTCGATCACCGCGCCATTGACGATCGTCGGGCTGTCAAGTTCAAACCGGAACTCGGCGGCTTGTTCCGGGTTCGGCTCCGGCGCGCCCAGGGATGCGGTTGGCGCGGCGAGCGGTTGTTCGTCGGCAACCGGTTTCACCACCACCGCGACGCTGTCTTCCTTCTCCTCGTCGCAAGCATTGCGCACCACCACGCGGACAACGTGCTCGCCGGTGAACCGTTCGGACAGCCGGCGCTCGAACTTGAAGCCCGACAGTCTCGCCATCGGGATGTTGGTGTAGATCGAGCCGACATCCACCCGGTCATGGCCGAAAACCGCGAGGCCGAGGTCCTTGTCGTCAAGCAGCACGCGAACCTGGGCAATGCCGGCCGCGCAAACGACCCAGCCGTTGACAAACAACGTGCCGTCGCTGCGCAACTCGGCTTCATCACAGAACATGCGGATTTCCGACACCGGTTCTTCGCGTGCCAGCAGGACCGGCGCGGGCTCCGCGAAACCGTGCGAGGCCGGCCGGGGCGCCAGCAGTCCAACACCCCTCATCGGGCTCTCACCGAGCCGGAAATCGGCCACCAGTTGATCAGCTGGGAGCTGGTCGACCAGCGAGGAACCACCCAAAGCGGCTCCAGCCACTGGCGAGGCTGGCCGACGCTGAACAACTTCGACCGGGATCATCTCCTCCTGCGCGAAGCCGTGCGGGCAGATCACCTGCGCGCGGACTGTTCCAACCTGAAGAGCTGTCGTGTCGATCTGCATTGTCAGACTAAAGCCCGACAACCGTGCGTTGGGATAGGTCGGGAAGGCTGTCGCGACATCCTGACGCTCCCCGCCTAGACGAGCCGCTGAAAGCCGCTCCTGGCCGGCGAACAGCTGCACGGCAAGGATCGGTTCGAAGGCGATCGCCCAGCCCTGCACTGACAGCTTGCCGTCGATGTCGATCGTCGCCCGCTCGATATACATCAGCACGTGAGGCAAGGCACCGCCCAAGGCCGCCGCGAACCGGGTTGGCCCGGCAATGACCGAGACGGGCGCCGCCGCCGCCGGATCCACCTCGATCGTGAACGCCTCAGCGGTTTCAAATCCGTCCACGGTGCGGGCGACAATCTGGAACGAGCATCGTTCGGGCTGGCGGTCGGCTCGGCGCGACAGGTTGAACTGGAAGCTACGCTGCCGAGCCGGCGTCCCATCCGGCAGGATGGCCCTGGCAGCGCGTTCCGGCTGGCCATACGAAGCCGTGCTCATGATCTGGTCGTCGACCTGCAGCCTGACGTGCTCAAGCCAAGCGGCCGACATCGCTCGGCCGCGTATCGTCACGTCGTAGCGGTCCTGTACGCGGCCACCGGACACACCAGGCTCGATTTCGATCTGAATGACCGGTGGCTGAGCCTCGGTTTCGGCCGGTTCTGTATGGTCCGCCGGGTCGGCTTCCGCCTGTGGCCGCGGGTCGATATTCGACCAGCGCGTGCTGGGTTCCGGCGCTTTGGTGGCAGGCACATCAACCTCAGCGTCGTAGGCAATCGCGTCGACGTCCGCACTGCTGGCCGCTGCATCCGCTGGCTGTACCGTGGCGCGCTTCTCGGACCGGACGAGCGTCTTCGATAATCTCGCGGATTTAGCCTTCATGCAGACGGTTATCCTGTCGATGGGGCCGTTTCAGAAGCCTGGTTCGCCCGGCCGCGACCCAAGCCGTCGGTCACGCGACGACGGACCGACGCAATCACGGCATCCCGTAGGGAAGGCGTCCTTCGCGATAGCCATCCTGGTCGAAATGTGCTTGCGCCGTGGTGACGTCACCCTCCCTTATGCTTTTGGCGACATCCGGGTTCTGTGCCAGATACCAGCTTTCATCGACGACGATCGGGAACGGCAGACGACCCTCGAAATAGCCATCGTCGACAAAATGCTGCTTGGCTGACCCCACGATCCCGTCCCGAACCGCACCGGCGATGTCTTCATAATTCTTCAAATACCACGCCTCATTGACCTCGATGCCGCTGATCATCGTGCGGAGTATCTTGACAAAATCCTCGTAAGAGGCGTTGACCCGAAGTTCCCCGCGGACGGTGGTTATCTCGATTGAGCGCCGGATCAATTCAAACGGCGGGATATATTTCACGATGGCTCCTTAGACTACGATGCGTGAAATCGGACACGGCCTTCGCCGCGCCCATGCTCTGATAGCGAGTTCGTCGACCAAATGGAACAACCTAATCCCGTTTTTTTGCAGGTGCAGCATTGCAACCATCCTGCTATGTAACCGATCGGACCATGGGTCGACGGAACCGGGGAATGCCTGCATGACATCGATCCTTGCCAAGTCCGGCCGCACCATGCCGCCGACCGACACCGAGCTAGCTAGTATCGTTCGAAACTTTCATCTGGCGCGGATTCTGGTCATCGGCGACGTCATCCTTGACCGCTACGTGGCCGGCTCGGTGCAACGCCTGTCGCCGGAAGCGCCGATTCCGGTGCTGCGGCCGTCGAGCGACCGCTGCACCCTGGGCGGCGCGGCGAACGTTGCCCTGAACATCGCCACCCTGGGCGGACAGGCAATGCTGGTCGGGGTAATCGGCACCGATGCCGCGGCGAACGAGATCGAGCGACTGGTCACCGAGGCGCCCGGCATCTCATCCGCCCTGGTGCGGCTGGCGAACCGCCCGACCACGGCGAAGACCCGATTCATGACAGGATCGCATCAGTTACTCCGGCTGGACGAAGAAATCACGTCACCGCTCGACCAGGCCGGCGCGGCGGCGGTGCTCGACGCGGTCAAGCGTTGCCTTGCCGCCGTCGACGTCATCGTGCTGTCGGACTATGCCAAGGGCGTGCTCTGCGACGGCGTGCTGGATGCAATCCTGGCCCTGCCAGCCTGCGCCGGTAAAGTGCTGATCGCCGACCCGAAGCGGCCGGATTTCGCGGCTTATCGCGGCGTCACCGTCCTGACCCCGAACGAGCACGAGGTGCGCATCGCCACCCGGATCGAGGCTGAACAGGATATCGAGGCTGATCGCGCCGGGCGCGCCGCACTCGATATGACCGGCGGCTATGCGGTTCTGGTCACGCGTTCGGCCAAAGGACTGACCCTGGTGCGCCGGGATGCCGACACGCTGCATTTCCCCACCCGCGCACGCGAGGTTGCCGACGTCTCCGGCGCGGGGGACACGCTGGTGGCGGCGCTGGCGGTCGCATTGGGCGCCGGAGCCGCGTTGCCGGAAGCCGCGATGCTGGCTAACGAGACCGCGGGGATTTCGGTCGGTAAGCAAGGCACCGCCACCGTGTCGCGGCAGGAGCTGCTGGATGTATTGCATCTGGATGAGCTGGTCGCCACCGACCGAAAGGTGGCCAATCTTGAGGAAGCACGGGAGAAGGTCGCCGATTGGCATCGCCGCGGATTGAAGGTCGGCTTCGCCAACGGCTGCTTCGACCTGATCCATCCCGGTCACGTTCGCCTGCTGAGCGAGGCCCGAGCCGCCTGTGATCGCCTGGTCGTTGCCTTAAATACCGACGCATCAGTGAAGCGCCTGAAGGGGCCGACCCGGCCGCTGCAGAACGAGATGGCACGGGCCACCGTCATGGCCTCCATGTCGCCGGTCGACCTGGTCGTCCTATTCGACGAGGACACCCCGCTGCAGCTGATCGAGGCGCTGCGCCCCGACGTGCTGGTGAAGGGATCGGACTACACCGTGGACCAGGTGGTCGGTGGCGATCTGATCAAGACCTGGGGCGGCAAGGTGGTCCTGGTCACGCTGCGCGAAGGCCACAGCACAACCGGCACGATCCGCCGGATGACGGCACCGGCGGCGTAGTGTCTGATGGCAACGCCCGATTCAGGGCGTTGGCTGAATTCAGCCCACCAGACCAAGCTAGTGCTCTGAGCAGACTGCACTTTCAGTCTGCGTCAGAGCACTAGGTGGTGACGTATGAAAAGCAAGACCAGGGCTCTACCCTTGGCGGGGTTCGGGGCCGAGCCCCGCCTAGCCTTCCTTATCCCTCCGCAAGCGCTTGATCGAGATCGGCGATCAAATCCGCCGCCGTCTCCAACCCGATCGACAGACGGATCACATCCGGCCCGGCGCCGGCGGCCAGGCGCTGCTCATCCGTCAGTTGCCGATGCGTGGTCGACGCGGGATGCAGGATCAGGCTGCGCGTGTCGCCGATATTCGCCAGGTGGGAGAACAGCCCGACACTCTCCACCAACCTGATCCCGGCCTCATAGCCGCCCTTGACACCAAAGGTGAACACCGCGCCCGCCCCGTTGGGCAGGTATTTGCGCGCCAGCGCCCGATAGGGACTGCTCTCCAGGCCCGCATAGGAAACCCAGGCCACACGCGGGTGTGCCGCGAGAAATTCCGCCACCGCCTGAGCGTTGGCGCAATGCCGCTCCATCCGCACATGCAGTGTCTCAATCCCGGTGATGGTCAGAAACGCATTCATCGGCGCCATGGCCGGACCGTAGTCGCGCAGCGCCACCGCCCGCGCCTTGGTGGTAAAGGCAAAATCGCCGAAATTCTCGTAGAACTGCAGGCCGTGGTAGGCTGGCTCCGGCTCGGTCATCGACGGGAACTTCCCGCCTTGCGCCCAGTCGAACTTGCCTGACTCCACGACGATACCGCCCATCGAATTGCCATGTCCGCCAAGGAACTTCGTCGTCGAGTGGGTGACGATGTCGGCGCCCCATTCGAACGGCCGGCACAGGAAGGGCGTCGCCAGCGTGTTGTCGACGATCAGCGGCAGTCCGGCTGTGTGAGCGATTTCGGCGATCGCGGCCAGGTCGACGATCACGCCGCCTGGGTTGGCCAGGCTTTCGACAAAGATCGCCTTGCAGCGCGGGGTCAACGCGCGGCGGAAGTTCTCCGGGTCAAGCGGATCGACGAAATGGCAGGTCCAGCCGAGCTTCTTGAAGGACAGGCCGAACTGGGTGAGCGAACCGCCATAGAGGTTGCGGCTGGCGAGGAACTCGTCACCTTGCTCCAACAGGGTGGCGAACACCAGGAACTGCGCCGCATGGCCCGAGGCGGCGGCAACGGCGGCGCGTCCACCCTCCAGGCTGGCGACCCGTTCCTCCAGCACCGCAACGGTCGGATTGGTCAGGCGCGAGTAGATGTAGCCGAAATTATGCAGGTTGAACAAAGACGCCGCGTGGTCGACATCGTCGAACACATAGGCCGTTGTCTGGTAGATCGGCGTGGACTGCGCGCACCGGTGGTCGGATCGGGCGCCGCACCGGCATGCACCGCGCGCGTTTCGAACCCGTAGCTGAGGTTGCCCGCCTGCGCCGGTCGAGGCTTGGTCGCCAGCCGGGTCGGCGGCTCAGCCGCCCGGTTGCGGATGATGCCGGAGTTCACCCCGCTCCAGGACAGTTCGCCGCCGAGGCGGCCGAACTCGATCTTCGGGCAGCGGTTCATGATCACTTCCAGGCCGGCTGCCTCCGCCTTCGCCGCGGCGTCGTCATTGCGCACGCCAAGCTGCATCCACACGACCTTGGCGCCGATCGCGATGGCGTCCTCGACGATCGGGCCAACGGCATCCGAGGCGCGAAACACATCCACCATGTCGATCCTGTCGGGGATGTCGCGCAAGCTGGCGTAGACCCGCTCACCCAGCTGGTCCTTGCCGGCGCTGCCAGGGTTCACCGGGATGACCCGGTAGCCTTTCCCCTGCAGGTATTTCATTACGAAGTAGCTGGGCCGGTTCCAGTTGGATGAGGCGCCTACCATCGCGATGGTGCGCACCGTCGACAGGATGCGGCGTATTTTCGAGTCGGTGTAAGGGATCGGATCAAGAACGGTCATGGGCTGCCTCCCGCGCGCGGCGCGTCAGCTATAAGAGAGAGCTTTGTCCGCGTCGATCTGCTCGTCATTAAGGCTGGCAGCGCACCGACAGTTCCAAGCCGCCGCTGAACGGAAGCGTCATCGTCCGGAAGCCGTTAGCGGGATCTTCGAGGAACGCAAAATAATCAGCATATGCGCCGCGGTGTTGCTCCGTGTTGTCGCAGACGACAATCGCGCCGCGCTTGAGATGTGGAGCGACCAGTTCCAGCGCCGGCCGCGCCATGGGAACCCAGATATCCACCAACATGAAATCTACCGCTCCGTCGATCCGTTTGAGCGTCTCGCGCAGATCGCCTTCGCGCAGATCGATGAAACGGCTCAAGCCCGCCGCCTCGAAATGTGTTCGTGCGGCGGACGCCTTGTTTGGCTCGTATTCCGTGCCGATCACTACGCCGTCACCGCCGGCGGCTTGGATATTGTCGCGCACGGCGGCGGCGAGGTAGAGCGTCGAAACGCCATAGGAGGTGCCGGCCTCGACAATCCGGCGCGCATCGTTGGCGCGGCAGAGCTGATAGCAGAATTCCGCCTTGTCACGGTCAAGCGCGACAAATTTGTCGCTTCGGAACGCCCTCACCTCATCCTCTGTCGGCGGCTGAGCGTCGTCGGATTGCCGGGTAAAGTAGCTGTTTATCGCTGCGACCTGCGAATCGCTCTCGGCATGCAGCGCAGCCAGCAAGCGTTCCAAGGCCGGATCGTGAACAACACCCATCGCAGCAAACTCCCGGGTCGTCGAGCTAATCAGTCGCGGCGGCTCGGCCGCCGCTGTCGCATCAACGCAGAGAGCGAGCGACACGCATGGCCGGCTGCGTCAAAATTGCCGTCATCAAGCCAACTTTTGATGATCTCCCGAAGTTCTGGCCATTCGTCGTCCAGGATCGAATACCATGCCGTATCGCGGTTCCTGCCCTTTGAAACCATATGGTTGTAGAACACGCCCTCAAAACGAAAACCCAGCCGGCGCGCTGCATTGCGCGATTTGGCGTTGAGTGCGTTGCAACGCCACTGCATGCGGCGATACCCGAGATCGTCCATGGCGTAGGACAGCAGCAGAAAAAGCGCTTCGGTGGCCGCGCGCGTTCGTTGTAGCTCCGGGGCAAACCAGATGCCGCCGATCTCGATGACGCCGTCCAGCGGATGGATGTCAAGATAGCCTGCCATTCCCGCCAGTTTTCCGCTTTGGTGCGGCCGAAGCGCAAACCGGACAGGATCGAAAGCGGCAGCCTGGCCCCTTAACCATGTCAGGAACGCCGCCTCATCCGGCCATGGTCCAACCGGGAGATAATCCCAGATGCGCAGCGCCTCGTCCGAAGCGTGCCCGGCCTTGTAGAGTTCCGCGGCATGAAGGGCCGGGTTGAGCGGCTCCCATTGAACATGCCTGCCAACCAGCGGACTTCGTGCTGGAACGAGGCCGTTCGGCGGGTTTGCAACAGACTGCCCTGAGAGCGGGCGTGGAAAGGCTTGTTCGAGCGCGTCATCCATGCACGGGACGTGTCGGCAAAGATCGACCGAGAAAAGACCCACTTTGCGTTTTTTGGTCGCTCCAATTCCCGAGGCGCGGCTCAGGCGGCAGGTATGGACATCGTGTTCAGCAAAATGCTGGCGGTCCTGATCCTGACCGGCGATGAGATCTCCCGGCTTCCAGATACGAAGTGTCCGCGCAGGCCACGATCTCCAGCCGCGCCGGATCGTCCCGAAACACTCGCGGTGATGCGCCCCGCCCATGCCGCCTTCAGCAGAACGGCGTCGGCACTCATGGGTCCCGAGGACAGGGCATCACGCCAGCCAGTTCTCCACCTTCAGGGCACGAATACGCCGGAACTCACCGATGTTCGCTGTCACCACGGTCGCGCCAAGCGTATAGGCATGCGCTGCGATCAGCAGGTCATTCGACCCAATGGGTCGACCGGCGGCCTCCAGTTCGGCTCGGATGCGCCCTGTACTCGCCATCAGCCGGCACATCGAACGGCAGCACCGGCACTTCGGCCAGAAATTCTTCAACCCTGCGCAGGAGCCGCTGCGATCCAGTCTTAGCGCAACCGTAGCGCAATTCCGCCGCCACGATGACGCTGACGCAAACCGCATCGCCTGCTGCTCTGGCGCGCTGAGCGGCCTGCCCGATGGGATGCCGGATCAGCTCGCTGACAATGTTCGTGTCCAGCATGTAAAGCACGGTCAGAAAACGTGCTTCGGAGCCGGCGGCGGATCATCGATCTCCGGAAACGCCTCATTCAATGGCTCCCAGCTATTCAGCAGCGCGACCAACCCCTTCTTGCGCACGGGCTCGATGATGAGACGGTCGCCGTCACGGCTGATGATAGCCTCACTCCCTGGCAACTCGAACTCCACCGGGATGCGGACAGCTTGGTTACGGTTATTGCGGAACAGCCGGTACTTGACGAGGTGCGGGATTGGGTTGGGGCACAGCCTCGGCCTCTTCGGGATATGTCTGTGACATATGCCTACTCGAAGGTAAGTTCAAGCCAGCTTGCCGTGTGTTTAGGGGCGACCCATCTGGTGGCATATCCGACCACAGACCTCGATGTCGTCCGTTAACTCCGCGCCGGCCGAACATCACCGGCAAGCAATAAGCGTATGCCGAGGACGACCATTACGGCGCCTGTAAACCGCTCCTGCCAAGCCAGGAAACTTGGCCGGCGAGCAAACCCACGACCTAGAGAGCCAGAAGCAAGTGCGGCCGAACTTAGGGTTTGTCCCGAAATAACCACTTCAAATGCCGCGAGGCAATCGAGGTGGCTACTATCATTGTGTAATACCTGCCCTTGGCGGAGGCTGAGGGGCCGCAGCCTCCCGCGCCGGCTTCCCTAAAGAAGTGGACCAACCCGCTCAGCGCGGTCCCTTGATGCGCGTCAGGTAATCGACGATGGGTTTCATGTCCTCGTCGGACACCGGCGCCTTATAGACGGCGCGCATCTTGTCGACCTCGGCTTGCCACGTCGCGCGGGGCAGCGGCGGCTGGGTCAGCACCATCCCGGCGGAGTGACAGGCCAGGCAGTTGTTGGCGGTCACATCCGAGCCGGGACCGTCGGGAAACATCTGATCGCCGAACGGCAGGCCGACATTGACCGACTTGAAGCTTGTCGGATGCTCTGCCGCCGACGCGAGCGATGCTGCCAACACGACCGCAACAACGGCTTGTATGATCCACGAAGCGATCCCAGACCGTCGCATCAGACGGCAACCAGGTTGACGACTTCGACAACGCTCCGCATGAAACCGGACGGGTTCCAGATCGGCTCCATCTGCTGCGCCTCGCCGCTGCTATTGGTGCATCGGACCATCACTTCGTGGGCGTCCCGTGATGGCGTGACCGATGCTTGCCAGCCGCGGAAACTATACTTGCCCATGTCGTCGCCAAGCCGCGTCTGCTGCCAGGTAACGCCGCGGTCGAGGGAAATGTCGACGCGGCTCACGCCGGTATCACCGCCGAAGGCAATGCCGCGCAGCGCCAACGGCGCATCGGCCTTGACCTGGTCACCCGACTTGACGTTGGTGACGAACGCGCGCGGCAACATGCGGTTGATCGGCACCATTTTGACGCCCGCCTCACCCGGCTTCATCGTGGCCCGCGGCGTGTCCGGGATCGTGTAGGCTTTTGCCATCCAAAAATTGTCGTCCGGCTTGTCGAGCACCTCGATGTCATTCAGCATCTTGACCCAATAAGTCGCATACCAGCCCGGAACGACAAGCCGAAGCGGAAAGCCGTTCAGCAGCGGCAGTTGCTCACCGTTCATGGCATAGGCGATCATCACCCCGCCGTCGCGCGCATGATCGACCGTCAACGACTTCATGAAGTCCGGCCCGTCCGGCGTGGCCGGTTGGTCGAGTCCATTGAAGCGTGCGGCCACGGCGCCCCCCTTGACCCCGGCCCGGTCGAGCACGTCCTTCAGACGTACTCCGGTCCAACGCGCATTGCTCATCGAGCCATTGCCCCATTGCGCCCCCGGCACGCGCGGCTGGAAAAACCCGCGCGAGTTGCCCGAGCACTGGTTGACCGCGACCAGATCAACCGCGGGCATCGCCAAAAGGTCCTGCAGCGACAGGCTGAGGTTCGCGTTGACCTGACCACGCACCCGCAGCCGGAACGTATTGGCGTCAATCTGGGTCGGGATGTTCGACCAGTGCCAGCGGACATAGAACTGATCGTTCGGCGTGATCAGATCCTTATCAAACACCGCAAAGGGTGTTTCCAGCAGAGGCGGCCGGGTTCGCTGCAGGATCATCTTCCCTTTATCCGGGAAGTTGGTCGTCATCTGCCGCTCGTCCACGCCACCCGGAAAGCCAAGCTCGATGGTTTCCCCGGACGCCGCCAGACCCGGCGCCAGAACGCTGGCCGTGGCGACCGTGCTCAGGAAACCCCGCCGCCCGAGAATCCCATCGGATTTGCGCATAGGCTGGACGTCCTCCCCAACAGTCCGCTCCCGGCTCATGCATCCGGGAGCAATTGACCCGACTATTGGCAGGCTCAGTTGGCCTGAGTTAACGCGAACGGCAGCGGTGCATCGTGATGGTGCCGGTCCGGGCTTTGCGATCTCCCGCCAGAAGTGCTGTCCAGCATCACCCGTCGAACAAGTTTTCCCGCAACGTCCGGCCGCGATAGGCAGTGCGGAACCGCCCCCGCCGCTGCAGCTCCGGCACCAGTAGATCGACGATGTTCGCCAGGTCGAATGGCATCGATACCGTATGGCCCAGCATGAAGCCGCCCCGGCTGCCGGTGGCCTCGAACGCGGCTTCCAGTCGATCGGCGACCTGGGCCGCGGTACCGGCCAATGTGGTGTCGTAACTGGTGGCGAAGCGCATGCCGTGTTCAAAGAATTCGGCGCGCGAAATCTCAGTGTCCTGGCCCAGCTGGTGGGCAAGGTCACGCACGAAGCCCACCGGCGAGGCATGGCTGGCGATGATTTCGGCATGCAGCTCGCCAAGGGTGAAGCGCTCCGGCAGGGTAGAGAAATCGTAGCCGGCATTGTGCGACAGGTAGACGCCGGCGCCCTCCGGCGGGATCGCGGTCAGCAGCCGGTCGCATTGCGCGCGGGCCTCGCGCTCCGTCTCGGCGACCACGACCGGCTGCTGCCACATGATGCCGACGCTATCCGGATCGCGCCCCAACGCCCGTAATTCCCGATCGAGCTCGGCACGCTGGCGGATCTGCAGATCCAGCGGCATGTCGGCGCCGAACGCCATGTCGGCCACATAGGCGGCCGCCCGGATGCCGCGCGGCGAACCGCCTGCCTGCAGCAGGACCGGGCGACCCTGCGGCGCCGGTGGCGTATTCAGTGGACCGCGCACCTTGAAGTACCTGCCCGCGTGGTCGACCATGCGCACGCGGGCAGGATCGCCCACCATGCCGCTGTCATGGTCCCAGACCATCGCATCCGGCTCGACGCTGTCCCATAAGGCACGGCAGACATCGATGAACTCCTCCATCCGGTCATAGCGCGCGCCGTGGTCCATGATGTCGTCGAAACCATAATTCTCGAAGTCGGAGCGGCGGGTCGAGGTGATCACGTTGAAGGCGATCCGCCCGCCGGTGACGTGGTCCAGCGAATTGAGCAGCCGCGCCAGATAGTAGGGATGCATGAACGTCGTCGAATACGTCACGCCGAAACCCAGATGCTGCGTCACCCGCGACATCGCCGTCATCAGCGGACTCATCTCCTGGCGCGGCCAACTGACGCCCCATTTGATCGCCGCATCGCGTGACCCGCGCCAGGTGCTTGGAATGCCCGTCCCATCCCCCGAAAACAGCATATCCAGGCAGCCGCGTTCGGCGATCCGGGCAATCTCCTCGAACATCCGGACATCAGGATAGGTGTGGCCCACCCAGGAGCCGGGCATACGCCAGCGGCCGTCCATATGAATGTAGGAAATATCGAAGGCGAGATGCATCGTCCGCGTCATGGTTCCGACCCCCAATCCACGACGACAAGTAGCAAGAACGATGCCGCCTAGTGGTCTGATGCCAACGCCCGCTTCAGGGCGTTGGCTGAATCAGCCCACCAAATCAAGCTAGTGCCCTGACGCAGACTGCACCTTCTGTCTGTGTCAGAGCACTAGCCGGCTGACCTGGCACCGGACGACGGATCGGTGCGCGCGCACGTTGCGGTAGCACCAGGCACCCGAGCATGGCAAAAGGGCTGATCGCGACACTGTCGCGGCCATGCAGCAAGATCGATGCCCAACAACCTCTTGAGGACGGAACCGCAACCATGATCCGCACCGGCGAGCAATATCGAGACTCGATCCGCGACGGCCGCCAGGTCTGGATCAACGGCGAACGCGTCCGCGACGTATCGCTGCACCCGATGTTCAAGCCACTGGTCGATATCCGCGCCCGCATCTACGACATGGCGCATCAGGCAGGGCACGCCGCGGCGATGACCTACCAGGACGACGCCGGAGACCTCTGCTCGGTCGGCACCAAGCTACCGATTACACCGCAGGATTGGCATGCCAAGCGTGAAGCCGTGGATGCGGTGCTCGACGAGATCGGCGGTGTCGTCACCCGCGTCGGCGACGAGACCGTCGGCGAAATGTGGTCGCTGTACGACGGCCAGGAGGTCCTGAACGAGGTCAATCCGCAATTCTCGGCGAATATACGCCGGCACGTGCAGCGTGTGGTGCGCGAGGACCCGTTCCATGTCTCCGCCAACACCGACCCGAAGGGCGATCGGTCGAAGCGGCCGCAGGACCAGGATCCCGACATGTTGCTGCACGTGGTCAAGGAGACCGATGCCGGCATCGTCGTGCGCGGTGCCAAATACGAAACCGCTGCGGCTTACGCCAACCAGGCCTTCACCAAGCCCACCATTGCCAACTGGGGCGACTCTCAGCTTTCCGACTATGCAGTTGGTTTCATATGCAACCTAAGCGCGCCCAACCTGAAGTTCATCTGCCGCACCGGGTTCGCCGGACGCGCGCCCCTGGACGATTATCCGTTATCCAATCGCTTCGATGAAGTCGATACGCTGCTGATCTTCGACGATGTGCTGATCCCGTGGGAGGATGTGCTGTTCTACCGCCACACCAAGGCGGCCACGTTCATCCGCGCCACACTGCACCGCTACAGCGCGTTTGCCTTCGTCCAGCGCAACATCAAGCTGGCCGACCTGATGATCGGCGCGGCCCTGTTCAATGCGCGGCAGACCGGGCTGGAACACCAGCAGGCGGTGCAGGAGAAGCTGGCGCTGCTCGCCTGTTATCGCGAAGGCATCAACGCCCATCTGACTGCCGCCATCGCCACCGCCAAGCGCAGCCCGGCCGGGTTGCTGATGCCGGACCAGTCGCTGCTGATGACCGGCCGGGTACTGGCCTCCTCGCAACTGCACCACATGATGCACATCACCCGCGAATTATGCGGCGGACAGATCTGCGTGACGCCCGATGCCGCCACCTTTCGCGATCCGGAAACCGCGCCGTGGATGGAGAAATACTACACCGTGAACGAGAACTGGCAGGCCGAAGACCGCCGCAAGCTGCTGGCATTCGCGCGCGATCTGCTGAACTCGGACTATGCCGGACATCGGCTGACATTCCAGCTCTTCGCGCAGTCGCCGCCCTATGCCAATCTGGCGGCGGTGTATCGCAACTTCGATTGGCAGGAGCCATTGCGCATGGTGCGGAAATCGGCTGGCCTGTCGGATCGGGTCCATCCGGGCAAACCCGTTTCGCGACCGCCGGGAGCATAACGATCATGGTCCATACCCGTATCCGCAAGTTCAACACGGCCGACACCTATCCGGAACAAAACCTCGACAATGACCTGTGCCAGGCGGTGATCGCCCGAGGCACCATCTATCTGCGTGGTCAAGTTTCGCAGGACCTCGATACTAGCGTCAGCGTCGCGATTGGCGACCCCGCGGGCCAGGCCGAACAGGTGATGCGCAACATCGATCGGCTGCTGCACGAGTGCGGCGCCTCACTTGGACACATCTGCAAAGTAACGATCTATCTAACCGACATCCGCCACCGCGAAACAATCTACCGCGTGCTCGGGCGCTGGATGAAGGGCGTGTTCCCGGTGTTCACCGGCCTGGTGGTAGTCGCCCTGGCTCGCCCGGAATGGCTGGTGGAGGTCGACGTGATCGCCGCGCTGCCGGAGGCCTGAACCGCAAGGCCGCCGGTCCGCCAGTTTTCGTCGCTACGCGTCCCCCGGCACGCCGTATGACGGCGCGGATGTCGGATCGAGCGCGCGCGTGACATACGCGGCCATTTGCGGCTGCCAGACCGCCCAAAGCCGAACCAGTTCGTCCAACGGCGCATCGTGCCAGTCGACCCGCAAATCGGCGACAGGCCACGCCACCGCGTCAACCATGACCATGCCGCAGGAGCGGATCGGCCCAGCCTCGCCACCGGCCGCCAATCCCGCCGCCATCGCATCGACCACGCGCTGGCCGAGACCGGCCGCCGCGTCCGACGCCTCAAACGCAGCAACGATGGCGTGCGGCACCTCGGTATTGGCCAGCAGGTTGCCGGCCGAGACCACGTCCCGCCCTTGTGCCATGGCATGCACGCCCAACACGCGCTCGCCGGAAAAACCAGCGGTCTGTCCCTGCCGATCGATCATGGTGAGCTGTCGGTATTCAACGTGGGGCGCCGTCTGTCTCAATATCGCGCAAGTCTGCTCCGCGCTCGCACCCAGCATCATCAGCTCCAGTCCCCGCGGGCCGAGCCGGGGATCGGTGATGTTTTGGGTGGTGATCGCGCCGACGGTGGCCCGCGCGAATGCGCACCGCGCGGCCACCGCGGGGGACGAAGACGCCACCGCAACAGCCAACCGTCCCGTCGAAGCACACCGCGCGGCGATGGAAAACGTCATCTCGAGCATTCCTTGGTCGGGTTATTGAAGACAGCCAGAATTCTCTTGCTCGCGATAGCGGGCGAAGGACCCCATCGTTTAACCGATCCGTGCAACAGCGCCTTCCGAGACGCTAAAGCCTCGTCCCAGAAGCTATATCGCTCAGCGCATCCAACCAACGCCACTTCAGCGCGCCGTGGCAGCTCTTAAGCAATGAAGCCGCACAGGCCGGATCAAGACAACGGCCGCGGCCTCATAACCCGGGGGCATGAACGCCAAACAGTGCCACGGTCTTCGCAAGGGTCACGTAAGCGCCCCATGAGATCGGGAGCCCCACGCAAAGCCAGGCGAGCACCACGCGGACCTCCACGCCAGGAATGCTACTTCTGTCTACACGCGCAGCCGAGGTGACCGCAGGCTGCAAAGAACGCGGCGCGGCAACCTCCGTCTCTGTCATGAACCATTTCGATCCGAGAGGACGAACCAGAAAATTTGGCGAGAAACCCGACGGCAAGCAACGCCGCAAGGACATACATAATGAGGTCGTAAGCCGATGCCGGAGGGCCTCCATCGGCAAGCTGCGCCTCACGCATGTAGTTCACCACGACGGGACCGAAGATACCCGCCGTCGACCACGCGGTTAGTATCCGTCTTTGAATAGCACTGACAAACCTCGCGCCGAATAGATCCGTAACATAGGCTGGGATGGTCGCGAATCCACCACCGAACATCGACATGATCAAGCAGAGCAAACTCACAAACGCCGGAACATTACCCGAATGCGCAGCGCTCGGCACGCCAGCATAAAGCATGAACCCGAAAGCGAAGAAGCAATAAAAGGTCATCTTCCGGCCAATTTTATCTGAGAGCGAAGCCCAGAAGAATCGCCCAACGATGTTAAAAAGCGACAGCAGCCCGGTGAACCCGGCGGCGATGGCTGCAGTTGCGGTGTGCTGCTCACTGCTAAGATCGACAAAGGTAAGGTTTGGCAAGCCCAGGAGCAGGCCTCCGAACACTTCCTGCAGCATGAGCGAGGACATGCCGAGTACACCGATCCCGGCGCTAACATTGAGGCACAGGATTGCCCAGAGCAGCCAGAACTGCACTGTCTTTGGTGCAATATCAAAATGTAAGTTCCCGGCGGTGGCCAAGGAAGCAGGCACCCATCCACGGGGTCGCCAACCCGGTCGCGGCAGCCGAAAGCCAACTGCGCCAGCAATCATGGCAACCAAATAAATAACGGCAAACACGAGAAAAGTTTGCCACATGCCAACCGAGGTCGGAGACTTGAACGTATTTATCAGCCTGTCCGCAAGAGGTGCACCGACCATCGCACCGCCGCCGAAACCCATGACCGCGAGGCCGCCGGCCATACCGCGGCGGTCGGGAAACCATTTCATCAGAGCCGATACGGGCAATATATATCCAAGCCCAAGTCCGATGCCGCCCACGACCCCGCACCCGAGCCAGAGGAGCCACAACTGGTGGCTGATGACTCCAAGCGCTGCTATCAGATGTCCACCGGACCAACAAAGCGCGGCCACCACCCCAGCCTTCCTCGGCCCAACTCGCTCAAGCCAGCCGCCCCAGACCGCTGCGGAAGAGCCGAGAAACAAGAAGAACAGGGTATAAACCCAGCCAAGGTCACTAATGCGCCAGTCGCAACTTGTAGTGAACAAAGCATGCCACAAGCTCATTTCGCTCCGGCAGGTCAGTGGGTTCGTGATCCCGATTGCCCGCGAAAGAGGTTGCAGGAAGACACTAAATCCATAGGCCATGCCAATGCAAAGATGAATTGCAAGCGCCGCGGGCGGAACAAACCAGCGGTTGTAGTTAAGTTTCGCAATGATACGGGCTCGATCGAAAAAGCCCGATCCTGGCAGCGTATATGAGCCTGTCGCCCCGAAAGCCATCGAAGACATCAGCGAGAAAGCCTGTTTCTTCATCGATTACCTCTGCTGTATCGCTGCACCATTGCGAGCCCTCGGCATCGCTGCTCATCTCGTCAATGGCGAACGCGTCCTGTAATCTCTTAGTCCGACAAAGACGTGCCCATACCAGCCTGATCTGCTCTTTGTGCCATTGTTACTTCAATGTTCTGTGGCGCTCGACAGCACGAGTTGAAACTCGCCGGCGGCTCGTCCTAAACCGCGATGTCGGCGGAATCCGTGATACTTGCTCTGAAATTCATGATGAACCTGCTGTGTGAATGTTGACTTGTTGGACGCTAAAGGGGCCGCCTTACGCTTACGTTTCAATGAAAACGAAACGCGCTACGATTGTAATGCATCATACCGTGACTCGAGACCGGGTGTCGGGGCCGCGGGCTTTGCTACGCGATTCGTCCCGCGGTCGTGCAATTCCTCCCATCCTTGTCGAACTCCGCTCCGCCGCGGCCTTGCCGCGGATCCGGCAAGCCTTGCGAACCCGCTGCTTGCGTCCAAACGGACCAACTGCTGCCCGTCGCTCCATCTAGACGGACAAGTAGAAGGCTTCGACGCTAGTCCCGCATCCTCCCTCGCGGGGGTCTCACCGGCCCTCACCGTCTTGCTCGTTCGAAGGGCCTCGGTTTCCGGCGAGCCATCCCCAGGTTGCTAAGGGTTTGTCTCGAAATAACCGCTTCAAACGCCGCGAGGCAATCGGGATGGCTAATAACCTCGTGTCATGCCTGCCTTTGGCGAAGGCCGGCCACCCACGACTTTGTTTATACAGAAGAAAGTCGTGGGTCATCCCCGGATCAAGTCCGGAGAGGCCAAGCTTGTCCCTACGAAGGCGCGGCCCGGTGATGACGCACGTGAGTAACCTTGGGCTCGCCACGCTCGAAGCTGTTATTTCGCGGCAGTCCCTAAGCCAACCTTCGCGTCCGCGTCAGCCGCTGCGAGACGCCACTGGAGCCGGACTGGTCTGATTGGCGGCATAAGCGGCGGCGGCCTTGCTCAGTCGCGCCATTTCCATAGTGTTGAGCACGTCCGCCCCCTCGACGTTGTCGAGCTTTAGCATTCCAGACGCGGTTGAACGAACGCCGTATGCAGCAAGCTGCTCGGCAGTCCATCCAACGGATGGGGCGGGAGCAGCCAGGGTCAAGGCCGCCGCGGGCGTCTCGACACGCGCAGCGGACGCTGGCACCTCGGTTAGCACAGTGGCACCTGGTATCTCGGCACGCGCACCGGCCGCCGGCGTCTCCATCCGCGCCGTTGCCACGGGCATTTGGGCTGGCACGGCATCCGCTTTGGGTGCGGCATGGAATTGCGCCGCCACAATCTTCTCAGGATCTATACCGGTCAACTTCTCCGCGATCGTCGACACGACGCTCGTGGCCAGTCCGATCGGGCCGCCCAGCAATCCGCTGACCACCAGCGAGCCGATGCGGCGCACCGTCTCGGGAATGACGTCACCCGTAACCGCTCGGTAGATCGTCCCCACGACCGGCAGATATTGCAGCGGGTTCATCGCGGAGAGCAGGTCGTGGAAACTGAAACCGTGATCATCGGCCGCCGCCGGCTGGACCGGCGCCGCAGGCGCCGGCGGCTTGCCGCCAGTGACCTGGATTTCAGGTGTGGTTATGGCACGGACCGGCTGCTGGTCGTGGGCGCCATGCCAAGCCAGCGGCCACTGGTCGTCAGGCCGATGGACGTAATGGTGAGGCGGCTACAGCGCACCAAGCGATTCCGGGCAATGACTCTCCTCGTTATTGGGCAGAGCCGGCCCCAGCCTTATCGGCGCACCGCTGCCACGTCGATATTCATCAATGAATACGTCGTACTCGGCGATGGCGTGCCTCAATTGACGGACGCTCGAGATCCGCTTGCTAAGTTTAAGTGATCGACCACCGCCGCCCGTCTGCAAATGGCCAAGCTTTTGTTGTAGGGCCGCGCGTTCCTGCCGCCAACTCTCGATGAGGACGATATCGGTTTCGAATTCAGACATATTGGGGGAATCTTTGTTAAGGTGTCGCATCTGGCCTTTTGCCCGTGCAAGGCACCAGATACAGCGAGTTCGTTAAGAATCGGTCAACGGCGCGAGGCCGCCATCTCCTTTCGCCGCCCAGATCACCGCCGCCATCGGCAGCCGGTGATCCGTGCCGGGTGTGGCGCCGTCGCGACGTTAATCAAGGAACTTGCCAAACTGCCAGGCGCGCGGGAACTGAACGCGCCAGTGCACATATCCGGCCGCAGAGCTCGTCTATCCAGCGTCCGGCGAAACCGCGAAGCTCAAGTCTGATGGCTTGATAGGCACGCCGAAATGGACAAGCACTGCGGCCAGAGTTCGATGGGTCGTCTCGTTGTAAACGATAAAATCGGCCTCGACGGGAGTGCGCCGGACGCGGCTACAATCCCGATCGCGTTACCGCGCCCGCCGGCACGCGACGCGGCTTCATATAAGAAGATAGCGGCATGGCGCCGGCTCCGCAGCCAGGCGGCCGACAGGCCGGCAATCAAGCTGTCGGCGATCGCACTCCTTGACGCTGCCGCCGCTATGAGACTCCTTGCATCCAATACGGCCATGGTTTGAGGGTTTATACGATACCCGTTGGCGACCGGATCACTTGCGAAAGAAGGTGATCCATTCCAGGCCGCTTGACGTAGAAGATATCGTGAATGCAACATTTAGCTGGCTTGAGCCCTGTCGAAAGACCATGGAGCTTCCGCGCCAGCGTAAGCCGGCCAGGCAAAGCCCAGGCAAACAGCAGATCAAAGCGACCTCGAGTGATGCGGCACGGCAGGGTGCGGCGTGGGGTGGTATGGTGGTTTCGCTTCGCCACCACATATTCACCAGGGGCATGATCCAGCACAGCACTCCGCCCTCGGACCGGCCGGATCATCCAGCTTTGATCCAAGCGATCGCCCAGCGTCAGGATCGGGCTGCGTTCGCCGTATTGTTTCGCTACTTCGCGCCACGCATCAAAGCCTGGCTGCTGCGCGCCGGAGCCAGCCCAGCCGCGGCGGACGAGATCGCACAGGAGACCATGCTGTCGGTGTGGCGGAAGGCGGCCTCGTTCGACCCGAGCCGAGCCGGCGCCACCACATGGATCTTTACCATCGCTCGCAATCTGCGGATCGACAGCATGCGACGCGAACGCCATCCCAGTACGCTGCTGATCGATCCGGCCGATGATATGCCACCACCCGAGCCGGCTGACTACGCGCTGGATGTGGCGGAGCGTGAAAGCCGCATCCGGACCGCGCTGAGCCAGCTTCCCGCCGAACAGGCGGAGGTCATCCGCAAGGCGTTCTTCGAGGACAAGGCGCACAGCGAAATCGAGCAGGAACTCGGCATCCCGTTGGGGACGGTCAAATCCCGCTTGCGGCTCGCCATGAACCGGCTGCGGTCGGTGCTGGGAGATCTGATTTGATCACCCATCATCCCAGCGAGACGACGTTGCTGTCCTATGCCACCGGCGCCTTGCCGGAAGCCCTGGCCCTGGTGCTGGCGACGCATCTGACGCAATGCCCCTCCTGCAGACGCACCGTGGCAACACTGGAAGCGGTCGGCGGCGCCCTGCTCGACGAGGTACCGCCGATACCGCTGGAAACCGACGCGTACTCTGAAGAAGCACTGGATCGGCTGCTGGCACGTCCGGCTCAGCCGGGCCTGGTCGTCCCCGCAGTCCTGCATGCGGCATTGCCCGCGCCGCTGGATCGCGTGCCGATGGGACGCTGGTGGCCAATCGGCATCGGCCTCCGCTGGCGGCCGCTGCGCGTCGCCGGTTCGGCCTGGGCTGGGCTGATCCTGGGCCAGCCCAATCGCGCACTGCCGCGACATGGCCATGCCGGTCTGGAGCTCACCTGCGTGCTGTCCGGTGCCTTCGCCGATGCGGACGGCCTATTCCAAGTCGGCGACATGGCCGAACCGGAGACGGATCACGATCAACCGCCGGTGGTGGTCGGCAATGAACCCTGCCTCTGCATCCTCGCCAGCGAGGGCATGCAGCTGCGGGGTGTCCTCGGTCTCGCACAGCGCTTGATCGACAGGTGACAGGCGTATGCTATGGCGGAGTTGGACAATCATGGTGCTGACGCTGCTGTCAGCCTGCTCACCGGCTTCGGTTCTGAATGCGCTATCGCCACAGGACGGATTGATCCTGACGCAGGACGTTCCGTACGCGGCGGGCGCGCGTCGGTCTCTCGACATCTATGCGCCAGCCGCCGCGCCCAGCATGGTGTCTTCTGCAATAGCGACGGCTGGGGGTTCGGCGAGCGGCGCGCCCGTTGTCGTGTTCATCTACGGCGGTAAATGGAAGGACGGCGACAAGGCATCGTATCGCTTCGTCGCGGCAGCGTTGGCGGCAGAGGGATACCTGACAGTGGTGCCGGACTACCGTCTGTTTCCGGCGGTGCGCTTTCCAGTGTTCGTCCAGGACGCAGCCAGGGCCGTCGCCTGGACCCGCACTAATATCGCTCGCTATGGCGGTGACCCACACCGTATTTTCCTGATGGGACACTCGGCTGGTGCGCAGATCGCGGCGATGCTGACGCTGGACCGGCGGTGGCTGGCCGCCGATGGCCTGGATCCCGATCGTGACATCGCGGGCATGATCGGACTGGCTGGCCCGTATGACTTCCTGCCGCTGCACGATCCCGAGCTGGAAGACATCTTCGCCCCGGCGGGCGATCTGCGTCTGACCCAACCGATCGCCTTCGCCCGTGGCGATGCACCACCGGTGTTTCTCGCCGCCGGCACGACAGATACCACGGTGCGGCCGAGGAACACCGAACACCTCGCTGCCGCGATCCGCCGTGCTGGCGGCGAAGTCGACGAGAAATTGTATCCCGGCATCAGCCACAGTCTGATCCTGGGCTCGATTGCGGCGCCGCTGCGCTGGATCGCTCCAGTGTTGCGTGATGTGACCGGCTTCATGGACCGGCATGCCGGCCGAACCGCCGGCGCGAGGCCGGCGCAGACCGCAAGCCGCACGATCCGGATGATGGCGCAGCCATAATATCACCTGCGCTGCCGCGGCGCTGCTGCTCTGCCTGATCATCGAAGCAAGCGATCGCGCATCACGCGGAACCGATGCTGAAGGACGCCCACCCGCCGAAGATGGCCCGCCGGATTGGCCAAGACACGCGCCCATGCCGACACCGGCTGAGCCCGAACCGTGGGAACCAACACCATTCACGCCAGTTGGCATTACTCATGCGAACGATAGAAGGCGTCATCATGATCGAAGCCGGAAGCACGACTAACGATAGACATGTGTGGTGGCAGCACGGTGTTGTCTACCAGATCTATCCGCGTTCATTCCAGGACTCGAATGGCGACGGGATCGGCGATCTGCCCGGTATCCTGTCTCGACTTGACTACCTTGTCGCGCTCGGTGTCGACGCGGTGTGGATTTCGCCGGTCTATCCGTCACCGATGGCGGATTTCGGCTACGACGTCTCGGATTTTACCGGCGTGCATACCGACTTCGGAGACCTCGCCGCCTTCGATCACCTGGTTGCCGAGGCGCATCGGCGTGGCCTTCGCGTCATTCTCGACTATGTGCCGAACCACACCTCCGACCAACATCCCTGGTTTCTCGAAAGCCGCGCCTCACGCGGCAATGCCCGGCGCGACTGGTACATCTGGCGTGACCCCGCGCCGGATGGCGGCCCTCCGAACAACTGGCTCAGCGAGTTCGGCGGCAACGCCTGGACGCTCGATCCAGAAACGCACCAGTACTACTATCATGCGTATCTGGCACAGCAGCCGGATCTGAATTGGCGCAATCCCGCGGTCCGCGAGGCGATGCTGGCGGTGTTGCGGTTCTGGTTGGACCGTGGCGTCGATGGCTTTCGCGTCGACGCCATTCACCGTCTGATCGAGGATACTGGATTGCGCGGTAATCCGCCCAATCCTGACTGGCGGCCAGGCATGTCCCCGGCCCGGCGCCTGATCGGTGCCCACACGATGGATCAGCCCGAGGTGCACGAAGCCATTGCCGCGATGCGCCGCGTCACCGATGGCTATCCCGGCGACCGCGTGCTGATCGGCGAGGCTTATCTGCCGATCGATCGGCTGATGACCTACTACGGCATAAACCTGTCAGGCTTCCACCTGCCCTTCAACTTTCATCTGCTGTCGACGCCGTGGACTGCGCAGGCCATTGCCGCGCTGGTCGCGTCCTATGAGGCAGCGCTGCCGCCCGGAGCCTGGCCCAACTGGGTGCTCGGCAACCATGACCGCTCGCGTCTCGCAAGCCGGTTGGGGGCGGCGCAGGCACGTGTCGCCGCCATGCTGCTGCTGACCCTGCGCGGCACACCGACGATCTACCAGGGTGAGGAAATCGGCATGGTCGACGTCACGATCCCAGCCGAGCGGGTGCAGGACCCGTGGGAGAAAAATGTCCCCGGCCTCGGGCTCGGGCGTGATCCTGCGCGCACGCCGATGCAATGGGACGCCAGCCCAAACGCTGGATTTACCAGTGCGGTGGAGCCCTGGCTGCCGCTCCCGCCCAGCTACGCAACGACCACTGTCGCGGCACAGGTGACAGATCCGCATTCGATCTTGTCACTGTATCGGACACTCATCGCGCTGCGCCGGTGTGAGCCCGCGCTCTGGGTAGGCCGCTATCACGGCCTAATCGCCGAGGCCGACATCCTTGCCTACGAGCGCCGGCATGACGGGACTGGCCGGCGACTTCTCGTTGCGCTCAACCTGGGCGGCTCGTCACACGATCTGCATCTCGCCGAAGCGGCCGGAGGACGGGTTCTGCTGTCGACCGGCCTTGATCGTTCCAAAGAGGCTGTCGGACACACCGTTCACCTGAGGCCGGATGAAGGCCTGGTGCTGGGTTTCACATAACTGCCGGTATACCGATCACAGAGAGGCATCCAGCTCAGCATCAGGCGTGTCCTTGATGGCGACCGATCTGGTGACGACCGGGCGCGACGGCAGTCGGCCCAATCGTCGTTCATCCAGCGCGAGATCGTGAGCGGCGGCTGCGGCTGGATGCCCGCGGCACAGCCTTGCGGCTACTTCTTTCCGCGTCCCTTGCCCCCAGCCGAACCAGTTCGCGGCAGTTGAGCAAGGGCGGACCCTGCCGCGGTCTTATCGTCCTTAGGCGTCTTGGATTTTTCCAGCGTCTTGCCGGCGCCCTTGCCGGCTTTCTTACCTGTTGGCATAGCACGTTCCTATCGAGTTGATTGCGCGCAGCTTCGTCCAGCCGCGACCCCAATCACCTTGGCAACCTCGCGTCAGACAGGCGCCGCTGGCGACGTGCCTGGTCGGAGGGAGAAGCAATGCCCGTGAGAGAAATTACAGCTGCCGAACCAGGCTACCGGCCAAAGGTTGACAAGGGGTTAACGGCGCCAACGCAGCCAAACCCCAATGCATTCTTGGACTAATCATCACTTAAGTTATCCAATTTCCTGGTGAGCCCGGTGGGATTCGAACCCACGGCCCCAAGATTAAAAGTCTCGTGCTCTACCAACTGAGCTACGGGCTCAACCGCGCGCTTTGAACGCCAAGCCAGGCCGCGGGTCAAGCATCACCCGCGGCCTTGATTGATCAGGCCACGTCAGCAGCGACCGACATCTTCTCGATCTTGTCTGGACCGGACACCGTCCCGCCGCCACCACTGCCGCGCTTGATCTGATCGACCAGCTCCATTCCCTCGATTACCTGGCCCCAGATCGTGTATTGGCCGTTCAAGTGCGAGGCGGGTTCGAACATGATGAAGAACTGGCTGTTGGCGCTATGCGGGCTTTGCGAGCGGGCCATGCCGCAGGTGCCACGCACGAACTTCGCCTTGTCGCTGAACTCAGCGCGGATGTCCTCCAGGTCGCTGCCGCCGGTGCCGGTGCCGGTGGGATCACCACCCTGCGCCATGAAGCCCTCGATCACCCGATGGAACGGCGTGCCGTCGTAGAAGCCCTTGCGCACCAGAGTTTTGATCTGGTTGACATGCATCGGCGCGATGTCGGGCAGCAACTGGATCACCACCCTGCCCTGCTTCAGATCAAGATACAGCGTGTTCTCCGGGTCGAGTGTCGGCTTCGTATCACCCATCACAGTCATCTCCTTCTGATACTATCAGCCGGCGCTTTTGCCGACCGGTTTGCGCGCGGCGATCCCGCGGCTGCAACGCCGGCGCATCCGCCCGGATCACGGGCGTCTTCCGCGCCGAACCCAGGTTTACTTTACGTCCGCCGCAACCCGCATGTGAACGATGCGATCGGGTTCGCCGACCACCTGTCCATTTGGACCCGTGCCCCGCTTGATCGCGTCCACATACTCCATGCCGCGCGTGACCTGGCCCCAGATCGTATACTTGCCGTCCAGGGAAGGCGCCGGCGCGAACATGATGAAGAACTGACTGTTGCCACTGTCGGGGGAGGCAGCCCGTGCCATCCCGCAGGTGCCACGCAGGAAGTGGCGCTGGCTGACCTCCAGCGGCAGGTTCGGCAATGGACTTCCGCCGGTTCCGCTGCCGGTCGGATCACCGCCCTGCGCCATGAAGCCCTCGATCACGCGATGGAACGGCGTGCCATCGTAGAATCCTCGGCGAGCCAGCGTCTTGATTTGCGCCACGGTTTTCGGCGCCACGTCCGGCAGCAGCATGATCACCACCCGGCCCTGCTTCAGGTCCAGGTAAATCGTGTTCTCCGGGTCGCTGGTCTGCGCCCACGCCGGCGATGCCCGGGACAAGCCTGTCCCGGCAACGGTCAGCGCAACGCAAACTCGGATCAGGGTGCGGCGGTGCATACGCAATCCTTTGAGTGGGAACGGGAAGCAGTCGAGGCGGGCTCAGCGCTTGATGCGCTGCATCACCCGCTCGAGGGTCAAAGCCGACACAAACGACGAGATGTCGCCACCCAGCTTGGCGACCTCCTTCACCAGTCGGGAGGCGATGAACTGGTGACGCTCGCTGGCCATCAGGAATACCGTCTCGATGTCCGGCGCCATACGATAGTTCATGCCGGCCATCTGGAATTCATTGTCGAAGTCGGACACCGCGCGCAGTCCGCGCACGATCATCGAGGCGCCGACCTTGCGGGCAAAGTCGACCAGCAGCGTGTCGAACGGGACCACCTCGATCACCATGCCGTTGCGGCTGGCAATCGCCTGGATCTCCGCCCGCACCAGTTCGACCCGCTCCTCCAGGGTAAACATCGGACCTTTGCCGGTGTTGATCGCCACCCCGACCACCAGCTTGTCGAGCAAGCGCGCCGCCCGGCCGATGACATCCAGATGACCGTTGGTGACTGGATCGAACGTCCCTGGATAGAGCCCGATGCGCGCCTGGCGGTCTGCAGCGTGATCAGCCATCGTTTCCTTCATCGACATTGGGGGGCGTTACGTCGTCTTTCGGCGTCTCTTCGTCGGCGCCACTCCCCGGGGAAGCAGCATCCGAGGCTACTTCCGGATCAACCCTCGGTGCCGGCATAGGAGCCGTTCTCGTCCGCTCTCGTCCTCCAGGACGGGAAAGACGCTGGTCACATGCTCGCCCGCCACGACGCGGAACAAGGTGACACCCATTGCCTGCCGGCCGGTGATGCGAACCTGGTCGGCCGGCACGCGGATCAGCCGCCCGGCATCGGTGACCATCATCACGTCGTCACCCTGCCGCACCGGAAATGTCGCCACCACCGCTCGGCCGTTGCGCGCGGCCAGCGTAATGTTGCCGATGCCCTGGCCGCCGCGTCCGGTTACCCGATATTCGTAGGCCGAGGATCGCTTGCCGAAACCGGTGTCGGTCACCGCCAGCAGCATTTCTTCCGCGGCCTCCAGTTCGGCGAACCGCTCTGGTGTCAGCGTGACCTCGGCGATCGGCTCGTCTGATTCCAGAGCGGGCGCTTCCAAGGCCGGCGCCGCATCCGCCTCATCCTCGCCATTGCCGCGGCGCTTGGCGTTGGCAGCGCGAATATAGGCCGCCCGCTCCGCCATGCTGGCCTCAACGTGACGCAGCACCGACAGGTTGATCACTTCGTCGCCATTCAGAAGCTTGATGCCGCGCACGCCGGAGCTGTCGCGACCGGCGAACACCCGCACCGTTTCGTCCGACAACTGGAAGCGGATGCAGCGGCCCTTGCGCGTCGCCAGCAGCGCATCGTCACCCTCCCGACACGTTGCGACGCCGATCAGCCGGTCGCCCTCGTCCAACTTCATGGCAATCAAGCCGGAGGCACGAACATTGCGGAAATCCGACAGCCGGTTGCGGCGCACGTTGCCCGAGGCGGTAGCGAACACGAGATGCAAACTTTCCCACAACGTCTCGTCTTGCGGCAGCGGCAGCACCGTGGTGATCGTATCCGACCCCAGCTCCGGCAGCAGGTTGACCAGCGCCCGCCCCTTCGCCGTGGGACTGGCCTCCGGCAGCTTCCACACCTTCTCCCGGAACGCCTTGCCACCCGATGAGAAGAACAGCACCCACTGATGCGTATGCCCGTTGAAGCTGCGGGTGACGACGTCGTCGCCGCGTGTCGAGGCGCCGCTGCGACCGCGCCCGCCACGGTTTTGCGCCCGGTAGGTTTCCAGCGACGTGCGCTTGATGAAGCCATCGCGAGTGATGGTCACCACCATCTGGCCCGGCTCGATCAGGCTCTCGTCGTCCTGGTCGGCCAGCGCCTCGGCGATGTCGGTCATCCGCGGCGAGGCGATCTCCTTGCGCGCCGCCGTCAGTTCCTGGCGTCATCACCTCCATGCGCCGGATACGCGAGCTCAAGATGTCCAGCAGCTCGCGGATCTTCTCCGCCACCTCGGTCATCTCGGCCTGGATCTTCTCGCGCTCCAGCCCGGTCAGGCGTTGCAGCCGCAATTCCAGGATGCCGCGCGCCTGCTCCTCGGTCAGCCGCACCGTGCCGTCGGCGGCGATGACATTGCCCGGCTCGTCGATCAACGCCAGCAGGGCGCCGATATCCTCGGCCGGCCAGTCCCGGTCCATCAGCGCCACCCGCGCCGCCGCCGCATCGGGGCTGGCACGGATCAGCCGGATCACCTCGTCGATATTGGCGACCGCGATCGCCAGCCCCACCAGGTTGTGCGCCCGGTCGCGCGCGCTTGCCGAGTTCGAACCGCGAGCGCCGAACAATCACCTCCTCGCGGAACCGGATGAAACACAGCAGCGCGTCGCGCAGACCCATCTGCCGCGGCTGGCCGTCATCCAGCGCCAGCACATTGATGCCGAAGCTGGTCTGCAACTGGGTGAACCGGAATAACTGGTTCAGCACCACCTCGGGCGTGGCGTCGCGCTTCAGCTCCATGACGATGCGCATGCCGGAGCGATCGCTCTCGTCGCGCATCTCGCCGATGCCTTCGATCTGCTTGCCGCGCACCAGTTCGGCGATGCGTTCGATCAGCGACTTCTTGTTCACCTGATAGGGGATCTCGGTGACGATGATCGCCTGGCGATCCTTGCGGATCTCCTCGAATTCGGTGCGCGCCCGGATGGTGATGCTCTCCCGCCCGGTCTCGAACGCCTGACGGATGCCGGAGCGGCCGATGATGATGCCACCGGTGGGAAAATCCGGCCCGGGCACGATCTTCATCAGACTCGTCCAGGGAAGGTCCGGCTCGGCGATCAGCGCCAGCGTCGCGTCAACGATCTCACCCGGGATTGTGCGGCGGGATATTGGTCGCCATGCCGACGGCGATGCCGTTGGCACCGTTGATCAGCAGATTGGGGAATTTCGCCGGCAGAACCCGGGGTTCTTTCTCCAACTCGTCGTAGTTCGGCTGAAAGTCGACGGTGTCGCGGTCGATATCCTCCAGCAGCAGCGCCGCCGCGCTTGGCCAGCCGCACTTCCGTATATCGCATCGCCGCCGGATTATCGCCGTCGACCGAACCGAAATTGCCCTGCCCATCGATCAGCGGCAGCCGCATGGAGAAGCTCTGCGCCATGCGCACCATGGCATCGTAGATCGAGGCGTCGCCATGCGGGTGATACTTGCCCATCACATCGCCGACGACGCGAGCCGACTTGCGATACGCCTTGTCTGGCGTGTAGCCAGCTTCGTGCATGCCGTATAGGATGCGTCGGTGCACCGGCTTCAACCCATCGCGGGCATCCGGCAACGCTCGCGACACGATCACGCTCATGGCGTAATCGAGGTACGAGCGGCGCATTTCCTGTTCCAGATTGACCGGTTGCATGTCTCCGTAAGGTCCGGTCGGGTCCACGGGCGGGTCGGGGATGTCGCTCAAATTTTGCTCGGTTCGTTGTACACGCGAAGCCGGCGACAAGCCGGGTCACGCGCGATCGGATCAGTGTTAAATAGGCCGTTTTAACGCCGCTGGCGAGGGGTAGTTCGGCAGTCCTGCCCCCCACCCTGGCATCCCTGGCATAACAAGGTGTCGTCCCCGGCAAAGCATGCCGGCGAGAACGCAAGAGCTGCTATCCCGCATCGACCAGCAGCACCGCCTTGCCGGCAACCCGCCGTTCGCGCAACTGCTCCGCCACCTGAGCGATCTCGCGCCAGGACCGTTCCACCCCGATGCGTGGTTTCAGCGACCCCTCCGCGATCAGTGACACCAGCAGCGCAAATCCGGCGCGAACCGCTCCTCGGCTTCAGAGGTAAAATAACTGAAGCTCTGCACCCGGGCATTCGGCGCGCCCCGGAAATCGCCAAAGCCGAGGGTCGTCGGCTCGCCTGACGAATTGCCGTACACCACGATCGTTCCCCTTGGCCTCGACGAGCTGGATCGCCCGCGCCAGCGACGCTCCGCCGGCCAATTCCAGGATCAATGCAAAGCGCCCCTGAGCATTGTCGATCCCCTCCACCACGTCCGTCGCACCAAGCTCCCGCAGACCCGCTGCACGGCTCGCCGCCGCCGACCACCGCTGTCACGCGCGCACCGGAGCGTGCCGCGATCTGTATCGCCAGCGTTCCCACGCCACCGGCGGCGCCGGTGATCAGCACTCGCCGCCCGATCAACGGTCCGCCATGCCGCAAGGTGCGCAGCGCGGTTAGCCCCGCCACCGGCAACGTTGCCGCGGCGGCGAAGCTGACGGCGTCCGGCAACACCGCCAGGCGATGGCTTGGCACCGCGACGCGCTGCGCCCAGCCGAACTCGTCCACCAACGCGACCACCCGCGCCCCGGCGGGCGGGCCTTCACCACTGGCAGCCTGTCGCAGCACGACGCCGGCGACGTCCTGCCCGGGGATCCAGCCGCCCTCATTGTTGCGGAACGAGCGCAGTTCGCCGCGATTCAGCGAAAACGCTCGCACCTCCACAAGTGCCTCGGTGTGCGCCGGCTCCGGCTCGGGCACGTCGCGCAATTCAACGGGTGCCGTGCCGCCGGGCGTGTTGACGATGGCAAGCATGGGTCAGTCCTCCTTCCGCCTGAACGTTCTGACTGCATTTTCGTTCATCCGTGCTTGTAAACGGCTTGCCTGCAGCCGCATCCGGTCGATCGTACTGCGACCGGTGCCCGATGAGGACCACGACGAACTGGCCGCCGGTTCAGGCGCAGCTGTTGTCGAACGGATCGACGATGTGCGGCCATAGGGCCTCTTTGCGGCCGACCTGCCGGACTGCGCGCGCCAGCGGCTGCCGCACTCCAAGACTATCCAGATCCAACGATCTCACTCAACGGTCGTGCCTGCCTCCCGACCGGCAATGCCGTGTGAACCGGTCGGCGTCTCGGCATGCGAAGTGCCCGTTACCGGCGTAACGCAGTTCGTCTTCTTGCCATCCTACCGTAACCCGCGCGCCGCAACATTGCCGGAGTTTGTGGAGGCAGTCGATGGATCGCATCGTTGTCATTCCGCAGTGTGCAAATAAGCCGGACGGAGTTTCACTGATGACATACGCCGCAGGCCGAGCAGAGCCAACGGATTCACCGATTCTACACGCTGCCATCGCAATGACTCCGCGAATAGAGGCAGTGCGCGAGGAAATTGAACAGGAACGACGCCTACCATGGTCAGTCGTGGAAGCCATGGAGGATGCGGGAATTTTCGCCATGGCAATGCCTCGCGCGTGGGGCGGCCCGGAACTGGACCCGCTCACGCAGTTCCGCGTGATCGAGGCACTGGCAATGGCTGATGGATCAGTCGGGTGGTGCGCCATGATCAATTGCGACGGCGGCTACATCACTGCCTTCCTGGATCAGGATGTTGGGCGCACGATGTACTCTGACATCTTTGTCGGTACCGCGGCGGCCGCCACGCCAACCGGACAGGCGCGGCGGGTTCCGGGCGGCTATCGCGTCAGCGGACGCTTCCCGTTCACCAGCGGCAGCCAACATTGCGAATGGGTCTGGCTGGGCTGTGTCGTCAGCGACGACGAGGCGTCGCGCGCGTCATGCAGTAACGTGCCGGAAACGCGGCAATGCTTTCTGAAAGTATCGCAATGCAAGATCCTTGACACGTGGCACACAACGGGACTGCGCGGCACCGGCAGCAACGATATTCTTGTCGATGATGTGTTTGTCGAAGCAGCGCACACGTTCAGCTTCCAGGACGCGGCACTGGTCAAGCGACCTGGACCGTTATACGCGTTTCCGTTGATGTTCGTCGCCAAGGGATCTGCTCCGGCACTGGGATCGCACGCCACGCCATCGACGCGCTGATCGACACCGTCTCCAGCAAATCAGCCAGGCGCTACAACCTGGGTGAACATGTGGAGCCGCCCAGGATGATGCGTGACGACGTGTTCGTTCAGGACTCGGTGGGGCGAGCCGAAACCATGCTTGCCTCGGCCCGGGCCTACCAATTCGAGGTCATCGGCGATCTGTGGACGACGCTGGTCAAAGGCAGAGAACCGACAGCCGCACAGGTCGCTCTCTTCACCACGACCCATACCCACGTCATGGGCGTCTGCCTGGATGTCGTGCAACTCGTTTGCAAAGCGGCGGGTGGCACGGCGGTTTATCAAAAGGGTCCATTCGATCGATGCCTGCGTGACGTTCTGACAATAAATCAGCACGTGATGGCAACACTGCGAACATACGAGATGGCAGGCCGCCTGATGCTCGGGATGGAGCCACTGAGATTTTTTCTCTAAGCAGTACGTTGTTTCCACGAAAACGCCGTCACGCCCGAGTCCCAGCAAATGCCTGATATGGTCTCGGTCAAGCGGCTTGGTATCAGCGTCGACGGCAGTACGAGGCACAGACACACGTCCGCGTGAAGCGCCCATCTTGCCTGCTCCGTGCCCTCAAGCTTCCTCGCCTGCTTCTTCGTGTTAAAGCCTTTTCTTGCGTTATTGCCACAAGCCCGCCGCATGAGCACGGGGCATCAGACGGACCGAGCGAGGGGATCGGGGGATGATCGCCTTGTTCGTGCGCGCGTCACGGCCGCAAGAATCCAACACAGAGAAGCAGGCGAGGCAGATCAAGCGCACGGAGCAGGAAAGATGTGGCGCTTCGCGCCGCGGATCACGTTTGACAGGGAATTACGTTCCGTCACCGGTTCGGCGGTGATAGCGTAGTCGCCTCGTTCGTCCAGCTAAGCAGTTACACGGGACACAAACGTTACTAGATGGTTACTATAAGACAAAACTTACACTGATGAAACTTTATTTCACTGGCGCGCCAGCCAAGCGACAACACAAAGCCCGACGACCGGCATGACGAAAACCGCCCAATCCGCGTGACCAACCCCGGTCAGGCCGGCGGCAACCGTCACCACCACGGCGACGCCGGTCAGGTTCCGGGCATCTCCGAACAATGTTTTCGTGATGGCTTTCATGCCGCTACCCCGCGTGCTTGACGGCGTCCAATCAGTGCCACCAGCGCCTGCCCGCCCAGCAGATAGAAGGCGGCCAGCGCCAGCAGGCTCCAGTCGCCCAGCGGCCAGACTGCGCCGGCCAGCAACTCCAAGGTCCAGAAGGTGCCGAACGAGACGATCATCGCACCCACCACGAACTTGATGGCGTTTTCCGGGACGCGACGCAGCGGCGCGCGGATCGCCGCACCCGCCACACAGACCACCGCCAGCGCCGCCAGCGCCGCCAGCGCGTTCCACACCCATGCACCGCCGTGCAAGCTGAAGGCGACGACGATCAGCCAAACTTCCAGCCCCTCCAGCAGCACACCCTTGAACGCAACGAGCCACGCCGCGAAGCGGTCGGCATTGCCAACCTCGGCGCGGGTCTCCTGGAACGCCTGCACCTCATCATGCAGCGCCTTCAACCCCGCTTGGCGAGCAATCGCCTTGGCCAGCCAGCGCACACCGAACAGCAGCAGGAAGATGCCGATGACGAACTGCAGCACCCAAAGATGCACACCTAACCCAAGCACGCCGCCGGTCGCCGCTGTTAACGCGGCAAGGGTCGCAAGTCCGGCCAGCGCCGCACTCAGTGACGCCGCCCACCCAATCGTCAGACTGACGGCGAGGACAATGGTGAACGCCTCCACCCACTCGACGGCGGCGGCGAGAAACAGAGGAATGAAAGCTGACCAGTCCATCGCCGGACCTCTTTGGCTAGTTGTATTCACGACATCTTATAGGGCACGATGTCGTAAACACAACTCCTAACGCCAGGATCGTTGATGGACGAACAGCACACCGATACACTGGCACAGCGCCTGACGCGGGCGCAGGCGACGCTCTCCGGCGCGGAGCGCAAGGTGGCCGGGTTGATCCTGAACAACCCGTTGACGGTGCTGGCATCATCGGCGGCCGACATCGCCGCCATGGCCGGCACCTCGGACGCCACGGTGATTCGCACCGCCCGTGCGCTTGGCTTCGCCGGACTAGGCCCGTTGCGCCAGGAACTCGCCCGCAATCTGGAAGCCGCGCCGAATCCGGCCGACAATATGCGGCGCACCATTGCCGCCAGCGGCGAGGACGTCGAGACCGCCATATGCCAGGCGCTTACCACCATCCAGGCGTCGTTGGACGACCTTCTTGCGCAGACCGGCGCGCTGCGGCGGGCCGTGCAGGCGCTGCACCCGGCACAGCGGATCGTGCTGTTCGGCATGGGGCCGACGGCGTTGATCGCCCGCTACGCCGCTGCGCTGCTGGCCCGCACCGGACGGCGAACCAAGGTGCTCGATGCGGCGGGACGGTCGCTGGGCGACCAGTTGCTGGACCTTGGCGAGGGTGACGCATTGCTCATGCTGGCCTACGGCACGCCCTATACCGAGGCCATCACCACGTCTCACGAAGCTGCTCGGCTTGGCCTGCCGGCCGTCCTGTTGACGGATAACGCAACAGGCGGACTGACCCGCTTCGCCGCTGTCATGGTACCGGTGCGACGCGGCGGCAGCGGGCATGTGGCCTTGCACGGCGCAACGGTAGCCGCGCTCGAAGCGATCGCTTTGGGTCTCGCTGTCGCCGATCCGGCGGCGTCCACCGCCGCCCTGGACAACCTCAACCGGCTGCGCGCCGAGCTGGAAGTGCCTCGCCAAGCCGCGCGGCCCGTCGATTGACCACACCATGTCCAGGCTGCGTCTGTCGCACTGCTCGGTGTCGATCACCGGGGCAAGTTGATCCAGCGACAAGCCCCACGTGTACACTATGCTGGCCTGGCAAACTCTATACGAAAAGACGTGCCGATCCCTTCGTCGCTGCGTACCGAGATGTTACCATGGTGGAGCTCGACGATCCGCTTGGCAATGGCAAGACCCAGGCCGGCTCCGCCTGCGCCCATCCGGCTGGTATCGCCGCGGCGCGGACGCTCGAAGATTGTGTCCAGTTGTCGGCTCGAGATGCCGGTTCCGGTGTCGCTCACCTCAAGCACTAGGTTTTCGGACGACATCGTGACTTTCACCACCACCTGGCCTTCAGACGGCGTGTGCCGCAGCGCGTTGTCGAGCAGATTGTCCAGCAGCCGCTCGATCAGCGAAATATCGCCGTACAGCATTGGAGCATCAGGCAGGAACAGCCCGCGCAGGGTGATCCCTTTGTCGTTGGCGATCGGCTCGAACTTCTGAACCACGTCCTGAACAAGCTCGGCGATCTGGAATGGTTCGGCGGTTAGCGGTCGGTCGAGCTCCTCAAGGGTTGCGAGGGCGAACAGCTCGCCAATCAGCCGGTCCATGTAGCCAGCCTGACGAACAGCAACCTCCACATAGGTGTGGCGCTCGTCTGGCGGCAGCACGCTCTCCTTCAGCAGCAATGTCTCGAGATAGCCACGGAGCGAGGCGAGCGGCGCCCGCAGATCATGCGATACATTGGTGATCAGCTCTTGTCGGGCTGCCCGGCTTGTCGCAATCAGATCCATTTCTATGTTCGATCATCTCGTTGTAAGCGCGCCCAAGCCGGTCCAACTCGTCCCCTGCGGGCGGCGGTGCAGTCGGCATCGGCCGCGGCTCACGGAACTGCCCTAGGCGGAACTGCTCGATGATACTGGTCAACCGGCGCAGCTTGCGAGTCAGTGTCGTCATGACAATAAGCGCGGTCAGCAGCGCGACGGCGAGCCCGAGTCCGATCACCACGAATGTTGTGCGTAGAAGGAGTCCCTGCTCTGGATGCGCCCGGCTGCCCGCTCTGGTTTCTGGTCCATCCAGGACGACGTAGACGTAGCCGCCGAAAGTCCCCGCCGCATCGACCATTGCGGCCGAGAAAATCTGCTGTGCGCGTGCATCGCGTGGGTCATCGGCAGTGAGAGGCAGCGTCGACCGGCCGGCGATGAACGCCACAAGTGGCTGCAGGTCAACCGAGGAGCGGCGCATCTGGCTGGCCGGGGCACTCGACACCAGCACGCGACCAGCAAGCGTCCAGGAGATAGATTTCTGCGGCCGGGTTGATCGCCATCAGCCGCTCAAGCTCCGCCTGCAAAGCAGATGTTCGGCTAAGTGGCACCGAACTAACTACAAGTTCATGGGCCAGTGTTGCCGCCACACCCGAATTCAAGGCCTGAGTCATGGCAAGTTCGTAAGTGTGGAAGGTGCGAGCCTGTGAGTAGAAATGCAAGTGCACCGTTGCCAAAGACCAGTGCCGCCACAATTAAAAAAAAGCGTCCGTGCAGCGTTCTCACAAGGACTGTGCGGCAGTTATGCTGACCGAAGCTGTGGTTGTAAACTCGGCAAATTTGTAACCAACGCCCCAGACGGTCAGAACATAGACGGGCTTCGCCGGGTGACGCTCCACCTTGGCGCGCAATCGATTGATGTGCGAGTTCACCGTATGCTGATAGCCGATGTGATTGTAGCCCCAGACGAGATCAAGCAGTTGCTCACGGGTATAGACGCGCCCAGGGTTGCGCGCGAGCTGCAGCAACAGCTCAAACTCCTTGGCGGTCAGATCAACCTTCTGCTCACCCAGCGTAACAGAGTGCCGTCCCGGATCGATTACCATTTCGGAAACGTATATAATTCCCAGCGTCTCCTGGTGACGCTCCGAAATGGCCTTAACACGACGGAAGATCGCCTTCACCCGCGCCAACAGCTCGAGCACGCTGAACGGCTTGGTCATGTAGTCGTCGGCGCCCATTTCCAGGCCCAGCACGCGATCCATTTCCGAGGCACGCGAAGTGAGTATCAAGATTGGCGTGTAATCTTCGCGCGCCCGAAGCCGCCGGCAGATTTCCAAGCCATCCTCGCCCGGCAGCATTAGGTCGAGGATGATAAGATCGTTTTTGCCGGCCACCGCCTCGGCAAGGCCGGAGCCGCCATCGAAAGCAAGCCGCACACGGCAGTCGATGGCGCTCAGATGCAGCCTGATGAGCTGCGCGAAATCCCGCTCATCTTCGATGACCAGAATGCGATAGGTCATTCAGACGCCTCGCCGTCAAGTGCCGAACCCGTGCGACGGCAACCCCCGCCCACGAGATTAGTCGGACGTCGACAGTAAACGTTACATAGAAGTTCGCCGGTGGTGGCAAGCAACTTGTGTGTAGCGTAGGGGTAAGAAGTGTCGCGGTCAGCATCGGCAAAGATCTCCGGAGGCACCGGCGGAAGGCCGGTGCCTCTCAACAGCTCGATCAAGCCATTATGTAACTCAAGGATCACCCTGTCCGGAGAAAAAAGCCAGACTGTAATCTGGCGGCGTTCGGTCGAAGACCAACGTCTCGGTGATGCTTTGGCCGGGCACAAGCACACCATCGGGCAGGAATACGCGGAGATAAGGATTGCCGCTCCTGGTGATTCCACTGGCGTTGGTCAATCGAGCTTGGTTGGAAAGGCCCTGTACAATCACCAGGACCCGACAGAGCTAACTTATTCGGTCTATCGTCCAGACCTCGCAGCGTTGGGCGCGATTGATGGGTTGATGCCAAGCGGACGGGCAGTTTCAACGAATGATGGGCTTTCGCGGCGCGACAAGGGCCTCGAGTTCTTGAACGTCACCAATGACCTGGAAACTCAACGGACTGGCACGAACGGCTCTAGCGGGCGACCGCGGCCCTGGCGACCTAGGCCGCCTTGGCGTGGTCCGGCACGCTTGGCTTTCTCCGCCTGGTTCGGCTTCTGACCCTTCGACGGCAGCAGGCTGGAATTGTCCGGGATCTTCCCGGGATCACCAAGCCGCGCTTCAAAATCGGCAATCCGGTCGCTTTGCCGCCTCAAGCTGCTGGCACAGCGACCGGATCTGGGTGTCTTTCTCGGCGTGGCTCAGGTGGTCGAGATTGGGGAAGCTGGGGCACGGCCCCTGATTAGAGTCGATTCGACCGTGACCGTGTCAAATGGATTTTCGAGTCCGGTCAGAACGCTGGCGGTTTATCCCCCGAAACGCGGACTACTCGGGGGATGGGCAGAGACGGGTTTCCTTGCCCGGAGAGCAAGTCAAGATTGTAGCTCAAGCGCGCAGACCCTTGCGGCAGCTTGAACCGTAAGGTCTGCATCGTGCTGTCGCCGGGGTTCAGCACGCCATTGGTCAGATAGACGCGAAGGTATGGAGCATTGGTGCTCGTGACTCCGGTATGGGGGCCGATCAGCTGAACGCCGCTCGGAAGACCGTTGGCAATCACCAGCAGATTCGTGTCGATGATCGAGTTGCTGCTGTTCTTGATCCAGTAGACGTCGCTCTGCAGCCCGTCGTTGATGTCGCTGCTGGCCAATTTGATGGACGCCTGTGGAGTCACATCGAGGAAGGCGAGGCCCTCGTCACGTCGCGTCAGTGGGTCGTTATTGTCGATCGCCTCACCGCTGGGCATGAGGCCATCTTGGAGTATCCTGCCCGCTGCGGCTTCCACGGCGACGAGATCCGGATGGTACTTCGAGTAGGTGATGTCGCGTTCGTTCGGCTGAAAGGTCTCCGTCGTCGAATTCGGATCGTAATGGACGAAGGCAGGGTCGTACAGAGCGTTCTCCAAAAAGTCCGTGATATCGTCGACCTGCCGTTCCGAAAGGCCAAGCCCCCGAGAGCCCGCGCCGCGAGGATTCGTGAAGCGGGGCGACAGAGTGGGCGCTGCGCCGGCGGTGGGGTCCTGCGGGTCACCGGCGTTAAGTACTCCACCACGTCGCGGACTTTCGTGAACAAGGCGTTATGCATGAAGTTCACCCCGTCCTTGAGCTGACGCATGGTCGGGACCCTGAAGCTGAACGCGCCGCTCGGGTTCTGGGGTAATTTCCTGCCGCCCGGTGTCCTCCGCATGGTAGGGAAAGCCGTCATCGCCGAGCTTAGAGCGGTCGATATGACCCCGCGCCAGCGCATTCAGCGCCTGGATTGGGTGATCGCCGATGCCGACGTTGATGAAATTCTCCTCGACGAATGTGCCGATGCCGGTGACATCCGGGTCGTTGACCTGCTTGTTCAGCATTGGACCGCTGTGGCAGCTAAAGCAACCGGCCCCACCGGTGGCTGCCGGCGTAAAGAACAGCCGCGCGCCGCGCCGCTGAGCAGGGGTGAGCGCTTCGTCATGCCCGGCCAGGAAGTAGTCGAACGGCGTGTTCCGGGTGACCACGGTGCGCAGGAAGGTCGCCACCGCGCGCAAGTAGGTATCGTCGGTGACGACGGTCGTCAGATCCCCCGTGTCGGCGGCGGCTTCTTGCGGGAAGGCCTCCTTGAACAACTGCACGAAAGCCGGGACAGTCCGCAGCGCAAAGGACTGAAAGTTGAGCATCCGGTGGGCGTCGGTCAGCAAGAGCGTGAGGTTCTCCTGGGCCGGGTCCGAGTTCGGATTGAGCGACCCCGGGGCCGATTGCGGCTCGCCGGCGAAACCGCCCAGCAGCAGGCGATTGTTGAACGCGAAGCCGATCAAACTGGGCGATATGCGCGCGACGCTGTCCAACTGGTCGAGCCGGCCGGTCGCCAGCAGTTGCAGATTGCGGTCCGCCGTGGCCGCGGGCGGGTTCAGCGTTCCCGGCGGATTGGGTTGGTGATAGAGGTACGCCGGCGTGGTGATCACATTGGTGCCGTGGTCTACCCAGATGTCGGTCAGGGTCGGCAGCGCGTCGACCAGCTCGTCGCCGGGGTAGAGAGGTTCAGTGCGCAGCGGGACGAGGATCGACTGGGGCCGACGGCGGGTGACGAAATTGCCGTTCTCGTCGGTATAGCCGAACCCCTCGGCGCCGACGTTCATGTTGATCGTCTGACCGGCCTTGCTTGCCGCCTGGCCGAAGTGGCAGCCGCCGCACGATCCGGTTGCTATCGTGGCAGCGACGATATTCTGGACATCGGAACTCGTCGGGTTCGATGTCCCTGGGAAGATTTGCTGGATCAACGGATTGGTGGCGTTGAACGTTCCACCGAAGGAGCTTCCCTTGGGCAGGTTCTTCGGCTGGCCCGTGTTGATGTCGATGCGCTGGGTCCGGATCGGGTCGTGGAAAAGCAGCTTGCCGAGGTAGCGCTTGACCTCGGAGACACCGTAGCGGTAAGGCACCGTTCCATCCGCCGCGCGCTGCATTGGAACGTCTTCGTTGCGCGCGGGCACCTTCAAGGTGCCCAGGCCGCCGACCTCCTGGTCGATGTATCGACGCAACTGTCCAGCTCCGCCATCCTTGTCGCCATCCTGATCAGGGGCGGCAACCGCAACGCCCACCGAGACAGACCCCAAGCCGGGCGCCCCACAATACGATAAGGCAACAGCCAGTGCAGCGGCCGATGAGGTTGAGCGATAGCGTTTTTTCATTTGGTCCCTCCAAAGCACTCATTCGCCGATCCAACCTATGCGTGCACCAGCTCGGGTTCGCGCCCGTTAACCAGTCCGTTTTTCATCCTTGGTCTGCTCCGCCGTCAGCAAAGGCTGCGCCCCGCGCCATTCAGAACGGGACCGCATCGACCGACTAGTCGCGTGTTGAAGTCTTCCAGAGCCGGATCACGCCAGCATGAAGCACGCAGAGCCAAACGCCGCCCGCCTGACGAGAAAAACCTAGCCTGCCGAGGGTCTCGTATTCATCCCGAATAGGTCACATTTTTATCCCGAAGCAGCCGCGACGGCGTTGTCGCCTGGATCGACCTGATTGGTGCCGATGGTTGAGACGGATAGGGTGGTCCGCCCCATAGGCGCTAAAATAAGCCACGAACCGGATATCTGACGTGTGGCTTCCGCTTTCGGGGCGCGTTGGCCAGTTGGCGGTAAACCGTTCGACCAGCCGCGATGAAATCAACGAGCAAAAATGGTCCGAGGACGATGGAGAGCAGTATCAGAAGTGGCATTTTCTGCACCGTCCAAAGCGAAAGGATGTAAGCAGCGTCAGAAAGCTCCTCAGGGGGAAGAGCCCAGGAAATCCTGGCTGAGGTCATCACATAACAAAGCGAGAATGAGGTGAGCGTAGAGCCAACTTCGCGATGTCGGTTTAGTTCGCGTTGGCAGTTTATCAATATGGAGCCGTGATTTCAGGCGTTTGAACGCGAGCTCGATCTGCCAGCGTAGGCGGTAGACCGCGAGGACATCTTTCGCGGTGTATCCTGTCTTCGGCAACGGCTTGCCAGGATCATGAACTCCGCCGCGATCAGACTGCGCGGATCGAGTTTCTTTCCCTTCTTGATCGCCGCGCGGCGCAGACCCAGACGGGTTGTTTCGGTCGCCTCTGGCGTCTTGCGCTGAACGATCAGACGCAACGGCAATGCGCTCTCGCCTCGTCCGGCGGCGGCGCACAGGATCACCTCGTGCGGCCTGACGCCGCAGGGGAAGTGTTGCAAATAGCCGATCAGATCGAAAGGTTTGCCTCGGGGCGTGTTCAGCTGCAGCGCATTCCAGCCCAGCCGCACGATAAAGTCCGCCTTCCCGCAAGCTTTGGCCAGGAAGCGTTTCAAAACCGGCACCCGGGCATAATTGCGGTCGCCGATCCGGATCTCGCCCGCGATCGGCGCACCACGCTCCAGCGCCTCGGCGCCGTGTTCATCGGTCAGTTCAAGATGCGAAAACCCGCCGCTTGCGAGGTCGAACACGCCATAAACGCGCCAGTCCGTCCCTTTGCTGGCGGGTTTGCTGACGCAGGTGCCGTCGGCCAGACGCAGCGCTCGGCCGGGCCAGCGCAGATTGGCGCCGACTGTTTTCGCCGCCAGCAGCCGCCCGACCAGGGCGGCGAGGAAGGCGACCGCCTGCTTCAACCGATAATGGACGCCGGGATTCGACCGTTCGGCGATCTCCAGCAACCACACCCAACCAGAGGTTTGACGCAACGAAAACCCGCCTGGGCCGCGGGCCAGCGCGAGCCGTAACAGATTTGCGCCGCCGTCGATCTTTCGTTTGCGCTGGATCGCTTCGGTCTCGAGGGCGAGGGCGTCAAGATCAAGCTCAGCCGGAAGCCGCTTCAAGAGGTCGGAGAATTGGTCCGGCGGGACAGATGCTGTGTTTTGCATCTGCACCTAGAATCAGCCCAAGTCGCGCCGGGTCAAACCTTATTTTAGCGCCTATGGGGTCCGCCCTCTTTTGGGACGGACCGTCCGCTAACCCACCTCCTCCGTCACAACCTTGAATTCCGCCAACCTGCTCGGCCCGAAGATCGTCGATAGCGCTACGTCGGTTGCGTCACGGCCTCGCGCCATCAGGATGCGTCCAATCCGCGGGAAGTTGTGCCGCGCGTCGAAGGTGTACCAGTGGCCGCTCAGGTAAACCTCGAACCAGGCGCTGAAATCCATTGGCGCGTCGGCTGGCGGCACGCCGATGTCGCCCAGGTAGCCGGTGCAATAGCGGGCGGGGATGTTCATGCAACGGCACAGCGTCACCGCAAGGTGCGCGAAGTCGCGGCACACGCCCCGCTGCTCGAGATTGCCGGAGGCGGCGCCGCGCATGGGATCAGCGTGGTGGTAGCCGAATTCGATCCGGTTGTGCACATAGTCGCAGATCGCCTGGACCCGTCCCCAGCCAGTCGGAGCATCGCCGAACAGCGACCACGCGAGTTGGCTCAAACGGTCGGTCTCGCAATAGCGGCTGCCGAGAAGATAGACCAGGGTCTCGTCGGGCAGTTCCTGCACGGGATGCTGCACCGCCTCCGGAACGTAGGCGTCGGCGGTACCGGGTCGCGCACCTGGAACTCGGTGAAAATCCGCAACTGTCCTGGAGGCGCTACTATGCGGTGGCAAATGTTGTCGAAGCTGTCACGATATTCGGTGGCACCGATCGGCGGGTCGAAGCTGATCTGGTGTGGCCCGGCCACGTCGCTCATGCGCGACGGATGCACACTAAGCGAAAGCAGCATGGGTGTCGGCTGCGGGCATTCATAGGTGATGTCATAGCCGGCACGTATCAGCACGGACGGTTCCTCCGAAAGGCGGTTAAACGGGATCAATAACGCAGTGCCGCGGCAAGTTCCGCGTCACGGACACGTGACCAAGCACAGCCAGCGCATCATGTCTGCACAATTATCGGCCAAATGTCGATCATCCGACACGATGGCGCGAAGTACGCGCAAAATTGAAGCACTGACTGCATTACAACCCATCCAGCGCACCGATTAAATCACTGTCACGGATGAGTCCTGGCAAGAGATCGAGGCCGCATGATGGAATTTTCGGTGACGAGCCGTCTTGTATACCGGGTGAAGGACGCCGTCCCCTTTGTCTTCAACGTGCAGGCTTCGAAGTTCCCGGGTCAGGTCATAGCTGCCGAATCGTTGTCGATCCAGCCCGACCTGCCGACCGAAAGCTGGATCATGCCTGAGAGCGGCAACCGATACGTTCGGCTTATCGCGCCACCAGGCGAATTCGCCGTCTCGTATAACGCCAAGGTGCAACTGTCCCACCCGCTGGAGGATCCGGCGGATGTCCATGAAGTGCCGCCGGGCGAGCTGCCGTTGAACGTGCTGACCCACCTCTATCCAAGCCGGTACTGCCAGTCGGATCGATTGGAGCGTTTCGCCCAGCGCGGCTTCGGTGCCATGCCCACCGGCTATCAAAGGGTCTCGGCGATCTGCAACTGGATCCATGACAATGTCGACTACGAAAGTGGCGCATCGGACGCGCTGACCTCGGCGTACGACATTGTGTCGCAGCGGGCCGGGGTATGCCGGGATTTTGCCCATCTGGGAATTGCGCTGACCCGCGCCCTCGGCATCCCCGCGCGGTACGTCAGCGCCTACGCCTGGCGACTGCAACCACCGGACTTCCACGCCGTGTTCGAAGCCTTTCTGACCGGTCCGTCCGGTCCTGGCTGGTATCTCTTTGACCCGACACGCATGGCGGCGCCCGAGGGCGTGGTGCGGATCGGTATTGGCCGCGACGCCGCCGAGGTGGCATTCTGCACCCAGTTCGGCGCCATGGAATTCGACAAGCCGGTGGTCGGCATAGACGGTTCCATGGACGCACCGGCCGCGACGACACAGGCGGTGCGAACGCAGCCCGAACCGGCCCAGAGCGCATAAGGAGATAAGTCATGGCTGAAACTATCGAGGACATCGGCCGGCGGCACGGCTTCAGCGCCGAGGCAACTCGTGCGGTGGCCGAGGCGCTGCGTCACGGCGACAGCCGCATGGCGCAGTTCAGCCATCCGGAGCTGGGCGGCATGGGTCAATGGTCGGCCGGCGGCATGATCATGATCGGTGACATGTTCAATCATTCCCTCAAGGGGCGGGTCCAGGCGTTGTGCAACGATCTGGCGGGCATGGTCGGTGCGGCGCCCGCGAGCGACGAAAGGCCGAAGACGCAGGGCTCGACCGGGCGCAACTGGTGGCCGGAGGACCTGGGGTCCGCCTCGGCCTCCGGCGCCCAGAACGACATGCGCTACGCCTGCTTCCCGGACCGGCGGCGCCTGGCAGTCATGCAAGACGGCCAGGTCAAGGTCTATGACACCGGAGAGCACCGCATCACCGGCTTTTCGCAACAGCAAAGCAGCGGCCAATCATTGAGCTTTACCAGTCAGACAGGCACCGTGCGGCAGGAGGATCTCAAGCCAATCTGATGCCTTTCAGGCTGCCCTTGTGGTGTGGTGGAAGGCGATTGCGGGACGAGACACGACGGTCGAGATAATGCGGCAAATCGATCCCTGCCGACCGGGCGGTGATGCATTGGCGTGAAAATTATGTGACGCATCCGGCGCGGACAGCCAATGGCAGGGCTCACGGGAATAGCGGGTGATGTGATGGCAACCGTCCGCGCCTCTTGGCGTTCCCGCCGAGTTCCCAATCACAGGAGGCTCCCGCTATGGCGGACGACAAATACGACAAAGCCCGCGACCTGGCGGAAAAGGCGCTTGAAAAGTTCGTTGACGGTAATGAGGACGAAGCGGCGAAGCTAACCGAGCAGGCCAAGAAGACTGATCCGCGAGCGGTCGAGGATGTGGTCAAAGACCTGGATGAGGACGCCGATTCCGAGCATGATCCGGCCAAGATCAATGCTCAAATCAAGGAAGACCTCGGCAGCGACGCCGATAAGCAATAAGCGCCAGAAGCCGGCTCACGCCGGCTTTTTTTGTATTGTCATGGCGTGTTGGACAGGGTGTCGTTCTAATCAAGAATCGACAAGCCGCAAGCATTAACCCACCGGTTGTGTGTTTGACTGAACCGATCCGCATCGCATTAGACATAGCCAAATCGCTGCAAGTTTATCGGAATAGCAGGCTCCAGACCGATACCTGAAGTGCCTGACGTACCCGTGTTTGAAGTGTCCGCAACGCGGCCCGTGCACGCACGTTGACACGGCGCTGGCCCGCGACCCTGAACATGTGTGCCCGGAGGAGTAAATGTCTGAAACCGTGACGGCCTTGGCTGTATTGCCAACCGCCAACCCATCGAATGTCAATGCGCAGGACCTGGCCTTTCTACAAGCCGCCGAGATGTCCAACCTCACCGAGGTTGCCGAGGGCAAGCTGGCGTTGCAAAACTCGACGAATATCGAAACGCGCGAGTTCGCCCGGTGGATGATCGGCGATCATACCGCCCAGCTTGCCACCCTGGCGACGGTGGCCCAACAGCTTGGCGTGACCCTGCCAACGGCCCCAGACGCCGAGCAGCAGGCGGAGATCAATCAACTCGCGACGCTGAAAGGATCGGCGTTCGATCAGGCTTATGGACCGCCCGCGGTGGCCGATCATGCGCAGACCATCGCCGCCTTCCAACAGGAAGTCGCCACTGGGGCAAATCCGGCCCTGGTCGCGCTCGCCCATCAATCGTTGCCAATCCTCAATGCCCACTATGAGCAGGCCGAGGTGCTAGCCGGACAGGCGCCGGCGCCATATCCGGGGATTTCGCCCGCACCGGCCCCCGCTATTCCTGCCTCGCCAACCACGCTCAGCGCCCAGGACCAGAATTTCGTCAATCAAGCCGCCACATCAGGGCTGCAAGAAATCGCCGAGGGGCAGATCGCGCAAACCCGTGGCAATGCCGCGAGCAGTGAGTTCGGCAGATGGATGATTGCCGATCATACGGCCGTGAACGCGTCGCTTGCCACCATCGGACAGGTAGAAGGCTTTGCCCCGCCGACCGCGGTGACGGCGGCGCAACAGGCCGATCTAACCAATCTGGCTGACACCAGCGCGTCCAGTTTTAACAGCGTGTATGCCTCCAGCCAGGTGTTGGATCACGTCAAGACGCTGATGACATTCGTGCAGGAAGCACATACCGGCACCGATCCTGCGTTGGTCGCCTTTGCCAAGAGTGCAATTCCAACGCTGGAACAGCATCTCGCCGGAGCGGCCGAGTTGTCGCTGAGCAACGCCGGGATCACCCCACCGACGGGGAATGAGGCTGGTAACCTGGCGACGCTCATCGGCAATGGCCTGATGCAAGTACCCGGTTCATTTCTGTCGGACATTGCCAACCTGATCCCGCGGCAGGGCACCAACCTCAGCATAGGTGGGAGCACGGTGCATATCGGATCACTGACGATCGACACCCACCAGTTGAGCCAGATGTTCACTGCCCTGCATCTAGCCTGATACCAACTGGCATTACCGTCGTGGCCCGGACAAGCCGGGCCTTGACAGTGTGGGAGCCTCTCTGCCCGGCCAAGCCGATAAAATGTGTGAATGCCGCAGCGCGAAGGCCGGGGATGACACTGGGGTAACCCGAGGGTCACTATCAACGCCGGTCATTATCAGACATTGATTTAACTGGTCGGAGTGAGAGGATTCGAACCTCCGGCCCCTGCGTCCCGAACACAGTGCTCTACCAGGCTGAGCTACACTCCGACCGAGCGCCGGGGTATAGCCGTCACCCGCTCGCCGGGCAAGATGTCTCGACCATCACGGCCCTGATTGGTCATCCGGACCGCTGCGAGGCGGTTCCCGCCGTGCCGCCTCACGGTTGGCGCCGCCACCGTCGGCGGCGCCACTCTGACCTGCCTTCACCTGACGGTCATGCCATGCCTCCATCAACTGCAACACGGTCGCCGCCGTCTCCTCGATGGAGCGGCGAGTCACGTCGATCGTCGGCCAGCCCCGGCTGTTACAGAGCCGCCGAGCCCACAGCAGTTCGGCCTTGACGGCATCCTCGTCGACGTATTCCGAGCTGTCCTGCCGCATCGGACCGGTCTGCCCGCCGCCGCCGATCAGCCGCAACCGGTGCCGGCGGATATCGATCAGCGCTTCCGGTGCCAGGGTCAGGCCGATCACCGGGCACTTCACCTCGGACAAGCCAGCGGGTTCAGCCAGGTTCGGCACCAGCGGCACATTGGCCGCCTTGATTCCCGCGGTTGGCCAGATAGAAGCAGGTTGGCGTCTTCGAACTGCGCGACACACCAACCAGCACCACATTGGCCTCCGCCAGACCCGGCTGCGCCTGCCCATCGTCATGCGCCAGGACATAATGCATCGCATCAATGCGGGAGAAATAGTCGGCGTTCAGGACGTATTGCCGTCCTGGACGCGCGGCTGCCTGGGTGCCGATGCACTCCTGCAGGACATTCATCACCGGGTCCAGGACATTGACCACCTTCACGTTCAGGCGTCCGCAGGTGGTGTCCAGTTCAGCCCGCAGCGCCCGGTCCACCAGCGTCGACAGCACCGGGCCCGGTTCGGCCTCAATCCCCTCCAGCACGCGGTGCAACTGGAAGCGGGTGCGGATCAGGCTCCATCGGTGATGCATGATCTGCGCATGCTCGAACTGAACCGTGGTGGCTCTGGCGATCGAGTTCAGGGTTTCTCCGGTGGCGTCGGAGACCAGATGAAGGTTGATGCGTTGAGGGTCCATCCAATAAGCATAGAACGGTTGTGTCTTCTCGCCACTGGGGAATGCGCGTTCACAGGTCTCGCGTTCAGCCAAATTCTGTGCGCAAGACCTGCCGCAACTTGTCCCGGCTGAACGGCTTCGGTGATGCCGTGATCTATAAACGACCGCTCATGGCACCGCCTCGTGCCGCAACGCGCCAAGCTTCGCCGCAATGTCTGCCAGGACGCCCTGCACGCATGCTTCATCATAGGGGCCAGGACCGCCGTCGTGCAGCTGCCGATAAACCTGTGACTGGGCATAGCGCCGCATGCCGACCGGCAACGACGGCAGCCAATCAGCAATAAGGCCCGCGGCAACGCCATGCACACGCTCCCACTCCGACCGCCCCGGCCCAAACTCATAGTCCCCCGCTACCACCCGGCCTACCGCCAGCTCCGCCCGCAACCGCTCGGTTGCCGCTGCATCCACGACGCCGTCGCGCATTACCACGCCATAGATCCCGCGGGCGCGACGCGGCGAAACCAGACCGGCGGCGACATCCTGCGCCACAAGCGGCGCCTGGCGTGTCAGCGGGTCGCCATAGCCGCCACCGCCGCCGCTCCACAACTTGATCACCTCGCCCAGTTCCGGCCGGTATACGGTTCGTTTGCCAATGTCGTGCACCGCGTCGCCACGCTGCCCGACATTGCCGCAGACGCTGCCGCTGCCGCCGCCAAACACGCCCCAACTGCCGAAGCGGAAACGATCCTTGCCGCGCATCACCACGACCGCGCTTGGATGCTGGATCTCGACATCGTAGGCGACACCGAAGCCGCCGCGGAACGCCCCGGCCCCCTCCGAGTCCGGCACCAGCGCGTAACGATGCACCAGGACGGGTGCCTCGGTTTCCAGCACCTCCACCGGCACGTTGCGCAGAAAGGCGACCGAGAAGTCAGTGCCGGAAATGCCATCCCGATCGGGTCCGCCGGCGGAGCCGCCCGGCACCGGGTTGGCAACCACCACACGGCCGGTCTCGCCCAGCTCGGACGTGGAGATGTAGGAGACCACCAGGGTATTGCCGCCGCCCGCCGGTACCGCCCCGGGCAACGCCTTGGTCAGTGCGCCCACGACCAGGTCATGGACCCGCATGGCGGTGGTGAAACGCATGCCGCAGGCCGCCGGGAAGCTTGCGTTCACCACCGAAGCCTCCGGCAGCACCAGATCAATGCAGCGCTGGATGCCGGCGTTGATATGAATCCCCTCCGACTTCGTCACGACGAAGTTGGTCAAGCCAAGCGACAGGAACGGATGATGCTTCATCGACCCGGTCGGCAGATTGAGCGCGGCGCGCACCTGCGGATCGGAGCCTGTATAGTCAAGCGTCACGCGGCCATCACCATGCGAAACCAACCGCAGCGCGAGGCGCACCGGCAGGTCGCTGATATAGTCGTCCTCGAAGAACTCGACGAATGTGTACTCGCCGGCGGGGATCCGGGCCAGCACGTCGCGGGTGATGCGTTCGGTGCGGTCCAGCGTGCCGTCGATTGCCGCCGTCACCGTCGCGCGGCCATAGCGTTGCACCAACCGCCGCATGCGTTCATCCGCCTTGTTCAGCGCCGCCACGCAGGCGGTGATATCGCCCCAGTTCAACGTCGGAATGCGGCAGTTGTCGGCAAAGATGTTCCACAGTTCGGTGTTCAATTCACCGCCGCGATACAGCCGCATCGGCCGCAGCCGCAGACCTTCCTGAAACACCTCGTTGTTCTGCATGTCGATACTGCCGGGTGCATAACCGCCGACATCGGTGCAATGGATGAACGTCCAGGCGAAGCACAGCAAGCGGCCGTCGGCAAAGATCGGCTGAAACAGGTAGATATCGTTCAGGTGCATGACCATGCCGCCGGTGCTGTACGGGTCGTTGGTCATCAGCACGTCGCCTTGCGCCCAGTCGGTCACCGCCTTGGTGCCAGCATGCATCGGCACCCCCATGATCGGCGTTGCACCGGCGCCGTATGGATAGGCGAAAGTCTCACCGTCCGGCGTCACCAGCGCGACACCGAAATCCTGCGTCTCCTTGACGAACGTCGTATGCGAGGAACGCAACAGGATCCACGCCATCTCATCAACCACAGCCTTGAACAGATTGGCGAAGATCTCGACGCTGACGGCATCCTCGCTCATCACGGCGCCTCCGTCTCGATATGGTGCAGAACAAGCGCGCCGGATGGTGCGAGGTTGGCCTGCCAACCGGGCGGGATAAGCGTGGTGGTGTCCATCTGGTTGAGAATGACCGGCCCTTGCACCACGTCATCCGCGCCGAGTGCCGCTCGGCTCAGCACCGCTGCGTCGATCGTCTGGCCAAACAGCCGGATTTTACGCCGAGACGTCGGTTCGGCGGTTTCGACGCGCACCGCGCGCACCCGCGGTCTGGGCAACGCAGCCGACAGGTGCACGCGCAGCTCCTTGAGCCACACCTCGTTGGCATCGGTGGCGTGACCATAGACGGCGCGATGGGCAGCATGAAAAGCGACGGCGATGCGCGCGCTGTCGCCGGCGGCCAGCCAGTCCTGCTGGAGCGGCACGGCGATGTCGTAACCCTGGCCCTCATAGCGCATTTCCGCCGCGAAACCGGTACGGAACGGGCCCACCTCGGTGCCGGCGGACTGATCGGCAATCCAGGCATCCGCCTCGGTCTTCAGCGTCTGGTAGGCCTCCACCAGCATGGCCGCCGACAGCATGTGCAGGCGTGTATAGACCGGCCGGACAAGGTCTCCGGCGATGTCCGCGCGGGCTGCGCCGAGGGCGCTGAGCGCACCCGGGAAAGGCGGGATCAGGATGCTGTCGATAGCGATCTCCTCGGCGATCAGCGCCGCCATCAATGGCCCGGCGCCGCCGAATGCGACCATCCGGAAGCGCGGCGCATCCACCCCGCGGCGGGCCAGCACGCGTGTTGCCTCCGCCGCCATCATGGCGGTGGCAACCCGGATCGCCCCATCGGCGACTTGCTCCCCGGTCAGTCGCAGACGTTCACCAATGGTTGCCAGCGCCCGCCTGGCAGGCTCCATCTGTAGCGCCAGCTTGCCGCCGAGCCGCTGACCCGGGGTCAGCAGGCCGGCGACCAGGAAGGCGTCGGTCAGGGCCGGCGTCATCGATCCGCTGCCGTAGCAGGCCGGTCCCGGATCGGCGCCGACACTGGTCGGGCCGACCTTCAAGGACCCCGCGGCATCGACCCAGATGATCGAGCCGCCGCCGGCGCCGATACTGGACACCGCCACGGTCGGAATGAGCACCGGGAAATCGCCGACCAGTTCTTCGCTGCTCAGCACCGGCTGGCCGTCGCGAATGACGCCGATATCAGCGCTGGTGCCGCCAACGTCCAAGGTCATCAGGTCGGCCGCGTCCCAGCCGGCGTCCTCGGCCGCGTCAGCAGCGCCCGCGACACCCGCGGCCGGACCGGACAGCAGGGCCGCCACCGGCCGGTCGCGCACCGTGCGTGCCAGTTCGGCGCCACCGTTGGAGCGTGCGATGCGCGCCGGAACCGCCAAGCCGCGCTCGCCCAAGCCATCGGTCAGGCGCTGTACATACGCCTCCACGATCGGCCGCACGCTGGCATTGATCGTCGTCAGCACGGCACGCTCGTACTCGCGGGCCTGCGGCCAGATATCAGTGGAGAGTTCCATCCGAAGATCGATGCCGTGAAGCTGCACGATGTCGCGCGCCAGCCGCTCGTGCGCCGGATTGCGGTAGCTGTGGATGAAGGCCACCACGGCGATCTCCACCCCGGCCGCCGCCAACGCTTTTGCCGCCTCGAGCAACCCGGGCTCGTCTAGCGGCTGGATTTCGTTGCCGTCGGAACCGATGCGGCCTGCCACCTCGTGCACCAGTTCACGCGGCACCAACGGTATCGGTCGGCGCGAGTCGAAGCGCATCGGATGCGGGATCGCCAACCTTTGCAGTTCGAACAGGTCACGAAAACCCGAGGTGGTGATCAGGCCGACACGGGCGCCACGACGTTCAATCAAGGCATTTGTAGCGACAGTGCTGCTGTGCGTATGGTGCGCCTCCCGCCAGGCATCCTCGGCTGGACCCAGCAATCGACCGATTTCGTCGACGCCGCTCAAGATGCTTTCCCCCGGATGCGCCGGCGTGCTGGGGATTTTGAAACAATGCACGTCGCCCGCGGCGGTGCAGAAGACAAGGTCGGTGAAGGTGCCGCCGACATCGGTCCCGATCGAAAAGCGCGCATCAGCCAAAGCTCTGCCCCCTCAGCCACGAGCAAGCAGGTTGGCATCGTCCCAATACGCTGTCTACCGACCCGACACGGTCGACGGGGTGGCAGGCAGATCCCATAAGCCGTCACGCCGGGACGGTCGACGACACGCCGAACCAAGCCAAGAGACTGCCACGAAATAGCTGCTTCGAGCGTGGCAGGCACAAGGTTACTCACCTGTGTCATCACCGGGCTTGGCCCGGTGACCCATGACTTTCTTCTGTGAAATCAAAGTCATGGGTGGCCGGTCGGAGCCTGTCCTCGGGCGAGCCTCTGGCCCGACCCGTGGGCCGGCCATGACACAATGCATAGTAACCACCATGATTGCCTCGCGACGTTTGTAGCGATTATTTCGAGACAAACCCTAACCGCCGACGCGCACATCAGAGATGAATAGTCAGGCTGAGGAAGATTCGCCGCTGAATTGGCGGGCCTGCCGATACCCGTAGTTGTGATACATTGAATTGCTGCGCTGAGAGTGCGGCAGTGACGTTGTCGGTGACCTTGTAGCCAATACGAGCGTCGGCCATGACGTAGTTCCCGACCTTCACCGGCTGCAGCGTGACAGCGTTGGGATTGGCACGGTAATCGAGGAACCACGACTGCCATCGGCTTTGCACATCGAACTCCCAGCGCTGCCAGGTGTAGCCGCCGCCGAGGACAACGACATGGGTAGGTGTGCCCTGCTGGAAGTTCTGCGGGCTGTAGATGCCGTTCTGGTTGATCGACAGATGATCTGTGATCGAAATGAACGAATAGCTTGCGTTCCAGCGCCAACCCGAGGCCGCATGGCCGCGCAGCCCGATCTCGCTGCCGAAGGCGGAACTAGAGCCGACATTCTCAGCCACGGCACGCTGCTCCTCAATGCCATTCACCAGCACGCCATCGCCGCTGGCCGTGGTCTCGTACGGGTTGATCAGGATGTTGTCGGTTCTTTCGGCAAACACCGCCGTGCGCAAGGTCGATTGCAGCGCTGGCAGCGCGCGATCCCAGTCAACTTCCACGTTGTTGACGGACGCGGCGCTGACTCCTGGCTGCCCAAGGTAAAGGTAGCTCTGACCATCGGGACCCGGCGGCTGACGATCCTGCAACCCAAGGTCATAGATGCTGGGCAGTTGCAGACCTCGTGCCGCAAGCAAACGCAGCGTATCCTGATCCGTCACCTTCCACACCAGGCCGGAATTGAAGCTCGGCTGATCAATGGTGCGTCCGTTATACGCCGACGACGGAAAGCCGACGTTTGGGACCAGATAGCCCTGTTGGTTCAGCACGAAATGGTCGAAGCGGATGGCGTTCGTCAGCGAGACGGCGGGCGTGATCTGCCAGTCCCACATCGCGCTGCTGGAATAAACCTGGTAGCCGACCTTGCCCGCGAGCACCGCGTCCGACGTGGCGGCGTTGTTGCGATAGTCGAGACCGAAGCGAATGGTATGATCGGCATTCAGTTTCACCAGGTCGCTGGCCTGCACGACGATCACCGTGTCGTTGATATTCTCCCACTCGCTGGCGCCGTTGAAGACGTAGAGCAACTCGTTTCTGTAGACGCTGAAATTGACCAGGCCGAACCGTGTATCGGCCGCCAGACCAACGCGCGCCCAGTTGGTACGCTCGGAGTTGGTGCCATAATAGGGCGACGAGGTGGCCTCCCAGATGCGCGTATCGACCGCCGCAGCCGAGGCAAACACCTGTACGTTGGGCGCCGCCTGCCCGCGCGCATCGAAGCTGACCGAGCCGCGCTGTGGCGACTGGCGGAAGGGCAGATCGCCTGGCGCCACGTCGGTCGCGCGATATTCCTGCGCGCGAAAGCCATCCGCGGCCACCCGCACGCCACCCACATCGGCGATGCGCCCGGTGCCAACGGCCGAGAGTGACAGGTAACCCTGCGTGCCACCGCGCAGCGTGGCGCTGTTCACGCTCTCCCGCGAGGGATCGTAGGTGATAATGTTGATCACGCCCGAGACGGCGTTAAACCCGAACAGGGCGGTGTTGGGGCCTTTGACGATCTCGATCTGGCGGATTTCCTCCAGGGTGACCGGCAACGTGTACCATTGCGTGCGACCGAGATCGTCGAGGTAGACCTGCTGGCCGTTGAGCAGCACCAGCAGTCGCGGGTTGCTGGTCTCGTTGTAGCCGCGGATGCCGACATCGACCGCGGCAAAGCCGTAGCGGCGCACATTGATCCCGGCGACGAACTGGAGAATGTCGGGAATGTTGTCCGCACCCGAGCGGCGAATGTCGTCGGCGGTGATGATCTCCATGTTCGCCGGCACTTCCGACATACGCTGCGGCTTGCCGGTGGCGGAGGTCGTTATGGGCTCGCCAAACAGCCCCTCGAAGCCGGCATAGTCGATCGACTGGGCGGGGGCGGGCAACACGTGGAGCAGGCAGGCCAGGCCAGCCATGACCAGGCGGCATACCGGGCGCCAGTGGCGGATCCGGCCGGATGCGTCGTGCAGGGGTTGGGCAGCCGCCGGTGGCACCTTACTTCTCCCGCACCAGCATGCGAAACGCCTGCATGAAGTGGACCCCGGTGCGTTCGGCCGCCGCCTTGTCGATCAGGATCTGCACTGTCGGCTCGGTGGAGAACCCGACGACGCAGCCGTCCGACTGGACGCAGGTCAGGCCAGCCGAGATGGTCGGGACATGCAGGCGCTGCGCGGCGCCGGAAATCGTTGCCATGCTGCCAGCCAGGCCGGTGGTCACGTAAAGGGCGGCGACACCGCTCACCCCGGCAAGCTGGTCGACCGCGATCAGGCGAACCTGCAGACGAACCCGGCCGGTGGGCAGGTCATCGCCGATGACCGCCCGGATGACATCCGCGTCCCGCTTGGAGGCGGGATCGGCCGGCGCCACCACGATGCCGACCACCGCGACGCCGGTCATGCCGTCGCCAACGAAGCCCAAGGTTCGTCCCAGGACCTGCCCGTCCTTGGCACTGAACTCCCCGAATGCCGCATGGGAAGTCGCGCTGATAGAGGTAAACGAAATCAACCCCGCCAGCATCAATGTCAGCAACTTCACGAAATGCATCCGGCGCCGTGCGACACGGCGGCCGACAATGACCGGTGATCACCCTGCGGTGGCGGAGGTCCGGCGATACGCGACAAACAGGAACGGAACACCGGCTACTCCCGTTGATCGACACAAACCGGCCGGCCTTCACGCCGACCCACGGAAGCTCCTGGCTGGGGGCATGGCCGTCGCCGCTTCCTCGGGCAGATCCCCGTGCAGGCCCGTCCGCACAAGCGCCGGCATTGCCGCATCCGTCTTGCCCATAAAGCCTTTCCGTAACGTTAATGCATCGCCACAAAGCATTGCCTGCGGCTTTCTCCGACGGCGGACGGTCTTGCGCCGCCAAATCAAAAGCGTACTAATTTCGTGTGGTCAACACTTTGTTAATCTTGCGCATCCCATAACCGCTTATAATGTCGAGCCGGAAACGAGGCAGTGCTGCGATCGGAACCTGAGGGCATGGCTGTCGGAAGGTCCGTTGTCGCGGCAGGTCGCGGCCGAACCGCCGACTGTGTGGCGGACGCGAAACAGCCGGTGCCGGCTGTGTTCGACGATGGGCGCGCCTAGTGTTCCTCCGCAGGCTGCCTCTCCGCTGGCCGACCGGCTTGGGCCGGTTATCGAACTGGCCATTCGCGCTCAAGATGGCGTTCTGTCCGGCGCTGGCCATGGTGGTGCTCGCCGGGATGGGCCTGCACGGCATCTTTGCCGCCCACCAACAGGCGACGCTGATCAACGCCGTCGTCCACCACGACCTCTCGATCGCCACGCGCCTGTCGACCAGCGCCGTCAAGCTGCAGGAGATCAATGGTCGGCTGTACCGGCTCACCACGCTTCAGGCCAGCAAGACGGTTGACCTGAACGTCGCCCAGGGGATCGCACGACTCGTCGGCGAAACCGCATCCCTCGCCGATGACCTGGATGCCCAGTCGCGCGACATCGTCGCCGAAGCGCAGCGTGCCGGCATCTCGCAGATCGCCGCGGAAGTGCGGATCTATCGCGATGCGATCGAGGTCTTCGGCAGCATGCTGGAGATCGACTTCCCCAGTGCCGTCGAATTCTTCCGGCCGTTTGACAGCAACGCGAAGCGGGTCCTCAACCAGATCAAGACGATCGCGAACGACGCCATCGGCGACGCCCAGAAGCGCGCCGAGGTGTCCATGCATATCGCCGAGGGAATACGCTTGGCGCTGGTCATCGCCTCCATCGCCGGCTCATTGCTGCTGTTCGGCACTGCGGCGCTGCTGACCAGGGCAACGGTGCGATCGGTGAAGCGAATCGCCGCGGCCACCGAGAAAGTGGCACAAGGCAACGCCTCGGTGGACATCGATGCGTTGGCGCGGGGCGATGAGCTGGGCACCATCGTGCGGTCGCTGGCGGTGTTCCAGGCCAATGTTTCGCAGATCGCCTTCCTTGCCCATCACGACCCGCTGACCCGGCTGCCGAACCGCGTGCTGTTCCACGACCGCATCGAGCAGGCTCTGGCCCAGGTCGACCGCGGGGTCAATTTCGCCGTGCTTTGCCTGGACCTTGACCGCTTCAAGCTGGTCAACGACACCCTCGGCCACCCGGTCGGCGATGGACTTCTTCGGCAGGTCGCGCAACGGCTGCAAGCCTGCGTGCGGGAGGGCGATACCGTGGCACGCCTCGGCGGCGACGAGTTCGCGGTGATCCTGCGCAATCTCGAAGACCCGGCCGAGGTCGATTCCCTGGCTGCCCGGATCATCGATATAGTCGGCTCGAACTACGACATCGATGGCCATCAGATCAACATCGGGACGAGCATCGGCATGGCCCTGGCGCCGGCCGACGGTTGCATCGCCGATGAGCTGCTGAAGAAGGCGGACACGGCACTGTACGGGGCCAAGGCCAATGGCCGCGGCACATCCTGCTTCTACGAAGACGCCATGAACGTGGCGTTGCAGTTGCGCCGTGAAACCGAGATCGGTTTGCGGCGGGCCATCGCCCAGCAGGAGTTCCAAGTCTACTATCAGCCTTTGGTCGACGCGAAATCACATCGACTGGCCAGCTTCGAGGCGCTTGTCCGCTGGCAACATCCGGAGCGCGGGCTGATCTTCCCCGACAGCTTCATTCCGACTTGCCGAGTCCTCCGGCATGATCGGCGTCATCGGGCAATGGGTCTTGCGCAAGGCCTGTCTCGAGGCGGCCACATGGCCCGATGACATCAACGTCGCTGTGAACCTGTCGCCATTGCAGTTCAAGGACAAGAACCTGGTCGGTTATGTCCGTGCCGCACTGGCGGACAGCGGCCTGGCGGCCGACCGGTTGGAGCTGGAAATCACCGAATCCGTCCTGCTGCAAGATAACAGCGTGATCATGGCAATCCTGCTCGAGCTCAAGGCGATCGGGGTGCGGATCGCCATGGACGATTTCGGCACCGGCTATTCCTCGCTCAACTATCTGCGAAGCTTCCCGTTCGACAAGGTCAAGATCGATCGCAGCTTCATCAAGGATCTGCCGGACGATGGCAACGCGATGGCCATCGTTCGCGCCATCGTCGGCCTAGGCGAGACGTTCGGCATGACCGTCACAGCCGAGGGCGTGGAAACCAACGAGCAAGCGGTGCAACTGGCCCTGGAGAATTGCACGCACCTGCAAGGATACCTGTTCAGCCGGCCGATCGCGGCTGCGGGCATCCCAGGCCTGATGCAGCAGATGGCCAAGGCTTCATCGGAGCTTGCCACGGTATAAAATAAGCCTGCTAGGCGAACCACACCTCGACCACGTCCGCCGGGTCCATCGGCGGCCGCGCCACGGCGAGCGGCAGGTACTGGCGGCGAGGATCGGCAAGGCGACCGGTATCGGGTTCATCGCTTATTGTGATCGACACTCTGCCTTGTTCGACGGGCAGAAACTGCCGGGGCCGTTGCCATGGCCATGGCCGCTGCTATGGCTCCCCTGCCCGCCACTGCCATGGCCTCCGCCCGCGCCCATGCCGGCACCGCCGGCACCACCGGCATGAGCGCTGGCGGCAATCGGCGCCGCCGCAACGATGATCGCGCAGACGCCAACCGCGGCGACAACGTTGGTGATATTCAGCCAGCATGACCTCGACTTGCGGCTGGCTTTGGGTGCTTTGTCATTCATCTGCCATCCCCGCGCTGACCATAGCCGCCATGGTAGCCGTAGTGACAGCCGCCACCGCCCACGCCCCCACCCCCGCCGCCATGGGCGCTTGCAGGTATCGCCCATGCGATGCATACGGTAAGTGCAACCAAAGCCAAAATTCTCATTCTGTCACGCATCGTCATCTCCCAACCTTGAATTTGGCACTCAGAAGACATCACACTGATCATCCCGCAACCCGTTGGCGCTGTTGAAGTGCCCCGTTTGCGACTTCGCCAGCCGCATTGATCGAGGGAGCCCACCCGGTCAACCTGGTGGTCCGATCCTGACGCTTGGTTCCCAAGCGTCAGGTGAATTGGCCCACCAAACCAATGGTTAGTGGATGAGATCCGACGGATCGTTCCGTTGGATCTCATCCACTAGTGCATCCTCCGCCAGGAACCGCTCCACCAACCGGTTCGCCCCGGTGCGATTGGCCCGCAGTTGCGCACCCTGCCGGTTACGCGCGCCGGAGGTGAGGTAGAAGCGCTCATACTGCTCATTGCGGCTCGCCAGCGCGCTGCCGGCAAAATCCCAGCCCAAGGCGAAAGATGCGCGCGCGTTGCTCTGCCGTCACGTTCCCGGCGCCGCGCAAATAAATGTCGATCAGCGGCCGCAAATGCGGATCGGCGAATTGCGCGGCGGTGGGCGTGGCCAGCACATTGTGCGAGCCGATCAGCCGGATGATCTCGTTCACCCGCGGAAACCAGTACGGCAGCATGGCGCGCAGCGCGTCCATCGGCCGGTAGTCGAGGAACCACGCGCCGTTGCCGTATTCGTACGCGCCGTGTTCCCCCGCAACGATAGCGGCACGGGTTATTTCGGCGTAGCTCCAGATTTCCCCGAGCATTTGTTGAGTTACGGGATCGTTGGCATTGATCGCTTCGGCCATCCGGCAGGCGATCGCCCAGGCAAACTCCAACTTGGTCCAAGCGCGGATCATCGTCTGGTGCATCGCGTTGCCGCGCCAGCTTGGCGACATCACCGTGTTGTAGACTGGCAAGTTGCCGTCGATAAACACGCGGTTACGCGGGACCTCCACATTGTCGAAGATGACGAACGCGTCCTGTTCGTCAAAACGGCCGGAGAGCGGGTGGTCGAACCGGTGGTCCGGCATCGACACGCTGTCGCGGCAGATGAACTTCAGGCCGGGTGTGTCCATGCGAATGCTGAACGACAGCGCGTGACGGGCGCTGGCATCGGGCATCGGCGCGCTCGGGTATACCGCGATCTCATCTGCGAAAGGCGCCAGGGTCGCCAGCACCCGGGCGCCGCGCACCAGGATACCGTGCGCGGTGTCTTCGACCTTGTGCAACTGGGTGTCATCCAAGCCGGTCGGCACGTTGCCCTTGGACTTGTCCACCGTCGCATGGATCAACGTATGGGTGAGGCTGAGATCATCACGGGCGAGTTGTTTCTGGAAGGCGACCAGGTTGGCGGCGCCGGCTTCGTTGCCGTTGATGCCCCACTCGTCACTGCGGCCGGCGAAGCCCGCATAAGTCACGTTCATGTAGTCGGGAGTGCGGCCCATCAGGCCGACGGAGAACTCGGCGACCCGGCGCAGCGCCGTATGGCGGCGCAGCAGATCGTCGCGGCAGTGCGGAATGATGTGGCTGACGGCAATGCTCTCGCCAGTTTCCGGATCGGCCATCAGGCAATCTTGCGGGTATTGGTGATGCAGATCGAAGACGCCAGCGATGGCTTCGGCGGCGCCTCGAAGCGCCGGATGATCGAGCGGGTCAGTGACGCGGGTGGCGCCGACCCACACTTCCCTTCGATCCCTCAGGCCGCAAAGGAAGGCGGCGCCGGTGCGGGCTGGCATGGCTGGTTTCCTCCGGTTCTGGTCGGCAACGGTGATCGAATAGCGGTCTTAGCGCGGCGGCAGGGCCGGTGCCAGATCGCACCATCGATGCGGTATCCCCGCTGGCCGAGGTCGCGCGCGCCGCGTGACGGCCCGGCGCCATTCCGGCGTGTTCACGACCGCCAATCCGTCAGGCCAACTATGCCGCTGCCAAGGCGCGGCGCACGAGGTAGCAGTCTGAATTTCCGTTTGAGACTGCGCTAGGCTGAGCCAGAGGCCCCCGCGCTTGCGGCGGAGGCCGGTCCGGCGTGGTTGGCGAGAACCGGAGCCGAGCGGGCGAGCACGCGGACGAGGCACCTGCTCGTGGCACCGGAAGCCCAGCAAACCGCGTTGGATGGCCGGCGTAGTAGAATCATCAAACGGACAGTAAGGACCCAGCCGGAGTTAATCGCTTTGCGCGAATGAGCAACGCCGTGCTGGTTTCGCGCGTGATCAGGCCTAACCACGGAGAACACGAAGCGCCACGGAGGTAGACGGAGAAGGGCTGCCCTTGGCGCCTGGTGGAGCGAAGCAAGCATCACCGGATGACGGCTTGATCGAGCCGCCCGCAAGCGGCTTGCCCCGGTCAGCCTTCAGTCCCGTCATCCGGCGCTGCGTCACTTGGCACGGCAATTCCGCCTCTCCGTGGTCCGTGGCGCTTCGTGTCCTTCGTGGTTGAAGTGCCTTCTTGATCACCCGCCCCAACCGCGCGCCTGGGTTGGGAACACGGTCCTGCAACCACATGAGTTCGCCAAGCGAGCACTTGGAGCGGTTGTCTGCCAACGGGCCCTAAGTGGCCCCGTTACCCGTCTCGCCCAGCTGCGTCAGGCGACAATCGGTCCCGGCGGACTGTTCGGAGGCGTAGGCATCGGCTCCCCAGGCACACCGGGCGGCAGACCCGGTGGTGCGATCGGCTCCTCTGACGGACCACCTGGCGCTTGCTCCGGGCTCGGGTCGGGCGGCGGTGCATCCGGAGGGTTATTTGGGGGTATTGGCATAGGCAATCTCCTGGCGTGTCTACGCCTAACGCACCGCGCCGCCGCCGGATGCAAGCCACCGGCCAATCCTGCCGGTCAGCGCTTCGGTCGTATCGCCAAAGCCTGACACAGGCGTTCGAACGCGACGGTGCAGGACCTCAACGTATCGGAACATTCGGCGATCGCGGTATGATGTCGCCTCAAGTTTATCTGAGGGTCACAGGCCGGCGATGCGGCCACGAGAATGTGTCACAGCTTCCGACGCAGTCGCTTCGCATTGCCGCGCGCCCGCGTCAGATACGGCGCCAGAACCGCCGCGCCGCCTTTACCCGACATGAGCGCGACCGTGGATAGCTGCATCGCGGCGGCTTTTTCCGTGACCATTCGCTGATACTCGGCCGGCCTGCAGGTTCCCTGGGCCATCATCATGGTGCGGCGAAATATCGTTTCCCAAGACGCCACCGTCAACTGAGCCATCATGACCGGTGCGGTCCGGGACAACCGAGGGGTTCGCTTTTTCATCAATTCAATATCAAGGTCCACGGGCGCAGGTGCAAGAGGAAACGTCTTTTCAATCGGGCGCCGCTGACCATCAAGGCTCTGTCCAAATTCCATCACGCAACACCAATGTGGCCGCAATCACGCACACGCCGACATTCCCGAGCGGAGCGCCGGCGCGTGCAACTTGTCGCCAGGCCGGTCGTTGTAGGCAACATCACAAGATGATAGACTAACTTGATGACGCAAACGCCCCGCGGCAGTCGTTACTATCGGCCGACGAGTAACCGCGATGCTTTTCGTCAGCAAATCTACCTTGAAGTTTGCCATCCATGCGTTCCGCGCTGGCTGGCCAGCTTTGCCGTGTTGACTGAACATCGTGGCGGCGACTTGCCACAGCACAGGGAGACTTAACCGTCATGTCTATCATTGCCTGGCTTATTCTTGGGCTTATCGCTGGTTTCATTGCCAGCAAGATCGTCAATAAGAGCGGCGAAGGGGTTGTTCTGGACATCGTCCTTGGCGTCGTTGGCGCCATTGTCGGAGGTTTCCTGTTTTCGCTCGTCGGAGCAGCGCCCGTCACCGGCTTCAATATCTACAGCATGATCGTCGCCGTCATCGGCGCGATTGTTGTCCTGGTGATCTACCATGCCATCGTGGGACGACGTACCATCTGATACCAGCCGCCCAAACGCCCGCCCACTCGGCCAGCCGCGGGCCTTCGGTGTCGAATTGATCCTGCGCGTGGCCACCGCACCAACTCCACGCGCGATCAGTTCCTCGATTCGCTGACCCAATCAAACGCTTCGTCTTGAAATCACCCCGCGCAAGGGCGCTTCAGCAGCCCGGCGGGGGCGTCGGTGTGGGTGCCGATAGATACAAGGTCGGCCCCCCCGCCACGTCCCTACGAGGCCCCGGGTTTGGTTGACGTGCTGCGCGACGACGCGTCGGACTCGACCGCATCCCAGCCGCCGCCCAACGCCTTGTACAGAGCGACAAGATTGGTGCAGACCGTCGCTGTGCTGTCGGCAAGTTGCTGCTGCTCACTCAGCAGGCTGCGTTGCGCGGTCAGCACCTGCAGGAAGTCGGCCAGGCCCTGCTGATACAGCATGGTCGCCAAATCCAGCGCCCGCCGCGAAGCCGCCACACTGACCGTCAAACGCGCCCGCCGCCGTTGCTCCGCGGCATAGGCGGTCAGCGCGTCGTCGACGTCGCGAAATGCCGCCAACACAGTGCGCTGGTAGTTCGCCGCCGCCTCCTGCTGCTGCCCCTCGCGCAGCGCCAGCGTCGCCCGCAGGCGGCCGCCTTGGAAGATCGGCAAGGTGATCGCCGGTCCTAACGAATACTGGCGCGCATCCCAGTTGCCCAGGTCCTTGAACTGCAGCGCCTGAATGGCAAAGCTGCCGGACAGCGTCACTTGCGGGAAGAAGTCCGCCTTGGCGACGCCGATGTTGGCGGTCGCCGCATGCAGTTGAGCCTCTGCCTCCCGGATGTCCGGGCGCCGGCGCGCCAATTCGGACGGCAGGCCGACAGGCACCAGCGGCGGCACCGGCGGCACGGCCTTGGGTGGTGCGAGCTCCGCCGCCAGCGCCCCAGGATATTCACCCAGCAGCAAGCCAATCGCGTTGATCAGGCGTTGCTCCTGCTGCTCCTGTTGCGGGATGGCAGCGCCAGTGTCGGCGGCCTGGGTCTGCGCGTTGGCCAGATCCAGTTCCGTCGACAAGCCGCGCCTGTAGCGGTCCGTGGTCAACTGCACGCTGTTCTCGGCGCTCGCCAGATTATCCCGTTGAATGCGAAGGCGTTGCTGCGTGCCGCGCAGTTGCAGGTAGTCGTTCGCCACCTCCGCCATGCTCGACAGCAAAGTATCCTGCCTGGCGTCTTCCGAGGCGACCGCCGTGGCCCTGGCATTCTCGACCGAGCGGCGCACTCGGCCCCACAGGTCAAGCTCCCACGACGCATCGAAGCCATATTGGTACAGGTCGAACGGCGGGATCGCGGCGCCGCCTGAGGCACTTGTCGGGATACCGCCGGTGCGGCCACCCAATCCGTTGCTCTGCGTCGCCGGCGACGACGAAGCGCCGCTGCCGCCGAACAAACCAAGAATACCCTTTTGACTGACCAGTTCCCGCGTATAGGACGTATTACCATTCACCTGCGGCAACTGATCCGCCCCCGTTACCCGAAGCTGTGCTCGGCTTTGCGCCAGGCGTGCGGTGGCCGAGCGAACATCGAGGTTGCTGTCCGCCACACGGACCACGAGGCTGGTGAGAATCGGATCGCCGAAAGCTTCCCACCAGCGCGGCTCGACCGGTGTGGCGATCGGGAAACTGGCGCCGGCGGGCGCCGAAGCGGGGCTTTGGCGCCGACTGAACCAGCTTTCGGGACCCGCGGGACTGGAGGATTTGAAATCCGGCCCAACGGTGCACCCCGCGAGCAACGGCGCCAACAGCAACAAGCACAGCTTGGTGGCGTGAAAGTCGAGCATGTTGTGCCGGCATCGCCCGCCCGTCATGGTTCGGCTTGTCCGGACCATCTGTCGCGGCACCCACGACTACAGGCTGCCCAAATGTGCCGGCATCGCCCGCCCGTCATGGTTCGGCTTGTCCGGACCATCTGTCGCGGCACCCACGACTATACGCTGCCCAAATGTGCCGGCATCGCCCTCCCGTCATGGTTCGGCTTGTCCGGACCATCTGTCGCGGCACCCACGACTACAGGCTGCCCAAATGTGCCGGCATCGCCCTCCCGTCATGGTTCGGCTTGTCCGGACCATCTGTCGCGGCACCTACGACTATAGGCTGCCCAAACAAGCCAAGCCTTGAGGACTATGCTTAACCTGGTCGGATAACACCGCGGGCATCCGTTGCGGCCTGCTGATTGCTCCCGCAAAGCGCTACCGCCTGATCGCGAACGAAGCCCGGTCATGACACGCGGTTGCACCATTTCGTCACGTTACGTCCGCGGTACCGCACCTTGCCTCCAAGCATCCGATCCAGGGGCCTGCCCCCGGGCATTGGACCCGGGGGCCTGCTCCCCCACCGTTTCCGCCGCATGACGTGCGGCGATCACCAGATACACGGCCGGCAACACGAACAGCGTGAACAGAGTGCCGATCGACAGGCCGCTGGCGATCACCAGCCCCATGTTGAAGCGGGACGCCGCACCGGCGCCGGAGGCGAGGATCAGCGGCACCACGCCCAGTACCATCGCCGCCGTCGTCATCAGGATCGGCCGTAGCCGGATGCCCGCCGCATAGATGATCGCCTCCAGCTTCGACCGGCCGGCCCGCTGCGCTTCATTTGCCACCTCAACGATCAGGATGCCGTGCTTGCTGATCAGTCCCATCAGCGTCACCAGCCCGACATCGGTGTAGATGTTCAACGACGCGCCACCAAGCCCCAGGCTGATGAACACCAGGCACCGGCGACCGACATCGGGATGGACACCAGGATCACCAGCGGATCGCGAAAGCTCTCGAACAGGGCGGCCAGCGCCAGGAAGATGATGATCAGCGCCAGCCCGAAAGTGGCGACAAAGCCGCTGGATTCCTGGATGAACTGCCGCGACGGCCCGGCGTAGTCGATCAGCACGTCAGGCGGCAGGGTTTGCGCCGCCAGTTTCTGCAACGCCTGCAAGGCCGTGGCCTGCGACACCCCGAGCGACGGCACGCCCGAGATCGTCGCCGAATTCGACCTGCTGGAAATGCGTGATCGTCTCCGGCACTGTCTCCTGCCGGACATGGGCGATGGCCGAGACCGGGATCGGCGCGCCGTTGATGCGTGGCGATCTGGTACCGCATCACCTGGTCGATGGTCAGCCGCGAGCGTTGCTGCACCTGGGAAATCACCTTGTACGAGCGGGAGCCGAGGCTGAAGTAGTTGGTATAGGCGCCGCCCAGCAGACCGCCGAGTGCATTGCCCACCTGGGTCATCGACAGGCCGAGCTGCGCTGCCTTGTCGCGGTCGATCTCGATCACCTGCTGCGGCGCATCGATCTTCAGGTCGCTGTCGATGAACAGGAACATACCGCTGGCCGTGGCGTCGGCAAGGAACTTCTGCGCCTGCGGATACAGCGTCGATAGCGGCTGCGTGGACTTCAGCACGAACTGGATCGGCAGCCCCTGCGCGCCCGGCAGCGCCGGCGGCAGGAACGCCACGACCTTCTGCCCGGCGACGTCGTCGAGCTGGTCCTGCAACTGGCGCTGGATGGTCGTCGCATCGCGGTGCCGCTGGTCCCAGGGCTTCAGCGTAATGCCGGCGATCGACTGGGTCGGGCTAATCACCTGGAAGCTCTGATCCGCCTCCGGCACCTTTCGCCATGATGCCCTGCACCTGCTCGCCGAACAGCTCCTTCTGTTGCAACGTCGCATCCGGGGCAAAGGTCGGCAGCAGGATGACGACGCCCTGATCTTCCTGCGGCGCCAGCTCGCTGCTGGAGCTGGCATACAGGAAGTAGATGCTGCCGATCACCAAGGCGGCGAACAGCAGTGTCACCGGCAGCGTGCGCAGGCTGCCGCGCAGCCGGCGTTCGTAGCCGCGCTGCAGCCGGCTGAAGCCCCGGTCGATCAGGCCGACCAGACGATCGGCCCAGCCGCGCCGCGGCACCCTGCGCATGCGGCTTCAGCAAATAGCCGCACATCATCGGCGACAGGGTCAGCGCCACGATCGCCGACATCGTCACCGCGCCGACCACGGTGAAGGCGAACTCGGTGAACAACGCCCCGGTCAGCCCGCCCTGGAAGCCGATCGGCACGTAGACCGCGATCAGCACGACGGTCATGGCGATGATCGGGTTGGCCAGGTCGCGCGCCGCCTTGATGGCGGCGTCGCGCGGCCGCATGCCTTCCTCCAGATGGCGGTTGACGCTTTCCACCACGATGATCGCGTCGTCCACCACCAGACCGATCGCCAGCACCAGCGCCAGCAGGGTCAGCAGGTTGATCGAAAACCCCAGCACCAGCATCACCGCGAAGGTGCCGATCAGCGACAGCGGGATCGTAACGACCGGGATGACCACCGAGCGCGGCGAACCCAGGAAGGCGAACACCACCAGCGTGACGATCAGCACCGTTTCCGCGAGCGATCGTTCCACCTCGTTGATGGCGCTGTTGACGAACACGGTCGAGTCGTAGATCACGTCGCCGTGCAGCCCCGCCGGAAGCTGCTGCTGGATCGACGGCAGCACCGCCTTCACCCCGGCGATGACCGCCAGCAGACTGGCCGACGGCACCGTCTGGATGCCGATATAGACGCCCTTCTTGCCGTTGTATTCGACGCTGGATTCGTAATCGTCCGAGCCGAGCGTGACGTTGGCGACGTCGCTCAACCGGATGATGCCGCCGTTCACCTGCTTGACCACCAGATTGCGGAACTCCTCCGCCGAATGCAGGTTGGTGGAGGCGGTCAGATTGAACTGCACCATCTGGCCCTTGGTGGTGCCGATCCCGGCGATCACGTTGTTGGCAGCCAAGTGCGTTGGTCACATCGGTCGCGGTCAGCCCATAGGCGGCCAGCTTCGCCGGGTCCAGCCAGGCCCGCAGCGCGAAGTTCTGCCGGCCCAGCAATTCCGCGGTCTGCACGCCCGGCACCGCCTGCAGCCGCGGCTGAACGTTGCGCACCAGGTAGTCGGTGATCTGGTTCGGCGAGAGCTCGTCGCTGGCGAAACCGATGATCAGCGCATCGAGCGATTGGCCGATCGCCACCGTCAGCGTCGGCTGCTGCACGCCGGCCGGCAACTGGTTGAGCACCGAGTTGATCTTCGCGGTGATCTCGGTGATCGCTTTGTCCGGATCGAAGTTCAGCACCAGATTGGCGGTGATCGTGCTGGTCCCCGACCTGCTGTTCGACGACAGGTAGTCGATGCCGTTGGCCTGCGCGATGGCGTTTTCCAGCGGCGTGGTGACGAAGCCGGCCACGGTTTCCGGATCGGCACCGTAATAGACTGTGGTGATGGTGACGACGGCGTTCTCGGTCTTCGGATATTCCAGGATCGGCAGCGCATAGAACGCCTTCAGCCCGACCACCAGCAGCATCAGGCTGACCACGCACGCCAGCACCGGCCGGCGAATGAAGATGTCGGTGAATTTCATCGTGCTCAGGTCCAGCCTTTGCGGAAGTGCGTGGTCCGTGCCTGTCGTCATGAGCGGCTCTCCCTGCCCCCCGTGTCATGGCCGCTCTCCCAGTGTCATGGCCGCTCCCCAGTGTATGGCGGCCCCCCAGTGTATGGCCGCTTCCAGTGTCATGGCCGGCGCAGGCCGGCCACCCACGACTTGCGGAACCGGATAGGGCACAGTCGTCTGGTCCCTCGGCCGCCAAGGCCTTCGCCAGGGATGACACATAAGGCGCGGAGGGATTGCCACAAAAGGCGCACAAGGACTGACCCAAAGCGGAACGATGACCCCACAAAGCGGGACCGACACCACGGCACCGGCTTGCACTCTACTGGTCCTGCGGCACGGGGGCCGGGTTGTCGGTCGGCTGCACCGCGTTGTCGATCTTCACCACCGATCCGTTGTGCAGCTTCAACTGCCCGGCGGTGACCACCACATCGTGCGGACCAAGCCCCTTCAGGATGCTCACCTGGTCGCCGCGCGCCGCCCCCGGCGTGACGAATTGCTGCCTGACGACGTGCTGACCTGTCCCTGAGCGTCCCGGTCGTCATGCACCACATAAACCAGCGAGCCATACGGATTGAACGCCACCGCCGCCAGCGGAATGGTCACCAGCGACTGCGCCGCGCCCGAAGCGACCGAGACGCTGAGATACATCCCCGGCAACAGCGCCCCGTCCGGATTGGGAATCGTCGCCCGCACCTGCAGCATCCGGCTGGTGGGATCGACCTTCGAATTCAGCGAGGAAACCTGCCCGGCGAACGCCCGGCCGGGATAGGCATCGGCCGTCACCTCGACCTTCTGCCCGACCGCGATCTGCCCAAGCGCCTGCTGCGGCAGATAGAAGTCCACGAACATCGGATCGAGCTGCTGCAGCGTGACGATCGTCGTTCCGGCGCGCGATGTACTGCCCAAGATCGACCTGCCGCACGCCCAGCCGCCCGGCGAACGGCGCACGGACCGTCTTCTCCGCCATCACCGCCTGCTGCGCCGCGACCTGCGCCCGGGCGACCTTCAGGTTGGCCGCATCGCTGTCCACCGTCGCCTGCGCCACGCCATGCGCCGCCAACTGCCTCTGGTCGCGCTGCAGCGTCACCGCCGCGAGGTCCGCACTGGCCTGCAGCTGCGCCAGCTTGGCCTCGTCGTCATTCGGCCGCAGCCGCAGCAGCACGGTTCCCGCCGCGACCGTTTGCCCCGATTCGAAATCGATCTGATCCACCACGCCGCCGATCTCGGCCGCCAGATCGGCGCCGTTGGACGCCCGCGCCGAACCCACCGCGGTCTGCCTCGGCTGCCACTCCTGCACTGTGACGCTTGGCGGTCGCGACGGTCGGCAGCGCGGATCGGATGTTCGTCACCACCTGCTTGAGGATGCCGGCCTTGAACTGCTGGAAACCGATCAGGCCGGCCGCCAGCAACGCCACCACCAGCAGCATCAGCGACAATCGCAGCCAGGTCCGCGGCCGCCGCACCGTCGTGCGCGGCAGCGTGGTGGTGTCGTTCATGGCGAAACTCCGCAGCACTGCGCGATTTTTGGATCCACGTCCGTCCGGTTCCACCAGCCGCCGCCCAGCGCCTGGAACAGCGCGACGGTATCGGTGAAGCGGGCGGCCCGAGCGGTGATCAGGTTCAGGCGCGCGCTGAAATCGGTCTGTTCGGCAGTCAGCACGTTCAGGTAGGTGCCGCCGCCCGCTGCATATTGCGATCGCGCCACCGCGAGGCTGGCCGCCGCGGTCTTCTGCGCCGCAAGCGCGGCCCGCAACGTTTCGGCGTCACGCTGGATCGCCACCAGCGCGTTCGCGACATTCTGGAACGCGGTGTTGACCGTGCTGCTGTATTGCGCGGCGGCAACCTCCAGTGCCGCAGCCTGCCGCCCGCTTGCGCGCCGTCAGCGTGCCACCCTCGAAAATCGGCTGGGTGATGCTGCTGGCGATGGTCCAGACGATACCAGCCGGTGTGAACAGGTTGGAAAGAGTCGCTGCCCTCGCGCCCGTAGCTGCCGCTGAGCGAGATCTGCGGCAGCATGTTGGCCGTCGCGATACCCACCGCCGCCGTCGCCGAATGCAGCAGCGCGCGCATAGGCCCGAATATCCGGCCGCTGCTCCACCAGCTTCGACGGCAGCGACACCGGCAGATCCTCCGGCAGTGTCAGGCGGCCAGGTCGAGCGTCGGCGTCGCATATTGGTCGGGGCGGCCGCCCAGATAGACCGCAAGCTGATTGCGCGTCTGCTGCAACTGCTTCTGCAGGCCGGGCAAGGTCGCCATCTGGGTATCCAGCAGCGATTGCTGCTGCAGCACGTCCACCTGGCTGACGCCGCCAAGCTGGAAGCGCTGCCTGCGTCAGGTTCAGCGCGTCGGTGTCGGCTCCTGATGATGTCGCGCGTGGTGTCGATCTGCGCCTGCAAGGACGCCTCGGTGATCGCGGCGTCGATGACGTTGGCGGCCAGCGTCAGGTCGGTCGCCTCCAGCTCGAAGCGCTGGTACTCGGCCTGCGCGTTCAACTGCTCGATCTGCCGCCGGATGCCGCCGAACGCATCCAGCGTGTAGGAGACGTTCAGCGCGCCGCTCATAGACGGAGAAGGTCGCCGACCCGCTGCCGAAGCCAAACGCCGCCAACGACTCCCGCTCCCGCTCGGCCGAGGCGCTGGCACTGACCTGCGGGAACAACGCGCCCTGCTCCGCGCGCGTCGTTCTCCCGCGCCTGCAGCAGCGTGGCCTGCGCGGCGGCGACATCGGGATTGGCCTTCAGCGCCTGGGTGACCAGCGTGGTGATCTGCGGCGAGTGGAACAGCGCCCACCACTCGCCGGGAATGTCGCGACCCTGCTGTCAGCTGCTGCGCCGAACCGCCCGGGGTGGCGGCGGAGGCGGTGCGCTGCGGCAAGCGACATCTCGGTAAAGCGTGCTATGGCGGGCGCGGCCGGCGCGTGAAAATCCGGCCCCACCGTGCAGCCGCCGCCAGCATCAGCGCAACAACGCGATACCGGTGGCGAAGCACCGCTTAGCCGCCGGCACCAAAATTGCGACAAGACGCATGGGCAGATCAAATTCCTATACCAATGCGTCCAGTATGTGGTATGCTGGACCATCAAGTCCAGTATTCCCGACGGAGATGTGACGTCGTGGTCCACCCGCCGTTCTCCGCCCCGGTCGGCCCAAGGACAGCGCCAAGCGCGAGGCCATCATCGCCGCCGCGCAAAAGCCTGTTCGCCAGCCAGCCCTTCGATCTGGTCACGATGGAGGCCGTGGCGGCGCAGGCAGGCGGTCTCGAAAATGACCGTCTACAGCCATTTCCATGACAAGGAGACGCTGTTCGAAACCATCGTCAGCGCGACCTCCGATCAGATGATCGGCGCCTTGTCGGCGCCCGATTGCAGCGAACGATCTGCGCGAACGGCTGATCGCTGTCGGCTCGCCTTCCTGGGCTGATCCTGGGTTCCGACATCTGCACGATGGCGCATACCCTTCCCGCCACGCTGCGGGAGCAACAAGCCGCTGGCGGAGCGGTTCTATGCGGCCGGTCCCGGCCGGGTCAGGGCGGCGCTGGCGGCGATCATCGCGGCGGCAACCGAACGCGGCGAACTGGAGGTTGACGACGCGGCCTATGCCGCCGACGACCTGGTCAGCTTGTGGGAAGGCAACCAGCCGGCCAAGATCGCCTTCGGGCTGGCGGAACCCACCGTGCCGGAGGAGATCAACCGACGCGCACGGCGGGGAACAGAGGTCTTTCTGCGCGCATACCAAAGCCGGACCTGCAAGGTGCACCAGGATCGCGGCATAGCCGGACGATGAGTTGCGGCAGGCTAAACCGTGGTGCCGACCGTCCAGGTGGCGGAGTGGACCAGCGGTGAGCGCTCCAGCTCGGCCTCGACCTGATCGAGTTCGCCGGGATCGGCTGTCGTCGGCAGCAGAACAGCCGCCAGTTCCACCAGGTGGTCACGGTCCGACAGCATCTCGACTTCGCGGATCGGATAGCCGAACCGCGCCAGCACCGCGTCCAGCATGTCCCGCACGTCGCTGACGTTGGCCTGATCACAGGTGACATGGATGCGATACATCGCTTCCGTCTCACCTTGCTGGATCGGGCGCCGGTTGACCCAGTTCACCAGCGGACGCAGCAGCGTGTTCCCAGCCAGGATGAAGCCGGTGACCATGGTGGCCTCCAGCGGCAGCCCCGCACCCGCAAAGGTACCGACCGCGGCCGAACACCATAGCGTTGCGGCAGTATTAAGCCCCCGAATACTGGTGCCGTCCTTAAGGATGACGCCCGCGCCAAGAAAGCCGATGCCGGAGACCACATAGGCGATGATGCGGACCGCACCGTCTGTGCCGGCGAGGCGCAGCCCAAGGTCAGAGAACGCGGCGGCCCCGACCGCAACCAGCACGTTGGTTCGCAGTCCGGCATTGCGCTGCCGCCATTGCCGCTCAAAGCCGATGCTGGTGCCCAGCAGGAAGGCGACCGCCAGGGCAACCAGGGTGTGCAGGAATTGGATGTACGGATGCCTTTGCCCGACGCGGCGATACTAGCCCAGAGCGCAATACGGCCAAGCCCAGCGATGAACTTTAGCGATAACAATCAGATCACCGTAACGCAATGTCGCCGCGAAACCGAAACACCAGGCAAAGGCAAGATGGCTAGACCGTTTTCACGGTGACTGGGAACGTAGGCCCCGATGCTCCCCATGTGTCATGGCCGGGCTTGGCCCGGCTACCCACGACTTGCGAGGTTGAAGGCAGCACAGTCGTGCGTAGCCGGCCTGCGCCTGTCCTCGGGCGGGCCTTTGGCCTTGGCCGTGGGCCGGCCGTGACACCGGGGGACAGGACGTTTCCAGTCACCGTGAACGTGCTCTAAAGTGAACCGGGCGGGCGCGGAATCGCCTTCCACATCATCCACCCGAGGACCGCCAGCACCGAAACAGTCATCACGGCGTCGAAACCTGTTGGTTTTTGCCGCGCCATCAGGTTTTGTCCCGTCCGACCGTGGCTGGGTCAGGACGCTCTCCGGCCGGCGCGGCTTCATCCAGCGTCCTGTCCGGTGCCTCTGATCCACCGCGAGCCTCGCTCTCCGGTCCGACCATGCGCCGCTCTCCTGACTTCTTGACCCCAGGAGGCGATTCCGTTTCGCCGGATGCCGGTCGGCGGCTGATGTCGTCGTCTGGTGCCATCATTACGCTCCCACTTGAGTTTGACATCGGCGCGGGGAGACCACCGGCCGCATAAAACACCGCCTCGGCTTCCACCTGCCCGCTGAAGGGTCCGACATGGGATCTCGACGTCAACCGGGTGGTCCACGTCTCAGGCATTTGATCAAGAGCGCCGCCCAGATCGCCCTGCCGCCACCCGCGGTGACTACATCGCCAAGTAGCCGCCGTCGACGTAGAGTTCCGCACCCGTAATATAAGACGCCTCGTCCGACGCCAGGAACAGAACGGCGTTGGCGACCTCATCCACCTCCCCGGTCCGCCCCAGCGGCACCGCCCGCAGCATCCTGGCCCGTACCGCCGGGTCGGCGGTGGCGCCCGAGGTGCGCATCGGCGGCATCAGCCCGGGATGGATCGAATTGCAGCGGATGCTGTCCTTGCCGAACTGCACGGCGGTCGCCTTGGTCATGCGTGCGGACGGCACCCTTGGAGGCGTTGTAGCCCATGTGCACCATGGTCTGACCGACCACGCCCGAGATCGACGACAGGTTGACGATCGAACCGCCGCCGTTCTTCTGCATCTGGCGCACCGCCGCCGCGGTGCCAAGGAAGACGCCGGTGCTGTTCACCGCCATCACCCGTTCCCACAACGCCGAGTCCAGCAGGTCGTTGGTCGCGCTGCCGCTGATGCCGGCGTTGTTCACCAGGATGTCGAGCCGGCCGAAGGCTTGCACCGTCTGGGCCACCACCTTGCTCCAAGCCGCCTCGTCCGTCACGTTCAGCGCGACGAACAGCGCCTTGCCGCCGGCGGCATTGATCGCATCCGCCACCGCTCGGCCCTCTTCCTCCAACATGTCGGCAACAACGACCATGGCACCTTCACGGGCGAACCGCCGAGCCGTGGCGGCACCCATCCCTGACGCCGCACCGCTGATGATGGCGACCTTGCCGGCGAGCCGCATGACCTGTTCCTCCGTCTGCTTGACTTGCCCAAAGGTTGCCATCACCGCGCAGGCTTGGCTACTGGCCGGTATCGGGGCAGAGTGAAACAGCCACCCAGCGCATTGGAGACAGGTCCATGGCCCATCGCGGTTTGACGTTCGGTATCTTCCTGGCCCCGTTCCACCGCCTGGGGGAAAATCCGACCCTGGCGATCGATCGCGATCTGGAACTGATCCAATGGCTGGATCACCTGGGCTTCGACGAGGCCTGGATCGGCGAGCACCACTCCGCGGGGTGGGAGCTGATCGCCTCTCCCGAACTGATCATCGCGGCGGCGGCGGAGAAGACAAGGCACATCAAGCTGGGCTCCGGCGTGACCAGCCTGCCGTACCACCACCCGTTCCTGGTGGCGCAGCGCTGGGTGCAGCTCGACCACATGACGCGCGGACGCGCCATGCTCGGCTGCGGCCCCGGCGCGCTGACCTCGGACGCCTACATGCTGGGGATCGAGCCGTCGACGCAACGGCCCCGCATGATGCAGGCAATGGACGCGATCATGGCGCTGCTGAAGATGGAAGAGCCGCGTCACCATGAAGACCGATTGGTTCGAGATGAACGATGCGCGCCTGCACCTCGCGCCCTATAGCGACCCGCATTTCGACATCGCCGTCGCCAGCACCATCACGCCGTTCGGCATGATCGCGGCCGGCACCCATGGCGTCGGCGTGCTGTCGATCGGCGCCGGCCTGCCGGGCGGGCCGGAGGCACTGGCCAACCAGTGGAAGATCGCCGAGGACGCCGCCGCGAAAAACGGCAAAACCATATCGAGAAAGAAATGGCGCGTGGTGGTCAACGCCCACATCGCCGAGGACGACGAACGGGCGCTGGCCGAAGTCAAGCAGGGTGAGCGCAATGAAACCCAGACCTACTTCGAGGACACGCTGGGCCGTCCGCCAGGCCGCGCCGATGATCCGCTACGGGAAGGGGTCAAGATGGGAACCACCCTGGTGGGGTCGCCGGAGACGGTGACCAAGGGCATCAAGCGCCTGCTGGAGTATAGCCAGGGCGGTTTCGGCGGCATCCTGTTCCGCGCCCACGAATGGGCCAATCGCGAGCAGACCATGCGCAGCTACGAACTCTTCGCGCGCTATGTGATGCCGGTGTTCCAGCAGTCGATCGAACCGCCGATCGGCTCAAACACCTGGGCGCGCGAGAATCGCCACCAGGTCTTCGGCTCGACCGTAGAGGCGGTGAGGCGCGCCTTCACCGATTACGGCGCCGCCGTGCCCGAGGACTTCCGCTCGCGCACCATCGGCGCCAGGGACGATAATACGGGCTCGTAGAGGCATAGATACGGGTGGCGGCCAAGGCTGGTGGGTCGCCTGCCTTAGATATGGATGGATGTTGAGCAAGCTTAATCCCGCTGCCTCGGATCGGCGACCTTGTCGCGGGGAGGTGGCCGAGGGAACGCGGTCATTAAGTGTGGCGGCATGGGGATCGACACATCTGACGCCCACCATCGTTCTAATTCCGTCATGGCCCGGCTTGTCCGGGCCACCGCCGCACCAAGTGCTTGGAAAGCTGGCCCGGACAAGCCGGACCATGACGGTGTGGGAGCCTCTCTGCTCGGTCAAGCCGATGAGATGTGTGAATGCCATAGGGTCTTGGCTGGGGATGGCACTGGAGCGTGACCGGAACGTTACTGTCAAGTCCGGCTGGTATAATCGCGTACCTTCGCAGATGCCAAGACGCCTCCCGCGGCACGCGGCACTTGCGTTCCGTCCATGCAAGGTCGATGCCGTCAAGCTTCACAGTAGCGATGGCGTGACACGGCTTACTAAACTCGACCTCACAAACCGTTCCACTCTTCCACATATGGACAATTGCGCCGTTTGAGCCGTCCGGCACCTGTCCCTCATTGGAGTTGACGGTTTTAGCCAGTCACTCGCTTGGGTTCCACCAACGGCGCCACCCGCGTCTCCGCATCCTCTGCGACTTTATCAGAGAGCGCATTCTCTGATGATTTCCGATCGGCGCATACGGCCTGCCGCATTGCCGAATTAACAAGTCGCAAAAGCATCGACATTGCGGCATAGTTGACTTAGTCAACTATACGGTTGACTGTGGCATCGGGAGGAACCAGAATGAACCATGTACCTGCCGACCCAGAGGCTGATGCCATCGCCGCGGTGCGACGCTTCAGCCGCTTCTACACCCGCCAGCTCGGCCTGCTCGATGAAGGACTGCTCAAAAGCGATTTCTCCCTGACCGAAGCACGCGTGCTCTACGAACTGGCGCACCGCGATGCGTCGACCGCAAGCGATCTCTGCGGCACTCTCGGCCTTGATGCCGGATACTTGAGCCGCATCCTCAAGACCTTTGAACAGCGCGGCCTGATCCGCCGAAACGCCTCGCCGCACGATGGCCGCCAGACATTGGTCAGGTTGACGGACGCGGGGCGGGCGGCGTTCGATCCTCTCGACCGCGCCTCGCAAAACGATGTGCGGTCGATGATCAACCGGCTTTCCCCTGAGGATACCGGCAAGTTGGTTCAGGCCATGCGGACGATCGAGCGCCTAACCGCGGATGACGATCCGCCAGCCGTCCCCTACATCCTGCGGCCGCATCAGTTGGGCGACATTGGCTGGATCACCCACCGGCAAGGCTGTCCTCTATGCGCGTGAATTCGGCTGGGATGAAACCTACGAGGTGCTCGTCGCGGAAATTTTGGCCGCGATGATGAAGACCTTCGACCCGAAGCGGGAACGCGGTTGGATCGCCGAACGCGAAAGCGAGGTTGTCGGTTCGGTGTTTGTCGTGCGGGCCTCGGACACACTGGCCAAGCTGCGCCTGCTCTATGTCGAGCCGTCCGCGCGCGGGCTGGGCATCGGCCGGCGCCTGGTCGACGAGTGCATCCGCTTCGCCCGCGAAAAAGGCTATACGACCCTGACCCTGTGGACCAATGACGTCCTGGTCGCTGCGCGGCGGATCTACCAGGTCGCCGGATTCAAATGCGTCGCCGCCGAACCGCACCATTCGTTCGGCAAGGACTTGGTGGGAGAGACCTGGGAACTTGCGCTGTGATCGGTTTGTCAGCGAGATACTGGAACGCCCCCTCGTGTCATGGCCGGTCGGCCCGGCCATCCACGACTTGCGGCATTGACGCGACCCCGGCTCAGACGCGTCGCACGTTCCAGAAAATCACAAACCCTTCCGGCACGCCTGTGATGTCCGGGCGGAACGCGGTTGGCAGTTGCGCCAGCCCGAGCGGATAGTATGGCACATCCTCGAACGCCTGAAGCTGGATTTGGCTGCCGATATTCTTCTGCGCCGCCAGGTCCGGCGCGTTGAACCAGGCCTCGCGCAGTTCCTCCAGCTTCGGCAATGTCGGCCAGCCGAACCAGGCGTTCTTGCCGTTGCCGCGCAGCGGCAAATGGCTGGCGGGGGAGAATAGGTCGAGCCCCGAAAACCCGGTGCAAAACAGGTTCCAGCCGCCCTCCGCCGGTGGCTTGGTCAAGGCGCGGCGCTGTACCACGGTACCCCAATCGGTCGCCTGATAGTCGACCGCCACGCCGACGCGTTTCAGCATGTCGGCGGCGACCAGCGCCAACGGATAGTTGGTCGGTTGATCCGTCGCCGCCATCAGCACCACCGTCTCCCCCTGATAGCCTGCTTTCTCCAGCGCCCGCTTGACTGCCGCATAATCTCGCGGTCCGGTCAGCGCCGAGAGCCCGGCGTCGTTCGCCAGCGCCGAGGCCGGCGGGAAGTAGCCGATCGGCACAGACCAGAGCGAGGTATCCTCGCCCATCATCGCTGTCATGAATTCCTTCTGATCGATGGCGCCCATCAGCGCTCGGCGCACCGCGGGTTTGTCGAACGGCGGGTAAAGGTGGTTCGGCCGCAGAATATAGGGTGAGCCAGTGTGATCCGTGATCGCCGTCTGCACCTTGGCCTTCCGCAGCAGCGGCAGCAGGTCGGCGGGCGGATTTTCCCACCAGTCCATTTCGCCGGCTTGCATGGCCGCCGCCTTGGTGGCGGCGTCGGGCTGGACGTGCCATTCGACGCGGTCGAAATGCACGATCTTGGGACCAGCGGTGAAACTGGCCTCGCCCTCCTCGCGCGGTTTGTACTTGTCAAATCTCTGGTAGACGAACAGCGAGCCCTGCAGGCGCTCATCCGATTTGAAACGGAACGGTCCGCTGCCGACGACCTCGGTGAAGGCCTTGAACGGATCGGTCTCGGCGATGCGTTGCGGCATCATCGCGCACATGTTGGATGCGCCGTGACACAAGGCATCCGGCAAGAGCGGGAACGGCTGCTTGAGACGGAACAGGATGGTCTTATCGTCCGGGGCGGTGAGTTCGTCGGTGCGAGCCATCAGCGCCTGGCCGAACGCGTCGCGCGCGCCCCAGCGCCTGATCGAGGCGGCACAATCGCGCGCCAGCACTTTCTCGCCGTCATGGAACTGCAGCCCGTCGCGCAGGGTCAGCTTCCAGGTCTTGCCGTCATTCTCGACCACATGGCCGGCCACCATCTGGGGCGTCGCCTTGTAACCGCCGCTCTGACCGGTCTGCCCATACAGCGTGTCGAACACCATGTATCCATGGTTGCGCGTCACATAGGCCGTGGTCCAGATCGGATCGACAATGGCCAGGTCGGACTGGGCGATGAATTTCAGCACCCGCTGCTTTTCCGCCGCGGCCACCGCGGGCATTGCCAGGGTTGCAGCCGAGGCCGCCAGGAAGCGTCGTCTCCGCATGTTCAGTCCCCCATTATCGTTGTCTCCTGGCTGCGTGCTTGCAAGATGCGGGCCTATGCGGTGACGGCTTGGTTAAACGGGTATGTCTTTACGTCAACAACGACCGCCTCACCGACAAAAACTCCTCCACCGCTGCCACCAGCTTGTCGCACTCGGCATCACCGATCGGCAGCGAAACGGTCATCATGCCGCGCCTGGCAAGCCAGATCCCATGCGCCAGCATATCGAAAAAGAACAGCTCCTTCAGTTTCGCATCAGCCTTTGCCGCGTCCTCCGGACAGGTCACCGGCCCGCGCATCATGTGCACCGCCAGCATCGACCCAATCCCGGTAAACTGCACCGGCGCATCAGCCGCTCGGCATAGCCCGTTCAGCCGCTCACGCAGCGCCTCGCCGCGCGCGTTCAAGGCCACGGCGGCGTCCGGCGTATAGACTTCTGTCAGACCAGCCAAACCCGCCGACATCGTCAGCACATTGTTGTTGAAGGTGCCGGCGTGCGGCAGAGCGTCCGCCCGCCTCGGGTCGAACAGATCCATGATCTCCGATCGGCCGCCGAACGCACCAAACGACATGCCGCCACCGATATACTTGCCGAACGTCGTCAGGTCTGGCTTCACCCCCAGCACCGACTGCAAACCGCCCGGCGCGAGGCGCGACGTCATCACCTCATCCAGGATCAGCAGCGCGCCAATCCGGCTGGTTTCCGCCCGCAGCATGGCCAGGAAGTCCGAGCTGGCTGCGATGCAGCCGCCGCCGCCCATCATCGGCTCCAGGATCACCAGCGCCAGCTCCGCCGCATGTTCCGCGATCAGCGCCCGAGTGCCGGCGATGTCGTTGTACGGCGCCACCACATAGTCGAACGGCGCATTGATCGGCGAGCCGCCCCCAGCAAACCCGAACACCGCACCATGGTAGCCGCCATCGAACACCAGCACCCGGTTGCGCCGCGTAAAGATACGGCCAAGGGAGATCGCCAGCAGGTTGGCCTCGGTGCCCGAGTTGGTAAAGCGCACCCGCTGCAGCCCAAAGCGCTCACAGACGGCGCGGGCGAAGCGGGCCTCGATCATATTCGAGGCACCGAAGCCAATGCCGTCGTCCAAGGCGCGATCGACCGCGGCGCGGATCACCGGGTGCGAGTGTCCATACAGGCCAGCGGTATACTCGCCAAGGAAGTCGACATACTCGGCGCCATCCACGTCCCACATCCGGCAGCCCGCGGCCCGCGCCATCGCCAACGGGAACGGCGCATAGTGCAGCACCGTGCGCGTATTGCCGCCGGGCATGACGGCCGTGGCCTCGACATAGCGCGCCAGGCTGCGCGGGTTGCGGGTGACGTAGGCTTCCTTTGCGTCGTTCAAGGCCGCGTTGATGTCGGCGTTGCGCAAGGCGGTATCGCTCATGGGCCGGGTTCCCGCGTCGAATGACCTGGGCAGTGTGCCGTGCAGCACCGCCCCCGCGCAACGGGGCCCACCTGCAACCCTGAACGCTGCAGCCCGGTTTGACGTACGTCGGCCACCACGTATACGGCCGGCATGGCACATCGAGGCTTACCGTGACGTTCCTTCGACTTCTGGCCGACGACCTGACCGGTGCGCTGGATACGGCGGCCGAGTTCGTTGGCCTGGTGGGACCGGTACAGACGTTCTGGCACGGCGCCATCCCGGACCTGCTGCCAGATAATGCCGCCCTGGACAGCGGCACAAGGGAACGCGATCCGCGGCAAGCGGCCGCGATCACCGGCACGTTGACCGCCCACCTGAGCACCGGCGCCATCGCCTTCAAGAAGATCGACAGCCTGATGCGCGGACAGACGATCGTCGAACTGGCAGCCTGCGTGCGGGCCGGCGGCTGGCGGCACTGCATTCTGGCACCAGCCTTCCCGTACCAGAACAGGATCACCCGCGCCGGACGGCAGCATGCCAAGGGACCGGACGATGCCTGGGTCCCGGTCAGCGGCGATTTGGTCGCCGAACTGCGGGCGTTGGGCGTGCCGGCGCAGTCCGGCCGGCTGGACGCGACGCTACCACCTGGGGTCAGCGTCTTCGCAGCCGAGACGGACGCGGATCTGCGTCAGCTCGTGGCCAGCGTCCGATGCGATCCCGATCAGGTGCTATGGAGCGGCACCGGAGGGCTCGCCCACGCAATCGCCGCCACCGGCATAGGCGATAGACCCCAAGCGGGCCCCCGACATGCCGCCACCCGCCCCCTCACCTCCCTGCCCGATCCCGTGTTCGGCTTGTTCGGCTCCGACCAGCCCGCCACCGCGGCGCAACTCGCCGCCTGCGCGCCGTACTGGACCGTGTTGGCCAATGACGGGCCGGCGGGCACCTCTAGCCTCGCCCATAAGCTGGCCACCGACGGCATCGCCCTCGCCAGCTTCAGTCACCCCGCCAAGACACCGCGCGCCGTCGCCAGCAACCGGATCGCGCAAGCCATGGAGCGGCTCGCACACCGTCTGGACCCGCCCGGCACCGTGATCGTCGCCGGCGGCGAGACCTTGCGCTGCCTGTGTGTCCGCCTCGGCGCGACAAGCCTGGAGGTGCAAGGCCGCTTGGTGCCTGGTGTCGCCCGCTCGGTCATGCGCGGCGGGCGGTGGAACGGGGTCACCGTCATCTCCAAGTCCGGTGCGTTCGGCCATCCCCACCTGCTGCGCGAACTGCTGCACATCCCGGACGCAGCCACTCGGACAAACACCACACCCGAGGACCGCACCATGACCCCCCAACCGCTCGCCCTCACCATGGGAGATCCGGCCGGCATCGGCCCGGAGATCATTGTCAAAGCCGCCGCGGAACTGCGTCCTCGACTGGCGCGGGGCGATCTGCGTCTTGTCGTCATCGGCAGCAATACGGCGCTGGAACAGGCTCGCGCGCGGATCGCCCCGGACCTGGTGATCCCGGCGGTTACTGAGGACGACGCGACCTGGCCCGCCTTGTGCGCGCTGCAGGCGGGACCCGAGGGCGAACCTATTCTGCCAGGTGTGCTGTCCGCCGCCGCCGGCCGCTTTGCCTTCCAGGCCGTCGAGCGCGGCGTCCGCCTGGCGATGCACGGACGTATAGGCGGCATTGTCACCGCGCCGCTCAACAAGGAGGCTCTTAATCAGGCCGGCTACCACTATCCTGGCCATACCGAAATGCTGGCGGAACTTACCGGCGTCAAAGGCTCGTGCATGATGCTGGCGCACGGCAACATGCGGGTCAGCCATGTGACCACCCATATCGCGCTGGAGGATGTTCCGAAGCGCGCCACGGCGGAACGGCTGCGGCGGGTGATCGACCTGACGCACGAAGCGCTGAGCCGCCTCGGTCTGGAACGGGCGCGCATCGCGGTGGCCGCGCTGAACCCGCACGCCGGGGAGGGCGGGCTGTTCGGCCGCCACGATATCGATGTGGCCGAACCGGTGATCGCTCAGGCGGTGGCCGAGGGGCTGGACGTGGTCGGCCCGGTGCCCGGCGACACGGTCTTTGTCAAACTCCGCGCCGGACAATACGACGCGGTGATCGCCAACTATCACGACCAGGGACACATCCCGGTCAAGCTGCTTGGGTTCGAGATCGACCCGCGAACCGGGCAATGGGATGCGCTGTCCGGTGTAAACATCACCTTGGGACTGCCGATCATCCGCACCTCGGTCGACCACGGCACCGCCTTCGACATCGCCGGCAAGGGGATCGCCAACCCGCGCAGCCTGGTGGAGGCGATCGAGTACGCCGAACGCCTCGCCAGTGGCTGAGGCAGCCGGCGGCAACCTGGCGCGGTCAAACAGGGGCTGGCGAGGCGGTGACGGCCGCTCTACTATGCTCCCGCTGAAAAGCGCGAGCTGCGGAGCGGCCACGTTTCGTCGCGTCAATCAGATCATTTAACCAGACAGCGACGTATCGCGCGTCCATGGCACGTGTGCGACGCATGAATGCGAGGATTCGCGCTGATGGACTTGAAGGACCACATTCGCGGTATTCCGGATTTTCCCAAGCCGGGCATCCTGTTCTACGACATTTCCACGCTGCTGCGGGATGCGGATGCCTGGCAGGTGGCGATGGGCCGCATGGCGCGTGCGGTGCGGGCCTATATGCCTGATCTGGTAGCCGGCGTGGAAAGCCGGGGGTTTCTGATCGCGGCGCCGCTGGCACTGAAGCTGGGATGCGGCTTCATCATGATCCGCAAACGCGGCAAGCTGCCAGGCGAGACGGTTGGGCTGAATTACTCACTGGAATACGGTGAGGATCGGGTGGAGATTCAGGCCGACGCAGTGCAGCCTGGCCAGCGTGTGGTGGTGGTGGACGATCTTCTGGCCACCGGCGGTACCATGGCGGCAGGCATCAAGCTGCTGCGTCAGGTTGGCGCGGTGGTCCCGGCTGCGGCGGCACTGATCGAACTCAGTTTCCTGAACGGGCGGTCTCGGCTGGATGTGCCATGCGAGGCGCTGGTGTCATACGACGATTGACCCGTAAAATCGCTTGATCAGCTTGCAACGACGCCATCGCTCGGCCGCGACATCATGATCAGGCGAGCCGGTTCTTGCCCGACCTCTGCGCGATTCGGTCTTCTTCCAGTTGGCGTTGACAGTGACCCTCCGGCCATGCCCCCCTACGTGTCATCCTCGGCGCAGGCCGAGGACCCACGTCTTTGCCCTTCCAAGCCTGCCAGTCGCAAGTCCTCGGCCTGCGCCAGGGATGACACATATGGGGCGTCAGATATGTCGGCCTCAATACCAGTTGGTATTATTTGAAACCGTATTTCGCGGTGGTCCGCCTGCCTGACCGGAAGAGCCCTCTGGATGACCGCTTCAACGGCCCGCTCCTGTCCATTGATGTCACGAACGTCGCGGATAGCATGCCAAGCCGGCACCCCCACCGCCAGCGAGCTCGACCATCGTGATCGAACTAATGACGAGCGCGCCCGTTTAACGTCCCACCCGTTGGACAAAGACACCGTGTGAGCGAAAGTGCAGTCCATCATGTTCCCGCGGACGATCCAGCCGTGACCTGGCACTTCATGGATGGCGGCGGCGAAACAGGCGCATTGATGCGAGCCCATGACTGGGCATCCACGGATTTTGGCGATCCCGAAGACTGGCCGCATCCGCTGAAAACCCTGCTGGGGATCCTACTCGCGGCCCGCAAACCAATGTTCGTCACCTGGGGCGCCAAGCATCTGATGCTGTATAACGATGCGTATGCCGAAATGATGGGCGCGCGTCACCCTGCGCTCGGCCGCGCCTTCGCCGAAATCTGGCCAGAGAGCATCAACGTCTTTGGCCCATTGCTCGCCGATTCTTACGCCGGCACGCCAATCCGGATGGACGATATCGGTCTCATCGTGCAGCGCCATGGCGATCCCGAGGAGGCGCATTTTGCCCTGTCACTCACACCATTGCGCGATATGGCGGGCAACGTCGGAGGCTTGTTCTGCGTCTGCGATGAAATTACCCGTGAAGTCATTGCATATCGCGCACAGACAGCCGAAGTCGCCTGGCTGCGCGCGTTGTTCGAGCAATCGCCGAGTTTTGTCGCCGTTCTGCGTGGACCGGAGCACCACTATGAAATGGCCAACCCGGCTTTCCGTCGGTTGGTCGGGGGACGCGAGCTGATCGGCCGTAGCTTCCGGGACACGCTGCCTGAACTTAAGGATCGCGGCATTCATCAGGTGCTCGATCAGGTCTACCGCACCGGTGAACCGTTTACCGCAACCGCGGTCCCGTTTGCGCTGATCCAGACTGGAGGCAAACCGTCCGAGGAGCGCTTCCTCGACTTGGTCTGCCAGCCAACCCGCGACGCCAACGGCCGCGTCACCGGCGTCTTTATCGAGGGCTTCGACGTCACCGCCGCGCAGCGGGCGAATAACGCATTACGCGAGAGCGAGGAGCGGTTGCGCGTCACGGTGGAAAGCGCCACCGACTACGCTATTTTGACGACTGACAACGACGGCCAAATCACCTCATGGTCCAGAGGCGCCGAGGCTGCATTCCTGTGGACCCGGGACGAGGTCCTCGGCCAGTCCTACACCCGTTTGTTCATTCCGGCCGATCAGGCAGACGAGCAGCCCGCGCGTGAGCTTGCCCTGGCGATGCGTGACGGCCAGTCGAGCGATGAACGCTGGCATCAACGCAAGGATGGCTCGCTGGTGTTCATGAATGGCTCGGTGCGGCCTTTGCACGACGCCTCTGGCCAGCAACTCGGCTTCATCAAGATGGCGCGTGATGAGACGGAGCGCCGGCGGCAGGATGACGCGCTGCAAAGATCGCTGTTGCTGCGCAGCACCCTGATCGAACTTGGCGACCGGCTGCGCGACCTCGACGACCTTGACAAGATGGCTTTCGCCGCCGCGGAACTCTGCGGCCGGGCGTTGGACGTCAGCCGCGCCGGCTATGGCCTGGTCGATCCGGAGCGGGAGACGGTCACGATCGAGCGCGACCACTGGAGCATCGCCGGCCTCGGCAGCTTCACCGGGATCTGGCACTTCGACGAGTTCGGTCAGTATTTCGACGACCTCCGGCGCGGCGAGACCGTTGCAGTGGCGGATACCGCGTCGGATGCGCGGATGAACGCCCGTTCGAATGCGGTCAGGGCGATCAACGCGCTGTCGTTCATCCACCTGCCGATCGTCGAGCATGGCCGGTTCGTCGCCCTGTTCTACCTCGACCACCTCGCCCCACGCGCCTGGTCGACCGAGGAGATTGCTTTTGCCCGTGCCGCCGCCGACCGTGTCTGGACGGCCATCGAGCGGCTGCGCGCGGAACAGCGGCTGCGCACCCTGAACGCAACCCAGGAGCTGCTGATCGAGCAGCGCACGCAGGAGCGGGATCGAGTTCTGGAACCTCTCACAGGACCTGATGGCGGTGGTCGGTCCGGACGGCGTCTTCCGCGCCGCCAACCCGGCCTGGGAACGGGTCCTGGGCTTCTCGCCCGATGAAGTGGTCGGCCAGCCTGTCAGCAATCTCGCCCACCCTGACGATCGGTCAGACGAGCACCCTGGCGAGTTCAACCCCGCCCTTGTGCCGGTCGCCTTCGAGAACCGCTACCGGCACAAGCGCGGCGGTTTCCGGTGGCTGTCCTGGACAGCGGCGACGGCGGAGAACGGCCTGATCTACGTCAATGGCCGAGATATTACCGGCGAGAAGGCGGCCAAGGACGCCCTGTCAACCGCCGAGGATGCCCTGCGACAGTCGCAGAAGATGGAAGCCGTCGGGCAACTGACCGGCGGCATTGCTCACGACTTCAACAATATACTGACCGGGATCCTGGGCTCGCTCGATATCCTGCGGCGACGCATAGAGGCCGGCCGCCTGACCGAGATCGGCAGGTTTATGGATGCGGCGTATGCGTCGGCGGAGCGAGCGGCGTCGCTGACACATCGGCTGCTGGCGTTCGCCCGCCGCCAGTCGCTCGACGCCAAACCGTCGGACGTCAACCAGTTGGTGGCTGGGATGGAGGAGTTGCTACATCGCACGCTGGGCGAGCAGGTCGGGTTGCGCACCGCGCTGGCGCCCGACCTGTGGCTGGCCCTGACAGATCCTCATCAGCTTGAAAGCGCCATTCTGAACCTCGCCCTCAATGCCCGTGATGCCATGCCGGACGGCGGTCTGCTGACCATCGAGACGCAAAATGCGAAGCTGGACACAGCCTTCGTGTCGCTGCATGGCGAACTCGTGCCAGGCGACTACGTGGCGATCAGCGTCTCCGACACCGGCGTCGGGATGTCGGCGGATGTCAAAGCCAGGGCGTTCGACCCGTTCTTTACGACCAAACCGATCGGCCAGGGCACCGGACTGGGCCTGTCGATGGTGTACGGCTTTGCCAAGCAGTCTAGAGGCCATGTGCGCATCCAGAGCGAAACCGGCCGCGGCAGTACCGTCCGGCTCTATCTGCCGCGTTCCCGCACCGCCGCTGATCAAGCCGCTGCGGCTAAGGCGGTCGATTCGCCGCGCGGCGACGGCGAGACCGTGCTGGTGGTCGAGGACGACGAAACCGTCCGGCTGCTGATCACCGACGTGCTGGACGAACTTGGCTACCACCATCTGGAAGCGACTAGCGGCGGCCCGGCTATCACGCTGATCCAGTCGCCCCGGCGCATCGATCTGATGATCTCGGATGTCGGGCTGCCGGGGATGAACGGGCGCCAGCTTGCCGAAGTGGCGCGCCAGATGCGGCCGGGCCTGAAGGTGCTGTTCGTCACCGGCTACGCCGAGGTGGCCGCCAGCCGCGGCGGCTTCCTGGCGCCCGGGATGGATATGCTGACCAAGCCCTTCGCGCTGGAGACGCTGGCCGCCAAGGTACGGTCGATGATCGAGCCGTAGCCGGCGGGTCGTCCACAGACCAGGCAACAGGCGAAGCGACCAACCATGTGTGGCTCTACCTCGGCCCGGCCCGCGAACGGCGCCAGCTGATTGATTGTCGGAATGAGGACATACCACGAAGACAGCGCGGGCAGCGACGGAATCCGCTGGCCCAATCGCGCTCGGCATCGCGCCACAATTCATATCGTTAATGTAACAATATGACTGTGGTCCCGGTGATTTCCAGACTTCTTACCAAGGTGAATCGTGCGGCAGTGCTGCAAATGCCTTCGGCTCCGGGCATCGCATGTGAATCTATCTTTAAACATCGACGACACCTGAGTGACCATGGGGACGTGATGATCTGATCCGGTTGCGTGACTGATAAAAGCTTGGCGAGGCCCGCTAATCGATCCGGTCTCCTTCAGAAAATATGGCGAGGATCAGTAACGATAATGGCAAATGTAGAGAACCAAAGCATCTTTGCGGTAGCACCTGATGGCGCCTCGGCACCTGACTCCCTTACGGCGGCCGATAAGTCGATCTGGGTGGAGTACGGCAATACTGCCAGCAGCACCGCGCTGCCAGGCACCGACGGCAGCAGCACCATTGTGCAATATAGCCCGCTCGGGGCGATCGAAAATACCTATACGATCGCCGGCGAGGCTGATGGCCTGAAGGTCAACCCCACGACGGGTGATGTTTGGGCCCTGCAGAACCAGGACGCGAACTCCACACTGACAATCATCAACCCGGCAACCAACCAGGTGAGTTCGCAACTTACCTACGGCTCAGGTTACGTCTATGGTGCCAATTCGGCGCACGGTTTTGACGACGTCGCCTTTGATCACGGCAAGGTTTTCCTGAGTGAAACAAATCCAGCCAATCCCGGCGATACGGTCGTCGCCGAACTCGTGAACGGGAATGCGCCTTTTGGTACGCTGGAGACACAGAGCATTCTGCGGCTGGGTGATACCGGCACCAACATGGTGACGGGTGAAACCAATCAACCTCTGCCGGTCAGCGACCCCGATTCGCTGAAGACCCTGCCCAACGGCTCGCTGATCCTGACAAGCGAAAAAGACGCAGCGTTTACGTTTATCCACGATCCCGGGACCTCGAAGCAGAGTGAGAGCTTCATCAATCTGCCATCCGGTTCCGGTACGCCCGACGATGCCATCATGCCGAACGCCAGTTCCGGGACGTTCTACATCTCCTCGACGACCGGCAACGAAGTGCTCAAGGTGGCGATGACCGATCTAAACATTCATGATCTCTATGCGTCGGTTGGAAACAATCTCGACCAGATCGATCCGACCACCGGCGCCGTTACGACCCTGGTTACCGGCGTGACAGGTGCGCACGGTCTGCTGTTCGAGCCGTCCGCTTCCAGCCGAGCCGTTGCGGGCATTTCGTCTGACCATTCGGCAGCGAAATGGCCGGTATAAGGCAGCGGCACACTGGATGATTCCTATATGATCCTTGACGGCGTCGACTGACTGTTTCGTCCTGAAACCGGATTCTTCTTCCCCGTCTTCGCGGGGAAGCGGAACCGATGCGCTATCGGACAGTTTGCTCAAGTCGCCGTCAGCACCTGCTGCCGACTGGCCATCGATGGCTGGATATAACGACCGAAATTCTCCATCCCGATGATGAAGTCGTCGAATGTCAGCATGACACCGGCGATCCCTTCGACCGTCGCCAGTTCGTCCAGCAGCTTCGCGACGGTGGCATAGGACCCGACCAGCGTCCCCATGTTGAAGTTCACCGCCGACACCGGGTTGCTTATGCTCTGCGCGGTGCCGCCTGCATCCGCCTTGTCATCCCCGCCGGCCTGTATGCCCATGTAGCTCAAGGCATCCAGATCCTTGCCTTCCTTATAGCATTCCCACTTCGCCTGCGCCGCCGCGTCGGTCTCGTCGGCGATCACCATGAACAGCGCGTAGGCGCCAACGTTCCGCCCGGTGGTTGCGACCGCTTTCATCAGCCGGCCGATCGTGTTCGTGCACTTGGTTGGCGTATTGACCCCCTCGCCCAGGCAGAAGCTATAATCAGCATATTTTGCCGCGAACATCATGCCGACGTCGCTCTGCCCCGCCGACACGATCGATGGCATCACCGGCGGCCGCGGACTGAGTTTGCAGTCCGTCATCTGGAAATAGGTGCCTTTGTGGTTCGACGTGCCGGTGCTCCATAGTTCCTTCATGACGGTGACGTATTCGGCGCTGTATTCGTACCGCTTCTGATAATGTTCCTGGCCCGGCCACAGCCCCATCTGGCTATACTCGGCCTCCGCCCAGCCGGAGACGATGTTGATCCCGAAGCGTCCCGGCGCGATGCTGTCGATGGTAGAGGCCATGCGCGCCACGATCGCCGGCGGCAGCGTCAGCACGGCGGTGGAAGCGTACAGCTTGATCCGCTCGGTCACCGCGGCGATGCCCGCCATCAGCGTGAAACTCTCCAGGGCATGGTCCCAGAATTCGCTCTCTCCGCCGAAGCCGCGCAGCTTGATCATCGACAGGGCGAATTCGAACCCATACTTCTCCGCCAACTGCGTGACATCCCGGTTCAGCGCGAAACTTGTATTGTATTGCGGCGAGGTCTTGGAGATCAGCCAGCCATTGTTGGCGATGGGAATGAAGACGCCCAGGTCCATGAGGTTTTATCCTTTGTTTGACGACGCATCCGGCCTCGATTTAATGCATGCACCATGCCACGCAGCAACGCCAGCCGCCCTGATAGCAACAAGCAGCGCATCGCCCTATCCTGACACCGGGCCACCTTGCCCAAGCAGCGGAGCGACATGGCATGACCGCCAACGACACCGGAATCCAGGCCCATGCTGGTTCGGCCGATAGCCTTGGCTACCGCGGCAAGTTCGGCGTGCTGGTGCCCTCCACCAACACCACGGTGCAGCCCGAGTTCGACGAGATGCGCCCGTCCGGCGTCACCAATCACACGGCCCGCATCGTCATTCCCGACGACCCGGTGCGCGACGACAACGACTTTGCGCTGTTGATGACCCGCATCCAGGCTGCCCTGGCCCAAGCGGTCGATGCGGTGATGAGCTGCCGCCCGGACCGGCTGATCCTGGGCATGTCGGCCGAAAGCTTCTGGGATGGCGCGGGCGGCGCCGACACACTGCAGCGCCAGCTTGAGCGACAGGCCGGCGTGCCGGTCACTCTCGCCGCCGAGGCCTGTCGCGAGGCTCTCGCGCGTTACGGCAACCCGCGTCGTCTGGCCATCCTCACCCCGTACATGCCGTTGGGCGACGATCGGGCACGCGCCTACTTCGGTGAACTGGGCTTCGACGTCGTGACGCTGAAAGGGCTGCGCTGCCCCAGCCCGACGCAGATTGCTCATGTGTCGGAGCAGACACTGAGCCAGGTTCTGCGGGACATCGACAGCCCCGACGTGCAGGCAATCATCCAGGTCGGAACCAACCTCGCCATGGCTCGGCTCGCCGCAAGCGCGGAGCTGTGGCTTGGCAAACCGGTGATCGCGGTGAACACCGCGACGTACTGGTGGGCGCTCCGCCAGCACGGCATCACCGACCGGATCACCGGCTTCGGCACCTTGCTGGCGCACCACTGAGATGGCGAATGCCGCCGAAACCTTTGCCGCCCATGTCGCCACCACGCGCTTGGCCGACATCCCCGACCGTGCCATCGAACGCGCGAAAACCTTTATCCTGGATACAATTGGCGTCGGCATCGCCGGATCGAGCGCGGCCGGCGCCGCTGAACTGCTGCAGGTCAACCGCCTTTGGGGCGACGGCACGGAAGCCGCCGTCTGGGGCCGGCGAGATCGCGTTCCGGCCCCCGCCGCCGCACTGCTGAACGGCTTTCAGGTGCATTGCCAGGAGTATGACTGCGTCTGCGAACCCGCCGTGCTGCACCCGATGGCAACGCTGCTGCCCGCCGCCCTTGGCTTTGCCGAAAGACAAGGCGGCATCAGCGGCAATGATCTGCTGGCGGCAGTGATCCTGGGTGTGGACGTGTCCGCCGGTCTCGGCATTGCCTCCACGCAGGGCCTGCGATTCTTCCGTCCCGCGACGGCGGGTGGCTTCGGGGCCGCCGCGGCCGTTGCGCGCCTGGCCGGCATGGATGCCGAGACGATCGTCAACGTCTTCGGCATACACTATGCCCAGACCAGCGGCACGATGCAGGCGCATGTCGAGGCCTCGACAGTGCTGCCGATGCAGGTCGCCTTTAACGCCCGCGCGGCTGTGCAGTCATGCGACATCGCTTCCACCGGTTTGACCGGGCCGCGCGGCAGCATGGACGGTGCGTTCGGCTACCTGCCGCTGATGGAGGGCGGCTATGATCTGCAACCTGTGCTGGATGGCCTGGGGCGAGACTGGCTGGTCACGCACCTCAGCCACAAGCCGTTTCCCGCCGGCCGGGCGACGCATGGCGCGATCGAGGGCGTGCAGGTGCTGCGGCAGCGGCACGACTTCGCGGCGGCGGATGTGGCGGCGATCGATGTGACGGTGCCGCCGCTGACTGCGCGTCTGATCTCCCGCCCCGACATCCCGCACCCGTTGCCGAACTACGCCCGTCTATGCACCGGCTTTGTCGTGGCGAAGGTCTTGCAACATGGCACGCTGGATCTGGCGCACGTTCGGGGCGACGCGCTGGATGATCCGCAGACGCATCGTCTCGCCCAGTTGGTCCGGGTGCATCCCGACGGCAACCCGGACCCGAACGCGATGGTGCCGCAGGATGTGCGCATCAGGCTGCATAACGGGCGCATCCCGGCGTGGCACTGCGACGCCATGCTGGCGAGCCCCGGCCGCCCGCTCAGCCGATCCGCACAGCTGGAGAAATTCCGCCGTTGTTGGCAGTTCGCCGCCGAACCGCTGTCCGACGACGCAGCCGAGACCTTGATCGGGATGGTCGACAGGCTGGAGGACGTGGCGGATCTGCGCGCGCTGACCAGGTTGATGGTTCCGTCAGGGGCTTGATCCTGTCGGCGTATGCCGCGGCCTCAAGGCGTTGTAACATGAAGAAGCTTGATCCTGAACGCGGAACACCGGGCCATGGCCAGCACCGACCTCTACGATGAAGACATCCTGCTATGGAGCGAGCGCCAGGCCGAGCTTCTGCGGCGTGTGGCGGCAGCCGACCGCGCCAACCAGGAGGCTCCGGACTGGCCGAACATCATCGAGGAGATCGAGAGCGTGGGCCGCAGCCAGTTGTCCGCCGTTCGGTCGCTCCTGGTTCAGGCGCTGCTGCACGACCTCAAGGCCGAGGCGTGGCCAGTATCCCGAGAAGTGCCGCATTGGCGCGCCGAGGCGCGTGGGTTTCGCGGCGACGCCGCCGAAGCGTTCACGCCCTCCATGCGTCAGCGGATTGATGTGGCGGCGCTTTACCGACGGGCCGTGGATCGATTGCCCGACAGCATCGACGGCCAGCCGCCGCTACCAGTGCCGACCGAGTGCCCGGTGACATTGGACGAACTTCTGGTGGGGAGCCCGGGGATCTAGCGCCTGGGCCATGCGCCGCGGGACCATGCGGCCGGACAGACAGGCACCCCAGGCACGATCTGGTATTCTTAACGCGCCGGTTGGCACGACGCTTGCTGCTTGAAGCCGCTGGTCCTATCCGAAGACCGTTCAGAAGGAGCCCCCCATGCAGCCTGTCAGCGACCGCCCGCCGCTGGAAGAAACCATCCCGATCCTCGATCTCGGCCCTTATCTGGCCGGCGAAACCGGTGCCGACCAACGGCTGGCGGATCAGTTGCGGTGGGCGAGCGAGAACGTAGGCTTCTACTTCATCCGCAATCACGGCGTCGACCAGGCGATGATCGACGCAACATTCCAAGCCGCTGCCCGCTTCCACGCCCTGCCGATGGAAGCGAAGCAGAGACTGCTGATCAACAAGCACCAGATTGGCTATCTGCCCATGGGTGGCGCAAAAATGCGCAGTTCAGGGGTCAACAAAAACACCAGGCACGACCTGAACGAGGCATTGTTCATTCGCCGCGAGCGGACCCCGGACGATCCGGACGTCATCGCCGGCAAGCCCTGGCGCGGCCTGAACCAATGGCCGGACAACCTGCTGGGCTTCCGCGAAACGGTACTTGCCTATTGGAACCGGATGGAGCGCCTGGGTCAGAGCATGCTGCCGCTGTACGACTTGGCTTTGAACATGCCCCAAGGCTACTTCCGTAAACGCTTTGAAGGCGCGCATATCAACCTGCGCCTGTCGCATTATCCGCCCAGCCTCGCGGCAGAGGACAATCAATTTGGTATCGCACCCCATACCGATAGCGGATTCATGACCTTCCTGCCGCAATCCGAGGTGCCTGGACTGGAAATCCTCACCACCACACGCAAGTGGATCGCCGTGCCGCCGATGCCCGGCACCTACCTGGTGAATACCGGCGACATCCTGCACCAGTGGACCAACAAGCGTTTTCGCTCGACGCCGCATCGCGCGACGAACCGCTCCAGCACAGATCGTTACGCAATCCCCTTCTTCTATGATCCCAATACCGACGTAATGATTGAATGCCTGCCGGGATGCAGCAGTCCGGATAATCCGCCCCATTATCCGCCACGCCGCTTCGCCGACTACTACGCCTGGTTCGTCAAGATGAATTACCGTCACCAGGAGGATCTGGCGGCCTGATCTTGATTTCCGGAGACTGAAGCGCCGATCTTACAAGGTGCCGAATGGGTGGGGATGGAATGTTCAGCTGATATGTCTTGCAGGATGCAGGAGGATCAACTGACGTGTCTGCTGTTTCATTCCCACCTCAGACCGCACGCTCTCGACGATTGACCCGTCGTTTGGCTTTGCACGCCGGTGCCGCTTCCGTGCTGTCTTCGTCCTGGGTCCGCACCGCGCACGCCGACGAAACCGGCACGCTGACCGTCGCCTTGTCGAACAATCCGGTCACCTGCGACCCGATCAACATGGCCAGCCATGACACCCAGATCCTCAGTCAGACAATTTACGAAAACCTTGTGGAGTTCGATATCGAAGGCAACCTGAGGCCACAGCTTGCCAAGGCCCTGCCGGACATCTCCGCCGATAGTCTTGTCTATACATTTGACTTGCGCGACGACGTGCGGTTCCAGGATGGCAGGCCACTGACATCCGCGGATATCAAATACAGCATCGAATATACCATCAATCCGGCCAACAAGGCGACAAGAGGCCTGATCTTCAATCGTCTGTCGCATGTCGAGACCGACGGGCCCATATCGGCTGCACGTGCATCTGAAGGAACCCTTCGCGCCCTGGACCTCCTTCCTGACCAAGTTCATGGGCGTCTGGCCGAAGGACTCGCGGGAAAAATATGGCCCTGACTACTTTCGCCTGACGCCAAAGAACGTCGGCACCGGCCCGGGCATCTTCGAGGATTGGAAGCCTAACGACTACGTCAGCTTCCGCCGCAACGCGGACTACTGGCAGAAGGGCTGCCGCACTGGGACCGGCTTGTGGTGAAGATCGTGCCGGAAGACGCCACGCGGGTCGCCTTCCTGCTCAGCGGCCAGGCGGACATCATCGGCGCCCCGCCGCCGCGTGAGTTCAGCCGGTTGAAATCCCGCAAAGGCATTCACGGCGAGGCCATCCCGACATTCGGCGGCTGGACCGTGCTGTTGCAGAATCCAACACGCCCGCCGTTCGATGACGTCGAGTTCCGCAGGGCGATCGCCCACGCCGTCGACCGAACGACGATCGCTGAAAAGATCTACTACGGACTGGTCGAACCGACCGCCATCCCCGCGCCGGCCTCAAGCTGGTGGTTCGACCCCGAGGCCAATGCCATGTCGGCCTTCAACCTCGATCAGGCCAGGCAGCATCTGGCGAAGTCGCGCTATGCCAAGGGCGCCGAGTTCGACATGGACCTGCCGGCCGAACCTTATTTGTTAGACTGCAAGGATGCCGCCGTGTTCATCCAGGCGGAGCTCGCCAAGTTGAACATCAAGGTCAACCTGAAGATGGCGCCATTCCCCATCGTCTCCGGCCGAATGCTCGGCGGCGACTATACATCGAGCCTGGGGAACATCATGTCGCCCGGCGAACCAACCTACTTCCTGTTGGCCAATTTCACCGGCAACAGCTTCATGGCAAAAACCTCCGGCGGCATTGATGACCCGGAGGTCGAGGCCGCACTGAAAATTGCCTTCGCGGAAACCGACCGTGCCAAATTGAAGCCCGTCTACGCCAAGCTGATGAAGTACATGGCTGAAACATCCTACTATACCTGGATCGGCTATTTCGCCGCCGCCAACCTGTGGCGCGATCGCGTCAAGAACTTCAAGCCGAGCCGCGGGCTGACCATCAATGTTCATGATGTCGCGCTGTCCTGATGTTCGGCCTTCTGCTCCGTCGCGCCGGCTTCTCCTTGCTGTCGCTGGTCATCGTGACGTCGATCCTGTTCGTGCTGACACGCGCGATCCCCGACAGCCCGGCGCGAATCGTCCTCGGTCAGGATGCTACCGAGTCGCAGGTTTCCCAGTTCGAACACGACCACGGCCTGGATCGTTCGGCGCTGGCGCAATATGTCGCATGGGTGGGCAACCTGGTGACTCACGGCGACCTGGGAACTTCGTTCACCACCGGCCGCCCGGTCGGTCCGGATATCGCCGCACTCTGCCCGTGACCCTGGAACTTGTTGTCGTGGCCTTTATCTTCTCCTGTGCGCTGTCCATCCTGGCGGGCACCGCGTCGGCGCTACTGCGTGACTCGGTGGTGGATTACGGCGTGCGCCTGGTCGCCGTCGTCGGCGTCTCGGTGCCCGGTTTCTGGCTGGCACTGGTCCTGATCATGGCGCTGGCGGTCAACCGCGACTGGTTCCCGCCCGGCGGCGTGGAGCCATTATCGGCCGGTCTGGCGGCTCACATCAACTCGATCGTTTTGCCAACGTTTTGTCTTGCCATCTTCTACATGGCGGTCCTCAGCCGGATGACCCGATCGAGCATGCTGGATGTGCTCGGCCAGGACTATATCCGCACGGCACGCGCCACCGGACTGGCGCGTTGGCGGGTGCTGATCTACGCGCTGCGCAACGCATTGGTTCCAGTCGTGACGATCGCCGGCATGTCCTTCGGCTACATGTTTGGCTGGGCGCTGATCATCGAGGCGGTGTTCAACATCAGTGGCCTGTCGCGCGCCCTTCTGACCGCGATCCAGCAGCGTGACTTTGTCCTCGTCCAAGGGGTCGTGATGGTGTTCACCTTCATCTTCATCCTGGCCAACCTGATTGCCGATCTGACCAATGCCTGGCTCAATCCCCGCATTGCGGCGGTGCGCTGCGTGATCCGTCGTCTGGCTGCCCTGTGCGGTGGTCCCGCGGGTCTGATCGGCGCTTGGCTGGTACTGCTGATCGTCGTCGATGGCGTGGCTGCCCCGCTGATCGCGCCGTACGATCCGCTACAGGTCGACATGACCCAGGTGCTTGAGGAGCCCAGCCCGCAGCACCCGTTCGGCACCGACCAGGCCGGCCGAGACGTTCTCAGCCGCGTCATCTGGGGCGGCCGGTCTTCGTTGGAGGTTTCTACACTGTGCCGTCGTCATCGGTTGTTTCGGAGGCATTACACTTGGCCTGGTGGCCGGGTTCTTCAATGGCGGCTGGCTTGAACAGTTTCTGATGCGCATGCTGGACGCGATGGCCGCGATCCCGCTGCTGATCTGGGCGATCGCGCTGGTCGGCATCCTGGGTGTCGGGTCCGTTCAGCATCGCCGGCGTCACTTTCGGCAATGAAGTCAAGTTGCTGTGCCTGCTTGGCGTGCTGTATATACCGACGCTTGCGCGCATCACCTACGCCACGGCATTGGGAGAGGTGCGCAGCAACTATGTCGCCGCGCGCCGGCTGCAAGGCGTTGGCGGCCTGCGCATCATGCTGTCCGACGTGCTGCCGAACTGCCTGTCGCCGGTGATCGTCCAGGCCACGCTTTTGCTGGCGATCGGCATCATCATCGAGGCCTCGGTCAGCTTCGTCGGCCTCGGCGTGCAGCCGCCGCAACCGAGCTGGGGCAACATGTTGGCCGATGCTCGCAACTACCTGTTCAGTGGCGAGTGGTGGCTGTCGGTATTTCCGGGGGCCGCGATCTCGCTCAGCGTGGTGGCGTTCAATCTGCTGGGCGACGGCCTGCGCGATGCGCTGGATCCACGCCACACCGCGCAGGCGCTGACGGCATGACCGAGGACCTGCTTCGCATCGATGGACTGCATGTCGGCTTTCGCCACGGTGACGCCATGCGGGACGTCGTGCGGGGTGTCGACCTGCGTGTCGCGCCCGGTGAAGTCGTCGGCCTGGTCGGCGAGTTCGGGCTCTGGCAAAAGCATGACTGCGCTTGGCGATCATGCGGCTGCTGCCGACCGGCGGCGCGGATCACCAGCGGCCGCATTCTGTTCCGCGGCAGGCGCTGACCGCCTGCTCCGATTCCGAAATGAACACCGCTCCGCGGCAGCCAGATTGGCATGATCTTCCAGGATCCGCTGACCGCGCTGAACCCCGCCATGTCGGTGGGCCGGCAGTTGCTCGACACCATCCGCGCGCATCAGACGATCAGCCGCAATGCGGCGATGGCCCGGGCCGAGGAACTGCTGGCCCTTGTCGGCATCCCCTATCCGCGCCAGCGCCTGTTGGCCTATCCGCATGAACTGTCCGGCGGCATGCGCCAGCGGGTGATGATCGCGCTCGCTGTGTCCTGCAACCCCAGCCTGCTGATCGCAGACGAGCCGACCACGGCGCTGGACGTCACGGTGCAGGCGCAGGTGATGGACCTGCTGGACCGCATCCGCGCCGAGTTCGGCATCGCGATCCTTTTCATCAGCCACAACCTTGAACTGGTGGCGGAGATCTCCACTCGGGTCACCGTGATGTACGCCGGTCGCGTGGTGGAAACCGGCGCCGTGCAGGACCTGTTTGCCGCACCGCGGCATCCTTACACACGTCAGCTTATTCGTTGCATCCCCCGTCTGGACGGCAGCCGTGGCGCGATGCCGACAATTCCCGGCCTGCCGCCGCGCATCGGTGCCTTGCCGCCCGGGTGCCCGTTCGCGCCTCGCTGTGACATGGCCGAAGCCCGCTGCAGTGCCGAGGAACCACCGATCAGCTGGCACCACAAGCAGATGGCGGTGTGCTTCCGGGCAGGCGCGAAGGAATTGGCATGAAAGCGGACGCACCGCCGCTGATGCGGCTGGATCAACTGCGCAAGTCCTATCGGCTGCGGCGCACCCTGGGCGAGCGTCTGCGCGGCGTGGACCGGGTCGTCACCGCTGTCGACGGCGTTACGTTGTCGATCCATCGTGGCGGCATCCTGGGGCTTGTCGGGGAAAGCGGCTGCGGCAAGTCCACGTTGGCGCAGCTGATGGTCGGCCTGCTGCCACCGACGCGGGGCGGATCGAGTGGAACGGCGCCGATCTGAGCAGGCTGTCCGGCAGGTCTCGCGCGGACTACCGGCGCGGCGTGCAGATGGTGTTTCAGGATACGCATTCCTCGCTCAATCCGCGCAAGCGCATCCGCACCATCCTGACGGAAGCGCTCGCCGCACGCGGGCTGGAGAAGCAAGGTCGAGCCGAGCGTGTCGCGGGATTGCTGCGGCAGGTTGGATTGGATGCGCAGCTTTTGGAACGCTTCCCGCACGAACTGTCGGGCGGGCAGCGGCAGCGCGTGGGCATTGCGCGTGCCCTCGCCATGGAACCCGCGCTGCTGGTGGCAGACGAACCGGTCTCCTCGCTGGATGTTTCGTTGCAAGGACAGATAATCAATCTGTTGCGTCAGCTCAATGAGGAACTTGGGCTGACCATCGTCCTGATCAGTCACGACCTGGCCGTGGTGGCTCGGGTCTGCGATAGCATCGCGGTGATGTATGCCGGCCGCGTGGTTGAAAGCGGCACCCCGGATGAGGTGCTGACGGCGCCACGACATCCGTATACACAGGCGCTGCTGGACGCGGTGCCGCGCGGCCTGGAGCGCCGTGGCCGGATGCGCCCGGTGCTGCCGGTGGAGGCAGGCGGAACGACCGGCGGCTGCCGCTTTCGGCCCCGCTGCGCCCAGGCCATGCCGGTTTGCGCCGCCCAGGACCCGGCGTTGTTTGCCGTCGGGCCGCACCACCAGGCCGCCTGTCATTTGAACGACACGGCGTAGTCGGGCAACATCCGGCCATGGCAAAGCGTGCGCAGAAGCAGATGCCGCCGGATCGTGCCCCTCTGCCGCCAAGCCTGTATGCCGAGACGGCGCGTCCGGCCCCCGAGACACCGCGGTTGGATCATGACCGGCGCGCCTCCGTCGGCATCATCGGCGGCGGGTTTACCGGGCTGTCCGCCGCGCTGCATCTCGCCGAACAGGGGGTCGACGTCGTCGTGCTGGAGGCGAATGAGCCCGGCTGGGGCGCCTCCGGGCGCAATGGAGGCCAGGTCAATCCCGGCCTGAAGCATGATCCCGACCAGATCGAAGCCGATTTCGGTCCCGATCTGGGAGGCCGCATGGTGGCGCTGTCCGGCAACGCCCCGAACGTCGTGTTCGACCTGATCCAGCGCCATCAGATTGCCTGCGCCGCGCTGCAGTCGGGCACCTTGCGGGCGGCACTTCATGCACGCGCCGGCGACGCCGTTCGCGCCTCGGCGGAGCAGTGGATGCGACGGGGCGCGCCGGTGACGCTGCTGCGGCAGGATGCCGTCCGCCGGGCGACCGGGACCGCGCGCTACCATTCCGCCATGCTCGACCGGCGGGGCGGCCAGATCAATCCCCTCGGCTACGCGCGTGGGCTGGCCCGGGCGGCGCTTCAGCAAGGGGCGGCGGTGCATGGCGGCAGCAAGGTCCTGCGCATGCACCGGGGTAGCGGCGTCTGGCAGGTCGAGACGGCGGCTGGCCGGCTTCGCGCCGACAAGCTGATCCTGGCAACCAACGGCTATACCGATGATCTCTGGCCAGGGCTGCGACGCAGCATCATCCCGCGTCTATAGCGCCATTGCCGCCACCGAACCGCTGCCCGACGCCGTCGCCCAGGCGATTATGCCGACGCGCTCGGTGCTGTATGAGATCGGTCAGCGTCACCGTCTATTACCGGCTGGACCTGGACAACCGCCTGCTGATGGGGGGCCGCAGCGTCCAGCGCGATATCACCGGGCCTGGCGAGATCCGATATCTGACGCACTACGCGCAACGCCTCTGGCCAGCCCTGCGCGGCGTAAAATGGACCCATGGATGGAGCGGGCAGCTCGCCATCACGCCGGACCACTACCCGCACATCCATGAGCCGGATGAAAGCGTTTTGGTCTGTCTGGGCTACAATGGCCGCGGCGTTGCGATGAGTTCCGCGATGGGTCCGGAACTGGCCAGACGGATCATGGGCGGCCGCGCATCGGAGATCGCAATGCCGATCACGACGATCAAGGAGATCCCGTTTCATGGGCTGTGGCGCTCGGCCGTCACGGCGCGCGTGGCCTATGGCCGGCTGCGTGACAGGCTCGGGTTGTAGCGGCAAGTTGGGGAGGCGATGCCGACGGCAAATGCCGCCGCTTTGCCCCGCTTTGCCACTTTTTTGTCCTCCCTTCCGACGTGTTTCCGCTCGGCGCGGCTTTCCTGTTGGGCACGATATTTGCTTCGTCTTGGACGGCCTGCCTGACCGATCGTTAGCGGTGGAGTTACTGGATGTCGCACCAAGCCATTCCATCTCGCGTGGTTCCTGCAGGGCTCCAGCGTGCAGGCCTGGGGCGAACCCTGGACCGGGCATATCGGCACAGACCTGGATGCAGCCGGAGCTGTTCCTCGACATGGCGCGCAGCCTGGAACGCGCCTGCTTCGACTATCTCCTGCTGGAAGACAGCTCGTATGTCGGCGAAAGCTATGGCGGCTCGACCGAGCTCTATCTGAAGCAACGCCATTGCGGTGCCGCGGCAGGATCCCTCGGTGGTCGCGGCGCTCATGAGCGGGTGACGTCGCGCATCGGCATCGTTCCGACGTTCGGGACCTATGCCTATCCGCCGTATCTGCTGGCCCGCCTGATGGCGACGCTGGACCAGGTGACCGCCGGGCGCAGCGGCTGGAACGTGGTGACCGGAAGCTCCGACTTCGCGGCGATGAATTTCGGCATGAACGGCATGCCGGAGCACGACCTGCGCTACGACATGGCCGACGAGTATATGGACGTCGTCAACCGCCTGTGGGACTCGTGGGAGCCCGGAGCGATCATCGCCGACCGCAAGTCCGGCGTGCTGGCTCGATCCCGCCAGCGTCCACGCGGTCAACTACGAAGGCAAATTCTACAAGACGCGCGGGCCGCTGAACTCGGGTCCCTGCCCGCAGGGCCGGCCGGTGATCGCCCAGGCCGGCGGATCGCCGCGCGGGCGCGAGTTCGCCGCGCGCTTCGCCGATACGATCGTCGCCCATCCCAAGGGGATCGGCGGAGATGAAGGCCTATCGCGACGACGTCCGCGCGCCGGATGGTCGGCGCACGGCCGCAACCCGGACGACTGCAAGGTGCTGTTCATGGTCGCTCCGATCATCGGCGAGACCGAGGCCGATGCGCAGGAACGCAAGCGCCTGCGGGAAGCCCGGGCGGCGGCGCAGCTGCCGCAGCGGCTGGCGCATCTCGGCAAGGTCATGAACATCGATTTCGGCAGGATGGACCTGGACCAGCCGATCGGCGACGACCTGACCACCAACGGCCATCAGCAGACGCTGGAACAGTTGAAGAAAATGGCCGCCGGCCGGACGCTGCGCCAGGCGATGAGCGAGCACAACGTCACCGCGCTGTCGGTCGAGCTGATCGGCACGCCGGATAGTGTCGCCGCCAGGATGGGCGAGGTGATGGAGGAAGTCGGCGGCGACGGCTTCCTGTTCTCCATGCCCAATGTCAGCCGGCGGCTGCTGGCGGAGATCGAGGACGGCCTGATCCCCGCCCTGCAGGACCGCGGCCTGGTCCGCTCGGCCTACAGCCACAAGCAGTTCCGCGACAATCTGCTGGAATACTGAACCCTTTTCCAAAGGCAGGCGATCATGGCGAAACACACCCTGACCCGGCGCGCGGCCCTGACGATCGGCGCTGCCGGCCTGATGACCCCGTTCATCAACACGCGGTCCCGGGCGGCCTTGCCGGAACTCAACGCGATCCCGGAGAAGCTGAAGGGCAGCGGCGAACTGCGCATCGCCACCTTCGGCGGCTTCATGCAGGAGAGCCAGAAGAAGGCCTATTTCGAGCCGTTCGAGAAACTCAGCGGCATCAAGGTAAAGGACTTCGCCGGGTCGGACTTCACCAAGATCAAGGCCATGGTCGATACCGGCACGGTCGAGTGGGACATGGCGCAGGTCAGCCGCGGCTCGGTGCTGAACCTGCAGAAGCACGGCGACTACTTCGAGCCGATCGACTACGACCTGATCGACCCCGGCGTCGGCGAGGATTTTCGCTTCGAGCGCGGGTTGGAAATGCTGGTCTGGGCGCAGGTGATGGCCTACCGCACCGACGCGTTCAAGGGCGCCACGCCCAGAGGCTGGGCCGATTTCTGGGACACCAAGAAATTCCCCGGCGACCGTGCCCTGGTCGGCGCTGGCAGCGGCAACGATCCCGAACTGGAGTTTGCCCTGCTGGCGGCGGGGGTGCCGGCCGACAAGCTGTATCCGCTCGATATCGATAAGGCCTTCGCCAGCTACGACAAGATCAAGTCCGACGTGGTGAAGTGGTGGGAGACCGGCGCCGTGCCGCCGCAGATGCTGACCGACAAGGAGGTGGTGCTGACCAGCGTGTGGAACGGCCGCATGGCGCCGCTGCAGAAAGCCGGCGTTCCGGTGGCGGTCAGCTGGCCGCAGGGGCTGATGAAGCGCGACTGCTGGGCGGTGCCGAAGGGTGCGAAGAACCGCGCCAACGCGATGAAGTTCATTGCCTTCTCCACCATGGCGATCCCGCAGGCTCGGCTGTCCTCGCTTGATCCCGTATGGCTTCGTCAATGACAACTCGGCGCAGTACATCCCGGCCGAGCAGATGGCGCAACTGCCGAGTGCGCCGGCCATCCGGTCGCAGCTGGTGCCGTACAACTACCAATGGTGGGTCGATAACCGCGACGCCGTGGTCGACCGCTTCAACAAGTGGCTGCTGGGATGACCGGCGCGGTTGTCACGCTCAGCCGGCTGGAAAAGCAGTTCGGCGGGGTCGGCGCCGTGCGCGGCGTCTCGCTGGAGGTCAGCTCCGGCGAGTTCCTGACGCTGCTGGGGCCGAGCGGGTCGGGCAAGACGACGACGCTGATGATGATCGCGGGGTTCGAGACACCGAGTGCGGGGGATATCACGATCGACGGGCGCTCGGTCGTCGGTCTGTCGCCGCACCGGCGCAACATCGGCATGGTGTTCCAGAACTATGCCCTGTTTCCGCATCTGACGGTCGCCGACAATATCGGCTTTCCGCTCAAGCAGCGCGGCGTGAGCAAGGCGGATCGGGCTCGGGCGGTCGGGCAGGCGCTGGACCTCGTGCACCTGCCGGGGTATGGCGGGCGGTATCCAAGGCAGCTTTCCGGCGGGCAGCAGCAGCGTGTCGCGCTGGCCCGGGCGATCGTCTTCCAGCCGCGCCTGCTGCTGATGGACGAGCCATTGGGCGCGCTCGACAAGCAGTTGCGGGAAAGCATGCAGCTGGAGATGCGCCGGCTGCACGGCGAACTGGGCATCACCTTCGTCTACGTGACGCATGACCAGGAAGAAGCCCTGACCATGTCGGACCGCATCGCGGTGATGAACGAGGGCCGCATTGCGCAGCTCGGCCGGCCGGAGGAGCTGTACGACCGGCCGTGCAGCCGCTTCGTCGCCTCGTTCATCGGCGAGTCGAACTTTCTCCCGGGCATCGTGCATGGCTTCCAGGGTGACGACATCGTCGTCGCCGCCTGTGGGGGAACCATGGTGCGTGCGGTCGCGCCGAGCCGTCCGGAAACGGGCGCTCAGGTCATGCTGACGATGCGGCCGGAGCGGATGCGGTTCATGGATGGCGACGGAGTTTCCCTGCCGGCGTTGAACCGGCTGCGGGCGACGGTGACGGAAGCCGTGTTCGCCGGCGAGCGGTGCCGCTACTTGCTGCAGGCGCAGGACGGTACGGCGATGGTGCTGAAGGAACCCTCCGGCTCCGCGGTCCGCCGTCGCGCGGTGGGGGAGATCGCGGACATCACCTGGTCGGCGGCGGATACCGTCGTTGTCTGAGGCGCTGACGGTCGCCGCGATCGCCTCCACGTCTCGCTCGCGCGCCGTCAGACCGCCTTGGAAGTACACGGTTCCGGTGCTGCTGGTCAGCCCGCTGCTGGTCTTCATGCTGGTGTGTCTATGTCGAGCCGGTGCTGGCGATGCTGTTGCGCAGCGTGGCGGAGCCGACCTGGTCGTTGCACAACTACGCGCAGTTGGCGGGCGACAGCGTCTTCCTGCATGTGTTCTGGACCACCTTGCGCACCGCGCTGGTGGTCACGGCGGGGACCTTGCTGCTGGGCTATCCAGTGGCCCTGGCCCTGGTGAGGCCAGGGCGAGCGGCCATGGTGACGCTGATCGTCGTGCTGCTGCCGTTCTGGACCAGTATCCTGGTGCGCAGCTATGCCTGGATGGTGCTGCTCGGGCGGCGTGGACTGGTGAATGAGGCATTGATCGCCGGCGGCCTCATCGAGCATCCGCTGCGCATGCTGAACACGCCGATCGCGGTGCATATCGCGATGATCCACATCCTGATGCCCTACATGATCCTGCCGATCGCCAATGCGCTGCGGCAGATCGATCCGTCCTTGGCGCGCGCCGCGTCCGGTCTGGGGGCGACGCCGTTCCGCGCGTTTCGGGACGTCATCCTGCCGCTGTCGATGCCGGGCGTGCTGGCTGGCGTGCTGCTGGTGTTCGTGCTGTCGCTGGGTTTCTACATCACGCCCGCCTGGTGGGCGGGCCGCGCGACATGACGATCTCGATGCTGATCGCACAGCAGGTGGATCAATTGAACTGGCCGTATGCGGCCTGTCTGTCGGCGGCGCTGCTGGCAACGACGCTGGCGATCATGGCGGTGTTTCAGCGGCGTGTTCGGCGTCGGCAGCGCGTTCCGGGTCTCCGGCCGATGATGACGGGGAGATTGACCGCCGGGCAGCGGTTGATGCGGGTCGTCGTGGTGGTGATCCTGCTGTTCCTGATCGCACCGATCGTTGTTGTGGTGGTGCTGTCGTTCTCATCCGCCAGCTACCTGACGTTTCCGCCGCCGGCGTTCGGCGTGCGCTGGTATCGCGAGTACCTCGGCAGCCGCGACTGGCTGGCGGCGACATGGCTGAGCATTGAAGTGGCGCTCGCCGTCGTCGTTCTGGCGACCGTCCTGGGGACGTTGGCGACGCTGGGGTTGGCGCGTTTGCCGCGGGTGGCGCGCATGCTGGCCACGGGGCTGATCCTGTCGCCGCTGATCATGCCGGTGATCATCGTGGCGATCGGCATCTATTACGCGTTTGCCCGCTACGGTCTGGTGGGCACGCCCATGGGTCTGGTGCTGGCCCATACCTGCCTGGCCGTGCCGTTCGTGGTGACCAGCGTCGGTGCCAGCCTGGCCGGGTTCGACCGGCGGCTGGAGCAGGCGGCTCTGAGCCTGGGTGCGACCCCCTTTGGCACGTTCCGGCAGGTGACCTTGCCGATGATCCGGCCTGGTGTGCTGGTCGGCGCGTTGTTCGCCTTCATCACCTCGTTCGACGAGCTGGTCGTGTCGCTGTTCCTGTCCGGCGCCAATGCGGTCACCTTGCCGCGGCGGATGTGGGAGGACCTTCGCTACGCGCTCGACCCGACGATCGCGGCGGTCTCCACCCTTACGATCGTGGTGACGGTGGCGCCGCTGCTATGGGCTCACTACGTCCGCCGCCGCGGGGAGCGGCTGCGAGCCGGGTGACGCCGACGCCCGGGTTGCCGTCAACTGCGCGATCCGGGCGGCCTTGCGAGCCTCCCGCTCCTGTTGAAGCAGGCGTTCCTCGGCTTTGCGAGCCAGATGGCGGCGTTCCTGGCGGGAGATCGGCGGCGTCTGATTGGTGAGACGCTGGGCCAGCGATGGTGCTGCCTCGACGATTGCTTGCTGCACCTTCTGCATCGCCGACTGCACGTCCTGGACCGGTATGTCCGGCGTTGGCGGTCGCGGGTCCACCGTCTCGCCCGCGACGGGCGGGTTGAGCTGGCGGGACCGGTCAAGCGCCTTGCGACACTGCTCAGCCGCCCGGTGCAGCGCGTTGGCGTTGCCACGCTGGCGCAGGCGAGCGGACGGCGAAAGGTCGGGTTCGGCCACGGCGTTGCCAAGCGCGTCCAGGGTCGAGAAACTGAACGCGATGATCTGTGCTGCAAGCATCAGGTCTTCGCTGGACGTGACCGTATACGAGGCCAGCATCTGAAGCGCCGCCGCTCGGGCAAGGTCAACGTCGCCCGCCGCACCTTTGAGAAAGAAGGGGAGCAAGAAGGCGAGGACGTGGCCCAGAACGGTTTCGGCGGGCGTCGCTTCGGCGGAGGCAGATTCAGCGGGGACGTCGGACATGGCGATGGGCCTGAGCGATTGTTCTTTTTGCGTTCTATCTCAGATTGATGGATATTAGCAAGAACAAAAGATGATCTTGAGCGGGGTGCCTCGAGACGTGGGCAAGGTCAAAGCGGGCGGGCCAAGCAGTCGGCCGAGCCGGTGGGTTAGAAAATGGATTTGTGAGGCGGCGCACGGGGAGAACGACGTCGCTCGGCGCATGTGGGACCAAGCGTAATGCGCAAATTTCGACATTGCGCTATAGGTGAGGAATGTCAGCGTCTCCATTCGCCACGCGCGCTCTGTCGGTGCAATTGCCAGACGCCATGCGCGACCGCTTGAAGGCTGCCGCTGCCGCACGCGGCGAAACTGTACAGGAATTGGTGGGGGGTCTGGTTGAGCGCTTCCTGATCGAGGAGAACCGCAAGCCGCCCTTGCTTGACATGGTCCTGAGCAAGCTGCGCGCCCATGCACCAGCGTTAACGGATCGTGGCGTGACTGGGCTTTGGGTGTTCGGTTCGGTCGCCCGCGGTGATGCGCGCGTCGATAGCGACATCGACCTGCTTGCCGAGTTTGAACCGGGCGCCCGCGTCTCTCTTGTGGGCGTGGCGTCGCTGCGCGCTGACTTGTCGGATCTGCTAGGGTCGGTCGCCGATCTAGTCGAGCGAAGCGCGCTACACTCGGCGGTGCGTGAGGCCGCGGAGCGAGAGGCTGTCCGCGCATTATGATGCGAAGAGGCACCGGCGAGCGGCTGGAGGACATCCATACCGCAAGCCCAGGATGCCATCGTGCAGGTTGCCATGACGGGCGTAGTGGCGCGGCTAGTATGTCACTCCGTCACATCAGCAGCTCCTGACAACCAAGGTCATCGACGGCCAGCAGGATACGCTGCAGGTGGCTCCACCAGATCATCGGCGGAATGTTGCTGGCTGCATCGTAGGTGAGACGCAGCCGCAAGATCCGCAAAACGATCAGGTGGCGATCGCTTTCCACGCCGACTTCGCAGACGGACGCAGGACCAAGGCCGCCAGACCGGCGGAGCGCGTCGGTCAGATAATCAGCATCGGCCGACTGCGGTAACGAAACCATTAGACGCAACGTTCTTCTGGACGAAGAAGTGTAGCCTGATTGCGTCTGGCAATCCAGGCTGCTTCGTTGGGCGATATTGCATCAGGACATGGGATCGTCATCCCAGGTGGTTGCAAGATTAAGGCACTGCCGCGAAATAACTTGCTTCGAGCGTGGCGGGCCCAACGTTGCCCACGTGTGTCATCAACGGGCTTCCGCCTTCACACTACGGCATTCGCACATCTCGGCAAGGCGCGCCTTGTCAGTGGGTTAGGAGCCGACCGTTCCTCATCCGTCATGGCCCGGCTCGTCCGGGCCACCGCCGCACCAAGTGCTTGGAAAGGTGGCCGGGTCAAGCCCGGCCATGACGGTGTGGGAGCCACTCTGCCTGGTCAAGCCGATAAGATGTGTGAAGCGGTTATTTCGCGACAAAGCTTAGACTACTCCGCCGCCTTCCGCACCGTGGCGCCATACACCCGGGTCGGCGCTGGCAGGCCACAACCGGTGCCGTCGGTCACTTGGACGGTGTCCTCCCACGGCAGGCGATAGCGGCCGGCGACAAGGTCTTGCATGTATGTGTAGGGACAGTCGCCGGCGCCGCCGCGCACCGCGGAAAAGCCGCGATGGCCGAGCTGGTAGATGTTGTTCTCCACGCCCCAGACGGCGCGGGCTTCTCGCACCAGGTCCGGACGCACCTCGGCCGTAACGATCTCGTCCGCTCGGCCCGAGGCACCGTGCGCGATCACTGCCCCATCAAAGTTGCAGATCATTGCTTCGCCCATTGAATTGAAGGTGCCGTCGGAGCCGCACATGCACACGTTGGCCGTGACCATCAGATTGCAGAAGGCGTTCGACTGGTTGGTGATTTGCCAGGCCGCGCGAACCGGGGCGGTGTAGCCGGCGGTGCGCAGCATGACCTCGGCGCCCTTATAGGCGGCTTCACGCGCCATTTCGGGAAACATGCCGTCGTGGCAGATGATCAGCGCGATCTTGGCACCCTTGGGCCGGTGATCACGGGGATGCCCAGATCGCCTGGTTCCCAAGGCTCGACCGGTACCCAGGGATGCAGCTTTCGATAGTACAATGCCAGGTTGCCGGCATCGTCGATGATCAAACCGGAGTTGAAAGGAGCGCCGCCGGGATTGCGTTCCATGATGGAGAAGCAGCCCCAGATCTTGTGTTCGATGCAGGCGGCTTTGAAGGCGGTGACCTCGGCTCCGTCCAGGTCGCACAGGATTTCGTTGCGCGTGTCCATGGACAGGCCGTGCAGGGCATATTCAGGGAACACCACCAGGTCGAGCGTGCTCATGCCGCGCTTGGCCTTGCCGACCATGGCAACGATCTTCTCGGTCTGTCGCGTGATGTCGGCGCGAGTGGCGATTTCCGGCAATTTGAGTTGCACGAGGCCGATGACGACGCCGTTCGGAGATTTGTTCAGACCGCCCAGACCGTTCATTGCAGTGCTCCTTAAGCACGTGGTTGACTGCTCATCATGCTGCGCAACCAGCAAGGTAGCACGATGCAAAATGACTGCCAGCGCGTCCAAAAACCAACTATTGTCCAAAGCAATTCTGGAATGTCCCACACTGGACAGGGCTCTTCAACGCCAAGCCAGCTTCAGGCTGGTGTTTCGATCCTGGCTACTGGGTGCCCGTCCTCCAGGCTGACCCGGATAGCAAAGTCGTATCGGCCGACATCGAGTGCGATCTCAAGGTCACCCGGCCGCACGGCCACCATGATAAGGCGGCAGCTTCATGGCCAGAACGGGGACTTGCCATTAAACCAAAGAGGCGGCACAGTCGGTCTGCCGTTCCGTCGTGAAGGCACGAAACACGTCAATGATGGCCACGCTGCCATTGGCTTTCTCAGCGCCATCCAGAAGGCTTGCGACCACGATTTCCATGACCCATGTCGATAAACCATAGGGTAGAGCTTCGCCAGTCCGTTTTCCGTTCCGCGCATCAAGTTTGTCATGACGGCTGCCGGGATGTTCAGACTTGTTGATACCGCGGATCTGGATAGTCGATCACTCGCACCTCCTCCGACACCAGGTCTAGCACGGCGCAACTCAACTGCCGGTCATTGCGGCTATCCCGGGCATCCCCAGCCGAACCAGGATTGATCACCAGCACGCCGCCGACCCGTGTCACCACCTGGCAGTGCGTATGGCCATAAAGCACGATATCCGCATCCGCCTCGGCGAACCGGGCCAGCTTTGAACTATGCGGGTGCACGTATTCGCCGCGTGGTTCCCACGGTGTCGAATGGATCAGCAAAAGCCGCTTGCCGGCCAGATCGAGATACCGCCGATGCGGCTGGCCGGCGAGAAAAGCGAGCAGCTCCGGGTCGATCCCGTCGCGCGCCCGCGCCCGTGCGCCCGCCGGAGACATGAACACTTCCTCATGATTTCCCTGGATGATATGCGCGCGCCGCTGTTTCAGCCGCGCCACGACGTCGTTGGAAAATTGATATTCAAAGATACTATCGCCGAGGCAAAGCAGTTCATCGACATCCCCCATCGCTTGCAGGGCTAAATCCAAACCCTGAAGGTTACAATGAATATCCGAAACGATACCAACCTTCAATGCTCTGTTCCTATATGACGACGCATAGGTCGTGATGATACTACGCATTGCCAGGATGCACAGTAAGCCAACTTGAACGTTGTCGCCGATCCGAATGCTGATCCAGTCAGCAGACGTGCGTGCCGGTTCCCTGGTGATCTGACACAGCCTGAAAGTGCAGTCTGTGTTAGATCACTGGCTTGAGTTGGCGGGCTGATTCAGCCCACTAGCAGAGCCGCTCGGGCCGCGGGTCAGATGCCGGACGAGACCGGACGGATCCAGATCGATTGACAACCGCCAGTTTAACGATTCCTTAAGCTGTGAATGCCACGCTGCCGGCTGCTTGTCGCCGTCTACGGGAGCAATTCGATGCAGCGCCTTCTCGCTTCGCTCAGCCTGTCGCGCCGCCTCTATTTTCTGACCGGGCTATTTGCTTTTGGCCTCGCAATCGTAGGGGGACTTGGGCTGCAGGCGCAATGGCGGGCGATGCGTGCGGAACGTGTCAATCAACTCTTGTCGTTGACGGAGGTTGCCACCAACCTCATTGAACGCATCCGGACGGAAGCGTCCGCCGCCCACACAAGCGAGGACGAAGCGAAGGCCCGCGCTCTGGCGGCGGTGGGCGCACTGCGCTATGGCACCAGCGGTTACTTCAGTGTGACGAATGAACAGACGATCGTGCTGACGCATCCCGATGCGACCCGGATCGGTATGGCCTCATCAAAGACGCCTGATATCAACGGCTTTAACTTTGTTCTTGATGTCTTGCCGCGTGCGGCGCGTGACGGTCAGGCTACCGTCGCCTACATGTATCCGCGCCCTGGACAGACGACGCCGCTGCCGAAGCTCGCCGATTATCGTTTCTATAAACCATGGGGCTGGTTTGTTCAGACTGGCGTCTATATCGACGACCTTGACGCGGCGTTCTGGGCCTCGGCCCGTCAGGAGTGCGTCGTCGCGGTTGGCATCCTGGTTGCACTGCTAGCCGCGTCCTGGGCCGCCATCCGCTCCATCGTGCGCCCGCTTGCTGGGTTGCGACAGACCATGGAGAGCCTCGCCGCCGGAAACGGCGATGTCGCGGTGCCGCATGTTGAATCAAGCGACGAGATCGGTGCAATGGCACGCACGGTCGCGGTGTTCCAGACCAATATGCAGGAAGTCCGCCGCCTGCGAGGCGAGCAGGAACAGATGAAGGATGCCGCCGAACGGGCGCGCAAGGATACGTTGAACCGCCTAGCCAATGAGTTCGAGACGCGGCTCGGCTCTCTGGCAAAATTGCTTGGCACCGCTTCCGGTGAACTGGAGGGGACCGCGCGGATCCTGACGACGACGGCCGAACGGGCCACCGGCCAGGCGCGGGTTGTGATGGGCGCATCGGGGGAAGCAAGCTCCGGCGTGCAGACCGTGGCGGCCGCGGCCGAGGAGCTTGCGGCCAGTATCGGTGAAATCAACCGTCAGGTTACCGAAAGCGCGCGCATGACCAACGAGACGGCCGAGGAGGCGCAGCGCACCAGCGGCATCGTGCAGTTGCTGGCGCAAAGCGCGCAACGGATCGGCGACGTGGTTGGGTTGATCACCGGGATCGCCGGGCAGACCAACCTGCTCGCGCTGAACGCGACGATCGAGGCCGCGCGGGCCGGCGATGCTGGAAAGGGCTTTGCCGTCGTGGCCTCGGAAGTCAAAAATCTGGCCAACCAGACCGCCAAGGCGACCGAGGAGATCGGCACGCAAATCACCCAAATCCAGGAGGCGACGCATCAGGTCGTTCTGGCGATCGAGGGGATCGTCAGCCGCGTCGACCGGGCCAACGGGATATCGAATTCGATCGCCGCGGCGATTGAGGAGCAAGGTGCCGCGACGGCGGAGATTGCTCGCAATGTGCAACGGACGGCGGCGAGTACGCATGAGGTCGCCTCGACCATTGCCGATGTCAGCCATGCGGCGGGCGAGACCGGGGCCGCTGCCACCCAGGTTCTTGCCGCGGCTGGCGGCCTGTCACGGCAGGCGGAGGTCATTACGAGCGAGGTGCAGAACTTCGCAGGCAGCGTGCGCGCGGCCTGATAGGATCGCGAAATAACTGCTTCGAGCGTGGCGGGCCCAAGGTTACTCACGTGTGTCATCACCGAGCTTGGCGTCCGGGACTTGATCCGGGGATGACACACGACTTTCTTCTGTATAAACAAAGTCGTGGGTGGCCGGCCTGCGCCGGCCATGACACAATCAGAGTAGCCACCACGACTGCCTGCGACTTTGAAGCGGTTATTTCGAGACAAACCCACGTTGCGCCGACACTGCCCTTTCGTCTGGCCCGGCGTGTCCGGGGCACCTTGCCGACTGCCGCGACAGGTGGCCCGGACTTCGCGGGGCCATGACGACTGTGCAACGTGCTCGGATACTGCTTTTGGCTCTCGCTCTTTGACTCGTCTCAGCCTCGGAGCGCCTGGGTGCCTCCGTTCGCTCTACGCGTCTGCATAGGGGTTCTTTGTCCCACGGAATTGCAGACGGATGGGCGTGCCGGGTAGATCGAACGTCTCCCGCAGGTTGTTCACCAGGTAGCGCTGATAGTCCTCCGGCATCTGTTCCGCGCGCGTTCCGAACGCGATGAAGGTCGGCGGCCGAGCCTTGGCCTGGGTGATGTAGCGCAGCTTCAGGCGCCGGCCCTGCACGAGGGGCGGCTGGTGGCGCGCCAGCGCATCCTCGAACCAGCGGTTCAGCTCGCCTGTCGGGACGCGCTTGTTCCAGATGTCGTGGGCTTTACGCACCGCCGGCAGCAGGCGGTCGACGCCGGCGCCGGTCAGCGCGGAGAGCGTGACCACAGGGATGCCCTTCATCTGCGCCAGGCTGTCTTCCAGCCGCTGCATGATCGCCTTGCGGGTGGCGTTGCGGTCGGCCACCGCGTCCCATTTGTTCAATGCGACGACACATCCCCTGCCCTCGCGCTCGATCAGGCGGGCGATCTGCAGGTCCTGATCGTGGATGCCTTCGACGGCATCCAGCGTCAGAACGACGATCTCGGCCATTTTCAGCGCCTCGATCGCAGAGCTGACCGACATCTTCTCAAGCGGCGCCTCGATACGGGATCGGCGGCGCAAACCGGCGGTGTCCACCAGCTCGATCGGGCGGCCGTCGGGGCCCGAGAGTGTCACGGCGACGGCGTCGCGCGTCAGGCCGGGCTCGGGACCGGTGATCATTCGCGTCTCGCCCAGCAGGCGATTCAGCAAGGTGGATTTGCCCGTATTGGGCCGTCCGACGATCGCCAGTTTCAGCGGGCGGTCGGCGTCGGGTTCGTCGGCGGTGGCCGGCTCCGGGGGCAGCCGGTCGGCGATTTCCGACATCAGGTCGGCAATGCCCTCACCGTGCTCCGCGGAGACGCCGACCGGATCGCCCAAGCCCAGCGCATAGGCGTCCAGAATGGCGGAGGTTGCCGTGCGCCCTTCCGCCTTGTTCGCCACCAGCAGGACCGGTTTGCCTTGCCGGCGCAGCCAGTGCGCGAAATGCTGATCCGCCGGCGTGATGCCGACGCGTGAATCGAACACGAACAGCACCAGGTCCGCCTGCTCGACGGCGCTGGCGGACCCGGCACGCATGCGGCCGGCCAGCGTTTCGGGAGCGGCTTCCTGCAGCCCCGCGGTGTCGATCAACTGCACGGTACGTCCGCGCAAGCGGGCCTCGGCCTGCTTGCTGTCGCGGGTGACGCCCGGGGTGTCGGCGACCAGCGCGATGCGGCGGCCGGCGAGGCGGTTGAACAAGGTGGATTTGCCGACGTTCGGGCGGCCGGCGATCACGACGATGGGCGGCATGGGCGTCCTCCGACGTGTCTGGTGCCGCGGGTCCGGGTTGCCGGACACAGGATGAAGGATTTTAGGGCCGCTTGCTATCGCAGCGCCAGCAGCCGCCCGTCGTTGGTGATCACCAGTACGGTGCCATCGGCGACAACCGGCACCAACGGCGCGGCGGCAGCGCTCAGTTTCAGGTGGCCGAGGATTTCGCCGGTATAGGGGCTGACGGACAGTGCGTCCTCACTCGTGCCGGTGACGATCAGGCGGTCGGCGACCAATAGCGGGCCGTACCAGGTCAGCGTGTCCCTTTGCTTCTCCGGGTTTCCCCAACGCGGCAGATCGGTGATCCAGGCGATCCGTCCGTCATCGGTATGAACTGCGGCAAGTTGCTGTTCGACCGAGATCACGAACATCCAGTCGCCGGCGACGTAGGGTGTGTCCAGGCCGGCGACCTGACGTTCCCACAGCCGCCGGCCGGTGGGCACATCGTTGCAGACCAGCTGGCCGCCCATGCTGATGGCAAAGATCCGGCCATTATCGATCACCGGTAGACCACGGATGGACAGGAACTCCACCACGCCGACGGCGCCTCGGGCAGCGCCCAGGCCGTCGGTCCAGACGACGCTGCCGCTGTCGGCGCGCAGCGCCGCGAGTTCGCCTGACCCGAAACCGGCAATGACCAGTCCTTGGTGATAGGCTGGTGCGGGGCGACCGAGCAAGGCGGTGACGGGTTGGGCCGCTTGATGGGTCCATAGCGGTTGGCCGTCGGTGGCGGCAAAGGCGAACAGGCGGTCGTCGATCGTGGTGAGGAAAATGCGCCCCTCGACGATAGTAGGCGCGGAACGGGCGGGAACCCCGATGTCGCGCCGCCATCTCTCCTTGCCGTTCGCCACGTCGAGGGCAACGAGTTGCGACAGGCCATTGACGGCATACAGCGTGGTCTGATCGCAGCCCAAACCACCGCCGACATTCGTGCTGTCGGCATCCTCCGGCTTGGTGTCGACGCGCCACAGGCGGCTGCCGTCCGCCAGACTGAAGGCGCTGGTCACAGCACTCGAGTCCATGGCGAAGACGGTGCCGCCGGCGACCACCGGCTGGGCCAGGATGACCCGCCGGTATCCGCCGCCCGCGCCGATCCTGGCACGCCACGCCTCCGCGAGGTGATCATTGGCGGCGAGGTGCCCCATCAGATGCGCCGGATTGCCGCCCGCCTGCGGCCATGCCGCGTTGCGAACCGGCGGGGGCAGCACGACCTTCGCGACGCCTTCGTCCACGCTCAGGCCGCGGCCGGGCGGGTTGATCGATTCGCGCTTGCCGGGCAGAATCGTCTTCTTGCTGCCGAACCAGTCGTCGAACAACGAGCAGCCGGTCACGGCCAAGGGCGCCGCGAGCGACGCCGCCAACGTGGCACGGCGAGACAGGCCTCGGCCGGCCCTGGAAGACGGTATCAAGCTCACGCCAAAGCTATCCCTTCGTAGGTCTGCCGCTCTCTTGCGTTCGCCGCATCATGCAACGAACGCAGGCGGCGGGACACTGGATCGCGCATTGAAACCAGCCGTTCATTCGGACGGTGCCGTGCGCCGGGTTCGTGTCATTTGTTCTGTCCGGGCGATCCGTTCGGGCCGCTCATGCGGCCGGTCCGGCACCCAGCCCGGCCAGCATGGCGGCGGCGCGCTGCCGCAGTCCGGCGGGCGCCGCCAAGTCGATCGACAGCGCGTGCAGCGTGGCTTTTGCCTCGGCCAGCTTGCCCTGCCGCAGGTCGAGCAGGGCGAGTTGCTCCTGGGCCAAGGCTGACCAAGGGTTGTCGGGGGCTGCCAGGGGCTTGAGGCGCGCCTCCAGTTGGGCCGGATCACCGTGATCGAGTTGATGTTGCGCCACCATCAGGCTGGCAAGGTCGCGCAACAGCCGGTCCGCCGCGGTATCCGCGGCGACCTGATTCCACAGTGCGATGGCACCGGGAAGATCGCCGGCATCAGCCTTCAGGCCCGCGGCGCGCAGCCGGCTGAGCGTACGGTAGCCCTCCGGCGCGACGGCGGCTTGCTGATCGAGGGCGGCGATCGCGGCCGCTCGGGCTGGCGAGCCGGGCGCGGCACTGCCGGCGGGCGTGTTCGCCGCGGCGTCGGCGGCGGTCTGGGCAGTGACATAGTGCTGCGCGGCGGCAAAGTCCCGACTGGTTTGCCAGCGGGCCCAAAGCTGCCAGCCGATGGCAGCGCCGACGATTGCCAGTGCGACGGCTATAATCAGCCAGGCGTACCGTTTCAGCAGCCTGGCGGCCCGTTCGGCCCGTAGGTCTTCTTCGACCTCGTCGAAAATATCAACCACGCGGTTCTCTCGTTCCTTGGACGCCGCCGGGGGCGCGGCGGCGGACCATAGCGACGACAATGTGTGGCGGCAAACCGGCAGCGTGGAAAGGGTTCGTTTACTTCTTTCGTGCAGGATTACCGAATGTGGGTGTCTCGGGTCATTTGGATCGGGCGGTTGAAGGCTGTTGGGCGCGCCGAACCTGGCAGGATTGTGCCGCGGCTGGCTGTTCTCGGGCTGGCCTTGCTGGGGCTGGCCGGGTGCGGCGGACCGAGCAACATGATCGCGGCTACTGCGGTGGTGGGCGCCAGCGTGGCCAGCGTGGCGGCGATCGGGCGCACCCCGGTCGATGCGGTGTATTCGCTGGTCACCGGGCGAGATTGCTCGATCGTACGGTGGGATGAGGGCAAAAGCTACTGCCGGCCAATAGATCCGCCGCCGGAAAGGCAGCCCTTCTGCACCCGCAGCCTGGGGTCGGTGAATTGCTGGTCGGATCCGGCAAGCCTGCCGGATCATCCGGTGGGGGTGGGAGAAGCGCCAGCCCAGACCGCCGAACAGGAGGCCTATCGGGTGCGGACCTGGCCCTGGTGGTAGAGTTTGCGCCGGAGGAACGGCGGTGGACATTTTTGACCGACGTGATTGAGCTTTTTGGCGAATACCGGTATAGCAGGTGGATCGGGCCTGTCAGGGTCCGGATGGACCCGTAGCTCAGCTGGATAGAGCGTCGCCCTCCGAAGGCGAAGGTCGCACGTTCAGAATCGTGTCGGGTCCGCCAGGTTTTCAGATACTTAGGGAATTCTGAAACCCAGTCGTTTTCGCCTTGTAGCACATAGGTAGCGGTGCGGTGGTTTAGCCTGGGTGATCATCGCTGCGAATCGATGCTGGACGCGTCGATGCCGGATGCCACCGCGACCTGGCGTCGTACGTCGGCTAGTACGCCGCGTCACGGATATTGCCGGTGTTCATACGCCACGGATTGATCCCTGATCGGCGAACAAGCAAGCCGCGAGATCACCGCGGGGCCGTGACGGGAGGTCGTTGCGTATCAAACGTGATCCGCCGCGCGAAGCGCTGTATCTTGCCGGCTCCGTGCCCTCGCTCTGCCTCGCCTGCTGCTCTGTGTTAAAGCCTTGCGGCCGTTGCAAGCGCACGAACCAGGCGATCATCCCCCGATCCGCTTGCTCAGCCTGTCTGGTGCCACACGCTCATGCGGCGTGCTGATGGCAACACCGCAAGAAAAGGGCTTTAACACGAAGAAGTAGGCGAGGACGATGGAGGACACGGAGCAGGCAAGATGGGGCGCTGCGCGCGGGGGCGTAGCAGGGACCTCGTGCTGCCGTCGACGCTGGTGCCGAGCCGCTTGAGCAAGCCGGTGGTGCCGCGGATGCGTCGATGACGTGGCAGGCGCACTGGAGATGCAGCGCCGAGCCCGAGGCGTTGATAAGCCGGTCGCACCATTACCGCAGAACCAGTGACGGGAGGTACTGGTCCTGCCGCACTCAAGGCATTTCCGGAAAGCGGTTGCGCCCCGGCCGCCAGTTCAGCGCTGAGCTGGTCTTGTGGCTGGCGCTGCCTCTAAGGCAAATCGCACGGCCTCGGGGTTGCCAGCGATCGCCTTGAGATAGGCGCGCGGCCGCAAACTCTTCCTGCGTTAGTCCGAGGGCGCGGCGGAGTGTCTTGGCGCGCGGCACCCGCCTTGCCTTTGCCAACTGCTCCGGTGTCCACGGTTGGGCATCGGGATCGGCAAGCGCGGCGGCGTGGACTTCGGCTGCCGTCATGGCTGGCAGCGGGCCGGGTGTGGGCATCGGCACTTCCGACCCGTCCGGCATCACCTCGACCAGCGTTCCGTCAGCCCGCGTTCTCGCGAAAGTCGTAGTCTTGCTCATACCTTTCCGCTCTTCGGACCGAGATTAACCGAATGCGGTTGCCGCGTTCGGTGCAGGTTACGTGGAGGATGACGCCGTCGCACATGCCAAGCAGGTTAATCCGCACGTCTCCGTAATCTTCGCGATCGTCGAACACCTCAACGGCGAAGGGTTGCCGCGTGCGCCAGGTAGATTTCTAGTCGACGGAGGAGTAGCAGCCTACATCGGACGCGTCGCAATTTGCCTGACACTTGATTGGAGGCCACATGCTGAACGCCACGGCCCTTCTTTCCGAGGAGCTCGGCAAAATTCTTTCGGGCGTCTTTTTACGCACGTTCGGCGGCAGCAAGCCCCACATTGCGGCCCTGCTCGACGAGGCTGCTCGCCTCATCATAGAGCGGATCGCAACGAGCGACGCGTTATATCACGACGCTGAACACACCGCGCTGGTGACATTGGTCGCGCAGGACATACTGCGAGGACAGCGCCTCCGGCGGACCGTCTCTCCGGAGGATTGGCTCCACTTCATTGTTGCAGCTCTGAGCCACGACATCGGCTATCTGCGTGGCGTCTGTCACGGCGACGAAGGAGAGCAGCAGGTGATTGACGCCGCCGGCAATACCGTTCGCCTGCCGCGTGGCGCATCAGACGCCTATCTCGCACCTTACCACGTCTCCCGGTCGCAAATCGTGATGCGGGAACGCTTCGCATCGCACCGACTGATAGATGGCGAACGGATAGCGCGGGCGATCGAGCTTACACGCTTTCCCGTGCCTGACGATGGCGATCATGCAGCGACCGACACCGAAGCTGGCTTGGTCCGCGCCGCGGATCTGATCGGCCAACTCGGGGATCCGCTCTATCCGCGTAAGCTCAATGCGCTGTTCCACGAGTTCGCCGAAATCGGGATCAATCACAGGTTGGGGTATGCCAATCCAGCCGACGTCGCGGAACAATATCCGACGTTCTTCTGGAGCAAAATCGAGCCCTATATTGGCGACGCCATCAGCCACCTTGAGCTGACAATGGAGGGCCGGCAATGGATCGCGCAACTCTATAGCAATGTGTTCGCCCTTGAACATCATCGTCAGCATATGGGGCCGCACCTCGGGAAGAGCGCGGAGTCGTTCGCGCTGCCCTCGGAGTCCAGGGCGATAACCCGACCTCTGGGACAGGTGGAAATCCGTCGATCCTCGCGGTCCTGACCGGACGTGATTATTGAAGCGCGGCGACACACTGAACGCCTGCTGATCTGATGTGCTTGTGTCGGCAAGCCTGCCTCGTCGGTAAACCATGATCGGCAGCCCCGGCAGGAGGCCGCTTCGGTTTGTCGGTATGGCACCGCTTCTAGAAATGCGCCCGATCATTAGGCTGCTGTCATAAGCGCAGTACGGCCGGCGATCAGGCGGCGAACCCGTTCTTGTGACAGGCGGCGTGGCCCTGAGGCGGCCGCTTTATTTCAGTCCACCAATCGTCCACGGTCGATGCTGGCACCAAAATCATAGGTTATACCTCAGGTTTTAAGCTCGCCGAACAGTCGAGGTGGTCAAGCCATTGCGGAGATCAGTCCGCTGCGGCAGCGCCATACATGCTCTGGTTCGAGGCGCAGCCAAGCGGATAAGCAGATCGTTTGATTGTTTCTTGCTGTACGCTGGTGACACCGACCTTGCGGTGCCGGGCGGCCTCGCCTGTTTCGTCCAGCTCCCGTCTGCTATGATTTTCCGCACGGAGAATATTCATGATTGATCCAGAAACCGACCGCGTGCTGATCACCGGCGCCGCTGGTGCCATCGGCACCGCGCTGCGCGACGGACTGCGCGCAAAGTGGCGCCACCTGCGTCTAACCGATATTCGCCCGGTGCAGAATGTGACCGGCAACGAGGAGGTGATCGTTGCCGACATCGCCGACCGCACTGCCGTCGAGGCACTGATGCGGGACGTCCGTGCTGTTGTGCACCTGACTGGCGTAGGCGGCAACTACGACCTGGAGGCGCTGTTCCGCGTGAATGCTCGCGGCCTGTTTGACGTATTCGAAGCCGCCCGGCTCACTGGCGTGGAGCGTATCGTCTTTGCCAGCAGCAACCACGCGTTCGGCTGCTATCCCATCACCGAGCCCGTCTCGCCCGCGTTGCCACCGCGGCCAGATAGTCTGTATGGCGTGTTCAAGGTCCTGGGTGAGACAATGTTGCGCAACTACCATGACCGCCACGGGATCAGATCCGTGTCGCTGCGCATTGGCACCTATCGTGCCTTGCCGATCGACCAGCGCTCGCTCGCTACATGGCTGAGCCCGGCGGATGTCGCGCAACTGGTGGACCTATCGCTGCGCCATCCGGACCCCGGATGTATGATCGTCAATGGGTACTCCAACAACACCCGCCTCAAGACGCAGGATCCGAATTGGGCTGTGCTTGGCTATCGGCCTCGGGACAATGCCGAGGATTACCGCGAGATGCTGCGCGATAAGGGGGTTGATGTGGATGGGCCGGATCGCGGTGAATGGGAATGGCCCGAGCATGGCGGCTCTCACGCCCGCGCGCCGGAGCGGCCAGCCCGCCGCAGCTGACCGGCTGGTCCGGCGTTCGTGCCGACGGAAGTGACATCCCGCGCCAGCCGCGCAATCATGGTGCAGTCGTTGTCTCAGCATACAGGAGCCGAGTCATGCTGCAAACTTATGAAGGCGGCTGCCATTGCCGCGAAGTCCGTATCCGCGTGCAAGCCGACCTGACGCAGATCTCCGAGTGCAACTGCTCCATCTGCACCAAAAAGGGCATCCTGCACCTGGTCGTGCCGCTCGACCGGTTCGAGCTTTTGCAGGGCGCAGATGCGATCACGTCCTACAAGTTTGGAACCGGCGTCGCGAACCATACGTTCTGCCGCCACTGCGGCATTCACGCCTTCTATACGCCCCGCTCCGAGCCCGACAAAGTCAGTGTGAACGCGCGCTGCCTGGACGACGTCGATCATGCCATGCTGCATCCTTCGCAGTGGTTCGACGGACAGAACTGGGAAGCGGCAATGCGCGCCCGCCGGACCGGAAGTTAGCGGTCAGACGCCACGGCCGATGCGGCAAAGCCGTGCTAGTCGGCCTTCTGGGCCGGCGCCAAATGCCGGTCGCGACTTAGCGATACTGGTGGAGGGTCAGCTCGCTGACCATTCCGCCTCGACGTTACAGCTCGCATTGGCGTTCCAGCTTTTACTGACCCCGGTCTATCGTGGTTGAGGGCTGTGATCGCTGGTTACTGATACATCGGGCGCGGCGGGTTCAGGGTGGGGCACGTCGGTGACGTGATAGACTGTACAGCTTCCGCGTATAACGCGAGACTGCCCCAACGACAGGCACGGCAGCGACAATAGCCAGTTGCCTTCAACGCGACGCATGTTGCATGCGTTTGTTACATTGCCGTCGCGTAAGCGCCCTTCGCGTGAGACTGATTTAGCCGCCACCCGCTGTGGGGTTCCAGCCGCGCGGACCATCGTTGGGAGCTGGGATGGCCGCCCCGCCGCAACCCGTGGCGGTTACACTGAGAACCAACATGATTGCAAGAACAACATATTCGATTGCAACTATTTCGCCTTTTCGCTGATTATTGCTGACATTTCGATCTCCTATTCAGTAGACATGTGCCTTGGGTGCGATGGGCTGCACATGATTGGACAGGGTGGCGTATGACCTTGCTTCGTTCCCCTTACCTTAGGTGGCGTGGATGTTGAGAATTGGCGTGCCTGTCGGGGTCCCGTCTGATGTTCCATAGGTCGCGGTGATTTGCCCGGTTGTGATATCGGCGAAAGAGTGTCCTGACAGGATCAGTGTCGCCGTAGGTTGGCTGGCCGTCGAGACGACATACTCCAGCTCGTTGACATTTCCAGCACCGAGCACAGTCATCGCCTGCACGTTGAAGCCACTTGGATAGACGCCGAAGATCGTCGCGTAGTCGCCGGAATGGAAATTCTTGACCAGGTCGGAGATGCTGGCGGCCGGGGCCACATCATTGACATAAAACGAGTTGTCGCCGGTGCCACCAATCAGCGTATTCGAACCGGTACCGGCATCAATCACGTTGTTGCCGTTGGCTTTGCTCACGTCGATGGTATCGTTGCCGGCTCCGGTGCGGATGAATGAACTTGGCACGGCTGACGTAATATAGAGGGATTCCGGCGTGATGTTCGCATACGTATACTGCGGACCTGACGGCCCACCGGCATAAGCCAAGCCGGGTGTCGAGATCACGGTGTCTGTCGCTACGTCCGCCACCTTGAAGTTGGGCGCCGGGCCGGCCACTGTCAGCGTGGTTCCGCCAGCCACGGGCGTTGTGGTGAAACTGTCCCCGGTGTAGGTGCCAGCCAGGTGCAGAGTGTCCACCACCGTTGCCCCGTTGCTGAGTGTGAGCGTCCCGTTGCTCAGAGCGGCGCTGGTTGCGTCAATGCCCCCGAGCAGGATCTGGTCGCCGACACTGGCCGTAATCGTGCCGGCGAAGGTTGCGGGCGTATCGACCTTCAAGATGTCATCGTCGTTCATGGCGATGGTCTGCCCGGCGGCGACCGCATGCACTTCCAGGACCGATCCGGTCGCGCTGAGAGTTCCGGCTTTATTGTCAAAGTCAAACCGCATCGTGCCAGTGCCGGTGACAGGGCCGGTAATGTTCAGCAAGCCACCGTCGGCCAGGATGACGCCGTTGTTGACCACGCCGCTGCTGATCACACCGCTGCCTTGCACAACGCCGCCATTGATGTCCAGCGCCGCCGCGGTGAACGCTGTCGCCTGAAGATTAAGCAAGCCGCCGGCGACCGTCAGCGTGTTGGTCGTCGTGTAGCTGCGGCCGTTCAGCACGTCCACGGTACCGCGCGCGCCTATCTCGAGTCAATGTTGTTGCAAGATCGACATAGGCCGCGCCGTTCCACTCCCTGATGGCGCCGCCATTGTCCAGGAAGATCTCGGTCCAGCCGGTTGGGAGCAGTGGCGGCCCCTCGATCGTTGCTATATTGACGATCAGGTGCTCCAGCGGACCGCCCAAGTTGATCAGCGCGTTGGCGCCCTGCACCTGAAAGATGCCGTCGAACAGCGTGTTGCCGGTGATTTCGCTAATCGACGCGGTATCAACGGTCACGTTGCCTTGTGACTGCAGCCAATTGGTTATGTAGAACCCGTTGGTACCGGTGAACAGGTCGTTCCCCTCGCCCTGAATGAACGCGTTGAGCGTGCCAGGATTGACGATGGTGCCGCCGTTCATCAGCACAATGTTCTGCAGCGGACCCCCCAATAGACCGGTCGATCCCGGGGTAAAAATCAGCGTGCCGTCGATGACAAGTTGCGCCGCGCTGAAAGGCGGGGTGAAGGTGTTTCGGGCATTGTTGACCGCGTTCAGGCTGAGTGAATGAACCGTTTGCGTCTCGCCCGGGCTGATCACCACATTATAGGCGCCAGCCACCGGGGGCGCGTCAATCGTTACGTCCGCGGCGACGCTGTTCGGCACCGCCGCGGGCAGCCAGCCGGAGGCAATGTTCCACTCGCCGCTTATTCCCTGTCCCCAGGTATTGCTTACCATGACGGCGTCTCCCCATACAGCGCAAATATTCCATTTTTGCAACGGCCGACAGTCCCTGCGCTATGCGCCGGCTGGTGCAAGACCAACCCGGCGCATGGCGTACTCGACGCCGGTTTGTCCATTCACGAAGCCGTCGGGCGTTCCGTAGGGCGAGCTTGCACCGGCGGTCCGACAACGGCGATCGCTCACTGCGCCCATAGAACTGGTCAGGCTCAACGATATTTAACCGTTGGCTTAGCCGGCGAATGATGAGACAAATCGTATCGGAATAGATGAAACGGTTGGGACCGCATGCTTTTCCGTGGAGAACCGGGTGTAAGAGAACCAGAACATGCCGCTTAAAGCCGTTTCCGATTGAATATCGTAACTTGTGACTCGTCTATGATATGGCCGTCAAGTTCGCGAAAGCATCGAAGGCGGCGCTATCGCTTATGTGTGATTGTTTGGGCTCACGTTTGTAACGGCCCTGTTCACCCAAACGCCTATTGTCGTCGGAAGCTTTCTGCCAAGCCGTGCTGCCCGTCTCGATGATGCCTTGGAGATAACGGTCGCGTTCGATTGGTGCGGTCGCGGCCATTCCACTGGGCACCGCGCAACCCGTCGCGCATACTGTGAAAGATGTGCGCATAGCCGAGCCGGTCGAGCCGGCACAATGGAGGTTAAAGCATGACCGAGTTTCGCAAGGAATCCGATAGTCTCGGCGAGGTCAACGTCCCGGCCGACAAGCTTTGGGGCGCGCAGACCCAACGATCGATTGAGCATTTCAGCATCGGCAGGGATCTAATCCCACGCGAGATGATCACCGCTTATGCAACTCTCAAGAAGGCCGCGGCCAATGCCAATCATGGTGGCGGGCGGCTCGACGACCAGGCCCACAAGCTGATCGTCCAGGTTGCCGACGAGATCCTGGCCGGGCAACACCACGACATGTTCCCGCTGCACGTCTGGATGACCGGCAGCGGAACGCAATTCAACATGAACATGAACGAGGTGATCTCCAATCGTGCCAGCCAGCTTGCCGGCACGACACTGGGCAGCAAGACGCCGGTGCATCCAAACGACCACGTCAATATGTCGCAGTCGTCCAACGACACGTTTCCCGCCGCGATGTATATGGCGGCCGCGCTTGGCGTGACGCAGCGCCTGATCCCGGCGGTGCGCGCGCTGCATGACGCGGTCGCCGCGAAGGCGGAGGCATGGGCTGACATCGTCAAGATCGGCCGCACCCATATGCAGGATGCCACGCCGATCACACTGGGCCAGGAATGGTCGGGCTACGCGGGCATGCTGGCCGACGATCTGGAACGGTTCGATGATGCCCTGAAGGGCGTCTATCATCTGGCACTTGGCGGCACCGCGGTGGGCACCGGGATCAACGCCGCGCCTGGCTTCGCCGAAGCCGCATCGGCCGAGATCGCTCGCCTGACGGGGCTGCCTTTCGTCAGCGCGTCGAACAAATTCACTGTGCAGGGCTCGCATGACGCGCTGGTGCACTTGTCCGGCACGCTGCGAACCCTTGCAGTGTCGCTCTACAAGATCGCCAACGACATCAGGCTGCTGTCCTGCGGCCCGCGCGCTGGTTTCGCCGAATTGCTTATTCCGGAGAACGAGCCGGGCTCGTCCATCATGCCTGGCAAGGTCAACCCGACCCAAGCCGAAGCGCTGACCATGATCGCGGTCCAGGTGATGGGCAACGACGTCGCGGCGGGCTTCGGCGGCGCCAGCGGCTACCTGGAGATGAACGTCTACAAGCCGCTGATCATCTTCAATATTACCCACTCGATCACGATCATGACTGACGGTTGCACGAATTTCCGCAAATACCTGGTCGAGGGCACGCGGCCGAACCTGAAGAAGATCAAGGAGTACGTGGATCGCTCGCTGATGCTGGTGACCGCGCTTGCCCCGGTGATCGGCTATGACAAGGCGTCAAAGATCGCGCACCACGCGATGGATCACGACCTGACGCTCAAAGCCGCGGCGCTCGACCTTGGTTTTGTGACTGAAGAAGAATTCGATCGCGTGGTGGATCCAACTAAGATGGTCAAGCCGTACGTCGCGACGCAAGGTTAGCCGGGCGGCCTGACCTCAATCACGAAGGCTCACACCCATGCCCGACCTAGCCAAGGCAACAACGTCTACATCGTGCTGGCGACGGTAGCCAACCGCGTGACCGAGGAGATGTTCATCATCGCTGTCCGCGCCGTGGCCGAACAGGTCAGCAAACCCAATCTCGCCGTTGGACTGATCTATCCGCCGACAAGCAATATCCTTAACGCCTCGCTGCACACCGCCGGGCGAGTTGCCGCCTACGTCTTCGACCATGATCTTGCCGGCATCCCACGTCCGGATGACATCGATGCCCATATCCGCGCCACCGCTTACAAGCCGGTCTATCCCGACGCCGCCTGACGGCCGCGCCACGGCGCCGGTTGAGCCGGACGCGACGCAGGTCGACGAGATTGCCCACCTGTCGCTTCAGGTCGGCCGCCTGCTGCTGCTGAACGGCGCTGATACCGAGCAGGTCGAGGCGGCGGTCACGCGCTTCGCGGCGGCGTTCGGCTGTGAGGCGCATCTGATGGTGAGCTACGAGGCGCTATTGCTCACGGTCGTCGCCGGCGGCCACTTCCGCACCAAGATCGGTCATCGGGTGCCGGCGATGAACGTCGGCATGATGACGCTCGAAGCTGTCAACCGCCTTGTCGATGACGTGGAGCACGGCCGCCATGGACTGACGCAGGCGCGTGCGACCTTAGCCGCCATTGAACACCCGCCGCCGGCCTATACACGCTGGCTCGTCGTCGTTGCGCTTGGCCTGACCGCCGCCAGCCTCAGCCGCTTGTTCGGCGGTGACTGGCCGACGTTTGGCGTGACGTGGCTGGCCGGTGCGGCGGGCACATGGCTGCGCCAGGAACTGGGGCTTCGGCACTTCAATCCTATCGCCACCGCCTTCGCCGCGGCCTGTATCAGCGGCATCATCGGGGGTATTAGCGTGCTGTTCGGCGCCAGCGGGACACCAGCGCTTTGCCTGGTCGCGCCCGGAATGATTATCGTTCCCGGCGTGCCGCTGATCAACGGCGTCCAGGACATGATCAGGAACCATGTGACCCTGGGCATCAGCCGCCTGGGTTTTGCCGGCCTGATCACGATCGCAATTGCCTTTGGCCTGTTCGTCGCAACGGTGATAACCGGCGTAACAATCCCGGTCGAGCCGCCCACGGTTGCCATCGGGGTGCCGGAGGATGCGGTCTTTTCGGCTCTGGCGGCGATCGGCTACGCCTTGCTGTTCAACGTGCCGGCGCGCATGGCCTGGGCCTGCGTGGTCTGCGGCGTCGCCAGTCATACCACACGAACACTCGGCGTTCATCTCGGTGTCGATATCATCTCCGGCAGCTTGATCGGCGCGCTGATTGTGGGTTTTCTCGCGCAGGGTTTCGCGCGGTATTTCCATGCGCCGTCAGCGGCCTTCGCGTTTCCAGGCGTGGTCGCGATGGTGCCCGGCGCATATGCCTTCCGTGCCGTCATCAGCAGCCTGCAGATCGTGCATGGCGCAGCCACGCCGCAACTGGTGACGGACACGTTTGCTCTGGGCCTCACCGTGATGCTGATGGTCGGGGCAATCGCGATCGGCATCGCGGCCCCTGCCTTCTTCGTTCCCAACCGGTATCCGGGGTCGAAGCAGTGAGAGCCCGCTGGAACGAACCTACACCAGCCAGATCGGGTCACCCTTGCGCACAATGCCCTCGACCAGCACGGCCGCATAGACACCGGCCTTGCCATCATGCGCGCGCGCGACGTGGCGCAGGACGCTTGGGTCCATCTCAGCCGTGTCGGGGTCGAGGGTGATCATCTTGCATCGGGGATCCCGTTCCAGGACCGCAATGCGCAGCCGTTCGCCAATCTGCAAGGTATGGCCGACGAGCGACTCTTCGTGAAAAGCCTTGTCGTCTTGCCAATCGGTGTAAAAGTTGGCGCGGAACCGGCGCCGGTCCAATGGCCTGCCCATCGCCTCGCCGAGTGCCCGGACCGAGGCATTGCCGAACAGCGACACCGGCCGGCAATCATAAAGGCTGCGCTCGGAGAAACGTACTGTGACCGGCTTGCCTCCATTCTCCTCAAGTTCGTTCGCGAGGTCCGCTGAGTTGACCGCCAGCGTCCGTCCGTCCGGGGTGGTGACGTCAACCGCGAAGGCCTCGCGAGCCGGGAATACCGGATTGGCTCCCGGCGCCGTGGCAAACGAGGCGGCAACCTCCACGGGCAGAGTGGACGCGGCAACCTGCCGATAACGCGGCTTATATAAAACAAGCTGTTCTTGCTGGCGGCCGGTGTGCCAGGGGAAGCCCTTGGTCGTCGCGCCATTCGGGATGAACGCCCAGGCGCGATCTCCCATCAAGCCGGCGTAGCCGACGAAGGCTTCGTCCACGGTCTCGCCGGCCATGCTTTTGACTGGATAGCGACAGGCGGATTCGATCGTGCCGATTTGTTCCATTGATGCCACTTATGATTTTCACAAGGCGTTGAAGCAACGATTTGCTTGGCTGGTGTCAGGTTGTCCGGGTGAAACCATCCGCACTCCAAGCTTCGCTGCCGACCCCGTGATGAACGATGAAAAGGCCGTCTGGGTCATATTTTCGTTTCACTGCCGCCAGTCGAGGGTAGTTCTGACTCCAGAATGACTTCTACCAGACAGAATCAAAGTAATTGCCCTCCGAGACATAAGCGCCCCGTTCCGGCAACAGCCTGACGATCTCATCCATGGCTCGGCCGATCGCCGCCGCGCTTCGGCGGGCAGCTGGCAAGTCGGGCTCATGGCCGGAGAGGCCGGGGAATGCGGGTGGTTCGCCGCCCGCAACGATCGCCAGAGCGAAGGCGTCCACCGACATCGCGGTTCAGCTTGTCCCAGGACGCCGCGGACGGTCAGTCCGGGTCGGCGGGGCGGACACGGCGCAGCGGCTTGCCGACGGGCGGATTGTCGGGCGCGGCTACCACTATTTGTGATCCTAGCAAGGACAGGACGGGTATAGACGCGGCGCTGCATAGAAGATCTCGCCTGTTCATCGTTTTTCCGTATTATTTTGGAACGCTCCGTTCTATTGGCGGCCACTTCTCCCCCCAGCGATCGGCGAAGGCAACGTCCGACACAGGACGCCGGGTAAGCGGGCCATACTTCCCCAGCGGGTAGCCGATCGGCATCAGGGCGAAGGTGAAGACGTCCGCCGGCAGGCCGAGGATGTCGCGCATTTCGTCCTCGTAAAGAATATGATTGGTGGTGATCAACGTCCCCAAGCCGAGCGCTCGGCATGCCAGGATGATGTTCTGAATGGCCGGATAGATGCTTGAGCCGCGGATCTTTTCCTGATGCGCCAGATGGGCCTCGTAGCGCGCCGCGACAGGCTCCGGCAAAGCGTCGCGTGGCGGCATGTCGCGCATTTTCAGGCACGGGACCAACAATACCGGCGCGTCCGCCATATGGTCCCAGAGGTAGCTGCCGGCGGCCATGAACCGCTCGTATTGCTGTTCCGTCAGATGCGCGGGCCTGCCCCGGGCGGCGTAGATCGCCGCCACCTCGTCGGAGGCTTTCCGATACAGCGCGCCCAGCCGGCGGCGCTGGGCCTGATCGCGGACGACGATGAAGATCCAGTTCTGTGCGTTGCCGCCAGAGGGGGCTTGAGTGGCCGCTTCCAGAACCCTGGTAATCAGCGCCTCCGGTACCGGGTCGGGCTTGAGGCGGCGTAGCGCCCGGGCCGTGTACATTGCCTCGAAAAGACCGATTTCCGACATGCCCGACATCCCCTGCAAACCGGCGGAGCCGGCAACGAACAGGATACAGGACCGCTGGCCGGAAACCATAGCTAGCGACAGCCCGTGCCGGCTCGGTTCGACCGATCGGCGGGCGAATTGGATGGTGTGGGTTGCCGTCTCGGTTACGGCGGCACTTGCGGACGACCGCCATCTCACGGGACACTGGCTGCTGCAAGAGAGCTGCCAATGATCCCGCGCATCGCATTCGACCCGACCGCTCCCGCACCACTGGATGGCATCCGCGTGGTGGACCTGTCCCGCCTTGTCGCCGGCAACATGGTGAGCCTGCAGCTGGCCGACCAGGGCGCCGAGGTCATCAAGATCGAAGATCCCAAGGTTGGCGATCCCTTGCGCGCCTGGCGCGTCAAAGGCCTGTCGCTGCACTGGAAGGTCTATGCCCGGAACAAGAAGAGTCTGGCGATCAACCTGCGCCCGCAGGCTGGCCGTGAGGCGCTGCTCGATCTGCTGGCGACCAGCCAGGTGCTGATCGAGAACTATCGGCCCGGCACGCTGGAGCAGATGGGGCTGGGTCCGGACATCCTGCATGCGCGCAACCCCGGTCTGATCGTCGTCCGCATCACCGGCTTCGGCCAGGATGGGCCGTACCGTGACCGACCAGGCTTTGGCACGCTGGTGGAGGCGATGTCCGGCTTTGCCTCCAAGAACGGTTTCGCCGATCGGCCGCCGGTGCTGCCGCCGCTGGCGCTGGCCGACATGGTCTCCGGCCTCTACGGCGCCTACGCAGTGATGGTCGCGCTGCGGGTGGTCGAGCGCGGCGGCCGCGGCCAGGTTATCGATCTTCCGCTGCTGGAGCCGATGATCTCCGTGCTCGGGCCGGATGCGGCGATTCATCGCGTGTCGGGAGAGAAACCGCAGCGTACCGGCAGCCGTTCGCTGACCACGTCGCCGCGCAATGTGTATGGCACCAGCGATGGCCGGTTCGTTGCGATCTCGGCGTCGATTCAAGCGATGGCGGAGCGGCTGTTCCGCGCCATCGGACGGCCCGATATGATCAACGATCCGCGGTTTCGCACCAACACCGACCGCGTCCGCAATATCGACGCCTGTGACGGCATCGTTGCGGCCTGGATCGCTGAACGCACGCTGGCGGAGAACATGGCGGTGTTCGAAGCGGCCGAGGTCACCGCAACGCCGATCTACGAGATCGACCAGTTGCTTGACGATCCGCATGTGCAGGCACGTGGGATTCTGGTTGAAGTGCCGGACGAGGAAGCCGGTTCGGTGCTGATGCACAACATTATCCCGCGGCTGTCCGACACGCCCGGACAACTCCGCTCACCCGCCCCGGCGCTCGGCCAGCACACGCGATCGGTGCTGCAATCCATCGGCTATGACGAGGCACGCCTGGCCGCCTTGGCCGCGGCGGGCGTGATTTTCGGGAGCGAGCTGTAAAGGATTTGACAATGCGCGACGATCTGCCGGTCTGGCGGTCCCTGATGTTCGTTCCAGTCACCGTGGAGAAATTCGTCCGCACCGGAGCCGATCGGGGCGCCGATGCAATCATCCTGGATCTGGAGGACGCCGTCGCTCCCTCGCAGAAGGAGCACGCCCGCACGCTGATTGCCGGCGCGATCCCTCAGGTGTCACGCAGTGGCGCCGATGTGGTTGTGCGGGTCAACCGGCCCTGGCGGCTGCTGGTGCGTGACCTTGAGGCCGCGGTCATTCCGGGTGTGACGGCGCTGATGTTGACCAAGGTCGACAGTCCCGAGCACGTGCATGCGGCCGCCGAGATCGTTGCGGAGCTGGAGGTCGAGCGGGGACTGCCGCCGGGCAATGTGAAGTTTATTGCGCTTGTGGAAACTGCCAATGGTTTCTTTCGCATTGAACAGATCGCCAAGTCGCACCCGCGTGTGGTCGGCCTCAGTCTGGGAGCGGAGGATTTCGCCGCCGATGTCGGCATGCAGTCCGAGCCCGAGGGGCTGTTCTATCCCAAGCAGCACACCATCTTCGCGGCGCGGGCGGCGGGGATCATGCCGATGGGATTCATTGGTTCGATTGCCGACTTTCGCGACCAGGAGGCGTTCCGCGCCATCGTCCGCCGCTCCCGCCGGCTGGGCTTCATGTGCGCGAGTGCCGTGCATCCGCTGCAGGTGGCGGTATTGAACCAGGAGTTTTCACCTGACCCGGCGGAGGTGGAGCGAGCCGAACGGATGATCGCCGCCTATGACGCCGCCTATGCCGCGGGGCTGGGGGCGGTTCAGTTCGAGGGGGCGATGATCGACGTGCCCGTGGTGGAACGGGCGCGATCCGTGGTGAAACGGGCGGCTGCGCTTCGGGCACGGATCAGGGCCTGATTTGTTGGTGAGAATTGTTACTTTGCCAACCGATTATATATCGCGAGGAGTGGTATATGCCGTGGAACGCGGACGGTCCGAGATCAGGTGATAGGCAAGAGCCACCAGGCCAGGGAGTTAAACTGATCAATATGAGAGATGAATGAACTCTCCCTTGAAGACTTTGCGCGGCGGTTTGCATCGTAACATGATCTACGTCCCTGGTGGGACGTTCCGCATGGGCTCGGATGCGCATTATCCGGAAGAAGCGCCGGCACATCGCGTCTCCGTTGACGGGTTCTGGATCGACAGCACGCCCGTCACGAACAGGCAGTTCGAGGCATTCGTCCATGATACTGGGCATGTGACCTTTGCCGAGACCAAGCCTGATCCGAAAGATTATCCCGGCGCGCTGCCGGAACTGCTCTTTGCCGGGTCGCTGGTCTTTGCCCAGCCGCGGCATCCCGTGGATCTGTGCGATTGGAGCCAATGGTGGAGCCTCATGAAGGGCGCAAACTGGCGCCGCCCCTATGGGCTAAAAAGCAGCATCAAAGGGCTGGAAAACCACCCGGTGGTGCATGTGACCTATGGAGACACGCTGGCCTACGCCGCATGGGCGGGCAAGGAGCTGCCGACGGAAGCCGAGTGGGAGTTCGCCGCACGGGGCGGGCTGGATGGGGCGGTTTATGCCTGGGGTGACGAATTTATGCCGGACGGCCGCATGATGGCGAATAGCTGGCATGGTGCTTTCCCGCATGAGCGCAAATCGCCGTTCAGGCGCACCTCCCCAGTTAAAGCCTATCCGCCCAATGGCTACGGGCTCTATGACATGACCGGCAATGTGTGGGAATGGACCTGCGACTGGTGGTCCGGCCGGCATGTTGCGGATACGGCAAAAGCCTGCTGCATCCCGCAAAACCCGCGCGGCGGGCCTGAGGCCCAGAGTTATGACCCGGCCATGCCGGAGATTGAAATTCCGCGGAAAGTCCTAAAGGGTGGCTCTCATCTATGCGCCCCCAATTACTGCCAGCGCTACCGTCCTGCGGCACGGCACGCCGAATCGGTTGATACTTCGACAAGCCATGTTGGTTTTCGTTGCATCATTCGTGAATAGGGAGAGCACACCATGAACGAGAAGAACAAAACGAACCGGTCACTGGCCTCGGCCGGCGTTGTGTCCTGATCGCCACGATTGCCGCAGCCGCAAGCAGCCTCCATCTTGGCCGTGGCATGCGGTTTCAGGTACAACCACCAGCCATACCGCCTTTCGTCGCCCACCGCGTGAACTGAGACAAACAAAAGGTATATCCAATGAGAAGACGCCAACTCTTCGCGTCCACGGCAAAGGCGGCACTCCTTACCGCGGTTGGCAGCACGATGGATTTCAGCAAGGCCGCGGCGCAGACGGCGGTTTCGAAGGTTTCCCGGATCACGCGTGGTATCATTACCGGCACCCTGGGTAAGCCGAGCGCCACGATCAACATTGACGGCAAACAGCTGCCGCCCCACCCCATGCCCTTCGGTGGCGTGATCAAGGAAGACGTTAAGGACTCCAAGCCCTGGTGGGCGCCGCGTGTTGCGCCGCCGCAGGGCGCGCCGAATGTTCTGCTGATCTTGACGGACGACCAGGGTTATGGCGTCAGCGGCACATTCGGTGGCGTAATCCCGACGCCGGCGCTGGACCGCGTGGCAAATAGCGGGCTGCGCTACACGCAGTTCCATTCCACCGCACTCTGTTCACCAAGCCGTGCGGCATTGATTACCGGGCGCAATCATCATCCGGTTGGTTTCGGCGTTATCACAGAACTATCCACCGGTTATCCCGGTTATAATTCGATCATCGGGCCGGAAAACGCAACGGCCGGGAATATATTGGGCGGCCATGGTTATTTGACTTCCTGGTTCGGCAAAAATCATAACACGCCCGGCTTTCAATACAGCGCGGCTGGCCCATTCGACCAATGGCCGTCCGGCATGGGCTTTGATTATTTCTATGGATTTCTGGGCGGGGAGACTGATCAGTGGGTGCCTTATCTGTTTCAGGATCACACGCAGGTATTCCCGTGGCTCAACAACCCAAAATACAATCTCACCACCGATACGGCAGATCAGGCGGTCAAATATCTGCGGTCGATCAAAGCCGCGGCACCGAACAATCCGTTCTTTTTATATTACGCGGCAAGTGGTACCCACTCCCCCCACCAGCCGACGCAGGAATGGATCGATAAATTTAAGGGTAAATTCGACATGGGGTGGAATGCACTCCGTGATGTGATATTCGCTAATCAGAAACGGCTCGGCGTGATTCCTCAAGATGCAAAGCTAACCGAATGGCCCGACAGCCTGCCTAAATGGGATACGCTTTCGGCGGACGAAAAAAAACTTTTTGCCCGCCAGGCAGAAGTTTTCGCAGCCTACGCAGCCTACACTGATCACGAAATCGGCCGAGTGATTTAGGAAATTGAAGACCAGGGCAAGCTAGACAATACGCTGATTATTTATATCTGCGGCGACAACGGGACCAGCTCTGAAGGCACGCTGGTTGGCACGCCGAACCAGTATACGTCTTATAACGGCGTATTGGACATCCCAATTGCCGACCAGATGAAATTCTATGACATCTGGGGGTCGGCGGAAACCTACCCACATATGGCGGTGGCATGGTCCTGGGCGTTTGACACACCGTTCCAATGGACCAAGTCGATCGCTTCGCATTTCGGCGGCACGCGTCAGGGCTTGGCAATATCCTGGCCGGCGCGCATCAAGGACGCCGGCGGAATTCGTTCGCAGTTCCACCATGTCATCGATATCTTGCCGACGATTTTTGAAGCCACGGGGATTGCGGCTCCCGAAGAGTATCGCGGCATCAAACAGAAGCCGATCGAAGGTGTCAGCATGATGTACACCTTCGATAAGGCGAATGAGAAAGCGCCGTCGACGCGCAAGGTTCAGTATTTTGAAATGGTTGGCAATCGCGGCATTTATCAAGATGGTTGGTATGCCTGCACGACGCCGCCTCATGGCCCTTGGCTTCTCAACGCACCATTACCAAAACCAGCTGATTACAGTTGGGAATTGTATAATCTTACCGAGGATTTCACGCAGTCGAACGACCTCGCCAAGAAGATGCCTGGCAGGCTCAAGCAAATGCAGGCAGTGTTCCACCAAGAGGCACTGAAACACCAGGTTTATCCGTTAGACAACGACAGTTTTGCCCGTGCGATTGCTCCCCGGCCGAGCAATGTCGCGGGCCAGGATGTGTTCACCTATACCGGCGCCGTGGCCGGTATCCCGGTTGGCGATGCGCCGAGTTATATTGGCAGATCGTTCAAGATCACAGCCGAGGTTGTTGTGCCCGCAGGCGGTGGCAACGGAATGATTGTGACCAATGGCGGCAGATGGGGCGGATATGGATTCTATATCCTCAGCGGCAAGCCGGTGTTCCTGTATAATTACTTGGCTCTCGCAAAACCTCGTTGGGAGGGGCCTGTTCTCAGTGAAGGCGCGCACACGCTGGTGTTCGACTTTACCTATAACGGTCCAGGCGTGGGAAAGGGCGCCACTGGCGTGCTTTCCGTTGATGGCAACGCGGTTGCAACATTAACCATTCCACGCACCATCGGATTTATAGAAATCTCCGACGAGACTTTGGACATCGGCTCGGACTTGCGGACGGGCGTTTGCGATGAAGATTACCAGGTACCGTTTACCTTCAATGGCACGATCAAGGAAGTGAGGTTCAACGTGGGGTCGCTGCAGTTCGCCGAGAACGACAAGATAGACCAATGGAAGGCGTCGGTGATCGCATATGACTAGAATTGTGGCGCGCTCCGTTCCGCCTGGCGAAGGCACGTGGCAGCCACCCGGGGTTATGCTTACGACATAACAAAGCGGCTTGGTTCTTAACGGTGTTTGGTGGATGAATGCGTTGTAATCTCGACCTGCGTCTGCGCCTTCGCAACCTCGCCGTAGCCTGGCGGCACCGTCGCCCACGCATAGCCTGCTTTGCCCATGTCGTAGCCGACGTTGAACAGGGCTTTCATATAGTCCGGATCGAAGGCGTAACGTAACTTAACGTTGAACGTGGAGGGTATGCTGGCGAGGTTAAAGTCGACGTCGTCCCGCTGCGAGACGCTGTAAATCCGATACAGGTCACCGATGCCCTGTGTCTGTATCATCGACGTTGTGGCGCGGCCGGCGATGCTGAGCGTCTGCCGGCTCACGTCCGCCCACTGTGGGTCCAGCCGAGCGTTGCGGATCACGTAGAGGATGCGCTTCCGCGTAATGCCCATCTGAACGCCCATCTGGTTGACGTGCAGGCCCGGCGGATAGACGAAGACCTGCGCGGACGCACCGCCATCAACGTTCATTTCCTGATACGACTTCCCGCCCGCCGCAACGTCAATCATCACTGGCGGAAACGCGACGGGAATTGCCGCCGACGCCAGCATGAGTTTTTGGATGAGAGTGATGGCCTCCAGGATCGCCGGAGGCTGCGATCTTGCCGATATCCCAGATTACCGGCCGCCCAGCATCAAGGTCGGTTGTTGCAATCAGCAGCAGGCGCCCGTGCAGATATTCTGTGGCGATTGCCTGAATAAGTTCGGGTGTAACGTAGCGCTGCAGCGTGTGGAATAGCGGCGCGTTCGTTGCCATGCCATCGCCTAGTACGCCGGAGAGGACCCAGCGCTGTTCGAGCACGTCCTTTGGCGTGATCTCCGTGTAGACGGCCTTCAGTTGCGTGTCATATCCTGGGCCGAGGAAGGCAAATGGTGCGATCAGTGCCCCGGTGCTAATTCCGGTGACAATTTTGAACGCCGGACGTTTACCTGTCGCGGTCCATCCGACCAGTAGACCAGCACCAAATGCGCCGTTTTCACCGCCGCCCGAAATTGCCAAATAGTAGGCTGGCGGAAGCGGGCCGGTATGACCGGCTGACACGGCGTAGGCCTGTTCACGGCGGTACGCTTCTATCCCGTCCTGGATCATCTGCGGGGTGACTTCGTCGCCCCAAAAGCGAACATCTTTGAGGCCGAGGACGGAGATATCACTCTCCTGTGATTGCGGCACTGGCGGCAATCGATGCAACGGTCCGCAGGACACCAAGCATAAGGCGGCAATCAGGGCAACCGGAGGCTTCATCAACGTTGACCTTCTCCGTTGGTCCGCAGAGACCGTGCCGTTCCGGCGCGTCAGAAATTGCAGCAATCCGTTCCCCCAAGATACCTGCCGTTGAAGAAGAGGGCCGCCAATTCGCTAATTATTCACATTTAGCAAACCAATACCGCTGTCCTCCGCGTCCAGACGCAGCGCTAGAACCGTATTGTTGCACCGAGTATCGGCCCGCTGAGGGCCGTGCTCGTGTGCAGCACGTCCCCATCGTAGTTGATGTGCAAATGGCGGTAGCCTGCATGGAAAGCGAGCCAGTCGTTATATTGGTAGTCGACGGTGCCCAGAAGCTGCCAGGTGAGATTGTTGCTGCTCACCGCCCCCGCGTCACCGTAAGCGGTAAGGCCAACCCGGTTTGGAAAGTCGAAGTGATACCGCACACCGAACAACGGATCGGCCCAGCTTAGTGATGGGCTGCGCGGAGAATCCCGGGAGCAATCCGGTGTTGAACGACAGCTTGGTCCAGTAGGCGACGATCCGGACGCCAACCCCCAGATCGAGATATTGGTCGGGCCGTTCAAACACCCGATAGGTGGGCATGATCGTCGACAGCAGCTCGCTGACGGTCGCCGTGCCCCCCGAAAAAGCCACCCCTTGGGTCGAGATGTCGCTTTTCAGCGACACGCCGATCAGATCAGTGGAAAGGCCAAACCGGCCGTATCGCGTTTCAAAAGCTCCCATGATCGGGATGGAGTTGAGGTGGCTCAGAATGTCGCCGAAGCTCGCACTAGCGGTCTGGGAAGGAGCATTGGGGTTGGATGTGCTGGTGGTGCCGGTGATGCCTGAAACCCAGAGATAGGGCGTGAAATAGAATTGTAGCTGGGACGGGGCGGGCTCTTCTGCCAATGCGTGTCCGCCGCAAAACAGCGTCGCACCCAGCAGCACAGTGCTAGGCCATCGAGCGAGCCGGCATAGATCGGGAGCGACCATGCCGTGCCTTGGCTGTGAATTATTCATCAAGATCCCCGACCTCAGCAAGTGTCGGAACTAGCTCTGGCTTATCCGCAGCGCGAGATCAACATCGGGTCGGCAAAGCATGTGCCACATCGTATCGTGGTCACATCCCAAAGCTGGTCTCGAGATGGCGGCGCGGAATTGTCCGTAGATGCGGCAGGGGTGATCGGCGCTGAAGCGGGTGCGGCCGAGGGTGCTACTCGCATTGAGCAGTGACGCCAGCGACCGGCCTCACCGGACCAACTCCACCTCGCTCGCCGCCAGGTTTGGCGAAGAGCGTTCAAGCTGGCCATAAGCCCAAAAAAGTTGAATGCACCTGATGTCTATAATCAGACGGTTGAGTCCACCATTATGCGAAGCTCAAACTTTCATATTGCGAGAGGCGCGTTTGATATCGCGCAGCAATGACAGGTGCCATGCGTGGGATGCAATGTAAGCAGCACCTCGTACCGAGCGCCATGTGTCTCCGGTCATTAGCTGTGATCTGGTCGATCCAATGCAGGTTCGAAGGCCCGCACAATTGTGTTAGCACGATTATGCCCACAAACATCGAGGACCTTACGCAAGTTTGGTTGTATGTTGATCGGGTGAATTCGCTTGATACCGCTGTGACCCGCGAGCCAGCCCTAATAAAACACACCCACAGCAGCGCGGTTGTCATCCGACGCTTCTACCCATGTGCCACATCGTATCGTGGTCACATCCCAAAGCTGGTCTCGAGATGGCGGCGCGGAATTATCCGTAGATGCGGCAGGGGTGATCGGCGCTGAAGCGGGTGCGGCCGAGGGTGCCGGTGCTTGGGCACAGGCCGCCAGGAGAGCCATGAGAGAGCCTACGGCCCAAAGCTTTATTCGCATGTATCGCACCTCGCTTGCTAGTAGCACGCACCGTAGGACCGGGCAGTCGCTTCCGCGGTCGGTGCGTTGACGAACAGGTCATCGCAGAATAGCAGCATGACGGCAAGCAACACCCTGCCGCTGCGATTGAACACACGGCTAAGCATGCAGGTGAGCATGATGGCGTTTCCTCCGCTTAAGGTTTCTTGCGCAACGTCGTAAGTCAACGAGGCGCGGGTGGCAAAATACGAAGGTCCGTCGTATGAAGCGCAGTGACTTCGATCGAATTGAAGAAGCCGGCACGATCAAAGGAGGCCGCTATGCAGGACCTGGACGAATTCACCATTACCGACGAAACATTGGCGCAGATGGCCGGCACGGAAAACCCGCGCCTGAAACTGGTCATGGAAGCCGCCGTCAGACATCTGCACGCCTTCGCGCGGGAGGTAAAGCTGACGCCGGAGGAGTGGCTCACCGGCCTGCAGTTCCTGACCGCCGTCGGCCAGGCCTGCACCCCGCTGCGGCAGGAATTCATTCTGCTCGCGGATGTGCTTGGCCTGAGCGCCCTTGTCAACGCGATGCACGACAAGAAAGCCCGCGAACTCGGCTCCCAGAGCTCCCTGCTCGGCCCGTTTTTCCGCGAGGGCGCGCCGGAGCTGCCGAACGGTGCCCAGATCGTCGAGAAGCCGACGGCGCCGGAGATCGTCGTCTACGGCCAGGTCTCCGAGAATGACGGCACTCCAATCCCAAACGCACTGATCCAGATCTGGCAGACCAGCGAGCGTGGGCTGTATGACATGCAGGAGCGCGACAGCGAAACCATGGACATGCGCGGCAATTTCCGCACCGATGCCGATGGCCGTTACTATTTTCGTACGGTGCGGCCACTCGGCTACTCGATTCCGATGGACGGTCCGGTGGGGGAGTTGGTCCATATGCAGAAGCGTCACGGCTTCCGGCCGTCGCACATCCACTGCCTGATCGGCGCCGATGGACATCGGGAATTGGTGACGGCGCTGTATTTCGGCGACGACCCGAATATCGACAGCGACACCGTGTTCGGCGTGTCCCGCTCGCTGGTGGTGGAGGCGAAGGACGATCCGGCCTCACCCGTTCCCGGTCTGCCGGCGGTGCATTACGACTTCCGTCTGGCCAAGGCGGCACCGGGGGAGAGCGGGCGGGTCGGCGCCGATCCGACCAAGCTGATGAAGGCGGCGGAGTAGCACGGATGGTGCGCCGGCTGGTGGATATCTCCTCGCCCCTGAAGGCGGGGATCAAGAGCGACCCGCCGCATATGCTGCCGCGGATCGACTACATGGATCACCACCAGACCGCCCCGGCGATGGCGGAGTATATGGGGGTGCGGGTCGATCAATTGCCCGACGGCGAATACGCGGCGGTGGAGCGGGCGGAGATCAGCACCCATAACGGCACCCACATGGACGCGCCGTATCACTTCTTCTCCAGCATGAACCACGCGCTGAAGGCCGGCGGGGAGCCGTCCTGGCGGATTGACGATGTGCCGCTGGATTGGTGCTTTCAGCCGGCGGTGAAGTTGGATTTTCGCCATCTGCCGGACGGCTACGTCGCCACCCCGAGCGACGTGGAGGCCGAGTTGAAGCGGATCGGCCACACACTCCGCCCGCTGGAGATCGTCATCGTCAACACGGCTGCCGGCGCGCGCTATGGGCAGGACGATTTTGTCGATAGCGGCTGCGGCATGGGCAAGGCGGCGACGCTGTGGCTGCTGGAGCGCGGCGTGCGCGTCGTCGGCACCGATGCCTGGAGTTGGGATGCGCCGTTTTCCTTCACGCGGGAAAAGGTAAAGCAGACGGGCGACGCCAGCCTGATCTGGGAGGGTCACCGCGCTGGACGCGAGATCGGCTATTTTCAGATGGAAAAGCTGGGCAATCTGCCGCAACTGCCAGCGGATGGTTTCGAGGTGATCTGCTTCCCGGTGAAGGTGCATCGGGCCTCGGCCGGCTGGACCCGTGCGGTGGCGATTTTCAACGAGTGAGGACGGGCCCACCTGTCGTCAACCATGCTGCGGTGCGCCCCATGTGTCATGGCCGGCGGAGGCCATCCGCCAGCGCTAATTCGCTTCCAACACCGCAATTCGTGGGTGGCCGGACACCCGGCCTTCGCCGGGTGCAGGCTCAGCCTGTCCTCGGGCGGGCCTTTGGCCCGACCCGTGGGCCGGCCATGACACGAGTGGGGCACGCTTAAAAATGGTCTAGAACCAGGTGGCTTTGTCCACGACATTGCGCAGTGCCCGTCCCTCGGCAAAGGCTTGGCAGTTATCCTGCATAATCTGGAACCGCCGCTCGTTCAGGTGAGGACCATAGCCGGCCATGTGCGGGGTGAGCAGAACGTTCGCCATGCCCCAGAGTGGGTGGTCAGGCGGCAGTGGCTCCCGCTCGTAGACGTCCAGGCCAGCGCCGGCTAGCTCGCCCGCGTTCAAAGCGGCGACCAGGTCGTCCAGGCGGGTCGTCATGCCGCGGCCGATGTTGATGAAGAAGGCGGTCGGCTTCATCAGCCGGAAACGGGCGCGGTTGAAGAAGCCCTCGGTGGCCGGGGTGTGCGGCACCGTCAGGATGACGAAGTCGGCGCGGGGCAAGATTTCGTCTAGCGCCTCGGGCGGGTGGAGTTCGGCGACAGAGTTGGGTTTGTCGGTTCGGCGCGCGTCCACGGCCAAAACGTGCATGCCGAAGGCGGCGAGCAGGCGCGCGGTTTCCGTGCCGATCCCACCCAGCCCGACGATCAGGGCGGTGGCGCCGGGCAACGGCACGACGCCATGATCTTCGGGCGGCTTCTTCCACTCGCGGCGAAGTTGTTGAGGAATGAACACGTGGAACCCACGTGCAAAAGCCAGCACAAAGGCCAGAATATGCGCGCTGATGTGGTCGTTGTAGATTTCCCGGAAGTTGGTCACCGTGAGCGAATGGGCGATCAGCTCTGGGTAGTAGTAGCCGGCGGGTGGAGCAGCTTGCGGCGCCTGCAGCCATCGCAGGCGTTGCGCCTTGGCCAGTAGGTCTGGCGGCAACGTGCCGAAGGCGGCGTCCGCGGTCGGAATCGCCGCTGCCGCGGTCTCGGTGTCCTCGGCCACAATGAGGTTCATGCTGGGAACGGCCTCCCGCAGCCGGCGCGCCCATTGGCGGGTAAGATCAGTCTGGGGCGGGAGCATCAAGAAGGTAAAGGCGTTGTTGCTGCTCATTCGGGACCTCTTGGATTGAGCTTGATATTATACGAACGTGCGGTTTCAGCCAGACGTTGCCGGTCGGTCTTGCCGGCCCGCGACCTCGACACGCGCAAGAAGATTGCCGCCGCCATCCAGCAGGAGAATTTCGCTCAGGTTCCCACCATCACCCTCGGCCAGTTCCAGATCCCAACGGCGTTGCGGAAAACCGTGCAAGGGCCGGGTGTCGTGCGGCAGTCCGCTGTTCTGGAACTTGAAGCGGGTCTAGAGCGGCCTCTATCGAAGCGGTGGGGCGTAGATAAGTCCGCCTTGAGTCCAGAGCGCGTTGCGTCCGCGCGCCAGCCGCAGCGGTGAGTTGCCGCCCAGGTCGCGCTCAAACATCTCGCCGTGGTTGCCGATGGCTTCGATCGCACGAAACGCCCAGCCATCATCCAGCCCGAGCGGCTTTCCAACCCCCGGCACCCCGCCCAGCAAATAGCGCACCTCCGGCCGCCCATTCACCCGCAAGGCACCGGCATTGGCCTGGGTTACCCCAGCTTCCTCCGCCAGGACCAGGGCATGCACCGTCCAGGCAATGATCGACGCCCATTGCGGATCGCCAAGCCGATAGACTGGCGCGAATGGCGCGAGCGTGATGGTTTCAGGCAAGATCTCGAAGAGTGCTTTTCGCGCGTGAAAGCCTGTCCGCATGTTGGCAAGCGCCGAAACCGGCCCGGCGATTGCCGCGCAGTGCCCGGTTACCAGCGCCGCCTGCATCTCGCCAGATTCTTCGAAAGGAAACGGAATGAAGCGGACCCCGCGCTGCGCAAGCCTGTCGTCCAGTTCCTGCTCTGCCTGAGTTTCCGTGATGAAGCAGACCTGTCGGTCCGCCAGATCCTTGATCGAGGCCACGCCAGTTCCGGCGCGGACCAGGAAGCCCTGACCGTCGAGGAAGACAGGCGGGCCAAAGCCAATCCCGAAAGCCGTTTCGTTGGTCAGGTTGGGTGTTTCCCCCGCAAGCAGCGCCACCTTGCCGGAGGCGACAGCGGACAGGCTATGTGGATCATCCGGCAATGCGACAACCGTCGTCTTGCCGGCATCTGCCAACACGACAGCCGCGACCACTCGGCAGACATCCGCCTCAAGCACGGACAGATCGCCGTGCGACTGGAACTTGGAGTAGTCTTCCTCCTCAGTATTGACACCGCACGTAAGGGTCCCGGCCGCCCGAACGCTATCCAGCGTTGCCCCAGCGCCCGCAGCGTTCGACATGCCAAGCAGAAACACTGCTATGAGGGCTGCAAAGTTTGCTCTATGCACATGACACCCCGCTTGCGAAAGGAGAGGACCGGTTCGGTCCTTCCTTGCTCCGATGTCCCACCGCTAAAGTGCCTACCATTGCCCAGATCGTTATGACCCGCCGTGCCCCAACCCCGCCAAGAAGGCACTGCGTGTGCAACTTGATCGGATTTCGCTTTAGGGAGTCCAAGTTCCGGAAGTCGGGATGCCCGGAGTCGTGCCCGGCCGTGGATTGAAGTCGGCGGGCGGGGGATCAAGCAACTTCCCCCCGGCATAGTCGGTCGGGACGATATTCAACGTGGAGCAGCCATTACCGCCGTAGTGCGGCAGCGACTTCAGCGTATCCCCCGCGATCGTGGCGTAGCTGGCCGGTAGTGGATCCGCCTGCCCAGTCAGGCGTGCATTGTCGAAGGCGGAAAACAGGTTGCCTATATCAGGCACTCGGGCGTCGGCCGGGCCGAGATCCTTCTGATTGAACTCCTGCAGTCCAAGCTTGCGGCCCCTGACCTCGTCCGGCAGATCGGCAAGCGGCGTCAGGTTGAACAACTCGTCGATAAACTTGATGACCGAGCTGTGTTCGGCATACTCGTGCGCGATTGCGTGCACGCGGGCGAACGGCGAGATCACGAGGGCCGGGATTCTCGGGCCGCCGGCGAGCGGGTTGCCTTCCGGATCAAGCGAGCGGATACGCGGCTGCGCATGGTCGTACAGGCCATCGGTCTCGTCGTAGGTTATGATGATGGCGCTGTTCGCCCAGTAGGGACTTGCCGCGATCGCGTTGATCTCCCGCGCCAGCAGAGCTTCGCTGATCTGCGCATCCGAATAGCCCGGGTGGTCATCATCCCCAGGGAAGTTCTTCTGCACCGCGGTGTTCGGGTCGAGTGGCGTCAGTCCGTCAATATTGTCGTAGCCGCCACGTACATAGAAGACGCCCCCCGAGCTCGGCAATTTGCTGGCGGATATATCGTTGAAGAAATCATTCAGCCCATGCAGGTGCGACGCCTCCTGCGGGTTGTCGCCGACATAGCCGAAGTATTGCGGCCCATTGTGGTGAATGATGTAGCTGCTATGCGGGGCTGTGCCCGAGGTGTCCGTCGGCTCGGTGTCATAGCCTTCCTGGTACCATCCCCAGGGCACCGCGCCTAAACCACCTGCAATGGTCTTGATGTCATGCTGCACGTCAACCAGGTCCAGCGCCGGGTTTTCGTCGGATTGGATGATCTGCTCGATCTGGTTGCCCATGAAGGACAGCGGCAGGGTGGCGTAAGTCTGATTGAGCGCCGGCGTCGCGGGATTCTCATCGGCCGGGTTGTACGGCGGCTTGACGCTCGAGGTGTCCAGGTCGGAGCCGGGAAACGGACCAGGATCGCTGACGATTGGCTGACCGCCACTGCTCTTGATCACCGGACTTGCGGTGTTGTTGCTTCCCTGCTCGGGATGCAGCGCCCACTGGGTTTCGCCGGACTGTCCGGCGATCATGGCGATGGCGTTGGGTGTCGAGGGACCAATGGTTGTCTGATGGAAATTGTCGAACAGCGTGAACCGGTCGGCGTACTGCCACAGGAAGGGAACCGTGTCACAGTCTATATGCGAAACAACCAGTTCGGCCCGCTGCTTGGCGACCAGGGTCGGGTTGGCCGCCGCCGCCGCACCCGTTGATAGCGCAACGATCTGGCCGTTCTTCGTCGTCAGCCCTTCCTCATTTAAGGCGTAACGGTCGTTGCCGGCGACGTTGTTGCCGTCCAGATCGAGGCTGTTGTCGATGCCGGCGTGCGAGTGGTCGACCGAGTCGGTGTCAGCCGGATAGAGCGGCACGGTGTTGTTGTTGGCGTCGCTGACCGTCTGCGGAATCAGGAACGGCGAGATCGTCGTAACACTGCCATCGGTATCGACGATCGGCTGAACGAAGCCCGGGGTCTGGCTTGCCGGCTTGGAGAACAACCCGTCGGCTCCGGGAAAAGTGCCAAAATGGAAGTCGAACGAGCGGTTCTCCTGAAACAGCACGAAGACGTATTTTACTTTCTGCTGCAGAAGACGGAGCTTGTCCTGCCGCGACAGGGACGGCTCACTATCAGGCGCGCGCACCAGGGCGGCCACCATGGCACTGGACCGCGGCCCGATTGTTACGGATTGGGCAGTCTGCGCGGCGGCTGGCATGACCTGCTGTACCATGCCAAGCAAGGCAATGGTCGCGCAGGAGCGCTTGAGTGGTCTCTTTCGGCTCATCAGGTTTGCATCCTCTCTCGCGGAACCGAGGTCACGGCCAGGCAGCATCGGCAAAGTAGTTGCTAAATCAGCACATTAACCCCGAGTTAACGCGGTGTTAGCACCCGCGATATGACAGCCGTATGACGATCAGGCGGCGGAACGGAGAAAGCGGTGAAAGACCCGCATGCCTGGCTGACAATGGCGTGAAAGAGGGTCGGGAGGCGGATTGGGGCCAGGAGGTGACGCGACCCCGCGATCAGAGGTCGTGGATCGCTCCGGTCGGGACGTTCGCCACCGGTGGCCCCCGGTCAGTGCGCCAGCCGCAGCTGACCATGACGTGCGGTCGGTCTGGAGGAAAAGGTTTCCACGGCACGCTCATGCTGATCGGCCGCCACCAGCAGATCGACCAAGGTATCGGGCACCACCACCTGTCCGGGCGCGAGTTTGCTTGATGTGCCGATACGCTCCATCTGCGCAATGACGATGCCGCCGCCCGCCTGGGCAGCGCGAGCGATCGCCATTGCATCGCGCGTCATCGCAATGGCGCCGGTTCCCTCCATCACGGCGATGGATATCAGCGCGACGTCGATTGGGAAGGTATGAAACAGCAGGGCTTCCTCGCCGGCAACGCGCACCAGGCGCACAAGTTCTTCCCGCGTGCCGGGGTTCAATCTGCCGCCCCCCTGGCGCGGATCGGTGAAGGTACCGAGCCCGCTGCGGCTGAGATGGCCTGGCAGCCCGGCCGTGATGTCGCGGAACAGCCGTTTGATGACGCCGACGGGTAGGCTGTAGGCCTCGACCCTATTGGCGTTGGCCAGCGCCTGCAGCCCTGACACCGGGTGCCATTGGCCGCCGATCACGCGTCGCACCAGTCCGGCATGGGCCAGATGGTTCAGGCCATGTACGCGGCCTTCGTCACGGTTTTCGGCATAGACGATCGTCAGGCCACGTGGCTCCGCTCGGGTGAGGAAGGCGGCTTTCAGGGCTGCGCCAAGGCTGTCGCTCAGCCAACCCACCGCGATCGTGGTGCCCGAACGGATCAGCCCCGCCGCTTCATTGGCCGACACGGTTTTCCAATGCCGCAAGGGACGAAGTGGGGGATCAGCCCGGACAGGCAATGACAGCATTGGATGCAAGCTCCGCGGACCATGCCGCAACCGAACGGCGATTACACGTAATGGTAGCGACAACGAAGCAGGACGAAAGTGAAATTAATGGGAAGTCGCAAGCGTCGTGCGATTGCCCCGACCTCCAGCGGTAAGGAGAGCCCGTTGCTTTGAAAAGATATCAACGTACTAGCGAAATCTTCTCGGAAGCTAGATCAGTGATCACGGAAATGTGGCATTACTTCAGAACACATTAGTCGCAACGAAGTGACCACCCGTTCATGTGGGATACGCATGCCGCAGTTCATCTCCGCCAGGATGCCGGACAGCCCCAGGGTCTGCTTCAAGGCAGCAAGGCGGTCGACCACCATCGCCGGTGTGCCGACGACGATCTTGGTTTTCAGTGCCACATCGTAGTCAATGGTCATCAATCGCTGGCCACGTTCTGCCCGCTGCTCAAGCGAGCGAGCACCTTCCTGTGTGGCGGATTCCTCGATCCGCTGGCCCAGGTACCGGTAGAAGAACATGATGCTTTCACGCGGTTCCTCGCGCGCCTGCTGTTCCGTGGCGGCGATATAGACAGGGACGCGCAGATAGACGCGACCATTGCCGGGATGGCCGGCGGCGGCCCAGGCTTCGCGGTAGACAAGCAGGTTCGGAACCAGTTCGTTCAGGTCGCCCAGGCGGGTGGCAACGAAGATCGGCATCCCCTGCTCACCACTTTGCTGGAACGTGTCGGGACTGTTCACGGCGACACGGAGTTCAGGATACGGCGTCTGGTACGGCTTGGGCACCAAGCATATATTGTCGAAATGATAGAACTGGCCATGAAACGAAAACGTCTCCTGGGTCCAGGCACGCTTGAGGATTTCCAACACTTCGGCAAAGCGTTCACGGCTTTCCGCGTAGGAGATGCCGTAGGCCTGGTAGGTGCGGGGAAATCCGCTGCGGCCGACGCCGAAGATCAGCCGGCCGTGGCTGATGTGGTCGACCGTGGTGGCTTCCTCGGCGATGCGCAGCGGGTGGCATAGCGGCAGCACCTGCACGGCGATACCGACCTTCATGCGCCGGGTGCGCGCGGCAATCGCGGTGGCAATATTCAACGGCGCCGCCAGCACCGAGCGTTCGGGGGCATTGTGCAGTTCAGCCAGCCACATGACGTCGAGGCCGGCGGCCTCGGCCACGTCCACCTGGTCGAACGATTCCGCGAACGCCTCGGCTTCGGTCTGGCCTGGCCGGCGCTGAAACTCGTGGAACATGCCGAATTCCATGGTCTTTCTCCCTGTCACGACACAGCGTCGGCCGGTTTTGTCCGTCTCGCAAGAGCAGGTCGTTTGCGCGCGGTTCGGCAAGCGACCTGGCGGCGTGACAGCCTATGCCGTTTCGGCGCGGCGCTGAAGCATCCGGTCATTCAGGTATGATATGGATAGTGGCAGCGGGCAAATCCTACTTAGAAAGTAAGTCCTTCAGGCTAGGTCCAGCGACCAACGCAAGCACGATAGGAACAACCCAAGTGGCCCCTTCTTTTATCATGGCCACAGCCTCCGACATGCTGCCCGTCCTAAAAATTGAGATGAACGGAATAGATAATAAAATAAGTGTAACTAGTGCAACGAATGCCAGGATTGTCATCCGAAGTGTATGATTTCGCCGCGCGGCATCACCCAAGAACTTAAGGCGATTGTCGCTGTCGTAGGTTAGAAATTCGCTCATGTGACGCACCATCTCCGGGTTCTGTTGAGAGCCCGTTAGTCCGGACTGTATCAGTAATTGCAACGCCGGTGGCGGAAGCGGTGCCTGCCCCGGTTGAGGCATAAAATTGAATGGAAACCCGAATTGCCCCGGATTGACAGGTATATTCTGCTGCCCGGGTTGTCCTGGAGGAGCGGTCGGTTTTTGTGCTCCTTCAAGAGGTTTGTCCAACTTCGGCGAGCCTTGGTCGCTAGCCGATTGATCTGGATTAGCCTCGTTTTCTACCATCTATCAGAGCTAGGAGCCTCCCAAACGCCGGCGTTTGCAACCGCTTTCGCAAAAGCCTCGATGATGCGAGTTTCAATAGACCAGGGCGATACCCAGGAAATCACGACCTTCCGAGCGTCTCCTGCTGGGTCGGGGTCAACCGTGAACAAATGACCTGGAAAGGCTTGCCTAATAGCGATCAAACTACGTTCTGCTTCGACCGCATCAGAGATGGCCGCAGTGACGGGAGCACCTGACAAGAAAGTTTGGGGGTTATTCCCGTATCCCCACATTCTGCTGTCGTCCCTACATCTGGCTCTCTGACATGCTAAGCTTCGCGCAAGTTCTATTCAATGGCGCTGTCAATTTCCTACCCTGATTTGCAGGGTGATGCGTTTAGCTAACTTTTACTGCTAAGTCAAGAACATAACGTGAACGATCTTCAATGTCAGCTAGCGACCCGCCAAAACTGGCGCTGATCCGGTTCCTGTCTCAGCTGGGCCGGCTGTCCGATTGGCCGTGGTCAGCCGGCGGCTGGTCAGTCGGCGGTTGCGCGCCAGGCTGCCGCATCACCACGAAGCCGGAGCCACGCAGATGCCGCACCAGCCTTTCGGCCGTGATGCGCGCCATCATCTCGTCGGCATGGGTCACCCGTTTTCGCCCCTCATAGCGCAAGGCGAAGGCGAGACTGTCGGCGATCTCTTGTGTCGTGGCTGGGCGTAGCTTGTCGGCGTCGCTCATGTCGTCCTCGATTATGAAAGCTGGGAGATCAGAAAAATCCGTGCAGGAACCAGCGCATATCACCGGTTTCCAGATCGTTGCCATTGCCGCGGCGGAACAGCCAGAAGCGGCGGCCGTCTTCGTCCTCCACTCGAAAATAGTCACGCACCGCGCGCATTTCGCCGTCACGCTTCCACCACTCGCCGGCAATCCGTTCCGGCCCGTCCGCTCGCCTGATCCGATGGCGCACGCGGCGCCAGATGAAGGCGATCGGCGGATGATCCGGCAGCAAGGCCATCGCATCCACCGGCTGCGGCGGGTGCAGCAGCCGCATCGGCCGCGGCAGATCGGCCGGCCAAGCTGACCACACGGCAACCGAGAAAGCCGGAACCTGGCGCACCGAGCGTTCCGGCACATCACTTTCCGTCGGCATGATGCGATAGACCTGCGCCTCCCCCAGCCGGTTGATCAGCCGGTCCACCAAGGGCGTGATGTCGGGCGAGGCGATGGCAGCTGCGACAACCCGGCAGCGGCCAGATGAACAGAGGTCTGGGTAAAGCCCAGCGTGTCGGTGGCGGTGGCGATCAGCCGCATCGCCTCGACGCCCGCGCCGGGATCGACCCGCTCCAGATCGCTCATCCAGCATGCGGCCCCAATGACGCGCATCGCGCGCCGGGCGCCCCGAGCCGACGCGGATCGCCTGGACGCTGCCGTCCACACGCTCGAACAACAGGTCCATCTGGCGGGCGCCGCGGCCGCTGCGCTCCATCTCGGCGCAGACCTGGGCCGTCAGATGGGCAATCACGGTGGCGAAGGCTTCAGCGGTCAGCAGGGGTTCGACGAAGCCCAGCCTGGCCTGGATCAACTCAGCGGAACAATCGGCTCGATCGGTTCGAACAGCTTGCCGAGCGCCTGGTCCAACTTGGTGGCAAGCTGGGTGCCGAAGCGGCGGACTAGCGGTGCCCGGGCGGCGACGAGGAGAGGACCGATCCGGTCAAAGCCCATCAGGCGCAGGCTGTCGGCGAGTTTGGCCGGCAGGCGCAGCGCCTCGATCGGCAGGTTGTTCAGGACGGCGGCATCCGGCGGCACCACGCTGAGCGGTCGGCTGCCGAACCGGGCTACCGCATGGGCGACGGCTGGGGTATCGGCGACGGCGGCACGGACCGCCAGGCCCTGGTAGTCGTGGTTTGTGGGATCTTGCCTTGGGGAGCCGGGACGCATCAGGCGCCGTGCAAGGTCATGCAACAGCCGTGTTTCGCCGCCATGCAAGTGCGTGCTGCCGGTGACATCGATCCAAAGGCCATCGGGCGGATCGACCGCAACCAGGGGCGCATAGCGCAGGCACCACCCGGCCAGCCGGAGCAACGCCGTCGCGTCGCCTTTCGGATCATGCTCGTGGATAGCCAGGTCCGGCACCAGCGCCTGGGCCTGCGCCAGCTTCATGCCGGCATAGAGGCCGAGGCTGGACGCCGCTGCATCCACCGCGGCGAGCATCCGGCAGTTGCCGTCCCATGCCACCGTGACCAGCGTAAGGCGAGGGCTCCGCCCCGCCGGGTCAAGCCCGGGGGCGGCTCCTCGACCCCGCCAAGGGCCGACGCCCTTGGAACCCACTGTAAGGGGTTTTGGGGAGGAGGGGGCAACTCGGGGATGGCAACGGCTCAGTCGCCCCCCTCCTCCCCAAAACCCCTTAATAATCGGGATCAAAGGGGCGACTGCCCCTTTGCGGGCCAGGCCGCCCTCGGGCTTGACCCGAGGGGCAGAGCCCTGGCCTGCCTGCTCAAGCCGCCGCCTGATCCGATCGGTTGGAAAGTCGGGAACCAGACCGAGACGACCCGTCGCATCGCCAGCCTCCACTATCCAGGAACCGGGCTCCCCGCCGCGGCATCGGGTCAGTTCCAGCCGCCATCGGGTCGCGCCCAGGCCCGGCGTGTCGGGCGCATGCGGCAGGGCGGGCGGTGATGGCAGAGCGGCGATGCGCCAGCTTGTGGACGCGGCGGTTGGCTGGTTCAGCACAGGATCGTCGAAGCCGCGGCTGCGGCGGAGCAGGATGGCCAGGATGCCGGTTTGCTCCGCGGCGAGTTGCAGCCGGCGGGAGGCGACCAGGCTCAGCCGCCCGGACAGTTCGGCCACCACGGCGGTCAGACCGGGGTGGCGCAGTCCTTCCTCCATGACGGGCAGAACGGCTTTGCCGGCTTCGGTGAAGACGATGCGATCCGGTTGCAGTCCGGCGGCGGCGAGGCCCGGGGCGAACAGATCCGGCCTGCCGCAGCACCCACAGGACGGGTCCCTCCAGGCGCGCCAGAATGCCGGCGATGAACAAGGTCGCGGCGGCGGCATGTTCGGTGTCCGGCCCGGCGGAGGCGGCTTCGTGCAGCGCCCCCAAACTCAGGCCGCCGGTGGGAAGCGCCTGATCGATCGTTGGGATATTGAAGGGGATGGATTTCGTGGCGGCGCCGCGGTTATGGGCATGCTCGATCCGCGCGATACGTTGGCGCAGGGTATACAACATGGCGGCTGTTCGGTTGGAAGCCGCCGGGAGTGATGGGGCACTAGAGAACATAAAAGGAACATTATGACCTGAGCATTCCAGTGTCGAGTCGAAAATCGCGTGCCTCGATCCTGAACGGGGCGACCTGGAGTGACTTCAGTGTGAAGAATGCGATATTGCCGGTCTCGTGACCTAGACGCAGTGCGCTGTCTTGTGGGCATGGTTCACTGCGGAAGCAGCATCGCGCTCCAGGCAGGACTGATTTGAGCAGGCCATAGCAGGTTGCTTCGATGCGCCGGCTGTGGCATCCGCTGGCCATCCTGAACCGCGGGACCATATGACCCATCGCGGTTTGGCCGAGCTCTTCGGCTGCATCCGGACACCCTGCCGGCACTCTTGGAAGAAGATGGTCTGCTGCTGTGACGACTTCTGATTCCATACGACTTGGTTTTTCGTTCGTCGACCTGATGTCCCGCGACGGGCTGATCAAGCTCGATCGAAGGTTCCTGGAGAGCCTGGCGGCCCAGGACCTGGCCCTGCACCAGCGGCTGCTGGCGGCCCGCGCCAGTCCCGACAGCCTGACCGCTCGGGACGAGTCGGATCTGATTGTCGATATCGGCCCGCATCTGGACGGCTTCGTGGCGGACTTGTTCGGCATTGAGGCGCAGACCCAGGCGCTGGCGCGGACCACTCACGCGCTCGACCCTATTCATGCCTGCAAGCGGCTGTTCGTGCAGCGGCAGGCGGTGAAGAAATTCCCCGATCCTTCCGGCTTCGACGGACCCGCGTTGCGCGCCGCCCTGGAAGCCCGCATAGGCGAGCCACTTATCCGAGCTGGCCTTTGCCGCCCAGGTCAGCACCTGGGAAGAAGCCGGCGACACCGAGGCGCTGGATACCGCACTGCGTTATGCCGCCTGGGCCACGCTGACCACGGCCGGCCGAACCGCCCACCATGGCGGCACCCTGTTCCAGGTGCCGCGCCGCATCGATCCGCAGCATCTGGTGCCGGTGGAAACAATTGAGCGCGACGGCGTCACCATGCTGCGTCTGCCGGAGCATGACTGGCGGCACCGCGACGGTTTTGTGCTCACCGACCACGGCATGAACACGCAGCAGGCACTGGATCAGGTCAACTACTGCATCTGGTGCCACACGCAGGGCAAGGATTCCTGCAGCAAGGGCCTGAAGGATCGCAAGACCGGGCAGTTCCAGAAATCGGTGTTCGGGGTGACGCTGGCGGGCTGTCCGCTGGATGAGAAGATCAGCGAGATGCACGTCCTGCGCGCCCAGGGCAGCGTGTTGGGTGCCTTCGCCACGATCGCCATCGACAACCCGATGATGGCCGCCACCGGCCACCGCATCTGCAACGATTGCATGAAGGCCTGCATCTACCAGAAGCAGGAGCCGGTCGACATTCCCCAGACCGAAACCAGCATCCTGAAGGATGTCCTGTCGCTGCCATGGGGTTTCGAGATTTATTCCCTCCTGACCCGCTGGAACCCGGCCGACATCCGCCGCCCGCTGCCGCGCCCCGACAGCGGCCGGAAAGTTCTTATTGTCGGCCTGGGGCCCGCCGGTTTCACCCTCGCGCACCACCTGATGAACGACGGCCACACCGTCGTTGCCATCGATGGCCTGAAAATCGAGCCGCTCGGCTTTGACCCCAACACGCCGGTGCGCGACGTGGAGACGCTGTTCGAGAACCTGGATGATCGCGTGATGGCTGGGTTTGGCGGCGTGGCCGAGTACGGCATTACTGTCCGCTGGAACAAGAACTACCTCAAGCTGGTGCGCCTGCTGCTGGAACGCCGAGCGGCGTTCGCGCATTTCGGCGGGGTCCGCTTCGGCGGCGGCGCGACGCTGTCGATCGACGATGCCTGGGCGATGGGGTTTGATCACATCGCGCTGTGCATGGGCGCCGGCAAGCCGACCGTGCTGGATATTCCGAATGGGCTGGCGCGGGGGGTGCGGCAGGCCTCGGATTTCCTGATGGCGTTGCAACTGACGGGTGCGGCGAAGGCATCCTCGATCGCCAACCTGCAGCTTCGCCTGCCGGTGGTGGTGATTGGCGGCGGCCTGACCGCGATTGATACGGCGACCGAAAGCCTGGCCTACTATGTGCGCCAAGTCGAAAAATTCGCCCTGCGCTACCGCACGCTGGTGGCGGAAAAGGGCGAGATGGCGGTGCGGCTTCGCTGGACGCTGGAGGAAGCCGAAACCGCCAGCGAATTTCTCGCCCATGCCGCGGCAATCGCCGCCGAACGCAAGGCCGCCGCCGCCGAGGGACGAGAGCCGAGGCTGGCCGAGTTGCTGGATAGCTGGGGTGGTGCGACCATCGCGTATCGGCGCCGGCTGGTCGACAGCCCGTCCTATACGCTGAACCATGAGGAAGTCGCCAAGGCGATGGAGGAAGCCGTGCGCTTCGCCGAGGGCCTGAGCCCCGCCGCCGTGGAAACCGACCGATTTGGTCATGCCGAGGCACTGCGCCTGACCCGTGCGGATGGATCCGAGGTCGTGCTGCCGGCCCGCGCCATCCTGGTCGCGGCCGGCACTCAGCCGAACACGGTGCTGGCGCGCGAGGACGATCGCATCAAACTGGATGGCCGCTATTTCCAGGCGGTGGATGAGAACGGGCTCAAGGTCGAACCGGTGCGTGGTCTGGCGAAGCCGGACGAGGCCCGGGTGCTGATGCACCGCGCCGAGAACGGCCGCTTCATCAGTTTCTTCGGCGACCTGCACCCGAGTTTCTTCGGCAATGTGGTCAAGGCGATGGGCGGCGCGAAACGCGGTTATCCCGTGGTGTCCCGCGCGCTGGCGGCGCTGCCGGCGACACCGATCTTGGGTGCGGAGCTGATCGCCGCGGCGCGTGACGGGCTGACAGCCAGGGTGCACGTCGTGCACCGGCTGACGCCGACGATTGTCGAGGTGGTGATCCGCGCCCCCGCCGCGGCGCGCGCGTTCCGGCCCGGCCAGTTCTACCGGCTGCAGAATTTTGAGGTGCTGGCCGCGTCGGATGAGGAGCCCGGTATCGGCCGCACCGTGCTGACGATGGAAGGCCTGGCGATGACCGGCGCCTGGACCGACCCCTCGGCCGGGCTGGTCAGCGTCATCGTGCTGGAGATGGGTGGCAGTTCCGACCTGTGCGCCATGCTGAAGCCGGGGGAACCGGTGGTGCTGATGGGTCCGACCGGGACGCCGACGGAGATCCATGCCGGAAGCACCGTGGCCCTGGTCGGCGGCGGGTTGGGCAATGCGGTGCTGTTTTCGATCGGTGCGGCGACCCGTGCGGCGGGATCGAAGGTCGTCTACTTCGCCGGCTACAAGGCGATGCGGGATCGGTACAAGGTTGCCGAGATCGAGCGTGCCGCCGATGTCATCGTCTGGTGCTGCGATGAGGCGCCGGGGTTTGCGCCGAACCCCGACCGGCCGGACGACAAGACGTTTGTCGGCAATATCGTCCAGGCGATGGCGGCCTATGGGTCGGGCGCATTGGGCGAGCAGACGGTGAGGCTGGCGGAGGCGGACCGCTTGATTGTCATCGGCTCCGACCGCATGATGCAAGCCGTCGGCGCCGCTCGGCATGGGCTGCTGGCGCCGTACCTGAAGCCGGGGCACAGCGCGATCGGGTCGATCAACTCCCCCATGCAATGCATGATGAAGGAAGTCTGTGCGCAGTGCCTGCAGCCGCAGGTCAACCCGGAGACCGGCGAGCGGACGATGGTGTTCTCGTGCTTCAACCAGGACCAGGCGTTGGACCGGGTGGATTTCCCGGCGTTGCACGAGCGGCTTGGGCAGAACGGGACGCAGGAGAAGCTGACCGCGCAGTGGATCGATCGCGCGTTGCGGCGGCTGGCGATGCGGCCGGCGCTGGCGGCGGAGTGATTAGAGTTGGCCGTGGGATTTTTTGGGAAGGAGCAGGGGTTGTTCATCGACCGCGACCGCATAACGTACCTTTTATGGTAAGTCGGATAAAGCGCCCTTAAGGAAAGTGCGGAAAGGTTCATAATTTGCGTAAGGGTAATTTTGATTGTGCCGCCTCGTGAGCCTCCATCGCGAGGACGAAGCCGCTATCTCTTCGATCTTGTTGTCGCTCGGACCATTAAGGCCAGTTCCATAGCGCGGATCATAGTGTTCGCAGTAATCTGCAGCGAGACGGTAGGCGTTAGTAGGTAAAGCGCCATGCCACAGATAAAGGTGAAGCCCGCCTTCCACCAAGAACAAATTCTGATTGTTAATGATACGCACTGATGCCCATCTCATATCTTTTCGTTCATTTTGAAATTCCTGAAGGCGAGCATGGAGCCTGGTCGCGTTAGCGCGTGGAATATTGGGCTCAAAGACGTCCACATCGGCCAGGGCCTGATGCACCTTGCGAAAAAATGGCGCGCCTCTGTGGTCGTTTTGTCCGCCTGTCGGGATGCCTTGATGGCTATGATTATGCCAAATGGTGGGATGCGGTGCGGTGTTTCAAACCATTTTTTAAGCACAGTAAGTCGAACTATGTTAACGTGGTCACATTCTCTGTAACTGCTCAACCCGGGTCAAGAATTGTTTCGCCGCGTAGGGTTGCGACGATGGCCTGGTAGGCATTGATGCCGCGTCGCTTTGCGGTGCCGATAATGGATCGAATACCGGCATAGAGGTCCGCTCCCCAGCTTGACCGGAAGCCTCCAGTGACCTTGCGGTAGGTTGCGGTGGGCCGCAATTCGCGTTCGCTGCTGTTGTTGTCGGCGGCGAGTTCGGGGTGATCGAGGAACGTGAACAGATGGCCGCGCACCTTGGCGTATCGCTTGCGCAGTGGTTGGCCGTCGCGCGCGGTGGGCGCCAACGCCATGGCGGCATCGAGCGCATGGTCCAAACGGCGACGGTATTGCCGCCGAGTGCTTGCGGCAAGACCGCGATGGCGGCGGGCCAGCACGACGGCGCGCAGCACCAGCGCCTTCATGCGCGGGGCGAACACCGCGTCACCGGCGTCGATGGCATACTGGCAATCGCGCAACTGGTGGGCGAGGCAGACCTGCCAGGCTTCGGAATGCCCCTGCTGCGCCCCATACAGATCGGACACCCACAGCGCCGGACGATGGCCGCCCAGCACCTCGGCCACGACACCCGCACCGCGGCTGGGGCGCACGATGTGGATCACCACGTTCTCGTTCTGGAAAACCCAGTTCCAGTGACCACGGCCGTCGATACGCACGCCGGTTTCGTCGGAGTAGATCACCCGGGCGCGACGCAGGCGGGCCAGAATGGCCGAGACTTCGGCATCGAACCGCGGCTGGCCGCGGCGGAAGGCCGCGTCGAGCGCGCCCTCGCTGATCGCCAGGCCGAACAGGTCCAGCAACAGCCGGGCAAGCCGCTTGTAGCTGACGGCGTGCACGAAGCGCAGATACATCGCCAACGCCACGATGTTGAGGCTGAACGGCGTGCCCGGTTCCAGCCCCTCCGGCACCGGCGCAAGCGTGGTGGCGCCGCAACAGCGGCAAGCCCCGCAATAGCGGTCCACCCGCGTGACCACCGGGCGCACCGGCGGCAGGTCGATCTTGTCGTAGCGGGCGTCCAGCGTATGGTCGGCGTTGGTGAAGGCCGTCTGGCAGTGATGGCAGCGCACCGGCTTGACGACGACCCTCTCGTCCGGTTCGGCGGTGAGCGCCCGCCCGCCGCCCTTGCGGCCCAGGCTGCCCTTGCGCGGGCCTTGCCGCTCAGCCTTCTCAGGCCGGTTCAGCTTCTGCCCCTTCGACGGCGGCAGGCTGGAGTTGTCCGGGGTCTTGCCCGGCCGGGTCAGGTCATCAATGCGCGCTCGCAACTCGGCAATCAGCTTGTGAGCCTCGTCCAGACGCGCCATCAGCGTCAGGATCAGCGCGTCCTTCTCGGCGTGGGAAAGTCTGCTCAGCTCAAGGTCGGGGCTCACCCTGACCTTGAACCGAGTCGCCCGTCACCGCGTCAAGGCCAATTTCCTAGCCCCATCACCGGGCGGGTTGAGCAGTTACGATGGATGCGACGCTCTGCAAATAATGGAATATAGCGCCCGGTGCTTTGTCGAACTGCTGTTTTGTTTTGTCCTTTAAGGTTTCATTGCCAAACTCGATTTTAATTGAGGCCCACCTTGGCCGACCCATCGTAGCTAACCTTAAAATCGTCGCCTGACTGACGTTGTAGCTGCGGGCGACGCTGCGCTGTGTTTCGCCATTCTCGATCCGCTTCCGCGCTTCCTTCTGCTGGTGCGGCGTCAGGCTCGGCTTGCGCCCGAACTTCACGCCCTCGGCCTTGGCGTCTGCGCGTCCTCGCGCCGTGCGTCAATGATCGGGGCAATTGTACTGGCGGAAAGCAGGCGTGGAAAGCCGAATAGTCTGAAGCCGGCTGTGGTATCCAACCGGCTCGCCAGGACGCAGCCCAGCGCCAGCGCGCTGCATGTCGCGGGCGATCACCACAGGTCGGTTGTGTCGCGCGAGAGGCGGTCAACCGCTGCGATCATCACCACATCGCCAGCGGCTGAGGATGTCATCAGCTTCTTTAGCTGCGGTCAGTCGGCCGTTGCGCCGCTGATCTTCTCGCGGAAGATCGTCGTCGCATCCTGCGGCCTTGAGCTGGGCGAGCTGGCTGGTGAGGTCCTGGGCGTCCGTCGAGACGCGGGCATAGCCGTAAATCATGCCTTCATTGTGCATCAGAAATCTGCATCGAAAAAGAGCAATTATGTCAGCGCCTTGGTTTTGATGCAGTTTTTTATCTCATTCTGAGCAATGTCACAAAAGCGGTTAGCGCTATTCGGCCCAAGGGAATTTTGTAGGCTCGCCAACCTCCGCAGTTAGGCTCCGTCTGCTGCTCTATTCACAGCTGTTACCGCATGAAGGATGATAGTCCACTTGCGCGGCACCTTCTCGCGCAGCGCTACCGCATTCGAATAGTTTTCGTGTAAATTGCGGAGCCGTTGGCCTCACCAAGCTGTTAAGCCTGACCGGGCTCTTCCGTCTTCGGCCCCCATGCGGGCGGCAACCGTCGAATTGGCGGCTGTGGTCTCAGCCGCAGGAGCATTCGGTTCTCTGGGCCTCTCAATGGCGTCGCCGGATCAAGCGCGAGCCGAGATTACCCGCTTCCGCGCCCTGACAAACCGGCCAATAAACGTAAAGTCTTCTGTCACGACGATCTCCCGAGCGACGAGGCGCGACGCGCGGCCTGGCATGCCACACTGGAGCCATACCGTCGCGAGGCTGGGATCAACTCCGATACGATCCCGCCGGTTATCCCCCGCCCTCCATTCAATGCGCCAATGTGTGAGGTAGTGGAAACAGAGCGGCCGGACGTGGTCGCTTCCACTTCGGGCTGCCTGCGCCCGATCTTTGCGGGTTATGTAACTCACTGACATATGGTTGCGCTCCTACACGGTTCAGGAAGCTGTGCGCTGGAACAGGCGGGCGCTGATGCTGTCATCGCCCAGGGCGTCGGGCGGCCACTAACCGCATGTAGAAGGAACCAACGAAACCTATCGTCTTCGGAATTTTGCCGCTGCGGATGCTTGTCGGCGTTCAGTCACGCGCAGGAGGCGTCGGTGACGCGCGTGGCATTGTAGCGGCCTTTGCTTTAGGCGCCACCGGTGTGCAAATGGGCAGCGCATTTATGGCATGCCCTGAGGCAGCGGTAGCGGCTTTGCACCACGACGCCCAACGCGAGACCAACGCCACATGCGACGAACGTTTCAGCCAACCGCACGGCACGTGTATTGCAAAACCGTCTTGTCCGGGACGCGGCCGATTGCGGACATCGCGCCGGTGTTTCCGACTGCGGGCGTTCACCTCCAGCAGCTTCGGAACCGTGCCGAGGCTGAGGGCAAAACGGACTTTACTCCGCTGTGGTCCGGCCAAGCCGCGCGGCTTGGCCAAGCACTGCCGGCTGGTGAGGTCACGACGCGGCTAGCTCGCGAGGCACTCGACAAATTCGCTAGTCTGATGGCTGTTGCTAATAAATCAGGAAGGACCTGAAGTTAATTCTTGCGCTTGGCAATGTCGCCCAACTGTTAGCGGGCAATTTATAAAAATGCCGTTCAGAAGTCTTAAGTTTCGCAATGGCGGTTCATCGAAGGTTAGAGCTACAGGGAAACGGCCCACAGGAGCAGAGATGAGCGAGCTGATCCGCAAGCGGCCTGCGAATCCCGGTGCCAATCACGTTGAGTTTGACGGCTGCCGCTGAAGCTGAAGTCGGGCAACACCCGCCGCCGCGCTCAAACCATGCTCCCGCGTCATTTATAAAATTCAAATGTCGTGCATTGTGCACTAGTCCCCGTTGCCCCCGCTATTTTTGCCAACTCCATGCTGCTCATCGAGCAGGTGCCTCTAATTGCACTTTCTTCAATTGAGCCGCTAAAGTAGAGATCTAACGTGAAGGGAATTCCCCGGGCGACACCTCAAGTTCGAAGTGTATAAGCGACTTGTTTGCTTCATGATGATATCCGTGGTTATACCGCCCGTAAACATACTTCCCGTGATTGCACCTTTGCCTGAAACCTTATCAATGGTTAACTTATAAGGCTCGGTGATTTCTTTGGGCGATTTGTTGCTCAGTGTCACACTGATCTTGATCCAGCCGCTATATGTTCCAGGTAATGTAGCGAGTGTGTGGTTAGCGCAAATCCCAAGGGTCTCGCAGGCTGTTTGCGCTTTGTCGGGAAAGTCGCCAATCTGAGAAACGATGGCAAACGGCGGCTGCTAATAGGGCAGCCAATCAAGCAATTGCCTTCTTTCCATTCGAAAACGCACTAGTTTTGACGACTTTGTCGTCTTCTGACATGATTTCTCTCCCAAGCTCCGCATATTCTGAGACTTTAAGGACAGTTCATCGACATGCCAAGCTCGTAAGGCCGGCTATAGCCGCACACCTTAGTGCCGTAAAGTCGCAAGACTGACCATCCATCAGTTTTGGGTGGGTTGAGTTGACGGGTGAATCGACGTGTGATGTGAGGTGTCCGTCTTTGGTTGGGGCGGATGCGGATCGTGAGTGGGATCAGGCGGATAGCGGATGGGCTGATTGAGGAGTTCAAGCGTGTCCTGCCCTGGCAGCGCAAGACGCAGCGCGACAACCTGGCACTCCTGACGGCTACCATGCTGGATGTTCGCAGCGCCAACCTGATGGATTTGGCGGCGGCGCTTCCGCGCGCAGCGGCGCGCGCTGACATGCGCTACCAATGGATTGCGCGCGTGCTGGGCAACGGGCTGATCGACCCTGACGCGGTGATGGAGCCGTTCGCGTGCGAGGTGCTCGACCGCGCTGCGTCGGCCGATGGACAGCCGGTCGTGCTGATCATGGACCAGTCCAAACTGTCCGACCGCCATCAGGTCCTGATGCTGGCGCTGCGGTACGGTGAGCGCGCCTTGCCGCTGGCTTGGCGGGTCGAGGCGACCGAAGGGCCGATCGGCTTTGACGTGCAGAGGGAGCTGCTCGAAGCGGTTGCGTCTTGGCTGCCCGAGGCAGCGCAGGTCTGCCTCATGGCGGATCGCTTCTACGGCACTGCCGACCTGATCTCGTTGTGCCAGGACCACGGTTGGGACTACCGCTTGCGCCTCAAAGGCAACCTCGTGGTCAACCAGGGCCGCAAGAAGGCCAAGACCGGAGCCCTTGCGGACGCTCACGTCTTCAGGCTTGTAGATGTCCAACTCACGGCCAAGAAAGCCACCACCAACATCGGCATCATCCGCGATCCCGGCCATGATGAGGCATGGATCATCGCCATGTCGGCGAAGCCGAGCTATCTCAGGACATTGGACTACTCGTCGCGCTGGGCGATCGAGCCAATGTTCTCGGACTTCAAGTCGCGCGGCTTCGGCGTCGAGGACACGCAGATCCTGCATCCCGACCGCCTCGCGCGCCTGCTGCTCGTCATGGCGCTCGCGCTCTACTGCGCAGTTTCGACCGGGCAATGGGACGCCGAGAACCATCCGACCCCGGCCGAAAAAAACTTCCGAAGCATCAACCGAAGAAGGTCGCGCGCTCCAGAACGTCCTGGTTCACGAGAGGCCTGCGGCGCATTGCCAGACTCCTTCAAGCCGCCATGCCCCTACCAGCCCTCTGGTCAACATGAAACTGATGGATGGTGAGGGCGCAAGACCCATTCCGCTAAGTCAACGCCGTCTCAGAATTCTTAATTCATGCATGCGTCACCAGACAGAGGCAGCAAGGAACGAAACCGGCTGACGGAACCTTTGGCGAGAAAGACCGACGATGCTTTGCTGAGTTGCGACATCTCTACGAAACGCGCCGCCTGACCACGCATCGAATTGAATCAACCAAAACGAGGAACAGGAAATGCTCCAGAACCATCTACTCATCGGCACACTGCTGGCGTCTTTCTGCCTGGTGTCGTCGATAACAAGCAGCGTCGCGGCCGAGAAGCAGAAGTACTATTTCATGGTCTACAGCAACCCGGTCGCCGGCAAGGAAGACACCTACCTGAAATGGTATGAAGGCCAGCACATCCACGATCTGCTGCGCATTCCAGGCTTCGTCGCAGCGCAGTTCTTCAAGCTGTCCGATACGCAATTCGACGGGACACAGCCGCAGCGCTACATGATGATCTGGGAAATCGAGACCGACAATCTCCCGGCAGTATTCGCCGACGTGAATGCTCGGCTGAAGGACGGACGGACAGTCTTCAGCGACGCCTTCGACCCTTCTTACAACAGCATAACGATGCTTCCGATCACCAAGCGTGTCACGGCGGATGAGATCAAGGGCAAGAGTGTCGACGAAGTCGGGGCCGTGGCCAAGCGTCAGTAAGGATAGCTTGTCCTTGTCAAGTCGGTACCGGAGGCCCTCAAGTGGCTGGGCTGGAGGGGACAAAGACGTGGGTCCCCGGCCTGCGCCGGGGATGACACTTGGGGAGCCGCCGGGGATGACACTTGGGGAGCCGGTGTCACATCGAAGTGGGGGCGGTGTCGCATTAGCGGTTGGATATGTACTGTACGAACGCAACTACTCTCCGAACACCTCCCTGTTATGCGCCCCCAGCTTTGGCGAATTGCTGCGCGGATGCGGCCGCCGCCGGTCGAAGGTGATCGGCAGCCCGACGATCTTCAACGCACTTCCCGGCAAGGTCCGCATCAGGTCCATCGCCTGCAACTGCTCGGTTTCCGCCAGTTCGGCGATGTTGTTCACCGGCGCGCAGGGTACGCCTGCCTCACCGATAATGCCCATCCAGTCCTGCCGCGTCCGCGTCAACAATACTGGCTGCATCGCGTCCACCAGCGCCTGCCGGTTGGCCGCCCGCTTGCGGCCGTTGGACATCAGCGGATCGTCGCACCACTCGGGATGGTCCATGGCGCGTGCCAGCTTGACGAACAGCCGGTCATTGCCGGCGGCGATGCAAATCGGCCGGTCGGCGGTTTCGAAGATCTGATAGGGCGCCAGAGTTGCGCTGGCCGCGCCATGCCGCGCCGGCAGGGTACCGGTGACGTTGTAGGCATTCAGCGGCCCCTGCACCCAGGCCACCGCGCTTTCGAACAGTGACGCGTCGACGACGCAACCACGGCCGGTGCGGTCACGCTGCTGCAGCGCCGCCAACGCGCCGATGACACACCACATTCCGGTGGCGGTGTCGTTGATCGCCGGGGCGCAGAAGGTCGGCGGATCCTCTGGCCGACCGGTCAACGTGACCACCGCGCCATAGCATTGCAGCAACGGATCGAACCCCGGCGCCAGCTTCAGCGGACCGGTGTAGCCGAATGCCCAGATCGAGCAGTAGATCAGTCTTTCGTTCGTCGCCATCAGCGCGTCTGGACCAATACCGAGATCGTCCACGATCCCCGGCCGCAGGTTCTGAACGACGATGTCGGCATCCCCCGCCAACCGCTTCAGCTTCGCCACGTCCGCCGCGGTCTTAATGTCCAGCGTCACCGAGCGCTTGCCGCGGTTGTTGGTGTGAAAGCTGACCGAGTCGCCATCGACGAAGGGCGGGCCCCAAAGCCTGGCATCGTCGCCGCCGTCGGGTTTTTCGATCTTGATGACGTCGGCGCCCATGTCGGCCAGGATCACGCCGGCCAACGGACCGGCCAGCGCCTGACCGATCTCGATCACCTTGATCCCGTCCAGCGGACCGGTCCTGACTCCGGCATCCATCACGCTGTCTCCAGGTTCAGGCGGGCGCGGAACGCTTCATCACGCAGGCTGAACTCCTGGCCGTTCAGATCGTCCGCCGCCGGTGTGCACAAGTAAACGATGGCCGCCGCTGGATGCGCGACCGGAGTTAGGTTGCCGCGCGGGATCTGGCTGATCGGGTTCATGCCGGAGGCGCGGATCAGCACCTGCATGTCGGTGTCCGTGGTGCCGGGCTGGAAGCCGAACACACGGATGCCTGTCCCGGCGGTTTCCAGCGCCACGGCACGGGTCAGCATGTGCAGCCCGGCCTTGGCGCTGCAATAGGCGCTCCATCCCTCCTGCGGGCGGATCGCGGCGCCCGAGGAAATGTTGACGATCGTTCCGCCACCGCCAGCGATCATCCCCGGCAGCACGGCGCGGATGGCATGGTAGGGACCGGTCAGGTTGATCTCGATGTTGCGCGCCCAGACCGCGGGATCGCTGGTCACGATCGAGGCGATCGGCTCGATGACGCCGGCGTTGTTGACCAAGGCATCCAATTTGCCGAAGCGATCTTTTGTTGCGGCGACCAAGGCCGCCACGGCATCGTAGTCGGATACGTCACAGGCGTGCGCCGAGGCGGCTCCGCCGGCGTCGACGATGGATTGTGCCACCTCCCCCACCAACCGAGCGATCGCGTGCCGTCAGCACCACGGTGGCGCCGGCCTTCGCCAGGGCCGTGGCCGCGGCGGCGCCAATGCCACGGCTGGCGCCGGTGACGAGGATGACTTTCCCGATGAGACTGCTCATGGCGTTGTCTCCAACATTCCACCTCCGCTTTACGGAAACTCCCCGGCGGCTGCAAACGCGCGCTGGCCGAGCGAGCGGACGCGATGCGCGCGTCCCGGGGGTCGGCGCCTCTAATCCGCGCACGACGGTCGTGGCAGAACCCCCGAAATTGTAGCCGTGTTTGCGTGCACCTGTGCGCCAGATCACAGCGCCGACGTGGCGGTGGTGGCAGGGTCGGATCGCCTGCACCTTGAGGCAGGCGATCCGTCAGACATAACGAGGACCACCATGAGCAGTGACGTTGCTGCACCAGAACGAACGGGCGAAGCGCTAGCGGGCCTTGTCGCCCGCGGGGGCGTAAGCCCCAGGTTGAGTCGCCCCACCCTCCGCCGGCAGGAAGGAGACACCGTGCCTGGCGGCGCGCCCGCCGCCGCACACCCCAACTTCAGCTACCACGGCGGCCCGGTCGTCACCTGCCCCCTGGTGAACGTCAGCCTTTGGGGTTCGGCGTGGACCACCGACCCGGCACACCTCACCCGCGCTGGGCGGCTCGCGCAGTTTCACCAGGACCTGGTCGGCAGCAATTTCATGAACGTGCTGAGCCAGTACGGGTGGGGCGGGGACTGTACGTCAACACGTCGTTCTTTTCCAACGTGACGGCGGACCTTGATGGTGCCGCCATCCAGAACACTCTGCAGGCGGCGATCGATTCTGGCGCGCTGGCCGAACCGACCGGCGGCAACACATGCGTGATGGTCTATCTCGCCGAGGGCATATCCGTTCATGACGGCGGGATCGTCATGTGCGCCGCAACCAGCGACGACGCGTTCGGCTTTCATAGCTGGTTCAGGACTAGGGCAGGCAATCCGCTGTACTTCGCAGTCATTCCCGGCCTGAACGACGCTTGCCTCAAGAGCTCCTGCCCCGGCGGCGACGGAGCGTGCTCGTTGAAGCTGACCGAAACGCAGGAACAGCGGCTGACCCAAGTCGCGAGCCATGAATTCGCCGAAATGACCACGGACCCGCAGCTCGATGCTTGGTTCGAGTTCAATGCGAGCGGCGAGAACGGGGACTTGTGCAACGGCGAGAGCGCGACCATCACCGTCGGCGCGAATACTTGGACTGTCCAGCGCACCTACAGTAAGACCGATGACACCGGCGCGCCCGGTGCCGTATTCTGCCGATCGGAGGCCCCGGCCCCAATCCCCAAGCTTCCGAACGGTCCGGCGGCTCGGCCCGGGGCGGAGATGCTCGCCAGCAGGATCATGCCGCATGACCGCGTCCTGCCCCTGCCGCCGGTGCATTTCGACGCCAAGACCGGGACGCACAGGCGGGAGCCGGCCGAGATAATGAGCTACATCAGCCGCGCCTTCTCGCCCCTCCCGCATGGTGCCGTCATGGGTGACCTGGCTGACTTCCTGCGCCAGGCCGCCGACGCGCTCAGCGCAAAGGTCTGATGACGGCCATTTGGTTCGGATACGCACACCTTCGAGGGGACTCGTCAGAGCGTGCCGGACGAGAACATTGCAGACCATCAATGTCCAGCGGTCCGTAGCACGTCCGGCTTCCCCAACAGTCTTGATAACGCCTCGAGAAACTGGTGCGTTCATGTGCAAGATGTAAAGATGGATACGGGTTCACGGCCTCTACGGAAGCATGCCTCAACCCGGTCAACAGGCCGACAATGAAACTATCGGAGGATCAACGCATGAGACGTTCTGCTCGATGGGCGTACGCCACGCTCGCCGCAACGGCCGCGACGTTGCCACTTGGCTCCCACGTAACGCTCGGCGCGGAGCTTGAGCCGCCGCCGGTTTTTCAAAGCGTCAACGGAGAACTTGATCTCATCGTCAAAGCGAGGGCCACGAGCAACCTCGCGCTTGGCTCTTTCCAGACCACCGGATGGGTCTACGAAGTTTGCACCCGTGCCTCGGTTACGCAAACAGCCTGCGATCCCGCAAGCACCCATGCGCCCTATGGCGGCGTCGAGCTGCACTTGGCTAAGAATGACATACTGCGTATGCGGCTGGTCAACAGTCTTCCGGTCGTCTGTGACGCCGACCACCGCGCGGATAATCCGGACCTGGTCAACAACCCGACGAATATTCACACGCACGGCCTTATCGTTGAACCACGCCGAGCGGCGGACTCGACCGATACTTATGGCGACTACGTCTTTGTCGAAGTGAAGAATGCGGCGAATTCCGGCGGCGACTGTCCGCCCATCGCAGCCGCGCAGCCGGCGTCGACAATGCGGGAGAAGCGGCTGCATCTGCCACGGACGCAACCAACCTCCGGCGGGAACCCGATGGAACCTGGCGGCAACCATCCCGATATGGATGTGGCACAGAACGCGGCTGAATATCGCATCGATCTGCTTAATCATCCATCCGGACTGTTCTGGTTCCACCCGCACATGCACGGGTTGGCGCTCAATCAGGTTACCGCTGGCCTGTCGGGTGCCATTACCGTCGGCAGCCTGGCGGACCGCTGCGCCGGCGACGCCGAATGTCAGGCGGAGGTTGCCTCGGCCAATCAGCGACTGATGATTTTAAAGGACTCGGAAATACTGTCCGACGGCACCCTCAAGACGCAGCAGGACCCGGCCTTCTGTCAGCCGACCCAGACCGTCGGAGAGCCGCCAAGGCAGGGCGTCTGTGCCGGAGATGCCGGGGCAGGATTTGGCGGCGGCCACTGGGTTCATTCGATCAATGGGCAGGTTTACCCGGATATTCCAGTCGGCGGGCAAGGCGAGATCTGGCGTATTGTCAACAGCGCGGGAAGCCGCTCTTACAGCCTTTCGCTACAGCCCGACGGTGGCGCCGATGCCCTGCCGCTGCAGGTGTTGTCGATCGACGGGATTACGATCGATGCCGCGCTTGCCGGCGACATGTCTCGACTGAAAACACAGTTTGGCAACAAGCTGGTCCCATTCCGCTGTCCCGATGTACCGGGCGGCCGTCATGGGGACGCCGTCTGCACCCGTAACATCCGCATGATGCCCAGCGCTCGTGTCGAGCTGCGGGTGTTGAACATGCAGGCTAACGCGATTCATGCGGTTTTTCGCACCGCCAACTACGACACCGGCGGTGACAATTGGCCAGCAATCGATCTCGCATCCGTAACACTAGCTTCGCCCGTTGCCAATCTTGCGACCGCCCTGAAGCTGCAAAGTGAGGTTCAGCCGGCGCTGTCACCGGCTGGTGTCTTGGGCAGAGCGCCGCGACTGCTGGCGGCGGGACAATCACATCCCGTCGTGGTGACGGAACTGCAGCAGCAAGCCAAAATCCCACCCACTGGCGCGCCAAGCGTCACCATGCAGCCAGACCTGAAGCAGGCCCCTCAATACGCCATTGATCAACAACTCAGGCTCGGCCAGCGCACTGATCCATCCTGCGCTAACCTCAAACAAGGCGAGCACAGGCGGATCTATTTCGGCAATCCGCATCCGGGAAGCGACGGGTTCGGTATCGCGACCTCGGTCATCACGCGCAACGGACAGGAGCGACTGGTCACGCCGATGCGGTCGTTCGATCCGACGCAGACGACGATATGCCTGACCGCGGCGCTGGACACCGCACGGCATCCCACCAGGGAAACCTGGGAGGTCATCAACCTGACGGATGAGGACCACAACTTCCACATCCATCAAACCCGCTTCTGGCTGGTGAACAGCGGACCAACACAACCTGACCGCATCGACGATGCTGCTGTGCTGCAGGATAACGTCCCGATCGTGCATGCAAAGGACAGTGCCAATTGCGATGGATCGATCGCCAAGTTCAACACGCCAGGATGCCATCCAAACATTGTCAAACTGCGCATCCCTTTCACCCAAATCGGCGATTTCGTCTTTCACTGCCACATTCTTGAACATGAAGACGGTGGCATGATGGCGAGAATTCGCGTCGTTGCACCACCCTATACAGTTTCGCAGCGATGATCGCAGTCGGTCACGGGCTAGCTTCGGCAAGATCATGCTGGGCCCGACCTTGAAGAACCCGTTCGGCGCAGGCGCTGCTGAATACGGTTTAGAGCGGGTTCGCTACC
>CAWISS010000009.1:0-29617 GCA_963838815.1 uncultured Alphaproteobacteria bacterium | reverse complement strand
TATGTCCTGTTTCTTGGTTCAGTTCGTCTTGCTCTGCCAGGTGCGCCGCGCTGCTCCCGCGCTGGGCGAGCACAGCGACGAAATCCTGATGGAGCTGGATTATCCCGCGACCGAACGCGACGCACTGCGGCAAGCTGGGGTGATCTGAGACCTGACGCGATCCGATGGCGGCGATCTCGTGCGCAGATGGAGCCGATGCCGGGATGCCGTAAGCTGGATCGGGCGCCCAGATCGCGCTAGCTTTCCACCCGATCCGCCAGGGAAAGACGAGCAATGAGTTGGTCCGCCGCCGAATACAGCAGCTTTGAGAATGAGCGGACGCGACCCGTGCGCGACCTGCTGCACGCGGTGCCGGCGACCGAGGCCCAACGTGCCATCGACCTGGGCTGCGGCCCGGGCAACTCCACCGAAGTGCTAGCGGCGCGCTTCCCAGCCGCCGAGGTCAGCGGACTGGACAGCTCACCCGACATGATCGCGGCGGCCCGCAAGCGGCTGCCGGCGCTGCGGTTCGACCTCGGCGGCATCGACACCTGGGACCCGCCGGACCGGTTCGACGTGATCCTGGCGAATGCCGTCCTGCAATGGGTGCCGCAGCACGAAACCGTGTTGCCGCGCCTGATGCGCAAGGTGGCATCCGGTGGCAGCCTGGCCGTGCAAATGCCGGACAATCTGGAGGAGCCGGCGCACCGGCTGATGCGACAAGTGGCGGCCGAGGGGCCGTGGCGGCAAAAGCTCGCGGGGGCCGCGGCGGCCAGGACGGAACGGCAGGGCGCTGAGTGGTACTATCGTCTGTTGCGCCCGCATGCCGAGCGCGTGGATATCTGGCTAACCACGTATCATCATGTGCTGGAGGGTGGAACGGACGCGGTGGTCGAGTGGTTCAAGGGCAGCGGGCTAAGGCCGTTCGTGGCGCCGCTCGACGCAGCGGAGGCAGCCTCCTACCTGGCGGCGTATCGTACGGCGCTGGTCGACGCCTATCCGCCGCTGCCGGATGGTTCGGTTCTGTTGCCGTTTCCCCGGCTGTTCATCGTCGCCACAGGTTGACCGCTCGGTCGGTGTAGTAGCCAGAATCAACTTACACCGGCGTCGACGGCAGCACGGGCCCCCGACACGCACCCGCGCGAAGCGCTATATCTTGCCTGCTCAGTGCCTTCGCTCTTCCTTGCCTGCTGCTTTGTGTTAAAGCCTTTTCTTGCGGTGTTGCCATGATCACGCTGCATGAGCATGTGGCACTGGGCGAGCTGAGTAAGTGGACCGGATGATGATCGCCGGGTTCGTGCGCTTGAGACAGCCGTAAGGCTTTAACACGAAGAAGTAGGCGAGGCAGATCGAGGGGCACGGAGCCGGAAAAATTTGGCGCTGCGCGCGGTGAATCACGGTTCGTGCGGAAGGTACCTCCCGTTGCTGATTTCGCATGTCACCGGTCCCGCGGTGATAGTTCGGCTGCTTATTTCTCCACCAGGGATCATTGGTGGAGCATAAATCTTGCGCCATCAGCGGCTCGGAGTACTAAATTAGCCTGCAACAAAGTCCGCCGCTTTGTATCCCTGCGCGAACAGCAGCGCGCGCAAATCGGCGTGGTCGACCTTCGCCCGGGCCGCCTGCGCCACGATTGGCTTGGCATGAAACGCCACGCCGAGGCCGGCGGCGCGCAGCATGTCGAGGTCGTTGGCGCCATCCCCCACCGCCAGGGTCGCCGATAGTTTCAAGCCGCGCTGCGCCGCCAGCTCGGTCAACGCGGCATGCTTGCTGTCGCGGTCCACGATCGGCTCCGCGACCTGTCCGGTCAGCACCGAACCATCGTCCAGCAGCGTGTTGGCGCGGAACGAATGAAATCCCAGTTCGGCGGCAACCTTGCCGGTGAAGAACGAAAATCCGCCCGAAACCAGGGCCGTCAGCGCGCCGTGCGCCCGCATCGTCGCCACCAGCTCACGCCCGCCGGGGGTCAACCGCACGCGTTGCCAGGTCTTTTCCAAGGCATCGAGCGGCAGGCCGCGCAGCATGGCCACACGCTCCCGCAGCGCGGCCTTGAAGTCCAGTTCGCCGTTCATCGCGCGTTTGGTGATAGCGGCGATCTGATCACCGAGACCGGCAAAACCGGCGAGCTCGTCCAGCGTCTCGCCGGTGATCATGGTGCTGTCCATGTCGGCGATCAGCAGCGCCTTGCGGCGGCCACGCGTCTTGACGGTGATGGCGTCAATCGGCTTGCCATCGAGCGCGGCGAGCAATACGGCCGGGGCGGGCGGTGCGGCCAGCTTGATCTGCGCCGCCTCGCCGGCCGACAGGATTTCCGGTTCGGCGCCCCGGACCGCGTCGCGCACCCGGCCAATCAACGCCGCCGTGAGGCAGGTTGTCTCACGGCGAGCGACAAGGGTCATGACATGGGTGAGGGCAGCGGTCATGCTAGCGCCGACCGTGACAGCGGGGCGATCGAGGCGCAAGCAATGGCTTTCCGCGGGCCATGGTCTGGCGGCGAATGCATCGGAGCGCGCTGAACCTGGCCCGGTGGGTGGCCTCGGCTTCGCCAGCCCGTGCAGGAACCACCGCCCACGATCCGCAATGGCCACGCAGCCGGCCATCAACAGCCTTGGACGCGGCCGTCTGCGACATGCTGGGCGGCATAGGAAGGAAACACGATGACGACCGCGTCAGCCGAGTGCCTGAGGCGCTAATCGTCGCCGGGCCGACCGCCAGCGGCAAATCCGCCCTGGCGCTGGCGATCGCCGCAACGCATCGGCGGGACCATCATCAACGCGGACTCGATGCAGGTGTATCGCGAACTTGCGCATCCTGACCGCGCGTCCGACCGCCGGCGAAGAGCGTCGCTTGCCGCATCGTCTCTACGGCATCCGCTCGGCCGCCGAGGCCGGCAGCGTCGCCTGGTGGCGGCAGGCCGCATTGGTGGCGATGAGCGAAGCCCGAGACGCCGGCCGCCGGCCGATCCTGACCGGCGGCAGCGGCCTGTATTTCGCGGCGCTGACCGATGGGCTGGCCGAGATCGCCGATCCCGGTCCGGCTGCCCGCGCCGAGGCGCGCCGCCTGCTGGCCGAACAAGGACCCGCCGCCCTGCACGCCAGCCTGACCCAGCGTCGATCCCGCCACCGCCGCACGCCTGAGGCCCGAAGACAGCCAGCGTATCGCCCGTGCGTGGGAGGTGTGGCGTGGCACCGGTCTCGGCCTTGCCGCGTGGCAGAGACCGAGCGCGGTGCTCCGGCACCTTGGCGGTTCGCCGCCATCCTGCTCGATCCGCCGCGCGATGCGCTGCGCGCCGCCATCGCCGCGCGCTTTGATGCGATGCTGCGGCAGGGCGCGCTGGAGGAGGTGCGTGACCTGCTGGCGCTCAATCTCGATCCCGCCTTGCCGGCAATGCGGGCACATGGCGTGCCGGAGTTGTCGGCGCATCTGCGCGGCGCCCTATCGCTCGACGAAGCGCGCCGACGGACCGAACTGGTCACCGGCTCAATACACCAAGCGCCAGGCAACCTGGTTTCGCCATCACAGTCTTGCAGCCCAGACCCGCACTTTCGCAATTCATGCGCGATTTTCCAGCTTCGCGCAATTTTCGGAAAGTGAACGCGATGAATTGTTCACATTTATTGAAAACATGTGTTGACCCAGGATTTCAGGCGGCCTATCGCGTCCGATCCTCTTTAACAGCGGGAGCCGGTCGATGTCGGCGGAATGGGATCAGTCGGGAGCAGAAATCCTTCTACGCGCGCTCAAGGAACAGGGCGTAGAGGTTATTTTTGGCTATCCTGGCGGCGCCGTATTGCCGATTTACGACGCGCTTTTCAACCAGAACGCGATCCGTCACATACTGGTGCGGCACGAGCAGGCGGCGGTGCACGCGGCGGAAGGCTATGCCCGCTCGACGGCACGCGTCGGCGTGGTGCTGGTCACCTCGGGTCCTGGCGCCACCAATGCGGTGACCGGGCTGGTCGATGCGCTGATGGACAGTATCCCGGTAGTGTGCCTGACCGGCCAGGTGCCGACCCACCTGATTGGCAACGACGCGTTTCAGGAAGCCGACACCACCGGCATTACGCGCCCGGCCACCAAGCACAACTACCTGGTCAAGCGGCCGGAGGATCTGGCACGGGTGGTGCACGAGGCGTTCTACGTGGCGCGCAGCGGCCGGCCCGGCCCGGTGGTCATCGACCTGCCGAAGGACATCGTCATCAACCCGGCGCCGTATGCGGAGCCGGTGCAGCAGCATACCAGCTATCGGCCGCGCACCGAGCCGGACCTGGGCCAGATCGCCCGGGCCGTGGCGCTGCTGAAGCAGGCGAAGCGGCCGATGATCTATACCGGCGGCGGCGTGATCAATTCCGGCCCCGCGGCGGCGGAGGCTCTGACGAACCTGGTACGGACCGCCGGCTTCCCGATCACCAACACGCTGATGGGCTTGGGCGGCGTATCCGGCGAGCGATCCGCAGGTTCCTCGGCATGCTGGGCATGCACGGGACCTACGAGGCCAATCTGGCGATGCATGGCTGCGACGTGCTGCTGGCCGTTGGCGCGCGCTTCGACGATCGGGTGACCGGCCGGCTGAACGCATTCAGCCCCAGCTCACGGAAGATCCATATCGACATCGATGGCTCGTCGATCAACAAGAACGTGCCGGTCGAGGTGCCGATCATGGCCGATGCCGGCAAGGCGCTCGCCGCTCTGCTGGCGGCATGGAACACCAACCACGAACCGCAGGATACGCCAGGCGCTGGCCCACTGGTGGCGGCAGATCGACGGCTGGCGCACCAAGCAGAGCCTGAAATTCACCCAGGCAATGGCGCGCGGCAGCATCATCAAGCCGCAATACGCGATCCAGCGACTGGCCGAGATTACCCGCCAGCGCGGCCGGGAGACCTACATTACCACTGAGGTCGGCCAGCATCAGATGTGGGCGGCGCAGCACTTCCCCTTCGAGAAGCCGAACCGCTGGATGACGTCCGGTGGACTGGGCACCATGGGCTACGGACTGCCGGCGGCGATGGGGGTGCAGATCGCTCACCCGGACGCCTTGGTGATCGACATCGCCGGCGAAGCATCGATCCTGATGAACATCCAGGAGATGGGCACGCTGGCGCAGTATCGCCTGCCGGTGAAAGTGTTCATCCTGAACAACCAGTACATGGGCATGGTGCGGCAGTGGCAGGAACTGCTGCACGGCAGTCGTTACTCGGAGACCTATTCGGCGGCGCTGCCTGATTTCGTCAAACTGGCGGATGCGTTCCATGCCACCGGAATGCAGGCGAAGACGGTGGATCAGCTCGATGACGTGATCCACGCGATGCTCGACTGCCCGACCGCGGTCATCGCCGACATCGCCGTGGACCAGGCGGAGAACTGCTTTCCGATGATTCCCAGTGGCGCGGCGCACAACGAGATGCTGCTGGGGCCGGAACACGAGGATTCCGGCGCGGGGATTACCGACGCTGGACTTGTCCTCGTCTGACGACAGTTTCTCGTCCGTACCGATTGGAGCCTGGCTGGGCATGACAGCTTTCGTGGCTTGATTGCCCAGCCGGTAAGCTCCGGAGGTTGTTCTCCTCTTGCATTGGTTAAGCTGATGCCCGTTTCCACCGACATGACGCTGCGCAGCGCCACGATTTCGGTTCTTGTCGACAATGAGTCTGGCGTGCTTGCGCGCGTCATCGGCCTGTTTTCCGGCCGCGGCTACAACATCGACAGCCTGACGGTCGCCCCGGTTGACGCCACCGGTGCACATAGCCGCATCAACGTCGTCACCTCCGGCACCAGCATGGTGATCGAGCAGATCAAGGCGCAACTCGATCGCCTGGTGCCGGTGCATCGGATCGCCGACTTGACCATGGACGGCCCGCATGTCGCGCGCGAACTGGCGCTGGTGAAAGTGATCGGCACCGGCGAGCAGCGGGTCGAGGCGATGCGCATCGCCGACACCTTCCGCGCCCGCGTCGTCGACACCACGCTGGGCAGTTTCGTCTTCGAGCTGACCGGCGCGGTGGAGAAGATCGATGCCTTCATCGAACTGATGCGCGACCTGGGCCTGGCCGAGGTTTCCCGCAGCGGCATTGCCGCGCTGGCGCGGGGCACCAGGGTTATATAATAATTCGAAACAATCCAACCAAGAGGGAGCAGACCATGCGCGTCTATTACGATCGCGATGCCGACGTGAACCTGATCAAAGGCAAGAACGTCGCCATCATCGGCTATGGCAGCCAGGGTCATGCCCATGCGCTGAACCTGAAGGAAAGCGGCGTCAAGCAGCTTGCCATCGGTCTGCGGCCGAACTCCGGCGGCGTTGCCAAGGCGGAAACCGCCGGCCTGAAGGTGATGGACCCGGCCGAGTGCGCCAAGTGGGCCGACGTGGTGATGGTGCTGACACCCGACGAGGGTCAAGGCGACCTGTACCGGGACAAGCTGGGGCCGAACATGAAGTCCGGCGCCGCGCTGGCCTTCGCGCACGGGTTGAACGTGCACTTCAACCTGCTCGACCCGCGGCCGGACATCGACGTGTTCATGATCGCGCCGAAGGGCCCTGGCCACACCGTGCGCAGCGAATACCAACGCGGCGGCGGCGTCCCGTGCCTGGTGGCGGTCGCGCAGAACCCGTCCGGCAACGCGTTAGAAGTGGCATTGTCGTATGCCTCGGCGATCGGCGGCGGGCGTGCTGGCATCATCGAGACGACGTTCAAGGAGGAATGCGAAACCGACCTGTTCGGTGAGCAGGTGGTGCTGTGCGGCGGCCTGGTGGAGCTGATCAAGGGTGGTTACGAAACCTTGGTTGAAGCCGGCTACGCGCCCGAGATGGCCTATTTCGAATGTCTACATGAGGTCAAGCTGATCGTCGACCTGATCTATGAGGGCGGCATCGCCAACATGAACTACTCGATCAGCAATACTGCCGAATATGGCGAGTATGTCTCCGGTCCGCGGATCATCAATGACGCGACACGGGCCGAAATGAAGCGCGTGCTGGCCGACATCCAGAGCGGTCGCTTCGCGCGCGACTGGATGCTGGAGAACAGGGTGAACCAGACCAGCTTCAAGGCCACAAGACGCCGGCTGGCGGACCATCCGATCGAGCAGATCGGCGAGAAGCTGCGCGCCATGATGCCGTGGATCGGCAAGAACGCACTGGTGGACAAGGCCCGGAACTGAACCAGGCGCGCCGCGCCGCCCAGATCGTGCAAAGGCTGCGCGGCGCGACCCCGACCCGGTCGAAGCGGCCGGCATGGAGCTGCGTTGAACCCTTGCTCGGTGTTGTGCTAGAACAACATCCATCTTGGAGCCGAATTCAGAACCATGTCCGTGAACCTGTCCATCAAGAACGCGCCCGACCAGGTGGTGCAACGCCTTCGAGAGCGGGCCGAGCGGCATCATCGGTCGCTGCAAGGCGAGTTGCTGGCCATAGTTGAGGCTGCCGTCCAAGAGGATCGTCCGGCGACACCGGCCGATATTCTCGCCGAGGTCCGCCGGCTAGGCGTGCAGACGCCCAGCAAGTCGGCGGCTCTCGTCCGGGCGGATCGTGACGGCCATTAAGGTGGTCGATGCCTCCGCTTTGGCGGCTTTGCTGTTCGGCGAGCCCGACGCAGAGGCCGTGGCCCATCAGCTCGGCAACGCCCGCCTGGTGGCGCCCGTCCTGCTCGGCTTTGAGCTGGCCAATGTGTGCCTGATCAAGACCCGACGGCACCCCGAGCAGCAGTCGGCGCTGACAGCGGCGTTTGAACTTCGCCATCAACTCGACATTGAGGAAGTGTCCGTTGATCACGACGATACTCTGGCGCTTGCCGCGCGGACCAGACTGACCGCCTATGACGCCAGCTACCTGTGGGTGGCACGTCAGCTTGGGGCTGAACTGGTGACGCTGGACCGACAGCTTGCGAGGGCGGAAGCGTTGTCCCATCAATGAGATAAATACGCCTTGTTATTGCGGGCGCCCTTACGGTGACTGCAGCCAGACGCGGCGGCGCTGAAACGCCCGATCTCGCCGCCAGGGCCGCAGGGCAGCGGCATGTAATCCGGGGGGGATAGCCAGCAATGATTAATGCGTTCGTGTGCGGCGACGGGCCATCGCAACGACTGCGCCAAGCAACCTCCGGCGCCCAGCTAAGCAGCGCAATCTGGATCGACCTCCTTGACGCCGACCAGAACGAGATCGAGAGGGTAGAGCAGGCAACCGGTCTGCATGTCCCGACCGAAGCGGAGGTCAGCGAGATCGAGACCTCCAGCCGTCTCGCTCGACGCGATGGCGTGCTCTATCTCAGCATGCCGCTGATCGGTGTGGATGATGACGGTCCACGAGGCTCATCCGCTGGTTTCGTGTTGTCGCCAGAGCGGCTGATCACAGTTCGCTTCGCCCCCAGCCGCGTATTCGATGCGTACGCGGAGCATCTGCCACGCGGCGAAACCCGGCACGAGACGAGTGCACACATCATGGTCGGGCTGCTGGAGGCCCTCGTCGATCGTCAGGCCGACGTGCTTGAACAGGTGCGCTGCGATCTCGATACAATCTCGCACGGCATCTTCGGCATGGGCATAGGGCGGAGCGCCGGCCTCAAGAACGAGGACGCCATGCTGCGTCGCACACTCGGCCAGCTTGGCCGCATTGGCGACCTGATCTCCCACGTTCGCGATACCCAGGTCGGCGCTGCCCGCATTGTACCCTATGTCGAGGCGATGACGGTCGAGTGGCTGCCTGGGGACCTGGTGCCGCGGTTGGCAACGTTGCGCCAGGATATCGCCTCGGTCAGCGACTTCGACACCCACCTGAACGACAAGCTGCAGTTTCTGCTGGATGCAACGCTGGGTTTTATCAATATCGCGCAGAACAACGTAATGAAGGTGATGGCCATTGCATCGGTGGTCGGCATCCCACCGGTGCTCATTGCCGGTGTTTATGGCATGAACTTCAAGAATATCCCTGAATATGATTGGGCGTGGGGCTATGCGTGGGGATGGGGATTGATCGTTGTGACCACCCTGATCCCGCTTGCGGTGTTCCGCTGGCGCAAGTGGATCTGAGCGGCTGGAGCCGTATTCGACCATGTCGCGCATACCTGTCTTAACGGGACGGTTCATGTCCTCTCCTGCCTCGTCGCCTATGCCTTCAGGCCCGGCAAGCCTGCTATCTCCCTCACCGGCAAACAAATCGAGGCTTATCCATAGTTCGGGTTGTTCACGAATTTCCGGTTACTCGACGGAAAGTCCACCACCTTGCGTGATGGGCTCCGTCTGCTGATCGAGGACAACCGGATCAAGGCCATGGCGGCGGGCAACGCGGCCGCGCCGGACAGGGGGCGTGTGATCAATTGCGGCGGCCGGGTTTTCATGCCGGGTCTGATCGACGTTCACTGGCATTCCCCATATTCGCCGCGGTATCGCGAGCCGGTACACGTAGCCGAGGGGCTGCTCAGCGCTTGTAGAAGCGCTCTTCGGCGATTGCGTCGGCCACCTCCTGCGTCGGCCGCTCCTCGCGCCGGGCGCGCTCGAAGATCTCCATCAGGGTGTCGTGGACGCCGCCGACGTGCTTGAGCATGTTTTCCTGCACGAAACCGATGCGCTGATGAAACACGTCGATGATGCCGCCGGCATTGATTACATAGTCCGGGGCATAAAGGATGCCGTGACCCATCAGCTCTTCGCCGTGTCTCGCCTCGGCGAGCTGGTTGTTGGCGGCGCCGGCGATCACCCGGGCCTTGAGCCGCGGGATCGTCTGGTCGTTGATGATCGCGCCCATGGCGCAAGGCGCGAAGACATCCACGTCCAGACCGTAGATGTCCTCCGACGGCACGGCGGTGGCCCCCAACTGATCGACGGCGCGCTGTACTTGGTCCTCGTGGATGTCGCTGACCCACAGCGATGCGCCGGCCCTCTTGAGCTGGCCGGCCAGGTCGAAGCCGACGTTACCCATTCCCTGCACGGCCACCTCTAACCCCTTCAGGTCGGCGCGTCCCAGCGCATACTTTACCGCCGCCTTGATGCCGACGAAGACGCCGTAAGCCGTGGACGGAGACGGGTCGCCAGTGCGCACGCCCTCTTTGCTCTTCGTCTCCTCGGCGCCGGTCACGTGCGGCGTTACCGTACGCATGACCCTCGTGTCGGCGACGCCGATGCCGGAATCCTCAGCCGCGATATAGGCACCGCCCAAGCTGTCAACGAAATGCCCCATCGCGCGCAGCAGGGCCTCCGTCTTCTGCGTGCGCGGGTTGCCGATGATCACCGACTTGCCGCCACCCAGGTCGAGGTTGGCCATGGCCGACTTGTAGGTCATGCCGCGCGAGAGACGCAGCACGTCCCGCAGCGCCTCGTCATCCGAAGCGTAGGGCCACATGCGGCACCCGCCGAGTGCGGGGCCGCGGTTGCGGTTGTGGATGGCGATAATGGCCCTCAGGCCGTTGGCGGGATCACAGCCGAACACCACTTTTTCGTGATCCGCAAAATCCCGGGCTGAGAATACTGGCATTGCGTCCCTTCTTTCGGTTGCGTTGAAGTAACCAGAACTACGGACAAGGGTTGAGGGGATTTCCAAAGGAGCAAGGCTTTGACGGCATCGGTTTGCGAAGACTGAGCGTCAAACTAGGTTTCGAAGGGTTCCTCAATGCCGTGGATATCACGGCGCTGTTCTGCTGTCTCGACGATTGCTGCAAGCTGTTCGCCGACTGGGCAGCGCACCGGCTGATCCCGTCGCAGACGACGAGGCAGCGCGTTGGCAACCTGGCGCGCCGCGATGCGGTTCATCGTGGTGCCGTTTCAGCTTTCGCCCTTCAAGCATTGCAAGGCGTTCTACCACTACGGTATCGGCCAGCAGCACCGCGCCGGCTGGCCTAGCCGGCCACACGAGAGAGCGCAAACAACACTGACATCACAATCACAATCGCCGCCGTGGCGAGTACCAGCTTGTCGGCAACCAAACGGCGCATCGGGAGGCTCCCTAAACAAAGCTGTAGCGCTCGGAATGATATTTGGAGAGCGGCACGTGCAGCTCGCCGAGCACTCTTTCGATCGCATCCATCATTACGTTCGGTCCGCAAATGAAGTACTCGTGGTCGGCGTGTGACGGCGGCAGATGGCGCTTGAACAAGTCGGCCGTGATGAAGCCGTGCTCTCCCGTCCAGCCGGCCGGTGGATTCGCCAGCACATGAACGACTGTCAGGTTAAGCCGCGGTGTCAGCACCTCCAGCTCCTCGCGGAAGGTGATCGACTCCCAATCCTTGCTGCCGTAAAATAGGACGATGGGGCGCTGGTCGCCGCGGTCGGCGAGTGTTCGGATCATGCTCATCATTGGCGTGACCCCAATGCCGCCTGCGATCAGCACGTGCATGTCGGCCGGGTTGCGATCGATGGTAAACGCGCCATACGGCCCATCCAGGTAGACGCGCTGCCCCTGTGGCACGTTTCCGACCTCGCGCGTGAAGTCGCCGAGACCCCTGATGGTCATCTCGACGCGCCCGTGTGCAACCACAGCGCTGGATGAAAACGAGAAGGGGTGCCCAGTGATCTTGAACGGAGTCCCGAACACCGTCAGCCAGCCGAACTGGCCTGGCCTGAAGTGGAAGCCGGAGTGCCCGTCCGGCTGCATCACCAGCGTCCAGCTGTCACCGCGCTCCTGCCGCACTTCGGTCACGCGGTACGGCCGGCGGAGCATAAACAGCGGCTTTATGACGCGCACGTAGAGCAGCAGCCCGATCCAGAAAATCGTCAGGCCAATCCACAGCACCCGCTTCCATGGGTCGACCAGGTAGAAGCCCGATCCCACCATGTGCGCGATCCCAGCCGCGATGGCGATAAATGCGAGCACGATATGAGAAAGGTGCCATGCCTCGTAGCCGATCTTCAACCGCACGCGCCAGAGCGCCGTCACCGCCAGCGCGATGAGCGCGACGATTGACAGTACGGCGAACCGCGCACTCCACGGCGCTTGGAGGATGTTGAGCGGCGCGAGCACTTCCGGCTGGCCAGCTGTCAAGATGACCGCGTGCGTCACGATCAGGCCTACTGCGATCAGCGAGATCTGTCGATGGAAGTGATAGATAACGTCCTCGCCCCACGGCTCGGTGACGTAGCGAAAGCGCGCCGTGAGACCAAATTGCAGGCCCATCATTGCAAGACCGGAATAGCCGAGCGCGACCGCGAACTCGGTCCAGAAACCGCGCGCAGGTGGCAACGCCCCCGCCAGCAGCACGAACAATGGGGCGAGAATGAACAATAGATAGACCGCAATCCAGATAACGCCACGCACTGCATAGTGTAGGCGCATAGTTTCTGTCTTCCCCAATGCACCTCGCCGCCCGCGAAGTGAACACGTATCATTGCATTATGTGCGACCGAGGATAGGAATGTCCACATGGGGGATCAAGTTTGGACTGTCTTGCACAGTTTTGGGACTCCCAGCTGATCTCATCGCGGCAGGCCTTTTGCTATCATCTTATCCATTGCAGTTTCGTTGCGACGGAGGATGATCGGACGGCCGGACCGATAAGCGGGACGCGGCGCATCTGCAGACCGCGAATATTGTAATTGCTATTTTGCCCTGGTTCTGGCTACTCGATTTGTTGCTTGCCCTAACGAGGATAAGCTCGCCTACCGAAACAATAAAGCGGAGAGGTAGCGCTAGTCGTATCATGCCGCACCCAGTGATCGCATATTGTGGCCCAGCGGCAGTCCCGGACGATCTATGGATACGCTGGAATTTCGATCCGCTGCTGATCGCGACGCTCGCGGCGTTGGCGTTAGCGGTCAATCTCGGCCGCTCGGCCGCCCCACGGGCCGGGTGGGGGGCGATCGCGTTGATGTTTGTCATCTTCGTGTCGCCGCTCTGCGCCCTGTCATCGGCGCTGTTCTCGGCGCGAGTGTTCCATCATGTCATTCTGGTCGCTGCCGTAGCACCGTTGCTGGCATTGGCTTTTCCGCTGAGACGCGCAGGCTCGCCGCCGCTCGCCATACTGGTCGTAACGCATGCGGTCATACTTTGGCTCTGGCACGCGCCGGGCCCATATGGCTGGGGCCTCGCCACTGTGCCGGCCTACTGGCTGATGCAGGGCTCGCTGCTGGGGAGCGCCTGGCTTATGTGGCGGGCGATTTTGGCGCCGGAGGCGGAGCCGGGCTCGTCTGTGGTCGCGCTCGTGGCGACGGTCGGGCAGATGGGGCTTCTCGGCGCGCTGATCGTGTTCGCGTCCCGGCCGCTTTATGCGGTGCATTTCGCAAGCACGTGGGCTTGGGGACTCTCCCCCCTCGCTGACCAGCAACTTGCGGGACTGCTGATGTGGGTGCCGGCGATCCTGCCTTATCTCGGCGTGGGGCTCTGGTTAGCCTGGTCGAGCCTTCGGCCCATCGAGCCGGCCCGGTGACGGTCCTCCTTAAATTCACCCATCTCGCGGCGATCGCGATCTGGTCAGCCGGGCTGATCGTCCTGCCCTTTCTGTTCTGGCAACGCCGGACATTTCGTGTTGGAGCGGAGCTGGACCGGCTGCACCGGATGACGCGTTTCGTCTATGTCGGAACGGCCTCTCCCGCCGCCTTCGTTGCCATCGCCAGCGGCACGGCGTTGATCTTCCTCCAGGCCACGTTTCAGGAATGGTTCTCCCTGAAGATGGTCCTTGTCGGGATTATGGCGATGCTGCACGTCGTCGCCGGCCTCGTGCTCGGGCGGCTCTTCCTGGCGGACGGCCACTTTGGCCGGGCATCCTATATCGCGCTATCGAGCACCTATATCGTGCTGGTCACGGCAATCATCTGGATAGTGCTTGCCAAGCCCCACATTGATTCCAACCAGTTTGCCCCGGGCCTGTTCAGACCCGGGGCGCTCGGTCAGTCCTTTGGCGATACCAGAACGCCGATGCCATGATCGAACACGAGCTTGCCTCCATGCCAGCCGGCGAAGCCCACCATCACCGCGGCCAAGCCCGACAAAGCGAGGCCATGCGGCAGGATCGCTTCCGGATCGGTCAGCCGCAAGCCCCAGCTCGCTCCAGCGATCGCGACCAGCGTCATCGCCGCTACGGCGTGCGACCAGCTCGCCTCCAGGACGCGAATGCCACGCACGAGCAGGAGTTCCGCCGTGCCGGCGATGCTAGCGGCAACACCTGTCCAGAAGGCGATGCCGGCCGACCAGATGCCGACCCGAACCCAGAAGGGGTCGCCCGACCACCAGTAGAAAACGTCGACGCCCACAGTCGCGAGCACGAACGCGATCGGGAAATGCACCATCATCACGTGGATCGGATGACCAACCACGGCGACCGCCGACCCGACATCAAGCCGATGCAGCTCCAGCATCACCGGACTTTCGCGCTGGGTCGCCAGATCGTTTCTATTCGCCATGCTTCTTGGCCTTTTCACTCTGTCCACCTTGCGCCCAAGTCTCGTAGCGTCTTGCGCACGGCGGTGCAACTTGCGTCGGCCATGACGCTGGCCGGCTGCGACGGGTCACTGTCAACGCTCACCGCCGCCGGACCAGCGGCAGACGCGATCGCGAACCTGTGGTGGGTGATGCTGGCGGGCTCCGCGGCGATCTTCGCCCTGGTCATCACTCTCTTCGCGCAGGTCATCCGGCGGCCGGGCTGGGGTTCGAGCGTATCGCCGGCACGCTGGATCGTGCTCGGTGGCCTCGTCCTGCCGGCCGTGGTCCTAATCCCGCTCGTTGCATATGGTCTGGTCACGGGCGAGCGGCTTTTGCCGCTGCCGGGGACTGCTCGGCAGCGTATCGAAGCCGAGGGCCGACAATGGAGCTGGACCTTCCGCTATCCCGGCGAAGGCGCGGTGAAAACCGTGGGTGTCCTGCATCTGCCGGCTGGGGTTCCCGTCGACATCGCGACGAGCAGCGTCGACGTCATCCATTCCTTCTGGATTCCGCGCTTTGCCGGCAAGATCGATGCGGTGCCGGGGCATGTGAACGTCCTGCGCGTCCAGGCCGATGAACCTGGCCGCTACGAAGGACAGTGCTCCGAATTCTGCGGCATCGGTCACACTCGGATGCGGTTCGCCGTCATCGTGCATCCGGCGAAGGAGTTTTCCGCAGCACTCGCCCAAGCAGCCGCGTCATCGAAGGTGAACGAATGAGCGCGTTCGTCAAGCAACCGCCGCACGGCAGCCCGGCGCTGCGGCTGCATCGACAACTCGCCGCGATCTGGGCGACCGGGCCAGGGCTGCAGCGCCTCGCCGCCGTCAACCACTCCGTCATCGGCGTGCGCTTCATGACCACGGCATTCATATTCTTTGCGATCGGTGGCGTGCTCGGCATGCTGACCCGCGTTCAGCTCGCGACGCCCATGGCGGACTTCATGGCACCGGAGACCTACAATCAGGTCTTCACCATGCATGGGTCGATGATGCTGTTTCTGTTCGCCATCCCTCTGGTGGAGGGCATCGCGGTCTATCTGACACCGAAGATTCTTGGCGCCCGCGACTTCGCGTTCCCGCGGCTCACTGCCTATGGCTACTGGTGCTATCTGTTCGGCGGCACGATCCTGACGAGCGCGCTGCTTGCTGGAGTGGCGCCGGACGGCGGCTGGTTCATGTACACGCCGCTCAGTTCGAAAGTCTACACGCCGGGAATCAACGCCGATGTCTGGCTGCTCGGCGTGACCTTCGTCGAAATCTCCGCACTAACGCTGGCCGTCGAGATCGTCGTCTCGATTCTCAAGATGCGGGCTCCGGGCATGTCAATCGACCGCATGCCGATCTTCGGCTGGTACATGCTGGTCACCGCGCTGATGATGGTGGCGGCGTTCCCGCCGCTGATCTTGGGCTCGATTCTGCTCGAGGTCGAGCGCGCCTTTCATTTGCCGTTTTTCGACCCGACCAGGGGCGGCGATCCGCTGCTCTGGCAGCACCTGTTCTGGCTGTTCGGTCACCCGGACGTCTACATCATCTTCCTGCCGATGGCCGGCATCCTGTCGACGATCATCCCAGTCATGGCCGGCCGGCCGCTCGTCGGCTACCGGGCGATCGTGGTCGCGATCATTGCCCTCGCCTTCGTGAGCTTTGGCATCTGGGTGCATCACATGTTCACCGTGGGCATCCCGCATCTGGCTCTCGCTTTCTTCTCCGCGAGCTCGGCGATCGTCGCGGTGCCGACCGGGGTCCAGATCTTCGCCTGGCTCGCCACGCTGGCGCATGGCAGGCCGCGTTGGAACGTGCCGATGCTTTACATCTTCGGCTTCTTCTTCATCTTCGTGATGGGTGGGTTGACCGGCGTAATGCTTGCCATGGTGCCCTTCGACTGGCAGGCACATAACAGCTACTTCGTCGTCGCCCACCTGCACTATGTCGTGGCTGGGGCGCTCGCCTTTCCCATGCTGGCGGCGCTTTATTATTGGTTACCACTGCTGACCGGACGCACGGCGATGCATCAGCTGTCGGTGCCGGCCTTCTGGCTGGTCTTCGTCGGCTTCAACCTGACCTTCTTCATGATGCACCTGACTGGGCTGCGCGGCATGCCGCGGCGCATCTACACCTATTCGGGGGACGAAGGCTGGAACTGGCTGAACCTGCTGTCCTCGGTGGGCGGGTTCATCATGACGATCGGCTTTGCACTGGCGGCAATCGACCTTCTGGCGCAACTCCGCTACGGACGCCGCGTGCGGCGCGACCCGTGGGACGCGGAGACGCTGGAATGGGCCATGCCGCTTCCACCGGCGCCGTATAATTTTGCCTCGATACCGCATGTGGGGAGCGGTCCCGATCGCACCGCCCCCGACGGACTAGCCTCATCGCTGGCGCGAGGCGAGGGATATCTCGGCTTTGCGCGCAATGGCTGGCAGGAGACGCTGGGCGTGCACATAGCGTCCGGGGCAGCCGAGCAGCTTATTGTGCTGCCGGGGTCGACCTACCTGCCGCTCTACACGGCGCTGACTACCGCGGTGGCGGTGCTGGCGATGCTTTTCCAACTCTATTTGCTGGCGCTCGCCGCGGCGCTGGTCGTGGCCGGGCTGTTCGTGCTGGCGGGGCAGAGTGCCGGGCTGAAGCAGGACTACGGCCCGTTGCCCGTGGGCCATGGCGTTAGTGTGCTGCCGCATACCGAAGTAGCCGGTTCGCCACCGTGGTGGGCACTGATCTTCACGCTAGTCGCCGATGGCACGCTGTTCGCGTCCCTGGTGTTCGGGACGCTCTATTTATGGATTTCCGCTCCAAACTGGCCGCCGGCGCAGACGTTTGCGCCCGATCTCAGGCTCGCCCTCGCAGCCATCGCTGCCCTTTTCGTCGCTGCGGCCGCAGCCCGCGGATTGCTGCGGTCGCTCGCTGCTGGCGGCATGACGCGCGGCTGGATCGCTCTTGCCGCGCTCGGGCTTGCCGTTGCCATTGCCGCAGTCGTGGGCCTGATCGGCGGTATCGTCCCGCGCCCAACCGAGCATGCTCTCGGTGCGACCGCCGCCGCGCTGCTCGCGTTTGTCGCCTTGCATGCCGGGATCGGCCTGCTCTTCCTGCTCAGTAACCTCCTGCGCCTCGGTGCCGGCTTTCTGTCGTCCCGGCGGTCGCTGGATCTGCGTCTGACGCGGCTTTGGCTCGACTACACCGTGGTGACCGGCGTTGTCGCGATCGGCCTTGTACTGGCGCTGCCCGCCCTCGTGGAAATCCTGGGGACACGACCGTGAGCATGCATCCCGTTCCGTCCAGATACCTTTGGTGGCTCGCAGCGGGATTCGGTGTCTGGTGCAGCGCGCTCGTCGTTCTCTACGCCGTCCATGCCCTCGGCTGTGCCTTTGTCTGGTCGGCCGGTCCGCTGCGCCTCGGTCTTGCCCTTGTGCTCTTCGCGCATCTGGCCGCGATCGGCTGGATGTGGCGCCGCCTCCACGGGGCCGACCCGAGCCTCGATTTCGGCCCAACCGGCGCCTTTTTGCACATGGCGGCCGCCTGGGCCACAATCGCTGCATTCGCCACTACGATCTTTACCCTCGGCGCGACGCTACTGCTCACCGCATGCGTGTGAACCGCGGGTAGCAAGATTCATTGATCCTCCGGCGGCTGCCGACCTCAAACTCGCTACCGTCGACGCCCTGCTTAGCGGCCGCGAAGCTTGATCTTGCTGGCTAACGGAGGATGGCATTGATGCCGTCGACGCACGATCACGTCTTTGTTCACCGGATTGGTATTCAGAGGGCAGACCCGGTCCGACGGGTCACGTTCAACTGTCACATCTGAACGCCGGCGCTACGTCCCGCTGCGTTGGGCAAACAGCCAATCCCAAACATCCGGACGGGTGTAGGTGCGATCCCACACGTCGTGCCCCGCCTGCGGATCTTCCGTGTAGCGAAACGTGCTGCTGCCGGTGAGCAATCCCGCCATCGTGCGGTCCCAGGCCGGCGATACCTCTTGGTCCCGTGCGCCGTGGATGGCCCAGATCGGCACCTGCCGCAGTGTTTCCGCGGCAGCCTTGGGATCGGCGGTGGCATCTCGGCCGGCGAGCGGCAGGCCCGCGGCAAAGATGCGCTCGCGGCTACCGGTGCGGGCGTTGCAGCACAACAACAACGCCCAGGTCCCCATGCCGCCCATTGAGTTGCCGGTAACGTAGATCCGCGCCGGATCGACCGGGTAGTGCGCGATGACCTGCTTGAGCGCCGCGATGGTGGCTTCCTCGCCAACATGGCCGTTCGGCTTACCGCCAAAATTGATCACTCGGCCGCCGGTGTCCTGTGTCTGGTCCAGCATCGGCACGACGACGATGGCCGGATGCCGAGCGCGAAAGTCGGCGGTGCCGAACCAGGAGTTGACCTGCCGAATCAGCCCGCCCCGGTCGTTCCCCATGTCGAGTTGGTGCAGATAGAGCACCAGCGGATAATGTGTCGTCGGTTTGAAGTCGGCCGGGAGAAGGATCTCATAGTGCAGGCTGACGCCGCTTGGGCCGTCGACGGTCTGGGCGATCCAGCCGGGTGTCTCCGCCTCAATCCGCCGCCAATAGGTAACTGCCATTGCCATTGCCAGCGTCAGGACGACGATCATCAACAACCGATGTCGCGGCAATCCGAGCCTCAAGGTGAACGATAGGCTGAGGGTCTGGATCGGCCTATCCCGGCTGCTTGTCCTTGCCGCCGGCGGCCTTGGACAGCGACAACGGCACATACTGCACGCCGCCCTCCCGCTGGATCAGCATCAGTACGAACTTGCGGTCGGCCCCGCGGGCGGCATCCACCTGCTTCTGCACATCGGCGGGTGTTCCGACCTCACCCTGCTGCACTTCCATGATGACGTCGCCCGGCTTCAGGCCACGCTCCGCGGCCGGCGTATTGGGGGAGACGTCGGTGATCACCACGCCCTTCTGGCCGTCCTGCAGCGAGAACTTGTCCTTCAGGTCCTGGCTGACCGGGGCAACCTTCAGTCCCAGCCCGGTAATGTCGGTCGGCTTCGTCACGTCGACCGGCTTCGTCGCATCGGTCGAGGCAAGCTGCGCGTCGGCCGGCCGTTCCGCCAGGGTGGTCTGCACGGTGACCTCCTTGCCGTCGCGCCAGAGCACCACCGGGACCTGCTTGCCCACCTCCTCGTCGGCGACGATGCGCGGCAGGTTGTGCATTTCCTTGACATCCTGGCCGTCGAATTTCAGCACGATGTCGCCGTTGCGCATCTTTGCCTTGTCAGCCGGCCCGCCATCCGTGACGCCTGCGATCATTGCTCCCGAGGCGTCCTTCAGCCCGAGACTCTCGGCGATATCCGGCGTCACCTGCTGGATCTTCACCCCTAACCAGCCACGCCGCGGATGCCCGTATGCACGCAACTGGCTGACAATATTCTTCGCCATGTTGGACGGGAATCGAGAAGCCGATGCCGATCGAGCCGCCGGAGGGCGAGAAGATCGCCGTGTTGATGCCGATCACCTGGCCGTCCATGTTGAACAGCGGGCCGCCCGAGTTGCCGCGGTTGATCGACGCATCGGTCTGAATGAAATCGTCGTACTGGCCCTGATGGATGTCGCGTCCGCGCGCTGAGACAATGCCCGCGGTCACCGAGCCGCCAAGGCCAAACGGGTTGCCGATCGCCAGCACCCAGTCGCCGACGCGCGATTGCGAGGAGTCACCAAAGTCCACCGTGGGCAGCGGCTTGTCGGACTTCACCTTCAGCAACGCGATGTCGCCGCTTTCGTCGCGCCCGACGATTGTGGCCTTCAGCGTGGTGTTGTCCTGCAAGGTCACTGAGACCTCGTCGGCACCCTCGATGACGTGGTTGTTGGTGACTACCAGACCCGACGCGTCGACGATAAAGCCTGACCCCAGGCTCTGCGCCCGCCGCTCCGGCCGCGGCTGGTCGTCACCACCGCCGTTACCCCCTTGGCCCTGGCGGTTACGGTTGAGGAAGTCCTTGAAAAACTGCTCGAACGGTGATCCCGGCGGGAACATCGGCATTTCCGGGCCGGCTCCGGGCGCGCCGCTCTTGGCGGTGATTGTCTGGCTGGAGGACACGTTGACCACCGCCGGCAGCAGCTTGGCGGCCAAATCGGCAAAGCTGTCCGGGGCCGACCGCGCCTGGGCGGACTGGATCGCATTCAGCGGGACGGGCAGCGGGACCGATGTCGCCAGCGCGAAAGACACGCCCAAAAGGGCGGATCGGGCGACGGTGGAGCGGAGCAGGCGCATGAGCAGGTTTCCTGGCGAATAAGCCGCATGAGGTCCAAAAGATCAAGGTAGCAAATAATCCCATGAAAGACAGCTTCTGTCTCACACGTCAGCCAGAAACTGGATGTTATCGCGTAGCGGCGAAAAGCAATACGTCATCATCATCAGTCGGCCGACAACTAGGATTGACGTCGCCGGCTAATCCCCGGGTCGCCAGCCTAGCCCTGGTCTGCGTCGGCGATCGCAGTTTACCGCCCAGGATCTGTCGGTGGAACCTGCAGATAACGCAGGTAGTCGTTGTCCGGTGTCAGCACCAGCCTCGCGGCACCGTTGCTGAAAATATCGCGGTAGCCCTGCAGCGTCCGCCAGATCGAGAAGAATGCCGGATCCTGGCCGAACGACTGGGCGTAAATGCGGGTTGCATCGGCCTCCCCCTCGCCGCGCAGATTGTCGGCGGTGGCACGGGCATCGGCCAACAGGACGGTGCGATCCCGCTCAGCGTCGGCCTTGATGCGCTGCGGAAGCCTCGGCACCCTCGGCGCGCGCCTGGGCGGCAATTCGCTGGCGTTCAGACTGCATGCGCGACAGGATCGCCTGGGTATTCTCCTCCGGCAAGTCGGCTCGCCTGATGCGGACGTCGACGACGGTGACGCCGAAACTCTGCATTTCGGTGTTCACCTGGCCGCGGATGGTGGACATGATGCGTTCACGGTCCGCCGACAGCACATCCAGCAGCTTGTTGTTGCCGAGGACGCGACGCAGGCTGCCGGTGACGATCGAGTTCAGCCGGCCGCGGATCGCATCAGGCGCCGGGCCGACCGCCTGATAGAAGCGCAGCGGATCGGAGATGCGATAGACCGTCAGGGTATCGACGATCAGCCGGCGCTGGTCGCCCAGGATGACCTCTTCGCCCGGCAGTTCGACGTTCAGCAGCCGGCGGTCGAAGCTGATCACGTTCTGGATCAGCGGCATCTTGGTATGCAGGCCGGGATCCTCGATCGGCCGCACGATCTGGCCGAACTGGACCAGCAGCACCTGCTCGGTCTGCGAGACGGTGAACAAGCTGCCGCTGGCCACCAGGAGCAGCACGACCAGCAGGGCAATGCCGCCAATGCTGATCCGGTTCATCGGTTGGCTCCGCTGGCTTGGGCGCCGGGCAGGGTCTCGGCCGAAGATCCGGCGGACAAATTAGCCGACGGTCCAGCGGGCAGTCCCGGGAAGGGCGTCGCGGCATTGGGCGCCGACGGTGCCGAATTCGCCGGCCGCGCCGGCTGCGGCAGATTAAGCGGCAGGAACGGCACCAAACCCTTCAGCTTGTCATCGACCACCAGCGGCTGCGAATGGCTCAGGATATCGCCCATGGTATCGAGGTAGAGCCGGCGCAGCGTCACCTCCTTGGCCATCTGGTAGGCCTTCAGGACGCTGTTGAAACGCTCTGTCTGACCGGTGGCCTGTGCGACCGAGGCGAGTTTTGCGCCTTGCCCCTCGGCGACAATGCGGGCGGCATCGCCACGCGCCCGCGGTATGATGTCGTTCCGATACGCGTCCGCCTCGTTCCGCATCCTCTCGGCATCGGTGTTCGCCCGCTGGACATCACGGAAACTTTCGATCACCGCGGCCGGCGGATCGACCTTCTGCAACTGCACCTGGGTGATCTCCACGCCGGCCTGGTATCTGTCCAGGATCTGCTGCACCTGCTTGAGCATATCGGTCTCGATTTGCGCGCGGGCCTGCGTCAGAGCCGGCTGGATCGGGGTGCGGCCGATTACCTCGCGCAATGAGCTTTCGGCCACGGCGCGCACTAAGACATCTGGGTCGGCGGTGTTGAACAGGAAGGCAGGGGCGTCGCTGATCCGCCAGAACACGGCCACATCAATATCGATGATGTTTTCGTCGCCGGTCAGCATCAGGCTTTCGGCCAGCACGTCGCGTCCGCCGGTATCGCGACCTTCCTCAATCCGGCCGCCGCCTCCTGAACGATAGCCGATCTCGGTCCGGTTGATGCGCGTGACAGCCGGCAGCAGCGCGGTTTCGATCGGCCAGGGCAGGTGCCAGTGCAACCCTGGCGGTGTCCAGTAGCTGTAGGCGCCAAAGCGCAGCACAACACCTTGCTCGTCTGGCTGCACCCGATAGAAGCCGCTGCCGACCCAGATCACGACGACAACAAGGCCGAGGAGGGCGAGGCCGCGGCCATTGGCAAAGCGGCTGGCCGAACCGCCGCGGGGGCCGCCGCCAGACCCGCCGCCGAACAAGCCGCGAATGACGCCTTGCGCCTGAGCGATCAGCCGGTCGATCTCCGGGCTGAAGCCCTTGCCACCCGAGCCGCCGCCAAACGGGCCGCCACCGCCGCCGAAGGGACCGCCCCCAAATGGGCCGCCACCGCCGCCAAACGGGCCGCCACCAAACGGGCCACCGGGCTTGCGCGGGCCGCGGTCGGATCCGGAGCGATCACCACCGCCGTTGCCACCCCCGGAACCGCCGGACTTGCCGCCGGAGGAGCCGCCAGCCGATCCCCATGGGCCGGGCGGCGGCTTCTGGCCGCCGTCGCCGCCGGAAGATCCGGACGCGTGACCCCGCGGACCGGGGTCTCCATTGTTCCATGGCATGGGTGGAGAGACTCTCCTGTCACACCGCCGGGTGCTTGCGCCGTTGGCGGAAACGGTGCCATGCGCCATATCGGTCTAGACAGGCTCTCACGGCCGGCTGCTTATCCGCTTGCCGTGCAAGGTTTGCAAGATAAGGGTTCAAAAGATCATGGTCGAGGCTTCGCCGGACGCGCTCCGGACTGCATTGCGTGCCATTCGGGATCCGGCATCTGGACAAGATATCGTCACCGCGGGGTTGATCGAGGCGATCGAAGTTCGCGGCGGCCTGGTGCAGGTGACGCTGCTGACCAGCCGCGCCCAGGCCCCGGCAATGGAACCGGTGCGGCGCGAAGCCGAGGCGGTGTTGGCGCGCCAGCCGGGCATCACCAACGCCACCGCGATCCTGACCGCGCATAAAACCGTCCCCTCTGCGGCGCCGCCCAAGTCAAAGCCGGCTGCCGCCCCTGGTCAGGGTCATGCGCATGGCGGGGCGGCGGCCAAGCCGGCGCTGTTGCCAGAGGTCAGGTTCATTGTCGCGGTCGCCTCCGGAAAAGGCGGTGTCGGCAAATCCACCGTCGCGGTCAATCTGGCGGTCTCGCTGGCCCGTCAGGGGCATCGGTACTGGTCTGCTGGATGCCGACATCTATGGGCCAAGCCTGCCACGGATGATCGGCATGAACCGTAAGCCGGAGGTGCGTGACGACAAGATGATACCACTGCAGGCCTGGGGCCTGTCGTGCATGTCGATCGGCTTCCTGGTTGAAGAGGAGACGCCGATGATCTGGCGCGGTCCCATGGTGATGGGCGCGCTGGAACAGATGATGGGCCAAGTGACGTGGGGTGCCTTGGACATCCTGGTGGTGGACATGCCGCCGGGCACCGGCGATGCGCAACTGACCATGGCGCAGCGGGTGGCGCTGACCGGCGCGGTCATCGTCTCCACACCGCAGGACATCGCACTGATCGACGCCCGTCGCGGTGTGCGGATGTTCGAGAAGACTCGCGTCCCGGTGCTGGGCCTGGTCGAGAACATGAGCTTCTACTGCTGCCCCAACTGCGGCCATCGTGCCGATATCTTCGGTCATGGCGGTGCTCGCCTGGAGGCTGGCCGCCTGGGCACCGAATTTCTGGGCGAAATCCCGCTGCTGCTGGATATTCGTTCGGCCTCGGATGCCGGTACACCAATCGCCGCGTCGGCGCCCGACAGCGACGCGGCGAAGGCCTACGACACGCTGGCCCGGCGGGTGTGGGAGAAAGTGGCGGGTGCCGCGGTTGGCCGAAGTAGCGGGCCGCGCATCGTGATCGACTAATATTAGGACGGACGGGCGGGTAGGGGCGCCGGTTGCATCGGCTTCGGCGCCCAATTGTATCATCTCAGGTGCCGGCCAGGTGGTTCGTCGCGGTACTGGATCGGCCTAGCCGTCTCCTATGGTTCGCCTGGCTTCTTTTGATGTTCCGCCGGTGCCGGATGTACTTGTGGCGCCGCTTGAGCCGCTTCGACATGTGGCGGCGGTGGCCGAGCCGCTTCCATGTGCGGCGGCGTTGGCCGAGCCGCTTCCACATGCGGCGGTGGCGGTCGCGCCGCTTCGACATGTGGCGGTGGCGGTTGCGTCGCCTCGGCGTGCTCGGCCGCGGGCGGTGCCGCGCGTGGCGGAGACGCGGCATGAACCTCGGGCGCCGGCACAGAGGGATGTGGCACCACCGCGGGTCGCTCCACACGCGGCTGCGGCGGGGCGGCCGGATGCTCGCCCGCGGGCGGCCGATTGGCTGGCGCCGGAACCGCGGCTGGATGTCCAACCGCCTCGGAATGAACGGGCGGCGTCACCGCTGGAGGCGTTCCGGGGGGCCGAACACCCGGGTCGACCGGTCCATTGTTCGCCCGGGCGCTCGGGGTCACCACTGCGGGCATGTGACCGGGCTCGGCCGGCGCACCCGCCGTTCCCACGGCGCCAGGTGACGCAGCTTGTCCAGGATGTGGCGCCGCCGGCGACGCGGGCAGGCCGGGCGGACGAGCGCCCGGGCTGACCAGGGCCGGCGGATGGCCGGGCTCATGCGGTGCCGCCGGAGTTGCCGTGGCCCCTGGCACCGCAGCAGCTGCGGGATGCGGAGCGCTCGGCTGTTCGCCGTGCGGGCCGATCAGCGGCGGCCGAACCGGCGTGTGTTCGGCACCTGAAGCTGCTGGACCGGCCGCCTGAGCCCGCACCACGGGTCCTGGCGCCACGTGCGGCGGAGCGACACCCGCTGGTGCCAGGTTCAACTGCCGGGCGACGGCCGGCGTCACGCCAGCGGTCGTGGCGGTGGGACGGATCGGCTGCTGCCCGTATACCGGCCGGGCCGCCGCGAACTGCTGCGGTGTTATCGGCTGCGCGGCCGTCTGCACCGGCCTCGATCCAGTCATCACAGCAGCCGGAACTGACGTCGCGGCGCCACGATTGATGTAGTTGTTGATGGTCGTGACGTTGCTGACGTTGCTGACGTTCGAGATATGGGTGACGTTGACCTGCCGGACATAATTGTCCGAGGCGTGATACCACGGATGGTAAGCTTCCCCCGGACCCAGGGGAACCCAGCCGACCGAACCCCCGGCGAGTGCGGCTCCGATCCCGATGCCGACCGCGACGCCGGCGCCGATGCCAAGGAACGTCACCAGTGCTGGCGCATACACCGGCGGTCCCGCGGCAACGACTTCCCCAGGCGTCCAGCCCCAGCGATCGCCGATCTGCACCCAGCGGCCATAATGGAATGGGGCGAAACCCCACGGTGCATTGTCGACCCATGTCCAGCCCCAGGGCGCGACATAAGCCCAATGTCCCTGTCGATAGGGCACCCAGCCCTGTGACACGGGTGGATACCAGACCTGACCGTATTGCGGTGCCTGCGACCAACTGCCGGAGCTAACCAGATCCTCGCCGCCGGGCATCGCATAGACCCGCGCCGCCACCGGGGCAGCGATGGCTGGGCGTGGCGGCGGGCGTTCCGCGTTCAGCCGCGCGTTAAGGAATGCATCGCGCACCGCGGGACCGACACTGCCCTGAAATGGATCGGATCCGTCGATCGTCGCGGTCTCATTGGCGGCGATCTGCAGTGACACGCCGGGTCCTTCGATCTGCGCCGCGCCGTCCAGCACCGTGACCGTGGTCGGCTGATCGGTTGTGCCGACCACGATGCCGTAGCGCCCGCCTCTGGCCAGGTGGACCTGTCCCCGCGGCGTCTGCACAGACCATACCTCGTCGGGTGCGAGATCATTCAGGTGCAGATAGATCTCGCCTTGAGCGGCAACCCCCTGCAAGCCGCTGGGATCAAGAGTGTTGACGTCGAACTCGGTCTGCGGCGCCAGAGCGAGCCGGGAAGCGGAAACCTCCAGGTTTGCCTCGGCTGAGGGCTCGGTCCAGAAGGCGTTGCCGCTGGCGACCGGATAGTTCGTACTGGCGAGGCTCCATTGCGTGTCACCCGCGGTGCGGAAAGAGACGGTGCCGGACAGGCCTGCGATGCGTCCGACCCGGCTGGGCGGGTCGCCCTGGTTCTGGTCAGGCTGGGCAACGGGAGGCGGCGCCGGCGCCGGCTGCGCGGTGGCGGCAACAGGCAATGTGACGTTGCACAACAGGGCGCCGAGCGCCACGCTGGTCGAAAGGCGAAAGAGCTGGGAGTGCTGGCGCATCATTTTGATCCGATAACAGAAACATATTTGCTTCGTTTCCATGCGAGGATGGCGAAACAAAGTCAGCCAGGTGTCCGCTTGCCGCGGCTAGGCTGGGCCATACCGGGCCGATCTCGGCTGATCAACTGAAATCAAGTCGGACAGCGGAATAGTTTGCCTGTCACGCATTCGCCGCTCGCGTGCCGTCATGGCGCCGCAAACCTGTGCCATGTCAGTGGCAGTCGAGGAACCATGGAAGGAGGTATGCCATGCCGTTTTTATTACGTATCCGGTCCATAGCACTATTGGCGCTGATCGGCGTTGTTACGATGCTGGGCGGCTGCGTCGCCTATCCGGCTTATCCGGCGTATGGTTATGGCTACGGTTATGCGCCCTACTACGGTGGCAGCTACGTTGCGATCGGCGGCGGTTATGGCGGCTGGCATGATCACGGGGATTGGCACGACGGCGGCGGCTGGCGGCGTTGACCCGCGGCACGTCCGCAAGCTGGATGACCCAAGTGTAGCGGCAACCCCGGACGGCCTGACCTCAACCACCGGCATGGCCGGATCTGGATCGGCTCCTGCCGCTCGCATGGTATGACGGGCACGGATGGGCCCAAACTTCAACTATAGCGCCGAACCTTCGCGGTCTGGCTACAAGTCTGCGGTGGCCAGCCGAAGAATGGCCCGAGCGCACGCCTGTGCACGCGGCACCAGGCTGTCGATCCGAAGAAATTCGTCCGGCGTGTGCGCGTTGCCACCGACTGGCCCGACGGCGCAGATCGTCGGCGTGCCGACCGCGGCGGTAAAGCCCGAATCGGCACAGCCGCCGGTGAATTCGCCGTCGGTGCGGAAGCCGGACGCGGCGGCGGCCTCAACATAGATTTCGAACAGCCGTTTTGAGGCCGGAGTTTGCGTCAGCGGCAGGAATTCGCCCCTGATGGTGAGTTCGGCGCGGGTGCCAGGGACGAAGCTGCGTTCGACGATGGCGCCGATGCGGGCCAGGATGTCGTCCTTGTCGGCTGGATCGACATAACGCAGGTCGATCTGTGCCTCGGCCCAGGGCGCCACGGTATTGACGCTCTGGCCGCCGCTCACCAGGCCAACATTCAAGGTGATGCCGCGATCCAGGTCGGTCAGCGCATGGATTGCTTGCACTTTCCGCGCCAGCTCCTCGATGGCGCTGATGCCGGCCTGGAAGTTGCCGCCGGAATGCGCCGCGCGGCCGGTGATGCGGACCACCATGAACACGCCGCCCTTGCGCCCGGTGACGACGTTGCCGGATACCCGGCCCGGTTCGCTGTTGAAGACGACGCGGGCGTGCCTGGCTTCGGCCTCGATCACCGGGCGGCCTTCCGGGCTGCCGATCTCCTCATCGCCGGTGAACAGGCCGACCAGCGGGGCAGGCGAGCCGCCGAACCGGGCGAAGGCGGCAAGAACGAAGCAGTTCATCACCAGACCGGCCTTCATGTCGGCGACTCCGGGGCCGCTGGCGATGCCATCCTGGATGGTGAACGGCCGACGCGCGGTTTCACCATCGGGAAAGACGGTGTCGCGGTGACCCATCAGCACGATGTTGCCGCCGGTGTTATCGGACGAAGACGGGTTAGGGATGGCACCCAGCCCCGAGGCATCCAGCCCCACGGGGGCAGTACCGACGGTCGCGCGCAGGCAATCGCCGTGGCGGCTTTGCGGCAGCGGTTCCACCGCGATGCCCTGGCCTTCCAGGAACTGACGCACCACCGCGCCGACCGCATCAATGCCCGGCTTATTGTAGCTGCCGCTATCGATGTCGACCATCTGCCGTAGCAGTGCGACCATTGCGTCTTGCTGAGCGGCGAGCCAGGCGGTGATTTCTTGTTCGGACATTGGTGCGCCTTTCGTATCGAGACCTCAATGGCGTTGCCCCGGTCAATCGGGTTATCGCCGGGAGCGTTGTGCGCTGAGTTTCCCGGCACGGCGGGAGCGTCTATGAAGCCGATCCGATAAACAAGAGGCCGGGTTAGCCGGCCTCCTGACAGGAAGCCCGTCCCGTCGACGGATGTCTCGGTTTCCGCAGCCAGTCAACTTGACCCGCATCGAAGTATGTCCAGCCGTCGGGAGCCTGCGCGGTCGGAACTACACGCGGCGTTACTGGATCCTTGCCATACCGGCGGCAATCTTCGTTGCCACCGTGGTCGTTTTCACCTGGCTCTTCACCCTGTCCATGTCGATGCTTGACTGGCACGATGCCTTGCGCCGGCATGGCCAACCTCGCCAAGTTGCTGGTCGACGACCGATGCCTGTGGGCCGGGGTCCGTATACTGGTGTTTACCGCGGCCTCGGTCATTGCGCGGGTGATACTTGGGGGCCTGGCCGCCGTCTGCTTTGCCGCCAGTTTTCCCGGTAGGTGCGTCGCCCGCACCATCTTCGTGCTGCCGATGATGGCCACGCCGGTCGCATTGCGCCGGTCTGGACCATGATGTTCCATCCCCAGCTTGGCGCGTTGAACGACCTGTTGGGTTCGGCGAGCCTGTCGCCATGCGCCGAAGCCGACCTGCAATTTCGCCGACGTGGTCGCCAAGAACGACTTTCTCAACTACACGATAAACTCGGTCATCGTATCGTTCAGCGCGACAGGGTTGGCGCTGCTGCCGGGCGTGCCGGCGGGCGATGACATCGCCAAGGCAAACGCCAGCAAGGCAGCCATGCTGATCCTGGTGGCCCGAGTGACGCCCGGAGTGTCCTACCTGATCCCGCTGTTCTTGCTGTTTTAGTGGCTAGTGGTCTGACGCAGACTGAAAGTGCAGTCTGCGTCAGACCACTCGCTTGATTTGGTGAGCTGATTCAGCCAACGCCCAACTCAGGGCGTTGGCATCAGATCACTAGGCC
>CAWISS010000008.1:0-598282 GCA_963838815.1 uncultured Alphaproteobacteria bacterium | reverse complement strand
TAATCCGTTCCACGCAGGTTCGAGTCCTGCCGGGGGCGCAAGACGCGGTTGGGCGTGGACAGTGGCCCGGCCGCAATGGATGTGTCAGTATTTCGGCACGACTCGTGGAGTCGAGGGGCGGGCGGCCGGTGGAGTGCCGCGTGCAAGTGATGCGGGAGGGTTCAAATGAGCTCGTGGCGGGGCGGTTTGGCAAGTTCTTCGGGGTCGGGGCAGCCCTGAGCATCGGGGCGCTGGTGGCGCTCCCGAGTGTGGCGCCGGCCTCGGCCGATACCGCGATCGGCGCCGATCCCGACGTTCCCGAGCGTGCCGTCCGCACACCCCACTGTTCGACGTGGGCGTGCCCAACACGGTGACTCCCGCTCAGGCGGCGAACGCGGCCACGGCCTCGTCGACCCTTCACCCAGTTCACGGCGAGCATCAAGGTCGGCACCCAGACCTTCAAGTACGCGATCGTCGGCAAGAACCCGGCGGCGAAGGTGGCGAACCCATCGTCGTCACCATCAACGTCGGTGCTCGTGCCGTTGGAGATGAAGTTCTCCAACGGCGACACCTGGGACCCCACGGTGGCTGACAGCTGCGACACCCAGGCCACTCCCTGGCCCGTGACCCAGACTCTCCCGATCTTCGAGGGCCAGACCTGGACCTGGGGCGGCACCGCGGTCGGCACCGGCCAGGTCGACCGACGCCTTCCAGCGCGCCGAGTTCTGGAAGGTCGCCGCAGCCCACCGGGGTCAACCCCTTACGGCGTGCACCTGGCGATGAACGGCGCTCAAACCGGTCATCAACGTGCCGAACGCCGACGCGGCGACCGCGTACATCACCTGCGGCAACGGCCTCTCGGCGCGGTCAACATCAACTGGCTGGACCCGCTGCTGCAGAGACCGTCATCCCGTCGCTGGCCACCAAGGGCGTCGGACCGACCGTGCCGATCTTCCTGCTGCACAACGTCGTGGAATACCTAGGCACCACCGCCAGCTGCTGCGTCCTCGGCTACCACAGCGCCTCAATGACCACGCGGCGGGGTCGCAGACCTACGGCCTGGGCGACTACGACAACGCCGAGCGTTCAGGGGTCATCCGACGTCTCCGCACTGTCCCACGAGGTCGCCGAGTGGCAGAACGACCCCTCGGCAACAACCCGACCCCAGCCTGGGGCCACATCGGCCAGGTGACCGGTTGCCAGGCCAACCTTGAGGTCGGCGACCCGCTGTCCGGCACCATCTTTTCCGACAAGGTCGGCGGCTTCACATACCACCTTCAGGAGCTGGCCTTCTTCTCGTGGTTCTACCACCAGTCGCCCCAGCATCGGTCTGAACGGCTGGTACTCGGACAAGGGAACGTTCACGACGCCGGCTGCTGCCTGACCATCTCTGGACCAGCTGAACCGGGGTCCCGAGTCGCTCGGGCCCCGGTTCCCCGCTGCGGTGCGCCGTTGCCCGGACCGCATCGGATGAACCACCCCGTCGACCAGCTGTTCCGGCTCGACGACCGTACGGCGCTCATCACCGGAGCGACCAGGGGGATCGGCCGGTCGCTGGCCGCCGGCTTCGGGGCGGCGGGCGCCCGGGTGGTCGTGGCCAGCCGGAAGGAGGAAGCCTGTGCGGCGACCGAGCGGGCGCTGGCGGCCGACGGCATCGAGGCGTTCGGGGTGGCCTGCAACGTGGGGGTCCCTCCCCGAGGTGGACGCGCTGGTCGGCGCGGCAGTCGACCGGTTCGGCGGCCTCGACATCATCGTCAACAACGCGGCCAACGCCCTGACCGAGCCGGTCGGCTCGTTCAGCGACGCCGGTTTCGCCAAGTCGGTCGATGTCAATCTCAAAGGTCCCGTGTTCCTCGTCCAGGCTGCCCTGCCGTACCTGCGGGAGTCGGAACACGCCTCGGTCCTCAACGTCGTCTCCGCCGGCGCCTGGCTCTACTCGGCGCCGGTGGCGTTGTACGTGGCCATGAAGTCGGCCATGGTGTCGTTCACCAAGTCGATGGCCGCCGTGCTCGCTTCGACGGCATCCGGGTCAATGCCCTGGCTCCCGGCAGCGTCGACACGGACATGCTGCGTAACACCGGACGCGAGGCCATGGCCCGGATGGCCGACGCCTGCCTCATGGGGCGCATCGCCTCTCCCGAGGAGATGGTCGGGCCCGCTCTTTCTGGCTGCCTACGCCTCCAGCTACCTCACCGGCACCGTCGTGCACGCCGACGGAGGACTGGTCACGGTGTCGAAGCGGGCGCTCCTGACGGGGCCGACCACTCGAGCGGGGGTCACCGGACGTCGGCGAGCTCGAAGCGCCCGAAGAACTCCCACATGGCCTGGTCGGCGTCGACCAGGACGATCCCCCGCCCCACCCCGGCCAGGACCCAGCTGTCCGGGGTCCCGTGTTGCAGCGCGCTGCCCGGCCACGTGGCCCGACCCGGTGAACCGCCAGAGGGCTACTTGCGTGCCGCGACGGCAGTGGCCGTAGGTGACTCGGCGTCGCCGTCTCGCCGGCCGACATCGTCCCGGTGGCCCCCACGATGGTCCGTCCCCGGTGGGGGGAGGGGGAGCATCCGTCCGCCCGGACCCACTGGTCGATCCCCTCCATCACTGAGTGCCGGAGGGCAGGGTTCCGGTTCGGGACCCCGTCCCATTTGGCGATGGGGTCGTCGACGGAGTGGAACTCCATGGTGGGCACGGGTCGGCTGGGGTGGATGTGGCGCAGCTCCACCTGCCCCGACACCGAGGACACCGCCGCGATGTGCCTCCGACGCCTTGGAGGCCAGGGCGTAGGCCATCATTCCGCCGTTGGAGATCCCGGTCATGTACACCCGCCGCAGGTCGACCGGCGTCGCCCCTCCGCGATGTCGGCAGATGACGTGCAGGAGGAACCCGACGTCGTCGACGTGCCGGCTGACCGGGAGGCCACAGCACATACCCGGCGTTCCACCCGTACTGGTCCTGCTTGGCCACCGGGTCGGGGGCCAGGACCCGGGCGATCCGGGTGCCGTCGGGGTAGGCGACCAGGTACCCGTTGCGGTCGGCGAGACGGGTCCATGTCCGAGGCGATCTCCTCCACCCGTCGCGTTCTGGGTGGCGCCGTGCAGGTTGAGCACCAGCGGGAGGGGACGACCCGAGCGCGCCGCCGGCGGTACGTGCACCCGGTAGTCGCGGACGGCACCGTCGAAGCGGAGCGTGAAGACGTAGGAGCCGGCCATGGGGGCCAGCCGCCCGGACGTCGGGGGCTGACCCGCCGACGAGGCCGCCGAGGGCCAGAGCGTTGCGCACAGCGCCACCGCCACCCCCACCGCGACCGCCATCCGCCCGACTACCGCCGGTCGGCGCGTCGGGGTGGCGTGCGCCTCCTGAGCGGGAGGTTTCATCAGGCGGCGGAGAGAGCCGTCAGGATCTTCTCGAGCTCCTGGTCCTGCGCCTCAAGGTGCGCCTGGATCTGCAACGCGGTGTGGAGGACGGCGTCGGCGTCCTGGTACGTCGCCTCCGAGCGCTTGTCGGCCGCCGCACTCTGGACGTTCTGGCCGACGATGATGATCGACAGTAGGACGAGCTGGAGGAAGGTCTGGGCCACCCAGGCCACGATGACGATGATCTGCCCGGACTTGATGGCGGAGGGCAGGCTGAGCAGGGCGATGGCGGCGAACACGTAGGCGCACCACATCGTGCCCACGCCACCGGTGATCAAGAGGGCGAGTTTGGTGTTGAACCGGGCCGCCGGGCCGCCGTGCGGGAGCACATCTTTGGTCTGTACCGGGCCGTGCCTCTTGCGGTCGGCGATGCGCGGATGAAGGGGGGCGGTGAAGATGTTTGACATCGCAACAGGATTCCACGCCTCGCCGCCGGGCACCCCGACCGCTCCGCCGGCCGGGCGCCCTGGTGTCCCCCCGATGGGTTCCGTTACCGGCGCCGGACTTCGGGTATCGGCTGGCGCCGTAGGCGCCAGTCCCCGGGAAGCGAGAGGGAGCGGTGATGGCCGGACCAGTGGAGCTCGACTTGGCACGTCCGGCCCTCCCCGGCGTGGTGCCACCAGCCGTGGACGACCGCCTCAGTGTGGTCATGATCACCAGGAACCGGCGGGCGGAGATGGATGACAGTCTGCGGCGCCTGGCCCGGTTGCCGGAGCGGCCGCCGGTCCTGGTCGTCGACAACGGGTCGGAGGACGGCTCGGCCGAATGGGTTCGCGACCGGTTCCCCGACGTGAAACTACTGACGCCGGGGCGGAATCTCGGTGCCGCCGGGCGCAACCTCGGCGTGGCCGCATCGGAGTCCCCGTACGTGGCTTTCTGCGACGACGACACCTCGTGGTCACCGGGCTCCCTCCGCCGGGCCACCGAGGTCCTCGACAGTCACCCGCGTGTCGCCGTGGTCACCGCACACATTGTCGTGCACCGGACCGCAGCGGCGGAGGATGAGGCGACCGAGGACCCGATCTGCGAGGACCTGCGGACATCGCCGGTGCCCCGGCTCCCCGACTCGCCCGGTCCGTGCCTCGTCAGCTTCCTCGCCGGTGCCTCGGTGGTCCGGCGGAGCGCCTTCCTCGCAGCCGGCGGCTTCGAGGCCCGCCTGCAGATGGGGGGAGAGGAGGAACTGTTGGCGTCGGACCTGCTGCGCCAGGGCTGGCAACTGGTGTACCTGGCGGACATGGAGATCAGCCACCGGGCTTCGGTCAATCGCGATGCCCATCTCCGGCGGCGTCAGGGGATCCGCAACACACTCTGGTTCAACTGGTTGCGCCGTCCGGCGCCGCAGGCCCTCCGGCTCACCGTGGACCTGCTCGGGAGCCTGCCGCGTGACCGGGTCTCGGTCGGCGCGGTCCAAGAGGCGTGCCGGGGGTGGCTCTGGGTGGCCCGGCGACGCCAGGTCGTACCTCCCGAGGTGGAGGCGATGTACCGCGCCGCCGACGAAGTCCGCTACCGCTCGGGTGCCCGCCGCTACGTCTCCTGAAAGCACCCCCCCGGTTCCCCGTGGCGCAGTACCGGGGAGTGGGCTACTCTCATCTGTGAGAATACGCTTCTCGCCCGGACGGGCCGGCGTGAGGGGCCTCGCTGGCTTGAGCGAAGGAGACCAGATGGACGTCGACGACCTGATCCTGGTGAGCGTGGACGACCACGTGGTCGAGCCGCCCAACGTGTTCGAGGGCCGGCTGCCGGCCAAGTACGCCGACCTGGCCCCGCAGTTCATCACCCGGGCCGACGGCACCAACGCCTGGCTCTACGAGGGCGCCGAGATCGGCAACGTCGCCCTGAACGCGGTGGCCGGCCGGCCGCCCGACGAGTACGGCATGGAGCCGACCTCCTTCGACGAGATCCGCCCCGGCTGCTACGACATCAACGAGCGGGTCAAGGACATGGACGCCAACGGCGTGCTCGGCTCGCTGTGCTTCCCCTCCTTCCCCGCAGTTCTGCGGCCAGCTCTTCGCCCGCACCGAGGACAAGGACGTGGCCCTGGCCATGGTCCGGGCCTACAACGACTGGCACATCGACGAGTGGTGCGGCACCCACCCGGGCCGCTTCATCCCGTGCCCCCTCCCGGCCATCTGGGACCCCGAGGTGCTGGCCGCCGAGGTCCGGCGCACGCGCCGCCAAGGGCGCCCACGCCGTCACCTTCTCGGAGAACCCGTCCAAGCTGGGCTGGCCGAGCATCCACTCCGACCACTGGGACCCGTTCTGGAAGGCCTGCAGCGACGAGGAGGTGGTCGTGTGCATGCACATCGGCTCGTCCTCGCAGCTGGTCATCACCTCGCCCGACGCCCCGATCGACGTGCTGATCACCCTCACCCCCATGAACATCGTGCAGGCGGCGGCCGACCTCGTCTGGTCGCCGGTGCTGCGCAAGTTCCCCGACCTCAAGTTCGCCCTCTCCGAGGGCGGCATCGGCTGGATCCCCTACTTCCTCGAGCGGCATCGACTACAACTACCAGAAGCACCACGCCTGGACCGGCCAGGACTTCGGCGACAAGCTGCCGAGCGAGGTCTTCAACGAGCACGTCATCACCTGCTTCATCGACGACCACTTCGGCGTGGCCAGCCGCGACTTCCTGGACATGGACAACGTGACCTGGGAGTGCGACTACCCGCACTCGGACTCGACCTGGCCGACCGCGCCCGAGACGCTCATGGAAAGGTACATCGGCGAGCTGCCCGATCACGACATCAACCGGATCAGCCACCTCAACGCCATGAACCACTTCAGCTACGACCCCTTCTCCGTCATCCCCCAGGAGGACGCCACCGTGGCCGCTCCTGCGGCGCCGGGCGGCCGGTCACGACGTGTCCATCCGCTCGACCGGCAGTTCCAAGGACGGGCGTGGGACGCTGGCGGCCGACCTGGGCAAGATCGCGCTGAGCATGACATCGCACACAGAAGAGACCGCCTTCGACCCGGCGGGATTCATGGACCCGGCGATCGCCGCCAATCCCCAGACCCTTCTACCGCCAGGCTCGGGAAACGGCGGCGGTCGTGAGCGGGGCCTTCGGGCCCTCAGGTCGTGCGGCGGGCCGAGGTGGAGTACGCGCTCCAGCATCCCGACGAGTTCTCGTCGGCCATGGAGGCGGTCGACCTCGGGCAGTCGGTGCCGCTCATCCCGCTGCAGGTTGATCCGCCCGACCACCTCAAGTACCGCAAGCTCCTCGACCCGATCTTCGCCCCCGGCAGATGAACCTGATCGAGCCGGACATCGCAAGCTGGTGAACGAGCTGATCGACCGCTTCATCGACCGCGGGATCGTGCGACTTCTCGCAGGCGCTGGCGGCCCCCCTGCCGTCGTCGGTCTTCCTGCGCCTGCTCGGCCTGCCGCTCTCGGATCTGGACATGTTCCTGGCGATGAAGGACGGCATCCTCCGGCCGTCGGGCGCCGACCTGGACGAGATGAAGGCCAATCAGCGGAAGTCCGCCCAGGAGATCGAGCGCTACTTCGCCGAGGCCGTCGACGACCGCCGGCGGCAGCCGCAAGGACGACCTGCTGAGCGATGTTCATCCAGGCCGAGGTCGACGGGAAGCGCCTGACCGTCGACGAGATCCTCGGCATCTGCTTCTTGTTCATCCTGGCCGGCCTGGACACGGTGACCGACTCGCTCGAGTGCTTCTTCGCCTACCTGGCCCAGCACCCCGACCAGCGGCGGCGCATCGTGGCCGACCCTGACATCATCCCGACCGCGGTGGAGGAGCTCCTGCGCTGGGAGAGCCCGGTCACCGCGGTGCCACGCATGACGACCAGTGACCTCGAGCTCGGCGGCTGCCCCCTGCAGCACGGGGACCACGTGGGCATCAGCATCGGCGTCGGCAACACGGACGAGCGGGCGATGCCCGACGCTGACGTCGTGGACCTCACCCGGTCGCCCAACAAGCACCTGGCCTTCGGTGGCGGCATCCACCGGTGCCTCGGTTCGCACCTGGCCCGCCTCGAGCTGCGGACCACCCTGCGTGAGTGGCACCAGCGGATCCCCGAGTACTCGCTGGCGCCGGGCACCGAGCTGACCTACCAGGTGGGCCTGCGCCAGATCGACGTCCTGCCGCTGGTGTTCGGGGGGACATGACCCCGGGCGGCCTGGCGAGTGAGGCCGAGGCCGAGGGCGCCGCTGCGTGGCGCGAGCGCTCGGTGGAGCGCTCGCTGCGCGAGCACCGGGCCCGGGCTTTGACCCGGTCGGACCAGTTCCTCCGGGCGGCGAGGACGCTGCTGTCGGAGACGGGCGGGGTGGACTTCACCGTCCAAGAGGTGGTGACGCCGCGCCGGCCTCTCGCTCCGGTCCTTCTACCAGCACTTCGCCAGCAAGGACGAGCTCATGCTCGCCCTCTTTGAGGACGTGATCGGGCGTTACGTCGAGACGCTGCGCCAGCGCGTCGAGCAGTACGACGACCCGGTCGAGCAGCTGAGGGCGCTCGTCACCGATCTCTACCGGACGGCCGACGCGGTGGGGACGGCGGGAAACCTGTTCCCGCGCGCCCTCACCCTCTACCACCAGCGACTGGCCGGGACGCAGCCGGCCGAGGTGGCCCGGGCGCTCGACCCGCAGGTGCGGCTGGTGCGCGAGATCATCCAGGCCGGCGCCGCCGCCGGGCGTTTCCGTGCCGATGTCGGAGCCGAGCAGCTGGCGACCATCGTCAACCAGACGCTGATCGGGGTCGGGCATATGAACGTGCTCGGCACCCATGTCACCGGCGTGAAGGTCGACATCGACGAGCTTTGGGCCTTCTGCCTGGCCGGCGTCCGGCCGGTCGACCACACCCGATGAGCCGGTGGCGACCAGGCCGGTCGGCTGCCAGCTCGACCGCAGCCGGGACCGGTGCTTTGATGTGGCCGGCCGGTCGGGAGTCTGGCACCGGCCGGTGCCCGGGCGCCCGAGGCAGGGACTGTTCGCCGGCGACAGCAGGGAGGGCCGCGTGGAGCTGGAGCTGAGCGAGGACCAGGAGCTACTGCGCGAGACGACGCGCCGCTTCCTCGAGTCTTCCTGTCCGGTTCCGACGGTGCGCGAGCTGGCGGAGAAGGAGCCAGCCGGGTACGAGCGCGACTGGTGGCGCCGGGGTGCGGAGCTCGGCTGGACCTCGTTGCTCATCCCCGAGGAAGACGGAGGCGGCAACGTCTCGGGCCACGGTCTACTCGACCTGGTGCTGGTGCTGGAGGAGATGGGCCGTCAGGTCTCGCCCGGCCCGGTCATCCCCTGCAATGTGACTGCGGCCACCATCGCCGAGCACGGGACCGGGGCCCAGAGACGCGTGCTGGCCGACATCGCCGCCGGCGAGGCGCTGGTCTCGTGGTGCCTGGGCGTCGACGCCGCCGTCGGGCTGGACGAGCGCGCCGTCGACGTGCGGGCACGCCGGAGCGGCGACACCTACGTCCTGACCGGCAGCGGTGGCCCGGCGGAGGGCGTAGAGGTGGCCGACCTGCTGATGGTCGCCGCCATGACCGACGAGGGGCCGACCCAGTTCCTGCTCCCGCCGTCGACGCCGGGGGTGAGGATCACCCCGCTCGAGAGCCTCGACCTCGTGCGACGCTTCGCCACGGTCGAGTTTGAGGACGCCCAGGTCGGCTCCGAGGCGGTGCTCGGCGCCCCGGGCGGCGCGGCCGGCGCCCTCGAGCGGCAGCTGCAGCTGGCACTGGTCCTGCAGTGCGCCGAGATGGTGGGGGCGACCGACCGGGCCTTCGAGTTCACCCTCGAGTATTCCTTCGACCGCTTCTCCTTCGGTCGCCCCCTCGCCTCCTACCAGGCCCTCAAGCACCGCTTCGCCGACATGAAGCTGTGGTTGGAGGCGTGCCACGCCACCGCCACCGGCGCCGCCCGGGCGGTGGACGGGGCGGGGGCCAACGCCGACGAGCTGGTCAGCGTGGCCAAGGCCTACATCGGCGACCGGGCGCCGCAGATCCTGCAGGACTGCGTGCAGCTCCACGGTGGTATCGGCGTGACCTGGGACCACGACCTTCACCTCTACCTCCGGCGGGTGGTCCAGGACCGCTCCCTGCTCGGGCCGCCGAGCGCCCACCGGGCCCGCGTGGCCTTGATCATGGGGATGGAGGGCGGCTCGTGAGTGCCGATCGCGCCGTCCCGGCCGAGGGCACCGGGTCGGCCGTGCCGGCCCAGCCCCAGCCGGGCATGGAGGACGTGGCCGCATTCCGGAGCCGTGCCCGCCAGTGGCTCAGCGAGACGATGCCCCGTCTGGCCGAGGGGTACGACAACTTCCAGCTGATGCGGGACGACGAGAACGGGGTCCGGGCCCGCGAGCTCCAGCGCCTCTTGTGGGACGGGGGCTTCGCCGGTATCTGCTTCCCCCGGGCCTACGGCGGCCTGGGCCTCAGCCGCGCCCACCAGCAGGCCTTCACCCACGAGTCGTTGCCCTACGAGATGCCGGTGGTGTTCAACATCCCCACCTTCTCGATCCTGGCCCCGACCCTCTTGGACTTCGCGACCGAGGAGCAGAAGCAGCGCCACATCCCGGCGATGCTGCGGGGCGACGAGCTGTGGGTCCAGTTCCTCTCGGAGCCGAGCGGTGGGTCGGACCTGGCCGGGCTGGTCAGCCGGGCCACCCGGGACGGCGACGTGTTCGTGCTGAACGGATCGAAGATCTGGAGCTCGGGTGCCTTCCGGGCCGACTACTCGCTGTGCCTGGCCCGAACCGACTGGCACGCCACCAAGCACCGCGGCCTCTCGATGTTCATCGTCAAGATCCACCAACCCGGGATCGAGGTCCAGCAGATCAAGATGGTCAACGGCAGCAACGAGTTCTGCCAGGAGTTCTTCGACGACGTGGTGGTGCCGGCGAGCGACCTGGTCGGCCAGGAGAACGACGGGTGGACCGTCGCATCGCGGCTGCTGTTCCACGAGCGCGAGGCGGTGGGCGGCGGTTCGCCGTTCGTCTCGGGGGCGATGGGCGGGAGCACCAGCTCGGGTGGGATCCGGACCGACCTGTTGGAGCTGGCTCGGGGGCGCCACCGCTCCGGGGACCCCGTGGTGCGACAGCTCGCCGCCGAGGGCCGGGTCGGGGACCGGGTGCAGCTCCAGCTGATCGAGCGGGTGTCGCAGGGGATGCGCACCGGCCACTTCCCGGGCCCGGCCGGCTCGCTCATCAGGCTGTTCGGCGCCACCAACACCGAGCGCCACTTCGATATCGCGCTGGAGCTGGCCGGTCTCAGCGCCGCCCTGCACACCGCCGGCGACCTGGCGGGCGAGTGGGGCGATGTCTACCTACAGCGCCAGGGAGGCAGCCTGGGCGGCGGCAGCAACGAGATGCAGCGCAACATCATCAGCGAGCGCCTGCTCGGGATGCCGAGGGAGTACGCAGCCGACCGCGACAAGCCGTTCGACGAGGTGCGCCACAATCAAACGCCTGCCCGCACCAGCTGACCCTTGACGCCATCGCCGCTGCGACCGGGTTCCGGCGACCCCGCCGGGTTCCGGCCGCTGGTGGCGGCGTGGTTGTCCGAGCACGTTCCCTCCGGCTGGCGCGCCGCCATGACGGGGGCGGCCGAGCCCGAGATGCTGGCCTTCGAGCGGGACTGGCTGCAGGTCCTGCGGTCCGGCGGTATCGCCGTCCCCCACTGGCCGGCCCGATGGGGGGGAGGATTCTCGCTCCCCGAGCAGGTGATCATCTTTCAGGAGCTGGCCCGGTCCGACGCACCCCACCTGCACTCGCACTACGTCTCCCTCTACCACGCCGCCGCCACCCTGCTGCACGCCGCCGACGACGAGCAGCGGGCTCGTCACCTGCCGGCCATCGCCGACGGCACGATCTGGTGCCAGGGGTTCAGCGAGCCCGAGGCCGGCTCCGATCTGGCCAGCCTGCGGGTCCGGGCCGTGCGCGACGGCGACAGCTACGTGGTGAACGGGCAGAAGATCTGGTCGAGCCACGCCCACCTGGCCGACTGGTGCCTGCTGCTGGCGCGTACCGATCCCGAAGCACCGAAGCGCCACGGCATCTCCTACTTCCTGCTGGACCTGCGCACCGAGGGGGTGGAGGTAAGGCCGATCGGGGACCTGGCCGGCGGTCGCCACTTCAGCGAGATCTTCCTCACCGACGTGCATGTGCCGGTGGCCAACCGCATGGGCGCCGAGAACGACGGCTGGCGTCTGGCCCAGGCCACGCTGGGCGCCGAGCGCGGGCTCACCATGGTGGAGCACGCCGAGCGGATGTCGATCGCCGTCGACACACTGGTCGACAAGGCGATGGCGCCCAGCGGAGGGCGGCGGCCCTCCGACGACGCCGCCATGCGGGCTGAGCTGGCGACGGTCAAGGCCAAGGTCATCGTCATGCAGAACCTCACCAGCACCTTGGTGGAGGGCCTGGTCGAGCGGGGGAGCGTCGGGCCCGAGGCGTCGATACTGAAGGTGTACTTCAGCGAGCTCATGCGCTGGTTCGCCGATCTGGGGCTCCGCTTCGGCGGCCCGACGGACGTCATGTGGGCCCCCCCGGTCATGGCGGCGCCGCTGCAGTCGGGGAACTGGATGTTCGACTACCTGCAGTCGTGGGCCTGGACGATCGGCGGGGGAACCAACGAGATCCTGCGCAGCCAGATCGCCGAGCGCGTGCTCGGCCTCCCTCGCGAGCCGTCACTGTGACCGAGGAGGGCCCGGGCGCCGACCTCGACGTGGAAGAGGTCGCCACCGAGGCGCGCCGGCTGCTCGACGCCGAATGCTCGGCTGACCGGGTACGCCGGGCGCTGGCGTCGGACGAGCCGTTCGACCGGGACCTCTGGCGCAGCATGACCGGAGCCGGCTGGCCGGCGCTGTGCGCACCCGAGGAGTTCGGGGGCCTCGCGGCGGCTCCGGCGGTGACGGCGTCGGTGCTCGAAGAGCTCGGGTCCCACTGCGCCGGCAGCCCGCTGGCCGCCACCTGGCTGGCCGCCTGGGCGGTGGCCGCTGGGGGTACGCCGGACCAGCGGGCGAGGTGGTTACCCGGGCTGGCGGGCGGCACCACCATCGCCGGCGTGGCGGTCGGAGGCGCCTCGGGGCACGTCGTCGACGGCGGCGTGGAGGTGAGGCTGGAGACCCCGGCCGGCCGGGCGGCGGCGGGTGGTCGTCTCACGGGAACCACGGGGGCCGTGCTGGCGGCGGCGGGGGCCGACCTGCTGGTGGTGGCCGCCGGGTTGGAGGGCGGCGGCGTGGGCTGCGTGGTGGTGGAAGCGGGCGACCCCCACGTGGAGGTGGTGGACGAGCCGAGCTGGGACCCGACCCGCGCCACCGCGGTGGTGCACCTGGACGGCCTGGTGATCGGTCCCGAACGGAGGTTGGAGGGCCCGGGCCTGTACGGCTCCCTGATCTCGCGCGGTGCTTGGATGCTCGCCTGCGACAGCCTCGGGGTGGCCGGCCGGTGCCTCCAGATGACCACGGCCCACGGGATCGACCGCCGCCAGTTCGGGCGCCAGATCGGATCCTTCGAAGCGTGGAAGCACCGCTGCGCCGACCTGTTCATCCTGGTGCAGGAGGCCCGGATGGCGCTGCGCCACGCCAACGGGCTGCTCGCGGCGGCGGGGGGGACGCAAGAGGACGACCCGGCGCTCGACTTCGCCGTGTCGGCCGCCAAGTTCCTGGCGGCGGACAACGCAGTGGAGGTCGCCGGCGCCGCCATCCAGCTCCACGGGGCCATCGGCTTCACCTGGGAGCACGATCTGCACCTGCTCCTCAAGCGGGCCCTGGTCAACCGGGCGCTGTTCGGCGACTCGGCCTACCACCGGGAGCGGGCGGCCCGGGCCCTCCTGCCGTCGCCCCGTTGAGTCGGGATCGCCCGCCGGCGGACGGGCGGGCGCCCGCCGGGTCGGTATACCGTTGCCCGGCGGTCGGGGGTGAACCATGTGGTCCGAGCCCCGGGGGTGCCCGCGCCGGGCCCGTCGCGATCTGGAGGAGCGAGTCATGCCGGAGTACCAGTACGTCAGCTACGAGGAGTTGGACGAAGGGAGGGTCGTCCGGATCCTCCTCAACCGTCCCGACACCCGTAACGCCCAGAACCGTGGCCTCCTGGTGGACCTCGATGACGCCTTCCGCCACGCCGAGGAGGACGACCAGGTCCGCGTGGTGATCCTCGGCGGCGTCGGCCCGCTCTTCTCGTCGGGCCACGACATGGGCTCCAAGGCGGCGACGGAGGAGCGGACGCCGGGGCCAAACCAGCACCGGACGACGACCATCGACGGGGCGACACGCCAGGGGGCCGAGGCCCGCATGCTGCAGGAGTGGCACTACTACTTCCAGAACACCCTGCGCTGGCGCAACCTGCGCAAGATCACCGTGGCCCAGGTGCAGGGGACCGTCTACGCCGCCGGCCTGATGCTGATGTGGGCGTGCGACCTCATCGTCGCCGCCGACAACGCCTACTTCGCCGACGTGGTGGGCACCCGGCTCGGGATGTGCGGCGTCGAGTACTTCGCCCACCCCTGGGAGTTCGGACCCCGCCGGACCAAGGAGCTCATGCTCACCGGTGACGCCATCGACGTGGAGGAGGCGCACCGCCTCGGCATGGTCAGCAAGATCTTCCCGACCGACGACCTGGCCGAGCAGACCCTGGCCTACGCGCGGCGCATCGCCGAGCTGCCGACCATGACCGCCCTGCTGATCAAGGAGTCGGTCAACCAGACGGTCGACAACATGGGCTTCTACAACGGCCTCAAGGCCTGCTTCACCCTCCACCAGCTGAACCACTCCCACTGGGCGGAGATCCACGAGAGCAAGTATCCGGTCGCCGAGACCGCTGACGGGATCCCCGACTGGCGGAACGCGCCGCCGATCCGCCAGTCGGTGGTGAGCGAGGTAGAGGGCCCGGTCCCCGCCCGCTGAAAACGCCGGTCGTCCCGTGTACGTCGGCACCTTCGCCGCCACCGCCCCCGACCGGCCAGCCGTCGTGATGGGCGACGGCCGCGCCCTCAGCTTCGGGCAACTCGACGAGGGTTCCAACCGTTGCGCCCGCATGCTGCGCCAGGCCGGCCTGCGGCGCGGTGACCACATCGCCATCATGATGGAGAACCACCTGCGGTACCACGAGGTGGTCTGGGCGGCGCTCCGCAGCGGTCTCTACGTCACCGCCGTCAACTCCCACCTCACGGCACCCGAGGCCGCCTACATCGCCGACGACTGCGGCGCCCGGGTCCTGGTCACCAGCGCCGCCCTGGCCGAGACGGCGCAGGCGATGGCCCACTCGACCCCCCGTATCGGGCTGCGGCTGATGGTGGACGGTACGGCGCCGGGCCACGAGTCCTACGAGCAGTCGATCGCCGGATTCGAACCACTGGCCGTCCCCGACGAGAGCCGGGGGATGGTCATGCTGTACAGCTCGGGGACGACCGGTCGGCCCAAGGGGGTGCTCTTCCCGTTGCCCGAGGGCGACGCCAGCATCGGGGAGGGCGAGATCGCCGAGCACAGCCGGACCAGGTACCGCTGGCGCGAGGGGATGGTCTTTCTGAACCCGGCGCCGCTGTACCACGCTGCGCCCCTGCGGGTGAGCCTGGCCGTGCACAGCGTGGGGGGCACCGTGGTGGTGATGGAGCGGTTCGACCCGGCGGCCGCGCTGCGCCTGATCGAGCGGGAGCGGGTCACCCACAGCCAGTGGGTGCCGACCATGTTCGTGCGCATGCTCAAGCTGCCCGAGGAGGAGCGCCACCGGTGGGACCTCTCGGGTCACGAGCTGGCGGTCCACGCTGCGGCGCCGTGCCCGGTCGGGATCAAGCGGCAGATGATCGAGTGGTGGGGCCCCATCATCGAGGAGTACTACGCCGGCACCGAGAACATCGGGAGCACCTCGATCACCTCGGCCGAATGGCTGGCCCACCCCGGCTCGGTCGGCCGTGCCGGCTACGGGGCGATCATCCACATCTGCGACGAGGACGGTCGCGAGCTGTCGACCGGGGAGGTCGGCACCGTGTACTTCGAGTCCGCCGGCGTCACCTTCGAGTACCACGGGGACCCCGCCAAGACCGCCGAGTTCGAGCACCCGGCCCACCCGTCGTGGCGGACGCTGGGCGACGTCGGCCGGCTCGACGCCGACGGGTACCTCTACCTGACCGACCGCCAGGCGTTCATGATCATCTCGGGGGGCGTCAACATCTACCCCCAGGAGATCGAGGACGTGCTGGTGACCCACCCCGAGGTCCTCGATGTGGCGGTCATCGGGGTGCCCGACGACGAGATGGGCGAAGCGGTCAAGGCGGTCGTCCAGCCGCTGTCGCCGACGCGCCGACCCGGACGCGCTGGAGGCAACCTTGCGCCAGTGGTGCGAGGAGCGGCTGGCCGGATACAAGCGGCCCCGCAGCTACGACATGGTCGCGGAGCTGCCGCGACTGGAGAACGGCAAGCTGTACAAACGCCAGCTGCGCGAGCGCTACTGGGAGGGGCGTTCGACGCAGATCCAGTAGGAGAGCGGGCCGGAGACGGACCACAGGTGGGGTGGGGAGCGGGCCAAGGCCTCGAGGCGTCGGATATGATATGCAGTATCGGGTGTCGACCGGACTGGACCTGTCCGATCCAGCCCAGCGCACCCTGGGCGGCGTGCTGCGGGCCCAGGCGGCGCGCCGACCCGACCAACCCTTCGTCCGTTCGCAGGACGTCACCTGGTCCTTCGGAGAGGTCGACCGCCGGGCCGACGAGTTCGCCGCCGGTCTGGACCGGCTCGGGGTGGGCCCCGGCGACACGGTGGCCCTGTTCATGGACAACGACGTGCAGCAGGTCCCGCTGACCTTCGGGGTCAACCGGCTCGGCGCCGTGTGGGTGCCGACCAATGCCGACTACCGGGGAGAGTGGCTCGGTCAGTCCCTCCGTGACAGCCGGGCGCGCGTCCTGTGCGTCGATTGGGCCCTCCTGCCCCGGGTGACCGAGCTCGGCCCCGGCCTCCCCTTCGAGCACGTCGTCGTGCGCGGCCGTCGAGCCGACGCCGACGCCGACGCCGACGCGCCGGGAGGGGTGGCCGTTCACGATCTGGAGGAACTCACTCTGGCCGGCGCCGCCCCGCCCGGAATCGTCGTCCGTTACGGCGACACTGCGGCGGTGCTGTGGACCTCGGGGACCACCGGCCGGGCCAAGGGCGTCATGCAGAGCCACAACGCGTGGCTGCGGGCCGCCTTGACCGGCGCCGAGTCGTCCAGGACAACCGCCGCCGACGTCCTCTACTGCTGCCTTCCCCTCTTCAATTCGGCGGCGTGGATCGGCGTCATCTACCGGGCGCTGGTCGCCGGTGCCCCCTTCGCCCTGGACCCCCGCTTCTCGGTCCGCGAGTTCTGGGACCGCACCCGGTACTTCGGGGCGACCCAGGCGTTCACCCTCGGCACCATGCACCTGCTCCTGTGGCAGGCGCCCCGGCGTCCCGACGACCCCGACAATCCCGTCCGCGCCATGGGGGCCATCCCGATGCCCGATGCCATCATGGGCCCGTTCAAGGAGCGGTTCGGCATCGACATAATCCAGCAGGGCTACGGGCAGAGCGAGATCATGGGCCTCATCTCGAGGGTCGACGACGGGAAGACGCGCTGGAAGGAGAACTCGGCCGGGTCGCCCCTGCCCGGGATAGAGGTGGTGCTGCTCGACGAGGACGACCGGCCGGTCACCGCCGGTGAGGTGGGCGAGTTCTGCGTCCGCCCGACCGAGCCGCACGTGCTCTTCAACGGCTACTTCGGGGATCCCGAGGCCACGCTGGAGGCGTGCCGGAACCTGTGGTACCACACCGGCGACCTCGGCCGTCACGACGGCGACGGCCAGTTCTTCTTCGCCGACCGCAAGCGCGACCTCATCCGGTTCATGGGACGGAGCATCTCGTCCTTCGCCGTGGAGGCGGCGGTCATGGCGCATCCGGGGGTCCGTCAGGTGGCGGCATTCGGCGTGCCGTGCGACGACCTGTCCTCGGAGGCCGAGGTCATGGTGGCCGTGGTCAGGGCCGACGGGCCGGAGGGGTCGGCGCTGACGGCCGAGGACCTGGCACGCTCCGTGAACGATCGTGCTCCGCACTTCCTCGTGCCCCGGTTCATCGAGTTCGTCGACGAGCTTCCACTGACCCCGACCGGCAAGGTCCAGAAGTTCCGGCTCCGTGACCGCGGGGTCTCCCCTCGGACGTGGGACCGGACGACCAGCGATTTCGAGCTCAGGAGATGACACGATGAGCCGCTTCCCGTTCCCGATGCCGTTCGGGTGGTTCAAAGTGGCCCTGCCGGCCGAGGTCCCGGAGGGCGAGGTCGTCACCCGTCATTACTTCGGCACCGAGCTCGTCCTCTGGCGGACCGATGACGGCCAGGTGGTCTGCCAGGAGGCGTTCTGCCCGCACCTCGGTGCGCACCTCGGCGTGGGCGGCACGGTAGAGGGAGGCTGCATCCGCTGCCCGTTCCACGGCTGGGCCTACGACGCCGAGGGGGCCAACACCGACATCCCCTACGCCGACCGACCGAACCGCCGGGCCCGCCTGCGCTCGTTCCCCGTGCGTGAGCATGCCGGCGTGGTGTTCGCGTGGTACCACCCCCGTGAGCAGCCGCCGCTCTGGGATCTGATGGAGGTGGTGGAGTTCGAAGATCCCGACTACAGCGACTACGAGGTGCACGACTTCACCATCAGATCCTGCCTGCAGGAGCTCGGCGAGAACGGTTTCGACTACGCCCACTTCCAGTTCGTGCACAGCCACCCGCGGGTCGGCCACACCGAAAAGGTGGAGTTCGACGGGTACGACCGCGTCGTGCTGACCTCCCAGGAATTCCCGTCGTCCCGGGGCCCGGTCGACGCCCGCATCGACGTCTACGGCCGCGGACCGGGCATCGCCGCCACCCGGTACCGGGGGCTCATCGACGCCACCCTGCTCGGGTGCAGCACCCCCATCGACGACGAGACGGTGCAGCTGAGCTTCCTCTTCACCCTGAAGAACCCCGGCGCCGACGAGCACGTGTCCAACATCGCACGTGCCTTTGTCCGCTCGGTGACCAGGGAGGTCGGGCAGGACATCCCGATCTGGGAGGCCAAGCGGTACGAGCCGCGCCCGGCGCTGACCGCCAGCGAGAAGCCCATCATGCAGTGGCGCCGGTGGTTCCAGCAGTTCTACGACGCCCAGCCGGCGTAGGCGCGGTCGCGTGCCCCACCCACTGGGAGGCGTCGTGATCGCCGGCATCTTCAACACCGAGCAGGCGCGTCGGCTGCCAGGCCACGACTCGGCGTCGATCGCCCTCGCCGGCGCACTCGGCGCCCTGGCCGATGCCGGTCTCCAACCAGCCGAGGTGGACGGCACCGTTGGCGAATTCGCAGACCAGATGGTGCTCCAGCTCGGCCTCGGGGTGGCCACCCGGCGACCCGGGCGACTCGGCATCCCGATGCTCCTCGACGCGGCCACGCTGGTCTCGACCGGGCAGTGCTCGGTGGTGGTGGTGGCGGCGGGCGGGGCCGCGCTGTACGTCGACCGGGCGCAGACGGCACCGTGGACCAGACCGGCGAACGAATTCGTGGTCGGTTACGGGATGTTCACCGCCGCCGAGTTCGCGCTCATGGCCCGGCGACACATGATCCGCCACGGTACCTCGCCCGAACAGCTGGCCCTGGTGGCGGCGACGGTGCGCAACAACGGTGACGTCCATCCCGGCGCGGTCTACTCCGGTCGCGGGCCCTTCGGCGCCGAGGACATCCTGGCGTCGCGGATGGTGGCCGACCCTTTCCACCTGCTCGACTGCGCCATGACATCGGAGGGCGGCTGCGCCCTGGTGCTCACGTCGGCCGACCGGGCCCCGGACCTGCCGCGGCCGCCGGTCTGGATCCTCGGCGGAGCCAGCGACTCGCTGGGGCCGTCGTACACGATGGCGCCGGCCTGGGACCTCGGCGAGGATGTCGGCGACGGCATCCCGGCCGGGTACGTCGGTCGGCGGGCGGCCCGGCGGGCCCTGGCCATGGGGGGCGTCACGACCGATGACGTCGACGTGTGCGAGCTGTACGACCCGTTCTCCTTCGAGATCATCCGCCAGCTGGAGGCGTTCGAGTTCTGCGCCGAGGGAGACGGAGGGCCGTTCGTGGAGGCCGGCCACATCGCCCCCGGGGGTCGCCTCCCGGTGACCACCGACGGCGGCACGATGTCGTACAGCCACCCCGGCGCCAACGCCCAGCAGCTGCAGCGGGTGATCCGCGGCGTCGAGCAACTCCGCGGATCGTGCCGAACCAACCAGGTCCCCGGGGCGGAGGTGGCGCTGTGCTCCAACGGCGGGTCCGGGGCGCTGTTCACCGACGTGCTGGTGCTGGGGAGCGCCCGGCCATGACGGTGCCCGGTGTGGTGGCGACGGCGGCCGGGACGAGGATCCGGTGAGCGAGCTGGTGGCCCAGACCGAGGGTGTGCCGGTCCCCGTGCCGTCGTTGTGGTCCGAGCCCTATTGGGAAGGGTGCCGCCGCCACGAGCTGCGGTTCCAGCGCTGCCAGAGCTGCGCCACCATTCCGCCCCTGCCCATGGCGCGCTGCCCGCAGTGCCAGCGTGACGCCCTGGCGTGGGAGCGGAGCGCGGGCGACGGGTCGTTGTACTCGTGGACAGTGGTGTGGCGGCCGCAGAACCCGGCGTTCTCGGTGCCCTACGCCCCGTCGATCGTGAGCCTGAACGAGGGTTTCCGGCTGCTGAGCGCCATGGTCGGCTGCGGGGCGGACGCCCTGGTCGACGCGATGGAGGTCGCGGTCGAGTTCCACCCCGTCGACGAGCTAATCACGCTCCCGTTCTTCCGGCCACGCTGACCCGGGGCGACGCGCGGGCGCCCGGTCTCTCGCCGCGCCCTCAGCCGAGATGGCCCTCAGCCGAGATGGTTCATGGCGGCCGGGAGATCGCCCTTGGCGATCGCCGTCGCCCGGCCGTGCAAGGTCTGACCGGTCGCCTCGAGGTCGAGCATGATCACGAACCGGCGCTCCTTGACCCCGGCCACCACCAGCTCCGCCAGCTCGTCGAGGGGCTGCCAGTACAGCTCGTGCCCCGCCTTTTTGGCCATCTCCTCCAGACCCTCGGGAGTCAGCGGCGCGGTCTGGCGCGGGCGTTCGCGGGCCAGTGCGGGCGGTCGGGTGCGGTCGGCGGTCCACAGCCCGGTCCGCAGGAGGCCACCCGAGGGGTAGAAGAGCGAGACCCCGAGCGCTGCGCCGTCGGCCTGCAGCTGCGCCGCCAGGCACTCGGTCAGGGTGGACACCGCCGCCTTGCTGGCGGCGTAGACCGAGGCTGCGGGGAGCGGGGAGATCGGTCCATCGGGCGAGGAGGTGTTGACGATGTGTCCCTCCAGGCCGCCCTCCAGCATCCGGGGCACGAAGGCGAGGATTCCGTTCACCACCCCGGTGACGTTCACGCCGAACACCCACCGCCAGTCGTTGGGGGTCGTCTCCCAGACCTTGGCGCTCGGCGCCCCCACCCCGGCGTTGTTGCACAAGAGGTGGCATGCCCCGTGGTCCCGGTAGACCGCGTCGGCCAGCGCCTGGACCGAGTCGATGTCGCTCACGTCGGTGCGGATGCCCTGCACCCGCTCGCCCGACGAGGACAGGTCGGAGACGGCCCGGTCGAGGGCGCCCTCCTCGATGTCGGCCAGGACCACCGCCATGCCTTCGGCCAGCAGCGCCCGGGCCATGGCCAGGCCGATGCCGCTGGCGCCCCCGGTCACCACCGCAACCTTGTCGCGCAGTTCCTTCATGACCACCCCCTACCGGTCGGCGTGACGCCCCGGCCAATTGACGAACGAGATTCTGAGTGTATATTGAGAATAGATTCGAAAACTACTTCGGGTGCTGATTCCGGGGCGACCCCAGGGATCGGCGCCCACCCGAGGCGCCGAGACGCGGTGTCGACGGTGAGCCGCGAAGGGGAGGGCCGGTGACCGACGTGGTGTCGATGCAATCCGCAGCGGAGGCAATGGGCGACGTCGCCGAGGGAGCGGGGATGCCACGCCGCCCCGACTTCATCACCCAGCCCGAGCTGCGCCCGGTGGTCCGCCAGGAGCAGGGTCGGCGGTTCCCCTTCCCCATCCCCAACGGCTGGTTCATCGTGGCCGCCTCCGAGGAGCTCGCCCCGGGAGAGGTGCGGGCTTGCCACTACTTCGGCCGGGACCTCGTGCTCTTCCGGACCGCCGCCGGGGCGCCGCGGGTCCTCAATGCCTACTGCGCACATCTGGGCGCCCACCTGGCCGCCGGCGGCCGGGTGGAGGGTGACAGCCTGGCGTGCCCGTTCCATGGCTGGTGCTACGACGGCGACTCGGGACGATGCGTGACCATCCCCTACGGCTCGGGGAAGATCCCGAGCCAGGCCAAGGTGCACGCCTATCCGACCATCGAGCGCAACCAGATGATCTGGGCCTGGTTCCACCTCGAGGGCAAGGCGCCGTTCTACGACGTTCCCGAGGTCCCCGAGTTCGATGACCCGGGGTTCGGCGCTCCGTACACCGTGGACTTCACGCTGAAGACCGTGTGCCAGGAGATGGCCGAGAACAACCACGATCCCGCTCACTTCCAATTCGTCCATGGGACCGCCACCATCCCCGACGAGGAGCAACGCATCGAGGGCACCTACAAGCGCGTCGTCGGGATGAAGGGCAATTTCGTCCGCGAGACCTTCGGCTTGGGGCTCGGTGTGCTGCGGGTGAAGGACTACGTCACCTTCTTCTCCTCGACGACGCCGGTCGACGATGAGCACGTGCACGTGCGGTGGACCTTCCTGGCGCCGGTGGCGGCGGGCGAGAATGCCGCGTCCGAGGCCGCCCGCTCGTTCACGTCCGGGCTCAGCCAGGACATCCCGATCTGGGAGAACAAGCGCTACGTGGAGCGACCGGTGCTGACCAAGGACGAACGGACCATCCTCGATCACCGTCAGTGGTGCCAGCAGTTCTACTCGGACCCCACGCTCGCCATCGACTGACCGCCGGCCGAAACCGGGCGGCGCCCCACCCCAACCACCAAACAAGGAGGCAGCACCATGTCCCAGAACCGCTGGGTCACGAGTTCCACGTGGCGACCGGGTTCCAACGCCGAGGGGCCCGTCCTTCCCTCGCTGGAAGCGGTCTACCTGAGCGACCCGGCCGTGGTGGCGTCGGTCATCCCGCCGCCGCTCGAGGCGCCGCCCGAACCGAGGGTGCACGCCCGCATCACCACCATCGACCTCCAGCTGCCCGGAGGGCACTCCTACCAGGAGAAGGTCGGCTACTTCGCCGTCGACGCGGTCTACGAGGGGACGCTCGGCGAGTACCCGTTGATGATCCCCATCGACCTCGAGAGCGCAGTGGCCATCAGCCGGGAGCGCTTCGGCGAGCCCAAGAAGCTGGCCGAGATCGAGATGGAGCGCGACGGCGGTCACGTGGAGGGGCGCGTGGCGCGCCACGGCGTGACCTTCATCGAGATGGCGGGTGACGTGGCGGAGTCGCTGCCGGTGCCCGAGCCGTACCCGGCGACCCAGTTCTGGTTCAAATTCCTGCCCCGCGGTCGAGGGCCCGGGCTTCGATGCCGGTCCCTTCTTGGTGCGGGTGGACCAGGTGCGCACGCCAGAGTCACTCGAGCGCATTGAGGGCAAGCTGGTGCTGCGTGACGTGGCAACCGCACCGGTCGCCGACCTCCCGGTGCACGAGCTGGTCTCGATGACCTGGACGCTCCGCAAGAGCAGCGTCCGCCCCACCGTCGTGGGCGAGGTGGACGCCGAGGCCTTCGCCCCATTCGCTTTCGCCCGCTACGACCACGTCTGAGCCCACCCGACCAGAGGATCCCCATGGACACCGACCGGTACCTCGTCATCTCCGCCGACACCCACGCCGGCCCCCCGACCCTGCGCTACCGCGATTATCTGGACCCGGAGTACCGGGAGGCGTTCGATGCCGATGTCGCGGCGAACCAGCAGCTCATCGGGATGCGGAAGGAGCTGGTCGACTCGGCCGTCTTTGAGGAGGAGTGGGAACAACAGACCGGTGACAGCGGCCGGCGCGCCTCGTGGGACGCCGCCGTCCGCAACGCCGAGCTCGACCGCGAAGGTATCGTCGGCGAGGTCATCTTCCCCGATGCCGACGTGCTCGGCGGCAGCGCCTCGGCCCCCTTCGGGGCGGGACTCGGTTCCTCGGGCGACCTCGACGGTGACCTGGTGATGGCGGGTGCCCGGGCCCACAACCGCTGGCTGGCCGAGCTGTGCTCGGATAGCCCCGAGCGCCGGTGCGGGGTCGCGACCGTCCCCGTCCTCCATGACGTGGACGAGGCAGTGAAGGAGATCGAGCGCATCGCCGCCGAGGGGTTCCGGGCCCTGATGATCCCGACGCTGTGGGGGAGCCGGCCGGCTTACAACGATGCCCGGTATGAGCCGGTATGGGCGGCCTGCGCGGCGCACGGCATCGTCGTGCACGTCCACTCCGGGGGCGCCTCGCGTGACATCGTCGCTCCCGACGGACTCGTGGCGATCTACGCGACCGAGGCGTGGTTCTGGGCAGCTCGCCCGCTGTGGATCCTGCTGTGGTCCGGGGCGTTCGAGCGCCATCCCGACCTCCGGTTTGCCCTCACCGAGGACGGTGCGTGGTGGCTGCCGGGCGTCGTGCAGCGGATGGACGAGAAGTGGAAGGGCGGCCACAACACGGCCAAGCTCGGGGATGCCTTCACCCGGCTGGTGGGTCGCCTCCCGAGCGAGTACTTCGGCACCAACATCTTCGTCGGGGCGTCGACCCCGAGCCGAGAGGAGATCGAGCGCCGTCACGAGATCGGACTGGGAGCGTTCCTCTGGGGCAACGACTTCCCCCATCCCGAGGGCACGTGGCCGCACACCCGCGAGCGCCTGCGCGACGCCTTCTTCGACGTTCCGGTCGACGAGACACGCCGCATGCTGGGGGGCAACGCGGCGGCGCTGTACCGGTTCGACACGGACAAACTGGGGGGCCTGGCCGACAAGATCGGCCCGAGGGTGGAGGAGCTGCACCCGGTCAGCGCCAGCGGGCCGATCCCGCCGACGTGACCGGGGAGCGACCGAGGGTGGGGCGGCCGCCCCGCATCGATCGGGCGGCCATCGCCGACGCGGTGCTCGAGCTCGGGTTGGGCCAGAGCAGTATGAAGGCGGTCGCCGAGCACCTCGGGGTCAGTGTTCCCGGCCTCTACCACCACGTGAAGAACCGTAAGGAGCGCCAGAGCCGCCGCGCCGTCCTCCGCGATCTCGGCCGACAGGCCGAGCAGCTCGAGCTGGCGGCAGATCACCTCGCGGTTCACCGGATGGTCGTCCGCGACGAGGATCCGCGCCGCGTCGCGCCTCGGCGCCGAGACGGCCGGAACGTGGCGCGCCGCGGCCGCCTCGGGCACCAGGGCAGGGGCCGCCCCATCCAGACGCAGCGTGACGACGAAGCTGCTGCCTTCGCCGGGGGCGCTGCGGACCGTCACGTCGCCGCCCATCAACTGCGCGAGCCGGCGCGAGATCGACAGGCCCAGGCCGGTTCCGCCGAAGCGCCGCGTCGTCGAGCTGTCGGCCTGGGTGAACGGCTGGAACAGGCGTGCGCGCGTCGCCTCGTCCATGCCGATCCCGCTGTCGCTGACGGCGATGCTGACCAGCACGGCCCCGCCAGCCTCCGCGCGGGTGGCGGTGCTGACGCGGACGAACCCGCGGTCGGTGAACTTGATGGCGTTGCCGACCAGGTTGAACAGGATCTGGCGCACCCTCATCGGGTCGCCGGCCACCCGGTCCGGCCCGCCTGCGGACGGATCGACGAACAGCGCCAGTCCCTTGCGCACCGCCTGCGGCCGCATCGTCTCGACCGTCCCCTCGACAAGCTCGCCCAGGCTGAAGGGCAGCCGTTCGACGTCCATCCGCCCGGCGTCGATCTTCGAGAAGTCCAGGACGTCGTCGATGATGCGCAGAAGGGCCTGGGCGCTGTCGCGCATCACGGCGACGCAGCGCGCCTGCGCGGTCTCCAGCCGCGAGCGTTCCAGCACCTCCATCATGCCGAGCACCCCGTTCATCGGCGTGCGGATCTCGTGGCTCATCGCGGCGAGGAAGGTGGACTTCGCCCGGTCGGCCGCCTCCGCCTCGGCCCGCGCAGCCTCGGCCAGGTCGCGCTCGCGCTCGGCGGACTCGCGGGCGGACTGGAGCTCCTCGAACAGCCGCACGTTCTCGATCGCGATCATCGCCTGGTCGGCGAAGGTCGACACCAGCTCGATCTGCCGGTCGGTGAACGGCTCCACCTTCGCCCGCCCCAGCCCGATCACGCCGATCGGCACGCCCTCGCGAAGCAGCGGCACGCCCAGCATTGAGCGGACCTGACCCAGCCGCGCATCGTCCTTCTTGGCGTAGACGTCCTCGCTCCACGCGTCCACGATCTGCACCGTCCGCCGCTCGAGCGCCGCGCGGCCGATGATGGTGCCTGGCCCGGGCTGGATGGCCTCCTGCCGTTCCAGGGCCTCGTACTCGGGCAGCAAGCCGTGGCCGACGTCAAAGCGGTAGGCGCCGTCCTGATAGCGAAACAGGACCGCCCTCTCCGCCCGGCACAACGCGCTCGTGCTCGTGACCACGGTCAGCAAGACGCTGCTAAGGTCGAACGCAGAGCGGCTGATCACGCGCAGGATCTCGCTGGTTGCGATCCGGTACTCTTGCGCCTCCTGCAGCTCGCGCAGCGTGTCCGCGGCGCCCGCGATCTCCGACGGGTCGGCGCGGCCCGCGGGGGCAAGATCAAGCTCCGTCACAGCCCGGCTCCTTCGGTCGAGACGCTGCGCACAGTCGCAGAGTTCGGTCGCGCCTGCGTCGCACGCGCGGGCCGGCTTTGTCGCGTCTGTCGCGCCCCTCGTTGCTCCGGCCCCGCAACCGTCTGACGGACGACGATCTCCCGCGCCGCGCCGGACGCGACAGACGCGACATCTTCGGGCGCTCGCAAGATCAGCCCGCGACAGATCGTTGGCAACATCTGTCCCGCGCCGGGGCTTGCGCCGCGACGCTGGAGGTCTCGCATCAACGCCAAAGAAACAGAAGGAAGGATGAGGGCGATGGACGAAACCAAGCTGCATGAGTTCGTCGGCCGGATGCTCGGCGATCTCGGAGGGGCGTTCAGCGTGCCGATGGTGCGCATCGGCGACCGGCTGGGACTGTATCGGACGTTGCAGGAGAGCGGCCCGACGACGGCCGCGGAACTGGCGCGGAAGGCGGGCATCGCCGAACGCTACGCCCGCGAGTGGCTGTCGCATCAGGCGGCGTCCGGCTATCTCGACTACGACGCGGCGGCTGGCGCGTTCACCCTGTCGCCTGAGCAGGCGATGGTGTTCGCCCAGACCGACAGCCCCGTCTATCTGCAGGGCGCGTTCGATCTTGCGGCGGTCATGCTGGATAACCAGGCGCTGGTCGAGCCGGCGTTCCGCACCGGCAAGGGAGTCGGCTGGGGAGAGCAGTCACCGTGCCTGTTCTGCACCGTCGGGCGCTTCTTCCGTCCGAGCTATCACACCGCTCTTGTGCAGTCCTGGCTGCCGGCGCTGGACGGCGTGACGGCGAAGCTGGAGCGCGGCGCGACCGTGGCCGACGTCGGCTGCGGGCACGGCTTCTCGACCGTGATCATGGCCAAGGCGTTCCCGCGCTCGACCTTCGTCGGCTACGACTTCCACGCAGGCTCGATCGAGCAGGCGCGGGCCCATGCCGAGCAGCATGAGGTGACGGCCAACACGCGCTTCGAGGTCGCCTCCGCCGGCGACTTCCCCGGCCAGGAACTCGATCTGGTGACATTCTTCGATTGCCTGCACGACATGGGCGATCCGATCGGCGCGGCGCGGCACGTGCGGCGGACGCTGAAGCCGGACGGACGCTGGATGATCGTCGAGCCGCAGGCCGGCGACCGCCTGGAGGACAATCTGAACCCGGTCAGCCGGCTGTTCTTCGCGGCCTCGACGATGATCTGCGTCCCGACGTCGCTCGACCAGCCGGTCGGGGCGGCGTTCGGGGCCCAGGCGGGCCTGGCAAGACTGACGTCGGCGATCAACGAGGGCGGGTTCGCCCATGTGAGGAAGGCGACGGAGACGCCGTTCAACATGATCCTGGAGGCTCGGCCCTAAGCCTCATCTGACAACCGCGACCAAGGAGACGGCAATGGCGAACGAGGCCTCCATCTCCCCCCGGCAGATGAGCGGCGATCCCGTCGCTACGCCGCGCGGCCTCGTTCGCCGCGTTCGCGGTGACGCCCGCCGAGGCATCTCGATCGTCTTAATGGTGAATGTCCGCTTGCCGGCGCCGGTCGAGCGGCCTGGATCGACCGATCTTGGCGCACAGCCGTCTGCTTCCGGGACGGCCGGATACGGCCGCGAACGACTTGGGTCGAGAGCTGACGTACAAACTGACGCACCAAACTTTGCACATGAGCACACGCCGGGTGAGACATCGCAGGCCCGCTGGGGCCGCAAGATCAGGCCGTGCACGCTGACCCGGCAAACTGCGATATCCACCAGCCGGCAACCCGCCCCCACCGCCTCACGCCAGATCAATCCACGACAGATGTCCGCCCTTCCCCGCCCCGGTATCCAGAAACACCGCCGTCCCGCCCAGCGCGCCGTTTCGCACATACGGCCGGCCATCAGCGCTGCGCCGGTCGTGACCGCAATACACCGTCATGCCCGCCGGAATGCGGTCCACCCAGCGCAAGCTCCGCTCCGGATAACCGTCCCACTGCATCCGCCCGGTCGGTTCCCCATACAATGCGCGCGCCAGCGGACCGTGCGGCCGATCCAGCCCGTGCGGCGGCGACGGCTGCTCCAGCATCACCGTGTGGAAGCCACCATGCACGAACACCGCCGAACCGTGGCGCAGCCAGACCGGAGCGTCGGCGATCAGCCGGCGCGCCCGCTCCCTCAAGGCGTCATCGAGTTGCGTGATCGTCGCCTGCACCACCGCGTCCACCCGCACATTGTCACCCGACAGTGCGCGAGCCAGCTTCAGCTCGTGGTTACCCAGCAGGAAAAGCCCGCGTCCCTGTTCCACCCGGTCGAACATCATCCGCAACGTGCTGGCGCTATCCAGGCCATGGTCCACCAGATCACCCAGCTGAACGACGAAGCGGTCGGTCGCGAGCGCATAGCCTAAACCGATGGCGTCACCGTGGACATCGCCCACGACACGAACCTTGGCACCGGCAGGGATCAGGGACAGAGTCATTGAATTGTCAAATAGATAGGGTGGCGGCATCCAGCCGACTAGGCTCCGGCCGAGCATGCCTTGTCACGACGCCGCGCGGATCTCCGCATACGCTGCAAGAGCGCGCGCCCGGCCCGCCGCCAAATCCACGATCGGCCGTGGATAGCTGATACCCAGTTCAACCCCCGCCTCCGCCAGCACCGCCGCCGGCGCTTCCCAAGGCGCATGGATGTGGCGCCGGTCGAGCTTGCCGAGTTCCGGCACGAAGCGGCGGACATAATCGCCGTTGGCGTCGAATTTCCGGCCCTGCAGCACCGGGTTGAAAATCCTGAAATACGGTGCGGCATCGGCCCCGCAGCCGGCCACCCACTGCCAGCTCGCCGCGTTGTTGGCCAGGTCGGCATCCACCAGCGTGTCCCAGAACCAGGCTTCTCCCTGCTGCCACGGGAGCAGCAGATGCTTGACCTGGAAGCTGGCGACGATCATGCGGACCCGGTTGTGCATCCAGCCGGTCTGCCAGAGCTGGCGCATCCCGGCGTCCACGATCGGCACGCCGGTCCGGCCGCGTTGCCAGGCGCGCAGCGCCGGCGGGTCGTCGCGCCAAGGCATAGCCGCGAATTCAGGGCGCAACGGAGCCTCCGGCAGCGTCGGGTGATGCCACAGCAGATGAAGACAGAACTCCCGCCAGAGCAGCTCCCGGATAAAGCGCTCCCGACCCTGGCCGGCCTGGCGATGCGCCTGGTGCCAAAGCTGAACCGGCGAAATCTCGCCGAAATGCAGATGCGGCGACATCATCGAGGTGCCGTCCTCGCCCGGTCGATCACGGGCGGTGGCGTAGTCATCCAGGCCATGCGTCAGGAAGCTCCGGGCGCGTTCGGCGGCGCCTGCTTCCCCAGGCGTCCATGTCTCGCGCAGGCCGGACGCCCAATCGGGCCGGGTCGGCAGCAGCCGCCAGCTATCCAGGCTCTCCGACGCCGGCAGCGGAGGCGTCGGGATGTTGACCGGCGCCGGCTGCGGCGTTTTTGGACCGCCCAGTGCAAGGCAGGCGTTGGCGAACGGTGTGTAGACGGCATAGGCGCCGCCGCTCTTGGTGCGTACCGAATCAGGATGGAACAGCATGCTGGTGCGCATCCTGTGCAGTCTGGCCCCGAGTTGACCCAGCGTCTCGGCTGCTGCCCGATCGACGCGACGCGCCCAGGGTTCGGCGGACCCGCCGGTAAACACATCCTGGGCGCCGCTGTCCCGGACGATCTCGGCAATGATGGTTGCGCTGTCGCCGCGGCGCAGCACCAGCCCGCTGCCACACCCGGTCAGTGAACGCTGCAGCGCGGCCAGGCTGTGATGCAACCACCAGCGGGAGGCGCCACCCGGAGCCCAAGCACCGGCGGCTTCCGCGTCCAGGATGAAGACCGGCAGGACGGGCCGGCCGGTGTCGATGGCGGCCTGCAGCGCGGCCTGGTCCGTCAGGCGCAGGTCATTGCGGAACCACAGGATCGCGGGAGACTTCGAGGTATGGGGCATCCGCCGGATGTGGGGGGTGTTCGGCCAGCGTCACCCCCACAAAATGGGGCCACCGGCAGCCGCCCGGTCGCAGCGGCCTATGCCGCCCGCACCCCACGGACAAAGATAGCCACCTCGCTGGATAACTGGTCGGCCTGCTTCGACAGACCGGATGCGGCGCTCAGGACCGCCGCAGCCGCCGCGCCCGCTTCGCCCGCCGCCTGGCTTACGCTGCCGATGCGGAGGGTCACCTCCTGCGCCGCCTGGCTCGTCTGCAAGACGTTGCGGGCAATCTCCGATGTGGCCGCACCCTGCTGCTGAACCGCCGTGGCGATGCTACCCGCGATCGCGCTGACCTCCTCAACGGTTGCGGAAATGCCCTGTATCGCCTCAACGACCGCCGTCGTCGCTGCCTGGATATGGTTGATCTGCGTGCCGATCTCTTCCGTCGCCTTGGCGGTCTGGTTGGCCAGGGTCTTGACCTCCGACGCCACCACGGCAAAGCCCTTGCCGGCATCACCGGCCCGCGCCGCCTCGATGGTCGCGTTCAGCGCCAGCAGGTTGGTCTGGCTCGCAATGTCGGTGATCAGGCCGACCACGGCGCCGATCTTCTCGGCTCCCGTGGCAAGCGAGCGCACGATGCCGTCGGTCCGCCTGGCGCCGTCCACGGCCTTGCTCGGTGATCTTCGACGACCGCGCCACCTGGCGACTGATCTCGCTGATCGATGCCGTCAGTTCCTCGGCTGCCGAGGACATCGTCTGCAGGCCGACACTGACCTCCCCAGCCGCCGAGGACACCGCCGCGGCTTGCTGGCTGCTGTGATCCGCCAAGCCCGTCATCGTGCGCGCCGTGCCCTCCAACGCCGCCGAGGCGGCGGAGACCATTCCGACCAAACGACCGACATTGCCCTCGAAGTCGTCCGCCGTCCGGTGCAGAGCGGCTTTCTGCGCCGCCCCGGTCTGCAGCCGCGCCTCCTCCGCCTCCCGCGCCGCCCGCAAGCGCTCGGCTTCGGTCATGCTGTCCTGGAAAACCAGCACCGCAACGGCCATGCCGCCGATCTCGTCACGACGGTCGGTGCCAGGGACGATGGTCGAGAGGTCACCCTTCGCCAACCGCTCCATCGCGGCCTTCAGGCCGCCAAGCGAGACGGTGATATCACGGTTGACAAACCAGGCAGCAAGCAACGTTAGCAGCAGGATCACACCGCCGATCACGCCGGTTTGCACCAGCGACGCCTTGAACGCGGCATCCAGATCGTCCGTGTAGGCGCCCGAGTAGACCGCGATGTCCCATGGCGAGAACCTGGCGACCGCGACGATCTTCCGCAGCGCCTCGGTCTGCCCCGGCTTTGGGAACATATAGCCGGTGAAGCCCTCATCGGACGATTGCACCGCCGCCTGAACCAGGCTCGAGATCGGCTGTCCGGTAGCTTTGTCGGCCGGTGACGGCTTGCCCTCCAGCTTCGGGTTCACGCCGTGCATGAGCACGTTTCCCGTGCGCATGTCCTGCACCGACAGATAGCCGATGCCGTTGTCAAAGCGGATGGCGTGAATGGTGCGGGCGAAGCTGTCCAGTGCCGCCTGGCGGGTGATCTGCTGTGCGCCGACCTGGGCCTCCAGCGCGCCGGCGATGGTAACAGCGGAACTGACCACGCCCCGCAGCTTGTCCAAGCGGTCGTCCAGCATGCGCTGGTGCAGCGTCAAGGCGCCGCTGATGGTGATGCCGACCATGGCCGTGACCGACAAGCCGAGGAGCAGGGTCAGCTTGGTGCGAAGCTTGAGATGACGGAGGAGGTTCATGGCTCTCGACCTCGGGCGGATTGGCGACGTCTTCGCGTTCCATACCGCGAATAGATTACCACTCCGTAAAGTCGGAGGACCCGAGCAGCCGCTGTCAATGCGCTGAAATGATAGTGGTCGCCGTTTTCAGGGCCGAGGTCTCAGCCTCCCAGGTGTCATCCGGCGCCGATCCGCTCCATCCCGCCCATGTAGGGCCGCAGCACCTCGGGGACCTCGATCGACCCATCCGCCTGCTGATACGTCTCCATCACCGCGATCAGCGCTCGGCCGACCGCAACGCCCGACCCATTCAGCGTGTGCACGAACGCCACCGACCGGCCATCCGGCCCACCGCGAAAACGCGCGTTCATCCGCCGCGCCTGGAAGTCGCGACAATTGGAGCAGGAGGAGATTTCGCGCCACATCTGCTGCCCCGGCAGCCATACCTCCAGGTCATGGGTACGGCTGGAGGCAAAACCGGTATCGCCCGAGGACAGCAGCACCCGCCGGTAGGTCAGCCCCAGCATTTCCAGCACCGTCTCGGCGGCCCGGGTCATCCGCTCGTGCTCGTCTGCGCTGGCGTCCGGATGCGTGATCGAAACCAGTTCGACCTTGCGGAACTGGTGCTGGCGCAGCATGCCGCGGGTGTCCCGCCCGGCCGACCCGGCTTCGCTGCGGATAGCAGTCGCTGAGCGCGGTCAGCCGGATCGGCAGCTCCTTCTCCGGCAGGATGTCGCCGGCGACCGTGTTGGTCAGCGGCACCTCGGCGGTCGGGATCAGGTAGCGGCCATCCGTGGTCTTGAACAGGTCTTCCTCGAACTTCGGCAGGCTGCCGGTGCCATAGACGGCGGCCGCGTTGACCAGGGAGGGCACGACGGTCTCGGTGTAGCCATGCTGCTGCGTGTGCAGATCGAGCATGAACTGGCCCAGCGCCCGCTCCATCCGCGCCAACGGCCCGCGCAGGACGGTGAAGCGCGCGCCAGCCAGCTTGGCGGCGGTGGCAAAATCCATCATGCCCAGCGCCTCGCCGAGTTCGAAATGCTGCTTGGGCTCGAAATTGCAGCCGCGCGGCTCGCCGTGCTGGGCCAGCACGACGTTGGCGGTCTCGTCCGGACCGTCGGGCACCGAGGCGTCCAGGATGTTCGGCAGGCCTTCCAGGATGCGGCGGATCTCCAGATCCAGCGACGCGGCGCGGGTCTCCAGCGCCTCCATCTCGCCGCGCAGGCTGGTTGCCTCGGCTTCCAGCGCAGCCGTGTCGGCGCCGCTCCGCTTGCCCTGCCCGACCGCCTTCGACAGCGCGTTCCGCCGCGCCTGCTTCTCCTGCAAACTGGTCTGTGCGGCGCGCCGCTCGGCGTCCAGCGACAGCAAGTCGGCTGAAACCGGCGGCAGTCCGCGCCGCGACATCGCCGCGTCGAAGCCGGCGGGATCGCTGCGGACGGCGCGGATGTCGTGCATCGGTCAGGCCTCCACCGGTTTGGTCTCGACCCAGCGGGCCGAGACGATGGAAATTTCGTACAGCAGGATCAACGGCAGCGCCAAGCCGGTCTGCGTGATGACGTCCGGCGGCGCCAGGACCGCGGCAATCACGAACATCCCGACATACGCATAGCGGCGGAACTTTCTCAGTTGGGCGGAGCTGGTGATGCCGACCTTCGCCAGCAGTGTCAGGGCGACCGGCAACTGGAAGGTGATGCCGAAGGCGAAGATCAGCTTCATCACCAGATCAAGATATTCGCTGACCCGCGGCAGCAGCTCGATCGGCACGCCGCCACCGCCGGTCGGGTCCTGAAAGCTGGCGAAGAACCGCCAGGCAAAGGGGAAGACGAAGTAGTAGGCCAGCGCCGCCCCCATCACGAACAGGATCGGCGTGGCGGCGAGGAACGGCAGCAGCGCGCGCTTTTCGCTGCGATACAGGCCCGGTGCGACGAACAGCCAGATTTGCGTCGCGATCACCGGGAAGGCGACGAAGGCGCCGCCGAAGAACGCCACCTTGATGCGGGTGAAAAACGCTTCATACAACTGCGTGTAGATCAGGTGGGGATCGGGATTGCCCTGGTCGCGCAGCACCCTGGCCAGCGGTTCGGCCAGGAAGTAGTAGATCGGGCCGGCGAAATAATACGCGATGCCGAAGCAGACCAGGAACGCGCCGACCGACCAGATCAGCCGGCGGCGCAGCTCGATCAGGTGCTCGAGTAGCGGCATCGGCTTGTCGTTGATCGGATCGTCTTCGGTTTTCGCCAAGGTCGGTAATTTCCGTTAGAGCGCTATCGCGTCGGGACGATGCTCAAGGGCGAGCCTGGTGTTGCCGCACAATGTCGGGGGGGATGAAAGCCGGCGCCTCTTGTGGCGGGACGGCTTCCTGGATCACCGGCGCCGGCACCAGCGATGGCGGTATGAACGCGGGTGCCGCCGGCGCCGCGGGTTCGGCGGCGGCGCGGGAGCCGCGGCAGGCGACGGCTCGGGTGGCGCGACCTCGGCCAGCGGCACCGGCTGCATCACGTCGGGCGCGCTGACCGCGACCTCATCCAGGGTGGAGACCTCCGCGGGCGTCGGATAGGTCGGCTCCAGCGGGTTGGACTCGAAGGTATTGCGCAGCGACCGGTCCGGATCGACCGCTTTTTCCAGCGCCCCGTGAATGTCGAAGTTGCGGATCTCGTTGAAGGTTTTCTTCACGTCGCCAAGATCGGCCTCGCGCACCATCTCATCGACATGGGTCTGGAACTCGGCGGCCATGCGGCGCGCCTTCTTGATCATGCTGCTGACGCTGCGGATCGCCGCGGGCATATCCTTCGGCCCGATGGCGATCAGCGCAACGGCACCAATGAGAACAATCTCCGACCAGGCGAAATCGAACATGGGTTCAGGCTATCTCCAGGGCGCGCTTGCTAGCAGGAAGCCAAGATTGGCTGATTTCCGCCCTTTTTCGTCGCTCGCAGCAAGTTTACCCTCATTTTACCTTCATCCCGTGCTGGCGTGCCCAGCGTCGATGAGCGACACCTTGGCACGGGACGCTCACATAGCCTGCGCGTTGTGGGTTGCCAACGTCGCCGCTTCCAACTCGGTGAAGGTGGTCATGCCGAGCCGGCGGAGGTTAGCGAAATTTGCTCAGCGAGCAGGCGGTGCGATGGAACCTGCCCGCTACGGTCAAGCGTCGGCGGTGGCGAGTTTTCGGCGGTACACTGCCGATCACTGCCCAAATTGTCCGCATGCAGGGATTCCGCCCATCAGGCGTCTGAAGCGCGCATATGACAGTATAGTTATGGCCGACAATGATGGTTGGGTCGGTTTCATCGCAAATCGGGCGCACGCTCACATAGTCATGTGTCTGCACGTGCCGGCGCAGAGCGGTGTCTAACACCCGCCAGTTATGTCGCGTAAAACCGTCGCCAAGGAAGAACTTTGACTTGTCGCTGATGACCCTGGGAACCAGCAGATAATGCGTGATTTTGGCGGGCGCTATCGTGCAGTTATGCGCTCCCGGAGCCTTAGCCATTGGCTAGATGGTCCGATCCTGACGCTTGGTTCCCAAGCGTAACGCAAATCGGCCCGCCAAATCAATGGCTGGTGGATCAGATCCGACAGATCGTCCGTTGGATCTGATCCACTAGAGAGGTGCCACCAAATTCATCGACAAGTGCTAAGACACTAAACGTTCGTCGAAATCAATCGCGTGCAGCGTTTGCGTAGTTTCGACATCGTGCCAACATCTCAGGCCGCAACGCAGCCCAGTCTCACTATAAGCTCAGGTCGAGTTCACATCCATCCTGTGGAAGCGGTGTCACTATCGACCCCTTCCTTGGTTGGTTCGCTGCTCACACTGTTATCCGACTTTGCCACTGTCAATGCACTGCTGCGTGCATGACCTAGTTGGTTTACCGCATAAGCGTTAAGCATTCCTTAACTATCTGGCCAGATGGAGCTTGGCCGACGCAACGCGACACCGCCGCGCCACGCCTGCGTCCGTAACCCAAACCAGGATACACAATGTCCGACCCTCTCCGATCTCGCCCCCGCCGTCGCTGCCGAGCGAACGCGTTCCTCGCTCCAGCCGCGGCGATTCGAGCAACTTGGCAAATCCCTCGACCAAGAGGCTTGCTCGACGAAAAAAGACAATTCCGAACTACGCCAGGCAACACCCTCGGCTACGCCAATTGGGGGAGCGTCGTCGCCGTCATCAAGAGACTAGCTATCAGAGTAGAGGCCAGTGGATCAGACGCGCGGTCGGCTATGCACGGCGGCCTCAACGACCGCGCAAAACATTGCCGCAACTAGCCTGATCCGGCCTTGTCATCCATAGCAGGATGCACGTGTGAAACACGCGGCATGCAGTATCATCGGCGGTGGTCCTCTCCGGCTTCTCACGATATTTGCGCTGCCGTGCAGCAGTTTGCGCGACCCGGCAAGCCTCTGCTCCTCCGATACAACCGTAGGCCCATGATGCGCCGCTAGCGCTCCTGCGACATGGCCTGCGGCGAAGTCAACTTGCCCTCGACGGTCGCCCACGAGTTAGCTCGCTAAGCGTCCCACTTTACTTACCGTTTATCTATTTCATGGACGTCGCGCAGACGGCCGGCGCCGGCGCCAGTCTCTACCGCGAAGGCGTTCACCATCTAGCGAATGGAGCGTCTTGGCCTGCTGAGCTTCCAATTACAGCCGGCTTTTGGCTAAACACCACACCACGTCGATGGACTAGGCTCCACTCTCGTTCCTACGAGGGATACCGGTATGTAACTCAGGCACAAAAAGCCTACAATCGCTGGCAAGATCACCAGGAACATCCGCGTTGCGACTAGCTCAGCGCGGCGCAGATCTGTAAAGAGCAGATTGATAGCGACTATCATCCATCATCTCACGACGGCGAAGTCTATGTCGCATTTGTCAAACCCAACAAACAGCTATGGGAATGGGGCTATGTTGATGCTTCAGAGCCTCAGAACCTAACCATCCACCTCGGTAACTTGCGCCGGAACAACTACGATTTGGCGTCGCACATGCCGCCGAAGTGACGATATGACCGATGCGTAAGTGCGGGCATGTAAAAACCGGAACATGGCAGAAGCGGATCACCGATCTCGGGAGAAGAGATAGTTCCGATCTGGCTCCAATACTCAAAAAATTATGTATAATCGCATTTAGAGCAAATCTAGTAACATAAAAGTTATAAAGCCATACGCAACTTGATCCAAAATGGCAGCCCTTGCACAGCGACACCCGAACGAATGTCTATGGCTCCGTCATGCGAACCAGCTCAATCATCGCCGACAACTGTATTCTCACTCGGCAACGAGTGGTTGACCCGGCGCGGCTTCAATTTCTTCACCCCTGGTATGACAGCGCGGTCAAGCGGGGTTTGGCGATCATGAAATCAGCTCCATCGGGGAGCCTGCATCATAAATCAAGGGGCTTGGCACCAACGTCGACGGCCGCACGCGGCACAGACACGTCCCTGCGTGGAGCGCGCGGATCATTCGACAGATCTCTCTTGCCGCAGTTAGCACCCGTGAAAACCTGAAGCTCACGCCAGCAGGTTACCGATGCGCAATCGAGACCGGCGGGTCCACCGGATCGGCGGTCAGGAAGCCCAGCGTGCCGGCCTCCAGCACCACGCAGGTCAGCAGACCGCCGAACACCGCCCCGGTGTCGATGGCGATACGGTTGTGCCGCACCACCGGCGCCTTCACCGGCGTGTGGCCATGCACGATGACGGCACCGAAATCCGCCTCGGAATAAAGGAACGGCTGGCGCGAGCGCAGCAGATCGTCCCGCGCCTGGCTCTCCAGCGGAATTCCGGGACGCACGCCGGCATGGACGAACGCATAGCCGCCCTCGCGGTGCATCAGGGTCAGGCCGCGCAGGAACGCCTGGTGGGTCTGCGGGATGCGCCTCGGCCACATATCGCGCGGACCGTCCGGGTCGATATCGTAGCTCTCCAGCGTGGCGCGGCCGCCGGCGAACAGCCAGTCGGTGCCGGCAGCCCGCTCCCCGGCCAAAGCTTCCAGCATCGTGCTTTCGTGGTTGCCGAGGAGGTTGATCATTTGCACGCCGGGGATCGGGCAGCCATCGATCAGGCTCTCGATCACCCCGGCGCTGTCGGCGCCGCGATCGACGTAATCGCCGATATGCAGCAGCAGGCTAGAGGCGGCCGGTCGGGCGGCAAGGTCCCGGGCGATCGCCAGGTGCAGATTGGCAAGCTGCCGAGCGCAGCCATGGATGTCACCAATGGCGTAGATACGCCGGCCCGGCGGCAGGGAGGCAGGCGCTCGCGACAACTCGATCATCGCAAACCGGTTACAGGTCAACGGCGGGCAAATCAACACGCGCCGGCGGCGGCTGATCGCGCATGCCGCGACAATCGTCTAGGCTCACCGCAACTGACGTGAAGCGGAGCATGGCGGATGCGGCGAACCCTGAGCCAGCGGCATTTTGTTCTATGCCTGGTCCTGATGACGGCGATGCTTGCCGCCCCGCGGCTCGCCCATGCCGGCTGCGCGCCGGTGGCCATGGATCAGCCACGCCTCTGGCCTCGCCGCCGCCGCGGACGAGACCGTCGAAATCACCTTCCTCGGCCATGCCAGCTTCGAGATCGTCTCGCCCGATGGCGTGCGCGCCGTCACCGATTACAACGGTATCAACATCCCCGACGATCCGCCCGACATCGCCACGATGAACCATGCCCACGCGACCCACTACACGCTCGACCCCGACCCGCGCATCCCGCACGTGCTGCATGGCTGGAGGGAGAACGAGCGGATCCCCGCCTTCGACCTGACCGTGCGCGACATGCACGTGACCAACCTGCCGACCAACATCCGAGCCTTCGGCGGCGGCACCGAACGGGACGGCAACTCCATCTTCGTCTTCGAGACCGCGGGGTTGTGCATCGCCCACCTCAGTCATCTGCACCACGTCCTGCAGCCTGCGGACGTCAACGCGCTGGGTCACATCGACATCGTGATGGTGGCGGTGGACGGCATCTGGACGCTGAGCCAGCCGGACGCGGCCCAGGTGATCGATCAACTGCAACCGCGCGTCGTGCTGCCGATGCATTTCTTCACCCGCAATGTCCTGAACCGCTTTCTCGACCTGGAGCGGACAAAATTCGCCATCGACGTCCGCGACGGCCCGGAGTTGAAGATCTCCCGCGCCACGCTGCCCGCTTCCCCCACCATTATCGCGCTGCCCGGCGGCTATTGACGCCCGTTGGCCGGCTGTTCGGTGGGGTCCTGACGACAACGAGAACCACGCTTGCCTGAGCCGATGGAGTGTTCAACGAGGCGGGACCTCTTCAGCGCCGCTATAATTAGTTTCAGCATGATCAAGTTCGACGGCAGATGGTGTGACGTGCATCACATCCTGCAGGATCGTTGCTCGATAGCGTCCGCGGCAAATCGCCATCAAGGAGGACGCGCCATGCCGGAAGCTCCATTCACGTTGCCAGGTACAACACCGCCGTCGGGTCTGAGCCTCGATGAACTGCAGAAGGGGAAGCCCGACAGCATCGGAGCGACGGTCCGCGACATTCTGTTCCGCAGCAGCGACTACGCGATTTATCGATCGGACCGCGGCGTGTATGTCCAGTTCTCCGACGACAAGGCAAAGGAACATTTGCAACGCTCGGCCTACGTGAAACTGAGCGTGCAGATCTGCGAACTGCGATACCTGACGAGCCAAATGCGACCGGGCGCCCTAAGCCGCCTCATCGGCGGCCTGGCGGCCCGGAACTCCCTCTACGACCACAACATGGCGCAGGCGCTCATGCTGCTCATGGAGAGCGTGGCGCAACGAACCTCCGGTCAGGGTGACGAGGCGACCGCGACGGAGCAGCAGGCAAAGGACATTGCCCAGCGCGCCCTCGACATGGCCGTGCAGCGCAATACAGTCGATAATACGATCCGCTATGTGCGGACATGCGTGCTTTTCGGACTTGGCTGGCTGCTCGTCGCGCTTGGCGTCTATTTGTATTGGGCCAATACGGGTCAGACCCAGTATTACTTCCTCGCAAGCGCCACCGGCATCGTGGGCGCCGTCTTCTCGGTGATCGTTCGCGCGCAGGCATTCGAACTGAAGCCATGCGATCACTCCGGCATGAACAAGCTGATGAGCCTTATTCGCGTCGGCATGGGCGGTATCGCTGGCCCGGCGCTTTTCCTGCTGCTCATGACTGTCTCGGCAAGCGCATCAGTCGGTACCGTCGATCCGACCAAGGCGCCGGTGACGGCTGATCCGGATGGTCGCCATCGTTGGCTTGATCGGAGGATTTGCCGAGCGGCTTGTGCCGAACCTTGTGCGCGGTGCGGCGGACAAGATAGAGAATCGCGCCGGGACGCCCGGCCAAGCGACACAGGCAGCCAAGCCAGACCCCGCGAAGCCCGCCGAACCCAAGCTGGAGTCGCCGAAAGCCAGCCTCTAGATGCGGCGTTTTAGAGTCGGATCAGGAACGAGTGCTCGCGGGATTCCGCTTGCCCAACGCCCCTGTTACTCTGTCAGCGACAAGCAAGCGGTCACTGAGCAACAGCAGGAGGAACCCATGCCAAAATCCATCGACACGCCGCCGTTCCGCGCGGATCACGTCGGCAGCCTGCTTCGTCCAAAGCCGCTGCAGGAAGCCCGTGCCGCCTGGAAGGCCGGAACACTGCCGCCGGCGGCACTTCGCGAGGTCGAAGACCGCTGCATCACCGCCGCGATCGCCAGACAGCAGGACATCGGCCTGCGCGCCGCGACCGACGGCGAGTACAGCCGAGCCTACTGGCACTATGATTTCGTTGCTGGCCTGGATGGCGTGGAGCTGTCCAAGAGCCTGAACAAAAGATCCAGTTCAAGGGCGGCGCGGCGATTGGCCACGCCTTGCGCGTCAATGGCCGGATTGGCTGGTCAAAGCCGGTCATGATCGATGACTACAGCTTCCTCGCCAGCCATGTCCGCGGCCCCCATGCTCAAGGCATGATGGCGAAACAGACCATTCCGTCGCCCTCGGTGGTGCATTTCCGCGGCGGCCGGCAGGCGATCGACCGCAACATCTATCCGACGCTCGACAGCTTCTTCGCCGACCTTGGGGAGGCCTATCACAAGGCAGTCGGCGCATTCGGCGCCGCCGGCTGCCGCTACCTCCAGCTCGACGAGGTCAACATTGCCTATCTCTGCGACCCCGAGCAGATCGCCGCGCTGAAAGCCCGTGGCGAGCACGTCGACAACCTGTTGAGCATCTACGCCGCCATGCTAAACCGCGCGATTGCCGGCAAGCCGGACAGTATGACCATCTCCATGCATCTCTGCCGCGGTAATTTCCGCTCCACCTGGGTCGCTTCGGGCGGCTACGAGCCGGTGGCCGAGGTGCTGTTCAACCAGATCGATGCCGACGCCTATTTCATGGAATACGACACCGACCGCGCCGGGGGCTTCGAGCCGCTGCGCTTCGTGCCGCGCGGCAACAAGATCGTCGTCCTGGGACTGGTCACCAGCAAGACCGGCGCGCTGGAGACCAAAGACGAGCTCAAGCGGCGGATCGAGCAGGCGGCGAAATACCTGCCGCTGGAACAGCTCGCGTTGTCTCCCCAATGCGGCTTCGCCTCCACCGAGGAAGGCAATACGCTGACCGAGGACCAGCAATGGGCCAAGCTGGAACTCTGCGTCGAGGTTGCCCGGGACGTATGGGGCGAGGTCTGAACAGTCCCGCCGACCGATCCGAAACAGCCAGGGGTCCTGATCGAGGAGTCGTCAGATAGGGGACCCCGCTGTCACGACAGCCGGAGTTGGCGCGGTGTTTCCAGCCTAAGAAGGTCGACCGTTATCCGGCAGCGCTGGCATGCGCCGCCGAACGACGCCCGGCGAGATATCTGACGCCGTCTGCCTCGGTATGCTCTTCGTGCATGGTCCCAGCGGGAACGTTGCAAGAATCGCCCGGACCATAGGTGCAGCGTTCATCTCCGAAGACCAGCGTCATCGACCCGTCCAATACGAACAGCCGCGCATCGAACCCGTGCGCATGCGCCGCACGATGCTCATTTGGCTTGATTTCGCCCTCGCGAACTTCATAGCCCTCGCTCTGAAGAACGGCCTCGAACTCGGCTCTATTCATGGTACATGCCTTCTCTTGGACGTAGGCGACCCTAGCGCCCCATGTGTAACGGGGTCAAACGACGCTGGCTCGAACAGGTCGGCCCGGCAAGTCGCCGCGCCGATCGAGGTGGCGGCCCGACGCTCGTTGTGCGAGACGTTCACCGATGGCGACACAATCGCGCAAGACCACGGCCGGCCAGGCTGTCACGGCCGCAAGCCCATCCGCCCTGCTCAGCGGCAAGGACTACGCCGCCTCGTCGGTGTTCCGCCCGGAGAATTTGCTGCGCGAGGCAAGACGACAGAAACAACTGCCGACGGACACAGTGCCCGAACTATGTGTTCTTGATCCGGATGGCGACCTGTTGCGCCAACTCCGCTCCACCCGACAGGCAAGCCTTCATCCAGGATGGGCCTGCTACCACACGGACCTCTACACCTTCACGCACGAAGCCGAGCATTTCGGCATCATCGGCTGCGCGGTCGGAGCCTCCTTTGCGGTGCTCGTCGCGGAACAGTTGTTTGCCTCGGGCTGCCGGTTCCTCGTCAGCATCACCTCCGCCGGACAAATCCACCCGAGTGGCCCGACGCCCTATTTCATCCTGATCAACCGGGCGCTTCGAGACGAGGGCACCAGCCACCACTATGTCGCGCCCGCCCTATTCGCCGAGGCTGATCCCGTGCTGACCGGTCCCATCATGGATGCGCTCGCGGCAGCGTCGTTCCGCGTTGTCAAAGGCGCAACCTGGACGACTGACGCACCATTCCGAGAGACCGAGACCGCGATCAGCCACGCCCGTGAGCACGGTGCCCTGGCCGTGGAGATGGAAGCCGCGGCACTTTATGCCTTCGCCCACGCCCGCAGCAGAGCCGGTTGTTTGCTTTGCCCATGTAACAAACCAGTTGGCGCGGGTCGAAGGTGACTTTGAGAAGGGCGAAGCCAACGGGGCGCACGACGCTCTCGAACTTCTCGCAATCACGACGCGCGCGTGGCGATCAACGGACAACTTGAGATAAGACCAAATCCGCGCATTGGATGAACACGGTTGACATCACGTTGTGGCCGGTGGCGATGTCGGCCATCAGATCCTGCAGCAGATAGTGGTCGAGACAAGCCTTCCAGAGGTGATGGTGCGGATCGATGATAGGCTGGCCGGGATCGAGCACCTCCTCGACCAGTTTCAGCAGCCAGGCGGGCCGGACTCGCGGATGGTGAAATGGCTTGGTATCCGACCGCACAGAAGGGTTGATTGCAACGCAACGACATTTCGCTGTGTGAATTGGATCCTTCAAACAGTGAGCGACTTATTGCGGTTGTAAGAGCCGGTTTCCGCAATTCACATACGAGTTATTCGCAACCCATAGTATTCATGCCGCTTATAGCAGTGCCTGAATGATAAAGCCAAACCGGTCGTAGTGCAACGCGAGGCACTTGTTCTCCAACACCCATGCATTGCCGCATTACACTGTTTAGGAGCCTATTCAGGCGGGTTTAACTTGCGGCTGCCTGGATTGGCATAGGGTTGCGCAAGGCTTCGTCGCCAAACAGGACGGCGGCAAACGCGGGGCGAGCGACCGGGACATCCAGCCGACCGGCGCGCGCTCGCAAAGCAGGCCCCCCGGTATGCGAGCCAGCCAAAGCTACGCTGCCGTAACGCCGCAATTGCAGTGCCTTCGGACGCCCTGTTTTCATTGTTGTGCCAACGGCCCAACAAGTCGACGATGCCATTGAATAAACGATTTAAGAACGTAATGCTGTCACGGCCCTCCAAAACGCGTGCAGCACGTAAGAAGCGTTCGTGAATCCCACCCGTGATCGTCGTCGCCACAGGTAGATCAGCAGCCCGCCTCGCTGGCGCCAAGCTTTCTCTCGTGCGGCCCGCGCCGTGACCTGATGGCGTTGCCAGGGAAATTCCTGCGGGATGATCCGCCGGGTCGGGACGACATCAAAAAGAACGAGGTACGCAAGTCTTGGTTGTCCAGACGTGTTCGGTTTCGTGCCATGAAGCGTCCGAGCGGTGTGGATCGTACACCCTCCCGCCGGCAGGAAACAAGGAACAGATTTTGACAAATCAAAGTAATCAATGCACTCTAGTGCGTGAATGCGGCTGTCGCCGCCCGGATGGCCGTGAAGTAGTACTGGCCCCTTGTGGGAGCCAGGTAGAAACTCCATACAGCCATTCGATTGATCCGTTTCTTGTAACGCCAACCAAAATGTCACTTGTTGGTGATCAAAATTAGGGTCAAAGAACGCCTCGTCTTGATGCCACGGCGTTGCGGCTCCAATCCCGGCAGGCTTCATCATTGATAAGTCGCCGATAAATTTTGCGTTGGGGCCAAGAATTTCGCGTGCCATTGCGCCAGCAAGCTTATGGAATTCGGTCTTTCTTAACGAGGGCGCATAATTACTAGGCTGCATGATCTGGGGAAAACGCTTCGGCTCCTTTCCGTCGTCGCTGCCCAGGGCATCAAATTGCGCCCCTTCTTTATAACCAACATTCTGATCGTGCAGTGCCATCAGGGTGCGTCTGATCATCTCGACTTCAGATAGTGGCACCAGATCGGGTATCGCTAAAAATCCGTCACTCTCGAAACACCTCATCTTTTCAGGACTCAGTGAATTATCGGCGGCCCGAAGCATCGCATCCGTCTCCATCCGGTTTGCCCACACGGCGACTGTCGCGATGTGGGTGCGCATTCCGACGTAATTTGCCGGTAATTCCGGCCTAAAGTTGGCCACCCATTCCAAATGACGTTGGCCGGTCTTTCCAATCGATGTCGGCCAGGATGGCGGTGCCCGTGGACAATATTAATCTCTCCATGATAATATCGGTTTGGTCAAGCTGTACGTTCTGCTGGGCCGCCTTCCTGCGCAAGGAACCGCCACCTGGGCGGATACGATATGCGGTGTGGCCGATGCGATCCAGAATGGCGTTGGCTAGGGTGAGATCAGCGGACCCAATGGCCTGCCCCTGATTTTGAACAGGTAATTTCTAGCGCTGTCGCCAGGAATCCGTGTCATCCATTGTTTGGCCAGCGGCTTAAGAGGCACGCTGGAGGTCTAAGCCGCCTGATCGCGAGGTTCCGCCGGTTGCATCTTCGGACGCGTTAACCCTAGCGCGTCGAGCAGCGTCTTGCGCATTGCGTCGCCGGAAAACCGCGTGTGGCCGAACGCCAGTTGCGCCGCGCAGCACCGCGCCCAGGCCGCGTCATCCCGCAACAACGCAACGACCGCGGCGGCGAACGCCTCTGGATCTTCGGTCACAGCAACCACCTGCCAAATACCCGGCAGTCCCTGCGCGCCGACCGGCGTGGTGACCAGCGGCACGCCTTCCCGCAGCGCCTCGGCGACCTTTAGCTTGACCCCGGCGCCGCATCGCAGCGGCACCACCGCGACCCGCGCCCGGGCATAGGCGGCGGCCAATTCGCTATCGGACACATTGGCGAAAACCGAGACGCCGTTGCCGGCGACACGCGCCCCGGCGTTATCATCGCCGGCGGGCACATCCGCACCAACAGTTTCATCGCCCAAACTAACCTCGGCCGAGGCATCTTCGACCGGATCTGCCTGAGCCAGCGCAAGCACCGCGGCGGTCGGATTGGATCCAATGATCGACAGATGCGCGCCCGGAACCTGTTCGCGCACCAGCGGCAGAACCTCGGCGGTGAACCAGCAGGCGGCATCCTCGTTCGGTGGATGCCCAAACCCTGCGACAAAGATGATCTCCAGCCCCGCGGGCGGCAGCCGAGCGGTGGCGAAGTGTTCGAAGCAATACGGCATCACCGGCCGGATGTCGCACGCCGGCTGCAGGGCCGTGGCGATATCGGCCTCTTCCTCGGACGGATACAGCGACAGGTCGACCTGTCGCCAGATTGCACACTCGCGTTCCTGCATCCGAACCGCCGCCCGAACGATGCGTTCGTCCCGCATCACCTCGCCCTGCTGACGCATGCGCCGGAAATGCAGATCATGCCCGAAATACACCACCCGCCCTCGGCTGTGCTGGCGGATCGGCGGAATGACATCCTCCGCCACATCGGGGCGGCTCAACAGGATGGCGTCCAATTCACCGCCATATTGCTTGATCCAATCGGTGAAGGGGATCTGTGTCGGGCCGTGGAACACCTCGATCCCCATCTCCTGCAGCAGCTGGGTGTAGCCGGGACTGTAGCTGAGGTTGTGCGGCCAGAACTTCACCACCACACCGGCCCGTATCAGGATGTGCAGGTAGCTCATGATGATGCGGGAGCCGGCGTCGCGATCCGGCTGCGGAACAAAATGATCGACCACCAGCACCACGGGGCGATGCATGGCCCGGTCGCGCGCGCGAAATACCTTCTGGCCGTTGGGGAAATGCTGGGCCGCCAGCACCGGCGCCCAGGCGTCGACGAAGCGGCGCCGGTTCGCCACCTGATAGGATTTGATCCCCACCGCGACATCCTGTCCGTGCGAAACGCCCTCGAAATGCACCACCCGCGCGGCTGGCTGATACAGCGTCCGCAGGCCGATCTGCCGCAGCCGGAACGACAGGTCCACATCCTCGAAATAGGCCGGCACGTAACGTTCATCGAAGCCGCCCAGGCCGAGGAACACCGAGCGCTTTACCATCAGTGCCGCGGCGGAGCAGTAATCGACGTCCCGCACGTAGTTATACGCTGGCTTCGAGGCATCCTCATGCCGGCCGAAATTCCACCCCGAGGCGTCGCGCCAGATGATGCCGCCGGCTTCCTGCAGACTGCCGTCCGGATACAGCAGCTTGGCGCCGACCGCTCCAACATCCGATCGCTCCGCCAACAACGCCAACATCGGGTCGAGCCAACCGGCCAATACTTGCGTATCGTTATTCAGAAGATAGAGATATGTGCCGCGCGCGGCGGCGGCGGCCTTGTTGCAACTGCGCAGGTACCCCAAATTGGTTTCATTACGAATCAGCCGGATCCCGCGCACCATCTCCAGCGAGTCCCGCTCCGCCTCGTCCCCGGGCCATGCGTCATCGACGACGATCACCTCGATCCCCACGGCGGGTGGATTGTCAATCAATGAGGCCAGGCAGCGCAGGGTAAACTCCAACTGCCCATAGGTCGGCACGATCACCGAGACAACAGGCTCGTCAGCCAGCGGCACCAGCAGCGTGCGCGGGTCGATCCGGGCGACCGGCGGTAGGGTCGGCGCGACGGGCGCCTCGCGGCGAAGCCGGCGAGCACGGAGCCAGTAGCGAAAGTGGGTGCGAAGCTGCAGGGTGAGGGTCCACCATACCACCAGCACGCATTGGCGCAGCCGCCGCCCCAGCCAGGGTGATTTTGCGCGCAACGACGCCGCGCCCCGCAGCGCCCGCCAGAGGATGTCATCGACCAAGGCAGCGACATGGATACGCGAAACGCGCAGCGACTGACGCACCCGAGGGTCCTCCGGCTTGGAGTAACCCTCCTACGATTGAATGCTTAACAAACAGCTAATAAGGCGCGCCGCCTCACACCCCGTGTCTTCCTCGGCGCAGGCCGAGGACCCGCGACTTTGCCGATTGTTCCGCTGACGCCCCTGAACCTCCCCTAGCTCGCCTGGAAGTTCGGCAGCCGCCGCTCGGCCATCGCCCGAGTGCCTTCCTTGAAGTCGGCTGTTCCGCGCAGCCAATCCTGCTCCTCATACTCACGCTCGGTCGCCTGCGCGACGGCGTCGGCCAGTCCGCGCCGCAGAGTTTCCCGCGTCGAGACGATCGCCAACGGGGCGGACTGGCTGATCTCGGTCGCCACTTCGTGCGCCTTGGCGCGCACCTGCTCCAGCGGCACGCAGTAATCAGCAAGTCCGATCGCCAGTGCTTCCTCCCCGGTGATACGGCGGCCGGTATAAAGCAGCAGCGCGGCCTGCTGCGGACCGATCAGGCGCGGCAACGAAGCGGTGAGCCCGAAACCAGGATGGAAGCCCAGACGGGTGAAGTTGGTGGAGAACCGAGCCTCGGGACAGGTGACACGAAAATCCGCCATCACCGCCAGCCCAACGCCGGCGCCCACCGCCGCGCCATGCACCGCCGCCACGATCGGCTTGCCAGTGCGCCACAGCCGCTGGGCTTCCTTGTACAGATGCCGGCCGCGCTTGGTCGCGCGAGCCACCCCATCCGGCCCGCGATTGCTGAAGTCGGCGCCGGCGCAGAAATGCTTGCCCTCGGCGCACAGCACGATCGCACGGACATCGGGCGTGCGGTCATAGATTTCCAGCGCGTCGGCGATCTCGGCCACCATGTCGGTGTCGATAAAATTATTCGGCCCACGCCGCACCTCGATCGTGGCGACGTTGCCGGCCACATCGACGGCGATATGTTCGTAGCTGCCATGCTGCATGGTGGTTTCCTGCCCGTTTGTCGATCTATGCAACAGAGCTTAAGCCGGGACCGCCCACCGGGCAAACGAGCACGGCTTCGACCCGCCCTGCTCGGTTGGTATGGACGGCAAGTCGCGGATTGGCCGACCCGTCGGCTGCCGGATAGGCCAAAAATCAGAGCCTAGTGGTCCGATCCTGACGTTTGGTTCTCAAGCGTCAGGTGAATCGGCCCACCAAATCAATGACCAGTGGATGAGATCCGATGGATCGTTCCGTTGGATCTTATCCACTAGACAGGAGTGGCGATGCTCGCCCGACTCGCCCCGTTACTGTTCGTCCTGCTCTGGAGTTCGTCGTTCATCGGGGCAAAAATCGGCTTGCGGAATTTCTCCCCGCTGTTGTTCGTCGCCATCCGGCTTGCCGGATCCGCGCTCGTCTTGGTGACGTTGATGGTCGTGTTGCGCCGATCCTGGCGACCCTTGGCCGGACTGACCTGGTTGCACTGCGCGGTTGCCGGGGCGCTGCTCAATGCCGTCGGCCTGATGGCGCCGCATGTCGGCTTGATGGTGACGCCAGCGGCCCAGATCGCGCTCGTGCAATCGCTGACGCCCACGCTGACGGCGGCTCTGGGACTGCTGCTGCTGCGTGAGGCGCTGCACTGGCGGCAATGGGCGGGATTGGCGCTGGGTCTGGCGGGCGTCGGCCTCGTGGTGGGCAAGGCGGCGATGGAAAGCGCGGCGCGGCTGGAAGGTCTGGAGCTGGCTTTTGTCGGGGTCCTGGGGCTGGTGGCTGGCACGCTTTATTTCGGCCGTTTCTGCCGCGACGTGCCGCTGCTGCCCAATGCCACGGCGCAATTTCTATCCGCGGCCGTCGTCTCTGCTGTGGGTGCGTGGCTGCTGGAGACTCCACGCATGGTCTGGACGATCGACGCCAGCGCGGCCCTGGCGTGGAATACCGTGATGGTGTCGCTTGGCGGCATGGGGCTCTATTCCGCCATCCTCGCCCGTGGCACCGCCGCAAGCACCACCGCGAATTTTTATCTCGTTCCCGGCGCATCGGCGGTGCTGGCTTGGCTGCTGCTTGGAGAGCGACTGACCCCGCTTGCCATAACGGGTCTGCTCGTTGCCTCCGTCGGATGCTGGCTGGTCAATGCTCGGCCTCGCGCGCGTCATTATAGCACAGTAATAAAATGAATCTTGGTCACGCGTCGGCACCGGCGCCGCGACCGGAACTCTCGCCATATCCAAATAAGCCAGGAAAGCGGTTTCAGCGGCAACGTCAGCATCATCCCGCTGCCTCCGGTTCGACAGTCTCACCACATACTAGCGATTATCCGTCGTGCGCAGGCTAAAGGTGTCGTTAAAGCCGCGGTTCAAGAGATGACACCCGATGCAAGCGCTCAGATCATAATGAGAGGCGACAACTTCCACGACGGCCGCTGCGGAAATCGTTGAGTAGACTGCCCTTGGCCCATTGCTCGCTTGGCCGCTCATGAACCAGATTCCCATGATGTCCCGCTTGCCACAGGGAGCTTGGATTCGACCCATATCGCCCACGCCGCCAACCGACGATGTCAGCCGCCGTTCCGCTTCCGCGCGCCATTCTTGCGCAGCAGGAACTCCCGCCCGATCTTGACCATCGGAACGCCATCATAATCCACGATGTCGGCCGTGGCATAGGTCTCGTGCCAATGATCCGGAATGAAACTACCGGTGCCCACGACATCGATCGGCGCCTTCGCATCGGCCATGACGCGGCACTTCTCGACGCCGAAGCCGGACGACGCGACGATCCGCACCTTGTCATACCCGGCACGATCCAACACCTCCCGCATGCGCCAGATCGCCGCCGCGGACACCCCGGTGCCAACCAGCGCGCGCAGTTCGGAGTCGCTGCGGTAGCGCCGGATGGCGCCAGGCGCATAACGTTCCAGAACCGCATAACTTTCCGCCGGATCAAGACCCTCCATGAAACGTCCGCCATGCGTGTCCAGCCGGAACGACAGCTTTCCGGCAGCCACGAGATCCGGAAAACGAGCGCACACCGCCAACGCATCAGTAATTTCCCGGCCGAAATAGTCCGCCAGCACGGTCATCGGCTCGTCTGGGAATGTCTCGCGGAACATCTCCGCCGCGCGCACGGTCGATCCCGCGTAGCCGATCAAGGAATGCGGCATGGTGCCAAAACCTTGCGCCGCGCCGAACCAATGGGCTGAACTGTTACTGGCGCCACCAATGAAACCTTTGGCACCCTCCCGCTGCGCCGCCTTGCTGCCGACCGAGGCAGCGTATGACATTATCTCCTGCATCTCCGCCCCGGCGCAGTGGCGCGCTTCCATGGCCAGGAATGCCACATCGGGCAACGACAGCGCCATCTGATAGGCATGGTGCGCCGCCACGCTGGCCGGTCCGATCTTCTGCAACAAAATCGTTTCTAGATCGGACAGATGCACCATGCTGCCGGTCAGGTAGGCGATCGGTTCGCCGGCACCCACCCAATCGCCCTCCTGGTGGATCAGGTCGACATCGATCGTCGTGTGCCGCAGCTCCGCGACCATCTTCAGCCAATCCAGCATCAGTCTGGGCGCGCAGATCACCGGCCGGCGTAGAAAGACCGCGTACGTGACCGTCTTGTCCCCAAACAGGCCAACGATCCGCTTGGTCCGGTTGAAATAGCTGTCCGTCCGCGCCGTGATATCCGCCAGATCCGCCCCCGGGCCTGCCCCCGGGTCTTGCCCAGCCCGGGGGTCTTGCCTAGCCCGGGGGTCTTGCCCAGCCCCCGCGCGTTCCGCCTCGGACCCACCCCGGCTACCATCAAACGGCCTGTTCGCGCTCATGGCGCTCGCCCTCACGGCGCGGCGGATGACGGCGAGGCGCCCGGCAGGCGGCGCATCTTGAGCTCCTCGGCCACCAGGAACGCCAGCTCCAGCGACTGTTCCGCGTTCAGCCGTGGATCACAGAACGTCTCATAGCGCGTGGTCAGATCATCCTCCGACAGCCGGTGCGCGCCGCCGGTGCACTCGGTGACGTCCTGTCCAGTCATCTCCACATGCACGCCGCCGCCCCAGGTGCCTTCCGCCGCATGGATGTCGAAGAAGTCGCGCACCTCGTTCAGGATCGCATCGAAGTTGCGCGTCTTCAGGCTGACCCCCAGGCTGTTGCCGCCCGCGGTGATGGTGTTGCCGTGCATCGGATCGCACAGCCACAGCACCTTGCGACCAGCCTTCTCCACCGCCCGCACCAGCGCCGGCAGCTTGTCGGCCACCTTGTCGGCCCCCATGCGGCTGATCAGCGTGATGCGGCCCGCCTCATTGCGCGGGTTCAGGATGTCCAGCACCCGCAGCAACTCGTCCGCGTTCTGCGTCGGCCCCACCTTCATCCCCAGCGGATTTTGCAGCCCGCGCAGGAACTCCACGTGCGCCCCCTCGGGCTGACGCGTCCGGTCGCCGACCCACAGGAAATGCGCCGAACAGCCATACCAGTCGCCGGTGGTCGAATTGACCCGGCTGAGCGCCTGCTCATATGGCAGCAGCAGCGCTTCATGGCTGATGTAGAAATCGGTTTCCCGCATATCGCGCGTGGTCGTGCTGGTCATCCCGCACGCCGCCATGAACGACAAGGTTTCGTCGATGCGCTGCGCCAGGTCCTGGTAACGCGCGGCCAGCGGCGAGCGTTCGGCGAAATCCAGGTTCCAGCGATGCACCTCATGCAGGTCGGCATAGCCGCCCGAGGAGAACGCGCGCAGCAGGTTCAGCGTGCTGGCCGACTGGAAGTAGCCGAACTCCATCCGCGCCGGATCGGGGATCCGCGCCGCCTCGGTGAATTCCGGCCCGTTGACGATGTCGCCGCGATAGCTGGGCAGCGTGACGCCACCCCGGGTCTCGTTGTCGGACGACCGCGGCTTGGCGAACTGCCCCGCCATGCGCCCCATCTTCACCACCGGCAGCGAGGCGCCGAAGGTCAGCACCACCGCCATCTGCAGCAGCACGCGAAACGTGTCGCGGATGATGTTGGCGGTGAAATCGGAAAAACTTTCCGCGCAGTCGCCGCCCTGCAGCACGAACGCCCGCCCCTCGGAGGCCGCGGCAAGCTGCGCCTTCAGCCGGCGTGCCTCGCCGGCGAACACCAGCGGCGGATAGCGGCGCAGGCGGCTCTCCATCTCTTCAAGCCGCGTCTGGTCCGGATACGCCGGCACCTGACGGATCGGGCAGTCGCGCCAGGAATTCGGGTTCCACGGGCGTGGAGAGGAAGTGCTGGTTGTTGGTGTGGTCGGCATAAAGGGTCTCCTCGCGGCGGTGTTATGTCGCGATTTTGTCGCGATGGCTACTGCCCCCGGCACGGCCGGATCGGCGACCGCCTTGGGGTGAAGTCGAGTTCTGCGTGACCTCAGGTCTTTCAGGGGTGGACGGCCTGGCTTCGGGTCTGTGTGACGATGGCCTGCACGGCACCCGGACGCGGCCCTGCTGTGGCGCAACATCTAGACTACGACCTCGGCGGCGTGGCGCCCGCGCAGTGTAAAATGCTTCGAGCCGAGAGCGCGAACAAGCTTGCGTCGACAACTGATGTCGCAGGATTACTGCGCCGCGTGACGAAGACATTTAGAGCGCTTGCGTGAACGTGTGGCTCAACCCGCCCGATGTCAGGAATAGCCTGAAAGCATGCCCATACCAGGCGCAATGCACCCGATCTGGCAAGCGGGAGCGGCATCCTATCCAATCCGGCTTGGATGATGGTGCCGTCCCGTGGCGCTCTGATGGGCACTTTGACGGGTTTCCATCCGTATCCGAACTGACCCTTGATTCGACTGACCCAGAGGAGGCCTACACGGGATTGACGTCGGAAGTACCCGAAAGATCCTTGGCTGGCGGTCTGCCGTAACCTGCTTAAGTTTAGTTAAGTTGCTAGATGCACGCGCAAGGAACGACTTTAACGCTATGTAAATTCTGCATTTGTTGACATCTCGATAGCGTGATTGTTAATACGCGATACAATAAGCGAATACTGTGCTCATGTTGAACGTGCTCCATAAAAGTGACCTTGGCCAGCGTATTCGGAAGCAGATTTAACATTGGTGCGAACAAATGGCAGTTCGAGCGGACGGGATTTATTCTGACATGACGCTATCGCTTCGTGCGATCCTTGCGGTTCTGATGCTGGGTAGCGGCGGCGCGCTGGCACAACAGCCGGCGCCGCCGGGCATGCGCCTTGCCACCGCGGCTGCGCGGCGCTTCCCGCAGCCGGTGCGGGTCGGCGACCTCATCAACCGCACGGTGCTGCAGCCGCTGGAAAGCCGGCCGGTGCTGGGGCGAGTGACGCAAATCGTGCGATCAAGCGATGGGGTGGTGAAGGTTGTGATCGACTATGGCGGGCTGTTCGGAATTGGTGCCCGGCCAATCGCAGTAACCGGTTGATGCGATGGTGCTGAACGGCATTGACCTGGACATCACGGACTTCACACCGAAGCAGCTAAGCGCTTTTCCGACCTACGATAGTGCCGGGGCCGTTCCGATCGCGCCCGATGACACGATCCGCGTGGGTTTGACGCGCCCATCACACTGATCAGCCTGTAACGCTTATCCAATTGAGCGGTCCAAATCCCAGTAGGTGTATTCGCCCGTATCGGAGCCATCATGAGCGCCAGTCCTGTAGAGGCCGCGTCCGGCGTTAACCAGACATCGTCCGGCGGACGTCGGCTGCATCCGTTGCCCGTGCGGATCATGCACTGGATCAACGCGCTTGCCATGATCGTCATGATCACCTCCGGCTGGGGCATCTACGATGATGACGTCATCATCAATGGCCTGCATTTCAGCCAATCTCTGGCGCCTGGGCAACTGGGCGGCGGAAAGCCTGCTTTGGCATTTCGCCGGCATGTGGCTGCTCGCGCTGAACGGGCTGTGTTACCTGATTTACGGTATCGTCACCGGCCGGCTGCGCGAGCGCCTGCTGCCGATCCGGATCCGCGACGTGATCAAGACGGTACGGGAGACGCTGCACTTTCACATCGACCATAGTGACCTGACGACCTACAACGCAGTGCAGAAGCTGCTGTATATCGTCGTGATCCTGGCCGGGGTGTCCCAGGTCATCAGCGGGCTGGCGATCTGGAAGCCGATCCAGTTCTCCGGTTTGGTCGCGCTACTCGGCGGTTTCCCGGTTGCCCGGCTGGTACATTTCGCTGGCATGACGGTGATCGTAGGCTTCCTTGCCGTGCACATTGCGCTGTCGTTGCTGGTGCCCAGCACCCTTCGGGCCATGCTGACCGGGGGCCCGTCGATCTCCCGCGGCGGGGGCTACGGACATGAGATCACCCTTCCGCCCGGCGAAAGCTGCCGGACCCCGCGATCCTGGACGACCATCGTCCCGCTCCTCCGCTCGCTGGAGCGCCGAGGTCTGATCCGCGGTGGCCTGTCGCTCGGTGCCTTGACGATGTTGACCGGATGCGACGTCAGCACGCCGGCTTCGGTCGAAAAGGGGCTGCGCGCGATCTCCGCGTTCAATGACCGCGTGCAGGCCGCTGCTGTTCGACCCGAACCACTTGGCGCCGACCTATCCGGCATCAATGGTGCTCAAGCCGCCCCGGTTCAACGCGTACTACGACATCATGGACGTCAAGCCGGTAAACGGGCAGGACTGGCGGTTGGAGCTGTCGGGACTGATCGCCGATAAGCGGCCATGGACCGCGCAGCAGCTCGCTGACTTGCCGCAGACGGATATGGTGATCCGGCATATCTGCGTCGAAGGCTGGGATTACATCGGCGAATGGTCTGGTCCCACGCTGCGCAGCTTCCTTGAACGCGTCGGCGCCGACCTGACGCGCTAAATACGTCGCCTTTAAGACTGCCGACAATTACCCAAGCAGCATCGACATGGCGACCGCGCTGCACCCGCAGACGCTGCTCGCCATCAAATACGCGGGCGAAACGCTGGCCGACCCGTTCGGCTTCCCGCTGCGACTGCGCATGTCCACCAAGCTCGGTTTCAAGAATCCGAAATGGATCACCGCGATCGAGGTGACCAATGCTTACCAGCCAGGTTACTGGGAGAAGCAGGGCTTTAACTGGTTCAGCGGGATCTGATGCGCCCGGCGAGCCCATGGGCTGGCGCACCATGACCCTACTCCGCACCAAGCGTTCCATCGCATCGCCTCGCACACTGGCTTCACCAATATTCCACAGACGTGAAACGTTACGCAGTCGAAGCACGCTACGTGGCGCGTGGCGTTGAGGCCGACAGCGAGGGGGTCGTGACGCCGGACGCCTCGCGGCCCCATCTGGCGCTGGCCGACGATTTTGCGTCTTATCCGCCGCTCGCCGATTATGCCGTCGTGGGCGATTGCCGCACGCTGGCGCTGATCTCGCGGCAAGGCTCGGTCGATTGGTTCTGCCTGCCCGCCACCTCCGGGCCCTGCGGTGTTCGCGGCGCTGCTGGATCGGCGAGAAGGCGGACGATTTGCGCTGCGTCCGACCGCGCCATTCCGAAGCGAGCGGCGCTATCTCGACGGCACGAACGTGCTCGAAACCACGTTCGTGACAGCATCCGGGCGCGTCCGGATGACCGACCTGATGACGCTGAACGGCGCGGTCGGGCGCGGGCTGCAAGCCGAGCGGGAACTGCTGCGCATCGCCGAGGGCGTCGAGGGCGAGGTGGAGCTGGAGGCACTGTATGACCCGCGCCCGGATTACGCGAGCACGCGGCCACGTCTGGTTAATCAGGGCGCCGCACTGGGCTGGGTGTTCCAGCACGATGGCCAGGCGTTCCGCCTGCTAGCCGAGATGGACATGCGTTCGGCTGGGGTTGCCGTCGGGCTGACTGGCCGGTTCGTGCTGCGCCCCGGGGAGCGGCGGCGGCTGTCCATGTCGCACGCCACACGCGACATGATGGTCATTCCGCCGATGGGCGCGGCGGCGGACCGCCGCATGGAACGGACGACGCGGTGGTGGCAGGATTGGAGTGCGCAATGCAGCTTCGATGGCCGGCACCGCTCGATGGCGCTGCGTAGCGCGTTGACGCTGAAGCTGCTGACGTACGGCCTGTCCGGAGCAGTGCTCGCCGCGGCAACCACCTCCCTGCCCGAGGCCATTGGCGGCGCACGCAACTATGACTACCGCTTCTGCTGGCTGCGCGATGCGGCGACGACATTGCGCGCATTCGCAGACCTCGGATTTAAGGAACGAGGGGCGTGCTTATCTGGAATGGCTGCTGCATTCCACCCGCCTCACCCGCCCGCGGCTTGTAGTGATGTATGACGTGCACGGCCGACCCCTGCAGTCGTTGCGGGAACTGAGCCATCTGGAAGGTTATCGCGGCTCGTTTCCCGTGCGTATCGGCAACGACGCGACCGGGCAGCTACAGCACGACGTCTACGGCTCGGCCATCTCCGCCGCCGTCGCCTATGTCGAGTGTGGCGGCACGCTGGCACGCGACGAGCAGCGCCTGCTGATCGGCTTCGGCCGGCAGGTTTGCGCAACCTGGCGTCAGCCGGACAATGGGTTGTGGGAGGTGCCCGGTCCGCGACGGCACTACGTCCACTCCAAGCTGATGTGCTGGTCGGCGCTGGACGCGCTGCTTCGCTTGGACGACATGGGACACCTGCGGGCGCCACGAGAAGACTCTTCAAGCGCGAGCGCGAGGCCATGCGCGATGCCATCGAGACCCAGGGCTATCTCCACGCCCGACGGCAATGGCAGCTATGTCGGCGCGTTCGGCGAGGCCTGGGCGGACGCAAGCCTGCTGATCATGGCCCGGCTCGGCTTCCACGACCCCGCATCATCCGCGCATCGTCGCACCGAGGCGCGCATCTGGCGCGAGCTTGGGCGTGACGGGCTGCTACTGCGCTATCTGCCGGAGGTTGACGGTCTCGACTCGCGCGAGGGCGCGTTCGGCATTTGCGGGTTCTGGGCGCGTGGAGCTGTTGGCCATGCAGGGCCGGATCGAGGAGGCGGAGGCGCTTGTTCCACCGCGCCGCCTCGCTCGCCAACGACGTGGGCCTGCTCGCCGAGGAGTACACCCGTCATCCGGTGCGGCACTCGGCAACGTGCCACAGGCGTTCACTCATGCTGGACTGATCTCGGCGGCGCTGGCGCTGGCCCAAGCTGGGGAGGCCAGGAGCCGAATTCATGATGGAGAGCTCTCGCGCTGCTGCATCGCTGGCTGAGAACCTGGACGCGGTGCTGATCTGGGCGCTGGTGGCGACCGCGCTGATGACGACGGTGCTGCAAGGCAGCCAGGGGTTGGGCCTGTCGCGGCTCAGCCTGCCATTCCTGTTCGGCACTTTCTTCACCGCCAATCGAGGCCGGGCGTGCTCATCGGCTCTTTGATGTATCTGCCGGTGGCTGGGCCTTCGCGGTGCTCTACTTCTTCATCTTTGCCAGCCTAGGCACGACAAGCTGGTGGATCGGCGCGGCTCTTGGGTGCGTTACATGGTCTTTTCCTGCTGGTTTCGCTGCCGGCGATGACGATGGTGCATCCGCGTATCGCCTCGGAATACGATGCACCCGCCAGCGAGCCAAAGCTGGAACCACCAGGGTTCATCGGCCTGAATTACGGCTATCGCACGCCGCTGACTACTTTGCTCGCCCAAGTGTTATATGGTGCGATCCTGGGCGGGTTTTTGCCGATGCGCTGACATCGTCGAGGCCGGTTGCTTGAGCCGCCTCGCCAGACCCGTTACGAACCGCGCCTTCGCGTCATGCGCGCCGCACGCCAGCCCGACACGCCGGGTGCGGACATCACCATCGGCTGCATCTTTGGCAACGTGCCGACGGACAGCATCGCCAAAGTTGCGTTTTGCCGCCTTTATCCGATGACCGGCGGCGCGGCGTGGCGGGATGGAGCCCGACGCGGCCATGACGACGAGACGTCATACAGGCCCGCTCAGGCGCACGAACAGCCGTTGCCAGCAAGTGCGGAACCATGCAAAAACAGATTTAGATATGGATTCGGAATTGTTACATGAATTTAATATCGAGGGTTGCCGTCGTGCTCATTTCCGCCACGGCACTGCTTCCCGTGGCGAGCAGGGCGCAACCGGTGCAAGGTCTCTATGTGAGCCTCGGCGCCGGGGCAAACTTCGCCGGCGATCTGCTGTCCGACCACGAGCTCACCAAGGTCTATACCACTGTCGGCCCGGTCGGCCTCGCCGATCTGGGATGGGGCTTCGGCAACGGCCTGCGTTTGGAGATCGAGGGGAGCTATCGGTCGAACAGCATCAGCGGCATCTCCACCCGGCGCGTCAACGGCACCCTGGACCCGCTGAGCGACGTCAACGGTCGTGACGTCACCTACGCCGTCATGGCCAACATTGCCTACGACATCCCGGCGCATCCATTTGGACTCCAGCCTTATGTTGGCGCCGGAGTGGGATACGGCTGGCTCGACTTCGGCAACGTGCGTGGCAACGGCTACGGATTATTTCGTTTATCTAATGACAATATCTTTGGCCCAGCCCCTGATCGGGTCAGCTTCGGCACGGCAGGCGCGCTCGCCTATCAGGGAATGGCCGGAACCGCGCTGCCGCTGCCTGGCGTGCCAGGACTTTCGGCGACCCTGGAATATCGCTTTTTCGGCATGGCGAGCCCAGACGTTCCGATCAACCGCGTGACCACCACGGGCGACACGGTCAACGGCATCACGCCATCCAACTTCACACACAACCGTTTCATCGTCGCCGACCAAGCCATCCTGATCGGCCTGCGCTACAGCTTCGGCCGGCCGCCAGCACCGGCCCCGGCCGTCGTTCGAAATGCCCGCACCAGCGGCGGCACCTACTCGCTCATACCTGGTGTTCTTCGACTGGGACCGCGCAACCCTCACCGACCGCGCCCGCCAGATCATCGCGGACGCGGCAGCCGCGTCCACCAAGATCGCTACAACGCGGATCGAGGCGAACGGCTACACCGACACCTCCGGCACGCCGAAATACAACCAGGGCCTGTCGATGCGCCGAGCCGAAGCGATCGCGGCGGAACTGGTGAAGGATGGGGTGCCGAAGGCGGCGATCAGCATCCAGGGATTTGGTGAGACCCATCTGCTGGTGTCGACCGGCCCCGGCGTGCGTGAGCCGCAGAACCGCCGCGTCGAGATCGTCATCCGCTAACGTGTGCCCGCCATCCCCCTGCGCTTGAGCCGCCTCACCAGACCCGTTAAGAACCCGCACAGGCACCGCCGCCCCCGAACGGGCAGCCGGCCCGGGAGGCAGCGGAAACCAGGTGGACCTCGAGTCACTGATCGAGAACGTGTTGAACGCGCTGGCCGCGGGCATCACGATCGGCTGCATCTACGGCCTGATGTGCATCGGTCTGGGACTGATCTTCGGCATCATGCGGGTGGTCAACTTCGCCCAAGGCGAGCTCTTGATGCTGGGCATGTTCGCCAGCCTGTATCTGGTAACCGGCGGCGGCATCCTCGCCTTCCTCGGCCCGACGATCGGTCCCTTCGTCGGCGCCATCCTGGCCGGCCCGATCGTCTTCGCCGGCGGCGCCCTGCTGCACAAGTTTTTCATCGCCAGGGTCTCCGGCCTGCGCACCACCGGCTCGCTGGATGAGGGCCATTTCGGCCAGCTGATTGTCACCCTGGGCATCTCGCTGATCCTGCAGAACGGCGGGCTGATCCTGTTTGGCTCGACGCCGATGACCGTGCGCACCCCGTTGGCCTCCAGTGCCGTCGAGATCGGACCGATCTACGGCGACGCCACCGTATTCCTGAACAAGGCTCGGCTGATCGCCTGCGCCGTCGCCATCGTCGTCGCCATCGCGCTTTACCTGCTGCTGGAGTTCACCCGGCTGGGCAAGGCGCTGCGCGCCGCCGCCGACAACCCGACAGCCGCCACCTACATGGGCATCGATGTCGAACGAGCCTACCGCATCGCCTTCGGCCTCGGCAGCGGCATCACCGCGATCGCCGGCGGCCTGATGGCCACCTACCTGTCGTTCGGTCCCTTCATCGGCCTCGACTACGTCATCATCATGTATTCCGGCGTCGTGCTGGGCGGCATGGGCAGCATCCTGGGCGCCTTCTGGGGCGGCCTGACCGTGGGCTTCGTGCAGCAATGTTCCGCCCTCGTGCTGCCGCCGCAATTGCAGAACGCGGCGATCTTCGTCGTCTTCCTGATGATCGTCCTGCTGCGTCCACAGGGCCTGTTCGGCCGGTCGGCGGAGCGCGCATGATGCGGCCCCAGCGTTATGAGACCCTGCGTCGCGGAGCGCGCGATATGAGACCCTGCGTCGCGGAGCGCGCGATATGAGACCCGCGTCGCGGAGCGCGCGCTATGAGAGGTACGGCTCCGCCCCGCGCCTGAAGCGCGACCTGGTCACCCTGGGTATCGTTTCGGCCGCCTACATGGCGATATCGACCCTTGTCACCAACAGCTACTACCAATTGATCATGACGCTGGTGCCGATCTGGGCGGTGTTCGGCGTGTCGTGGAACATCCTGTCCGGCTACGGCGGCCAGCTGTCGTTCGGTCACGCATCGTTCTTCGGCATCGGCGCCTACGTCGTCACCCTCGCCCTCGTCTACTGGAACCTCACCCCCTGGCTGGGCATTCCGCTCGGCATGTTCGTCGCCGCCATCGCCGCGGTGCTGATCGGCCTGCCCACCTTTCGCTTGCGCGGCCACTACTTCGCGCTGTCGATGCTGGCCTACCCGCTGGCAATTCTTTACTTCCTGCAATACCTCGGCTTCCAGGAAGTCTCGCTGCCAATGCATCGCGAGAACCCGGCCGCCTTCCTCGAATTCACCGATCCCCGCCTCTACACCCTGGTCGCCGTCGGCCTGCTGATCGCCAGCGTCTTCGTCTGCATGATCGTCGAGAACTCGCGCTTCGGCCTGGCCCTGCTGGCGATCCGGCAGAATGAGCTGGCAGCCGAGGCCGCCGGCATCAACGCTCGCCTATGGAAAATGCGCGCCCTGGTCGTCTCCGGCATGATCGCCGCCGCCGCCGGAGGCCTCTACGCCTGCGTGCTGCTGGTGGTGACGCCGGACAGCGTCTTCGGCATGCTGGTCTCCGCCCAGGCCGTGGTGATCACCCTGTTCGGCGGCGTCGCCTCGGTGTGGGGGCCGGTGATCGGCGCCGCCATCCTGGTGCCCCTGGCCGAATCGCTGAACGCCGAGCTCGGCAACATCCTGCCGGGCATCCAGGGCGTGGTTTATGGGGCCGCCATCATCGGCGTCATGCTCGCGTCCCCCGACGGACTGTTCTGGACGCTGCGCGACCGCTTCTTCCGACCGCGACCCGCCCGTCCGATCCCCGCCATGCCGGCGCCCGCGCCGCGGCTGTGGCAGGACGCGCCGGCCGCCGGAGCGCCGTTGCTCACGGTGCGCAACCTGTCACGCTCGTTCGGCGGCCTGCGCGCCGTCAGCAAGGTCAGCTTCGAGGCCAACGCCGGCGAAATCCTCGGCATCATCGGTCCCAACGGCGCCGGCAAGACCACTCTGTTCAACCTGCTGAGCGGCGTGCTCTCCGCCGATGAGGGCACCGCGACCCTCGCCGGCCATCGCGTCCTCGGCCGCAAGGTGCACGATGTCTGCCGCCTGGGCGTCGGCCGCACCTTCCAGGTGGTGCGCAGCTTCCCGCGTCTGCCGCTGCTGGACAACGTGATCGTCGGAGCCTACGGCGCCGGCCTTGCCGATGCCGACGCCATCGCCGCCGCTGTCGCCGCGCTGCATCGTGTCGGCCTGGCCGCCCAGGCCGGTGTCCCGGCCGGACAACTGACCAACAAGCAGCTCCGCCTGATGGAGCTCGCCCGGGCGCTGGCCGGCTCGCCCCGCCTGCTGCTGCTGGACGAGACCCTCGCCGGCCTCGGCCGCGACGAATGCGACGACGTGCTGGATGTGCTGCAGCGGCTGCGCGCCGAAGGTATGACCGTCATCATCATCGAACACACGATGCATGCGATGATGCGTATCGCCGACCGCTTCGTGGTGCTGGACCATGGCCGCGTCCTGGCCAGCGGCCTGCCTCGCCAGGTAGTGGCGGACCACGCCGTGGTGGAAGCCTACCTCGGCAAGAAATGGGCGGCGAAGCAGCATGCTTGAGGTGGCCAACCTGTCGGTCAACTACGGCGGCCTGCGCGCCCTGAGCGATGTTTCGCTGTCGGTGGCCGAGGGCAACTTCGTCACCGTCGTCGGTCCGAATGGCGCCGGGAAATCCACCTTGTTCAAGGCCATTTCGGGCATTGTGCCGCCCGCCGGCGGGCAGATCACATTCATGGGCCGGGACTTGTTACGCCTATCGGCCGCGGGTCGGGCGCATCTCGGGATTGCCCACGTCCCCGAGGGCAGGCAGGTGTTCAAGACCCTGACGGTGCGCGAAAACCTCGAGATGGGCGCCTACCCGAAAGCCGGCCGCGAGCAGTGGCACCATACGCTCGACCGCATCCACACGCTGTTTCCGGTGCTCGCCGAACGCGCCGCCCAACTCGCCGGGACGCTGTCCGGCGGGGAGCAGCAGATGGTCGCCATCGGCCGCGGCCTGGCCTGCGCCCCTCGCCTGCTGATGTTGGACGAGCCGTCGATGGGCCTCGCCCCCGCCGTCGCCGACACGATCTTCGAGCGCGTCTCGCAAATCCATCGTGAAGACGGCGTCACCATCCTGCTGGTCGAGCAACGCGTCGCCGAAGCGCTGGAACTCTCCGACCACGGCTACGTCCTGGAAACCGGCCGCATGGTACTGGACGGCAACTACGAAACCCTGCTGCGCGACGACCGCGTCCGCCGGTCGTATCTAGGGCTCACCGATGCGTAGAGGTGTGCGGCCGGAGAAGGCAGGCCAGGGCTCTGCCCTGGACCCGCAAAGGGGCAGTCGCCCCTTTGATCCCGATTCATTAGGGGGTTTTGGGGAGGCGGGGGCGACTGTGGTGTTGCAACCCCTGAGTTGCCCCCGCCTCCCCAAAACCCCATACGATTGGGTTCCAAGGGCGTCAGCCCTTGGCGGGGTCGAGGAGCCTGCCCCCGGGCTTGACCCGGCGGGGCGGAGCCCTCGCCTTCCTCATCCCGTCCCACATCCTTACCCATTGGAGAAGCCCCATGACCGACCTGTCGCTGAGCCGACGTAGCGCGCTGGCGTTGGGCCTTGCCGCAGTGCCGGCGTTTCGCGCCCGCGCGCAGGCACCGAGGGAGGTCAAGATCGCCATGCTGGTGCCGTTGTCCGGCCCGTGGGCCAGGCAAGGCATTCTGGAGCAGATGGGCGCCCGCATGGCGGTCGACGACGTCAACAACGCTGGCGGCATCAAGTCGATGGGCGGTGCGCGCCTGAAGCTGGTGGAATACGACACCCAGGACAGCGCCGAGAAAGCCAAGGACGCCGCCCAGCGCATGATCGCACAGGAGCCCGACCTGGTCGGCGGTTTCGGCTGCTGGCTGTCCACCTTCACCCTCGCCGCCACCGAGGTGACCGAGCGCGCCGAGTTGCCCTGGCTGACGCTGTCTTATTCGGACCTGATCACCGGTCGCGGCTTCCAGCATGTCTTCCAGTCCTCCCCCACCGCCGATCGGCAGGCCGAGGAGGAGCTGCCGATGGTGATCGACCTGGCGCAGAAGGGATCCGGCAAGAAGCCCACCAAGGTCGCTATCATCGGTGACAACACGGCGGCTTCGGTCAGCTTCATGAAGCCGATCCGCGAGCATGCGGCGAAGGATCTCGGGCTGACGATCGTCACCGATGAAGTCTATACGCCACCCCTGACGGACGCCACGACAATGATCCAGCGCGTCCGCTCCAGCCACCCGGACTTTGTCGTGTTGCAGTCCACCAACGTGCCGGACGACAAGCTGCTGGTCGACAAGTTCGCCGAGTTCAACCTGAAGAGTGACCGGTTGCCGAAGATCGGCAGTGGCGGCCATTGGGCGGTGCCGGAGCTGCTGAACGTCGCCGGCGCCGAGAACCTGGAGGGCGTCATGGTCGGCCTCGCCAACTGGCCCGGCAAGCGCCAGGCGGACTTGTCGAAGCGCTTCATCGAACGCACCAAGGAGCCGTGGTTCGGCCACGACAGCATCTTCGCCTATGCTCATGTCATGATCCTGAAGGAGGCGCTTGAACGCTGCGGCGTCGCCGACCGGCACAAGGTCAGCGAGGCGATCCACGCCATGGACCTGACCGACGGTCCGGCGCTGTTCTTCCCCGACGGCCGCCTGAAATACGACGACAAGGGCCGCCGCGTCGGCGCCAAGCTGTGCGTCGTGCAATGGCGTGGCGGGATGCCGGTACCGGTCTACCCGCCCTCGATCGCCACGCATGACGTGATCTGGCCGAAGGGCGGAGCAAGGGGATGAACAAGTGCGTTCTGGCGGTGGCACACTGCTGACGGTATGATCGGTGACAGCTTCAGGCAGGAGGCGGCGTGAGCGACTACGACACCGACATCGTGCTCTGGTCCGAGCATCAGGCCGCACTGTTGCGCCGACGCGCGGCGGGAGAGTTGGTGAACGAGGCCGAGCTGGACTGGCCCAACATCGCCGAGGAGATCGAGAGCGTGGGGAGCGAGCAGCGTCACGCGGTCGAATCGCTGCTGATGCGCGCGCTTGTTCACATGCTCAAGGCTGAGGCGTGGCCACTGTCGCGTGAGGTGCCGCATTGGCAAGCCGAGTCGCGGCTGTTCCGGACTGACGCCGCGCGGCGCTACGTGCCCTCCATGCGCCAACGGATTGACTTCGCCGCCATCTATCGTCAGGCACTGCGCGGCTTGCCCGAAACAATCGACGGTCAGGCGCCATTGCCGGTGCCGGATGTCTGTCCGGTGACGCTGGACGAACTGCTGGCCGACGATTGAGCAGCGGCCGCGACAGTGTTTTGATCGATGTGTTCACGACACCGGGGCTGTATACATCAGGCTCGACGTTCTTACCTTTATCTTTGGCGCCGCGTTCTGTCGTGGTCGGCGACATAACGAAGGCGCCCGGTCAAGCGAACACGGGCCCACGCAGGCGCGGTATGTGCGTCCGTCGCTGATCCCCGGCCGCCCCGGTCTCTCGCCGGTGAATGCGGTCACATCGGCCTGAGTGAGACGCTACAGCCGCAGGAAAGACTTGCCTGATCAACCATAGTGTCGAGCTCCGCACGTGAGTTTGCCGGGGCCGGCTTGGCCTGGGGCGGCACCGTAAAGATGTTCGTTGCGAAGCTAACCTGAAGCCGCGCGCTCGGCGGAAAGATCTGGAACCACAGATGAACACGGATAAGCCGTTTGAGGCGCACGCGGCTGACATTACCGCTGTCCGTCTGGTTTATCTGTGTTCATCCGTGTTCATCTGTGGTTCCTAAGCGGAACTGACTCGGACCGAAAGCCCGACAGACCATCGCGCAAGCAGATGACGCGAAGCATGGGCCGACATCCCCGCGCTCTCATAAATCGCGATTTCCGGATGTCCGCCGTCGACCGGTTAGGATCTCAATCAATGAATCGCCTGAACCAGCAGTAGACATGACCCCATTCGCTTCCCTCCGTGACCGCCTCCGCCTGCCCCTGATCGCCGCGCCGATGTTTCGCGTCTCCGGCGTCGATCTCATCACCGCGGCCTGCCGCAACGGTGTCATCGGCGCCTTCCCGACCGCCAACTGCCGCACGGTAGAGGAACTCGACGCGTGGCTTAGCGCCATCCGGCAATCGTTGGGTGATACGAAAGCCGCGCCCTGGTGCGCCAACCTGATCGTGCACCGCTCCAACCCGCGCTTGCGCGACGACCTGGCGACCCTGCTGCGCCATGCGCCGGAACTTGTCATCACCAGCGTCGGCTCGCCGGCCGAAGTCATCGCCCCGCTGCATGATGCCGGTGCGCTGGTGTTGTCCGACGTAGCTTCGATCCGCCACGCCGAGAGGGCGGTCGAGGCAGGGGCGGATGGGCTGGTGCTGCTGACGGCGGGCGCCGGCGGGCAGACCGGCTGGCTCAATCCGTTCGCCTTTGTCCGGGCAGTGCGGCGCTTCTTCACCGGCCCACTCGTCCTGGCGGGCGGCATCAGCGACGGGTGCGCCCTCGCCGCCGCCCTGGCACTTGGCTGCGACCTCGGCTACATGGGCACCCGGTTCATTGCGACGATCGAGAGCATGGCACAGCCCGAATACAAACTGATGCTGGTCGACAGCAACGCCGACGACGTGCTGCTGACGCGCGCCTTCACCGGGCTGCAGACCAACATGCTGCGCCCCTCGATCGCCGCCGCCGGTCTCGATCCGGACAATCTGCCGGAACATGGTGGCATCGACGTTGCCCGCGATATCACCGCCAGCCAGCCCCAGCGCTGGCGCGATATCCGCAGCGCTGGTCACACCGTTTCCGCGGTGGCCGAGGTCTGCAGCGTCGAAGCCCTGATCCAAGCCACCGCCACCGAATACCACACCGCCCGTCGCCGATGATGATGCGCGCCCGCCTAGGCCTGGTCATCTTCGACTGCGACGGCGTGCTGATCGACAGCGAGGCACTGTGCGATCGCGTCGTGTCCCGGGCGTTGCACCAGGCCGGCTGGAAGCTGTCCCCCGCCGAGTGCCACCACCGGTTCCTCGGGCTGACCTTCACCGACATCCAGACCGCCGCCGAAGCCCATCTCCAGCGCCCGCTCGGCTCCGACTGGATCGGCCGGCTGGTGGAGCGGGTGACGGCGGTGATGGCAGCCGAAGCCGTCCCGATCCCCGGCGCTCGCCAAGCCCTAAAATCAACCACCGCACTCGGCCTGCCATGGCGGATCGCGTCGAACTCCTCGCGCCCCGAGATGACTGCCAAATTCGCCCGCGTCGGCTTTACCGACCTTGTCGACGGCCGCATCCATAGCGCCTACGACTTGATCGCCGAGGGCCTGCCCGGCAAGCCGGCACCGCATCTGTTCCTGCGCGCTGCCGCCGCCGAGGCCGTGCTGCCCGAAGCCTGCCTGGTGATCGAGGACTCCGTCGCTGGCGTGCGCGCCGCCGTGGCCGCGGGCATGGCCTGTTACGGCCTCAGCCCCACTGGTGACGGCGCACACCTGCGCCAGGCGGGCGCGCGACCCTTCCCTTCGATGTTCGCCCTGCCGGATTTGCTCCGCGGCTTGCTGGATCATGCCGCATGACGATCGCCGCGCTCAGCGCCTTCTACCCCTGGACCAAGGCGTTCCACGTCATCTCGCTGATCGCCTGGCTGGCTGGGATCTTCTACGTGCCGCGGCTGTTCGTTTATCATTGCGACACCGTTCGCGGCAGTGCCGAGAGCGAGCGCTTCAAGGTCATGGAATACCGGCTGATGAAGCAGATCATGACGCCGGCGATGATCGCCACCTGGTGCTTCGGCATCCTGCTGGTGCTGACCCCCGGCGCGGTCGACTGGACCGCCGGATGGTGGCACGTGAAACTAATTTGCGTGATCTTGATGTCCGGCTTCCACGGCGCCGCCTCACGCTGGCGCAAGGACTTTCTGCAAGATGCCAACCGCCACCCACAGAAGTTCTTCCGCGTGGCAAATGAAATCCCCACGGTGCTGATGGTCGTCATCGTCATCATGGTCATAGTCAAACCCTAAGCCCAAGCGCCCCACCAAGCAGTACGTGCCCGATTGAGAATGCGCTATGGCGAGTCAGCTGTCGTGGCTGTCGAGAACCGGCGCGGAGCGGCCTCACGGCCGTGAGCACCGGAAGCGCAGAAAGCCGCGCCAGATGACCGCCATAGTAGCATTATCAACGGGCACCAAGGAGGTTTCCGTCATGCCGCTTCGCATCATCGACGTGCGAGAGGTCACCAAGCCGATCAGCTCGCCAATCCGCAACGCCTATATCGACTTTAGCAAGATGACCTCCAGCCTGGTTGCCGTGGTAACCAACGTCCAGCGCGACGGCAGGCCGGTGATCGGCTACGGCTTCAACTCGAATGGCCGCTACGGCCAGGGCGGGCTGATCCGCGAGCGTTTCGCGCCCCGCATCATGGAAGCCGACGCCGCTTCCCTGCTGGATGAAACGAAGGAAAACCTCGATCCCGACCGGGTCTGGGCAACGATGATGCGCAACGAGAAGCCGGGTGGTCATGGCGACCGCTCGGTCGCGGTCGGCACCATCGACATGGCGGTGTGGGACGCGGTGGCGAAGATCGCCGGCAAGCCGCTGTTTCGCCTGCTGGCGGAGCGTCACGGCACGGTCGCTAATCCGAACGTTTTCGTCTACGCCGCCGGCGGCTATTACTATCCGGGAAAGGACGATTCCGCCCTTTGCGCCGAGATGCGCAGCTACCTCGAGCGCGGCTACAGCGTCGTCAAGATGAAGATCGGCGGTGAAACGATTGCCGAGGACCGCCGCCGCATCGAGGCCGTGCTGAAGGAAATCGGCGCATCCGCCCACCTGGCCGTCGACGCCAACGGTCGTTTCGACCTGCAGACCGCGATCGACTATGCCAGAATGCTGCGCGACTACGACCTGTTCTGGTACGAGGAAGCCGGCGACCCGCTGGACTACCGGCTGCAGGCGGCATTGGCGGAGTTCTATCCGGCCCCGATGGCGACCGGGGAAAACCTGTTCAGCCATCAGGACGCCCGCAACCTTATCCGCCACGGCGGAATGCGTCCCGATCGCGACTGGCTGCAATTCGACTGCGCGCTGTCATACGGCCTGTGCGAGTATCAGCGCACCCTCGCCATGCTGACGGATCACGGCTGGTCCTGGAAGCGCTGCATCCCGCATGGCGGCCACCAGATGTCGCTGAACATCGCCGCCGGCCTCGGCCTCGGCGGCAACGAAAGCTACCCCGACGTGTTCCAGCCCTATGGCGGCTTTCCCGACGGCACCAGGGTGCGCGACAGCATCGTGACATTGCCCGACCTGCCCGGCATCGGCTTCGAAGGCAAGTCCGACCTCTATGCCGTCATGCGCGAACTCGCGCACTGATACTAGCCGGCGTGTGCCCTGACGCTTCTGTCGTCGTAGCCCGGCGCCAGTCCGGGCTACCTATCGCCGCAGTGTGCTGGTTCAGATGGCCCGGACTGGCGCCGGGCCATGACGAGGTACGGCCGCGCCTCGCAATCGGAACGGTCATCTCGAACGTCAACTGATACAAGTCCGCCCCCGAATTGTCGGTGCCGGTTTGTCCGGTGCAACACCCCGAAGCGGTTGGCCTATTCGGGAACTGCCTCGCCGGAGCCGCCGAACTCGCTCGGGAAATCCTTCAGCTTCGGCAGTCCATCGCGTATCCGCAGCACGGTCTCCCCATAGTTGACGTGCACCTGCGGGACGAACGCGAGGTCTGGAATGGTGGCGGAGAAGACGTCGATCATCTGCAGCGGCGGATGCGTCGTCATCAGGTGGCCGCCGCACAGCTGGCAGGTACCTGACGGTGGCTCATGTCCGTCTTGTGATACGTCGCGACGTGCTCCTGACCCTTTGTCACCTCAACCGCCTCGGGCGACCAGAGGGTAAACGCGTTCACCGGTCCACCCGACCACGACCGACACGACCGGCAATGGCAATACCCCATGGCGTTGGGCTCTCCGGTCACCCGGATCTCGACCGCGCCGCAGAAACATGCGCCCGAATATGGACCGCTCATGGCTCGTCCTCCTTGTTGTCTTGTTGCGCGGGGCAGTCTACGCAGATCCGGCGCCCCGTCCAGGCGGTCCAGACCCTGACCTGACAACGACCGCCTCCTGCCGTCAGCAATCAACGCGCTGATGGCTTGGTGGCTGTCAGCTTCCTACAGGACCCTTTCAGCCTGACGGACGCATCGAGGACAAGAGACAACTCAGGCCCCCTCCGCTCGCTCCACCAGCGACCGCGTCCGCTCGACCCGCGATTCCGCAAGCAAGGCGCCGGTGTTGGCCAACCTGCGTCCGCCGCCGGCCCAGCGCCGGAACGCTGCCAGCCAATCCACGGCCTGCCGACGCGCCTCCTGCCGCTGTCCGCCGATCAAGGTCGCGCGCAGAATTACCCTGTGCTCGGCTTCGGAAGAACCCCGCTTCCGCCCACTGGCTCTTCCACCCGCTTGGCACCATCTCCCGCCGGCGCTACACCTGCCGGCAAACGCCTTCGAAGGAAACCGCCCGCATGATCAACAAGATCGTCCAGACCATGGCGGACACGATGGCCGGCATCAAGGACGGCGCCATCGTCCTGATGGGTGGCTTCGGCGCGGTCGGCCAGCCCAACGCGCTGATCGACGGATTGATCGAGCAAGGCGCCACCGATCTGACTGTCGCCTGCAACAATGCCGGCGTCGGCCACACCGGCCTGGCCCGCCTGATGGAGCTCAACCGCGTCCGCAAGATCATCTGCTCGTTCCCTCGCAGCTCCGATCCCGTGGTGTTCGAGACGCTGTATCGCGCCGGCAAGATCGAGCTGGAGATCGTGCCGCAGGGCACGCTGGCTGAACGCATGCGCGCGGCCGGTGCCGGGGTGCCGGCTTTCTTCACCGCAACCGGCGTCGGCACCAAGATGGCCGTCGGCAAGGAGCACCGCGAGATCGACGGCCGCAGCTACATTCTGGAACAGGCGCTGCACGGCGATGTCGGCTTGGTCGAAGCGTGGGAGGCCGACCGCTGGGGCAACCTGACCTTCAAGCAGGCTGGCCGCAACTTCAATCCGGTGGTCGCCATGGGCTCGGAGCTGACGCTGGTGCAGACCCAGCACGTCCGCGAGTTGGGCGAGATCGACCCCGACCACGTCGTCACCCCCGGCATCTTCGTGGACCGTGTCCTGCATGTGCCTTACGGTGACCCATCCGGCTTCTGATCCATCGGAGACGCAGTCATGTCTGAAACCGTTCCGTTCGTAACCAGCCCGCCCACGCCCTCCGCCTTCAAGCCGTTCACCCGCCCGCAGATGGCACAACGCGCCGCCGCGGACATCCCCGAGGGTTGGTACGTCAACCTGGGCATCGGCATGCCCACTGCCATCGCCGACTTCGTCCCGGCGGACCGGGAGGTGATCTTCCACTCGGAGAACGGCGTCCTGGGGATGGGGCCGGCGCCCGAGAAGGACCGGATAGAACCTTGGCTGATCAACGCCGGCAAGCAGTATGTCACGCTGCGCGCCGGCGGCAGCTATTGCCACCACGCCGACAGCTTCTCGATGATCCGTGGCGGCCATCTGGACCTGTGCGTCCTGGGCGCGTTCCAGGTTGCCGATAACGGCGACATCGCCAACTGGGCGACCAGCGAGAACGATACCGCCCCCGCCGTCGGCGGCGCCATGGATCTCGCCGCTGGCGCCAAGCGGCTGTGGGTGCTGATGGAGCACACCGCCAAGGACGGCACGCCCAAGCTGGTCACCAAGTGCTCCTACCCGCTGACCGCGCCGAACTGCGTCAAGCGCGTCTACACCAACCTGGCGACGATCGACGTGGCCGACCGCGGCTTCGTCGTGCTGGACATCGTGCCCGGCCTGAGCTTCGAGGACCTGCAGGCGCGCACCGACGCCAAGCTGCATCCGGCCGACTGATGACAATGCCCATTCGATGACCAGTCCCGAAGCCCAGCCGGAGGCCACGGACCGCGCCGAAAGCCTGCGCATGATCCGCGATAGCGCGGCCAGCATCGCCCCGCCAACAGTTCGGCCGCAACATCGGCTCCTTCCAGGCCCTGCAGCACCGCTCGACCGACCTGAAAATCCAGTTGTCGCTGAGCCGAGCGGTGGTGGATGCGGCGAGCCGCGGTTTCTCGCGCCAAGGCCCGGGCCTCAGACGCGGCCAGCATCATGACACGCGGCTGCATCCAGTCGCATGGTGGGATCGGCTACACTGATGCGGCCGATCCGGGCTTGTTCCCGCGCAAGATGATGGTGCTGGTGTCCGCCCGCGGCTCCGCGGCCTTGCATCGCACCCGGTTGCGCGAACTTGATCCCGAGGCCGATGAGGACTGAGGGTCTAATCAAAGCGTCCTGATCGATTGTAGCGCCATAGCCTCTGCCGGTAACGCCGCCAGTAAGTCCGCCGCCGTCCGCCCAAGCACCGGATGGACCCAGTCCGGCGCCACATCGGCCAGCGGCGCCAACACGAAGGCGCGTTGGTGCGCCCGCGGGTGCGGCAGGATCGGGTCGGGGGCTGCGCGGATCGTCGCGCCGATGCCGATAATATCAAGATCCAGGGTGCGTGCCGCGTTAGCCTCGCCGCGTTGCCGGCCGTACTTGGTTTCGATCGTCATCAGGCGTGCGAGCAACACCTCGGGATCGATTGCCGCGCCCGGCTCAACCGCCAGGCAGGCGATTGCGTTGACATAGTCGGGCTGGTCCGATGGAGGAACGGACGCTGACAAATACCATCGCGACAAGGCGGTCAATCGCAGACCCGGCAACAAGTCGAGGCATGCAACTGCGTCGCGGCAAGTTTGGATTGGCATTCTGCCTTCAGGGCCGGGCAAATTTGCACCTATCGCAATTAATGCCAATGTGCTTGCGTGGTTCATCTCCGTTTCGTCTTTCGCAAAATTGGCCTGGGGTTATAGTGATCTCGTACTGAAGCCTGATGTTTAGCCGGTTTGCGTTGCTTGCGGTCTGTTTCCACCCTTCCATTCAACGAGTACAGCAAGGTTTGAGACGATGCCTTTTCTTCCCAACGAGCGGGTCGCCCTTTTCATTGACGGCGCCAACTTATACTCGGCGTCACGTAATCTCGGATTCGATGTGGATTACCGCAACCTTTTGGAGTATTTCAAAAAGAAATCCCGGGTAATTCGTGCATACTATTATTCGGCCGTGCTGGAGACGGAAGAATATTCGCCGCTCAAGCCGCTGACCGATTGGCTCGCGTATAACGGATACGCCCTCGTCACCAAGCCGGCGAAGGAATTCACCGACGGCGCGGGCCGCCGCCGAGTCAAGGGCAACATGGATATCGAGGTTGCGGTCGACATGCTGGAACTCGCTGACAAGATCGATCACGCGGTCTTGTTCAGCGGTGACTCCGACTTCCGGCGGCTGGTGGAGGCGGTGCAGCGCAAGGGCGTGCGCGTGTCGGTCGTATCCTCGGTGCGCACCAGCCCGCCGATGGTCGCCGACGAGCTTCGGCGCCAGGCCGATAATTTCCTGGAACTGGCTGAGATCGCGCCCGAGTTCACCCGCCGCCAGACCGAACCGCGGACCCGCAGCACGCCCGTGCGCGGAACCCCGGCGGAACCCTATGTCGATCCGCATGACGTCGCGTGAGCCCATCGGATCCGGATCATGATGGGCCCGGTCTTGCCGGGGCACCCTCTGACTGCCCCCTGTGTGTGCGTCTGGTTGGCTATCGCCACAGTAACCAGGCCGCCAATCCGTCCTGGTACAATGGCGCTGTCCCCAGCTTCGGGCCGGCTGATGCGCGGCTGCTGATCGTCGGCCTGGCCCCAGGTGTGCGCGGAGCCAACCGGACGGGACGACCGTTCACCGGCGACTTCGCCGGCGTGTTGCTTTACCAGACTTTGATAAAATTTGGCTTGGCGCAAGGCCGCTACGGCGCCGATCCAGCCGACGGTCTGGTGCTGACGGATTGCCGCGTCACCAATGCAGTGCGCTGCGTGCCGCCAGCCAATCTGCCGACACCATCCGAAATCACCACTTGCAATCCATTCCTCGCCGCGGAACTGGCGGCGATGCCGCCGACTGCGCGCGGTGCTTGCGCTGGGCGGCGTCTCGCATAAGGCCGTGCTGCGGGCGCGCGGCTTACGGGCCAGCCACGCCGCATTCCAGCACGGCGCGATCCACGCCCTGCCGGACGGATTGCTGGTCGCCGACAGCTACCACGTCTCCCGCCTCAACACGAACACCGGGCGGCTGACGACGCCGATGTTTGAAGCCGTGGTTTTGGCCATCCTTGAGCGCATCGGCAAAAACGGTGCTACCGAAGGTTCCCTTGGCGATGCCAACGCGGCACGCGCCGCGGACCCGATGGAGCCATGAAAAATGTTGACGAGGCACCCGGGCCCCGGCTTGCCGTGCCTTCAAGTGGTATGACGGCAGAATCAAGCAGCGGCCCAGGTAGAAGTGTGGCATTCGGATGGAGCATACTTGCGGCCTAGCGCGGGCGAAGACAGCAGCGCCGATCAGCCGGTGCGTCGGCCAGCGGACAGGTTCGTGGAGCGCGCCATGCGGCTGACCACATTCTCGGATTACACGCTGCGTACACTGATGTATTTGGCGCTGCACTCGGGTCGGTTCGTCACGATTGCCGAAATCGCCGGTGCCTGGGGCATTTCTCCCAATCATCTCATGAAGGTCGTCCAGCATCTGGGCGCCAGTGGTGACGTCACCACCCTACGCGGCCCGCATGGCGGGGTCCGGCTGGGCCGCCCAGCCTGCGATATCCGCCTGGGCGAGGTCATCCGCCGGGGCGAGCCGGGGATGATCCTGGCATCCGAAACCAATCCAACGGTCAACGGGCTGATCAAGCCGGCCGGCCCTTGGGCCCACGTATTGGACAAGGCGGTGGCAGCCTTCATGGCGGTGCTCGACGAACACACCCTCGCTGACCTGGTAGCCGATCCAGCCGCGTTGAAGCCGTTCTTGCAGCGACAAGACGCGTCGGCCGAGGCGTTGTCAGACAACGCGGGCCAGTTCGGCCTCGATGGCGCCTGACAGGATGGGGCCTTCCGGCTCGTCTTACCCGCGTCGAACGTCGCGGTGATGCGGCCAACTCGCCCGATCAACACCTTCGAAAATCCAAGATGGTGACCCGCGCTTTTTCGCCACCTGTTATTCGCCATACCGCTCCTCCAGCCACGGGTCGGCGTTGTTATGGTAGCCCCGCACCTCCCAGAAGCCTGGATGGTCACTGATGGTGAACTGGACGCGGCGTATCCATTTGGCCGATTTCCACAGATAGAGCTGGGGAACCAGCATGCGTACCGGACCGCCATGCTCGCGGGTGATGGGCTTGCCTTCCCATTGGTGAACCAGGAACACGTCGGGCTGGTTGAACTGGTCGAGGCGGATGTTGGTGGTGTAGCCGTCGTAGGATTGGAAGATGACGTGCCTGGCCTCCGCCGCCGGGCGCACGATCTCCAGCAGCGCCTGAGCCGAGACGCCCTTCCAGCGGTTGTCGTAGCGTGACCATTGCGTCACGCAATGCATGTCGGAGACGCTGTCGGACTGCGGCAGCGCCATGAACTCATCCAGTCGCAAGCTCAGGCGATTTTCGACGGCGCCGTCAATGTCGAGGCGGAACCGCTGTTCGGTCACATCGGGCTGGGCGCCCAGGTCCAGCACCGGCCAATCCTTTACCAGACGCTGACCGGGCGGCAGCCTGGCATGCCGCGGATCGGGGGCACCGGTGAGCAGCCGACCCTGTCGCGCCCAGTCCTGTTTGCGCTCGATCAGCTTGTCGCGGATCTTGCCGATGATCGGGATTTCATCCGTTGCCATGCCCGCCTCGCGTGCCGTGTGGTTGCCAAGCGCCCGCGTCCTGGCGAAGCGCCGGCCGGATAAGGAGTCTGGCGGTTCCGCGTCACGTTACAAGTGCAGTGCCCGGCCGAGAGCGCCGAGACGGGAGCGGCGCGGCGGAACCACGACCGGCGACGCGGCCGGTGTCCACATTGTCGGACCTGACAGGGTCCAGTGGGTGCCGCCGTTCTGGCTGAGTCCAACCGCGTTATGGCAACTTCTGCAAATCAGCTTGCCACTGGCCGATGCCATCGACCGCAGCCGGATCGCGCCCATCGCGGGTCCGCCAAGGATCTCCTGATAGCTCTGCCGCAGCAGGTTGCCGAGGATATGGTCCTGGCCGTAGTCCATGCAGCACAACAGCACGTCACCGTTCGGCAACATCGTGTTATGGTCGAAGAATGGCGTGGAGGCGCACATCACTGCCCCGGCATGGCGCACCCGCGCCAGCAGGGCGGACGGGGTGAAGTCCGCGCGGTCCAGGTTCTCAACGCGGGAGACGCCGACGAAGGGAGCCAGCCGCTCCGGCACCAGGTCACGCAGGGCTTCGGCAACCGCGCCATCGGCGCTCATGGTCATCAACGTCAGCCCGGGACGGTGCTGGCCTTGCAGGCGTTGCTGAAAGGCCAGGAAGCGGAGGAGGGTGACGCGATAAGCCTCAGACGTTTTCCAGCCGGTCATGTTGCCGTCACCATCCGGAAGATGAATGACCCACGGTGTTTCCGGTGAAACCTGGTCGCCGAAACGTTCGATCAGCATGGCGGCATCTTTCGGCGACATGCCCTGCAAGGTGGTGTAGATCGCCACCTTCCGCTCGTGCTCGAACGCATGCACCACCATGTCGGTCGCCTGACGATTGAGCCAGGGCTCCGCCATGCCGGAGAAATCCAGCCGGACATGCGCCGGCAGCTTGTCGACCACGTGAACGAAATCGGCGAGCGAAAGCTCTCGCGGTTCGCCCTTGGGATATGACTTGACCAACCGGTCCTGCGGGCAGAAGCGGCACGCCAGGGCGCATCCGAGATGGGTGGTGATCTCCAGGGTAGGCATCCCGAGCAAACTAGCAACAAAAGCCTAATGGACGATTAACACCCGGGGCCTCGCGGTTGCGACTTCCTGCGATTGACCGCCACGTGCCGGCGGACCAAAGATATCGGATTAACCAAAGCTTACCGGCGTTGAGGCTGGCGCACTTGACACTGGGGGGAAGTCCGGGGTGTCACTATCAATGCCGGCTGGCAAAAGATCCGGGGTCATGATCCTACTCATCGACAACTATGACAGCTTTACCTTCAACCTCTATCACTTCCTGGGCGATGTTGGGGCCCGGTGCGAGGTCTGGCGCAACGACAAGCTGACGGTCGAGCAAGCCCTGGCGATGCAGCCTGAGGCAATCGTTCTGTCGCCCGGGCCGTGCACGCCCACCGAGGCGGGCATCTGCCTGGACCTGATCAAGGCGGCGGCGGGCCGGGTGCCATTGTTGGGCGTCTGCCTCGGCCACCAGGCGATCGGACAGGCCTTCGGCGGCCGGGTCATCCGCGCGCCGCAGCCGATGCACGGCAAGGTCAGCGCCATTGCCCATGACGGCACGGATATTCTGGACGGCGTGCCCTCTCCCTTCCAGGCCACGCGCTACCACAGCCTGATCGTCGAACGGGAGACGTTGCCCGAGACACTGGTCCCCACCGCCTGGACAGAGGACAGGCTGATCATGGCGATGCATCATCGCACGCTGCCGATCTACGGCGTGCAGTTCCACCCGGAGAGTATCGCCAGCCAACACGGCCACGCCATCCTGGCCAATTTCCTGGCGATCGCCCGCGGCAGCAATGCGCCCGCCCGCGCGGCCTGAGGCGTGTCCGCCAATCTGAAACCGATGATCCTCCGCCTTGCCGCTGGCGAAACACTGTCAGACGAGCAGGCAGAGGCTGCGTTCGACATCATGATGTCCGGCGAAGCGACGCCGGCGCAGATCGGCGCCCTGCTGATGGCGATGCGCCTGCGCGGCGAGACGGTGCCGGAGATCACCGGTGCGGTCCGCGCCATGCGGGCGAAGATGACGGCGATCGAGGCGCCCGAAGGTGCCATCGACGTCTGCGGCACCGGTGGCGATGGCTCCGGGACGCTGAATGTATCGACGGCGGTGACCTTTGTGGTGGCCGGCTGCGGCGTGCCGGTTGCCAAGCACGGCAACCGTGCCTTGTCCTCCCGCACGGGCGGCGCCGATGTGCTCAGCGCGTTGGGCATCGACCTGGACATGCCGTTCGAGCGTCTGCCGGCGATCCTGGCCGAGGCCGGCTGCGTCTTCCTGTTCGCGCCGCGGCACCATCCTTCGATGCGCCACGCCGCCGGCCCGCGGGTCGAGCTTGGCACCCGCACCATCTTCAACCTGCTGGGGCCGCTGATCAATCCGGCGCGGGTGCGGCGGCAACTGACCGGTGTGTTCTCGCCCGACTGGACCCGGCCGATGGCGGAAACCCTCGCCGCACTCGGCCACCAGGCAGCCTGGATCGTCCATGGCATGGGCCTAGACGAGCTGACCGTGGCCGGTCCGAATCACGTGACGGCCCTGCAGGACGGCAGCATCAGCAGTTTCAGTTTCGAGCCCGAGCAGGCCGGCCTGAAACGTGCACCCGTCGAGGCGATTCGCGGTGGCGATGCCGGCTTCAATGCGCGCGCCCTGCGGGGGCTGCTGGAAGGCGCGCCGGGCGCCTATCGCGATACCGTCCTGTTGAACGCTGCCGCCGCGCTGATCGTGGCGAATCGCGCGACGGACCTGCGCGATGGCGTTGCATTGGCTGAACGCTCTCTTGCATCCGGTGCGGCACTCGCTGCGTTGGACACATTGCGCCGCGCGTGCGCTGTCCGCGAGGCGTGATGGATGACAGTGAAGCTTCATCCGGCGGCTATGTGTTGCAGTCTCATGTCAAGGAAAGGCTGATGCCAGACGATACAGCCTCCATACCAGACGTTCTTGCCCAGATCTGCGCTGAAAAACGAGCCGAGGTGGCGGCCGAAAAGGCTGCCCGTGGGATCAACTCGCTGCGCCATGAGATCTCGGCGCGTGGCGGCGTCACGCGCGGCTTTGGTTATGCCTTGAAGGAAGCCGCCACCAGCGGCCGCTATGGGCTGATTGCGGAGATCAAGAAGGCCTCGCCGTCGGGCGGCTTGATCCGGCGGGATTTCGATCCGGTCGGGCTGGCGCGGGCGTATCAGGCAGGCGGAGCAACCTGCTTGTCGGTGCTGACCGAGCGGCGGCATTTTCTGGGCGAGCCGGCGCATCTGAAAGCGGCTCGGGCAGCAGTAGCGCTGCCGGTGTTGCGGAAGGATTTCATCCTGGAGCCTTGGCAGGTTTACGAAAGCCGAGCGATGGGGGCAGATTGTATTTTGCTGATCATGGCGGTGTTGTCGGACAGCCAGGCGCGCGAATTGGAGCAGGTTGCCCTGAGCCTGGATCTGGACGTGCTGGTCGAGGTGCACAATCACGACGAACTCGATCGCGCGCTGCTGCTGGAAACGTCATTGATCGGGATCAATAATCGCAATTTGAAGACCTTGGCAACCGACCTTGAGACGACGATCAAGCTAGCGCCATTCGTTCCACCCGACCGCTTCCTGATCACCGAGAGCGGCATCCGCGACACCTCTGACTTGCGCCGGCTGTCAAGGGTGGGTCCGCAGGGCTACCTGGTGGGGGAAAGCCTGATGCGTCATGCGGATGTGGCGGAGGCCACGCGGGCCTTGCTGGGCGACAGCAGCCGGTCGCCATCGTGAAGCGGGATACGCCGCTCGTGGTTGTCGGTCTGGCGTTCATGCGAATGGCGTGCGAGGGCGTTTGGCCGGCAGGCGCGGACGCATGAGCGGCGGGTTCACGCATTTCGACCAGGCGGGCAATGCCGCGATGGTGGATGTCTCGGCCAAGCCGGTCACGGCGCGCGTCGCGACGGCGCGCGCACGGGTGGTGATGCAGGCGGCAACGCTTGCGATGATTCAGGCGGGAACGGCCAAAAAGGGCGACGTGCTGGGCGTCGCTCGGCTGGCGGGGATCATGGCGGCGAAGCGGACCGCCGATCTGATCCCGCTGTGCCATCCGTTGCCGATTTCGGCGGTAACGGTGGAGCTGGCCGCTGATCCGGCGACAAACGCGGTGGACATCACCTCGACAGTGCGCACCACCGGCCAGACCGGGGTGGAGATGGAAGCACTGACCGCGGCGAGTGTCGCCGCGCTGACTGTCTACGACATGTGCAAGGCCGTTGACCGGTCGATGCGGATCGACGGACTGCGGGTGACCCACAAGGCGGGCGGTAAATCGGGTGAATTCTCGCAAGATTAGAGTCTGTCGAAGGCGTGCCGCGCCAGGGAAGACCACGGGGCCGATGCGGTCGCGACGCGGCTCACGCTTCTCCGCGGTCGGATGCCAGCGAAACGGCTGAGAGTGCCGTCACTCTGGCAAATGCGGCGGCGCGCTGTTTCGATGGAGCAGCTGTTCCTGTTGTTGCGCTGCCTTAAGAAGCTGGCCGATCTGGGGCGTCAAGCCGGGTTCGCATTGCCGAGAGCCGTGCCGCATCGGGGCGGCCGGCCGCAACACGGCCGTGTGTTGTGCAGGTATGTCCCACGGCGTCGGCGCCCGGCTTATCTGGGGCATGTTGGACGCGCCCGCCAGCCCTGGCTGGTTGGCCGTCGTCGGGGCCGCCGGCACGGCTTGCTTGCGACTGGCGGTATACTCCCGCATGGCTTCGGCGACTGCAGCCTCGATCTCGGCCTCGTCACCTTGCGGGTCGACCTGTTTCAGGTTGCAGATCTCCGGGTCGGCTGTCGCGGGGCCAGCGATCTCCGGGTCAGTCATCGTCGGGTCGCCGCTGATTTCTGAAATCCCCCGCGTCCGTCTCGGGGTTTTCCGCAGCGGTGGCGGTACCCGGATCAAGGGATCCCGCCATCATCCAGGCTGACGGCATCGAGGGGACATCGGTTTGCCGATCGCTCCGCCGCCGCGCCCTGCTGCGCTCACTCTGGTCGGCGCAGCGACTGAGCGCTGTGGCGCAACCGAAAAAGCGCAGGTGCAACGCGGGTGCCATATCCTGCGCGGCGGATCGGCTCAGGGCGGCGAGCGCGGACATCGAAAAGGCGATCGCGCGGGCAATGTTGATGAAATCCGCCTGTGTTTCAGGCTGGTAGGACGCAATGGTGCGGACCGCCATCAGCCTGGCGGTCGGCAGATCATCCGAATTGGTGACGAAGAGCGGGGCGAGATGGTCGGCAAGACGGTCGAGCAGACCGAATTTCGGATCGGCCGGCAAGGATGCCCGGAGCGGCGGTGTGACGGAGGCTTGGTTCGACATGGCAGCCGCGGGTTCCTGCTGAAAAAGAATGGAGGCAGATCTGATGGCCAGAATGCGGTCAATTAAGGCGCGCTGGGTTGACGCCCACGACAGCGAAATTTCGGAAGCTTAAATTCGTGTTTTGTTCTAGCGCATATGTTGCCAGCACGCAAGAAAATTCCGCCGACCATCTAATCCGCAGCCGTTGCCGTATCAGATTGCATTGCATGGTAACATCCGAGAAGTTCGACGGGACACTTGGCATCCCCTATGAAAACCCGCGCCGGCCGGCTGCATCGCACAACGTAATAGCGCGGCCAATGCCAAGGCTGGCAGCGCGGCGGCGATGCAGCAAAATCTCGTGCGCTGGAAGCACGCCGACCGGTTTGATGATCGCACGGGCATAGACCGGCTGAGGCGCAACCCCTACTTCCTGTTGAGCTGCCAGGAAGCGGTCTATCAGTGTGACATCAGCACCGGCACCGTCATGTGCTGAAACAAGTCTCGGCTGACACCGCCGATCAAGCTCTCGCGCAGCGGCGAATGATGGTAGGCCCCAGCAACAATCAAATCGGCCGAGAGATCAGCCGCTCTCGATAAGAGCAGGTCGGATATGGCGGTACTGCCGCGGAGTGTCTCGTCGGTACGGGCGGCAATGCCATGCCGCGCCAGGTGACGGACGATACGCTCCATCGACGGGCGGTTTCGCTCGAAGTCCCTGGCGCTCGCACGCACGGTCATCACCGTCACCGTTTCCGCGGCGCTTATCAGCGGCAGCGCGTCATGCAGTGCCCGCACTGCCTCCCGCGACCCATCCCAGGCAACCAGCGGGCGGCGGCCCACCTCGGCAAAGCTGCCGATGTAGGGGACCATCAGTGCCGGGCGACCACTGGCGACGACAATCTCTTCCGGCCGCCATGTCGGCGTCAGCCGCGCATTGGGGTTCATTTGACCGATGACGATCAGGTCGGCTGCCTGCGCGAGGGTAACCAGTTCAGCGGTGCCGGTTCGGTCCACTGGATACCAATCGCCTTCGAGTGCAAAGGTGCGAAGCCAGTCGCGAAACCGTTCTTCAGCATTTTCGGCAAGTATTGCGCCTGGTGAGATATCGCTCGCACTCGGGGTCAGTGGACGTGCTGCCAACCCGAATCCTGCCACATCAGGGCTACGCGATGGACCGACTGGCTGGTCGTCCACCAGAAAGACAGCGCTGAGACAGGCTTCATGGTCGCGGGCGATGCGCGTTGCGAGCCGGAGGCGTTCGTCGCCGGCGCTGCCTACATCAAGATAGACGAGAATATCCTTCAGTTTCATCCGCCCCTCCTGGCCCACTATTTTTGTTTACAATCGCTCAAGGCGTCCGTTCATCCTATAGTTGTCGCCACCAGATTTGTCCAAAATCGTACGCTGGCGGCGATTGCCGATCGTCGCTTACCTCAGGTGTGATGCGAGCAGACGTTTCATCGCGAAGCTTCGATGATTTTCCGCGTGGGGCCTCGGGCTCGGGAGGTTCGGCGAAATTGTAGTCATGGCGCCCCTGCTGAAGCACTATCCGTGAACCCCGGTTGAACTTCTTGGCGACACTGAGCACTTTCCGGCGATCGCGAATTCAGGCCGCGGGAAGCCTGCCCCGGCAAACAAGCGGAAAGAGAAGCGCATGCGCATGAACAAGCTCGGCCGAACCGGCCTTTTTGTCTCGGAGCTTTGTCTCGGGACGATGACGTTCGGCGGCGCCGACGGCGTGTGGAAGCAGCTTGGCGGGTTGGAACAGGCCGAGGCCGAGCGGCTGGTTGGTGGCGCGATCGATGGCGGAATTAATTTTATCGACACCGCCGACGTCTATGCCGAGGGTCTGTCAGAGCAGATCACCGGCCAGGCGCTGCGAAACCTGAAGATCCCGCGCGAAAACGTCGTTATCGCCACCAAGGCCTATGGCCCAACCGGCTCCGGCCCGAACAGCCGTGGGGCGTCCCGTGTGCATATCATGGACGCGATCAAAGCGAGCCTCAAACGCCTGCAGCTTGATCATGTCGACCTGTACCAAATGCACGGCTTTGATCCGGCAACTCCAATCGAGGAAACCATGCGTGCGCTCGACACCTTGGTGCAGCACGGCCATGTGCGCTATGTCGGCGTCTCGAACTGGGCTGCCTGGCAGATCATGAAGGCCAACGGCATTGCCGAGCGCGACGGCTTGGCACGGTTCGAGACGCTGCAGGCCTACTACACCGTCGCCGGCCGCGACCTGGAGCGAGAGATCGTGCCCATGCTGCGGAGCGAGACGATCGGACTGATGGTCTGGAGCCCGCTCGCCGGCGGTTTGCTCAGCGGCAAATATGCGGGCGGCCAGGGAACCGCCGGCGAGGGCCGGCGCGCCGCGCTTGATTTCCCGCCGGTCGACCGTGCGCGCGCCGACAGCTGTATTGACGCCATGAAGCCGATGGCCGACCAGCGCGGGGTCTCCATGGCGCAGATTGCACTGGCCTGGCTGCTGCACCAGAAGGTGGTCAGCAGCGTGATCATTGGCGCCAAGCGGCTCGACCAACTGAATGACAACATCGCCGCGACCGAGGTCGAACTGACGGGGCAGGAACTCGATGCCCTCGACCAGGTCAGTGCGTTACCCAAGGAGTATCCAGGCTGGATGTTTGAAATGCAGACGTCGCGCGCGAAGCAGCTAGCCGAGGCGGGCCGCAAGACCATACGCTGAGGCGGCAAATTCGGTTCAGGCTGGTTGCATCGTGGAAACCGCCGGGGAGACAACATGAAACATCCGAATGTGCCGCCGGGCTGGCCGGAGGACGCCAATCTGGCGGTTTCCGTCAACGTCATGCTGGAGGGATGGGCCGAACCGGATGCGCCGGGGATCGGGCCGATGGGGAACCCGCTGAAACCGGGTGTCGTCGACCTCCAGGCGAAATCTTGGGCCGAATATGGTCCCAAGGTTGGAGCATGGCGGTTGCTGGATCTGCTGGATCAGGAGGATACCAAGGCCGTCTTCTATACGTCGGGCGTGGTGGCCGAACGCTATCCGGCGCTGATCGCGGCGATCGCCCAGGCAGGCCATGGGGTCGCCGCGCATGGCTGGAGCCAAGGCACCCTGCCCGCCTACCTGACGGCGGTCCAGGAAGCCGCCGATATCGCCCGTTGCGTCACGGCGCTGAGCGAGGCCGCGGGTGCGCCTCCGCGCGGCTGGCTCAGTCCGCGCTGCACGCCGAGTGCGCTGACCTCGGATCTGCTGGCCGCCAACGGGTTTGCCTGGCATGCCGACATGTTCGACGCGGACTTGCCGTACGTGATCGTCACGCCGTCCGGCATCCTGGTCGGCATGCCATTCACGATGGAGGTGAACGACATGCCGCTGTATATTCGCTACGGAAACGAGCCGGCGGCTTTCACGCGGACATTGGCGGATATCATCGAGGGATGGCCGCGCCTGGGCAATCCGCATGGCTGTCTGGACATCACCGTGCATGCGCATGTGTTTGGCCGGCCGTATGGGGCGCTGGCGTTGCTCAACTCGCTGACGCTGGTAAAGCGCAGCTCACATTGCTTGCTGACCAACCACGGGCGTCTCGCGGCACTGTGGGGCCACGACAGCGCTGCATCACCGTGAACGTCGGCACAAGGCGAGCCGGTCCGCGGATCAGCACAGAGCGGTTGGTCCTGCGTCCGCCCGTCCTGACAGACGTACCTGTGCTGTTCGAGTTCCTCGGGAATACCGAGGCGATGCGATACACGCACGTGGACCCGTCGCTCCGCGCCTGCCGCCGCCGCATTGCCGTCCATGAGTGGCTTCGGCGGCGTGATGGTTATGCCCCCTGGACTGTCGTGACCAAGGCAGATGGCCGGATTATTGGTTGGGGCGGCTTGTATGACGACCCATTTCAACCTGGCTGGGGCGTGGAAATCGGCTATTACTTTGATCCGGCGGCATGGGGCCAAGGTTATGCCTCGGAACTGACAGCCGCCTGCACAGACATGGCCGATCACCGGCTGCAACTGCCCGAGGTCCAGGCCTTTGCGCGACCCGACAATCTTGGTTCGCGGCGGGTCCTGGAAAAGGCCGGCTTCAAGGTGGTGCAATTCGTTCCTGAGATGCAGCGCTTGCTGTATCGGCGCGCGATATTCGCCTCGCGCGGATCAGCAGGATGAGGCCTTGCGTTGCAGGGCGAATGTAAAATCCGAACCATAGCCGCGTAGACGGGCGAGTTCGATCCAGAGCATGGCGAGCGGCTCCAGCAATCGGGCTTCGCGCAGTTTGCCTGCGTCGATGGCCTCGAACCCGGCATCCGCCACCAGAGCGAGCACCACGGGCTTTGCCGTCGCATCGTCGCCGGCCACGAACATCATCGGCCGGCGGGCGTAGACCCGGGCGTCGGCCATGTTTTCGAAACCGGTCTGGTTGAACGTCTTGAAGACCTTAGCCCGCGGTGCCAAAGCAGCAATCTGCTCAGCACCCGAGCGGTCAAATCCCATGGTCAGCGATAGCCGGCCCTCGTTCATACCGAGCGGATTCGTGGCATCGATCAGCACCTTGCCGGAGAAGCCGTTTGCCGCGGCGATCACCTCGGCGGCGGCATCGAATGGGACCGCAAAAATCGTCACCTCGGTTCGGCTCGCGGCATCCGCGATGGAGGCTTCGTTCGACTTGCCCGCGTCCGGCGTGCGCGACCCGAACAGGATCTGGTGACCGGTGCGTTCAAGCGCCTGCGCCAACGCTCCGCCAACGTTGCCAGAGCCGATGATGGCAATCTGCATGAACCGCCTCCTGATTGAATACGGTGAAAGTCTTGACACCATGATATGAATATTGCCGCGAGGAGAGGGATTGAAATCGCTTCATGGGCGACTTCGACGATACTGAAATGCGGCGGCTGGACCTCACGCTTCTGCTTGTATTCGAGGAGGCGATGGCGAGCCGAAAATTGTCGGCTGCGGCAAAGCGGCTTGGTCTGACGCAATCGGCGATCAGTCACGCGTTGAAACGCTTGCGCGCGATCTTCGACGACGAGTTGTTCATTCGAACACCGCATGGCGTTCTGCCAACGCCGCGCGCGCTCGCGCTGCGGGCGCCGTTGGCGGCGGCGGTGCAGCTGGTCGCCGGCGCACTGCGTCCCGGCGCGTTCGACCCGGAAAGAACCGACCGCGTCTTCCAGATAGCGGCGCCAGATTATGAGACCTCGCTATTCGCGCCGTTTTTGGCGCGGGTGGGGGTTTCTGGTCCTCGTTTCCTGTTCCAGCCGCTGATCCGCCAGCAGGCAATCAAGGCACTCGCCGCAGCCGAGGTCGATCTGGCGCTGGGCTACACCTGGGATCGTAGCGGCGGTTGCGACAGCATCGTGCTGCTTGACGAGGATTATCTTGTGGTCGCGCGGCTTGGGCATCCGGTACTGGCGGGATCGCTCGACCTGGATGGATACACACAGTATGGACACGTCCTGACGGCGCCTGGCGGCACTCTGTCTGGCATCGTCGACCGCGCGCTTGCAGTCGTTGGACGGGAACGTCGCGTTGCTGTCGCCGTGCCGTATTTCCTGGCCGCCCTCGCGACGGTCGCGCGCAGCGAACTGATCGCTACAGTGCCACGACAGATCGCGTTACGCCACGCCGCGCTGTTCGGTCTGGGCACCGTCGCGCCACCTGTCACGCTCCGGCACTTCAAGGTGCGCGCGACCTGGAACCGGCGCTCGGCGATGGACCCGGCCAATGTATGGTTGCGTACGAAAGTCATGCAAGCTGCTGAACACATTCGTGGCTGACCGGCCTGAGTCGGAGCAATGATCGCGATTGGAATCGAGGTGGGTTGGCTACTCTCCAATGACCAGAGCCAGGATACTCCGACTGATTGCCGAGGGAGTTCAAACTGAAAGCGACTGACATCGCATTGAATTCCATCCGGCAGATGCGACAGCTCGGGGGCTTCAGCTCGACTTGCCGTTCTTCAGCTCGTCAACATCGGTCCGCAGACGGAGGATCTGGCGTTCCATAGCGTAAACCACCTCACCCAGCGAACGCAGCTCCTCGCGTGTGTTGTCGTTGGCTTAGCGCACCCGATCGGCCGTGCCGTAATTGACGGCGATGTCATCGCGGATCGCGGTGATCTTGTTCTCCAGACCGTCCATGCGCGCCATCACCTCGGTGCGTAACTCGATCAGGGCGGCGCGCGTGGCCATGTCACCCCGAATGGTCTCTTGCCCGGCCTCCAAGCTGGTGAGAGCAGCCATCACATCACCCAAGGTCGGCTTGTGCTTCTCGCTCATCCTGACCCTCCGCGGTGTGAACTAGCTCACACCCAACCGCCTGGCAATAAACGAACAACGAACAAAACCGGGGAGACGGTTCTGGTCTCCCCATGGCGTTGATCGCTCAGGCAGCCTTCTTTGCCTTGCGCCCCTTGGCCGGCTGCGCATCCGCGACTGCGGTGTCGGCCGCCACCCAAACCGGCGCCAAGACCGCGGCGGGCTCCGCCGGGTCCGAGCTGTCGACCAGTGTGGGCTACGCCGCCTGGGCCGTACCCAGGACGGACTTCGCCCAAATCCCCATTACCCGATCGATATCCTGATCCGTCGAGCATTCGAAGATGTCCCGGCCCTGCTTCTCGTAGTGCTTGACCGCGTAATACCCGCCGGTTGAAGCTTTTCTGTTGCGTCACGCCGGCGCGGCGTCGAAGCCGGCGCGTGGAAAGTGGACCTGCATCTCCCCCGCGTCCGGATCGTTGCGGCGGATGATGATTTCCTGGGTGTCGGCTGCCACGAGCTCGCCGATGACCGGGTCCCGCCCCATATCGTCCGGCGTGACGCTGATGCGCTGACCTGGCTTGAGGCCGGATGCATCGCCGTCCGCGGCGATCTCCGGCGCGAGTGGTGCGGCGTCGCGGCCGATCGCCAGTGCCTTGGTGGCGGACATCTCCCGCGGTTTTCCGTGGCCGATGGCCGCCACCCGATCATACCAGGGAATTAGCTTCTCGATCGGCAGCATGGCCTCCACCTTGCCGCCGCTATTGCGGCGCAGGAACCAGATGACGTGATAGGCGGTGATGTCAGCCGCACTCGGCGCGTCGCCCAGCAAGTACTTGCTGCCGTTCGCGAGCATCCAGCCCAACCAGTCCAGATGGGCGGCTAGCTGCTGGACATAGAGCGGCAGCTTTGCCGGCATTTCGGTCAGTGCGAAGCCGAGAAAGCCCTTGCGCTCAGCAACGAATTCCGGCGGGAACCGGTCGGGGTTCAGACCGGCGACCACGCCCACGGCGGGCAGGAACGTCGAACGGTCCCACCACCATGCAAGCGCCGTCGCCATCCCCTGGCTCTGGCCGGGAAACAGGCTCGGCTCGGGGTAAAGCCGCTCCAGCGTGCGCAGAATGAGCTGTGTGTCGCAGTAGATGTCGGCACCGATCTGCAACACCGGTGTGCGCCGGTAGCCGCCCGTCATCGGCATCAGCTCTGGACGCGGCGTCACCGGCGAGATCTGCACCGACCGCCAGTCTACGCCCTTCAGCCCGAACGCCAGGCGGACTTTCTCCGAGTAAGGAGACGCCGGATAGTGATGCAGGATGAGTTCCGCCATTGTTTCCTCCGTCGCTGGGAGTTGCTGTCCCGGTTCACGGGATCAGGACCGCGTCTTACGTTGAACGATATCAGGCGATGGGGGTGGCCGGCCGAGCACAATTCTCTTGGCAATGAGGTGAAGGTGAGGCTGCGATTGTCGGGGCGCCCTGCCTGCATGGTCGCTACAAAATGCCTGGTGGTCACGACATTTTCTTTCGCACTTCGGCTATCGAGCTTTCGCAAATCGTCGGCTGTTGGAACGTGACGGTCGTCTCGCCAAGCAGTTAACCGGATTTTGGTTAATCTAAACTATTGCGTTGCAGCATCACCGTATTTTCTCTGGCAGCCGCTTGTCGAAGCTGCCGCTGGCACGCTACTTGAACCGGCACGGATCCAGCAACCGGGGCGGAGGACGTGGCGATGGCACAGGCGGCTGAGACAAGAAAGCGCCGTACGGCAAAGCAGCCGGCGGTCGATAAGGACACGCTGTTGCGGGCATACCGCACCATGCTGCTGATCCGCCGGTTCGAGGAGAAGGCCGGCCAGTTATACGGCATGGGCCTGATCGGCGGCTTCTGCCACCTCTATATCGGTCAGGAAGCCGTCGTGGTCGGTGTGCAGATGGCGCTGAGTGATGGCGACGAGGTCATCACCTCCTATCGCGATCATGGCCATATGCTGGCAACCGGCATGGAGGCGCGCGGCGTGATGGCGGAACTGACCGGCCGGTCCGGCGGTTATTCGCGCGGCAAGGGCGGGTCGATGCACATGTTCAGCAAGGAGAAGAACTTTTTCGGCGGCCACGGCATTGTCGGCGCGCAGGTCAGCCTGGGCACCGGCCTGGCGTTCAGCAACCTGTATCGCGGCAATGACCGGGTCTCGATCACCTATTTTGGTGAAGGTGCATCGAACCAGGGCCAGGTGTTCGAGAGCTTCAATCTCGCCGCTTTGATGAAGCTGCCGGTCGTCTACGTCATCGAGAACAACAAGTACGGCATGGGCACCTCGGTGGAGCGGGCTTCGGCCAGCCATGATCTGTCGAAGAACGGCGCACCCTGGGGGATCCCCGGGCAGCAGGTGGACGGCATGGACGTGCTGGCGGTGAAGGACGCGGCAGAGCAGGCGGTGGCAGCATGCCGAGCGGGCAAGGGGCCGTATTTGCTGGAGGTGAAGACGTACCGGTATCGCGGGCACTCGATGTCCGATCCGGCACGCTATCGCACCCGCGAGGAGGTGCAGATGATGCGCACCCAGCACGATTGCATCGAGAACGTGCGGCATCGGCTGGAGGGGCTGGATGTCGAGGAGAAGGTTTTCAAGACGATCGACGACGAGGTGAAGGGCATCATCCAGGACGCCGCGGACTTTGCTCAGAGCAGTCCGGAGCCGGAGTTGTCCGAACTCTATACCGACGTCCTGCTGGAGGGTTGAGGGATGGCGACGCAAATCCTGATGCCGGCGCTGTCGCCGACGATGACCGAGGGCAAGCTGGCAAAGTGGTTGAAAAGCGTTGGCGACGAGGTGCATGCCGGCGACGTGATCGCCGAGATCGAGACCGACAAGGCGACGATGGAGGTGGAGGCGGTCGACGAGGGCAAGCTGGCGCAGATCCTGGTCGACGAGGGCACCGAGGGAGTGGCGGTCAATACCCCGATCGCGGTGCTGGGCATGAACGGCGAGGACGTGGCGGCCGCCGCGCCGGCGCCCGGTCCAACGGGCAGGCCCAGGCCGGGGTGACGCAGGAAGCCCCTGCCCTGCCGAGGGTCGGCGGCGGAAGGTGCGGCGGATCCCGACGGCGATTGCCGACCAGGGTGCGAAGGGTCAGCGCAAGGACGCGTTGCAAGCGGCGCCGTCGCCGGAGAAGGACTGGGGACCGACCAAGCCGACCACGGTGCGGGAGGCGCTGCGCGATGCGATGGCGCTGGAGATGCGGCGCGACGGCGACGTGTTTCTGATCGGCGAGGAGGTCGCGCAGTATCAGGGCGCCTACAAGATCAGCCAGGGCCTGCTGGACGAGTTCGGCCCCAAGCGGGTGATCGACACGCCGATCACCGAGCATGGGTTTACCGGCATGGCGGTGGGCGCGGCGCTGAACGGGCTGCGGCCGATCGTCGAGTTCATGACCTTCAACTTCGCCATGCAGGCGATGGACCAGATCATCAACTCGGCGGCAAAGACGCTGTACATGTCGGGCGGCCAGATGGGCTGCCCGATCGTGTTTCGCGGACCGAACGGCGCGGCCGCGCGTGTCGGCGCACAGCACTCGCAGTGCTATGCGAGCTGGTACGCGCATGTGCCGGGGTTGAAGGTGGTGGCGCCATGGTCCTCGGCCGACGCCAAAGGTTTGCTGCGGGCAGCCATCCGCGATCCCAACCCGGTCATCATGCTGGAGAACGAAATCCTCTACGGGCAGACCTTCGAGTGTCCGGTGGATGACGATTTCATCCTTGAGCTCGGCCGCGCCAAGATCGAGCGGAGCGGCGCTCACGTAACGCTGGTGGCGTTCAGCATCATGGTCGGCGTGGCGATGAAGGCGGCCGACGCTCTGGCCGAACAGGGTATCGAGGTCGAGGTCATCAACCTGCGCAGCCTCCGCCCGTTCGACACCGCAACGGTCGTCGAGAGCGTGAAGAAGACCAACCGGCTGGTGACGGTGGAAGAAGGCTGGCCGTTCGCTGGGATTGGCGCCGAGGTCGCGATGCAGGTGATCGAGCACGCGTTCGATTGGCTGGATGCGCCGCCGGTGCGGGTGCATGGCGTGGACGTGCCGCTGCCCTATGCCGCCAACCTGGAGAAACTGGCGCTGCCGCAGCCCGACTGGGTAGTGGACGCGGTGAAGAAGATCGTCTGACCGAGGGGCTTGCACGATGGCGACCAATATCCTGATGCCGGCGCTCAGCCCGACGATGACCGAGGGAACCCTGGCCCGCTGGCTGAAAAAGGAAGGCGACCCGATCAAGGCGGGCGACGTGATCGCCGAAATCGAGACCGACAAGGCCACCATGGAGGTCGAGGCGGTCGACGAAGGCGTGCTGGGCAAGATCCTGGTCGACGACGGCACCGAGGGGGTCAAAGTCAACGCCCCGATCGCCGTGCTGGTCGAGGACGGCGAGGCGGTGCCGCCCCCCGGGTCTGACGCCCACCGGGTCGAGAGCCCGGTGGCAGGCCAGGGGCAGGCCTCCGGGTCAAGTGCGCGTGGACAGGAGCCGCCGGCCCCGGCTGCACCGACTCCAGCGTCTGCATCGGCCGCCGGGTCAAGCGCCGACGAGGGCGAGAGCCCACCGGGTCGGACCTGCGGCAGTCCGGCGTCCGCCAAGGGCAGGCCCTGGGTCTGACGCCCACCGAGAGCCCGGCGGCGGGCCGGGGACAGGCCCCGGCGGCCGGCGCTGCGCGGACGGCGCCAGCCGTCACGAACGGGCACGACGCGGCGGGCGAGCGGATATTTGCGTCTCCGTTGGCCAGGCGAATGGCCCGTCAGGCGGGCATCGACCTAAGTCGGTTTGAAGGGCAGCGGGCCGAACGGGCGCATTGTTCGGGCGGATATCGAGGCGGCACAGAAAGGCGGTGTATCCGCGCCCGCGGCGGCGCCTGCTCCCGCGGTCTCGGCGCCCGCACCGGCCGTCGCCCCGCCACCTGCCGCGCCAATGGGCAAGGCGGCGGCTCCAGTCATCAGCGCGCCGCACAAGCTTATCCCGCACACCTCGATGCGGAAAGTCATCGCTCGGCGGCTGGCCGAGGCGAAGGCGACCATTCCGCATTTCTACGTCTCGATGGATATCGAGATCGACGCGCTGATCGATCTGATGAAGCAGTTGAACGCCAAGGCACCGACGGAGGGACCAGGGGCTTACGCGATCACCATCAACGACCTGGTGATCAAGGCCAGTGCGGCGACGTTGCGGCAAGTCCCGACGGTGAACGCGAGTTGGACGGACGACGGGATGGTGTTCTACGACGATGTCGATATCAGCGTCGCGGTGTCCATTCCCGACGGCCTGATCACGCCGATTATCCGCCAGGCCGATCAGAAGGGGCTGGCCACGATCAGCCGGGAGATGAAGGACCTGGCCGGCCGAGCGCGTAATGGAAAGCTGAAGCCGGAGGAATTCCAGGGCGGCGGGTTCTCGATTTCGAACATGGGGATGTTCGGCGTGTCGGAGTTTTCCGCCATCATCAATCCGCCGCAGGGTGCCATCCTGGCAGTCGCGGCTGGGCAGAAACGCCCGGTGGTGAAGAACGATGCGCTGGCGATCGCGACGGTCATGACCTGCACGCTGTCGGTCGACCACCGGGTGGTGGACGGCGCGCTGGGCGCTCAGTGGCTGCGCGCGTTCAAGAAAGTGGTCGAGGACCCGTTGAGTTTGCTGCTGTAGGGATGTGAGGTCAGGTTTTGTCTGTTCAGTTGGAACGGGCCGGCAGTGTCCTGGCCTTAAGCTCGATGCGCGGGTTTTATCGCCAAATGGCGTATGGCCTGGCTTGGCAGCACCAACGATATCACGGCCAACAGGCGCGTCAGATCCGGCAGCCGCTTCAGGGCCAAAAGCTGTGTCAGGGTCAACGGCCGCGTCAGGGTCAACAGCTGTGTCAGGTCCAGCAGCTGCGTCATGGCCAACAGCCGCGTCAGGTCCAGCAGCCGCGTCAGGGTCAACAGCCGCGTCAGGGTCAACAGCTGTGTCAGGTCCAGCAGCCGCGTCAGGGCCATCAGCTGTGTCATGGCCGGGCTTGGCCCGGCCACCCACGACTGCTAGGCGGGCTGACCTTAAGGCAGCCCAACGGACAAATCGTCCCATTCTGGGTTGACAGCAACTATGAGCCTGACTTTCCAGGCCCGGGACCAGTGCTTGATGTTCTTCTCACGCTGAATGGCGCTCAGCATGTCTGTATGGCTCTCGCTATAGACCAAGCGGGTAAGCCCATAGCGGGTGGTAAAGCTCGATCCAATTGCAGTTCGATGTTCCCCGACCCGACGCGTCAGGTCGTTCGTCACGCCAACATACAGCGTTCCGTTCGGTCGGTTGGTCATGATGTAGATCCAGCCGGCAGGCATACGAAGGATTGTGCCGAGGGTCGGTTAAGAAAGTCTCTACAAGTAGCCGCACACCGCCGATCGATCGGCGTGCAAGCCCTCAAAGTCGTGGGTCCCCGTGCCAAGCACGGGGATGACACGACGATGCCGCCACGGGAGACGATCCCGCCACAGGAGGCGGTGCTGCCCCGGGAGGCGGTGCCGCCACGGGAGGCGGTGCTGCCTCGGGAGACGGCACTGCCACGAGAGGCGGTGCCGCGGCGGGATATCGGATCGACGCGGAACGCCGAGGTGACGCGGGAGGCCATGACAGGCGCGCTATGAAGGCTTGCTCTGCCGGTTTTCGCCAAAGCGCCCGCCAGTGACCACTGCGGTTCTCCGCGCCGGCGAACTGGCCGATCTGCCGGAAATCCTCCGCCTGATCCGCGGCCTCGCGGCGTATGAGCACAGACTGCACGAAGCCACCGCCACCGAAGCAGACTTGCGAACCCTGCTATTTGGCCCGGTTCCACGCGCCCATGTCGTGCTGGCCGAACTCGCCGGCCGGCCCCCGGTCGGCATCGCCATCTTCTACCTACACGATCAGCACCTTCGCCGGCCGAACCGGGCTGTTCCTGGAGGATTTGTTCGTTGATCCCGCCCACCGTGGTACCGGCATCGGCCTGGCCCTGCTGCGGCATCTCGCACGGCGTGCCGCGGCCGAGAACTGCAATATCATTGAGTGGCGCGTGCTCGACTGGAACCAGCCCGCAATCGATTTCTACCAGCGCCTTGGCGCTGAACCGGTGCGGGGCTGGCAGATACGACAACTAAGCGGCGAGGCTCTCGCTGCCCTGGCGGAAGGAGCCTCCCATGGCTGAGCAAACATTTGACCTCATCGTGCTGGGTGGTGGTCCCGGCGGCTATGTCGCGGCGATCCGCGCGGCACAACTCGGCATGAAGACCGTCGTGGTGGAACGCGAGCACCTCGGCGGCATCTGCCTGAACTGGGGCTGCATCCCGACCAAGGCGCTGCTGCGCACCAGCGAGCTCAATCATCTGCTGCACCATCTGCCTGACTTCGGCTTCGATGCCGTGGAGTCACATTTCAACCTGGACAAGGTGGTGAAACGCTCCCGCGCGGTGGCGAAGCAGTTGGCCTCCGGGGTCGGTCATCTGCTGCGCAAGAACAAGGTTGCGGTCGTTGACGGCAGCGGCAAGCTGGCTGGCAAGCAGACCGTGGCGGTCAGCAAGGACGGCCGTGACATCGCGACCCTGAAGGCGCCGCACATCATTCTGGCCACTGGCGCCCGCGCCCGCCAGCTTCCCGGCATGGAGGCCGATGGGAAGCTGATCTGGAGCTACCGGGAAGCCATGATCCCGCCCGCATTCCCAAAATCGCTGCTGGTGATTGGCTCGGGTGCCATCGGCATCGAGTTTGCCAGCTTTTACCTGAACATGGGCGCGCAAGTGACGGTTGTCGAAGTGCTGCCGCGTATCCTGCCGGTGGAGGATGAGGAAATCTCCAGCTTTGCCCACAAGGCGTTCGAGAAGCAGGGGATGAAAATCCTCACCGGCGTCGGGGTGAAGGGCATCAAGAAAGGTGCTGACAACGCCACGGTGACGGTCGAGGCCGGCGGCAAGAGCCAGGACATCACCGTCGATCGGGTGATCTCCGCCGTCGGTATCGTCGGCAACGTCGAGGGCATCGGATTGGAGGGGACCGGCGTGAAGGTGGAACGCTCCCACGTGTCGGTGGACGATTACTGCCGCACCGGGGAACCCGGGGTCTACGCCATCGGCGACCTGACCGGCGCCCCCTGGCTGGCGCACAAGGCGAGCCACGAAGGCGTCATCTGCGTCGAGAAGATCGCCGGACTGAACAACGTGCATCCGATCGACGTGCTGAATATCCCGGGCTGCACCTATTGCCGGCCGCAGGTCGCCTCGGTCGGACTGACGGAAGCGAAGGCGAAGGAGGCCGGACACGAGGTCAAGGTTGGCCGCTTTCCGTTCATCGGCAACGGCAAGGCCATCGCCATGGGCGAGCCGGAGGGCATGGTTAAGACCGTGTTCGACGGACGCACCGGGGAGTTGCTCGGCGCCCACATGGTCGGCGCCGAGGTCACCGAGATGATCCAGGGCTACACCATCGCCCGTACGCTGGAGACGACGGAAGCCGAACTGATCAACACCGTCTTCCCACATCCCACGGTGAGCGAGACGATGCACGAAGCGGTGCTGGACGCCTACAAACGCGCCATCCACTTCTGATTGCCCGGTTGATAATGCTACTATGGTGGACATCTGACGCGGCTTTCTGCGCTTCCGGTGCTCACGGCCAACTCGGCCGCTGCGCTTCGGTTCTCGAAACCCACGCCAGCTGACTCACCATAGCGCATTCTCAAGCGGGCACTGTGATTGACGACGCCGCTTGCTACTACATAGGTTGCGCCTGATCGCTAGCATTCTTCTCCAACACACTCTCCACATAGATCATCCGGACCGCGACCATTGTCGCCGCCATCAGCGGTGTCGCCAGGATCAAGCCGATGATGCCGAACAGCGTGCCCAGCAACGTCTGGGAGAGAATCGTCAGCGCGGGCGGCAGATCGACGGTGCGCTTCTGGATGAGAGGCGCGATGACGTTGCCCTCTAGCGTCTGCACCACCACGTACAAGATGGCGACATAGAGTGCCGTCCGTGGCGACACTGCCACCGCGACAGCCAGCGCGGGAACGGCTCCCGCCAGCGCGCCGACATACGGCACGAAGTTGAACAGTCCGGCGATCAGCGCGAGCGTTGGCGCGAGCGGCACGCCGAGGATGAACAGTCCCGTTCCGGTCAACACGGTGACGACCACCATGTCGGCGAACTGGCCCAGGAACCAGAGCCGCAAGGTTGATTCCAGCGCGAGCATGACCTCCAGCCCACGGCGGCGCCAGGTTGGCGGCAGAAGCCGTAGGAAGCCGCCGACGTATGGATCGGGCGAGGCGGCCAGGAACACGGCCGTGGCAAAAATGACCACCAGGTCACCGCTGACGCCGAGCACGGAGGAGGCCACGCCTGGCATCATGGAGGTCACCCCGCCCAGCATGGAGCCCGCTTGATCCTTCAGCCTTGGCATCAACCGCTGGACGAGGGGATTGTCCTGCAATGTGCCCCATAAATGCTGCACCTGTAGCGTCACGGTGTCGGCAACCGTCGCCGCCTGGGTTGTTATGTGCGGACCTTGCAGCCAAACGCCGCCGCCGACCGACAGGACGATCAGCAGAATAACCAGAGCCAGGCACCAACCGGCCCCGAGGCCGATATGCTGGTGCAGCCAATCCGCAACGCCTCGCAGCACACTGGCCGCAAGGATCGCGGCAAAGATCAGCAGCATGACATCCTGCAACACCGCAATGGCCAGCAGAAGCAAAGTCACGATGGCAACGGAACGAAACGTATAGTCGATGCCGCGGAGGTGACGGCGGGAAGCGGCGGCATTCATCGACATTTCCACCGCGGGGACTGCCTGGACTGGCGAAGCGTCTTTGGACTGGACTGTCACGATGCGGCCCGCCGCGCGAAATGATGATCTTTTATGCCCGAGGCCCAAAGGGGCGATCGGGGTGCGCAAGGGCTTGTTGGGGCGGCCGCGCGTGAGCCCAACAAGATACCGGCGGCCCAACCGATAGCAGACAGGCCAAGACTTCGCGCCGGCGATACCGGCATGTGTTGATCGCGGTTCATGATTTCCCTTTCGTAGCTTCGGCATCAGCATAAGTCGTTACGACCGATTGTCAGACCGGTCGGTGCGCCAGGTTCGGCTCTAGTGATCTGACACAGACAGAAATTGCAGTCTGTGTCAGCCCGCTAGCTTGATTTGATGGGCTGATTCAGCCAACGCCCTGAATCGGGCGTTGGCATCAGACCACTAGCCGGTCACGTTGCCAGGCGATTGTTTCAGTCAACCGTTAAGTCAGCCGGCTTGCTGTGCGATCAGCGAAGCATCGCCTGTTACTTGCGGGCGAGCGGCGTATTCGCATCCGGCATATATAAGAATCATATACGGACGCGATCCAAGATACATAGTTTCTATACCCTGACCGGCTTATCTCGACAGCTAACCTGAACGAACCTCCGGTGGGCAAGCAGGTCCACCGGGCGAGGAGTATCGACTATGCTTGACCTGGCCTTTATCGCGACAGGCGCGGTCTTTCTTTACCTCTGCGTTTTGTACAGCTTCGCATGCGATCGCCTGTAGGAGAACGCAGATGACCCTGGACTATGTCCTTGGCGGTTGCGTGACGGTGTTCATCCTCGCGTACCTGGTGTTTGCCCTGATTCGGCCGGAACGTTTTTGAACCGCCGCCATATGCCTGCCACACGGTCAGCCCCGCGCATGACCGGCCTTCGCATTGGGGAACCTTGACCCATGACAGTCAACGGCTGGCTGCAGGTCGCGCTGTATTGCGTCCTGCTTATCCTGATCACCAAACCACTCGGCCACTACATGACCCGGGTCTTCGCCGGCGAGCGTATCGCTCTATCCCCGGTGATCCGCCCGGTCGAGCGGACCTTGTATCGGCTGTGCGGCGTCGATGCAGCCGAGGAGCAGCATTGGGTCACCTATGCCGTGGCTATGCTGGCGTTTACCTTTGCCGGCTTCGTCGTGCTGTACGCGCTACAGCGTCTGCAGGCGCTGCTGCCGCTGAACCCGCAGCATCTGGGCGCGGTGTCGCCCGACCTGGCGTTCAACACCTCGGTCAGTTTCATAACGAATACGAACTGGCAGTCCTACGTGCCTGAAACGACCCTGAGCTACCTGGTGCAGATGGCCGGCCTGACGGTGCATAATTTCGTCAGTGCCGCGACCGGTGTGGCCCTGGCCTTGGCCCTGATCCGCGGCTTCACCCGCCGCTCCGCCCACACGGTCGGCAATTTCTGGGTCGATATGACCCGTTGCGTCTTGTATATCCTGATGCCGGTTTGCATCGTGGTCGGACTGGTGATGGTCTGGCAGGGCGTGCCGCAGAACCTGTCCGCATATACAGACGTCACTACGCTGGAAGGCGCCAAGCAGGTCATCGCGCAAGGTCCCGTCGCCTCCCAGGAGGTAATCAAGATGCTGGGCACCAATGGCGGCGGCTTCTTCAATGCCAACTCGTCGCATCCGTTCGAGAGCCCGACGGCGCTGACCAACCTGATCCAGATCCTGCTGATCTTTTCGATCGGCGCCGCGCTGACCAACGTGTTCGGCCGCATGGTCGGCGACCAGCGCCAGGGCTGGGCGATCTTTGCCGTAATGGGGCTGCTGTTCCTGATCGGCACCACCGCCCTGTATTGGTCCGAAGCCAACGGCAACCCGCTGTTCGCGCATCTGCCGATCGATCAGACCGCCGGCGCGCTGCAGCCCGGTGGCAACATGGAGGGCAAGGAGGTCCGCTTCGGCATCGCCAACTCGGCCCTGTTCGCCACCATCACCACCGACGCGTCGTGCGGCGCGGTGACGTCGATGCACGACAGCCTGACGCCGTTGGGCGGCATGGTCCCGATGATCAATATCATGCTGGGTGAAATCATCTTCGGCGGCGTCGGATCGGGCCTCTACGGCATGCTGCTGTTCGTCATCGTGGCGATGTTCGTCGCCGGCCTGATGGTCGGACGCACGCCCGAGTACATCGGCAAGAAGCTGGAATCGAAGGAGGTCAAGATGGCCATGCTGGCGATCCTGATCCTGCCGCTCTCCATGCTGGGCTTTACCGCCGTGGCGGTCGTCATCCAGCCCGGACTGGCCGGGTTGTCGAATGCCGGGCCGCATGGCTTCTCAGAGGCGCTGTACGCTTATGTCTCGGCCACCGGCAACAACGGCAGCGCCTTCGCCGGCCTGTCCGCCAACACGCCGTTCTGGAATTCCACCCTCGGCCTGGCGATGTTCATCGGCCGCTTCCTGATGATCGTGCCGATGCTGGCAATCGCCGGCTCGCTTGCGGCCAAGAAGATCGTGCCGGTTTCGGCCGGTACCTTTCCAACCAATGGCGGCCTGTTCGTCGGCCTGGTGATCGGCGTGATCATGATCACCGGCGGGCTAACCTTCCTTCCCTCCCTCGCCCTTGGTCCCGTCGTCGAGCACCTGTCGATGCACGCCGGCACCACTTTCTGAGGCATGACCATGGAAACCAGAACCCGCAGCCGTGACGCCAAATCCAGCCTGCTGGACGCGTCTATCCTGGTGCCGGCAATCGGCCAGGCGTTTCGAAAACTTGATCCACGGCTGATGATCCGCAACCCGGTGATGTTCGTGGTGGAGATTGTCGCCACGCTGACCACGGTGATCTTCCTGCGCGACCTGCTGACCGCCGGGGCTTATCTAGGCTTCACCTTCCAGATCATCCTGTGGCTGTGGATCACCGTGCTGTTCGCCAACTTCGCCGAGGCGGTCGCGGAGGGCCGCGGCAAGGCGCAAGCGGATACGCTGCGCCGCACGCGTACCGAGACGACGGCGCGCCGAGTTACCGGCACCGGCACCGAGGAGGTCGCTGCGGCCGACCTGAAGCAGGGCGACATTGTGTTGGTGGAGGCCGGCGAACTGATCGCCAGCGACGGCGAGGTGATCGAGGGTATTGCCTCGATCGACGAATCGGCGATTACCGGCGAGTCCGCGCCGGTGATCCGCGAGAGCGGCGGCGACCGGTCGGCCGTCACCGGCGGCACGCGGGTGCTGTCGGACTGGATCAAGGTGCGGATCACCGCGGCCCAGGGGTCCACCTTCCTCGACCGGATGATCGCGCTGGTGGAAGGCGCCGAACGGCAGAAGACGCCGAACGAGATTGCGTTGAACATCCTGCTGGCCGGCCTGACCATTATCTTCGTCTTTGCGGTGGCGACCATCCCGAGCTTCGCTACGTACGCTGGCGGCTCGGTGTCCATCGTCATCCTGGTGGCGTTGTTCATCGCGCTGATCCCCACCACGATCGGCGCATTGCTGTCGGCAATCGGCATTGCCGGCATGGACCGGCTGGTGCGCTTCAACGTGCTGGCGATGTCCGGGCGCGCGGTGGAGGCGGCGGGGGATGTGGATACGCTGCTGCTGGACAAGACCGGCACCATCACCCTGGGCAACCGCCAGGCAACCGAATTCTTCCCGCTGAGCGGTGTCAACGCGCGCGACCTGGCGGATGCGGCGCAACTGTCCTCGCTGCCGGACGAGACGCCGGAGGGCCGCTCGATCGTCGTGCTGGCGAAGGAGAAATACGACATCCGCGGCCGCGATATGGCGCCGATGGACGCTCGTTTCGTGGCCTTCTCGGCGCAGACCCGCCTGTCCGGGATCGACTTTGATCGTTCGTCTATTCGCAAGGGTGCGGTCGAGGCGGTGCTGAACTGGGTGCGCACACCGAGAGCCACGCCCGATAATGGCGGCGTTGCAACCAGTCTGCGTCCGGCGGTGACTGAAGCAACGGTGACCGAACTGACGGCGATTGCCGAGAAGATCGCCAAGGCCGGCGGCACCCCGCTGGCCGTCGCCCGCGATGGCAAGCTGCTTGGCGTCATCTACCTGAAGGACATCGTCAAGGGCGGCATCCGCGAGCGCTTCAACGAACTGCGGCGGATGGGCATCCGCACGGTGATGATCACCGGCGACAACCCGCTGACCGCCGCGGCGATCGCGGCCGAGGCCGGGGTGGATGATTTCCTTGCCCAGGCGACACCGGAGGCCAAGCTGCAACTGATCCGCGACGAGCAGGCGCAGGGCAAGCTGGTAGCGATGTGCGGCGATGGCACCAATGACGCCCCTGCCCTGGCGCAGGCCGATGTCGGCGTGGCGATGAACACCGGCACCATGGCGGCGCGTGAGGCCGGCAACATGGTCGATCTCGACAGCGACCCAACCAAGCTGATCGAGATCGTCGAGATCGGCAAACAACTGCTGATGACCCGCGGCGCGCTGACCACGTTCTCGATCGCCAACGACGTGGCGAAGTACTTCGCCATGATCCCGGCGATGTTCATCGCCTTCTATCCGCAACTGCAGGCGCTGAACGTCATGCGGCTGGGCAGCCCGCAAAGTGCGATCCTGTCGGCGATCATCTTCAACGCACTGATCATCGTGGCGCTGATCCCGCTGGCCCTGCGCGGCATCCCCTACCGTCCCGATCGGCGCCGCCGCACTGCTCCGCCGCAACCTGCTGATTTACGGCCTGGGTGGCATCATCGTGCCGTTCATCGGCATCAAGCTGATCGACTTGGGCGTCAACGTGCTGGGGTTGGTATGACAGGGAGGAAGCAAGGCGGGGGCTCCGCCCCGCCGGGTCAAGCCCGGGGGCAGGCTCCTCGACCCCGCCAAGGGGCGAGCCCCTTGGAACCGCTTGTTAAGGGGTTTGGAGAGGAGGGGGCTACTCAGGCGTTGCAACTGCCTTGGTTGCCCCCTCCTCTCCAAACCCCCTGATGAATTGGGATCAAAGGGCCTGTGGCCCTTTGCGGGTCCAGGGCAGAGCCCTGGCCTTGCTTCCTCTCTCTCAGACCACCCAGGAGTGACGAGCATGATCAAGCAGATCCGTCCGGCGATCATGATGATCGTGATGATGACGATCCTCACCGGCCTGATCTACCCGTTGGCGATGACGGGTCTTGCGCAGGCGCTGTTTCCCTCGCAGGCCAATGGCAGCCTGATCGAGCGCGACGGGCATGTCATCGGCTCCCGCCTGATCGGGCAGAATTTTACCAAGGAAGAGTATTTCCATCCGCGTCCGTCGGCGACCACGGACACCGATCCGAACGATGCCAGCAAGACGGTGCCGGCGCCCTATAACGCGGCGAACTCCTCGGGATCCAACCTTGGCCCGACCTCGAAAGCGCTGCTGGACCGGGTGACGCAGGATGCCGGCAAGCTGGCCACGCAGAACCCGGGCACGCCGGTGCCGGTCGACCTGGTGACCACCTCGGCCAGCGGCCTTGACCCGGACATCACCCCGGCCGCGGCGCTGTTCCAGGTCCCACGGGTCGCCAAGGCGCGTAACCTGCCGGAAGATCGAGTGCGCCAGCTGGTGGAGGACCATATTTCGGGCCGAATTGCTGGCGTGGTCGGCGAGCCGCACGTCAATGTGCTAGAGTTGAACCTCGGCCGATGCTGATCGGAAACGCCTCGAGCCAATCAGTGCCGTTTCAGAATGCGCTATGGAGTCGCTGGTGGATTTCGAAACCGGAGCGGAGCGGCCGATTGCCTGACACCGGAAGCGCAGAAAGCCGCGTCAGATGGCCACGGCATTATCGAACGGGCAGAGAAGTTGGCAACGCGGATCGGCGCCCCTCACCGGACGCCTTGCTGCGAGAGGCGCAAAGGACTTCTCGCGGCCACCTGAAGATCTTCCTCGGGGCGGCGCCCGGCGTGGGCAAGACGTATGAGATGCTCTCCGCCGCCCAGGCCAGGCGGCGCGAGGGCATCGATGTCGTCATCGGCGTGGTTGAGACCCACGGGCGAGCGGAGACCGAGGCGCTGACGGCGGGGCTGGAAACACTGCCGCGTAGCAGCATTTCGTATCGTGGCCGGACCCTGACCGAGATGGATCTGGATGCGATCCTGGCTCGCCGCCCGCGGCTGGTCCTGGTCGATGAATTGGCCCACACCAACGCCCCCGGCAGCCGTCACCCCAAGCGCTACATGGACGTCGAGGAGCTGCTTTCCGCCGGCATCGACGTCTACACGACATTGAACATCCAGCATGTCGAGAGCCTGAATGACGTTGTCGCGCAGATCACCCGCATCCGGGTGCGCGAAACCATCCCGGATTCGGTGATTGAACGGGCCGACCATGTCGAGCTGATTGACCTGACCCCGGACGACCTGATCCAGCGGCTGAAAGACGGCAAGGTTTACGTGCCAGCACAGGCGGAACGTGCCGTCCGGCACTACTTCGCGCCCGGCAACCTGACGGCGTTGCGCGAATTGGCATTGCGGCGCACCGCCCAGCGCGTCGACAACCAGATGGTTGACTACATGCGCAGCCACGCCATCGACGGCCCCTGGCCGGCGGGCGAGCGTGTGCTGGTTTGCGTGCAGGAAGGACCGCGTGCCACTGCCACGGTGCGCCACGCCAAGCGCCTGGCCGATCAGCTTCGCGCGCCGTGGACCGCGATCAGCGTGGAGACCACCCGCTCCGGCAAGGTCGTGTCAGCCGACCAGGACAGCGTGGTGGAGGCGTTACGTCTGGCGCAGCGCCTGGGTGGCGAGCCGGTGCTGATCCCGGGGCAGGACGTCGCGGCCTCCATCATCGACTACGCCCGCGCCAACAACGTGACCCACATCATTGTCGGCAAATCCAAGCGGCCGCGTTGGCAGCAGTGGCTGGCTGGCTCGGTCCCGCAGCAGATGATCAACCGCGCCGGCGGCATCAATATCCATATCATCGAAGCGCCGGTCGAGCAGCGAGAGGCCAGGCCGCCGCCCGCCGTGAAAGAGGCCCAGGCGGCGGCTCGATCCTGCGTCCCTACCTGATCGCGACGCTGCTGATCGGCCTGGCGACGCCGCTATCGATGGCGCTGCACAGCGTACTGGGGGTTGGCAACATCGCCCTGGTCTATCTGACGGCGATCCTGATCGACGCGGTGCTGTTTGGCCTGGGACCCTCGCTGCTGGCTTGCCTGGCCTCGGTGCTGGCGTACAACTTCTTCTTCCTGCCGCCGTTGTATACCTTCACCATCGCCGATCCGGAAAACGTCGTCGCGCTGTTCTTCTTTGCCGTCGTCGCGCTGATCGCCAGCAATCTTGCCGCCCGCGTGCGCGGCCAGGCGGTCACCGCTCGGCTTCGGGCACGGACGACCGACGACCTGTATCAGTTCAGCCGCAAGCTGACGGTTGCGGTGACGCTGGACGACCTGCTGTGGGCCACCGCGCACCAGATCGCACTGATGCTGAAGGTGCGGGTGGTGCTGCTGTTGCCGGAGAGCCTTCCACCCGAGCGCGCGGCCAACCGGGTCAGTCTCTCGGTGAAGGCGGGTTTTCCGCCCGAGGATGTGCTCGACGAAGCCGACCTGGCGGCGGCAAAATGGTGCTGGGAGAAGAACCGTACCGCCGGCCGCGGGTCGGATACGCTGCCCGGCGCCAAGTGGTTGTTCCAGCCGATGCGCACCGGCCGCGGCCCGTTGGGCGTGGTCGGCATCATCCGCGATGAGCCGGGTCCACTGCTGACCCCGGACCAGCAGCGGCTGCTGGACAGCCTGGCCGATCAGGCGGCGCTGGGGATCGAGCGGATCGGCCTGGCGCGCGATCTGCACCTGACCAGGCTGGAGGTCGAAACCGATCGGCTGCGATCGGCGCTGCTGACGTCGATTTCGCATGATCTGCGGACCCCGCTGGCGTCGATCCTGGGATCGGCCACCAGCCTGCGGTCGCAGCATGCGATCCTGGACGAGGCGACGCGGGAGCTGCTGCTGGGCACCATTATCGAGGAGGCTGATCGGCTGAACCGCTTCATCGGCAACCTGCTGGACATGACGCGGCTGGAGTCGGGTGCGCTGCATCCGCACACCGGGCTGACCGTGCTGTCGGACGTGGTCGGGGCGGCCTTGCAGCGGGCGACGAAGATCCTCGCGGCGCACCGGATCGAGGTCGACCTGCCCGCCGACCTGCCGATGCTGGCCCTGGACATGGTGCTGTTCGAGCAGGTGCTGTTCAACCTGCTGGACAATGCCGCCCGCTATGCGCCGCGCGGATCGGTGATCCGGCTGCAGGCAGCGCGGCAACGCGGCAGCCGTGATGGTCATCCCGCAGGCCTCGATAGCACGGGGAGCGCCGATCCCCAGGGTGGCAGCGATACCGTAACAGGTGGCGATTTGACGGGTGATACCGTCACCTTGTGCGTAATTGATGAGGGCGAAGGCATTCCGCCGGCCGACCTTGAACGGATTTTTGACAAGTTCTACCGCGCCAACGGGCCGAGCCAGGGCAGCAGCCAGTCGTGGTCTGATAGCACAGTGCAACGGTCGGACAGGCGGGGCGGCACCGGGGCGGACAACCGGCGTGCCGGCACCGGCCTGGGGCTTGCAATCTGCCGCGGCTTCGTGGAGGCCATGGAGGGAACCATCACCGCGCAAAACCGTCGTGACCGCTCCGGCGCCATGTTCGTTATCACGCTGCCAGTTCCCGCCGATGCCGCTATGCCGCATGGGCCGTCAGCTGAAACGCCCGACGGGTTATCGCCTGAGGAAACTGTCCCCATGTCGACTGTTCGATGACCACCGGAACCGGACCGCTGCGGGTTCTTGTGGTCGACGATGAGCCGGCGATCCGACGGTTCTTGCGGGCCGGATTGTCCAGTCAGGGCTATGTCGTGACTGAGGTGGAGGAAGGACTTCAAGCGGTTGATGTCGCGCGCCGCAAAGGTACCGACCTGATCGTGCTCGACCTCGGTTTGCCCGACATCGACGGCATTGAGGTGATCGGACGCATCCGCGGCGCCGGCTCCAGTATTCCGATCATCGTGCTGTCCAGCCGCAACGATGAGGCGGCGAAAGTCGATGCCTTGGACCTCGGCGCCGACGACTACGTAACGAAGCCGTTCGGCATCGATGAACTCCTGGCGAGGATCCGTGCTGCTCAGCGCCACCGGCTGCAACGGGAGGGCGAGTCAGCCGTTTTCCAAGTGGCGACCTCGTCGTGACCTGGTACGGCGGATCGTGACGGTGCGAGGACAGGAGGTAAAATTTTCGCCGCGGGAATATGCGGTTCTGCGCATGCTGGTGCAACACGCGGGGAAGGTGCTGACACATAAGATGATTTTGCGGGAAGTCTGGGGTGGCGAGACGGATGTTCAATATCTTCGCATCTACATTCGTGCGTTACGTCAGAAAATAGAAGTCGGATCCAGAACGGCCGAGCACCATCCTGACGGAAACGGGCGTCGGGTATAGACTGCGGATAAATGATTAAGGCCGCCCTCGGATATGGACATCGCCGACTTCCTGACGCCTGACCGCGTCACGCTCAATCTTCGTGTACGCGACAAGGGTCACCTCATCACCGAACTGACGCGCCTCGCCGCGAGCCACGCACCGGCGGTTTCGCCGGCCACCATCGAGGCGGCGTTGCGAGCGCGGGAGCGGCTTGGCTCGACCGGGCTTGGCGCCGGCTTCGCGCTGCCACATGCGCGGATCGACGGCCTCAAGCAATTCCTTGGCTTCCTGGTCCGCCTGGCGCGCCCGATCGACTTCGAAGCCATCGACGGGGGGCCGGTGGACCTTCTGTTCCTGCTGTTGATCCCGGTGATGCGGCGGATCATGTCGGTGCGCTTGCCGCTGTATCCCGCCGCTGCCGCGACAGGGTCTTGGTCGGCCGGCTGCGCAAGTCGCCCACCCAAGCCACGGCTTACAACGTCCTTACTGAACATTAATCTAGTTATCGGCGCCTGACGCGAGTGCGGTTGGTTGAATGAACCTACCTACACGTCAGCATCTGAGGAGAACATCGATGGCGGATGGCTCGATCTCACGTCGCGGGGTCTTGGTTGGCGCCGCGGGCGGCGTTGCGCTGGCGACGACCTCTTTCGCCGATGATACGGCGCCGGCACAAAGAAGTGGCCTGCCGGCCAGCGGCGTGCTGCCGATTACGCTGCGGGTGAACGGGGAGACCTTGAAGCTGATGGTCGATCCACGTACCTCGCTACTGGATGCACTGCGCGAGCAGGCCGGCCTGACCGGCACCAAGAAGGGCTGCGACCGCGGTTCCTGTGGCGCCTGCACTGTTCATATCGATGGCCGGCGCGTGGTGTCCTGCCTGACCTTGGCGGTGCGCGCGCAGGGCAAGCAGATCACTACGATCGAGGGCCTGGGACGCGCCGGGCAGCTGCACCCAGTGCAGGCCGCATTCATGCAGCATGATGGCTTTCAGTGCGGCTACTGTACGCCCGGGCAGATCATGTCAGCCGTCGCGCTGATCAAGGAAGGCCACGCGAAGTCGGACCACGAGATCCGGGAGTGGATGAGCGGCAATATCTGTCGCTGCGGCGCCTATCCCAATATTGTTGCCGCGGTTCGCCAAGCCGCTCAGGAGGCTTGAGCCATGCAAGCGTTTTCCGTCATGCATCCGTCGGACGCAAAAGCCGCGGTGCTTGCTGCCGCTCAGCCGGGGACGAAATACATCGCCGGTGGCACCGACCTGATGCAATTGGCGAAGGACAATGTCGAAACGCCGGACCGGCTTGTCGATCTGGAGGCGCTGAACATCGCCCGCATCGACGCTCGGCCGGATCATCTGCGGCTGGAGGCACTGGCCCGGATGAGCGACGTCGCGGCACATCCGGCAGTGATAGAATCCTGGCCGGTGCTGTCGCAGGCGCTGCTGGCCTCGGCGTCACCGCAGATCCGCAACATGGGGACGATGGGCGGCAACCTGCTGCAGCGCACGCGGTGCGGCTATTTCCGGGACACCGGTTTCGCCTGCAACAAGCGGATGCCCGGCTCCGGCTGTCCGGCGATCAACGGCGAAAATCGCATGCTGGCGATCCTGGGCGGCAGCGAGCACTGCATCGCGACCAACCCGTCCGACATGGCGGTGGCGCTGCTGGTGCTGGACGCGGTGGTGGAGCTCAGCGGGCGCGACGGCGTGCGGACGGTGCCAATCGGGGATTTTCATCGGCTTCCGGGCGACACGCCGCATATCGAAACGGTGCTGAAGCCCGGCGAGATGATCACCGGGATCGACATTCCCGCCTCGGCCGCCGCGCAACGGTCGCACTACCTGAAGGTGCGCGACCGGGCGAGCTTCGAGTTTGCGCTGGTCTCGGCCGCCGTGGCGCTGGATATCAAAGGCGGTGACATCCGCACAGCGCGGGTTGCCGCCGGCGGCGTCGGCACCAAGCCATGGCGGCTGCCGGAGGTGGAGGCGGCGCTGGTCGGCAAACCCGCCGATGCCGCCACGTTGAAGGCGGCGGCTGAGCAGGCCGGTGCCGGTGCCAAGCCGGCCCGCATGAACGGCTTCAAGCTTGTGCTGCTGCGCCGCACCGTGCTGCGCGCGCTGCAGACCGTCTCGGCCTAGTTCATCGTTTCCTGAGACCAACTCTATCAGTTCAGCCGATCCGGCCGAGCTGATGCAGGGAGATCCCCATGGCAATCGTCGGAAAACCCCTCGACCGCATCGATGGCCGTCTGAAAGTCACCGGCGCGGCCAAATATGCCGCCGAATTCCGCGTGCCCGACGTGGTGCACGCCGTGCTGGTGCAAAGCACCATCGCCGCCGGATCGATCAGCGGATTCGAATCTGCAGGATGCCCAGGGCATGCCTGGCGTGCTGGCGATTATCACCCCGGACGATGCCGGCAAGCTGACCAGCCCGAAGAATGTGCCGCAGGCGGTGGCCGGTCCATTGTTGCAGAATATGCGATATCCTCTACAACGGCCAGCACGTCGCGGTGGTGGTGGCCGAGGCGCTGGACCAGGCGCTGGCGGCGGCGGCACGGGTGCAGGTTCGCTACGCGAACGGCGAAGCGGCGACGTCGATGGACGCGATGCTGGGCCAGGCCTACGTACCGAAGCATTTCCGCAATGGCGAGCGGCCGCCCGATTCCAGCCGCGGCGATCCCGACGGCGCCTTCAACACCGGCGCGGTCAAGCATGAGGCGACCTACATCACGCCGATCGAGCACCACAATCCGATGGAGCCGCACGCGACGATCGCCGCCTGGAACGGCGACAAGCTGACGGTGTGGACGGCGACGCAGGGGATCTCCGGCGCGCAGGAGACGCTGGCTGGGCAGTTTGGCCTGGACAAGGCCAATGTGCGGGTGATCTGTCCCTATCTCGGCGGCGGCTTCGGCTGCAAGGGCAACACCTGGCCGCCGGCGACATTGGCAGCCTTGGCGGCGCGCCGGGTCAAGCGGCCGGTCAAGCTGGTGCTGACGCGGGCGCAGATGTTCACCTCCAACGGCTACCGCCCGCGCACGGTGCAGACGCTGAAGCTCGCCTCGGACAGCGACGGCAAGCTGCTGTCGATGCGCCATGACGGCTTCAGTTCGATGTCGCAGCCGGTGCTGGGCGAGTTCGTCGAACCGGTGGCGCTGGCGACGGAGATGCTCTACGCCTGCCCGAACGTCGCCATTACGCACCGGCTTGTTGCGCTGAACGCGCCGCTACCGACCTATATGCGGGCACCCGGCGAGTCCTCCGGCGTCTACGCGCTGGAATTGGCCATGGACGAAATGGCCGTTGCACTGAAGATGGACCCGATCGAGTTCCGCCTGCGCAACTACGCCGAGACCGATGAGCATGAGCAACAACCGTTCGCCAGCAAGGCATTGCGGGCCTGCTATGAGCAGGGTGCGCGTGCCTTCGGCTGGGAGAAGCGGTCGGCCGAACCGCGATCGATGCGCGACGGCACCACGCTGATCGGCTGGGGGTTCGCCACCAGCACCTATCCCACCAATCGCCGGCCGGCCGCAGTGCGAGGTGCGGATGGACCGTGATGGCAGCGTCGTCGTGCAGTCCGGCACGCAGGATATCGGCACCGGCACCTACACGGTGATGACCCAAGTCGCGGCCGATGCGCTGGGCGTGCCGATGCAGCGGATCCGGTTCGAGCTTGGCGACAGCGCGTTGCCGCCCGCGCCGGTGTCCGGCGGCTCGCTCGACGGTGCCGAGTGTGGCGCCGGCGGTGCAGGCGGCCTGTCAGGCCCTGGTCGAGAAGATCAAGGATCTGGCCATCGCCGATCCGCGTGGCGGCTGGCGCGGCCAGTCGCAAGGACGCGTTGCAGGTGCGTGATGGCCTGGTGGTCGGGCCGGATCGGCGGGTGCCGATCGCCTCGTTGCTGGACAACAGCAAGCAGAGCTTCATTGAAGCCGAGGTCGAAGACGCAGGCCCGGGCGACGAGAAGAAGAAATTCTCGATGCACGCGTTCGGCGCGCAGTTCGCCGAGGTGCGGGTCGATCAGGATCTGGGCGAAATCCGCGTCAGCCGCTATCGTCGGTGCGTTCGACGGCGGGCACATCCTGAACGCCAAGACCGCGCGCAGCCAGTTGATCGGCGGCATCACCTACGGCATCGGCATGGCACTGCTGGAGGAGACCTTGGTGGACGGCGAGACCGGGCGGATCGTCAATGCCAACGTCGCCGAATACCTCATGCCGGTGAATGCCGACATACCTGATATCCAGACGATCGTTGTCGACGAACGACGAACAAATTCCAATCCGCTTGGCGTCAAGGGGATTGGCGAGTTGCCGATGGTGGGCGTCGCGGCGGCGATCGCGAATGCGGTGTATCACGCCACTGGCGTGCGTGTGCGCAAGGTACCAATCCGGATCGAGGACGTCCTGGTGTAGCGACGGATCGCCGGCGGTCAGCCGGACTCGGCGGATGCCGTCGCGGACACGGGCTTTCGCGCGGACGCCGAGCCGAACAGGGTTTGTCCGGTTGGACATAGATCGAGCAGCGGGCAGCGTGAGCAGGCGGGCTTGCGGTGAAAGCAGCAGCGCTGGCCGTGCAGCATCATGACCTCGTGATTGTCATAGATCTGCTGGGCGTCCCACTCGGGCGGCAACTGCGCGGCCAAGACACGGTGGGACGGTCCCACTGGCAGGCCGTCTGGGATCAGGCCGGTACGGGCGGCGACGCGGTGGTGATGACTGTCTACCGGCAGCGCCGGGCGGCGCAGCGTGCTGAAGCTGAGCACGGCGGCACTGGTCTTGGGACCGACGCCGGGCAGGCGCTCGAGCCAGGCCCGGGCTTCCTCCACCGTAAACTCGCTGAGGAAATCCAGGCTGAGCGCGCCGCGTTCGGCCTTGATCGTGCGCAGAATCGCCTGGATGCGCGGCGCCTTCTGTTCTGGCCAAGTTACGCGCGCGATCGCCGCCTCGACCGCCGCGGTGGGGGCCGCGATGATATCGGCCCAATCCGGAAACCGCGCACGCAGTGACTTGAAGGCGGCACCGCTGTCGGCGTTGCGGGTGCGGTGGGAGAGCAGCGAGCTGACCAACTCGCTCAGCGGATCAAGCGCATGGAAGTAGCTGATCGGGCAGTGGTAGGTGCAACACAGCCGACGGTGGATCTCCAGCGCCTTGTCGCGCACGTCCATGGCACTTCCCCTCGCTCGCCGCGCCATGGCCTTGCCGCATCGCGCGCGGCTGCAACGTCGTTCGCATCAGCGAGTTCCGCACGGTTGTTGTGCCGGCGGGCAACCAATGCGGTCGTGGTGTGGGTCGACGGGACGCGTGGCCTGGGGCGGCAGAATTTTCGTCTCATTACGGCCTGAGCCAGCCTATGGCCGGGTTCGCCGGTGGCATCGGTTGCGACCGGAATCCAGTGTTTCATGCCCGTTTGAGAATGCGCTATGGTGAGGAAGCCTGCGTGGCTTTCGCGAACCGGAGCGGAGCGGCCGAGTAGCCGTGAGCACCGGAAGCGCAGAAAGCCGCGTCAGCTGGCCGCCAGAGTAGCATTATCAAGCGGGCGCTCAGGTTTTGCCGACCAGCGGGCATCCGGCGTCGACCAGCGGGCGAAACGCCTGATCGCTTGGGATGGTCTGCAGGATTTCCTCGTAGTCCCACTCCCCTTGCGAAGCCGAAGGCGACTTGACGCGCACGAGATACATGTCGTGAACAAGCCGGCCGTCCTGGCGCAGCCGAGCGCCGTTGGCGTAGAAGCCTGCCACCGGCAAGGCCTCGCATCTTTTCCACCACAGCGGTGTTGTCGGTGCTGTCCGCCGCGGCAACCGCGCGCAGGTAATGCGACACGGCTGAGTAGACCGCGGCGTGATCCATCGTCGGCATTGTCTGGTGAACCTGAAAGAAGCGCTGGGACCAAGCGCGGGTCTGTTCGTTGCGGTTCCAGGTGAATGAGGTCATCAGTGCGATGCCCTGCGCGGCTTGCAGGCCCAGGCTATGGATATCGGTAATCGTGCACAGCAAGGGCACCATCGTCTGGCCGCCCTGCTCGATGCCGAACTCGGAGGCCTGCTTGATGGCGTTGATCATGTCGCCGCCGCCATTCGCGAGGGCCACGACCTTGGCGCCGGAGGCTTTTGCCGCCACCAGGAAGCCGCTGAAATCGCCGGCATCGATCGGATGGCGCACTGAGCCCAACACCCGCCCGCCGGAAGCGCGAACCGCCGCGGAGGCAGACGTTTCCAGCGCCGTGCCAAAGGCGAAGTCGACCGACAGGAAGAACCAGGTATCCAGTCCCCGCGCCACCAGGGCCCCCGCCACGCCATGGGTGAGCGCATAACTGTCGTAGTTCCACGACATCGCGGTGGGGGTGCAGAACTTGCCGGTGAAGTCGTCGGTGCTCACAGCGATGGCGATGGCGATCCCGTCCCGCTCGCGCGCCACCTGCTCGACGGCCAGCGCCACGGACGAGTTGTCCAGGCCGACGACGAGGCCGACGCCCTCGCGGTCATACCATTGGCGAGCGATGGAGGAGCCGATATCGGCCTTGTTCTGATTGTCGGCGGACAGGATTTCAATCGGCCGGCCGAGGATGACGCCGCCGAAGTCCTCGGCCGCCATGCGTGCGGCGAGGACGGAGCCGGGTCCGATGCTACCGGAATAGAGGCCCGTCATGTCGGTCAACACGCCAATGCGAACCGGCGCGGACGGCCGCAAAGGCGTTTGCGCCGACGTGCCGACCACATGCAGAGCGAGCGCCACAGCGGGAGCGGCACAAAAGCCTCGGCGGGTCAGAACGCCCATGTCGCTCTCCCATGATTGTATCAGGCAAGGCTAGCACCATCCGGTCAGACTGCGTGGCGAGATGCGCCGGAGCAGCTCGGTTTTGCCAAAGAGCGCAATCCCCTCATAGATCCGCGCCGACATCGAGCCATCCGGTTGCAGGGTCGCGGTAAGATTGTAGGTCTCGCCGTCCTCGGGATCGAAGAATGTGCCGTTGTTCCAGTGGGCGGGTCCCGTCGGCGTCAGCCCCCAGACGATGGTCCTGCCGCACAGCTTCGGCGTGCGCAGGGTGGGTTGCCGAAGCCACACGATCCGGCCGCACAGCAAACGTTGGCAGTCGAAGACCTGGATGGCCAGTCGGTCGCTGATCAGCCAGGTGCCGACGGCTGGCTGAACATCGGCGCGGCCGTAGGCAGCCGGGAAGGTGACGAAAAGGGCGGCCAGCAGGATGGCCAAAGATCGCTTCCCCATGTCGTGTCTCCGCTGGTTTTGAAGAACGCATGATCTGTGCGACAGGGCGTGCCGAAGGACAAGCGCGCGTCCGACGAGGAGGCACACGGCGGTGCGGCCGTAGCGTACGCTGTGGCCTGATCGGCGGTGCCTTGGCCGTTCAACAGGGTCGCCTTGTAGCGCTGCGCGCAGCCGGCCTAGTCTCCGCCCGAACGGTCAGCCATCGTTGCAAATCCAGCTGATCAGGGAAGGAGACCGGCCATGCCGAACGCACGCATCACGCGCCGAACCATCCTGCGGCATGCCGCCGCGCTGCCGGTTGGGACCTTGGCGGCGCCTGCCATCATCAGACCAGCCGGCGCCGCCGGGATGACGATGAAGCTATCGTCGTCGCAGGCGAATGATCCGCGCTATGCCAATGGGCGGGTCTACTACGACAATCTCTTGAAGGCGCTGAAGGCGGACGGCCTTGACGGGCAGATCACTGTGCAGTTCTTCCCCGACAATCAGCTTGGGCAGGAGATCGACGTCATCAATTCGGTCAAGCTTGGAGTGATCGACATGATGGTGTCGGGAACCTCGATCTCGGCCAATCTGGTGCCGCTGGTAGGGGTCTATGACCTTGGCTACCTGTTCCAGAGCTATCCGCAGCAGACCAAGGCACTGGATGCCGGTGCCGCCAAGCCGGTGGAAGACGCGCTGCTGAAGGGGTCGCGTATCCACGTGATCGCCTGGGCTTACAACTTCGGCGCCCGCAGCGTGCTGGCGAAGAAGCCGGTGAATGGGCCGCCCGACCTCGCCGGGCTGAAAATCCGCACACTGCCGAACCCGATCATCACCGAGTGCCTGCGGCTGATGGGCGCCGCGGCGACACCGCTGGCCTTCGGTGAGATCTACACGGCGCTGCAGGCCGGCGTGCTGGATGGGCTGGAACACGACCCGCCGACCATCGTGGCCAGCAAGTTCTATGAGACGGCGAAGTTCTACTCGCTGACGGAACACATCTACTCGCCGCTGGTGACCTATTTCAGCGACGTGACGTTCCGCCGGATGGACCCGAAGCTGCGCGAGGGTTTTCTTGACGCGGCGGGAAAAGCAGCGATCGATACGCGCGCGCACGGTCTGGCGGTCGAGCAGGAGGCGATGGATCTGCTGAAGCAGAAGGGCGTCACTGTGATCGCCTGCGACCGGGAGGCGTTCCGTCAGCGCGTGCTGCCGCAGACCGACGCGTTCGTGAAGGCGCACCCGGACGCCAAGCCGATCGTCGACATCATCCGCGCGACCCAGGCCTGACCATGGCTTTGTCGCCAGTCGATCAAGCGGTTGCCGATCGGCGAGGCACTGGCTTCGACCGGCTGGTTGCCACGCCGCTGCTGCGGGTGACGGACGGCGTTGCCGCGCTGCTGCTGGCGGCCGACTTGCTGGTTGTCAGTGCCTCCGTGCTCTGTCGCACCCTGCTGGATGCGCCGCTGGAATGGGCGGACGACGTGGCGCGCGGGCTGATGGTGGCACTCAGCTTCTTCGGTGCCGCGGGAGCACTGGCGCGCGGCGAGAATGTTGGCGTCGCGTTCTTCGTCGACAAGCTGGCGGCGCGTCCACGCCGGCTGAGCGACGCGCTGGGCGGCTTGCTGGTGCTGGTGGTGACCGCCTGCATCGCCGTGGATGCGCTGCAGCTTGGCCAGTTCACCACCGGGCAGACCACCGGCTCCGGCTTGCCGCTGGAACTGACGTTCTACCCGATGGGCGTCGGCGCGGTGTTCATGATGCTGTTCGCGCTGTTTGCGCTCCGCCGTCATGCGCTGGTGGACCTTGCGTTATCGGCGGTTGCGCTGGGGCTGGTGGCAGCGGTCTGGTTGGCCTGGACCACGCTGGCGCCGGACAGCACGCCGGCGGCGGGTCCGCTGATGCTGGCTGGCTTCGTCGTCTGCCTGGTGGGCGGCGTGCCGATCGGCTTCGCTCTGGCACTGTCGGCGCTGATCTACATCTGGGTCGAGGGCACCCTGCCCGGCCTCATCTTCGCCCAGCAGATGGCCCGCGGCATCGACAATTTCGTTCTGCTGGCGATCCCGTTTTTCATTCTGGTCGGCTACTTGATGGAGGCGAACGGCATGTCCGTCCGCCTGATCGAATTGTTGGAGCGGCTGGTCGGGCGCATGCGCGGCGGGCTGAACGTCGTCATGGTGCTGGCGATGGTGATCTTTTCCGGCATCTCCGGCTCGAAGATGGCCGACGTGGCAGCGGTCGGTTCCGTGCTAATCCCGGCGGCTCGGCGGTCGCGGCAGAACCCGGGCGGCGCGGTTGCCTTGCTGGCGGCGTCGGCGGTGATGGCGGAAACCATCCCGCCTTGTATCAATCTGATCATCCTTGGTTTCGTTGCTAACCTGTCGATCGGCGGGCTGTTCATGGCCGGGCTGCTGCCGGCGGGTCTGATGGCGTTGGCGTTGATCGCGGTCGCGGTGCTGTTCGGCCGCCGCGCGTTGTTGGATGCGGCGGATGCGGCACCGCGCACGTCGCTGGGAAAGCTCTGGGGTGGGGCGGCGGTGACCCTGGGATTGATCGCCATCATCTTTGGCGGGTTTCGGTCGGGCTTTGCCACGGCGACCGAAATCTCCGCCTTTGCCGCACTGTATGCGCTGATCGTCGGCGGCGTGGTGTTCCGGGAGCTCGGGCCGAGCGCGGCGATGCGCAGTTTTGTAAATGCGGCGACGCGGTCGGGCCTGGTGCTGTTCATCGTTGCGGCGGCCCAGGCGCTGGCGTTCATGCTGACCTTGCAGCAGGTGCCGCACATGCTGGCCGAGGCGATGATCAGCCTGTCCGGCAGCGGCGGCGCCTGGGTGTTCGTGCTGTTGTCGATCGCCATCCTGATCGTCATGGGCTCGGTGCTGGAGGGCGCCGCGGCGCTGATTATCTTCGGCCCATTGCTGGTGCCGGTGGCGGCGCAGTTGGGGATCAGCGGGCTGCACTATGGGGTTGTTCTGGTCATCGCCATGGGGATCGGGCTGTTCGCGCCTCCGTTGGGGCTGGGGTTGTATGGGGCGTGCCTGATCGGCGGCGTGCCGATCGAGGTCACGGTCAGGCCGATGCTGGGTTATCTTGGGCTGCTGCTGGCGTGCCTGTTGGTGATTGCGTTCGTGCCGGGGATCACGATGTGGCTGCCGCATCGGCTGGGGTATTGAGGTGTTGGTACTCGGCTGCGCGGCTATGGAACGCGCTCCGGAGGCCGAATTCTGTAACTGGTAGGAACCAGTTGCAAACGGCTTGATACTTGTCGTTGCGATCATCATGATTAAAAGCCTCGTGGGCTTGGTGTTTGCACCTGCGAGGGCTTTTGGTCTGATAATGCGCACTCTAGCAACGTTGCTCATTCGGCACAATAACTGACATTTCTGCCGAAAATTCTGGCGGCAACTCGGGGCCGGCAATAAGGTTTCGAGCTGGCGCCGACAGCTTCCGCGAGGAAGCGCCAGGCGGCCGCTTCGAGATCACCACGCAGCCCAGCCGCAACGGCTTCCCCGACTTCATCAGCGCTCGCAAGCTGGATTGATTTCCGATTGAACAGGTTGACAAAACTACGGGTATCCCGTAGTATGCGAAATGCGGTCAGATCAACACCGCCATCCTACGCTCCGTCCTTTCGACCCGGGATAATCGTGCTCGAGCGGGAGATGGATGGCTGATGGAGTTTGAATGGGACGATGATAAAGCTGCCGCCACCTTGGGCGGTCGGAGTGTCAGTTTCGAGCAAGGCGCCAGAGCTTGTCTCGATGTCTTCGCTGTCGAGTTGATTGACGATCGCGAGGACTATGGGGAAGAACGGATCAACCTGCTTGGCATGTGCGACGGCGTCATCCTCCACGTAACCTATACCGAACGCGGCAACCGCCTTCGGTTGATTTCGGCTCGAAGGGCGGAAAAACATGAGCAGGACTACTATTTTCGCGAGAACGCGGGCTGACGGCGTATTGGTCGAAGTAATGCCGAACGGCACTGAGCGTGTCTTTCCGGACAGGCCGATGCGCCCGATGACGGAGGAGGAAGTGCACGCGGCGGCGCTGCGTGATCCTGACGCCCAGCCGCTCACTAGCGAGCAAATGGCTCGGATGCGCCGGGTGCCGCGCGCCAAGACGCTGCGCCGTGCGCTGGGGCTGACCCAAGAGGAATTCGCCGCCCGCTATCAAATCCCGCTCGGCACCCTGCGCGATTGGGAACAGGGCCGGGCGGAACCGGATCAACCGGCGCGCGCCTATCTCAAGGCGATTGCCGGCAATCCCGAGGCGGTGCGATGCGCCTTGCAGGCGGCCCCGTCATAGCAGCGGGCTTCCTCCGAAGTCGTTTTCCGACGCTAGCCACCGTTTTCGGGCTGATGTCCGAAATTCACGACTTTCGGATTTTCCGGAAGATATGACCGTAATGATAATGCAGCAATCTTGATGCCGCCAATCGGCTGCGGAGCTTTGGACAGGCTACGCGCGTGCACTATGAAGGCGCGACGCCTCGGGCGTGGCTGCGACTGCGGGGGTTACGATGTGTGGATGACGACATTGAAGCCCTCGCTGGCGCTTGGAGGGACAAAATAGCTCGCAAACAGATCGTAGGTCTCATCGCCTACTTGGTAAGGGTGTGCGCCGTCCGCGTTCCGTTGAAGTAGCCTCTGCTTGCAAATCGTGTCAGGGAAATCAAGCAAGTGAAGCTCGTGGGCTACGCCCGCAGCGGTTATCAATGACCGCATCCAGCTACGCCAACTTAGGGTATTCGCGGGGAAATCAAGGACAACCGAGAGATCATGCCGGAGAATGTCGACAACGTGGGGCCCAATCGCGGCGCGAAGTCGCGCAGATAGACGAGTGAAATCCTCAATCGTCCTGTTCTCGGTCGGAAACAACTCCGACATCCAGTGATCCATGGTAATTAGTAAGGTCCCCCGGGCGTTCCGCAAGCCGACGTGCAAGCGTCGACTTTCCGGCGGCAATTTTTCCACAAAAAAGATATAGCGTCGTCGTGGGTGCCGGTTCCATTGACTAACAATATTGCTTCTCGCTTATTGGATGAAGTCTCATTTGGGTCACGAGAGACTTTTGTGGCATGTCGCCTGCCTCGAGCGAAGTTCCACAGGAAGCCTGGATCCTAGCCGCCGTCCAAAAATCAAGGCTTTTGGAAGCACAATTATCCTTAGCTAATTCAACACTTCAGACGTTCCGAAACGTATGACCGAAACAGACACGGACTCTGTAAGTCTTCGTGGCTTCGGCAAATCGCTTCACCCATCCGCCGTCCGATCCGCCCACTCCCGCCACAGCAGCATCAGCGCGGCCATGATCGCCGGGCCGAGGAACAAGCCCGAGCAGCCCCCAGGTCTCCACGCCGCCCAGAATGCCGAGCAGCACCCACAGGAAGGGCAGACCGCGTGGCGCTGCCGATCAGCGTCGGGACGCACGAAATGGTCGGCGACGAAGGTTACGACCAAGCCGAGCACGCCGATGATGATCGCGGAGACCACCGATCCCTGGGTCAGCAGCAGCAGCGCCGGCGATGCCGAACACCAGCGGCGCGCCAAACGGCACCATGGCGGCGATGGCGGTGAACAGGCCGAACAGCGTGGGATGCGGCACGCCGGTCGAACAGGTAGCCGACGCCTAGGATGAAGCCCTCGCCCAGGCCGACCAGCACCAAGCCGTCGACCGTCCCGTGGACCGAGGCGACCATCTGCCGGCCGATGCGCTCCCCGGCGGTCCAAACGCGCGGGCGCTGGCGTGCCGCATCTGGCCGCTCAGGTGATCGCCGTCGCTGAACAGGAAGAACAGCGTCAGCAGCGTGAAGGCGAACAGCATCGCCCGGTGCGCGAGCTCGGCGCCCAGTTCACGGCGTTGGACAGGAACTCGGACTTGCGCGCCCGTTCCAGCAGCGCATCCGCCGCATCCGGGGTTGCCAGATTCTGCTGCCACCACGTGGTGGCCTGCTGGCTGCCGACCGGAAGCTGACCGAGCCATTCGGGCGGCGGAATGCCCTCGCTGCGGGCCTTGTCGATCGTTTCAAAGACACCGTGCGCTTCCTTGCCGGCCTGATACCCGACCAGCACCAGGGGAACGATGAACATCAGCCCAATTGCCGCGTGAAGACCGGGCACATGATATTGTGCTTTCCCGGCGGCCAGCGGCGAACCGCGCGCTGATACAGCGGCCAGACGGCGATCGCCAGGATGGCGGCCCAGATCAGCGCGGGCACGTAGCGATGCAGCGTCCACAGGCCGAGCAGCGTTAGCAGCAAGGCCAGGACCGCCTTGGCGGCCTGCTGCGGGCGGGAGGCTCCGTCCGCCGCCAGGGTGTCGCCGCCGCTCACAGCGTGCGCTCCGGGCGGATAGGGCGGTGGCGGACCGTCACGGCGGAGCGGCGCGCAAGCTAACCGCTGCGTCATGATCACCGCCTCCGACGACTACCAGACCAGTGCGGCGGCCCAGCGGCTGAGCGGAGCGGGATACGGCGCATAGGGACGCCACACCAGCACCAGGAACACCGATTGTGACGACCACCAGGGCGCCGATGCCACGGTGTCCGCGTTGCGCGGCCAGGAAGGCCAGCACGGCGAAGACCACATAGATGGCGATGGCGAAGGCTCGGACCACGCCGTAGGCCTGCGCGCCCAGCGCAGCGACAAGGTTGCGGAATGTTGCGTCGATCCCGTCGAACAGATCCAGACAGGCGTCCAGGAAACGGTCCGGGCCGATCACATACAAGCGCCACGGCCAGCACGAAGCCGCCGATCCAGATCATCAAAATACTTTCTCGCCGCACGGTGTCGCCTTCTTTGTGGGTTTACGGCCCGACCGGACTTGATCCGGTGGTGACCCGGAGAGCCAGTCCCCGGGCTCGACCCGAGGGCCTTGTCATTTTACGCCCATGCGACCGAGGCTGCACCCCGCCTCGACAGGAATGTGACCGGCCTCTTGCACTTGTGGCGGGATCGGCGAGACTAGGGCCTGTTGAGAATCACCGTGAGTTAATGACGGCGGCGCCAAGATAGATCATGGCTGCGAAGCTGGTATCGGTTTTGTCGCTGCGCATGGCGACGCGCTTGAACTCTTTCAGCTTGCCGAAGAAGTTTTCGATGAGGTGCCGCCATTTGTAGATCTCCTCGTCGATGGCGAGAGGCGCCTTGCGCCGTGGCATCTGCGAGATGACGATTTTCGCCCCACGCTCGTCCAATGCGGCGACGAGCCAGTTGGCGTCAAAGGCTTTGTCGGCGATGAACCCGTCAAACTCGATATCCTCGATCAAGGGCGCCACCCCCACCGTGTCATGCCGCTGGCCCGGCAGCAGAACAAAACGCACCAGTTCCTCCCTCGCGTGCTCGGTCGCCCAAGGCATCCTTTAGCGCCAGAATTTTGGTTGTCATGCCGCCTTTCATTTGCCGATAGCCTGGCTCGAAGTCCCCCTTTTGCACCCTGGCCGTGGCGGTGCACCTTGACGATGTGGCATCCACCATAGCGTATTCCAGGTCCGGCTCATCCGAGACGGCATCGAACAGCCGCTGGAAGATGTCGGCTTTCACCCAGTCCCGGAAGCGCTTGAACACCGTGTTCCATTTGCCGAAAAAGACCGGCAGTTCACGCCACGCGCTGCCAGTGCGCGCAATCCACAAAACCGCCTCCACAAAGCGCCGGTTGTCTGAGCCGCTCCGTCCGGGGTCGCTCAGCTTGCCCATGCAATGCGGCGCCATCTTCGCCCACCGCATCTGTCATACAAATCGCTCCATCCTGCGCTTGTAGCATACCATACCGCTGAAGAAACCCCTGATTCCTCAACCGCGGCAGCCGAATGACCGCGGCAGGGAACGCCCCGGGGAAGCGACCAAAGTCCTGTCCTGCCTGGGAGACGCCCACATGCCCGATGACGCGGTCTCAGTCCACCGATCTGCATTTTTTGACGATCACCGAGGCGGCTCGCCTGATCGAGCAGCGCCGGCTGTCTCCGGTGGATCTGACGCAGGCTTATCTGCGGCGCATCGAAGCGATCGATCCGCAATTGAATGCGTATCTGCTGGTGACCGCGGACCGCGCATTGGCACAGGCCCGGGTGGCGGAGGCGGAGATCGCGGCGGGGCGTTATCGCGGCCCGATGCATGGCATTCCCGTGGCGTTGAAGGATATTTATTGCACTGCGGGCATCCGCACCACCTGCCATTCCCGCACCCGCGCGGATTATGTGCCGGGTTCGACGCGACCACGGTGACGAAGCTGTACGAGGCGGGGGCGGTGCTGCTGGGAAAACTCTCGACGCATGAGTTTGCCCATGGCGGCCCGTCGTTCGACCTGCCCTGGCCGGCGGCGCGCAATCCGTGGAACCGCGAATATATCACCGGCGGGTCGTCGAGCGGGTCGGGTGCCAGCGTCGCGGCCGGGCTGGCGGCGGGCTCATTGGGCTCGGATACCGGCGGCTCGATCCGTAATCCGGCGGCGCTGTGCGGGCTGGTCGGGCTGAAGCCGACCTACGGGCTGGTCAGCCGGTGGGGCGTCTACACCAACTCTTCAGCTACGACCATGCCGGGCCGATGACATGGACGGTCGAGGACTGCGCGATCATGCTGCAGGCGATCGCCGGCCACGATGCCGCGACCCGGCGAGCGCCACGCGGCCGGTGCCGGATTATCGGGCGGAGCTGTCGGCGGGGGTGAAAGGGCTGCGGATCGGCGTGCTGCGGCATCTGTATGAGGAGGACGTGCCGGTGCAGCCTCGGTGAAGGCGGCGCTGGAGCGAGCCTATGACGTGCTGCGCGGGTTGGGCGCGGTGATCGAGGATGCCCGGATCAGGCCAGCCTCCGACTATCACGCGGTAAGATCACTGGGGCGGAGAGCGAACTGCTTGCCGTCCACGAACCGGTGCTGCGGGAACGGCTCAACGATTTCGGCGCGGATTTCCTGGGCCGAGCGCTGGGAGCGCTGCTGATCAGCGGTCCGGATGTGGTGCAGGCGTCGCGGCAGCGGCGGATGATGATTGCCGAGATGGCGCCGCTCTATGCGAAGTATGATGTTCTGCTGACCGCCGGACCTGGCCCGGCGTCCCGGCTGGACGCCTGGCGGACAATTCATTTCTGGCAGCGCAGTTCGGTGACGACGCCGTTCAACGTGACGGGCGGGCCAGCGCTGGTGCAGTGCATTGGCTTCACCGACGACGGGCTGCCGTTGTCGATGCAGATCGTCGGGCGGCCGTTCGCCGACGCGATGGTGATGCGGGTGGCGAAGGCGTACGAGGACGCAACGCCCTGGCGTGGCGATCGTCCGGCGCTGCAGGCGGGTGCGGCGCCCCTGCCCCCGCCGCCGATCCCGGCACCGGCCCGCGCGGATATCAGCCAGGTACGGCGGGATGAGATCGCGGCAATCTGCAAGCGCGCTGGGCTGACGGTGCCGGAGAACCACTTCGAGCAGCTCTGCGCCAGTGTGCCATACGTGGAAGAGATGGTGGGTCACCTCGGCCGGTCGTGGGCTTTCACGGACGAGCCAGCGAGCGTGTTCCAGTTTGGCGGTTAGGCGGGCCCGGGATTGATGGTCCAGGGGTCGATCAGTGGGATTGGCAGGTCGGTGAAATGGCGGGTGTTGCGGGTCGCCAGCGAGGCTCCGGTGACAAGCGCAATTCCGGCGATCATGCTGTCTCGAAGTTCGCCTGGACGGCCGACGCGCCGAGGTTCCGAAACGATAGACGCTGTTGCGCGGGCTGCAGCATTATCAAAAGCCAAAACTCGACCGTCGATGTTGCCAATTATGCGTTCTGACACGTTATCCACCGCGATATTCTCGTCCATGACCCGCTCCAACTCAACGTGTAATTCTGCCCGACGACGGCCGGGCGGTAGCATCCGGATGCCATGATACAATTCCAAAATGGTTATGGCGGTTGTCCAAATCGATCGGCGTCGTTGTTCATTCAGCCAGGCGAGGACGGACGGGCTCGGTGTGCGACGCATCAACTCGGAAAGGACATTTGTATCCAGGATCAGCAATCGTCGAAGACCCAGGGTTTAATAAAATGCCCGCGCAATTCTGGGATTTCTTCGCCATCACGCAGACCAATATGCTTGAAGCGCGCGGCGATTTCGGTTCCAAGCCCACCGGACGGCTGGGCTGGCGTTCCAACAGCGTCACGCAGAATCGCCCGCACCTCCTCCTCCATGCTACGGCCGTGTTGTGCGGCCAGTACACGAAGCCGAGCCTTAACATCGTCCTCGAGATTGCGGACCACGAGCTGGGCCATACGGGAACCTCCTGCGCTGCTATCGATGATAGCATATGGGACGGCTGCGCGGATAACGCTGTCCTGCTGGCCATCGCGCCGCGGGCCGGACGGCTGGCTGCGCCAACCACCACACTGGGGAACTGAATGAAGTCGGCTCGTCTTGCCGTCGATATCGGCGGCACGTTTACCGATCTCGCGCTGGAGCAGGACGGCCGACGCAGCACCGTCAAGGTACTGACCACGCCAACGGCGCCGGAACGGGGCGTGATGGAGGGCGTGCGCGCGATCACCCAGGCGGCTGGGGTGGCGGCGTCCGACATCGGGCTGATCATCCACGGCACCACGCTGGCGACCAACGCGATCATCGAGCGCAAGGGCGCCCGCACTGCCCTGCTGACGACCGAAGGTTTCCGCGACGTGATCGCCATGGGCAACGAAAGCCGTTACGATCAGTACCGACCTGAACATCGTGCTGCCGGAACCGCTGGTGCCGCGTCACCTGCGCCTGCCGGTGCCGGAGCGGCTGGACAACACCGGCCGCGTGCTGCGTCCGCTGGACGAGGCGGCGCTGCGCGCGCTGATTCCGGTGCTGCACGAGGAAAAAATCGAGAGCATCGCCGTTGGGCTGCTGCACGCCTTCGTCAATCCGGCGCATGAGCAGCGCATTCGGACGATCCTGCAGCAGGAATATCCCGGCGTTCCGGTGTCGCTGTCGTCGGAGGTCTCGCCGGAGATGCGTGAATGGGAACGCATCTCCACCACCGTCGCCAACGCCTATGTGCAGCCGATGATGGCGCGCTACCTGCGCCGGCTGGAGGCTGATCTGCATGATGCCGGTGCCGCCGGGCCGCTGTTCCTGATGATGTCCGGCGGCGGGCTGACCACGATCGAGACCGCGTGCCGCTTTCCGATCCGGCTGGTGGAGAGCGGGCCGGCCGGCGGCGCCATCTTCTCTGCCCATATCGCGCGCGAATGCGGATTGGACAGCGTGCTGTCGTTCGACATGGGCGGCACCACGGCGAAGATCTGCCTGATCGACGACTACAAGCCGCAGACCGCCCGCAGCTTCGAGGTCGCGCGGGTCGGGCGGTTTCGCAAAGGCTCCGGCCTGCCGCTGCGCATTCCGGTGATCGAGATGGTGGAGATCGGCGCCGGCGGCGGCTCGATCGCGCATGTCGATGCAATGGGGCGGATCGGTGTTGGTCCGGAAAGCGCCGGCGCCGATCCGGGACCAGCATGCTACGGCCGCGGCGGTACGCATCCGGCGGTCACCGACGCCAATCTTTCGCTTGGTCGCTATGATCCGGTTCGGTTTGCCGGCGGCTCAATGCGGCTGGATGCCGCCGCGGCGCATGATGCGCTGCTGACCGATGTCGGGGCCAAGCTGGGGTTGACGGCGGACCTGGCGGCGCTCGGCGTGGTCGAGATGGTCGATGAGAACATGGCCAACGCCGCCCGCGTGCATGCGATCGAGTTCGGGCAAGACCTATGAGGGTCGGACGCTGATCGCCTTCGGCGGCGGGGGTCCCGTGCACGCCTGCCGGGTGGCGGAGAAAGTCGGTATCACGCGCGTGCTGGTGCCGTTGGGTGCCGGCGTCGGCAGCGCCATCGGCTTCCTGCGCGCGCCGGTTGGGTATGAGGTCGTGCGCAGCCTGTATCAGCGATTCTCTAGCCTGAACGTCTCTGCAATCAATGATCTGCTGGTTTCGATGCAGCAAGAAGCATTGACGGCGGTGCGGCAGGGCAGTTTCGACGCGCCGGTCACCGAAACACGCACGGCGTATATGCGCTATGTCGGACAGGGCCATGAAATCCCGGTGCCGTTGCCCTCCGGCATGCTGACCCAGGACGATGTCGCGACGCTGCGGGCCGCCTATGACACCGAGTATGCCAAATTCTTCGACCGGCCGGTGCCCGGATCGGATGTGGAGATCATGAGCTATGCCGTCGTCGTGGCCACCGTGACCGAAGTGCCGCCCGCGCCACCGGCCGCGGCGCTGGAGGTGACGGATGCCATGACAGACCGTACGCAGTGCGTGCGCGACACCACGACAGGAGAGGTGTCGGCATGGGCGATCCATGACCGCACAGAATTGTCGCCCGGTGCCCGCATCGCCGGTCCGGCGATCGTGACGGAGGATGAAACGTCCAGCTTGATCAGCCCGGGCTGGACGGCGATGGTCAATGGTCTGGGCTATCTCGAAATGCTACGGGAAGTCTGATGTTGAGCGGTGGAAAAAAGCCCTGTGCCCTCGCCGGGGATCGCCACCGTTGCTCGTCTGTTGTGTCAAGGTGCGGGCGCGAACGGGTTGCGGATGGTCACGCCCCGCCAGGTGAAGCCGTCCTGCATGTCCTCGGAAAACAACCAGCGGCATCCCGACGCCGCGGCGGCGGCCAGCATGATCGCGTCCCACAGTGCAAATCGATGGGTGTTCGCCAGTTCCATGGCGTCCAGCAGAACTCCGGACGAGGTGTCGGCGATCAGATAGGCGTCGTGCCAGCCGATGTACCGCCGCCCTCACCTCGGGCACCGGCCGGCGGACCTTGCGGATCAGCAGGGTGAACAACTCTGCCAGCGCCTGCGCCGGGATGACGATTTCGTCCTCTGCGAGGTCGCGCAGGATCTGGGTGGCGACGGCCTGGCGCTCCGCCCCGTTTACGCCTTCAGCATAGGCAAGGATGTTGGTATCCAAGGCGACCCGCGCCACTCAGCGCTCATACAGCTCATCGCGTGTCCAGGGACCGACGTCCACGGCGGCCTGCGCCATGAGGCGCTGGAGCAAGGCGGATCGGGCTGCGCCGCGTGCCATATTGGCCTCATCGCAAGGAACAATCCGCGCGACAGGCTTGCCATGCGCTGTCACCACATAGGAATGACCGCCACGAACCTCCCGCAGAAGATGCGAGAAATTGCGGTTTGCCTCGGCAGCGGAAATGGCCTGATCCATGGTGACACCTGATGTAGTGATTTGCACTATATAGCCTTTTATCGGGCGTTGCAACTCTTCAGGTCCAAGGTTCGCCGCTATGACGTGACGCTGACTTGCTGCAATATAGCTTCATCATGCCAAGCCTGACTGGTGACCACCGCGCGCATTGCGCTGACTTTCCGCAGCTCCACAGACCTCATGCCAGCAGGCGTAACCCATGTCCCGTGAAACCAATGCCCTCGCGCAGATCCATCGCCAGATCATGTGGAACCGCCTGATCGCGGTGGTGGAGGAACAGGCGCAGATCATGATCCGCACGGCATTCTCCACCACCGTGCGGGAAGCCGGCGATCTGTCTGCCGGCGTGTTCGACCTGCAAGGGCGGATGATGGCGCAGGCGGTGACCGGAACGCCGGGGCACGTCAATTCGATGGCCGAGAGCGTCGGGCATTTCCTGAAGAAGTTCCCGGCGGCGACGATGCGGCCGGGGGATCATTACATTACCAACGATCCGTGGCTGGGCACCGGCCATCTGCACGACCTGACCGTGGTCACGCCGGCCTTCCACGGAGGCACGATCGTCGGGCTGTTTGCCAACACCGCGCACGTGATCGATGTCGGTGGCTTGGGCATGGGGCCGGAGGGACGTTCGGTCTTTGAAGAGGGGATGTATATCCCGATCGTCAAATGCTTCGCGGCGGGACAACCGAACGAAACCTTCTTCGACTTCATGCGCGCCGGCTCCCGCCTGCCGGTCGAACTGGAGGGCGACATCTATTCCCTCTGCGCCTGCAATGATGCCGCCGTGCGCCGGCTGGCCGAGATGATGACGGAGTTCGAGATGGCCAGCCTCGATCCGCTGGCGCAATTCATCTTCGACAGTTCGCATCGGGCCACGTTGGCGGAAATTGCCCGTATTCCGCGCGGCACGTATCAGAACGAAATCTTTTCCGATGGCTACGAGGAATTGGTCCGCCTGGCGGCATGCATGCAAATTCTGGACGATGGGATCGAGGTGGATTTCACCGGCACCTCCGGCCTGTCCTCACGCGGCATTAACGTTCCGCCGGCGTATTGCAGGGCCTATTCGTGCTTTGGGCTGAAATGCGTGGTCGCGCCGGAGATTCCGAACAACTGGGCCTCGCTGGCACCGTTCCGCATGCGCATCCCCGAGGGTTGCATCCTGAACGCACCACGCCCCTACCCCGTCTCGGCCCGCCACGTGATCGGCCACCTGCTGCCGGACCTGATGATGGGCTGCCTGCACCAGGCGGTGCCGGAGCGGGTCACCGCGGAAGGCGCCTCGGCGCTGTGGAATCCGCCCTTGCGCGGCGGTGGCGCGGTCTCCGGCCAGAGCCGCGGCAACAAGCCGGTGATTGCCGACTTCGAGATCATTACCTTCAATTCCGGCGGCACTGGCGCGCGCCCGACACAGGACGGGCTGAACGCCACCGCCTTCCCCTCCGGCGTCCGCACCATGCCAGTCGAGGCGACCGAAAACGTCGCACCGATCATCGTGTGGCGAAAGGAATTGAGAGCCGATTCCGGCGGGGCCGGGCGCAGCCGCGGCGGCGTTGGTCAAATCATGGAGATTGCGACCAAGGGTGACCTCGAATTCGCCGTGAACGCGATGTTCGATCGCATCAACAACGCGCCCAAGGGCCGCGATGGCGGGTTGGATGGCGCCGCCGGCCGGGTCACGCAAAGATCCGGCAAGGTGCTGCGCGGCAAAGGCTTCCAGGTAGTCCCCGATGGCGACCGGCTGATCCTGGAGCTGCCGGGCGGCGCTGGCCTTGGCGATCCAGTCACCCGCGATCCGGCACAAGTGGCGCGCGACGTACGGGATGGCCTTGTCTCCCCCGCCAACGCTCGCACGCTGTATAAGGTTGCCATTACTGACGGACACCAGGTCGATGCAGCGGAGACCGCGCGGTTGCGGCTGCCTACAGTCTGATTGGGGGCGACGAAACAGCCGAACCGCGGATCATCCGAGGCAGTCGGGGGCATCACCGGCTAGAGCGTTGTTGGGGTGACTGGAAACATCCGAATTGCCCCAAGTCATGGCTGGCGCAGGCCGGCTACCCATGATTCGCTACTTACACACCGCGAGTTGTGGGTCCCCGGCCTGCGCCGGGGATGACACATGGGGAGCGCCGCAGCCCAGGTTTCCAGTCATCCTGAAAGCGGTCTAGTTTGCGTTGCCTCCCATGCGGTCAATGCCGTAAATCCGCTATAATCAAGGCAGTCAGCCGCAGAGGCACACCGGCGCGCAGGGAGAGCCAGATGAGCGGGACGGTTGAGAAATCGGCAATTCGTAAGGTGTACCTACGTTTGCTGCCGATCGCCTTACTGATGTATTTCCTTTGTTACGTTGACCGGATCAATGTCGGGTTCGCGGCGCTGACCATGCGCGGCGACCTTGGCATGTCGGCGGCCGGGTTCGGTTTCGCCGCGGGCACATTCTATTGGGGCTATTTCCTCTTCGAGGTCCCCAGCAACATCATCATGGAAAAAGTCGGCGCTCGGCTGTGGATCGCCCGGATCATGATCACCTGGGGGCTGTTGTCGGGGGCCACTGCGCTCGCCACCGGACCACAAAGCTTCGCCGTCATCCGCTTCCTGTTGGGCATTGCCGAGGCCGGATTCTTCCCGGGCCTGGTGCTCTATTTCACCTACTGGTTCCCCAGCCGCCATCACGCGCGTATCGTCTCCTCCTTCCTGGTCGGACTGCCGGTGGCGGTCGCCGCCGGGGCCCCTCTGTCCACCGCGTTCCTCTACCTTGACGGCGTGCTGGGACTGCGCGGCTGGCAGCATATGTATCTGATGGAAGCCATCCCCACCGTGCTGATCGGGTTCGTGGTGCTGTTCGTTCTCGACGATAAGCCGGAGCAGGCCAAGTTCCTGACGAGCGAGGAGCGAGCATGGCTGGCCGGCACGCTCGCCGCGGAACGCCAAGCGAAAGAGGCGGTGCAGCGGTATAGTCTGTGGCAGGGGATGGTCGATCCGAAGGTGCTGCTGCTGGCGCTGAACTATCTGGGCATCGTGACCGCAAGCCTTGGCATGCTGATCTTCATCCCGCAGATCATCAAGTCGCTGGGTGCGACCAGCAACATGACGGTCGGCTGGCTGACGATGATTTCATATGTATGCGCTACCGTCGCGCTGGTCGGCTGGGGCTATGTGTCCGATCGGATGGGTGAGCGGCGCTGGAACCTGTTCTGGACCTGCGTTGTGTCGACCCTTGGGCTGCTGATGGCCGGGCTGACGATGGGAACCTGGTGGGCATTGGTCGGCTTGACCATCGCGGCGTGTGGCTTCTACGGCTCCAAAGGCCCGTTTTGGGCGATGCCGCCCATGTTCCTGACCGGGCCTGCATCGGCGGCGGCCATTGCCTGGATCAACTCGATCGGCAATCTGGGCGGCTTCTTTGGCCCCTGGTACGTCGGCTTCATGAAGGACACGACGGGAAGCTATGCGGGCGGACTTTACGGCCTGGCGCTATTTGGCTTCGTTGCCGCGTTGATCTGCGCCTTCTCGCTCAAAATCCGCGACAACTCGGTGCCGGAGCCGGAACCCCTCGGCTTGCAGGCCGACTGAGAAACGGATGCACAACCGGCGGCCGGAAATTTTGATTTCTGCGCACTGTTAAGCGCGAGGCGGTTTGCCGACGAAGCAACACGGGCCGCCTTGCAGCACGCAAAGCACTCGGGGACACTCCCTCTCTATGAAAAGTGCGGGGCGGGAACCAATGCCGAGTGATCAGGCGGGCAATTATCTTCTCACGAGCGGGAGTGCCGAGATGCAGCGCCTTCGCTTACAGGCACAAGTTTGGGAACCGGCAGCCACTGAGTTTCTTGCCACACTGAATATTAGCGCGGGATCGAGGGTGCTTGACCTGGGGTGTGGCGCTATGGGGGTTCTCAGACCTTTATCGCACTTGGTTGGCGATAGTGGCACTGTGATTGGTCTCGACAGCGATTCCACACAACTGGGAGCCGCGCGCTCCTTTATTGAGGAGGCAAAGCTAGCCAACGTTTCGATTGTCGAGGGTGACGCGTTTAACACTGGCCTGCCTGCAGGACATTTTGATCTCGTGCATGTCCGTTTCTTATTAGCGCCGGTAGGTCGCAATACGGATTTACTAGCGGAAATGCTCCGCCTCGTCCGCGCTGGAGGAATCATCGCCATCCAGGAGCCAGATGCCTCTTGCTGGAATGTGGCACCGCCAAATCAGCCATGGAGTGCTTTGAAGGCGGCGATACTCGCTGCGTTTCGAGCCGGAGGTGGAGACTTTGATGTCGGTTGCCGCACCTTCGGATTGCTCCGGGCTGCTGGCCTACAAGAGATTTCTCAGCGGAATACTGTATTGGCCGCAACCGGGCATCACCCCTACAAGCACCTGCCTTTGCAGTTCGCGGCGTCGCTCCGAAAGCGCATTCTTGATGGCGGCCTTTTGCCGGAAACGCAGCTAGAGGCTTATTTGTCGGATGTGGCCGTTGTCGCTGATGATCCGACTTCAGTCATGACAACCTTTATCGTGACACAGGTGGCTGGGCAAAAGGCCGGATGACATCTGGCCAAGCGCCGCAGAATTATTGAGTTTCGTGATGCATTCCAGCCATTCAGCAAGCACGGTTATTCAATTCGGCCGATACAGCACGGCCGACGTCAGGTCCTAAACCATGTCGACGCCCGTCTCGACGGCTCAATCAATCGCGTCGCCGACACCATGGATCGGTTCACCAATGGGCTTTCCGACCACCGGCACCGCCTGCACTGCGTCACCAGTCACGCGGAAGGGAAACGCTACCACGCCGCAGCCGCTTAAAGACGCAAGAATAAGAAGAACTATGGCCAACCGCATGTCGAGTTCCTTCCTTCGAGCCATGTAAGCCGCATGGGATCGAGATCAACCTGTCCGAGAAGCTGGTGCCGGAGATGGCTGATCATTGCCGTCATGACCAATGCCAAAACTAATACCATGACTGGCGGCCTGCGTACCAGTCCTGGCGCTGCAGTGCCGTTCGCCGATCTGATCCAGATTGCCTTGCGACGGCGTGCTGGACCTGCTGGCCCGCCGTGCCGCCTCGATATCGTGGAAACGCCAATGTAACAGAGCGTTTTCGCTGACGCACGTCGATGATCATGCTCTGCATTTCCCGACAGTGGTGCAGCGTTTCAAAGCCGCGGTTGGAGATAAGGCCGCCATGCACTGCCTGTATGATCAGCCGAAGTAGCCGCGCAGCTGGCGAGAGAGCAGCCGGGGCGACCATGCAGGCCCCGCCGTCACCCAGTACCGACGGGTTGAGCGGTCGGCGAGACTATGTTTGTAGCGGTCACCTCCCGCGAGGAAGTCATAGCTGTCGAAGCCTTGATCGAAGGCATCCCGTATTGCCGCGTGGTGACATGTCAGCCCGGGTTTGCCATGGCGCGCCGCGGCCGGGTAGTCGAACCCGCTTTGGTACGCGGCCACTCGCCCACGAAACAAAAAATTGTACAAGATTCCGATGATGGTGTCGCCGCTGGATACCGCTGTCAGGGCGATCTGGCCGAGCGGGAATGCCGCCTCGATCAACGCATGATGGAAGCGCCCGAAGAACGGTTTGGCGAAACTTCCGGGCTGGCCACGCGCTGTCCAGCTCGCCTGGTGCAGCACGGCCATCGCGTCCAGCATGGCGTGCGCGGCCTCGATCGTTGCGGCGCGCTTGACTGTCAGCGTCCCGCGCGCTGCAAAGAACCGGTCGGAGCGGCGGATCTGCTGGCGGGTGTTGGCACTTCTGGTCGCGAGATAATCCGTCCCCGCCCGGCGCATCGCCGACAGATCGACGAATGGTGACTCGTTGGTTTTCTCGATGCACACCATGCCGGCGACGCGCCGGATGGCCTGCAAGGTCGGTTCACCAACGCCGGACAAGACGACTACATGGGATCCGGCGACGGCGCGGATGCAGGTCTCGGTCAGGGCTGCGTTTCTGCCGGCCTCGGTCAGCACGCCGTTGTCTTCGATGTATGGGCAGTCCAGAGCGGCATTGCCGCTTTCGCCTAGATAGAGGCAGCCGCGGCCGATGCGCCGGCGCACGCGGTTGTATAGGGCTAGCGCGACCGTGCGGCCGTCCTCAGTCGCCTCGACCAGAACCGGGGCGGGAAATCGTTCCGCCGCCAGACACCCGGTCCAGGTCCAGCTTTGGAAGAACGAACATTCGGCACGCTGTTCCAGGTCGCGCCAACGCTCGCCCAAGGCGGCGAAATCGCTCACGCCGGAGACTTGGATGGTGGTCACGATCCAATGGCCGCGCCGCGTCTTGCGGTCCCTTGCCACAGGGCGCCATGGGCGGCGAACATGGCCGCCTGATCGAACTCCCGGCGAGCCTTGGTAAGGTTGGCGTGGCCGATGCGGCGACGGAGCGGTAGGTCCGACAGCAGCGTGCGCAACGACCCTGCCAGGGGCGCCTCATCGAGGCCGGTGATGAACGGCGCGTTTTCCTCTGCCACCATGGTCCGCACGTCGCCCACGTCGGTGGCGACGATCGGCAGGCCGCTGGCCATCGCCTCGATCACCGACAGCGGCATCTGCTCGGTGTCGGAGGACAGCGCGAATACGTCGAAGCGGGCGTAGAACGCCGGCGTATCGTGGTGATGGCCGGCGAACTCGATACGGTCGGTGATCCGTAGTTCGGCGGCCAGGGCGGATAGCGCCGCCCGCTCCGGTCCGTCGCCGACGATCACCAGCCGAGCCGACGTGGTCTCGACCAGAGCGGCGAAGGCGCGTAGCAGCCTGGGGATGTTCTTCTCAGTGCGCAGGGCGGCGATCGTGCCGATCACCGGCGCCGGCGACCCTGGATCAGTCGGTCTGGTGGCCGGGGTGAAGCGGTCCAGATCGACTCCGTTTGGCACGTAGCGGATGAGATGCGACGGCAGCTTCCAGATCTCGGTGGCGATGCGCACCAGGTTGCGCGACGGCAGCACCACCGGCGTGCGCCCCAAAACTATCCGACGGGTCAGCACGCGGCGCGGGATCTGGATGCTGCGCTCCTCCGACCCGAAGCCGTCGACGACGTGCAAATGGCGGGTGACCGGCACGATATTAGCCAGCGCGAACTCGATCGCGCCCCAGTTGCAGGTGACCAGCACATCTGGCCGCCACCGGCGTAGCAGCCGCCGGAAATGCCAGGCGTTGGCCAACATCGCACCCTTGGTTGCGTCGACCTGGGGAAACGCCACGTTCAGGTCTGGCCTCAGACGCTCCCGGCAGGTCAGATTGCCGTCAAGCGAGACGACGCTATGGCGGAACGCGGCGCCGAAGTGATTGGCGATGGCGGCGAACCGTACCTGTGCACCGCCGACGGCGAAGGTCGGGAACACATGAACGACGAGCGGCGGCGCCCGAACGCCGCCGGCCCGATGGCTCGTCTTGCTGTTCCACCTTGACCGGCGCCACGGGTTTTGTCCTTACTCAGCAACGATAACGCCCGGCATACCGCAGTTCCTTTTGGCACCGCAATGCTTTGCATGCCCAAGTGCCGTTGTCCGGAGGTTACGACGGGATGCAAGACGGGCTCCCGTCAGGACCGTCCTGTCAGCAGGTGGAAGGTTTGCCTGTGACAGCCAGTCTCGGCTTATACCAACGGCCCTAGATGTTGACCCATGAATGGGTCAACGGCCGCCGGTATCTCATTGATTTCGCGCGCGGCCCCCTCCCTCGCGTGCTCGGTCGCCCCACCAACCCCGCGCGCATACCAGTCAGCCCTTCGGGCCGCTGGTATTATAGCGGATTATCAGCCAACGCTGTTCACATCAGCCCGCTGCCGCTAATCTTTCATCGGCCGAAGGGCGGCGGAGAGGACGATGACAGAGCAAGATCGTTCCCAGGAGGGCGCATGTCGATGCGATCAATTGCGGTTCAAAGTCCATGGTCGACCGCTGGTGACAATGGCCTGTCACTGCACCGGTTGCCAGCGCATGACAACGAGCGCCTTCAGTCTCAGCGCGCTCTATCTCGCTGGCAGCTTCGAGATCCTAAACGGTGAGCCTGTCGTGGGGGGACTGCATGGAGCCACCCGGCACTTCTTCTGTCCCAGCTGCATGAGTTGGCTGTTCACACGGCCCGAGGTTATGGACGAATTCGTGACCGTGCGTGCAACGCTGCTTCAGGATGCCCGCACGTTTCGTCCATTTATCGAGACCTACACCAGCGAGATGTTGCCGTGGGCAACAACACGAGCTGTGCACAGCTTTGAGAAATTTCCTCAGACAGAGGACTTTCCCGCCTTGCTCGCCGCATACGCGGCTCAACCTGGATCGCCGCCGACATGGTAGCCGCTTCCGGCCCACCGGCACCCGCGACGTGCAGCACGATCATCTCCCGCCGCTTCAGAGGGTCCTTCCCGCCACCCGCTGCTCACCAACCGCCGAACCAAAGTCCGACACCGTGCACGACGCCGATGGGAAAGAATGTCGCGGAGGCGATCAGCAGCGGCCGCATCCCTCGCACCGCGCAGAAGACGATCGAGGTGAGCCAGGCGGAGTAGCAGGATGCCGCTACAACCAGCAGAAACAGTGCTGTCTGGATGTCCATAGCACCAAGCCTTGCAACGCGCATAGCGCAAGTCCTTTTGATGTTGCCTGCGGGCAACAGTAGCATTCCGGCCGGAAGGACGCCATTGCGATACGCCTGCTCTCGTCAGCAATGCCGGTCAGTCGCTGTCCGGCGGTATGACGTTCTGGGGTCGCGGGCCGAGCAGAGCGGCGCGCATGGTTTCGGCTGATTTGATACGAATATCGTCCCAGGCTTGCGGGGTGAAGAACGCCGAGTGCGGCGTGATGATCAGCCTCCCGAGCGTCCAAGGTTCGCGTGCGCGGTAGGCTCGCAGTAGCTCGGGGACCGGCTCCACCGGTGGCTCTACGGGTACCACGTCCAGACCCACCCCGGCGAGGTGCCCACTTTTCAGCAGCGTTGCCAATGCGTCGATGTCAATGATCGGGCCGCGGGCGGTGTTCACGACGACCGCTCCCTTCGGCAGCAGCGACAGCTCCGACAGGCCAAGCAGGCCTCGGGTCTGCCGCGTCAGGGGCGCGTGCACCGACAATGTGTCGGTCTGCCGCAGCAGGTCTTGCAGCGTGGCGGCGCGTTCGACGCCGAGGCCCAGTTCCACGCCATTCGGCAAATAAGGATCGAAGAAGATGACACGGAAGCCGAAGGCCTTGGCGCGCAGTGCGACCGCGGTGGCGATACGTCCCAGGCCGACGATGCCGAAGGTCTGCACCGAGGACCGGCGAACCAAGGGATCAATGATGTAGCGCCATGCAGCCGGTGGATTGGCGCGCTGTGTCTCGTGATGCAGCAGCAGGCCGCGGCGCAGCGATAGGGTGAGGGCGATGGCGTGGTCGGCGACTTCGGTAGTGCCATAGTCCGGCACGTTCAGGATCATAATCCGGCGTTCGGCCGCGGCCACCCGGTCCAGGTTGTCGTAGCCGACTCCCATCCGGCAGATCGCGCGCAACCGAGGGAACCGTGGCAGATCCGCTGCCGTAACCTTATAGCGAAGGATCATCAGCCCTTCGGCGTCTGCGCAGTCGGCGTCGGACAGGTCAGCCAGCGAGTTCCGAAGATCTTGGGAAGATCACCCGCACATCGGGGCCGTAGATGCGCCGCTCGACGCTGTCGTCTGGATACGAATTTTCCGAATATAGCACGGTTGTCGCCATGGCGGATCGCGTCCCCGGGAATGTTTCGGACGTCCTATCCCGGGGCTGCCCGCCAGGCAATCCGGAGCGGCTGTCGGCGATCCGGACCGACCTGCCTCACGCTCCGGCGCCTGCACGTGCCGCCGAGATGCGTGAACCTACTGCTTGTTCTGCAACTCGGCGGCTTTCTTTGACTGGTGATGCCCAACGGCGGCGCCGGTTGCGGCGCCGGCAACAGCGTGTCCACTTCCAACTTCGTGTCCGGCGAGCGCGCCCACGGCGGCACCCTTGGCGGTTCCTGCCGGCTTCTTGGTATCATCCGCATGGGCGGCGACTACAAAGCCCATCAGTGCAGTAGCCAATAAAATACGACGCATCGGATCCTCCGGTTGTTGCGTCAGTTCAACGCGCCGCTGCCGAAAGCGTTCCCGCAGATTGGTGTGTTGGTTGTTCAGGTTGCGGTCGGATCGGTGGATTGGCAGTCTCGGGATCATGAGCCAGCGACGCGCCATCCTCGTGACCGGAGCCGCCAGCGGGATCGGTGCCGCAATCTGCCGGACGATGGCGGGGCCTGGCAGCGCGATCCTGGTCCATACCCGCCGCAACCGTGACGCGGCCGAGGCGGTGGCGCAGTCCGTGCGCGTCGCCGGCGGGGAGGCGGGCGTAGCCTTGGGCGACCTTGCCGAACCGGCCACCGCCGCCGCCATCGTAACCGCGACCGTCGAGCGGTTCGGCCGGCTGGACGTGTTGATCAGCAATGCCGGGTTCGCCGACCGGACGTTATTCGCCAACCTGACGAATGCGGCGCTGGTTGCCTCAATGGAGGCGATCCAGGGAGCCTTCTTTCGCTTGTGCCAGACTGCCCTGCCCCACCTGCGCAACGCCGGCACGAGCGGGCGCATCGTCGCGGTATCCAGCTTCGCCGCCCACGCGTTCCGCACCGATCTGCCCAGGTTTACTGCATCGGCGGCGGCAAAGGCAGGACTTGAGGCGCTGGTCCGTGCGCTAGCGATGGAACTTGGACCGGATGGCGTGACCGTGAACGCCGTGGTGCCGGGCTTCATCCGCAAAGATGCCAGCGCGCACCGGGCGATCGACCCGGCGGCCCTGGCGGCGCAGGCCGAGCGGATCCCGCTACACCGCATTGGCCTGCCCGAGGAGGTGGCCGCCGTGGTGGATTTTCTGGCCTCGGAGGCGGCCGGCTATGTCACCGGACAGGCGATCCACGTCAATGGCGGGCTGGTGATCTGAGCTCGACTTTGGCCATTTTGGCGGATACCCCGTCTTGCATAAGCTATTGATATTCTTGCGTATAGACGTGTTTGGCGAGATTTCCGGATGTCGCGATCCAGGTGTGCGACATTGAGAAATCCACCCGCAAAGGATTTAATCGGCCATCTGCTCGGGCTAATAGTTTGACTTTCCGGGCTTTGCCTTGGGCACCAAACTGGCCAAAATCGAGCTAAGCCCTCGGCCAGATCGCTGGCGCCACGGCCATGTCCGGCGGATAGGTCGTGACGATCCGGCCGTTCTGCCACTGGACGATCATCAGCTCCGCGTCGACGCGCCGACCCGCGGAGTTGTATTTCACGTGCCGGCCCGGGAACAGCAGGGCGGGGCCGTCGCGCAGATCGAAGGCGCGGATCTGATCGGCGACGCGACGGCGATCGGCGCTGCCGGCGCGTTCGACCGCGGTGGCCAGCAGCTTGATATGGCCATACGCCATGATCGGCTCCTGCGTCATCCAGGGTTCACCGGTGCGGGCGATGAAGCGGCGTTCAATGTCCTCCAGCCCGCGGCCGGAACCGGCTGCGGTGATGATCAGGATACCCTGCACGACGTCCTTGCCGGCATTGGCCACCAGTTCCGGCATTTCCCAGTGGCCGCCATTGCCGATGACCGGCAGCTTGCCACCGCCCAGGCCGTATTGCGCCAGGTTATCCAGGATCATCTTGTCGTCCGGCACGTTGGAGGACAGCGCCAGCAGGAAGTCGGGCCGCGCCGAACGGACCCGTTGGATCAAGGTCGTGGCGTCGGTCAACGGCGGGGTGAAGACCTCATCGACCACGCTGGTCAGTTTTAGGTCCGCCAGCACGTGCGAGCGGATTGGTTTGAGAAAACTGACTGAGGAGGCGGTGTTGTCAGCGATGATGCCGATCCGCTTGGGCTGCTTGCCGGTGGTGCGTTGCGCCAGGTCCAGGATGGTGGGAAGCGCTTTTTCGGCTTGATCCACCGCGGTTGGAGACGACGCGAAGATGAAGCGGAAACCACGGCCTGTGATCAAGTCGGAATAGGATTGGGTGAACCAGGGGATCTCGGCCCGCTCGGTTACCTCGGTGACAGCGAGGGTGAACGTCGACAGCCAGGCGCCGAAGCCGCCGGAGACATCGGCTTCCTGTCCAACCATGCGCTGCGCCGCGTTCTTGGCCTTTTCCGCGCTGTCACCGGCATCGTCCTGCACCAGACGAACCGGCGCGCCGCCTAGCGCCTTGATGCCGCCGGCCTGGTTGATGTCGTCGACCGCCATCTCGGCACCCATGCGCTGAAGTTCGCCCTCGCGCGCCCACGGTCCGGAAAGTGGGCTGATCATCGCGAACACCACCGGCTTCTGCGTGTCCCCCCACGCCCGTCGGATCAGCGGCAATGCAGCCGCTCCACCCATCGCCATCCGCCTGTGCAGCAGCGCCTGTCCAATCACGGCGTCCCCCCAACCTAGTGTCCCGAATTGGAAATGCGGTAGAGCATTTCCGGGACACTAGCACTTTGTTTTCAGTGGCCAGCTTGTCCTTGAAATTGGTAGGCATTTCAGGGGCAGGACACTCGTACACCTCGCCGGAAGTCCCAACCTGCTTGAGCATCTCATGCCACTAAGGGCTTGCCTTTCATGGTCCAGCGGAACGGCTTTGCCATAGTGGCATTGAAATGGGCGATGAAGCTTTCGATCCTTTGCTGCAGATGCCCGTTGGAGGTGAAGTTGCCACGGCGGAGCAGCTTGCGAACCAGGATCGAGAACCAGATTTCGATCTGGTTGATCCAAGAGGCGTGCTTGGGTGTGAAGTGGAAGGTGATGCGGTGAGTGGCATCGCGCAGGAACGCCTCGCGTGTCGGCATTGACATCAGGATGCCGGATTTCCGCTTCTCCCCGAGGTCCTGGTTGATGCCGCAGAGGTCCGCCACGAGGCGGGTGACGGCTTCGGACATGTGGGTGTTGAGGTTGTCGCACACCACCCGCCATGGCGCTGTCGGCGCCGAGGCGAACAAGTCCGCCAGGAAGGACACGAAGTCTGCTTCGGTTCGGGTTTCCCCGATCGTGCCGCGGACTTTGCCAGTGGCGACATCGAACGCGGCGATCAGGGTCTTCGTGCCATGCCGGATGTACTCGAACTCCCGCCGTTCGACGTGGCCAGACTTCATTGGCAGGCTCTTGGCGGCGCGTTCCAGTGCTTGGATGCCGGTCATCTCGTCGATCGAGACCGTCTGCACCCCGTGCGCGGCGGCGGTGGGGGCAGCCTGATACACCGCGCAGATATCGGCACACTTGCTGTCAAAGTCGGGATCAGGCTTGCGCGTCAGCCAGTAACGATTGCGGTGCGGCTTGAGATCGGCCTCTTTTTTAAAAACCGCCCGACAGAGCCGTGCGAGATGCTGTTGACGATGCCCCGGGCCACCGATTGTCGGGCCAGTTCGCTTTGGCTCCACTGACTGATCGGGACATCAAGCGTCTCAGGGTCCTCGCAGGCCAGGGCCATGATCTGGCAGATCGCCTCCGGCGTGAACATCGCCGGCGCACCGCAGCGGGGTGCGTCGCTCAGACGCGCCGCCACCCCGGCGGATGGCGCCGCATCCCGCCATCGGCGGCGCCAGTGACCGGCCGTCTTGCGCCAAATCCCCAACTGCCGCGCTGTCTCGGCAATTCCCACGCCGGCTGCCGCCAATAAGACTATCCGCGCGCGTTCCGCCAGTTTCTGTGGCGCTGAATGCGCCCGCACCAGATCGTTCAGTTCGCGGTCTTGCTCAGGCGAAAGCTGCACCGGTGACGCCTTGTGAGCCGGCACGATTTTCTCCACATCAGGTCGAGAGGATTAACTCGCATCATGGCTCAATTCACGCCTATGGCTGAACGTGCCACAACCTTATTGTTTGGATGAGTGTGACAAATGCGAACTCAGTTCATGCCATTAGCCAAGCGAGTCGCCACTTCCGGCGAGGTGTACTAGTGCCCGGCGTTATTCTGCTCCGGTGCCCATTTTACACCGTGAGCACCGCATGACTGGTGGAGGAAGTAAAGCCTGTCACTCGTCGAGCTCACCGAACTCGGGCGGCTGACCCTGAAAAGGGAGGCGGTGTGGTCGCGTCACTGGTCCGGAGGCGAAATCGATTTCGTTCGCAGGGTAGGCTCTTGCTTTCATGCTGCGCTGCACAACATGACAGACAGATATACATTGTCCACGCTATGGTGATGTGGGACGATCAGGCGATGAGACGACCAGATCAGCGTCAAAACAAGCAACATGGCACGTCATTGACGGCCTGGCTTCCCGTGATGGCGGCGATGGCAATCATGTTGACCGGGTGCCTCAGCACCTTTCTGGTTCTGCAATTGGACGAGTTCCGTCCGAAGATCGGTGACATCGTGGTGTTCAAGCCTGGCTCCGAGGACCCGGAGATGTGGCAAATGTTGATCCCGGCCAACAGGATGTCCGCTGCGCATGCGACGGTGGCGACCTGTTCGCTTGACCCGAACGTGATGGCGACGAAGGGCGGCAGCTTGATCGTGGAAGGGCGTCAGGACGAGCCATCGCTGCTGTATCGTATCCATTGGGCAGGTACGCGGACGACGAAAGACCGCGGCAACTGCGGGCCCAGCGCCGATCTGACGGTATCGCGCACAGATTTGCAGCGCCTGGCGAACGCGGCCGGTGGATTCGGCGTCGGCGACAAGGGTATCGTTCAATAAAACTCGCCGCCCGGGGGAATCTCATCGGTCGCGGCAGACCAGCGGGCAACTAGCGCTGCTGGCTCGGATGCTGTTAGGCTATCCGCTATGTTGTTTGTTCAGGCAAGGCAAGCGCCTGAGGATCATCAGCCTCCGACTGACTCGCAGCCTGTGCGATCCGATGCAGTGTTCGAGGCACTGATTGTGCCGCATCGCAGCCTGAGTGGGCGCGGCATCCTGATCCTGATCACCGCCATCGGCGTTTCAAGTTCACTGATCTCACTGCGTTTCTGGTTCCTCGGCGCCTGGCCGGTGATCGCGTTCAGCGGCGCTGAGGTATTGCTGGCGGTCGTGCTGCTTGCGATCAACCGTCGCCACGCTCGCGCGCGTGAGGTTATCAAGCTAAACGCGACAGAGATTATCGTGGTCCAGACCGACCACTATGGCCGTCGGAGAAGCTTTTCCCTGCCATCCGCCTGGCTGCAGATTAAATTGGAGTCCATTGGCGATCACGGCACCCGCCTGCTTTTGAGAAGCCATGGCCGGGGTCGGGAAGTTGGCGCTTTACTGCATGCGCCTGAAAAGCAGTCACTGTTCGAGGCGCTACAACAAGCCCTGCATGACATGCGCCAGCCACGTTTCGATAACAAACAACTTCGCGACTAGTCGAGGCTAATTCAACGGCGGAACCGGTCAGCTTTCGACTGGGCCCATCGACTTGATCAGGTCGAACACACGCTTGCGCACCGAGGAATCGGTGATGCGGTAGTACGCACGCACGAGCTCGAGGGTTTCACGCCGGCTCAGTGTGTCATCACCAAACGGATCGTTGGAATCTGGCAGCCCAGAGGAGCGGCGGTTGGGCGAACCACCGAAGTTCGCCGATAAGCTATCCGGCATGTCGTCGAAGAAGAAGCTGATGGGAACATCCAACACACGCGACAGATCGAACAGACGCGATGCGCCCACTCGGTTGACGCCCCGTTCATATTTTTGCACCTGCTGAAAGGTCAGGCCGAGCGACTCGCCGAGACGCTCCTGGGACATGCCTAGAAGAGTTCGGCGCAAGCGAATTCGTGTTCCAACATGCACGTCAATCGGGCTCGGGCGGCTCTCTTTCTCAGCGCCCATGAGCTGTTCGGCCCCCACCATTCTCCGTGTCCCTCTTCCAGCGATGGACCATATATAGGTCCATGACCCGCGTCGCCATCAACAGTTTCATGTAACTCAAAGCCTCGCGGATCTAGCTGAGCAGCTTAACAACTGCAACCAGTAATTGTTAATTTAGCAAGAATGTTCTGTCAACAGTAACATATGTCTCAGAATGTATCATAATTAGGACGTTACACTGGTCCTAGGCGTTTTTGGCCGCAGAGATAATCCAAAAAAGATTGCCAGCACGCCAATGCAACCAGGACCAAGCAAACCGACGCGTGTATAAAATGGAGCAGGACGTGCTCCGGGGAGACGCACCGACACAACCCCTGTTTGCCGCATCCCGAGCCTGGCCAGTTCATGGCCTGTCGCGTCAAAGGCGGCGGAAATGCCGGTATTGGCGGCACGTAAGAGCGGCAGCCCTTCCTCGACCGCACGGAGTCGCGCGGCCGCCAGGTGTTGTCTCGGACCGGCTGAATTGCCGAACCAGGCATCGTTGGTGACATTGACCATCCAGGCCGGCCGGTCGGCTTGATCGACGACCTGGCTGGAGAAGATTGCCTCGTAGCAGATCAGTGCACCCACCGGCGGCACTCCGGGAAGATGCAAGGTGCGCGGGCCGGGTCCAGCGGCGAAGCCACCGCCCGGAACCACCTGGAACCCGAGCGGCAGCCAGTCCGGCTGATACTCACCGAACGGGACGAGGTGCCACTTGTCGTAGATGTCTTCAATCATTCCGCCAGCACCGAGTGCGAACAGACTGTTGCGGGGACGGCCGGCCAAATCGAAGCGCACGGCGCCGATCAAGGCCTGGTTGCCGTCGGCAGCCTGATCAGTGCCGGCGGCAGGATCGGCGCCCATGGCCTGAGCAATCAGCGCCCGCGCCGGGGCATCCGTCTGCAACAAGGCCGGGCTCGCGGTTTCCGGCCAAACCACCACGGTAGGGCGGCCATGCAGTGCCGCGACGGCATCGTGCGTCAGGCTCAGGTAGCGGCGGAAGATAGCAACCATCATGGATTGATCCCACTTCTGGCCCTGCGCAACGTTGCCCTGAACCAGCAGGACGGTCAGTGCAGGGCTAGGCGGGACCGGTTGGTCCAGGCGCCGGATGCCGAACCCGATCCACAGCGCCAACGTCGCGACACCGATCAGCCGTCCGCGCCAGCGCAACAACGGGGTTGCCGCCAGCAGCACGGTCGCAAACGTCAATCCATGCACACCGACCACGGCAGCGGGCTGGATCAGGATATCGCCGAACCGCCCCGGCAGCTCCCAAGCGCTTCCCAGTGGGTTCCAGGGAAAGCCGGTGGCGACGAACTGGCGCGCCAAGTCGCTCAGCACCCAGGCTCCGGCCAGCGTCAGTGCCATCGGCCAGCCGGGGCGGGCCAGACGAGCGACGGCGGCGGCGGCGGCGGTAAACAGCGCCAATACTGCGGCGACCCCCGGTACGGCGAAGGGAACCAGCCACCAGAATCTGTCGGCTTCCACCAGGATCGCCTCGGTGATCCAATAAAGACCGGCGACATACAGGCCGAGGCCGAACCACCAACCGCGGCGAGCAGCGATGGCCGGTCCGCGCGCGCCCTGGATCAGGCACAGCAGGGCGGGCACCGTCAGCAGCAGGACAACAATCGCGTAGACCGGCGGCAGCGCCAGCGCGGACAATGCACCGGCCATAAGCGCCACCAGGTCGGCGCGCCAGCCGGTCAGTGAGGCCAGACGACCGACCAGGCCGTCAGCCGACCTGATCAGCATCGGCGCAGCGTCAGTCCATCGCCTCACGCGACTGACGTTCGTAGTGGCGAAAGTATTTATCGGTCATCAGATCGGTCTGCACCACCACGGCGACATCGGTGGTGTTGAACTGAGCGTCGATGACCGCACCGTCGCCGACGAAGCCGCCAAGTCGCAGATAGCCCTTGATCAACGGTGGCAGTTGGATCAGCGCCGCGCGCGCATTGATTTCATCGACCTCGAGCCGGCGCATCTCGATGTAGCGATGCGGCAGCGCGCGCGGCCTGATCGCAGCGGGCGTCAGGTGATGGTAGTATAGATAGCTGAGCGGCATCGCCAGGGTGTCCGGGTCAGTGCCCGGCAAGCTGGCGCAGCCGAACATCAGGTCGATCTGGTGGTGGAATACATAGGCGGCAATTCCCCGCCACAGCAATTGCATGACAGCACGATTGCGGTAGCCGGTGTCGACACAAGACCGTCCCAGTTCCAGAATCCGACCGGTCAGAGCCTCGATACGGCTAATGTCATATTCGTCGGCCGAGTAGAACCGACCAATGCGGCGGGCGCCGTCGCGTTGGATCAGGCGATAGGTGCCAACCACACCGTTCGGCCCATCGCCTAGGGTATGATCGACCACCAGAAGGTGGTCCGCGACTGTATCATAGATGTCCTTGTCACGCTGACTAAGGATGGTGTCGGCATCCGGCCGAGCACCCAGCTCCTGGTAGAAGATCCGGTAGCGCAGCGCCTGCACCGCGTCAATTTCGGCTGCGTTGGTGGCGAGACGGACACCCAGGTTGCCGGCGCGTAATTCCGGAAATGGCGCGGCGGGTTGGTCCTGCATCAACGTCTCGCCCCTCTGGGTTGATCGCCGTCCAACGCATCCTCGCGAGTGTCCGGATGAGTTCCGTCGTTTGCGCGATCTGCGTCCGCCGCCTGGTGATCGCGTGCTGCCGCCAATCCGCCGCGCCGCCGCCCAAACAGCTCCAACCGCAAGGAGACAAGGTCGAAACCCAGCCTGCCCGCTATCGTATTCATCAACTTCTCGTGCTCAAGGTCCTGGAACTCAATGACTTTCCCGGTCTCCACATCGATCAGATGGTAATGGGGACCATCCTCGCTCGGCTCATATCGGGCGCGTCCGCCGCCAAAATCTCGCCGTTCCAGGATACCCTGCTCCTCGAAGAGGCGCACGGTTCGATAGACCGTGGCGATCGAGATATGCTGGTCCAGCGCCGAAGCACGACGGTAGAGTTCCTCCACGTCCGGGTGATCGCTGGCATCGGACAAAACCCGCGCGATGACCCGGCGCTGGCCCGTCATTTTCAGTCCCCGTTCGATGCAGAGGCGCTCGATGCGCGATTCCATTCGCTTCCTTGAGATCGGTCCTTCCGCGCGTCCCGGGCGGCAAACCGCCCGAAGCAACCGCATACAATGTATGGGTGGGGCCAGGGAAGCCTGCCGAACACCCGATCGGCAAGCCGATCGCGAAGCCGGTCGACAAGACCGTCCTCAAGCCTCGCCGGAACTGGTCCGAACGGACAACCTTGACGCAGCGCTGGTCAACCGTTGGCACGCCTTGTGCCAAGACCGATCTGCTTCGCCAAAGACGAACGCTTTTCCGCGTAATTCGGTGCGACCATCGGATAGCCCGCGTCGAGCCCCCACTTCTCCCGATACTGCTCGGGGGTCAACTTGTAGGATGTCGCAAGGTGGCGTTTCAGCATCTTTAGCCGCTTGCCGTCCTCCAGGCACACGATGTAGTCCGGAAATACCGACTTACGCACAGGCACCGCGGGCTGCGGCTTTTCCGCCGGGGCAGCGGGTTCCTGTCCAATATGAGACAGCGTCTTATAGATGTCGCGAATGAAGACGGGCAGCACATCCGGCTCGATCGTGTTGTTAGCGACATGAGCCGCGACGATTTGAGCGGTCAGTCCAAGCAGATTGCCGTCTGTTGTCTTTTCACCCATCGGTAAGTCCCTTCCACATCAGAATGCTCAGCTTATATGAAGTTAGGCTGGCACTTGCCAACTGCTACTACTCTGTCGTGAATAAAAATGGAAATCATGACGCGCATGCAAGATGTAACCCGGGAACTCGACATTACATCCGAAATCTGCCCAATGACGTTCGTCAAGACCCGTCTCGCCTTGGATCGCTTGGCACCAGGCGAAACTCTTCTGGTCAAGCTGCGGGGCGAAGAGCCGCGGCAGAACGTTCCTCGGACCGCAATCGAACAGGGCCACGAATTACTTAACGTTAAGACAGATGCGGACGGTATCAGCCACTTGCTGATCCGGCGGGGGAAGTAATCGCTTTAAATCCTCGCTTCAGGCGGGTGGAGCGAGATCAATTCGCATCACCAGGGCGTCTGACCTGTCGGAATAATACCGTGGTCGCCGGCCGGCCTCGGTGAAACCAATTTGGAGATAAAGCGCCCGCGCGGCAGTATTTTTTATAGAAACCTCAAGGAAAACGACGGTTGCGCCCACTTTTGCAACACGCACAGTTGCTGCCTTCAGCAGCGCGCTCGCCAAGCCGCGTCGTCTGGCCGCCGGAACCACCGCCAAAGTGAGGATTTCCGCTTCTGCACCCGCTGTTCGCACCAGAACAAAGCCATCTTCGGCAGCGAGTAAGCCAATGACATTGGGCAGTGCCAGATGCAGGCTGAATATGTCGCTGCTCCAGGCGTCCGGTGCGGCAAAGGCAGCAGCATGAATCGCCGCCAGGACGGCGGCGTCGGCCGGTATCGCCTGACGCAGGGACAACCGGTGGCGCACAGCATGTGGCGAGAGACGGCGCGAGGCAGGATCTGCGTCGGAAGGATCAGTCGTCATGTCCCCGTGCCCGTTTGAGAATGTGCTATGGCGGGTCAGTTGGCGCGGATTTAGGAACCGGAGCGGCGCGGCCTGGCGGCGGTGGCCGCCTGAGCAGCATTAATCAAACAAACACTCAGCCGGTCGGGCGCGGCAGGCCGGCAGGAAGTTTGGCTTCCGGCGCGTCGACATAAAGCGGCTCCGCCGCCAGCGGGCGGATGCGGTGGTTAAAGCGGCGCTCCGCCACATGCGCGATGTGGCGGCCCACCGGCAGCCTGGCGTCGGTCAGCATGACATCGGCGCCGAACGCCGCCAGACGGGAGGCAATGTCGATGGCGGCGCTGCCAGCGATGGCAACGGGACCGCTCGGTCGCGGCAGATCGGTTACCGCCAGCGACAATACTTGTTCACCGATCTCCAGGAACAGGCGGCCTCGCCGGCTGGTAATGGCGCACCACAAGGCGCGGCCGCCTAGACAGGGCAGCGAATCGGCAAGCGCCTCGCCCACAGTGACCCCAATCACCGGCACGCCGGTGGAGGTGCCGATCCCCATCCCTAGAGCAAGTGCGCCACGAATGCCGGTGAAACTGCCAGGCCCCACGGTTACGGCGATCATGTCCAGTGCCACGGCCTTTATTCCCGCGTCGCGTAAGACATCGCGCGCCATACCGGCGAGTACCGAGGCATGCCCGCGATCCATGTCCTGCTGATAGCCGGCGACGACCTGACCGCCGGCGACGACCGTCGCCGAACACCGAGGCAGTGCCGAATCGAGAGCAAGGATTCGCATGACGCTCCGACGCTATCGTATTTCTCAATCCCGTTGCACGGTTACTACTACCTGTCGTCGCGCAGCGTGTTCGCACCAGCTACAGCCGCCGCCGGAGGACCTGCTGTCGACAGCCGCCCGCGCGACAGCAAGCGCCTACTCATCTGACGGCTAGATCGTGCTTTATCTTCATATACAGGCAACAAGCCCGACGCAGCGATGGCCAATCCAGGCAGCGCCCGCGCGTGAAAAGCTGGCTAGGCAAGCATACAGGCTTCTTCGAACGACAAGCGCGGCGACCGGTTAAACACGCCGTCCGGGTCGCCATAGCCAAGATTGACCAGGAAATTCGAGCGCCAACCATTGCCGGAGAAAAATGCGGCATCGACCGTGGCGTTGTCGAAACCGGACATCGCGCCGATGTCCAAGCCAACCGCTCGGGCCGCCATCATCAGGTAGGCGCCCTGCAGCGTGCCATTGCGGAACGCCGTCGTCGCAGCCAGCGAGTCGTTGCTGGTGAACCAGGAGATGGCGTCGGGATTATGCGGAAAAAGCTGCGGCAGCTTCTCGAAAAATTTCGGGTCGTAGGCGACGATCACGGTCACCGGCGCGGTCATGGTCTTTTCGGTATTACCGGCCGACAGAGCCGGCGCCAGCTTCTCCTTGCCCTCCCGCGTGCGGATGAACACGAAGCGGGCGGGTGAGCTGTTGGCCGACGTCGGGCCAAACTTCATCACGTCGTAGAGTTCGCGCAATGTCTCGTCGGCCACCGGCTGATCACGCCATTTGTTATGCGTGCGCGCCTCACGAAACAGCAGGTCGAGCCCGGCGGCGTCGATCGTCATGGTCAGCTCCCTGGAAAATACATGCTGCGACGCAGCATCGAAGACACCATGCCGCGCGTCAACCGGGCAGCCTCAATCGCCTCAGAATTCGACCTGCTCGACGGCGACGACCTCCGGCACATAATGACGCAGCATGTTTTCGATACCGTGCTTCAGCGTGGCGCTGGAGGACGGGCATCCGGAGCAAGAGCCCTGCATGTGCAGCCGCACAATGCCCTGCCGATAGCCGCGAAACACGATGTCGCCACCATCGCCGGCGACGGCGGGGCGGACGCGGGTGTCCAGCAGTTCCTTAATCTGGTCAACAATCTCCTGATCGACCGGGTCAACGTCTTCCTGAGCTAGGAGGTCCTCGTCCTGGCCTTCGATCACCGGCAATCCGGCGACGAAATGATCCATGATGACCCCGAGGACCTGCGGCTTCAACGCCTGCCAGGTCAAAGTATCATCCTTGGTAACGCTGACGAAGTCGCCGCCCAAAAACACCCGCGCGACGCCGGGCAACGCGAACAGCGCAGCCGCCAATGGGCTACGGCCGGCCGACGCGGCCGAGGCGAAATCGGCAGTGGAAAAACCCATGATTTCGCGCCCCGGCAGGAACTTCAGGGTCGCGGGGTTCGGGGTGCCTTCGGTTTCAATAAACATGGCGGAGCCCTGTCCTAACATCGCGTGATCAATCCGGACCACGCTGGTCCGGTCTTATTCCCGTTACATCGTTCCAAACAGCCCGACTGGCAAGGGGCTGTGGTGCGGAAACATACCTGAGGTGGGACAACCCCGGCCTTCAGTCCGCGGCGATCGAGACGCCTCCCACCCGGGCGTCCTCGGCATAAGCCCGCACAGCGGCGCCAAAATGGTCGAAGATGGCGCGCGACACCGGATCGACCCACCAATCGTATTCCGGGTGCCACTGTATGCCGACGGCATAGCCAGGCGCGGGGCCTTCGGGCCCGGCGATCACCCGCACCGCCTCGATGGTGCCGTCCGGCGCCACGCCTTCCACGACAAGGCCCGGCGCAAGCCGGTCGATGCCCTGGTTGTGCAGTGAGTTCACCGCGATCTCGGGGGCTTCCGCAAGCCGATGCAACCAGCCGCCTTGGGTGATCCGAATCGCGTGCGCCTTGCTCTGCCGCACCCGGGGGGAAGGCTGCATCGGCGTCGAATGGTCCATGCGGTCCGGCAGGTCCTGCAGCCGCTGGTGCAGCGATCCGCCCAGTGCCACATTCAGCTCCTGAAAGCCGCGGCAGATCGCCAGCAACGGCAGGCCGCGCGCGACCGCTGCCCGGATCAACGGCAGGGTGATGCCATCGCGGCCCGGATCCTCCGGCGTGCCCTCGGCATGCGGTGGACCGTCATACAAGGTGGGCTGAACGTTGGAGCGGCTACCGGTCAGGATGATGCCATCCAACCGTTCCAGAAGCGTTTCGATATCCGCCATCGGGCCGTTGGCCGGCAGCAGCACGGGGACGCCGCCGATCACCTCATCGGTCGCGCGCACGTATGTGTCGGAAGCGGCATGGTTCGGCATGCCGAAAATGCCGAACTGCTTGGTGCAGCAGCTGATGCCGATCAGTGGCTTGACGACGCGGGGTAATCTCATGTCAGGAGTAATCATTCCCCAATTTCACGGCAAAAAGAAGACACTTTCGCCCGAACGGGTCACATGGCCGTCATGCGACAGGGCGGCGGAGCGTCCTGGTATGCGCTTTGCCCTCAGCCGCCCCCAGTCGCCGAGGATGGGTCGAGCTGCTCGAACAACTGCGGGTCGAAGCTGGCGCCGGACTGAACGTTGTAGAGGGTGACATGGGTTTGCCGGCGTTGCGCGTCGACCACCGTCCACTGCCGCAACGCCAGCGGCTGATCAGCGAACGTCAACGTCAAGGAGCCGTCACCGGGGCTGTCGGTGCGCACCAGCGTAAGCTGGATTTGCCCGGGCAGACGCTGCATGGCGGTCACCGTCACCGCACCGGACAGCACCACGTGCTCCGCCAGCAGTATGCCGAGCGGGGTGCGGCTCAGCGGGATGTTGCTGGTTTGCTGAAGTGCGCGGTCGTGAAAGGTCAGCACGCCATGCCCAGCGATCAGCAGAAACGGTGCCGGCGGATCATATTGAAAGCGCATCCGTCCCGGGCGTTCCAACCAGGCGGTGCCCTGCGACAGGCCGCCATCCGCGGCGACCTGGACAAAATGCGCCTTCAATGATTTGAGGCCGTTCAGGTAGGCCTCGATTTGGGCAATGTCCGCCTGGTCCTGAACAGGTCCAGGTTGGGGTATCGCCGCTCGGGCACGACCGACAGACAATAGTAGCCACGGCGAAACCATGGCAGCGAACAGCAGGGGGCGGCGCGGACTCATACAATGCGATGTGGCGTGCCAGCCCGCCCTTTGCAAATCCTCGCTACCTCGCGCTTCTACTCCGCTGCGACGGGCACGGACCGCACCCAGAGGTCGGGCTGCAACTCCTCCTTCCGGTTGGGGAAGAAGAGTGCGCAGCATAACGTCACGATCGAAAACCCCGCGAGCACCAGGGTAGCCGACGCCAGGCTGCCGGTCCGCTCATGCAGCACGGCGACCACCGGCGCGGCGGCGGCAGCCCCCAGAAAGCCCACGAAGAAGCGCACCGAGTAGATGCGTGCGCGCATCTCGGGGGAGATGTAGCGGGCGGCCATGGTTTCGTTCACCGTCACCTGGCCGAAGATCGAGGCCGCCACCAGGCCCGCCAACGGCAGCACCAGCCAGCCTTGCGCGAATGACAATGCCGCCATCGCCGGCGCGAGCACGATGCTGACCGGCAGGAAGACCTGCTTCAGCGTATTGCGATCGATCATCCGGCCGATGGTGAACTGGGTCAGCGCGCCGCACAGCGTGACCAGGAACGCGGCGGCGCCGATGAGCGGCAGCAGGCCGACATTGCTGGCCAGCCGCTCCTCCATCAGTTTCGGCAGCAGCAGGGTGAAAGCGTTGAATACCAACCCGGACGACGTCGCGATCAGCAGCAGCACCAGCACGGCGCGCCTGACCAAATGGCGCGGGATCGGCGGGAACGGGCGGCCACCCATGCGATTGGCGGATGGCGCCAGCGGGGTCCGCAGCCAGAGGACGCCGACGCCGGCGCATAGCACACCCGGCACAATAAACGCCGCACGCCAACCGATCTGGTGCGCGAGGAACGCAGTCACGACCGGCGCCAACGCCACCCCCAAATTCCCAAATACCCCGTTCACCCCGATCGCTCGGCCCGGCTTATCGCCGGCGGCCTCGACCAACATGGTCGTGCCGATCGGGTGGTAGATCGCCGCGAACCCGCCGGCCGCCGCCAGCGCCACCGCCAGCATTGTCGGCGCGTGCGCCAGGCCAGCCACCGCCAAGCTGCCGCCAGTGCCCAGGAAGAAGGCCGTCATCAACGCCTTGCGGCCGAAACGCTGCACCAACCAGCCCTGCGGCAGCGACAGCAGGCCGTACAACACGAACATGCCGGTCGCCAGTGCCAGAATTGGCCCATATGAGGCACCAAACGGCCCGCCCGGCACGGCCATCGCGAGCACCGCCGTCGGCAGGATCAGCAGGCTGTAATGGGTGATCGTGTGGGCGGTGTTGATGAACACGATCTGCCGCACGGCTGGAGTCATCGGACGAAATCCTCGGTGTCAGGAAACACTGGCTCGAACAACCGGGTCAGATTAGCCTGACGCTATGGCGATGTCAGGCCAAGTTCTGTCGCAGGCCGGCCAATCCCGGCTGCAGCCATTCGAGCGGGCGCCGCGGCCGATGGTCGGCTACGCGTTCGACTACAAATCGGGTCACGAAACCGGCCTGCATCGTCATCCACGGGCGCAACTGCTGTTCGCCACCGCCGGAGTGATGCGGGTCACCACAGAATCGGCGCTGTTCACCGTGCCGCCCGGCACCGGCCTGTGGGTGCCGGCCGACACCACACATGGCGTTCGCATGGATGGGGACGTCTGCATGCGGGCGCTGTTCCTGCGGGCCGACGCCGCCGCCTCCGGTCCGCCCGACCACCACGGTGATCGCCGTTTCGCCGTTGCTGCGAGAGCTGATCCTGACGGTGTGCGGAGAGCCGGTGGTGTGGGATGCGCGCGGCCCGATCAGGCTGGTCGCGGCGCTGGCGCTGCATGAGATCGGCCGCGCCGCCACCCGCCCCTTGTCGCTGCCGGCCTGCCGCGATCGCAGGCTGCTGCGCGTCGCGGCGGCGCTGCTCGCCGATCCGGCCGACCCGCGTGACCTGGCCCAGCATGCCGAGGCCGCCGGCGCCTCGGTCCGCACCCTGGCCCGCCTGTTCCGCGCTGAAACGGGTATGAGTTTCCAGCAATGGCGGCGGCAATTGCGGCTGACGGAGGCCCTGGCGCGCATCGCCCAGGGGGTGCCACCGGCACGCGCCGCCAGCCTCGTGGGCTATGCCAGCGCACCAGCCTTCGGGGCGGCGTTTCGTGAGACCTTTGGGGCGACGCCGTCACTGCTGTCACCGCTGCGGCGGCGAGGATGACGCCGTGCCTGCCGGCCAAAGGACAAAAGCCTCCACTGGCTGCGCAACGTTTTTCAGAGCGAGCTGACCGAGCGCTTCGAATGGCAGGCCAAGCCGGTTGCCACCCCGCTCATGCACCGCTCGTGAGACGCAGACGCCGCCAGGCGGGCATATGGCCTGAAGCCGAGCCGCGATGATGACGCCATCGCCGTGCAAAACTGTCTCATCCACGGTGACATCGCCCAGGTCGACGCCCACGCGCAACTGCATTTGGCGGTCGTGCGGCCAGAGGGCATTCTCGGTTGCCAGTTCATGTTGGATGGTCACGGCGCACTTCACCGCCTGAGCGACGCTGTCGAACGTGATCAGCATCTCGTCGCCGGAGGTTTGCACCAGACGAGCGTCATGGCGGCGGATCGCGGGTGCAATCAAGCTTCGACGAACTTCCCGCAAGCGTGCGATCGTTTCCACGTCGTCAAGGGCGAACAGCCGGCTGTAGCCGACGACATCGGTATGGACAGCGGCCATCAGACGGCTTGTGGAAGGCTTTCGATCCGCCGCGAGACCGGCCAGAGGAAATGGCCAGCGTCGGCTGGTGATCGACGCCAGGCGATGCCACGACGATGCTGCACTCCCGGAGGATAAGACCGGGACCTGCTTCGGATGATAAGGTCGTAAGAACTGCTGTGGCATGATACGCCCTCGCCGCAACGACGCGTAGGCGGACAGGGATCATGCAGTCATGAAAAAGCCCCGTCCGATACCGGCGGGGCTACGAGCAGTTGCTGAGTCTATCAGCTAGAACGCGCGCTACCCCGAAGCTCCCATTCGAAACGTAAGGGAGCATTGAGCAATGTGCGGAAGCAGGGTTCGCATTAGTTTCATGATTATCGACTAGCATCCGGCGACATGAAAGGCAAAGGCAAAACGCGCAGTCTCAGGCTGGAAGACAACCACGCAATTAATCGCCGGACCTATTCGGCAAGAGATTGCCTGCCAGTGTGCGGACTTCACGCCGGCGAACGAATATTTCGTCCGCTTAAGTTTAAGTGACAAGCTGGACGTAATGAAGACGATAACTTTTGGCCGTCGCACATGCCCGACGGGCGGATGAACACGATTTCAGCTTTTGGATGAACTACCGCAAAGCGTCTTGGCTATGGTCAAGGACGTCTCGTTCAACATCGGCAGGGACCACCATGCAGACCACTCGAACTGCGCTTTTCGCCGGCGCCGCGGCCATCGTCCTGGCCGGCCTCTCCGGTCTCGCTCACGCGGCACCCGAGCGATCCCACGTCATGACCGTGCCGCTGCCCGACGGGGCGATCGAACAGATCCGCTATACGGGTGATGTGCCGCCACAGGTTATCCTGGCACCTGAAGCAGTCCCGGCTGATGCCCTCGGATTGCCGACGGCATCATTCGATGCGGCCTCCCCGTTCGCCTTGCTGCAGCGCCTATCGGCCGAGATGGACCAGCAGGCGGCTTCCATGTTCCAGACAATCGACGCTATGATGGCACAACCAACCCTTGGTCCGGGATCGGCGACCGAGGCCATGTGGTCCAGGCTTCCCGCCGGAACGGAACTCTACAGCGTGATCTCTACGTTCTCGGGCGCCGGCACCTGCACCCGCAGCATGCAGATTACCTATCAGGGTAACGGCCAGAAGCCTCAGGTCCTATCGAGGACGGCCGGTGACTGCGGCGCTTCGCGAGGCGCGACAATGCCTGCCGAACTGCCGGCCCCATCCGTCGTTCCGAGCCATCGGCTAGCCACGGTCCAGGCGAAGAACAATGTTCCGGCCGCCGCGCAGCCGTATCGTGGTCTGCTGCATCAGGTCACCAATCGGCTGCGCTGACGGTTCGGAATTAAGACGAGCCGGTCCTTAAGGTTTCGTCCGGAAATAAGTGATCAACTTGGCATTTCTAAAATAGCATTTTATACATTCAATGCGTTCTGTCGTAGTAGTCACAACGCGTTTGTTCGTGGACGAGCCCTTCAGATCGGGAACCGCATCGTCGTCCAACCAAATTCTCAACTACGGGTTTCAAAATGGACGCGGTTTAAGTGAACCGTATTGGTGGCGAAATGCGTTGTTTGGCTAGACGATCGACCTCGACACTGACAAGCGGCAAACGCGGCTGCTGACGCTGATGTAGGTGGCGGCATGCTCAAATTGTCGCACTTCTGAGTGTTCGCGGCAGTATTCTTCAGATGAGACGACATCAGGTAGCCAACGTTGCAGCGGCACGACTGCAAGGGCTGTCACGCGCCGCCGCACCCGTCGCCCCAGCATTGGTCACCCTGCCACGTCGCCGATAGCGCTGGCCGTAGAATACAGGTGCCAGCGCGCTTGATCCCACAAGTCGCCAGTGTAAAACAGGGCAAACGGCGCGCTCGATCCGGTTTTCAGCAGCCACACAGGTCATAGGGCACTCGTCCCGGCCATAGCGCATGCCGAGGAGGTGCCGTTGAGCATCACACCCCAGGAACGCCTGTAGCAATGCCAAAGCCGGGACCAGCGGCAAGACGAGCGCCGCCAGCACCGCCACCGTCGTGCCGATTTCAGTCGCCGATGACTGCTCTGCCACGATGCCAAGACGTGCATTCCGAGCCATCCGCAATGCGGCCTTGCCAGAGTGCTCACCACCCTCCGAGTTTTGAAGATTCAAAGACAGCGCCAAACCCACGTGTCGTCAGGGATGCGCCACACTTATGGCCTGGAGCAGGAGGCAGGAGCCTAGCAAGAACAAGAAGCCCATGCGCACGGCACTGTCGTAGGCACACCAATGGCAAGCAGCAGCCTAAAGCCGCCCACTTACTCCAGCAACGTTGGGCGGCGATGTCATCGAGGTCTCGGGCCTGTTTATAGCGCTTGCGACGAGCGGCATCAGCCATCGGACAGCGAGCGCGACCACGATCCCAAGCCGCCAGCCAGGATCCAAAGCCGTCGTGCAAGCCAAGTCCATTCGTGGTTCAGCAGCAGAGAGACTGCCGGCGGGAGCGTCGCTTTGCCGACGTCTCCAGCGAAGTTGTAAGTGCCGAGCGGGCCGCGGGCTACCTTGCCGTAGTTGCTCGCGATACCGCGGCGGAGCGCAGACAGACGGGTGCTGTGTCATTATGCTGCCACACCGTCGCCAGCTAGCGGCCAAAGCGGAAGTCATCCAACTCAATTCAAGCAGTTATTCACCTGACAGATCCTAAGCGCGACTTTGGCCATTTCGGGCGTTGGGCGGCGAAGCAGATGCGCGGCTACACTGGTGCGCCCCCGCCAAGAGATACCGCCATGCGTCAACTGCCATCCCGCTTCGCCGGTCATGCCTAAGTGCTGGTGCCGGGCGCCATTGCGGCCCCTGGCACACGCACCATCGCCAGCCTGCTGCGCATCTCTATGGACGGGCGGCGACGATGGATGGACACCCTGTTCATCGAGCGGCTCTGGCGCAGTTGAGAGACGAATGTGGCGACTTGCACGCCTTTGAGACAGCTTCAGAGTTGCGCGCTGGACTGGCGGATTGGATCGGCTATGACAACACCCGGCGTCCGCATTCGACACTGGCTGGGCGCACCCCTGATAAGGCATACCAGGCAACCAGCATGGCGTAACTGGCGGCCTGACAACAACCAGAACCAAGCTGAGCCAAGCCGCCAGACTGTCCAGCCGATCGATACCACCTCATCCCACCGTTGTGGTCGAGGAACAACGCTTTCTCGGCAAGGATCGGATTAATTGGGTTATTGAAGCCTGTCGGCGACCCGTCAAAGAACACGGGCAGGACCGGACCGACCTTTGATCCAAGACACGGCAACATCGCACTGTCACTTGCTTAGTTCGCACCACCGCCCTATGTGGGGCCGCCAAGGTAGCGGAAAGGCTCACCGCCCATGGCGTTCGATATCCCTCCCGAGACAATCCCTGTTTCCGCCAACGCAAGGCTGCTGGCCTCCCGCGTTGAAGAGGCGCTGGCGTTCGACGATGTGCTGATCGTGCCCGCCTATTCCCAGTTGCTGCCGGCCTCAACCAACACCGCGACGCGGCTGACCCGCAGCATCACGTTGAATATTCCGCTGATCTCGGCGGCCATGGACACCGTCACCGAAGCCGAAATGGCCATTACCATGGCGCAACTCGGCGGCATGGGCGTGATCCACAAGAACCTCACCCCCGAGGAGCAGGCGGCCCAGGTCCGTCGCGTCAAAAAGTTCGAATCCGGCATGGTCGTCAACCCGTTGACCATTCACCCCGACCAGACCTTGGCCGACGTCAAGGCGCTGATGACGGCGCATCGCATCAGCGGCATCCCGGTGGTCGAGCGGGAGACCAACCGCCTGGTCGGCATCGTCACCAACCGTGATGTCCGCTTTGCCACCGAGCCAAGCCTCAAGGTCTATGAGCTGATGACACGGGAGAACCTGGTTACCGTCACCCCCGGCATCGGCGCCGAACAGGCTCGGCGCCTGCTGCACAAGCACCGGATCGAGAAGCTGCTGGTGGTCGACGACGCCTATCGCTGCATCGGCCTGATTACCGTCAAGGACATGGACAAGGCCGAATTGCATCCGCTGGCCAACAAAGACGAACTGGGCCGGCTGCGTGTCGCGGCTGCCACCGGCGTGGGTGCCGAGGGCGAGGCCCGGGCCCGCGCGCTGATCGCCGCCGAGACCGATGTCATCGTGGTCGATACCGCGCACGGCCACTCCCAGGGCGTGCTGCGCGCGGTGGAGGCGATCAAGCACGCCTCCAACACCATCCAGGTGATCGCCGGCAATGTCGCTACGCCGGAGGGGGCGCTGGCGCTGATCGCCGCCGGGGTGGATGCGGTCAAGATCGGCATTGGACCCGGCAGCATCTGCACCACCCGCGTGGTCGCCGGCGTCGGCGTGCCGCAGTTCACTGCCGTGCTGGAAACCTCCGCCGCCTGCAAGGACCACGACATCCCTGCCATTGCCGACGGCGGCATGCGCACCAGCGGCGATATCGTCAAGGCGATCGCCGCCGGTGCCGACTCGGTGATGATCGGCAGTCTGCTCGCCGGCACCAACGAAGCCCCTGGCGAGGTCTTCCTGTATCAGGGCCGCTCCTACAAATCCTACCGCGGCATGGGCAGCCTCGGCGCCATGGCGCGCGGGTCGGCCGATCGTTACTTTCAGCAGGACATCAAGGATCAACTGAAACTGGTGCCGGAAGGCGTCGAGGGCCGGGTCGGCTATAAAGGTGCGGTCAGCAGCGTCGTGCATCAACTGGTTGGCGGCCTGAAGGCGGGCATGGGCTATACCGGCAGCGCTGACATTGCCAACCTGCAGACGACCACCCGGTTCCGCCGCGTCACCGGCGCCGGCTTGCGCGAAAGCCACGTCCACGACGTCGCGATCGACCGGGAGGCACCGAATTACCGTCAAGACTGATGGCTGAACGCGACGGACGCTGCCGGTGACCCCCGCCGCTCGCATTGCCGCCGCGATCGACTTATTGGACGCGGTGGAGGCGGCGCCGAACCGTCCCGCCGATGCTGTCGCCAACGAGTTCTTCCGCGCCCGCCGTTACATCGGATCGGGCGACCGGCGCGCCGTATCCGACCGGGTGTGGCAGGTGCTGCGCGCGCGCCGCCGTCTGGCCTGGTGGATTGACAATGCCACAACGCCGGATGCGAAGCGGGGCGATGCCAGACCGAATGGTGCGCCGCTGGACGAGGCCAACGCGGAGACGATGCCGACGCAAAGCCGAGTGAAGTTAAGCCATCGCCGCGCCTGCTGGTTGCCGCCTCGCTGCTGCTGGAGGGTTGGGCGCTGTCTGGCATTCGCCAGGCGTTCTCCGGCGGCCAGTTCGCTCCTGCCGGGTTGGCACGACCGGAGGCCGCTGCGCTGTCGCGCATCGAGGGGCACCGCCTTGATCATCCTGCCATCCCCGAGGCGGTCCGGTTGGAGATCCCCGACTGGCTCCTGCCGCACCTGACCGGCCGCTTTGGCGCCACTTTGGCCGTCGAGATGGCGGCGCTGTCCAAGCCGGCGCCGCTCGATCTGCGGGTCAATCCGCTGAAAGCCGATCGAGCGCAGGCGCAGGCTGCTCTGGCAGCAGAGGGGTGGGACGCGCAGCCCACATCGCTTTCGCCCTGCGGCCTGCGCATTGAAGGCCGGCGTCCCATCACCACCGGCCCGGCCTTCATGTCCGGCATGGTGGAGATCCAGGACGAAGGCAGTCAACTCGTCGCCATGCTGGTTGGCGCGGCGCCCGGCATGCGCGTGGTGGACTGGTGCGCCGGCGCCGGCGGCAAGACGCTGGCGCTGGCCGGCTTGATGCAAAATCGTGGTCAGATCGTTGCCTGTGACGTTTCGGCATTGCGGCTGGATGGCGCGGTCCGCCGGTTGCGGCGCGCCGGAGTTCACAATGTCGAGCGTCATCTGTTGGAAGCCGGGGACAAATGGCTCAAGCGGCGGGCCGGAGCCTTTGATCGGGTGCTGGTCGATGCGCCCTGCACAGGAACCGGCACCTGGCGGCGCAATCCTGATGCTCGGCTGCGCCTGACACCGCAGGATCTGGCCGAACTGGTTGCCAAGCAGGCGGGAATTCTCGACAACGCCCAGAGCTTGGTTCGCAAAGGCGGGCGTTTGGTCTACGCTACCTGCTCATTGCTGGAAGAGGAAAACGAGGCTCAGGTGTCTGCCTTTTTGCTTCGCCACCCAGATTTCGTCGTCGTCCCGCTGGCGCGCGCCTGGTCATTCGACGGTCCGGTGCCAAACAGCGGCGATTTTCTATTCCTGACCCCGGCACGGCACGGCACGGACGGCTTCTTCGCCGCGGTGCTGGAGCGAGCGAGTTGATCTCGCTGCGCAAGGCCCGGGTTGCCGACGCCATCGCCATTGGGGCGGTGCACGTGGCGGCGTGGCGCAGCACCTATCCGGGGATCCTGCCGGATAGCTTCCTGGCCAAACTCTCGGTCTCCCGCCAGGCGGCGCATTACGACGCGGCGATCCGCGGCGGCACGGGGGTGCTGGTGGCCACCGCATCCGGGGCCGACGTGCCTGCCGGCAGCGGCCCGCGCATCATCGGCTTCACGACAGCGGGACGCGCCCGGCATGCCGAGATCGGCGGCAAGCGGCTGGCCGAGGGTGAAGTCGAGACCCTTTACGTACTCGATGACTGGCGCGACCGCGGCGTCGGGCGCCGGCTGATGCGAGCCGCTGCCTCCCACCTCGTGGACATCGGTTGCCGCTCGGCCTTCGTCTGGGTGTTGCGCGACAATCCGAGTCGTTGGTTCTATCAACGCCTGGGCGGCAAGCCGGTGGCGGAGGCGTCGATCCACATCGGCGGGGAAAAAGTTTCACAGACCGCTTTCGTCTGGGACCCGATCGAGCAGTTGCTCGCGGCCTCCCCACAGGCGTCGTAGCGGTAGATGGGAAGCGTGCTCGTCATCCTATAGCGCCGTGTGATTGTCCCCCGGATCGACCAGGGATCAGCGAAGCAAGCGCGCGGGCAGTTCAGTCCGGGCGCGTGCCAGATCGGCGGGAATCCCGATATCGATGAAATATCCGGCCGCAAGAGTGCTACGCAAGACGCCCTGGTTTGCGAGCTTCGGAAGAATGTCGCGCTCCAGGGAGCAGTTTGGGGTCGCTGTGTCCAGGCTACGCCGGTCGAACAGGTAGATACCTGCATTGATGGTCCCGGGCTGCCCAGCCTCTGGCCGCTCGCGAAATCCTGTTACTCGATCACCTTGGGTTTCGACGACACCGTAGCGCGAGGCGTCGTTCTGGCGGCATATGACCATGCGGCCGAGAACCTCCGCCGGATCGCCGGCTGCATCGGCCAGCAGATGAGCAAGATCGAAGTCGAGCCAGGAATCGCCGTTGCAAAGCAGAAAACGCCCGGCAAGATGATCGCGCGCCTGGAATAGAGCGCCGCCGGTGCCGGCTTGCTGCTTTTCCCGGATGCAGGTGATTTTCAGGTGTTCCGGAAGGCAGGCGGATAGGGCGGGCACTGCCGCCTCGATCGCTTCGGCAAGGTGACCGGTCAGCAACAACACCTCCTGCACGCCGAAGCGGCACAATTCCCGCAGCAGCCAGGCCAGAAAGGGCCGGTCGCCGCATGGCAATAGGGGCTTGGGTATTAGAGCAGTCAGCTCACCCAAACGCGTGCCGAGGCCACCGACCAGAATGGCGGCTTGACGGACCGAGGCTGGGCTTGAGCGACATGTCAACTCCGCGGGACGATGAATTCGCTGGCGACGTGCCGAGCGTCGGAACGCGACACGTCATTGCCACTGACCAGCAGCTTGCCGCCCTGTCGCAAGCCGCAGGCGTTCAGATCCGACATTCTATCGATTTTTCATTGCAACACTGGTGTGCCTGAATTTCGGTATGGAAGCAACGGTTCCGCGTGGGTGGTGTCAATGAAATTGATTGCCTTTCTTGGCGTCAGCCGTCCGTCCAAATCATACCAACCGGGGTTGAGACTGATACACCCGTGTCATCCCCGGCGAAGTTTCTCCCTGCGAAGGCGGGGGGCCGGGGACCCATCTTGCCGCCTACACACCTGCCAGTCGGGGGTCCCCGGCCTTCGCCCTACGGCATTCACACATCTCATCGGCTTGACTGGGCAGGGAGGCTCCCACACCGTCTTGGCCCGGCGTGTCCGGGCCATCTGTCGCGGCACTTGCGGCTATAGGTGGCCCGGACACGCCGGGCCAAGACGATTGTGGAACGTCGGCCTATGACTCACTGACAAGCGCCCCCTACCGATTATGTGCACGCCGGGCCAAGACGACGACATGCAACCTGGTCGGTATACCGCCATGGTAATTAGTGGAAATCTTCCATCCCTCGGTGCCGTGACGGGTGAAGTGACAAGTCATTACGCGCCCATCGTGTCGTGACAGGGCACGAATAACCTCTACGCGGCGTTCGGGCGCCACCAGAAAGGTCACAAATCCGCCGCCACCGGCGCCGGAGATTTTACCCGCCCGAGCCCCCGCGCATAGAGCGGTTTCGACCGCCGCATCGACGTGGCTGTTACTGATGCTGTTGGCCAAGCGCTTTTTTGACTCCCAAGTCTTGCGCATGCAGCGGGCAAATCTCTCGAAGTCGCCCTTGAGCAAACACTCTTTCATTTCGAAGGCATCGGCTTTGATCGCGTGCATTGCTTCAAGCGTGTCACCGTCATGGCGCCTCAGATTGTCCGTCTGCTCCTTGATAATACGAGCCGAAGAGCGTGAGACGCCGCTGTTGAACAGCACTACGGATGTCTCCAGCTCCGATATGATCCAGTTCTTGATGCGAAGCGGGTTGACGATGACCCGGTCATCGGGATGAAATTCCATGAAATTCACGCCGCCGAACGTCGCCGCGTACTGGTCCTGGCGGCCGCCATCCAGGCCTGCGTCGAAGCGCTCGATTTCGAAGGCGAGGTGCGCGACCTCATATTCGCCGAGCGGCAAGTTCAACCACTCGACAAAAGCCTTGACGAGCGAAACAACCATGGTTGAGGACGTACCGAGCCCTGAACCAGGGGGCGCGTCGCAGAAGGTGGTGACGCGGCAGGGTAGCGGGCGGCCGCCGTTGAACTGGCTGACGATGCGCCGATAGACGGCACGATGCAGGATCAGCGGGTCGGCGATTTCCACTTCCGCGTCTGCCTCTGCTTCAAAGCGGCCGTCGATATCGGCGGCGATGAAGCACACCCGCCCATCATTGTTCGGTTCGATGATAGTATAGGCGTACAGATCGATCGTGATGTTGAGTACAGCGCCGCCATATTGGTCGCAATAGGGCGAGACGTCGGTACCGCCGCCAGCCATGCCGAGCCGCAGCGGCGCGCGGGAACGGATGATCATAGCGCGGCCGCGGCGGCCGGATGAAGCTGCCGCGTGAGGCCCAGCAGTGCGTCGAAGCCGCGCAGCCGCTCGGCCCACACGTAGTCGCGTAGCACGCGCTCGCGTCCGGACTGCCCGATCGCGGCGCCGTTTGGGCCGGCCGCCTGCAGGCAAGCGGCGGCGAAATCCGTGGCTGAATCAGCCAGCAGCACTTCACGGCCGGGTCTCGCATCGATGCCTTCCAGCGCGTCAGCGGTCACCACGACAGGCCGTGCCATGGCCATCGCTTCAAGCACCTTGTTCTGGATGCCGCGGGCGATGCGCATCGGCGCCACACTGGCACTGGCATGGGCGATGTAGGGGCGCACGTCCGCAACCCGACCCGTGACAAAAACGCCGTCTGTTGTTGTCAGCGCTCGTACTTTTTGCAGAGGGGCTCGACCCCACGATGTGGAACTGCGCCATGGGCGCGCTTTGCCGGATGACCGGCAGGATAGCCTCCGTGAACCATACCACGGCGTCGACATTCGGGGGATAATCCATGGTCCCGGTAAAGACGAAATTCTGTCGATCGGAGGCGAACGGTGCCTCGTAGTGCAGCGCGGGATCGAAGTAGACGTGATCGACACCACTGCTAACGGCCCTGACTTTGTCAGCGTGGCCAGGTTGCAACCGATTGAAAACCTCCGCCTCCTCAGCCGAGACGAACGTGCTCCAATCGCATTCGCGGGCTATACGTGCTTCCAGTTCGGCGGTGCGGCGCCATTCGCGTGCGTGCACCAAGCTCATGGGAAAGGACCCCGCCTGTGCATAAGCCCGCCACTTTTCGGAATCGACGTCCGCCAAATCGACTAGACAGACGTGCTCCTGCCCGCGCAGATCGAGAATATAAGGCGCCATGTTGGATGAACAGATAAAAATCTGCTCCGGCCGAACCTCGCTCAGCACGCGGCTGACCCAGTTGGCTAACCCACGATCACGATAGAAGGTCACGCTCAGCGGCTCGCCGGTCCACAGGCCACGCAGGCAGGTGAGCCTGGCACGGGCGCGGTTCAATGTTGCAAAGTAAGAGTTAGTGCATAGCCCCTTGACGACCGGAACATATTGCAAGTCATGCGGGTCGTCGACCAGACATCCCAGATGGATATCGAACGACTCTCTCAAATATTGCAGGATCTGCAAGGGGCGAATTTTTTCCCCCTTGATCGGCGGGTAGGGAATACGCTGTGTCAGAAACAACAGGCTGCCCATCGGAATAGTCCGATCTTGATGATCACAAATCGATACGGATGATATACGTTCTCTCAAACCGACACAAGCGTATCGATACGGGGCTCGACGCCGGGCATCGGCGTGACTTGGTCTTATCTCAATCCGCGCCGATAATCCCGCGCAGTTGCCGACGACCACGGTTGACGCCATGGTGCGTTTGTGGACCCTCGTGCGTCCTATGATGCTTCGGCAGCCGTTCCGGTGATGTATCTGGACGGGCTGGGGACATCCTGGTCGGGGGAGCTTTATCCGGATGGCACCGACGGGCCGCTAGGCGTCGAGCAGGACAAGCTGGCCGTGCGGCCGCGGCTGTTCGCAGTTGCCAAATTGTTCAGCGCACCTCCTGGCGTGATGAAGCCGCTGCGTCAGAACTGAGGCGATGGGACTGGCTGTTGAGGAGCGCCAGACAAACTGGCGCTGGGCACAGACGAAGCCAAAGTTGCGCAATTTGATTTGCAATGCGTTAAGGTTTACCAAACATGGTGAAGTTCGAGTGGCAGACAAGTTCGACGCCCTGACCGGTTCTCACGCTGCTGGGGAACAATGCCGCCTGACCGCTGCCGATACCGGCATTGGCATTGCGCCGGAGAACCAGGAAGCGGTTGCCTGGCAGGCCGCACCGATCAAAGCACAGGGCACTTCCGCATGAACCGCATCCGGCCGCCCTCACCCACACCGGCATCCGACAAGGTAGGCTCGGGCGGGATAGCGCTGACCAACCCGGAATTGCCGACGCCGGAACTTCCCGGTCAAACATCAGCCCCGGCTGGCTTGCAGGGGCCGCCAAAGCCGCTGATCCTGAATGTCGATGAAAACCCCGCCGGACGCACTCTCAAGACGCGTTCGCTCCACCTGGGCGATCTGGAGGTGATCGAAGCAACAGACGGTGCCTCGGCCCTGTCGCTGATCCGACAACGGCGTCCAAGCCTTGTGCTGCTGGACGGCAGCCTGCCCAATTCGGCAATGGACGAACGGGAGGTCTGCCGGCAGATCAAGACGGAGTGGCCGGATATCATCGTCATCCAGATCTCGGCCGCCGCGGTCAGCGTCGCCGAAGAGGCCATCGGCCTGGACGGCGGCGCCGATTGCTACCTGACCACTCCGGTGGAGCCCTTGGAGCTGATCGCGGTGGCGCGCGCGATGCTGCGGCTTCGCAACGCCGAGCTGCTGGCACAAGAAAACGGCGAACGTTACCGCATGATTGTCGAAAGCGCGGTGGACTATGCCGTTTTCACTTGTGGCCTGGACGGCCGGATCACCAGTTGGAATCCCGGCGCCGAGGCGATTTTCGGATATGCCCAGGCCGACATCGTCGGCCAACCCTACCCGCGCATCTTCACCGCTGACGATGTGGTTGCGGATCGGCCAGAGCAGGAGATGCGTGCCGCTCGCAACGATTTTAGTGTGCGATGCGAACGCTGGCATCGGCGCCGCGATGGCTCCCGCTTCTGGTCCAGCGGCCGTATGGTATCGTTGCGCGATGGTCGCGGCAACGTCGCCGGCTACCTGAAGATCCTCTACGACCGAACGGTCGAGAAGGAAGCCCGTAACGCCCTGGAAGTGCTCAATGCGCAGTTGGAAATCCGCGTGGCGGAGCGGACTCGTGAGCTGGCCGCGGCCAACGAGCGGCTGCTGGCAGAAATCGCCGAACGCGAAAAGACCGAGGAACAGCTTCGACAATTGCAAAAAATGGAGGCGCTCGGCCAGCTCACCGGCGGCATCGCGCATGACTTCAACAATCTTCTGACCGCGATTCTTGGGGGATTGGAAGTGATGCGCCGGCGGATCGACGATCCGCGCACCCTGCGGCTGATCGATAGCTCCATGAGCGCGGCGGAACGCGGGGCGAAGCTGATCGCGCAGCTCATGGCATTTGCGCGCAAGCAGAAACTGCATGTCGAACTGGTCAACTTGAACACGCTGGTGACCGGCATGCTGGAGCTACTGGAGCGTAGCGTCGGCGCGTCGGTGAAAATTATGCTGGAGCTGGATCCGGATGCCTGGCCGGTGTTGGCCGATGCGACCCAGGTGCAGACGGCTTTGCTCAACCTGGCGATCAACGCGCGGGACGCGATGGACGCCGGCGGAATCATGCGGATTACCACCGGCCGTGAGGTTGTCGCCGCGGCCGCGAATGCCGCCTCGCTGACGGCTGGAGAGTACGGCACATTGTGCGTGCGGGACAACGGAACCGGCATGCCGGAGGCCGTCATGCAGCGCCTGTTCGAGCCATTCTTCACCACCAAGGATGTCGGCAAGGGCACCGGCCTGGGCCTTGCGCAGGTCTACGGTTTCGTCCGTCAGTCGGGCGGCGACGTCAGGGTGTCCAGCACGCTGGGCAGCGGAACCAGCATTACGATCCTGTTGCCCCGCGCGGAGGAGACGGTTGCGGCGGAACACGCCGAACCGGCGCAACCTTCCGGGAGTTGACGCCGGCGGCCGAAGGTTGCCGGGGATGCATCCGCGTCGCCAATTCCGTGTGGCGGACTGCGGATATTGCGTTATAGCCGTCGCTTTCATTGACATTGCCGCCGCCTGGCATGACGCTTTCAGGACCCGATGGCTGTTACAGCAACGCCGTCGGTGGTCAGGAGGAAACGAATGTTGAAAGCAAACCGCGGACGCGCACGACCGTGCGCCAGTCTGATCAAGTTTCTTGCAGCCACAGCCACAGTTGCGCTGATCAGCTTGTGGTTCACGGCCGCCGCCAATGCCGCCCAGGAAGCCGACTGCGCGCCGGCCGATAGCGCCAAATTCATTTGCGGCGTAACGAATGTGGAAGATTTTGCCCCGGTGCCGGGCACCAAATGGGTCATCGGCAGCGATTTGTCCACCGAGAGCAATCCGCAGGGCTACCTGCACCTGTTCGATACAAGCAACCATACGGCTACGTCGGTGCAACCATCGGAGATCGCGATCCGGCCGGACAAGACCCTGTATCCCGATTGCCCGGGCCCGGTGAATATGAAGACGTTCGGCCCGCACGGGCTGGATTTGACGACCGGCGGCGGCGAGCACCGCACGCTTTACGCCGTCAACCATGGTGGGCGTGAATCGGTCGAAGTCTTTGACGTCGATTTGTCCAAGGACAAGCCGAGGTTCACCTGGACCGGATGCGTCGTCGCGCCGAAAGGCTTCTGGCCAGACGCGGTGGCGTCGCTGCCTGATGGCGGCATCCTGGTGACAAGCCTGTGGGATCCGACCGATCCGAACCGCCTGAACAAGCTCAGCAATGGCAAGCCGGTTGGCGCACTGGACGAATGGCATCCGGGCAAAGGTTGGTCGCAGGTTTCCGGCACCGAAGGAATGTCGGGACCCAACGGCGTAATTGTTTCGCCTGACGGCCGCGAAATTTACATCGCCGTCTGGTCGGGCAAGCAAGTCGTGCGCCTCAGCCGGGGCGTTACGCCGCCGAAAGTCGATGCCGTGCCCTCTGGCATTCTGACCGACAACGTCCGCTGGTCGCCGACCGGCAAGGCGATCTACGTCGGCGGTCAGGACGTCACGGTCAAGCAGACGTTGGACTGCTTCGAATCCACCGCGGCCAATTGCAACGTGCCGTTCAAAATCTACCGCATGGACCCGTCCACGCTGAAGCTGACCGACGTGGTCAAAAGTGGCGTGTACGGTGTCATGGGCGCCGGAACCGGTGCCATTCAGGTCGGCAACGAACTATGGGTCAGCTCGTTCAGAAGCGACCGGATCGGTATTTTTCCGCTCAAGTAAGGGCATCGTCAATAAAACCAAAGGCGAGGCGCATGCTTGGCTGGCTGCGTCTCGCCGGACGGTTTCCACAAGCTTCGACCTGCTAAGGTTTTCTTCCGGTTCCATGGCATTGACTTCGTTCGATCGCCGGTTGGGGCCGCACGATCCAGGAGCCCTGCGCTGATTGAACACTGCCGGAAGCGCGCGGTAGAGTAGCGCTAACGACCAAGGGAGCGGGGATCATGGAGTTCGGCATCGGTATTCCGACATCGGGTGAAAGCTGGAAGGTAGTGCAGCGGGCAGAGGAACTCGGCTTCACGCATGCCTGGTTCTACGACACGCAAATGCTGGTGGGCGATCCGTTCGTGGCGATGGGGGCGGCGGCGTTGAAAACGTCGCGCATTCGCTTGGGCACCGGGGTGCTGGTGCCAACGAACCGGAATCCGGCCGTCACGGCGTCGGCCTTTGCGACCCTGAATGCAATGGCACCGGGGCGCATCGACTTCGGCGTGGGGACTGGATTTTCAGCCAGGCGAGCGATGGGACTGGGCGCGATGAAGCTCGCTGATATGGAAGAATATATTCGGGTCGTCTATGCCCTGCTGAACGGCGAGATGACCGAAGCCGAGGTCGATCCAGGGGTGCGGAAAAAAATAAAATTTCTCAATCCTGAAATGGGTTTGATCAACATCAAGGAGCCGATCCGACTGCATATCTCGGCGCTGGGTCCGAAGGGGCGGCAGATGACGGCGCGCCACGGCGCGGCGTGGAAGACGGTGATGTCCGGCGTCGATGACGGGCTGGCGGCGCTGAACGGGATGAAGAAAACCTGGACAGACAGCGGGCGGGCGGGCGCTGATCTCTACGCCTCCGCCTGGATCTGGGGCTGTCTGCTGCAGGATGGGGAGACGCTCGACAGCACGCGCGTGCGGGCTCAGGCGGGCCCGCGTGCGGCGGTGCTGCTGCATCGCGCCGCGGATGTGGACATGGAAGGCTGGATGAACACATCTCCCGTGCCGGACAGCGTGAAGGATGTGTTGCAGGGTTACGTGGAGGCAGCCCGCAAGTTCGAGCCGGCTGATGCACGCTACCTGTTGAACCATACCGGTCATTGCATCGCGGTGAAGCCGGAGGAGGAGCGATTCATTACGGCCGAGTTGATCCGTCAGACGACGTTCACTGGCGTGGAGCAGGACATCAAGCAGCGCATGGAGGCGATGCGCGATGGGGGGCTTTCGCAGCTCGTCATTCCGATTGTCCCAGGGCATGAGTCGGCGATCGAGGACTGGGGCCGGATCGCCAAGGCGTTCCGCTAGATTGTTACAGTAGGAGTCAGTTGAAAAACCCCAACTGACCGCACCTGCGCAAGCTTACCGAATAAGCGCGAGGCGCTACCGCCAGGCGAGCAACCGGTCGGCCGCTGCCTGCATGTCAGCTTCGGACCCGCAATAGCTGAATCGCAAGAAGCGGCTGCCGCGCGCGTGATCGAAGTCGATGCCGGGGGTCGCCGCCACCGCAGCCTCCCGCAGCATGCGGGCGCAAAATTCAGCGCTGTCGTTCGACCGCTCGCTGATATCGGCAAACAGATAGAACGCCCCCTCGGCAGGCGACAGCCGTGTGAACCCCGCGCTCGGCAACGCGGCCAGCAGATAATCTCGCGACCGGCGATAGCGGGACACATTGGCCCGCAGTTCGGCATGGCAATCGAACGCCGCCTCGGCCGCGACCTGGGAGATGTAGGGCGCGCTGATGAAGAAATTCTGCGCCAGGCACTCGACCGGCCGCACCAGGTCGGGCGGCAGCACCAGCCAGCCGATTCGCCAGCCGGTCATTGAGAAGTATTTGGAGAAACTGTTGACCACCACAGCGCTGGCGCTGAATTCGGCAGCCGAGGCGATCGGGTGGTCGTAGTTCAGCCCATGATAGATTTCGTCGCTGATCAGGCGGACGCCGTGGCCCTCGCACCAAATGGCGATGGCTGCCAGCTCGTCGCGGTGCAGCATGGTGCCGGCGGGATTGCACGGGCTGGCGACGATCAAACCGTCCGGCGGCGGGTCCAGCCGGTCCAGCATCGCGACACTCGGCTGAAAACGTGTCTCCGGCCCGGCCTCGAGGATCACCGGAGTCATCCCCAGAGCGGTCAGTATGTTGACGTAGGGCGGGTAGAATGGCGCCGTCAGGGCGATCCGGTCGCCCGGGTCGAACGCCGCCAGGAACGCCAGCGGGAACCCGCCGGAGGCGCCGACGGTCACCGCGATGCGCTCGATCGGCACGTCCAGTTTATACCAGTCCCGCGCGTGGTGCGCGATTCGCGCTCGTAACGAGCGTAGACCGAAGGCTTCGGTGTAGCCCAACGGATGGCCGGAGTTCAGTGCCGCCTGCGCCGCCGCGACCGCGCCGGCCGGGGCGCCGGTGCCGGGCTGCCCCACCTCCATCCGGATCACATGCGGCGCACCTGGCGGCAATACGGCCTGACGGGCGTTGGCCGCGGCGATGATGTCCATCACCAGGAATGGCGGCGCCGAGGCGCCCTTGCCGATCTTCAGGGCCATCAGTGCTTCATTGCAATCGAGGCAGCGATGCCATCGGGTTCACTCCTGCCATTGGATGCTATCGGCCATGATTTTCATTGGATCACCTAATTGGGTCCCTTCCACGGTGACAATACAGGGCTTTGAAACGCCGGTGCACTTGCGCAGCCGCCTGACCTCCGCCTCGGGCAGGGCGGACACGTTGATCCGAAACCGCTGCTTGGGGTGAGCACCGCTCCCCAGTTCGCAGAACGAGGCGTTGCAGACGATGCGACCAGGCCCCACCGTCCTGGCGCCTTCGTTCTGTTGTGCCAGCGCCGACGTGGCCGGCACGAGCGTGCCCACGACCACCGCGAACCAGGTCAGTGCGAGCATGGCCGGCGCCAGGCGACCCAGAGTAGGCAAGACCGGCGTGGGCGAGACCGGTCTGGGCATGGCCCGTTCCGCTGTCCGCCTGAAAAGAGTGATGTGCATGCCGCAATCCTCGGATCAGTTCGCGCCAACGGCGAGGCCCGCCTCCCGCGGGTCGGCCGCCCAGCCGCACTCGCTGTTCTCGCCTGGCAGGTAGCGGCCGCAGTTTATCACGTTGGCGCGTCCTGGATCGGGCACGGGTATGCTCATCGGCCGATTGGTGCGCAAGGCGTTGATCAAGGCGACGGCAACCGCGAGCGGTGCGCCGGCCTGACCGGACCCGCCGGCCTCGGTGCGGAATGCCTTGAGGTTGTCGTTCCATACCATTCCCGCCGAAAGCAGCGGCGGCGGCACGGCTGCAGGGGATGCGGCGGCCAGAAAACCCAATCCCGGCATGATCCGGCCGGTGCCGAACAGGTTGTCCATGGTCAGCGCGCAGACCACGGCATTACCGTTTCGATCAAGCGTCGCGAACGTGGTGGAGGCCGGCAGCGCGGGCAGCGGGCTCGCTGGCAGGTCGGCGGAGGCCAGCACGGCTTGCGGCGTCACCCCGCCCGCCCGGTAGCGTGCTGCGACCGCCAACGCCCGCGCCGACGCCGCGGCCAGATTGTTGGGATTGTCAGCCAGCACACCAAAGGCCGCGAGCGCTGCCAGACCGCCGTCTGCCGGTGGCGGCAAGAACGCTGCCTTGTCTATCCGATAAGATCGCACAAGGGGCGCCATCAGCTTTGGCAACGCGGCTCGCAGGTCGTCGAACCGGATCGGTCCACCGGCAAGCGCCGAGGACTGCTCGATGCGGCGGGCCAGGATGCCCTGGTAAAGATCACCGACGCCGGCGACACGGATTTGCGCCAGCGTCGACCCCAGATCGGGCTGCTGCAGGGTCTGGCCCTCGGTCAGCGGCACGCCGTCGCGGCTGAACACCGCACGTGCCGCCGGATCGGCGAGCAGCGGACCGGACACCAGAGAAAGATCCCTTACCAAAGCACGGGAAGCCGGCACGCCGAACCGCGCCAGTTGTTCAGCCGAGGACACCAGCGACTCGAATGGACGGTTGCCGTAGCGGGCGTGCAGCAGGAACAGGCCGCGCGCCAGCATCGGCACCGCTGCGGGCCGGTCCGCCGCCGCTGGCGCAGCCGTCCCGGCGATTGGGGTGAACATCACGGCTTCAGGCACGCCGCGGTTGACCGACTTTTCGCCGGGCGCGAAGGCCAGGCAGGCACCGCCGCCACCGAGGCCGGCGCGCGACGGCAGCGTCACCGCGAGCGTCAAGCCGACTGCCACCGCTGCGTCGGCCGCGCTGCCGCCCGCCGAAAGGACTTCCCGTCCGGCCAGCGCCGCCCGCGGTTCATCCGCCACAATGCCACCCAGGAAGCCGGCAATGTAGCCCGGTTGGCCCGGTGGCGGCCTGCCTGTCCCGAGAACCGTGTCGGTGACACTGCCGACAGTGGAACAGCCGGGCAGCAAGGCCAGCACGGCGAGCGCGGCGCGCGCGCGCGGCAGTTTGCGGCGAACCGTTCGGCGAACGTCTTGTCCGGCAGTGCTCGGCTCGTCTGTCGTGCGTAGGCCGCAGCGCATTCCGTTGATCCTGTTCGTCTCGCCAGCCCAAGGGACCGCCCAGCTGATCGATGAAGGTGCGTGCCATAAACGCCTTCTCCATCAGCGGCAACCGCCGCTTCATCGCCGTCGCGGCCGCCTCGATCGGCCATCGGCTCAAGCCGATTTTGCTCTGTGCCAGCGGCTGTACAGTTGCGGCTGGACAGTTTTGGCATCACCTGCGGCCGGCGCTGCTCCGCGCCCTGCCAACCCGCTGCGTACAGCCGCTCAGGAGAATGCTCGCGGGAAGCATGCGCCGACCGGTAGGCGGTGAAGCGGTTCCGGGCTATTATTGGACAGGATGAAAAAGGACCGCGCATGAGCAGGCTGCCCCGCGTCGTGACACTGGCGCTGCTGATCCTATCGTGCGCCTTCACCTTCCTGCACACAACAGCGCGTGCCGCCGAGTTCACCGCGGCACAGCGGGCGGAGATCGTTGCCATCATGCGCGAGGCGCTGAAGCAGGACCCGTCGATTCTGCGCGATGCGGTCGTCGCCCTGCAGGCCGATGACAGCGAAAGATCCCAAACCGCCGCCCGCGCCGCCATCACAGCCTCAAAAGGCGCACTGGTGACCGCATCGGACCCGGTGGCCGGAAACCCGGACGGGGATGTCACGATCGTGGAGTTCTTCGACACCCGATGCCCCTACTGCCGGCACATGGAGCCGGTGATGACGCAGTTCCTGGCGCAGGACCACAAGGTGCGGCTGGTCTACAAGGACCTGCCGATCCTCGGACCGGCCAGTGTCCTCGGCACCAGGGCCTTGCTGGCCGCGCAGAAGCAGGATGGATACCTGAAGATGCGGGAAGCGGTCATGAAGCTGCCGCCCGACACCACGTTGCCGCAACTCGAGACCACCGCGCATGCGCTGGGCCTGGACTGGCCACGCCTGGCGCATGACATGCAGGATCCGTCGATACAGGCACGCATCGACGAGAATCTGAGGCTGGCGCATGCGCTTGGCATCCAGGGGACACCAGCGCTGGTGATCGGCAACGACCTGGTTCCCGGCGCCGTCGATTTGCCCGATCTGAGGAAGGCGGTCGCAGAAGCGCGACGGTAGCGCAGACATCTGGCGAGCACTGGGAAATTGCAGGGTTTGTGGGGCGATTGGTGTAAGCGGCTTATACATCCAGCCGGCAGATGTTGATTGGCCGCCGGGGTAGATCACGCTCGCGGTGGAAAGACAGTGTTGTATGTTTGCTTCCGCCCGCTCGCTTCAAGCCACTGACCCGAGGAGGGAGGCTCCGGTGCGGGTTTTGTCCAGCTTCAGTTTCATCATGAACCGGCATTGTATTTTGGCTGCGCTTCTGGCGGGTTTAAATCTTGCCTTGCCCGCCTGGCACCCTGCATGGGCGGATCCACCTCCTGACAGGATCGCCGACGTCGTTGCCCGCGTGCAGGGTGCGGTCGTCCGCATCATCAGCGTGCAGCCCGCCGGGAAGCAGAGCACCGATAACAAGACTGGCGCAAAGGCCGGCGCATCGGATCCAGCCACGACAATCGGCTCAGGGTTCGTCATAGACCCGTCGGGCCTTGTTGCGACGAACCGACATGTGGTGGAGGGCGCAGTGTCCGTCTACGTGGGCACGCCAGATGGCGGGCGCTATCGCGCGGACCGTATTGTTATGGCCGGTCAAGTCGACATCGCCCTGTTGCGGATCGATGTCGATCCGGACCATAAGATTGCCCGCGGTGACGATGGGTGATAGCGACACGGTGCAAGTCGGCGACTCGGTGATCGCGATCGGAGACCCGTTCGGGTTCGGCGGCAGCGTTTCCGCGGGGATCGTCAGCGCGACCAATCGCAACATCTCGGAAAGCCCGTTCGACGATTACTTACAGACCGACGCGGCGATCAATCATGGTAGCTCCGGCGGCCCGCTGTTCAACCTGTCGGGTCAGGTGATCGGCATGACCAGTGTGTTGTACGCGCCGGGCAACTACTCCGGGTCGGCGGGTGTCGGATTCGCCATCCCGGCCCGCGTTTTAAACTTCGTGCTGCCGCGACTGGAGAAAAACGGCCAGATCGCCGCCGGTATGCTGCCAGTCCAAACCCAGCAGGTTCCCGAGCTGATGGCCTCGGCCATCGGCGCACCGGATCCTGGTGGCGCCCTCGTCATCTTGCTGACCGCTCAGGGCGGGGCGATGGCGGGCAAGATACAACCCGGCGACGTCATAAGGTCATTTAACGGAAAACCGGTGCTGGACCCGCGGGACCTCGCCCGCCAAGCGGCGCGTGCCACGGTCGGCAGCCGCGTGACCCTGGAACTTTACCGGTCTGGGCAGCTGACCACGGTCGAGGTACCAATTCTGCCGCTCGCGGGGCCAGGCGCGATTGTCAGGCAGAGCCCGCCGGCGAAAATCCTCGGCCTGCATTTCGCCGCGACACCCGGTTCCGCCAAGAAGCCGGGCGTCACGGTCGAAGCCGTCGATCCGTCCGGGAGCGTTGCCGACAGCGGGCTGCGGAAGGGTGACGTGATCCTGCGGGTTCAGGAGCAGCTTGTGTTCACGCCCGAACAGGCTTTTGCGGCGCTGCAAGCCCGTAGCAAGTCCAAGGCTCCCTTTGCCGCCGTCCTGGTGGAACGCGACAAGAAGCAGGGCTGGATGCCCATTGCCCTGCCGGATTAGGCGCCAGGCGGCAACCGCACCTCGTTCAATGGCCGCGTGAACTCTGAACAGAGGGCGCGGCGACCAGGCTGTCGAAGCCGGGGCGGTTGCCGGACCCAGGGACACGCTGCCAGACGAATGGTCCCACCCTGTTCTTGGCGCCGCCTTTCCGCTATCCGGGGCGCAAAGGAGCTTCGCTATGACCTATCTTGTCGCTGATGACGTTCCCACTGCTCCGGCCGGGGATCGCTTCCGCGCACTCCTCGCTCGTCCTGGCATCCTGCAACTGCCCGGCGCGCATAATGGCCAGGCCGGATTGCAGGCGAAGGCCGCCGGGTTCGAGGGGCTTTATCTGTCCGGTGCCGCGATGACCGCGTCGATGGGCATTCCCGACCTCGGCATGATTACGGTCGATGAAGTCTGCTTCTTCGTCCGCCAGATCGCCCGTGCTACTGGCCTGCCGCTGCTGGTGGATGGCGACACCGGCTATGGCGAAGCGCTGAATGTCATGCACATGATCCGCAGCTTCGAGGATGCCGGCGCCGCCGCGGTGCATATCGAGGACCAGTTGCTGCCGAAGAAGTGCGGCCACTTGAACGACAAGAAGCTGGCCGACCCGCACGACATGGCGGCCAAAATCGCCGCGGCCAGGCGGGCGCGCCGGCATCTGTTCATCATCGCCCGCACCGACGCCGCCGCCAGCGAAGGGCTGGATGGCTCGGTTGGACGCGCCAAGCTGTTCATGGACGCCGGCGCCGATGCGATCTTCCCCGAGGCGCTGACCACGGCGGAGATGTTCCGCGAAGTCGCCGCTCGTCTGCCCGGCGTGACGCTGCTTGCCAACATGACCGAGTTCGGCCGCACACCTTTCTTCACCGCAGCTGAATTCGAAGCAATGGGCTACAAGATGGTGATTTGGCCGGTCAGCAGCCTGCGCGTCGCCAACAAGGCTCAGGCGAGGCTGTATGCCGCGATCAGGCGCGACGGCGGCACCCAGAACATGGTCGACCACATGCAGACACGAGCAGAACTTTACGCGACGATCGGCTATCATGACTATGAGGCGCTGGATGCATCGATCGTCACCACGATTATTCCCCAGGCAATGCCGCAACGCGCCTGAAGCGAAGTCGTACCGGGACCCGTGTCACGCGTGAGGCTGGATCGCCCGCTCTACGTCGGCAGCGAGATCTATCGGAACTCGAGCTACGGCCCGAAGCATCCGCTGGCGGTGCCACGCGTCTCGGTCTGCACCGATCTGTGCCGATCACTCGGCTGGCTGCCCGACGCGGTCTATCGCGAGGCGCCGATGGCGACCGAGGCGGAGCTGACCCGGTTCCACGCGCTGGCCTACGTTGCCGCGCTGCGCCAGGCAGAGGCGGACCAGGCCGTCAGCGACGACGTGCGGACCCGTTTCCGCATTGGCGCTGGGGGCAATCCGGTTTATCGGGAGGTCTATCGCCGCCCGGCGATCTCCGCCGGCGGCGTTATGCTGGCGGCACGATTGACCGCGGCGGGCGGCATCGTCCACTGCCCCGGCGGCGGCACGCATCATGGGCGGGTGGATCGCGCCTCGGGTTTCTGCTTCCTTAATGACCCTGTGCTGGGGCTGCTGACCTGGTTGGACCTTGGGCTGGACAATCTGCTCTACCTCGATATCGACGCGCATCATGGCGACGGCGTGCAGGACGCCTTTCATGACGATTCGCGCGTTTTCACCATCAGCTTGCATGAAGCGGGTCGCTGGCCGTTCAGCGGTGCGGCCGACGACCGGGCGGGCGGCGCGGCCCGAAATTTTCCTCTGCCGGCTGGCTGCAACGATACCGAGTTCGCCTGGGTGATGCAGCAGGCGGTGTTGCCGCTGATCGCCGAGCGTCGGCCGCAGGCGATCATGCTGCAGGCCGGTGCGGATGCGCTGGAGGAAGATCCGCTGGCGAAGCTATCGCTGTCGAACAATGCGCATCGGGACGTGGTGCGCGCGGTGATGGACCTCGCCCCGCGGTTGGTGGTGCTGGGCGGCGGCGGCTACAATCCATGGACCGTGGGCCGCTGCTGGGCGTTGATCTGGGGAACGCTCAATCGGTTTCCCATTCCCCCTCGCCTGCCGCCAACCGCGGAGGCCGAACTGCGTGCCCTGCGATTCGACCGTGCCGCCGGGCGTCATCCGCCGGACCACTGGATGACCACTTTGCAGGACCCGCCGCGTAACGGACCGGTGCGAGACGTGGTACGGCAACTGATCAAGGAGAGCCTTTCCGCATGAAATCACTCCAGATCAAACGACGTCTTCTGCTGGCGTTGCTGCCCGGCGCCGCCCTTGCCGGGGTTGCGCTGGCGCAGCCACCCGAACCGACCGGGCCGCAGCCCGAGCTGCCGAAGGAAAAGCTGGTGATCGTCACGCGCGACGGTGCCTCGCACGTGTTCGACGTGGAGATGGCCACCACCGATGAGCAGCAGACCACCGGCGAAATGTTCCGTACCAAGACGACACAAGGCGGCGGGATGTTGTTCGACTGGGGCTTTCCGCGAGCCTCGCAGATGTGGATGAAGAACACCCTGGTACCGCTGGACATGATCTTCATCAACGCCGACGGCAAGATCCGCTCTATCGCCGAAAACACCGTCCCGCAGAGCCTGGCGGTGATCGACAGCCATGGTCCGGTGCGGGCGACCCTGGAAGTGGCGGCGGGCACCACGGCCAAATTGGGCATCCGTGTCGGCGATACCGTCCACCAGCGGATTTTCGGCAACGCGTCGTAGTGCCCTACCGACGGGTGGCGAGGCAGATGCGGCGCGGCACACCGGACGCGTGACGGTGGTCGTCATCAAGGTCGCGATGGTCGCCTCAGCGACGATGTGAAGCGCGGGAAGCCTGATACGCCACTCAAATCAGGGGCCGAACGATAAGCCGGCGAGCGGTGGGGGCGGATAAAAGGCGCGGTGTTGTGCCGGAGCCGAGTGTAAGGCTTGCATCCGGGCGACGCTGCCCATAGGGTCCGCGCGATTCCGGGGGTCGTCACCCGGGGTGTTTTCAGCCGAACGGGATATCAGTCGGGGCGTGGCGCAGCCTGGTCAGCGCGCCTGTTTTGGGTACAGGAGGTCGTGGGTTCGAATCCCGCCGCCCCGACCATGCATCCCTCGGTGTCAGTAATGGAGACAGTTTTCATGCGGGCCCGCATCTTCCAGCCGCCAAAGACCGCAATGCAATCCGGCTGGGCAAAGACGCATGAGTGGGTTCTCGAGTTCCTGCCCATGACCTCTCGGCAGCCGGACGCGCTGATGGGTTGGAGCGGCGGCGGCGACACACAGACCCAGGTCAAGCTGACCTTCGAAACCCGAGACGAAGCGATCGCCTATGCGCAACGGGCGGATCTGGTGTTCGAGGTGGAACTGCCGCAGGGCCGCCGGGTGAAGCCGAAGGCGTATGCCGACAATTTCCGCTACGGGCGGATTGAGAACTGGACACATTGAGACCGCTTTGCTGGCTCGTCTGCTCTCTCTCTGGCAGTGCGGGCGACCGATTTTGGTGGTTGCTTGACGCGGTTCGCCGCGGCCGCCTTCGGCGCAATGATCCAGCGCTGACCGCGACGGCCTGATGGCGGTTTATACCGAGGTCACCGATGATGCCCTAGAGGCCTTCCTGACCGACTATGACATCGGCACGATGGTGGCGTTCCGCGGCATCGCCGAGGGCGTGGAGAACTCAAACTTTTCGCTGCGGACCACCGAGGGTGACTTCATTCTGACATTGTACGAAAAACGCGTCGATCCGGCGGAGCTGCCGTGGTTCCTTGGTCTGATCGAGCATCTGGCCATGCGGGGGGTAGTGTGCCCTCAGCCGGTGCATGGGCGTGACGGTCGGGCATTGCGGGATCTATCCGGACGGCACGCGGCGATCACCACGTTCCTGCCGGGCGTATGGCCACGCCGCGTGCAGACCAAGCATTGCGGTCCGGTTGGCGCCGCCCTGGCGGCGATGCACCGTGCGGGAGCCGATTATACACCCAGACGTGTCAATGCGCTGGGTCCGGATGGCTGGACGCCCCTGCTGGATCGCAGCCGAAGCCGAGCGGACACTGTACGGGCGGGGTTGGCGGCGGAACTGGACCAATCGCTGCGGATGATCCTGGCCGGCTGGCCGCGCGGCCTGCCGCGGGGGCATATCCATGCCGACCTGTTCCCCGACAATGTGTTTTTCCTTAATGATCAATTGTCTGGGCTGATCGATTTCTATTTTGCTGCAACCGACCTGCTGGCTTACGACGTGGCGGTGTGCCTGAACGCGTGGTGTTTCGAGGCCGATTTTTCCTTCAATGTCACCAAGGGGCGTGCCTTGTTGTCGGCCTACCACGCCGTGCGGCCGATGTCGGCGGCGGAACAGGCCGCGCTGCCGGTGCTGTGCCAGGGTGCAGCCATCCGCTTCCTGTTGACCCGGCTGTTCGACTGGCTGAACACGCCGTCCGGGGCACTGGTCACCCGCAAGGATCCGCTGGAGTATCTGCGCCGGCTGCGCTTTCATCTGTCAGCCACGGACGGGCATGCCTATGGGTTCTGATGAAGTGTTTGCCTCCAGCGACCCCGGGGCGGCCGGCGACATTGTCGTGTCGCTGCCGCCCGACCCGGGCAAGGTGGTGGAAGTCTGGACGGATGGCGGTTGCAAGCCAAATCCCGGACCCGGCGGCTGGGCGGCGGTGATGACGTTTCGGGGCGTCGTGAAGGAACTTTCCGGCGCTGATCCGGTGACGACCAACAACCGCATGGAGCTGACCGCGGCGGCTATGGCGCTGGAGACGTTGAAGCGCCCCTGTCATGTGGTGATCCATACCGACAGCCAATACGTGCGTAATGGCATCACCCGCTGGAGCACCGGCTGGGTACGCAAGGGCTGGCGCAGCTCGACCGGTGATCCGGTGGCGAACATCGACCTGTGGAAGCGCATCCTGGAGGCGGCGAAGGTGCACCGGGTCGATTGGCGCTGGGTGCGTGGTCATGACGGCAATGCGATGAACGAGCGCGCCGACAGGCTGGCGACGGCGGCGCGTGAGGCGGCGCGAAGTGGGGGCGGCGCCGGTTGAGGGGAAATGCGGTAAACGCAAGGCGCCGGTTCCGGGCCGCAAGTCGTGGGTCCTCGGCCCCTCGCCTCAGCACTACGGCATTCGCACATCTCATCGGCTTGACCGGGCAAAGAGGCTCCCACACCGTCATGGCCGAGCTTGACCGGGCCACCTTTCCAAGCACTTGGTGCGGCGGTGGCCGGGTCAAGCCCGGCCATGACGGATAAGGAACGGTCGGCTCCTAACCCACTGACAAGGCGCACCTTGCCGAAATGTTTGAATGCTGCAGCGCCTCCACAAGGGCATGCTGCGCCAAGGATGACACAGATGTAGGCCCCGTGCCGCGACATCGCTGTAGGCTCTATGCCGCGACACCAGCCAGTTATGCCGCCTTTGCCTGCCGCGCGATCTGGTCCAGCGCCCTAGAGTGTCGCGGGCGAATTTCAGCCGTGTCGCCACATCCATGTCGCGCGACATCGCCAGCTTATGGTCCGGCCGCAGCCGCACCAGCCCGCCCTTGCTGGACAGCCACCGCACCAGCCCGGCGGGGTTGGAGAACGCATTGCCGCGGAACGATCAGACACCATCCCCTTCGGCCCGGCCTCCAGCTTTTCCACGCCCGCCTCCCGGCAGGCGCGCTTCAGCGCGACGACGCCCAGCAGGTTGTCGACCTCCTCCGGCAGCTTGCCGAAGCGATCGACCAGTTCGGCGGCCATCGCATCGCTTTCGGCGTCCGACGCCAAGCGCGCCGATGCGGCGATACAGCCCCAGCCGCACCGGCAGGTCGCGGACATAGTCCTCCGGGATCAGCACCGGCAGACCCAGCGAAATGTTCGGCGTCCAGTCGCGTTCCTGGCCGCGGCCCTTGCCCTCGCCTGCCCGGATGTCGGCCACCGCGTCTTCCAGCATCTGCTGGTACAGCTCGATGCCGACCTCCCTGATGTGGCCCGACTGCTCGTCGCCCAGCAGGTTGCCGGCGCCGCGGATATCCAGGTCGTGCGAGGCCAGGGTGAATCCGGCGCCCAGCGCATCCAGCGTCTGCATCACGGTCAGCCGCTTTTCCGCCGCGACGGACAGGCGGTGGTTCGGCGGCCAGGTCAGGTAGGCATAGCCGCGCTGCTTGCCGCGCCCGACCCGGCCGCGCAACTGATAGAGCTGCCCCAGCCCGAACATGTCGGCGCGATAGATCACCAGCGTATTCACCGCCGGCATGTCCAGCCCGCTCTCGACGATGTTGGTCGAGAGCAGGATGTCGTACTTGCCGTCGCCGAACTCGGTCATCACCCGTTCCAGTTCGGTCGGCGCCAGCCGGCCATGCGCCTGGATGGTCCGCGCCTCCGGCACGATCTCGCGCAGCCGGTCGGACATGCGCTGCAGGTCCTCGATCCGCGGCACCACGCAGAACACCTGTCCGCCGCGGAACCGCTCGCGCTGCAACGCCTCGCGGATCACCACCGAATCGAACGGCATGATGAAGGTGCGCACCGCCAGCCGATCGACCGGCGGCGTGGCGATGATCGACATCTCCCGCACCCCGGTCAGCGCCAGCTGCAAGCGTGCGCGGGATCGGCGTCGCGGTCAGCGTCAGCACATGCACGTCGGCCTTCATCGCCTTCAGCCGTTCCTTGTGCGCGACGCCGAAATGCTGCTCCTCATCGACGATCAGCAGCCCGAGGTCGGAGAACTCGACCGACTTCGCCAGCAGCGCATGGGTGCCGACGACGATGTTGATTTCGCCGCTGGCCACGCCGCGCGGACCTCGTTCGGCTTCCTTGCGCGGTCGACCATGCGCGACAGCTGCGCGACCTTGACCGGCATGCCGGCGAAGCGCGCGGAGAACGTCCGGAAATGCTGCCGCGCCAGCAACGTGGTCGGCACCACGACCGCCACCTGGGAGCCCGACATCGCCGCGACGAACGCGGCCCGCAGCGCGACCTCGGTCTTGCCGAAGCCGACATCGCCGCAGATCAGCCGGTCCATCGGCTTGCCGGCGGCCAGATCCTCCAGCACGTCGGCGATGGCGCGCGACTGATCCTCGGTCTCGGCGAACGGGAAGCGCGAGCAGAATTCGTCCCAGGTGCCTTCCGGCGGCGCCATCGTCTCGGCATCGCGCATCTTGCGGGCGGCGGCGATCGCGGATCAGCTCACCCGCCATGTCGCGGATGCGCTGCTTCATCTTGCGCCTTGCGGGTCTGCCAGCCGGCGCCGCCCAGCTTGTCCAGCGTCGCGCCCTGATGCTCGCTGCCGTAGCGCGACAGCACTTCGATGTTCTCGACCGGCAGGAACAGCTTCTCGTCGCCGTCGTAGATCAGCCGCAGGCAGTCATGCGGCGCGCCGGTGACGTGCAGCGTCGCCAGCCCGTCGTAGCGGCCGATGCCGTATTCCTGGTGCACCACCAGGTCGCCCTCGGCGATTTCGGTCGCTTCGGCGATGAACTGGTCGGCCCGCTTGCGCCGGCGCGGCGGGCGGGAGATGCGCTCGCCCAGCAGATCCTGCTCGCCCACCAGCGCCAGCCGTTCGGCGACGAAGCCGCGTTCGACGCCCAGCACCACCAGCGACACCGACCCGGCCGGCTTGCGGCGGATCGCGGCGCAATCGTCTTCCTGCGCGGCGTCCTTGAAGCCGTGCTCGCGCAGCAGGTTGGTCAGCCGTTCCCGCGAGCCGCGGGTCCAGGCGGCGATGACGATCCGCCGCCCCTCGCTGTCCAGCGCTCCGCCTGGCCGCGCAACTGGTCGAACACGTTGATGCCCGGACCGCCGGCGGCCGCCGAGACCCGCTGGATTGGGCGAACACCGGCCCCGGCCGGCCGCCGCCGTCGACCCCGCCGGCGCCGTCGGGCTTGGCGAACGGCGTGAACGCCAGCAGCGGGCCGAACGACAGCATCTCGTCCCAGCCGTCGCGATCCAGATACAGCATCTCCGGCGGGATCGGCCGATACGGCACCTCGCCGTCACGCGGCATGGCCTTGCGCGCCTGCGCGTGGTCGGCGATCATTTCCAGCCGCGCTTCCAGCACCTCGTCGGACTGGTGATCCAGGCTGACCGCGGCGTCCGGCAGGTAATCCAGCAAATTCTCCATCGTCGGATGGAACAGCGGCACCCAGTGCTCCATGCCCGGATGGCGCCGCCCGTCGGAGATCGACAGATAGATCGGGTCCGACGCGGCCTCCTGCCCGAACAGCTCGCGCCAGCCGGTGCGGAACCGGGCGATCGACTCCTTGCCCAGCGGCACCTCGGACACCGGCCGCAGCGACAGCGACGTTGCGCTTGCCGGCGCTGCGCTGGGACGACGGATCGAACACCCGGATCGACTCGATCGTGTCGCCGAACAGGTCCAGCCGGACCGGATCGGACTCGCCGGACGGGAAGATGTCGATGATCCCGCCGCGCATCGCATACTCGCCCGGCTCCATCACCGTGCCGGCGCGGCCGTAGCCGTTGGCTTCCAGGAATTCCGCCAGTTTTTCCGGCTTTACCTGGCCGTTGACGGTCAGCTCCATGCTGGCCCCGGCGAACGCGGAGCGCGGCGGCACGCGCTGCACCAAGGCATTGACCGTGGTCAGGACGATGCGCGGGCCGGTGGGCTTTTCCAGCAGCCGGGCCAGGGTGGCGATGCGTTCCGACACCAGCGCCGGGTTTGGCGACACGCGGTCGTAGGGCAGGCAGTCCCAGGCCGGAAAGCGCAGGATTTCGGCTTCCGGCATGACGAAGGCCAGCGCCTCGGCCAGCCGGGCCATGCGGGCGTCATCGCGGGTGACGTGCAGCATGCTGCCGGCATGTTCGCGCCGGCGCTGCGCCAGCAGGAACGCGTCCCAGCCTTCCGGCGCGCCCCAGACCTTGATCGGCGAGGCTTGGACAGATCGCTCATCGCGCCAGGAAATCCCGCATGCGGCGGAGCATCGGTGTTTCCTCCTCGGGGGAATCGGCACGCGGCCGGTCAGCCAGTCGGCCAGGTCGTGTGTCGGGCATCTCCATCACCGCCTCTAACGCATCGAGGTCGGCTTCGGTCAGATGGTCGAGGTGCGCGCGCACGAATCCGCCGATCATCAGGTCGTTTTCGAACGTCCCGCGATGGGTGGCACGAAACAGCAGCCGGCGCCGGTCTCGGACGCGCTCATGCCCAGCGCATCGTCGGCGTCTCGTGCGATGCGTGCGAGCGTCGCTGATGCTCTGGTTCAGTCATTTACCCGCTGTCATATAGCCGTGCCCCTGGTAGCTGTCAGCCCGTGAACGCCGATCCGCTTGCCCCGCTTTTCGCGCCTCTGACCAGTCTGCGCGGCATAGGACCCGCCGTCGCGGCCCTGATCGCGCGCGCCGCCGGCGGCGACCGGGTGATCGACCTGCTGTTCCACATGCCCGAATCCTACCTGGACCGCAGCGCCCGGCCCGACGATCCGCGCCGCCAAGCCCGGGCACCGTCGCGACGCTCGCGGTGGAGGTGGTGCGCCACGAGCGCCCGGCAACGTCCCGCCAGCCCTGGCGGATCATCGTCAAGGACGACACCGGCATCGCCGAACTGGTGTTCTTCAAGTTCACCCGGGAAACGCAGACGCCGCCCGGCGCGCAGGCTGCTGGTGTCCGGCAAGCTGGACGTCTTCAACGGCCGGCTGACGATCGCCCATCCCGACCATCTGGTGCCGATCGACCAGCCGGACCGGATCCCGGTCATCGAGCCGGTCTGGCCGCTGACCGCCGGGCTGTGGCCGCGCCAGGTCGCCGCCGGCCTGGCCCAGGCGCTGGACCTGCTGCCGCGATCTTCCCGAATGGCACGACCCGGCGCTGCTGAAGCGGGAGAAATGGCCGCCGTTCGAAGAGGCGCTGCGCGCCGTGCAGGCGCCGGCCGACCGGCGAGCCCGACACGCCGCATGCGCGCCCGCCTGGCCTACGACGAACTGCTCGCCGGCCAGGTCGCCCAGGCGCTGATCCGCGGCCGGGTGCGCGCCCGCTCCGGCCAGCCGCTGATCGGCGATTTCGCGGCTGCGCGACGTCGCCCTGCAGCGCTTCGGCTTCCCGCCGACGCCCGTCGCAGGTAACAGGCGCTGCAGGAGATCGACGCCGACCTCGCCTCGCCGCGCCGCATGCTGCGGCTGCTGCAAGGCGATGTCGGCTCCGGCAAGACCCTGGTCGCGCTGCTGGCGATGCTGCGCGCGGTGGAGGCCGGCAAGCAGGCCGCCCTGATGGCGCCGACCGAGGTGCTGGCCAAGCAGCACCACCGCACCCTGACCCACCTGTGCCCGCTGCCGGTCGCGCTGCTGACCGGCTCGATCAAGGGCAAGGAGCGCGCCCGCCTGCTGCGCGGCATCAAGGACGGCACCATCCAGATCGTCGTCGGCACCCATGCGCTGTTCCAGGACGCGGTCGAATACCGCGACCTGGCGCTGGCGGTGATCGACGAGCAGCACCGCTTCGGCGTCAACCAGCGCCTGACCCTCGGGCGCCAAGGGCGAGCGGACCGACGTGCTGATCATGACCGCGACGCCGATCCCGCGCACCCTGCTGCTGACCCAGTGGGGCGAGATGGATGTCAGCCGCCTGACCGAAAAACCCGCCGGCCGCCTGCCGATCCGCACCACGCTGCACTCGCTGGGCACCATGCCGACGGTGCTGGAAGGCATCGCCCGCAAGCTGGACGAGGGCGCCCAGGTCTACTGGGTCTGCCCGCTGGTCGCCGAAAGCGAGGCGCTGGATGTCGCCGCCGCGCAGGAGCGCTACGTCGACCTGCAGCAGCCTGTTCGGCGACCGCGTCGGCCTGGCGCACGGCCAGCAGACGCCGGAGGTCCGCGACGCCGCCCTCGCCGCCTTCGCCGCCGGCACGATCCGCCTGCTGGTCGCGACCACGGTCGTGGAGGTCGGCGTCGATGTGCCGGAAGCCTCGGTCATGGTGATCGAGCACGCCGAACGCTTCGGCCTGGCGCAGCTGCACCAGTTGCGCGGCCGCGTCGGGCGCGGCGCCGAGGCCAGCTTCTGCCTGCTGCTGCACGAGGACTGGGTCAACGAAACCGCCCGCCGCCGGCTGACCCTGCTGCGCGACACCGAAGACGGCTTCCTGATCGCCGACGAGGATTTCCGCCTGCGCGGCGGCGGCGATGCGCTCGGGCACCCGCCAGGCGGGGCTGCCCGGCTACCGCCTGGCCGATCCGGTCGACCACGAAGCACCTGCTGCACATGGCCCATCGCGACGCCGCGGTGCTGCTGTCGCGCGACCCGACACTGGAAACGCCGCGCGGCCGAGCGATCCGGCTGCTGCTGAAGGCTGTTCGAACGCACACGCGGCGATGCGCACGCTGGCGGCTGGCTAAGTGAGCCGCGGCAACGCGCTCGCTGGATGCATGGCCGCCAGCCGTGCTCTCACTGCTGCTGCGAAGGCACCATTGCGGTTCGCGAGCGATGGCGGCCGCCTTGCAGCCGGACGTTGCAGCTGACCAGGCGTGTCGAGCGCGCGACCGAACTGGCGCGCATCAGCGTCATCACAACCGCGCTGCCGCCATCTGGTCACGACTCGAACGCCGCTCGCATCCTCTGTATATGCATATCGTGCCCATCGCTCCTGACATCGATCCATCCTCGCTATCCGCGAAAGCGACATCCGGCGGATTTTTCCGCCCGGAACCCTGACCGCCGGCCGCTCCTACGAACAGCGCGGCCGCGTTCAGGATCTGGAGATCAGCGAGCGCGGCGCCGTCATTACCGCGACGACCCAGGGCATCCGGCCCGATCCCTATGTGCAGAGCCTGAAGGTCAGCCGCTCGCCCGACGAACGGCATCCGGATCGCCGGCGCCTGTTCCTGTCCGGTCGGGCGCGGCTGCAAGCATCTCGCCGCCGTGCTGATCGCGGCACAGCGCAAGGAAGCATCCAGATGCCGCGCATCGGACCGCGAGCTTGCCGCTGCCAGTCGAGACCACTGCCGGCGCCGGCGGCAGCTGCCGACGCAGATCCAGAGCTGGCTGGCCGATTTCGACCGGACGACGAAGAACTGACCGAGGACTATCCCGCCGTCGATCCGCACCCGGGTGTTCTACGTGCTGGAGCGCCGCGCCGCAGCCTCCGGCGTGCCGCTGCTGCGGATCGATCCGATGACCGTCACCCTGCGCAAGGACAACAGCCCCGGCACCATCAAACGCTACGCGCCGCACCAGATCCAGACGCCGGCCAAATACCTCCGCCCGTCCGACCTGCTCATCCTGGCCCGGCTGTCCCGCCGCACCAGCTACATCGGCGCAGCAGGCCGACGACGATCCGCCCGACACGCTGCGCCGGATCCTGCAAACCGGCCGCGCCCGCTGGGGAACGGCCGAGGGTCCAGCCTTGGCGGAAGGCGCCGGAACGGCAGGGCCAGATCACCTGGATCACCCGAGCCGGACGCCTCGCAGCAGGCGACCCTGGCGCTGGATGAAGGCCTGATCGGCGTTCGCATCCCGGCACCCTGGTATGTCGATCCGCAACCGGGGCGATGGGGCCGGTCGGTCTCGATCTACCCCAGCCGCGTGGTCACCCGGCTGCTGAACGCGCCTCCATCCCGCCGGAAGCCGCGGCCGAGGTGCGCACGCAACTGTCGCGCCGCATGCCCGCGGCGAAGTGCCGGTGCCGGCCGAACTGCAGCCGCCGGAGCAGGTCCGGGCGCCGATGCGCCCGCATCTGCGGCTGATCAGCGGCACCCTGCCGAGCGATCCCAGCTACGGCCGCGGCTCGGCGCGGTCGCTCGGCCGCGGCCTGTATGACAGCGCCGCTGGCGCGCCTGTCCTATCCACTACGGCCCGATCGCGCTGCCGCGCAGCCTCAGGCCGCTGCCGCGCCTCACGGTGCGGGACGGCGTCCTCTATGAAGTCGAACGCGACCGGGCGGCCGAGGCGAGGCGTCCTGGCAAGCGTCTGACGCGACCTGGGGTTCGGCTCGGTGCAGGAGGTCGTGCCGGTCTACTACCAGCACGCCCACACCGATGATTTCGCGCTGCGCGAATGCGGCACCATCCCAGCTGGCTGCAGTTCGTCACGCAGGAGGTGCCGCGACTGCGCGACGCCGGCTGGACGAGTCGAGATCGACGACAATTTCCCGGTCCAGGTCGCTGTCCGCCGACGCCGAGATCGAGGCCGAACTGATCGAGGGCTCCGGCATCGACTGGCTGGAGCTGCATCTCGGCGTGACTGGTGGATGGCGAGCAGGTCGATCTGGTTCCCGCCCTGATCCGTCTGATCGCGCGCCCGAAGCCGCGCGTGCTGGCCGAGGGTCCGGACGACAAGCCGTTCGTCCTGCCGCTGCTGGACGGCCGCCTGCTGTCGCTGCCGATGGCGCGCATCCGTCCGACGCTGCAGGCGCTGCTGGAGCTTTGGGCCAGCGGCGGGATCGATGCCGATCGAAGCCAGCATCGGCTTCAGCCGGCTGGACGCCGCCGAACTGGCGGACCTGGAAGAACGCATCCGGCCTGATCTGGCGCGGCGGCGAGGCGCTGCGCGAGCTTGGCCGGACGTTGCGGCGAGTCGGCGGCATCCCGAAAGCGATTGTTCCGTCGGGCTTCCTGGCCACCTTGCGGCCCTACCAGGGGCAAGGTGTCGACTGGCTGCAGTTCCTGGGATCGGCCGGTCTTGGCGGCGTGCTGGCCGACGACATGGGCCTCGGCAAGACGGTGCAGACGCTGGCGCACCTGATGATCGAGAAGAGCGCCGGCCGGCTGGACCGGCCCACGCTTGATCGTGTGCCCGACCAGCCTGATCCCGAACTGGACGGCCGAGGCGCAGCGGTTCGCCCCGGACCTGTCGGTGCTGCCGCTGCATGGCGCGACGCGCAAGAGCCGCTTCAAGGAGATTTCCGGAACACGACCTGGTGCTGTCCACCTATCCGCTGCTGACCCGCGACCATGATGTTCTGACAGAGCAGGAATGGCATGCGGTCATTCTGGACGAAGCGCAGTCGATCAAGAACCCCAACGCCGAAACCACCCGCCAGGCGCTGCGCCTGAAAGCCCGTCAGCGCCTGTGCCTGTCCGGGACGCCGCTGCAAAACCATCTGGGGGAGCTGTGGTCGCTGTTCGATTTCCTGGCGCCCGGCTTCCTCGGCGGCCAGAAATCGTTCAAGACGCGGTACCGCACGCCGATCGAAAAGCACGGCGATCTCGAGCGGCAGAACCCTGCTCAATCGCCGGGTGCGGCCATTCATGCTGCGACGGACCAAAGAGGAGGTCATCACCGAACTGCCGCCGAAAACCGAGATCATCGAGCCGGTGGAGATGGAGGCGGCGCAGCGCTCGATCTATGAAGCGATCCGCATGTCGATGCATGCGAAGGTGCAGGCGGCGATCGCGCAGAAGGGGCTGGCCCGGTCCGGCATCATCATCCTGGATGCGCTGCTGAAGATGCGTCAGGCCTGCTGCGATCCGCGGCTGCTGAAGCTGAAGGCGGTCAGCCGAGCGAAAGCCGGATCGGCCAAGTTGGATCGGCTGATGGACATGCTGGAGATCATGCTCTCGGAGGGGCGGCGTGTCCTGCTGTTCTCGCAGTTCACCGAGATGCTGGGGCTGATCGAGCGGCGCCTGCTGGACGACAAGATCGACTACGTCAAGCTGACCGGCGATACCAGGGATCGTGCTGGCCCAGTCAACCGGTTCCAGCGTGGCGACGTGCCGCTGTTCCTGATCAGCCTGAAGGCGGGCGGGGTCGGGCTGAACCTGACGGCGGCCGATACGGTCATTCATTACGACCCATGGTGGAACCCGGCGGTGGAGGACCAGGCGACTGACCGCGCGCATCGTATCGGCCAGCGCAAGAAGGTTTTCGTTCATCGCCTGGTCACGCTGGGAACCATCGAGGAGAAGATGGAGGTGCTGAAGGAGAAGAAGCGCACCATCGTTTCCAGCGTGATGGACGCCGAACACGGCGGTGCATTGAACCTGACCGGCGCCGATATCGAGGAACTGTTCGCTCCGGCGCGGTAGACTGGCGGACTTCCTGCTACAGCCTATGAAACTCGGTCGCGGCGCAGCGCCATGGACGCGAATGGCAACGACGCTGGAAACGTGGTAGTGATACGTTGAAACAAACGCCGGAGCGTCGGGGCGGGATCTGAAGCCGCATCGGCATGATAACCGGCTGTGCAATTTCAAGTCGGGAGGACGCCGTGGCTGAAATTCTGGCGCTGGGAATAACGCATTATCCACCCTTGACCGGGCCTGACGACCGCATGGCCGCGATCCTAGACCACATGTTGCAGAACCCGGATCTGCCGCCGCATCTGCGTACGCCGCAGGGTTGGCCGGCGCCGATGCGAGCCGAGTGGGGCGACGATCAGGGCGCCACATCGGCTGGCCGTCATCGCACCGCATTGGTCGGCTGGATGGAGCGGGTGCGTGCCGCGCTCGACGCGTTCAATCCGGATTTTGTCCTGATATGGGGTGACGATCAGTATGAGAATTTTCGGGAGGACATCATCCCGCCATACTGCATTGCCGCTTATGACAAATTTGCCTTCTCGCCGCCGCCGAAGAATATCTGGGGTGAAACCGGAAAGATCTATGAGCTGGCGGGACACCGCGACGCAGCCAAGATGCTGGCAAGCCGCCTGATCGAGCAAGGCTTCGACACTGCCTATGCCTACAAGCCGCTACACCGTCCGCTCGGGCATGCTTTCGCCAACGCGATCTACTATCTCGACTACGCGCGCAAAGGGTTTGATTATCCGATCGTGCCGTTTGCGGTGAATTGTTATGGCCGCAAAGTGGTCTCCCAGCGCGGCGGGTTTCCCATTTTCGACAAGTCGGCTGCGGATGTGCAGGCGGACCCGCCGGCGCCGGCACCCTGGCGATTGTTCGAACTCGGAGCCGCAACGGCGCGGATTCTGGCCGAGTCGCCCTATCGCGTGGCGTTGCTGGCATCCTCTGGCTGGTCGCATGCTTTTCTGACCGCGAAAAACTATTTCCTATATCCCGACACACCGGCCGACCGACAGATGTACGAACACCTCCGGGCCGGCAACTATCAACCCTGGCGGACCTATTCGGCTGATGCTGTCGAGGATAGCGGCCAGCAGGAGATACTCAACTGGATGTGCCTGACAGGCGCCCTCGATGCGCTTGGACGCACGCCGCGGGAGACAGGCTTCGTCGATACGTGGATCTTCAACTCGTCAAAGACGTTCCTTATCGCACCACCTGGCTGATCCAAAGGCCAGTGCGTCGCCGCGATGCAGCAGCTCGCCTGCTGTATCGGTGTCTTGTTGACGCCGGTTCGTCGGCATGCTGGCAGCGCAGGTCGACGGACACCACACCGCAACGTGGAGAACCCGATTGGTGTGAGCCCAGCCAACGCTCATCCACCTAGGCTGCCGAAGAGAACAGCACGCTCAACTGCCGCTGAATGATCGCAGCTATGTCAGGCCACGCCCTTCAGGCGCACATCCCAAGCAGACGCACGTTTTGTTCAGGCATGCAGGCGGGCGATGTCCAGCAGCACATTCGCCTCCAGCGCCTTCTCGTCGAGCCGATGCTTCACCAAATCGCCGATACTGACGATGCCAACCAATTGGCCGTCGTCGATTACTGGCAGATGCCTGATCTTTGCCAGGGTCATCGCACTCATTGCAGTCTCCACCTTATCGGTCAGGCGGCAACTGATAATCCGCGTGCTCATCAACCGCTCTACCGGGAACGTCAGCGCCTGCGCGCCGTGTTCGGCGGTGGCATTGACAAAGTCACGCTCGGAAAAGATCCCGGCCGGGCGCATCCACTGGTCTTCGACGACGACAGCGCCGATCTTGTGGTTCGCCAGCTTGATGATCGCCGAGAGCACGGTGTCTTTCGCGCCAACCTTGACAACCTGGTTACCCTTGCCGTGCAGAACATCACTGATGGACATTTTCGCCGCTCCCGGGTTGGAACAATGACACCTTCTTAAATAGGCAGCAGGCGACCCTATTCCCACCGGCATGGCTTAATCTTCAGGTTGGCGACAGATCTGACGATCCGACCTGATCAGGTCATCTTGGCGCGATGATGATGCGGCGATTCTGCTTGCCCTTGTTCTCGATCTTGAGGACGCGCAGTGGCCCGATCTCACCGGTGCGGGCGACATGGGTGCCGCCGCATGGCTGCAAGTCAATCGGAGGTTCACCGTCGCCAATGCGCATCAGGCGCAGCCGGCCGGTGCCGCGCGGCGGCTTGACCGACATGGTGCGAACCAGTCCGGGATCGGTGTCCAGGACCGACTCATCCACCCATTCGATCCGCACCGGGTGATCAGCCGCGATCAGGGCGTTCAGTTCGGCCTCGATCGTCTCCTTTTTCGGTGGAACGGGCAGGTCGAAGTCCAGTCTGGACTTCTCTACGCCAACGGCGCCGCCGGTCACGGCAGCGCCGTTGATCAGGCTGCATAGCAGGTGCATTGCAGTATGCATGCGCATCAAGGCATGCCGGCGGTCCCAATCGATTGATGCCTCCAATCGGGTTCCGCTTGGCGGAAGCATTGCACCTGGTGGCGGGAGATGGAGGATCGCATCCCCCTGCCCTTTTACCGTGTCGACAATGACGGTTTCGCCGTTTTCCCACCGCAACGTGCCGGTGTCGCCCGGCTGACCGCCGCCGCGCGCATAGAACACGGTGCGGTCGAGCACGATGCCTTCCGGTTCCGATGCCACCACGATCGCCGAAATGCTCGCCTTTGCCGGTTCGTCGAGAAAAATACGTTCGGTCATTGGTCCGTCCATGTTTGCCGTAGCCAATCCCGTTTCGCAGCCAGCCAGAACAGACCCAGTGAGGTGATCACGTTGGTGAACCGTCCGGCAAAGGCGGCCTCGATCGCCGAACCCGCCGGCCAGACGCGGACTCGGATATCCTCGTTTTCCGAGGCTTCCCCCGAATACCAGGCGATGCCGTCAGGTGCCGCTTGGGGTGCATGGACGCGACCAGCGTATAGTTCGCACGACTCATCGGCGCCTCCGGGGGTCAGCAGGAAACGCCCGATCCGCTCCAGCCTGTCGGCGGTCAGCCGCATCTCTTCCCGCACTTCGCGCAGGATGGTCGCGTCCGGCGCCTCGTCATCCTCGCAAAGGCCAGCCGGCATTTCGACCAGCACGGGATCGACGCCGGCGACGAGGGCCGGCAGGCGGAACTGCTCGATCATCACCACACTGTCGCTCCAAGGATCATACGGCACCAGGGCCGCCGCTCGGCCGCGCCGCCAGAGCTCCCACGTGCGGGTGCTGGACATGGCACCGTCGAAGCGACGTTGGCGGAATTTCACCACGTCGAGCGGGAAGCGGCCTGACCAGACACGGTCGTCCGATTCGATCACGACATCGGGATGGGCCGGAATAGGCGCTGTAGGGCGGTCGGGCATGAGATGGATGCTACGCGCCGGATGCGCTCGCAGCAAACCACAGGGTCTGTGACGCGAACAGGCCAGGACGCGAACATTCAGCCATTTGGCCGTGGCTTGGCGCGGCTCCAGCGGTAGAGAACGTCCGGCTCACGTTCCTCATTGCGGCTTCCGTCGGTCTCTTGAATTACCGCAAAGCCGTTCGACTCGTAGAACCGTCGAGCCTGCGTGTTGCGTTGGAACGTCCACAAATCCAGCCGAGGCGAGGTTGTCATTGCCATGCGTAGCAAGGCTCCTCCCGCGCCGCGCCTCTGCTGGTCTGGCAGGACGTAAAGCTGGTCGATCCAGTCTTTGCGGAAGGCGATGAAACCGGTAAGCGAATCGTCTTGTAACGCGCCCCAGACTTGGCATGTGGCGAAGACGTTCATCCGGTAGAAGGCGCGGTCTTCGTTAGGCGTGTGCAATCCGGCTAGCCATGGCAAGCGTTCGTCGAATGAGATCCGATGAATGACAGCCGCCTGATCCATCTCGGCGAGAGACAGAGGCCTTAACGAAATGGTCATGCTGCTTCGGCGTCCATTGGAAAAATTGGATCGAACTTGATTTTCGCGGTACTGCGGCGTGCGAATTTAAGTTCGCTGAAAAACGCAGACGCTTTCGAGCCGAGCGGACCAGAGGAACTGGTCGATCGCGGTGGCCGAGGCGAGCGCGTAGCCGGCGGTCTGCAACGTCCGGGCATCACGCGCTAGCGTCGCCGGATTGCAGCTCACGTAAACCACCAAGGCAACGCCGGCCGCTGCGACCTGAGCGATCTGCGCCGCGGCGCCGGCGTGCGGCGGGTCCAGCACCACGATAGGAAAGCCGGTGAGCTCGTTTGCCGAAAGTGGCTGACGCGCCAGATCGCGCTGCGTCACGTCGATCCGGCCCGCGAGCCCCGTCCGGTTCACCGCGTCCTTCAAAGCCGCTGTCGAGACCGCATCGCCTTCCCAGGCGGCGACACGGGCTTTCCCGGCCAAAGCAAACGTCAACGTGCCACATCCCGCATACAGTTCAGCGATTCGGCCGCGGCCGGACATGCGCTCCGGCAACCCCGCCATGACGGCCTCGACGATCGCACGCTCACCGGCCGCGGTCGCCTGCAGGAAGGCTGCCGGCGGCAGCCGCATCTCGCCACCGGACAGCTTCGCGATGGGCGGCCGGAAAACGCAGACCGGCTCGGGATCGGCGTTGCCGATGGCCCAGGAGATGCGCGGCACTGCGTGAGCGCGGGCAAATGCAATAAGCCCATTGCGGTCCGACAGCGACAGGGTCGCATCTGTCCGCAACAGGACATCGGGACCCGACTCGACCAGATTGATGACCACCGATGCCTCCCGCCGGACGGCCTGAACCGACTGCAACACGTCCCGCAACGGGAATGTCAGCGCCATCAGGTCGGGATGCAACACCACACAGTGGGTCAGGTCGACAACCTCCGAGGCGCCTGCTGCGTGCAACCCGAGAACGATCCGACCGCGATCACGCCGCACCGCGAAGTCCAACCTGCGCCGCTCATATGGCCTGCCACGAATCAGCCGGACCTGTTCGGCCGAAGCGAAGCCGGCTCGGCGCAGGGCGGCGAGCAGCAGGCCGCGCTTCCACTCGGCATAGTCCGGCTCCCGCCAATGCTGCAGTGCGCAGCCACCGCAATGGCCGAAATGCCGGCATGGCGGGTCGACGCGGGCTTCGCTGGACCGATCGAGGCTAACCGTCCGCGCCAGCCATCCATCGCCGCGTGGGTGTTGCGGAGCAACGGTCGCCAGTTCACCCGGCAGGGTAAACGGCACATACACCGGCGTCCCATCTGGCAATGCACCGACACCGTCACCCTCACCGCCGACGCGGTCGATCTGCACTTGGGCTGACAGTGGGCGTTTTTTCGCGGGCGGCTTCAACGTCTCGATGCCTTGTTGGCGGCCGGTGGTGCGGGCGTTGCCTTGGACGGATCCGGGCGTGACGCTTCCTGGCAGGCTTACTATATACCGTGGCGTTGTCACGAAAGCCCTGGAATGACCGACTCCGCCGCCGAGATCGCCCGTCGTCGCACCTTTGCCATCATCTCTCATCCCGACGCCGGCAAGACGACCCTGACCGAGCACCTGCTGCGGGCCGGCGGCGCCATCCAGCTTGCCGGCAACGTCCGCGCCAAGGGCGAACGGCGACGCACCCGGTCCGACTGGATGGGGATCGAGCGTGACCGCGGCATCTCCGTCGTCACCTCTGTGATGACGTTCGAGTATTCCGGTCGCGTTTTCAACCTGCTGGACACGCCAGGCCACGAGGATTTTTCCGAAGATACCTACCGCACGCTGACCGCGGTGGACTCCGCGGTCATGGTGATCGACGCGGCGAAGGGGATCGAGGCGCGCACCCGCAAGCTGTTCGAGATCTGCCGGCTGCGCGACATCCCTATCGTCACCTTCATCAACAAGATGGACCGCGAGGCGCGCGACCCGATCGAGCTGCTGGATGAGATCGCCTCCACCCTGGCGCTGGATACCGCCCCGGTTACCTGGCCGGTCGGGCGTGCGGCCGACTTCGCGGGCACGTATGACCTGCGCAAGCGGGAGATGCATTTGACGAAGGAACTATCGCAGTCCGATCCGCGGCTGCAGGCGGTCGGCGACGAGGTAGACCTGATCCGCTCCGCCTTGCCGGAATTCGAGCTGGACAGCTTCAACGCCGGTCATCTGACGCCGGTGTATTTCGGCAGCGCGATCAAGGATATCGGCGTCAACGACCTGCTGGACGGACTGGCGGAATACGGGCCTCAGCCGCGCGCCCAACCGGCCGACAAGCGAACCATCGAGGCAACCGAGGCCGGATTGACGGCGCTGGTATTCAAGATCCAGGCGAACATGGACCCCAATCACCGCGACCGGATCGCCTTCGCGCGGGTGTGCTCCGGGCGGCTGGTGCGCGGCATGCGGCTGAAGCAGGTGCGGACGGGGAAATCGATCCCGCTGCATGCACCGCAGTTCTTTTTTGCACGCGAACGGGAGATCGCCGATGAGGCGTTTGCCGGGGATGTGGTGGGCATTCCCAACCACGGCACGTTGCGCATTGGCGACACGCTGACCGACGGCGAGGACGTTCAGTTCACTGGCGTTCCGTACTTTGCCCCCGAAATCTTGCGCCGTGTGCGGTTGGACGACGCGATGAAGGCCAAGAAACTGCGGCAGGCGCTGGCGGAATTGGCGGAGGAAGGTGTCGTGCAGCTATTTCGGCCGCAGGATGGATCGGCGCCGCTGGTGGGGGTTGTCGGCACCTTACAGCTTGACGTGCTGCAGGCCAGGCTGGCCGGCGAATATGGTGTCGCGATCGGCTTCGAAACGTCGCCTTATTCTTTGGCCCGTTGGGTCTCGTCGCCGGATCGGGTGGCGTTGACGAAATTCGCCGCCGAGAATCGCACCGCCATGGCCGACGATGTGGATGGTGACCCGGTGTTCCTAGCCACCTCGGGATTCATGATGCGGCGTGCGGAAGACCTGGCGCCGGCGTTGACGTTTCGTGATGTCAAGGACGTTCGGGCGGAGAAACTGGCGGCCTGATGGCAACCGCCGCCAGTGGTCATACCAGCGGCCCAACATCTTCACCTGCTCTGCTGCCGGAGTGCCCGTTTGATAATGCTACTACGGCGGCCATCTGACGCGGCTTTCTGCGCTTCCGGTGCTCACGGCCACTTGGCCGCTGCGCTCCGGTTCTCGAAAGCCACGCCAGCTGACTCGCCATAGCGCATTCTGAAACGGGCACTGAATGATTTCGCGCGCGCCCGGCCAGACTAATCCGCGCGTCATACGAGTCGACCTTCCGGGCCGCTGGAGTCAGATGCGTCCCATGACCAGCAGGATGATGACGATCAGCAGGACCAATCCCAGACCACCGCTCGGGTAGTAGCCCCAGCCACCGCTGTACGGCCAAGTCGGCAGGGCGCCGAGCAGCAGAATGATGAGTATGACGAGAAGGATCGTCGACACGATAGAACTCCTTACTTCTTGACCGCGTTGCGCGCCGCGTCCTTCAGGCCGCCGGCTGCATTCTGTACCTTTCCGGCCGCCTTTTCGGCGCTTCCCTCGGCTTGTAGCTTCGCATCTCCGGTTACCTTTCCGGCAGCTTCCTTGACCGAGCCCTTAGCCTGATGGGAGGCACCCTTGATCCGATCCTTGTCCATGGTAGTTTCTCCTGATTGGTTTGTGTTGTTAAGGTTAGTATCCGGTATTCTTATCAGCCGAGTTCGCGATGCCTTTGCCGGAAACTTGAAGTCGTTGCCGGCGCTGGGTCGTATTGCAGGTATTGAGAAGGTGCGGCTGCCGCCAAATCGGCACGACCGACACCAGCATTGCCTGCATTCGCATGACGAATCCTCTTATTGATTACGTAAACGTAGGCAAATCTCTATCGCAAAGCAACAGCGCAAGTCGAATGAAGGTCGTTTCAATCGCACATGCGGTCACGTCGGCCTGATGTTGCTTTGTATCAATGGTGCATCAAGGCGGTTCTGTCTGCAATTACCGTACCTCTGGTTGCTCAACATGGCTGCGTCGGTGGCATCATGCTAAACGAGTCTTTTATTTGAGATACTTCGAGAGGTCAGGTTGCAGCAGCAGAATCCTCGCCTTGAGACATCGGCCCGAGGTACCTCCGACAGTTACTGGCGCCGAAACAATCAGGCTGCCGACTCCATCATATACCTCATTCATCAGATGCTCCTGATGCGGTTTATTTTCCTATCACATGACGCTGAATTGGTCAAGATGTCTTTTCAGGCCGGTCGTGACGTGCAATGAGCCGTTCAGGATTCGGCCATGATTCGCTCGCAACAGCTTGTTGAGGCGGCCGCCTCTTGGCGCCGCCACGTAGATGCGGTTGAGTTGGTGTCTGGTTCGCGGAGCATGAGGCGATGGCCGGTCTCTACTATGAGCAATTTTCGATTGGCCAGGAATTTGAGCATCCCTGGACGCGGACTGTAAGCGAGATGGACAACACCCTGTTCAGCGCGCTGACCCTGAACGTCCAACCGCTGCACCTGGACGCACATTTCGCCGCCGGCACGGAATTTGGCCAGCGCTTGGTCAACTCCATGTTCACCGCTGGCTTGATGGTTGGAATGAGCGTCAACGACACCACCCTCGGCACCACCGTAGGCAATCTGGGTTTCACCGAAATGCGGTTCCCGAAACCGGTGTTCCATGGCGACACGTTGCGTGCGCGGACGAAAGTGCTGACGATGCGAGAAAGCCGGTCCCGGCCCGATGTCGGCATCGTCGAGTTCGAGCACACCTGCTGGAACCACCGTGACGAAATGGTTGCGATCTGTCGCCGCCAGGCGATGATGCGCAAGCGGCCGCAGGCCTCGACCGCGGAATGAGCAAGCCGCCTGCCGAAAAGTCCCCCTCAGCCAGGCAGATCCGGGAAGCGCGTGAGGCAGCTGCGCTACGCGCCAACCTGCTGAAGCGGAAAGATCAGGTCCGTGAGCGAGCGAGCGTGAGACCAAAGCCTGCGGAGGTTCATCAACGTATCAGCACTGATAATTCGGCCTCCAGCGCAGAACCGCCGCCGCTCGACGATCAATGACCAAAGGACTGGACGATTTCCTCGGTCATCTTCTTCGCGTCACCAAACAGCATCATCGTATTAGGGCGGAAGAACAGCTCATTATCGACGCCGGCATAGCCGGACGCCATGGAGCGCTTGACGAACAACACGGTCCTCGCCTTCTCCACATCCAGGATCGGCATGCCGTAGATGGCGGATGTGCGATCGGTTTTCGCTGCCGGATTGGTCACGTCATTGGCGCCGATGACATAGGCCACGTCGGTGGTGGAGAACTCGTTGTTGATCTCCTCCAGTTCGAACACCTCATCGTACGGCACGTTGGCCTCGGCCAGTAGGACGTTCATGTGGCCGGGCATGCGGCCGGCAACGGGGTGGATGGCGTATTTCACCTCCACGCCCTCTCGTTTCAGGATGTCCCCCATCTCCCGCAAGGCATGCTGCGCCTGCGCGACCGCCATGCCGTAGCCTGGCACGATGATCACCTTGGAGGCGTTCTTCATGATGAAGCCGGCGTCGTCGGCGTTGCCGCTTCTGACTGTCTGGTCGCCGGCGGGGCCGCCAGCCGCCGCCGCGCCGCCTTCGGAGCCGAAGCCGCCCAGCAGCACGTTGATGATGCTGCGATTCATCCCCTTGCACATGATGTAGGACAGGATCGCGCCCGAGGCACCCACCAACGAGCCGGTAATGATCAGCGCCAGGTTCTGGATGGTGAAGCCGATACCGGCCGCGGCCCAGCCGGAGTAGCTGTTCAACATCGACACGACGACCGGCATGTCGGCGCCGCCGATCGGGATGATGATCAGGAAGCCTAGGCCAAATGACAGCAGGGCGATCAGCCAGAACAGGATCTGGCTGCCACCGGATGCGACGAAGCTCACTATCAGCACGAACAGCAGGATCGCCAGGCCGAGGTTCAGCCAATGCTGCCATTGAAAGGTGATCGGCGCGCCCTTCATCAAGGCTTGCAGCTTGGCGAAGGCGATCAGGCTGCCAGAAAATGTGATGGCGCCGATTGCCAAGCCGATTGACATCTCGATCAGGCTTTGAGTGTGGATATTCCCGGTGACGCCAATGTTGAAGGCTTCCGGCGCATTCAGCGCGGCGGCCGCTACGAACACGGCGGCCAGACCGACCAGCGAATGGAACGCCGCAACCAGTTGCGGCAGCGCGGTCATCTGGATCCGCCGAGCGACCACGATGCCGATGCCGCCGCCAATGATGATGCCCAGCAGGATCAGCAGATAACCGCCGCCACCCATGCCACGGTGCAGCAGGGTCGCGATCACCGCCACGGCCATGCCGATCATGCCGAAGCGGTTGCCCTCCCGCGCGGTGACCGGCGAGGACAGGCCGCGCAACGCCAGGATGAACAGGACAGCGGCAGCCAGATAGGCGAGCGAGGTCAGGCTGGCAGACATCGATGCGGCCCTATTGTCTTTTCCTGAACATCGACAGCATGCGCTGCGTTACCAGGAAGCCCCCGAATATATTGACCGATGCCAGGGTGACGGCGATGAAGCCGAAAAACATTGCCCAGCCCGACAGCGCCAAGCCGGTCGCCAGCATGGCGCCGACGATGATCACCGAGGATATCGCGTTAGTCACGGCCATCAGCGGCGAGTGCAGCGCCGGCGTGACGTTCCAGACGACATAATAACCGACGAAGCAGGCCATTAGGAATATCGCCAGCAGGAAGATGAACGGATTGACCTCGGGCGCTACCGTAGCCGAGGCGCCGGACGCCAGATTTGCCGCCATCGTCTGCGCGTGGTTGGCCAGTTCGACGGCTCGATCGGCAAGGCGCGTGGCCTCATCCGCCAGTTGGGTGGGGTTCATCTGTGGTGGTCTCCAGACGGTCAGGCGGCCTGCGAGGGCAGGAAATGCGGATGAACACTCGCTCCGCCGCGGGTCAGCATGACGCCTTTGACGATGTCATCCGTCTCCGGCAGGTTCGGTGCGTTCCGCTCCTTATCCCAAAAGGTGGTCAGGAAGGTCAGCAGGTTGCGCGCATACAGCGCCGAAGCCGCGACCGTGATCCGGCTGGGCCAATTGCGGAAACCAAGGATCGTGACGCCGTTGCCGGTAACAGTGCTCTCGCCGGCTATGGTCGCCGCGCAGTTGCCGCCGGCCTCGGCGGCCAGGTCGACGATGACGCTGCCGGCCCTCATGCTGTCCACCATCGGCTGGGTGACGATGACTGGCGCCTTGCCGCCCATCACCAGGGCGGTGCAGATGATGATGTCGTTCTTGGCAACGGTGGTGGCCATCAGTTCGGCTTGTTTCTTACGGAACGCGTCGCTCATTTCGCGCGCGTAGGCGCCGGTCTGGCCGGCGGTTTCCTGATCCTCGACGCCGACGAAGGTCGCACCGAGCGATCTAATTTCTTCCTTCGCGGCTGGACGAACGTCGGTGGCGGAGACAATCGCGCCGAGGCGGCGTGCGGTGGCGATGGCCTGCAAACCGGCAACGCCGGCGCCTATGACGAACACGCGCGCCGGCGGCACTGTACCAGCGGCGGTCATCATCATCGGGAAACCGCGCTGGAAGGCATAGCCGGCTTCGACGACCGCGCGGTAACCAGCCAAATTGGCCTGGCTGGACAGCACATCCATCGACTGGGCACGGGTGATGCGGGGCAGAAGTTCCATCGCCGCGCAATCAATGCCCGCGGCGGCCAGACTGGGCACCAGTTCGGTGTCGCTGAAGGCACCTGAGATACATACCAGCAGCGCACCACGCGGGATCAGTGCGCGCTGCTCCGGCTCCGGAGTCTGCACGGCGAAGACAATCCCGGCGCCGGTCACTGCAGCCGCCGCGTCAGTCGCGATCTCGGCGCCCGCGGCAGCAAAATCGGCGTCGGACAGAGCGGCTGACACGCCGGCACCCGAATTCGATCGCGACCGTCAGTCCCAAGGCGACCAGTTTTTTCACAGTCTCCGGGGTCGCGGCGACACGGCTTTCAGCGGCTCGCCGCTCCTTCAGCACCGCAAGGCGCATCCGTCTTTTCCTTCGTCAGGTGGCCACGCGACAGGTCGCGAACGCGGCGTGCGGCCAAGTCGATCGATGCCCCCCAATGCACGTCCCGGCTGCCAGGTGCAAGGGGTGGCGGGTGGTTCATATGGCGGTCTGGTGCAGGCGCACCCTTTGGCCGCCGTTCTGCCAGGTGTTGGGCAAGACCGGGATGACGCGGTGCCAGGGTGACAGCAGACCCGTAGAAGACTGGCCATGGTCGCGACTGCCGGATTTACTTTGGACTCTCGCACGACCGTGCGACGGAGCCGATACGAGGCAGCGTGCGGTGCAACCCTGCCACAGGAAGGAGGAGCGCAATGTCGAAACGAGTCAAATTGTGGTTGGCTGATCGGCTGGGACTGACCCGGCTGAACCACGCGGTGTCGTTCCTGCTGACACGCGAGACCAATGTGTTGTCCACTGCGACGCTGGGCCCTGCTGGCAACATTGCGCTTCGCGACGCCCTCTTTCACCTGCTCGATGTACTACGCCCGGACGTCTTCTGCGACGTCGGTGCCAACGACGGCGCGATCTCGTTGGCAGTACGCAAGGCCGCTCCGGATTGTGAGGTTCATGCTTTCGAAGCCAATCCCGAAATCCATGATCGCTGCGCGACGGAGCTTGCTCAGCACGGTGTGGTCTATCGTAACTTGGCGGTGACTGACCGCAACGGGCGGGTCATGGTGCATGCGCCCCGGACGCTGTCGCGTGCCTATGTGGACGGTCGTATCGTGCCGGCCTCGGTCGTCGAGCAGCGCGACACCGGCAAGACGTCGCTGCTGCTGCGCGACGAGGCGGCAACCTACGACAGCTTTGATGTGGAAGCGCAAACCCTGGATGGGCTGTTTACCGGTCGCCTTGGCCCAGCGGGGGCGAGCTTTTTTCTGTGGATCGATGTGGAGGGCGCCGCCGAACAGGCGCTGGCGGGGGCGTCCCTGGTCTTGCAACGGACGCTCGCGGTGTTCGTCGAGTGCGAAAACTTTCCGTTCTGGCGCCAGGGCAGCAGCGCCGGCGGCGTTGTCGACCGCCTGTTTCGCGCGGGTTTCCTCCCGTTGGCGCGCGACCGGGAGTATGGCGACGAACAATTCAACATGCTGTTCATTGCTGGCCGCGTCGTGCATCTGCTGGCGCCGTCTCTGTTCGACGCTCTCTCGCCGGTTCGAGGCTGCTTGTCGCCAAGGGCGGTGGCCGCCGCCTCGCCGCCGCTGCCTCCGCGGCCGGTGTTTTCATCGGTGGTGTCTTATCTGCAGGCTGAAGTCCCGGCTTTCGTGCCGTGCTTCAACAACCCGACCTATACCGCTCGGATGGTGTCGCAATTGCGCGACCTGGGTTTTCGCCGCATCGTACTGATCGACGGTGGGTCCCGCTATCCGGCCATGCTCGACCTGCTAGCCAAGCCGGTAGAGGGGACCTCGGTCGTCGTGCTGCCGGCTAATAATGGGCCGCGTCATATTCTACTCGACCCCGCCACGTTCGCGCTGCTGCCGCGCCACTTCTGCATCACAGACCCGGACCTTGAATTCAATCCGGCAATGCCTGCCGACTTTCTGGGCGATCTCGCTGCACTCGCGGCGCGGGAGCAGATCGGCAAAGCCGGTATCGCGCTCGATCTGTCCGACCGCGAAGCGCTGCGCGACGAGCCATTTCTGATCGGTGACCGCAGCTGGCGGATCTGGGAGTGGGAAGAACAATTCTGGCGCGATGAACTGGCACCGCTGCGGCCGGGCGGCGACCCGGTGTATCGCGCGGCGATCGACACGACCTTCGCGCTTTACGACAAGACCTTCTTCAATCCGGGCGCGCCTATGAACGCGGTCCGGGTGGCGGGACGCTTCACCGGACGACATCTGCCCTGGTACCGCGACAAGGGCGTCCCCGAAGCAGAGGAGAAATTCTACTCAGCAACGGCGCGTTTCTCATATTATCTCGGTCAGGCGGTCGCGGAATAAGCGCAAGCGCCCCTCCAACCCCGCTCGCGTCCCATAGGCCCTTCGGATCATTGGTATGACTTCGGCAATTCTATAGCCCGGCCGCCCACGCACCATCGATCGGCAGCGCTGCGCCATTGATGTACTCGCCATGCGGACCACACAGGAAGGCGATCACCTCGGCCACATTTTCGTCTTTGCCGAAGCGCCGAGATGGCCGGCGGATTGCAAGGAAATTTTCCTTGGTTGCCTTGAACGACGTGCCGTCGCGCTGCATGGCATCAAACCACTCGCCGGGATGGCGCACTTGGAAGCGGCGCCGTGGGATGGGATGATCGGTTGGCAAAGCAAGAGTAAAGGGGGAACCAATGGGACTGTTGGAAGGCAAGGTCGGGATCATCACCGGAGCGGCTTCCGGGATTGGCGCGGCGACCGCCCGTGTCATGGCGCGGGAGGGAGCAAAACTTGTATTGACCGACCTTGACGACGCGGCCGGGTCGGCGCTGGCCGAGCAAATCGGCGGGATCTACCTTCACCACGACGTGAGCGAGGAAGCCGGCTGGCCGGCGGTCATTGCAGCCGCCGAGGATCGCCTGGGGCGACTCGACATCATGGTGGCAAATGCCGGTATCGGCATTATGGGCAACGCCGTCGACATGTCGCTGCAGGACTGGCGCCGGCAGATGGCGATCAACGTGGACGGCGTTTTTCTTTCTGCCAAGTATTGTATTCCCGCGATGCGCCGCGCCGGCAATGGCGGCTCGATCGTGATGCTGTCGTCGGTGGCGGGACTGCGTGGTTCGGCTGGCTTGGCCGGTTATAGCGCGACCAAGGGAGCGGTGCGGCTATTCGCCAAGTCGATGGCTCTGGAATGTGCGCAGGCTGGCGATGGAATCCGGGTCAACTCGGTGCATCCGGGCATCATTGCGACGCCAATCTGGAACAAGCTGCCAGCCAGCCATAACCAGCCGATCGATCCTTATAAGATGGCCGAGGCGTCGGTCCCCATCGGCAAGGCCGGCGAGGCGGAGGATATCGCCAATGGCATATTGTTCCTTGCGTCAGATCAGTCGAGCCATATGACAGGGTCGGAGCTCGTTATCGACGGCGGCCTGACGGCAGGGCGAATCACCCGGATGGGCTGAGCCATGCTCTACGAGATCGTCAAGGCCATCGCCCACATCGACCATACGGTCAGCATCACCTGGTCTGATGGCGTGTGCGGGGTCGTCGATTTCCTGCCGATCATCGACCGGGGCGGCTGGTTCACGCCGCTCCGGGACGGTGACTATTTCGTTGCGACCATGATCATCCTGCCGAACGGCGTCGGGCTAACCTGGCCGGAGGAAATCGATTACTCTGCCGACGGGCTTCGCCGAGATGCCTTTCCGGATGGGCTACCGTGGACGAAATGATAACTGGACTTATCTCGTTATCGTGCCAACGGAACCCCAGCCTCTGCCAGTGCCAGCGCTTGGCGTTCGGCCAGAGCCGCTTCGTTGAAATCGGCAATCAGGTCGTGGAACAGACGGCTCCAGTTCAGTTCCGCCTTCAGCCGCAGGAATACGCCGCCGAGGCCAATGGCGGAGCGATCCATCAGGACGAACTCCCGCGGCGGCATCACGCCGCCGGTCCGTTTCAAGCCGGCATGCACCCGTTCGGCGACTTCCCGGCCGAATGTCGGATCGTTGGTTTCCTGGATGCGTCGCACCCGATCCTGCATCAGCGGCTCATACAGAAACCGCGCCCACAGGTTTAGCACGTCCATTTTCTCGCGCGACAGGTCGGTGAAGCCCCACGTCTCATAGGCGTGGTGCGCGCGCTCGTCGTCGCTGTCGCGAACGGCCTCGAACAGCTCGATAACGCCGCTGACGAAGCGGGCGGCAAACACCCGGATCGCGCCAAAATCCAGCAAATTGACCGAGCCGCCGGGGCGAACCTGGTAGTTCCCCAGATGCGGGTCGCCATGGATCACGCCATAGCGGTAAAACGGTACATACCAAGCGCGGAATAGCGCTTCGGCGATCTGGTTGCGTTCCTCCTGCGGCGGATCCTCGGCCAGGCGGCGCATCAGCGGCTGTCCGTCCAGCCAAGTCATGGTCAGCAGGCGCTTGGTGCTGAAGGCCGGCAGCGGGACCGGGATATGCACGTTCGGGTGGTGCTTCAGCATGAGGCCGTACAGACGCATCTGTGCCGCCTCGCGCTCGTAGTCCAGCTCCTCCCGCAGGCGCTCCTTCAGTTCCTTGTAGATTTCGTCCTGCTGAATGGCGTTGTCCATACGGTGATATACAGCCATCGCCAGCTTCAACTGCCGCAGATCAGCTTCGACGGTGCTTGGCATGTCCGGGTATTGCAGCTTGCAGGCAACCTCGGTGCCATCCAGCAGCGTGGCGCGATGCACCTGCCCGAGGCTCGCCGCGGCGGAGGCCTGCTGGCTGAACGCGGCAAACTTCGGACTGCCAGTCCGGACCGAGCTCGCTGGCCATGCGGCGACGAACAAAATTCCAGCCCATGGCGGGCGCATTGGCCTGCAGTTGAGCCAGTTCCTCGGCATATTCGGCCGGCAGTGCGTCAGGCACCGTGGACAGGAACTGCGCCACCTTCATAAGCGGCCCTTTCAAGCCGCCAAGGATGCTCTTCAAGTCTTCGGCGTGGGCGGCTCGGTCAGTCTTGATGCCAAACATCCGCTCCCCGGCGACGCGCGCCGCGATGCCACCGACAGCACCCGAGGTGCGGGCAAATCGACGAAGTTCGCCGAACAGGTTGCTACCGGACATCGACTTGCCAGACAGATTTACAGTACGGATGAAGCAGGGTGGCCTGTAGCCGCGTCCGAGGGCACAACGGCGAGACGGACCTCATCGGGTTGCTCTTGTTCGGGAACTCATACGACTGATATTTGGCATTCCGGCCAAATTGCAAGCCTCGGGCACCCGACGCGGCGATGCTGGACGACCGGACGCCGCTATCCGTTTTTCGCCTTGTTATCCAGCGCCTCGGTCAGTCGTTGCGGGTCTACCTTCACCTCGACCCCGGCGCGTTCGGTCTGCAGGACCATGATCGCGCGGGAATCGCGGTTGCCCCACCCTCGGTTCAGCCCCTCCGCCAGGTCGGCCAGGGCCAGGTTGGCCATCCGCATCGGCACGTTCAGCTCCCGGCCGAGCGCGGTTGCCAGGGAGACGTCTTTGTGGGCGAGCCGCAGAGCGAAGGCTGGCGGCTCGTATGTGTTCGGCAGGAACTGATCGGTGAGGGACTCGAATGCGCCGCGCCGGCCGATGGCACCCTGCCGCACGGCCTCCCAGATCGCGAGTGGCTCAATGCCGGCCTTGACCCCCATGCTGAAAACCTCGGCGGCCGCCGCGGTGGCGATATATCCGTAACAATTGTGCACAAGTTTTGCCACCGAGCCGGCACCGATCGGGCCAATGTACTTCGCCTGGTCGCCGATTGTATCCAGCACCGGCTTCCATTTGTCGAAGACGTCGGCGTCGCCGCCGCACCAGATTGCCAATTTACCGGACGCCGCGCCGCGCGGGCCACCACTAACGGGGGCGTCGAAGAGGAACGCACCCTTCTTTTCATAGTCCCCATACGCCTTGCGCACCGTGCTCGGCGCGTTCGTCGTCAAGTCAAAATAAGCGGTCTCGGGACGGATCGCCGCGAGCAGCCCATCTTCGCCGTACGACACCGCCTCGAACTCGATCGGGCCGGGCAGCGAGGAAAAGATAATGTCGCATTCAGCGGCCATCGCGCCGGGGCTATCAACCCATCGCGCGCCGTTCTTGATGTGAGGTGCGGCGCTGTCCCGCCGCACGTCATGCACCAGGACGGTATGGCCGTCCTTCTGGATACCCGCTTGAAGATTGGCGGCCATGCTGGCACCCATGGTGCCCAGGCCGATAAAGCCCGCCTTCATTGATCAAACCTCCGCGCCAGCTTCAATCGCCAATCGTCATGGATTGGCCTCGAAGACCTCACGCGCGATATTCGCGGCAGACATCGAAGCTGGCCAGCCGGCATAGAACGCCACATGGGTTATCATCTCGGAAAGCTCGGTCTTGGTCAGCCCATTGTCCAGGGCGCGCTGGAGGTGACCGCGAAGTTGCTCCGGCCGATAGGTCGCGGTCAGCACAGCGCAAACCACAAGGCTGCGGTCGCGCTTGGAAAGCTCGGGCCGCTCCCAGATGTCGCCGAACAGCACCTTCTCGGTCACTTCGATCATTTTGGGGACGGTGTTGCGGACGCGGTCGCGTGATTCGGAAGATGCGGGTTGTGCCATGGTTCCCTCCTGTTGCTCCAGCGCCTATTGCACACCAACCAGGTCTGCCTGTCCAATCCGCGGACCTGTCAGACGCACGACACGTCGTAGAATAGCGATCATGCACCTGAGCCAGGTGGCAACCGAATCGCCATTGTCACAATGGGGACGACAATCGACCGTCTAGCGCCGAATCGTCCAGAAGCTGGGGCGGCAGTTCAGGGCATGGCCGCAGTGCTTCCGCCATCCACCACAATCTCTGTTCCGGTGATGAACCGGGCCTCATCGGATGCCAGAAACAGCACCGCGTGCGCCACATCCCACGCGTCGCCCATATGCCCCATGGGTACCGCCGCGTTGCGCGCATCGATCAGCGCCTGGGCGTCGTTGCCGCCTACCGTCCGGGCAAGCCGATACTCCACAAGCGGCGTGTGCATCAGCCCGGGCACGACCGTATTTACGCGGATGCCCTGCTTCGCGTAGGTCCCTGCTACTGATCGCGAGAGCTGGATCACCCCCGCCTTGGATGCGCTATATCCCACATGCGACCGGCCACTGCGGAAATCGTTCCGCATTCCGGCGACCGAGGCAATATTGACAATCGCCCCCTTGCCCTGCTCGACCATCACCGGCAGCACGAATTTGCAGCCCAGAAACGCGGTCTTCAGGTTGAAGTCGATCTGCCGGTCCCACACCTCCTCGGTCATCGACACCGGGTCTCCGGGCGCCGACCCACCGACGTTGTTCACCAGAATGTCGATGCGCTTGAAACGATCCAGGCACGCCTGTATCATGTCCCGCACCTCGGCAGCGACCATCATATCGCAACGATGCGCGGCGCAGGTGCCGCCTTCACCCTCAATGATGGAGCGGGTCTCCGTCATCGCTTCCTGGTTGATATCCAGCAGAAAGACCGCTGCGCCCTGCCTGGCGAACAGTATGGCGGTCGTCTTGCCATTGCCCCAGATCTTGCCACCGACCGGACCCACCGAGCCCGCCCCGGCTACAATTGCGACTTTTCCGGCCAAGCTCAGCATTCTTTTTCTCTCCCATCAGATCTTCAGATAACCCGGATGGTGAGCGGACACCAGCGAGCTGGAAACCCCAAATCATAATGCAATCCTAACGCAACGACACGCATCGGTTCCGCGGAAATTCGTTTCGAACTCAAGACGTAATTAACGCCGCGGCCAGATATCAGGACAACGGTCCGATGACTGAACCGCCAACACGATGTATCCGCTCCGCAAACACTGGGTCGCAAGGGAACACGTATTTGTTCTTCTGAAAACCGCCGAAAGTTGCACGATACCCTATCTGGCATCGTGTTCCCCGCCGTTATAAACTTGGCGACTATAGCCGGGCCGCCCGGTCAACACGGGAAAATCGATTCATGTCTGCCGGCTCTGTACGCAACGTCATTTACCCCGACTGTGCCAAATTGGGCATTAGAACCGGCCAGGGCATTGCTGCCTGGCTTGTCCCGGTCTGATCCCTCAGCCGTATGCTGCTCAGCCTCGGCCTGATCCTGCTCTGCCAACTCGTTGGGGAAGCCATCGCGCGGGTTGCCAACCTGCCGATACCGGGCCCGGTCATCGGTCTTGTCTTGTGCGTGCTGCTGCTGATGCTGCGCGATCGGGTGGGCCAGATGCTACCCACGGAATTGCGTGACGGCACATTCGAGCAGACCGGAGCCGGCATCCTGTCGCACCTATCGCTGCTGTTCATTCCGGCTGGTGTCGGCGTGATCCAGCGACTCGACGTTCTGGCCGGAAACGCGGTGCCAATCACTGGCGGCGGTGTTCATCTCGACCGCTCTCAGTCTGGTCGTCACGGCATGGGTCTTCACCTTCGTGGCTCGCCGAACCCGATGAAGGACGATGTCTTCTCTCTCTGGGTTTACCTAGCGCGGACGCCGCTGCTCTGGCTGACGGTGACGATCCTGATCTACTGTGGGTGCGACCGGATTTCGGCGGCTGTCCGACGGCATCCACTCGCCAATCCGGTGCTGCTCTCTGTCGGCCTGGTCGGCGTCCTGGTGCTCGCCACCGGCACCCCATACGCGGCTTATTTCGACGGTGCTCAATTCATCCATTTCCTGTTGGGTCCGGCGACCGTGGCGTTGGGAATACCGCTGTACCAGAACCGCTATCTGGTTATACGATCCATTCTGCCGATGGTGTGTGCGCTGTTCGCCGGCTCTTTCACTGCCTTGGGTTCGGCAATCCTGATCGCTCGCTGGTTGGGTGCATCGCCGGCTGTCGTAAGCTCGATCGCGCCGAAATCGGTGACCGCGGCGGTAGCGATGGCGATTTCTTCGAGCCTGGGAGGCGACGCCGCGCTGACCGCCGTGCTGGTCATCCTGACCGGGATAGTCGGCGCGATCATGGTGACGCCCCTGATGAACCGGCTGCGGATCTCCGACAAGCGCGCCCGGGGTTTTGCGGCTGGCTTGGCGGCGCACGGCATCGGCACTGCGCGGGCGTTTCAGATCGATCCGCTAGCCGGCACATTTGCCGGCATCGCTATGGGCCTGAACGCCCTGCTGACTGCGGTGATCGTTCCGCTGCTGCTGTAGTGTCGTGCCGTGTTGGCTTTCCTAAGCCTTCTATTTCCCGTCAGTGGGCTGGGGCTGGCGCGGCGGAATCATCGGGTCACTCACTCATTCCGGCGAGGCGCAAACCCAACTGAAATCTGCGCCGCCCTTCTTCGAAAAAGGCGGTGGTGGCAGGGTTTGTCTTTTCGTTCTCGATGACGCGCTTAATCGTGTAATCGGGAAATTTGGTATTGAATTCTTCCAATTCCTTTCTTGCGTGCCTTTCCTCGCCGATCAGGGCGTACGCGCTGACGAGGTACAGGTGGTTGTAGTAAACTTTTGGCCAAAGCTCCGTCGAGAGCCGCAGCCACGGGATCGCATCCTCGTAGTGTCCCATGAAGGACTTGATCCGACCCAAGTACCAAAAAAACATGCCGCGGATGGGGCTGCCCTTGCTGAGATCAATGGCCTTGCGGACCGCGGGCAATGCCTGCACCGGAAGTCCCAGATACAGCAACTCGGCTCCTCTTTGTGCCCAGGCTCGAGCATAACTGTCATCGATCTCCAAGGACCTTGTGAAGGACGACAGCGCTTCAGGGTGTTTGCCTTGCGTACGATGAATAAAGCCTTGCGCGTAATGCGCGAGTGCAAGGTTTGAATTGATCTCCAGCGCGCGTTCTATTTCCCGTCCGGCACGCGCCAGATCCCATCGATCCGTCAGGTTTCTCGGATCCCCTCGCTCGTCGCCATTCCAACGATTCAAATAGTCACATAATTCAACGATTGCCTTGTAGGCAGAACGTTTGGCCTCCGCCCTCTCCCCGCTGCCGTCTTCATGCTCGAGAAGGGTCTGCATCTCTCTGGTTATTTTCGGGGTGAGGCTTTTGTTGAAAAGTTCCTCGACCTGTCCTAAAGGGTCACCTGGGTTGGTTGCCATGCTGATCTCCTTGGTCAAAAGCGCTATGCTGGCTGGATTTCCGCTTTAACAACTATTCAAGTTCAAAGCCCCGGGATGTGCTGTTGCACCTACAAAATCACGCCCGTTCACCAACGATTCCTCCCGACTTTAGCTGAACTGGCAGCGCTGGAAAGGTCAATTCTCGGCCATTCCTGCTCGAAGTAAACCAAGATGGAATTTGTCACGAGCGGCGATCACGGTCGGGTCACTACTTGGATTTGTCGTCTCCTGATCGGCCACTAGAGCGACTGTGTAGACTGGTTGAGAAAACCGGCGGTTAAATGCCGCCAATGTTTTCCTGGCTTCGTCAATATCTTGATTTAATGCGTAAGCACTGGCCAGATAAAGTCCATTATACCACACGTTCGGCCGCATCTCGACGGATTTGCGTAGCCACGGGATTGCTTGATCATAGCGTCCAGCGAAGAAATTGGCCCGACCGATAAACCAATAGAACATGCCGAGCGATGGATCACGCGGGCTAAGCTTGATCGCGCGCTCGACAAGCGGCTGCGCCTCGCTTGGACGTCCGAGAAGGATGAGCTCGTCAGCTTTCTGAGCGTAGGCGAGTGCAAAACTTGGATTGAGCTCGATAGCGTGGTCGAAAGCCTCAATCGCCAAGTGATGTTCACCCCGCGCGCGTTGTACGAAACCGTTTGCGAAATGGGCTAAGGCGAGATTTGGGTCGAGCAATAGTGCTTTCCGCACCGCCTCCTCGGCGTCACCGAGCTGATGCCGCCCCGTGGCGTTCCAATGATTAAAATAATCGGACGCAGTCAATTGACCAAGCCGAGCCCAAGCTTCAGCCGAACCCGGGTCGAGGTGAACCGCTTGGATCAGTAGATTCCGGGCGGCCATCACGTTTTCAGGATTGACGGACTGGAAAAACAGGCTCGTCGCGCGCAATCGTAAGTCCAGCGCGTCGGGCACGACAGCTCGCTCGGCGCGATGACCCTCAGCCTGCACCAATTGGACATCGAGCGAGGCGGCAATTCTGCCGGTAATTCCCTCTTCAAGTTTTCCCAGGTCGACAAAGTCATTATCAAAGCGCTCACCCCAAAGCTGCACGCCCGAGGCTGCCTCGATCAGTTGAATGTTAGTGTTTATCTGCTGACCGATGCGCCGGATGCTGCCAACGATCAGGTAACGAACGCCGATATCGTGATTGATCTGTTTGGGATCGACCGGCTTTCCCTTGAAGCTGAAGGCTGTAGCTGCCGAGATGACGACGACATCCCGAATTCGCGACAGGTCAGTGGCAACATCGCTTGTCACCGCATCGGCAAAATAATTCTGCCCCGCGTCGTCGCTGACATTGCGGAACGGAAGCACCAAAATTGACGCGGTGCGTGAGGTGACCGGCGCGCGATAGTAGTGCGGGAACGCGGCCATACCGACAGTGCCGGCAATGCTCAGCGCGACCACGGCTCGCTTGACTGTTGGTTTCCGGGCAAATGCATGCGGGAAGTATCGCCGACGCAATAAGTGGATCGTAGACCCCGAAGCGCTTTTCTCGTCGCTTTTGATACCCTGAACACGGAAAACGTGTATCGGACGGTCTATGTTCTTGAATTCACGTTTTCCCTTGTCTTTGAACGATAGTGCTGGATAGCTACGAAGCTGGTCATATATCACCGCGGTTACATAAACGGTGCCGGGTTCAGCCCATTGCTCCAATCTCGCGGCGATATTGATACTATTCCCGTAAATATCCTTCGCATCGAAAATGACGTCGCCTATATTGATCCCGATTCTCAGCATGATGCGGCGCTCGGGTTCAACGTGTTCCTCTGATCGGGCCAGTCCGTTCTGTACCTCGATGGCAAAGCGCACCGCGTCGATGGCGCTGTCGAACTCGACAAGCATACCGTCGCCCATGCTGCGGATAAACCGGCCGCTATGACGACTTCCGCCGGGGTCGATCACCGCTTCCTTGAGCCGGTTGAGGCGAAGGTGGGTGCCCTCTTCATCCATCGCCATCAATCGGCTATAACCGACCACGTCAGCGATGAGCACGGCGACCATCTTGCGTTTCAAGCGCTCGTGATCCATATCGAGTGCTCTATTCAATGCGTGAGTCCGCGCTCTAGCACAAAATTGCTAAGTGGTCATTCAGAACCTCGCCCAGCGATGAACCCTATTCTGGTAATCGGTTGTTGGCACCTCATGCGGGGCGCTCGCCAGGGTCGATGGCATAAAGCGACGCTGAACCTGCCAAGCGGTCGCCCGACCGCTTTCCAGGTCGATCCTTGACTTTCTCGTTGGTAATCCCGATACCCCGCCCGTCGCGCGAGTAGAAGCGGGGCATCTCATTCGGGATTCTCGTTCAACTTGTGCGCGGCTGTCGTCCGATTAATCGCAGCCATGTAATCGACTGGACCCGATTTGACCGAATCAACCACCGCCTCACGGGAACCCACTGACGCGGAATCAACCGGGCCAGGTACGATCAGTGCCGTGGCAGAAACTCCAGTGGCAGATACGCCAGTGGTTGAGGCGGCTATTGCCAATACCTCGATGGTTGAGACGCCTGCGGTCGAAAGTTCTTCGCACGATCGCGGCACGCCAGATGAGACGGCCCCGCTAGTTGCGATTGGCCGCATGCATAAGACTCCGAGTTCGCCCGACGCCGTCTCTACAGATCTAAATACTCCAGATGAGCCGGGGCGCGAGGCCAACGTCATCCCTATCGCCGAAGGGCCGCCGCCCGAAGCGGCCCGAACGACTTTTGCCGATCTCGGTCTATCGGACGATCTTCTACGCGCGATCGAGGAACTCGGTTATCGCCACCCGACGCCGATCCAGGAACAGGCGATCCCGTTCGTCCTGATGGGCCGCGACGTCATGGGTGTGGCGCAAACCGGCACCGGCAAAACCGCCGGCTTCACCCTGCCGATGCTGGATATCCTGACCGGACGGCGCGCCCGCGCCCGCATGCCCCGCAGCCTGATCCTGGAGCCCACCCGGGAACTGGCGCTGCAGGTGGCCGAGAATTTTCAGCAATACGGCAAATACCTGAAGTTGACCCATGCACTGATCATTGGCGGCGAAAGCATGTCCGATCAAAAAGATGTGCTGATGCGCGGTGTCGACGTCCTGATTGCGACGCCTGGCCGGTTGTTGGACATGTTCGAGCGAGGCTCCATCCTGCTATCCGACTCCGCCATTCTGGTCATCGACGAAGCCGACCGCATGCTGGACATGGGTTTCATTCCGGATGTCGAGCGGATTGTCTCGCTGCTTCCCGCCGCCCGGCAGACGTTGTTCTTCTCGGCCACGATGGGGCCGGAGATCCGCCGCCTGGCCGACGCTTTCTTGCGTAATCCCAAGGAAGTCACTGTATCCCGCTCCGCGACCGTCGCCACGACCATCACCGAGGGGCTTGCTCTTGTGGCGGAGCACGACAAGCGCGAAGCGCTTCGCCGGATGATCCGCAACGAGAATGTGCAGAACGCGCTGATCTTCTGTAACCGAAAAGTCGACGTCGATATCCTGTATAAGTCGCTGTCGAAGCATCGCTTCAGCGCCGGCGCGCTGCATGGCGACATGGCGCAAACCATCCGCTTTGCCACCTTGGAGAAATTCAAGGCCGGCGAGTTGAAACTGCTGGTATGCAGCGATGTCGCGGCGCGGGGCCTCGACATCGGCGGCCTGTCGCACGTGTTCAACTTCGATGTGCCGATCCATGCGGAGGATTATGTACACCGCATCGGCCGTACCGGACGCGCCGGGCTGGAGGGGCATGCCTTCACTATCGCCTCGCCGGATGACCGCTATGCCGTGGAGGCGATCGAGAAGCTGATCGGCCACCCGATCCCTCCGATGCTGGTCGAAGGACTGGACCCGGTCGACTGGTCTGAACAGGACGGGCGCAAGCGCCGAGGAAGAAAGAAACCCGAATCGAAGAAGGCTGGCGCCAGGAAGGTCGCCGACAAGGACAAGCGCGCCGCGCAGCCGACAGCCCGCGACAAATCCGTCAGGGCAAGGCCTGGAAGGGATAAGGCCGAAACGGACAAATCGTGGGCAAGGCGCGAACGATCGACAGATGAGCGTGTCCGTGCGGACGGTGTGCCTCCGGAGATGTCGGGCACGATGCGCGGCTCGGAACGCCCGCCCCGGCGCGATGATCCGCGAAGAGACGAGCCAAAGCGGGATGATCCGAAGCGGGAACGATATCATCGTGACGATGATCTGGGACCAGCCGTTGTCGGCTTTGGCGACGAGGTGCCAGCCTTTATGATGTTGCGCGCACGCCGTCCCCAGACACCCGAGAACCGCGACGCCTGAGCGTTCTGAGCACCGCTCGCATGAACCTCCAGGAATAGAACATGGAGAGACCATTGTATGGATGACGCCCCGCCCCGCCCCGCCAGCCACTTTACCCCCTTTGCGTGGGATGACGCGCTTCGACTGGAGGGAGCCCTGTCGGAAGACGAGCGTGCCGTTCGCGACGCCGCGCATGATTTTTGCCAGGAAAAGCTGTTTCCGCGTGTTCTGATGGCGAACCGGCTGGAAAAGTTCGACCGCGGGATCATGAACGAGTTTGGCGAGATGGGCTTCCTGGGTGCGACGCTGGAGGGCTACGGCTGCGCGGGGGTCAATTACGTCAGCTACGGCCTGATCGCCCGCGAGGTCGAGCGTGTCGATTCCGGCTATCGCTCGGCGTTTTCTGTCCAATCTTCGCTGGTCATGTATCCGATCTACGCCTTTGGGTCGGAGCAGCAGCGGCAGAAGTATTTGCCGAAACTTCGCACCGGCGAGCTTGTCGGCTGCTTCGGCCTAACCGAGCCGGATGCCGGGTCCGATCCTGCCGCAATGCGCACACGCGCCGTTTCTGTCGACGGTGGTTTCGTTCTCAACGGATCGAAGACCTGGATTACCAATTCGCCGATCGCCGATGTGCTGGTGGTGTGGGCGAAGGATGACCGGGGCGATATCCGCGGGTTTATCCTCGAACGAGGCATGTCAGGTTTGACACAACCGAAGATCGAGGGAAAGTTTTCGCTGCGTGCCTCGGTCACTGGCATGATCATGATGCAGGACGTCTTCGTGCCGGCGGAGAATCAGCTACCTGCCGTGAAGGGGCTGCGCGGCCCGTTTTCCTGTCTGAACAACGCCCGCTACGGGATCGCCTGGGGGGCTCTTGGGGCCGCTGAGTTCTGCTGGCACGCGGCACGCGAGTATACCCTCAGCCGCATGATGTTTGGCCGCCCGCTGGCCGCTACTCAGTTAATCCAGAAGAAACTCGCCGACATGCAGACCGAGATCACGCTCGGTCTACACGCCGTGCTGCGCCTCGGCCGGTTGATGGACGAGCATAATGCGGCGCCCGAGATGATCAGCCTGTTGAAGCGCAACAACTGCGGCAAGGCGTTGGACATCGCCCGGACAGCGCGCGACATGCACGGTGGCAACGGCATCGTTGACGAGTATCATGTCATCCGTCACGTCATGAACCTGGAAACGGTGAATACTTACGAAGGTACGCATGACGTGCATGCGCTGATACTTGGGCGAGCACAAACCGGGCTTTCAGCGTTCGGCGGGTAGGCCTGGGTCACCGGCGCCACTGCCAACTCAGCAGATTGCGGCGTGAGCAGATGCTCTGCGTGCACTCATGGCCGGCAAGGGCGCCCGCTCGCTCCGGCGTCGCACTACTTCAGCAGCGCCCGCAAAGCCTCCAGCTCCCGCAATGCATGCACCAGCAACGCGCGCAGCTGCTCGCTTTCCGCATCTGGCCGAGGTCGGAGCTCCAGCCGAGCCGCCTGGATGAGCGCTGGAGGCGAAGGAACGAGTTCAAGTCCGGGGATCATCAACGGGTTATCGGGCGGTGGGCCAGCCTTCTCGGCTTCTGCCGCGGCGCGTTCATCAGCGGTCGGGGGTGGAATATCGTCGGAAAGCTGACCGCCGCCCTCTCGAAGCAGCCGCTGCACCCCTTTGATGGTATAACCCTGGGTATAAAGAAGATCAGCGATCCGGCGCAGCAGCACAATATCATCCGGCCGGTAGTAGCGTCGGCCACCACCCCGCTTGAGCGGCTTGACCTGCGGGAATTTGGTTTCCCAGAAGCGCAGGACATGTTGTGGGATATGAAGTTCGTCCGCTACCTCGCTGATAGTACGGAAAGCATTGGGAGCTTTTTTTGGACGTACCCGCACCCCTTGTTCATGCTCGCTTCGCCGATGGTCACCGTTCACTTCGAGGTCCATGACCCGCAATCCATTTCAAGCGCGGTAACGTGACGGCGGCCTATAGCATGCTGTTCATTCATCATCTTCCGGACCGGGCGTGGTTCCGTTGACGTGGGCTTTCAGCACATGGCTAGGGCGAAACACCAGGACCCGTCGCGGCAGGATTGGCACTTCTTCGCCGGTCTTTGGATTGCGTCCGATGCGACGCCCCTTCTGCCTGACTGAAAACGTCCCGAAGCCACTGATTTTGACGGTTTCTCCCCGCTCAAGACGAGCGGCGATGCGGTCGAGAACATCTTCGAGCAGATCGGCGGACTTGTTACGAGACAGCCCGACCTGCGTGTAGATCATTTCTGCGATGTGGGCGCGAGTGATCGTCAGCATGCTTCGACGCTAGGCAGATCATACCGGCACGTCAAGGTTTTAGCGCAAAAAAATCAGTCAGGATCAGAGGTTTGCGGCGTATCGTGCCGCTAGAGCCGAACCAATGCTGAACCCCAGGTCAGGCCGCCGCCCAAAGCCTCCAGCAACACGAGGTGGCCGGGACGGATGCGCCCGTCCTGGCGCGCCTCGGCCAGCGCGAGCGGTACCGAGGCGGCCGAGGTGTTGGCATGGTTTTCCACTGTAACCACAACCCGCTCTGCCGGCAGGCCAAGCTTGCGTCCCAATGCATCGATGATCCGCCGGTTGGCCTGGTGCGGCACCAACCAATCGACGTTGGAACAGGTCAGGCCATTGGCACGCAGCGCCTCCTCCACCGTCTCGGCCAGCCGGGTGACCGCGTGACGAAACACCTCGCGGCCGTTCATGACCAGATGGCCGGACTTGTCCGGCTGTCCCACCGCGCCGTCTACATAAAGGATGTCGCCCAGCGCGCCCTGGGCATGTATATGGGTCGACAGGATCCCTCGCGTAGCGGCAAGGCTGCCGGCTCGCAGGTGGGGCTCGTGATCCTCTGGCCGGCCCCCCTCAAGCGCACTGCTCCCGCTTAACATGCATGGCCCATAGCTGTCGTCCGCGGCGTGCAGGAACACCGCGCCGGCACCGTCACCAAACAAGACACACGTGCTACGGTCCTGCCAGTTCAGGATGCGGGAGTAGACCTCACTTCCGATGACCAGGACACCGTGCGCCTGGCCGCATTGGATCATGCTGTCGGCGACCGACAGGCCATAAATGAAACCGGCACAAGCAGCCGATAGGTCAAAGCCGAAGCCTCGCGTCACGCCGAGTGCGGCCTGCACGCGCAGCGCGGTCGCCGGGAAGGCCTGATCGGGCGTGCTGGTCGCCAGGATGATGGCGTCGACGTCAGCCGCCGTGGCCCCGGCGTCCCGTAGGGCCTCCCGCGCCGCCGCGGTGCCCATGAACGCGGCCGTCTCATGGGGCGCGGCAAGATGGCGCTGCCGGATGCCGGTTCGCTCACGGATCCATTCGTCAGAAGAATCAATCGTGCGGCAGAGTTCGTCGTTGGTGACGATCCGTGCAGGCAGGTAGCCGCCGCAGCCGGCGAGGATGGAGCGAGGCGGCATCAAATGTCCTGGTCAGGCAGTGGCGAGATGGCTGTCATCGGTCGGACCGGATTGCGGGCCGACATCGTTCGGTTCGATGCCTTGCGGCGCCCCGGCTTGCGACGCGGCGATCTGTGGGATGCCGGTTTCCGTGGTATCCGCCTTCATGTCGGGAGCCTGCGCATCAGGGGTCACGGTCTGCCTGATCAGCCGCATTCGGCTGACGCCCTTTTCGTCTCGGGTGTTTTTTTCCGCCGCGAAACGCTTGTCCAGCCCAAGGCGTGCCAGATCCTCACGGATACGGTCGTTGAATCGGTGCACCACCATGTCCATGGCCACGTCGATTGCATAGGCAAATCCTTGCGCATCCGTTCCGCCATGAGACTTCACCACGACACCATTCAGCCCGACCATGACAGCACCGTTGTATCGGGTCGGGTCGAGCCATTCGCGCAGGCGATCCAGCGCAGGCCGCACCAGAAGGTAGGCGATCTTGGCAAGTATTCCGCTGCTGAAGACCTGTTTGAGAAATTCTCGGATCAGCTTTAGGGCGCCTTCACCCGTCTTCAAAGCCACGTTGCCGGTAAAACCGTCCGTGACCACGACATCGGTGGTGCCGGCGGCGATGTCGTGGCCCTCGACAAAGCCATGAAATTGCGGGCCGATATGGCTGGCGCGCAGGATTTCGGCAGCTTCGCGGACGGTGTCGTCGCCTTTCATGTCTTCTGACCCAACATTCAGCAGTCCGATGGTCGGGGCCGTCAGACCCAGCACGGTGCGGGCAAACACATCCCCCATTACGGCGAATTCAACCAGGTTGCGAACATCGCACTGAACGTTGGCACCTAGATCGAGCATGACGACGTCGCCGCGCGCGGACGGCCCGATCGCGGCCATCGCCGGCCGATCGATGCCCGGCATGGCCTTGATCACGATCTTGGCCATCGCGAGCAGCGCGCCGGTGTTGCCGGCGGAGACAAGGCCCGACGCTTCCCCCGTTGCCACCGCGTCGATCGCCAATCGCATGGAGGATAGCCGGCTCCGTAACGCAGCGGTCGGCTTCATGTCATTGCTGATTACATCGGGCGCATGCCGCACGGTAGATGCCGCCCGGGCTCGCTTGGAGCGGCTGAGCAAGGCGGTCAACACCGGTTCGTCGCCGACCAGAAGAAAGCGCGCGGATGGATGTCGCTCCGCTGCGAGTTCGAGGCCCTGCACGACCATCTCGGGTGCCCTGTCGCCGCCCATGGCGTCTACGGCCAGTGTAAAGGGACGGGTCACAGGCGCAGCAGGAACACGCCGCGACCCGGCCTCAGGCGCGGACAGCGCCCCGCAGCGGCTTGCCGGCTGCGACGACTTCGCGTCCATCATAGTAGCCACAATGGCTGCACACATGGTGAGGACGCTTCAGCTCACCGCAATTGGCGCATTCCGCGTGCGCCTCATGCGGCAGTGCCTGATGGCTTCGCCGCATGCCGCGGCGGGATGGGGACGTCTTTCTCTTTGGTACGGCCATCTGCTGAGGCCCCTTCTGAAACACCGTGGAACCCGCGACCCGATGGGCACAAGAGCACGCCACGCCTGAACCAAAACGCGAGCCGCGGCGTCTAGCAGAGCCTCCGCGGCATCGCAATGGCTGTTCATCTCAAAATCAGCCATTGTCAATGCGATCCCTCCGATGTTCCTTGCGGCGAACCGCGCTCGCCTGGCAAAGAAAGCAGACCTTGCCCCGCCGCGCGCAGACCTGCTGGGCTTAGTCTCTGCGGAAACTCCTGCTGCAGCGCGGACAGCGTCGGGGTGTTGGCCCGGATAACCAACATGCGCCGGATCTTCTGCGACGGCGTCAGCAGGCCATTTTCCACAGTAAAGGCGCTTACTATAGCATGTTTGCGAATGCGTTCGGTAACCGACAACCGCAAGTTCGTCCGATTGACCGCCAGCGCTACTGCCACATCATCAAAACCTTCCGCCGGCACGACCAATGCGCTCAGACCGCTTCGGCCGTCGCCGGCGACCACCGCCTGAGCGATCTCTACCTCTGCCATCAGCATGCCCTCGATCTTGGCCGGGGAGACATTTTCACCTCCCGAGAGGACGATCATGTCCTTCTTCCGGTCAGTGATACGCAGATAGCCCTGGTCGAGCTGGCCGATATCGCCAGTGTGAAGCCAACCATCGCGGATGGCGGACGCAGTCTCGCGCGGGCGGTTCCAGTAGCCGTCCATGACCAATCCGCCGCGCACCAGGATCTCTCCATCCTCGGCCAAGCGCAAGTCGACGCCGGGCAGCACGGTACCCACCGTATCAATCCGGATCGCAGTGGGCGGGTTGGCGCTGATCACCGGGCCAGCCTCGGTCTGACCATATCCCTGCATGATCTTCAGGCCCAAGGCGAGGAAAAAGCGACCGACTTGCGGTTCCAGCCGCGCCCCGCCCGACATCGCGGCAACCAGACGGCCGCCAAACCGCGCCCGCACCCTGGCCCGCACCAGCTTGTCCAGCACCTTGTCGGCCAGCCACTCGAGCAGACCCAGGCGAACGTGGTCGATGCGCTTCATGCCGATACTCAAGGCAGCTCGGAACAACCGCTGTCGCCATGACGTCTCTCGTGCAACCTGGCTCAGGACGCGGGCACGGATCACCTCGAGCACGCGAGGCACCGCGGTCAGCACCGTCGGACGCACCGCAAGCATGTCCGCAGCCAGATGCTCGACGCCGCGCGCGTAGACGATTTCGGTGCCGAGACTGGCCAGGAAAAACTGGCCGACGGTGTGTTCGTAGCTGTGCGCCAGCGGCAGGTAAGACAGGTAGATCTCGTCCTTCAGCCGCAGCGGGCGTACCAGTTCGAACGCGCCGGCGCAGTTAGACAGGATGCAGCGGTGTGGCAGCATGACGCCCCTGGGCGCGCCCCCGGTGCCGGAGGTGTAGATCAGGCAAGCCAGAGCCGAGGACGGAATTGTCGCCGCTTCCTGCGCGATGTCATCGGGCGGTTGCTGATCGGCCACCAGCGATCCCCAGGGCAGTACGCGTGACGACACGGCAGCTGGGTCCGCTGGCGCGTCGATGGTCACTACGAGATCGACACCCGGATAATAATCCTCCGGCTGATCTGGCGGTCGCTCCCCTGGCCGGGGGATCGTGGGCCGTTCCCATGGGCGGCCCATATCGGTGGCCGCCCGGGAAGCTGCCTGGCGCAATCGCGCGGCAAGCGCGGTTGACGAGACGATCACCACGCGCGCCCCTGAATCGCGCAGCAGATGCGCAAAATCATCGACCGTGTTGGTGGTGTAGACCGGCACCGGGATCGCGCGGATTGCCATGAGTGCGGTCTCGGCGATCGGATACTCCGGCCGATTTTCGGCGCAGATCATGACGCGGTCACCGGCGGAGACCCCGGCCGCCCGAAGGTTACGGGCGCAGGACGCCGCCATGCGGCTGAACTCGCCCCAGGTAATCGTATGCCACGCGCCATTCCGATGGGCTCGCAGCATGGGCTTGTGCGGCCAGGTGCGTGCCAGGGCGAACATCATCACGGCCAGGTTCGGCCAGGTCGGGTAGGTCTGCACGCATCCTCCAACACGAGTACCGTCGAGCCGGTACACCCTTTGACGTTGGGAGTTCCTAGCCTACATGTGCAAATTGCGCAGCAGGGCTCGGCCGGAAAAAAATCCGACCCGGAAAAATCCAACACGCCAGCGCGCCCCGGAAGTAGATAAGGACACCATTCCGCGATGAACGACGCGAGCCCTGCTCCAACAAACTCGTTACCGACCTGGGACCTGTCCGACTTATATGCTTCCCCGGATAATCCGGCGGTGGCGGCAGATGTCGCGCGGGCGCAAGACATGGCGCGGAGCTTCGCGACCACCTATGCCGGCAAGCTCGTCAGCCTGCCCGGCGCCGCCATCGCCGCCGCGATCGCCGAATATGAGCGGATCCAAGAGACGCTCGGCCGCCTATCGTCCTACGCGCAACTGCTGTTCGCCGCCGATTCTTCGGATCCGGCGGTAGGCCAGTTCTACCAGACGATCCGGGAGCAGGTGACCGCGATCAGCAGCGACCTGATTTTCTTCACGCTGGAGCTGAACCGCCTGAGTGACACGGTGTTGGAGGCCAAACTCACCGATCCGGCGCTAATTCACTACCGTCCCTGGCTGCGCGATCTCCGCGTGTTTCGGCCGCATCAGATGGCCGACGAACTCGAGAAAATCACCCATGAGCGCGAGTTGACCGCCAACAGTGCGTGGGTCCGACTGTTCGACGAGACGGTCGCGGCAATGCGGATCAGGCTGGACGACAAGGCGCTGACGGTCAGCGACACGCTGAACAAGCTGTCGGACCGCGATCGTTCGGTGCGGGAGGCAGCGGGCAAGGCCATCGGCGGTGCGTTCGGAGAAAACATCCGGCTGTTTTCACTGATCACCAACACCTTGGCTAAGGACAAGGAGATCGAGGATACCTGGCGCCACTATCCAAGGCCTGGCAGCGCTCGCAACCGCGCCAACATGGTGGAAGACGAGGTCGTCGACGCGTTGGCGACCGCCGTGCGGCAGTCGTACCCGCGCCTGTCGCATCGCTATTACCAGATGAAGGCGCGCTGGCTGGGCCTGCCGAAACTGCAGCACTGGGACCGCAACGCACCGCTGCCGAATGACGACGACCGGCTGATCGATTGGACGGACGCGTGGGAGCAGGTGCTGGCGGCGTATGGTGCGTTCAGCACCGAGTTGGCCGCGGTTGGCCGCCGGTTCTTCGACCAGCCATGGATCGACGCGCGCCTGAAACCCGGCAAGTCGGGCGGCGCCTTTGCCCATCCGACGGTGCCGAGTGTGCATCCGTATTTGCTGCTGAATTATCACGGCAAGACGCGCGACGTGATGACCTTGGCGCATGAACTCGGGCACGGGGTGCATCAGGTGGTCGCAGGGCAACAGGGTTATCTGATGTCCGGCACGCCGCTGACCCTGGCGGAGACGGCGAGCGTATTTGGCGAAATGCTGACATTCCGGTCGTTGCTGGATAACGCAACGCCGGCTCAGCGGCGGATCATGCTGGCGGCGAAAACCGAGGATATGTTGAACACGGTGGTGCGCCAGGTGGCCTTCTACCAGTTTGAAACCCTGCTGCACGACGAGCGCCGATCGGGCGAGCTGCTGCCCGAACGCATCGGCGAGCTGTGGATGCAGGTGCAAACCGAAAGCCTTGGACCGGCCTTCGAGTTCACCCCGGAATACAGCGTGTTCTGGTCATATGTGCCGCACTTCATCCACTCGCCCTTCTATGTCTATGCATATGCTTTCGGTGATTGCCTGGTGAACGCGCTCTATTCGGTGTTTCAGGGCGGCCATCCCGGTTTTCAGGCGAAATACCTGGACATGCTGCGCGCCGGAGGCACCAAGCGGCACCAGGAGTTGCTGGCGCCGTTCGGGCTGGATGCGTCCGATCCGGCGTTCTGGAACAAGGGATTGGACGTGATCTCCGGCTTCATTGACGAACTGGAGAGCGAGGCCTGAAGGCACTCGGGCCGAGCTTGCATGGTGTGATTGGTCGAACGATGCCGTTGCATCGGGTGAGTTGGGGGCAAGCACCGCGGGCAGCCGCTTGACCTCGTCCCCTGCCAATATCATCTTCCGGCCGAATCAACCGACTCAAGAGGCCTGATGTCAAAAGAAGACATGATTGAATTCAGCGGAACAGTGATGGAGCTGCTGCCTAATGCCATGTTCCGCGTGAAGCTCGATAATGAACATTCCATTCTTGCCCATACCAGCGGCAAGATGCGCAAAAACCGGATCCGCGTGTTGGCCGGTGACCGGGTCAACGTCGAGATGACCCCGTACGACCTTAGCAAAGGCCGCATTACTTTCCGCTTCAAGTAGTACGCGATCAGCGGGTGAAGCCGTTGCCGCTGATCGTGACCCCGCTGGTTCTGGCCTCATCGAGTCCTCGGCGCCTGATGCTGTTGGAGCAGATTGGCATTATTCCCAGCCAGGTCGTTTCCCCTGATATTGATGAAACTCCCGGGCGCGACGAAACACCGCGATTGTATGCGCGCCGAATGGCGAGCCAAAAGGCCGCCGTCGCACCCTGTCCAGGGTGCTTCGTGCTCACCGCCGATACTGTCGTTTCGGTGGGCCGCCGTATCCTGCCCAAGGCCGCAACTCCGGAGCAGGTAAATGCTTGCCTGCGGTTGCTGTCCGGCCGACGCCACCACGTGATGACCAGCGTCGTGTTGACCTCGCCCGACGGGCGTTCGGCCGAACGGCTGGTGGAAAGCACTGTCATTTTCAATCGTCTGACAGGTGAACAGATCCGGCGTTACGTTGCCGCTGGGGAAGGCATTGGCAAGGCCGGCGGCTATGCGATCAATGGCTTGGCCGCGTGTTTCATTCGTTTTATATCAGGAAGTTATTCCGCGGTGGTTGGACTACCACTGTTCGAAACGGCTCAGCTTTTGCGCGGCTTTGGCTACGCCGTGCCGTGAGCGTCACGATCCAGGCGACCACCAGCCCGGGCGAGGTTCACGTTGCCGCGGTCCGCGATGGCATGTTGCTGGACTATGCGCTGTGGCGCCCGGGCGCGCCGGACGGCGTCGGTGACCTGCATCGGGGCCGAGTCGTTGCTGTCGTCCCTGGCATGGCCGGCGCCTTCGTTGCGCTGTTGGATGCGGAGGGCTTCTTGCCCGACAGCGAGGGCGCGAAGTCGGTCAGCGCCGGCACCATTCTAGGCGTCCGCGTCACCCGTGCCGCGCAGGGAACGAAAGGTCCGCGCCTGACCGCCAAGCTAGCGCCCGAGGAAGCAGCAATCGTTGGCGCCGGTTCGGCTGCCCTGCTGCACCGTGGTCCAGACCCGATATCTCGCCTGGCCGGCCGATATCCGGCCGCGTTGATCGAGGTCGATGACCCTGCCTTGGCAGCTACCCTTGGTGGCAGTTTGGGCAGCCGGGTCTCGGTATCCCGCATTGGCTTCGATGACGCAGTGGCGACGGCCATCGACACTCTGTCGCAACCGGTCGTCGCACTGTCTGGCGGCGCGAGCCTGTCCATCTGGCCCACGCCGGCGCTGGTCGCCATCGACATAGACGCCGGTTCGGCTATCACCGGCGCTGGCAAGCAACGTTCGTTGCATGAAGGTCTTAACCGCGCGGTGCTGCCGGCCTTGGCCGCTCAGATCAGGCTGCGCAACCTGTCAGGCGGGATCGTCGTGGATCTGGCGGGTTTGTCCGCCCGCAAGCGTGTGCAACTCGCACCCGCCCTCGCGCACGCCCTCGCTGATGACCCGCTGCAGCCGAAGTTCCTCGGCTTCACCGCGCTTGGCTTGGCCGAAATTGTCCGCGCCCGTGTGCATCCGCCGTTGCACGAGTTGCTATCTGGCCCCTTGGCGGCTGGCCTCGCCGGTTTGCGCGCGGCTTTGGCTGAATTCAATTGCGACCCACAGACGATGCCGGCGCTGCGAGCGGCACCGGCTGTGGTTTCCGCCCTTCATGCGGATCCGGTCGCGCTGGCAGATCTTGTGCGTCGCACAGGAAGACACATTATGCTGCGATCTGATCCGTCCCTGCCCGCTCTATCGTGGGTTCTGGAGCAAGACAATGGCTGAAGCCACCCCGAGATGCCCAATCTGCGGCCGCCGAAGCTCCGCCGCCTGCCGGCCGTTTTGCACGCCGCGTTGTCAAGAGGTCGACCTCGGCCGCTGGCTAGCCGGCGTCTATCGCATTCCTGGCCCACCGGCGGAACTGGATGAAGATCCGCCGCCCTCACCGGAAGCGGCTTGATCACCGCTCGGGCATGGGTTATGCACCCGCCCTCGGTCGTGTCCCCAGGATGTTCGTATTCAGGGCAGTGCCCGAGCGGGCCATGCTCGCGATGCCCAGGTAGCTCAGTTGGTAGAGCATGCGACTGAAAATCGCAGTGTCGGTGGTTCGATTCCGCCCCTGGGCACCATTGAGGATAGCCAGATTTTTGGTTTGAGCTGCGGAGCGTGGGCAGCCAAGACGATTTCATATTGGGGTGCGCCGAGTGTAACGTGATATCGGCCAAGGCTGACCGGGATCGCGCGGGACGCCACTTGAAGTGTTCAGGACTTCCCGTCCCGACCGCGGCACACAGGCTTTAATGCCTGCGCGCCGAACCGCCGAGTAGACCGAGTGCAAAAAATCTAAGTCGCGCGCGAGGCGATCGTGCGGCCATTTTTGCACGATCACGTCGGCAAGTAGCTTGGCCACGTTAACGAAGCGGCAATACTTTTCTGTTCATATATCCGCCACACCGGATGATGAGGGACGATGATGTTCCGCATTAGGATCGGCAAGGTTATGACGCGCTCGTGCGTCGGTCTCACGCATAGATCCTTATGCTTTTTCGCCCTTCAGGCGATCTCTTTCCGACGTTGAGGTTATACAGGAGAAACTTGAATGCCCCATGCCCCAGCCCATCATGAGCCTACTCGCGTGCTGGTCGTCGACGACGTCCTCATGCACCGCGAACTGGCTGGCGCCATGCTGCGTGGTGCCGGCTACGAATATACCTGTGTGAAAGCCGCGGCGGAGGCCGTCGCAGCCGTTGAGACTGGGGAATTCAACGTCGTCCTGATGGACGTTCGCATGCCAGTCATGGATGGTCTCGAGGCGACTCGACAAATTCGCGCCCTTGAGGGCCCGCGTGGGCAGGTGCCGATTGTGGCCATGACCGCGCAAGACTTTCCCGAACAGCTGGCGAAGTGCCGCACCGCGGGCATGGACAGCTACCTAGCCAAGCCTTTTGACGAGGGTTCGCTGTACGCCGCCGTCGGCGCAGCTTGCTCAACCTCGCAAGACGCGACCTCTTCGACTGAGAAGTGGCTGGCCAGCATACCACCTGTCCCCGTTCTTGGCTCGGACCTGCCGATTCTCGACCCTACCGTGCCGGAACGGACTGCTGCATTGCTTGAGCCTTTGGCTTTCAAGACATTGAAAAATCAATGCTGGGCCGTTCTGCGCGGGCTGCGCACCTTGGACTACTCACCGCGTCCTTCGGGTGCGCTTCTCCAGGCCGTGCACACGCTTGCCGGCTGTGCCGGCATGTTCGGCTTCGAACGACTCGCTTTCGTTGCTCGTCATTTTGAGCACGCTGTCAAAGGTGGGGCGGCCGAAACGGCGACTCTTGCAGGCAACTTCAGATCCGCGCTCAGGGCTACATTGCAGGAAATGCGCAAGCGTTCACCGAAACATGCCGACGACGTCGGCTCCGACATGAATGCGGCTTAGAGCGCGATCGTCTGAGGTTACATCAACCTCAGACGAGGATCGCCCACTAACACGAAAGGACCTGGAGAATGATTGCTTAGAGCGAAAGCAACTGTGCTCTAGCCTCGTTTACCGGTCTGGTGCGTAAGCACATCACCGGCAGTGTTCGCCCGCGCTAAGCCGCGGTTCTCCCGTGGTGCTGATGCGAAGCAGGCGCCAGCCACCGGACACCGGAGCAACCCGGCATCAACTACCCCGGGATGCGCACCATCATAGACGAGATCCCGTGCACGAAGCTGGAATAGACCCGTTTCGGTTCTTCTATAAGCTCGATAAGTGGGAACCGCTTCATGATCTCTTCCCAGAGGATCGTTAGCTGCAACTCGGCCAAACGATTACCAACACAGCGGTGAATGCCGAAACCAAACGAGAGATGCTGGCGGGGACGGACACGATCGATGATGAACCGGTCCGCGTCAGCAATCACATCAGCATCGCGATTGCCGGAAATATACCACATTGCCAGCTTGTCACCGGCACGAATCCGTTTTCCGGCAACCTCGTGATCCTCCAGCGCGGTGCGGCGCATATACGCGATCGGCGTCTGCCAGCGGATTATCTCGGGCACCATGTTCGGGATCAGGCCGGGATTTTCCCGTAGTTTGCGATATTCGTCTGGATGTTTGTTCAGCGCCCACAATCCGCCGCTGATCGAATTGCGCGTCGTGTCGTTGCCGCCCACGATCAGCAGCACGCAATTTCCCATGAACTCCATCGGGTCCATGTTCCGCGTCGCTTCGCCATGGGCAAGCATTGAAATCAGATCCGCGGCCGGCGGCGCGTTTACACGCTCGTTCCACAAGCCCATCATCGCCGCGGCCATCTTCCTCAACTCGGTGAACCGTTCTTCCTCGGTTCGCACCAGGGCATTAGGGTCCTTCAGATTAGTGGTCGCGATGTTTGACCAATAGGTCAGATCCTGACGCCGTTCGAACGGATAGTCGAACAAAGTCGCGAGCATCTGTGTCGTCAGCTCGACCGAGACATGCTCGACCCAGTCAAAGGTCTCATTCCGCGGCAAATTGTCCAGGATCGAGATGGCTCGTTGTCGGATGGTGCCGGCCATGTTCGCAAGATTGCCAGGGGCCACGATCGGCGCCACGACCAGCCGCTGTACGTCATGCTTAGGCGGATCCATGGCAATGAACATCGCCAGACGGTATTGCGTATCCTGATCCAGCAGCGTGATCCCGGATGCCGAGGAGAAGACCCGGGGATTGGTCTCCACCGCCATGATGTCCTTGTATTTGGTCACCGACCAATAGGGTCCGAATTGGCTGTCGGCAGTGAAATGAACCGGATCGTCGCGCCGCAAGCGGGCGAACCAATCCGGCCAGACATCATTTTGGAAAATTCGCGGGTCCGTGACGTCGATCTGATCGATCGGGAGGACCCAGGGGTCGCCCAAGATTTCGGGGCTTACTGGCGCGTTCATGATAGCCTCCTTCGGCTAATCGACCGCAAGGTAGAAGCGAACATCCAGCGGCGCAAATCAGAAATCAGCCGCGGAACGAGCGAGCGGACTGACCGAACAGGATTTTCCGTGATGCGTCCGTGTGCTGACCGGTGCGCCGCATATCCTTTCCCAAATCGACGCCCCGCTGCACGGCCGGTCGCTCCTTGATGGCATCCCGCCACCGGGACACGTTGGGAAATTCGTCGAGCGGCTGACCCAGCGGCTTGGCGATCAGCACCCATGGCCAGGAGATGATGTCGGCGATGGAATACTCATCCAGAATGAACGCCCGCCCCTCCAGCCGCTGTTCCAGCACGCCGAGGCACCGGTTGTATTCACCGGCGTAGCGCTTGTGGGCGTAGCTGTGATCCGTTTCCTGCACGCTTTTCGCATAGTTTACGAAATGACTGAGCTGCCCCGCCATCGGCCCCAGGTTGCCCACCTGCCAGAACAGCCACTCCAGGCACTGCTTCCGCCCGACGCGGGAGGTCGGCATGAACCGGCCCGACTTCTCCGCCAGATGCAGCAGGATGGCGCCCGATTCAAACACCGGCAACGGGCCGTCGGGCGTGTCGTGATCAACGATCGCCGGCATGCGGGCGTTGGGGCTGATCGCCAGGAACGCCGGCTTGAACTGGTCGCCGGCGCCGATGTCGACCGGTTTCATCGTATAGGGCAGCCCAGTCTCCTCCAGCATGATGGAGACCTTCCAGCCGTTCGGGGTTGGCCAGTAGTAGAAATCGATCATGCGGCATGATCCCTGGCCGTGAAGCGCCTCGATATCTGCCGCCGAATATCCGAGTTCGGCCAGCACGGCGGCGGTATGTTCGCCCAGCGCCGGGCCGCCTTGGCGGATCGAGGCGGGCGTCGCCGAGAACCGTGCGGCAGGTCGCGCCTGGCGCAACCGTCCCGCATGCGGATGTTCGGTTTCCACCACGATGCCGTTGGCCATCACCTGCGGATTGGACAATACGGCGTGCGGGTCAGCACCGGCGCGCATGGCACGCCCGCCTCGCGTCAGCCGGTCGAGCCATAGCTCCGCCGGCTGGGTGCGCAGCACATCCTGGGTCATGCTCAGCCGCTCGTTGATGTGGCGCTGGCGCAGTGCAGGGAGTCTTGAACCGAGGGTCCTCAAGCCATTCAGGCTTGTTCAATGCTCGGGTCAGGGCGAGCCATTCTCGATTGGTCTGTACCGCGGCGCTGATCGGGCCGGTGGCGGTTTCGTAGATCAGGTCGATGAAGCTGGCCGCTTCCTGCTGCGGGATTGCTTCGCCGACGAATGTCTGGCTGCCCATGTCGGAGGCCCAGAGGAATGCGATCACCGCATCCAGCATCGACAGGCGGACATGCTGCCCCTGCCCGTGCGTTTCCCCTGGCCGCTCCCGCGCCAGCAGCGCCGCGGTGATCGCCTGAGCCGCGGAGACTGCGGTCAGCTTGTCCGGCAAGATGGTCCGCACCAGGCGTGGCCGCTCGGTATCCGAGCCGGCCTGGATGCTGGCCAAGCCGGAGACCGCCTGGATCAGCGGGTCGTAGACCGGCTTCTGAGCATACGGTCCGATTTCGCCAAAGCCGCTGATCGAGACGTAGACGATCCGCGGCGCCACCGACCGCACCGCGGCTTCGCCCAAGACCCATTCGTTCGGCGACCCCGGGCCGAAAATTCTGCACGAACACGTCCGCCGTGGCGACCAGCCGCAAGAGCGCCTGCAAGGCGGCGGGGTGCTTCAGGTCCAGCGCCACCGATCGCTTATTTCGGTTGTTGTTCAGGAATGATGCTGAAAAGCCATTCCGGCGGTTGTTTGCCGCCCGCGTATGGTCGCCACCGTCCGGATTCTCCACTTTGATGACGTCGGCACCCTGGTCGGCCAGGATCATGGTTGCCAGCGGACCCGAGATCATCGAGGTGAGGTCGACGATCCGATATCCGTCCAGAGGTCCGGGCATGGCAATTCCTTTGATATCTTCCTGGGGTGCTCTTCCCGGCAGGATATGGACGCATCCGAGGTGGCTGCAAACCGCCGGCCGTTAATCGCTTATCAACCATTGGTCCGTAGCCTTCCCGACATGGACCTGACCGTCTGCATCTGTACTCATAATCGTCCACGCTATGTCCGCGACTGTCTGGAAGGACTGCGCCGACAAACTGTGTCCCGTGAGCATTTTGCCGTCCTGCTAGTAGACAGCGCGTCCTCACCAGACGACGCCGCGGACCTCGCGGCACTGGCAGAGCGACATGAGGCTCGCCTGATCCGGATTGGCCGACCGGGCGTCAGCCTGGCACGCAATGCCGGTGCCTGGGCCGCGCGCACCCCGTTCATCGCCTACATTGACGACGACGCAATACCGACGCCAAACTGGATTCAGACAATCCTGGAGGCGATTGCTCGGCCTGGCCGACTGCCTGCGCTGATCGGCGGACGCATCCTGCCAAAATGGGAAGCACCGCTGCCCGCCTGGTGGCCGGCCTCGCTCCGCGGTGTGCTGTCGATCATCGAGTTCGAGGGTGAGGGCGAATATCGCACCGCGTCCGTGCCGAAAGGATTGGAACCCTACGCGGCCAATATCGTCGTGCATGTGCTGTCGCTACTAGCGGCCGGCGGTTTCGGTGACGCGGTAGGGCGATATGGCCACAGCCTGCTGTCGGATGAGGAGGTGCAACTCGCCTGGTCACTGCAGGATGCTGGCTACTCAGTGCGCTACGACTCACGGATTGTTGTTCATCACCAGATCCAGGCCCGCCGGTTGGCACCCGACTGGCTGCTGAGCCGGCTCTATTGGCAAGGTGCCTCGACCGTGCTGACCCGGCGGTTGCTGCACCAGCCAGACACGGTGTGGCGGGAGCTGCCGCGGCGGATGCTGATTGCCGCCGTGCTGGCGCCAGTGGCGCTGATCCCTCGTGGATCGACATTGCTGATGGGTGTGCGCTGGCGGCTGGCTTATGCCGCCGGCTTCATCAGGGCAGCGTGCGGCTGGCGCGCGACCCAGTCGGCCGTCGAACTATGCGCTGGTGCCGGTGACTGCGTGATCCTGTACCGGTGGCAGGGAATTGCGCCTAATTTTGGCGATGAATTAAACACGATCCTCTGGCCGCGTTTGCTGCCCGGCTTTTTTGACGACAACCCCGATGCGCGCTTCCTTGGGATCGGCTCAGTGCTGGATGCGCGGCACCCACAGCAGCCGCTCAAGCTGGTCGCCGGATCCGGGTATGGTGGCTATGAACCTAAGCCGCTGCTGGACCACAACTGGGTGATCCATTGGGTACGCGGTCCGCGCACCGCCGCGGCGTTGGGTCTTCCAGCCGAATTGGCGATTGGCGATCCCGCCGTACTGCTGCCGCTGGCCCTGACGCTGCCTGCGACAGGCGGCCCCTCGGTTGGCTTCATGCCGCATTTCGAAAGTATCGCGCGCGGTGCCTGGACGCAGGCGGCCGCCATGGCTGGCATTACCCTCATTGACCCGCGTGATCCGCCGCCGGCGATACTGGACGCGATCGGACGCTGCAAGATCCTGTTGAGCGAGGCACTCCATGGGGTGATCGTCGCTGATGCGCTCCGAGTGCCCTGGGTCGCAATACGTCCGCTCGCGGCCGTGCATCGTGCCAAAATGGACGGATTGGTCCGACACGATGCAACTGACCATCCGACCGCAAATCCTGCCGGCGTCCTCGGCCCGGGAATGGATCGGGACCAGTAGAATGGGTTCGTGGCGTTGCGCACCAATGTTGCCGGAGCGGCACGCCACCCGGCTGGACGGACTCGCATCCGAGTGGCTGCTCAACCGAGCGGCCAGGGCTTTGCGGCTGGCTGCCGGCGCCGCGCCGCAACTGTCCTCTGCCACGGCACTGGATCGATGCCAGGCCAGGATGATGACCGCCTTGACGGCCTTGCGGCAGCAGCCGTTCCGCAAAGCGGGATGGGGTAAAGGCCTGATGGGCCCACGATCTTACTTGCGCGGGCGTGACAAGACGCTTTACCAACTGAAACCGATCGGCTGACCGCACGAACACTCGGCGGTCCCATTGTCGCGGGATCCAGCACCGAGGATGCAATCTGCGTCGCCCGACCCCGAACTACTGCGACGGATCCCACTGTCCGCGCGAACCATCCTCGACGTCGGCTGCGGCGCCAGTGCGTTGACAGCGGCGTACCAGCTGATGAACCCCACCGCCCGACTGCTGGGGATCGACGTCGATCCGGTCGCCGCCGCGTCGGCCGCTCTGCATATGAACGAGGTCGCCAACATCGACGTGGAGCTGCAGCCGCTGCCATTCGATACGCCGGCTGGGATCGATTGCATCATCTACAGTGGGATCCTTCAACACCTTCGCGACCCGTGGGGTCTGGTTCGCCGCCATGCCGATGCCTTGAGCCCGGATGGGATGATGCTGATCCGAGTCCCGAACATGGAACATTGGAGCATCGCGGACCGCCTGCTACGCGGCTCCTGGGCAGATGAGCACGACAGGGCTGCTCGATGAAACGCATCCGCGGTGGTTCAATTCCGACAGCACGCGCCGCGGCCTGATAGATGCGGGGCTGGTGCTTTGCGATGTGATGCGGTGTGATGCGGATCCGGACGGAGCCCGCCGGTTCGCCGATGCCATCGCCCCTGGATTATCCGCCCTCGGTATCGATCCGGATAGCTACGTACAACGCGGCGCGCCTACTCATTTGATCTGGCGTGTCCGCAAGGAGAAGCGGTGCCGCATGATCGTCTCGGGCAACATGCTGACGCCGGTTGGCGGCGTTTCGCATGTACGCGTGGTGCATCCATTGCAGGCGATCGGCACTGACCCGCTTTTTACCGTGGGCGTGATCGATCAGGTCGACACTGCGGCGGCGAGCAATGACGCGCCACGAATTTTCGTGCTGCACCGACCGGCGCTGACCCCTCAACATGGCGGCGAAATGCTGCGCGTCCTGATGGATGCCGGCTATCTTATCGTGACTGAATTCGATGACCATCCGGACTTCTTCCAGGTGATGCGGCACGGCGGCGAGCTGTCGTTCTGTGGCGTGCACGCGGTCCAGACTAGCACGCCGGCACTGGCCGAGATCTTACGCAAGTATAATCCGGAAATTGCAGTGTTTCCGAATGCGGTCTCGTCGCTGCCGCCGGTGCGCAACTTTGCCGACCCGCGCGCCACGACCTTCTTCTTCGGTGCGCTGAATCGGGAGCCTGACTGGCGATCATTGATGCCGGCGATCAACGCCGTGGCTGCCAAGGCCGGTGAGCGCCTGCGTTTCCAGATCGTCCATGATCAGCATTTCTTCGAGGCACTGGAATCGCCGCACAAGACGTTTACACCGACCTGCGACTATGAAACCTATCTGCAACTTCTCGGCAGCTCCGAAGTTTCGTTCATGCCGCTGTCTGACACCCCGTTCAACCGCGCGAAATCCGATCTGAAATTTATCGAGGCGGGTTCGTGCCGCGTTGCCCCACTTGCCAGTACGGTGGTCTATGGCGACAGCATCGAGGAGGGGCGAACCGGGGTGCTGTTCCGCGACGCAACTGAGCTGTACAGCCGCTTGCTGAGCTTGGTCGCGATGCCTGAAATGGCTCGCAATCTAGGGGATGCGGCGCGGCATTACGTGACGCAGGAGCGAATGCTAGCCTATCAGGTGGCCCCACGGATCGCCTGGTACCGTTCACTGTGGGAGCGGCGTGATCGGCTGACTGCGGCAGTGCGGGCACGGACGAATGCAGGGCTGCGGATCGCGGCTTAACGAAGGCTGCAACCTCGGATATCTTGCCTGCCATGACGACGCACATCTTCCGCATATCGCTGCGGCCGAAGCTTTTCCGAGACATCGAGATCGACAGCCGAAAATCGCTTCATGAGCTGGCCTCGGGCATCGTTGACGCATTGGACTTCGACTTTGACCATGCCTTCGGATTTTACAGCAAGCTGACCGGGCCGTACCACCAGTCGCCGGAGAAGTACGAGCTGTTCGCCGACTTGGAAGACGGCGCCAGCGACGCCGGCAGCGTGCAGGACACCACGGTGGTCCAGGCCTTTCCGGCGGTTGGCAAGAAAATGCTTTTCCTGTTCGATTACGGCGACGAATGGCGCTTCAAGGTCGAGCTGACCGCACTGGGTCAGAAGGCGCCGCGAGCCCGCTATCCAAAGATCCTGGCGTCAGTCGGCAAGCCGCCGCCGCAGTATCCGCCAATGGATGAGGAAGATTGCTGAGGCAGACTCAACTTCCACGATAGGTCGTGTAGGTCCACGTGCCGAGCAGGAGTGGAATGTGATAGTGGCCTTCGGGCTCGGCAATGCCAAAGCGAATAGGGATTACATCGAACCATGGCGGGTCGCTGAGATTGGGCAGGTCGGCGAGATACCCTTCCACATGAAAGCGTAACTCGTATCGTCCGATCCGCAGCGGCTGGTGTGTCAGCAGCGGTGCATCGGTGCGGCCGTCGCGGTTGGTAACGGCTTCCTTGATCAGCATCCCTTCCCGCAACAGCTCGATCAGAATGCCCTCGGCAGCGCGGCCACGTACCTGTATCCAGCACATGTGTCGACAGATGCCCGGTGGTTTGCGGCCTCCCCGGTCCGCTGATCCGGTCAACCAGGCGCAGACGGGTGATGTGTCCGATCTCGGCCAACGCGGCGGCTCGTTCCTGCTCCGGCGTATTAGCCAACCGCTGTTGCAGGCTACGCAGCACGAATTGAGGGGTCTGGCGACGGACGCAGACGATGAACGGGAAGCCAAATCGCGCTTCATAGGCTGTCGAGGCCGCCTCGAACCCGGCAAGCTGATCGCCTAGGCCGGCCATGGCGAGGCCGGCTTGCTCCGAACGAGATGATGGCGTCAAAGCCGGATCGGCCAACGCTGTCGGTGACAGCGGAGGATGCCCGCGCAGAAAGCCCAGGCACACGTCCGCGGGCGCTGAGCGTGCGACGGCCATCAGAGCATCATGCAGCGCCGTCACGGTGGCAAACGGTCGCTGTGCGGCAGCCGAGGCGGCGACCCACGGTGCATGCTCGAACACGCCATCCAGGGTCGCGACAATCTCATCCTTGGACATGACATTGAGCTGATCCAGCGTGTGCATCTGTGTCCTTGGGTTTGTGGACGGGCACTATCGCAGGCGGCGGGTAAATCTCAATTGCGGATGGGTCTCGCAGCAAAACGCAGCCACATGCTCATTATCGCCAGGGTCGATGACGTCCACGCCGGTGTCGGCGAAATCCGCCACGTTTCGGGCGATCACCATTGTTGTGCGTCCGAGCCGTCGCATCCGCCATCGGCTGGAGCGCTGCGCCATCAGCCTGCCGCAGCCAGTTGCCACCGTGTCGTCGATTGGCAGGATGCGGCCCAATAGACCAGGCGCAGCTCATCCAGCCAGCGCAGCACACCAGCCGCCTGCGGCGGGTCCGTCCGGGCTTTCATTACCCCGCCTCTCATGATCTCACCGACCGTGATGACGCTCAGGAACAATGTTTCGGACTGGGATGCCCGCAACCAGGCCACAGCCTCAGGTGAGCGGCGGCGTCCCTCCGACACCACACAGGTATCGAGGAGATACATCAGAACGCGATGTCGCGGCCGGCATCCGTGCTGCGGTTGTTGATTGCGTCCACCATATCATCCGGCCACGGCTCGGTGTCCGGGGTAACGCTTAGCAGAAAGTCCACGAAGGACATGCGCGGCTTGATTAAAGCATCGAATTCCAGCGCGGACATTACCACCGCGGCACGCTGGCCATGCACGATCACAGTCTGAGGACCTTCCTCACGAGCTCGTTTCACCACTTCACTGAAGCAATTCTTGGCATCTTGCAATTACCAATCCTGCACCGCGAACCTCCGGTTCAATCTAGACAGACTAAATTTATCCTGTCTCGTTTGGAGGGTCATGCTTTTCCAGATCCCGCGCGACATCAGGCTGATGCATCAGCTTGTCGATCTTCATGGCGTAATCCAACGCAGTGTCCGCCTGGAACGTTAGATCCGTCGCGAATCTCAGCTGCAACTTGCTGGCAATCTGCCCGCGCAAATATGGCGTCGCGCGTTTCAGCGCCGGCAACAGCGCATCCACATCGGATCGCCCGAGCCTGGCAATAAACGCGGTCGCCTTCTTGAGATCCGGGGTAGCCCGCACCTCGGTGACAGTGACCTCGGCTTCAGCCAGTTCGGGGTCGCGAAATTCGTGTCTAGCGAAGATGCCAGCGAGCACGTGACGAATTTCCTCCGCCACGCGCAACTGCCGCTGGGTTGGGCCCGCCTTGACCTGCTTCTTCAACCCGGAACCATCTCCGTCTCAAAGCACTCGATCACGTCGCCTTCCTGCAGATCGTGGAAATTAGCGAAGGAAAGACCGCATTCGTAGCCACGCGCCACCTCGCGGACATCGTCCTTGAAGCGCTTGAGCTGCGACAACTCGCCCGTGTGAATGACCACGTTGTCGCGCAGCACGCGCACGCCGGAACCGCGCTTTACCAAGCCTTCAGTGATCATGCAGCCGGCAACCTTACCGGTCTTGGTGATATTGAACACTTTACGGACCTCGGCGTAGCCCAGGAACTTCTCCCGCGCCTTTGGTGCGACCTTGCCGCGGACCAGCTTCTCGACGTCGTCCGAGACCTCGTAGATGATCGAGAAGTAGCGGATATCGACGTTTTCCCGCTGCGCCAGTTCCCGCGCCTGCGATGTCGCACGCACATTGAACGCGATGATCACCGCGCCCGACGCCTTGGCCAGTTGGATGTCGCTCTCGGTGATCTGCCCGACGCCGGCCAGCAGCACACGCACCTTTACTTCTTCGTGCGCCAGCTTGAGGACGGTGGCCTGAAGCGCCTCCGCGCTGCCTTGCACGTCGGCCTTGATCAGGACAGCCACTTCCTTCTGCTCGCCGGCCTGGATGCGGGCGAGCATCTGGTCGAGCGTGCCACGCGCACCCGCCGCCACACCGGCCGCCTTGTCACGCTGGCGGCGCTCACGGAACTCGGTAATCTCCCGCGCGCGGCTTTCATTCTCGACAACGACGAACGGCTCGCCGGCGGACGGAGCGCCGCTCAGGCCCAGGAGTTCCACCGGCGTCGACGGACCGGCTTCCGACAACGGCCGGCCCTTGTCATCCAGCATCGCGCGCACGCGGCCCCATTCGGAACCCGCCACCACGATGTCGCCCTGCCTTAGGGTGCCGCGCTGAACCAGCACGGTGCCGACCGGCCCGCGGCCGCGATCGAGCCGGCTTTCGATCACCGAGCCCTCCGCGGTGCGGTTCGGATTGGCCCTCAGGTCGAGAATTTCCGCCTGCAGCAGGATGGCTTCCTCGAGCTTGTCGAGACCGGTCTTCTTCAGCGCCGAAACTGGCACGTCCTGCGTCTCGCCGCCCATTTCCTCAACCACGATGTCGTGGCTGAGCAGTTCCTGACGGACACGGTCTGGATTGGCGTCCGGCCTGTCCATCTTGTTGATGGCGACGATCAGCGGCGCGTTGGCCGCCTTGGCATGACGGATTGCCTCGATCGTCTGCGGCATGACGCCGTCATCGGCGGCGACAACCAGAACCACGATATCGGTGACGGACGCACCGCGAGCGCGCATCGCCGTGAAGGCTTCGTGGCCAGGCGTGTCGATGAACGTGATCCGCTCGCCGTTCGACAGGTTGAGCTGGTAAGCGCCGATGTGCTGGGTGATCCCGCCGGCCTCGCCCGCCGCCACGTCGGTAGACCGCATCGCGTCCAGCAGCGACGTCTTGCCGTGGTCGACATGGCCCATGATGGTGACCACCGGCGGTCGCAGGATTAGATCGGTATCGATATCGGCTTGGCCTTCCAGGCCGATTTCCACATCGGATTCCGACACCCGGCGCGCCCTGTGGCCAAACTCCTGCACCACCAGCTCCGCTGTATCGGCGTCCAATGTCTGCGTAATAGTTGCCATGACGCCCATCTTCATCAGGGCCTTGATGACTTCAGGCGTACGGGCGGCCATACGATTGGCGAGTTCCTGCACAGTGATCTGCTCCGGCAGGATAACGTCGCGGACCACCTTGACCTGATCCGAGCGGAGGCGATCGAGCTCCGCTTGCCGCCGCTCCCGTTCGCGCTGCCGACGCACGGACGCAAGAGAGCGAACCTTCTCATCCTCGCCCTCGATCGCCGCCTGTACGTCAATGCGGCCGGTGCGACGGCGGTCGTCGGTGCCCTTCTTCGGCGCCACGACCGGTGGCTTACGCGCTGCCAGGCCGCCGGCGCCAGGCCGCCGGGTTGGTCGCGATTCATCGTCGTCCTCGGGCCGTGTGGTGCCGGGCCGCAGACGCAAAGTCTCGGTCGCGGCGGACGGAGTTGCTGCGGGCGCGCTGGCTTGCTGCGGCGCTGGTGCCGGCCGACCACCGGGGCCTGCCCGAGCGACGGAAGGTTGCGGCTGTCCTCGACTCGGCTGGACCACGGGCGCAGGCGACGGTACCGGAGCTGAGCTGGACGACGATAGCGCATCGTCGGGCATGTCTCCCGACTGGGGAGCTTCAACTTCCGCGGCTGAGGATTGCCGATCCTGGGCAAGGGCTTCCGCCTCTGCCACGCGCCTGGCTTCCGCCTCGGCTTTTTCCTGTTCAGCCTGCTGCCGAGCTTCCTCTTCGGCAGCGCGCCGGGCATCTTCCTCGCGACGGCGGGCTTCTTCGGCTGCGGAGAGGATTGAGATCTTCTCCTGCTCCCGCCGCTCCGCATCGCGTTTTGCGGCGTCCCGCTGTTGCTCCACCAGCGCGCGTTGCCGCGCCGCCTGCTCGGTCGCCGTCAACGCTCGTCCGGCACCTGGTGCGGGGCGTGCGCCGGGTGCCGGAGCCCGCGGTGCAGGCGTGCCGCCGGCTGGCGGCGGCGGTGGTGCCCCAGCAGCAGCCGAGGGGTTGGTCGGCAGCGGAGCGCGCTTCTTGCGCACTTCCACCTGCACGACTTTAGACCGCCCGTGGCTAAAGCTCTGCCGGACCGATCCCGCATCGACCGTCCGCCCCAATTCCAACCGTCCTGCCGGACGTAGGGAGAGCCTGCCCTTACCGCCGTCCTGATCGTTGCTTTCGCTCATGTTTATCCGTTGGCATCCGCTATTTTGTTTACCGCGACGGTTTCCCGTCCGGTGGTCGATTCCGACCCCATGGCCCAATCGGGCCGTCTTTTCAACCCGGCGAGCCTGCCTGCTTCCATCGCAAGCGCGTCGGCCAATTTGCCTGGCGCGAGTGCGACGTGCACGACAAAATCCCGGCCGAAGATCCGTCCCAGCACCGCCCCCGGCACCGGATCTATCACCACCACGTCCGGTGCAACGCCCGAGAGAAAGCGCGCACGTTCGGCAACGCTACCATCGGACGCCTGCACTACCAGCCGCGACGGACTGGTCCGCAAAAATTCACGCGCCTTTTCAAATCCGGCCACAGCCTGCCCGGCGCGTCGGGTGAGACCAAGAAGTTCGGTGATCCGCTGGACTAGAGCCGCCTGAAGTACGCCGGAAAGATCAGGGGGCACCGCGACCGGACCACGAGCAGCCTTGGAAAATGCGCGCGCAAGACGTTGATCCGCAAGTCCGTCACCCTGCTTTTGCTTTCGTTGCCTGGTTTCATGGGTGCCCATCGAATCTAACACATCGCCCGACGCGCTCAACCATATTCCCCGTCCTGGCAGCCTTGCAGTGAGGTCCGGCACCAGCTGACGGTTCGGCCCCACGACGAAGCGAATCATTTGCTCCTTCGGTAACCGCGTGCGCGTCACTACGCAGCGCCGAAGTGGACCCGTTTCCGGCTCCTGATCATCTTGTTCGGGCGCCTCCGGACCGGATGTGACCACACTTGGCCCCATAGTCCCTGATTTTCTACCGTTTAAATCTTCGGTAAACGCAGGCGGCTCGGTATCAGTCGTGATCCGCCTCCTCCGTCGCAACCGGTTGCGCTTCTTCATCAAACCAGTGCGCCCGCGCGGCCATAATCACATCGTTAGCTGTCGTCTCATCCATTTTATCAGAGCCGATGATCTCGACCAGCTCATCCGACGCAAGGTCACCCAGGTCGTCGAGGGTCTTCACGCCTTTCTCGCCCAGAGCCACAAGCATCGCTGGCGTCAAGACCTCAAAGCTGGCGATGTCATCGTCAACACCCAGTTCGATCCGCTTGTCGTTTAGATCGTTGTCGCGTTGCGTCAAGAACCCCTCGGCGCGCCGCACCAACTCTTCGGCCACGCTTTCATCGAAGCCCTCGATTGCCGCCACTTCGTCGATCGGCGTGTATGCCAGTTCCTCGACCGTCGTGAAGCCTTCTGTGACCAGCAGCCCCGCGATCATGTCATCCACATCCAGGGCTTCAACAAACAGGCCGGAGCGGCGGCGGAATTCGTCCTGGCGACGCTCGCTTTCCTCGGCTTCGGTCAGAATGTCGATGTCCCACCGGGTAAGCTGGGAGGCCAGCCGAACGTTCTGCCCGCGCCGCCCAATCGCCAGCGACAACTGCTCATCCGGCACCACAACCTCAACCCGCCCCGCTTCTTCGTCCAGCACCACCTTGGTCACCTCGGCTGGCGCGAGCGCATTGACGACGAACGTGGCAGCCTGACTGCTCCAGGGGATGATGTCGATCTTCTCCCCCTGCAGTTCCTGCACCACCGCCTGCACGCGGGAGCCACGCATTCCCACGCAAGCACCCACCGGGTCGATCGAGCTGTCTCGGCTAATCACCGCCATCTTCGCCCGACTGCCCGGGTCGCGAGATACGGCCTTGATCTCAATGATGCCATCATAGATTTCCGGCACTTCCTGCGCGAATAGTTTCGCCAGAAAGCCGGGATGGGTGCGCGACAGGAAGATCTGCGGGCCGCGCGGTTCCTCGCGCACGTCGTAGATGTAGGCGCGCACGCGGTCGCCGTTGCGGAAGCTTTCGCGGGCGATCAGTTCGTCGCGCCGCAGCAGCGCCTCGGCGCGGCCGAGCTCGACCATCAGATTGCCGTACTCGGTGCGCTTGACGACGCCGTTGATAATCTCGCCCACGCGGTCCTTGAACTCGTCATATTGGCGCTTGCGTTCATACTCGCGCACCCGCTGGACGATGACCTGCTTGGCGGTCTGCGCGGCGATGCGGCCGAAGTCGATCGGCGGCAGCGGGTCGACAACGAATTCGCCGACCTTCTTGTCGGGAAACAGCTTCGCGGCGTCGGCGCGCGACATCTGAGTTTCCTCGTTCTCCACCGCATCAACGATTTCAGTCCAGCGCGATAGCCGGACATCGCCGCTCTTGCGATCGATCGTGGCGCGGATGTCCTTCTCATGCCCGTACTTTGCGCGGCCGGCCTTCTGGATGGCCTGCTCCATCGCTTCCAGCACTTCCTCACGATCAATATTCTTCTCCCGCGCGACGGCGTCGGCGACCAGCAGGAGTTCGGGACGGGCAATGGCGGTATCCATGGCGACCTCTGTTGAGTGGGTCTGATGCGGCGCAGTTTGGTGTCAGTTGGCGCGCGGCGGCATTGCCGTGGCTTCGATCAAGGCATCCGTCAAGACTAGCTTCGCCCTCCGGATGTCATTAAGGCGAAAGGCAGCCTCCGAGCCATCATCCAGCCGAAGCCGAGCAGCGGTCTGGTCCGCGCCAAGAACAATGCCGGAGAAGCGCTTGCGACCGTTCAGCGGGAAAAACACATCTACCCGCGCCTGATGACCGGCAAAGCGATTCCAGTCTTTGATCCGGGTCAGCGGACGGTCAATGCCGGCAGAGCTGACTTCCAGCGTCCAGGCACCGGGCAACGGATCGTCCACATCGATCGCGACACCCACGTCGTGGCTGATCTGCTCACAGTCGTCGATCGAAATCTGTGTACCGTCCGCTCGGTCGGCCATGATCTGTATGGTCGGTCGATCGCGACCTAACACGGACACCCTAACCAGTTCGAACCCCATTGATTCGAGCCTTGGGGCTAGGATGGCCGCCAGCTTGGCTTCCAGTGTCGGATGAGTTGATTCGTTTCCGTCCAAACCAGGGTCGCCCAAATCTGAGTCGCTATCCAAAACAAAAAAGGCGGCTCGCGAAGGCCAGCCCGCGAAGCCACCCCCGTATACCGCGGAGAATGATTGGCTCTGAGATAGCGCGCAATCCAGTTGTTTGCAAGGTTTCGCACCTTGTTAACCTTTTACCGGCATCTTGGCTGCCATGAAGCGGCTGGAATGCCTGGATGGTCTGCGTGGTGTGCTCGCTGTCTACGTGATGCTCGGCCATCTAGCGCCGTTCGCGGTACTTCCCGCATGGATCCAGGACATCGTCTCCCACGGGGGCGCCGCGGTGGATGTGTTTTTCATCCTGAGCGGCCTGGTCATCACCCAGTCGCTCTACCGTGCCGGAGGTCAGGCAACGCCATTTTTGGCAGCCCGGGCAGCGCGGATATTTCCCGTGTTCCTGCCGGTGTTCGCGCTAGCCGTGTTGGTTCAGCCGGCCTCATGCGGCTTTGACCATATGCCGTGGGTGGGATCGGACAATGCCGCCAGGACAATTTGCGTGATGGCCTGGCCGTACACCTGGCCAACCGAGATCGCGGCACATTTGACAATGACGCATGGCCTGTTTCCGAATGGCGTGCTGCCCGATGTATGGGTCAGCTTCCTTGGCGCCGCCTGGAGCCTGTCTACGGAATGGCAGTTCTACGTGTTCATGCTCCTCGGCTATGCCGGCTCCGGCAGGTTGCGAAATGGCCTGATCGTGCTGGCCGCTGCAGGTGTCGCCTGGCACTGGTCGATGCCCGAGAGTTGGCAGTTCAGTCGAGCGTTTTTGGCGAATAAAGCGCATTTCTTCGCTCTAGGGGTGGCGAGCCAGGCGCTGGTGCATGAACGCCGTGGCGGCCTAACAGCATATTGCGCAACTCTTGTCGTCACTCTGGCGATCTGCGCCAGCCAGGACACGTTTGGCAAGATGTTGCCGCCGCTGGTCTGGAGCTTATGTCTCGCGGTCCAGTTACGGCCCGACAAGTTGGGGCTGCGTCAGCTCTCCGTTCTGCTGCGTAGCCGCGCGGCGCAATATCTCGGCGCGATCTCCTACTGTATCTACCTAGTCAATGAACCGATCCACAAGCTGATCGCAGCCAGCCTCAGTCGCCTGGTGGACGGCAACGCGGCGGTTTTCACAGCGGTGTGGATCCCAGTTGCGATGCTGCTGCCGATCCTTGCCGCCGCCTGGCTCCACACTCACATCGAGCGGCCGGGTGTGCGCTGGGGGCGGGTTGTGACACACGCTTGGTTGGCTTAGAGGATTCAGCTGGGCTGGCCGAACGCTTCCCGCGCCCATTCAGGCATCGCACGTGTCTTGTGGCCCTACAAATAAAGCGGCAGACAAAGAGCATGCGTCGCCTGTGCAGGCACGTGAGGGCGGGTTATAGGACCGCAGATGAAACCTCCACATCGTCATCGCCACGGCGCACCGCAGCGTCCTGCATCCGACCGCGGCCCCAACCCGGGATCCGGCGATGCAGTCCTGCGCATGCCCGGTGGCGGCGGTTCGGGTCCGCGGTCGGATGCAGGACGCAGCCACGGTGGTAGTCATGCTGGCCCGCAGCAGAGGGAAAGCGGATCGCGCGACCAGCAGAAGCCGCGCTCTTCAGGTGGCTTTCAGCCGCCGATCAATCGGCAATCGCCGGTACGTGACGCCGCCGCGCAGTCTGCCAAACCGGCTCACTACAACCGGCCGGAGGGTCCGAAGCGCGAAGGTCTCCAACTGCGTCACGATAGGCAGCCGCATCGGCCGCATGAACGCCATGCACCGGACGCGCCGAAGGGGACTGTCTGGCTGTATGGCTATCATGCCGTTGCCGCGGCTCTCGCCAATCCGTCCCGCCGACTGCGCCGCCTGTTGTTGACGGAAGAAGCCGAGGGCGCCATCAGCCAGCAACTTTCACCGCCTTGGGCGGTCGCCCCCGAGCGGGTTGATCGCGCCCGCCTCGATCACCTGCTAGGGCGGGATGCCGTGCATCAGGGCGCGGCTTTGCTGGCCGACCCTCTGGCGCCGCCCAGCCTGCAATCGGTGCTGGACCGATCCGGCGTCATCGTCGTGCTGGACCAGGTGACCGATCCGCGCAACGTCGGCGCGATTCTGCGCTCCGCCGCCGCATTCGGCGCGGCCGCCGTTATCACGCAGGACCGCAATGCGCCGGAGGAAACGGGTGGTCTTGCGAAGGCTGCGTCCGGCGCGCTGGAAACCATGCCGCTGCTGCGAGCGGTCAACATCACGCGGACATTGATCGCGCTGAAAGCCGCGAGCGTCTGGTGTGTTGGGTTGGATGCAGCTGGGCCGGCGCTGTCCGGACCAGTCTTTGCGGATCGACGCGTCGCGTTGGTGTTGGGAGCCGAGGGTGAGGGACTGCGCCGCCTGACGAAGGAGACCTGCGACGAGATAGCCGGTCTAAAGATCAAGGGCGGGATGGAAAGTCTGAATGTCTCCGCTGCCGCGTCGGTGGCGCTATACGAGCTGGGACGCCGCTGATGGTGTTCGATCCCGCACCGGCCGCGGCAGCGCTTCTGAAGGTCCGGCAGGATCGGGTACTGGTGAGGCCGCTGCCCGCTGATATCGCACCCACCACGGAAACCGAGGGCGCCGCCGTTCAATACGCGCTAGCACAGATGGTCGGGGCGATCCCGCCGTTCGGCTTCAAGATCGGCGCTACTGGCCGTCGGATGCAGGCTTATCTCGGTGTGAATGCTCCGATCGCAGGCTTCATGCAGCGGAAGGACGTTTACTCCGATCACGCAGACCTGCGGTTTGGCGACTATGTACAGCCGGGCGTCGAATGCGAGGTCGCGGTGCGGCTGGCCCGCGACCTGCAGCCGGGTCCCTGTTCACAGGAACAGGCACTGGCGGCGGTGGGTGATTTCGTCGCCGGCATTGAGATTGTCGAGAACCGCTACGGCGACCTGAAGCAACTTGGGACGCCTACGCTGGTGGCCGACCAGATGTATCATGCGGCCGCTGTGGTCGGCGACCAGGGTGCCGTCGACTGGCGTGCGGTGGACATCGGCGCGTTGCGAGGGCACATCACGGTTAGTGATGGAAGCCGGGACGAAGGTATCACGACTGACCTGCTCGGTCATCCGCTGAACGGGCTGGCCTGGCTGGCGAGTTCTGCCTTGGCCGCAGCGTTTGGTGGTCTGAAGCAAGGGCAAGTCGTCATGCTGGGGAGTGTTACGCCGCCGATCTGGCTGACGGGGCCAGCTGAGGTGACGGTTGCCTTCGAACAGCTGCCGCGGGTGACTGTCCGGCTGGGTTGAGCGGAAGCTGCTAGTGTCCCGAATTGGAAATTCGGTAGAGCATTTCCGGGACACTAGCTCTTTGTTTTCAGTGGCCTGCTTGTCCCTGAAATTGGTAGGCATTTCAGGGGCAGGACACTAGGCTTTGCGGGTATCCCGCAGGCCCCGCAGCGCGAGGTAGTAGCCGAACACACCAAAGCCCGCCACCATACCGAGACTGACCTGGGCGGTATCCGAAATTGGCCCTCGGCGCACCGGGTTGGAAATATGGACCTCGATGACCGGAAATTTCACCTGACTGATAGCCGCCGTCAGCGCCGGATAACCACGTGAATATCCGGCAGGGTTGACCAGCGCGCCGTCAAATCCTTGATCGTTTGCCGTATACAGCCGGTTGATGACCTCGCCTTCAATGTTTGAATGAAAAATCTCGACCTCGACGTCGAGATCCGTGGCGTAGGCACGAATGTGCTGGTTGTATTCCTCCATGGTCATCGTGCCAAAGATCTCGGTCTGCACCTTGCCGCGCATGTTCATTCCAGCGCCCTGGACAATCAGGATTTTCACGGCGATTTCCCCTGGAAATAGTGTTCGACGCAGACCCGTACGCTAGGCGTCATACCGGTGGCTGACAAGCACATCCGGTCCTCGTGTGCGCCAAGCGACCTGATCAGCGCCGGGTTGGAGAACAGACTGTGCATGCGCCTGGACGGCAAGCCGGTCGCAGGTCACTCCGGCGGCTCCCCGTAAGGTTGTCCTGACGCGGTTGGCATTATATGGATTGCCCTTCCGCTGAAGCCTGCTTACTGGGCTGGCATCAATCATCGCAGGACCCCTTTTCCCATGGTCATGATCCGCGCTCTGCGGCTGCTCGCCGACCGTCAGGCCGAGTTGATGGAAATCGAGCCGCCAAGCGCGCCCGCCGCGAATGAGGTGCAGCTTCGCGTCCGCGTCGTCGGACTGAACCATCTCGACGTCTGGGGCTTCCGCGGCATGGCGTTCGCCAAGCGCCTCTATCCACTGACTGTCGCGGCCGAGGCCGCCTGTGAGGTGGTTGCGGTGGGCGAAGCGGTCACCACTGTGCGTCCTGGCGATCGCGTTGTGCCATACGCCGCCCTGGTTTGCGGAACCTGTGCCGGGTGCCGGCGGGGACGCGAAAATCTGTGCGACAACGTTGGCGGTGTGCGCGGCTTCCACATCGACGGCTTTGCACAAGACCTCATCAACCATCCGGCTCGCCTGGTCGTGAAAATTCCCGAAGCGGTCGATTTGCGCGATGCGGCCTGTGTCGCGGTTGCCTACAGCACGGTTGAACACATGCTGTTCGACAATGCCCACCTTGAACCGGGAGAGTGGGTTCTGGTCCACGCCGGCGGCTCGGGGATCGGTAGCATCGCCATATGTATCGCCAAGTCGATCGGCTGCACGGTGATCACCACCGTCGGCTCCGCCGCAAAGGCAGCCGCGGCAAAGGCCCTTGGCGCCGACCATGTCATCAACTACCGCGAAGACCGGTTCGAAGGTGTGGTGCGAAAGTTGACCGGCAAGAAGGGCGTGGATGTGGTGTTCGAGCACACCGGCGCCGACACCTGGGCGGGCTCGCTGCTGTCGATGAAACGCGGCGGTCGGTTGGTCACCTGCGGCGCCACCTCCGGTCCGACCGCAAGCCTCAATCTGATGCAGTTGTTCCAACAGCAGTATCGTATAACCGGCTCGTTCGGCGCGCCACTTGGCGCCCTCGCCCGTGGGTTGGATCGCATTGCATCGGGCGTGAAGCCGGTGATCGACACGGTCTACTCGCTGGCAGAATTTCGTGCCGGCCTGGATCGGCTGGAACGCCGTGACGTCTTCGGCAAGATCCTGGTCGAGCTTTAAGCCGATACGACAGACATTGGCGGTGCGACAGAGGCTGACGCTGTACGGCGAGCGGATCGTCGGACGTATCGTCAAGTGGCTGATATGGCTGCTTGGTCGGACCAACCCTGATCGTGCCTCGGACCTGGGCGGCGCCATTGCCCGCCGCCTTGGGCCGTTTTTGCCGGCGCATCGTGTCGGACAGGCCAACTTAAGAGCGGCATTCCCCGACAAGGACGCTGCCTGGATCGAGCAGACTTTGCGAGAAGCCTGGGAAAACCTGGGCCGGGTTGCCGGCGAGTATGTGCACATGGGACGCATTTGGGATTTTGACCCGGAGCATCCGAACGCCGGCCGCATCCTGACTGACAAGGCGCCACTGTTCGAGATGATCCGGGACGACGGCAAACCCGCGCTGTGCTTCGCCGCCCATCTCGGCAACTGGGAGTTGCCGGCAATCGCCGCCGCGGCGCATGGATTGCCCTCTGCCGTGGCTTACCGGATGCCAAACAACAAGGCGGTGGCGAAAGAGATCATCCGCATCCGCGCGCCGGTCATGGGCCGACTGATTCGCACCCGGGCCCAAGCGGCGCTGGAAATGGCCGTGGCACTGGAGGCCGGCGAGCACTTGGGGATGCTGGTGGATCAGCACTTTTCCCGCGGCGTCGATGTCACGTTTTTCGGGCGCCGTTGCAAGGCAAATCCCTCGATCGCTCGCCTGGCTGATCGATTCGATTGTCCCGTCCTCGGAATGCGGGTGATCCGCCTGCCTGACCACCGCTTCTTCGTCACTGGTGACGGCCCTTATGAGCTGCCCCGAAGCGCGGATGGGCGAATTGACGTGGCGGCGGCGACGCAGATGATTACCTCGATCATAGAGGGATGGATTCGCGAACACCCTGGCCAGTGGCTGTGGTTTCACCGCCGCTGGCGTTGATCGACTTCACTTGTGCGTTACCGGATGAAGGCTCGGTTTTGTCAGGCCGGCTGCGTAACTACCTTTTATCGTAATAATTCTTCTTGGGGGTTCGAATTCATGCGTAAGTTTTTGTTCTTTTTTACGGTTCTAGTGGCGATGTCGGCTATCGCGATGTCACGACCCGCCCTAAGTGACGCCCTCTCCGAGAACAATTTCGGCGCCGGCATGGTCCTTCCACGGGGTGACGGCGCTGCCAGCGTGGCGCTCCAGGACATGCGCACGACCGGGGTCCCGAGCCTGCCTTCGCCGCAGGGGGATGACGGTCGAACGCCATCGTATTTTCTCCAGGCGGCACAGAGCGCGTTGGCCGCTGGCCGTACCGGTGAGGCGCAGCAGGCGTTGGAGATGGCGCAGACCCGCTTGCTGGACCGTTCGGTACCGATTGGACAAACCAATAATCCCAGCGACGATCCCTTGGTGCGCCAGACGTCCCAGGCGCTTCAGGCGCTGGCTGCTCGGGACCGCAGGACCTGCATGCAGTTGATTGAGTCGGCGCTCGGAACGGCTAACGCGCGGGGGCTGTAGATCGTTGTTTGCCCAGCAACGTTATGAACCGGAGGGAGACGCGACTCGGCGACGTTGCTTTGATCGGTGGTCCATAACGTTCTGATATAGACTTTTGTTTTAAGTGGCCCACTGATCCTGCGTCGCCGCAATGCGACGAACTTCACAGGCGAGGCGCTTGGTTCTTTAGTTGAAGGGCGATTTGCCGCTGAGGTGACGGCATCAATCTTGGACGATTGCGCTTTAACGTCCGGATAATTCGGAGAAATCCTCTTCGCGAAATTCGGCTGCGTCACGGGTCCCGGCCGCAGCCCGAGCGGCTTCCTCGCGCCGCAGCTCCACTCGGCGGATCTTGCCGGAGATGGTCTTCGGCAATTCATGAAACTCGAGGCGCCGGACCCGTTTGAACGGTGCTAGACGGGTGCGCAGGTGCTGGAAGATGGACAGAGCGGTTGCGCGATCAGCGTTCGCACCGGCTACCAAGGCCAGGTAGGCTTTCGGCACCGCCAGACGCATTGGATCAGGCGCCGGCACGACAGCCGCTTCGGCTACCGCCGGATGCTCGATCAGGACGCTTTCCAATTCGAACGGGCTGATCCGGTAGTCCGAGGCTTTGAACACATCATCCGCTCGGCCGACATAGGTCAGATACCCTTCGGCGTCGACCGAGGCGACATCGCCGGTTCGATAGGCGGCCCCGGTCAGAGCGGCGATCGAGCCGTTGTCCTGCTGATAGCCGCGCATCAGCCCAGCGGGCGGCGGATCGAGCGCAATCGAGACCTCGCCTTCCGGCACATCCCTGTCATCCACATCCAGCAGCCGGATGCGGAAGCCCGGCAAGGCTCGGCCCATCGAGCCGAGCTTGACCAGTTGGCCGGGGGGGTTGCCGATCTGCGCGGTGGTCTCGGTCTGGCCGTAGAAATCACGAATGGTCAGGCCCCAGGCGGTCCTGACCTGCTCGATGACCTCCGGGTTCAGCGGCTCGCCGGCGGCCAGCACCTCGCGCAGGCTGTGCTGGGCGGACTTCAGGTCTTCCTGGATTATCATCCGCCACACCGTCGGCGGGGCGCAGAGCGTGGTGACTTTGTTGGCCACTAGGGCATCTATCAAGGGCCGAGCGCTAAACCGGCCAAGGTTGGCGACGAACACCGCCGCCCCAGCGTTCCATGGCGCGAAGACGCTGCTATAGGCGTGCTTCGCCCAGCCGGGGGATGAGATATTTAGATGGACGTCCCCTGGCAACAGGCCCAGCACATACATCGTGGATAGATGGCCCGCCGGATAGGACCGGTGGGAATGCAGCACCAGCTTGGGTTTCGCGGTCGTCCCGGAGGTAAAATACAGCAACATGGGATCGTCGGCGTGGGTCTCGCCATCCGGCCTGAACTCGGCGGGTGAGCCCAGCAACGTGTCATATCGAGTCCAGTTGGGTACCGGATCGCCGACCGCGATCAAGTTCAATCCAGAATCGAAGCCGTCAAATTTTCCGGCTTCAGTGCTGGCGGCGACGACATGCCTGGCGCGTCCGCGCTCGAACCGATCCGCCAGGTCGGCGGGTGTCAGCAGCGTGGTTGCCGGAATGACGACGGCACCCAGTTTCATCGCCGCCAGCATGACTTCCCAAAGCGGAACGACATTGCCAAGCATCAGCAGGATGCGGTCGCCGCGCTTTACGCCGAGGGCGCGGAGACCATTAGCAACACGGTTCGATCGTTGGGACAGTTCGGCGAATGTGAGCCTTGCCGCGCTATCACCGGTTATGATGAGAGCGGGTCGATGCGCCGTCTCGCGGCGAGCCAGTTCGGCATCGAACCAATCCAGCGCCCAGTTGAAACGATCAAGTAAAGGCCAGCGAAAGTCGCGATAGGCGCTGGCATAGTCGGTGCGGTTCTCCAGCAGGAAGTCACGCGCGGCCTTGAATGCCTGGGCTGTCATTATGTTACTCCTTGCGGCGCGCCATGACCAACCGGAAGCTGATCCTACTCACGTTGCTGTCCGGCCAACCAGCGAAACACGACGGAAAAATCCTTCGCGCCGTCCCCCGCATCGACCACCTGCTGGTAGAGTGACAAGGCTTTCGCAGCCAACGGTGTCGGCGCCCCGGTCGACTGCGCCGCTGCCTGCGACAGCTTCACATCCTTGACCATCAGCGCCGCCATGAAACCGGGAGCGTAATCACGGCTCGACGGCGCGGTGGCGACTGTTCCGGGAGCTGGACAATAAGCCGACAGCGCCCAGGAATTCGCCGTCGCGGTGGAACAAATCTCATGCAGCTTGTTCCAGTCCAACCCGAGCTTCTGCGCCAGAATGAACCCCTCGGACACGCCGACCATGTTGATGGCCAGCATCATGTTGTTGCAGATCTTCACTGCCTGCCCGGCGCCCGGACCACCGGCGTGGAAGATGTTCTTGCCCATTGCTTCCAGGATCGGTTTGCCGAGCGCGAAAGCCGCCTCCGACCCGCCGACCATGAAGGTCAGCGTGGCGTTCAGCGCACCGATCGTGCCGCCCGACACCGGCGCGTCCAGCATCGCAAGACCCGCGGCCTCTGCCGTCTCGGCAACGGTACGGGCGCTGTCGACATCAATCGTGGAGCAGTCGATCAGCAGCGGGCCGGCTTGTCTTGCGACGTCGATCAGACCGCCCTGGTTGAGGAAAACCTCCCGCACGTGCTCGCCTGCCGGCAACATGGTGATGACGACCTCCGCGCCTTGCACCGTCTCCGCCGCATTGTCGGCAATGCGGCCACCATCGTCGGCCAGCGTGACGAGTGCCGCGCGGTTCAGGTCGTAGCCGGTGACTGTGTGGCCGGCCTTGACCAGATTGGCCGCCATTGGCCCGCCCATGTTGCCCAAGCCGATGAAGCCGATCTTTGCCATGATTAGAGTACCTCGAAGATTTCGTAGATCGGGCCCTCGGGTGGGCGGCTACCGGTACCGATGCCGATGATGCGGTTCAGCCAGTCGTATTTCGGCGACGCTGTCTCAAAGTTGACAACGATGCGAAAGTAGTACTCCGAGGGATCGACGAACTGGCCGCTGTTGACCTTTTCCATCACCGCTGCTGGGCCATGGCGCATGCCGCGGTAGGTCAACCCGATTGTTGCGTGGTCGTCGGTTTCTAGCACAAGACGAACGTCCAGCGTGGTGGCGCCGTCCGGACGGCCGATGATCCAGTCGGTGCCGCCCGGCAGTACGGTACCGCGCAGTCTTGCGCCCTCGAACGTGCCGCCGGCGACGAGGCCGATACGCCGGCTGCCCACGGGTGTCGCGCCAATTGCCTGCATGCCGCTGACCGCCAGCTTCAGGGTCAGCAAGTGAGTGGTTTTGATTTCGGCCATATCCTGCCTCATTGCCTGGTGGTGAGCGCGGATATCACCTCGTCGCGCGATTGGCGGCAAGCCTGTGGGCGGCGTATCGTTCCTGCAGGACCGTATCACCGCTGCCCCACGGGATGGAGAAAATGATGTCGAGCCCCTATCCGCTGTTTTCTGGCGAACTTTCTTCACTTGGATTCGCCGCCAAGCCGCTGGATCATTTAGACCGGCTGATCAAGTCGCATATTGACGAAGGCCACTACGCCGGTGCGCAGATCGCGCTGGCGAGGCACGGCAAGCTGGCCTTGTTCCGTACCTACGGCAATGCACGTACTGAGGTCAACACGATCCCGGCGACGAATGACACGCTGTTCCTGCTGTTCAGCCAGACCAAGGTGCTGACCTCGTCGGCCGTCTGGACATTGGTGGAGGAAGGCAAGCTGTCGTTCATGGACCGCGTTACCGATCACCTGCCGGAGTTTGCCGCACGCGGCAAAGGCGATATCACTCTGGAGCAGGTGATGACCCATCAGGGCGGCTTCCCGAGCGCCGATGTGAGCCAGGCCACATGGACTGATCATGCACGCATGCGGGCCGAAGTCTGCGACTTCTCCCTTGAATGGACGCCCGGCACGCGACTGCAATACCATGGTCGCGGCGCGCATCTGGTCCAGGCGATGGTGATCGAGGCCGTCACCGGCCAGGATTTCCGCGACGTGATCCGCCAGCGGGTCATCGAACCTCTGGGCCTCGGCGGCGACATCTATGTCGGCGTGCCGGAGGATCAGCAGACGCGCTGTGCGGATACGTACGGGCCGGAACCGCGGGACAACTCCGCCGCGTTCCGCGCAGCAGGGCTGCCAAGCGGCGGCGGATATGCCACGGCGCGAGGCATGGCGGCATTCTATCAGATGCTGGGACACGGCGGACGTCTAGGGCCGACGCGGCTGTTCTCGCCCAGGTTGATCGCCTACGTCTCGCGCAATCATACCGGCGAGTTGCCGGACCTGGCGATGACGGGTATTCCGATGCATCGGGGCCTCGGACCCCATGTGCGCGGAGAGAGCGATCGTATCCGCGGTTTGGGTACGATTGGCGCGTCGGTCACGTTCGGCCATGGTGGTGTCGGGTCGTCGTATTCCTGGGCCGATCCCAGCAGCGGGGTGTCGTTCAGCTATCTGACCAACTACGTCAGCCCGGACCCGTGGCACTCCGCCAGGCTGGACCGGGTGGCGAACCTGGTGCATGCGGCGATCGACTGAGATCGGGCCGCCACAATGGACGCACCTTGGGCCCCGACGATCGATCATGTGACGGTCGGGGTAAGTGATTTCGAGCGCTCGCGGGCGTTCTATGGCAGCACGCTGTCGGTAATCGGCATGAGCGTTCTTCACGGGGAGGCGCAAACATCCGCCGGTTATGGCAGCGGCAGGAAGGCGTTCTTCTGGATTGGTCTGAAGAGCTCCCGATAGTTGGTGTCCATGTCGCTTTCGCCATTACCGATCGCGCGGCGGTTGATCGCTTCCATGCGGCCGGCCTGGCTCGCAGGCGGCCGACAACGGCTCGCCGGCCTGCGGCCGCAGCTATCATGCAGACTATTACGGTGCCTTCGTGCTGGATCCGGACGGGCACGGCATCGAGGCAGTCTGCCACTCTCCTGACTGACACTCGACCAGGCCGTCACGTTGAGCCCGCCCGCCGGCAAGCAGGCGCGACTAGTGCTGAGATACCGTATCGCCAGTTCGCTATGATCCGGCGGAGTTTCGCCGGGGAAGACGCACATGCCAATCAAGGCGGCGCGTTCTTGCGGTGCCAAGAGGACCATCGCTGCGATCGAAAGGCCACAAGTCGGATAGATTTTTACATACTGAAGCGCTGACAAAGATTTCTACCGTCTCGTTCAACGCCTGTGATAACAACCATGGAAACCTGACGGGCCGGATCCCAATCCATGAGCCGCTGCGTCGCAAACTGCAGCCTTGGCGCTGATTGGACGGCCCCACTGGGCTCGATGGGTCGCGTGCGTCGCATTGCTCAGCGCCGTGACGGCTTGCGGCACCCGGCCAAGCTATCACACAAGCACCCGTTATAACCCATCTCGCTACTATCCGCCGCCCGGTTCATCAGGTGATCCGTGGGGTCCGTACATCCACGAAGCCTCCGGCCGCTTCGGCGTGCCGGAATTGTGGATCCGCCGGGTAATGCGGCAGGAATCGGGCGGACAGGAGGATGTGATCTCCTGGGCCGGCGCAATGGGGCTGATGCAGGTTATGCCGGAGACTTATGACGACTTGCGTGGACGCTATAACCTGGGCGACGACCCGTTTGACCCGCACAACAACGTCCTTGCCGGGACTGCTTACCTGAGAGAAATGTATGATCGCTTTGGAGCCCCCGGGTTTCTAGCGGCCTACAATGCCGGCCCCGACCGGCTAGACCGCTACCTGAACAAAGGCATACCGCTACCTGACGAGACGGTGAATTACGTCGCCTCGATTGCTCCATTACTCGGTCCTGGCACGCCCTTGTCAGGTCCCTTGGCGGTTTACGCCGGTTCCGCGGGTTATGCACCGCAATTGGCGTCCCGCCAACCATCCGAGCGGGTGTGATCCGGATGCGGCGTATAATCCCGACGGTCCGTGCGTCCCGGTTCGGCAAGCGAAGATCGAACCCGCCGTTTATGCTGCGGCGGCTGCCCCTCCGACATCATATGGCACGAAGGTCTGTGATCCCGACGCTGCCTACGACCCGAGCAGCCCTGCACACCGGCATCAAACGGCCAACCGCCAGTCTCCGTCGGCACCGTACCATCCGATGCGGTGTCGGATGTCTGCGACCCCGACGCGGCTTATGACCCGACACGGCCTTGTCACCCGGCGCCACTGGCACCTGTCGCATCGGCCCCTGTCGTCGTCACGGCATTGCCGCGTTGCCGCCTTCCAGGCGCTCCGTGGACTATTTGCTCGGGCTTAGCGGCCCTTACAGGAACGCATGATCCAGAGGGTCGCTGTCAATGCCGCGATCGGCAATTGGCGCCTGGGGCATCCAGGTGGGTGCTTTTGCCAACCTCGCCACCGCCCAGGCCGCAGCCGATCATGCGCGAGCGGCATTGCCCATGCTTTTGCGGAGAACGAAGGTCGAGCTTCCCGCGACCGCGCCGTTCGGCAGCAAGGTTGCCTTCCGCGCTCGCCTCGTGGGCCTTCTTCGGCAGACGCAACGGATGCCTGCGACAGCTAAACGGGCGAGGGCTACGTTGCATGACGGTGCCGCCGGCAAAGAACCACTTTTAGGCACGCCATACTGATAGGTCGGCCGATGAGTTAGCCAACCATCGGTTACGCCGCTTTCGGGTGCCAGCCTGCTATGGCCGCTGGACGGAGAGACAAGTCCGTGAGATTGTTCCGCTCAGGCTGATTCAGTTTCGCATGCGGATTAGCTTCGATAGTCTGGCTTGCTGTCCTCGATCAGCCGGAGAGCAGCGTCCCACACCATGGCGTAATGCTCGTCTGTCTCGGACTTGTGGAACTGCTCCGACGTGTGCACGCATACTGCTTCTGGCGGCAGCACGATCTCCTGGCCGCCCGACAGCGCTGCGACCTGCGCGGCACAGGCACGCTCCAGCATGTAGATCATATGGAATGCTTCTGCGATCGAAGTGCCGCCGACCAGCAACCCGTGATTGCGCAAAATCATCGCCTTGTGCTGGCCAAGGTCCTTTACCAGCCGCTCCCGCTCGTTAGGTCCAGTGCGATGCCTTCATAACCATGGTAGGCCAGCCGGCCGTAGAATTTCAATGCGTGCTGGGAGATCGGCAGCAACCCATCCTTCTGAGCGGAGACAGCAATCCCAGCAGGCGTATGGGTGTGCACGACGCACATGAGGTCCGGCCGAGCCATATGGATCGCCGAGTGGATCGTGAACCCGGCGGCGTTCACTCGGCGGCTGCTCAAGTCGCCCTGCTCCACAACATTACCGTCCAGGTCGATCTTCACCAGGTCGGAGGCGCGCATTTCGTGAAAGTTCACACCGAACTTGTTGATCAGGAAATGATGATCCGGCCCGGTAAGCGTGCGCTGAGATGGGTGTAGATGAAGTCGGTCCAGCGATGATGCGCGACAAGGCGATACAATGCGGCAAGGTCGCGTCGCGTCCGCAACTCGGCGTCGGAAATGCCGGCAGATCGAGGCGGGCAAGGTCGCGATATTCATGCAAAGGATCTCCTACCGGTCGGGATGGCAAGGTTCACTCGGGCGGGATTGCCGTCAAGCCTGCGTCCCGCAGATCCGCCAAGATCGGCAGCAGATAGTCCGCGAACAAGGCGGGGTTCTCGGCAAACGGGAAATGCCTGATGCCTGGCATGGGCCGGAAACATTCGCCAGGGATCTTGGCCGCAGTTGCCGCCGACGTTTCAGTTGTGCATGAGTAGTCATATTCGCCGGTCAACATGAACAACCGGCAGCGATTGGTGTCAATCTTCGCCACTCGGTCTCGGGCATCCCAATCGCCGGAATAAAACGCAATATCGCCGTAAAACACCGCTGGTCCGCCCTGGGCGTAATGCCAGGCGATCGCCTCCTGATTCTCGGCCGGGCTCTGCGGTGCGCTGAGGGCGCGGATCCATTCCGGCACGAACAGCGACTGGTTCACGGTCGGATGCGCTGCCCAAGCCGTCTGCCGTCGCTCGACCTTCTCACACGCTTCGCAAGCGACGATGCCACTGAAAATGTCCGGATGGCGATAGGCCAGTTCCAGGCAAATCTCCCCGGACATCGAGGCACCGAGCGCAATTGGCCGATCAAGCCCTGATCGCGGCGATGAAGGCCATGATAAGATCGACATATAAATCGGTATTCAACCGCCATGACCCGGATCGCGCCGTCGGGCGGCGGCGATTTGCCGTGCCAAGGCATGTTGAACGCCACCAGCCGCTGATCGTTGGTGATGCGAGGATCAGCCATCAGACCATGAAACTGCCGACCGTCAGCCCCGGCAGTGTGCATGCAAAGGACATCGCGACCAGAACCGGCCGTTTCGTAGTAGTTCTGATAAGTAATGCCGCCGACCGAAACTGGAAGGTAATGGCCGTCGACCGGCGGCATTGTTCTGGGGCCGCGGCGTGGCGCCAGGCTCATCGGCATCGGCGGCTATTGCCGAGCACCAGCCATTTGCCGACTTCCAGCACCCGGCGGACGACGTGGGCGTGCTGCATGAAAGCAAGCTGATTGCCCTGGATGGAGAAATCCGCCACTCGAGTAATGCGTGGCGAAGATGTCATGATGATGCCGCGGCAGAACCGGCTGCAGAAACTTTCGACCAAACTGCCTTGGGCGCGGTCAAAGTGAACGTCGGTGAGCCGCCGTCTGGCTGCATGCGGCCGTCCAGCAGGCTGAACACTGTTGTTTCGAGCCGCAGGCGATGGCAAAGCAGATCGGACCAAGGCCCGTCCAAGCTGCCAGTGTCGCATCGCCGACACAAGCGGCGCGCCAGGATGCTGCTCGGGGGAAACAAGCCAGGACACGGGCTCATTGAGGGTCGATGACCTTCAGCACCACCGGATGATATTGATCGCCGTAACCAGCCGCCTCAGCCTCTTTAGCCGCGCCATAGTCAGTTTCGCCGCAGCCATGTCCAATCCCGACGCCGCCGCCATCTCAAGCGCATAGGAAAGATCCTTCATTGCGTATCGTGTCGAGAAGGCCCGTTCGGAAACAGGTCAGGCAGCATGGCCTTCATGCCATGGTTGCGTAGAACAAAACTGTCTCCGGAGCCCATCGCGATAGTCGGCAGCAGCACGTCGGCCGGTACGCCGTTGCGCCGGCCGATCGCGATCGCCTCGGCGAGCGCGCCGCAGTGCTGAAACACCAACATATTATTGAGTATCTTCACGACTTGGCCGCAGCCGACCGGGCCGCAATGGGTGACATCGGTGCCCATCATTTCCAGGATCGGCCGGATATGAACAAAGGTGTCTTCCGTTGCGCCGACCATGATGCTGAGTTCGCCACGCGAAGCGGCCTCTCGCGTGCGGGCGACGGGCGCATCCGCATATCTGGATGCCTTTGGCGGTCAGCCGCGCGCCGATCTGCCGGGTGAGTTCGACCGAGGATGTGCTGGTATCGACGATGCACTGGCCGCCCTGCCGGGCAGCGCCCGCACGCAGATTCGGTTCAAGTTCTTCGAGAACGGCATTGACCGTCGGCCATCCGGCAGAGACAGCAGGATCATGTCGCATGCGGCGGCGATCTGCTGCAGCGGGGCGGCTTTCACGCCATGCTCTGCCAGTCGCTGCAAGGGTTCGCCACGCAGGTCGTGCGCCATAACCGGCCGTCCAGATCGGCGCGCCAGATGGCCACACATCGGCTCCCCCATCACACCGAGGCCAATAAAGCCGATCGAGGAGATCGTTGTTGGTTCCGTGCCAGACAAGCCGGGCCTCCTGTTCCCTTTCTTGAGGGTGCGCAGTCTCCTCCATCTGCTTTAAGAATGTCAAAGTCGCGGCAGCTTCCCAGACGATATGGGCCGATCGCGGCACCAAGCGCCTCAAGCGGCGCATTTCCGATCCTGAATGCCACATATTGCTGGCGTGGCCGTGCGTCTACGCTCAAGCAACGATCCCGCACTACGTTCGCTAGTCGGTATAACTGGACTAGCGCCGTATCGACGCTGCATAACCACGATGACCAACAAGGAGCTTGCGATATGGCCGATAATTCCTGCTTGAACTCATTGCAGGCACCCTGGGTGTCCCACCGTCCGAGATCACAGAGGCGTCAGACATGTCCAACACGAAGAAGTGGGACAGTTTGCGGCAGGTTATGCTGATGACCGAGCTGGAAACCAATTTCGACATGGAGTTAAGTGACGAGGAGATGCTGGCGGCAACCTCGGTGGCTAAAATCCGCACCGTCCTCAAGGCACATGGCAGGGCCTAAATGTTGTGCATACGAACAATGCCGTGCGCCGGTTCGCCGGGTTGATCTAACAGGCTGATTCAGCCAACGCACGGAAGCATGCGTTGGCATCAGACCACTCGAAGCAGATCGACTGTTCCGAAACCGATTTGACCGATAACGTTTTGTATTTAAATCAGGATTTTGGCGGCGGGCATGGGCGAAGATATCAATTGCAGACGAGTGAAAGCGTGCGAAAGGCGATCGCGAGGCGACGGTCATCTTTTTCGCCAGCCACCACCTGTGGACTGGCGGCTTCGGGATGATCCAGCACGATCTGGACCCTTTCGACGCCCTTCAGCAGCCGCCCGGGAGACCGCACATCCGACCTTGCCCCGGACGAGCGAATCGAATGTCTGGACCAACTTCACCATTGATTGCGACCCGGAGGCTTTGCGACTTTACGACGGGTGGGGCGATGTAGGGAATAACCTCCATCTCCAGCCAATATTCGTCTGCGGCCCCTGGATTGTCGATCGTCAGCAGGCTGCGGTCCCCGATCGACCAGGTAAAGCCGTTTTCCGGGGCGGACCAGCCGTATCCGAGGCGGTCTAACGCGTTGCCTTCCTTGCCGAATACGGTGTCACTACGGGATAGCGTTGCCGGAGGCGCCCGCCGCACTGCCTTGGGCGCCAGACCATACGGCGTCCCTGCGGCGATAGGACGCATCGCATAGGCCTTGCGCAGCACACGTTAGCCACGACGGCAGGTCCAGGTCGGGCACGTTCCGACGCGTTGCCAACCGGCTGACGTAACCCAGCATCAGCGTATCGTCCGCGACAACGACTGTGCCGGGTGGATGACCGGGTCGAGCCTCCTGCACCCAAAGCAAGATGGAGGGTCCGTAATCAGTCAGGGCCATGCGCAAATCTATCAGATCGTGCGCCGAAAGTGGCTCATTCTGGCGAAATACCAGTATCTTACTGGGATTTTCGAGATCAGCAATGAATTTGTCAACAAGGAAGCGAACCGTGCGGGTCTGCTGCCTATGCAGCACCTCAGGATCCGCCTGACCAACTTTCACGTCCGCATGATAAATAAAATCATACTTGGTCAGCTTGATCATGTACTCGCCCGTTCTCGGGTTGCACTCGGACGTGGGCCGGATCGGCCATGCCCTCGAAACGAGAGCGCATGGCACACAACAGATGACCCAGCGGCGCACCGGCGAAGCGAAACATGCCCAACGGCTCCGCGCCGAGCTTGCGCTGCACAAGACCCAACTCGCAGTTGTCACCGAGACTTTCGAACTGCAGAACCAATTCGTGTTCGGCCAGTTCCGTTTCGATATTCACTATCAACATTCATGGCGACGTGAGAAATCCCAGTCGTTGATCAATGACGCCTTTTATACTGTCAGCACGACATATTCCACTACGTAAGTGTCGCGTAGGTGGCACGAAATTCCGTCTGGAGACAAAACATCGGGCGGTGAAAAAAGCGGGCAATGATAGAAACGGATCAGTTATTATGTCGCTTGAGGAGCCCCGTCCTCCCTGGGCGGCGCATTGTAGGGACCTGATCCATGCTTGATCATCCGGCATCTCCGACGAATTTCCTGGCAGCCCTGACGCAAGGATTCGGCACCAGATCCCCTACCCTGCCGACGATATTCCAGGTGGGCGATGCGATCGCCGAAGCTGGCGCCGACCTGTCGCAGGTTCCAAGCGGCACACAGATCCAGCGGGTCGCGGTGCTGGGTGCCGTGACCATCGATTACCTGCGGCGCGCTGTCGCCTGCGCGGTACTGCAGGAGGGTATCTTTCCAGTCCTCTATCAGGCGCCGTACGGCAGCTACGTGCAGGAGGTCCTGGATCCAGGTTCAGCGTTTCATGCATTCGCGCCAGAGTTGGTGGTGATCGCCACCCACTGGCGGGACATGGTGGCACCGCTGCCGATCGGCGCTCCCTTGGCGGAGGTGGACGCGGCTTTGGAATCCAAGGTTGGCCTGTTCCGCACGATGTGGCAGCGGCTCGCCGGCAAGGGTATGAAAATAATCCAGCATCTACTGGTGCCGCCCTCGCAACGTTATTGCGGTGTCGCCGAACGTCTGGCGCCAGCTTCACCGGCCAATCAAGTACACCGACTGAATGAAATGCTGCTCGATGCGGGCCGCGGCATGGTCACCTGGGTGGACATGGAAGCACTGGCTAGCGAGATCGGCACCCGCCGCTTCGCTCCCGCCAAGTTCTACTTCTCGGCCAAGCTGGACCACGACCAAAAATGGCTGCCCGACTACCTGCCATCGTTTCGAGCCGCCTGGCGATCGGCGAACGCCCGCGCCAAGAAAGTTCTGGTTCTTGACCTGGACAACACGCTGTGGGGTGGCGTGATCGGCGATGATGGGGTTGACGGAATCAAGCTGGGGGCGACCTCCGCGGCTGGCGAGGCGTTCGAGGATTGGCAGCGCTACATCAAGGCATTAAGCGAGCGCGGCGTCATTCTCGCGGTATGCTCCAAGAACGATCCGGCGATCGCGGAAAGCGCCTTCACGCATGCCAGTTCCGGCTTGCAGCGGTCGGATTTCGCCGCGTTCGAATGCTCCTGGAACGACAAGATCGCGGGCTTGCGCCGCATTGCCAAGGACCTGAACGTCGGCCTCGACAGCTTTGTCTTCTGCGACGACAATCCGGCGGAATGTGACCTGGTGCGGCAGGAATTGCCGGAGGTTGCGGTGGTGTCCATGGGCACTGATCCAGCGGCATTCATCGACCTTTTCGATGCCGGCCACTGGCTGGACATGAATGCATATACACAAGAAGACTTCGGGCGGGCGGCTGCCTATACTGCCCGCGCCGCCGCACTGGCCGAAAAAACGGAGGCGACGGATATCGGCGGCTATCTCGCCGGACTCGACATGCGGGCAATATTGCACCGGCCGCAGGAGGCGGACGTTGCCCGTGTCGCTCAGCTTGAACTGAAGACCAACCAGTTCAACCTGACCACACGCCGTTACTCGGAGGCACAGCTTCGTTCATTCATGGAACGCGACGACGCCGTGGTCCTCTCGTTCAAGCTGGCAGACCGGTTTGGCGATCATGGCCTGACCTCGACCCTGGTGGCATTTCTGGAAGGCGATACGATACGGATCGACAGTTGGCTCATGAGCTGCCGGATCTTTTCCCGGTCGGCGGAGCAATACATCCTGCGCGGACTGATCAAGATCGCCGAGGCAATGGGCGCGAGACGGCTGATGGGCGAGTATTTTCCGACATCCAAAAACGATGTCGTGGCCGAACTTTATCCAAAGCTAGGATTTGCCCCGACTGAGGGCGGCTTCTTCGTGCGCGAACTTGGTGGCGGCGTTGAAGACCTGATGACCCATATTAGTGGCGGCGTAGCACCGGCAGCGGGCGGTTTCGGATCAGCGTTGGCTAAATCGGCCACCGTGACATCATGATCGATCAGTCGGCGGCCTACCGGAAAAGGACGCCGGCCGCAGCCTGGGCGGCAGCAACAACCGGGGCCGGAAACACGAAGAAGAAGGCGGTAAACAATCCCGTAGCTGCAACAACAAACGACAGAGACGCCGGCCGGCTGTCAAATCGCTCGGCCGGTGTATCGAAGTACATCACCTTGACGATACGGATGTAATAGTAGGCGCCTACGACGCTGGTCAGCACGCCGATCACGGCCAGGGTCCACAAGCCGCCCTGCACCGCCGCCAGGAAGATGTATAGCTTGGCGAAGAAGCCTGATAGCAGTGGAATGCCCGCCAGACTGAACATGAACACCGCGAGCGCAAGCGCCAACGCGGGATCGTTCGACGCCAGACCGGCCAGATCCGCGATCTTCTCCACCGCTTGACCACGCCGTCGCATCGCCAAGATGCAACCGAAGGTGCCGGCGGTCATGAACACGTAGATCACCATATAGACCAGTGTGCCGCGCACGCCAGCCGCCGAACCCACTGCCAGGCCGATCAGTGCATAACCCATATGTCCAATCGATGAGTAGGCCATCAGCCGCTTGATGTTGAACTGACCGATCGCTGCCAACGCGCCCAGCACCATTGAGGCGATCGACACGATCACTACCAGCACCTGCCATGCTCCGACCAGTGAGGCGAAGGATGTCCCCATCACTCGCAGCAGCAGCGCCATCGCGGCAACTTTCGGCGCCGTGGCGAAAAATACGGTGACCGGTGTCGGTGCGCCCTCATACACGTCCGGCGTCCACATGTGGAACGGCACGGCGGAGACTTTGAAGGCTAGCCCGACCAGTACAAACACGATGCCCACCACAAGTCCGGCGGTCACATTGTTCGGCTGCACCAGCAATGAATGCAGCGACGCAAGATCCATCGTGCCGGAGTATCCGTAGACCAACGATATCCCATATAACAGCAGCCCGGATGCCAAGCTGCTGAGGATGAAATACTTCAGGCCGGCTTCAGATGAGCGCAATTCGTCACGGGAAAACGCCGCCAGTACATAGAGAGCGAGCGACTGAAGCTCCAACCCTAGATATAGCGTCATCAGGCTGCCGGCCGCGGCCATGATCATCATGCCGACGGTGGAAAACAGCATCAGCACTGGGAACTCGAACCGGGCGATGCCCTGCGAGCGGTTCCAGTCCAGCGCGAGGATGGTGGACAGCGCCGAGCCGGACAGGATCAAAATTTGGTTAAAGGCACTGAACGGATCAGAAACGAACTGGCCGCTATAACCAAAGCCGGACGTTCGCGTCAGCACCAGCAACCCGGCGATCAGGAAACCGCCAATAGTGAACATCGTGCACAACAGGGTCGGATCCTGCTGTTTGCGCAGCACCCCGAACACTAGCGTGGCCATGCCGACGATGGCCAGGACGATTTCAGGAAGCGCCAGAGTCCAGTTCATCCCGGAGGTCATCAGTTTGCAATCCTGACAAGCTTCGTGGTTGTGGCAAGAGCGGCAGTATGATGCTGCACCATCGCCCCCACCGTCGCGTCGAAGTAGTTGGTAAAGCTTGATGGGTAGATGCCCATCCAAAGCGTAAGGACGATCAACGGCGCGAACACTGCCCATTCACGTGGGCTGAGGTCCAAGATATGGCGCAGGTCATCGCGCGTAATGCGGCCGAAGATAATCCGGCGATACAGGTAAAGCGCATAGGCGGCGCCCAGGATCATGCCCATGCCGCCGAGCAGGGCGAGCCAGAAATTGACTTGCAGGGAGCCAATGATGACCAGGAACTCACCGACAAAGCCCGAGGTGCCCGGTAGCCCAATCGACGCCATGGTAAAAAACATGAACACCAGTGCGTAGCTTGGCATTCGGTCACCAAGCCCACCATAGCGCGCTATTTCACGTGTGTGTATACGATCGTAAACAACGCCCACGATCAGAAACAGCGCGCTGGCCACAATGCCATGCGACAGCATCTGGACTAGCGCGCCGGTGACACCTTGGACGTTAATGGTAAAGATGCCGATCGTAACGACCCCCATATGGGCGACCGAGGAATAAGCGATCAGCTTTTTCATATCCTCCTGCGCCAGCGCGACCAGGGAGGTGTAGATCACCGCCACCACCGACAAAGTATAGATGAGCGGTGCAAATTCCGCAGACGCATCCGGCAGCATCGGCACCGAAAATCGCAGGAACCCGTACGCGCCCATTTTCAGCAGCACACCCGCCAGAATCACAGAACCGGCAGTTGGAGCCTCGACATGCGCGTCCGGCAGCCAGGTATGCACCGGCCACATCGGCACCTTTACTGAAAAGGAGGCGAATAGCGCCAGGAACAGCCAGATCTGCATGCTGGCCGGGAAGGTCGTGTGTGTCAGCGTGACGATGTCGGTGGTGCCGGCCTGCAGCCACATGGCAATCAACGCCAGCAGCATCAGCACCGAGCCGGTCAGCGTGAACAGGAAGAACTTCACCGCGGCATAGACGCGACGCGGGCCACCCCAGACGCCGATGATCAGGTACATCGGGATCAGCACGCCCTCAAAGAACATGTAGAACACGACGAAGTCGGTGGCGCAGAACATGCCGACCATCATGGTTTCCAGGATCAGGAAGCTCAGCATGAACTCGCGCACGCGGACCTTGATGGCGTCCCAGCTCGACAGGATGCAGATCGGCGTCAATAGAGTGGACAGCAGCACGAACAGGATGGAAATCCCGTCGACGCCCATCCGGTAGCCGACCTTGTATTCCGGCAGCCAATCGACGGTTTCGTTGAACTGGAAGCCCGGTTCCGATTGGTCGAAGCGCACCCACAAGACGAGCGAAAGCACCAGCACCAGCAGGCTGGTCCAAAGCGCCGTCCAGCGGGCATTGGATGCAACGGTCTCCTCGTCGCCACGGACCATCATGATCACCAGGCAGCCGACAAATGGCAGCCAGGTGATTAGCGAGAGGATGGGAAAGCCGGCGGCGTTGGTCAAAGCGGTCATCCTGTCATCCGCCCAGCATGAAGATGCCAATCAGCGCAACGACGCCAATCAGCATGACGAAGGCATAGACGGCCAACGAGCCGGTCTGGATCCGAACGACCTGACGGGAGCTGTCGCTGGTCAGTTCAGCAAGCCCGTTTGGCACGCCGTCGATCAGCGTCGCGTCGCCAACCTGCCAGAACAGGCGGGCCAGGCGGATCGCGGGGCGCACAAAAATGGCGCCGTACAGCTCGTCGAAGTACCACTTGTTGAGCAGGAAGCGGTAGATGCCGCCGAAGCTTTGCGCCAGCCGCACCGGAATCAGCGGATTGACGATGTACATCACATAAGCCACGGCAATGCCCAGAAGTCCGACAATTGTCGGCGTCGCATCGACCCAGACCGGGACGTCCTCGATCTGCGCCAGGACGTGGTTGTGCTGGCCATTGAAGATGGCGCCCCGCCAGAACGCCTGCCAGTTGTCGCCGATGAACCAGGTGTGCAGGAGGAAACCCGCGGCAAATGCGCCCAGTGCCAGGACCAGTAAGGGAACGATCATGACGGGGGGACTTTCGTGCACGTGCTCCATCACGTGATGATCGGCGCGCGGCTTGCCATGAAAGGTCATGAACAGCAGCCGCCACGAATAGAACGCTGTTAGGAACGCGGCCAGAACAGTGCAGATGAAGCCATAGATTCCGATCCCCGTACCGGCGGCATAAGCGCCGCTTATGATTGCGTCCTTGGAGTAGTAACCAGCAAATGGGAAGACACCAGCCAGTGCCAGATTGCCGATCCACATGACGGCATAGGTCGCCGGAATAAGCCTCCAGATGCCGCCCATCTTGCGCATGTCCTGTTCGTCCGACATCGCGTGGATCACCGAGCCGGCAGCAAGGAACAGCAGCGCCTTAAAGAACGCATGAGTGATCAGGTGGAATATCGACGCCTGATAAACTCCGACACCCGCCGCCACGAACATGTAGCCAAGCTGCGAACAGGTGGAGTAGGCGATAACGCGCTTGATATCGTTTTGCACGCAGCCGATCGTGGCGGCGAACAAGGCGGTGGTTGCGCCGATGAAGGTGACAAAGCCAAGTGCAGTTGGAGCGTATTCCATCAGTGGCGACATCCGCGCCATCAGGAAAACCCCGGCGGTGACCATGGTCGCGGCATGGATCAGCGCAGAGACCGGCGTCGGACCCTCCATCGCGTCCGGTAGCCAGACATGCAGGCCGATCTGCGCCGACTTGCCCATTGCGCCGATGAACAGCAAAAACGCGATCACCTCTATCGCCGGATAGGTTCCGCCAAAGATCGAGTATGTATCCGCGACGTGCTGGGCGACGGCGGGAAAGATCACCGGCAACTCGATCGAGCCGAACTTTAAAAAGATTAATGCGATGCCGACTGCAAACGGCAGATCGGCAATGCGGTTGACGATGAACGCCTTGATCGCGGCAGCACAGGCAGTTGGGCGATCATACCAGTAGCCGATCAGCAGGTAGGAGCACAGGCCGACGCCTTCCCAGCCGAAAAACAGCTGCGCCAGATTATCGGCGGTGACCAGCATCAGCATGGCGAAGGTAAACAGCGACAGATACGCGAAGAAGCGATAGCGAGGGCGCGTCTCGTGGCCCATGTAGCCGATCGAATAGACGTGGATCAGCATCGAGACGAACGATACCATTGCCACCATCACCGCCGACAGCGTGTCGTAGCGCAACGCCCAGGCGACGTGGAAGCGACCGGCCTCGATCCAGGTGCCGAGGTCGAGCACGCCAGAATCAGCCACGCCAGCGTTTAACTGGAAGAACGCGAGCGGTCCGAAAATCGCGGCAATCACCATTCCCAAAATAGAGGCACCCATTGACGCCCGGTCGCCGATCGCTCGCCCTAGCAGGCCAGACACCAGAGCGCCGGCAAGCGGTGCGAAAACGGCGAGAGCAAAAAACATGGTCAGCCCTTCATCAGGTTGACGTCTTCAACCTGGATCGACCCGCGGTTACGGAAATAGACCACGACGATAGCCAGCCCGATCGCTGCCTCGGCTGCTGCGACGGTCAGAACAAACATCGCCAGCACCTGGCCCGCCAAATCATTATGCACGGCGGAAAATGCCACCAGGTTCAGGTTGACCGCGAGCAGGATCAACTCGATCGATATCAGGATGATGATGACGTTCTTGCGGTTCAGGAAGATGCCGAAGATGCCGAGAACCAGCACAATCGCCGACACTACGAGATAGTGGCCGATCCCGACGGTCAGCATAAGCGGGCCCCCTCACAGCTTGCCGTCGTCACAGTGAGCGGGACGAAGGAAAGATTAGTGCCCATGGTGGTCGACCTCGACCGCCTGATCGTCCACCGCTTCGGGTTCGGCCACCTTCGGCCGCAGGAAGCCGCCCGACTGGGCCGTACCGACACCCATCGGAACCGTCAGCATCTCCAGCGTTTCAGCCACAGCGCGCGAGGTCTGGACACGGATCACCTGATGACGAGAGGTCTTACGATCGCGCAGCGTCAGCACGATGGCGCCGATCATCGCCACCATCAGGATCAGCCCGGCAATCTGGAACGGGAGTATGTAGTCCGTATAGAGCACCTGTCCCAACGCTTGCGTATTGCTGACACCGGCAGGCGCCGGCGACAGATGGAACTGCACCGAACCGGGAGCGAGCTGCCAACCGCCCATGACGATCGCCAATTCGATGAACAACACCGCACCGACCGTCGCGCCGACCGGCAGATAGCGCTGGAGACCGCTTCGTAGCTGCTCGAAATCTATGTCCAACATCATCACGACAAACAGGAACAGAACGGCAACCGCGCCAACATAGACGATGACCAGGATCATTGCCAGGAACTCCGCCCCGGCAATCAGGAACAGCGCGGCGGCATTGAAAAACGCCAGGATCAGAAACAGCACGGAATGCACTGGATTTCGTGCACTGACCACCGTCGCGGCCGAGGCGAGCAGCACCGCCGAAAACAGGTAGAAGAAAAATGTGGTGATCATCGATATGGCGCATCCAGTTCGAGCCGGCGAGCCAGTTCCGGCTCCCATTGATCGCCGTTGGCGAGCAGCTTGTCCTTGTTGTACATCAGCTCCTCGCGGGTTTCGGTGGCGAACTCGAAGTTCGGACCTTCGACGATTGCATCCACAGGACAAGCCTCCTCGCACAGGCCGCAGTAGATGCACTTGGTCATGTCGATGTCGTACCGCGTGGTGCGACGCGAGCCATCAGCGCGGGGTTCGGCTTCGATGGTAATCGCCTGCGCCGGACAGATCGCCTCGCACAGTTTGCAGGCGATGCAACGCTCTTCGCCATTCGGGTAGCGACGTAGCGCGTGTTCACCTTTGAAGCGCGGACTGATCGGCCCCTTCTCGTACGGGTAATTGATTGTTGCTTTCCGGCTGAAGAAATAACGCAGCGTCAACTGCAAGCCGGCGACGAGCTCGCTCAGCAGCAGGCTGCGTGCGGTGCGGTCGAGGGATGCCATGTCAGGAGCCTTTCAACGCCACTTGCCTGAGCGGCGGCAATCCGCGCCGACGACGGAACAGCGACGTACTCTTTTGCCCAAAAATGAAGTCTTATCAGGCATTTGGCAACCATCCGAATGCCATCAGCGCGCCGGCGGTGACCACCAGCCAAAGCAAGGACAGCGGCAGGAACACTTTCCAACCCAGTCGCATGAGCTGGTCGTAGCGGTAGCGCGGCAAAGTGGCGCGAACCCACAGGAACATGAACAGACAAACGCAGATCTTTAGAATGAACCAGATCACACCGGGGATCCACGTGAACGGTTGGACGTTGAACGGCGCCAGCCAGCCACCCAGGAAGAGGACGGTGGTCATCGCGCTCATCAGGATCATGTTGGCGTATTCGCCCAGGAAGAACAGCGCGAAGCTCATCGCGGAGTATTCGACGAAGAAGCCCGCGACGATTTCCGATTCGCCCTCCGGCAAGTCAAACGGCGAGCGATTGGTTTCCGCCAGCGCCGAGATGAAGAACACAATGAACATCGGGAACAGCGGGACGCAGAACCAGATGGTGTGCTGAGCACGAACGATCTCCGTCAGGTTGAGGCTGCCGACGCACAGCAGCACGGAGACCAGAACGAATCCCATGGAGACTTCGTAGCTGACCATCTGGGCAGCCGCCCGCATCGCGCCCATGAAGGCGTATTTCGAGTTTGATGCCCAGCCGGCAATAATGATTCCATAAACACCCAGCGAGGAGATCGCGAACAGGTAAAGAATCCCGACATTGATATCCGCGATGGCCCAGCCATCATTGACCGGGATGACTGCCCAAGCCAGCATCGCCAACGAGAAGGTCAGCATCGGCGCCAGGAGGAACAAAAAGCGGTTCGACCCTGATGGAATGATGGTTTCCTTCATCAGCATCTTCACTGCGTCGGCGAAGGGCTGCCAAAGCCCGAACGGTCCAACGACGTTCGGCCCCTTGCGCAACTGCATTGCCGCAAGAACTTTTCGTTCGGCATAGGTCAGATAGGCGACGCCGATCAGCAATGGCACCAGCAAGGCCAGCGCTTCCAGAAAAGTCAGGATAACTATTCCAACGTTAGTATTTTGAAAAAATTCGCTCATCGGCCTACTCGGCCGCCAAGGGAGGAGCTCGTCAGCACCGATGGTCCCTGTGCCTCGACACATGCCGCCATCGTCGGGCTTGCTCGGCTGATCGGATCGGTAACGTAGTAATTTGCCACGGCGGAGACCAGCGGCGTATCGCTCAGCATTGTCGGATCGCCCATCGGGCCGGTCAGATCGGAGCAGCCGAAACGTGGCAGATAGCCAATTCGAGCGAAGACCGGGTTGACTTGCTCCAGCCGGCTCCGCAGCGCATCGATCGTGTCGTATGACAGCGTCTTGCCGACGATCGCACTAAACGCTCGAATTATTTTCCAATCCTCCCGCGCGTCGCCCGGCGGATAAACCGCCATGAAGCCGCGCTGCACACGTCCCTCGGTGTTCACATAGGTGCCGGATTTCTCCGTATAGGCCGCTCCGGGCAGGATCACGTCGGCCCGCTGAGCGCCGGCATCGCCATGGTGGCCCTGGTAGACCACGAAAGTGCTGGGCCCGATGCGCGCTGGATCGAACCCATCGGCGCCCAGCAGCCAGAGGAAATCCACCCCTCCGGACAGCATCGCCTCGATGTTCTTACTGTTCGGCCCAGGAACGAACCCAAGATCCAACGCGCCGACCCGGGCCGCCGCGGTATGCAAAACATTGAAGCCGTGCCAGTCGGAGGTCAGCGCGCCGACATGGGCGGCAAGTCGCCAGGCTGCCGCCAGCACAGCACTGCCGTCCGGGCGAGCCAACGCGTCCTTGTCCGACTATGATCATTGGCTTCTTCGCGTCAGCCAATAGTTTAGCAAAATCGTGCGAACCGTCGTGTAATGCGGTGAGCACCGACGGTGATGCGCCTAGATGCGTCACCGTATAAGTCAGCTCCGCATCAGACCCGATCAGGCCAATCGGCATCAAATTTGCCAGCCAAGCCTTGCGGATGCGGGCATTCAACACTGGCGCTTCCCGGCGCGGATTTGAGCCGATGATCAGGATCGCGTCCGCCTCCTCGATCCCGGCAATTGATGTATTGAAGCAATAGAAATCCCGCCGCCCTGCGTCCAGCCTAGCGCCATCTTGCCGGCAATCAAGGTTGCTCGAACCAAGTGCTGTGAACAGATCCTTCAATGCCAGCATGCTTTCGGCGTCGCACAAGTCACCTGCGATGGCGCCAATCCGCTCGCCCGGCAGTCTGGACAGTTTCGCCTTGATGACGCCGAACGCCTCATTCCATGTTGCTGCGCGCAACTTGCCATTTTCACGCACCCAGGAACGATCGAGGCGACGGCGCTTCAGACCATCAATGGCAAAGCGCGACTTGTCGCCAATCCACTCCTCATTCACGTCCTCATTGGTGCGCGGCAGGATCCGCAGCACCTCGGTGCCGCGCGCGTCGATACGGATGTTCGCGCCGACTGCGTCAAGCACATCGACGCTGTCTACTTTCGACAATTCCCAGGGACGGGCGACAAATGCATAGGGTTTTGAGGTCAGCGCGCCGACCGGGCACAAATCGATGATGTTGGCAGAGAGCTCGGAGCCCAGGGCCTTCTCGACGTAGGTGCCGACTTCCATGTGCTCGCCGCGGGCGGTGGCGCCGAGGTCGGGCACCCCGGCCACCTCGGTAATGAAACGAATGCACCGCGTGCAATGGATGCAGCGGTTCATCGAAGTCTTTACCAATGGGACCCAGATTTTTGTCGGGCACCGCCCGCTTGTTCTCGGCGTAGCGGGAGTGGTCCATGCCGTAACCCATCGCCTGGTCCTGCAGGTCGCACTCACCGCCTTGATCGCAGATCGGGCAGTCCAGTGGGTGGTTGATGAGCAGAAATTCCATCACGCCGCGGCGGGCGTTGCGCACCATCTTGCTGTCGGTATGGACGACCATGCCGTCGGCCACCGGATAGCCGCAGGAGGCGATCGGTTTGGGCGGCGCCTTCTCGACCTCGACCAGACACATGCGGCAATTGCCAGCAATGGACAGCCGTTCGTGGTAGCAGAAGCGCGGAATTTCGACCCCGGCCTGCTCCGCAGCCTGCAGGATAGTCGAGCCGTTGGCGACCTCGACCGCAATGCCGTCGATTGTGACCTTCGCCATTATGCATTCTTTCGGTAAGTAGCGAGCAAATTGAAGTTGATGAACCGCGCGCCGGGCAGCAGGCCATCATCAAAGATCGACCGTAAGGGGGGTTCATACGCGAACAACCGGCATCCGACATGTTCACGAAGTCGAGCCGCACCAACTGCCAACCGGCATCCTCAAAGCGCGCCTCCTTCAGCATCACGCCCATGAAGGAAGACATGCAGGGATCGCACTCGCGCGCCTTGAGCGGTTCGGTTACGCCCTTAAGCCCCATATTCGTCACTCCGCCGCCAGCTTCACCGTCCGGACCGAGCGGCGTGATTTGTAAGCGGCCATGCGTTCTTCCATCAGCGGCCGGAAATGCCGAATCAGCCCCTGGATTGGCCATGCGGCGGCGTCGCCCAGGGCGCAGATCGTGTGGCCTTCCACCTGCCGCGTCACCTGGTCCAGCGTATCGATCTCGGAGGGTTCGGCGCGGCCTTCCACCATGCGGGTCATCACGCGCCACATCCAGCCGGTGCCTTCGCGGCATGGCGTGCACTGGCCGCAGCTTTCATGCATGTAGAATTTCGACAGTCGGGTGATTGCCTTGATCACGTCAGTAGACTTGTCCATGACGATCACCGCCGCGGTGCCCAACCCGCTTTGGACTGCGCGCAGGCTGTCAAAATCCATCAGGACGTCGTCGCAGATCGATTTCGGGATCAGCGGCACCGAGGCGCCGCCAGGGATCACCGCCAGCAGATTGTCCCAGCCACCGCGCACACCGCCGGCGTAGCGGTCAATCAATTCCCGCAGCGGAATGCCGAGTTCCTCCTCGACATTGCAGGGCTTGTTGACATGGCCGGAGATGCAGAAAACCTTCTCACCGGAATTGTTCTGCCGACCCATGCTGGTGAACCACGAGGCGCCGCGGCGCAATATGGTCGGCGCCACTGCGATGCTTTCGACGTTGTTCACCGTGGAAGGGCAGCCATACAGGCCGACGCCGGCCGGAAACGGCGGCTTCATGCGCGGCATGCCTTTCTTACCTTCAAGACTTTCCAGTAGTGCGGTTTCCTCGCCGCAGATATAGGCGCCGGCGCCGCGGTGCAGGAACACGTCGTAGGCATAGCCAGTCCCGCAGGCATTCCTGCCAATCAGCCCAGCCTCATAGGCTTCGTCGATCGCGGCCTGCAGCACGCGGGATTCGTTGTAGAACTCGCCGCGGATATAGATATAGGCGGCGCAGGCGCCCATGGCGAAGCCGGCAACAAGACAGCCCTCGATCAGCTTGTGCGGGTCATGACGGATGATATCGCGGTCCTTGCAGGTGCCGGGCTCCGACTCGTCGGCGTTCACCACCAGGTAGCACGGCCGGTCGGTTTGCTTCGGCATGAACGACCATTTCAAGCCAGTTGGGAAACCGGCGCCGCCACGTCCGCGTAATCCCGAAATCCTTCATTTCCTGGATAATGGCATCCCGCCCACGCGCCAGAATTGCCGCTGTGTTGTCCCAGTCGCCGCGCGCGCGCGCGCCCTTCAGAAGTGGATCAAACTGTCCGTACAGGTTGGTGAAGATGCGATCCTTGTCCTGCAGCATCCTAGGACTCCGGGGCAAATTGCAAGGTGGTCAAGGTCGTCGGTCCGCCCTCGGGCGCCGAGGTCTGTCGGCCGGTCATGGAGCCCGGTTTGGGTCGCTCTCCCCGACGCAGCGCCGCAAGCAGCGCGGTTACTTTTTCGGCGTCCATGTCTTCGTAGAAGTCGTCGTCCACCTGCAGGATCGGCGCATTGACGCAGGCACCCAGACACTCGACCTCGTTCATCGTGAAAACGCCGTCCTCGCTAGTCTCACCCCATGCCTTGATGCCGGTCGCCTTCCGGCAGGCTTCGGTGACGGCATCCGATCCGCGCAGCCAACAGGGTGTGGTGGTGCAGACCTGCAGGTGATAGGTGCCAATGGGTTTGGTGTTAAACATAAAGATAGAAGGTTGCGACCTCATAGACGCGGATGGCGGGCATATCCAGTCGCACGCCGACCGCGTCCATCGCCTTCACCGGCACCCAGGCGCTGCCGGTCTGCCGCTTCATTTGCTACTGCGCGATATAGAGCGCCGGAATCACGGCGCTGGCCTGTTTGCCCGGTGGATATTTTGCTCACAACCTTAGCGATTTCAGCTTCGCTTTCCGCATCAAACACAAAGCTGGCGGGCTGTTCGAAGCTCAGTTCGCCTCGAGAACGCTGTATTGGTGGCTACCATGCCGGCCTACCTATCGATCTCGCCAAACACGAGATCGAGCGATCCAACGATTGCGCTGACATCGGCCAGCATGTGGCGGCGAGCCATCACGTCAGTTGCCTGCAGGAACGCGAAGCCAGTGGGCCTGATCTTGCAGCGATACGGCTTGTTGGTGCCGTCCGCCACAAGGTAAACGCCAAACTCGCCTTTTGGGCTTTCAACCGCAGTGTAAGTAGCGCCGGGCGGGACGTGATAGCCTTCGGTATAGAGCTTGAAGTGGTGGATCAGTGCTTCCATCGATCGTTTCATTTCGCTACGTCGGGGCGGTGAGAATTTCCGATCCTGCACCTTGACCGGACCTAGTGGCATTTTCGCCAGTGCCTGCTTGATGATCTTGACGCTTTCCCGCATCTCGGCGACTCGCACCAGGTAACGATCGTAACAATCGCCGTTGCGGCCGACCGGGATCTGGAACTCGACCTCGGCGTATTTATCGTACGGCTGCGAGCGGCGCAGGTCCCACGGCACGCCGGAGGCTCGCAAGGGCGGCCCGCTGAAACCCCAAGCCAGAGCTAGTTCTGAAGACATAACGCCGATATCGACGGTACGCTGCTTCCAGATGCGGTTGTTGGTCAGCAAGTATTCCAGATCGTCAACGAATTTCGGAAAGGTCTCAGTCCACGCGGCGATCTTGTCGGTCAGGCCGGCCGGCAGGTCACGCGAGACGCCGCCGGGTCGAAAGTAGTTCGCATGCAGCCGAGCACCGGAGGCGGCTTCATAGAACTCCATAAGCTTTTCGCGTTCCTCGAAACCCCAGAGGCTGGGTGTGATGGCGCCGACGTCGAGCGCGTAAGTGGTTACATTGAGAAGATGGTTCAGCACGCGGGTGATCTCGGCGAACAGCACGCGGATCCATTGGGCGCGATCGGGTGCGGTAATCCCCAAGAGCTTCTCGACCGCCAACGCAAAGCAGTGCTCCTCACACATCGGCGAGACGTAATCGAGCCGGTCGAAATACGGCACCGACTGCATATACGTCTTGTATTCGATCAGCTTCTCAGTGCCGCGATGCAGTAGGCCGATATGCGGATCAGCGCGCTCGACGACTTCTCCATCGAGTTCCAGGATCAGCCGCAACACGCCATGCGCGGCTGGATGCTGCGGTCCGAAATTGATCGAGTGGCTGTCGATCTCAACGATCTTGCTGGATGGCTTGGCGTCGGTGACCGTGTTATCGCTCATGCGGTTCAGCCTTTTGCCTGTTCGGCGCGTTCGGTGAAGACTTTCTCGTCACCTGGCAAGGTGGTCATAGCTTCCCACGGCGACAGAAAATCAAATGATACGAAAGTCCTGCGTCAGCTTGACCGGTTCGTAGATCACCTGCTTGCGATCCTCGTCGTAGCGAACTTCCACGTAGCCGGTGAGAGGGAAGTCCTTACGCAGCGGATGACCCTCGAAGCCGTAGTCGGTCAAGATGCGCCGCAGGTCTGGCTGGCCGGAAAAGACGATGCCGAACAGGTCCCACGCTTCCCGTTCCCACCATGTGGCAACGGGCCAAACAGTGTGAACGGATGGAACAGGCGTATCGGCGTCGGTTGTAATGATTACGCGAACTCGATGGTTCAGCGACACCGAGAGCAGGTTGTAGACGACATCGAAGCGTTCCCGGACGATCCGGCCAGTCCACGCCGCATAGGTCCATCACCTGCTCGAAAGCAAACCGCGGATCGTCACGCAATCGGAACATCACTGCCTGTAACGCTTCGCGGCTTCGCATAGGCAACCAGTTCATTGTTCTCGATGTGACAACCTGTGATGCCGGAAATGGTCGCCACCTCGCGGCCTAACAGCTCCAGCGCCGAGGGCGCGGCGAGCGTCGCTCTGCGACCGTAGGTGCTCTCAGCCACGGAGGATGGTCCCCGTCCGCCGGATCTTCTTCTGCAACTGCATAATCCCGTATACCAGCGCCTCAGCGGTCGGCGGACAGCCCGGCACATAGACATCAACGGGACGACGCGGTCACATCCGCGTACCACCGAGTAGGAATAGTGGTAGTAGCCGCCGCCGTTGGCACAGCTCCCCATGCTGATGACCCAGCGCGGCTCTGGCATCTGATCGTAAACTTTCCGCAGCGCGGGCGCCATCTTGTTGGTTAATGTACCGGCAACGATCATTACGTCGCTTTGCCGAGGTGAGGCGCGGGGGATGACCCCTAAGACGGTCCAGGTCGTACCGGGGCATGTAGGCGTGAATCATCTCCACGGCGCAGCAGGCCAGACCGAACGTCATAGGCCATAGGCTACCCGTGCGTGCCCAGTTCACCACGCGATCCAAGTTAGCGACCAGGAAACCCTTGTCGGCAATCTCACCAGTGATGCCTTTGATGACGGCGTCCTGTTCGGGGCCTGGCGGTAGATGATCCCGGTTCCAGGCCATGACGGTTGCATCGTTCATGCGGCTACTCCCACTCCAGCGCGCCTTTGCACCATTCATATATGAAGCCGATAGTGAGCACGCCAAGGAACGCGATCATCGACCAGAAGCCGAACGCACCAATGCCTTTCAGGGCGACCGCCCAGGGAAAGAGGAATGCGACCTCCAGGTCAAAGATGATAAATAAAATTGCGACGAGGTAATACCGAACGTCGAAGCGCCGCCGCGCATCGTCGAACGGCTCGAACCCACACTCGTAGGCTGATAAGCTTTTCGGCATAGGGCTTTTGCCGAGCGACGAGCATCGATCCGCCAACCATGGCAACGGCGATGACCCCGGCAATCACGAGGAACACGAGGATCGGCAGGTAACCAAAGAGGACAGGCTGCATGAGTGACTTACACCAGGTCTTATTGCGTCGGCCACAGCGCCAGACGAACCGCACCCATACGGCGACAACGTATCCGATCCCGCGTTGCAGCAAGCCGGATATAGACGCATCTATCCGTAACCACCATAGGGGGACCGACCCGAATTGCCGCCTTACCGAGGGACAAATGATGAAAATCGGGTGTCTGCCGCTGGCGCGAGTGACGGGGCTCGAACCCGCGACCTCCGGCGTGACAGGCCGGCGCTCTAACCAACTGAGCTACACCCGCAGCGGCAGGGCGCAGCGTTTAGGCCGCACGGGAGACGGCGTCAAGCGGCAAGAACGGCCACTCAAACAGCGCGCATCGCATTCATTCCGCAGGTCCGCAAGAGATCGGATACCGCCGTATGTCCTTAGCAAGCCCATCGCGGAACCGTTCCGCGATCTCGTTCCTGTATGATGCCAGGACATCCTGCTGGCCGAGCCGGAGGACGTGACAAGAGCCTCCGCAGCCGCGGTAAGTCTTGAGGCCTTTACCGCTTGCAGTTTTGACATGGTGGGCGGTGACGGATTCGAACCGCCGACCCTCTCGGTGTAAACGAGACGCTCTACCGCTGAGCTAACCGCCCGCAACCCGCCCGAGCTACCTGACCGCTGACAAGCGGGCAACGGCGCCTATCCCGCTTGTGCTGAGCTAACCGACAGAGTCTTTCAGCCCCTTGCCAGGCTTAAAGCGCACAGTGGTCGAATTCGGGGATTTCCATCTCTTCCCCAGTGCGGGGATTGCGCCCTGTACTTGCCTTGCGGATTGCCGCAGCGAAGGTGCCGAAGCCTACCAAACGAACCTCTTCCTTTTTCTTCAGCGCATCGATGATTGAATTGAAGACGGCGTCGACGACTTCACCGGCCTTGATCCGTGACAGTTCGGTCCCGTCGGCGACCGCTGCGATGAGGTCCATTTTGTTCACTGCATTTCCTCTCATGTCCGTGATCACGACTCGAAGCCAGGGCAGGAACGCCCGTCAAAGCGGGCGGACACTACTGGCGCGCTTTCTGCCGCGTCAATGCTTTGCATCGCACACTCCAAACGAAAACGGCCCGCCAGGGCGAGCTGGCGAACCGTCTTTATAGAAAGATGACAGAACCGAGGAATCTACCGGAACGAAGCGAGGGCCGGTCCGCTCAGCTGAGCTCACATCAGTGCACGAGGTTCAGCATGCTTTCGCAGTAATGCGCTACGAAGCACTGCTTTAGCCAGCCCGCTATCAGGTTTAGCGTCATCCCTTTCGTCAGTGCGGCAACGATGCTGTCGCTTGTTGGGTGGCAGCGGCCGGTACGGGTGGGTCTGGCGGCTCTTCCCACTCGATTGGTATCGGACGCCGCGCCAGAGCTTGGGCGATAACTTCGTCAACGTCAGCTACCGGAATGAGTTTCAGAAGCTTCTTGACGTTATCAGGGATTTCCGCGAGGTCCTTCTCGTTATCCTTCGGAATGAAAACCGTCGTAATCCCTGCACGCAGCGCCGCCAGCAGTTTCTCTTTCAACCCGCCGATCGGCAGCACGCGGCCGCGAAGGGTGATTTCGCCTGTCATCGCCACATCCCGACGTACCGGGATACCGGTCAACACGGAGACAATCGATGTGGCCATGGCGATGCCCGCAGAGGGTCCATCCTTTGGGGTTGCTCCTTCCGGTACGTGCACGTGGATGTCGCGCTTCTCGAACACGGTTGGCTTGATACCGAACTTGATGGAGCGGCTGCGCACGTAACTCAACGCCGCCGAGACGCTCTCCTGCATAACATCGCCCAGCTTGCCGGTCTGCTTGACGCTGCCCTTGCCCGGCAGCATGACCGACTCGATGGTCAGAATTTCGCCGCCGACCTCGGTCCAGGCCAAGCCGGTGACGACGCCAACCATATCTTCGGCTTCAGTCTCGCCGTAGCGGTGCTTCTTGACGCCGGCATACTTCTCCAGGTTCTTGCGGGTGATGCCGACTTTAACGGTCTTCTTGGTAACGATCTCCTTGACGGCCTTGCGCGCCAGATTGGCGATTTCACGTTCAAGGTTCCGCACCCCGGCCTCACGGGTGTAGTAGCGGATCAGGTCGCGCAGCGCGTCTTCGGACAGACCCCACTCCTCTTTCTTGAGGCCGTGGGCTTCAGACTGCTTGCTGAACAGATGCCGTTTGGCGATTTCGACCTTTTCGTCCTCGGTGTATCCAGGGATGCGGATGATCTCCATCCGGTCCAGCAACGGCTGCGGCATGCGCAGGCTGTTGGCTGTGGTAACGAACATCACGTCGGATAGGTCGTAATCCACCTCCAGATAGTGGTCCGCGAAGGTGGAATTCTGCTCCGGATCCAACACCTCTAGCAAAGCAGACGATGGATCGCCGCGCCAATCCGAGCCAAGTTTATCGACCTCATCCAGCAGGAAAAGCGGGTTGGAGGTCTTCGCCTTCTTCATGCCCTGGATGACCTTGCCGGGCATCGAGCCGATATAAGTCCGTCGGTGACCACGCACCTCGGCTTCATCCCGCACGCCGCCAAGCGACATGCGAACAAAGTTACGGCCGGTCGCCTTGGCAATGGATTTACCAAGCGACGTCTTGCCGACGCCGGGTGGGCCGACCAAGCACAAAATCGGTCCGCGCACCTTGGGGCTGCGCGCCTGTACCGCAAGATACTCGATAATCCGTTCCTTGACCTTTTCCAGGCCATAGTGATCGGCTTCTAGAACCTTCTCGGCTGCGACCACATCATTGTTGATCTTGCTGCGCTTTTTCCAAGGGATAGACAGCATCCAGTCCAGATAGTTGCGCACGACCGTAGCTTCGGCGCTCATCGGACTCATGGTCCGCAACTTCTTCAACTCCGCCGTAGCCTTTTCGCGAGCTTCCTTTGACAGCCTCGTCTTCTTGATTCGGGCCTCGAGCTCAGCGTTTTCATCCTTGCCGTCCTCGCCTTCGCCGAGTTCCTTCTGGATCGCCTTGAGCTGCTCGTTTAGGTAATATTCCCGTTGAGTCTTCTCCATCTGTCGCTTGACGCGGTTACGGATTCGCTTCTCAACCTGAAGTACGCCGATCTCGGATTCCATGTGACCGAACACGCGCTCCAGCCGCTCGCTGATGCGGGCGATTTCCAGCAGGTCCTGCTTTTCCGGAATCTTTCAGATTCAGGTGACTCGCCACGGTGTCCGCGAGCTTGGACGGTTCCTCGATCTGGTTGAGCGATACCAGCACCTCGGGGGCGATCTTCTTGTTCAGCTTGATGTACTGCTCGAACTGAGAGACGACCGTGCGGCCCAGAGCTTCAAGGTCCTTTTTATCGCCGCCTTGATCGGGCATCGCGGAGGTCATTGCCTCAAAGTAGGCTTCAGTCTCCCTAAAGCTGGTGATCCTGGCACGCCGGCCGCCCTCGACCAGTACCTTCACGGTGCCATCAGGAAGCTTCAAGAGTTGCAGGATCGTGGAGACAGTGCCGACCCGATAAATGTCCTCAACCGATGGATCGTCCTGCGCGGCGTTCTTTTGGGCGACCAGCAGAATTTGCTTGTCGTCCTTCATGACCGCTTCAAGCGCACGCACCGACTTTTCCCGGCCAACAAAAAGCGGGACGATCATATGCGGGAATACCACAATGTCACGTAGGGGCAGCACTGCCATCAGGTCGCCTTGCGCCTGCGGCTGCATTCTGTCGGCTGTGCCCTTCTCAGCGCTAACAGCTTTGTCAGCAGCCGTGGGCCGTTCCGGGGTGGGCCGATCCTGTTCCGTCATAATTGACCTCCTAAAGGACAGTCAGCGTCTTCCGCCCGATAGCGGCACGGACAACGCTTTCATGGGTTGTTACAACCCGTTCGACCGCATATGGCCGCCGAACGGTGCGCCGCAAGCCCTTGAAATTCGCGATCACGCCACCGCGAGCAATTTCGTGGCCGTGCGCCGCTTCAGGCGCTGCTTTCCGCTCGCTCCTTTCCATACAGATACAATGGATTGGAGCGTGACTCCGCAACTTCACGGTTAATGACGACCTCCTCCACGCCATCCAGTCCAGGCAGGTCGAACATCGTGGACAGCAAAATCTGTTCCATAATGGAACGCAATCCACGCGCTCCAGTCTTTCGGGCGATTGCCCGCGTGGCGACCGACTTCAGGGCGTCCTCGGTAAAGGATAGCTTCACACCTTCCATCTCAAACAGCCGACCGTACTGCTTAACCAGTGCGTTCTTCGGCTTGGTCAGAATTTCCATCAGCGCGCCTTCGTCGAGGTCTTCCAGCGTCGCAACCACCGGCAGGCGGCCGATGAATTCGGGAATTAAGCCAAATTTCAGCAGATCCTCGGGTTCCACCTCGCGCAGGATGGCACCCATGCGACGCTCATCCGGGGAGCGGACCTCGGCGCCATAGCCTATACCCGAACCCTTGCCGCGCGCTCCAATGATGCGCTCCAGCCCGGAAAACGCACCGCCGCAGATAAACAGGATGTTGGTAGTGTCGACCTGGAGGAATTCCTGCTGCGGATGCTTGCGTCCGCCTTGCGGCGGCACCGAGGCGACCGTGCCTTCCATAATCTTCAGTAGCGCCTGCTGAACGCCTTCTCCTGATACGTCGCGCGTAATCGAGGGGTTGTCGGACTTACGCGAGATCTTGTCGACCTCATCAATGTAGACAATGCCACGCTGCGCTCGCTCCACGTTGTAATCGGCGGATTGCAGCAGCTTAAGGATGATGTTCTCGACATCCTCGCCGACATAGCCGGCCTCCGTCAACGTGGTGGCGTCAGCCATTGTAAAGGGTACGTCAAGGATGCGGGCAAGGGTCTGCGCCAATAAGGTCTTTCCCGAACCGGTCGGGCCAACAAGCAAAATATTGGATTTCGCAATCTCGACGTCGTTGTTCTTCTGACCGTGTGCTAATCGTTTGTAATGGTTGTGTACGGCCACCGACAGGACTCGCTTAGCATGATCCTGACCGATTACATAATCATCGAGGACCTTGCAGATTTCACGCGGTGTTGGCACCCCGTCGCGAGACTTCACCAGATGAGTTCTTGTGCTCCTCACGGATGATGTCCATGCAGAGCTCAACGCATTCATCGCAGATAAAAACCGTCGGACCGGCGATAAGTTTGCGGACCTCGTGCTGCGACTTGCCGCAGAACGAGCAATAGAGGGTATTTTTAGAATCGCCGGACTTGCTCATGCGCACTCCTCCCCCGGAAACAGGGGCACAATGGGGAACAATAGCTCCCTATTTGCGGTTGGGACAAGAACCGCGGTAAGCCCATCCCTGAATTCTCCGGGAGGATACGGCGGACCGCAGTCCTTAGACCAGAATCAAATGCCGGATGCCTAATTCCGCCGATACTTTAGTCGCGGGGATTGGCTTTGCAGCCGTGCCTCAGGATTTGGTGGACTCATCGCTCGATCCCGCCGGGCGGCTATCGACGACCTGGTCCACCAAACCGAAGTCGCGGCTTTCCTCGGCAGACATATAGGTGTCGCGTTCCAACTTCCGCTCGATAGCCTCGATTGGCTGGCCAGTGTGCCTGACGTAGATTTCGTTCAGCCGCTTGCGCAGGGTCAGGATCTCTCGTGCCTGGATCTCGATGTCAGTGGCTTGTCCCTGCGCGCCGCCCGAGGGCTGGTGCACCATGATGCGCGAATTCGGCGTGGCAAACCGCTTGCCTTTGGCACCGGCAGTCAGCAACAGGCTACCCATCGAGGCTGCCTGGCCGATGCACAACGTACTGACCGGGCTGCGAATGTACTGCATTGTGTCGTAGATCGCCAGGCCAGCCGAAACGACACCCCCAGGGCTATTGATATAGAAGGAGATATCCTTGCTCGGATTCTCCAATTCCAAAAACAACAGCTGAGCGCAGATCAGTGCGCTGACCTGGTCATAGACCGGGCCGGTCAGGAAAATAATCCGCTCCTTCAACAGTCGCGAATAGATGTCGAATGCCCGTTCTCCTCGGGCGGTTTGTTCAACCACCATTGGAACCAGGGCGTTGCCAAAAACTTCGACAGGGTCGTGGTCCCGCATCTTGATCACCTAATTTATCAGAGGTCGAACGAAGCAGCCGAACATAAGTAGGCGCGCGGCGCCGGAAATCCAGTCACCCGGCCAAGCACCCGGTTCAATCGCGCTCAGGCGGTGTCGGCCGGCTCGATCGCTTCCGGTTCCCGCGCCAGCTCTTCGGGTGAGACCAGCTGGTCCGTCACAGTGGTCAATTCAAGCACGAAGTCGACCACCTTGTCCTCCATCAGGGGGCCGCGGACGGTTTCGGTCAGTTGAGGGTATTTTCGATAGAGCTCCAGCATCTGCATTTCCTGCCCTTGAAATTGCATGGCCCTGGCATAGACCGCACGGTTGAGCTCCTGCTCGGTGATGGTGATGGTGTTTTGCCGCGCTATCTCAGCCAATAGCAGTCCCAGCCGCACGCGACGTTCAGCGATCGGCCGATATTCCGCTTCCAGGGTCGCGTCGTCCTTGCCCTTGTCCTCAACATCCTCAGTACCGGCTTTGCGTTCCTGTTCAAGCCGCTGCCAGATATTATTGAATTCCTCGTCGACCATCGACGGCGGAACAGGAAAGCTGGACATGGCGGTCAGCGCGTCCAGCAGTTGCTTTTTCAGCCGCGTGCGGGACAGTTGATCGTATTCCTGTTGCTGACGGCTGATCACCATCTCGCGGAGTACGGTCAGGCTTTCGGCGCCCAGTTTCTTGGCCAGCTCATCGTCGAGGGGCGGTATGATCTGACGGTTGAGCTGTTTGACGGTGATGTCGAAGGTTGCCGCCTTTCCGGCGAGCTCCGCCTTGGCATATTCGGCGGGAAACGTGACGTTGATGACGCGGGTCTCGCCCAGCTTCGCTCCGACCAATTGTTCGGCGAAGCCCGGAATGAAGCCGCCGCCGCCAATTTCCACCGGCACGTCGGTGCCATCACCGCCCTCAAACGGCACGCCGTCGATTTTGCCCACGAAATCGATCGTCAGCACGTCCCCCGCGACCGCGCCGGCCCCCTCGACGCGGGCCTGCAGTTCTTCGGCCGAGATTGGCTCCAGCGTGCGGTTGGCCTTGGCGATCCGCTCCAGGGTCTCGTCGACTGTCTGCGGCGCCACTTCCGCCTTGAACCGGGTCAATGAGATGCCGCTGAAGTCGGGCAGCACAATCTCCGGCATGATCTCCATTTCGACCTTGAATTCGAGGTCGGCACTGAATGCAGACGGATTTTCCGTGACGAAGTCAACCTTCGGCTGGCGAGCTGGGCGGAGGCCGCGCTCGCTCAGGACCTGCTGGGTAGCTTCGTTGACGGAGTCGTCCATGACCTCCGCCGAGACCGCGGTACCAAACCGCTGCCTGACGATTGGCAGCGGTACCTTGCCGGGGCGGAAGCCAGGCAGGCGCAGGGTCTTGCCCAACGTCGTCAGCCGCTCATTACGGCGGCTTTCCAGGTCCGCCACGGGCAGAACCACGGTGTACCCACGTTTCAGCCCGTCGGAGAGCGTCTCAGTAACCAGCATTTTCCGGCTATTCCTATCGAGGACCTCATTATACACGCCGCCACGTGGTGCGGGCGAAGGGACTTGAACCCCCAAGGCTTTCGCCACCAGAACCTAAATCTGGCGTGTCTACCAATTTCACCACGCCCGCAACCGGCGGTTCATGACTGACGAGGCTTAAGACATCCCGCCGCACGATCCCGGCGCTTTACCGCAGCCTACACGGGACGACAAGCAACAAGCATGATCGGCGCAGCATCGGCACCGGTGACATAAAGTTAAGTAACAGTATCTTACTAATTTCTATATATTAACCAGCAGCTTCGCGACCAAGATGTCGCTTCAAGATTGCTGTTAAGTTAGCCATTTCCCTGCCTAAATGCATGGCTCCCATGCGTTGCAGGCTTTGACTGGCATCGCGTGGGATGTAAGTCTACCAGTAAGTAACTAGGCGCGGGCCATCGGGTTTAGGTATCAATCAGGTACTCAGTTGCTCATTTCCCGCCTTAAAAGGGGCCATATAAATGGCGATAGCCGAGACAGCAGGGACGACCAAGGGCGCTAGCGAGACATCTCGGCCGAAGCCAAAGCCTGGTTCAAATCGGGTCGGTGCGTTTGCGGAGAACAGCCCAAAAGACTATAATATCGCTGCTGTCGATCGATCGCTTGACTTGCTCGAAGCCCTTGCTCGTCTTGGGCCCGCTTCGCTTGCCGCGTTGGCCGAGGCCACCGGTTGCACCCGTACCGCTGGCTTCCGTCTGCTTCGCACCTTGCAGGGCCGTGGTTTCGCCATCCAGGATGAGGCGCGCGGGCTTTGGCGTCTTGGCGCGCGATGGAGCGTGCTGGGACGCGCGGCGTCGGAGCAAGGCGCGCTTGCCGCTACCGCCATGCCATTCCTCTCAGCGCTCGGCAAAGCGACTGGAGAGAACGTCTATTTGCGTATCCGCGAAGGCATGGAAAGTGAGACGGTTGCGATCTATCAAACCGATCCTGCGATCCGAATGTATTCTGAGGTGGGTAAGCGTGGGCCGCTGCACGCAGGGAGCAGTCGGATACTGTTGGCCTTTGCACCAGAGGCGGTGCAGACGCAACTACTCGCTCAGCGGCTGAACCGTTTCACGCCGGCGACCCGCATTGACCCGACCTGGATCGCCGCCGACCTACAGCGCATTCGCACGCGCGGCTACCTGATCACAGCAGACGAGGTGGTCGCTGGGGCGGTTGGCATTGCCGCCCCGGTTCGCGACGCCGTCGGTTCGATCATTGCCGTGCTGCATATCAGCGCACCATCCATGCGGATGCGCCCGCCGCGTCCACGGGCGCTGCTGCCACAGGTCATTGACGCCGCGGCAAAACTGTCTGAAGCGCTTGGAGCGGTCGGCACTCCGGTGCAAAATGGAATGACCCGTAACGAGCCGGCTCCGACGGGCTGGCAGATGGCCGGTAGCATGATCAACCTGGCCCGCCCCCACTCCGTTTTTCGCTGATACAGCCGAGGAATTCGCGGCGTGCGGCATCAGTCGCGTGCACACTCATGCGTCAGCTTTTGAGAGAGTTGGTCATGGCGGCAAAAACTAGAGAGAACGCAATGGCACGGGGTGCCAGAAGCCTGCCAATTCCTGAGTTTGCCGCCGGATGAACAAATTCTGAGAGAGACTGGATGCTTGAGCATCCGCCGGGAGCAGCCATCACGACCGGTTAATCGCCGGCAAAATCCGTTTCCAGAAGAAGACGGTGTCGTGCGGACGACCCTCACCGTCAATGGCATGGTGAGGAACCCGACCGTATTCGTGCCAGCCTGCGGCGCGGTATAGCGCCTCCCCAACGTCGTCCGCTCGGGTGTCTAAAGTCAGCAAGGAGCGTCCCGCCGCGGCCGCGTGATTTTCAAGCGCTTGCAACAGAGACCGGGCCAGGCCGAGCCGGCGGGCTGAGGGATGAACCATGATCTTCTGCACCTCCGCCCGATGCGGCTGGTTTTCCGGTGTGGAAAGATTGAGCATGCCTGTGGCGACTAGAGTCCCCTGTCGCCAGCCCGCCAGCAGCACGCGTATCCCAGTGCCGATTTCGGCGCTGACTCGCTGCCAGAACGCCTGGGCTTTATCAGGATGAAGCGGGGGAAGAAAGGATACGGCGGCACCGCCATCAACGCAGGCAATTAGGATTTCGGCCAGGCGCCGGACGGCGGACGCGGCGGCAGCTATATCCAGAACTTCGAAGCCATCTACCGGCTTCGCGTAGCCGAATTCCAGAGAACGGGAGAGGTCGCGCAACACCCGAATCGGGCCATGCCTGACATAGGACCGCTTTTCATAGAAACGATGCGCACGCACGAACCGGGTATCGCTCCAGAGTACCAGGCGCCGCGCGCCATGTGCTATCGCGTGGTTTTCCGCGACGTCGAGTAAGATATGGCCGAGCCGGCTGCCGTGCAGAGACGGATCGACATAGACGCGGCAGATCTCCCAGGTGTTCTCGCCCAGAGGTCTGGTCGCGATCATGCCGACGACACGCTGATCCAGTTCAGCGATCCACAGCGAGCCACCATAGTAGGTCGCTAGCAAGTGGAGCTCGGGCATTTCCCGATCGACATCCATCCGCAGGCTGGGATATTGCGACCAACATGTCTCGATGAGCGCTATTAGCGCCGGACCGTCGGCGTCCCGACCGAGGCGAAGACGCCATGCCGCACCTGCGTCGCCGCTGGCCATCGGCGCCCGTCTAGCGCAAGCCTTCGCAGAATGTCTGGATCCGCTTGAGACCTTCCAGCAGATCGTCATCCGCAGTTGCGGTGCTGATCCGCAGATAGGGGCTCATGTGGTAGGCGGCGCCATGCACCGTGGCGACGAAATGCTCCTCGAGCAGCGCCAGGCAGACATCCTCATCGGTATCTAGCCTGCGTCCACCGGTCGTGGTTTTGCCAAGGCAGCCGGCGACGTTTGGGAACACGTAAAAAGCGCCCTCCGGCTTGTGACAAGTGACGCCCGCTGCCTGGTTGAGCATGTCTACGGCCAAATCGCGGCGGCGTTTATAAGCCTTGGTCTGCACATCGACCCCGTCCTGTGGGCCATCCAGCGCCGCGGCGGCGGCGGCCTGTCCCACGGTCGACGTGCCGGCCGTGGCCTGACCCTGCATCACGGTCATCGCCTTGATCAGCGCTTTCGGGCCGCCGGCAAAGCCGATCCGCCAGCCGGTCATCGCATAGGTTTTGGAAACCCCGGAAAGGGTCAGTGTACGATCCTTCAGGTCGGGCGCGACTTCGGCAAAGGTCGCATGCCGGAAGTCGTCGAACACGAGGTGCTCGTACATGTCGTCCGCCATTACCCAGACATGCGGATGCTTGCGCATGACGATGGCGATGTCGGAAAGTTCTTCAGCCGAACAGCAGGCTCCAGTGGGATTATTGGGATTGTTCAAAATCAACCACTTCGTGCGCGATGTAATCGCTGCGTCGATATCCTCGGCGCGCGGCTTGAAGCCGTTGTTCTGCGGGCAGTTGACCAGGACAGGGACGCCTTCGCACAGCTGGGTCATCTGCGCATAGGCGATCCAGGACGGCACCGGGATAACAACCTCATCTCCAGGATCAACCGTAGCCATGATTGCATTGAAAATGCACTGTTTTCCGCCGTTCGATACGGCGATCTCATCGAGCGCGTAAGCCAGTCCGGAGTCACGCTTGAATTTGCGCTGGATGGCTTCCTTCAGCGCTCTGGTGCCGTCCTGCGGCGGGTACTTGGTATCCCCCCTCAGCGCCGCTTGATACGCCGCCTCGATCGCGTGCGACGGACTGTCGAAATTAGGCTCGCCGGTGGTCAGGGTGATCACCGGCTTACCGGCGGCCCGCAATTCGCGCGCCTTGATGCTCATTTGCACGCTGGCGGCAAGCTGAACCCGGCCGAGGCGCTGGGACAGGGTCGGCATCAGTGTAGACCTTGGCAGAAGCGTTGAATCCGCGTGCAGGCCTCGCGCAGTTCGTCGGTCGCGTTGGCGTAGCTGATGCGGATGTAACCCGGGTAGCAGAATGCCGCGCCATGCACCGTTGCAACCCCTTCCTCAGCCAGCAAGCTCAAGGCAAACGCTTCGTCATCCGCGATGAGTTTGCCACCGGCACTGGTCTTGCCGATGCAGCCATGGATCGAGGGGTACACGTAGAACGCGCCGTCCGGCCGGGTGCAGTTCATGCCGGGCGCCGCGTTCAACATCTCCACGACAAGATCACGACGCTGCTCGAATATCTTCCGCATATCCTCCACGGTGTCCTGCTGGCCGGTGAGAGCTTCCACCGCGGCCGCCTGGGCAATGGAGTTCGGATTGGAGGTCGACTGACTCTGCAGCTTGTCCATCGCCTTGATCAGCGCCACCGGGCCGCCTGCGAAACCAATGCGCCAGCCGGTCATCGCATACGACTTGGACACACCGTGTACCGTCAGGGTGCGATCTTTCAGCCGTGGTTCTACCGCAACGATCGTTCCAGGCTTGAAGCCGCCGTATGCCAGCTTGTCATAGATGTCATCGGTCAGCACCCAGACATGCGGATAGCGCATCAGCACCTCGCAGATCGGTTTCAGGTCCTCAGCACTGTATGCGGCGCCGGTCGGGTTACAGGGATTGTTCAGCATGAACCACCGGGTGCGCGGCGTGATGGCGGCTTCCAAATCCTCGGCACGCAGCTTGAAGCCGTTGTTCTGGCCGCACGGCACCAGCACCGGCTTGCCATCCGCCAGGGTGACAATGTCCGGATAGCTGACCCAGCAGGGGCTTGGGATGATCACCTCGTCGCCGCCATTAAGCGTCGCCAGCATTGCATTGAACAGCACCTGCTTGGCGCCGGTGGAGACGATGATTTCCTCGGGCTTGTAGTCGATGCCGCTGTCACGAGCAAACTTCGCCGCCACAGCTTTGCGCAGCGCCGGGGTCCCCGACACATCGGTGTATTTTGTCTGCCCCGCCTCCAGGGCGCGGATCGCCGCATCCTTGACATTGCGAGGCGTGTCGAAGTCCGGCTCGCCCTGCGACAGGCTGATCACGTTCTTCCCTTCGGCGATCATACGGCGTGCCACGGTTGAAACGGCGATAGTCAGGCTGGGCTGGATGCGATCGAGACGTTCGGCGGTGAGCGACATGACGGATTCCAAACGGAACAATGTAGGTAGCAAGAAAGCGGCGGAAACTATCGAAGCTGCGACGAAGGGGCAACCTCTGGCTCTACGGCGGGATGCGGGCCTGCCCCGCCTGCGGTGCATCATACAACTCAGCCTGCACCCGATTCTGCCGCATGGTCGCCAGCCAATTCCGCGGCTAATCTTGCCCCGTAAGGGCAGTCGCCGCACACTAGGGACGCGTTACCGAAGGGAGGAACCTGAATGCTCTACGAACTGCGGATTTACGAATGCGTGCCGGGCCGCCTGGCGGACCTGAACAAGCGCTTCGAGACCTTTACGCTTAAGATATGGGAAAAACACGGCATCAAGCAGGCTGGCTTCTGGACCACCGTGATCGGCGAGTCGAATATGACGCTGTATTATATGCTGGCCTGGGATTCGCTGGCCGACCGAGAGAAGAAGTGGAATGCCTTCCAGGCGGACAGCGAGTGGCAACAGGCCCGCGCTCAGACGGAAGCGAACGGGCCGATCGTGGCTAACGTGAAGAATTTCATTCTTGGGCCAACGCCCTACTCGTCGGTACGTTAACTTCGTTGCGGCGGATGGCTTCATTTGATCGCCATCCGCCGCCTCCAGATGGATCAGCACGAAATATGAAGCACTGCGGCATCCGAATCGGAGCATGGTGATGCCCGCGATCGACGGCGACAGGCTGCTGCGCGATCTCTATGCGCTTCGTCAGATCGGCAGATACAAGACGGGCGTGCATCGCCCGACATTCTCGCCAGAGGACCTAGAAGCCCGGCATTGGCTGTCCGCCCGCCTAGCCGAAGCCGGGTTGCAGGCGCAGATCGACGGGATCGGTAACGTCTATGGCCGGGACCCGATGCCAGGACGAAAGCTGCTGCTGGGCAGTCATATCGAGACGCAAAATCGGGCGGGCTGGCTGGACGGTGCGCTGGGCGTGCTCTACGGAGTGGAAGTCGCGCGAACATTGGGCGGCGGGATTGATGTTGCTGCATGGGCCGACGAGGAAGGCCACTTCGGCTCGTTCATTGGCAGCCGCTCATTCTGCGGCCTGCTGACAGAGCGCGAGATCGATGTCTGCGGCAATCGGGAAACGAGAACGTCCTTGCGCGATGCGCTGCGCCGGGCCGGGTTCTCTGGTCGCCCGCGGCAGAAAATCGATCAGGCACGCTATCGCGGTTACTTGGAAGCACATATCGAGCAGGGAGCCGAGCTGGACGACCACCACCTGAGCATCGGCATAGTCACCGCAATTGTCGGCAGCCGCCGGTACAAGATCGAGTTCAAGGGCGCGCAGAACCATGCTGGCACAACCCGGATGGCGATCCGTCAGGACGCAGGCGTGGCACTGGTGAAACTGCTGGCGGGTATCGAGGCGCGCTTTCCGGCCGTCGCCGGTCCGCGGACGGTCTGGACGACGGGCGACATCAAGTTGGATCCAGGCGCCGCAAGCATAATACCAGGCAGAGCCGAGCTGATTTTCCAGTTCCGCGACACCGATCCGGCAATTCTCGATGCGCTGGATGCCACCCTGAATGAGTTGCTGGCCGAAGCCAAGGACGGCCCGTGCGAGGTAACGATTACCTATCGCGGCACCACCGCGCCCAGCACAATGGACCCTGGGTTCCGGGCAGCGCTGCAGGCCGCCGCGCAACGTCACGCCCCCGGCCTGCACCAGCCAATGCCGTCCGGTGCCGGGCATGATGCGCAAATCCTGTCGCAGCGCTTGCCTTCAGCCATGCTGTTTGTCCCCAGCATCGACGGGATCAGCCACCACTACACGGAAAATACCCGGGACGAGGACATCGTCCTCGGTTGCCAGGTGTTTGCCGATGCAGCCGCCGCGATACTGGGGAAAGGGTGAGCCGGCGGATCCGGCAGCTGCCACCCTCACGCAAAGCCTCGACCTAACGGCGTCTCCTGCCGAGCCTGCCGGCTATCGCCGAGGGCAAGTTACCTGCTGCAACAACAGTTCACGCAGTGTGGACGCCTGCGCCAACTCTTGCACCCCCGAGGCGACAATGTTAGTGCCGGCCCACCTTTTCAGGGGCTAACGCATGGCATCGACCTACGAAACCGTGGCGGGAATTATCTCCGACACTTGCGATATCGAGCACGACAAGATCACACCGGAAAGCCATGCCATCAACGACCTAGGCATCGACAGCCTGGATTTCCTCGACGTCGCTTTCGCCATCGACAAGGCGTTCGGCATCAAGATGCCGTTGGAGCAGTGGACACAGGAAGTGAATGAGGGAAAGGTTTCCACCGACGAATATTTCGTCCTAAAAAATTTGTGCACTGCTATCGACAAGCTTGTCGCGACAAAAACCGCCTAACACAATCCGTGTCACACCTAAAGCAGACGCTGTTTCTGTTGCAATCCGTTACGGTGATCTGATGCGCCTGGAATACTTCCAGATGGTCGATCGCATTCATTGTCTGGACATGGCGTCCCGGCGGATCGTCACGTCTTGCCAAGTGCCGAACCAGTCACCGGTTTTCGAAGGGCATTTTCCCGGTCATCCGATATTGCCCGGCGTCCTGATGATCGAGACGATGGCGCAAACTGGTGGTTGGCTGGTCATGGCAATGTTGCGGTTCACCCGCATGCCGTTCCTCATCCAGGTCGAGAAAGCCAAGATGCGGTCCTTTGTTACACCTGGCAAGTTGCTGACAACGGAGGTGGACTTGTTACATGATGGTTCGGGCTATGCGGTGGTAAAGGGTTCGATTGGCACGGCCGGTTCCTTGGGAGCCGGTGATAGAAAAGTGGCGGAGGCGGAGATCCGGTATGGTGTAGTGCCCTTCCCTAACGAGAGCCTGAGGTCTGCAATGCTGGAAACCGCCCGTCGCATCGGCATACCGGAGCGTTTGCTTGATGCCGAATGATCTTGTTCTGCCAAACGAGCGGGACGCCCTGATCACTGGTATCGGGTTGGTGTCCAGCCTCGGCACCGGGGTGACGGCGCACTGGGACGCGCTGAACGATCCGGCCGGATTCAAGGCGGTTATTGACGCCGACAGTTTCGCACCTTTTATGGTGCATCCGATGGCGCCGCTTGACCTGGACACGCAGATACCCAAGCGTGGGGACCAACGGCAGATGGAGCCTTGGCAACGCATTGGCACATTCGCCGCTGGTCTGGCACTCGACTCCGCTGGAATCAAGGGCAACCGGGAACTGCTCGCCCAGATGGACATGATCGTCGCAGCCGGTGGCGGTGAACGCGATTACGCGGTGGACGAGGCGATCCTCTCCGGACTGTCGAAGACGGCCGATTTCGGAGCCTATCTGAACGAGCGTTTGCAAGGCGATCTGCGACCAACACTGTTCCTGGCGCAGTTGTCCAACCTGCTTGCCGGAAATATCTCTATTGTACATGGCGTGACCGGCTCCTCGCGCACGTTCATGGGCGAGGAGGCCAGCGGCGCCGATGCGGTGCGCATTGCCTGTGCACGTATTGCCGCCGGCCAGGGGGACCTGGTGCTGGTGGGTGGCTCGTATAATGGTCAACGCGCGGATGTGCTGCTGCAGTGCGAAATGGGCGGCGTGCTGAGCCGGGCACCGTTTGCCGGGGTCTGGGGCCGCCAGGCGGGCGGCGGCGGCCTTGTGATCGGCTCGATTGGCTGTTTCCTGGTGATCGAAAGCCGTGCCCATGCCGTGGCCCGCGGTGCCGAGGCGATGGCACATATCGCATCAATTCAGACTGGCCGGTGCAGGCGTGCGCCCGGTCAGGCGACCACCTGCGCCAGCGCCCAGCTTGCCCGAATGGCCGGGCATTACGACGCCGCCAGCGCGGCGGTGATCTCCGGCGCATCCGGCGTCGCCGCGCCAACCCTGGAAGAGCAGGCTTTTCTGGCGAAGCTTGGGCTGCCGGTGCGGGCGACCGCGACCGCGCTTGGGCACGGGCTGGAGCCATCGTTTCCAGCCAGTTTGGCGCTAGCAGCCATGGCGGTGAAGCGTGAAAGCTTATTTCCGCCACTTGAAGCGGCGGAAGGCGTCATGAAGGCTCCATTGAAACAGGCGCTGGTGACGTCCTGGGGCCATTGGCGCGGCGAGGCGCTGGCACTTGTTGTCCCAGTCTAAGGGGCTGCCGTCCCGCGGCGGCGACCTACGGTAGCGGCATCAAGAGGATGGGCATGACAAAGGACACAGATCATCTCGGCCGCCCGATCATCGTCGTGACCGGCATGGGCATTGTCACATCCCTCGGCCAAGGCAAGTCCGATAACTGGAGCGCGCTGACCCAGGGTGTATCGGGGGTGCGTCGGATCTCCCGGTTTTCAACCGCGGGATTGCGCACCGCAATTGCTGGCACCATCGATTTCGTTCCGATATCAGAGATGTCTGGCCCTGCCCTATCGGAACGGCTGGCAGAACTGGTGATCGAGGAAGCAGTGGCCCAAGCGGCGATCGGCCGGGTCGGCGATTTCCCCGGTCCACTGTTCCTGGCGCTGCCGCCGGTGGAAATGGAATGGACTCAGCGGCTGGCGGTAGCAGCCCAGGCCTGGGCAACAGCGTCACCGACTGCGGAGACACCGAGGCTCGGCGTCGCGGAGACCATAACTTATTCAGATCTGCTTCGCTCCGCCGGCAACGGATCGTTTGAGCCGGTCTATCGGCGCTTCCTGTTCGGCTCGGTTGGCGAGAACCTGGCGGAACGGTTCGGCACTAAAGGCTCGCCGATCGCGACGTCGACGGCCTGTGCATCGGGCGGCACAGCGGTGCAACTCGGCGTCGAAGCGATCCGCCGTGGCGAAACCGAAGCTGCGCTAGTGGTTGGCACGGATGCATCGGTCAATCCGGAAAGCCTGATCCGTTTCTCCCTGCTGTCGGCGCTATCGACACGCAACGAACCGCCGTCATCGGCGTCTCGCCCGTTCAGCAAGGACCGCGAGGGGTTCGTCATGGCCGAAGGCGCCGGCGCGCTGGTGCTGGAGAGCCTCGCCAACGCTCGTGCCCGAGGTGCCGAAGTGCTGGCCGTGGTGAAGGGCTGCGGCGAGGTCGCCGATGGCTTTCATCGCACCCGCTCGTCCCCAGATGGCAAGCCGATCATCGCCTGCATGCGCAACGCGCTGCTCGATGCCGGACTGACGCCGGAGGCGATCGGCTACATCAATGCGCATGGCACCGGCACCCCGGAAAACGACAAGATGGAGTGGGTCGGCGTTTCGGCGGTGTTCGGCGACCGCGCGGCGGCGATCCCAATTTCGTCGAACAAATCGATGATCGGCCACAGCCTGACGGCAGCTGGCGCGGTGGAGGCGATCTTCACCGTGCTATCAATACGGGACGGCGTGTTGCCGCCAACAATCAATTACGAGATTCCAGATCCTGCCCTGCCGGTCGACTGCGTGCCGAATGTGGCACGGCGCGCAAGCGTACGGCACGCGATTTCGAACTCGTTTGGGTTTGGTGGGCAGAATGTCTGCCTGGTTCTGGGGGCGGCCTGAAACCAGCCTGCTGCACGTATCATCATCTGCCGGTGGAACGTGCTGGTCATCACTGCGGAGACGTTGTCGCCGGTAGTACCAGCTTCACCCGTAATGACATCTATGGCCGGGAACTCGTCGAATTTGGCTTCTTGCCGCAATACCACTCTGGCGGCGCCTGCAAAGTGCAAAGGCGGATTATGGGATAGAGCGCCTGTATGGATCAGCCTCAACGTGGGTTGGTGTAACAGATCAGTATGGCGGGTAGGCCGGCGCGTAGCCGGGTTGATGGGTGTAATCTGTCACAGCCGGTGGAGCAGATGTCACAGCCGGTGGAGCAGATAACGAGTCAAAAAGTTGGTCCATCTGGCGGATTGGAAAGGCCTGGTTCACTGGTGCGTTGGGGTCCGAGGTGCACCCGAACAGAAACATACCCGCGATTATTAAACTACTACCCTGACACCTAGACATGGACATTCCCTGCTCGTCAGTTGTTCAAAGTCACCGCCAGATCCGCGTCGAACGTTGTCATCCCTGCTTCAGGGTCACGATGAATTTGAACGATGCAGCCTGGTCGGCTGAAACGCCCTCCGATCTTCAAATAGGTTCACTTCAGCGGGAGTTCGACGGCCTAAACTGCACTGCCGTGGCACCGACAGACGTGCGGTCGGAGCGCCCACCAGTGGTTGATCTGGTGAACCGATTCACCTGAAGCTTGGAAACCAATCGTCAGGATCTGACCACCAGGCCTTGATCATGGGCGTGTTCCGTCGCGTTGCCGAGCTTTAGAGTTGCCCGTTGGCGATCCTGATCGTGTCGTCGGTTGGCAGATATCACGCTACCAGCTACTTGACTTCAGCGACGTGCCCGGAAAGCGGGCCTGCAGTCAAATCGACTTCTAGCAGCTGAGGTCGTCCAGAACCGAGATCGTGGATAACAATGCCTGGGAGGAAATGCCAATGCCGTCACAACAAAAAACCGCCATTGTCACCGGTGCCGCCAGCGGTATGGGGCGCGCGATGGCTTTGGGTCTCGCAAGTGCCGGGATCGACGTGGTCGCGGTCGACCGCAATGCCGAGGCCTTGCGGACCCTGCCCGAAGGCGCAACCGACTCGGGCAAAATCAAGCCGTTGCTCGTCGACCTGGCGCGGTCCGAAGCCTTCGACATCATTGTGTCCGAGACAATCGGCGCGTTCGGACGGATCGATATCCTGGTGAACAACGCTGGTATCGGACAGGCGGCCGTCCGTGCCAATACACGCAGCAACCCGATCCGATTCTGGGAAGCCACCCCGGAGCAATGGAATCAGTTCCTGACCGTCAACGCGACCGCGCCGATCATGCTGACGCGCGCGGTGCTGCCGCATATGCTGAAGGCCAACCGGGGGCGCATCATCACGGTGACAACCAGCCTCGGCACCATGGTGCGTGAGGGCTACCTGCTCTACGGCTCCAGCAAAGCCGCCGCCGAATCCTCGATGGCGGTGCTGGCAGCCGACCTGAAAGGCACCGCGATTACCGTCAACGTGCTGGTGCCCGGTGGCGTCACCGACACGCCGCTGGTCGGCGAAGACGCCGGCGATCGCACCAAGATGCTGCGGCCCGAGATCATGCTGCCACCGTTGCTATGGCTGGTGTCGGACGAAGCCGACGCAGTGAGTGGCCGGCGCTTTGTTGCGGCCGATTGGGACAGCGGGCTGCCGGCGGCTCAGGCAGCGGAAGCGGCAAGTGCGCCCGTCGCCTGGCTGAGTATTGCCAGAATGCCCATCGAACCGGGATGACATAGTTCGCGGCTTGCGACGCTGCGGGCGGCCGGCTGGCAACCCGATATGCCAGACAATGTGGCCAATACTCGCAGGCAATGATATGTCTGGTGTCGTTACGACAGCGCTCAGGAGGAGCCCCGTATGCGCCTAGCCACGATCGCCCTGTTGCTTCCGTTCGCTTTGAGCGGTTGTCTCTCGTTCAGCAGCAGCAATCCACCGCCGCCGGCACACAACACAACGATTGTGACACCGCCTGCATCACCCCCGGCACAATGACGCCTGTTGCGTGCCGATCCAACGCGCCATGCCCATAACCTGACCAGCAAATAGAATGCCGGCGGTCGGGATTGGCAGCCCGCCGGCATGTAACAGCTCCGCGGTCCAGGTGTTGCAGGTGTAAAATCCATCGTATGTATCATGGGCGGCATAAAACACGCTGCCGGGATACGGGCCGTCTGCCAGGGATACAGGTTCGTCGGCCGCCGTCCGCTCGAATTCCTGCCAAAGCCTCGCTTCGATGCGTTCGAGTCCAGCGCGGGACACGCACAGTACGACGACATGCGTCTGGCCGAATGCCAATTTCGGGGCGGCACCTAGCGCCGTCGTCAAAAGGGCACTGCGGCTCGGCAGCAGAGCACTCAGCATCGCACCTAACCTCATCTGCCGGTCCATCAGGAACTGCCGCTCGCCAAAACCGAAGGTCAGGAATTGTACGCCGGGGAAAACGCGCTTCAACGTCGTGAGAGGACCCACAATTTCTTTGACCGGCAGGCCAATGTCGGTGTGCCAGCCGCGCTCGATCGCGTAGACGATGACGTCGTTCGGCGGCGCCATGCGCACATTTTGTGGATCTAGCAGCGAACAACCACACAGCAGGAACGCCGAAGCCGCCCAGGCCAAGGCGGATGGCGTGACCTTACGGCCGGATCGAGAGCGAGACGCGTCGTGCCGTGACATGATGGCCGGTATCCCACGCCCATTGCCACGACATGTGAGTTCTCGATCGCAAGGAAGCCCCCTTCTGTCCTGGTCCTGGCGGCCGGGCACATGTCTCGGCAAGATGGGTTCAGGCAAGGCCCGTCTGGGCAATCCTGTAGCGGACGCCATAGGATGGACCGCATGTCCCGTTCCCTGTGAGAAGGAGCTTTACGATGCCTGCCCCACCCGAAATGATCGCTGGCGTCACGAAACAAGGTAGCAGCGTGAACGGCCTGGTTTGGAACATCCTCGGCCAAGTCTATACACCTCTGCATGTGACGGAGAGCAGTTTCTCCTGGCACGCGCTGCTGCCGCCCGGCACTTTCGTGCCGCCGCACATCCATCCAACCCAAGAAGAGTTCATTTACGTGTTCGAAGGAAAATTCGATCTGCTGCTGGACGGACAAGCCGCCAACGCCACCGCCGGCGACCTGATCCGCCTGCCCCGTGGCATTCCGCACGGCCTGTTCAACCATGGCCAGGTTGCCATCGCCTGCCTGTTCTGGGTGTCACCCACGCGCCGTCTGTGGGACCTGTTCCAAGCGATCGATAACCTTCCTGACCCTGCCGAGGTGGTGCGTCTCGCCGCCTTGCATGAGGTGAACTTCCTTCCCCCGCCCGGCTAACCGCTCACTGCACGCGATTTACCTGCTCGCGTGCGAAGCCGGCCATCGAGGCGTAGCCACGCACGATCGCTTCGCGTTCGGCGTAGGTGGCGACCGCATCGACCTCCGCGAAACCATCCGGCGCTCGTTCCTCCAGCACGTCGATCACCCGCTCGGGCCCGCCTTTGCGGTTGTTCAACACGATCTCCGTCGTCATCGGCCGGCGCTCGGCATCATAAGCCGCCAATGCTTCCGGCACCGGTCTGTCACTCGCTAGATGCCGCGCCAGAGCACGCGCATCCAACACCGCCTGGCTCGCGCCGTTGGAGCCGACCGGATACATTGGATGGGCTGCATCGCCCAGCAACGTAACGCGGCCGAACGACCATCGCGGCAGCGGGTCGCGGTCACAGAGCGGATACTCGTAAAACGTGCCGGAGGCGCGGATCAGCGCCATTGGATCGACGAAATCCAGCCGGAAGTGATCGCGGATGAATGGTTCCACTTCGCTCAATCTGCCTGGCTGGTTCCAGTCTTCCGGCCGTGGCGGCGTAGCGGAGGTTTCGTTCATGCGTGCCATTACCGCCCAATTGGTCAACCTCCGAACCGGTTTGGCAGGATCGAAGTGGATCGGATAGAAGACAAACTTCGCCGCCATACCGCCGGAGATGACCATGGTGCGCCCATCGATATACACCGGCCAGTCGGCCGCGCCACGCCATAGCATAGTCCCGTTCCACACCGGAGCGCCCTCGGCCGGATAGAGCGCCGCCCGTGCGGTTGAGTGAATGCCATCGGCACCGACCAGGGCGTCGCCATCGGCGGTGAATATAATTCTGTCGTGCCGCCGCTCGAATTGCGCCTCGACCCGATCCCCGCGCTCGGCGAAGCTTAGCAGGCGGCAGCCAGTTTGTATCGCATTCGGCCCGAGGCGTTCGCGCACCACATCCAGCAGCATAGTGTGCAACTTGCCGCGATGGATGGAGAACTGCGGCGTATCCAAGCCGGCATCGGTACCGCGCAGTTCCCGCCAGACCACCTGACCGAAGCGGTTGGCGTAGATCAGCTCCCGTGTGCGGATGCCGGTGTGGTCAAGCGCCGGCAACAGGCCCAGCGCGGCAAGTTCCTTAATCGCGTGCGGCAAGGTGTTGATGCCAACGCCGAGTTCACGTAGCTCCGTGACCTGTTCGAACACGATGCTGCCGATGCCGGCGGCGTGTAGAGACAGCGCCGCCGTCAGCCCGCCGATCCCGCCACCCACGATCAGCACTTTCATTCCCGCATCCCCTACCGCAAGACCAGGCGTCGGTGCCATCTAGTTGCGCGCGATGTCCTTCCTGCTTGGCGACGACCTGACCATCGAGACGATCGCGCGACCGATGCAGCTCGACACCGCGACGGGATAACCTGTCCGGACGCGCGCGGGAAGCGGGCGGTGCGGGGTGGAGACGTGCGGTCCCTTGGCAGCCGCCAGCTGCCGCCATTCGGTCTTATTGACCTGACGTGCCCATGAACGTCTTGGTCAGCTGGCCGGCCACACCGCTGCGACGGTTGTTGGCCAAGGCGTAGCGACGTCGTGATAGGGCAGATGCACCGTTCGAAGCGGTTTGAATAATGGACAGGGCAATGCATCGGATTACCCCCTTGCCCTTTCATGGCAAATGCTCTTTGCTTGAACGAGCGTGATCAAACGAGTGCAATACACGAGCCCGGTGTGACTTTCCTAAGGGCAAAAGAAAACAACAGTTATAGTATTTGCTTGAGCGGACCCGAATATCCGCAGGCAATAGCGTCGGCACAAAGCCGGGAGCAAGCGGGGTGGGAAGCATGGGCCGTGATCAAATGGTTCGGGCGCTGGCGGCGGTTGGCGTCTACGCCTTGCTCGCAACAGACGTTTGCGCACAAGTGGTTGGGCCGGACTACCCGGTGCCGCCGTCCATTACCTATGGACCTCTCTATCGTGATGTTGAGCTCAGTTCCATCTTCTCAGACAGCAAGACGTTTCCCGACCTGATACCGGCGGTCCCGCCTGCTAACGTCCTGCTAAGTTACGACACCGCCAAAGGGATGCCGAGCTTTGATCTCGCAGGTTTTGTAAACCAGTATTTCTCTGGTCCCATACCGCCTGGGCCGACGGTCAATCCGGCGTCGACCGGGCAGCACCTGCTTGATTACATTGAAAGTCTCTGGCCGGTGCTGCAGCAATCGTCGATGTCGGTGCCGCCCTATTCCACCCTGCTGCCGCTACCCTACCCTTATGTCGTTCCTGGAGGGCGGTTCCGTGAAGTATACTATTGGGATTCCTACTTCACCATGCTTGGGCTCGAGGAGAACGGTCAGCATGAACTCGCGGTGGATATGCTCAAGGATTTTGCCTACGAGATCGATCAGTATGGCCATATCCCGAACGGGAATCGCAGCTACTATCTGAGCCGTTCGCAACCGCCGTTCTTTTCATTGATGGTCGAGTTGATCGCGCGTCATGATGGCGACGCGACCTATGGCACCTATCTGCCAGAATTGCAGGCGGAGCACGATTACTGGATGCAGGGCGAGAGCGATATCCCGCCTGGCCGCGCAGCGCGCCACGTCGCGCGGCTGCTCGATGGGACCGTGCTGAACCGCTACTGGGACGAGCGCCGCGCGCCGCGTGACGAGTCTTATAAGGAGGACGTTGAGACCGCGTCGCAGACGTCTCGCTCCGCTTCCGAAGTCTGGCGGAATCTGCGTGCGGCGGCAGAGTCGGGTTGGGATTTCAGCTCACGCTGGCTCGCCGACGGCAAAAGCTTGAGCACGATACGGACACTTGCTCTGCTGCCACCCGATCTCAACAGTCTGCTCGCACACCTTGAGGAGACGCTTTCGAAATCATACGCAATACAGGGCAACTCCGATTTGGCCTCGGAATACGCACAGCGAGCCAAGAACCGGATCGATGCGATCCAGCGTTTGATGTGGGATGCTGAGGACGGCGTATTCGCTGATTATCTCTGGCGTGAAGGCAAAACGACGCAAAATGTCACCGCTGCGACACTGTATCCGCTGTTTCTGAACGTATCATCCGCCGAACAAGGACAGGCGGTCGCCAACGCTGTCAGCAGCGAGTTGTTGCAGGTCGGCGGCCTTGCAACGACCTTGGTCAATAGCGGTCAGCAATGGGATCAGCCGAATGGTTGGGCTCCGCTGCAATGGATCGCGGTGATGGGCCTGCGCAATTATGGTTTCCCTGGGCTCGCCGAGCAGATCGCGACACGTTGGGTGGGCGCGAATATTGCGGTCTACCGAAGTGAGGCGAAGCTGGTCGAAAAATACGATGTATTGTCCCCCGACGGTAACGCCGGCGGCGGCGGCGAATATGCGACCCAGATTGGCTTCGGCTGGACCAACGGCGTGTTGCTGGCGCTGGGTTCGCTGTATCCGGATCTGAAGGCGGCGGCCGAAGCAGCGACGCCCAACCCGGAAGTAGCCAGCGCGCCGTAAGCTGCGTCTTCACTTTGACAGAATGCCTGAATGCCCACCGGGGGACTCGAACCCCCACGTCGTTTCCAACTGCGGATTTTAAGTCCGCTGCGTCTACCATTCCGCCAGGCGGGCACACCGCCCCATTTACCGACCCATCGCAGCTGCCGCCAGAGCTATCCGCCGTCGCGTAGCTCGCAGGCGATATCCAGAGCCATTCGGATCAGCTTGTCGCTGGCTTCCGGCGTGCGGAATGCGCTGTGCGCCGACAACGTCACATTCGGCAGCGTCGTCAGCACGTGCCCCGGCGGCAACGGCTCAGTGTTGAATACATCCAGAGCGGCGTGCCGAAGATGCCCCGACCGCAGTGCCGCGACCATCGCCGTCTCGTCCACCACCGCCGCCCGTGCGGTGTTCACCAGGATCGCGCCCGGCCGCAGTCTGGCAAGGCGTTCTGCGCTCAGGAACCCCCGCGTCTCATCGTTCAGCAGCAGGTGGATCGACAGCACCTGGCTCTCCGCCAGCAGAGTATCCAAGTCCACGAACGTCACTCCAGGCGCCGTCTTCGCCGACCGGTTCCACGCCAGCACGCGCATACCGGAGCCGACTGCGATTCGCGCCACCTCGGCCGCGATGCCGCCAAATCCCACCAGCCCCAACGTCTTGCCAGTCAGTTCCATCCCCTCGGTGCGGATCCAGTTGCCGGCGCGAATGCCGCCATCCATTCGTGCCAGCCCGCGCGCCGCCGCCCACATCAGGGCGACGCTGTGCTCCGCCACCGCCGTATCGCCATAGCCCTTGATGATGTGCACCGTGATGCCGAGCTCGGCCAGCTCCTCTGGATGCATGTAGCTGCGCGCGCCCGTGCCAAGAAAGATTACGTGCTTGATCTCCCTGCAGCCGCGCATCGCGTCGGTCGGCAATTGCGTGTGGTCGTCGAGAATGAAGTCATAGCCGGCGATCAGTCCGGGCAGCTCCTCCGGTTTGATGTCACCCCGCTCCTGCACCGTCACCGGTGGATCGGACGGCCGTACGACGCGGTGAAAGACAGCGGCCAAATCGTCAACCGCATCCATGAACAAGCCCTTCATCCAATTCTCCTGACGCATAATCGCCACAACTCTGCTCAACGTTACGCGTCACGACAAGCAGCGGATTTTGCACCCCGTTTATCTGCTACACGCCTGCTCGCAATTGCGAGTGCAGATGGCTCGACCAGCTACGACTCTATCCCGAACACCCAAGCCGCAGCGTATGCGCCTCCCGCCGACCGGTCGCGTCATTTCTGCGCGGGCGATCGAACCAACCGGACGTCCATGGCGGCGTGTGCTGCTGCGGCTGCTGCGCTGGGGGTTCATTGCCGCCGTCTGGGGCGTCTTGTTCGGGGGTGTGATGGTGTTGTGGTTTGCCCGCGACATTCCCCGGCCCGAGTTTGCACTGGACGCCGTACGCCGCCCAAGCCTGAGCCTTGAAGACCGTTCCGGGCACATCATCGCGACATTCGGCGACGTGGTTGGCGAAAAGCTGCACCTAAAGGATTTTGCGCCGACGCTACCGGCCGCGGTGATCGCCGTGGAGGATCGACGGTTCTGGCATCATCCCGGTATCGATCCGGTCGGGCTGCTGCGCGCGGCCTGGGTGAACCTGACCACCGGACGGCTCGTGCAAGGCGGCTCCACCCTGACCCAGCAGGTCGCGAAAACCCTGTTCCTGACCAATGCGCGGACGGTTCAGAGAAAAGTGCAGGAACTGCTGCTGACTCTCTGGCTGGAACGCCATTTCAGCAAGCAGGAAATCCTCGAGATCTACCTGAACCGAGTCTATCTCGGCGCTGGCGCTTGGGGTTTCGACGCCGCCGCGAAGATGTATTTTGGCGTGTCCGCCCGTCGCGTGACCTTGCCGCAGGCGGCAGTGCTCGCCGGGCTGCCCCGCGCACCGTCGCGATTTAATCCGCGTGTCGACCCAGAGGCGGCGATTGCCCGCGCCAGGACCGTGCTCGCCGCGATGGTCGGCTCGGGTGCGATCACCGCGGATCAGGCGCAGGCTGCCGCCAACCGGATCGTGTTCCCACAGACCCCGGTCGCAACCGGATGGTTTGCCAATTGGGCAGCGGATCAATCGCAGGCGCTGTTGGCACCGGACGCCGACGCCATACTCCGCACGACCCTTGATGGCCGCTTTCAGTCGGTTGCGGAAAAGCAGCTGGAGGCGCTGCTTGATGGACCCGGCGCGGTCGCGAATGTAGGACAGGGCGCGGTGGTGATCGTCGACAGCGCCAGCGGCTCCGTGCGTGCAATGGTCGGCGGCAGAAACTACCGGGATAGTCCCTTCAATCGGGCCGTCTTGGCTCGTCGCCAGCCGGGATCCGCCTTCAAGCCCTTCATTTGGCTCACGGCGCTGGAAACAGGCATGCAGCCGGCTGACACCGTCCTGGATGCGCCAGTACGTGTGGGATCCTGGAGCCCGGTCAACTTCGAGCGTCGCTTTTTGGGGGAAATCTCCCTGGAGGACGCCCTGGCGCAATCGATCAACACGGCCTCCGTCCGCCTCCTGCTGCATGCCGGCGGGCCCCGGGCCGTCGCCGCCACTGCGGCCAGGCTTGGCGTCACCGACCGCCTTCCCACCGACGCATCGCTGGCGTTGGGCAGCGGTGAGGTCGGGCTTCTGGAACTGACCACCGCGTATGCTGCGTTCTTTAACGGCGGCCATCGAGTGGTCGCGCATGCGTCGGAGCAACTGTCGCGTCAACCGCAACCGGTCATAGAACCATCCAAGGCGGCGATGATGGCGCAAATGCTCACGGCGGTTGTAACCCGAGGAACCGGACGACTGGCCTCGGTACCTGGACTGGTTGTCGCGGGCAAGACCGGAACCACGCAAGATTTCCGCGATGCCTGGTTTGTCGGCTGTGTCAAGGGCGAGATGATTGGGATCTGGCTAGGCAACGACGACAACGAGCCGATGAAAAACGTTCATGGCGGCAGCCTGCCCGCCACGTTGTTCCATGATATTGCGATCGAAATCACGCGACCCTGAGTTACGAAGGCTTAGATGGTCATGACTTGGCACCTGAGTTCTCTAACGAAGTAAAACGTCGACTTTATCAACACCCATCCACATGTAGGCGACGCAACGGATGAGTGGCGGCGGCGCACCCTATTAACGCAGCCTGATGTCAAGATTATTTACATCACTCAGCTAAAGCACCAGCGAGTCTTGTCCAAGTCTCTGTTTCGCCTCAGCGATTCGAGACGGCATGGTTGATGCATTCTTCATATTTGCCAAAGTTTGGGGAAACGCGTGGCGTGGTGTGGGGAGTATTTTCATGGGGACAAGCGACAAATTTACGGTAGTCAGCCCGCCGATCATCGTCGGACTAACCGCCTGCCTTGTGTACGTTGCGTCGGTCGAGATTCTCAGCTTCCTGATGGTGTGGATGACCCTGTCAATTCCGATCGGTGTCCTGATAGGCCACTGTGCGCTTAGCGAAGAGTAGGTCGCCAGCTCGCTTTTGACCGCATATCGCCGGAATGCTGGCACGCGTAGGACGCAGTGCGCATCCCTGACGCCGGCGATTCTCAGTAGCCCATTAGATGGGCATAACGATTGCGGCAGAATGCGGTGTCGCCGAAGGTAGCCTGGGCGACCCGGGATCGCTTCAGGAAGAAGCCGATCTCATGCTCATCCGTCATTCCAATGCCGCCATGCATTTGTATGCTTTCGTTGCTGCATAGGAATAGCGTTTCGTTTGCCCTGGCTTTGGCCAAGCTGGCTAAAGACGCTGCGTCGTTGCCTCGCTGGTCCAAGGCCGATACGGCCGCCAACACCGCGGAACGGCTCATTTCCACCTCACAGAACATCTGCGCTGCGCGATGCTTCAAAGCCTGGAAGCTGCCAATTGGGACGCCAAACTGTTTGCGGTCCTTCAGGTATTGTATGGTTCGCTCGAACGCCTCGCAGGCGCTGCCCAGCATCTCCGCCGCCAAGCCGGCGCGTGCCTGGTCGAGGACGGCTTCAAGTATCTCCGCCCCGCCATTGAGCGGCCCGAGAATAGCGTCCGGAGCAACTTTTACCTGATTAAGCATCACGTTGGCCGCGTTGCGGCTGTCAACCATAGTCAGCCGCGTGCGCGTCACGCCGGCGGCATCCGCCGGCACAAGAAACAGCGTGACACCGCCCGACGTCCGCGCCGCGACCACCAGGGTGTCCGCGATATGGCCATCCAAGACAAAGTTTTTGCGTCCGGTCAGCCGAAACGAGCTGCCCTCTTGCTCCGCCGCCAGGGCAATCACTGTCGGCGCATGACGAGAGCCTTCCTCCAGCGCCAGCGCAAACAGATGCTCTCCTGCCACGAGGGCTGGCAAATACTTGGCCTTCTGCTCCTGCGACCCTGTCCGGTCCAGCAGCGCCGCGCCAAGCAGGGCGGTTGATAGCAGCGGCGATGCGGCCAGTGTCCGACCGGCCGCTTCCATCACCTGAGCCAAGCCCGTCAATCCGAAAGCCGATCCGCCAAAGTCTTCGGAAACCAGGAAACCGGTCCAGCCAAGCTCCGCCATCTCCCGCCAAAGGGGACGGGAAAATCCAACTGGGTCGTTGTCATCTCGTAGTTTGCGCAGCGCGGTGATCGGGCTGCGTTCGCGAAAGAAATCCAGTGCGGTATCGCGCACCATCTGTGCTTCGGAGGAGAGGATCATTGGCATGGTTTTTACCCCGAGCAACTCAGTCCGGCAGGCCAAGCACGCGCTTGGCTATGATGTTCAACTGAACCTCAGAGGTTCCACCCTCGATCGTATTTGCCTTGGAGCGCAACCATTCGCGGGTGATCCGAAGCTCATCCGGGGTGAACCCTTCGCCCTCCCAGCCGAGGCCTTGGAAGCCTTCCGCCTCCAGCAGCATCTCATAGCGGCGCTTGTTCAACTCGGTGGCCTGGTACTTGAACATGGCCGAGAGCGGTCCGGGCGGTGCGCCGGCCTCAGCTTCCTCAGCCGCCCGCCTGCGGGTCAATTGAAATGCTTGCGCATCCATTGAGAATGCCGCAATACGGTCGCGCAGGACTGGATCGGCAATGCGGCCATCCGCTTCGCCGCAGTAGTGTTTTGCCACTGCCTCAATCGGAGTTTCGAATTTAGCCGCCCGGCGCGCGCCGATCCCGCCGATTCCTTTGCGTTCGTGTTCCAGTAGACGCTTGGCGATCGTCCAGCCTTTGTTGAGTTGACCAACCAGATTCTTGGCGGGAACGCGGACATTCTCGATGAAGGTCTCGCAAAACACCGAGGCACCGCTGATCAGCCGGATCGGCCGGGGCCGGACGCCGGGATCGTCCATGTCGATCAGCAGGAAACTGATGCCGTCGTGCTTCTTCACCGTGGGGTCGGTGCGGACAAGACAGAAAATCCAGTCCGACCGATGTGCGTTGGAGGTCCAGATCTTGTGGCCATTGACCAGGAAATGGTCGCCCTGCAGCACGGCGCGGGTACGCAGGCTGGCAAGATCTGACCCAGCCTCTGGTTCACTGTAACCTTGGCACCAGCGGATCTCACCGCGGATGATCGGCGGAAGATGAGTCTGGCGCTGCTCTTCGGTGCCGTATTCCAGCAGCACAGGGCCGAGCATCGACAGGCCCATACCAACCAGCGGACTGCGGCAGCCAAGCTCCTGCATTTCCTCGTCAAGCACCAGGGCTTCGTCGTTCGACAGTCCGCCGCCGCCGTATTGTTTCGGCCACGTTGGAGCGGTCCAACCTTTTGCCGCCATGCGGTCGAGCCAGATTTTCTGTTCGGGCCTTCTGTAAACGGCCTTCTTGCCCCCGGCGATCTGTTCATCCTCCGGCATCCAGGTGCGCATGGCGGGCGGGCAGTTCGCCTCCAACCAAGTCCGCGTTTCAGTGCGAAAGTGTGCAAGGTCGGTCATGGGCGGTTCCTCGGTTTCCCTACGGCGGGAAGGCAACCATCAACTTGCCGCGGTGGCAACCTAAAGCGGCCGCTTTCCCAACCTGACGTCTGATCGGTGATCGGCCAGTCCGTGCCATGGATCAATCGACCAACCACACTCTGCCCGGGCGTTGCGACCGGATTTTCGCATCAATGGCGGTGCAGTGCGATGTTATCAGGGTATTGTTATCAATCCCTATGGCAGGTCCCTTCGTTCCAAGCGGAAGTGGTTCTTGGGCCTTGGGATCAAACCGCATAAACTTCCGTCACATCAAACGCGATCCCCGGCGGATCGAGCTGCACCCTGCCAACACTGATCGCGCGCGAAACGACATCCTCCCCCACCCGCCAATGGTGAATGATCTCCTGTCGGCGAGCGCGGACGATCAGGTAGTGTTGAATTGAAGGGACACGAAAGTAGTCGGCCAACTTCTCGCTGCTGTCGACGGACTGCGTTGACGGCGACAGCACCTCGACCACCGACCACCGGATTGGTTGCCGCGGTCGCATCCGGGGGCAATCTTGGTCCGCAGTTCACCACGGCATCGGGTTCGTAGTCGGTATCCGCGTCCACCTCGACCGTTACGCCATCCGCCAATGCCTCACAATCCAAACCCGCTTCGCGTATTGCACGATCAAGTGCCATCCAGACGCGGCTTTTGAGACGGATATGCTGAATACGCTCCGGCGACATGGCAATCGGCTCGCCTGCGACGCGCTCGTATCGCCCGGTTTGAGCCGCGGCCCACCGATGAAACTCCACACGCGTCAGACGTGGCGGCATTTGGTCCCTCCGCCGAAGTAGGCTATCATGCCACGACTGTTGATGGCAGTTGGAACCTTAAATGGTTTCCTGGGCCCGCAGGGCCGCCACAGCGTGCGCGTTCAACCCAAGCCATTCGCCTAGCACCTCGTCCGTGTGCTGACCCAGCACCGGGGATGAGGTCAATGTCGGCGGTTTGCCGTCAATTCGAACCGGCCAGCCCGGCATCTTGAAGGGCTGATGCACGGGGTGGTGCATCACCTGCATGATGCCTCGGTCCTCAAAAGTCTGGTCGTTGTGCAGCTCCATGGTGTCGAACACCGCACCCGCCGGGATACCCGCGTCGCCCACCGCGCGCATCGCCTCGTGCTTGGTGTGCTGACGCGTCCAGCCGGCAATAATTTCGTCTACTTCCGCCTCACGGTCGATCCGGTCCTGCGGCGTGACGTAGCGAGGATCGCCAATCAGATCCTCCCGGCCCAGCAGTTTCAGCAGACGGTCCCAATGCTCCGGGTTCGCTCGGCTGGTCATGATGTAGACGTAATCGTTTGGGCCGCCAGGCGCACATGGATACAGGCCCATCGGCGCGTTGGTGATCCCCGCCACCTTGCTGCCGGCGCGCCCCGCAGCTTTTCCGATGCGTCCCTGAGTGGCAAAATTTATACGCATGTAGTGCATGACCGCGTCCTGCATCGCCACTTGCAGACGATGGCCCTTCCCGGTCTCCCGTCGCTTGAACAGCGCCCCCAGGATGGTGATCGCCATCAGCATGCCGGTGCCGGTATCGCCGAGCGAGATCCCTGGTCGCGTCGGCGGCCCGTCCGCCTCTCCGGTGACGCTGAAGGTACCGCCGCAGGCCTGCGCGATCATGTCGAAAGCAAGATTTTTCTCATATGGACTGCCTTCGCCAAAGCCCTTAACCTGCGCATAGATGATCGCGGGATTGAGGTCCTTCACCACCTCATAACCAAGCCCTAGCCGCTCGATCGCACCTGGCGCAAAATTCTCGATGCACACGTCAGCCTGCCGCAGCAGGTCCTTGACCAAGGCAAGACCGGCTGGCGATTTAAGGTTCACTGTCATCGATCGCTTGTTGGCATTAAAGACGTGAAAGTAGAAGGGATCGGTGTCGGGTTGCCCGGGACGCAGGCGCCGACCGGGATCACCCATCTTCGGATTTTCGATCTTCACCACGTCGGCGCCTAGCCAGGCGAGAGCCTCGGTACAGGATGGTCCGGCCTCGAATTGGGTAAAGTCGACGATCTTCACGCCCGAAAGAAAATTTGCATCGGCGACCGAACTCGACATGACGCCTCCTTGGAGTGCCTATTGTTAATCACGTTTGTCGAAGCAAGCGTGCCACAACCCGCTTGCGGGTGGAAGAACGCGCCGTGCGAACGCTTCGGGTGCGACCCAAAGGGCGATCAGCCCTGTCCAAACAAACACCTATTTCGTCGTGCTGGACGAGCCAATTTCGCCGGTCGTCATACCTTCGGTCGTCGTATACAGGGGGGTGTCGTCCGTGGTCGAAGACGATGTGCTATCCATCAATAATGACGACGTGCCGTCGGAGGTGGAGGACGACATCCGGTTCGATGTCTGGCGTCGATCGCTGGGTAGGCTGACGTCGGGTCCCGCGACGTCAGGAAAGTCATTGGCGGAGCGGTCGGCACTTTTGAAGAAGTCGGAGTTCGACTGCGGAGCCTCTGTGCCAGGGGCCGTTTGCGCTGCGTCTACACCGGCGGTCGGCGCCATCGTCTTCTGTGGCAGGTCGGCGCCAGGCAACCCGAATGTCGGCAGTCCGAAATAAGGGTCCGGTTTCTGCGGCGGACGCGGTATGTAGAGCGGCGTTTCATAGCCCGGCTCTTGTGCAGGCGCGGGCGCCATCATCGCGATCGTCATAGCGGCGGTCGCGGCGCCTAGGACGATTAGGTGACACTTCATCCGGGTGCTCCTGAACTACCAGTCGACAGATTGACCCGAGCTTGGTGCAAAAAGGCAAATCGCTCCTGCGTGACTCAGTTCGTTCGTCCCCGGGCGTGACAGTATGGGGTATCCGGGAATGGGCCCGGCAGATGTTTCAAAGGCTCGATTATTGTTTGCCTGGGGCGAATTTAGCCGCCTTGCAAGGCAAGCATACGCCGAGTACCGGTACCAAACAGGATGCGCAGCGTCAAAGCGCCACCAAACATCGAGATCGCGGCCATCACACGGGTTTCTGTTTCGGTAGTCGGCTAATCCGCTACCGCAAGTCAAGCTCTTGCTTGGCCTCGGTTGCAACCCATACGTCCAGGCAACCGACCCTGCCGCGGCGGTATACAACCAGGCCGTCAAATGCCTCGATCTGGCGATAGCGTGACCAAGCGCGCACGAATGCCGGATCAGCCACGCTGAGCACACTAATGTAGTTCGTTGTCTCTCGTGTATCGACCACTGCTATGTCGGGGCACCCCGCAATGAAATCATGCGCGACCCAGCGTGCGACCGGCCATTCTTTAGCGCCCAATGGATCGAACCGGGCCCGCCACGCCTCGCCCTTCAACGCCCACATCGAGTTCGAAGCGGGACGCCCAGACAACGCCGGTCTCGTTGACGACGGGAAAGCCCAGCGCAATCCATTCGGAGAAGGCGATGTAGGTTCGGGCGTGTTCGGTACGGATGATGTCTTCAAGATGCGCCTCGGTGGTGTGCTGCGGCTTGACCGCTTGCTCGACAGATGGTTCCAGCCGCTCCAACGCGTTAAAAAAGAAGACGCAGACGACGAAGGTCGCGATGAGGAGGGGCAGCCGTATGAAGCGCCGGTGACGAATGCCTTCCGAGACCCCCCACAACACCAAGGCTAGAACAGTAATGATCGTTGCCGGCAGCCGGTGGTAGTACCAGTCCTTACCATCCACAAAGCAGATGGCGGTGCTCGTCATCGCAAAGACCACCAAGGTCAGCATCAGGTTGTTTTCCGCCAAGTTACATCGACGCAGCCAGTACAGGGTGATCGCGACCAGCTGCCCGCCAATCAACAAGGCGCTGTCAGACAGCAACGTCAGGAATGGAACGTCAGTCGCGCTATAAAGCGCCAGTGCCATTGGTACCGCATGGTGCAGATACGCCGGGCACAGCATGGCGACCAACCACGCGTAGCCCAGCAAGCTTGCGCCGGCGATGCTTGGCATCACGCTCCAAGGACGCAGACCTCGGGTCAGCGCGAGACACTCCAGCACCACGAAAACAGCGGCATAGCGCGGCTTCAAGGCACATCCCAATCCCGCCAGTATCCCGGCCACGACCAATGCCACAACCGACGCCCCAACACCGTCCAGACGTCGCGCGAACAACACGAGGTAGGGCAGGAACGCCGCAACCAGAAGATGTTCGCGCTGGCCGAGGTCGCCGGCGGGAAAGATCAGAAGGACTGAACCGATCAGGGCGAACACCGGCGGCCAATCGGTAAAGATGCCGCCATTGGCGCGCAGCAGGCTACAACTCCACCATGCGCAGGCGAGAACAGCGGCAATAAAGACTGGCATGGCGACGAACTGGGTGTCGACGTTCAGCCAATGCGCCAAGCCGATCGGGATAGCCGAAATCCAGACAATCAGCGGTGGATTAACCTCGACGACGTCAATGTAGAGTTCACGCCCGGCCATCCATCGACGCGCGACGTATAAGAGCCAGGCGATGTCGTCCTTGAGCGGTGAACGAATGGCGACAAACAGCACCACCGCCAGGACGGTAAGCAGCAACAGCAGGCTGATGGTGGACACCAACGGCCTGGTGATTACGTTGACCGGGCGCAAGGTCCGGGTTTGAGCATGGTTCATGAATGATTGGACACGGGCGCTGGCCGGAAAATGTGGATGCAATGGCAGGATAAGGCTGCCTTGTTTCCAAACTGTTAAAGCTAAGCGTAGTGGCTGAAAAATGGCGACTGAAAGTGATGTGGGAGGTATCACGCTGGGTGATCATCCAGGTGCCGTGGCTATCAGACAGCGAAAGCGGTCAAACAAAGCCACGGTTGAGCATCAGCTCAACCAATCGCGTCCGCGATGTTCACACTAAGTTCGACTTTGGCCATTTGGGTTTGCTCATGCGGCGTGGCAAAGCGCATAGGTAATGCCTTCGCACAACGCCTTCGACGGTTTTCTCCTGTCCGTTCTGGACTGGGACATCGAAAAACCCTGTGTGCTCCAGATTTCGCGGCGCACGGCGGCTAGGGTATCGGCGAAGGTGGGCCGCTGCTTGCGGTACCAGGCGGCGGTTGAGACGGCCAAGCGAGCCCGCTTGGTTAGGCACGTGCCCAGCAACGTGACGATGGAGAACAGCGCCAGCAGACACGGTGTGGTGCGGCGACGCGAAGAGGGGATCGCCTGGTCGGACCATTGGCGCTGGGTCTCGACGCCGAGGTGATCACGTGTCTCGCGAAATGTCACCTCCAGCGACCAACGCCGGACGAACCACCCGATGATGTCGTGCGGATTGCGGTTGAGGTCGGTGCACAGCAGCGCCTGTGGCTCGAAGTCGCCGTCGGGATCGCGCAGCAGGACCCAGCGGATCGGCAGCACCGGTGATCCGGCGTGGTACCACACAGCGCTGTCCGAGCAGATCTCCAGGCGGCGCTCGGCGTTGCCATACCAGCCCGGGACAACGACGGATTGCCATTTGGTGTTAGCATCTTGCAGTCTCTGGGACGGCGTTGGCAGGCGTACGCCCTTCTTGCGTGGTCGCCCTTTAGCGCCTGCCTCGCGCGGTGCGGCTGGCTCATACAGGGCAGCATCCAGGCGCAGGCGGGTGATGCAGATCAGGCCCTGGCGTATCAGCGCGGCCAGCAGATCGAGCGCGGCAAAACTGCTGTCGCCGACGAGAACAATCGTTCGCTTCGGCAGCCAGCGCCGCGTGCCGGTTCCGCCAAGCTAGCTTGGAGCCGAGATGCAAGGCCACCTGACGGGTCCAGTCCGTCAGCTTCTTATGCCGCCGGTTATGCGTGCGGCAGAAGCGTTCGGAGGGCGCCAGCACAGTCAGGAACGGCAGACCCCAGACCTGCTGCGCCCAGGGGATGGGCGCCAGCAGCATCAGGCTGAGCCAGCGCAGTCCGCTGGTCTTGACGAAGAACGACTTCGACGAGCGGACCGGATCACGGTAGAGGCCTTTGGCACCGATCCGCTTGCCACGACGCCGCTCGATCGTGTCATCCACCCCCAGCACGATTGGATCCGTCGAAACGAAGCGGCTGATCAGCAGACCTAACAGCAGACGCGCCCCGTGGCGGCTGTTCCAGACGGCTCGGTTGAGCACACGGTGGTAATTGACGAAATGCCGCTCCCGACGCAACCCGACAATCCGCAGGATGCTGCTCACCGTGCGCTGGCCCGGCGCCAGCATCGCACCCAGCAACAGCAATCGGGCGTGCCGCCATGTGCGCGGCTGCACAAACACAGGGGCGAATGCTAAAATCATCTCGGCGAAGCGGGGGGGCAGGCGAAGCATGACGGCATCTCCCGGCAGGGATGCCTCATTCTAAGCCTCCTTCCGCTCCGCCACCCAACACCGGCTACTGCCCCCCTCGCCTCGACTGCTAAATGGCCAAAGTCGAACTTAACACTACAGTTGCGTTTTCCGTTTCAAGTGGGAGCGTTTAGCGGCCGCTTGATGGGCGCGTCGCCAGAGCGACCATGTCATGACGAGGGCAGGTTGGATGCGCTGCTCGGCCAGACGCGTGGCGATGCGGCGAACCTCCTGGACCGACCAATGGATGAGGGCCGGGACTGGCTCTGACTTCAGGCGGATCGGAGTTTGCGAAGCGACCGACTGGTTGGCGTGATGGCGGATGGTGGCCAGCATGGCAAAGCCCAGCATGACCAGGGAGACGTGGCGGTGCCAGCCGTGCCACGATCTGGTTTCATTGTGGTCGAGACCCAACTCGGTCTTGGTGGTCTCGAAGTTGTCCTCAATGACCCAGCGCTGTCCTTCAACCGCCACCAATGTCTCGATGGGCGTCCCGGCCGGGCACCAGGTGCTGAAATAGGCCAGACTTTGGTCGCTAATGTTACGCCGGATCAGCAGACCACGTGTCCAGGTGCCGCTCAGCGCCGGGTTGAAGTCATCCGCCTCGAGATCGGCAAGGGCCAGGTAGGCCCAGTCGTAGAGGCGGGACCCTTTGGTGCCCTCGCCCGCCGAGAGGGGGTGCCAAGCTGATGCGTCAAGCCCTTGAGCGATCGCCTCGGCGGTGCCCGCCACCGCTGGCTCAGTGTCCCAGGAATTGAACTGAGCATTGCTGTTGACCCCGAGCACGTAGCCCTTGCCGGCCCGGCGCAGCGCCATCTCGATCTCGCCCACGCCGTAGATGCTGTCCGCCGCAACCCAGGCAAACGGCACACCGGCCGCAATGGCACGCTCGATCATGCCGACCGCCAGCCGTGGCTTGGTGGCAAACTTCATCTCAGGCAGTACATGCACCGCAGCACGCCGTGCGGCATCATCGGCCCAAGCCTTGGGCAGGTAGAGCGCCCGGTCGATCAGGGCATGGCCATGCCGCGATACATAGGCCGCAAACACGCCGATCTGGCAGTTGGTGATCTTGCCCGCAGAGCCCGTATACTGCCGGGCCACGCCGCAACTGGCTTTGCCTTGCTTGAGAAAGCCGGTTTCGTCCACCACCAGGACCGCCACGGGATCGGCCAGCGTTTCCAGGGCATATTCCCGCACGATGTCGCGCAGAGCATCGGCATCCCACCGGCCACGGCCCAGGATCGCCTGCTGGCGCCACGGGCCTGCATCTCCTGCCGCCTCGGCCCGCATCCAGCCGGTCTTGCGCCGCTCCGGACCCAGCAGGCCGTCAAGAAACAAGCCCGCCGACGCCGCAACACGCTCCTGCGTGAACAACGGGCGCATCCGGGCCTTTACGTCCCGCAGCGACGAGGCCCATAAGCCCAAGGTGGTTTCAAGTGATGCCGTGTTCATCCATCCGCCCGCTCAGTCTACCTGACAGATGGCGGCAGAACCAAAAAACGCAACTGTAGTGCTAGGGCTCGTTGATAAATAACCGAAGCGCGCGTGATTTCTGCATTTTGGGGATTCCGCCGCGAGGGAGCCGTGTCCTAGGCTCGCGGCGTGATCGATGAAGCGGCCATCACGTTGCGCTACACGGCACTCGCCCCGGTCCTGGATGAGCGTGGGCGGCGACTTTTGCGGCGGTGGAAGCCCGGACCGCGGGGCACGGCGGTGTGTTGGCGCTGACGCGGATCACGGGCTTGGCGCGGAGTACCGATTGACCGCGGGTTGCGGGAACTGGCCGGCACAGCAGCAGAAGAGGTTGCGTCCGGCCGCACGCGCCGGGCGGGCGGTGGGCGCAAAAAGCTGACCGAGACCGATCCCACACTGTTGGCTGACTTGCGCAGCCTGGTTGAACCCACGACGCGCGGCGATCCGATGGCGCCCTTGTTATGGACCAGCCGGAGCTTGCGAAACCTGGCCGACGCATTGCAGGTGATGGGGCACCGCATCAAGCACAACGTCGTCGCCGATCTGCTCCGGCAGCTTGCCTATAGCTTGCAGTCGAACCGCAAGACCCGCGAGGGTTCCAAGCATCCCGAGCGGGAGGCGCAGTTCAGCTCCATCAATGCCCAGATGAAGGCTGCCCTGCAGGCTGCTCAGCCGGCGATCTCGGTTGACACAAAGAAGACGGAGCTCGTTGGCGATTTCAAGAACGTCGGTCGGGAACTGCGCCCGAAGGGGCAGCCCGAACCGGTGCGCGAGCATGACTTTCGAGATACCCGAACTGGGCCGAGCTGTCCCGTATGGGGTCTACGACATCACTGGCAACATCGGCTGGGTGAGCGTCGGCGTCGATCATGACACGGCAAGCTTCGCAGTCAACGCGATCCGCTCTTGGTGGCAGATGATGGGGCGGGGCCGTTATCCGGATGCGCGCCAGCTTGCTGATCACCGCTGATTGTGGTGGCAGCAACGGGGCACGGGTGCGGCTCTGGAAGCGTGAACTGCAATGGCTGGCTGATGAACTCGGTTTGACGATCACTGTCTGCCATCTGCCGCCGGATACCAGCAAATGGAACAAGATCGAGCACCGCCTGTTCTCATTCATCACCCAGAACTGGCGAGGCAAGCCGCTGGTCAGTTATCAAACCATCGTCCAACTCATCGCCAGCACAACGACGCGCACCGGCCTGAACATCAAATGCCGCATCGATCCCAATGCCTATCCTGCGGGGATCAAGATTTCCGATGCCGACATGGCCGCGCTTGATCTCAGACCGCGCGCGTTCCATGGAGAATGGAATTACACCATCGCTCCCAGGCCACCATAATGCAGCAGTTATTTAGCAACGTGTGCTAAGGATCTGTCAGGGAATAACTGCTTGAATTGAGTTGGAGGATTCCCGCTTGGATGCTGGGGCTACAGTGTCGCAGGATGATCGACCAGACCCGATCCGTCAGCGCTTCACGGCGGTTTGCCAGCAACTTGACGAGCGAGCCGACGCCTGCTGTGGCGACGGAAGCGCGTGCTGCGGGCTACGGCGGCATCGCGGCGTCTCGCAGGCAACCGGGTTGCGGAGAGCACGATCAGACGGGCTTGCAGGAACTGGCGGCAAGCCCCTGCTGCGGCTGGCAGGTGCGCCGGCCGTGGTGGCGCAAGAGCGTGTGGAGAATGATCCGGCGCTGCTGAGTGAGCTGCTGAATTTGTGGAGCCTACGTGCGCGGTGATCCGATGTCGCCGTTGCGCTGACCTGCAAGAGCCTGCGTCGCTGCGGGAACTGCAAGGCTCGGCACCGGTCAGCCATACGGTTGTTGGTGAGTTGCTGACGGCACAGAAGTTCAGCCTGCAAGCAATCGCAAACCCGCGAGGGGGTGGCATCCTACCGAACGCGCAGTTCGCGCACATCAACACCGCCTCACGACAGCGCTGCCGGCGCCAGCCGGTGATTTCAGTCGACACCAAGAAGAAGGAGATAGTTGGCGATTTCAAGAACGCCGGCCGGACGTGCGGCCACAGGGCAACCCGAAGAGGTGCAGTCTATGACTTCCTCAGCCAAGCGCTGGGCCGAGCTATCCCCTATGGCGTGTATGACCTCGGCAAACACGGCTGGGTCAGTGTCGGTGTTGACATGACACGGCCACCTTCGCTGTCAACCATCCGCCTGGTGGCAGAACATCGGCCGCCACGCTATCCGAAGCGCGCCGCTTGTGATCACGCTGATGGGCAGCAACGGGACGGTGCGGCTTGAACGGAACTGCAAGCTGCTAAGAATCGGTACATCAGTCTACACTGCCGCCACCAGCAAATGAACAAGATCGAGCACGCCTGTTCTCATTCATCACAACTGCGAGCAAACCGCTGGTCAGTTATCAAACATCGTCCAACTCATCGCTACACAACCGCACCGGACTGAACATCAAAGCGAATCATCAATGCCTACCGAGGAATCCGACCGACATGAGCAGACTCAGCCCGCGCGTCCAGGAGAATGGAATACACAATCGCCACAGAACACCAAATCCAGCAGTTATTCTACAATCCACGCTCTAAGCACACTGCTCTGCCGAGGCCGCCAGAAACCGCGTCAAAACCAGAGTGTCCGATGCCGTCATGAACTTCGCGGGCATGAGACTACTGCTGGTCGAGTAGATCCTGGATCCGCTGTGCGACTTGCGCCTGCGAATATGGCTTTTCGATCAATTTGACGCCCTGAGCCGCGTCAATCGAAAGGCTGAGGCTATTATTATAACCAGAGGTTAGGAGGACCGGGATCTTCGGGTAGTGATTGCGCAGCCATCTTGCCAGACCGAAACCATCCATCGCGCCCGGCATCCTGACATCGCTGAACACCAGGTTGACGGAGCCTGCAGCATCTAACTTGGCGATTGCCTCGACGGCATTGCCGGCTTCCAGGACAGTATAGCCGCAGTCGCGGAGGTACTCGGCGATGGGCATTCGCACCATCATATCGTCTTCGACCACAAGGACGGTATGCTGGATAGTTTGCTCCGAGAGGATCGAGGGGCACCACATGACATTCATACCCCTCAAAGTAATCACGCTGTGTGCTTGATTCGCGCCGCTAAGATGGCAATTTGTTGTGACATCAACTATTAGGAACAAGAGCTTGCAAAGCACCGCAGACCGTCTGCAGGCTTAGCGAGCACGGCTCGTGACCAAGACGCACATCGAAACTTCTATGTGTAAGCCAGGGTTCTTGAAGCATGAAGTGAGCAACTGGTGCCGATTGGCCAGTCGAATCAGAGACGCCGATATAGTTCCGGAAGCTTTATTAAGGCTTCGTGGACCCAGCGACACGGACAATCAAGTCGACATTGGTCGTTAGCCTGCCTTGTCACATCGGCAAGAAGCGTCACCGGTTTTGGCTCCGCCTCACTATCGGCGTGTGCTAGGCATCTCGAGCTGCGCGGCGAGCCCTGGCAATGTCGTCCAAAACATGCTGGTCGCGTTTCTCAGCCTCACCTCGCGCAACGATTGCCCGTTCCGCGATCGTGCGCTGAACCGCCTGCGCCGCAGACCGCGCTGCTACAAGAACAGCCCGCGCCGTCGCGCTTTGAATTTCCGCCGCCGCGAGTTTTGCCACCGCTTGTGCCCTTTCGGCACGGACACGTCCTAACCAGGCAGCGACGACGTCGGTGCCGCGATGATGTTCGGGAAATCGATCGGCAACCGCCTGCTCCTGGCCAATCGCGCTGTCAATCGCCCGGATTGCCTCTATCGCCGCAGTTTCCACCTTCAGGCATATTGCAAGTGCCTGACGCGCCTGATCGACGGTCCGCTGCCGTACGGTCAGCAGAACGCCCAGCGGATCCCGTGCCACTTTACGCCTCTATCGCTTGACGGAGACGCCGGAACGATTCGTCGAAGTCGGTTGTCTCGTGTCGCTCCTGCTGCAGCACGGCCTCGATCGCCGGGGTTAGACGCAACGCTTCGTCCACAGCGGGATCAGTGCCAGCGCGGTAGGCGCCCAGCCGCACCATGTCCACCATATCCCCATGCACCGCCAAAATCGCGCGGGCGCGGCGGATCAACCCGGTTTGGCCGCTATCCAGGCAAGTCGCCGCTAAGCGAGAGAGGGAGCGAAGGATGTCAATGGCCGGATAACGCCCCGCTTCGGCAATCTTGCGATCCATCACGATATGCCCGTCCAGGATCCCACGGACGGCATCAGCGACTGGTTCATTGTGATCGTCTCCCTCGATCAGGACGGTAAACAGCCCGGTGATCTGGCCCGCAGTGCCGTCCGGCCGTTGAAGGCCAGGGCCGGCGCGTTCCAGCAGCCGCGGCAGTTCCGCGAAGACGCTCGGGGGGTAGCCTCGCGTTGCGGGTGGTTCACCGATGGACAGCCCGATCTCCCGCAAGGCGAGGCAGAAGCGGGTCACGCTGTCCATCAGTAAAAGAACGGACTTTCCTTCGTCGCGAAAATGCTCAGCGACAGTCATCGCCGTATAGGCACATTGGCGGCGCATCAGCGGCGGCGCGTCCGAGGTGGCGACGATGACGACCGCGCGTGCCAGCCCTTCGGGTCCCAGATCATCCTCCAGAAATTCTCGCACCTCACGGCCGCGTTCGCCTACAAGAGCAAGCACGACGACATCGCATGCCGTCCCGCGGGTCAGCATGGACAGGAGCGTGGACTTCCCAACGCCTGAACCTGCAAATAGACCCAGGCGCTGCCCCTGACGACACGTCGCAAAGCAGTTCAAGGCACGAACACCCAAATCGATCCGCGGGCCGACACGGGCGCGAAGCGTGGCTTCCGGAGAAGCGGTGCGAGTAGAGCGGAACACCGTGCCGCCTAGCAGGGCCCCCTGCCCATCGAGCGGCACGCAGAGGGGATCGATGACGCGGCCGAGCCAGGTGGACGCGGCTTCCAGCATGCCATGATACTTGCTGAGCAACTCCACTCTCGCGCCTGGGCCGAGGCCATCTAGTGGGGCAAATGCCATGACCTGCGCCAGCCGATTGCGAAAGCCGATCACTTCTGCCGCGATCAGCCTGTTATCGCGTGCACACAAATTCAACCGATCGCCGATCGCGATCAATCCAGTGAGGCCATCGACCTCTACCAGCAATCCGTAAAGGTTAATAACGGTTCCCTGTATGTAGGCCACCGGTATCCGGTGGAGCAAAGCGGAGGAGGCATTTAGTCGATCGGCGAGACTGCTATTTCTCATTGAGACGTCAACATCCAAAATTTAGCCTGTTCGCCTTACATTCGTATGGTTGATGTGCAGTATCACGACGTATGTTAAAAAAATACACCATTTGATTGCGATTTAGGTAGAAGAAAACACGCTATAGTGGTAATTCTCTCTTCATGATTATTAAGGAGTGGCCGATGCGCGTCCTGCTGGTTGAAGATGACCTCATCGCCGCTCGGGGCATTACCTTAATGTTGAAAGCAGCCGGCGCGATCGTTGATCAAACCGATAGCGGCGAGGAAGCGCTCGAACTCCTGCGGCACTACGAGTATGACATCGTGCTGCTAGACTTAGCGCTGCCGGATATAGAGGGATTTGAGGTAGTGCGACGCATGCGCATCTCCCGCAACGATACGCCTGTGATCATTCTCTCCGGGTTGACGATGCCACAGGCGCGGGTCAAGGCATTGAGCCTTGGAGCGGATGATTTCATCACCAAGCCGTTTGACAAAGCTGAATTACTGGCCCGCATGCAAGCCATTGTCCGTCGCAGCAAGGGGTTCAGTCAGCCTGCCGTAAGACTAGGGGCGCTTGAGTTGAACCTCGACAGCCGTGAAGTCACAGTCGATGGCAAGGATGTGCGGCTGACAGGCAAGGAGTACTCGATTCTGGAGCTTTTGGTTTTGCGCAAAGGTATGGTGCTGACCAAGGAGGCTTTCCTCAATCACTTGTACGGCGGGATGGACGAACCGGAGGTCAAAATCATCGACGTATTCGTCTGCAAGCTGCGCAAAAAGCTCGCGCAGGCCGGAGCGGACAGTATGATCGGGACAATATGGGGTCGCGGCTACATGATCCGCGAACCGGTGGCGGCTGCGGAAACCTATTCGCCCGCCTACGAACCTCTCCGGATACCAAGGCTGGCACCGGTTGGTTGATCAACGTCTAACCATGTACCAAGCAACTGTCTCTCCGGACATGGCGTAAGGCGGCCAGTCTCTCTATATCCGGGGTATGACTGTCGGCTTCGTAAAGATGCATGGCTGCGGCAATGACTTCGTCATACTGGACGAGCGCCGCTGTCGCCTTGCCTTGACCCCGGCGCGGGCCGCTGCCATTGCTGATCGCCATACTGGCATTGGCTGTGATCAGCTCGTTGTGATCGAACCCAGCGGCCCAGGCGCCGAAGCTTTTATGCGCATACGCAATCCCGACGGCTCCGAAGCCGGGGCGTGCGGCAATGCGACGCGCTGCGTTGCCGCAATCTTGGGGCAAGAGACTGGGCAAACGTCGGTCACCATCCGCACCATCTCGGGCGATCTGCCCGCCCGCCTCTATCCGGACGGCCAAATCGAGGTCGACATGGGTCAGGCTCGGCTTGACTGGAGCGACATTCCGTTGCTGTGCCCGATGGATACGCTCAGGTTGGAGCTTTCGGCTGGGCCAGTCGCCGACCCAGCCGTGGCTAGCATGGGTAATCCACATGCAACGTTCTTTGTGGACGATCTGGCGACCGTCCCGATCCAGCAGATTGGTCCGGTGCTGGAGCACGCCCCGGTATTTCCGGAGCGCGCCAATATTGGCTTTGCGCAGGTACTGAACGCAACCACACTCCGCCTTCGGGTCTGGGAACGGGGCGCCGGCCTGACGTTGGCCTGTGGCTCCGGGGCCTGCGCGGCTCTTGTCAACGCTCATCGGCGCGGCCTCACTGCCCGACGTGCCAGCGTGATCGTTGACGGTGGTAGCTTGCTGATTGAATGGCGCGATGATGGCCACGTGATGATGACCGGACCGGTCGCCACCGCCTTCGCGGGCCAGATCGATCTTGAGGCGTTCCCGCCATGACAGTGCAAATCCTCACCTTTGGCTGCCGCCTAAACGCCTACGAGAGCGAGGTGATGCGGGGTCTTTCGGCTGGCGATTTGCCGGCACAGGCTGACACTGTGATTGTCAACACCTGCGCCGTGACAGCCGAGGCCGAACGTCAGGCGCGTCAGGCGGTCAGGCGTGTAGCGCGGGAGCGGCCGGATGCGCGGATCGTTGTCACCGGCTGCGCCGCACAGATTGATCCGGACGCCTGGGCTGGCCTGCCCAACGTCCATCGCGTGCTTGGCAACAACGACAAGCTGATGCCGGAAAGCTGGGAACCCAACGCCGTATCGGCGGTGTCCGATATCATGGCCGCGCGCGAGACCGCGGTCCACCTAGTGACCGAGTTTGCCGGCCGCACCCGCGCCTTCGTGCAGGTGCAGCAGGGATGCGATCATCGCTGCACCTTTTGCGTCATCCCATTTGGCCGCGGACCTAACCGTTCGGTGCCCATGGGCGCAGTGGTCAATCAGGTCCGCGCGCTAATCACGGCCGGGTTCAAGGAAGTGGTGCTGACCGGTGTCGACATTGCCTCCTATGGCTCCGACCTGCCTGGGACACCAAGTCTGGGCCAGATGATCCGCCGCCTACTTGCCTTGGTTCCCGAGCTGACGCGGTTGCGGTTGTCTTCCATCGATCCCGCGGCGATCGACGACGACTTGTGGCGGCTGATCGCCGAAGAGCCGCGCCTGATGCCACATCTGCATCTTTCAATTCAGGCAGGCAGCGATCTGATCCTCAAGCGGATGCGCCGTCGCCATCTGCGGGCGGAGGCGATGGCCGTCATCAGCCGAGCCCGTGATCTGCGGCCAGGAATTGCCATCGGTGCCGACTTGATCGCCGGGTTTCCCACCGAGACGGAGGCGTTGTTCCAGGAGACAAGACGCTTCGTGCAGGAGATGGAGGTGCCATATCTTCATGTATTCCCCTACAGCGAGCGACCTGGCACGCCGGCATCAAGAATGCCTGCGGTGCCCAAGCCGGTCCGCCACGAGCGCGCCGCTTGTTTGCGACAGGTTGGCCAGCAGGTGGCGAACGATTTCCTCGCTGGTCATGTGGGACACACGGTCACTGTGACTGACCGAAGCCGGGCAGTCGGGCCACAGTGAACATTTCGCGCCCGTCAGCTTGGACCGATCAGTTGAACCGGGAACGTTGCTGACGGCCTGGGTGATCGGAACGGCGGCCGGCGGGCTTCTGGCTGAGGTAGCCTGATGGCGTTAGGTGGCTTCTTCTCGCGCCTGAAGGAAGGGCTCTCGCGCAGCACACAAAAGCTGTCGGGCGGTATTACGGCGGTATTTCGCAAGCGCCGGTTGGACGATGAGGCGCTGGAAGAGCTTGAGGAGCTGCTGATTTCGGCGGATCTGGGCACCGCCGCTGCGCAACGCGTCATTGCCGCATTTCGCCGCAGTCGCTTTGGCAAGGAAGTCACCGACGAGGAGATCAAGCAAGCGCTGGCCGAGGAAATTACCGCAATCCTGGCGCCCGTGGCAAAGCCGCTGGAGATTGATCCCATATTGAAGCCGCACGTCGTGCTGGTGGTTGGCGTCAACGGTACTGGCAAAACCACCACCATCGGGAAGCTGGCGCAGGGCTATCACGAGCAGGGCAAACGCGTCGTGATAGCTGCTGGCGATACGTTCCGGGCTGCAGCGGTCGAGCAGTTGCAGATCTGGGGGGAGCGCACAAGAACCCCAGTCGTTGCAGGAGGGCCGAACGCGGACTCGGCCGGGCTGGCGTTCGATGCTTTGACAAAAGCAAAGACGGACGGCGCGGATGTGCTGCTGATCGACACCGCCGGCCGGCTGCACAATAGGGCTGCGTTGATGGATGAGCTACGCAAGATCATCCGTGTGCTGCGTAAGCAGGATGAAATCCGTGCCACATTCGGTGTTGCTCGTGCTTGATGCCACTACTGGTCAAAACGCGATACAGCAGGTGAAGGTATTTAAGGAGATGGTGAACGTGACCGGGTTGGTGGTAACCAAACTGGACGGCAGTGCGCGCGGTGGGATTGTGGTGGCGCTGGCGGAGACGTTTGGCCTGCCGGTCCATGCGGTCGGTGTTGGCGAGAAGGCCGGCGATCTGCGGCCATTTGATGCCGATGACTTTGCTCGAGGTCTGGTTGGAGCCTGATCCAGAACTCGACAAGACATGCCGTCACCGGCAGCAGGGACGACGGAGCCTGAATGCATCTAACTTCCCGTTTGGTATCGTAGGTTCTTGCGCTTTAAACTTTCCGCTCAGCGCGATAGTGCTCCATGAATACAAGCAGATGAATTAAGGTCGCCCGACTGTCTACACTGTCTAGCCACGTGATGTTCAGCTTGAGCTCGCCATGGTTCTGATCAGTACAATTTGGTTTTGCAACATCTTCAGCCAGGTTGTCCGTCCCACGTTCAATGCAGTTAGTAGCGGAACGGTCATAACACTGTAAAGCAAAGGTCATGCTCCGCTCCGATAACTAAAGCGCACTATGAAAAACGGATGGAACATGAAATATCCCCAGAAACGTCACAGGTTCGTTAGTTTCCTGTCTGTGCTAGCGATGACAAGCAATGTTGCTGCCCCGGCCGCACTGGCGGCGTCGATCCAGCCCAACGACAATAATACGACGACACCGATCAAGCATGTGATCGTCATCTACGGCGAAAATCGCTCATTTGATCATTTATATGCCACATACACGCCGAAATCCGGTGAGACTGTGAATAATCTCTTATCAGAAGGGATCGTCAAAGCAGACGGGACGCCGGGACCGAATTTCTCCAAGGCGGCACAACTTACGGCAAACGTTCCTGATACGTTCAGCATAGCGCCGAGTAAAACCGGTCCTTACGCGATCCTACCACCACTCACCGCCGGAGGTCCGAAGGCCAACAGTGATACCAGTCCGCCGTTCAACACGATCGCGCAGGCCCAGGACGCGACCAGCGATCTGCTTCCACGAGACCTGAAACTGTTGCTCACAGGGGCGACCGGGCTGACATCCGGTACGGTGGATACGCGGCTTCCAAACGCCAATAACCTTCCCAATGGCCCCTACTCGTTGACGCCAGACATCTCCTATGACGCGTATGCAGCCAGTCCCGTTCATCGCTTCTATCAAATGTGGCAGCAGATGGATTGCGATGTAAGTCACGCAACGACCACCAACCAAAGCGGATGCCTGAACGATTTGTTTCCGTGGGTCGAGGCGACCATCGGTGCGGGCACCAATGGGGGTCCGCTATCAGGAGGCGTAACACCCTCGGGTGAAGGTTCGGTGTCAATGGGCTTCTATAATGTTGCTCAAGGCGACATGCCCTACTTCAAGCAACTGTCGGATAGCTACACCATCAGCGACAACTATCACCAGCCGGCCAAAGGTGGCACCGGCCTCGACAGCATCTTTGCCGGGTTCGGCGATGCGATTTGGTATAGCGATGGGAAGGGGAACGCGACCACACCGCCCACCGCCCAAATCGAGGATGTGAACGCGCAGAGCGGCACGAACAACGTTTATAAAAATGACGGCTACGGCAACACAAAAACCGGCAACGGTGGCTCCTACAGCGAGTGCACCGATCCATCAAATTCCGGCGTGAAGCCGGTTTTGGATTATCTCGCGGCGCTTCCAACCAAGGTCAACCCCAACTGCGACGCCGGGCACTACTACCTACTGAACAACTACAATCCCGGCTACCTCCCGGACGGCACGATCGAAACGACAACGCCGTTTGCAATTCCGCCCAGTTCGGTACCTAGCATTGGTGACTTGCTGCTCGCCAACGCAGTTTCCTTCGCATGGTTCGGTGAGGGTTGGGATCAAGCGGTTGCACAACCCACTAACCCTGATAACATATACTGCAATATCTGTAATCCTTTTAACTACCAGACAAAGTTTATGGCCGATCCCAAGCTACGCGGGGTTGCCACCCAAGACACCGCTGACTTCTATGCCGATCTGCATTCCGGGAGCCTGCCGGCCGTCTCGTTTGTCAAACCATCTGGCATAAATGATGGACATCCTGCCTCCTCAAAATTTAATATTTTCGAGGCGTTCACCAAAAAGCTGCTGACGGAACTGCAGAAAAATCCTGATCTGTGGAAGACGACAGCGGTATTCATCACGGTCGATGAAGGCGGCGGATATTATGACTTAGGCTATATTCAGACGCTCGATTTCTTCGGCGACGGGACGCGCATCCCGCTGATCGTCGTGTCCCCGTTCTCAGCCGGCGGTCACGTCAAGCACAGCTACACGGATCACGTATCGATCTTGAAGTTCATCGAGAAAAACTGGGGCCTCCCGACGATTTCCAATCGTAGCCGCGACCGGTTGCCGAACCCAAATCAGGATCAGGGTTCTTATGTGCCGGTCAACAGTCCGGCAATTGGTGACCTCATGGACATGTTCGACTTCTCCGGTAATTGACGGGAAGAACAGCATTAACAATAACGTATCTGACTGATCCTGTTGCCTTGGTAGAAGGGAGCGCCATCTTGGCGCTCCTTTTTCCGTAGACATCTGCACTCAATCCGCCAGCACAAATTCGACCTACTTGCCGAAGGGCGGCAGATCCTATTCGTCCTCCGTCCTTGGATGCCCGGCTCGGCGTCTGATTCGATTTTAAGTTTGAATTGCGCAGATAGCCAGGATCAGAGCACGCAAATTGCTGATTGCGTAGCGAAACCAGGGGCTTTGGCGAACCCTTGAGTAGCGGCCGACAGCCTGATTTTGAAGCAGATTCTCATACTCAGATAAATTGATCGATATTTCTCCTGGGTCCTTACCCGCCTACTCTCTCGTCTGAATTCACGCCCAGTTGCTTCAACTTACGATGCAGCGCTGACCGCTCCATCCCGACGAACTGGGCCGTCCGCGAAATATTGCCACCGAATCGCAGCAACTGGGCATGCAAGTATTGCGTCTCGAACAGGTCCCGCGCCTCCCGCAGCGGTAAGCGACATAATGTCCGCCGTCGGGTCGATATTCAACAGCGCCGGCGCCCGGGAGCCGATTTCCGGCGGTAGCATGTCGGCCCGGATCGTCTCGCCGGCGTGGCCCGGCGCCATGATCAGCAGCCAGTCCATAAGATTTCGCAGCTGCCGCACATTGCCCGGCCAATCGTAAGCCTGCAGCGCCGCCAGCGTATCAACGGACAACGCCCGCACTGGGATCCCCGAACTCTCCGCAGACCGCCCGATGAATGCCAGCGCCAGGCTCGGCACATCCTCCCGCCGCTCGCGCAGCGCCGGCACCTTCACCGGCACCACGGCGAGGCGATAATACAAGTCCTCGCGGAACCGGCCGGCGGCGATCTCCGCCTGAAGATCGCGGTTGGTTGTGGACAGTACCCGCACATCCACCGTGACCCGCGACGATCCACCGAGCCGTTCAAACGTCTGATTCTGCAGTGCACGGACGATTTTCCCCTGGGTCTCCAGCGGCATGTCGGATACCTCGTCCAGCAGCAAGGTGCCGCCATGGGCGCGTTCCAGCACACCAGCTCGCCTGGGATGGGCCATCGGATCAGTGCCGGCTTCGAGCCCAAAGAGCTCCTCCTCGAAACGCGTCGGATTCAGCGTCGCGCAATTCATCACCACGAACGGACCGGAGGACCGGCGCGAACGTGCATGGATCATTCGCGCCACCACCTCCTTGCCCGATCCCGCCGGGCCGGAGATCAACACGCGCGACCCGGTCGGAGCGACCCGCTCCACTTGCGACCGAAGCTGAGCGATCAGCGCCGACTCCCCGGTCAGTGTTGCTTCCGGCCCAGCGCGAAGACGTAGCTCCGCATTTTCCCGCGCCAGGGCCGCAGCTTCCAGCGCCCGCCGTACCACCAGCAGCAGCCGGTCGGACTGAAACGGTTTTTCGATGAAATCATACGCACCGTGCTGGATCGCGCCGACTGCCATTTCGATCGTGCCATGGCCAGAGATCATCACGACCGGAACGTGCGGTTCCTCGCTGTGCAGCGTCTCCAGGATACCCAATCCATCCATCCGGGAGCCTTGCAGCCACACATCCAGCACGACCAAGGACGGCCGGCGAGCTCGGAATGCCTTGATGGCTGCCTCCGCGTCACCGGCACCCTGGGTCTCGTAGCCTTCGTCCTGCAGGATGCCGTCGATCAGCATTCGGATGTCGGGTTCGTCGTCGACGATCAGGATCTCATGCGCCATGAGGCACCTGCGTCCGTTCACCTTCCGTTATGGTATCATCCGATAGAACGCTGTTTGCTTTGCCGCTTACCGGGCTGACCGAGAGACCGGCTACCGGAAACGGTAGAAACAGGCTGGCTACGGCCCCGGGACCGTCCGGCCGGTCATCCAGCGTGAGCTTGCCGCCGTGTTCTTCCATGATCTTTTTCACGATCGCCAATCCCAATCCGGTCCCTTTTGGCTTGTGCGTTACGTACGGCTCCGTCAGACGCGAACGATCTTCCTGCGGTAATCCAATGCCATCATCCGTCACTGAAACCTGCACCCCTTCACCAACCTCCCTCACCATCACCGAGATATGGCCTGCATCGTTGCACCCACCGTCGTTCCGCATCGCGACTGCATCGGCGGCATTCTGCAATAGGTTGGTCAACGCCTGGCGGATCATCCGCCGATCGCACGGCACCACGGGCCCTCGCTCTGGAATGTTCGAACTCCATTCGATGCCCGGCCGAGCGGTCTTTTGCAGCACGAAAGCTTCCCGCACGATGCGACCGACGTCTTCAGGCTTGATTACCGGATGCGGCATGCGCGCGAACGCCGAGAACTCATCCACCATTCGGCCGATATCGCCGACGTGGCGGATAATCGTGTCGGCACATTGCGCAAAAATGTCCGGGTCCGACTGGATCTCCTTGGCAAAGCGACGTTTCAGACGCTCCGCCGAAAGTTGAATGGGTGTGAGGGGATTCTTGATCTCATGTGCGATGCGGCGGGCGACGTCAGCCCACGCGGCCTTGCGCTGCGCCGATTGCAGTTCGGTGATGTCGTCAAAGGTCACGACGAAGCCGTCCGGCCGCCCGCCGGAGAGTTCGGCGCCGATCCGCACCAGCAAGATGCGGCGGCGGTTCGCGGCGCCGATCTGGATTTCTGCCGTACGCGACCGTTCCGGCGAGGCTGCCACAGCTTCGATCAGGCTGCCGAACTCGGGCACGATCTCCACCAACGGATGGCCGATCGCCGCGAGCAGATCGAGGCCCAATAACTCGTCCGCCGCGCGGTTCGGCAGCTCGATCCTGGCCTGCGCGTCCAGGCCAATCACCCCAGCCGACACGCCGGCCAGCACCGTCTCGGTAAAGCGCCGCCGCTCGTCGATCTGGCTGTAGGCATCCATCAGCTCAGCCCGTTGCGCCGCCAGCTGACCGGTCATGCGGTTGAAGGCACGGGTCAGGCCGGCAACTTCATCGCCGGTAGCAGCCTCGCGCACCCGGACGCTCAGATCCCCGCTGCGCACTCGTTCGGCCGCGTTGATCAGGGTGCCGATCGGACGGGCGATCTGGTTGGCCATGACAAGCCCGATCAGGCCGGCGGCGAGCAGCACCAGAAGGGCGACGATGGCGAAAATCCAGGCGAAGGCGACCTGCAGCCAGGACCGGTTCTCATCCAGCCGCTGATACTCCGAAACGGCCTGTTCGGTACGCTGCATATATCCCAGGATCGCCGGATCGATCGGCCGACCGATCATCAACATCAGCGGCGGCGTGGATTCCAGCCGCACCACGGCACGCACCCGTGTGCCGTCGCCGGCGTTCAGCACCGCCACGTCGCCGCGCATCGCCTGCTCGGTGGCGGATTGCGGCGGCGCCTCAACCCCCATGCCAACGAAGATGCCCGCTGCGGCCAGCACCTGCCCGGTCGTCGGTTCGTAGATCACCGCCTCGGTCAGGCCGCGCAGCGTCGTCTGGGTACCCAGCACTTCGGCAAACACCGTCGGATCGGCGGACAGAAATCGCCCGGCCCGGGCCAGATCGTTCGCCATCTCCAGCGCCACCGCGCGGATATTGTTGCGGTGCTCTTCAAGATACCCGCGAGACACCTGCAGCGACTCCGCCAGCGAATCCCGCACCGGATCGTTGAACCAGGATTGGATGCCGAAATGGAAGAAGGCGACGGCGAAACATGCAACGACGATGGTAGGCGCCACCGCCACGCCGCTGAACAGGAAGACCAGCCGGACGTGCAGACGTGAGCCGGCCGAACCCCGACGCCGCTCCACCCAAACCCTGGTGAGCCGACCACCGAGCACTGTCCCGAGCAGCAGCAGAACCGAAAGATTGGCCAACACAAGACCGACGCGGACGCCCGGTTTCCAACCCAGCGGGGAGCCGCGTGCCAGAATGATGAAAGTGGCCAGACCAACCATGAGCGCCATCGCCGTCAGCGCCAGCGTGACACCCTTGCCCAGCAGAACGTCGCCCAATTGGCCGGCGCGCGAAGAACGCGGCTCCGAAATAATATTGGGCGGCTCCTCGGGTCGCAGCGTGCTGCGGCCTTTGGAGACATTCATGTCATCCGCCCCGGACACATCGTCCGCCATGTCAACCGCCCATAAGCCCGACAGCAGGGAAGGCAACGCAAGATCATCTACATCAGGCCCCGCACCACCGGTATCTCCAGGTCTCGGATCTTCTTGCGCAGCGTGTTGCGGTTCAGGCCCAGCATCGATGCCGCCTTGATCTGGTTGCCCCGAGTGGCGGCCAAAGTCAGGCGAATCAGCGGACGCTCCACTTCGGCAATGATCTTGTCGTAGACATCGGTGATGCCCAAGCCATCATTATGGGTGGCCAGAAATTCCTTGATATGCCGCTCCACCGCGCTCGACAGCGTCTCCGGTCCGTTCCCGGCTGCGACGGCCGATGCCGGGCGCCAGCGCCGGTGTCGGATCGGCGAGTTCCACCGCGATGATGTCGCCGCCGATAACCTCATCCGGGCACAGCGCGGCCAGCCGCCGCATCAGGTTTTCCAGTTCCCTGACATTGCCCGGCCAGCCATGCGTCTTCAGGCGGTCCACCGCGCCCTGATCGAGGCTCTTGGACGGCAATCCGTCCTCGCGCGCCCGATCCAGGAAATGACGCGCCAGCAGCGGGATGTCCTCCGCCCGTTCACGCAGCGGCGGCAGGCGGATCGGCACGACGTTCAGCCGATAGAACAGATCCTCGCGGAACAGGCCCTGACGAATGGCATTGCGCAGATCGCGGTGGGTGGCGGCGATGATCCGGACATTGGCCTTGATCGGCTGGCGGCCGCCGACGCTGGTGAATTCACCCTCCTGCAGCACGCGCAGCAGGCGGGTCTGCGCCTCAGGCGGCATGTCGCCGATCTCGTCCAGGAACAGCGTGCCGCCATTGGCCTGCTCGAAGCGACCCTGGGAGCGGTTGGTGGCGCCGGTGAACGCACCGCGCTCATGCCCGAACAGCTCGCTTTCAATCAGTTCGCGCGGGATGGCGGCCATGTTGATTGCAACAAACGAGCCGCTCCGGCGTTTCCCGTAGTCGTGCAGCGCGCGGGCGACGAGTTCCTTGCCGGTTCCGGACTCGCCGTTGATCATCACGGTCAGATCAGCCGTCGTCAGGCGGGCGATGGTGCGGTAGATCTCCTGCATCGAGGGACTGCGCCCGATCAGCGGCAGCCGCTCCTCGGTGTCGCGCGGCTCGCTGACGATGACCGTCGCTTCCGATGGCGCCGCCAGCGCGCGTCCCACGACAGACAACAGCTCCCGCAGGTCGAACGGCTTGGGCAGGTATTCGAAGGCACCGCGCTGCGTCGCCTTGACCGCGGTGATCAAGGTGGACTGCGCGCTCATGACCACCACCCGTAGCTCTGGCCGGATCCGCTTGATGCGCGGGATCAGGTCGAGGCCGTTTTCGTCCGGCATCACCACGTCGGTGATGACCAGGTCGCCTTCGCCATCCTCCACCCAGCGCCATAGGGTGGCGGCGTTGCCGGTGCTGCGAACCTGATAGCCAGAGCGGCCCAACGCCTGTGTCAGAACGGTGCGGATCGAGCGGTCGTCGTCGGCGACGAGTACCGTTGGCAGGGTCATTGGTCGGCGTCTTTCTCGGTCACCACCGGAAGATGGAGGCGGAACTCGGTACGGCCTGGGCGGCTGTCGACCTCGATCAGGCCGCCGTGGTCGCCGACGATCTTGGCGACCAGCGACAGACCAAGGCCGCTGCCGGCTGACTTGGAGGTGACGAAAGGCTCGAACAGATGTGGCCTGATGTCCTCCGGAATGCCGGGGCCGTTGTCCCGCACGGCGACGAACAGCGGCAGGTCCAGCCGCGTGGCGCTGCCCGGAATGGCGATCCGCATGCCGTGCTGGAAGCCGGTGGCCAGGATGATTTCCGGATAGTTGACGCCTTCGACGGTAACCGCTTCGGCGGCGTTCTTGATCAAGTTCAGCACCACCTGAATGAGTTGGTCGCGATTGGCCCAGACCGGCGGCAGCGACGGATCGTAATGTTCCTGAAAGCGGATATGGGCGGCAAAGCCCGTCTGCGCGAGTTTTCGCACATGCTCCAGCACGCGATGAATGTTGACCGCGGTGCGAGCTATCGGCTTTTCCCCGAATGCCTCCATCCGGTCGACCAGGGCACGAATGCGGTCCGCCTCGTCACGGATCAGTTCGGCCAGCTCCCGGTCGGCCGGGCCGACGCTGGCTTCCAACAGTTGTGCGGCACCGCGAATACCGGACAGCGGGTTCTTGACCTCGTGGGCGAGGATGGCAGCCATGCCGCTGACGCTACGGGCGGCGCCGCGGAAGGCAAGCTGGCGGTCCAGCGCGCGGACGGCAGAGGCATCCTGCATGACCAGCAGCACGGCACCCTGGCTCCTCCGGCAGCGGCGTGCCCTGGACGGTGACGCCGCGCTTGTGCAGGCGTGGGCTTTCCAGGTTCAGGTCATGATCGACGATGGAGGCTTCGTTCCGGCGCACCTGCTCGATCAAGCAGGAACATCGGGTTGTCCGCCGGCAGCAGATCGTTCAGCCGCAGCGGGGCAAGGCCGACGGCAGAAATCCCGAGAAACTGTTCTGCCGCCTGATTGACATGACGGAAGCGGTTTTCGGGATCAAGCAGGATGACCGGAACCGGCAGCGCGCCGAGGATGGCGGCCGCATCTGCAGCCCGCGACCGGCCCGCCAGCAGCCGCGACGCGCGGGCGACGACCGTGCTCATGCCGCCCAGGCTTCTGCCACGTTCGGCATCCCCATCGGTCCAGCGCGCGCGGCCTCTGCCAGTCCGCGGCCAGGTTCCGCCATCCGGCTGGCGCCGCGGGCAATCAGCGGATCGTAGAACCGCTCGATCAATCGTAGGACCGAGTCGGCGTCCGGAAGACGGTTCATCTCGGCCCGGAATTCCGCCGATCCCGGCAGGCCGCGCGAGTACCAAGATACGTGCTTTCGGGCGAGCCGGACGCCGGAGACAGTGCCAAACTGGCTAAGTATCATGTGATAATGGTCCAGCAGTATGGCTTTCTGGCGCGCGAGTGGCGGTTCCGGCAGGCGCACGCCGGTCCGCAGGAAATGCGCCACCTGGGCGGGGAACCATGGGACGGCCGTAGCAGCCGCGGCCGATCATGACGCCATCGGCGCCGGACAGCGCCAATGCCGCGGCAGCGTCGTCCTCGGTCAAAATGTCGCCGTTGACAATGATGGGAATGCCCACCGCCTGCTTGACCTGACCCACAAACTGCCAATCGGCCTCGCCGGTGTAGAATTGCTGGCGGGTGCGGCCATGGATCGTCACCATGCGAATCCCCGATTGCTCGGCGATCCGCGCGAGCTTGGGCGCATTCAGGCTGACATGATCCCAGCCCATGCGCATCTTCAAGGTGACAGGAACCGCCACCGCCTTGACCGTCGCTTGCAGGATCGCGGCGGCGGCGGCTTCATCGCGCATCAGCGCGGAACCGGCGGCCTGACCGACCGCGACTTTCTTCACCGGGCAACCGAAATTGATGTCGATCAGATGCGCGCCCTTGTCTACCGCCAGCCGAGCAGCCTCGGCCATCGCGGTTGGATCGCAGCCAGCGAGTTGCACGGCGGACACGCCGCCGTTCCCGTCGATCTCGGCCATGTCCAGGGTCTTGCGATTCTCCCGGATCATCGCCCAGGAGGCAATCATCTCCGAGACAACCATGCCGGCGCCGAGCTGCTTCGCGGTCCGGCGAAATGGCAAATCCGTGACACCAGACATCGGCGCGAGGATGACTGGTGTCTCGATCCGGACGCCTTGACCCAGATCGATCGGTCGAAGGGCAGAAGGTGTGATGTGTGAACGACAGTTGCCCATGATTTGGGCAAGCTAGCGACACATTCGATAATCGCGCAATCGCTGATGGGCGTGTATCTTGGCTGCGAAGCGTTGAGAACACCCTCAAATTGCAGCGAAGCGCGAGTGGAGCATCCCGGCAGTTCGGGACGGACATGGCAACGAGCACGCTCACCGACCGTTTCAGTATTCCAACTTGTATCAGGACTGTCACATGGCTCGCTCTGCCACGTCGCAACGAGACACCTCCATCCGGACCTATCGCGCGAAACGCGACTTCACCGCGTCGTCCGAACCGGCGCCGACGGTTGATCGCGCGCCGGCCGGCAACGACGGAAAGCCGATCTTCGTGGTGCAGAAGCACCGCGCCCATCGCGCCGGCCTGCATTGGGATTTCCGGCTTGAGCACAACAATGTGCTATGGAGCTGGGCGGTCCGCAAAGGTCCTTCGCTCGACCCCAATGACAAACGCATAGCCGCCCATGTCGAGGATCACCCGCTTGACTATGCCGACTTCCAGGGCAGCATCCCCGATGGCAGCTACGGCGCCGGGTACGGTCGAGACATGGGATCGTGGGACCTGGGAGCCGCTGCTTGATCCGGATGAAGGTCTGCGCGATGGCGAGGTCAAGTTTGTTCTTCATGGCAAGCGGCTGAACGGCAAATTCACCCTCGTCCGGCTGCGTCCAAAGCCCAACCAGCGCGGCCGGCAGGACAACTGGCTACTGATCAAGGGACATGACGAGTACGAACAGCGAGGCGGCGACGCGGAAGCGTTGGAAGCGGCAGTGGCGCCGCCCAAGCCGCGTGCCGCGGAAAACGTCGTTGGCGACGGCAAACCGCCCGCCCCGGCGGCGAAACGGCGACCGCTGCCGGACCGGCCTGCGCCGCAGCTTGCGTCGGTCGCCGATGGGCCGCCCGAGGGAGATGACTGGCTGACCGAAGTCAAGTTCGACGGCTATCGGTTGCTGGCCTCGGTACAGGATGGCCAGGTGACACTGATTACCCGCAACGGCCATGATTGGACCGATCGGCTGCCCGCCGTCACGGCCGCGGTCCGCAGGCTCGATGTCACCTCTGCGCTGGTCGACGGGGAACTGGTGGCACTCGATGACCACGGCGTGTCGAGCTTTCCGAGCCTTCAGGCCGCTCTGTCAAATGGGCGGGACGAGACGCTGTTTTTCTATCTGTTCGACTTACTGCACCTGGATGGCTGGGATCTTCAGGCCTGCGCCCTGCGTGACCGCAAGCGGCTGCTGTATGGCCTCGACACCTGGCAGCAGATGCTGCGCTACAGCGATCACCACGAGGGCGACGTGGTCCGCATGCGTCAGGCTGCCTGCCGCATGAAGCTGGAAGGCATCATCTGCAAACAAATCGACGCGCCTTACAAGGCGGGCCGCGGGAACACCTGGCTCAAGGTCAAGTGCCAGGGTCGGGAGGAGTTGGTCGTCCTCGGTTGGACCGCGCCGCAAGGCAGCCGCCAGGGACTTGGGTCGCTGCACCTCGGCTACTATGACCCGGAGCGGAAACCTGCACTACGCCGGCGCGGCTGGCAGCGGCTTCTCGGATGAAGTGCTGGAGCAGTTGCACGAGGCACTGGCCAAACTGCCCGCGACGCCGCCGAAGGGTTTGCTGGTCGCTGGCGAGGATCTGGAGAAGTCCATCCATTGGGTGAAGCCGTCCCTGGTGGTTGAGACCTCATTCACCGCCTGGTCCGGCGCCGGTCGCGTCCGGCACGCGGTCTTATCTGGGGCTGCGGGAAGACAAGGAAGCCAACGAGGTGGTCCGTGAAATTGCCGCTCCAGATGCGGCACGGCGGCGGGTCGATCCGCGACAACCACAGTGGTTCGGCGGCGCGAAGAGCTCCGGTCATCGCGCATGCCGCCGAAACGGACGCCGATGCGGGACGCCGCTGTCCGGACCGGCAGCGCCATCGTAACCGCGCGCGCCCCGAAGGCCCGCGCTGAGACGATCGAGGGGATCACCCTGACGCACGGCGACCGCGCGCTGTGGCCCGGCGACCAGGAACCCCTGCGGAATCGTTGCAAAGGCGAGGGAAAGCGGGGACTCCGCCACGGAGGGATCAGCAAGCGCGATCTGGTGCAGTACTGGCAGCAGGTTGCCGACCACGCATTGCCTGGGCTCGCCAAGCGCCCGCTGGCAATCGTGCGATGTCCCGAAGGCGTCGATGGCGAGCATTTCTTCCAGAAGCACGCGCATGGCACGATGCCGGCCGGCGTCCGCGATGGTGTGGCGGACAAGGCCCCATTTCTGGCCATAGACGATCTGCAGGGCCTAGTTGCGATGGCGCAGATGTCGGCGGTCGAATTGCATGTTTGGGGCGCCACGGAGGCCGATCCGCTGCATGCCGACCAGTTGGTTTTCGACCTCGATCCAGGCGAGGGAGTGCGGTATCGCCGACATTGTCGCCGCAGCGCTGGATTTGCGGGACGAAGCTGGCGGCGATCGGATTGGCCTCGTTCTGCCGGACGAGCGGCGGCAAAGGTCTGCATCTCGTGGTGCCGCTTCATCCGGAGCAGCCCTGGGACCGGGTCCGCGCCTTCTGTAAGGGCTTCGCCGAAAGGGTGAGCGAAGCGCATCCAGACAAATACCTCGCGCATGTAAGGATCGCCGACCGCCGCGGCCGTATCCTGATCGACTGGCTGCGCAACGGCCTGGGTTCCACCGCCGTCGCTTCATTTTCCCCTCGTGCTCGGCCTGGCGCCGGCGTGGCAACACCGTTGGCATGGCAGGAGGTGAACGCCAAGCTGGATCCAAAGGCATTCACGCTACAGACCGTGCCGAACCGGCTGGCAAAATTGCGTGCCGATCCTTGGGCAAAGCTTCGAGGAGTCGCGACGGACTTTGCCTACGGTGCCAAAGTCGGAAATCGCGCCACGGCCGGCTGGAAAGGCCACGATCGTAACGGCGAAGGCGCCAACGGCCGCGGTCAAAGCGATCGTAGAAGCCATCGCATCTGGCGACTCCAGCTGCCGACGGCCAACCCGCGGCCCGGTTCAGATTACGGCTCAAGCCGGTGCCTTCTCTGGCATCATCATTTCTGCCGGCCTCGGGATCAGGGCGGACTCGGACGCTACCGGCCCGTCTCCAGCCAGCCACGGAAACTGCCAGCAGCACGGCGGTCACCGCACCCACGATGACCGTCGCCAAGCGCGTAGATCTCCGGCGTGGTGCCCAGACGGGTGGCGGAAAATACCACCATTGGCAACGTCGATGCGCCAGGGCCGGAGGTGAAGCTCGCCACCACCACGTCATCCAGCGACAGGGTGAACGCCAATAACCAGCCGGACACCAGCGCCGGCGCCATTAGCGGCAGGGTGATCAGGACGAAGGCCTTCCATGGCGGCGCATAGAGGTCCATTGCCGCCTGCTCCAGCGCCTCCCCGGTATCAACCAGGCGCGCGCGCACCACGACCGCTACGTATGCGACCGAAACCGATGCATGCGAAAGTGTCACCGTTCCAGCGCCGCGCCCCGCAGGCCAGCCGGTCAACTGCTCCAGCGTCACAAACAAGAGCAGCAGGGATAGGCCGGTGATCACCTCCGGCATCACCAGCGGCGCGGCAAGAGCCGCCTCGAACAGCCGGCGCGCGCGGAAGCGGCCAAAGCGCGCCATTGCGAAGCCGGCCGCCGCCCCGACGACGCTGGCCAAGGCTCGCCGAGGCCGTGGCAATGCGCAGTGACAGCAGCGTAGAGTCGATCATCGCTTGGTCGCGCAGCAGCGTGATATACCACCGCGTGGAAAAGCCTGACCAACCGGTCACCAGCCGGGAGTCGTTGAAGCTGAAGACGACCAAGAAAGACGATCGGCGCATAAAGAAATGCGAAGCAGACCATCAGCCATGCCGCTAGAGAGGCTCCGGCCCGCATCAAGTCAATCGCATGCGCGTTCCGCCGCCGGCCAGCGTTAGAGCAGCAAGAGCAGCGCCAGGCTGATCACCGCCGGCCAACACGCAGTAGTAGGCGAATGGGTTGAGCGCCATGGCATCGTGCTGGCGAAAATAGCGCATCAGAAACGCCGTACTGAGGAACGCGGTAATCCCCGCGACAACCGCGGCGGCGACAGACAGCATCAAAACACCCTGCGGCACAGCTTTCATGCATCAGCTTCGGCACCTCCAGCGACGGTGGCACCCAGGATGATCGGCGTGGCAATCAGGAAGGAAAAATGCGCAGCGTCTTCGTGGTTGATCCCACGCAGCAGGCCGCCCACGATCGTGGCGCCGGAGCGGGAAATGCCCGGGATAAGCGCCGTGCATTGCCAGCAGCCGATGGCCAGGGCGTCCAGGCTGGTCAGGCCGGACAAGGGACGCATGCCACGCGCCGCGCAGCCGCTCCCCGAACCACAGCAACGCACCATTGATGATCAGGAATACGGCCGCAACGACCGGCGAGCCAAACAGGCCGCGGACAAATTTTTCCAGCACAAAGCCAATGACCACGGCCGGAATCGTGGCAATGACCACCAGCAGGAAGACGCGCCGGCTTTCACGCACCTGATGCGGACCGCCGACGCCTAGAACGCCAGTGATCAGGGCCCACCAGTCACGCCAGAAATAGGCTAACAGAGCGGCCGCGGTGCCCAGATGCAGCATGACCAGGAACGGCAGAAACTCCGGCGACCGCTGGTCAATGCCCCAGTGCAGCAACGCAGGCAGTACCACGGCATGGCCGAGGCTGCTGACAGGAAATAGCTCGGTGGCCCCCTGCAGGATCGCGATCACGAGGGCTTGTAATGTGTCCATGGATGGCTCCGGCCAATTCGCATGGCGAGCTTAGAGGATATCCTGCGCCAAAAGCACAGCTGGGATCGGAACAACAATTGCCCTATCGGGATCGACCTGTCTCGCTACACCAGGCTTCGGGCGATGGCGAGCAGGTTGCGAAGATAGTCCGCCCCGGTCACGGGGAGATCGGAAACGCCGATCCGCATCCGGTACTCCATCGTGAGCTCGGCATAATCAGAGATCGCGTCCGACTCGCCCAACCAGTTGCCGAGTGCCCGCAGCTCGGTCCACAGCGCCGGATAGGATTCGCGGCGCAGATCTTCCACCAGCGCTTCCAGCAGTCGGGCGGCCGCCGCGCTAGCGGTATCGGCGGGGTCGGCATCAACTAAACGCAGCCGCCAAGCGGCAGTGCGTTCCAGTTCCTCGAGTTCGGGCGGGTCGGGGTCGTTATCACTCATGATAAGTGGTCCGCGCGATGGGTCGCGTAGCACTTGTAGCGCTGCCAATCAAGATCTTCGCAATATCGGATCAGGACGGGCGATCAATCGTTCATCGGGTAGACGGCCATCAGCCGCCGCTGGTTCTTCCAGTCGCGATACATGGCCCGCAGGCCTGACGGCTTGAAGCCGCGCCGGCGGTTGGCGGCGCCGATCCGGAAGGCGGCGCCGTAGTGGAAAAACTGCGCGCGCCAAGCGTCCAGAAGCTTTGTGCGCGGGTCCCAGATATGCGTCGCCTCCGAACCGACACCGTTGATTTCGATCACCCGAAAGCCCATCCCGCGCCGCAGCAGCGCGGTCGAGGCGAAGCGCACATCAATCCGGCCGAAGTAGAACTCCGGCATGGAGCGGGCCAGCCGTTCGATCGCCTCCGTCAACGCGGGCGTCACCAGAGCGGCGCCATTGCGGAAGATCGAGCCTTTGCAGTGATTGCCGACGAAGACGAGCTGAACTGGCTCACCCTGGCGGGGCACTTGGTCAAGCCTGGTCTGCAAGCCGCTCGAGATAGAGATGCGGCACCCGCCCGGCGCGGTCATCCGCCAAGATCAGCGCTCGAAGTGTCGACCGGCCGTCGCCGACGACGACCGGCGGCTGCTTGATCGTCACCGACGTGATGCGCCCATGCGGCTCATCCGGGTGACGGACGTAGAAGATGCCAGCTTCGTTGGGTTCCTGAATATAATGTTGCACCACCAGCGTCTCGCCGGCGGGAAACTCCCTGCAGGTACGCGGCGACGGCCGCCGCTATCACGAACCAGCCGCACGCCGGTCCCGTTGCAGCCGATATCGGGTTTGACCACCACCGGATAGGCCAGCCCGGCGGCCTGCATCGCCGCCTCGACCGCCGCCACGCCGCCGGCGCGCAGCGACCACGCCGCAGGCGGCAGCCAGCATATCCCGCGCTTCCGGCCCGACCTGAGACAGAATCGACAACTTCGACTCGCCGCACAACCCGCCGGTGGTGATCCGCGGGTTCGCCGCCGTCGGCAGGCTGAAGTCGCCATAGCGCAGGCCCAGCAGCAGCCACTGGACCACGATTGGGGTGTAGAACAGCCATCCGGGCCAGAACTCAAAGAACGAGATTGGCTTGGCGCATCCGGCTGAGTTCGTCTCCTCTGATCAGGCCGCTTGGCGTTCTGAAACAGCTGTCTCCAGCTTCATCGGCGCGCATCCTGCATGCCTACGGCGGCGGCGCGTCCGGCCAGAATAATGAAAATGACAAACCCGCGGCGCCCGCCCAGCGCCACGCCCCCAGATGGTCCATCAGGAATTGGCCGACCCGCAGCGAAGCGGCGAACAGCAGGCTGGTCCAGCACGTGGTCGCGACCATCGGCCGCCAGTATGAACTGTCGAAGATCAGCGCCGACAAAGCCGCAGGTGGTGTAGGTCGGCAGTCGCAGCCCCGGCAGAAAACGGCTGACCAGAACGACTTTGAAGACCCGGCCGGAGATCCAGGCGCGGACCGCGGCCTGGCGGTGCGGCGGCAGCCTGCGCGCAAGCCAACTGATCCGGGCCGACAGCCGTCCGAGGCCATAGAGCCCGATATCGCCAAGCACTATGCCGACATAAAGTGCGCCCAGCGCGACCGGGACCGGCATTGCGCCCTGCTGCGACCTGCATCGCCGCCATCACGGTCGCCGCATCCTCCAGGATGAAGGTGCCAATGATGATGGCACTCGCCTGGAACAGCAGCGAATGGCCGGCCAATGCCAGCAGGGAGGCGATCGAACCGGCCAGCATGAAGGGGCGCTGAGACCTTCGAGTGGGATTGGCTACGGAAAAACCGACATGGGTGCCGAGGTGGTCCGTGCCATATCACCAATCCGTCAGAGGCGGCGTAAAATGATGCGGTTGCTGGCCCTTCGTCCAGACTGCGCTCGCACGGCCGCTGGATTGGACAAGCCGGGCTACCGGTGAGTATTCTCGCGTCAGAAAATCGTCCAAGAGGAAACCACGCATGAGCGTCGCCTGGACCGATACGGTCAAAGACATCGCCGGCATCAAGCTGCACGTCTCGCGCGCTGGCAACGGCCCCGCTGTTCTGGTGCTGCATCACGATATCGGCACGGTTGATCGGCTGCCGTTCTACGATACGCTGGCGGAAAAATTCGATGTGGTGATCCCGCATCATCCAGGCTGGGGCAAGTCGGAGCGGCCGCAGTGGCTGCGCCACCCGCGCGATATCGCGGCGATCCATAGCTGGCTGCTGGCGGATCTCGGGGTCACCAACGTCTCGCTGGTCGGGCTTGGTTTTGGCGGCTGGATTGCGGCGGAAATGGCGAGCCAATCGCCCACCACCTATCACCGCCTGGTGCTGGTCGGTGCGATGGGCATCAAGCCGCCGGAAGGCGACATCGCGGACCAGGCCATCGTTTCCTACATCGACTATCCGAAATCTGGATTTCATGATGAGGCGGCCTTCGCCCGCGTCTATGGCGACGTCACCACGGACCAACTCGAGGCGTGGGACATCGCGCGGGAGATGTGTTTCCGGACCGCCTGGAAGCCGTATATGTACAGCCAGACATTACCGCATCTGCTGGGCGGCGTCCGCGCGCCCGGTGCTGCTGATCTGGGGCGACGACGACCGGATCGTGCCGGTCAGCGCCGGCCACGCCTATGCCCGCGCATTCCGCGACGCGACGTTGACGACCATCCCGGCATGCGGCCATTTCGCCGAAATGGAAAAGCCCGATGTCGTGGCCACTCTGACCATCGACTTCCTCTCCCGCCACTGACCGAGGCGCAACTGATCCGGATTTCGCCAGACAGGTCCATGCAACACTGAACAAAGGAGGCTTGACCATGCATATGATGTATTTCACCGAACAGCCGATGGCGGCCTACGACGCCAAGGCCGGACTGGACTACGGCGCCACCGCGCTGACCTTCTCCAACAGTCACTACGATCCGGTGGAAGGCAGCCGGCTTTATAACGAATATCTGGAAGAATACATCCTGGCCGAGGAATGCGGCGCCGACGGGATCATGCTGAACGAGCACCACAATGCGCCGTTCTGCATGCAGGCGCGCACCAACATGTTCGCCGCGATCCTGGCCGCGGTGACCAATCGGGTGAAGATCGTCATTCTTGGCAATCCGCTGCCGCTGACTGAAAATCCTGTGCAGCTGGCGGAAGAACTGGCGATGATCGACATGATCTCGAAGGGCCGGCTGGTCTCCGGGTTCGTGCGCGGCGGCGGGCAGGAGCAGTTGGCGAACGGCGTCAATCCCGCCTTCAACCGGGAGCGCTTCATCGAGGCGCATGACCTGATCCAAAAGACCTGGACACAGCCCGGACCGTTCCGGTGGGAGGGCACGCATTACCAGCAGCGCGTGGTCAACCCGTGGGCGCTGCCGCTGCAGAAGCCGTATCCGCGGGTGTGGATACCGGGCGTGCTGTCGAAGGAAACCGTGATCTGGACGGCGCAGCAACGTTATCCGTATATCGCGCTGAACACCTCGATCGAGGCGACCAAGACGATCCACGAAACCTATGACAAGGCCGCCGCCGAGGTTGGATACACGGCCGGGCCGGAGAATTTCGGTTACCTGATCCGCGTGCATGTTCAGGACACCGAGGAGAAGGCGATTGCCAACGCCCGCCAGTTCATGTGGATGCAGGGCGAGTTCACCGGCCTTGCCAATCCGGTCTGGGCCAATCCGGCGGGATATTTCTCGCCGTCCGGCCGCCGCGGCTTCGTCGAATTTGCCGTCGGCCGCGCGAAGAATCCGCGCGGCAACCCGACCTTTGAGGAACAGGTCGCCGACACGATGATCATCGCCGGCACGCCGGATCAGGTGATCGAGCGGCTGAAGTATCTGGTCCAGGAGACGCGGCCCGGCATCATGGGGATCTGGGCGAACGACGGTACCGTCAGCAAGGAGGATCGCCGCCGCTGCATCCAGTTGCTTTGCGGCGAGGTGATGCCGGCGATCAAGGAGTTCGGCGCCGGTCTTGGCCTGAAGGACCCGTGGGAGGCCAACGCGCCGGTCCACCTGAAGTATTCAACGGATATCGCTCAACAACGCGCGGCGGCCGAGTAGTCCGGTACGATCTTCGTCGCCAACTAGTGTATGAAGCAACGAGCAGAAGGCCGGCTCGGAGAAGCCGGCCTTTCGCTATTGCTTGAAGTGCGTGGAACCGTGAACGCGGCGCCTTCTCGGGACCGATCCGGCACCATGTCGCACACGCCCGCGGATATTTGTCGGAACTGATCGCGACAGTTGGCATCGTCCGGAAACCGCTGTTGCGTCTCGGGCAGGACGACAATCAGATACGCTGATGAAATCAGCATGTTCGCATGACCGCGTACACAGCCACTATCCGCCTCAGGCCGCCAGCAAATCGGCCGCCATGGCGTAGCCCCGCCGACGCGTCGGAGGAAGCGGATGGCGGCCAGCAACCCGCTCCAGCAGCATCTGGGCATCCGCGTCTGCTCCCGCCTTCAGCGCGGAGTCGAGGAATAGCTGCTCGAGCACGTCCTGCTGGGCGTGGCTGCCGCCCATGCGATACATCTCACCCAGAACCGGCCGCATCAACATAACCGCCTGAGCATGCTGCCCTTGCCCGTTCGCCAGAACTGCTCGGGTAACCGGCAATGCGACTTGGCGAACCAGCTGCGGGATTGGTTCCGGCGACTCGGAAAAATCCTGCATTGCCGCAAGCATCGTCTCGGCTGCCGCATGCCGCCCGGTCGCCGCGAGCGCCATCATCCAGTGCGGCAAGGTGAACGCCGACAGGCAGTCGCCGATCCGCGCCTCCGCCTTGTCGGCGAGTTCAACCCACCGATCGCCCACGTCGACATCATGCCGTCGCAGCCGGAACAGCATCGAGGCCGCGTTCTGTACATCAATGTAAAGGTCGGGCATGCCTTCAGTCAGCGGCGAGGCCAGGTTGCGAAACCCATTGTCATATAGCGACAATACCTTGGCCATGTCGCCGAGCTCCAGGTGGTACATCGCCTGATGCCACCAGAGATGGTGCTTGAGGTTGTTGCCGCCGCTCCAACCGGATTGCAAGCTTTCGACCCAGACGATTCCCTCGCCGCGCCGTCCGGTCATTTCCAGCACATGCGCGACACCGTGGGCCGCCCAAAGGTCCGTGGCATCATGTCGGATCGCCTCACGTCCAGCTTGTTCGGCCTCAAGGTAGTAGCCAAGCTCCTCATGGGCGAAGCAACGGCAGCCAAGCACCGCGGGGTATGCAGGCAGCGCGGGACTCCAGTGGGTTTCGACGGAAAGCACCGAGGCCAGCATCGCCTCCGGTCGCCCTAGCCAGAAATTGACAAAGTGGGCCATTTTGAATGCCAGCACGTCGTGTGGATGATCGAGCAGGATCTGGTTCCAGACTGCCACCGCCTGTTCCGGATTGCCTGCGACCCAAGCGTCCAAGGCACCCGCATGGGCCTGTTCGCGTGTCGTTGCGCCGACGACCCTGCGCCACGCCTCGGTCGAGGCCTCGCGCGCCGCCGGCAGAAGATCGGCACGGAAGGACATCAGCAGCAGATAGCCTTTCAGGCAATGCGCCATGCCGAAATCCGGATCCGTCGCCAGCAGTGCCTGCAGTCTGGCGGCGATGTCGAAGCGGTAGCCCAGGTACCCGTCGACGGCATGGTCATAGTCGACAGCGGCCTGCTCCGAGGCGGTGGTCAAAGTCAGCCCGCGACAATCCTTGAACATGATCGTTTCCTCCGGCCCTTGGCATAGACAATTTACCGTCGCCGTTCACGCGTTTCGACGGTTGGGTTCCGGCGAACCGTCATGACCTTCGACATTCCTTCATCCTGATCGGCCAGACGATCAGGAAGCAATCAGTCGCTGCCGCCGCCGCGACGGCGTTTGAGCTTTGCCCGATGCGCCTTCTCCTCCAGCCGGCGCAGCTTTGATCCTAGGCTGGGTTTGGTCGCCACCCGACGCACCGGCGCAGTCGCCGCCCGCTGGATCAGTCGGATCAATGCCGCCATCGCCGCCGCTCGGTTGCGCTCCTGCGTCCGGTGCTGCTGAGACGTGATCAGCACCTCGCCCTCCAGGGTCAGCCGCTTGCCAACAAGTTTCTCCAGCCGAGCACGGACGGCGCGCGGCAAATTGGCGCGATCGAGGTTGAGACGAAGCTGTACCGCTGTCTCCACCTTATTAACATTTTGCCCGCCGGGACCGGAGGCGCGGGTAAAAGTCTCCTCCAGCGCCCGTTCGTCGATAGCCAACGTCTTCGTCAGCTAAATCATGACCGGCTCCGTAAATCATGACATGATTTTGTCGCCGCCACGGTGGCAAAGCTGGCCGCCAGTCCGCCACCAAGCGATTGTTTGGGCCACGGATGATCGGGAAGGTCGTAGCGGCAGTTCCTACTCGTTAGCCGGCGTCCACCGATATTTCGGTTGTATGTTTGCCGAGACGTCCGCCAGCGGAGCGCAACAATTTGCCGCTGGCGTCCCGTACGAGATTCGAACTCGTGTTACCGCCGTGAAAGGGCGGTGTCCTGGGCCTCTAGACGAACGGGACAAGGCGATGCTGACGCGTTTTCCTCAAGCCGGCGGTGGGTAGCGGACGCTCTGTCGACGGTCAAGCAGCGTTGTACACTTGTGGCTTCAGACAATTGCCCCATCGGCAATGACGAAGCATGGACTGACCGAGCCGTTCCACTCTTCCGCCCGTAGATGACCAGCCAGATGCAGCGGCACGCCATCCGCCCGGGTAAGCAGGGCATTGACCAAAGCCCCCTCCCGCGCTCGGAACATCATCGCCTTCAACCGTGGGCCGCCGCCCTCACCTTCCAAAAAAGCGCGAACTGATGAAGCCTCGCGCCCGACCCGATCGGCACGCACCACGCGGGCCCGATGCAGCACCAACGTTGGCTCCTCATTACCGGCACCAAACGGCGCCAGTCGCTCCAACTGGCGTGCCAGATCAGTGGTGGCGCCGGCAACCGCCAACGAGCCTTCCACCGTTAGATCCGCGGCTCCGGGCAAGCACGCCGCCGCGGCCAGCCTGTCGTTCAGAAATTCGCGGAACTCGTCCACCCGCCCCGCCCGCACCGAGAAGCCGGCCGCCATCGTATGGCCACCGCCGGTTTCCAGAATGCCAGCTTGGCGCGCCGCGATCACCGCTGCACCCAGATCCAGTCCCGGCACCGAGCGACCGGACCCCTTGCCCAGTTCGGCGGCGATCCCAGCGACGCAGGCCGGCCGGTTGAAACGCTCCTTGATCCGGCCGGCGACGATACCGACAACACCCGGGTGCCAGCCTTCGCCAGCGACCACGACAACCGCCTGACCGGCCGCCACCTGCATTTCGGCCGAGTGCATCGCGGCGTCTCATGATTGTGGCCTCGACGTCTTGACGCTGGCGGTTCACCGCTTCCAGCCGTTCGGCCAAAGCCAGTGCCTCCACACGATCTTCGGCCAGCAGCAGACGCAAACCCATGTCAGCCTCGCTGATGCGACCTCCGGCATTGATGCGCGGGCCCAAGGCGAAACCGCAGGTGGCGGCATTGAGCTTGTCGCGGGCCTGAGCAACGTCGAGTAGTGCAGCGATGCCAGGACGGCTGCGGCGAGCCATTACCTTCAGGCCCTGAGCAGACCAGCGCCCGATTAAGGCCGATTAGCGGCATTACATCGCAAACAGTTGCCAACGCCACCAGATCGAGCAAGCCGATCAGGTCGGGTTCTCGGCGGCCGCTGAAAAAACCGAGACGGCGCAAGGCCCGCACCGTGGCGATCGAGGTCATGAAGGCGACGCCAGCGGCGCACAGCATAGTCAAGCCGGAGGTATCATCGAGCCGATTCGGGTTGACGGTTGCCAGTATCACCGGCGGCGCTCCCTCCGCCTTATGGTGATCCAGCACAATAACGTCGGCCTGAGCTGTTACACCGGCCAGCACGATGCCGGCGGCCGTGCCGCAATCGACGCAAACGATCAAGCTTGCACCACGCGCCACTAACCCGGTCAGCGCCGGCAGGTTAGGGCCATAGCCTTCCAGAATGCGATCTGGGACGTAATGGTATACGCGGCAACCCAGGCCTCGCAGGAAGCTTACCATCAAGCCCGCGCCGCAGGCGCCGTCGACATCATAGTCGCCGAACACGGCGATGGTCTCAGCCTGTAATACAGCGGTGGCGAGACGGTCTGCCGCCGGATCCATGTCGATCAGGATGGACGGGTCCGGCAGCATTACGCGTAAAGTGGGTTCCAGAAAGTCGGCCGCCGTCTCGATCCCAACGCCACGAACAGCCAATAGCCGGCCGACAATCTCCGGCAACTCCAATCGCTGGGCAATGCCGAAAGCTACCCGTTCCTCACCCACGCGCCATCGCCAGCGGCGCCCGGACAGGCTACTCGTCACGCCATGGTATGTTTCGGTCAAATCTGCGGGCTCAGGTCGGGGTCCAGGTTTTCTGCACGAAGTTGTGGTGTGCCTCGATGTAGCGGACGGTGCCGGAATGGCTGCGCATCACAATTGAATGGGTCACTGCCGTGCCGGCCCGTCGGTTGACTCCGCGCAGCATGGCACCGGAGGTGACGCCGGTGGCGGCGAACATCACGTCGCCTTTCGCCATCTCCTCGCAGGTGAAGCATCGCTTCGGGTCAACATGACCCATAGCGCGTACCCGTTCGATCTGATCGTCTGATTCATACATTAGGCGGCCCTGCATCTGGCCTCCAACGCAGCGCAGCGCTGCTGCTGCCAACACACCTTCCGGAGCACCGCCGGAACCCAAATAGATATCGATCTGCGAATCCGGCATTGCAGTGGCAATGACCCCAGCCACATCGCCATCGCTGATCAATACGATCCTGACACCGGCCTTACGGCAGTCGGCGATCAGGTCCTTGTGGCGGTCGCGGTCCAGGATGCAGGCGACAAGATCCGAGACCTCGCACCGCTTTGCACGGGCCAGGTTGCGCAGGTTCGTGACGACAGCGTCGTCCAGGTTCACTACGCCGTCCGGCAAGCCGCCGCCGACAGCGATTTTGTCCATGTAGATGTCCGGCGCATGCAGGAAGTTGCCACTATCGGCGAGCGCCACGGTCGCCATGGCATTAGGGCCGCCCTTGGCGGTCAGGGTGGTGCCCTCCAACGGATCGACCGCGATATCCATTGCCGGGCCGCCTGCGCCGACCTTCTCGCCAATGAATAGCATTGGCGCCTCGTCCATTTCTCCCTCGCCAATCACCACTGTGCCGTTGATCGCGACGGCATCAAACGCGCGGCGCATGGCTTCCACCGCTGCCCCGTCGGCCTCGTTCTTTTGGCCGAGACCAATCCAGCGGGAGGCGGCCAAAGCTGCCGCCTCAGTAACGCGGACGAGTTCCAGCGCCAGATTGCGGTCGGTCATCGTGCCGGGCAGCGGCTTCTTGTCGATAGCCATCGGGTTCCTCCTGTCTTTGAGTCGGCGTGCGATTCCCCGCCGCTTTAGCACAGACTGCACGGTTGAGCAGGAGCCTCGGCATTTCCGCCGCTACAATGTCCGAAGCGAAATCTCGCTCGCTCGATGATATCAGTCACGGATCGATTTCCCAAAATTTTGCGAGCGCCGCCTGCTCCTCCTGCATTTGTGTCACCCTTTCTTGCCGTCGTTCCATGTGACCCGGTAGGCGAGGCTCTCGGCCTAGGTGCGGAAGGTCTCGTCTTCCGTCAGGGCGCGCGCATTGCCGCGATCAGCGCGCCAGTGAACTCGACCAGAGTACCGGCAGGCATCGCGATGCCGCGGCGGATGAAAGCGGCCAGCGGGATGCTCGTCTCATGCCGGACGGGGTATTGGGCAGCGGGTTGAAGCGGGCTCGTGCGGCGAGGTCAACCGCAGTCAGCTTACCGTCGCGCAAGGCTTCGATCAAATCGAATGAACCCACCGTGGCAGCCGCGACATTGGCCGCCAGTACGGCTCGCTCAACCGGATAGAGCTAAGATGGCTCTAGATTCAGGTGACAAAGGGGCGACCTCGTCGAAGCCCTAAATCTCGGCCGCGCCGATCAACATAGTGCCCCCTGCTCGGCCTCAATCCGGTCAGCCGAAGCAAACAAGGATAGTCCACGAAGAAGGCCAAGACGTCGGTTAATCAAGGTCGGACGACCGTTTTGTTCTTGGCTGCACCAGATGTCTTCGTAAAACCGGATCCCTTGGTTGATGCGGTATCCGTGGCTGGACCGGTGTTCTTTGCCGGATCGGTGACCTTCCCCGGACTAACGGGCATGGCCGCACCGGCGATCTTCGCCGCAGGTGGAGCAGCAGCATCGCGTCGCAGACGGTGCTCGCCCAGCAACAGCAAGATTGGCGCGGCAATGAAGATAGACGAAGAGGTGCCGACGACGATGCCGAACAACATGACCCAGGCAAACCCCGAGATCGACTCGCCGCCGAAAAGCGCCAAAGGCAGGCTAGCCAGAAAAACCGTCATCGAGGTGCCCAGCGTGCGATTCAGCGTCTCGTTGATCGAGAGGTCTATGAGTTCGCGTAGCGGCATCGATTTGTATTTGCGTAGATTTTCGCGCACTCGGTCATACACCACCACCTTGTCGTTGGTGGAGTAACCCAAAATTGTCAAAATCGCCGCGACCATAACCAGGTCGAATTCGATGCGGGTCAGCGCCAGAAAGCCAATAGCCTTGGTGATATCCAGGATCAGCGTCACCACGGCACTGACGGCAAACTGCCATTCGAAGCGGAACCAGATATAGACGAGGATCATCAGCAGGCTGATTCCCAGCGCCAACAGCCCATTGCGGAAAAGTTCCTTGGACACGCTGGCGCCAACCGCATCGGTGCGCACGATGCGGGCACCCGGCACGCCCTTCTCCAGCGCCTCACGCACACGGGTTACGGCCGCCTGAGTGCCCGCCTCGGTCGGCTGTGCACCCAACCGGATCAGCACTTCCGACGCGTCGCCGAACCGCTGCACCCCTTGCTCCGGAATGTGCTCAGCACCGAGAGCGGTGTGGAGCTGCGCGAAATCAGCCGGGCCATTGGTGCGCACTTCCATCACCACGCCACCAGAAAAGTCGATGCCCAAGTTCAGCCCGGGATAGAAAAACAACGCCACCGAAGCCGTGGACAGGATCGCCGACACCAGCAGGCCCATGATCCGGCCGCGCATGAACGCGATGCGAGTGTTATCGGGAACCAGGCGGAGGCGGGGTTTGATGAACATGGGCGAGACCCTAAACCGGTAGCAGCTTTGGCCGGGTCGCCACATACCAGCGGGAGACCAGCAGCCGGGTCAGCATCCAGGCTGTAAACAAGGAGGTCGCAATGCCGACGGTGATGGTCACCGCAAACCCCCGCACCGGGCCGGAGCCGAAGGCAAACAACATCACATGCGCCAGGAAGGCAGTCGCATTGCTGTCGAAGATCGTACTATAGGCCCGCTTGAAGCCGTGTTCCAGCGCGGCGAGCGGTGGTCGGCCCAGCCGCTGTTCTTCGCGTATGCGCTCGTTGATAAGGATGTTGGCGTCAACCGCCATGCCCAGGGTCAACAGGATGCCCGCCATGCCCGGCAATGTCAGCGTCGCCTGCAACAGCGACATGACCGCCAGCAACAGGACCAGGTTGACCAGCAAGGCCAAATTCGCGAACCAGCCAAACAAGCCGTAAAAGAACCCCATGAAGGCGATCACGAGGATGAAGCCTACGGCCAGCGAAATGGCGCCGGCGCGGATGCTGTCGGCGCCCAATTCGGGACCGACGCTGCGTTCCTCTACGACCGTCAAGGGTGCTGGCAAGGCGCCGGCACGCAACAGCACCGCCAGATCGTTAGCCGAGTTGGCTGTGAACGAACCACTGATCTGGCCGCGGCCGCCGGTAATCGCCTCGCGGATGACCGGCGCAGAAATCACTTTATCGTCCAGCACGATGGCGAACCGGTGGTTCACGTTGGCTCGGCTGACGTCGGCGAAGCGTCGGGCGCCGATGGAATTGAAGGTGAAGTTGACCACCCATTCACCGGTTTCCGGATTGGTCCCGGCACGTGCGTCCGTCAGATCAGCGCCATCAACGTCGATCCGCTTGCGCACCGCAATCTTTTCGCCCGGCCGGTCCTGCATCGCCAGGTAGTCGTCGCCTGGCGGAGGCGGCCCACTGCCGGCCGGGTTGGCGGCCTCGTCCACCAGCCGGAAGGTCATGTGCGCCGTCTTGCCGATCAACTGCTTGATCCGGTCCGGATCGCCGATGCCTGGAAGCTGCACGACGATCCGATCGCCGCCCTGCTGGGTGATCTGAGGATCGAGCACGCCAGTCTCGTCGATGCGACGGCGGATGATCTCGATCGACTGCTGCACCGCGCCGCTGGCCCGGGTGCGCAACGCGACCTCCGACAGGGTCATCGTCAGCGTACCATCGGGCGAGGATCTGATGGCAAGGTCCGGTGTTCCGGTCGACGGGTCCTGACTGATCAGTGGCTTTACGGCCGCAACCGCCGCGTCGGTCTTGGTCGCATCCTTCAGCCGAAGCAGGATGCGGTTCTGGTCGGGCTGGGCTTCCAATGTCTGATAGAATATCTCGCCATTGCGAAGTGCCTGGCGAACCCCGTCCAGCAGGCTGTCCAATCGCTCTTTGACGACGGCATTCATATCAACCTCCAGCAGCAGATAGCTGCCGCCGCGCAGGTCGAGACCAAGATGCACCGTGCGCCAGGGCAACCATGACGCCGGTGGACCAGGCAACAGGCTCGGCAAACCGAACACAACTCCCAACAGGCAGACGCCCAATACCATGGCGGTCTTCATGCGGCTGAAATACATCATGGTTCCAAGCCCGGGCCTCGTCCAAATGCCGGTCGTTCGGCGGCGGTGCTATGCGCCGTGGCTCATGCGATTGTCCAGTGAGGCTATGTTCACGCTGGGGAGGTTGTCCACGTCGAATGGAGTTTGTTGGTCCGCTACGGCGGATTACGAGCCCTGGTCCGATCCATGCCCGCCTCGGTTCGCCAGCCCACTCCGATTTTCGGAGAGCGGATGGTGATCCTCCATAACCTTGCGCAGCCGCTCCGTCTGGACGTGGGTGTAGATCTGGACGGTCGAGATATCTGCATGGCCGAGCATTACCTGAAGGCTGCGCAGGTCGGCGCCTCGGGCCAGCATATGAGACGCGAACGAGTGCCGTAGTACGTGCGGCGAGACCCGCGCCGGATCCATGCCTGCCTCAAGTGCCACTTGCTTCAGCAGAAGGAAGAACGCCTGGCGAGTCAGCGCGCGTTTCGGATCACGGCCAGGAAACAGCCAGCGGCTGCTGATCTTGCTGTTAGTCAGTAGTGCCGCAGCCTGCCTGGCCTGCGTCGACAGCGGCACCATTCGCTCCTTGTTGCCCTTCCCCTTGATGATCATTGACTGCTTGTCACCCGATAGCGCCGCCCGCTGCACGGACAGCAGTTCCGACACACGCATACCGGTACTGTACAATAGTTCTAGGGCAGCGCGAGCCAGCACACCGGACCGACCAGGCTTGTGAGTGGCAGCCTGCAGCAGCGCATCCACCTCCGCCTCGGTGAGCAGCTTCGGCAGCGGCTGGGGCAGCCTGGGACCATCGAGTTGGCTAGTCGGGTCATCGATCCGCACGCCTTCGCGTAGCAGGAAGAGATAGAATTGACGCAGCGTCGATAGCCGGCGGGCGGCAGTGCGGGCCGACAGGCTACGCCCGTGCAGGGAAGCCATGTAAGCCTGACAAGTCGCCATATCTGCCGCCGGCAGAGCTAGACCTCGTTTGGCAGCGTAGTCTGCAAAGTCGCTCAAGTCCCGGCTATAGGACAAGATCGTGTTACGAGTGGCCCCTCGCTCGATCATCAGCATCTCGACAAACGCATCGGCGCTTGGGTTCATGACCGCTGAGCCACTCGGGGTGGGTGTCGCTTCCCGCTGGCATGTCTGCGCTGGAACATTCGCCGTAGGAAACTCAATGGGTGGAGAATTTGTCGTTCGGCACGACTTTCTCGACGGGGTGCGGCTGTGGCGTAGGGGGAAAGGCGCCCAGTATAAGTGCCCCACCCACCAGAACGAGCAAGCCCGCGGCGACGACAGCGACGAAAATGCGGATCATTGATGCTCCTGCCCGTTCCAATCGCAGCCAATATCCACTCGCAGCCGAACCCGATCTTGATATTTAATCACGGCCGAAGATCTGATCGCAGACAAGCCAACGTTACGGTGTACGACGAATCGGTTTGAGAGTCAGATACCAATCCAAAATGTCAGCTATCGGGTTCTGATGAAAGTCGATATCTACGGTTCCCCGCAGGCGGCTAGACCAGCCGATAATCGCCAGTTTTGGAGCCGATGTGCTAGCGTCCGCGACCATGACACGCAACACCGCTCTACGGGAGACAATTCCAGCTCCTGCGGCGATTGCCGGGCGCAGCATCGTGCTGGTCGGGTTGATGGGTGCCGGCAAAACGTCCATCGGCCGCCGGCTCGCGGCTCGCCTTGGCCTGCCGTTCCGCGACGCCGACCAGGAGATCGAGCTGGCGGCCGGCTGCACCATTCCTGAATTATTTGAACGCTATGGGGAGGCCGCATTCCGCGACGGCGAACGCCGCGTCATTCGCCGACTGCTGGCAGGTGATCCGATGGTGATCGCGTTTGGCGGCGGCGCCTTCATGGACCCGCAGACGCGGGAGATCACCAGGGCCGAGGCGGTGTCGGTCTGGCTGCGCTGTACCTTGCCGACCCTGATGCGCCGGGTGGCCGGACGCGACAACCGGCCGTTGCTCGCCGGCGGAGATCGGGAAGATACGCTGCGCGAACTGATGAGCCGCCGCTATCCGGTTTATGCCGAGGCCGATTTGGTGGTTGATTGTGGCGACGAGCCACCGGACCACACCACCGGACAAGTGATGAACGCGCTGATCCAATGGAAGCCCGCTCGACGGTTGCACGTGGTGCTGCCCAGGTACCGAGCTACGATGTAGTGATCGGCGACGATCTACTGGCCCGAGCCGGCGCTTTGCTGGCGCCGAATTTGCCGCAGAAGCGCGCTGTCGTAATCACCGACAAGGCGGTCGCCGAGTTGCATTTGCCGACGTTGATCCACGGACTGTCCCAGACCGCGATCACCGTTGGGTCTATTGTCGTGGCCAGCGGCGAAACATCGAAGAGCCTGGACACTTACCTGGACGTCGTGGATCAACTGCTGGAGGCAAAGGTGGAGCGGCGCACCGCCGTCATTGCGTTGGGTGGTGGCGTGGTCGGCGACCTCGCGGGCTTCGCCGCCGCCACTACTTTGCGCGGGCTGCCGTTTATCCAGGTTCCCACGACGCTGCTTTCGCAGGTCGACTTGTCGGTGGGCGGTAAGACTGGGGTAAACACGGCGCAGGGCAAGAACCTTGTGGGTGCTTTTCACCAACCCAGAATGGTGCTTGCCGACACCAGCACCCTGGCGACGCTGCCACCGAGGGAGCTTCGCGCCGGCTATGCCGAGATTGCCAAGGCCGGACTGCTCGGGGACGCCGCGTTTTTCGCGTGGTGCGAGCGGAATGGGCATGCGGTCGTTTCCGGCGACCGTGATGCGCAGGGCGAAGCGATCAGGCGGGCCTGCGCCTTCAAGGCAGCCATCGTCGGTGACGACGAGAGGGAGGAAAAGCCGAATGACGGACGCGCGCTGCTGAACCTGGGACACACCTTCGGGCATGCGCTGGAAGCCGAATGCGGCTACGGCGGCTTGCTGCACGGTGAAGGAGTTGCCGTTGGTCTTGGCCTTGCCTTCAGGCTCTCGGCTCGGCTAGGATATTGCGCTCCGGCGGACGCGGAACGGGTGACCACGCACATCTCGTCCGTGGGGCTGCCGGCGGAGCTATCGATGCTGAACCGAAGATTTTCTGCGGCATCGCTGCTTGGGCATATGCGGCGCGACAAGAAAGTGCGCGACGGAGCGTTGCATTTCGTGTTGACGCGAGGGATCGGCCAAGCCTTCACCAGCGCTGACGTACCGCCGGACGCGGTGATCGATCTGCTGCGGGAGGAAGGTTGCCTGGCATGAGTGCTGTCTGAGCCATGCAGGCATTCGAATACGGGCTTATGGACGCGGTGGAGGCCAATATGTGGTGGTACCGCGCCCTGCATGCTCGATTGTCCGATGCCCTGGACGTGGTGGTAGGACCTGCCATGCCAGGGTCCGGCAAACCCGATGCCAGCACGCCAAAAGGCATTGTGACGGGGGCCGGCGCGACCGGAGTTAGTACAATCGAGGCCGGTGTGCCAAGGCCCCGCTTGGCAGCACGCCTGCTGGATGCTGGATGCGGCACGGGAGGTTTTCTGGCTGTCATGAAGACATGCCGCCCAGACCTCTTGGGCATCGGCGTTGAGTGGAATCCGATGGCTGCTCGCTGCGCCAAGTTAAAATCTGGTACCGCCGTGCTGCGCGGCAGTGTCAATGCGCTCCCGTTCACCGACGCCTGCTTTGATGTAGCCGTTTCCGCCGACGTGTTGTGCCATGTGGCGGTCAACCCGGCCGCAGCGTTGCGGGAGTTGAAGCGTGTATTGCGGCCCGGCGGGCGGCTCATAGTCAACGTACCGGCCTACCAGTGGCTGCATTCGGCGCATGACCGGCGGGTACATAATGTCCGGCGAATGACAGCTTCGGGCACTGCCCGTATGTTACACTATGCAGGATTTATCCGGGTCCGCGCGCATTATTGGAACGCACTGCTACTCCCGCTCATGGTTGTGCAGCGAAAAATTCTTGCCCGTGGCGATGCAGCATCCGATGTCGCCGCATTTCCGCCGTGGCTCAATACAGTCTTGCATGCCATGACGGAGGTTGAACGATGCCTGCCGTTCCGGTTGCCCGTCGGCGGATCGGTCTTGGCCATTGCGGAGAAGCTATGAACGAGGCTGTTGTCATCATAAAAGTTCTGTGGCTGAACTGACTCCGAACAGACTCGGACTGACGATCGTCGTGCCCGTATATCGCGGCGCAACCACGGTAGGGCGCCTGGTGGATGCGCTGTCGGACCTGCAACCAACCGGCGGATTGGAAATCGTGCTGGTGAACGACGGCAGCCCCGACAACTCAGGCGAAATCTGCCGGTCCCTGCTTTCTGAGGCGCGGGTGCCACTAGTCTATGTCGAGCACGCTCGGAATTACGGCGAGCATAACGCGGTGATAACTGGCTTGCGTCAGGCACGCGGCAACTTCGTCGTCACCATGGATGACGACTTGCAGAATCCGCCGGAGGAAGTTGTTCGGCTCTATGACCATACCCGCCTTGGTGGCTGGGATGTGGTTTATACCCGCTTTGCTGTGAAACACCATGAAGGCTGGCGCAACATCGGCAGCCGCTTTGCCAATGCCGTGGCTGACCGACTGCTGGATAAGCCACGGGGTCTCTATCTCTCATCCTTTCGCTGCATGTCGGCACTGGTGGTGCAGGCGGTCACCCGCTATAGCGGTCCCTATCCTTACGTGGACGGTTTAATTATGCAAGTGACCCAACGCATCGACAGCATCGAGGTGCGCCATCTGCCTCGGATCGAAGGGCGATCCAACTATAACCTGAGGCGTCTTATCCGGCTGTGGTTGAATCTGGCGACCAGCTTCTCCTTGGCACCGCTGCGGTTGGCGATTTACACCGGCTTGGCGCTTTCGGTTGCAGGTGGCATTGGCGCTATTGCCACGATTGCCGACGCGCTGCTCATGCACAATACGCCATCCGGCTGGGCTTCTACGATGGCGGTGCTGCTGCTGGTGTCAGGCGTGCAGTCAATGATACTGGGCGTCCTGGGTGAGTATGTCGGCCGCACGTTCCTATCCGCCAACGGCAAGCCGCAGGGGACGGTGCGCAGCGTTCAGCACGGCGGGCCAGCTAGCCCTCTATGAGTGCTTATTGGGCCGTACTGACGGCGGCAATTGTTACCAGCATGGGTGGTCAGACACTGCTGAAGGCGGGTGCCAGCGCACCCGACTTCGCTGCGCAGCTGCTCGATCCGCGGACGTTGGCCGGGCTTTTCCTGTATGGTGGCGCAGCGCTGCTCTACATCGTGGCATTACGGCGGATCGCAATGTCGGTTGCCCTGCCGTGTACTGCCGTGTCCTACGTCGCCGCCGCGGTGATCGGACATTATGCTTTCGCGGAACCATTAAGCGGCATGCAGATTGCCGCAATTGGCTTGATCTGTGCCGGTGTGGTGGTTCTCGCCTTAGCTTGATCTGCAATCGACAACTCGGTTTCGGACGACTTGTCGCCAGTGATCAGTGGCCGAAGCGATCAGCCAGCAATTGAGGCTACAATGGTTCAAAGCCGCCCATCGATTAACGGTAGGCTAGCGACTCCGCGAAAGCCCCGTAGATGCGTCCCTGCGGTGCAAACGCATTATAAGCATGGCGCACGGACGCGAAGTCCCGATAGGCAGGTGGCACCCGCTCGGCATCAAGCCGCCCCGGATTCTGCCAATGCGTCTGGACCAGGAACCGATAAACATCGCCAAGCGCCGGAGTTTCAGAATGGTACGCAGCAATCGCACGCGACCACCTCCGCCTGTTCTCATACAGGGAATTCAGGAAACGAGCGGCGTAGATCACATTGCTTTGTGGATCGAACGCCTCCGCCAGCGAGGCAAAGGCGTCCGGATGGTACATCAAGTTGACCTGCATGCAACCGATATCAATAGACCGTATTCCGTGCGCCTGGAGCCCCATTACGGCGGCTATCGCCTCCTGCTTGGTGGCAAAGAACTGGCCATTCCCTTCCGAATTGACGGTCCATGGCCATGACCGCAGTGTATCGCTGGCTGGATCAATTCGACCGCTCTCGGTCAGGCTCATGGCGGCGAGCAGGCGGGGCGGCAATCGGACAATAAACTCGGCGGTGGTAACGGCGGTTTCGCACAGCCTGTAGGGATCCACCGCGACCGGCTGAAGTAACGGCGGAGGCAAATTGACTGGTCGGTGGGGAGGATCGCGGCCGGCAAGCGCAAAGCCGGGCAGCAGGAACAAAAGGGACAGGAGCGACCGCATAGGAAGGCGTTTACACAAGATCCTGTACTTTATGCCACGGTAATCGAAGATGCTGTGTGATAATGCTTTGAGTGCAATGGATCTAAGTTATGTTTGACCACATCGGCGTGTGGTGATGACACGAACACGTTCGTGTCCATGATCTTGAGATCATCACGCTTCCTTTCTGATGATGACATTCCACGCGCTCGTGATCCCGCGTAGGAGAGCTTTTCGATAACACGTCACGCGACGAAACGGGTGTCTTTCATACCAAACTACAAAACCAATCCAGGATGCTAGAAGATCGGCCACTTTCGAGGCAAGCATGCGTATCGCTTTACGCTGACGTCGCACCCGTGACTCGTATCACCTTCGAAGATTTGGCTCGTCTTCCGGCGCGGAGACTGGCCAGGCTCCTGCTTGACCGTGCGGCTGAGGATCCCACGCTGTTGGGGCGGCTTTACGACTTCATAGACCGCGAATGTGCGTCTGTTGCCGCGGCACCCATTGCGGCTCACGATAACGGTGGTATCGGCAAAAGCATCCTGGGCAAGAACATTGTCGGCCAAAGTGGCGCCATGCGACGGGTCGCGGGCCTGATCAATCGCTTTGAGTTGACGGATGATCCGATCCTGATAACCGGCGAAAGCGGCATCGGCAAAGGATTAGTGGCCCAGGCGATCCATAAAGGGTCGCGCCGCGGTCGCGGACCCTTTGTTGCGCTGAATTGTGCAGCCATTCCGTCGAGCCTTGTTGCCTCAGAGTTACTCGGCCACGAAAAGGGTGCTTTCACTGGCGCTACTGTCAAAGCTTGGGCCAGATCGAGCATGCCAACGGCGGGCCACTTCCTGCAGATTGCTTCCGCCGGCTTCAGCCGACCCATTGATGGTTTTACGCCTGACGCAATGGTCACCCTGCTGACCTATCACTGGCCGGGCAACGTGCGCGAAATGATGTCTGTGATCAGACGAGCTACCGCAGTCAGTGATAGACTACTCATCGACACCGTGAATTTGACCGAACTGTCCGAGTCGCTTCGATCGGCAGGTTTTCGCGATTCGCCGCGCGTTGCGGCCGTGCTTGCTGGATACCGCCGGGGAGCATTGCCGGTCCAAAACTGTGTCCGCCCGAAGAGCGCCTGACATTGTTAAACATGCTCGAACGGACCGGCGAAAACATCACCTCGACGGCCGAATACTGAGAGTATCCCGCGTTACCCTACACCGTACTTATGTTGTCCAAACGGCGCAGCTTGCCGCACGAGCGGTCGTGGTATGCGACGCGATCGGGTGATCGGCTAGTGGTCTGACACAGACAGAAAGTGCAGTCTGCGTCAGACCACTAGCTTAGTTTGGTGGGCTGATTCAGCCAACGCCCTGAATTGGGCGTTGGCATCAAACCACTAGCGCTGCACCATTTTGCATTCGCAGTCCGATTTTACCGCCGCAGTGCATCTACTATGACTGTCCGCAATTGGCACACGAAGCGCAACGCCAAGGCGCGGCGTGCGACGCGAATTCCGCAGAACTGCGGTTGACCCAGGGAGTAGGAGAGTACTGCGCCGTAACGTCAACTCAAGAATCAGTCTGCGCCTATGCCGATCAGCAGACCTGAGCGCGAGATGTCGCGCACCAACATGGCACTCGTACAAGCGCGGTTCAGTCCACACCGGCACGTCAGCCCGATCCCTACTCGCCGGTCAGATACATGAGGCGACGCCGGGGACACCGGCGTCGTTTCCACGTCAGCGTGCTGTGGCGGTCGGAGCGGCGACGATAGCGCCCGTCGTAGCAGTCGGATTGACCAGATAGGAGAACCCGAAGCTGGGGTTGGCGAACTGCCCGATGTACTGGTTGTACCAGGTATACACCTCGGCAATGGTCGATCTGGGCACGAACACCACGTCGTATGGCGCCAACCGGACATCAGCCATCGGATCGTGGCCAGTACGCAAAGCCTTCCAGTGCGTTGACAGGAACTCCGGCTTGTCGTCCGGGCCGCGGCGGATAATGTAGACTGAATAGTCATCGCTGCTGAGCTTTGTCCCACCAGCGCGAGCCAGCGCTTGCGATAGCGTAAGCGTAGGCCCGACGGTGATGAATTCGCCGGGTGTGTTGACTTCACCACCAACGTAGACGCGGGTGGGTGCAAACGATTTCACCACAACTGACAGCCGCGGCTTCTGCAAATCGCGGGAGTAGATGCTGCGCAACGTGTCCGCCAGTTCGGCCGGAGTCTTGCCGTAGGCAACGGCATCCGGAACGACTGTGGTGGAGATGTGGCCATCGGGACGAACCGAGACTTCCTCGTTCAGTTCCGGGTTCAACAGCAGGCGGACCTCAAGCACGTCGCCTACCTGGATGCGATACGGGGGCAGATTGGCGACGTAGGAGGACGGAGCGGGCTCCAGCGGTGCCGGCGGCAGGTTCGGAACCTGGGAGCAACCGGCGATCGCAACTGCGGACGCTACGACAAGTGCGGCCGGCAGGGCGCCAGGCCGCCACGGCACCGGCAGGGTTGGCTCGATGCCGCTTCGGATCAAGAGATGGATGTTTTGTTGCCTCATGTTTGCAGACCTTTATCGGGAAGTTCAGCGAGGGTCAAAAACTGTGGGAGGTGGATAGCGGGAAGCGGCTCTACTATGTGCGTATTGATCCTGCCGGCACTGATCGATTAAAGCAATTAATTCAGCGAAGCAGCAAGGGACATGCCAACCTTTGGTAATGTGAGAGGTGATGATTCCTGCGTACAAGCCTGCAAAACGATAGGAGGGGCAACGATGAATTGATTGACTTTACGTAATCGCGACGTGTTGCACTCTATCGCGGCGGATAGGCTGGTGCATAGCCGCCGAGTTGCATGTCCGATGTGTTCTCAGTTTCCTGCCGACTCGCTCCGGCCACATCGTCCATGGCGCGCTCAATATAGTGCTGACTTTGCAACGTGTCGTTGCCGCCGAGTGCTCCAAGAGCCTTGGCCACGTCAGATGCGCCCTGTCCGGCGTTCGGCGCATCGACATCGCCGGAGCCGACCGGACGAAACACCAGTTGCAGTTGCACCTGCTGCAGTAGCCGCCTTGCATCATCGATGCGACCACTCATCAACGCGGCCCGCGCCATAGCAAGGCGCTGGCGCGACGGTGACGGCGGACGGTTTGGAGGTTCGCTGAGAGCCGGGTTAGCCGGGTTATCAACCGGCTGAGCCGGCTGAGCCGGCGGAGCTGGACGTTGGCGTAGGCGTGCGAGCACTGACTGCATGTCGGCCGGCTCAACTCGTGCCGTGGCGTTTTCTGTTCGCGCCTTCGACGACTTTGGCCCTTCACGCCGTTCGGCCCCGGACGGAATCACCATTTGATCTGGAGTTCGATCAACTGGCGAGACCGTCTGCTGCGCTGGTGGATAGACAAATTGCTGCGGCGTCTGACTGGAGGCAGGCTGGCTGACGGGTGGCACAGCGGCCTGTTGCTGCTGCAATGACGCGAGTTGTTGACGGGCTTGGTCGGCAGCAGACTGCGCCGCAGCAAGCCGATCGCTGAGTTGCATCACTTGTTGTTGAAGCCGTTCCACCTGCTGTGTAATGCTGTCGCGTTCCTGATCCGACTGAGCAGGCGCAGACGGTACAGAAGTCAGCAGGAGGGGATTCAACGAGCGCATTCCATTGTTGCCGCACCTCGCGAAGATACAACTTTGGCTGACCAAAAATGGCGCACCCCAGAAGGACCAGACCTGCCAGTCCGGCAACGAGAGATATGCTAAACCGCAAGATACTCACCTCGAGAGACTGATCGTTGAACAAGAACTGCGCCGTGGGGAAGATGACCACAATGAAAGTGATCGTGTTCATTGTCATGTGATGTCATACGGTCAGGCACACATTAAAATTAACCCTACAGGTCCAGGTCAACGTAAAGGTAACGCAACCTGCTGATCACCGTCCTGTCAGACGGGTTGCACGGTTACGAACTGCTACACAGGTAACTCGAGTTAGCCGTGATTGATAGATCAGGAGGCGTCTTCTAATGCCACAGGAATTTCACGAGCAGCTCATCTCGTTCATGCCGAAGATGCGCATTTGGGCGCTTGCGCTAACCAGGAACCGCTCTGCCGCAGACGATCTGACGCAGGATGTCGTCACTAAGGCACTGGTCGCAAAAGATTGCTTCATCCCCGGCACGAATTTCTCGGCCTGGGTGCATCGTATCATGATAAACCATTTTATTAGTAGCGTACGCAGCCGGCGCGAGTTCACAGACATGGAGAACATGCCGGAAATCCAGGTTGCCGCTACCCATGAGGATCGTACTGCACTGCGTGAACTGGGTTGGGCGCTTAGCCGCTTGCCGCAGGACCAGCGGGAGGCATTATATATGATTGTGCTTCAGGAGAAGTCCTACGAGGATGCCGCCGAGATAACTGGATGTGCAATTGGGACGCTCAAAAGCCGTGTACACCGCGCCAGACTTCAGCTTCGTGCCTTCCTGACGGGCGACCCGTTGAAGTCGGGGAGTCAACCAAAGGTCGCATCCCAAGACCGTCTTGCGGCTTAGCCAGTCAAAACGTTCCTACTAACCTATTGGTTGGAAGCGCCGCGCTTTTTCCGTAAAGGCAGGTCTCAGTTGTCTGGTTCCTCATGATAGCGTGGCCTCGGTCCGGAAACTCATCGGCGCCGGAACAGAAATTCGCCAAACAGTTCTGCGGGGTCTGTCCAGATACGTTCGGAGATCCAGCCTGCGCTGCGGGCCAAGCCGATGAGCACTTCGGGCTCGTGTTTGTAACTGTTTTCCGTGTGGATGGACTCGCCTTCTAGAAAACGGATTTGTTGGCCCGCCAGGTCGATCACTTGGTTGCAGTTGGAAATTAGGTGCATTTCGATGCGGCTCTCAAGGTCGTTCCAGATCGCACGATGTCGGAAGGCCTGGAGATCGAAGTTGGCTGCGGCTTCGCGGTTAAGGCGCCGCAGCAAATTGAGGTTAAAGGCCGCTGTGAGACCGGTTGGATCATTATACGCGGGTAATAGGATTGCCGGGTCCTTTCGCAAGTCGGCGCCCAGCAAGAACCATGATCCGGGGCCCAAAGAGGCATGCGCCGATCGCAGAAATCGGACTGCCGCGTCGGGATCAAGGTTGCCAATGGTGGAGCCTGGGAAGAAGCCGAACCGTCGGCGTCCTATGTCGGGCAGGCGGAGGGGTTGCATAAAATCGGCAGCAATCGGCAGGACCCGCAGTTTCGGATGGGACGCCCGCAGCCGGACTTGCATATCCAACAATGCTGCTCCGGCGACATCGATTGAAACGTATGTCTCGAAAACAGGTTTGCCATCGGCGGTTTGTAGATCCAGCAGGTAGCGAGCCTTCGCTTCATCGCTGCCGCCGAACTCCACCAGCGCCCCTGCTCTCATGTCCTCAGGAATCACGCTTGCCGCCACGTCGGCTAGCAAGGCGCGTTCCGTTCGGGTTAGATAATATTCTGGCAGTCTGGTGATCTCATAGAACAGCCTGCAACCTTCCTCATCGTAAAGCAGTCGCGATGGCAGAGTTTTGGCTGACGCCGTCAAGCCTGCAACGGCAGCATCGACAACGTCACTCTGCCCCGCAATGGGAACAGATCCAGGATGGTTCGGCACGTTGTCCTCCGCTAGAGATCCCGTGCCAGACGAAGGCCAGCGAACTGCCATCGCTTGTCGGGATGAAAGAAGTTCCGATAGGTAATTCGTGTGTGATCTTGCGGTGTCGCGAGAGAACCGCCGCGCAGCACCATTTGGTTAATCATGAACTTGCCGTTGTATTCGCCAATCGCGCCAGCCGCAGGACGGTAGCCGGGATAGGCCCGGTAAGCGCTTTCGGTCCATTGCCAGACATGAGCAGTACGCTCCTCGATCCCGGACACAGATCCCGCCGCTTCCCACTCAGCTTCGGTCGGCAGGCGCGCACCGGCCCAGCGCGCGAACGCGTCGGCCTCGTACCAGCTTATGTGTCGGACCGGCGCACCTCGCTCCAGGGCCAGCAGACCACCTGGGCCGAACTGGCACCAGATGCCGTCCTGTTCGCGCCAATAAAGCGGAGCGACCCACCCTGCCGCTTGCACGATTGTCCAGCCGTCCGACATCCACAAGGACGCCGTTCGGTATCCATTATCATTGATGAAGGCCTCCCAATCGCTATTTCTGACCAAGCGGGAGGCGATGGCGAAGCTGTTCAGATGTACCTCGTGCCTCGGCGTCTCGTTATCGAAACTGAACCCACCGCCGCGGTGGCCGAGACGATGCAGGCCGCCGTGACAGGCAATGAACCGGGTCGCCTGCTCCGAGCCCAGTGGTTCGTTCCAGTCAGGGAACACAGCTGGGTACAATGGGTTAGCCGCGAACGCGTGCAGCAGGTCGGTGATCAATAGTTCCTGGTGCTGCTGCTCGTGGTGCAAGCCCAGCTCAACGATAGGAAGCGCCTTCTCCGGCAGCACATTCAGGGCATCTGCCAACGCCGCATCTACGTGGCTACGATAATCGGCAATTTGCCGGGCCGAGGGACGCGTCAGCAGCCCTCTAAACGGCCTGGGGTGCCGAGCGCCGACTGTCTCATAATAGGAGTTGAATAGGAAACAGAAGGCGGCATCGAATACCTGATAATCGGGAACGAAGGGCACGAGAACAAATTGCTCGAAGAACCAGGTCGTGTGTGCGCGATGCCACTTGGCCGGGCTGGCGTCCGGCATTGATTGTATACACTGATCCTCGTCGCTCAGCGATGCCACCAGTCGTTCCGTGTGATGTCTCACGGTGCGGAACCGAACAGAAAGATCGGTGCGGCTTAAGGGTCTCTGATACGGCCCAACGTCGTCCATTCGTATCCTCCGGGTAGTCGTTAACGCGGAAATTGCTTTTGGGTTCGCACCAAAGCAAATATCTTTTTATCATTCATAGGCAACCGGACACTTTAGGAAGAGTTTTGCGAAGGTCAAAGGTTCCCGAAACCCTCTCTCTCGTCCGGCGTTGCAGTTTGTCACGGCTCGAGGTCATATCATGCCACCCAGGCCCATTTGGCGCAGCCGCCTCCGCTCAGTGTCGGTATCCTGCCCATCGTACTCCACAGCGTGGTGCGCGGCAGTAGCGGGCCGCATTTCCACCTAATCGATCCGAAGACCGGCCATCGCATCCGCGTGGACACCTTGGATGCGGAAACCGACGAGGAACTGTCACGATCGAACTTGATGAAGGGCTATGAATTCGAGAAGGATCGCTACGTCCCTCTGGATGATGAAGATTTCGCACAGGCTCGGATCGACACCCCCGGTCCTGACGATGGCGAAACTTGTTGGCATCAGTCCGATCGAGCCGATTTCTTTGACAGTTCCTATTATCTGGCACCGACGGTGATTCGGAGCTCGATGTTTTCTTCGTGCCGCGTGATGCCAAGTTACGTGTTGCCGCTCTGTCGCGCATCGTCATCGCTCGGCGGGAGCACGCGGCCGCGCTCATATCATGGAGCCAGGGTATGGCTGCCACACGCTGCATCAGCCATCGGATCCGTGGCACGGGGCGCCCTTGTATGAGGACATCCGGCGTAACCATGCCAGATCGTCAATGCTGGCACTGGCCGTCCAGTTGATCGAGCGGCAGCAAAAGAAGATCGCGGTGTTGGCGACTGATGGTGTTGAGCAGGTTGAGCTGACTGAACCGACAGATGCGCTTAGGGCCGCGTCGGCTAAAGTGTTCGTGATCGCGCCGCATCATGGGCAAATACAGAGCAGGAACCATGCGGAGAAGGGCAACAAGCTGACTGATGACCAGGAACTGAACAGCGCCTCACCAATGGTTTCGATGCATTGGTGCTTCCAAGTGGCGTGGCCAATCCGGATACGCTTCGGACTGACCCAGCAGCGGTGGTGTTCGTGCGGCACTTCGTGGAGGCTGAATAGCCGATCGCCGCGATCTGCCACGGGCCGTGCACGTTGATCGAGGCCGACGACGTCCGCGTCCGCCGTATGAACATTATGGCCGTCGTTGCGAACTGATCTGCAACGCGCTGGTGCCACTTGGGAAGACGCGTCGGTCATCGCGGACGGTAAGGTAACGTCGCGCAAGCCGGAATATCTGCCGGACCTTCTGCGAAATGGTCAGATTGTTCACCGACGAAAAAGTCCGAAAAGCAGCTTAATTTGTCGGATGGCTTGGTTCATCTCCGGCACGGAGAGCCGCTCCGCGGATTCTGTCGATGAGATCGAGTGGATCTTTAGGCGCCGAATTGCCTCGCCAAGCGACATGCTGGTCTGGCCGGGAAATGACCAGCTTCTGCTCATACACCGGCTCCGTGCTCGATATGTCCAGGAGATTGAGCGGGAACCGTCGAGCAGCGGCGGCTGTGAGAAATCCACTTACCTCTACATTTCTATCAAAACGGAGAAGTGTGAAATCTGGACCAAGTGCATCGTAGAGAGAGAGGTTATTATGTAGCCAGATGTGTGGGACGCGACAACCGGGCACAGTTGATGGCATGAAATCGTATAGATTGTATCGTGGGGGACTGGCGCCGTCATACTCAATGATCGGCGAGTTCTCGTAGAAATAGCCGAAATTGAGACCGCCACAGCAAAATTGACCTAAATTTATATCATATGCCTCTTGTCCGACACGGACGCGCGCAGCGTCACCTTCCGGCCCAGGACCCTCAATATTATCAGGCACCACTTTTCGCTGCCGAGCTAGTGCGAGTGCCGTGTTCATCGCGTAATGGGAGACTTGCTCGGTGATCGGCGCACGCTCCAACTCGTAACATTGTAGCACTGCGGGCGGCGCCCAGCCCTTCAGCACGCCGGCAATCATCCAGGAAAGGTTCATTGCGTCTGCTATGCCGGCGTTCATGCCGTAGCCGGCGTTCGGCACCCAAATGTGCGCCGAGTCCCCACACAGGAATACGCGCCGGTCGCGGAATCGATCGGCGATCATGCGCCGTGCCGTCCAGTCCTCCTTGGCGATGATCTCGAACGGGAACGACGGTCCGACGCCCAGGATCAGTCTGATGCAGTGCTCACGGTCGACCGTGTCGAAGGTCTCGTGCGGGCGCATGTAATTGTGGACCAGCCAGGTTTCGCGTCCATCAATTGCGAACATATTGGCACTACGCCGAGGGTTTAGCGACGTATTTGCCCAAGCAGGCTTGGTCGGGATTGCACGTAATAAAGCTGGGGCACGTATGTATGTGGATTGTCGCTGTTCAAGATGCGGGTCACCCGTCAGGCTGGCACCAATCTGGCGCCGCACTATTGAATGCGCGCCGTCGCATCCGATTAAGTATTGCGCGTTGACGGTCAGGGTTGCGTCACTATCCAGGTCATAGGTGGTGGCAACCACACCGGTTGCGCTTTGGGTAAAACCTGTGAGTTGCGTGCGATTCAGGATGCGGACGCCAGGCATGGCGGTCGCGTGCGCGAACAGCACCGGTTCTAGAAATATCTGATTGATCCGATGAGGTGGCTCCGGTGTCGGCCACCAGGTGTCAGGCCCCTCGGTCGCGGTGTAGCGGTCGGTTCGGCAAGGGATCGGAATGCGGGAGAGTTCGGTCCCGGTGGTTGTTGTTCGGAATGCTACGTCGTTCGGATAATCGTGTGGCAGCCCGGCATCGCGCACCGCCCGGACAACACCAAGGCGGCGAAAGATCTCCATCGTCCGCGCACTCACGTGATTACACTTAACACTCGGCGGCTCACCAGCGGCACGGCTTTCGAGGACCAGCACCGAAATGCCACGCCACGCAAGATCCATTGCCAGCGAGAGTCCAACTGGTCCACCGCCCGCGATGAGCACCTCCGTCGTGATTTGCGTCATCACAATCCTCCCACCGCTGGTCGTCCGCCGAACGCTGACTTCATTCGGCCAAAGGTTGCGGCTGCCTGTGGCGTTTGTCGAGAGTGAGCCTGGGACAACCCGAGGATTCGCAAGACTTGCCGGCCGATTATCAGCCAGGTCCACCAGTGGTCACTACGGCAACGAGAATCGCTGTCACGACATTACTTCTGCGCATATATTCCCCTGAGATCTAAATGACGCGAGATGAAGCCAGCTCATGCTGCAGTCTTGGCCTCCGCCTCCATAGCCAGATGTCCTCTTGCACCGCGGGCCCAGAGTGCTGCCCTACCGTCGGCAGCCGGCGCGCCGTGAACTGAAAATGGAGCAATGTCGAACAAAGGGCTGACGGCACGAAATCGAAATGAGACAACTGTCGCGGCGGTATTCCGACGCAACAGGTCCAGCAACAGCGTGGCGATCAGCGGGCCATGCACGATCAGGCCTGAATAGCCCTCCGTTTCTGTTACGTAACGTCGATCGTAGTGAATCCGGTGACTATTGAACGTCAAGGCAGAGTATCGGAACAACATCGTGTCATCGGGGACGATATCGCGCCGCCAGACGTCATCCTCTGGAGCGGGGCGGGGTGCCGCGGGCGGATCTCCGGGCCTGGTCAGATCGCGATAAACGATGTCGTGCTCTTCGGCCAGGGCGAGGCCGCTCTCACCGATGATTTCGTGCCGAACCAGCACGAAGCACAGGGCACCGTTGCGACCCTGTTTGACGGTAATGTCCTATACGGTGGAGGTCCGACTGATGCTCTCCTCGACATGCAGTGGTCGGTGGAAAGTGAAACGACCACCAGCCCACATGCGGCGTGGCAGCGGCACTGGTGGCAGGAACCCGCCGCGAGCAGGATGGCCGTCCAGGCCAAGCAAGGACTGACGCGCCATCGGCAGAAAGTACAGCCAGTGCCACAACGGTGGCAATGCGTCGCCCGCCTGTGGCGGCGCATCATCGCGATCCAGTGTCGCCGACAGCGCGGCGACCGGAAACCGGGTGACCTTGTCGTGCAACGTCTCCTGCTTGCCGATCCAGGACCGCAGATGATCAATGTCCATTTCAGTCATGCCAGCAACTCCTTAGCAAGCGCGCGCGCTCGTACAGCGCCGTGCCGAGCCATGTCCGCACATAGTCCGGTATAGGCCGTCGGATCGAGCAACCGGCCGATTTGCTGTGTCGTCATATGGGCTGTGACCCGAGGATCGGCTGCAAGCAGATCGCTGAACGACTGGCTCGCGGTGAAGGCTGCCTGAGCGGCGTCATAAACCGCGTCATGCGCGTGCTGCCGGCCGATCGCCGCACCCAGGTCCAGCATCACCGCCTCCGCCATGATCAGCCCACCGCCCAGATCAAGGTTGGCCCGCATTCGGGTCGGGTTCAGGTGCAGCCCGAGCATTACCTCGAGCAAACGGCTTAGCATGTCACCTGTGGCGATGCAGGCTCGAGCCTCGGCGGTGTCCATCATCAGGCTGGTGGTCCGGTCCGCCTCGTGCTCGGTGATCGTCGCCTCCAGCGCCAATGGCACCTGGCAACGGATGTCTGCGGCGGCGGCGATGATATCCTGGCATAGCTTCGGATTTCGTTTCTGCGGCATGGTGGAACTGCCTACGGTGCCCGGCGGGACCGGTTCCTCGACCTCGCCGAACTCGGTTTTCATCAACGTATAGATTTCCCGGCCTATCTTGCCGCAGGTTGCGGCCAGGAGCGCAAGCAGACAGATATTTTCGGCCAGATGGTCGCCCATCGCTCGCGACGGCACGGTCATGGAGCCGAAGCCCAGAAGCCGCCCAATTGCCTGCTGCACCTTCGGCCCCAGTTGCCCCAGCGAGGCGTAGGTCCCTGCCCCGCCACCCAACATCGCGACAAATAGCCGAGGCGCCGCCTGACGCAGTCGCTCGACATGGCGGCTGAGTTCATCGATCCAGACCGCGACCTTGTAGCCGAACGTCGCCGGGACGGCGTGCTGGCCATGAGTGCGACCGGCGATCGGCATCTCCGCGCCGCGCTCAGCCAGGTCGGCCATTGCCGACAAAACCTGACCGATCAGCCGGAGGAATATCTGATGCGCCTGTCGCAACACCAGCAGGTCGCCGGTCTGTGTGATGTTCTGCGTCGTGGCGCCCCAGTGGACCCAACCGCCATGCGGGTCGCCTACTACGCGGCCGAGTTCCCAAACCAGCGGAACAATTGTGTGGCCGGTGCGGGCGAAGCCTTCGTCGATTCGTGCGCGATCAAGCTTGTCCAGATGAGCAGCGTCGGCGATCGCCGCTGCCGCGGCATGGGGGATGATTTCCAGATCCGCCTGGGCACGAGCCAGCGCGACTTCGACGTCCAACCAAGCCTGCCAGCGATTTTCCAGTCGATACAGTGCGCGGATTCCGGGATCAGCCACCCGCGTGGCTGTGGGCAATAAGTCGCTCATCGGCAATCTCCTGGCAGCTTCCCGGCAGAGAAGATTGCAGCCAGGAATCGCCGCCCGCAAGACGGTCGCCGCAACCGGCAGTGCTAGTCTGCTCCGAATCAGGCCCCGATGGCTTGGGCCATCGATGAACGCCAGTATTTCAGCGACCAGCGCATCGCCAGCAAAGCGTAGCGCGCGCGGCTTCCAGCCTTTGGGCAAACAGCCCGTCTTGGCTGAACAGGCCACGGAAAGCGACGTGCAGGCGCTGGATCTGTGACTTGTCGAAACCGCGTCGCTTGAGACCGATGACATTCAGCCCGACCAGTCGAGCGCGGTTGCCGATCACGCTGCCGAACGGAATGACGTCGGCCTCCACACCTGAAACGCCGCCAATCATAGCCGCTCGACCGATCCGGACAAATTGGTGAATTGCCGCCCCGCCGCCGATCACCGCATGGTCGGCAATGCTGACATGGCCACCCATCACTGCGTTATTGGCGACAATCACGTTGTTACCCAGGGCGCAGTCATGCGCGACGTGGACCACCGCCATCAGCATGCAGTCGGCGCCAACTGCGGGTGACGCCAGTTCCGGTCACCGTTCCACGGTGGATCGTGCAATGCTCCCTCACCTGGGTGCGAGCACCGATCTCACATCGCGTTGGCTCACCCTTATACTTCATGTCCTGCGGCGCCAGACCAACAGTGCAGAAAGGAAACAATTTCGCCTTGCTACCGATATGGGTATGGCCCTCGACAACGACGTGGGATACTAAATTGGCACCAGCCTCGATAACGACGTTAGGCCCCACAGTGCAAAATGGGCCGATTAGCACGCCTGGGCCAAGTTCCGCACCATGCGCAACGATCGCGGTCGGGTGAATCCTCACACGATCGGAGGCGGGCAAGCCTAGGTCGGTCATCGCATCCATAGTTTCTGTTTTCCGCCGCCGTAACTTTCATAGCCATCCACCCGTCGACCCGCGGTACGGTCGACCTGACCGGCAGCCTATGGGCCGTTCACTTCGCCACCAACTCAATCATTGTTGCCCGATGTTTCGCATAAGGCTGAGTAATACTCTGTTTCGCTTGCAATTTTAGCGTTATTAATGCGAAAAATGGCTAGGCTCAATTTGGCGGCGCACGATCCATGATCATCGCCGCATAGGTAGCCTCGGCGACCGACACCCCATCCACCCGGGCGATACCGTGGAATTTCCAGACGTTCCCGCGACTGCGTTCCTTGATCACGTGAATGCGCAACTGATCCCCCGGCACCACCGGGCGACGGAACTTCGCACCCTCGATTGACATGAAGTAGACAAGCTTGCCGGCGGCATCCGGACCCAACGTTTCCACCACCAGCACGGCAGCGGTCTGCGCCATGCTCTCGATGATCAACACGCCGGGCATGACGGGGTGATTCGGAAAATGCCCGGCGAAGAATGGCTCGTTGACCGAGACGTTCTTCACCCCGATCGCTGAATGGTTCAGCACGACATCCACCACCCGGTCCAGCATGAGAAACGGATACCGGTGCGGGATATCATGCATGATCCGATGGATGTCGAGTACATCAATCGTATTGCCGGGTTCCTCAGGGCGTGGCGCCAAAGCCTCATGCATGACCTTCAATCCATGTCAGGGTTCGGGTTGCGGCGGGGACTTTTGACAAAATCGGGTGCATGACCAGTTCGAATCCAGCGGCGAATCGTCGCGACCTCCTTGAAAAACGCCTTGACCGGCTGCGCGGGAGAGCCGACGACCTCCGCCCGTGCGGCAATGTCGGTCATCACGCCGGCCTGTGCTCCGATCCGGGCGCCGGAGCCGATCCGCAGATGGCCCGCGATGCCTGCCTGTCCCGCCAACACCACATGGTCCTCCAACACCGTCGATCCCGAGATACCAACTTGCGCCACGATCACGCAGGCTTTTCCAATCCGGACGGCGTGGCCGATTTGCACCAGGTTATCGATGCGTGTCCCCGCACCTATTATCGTGTCTTCCAGCGCGCCGCGATCCACTGTTGTATTAGCGCCAACCTCCACGTCGTTCTCGATGATCACGCGGCCAAGCTGCGGAACCGGATGAAAGTCCTTCTGGGTGACGGCAAAGCCGAATCCTTCCTGCCCGATCCGAGCGCCCGGATAAAGATAGACCCGGTCTCCGATCAATGCGTGAGAGACGCTGACATGCGATGCGATTCGAACGTCCGAACCAACGATCACGCCGTCGCCGATGACCGCCAGCGCGGCGATGCGTCCACGCGGCCCGATCACGACATTCTCACCGATCACCGCCAGAGGCCCGACCTCGACCGACGGATCGATACGCGCCGAAGCCGCAACGACCGCCGACGGATGAATGCCGGGAGTTACCGGCGGCTGTGGATGGAACAGTGCCGCGACCTTTCGCCCATGCAACGAGCGGGTCGGCCGCAACGATTGGCACGGCGGTCTTTGGCACGCTTTCTCGCATATCCGGATGCACGATTACCGCAGCTGCCTGTGTCGCCCGAAGGTCCGGCAGATGCTTGCTGTTGTTCATGCAAAAGCTAACGTCTTGCTGCGTGGCGGCCGCAAGTGGGGCAAGTCGATGCAGCATCAGGCGACGCGTGCGGCGCTTCTGCTTCAGCCGCATTGACGACGGCCGCCAAGGCGTGCGGGCCTGTATGCGCCGGAAGAAGCGGGGGTCGCCTACTGATGCCGAATGATCTGCGGCTGACACCACCGGTTAGTGCTTCTGAGGCGCTTTGGCCGGCGTGGGAGTAACAGCTGCAGTCGCAGCCGGCGCGGCAGAGCCACCCGCGGTCGGGGTCGAGCTTGTCCCGGGCGCGCCCGGAACCGCCATTGCCAAAGGTGACACGCCGTCGGGCGGAACGATGACACCCGGCAACGCCTTGTTCAGAACGTCGGCGACCGCCGGCGTCAAATCAAAATCGGCCGTGGTGCCCAGTATCTGCGCACGGTTGAGCACAAGGTTGATCCCGCGCGAGAGCGCCACCTGCTGTGCCACCTGCTCCATCGTTCGGTTGATTTGCGCCATCACGTACTGGCCGGCTTCCTGGATGATGCGGTTACGCTCACCAAACCGGCGCTGGGCCTCCGTGGCGCGATCCTGAATCTCCCGCTCTCTGGTGCGGATCTGCTCGGGCGTCAGCTTTGCTCGTTCGGTCGCGAATGACTGACCCAAATCGCGCAGGGCGACCTGTTCCTTCTGCGCGTCCTCGTTCAGCTTCTGGCCTCGGGCGTTCAGCTCCTTGTAGGCAGCCTGATAGGCAGTGGAGACGCGCAGCACGTCAGGCACGGACAGGATGCCCACGATGGCGGCTGGCGTTGCCGGCCCCTTTGGTACGGCGGGGATCTCCGGTGCCGGCGGCAGCTGAACCTGAAGTTGCTGCTGCGTTAGACCGGCTTGTTCGCCATTGCCATCAGCTGGCAGCGGCAGCGACCCGTTGCCGGGGCCGCCTCCAACGCTGGAAGGCAGGTCGAGGCGCCGAACGGGGGCCGACAGGCGGTGAGCCCGCCGGTGCCGCTGTGCGAGGCTGCCCAGGAACGAACCACTCACCATTGGGCGACTGCTGAGCACGTGCACCGATTGAATGAAGTAGCAACGCGAGCGCGGCACCTGTGCCGGCGCCATAAAGCCATTTTTGAACCACTAGAACCTCGTACCGAAACCGAAGCGGAAAATCTGCGTCTGGTCGCCTGGTTGCTTGATCACAAACGGCGCCAAGTCAACGTTTATCAGACCGAAAGCGGTGCGCCAGGAAATGCCGACGCCGGCACCGACGCGCGGCGCTGGAGAAGCGTTGATCTGGCAGCTCACCCCATTGGCGGAGACGCAACCACCACCATTCCTGAACGATGCCTCCGTCAAACTCCCCACATCCACGAATGCTCGGCCGTTCAATCCCAGATCAGCGGAAACCGGCAAAGGAAAGCGCAGTTCGGTGGTTTGCGTCCAGATGAAACGGCCGCCAAGCGGATCGCCGGATACCCTGTCATGCGGACCAGCGCCGCCAGTCTCAAAGCCGCGCAGATTGTCGCCACCCAGAAAGAATCGGTCGATGATTTCCTCCCGCCCGCCGGGAAGCAGATGCCATGTATCCGGTGCTTCCCGCGAGTTTGACGCCCCAGTCCGGATTGCCCAGTTGGCGCTCTAGCGGAATGTAGTAGGCAGCGTTCAAGTTGCCGCGAACGAAACGCGCATCCCCGCCAAGACCGGCCAAATCGGTACCCACCTCGACGACGTAACCGGAGTGCGGGTAAACCTTGCTGTCCCGGAAGTCCAGTGTCAGCTACCTGGCTGATCTGCGACAACAGGGTCGTCCCGGATTCGTTCAGGATGAACGGGCTGGCCGTGCTGCTGACGTTGAAGACATCTCGATCGACCAGTGAATAACTCCAGACCTGCCGCAGATGCTCGTTGAAGTCGTAGCCAATGCGCAGATCGAAGCCCGCGCGTCGCTCATCGTATGGCTCGGTCCCGAGAAAATTCGTCTGGATTAGGAACACGTCGACCCCGGCGATGAGGTTGCGATCCAGGAAATACGGATCGGTAATTGACGTGTTGATGGAGCTACGCCGCTGAGCAAGCGTGCCGTTGATGCTGGCGTTGATGCCAGTGCCAACCAGGTTGCGCTCCGCCAAGCCGACATCCACCAGCGCGCCGGCGTCGGTGGAGTAGCCGCCGCCGAAGGTTAATTCGCCGGTCGCCTTTTCGGCTATCGTGGTGGTAAGGATTGCTTTGTCGGGAGCAGACCCAGGATTGGTGGCAATGTCGACGCTCTGGAAGTAGCCCAAGTCGGTCAATCGCGTCTTCGACTGGCGCACGGCCTCGGCGTTGTAGGCATCGCCTTCGGCAAGACGGAACTCACGGCGGATCACCTTGTCCTTGGTGCGGGTGTTTCCGACAATGTCGATTCGTTCGACATAGACCCGCGGACCTTCGCCGACGTCGAAAATCAGGTCGACGGTGTGCTTCGCGACATCCCGGGTGACCCGCGGCTTCACCTCGACGAAGGCATAGCCGCGATTATGGACGGCTTCTTCCATCAGATCGGCAGTCCGCCCTACGGCATCGCCGTCGTACCAGTCTCCCTCGGTTAGTTGCAGAGCTGGACGAAGATCTTGGCCAGTGAGATTGCGAAGCTGCGAATTGATGGTGATCCTTCCAACCTTGTACCGCTCGCCTTCGTTGACCGTAAACGACAGAAAAAAGCCCTTTCGGTCGGGTGATAGCTCCGCGCTCGCATCAACGATCTGGATATCCGCATAACCGTTCTTCAGATAAAACCGCCGCAGCAACTCCTTGTCGAAATTCAGCCGTTCTGGGTCGTACTGGTCGGAGGTCGAAAGAAAGCGCCACCAGCGGGATTCGCGGCTGTTGATGACTTCGGACAGTCGGTCTTCGCTGAATGCCTTGTTGCCGTTGACCACGATCTTGCTGATCAACGTTGCAGAGCCGTCGTTGATCTGAAAGATAACGTCCACGCGATTCTCTGGTAGGCGGATGATTTTTGGCTCAACCGTGGCGTCGAAGTAGCCACGCCGGGCATACATGTCCAGAATGTGCTGCCGGTCGGTTTCTGCCAGCGCCGCGGTGAATACGGCGCGCGGACGCAACTGCATTTCTGGCCGCAGTTGATCGTCGCTAAGCTTGTGATTTCCCTCAAATGCGACGCGGTTGACGATGGGGTTCTCAACGACGTGCACGATAAGTGTGTTGCCGCTGCGGCCCAGTCGAACGTCCTGGAACAGCCCAGTGGCGTATAGGGTCTTGAGGCTGCGATCGAGCCGATCGGGGTCGAACAGGTCGCCGGGCTGGACGAGAAGATAGGATCGGATGGTTCCTTCCTCAATCCGGGCGTTGCCTTCGACCTGGATTGACGCGATTACGCCAGACTGGGGTGCATGCGTGCTTGTAGGGTGTCTGGGCCCGGCATGGGCGGGCGGGGCAGGCGCCGAGACAGATGGCACAGAAGCGGAAGGTGTGGACAGACGATTTTGGGCGATTGCGTTACCGATGACCAGCATTGGCATCAGGCAGGCGGCAACATGCCGCACAGCACGGATCATCAACAAAAGGCTGGTCCCCCCAGAGGCAGATGCGCTTAGAAAACGCTCGACAGACAGTCGGCGCGGTGCGCAGGGAGCGCACCATAACGACCGGTCGCAATCGATGCTAGTACAAGCATGTCGGGAGCGCCGTACATAGGTTTTGACGTAAGCTAACCAATTCATCCTTCGGGGCCGGTTTACTGCCTCGCTGCTAATTACCTGGCGTCGCAAATTGGATTCAGCCGATCAGGCCGGCCACCCAGCGAAACAGTCCGATGTTCGTCAGGTCGTTCCAGGTCGCAAAAACAAACAGGCAGGCCAGTACGGCAAGGCCGGCGCGAAAACCATATTCCTGAGCACGGGCCGGCAATGGGCGGCCGCGTAGAGCTTCCACAAGATAGAACAGCAAATGCCCACCATCCAACACGGGAATTGGAAATAGATTGATGAGACCGAGGTTTACAGATAGCACGGCGATAAACGACACGAGGCTCGCGAGGCCTAGCTGGGCCACTTGCCCGGATAGCTGAGCTATTCGCAGCGGGCCACCGAGTTCGTCAGTACCGCGGGCGCCGCTGATCATCTGAGCCAGACCACCGAGTGTTTCCGCGGTAATCGTCCAGGTCTGCTGGACGCCACCCCATAATGCCGCCGGCAGTCCGACATGCTGGTATTCGACCTCCCCGCCCCGGACGCCCAGCATGCCGACCTGGTGACCGCCGACCTGTCGCGACTCGGTGGTCACGGGGACCACTTGGTCGGTACCGCTGCGCCGAATGGTGACGGCAAGGGTTTGCGCCGGATGAGCTGTGATGATCCGTTGCAGGTCCTCAAAAGTGCCAGTGTTGTCGCCAGCGATCGCGACGATTCGGTCCTTCGCCAGCAAGCCGGCGCGGGATGCGGCGCTGTCCGGCATCACCTCGGCAATGATCGGCAGAGTCACCGGCTTGCCGACCGCAATGAAGAGACCCGCGAAGACGACCATAGCGAGCAGGAAATTGGCCACCGGTCCTGCCGCGACCACAATTGCGCGGGAGAGCACCGACTTCTCGTGAAAGGTATGACCGGCGATCCAGCCGGCGCGCACCTGGTCCGACACGTCTTCAGGCCGTTCCTGACCGTGCAGCTTCACGTAACCACCGAGGGGAAGCCACGCCAGCTTCCAGACGGTGCCATGCCGATCGGTCCAGGACGTAATCGCCTGCCCGAAGCCGATGGAAAACGTCTCGACCCGGACGCCCCGCCAGCGCGCCGCCAAGATAGTGGCCAAGTTCATGAAAGAACACGAGCACACCCAAGACGACGACGAAGGCGGCGGCGCTGCGAGCAAACTCCGGAATGGCGGTCACCACGATTTAGCCCTTCAAGTCAGAAACAGGTTCATTACGCAGCTCGAGCCGGGACCAGCGGCCGAGCCGTCCGGCGGGCCGTCTCGTCGAGCGCAATAACGTCGTCCAGCGACTCCGCCGGCGGTGTGCCTAGTTGCTGTAGAACCCGGTCGACAATATCAACGATGTCGAGGAAGCCGATTTGCCGCTGGAGGAAAGCCGCAACCGCGATTTCATTGGCCGCATTCAGAATGGTGGGAGCACCGCCAGCCGCCCGCAATGCCTGCCGCGCCAACCGAACGGCCGGAAAACGGTTCAAGTCGGGTTCGGTAAACTCTAGGCGGCTGACCTGTGCCAGATCCAGGCGAGGCGACACCGTCGCCATACGGCGCGGCCACGCCAGGGCATGGGCGATTGGAATACGCATATCCGGCGAGCCAAGCTGCGCCAGCACCGATCCGTCACGGTAGTAAACCATGCCGTGGATGATCGATTGCGGATGCACCAGAACCTCGATGGCGGTCTCCGGCATACTAAACAGGCGAGCCGCCTCGATAACCTCCAGCCCCTTGTTCATCATCGTCGCGGAGTCGATGCTGATCTTTGGCGCCCATCGACCAAATCGGATGACGCAACGCTGCTTCAGGCGTAACGCGGGCCATATCTTCCAGGCTCATGGTACGAAACGGACCACCCGAAGCTGTGAGCACGATCTTCTCTACCGCGCCATGATTACCGTCGGCCATCGACTGGAAAATGGCGTTGTGCTCGGAGTTGACCGGCAACAGGGTGGCCCCTGCCTCGCGCACGGCACGCAACATCACCTCGCCGGCGCATACCAGCGCCTCCTTGTTGGCTAAACCAATGCAGGCGCCTCTCCGGATGGTGGCGAGAGTCGGTGCCAGACCCGAAGCCCCGGTTATGGCTGCCATGGTCCAATCTGCCTGCATGGAGGCAGCCTCGATCACCGCTTCGAGTCCGGCTGCGACCTCAATCCCCGTGCCGGCTAGGGCGTCGCGCAGCGCCGCATACGACGCAGGATCGGCCACCACAGCCCGCTCAGCATGCAGGGCTATGGCCTGCTGCGCAAGCAGCGCGGCATTACGGCCCGCGACGAGCGCACGCACTGCGAATTGCTCCGGTTCCGCAGCAAGCAAGGTAACGGTCTGAGTGCCAACGCTACCGGTACTGCCCAGGACTGTCACCGAACGTGGAGCGGCGGGTGGTCCGTGCGGATGATCCCTGGAAGGACGTGGAGTTCTCATTATCAAGGGATTACTCCACGTCCGAGGACAAGCGCCAGTAGGGCCGCGACAGGTGCGGCAGCAAGGACGGCGTCCAGCCGATCAATTAGACCACCATGGCCCGGGATTAGCGAGCCCGAGTCTTTCACACCAAAGTAGCGCTTCAGTAGGCTTTCAAACAGGTCGCCCGCCTGACCAACACAAGCAACGCCGCCGGCGATCAAGCTGGCGAGAATGACTGCTCGCCAGTTTGTGTCCGCAGTGCCGAGCACGACGGCGATGATGAGCCCGGCAATCATGCCAGCCAACAGGCCCCCGACAGCGCCGGACCACGTTTTGCCAGGCGAGATTCGTGGCGCGAGGCGCGGGCCGCCGACAGCACGTCCAACGCCATAGGCGCCGATATCAGTTGCCCAGATGACCAGCAGCAGGGCGATCGCGTCGGCACGGCCGTGATCAGTGGCCCGCAGCCAGATCAGGGCGACTGTACCCGTGCCGATATACGGGATGCCAAATGGCAGTAACCGAGTGGATCCGAAATCGGCCAAGGCGGATAAGGGCAACAATTGTGATCGCCGCCAGCAGGCCGATCCCGCTCGCCGTGGCTCCGACCGTCGTCAAAAACACGACCAATGGCAAACAGGCGAACATCAGGACCGGCTGTGGGGCAAATTCCGCCCGACACATACGTAGCCATTCGACTGTCATACCAATTGAAATCAACGCCACAAGAGCCGCAAAGGCCGCGCCACCGATCCAGATGCATCCAAGCGCGACGGGAACCATGACAACGGTTGAGAGGAGCCGCGTCCGCAGGTCGACCCAGCGTGCCGAACGCTCGGCCGGGGTACGGACCTGCAGCGGGTCCTCAGCCTGGGCGAGCGCCAAATCGGCGGTCCCGTCGGGAGTAGTCAGCGAGCGCAGCGGCAAAATGGGTCTCGTTAAAGTCGGGCCACAGCACGTCGAGGAAGACCAGTTCCGCGTATGCGGCCTGCCAAAGCAGAAAGTTCGACAGACGCTGCTCCCCCGAGGTCCTAATGATTAGATCGGGGTCGGGCGTGCCGGCGGTCGCGAGAAAGCCCTCGAACACGTTTTCGCACAGCTTGTCGGGCTCGAGTTTACCTGCCAGCACGGCGCCAGCGGCGGCACGAGCCGCGGCGGCGATCTCCGCCCGGGCTCCATATGACAGCGCGATCGTCAGATTGAGGCGCAAATTGCGTTGTGTATCGCGCTCTGCCGCTTCTAGATCAGTCTGAATATCACGGTCAAACCGTTCACGATCGCCGATAAAGCGCAGGCGCACGCCATTTGCCTTAAGTTCCGCGACTTCCGTTTTCAGATAGCGTCGCAGCAATCCAGTCAGATCGAGGATCTCTGTCGCCGGGCGTCGCCAGTTCTCGCTACTGAAGGCGTAGACGGTGAGCCAGGAAACACCACTGCGAATGGCCGCCTCGACCGCGCGCCGAACGGCGCGGGCGCCTTCGCGATGACCAGATATTCTGGGCAGGCTACGGGACGCCGCCCAACGGCCGTTCCCATCCATAATGATCGCCACATGGGCAGGACCAAGAGCTGGAATTTCGTGGACCGCAACTGCTTGGCCAATCGCTACAGATGACGGCGCTTCCTCGCAGACTTCGGTGACTGAATGGCTGATGACAGGCATTGTGGGCCCGGGACTCGCTTCAAACCTGCCTGATATCCTTTTCCTTATCCGAGAGCGCGTCGTCCACCTTTTTAATGTACTGGTCGGTGAGTTTTTGCACCTCGTCGGACCAATTTTTCGCCAGGTCCTCGCCGATCTCGTGCTTCTTCTCGTAGGCCTTGATTTGCTCCATGCCATCGCGTCGCACGCCGCGCACGGCTATCTTAGCGCCTTCAGCATACTTGTTGGCGGTTCTTGCAAGCTCATTACGGCGCTCCGTGGTGAGTTGCGGGATCGGCACGCGGACGACCATGCCGTCGGCTGCGGGATTCAGGCCAAGGCCTGAGTCCCGGATCGCTTTCTCCACGGCCGAGACCATTGACTTGTCCCACACCTGCACGGTCAGCATACGGGGTTCAGGTGTGCCAACCGTGCCGACTTGGTTAAGTGGCATTTCAGTGCCATAGGCGACGACCTTCACTGGTTCTAGCAAGCCCGGATGGGCTCGACCAGTGCGCAGCCCGGCAAATTCTCGCCGCAACGTTTCCAACGCACCGTCCATGCGGCGGCTGAGATCCTGTTTTAAGCTGTTTAGATTGGCGGTGGCCATTGCTGCCTCCCAACTCCCTACAGAGCGATATCTAGAAATTCAATCTAAGATCGCAATTAGCGGATTAACATGCGCTAGTTTTCATGTTCAAAAATCCGCGTGAACGCACCTTCGCCGCGCATCACATGAGCAAAGGCGCCGGGGGCGTGGATGTTAAATACAATAATCGGCAGATGGTTTTCGCGCGCCAAGCTAATCGCGGCCGCGTCCATCACGGCAAGGTCGTTAGCCAGCACGTCGAGGTAGGTCAACTGATCGTACCGGGTGGCGTTCTCCACCTTGCGCGGGTCGGCTGAATAGACGCCATCAACCTGGGTGCCCTTCAGCAGTGCGTTGCAGTGCATCTCGGCCGCGCGTAACGCCGCCGCCGTATCGGTGGTAAAAAACGGATTGCCGGTACCTGCGGCGAATATCACCACCCGGCCCTTTTCCATGTGTCGCTCCGCCCGCCGCCGAATGTATGGCTCACACACTGATGCCATCGGAATCGCAGATTGCACGCGGGTCGGCACGTTGCGCTTTTCCAGTGCCGACTGAACGGCTAGGGCGTTCATCACGGTCGCCAACATACCCATATAGTCCGCCTGGGCACGATCCATACCGGATGCAGCGCCGGAAACTCCACGGAAGATATTGCCGCCGCCGATAACAACCGAAACCTGGACTCCCATGGCCACAACATCCTTGATGTCGTTGGCGATAGCGCTGACCATCTCGTTGTCCAAGCCAAACTCACGCCGCCCCATCAGCGCTTCGCCTGACAGTTTCAACAGAACGCGCTGATAGACCGCAGGCTTTGCCATGTGACTCCTGCCATATTCGTCCCGTCATGCGACTTCTTTGAGGCAATGCAGAACGGGCGGCACCGTAGTGGTACCGCCCGTCCCTAACAAGTCGCGCGTTTGTCAAACTCCGGCTGTGGCGGCTACCTCGGCAGCGAAATCATCCTTCGGTTTCTCAATGCCTTCGCCAAGCTGGAAACGTGCGAAATCTGACAAGGTGACACCAGCCTTCTCAACGACAGCCCGCACCCGGCTTTCGCCGTCATGCACCCAGATCTGCTCGAGCAGCACCACTTCCTCATAATATTTGCGCAGACGACCTTCGACCATCTTCTCGATGATGGCCTCGGGTTTGCCGGAGCTACGCGCCTGCTCCATCAAGACCGCACGTTCCCGCTCCAACGCCGCCGGATCGACCGCGTCGATGTCGAGTGCCTCCGGTCGCGTGGCGGCGACGTGCATACCGACCTGGCGGCCGAGTACTTCCAGTGTGTCGATTTCGCCGGGACCTTCGATCGCTGCTAACACGCCGATCTTGCCGAGCCCCGGCTTGAGGGAATTGTGCATATACGTGGCGACCACGCCCCGTCCGACAGACAGTACCTTCGCCCGTCGCAGGTTCATGTTTTCACCGATCGTCGCGATCATCTGCGTCAATTCCTCGGCTACGGTTCCGGTGCTTCCGGGGAAAGAAGCCGCTTTAATGGCATCCACATCGTCACCGACCTGCAAGGCAATCTGCGCAACCGTTTCCACAAAGCGCTGAAACGTCTCGTTGCGGGCAACGAAATCAGTTTCCGCATTGACCTCCACCATGGCGGCCTTGCCTCGGATGGAAGCGACAGCGATCAGTCCTTCCGCGGCAACGCGACCGGATTTCTTCGCAGCAGCGGCGAGACCCTTTTTTCGCAGCCAGTCGATGGCCGGTTCGATCTCGCCATCAGTTTCGGTCAGCGCCTTCTTGCAGTCCAATACGCCTGCGCCGGTCTTCTCGCGCAGGTCTTTCACCAGGACTGCGGTAATCTCAGCCATAATTGTTCTCCTGAAAATAGGTTCAGGCGCTGACCGGTTCGGCGTCCGCAAGAGCTTCGGTCGGAAGCTCCTCTCGCGCGCCGATATCGGTGCCGGAAGCCGCCATCTCGGCACTAATACCATCCAGCACCGCGCCAGCGATCAGGTCGCAGTAGAGAGAGATCGCCCGGATCGCGTCATCGTTGCCTGGGATCGGAAAGGTGACGCCGGCCGGGTCGGAGTTGCTGTCCAATACCGCGACAACCGGAATGTGCAGCTTGTTGGCTTCTTCAACCGCCAATTTTTCCTTGTTAGTATCAATGATGAACAGGATGTCTGGCAGGCCGCCCATGTCCTTGATGCCACCCAGCGCGCGGTCCAGCTTGTCCTTATCGCGGGTGATATCGAGGACCTCTTTCTTTGTCAGACCCTGGGTGTCGCCAGCGACCAGATCCTCAATATGACGAAGCCGTTTAATTGAGCCGGTAATTGTCTTCCAGTTGGTCAGCGTGCCGCCAAGCCAGCGGTGGTTAATGTAGTACTGGCCGCAGCGCTTGGCGGCATCAGCGACCTGTTCGGCCGCGGCGCGTTTGGTTCCGACAAACAGGACGCGCCCGCCAGCGGCAGTGACATCACGTACGGCCCGCAGCGCGCGATCCAGCATCGGCACGGTCTGCTGTAGGTCGATGATATGAACCTGATTGCGCGTTCCGTACAAAAACGGCGCCATGCGCGGGTTCCAGCGGCGAGTATGGTGGCCGAAGTGTACGCCGGCTTCCAGCAGCTGGCGAAGAGTAAATTCGGGCATCGCCATCGGCGCGCTCCTTTCCAGTCGTCCGGTTGTTGCCTCCGCGGGGGTTGCCGTTAGGCACCGGATCCGGACCAACTAAGGCCGGGAAAGGCACCCCGCGTGTGAATTATTGGCGGCTAGACCGCCTCAGGATGATAACCCCAAGGCTTCTCAGCCGCCAACAAGTGGGATATGGCCGAGAGATCGTTGAATTGCAACCGGGATCGTGAAAAGGGTGGATCATCGCCTGAACACCTGGCGTGACGCGTTTGGTCGCTTCCACAGGATGCCAGACCAAGATCGCCCGAAATATTGTTGAGTGCGCCGCCGCTTGCGTGGCGTTTCTGCAGAAACATCACCGCATTCACTGGACAGCCACCCTGGCGGCTGCACCCGAGCTGACTCAATCGTTGCTATGATGGTCAACCAATTCCGTCAGATTGCGGACAGAGCGTCGTTGAGATATTACCGCCATGCGCCAACGCTTTAAGCCATCGCGACCGTCGAGCAGGCTGTGAGAAGCCAACCTCAGGCAACGGTGACCTCCTGCATCAGCCTTGCGGCCTCAGCCCCCCGGACCTTAGCAATATCATCCTGATACTTTAATAGCACGCCAAGCGTCTCATCGACGTCGCCGGCAGTCAACTCGGACCTGTTCAGGTAGGTCAGCGCCTGCGCCCAGTCGATCAACTCAGCCACGCCAGGCAGCTTGAAGAGCTCCTCACCACGCAGGCGCTGTACAAAGGCGACAACCTGCGCGGCAAGGCGAGCAGGCACACCTGGCGCCTTAGCATCCAAAATCGCCCGCTCTCGCGTTGCGTCGGGATAATCGACCCAGTGATAGAGGCAGCGACGCCGAATTGCGTCATGCACCTCTCGCGTGCGGTTGGAGGTAAGCACCACCACCGGGCGCGTTACCGCTCGCACTGTGCCGTACTCGGGCACGCTGATCTGAAAATCGGCCAGCAGCTCCAGCAGAAAGGCCTCGAATGGCTCGTCTGCGCGGTCCAGCTCATCGATCAGCAGCACCGCTGGCGGTAGGTCCGGATCAACGGCGGACAGCAGCGGGCGAGCCTGCAAAAATTCCCGCGTGTAGATGTTGCGGGACAATTCGTTACGGTCAATCTTGCCGGCGGCCTCGGCCAAGCGAATCGCCATGAGTTGGCGCGCGTGGTCCCACTCATAGGCGGCGGCGGACAGGTCCATCCCATCGTAGCACTGCAGGCGGACCAGTCGGCGGTTCAAACCAGCCGCGAGGACCTTGGCGATCTCCGTCTTGCCGGTGCCCGGCTCGCCTTCCAGCAACAGCGGGCGCTGCATTGCCAGAGCAAGATGAACGGTCGTCGCCAATTCATGATTGGCAATATAGCCTTGGTCGGACAGCAGCTTTCCAGTGTCGAAGACGGTTTCGGGCAGGCCGGAGCCGGGTGAAGCGGGAATCGACAGAGGGACCCTCTGCCCGCCAGTCGGCGTAAAGCCGAGCTGCGCCTGGTCGGACAGGGCCAAACCCGACGGAGTTGGTTCAGGTGGAGGCAAGGCAGACACTAGATCATGCTTCCCAGCATCAGCAGGACCATGATCAGGTAGACGCCGCAACCAATCCAGGCGACGAGCGGTAATCCGAATGGTTCGCGCGGGATCAGTGCCCAAATCGAGACGGCAGGTGATTTGACGGCGGACATGGCGGCGGTGACGGGTTCGGCCATAGTCGCGGCCCCCGCGGGATCGCCCATTGCGGTGGCGGGTGCCAGAGCCTGCTGAAATCCGTTGGCGAATGTCACGGCCGGTTCCCCTCCAGCGGAGGATGCCACCACCTGCTCTACCTCCTTGGTGGGTGACATGGCTTGTACCTGCTTACTAAACCGGTCGAAGAAGGCATCCGCCATCTGCTTCGCGCTGGCATCGATCAGGCGAGCACCCAACTGCGCGAGCTTGCCGCCGACCTGGGCGTTGACCTGGTAGCTCAACAGCGTATCGGCCGCCTCATCGAGCAGTTGCACCGCGGCGCCACCCTTGGCGAAGCCGGCGACACCACCTTGGCCTTCGCCGCTAATCCGATAGCTTTTTGGTGCGTCAATCTCTGAAATCAATACGTTTCCGGTGAAGCGGGCTGAAATGGGACCCAATTTGACGGCAGCGGTGGCTTTCATTTGAGTATCGGACAGTTTATCCAGCGTTTCGCATCCTGGAATGCTAGCCTTCAGCACCTCCGGATTGTTTAACGCGTCCCAGACTGTCTGACGCGGCGCGGGAATGCGTCGCTCTCCCGTCATATCCATGCGGAAACCACTCCCTGTTGCCCGCAGCGGACGTTACTTGCAGGGTCGTAGGCATGCAACAGACCTACTTCACGCTCTGCGTGCCTGCCCGATGCAGCCTTCAATACGCGTATCAACGCGTGGAGGGCTTGACGTTCCTCGACCTGGCGACTCTCGATCGCATTGCCGCCAGGGCGCGCCGCGCTTTTGGCTGCGACGCCTGGGATGAGTAACGCCGCGATGGCAAGCGCTTCAGCTGTTGCACCACCAGGACTTTCAAGGCGAACATCATAGCGGCCACAAGATAGGATCACGTGCCGAAAGCTTCGCCCATCCGCAGGCCGCGGACTGCCACTGTGGTGCTTGCCGAACAAACATCACCGGCACGTTTCGCCCTGCCCTATTTCTCCCCTAAAGATTCCATTATCACGCCCGTCCGTCTCCCTGGAGCCGCCGGAAGCCCTGCGGCTCTGTTTCAGTTCTGCGTCAATTTCGGCGGTCAGAGCGGGGTTTGCCCGTCTAATCTGACTGGCCCGCAAGGTTACGCCCAGATGCGGTGACGGGTGAATTTCCCAAGCCTCCAGAAATAGCAGGTCAGCCTCCATGCGGGAATCCCGGACATCTTGCAGCGCTCTGCGCACAGCCTGCGTAAAGGGCGGCTTTGGCAGCATTGAGGCAGTCAACATGTAATGTTTCCCGATCGTGCGACACGGTGCTCGGACCGACTCCGAATGCTAAGATCCAGGATCCGAGCGACGCGGCGTTCAGATAGGAATACCCTTGACCATCCACTAGCTTGTCGGCATGACAAGCCGGTGAATTATCTAGGATCAGTAACGATAGAGGTCATGTTTGAAGGGTCCCTGCTCTGCTACACCAATGTACTCCGCCTGCTTTGGTGAAAGCTTAGTGAGTTTTGCGCCAACCTTCGCCAGGTGCAGCGCGGCAACCTTCTCATCCAGATGCTTTGGTAAGGTGTAGACGGTGCGCTCGTATCTGCCGACAGGCGCGGTGAACAACTCAATCTGTGCCAGCACCTGGTTGCTAAAGCTAGCGCTCATGACGAAGCTAGGGTGGCCGGTGGCGTTGCCTAGGTTAACCAGGCGGCCTTCGGACAGGACGATCAGGCGCTTGCCGTCAGGGAAGACGATCTCGTCGACCTGAGGCTTTACGTTTTCCCACTTGTAGTTGCGCAAGGCTTCGATCTGGATCTCAGAGTCGAAATGGCCGATGTTGCAAACGATGGCACGATGCTTCATTGCGCGCATGTGATCGATCGTGATCACATCGACGTTGCCGGTGGCGGTGACGAAGATGTCGCCAAGCGGAGCGGCATCGTCCATCGTGACAACCTGGTAACCTTCCATCGCCGCCTGCAAGGCGCAGATCGGGTCGACCTCGGTCACCATTACCCGGCAGCCGGCGTTGCGCAGCGATGCGGCGGACCCCTTGCCAACATCACCAAAACCGTTCACCACGGCGACCTTGCCGGCCATCATCACGTCGGTGCCGCGGCGGATGCCATCCACCAGCAACTCGCGGCAGCCATACAGGTTGTCGAACTTGGACTTGGTAACGCTGTCGTTGACGTTGATCGCCGGCGTCAGCAGACTTGCCTGCGCGTGCCATGTCCCAAAGGCGATGCACGCCGGTAGTGGTTTCCTCCGAAATGCCGCGGATATCGGCCAGCATCTCCGGATGTTTCTGGTGCATCAGCAGTGTCAGATCGCCGCCGTCATCCAGGATCATGTTGGGAGTCCAGCCGTCCGGACCGCGGACAGTCTGCTCGATGCACCACCAGAATTCTTCTTCGTTCATGCCCTTCCAGGCAAACACCGGAATATTCTTCGGCAGCGATGCCGGAGGCAGCGTGATCCTGTGTCGAGAAGATATTGCAGGACGACCAGCGGACTGTGGCGCCCAGCGCGATCAGGGTCTCGATCAGCACGGCGGTTTGAATCGTCATGTGCAGGCAGCCGGCGATGCGCGCGCCCTTAAGCGGCTGGGAAGGACCGTATTCCGCACGGATCGCCATCAAGCCGGGCATTTCGTCCTCGGCCATGCTGATTTCCTTGCGCCCCCACTCCGCGAGTGAAAGGTCCTTGACCTTGAAATCCTGGAACCTGGTCGCGCTGGCCATACTGAAAGCTCCTGTTAGCGGCGCGGCGATATATAAAGATATCTGCATGTTTGCAAGATTGTTCAGCCAGGGCCGCAGCGGGGCCAGAAAGGCGCCGACGGCGCTTGTGAAAAACCGCAGTTAGCTCCATGACGACACGGCCGAGCATAGAGGCAAGCGGGACGAGGATGCGTCAAAGCGTCGCGGCCAGGAAATGGAGCGAACCCGAGTGCGGCGGTCAGATCGGAATGAACTTTACCCTGCGGCCGTCCACACCCAGCGCCACGCGGCCCTGCTTCAGCAGCAGAGCGTCGTTGCCAAAGACCTCCCGCCGCCAGCCGTGCATCGACGGGATGTCCGGCTCGTCTTCCAGCGCCAGCCGATCGATATCGTCGGAACTGGCGACCAGGCGGGATGCGACATGATGCTGTTCGGATTTTGCCGCCAGCATCACTTTCAGCAGCGAGACCAGGGCGGCGGATGGCTTGACGATGTCGCGCTGTTGCGGCGCGACAGGCAACGCGCTCTCGGGCATCGGCGCGAGCCGCGGCAAGCGCCTCCATCAGCGATGCGCCGGAGCGGCCTTCGGCAAAGCCGCGGGTCACCCCGCGGACTCTGGCCAGCGCATCGGCGGTGACCGGCGCAGTGGCGGCGATCTCCAGCAGCGCCTCGTCCTTCACCAGGCGCTGGCGCGGGATGTTGATCCGCTGCGCCTCCCGCTCCCTCCAGGCAGCGATGACTTTCAGCACGTAAAGGAAGCGGCGGTTGTTAGAGCGCGGACGCAGGCGTTCCCAAGCCTGCTCCGGATCGATGCGGTAGGTGGCTGGGTTGTTCAGGATCGCCATCTCCTCGGCGACCCATGGCAGTCGACCCTCCTGCTCCAAGCGGCGATCAAGCAGGGTATAAACTTCCCGCAGATGGGTCACGTCGGCGGCGGCATAGGTAATCTGCGCGTCCGAGAGCGGGCGCACCGACCAGTCGCTGAAGCGATGCGCCTTGTCGATGCTGCCGCCGGTCAGCGCAGAAACCAACGCATCGTAGCCGACCTGATCGCCAAATCCGGCGACCATTGCGGCGACCTGCGTGTCGAACATTGGCCGTCGGCACATCGCCGTAGCGCATGACGAAGATCTCAATGTCCTGGCGTGCGGCGTGGAAGACCTTTGTCACCGCCTGATCGGCGAACAGCGCGCCAAGGGGTGCCAGATCGATGCCGTCCGCCATCGCGTCGATGACCGCAACCTCCTTCTCCCCAGCGATCTGCACCAGGCACAGTTCCGGCCAATAGGTGCGCTCGCGCATGAATTCGGTGTCGACTGCGACGAATGTTTCGGCATGCATGCGCTGGCAGAACGCCGCCAGCGCGGCGGTGGTCGTGATCAGGTTGGGCGGCGGGAAGTCCGGGCGGAAGTATCGCGGCATTTGACGCTTGTACACGGCTGGCGTCGAAAGACCAAAGCAGATGGCCTTGGCCTGCCCAGGGCGCGGTCTATCGGTTTCCCTCTCTTTGGTGTTCCGCAAGCGCCGCGCTTCAGGACTTAGCTGCTGCTGTTCGACCGTGCGGTCACCTCGATTTCGATCTTCATGCGAGGGTCTGCGAGGCCGGCGACGATCATGGTAGCCGCAGGCCGAACCTTATCAAAATAATGCTTAAGCACCGGCCAACATGCCGGAAAATCCTCCGCATGACGGAACAATATATCGCACGCGCACGACATCGGCGAAGCCACAGTCCGCCCGACGCAATGCGTCGCCAATATTCCGCATCGTCTGCTCGGCCTGCTCCCGCACATCTGCATGAAATGCTCATCGTGTCATAGTCGAAACCGGTCGTGCCGGAGACGAACACCCAATCATCATCAATGACCGCACGGGAATAGCCGATGTCGGCTTCGAACCGCGATCCGGACGAGATGCGCCTGCGCACCAGTATGTCTCCTTGATCCAGCAGAAACGAACAATCTTGCGACTGCCGCGGCAACGTCAAGCATCGGCGCGATTGACAGAGTCATTGCGCCGGTCGCCGCAGCCGTCGTGCAATCTTCGACAGACCCGCGGTGCTCCAACGCTCAACGACACCCTGCCGAGGTCACGAGCGGCGCTGAGCACCATCTGATTGACCGCCGTTGAAGAGAAGTCCGAGGCCGGGTAAAGCTGGCTACGCTGCGGCAGCCTGCGTGCGGCATATCAACAGACGGCGAAAGATCCCTGCGGAGTATTAAAATGTCAACGATAGCAGGCGCGATTCCAGGGCGCCGAGCGACAGACCGCGTCCGCTATCCTGGCGAGGCTGGACCGATTACCCGCTACTCGCCATGTTTGGACAATGGTCACGCTGCTTTCATTAGGCGGCATGTTCGAGTTCTACGACCTGTTTATGACCGGCTACGTTACACCCGGGCTGGTCAAGGCAGGGCTACTAACCGGGGTTGCCGTAGGCATGTTCTCCGGTCCGGCGCTGTTCATCGCCTCAACGTTCTTTGGCCTATTTATCGGCACCTTCGTGTTCGGTTTCGTCGCCGACAAATACGGCAGACGGACGATCTTCACCTTCTCGATGTTGGCCTATTGCGCCGCAACGCTGGTCATGGCGTTCCAAAGCACCGGCTTCGGGGTCTGTTTGTGGCGCATGATCGCTGGCATCGGCATCGGCGTCGAACTGGTCACCATCGACACCTACATCGCCGAACTGGTGCCGAAGTATTTGCGCGGGCGGGCTTTTGCGTTCAACCAGACCGTCCAGTTTATGGTGGTGCCAGTTGTCGCATTCCTGTCTTATATTCTAGTCCCACAAAGCCCGCTGGGATGGGATGGCTGGCGCTGGGTCGTAGCGATTGGCGCCGCTGGCGCGTTGTTCGTATGGTTCCTGCGCCGCAGCATTCCCGAAAGCCCGCGCTGGCTGCTCAACCAGGGTCGACTGCGTGAGGCCGAGGCTGTCACGGCCGGGATTGAGGCGCGGGTGCGGGCCGATCGCGGCGGAATGGAGCTTCCCGAAGCCGACATGCACGAGGTGGATGATCTGTCGGCGCGCGGCACGTTTCGGGGAAATCTGGCAGCGCCCTTATCGCAGCCGGACCATCATGCTGATGGTGTTTCAGTTCTTCCAGACTTTTGGTTTCTATGGCTTCGCCGCATGGGTGCCGACGCTGATAGCACAGCAAGTTGGCATCAACCTTGGCGCCAGCCTGCAATATGCCTTCATCATTGCCATCGCCAATCCGTTCGGCCCACTGCTGGCCATGAGCTTCGCGGATAAAATCGAACGCAAATGGCAGCTTGTGGGCGCCGCTATTTGCATTGGTGTCTTCGGCCTGCTGTTCTCTCATCAGGCCACCATGCCGTTGCTAATCCTGTTCGGCGTGCTGATAACGCTGTCGAACAACGTGCTGTCCTATTCATTCCACAGCTACCAGAGCGAGTTGTTTCCCACTCGGGTACGGGCTCGCGCAATCGGCTTCACCTATGCGTTCAGCCGCATCAGCACCGTGTTCGCGAGCTTTATCATCGGCTTCTTCTTCAAAAACTTTGATGGAACTACGGGCGTCTTTGGCCTGATCGCCTTCGCCATGCTTATGGTGGTGCTCTCCATTGGCATCTTTGGCCCGAAGACGAGTAATCTGGAGCTGGAAAGAATTTCGCATTGAAGCCGATCACCGAAGCTCGGTGCCGTGACATTCCCATTTTTTAGGCATGGCAGATGCGTGTACAGCGCGAGGGGCAAACGATTTGCTTCCAACAGACCGGATTGACCATGCCATCCGCTGCCTCCCGGTCGTCGTACAGCGGGGCCCCAGCACGCTTTGTTGTGGCCGCTTAATTTAGCAAAAGGGTAACTAATTCGGCATTGATCTAGGCGGCGATCAGAGCCTGAACCAGTGTCGTGAAGCGTGATTGTCTTCTAGCAGACTGGCCTGGCGCAGGATAGGCAGTCAGGACCACGAGCCGACCCACTGCGTGGTAGATCCGTAGTACATCAGGGATCATTGACTTTGTTCCCCTTGACTGGCGAGTCAATGGCCGAACTCGACGGGACGGCTCCGTTCAGCGCTGTCGCGATTGATCGCGCTGCGTCCTGACACATCTATATTTCCAGAACTTCCCGCGCTATGATAGTGGCAAGAGGATGACCCAAATGACCACACGACATGCCGTGTCAGCCAAGCCGAAGAGTACTTCCGTCAGGTCTCTGAAGACGACCTCGGTCCCGCCGACGAGAGGTCAGGCCGCTGACGTTAGAAAGACTGAGCCAGCCTCCGCCGGGGCTTCTCGGTCATCGGGTAATGGCACTCCGGCGAAGCACCTGCAAGCTGCGAAGTTGGTTCGTGACCTCCAAAATCGCGCGAAAGAGCTGTCTGCTAACGCGGATCGTCTACTCGACCGCCTGTCTTGAGGCATGCCGAAGAGTTCGATTGACGAGCTTATCTCGGCGATCAAAGCCGTCCAGGTTTTGGAAGAGATCGTCGCCAAGCACGATCAAGCCCTGGAAAAGATCGTGGACAAGCTAGAAACCATTCAGCGGCGGCTTGATGCCCTTCCCGATGCAACGAAGCCATGATGGGTCGCGATCCCACGGATTGGCCGGCGGGCGTTGAGCAGATTGGGCTGGAAGACCTTGGGCGGCTTGGCATCAACAAGAACGACCAGCTTTTCTGGGATGGCAGACGGATAGAGCTTCGTCAGTCACTGGCGCTGACCGGTTTCCAAAAAGCGATTGCCGGGACGGCTGCATTGTGCGCTGTTCTCGGTGCCTTAGGCGGCTTTGTGACGGGATTTAATAATGCGTCCGTGTTCCTGTGTACCCGTGGTGTTGACTGGCTGACCTGCCCGGACGCGCAGGGGCAGGAAAAACTTCCGCAACATGGACTTCAATCGGTCCCGACAATCAAAAACCCTTAGTGTCCTGCCTTCTAAGTTTGCCGCATCAAGCGGCAGACAGAGAGCACCGGGAGCCATTGAAGACGGGTTAATACTGAGGTGGGCCAACTATGGAGAACGTCAGTCCCGGGATATTAGAAATCCCCCTACTGACAGCCTGCTACCATGATAGCTTTCCCTCTAAGCCACCTGTAACTCACCGAGATACGCCTCCCGAATTGCCGGATTGCGCCGCAACTCAGCCGCTGACCCCGATAGCACCACCCTGCCCGTCTGCAACACATAAGCCCGGTGTGCGATTGAAAGCGCCATGTTGGCATTCTGCTCAACCATGAAAATCGTCGTCCCTTGGCGATTGATGGCCTGGATGATCTCGAATACCTGCTCCACATAAAGTGGTGATAAGCCCATAGACGGTTCGTCCATACAAATCAGTCGCGGCCGAGCCATCAGCGCCCGGCCGATTGCAACCATTTGCTGCTCTCCGCCCGACAACGTTCCGGAGATTTGGTTCAATCGTTCCTTCACACGCGGAAATAGCGAATAAACTCGCTCTAGGTCCTCGGCGAATTCCGGACCGCGCCTGCGGGTATAGGCACCCATCTCCAGGTTCTCGTACACCGTCATGCGCGGGAACAGGCGTCTGGCTTCCAGCACTGGGGCAATGCCGCGCTTGACCCGTTCGGCGGTCGACAGTTTTTCGATCGACACGCCACCGAAGATGACCGAACCCGTGGTCGGCCGCACGATCCCCATGATGGTCTTCATTGTCGTTGACTTGCCACAGGCGTTGCCACCCAGCAGAGAAACGATTTCTCCGTCAGCGATGGTATAGTTCACATCCTTTAGGACATGCAAATCACCATAGTATGTATTTACTGCTTCGAACCTGAGTAGCGTGGGCTCAGGCATCGACCGCACTTTCCGCCAGCCTGCCGCGGCCGAGATATGCTCGCAGCACCTCCTCGTTCTTGCGCACCTCGTCCGGGGTCCCCTCGGCGATCTTCTCACCATGATCCAGCACCACAACCTTGTCGGCCAGGCGTGTCACCACATCAAGTTTGTGCTCGATCAGCAGGATGGTCAGCCCTAGCACATGCAGGCTTCTGATCTGTTCGGCGAGTTCCAATGTTTCCGCTGGGTTCATCCCGGCAGTCGGCTCGTCCAGCAGCAGGATCTTTGGACGGGACGCGAGTGCGCGAGCGATCTCCACCCTTCGCCGGTTCGCATAAGACAGGTGGCCGACCGTCTGGGTGATGCGCGGCAGCAGCCGGTTACCAAAGACGGAGATAATCTCGAGCGCCCACTCGCGTGCTGCCGCCTCTTCCCGCCGCGTCGACGGCGGACGCAGCACCGCTGCGATTGGGCCGGTTTTTAACCGAGCGTGCTGGCCGATCAGGATATTGTCTAGGAGCGTGAGATTGGTGAACAGGCGGATGTTCTGGAAGGTCCGGGCGACGCCGCAACGCAGCACTTCGTGCGGCGGCAGACCAAGCAACTCCTGTCCGTTGAAACGGATCGCTCCGCCATCTGCCGATGTCAGGCCAGTGATGACATTGAACAGCGTCGACTTGCCGGATCCGTTTGGTCCGATCACCGCGACCACGCTTCCGACAGGCACGCTCAACTCGACCGCGTTCAGCGCGACCAGACCACCATAGCGCACTGTGACGCCCTTCACCTCCAGTCCGAACGATTCACCGCCGGCGTGGGCGGCGTCGCGGGCGAACTCGCCTAACCCAGTCAATGCGCCGAAGCCACCACGACCCACCTCGGCGTGCTGCTGTTCATAGCTCAAAGCGGATTGCTTGCGGGTGGCCGGGATTAACCCTTCGCGGCGAAACAGCATCATCAAGACCAAAATCAGGCCGAAAATCAGCTCGATCGACTGGGTCAGGTCGATCTGCTCCATCCACGACATGCTGACCATGCGGCCGAGGGCATGAAGCCAGCCGGATAAATCCTCCAGAAACCAGGACTGCAGCAATTGCAGCACAATGGCACCGACCACCACGCCCCAAACGCTGCCCATGCCGCCGAGGACCACCATGACCAGAATCATCACCGAAACCGGAAAACCGAACATCTCCGGCGTCGCAGTCTGCAGCTTGGCGACGTAGAACGTGCCAGTGGCCCCGGCGAAGGCGGCGCCGGTCGCGAAGGCGAGTAACTTAGTGCGCGTCCGATCGACACCCATTGCCGCCGCCGCCGTCTCATCCTCCCTGATTGCCATCCAGGCTCGGCCGATGCGGCTGTCCCGCAGCCGTATGCTGACAAAGATCAGCAGGGCCACCAGAGCGATGGCAACATAATAGTAAGGCCAGGCGGTGATGCCGAAGCTGTGGCCGTAAATCATCGGTGCCTGGATGCCGTTCAGTCCAGCGGCGCCGTTCGTCACGCTGTCGACGTTTCGTACGACGATCGGCACGATCTCGCCGAAGCCCAGCGTGACGATGGCCAGGTAGTCACCGCGCAGCCGCAAGGTGGGGGCGCCGAATAGCACGCCGAAGCCAGCCGCGATCAGCGCCGAAAGCGGCAGCATGATCCAGAACGAGACGCTGAAATGCACCAGGTCGCCGCCCGGCTGCGGTACGCGTTGCACCAGTTCCAACCAGGCGAACGGCTGCCAGAACGGCCCCCAATGGGGCATCACCTGAAATGACGTCAGGATACCGTAGGCGTAGGCGCCAATCGCGAAGAACGCCGCGTAGCCCAGGTCGAGCAGGCCGGCGAAGCCGACGACAATGTTCAAGCCGAGCGCCAGGGTGGCGTAGGCGGCGGCATTGGCGGCGGCATCGATGTCCGCGTCGTTGTCGTGCACCAGCGGAAAAGCGATGGCCGCGGCGGCGACCAGCAATGTGAGCACCTGCTCCCATCGCGACCGGGAGATTCAGCGCGGAGGGCCGTGCCCAGACCGAAGTCGCCGCTTCAGTGCTCATGGCGGCCTCCTTAAGACCTGTTGGGGGCGATGCGGCCCAGCAGGCCCGGCAGGGCGGAATACCAGAACCAGCACCAGGATCGAGAAGATGATCACATCGGTCCAGGCGGTGGCGATGAACTGGCCGCCCATCGCCTCGATCAGGCCGATGATGATGCCGCCCAGCATCGCGCCGGGAACATTGCCAATGCCGCCCAGCACCGCCGCAGTGAAGGCGCGCAGCCCAGCAGTGAAGCCGATAATGAAGCTGGTGAAATTGTAGTACAGGCCGAAGATCAGCCCACCGGCACCGGCCAAGCGCCGATCCGAGGAAGAACGCAATGATGATGACGCGGTCTACTTCGACGCCCATCATCCGCGCGGCCTCCGGATCCTGTGCGGTGGCCCGCATTGCTCGCCCCATCTTTGAACGCTGCACGAAGAAATGCAGGCCGAGCATGAGCACGACGGCGATTATCCAAATTAGGATCTCGCGCAGATGGAGGACGGCGCCGCCAAGGGCGAACTGTATCGGCGGCAGTGGGTTCGGGTAGTTCTTCGAGTCTGCTCCGACCGTCGAGCAGCACGACATTAAACAGGACGTAAGAGACGCCGATGGTGGTGATCATCGGCGCCGGCCCTTTGACGCTGCGCAGCGGCCGCAAGGACAGCCGCTCGATCAGCACGCCCAAGCCCCCGGATAGCAGCATGGTGACGACCAGCGCCGCCGAGCATCACGCCCAGCAACGGCAGCCCGGTCATGACCATCCCCTGGCCGTTAATGCCCATGAACTGCAACGTCCACATGCCGATGAAGCTGCCGACCATGAAGACGTTGAAGTGCGCGAAGTTGATCAGCTCCAGGATGCCGTAGACCAAGGTGAACCCGAGGGCGAGCAGTGAGTACATCGCCCCGAGGCTCAATCCATTGATGGTCTGCTGCAGCAACAGATCAGTGCGGTCATCGCGCTGCGGTCAGGCCGAGGGGGCGACGCCTATGTAGTGGAATTGCCGCATGTCGTCCGGCGGGAAGCTCTTATCCTGCTTGATCTGGAACACGCTGATTGTCTTGTCCTCCAGGTCGCCGTTGGTGTCGAACGACACCGGCCCTTGCAGGGTGTCGACCTTGACCGACTGGATCGCGTCACGGACGGCCGCCCGCATAGGTGCAGCGCCGCCGTCGGTTACCTTCTTGATGGCCGCGGCGATAACCGTGGCCGCATCGTAGGAGGTGACAGCATAATCGTCTGGATCGACGTTGAACTTGGCCTTGTACACCTTCACCCAGTCGGCCGTCTTGGCCTCCTCGGTGACATGCGGGGAGGCAACCGTGGCATACCAGCCCTGGTTGGCAGGATAGCCGACGGCTGACAGCATTTCCGGCCCCTGCACGCCGTCACCACCACCCTTGATCATGTTCGGAACAATGTCATAAGACTGTTTGGCAAGCTTCACGCCGGCCTGTAGCACCCCGCCGTAATAGATTGCGTCTGGATTAAGCGACTTGATTTTAGTCAGTCACCGCTGAGTAATCAGCGGCCTTCGGGTCCAGCCTGTCGCGGCCGAGAATTTTTATTCCCTTCTTTTCCGCCTGAGCCTGAAAAGCGTCCGCAAGCCCGACGCCGTAGGCGCCGCTGTCGTCGAGAATGTATACTGTCTTCACGTGCAGCACGTCGGCGTAATAATTTGCCATGTATGGGCCCTGATAGGCATCAGTCGCGACAGTGCGGAAATAGATCGCCTTGCCAGCGGGGCGATACTGGCGCGGCGAATTTCGGATCGGTAATGTCAGGGTTGGTCGAGCTTGGCGTGATAGTGGCAAGGTCGCCTTCGCTCAGGATCGGCGCCATCGCCTTGCCGGCTCCACTCATTTGTGGGCCGATCGCCGCCATGGTCGACCTGTCTGACACCATCTTTCGCGCATTCGTCGCCGCCTGCGCCGGGTCATACTGACCAGATGTCGCGGTGCCGTCGTCATACGGTGTGATCACGATCTTGTAGCCGTTGATGCCGCCTTTTGCATTGATCTCGTCGAACGCCATCATTGCGCCGTATTCTACCCGCTTGGCCCACTCTGCATCGGCGCCAGTGAGAGATAGATCCAAACCAATGGTCACCGACTTTTCGGCGGCCTTGCCGGCACCGGTTCCCATAATGGCGACAATTGCCAAACTGGCGGCGGCGCCTGCAGCTGTACGCCGGGTGATAGGATGATCGTTCATGATAGCCTCCGGTTCTGCATGGCTCCCATGCAATCAGGCAGGATCTATGCCACTATAGCAAGACCCACGCCAGATCAGATTGGGTCTAGAGGGCCGGGCTTAGACGACGCCAATTCGGCCGCAAGTGTCATATACCAGCAAGGCTGATCACTTGTAGTCGGAGGTGGAAAACGGCGTCAACCCCTGATCGGGGAAAATGGCCCGAAAAGGGCACCTGCTGACGATTGCGGCAGGCGCCTGACGCCACACGGTAGACGCCGGCGCTGTTGCGATGGGCGAGTGCCGCAGGTATGCTGACCGCCATGTGCGAGAAAGCGGCCTTTGCAAGCCTGACTGTCGACGCTGCAGCGTCCGGCTCTGCACGCACATCCGGGTTAATCGGGCTGATCGATTACGCGCGCCGTCCCAGCCTCCTTCGACTTAGCCGCCCCTGAGCGTTATGCCGGGTTGTTGAACGCCGGCTCGCTCAGGGGATCCCTGAGGCTATTGTCGCGTCACCATTCTCCCGAGGACATCCCATGACGATCACTCACCCCAGCTTCGGCACGCTGGACGACGACCGCATCATTATCTTTGACACCACATTGCGCGATGGCGAGCAATCGCCCGGCTTCTCCATGAATATTCAGGAGAAGATCCGCATGGCAGAGGCACTGACCGAACTTGGCATCGACGTCATGGAGGCCGGCTTTCCGATCGCCTCACCCGGCGACTATGACAGCGTTAAGGCGATCGCGGAGAGCGTCGGCCAGCGCGCCGATAGCCCGGTGATTTGCGGACTGGCGCGAACTGGCCGGGACGATATCCTGCGCGCGGCCGATGCGGTGAAATCCGCTCGACGTAAACGCATCCACGTCTTCCTGTCCACCAGCCCGCTGCATATGAAATACAAATTGCGGATGGAGCCTGATGAGGTGCTTCAACTGGCCATTGATTCGGTCACCCTGGCACGCCGGTTCGCGGAGGACGTGGAATGGTCTGCCGAAGATGGTACCCGCACCGAGCCAGACTTCCTATGCCGTTGCGTTGAGGCGGCGATCAAGGCGGGCGCGACGACAATCAATATCCCTGATACAGTTGGCTATGCACTGCCCGAAGACATGGAGCGTATCTTCACCATGATACGTGAGCGGGTGCCCGGCGCCGACAAGGTGGTCCTGTCAACACACAACCACAACGACTTGGGTTTAGCTGTCGCCAACACACTGGCGGCCATTCGCGCCGGCGTGCGGCAGATCGAAGCAACTATAAACGGCATTGGCGAGCGAGCCGGTAATGCGTCCCTGGAAGAGGCGGTGATGGCCATTCGCACCCGCAACGATGCCGTACCCTTCAAGAACAACGTTAAAACACCAAGTATTCTCCGTGTATCTAAAATGCTGGCGACAATCACCGGCTTTGATGTGCAACCGAACAAGGCTATTGTCGGCCGTAATGCCTTCGCGCATGAGGCCGGCATCCACCAGGACGGCGTCCTGAAGCATGCGGGCACCTATGAAATCATGCTGCCGGAAAGCGTTGGCTGGCAGAAATCCAGCCTCGTAATGGGCAAGCACTCGGGTCGAGCGGCGTTCCGCGACAAGCTGAAGACGATGGGCTATACGATTGGCGACAATAAGTTGAACGACGCCTTTCGCCGCTTCAAGGACCTGGCCGATCGCAAGAAGGTGGTGTTCGATGAGGACATTGTGGCGCTGGTTGACGACGAGGTGATGCGCGATCATGAACGTGTTCGCTTCATCTCGCTAGATTTGCATGCTGGGTCCAGGGGTCCCGCGAAAGCGGAGCTGGAGCTAGAGATTGATGGTGACATTAAATCCGCCAGCGCATCTGGCAATGGGCCGGTGGATGCAACTTTCAACGCCATCCAGTCGATCTTTCCGCATTCCGCGAGCCTGGTGCTTTTTTCGGTCGGCGCAGTGACCGAGGGTACGGACGCACAGGCGAAAACGACAGTCCGGCTGGAGGAAAACGGCAAGATGGTCGACGGCCAGGGCTCGGATGCTGACACGATAGTCGCCTCGGCCCGTGCCTACGTGCATGCTTTGAACAAGTTGCTGGTAAAGCGGCTGCGGACTGAGCCGGCAGCGCTGTCGGCTTAACATCCACCTAGATGATTGTCCGGAGTTGCCGCGTGGCGTCGGAGGTTTGCTCCGATGCCACGCCTCAATTATAACCCCAGAACCCGCTGCCACCCGTGATTGGTCCCCTGCTCGGTCCATAATACGAGCCGGAGGTCGGCACACCGGGCGCGGCGCCAGTGTCGTCCTCATTGGGCGCGGACGTAGGTGTGGGAACGGCCCGCGGACCCGGGCCGGTAATTCCATAGGATTGAGGATCACCGGAGCAGGCGGCCACGGGCAGAATGAACGCGAAGATGACAAAGGTGCGCATGGCAAGACTGTGGCCATCGGCGCGCGGAGTGTCTACCGGTTCATGCATTACCAGTTCGAATTCTGATCGTCACCTAACAAGATTATGATGTCGACACAGAACTAGCGGTCGTCGTCGTCCGTATTGGAATTAGGGCCGCCATTTCAGGCATGCCTGCCATCCAGGGACGATAGCGTGCGATTGCTTCTGCTAATTGCTTGCGCGGCAACAAACCTGCTCAACGGCTGTTCGCGAATGCATTCATTGCCAAACTTGGGCGAAAGCCAAGCTATTTTCGATCCTATCGCGTTCTTCGATGGGCACATCCGGTCCTGGGGCGTGGTGGAGGAGCGGTCCGGTGCCCCGATCGAATGGGTGGTGACTGACTGCGAAGGACACGCTGACGGACCGGACAGGTTGCGTATGGTGCAACGTTTGTCGTTCCAGGACACCCCGGCACAGGAACGGACCTGGACACTGTGGCGGACTGGCTCACACCACTTCAAAGCGACAGCCAATGACATGGTCGGTTCGGCGACGGGCGAGGCAGATGGTCGCGTCTTCCACTGGACGTGGATTTTAGCCAGTTCGTCCGGTCAAAGACCTTTTGACGTGACTATGGACCAATGGATGTATCGCCTCGACGACCGGTCTGTGATGATCCGCACAACGATCAGCAAGCTGGGGATCATCCTGGCCGAAGTCAGCGAACAATTCACTCGCACCAGTGCTGCCGAGGCACAAGATCGGAACGATGGGCGCGCCATTGAGATACGTAAAGCCGGGAAAAGGCCACCCGCTTAGTCAGGATACCAGTAGACTATTTCCGCCCCAAGCCGAGCTGGGCCTCATGCACGAGGTCCGGGCAAAGGATCGCCATGTCCTGCCGAAATTGGGTCAAAACGACTTGATTGACCCCGAGTGCCTGGACGGACGCTTCGTCGGGCCCGCCGAGCAAGTGTTCATCACTCGGTGCGGAAAGACCTAGGTTATCTCGTAAAAAATTAAGAAAAACAGACGTCATTGAATAGGATCTCCTCGTCGGTTACCACTAGCGCCAACAAAATATGGCCATGGTCTTAGACTGTATCTACATGGGCAGTACACGTTGCAGTGCAGCATGGTCAAACAGCGCCTCTGAACTGCTTGGCGAACATGGCACCGTGCGAGCGGGTGATCGCTCTGCGAAGAGCTAATGGTCAAGCTAGTGGGTCGGTAAACGTTGCGACTGAGATCGCGTCCCACTGATGCCCATTTAGTTCGACACTCCGTCAAAGCGGCTAGCCGCTCTGCCTCTATCCACGGACTTGCGTGCTCGGCGTCTTCAGCGGTATCACAGGCTAGACGAGCGGGAAAATCAGGCTTTTATTTGATTGACCGTTAAAGTGAAGGCGGTTCCCCGGCGGAACCTTAAGTTGATCCACGGCGGCAGGCTCGCGGCAGCAAAAATTTTGGCAACAAAGCGAGCCACAGACCGGTCAGTCGGAAAGGATCTCGTGCGCCAATGACCGCGGGCGCTTCAGGCCCGTCGCCAGATCCCTCCATCACCTGGAATCTATATGCGGGAGCGGTGTATGAACGTTACCGCGGACGCTAGTGGATGAAATTCAACGGAACGATCCGTCGGATCTCATCCAATAATCATTGATTTGGTGGGCTCGCCTCACCTGACGCTTGGGAACCAAGCGTCAGGATCGGACCATTAGGTATGGCTGCGACAGTGCAGACGTTCGGCCATATCGGCGACTTGGCTCCAGCCGTCGCGAGCGCTACGAACATCAGCGAACCTAGTAAGGGATTGTGCCAATGGCCCGCCAATACCGCATCGCGTCGTTACCTGCTGATGGCATTGGACCTGAGGTGATCGCCGCCGGCCTGGAGGTGCTGGATGCGGTGGCTTCCCGCGACGGTGGGTTCTCGCTTGTGGTGGACCATTACGGCTGGGGTTCCGACTGGTATCGCAGGCACGGCGAGTTCATGCCGGCGGACGGGCTGGCTTGGCTGCGCACGGCAGATGCAATCTATTTTGGGGCTGTCGGCGATCCGAATATTCCCGACCACATTTCGCTCTGGGGCCTGCGGCTGCGGATCTGCCAGGGTTTTGATCAATATGCCAATGTAAGACCAACCCGGATTCTACCCGGTATCACCTCACCATTGCGCGATGTCAGCACTGGCGACCTAAACTGGGTAATTGTACGAGAGAACTCGGAAGGTGAGTATGCCGGCCAAGGTGGTCGCACGCATCGCGGCCTACCGGAAGAGGTGGCGACCGAAACCGCCATCTTTACCCGCCGCGGCGTCGAGCGGATTATGCGCTTCGCCTTCAATATCGCTCGATCGAGGCAACGTAAGCATCTGACGGTGGTGACAAAATCGAACGCCCAGCGCCATGGCATGGTGTTCTGGGACGAGATCGCCACACTCGTCTCACACGACTACAAGGATGTAACGTGGGACAAGGAACTGGTCGATGCAATGACCACGCGGATGGTCCGCAAGCCGCGGTCGATCGATACTGTTGTCGCTACCAATCTTCATGCGGATATTTTGTCCGACCTCGCAGCCGCGCTTGCGGGCTCCCTAGGAATCGCGCCGACCGGCAATATCGATCCGGATCGACGTAACCCATCAATGTTCGAGCCGATCCATGGGTCAGCGTTCGACATCACCGGGAAGGGCATTGCCAATCCCGTCGGCAGTTTCTGGACTGCGGCAATGATGTTGGAGCACCTCGGTGAAAAGCCGGCCGCGGATCTGCTGATGCGGGCGGTCGAGCAGGTTTGCGCCGCCGGGATCCTGTCGCCTGACCTGGGCGGAAAGGCGACCACGAAAGAGGTAACGGCGGCGGTGGTGGATGCCGTACGCGGGATGAACTGCTAACCGGACGCCAGCAAGGCCGATGAATCTACGCTCCGTTCCTTTGGGGCGCATCGGCCTGAATGCTGCAGTCCAACAGGCCGGCGAGCCAGTGACTGCCCAACCGTCCATCGAGCAGAGAAGCGGTACTTGCTGCAGGCGGATTTAGGGGCTTGTCGGCAGGGCGGAGCCCACACTTCCTCAGGCTCTCACCCGCGTCATCAAGCAGTTTCAGGCCAGCCCCGACCCTGTTCGTTACAACCCATCCGCTGGCCTAGGATCACCACTAAGGGCCTGTCCGACATTAATCGCTGCGAAATGCAGTGTCGAACAGGCCCTAAAACTTTGTTTTGTCGGGCAGCTTTATCGGCGTGCTGACGCACTTATTGCCGATGCTGCCCTAAGGGTCCCGGAAACATCAGCCGGCCCAGACGCGGACGGTCTCGCAACGGGCTGCCCGTGTGCGCCGGACCGCTGTTCATTTGCTAGATTTCTCGGTCTCAGGCGACGTCTTCTCTACATTCTCCGCCCCGGCACGAGTGCCGCCGAAGCGGTCCGCACCATGGGTATCCGGTGCATCCGGCTTCTTGTGATTACCGGTGTTCTGCTGGGTATCGCTGTGCTCGACCGTTTGCTCGGTATTCGGCTGCTTCATCGTCACACTCCTATCTGCGATAACTTAAACGACGCAGTTGCCACCTGGTTCGCTGAGTGATCATCCGCCCGCGCCCGCCGTTACCAGACAACAAGCAGGCCAGGCGCATAGTTCCAGGATGGCCGGAGCTGCAGCATGACCGGACCAGCGTCAATCGGACGGTGATGCCGGGCGTGTCCACCGGCACCAGCAGAAAACTGATCCCCTCCTGTTTCTTCGCCTGCTTGTCGGTGCGGACGAGCAGGAAATTGCAATTGGCGTCCATCGCCAGCGATGTCCAGATCTTCTGGCCGTTGACGACACAGTGATCGCCATCCAGCACCGCCTTGATGCGCAGCGAGGCAAGGTCGGCTCCGGCGCTCAGCTCGTTATAGCCCCGGCACCAGATATGTTCGCCCGATAAGATCTTCGGTAGGGAGTAATGTTGTTGCACGGGACGCCTGAACTTGATCAGCAGCGGTCCGATCATGGTCATGCCCATGTCGTTCAAGCGCGCGCAGCTGTGACGCTTTTCTCCTCCATGAAGATGAGCTGCTTGCTGGCGGGGATTCCCATGTCGCCGAATTCCTTCGACCAATTCGGGCAAAGCCAACTCTTTTGCGCCAGCTTCATGTACCAGGGCTTGTGTCCTTGAAGTGCAGCCGCTGCGGCGGGTTTCGCAACTTGGGCGGATAGTTCCCTTGAATCCGGTTTCGGACGTGGACGCGAAACTGCTCAACCGTCAGACGATCGAGGTCCTGATGTTCAGCAACGGTGCTCATGCCGATGCGTCCTTTGCGGTGCAAACTGGGATGACGAGCGGGATTTCAAGCAAACGGCGCGGGCTTGGCTTCACGGAAAGGAGTGTTGGTATCGGCTAACTCCCGCAACAGCCGGGACGGCGCCCAGCGATCGCCGTATTGTTGATGCCAGGAGGCGATCTGATTGTAGACGTTCTTAACCCCGATCCCATCGGCCCAGAACATCAGGCCACCCCGGTAGCGCGGGAAGCCAAAGCCATGCAGCCACATGACGTCGATGTCGCTGGCGCGATAAGCTTTGCCTTCCTCCAGAACACGGCACGCTTCGTTGACGGAGGAGAACAGAAGCCGGTGCAGGATCTGGGTATCGGTGAAGGCCTTCTGCGGCACCCCCAATTCGGCCGCTACGGTGCGGATGATGGCGGCAACCTCGGGATCGGGAAGCGGTGTCCGGCCACCTTTTTCATAACGATACCAGCCGGCGCCGGTCTTTTGGCCGTAACGACCCATTTCGACCAGTTTATCGGCGATCGGCAGTGACCGGTAGTTGGGATCGGCCAGAGCACGCCTGCGCCGGCCAGCTGCACCGATATCCAGTCCAGCCAGGTCACCGACCGCGAACGGACCCATCGGGTAGCCGAAGTTGACCATTACCTTGTCGACCTGCTCCGGCAGGCAGCCTTCCTCCAGCAGGATAACCATTTCGCTATTGAACGGTGCACGAGAGCGGTTGGCAACGAAACCATCCGTATTCCCTGCCATGGCTGAAATTTTGCCGATGCGACGGCCGAGCGCCATGGCGGTGAAAAGGGTTTCGGGGGAAGCTTCCGAGCCTCGGACGACCTCAAGTAGTTTCATTACATTTGCTGGCGAGAAAAAATGGGTTCCAGCGACAGCCTGCGGCCGTTTCGTCATCGCGGCAAGCTGGTCAATGTCCAGCGCCGAAGTGTTGGTGAACAGCAAGGCATCAGGCTTCATCACCTCATCAAGCTTGGCAAAGATCGGCTTTTTGACATCCATCTCCTCAAACACGGCTTCGATGATCACATCGCAATCTCGAATATCATCATAGCTGCCAACCGGATGAATGCGAGCGAGCCGCCGGTTCATTTCGTCTTCCAGCAAACTGCCGCGCTTTACCGAGGTGGCGTAGTTGTTTTTAATACGATCCAAGCCACGATCCAGCGCCTCCTGTGTCGCGTCCATGATCTTCACGTCGTAGCCGAAGTCCGCGAACGACATGGCGATACCGCCGCCCATCGTTCCAGCACCGATTACCGCCGGAGCAGAAAAATCCCGCGGGGCAACACCGGCCGGCAGATCAGGTAGTTTTGCAACTTCGCGTTCGGCGAAAAAGGCATAGCGTAAAGCCTTTGCCTCATCGGCATTCTCCAGTTCAGCAAACAGTTCGGCTTCGCGTTGGATGCCCTGATCGAACGGCAACATGCATGCCGCTTCAACGGCTGCAATACAGTGGTAGGGTGCAGTCTGGTTGCGCGCCCGCCGGGCGATCGACTTCCTCATCGCCTCAAAGACCTCGGGTTCAGCCGTGACATCCTTGTCGCGCACCCGCGGCAGCGGCCGGACATCGGCGACCTTGCGGGCGAAAGCGACCGCGGCCTCGCGAAGGTTGGCGCCTTCGGGCAAGACCTCATCAAGGATGCCGAGCGTTGCGGCTTCAGCAGCGGGCGCGTGGCGGCCCGAGGTGATCATTTCAAGTGCGATCTTTGGTCCGGCGAGCCGCGGCAGGCGCTGGGTGCCACCGCCGCCGGGCAAGATGCCGATCAGCACTTCGGGAAGCCCCACCTTCGCCGACGCGACGGCTATGCGATAATGGCATGCCATGGCATTTTCCAGCCCGCCACCGAGTGCGAAACCGTGGATCGCGGCAACGACGGGCTTGGACTGGCGTCCAGCACGTCGTAAGTGCGGCTCCCGATTGGCAGCCGCTTGCGGGCGGTGCCGAAGCCGCGGATATCGGCGCCGGCAATGAAGCTGCGGCCATCGCCCATCAACACCATGGCCTTGATAGCCGGGTCCGCATTGGCCTGCCTCAGGCTGTCGATAATGCCCTCTGACACGCCTGGACCCAACGCGTTAACCGGGGGAAAATTGACGATGATAACGCCTATATCCCCGTCTTTTTCCAGCCGTACCGGGTAACGCTTCACCCATGGATGCACTCCCGCCTCGAATTATGCCGAACCCATCAAACGTTTCGGCCAGCGTCCATCAAAGCACGGCTTCCGCGACCACGCGCATGACTTCAACTGATGCGCCTTTGAGCACCATCGTGCCGACATGCCCCGACCTGGCGACAGAAATCCACGCAGCGAGCCGGTCCTTGATCCGATCGGCCGGGCCACAAAGGGAGATTTCGTCAACCAGCTTGTCCGGCACTACGGCAGCGGCCTCGCTCTTTTTGCCGTCGAGATAAAGGTCCTGAATGGTCTTCGCCTCGCCTTCAAAACCAAGCTTTGCTGCGACGTCATTGTAATAGTTCTTCGCTCGCGCGCCCATGCCACCGATGTAGAGCGCCAGCTCGGGCCGGATCGCATCCCGGCAAGCCTGAACGTCGGGTCCGAGCTTTGCGCGGACATAGGGGGCCACATCGAAGCCGGCCATGGTGGTGCCTCTGCCAGCCTTCTTACGTCCCTCCAGAATAGGCGCCGTGACGATGTCCGGCTGCTCTGGCGAGTAGAAGATGGGCAGGTTTCCGTCCGCCACTTCCCCTGCCGTTCGCAAGCCTGCCGGTGTTATGGAAGCAGTGTAGAAGGGCAGGTCCGGGCTGCCGTGTGCAATGCTGCGCAGCGACCGGCCTAGTCCTGTCGCACCAGGGCCGGAGTACGGAATGTCGTAGAATTCACCATGGAACTCGAGCGGCTTTTCCCGCGCCAGTACCTGCTTGATGACGGCAATATATTCTTTCGTGCGCTGCATCGGCTTGCCGAAGGGCAGACCATGCCAACCTTCCACCACCTGAGGCCCGGACGGGCCGATGCCACAGAGGAACCGGTTGCCTGACAGCGCCTGCAGAGACAACGCCGTCATCGCAGCGCAAGCCGGCGTGCGAGCCGACATCTGCATGATCCCGGTGCCAGCCTTGAGCCGTGTGGTTCGCGCCAGGATCCAGGCAACTGGCGACACTGCATCCGTGCTGTAAGCTTCGCCTACCCATGCCTGGGAAAATCCCAGCCGTTCTGCCTCAAGCACGCGCTCGATATCAAGCTTCGGGTGAGGCCCCGACATGTCGACGGTAATGCCAAGCTGCATGGTATTTGCTCCTAGCTCGGCTTCGCCGCGCAACTTCTGGCGCGGCTTGGCCAGGACACCTCTACCGAACCTTCGTCGCGACGTCGTCCCGGAAACGCTGCAGGTTGGCAAGCGTCGACGCCAGGTCGGCGCCGAACAGGCCAAAGTCGAAGGCGGTGACGCCGACATCCTGTAACGCCTTGATGTCGCCAGCGTAGTCCGCAGCGCCGCCGGTGAACAGCTTCCTCTGGCCATCCACCGTGCCTTTCGGCTGCGCTTCGGGGTTCGAGGACACGCGGTAAGCCAGCCCAACCGCGGAGGGATCGCGTCCAGCCTTCTCCGTCATGCCGCGCAGCTTTGTCACACCGGCCTTGAAGCGGGTTAGAGTATCCATCGGGAACTGCGGATTGGTGCCGATCGGATACCAGGCATCGCCGTATTTCGCGGTGCGGCGCATGGCAGGGCCGCTCTCGCCGCCGACCCAGATCGGGATCGAGGCCTGCGCCGGCTTAGGCGGAAACAGCACATCCTTGAACTGCACATATTTGCCGTCGAATTTCGGCGCGTCCGACGTCCACAGCTCTTTGCACACCATCATCCATTCATCGGTCACCGCGCCGCGTTCGGCAAAAGGTGGCGCGCCGATCGCGATAAACTCCTCCTCGCACCAGCCAGCGCCGATGCCCAACGTCAGGCGACCCTTCGACAGGTAATCCAACGTCGCCAGAATTTTTGCGGTCAGCACGGCCGGACGGTGCGGCACGACCATCACGGAGGTGACGATCCGCAACTTAGATGTCGCCGCCGCGATAAAGCTGGCCGCCGTCAATTGCTCGAGCCGTGGTGCCGCCGCGCCGGAGGGAAATTCGCCGGAGTCGGAATATGGATAGCGGGATGCTATGCTGGTCGGGATCATCACGTGGTCGCTGACGGTGACATAGTCGTAGCCCAGCATCTCGGCCTCGGTGGCTATGCGGAGCAGACTGTCGGGTTCGATGAGTGGGCCGCTGGTAGGGGCGCTGCAGCCGATCTGCATGGGTTCCTCCTAGTTGGATTGCCTTATAATAGCCGATAGCACACGATGCCGAGCAAACAGGCAACCGGGTAGGGTCCCGCGGAGGCAATCAGGATGGACTTCGGCATCCATATCGGCACGCGTGGCTGTCTGACCTCGCGTGACAACATCATGGCAATGGCGACCAAGGCGGAGGAGCAGGGTTATGCCATAATCGGTGTGGCGGATCATCTAATCGTCCCGGTCCACACGGATGTGCGCTATGCCTACACTGCGGATGGTATATGGCCGGGCGCACCTACTGGGGAATGCTTTGATGCAATCGCGACATTGTCGTTCCTAGCGGGGTGCACGCAACGAATTAAGCTGCTCACCTCGGTTCTGGTGGTGCCGCATCGTCCCGCAGTACTGACCGCGAAGCTGCTGCTGACCGCCGACGTGTTGTCGGGCGGAAGGGTTATAGCAGGCATTGGCTCCGGTTGGATGAAGGAGGAATTCGCCGCACTCGGCACGCCGCCGTTTGAGGAGCGCGGAGCAGTCACCGACGAATATCTGCGGGCATGGAAGGCGCTGTGGACGCAGGATCACCCTTCAGTCGACAGCAAACATGTGAAATTCGAAAACGTCGTATTCAAGCCGAAGCCGGTATCATCGCCCCACCCGCCGATATGGGTGGGTGGCGAAAGCGCGCCCGCGCTGCGCCGGACCGTACAACTAGGCGACGCGTGGTATCCGGTCTCCAACAACGCCCATGTTCTGATGAACACACCGAACTCATTGAAGGCCGGCATCGACCGGCTGCATCGGGCTGCCGAAAAGGCCGGTCGTGATCCGGCCTCCATCGATATCGGCTATGTTTGGTTCATGCCGCCACGCTGGACGGCCGCGACAAACCAGGATGGCACGCGACAGATGTTCACCGGCGGCGCTGATGCTATGCTGCAGGACGCTGCGGCGTTCCGCGATGTCGGCGTCAAGCACCTGATCGTCTACCTGCAGCAGCCGACGATCGAGCAGACCCTGGACGTGCAGCAACATTTTGCCGAGGACGTGGTGGGCAAATCATGATGATTGATATGACCTGGCTGGAATCCGTTCCTTTGCCGGAACTGATGGCGAAGGCGGCGCAGCAGCGGGATGCAACCTTTGGGCGCACCATCTCCTACTCCCGCAAGGTGTTCATCCCGCTGACAAAACTGTGCCGTGACGTCTGCCACTACTGCACCTTTGCAGAGCGGCCGCGTTCCGGCCACGCTGCTTACCTGTCGGCCGACGAAGTCCTCGCCATCGCCCGTGCTGGTGAGGCCGCAGGCTGTACCGAAGCCCTGTTCACCTTGGGTGACAAGCCGGAATTGCGCTATCGCGCTGCGCGGGAAGCGCTTGCCGCACTCGGCCACGAGACCACCATCAGCTATCTGCGTGCGATGTGTGCGCTGGTGCTGAGGGAAACCAGCCTGCTGCCGCACGTGAACCCCGGCGTGATGACACGTGAGGAAATCGCCAGCCCTAGAGAGGTGTCCGCCAGCCAGGGGATCATGCTGGAATCAACCAGCGAGCGGTTGTGCAAACCCGGCGGGGTTCACTACGGCTCCCCCGACAAGTTGCCGGCTGTCCGACTGGAAACCTTACATCTGGCTGGCGAACTCGCCGTGCCGTTCACCACCGGCATCCTGATTGGGATCGGCGAAACCAGGGCTGAACGGCTTGATGCATTGACCGAGATCCGCGACCTGCATCTGCAGTATGGTCACATTCAAGAAGTCATCATACAAAACTTCCGCGCCAAGCCGGATACCAAACTGGCCAACGCAAATGAACCCGACCTCGATGACTTGCTGTGGACGATCGCCGCCGCTCGATTGATTTTGCCGAACGACGTCCATGTCCAGGCGCCGCCCAACCTGTCGCCGGGGGTCTACCAAAAACTGATCGGTGCCGGCATTGATGACTGGGGCGGCGTATCGCCTGTTACGCCGGATCACGTTAATCCCGAAGCGCCCTGGCCGGAGCTTGACGTCCTCGCTCGGCGGACGGCGGAAATGGACAAGATCCTGGTACCGCGACTGCCGATTTATCCAGGCTGGCTGGCCAATCCCGACCGCTGGCTGCATGCGAAGGTCGCGCCCCGCGTGCGGCAGGCCGCCGACGCCGAGGGTTGGGCTCGCGACGACGAATGGGCTCCAGGGCTGACCTTTGCGCCGAAGCCACGGTCGTTCATGCTCAACAACATTGATCCGGATGTTGAACGGATCCTCGATCGTGCCACCGCCGGGCAGCGCCTCGACCGAAGCCGAGATCATTCGACTGTTCGCCGCGCGGGACGCCGACTACGAACGCGTCATTGCTGCAGCCGACGAATTGCGCCGTAGCGTAAGCGGCGAGACAATTCGTTACGTCGTAAACAGAAACATCAACTACACCAACATCTGCTATTACCGTTGCAAGTTCTGCGCGTTCTCCAAGGGCAAGACGCACGACGCCTTGCGCGGGACACCGTACGACCTGGAGATGACGGAAATTGTCCGACGCTCTCAAGAGGCGTGGGATCGAGGCGCCACCGAGGTCTGCCTGCAAGGCGGCATCCATCCCGACTACACCGGGGAGACTTATGTCGGCATCTGCAAGGCCATCAAGGCAGCGATACCGGACATGCATATTCACGCCTTCTCGCCTCTGGAGGTCACCCAAGGTGCGGCAACGCTCGGTCTGTCCTTGACCGAATTCCTGATGCAGCTAAAGGCCGCTGGACTGGGAACCCTTCCAGGAACGGCGGCTGAAATCCTGGACGATGAAATTCGCGCCATTATCTGCCCCGACAAAATCAACACCAGCCAATGGGTTGACGTCGCGCGCGCTGCCCACGCACTTGGGCTGCGAACCACGTCGACCATCATGTACGGACACGTTGAGGCACCGCTGAACTGGGCTCGGCATCTGCTGGTGCTTCGCGACCTGCAAGCGGAGACCGGCGGCTTTACCGAATTTGTTCCGTTGCCGTTCGTGCACATGGAAGCGCCGATGTATCTGCGCGGCCTGGCTCGCAAGGGCCCGACGCTGCGCGAGGCAATTCTGATGCACGCGGTGGCACGGTTGGCGCTGCATCCGCTGATCACCAACATCCAGACGTCTTGGGTGAAGATGGGGCCGGAGGGCGCGGCGATGTGCCTGAACGCCGGCGCCAACGACCTGGGCGGCACGTTGATGAACGAGAGCATTTCCCGGGCCGCCGGGACACAGCACGGGCAGGAATTTCCGCCCGAGGCAATGGAGCAGTTGATCGGTTCCCTCGCACGCCGTCCGGTTCAGCGGGACACGCTATATCGGCCGGTTTCAAACGAACGCCGAGTCGTGGCGTTCAATGCACCTGCATTGGCGCCGGTCGTGCAAACACCACCGCGCAAAGTGTTCGCCGCCGAATAACGGGTGTTGACACTCTACAGGCCAAATTCTTCCAGCAACGCCAGCGTCCGCGTCGGCATTCGCGGACGCGCTGACACGAATGCACGCAGATCCGCTGGATGATCCATATCCAAACTGATCCCCGGCAGCCGCACGATCATCGGCTCGATTCCTTGTCGGCGCGCCGCAATCAGATGTGGAAAATAGCTATCGTCGCCGAAGCGCAACGGCACTGCCAGGGGCGGGGCGCAGAGCACGGCGTTCGACCCAAGCTCGTCATGCGCCGGCACAATGGTGAATGCCGGGGGTGCCGCACAGGACGAGACAACTGCATCGACCTCTGCCGCCGTCAGCCGAGGGATATCGCCCGGCACGGTCAGCATCCCCCCCTTCCCTTCCGCCGCGAGAACGCGAGCCATCCCCGTCACGGCACCAGTGTGTCCGTCCAATGCACCTTCGCTCATCACTCGGGCGCCATAACGCCGCGCCAACTTCGCCGCCACCGGGTCGACAGTATTCACCAGAATGCCGGCCAGCCGAGCCGAACCGGCCAGAGCCACCAGCACATCCTGCAGCATCGTCGCCGCCAGAACCTCCCGTTGCGCCGGCGTCAGGATCAAGGCCGTGCGTTGTTTCGCCCCGGTGAACCCCTTCACCGGAACCGCCGCCCAGACATCCGTCATCGCGGCGTGCTGTGCCTCAGGCCGCGGAATTCACGCCGCCGCAGCACGGTCGCTGCATCCCTCACGATCCGTGCCAACGCCTCCCGATCTTCCATTGTTGTCATCAGGGTCTGGGCCAAGGTTACGCGCGCATCGATGGACACAACTTCCGACATGTCGGCATTGTCGATCACATAGCCATCCAGCAGATCGTCATACCGCTGAGCGACGGTCCCGGCGGTCGGGTCCAGCCCGAGCTCGGTCATCATCTTTGCCGTCGGACCTTTGACCGCACGTCCGGCAATAATTGGTGAGACAGCAATGATTGGTGCCTTGCAGGCGAGCAGCGATTTCCGCACACCTTGAATTGCCAGGATCGGCTCGACACTGATGAACGGATTCGACGGACAAATCACCACCGCATCCAGTGATGGATCGGCCAGTGCGGCCAGGAAATCCGGATGCGCCTTGGCCGCGCCGGCGCCCTGGAACTGGAGCTGGCTCACCACCGGCTCACAGCGGCGATGCACGAAATATTCTTGGAAATCCAGCCAGCCCTGATCGGTCAACAGCCGGGTTCGCACTGGGTCGTCGGTCACTGGCAACACGCGGGGGCCCACGCCCATACGCCGACATAGATCGGCGGTCACTGATGACAGGCTCTCGCCGCGTTTCAGCCGCCGCGTGCGCTCCACATGCAAGGCCATGTCGCGGTCGCCAAGGCGAAACCATGTCTCGCCGCCCAGTGCTTCCATCGTTTCCATGAACGACCAAGTCTCATCATGACGGCCCCAACCGAGCTCGCGGTTTGCCAATCCGGCCAAGGTGTAGGCGACAGTGTCGATATCGGGCGAGATGGACAGTCCCAGGTGCTCGAAATCGTCCCCGGTATTGACCACGACCAAAAGCTCTTCGGCTGGCATGATGCGCGAGAGCCCAAGCGCCAGCTTTGCGCCGCCTACTCCGCCGGACAAGGCGATGATCACTGAAACAGATCCTCCTCCGGCGGGCGCACCATGTCCGACACCGGCATGTTCGGCGCCCGCCACGTCAGGCCACGCACTATCACGACGGGTTGGCCCTCCGCCGCCTGACCCTGCAACAACGAAGCGGCGGCGGCAATCTCATCTGCAAAACCGATGATGCTAACCTCCAAGGTGCGCCCGAACAGGTCGGGCTGACCGCGTAGGTCGATCAGCGACGGCAGGCCCGCTGCGCCGATCGCCACGCCAACGGTGCCGCGGCGCCACGCGCGGCCAAAACTATCGCTGATCACGACGGCAACGTCAGCCTTATAGTGATCCGCCAGCCGAACGCGAATCGCCTCGGCCGATCGGTCAGCGTTCAATGGCAGTAGCAGGGCGCGCTGATGCCCGTCCGCTTCTGCCACGTTCGACTGGTCGACGCCGGCGTTTGCCATCACAAAACCCAGCCGATGTTGCATGATCATCAGGTTTGGCCGGCTGCGGACGACTTTCTCCGATTCCGACAGCACGACTTCGACAATCCGCGGGTCCTTCCCGACCTCACCGGCGAGTGCCAAAGCTGCGGCCGAGGGTGTGACGGTAGCCAGGTCGACGGTGCGGCCCTCCGACTTTGAAACAATCTTCTGAGCGATTACCACTACGTCGCGGTCGTGCAAGCGCTCTCCGTTGCGCTCGAGGCTGACCATGACAAGCGCTGACAGATCGTCACCGGCCTGCACGAGGGGCAGACCGGTTACCGCGAACAGCTCAAGGCGGACGGGCATGTTACCCAAAGCGTTGGCGCAGCTTCGGCAGCACCAGCTCCCCGTAAATCTTCAGGAAGCGTGCCTGGTCGGGGCCTGGTGCATGAAACACCAGATGGTGAAAGCCCAGGTCAATATACGGTTTTATCCGCTCAATATGTTCCTCCGGATCGGATGAGACGATCCAGCGGCTGGCGGCACGTTCGATTGGCAGAGCATCGGCCAGACGCTCCATCTCCTTCGGATCGTGCACCGTCACCTTCTCTTCCGGTGTCAGGGCAAGCGCCGCCCAATGCCGCGTATCATCCAGCGCTCTTTGCTTGTCGGTGTCGAATGACACCTTCATCTCAATCAACCTGTCGTAGTCCGGCTTCGGCTTGGCCGATAATGCGATACCCTCGGCCACATTCGGCAGCAGCGCCTCGGTGTACAGATCCCACTTCTTGCCGCTGGTGCAGATGAATCCGTCAGCCATGCGGCCGGCATATTTAGCGATCATCGGGCCAGCACCGGCAACGTAGATTGGCAGATTCAGGCCGGGCTTATCATATATCGTGGCATTTTGCGTCTGGTAGTATTCGCCCTCGAAGGTGACGTGGTCCTCCGCCCATAGCTTGCGAATCAGGTTGATCGCTTCCCGCAGCCGAGCGAACCGCTCCTTCATTTCCGGCCACTTTATACCAGTGGACGGGACCTCGTTTAATCCCTCGCCGGTACCGACGCCCAGGATCACGCGGCCAGGGAACATCGAACCCAACGTGCCGAACACCTGCGCGACCACGGACGGATGATAGCGGAAGGTCGGAGTGAGCACGCTTGTACCCATGACGATGCGATGCGTACTGGCGCCAAGTGCGCCAAGCCAAGCCAGCGCTGAGGGCGCATGGCCGTCGGTGTGCTTCCAGGGCTGGAAGTGGTCGCTGACGAAGACGGAGTTGAAACCCGCCTGCTCCGCCACCACGGAAAAATCGAGAAGCTGTTTCGGCGCGAATTGCTCCGCGGATGCCTTGTAACCGATTTTCAGGGCCATAGGCCTGCCTCCTTGATGTCGGCGGCACGCTAACGCCGCGCTCGACGGGCGGCAATCCGCACTCGCCAAGCCAGACAATGCCACCGGAATGATTTTCACCGCGGCGTCTTTATGTGCCTCTGCTGCAATTAGCACCCGGACAAAGTATCGGAGGTTCTCGCAACCCGCACGATTTTTGCCACGTGTATAATTGATGAAAACCACATCGATGGATACAAAAAGCCGTAACCGATAGAAGCTGCAAATCCAAGTGTCTACAAGCTGGAGTACGAGGCGTGTACGGGTATGCGATGCTTTTAGGTTAATCCTTTAAGAAAACAGATATCTAGCCAGCATGAGAATGTTTTCGTCTGCCGTTGACCAACGCGGCACGGCCCTTGCCTCTACTTCTAACATGCAGGGGATTATCCGTGAAATTACTGCTTGCAGACGCCAACGTGGAGCAAGCTGGCGTGGTTGCTCGCTGCCTGGCTGCCGACGATGGATTTACCGTTCTGCGCCTCAAGCAAAGCGAATCACTGGCGAGACTGTGGCCTTGCTGCTACTTGATGCCGTCCTTGTCGATATGGCATTCGGCAGGTGACGGCGATGCACCCTCGCCCGGTCGACCTGTTCGTCGATGAACATGACCCCTCGGTTAAGGAGGAGGTGATTAGTTCGGGCGTCTCCTATAACGTGCTTGGGGTTCTGCCACCCGATGTCGAACCTATCCCGCACCCCGCAGTCGGCCTGTTCGGACGACATCAGCCGGCGCAAGTTGACCTGAAAGCGGCAGTGGCGCGTCTGCGCCAGCGAACGCTTGTTAATCGAGCGGAAGCAATCTTGATCAAACAGCGACGGCTAAGCGAATTGGATGCCTACAAATGGCTGCGGCGTCAGTCCATGAGCCGGAGACGTCGCATCAGCGCTGTTGCCGGAGAGTTGGAGCGAGAGATTGAAGGGAGCGCGGGATGATCAAGCCGATCCGCGTCGGGTTGCTTCGACTGGTGGACAGCGCTCCGATCATTATCGCACAATCGGAAGGTCTATTCGCGGATAGAGGCCTCGACGTAGAAGTTAGCGTTGAGCCATCATGGACCAATATAGTTGACAAACTGGCTTTTGGTCTGCTGGACGCCGCCGTGATATTTCCACCGCTCGCTCTTGCGGTCTGTGCGGGATTGCGCGGACCCAAGACACGACTAGTCGTGCCGATCTCGCTCAGCCAGGGCGGCAATGCGATCGTTCTTAGTGACACCACCGCGAATAATCTCGCCACTAGTGATCAGCCAGCTCGGCTGCGACTGCTGGATTGGTTGCAAACGCAGTCCCATCGTCCAAAGTTCGCCGTGGCGCACGCATTTTCGACGCATAATTTGCTGCTTCGATATTGGCTGACCTTGGGGGGCGCCGATGCGGATAGAGATATCGAGACTGTTGTCATACCGCCCGAGCATATGGTGGACGCGCTTACCGCTGGACGCATCACCGGATTTTGCGCTGGTGCCCCTTGGGGCGAGGTAGCAGAGCGTCAAAGGGCCGGACGCATCCTCATTGGTACGTCAGGGATTTGGCCATTCCATCCAGAAAAGTGTTTGGGCGTATCCGAGGTCTGGGCCGATGCAAATCCCGACTTGCTGAAGCAACTCCTCGGAGCGATTTGCAAGCCCAGATTTGTTGCGATCAACCAGAGATGGCGCCGTTGATCGCAGCGCGACTGAGCGACCCGGACGTTTTGCACCTGCCCGAGGAAGCAAGCAGGTCAGCCCTGCCTGGTGGCACCGGGGCTGAGCAGATACGCTTTCACACAAGGGAGGCGTGGTTTCCGGCGCGTGCTCATGCGATGTGGTTCCTTGGCCAGATGCGGCGTTGGGGCTGGCTGGACGAGCGAGTGGATCTGTTGGCCTTGGCAACCTCAGTCTATCGCCCTGATCTACTGGCTTCCGCAGTGGAAGCTGAGGGATTATACGCCGCCGCGGGTCTTCCGGCGCTAGAGGGCACAGCGATGCTGCCGATGCCCAATGACGACGCGTTTGGTCCCGCCAAAGGCGACTGGCGCTCTCGTGATTAAGATTGCCTTGTACCTAGGTCTGAAGGTCACAATCAGGGCAGTCCTGCCTGTTTCATAAGCTTCTTTATAACATCACGCTGTTGCAATGCTGCAAACCACGTCCTCTTCGATTGGTATCACCCTTGCTAGCCACTGAAGGACTGCCCTAGGCACGGGTCATGGCGCTATCTAATGATGAGCGTGATTTGCACCGAAGCGCTGGGCGCAACCGACAGCCGCTATTAACTGACTGTTACAGGTTGAACGCCTACACTTGCGCCATCCGGTTCCAAGCATCCAGGGCAGCGATCTTGTAGGCCTCCGCCAACGTTGGATAGTTAAAGGTATTCTCGATAAAGTAATCAAGCGTGCCATGCAGATTGAGCACCGCCTGACCGATATGGACAAGCTCGGTAGCGCCCTCACCGACAATATGCACGCCTAGAAGCCGACGGGTCTTGATGGAGAATATCATCTTCATCATGCCGTTGCTCAGGCCCATGATGTGGCCCCTCGAAGTTTCCCGGAACCGGGCGACGCCACACTCGTAGGGGATGCCGCGGCGGCGGACCTCTTCCTCACTCATTCCGACGGTCGAGATTTCCGGCACTGAGTAGATGCCATAGGGAAAATAATCCGGCGCGGGGGGCATGGCGATATTGAACGCGTGGCAGGCGGCAATACGGCCCTGCTCCATTGAAGTCGAGGCGAGGCTGGGGAAGCCGATTGCATCGCCGGCGGCGTAGATATGCGGTACTTCGGTTTGGAAGGTTGCCGGATCAACCGTTCAGCCGCCCGCGATCATCCGGTGTCAGACCACACGACTGCAGGTTGATGCCGTCCGTCGCGCCCATTCGGCCGGCAGCGTACAGCAGCATCTCTGAACGGATCCGGCGGCCGTTCTCCAAGACGGTCACCGGCCAGTCATGCTCGAACTCGATCCGTGCCACCTTGGCGCCGAAGCGGATTGCCATGCCGCGGTCGCGGAGCTGATGGGTGAAATCCTCGATCAATTCATGGTCGATGAACTCCAGGAAGCTTGGCCGCGATTCAATCAGGGCCACATTGACGTCAAGCGCGCTGAAAATCGTCGCGTATTCCACACCGATTACGCCGCCTCCGACGACGGTTAGGCTGCGGGGGAGACGGGGAACCTCCAGGATCTCGTCGCTGTCCAGGACGCTGGTCGCCGTTGAACGGCACGTCGGCCGGGCGATAGGGTCGCGTGCCGACGGCGATCATGATCTTGTCGCCCTCGACAACTCGGATATCGCCGTTGTTCAGAGTAATTTCGACGATGTGCGGGCTCGTAAAGCGGCCGGTGCCGAATCATCGTCTGCACCCCATTGCGGGCGAACTGATGTTCCAGCACATCGACCTCATGATCCAGGGTCATATGCAGTCTGGCCATCAGGTCCTTGGCTTCGATATCCTTCTTGACGCGGTAGGCTCGGCCGTAGAACCCGCGCTCTCGCCATCCGGTCAGGTTCAACACCGTTTCACGCAGTGTCTTGGATGGGATCGTGCCGGTATGGACGGAAACGCCGCCGACCCTGCGGCCCTTCTCGACCACGAGAACGGAGCGACCGAGTTTGGCAGCCTGGATGGCGGCGCGGCGTCCGGCGGGGCCGCTGCCGAGGACGATGAAGTCGTATCGGGTCATTAATAGAGCTTGGTCCGCAACATGTCTGTGCTAATTTAGCGCTTTTCTCTGGCTCAGGGGGAATGGAAATCGGCCGGATTGACGTCGACTGGCCTGAGGATCAGCTTTCGGGGATTGTCGGTCAACGACCAATAGGGAGACGTGCCATGCCGCTGCCAACGGATACGGATGTCAGCACGCCGAAATACCTTCGCGACAAATACGCGATCGTCGGGGTTGGAGAGACCACCTACACCCGCGGATCAGACAAGACGACTCGAGCGCTCGGTAGTTGGGCGATGCGCAACGCGATCGCCGACGCGGGCCTCACCCCTCCGACGTCGATGGGATGCTGTCGTACTCCGGCAATGACAGCACTTCCGCGACTTTCATTGCCGGAGACATCGGCACGCGGTTGAACTTCTACATGGACTGCATCGGCGGCGGCTCCTCGACCGAAGCGCTGATCGGCATCGCGATCGGCGTCATGGAGGCCGGTCTCTGCCGCTGCGTCGCGGTGTTCCGCTCGATGAACGGCTTTTCCCAGGTGCGCATCGGCGGCACCGGCGCCCGCTCCGCCGCGCCGGTCAGCGGCGACATGCTGCACAACCGCGCCTATGGCTGGCAGAGCGCCGGCCAGATGTTCAGCCCGACCTTCATGCGGCACATGTACGAGTATGGCACCAAGCCGGAACAGGTGGCGATGGTGAAGGTCGTGCATTCCGAGCACGCCTCGAACAACCCGAAAGCCTATTACAAGAAGCGCTACACGGTGGATGACGTGCTGAGCAGCCGGATCATCTGCAAGCCGCTGCATCTGCTGGATTGCTGCGTCGAAACCGACAACGCCACGGCCATCATCGTCACCAGCGCGGAGCGGGCGCGTGACATGCGCCATACACCCGCATTGATCCGCGGCATCGCCGGGCGTTGCAACAAGCCACGCATGGACATGCACTACCAGGCCGGCCCGATCGATCGTGTCGCCGGCTACTACGCCCGCGACATCCTGTGGCCGAACGCCGGGGTCGGACCGGAGGACATCGACGCAACCGGCGCCTACGACGCCTTCACCTTCACCTCGATGCTGCAGCTGGAGGATTATGGCTTCTGCAAGAAGGGCGAGGGCGGCGAGTACGTCTCGTCCGGCATCACCCGCCTGGGCGGACGGCGGCCGAACAACACCTCCGGCGGGCATCTGTGCGAGGGCTACACGCACGGCATGAACATGGTGATCGAGAACGTCCGGCAACTGCGGCACGACGCCGACGACTCCTGCCCGGTGGGGCCGGACGGCAAGCGCCAGCACAGCTACGACTACCGCGAGGGCGGCTGCCGCCAGGTGAAGGACATCGAGGTTACTGCCAACCTCGGCTGGGCCAACCCGATGACGGCGTCGTCGATGGTCATGCGGCGAGGCTGAAAGCGCGGCTGAACGGAGGAATCTGCATGTCGATCCAAGGCAACTATCTGGGCATGTCCTTGACCATTGAGGACCTCGACCACGAGAACCTGACCTATTTCAAGTATTGCGCGCAGCACGACTTCCATTTGCAGAAATGCGACGATTGCGGTTTGCTGCGCTATCCGCCGACCACCGGCTGCCCCTGGTGCGCCAGCCCGCGCGCGACCTGGACCGCGGTGGAAGGCAAAGGCGAAGTGCATTCGTATGAGGAAGTGCACCACGCCATCCAGCCGGCATTCAAGGCCCACACGCCCTACATGGTGCTGCTGGTGGACCTAGATACGCAGAAGGGCAAGCCCTCCGAATTCGAGGCGTTGCGGGTCGTCGGCAACCTGACGACACCGGACGGCGTTTTGGCGCCGCCTGAGGCTCGTTCGTTCCGTCGGCATCGGCACGCGAGTGCGGATGGTATTCAGCCGATGTAGCGGATGGCCTGTCACTGCCGCAATGGACAGTCGACGAGGCAGCAACTCAGCCAGACAGGCCCTGGCGCTATGCACAGGAATAGTGTGGCGAACGCGAGAGCAGCTGGCAAAACAGCCGGAGCATCCGACGGCGCGCAGGCTGCTTCGCGCACTGCCGAAAATTTTTCAGGCCCGAGAGCTGGATCTGGCCGGCATGATGAGGCTTACCGGCGCCATGACAAACATCAATAGATAGGTGTATCCGATCCTCGGAAGAAGACGTTGCCGTTCTTTAAAACTGTGCCTAGGCTCGACGAAAGCGGCCTGGATTAGAAGCCGTGCGATTGAGTGGAACAGGTACCTGATCATGCAGGAGGTAACGTGACTAGAAGATCAACAGAAATATCTCGCCGGCGGGCCCTGAAATTGGCCGCGGCCTCGACCGCCCTTCCCCTGGTCCATGTTCGAACTGGTCGCGCCGCTGGCAAGGTATCGGTTGGATTTTGGGATCACTGGGTACCTGCCGGCAACGAAATCATGCAAAAGCAATGCGCTGCCTTTGGTGCCGCGCATCAGGTCGAGGTCCAGGCAGATTTCATCACCTCGAATGGTTCCAAGAACCTGTTGACGATCGCGGCCGAGGCGCAAGCGAAGACAGGTCATGACATTCAGCAATTTCCTGGCTGGGAGGTGCACAACCATGCCGACCAGATTGAGCCGATTGACGACGTCATGAAGCGGCTGACCGAGAAATATGGCCCCGTCACGGAGGCCAGCAAATACCTGTTCACGTCGAAGGGTCAGTGGCTTGCAGTGCCGGCCAGCTCCGGCAATCAGAACAAGGGGCCGTGCGGCCGCATCTCGGTTCTGAAGGAGGTTGCCGGTCTGGATATCGTCAAGATGTATCCGCCATCGGCCGCTGCTACGCCCGAGGCGGAGAATTGGACCTACGATGCAATGTTGAAGGCGGCCGAGGCCTGCAAGAAGGCCAAGATGACCTTCGGCATCGGGCTGGGCACAACACGCCGATTTAGTGGACACGGCCGGAGCCATGTTCGCAGCCTTTGGTGCTGAAATCATCTCGTCGGAGGGAGCAGTCACCGTTCAATCGGACGCCGTGCGGCAGGTGCTGGAATATGCTCAGCAACTGGTCAAACATCTGCCAGACGACGCGGTCAGTTATGACGACGCTTCGAACAATCGTGCTCTCATCTCCGGCCAGAGCGCGCTGATCTGGAACCCGCCCTCCGCTTGGGCCGTGGCCAGACGTGATGCACCGAAAGTCGCCGCAGACTGCTGGACGTTTCCGGCCCCAAAAGGCCCTAAAGGGCGGTTTCTGCCACTCGGTGCATTTTCCTGGGGGATCTGGAATTTTAGCCCGAACAAGACTGCGGCAAAGGAACTAATCGAGTTCTTATCGCAACGGGAAAATGTCGAAGCCCGCTGCACTGCGGTTCTCGGCTATGACGTGCCGCCCTTCGCTAGTATGACTGACTTCAAAATCTGGGACGAAGTGGAGCCGCCGAAAGGCACCGTTTACCACTACCCGATCCGCGCCTCGCAGCATCAGAAGAGCTGGATCGCGGTCGCCCCGGCCCCGCCCGAGATCGCGGTGCAGGTGTATAATCGAGGTACCTTGCCTACAATGCTGGCGAAGCTGCAGAGTGGTCAGTCGATCAAGCAGGTGCAAGATTGGGCACAGGACGAATTAGAAGGTTTTACGCGGTAGATGTCGCGTCATGGTGAGACAGCCGGAGGACTTATCAGACGCGGAACCCAGCGCAAACCACCGTGCCTGCCAATCAATTTGTACAAACGACACGACTTCAACTTGCAGCAAATGTATCTGACTAATCCCGGAGCAATGTAGTTGCATGACGGCTGGACCTTGAAAGGGTTCGTCAACTACGCCGAATTGGCAAAGAAGGATGGAATACCGGTCTGACTGGGGATGGGCGGCAGCACCAATTTGCACGCAGCGAACACGCTCGGCACTTTGTCCAAGGGGTTCGGTGCTACGTTGTCGGTGACGAGGCCCCATCCTAAGTGAGTGCGACGCTGTTCGAGACGCTGGAATTCGGCCGGTGGATGATCCAGTTCCATCCCCGGATGCATTCACCCACAAGGGCACATTGAACAAATGGACGCTCATACCGGCCTTGCTCTTCAATCCACCCACTGCCTGGAAGTGGCCGTACGCGACGCACGGCGCGTGCCTTCGACTGCCAGACCTTTCAGGCACCGAAGGACTCGTGAGTGCCAAAAATTAGCTTGTTTAATGATGCCTACAACCTTAGTGCCAACAAGAGCAGGATGAAAGCGTGGATAGATTATTTGACGCAGCGACCTCAGGTGGCGGTGTGATGTAGCGCGACCTCTGGCTACGACGTTTTCCGATATCCGAATACGATCGATATCAAGGTTTAGGAGTTGGGCCGCTGGGGTAAAGTCCGGAATTATCAAGTTGGCCCTGACACGAACAGCAGCCGAGCCGATCTAACTCGGATACCTTGCCAGAACTGGCTGTGGAGATTTATAGCCGAGTGATTTACAACCAGATAGCAACGTGGCCTGAGGGACAGCCAACCAGCTGTGCGAGTGATCGCGTGGACGCAGGACGTAGAGTTATGCGGCCGCTCGTTCGAGGAGGCGGTGCCAAGCCCGCAAGGCCGTTTAACACTTGAAACTGGCCGGTTGACAACTGGTCCTCTGGTGAAGGCCGTCATGCGTCGAATTTAAATTCCGCGTTCACAGGTGGCCCTGAGAGCTTCATTGACAAAGGCTTGTGAACCAATATTGCGTTGGGTCGCCGCAAAGGGTACTGTGACACTGATGGAGAAATGCGCTAAGCATTCTTACCCTAAGATCAAATTGGGAAGTATTAGAAAGGGAAGACTGGTGCCGGCGCTCCGTACGACCCGGAGCGTGATGCTGGGAACGTAGAGGATAGGGTCGGCTTATGAGTTATCACGATGAACCGAGCGGAGGGCGAGCACATCGCGGCGTCAAGTGAGCGGAAATAGAATACGAGTTTGGAAGCCTATGTCACGGCGGCGATGCCGTTTACGGTCGGCCGCGAGACCGTATCCATGGTTTGTAAAATTGAAGAGCGATCACCCGGAAGATCAGGTAATAGCGTCGGCGTCGGACAAATCGAAAGGGTTTACCGGCTGATTTGAGCGGCGCAATTGATTATCGCCGAGCAAAAGGGAACCAGGGAGGCATAATGATGGCAGACGGAACAAGCATACCTATCGGTGTTGTCACGCCTGTCCGACGGGCTGCTGGCAAGTCGGCAATGAGGAAGTTTGCCCAACGGCGATCAACCGCCGCGTTCCTTCTATGCCTGCCGCTTATCCTTCTGATAGCCGGATTTGTAATCTACCCAGCGATTTATGCGATCTACCTCAGCATGCTAAACAAGAAAATGATAGCGTTTGTCGGGCTGAGCAATTTCTCCTTCCTGCTGAAGCGTCATACCTTTCAACTGGTAATATTCCAAAGCTGCCTATTTGCCATTACGGCTGTGGTGATGAAAGCCTTGCTCGGGTTTATACTTGCCCACCTAATGCATAATATTCCTGGCAAGAACCAGCGGATTTGGCGTGGCCTGCTGCTGGTGCCATGGGTTATTCCGCTTGCCCTTTCTACCCTAACCTGGTGGTGGATGTTTGATCCCTCTTACTCGGCGTTCAACTGGATCCTCAACCAGTTTGGTTTCGCTAATGTACCGTGGCTCGGTGTCGGCTGGATCGCCCGTTTCTGCACTATCACGGTGAATGTCTGGTACGGCACCCCGTTTTTCATGATCATGTATCTCGCTGCGTTGAAATCGGTGCCGGAGCAGCTTTATGAGGCTGCCGACATCGATGGCGCGGGAGCAGTGCAAAAGCTGTTTTTCGTCACATTGCCAATGATGCGCAACATCATCGCTATCACTGTCCTGTTCAGCCTGATCGGCACCTTCGCTGATTTTGATATTGTCCGCATCTTGACGGCCGGCGGCCCGCAGGATCTGACCCATGTTTTCGCGACTTACGCTTTCCAGGTTGGTATACAGTCAGGCGACATCCCACTGGGCGCATCCGTCAGCCTGTTCATGTTTCCGATTCTAGCCTTTGCGGCGTTCTTCGTGCTGCGGGGCGTGACGAAGCGGACGAAGGAAATTGCAGCATGAGCGCCACGACGTTGCGCTCGACCCGGTCGGCTGCCGCAAAGCGCCGAACGAGCCTGCACCGCCAGCGGCTATGGGCCTTATGGGGAAGCTATGCCGCTTTGGTCGTATTCGTCGTCATGTTCCTGATGCCGCCTTTCTACACCTTGATGACCAGCTTGAAATCATCGGCCGAGATTTCTGCCCAGGTCGGTAGTCCGTGGCTCGTGCATCACCCGACTCTCGAGAATTTCTGGTATCTGATTACCTACCCGAACTTCCAGACCTACTATATGAATTCAGTCCTCGTCACGATCGTAACGGTAGTGGTGTCGATGGTGATCGCGATATTGGCCGCGTTCAGCTTGGCGCGGATGGGTTTCTGGGGTAGCCAGACGCTGTCGACCGGGGTTTTCCTGACCTACCTGATCCCGCCGTCCCTGCTATTCATCCCGTTGTTCCAGGTCATTGGGACGTTAGGCCTGATAAACAACTTCTGGTGTCTGGTGCTGCTGTATCCAACTCTGGCAGTTCCATTCTGTACCTGGATTATGATCGGCTATTTTAGTTCCGTGCCGAAGGAACTGGATGAGGCCGCATTAATCGACGGCGCGAGCTATCTGCAAATCCTATGGAAGATCTTCATTCCCGTCGCAATGCCGGGCATTATCGCCGCAACCATCTTTGCCTTCACCGTGTCATGGGGCGCGTTCCTGTATCCGTTGGCGTATCTCTATACCTCGAACCAGATGGTTTTAACGGTCGGCATCATCTCCGACCTGATTCGCGGTGACGTCTTCCAGTGGGGCAAGATTATGGCTGCGTGTCTTCTTGCATCGCTTCCGCCGATCGTGATCTACGCGTTTCTCATGGATTATTATGTTTCCGGCCTCACTGCCGGCGCAACCAAAGGTTGATGCAAAACAAACCTTAAACTGAGGAAACGGAGTAACCATGGCTGAAGTGTCCTGTCGCAAAGTCGTTAAGGAGTACGATGCCGGGGTGAAAGCGGTGAAAGGCATCGACCTGGACATCGCCGACCACGAGTTCGTCGTGCTCGTCGGTCCCTCTGGGTGCGGCAAATCCACCACTCTCCGAATGATTGCTGGGCTTGAGGAGATCACTGCCGGCGAGATCTGGATTGGCGGCGACGTCGTCAACGACGTTCCGCCGCGCGACCGCGACATTGCAATGGTATTTCAGAACTATGCGCTCTATCCGCACATGAGCGTGTTTGACAACATGGCATTTGGGCTGAAGTTACGGAAGTTTCCGAAGGACGAGATCAAGCGAAGGGTGGACGAGGCCGCGCGTATCCTCGACATCGGTCCTCTGTTGGAGCGCAAGCCGCGGGCATTGTCCGGCGGCCAACGCCAGCGCGTCGCCATGGGGCGCGCCATTGTGCGTAACCCGAAGGTCTTCCTGTTCGACGAACCACTGTCGAACCTGGACGCGAAGCTCCGGGTGCAGATGCGGACCGAGATCAAGAAGGTCCATCAGACCGTTCGAACAACCACGGTATACGTAACCCACGATCAAATCGAGGCGATGACGCTCGCTGACCGCGTCGTGGTGATGAATGGCGGCATCATTGAGCAGGTCGGCACGCCGCAGGAGCTCTACCACCATCCCACAACGCGTTTTGTTGCTGGTTTCATTGGCTCACCGGCGATGAATTTTCTTCCGTGCCGCGTCCAGGATGGGGCCAATGGCTCTCTGGCGGTGAAGGTTGCCGATCGTATCATGCTGCCAGTGCCCGCTGGGCGGGCTGACCGCTACGGCAAATTCAAAGGACGGGAAATGGTGCTGGGCCTTCGCCCTGAGCATCTGTTTGAACTCCATGAGCAGGGCAAGGTCGGCTGGGCCCGTGTGGATCTTCCGGTGGACGTGGTCGAGCCTATGGGGATGGAGACCATGGTTCACTTCTTCGTCGATGGCGCTCCGGTGTGCGCTCGGGTGGATCCCGGTACGCACGCCGTGCCGGGCGAACTACTGCCGCTAACGGCTGATTTGAACCAGATGCACCTGATGGAACCGAGCACCGGCGCCGTGGTCTGACGTTAAACGGACTATCCTATGAGGCAGCGCGAACTGACCCGTGTTCCATGAAAACTTGTTCCTCTGATTTAGCTGGCGGCAAACGGCTGGACGGCGAAGATGGGAGGTCGCCTGATGTGCTATTGGACTGCCGCCGAATCGCTGGACGCGGCTTTGCCGTCGCCAGCGGACGTGCAACGATCAAAGGCAAGTTGGCTGCCCGCCGCGTTTTTTACGCCATCGTTCTCTACCACGACAGTCAGAGTGTGACCTGCATCTCCTGGCTGCAACAAGGTTTGGTGGCCCGGCTGGTTGCCGAACGTTGGTGTTGAAACGCCAATGTAGGCAATGTTGGACGCCAGCAATGGTTTGGGCGGCCGCTTGGGCGGCGCGCTAAGCCTCAATCTGGCGGCCGTGGCGATGGTAAACACTTGATCCCGGTATCGATCGTTTCTGGCTTCCTTGGTAGCGGCAAAACCACCCTCATCAGCCGCCTATTGCGCGACCCCGGCCTTGGCCGGACGGCGGTGATCTTGAACGAATTCGGGGAAATTGGACTTGATCATGAATTGATCGCAAGCAGCGACGAGTCGCTGCTGGAATTGACTACAGGCTGTCTGTGCTGCGCGATTCAGACTGACCTCGCACGCACTCTGCTGGGACTGGCGGCTCGGCGGAACGCCGGTTCGATTATCTATGATCGTGTCCTGATCGAGACATCGGGTTTGGCCGATCCCACTCCGATTCTAGGGGCCTTGATGACGGACGGACGGCTTACCGCCACCCATGAGATCGCTTCGGTGGTGACGCTGGTCGACAACATCCACGGCGAGGCAACCCTCGCACAGCATATCGAGGCTCGGCGTCAGGTCGCCCTGGCAGATCGACTGCTGCTTAGTAAGACCGACGTGGCACCGGCGTCTGGATCGCTGCTGAACAAACTCCGCGCGATGAACCCCGCAGCATCTTTGCTGATGACAACTCAAGTGGATGCCGTATCAACGTTCGCAGGCAGTGCAATCAATTCGGTAAACCGGAGGCTGATTACTCTGCCGGGCGAAGCTGGACCGGTATTACTCGAGCGGGCAAGTCATACTGCGCTAATTAAGACATTCCTGCTAACTCGTGATACGCCATTGCCCGCGCTCGCGCTGACCCTGTTGCTGCAGGCGCTGGCTGAGCACTGCGGCCAGCGCCTGCTGCGCGTGAAGGGACTCGTGGCAATCGAGGAAATGCCTGGTCAGCCCGCCGTAATTCACGGTGTACGCCATGTCTTTGCTCCGCCGGTTTTCCTCAGTTGTTGGCCGAGTGCTGATATCACGACGCGGTTGGTTTTCATTACCATGAGTTTGCCGCGGTATTTTCCGGTCAGACTTCTTGATGCGGTCGAGGAAGAGGTGCGAGACGAGACGGTTTCCATGAGGAGTTGAGAGGTCTTAGATCTGCACCGACAGTCTGCGGGCATAGTCCTACGGCGAGGTCAGTCATTCAGCGCGTTTGGTTTTGCCGTTCGACCTCTATCTAACGGCGTCTGCATGACGTGAGAATGCTTGCGGCATGCCGGCGGGATAGCTGGTGGGATTCCGGAGCATCGACAGGACTTGGGGCACTCGGTCAGGCCCTCACGCATCGCGACCGTCAAATTCTTTAAAATCCATTCATGGGACCGGGTTGATGGTGGCATTATCGTCGGGATTAGGCTGAGATCATTCTCTTTAGAAGCATAGTTCGCCTACCGTATTAATGTTAGGTCAGGCTGGCGTTGCTTTTACGGTCCCTTTGCCGAGCGCAAACACGTATTAAGATAATGCCTGTGCCCTGGCAGGCCACTAGGAAAGGATTTTGGTTGATGCGTCGGCCTGCTTATATGCGTAGCGTCGCTTCGGTGCTTACTCTCCTGGTATCGTTTGTAGTTACCTCGTATGCTCAGGTTCCCAGCGGGCCGCCGTCTGTCGGCGTCGTCCGGGCGCAGCAGACGGCAATCACGGAAACCTCGGAGTTTGTTGGCCGCATCATGTCGATCGACCGTGTCGCGCTGACCGCTCGTGTGACAGCGTTCCTCGAACAACGTCTATTCACCGAGGGCAGCGAAGTGAAGCAGGGTGATATATTATATCGGTTGGAGCGCCCTCCGTTTGAAGCTGCTGTTCAGCAACAGGAGGCGGCCGTCGCCGATGTGAGTGCTCGTCTTGCGAACGCCAACCTACAACTTTCGCGTGCACAGTCTTTGCTAAATACGCCAGCCGGCCAACGTTCCAATGTCGATGATGCCATCGCCAATCAGCGATCTCTGGCGGCACAGCTCTTGGCGGCGCAAGCACAGCTTCGACAAGCACAAATCAATCTGGCCTATACCGAGATCCGGGCGCCGGTCGCCGGGAAAATCAGCCGCACCAACATCACGGCAGGTAACGTAGTGTCACCTAGCGCAGGTCCGCTTGCCACCATATTCAGTCAGGATCCAATGTACGTCCTGTTTCCAGTGGCATCTCGGGTCCAGGCGGACCTGGAGAAGCGCTACGCCGGCAAGGGGGGCACCAGTGCAGTCGTTGTCAAGCTGCGCTTGCCGAACGGAGCCGTCTATGATCATGACGGCAAGATTGACTATGTCGAGCCAACTGTTTCGCCGACAACTGACACGATCCTGCTTCGGGGGCGCATTCCCAATCCACCGCTGGATAGAACCGAACCAGGTCAGCCATTCGAGCGAGCCTTAGTCGACGGTGCCTTCGTAACAGTCTCAGTTGAGGGCATCCAGCCTATCATGGCTATGGGCATCCCAAGGCGGGCGGTTCTGTCGGATCAGCAGGGTGACTACGTTTACGTCGTTGGATCGGATAAAAAGGTGGAGCAACGCCGCATTCAGTTGGGCCAGTCAACTCCGGCCACCGCCAGTTATCAGTGCAGGACTAAAGGAAGGCGAACTGGTGGTAGTAGATGGATTACAAAGGGCGCGCCCAGGACTCGAAGTCAACCCGGGGCCGGCAAGCCCGCCGCCCAACGCTCCATCCTCCGTCATGCCGTCATCCGGTGCGACCTCTCCCGCTACGCCGTCATCTGGTGCAGCATTGTCTGGCAGACAGCCTCCGCCGACCGACGCGAAGTAAATCGGATGATTTCAGGCATCTTTATCGATCGGCCGCGGCTCGCGATCGTTATCGCCATCCTGTTGACCCTGGCGGGCGCCCTAGCTCTGCTACGCATCCCGGTGTCACAGTTCCCCGACATCGTCCCGCCGCAGGTGACGGTGGTGACGACCTTCATTGGCGCCTCTGCGGCGGTGGTCGAACAGACCGTGGCCCAGCCCCTGGAAGCGGCTGTCGTCGGCGTCGACAAGATGATCTACATGAAGTCCAACAGTGCCAACGATGGCAGCTACAGCCTTACCGTCAGCTTCCAGCTTGGGAGCAACGCCGACATTGACGTCGTCAATGTCAACAACCGAGTCCAGCAGGCGATCGCGCGGCTACCGCCGGAAGTCCAGCGCTACGGCTTGACCGTGCGCAAGCGGTCCGCCGCCATCCTTGAATTCCTCCAGTTCTACAGCGAGGGCGGTAAGCAGAACCCGCTGTTCATCAGCAACTACGTTACGATCAACGTGCTAGATCGGCTGACCCGGACACCCGGTGTGGGCGACGCGACGCTGTTTGGGCGGCTCGACTATTCAATGCGGATCTGGTTCGACGTCGACCGGCTGGTGTCGCTGAACCTGGTGCCGGCCGATATCATCGCTGTCATCCAGTCGCAGAACGTGCAGGCTGCGGTGGGTCGCATCGGCGCCCAGCCGACCGCCGATTCGACGCAGTTCCAGTTGAGCGTGCAGACCCAGGGACGCCTGACTACGCCCGAGCAGTTCGGCGATATCGTCATCCGCGCGAATCCGGACGGATCCCTGCTGCGCATTCGCGACATCGCCCGCACGGAACTTGGCGCCGCAAACGCTGACACTGAAAGCCGTTTAAACGGTAACCCGGCGGTATCGATCGGCATCTACTTGGCGCCTGGCGCGAACGCGGTGCAGACCTCCGGGTTGGTGCAGGCCGCGCTGAACGACCTGTCGGTCCGCTTTCCGCCCAGTATCAAGGCCAGGGTCTTTTATGACAGCAGCTCCTTCGTATCGTCTACGATCCATGAGGTGGTGAAGACCCTGCTGATCGCCTTCATGCTGGTGGTCGCGGTGGTATTCGTCTTCCTTGGCAGCGTCCGCGCGACCATTATTCCCATGGTGGCGATCCCGGTCAGCCTGATCGGCACTTTCTCCGCGCTGCTCGCGTTCGGCATTTCCGCCAACACGATTTCGCTTCTCGCCATGGTTCTGGGCATAGGCGTGGTGGTCGATGACGCCATCGTGGTGGTCGAGAATGTTGAGCGGGTCATGGCGGAGGAGCCCCTTCTATCGCCGGCCGAGGCGACGAAAAAGGCAATGGCCCAGATCACCGGCCCGGTGATAGCGATTTCCCTCGTGCTGCTGTCGGTGTTCGTGCCGGTCGCTTTCATCCCAGGCCTATCCGGCACCTTGTTCCGCCAATTTGCGGTTACGATCAGCGTGTCGATGATCCTGTCGGCCATCATCGCACTTACCCTGTCGCCGGCGTTGTGCGCCACCTTCCTCCGCCACGGCGGGCGCCGACGCGGCCCAATTGGCTGGATGCTGACCGGCATCGATTCCGTCAGGAACGGCTATTCCTACGTGGTGGTCCGCCTGTTGCGCGTCTCCGCCGTTTCCCTAGCGCTGGTCGTTGCCAGTGCCGTGGGCATATTCCTGCTAGGCAAGATCACCCCGACCGGCTTTCTGCCGGAGGAGGATCAAGGTGCCATCTTCACCGCCGTACAGCTTCCCGACGGCGCCTCGGTGGCGCGCACCCGCAGTGTCGTTCAACAGGTAGAGAACCTGATCCGGCCGATGCCGCAGGTCGACGCGGTGCTGTCCATCGTCGGTTTCTCTCTGCTCGATGGCGGAAATCAACCGAATGCCGCCTTCGTTGTCGTTCGACTGAAACCTTTTGAAGATCGCGTGGCAGCCTCTGACGGCATCCAGGCAGTGCTGGGACGGATTTTCGGTGCGATGCAACAGATCCGGTCCGCCGTCGTCTTTCCGTTCAACTTGCCGCCGATCATCGGTTTGTCGACCAGCGGCGGCTTTGAGTATCAGCTTGAAAATCTGGAAGGACGCCCGCCAGAGGAAATGGCGAGCGTCATGCAGGGTCTGGTGGCCGTGGCCAATCAAGATCCGCGTCTTACACGTGTGTTTTCAACCTTCACGGCGTCGAACCCGTCGATCTGGCTTGATATCGACCGTGAGAAGGCGCAGGCGTTGGGACTGTCAATCGCCGATGTGTTTAACGTGCTACAGAGCACACTGGGAGGTTTCTACGTCAATGACTTCAACTTGTTCGGCCGCACTTGGCAAGTCAACATCCAGGCCGACGCGATCGACCGCAGCGATCCTGCCGCAATCTACAAAATCTACGTCCGCAACCGAAGCGGTGAGATGGTTCCGCTTCGGGCAATCGCCAATATCCGCGTTCAACTTGGCCCGCAGGTAATCAGCCGATACAATAACTATCGGGCAGTAACGATCAATGGCGGACCCCGACCGGGGATTTCATCCGGCGACGCACTTGTAGCGATGGACCAAATTTCGCAACGGACATTGCCGCCTGGCTACAGCTACGAATGGTCCGGCACAGCGTATCAGGAGAGGCAGGCGTCAGGGCAGACCGGAACGATTCTTGCGTTGGCCGTGCTGTTCGCCTACCTCTTCTTGGTCGCTTTATACGAAAGCTGGACTATCCCGATCCCGGTCCTTTTGTCTGTCACCGTGGGCCTGATGGGCGCGTTCATCGGGTTGTGGATTTCAGGCTTGTCACTCGATCTTTACGCGCAGATTGGCATGGTGGTTCTAATCGCACTCGCGGCCAAGAATGGCATCCTGATCGTCGAATTTGCCAAGGAGCAGCGCGAAGCTGGACTACCGATCCGGGAAGCCGCGGCGCTCGGCGCTCGGATGCGAATCAGGGCCGTGCTGATGACGTCGATTGCCTTTATCTTTGGTCTGATACCTCTGGTGTGGGCCACCGGAGCAGCAATGTTGAGCCGGCGGGCAGTAGGTACCGCAGTATTCGCCGGCATGATCTTTGCCAGTTCGGTCGGCGTGTTCCTGATCCCTATGCTCTACGCAACTTTTCAAGCTCTCCGAGAAATAGTGAAAAATCGTTTCGCATCACCAAACCGTCATGTATGACGCGGAAGCGAAGACTAGTGGACGAGGCTAACTTGAACATTGAGTTGTCCTAGGCCGCGCTTCTGTAGCAAGCTGGCGCTACCACCGCTGCGCATCCTCAGGAACGGAGACCTGTCGGAAGCGCCAGATGGTGAACTGTAAACCGACCCGACAGCGCGATGAAATTTACCAATGAGATTTCATCGACAATGGACTCGATGAGGCCACCCTCACCGCCGGGAAGCATCGAACTCGCTATGTATACAACGCGTCAAGTTTGCGAAGGCACCAATTACGGTTAGGGAAACCGCTGTGGGAGCCGCCGAACTCTTTAAAGATAGAAGGATTACCGCCAGCGAAACTAGGAAGCCGAAGATACCGCTTGCAATGCCAAGGCTGCCTCTAACCAAAGTCGTAAGGAAAGTTCAGGATGCAGCGCCCAGTCGGTAGGTTTTCCAGCCCCTCATTGACTCCTCGGCCATACCGCTGAGCGAATTAGCAGCAAGTGCATTACTTATTTAGCCAGATGGGCTTCCGCTTTTCAGCAAAGGCGCGTGGCCCCTCGACGTAATCCTGGCTCTCAAGGTTTTCCTGTTGCGCCGGATAGGTCGTCCGCATGGCATGCTCCAGCGTCGACTCATCCAAACCGAGGTATGACGCCTGTTTGGAAGCCCGTATCGCTTTCGGTGAACATTCCAGTATCATAGCAGCCCAGCGCTTCGCCGCCATGAGCGCCTGCCCGTCCGGGACCACTTCCGTAACAAAGCCGAGTTCAAAACCCTCCCGCGCTTGAACGCGACGGCCTGTCAGAATCATCCCCATCGCCTGCTTCATCGGGATTGAGCGAGGCAACCGATGCACCCCGCCACCCGCCGCGATCAGCCCGACCCTCGGTTCGGGCAGGGCGAAAACTGCGCCTTCGGCAGCAATGATGATGTCGCAGGCCAGAGCGGTTTCAAAGCCGCCACCCATGGCCACGCCATTCACCGCAGCGATTACTGGCTTGAACAAATCGAACCGGTGACAGAGTCCAGCGAAACCCCGAGGTCCGTTCGGCCGGCGCTTTCCAGCCGCCTGAACTTTCAGGTCATTGCCAGCCGAGAACGCCCTCTCGCCAGCGCCGGTTACGATCCCCACCCACAGCTCGTCGCGACGAGCGAATTCATCCCATACACCGGCAAGCTCGTCGTTGGCATCGGCATGAAGCGCGTTGAGCACTTCGGTCGGTTGAGGGTAACAACGCGCAGGGCGCCCTCGTCCTCGACGATGCAGTAACGGTAGGTCATCAGGCAATAACCTCGTTTTTCTTCAGATCCGCAATGCGCAGGGGGTCCAACTTTAGCCAATCCGTCAGCACCTGTTCGCCATGCTGGCCAAGAAGCGGCGCCGGCATTACACAGGCGTCTGCCCACCGAAGCGGACGGGCCAGCCGCTCATGACATAGTCACCGACTTCCGGATGCGCCATGGCCTGCCGGATGCCACGTTGCTCGAAGGTGGGATCGCTCGCTAGTTCCATGGTGTCCAGCACAGCTCCCGCTGGGATCGTCGCGCCGCCAACGAGCGTCATAGCTAAATGCTTGTCGAGCTGGATCGTCCAAGCCGAAACGATCTCGTCGACCTCCGCGCGGTGTTCGGTACGTGCTGCCGGCGTTGCATAGCGAGGATCTCCGATCAAATCCTCACGGCCCATAACCTTGAGAAGGCGCGTCCAGTGCTCGGGGTTCGCAGCGCTGGTGTAGATGTAAACAAAATCATTTGGACCGCCGCCTTTGCATGGGTAGACACCAATCGGCGGGTTGCCACCACCGACCGTCTTTGAACCGGCACGCGGCGCCGGCATGCCGGTTCGCTCCATGTAGGTGAAGGCATTGCGGATGTAGTGTAGGACTGAGTCTTGCATAGCAACCTGCAGATGCTCACCCTGACCAGTGCGCAGACGACGGACGTAAGCACCGAGGATCGAAATCGCCATCAACATACCGGTTCCGGTGTCACCAATTGTCGCACCTGGCTTGCAGGGTGGCCCACCTTCTTCTCCAGTTATCGACATCAGCCCACCGCAAGCCTGGGCAATCATGTCAAAAGCGAGGTTGTTCTCAAACGGGCTGCCGACGCCAAATCCCTTGACCTGGCAGTAGATAATCGCGGGATTGATAGCTGTGATCGTGTCGAAGCCCAGACCAAGCCGCTCAATGGCGCCGGGCGCGAAATTTTCAACCATAACGTCGGCGGTCTTAGCGAGCTCCTTTACCAGTTGAAGTCCGCTTGGATCCTTAAGGTTAACTGCGATCGAGCGTTTGTTCGCATTATATTGCAGAAAATAGAAAGCATCATGGGCGCCCTTTCCGCCTACCGAACGACCAGGGTCGCCAACCTTTGGGTTCTCAACCTTGACGACATCGGCGCCCATCCAGGCTAAGGCCTCGGTGCAGGATGGACCCGCCTCGAATTGCGTTAGATCCAGGATCTTGAGCCCCGCCAGGCAGTTTTCTCCGCTCATGGCTCGACATTCCTCCTTTGACTAGACGCAGAAACGCTACGCCCACCGTAGTGCCGCCGTCGATACCCACTGGTTCCACAACGGCTCGATATCAGCGGTCGGAGTTCCAACATGGCTCATAGGGGGTGAACGATGGAAGACTCTTGCCATCCTGCGCCAGTCCGGCCAGCCTTGGACCATGGTGGAACCGGTCAGTCTCAACCTTTATCGCGATGATCAGCTCTGGGCTGTCGTCGCCTCAATTGGGCGGACATCACGGGTCGCAGAGGTCTTCTCCAATCGTCTCGCGGCCCTCGCAGACCGAGCGTGGCGGGAACAGCAGGTCAACGCCTATGCCAATTTTCTGCGAACTTCCCGCCAACCGACGCCACTTTATACGGTCAAGCCAATTAGGCGAGCCGACCTGCCACGCTCATGGCGACCGCTTCCAGCATTAGGGTTCCTGCAGGGCAAACTAATGTAATGCCGCGTCACTTTCGGCAAGTGAGACCTTACCATGATCACCGATCAGACGGTCGACCAGTTCCTCGAGCTGATAAAGGTCGCTGAACTGAATGCTTAATTCGCCGCCGCCTTTACGGTTGGTGGAGATACTGACGCGGAAGCCCAGAACATCGCTGACGCGACGTTGCATGTCCGCGACATCAAGCTTCTCCCGCTTGGGTTTACGGACAGACCCACGCGCCGCAATCTTCTTCGCGACCAGCATCTCCGTCTGCCGAACCGACATGCCTTGTCTCAGCACTTGCTCGACCAGAGCTTCCGGGTTCGGATAGCTTAGAAGCGCCCTGGCATGCCCAGACGACAATCCTCCGGATCGCAATTCCTGCTTGATCGGGTCCGACAGGCGCAGCAAACGCACGGTGTTGCCAATATGGCTGCGCGATTTGCTTACGGCATATCCGAGTGATTCATGCGTCAAGCCGAATTCCTGTAACAGCCGCTGATATCCCTCGGCCTCCTCAATAGGGTTGAGATCCTGTCGCTGGAGGTTTTCAACCAGCGCCACAACGGCTGCGTCACTGTCATCGGTCTCCCTCAGGATCGCGGGTATTTCGGTCAAACCTGCCAACATGGCCGCGCGGAAGCGACGTTCACCCGCAACGATCTGATAACGGCCAAGGGAGGTTGGGTGTGAGCGGACCAGGATCGGTTGCAGGAGACCTTGGACGCGAATCGACTCGGCTAGGCTTTCCAATTCCGAGCCATCAAAATCGGTGCGAGGCTGAAATGGATTGGCATCGATCTGATCCATTGGTATCTCGTTGACGGCGATGCCTCGATCAGCGGTTGGCCGCAGGGTGGTGTCGCCGAGGAGTACCGCAAGGCCGCGTCCCAGCCGCGGCGGTGGCTTCTTGTTAGCCATGCACAGCGACCTGTTCAGGTATCACGACTTTCTCCTTCCTCAGGACCTCGGCCGCCAACGCGGTGTAAGCTGTTGCCCCAGGTGACCGGCTATCATAAAACAAAATAGGCTTGCCGTGACTCGGCGCCTCCGAGACCCTGATGTTGCGTGGGATCTTTATGTCGAAGACCCAATCGCCGAAATGATCGCGCGCATCCTTTTCAACCAGACCCGACAGGCTGTTCCGCCGGTCGAACATGGTTAGAAGAATCCCCGACAATCGCAACGTTGGGTTGAAGCGTCGGCGCACTGCTTCAATCGTATGCATCAGGCTGCTGATTCCCTCTAATGCATAGAACTCGCATTGCAATGGCACGATCACACCGGTTGAGGCGACCAGCGCGTTCAGTGTCAGAAGTCCCAGGCCGGGCGGGCAGTCCAGCAAAATGACCTGGAACGCGCCGAAAACGGGCGCTTCGGTCAGCGCTCCCTTCAATCGGAACTCTCGTCGGTTGACTCCAACAAGCTCGATTTCCGAGCCGGCCAGATCGATATCCGATGCGATCAGCGACAGATTGGGTACAAGAGTAGACCGAATTGCCTCCTTGTCCGTGTGGCCATCCATGAGCAACTTATAGGTCCCGTCAAAGCGCTCATTACGCCCGAGTCCCAGTCCGGTCGAGGCATTTCCCTGGGGATCCATGTCGATCAACAGAACAGGCAGACCAGCTACCGCCAATGACGTAGCGAGATTGACTGCCGTTGTGGTCTTTCCAACGCCTCCCTTCTGATTAGCGACAGCCAGGACAAGTGGTCTGGTGATGACAGCCCCCGGGTTAAACGCAGGCAGCGCTGCATGCGCGAGCCTAGTCCGCGTAGTTTAATAGCGGTTTCTGGATCTAATAGCGTTTTCTGCCCAGATTCGGAATGGGCGGATTCCCATATCCTCGCGCTTTCCACATACCACTGTAAATCAATCGGTTGCGCTTAAGACGACACCGGTTTTCAGGAGCCGCGCGATGGTCGCGGCACAAAAACCCGCTTCGGCCAGCACCTCGTATGTATGTTAGCCCATGCGTGGATTGCATCCTAATTTCCGGCCGCTCACGATCCGCGCCAAATTCAATCGGAAGGGCTGGAAGCTTCGCTGACTTGCCTTCAGTCCCGCCAACGCGAGAGATGATGGCGTCGAGCAAACCCCCGGTCGCCAGCAAGTGGGGGTCGTCGAACAGATTGCTAGGCTGACCAACCGAGGCCCAGGAGACATTCGCCTGCTCGCAGCGTGTCTGAACCTCGGATTGCGGCAGCTCGATCAGGATTTCTTGCAACGCTGGGATCAACCAGGAACGTTCCTGCAACCGCGTGAGGTTGCTACGAAGCCGCGGGTCTGAGGCCAGTTCCTGCAATCCGAACGCCTCAACAAAGCGAGTCCATTGCTGATCCGACGTGACGCCGATGAAGAGCCTGCCGTCCTCTGCGGCCTGAAAGACTTCATAAATTGCCCAGGCGCCACGGCGTACGGGCATCGGCCGAGCCTCCAGACCGGTGGCGACCATGCTGGCCATATGGGTGCTCATGAGGAAGGCGGCACTCTCAAACAGCGCGCTACCGACACGCTGTCCCTTTCCGCTTGTGTCGCGCTCACGCAGAGCGGCTTGCACGGCAATGACGCCGAACACCGCGCCGAGGATGTCGATGACCGAGGCGCCGTCGCGCAACGGGCGCCCGGGTGGCCGGTCACAAAGGCAAGGCCGGTTTAGAACTGTACGACCTCATCAAGCGCGGGTCGATGTTCATAGGGGCCGGCGAGATAGCCCTTGTGTGCAAGATAAATCAGGCGCGGATTGAGCGGCGCCAGCTGCTCGTAGCCGCAGCCTAGACGTTCCATGGTCCCTGGACCGTAGTTTTCTACTACCACGTCGACCATGGGGATGAGCGCATGAATGACGCCTGGCCCTCTGGTCGTTTCAAATCCACGGCAAAATTACGTTTGCCGCGACTGAGGGCAACAAAGAAGCCAGCGGCGAAACCGCCCAGACGGCGGGTGTGATCGCCCTTCGGCGCCGGCTCAATCTTGATGACGTCGGCGCCAAGTTCGGCAAACAACAATCCAGTGGTTGGCCCCATGACCGTATGACTGAATTCCAGAACGCGGAGACCGCGCAGCGGGGTGGCAGACATCAGGTGTGGCGCTGGCCGGCGTTATCGCAGGTGCCAGCACGGCGCGCGGAATAGTTCGGCAGGTTAATCATCGTATTCCTTCATCTCGGAAGAGCTCTAGTCAGTCTAAAACTCGTTATGATAATCGCCTAGCCGGGCTGGGCATGGGTCTGCCGCAGCGATCCGAAAGGACCGGCGCCTTGGGCGGTAGGGATTTCGATCGTTCCGCGGCATCCAACCTGCATAATCGGTATGGCACAAGCCAATTCCGCCGACGTTCCGGAACGGCAGGATTAGGCGAAATTGTTGCGGATGTCAAAGAGATGCAAGGAACCAACAGCGGTCCGTGGCAAATTAAAGCCAGGGCATCGCATCCGATACGATCGAGAGCAAGGCAATCCCGCGGCAGGCATGAGGCTGTCCGGCAGGTGCTTCTTCATTTTGCCTCAGCCGCTGTGTCGCCAGCGACCTCCAATGCGCGTTATCCACGACGAACACGCGGCATGACCTCCGCCGCAAAGCGGCGCATTTCGGCCTCGAACGGCTGAAACTGCAGCATGAACAGCTCAATGCCGATTGCGTTAAACCGCATGATAGAGGCAGCAACCGCATCATAGCTTCCTACCAGACCGGCCGCAGTACCGCCATTGCTACCGACGCGCGGGGTCTTGGACATCGTCTGTGCCATTACCGAATAGGGATCGGTATTGGCGCGTTGCACGCTGCGGATCGGTGCATCCTTGGCGGCTAGTTTAGACAGATGATCAAGCGCGGCCTGCGCCTCCACCTCGGTGTCACGGGCGATGACAAACGCCGACAGTCCGAACCGAAGCGGCCTTCCAATTCGAGGGCGGCTTGAGACATCCGCTACCAGCGCCTGCACGTCTGACGGGGGTTGGCCATTAATGAACCAGACATCACCCCAATCCGCTACAAGCGCCCGCGCTGGCTCCGATTCGCCGCCGACATAAATGCATGGTCTCACGCGATAAGGATCGGCAGGACGCAGCGTGTAGTCTTCGATAGCAAAATATTTACCGCGAAATTTGACCGACTCGCCGCGCATCAGCGGTTCGACTACCGAAATCCACTCACGGCCATAGGAGTACCGCTCATCATGCGGCGCAAAGCCAATACCGGCCTTTTGCAGTTCCGGCATATTCCACGCATTCACCAAATTGATCGCGAAGCGACCTCGGCTGATATGCTCGATCTGCAGCGCCATTTTGGCGAGGACGACGGGATGATAAAGATATGGCTTGATGGCTGCAATAATTTCGATGCGATTGGTCAGCGCTGCAAGTGCCGCCGACGAGGTCCAGGCTTCAAGCTGATCCAGCGGGGCGTGGTGCGGATTGATGGTGTGCTGAGCAACCAAGGTGCTGTCATAGCCCAGTCGTTCGGCCTCCAAGACAAGCGCCTGGTTGCGCTCCCACGATGCGTCATAGGGCTCGTCTGGATCCTGCATAGCGCCGCGACTGCCGTGAACAAGCGCCCAAATTCCGAAACGAATTTTCACCATGGTGTCGGATCCAATTGTTGGGGCGAACTGGAATGACCAGTCCGCAAATCCATTGGTTCGACGGGCTTTAGCCGCGCTAAGCCTCGCTGTCGAGGAACCCAAAGGGTCAGGAACCGGTCTGGCATTAGGCGGCGATGGCGGGTACTGATGTGGTCAGCGTCACGGCGGACGCCGATCTGCCGCCACCTAGGTCTAGGAGATATGCCGATGGATGATGAGCTGATCGCATTCGCGCAGCTGATTGACACTGCCAATCGAATCGCTCTGTTCACTGGTGCTGGCATCAGTACCGAGTTCTGGCATCCCCGACTTTCGCAGCCCAGGTGGCGTTTGGACGAAGCAGACGCCCATCGACTTCGCCGACTTCATACGGTCCGACAGTGCCAGGCGAGAGACCTGGCGCCGGCGCTTTCAGATGGAGCCAACGCTTCGCCAAGCAGCGCCAAACCGCGGCCATCGGGCGGTGGCAGAACTGATCAGGACCGGCCGGGCCGCCGCAGTAATCACGCAGAATATCGATGGCCTGCATCAGGATTTCGGTATTCCTGACAACAAGGTGATCGAACTGCACGGCAACACCACCTACGCCCATTGTTTAGATTGCGGCACTCGGTACGAGATAGAGGTCTTGCGTGTCGATTTTGAGCACGACCAAATTGTGCCGTGCTGCACCTGTGGCGGATGGGTAAAGACAGCGACTATCTCCTTTGGCCAGTCGATGCCGCTAGATGCAATGCGCCGAGCCGAGAGGGAAACGCTGCTAGCAGACCTGTTCGTGGCGATTGGGTCGTCGTTAGTGGTTTACCCGGCCGCGGCATTTCCGCAATTGGCAAAACGAAACGGGTCGAGGCTCGTCATCCTCAATCTGCAGCCGACCGGCCTGGATGAAATCGCTGATCTCGTTCTGCGCCGGCCTATTGGGGAGGCTCTCGGTGCTGTTGTCGATGTTGATTAAACCATTTTAATAGGACTTTGGCAGTCCCAGCACCCGCTCGGCCAGATAGCTCAGAACGAGTTCCCGACTGACCGGTGCGATGCGTGGCAGCATGCTTTCGCGAAATAGTCGCTCCACATGATACTCTTGCGCGTATCCCATCCCACCATGTGTCATGACTGCTTGTTCGGCGGCGTGATAACCGGCTTCAGCAGCCAGATATTTGGCCGCGTTTGCCTCGGCGCCGCATTCCTGTCCATTGTCGTAGAGCCATGCTGCTTTAAAGGTCATCAGATTCGCAGCCTCGAGTTCGGCCCAGTTCTTCGCCAGCGGATGCTGAATGCCCTGGTTCTGCCCAATTGGGCGGTCAAAGACTATCCTCTCGCGCGCGTAGTTTGTTGCCTTGTGGAGGGCCGCTCTTCCGATGCCGATGGCTTCGGCGGCCACCAGAACGCGCTCCGGATTCAATCCATGCAAGAGTGCGCGAAATCCCTCACCTTCCTCGCCGATACGGTCCTCGACCGGCACGAGCATATCCTCGAAGAAGACCATGTTCGAAGTCGACTGCGTGACGTCCCATCTTATGGATCAACCGAACCTCGGCGTGGGTCCGATCAAGGTTAGTGTAGAACAAAGTCAAACCCTGCGTCTTCCGCGTTATTTTTTCCAACGGTGTCGTGCGCGCGAGCAGGAGTATCTTGTTGGCAACCTGGGCCGTCGACGTCCAGATCTTGGTGCCGTTAATTCTGTAGTGGTCGCCCTGCAGGTCGGCACGCGTTGTAATCTCGGTGGTATTGAGGCCGGCGTTCGGCTCGGTCACGCCGAAACAGGATTTGTCTTGGCCGGCAATCAAGGGCGGAAGCATCCGCGCCTTTTGCGCCTCTGTGCCATGCATCACCACGGGGTTTAGACCAAAGATGTTAATGTGGATCGCGCTTGCGCCGCTCATAGCGGCGCCTGATTCTGCGACGGCCTGCATCATGACGGCGGCTTCGCTGATCCCCAGACCAGCCCCACCGTATGGCTCTGGCATGGCGATACCAAGCCAGTTGCCAGCCGCCATGGCGTCGAAGAAGGCGCTGGGAAATGTTGCGGTATTATCGCGTTCAAGCCAATAGGAATCGGTGAACTGGGTGCACAGGCGCAGTACTTCATCGCGGATCTGGCGCTGTATGTCGGTTAAGGCGAAATCCATGATGGCGGCCTCCACAGGCTGTGTCCTCAGGCGATCAAAGTTATAGTCGGACGGTGGGCATTCGAACATCCGGATGGCCATGGTATGCCACATGCGTCGACGCTGCAGATGTCCGGTGCCGCTCCCGAAGCATAAGAGCGTGGCTCAGACACTATCTGAAGGACTAATCCCACACCCGTTAAAGGATTTGAGACTAGTGCACGTGCGAAAATGCAAACTATGACTGACAAAGTGCTGCTGACCAGGGAGAGGCGGCGTCGCTGATACCTTGCCGCGTTCCATCGGGATGCTGTACGATAACGTTAGGACAGGCGAAATTAATCGGCATTACCCCATGCTCGACAATCTCAGTCGGGCCATCGGCAGCCAACGCATCTATAATATCCGGCGGAAGGCGACGATCTGCCGAGACTTGGTCTGGTCCCGAAACATCAATACGCGGATGGTGAGCCGCCGTCTCAAGGTCCATTCCGAAGTCGGCGATAAACGTCATTAGCTGAGCAACCGCGGCCAGAATGCGCCGCCCCCCGGATGCCCCTGCCGCCAACCATGGACGGTCACCATCCGTCAGGATGATCGGCAGCATGTTTGTCAGCGGTCGCTTGCCGCCAGCAATTGAATTCGGCTGGTTCGGCCGGGGATCGAACCACATGACGCCATTGTTCATCAAGATGCCTGATCGAGGCAGCACAACCCGGCTTCCCATTGAGGAAAGCAGTGTTGTTGTCATCGCGACCATGGTGCCTTCCTGATCGCATACTGTCAGATGGGTGGTGCACGTTTCAGCCGCCAGTGCGTCCGCGTCGCCAAGTTCGGCGAGGCGCTCCCCATACGCGATTTTCATTGCGCGCGCGAATGCGACGTACCAGGCAGCATCCGGTGCTTTACCATGTGCCACCGAACCCATTTGCTGCAGCACCCGGATCATTGTTGGTGCTGCGGTCAACCCACCAGCTAGTTGCAGCGTGCGACCGCGCCAAGCGAACGCATTAGCCGGCATGACGCGAGCGCGGCAAATTCGAAGGTCCTCTGCCGAGAGCACCCCACCAAAATCCTTGACGTCAGCGCAGATCGACGCTGCGATGTCGCCTTCGTACTGGTCGCGCCATCCGACCTGCGCCAGGTACTCAAGCGTTTCCGGCAGCTTACCGAGCCGCAGGAAACCGGGCGTTCCCTGATATGGTGCGACCGGTGGCAATCCATTCGGCAGATAGATGCGAGCACTCTCGGCGTAGCGTCGCAACACGGCGGCGGAGTTCGCTATCTTAAGTGTCGTGTACCAGTCTTGTGGCAGGCCGCGTCTAGCCAATGCGATTGCCGGGGCGATGACCTCTGCCAGCGGCATACGTCCCCACATAGCATGCATATGGCCATAGCCGGCAGTGGACGATGGTATGGCGAACGACAATGGGCCATGAATGTTGGCGTCATTCTCCACTTCCGGCCAGGCAAAGAGGTCCTGCTTCATTCGCCCTGTCAGTTTGAATAGTGCCGGACTCAGACTGCTCGGCGCAACCGGTCCAAAATCGACAATATCGGCAGCTCGATTGACCCGCCCGATGGACGAGCGCGAAGCCGATCCCGCCAAGACCGGAGTTCCAAGGTTCGACGGTCGCCAGGGCTAATGCGGTCGCTACTGCAGCATCCACAGCGTTGCCACCGGCGTCTAAGACCGCCACCCCTGCTTCGGCAGCGCTCTTAGCCTGCGACACAACAATACCGCGCCGTCCCTTGGCGGAGGGTTTCGATGTCAACCAATTTTGGGTGAAATGTGGTGACGGGATGAAATTCATTGGTCCCTCTCCTGCTTTGCGTGGCGGCCCGACGGCGAGTTATAGGCGATAGCGGCCCGACCCGAAATCTAAGGTCGGTATTGTTTTCGCTCGATTGTCGCCAAGCCAGAGCGCACAGCAGCCTCGTCTCATCGAGGTGACGCCCCAGTGTGATCAAATCGGCCAGAATTTCCGGCTAGACGTCGTTCGTTGTTCAAGTACTGTCTTGCTATTGGTTCAGCAAAATTAGTTCCCCTAGCTCGTTCGCGGGTGGGATACATGATCTTGGGTCGGCGCCGCGCATGGCGATTCCCTGGGTGACCCCAAAAGGGATTCACATCTTGGGCAAGGTTAGCGTGTCTGCTACAACCGCCGCTGTTTCGGGAAAGGATGAAGCTTCATTGAAGTCGCTCGATCAGCCGTTGGGGCCGACGCTTAAAGTTTCTTCCACCATGCAGACAGCCCGGTCTTCAATGCTTTTCATGCCGCTTACGCGGGGGCTTGCGCAACTCGCCGACCCCAGCTTTCTAGGCGTCGTCGCAAGAAGCATCATCTTGTCGGTAGCGTTTTTCGTAGTGCTGTATTTTCTGAGCCTGTGGATTGTTCATCGCCTGCTGGAGCTGCATGGCCTAGTTGCCTGGGCTGTGGACACCCTTGGCTCTATCGGCACCGCGTTTTTTGCACTCTGGCTGTTCCTGCCGGTAGCTGCAGTAATAGGAACTTTGTACTTTGACAGGATCGCAGTTGCCGTCGAACGGCGATACTACCCTTACTTGCCGGCGCCCCAAAGGGCGCCCTTCGTCGAGCAACTTTGGGATGGTGTCACCGTTGGCCTGCGGGTGCTCATGCTAAATGCGCTTGCTATAGTGCTGGCATTAGTGGTGCCAGGCGTCGGCCTGATCCTGGCCTGGATGATCGCGGCATTCGCTATCGGCCGCGGTTTGTTTGTCGCCGTTGCGATGCGGCGGATGCCTCGCGCCATGGCCGAGGTGCTTTACCGGTCGAGGCGAGGCGTCGTGTTGACGCATGGTGCGGTCCTAGCACTGGCGGCGTATGTTCCGATGCTAAATCTACTCATCCCGGTGGTTGGTACGGCGGCCATGGTTCACATCCTTGACAGTAGCGCCTCCGGCGATGGTGTTACGAGAGGAGCCTCCACTGGTCATGCACGCGGAAAGATGCAGGAAATTGATGCTTAAACGCATCAATGTGGATAACTGAAACCGATTGTTGTTGCTGCACGCTCATTATGGTAGGCGGTTCTTAGTTTCTAAATCGGGTAGAGTATCGTGTTCAAGCGCCGAAAGCCCGACGAGCCTGTTCCGTCCGCGTTGGCCACAACACTTCTGACTGGTCTCCCACCTGGGCCGGAGGAAGCCAAGGTCGAACCTGATCCAGCATTTTCTCAGTCCAGCCAGAAGACTGAGCCGCTGTCATCGGGCAGCGGACTTGGTGTACCGCCATTTCGTCCCGCTCCGGCTAAGGAAGCGCTCAATATGTCTAGACCGCCTTTCTCTCCAGCTACGAATGCTCCCGCCACTCCAGCGACACCCGCGCGGCCTGGCATGACCACAAGTCGGCCACCAGTGCGCGATCCGGCAGAGCGACGGACCCTTGTCGTCGGACGGGGGATCAGTGTCCAAGGGACAGTTCAGGACGCCGAACGTCTTGTCGTTGAAGGCACGGTTAAGTCGACGATGATCCATGCAACTGAGCTTTCGATTGCACCAGGCGGGATTTTCAAGGGCGAAATCGAAGTCGAGGACTCGGAAATAGCTGGAACCATAGACGGGACGCTGACGGCGCGTGGCAGCCTTGTTGTTCGCAGCAGCGGCCGAGTGTTGGGAACCGCCCGATGCCGCCGTCTTCAAGTTGAAGACGGCGGGCAGATCACTGGCCGGATCGAGATGATTGCCGATCAACCACAAGCAGATCTTCCGCCACGGCAAAATGTCGAGCCAGTACGTACTTTAAAGCCGAGCGCAGCGGGACGCATTATCATCCCCTCACTCGTCCGGGCACACGGCGGCAGACCTATCACCTATTGCGTGATAGCCTGATAGGCTGCGAGGCACGCGAGATCCACAATCTGGCTGGATGACGCATCCATGGCAATGATCTGAACTGGTTTTTCCATGCCAATCAGTAATGGACCAATCGTGGTGCCACCTCCCAGATGATGAGCCAGACGTGCGGTAATGTGGGCTGAATGGAGGCCGGGGACAATGAGCACGTTGGCATCCGCAGTAAGTCGGCAGAAGGGATACAATGCGCGTATGGAAGGCTCTAGCGCTACATCGGGGCTCATCTCTCCGTCGTATTCAAAGTCCACCTTGCGCTGATCCAAGATCTTGACCGCGTCGTACATGGGCACCAATCGCTCGTGAGGCGGATCGCCAAAGGTTGAGTGTGACAGCAGTGCAACTCGAGGCTCATGGCCAAGGTGACGGGCCGCTGCGGCCGCGCCCGTCGCAATGTCCGCCAATTCAGCTCCGTCCGGCCGGAAATGAACGAGCGTATCGGCCAGAAAGATTGTCTTGCCGCGCATGCCGACAAGCAAAGTCAGACCAAATGGGATCGCGCCTTTGGCCGATCCAATCGCGTGCCGGACATCGCTCAAGCACACGGAGGCTGATCGAGTAAGTCCGGTGACCATGGCGTCCGCGTCACCAGTCGCTACCATGCAGGCCGCAAACACATTTCGGTCCTGATTAACCATGCGCTGCACGTCACGCTGCAAATGCCCGCTCCGCTGTAGCCGGGAATAAAGAAAGTCAACATATTTCAGATTGCTGTCCGACAGCCGGGCGTTGTGAATTTCGATACCTTCAATCTCGCCAAGACCAAGGCCAGCCAAGGTCGCTTTGACCCGATCCTCCCGTCCAATCAGTATAGGATGACCGTAGCCCGCATTGCGGAATGCCACTGCAGCGCGGACCACCTTCTCTTCCTCACCTTCGGCGAAAACAACACGCCGTGGATTCTCCCGCACCATGTCCATTGTTGCATCCAAGGCATCGGCGGTTGGATCGAGCCGGCCCGACAAGCTGCGTGCGTATCGGCGAAGGTCCTCAATCGGCCTCCGAGCCACCCCCGAATCAATCGCCGCTTTCGCGACCGCTGGTGGCACGCGCGCGATGAGCCGCGGGTCGAAGGCGTTCGGGATGATATAGTCGGGGCCAAAGGCAAGACGGCGCCCTGCGGATGCTGAGTGGACCTCATCCGGCACATCTTCGCGGGCCAAGGTGGCCAGGGCTTCGGCAGCAGCGATTTTCATAGCGTCGTTGATCGTGCTCGCCCGTACGTCCAATGCACCGCGGAAAATATAAGGGAAACCGAGTACGTTATTGACTTGATTAGGATAATCGCTACGACCTGTCGCAATAATCGCATGCGGGCTGACAGATCGCGCCTCTTCTGGGGTAATCTCTGGGTCCGGGTTAGCCATTGCGAAAATAATCGGCCTGTCGGCCATGGATGCGACCATTGCTTGGGTCAGTGCGCCTTTGACCGAGAGGCCGAAGAACACATCGGTATCCTCGATCGCCTCCGTCAGGGTACGCGCGCGGGTGTTGTTAGCATGCGCTGATTTCCATTGGTTCATGCCTTCGGTCCGGCCCTGATAAACGACTCCCTTGGTGTCGCACAGGATGACGTGATCGGGCCGTACGCCCATGGCCTTAAGCAGTTCCACACAAGCGATGGCCGCCGCACCGGCGCCGTTTACCACGAGTTTAGTATCGCGTAAGTGCCGGCCCGTGAGGTGGCACGCGTTGATCAGTCCGGCGGCAGCGACGATTGCCGTTCCATGCTGATCGTCATGAAAAACGGGAATATTCATCAGCTCGCGCAACCGTTGCTCAATGACGAAGCATTCAGGCGCCTTGATGTCCTCCAGATTGATGCCGCCAAAGCCCGGGCCGAGAAAACGCACGGCGTTGACGAATTCCTCAACATCCTCGGTTCCGATCTCGAGATCGATGCCATCGACATCAGCAAAGCGCTTGAAAAGCGCGACTTTGCCTTCCATTACCGGTTTTGAGGCAACGGCACCCAAGTTGCCGAGGCCCAGCACAGCCGTACCGTTGGAAATAACGGCGACCATGTTGCCCTTGGTCGTGTAATCATAGGCAAGCGACGGATCCCGGGAAATGTGCAGGCAGGGTTCGGCCACTCCCGGAGAATACGCGAGCGACAGGTCCCGAGCCGTCGTGATCGGCTTGCTGATGCGGATTTCAAGCTTCCCCGGCCGACCACTGGCGTGCATCGAAAGCGCCTCTTCCGCTGAAATGCGCGCGGTCCGCGTATCGCCGACAATGTCCGCCATGGCGAGCCTCCCCTATTGCTTACGCAGCTTTCCTGAACGGTGCTACTGACGCTATCATGAGCATGCATTGTCAGTGACGGAAGAGGGGTTCGGTTCAAGGGTGGCAGTAAGAAGTGGTTCTGTGGCACAGGTTGCTGATGGACGAGTATTTTGATGTGATTGTAGTTGGGGGTGGGCACGCCGGATGCGAAGCTGCTGCTTCGGCTGCTCGCATGGGTGCCCATACCTTGATGCTCACGCATTCGCTGGACACGATAGGCGCAATGTCGTGCAATCCCTCGATCGGTGGGATCGGCAAGGGCCATCTGGTGCGTGAAATCGATGCACTGGATGGCATTATGGGGCGTGCCGCGGACGCCGCCGGCATTCACTTTAAACTGCTGAACCGCAGTAAAGGGCCGGCAGTTCGGGGACCGCGCGCGCAGGCGGACCGAGCACTGTATCGCCGCGCGGTCCGTGCGCTGTTGGAGGCAACCACAGGCCTTACAATACGCGCCGCGGCAGTCGAAGACCTGGAGATCGGCAGGGATGGACGGCTGAAGGCGGTTATCTGCGCCGACGGCGAAAGAATTGGCTGCTTCGCCGCGGTGCTGACCGTGGGCACGTTCCTACAGGGAGTCATTCACATTGGTGATCAACAGACAGCGGCCGGCCGGATTGGGGAGGCGCCATCGATCGGCTTGGCTCAAACGCTGACCCGTCTTGGCCTACCACTCGGGCGCCTCAAAACTGGCACACCGCCGCGACTCGATCTTCGGACCATCGACTGGGGCAGCCTGCCCGCCGACCCTGGCGACGAGCATCCGCAACCCTTCAGCACGCTTACCGCTAGCCTGGTTAATCGACAGATAGAATGCCGAGTCACTGGCACGACGGCTGCTACCCACGACGTGATTAGGGCAAATATCCATCGTTCTGCCGTCTATTCGGGACAAATTGGCGGCCACGGACCTCGCTACTGTCCTTCGATTGAAGACAAGGTCGTTCGCTTCGCGACGCGTGACAGACATAATGTCTTTCTGGAGCCTGAGGGATTGGACAATTCGACGGTCTATCCGAATGGCATCTCAACCAGCTTACCGGAAGACGTCCAGCGCGATATCCTGAAGACGATCCCCGGCCTCGAGCAGGCGCAGATCGTTCGGCCCGGCTATGCCGTCGAATACGATTACGTCGATCCGCGCGCCTTGACGCGAGCATTAGAACTTCGCGCTGTTCCGGGCCTGTTCTTAGCCGGTCAAATTAACGGGACGACGGGATACGAAGAAGCGGCCGCCCAAGGCCTCTTTGCCGGCCTCAATGCCGCGCGGTTGTCCCATGGCCGCGAGCCCGTACTGCTGGGACGTACGGATGCGTATATCGGTGTGCTGGTCGACGATCTCGTCACCCAGGGCGTAACTGAGCCGTACCGGATGTTCACTTCGCGTGCGGAATTTCGCCTGAGCCTGCGCGCCGACAATGCCGATTTGCGTCTGACCGCGAAGGGCATCGCATGGGGATGTGTTGGGAAACACCGCGCTGATTTGTTCGCTGAGCATAAGGCGGCTCTGCATTGTGCCGACGAGCGTGCTCAGCGGGAGGGGTTATCTGCTGCCTCAATGGAGCGGCTGGGGGTCCGCCCGCCGGCAGACGGCCGTTGGCAGTCGGTCAGGGAATTGGCCGCAAACGAATCGATTCGCTGGCCAACTTTGTGCGGTGTGTTTCCTTGGCTTGAACTACTCTCACCTCGAGCGGCAGAGCAGCTTCGCACGGACGCTCGATATGCCGGGTATCTCCATCGGCAGGAGGCCGAACTTCGCCTCAGCCGACAGGAGGACAGGGCAGCGTTGGAAGGCGTCGCGTTTGAGCAGATCGGTGGTCTGTCCAGCGAATTGCGCGACAAACTGAACACGGTGCGCCCAGCCTCCTTAGGCGCTGCCTCGCGTATTCAGGGCATGACGCCGGCGGCTTTAGCGTCGATCGCGGCGCATGTTCGTAAGGGCTGGTGGACTTCGTCCGGCCGTGGCGGAGGCGTGACCAGTCCGTGACCGCGGATTCTAACACCTTGCCCGTGGTGCCGTCAGCCTCGGGCGCGACGCCGGCAATGGCACAGTGGTTTGCGGCAAAGGCGGATTACCCTGACGCCCTGCTGTTCTTCCGGATGGGTGATTTCTACGAGTTGTTCTTCGCCGACGCCGAGGCGGCATCAGCCGCGCTCGACATTGTTCTCAGCCATCGCGGCGAACATGCGGGTTCGCCAGTACCCATGTGCGGTGTCCCGCATCACGCCGCGGAGGCCTATCTATCCCGCCTGATCCGACGCGGCTTCCGTGTTGCGATTGTCGAGCAAATGGAGGACCCCCAAAACCGCAGCGGAAAGATCCCGATTAAGAGGGCCGTGGTGAGGGTGATCACACCGGGCACGGTGACTGAGGAAACCCTGCTGGAGGCCGGGCGGCAAAACCTGCTGATGGCGCTCGTATGGGATTTCGGTTCGCTCGGAGCGGCCTGGATAGACGTCTCAACCGGCCTGTTTGAAACGTGCGACGTCAAAGGCACTGAGTTGTCGGCGCTCCTGGGACGGCTGGACCCCGTGGAAATACTTGCCCCGGACGGGATCGACTTGGGTGATTGGGCGTCGCTTCGATCACCGGAGCCTGCTCCATCGCCCCCGTTGATTGCGCGCCGTCGCCTGGCGGAGGCGTTCGGTACGGCCACAATTGATGCGTTTGGAACGTTTACAGACGGAGAAGCGGTCGCCGCCGCGATGGTTCTGGATTACGTTCGCGGCACGCAGTCCGGGGCGTTGCCGCGCCTTGCTCGGCCCGAGCCGCAGGGGCAAGCCGGCATACTAGCAATGGATGCCGCTACAAGAGCAAGCCTTGAGATCCAACGCTCTCGCGACGGCGGCACGCGACACACCTTGCTGTCCGCAGTGCAGCGCACCATCACGGCAGCTGGCGCACGCATGCTGGGGGCTTGGTTGTCTGCACCGCTGACGAACAAAGATGCCATTAATGCTCGACAGGATGCCTGGACTTGGTGTGTAGCCAATCCAGACGCGACAAATCGGTTGCGTTCGATACTAAAATCTGCTCCGGACATGGCACGGGCTTTAGGGCGCCTCTCGCTAAGCCGGGGTGGTCCAAGGGACCTCGCCGGGATTAGGGACGGCTTGAACGCCGCCTCAGCGGCGGCCGCAATACTTCAGGGTCCGCTTCCTGCTGCATTGTCCGAGGTTCGTTCCGCGGTGCCTTCCGAGCTGGCCATTGCTGCAAGAACTGACACGGGCGCTGGCGGATCCAGTGCCGACACGTGTCGAAGAGAACGGCGCAATCCAATCAGGCTTTGATGGTGAGTTGGATGCTTATCGGGCGCTGCGGGATGAAGGTCGGCGAACTCTGGTGGCATTGCAACTCGACTACGCACAACGTTATGGAGTTGCAAGCCTCAAGATCCGTCACCACGCCCAGCTTGGCTATGTCATTGAGGCACCAGCTGCGGCCGTCGAGCGGCTGCGCGGCTTTCCGGAATTGACCTTGCGCCAAGGGATGGCCAACGGGGCGCGTTTCACTGCGCCGGATCTTTCGGACCTCGACCAACGCATTCGGGAGGCAGGCGAAAAGGCAACGTTACGTGAGCGCGCTGTATTCGCCCATCTCGTGCGCACAGTCCTCGACCATGCCGACACGCTAGCTGCCTGCGCTGATGCGCTGGCGGTGCTGGATGTGACGCAATCGGCCGCGAAGCTGGCGGAGAGCGGCACATGGATTCGACCGATGATCACTGAGGGCTAATGAATTTCAGATCAGATCCGGCCGACATGCGGTCGTAGAGAATGCGCTCGCCAGCCACGGCGCTTTCGTTCCCAATCATTGCGATTTATCCGGCGACCGGCGGGTCATGCTTCTGACCGGCCCAAACATGGCCGGAAAATCGACATTCCTCCGGCAGAATGCGCTATTCGTTATCCTGGCGCAGGCAGGACTGCCACTGCCTGCAGAGTTTGCTGCGGTCGGTATTGTGGATCGTCTATTCAGCCGTGTGGGTGGTGCTGACGATCTTGCCCGCGGGCGATCGACCTTCATGGTGGAGATGACGGAAACCGCTGCAATCCTCCATCAGGCAGGCCCGAATTCGCTCGTTGTGGTTGACGAAATCGGGCGTGGAACTTCTACATTGGATGGACTGGCTATCGCCTGGGCCGTGCTCGAGGCGCTGCATTCGGTGAGCCGGTGCCGCACAATTTTTGCCACACACTTTCATGAACTCGCAGAACTCGCGGACCGCCTGCCACGACTGAAGCCGCACACAATGCGAGTTAAAGAATGGAGGGGTAGTGTGGTTTTCCTGCACGAAGTCGCGGAAGGCGCGGCACGCCGGTCGTGGGGCGTGCACGTCGCTGAACTAGCTGGGGTGCCGTCTCCGGTGGTGCGCCGGGCCGCCTCACTGATGGCCGCAATGGAACGGCACGGTGGTCCTCTCGGTGTCACGTCAATTCAGCGGTTGCCACTTTTCGCTGCGGCCACGGAGCCAGATGACCCGTTGCAGGGCGATCATCCGCAGCCTGACGGAAGCATTCTAGACACGATCGTCCTCGCGCTGAGAGACATTAATCCGGACACAATGTCTCCGAAACAAGCTTTGGATGCATTATATTATCTAAAAGCTCTTTCGCCGCCTTGCGCACCCAAGTCCACCTAGTACGATTGATCTTATGCTAACTCCGATCCCGCTACCGCGCGCTCCGGCAGCCGCTGCGACGCTATTATCCGATGCCCTGGCCGGCCTTGCCCAAGAAAGCGGCCGCATTCCTCGTGATGCCGCTGTCGGTGCGTTCCGTCGTCATCTCGCCCGGATCCAGTCGTATGTCCAGCATGCATTCGAACACGAACAAATAACCGGCCTTCAGGCAGCCCGTCTGCTCGGAGCATTGATCGATGGCGTCGTCTCGGAGCTGTTCGAGCATGCTACGCATCATGCTGACCTAGGGTCAGTTGAAACTTTGAGCGTGGCGGCGACTGGCGGATATGGCCGCGGTGTTCTTGCTCCTTTCAGCGATATCGATCTGCTTTTCCTGACCCCTAACGACCCCTCACCCGAGACTCTCCGGGTTGTCGAATATATGCTCTATTTTCTTTGGGACCTTGGACTGACCGTCGGACATGCCACGCGGTCCATTCATGATTGCCTGATCGAGGGTGCGAAGGACACGACAATTCGGACGGCATTGCTCGATGCCCGGTTCCTGACCGGAGATATCACATTGTTCGCTGACTTCCATCGACGCTTTCGGACCGCCTGCAAGGAAGCTGGAGCAGCGGAGTATATCGCGGCAAAGCAGGCGGAGCGGGCGGTGCGCCACCGACGGTATGGCGACACTCCGTTCGTGGTGGAGCCGAATGTCAAGGAAGGCCGCGGCGGACTGCGCGATATTCAGACCCTCTACTGGATCGCCCGCTACGTGTTCGACACCCAGACGATGGGTGAACTCGCCGATCTCGGTGGCATCCTCACCCAAATGGAGGCCAGGCACGGCAGACGGGCGTGGGAATTCCTTTGGACCGTGCGCTTCCATCTGCACTACGTCGCCGGGCCGCGCCGAGGAGCGGTTGACCTTCGACCTGCAGCCCATTGTCGGCGCTCGTATGGGCTACACGCGCCATGGCCGGCAGGATGGCGTTGAGCGCTTCATGCGCCACTACTTTCTGACGGCCCGCGAAATTGCTCGGCTCACCCGCATTCTGGAGCCGGCGATTCTGCGGTCCGCGTTGGGTCCACCAGCCATTGAGGCCGAGACAGACAATGCCCTTATCGCAGCCGGCTTTGTCCTTGCGGAGGGCAAGCTGCTGCCAATTAGCGGCCGCGATTTTGATGCTGAGCCGATCCAAATGCTTCGTATTCTCCAGGTGGCCCGGGATCGCAACCTCGAATTACACCCGCTTGCCTTAAGGTCATTCATTCAGAACGAGCGGCGAGCCGTTTCACTGCGCGGGGATCCGAAGGCGGCGGTAATCTTTATGGACCTGCTCTGTGGCAAGGAACCCGATCGTCATCGTCCGGGAGGTTCCAATCCCGACGGAGCCATTTGGCTAGGCATATTGAACGAGACCGGCTTTTTCGGCCGTTACATGCCCGATTGGGCACGCATCGTCGGACAAATGCAATTTGATACGTATCACATTTTTACTGTGGATGAGCATACCATAGAAGCCATTCGCGTGCTGAATACTCTTGAGCGCGGGGAATTGGCGGGTGTCGCACCGGTCGCCTCCGATCTTGTCGACCATGTTCAGTCCCGCCGGTCCCTCTATGTCGCGATGTTGCTTCACGATATTGCCAAAGGTCGCGGCGGCGATCATTCGGAGCTTGGAGCTGAAGTGGCTCTGCAGGTGGGGCCGGCGCTTGGTCTGACGGATGAGGAGACAGAAACCGTATCCTGGCTTGTGCTGCACCATCTGCTATTAAGCGCAACAGCCTTCAAACGCGACATTGATGATCCGAAGACAATTCTCGACTTGGCGGATACAATCCAGTCGCCGGAGCGATTGCGTCTTCTGCTAATTCTGACTGTGGCAGACATGCGCGCCGTGTCGAGCAAAGTTTGGAATGGCTGGAAGGCGACCCTACTGCGGGAACTCTATGCCCGTGTGGCCGAAGTCCTAGCCGGAGGCTTGGCGACGACCGAGCGCGATGTCCGGGTTGCTCGGGCAAAACAAGCGGTCACTGCTCTGCTGTCTGATTGGAGCGACGAGGAGAAAGAACACTTCACCTCGCTTGGCTATGCCAGCTACTGGCTGTCGTTCGATCCGGAAACACACGCGCGCCACGCCCGGCTTATTCATGATTCGGAGCACCGGAAATCGCCGCTAACGGTCAACTCGCAGCCGCTGCCTGCCCGTGCCGTCACCGAGGTTACGGTCTATTGCGCCGACCACGCCGGTTTGTTCAGTAAGATATCGGGTGCATTGGCGATTGCTGGCGCCTCGATCGTGGATGCCCGTATTCATACGATGACGAATGGCATGGCGTTGGACACGTTCTGGATACAAGACACTGCAGGCGGCACATTCGAAGCCCCGCATCGGCTTGCTCGGCTTTCAGTGCTGATCGAGCAGGCTCTATCAGGCCGCCTGAGGTTGGCAACGGAGATCCGGCGGGTGTCAAAAATTTTGCTTGGACGCCGCATGCAGGCGATTCATGCTCCGCCCCGAGTGGTTATAGATAATCGCGCGTCAAACACCCACACAGTGCTTGAGGTCAATGGTCGAGACCGGCCAGGATTGCTACACGACGTCACCGCTGCGATCAGCGACCAGGGGCTGCAGATCGCCTCAGCCCATGTGACAACATACGGCGTCCGTGCCGTCGACGTGTTTTATGTGAAGGACGTTTTTGGGCTGAAAATTGAGAATGAGCGAAAACTGGGACAACTGAAAGAAGCCTTACTACAAGCCCTTACCGACAACGACGAAGTCACGTCACCATTGCTGCTGCCACCGAAGCGGAAGAAGAAGCAGATAGCAGTGGCTGGATGATGAATGGCATTCAAAGATTGGACCGCTCTGGCCCGCCACATCCACTGGCCAACTAATCGGTGATTGCCTTGGTATAGAATGTCACTCAATGCAATTGGCAGAGGCATTGGCAACAGCACAAGTTTCTGATTGGACAATAGGAGGATTTACCGTCTCGTTTGGCTCAAACTGGTCAGATGTAGAGCGACGAGGTTTGGAGAATGTGGGCTAACATCCTTCAACTTAAGTATCAGATGAGAGCCATCTTCTTCGCAGGGATGTCGATGGCCCCTAATGCAGCGCATGACGCGATCGCACGTGCGACCACGACTTCAATGTTCATTATGCCGGTTACACCTGCGTGTATTTCATCACCGTTTGGACCCCGCGTTCTGCCAAATCGACCCCTGGCAGGGACGTTTCATAGCGGCATTGATCTGCCAGCGCCCGTCGGTGCGCCAGTCGCGGCCGTTGCCCCCGGCGCCGTCATCCGCATCCAGAGACACGGTGTTGGAGGTCTGGAGTTGCTTGTGCAGCATGATGGGTTTATCGGCGTCTATAGCCATTTGGGGACGATCTCACCGATAATTGCGGAGGGTCGCAAATCCGTTTTTGGCGGTGAGCGGCTTGCAACTGTCGGACGCACAGGACTAACTTATGGTCCGCATCTGTATTTCGGAATGATTGTGGGCGAGCATTCGGTTGACCCTGCCCCTTATCTTGCCGTGAAGTCGTGCGGCGCCAACGTGCAAACCGGCCCCGAACTACCGATCCGGCCGACGCGGCTATTTACGCATCGTTAAAAAAATTAGGCTCTTATAGCGTAGCTTGTTGATAAGGCCCCAGTCCGATAGCCCCGAGGATCATGGCGGTTGATGTGGCATCCTGTCCCAGCGCCTCAAGGGTCCGCCGCCAGCCGAGATAGTTCGGGAGATTTTTCGTGGCGACGCCATGGAAGCGACGCAACCATTCTTTCAGTCTACCGTGGTAGGCATTGACGTTGTTGAGATGAAAATCTGGCGCCCTGGGGTTTGGTTTGCCCGGCATTGGCAGAACATGGGCCGCGATCCCAGCCCTGCGTGCGAACGCAACGATCGCGGTGCCGCCATCGCAGCAGAAATCGTTGGCTGAGGTGACGACGCCGTCCAGCGCCGCGGCAATCGACATACGGTTCAATTTCGCCAGTACCGCGTCGGTGGTCGCACCTTGGCGGTCGCGCGCAACGATCACCGGGATCTGTTCCGCGGACAGACCGCGTTTCGCCGATTTGCCCCCTCTCTTGCGGGATTTTCGCGGCAACCCTGACCGCTTGCCCTTGAACGATTGCAAAATGAATGTCTCGTCGCCTTCGACGATCCCTGACAGCGCCTTCGGTTTATCGCCAGCCAGGGCAGCCAGAAATCGGTGTCTCCAGCGAAACGCTGTGGTGTAATGCACGCCGCACCGCTGCGCCGCTTTCGCGGTGCTGACGCCGTCGATCATCGCCTCGGTCTGCGTCGCCCATTTGTCCTTCATCCGCAAATTCGCCAACGGCGTCTTCGTCAGCGCGTTGAACGTGCGCGAGCAAGCTTTGCAGCGGTAGCGTGGGAGATCGCTCGCCTGGCCCCAACGGACGATGGCGCGGCTGTCGCAATGAGGACAGCCAAGGCTGTCTACCCGGTATTGGCCAAGATCTGCGACACTGGCCGCATCAGCCCGATTGGCGCGTTGCGCTTGCGGCGCCAGTCTTGCGGGCCGCGCCTCGTCCGCTGCCCGGTGAACACGCGAAGCGCCCAAGTCGACGAAGCTTTGCGTCTCAATGCTACCGTTGTCCAAAGCCTCAGATCGGGCCAGTGCCTGCCAAGCTTGGCGCCGTTGTGGTTCGGTCAGGGCCGCAATCTCACAAAGCCAAGCCTCAAATGCCGACGGCTCCATGGTGATCCCCTTGTCGGATGCCGCCTTCGTAGCCGAAATCAACAAGCTACGCTATAAGAGCCAAATATTAACTAACCGGGGAGCCATGGCACATCATGTCGGGACGGGGAGCGATATTAGCTCCGGACCGGTGCGCCACTTCAGTGTTCCGACGGTTCCGCATGATGGGCACCGCGCCGACCATTTCGGCTGATCCAGATGGCAGTTAGTGCACTCCCAGGACGGATCAGGATCGGCAACTGCGGCGCGACGAAGAGCATCCCGCTGAGCTAGGCGACCCTCTTCGCTATCACCCTTTTCCAGCTCGTCAATTTCGGCAATCAGCAGCCAAAGGCGCCGTTGATTGATCCCCTCAGCGCGTGCGGCCTCAGCTTGATGCCGCGCCTCACCGGTTAACCCAGCCTCCATCGCAACTTTACCTAAAAGAAGCTGGCTCTCCGAATTAGTCCGGATTGCCTGCGGCCAAACGTTTCGCCGACTGAAATCGGACGAGAGGATCAGTTTCTTGCGCTAAAGCAAAATCGGCGAGATCCGGATGTGGGCAAAGCTTCCAGGCCAGGACGACTAAGGACTGGGCACGAATTTCATGACCGGCGGAACGCAGTCGCCTTGCATAGGATAGCACGGCCGGAGCGAAAGCACTGTCTACCTTCCATGCTTGTTTCGCCAGCCTGAGCGCTCGACCTGGATCGGCTTCAGCATCAGCGGCGGCAACATAATAAACCGGACGAGGCCCATCCAGGCGAGCTCAGTTCAGCCGCCTCAGCCCAATTATCTGTCTGAATTGCAAGCTCGGCACGTTGTTGTCGTATCCAAGCCGTTCCCGGATAAGCTGCTTCGGCTTCGCGAGCAATGACCTCCGCTTTACTCCATTCACGACGATCGATTGCCTGTCGCAGGAGACCTCGAAATCCCAGGAAACCCGCTCCCGGTTGTTTCGTCAGTGCCTGAAACGCCTGCTCAGCTTCATCCTCATGCCCTGAGAGTTCGAGCGGCTTCCGCAATCAGCAACAGCGTTTGCGGCGATCTCACCCAATAATTGCCGAGCTTTGCGGGCATCCTTTCGGGCTTCCCTCTGGTCCCCGGCTGCCAGCGCGACAAGCACGCGCGTAATCGCTCTTTCACCCAACTTGAGGCGATATTGTCGTCGCCATCCAGCACCGACTCGCGGAAGCCCTGTTATCGCACTGATGACACGCAAAATGATAGCGGCTGCCCCGAAGAGCAGGAGGAACATTAGTATCGCAAAAGCAACCGAAGTTTCAATCGTGACCGAACCCAAGGTCGCAGTGACATGCCCGGGAAGATTGGCCAAAGCCCAGGCAGCCGCGAGTACGGCGATACCGACGAGCAAGAAAAAAATGATCCTTCGCATCAGGATATTGGCAGCCATGTCGGCCAGCGCCGATCGGGCATCAATCAAGGCGTTAGCTTTCGCCAGCCACTCAGTGACAGCGCGCGGGCATTAGATCTCAAGCGTCGCCATTGCGTCGACGGCCGCGACCAAATCGCCCGCCTCAAGTGTGGTTCTTGGCGCGTGCGAGTGCAACCGCCGAGGCATTTCCTACAACCACTTGGTCACCTTGACGAATGGTGAGCAAACCTTGAGCCCGTTCCCAAATGCGGTCGACGAAGTGCCCGCTGGCAGTGCTTGACTGGTTCGCAGCCAACGCAGCGCCCTCAACTTGAGGAAAAGCCAAACGGAGTTGGGCCAACGTCGGCGGAGCGATATGAGCGAACCGAGACAGTGCCGGCGGAGCATCTGGCAGGTCACCTAAAGGCCGACCAGCGGCAAGCGCAATTTCGGCAGCCTGAATGTGGACGATGCGACTGACCGTTCTGATACTTCTTGATGACTGTCAACCGTATTTTCCAAGGCAGTTACTCGGCCAGCGTCCTGATCAAGTTGCTGTTTGATAGCATCGGCGTCCTGAGCAAGTTGCTGCTTTATAGCGTCCAAGCCGCTCTGGCCTCGTCCGGAAAGCGACTTCAATTCTACCCGAAAGAACGTCGAGGCGGCTTGCCAACTGGGCCTGATCTGAGACACGTGTCTCCAGCTTATCTAGCCGGGCTTGGATTTTATTCGAGGTCTGCAGCCGTCGGTGGAGTTGGTTCGTGCTCCAGGTGACCAAGGCGTGTATCAACTGGCTTCAAGGCTTTGCTCGACCGTATGAAAGCCAGACTGCGTTCGCCGCCGTCTCGGTCAGTGTGGCTTCGGGTACCTCCACAAGTAGAATACCGCAGCGGCGAGCGCAAAATGCCAAGACCATAAACCCATAGAACCAAGTCTGCTCGTGTGGAGTGGGGGGCTGTGGGTGGCAGCGCAGACTCTAGGACTGGGCTGCTCGGGTGGGTGGGGGAGCCGGTTGATCACTCATTTCAGTAACGCCAGCATCGCATCCTGGTTTGGCTGTTCGGCGACGCTTATACGACGCCAGGGCAGCTTTCTTAATGCCACGGCTGACCGTTCGCTGATAGACACCGCTTCGACGTCGCTTACGCTCTCGCTCGAGGCCAATGGCATGCACCAGACGCACAAAATGACGCGCTGCTTCTGCCGAAAAAAACATGGCCGTCCCAACCTGACCATGACGTAAGTGATTTTCGACTGCGACCGGCAGGTTCGGAACCATCAACGTCTCGTAGACAACATACCGAAGCACTCGAAATCCTTTTTGGCGAAGGGAACTAGCAAGTCCGCTTCCCTGTCGGCGGCCGATTGGCAGGAACAGACTGCCATCTGCCAGGTGCGAGAGTTTCTGAGACAAGCGTGGCAAGAGCGACGGCATCTCCGGCAGCGATCTCAATCTGTCTGAAGCCGGCATTGGCAGCACATGCTGCCGTTGCCTTACCTACAGCAAATACAAGCAGGTCGTGACATGAAGGGGGGCATCCTGGGACTGCGTTTCGGCTGGTTAAGAGTGTTGCCCTAACCCCACCCGGGAGCCGGGCTGGATAACCAAGTCTGCCGAATTGTGAACAACGGAGCAACTAAAGGCGCTAATCCGAGTGATGCCACTCGTATAGCGGTTTGGGATGCGCCCGGCTCCGGTCTTGTTATCAGTACAACAGCCAAAGCGACATTCCCGTAAACTGGCCTTCGGCTTCCTAATGTGACGCTATTTTTCCTCGGCTTGATATCTTGACCTTCGTGAATTTGCCAACCTGGAGGCGGACCTGAAGCTTGCCCATCGCTGGATTACTTGCGTGATGCCGTTTTGGAAGCTTCGCCGTCGATATGAGGAACTATGAGAGCTATTTTGGGAATTGAGACGTCGTGTGACGAAACGGCTGCTGCTATCCTGGATGGGCAGGGCCGGGTATTGGCCGAGGCAGTCCTCAGCCAATTTTCGGAACACGCTCCTTTCGGCGGAGTTGTTCCTGAAATCGCTGCCAGGGCGCATCTGCACTATCTTCCCGGGCAAGTTCGTCAACTCCTGGAAAGCGCTGGTCTAGAGTTCCGTGAGCTAAGCGGCGATCGCCGCTACTGCGGGACCCGGACTGATTGGCGGTTTGATTGTCGGCACTCAATTCGGTAAGGGCATCGCGCTGGCCAATCAGCTACCGTTCATCGCCGTTAACCATCTGGAAGCTCATGCCCTGACCGCTCGTCTTCCAGGTCTGGTCCCCGATGGAGCCCCATTTCCATACCTACTGTTCTTGCTATCCGGAGGCCATTCGGAATGTGTCGCGATCACAGGCGTAGGAAAACATGTGCGTTTGGGGGTGACGGTTGATGATGCGGCTGGAGAAGCATTCGACAAAGTCGCAAAGCTGCTGGGATTAAGCTGGCCGGGCGGTCCGAGCCTGGAAAAACTGGCAACACAGGGGATCCAAACCGATATGCGTTTCCCCGTCCGATGCTCCGGCGAGCTGGAGTGCGATCTCAGCTTCTCCGGCTTAAAAACCGCGGTTGCACAAACGATTGCTCGCGCGGGCTCTGCTGCTCTGACCAGACGGCCGAGCGGCCGACATCGCAGCAAGTTTCCAGCAAGCAATCGTGGATGTGCTGACCGACCGAGCGTCCAACGCAATCAGTATGATGCGCGAGGCTTATCCTGCGGCACGATTGCTAGTTTTGGCCGGAGGAGTTGCATCAAACGCTCATATTAGACTCGGCACTGTCCCATGCCGCGCAGAATGCCGGCTTCCAGTTGGTTGCACCACCTATCCCGCTCTGTTCGGACAATGCGGTCATGGTCGCATGGGCTGGGATAGAACGGCTGCGGTTCGGCTGGGCCGACGACCTTGATACGAATGCGCGTCCGAGGTGGCCATTGGATGGTCTGCTTGCACATTCCTGCCCGCTAATGAATTACCGTCACGCCTTCCATGCAGGCAATTTTGCCGACTGCTTCAAACATGCACTTTTGGTGGCGCTGATTGACGCGCTGAGACGGAAGTCGACGCCGTTTTTTGTGCTAGACACGCACGCCGGGGTCGGGCGGTATGATCTTAATGCCGCGCCGGCGCAACGTAGCGGGGAGGCTCGAAAGGGTATTCATCGCCTGCTGCAAAGTCGGTCTGCTGCGCTCCTCCGGTATCTCCGGTTGACGGAGGAGCTCGGTCTTTATCCGGGATCCCCTTTATTGATACGAGCCTTGCTGCGCGACGGCGATCGCCTTGCGTGTTGCGAACTACATCCAGCGGATGCCATGTCCCTACGGAACGAATTCTCCCGCGACCCCCAGGTCGCCGTGCATGAACGTTCTGGTTGGGAAGCGGTAGGAGCTCTGCTTCCGCCGAAGGAGAGGCGCGGTCTTGTGTTCATTGACCCTCCGTTTGAAAACGCCGACGAATTCTCTGGCGCTCGCAAATGGCCTGTGGCAGGGACATCGGCGGTTTACGCATGGCATATTTGCCGCGTGGTACCCGATCAAACAGCGTTCCTCCGTTCAAAGCTTCCACGTAACCATGAGAGAGGCCTCAATTCGAAATATTCTTGCTGTTGAACTCTGTCTGCGTGAGCCGACGAATCCTAGCCGCCTCGATGGGTGTGGCCTGATGGTGATAAATCCACCGTTTGAATTTGAGGATCAAGGCCGCGTGATTGCTAATGCTGTGTTCGACGAACTCGGTGCGAATGGGAACGGAGCCGGGGTTCAAGTATACAGGATCACCGATGAGTAAGGTGGTGGTAGTTGGCGCGGGTGCCTGGGGAACCGCGCTAGCAATTCAGGCGAACTCGAGCTGGCAGTGAGGTCACGTTGGTCGCTCGTAATGCTGTTACAGCAGCTAAAATCCAGAACGAGAAGAAGACCCATCGCCTTGCGGGTGTTCAGCTTCCGACATCGCTGAATGTGACAGACGCTGTCCCCTCCGGCAGCGAACTACTGTTTTGGGCTGTCCCAACTCAATACCTACGTGCCTCGATCATTCGGCTCTATCAGCCGAAGGCACCAGTCGTCGTATGCGCAAAGGGGGTTGAGGCGGGGACGAATATGCTGCCGCTGGAGGTCGCGAGTGAGATAATACCCGACCAGCCGCTCGCAATCTTGAGCGGACCAAATTTTGCGCACGAGGTTTCGAGTGGCCTACCGGCGGCGACTGTCGTTGCCAGCACTAATGCCAAACTAAGAGATCAGGCTCGAACAGCACTGCATACTGCAACATTTCGCATGTATGGCAATGACGACCCAATAGGCGTCCAACTTGGAGGGGCAGCGAAGAATGTCATTGCAATCGCAGCGGGGGCAATTATTGGTGCTGGCCTGGGAGAGAATGCGCGAGCGGCGCTCATGACCAGAGGACTAAGCGAACTTGCGCGCCTTACAATTGCTTTGGGGGGACGCGCCGAGACAGTGATGGGTCTTTCTGGTCTTGGTGACTTGCTGCTGACCTGTACCGGTTCCTCAAGCCGGAATTTCAGCCTGGGCCGAGCGCTTGGCAAGGGGAAGAGCCTTAGCCGAAGTGTTGGCGAACTCGGCGCGGTGTGACAGAGGGGGTTTCGACGGCGGCGGCCCTAGTCGCCCGAGCCGGAGCGATCGACATGCCCATCTGCCAGTCCGTCGCGTTACTGCTCGATGGTAAAGTAAGCTTGGATCAAGCAATTGCTGAACTTCTCTCACGCCCTCAACGGGATGAATAGAAGCGAGAGTAAATCCGTGACAGATTCGACTGGCTACATTCCGCTTATAAAGTATGACTTCAAAAGGACATTATGCTGAAGGGTATTTTGACTGTTGGCGGATGGACGCTGGTAAGCCGAATTTTGGGCTTTGCGCGGGATATGCTGATCGCTGCATTGATCGGAACGGGTCCTATCGCCGATGCATTTTTCGTTGCGTTGAAGCTGCCAAATCTGTTTCGCCGCCTTTTCGGAGAGGGTGCTTTCAATGCAGCCTTCGTTCCGGCATTTTCGGGCCTACTGCAAACGGAGGGAATGGCATCGGCAAAACGTTTCGCTGAAGAGACTTTTTCCGTCATGACTTTCTGGCTTGGAATGATGACTCTTGCCGGCGAAATATACATGCCTCAGCTAATGATCGTCCTGGCACCAGGTTTCACTGCGGACCCGGCGAAATTTGCTCTTGCCATAGACTTGTCGCGAATAACGTTCCCGTACCTAATTTTGATCTGTCTTGCTGCGCTGGTTTCGGGTGTTCTGAATGGTTTGGACCGATTTACGGCGGCCTCGGCATCGTATGTTTTGTTCAACATATTTTCTATTGCTTGCTTGATATGGTTGACGCCTTACGTCCCGACGGTTGGACACGCGCTTTCCTGGGGCGTAACGCTGGCGGGTGGCGCGCAACTCGGCTTGTTGCTAATTGCCGTTCGCCGCGGTGGAGTGGCACTGTCGTTGCCACGGCCGCGACTGACTCCACATATCCGCCTATTAATGCGGCGTATGGCACCAGGTCTCTTGGGTGCCGGCGTTACTCAGTTGAATTTGGCGGTTGATGTTATCATCGCAAGTCTGCTTCCTCCAGGCACAGTCTCGGTGCTCTATTTCGCTGACCGGGTCCAGCAGCTCCCATTGGGGGTTATTGGAACCGCTGTTGGTACGGCGGTTTTGCCTCTTCTGTCTCGCCAAGTCCGAGCGGGAGAGGCCGCAGCCGCAATCACCACGTTAAATCGGGCCATCGAATACGCACTATTTTTGACTCTACCTGCTGCTTTGGCATTGATCCTTTGCGCATATCCAATCATCTTCGCGTTGTTTGGACGTGGTGAATTTTCCAGTACGAGCGTGCTGTATTCATCGCAGTGCCTTGCGGCCTATGCAATAGGATTGCCAGCATTCGTGCTGGTCAAGGTGCTCGCCCCCGGGTTCTTTGCACGCGGTGACACAAGTAGCCCAGTGAAAGTCGGTATTGCCTGCGTGCTGCTGAATCTCGGTCTCAACCTGGCGTTCATGGTCCCGCTTGCGCATATTGGACCGGCATTAGCGACTAGTCTTGCGGCTATCTGCAACGTGGTCGGCTTGGGCTTGATTTTGGCCCGCCGCGGGCATCTACGGCCTGACCGGACACTCCGGCGAAGGGTTGGAGCCATGATCGCGGCGTCGCTGACCATGGGGCTGATGCTGGTCGCTACCAGACCACTTCTGATCAGACCGGCGTCACACGGAATATTCAGGCTCTTGGCTCTTAGCACCCTCATCGCTGCAGGAATGCTTACATACGCGATTGCGGCCCAAGCATTTGGCGCCTATGACCTGCGTGACATTGTTCGAATGATGTCTCGCCGTCGCTTGCGAAAAGCTGACGGATCGATCATCAGTTCGGCTTCAACGACAGAGACTTAGTTGATGCAGCGCGTCTTTTCTGGCATCCAACCGACCGGTATCCCAACCCTTGGCAATTACCTCGGAGCAATTCGCAATTGGGTGAAGTTGCAAGAGGAACATGAGTGCATCTATTGCGTCGTTGATCTGCACGCGATAACCGCATGGCAGGATCCGGCGGCGCTGCGGCAACAGACGCTTGAGATGGCCGCTGTGTTACTGGCGTGTGGCATTGATCCTTTAAAGCACATTCTGTTCCTGCAATCCGCCGTGCGCGCCCACGCGCAGCTTGCCTGGATCTTCAATTGCGTTGCCCGGATTGGATGGCTTAATCGAATGACGCAGTTCAAGGATAAGGCGGGCAAGGATCGGGAGAATGCCTCCTCGGGATTGTATGTCTATCCGAATCTTATGGCAGCGGACATCCTCGCTTACCATGCGACCCGGGTGCCGGTCGGTGACGATCAGCGGCAACACCTCGAATTGGCAAACGACATCGGCAAGAAGTTCAATCACGACTACGATGTCGACTTTTTTCCGACTGTCGAACCGATGGTCTTCGCCGTTGCAGCACGGGTCATGAGCTTGCGGGACGGCACGAAAAAAATGTCCAAGTCCGACCCCTCCGACCAGAGCCGTATTAATCTAAACGATAATCCAGATACGATTGCCTTAAAGATTCGACGTGCCAAAACCGATCCATTGCCTTTGCCCAGCAACCCAGCGGAGTTGGACGTCCGACCGGAGGCTCGGAATCTCGTGGGAATTTATGCGGCATTGACAGACACCGACCATGCCGCCGTCCTGAGGGAACATCAAGGGCGGGGATTTGGGGCTTTCAAGGTTGCGCTCATTGAGGTGCTGGTTGAGAAATTGTCGCCGATCGCTTCCGAGGCGAGCCGGCGCTTGGCCGACGCGGGGTCGCTCGTCAGCATCCTTCGTGCCGGCGCTGAACGGGCGGCAGCGATCGCAGAGCCCATTGTATCTGAAGCGGAACGTCTCGTTGGATTTGTGACTGCAACACGCTAAGGGCGGCTGTCTCAGCGCAAGTTGAATCCTCCGTCCATTTCTGCCGGTTTAGTTTTGGCGTCGAAAATTGACGGACCAGCTTGAGGAATGGTCCTTAGCTCCCGGACAAGCATGCTGTTGACCGGTGCCTTTGGATGAACCGATATGGCTTCGACCATCATGATCCCGGCTCTCCGGGCGACTGAGGAGCGGGCTCGATCATCATTGGGCCAGCACGCTCAATGCGGAAGACCGCTAGCCCACGGCGTACCTGGCCGTCTGGCGAAAAAGCTAACCAGCCATCGGCTCCAATGAACCCTGTTGGCTGTGTCAATGCAGCAAATTCGGCGCCGCGCGAATCTGTGATTATCCGAGCAATTGAAGCCGCATCAAATGCCAAATCGGCGATAGGCGGCGGCGCTATTCCATATTTCGCCAAGTAGGCCCGTTCCAGGTTCATTCGGGAGCTGCCATCCGGTGCAGCATACCACGCGCCTGAGACGGAGGCCGATCCACTAGACGCGGCGGACCATAGAGCGGGACCGATGACTTGGACAGCTGAGCGATCAACGTCATAATAGGGAAGGATGGCGGCAATTTCCTGTAAGCTGTCACCTGAGTCGGCGAGAAGAAGCACGTTAAAGCTCGGCGGCGGGATCGATGTTTTGACAAGTCCCTGAGCTTCTCGGCGTCCTTCAACTGTTCCTAAAGCGCGCGCAGCCTTGACCTTTGCATCGATTGGCCCACGACGGTTGTTATAGTCAGACAAATCTCGTGCTGCGGAAGTGATGGCCGCCATGCCAGACGCATGCATACGAATAGTTGGCGGCGAGACGCCGGCTGCATCGGTTGCTTTCCTTAACGCATTGGCCATAGCACGCCCAAAGTCCGAATCGGGGAGCAGCGCAGCAAATTGGTTCTTCCCTTGTCCAAGGGCCGCGATAACCAGTCGGCGAATCTGCTGGTCTGGAGTTATTCCGATTGGCCAAATGCCTGATTGAGACTGTGCCACATCGTTGGTGAACGCGATGACCATAACTCCTGCGGAACGAGCTATCGGCGCCACGGCTGCGGTTTCCGCGGAGGTGAGTGGGCCCAAGATCAGGTTGTCACCGTTGCGCACGGCGGTCTGGGCCGCCGCCGCCGCACCCGACGCTGTTCCCCCGGTGTCAATGATATCCAACGCCGGGGCCCCTCCGCGCGGAATTGCTAGTTCCGCTGCCTGCGCCAAAACCTGGCCGATATCCGCATGCGAGCCCGTGACGGGAAGCAGGATCGCAGTTTTCTGCCCTGAGGGTGCCTCACCAGCGCCCCCGTACCCTAGCGACTGTGCTGCGTTGGCGCCAGATTGGTAACCTGGACCATATCGGCCGGAGTAGTTGTCGACGCAACCCGAAATCGTAAGTGCACAGACAAGGAGAAAGAATGCCCGTTGGCACATCGGTTACGTCCTCTGCAGACCTACGAGACGGCCAGCCCGCCTCGCTATCTGGCCTTGTGCTTGTTTCCACTCCGATCGGCAACCTGGGAGACTTGTCAGCAAGAGCACGAACCACGCTTCAATCGTGCGACTTGGTCCTTTGCGAGGATACTCGTCGAACGGGGAAACTGCTGTCGGCGCTGGGGATTCATGTCCAGACTGAGACCCTTCACGATCACAATGAGGACCTGCGTATCCCAGTTGTTTTGGAGCGACTTCGGGGTGGTCAGATGATCGGCTTGGTTTCTGACGCAGGAACCCCTCTTGTGTCCGATCCAGGATTTCGACTGGTCCGAGCGGCGATCGGCAGCGGAATACCGGTGACCGCGGTACCCGGGCCCAGCGGCGCCGGTAACTGCTTTAATACTCTCGGGATTGCCCCCTCTTCCCTTCTTGTTCCTTGGATTTCCTCCGCCGAAGAAAGGCGCTCGTCGAGGATCGTTTAGCGAGCTGCGAGCCGCCGAGCGTTCCGGACTAAGAGCAACGCTGATCTGGAATGAAGCACCTCACCGATTGCTAGAAACCCTGATCGACCTGCGTGACATATTCGGAGACCGGTCTGGCGCCGTGGCACGCGAACTGACTAAACGATTCGAAGCCGTTGAACGAGGTCGATTGGATGAACTCGCCGCTCATTTTGAGAGGGAGACGCCACGAGGAGAAATCACGCTGCTTATCGGGCCGCCAGAAGAAGAAGACCCTGAGGACCTTGATCAAAAGTTGCGTAGCGCTCTTTTAAACCACACCGTCAAGGATGCCGCGGCCCTTATAAGCGTTGCGACCGGTCTGCCTCGAAAGCTAGTCTATGCTCGTGCATTGAAATTGGCAGAAGAGACTTAGTTCTAGCTCGATAACTTTATTGACGATCGGTACGGATTATCTGTCAGACGGACCAACCGCGTCGAGTTGGTCGCACGCCCACTGCGCAGCATCGGCCACGACTGGATTTGCGTCATTTCGCAGCAAGTTGGCTTGAGGCCGCAGCATTCGATCCCGCGAGTTGCCAATAGCGATAAGAACGTTCCGGATAAAACGATCCCGCCCAATCCTCTTAATTGGGGAGCCCGCAAAAGCGGCTCGAAAAGACTGTTCATTCAACGTAACAAGCTGTGCCAGACGAGGCGCTGTGAGATCTTCTCTAGCGATCACCTGTTCGTGGGAAGTCGCGCTCGCGAACCGGTTCCACGGGCAGACAGCCAGACAATCATCGCAGCCATAGATACGATTGCCCATCATCGGTCGCAAATCATGTGGTATTGGGCCACAATGCTCGATGGTCAGGTAGGATATGCACCGCCTCGCGTCGAGCTGATAAGGTGCCGGAAAGGCATTCGTCGGACATACATCAATGCATCGTGAGCAAGATCCGCAATGATCTGACGCCGCGGCATCTGATTCTATATTCAGGCTTGTGTAAACCTCGCCCAGAAATAGCCAAGATCCATACGAGCGCGATACTAAGTTCGTATGCTTCCCCTGCCACCCGAGGCCGCCGTTTTGAGCCAAAGGTTTTTCCATGACGGGCGCCGTGTCAACAAATACCTTGACTTGACAGCCGAATCGAGCGGCAACAAATTGTGCCAAATGCTTTAATTTTCCCTTCATAACATCATGATAGTCCCGGTTTCGGGCATAGACTGAAATGGCACCACGGCTCGGCTTGGACAGGACTGCCAACGGGTCGTCCGCAGGCGCGTAAGAAAACCCGACAACGATGACACTTTGAGCGTCGGGCCAAAGACTTTGCGGATCGCTCCTCTCATCTGACCTGGACTCGAGCCAGTTCATCTCGCCGTGGCTGCCCGCCTGCAGGAACGCTTTGAGCCGCTCCCGCGCTTGGGGACTAAGTTGGGCGCGGCAGAAACCAACGGCGTCGAATCCGATCGCGAGCGCCCGGTCACGTATCTCCAGTCGCGAATTGGATTGCTTCTTCTTGGACCGTTGGCCGCCCGACTTAACTTCGTGTGGTTCAGGGCAGTCTATCGGACTGGGGTGTGCATCAGATCTCATCTTTGGCCGTGCCACTGAGGTATGTCGTGCGGCTGGATCCGTGCCCTCTCCGGCCGACTTCCACTTTCCATTATCGAGGTTCCTCCAAGGCTTCCCAAGCCGCCCGAACATCCATTATATGGACCGGCAGCAGGCCCATTTTAATTGCCTGGCGGAGGCCCGCCATCAGCGATTGATAATACGTGAGATTGTGCCACGTTAGTAGCATCGGTCCAAGCATTTCTCCCGTCCGAAACAGGTGATGTAGGTACCCTCGCGTGTGCCCGGCGCAAGCTGGACACGAGCATGCAGGATCGAGCGCACTGGAATCATCAGCATACCGGGCGTTACGCATGTTTCGAACGCCGGCGGATGTGTATGCGCGGGCCGTCCGTCCTGCGCGCGTTGGAATCACACAATCGAACATATCGACCCCGAGTTCGACGGCCCGTATGATATCATCAGGAGTGCCCGCGCCCATCAGATAGCGAGGCGCGTCAATCGGCAGATGGGGCAGAGTCGCACGTAAAATGGACAGCATCACACTTTGGCCCTCGCCCACAGCCAATCCGCCAACTGCATACCCGTCAAAACCAATTTCTTTGAGCGCCGCGGCTGAACGTAGCCGCAAGTCAGGATAGGTGCTTCCTTGAACGATCCCAAACAACCCGTAACCTAGGCGTGGACGATACGCATCTTTCGATAGCCGAGCCCAGCGCATCGACAGTTCCATTGATGTTTCGGCTGTCTCGTAGTTGGCCGGGAACGGAGTACATTCGTCTAAAACCATGCTGATCGTCGAATCAAACGCACGCTGAAGCCCAACGGCAATAGCGGGTGTGAGGCGATATCGTCGACCGTCAACGTAAGATCGAAAATCCACACCATTTCGATCAATTTTTCGCAGACCGGAAAGGGACATGATCTGAAAGCCGCCGGAATCGGTGAGTATCGGTCCGGGCCAGTTCATGAACGCGTGGAGGCCGCCCTGAGCTGCGATACGTTCGGCGCCCGGCCGTAGCATCAAATGATACGTGTTGCCGAGGATGCATTGCGTCCCCGTCCTGCGAACGGCATCTGCGGTCATCGCTTTCACGGCGCCGGCAGTTCCTATCGCCATGAAGGCCGGAGTCTCCACCGGCCCATGAGCGGTCCGCAATATGCCAGCACGCGCCAACCCATTGCTGGCAAGCAAACTCAGACTTAAGGCCAGACCAGATGCCATAATCGCTGCCTATGGCGGCAAGTGCCTCCCTGGCAAGGGCAAGCTGTCATAAAGACGGTCCCCTACTGCGAAGAGTGCCATAGCCCGACCACGGCCTGAGCAACTATCTCGGAACATATTCCACAGTTCCTTGGCAATAGGTTTCCGGCTCATCAGTGAGAAAGAAGCCTTGACAAAATACCCCATTCTGGACTATATTCCTAGATACGCTATATAGTTCGGGTAGCAGGACCGAGGTTTGAAGGACAGCGGTAAACTTCCCGTAGTTCTACAGCTTGATCGAGGCGCGACACAGGTTTTGAGCTTTTTTTGAGCGAAGTCGATATTTTTGGGCAGCGTCTATATTCACGAGCTAGAACTCCGAGGTGGCCTGCGACGCTGGGCTGAAGAGGCACTTAGTGAGTCTGGCCAACGGCCTGCTCAACACCATCTCCTTTTAATAGGTGAACTGGAGCAACTGTCAGCTGGCAGATTTGATCGACTGATGATCCTAATGCCGCCTGGGTCGGCGAAGTCGACCTACGCGTCCATTCTGTTTCCGATATGGTGGTTCACTCAGCACCCGAGGTCCTCGATCATCGCCGCATCACATTCTTCGAGTTTAGCCTTGCACTTCAGTCGGCGTGTCCGCGCACTCATTCTAGCGAAGAGTTCCCATCTTGGATTCGATGTGGCGAAAGGACTAAGGTCTACCGACAACTGGTCGACTACCTGTGGCGGTGATTACTTCGCCGTTGGTACTCGAGGAGGAATAGCTGGTCGACGAGCCGATCTTATCATCATCGACGATCCAGTAAAATCTCAAGCGGACGCAGAAAGTCCGCGTCAGCGCGACTACATCTGGGACTGGTTCAAAGCCGACCTCACCACACGTTTGCGACCCGGCGGGAAGATCGTCCTCATCATGACTCGGTGGCATCCCGAAGACTTGGGGGGACAACTTCTCGCCAGGACTCGCTCACAATGGCGCGTCATTCGCTTGCCCGCTTTCGCGGAGAAGGATGACCCGTTGGGACGGCCCGAAGGTGCTCCATTATGGCCAGCATGGGAAGATCATGCCAGTCTAATGCGTAAGCGTGATATTATCGGAGATAGAGCTTGGTCCGCACTATTTCAACAAGATCCGCATCCTGTGGGTGGCAAACTATTTTCCATTGATCGTATCACATTTATTGACCGGCATAATCAAGTTGGTTCGAAAGCCGCAATCAGGGCTTGGGACCTTGCAGCGACGGGGATAACCGGCCAAAATGACCCTGACTGGACGGTCGGAATCAAATTGGTTCAGCAGAGCGACGGTCGATATGTCGTCGCCGATATCGTCCGCATCCGCGGAACGCCCCATCAAGTAGAAGAGCTCGTGGTAACTACTGCGCATCGCGATGGACCCAAAGTCGTGGTAGGCATTCCAGAAGATCCCGGCCAGGCCGGTAAAAGCCAAATGGCCTATCTAACACGACAACTTGCTGGATTCCATGTGATCGCCGCCCGAGAGACCGGCTCAAAGTCCACAAGAGCCATGCCGCTCGCATCGCAGATTGAAGCCGGAAATTTTGAAGTCGTGCGGGCCGAATGGAACTCGATCCTTCATCGACGAACTGCGCGAATTTCCATTTGGCCGTAAAGACGATCAAGTAGACGCTCTAGTTAGAGCTTTCACAACCTTGGCCGCCCGCTTGAACCCAACAAAGACAGTTGCCATCCCGATATTCAACCGCTAACTCTGGAAATGTCATGTTCGATACTCTGTGCGAGCTAATCCCTAGGGACGCCGACTACCCGGACCGAGTGCGGCAGCTTAACATCCTTAATCGGGTATTAGACGGAACGTTATATGACGTTTTGCCGTATCATTTTCACGAAGAGCGAAGTGAAAGTGGCGAGTATATACCTCTCAGGCAACGCCGACCGAACGTACGCTATCCGCTTTCTCGAATTGTGGTAGAGGACAGTGTCTCCCTACTATTCAGCGAGGGCCATTTCCCGACGATAGACAGTCCCGACGTGCGGGTACGTCGGGTCTTTGCGGATATCGTCAAGGAAACACGCCTCAACCTGACGATGATCGACGCCGCTATGAGAGGGGCGGTGGGGTCTGTCGCGCTCTTGCTCATGCGTATACTGAACGGCCGAATATTTGTAGACGTCTTTGATTCCACCTATCTTACACCAAACTGGGACCCCTACGTACCGGACACGCTGCTGAAAGTCGACGAACCTATACAAGTCATGCCGGTGCCGATTTCATTCGAAACGGCTATAAGATCGAAGACCCGGACAGACAATTCTGGTTTGCGACGCGCTGGGACACCGAGCAGCGAAATCTGGTTTGACCGATCGCCGGTCGGGGAACCAAATCCGCTTACCACCGTCATTCGACAGGATCCGTCTTTCACATAACTTGGCGCAGTGCCGCTCGTCTGGATCAAGAACTTACCTGGTATTCGACGACTGGCGACCGCGCGACGGCGCCTGCACTTTGCCGCAGCGATGCATACGCAGGTTGAGATCGACTATCAGCTCAGCCAGGTAGGCCGCGGGTTGAAGTATAGCAGCGACCCACTCTTCTGTTAAAGGATCCCGCTCTCCCTGACGGCGAAATCATCAAGGGCGCCGGAAACGCGCTCATTGTCTCTGAAAAAGGTGATGCCCGCCTGCTGGAGATCGGTGGCACTGCTTCGCCGCCGTCATTGAATATGTCCGGACGCTGCGGGAACTGGCCCTGGAAAGCATCCATGGAAACCGGGCCAGCCCAGAACGAATTACCGCCGCGCAGTCCGGTCGAGCACTTGGAATTGCTAAATCAAGGTCTGATTTGGCTGGCGGACAACCTACGCATCAAGTTATGGCGAAGTGGCCCTTCTGCAGCTCGCGCGCCTCATTGTCCGTGCATCCCAGATTTATCCGCTTGTCGTTCTTGGCAAAAGATCGCTCCCTGGAATCCGGGCGTCTCACTAAGCCTTAAATGGCCGAGATGGTACCCGACGTCGGCGGACGACCGGCAGAAAGACGTTCAGTCGTTAACTTCGCTTGTCGCAGCCGGATGCATCAGCCGAGAAACTGCCTTAAAGGCAATCGCCAGCTTCTACGACATAGAATATATTGACGACGAATAACTTTCTAAAAGTAACTTGATGACATTCCCGAGATTGAAGATGGATGATGATTTGGCTGAAGTGCAGCCTGCCCCTGAACAGCGGCGACGATCTAAACGACCAACAGGAGAAAGTATCTGAAGAGGTTGCCAAGCTGCGGGAGGAATTTCATTCTCGTCTGGTAGCGGCGAACTTGCGGACGGAAGCTGTCCGGGCCGGCATGATTGATCTTGATGGCTTGAAGCTGATCGATCTTTCGGCGTTCGGCTGGGCCACGACGACAGAGTCATCGGCGGCCGCAAACTGATGGATGATCTGCGGCGGAACAAGCCGTGGCTGTTTGGCGCGCCTCGTCGTCAAGCGCCGCCGTTGCGCCCGACATCACAACCGGTTCGACAGAAGACCGCGATGGAAATGACCGACGAAGAATATGCCGCGGCCCGAACGGCCGTGACCAAATACCAATTCTGATCGTTCCTCCTTCAGGCAACGATTGCATATCTTAGTTAGGACGATTGATGGGTATTCAGAATTTCCCTGTTTCACTTCAGCCGATCATCCAGCAGGGCTTTCTCGAGCGCGAATTTGCACAAGCATTCGCTCCCGGCTCGGCTACCGGGCTTGTGCCGATCGTGTCACGTCGCTGTCGGCATTGGTGAGACGCTGACCAAAACCCGGGCCGGACTAAAGCCGTCTGTGACCACGCCTCTGGCGCCCGCGACGAATACCAACTTCGACAATGGCCTGACTCCGAGCGTCTTGGGGCGTCGAGCAGTACACGATCACGCATCAATCTCTATGCCGCGACGACGGATCTGAACGTTGTGACCGAGCGGGTCGGAATTGCGTCGCAGTTTCTACAAAATGCTTATGTGAATGGCGAGCAAGCCGCGCGAAGCCTCGATGAACTGAGCCGCAATGCTCTGTTCGGCGCCTATCTCGGTGGCAACACCCGCGTCCGCACCACACTTGCCAGCGCCGGACCGACTATTCTCGGTTGATGACGTTCGCGGCTTCCAGACGTCTTTGTCAATGGCGTCCAGCAGGCCGTCAGCAGCAGCACGCCGATGACGGTCACCGTTGGTTCCAATGCCTTATACTGCTTGTCGGCGTCAGCAGTCGACACCATCAATGTGTCCACCGCGCCGAACGGCATTTCTGGCGACGCTCACGCTTTCCGGCAACGTCTCGGTCTCCGACGGAACAGCTGGTAACACGGTGACCGCCGCGAGCGGCTCGACGATCGTGCGCCCTTCCCAGCGGGGAAACACATCCCAGATTACTGCATCCGATACGCTACGATGTCCAATCTTTTGGATGCCGTCGCCAAGCTTCGGCTGAATGCGGTTCCGGAGATCGACGGCGCCTATAATTGCTATCTCGACCCGGTCTCCTCCCGCCAGCTCTTCGCCGACCCGGACTTCAAACAGCTTTTTCAGGGCGCAACTTCGGCCAACCAGGTCTTTAAAAAGGGCATGACAAACGACTTCCTGGGCCTTGCGGTTTGTGCCCACAACCGAGGCATTTGTTCAGCCGCATCCGACATTGTCCGGACTGATGATCCGCCGGCCGGTCATCTGCGGCCAAGGCGCCCTGATCGAGGGAGATTTCGCCGGCATGGCGGCGACGGACGTCGCGCCGGCCGATTCGATTATCACGATGGTGGATGGCATCGCGATGGTGACTCGCGAGGCTATCGACCGGCTGCAGCAGATCATCGCGCAGTCCTGGTATTGGATCGGCGGCTTCTGCGCGCCGTCCGATACGACCACGAATCCCGACAACCGTGCCGACCGCGACGAACGCTGCCTATAAGCGGGCGGTTATCGTGGAACATATCGGCTAATTTAGCAAAAGGGCAAAATCCGTATGCCGCTCGGTTCGGTAAGTCCATTTCGTCCAACCGGTACCGTCAGGCGTATCGGCGGGCAGCGTCTCAGCTAATGCTCCTTTATCGGGCGGCGGTGATTCGGTTGTCGTTACCAACACCACTAGCGCTTTGCCTATATCAGGTTTGGCTCGGATCCGACAGTTAGCGGCATCTACCGCAGACATGCCAATATTGGCCAGCAGCCGGATGATTGTCGGTCAATAGCCTTATTTCTTATGCCGCCGCGGTTTCGCCATCTGGTATCGGGCAGCATTCTTGTTCAGCCGCGGCGACGGATCATTCATTTGAACCCCTCTCAGACGCCGAAAAGGTGGACATCCGGCGCTTTTGCGGATATCCGGCTTACGGGGCAGCACCGACCGGGATGCAGTCGTGGCGCTTTTTTACCGTCTATGGACTGCTTGAGTTTCGGTTGACTAATTTGTCGGACTGAAATCGGCGTTGTTCGCCGCTATCTGGGAACGCTGACGACGCTCGAGATTGCGGTTCCCATGGCTGCCGACAATCTTGATACCGACCAGGCATCGGTGTGGACGAGGAACAAAGATGAGTTCCGCGACAGGCTTCGCTTTTCGACGAGTGGAGACGGAGGCTCTGCGGGTTCCTCGGCATTCCTTATGGGCCTAATTTGTCGCGTGGGACCGGCATGATGATTGTTTGAAGCATGGATAGCATTAGGCTCCAAGACCGTCTATATTACGGCCTCGGTGTAGCAGCGAGACGTACTGGTATAGCAACGGATGCCTTTAGACCAGATGGATCGCTCACGCCTTTAGCCGAATATAATCGTTTTCTTCGTCTACACGCGACATTTCTTCCGATGGACGGCGGCGTAAATCGCGCAAATGCCTACGGTGCGGCATTGTGGCAGGGTATCTTCGACGCCTCGTATACCCGTCCCGGTGACTATCTTGTGCAGAAACAACGAACGTTTTTCATTGCAGCACAGCAGGAACTCTTGCCTGTTCTCTGCATCCAGGCGAACCGGATTATCGGCATATCCCGGCCAGGTATACAAACGGGTATCGCGATCAAGTCGTATGGGGGGTATGTTGACAATAGTGTTTCCATGCTGATGGAGGGATGGCCAGCTAACGTCGTTGGAGTAAATGGTAGAGGCCAGCCTACCGCGGGCCTCCCGACCGACCTAATCATTCCATGTCTCGCAATTCTAATGCCTGCGCCAGTCGGCGTCGTCTTATCGCCCGGTGACCTGATCAGCGACGATCTAGGACGTAGTTCCGTAATCACCGGAACGGAACTAAGCGACTTGGGCTGGCGAATTACCGCCAAACTGGCGACGACTTGATGGCTGACATTTCTGATGTGGAACAGTTTTAGTTGATACGATCAGCGGGTTGATTTCCGCAAGGTCCATGGACTTGACATAGTCGGCGTGACATGTCGGATCTACCGGGGATCGCCAACGCGGCAACCCTAAGCTCTGACCTTAGTGCTGGAGTGGTCAATATCACTATTACTCCTGACAACGATTATGGAAGAACGACTACTCGATATCTTCCGACATGGCAATTTAGTAAAATAACCTCGAGTATGACTGCAACCGTTGTTGACCGGACCATCCTGATTGGGGGCACTGTCAGCGCCGGTAACGTTGTTGGAGCCTTGATTGACGGCAACGCGTACTCGTATCGTGTGATTGCCGGCAATTCAGCGAATTTGGTTGCCGCGAACCTGTATTCAGCCATTCAATCCAATCTCATTGCCGTGGTGCGTGGGTCGAGCATCACCATCCCCGGAGGTGCGGCCATCACGGTCCGCGTCGTCTGCGATTGTCCGGCCTTTTATGAGGGTCGTCGACAGGAAAAGGACTTACGTGTAATCCTTTGGTGCTCAAGCCCCATGATACGGGACTCTTTAGCGGCCTCGATAGATCTTGCTGTCGCTCAAAACGCCTTTCTTTCTCTACCAGATAACACATGTGCTCACATAGGATATCGAAACAGCGCCACGTTCGACCAATCTCAGAACGCACTGTTGTACCGGCGGGACCTCATTTACTGCGCTGAATATCCGACGATCGTGACCGTAGATCTACCGTCAATGTGTTCGGCGCCGCTGCATTAATGGTCAAGTCAATTTTGGTTAGGTAAATTCAAATGATTCAAAAATTGGTCGTGATCAGGTCGTTTCAACATTTCGTGCGCGGCGATACCATTACGGATCCTGTGAAAATGCGCGAGATAGTTGATAGTGACCATGTCCGCTTTGTAAGACCAGTTGCTTTACACGCTTCCAACAAAGGCTGACATCATGCCGATTGTTCAGCAGGGTAGCGTTAACACAACGTCGCTAATTGTTCCGGACCTTTACGTCCAGATTGTACCGCCGCAAAATCTAGTTTTAAATGGTGTTCCGACTAATATCTTGGGGATCGTGGGTACCGCGTCCTGGGGTCCGGTAGACGAGCCAATTCTTATTGCGACTATGGCTGACTATGCGCGGATGTTTGGGCCAATTATGCCGCGCAAATATGACATGGGAACTCAGGTTGCAACCGCTGTTCAGCAGGGTGCACAAAACTTTCGGTGTGTAAGTGTGACCGACGGAACTGACTCGGCGGCCTCTAATGTAGTGCCTGGTTCGAACGCCAGCTTCACAGCCATGTATACCGGATCGCTCGGTAATAACATAACGGTCACGTTAAGTGGCGGCAGCAAGGCAAACACGTGGCTCTTATCTACGTTGCCCGGGCTGCAACCGGAACTTTATGACGGGCTAGTCGGGAACGGGGCAGCGTTCTGGAGCGGGCTGGCCGCAGCTGTGAATTCCGGAATGGGACCTCAACGTGGCCCGTTTCAAATTATAATCGCTAGTTCCGAAGGCACCACCGCATCCCCAGCTGCGTTTTCGATCATTCTGGGCGCGGGCTCCCCGGGCACCGATGGGGCTGTAACCATAGACGGAAGTCAATTAACTGGGTCGGATGGAACAGTCCGGAGTGGGATGTACGCACTGCGCGGCCAAGGATGCGGCCTCGCACTGCTTGCAGACTGTGATGATGCAGAAACGTGGACTGCTCAGGCTGCATTTGGGCTGCAGGAGGGGATTTATATGATCCTCACGACGCCAGCGGGAGATACGATTGGTAATGCAGTCGCTACGATGAACGCGGCCGGCTTAGACAGCTACTCGGCCAAGTTAATGTTCGGGGACTGGCTTTGGTGGTCAGACCAGGTGAACGGCGCGATTAGACTTGTCTCTCCCCAAGGTTTTGCAGCCGGCCGACTGGCCAATCTTTCACCTGAACAGTCTAGCTTAAACAAGCAGATCTATGGCATTATTGGCAGTCAACGGTCAGGCAATCCTGGCTCTGGATGGAATACGGCCTATGCGTCGGGCGATCTGAGCGTCTTACTAGCAGCAGGTATCGATGTTATCTGCAACCCGCAGCCAGGCGGCCCTTTCTGGGGTGTTCGTGGCGGCCATAATACCTCTTCCAATGCAGCGACCGACGGCGATGACTATACGCGCCTCACCAACTACATTGCCGCCACTCTGGCCGCTGGAATGGGTCAATATGTAGGCCAAGTCATTAACCAAAACCTCTTCCAGCAAATTCGATCAACGCAGCTTTCTTTCTTGAACAATATGTTGGCACAGGGTCTTCTTGGTAGCACGAATGGCTCCCTTCCATTCAGTGTCATTTGCGATACAACGAACAATCCTTCGACCCGAACCAGTCTTGGATACGTTCAGTCCGACGCACAAGTCCAGTATCAAGCGATCAATGAGCGGTTTATAGTGAACGTTGAAGGGGGGCAGACGGTCCAGGTATCACTTCAGACCTTGCCTACAGGTCAGGTCGGTTAGGAGAACTTGTGATGGGATTAACAACGTTTTCGATTGGACGCGACACTCAGCTGGTCATTATGGGACCGGCAGGGCGTCTTGATATCAGTCATGTGACGGCCTTCGAAAGCAGACAAATCACCACTGCCATTCGGGTCGCTCGGATTGACGGAACACATCTCGGAGCCGAGCTTCCAAAGGGCTGGGAAGGAAGCTTCGAGGTAGAACGAGGGACCGCGGCTCTCGACGACTTTATCGTCGCGTTAGAACAAGGGTTTTATAATGGTTCTACGTCACAGTTAGGGTCGATGTATCAATACGTTACGGAGAATGATGGTTCGACATCAACCTATCAATTTGATGGTGTTGTATTCAAGCTAGCTAGCGCCGGAGTTTGGAAAGGGGACGCCAGCGTCAAGCAAAAACTTGAGTTTTTCGCTACAAGAAAAAGGAGAATCTGATGACGCCCACTCAGGCGATCCTGAACGCTAGTCTACATACGCAGACAACCACAGACAAAACCGGACGGCAATTAGTCCTTCGACGTCCCACTGCGCTCGATACGCTTAGGTTATTCAAGGCCGCAGGCCCCATCTTGTCGCACAATGAGCCGTGGCTGGCAATGGCTAGTCTTGCAAGCTCGGTTCAAGCGATCGACGGCGTCCCAGTTCCTACGCCTACGACGGAAACCCAGATTGAGGCTCTTATAGACCGCCTTGGCGAAGACGGCCTAGCTGCGGTTGCCCACTCAGCAGACCACAATGCGGAAAGTCCCGTGAACGAGGCGCATCTGGGAAACTAGCTCGGCACCCCGTTTTAATAGATTGCCTTTATCTAATACGGCACGGGGTGCCGTTCGATGTAGCCTTTTCTCTACCGACCATCGATAGAATGGCTTCCGTAATAGCCATTGGAACGTTAGAGGGTAACACATTCGATTGGCCGACCTTTCGTTGGCTATAGATATGCCCGGCAGGATTGTGTTCGTCCGCTAATGTTAAACCACCGAGCCTGAGGACGTCGGCATAGTGACAAGCAAACCTACTCTCATGGGCTCGTTGGCATCGAGTAAACGCCAAATCGCTTGGTATCTGTCGCTAGGTAATCATCCGAATTTTTCACAGCAATCACTTGCTCCGATCTCAACCGCTCGGCGCCTTGCAACCATAACCCCTGACTATCCGCATATTTGGTCAACTGCCTTAGCCCGGTCAAACGAAGACCAAGCGAGCGATCTACGCTCGCAGGCCACAAAACCAGCGGAGATACCGATCAAGCGAAGATCACCCGCGTCAAAACTCGGCTTCATCTATATTGCCGGGCGGAGCTTTTCGACGATTAGTCCAACAGGATCAACAACAACCACTTCCGGACCATTGGCGCCTCGCCAGAACGGCTTACTACGCAAAGAGACTATACTCCCTGGAGCGACGCTCAATCGCCATTGGACTACGGCACCTGCATCTGGTGAGGGACCGTTTCAGCCTGATGAACGGATCGATACGATGATCTCAGCCTATACCAGCCGGAAGACACTGTCAGGCGCACCTGCAGCACCTCCGCCGCGCGATTTGCAGATGATGCAGGCCGGGCTGTCTGTCGCACCCCAGCGGCGGTCTCCGCTGTCTAAAGAAGCTGATTCAGACGAGAAAGCAGCTCTCACAGCTGCAGATCAACCGTCACAAGGAACATCAACGGCGAACAATGACGTCCTCTCGCCCGTCCAATATACCGGAGCTCTCACAGCCGGTGACGCGATCGGGCAAGCCTCCCCGAACACACTCCACCTCGACGGAGCGGTCCTGGGACGCTGGACCATTCAGCATCTTGAACGCGCCCTCTCGAAACCATCCAACGGCATGACGGGCGTTGATCCAAGAGCCACGACGCCACGGGGACATATATCGCCCTTTTAGAGCCAATCCCGACCTTACCCAAATATCTCGATTAAATTTTTAGTGGACGCTCGTGAGCAATTCAACTGTGACTATCGGGACCATAACCCTGCAGGACTTCGAAGTCCCGACCTCAATTCAATTTGGTGGCCGGCAGAGGCTGGTCATTCACAGGCTCTCGAATGGAACCCGAACGATAGAGCCACTTGGACCCGATGACAGCGAAGTTCGCTTTGAAGGGATATTTTCGGGAGCAGACGCCGAAATCCGCGCACGAGCGCTGAACGGCCTAAGGATCGCCGGATCAGTCGTTTGGCTAAGATGGCAATCCTTCCAGTATCGTGTCATTATAAGCAGTTTCACCGCTACATACCGGAACCGTTGGTGGATATGCTATCGCCTTAGCTGCGTCGTCGTCCATCAATCCGGAACACAACATTTCGTAATCTCCGAGAAACAGTCAATAATATCGGGTGCCCTCGCAACCGCAGCAAATGCCCTGTTAGGGTCGCCAGTGAACTTGACATCTCTATCATCTGTAATTGCAACAGACAACGCTTTCACTCCAGGAACAACCGATCACGCTAATGCGATACTCGTAGCGGGCAATTCCATGCTCGCGGCTCAGCAACAAGTTGATCAACAATCGGACATCCTGACTTCGTTCAACCAGCATTCCGATGACCCGGTGTTGGCAGCGTCGTCATTCGGTACGCAACTCGCTGGCGCGGCCTCGCTAGCATATGCAGTTGGGGCCAGATCATACATTGGCCTCGCGGTTAAAGGCTTGAACTCACCAGAAGGATGAGATGAAAACAATCAGCGTGATAACCGGCAATCTTTTCTCGATTGCAGCCTCCGCGCTAGGTGATCCATTGCAATGGATCAATATTGCCCGGATCAACGGTATCAGCGATCCATTCATATATGAGCCCACCCAACTGTATATTCCCGAAGCCTCGCCCGCTTTTTCCGACGGTATCGGACCACAATAGATTGTAGAGCGGCTTGAAAACATATGGATCTTACAATTTTATTAGACGGCCTATCTACGAGCGGGCTCCTCCAGGCTTCCATCACGACGAGTAACTACTTTTCGGCGGACTCCTTCGCGCTTACCTTTGCCACCAATGCCAGCCCCGCAGGAGACATAGCATCATGGGCGGCGCTCTCCGACGGATACATAGAGATAAAGATTGTCGAGCCGGGCGTTCCGCTATCAGTGGACATTTTGACGGGCAATATAGACGTTCTTACGGCTGATCCAATTTTGAAAACTCTCTCCATTGAGGGCAGGGACCTTTCCGCCGGTCTGATCAACTCTTACCTTCAGCAAGATTTTGTTAATCAGACAGCGTCAGAAGTTGTTCAAACGATCGCCAACCAATATGGTCTCACGGCACAGGTTACTGCCACATCAGGCAACGTAGGTCGGTATTTTGCCGATGGATATACCAAGCTTTCACTGGGTCACTTCTCGAGCCTTCGCTCCAACTGGGACTTAATCGTCGAGCTTGCGCGTGAAGTAAACTTTGACATTTTCATGCAGGGCAGAACGCTTGTGTTCCAACCCTCGGCCGACGAGTCTGATCCGGCGGTGGTAATCACTCCGGGCGATGTGGCAACGATGCGACTGGAACGGACGCTGGCCATCAGGTCGTCTTCTCGGGTAAAAGTGCAGTCTTGGAACAGCCAGATGGTGGCGTCGTACGGAGCGACCACATCTGGCGCAGGTTTGATCTCCGGGTCGGATATCAGCGCTGTCAGCTCCCCAGACATACTTGTTTTCAAAGTCCAACCTCACGCCTGTTCAGGCTGACCTCTCGGCTCAACGGTATGCAACCGAGATAGGCCGTCTTCAGACTGTTTTCATTTTTGAGATGCCGTGGGACTTCCGCTTTTCCCCGAGAGCCCTTGTCAGATTACAGGGAACTAACTCATCGTTCGATGGCCTCTACCAAATTGATTGCGTCGAGCGCCGTTACAGTACAACTTCCGGTTCCACGCAATCTGTCCGCGCGGTTTCTTGGCCGGTGCTGAGTTAGCGTCGGATTTGCTTAGTAAACAGAAGGGCGCTCCTATGTTGGATCGACTAACCAACGTCGTCAAAGCTCACGCCGCTGGCTTAGATCGCTCGTCTGGCCAAGCCAAGTTTGGAACGATAAGTTCCGTGAACTATGAGACCGGAAATGCGCGAGTAATAATTCAGCCCGAAGGCGTTCTCTCCGGATGGCTTCCGACGTTATCCCAATGGGTGGGAAACGGGTGGGGCATGATTTGCCCCCCAAGCCCAGGGGACCAAGTTTTATTAGTACCTCAGGAAGGCGATGCTGAGCAAGGGCTCATCGTGGGAAGGACCTATTCCAATGCTCAGAGGCCTCCAAACGCTCCCGGAGGAGAATTTTGGTTGGTTCATCAAAGTGGAAGTTCACTCAAATTGTGCAATGACGGAACAATTCGCCTAGCTGGCGACCTTCATGTACAAGGCGATGTATACGATCAACACGGACGGCTGTCCGGCCTTCGAGCTTCGTACAACAGCCATACACATGCGGTCCAAGGAAGTACAACCAAAACACCTACTCCGATCGATTGATGCCAATGTTCGACATCTACCTTCCTTGGGGAAGCGATTTAAGCGGAGGAAGTAGCGGCGACCTCGCCCTGACGAATGGCTCGACCCGGACTAGCCAAAGAGTTGTACGGCGTCTCCTTACCAATGTCGGTGATTATATCTGGAACCTTGGGTATGGCGGCGGTTTAGGATTGTTCGTCGGTTCCACTACAAGCCCTGCCGATATCGAGGCCACAATCAGAACACAGATCTCTCTTGAGCCCGCAGTTCCAGCAATACCCACGCCGAGCGTAGTAGGTACGAGCACCTGACACTACAGGTGGCTGTGTCACAGCCGAAGTTACGTATGCCGATCGCTCCTCAGGTAATTTCGTCAATCTAAACGTCCCTACGGGTTGATCGCAATGAACCTGAATTTGAAGACATTTGCGCAACTTATCCAGGATATGTCGGCAGCTCTGCAAGGATCTGCAAGTAGCCTTGTGGACGTTACTGTAGGCTCTGTGATCCGGGCAATTTTCGAGGCGAATGCTGCGATCGTTCTGTGGTTACAATGGTTGATACTTCAGGTGCTCGGGACCACCCGCGCAGCTACTTCTACAGGCGCGGATCTAATTCCTGGATGGGCGATTTTGGTGTTCTCCGGCTAGCGGCCACCGCTGCTACGGGTATTGTAACATTCTCGCGGTTCGCCACCACTATGCCAGCACTGATACCGGTCGGTCGTGATAAAAACCTCTGACGGCGCGATCAATTTCGTGGTCACGGAAGATGCATCGCTCTCGACATGGCGACGGCAATCGTTCGGCTACCTTGTGCCACTTGGCGTCGCTTCGACCGATATCCCTGTGACCTGCCTCTTGAGCGGAACTATCGGTAACGTGTTGTCGAATACGATCACGATGATCGCGTCATCATTGCCAGGCGTCGACAGCGCTGTCAACGCCGTCGCGTTCACGAACGGGAACGACAGAGAAGACGACACCGCATTTCGAGCACGATTTCAAAGTTACTTAGCAAGCCGCGTGCGGGCCACGTTTATAGCCGTTAAGGCTGGATAACGGACGTCCAGCAAGGCTTGCAGTTTTTAATCAAAGAGAACACTAATCCGGACGGCACAGAGCGACTTGGTTCATTCTTAGTCGTAGTCGACGACGGGTCCGGTTACCCTTCTGCCAATCTTCTTGCGACTATATCGAACTCAGTGGATTTCGTCCGGCCCATCGGGATGGCGTTCGCGGTGATTGCACCGTCAGTACGAGCGATAAACGTTTCGCTGACTGCTGTCGTGACGGAAGCCAACGGAGCGAATACATATATCGCCGTGATACAACAACAGGTCGCTGCTTATCTAAATTCCTTACCAATTGAAGCTATCGCATCGGTAACACGAGTGGCACAGAGCGCATATATGGCCAGCAATTTGATTAAAAATATCACGGGTGTTACCCTCAATGGCTTGCCTACGGATGTCCAACCTCCTGCGCACACCGTAGTCAAAGCAGGGCAAATTGTAGTGGCGTTAAATGCAGGGTGATGTCGCCGACATAAGCGGGCGCTTGAGAGCCCTCCTTCCAAATCGCTGGTTTCCCGATCAGAGCCCGAACCTCGAGGCCATTCTGACGTGCCTAGCGACACCGTGGGCTTGGCTGTATCAACTGGTACAATATGTAATCCGGCAAACCCGTCTCAAAACCGCCAGAGAGCAGTGGCTGGATCTCATTGCCCTTGATTTTTTTGGCGCCTCGCTGCGTCGTGAACCCGGCGAAACAGACACTAGCTACCGTGGTCGGATCGAGTGGGCACTGGTTCAAGAGGCTGCCACTCGCGGCGCTGTTAGCGCGAACTTGGCGCGCCTAACGGGGTCCCCGCCTGGCATCTTTGAGCCGACGAACTGCGCTGACACAGGAGCCTATGGAAGTGGCACTTTGCGGGCCTTGCCGGCATACTCTGGGATGGCATACGGGGCGGCAGGTGGTTGGGGAAGCCTTTTACTGCCTTTTCAATTTTTTCTGGAGGTGAGACGTCCGGCTATGAACGGCGTATCCGCGCTGGCAGGCTATCGGACGGGGGGGGGCGGGTATGGATTAGGCAACCTCGCGTATGTTGATCTTGCATCGCTGTCAGGTAGTGTAACAGATAAAGATATAGAAATGTGCCTTCGCAGGTCCCTCCCGATCAACTCGATAGCGTGGCTTCGAATTACTTAGATCTGGACATACAATACAGGTAATGGAATTGGATGGATCGCAATATCGTCTACCCCGGTAGCATCCCGCTTGATACGGATTTGCTTTCGGTCAATCGCAATGTGATGGTAGGACTTGGCTTTCTGGCTCAGGCCGTATTGGGTGTCAATACTGTTGTAGACGGACTTTTGTGTCAACCGACCAGTCCGACTTCAATGACCGTTGTCGTTGGTCCGGGCAGTATAACGCAGTTTGGCCCTGTCGATGCTATGGCATATGGATCCCTTTCGGCCGATACGTCGGACCTCATCATAAAAATGGGTATTAACACCAGCTCGACGTCATTTGCGTTGACTGCCCCATCGAGCGCAGGGCAATCAGTGAATTATCTTCTCGAGGCGGCCTTCCTCGAGTTGGACTCGGATCCGGTTGTCTTGCCGTATTATAACGCAGCGAATCCTGCACAGACCTTCAGCGGCCCGTCCAACTCTGGCAGCGCACAGAACACACTGCGGACCCAGCGCGTTCAACTTCAACTCAAGCCTGGTGTCCCAGCAAATACAGGCAGTCAGATTACTCCAGCTGCCGACGCTGGCTGGATTGGGTTGTATCAAATTAATGTTGCCTATGGCCAGGTACAGGTTTCGGCCTTTAACATTACGGTTGTACCCACAGCACCGTTTCTCACTTGGAAACTACCTGCGCTCCGGCCGGGCTTTGGCTCAGGGGTGCAATCCTTCGCAAGTAGCGGGACCTTTGTGGTGCCGGTGGGGGTTATGCAAGTCGAAGTCGAAGCCTGGGGGGGCGGCGCCGGCAGTTTCGCCTCGGTACCAGGACTGCCGAGTGGCGGCGGGTCTGCCGGCGGCTATGCCAGAAAGCTTGTCGCTGGATTGATTCCAGGTCAGCAAATACCGGTGACAGTCGGGGCTGGAGGCGCCGGAGGAACAACCAGCGGCTCTGCCGCAGGGTCGGGGGGAACCTCAAGCTTCGGACAAGTCGTTAGTGCCACCGGCGGAAGCCTGAACTATTTGGCCTCGCCAGGACAACCTCAGAACGGTGGCACACCGCCGGGTGTCGGCGTGGGGGGGGATGTTAATTTTACGGGTTCCGCCGGACAGGCAGCGGTTATCAACCAGGGAGGGTTAGGCGGCGCTGCGCCTATAGGCGGCGCTCAAAACAGTGGAACCACTGGGGTTGCAGGCATCTTCCCTGGCGGCGGCGCAGCGGGCGCTGGCACAGGCGCGAGCGGCAATACAGCCTTCAGCGGTGCCCCTGGCGCGAGCGGATTAGTTGTTGTCCGCTGGTAAACGCTCAGGTCCAGGAAGCCGGCTATAGGAGGTCGCGCCAGTAAATCAGCCTCGCTGGCCGTATCACCCCTCAATGAGGCATCTCGGTTCTCTGTACACGACGCATTCAAGCTTCCTTTGATCAGCCTTACTGTCCGCCTGATCCTATTAACGTGATATTTCCGCCGGAACCAGCATGTTGACCCCAGCTGCCCATATTTGGAAGCCCAGCCACGCCCGCCTCGTCTTCATTCATTTTTTGTTGCAATTCCCCGCGGGTCGGCCGCCACCGCCCCCCCTCCCCTAAACTGGCCTACTAAGGATCCGGGCGACATTCTTGACTACCTTCTTGATATAGGACCGGCCATAGTCGGAAATGACGGCGACGGAATTGCCACACTCGACGTCACGATTGCACCGTCTAATCCCGGCGATTTAGTTGTACAGAGTATGACAACTGATGGCAGCCGAGTTATAATCTGGCTAGCCGAGGGTCAGGCCGGAACCATATATACAATTACTTTGATGATTACAACGATAAATGGCCGCTACCTGCAGCGAAGCGTGCTTCTGCCGGTCTTAATGCTTTCTGTCCCAGCCGTACCGGCCAATGCCATCTTAACCACAGCCGGCGTCGTGTTGACAGACCAGAATGGAAACCCGGTTCTGGCTGCCGACTGACGGCCGGGTATCCCCGGAATTTGCCGCTAGCTCAACGCAAAACGTTAGTTGAAGCGCCTTCGAACAACCAGGGGCCGCCGGAGAATAATTATCTATGCCCACAATTAATGATCTCGCCCCGGCCACGTCGGCGTCCGACACCGATGAGTTTATGGTAACTCAGGCAGGTATCACGCGAAAAATCACGCGATCCCAGGTGCTAAATGGGGTTCAGCCCGAAATAGCTATTCCTGCGTCCTCTCTGTTGGGCCGCATCAGCACAGGAACCGGGGCACCCGAGACAATTTCTGTTGGACAAAACCTCAGTTTCAGCGGCACCACACTATCGGCGACTGCTACACCATTTGTAATTAATACATTGCCCCTGGGAACCGTACCAGCGGCCAGTGATCTAATTTCGGTGTCGCAGCGGGGGTCCAACGCAGCTATAACGTATGGACAACTGGTAAGCGGTCTTTCAGGCGCTTCCAACATTGATCTGTCTCAGGCATTGGTCAAGCCGGTCGGCTCCACGAATAGTCAAACCCTAGCCACTTTAATCGGCCAAGTGGTGCCCATGTCAGGCGGCAGCTTGACCGGGGCGCTTGTTCTTTCCGGCAATCCTGTCTTACCTGCTCAAGCAGCCAACAAAGCATATGTTGATCTGCAAACGTCTGCGACACTTCCGCTCGTTGGCGGTTCGCTAACTGGACTCCTATCCCTTGCGGCAGCACCTCAGCAGCCGCTGCATTCAGCAACAAAAGCCTATGTTGATGCAGCCGTTACCGGGGCTCTTCCCCTCGTCGGCGGTTCCATGTCTGGAACTCTCCTTCTCGGTAGCGACCCAGTCAGTACGTTGCAGGCATCGACGAAACACTACACCGATCTGAAGCTTTCCCGCAGTGGTGACACCCTTGCCGGAACATTGACGCTTGCCGCCGATCCCGTGTTGGCCCTTCAGGCATCAACCAAAAATTATGTCGATACGCAGGTGGCAACCGTTCTGCCGAAGAGTGGTGGCACATTGCTCGGTGCTCTATCACTGGCATCCGATCCGATGATGAATGCCCAGGCGGCGACAAAACAATACGTCGATCAGCGACTTCTTCGCGTTGGAGATACTCTGAGCGGTCCACTGACGCTATCCGCGGATCCGGTCGCAAGCAATCAGGCCGCGACAAAAAATTATGTGGATCTGCAATCTGTCAGTTTGCTCGCGAAAACCGGCTCGTCGATGACCGGTAGCCTGCTATTAGCGTCGGATCCTGCGTTGCCTCTCCAGGCGACCACCAAGCAATATGTAGATCTGAGGGTTGCACGCGCGGGTGACACATTAGCCGGCCCACTTTATTTGGCAGCCAATCCCACGGCTCCTCTCCAGGCGGCAACAAAGGGCTACATTGACACCCAAACAGCCGCTTCACTTACCAAAGCAGGCGGCACGCTTACGGGCTCATTACTACTGTCAGGTGACCCGGTCACAGCACTGCAGGCGACCACCAAACAATACACCGATAATCGCCTGCTACGAACCGGAGACACGTTAACCGGCGTCCTCTCCCTAGCATCGGATCCCGTACTCCCTGCTCAGGCAGCGACAAAGAACTATATCGACAGTCAGTTACTGAGCGCTCTGGCCAAGACCGGAGGGACCTTGACCGGTGTCCTCACGCTGAGTGCCGATCCAGTCACTGCCAGCCAGGCAGCGACGAAACACTATGTGGACATGCAGGCACTGACTGCACTTCCTATAACAGGGGGAACACTCTCAGGCGCACTCTCATTGCTTGCGGCGCCGACGCTTCCGACACAGGCAACAACAAAGCAATATGTTGACTCGCAAGTAGCGACTGCCCTGCCGATTGGCGGCGGCTCTCTAAGCGGTATGTTGACCCTTGCATCTTTGCCAACATCACCCCTTCATGCTGCGACCAAACAGTATGTCGACGCCAATCCATCTGCGACTGGCGTCATTAATGTGGCTTTACCGCCGTATGGCGCGAAGTTGAATGGCGTGGCTGACGATACGGCGGCTTTTAAAGCGGCATATCAAGCAGCATCAGCCGGCGCCGCCATTTATGTTCCCTATGGCACGACTGTACTACAACAACCAGGTACTTGGGGAATAGCACTTACCAAACGGGTCAAATGGTTCGTGGATGGAACAGTGTTGCACGATGGCACGCCATTAGCGTCGTCGGTCCCAAACGGCGGCGGTCCAGCGGAACTTGCCTTACCCGGATTTGTCGTTGGCAATACTGGAACCGGATTCACGACATCACAGGGAACGTCCCAGGCAAGTGATATAGCGGTTCAGCAGTCAGCTTACGTCGTCACGCATAATGGGGGATCGGGCGTCGTAGCCAACAGCCGCGTCGATACCATCATTTACAACAGCCCGGGTTCGTATGTTTGGGGAGGCGTTGATCGCCTGATTTGGGCAGGAACGCAGACCCCGGCGGCGGCCACTCCTGCTCAACATGTGGGTCGTTACATTCAAACGCTCCGCTCAAATGTCGCAAACGGACCAAACGGTCAGCCACTGCCACAACCTCAGCTTTGGACAGCATGCCTTGAATATCGTGATCAAACCGGCCTGCCGTCTAGCGCGTCAAATTCTTCGCTCACTGTGGAAATGGATTGGTTCGGCAACGGTCTTGACGACGCGAACAGCCGAACCATTCAAAGTTTGGTAATAGGTCAGAATAATACTTCGGGTCCAGCTGTAGAAGTTGGCTCCATTATTGGAGTTTTCCTCAGCGGCGGCTCGTCTGGCAGCGCTAAAACGGTCTTCCAGATCAATGTACCGTTCTCGAATGCCGTTCTTGACACGACGAACGCGAAGCAAATTGGCACTGCACCTGCTATCAAGATGGCCGCGGGTCATGCCATAGCTTTTGAGGCTACGAATTCAAACAAGCTTGCCTATGATAGTACTACCTCAACACTCCGGTGGTATCAAGGAACTTTGTCTTATGTTGTCGGCAAGGGGATTTCCGTCGGGTGGGTCAGTGTATATTCGGCGTCAGCTACGATGCCGAGCTATACATCAGGGAATATTGTTTTCCTGGTCGGATCTGGTCCATATACCATCAGTCTTCCAAGCGCTAGCAGTGTCGCTGCGGGCACCGGATTTACGTTCTCCGTAACCGGAGCTGGAACTGTCACTATCGCACCCGCAGGCACCGATGGAATTGATCAGGGTCCAGTCATCTTACGCACCAATGATCGATACCATATAATTTCCGACGGCTACAGCAACTGGCATGAAGTGTTCAGAACCAACGCGGTCTCCCCGCGGTTTCTAGGTCCGCCAGTCTTGCCATCGTACACGGTAACTACACTTCCCGCGGGGATTGCCGCTGGCTCCCAAGCCTTCGCGGTGAACGGCAGAAAGCCTACCGACGCAGCCGGCGCAGGAACTGGCGTTGATGTCTTCTACGACGGTCAGCATTGGATCTCGTGTTGCAGTGGCGCCGCGGTCGCCGCTTAACGCAGCATGCAAAGTGACCGATCAATTTAATTCAGAGAGTTCTGATGCCGACAATCCCCCAGCTGCCGCCTGCAAGCTCTGTCTTGCCGTCCGATGAAATTCCGATCAGCCAAGGTGGTAGCCTTCACGCAGTGTCGGTTGGAACGCTCTTACAAACCGTCCAACCAGTCATAACTGTCCAGTCGTCGATGCTGCTTGGACGAACCAGCCTGGGCTCAGGAGGACCCGAGCAACTCGGGGTCGGCACCGGCTTAGATCTTTTTGGATCGGTAATTGCCGCGAATGGTGCCGATCATGCTGCGTATCCTTCGGCATCAGGTTTATTAGTCGATGCGGACTTGGTGATCTCAAATCAGGGCAGCCCAATGCTTATGTCGACAGGGCTGCTGCGTGGCTTGTTCTCCGCCGGTGTCAACGTAACAATCGACAGCAATGGCGCTATCTCGACCAGTGCCGGAGGGATCTCGCAAACAACTCTTTTGGGCAGCACCATCGGGGGATTGCAAGTTGTATCGTCGGCGTCCGCCCAAGATCTGATACCCGTGAGTCAGGCGGGAAGTGACCATGCCATACCGTATGCTGATCTATTAAATGGTCTGACCATCGACAAGGCTCCGTTAGCAGGACCTGCCGCCAACTCCGATGCGATTTGGGTCGCACAAGTATCAAACGTCATGACCAGTCAGAATTTTGGTGCGATATGGTCGTGGATTTCGGGAAAGATCCCGACGTACAAGGTTCCCGTAGTCGAGATCACAGCGAGTGTTGGACTAGATACCACTCTCCACAACGGACGCGTACATTGTTTGCAGCCAAACCGTCACGCTCACTCTTGTTTCGGCCGCCATGGTTAGCGGCTTTCAATGTCAGGTCCTCAACGTCGGCAGGGGAAATGTTACACTCGGTGCAGGATTCGTAACGTCAAGCGGCGGGTTTACAATCGGGCCGCAGCAGACGGCGAAGATACAGTGCTTTACCTATTCTGGAGGCACCGTCGTTTACGCTTCGATGCCATTGGGCGGCGCAACCGTCGCCGTCCCAGGGCAAGTAACTCAGCTGACCACTTTAAATATCACCGCCGCCTCCATCACGCTATCTTGGCAGCAACCCTTCAGTGGAGGCATTCCTGCATTTTATACCGTACAGTATCGGCAGACGGGATTGACTAATTGGACCGCCATCTCGACCATCCTTGCCGAAACTAGCTACCTTCTGGCTGGGCTCCAGGCGAGCACCAGCTATGATATTGCCGTGCAAGCATTCAATGGCGGCGGCATAGGCGCAGCGTCACCGGTCTTAACAGTGTCAACTGCTGTCGTTGCCCAGGTGGCGCCCCCGCTTCAGGTCAATGGCCTCGTTGCAGTTGCTACGTCAAGCTCGAACGTTCAACTTTCATGGTCCAGTCTGACGGAGGCAAGCGGAGCAACGACCTATACAATTCAGTATCGGGTAACAGGGTCCAGCGTATGGATCTCGGCAGTCTCGGGAGTTTTGGCCAACACCTACGGCGTGGCCGGTTTGCAGTCCAGCACCAGCTACGACTTCTCCGTTTTTGCAGTGAACGAAGGTGGTGCGGGGCCAACCTCGGTTGCCGTCTCGGCAACCACAGCCGCGGCTGGAACGACCAACAGTGCTCCCGGGCAGGTAGTCGGGCTTGTGGCTACTGGCGTCACCACGACGGCTATCAGTTTGTCTTGGCAGCAACCGTCAAGTGGGGGCGCCCCTTCCTCCTACAATATACAGTATCGGCAAACGGGGGCTACAGCGTGGAACGCCAGCGCAATCGTCTTGGCTGGCACTACCTACCAGCTGACTGGACTTCAACCATCTACCAGTTATGAAATGCAGGTACAGGCTTCCAACGCCAGCGGTACGGGGCTCTATTCTGGGATCTTGGCGGTACCAACGGCTCAGCTATCGGTGCCAAGCCAAGTGAGCGGAATTGTCGCAACTGCGATGTCAAGCTCGAATATTCAGCTTTCCTGGTCAAATCAAACAGGCGCGAACGCTGCTACAACCTACACGATTGAGTATCGCCCGACCGGCTCCACAGCGTGGACTTCGACCGTAACAGCGGTTACGGCGACCAATTATAGAATAGCGGGTTTACAATCTGCTACCAGCTATGACTTTTTGGTCCTCGGAGTCAACGCGATGGGTACGGGACCTGCGTCTTCGATAGTCGCAGCAACCACATCATCGGTTGGCAATGCCGTTTCTTCGATCATGTGGAATCTGGGTCCGAGCGGCACCTATACTCATTCCAGTGGAGCGATCGGGGTAAATGCTCACGTTTCTCCTTCGTCGGCGGCTGTCGAGTTCGGGTTCTCTACGTCCAGCACGACGGCACCAATCTCCTGGACTGCCGCCATCCTTGTTAACACCGATCTGTGGGGAGCCTATGTGCCAACGCCATCGACGGCCAGTAGCTGGTATGCCTGGGTACAGGGTACTGATGGAAGTTGCCCAACCGTATTCCCTACACCGTTCGTGGTCCAATAGTGGAAAACGCCACTTTTTGTCGCCGATCATGACCAAGCTGTTCTTAGCAGCAAGAAAGATCAGCTTCATAGAAACGCTGCGGCGCGCCGACCAGGCGCACGGCGCAGTCGCACGACCACTATCGACGATACGGACACGGAAGCAATGCACGGATCGGCAGTTTGACTAGGCCGCTTGCACCCTTGACGATCACCATTGCCTCCACGGCGTGATCCAAAATCATCTCACGACAACCGCCGCAAGGCGGTACGACGGCTAGCTCGCGATCCTCTTCTTCCGGCTTTGGATGCCTAACCGCTACTGCGGTTTGGATTGTTCCATCCCCTTCCAGCACCGCTCGACCAAACGCAACAGCTTCAGCACAAATCGCTAAACGGCCTACCGTTGTGCCAATGTGGACTCCGGTCCAGATGCGGCCATCCTTTGCACGAATGGCGGCTCCAACCGTATGCCAGAACGGTTGATAGTGACGCGCTAGCACCTCGTTAGCCGCGGCGACCAGCGCATGGTCATCGGAAGTTAGTGCACCGCTTGCTCCGGCGGCATCATTCAGCCGCTTCAGCTTCTTCAGCGTCATCGGTGGCGGCGCTGATCATGGAATTGGCGACAACGCCGGATTGCTCCCGCACCTTCACCTCGATAGCATCGGCCAAGTTGCCATGTTCGCGGAGAAACTGCTTTGCATTCTCCCGGCCCTGTCCAATGCGTTGACTGTCGTAGCTGAACCATGCGCCGGACTTTTCCACAACACTGGCCTTTACGCCAAGATCGAGAAGTTCGCCTACCTTGCTAATGCCTTCCCCATACATGATGTCGAACTCGACCTGCCGGAATGGGGGCGCCAGCTTGTTCTTGACAACTTTCACCCGCGTTTGGTTACCGACGACCTCATCGCGTTCCTTGATTTGACCTATACGCCGGATCTCCAATCGGACCGAAGCATAAAACTTCAGCGCGTTGCCGCCCGTCGTCGTCTCTGGATTGCCAAACATCACACCGATCTTCATGCGGATCTGATTGAGGAAGATCAGCATGCACTTGCTCCGGCTCACGCTTCCGGTAATCTTCCGCAGCGCTTGGCTCATGAGCCTCGCATGCAGGCCCATGTGGCTATCGCCCATTTCCCCTTCCAATTCGGCGCGCGGTACTAATGCGGCGACACTATCGATGACCAGCACGTCCACCGCCCCAGATCGCACCAAGGTGTCAGTAATTTCCAAAGCCTGCTCGCCTGCATCTGGCTGACTGATCAATAGATTATCGACATCTATTCCTAGCTTGCGAGCATAGACTGGATCCAATGCATGCTCCGCGTCGACAAAGGCGCAGGTCCCACCCCGACGCTGTGCCTCGGCGATCACGTGCAGCGCCAGCGTTGTCTTTCCAGAGCTTTCAGGTCCATAAATCTCGACTATTCGGCCGCGGGGCAGTCCGCCAATGCCCAATGCGAGGTCAAGGCCAAGCGACCCGGAGGGAATGACCTCGATCTGCTCGTCGCCAGGGCGAGCACCCATGCGCATGATGGAACCCTTGCCGAAGGCTCGATCAATTTGTGCCATCGCGGCGTCAAGCGCCTTGTTCTTTTCCATCCGAATGATTCCTTTTCTGTTCCAACTAAGCCGCGCCGACTACTTGATTCTATACGTGTGAGTCACCGATATGCAACCAATACGTGCAAATCTCTGTGGTAGCCAACCGATGCAGATTTTCACTCGTGCTTGTTATGTTCCTTAAGCTGCCCAAAAACAAGAACCAGCGATAAATTTTCCGCCCGAGTCGCCATTAGCAACCTCGAAATGGCCCAACCAGTGTGACAGGCTATAGGTTCGTTAGCCAGCCCGATAGACTACTAGTTGGTTCAGCGCACAGAACCAGCATGGCGAAATTCAAATTAGCGCAAATGCAGTCGTAGTGACCACATATTGTAACCACCTACCGGATAAATGCTGCAAGCTACGATAATCGGCTAAGCTTCCCGTCGGCACGTCCGCGAAGCGAATTTACTCCGCCGCGCGTCGCGCAACCTTTAACCGTGATCTGGCAGCGGCCTTGCGCCCCGGTGACTTGGACTTTTTGCTCGTCGCCTGCTTGGAAGCCGTCTGCGTCGTCGTGGCCGTCCTGGAGGCGGCTTTCTTGGCCGGTGCCTCACGAGGTGTCTTTGCAGATATCGCCGCCGGCCCGCCCTGTCTATCCCCTGCTCCGCCCTTTTTCCCAGCAGCACGGCGCGGCTTGAGCACCTTTCCCTTCTCAGCCAGCAGTGCCACTGCCGCGTCCAATGTGACGTCTTCCATCGCCATGCCACGCGGCAGATTGGCGACGGTCTTGCCATGCTGGATATACGGGCCGAAGCGGCCCTTGCGCACGGTCACCAACTCTTGGTCCGCCGGATGCGGGCCGATCGTGCGAACGCTTGCCAGCTTCTTGGCCAGCAGATCGACCGCCCGATTAATGCCAATCGCCAGCACATCGTCGTCTTTATCCAGCGAGCCGAACACCGCCCCCATCCGCACGTAAGGGCCGAAGCGGCCGATACCGACCTCGATGCTATCGCGCGTCTCCGGATGCAGCCCGATCTCCCGCGGCAAAGACAGCAAGGCGATTGCTTGGTCCAGGGTTAACTGCTCTCCGTCAATGCCGCGCGGCAGCGAGGTACGCTTCGGTCGAGCTTTCTTATCGTCCGTGGCCTCACCCTGCTGCACATATAGACCATAAGGTCCACGCCGGACCGTAACCTCCTCGCCTGTGTGCGGGTGGTGGCCAAGGACCCGCATCCCTTCCTTCAAGGTCTCGCCCTGATCGTCCCCGGCGTCAATTGCTAGGCGGCGAGTGTACTGGCAGGCAGGATAGTTAGAGCAGCCAATGAAACTGCCATAGCGTCCCAACTTCAGGCCCAGTCGGCCATTGCCGCAGGCTGCACAGATCCGCGGGTCCGACCCGTCGTCGCGCGCTGGGAAAAAATGCGGCCCCAAATCCTGGTCGAGGGCGGCAATGACGTCGCTGATCTTCAGGTCTCTTGTTTGCTCGACAGCGCGAGAGAACTCGTCCCAGAAAGCATGCATCACGACCCGCCAATCGAGTTGACCAGCCGAGATGTCGTCCAGCTTTTCTTCCAGTGCAGCGGTAAAGTTGGTATCGACGTAGTGCTCGAAGAAACTGACCAGAAAGGCAGTCACCAGCCGCCCGCGATCCTCCGGAATGAATTGGCGCTTGTCCAGACGGACGTAGTTGCGGTCCTGCAGCACGGATAGGATCGACGCATAGGTAGAGGGCCGGCCAATACCCAGCTCTTCCAACTTCTTCACCAAACTTGCTTCCGAGAAGCGCGGCGGCGGCTGGGTGAAGTGCTGGTTGGCGTCCACCTTATTGCGCTTCAACGGGTCGCGCTGACTCATCGGCGGCAGCATACGGTTGTCGTCTTCGTCCGCCGCACCTTCGGCCTTATCGTCGGTATCCTCCCGATACAGCTTCAGGAATCCATCAAAGGCAACGATCGACCCGGTCGCGCGCAGCTTGACACCTTTGCCGTCGGTCACCTCGACACTGACCTGGTCCAGTTCAGCCGATTGCATTTGCGAGGCAACCGCGCGCTTCCAGATCAGCTCATACAGTCGGCGCTGCTCCGTGCTCAGGCCATGGCCGACCTGCTCAGGCGTGCGCGAGACATCGGTAGGCCGAATCGCCTCATGTGCTTCCTGAGCGTTTTTCGCTTTACTGGCATATTCACGCGGCGCCGCCGGCAAGTATGTCGGACCGAAGCTATCCTTGACATGGTTACGGATACCGTGGATTGCCTCCTGCGCCATCTGCACGCCATCAGTCCTCATATAGGTGATCAGACCGGTGGTTTCGCCGTCTATGTCTATTCCCTCGTACAAACCCTGAGCCAGTCGCATCGTTTGCTGCGCGCCAAAGCCGAGCTTGCGAGATGCTTCCTGCTGAAGGGTCGAAGTTGTGAAGGGTGGCGGCGGATTGCGCTTGACCCGCTTCCGCTCAACCGAGCCGACGCTAAAACTGCCTGCCTCTACCGCTCGCTTCGCCTGCAGCGCGGCCAATTCGTTGTTCAGGTCGAACTGGTCAAGCCGTTTGCCGTTCAGATGAGTCAGGCGCGCGGTGAAAGGCGCACCACTGGGCGTGATGAACTCCGCCTCGATCGTCCAGTATTCACGGGCCCGGAAGACCTCGATCTCGGCTTCCCGCTCGCAGATCAGACGCAAAGCGACGGACTGCACCCGACCGGCGCTGCGGCTACCGGGCAGTTTGCGCCACAGCACGGGCGACAACGTGAAGCCCACCAGGTAGTCCAAGGCACGACGGGCTAGGTAAGCCTCGATCAGTGGCTGGTCGAGCTCACGCGGATGGGCGATTGCGGCGCGGATGGCAGTGCGGGTGATTTCATTAAAGCTAATGCGGCGGACATCGACCCCTTTCAGGGCTTTCTTATCAGCCAGCATCGCCCGAACATGCCAGGAAATCGCCTCGCCTTCACGGTCGGGGTCAGTCGCGAGATACAGTGTTTTCGCGCCCTTCAAGGCCTTGGCGATCTCGCTTACCTGCCGGTCGCCCCGCGCATCGGATTCCCAATCCATGGCGAAATCCTGTTCCGGCCGGACGCTGCCATCCTTCGGCGGCAAGTCACGCACGTGTCCGAAGCTGGCCAGCACCGTATACCCGCCACCCAGGTAGCGATTAATGGTCTTTGCTTTAGCGGGGGATTCGACGACGACAACGTCTGCCATATGGTCCGCGCGATATCCTATTAAACAGCATCCGGCACGAGTACGACCCGATTGCCTGGCAGTGTCTCTACACGGCCTGCGAGTTCCAATTCCAGAAGAACCGCCATTGTGACCGACGGCGACAGGTGGCAGCGCCGCATCAGATGGTCAACTGCCGTGCTTTCCGGAGATAGCAGCGATAGCACCTCCGCCCTGGCGTCCTGAGGATGTTCCGCTGTCTCCGGATCTCGTTCTGAAGACCGCACGGTCGCTTGCAAATCAACTGTCTGCCGACGCATTGAAGCCCCGGATTGCTTCGGTTGTAGCGGCAGGTTGCTCAGCACGTCGGCGGCCGTTTCCACCAGAATCGCACCCTGTCGAATCAAATCGTTGCCGCCTCTAGCGCGCGGATCGAGTGGCGAGCCCGGCACCGCAAAAACCTCCCGGCCGGCTTCCTGAGCCAATCGGGCCGTAATCAGGCTGCCGGAGCGAAGTGCCGCCTCCACCACCACAACGCCCAGGGAAAGTCCAGCAATAATGCGGTTGCGCCGCGGAAAATGGCGGGCCTGAGGAGTTGTTCCGACCGGTGCCTCGGTGATTACAAGGTTGGTATCGGCAATGCCTCGATACAAGTCCGCATTTTCGGGCGGGTAGGGTTGGTCGATGCCGCCAGCAACGACCGCGATGGTCCTGCCGGTCAGCATTGCACCCCTGTGAGCGGCTGTGTCGATGCCTCTGGCCAGCCCGGACGCAACCACAGTGGTTTGCGCCAACTCAGCGGCCAGTGTTTCCGCCATACGCCGACCGTTGGTTGAGGCGTTGCGCCCGCCCACCGTCGCCACACATCCCGCTTGAGCCAGGGCAATGTCGCCCAGAACGACCAGGCAAGGTGGTGCGTCATCCAGTAGCGCGAGCAAGGGCGGATAGTCCGCATCGCCCAGAAACACCAATCGGCCGCCCAACGCCATGGTCGCCATGATCTCACACTCAGCCTCAGGCCGCCCTGGGGTCACCGGGGCGATGGCCCGACCGCCGGCGCGAGCCAGCTTGGGGAGGACGTTGAGCGCCGCTGCCGGTGTATGATAGCGCTCGAGCAATCGTCGATAGGTGATTGGACCAATTCCGTCAGTGCGGACCAGCCGTAGATGATCGATCTGATCCATCGAGACAGGCATAAAGACACCATATCCTTGTTGTGCTGCGGGCCAGAAGGCCTTCAGGCCGCATCAGGCGGTCTCCGTCTTCGTCTTCCCGATGCGCGGCTCGGAGCCCGCGATCAGGCGGCGGATATTGGCCTGGTGACGAACGAAGATCAGCACAGCAATCGTAAAGGCCAGCTTAACGACACTGAAATCCCGCAAAATAATCGCGAAAACCGGCGCCGCCGCGAAAGCGGTGAGTGACGCCAAGGATGATAACCGGGTGATCGCGGCAATGATCAGCCATACCACGCAAGCGGCCAATCCGATCGGCCAACTGGCTGCGGCCAGGACAGCGAAGCCCGTCGCAACGCCCTTGCCACCTTTGAAATGCAACCATAACGGGAACAGGTGGCCTAGAACTGCCGCTAGCCCTGCGAGCAGAGCGGTATCCCGAGCATCCAGCCGCCAAGCCACCACGACCGCAGCGGCGCCTTTCAGCGCATCCAGCAGCAATGTCAACGCGGCCAGGTTCTTGCGGCCGGTGCGCAGGACGTTGGTCGCACCGATATTGCCCGAGCCGATGCCACGGATATCCCCCAAGCCTGCGGCCCGGGTCAGCAACAGGCCAAATGGGATGGAGCCCAGCAGGTAGCCCAGGAGACAAAGCGCGTACGGCAGCAGATCGTCGGTGTTCATGGTGTCCTATCCACGCCCTTGACGATCAGTCCGCCAACACGTCGTCCGCAACCGGCAGGCCCGTCGGGAAGCCGTCGATGCTGTAGACGTTTTTCTCCTGGCGGTAGGCATACAGCCCCGCCGGCCCTTTCGCCTCAGCCCATCGGCGCAGCGTGATTCGATCTTCCTTATAGTCGAACAACGGTACACCGTAGCCGCAGCTCGTTTGTATCAAATCGACCTCCAACCGGATGATTTGCCGAGAGCCGGGGGCCTCCTGATTGTCGAAGACAGCCTGGAGAATGTTTCCGTAGCTGGGACTGCCGCGCGATAGCATCATGCCGCGACCATAAAGACGTAGGATCATTGGCGCCCCCTCGAAGGCGCAGAACATAATCGTCAATCGTCCGTCTTCGCGCAGATGGGCGGCAGTCTCATTGCCGCTGCCGGTCTGATCCAGGTAAGCGACAGTATTAGGGTCCAATACGCGAAATGCATCGATGCCACGCGGCGAGACGTTCACCCGCCCGGTGGCGGCGGCCGATGCGGTGAAGAAGATGTGCTGGCGCTGGATAAATGCCGCATGAGCCGGCTCGATCCGCTGGAATTGCTTGGCCATGAGATCCTTTCAGTGCGCCGCTGCGATATCCATCAGGCCGCTCCAACTGCCTGATCCGGGCCGGCGACACAGGACAGAGAGCAATACCATGGATAGCCCGTTCTCCCCAGTGGTCAGCCTTGATCGGTTCAACGCCTGAATGGAGCGCTCGGCGCCTTGCCGGTTGGGTCAGCCTCTGCCGTTCGTTGGCGAGTGTGCAACCGAGGCAACCACCCACGTCTAGCTGGCCGCCGGGACTCTCAAGTCGCGATAGGCGATCAACGTATTCCTGCCGATCGCCTGCCCGCGTGGGTCGATCTTCTCACACAGCGGTTGTTCGGCCGGTCCGGGTCGCGACCAGGTCTCGCGCCCCGAACCGCCCGCCGTCGAAGTCAGAAGCAGATCAGAAGGGACCTGGGCAGCTCAAGACACGATTAGAATAGCCCTTCGATCTGCCCATCCTCACGAAGATAAATTGCTTCAGCAGCGGGCACCCGAGGCAGGCCAGGCATGGTCATGATGTCGCCGCAGATCGCCACGACGAAGCCTGCTCCCGCCGACAGCCGCACTTCGCGCACGGGAAGCACATGCCCACTCGGCGCGCCCATCACCGTAGGAGTCGGATGTGAAACTGTATTGCGTCTTGGCGATGCAGACGGGAATGTTGCGGAAACCGGCGTCCTCGAACGTCGCCAGCTTACGCGCCACTGCGTCCGACACAGCGATATCCGAGGCGTGGTAGATCTCCCGCGCAATGATCCGGATCTTGTCAGCAAGCTTCAGTTCCAACGGATACAGCGGCTTATAGGCTGCCGTTCCAGCCTCGATCCGGCTGACCACCGCGCGAGCCAGCGCCTCGGCGCCCGCTGCTCCCATGCGCCCAATGTGTGCAGGATATCGCTTCGGTGCCAATCGCGACCATGGCATCGCGGATCGCGGCGAACTCCGCCTCGGTATCGGAGGTGAAGTGGTTTACCGCCACCACCACCGGCAGACCAAATTTCTGCAAATTCTCCACATGCCGCCGCAGATTGACGATACCGCGCGTCACCGCCTCCACGTTCTCCGTACCCAGCGCATTTCGAGCGATGCCGCCATGCATTTTTAGGGCGCGCACCGTCGCCACAACCACGGCGCAGGATGGCTTCAAGTCAGCGGAACGGCATTTGATGTCGAGGAACTTCTCACCGCCAAGGTCGGCACCGAAGCCGGCTTCGGTGACCACGACATCGGCCAGTTTCAGCCCCAGGCGGGTCGCCATCACCGAATTGCAGCCATGCGCGATGTTGGCAAAGGGGCCACCGTGCACCAACGCCGGTGAAGCCTCCAGCGTCTGCACCAGGTTGGGTGCCATCGCATCCTTTAACAGCACGGACATTGCCCCATCAGCCTTTAGATCGGCGGCGGTAATGTTGGAGCCGTCGCGCCGTTGCGCCACGATCATCCGACCGAGTCGCGCCTGCAGGTCAGGCAAATTACGAGACAAGCAAAAAACCGCCATCACCTCCGAGGCGACGGTGATGTCGAAACCGTCCTCCCGCGGAAAGCCATTGGCAACGCCGCCCAGGCTACCAACGATACCCCGCAGGGCACGATCGTTCATATCCATGCAGCGGCGCCAGGATATGCGGCGGGCGTCGATGCCCAGTGGATTTCCCCAATAGATGGAATTGTCGATCATGGCGGCCAGCAAGTTGTTGGCCGAGGTAATGGCGTGGAAGTCACCGGTGAAGTGCAGGTTGATCTGATCCATCGGCACCACCTGAGCATGGCCGCCGCCGGCAGCGCCCCCCTTCATGCCAAAACTCGGGCCCAGACTGGGTTCGCGCAAGCAGATGGCGGCGCGTTTGCCGATGCGGTTCAGCGCGTCGCCCAGGCCGACCGTGGTCGTGGTCTTGCCCTCCCCGGCCGGGGTTGGGCTGATGCCGGTGACCAGCACCAGCTTGCCGTCGGGGCGAGACTCCAGGCTGTCGACGAAATCCAATCCGATCTTGGCTTTATGTCGCCCGTAAGGCTCTACCGCATCATCAGGAATGCCAAGCTTGTCGGCAATCTCCTGGATCGGGCGTAGCGTTGCCGCCCGGGCGATCTCGAGATCAGGGTTCATGTTAGGCCGCCTCTCGGTGACTGATGCCGATCGCCAGCAGCGCCTCGTGCATCGCCCGCACGGCGTCCGCCATGTCGTCCGGCGTGATCGCGCCGATGCAGCCGACGCGGAACGTGGGGTCCGGCGTGCTGTAGAAGTTGCTGATCAGGACGCCGCGCGATTTTAGCGCGTCGACGAACCCCTGCAGGTTCCAGGCCGGGTCAGCCGGGGCATGAACGTTGACGATGACCGGCCCCTGTCGCGACACCGGCAGATAAGGCGACAAACCCAGCTCGCTGACGCCCCTATACAATGTTTGCATGTTCGCAGTGTAACGGGCGAGCCGGGCGGCCTGACCCTCGGCTGCATGGAAGTCCAGCGCCACGTCCAGAGCGGCCAGGATCTGCACGGGCGGCGTAAAGCGGCAGCTGCCCCAACCGGCCCGTAGGGAATGAGCATAAATATCGACCAGATCAAATGACCAGCTTCCAGCGCTGCCGGCACAGGCCTCCAGCCGGTCGATCCGCGCCACGGCGAAGGCTGCCCCCGGCAACGCTTCCAGACATTTGTTCGTCGTGAAGACGACCGCGTCGACCTCCGGCTGGGTCGATATATCGAGTGGCAACGCACCGAACGCCGAGACCGCGTCGATGATCAGGCGCCGTCCCAGCATCCTTGTTACGGCGCCGACGGCCTGGACATCATGGATCACCCCGCTGCCGGTCTCGGAATAGACCATGCCGACATGGGTAAGCGATGGATCAGCGTCCAGCGCTCGCGCCACGGCCTGGGGGTCCGTTGTGTCGGTTGGCCCTGATGCCAGCGGCACCGGTATCCGGCCGGCTTCCTTGGTCAGACGAATCATGCGGTCGGCGTAGGAGCCGGTGGCAGGAATCAAAATCCGGCCGCCGGGTGGTAGGAAGGTCCGAATCGCCGCCTCGGTAATGAAGTGGCCGCACCCCTGCAGTGGCAGGGTGGCATGCTCGCCCTCGACGCCGCCGGCGAGGCGCAGGATTCGCGACCGCAGGCGGGCGAAAAAGGCGGAAATCGTTGTCCCAGGGAGCGAGGTCCTGGCAGAGCGCCTGGCGCACTTCGGGGCGGGTGGTCACCGGACCAGGGATTAAAAGCAACATGATGAAACTCGCACGCCGGGACGGAGAAATCCATCCACGCGATACCGTTTCGGTGCTACGAAATCAGCCATGAACATGCCATTTGCACTGCCGGACTGGGTGCCCTGGTGGGTCCCGCTGGTGCTCCTGGTCCCGGCGCTGCTCTATTCACTCGCATTCCTGTTCATGCCGTTCAGCGTCCTCGGAGTGAAAACCAGGCTAGAAGTGATCGAGGCTCGGCTGGATGAAGTCCAGAATGAGATCCGCCATGTCGCCCTAAGGCTTCCGGCCGGTCCGCGGGAGGTGGACTTCGAGGATGTCTATGCGACGCCGCCGCAAGCAAGGCGGCGCGTTGAACCGATCAGCGAGCGGCCGCCAATCCCACCGGCAATACAAGACCTGTACGACGACGACGACGAACCGGTGGAACGACCGCCGCCGCCGCCGAACGCGCGGCCCGGCCGGCGTCAGGACCCACCGGTGGTGCGACCGCAGCGGTCAGAGCCTCGACTGGACTGGCGCCGGTAGAACACCAGCGTGTCAGGTTGTCGCGCCTGCATGGGCGCCGAACACGTGCTTCCGGGCAGCAGAACTGCTACCCGTTCCAATCATCGTGAGATCTCCTCCAATGCACGCCGGTTTGTGCTCGGGCCGAATAGCCCGATCGACAGCACGACCATGGCCATGGCACTGGCGATGAACATGAATACCCCCGGCACGCCGAATCGCTGCAGAATGGCGGCAATGAAGAAGCCGGTGAAGATCGTGCTGAACCGGCTCCAGGAATAGACGAAGCCCACGGCTCGGGCGCGGATGCGGGTGGGAAACAGCTCCGATTGGTAGTTGTGCGCCGAGAACGACAGCCAGGCATTCATCATTGTCTGTAACGTCCCGATGACGATCAGCGGCCCTGCCTCGGTCTGGAAGGAGAACAGCACGCCAAAAACCGCAATGCCGATGCAGGACAGGCAGACCTGCCACTTGCGCTCGATCCGGTCGGCGAACAGCGTCCCGATCAATGGGAACAGCGGATACGCAAAGGCGATGATGAAAGTGTATTCCAGGGTTTGCGACACGTGGATGCCCTTGGCAATCAGTAAGGTGGGCACCCAATTGGCGAAACCATAAAAACCGACGGTCTGAAAGAAGTTGGCCACCGACAGCATGATCGTCCGACGGCGGTATGTCGGACTGAACGCCTCGGACAGGCGGCCTTGACGCGGGTCTTCCACCGCCGCTGGATCCGGCGGCGAAAGCGCCTCGCTCGAATTCAGCGGCCACTCGGGCTTCGATCGCACTCATCACCCGGTCGGCTTCCTCGATGCGGCCCTGCTGAGCCAGCCAGCGCGGCGATTCCGGCAGCTTCAGGCGCACCACCCACACAATCAGTGCGCCGACCGAGCCGATGATCACGACCCAACGCCACCCGGACAAGCCAAGCAGCGTGATGGGATTGAGCACCCAGGCCAGCAGCGCAACGAGCGGGACCGGAATGAACCCGATTGCCTGCTGCAGGGCGAAGGTCCGGCCACGTGAACGCTTCGGTACAAGTTCAGAAATATATGTATCAACAGTAACGAGTTCTACGCCGATGCCAACACCGGCGACGAAGCGCCAGAGGTTCACGCCTCCTGGAGTATACTGAAACGCCATGATCAGGGTGGCAATGCAGTACCACACCAGCGAGACGGTAAAGACCGTTCTACGTCCGAACCTGTCTGCCGCCTGCGTGAAGAACAGCGTCCCGATGAACAGACCGCTGAACAGCGCGGCGATAAACGACGCCAGCCCGGTGAACCCAAACAGGGAGACGGTTGTCGGGGTGAATATCTTGTCGGCGAACATACCCGGCGCAATCGAACCGGTCAGGAAGATGGCATAGGTATCAAACCATCCGCCAAGCGATATCAGCAACACGAGCATCCAGATGTGCCGCGTCATCGGCAGGCGGTCCAATCGTGCAGTGATCTCCGCCGCTGGCGTGACAATAAGTGTCGACGACATGCCCGTCCCCTCCCTGACGCGTCTGCCCGCGTTCTATTTGCGTTCCTGCTTTGCTGCCGAACTACGCCGCTTAGCCGGCATGCCGGCTAACCGCTAGTGTCCTGCCCCTGAAATGCCTACCACTTTCAGGGACAAGCAGGCCACTGAAAACAAAGAGCTAGTGTCCCGGAAATGCTCTACCGCATTTCCAATTCGGGACACTAGCTAAAGCCTCCTTCTCATACACTGCGCTGAAGGACAGCTCGGCTCCACAGACGATCCGTTTGCACACGCTGGAGTTTGACGCAACCGGCGCCCGCAGCCGTCACGTTACAATCTCGAAAAACACCGCACGCAGCCAGGGTTTATCCCGATCGCTACTGGGCCTGTGCACTCGCCTCCGACCTGGTCGCGCCGGCCCTGGCCGCCAGCGCCGCCGCCATGAACTCGTCCAGTTCGCCATCCAGAACCGCGTCGGGATTGCCTTTCTCGACGCCCGTCCGCAGGTCCTTCACCAACTGATAGGGCGCCAGCACGTAGTTGCAAATCTGATGCCCCCAGCCGATGTCCGTCTTGGCATTCTCTTGCGCCGTCGAAATTGCTTCTCGCCGCTGCAACTCCGCCTCATAGAGGCGGGCCTTCAGCATCGCCATCGCAGTGGCGCGGTTGCGGTGCTGGCTGCGGTCGGTTTGGCAAGCAACGATGATGCCGGTCGGCACGTGGGTGATCCGGATCGCGCTTTCCGTCTTGTTGACGTGCTGACCGCCGGCGCCGGACGCTCGGTAGGTATCGACCTTCAGGTCACTCTCATTTATTTCTATATCGATTGAATCATCCACCACCGGATAGACCCAGACACTGGCAAAGCTGGTCTGCCGCCGCGCATTGGAATCGAACGGACTGATGCGGACCAGACGATGTACGCCGGCCTCGGTCTTCAACCAGCCATAGGCATTCGGCCCAGTCACCAGCAACGTCGCGGACTTGATGCCGGCTTGCTCCCCCTCGCTCTCCTCCAATAGTTGCGCCTTGTAACCATGCTGCTCGGCCCAGCGCATGTACATGCGCATCAACATCTCGGCCCAGTCCTGCGCTTCGGTCCCGCCGGCGCCGGAGTTCAGCTCGACATAGCAGTCGTTGCCATCGGCCTCGCCGGACAACAGGCTTTCGATTTCCCGGCGTTTGGCCTCATCGGCCAGCGCGCGCAACGACGCCGTGGCGTCGGACACCATGGCCACATCGCCATCGGCCTCAGCCAACTCGATCAACTCCAGCGTGTCGGCGACATCGGTTTCCAGCTTGCGGACGGCTTCCATGGCAGAGGCGATTTGATTGCGTTCCCGCATCAATTTCTGCGCTGCGGCGGAATCGCTCCACAGCGCCGGGTCTTCAGCGCGGTTGTTCAGGTCGGCGAGGCGGCCTTCGGCAACATCCCAGTCAAAGATGCCTCCTCAGCAGCGCGACCGACTGCTTGATCTGTTCGTTCAACGTCTCGGATTCGGCGGACATGGGTCTTCAGCCTTGTCAGGAGCCGGCGTTCGGCAGGGGACGGGTCAATACAAGCCGCCAAGGCTGGTTTCAACCCCGCCATGCAAGATCGCGGGCGCTCCCGGCTGGTCACTACCGGGTGCATTGGCCAGACCGATCCCCAGCGGACCGGACGCCCCGGGAACCTGATCGGGCTTGAATGCATCTGTAACAGTCCCGCTCCCGCTATCCCAGGGAGCCAGCGTCACGCCGGCCGGCTGTGGAAAGGTCAATGACGGGTGCCCGGCAAGCGCCGTGGCCATGTAGTCATGCCAGATTGGCGCGGCGACCGCACCACCGGTTTCGGTGTCGCCGAGCGAGGCCGGATTATCAAAACCGACCCAGACGACGGTGACCAGATCGGGCGTAAAGCCGGAAAACCAGGCATCGACGAAATCCTGACTTGTGCCGGTCTTGCCCGCGATCGCTCGATTGAGCCCCTTCCCCGCCGGCGTGCCGGTGCCCCTCTGGACCACCCCCTGCATCATGGTGACAAGCTGGAACACACTGGCCGGATCGGCGATCTGCGTTCTTGCATCGGTCAGATCAGGCGGTTTCGCGGAATCGGCGCAATCCCGGCAGTCGACCCCGGGTGCGCGCACGACGACGTGCCCGTCGCGATCCTGGACGCTATCAATGAAGCTCGGAACAACCTCCCGTCCGCCCGCCGCGATCGAGGCGTAGGCGCCAGCCTCTCGCAGCACGGTCGTATCGACGGCGCCCAGAGCCGCCGGTAGCACCCTCGGCATGGCGTCTACTATGTGGAACGCGATGGCATTGTCGGCGATCGCCTGCATTCCGACATTCTGTGCGACATGCAAGGTGACCAGGTTCAAGGATTGCTCCAGTGCGACGCGCAGGGGCGTCGGACCGTTGAATGTCCCCTCATAGTTACCCGGGCGCCAGCGTCCATCCGGAGTGTCGATCACGATCGGCGCATCCAGGAAGCGCTGGCTCGGTGAGATGCCCTTTTCCAGCGCGGTCAGATAGACGATCGGCTTGAAGCTCGATCCGGGTTGGCGCTCTGCCTGGGTCGCACGGTTGAATTGGCTCTGCTCAAAGCTCCAGCCGCCCACCATCGCCAGCACCCGTCCTGTTCGCGGATCAAGCGAGACCAGCGCGCCCTGCACCAGAGGTATCTGTCGAAGGGTTGCGCGTCTCGCTGCGACAGCCGGCATGGACGGCGGTGTTGCGGCCTTTGACTTTAGCTTTGCCGGTGTTGTCGGCGCCGGCGACACCGGGGCATTCGCCTCGGCCGTGGGCGGCTCGATCATCACCACGTCGCCGACCTGCACGACGTCGCCCACGCGCCGCGGTACCGGTCCGGGTTTGCCGTCACGCACCACGCGGGCCCAGGCAAGGTCGGGCAACGTGAGAACCCCGGTTTGGCGGTCTCCAGCTTGATTGAGCCACTCAACCTTGGCCTCGCTCTCGTTGACGGTTGCGACGATGGCAAGCTTCCAGGGCGGCAGCATTCCGGCCGGCCGCGGAACCTCGTTCAGCGCCGCGGGCCAACTCGTTTCAAAATCCGTAGGGCGCAGGCTCAGGTGCGTCACCGCGCCCCGCCAACCACCCAATTTGCGGTCGTATGCCATAAGACCTTCGCGAACCGACCGCTCGGCGGCGATCTGCAAGGCAGGGTCCAGGCTGGTGCGCACCATCAGCCCGCCCTCGGTCGTCGTGTCCTGGCCAAACTGCGCTATCAATTGCCGACGCACTTCCTCGGTAAACCACTCGGCGCCGGGAATCGGCGGCGGACGCCGAAACTCCGATGGGACGATCGGTTCGGCCTTGGCAGCCGCGGCCTGCGCAGCGGTGATCGCATGATCCTCCTGCAGCCGATCCAGAACGTAGTCGCGCCGCTGCCGCGCCAAATCAGGATACTTGAACGGATTGAGGTTGTTGGGCGCTTTCGGCAGCGCCGCCAGGAATGCCGCTTCGGCGAGCGTGAGCTTGTCCAATGGCTTATTGAAGTATGTTTGCGCCGCGGCCGCCACGCCATAAGAGGCGAGACCAAGATAGATCTCGTTCAAATACAGCTCCAGGATGCGGTCCTTGCTCAGGTTCTGTTCGATGCGCATCGCCAGGATCGCCTCGCGCGCCTTGCGGGTGAGCGAGACCTGACTGTCCAGCAGCATGTTCTTGGCCACCTGCTGGGTGATCGTGGAGGCGCCGACCGGCCGCCGCCCCTGACCGAAATGGGCCAGATCGAACAATGCCGCACGGGTGATCGCGAGCGGATCGATGCCGCGATGAGTGTAGAAGTTTTGATCCTCAGCCGAGATGAACGCCTGGCGGACGATTTCCGGAATGGCAGTGATTGGCACAAAGATGCGGCGCTCGGTCGCCAGTTCGATCAGCAGCCGCGAGTTGCCGGCGTAGACCCGGCTCATGACCGGAGGCTGGTAATTGCGCAGCCCGTCCACATCGGGGAGGTCGGCGCTGAAATGCTGATAGGCCACCCACAGGCTCACCCCGCCGACAACCCCGACGAGCAGCAGCACTGCCAGGACAGCACCGAAGAGACCACGTACAGCGCGTACGAAAATCCCTCGACGCGGGCGCGTCTTGGCTGTCTTCTGTGCGACCGGCGCATTGGAATTGCCAGCCTCGGGATTGTTGGATGGCGCCAGCCTCTCGCCAGCGGTCAATGGTCCAGTCATGACCTGCGATATGAGCGCTTTTCGAGGAAACCGCTAGCAACGAGATCGCTAGCACCACCGGGTTTCTTCGCTTAACCCGACAACCGCGCTTTCGCCGGCAATGCTTCCCGCGATACGCCCGCTAAGCGCCCTCGACCGACAAAATAGGCATCGACCGCGCGCCGCATGGCCTGAGCCACCATCTGTCGATGCGCCTCCCGCCGTAACGAGGCCTCGTCCCGCGGATTGGACATGAACCCCATTTCCACCAGAACGCTTGGTATATCCGCCGCTTTCAGCACCACGAAGCCGGCATGACGGGCTGGGTGCTGCAGCATTGGCAGGTCCTGGTCGAGGCTGCCCACCATGCTGCGAGCGATCTGGACGGATCCAACCCGAGTTTCCTGTCGCACCAAGCTCGCGAGGATACGTGCCACCTCCGGCGAAGTATCCCGCCACTGGCGGCCAATAAACCGGTCGGCACGGTTTTCGGTTCGCGCCAGGGCCGCGCTCTGCGCGTCCGATGCCGTCTGCGCCAGGGTGTAGACCGAGGCGCCGCGCACCGAGTGATCCGACAAGGCATCCGCATGCATGGAGACAAACAAGGCTGCCGCATGATGTTGAGCGCGGTCCACCCGGTCATCTAGCGGAATGAAGATATCGCGGGTTCGGGTCAGCTCGACACGATAGCGGCCGCCGGCCTCAAGCTGGCGCTTCAATTCAAGAGCGGTCGCCAGGGCGACATGCTTTTCGAATGTGCCCGACAGGCCGATCGCACCAGGATCCTTGCCGCCATGGCCTGGGTCCAGCATCACCACGGGGACGGGCTGATTACGGTTGATTGGGGCACTGGACGAAGTGCGCCGTGACGCTTCGCGCTGGTTTGCCGCGGCCAGCGCGCTGTGCAGCCCGACGGGCAAGAGAAATGTGGCAAATACGGATGTACCAGTGCCAAAACGGCGCAGCATGAGGCGACGCGTGACCGGTGGAACAGAGTCCATAACTTGCCTCTTAACATATAGGATACATTCGCGCAGCTTTCTTATTGATTACGGACAGTTCAAGGCGTCGTGGAACGACGCGCTTGCGGTGACGGTCGCTTTGCTTCATCTTACCGACCGCTACGGCGATGCAACTGGGGTTGTGGTCTGTCCGCAATTTCTGGCTGCCCCGGCGGCTTCTGATCTCCTTGCTTCGCGTGGTCCGAGTCGGGCGAACAAGTTAGGGATAAAGTCGACCTTGGCCGCGTTGCCGGCCGCATTGCGCCCGCCATTTGGCTTCGTGGCGCACCGGGGTCTGTCTTTCGGACAGCGCCAGCATCGACTTTCACACGGGGCGGTGTTCCGTCATGGAACCGGCCATCCGAACGCCAGGGACTGATGAACCACGTCGCGCCATGCCTGCCAGGATCAGGACTTTCACCTGCTTTACTGGGCAGCATGAAGGCCGCGTGTACCCATCCGCATTGTCGTCCTGAGGCTTTGGGCGGGCCCCTTTCCGCAAGCCTTTCAAGCCGTCTGCCGGTCTTGGCTCCAACGGAGCCCGATCAGAGCATTAACGCGGCGTACTGGAGTTCAGGACTAGATGACGAAACGCATGCTGATCGACGCCACACACGCGGAAGAAACCCGCGTCGTGGTGCTGGACGGTAACCGACTAGAAGACTTCGATGTCGAGACATCGACCAAGCGGCAACTCAAGGGGAACATCTACCTCGCCAAAGTAGTCCGGGTCGAACCAAGCCTGCAGGCCGCATTCGTCGAATATGGCGGCAATCGGCACGGCTTCCTCGCCTTCAGCGAGATTCATCCCGATTATTACCAGATCCCGGTCGCCGATCGCCAGCGCCTGATCGAAATGCAGGCAGAGGAAGCCAGGCGGGAGGAAGAAGAGGCAGACCTGGAAGTCGCATTGAGTTCCGGCGCCAATCACCAGGAGCCGGATAGCCAGACGCCTGAACCGGCGCTTTCGGATCATCGGGAAGAGACTGCCGCCGTCCCTCTTGCGGTTAAGGAACCCGGTGCCGAAGCCTGGGCCAAGCCGTCCCTGCCGCTGTTGATTGCCATTGACACGATCGTCGCGCCGCAATCCCTTGCCACCCAAGAACCCGTCGTCACACAGGATGAAGCAGTCGCGTCGTCCGACGCGGCCCCGCCTCACGAGCCCTGGTCCACCCCTGAACTGCCGCCTCTGCTGGCCCGCGACACCGCCGATCAGGCGCAGGTGGAAACCAGTTCAGACATCGAGGACCCGGAAGACGACGAGGACGCCGAGTCGTTCAGCGCCAACGATGATCACATCGCCGAACTGCCGCCGCCCGAGACGATGGGCGGCGACCAGGACAACGGCGACGAGCAGCGGGAACGCCGCCTGCCGCCGCGCTTCATGCGCAACTACAAGATCCAGGAGGTCATCCGGCGCCGGCAGATCCTGCTGGTGCAGGTCGTCAAGGAAGAGCGTGGCACCAAGGGCGCCGCGCTCACCACATATCTGTCGCTCGCAGGCCGCTTCGGCGTGCTGATGCCCAACTCGCCGCGCGGCGGCGGCATATCACGAAAGATCACCTCGGCCACGGACCGCCGCCGGCTTAAGGAGGTGATGGCGGAACTCGACATTCCCCGTGGCATGGGCATGATCGTGCGCACCGCCGGCGCCAACCGGCCGAAGCCCGAAATCAAGCGCGACTGCGAATACCTGCTGCGGCTGTGGGACGACATCCGTGAGCACACGATGAAGTCAGTGGCGCCGGCGCTGATTTATGAGGAAGCCAGCCTGATCAAGCGGGCGATCCGCGACGTCTATTCGCGCGACATCGACGAGATTCTGGTCGACGGCGAGGATGGCTGGCGCGCGGCGCATGACTTCATGCGCATGTTGATGCCGTCGCACGCCAAGAAGGTGCAGCTTTGGCGCGATGGTGGTCAGCCGCTGTTCGCCCGTCAGCAGGTCGAGGCGCAACTCGACGGAATGCTGCTGCCGACGGTGCAGCTACGCTCCGGCGGCTATCTGGTGATCAACCAGGCCGAGGCGCTGGTCGCCATCGACGTCAACTCCGGCCGCTCGACGCGAGAACGCAACATCGAGGAGACCGCGCTTCGCACCAACCTGGAAGCCGCCGACGAGATCGCTCGGCAGTTGCGATTGCGCGACCTGGCCGGCCTGATCGTCGTCGACTTCATCGACATGGAGTTCGAAGCGGCACAACGCGATGGTCGAGCGCCGGATGAAGGAAGCGCTGAAGAACGACCGCGCCCGTATTCAGGTCGGCCATATCAGCCATTTCGGCCTGCTGGAAATGAGCCGCCAGCGGCTGCGCCCGTCGTTGGCGGAAACCAGCTTCATCCCCTGCCCGCATTGCGGCGGCACCGGCCACGTCCGCAGCACCGAAAACGCCGCGATCCACGTCCTGCGCGGCATCGAGGACGAAGGAAGCAAGCGCCGCGCCGCGGAGATCGTGGTGCATGTGTCCACCCCCGTTGCTCTTTACATTCTAAACCACAAGCGCGAGCGGCTGCGCGAGATCGAACTGCGTTACGTGATGCGGGTGGCCATCGCCGCGGACGATACGCAGATCGCGCCGCAGTTCCGGGTCGACCGGGTGCGGCTCCGCGCTGCTGATGAGCTCCAGCCTACGGTCATGCCGGATCGCCTGACCATGGCGCCCCCGATCGAGGAGACCGAACCGGAAGAGGAGGAGGAAGAGGACGTCGCCACCTCGGAGGATGAAGACGACGAGACCGAGGAGGATGCCCAGGAATCACCCGTCGCCGAAGCAGGCGAAGTCGCCGGTGAGACCGTTGAAGAAGCCGAGCGGCGGCGGCGTAAACGGCGGCGGCGGCGGCGCGGCGGCAGACGCGAGGAGCCGAGTGCTCCAGACGACACGGCGGCCGAACCGGACGCCGCTCGAACCGAGGCGGAACCGATGCGGGAGGAAATCCACGCCGCGGCAGAGCCGGCAACCGAGCAATCCGTCGCAGCCGAAGCGCCAGGCGGTGCCGAGGCGAGCGAAGCTGACGAGACCGCGCCACCCTCCGATGACGATCCGCGCAACCGCCGGCGGGGTCGCCGCGGTGGACGGCGCCGGCGTCGCGACAATGAAGGCGACGTCCCGCCGCTCGCTGTTCCCGGGGCGGACCAGCCCGATCTACTGCCGGTCTATGCCGGCCCGACACCGGCCGATCCGTTCGGCGGCCGCGCCTTCGACATATTCGACGTGATGGACCAGGTGGAACGTCAAGCGGAGGCGGCTCCGACGGCGCGGGCAATCTCTGCCGCCGAGATCGTCAACTTTAGCGGGCCGGAGCCTGAAACCTCGGCCGTCGATGTCGAGTCGGAAGCACCACAGGCCGCATCCGTCGTAGGCGGCGACGCGGCGCCGTCGAGTGCCCCGGAAGCGCTGCACCCCGCGACCGAGATCTTGAATGCGACCGCACCCGAGCCCGCTTTGGAACCATCGTTGGCCGAAGCCAAGCCCGATCCGGATATCGCGACTGTGACCGTCCCGACCCCTGCCAACGATGTCACGGCGGACATCGTGCCACCGGAACTTCCGTCGGCAGAGCCGGCCATCAAGCCGATTTTGGTCGGCGCGGGCGGCGAACCGCCGGCGGAAAGGAAGCGTGGCTGGTGGCGCCGATGAGACAACGATAAATCGCCAAGCGGCGACGCGCCTTTCGCCAGTCAAACAGCCGAGGTCGCGACACGGCCAATGCCTGCGTGGCAAAGCGGGCGGCTAGTCCTCACCACCGCCTTGCCTCGAATCGATAGGGCGTCGCGCCGGCCGTCATAGGGTCCAACGAAAGACGGTGCTCCAACGGTGGAAAGGCTCGACTGCGGCAGTCGGGCCGGTCGCACAACCGACACGACAAACCGATACCGACCCGCGCCCGCTCCAGGTCCAGACCGTCGGCATAGGCAACCTCCCCGGCGTTCGCCAGGGCACAGCCCATCGCCACGACGTGAATCGGCCGTGGCTCCTGCCAGCGTATCGCGGGACGAGCAACCGTCCGGGCGAAGCACAAGAACGAGGCGCCGTCAGGCAGCTCCGCGATCTGCACCTGCACCGCCCCCGGTCTGGCGAATGCGGTGTGGACCACCCAGCGTGGGCAGGAGCCGCCATGGCGGGCGAACGGAAAGCCGGCGGCGGAGAAGCGCTTCGAGACATTCCCCGCCGGATCGACCCGCAGAAAGAAGAACGGAACACCACGCGCACCGACGCGCTGCATTGTTGACAGACGGTGGCACGCCTGTTCGTAGGATACGCCAAACCGCGAGGCGACTGCTTCCATGTCGTGGCGAAGCGAGGATGCTGCCGACAGGAAGGCCGCGTAGGGCATCAACAAGGCGCCGGCGACATAGTTAAGCAACCCGATGCGAATCAGCATGCTCGCTTCAGGTACTGGATGGAGCGGCATCGACGACGATTGCCTCCACCACCTCTCGCGTTTCCAGCAGTGCCAATTGGAAGGCCATATGGAAGCCGCGGCTCTCGCGCGGCAGCGACTCGGACAGCGCCAGCCCGCGAGTCGCTGGGTCGTAACGTCGTAGAGCGGACTCGAGCGGCTGCACGGTCACGGTGACGCCATGGACCCGGCGCAACCGTTCGGCGATCGCGTGGTTCATCTCCGCTGGCGCGCCAGGTGCGAGTTCGGCGGCCAGCGCCTCGGCTGCCGTTTCCAAACTCGGAAAATGGTTGGAGCGATCGTCGAAGAAATCCCGCGCCTCCTCATTCGGCAGTACCGATACGACGGCCGGATGGCAGTGCGATGCCATTGGCGTCCTCTCGCGCCACGCGCCAGGCGCGATACAAGGCGAGCACCGCGCGCGCGGCATGCGGGCTGCCGGCGGCAAGCGCCTCGATCTCCTGTTCCGGGACCTCGTCAGAGCCTAGCAGGGGATCGCCGAACGCCTCCCGCAGCCCGACCTCGAGCTGGCGTTCCAGACTACCGGATAGTTCACGTAGATCGACCCGCAGCGTCTCGGCCAGCTTGATCAACAACGAGGCCGTCACGGCACGCTGGTCGTGCTCGATCAAGTTCAGGTAGCTTGCTGAAATACCCAAGGTTGTCGCCAACGCCTGCTGTGTCATCGCCCGCTCGGTCCGCAGGCGCCGCACGGCGCGGCCGATCAGGGTTCGGCTCATGACTTTACATCCTTTACAAAACCGACGGGTTTTCCGTCAAGCTAACGACCATATTGCGCGGCATTGACGGTGATACTCCTTTAACTCAACGCTCCTCATGTCAATAATTCACGCATCGACCATCGAGACGAAGGAGTAAGATGATGCGTTCAACCCCCATGTATGCCCCGGATGGCATGACCGGCGCCGGCGGTGACCCGGAACGCTTCGCCGGCATCCGCCGCGACTACACAGCCGCGGACGTTGAGCGCTTGGCTGGTTCCTTCCGCATCCGTCACACTTTGGCGGAAATGGGCGCGGCTCGCCTATGGCATCTGCTGAAGACCGAGCCCTTTGTACCGACGCTGGGTGCCCTGACAGGCAATCAGGCAGTGCAGCAGGTCAAAGCCGGCCTGAAGGCGATCTACCTGTCGGGTTGGCAAGTGGCTGGCGACGCCAACACGGCCGGGCAAATGTATCCTGACCAATCACTCTATCCCGTCGATGCGGTGCCGAACGTGGTGCGTCGGATCAACAACGCGCTGCGCCGTTGCGACCAGATCGCGCAGTCGGAGGGCGGCAAGGACGGCACCTACTGGATGGCGCCGGTGATCGCCGACGCTGAAGCCGGCTTTGGCGGCGCCCTGAACGCCTACGAGCTGATGAAGGCAATGATCGAGGCCGGCGCCGCGGGCGTGCATTTCGAGGATCAGTTGGCGTCCGAGAAGAAGTGCGGCCACCTTGGCGGCAAGGTCCTGGTGCCGATCAGCCAGCACATCCGAACCCTCAATGCCGCCCGCCTGGCCGCCGATGTCGAGGGCGTCAACACCGTCCTGCTCTGCCGCACCGATGCCCAGTCGGCGCAGTTGCTGACCAGCGATGTGGATGAACGCGACCGCCCGTTCATCTCCGGCGAGCGTACGCCCGAAGGGTTTTTCCGCATCAAGCCGGGCTGCGGCAATGACTACGCGATCGCTCGCGGACTGGCCTATGCGCCCTACTCCGACCTGCTGTGGTGGGAGACCAGCGAGCCGGATCTGGGTGAAGCCGAACGGTTCGCGGATGCGATCCATCGGCAGTTCCCGGGGAAGATGCTGGCGTACAACTGCTCGCCCAGCTTCAACTGGAAGAAGAAGTTGTCGGCCGAGAAGATCGCCGCGTTCCAGCGAGAAATCGGCCGGATGGGCTACCGCTTCCAGTTCGTTACCCTGGCCGGGTTCCACAGCCTGAACCTGTCGATGTTCAACCTGGCGCGCGGCTACAAGGAGCGCGGCATGGCAGCCTACAGCGAGTTGCAGCAGGCCGAGTTCGCGGCGGAGCCCGAGGGCTACACCGCAACCCGTCACCAGCGCGAAGTGGGCGTCGGCTACTTCGACGCGGTGGCGATGGCGATCTCGGGCGGCCGGTCCTCGACGACCGCCTTGTCCGGCTCCACCGAAGCCGCGCAGTTCCATGACCATGCCAAGCCTGTCGAGGCGCACGAGCGCCACGACGATGGGCTGGTGCACAACCACGACTGGGCGGTGTCTGCAAAGTAATCTAGCGGAGCAAAATATCTGTCCGGCGGTGGGACACGCGTTCCGCCGCCGGTCTGCTTTCAATCAGAGGCATGTCCAGGATCAGTCCATCAGCTGCGCGATTTAATCCCATCATGACATAAAAGAATGCATATGGTCGGGATCTAGCAACGTTCCGGGTGAAGTTCGACAGCCTGAAACGCAGATTAACAATCTGCCAGAACCAGAAATCAATGGCGGCATAGACGTGGGTGTTGTGGAGCCGGTTTCGCAACCAATATACTGATCCTCGGACCGAGAGGCGAGGCACCCCAATGACCGACACCGGCAGTCGAACGTGGTCGGACCCCGCAAATCCAGCCGTGGCTGAAGCTGTTGGCATCGGCCTCTCATTCCTGAAGTGCCCGCGCTGCGGTGAATCACTGGCAGTTTCGGCCGCGACCCGGATCGAGTGCACCGTTTGCCATGCGGCTGTTGCGACATCCGGTGGCATTATCGATTTCGTGGCGGGGACGTCGGCCACAGCGCTCGACGATATAGATTATGATCAGTTCTACGCCGTAAATCTACAGTCGTCGCTGGATCAATATAAGCTCGTCAAAACATCGGCAGGACGGTTCTGGCCGCAAACTTTGGGCAACGCGGTCGAGATCGGCTGCGGCACGGGCGGATTCAGTATGGCGATCCTGACCCAGTGCTCGGCCGCGCATGGCGTGTTGACTGATGTATCGATCAAGATGCTTGGTATCTGCCGCGCCCGACTCGATCGGTTGGGGACTGTCCAGGCCAATGGCTTGACATTCGTCACCTATAGCGGCACCGAAACGTGTTTTGCACCTGACGCATTCGACACCTGCTTCGGTACTTTCGTCCTGCATCACGTCATTGACGTGCCGCGCTTGCTTAAGCAGGTGCATCAGCTGTTGAAACCGGGCGGGCGGGCTTTTTTCATGGAGCCGAATCTGCCCTTCCATCGCGCGCTGACCGTTACGTTGGCTTCGATCCTGGGCAAATGGATCAACGACGCGGCCGTGCCAGACCTGCAGATGAGCATCATGCTTAACTGGATGGCGGAAGTTCATTGTAACATTGTCAACAGTGGCGAAACCGAAGTCCTCGCCGAACGTGAGGACAAGCATCTATTCGTTGCTGAGACCTTCAAGGGCATGGCCCAGGCAGCCGGCTTTACGTCTGTCGTCGCCCTGCCATGCGGCCCCGACCCGACCGGCTCCGGGGCTATCGGCGTCTATCTCAGCCAGTGCGGTGTCAACGATGCAACGTTCCGTATGTTGTGGCAGGCTTGGCCTGCCGCACAGGAGCAGCATTTTTCGGCTCTCGCGCCACAGGATTGCTCGCCGAGTTACCTGTTCTGGCTGGCCAAGGGACATACGCGACAAGCAGGGCGGCGCAGGCCAGACAATTCGCTTGAACACGCGTCCACCCGCTTGGTCGTCGGACCGGTGCTGCCGATGCATCTGTTCTTAGAAGTCTCAATACGGCGAAATAATGACATTTCTAAGGTAGTCGTGAATGGCTGGTGTGCGGCAGTGGAACGCGTGAAGTCGGTGGAGATTACCGTGGGTGAACAACACAGCCGGCTACCTATATGGAGGCCCCGTCCCGACGTGCAGAAAGCCGTGAACAAGAACAATACCTATCCGCCGCTGCACGCCCTGTGTTCTGGCATCGACGGTACGATCCCGCTGACGACAGGCCAAGCGAAAGAGGCCCCGACAAAAGTACAGGTTGACGTGGTGGCGGTTGACGGCCGCATCTTGCCCGGCAAAAGCATCATACTGCTGCCCAATGGAGAACACGGGATACTCGATTTGTATCAGCCCGGTCTGATCGTGTGATAAGCTAGCGACTGCGCCCTGCGCCGGTTCAGGCCGCCTTGCGCCGGAACGCGTCCAAGCTGCCGGCGTGAATCAACTCGCTTGGCAGCATATGACCCACGATCTGTTCTGCCATGCGGCCCACCTCGATCAACGCGTCCAGGTTGACTCCAGTGCTGATGCCCATTTCCTCGCAAAGCAGTACTAACTCCTCCGTGCAGATGTTGCCGGCGGCGCCCTTCTGACCAGCAAACGGACAGCCTCCTAAGCCGCCCACTGTAGAATCGAAGCGGCTGACCCCCATACGCAGCGCGGCATGCGCATTAGCCACGGCAAGGCCGCGGGTGTCGTGCAGGTGCAGTGCAAGCGTCATGTGCGGCCAGCGGGCACTGACCTCCGCCAGGACACGCTCGATGCGCGGCGGGATAGCCCAACCCATCGTGTCGGCCAATGAGATCAAAGTGATCGTGGCGCCGGCTTCGTCGGCGATGGCCAATCCGTCCTTGATGGTGCTGACCACCTGGGCTGGCGTGATGTCGCCCTGATAGTTGCAGCCGAACGCGGCCATGATGCCGAGCCGGGTGACCGGCACGTCGTGCGAGAGGTGCAGCGCGGTCTGCTTGCGCATCGCCGCCAGATTCTCCTGATGTGAGCGATGCAGATTTTTCTGCGTAAATGCCTCCGACGCGGTCAGCGAAATGGCGCCGTTGATCGTCAGCTTGTCTCGGAACGCCAACGCCCGCTCCAACCCATTCGCATTGAACCAAAGGCCAGTGTAGTGGACGCTGGGCCGTGCCTTGAATCCGGCGACGACCGCTTCGGCATCGGCCCAACCGGGCACAATGCGCGAATTGACGAAGGAACAGGCCTGGATGTGCTGCAGGCCGGTTTCCGCCAGTGCCTCGATCAGGCGGATCTTGTCCGCGCTGCTGATCGGGCCGGGCTCGATCTGGAATCCTTCACGCGGACCTTCCTCATGGATTTCGACGTGGCTGGGGAGATCGGTCATGATGACGGCTCCTGGTGATGGGTCGCGGGCTAACCCTGTTCGCGGCAGCGGTGGTCATTTTGAGACCATGCCAAGCGGCTGGCAAGCGAGGGGATCCAAGCCCGCGACCAAGCGTAGCGACCGGCCTCGATCAATCCTCGTCCCGCACCAGCCGATTGCTGGCTGCATCCCATTCCGCCAGGACGGCCTGGCCGGCTGGAAACGATGCGCCGATGCCGTTGCCAGTGTTCTGCTGGAAGGCGACCAGTGGCTCTCCGTCCGTCAGCCGCATGTAGTAATGCACCATGAAACCGCGGTAGACAACTTGTTCCATGGTTGCTACGACCTGGTTGGGCCTGTCGCTTGCGCCCTGCGCGGCTTTAACCCGCAAAGCCTCCGGCCGCAGCGCGATCGTTGCTGTTCCGCCAAGCGGAAGATCGGCGCGCAGGGTCAGTTCGGTGCCGTCCCGACAGCGCACCTGGATCATGCCATCTTGCCGACCGGCGATGGTCCCTTGGAAGAAGTTGGACACTCCCAGGAACCCGGCAACGAAACGAGATGTCGGCTGCTGATACACCTCGGCCGGTGAGCCGACCTGTTCCAGCCGTCCCTGCCGCATGACCACAATGCGATCGGACAGGGTCAGTGCCTCGTCCTGATCATGCGTCACCATGACTGTCGTGACGCCCAGCCGGCGCTGGAGCAGGCGCAGTTCGACCTGCATGCTCTCGCGCAGGCTCTTGTCCAAGGCACCCAGCGGCTCATCCAGAAGCAGCATCGCCGGCTCGATCACCAGAGCCCGAGCCAGCGCAACGCGCTGCTGCTGGCCGCCGGAAAGCTGGGATGGCAGCTCGGTCTTCGTGGCCCCCAAGCTGCACCAGCTCCAGCGCCTCCTTGACCCGCTGGGTGGCGGCGCGACGCCTGATGCCACGCATTTCCAGGCCGAAGGCGACATTCTGCGCCACCGTCAGATGCGGAAACAGCGCATAGCTCTGAAACAGCATGCCGATATTGCGTTTATGCACCGGCACCCGGGTGATCGACCGGCCGTTGACGAAGATTTCGCCGCTGCTCGGCTGCACCAGGCCGGCGATCATACGCAGGCTGGTGGTCTTGCCGCAGCCGCTGGGACCCAGCAGCGCAACCAACTCCCCAGGTTCGATATTCAGCGACAGGCGGTCGACCGCGGCGGCCTGTCCATAATGCTTGGTCAGGTCAGCAAGCTGGACCGCGGCAGGTTCCGTGTGCAAGCCGGTCAGCTTCCAAACACCTGATTGTATCTCTCAAGCAACGCCGGCCGCCGAGGGTTGATGTATTTCCAGTCGCAGGCAAACAGTCCCATCTCGTCCATCTTGGTGTCCGGATACGCGATATATTTTGCCACGTCCGGCTTGAAGTTCAGGCCGCTGATCGACGATGCGGTCAAGGTCGCCTCGGCCAGTCCCTGCTGCACCGATGGCTCCAGCATGCGGTTGATGAAGGCCGCGCCCAGTTCAGGCTCCGGGGCGCCTTTGACAAAGCTCAGACAGTTGATGCCGGCAAACGTGCCTTCTTTCGGAAACACCATGTCGATCGGGGCACCGGCAACCGTGTAAGGATAAATGTTCTTGGAGTATTCGATCGCGCCAACATCGGCCTGGCCCTGCGCCACCATCATGACCGTCGCCGGATTTTCGTAGATCGTCAGGATGTTCGGCTTCAGGGCCGTCATCTTGTCCCAGGCCGCATCGAGATTGTATTGCGCCTCGTGCAGCTTCTTGCCGGTGACCAAGCTGGCGGTGGCGACCAGCATGTAGATGCTCTGAGTAAACTTCGGTGTGATCATGAGCACGCGCTTGCGAAAGCGGTCCTGCCATAGATCGCCATAACTGGTGATCTTGGGGTCGTTCTGCGGGTTGATGTAAAGCCCGCCGGTCGAGATGGCAAAGGCTGCGCCGTAGCCCTCGCTGAACAGGAAACGCTTGTATACCCGTTGCAGATTCGGCAGTTTGTCGACCGGCAGCGGGTCGATCAATCCCTCGGATTTCGCCAGGTCGATGCCGATATCGTCCATGAACATCACGCTGTATTTTGGATTGGCTCGCGTCGCCCGCAGCGCCGCGATCTGCGTCAGCGTTACACCCTCGGTGGTGAAGACGCGGCAGTTATAGTCGGTCTGGAATTTCGGAATGATCTGTTTTCGCACATATTCGCCCTGCTGCGCGGTGTAGATTCCGATCTGGATAGATTTGCCATCCGCCCAGGCGCGCGGCGTCAGGATCGCCGGCATCGCCAAGGCGGCAGAAGCGGTTTTGGTGAAGCCGCGCCGCCCGATCCGGATTTTCATCACGCTCTCCTTTACAGTCCCATCGCACGCCGCAAGCCGACCAACCGTTCCAGCACCAACACGACACCGATGGCCAGACCGATCATCAGTGTCGACATTGCCGCAACAGACGGATCAAACACCCCGGTCGCCTTGCGATAGATCAGCATTGGCATCGGGTCGTTTTGAGCATCGGCAAGCCACATCGAGACCGGGTAGTTGTCGAACGACACCATGAAGGCGAACAATGCACCGGCCGCGACGCCGGGGGCGATCTGCGGCAAGGTGACGCGGCGAAAGGTCCGCCAGTGACTGGCGCCCAGGGTGCGCGCGGCTTCTTCCAACGCCACGTCGGCCAGCATCAGGCTGGCGGTGACGGTGCGCACGACGTAGGGCGAGGTCACCAGGATATGGGCCAGCAGCAGATTGACCCACACCGTGCCCCAGCCGAGCAGGGAGAACAGTTGCAGCAGCGCAAGGCCGGTGACCAGAACGGGAAAGATCAGCGGCGATAACAGCAGGGAGCGAACCATCGCGCGGCCCGGTAGTGGAAATCGTACCAGGGCGAAGGCCGCCGGCAAACCAAGCAGCAGTGCGCCAGCCGTCGCCGACGCGGCCAGCCAGGCGCTGAACGAAAGCGCCGACCGGAAGTCCGGGTCCTGCACGACCTTGCCGTACCAGCTCAGGGTAAATCCCTTGGGCGGGAACGCCACGAACATCGTGTCCGACACCGACAGCGACATCGTAACGATCAGCGGTGCGGCAATGAATACCAGTACGCATCCGACGACCGCATACAGCAATGCCCTGCCAAGGGCCGGTCCGCCGCTCATGCTCGCCTGCCCCGCTCGAAAAACCAGGTGCAGAGCAAGTTGATGGCCAGCACCGTCGCCACCAGGACCAACGCCACCGCCGCGCCAAACGGCCAGTCGTAGACCGCCATGATCTGCTGCTCGATGAGATTGCCCAACATTTGGGCACCGGTGCCCCCGAGGATGGCAGGCGTGACGTAGGAGCTCGCCGTGAGCGAGAATACCAAGGTGAACCCGACCGCCAGCCCGGGCAGGCTCAGCGGCAGGCTGACACGACAAAAAACCCGCCAGGCCGGGGCGCCCAGCGTACGCGCCGCATCTTCCACCTGCGGATTGATTTTCGCCAGCGCCGAAGCCAGCGGCAACACCATCATCGGAAAGAACACGTGCAGCGAACCGATGATGACGGCGGTCTCTGAGTACATGACCTGAATCGGGTGGCTGATCACGCCAAGCGACATCAGGATCCAATTCAGCACCCCGCTGCGGTTGTTGGCCAGGATCAACTGCCAGCCATAGGTGCGCACGACGACGCTGACGATCAGCGGCGCAATCACGATGATTGTCATGACACGCATCACCAGCGCGTTGCTGCGGATCATCACCAGCGCCACCGGATAACCCAGCAAGGCAGCCAGCGCGGCGGTTATCGCCGCCATTCTTAAGGTCGAGAGCAACACGTGGAGATACAGGCTACCGGTAAAGAAATGCCGCAGATGCGAAAGACTAAGCGGCAAAGTCACGACTTCATCCGCTCGCTGGGTCAGCACGCTGTAACTGAACAGGGTCACCGCCGGCACCAGGAAGAACGCCAGCAGGAACGCTACGGCGGGCGTCAACAGCAGCAGACCCAGCCATTGCTGGCGGGACAGGATCAAGAGGCGGGGCCTGACCCCGACAGCCCGGGCGGCAGATGGAACGAGGGTTGCGGTAACCGTCATCGTATCGGCAAGACCCCGGACGTGTTGGACGGGACGCGGTGGGGCTGTAGCAATCCCTATGCCACCACCAGGCAACGCACCGGCGTTCGTGGCCCGCGTCAGAAGGCGTATGACGGTCATGAATACGATGGTATAGGAAAACAGGTTCACGAATTAAATCGATGCTAAATAGGGGTGCTAAAGGCAATCCCCTCTCGATATGTTAACGCTCGTGGTTCAGGCTCTACATTGCGCCCTGATCGTCCAAGTCCAACACCCTGTCACGTGAACCGATCCCGGACAGCACGCTATACAAAACCCCGCTGCGCCACCCCAATGCGGAGACTTCAGCCATGACATTCAAGGTCCAGGTCGGCCCGCCACAGATCGCCATCCATCAGGCCATGACGGTGTTGGTCTCGGAAACCGACGGCCATATCGATTGGCCCGGAGACAAGGGGCTGTATTTCTTCGACACAAGGTTGATCAGCGCTTGGTCCGTCTATGCCAATGGCACGCCGTGGGAGCTGCTAAACGGCGGCGCCGTCAATTTCGACGCCGCCCGCGTCTTCATGACCAACCAGGGCTTCCTCACGGAAGACGGTCCAATCCTTGAAAGGACCCTTGCCTTCGAACTATCGCGCGTGATCGACCAGGGCATGCATGAGGACTTGGACGTCACCAATTATGGCCAGAAGCCGATCCGCTTCAATCTGGAGATCGCCTTACGCTCCGACTTTGCCGACATTTTCGACGTCAAGGCGAAGCGCTCGATCCGCCGTGGCCGCATTACTTCGGAATGGTCGGAGGCGCGGCAGACCCTGCGCACCAATTATGAAAACGCCGATTTCGGGCGTTCCATCAGCGTGTCGGTCGGCGAAAGCGACTCGCGCGCGGTGCTGGCCAACGGGCGCCTGAGTTTCGAAGTCAAGCTGCCGCCAGGAGGCCGTTGGCACTGCTGTCTGCTGTATGAGTTCGCCACCGGCGATAAGCGCTACCACGCACCGCATGAATGTGCGGTGGAAGCCGAACAATCGTCACAGGCGCAAGCCCACCGTGAGTGGCGCCAGACCGTATTGAAACTGCGCACCAGCAACGAGGAGTTCTACCGGTTCTTTCACCAGGCGATCGACGACATGGCGGCGCTGCGCCTGCCGATCGAAGGCACCGATCACATGGTTTTCGTGCCGGCCGCGGGCCTGCCCTGGTTCATGGCGCCGTTCGGCCGCGACAGCCTGGTCGTTTCATTACAGAACATTCTGGTCTATCCGGAATTTGCCCGCGGTTCGCTCGATGTGCTGGGGCGCTGGCAGGCCAAGGAATACGATCCGTATCGCGACGCCGAACCCGGCAAGATCATGCATGAGCTGCGCTACGGCGAACTGGCGCACTTCAACCTGATCCCGCACACGCCGTATTACGGCACCGCCGATGCGACGCCGCTGTATCTGATCACCCTGCACGCCGCCTGGCGCGCGACAGGCGACCATGCGCTGCTGGAAAGATACCTGCCGAACGCCGAGGCGGCGCTGGACTGGATCGACAACGACGGCGACCGCGACGGCGACATGTTGCAGGAATATCAGACCCGCTCGCCTGTTGGTTACGAGAACATGGCCTGGAAGGACGCCGGCGACTCGATGGTCTACGCCGACGGCTCACCTGTAAAGGGGCCAAAGGCGCTGTGTGAGCTGCAAGGCTACGTCTACGATGCGTGGCTGCGCAGCGCGGAAATCTTCGACGCGCTAAACCAGCCCGACCGCGCCATCGCGCTGCGCGGCAAGGCGGCCATGTTGTTTGATAAGTTTAACGAAACGTTCTGGGACGAGGACAGCGGATTCTATGCCTACATGCTGGATGGTAGGAAACGGAAGGTGCTGACCGTGGCCTCGAACCCGGGGCACCTGCTGTGGTCCGGGATCGTGCCGCCCGATCGTGCCGCCAAGGTGGTGTCCAGGCTGATGGCGCCGGACATGAACTCAGGCTGGGGTATCCGCACCCTGTCCAGCCGCCACCCGGCCTATAACCCATACTCCTACCAGAACGGCTCCGTCTGGCCGCACGACAACAGCCTGATCGCGCTCGGCTTCAAGCGCTACGGTTTCAGCGCCGAAGCCAACCGCATTGCCCGCGACATCAGCGGGGCAGCGAGCCACTTCCTGCTGAACCAGTTGCCCGAGCTATACGCCGGCGTGGAGCGCACAGGCGACAGCTTTCCGGTGCAGTACCTGGGGGCGAACGTGCCGCAGGCCTGGGCGGCCGGATCCTGCTTCGCCCTGCTGCAGGCGATGCTGGGGATCCAGCCCGACGCGCCGAACGACCGCCTGTATATCGATCCCGCTTTGCCCGACTGGCTGCCGGACGTGACCTTGATCGATCTTCGCCTGGGGCAACGGCACTTGGACGTCCGCTTCGCACGCGACGGCGAACGCACCGTCTGGGAGGTGCTGAGAGGCGACGCATCGGTGGTTCGTTACCGAAGCTGCGTCGATTTGGCCCAGGAGCTACGCGGAGGCTGACGCCGCCGGTCATCCAGGATAGGATTGGCGTCATCGGAGGAAACGGCATGAAAATCACCGGTTACGAAGCCATCGCCCTGCGCATTCCGGAAGACGACCCGCTGGCCAATATGCCCGAGGAAGCCGGCCGCCAACGCCCGATCGTCATTCTGCGGCTGCGCACCGACAGCGGCATTGAGGGCATCGGCCTGACCTTCTACGGCGGCGCGATGACCGGCAGTCTGCGCGTCGCAGTCGAGGAACTCGCCGCCCTGACGCTGGGCGAGGACCCGCTGCGGATCGAGCACATCGTTGCCAAGCTGCGCAATGGCACCGGCGATTCGTGCGGCCCCGGCGGCATCTTCACGCTGGCGCTGTCGGCGATCGACATCGCGCTGTGGGACATCAAAGGCAAGGCCTTGGAGCAGCCGCTGTGGAAGCTGCTGGGCGGCCATCGCGACCGGGTGGCGACCTACGCCTCCGGCTCGCTGCGCCGGGGCTTGAGTGATGAGCAGGCTCAGCGAGCCGCCCGCATCTTGGTGCAGAAGGGCTTCACCGAAATGAAGACCCAGATGGCACTGCCCGGCAATCCGACACCGGCCGAGGAAGTACGCCGGATCCGCGTGGTGCGGGAAGCGATCGGGCCCGACATCAAGCTGATGTGCGACATCAATCAGCGCTGGCGGCCGGAGCAGGCGATCGACATTGGCAGCCGGGTGGAAGATGTTGGCCTGTTCTGGCTGGAGGATGTCACGGCGGCCGACGATTATGCCGGACTGGCGCGTGTGACGGCGGCCTTGAAGACGCCGATCGCGGGCGGCGAATACGTCTGGGGCATCGTTCCCTTCCGCCACATGATCGAGGCCAGGTCGGTCGACATCGTCATGGTCGACATCTGTCGTGTCGGCGGCGTCACGCAATGGATGAAGGTCGCCGGCATGGCCGAGGCCTTCAACCTCCCGGTGGTCAGCCACGTCATGCCCGAGATGCTGGTGCATCTGGTCGCCGCCTGCCCGAACGGCCTGACGGTCGAATACATGCCCTGGATGTTGTGCCTGTACGAGGAAACTCCGGCGATCGAGAATGGTCAGCTCGTGCTGCCGAACAAGCCGGGGCTTGGCCTGACGTTCGACGAGAAGGCCATCGCCGCCTTTCGCGCCGATTAAGTTTAGCCTGCCGCCAGGAAGCGGCGCATCCGGCGCGTGAAGTCCAATGCCGGCCCGTAATCAGCTCGGGTCGGCGGTCAGTCCAGCCTCCGCCAGACCCGCCAGCGCCGCGGCCTCGTCGTTGTCCGAGCTGTCGCCGGTGACGCCGACGGCGCCAATAATGCTCTTGTCATCACCGCGGATCAGTACGCCGCCGGCGACCGGGATCAGCGATCCGCCGACCGCGTGGGTGACAGCGGCAATGAAATGCGGCCGTTCCTCCGCCCGCTTGCCCAAGGTGCGCGATCCGACCCCCATCGACAACGCGCCATACGCCTTGCCGATGGCGATGTCGGCACGCCGCAGCGCTGTGCCCTCCTCGGCGCCGAATGCCTTCAGCACGCCCCGCGCGTCCAACACGGCCACGGCCATCGGTGCAAATGATTTCTGCCGCGAATGGGCCAGGGCCGCCGCGATAATCGTCTGGGCCTTCGCCAGGGTCAGTTGTGTCATGCGTGTTTCCTTGCATCAAAGTCTACAGGAACGTCCCGTCGGGATCGCCGTTGAACATCACGCGGCCGACGGCCTCGAAATGCGCCTCGCGGGACTGGATCTGCTGCGACAGGGTATGGATGTCGCGGAAGCGCCGCTCGAACGGAGTGCCCAGGAAGATCGCGGATGTGCCGGCTGCCTTGTAAACCATGTCGGCAACCTCGATTGCGGTATGGATCGCGTGGGCGCAGCCAAGCCGCACCCTGACGCGGGCATCGACACCGATCGGCGCGACGTCGTCGGCCTCCGCCCAGATTTCCTTCAGTATTTCCACCAGCCAGGTGCGGGCGGACCCTAGATTGGCCTCGCGGCGCGCGACATCGGCTTGCACCACGGGACTGTCAGCCAAACGTTGCAGTCCGCGTGGGCTCTTTTCGCTGGCCAGCGAGATGAAAGCGTCAAGCATCGCGCGAGCAACGCCGAAAGCGACAGCAGCCACACCCACGGCATAAAGTCCCGCCATTGTGAACGCGTAAAGCGGCCCTGTATCGCGCCGCAGTGCCGGGTCTTCCCGCGTGCCGCTATAGGCTTCCGGCACGAACAGGTCGCTGACCCGGTAGCCCTCCGACGCAGTGCCGCGCATGCCGATCGTGTTCCAGTCACGGATTTGCTGCGTATGCTCCTTGCGAAACAGCAGGGTGCGGACGGTCGGGCGGCCGAAGCGATTCAGCCGCAGCGACCCATCCGGCTCGGTAACCCGGCAGTGCGCGCCCATCCAGTTGGCCTGCCGGCTGCCGCTGGCAAAGTGCCACTCGCCGCTGACCCGATAGCCCCCGGGAACCGCCTGCGCCGTGCATTGATTGGGCGGTCCCCAAGAAATGATTGACCGCGTGTCGGCGTAGATCGCCTTCGCCGTCTCCAGCGGAATGAACGGCGCGATCAAGGCCGAACTATTGGCGACGAACAGGTTCCAGCCGACCGAGGCGTCATGGCGGCTGATCTCCTCGATCGCGTGCAGATAGGTCCACGGTTCGACCTGATCACCGCCCACTGAGCGCGGCAACAGCATGCGGGCCAGGCGAGCGTCATGGATCTGGCTGAGCAGAGGCTCGGGGATCGTCTGAGTGGGTTCGATCTCGTCGGCTGCGGCGACCAAAGCTGGCCCGAGGTCACGCGCCCGGGCAAGCGGATCAACCGCCATCGAGCCGAGGCTGACATGGTCCATCGGACACTCCCTTGCGCATAGCCGCTCAATTACCGGCGCGTCCTGCAGGTCTTGTCAATCTTGTGGTACAATGACACCAGCGGTTGCACTACATACGGATGCAACATTGAACCAAACGGCTTGTTCCGCTACGACTTTTACAAATGCGCCCGTTGTCGCTCCTGCCTGTGATGGTCCTGTGCCTGACAACGCATGCTAATGCGCAGGTGACGCTCGACCTGCACGCGTTGCAGGCGTTGCCGCAGCATGGCGGAGGCGGCTCGCTCCCCCGGGTTGCTCCCCCGGCGCCGCACCCGAGCGGGCGAACCCAAGCGGCGTTGCCGCCGCCGGCAATGTCACGCTTGGAAACATCCCCATCGGCGACGTCCGCACCGGCAATCCCCTCCTCGGAAACTCCGTCCGCTCCAACTTCCTCCGGCGCTGCTGCCTCCGGGAATGCTTTAGCGGCGGCAGCGCCGCCGACGGCATCCCCATCCACGGCGGCTCCGCCCGCGGCGTCCCTATCCACCACGGCTCCGGCCGCTGCGGCGCCTCCAGCCATACCGGAAACGGTCCCGCAGACCGCTATGATCACGCCCATCGCTCCCGCACCGCCGGCGGCTGGGGCTCCGCCGCCACCGCCTATGTCTGAAACTGCGGCAACCAATGCCGCGCCGACTGTTTCCGGCCTTCGTATTACGTTTGCCTCCGGCCAATCCGACCTCAGCCCGGAAAGCGTCGCCTCCATTAAGCAACTCGCGACCACGATCCCGGCGAGCGACACGACCAGCTTCAACGTCATGGCTTATGCGCCAGGCAGCCCTGATGATCCGTCCACGGCCCGCCGGATTTCGCTGTCACGGGCGATGGCGGTGCGAAGTGCGCTGGTCGCGGATGGCGTATCGTCGACCCGGATCTATGTCCGCGCCATGGGGGCGCAGTTCGGTGAAGGACCGCCCGACCGGGTCGACGTGAATGTGCTCGGTGCCAATGGCTCCGGTCCTGTCGCAGCCCAAGCGGCACCACGATGACACGTCCGTCGGCATACCTGATCCGGATGGCCATATTCCTGGTGGCGGTTGCCATCGTCGCTATTCTGCTGTCGCCTGTGCTGATCACGGCGTTCGACAACAATCCGCTGCTCAATAGTCTGATCCTGTTGATCCTGCTGCTGGGCATCCTCTGGAACCTGCGCCAGGTGCTGCGGCTGTCACCCGAGGTCACCTGGCTGGAGACCTATCAGACAGCACGCACCAGACTGGCTGCACTGCCCTCGCCCAAGCTGCTGGCGCCGATGGCCAGCATGCTGGCAATGCGCGAGAACCGCGGCCACGGCAATGCGGGCCATTTCACCCTGTCAACGACCGCCATGCGCAGCCTGCTGGACGGCATCTCCTCGCGCCTTGACGAAAGCCGCGAGCTCTCACGCTACATGACTGGCCTGCTGATCTTCCTGGGTTTGCTCGGCACGTTCTGGGGCCTGTTGAAGACAGTCAGTTCGGTGTCCGATGTGATCGGCGGGATGACATTGGGCAACGGCGACATGAACCTGATGTTCGAGCAGTTGAAGTCGGGCTTGACCAAGCCGCTGGCCGGCATGGGGACCGCCTTCTCGGCCAGCATGTACGGCCTCGCTGGCGCCTTGGTGCTGGGTTTCCTGGACCTGACCGCCGGTCAGGCGCAAAACCGTTTCTTCAACGAGCTTGAGGAGTGGCTGGCCGGCTTGACCCGTTTATCGTCCGGCGTATTCGCCGAAGGCGAAAGCTCCGTTCCGGTCTATGTTCAGGCGCTGCTGGAGCAGACCGCGGAGAACATGGAAAGCCTGCAGGGCATCCTGGTGCGAGACGAGGACACCCGCGTCCAGACCGCGCAGGCGGTCCTTACCCTCAACGAGCGGCTTGCCACCTTGGTCGAAACGATGCGGGCCAACCAGCTGCTGATGATGCGCATCGCCGAAACGCAGTCGGCGCTTGGACCGGCGCTACAACGCCTCGGTGACACCCACGGCGGCGACGATGTGGCGCGCGTGCATCTGCGAAACATCGAAACGTACCTGCAGCGCCTGATAAGCGAATTGGAGCAGGGTCGGGCCCGCTCGACCGCGGAACTTCGCAACGACCTGCGGCTGCTGACGCGAACCGTCGCGGCGCTGGCCGAGTCCCCCGGTAAGATCAGTATGGCAGCACGCACACGCCGGAACAGCAGTAACGGCCTGGACGCATGGCCGGGCTACGTCGACGCACTGTCGACGCTGCTGATGGTCATCATCTTCGTGCTTCTGGTCTTCGTTCTGGCGCAGGCGTTCTTATCGGTGGCACTATCTGGCCGCAGCCAGGCGCTGGAAAAGGCGACCAGGCAGCTTTCCGAACTCACCGATGCGCTGTCGCTGGAACGTGGCAAGGCGTCGGATCTGCAACTCTCAGTCTCGCAGCTCGGCAAGGACCTGGCCGGCAGGACAGCAGAGCGGGACCGGCTGGCACAGCAAATGGCAGATGCAACCCAGGCGCTGAAGGCCGCCGGCGTCGCTAACACGCAGCTGCAATCACAGCTTGCCGAGACCGCCAGGCGAGCCAACACGGCCAATCAGGATGTGGCTGCGGCGAAGGCTCAGTTGGCGCAGATGCAACAGCAGATCGCGGAGCTGGACCGTACTGTGTCCACCGACAAGGCTACGCTGCAGACGAAGCTGTCTGATCTGGCCAATCTGGCGGAACAGACCCGCGCCCTGTCGGCGCTTCGCGATGAGCTGGAAAAGCAGTCGCAGGACGCCGCCGCGCGTGCCATGACCGAACAGCAGCGGCGACAGGCCGTGGAGGCCCAGCTCGGCGACGAGAAGAGGCTGGGCGACAGCGCGCGGGCGCAGATCGCCCTGCTGAACCAGCAGATCGACCAGTTGAAGACGCAGCTTGCTTCGGTGGCCGAGAGCCTGGAACTGGTGCAGCGGCAAGGGCACGACAAGGATGTGCAGATCGCCAACCTGGGCCAGAAGCTGAACGCCGCGCTGGCCGCGAAGGTGGAGGAATTGCAGCAATATCGCAGCGAGTTCTTTGGCAAGCTGCGCAGCGTGCTGGCGAACCGGCCTGGCGTCCAGATCGTCGGTGATCGCTTCGTCTTCCAGAGCGAGGTGCTGTTCCCGGTCGGCAGCGCCGACATGACCCAGGCTGGTATTGACCAAATGACCGCCCTCGCGGTGACGATCAAGGATATCGCCTCGAAGATCCCGCCGGATGTTAATTGGATACTGCGCGTGGACGGTCATACCGATCCGCGGCCGGTGAAGGGGGGTGCGTTCGCCTCGAACTGGGAATTATCGGCGGAACGCGCCATCAACGTCGTAAAACTGCTGATTGCCGACGGCGTGCCGGCCGACCATCTGGCCGCGACGGCGTTTGGCGAATACCAGCCGCTGGGGCCGGGCGATACACCCGACGCCTATGCCAAGGATCGGCGAATCGAGCTACGTCTCACGGATCGGTAAGAATTGGCTGTTCACGCGCTGAAGTGGCGGCGCTCCAGATCTAACGTCTTTGGAAGACGGTAGGCCGCGTAAAGTTGAAGGCCCCGGACTCGCGCCCGGGGCCTTCACATTGTTAGTGGATGTCCGTCGCCGGACTGGAAGTCTTACGCCGCCGCCTGCGCGCCGGCGATCCAGGTCAGGGCACGGGACACCACGGAACAATGAGACACTGGATCACCTCCTTTCGGTTGTTGCTGCGATCCTTGTAGTCTGCCCTGGAACCGGGCGAGTTGGCAAGCTCCTCAATTTGACGGCCTGCCCACGAATGCAGCCCCCTTTCCGCCCCGCCACGCCTCCGCCATGCTGACGCCAAAGAAGGAGCGAAACCCATGATCCGTGGCACGCATCGCTATCCGCCGATGGAGCGGGTGATCTACGGTGTTCCGCTGGCGGAGGCACTGGCCGACGAAGTCAACCGCCTCGACGTTGGCGCCGTCTATGTCCTGGCCAGCGGCACGCTTAACCGGGAAACCGACGTGGTCGAGAATATCCGCCGCGTGTTGGGCAACCGTCTCGCCGGCGTCTGCGCCAAAATCGGCTCCCATACGCCCCGCACCGACGTGGTGGCCGCCGCAAATCAGGCACGCGCGGCGAATGCCGATCTGCTGCTGACCGTCGGCGGCGGCTCCGTCACCGATGCTGCCAAGATGGTCGGGCTGTGCCTGGGCAACGACGTCACCACGCCGGAGCAACTGGATGCGTTCCGCGCCATCATCACGCCCGATGGCAAGACCCAACGCCCGCCGGTCAAGCCGCCAGGGGTTCGCTCCATCGACGTGCCGACAACCCTGTCGGCGGGCGAATTCACCGCCATGGCCGGCTGCACCGACACAACGCGGCATGTGAAGGAGAGCTACGCCCATCCACTCATGATGCCGCAGGCGGTGATCCTGGATCCCGCGGTGACCGTCCACACCCCCGAGTGGCTGTTCCTGTCCACCGGCATCCGCGCTGTCGACCATGCGGTGGAAGATATCTGTTCGATCAACCCGACACCGTTCTCCGACGGCATGTCGTTGCAGGCTTTACGCCTGCTCGCCGCGGGCCTTCCCACAGTCAAGGCCGATCCGACCGACCTCGACGCCCGCCTGTCCTGTCAGCTCGGCGCCTGGATGTCGATCATGGGGGCGCAGAACGGCGTCCCCAAGGGCGCCAGCCACGGCATCGGCCACGTCCTCGGAGGCACGGCCAACGTGCCGCACGGCTATACCTCTTGCATCATGTTGCCCCACGTCCTGCGCTTCAACGAACCGGTCAACGCTGCCCGGCAGATCTGGGTGAGCGAAGCACTCGGCCGACCAGGCGAAAAGGCCGCCGACGCGGTGGCGGCGTTGATCGTGACCCTGGGGCTGCCGGCAACGTTGCGCGATGTCGGCGTGAAGGCCGATCAGCTCGATGAGATTGCCGTCGGGTCGATGCATGACCGGTGGGTGCACACCAACCCGCGCAAGATCAACGGGCCTCCGGTCGTCCGGGAGCTGCTGGAGGCAGCCTGGTGATCCTTCTGCCTGGGACAAACCCCCGGACCCGGAGGTAAGGCAGACTCGGCATCCCTATTGCGATCGATGCCGATCCGCGGGTCAGGCCTAACCACGCAGGTCTCAAAGGACATCCATCGCCGCGGCGATAGGTGGTGGATGTCGCATGGGATTGCCCCTACCATCCCGACAGACCCACTCGGGAGAGCACCGGCATGACCTATCTGGCCCCCAACTCCATCCAGGCGCGCGACATCGCCAGCATCGCTCATCCGCAGACGAATCTGCTCCGCCACCTGGAGCAAGGCCCTATGGTGATCGGCCACGGGCAGGGCTGCTATGTCTATGACGACAACGGCACCCAGTTCCTCGATACCGCTGCCGGCCTGTGGTGCGCATCCCTCGGCTATGCCTCTGAACGCCTGGCCAAGGTGGCATACGAGCAGATGCGCAAACTGGGCTACTACCACCTGTACCGCGGCACCACGCATGAAGCCGGCGTGGACCTGGCGGAAAAGCTGCTGTCGATCGCGCCGGTGCCGATGAGCAAGGTGTTATTCCAGTGCTCGGGCTCGGAGGCCAACGACACCGCGCTCAAGCTGGTCTGGTACTACCACCACGCCATCGGCAAGCCGGAGAAGCGCAAGATCATTGGCCGGCGCATGGCCTATCATGGCAGCACCTCGGCCTCGATCAGCGCCTCCGGCAAGCCCGACATGCACGCCGATTTCGGCCTGCCCTTTCCCGGCTTCCTGCACACCGAATATCCCCACTATTACCGTCATCACACCGAGGGCGAGTCGGAGGAACAATTCGCCACCCGTATGGCCGACGCGCTGGAGCAGTTGGTCCTGCGTGAAGGCCCGGAGACCTGTGCCGCCTTCATTGCGGAACCGGTCATGGGTGCCGGCGGCGGCCTGACTCCACCCCGCTCCTATTGGGAGAAGATGCAGGCGGTCATTCGCAAATATGACATGCTGTTCATCGCCGATGAGGTCATCTGCGGCTTTGGCCGGACCGGCAACATGTGGGGCAGCCAGACCTATGACCTGAAACCGGACATGATCTCGTGCGCCAAAGCGCTATCCGCCGGGATGCAGCCGATATCGGCGCTGCTGGTAAACCAGCGGATCTTCGAGGCGATGCTGGATGAAAGCCGCAAACTGGGAAATTTCGCGCACGGCTTCACCTATGCCGGCCATCCGGTCACCACCGCTGTCGCCATGGAAACCCTGCGTATCTACGAGGAGATGGACATGCTGGGCCACGTCCGGCAAGTCGGCCCCTACCTGCAAAAGGCACTCGCATCGCTGATCGACCATCCCCTGGTCGGCGAGGTCCGTGGCGTCGGTCTTGTAACCGGGATCGAACTGGTCGCCGACAAGCAGACCCGCAGGCAATTTGAACCCGCCGGGCAGGTCGGGGCGGCGGTGGACAGGCATGCACGCAAACATGGGCTAATCACACGTTTCGTCGGCGACCGGATCGCATTCTCCCCGCCGCTGATCATCACCGAGGCGGAGATCGATGAGGCCGCCGTCCGGATCACGCGGGCACTGGATGACGCATGCGCGGAGCTTGGAGAGGCGCGGACTTCGTTTATTGTGTCATGGCCGGCGCAGGCCGGCCACCCATGACTTTGGTTTCAAAGAAGAAATTTGTGGGTCACCGGGCCAAGTCCGGTGATGACACGCGTAAGTAACCCTGGGCTCGTCACGTTCAAAGCAGTCATTCCGCGGCAGGCCTTGATCCCAACGAGGACCGGGCGCGCGCCGTCTTTGGGGGCCAATGCCTAGTTTGACAAAGTCACCTTGACCGGAACGTTCCCATCCAAATTTGCCGTCGCCGGTCGTGGTCACCGCGTGCGGCACGACTGTAGCGAGACCGCTTGCGCTGCGCCTGGCACGCTATCGCCTCTTGACGTTTGGAGCGCGTGCTGAATCACTGGAGCGCCAGGACATCCAGGACTGGAGGGGCGAAGTGAGAGCGTCAATTCGTCGGGTGACCGTATGTGCTGATGACCGCTGACCGGATCGCTGGTCGATCGCATCGCCGATGCGTTCGCGGGCTTCATTGACCGCTATGGCGCGTTCTTCCGCAGCCGCGGGCACAACAATGCGCCGGTGGCCCAGCGCTACCTGCATGGGCTTGCGCAGACCGAGACAGCCACGTTCGCCGCGATGGCCGCCGTGGTTGAAGATGGCTGCGAGCAACAGTTCCAGCACTTCATCAGTAACGCGCCGTGGCGGCACGAACCAGTTATCGCGCAGATCGGCCGTGATGCCGACCGCCTGCTGGGTGGCAAGCCGGACAGCGCGCTGATCCTCGACGAGAGCAGCTTCGTCAAGCAGGGCGATCGCTCGGTTGGCGTGGCTCGGCAGTGGTGCGGGCGTTTGGGCAAGGTGGACAATTGTCAGGTGGCGGTGTTTGCGGTGCTGACCGACGGCGCGCGGCACACGCCGGTCGACATGCGGCTCTACCTGCCGCAGCGCTGGATCGACGATCCGGCCCGCTGTGACCGGGCCGAGATCCCGGTGGAGGCGCGCACGATGCGGTCCAAGACCGAACTCGCGCTTGAGATAGTGCGTGCGGCGCGGGCGCGCGGGATGCGGTTTGGCTGGGTCGGGGTGGACGGCGGCTACGGCAAGGAACCCGCTTTCCTGCGCGCGCTGGACGACATGGGCGAGACCTTCGTTGCCGATGTCCATGGCACGCAGCGGGTCTGGAGCGAACCGCCGGGGCTGCACGTTCCACCGCCACAGCCCATCCGAGGCCGTCCACCAAGCAAGCAACAAGCCGCCGTGGATGGCATCACGGTGGAGAAGCTGGTCGCTGGGTTCAGCGTGGACAACTGGAAGCGCTGCACCCTGCGCGCGAGCACGCGCGGTCCGTTGCAGGTCGATATCGCGCACCGGCGGGTCTGGGTATGGGATGGCGAGGAAGCGGTGGCGCGGGGTTGGCACCTGGTCGTCCGCCGCGAGGTAGGCGCGCCGAAGCGGATCAAATACAGCCTGTCCAACGCACCAGCCGACACGCCGCTTGAGCGCCTGGCCCAGATGCAGGGCACGCGCTACTGGGTTGAACGGGCTTTTGAGGATGCCAAGGGCGAGTGCGGTCTTGCCGATTACCAGGCGGTGGGTTGGCGCGCCTGGCACCACCACGTCACCATGGTGATGCTCGCCATGCTGTTCATCGTCGAGCAGCGGGTGGTACATCAGCCCAGCCTGGCGTTACTGACGCCGCGCGACATTGTCGCGATGCTGAAGGAAACGCTGCCGCGCAAGCCGCAGGGCAAGGAGGCGCTGGTCGACCAGATCAACCAGCGTCACGCACGCCGACGCAGTGCCATCCAATCCCGCTACCGCTCGCAACGCAGAGCAGCACCAACGTAAAGGAAAAACGTTGCTGGTACGGTGACTTTGTCAAACTAGGCCAAGGAGGCCGTCGCGCGGCGGGTGACAGGCGACAGGCGACATCAACAAGCATTACCTGACGGTCTACGAGAAGCGCTTGGCGGCTGGCCGGCTCCATGGTCTTAACGACCAGATTCGCACGGTTCGTCCATGGCAGCCCGTTCCCGCTGCCGCGCTACGGGACAGCGATGAATAGCTGGTGGGTCGCATAGGAGATCCATACCCGCCGCCCAGCCAGCCAGTCAGCCCCGAGCAGCATATCGACGATCGGCGTAAGGCGCAGGGGGGCGACCCAAAGCAGCGGCGTTCCAATGGACTGTCCGCCGACGCTCAGCGAACGGAACTGGTGCCGGCGCAACGTCACGATGTGCGGTCCGAGGCCACTGACCTGTTCGGTCGCATCGGACCCCAGGCTGGCAAGGTCTACTTTTAATCGAAAAATACCGGCCGCCCCAAGCAGGCTGCCGCTGGCACCGGTGTCCAGCAAAGCCCGCAAAGGGATTCCATCGAGCACAACCGGGACCACCAGTGCGTTTTCCGTCGGATTGCTGATCGGCACCGCGATATAGTTGTCCGCCCACGGCAGGAACCGGCCAGAGCAGCCGACGGGCTGAAACAAGCTTAGCCGTAGCGCGGGTATGTCCAGGTCGAGATCGAACAGCGACAAGTAGTCACGGCCAAGTAGGCCGTCGACGACCGGACCTGGGGCAGAGGAGCCGGGCAGCACGCCGACCGTCAGACTGGTGTCATGGTTCAAGGTGCGACGCACCAGCGGGACCCCCGCCAAAGTGAAACTCCGAGGATTGGCGTTGGCTCGGCGGTTGATCCCGCCGATGCCGCTCATCGTGGTTCCCACCCATTGGTCGCGCGCCAGACCCAAACGTCTGATGGCTGCCTCGGTGACAACGGACCGCTGCGCGCCGGTGTCGAGGATAAAGGATGACGGGATGCCGTTCACCTCCACCTGAACCAGAATTCTGCCGCCGACCATGCTCAACCCGACGCTGGTCGCTTGCCGAACCACGCAATCGGCGTGCCCGCTTGTCGGTTCAAGCAGACAAAACAATGCCGTCAGGACGTAGACCAAACCACGCAGCCAACTTCCGCCCGCCCTGGCGCAGAACCGTGTCTCCATGGCGATCCTTTCTCGATAATCCCGACGCTGTCCGGGCAATCCCCCGCTTCCCTGGCCGAAATCGTATCACAGTTTGGCGCCGGCACCGGTCACTGAAAGGTCGCGATACCTGCCTGACGCACCGGCAGCCTACGTCGCTATCCCGACTGGCTGACCGCCCTGGACAGGTCCGACCACCAGCTCCTTCTGTTTGCGCAACTTGGAAATCGTCGCGTCATCCAGCCGCAGATGTTGCTTGACAAGTTCCGGCGGGATGAGCGCCATCCATTGCTCGAGTGATACGTCGGTATAGCGCGGCCCACGGAACATTTCCAGATAGCGCATCGTTGTTTGGCCGGTGTTCTCAATGTAATGGCCCATCGCTCGGGGGACGTAACCGACATCGCCGGCCTGGTAGTCAAAGGTGCGGGCGTTGATGCCGGACCCGAACACCGTCATGCGAGCCTCGCCGGAGATGTAGTATTGCCACTCATCCGCCAGAGGGTGCCAATGCAGTTCACGCAAGCCACCCGGCTCCACCTCGACCAGCACGGCGGCAATGTTCTTGGAGGCCTTGAACGTCCGGCTGTCCACAATGCGTACGGTGCCGCCGGAACTCTTGATCGGCGCCATGTCCATCAGCTTGAAGGAGAACGGGTTCGGCACCGTCCCGTCCGGACCAGTCACCAGATCCTGCTGCAGCGGCGGCGGCACCGGCTCCTTGAAAATATACAGTTGCTTGGATGGAATATTGTCGAACGCGCTCTCCGGCACCTGAAAGTTCTTCGCCAGCACTTCTTTCGGGGTGTGCGCGAACCACTCGCTGATCAGGAACGTGCTATCCTCGGAAAAGGCCCCGTCATCGAAGACCAGAAGAAACTCGCAGCCCTGGTCCAGCGCCTGGATGGAATGCGGCACACCGCCCGGGAAATACCAAAGGTCGCCCTGCTGCACGTCGGAGATGAAGTTGCGGCCGTCTTCGTCGACCGCGGTAATACGCGCGTTGCCGTTCAGCATGATCGACCACTCAGCTTCCTTGTGCCAATGCAGCTCGCGGATCGCACCTGGCAGCAGGCGCATGTCGACGCCGGCGATTTCCTTCGATACAGGCAGTTCGCGAACCGTCGTCTGGCGTGCCCAACCACCCTCGAGCAGCCGGTTATGGCTCAGCCCGAACGACCATTTCAGGTTCGGCAAGTCGCCGGCGTCAGTGGTGGGCGGCGCCAGGATGTCCGGGTTCTGCGTGTCCACCGGGACGTTGCGCGGCCCGGGATCATTGGCGCCCTTTGTCCCCTGCATCGGTTGCGGAACGCCTTGGGCGATGGCGTTACCAGCTGTCAGCACGCCCCCGGCCGTGGTGGCAGCGAGCATCTTGCGGCGGGAGATCGGGTCCACTTGGTGGCTCCTTTAACGGCATGACTTTGGCTTTCTTGCCAAACGCGACGACCGGTCCCGCGACAAGGTCACGATCAGCGGAGCTGGCTGTTCGGTCCGTGATGAACACCTGGTAAACATGCCGGTCCGCCAGTTGGAGCACCACGTCAAGCGCTCGTCCGGCGCAGGAGCCCTTTCGCGGGTGGCGGCGGTTGCCTGTCCGCCAGTGCGCCATCCCTCAATGTCCAGTTTCCGGCTTGCTCTAGCGCATAGCGCAACATCCAGACATGCACCGCCGCCTCAGGCCGCCGCCTGGCTAATCAACTCGATACGGCGCGGCGGTATAAATGCCAGGTCGCGTGCCCCAGCACGGGCATCACGAAGATAAGCCCTAGCAGCAGAGGGATCGAGCCGATCACCAGGCTGCCGGCAACGATCGCACCCCAGGCCGCCAGCGTCAGCGGATTGCGCCGCACCACATTGATCGACGTGCGCACCGCGGTTTCCAGCGACACGTTGCGGTCCAGCATGATTGGAAACGAGACCACGCTGATGCTCATTGCCACCACCGCGAAGACGAAGCCAACCGCTGTGCCCAGGATCACCATCGTCCAGCCGGCACGGGTAAACAGCAGGTCATGCACAAAGCTTCCGACCGATGCCGGCGGCTCGGGGCCTAAGGTCACGGCGTAGATCGCTTGCGCCAGCACCAGCCAAAACAAGAACATGCCGATCAAGACGATGCCGAGTAGAGCGATGCTGAGGAACGACGGCGAGCGAAAGACGCCAAATGCGTCCGTCCAGCCGGCTTGCAGACCGCGCTCCCGCCGTCGGCTCATCTCATTCAGGCCGACCGCGGCGAGCGGTCCCACCAGCGCGAAACCCGACGCCAGCGGAAACACCAGCGGCAGCATTTCGTAGCCGAACGCCAGGCGAGCCAGCAGCAAACCAACCAGCGGATAGACCACGCACAAGAAAACCACGTCCGTGCGGGAAGTGCCGAAATCTGCAAGCCCACGGGACAATGCCCAGCGCAGGTCAGCCACATGGATCCGCCGTACCACGATCGGGGCCTCGCGCTCAGCCTGTCGCGCGGCTTCCGTCGTGTTGGGCCAGACCACGGAATGATAGGCGCGGGTGAGCATGTCAGCCCCCCAGCCAGGCGGTGTTCTGATCATTCTAGCCTCTCCTCCCGAATTTGCATTCATGGAGCCGCGGGCCTGTCACGCGCTTGATGCATCTGATCGCCAGACAAAGTCGTCGCGGCCATCGCAAGTAGAGCATGCACGGTTTCGCGCCGATTTGCGATCAATTATCGCCGATCCAATGCAACCCGACGCCGACACCCTTTCAACGAATACCGCTTCCCCATCACAGCGGGATACGCCACGATCCACCTATGACCGACCCGATAACCATCGCTGTGTTACAGAACCGCCTGAACGCCATCGCCGAGGAAATGGGGGAGGCCATGCTGCGCACGGCCTATTCGCAGATCCTGAACTCGTCGCGCGACTTCTCCATCGCCCTGATCGACGCGCGATGCCGGCTGATTGCGCAGGCCGATCATATCCCGGTTCACGTCGGCGCCATGCCGTGGGCGGCGAAGGCGCTGGCGGCACGATTCCCGCAGCCCTGCCGCAATGACGTCTATCTGCTTAATGATCCCTATCGCGGCGGCTCGCACTTGCCGGACCTGACCGTCTTCGTGCCGGTGTTCGCCGGTGAGCAGTTGATGTTCTGGTCGGCGATCCGCGCCCACCACTCCGACATCGGCGGCGCAACGCATGGCGCCTATAATCCCGCGGCGACCGAGATCTGGCACGAAGGCTTGCGCCTGCCACCCATGCGGCTGACCGAGAACGGCGTGCTGCGCGAGGACTTGCTGGAGATGCTGGCGCTGAACGTCCGCCATCCGCGCGACTTCCGTGGTGACCTGGCCGCGCAGATCGGCGCGGCGCGGCTTGGCGAGCAGCGCCTAGGCGCCGTGATCCAGGAGTTCGGCGCCGAGACCCTGGCTGCCTCGGTGGAAGCCATGCTGGATGCCGCGGAGCGCTATGCCAGGCAGATCGTGTCGGGCTGGGCGGACGGCGTCTACGATGGAGAGGCGGTGCTGGACGATGACGGGTTCGACCGACGGACATTGTCATCCGCGCCCGCGTCACCAAGCAGGGCAGCGACGTCATCGTCGATCTTACGAACTCCGATCCGCAGGTCACCGGCTTTATCAACTCCTCCCACGCCAACACGCAATCCGCCGTCGCTATGGCGTTCGCCTTTCTGCTCGACCCGGATATCACCAAGAACGAGGGCGCCTTCCGCCCGCTGACGGTGAAGCTGAAGGAAGGCACCATCGTCTGGGCGCGGGAGGGCGCGCCGGTGACCATGTGCACCAGCCACTGCTCCAATGAGGTTATCGAGGCGATCATCGTCGCGTTGGCCAAGGCCTGCCCTGATCGAGCGATGGGCGGCTGGGGACGGCGGCTGCGGATCGCGCTGAACGGCACTGATCCGCGCACCGGCCGGCGTTTCATCTGGCACATGTTCCAGGCGCGTCCCGGCGGTGGCGGATCGGCGGCGGGTGACGGCTATTCGACGATCGGCGAGTGGCACTCCGCCGGCGGCATCAAGTTCGGCAGCATCGAGGTTGCCGAAACCCGCTTCCCGCTGGTGTTCGAGACGCATGAATACCGGGCCGGATCGGCCGGCGAGGGACAGTATCGCGGCGGCTACGGCGGCGACATGCGGCTGCGTGTGGAAGCCGATGGCATCACGATGGCGAACACCGCTGGCGAAGGCGTGGTGCATGGTGCACGTGGCATCGGCGGCGGCCATGACGGCGCGCCGCACGACTATACGCTGCTGGCGCCCGCATGCCCCAGCGGTGAAACTGAAAAGCAAGGAGATCAACGTGCCGGTCCCGTCCGGCAGCGTGATCCACGTCCTGTCCGGCGGCGGCGGCGGCTGGGGCGATCCGGCTCGCCGCGACCCGGCGCGCGCGACGCGGCGGCTGACGCAGGCGGAGGGACTGGCATGACCGATGCCCCGTTCTGATCCTGACAGATCGAACCCAGCGAGACCGATGAGCACGATCATGGCGAACACGGGACTGGCACGACTTCAACGCAGCGCAGACCGGTTATCGTGACTGGCGCCCCTCTGGCGGCACTGGTGCGCGATCCGGACACCGGCCGAGACCCTTGGCGGCATCATCGGGCGGACATCCTATGGTCTGCTGTTCATCGACCTCGTCTACCTGCCGGAAACGCTGCGCGGACAGGATATCGGCAGCCGGCTGCTGCGCATGATGGAGGACGAGGGGATCCGGCGCGGCTGCATTCCGGCATGCTCTTCACGATCACATGGCAGGCGCCCGGTTTCTATGCGCGCCACGGCTGGACGGGAGTTTGGCCGTATCGCCTGCGATCCGCCTGGTTCGGCACGGGTGTTCTTCACCAAGACCCTGCTTGACACCGCTGCAGTCAACTCGAATGCCGCCTGACAAGGAGACACCGGCGATGCAGCCGTCGCTATCGAACACCGTATCCCGATGCACTGCAGCGGGAGCAACTTCCGGAGGCTGCGAAACGCGAGATGCCGGAAAAATTGATCCAGTGCACCACCGGCAGCCGGTTCACCTTCAACGCATGAGCTACACGATCGGCATCGACGTCGGCGGCACCTTCACCGACATCGTCGTCGCCGCCACCGACGGGCAGACCATCATCGCCAAGGCCGCGACCACCCCGGCCGATCAGTCGGACGGCGTGCTGGAAGGCATCGCGCTGGCGGCAGACGCGCTCGGCCTGACCACGGCCGACCTGCTGCACGCCACCATCGCGCATCGTGCATGGCACGACCGTCGCCACCAACGCCCTGCTGGAGGGCAAGGCCGCCCGGGTCGGCATGCTGACGACCGAGGGCCATCGCGACGTGATCGAGATGCGGGAGGGCCTGAAGCCCGACCGCTACAACCTGCGCATGACCCCCCCTGCCCCATTGGTGCCGCGCCGCCTGCGCCTGGCCGTGCGCGAACGCATGCGAGCCGATGGAACAGTGAAATTCCTCTCGATCCGGCTTCCCTTGATCGCGCCATCGACTCTGCTGCAGGAAGCCGACGTGCAGGCAGTCGCGATCTGCTTCCTGCACGCCTGGCGCAACCCCACGCATGAGCAGCACGCCGCTGAGGCAGTTCGCGACCGGCTGCCAGGGGTCTATGTCACGACGTCGTTCGACGTGCTGCCGCAGATCAAGGAGTTCGAGCGGTTTTCCACCACCGTCGCCAATGCCGCGGTCGGCCCGGTGATCCAGCATTATCTGGACAGCTTCAGGCTCCGGCTGGCAGAGGCCGGTTATGACGGTGAATTGCTGGTCATCCTGTCGCATGGCGGTGTCGCGTCGGTGGACAGAAGCCACACGGCTGGCAGCCGGCACCGCGTTGTCCGGCCCGGCCGGCGGCGTCGCGGCGGCCGTGGCACTGACCCGAAACGGGCTGGCGCCAGAACATCATCGGCTTCGACATGGGCGGCACATCGACCGACATCGCCGTGGTGCGCGATGGGCAGCCGACCTTGTCGGGCGACAAGTCGGTCGCCAATGCCCGGATCGCGCTGCCCAGCCTGGACATCGTCACGCTGGGCGCCGGCGGCGGATCGATCGGCAAGCTGGACCGGTCCGGCCTGCTGGCAGTGGGTCCCGAAAGCGCCGGCGCCGATCCCGGGCCAGCCTGCTATGGCCAGGGCGGCACCGCGGCGACCGTGACCGACGCCAATCTGGTGCTGGGCTACCTCGATCGCGGCAATTTCCTGGGCGGCCGGCGCAGCCTGGACCTGGATGCGGCGACGGCGGCCGTGGCGACGCTCGCGGCGGACGCTGAGCATCGAACTCGCCGACGGCCGCTGCTGGCATCCACCGGCTGGTCAACAGCCGCATGGCGGATGGCGTGCGGGTGGCGACGGTGCGCCGCGGCGTCGATCCGCAGGCAGTTACACGCTTGCTGGCATTCGGCGGCGCGGCCGGACTGCACATCACCGCGGTCGCGGCCGAACTCGGCATCGCGCGCGTGGCGGTGCCGCTGGCGGCCTCGGTGCTGTCGGCCTGGGGCATGCTGAACACCGATCTGCGGGTGGAACTCAGCCGCAGCCAGGGACAGGCCGGCGCGATCGACACCGCCGGCCTGAAAGCAGCCTTCGCGGAGATGGAGGCGGAAGGCCGAGCGCGGCTTGCGTGGTTCGACGGGGAGGTGACGCTGCACCGATCGGCCGACATGCGATATGGCGAGCAGGTGTTCGAAATCGCCGTGCCGCTGGATGGCGTCGACTGGAACGCAGCCGATCTCGGCGACCATCCTGGCCGACCGGTTTCATGCCGCGCACGAGGCGCTTTACACCTACGCATTGCGAGATCAGGACGTGGTACTGGTCAATGCGCGCCTGTCGGTGATCGGGCGGTTGCCGCAGGTGGAGACGCGCGGTCTCCGACGCGCCGGCGGCCGACCGCCGCGCCAAAGTCACGGCGGCAGGTTTATCTTCGCGGCTTGGATCGGACGTGCCGGTGTTCGACTTTCTCCGGCTCTGGCGCCGATCAGCATATCGTCGGCCCGGCGGTGATCGAGTCCGACACCACCACCGTTCTGCTGCGCGACCGGCGATACGGCACGATTCGATCGCGCGCGGCTGGCTGGATGTCACCATTGACGCACCGCCCGCAGACCGTGATTGACCCACGCCAGTTGCCGCCATAGGCTCACGCTTGAATGGAGAAAACCATGCAGGACGATCAACTATTGAATGTCTTCTGGCAGCCTGGCTGAACAAGCTGCCTGAAACTCAAGGAGTTTCTCTCGGTCCGTGCGATCGAGTTCACATCCATCAATGTTCTTGAAGATCCGGATGGCCTGCCGGAATTGCGCCGTCTTGGGGCCCGCTCCGTGCCTGTGCTGTCGCGCGGCGACGATTGGGTGTTTGCGCAGAACATCGGCCACGTGGTCAAGTTCCTCGGCCTGAATGAGGCGACCGGCCCGGTCCTGTCCCCAATCCAGTTGATGCAGCGGCTCGACCGGTTTGTCTCGACCGCGATCCAGATCGTCCCGCAGATGCCGGACCCCGCTTGGACACCGAAGTGCCAAACCGCCCGCGCAGCTATCGGGTCTTGGGCACCACCTCTTCCGCATCCCGGAAGCGCTGCTGGAGGTTGCTGGCGGGACCCCGCTCACCTACGACATGCTGACCGCTCCGCCCGCCTGCCGACTTGAAGACCAGTGCCGCCATTGCTGGCTATGGACAGCAGGTACTAGACGATCTGCACGGCTGGTGGATCCGCCAAGCCAGACAAGGCGGGGCAAGAAACCGTGGAGACCTATTACGGCCCGCAACTGCTGCACGAATTCATGGAGCGAACCACCTGGCATTGTGGCCAGCACGTCCGCCAGTGGTTCATGCTTCTAGGCATGACCGGTGTTGTGCCGCGGATCACACTCGACGAGGCGGATTTTGCCAACTTGCCGATGCCAAGCAGCGTCTGGGACGGATGATGGATCGTCATCCGTCGCTGTCCGGGTCATGTAAGTCCCATAGCGGGCGTCGCCCTTCTCCAAAGGCCACGTCAGCCATAAGCAGCCGTAATCGCTAGCAACTACTAGCGAGTGGCCGGTCTGACCTCCGCTTGGGGAGCCACTCGGCTGAGAACCGGCTTCCGCACCTGGCTTGCCTGCCTTGCCGGGCGCTCCGGCAGCGGTGCCGCTCTCACTAGACACCTCCTTCCGGACCGCGGCGCTCGGCTGTTTGACTGCCAGAGGCCGGGCCCGACGTATCGCCGGCTTGCTGTGCCGCTGCGACTGGAACCCAACTCAGTGGATCAGTAAGCCGCCGGCTAGCAAAGCGGCTCGTGTCCAAATAGCCTTCATCGGTTTTCCTCCCAGGCCACAACGCCAATCGACCAAGGAAGGTTGCTGCCGAAAGATTACATGTCCAAATCTCGGGAAATATTCAGTGCGGACATCGATCAGCGTACAGCTTGCTTAATCCAGGCTTGGTCAACACACCAATGTTGCCGTCCCGTTAGTATCGGTGACGCCCAGGCTTGAGGCGAACAGCGTACTGTCACTGTTTGGGCGATACATCCAAGCGAACCGCGATCCCTTCCAGTTCAGGCGAAACCGCGGGGTAGCGCCGCATCACCAACGGATCATGACCCGGAACGATCAGTTCTGGCGAAGCCGCATGGGCGAGCAGCGTATCGAACGCATCCAGCATCTCGCCGATGTGAAAGGCAGTGGTGAATGGCCGATACGTCTCCATGTTCTCATAGAAATGCGTGACATCGGACGCCAGAACAACGATCCCCCGGGCGGTATTCACCTTGACGAATTGCAGCCCGGCGGAGTGACCGCCCGTCGGCACGATGCTGATGCCCGGCAACACGTCCGCGGGTCCATTGTGATAAACCACGCGGCCATCAAAGTTCAGTCGCACGATGCCGCAGACGTCGTCCGGCTCAAAACTACGAGCCAGTTGCTTGTGCCGCATATAGCGGCCAACGGCGTAATGGATCTCCGGTTCCTGCAGATGAAAGCGCGCGTTCGGGAACTTGTGGAAGTTCCCAACATGGTCGTAGTGCATGTGCGTCAGGATCACATCGTCCACCGTCGCCGGATCGACGCCCAGCAGCGCCAGTGAGTCGATCGGACAGCGTTCCAATGTCCGGCCGCGCTTGCCGCCGCTTTCAGCGGTAAACCCGATGTCGATCACCACAGCCCGCTCGGCGTTGCGGGCTACCCAGACGAAGTAGTCCATCGGCATTGGACCATCGTGGGGATCGCCGCCGATAAAGTGTTCATGCCGACGCGCCTGCCGAGTTGCGTAACGCAACGCAAACAGCTCGTATTCCGCGCTCATGGGTCAAAACGCCTCCTGATGGGCCGAGATGTCCGCCATCACGTGGCGGGTAAACAGATCGATCGAATTCAGTGCCTCGTCGGCGGTGATGTCGCCGAAAGCAAAGCGGCACAGAAGGTAGTTCAGCCCCGCCTCGTCGATTGTCTGCTGCAGAAAATCACGCACCTTGTCCGGCGTCCCGGCAACCGCGCGGCCTTGCGCCTCGGCGTCCTCGAAGCGTTCAGGAAAGATCGCGTGCGCAACCGGCTTCATGTCATGCGCGATCCATAATTTCAGGAAACTGGCGCGCCATTTGTCATAGCCGCGGCGAGCGATCTGCAGCGCCTCCTTTTCTGTTTGCGCAACGACCACGTGACGCCCCACGCCCATCAGCGGCAGGTCGGCCGGATCGTGGCCCAGGGCGAGCCACTCCGCACGGTAGCGATCGGTCAGCGCACGCATTCCGGCGCCTGGCAAGTTGCCGACAATGTTGACTCTGTTCTGCACCGCCCAAGGGATCGCCTCTGCCCGCCCCAGCCCGTACCACAACGGCGGATACGGCGTCCGAAATGGCGCCAATTCCATCGGCACGTCGCGGTATTGATAATATTTGCCCTCGAAAGTTCAGTGTCGGGGAGGTCATGCCGCGCAAGATGACCTCCAGAGCCTCGGCATACATCGCCGGCGTTTCATCCGGATCCAGGCCATAGTAGCGCAGCTCGATGGGGGAGATGCCCCGTCCGACACCAAGCAGAAACCGCCCGCCACTGATCTGGTCGAGCATGCAGATCTCTTCCAGCAGCTTGAGCGGGTGATACAGCGGCAGAAGATAAACCAGCGGACCGAAAGCACAGGTTTCGCGTCCGCTGCGCGACTGCGGCAAGCCAGACGCCGGGACATGGCGCGACACCCAGCGGCGTCGCGTGATGTTCGGCCACGTGGTAGCCGTAGAACCCGGCCCGATCATAGGCTTCGACGAGTTTCAACCGCTCCTCGTAGAAAAGGTCCAGCGGCGCCAGACCACGATCCATATGATCGAAGACACCAAGTTTCATTTGCGAAACCTCATGTTGTCACCACCGCGCGACAACCTGCTGCTTCAAGCCGAAACGCTCGGCCTGCCGTCAGAAGCTTGACGCTCAGCTCGGGATGATACTTGGCAAAATCCCCGCCTGCCAAGTTCACGACGACGAGGGACCCGATGCCCGCGTCGCACGATGACGGACCGCCCATGTCGGTCGGGATACTCAGGCGCGCTGATATAGCAACGGCGCCTTTCCACCGGTCGCCAACAAGGCCGAAACACCCGGGAACGCCAGCTGTCCATGAGATTTGTCTCGGCATAAAAATAATTTCCTTAACTTTATGTTTCTCATGGATGATGATTGTCAGACCAGATATCGTCATCGCAATCGACTTCCAGTCAACGCTCGCTACTTTCCAGGATTGCGCAAGGTCGGGAAAATTTTGGGATGGACAGACTGTGGACCAACAACCCATCAGCGGCGAACTGCGGACGCTAACCTCGCTTCGCGGACTCGCGGCAATTTCAGTGGTATTGTTTCACTACGCGATTGCCGCCGACTGGATGAGCCAAGTGCCGCTGATCACACCCGTACCGCACGGCTATATCGCGGTCGACCTGTTTTTTATCCTCAGCGGCTTCATCATGGCACACACCTATCAAGATGTGTTCGAAGCACGAAAATGGGCCTTTCTTCCTGCATTCTTCATCAAGCGAGTGGCCCGCATCGTCCCGCTGAACACCGCAATCGTTCTTGTCCTGGTGGGCGCCAACCTCGTCTACCAGACGACGGCGGAAACCACGATCCTTGTTCGAAGCGATCAGCCCCTGCGAGACGGCATTCTCAACATCCTGTTGCTGCCAGGGTTCGGGATCGGCGTTAATCTGAACGGTCCATCTTGGACCATTAGCAACGAGTTTGCGGCTTATCTCTGCTTCCCAGCGATCCTGATCTTGCTTGGCGGCCGATCGCCCCGCGTCGAAATGCTGGTTTTTGGCACCGGCCTGGCCGGTCTTGCGGTCCTTGCCGCACCAAATCCTCATCTCGGACTTTTTATAGTAGCGTTCCCGAAAGCGTTGATCCTGTGTTTGATCGAATTCACCCTGGGGATCCTATCGTTCAAATTGCTTCGCCGCGCGCACATACGGCAGGTTCTCCGATCAGACAGGGCCGGGGCAGTGGTGATCGCCGCCATAGGTATACTGGTGCTGCTGCGTATCGACCTGTTGACCGTGTTCGCCTTTCCTGCCCTGATCATGATGCTAACGGTCAACCAAGGCATGATCGGCCGGATCGCTGGGACACAAATCCTCTTTTTCGTCGGCGAAATCTCTTTCTCGATCTATCTCCTGCACATTCCCCTGCGTCCGCTTTGGTTTGGGTTGATCGACAGAATGTGGGGTTACCCCATCCCGTTTTGGGGTGGTGAACTTGCGATTTTGCTCACCACCCTGATGGTGATCCCGATTGCCTACGCGACTTACGTAACAATCGAACGACCGGGTCGACGCTTTATTCGAGACCTGGCCAACCGAGCCAATAACATGCGCATATCAAACATTACCGCCTCCCGGATGGGCTGACGAGCCGGGAACAGCGTCAGTGGGTCAGCGGGCCGTCCGCCTTTTTCCACGCGTCGATTCCACCACGGATATGACAGGCCGTGTCCAACCCGGCATCGCGGGCGGCCTGCACCGCCATCGCCGAGCGCTCACCAAAGGCGCAGTAGAACAGCAGTCGACGGCCGGTGGATGATCCCAGTTCATGCAGCATTCCACCTGACTGCAAATGGTCTCGTAAGATCCGAATACGGTGCGTGCAGTGACCCCGGAATCGCCCCGTGCTTCCGTCGCTCGGCCCGCTCCCGCAGGTCGATCAAGACTGTGTCCTTGCAGCCGACCATGGCTTGGGCCAGGTCGGCGCTGACCGCCCAGCCACGCAGAGCGATCTGCTCCTGCGCCAGGCCCTGACGCATGTTGGCGGGCACGGCCACGTCCATCATCTTTGGATTGGACAGATTCAAGCCATTCATCAGCGCCACATACTCGTCGACACATCGCACCTGCAGGCGCGGATTGCAGCGTTTTTCCTCACCGATGGTGCTGACTGTGTCGCCTTTATAGTCATGCGCCGGAAACACCATGGTGTCGTCCGGCAAGCGCAGCAGCCGGTGAAAGATCGACTCGTATTGCGCTCGGGCGCAGCCGTTCTGGAAATCGGTTCGCCCGGTGCCACGAATTAGCAGCGTATCGCCGGTGAACACCCGATCATGCATCCGGAAGCTATAGGAATCATCCGTATGACCAGGCGTGTAGATCGCTTCCAGTTCCACCCCCTCGATCCGCATGACGTCGCCGTCTGACAGGCGGATCGAGACGACATCGACGCTGGACTGCTCTCCCATCATGGTGATGCACCGCGTGTGGTCCCGCAGCGCGCCCAGGCCGGTGATGTGGTCGGCATGCAAATGGGTATCGACCGCCTTGACCAGCCGCAGATCGAGTTCTCGGATCAACGCGAGGTATCGATCGACCTTTTCCAGCACCGGATCGATGATCAGCGCCTCACCGCCGCGGCGAGAGGCAAGCAGATAGGTGTAGGTGCCCGAAGTCACGTCGAATAGCTGCCGGAAGATCATAATTATCCCCGCTGCCAGTTCACGAGGGTTATTTATACCACACGAAACAGATCTCAAGCGATAAGTTTCTGCCTCACGCCGTGCTGACGGATGCACGATAAAGGCCGAAGTCGGACGCATCATCCGCCCGTCTTCTGCTGTTCCATCGCGAGTGCCAGCCAGCGGGCCTGTGCGCCGCCATCCCGACATACGCGCCGATCCCGTCAGAGCGCACACATTTAGCTGATGTTAACCAGTTGGGCGGCAGGATCGCCTGATGCACAAAACGGCTGAACTTGCAGTGCCCCCCGCCGCATTGACCCCGTCGTCGGACCTCCAACCAGAGGACGGGCGGGGGCTATATATTCAGGGATTGCATGCCCTGCGCAGCGCCGATTTCGACGCCGCGATCAATCACTTCATTGCCGCGCTGCGGCGCCAGCCGACGCATCAGGGGATGCGCCGCAATCTCGTGCGAGCGCTTATGGCGGCGGGCCGGTTTCGTCAGGCCTTGCTACAGGCCGACGCCTGCCTTGCCGCCGCACCGGACGATGCCGAGCTCCACTTCGCCCGAGGTTCGGCTTTGAATGGATTGGGGGAGCCAGCCAGGGCCTGCGCCGCGCTGATGCGCGCGGCTGCGCTCCGACCAGACCATGCGCCCACCTGTCTTAATCTGGCCAACGCACAAGCCGACCTGGACGATATGGCGGCCGCGGAGGATCTGTGCCGACGAGCCATACGCCTGGATCCCAACCTGCCGGAGGCGCATGCCAGCCTTGGCTTTATCCTGACCGCCAGAGGCCAGGTGACAGCAGCGATCGAGGCCTGCGAAACCGCCATCAAGCTGTCGCCGGATTTTACACAGGCGCATTGGAATCTCGCCATCGCCGCGCTGTTGAGCGGTGATCTTCCACGCGGCTTCGCCGCATACGAATGGCGTAAGCGGCATTTGCCCTACCGTAGTGATTTCCCAGACTTGGCCGGCCCACAATGGGACGGTTCCGATCCCGCCGGTCGAACCATCCTGGTGCGGGCGGAACAGGGGGCGGGCGACGTGATCCAGTTTGCCCGCTTTCTGCCGGCGATCCGCGATGCCGGGGGCGCCGCTATTCTGCTCTGTCCCTCAACCATCGCGCCGCTGATCCGATCCATCTCCGGCATTGGCGTGGTAGCGATCCAGGATCCGCTGCCACATTACGACGCGTGGATTGATCTGATGAGCCTGCCCCACGTCTTCGGCACGACCCTCGACACATTACCTGGCGCGTCCGGCTATCTGCGGGCCGACGCCGAACGAGTGGCGGCCTGGCGGGCGCGACTGCCGGTCGGCCGAAACGTGGGCGTGGCGCTTGCCGGCAATCCCGCGCACCCCAATGACCGCCGCCGTTCCATACCGCCGTGCCTGGTTTTCCCGTTGCCGGAGATGCCGGGCATCACATTCATCAACCTGCACCATGGCGCCTCCGCCCGCGGGCTAGGCGTGCCTGATCTGTCCGCCCAGTTGACGGATTATGCGGAAACCGCGGCGCTGCTGGAAAACCTGGACCTGATCGTCACCGTTGATACGTCGATTGCCCATCTGGCGGGCGCACTGGGAAAGCCCGCCTGGGTCCTGCTGCCCGCCGCACCGGACTGGCGCTGGCTGCTCGGCCGTGCCGACAGCCCTTGGTATACATCGCTCCGGCTGCTGCGCCAGCAGCGAGCCGGCGACTGGACTGATGTTCTAGCCCAGGTCATGCGCGCGTTGCCGGACGCCCTTCGATCAGCTCTGGCGGTCCGATCGGACGAAATTCATCGGCATGCTGGTCGCGAGTTGGTCCTGAGCGCTGGCCAGCAAGGCATTCTTGGTGTTGCTGCCGACGCTTGAGCCAAGCCAATAGTTGGCCACCTGCGTCGCCATCGCGGCCAGCGTGCCAAGCACGATGGAACCGAGTTGTCCCTCGTTCGCACCAATATGGCTGGTCAGCACGGCATAGGTGGTCATGATAAATCCAACAACGATCACCACCGAGACGACGACCCCGCCGTAGGCCAGGCCGCTATGCGACTTGGCCAGCTCGATTGCCATGTCGCGGGCCGAACTGGTGTCGGCCAATTGTGTCTTGAGTTCCTCGATCGTGTCACGGCGAACCTGGTCGGCTTCCTGATCCTGCTCCTTTTGCATTTGCAGGTGCAGATCGGATAGTTTTGCTGCCAAATCGGCAGAGGCCCGAGGATCTGCTTGGATCACCGCCGCCGCCGCGGCGGCTCCACCCGGTGCGGACAGGTCGGCCGCGTCGCCAACCACCGCCTGGACAACGTCGGAAACCTTGTTGCTGACAGCGGCGCCTTTTGACCCGAAGATCATCCCTGCTAGCTGCGGTGCAAGGCCCAGAACAAGCGGAAGCAGAAATGCAAACATGTCACTCTCCAATGGCGCGCAGGGCGGCTTCGCATAGTCGGCTTCGCTGCGCCGCGTCGGTGGTGCCGCCGTTAATTTTTCGGGTAATCAGATCGATCGACCATGCCTCGGCAAGTTCATTCAGGCGGTTGACCTGCCAGAACCAGGCCGCGCTTTCAGCCGCGCCGGCCTGGGTCGCGGCATTCTGCACAGCCTCGTCCAGAGCCAGATTCATGGCCGCGGCGAACCGCTCATAATTGGCCCGGCCGGAGATCTGGATCAGGCCGCGCCCGCGAAACCGCCAACCGTCGCCGGATTGAACACTGCCATTGCCCATGCGGTCGGCATAAACCTGATTTGCCAGCATCTCCGGCTGGAAAGCGCAGGCATCCGCCGCGGTCGCGGTCGGGAACCGGCCAGGCCAAACCTGGCACAAGCGCTCGGCGCTGTACGACAAGTTTTCTTCCAATGCCAGAAAGCCGTCGCTTTCGACCGCACATTGGCCCAAAAAGGCAGCAACACAACGCGGGGCGGTGATCGCGGCCTTGGCGAGCGGCCCTGCCATCGCCGCCGCCCAGGCGGCACGTTCTGCGTTGGTCAAGTGTGGCGCGACCGCTGACAACCCACGGTTCAAATTGCCCAGACCGGTTGACGCGAATGCGCCGGGTGAGACGTGCCGGACCAGCGAGGCGGCCGAGGGATTGGACAGAACCGCGACCGCCGCGGCGGTCGCAGGATTTGGAAACGATCGGCCGAACAAGCGTGCGACCTCGCTCAGAGCAGCCGACATACCGGATCCGGAACGAGAATGTACATGATTTCAAAAGAGCTTCTTCGTTATGGAAGTAATGAAAAAACAGTCAAGCAACGATTACCCTTCCCCGTTGAGGCTGACACATGAAAAGCTCCACCGGTTATCCACTTATGTCATCCCCGGCCGTGTCATCCCCGGCGAAGCATGCCCTCGGCGTAGGCCGAGGGGCCTGGGACCCACGACGCGCGGGGCCGGGGGTGACAAAGTCGTCGGTCGCCCGCCTTCGTCGGCGATGACATTGGTGGCCACAAGGTGCGTCAACGGTAACGCGGATTGGTCTAATATAGTCTGGGAATAAAATCATAAAAGAGCGCAAATGTCAAGATGTTTCCCTATCGAAGGGAAGATGGTTCCGATGGATGCAGCCGATCCAACCAGGCTAACGGCATTTTGCAATACGCATCCATAAAAGCAGACGTAGCGATCCAGTAACTTACCTTGCTGGATGTCGTGCGTAGCACATGGTCGGCTAGGCTCGACCGTATCTGACGAAAACCGCTACTTTCTACGTGACAGGCCCTTAAGCCGCTCGGAAGGCCCTTCGTCATCCCCCATCCTTGAACACTCGCGACTCAAAGGATAACGATAGGAACTAGAGTACTGAGATTCTTTACAATCAAGCAAAATTTAGCTCCGATTTGAGAATAAAATTCTTGATGAACCGATTCTTTGCCGCCGAAATTGTCAGCGTCGAATTATCTTAGGAAAGACTCGAGGACTAGGAACAAAATGAAATCAACACCTCTGATAGCCAGCGCGGTTGCGCTGGGCGCGGTTTGCCTGATCGGAATGCTGCCGGCTAGGGCAGCCTATATCGCCATTGACGACTTCTCGGTGCCCGGACAGATCACCACGGTTGCCGGCGACTTCGAGTACGGCATCACGGTAGATGGAAGCTCAACGACCGGAATCGGCAACCGCGTGACTGTCACGGCCGCCGCCTCAGCCGGTCCCGTAACCTTCTCTGGTTCCTGGAATGACGGCGGCCTCTCGACATCAGGCAGTTTCGCTCAGGTATCCGCTGATGAAGAACTCATCTACACGGTTAGTGAACAATTCATCATCACGCATCTTAATGGCGTTATTCCTGTTATGGATACCATCACCGGCGAATTCTGCTCGGCCCCGACGGTTTGCACCATTCCCGCGAACGCGACTATCACCAATGTCGGCGAGGGACCGAACAATTTCAATCAGGCGTTCCTGACTGCAAACTGGCAATCCAATCCCGTTCCTGAACCGGCCAGCATCCTGCTATTTGGCGCGTCCTTGGCTGGTCTTAACGTGATTCGCCGCCGCCGCTCCGCCTGAACGTGGAATGTCTAATTCCCTTACAGAGCCTACTCTCGACGTGGCCCTTAAAGTCCGGGCCCGCGCTCTCTAACGTGCAAAGCTGTTTTGTAGTCGTGATATGACGTGTCCGGGCACAGGTTCTGGCTCGTTCCAAACGATGGACGGCTTTGGCGTCAACCATCGTCAGTAGGTGCGGAAAATTCGCAGGATCTCCTCAGGATCACGGGTGACGGTCAGCGCCAGGGACAGCAGGATCCGCGCCTTCTGGGGATTGAGATTGTCGGCGATCAGGAAGCCCGCCTCGCGGAGCTTGGTGCCGCGAAATGTCCGCCCGGATCCGGCGCGGGTACATTGCACTACGACGATTCCCTGGCGCGCGGCATCAATCAGCGCCTCGATCTCGTCCGGCGGGCAGAAGCCAGGCGCAAACCCTGCGGCAACAATGCCTGCCGCACCAGCCGCGGTGAATGCACGCACGGCGGTGCCATCACCGCCCGCGTATGAGTACGAAATATCCACTCGCGGAATGACGTCAAGGCCAGCGATGTCGAACTCGGTGTCAGGTGCGCGACGACGAACCGGCCGGCGATAGAACGCGACCGCATCGCCGTCCGCATGCCCCAGGACGCCGAAATCCGGCGTTCGGAACGTCTGCAGCCGCAGCGTGGAGGTCTTGGTCACCTCGCGCGCCGCGTGGATCTCGTCATTCAGCACGACAAATACCCCAAGGCCCCGCGCCTCCGGGCTGGCGGCGACGCGGATGGCGTTGACCAGGTTCATGCCGGCGTCACTGGACAATGCACTGGACGGCCGCTGCGAACCAACCACGACAACAGGGATAGCGACCTTGATGGTCAAGTTGAGAAAATAGGCGGTCTCTTCCAACGTCGCCGTGCCATGGCCAATGACGATGCCGGCCAGATCCGGATGCTCACGGACAAGCTGGGCACAAAGTGCCGATAACCCCTTCCACTCTGGAAAACCGATGGCCGGACTGGGTATATTACGATATCGGATCGGCAAGACATCGGCCACCAGGGCGGTTTCCGGCCAACGCTGCAGGATCTCCTCGGCGTGCATCATGATGCCGGCGGCACTGTAATCCTGCAGATCCAGCGGTCCGCGGCCAAGCGATGAGATCGTGCCGCCGGTGCCGATAAAGGCCACTTTCGGCTTGGTCATACTGTGCCCGTCAAAGCGGCCTCCTGTGTCACGTCCACCGCGGCCGGCTTGCCCTCCAGCAGCGGCGGACGCGCCCAATGCCAGCGAGTATCCCGCTGAAAGGCACCGGCAACGTTCAGGATGCGCCCCTCCGCGAACGGCCGGCCGACAATCTGCAGACCGATCGGGCAATTGTTGGGATCGAAGCCGCACGGCACGCTGATCGCCGGCAGCCCGAGGTAATTGAATGGCCTGGTATTCGCCGACACAGCCATGAAGCGGTGCTCGGTTCCAGGCGGCCCACGGTCGATATCGGTTTCGGCCAACGTCGGCAGGCAGGTGCGGATGGTCGGGGTCACCAGCACGTCGACCTGGGAAAACACCTCTTTCGCAAACGCTTGAAGGATGGGACCACGGCGGCTGAGCGCCTCCACATAATAAGCCGCGGGAATGGCATAGCCGGGATACATGCGCGCGCTGATATGCGCCCCATAAGCCTGCGGGTCGGAGCGCATCCATTCGGCATGGATCGGCGCAGCCTCCACGCGGGATACGATGCCGCCATAGGCCGCGACGGCGTCCATCAGCGGCAGATCGAAGCGGCTGACACTGGCACCGCGTTCCGTCAGGACCAGCAGGGCGGCTTCCATCGCCGCGACCACCGGGTCATCCGCGCCGTCCAGGAACATTTTGGTCGGCACGCCGATCCGCACATCCTTCAGGTCGCCGGTCATGAACGCCTCATAGTCAGGCACCTTCTCCCGCGCGCTGGTCGGGTCGCGCGGATCGTGCCCAGCGATCACCCGCAGGACGCGTGCGCAGTCGCGTGCCGTGCGGGCCAGCGGGCCGACATTATCGTGCGAAAACGACAGCGGCATCACACCGAAGCGCGACACCCGGGTCTGCGTCGGTTTCAGTCCCGTGACGCCGCAGGCGGAGGCCGGTAGCCGGATTGAGCCGCCGGTATCGGACCCTAATGCCATGAAGTTGAAGCGCGCCGCGATGGAGGCTCCGGACCCGGATGAAGAGCCGCCTGTGATATATGGCAAATTCCAAGGATTGTGACAATCGCCAAACGTCTTATTGTGGCCGGTGGGATTTTGTGCGAACTCCGCCATGTTCAATCCGCCAAAAACATAGGCGCCAGCCGCCGCCATGCGTTCGATTACCGTGGCGGTGACGCTGGGGCGGAAATCCTTGCGCAGCGCGGAACCGCAGGTGCAGAGCTTGCCGGCCTGGTAATACATATCCTTATGCGCCATCGGCACGCCGTGCAGCAGGCCCCGGCGAGCCTTGCTCCGCACGATCTCGTCGGCGGCACGGGCAGCCGCCTCGGCTGCGTCCCGCTCCTGCCAGATCATCGCGTTCACCTGCGGATTGACCGCGTCCAGGTTCGCCCAGCAGGCGTGCAGCAGATCGAGCGATGTCGCCTCACCCTTGGCGACCGCATCGACAGCCTGCACCAGCGACAGATCGGCAAGCCCGACCATCAAGCACCCTCCTTGGTGGCTTGCAAGGCTGCTTCGAAACTGGCCGGCTCGTCCTCGAACACCAGCGTGCCGCGCAGCGCCTCGAACGCAGCGATGGTATCGCACAATTCCGCGGCCAGCCGTTTGGCGGCCTGGTTTGGCGGCTTGATTCCATGCCATCGCGCGATTGTTGCTTCTGTCCTGGCCAGAAACGCATCCATGTGTCGTGATCTCCAGGTTCGTCGCCCAATCAACGGGCAATGACCCAGTAGGCAACACAAAATCGGGACGGGCAATGGCGGCGGTGGGCGAAGTCTATGAAACGAATATTCCCAACCGGTTGGACCGGCTCCCCTGGAGCGGCTTCCACTGGCTGGTGATCGGCGCGCTTGGCATCGCCTGGATCCTGGACGGGTTGGAGGTCACCATCGTCGGCTCGCTGTCGGGCGCCCTTTCAGAGAGCCCGACGCTGCAACTGACGGCGGCCGAGGTCGGCGCGTCGGCCAGCACCTACCTGGTGGGCGCCGTGGCCGGGGCCGTGTTCTTCGGTTGGCTGACCGACCGTCTGGGCCGCAAAAAACTGTTCACCATAACGGTGCTCGTCTATCTGGTCGCCACGATCGCCTGCGGACTGTCTTGGAACTTCTGGTCATTCGCGCTTTTCCGCATGATGACGGGCGCTGGCATTGGCGGCGAGTACGCCGCGGTGAACGCAACCATTCAGGAAATGATCCCGGCGCGGCGGCGCGGCTTCACCGATCTGGTGGTGAATGGCAGCTTCTGGCTCGGCGCTGCACTCGGCGCGATGGGCGCCTACGTCGTGCTGGATCCTGCCATCATGCCGCCCGAGATCGGCTGGCGGGCAGCTTTCGTAATTGGCGGCGTGTTGGGATTCATCGTGCTGTTCTTGCGACAGTTCCTGCCTGAAAGCCCCCGCTGGCTGATGACCCACGGGCAGCCACGCGAAGCCGAGAGGGTCGTTGCCGAGATCGAGCAACGGGTCGAGCGGGAGACCGGCAAGCCGCTGCCGCCGGTGCCTCCTGGTTTCCTGAAGCTGCGCACCGACGTGCACTCCTGGTTCGCTGCCGGCGCAAAAGCGCTGGTCACCACGTACCGGCGGCGGACCTGGCTGGGGGTCACGCTGATGGCGGCGCAGGCGTTCTGCTACAATGCGGTGTTCTTTACCTACGCGCTGATCCTGACCCGCTTCTATAACGTGGCATCAGGCAACATCGGGCTGTTCATATTGCCTTTCGCGCTGGGCAATTTCATGGGTCCGCTGCTGCTGGGACGACTTTTCGATACCCTTGGGCGGCGCGTGATGATCACCGCGACCTACGGCCTCTCCGGGGTGTTGATGGCGATCACCGGTTGGCTATTCGTAATGGGTTGGCTCGACGCGGTGCAACAGACGCTTGCCTGGACGATCATCTTCTTCTTTGCCTCGGCTGCCGCCAGTTCGGCCTACCTGACCATCGGCGAAAGCTTTCCGCTGGAGGTGCGGGCGATCGCCATCGCCTTGTTCTACGCGTTTGGCACGGGCGTTGGCGGCGTCGCCGGCCCGGCGCTGTTCGGAGTGCTGATCGAGACCGGATCCCGCGTGTCGATCCTGTACGGCTATCTGCTCGCTGCCGCGTTGATGGTAGGCGCTGCCGTCGTCGCGGGCTTCCTAAGTCTCGACGCTGAACGCCGATCGCTGGAGGATATTGCGCCGCCGCTATCGGCGGTGGGAGGCAGCGGAACCGGTTGACGGAACGGCGTCACCACGGGCGTATCCACCGACTTCCGCCCGCCGGGGCAGCAGGATACCCTGTGCCGAACCGACGAGAGGCTTGCCCGCCTGATGACCGCCCGGACCCGTCTTGCCGTCGACATCGGCGGCACCTTTACCGACGTTGTGCTGTCGCTGCCCGACCGGACCCTCTCCACCAAACTGCTGACCACGCATGAGGCGCCCGACGACGCGGTGATCGCCGGGACGCAGGCCATCCTGGCGGAAGCCGGCCTGGACGGTTCGGCACTCGATCTGGTCATCCACGGAACCACGCTTGCCACCAACGCATTGATCGAGCGGAAGGGCGCGCGAACCGCACTGATCACCACCGCCGGCTTCCGTGACTTGTTGGAAATCGCCTACGAGCATCGTTTCGAACAATACGATCTTTACATGGAACGCCCGGTTCCGCTGGTCGAGCGCGACCTGCGGCTTGAAGTGCCCGAGCGGCTGGCCGCCGACGGGTCGGAGTTGCTGGCGCTGGACGAGGCGGCGTTGCTGCGCCTGACCAAAACCCTGCAGGCGGAACGGATCGAGGCCGTGGCGATCAGTTTCCTGCACGCCTACATCAACCCGACCCACGAGCAACGGGCGCGCGACCTGATCGCCGCCGCAATGCCTGATCTCGCGATCACTTTGTCATCCGAAGTGTGCCGCGAAATCCGCGAATACGAGCGGACCTCCACCACCGTCGCGAACGCTTATGTCCTGCCGCTCATGAGCCGTTATCTGGGTCGCATGCGGACCGGGCTGGCGGATATCGGGGTAGGTTGCCCGCTGCTGCTGATGATGTCCTCGGGCGGCATCTGCACGGTGGAGACGGCCGAGCGGTTTCCGGTGCGCCTGGTGGAAAGCGGCCCCGCCGGAGGCGTGATCCTGGCCCGCCGCATTGCGGCGCTGGGCGGCTATGACCGGGCGCTATCTTTCGACATGGGCGGCACCACGGCCAAGATCACCCTGATCGATGATTACACGCCGCAGCAGTCGCGTCATTTCGAGGTCGCCAGAGCCTACCGTTTCGCCAAAGGCAGCGGCATTCCGGTGCGCGTCCCGGTGATCGACATGGTGGAGATCGGCGCCGGCGGCGGCTCGATCGGCCGTGTTGACCCATTGCGCCGTATCGTCGTGGGTCCGGACAGTGCCGGCTCCGACCCCGGCCCCGCCTGCTACGGCCGCGGCGGATCGGCACCGACCGTCACCGATGCGGACCTCGTCCTCGGCCGCATCGATGCAAGCCGTTTTGCCGGCGGCAGAATAACGCTGCGGCCCGCGCTGGCCCGCGATGCGGTGCTGTCCGACGTCGGCACCAAGTTGTCGATGACGGCCGATGAAGCGGCTCGCGGCATTGTCGAGATGGTCGACGAAACGATGGCCAGCGCCGCGCGCGTGCATGCGGTGGAGAACGGTAAGGACACAGCCGGCCGCACCCTGATTGCCTTCGGTGGCGCCGCCCCTCTCCACGCCACTCGGCTGGCCCAAAAGCTTGGGATCACCCGCGTGGTGATCCCGCCTGATGCCGGCGTTGGTTCGGCGCTACGGTTTTCTGGATGCGCCGATCGCCTACGAGGTGGCGCGGACATTACTTGTCCGACTTGACAGCCTGGATCATGCTATCGATTGACTGGCTGTTTATCGAGATGCGCATTGAAGCCGAGGCTGTGGTTCAGACTGGGCGTCCCATCCGGCGATCTGACCGAAATGCGAGACCGCCTTCATGCGCTATCGCGGCCAGGGACATGAGATCGCAGTGCCATTGGACGGGGCCGCGCTGAAAGCCGACATGCTGCGCCAGGCGTTCGAGGCAACCTATATGCAATTATTTGGCCGTATCATTCCGAATCTGGAAATCGAGGCGGTTACCTGGACCCTTGCACTTGTCGCAACCGCACGCACTGCCGCAACCCGATCCGGTTGCCGTCGCCAAAAGACGAGCCAATCCCACCGGAACAGGACGCATGATCGATCCCGCCACCGGGGAAATCGTCAATGCGTCGATCTTCAGCAGAGCGACGCTTGAACCAGGGGCAACGCTCAGCGGACCCGCGGCAATCGTGGAAGCCGGCACCACCACCATCATCCCCGTGGGCTTCACCGCCCGCATCGCCCACGGTGGCGAAATCATCATCGAAGAAGGCTCGGCATGAACGGACGCAACATCTCCGAAATCGACGTCCAGATCATGTGGAATCGCTTGCTCTCGGTCGTTGAGGAGCAGGGGCAGACCCTGGTCCGAACCGCGTTCAGCACCTCGGCACGCGAGGCCGGCGACATCTCCGCCGGGGTCTTTGATCTGCGCGGGCGGATGCTGGCCCAGGCGGTCACCGGCACGCCGGGCCACATCAACACGATGGCCCGCTCGGTCGGCTACTTCCTGGATGTCTTTCCGACCGGGCAGATGCAGGAAGGCGACGTCTACATTACCAACGACCCGTGGAAGGGTACCGGACACCTGTACGATCTGGTGGTGGTTTCCCCAACGTTCATGGACGGGCGGCTCGTCGCATTGTTCGCCTGCACGTCGCACTTGGTTGACATGGGCGGCGTCGGCCAGACCCCGGAGGGCCGGCAGATCTGGCACGAGGGATTGTTCATTCCGCTGCTGCGTCTGGCGCGCGCCGGAGAGATGAACGAGGACCTGCTGGCCATGATCCGTGCCAATGTGCGTGAACCGGTGCAGGTCATCGGCGACGTCTACGCATTGATCGCCTGCAACGAAATTGGCAGCCGCCGTCTGCTGGCCATGATGCGCGAGTTCAGGCTGCGCGACCTGGACAGGCTGGGCGAGGAGATCATCACCCGCAGCCGCCGCGCCATGACCGAGGCGATCGGCAAGCTGCCCCGGGGAACCTGGACCAACACCATGCGCGTGGATGGCTACGAGGCGCCGCTCGACCTGGTTGCCACCGTCACGATCGGCGTCGACACGATCCATGTGGACTTCACCGGCACCTCCGGCATGTCCAGCTACGCGATCAACTGTCCATTGTGCTATACAGAAGCCTATACAACGTTCGGCGTGAACTGCGTGGTGGCGCCGACGATCCCGAACAACGCCGGCACGCTGGATGCGGTGAAAGTGACGGCACCGCCCGGCACCATTGTCAGCGCGACCTACCCGGCAGCGGTCTACGCAAGGTCGTCGATCGGCCACATGATGCCGGACGTCGTCTACGGCGCGCTGGAACAGGCGATCCCCGGTCGTGTGCCGGCCGAGGGCACCTCCAACCTCTGGAGCCTGAAGATGGTCGCCGGCCATGGCCTGACCGGCATCGGCGACAAGGCCGGCACCCAGTTCATGGTCATGAGCTTTCACTCGGGCGGCGCCGGCGCTCGGCCGCACCAGGACGGTCTGTCCGCGACCCCGTTCCCGTCGGGCGTGCGCAACGTGCCCGTGGAGGCGACCGAGGCAATCACGCCGCTGGTCATCTGGCGCAAGGAATTGCGGCAGAGACTCGGGGGGCGTCGGCCGGTATCGCGGCGGACTGGGTCAGGTGATGGAAATCAGCTCCCGCGAGGACGCCGCGTTCGGCATTTTCGCCGGCTTCGAACGAGTGAAATTCCCGGCGCGAGGCCGCAACGGTGGCGGGCCCGGCCAGTGCGGGGCGCTGTCGCTGAAATCCGGCGCTGAATTGAAGCCGAAAGGCCTGCAGGTCGTGCCGTCCGGGGAGCGCCTGGTGATCGAGATGCCCGGCGGCGGCGGCATGGGTCCAGCCGCGGAACGTGACCCGGAGGCGGTGCGGCGGGACGTCCGACTAGGGTATCTGTCAGCCGAAGCGGCGAAGCGGGAATATGGAGTAGGTTAGGAAGTTGATGGCGGACAAAGTTGTCGATGTCGCCGTGATCATCCCGGACGCCAGCCCGGTGATAACGCTTGCACGCATCGATCGGCTCGACCTGTTCGAGACCTTCGCCACGCCCATCCAGATTGTCGATCAGGTTCAATACGAGATCACCAAACCGGCAAATGACCCGGACGGCAAAGTGGCCGCGTGGTTGGCGCGGATGGGGAACCAGATAGCGATTGTGGAGACCACGGTTGGCTTTGGTTTTCGGACCAAGCTGGAGCGGGGTAAACGCCCCGGGGCGGCAACCTCGGTGAGATCGCGGTGGATGAATATGCAACACAGCTTGCGCTGGCTGCCTCACCCACGTTCGTGCCGCTCGTATTGTTTGAGGACCCTGATGTCCTGGAAACTCGCATTGCTCGGCTGCCGCGAGTGCACCTTTTGAACACGGCGGCCTGGATCAGGGCGCTCGCGGACGAGGCCATCATTCCCGATGGGCCGAAGGTGCTGAACGATATCAATGCAGGGCGCAAATTGCCTATGATACCGCTCGAGCGACACGGACGGACAAGCCGCATTCAGTCGAGATGGCTGAGGAAACCGAAAAATGACGCTGGCTGACATGCTGGACAAACTGGAACGTGGACTCGTCGGGCACTCGGAAGCCATGCGCTGGCTTGGGGTTGATAGCTATGCGGCCCTTGTCGAGATCGTGCATGCGAACGGGCGGCAAATGCCCGGGCACAGGGCGGGACCGGTCCCGGCCGACACCAGGGCGTTGCTGAGGCTGGTGACGAAACCACCGTCGCGTTTACATGAACCCGATTAGCTCAAAGAGCCCCGATCGTGCTTAGTAGAGCGTATCTCCTGCTGTCACTCCAGGTTGGAGCTCGCTCCGAGGACGGAGCCTGAAGCCTGGGCCAATAGACCTTCAAAACTAAGGACTTCTAAAACAGGTTAAGACCAAGAAGCCCAGAGCGTTGTGCCAGCAAGCCAATTTCCTGCGCGACCATCGGCACGCATTTTCATGGCGAGCCGACATCTGCCTCACTTGACGACAAGCCGGATTGATCCACCAGCCGCCAGCGAACCAAACCTCGCTATGCCCCACGCCCCGCCTAGGCTATACGCCCCGCATGGCCGCGACGCGTTCCTTGATTCGCATCGCCGTCAATGTCGCCCTCGACGGCGGCATGGCGGCCGTATCGGTTCCGGTGGCGCGATGGCTCGCTGATCCGGCTGCGCCCGCCGTACACCCATTATGGGAAATCCCCCTCGGCGCCGTATGCCTGCTGCTCGCCGGTATCCCCTTCCGCCTTTCCCTGCAGTACTGGCGCTTTGCCGCGATCGGAGACCTCCTCACCGTCGCCGCCAGCGCCGCCGCCGGTGCCACCCTTTTCGCCGCCGCCACGGCCTTACTGACCGCAGCCCCGGCCAACCCCGCCTTCCCCGCCATCCACGCACTAACGCTGCTGCTGTTCCTCGGCGCGCCCCGCGTCGGCTACCGCTGGCGCCGCGGCCGCCCCAATCCCGGACCCACCACGATAGACGCCGCCTCCATCCTGCTCGTCGGCAGCATCGAGGACGCCGATCTATTCCTCCGCGCCCTCGCCCAGGACCGACGTCAGGCCTTCCGCGTCGAGGGCCTGCTCGCCTCCAGTGATCGCCAGACCGGCCGCCGCATCCAGGGCCATCGCATCCTGGGTTCGCTCAAGGACGCCGGCGCCGTGCTGGACCAGTTGCAGGCGGAAGACCGGCTGCCCGGCACCCTGGTCTTCGTCAGTCCGGAACTGGCCGGCGCCCGCCTCGCCCAGGTGGTCACCCAGGCCGACCGATTCGGCTTGCAGGTTCGCCAGGCCCCCCGCCCGACCGCACTGGCCGACCCCACCGACAAGCCCCGCCCCGTCGAACTCCGCCCCGTCGCGATTGAGGACCTGCTCAACCGCCCGCAAGTGCCGTTGGACCGCGACGGCATGGCGCGCCTGATCCAGGGCCGCCGGGTCGTCGTCACCGGCGCCGGTGGCACCATCGGCAGCGAACTCGCCCGCCAGGTCGCCGCCTTCGGCCCCGGCACGCTCACGCTGCTGGACAACGGCGAATACGCCCTCTGGCAGATCGACCTGGAACTGGCGGAGACCCATCCCCGCGTACCCCGCCGAACCCTGATCGCCGACATCCGCGACGAAGCCCGAATCCGCGCGATCTTCGAGGAACACCGCCCGGAACTGGTCTTCCACGCCGCTGCCCTGAAGCACGTCCCGATGGTCGAGGCCAACCCGCTGGAGGGTCTGGCGACCAACGCCGCGGGCACCCGTCACGTCGCCGAGGCCGCCCGCGCGACCGGTGCTCTGGCCATGGTGCTGATCTCCACCGACAAGGCGGTCAATCCGACCAGCGTCATGGGCGCCTCCAAGCGATTGGCGGAAATGTACTGTCAGGCACTGGATATCTCGGCGCGAGCGGCAAATCAGGGGATGCGCTGCATCACCGTCCGGTTCGGCAACGTGTTGGGCAGCACCGGTTCCGTGGTGCCATTGTTCCAGCGGCAGCTCGCCCGCGGCGGCCCGCTGACCGTGACCCATCCCGACATGCAGCGCTATTTCATGACGGTGCGCGAAGCGGTCGGGCTGGTGCTGCAGGCCAGCGTCCTGGGCGTCGGCGGTGCCGCGTTACCGTCCGGCGAGAACGGCGGCATCTTCGTCCTCGACATGGGCGAGCCGGTAAAGATCGTGCACCTTGCCCGCCAGATGATCCGCCTCGCCGGTTTGCAACCAGACTACGACATTGAAATCCGCTTCACCGGCCTGCGCCCGGGCGAGAAGCTGTTCGAGGAAATGTTTCATGGCAAGGAACCGCCCGTTCCGACCGGCTATCCGGGCCTGCTGATGGCGTCGCCCCGCACCGCCGATCCCGCCATCGTCGGCCGCGCCATCGAGGAGATCGGCAGCGCCTGCCGCGGCGGCCAGGTCAAGCTGGCGCTAACCCTCCTCGGCCGGCTGATCCCAGAATTCGAACACAACGCCGACGGCTCCGCCGGCGAAATCCGCGCCTGAACCCCGGTTCACGTCCCTTAGACCTGAGCCACTACGCCGAGGTTGCATGTCCGACACCCCACGCCGCGCCATTCCGTTCCTCGACCTGAAAGCGCAGCAGGCGCGCATTGCCGCCGACCTGCGCCGCCGGCTCGATGCGGTGCTGGAACACTGCCAGTTCATCCTCGGTCCCGAGGTGAGGGAATTGGAAGAAGCACTGGCAAAATTTTGCGGCGCGAAGCATTGCGTCGGCGTCAGTTCCGGCACGGACGCGCTGCAGATTGCCCTGATGGCGGAGCACATCGGTCGCGGTGACGCGGTGTTCCTGCCAGCCTTCACCTACACCGCCACCGCCGAGGTGCCGCTGCTGCTGGGTGCCACGCCGGTCTTCGTCGACGTCGATCCGCGTACCTTTCAAATTGATCCCCTGCACCTGGCGCTGCGCGTGGATCAGGTGCGTGCCGCCGGTAAACTCCGCCCACGCGCGATCATCGGCGTCGATTTGTTCGGCCAGCCGGCGGACTGGCCGGCGCTGACTGATATCGCCCGCCGCAATGATCTGTTCACCCTGGACGACCTCGCGCAAAGCTTCGGTGCCACCTTGCACGGAGCAACCGTCGGCAGCCAGGCGGACGCCACGGCGACAAGCTTCTTCCCGTCCAAGCCACTCGGCGCCTATGGCGACGCTGGTGCGCTGTTCACCGAAAGCGACGCACGAGCCGACCTGTATCGCAGCCTGCGCACGCATGGCGAAGGGAAGACCCGCTACGAGGTGCTGCGAACCGGCATGAATGGACGGCTGGACTCCATCCAAGCCGCGGTTCTATTGGCAAAACTCGCCGTCTTCCCAGAGGAACTCGAGGCCCGCGAACGCATCGCCCGCGCCTACGACCAGCTCCTTGGCAATGCGGTCACCACGCCGGCACGTGTGCCCGACAGCACCAGCGCCTGGGCGATCTATGCCATCCTGCTGCCCGACGAAGCAGCCCGCGACCGCGTCCAGGCGGCGTTGCGCGACGACGGCGTGCCGACCGCGATCTACTACCCCCGTCCGCTACATCATCAACCCGCCTATGCCTCCCGCCACGACGGCACCGCGCTGCCGGTGTCGGAGAATTTGGCGTCCCGCATCCTGGCACTGCCGATCCATTCCGATCTGACGGAAGTGGATCTGGAGCGGGTGTGCCAGGCGGTTGTGAGGACGGTTTAGGCGGTACGCGGTTTGGCCTTGCGGAAACAGTTGGATGACCGACTTCGCGCTCATTGACCGCATCAACTGGTCCTTCAAGGTTCTGCTCCAAGAACTGTCGACTACGTGGCCCAAGGAGCACATCGAATATGTCGACGACATCGTTGGTCATCGTGAATTTGAAGAGGCCCTCGAAAATCTGATCGCACTTGGCCTGCGGAATGGCCAGGCTTTTAGCGCTAATCGAACCAGCCGGGTTGAGGAACTGGCCGGGGCGATGGGCCTAAGGGAACTTCCCTGGCTCGACCGGCTTTGCGATACCGTGTCCGCGCAGCGTAGGCGCTGATCGTCGGCACGCATCGACGGGACGACCGGCTTTAGCGGGCCAAGCCTTGATTAGGGGACTTGTCTAACAGGAGCCGACGGCAGACGCCGGCAGCAAGATCCTGGGCCGCTCGGGAGCGGCATTCATAGTTCCCATCATGAGTTGAATGGCCGCAAAGACCGCTTGCTTTTGCAGGATTACTTGTGTTAGTAAGGCTAACTTATACATCTTTGAGACAGTATGGGCTGGGAAGATCAAGGGCGCCAGGAACACGCGTGGTTCGGCAGCGGTACAAGCCCTGCGTCTGACAATAGTAACAATGACAGCGCGCCCTCTGACGCCGAACTCGCCCGGCGACTCGGCGCGGTCATCTATGGCGCGGTGGCGGCGATGCCCCCAGCACTCCAGACGAGCGCGGCTGCTCGGCTTGATACGGCACGCGCGCCCGGCTGAACGCGCTGATGGCCACCTGGAGCCGTGGCGGCAACATGGACCGAAGCGAATTCATCATGGCAAAATATTCCGATCAACAAGCTGCCACCACACAAGATATGAACTCACCTATTGCCTTATTGATACCGACATACGCATTAAGTGAAGATCCAGCCTTCATTCTTGCATGCGATGACGTTGTCCTGCGGTGGTTGTCGCAGTCGTCTCGGAACCTAGCGAACTCAGGCCCATTCGCAATCGGAAATGGCCATCCAGTTCATTCTGACGGAAAGTGCGTCATTGAGGTGCGGGCGAGCCCAGACGAGAATCATGCAGCAATGACGTCTACTGCCGCCGGTCGATTTGACTGGACAGTTCCGCCCAGCCGCGCCGATCAACATGCGGACTTAATCAACGGCATGGCATCCTTTCCGAATGCATGTCTTCAGTATCTAGAGGCGCCGCAATCGGAAGTACCGATCGTCGTGATCTCTAAGGGCGAATACAGTATCGAGTTGTTGCGGCGAATGCGTGACGAGAAACCTTTCTAGAGACCGCGATCAGAATTGCCGCCGCTGCCTCGCGAGGCTTCGCCGCTGCGGCCGGTGCTGCTTCGGGAGCCGCTGCAAAGCAGCATTCCTCCAAACGCGCAGCAGTCGCGGCCGAGCGACCGCCGGAACAGTCATCGGCGGGATTGTCCAACGCCATTGTTTGCGGATCGACCGAGGAAAATGCGCCAGCCGAACCTGCCGCTGCGCGAACCGACAAAGTCAGCCCAAATTGCCGCACCCAAATTCTGGATGCTCGACGAGCCAAGCCGGGGCGGTATTCATTCAGCCGGCATTTGGAACCCGGTAAAACTAAATGCTCCTGAAGTTGGCTGGACGGCAAGATCATGCAGGCGCGTCAGCGCTTAGCCGACGCACCAGCCTCAACCCGGACCGTTCAGCTCAATGACCGAGGCTCGTCCAACGCGATGCAGGCTTCAAATCACGCTTTCGCCGCCCCAGACCTTGACTTGCCTCACGAAAACGCTATCTCAGTGAACGCGGTAACGCTCTATACAACCGCGTTAACTTTTCAACCTGGCCCGCGCTGTCTGACGCGGGCAAGCCGTGTTTCCATGAATGCGAAACGCGCATACCACGGCAACTCTCCGGGTTCGGCCCGGTCATCCGTAACGGAACAAATCTACCACATGGCATTATCCGCCACCGCGCGCGCGAATGAGCCTGCGCAAGACCACTTCCGAGGTGAAGATTTCGCCTCCCTTCTCGACGAGACGCTTGGCACTGATACAGGTTTCGACGGCTCCGTCGTAACCGGTCGGGTATTGCGTCTGACCGACGAATTCGCAATTGTCGATGTCGGACTGAAGTCCGAGGGCCGCGTTGCCCTGAAAGAGTTCGGCCCGCCAGGCGCCAAGCCGGACGTCAAGCCCGGCGACTACATCGAACTGTATGTCGAGCGCTACGAGGACCGCGACGGGGCGATCATCCTGTCGCGCGAAAAGGCGCGTCGCGAAGAAGCTTGGACCAACCTGGAAAAGGCGTTCGAGGGCCAGAAGCGCGTCGACGGCACGATCTACGGCCGCGTCAAGGGCGGCTTCACCGTCGACCTCGGCGGCGCTGTGGCGTTCCTGCCTGGCAGCCAGGTCGACATCCGGCCGGTCCGCGACGTGACACCCTTGATGGGCACGCCGCAGCCGTTCCAGATCCTGAAAATGGACCGCGCCCGCGGCAACATCGTCGTCTCCCGCCGCGCCGTGCTGGAAGAGACCCGGGCAGAGCAGCGCAGCGAGCTGATCCAGGGCCTCAAGGAAGGCATGATCCTGGACGGCGTGGTGAAGAACATCACCGACTACGGCGCGTTCGTCGATCTGGGTGGCGTCGATGGCCTGCTGCATGTCACCGACATCGCCTGGCGCCGCATCAATCATCCGTCGGAAGCCCTGACCATCGGCCAGCAGGTCAAGGTGCAGGTGATCCGCTTCAACTCCGACACCCAGCGCATCAGCCTGGGCATGAAGCAGTTGGAAGCCGATCCATGGGAAGGCGTCGCCGCGAAATATCCGCCTGGTGCGAAATTCTCCGGCCGCGTCACCAACATCACCGACTACGGCGCCTTCGTCGAACTGGAGCCCGGCGTCGAGGGCTTGGTCCACGTCTCCGAAATGTCCTGGACGAAGAAAAACGTGCATCCTGGCAAGATTGTCGCCACCAGCCAGGAAGTCGACGTCATGGTGCTGGACGTCGACAGCTCCAAGCGGCGCATTTCGCTGGGTCTCAAGCAGGTGCAGCGCAACCCGTGGGAGCAGTTCGTCGACGACCATCCAATCGGCTCCGAGGTCGAGGGCGAAATCCGCAATATCACCGAATTCGGCCTGTTCATCGGTCTGTCGCCTGATATCGACGGCATGATCCACATGTCCGACCTGTCCTGGGACGAGTCCGGTGAGCAGGCGATGGCCGGCTACGAAAAGGGCCAGATCGTCAAGGCCAAGGTCCTTGATGTGGATGTCGAGAAGGAACGCATCAGTCTTGGCATCAAGCAGCTACGCGACGATCCCGCTGCTACGATCCTTGGCAGCGTCCACAAGGGCGACGTGGTCACCTGTGTCGTCAGCGCGGTGCAGGCGAATGGCATCGAGGTGCGCGTCAACGATGTGCTGACCGGCTTCATCAGGCGCGCCGAATTGGCGCGCGACAAAGGCGATCAGCGGCCCGACCGCTTCGCGATAGGCGAAAAGGTCGACGCCAAGATCACCGCCGTCGATCGTACAGTCTCGCAAGCTGACGCTTGACCATCAAGGGCAAGGAAGTCGAGGAAGAGAAGCAGGCCATGGCCGAGTTTGGCTCGTCTGACTCGGGCGCCTCGCTGGGTGACATTCTGGGCGCCGCGATCAGGCGTCGCAACCAGATGGCTCAGGACAGCTAATCCGGCTGTCGATGTCGCTGGAAACGGACCTGCTGTTGGACAGGCGGCGCCTCAAGCGCCGCCTGGTTTTTTGGCGGGTTTTTGCCGTGCTGGCGGTGGTCGCGGCGGTGCTGGCGGGACTCCGCGGCGCCGGTCTGACACCGGGTGGCGGGATGCACATCGCACGAGTCACCGTCAATGGCCTGATCACGGAAGATCGCAAGCTGACCGAGGCGATCGATGCGATGGCCGACGACAACCGGGTCAAGGCGGTGATCCTCTCGATCAATAGCCCAGGCGGCAGTGTCGCCGGCGGCGAAAGCTTGCACGACGCCATCACCCGGGTCGCAGCGAAAAAACCAGTTGTCGCGGTGATGGGCGGTCTCGCCGCCTCCGCCGGCTATATGATCGCGGCGCCGGCCACGCGCATTCTGGCTCGCGAAGGGACCTTGACCGGGTCGATCGGCGTGTTGCTGGAAACCGGAGAAATATCCGGCCTTCTGGGTAAGCTTGGCGTCAGTGCGGAGATCGTCCGATCCGGCCCGCTCAAGGACGAACCCAGTCTCACCCGGCCCTTGTCAGCCGAGGGGAAGGCTGTGCTGCAAGGCCTGGTTGACGATATGTATGATCAGTTTGTGCAAATGGTTGCCAGTGGCCGGCATTTGGATCCGGCCCGGGTGCGCACGCTTGCGGACGGACGCGCCTACACCGGGCGACAGGCACTGGGACTCGGCCTGATCGACGCGATCGGCGGGGAGACAGAGGCGAAGGCATGGCTTGCGGCTGAAAAGGGCGTATCCGCGGGCCTGCCTGTCGAAGATGTGTCCACTAACGGATTGACCAGCCGAGCGCTGGGCGCCGAGTTGGATTGGATCGTGCAGGAAGTGTGGAAAAGCCTGATTTCCCAAAGCGTTAGTCTTGACGGAGCGCAGGCTGTCTGGCAACGTTCCGGGAATTGACGCGGGGACGCGCCTTGACCAAATCAGAGCTTATCGCGGAGTTGGCGATGGCCAACCCACACCTGCGGAGCCAGGATGTGGAAACCATCGTTGCAACAATTTTTGATGAAATAACCTACGCACTTGCACGTGGTGAACGGGTCGAACTGCGCGGCTTCGGCGCCTTCACGGTGAAGCACCGCGATGCACGCACTGGACGCAACCCAAGAACGGGTGCATCCGTATCGGTGGATGAAAAGTCTGTTCCTTTCTTCAAGGCCGGCAAGGAGCTTCGATTGAGGGTGAATGCGGGGAAGATCCCCCGTGCCACCGTTGCCGAACGAAGGCAGGCCTGACGGGTTTTTTGCCACATGCTGTTTCTGATCATAGCGATCATTCTGTGTCTGCCTTTTGCATTGTTCGCGCTGTCGAACATGGAACATGTGCGGCTGGGACTGTGGCCCACGGATTACACCGTTGATGTGCCCCTATCCCTCGCAATCCTGGGTGCCATGGCCGTGGCGTTCCTGCTGGGTGGACTGGTCGTCTGGGTTTCGGAACTCGGTCAGCGTCGCCGGGCGCGTCGGGCCGAGCGTACGGTCAAGCTGCTGGAGGCAAAGATCGAAGAACTCAGGGCGCGTCCAGCCGTGCCGCCCTTGTCGCTGCCCCCCGCAGCCTGATGGCCAGTCCAAGCGGCTTGGTTGCCGATGATACAAGTGGCCTGACTGCCAATGCCGAGCGCCTGATTGTTGCATTGGATACGGTCGATGCCGTTTTGGCACAGGCCTGGGCCCGCGCCGTCAGTCCTCATGCCGGCCTGCTGAAGTTGGGTCTGGAGTTTTTCCTCGCGAACGGAGCCACTGGAGTCCGCGGCATCACCGGCGCGCCGATTTTTCTCGACCTGAAGTTACACGACATCCCCAACACGGTGGCAGGCGGTGTTCGCGCGGTTCTACCGCTTCGGCCGTCCATGCTGACGATCCATGCATCCGGCGGTCCGGCAATGATCCAGGCCGCTCGCCGGGCCGCCGACACAGCCGGCGCTGAGCGTCCGATGATCCTGGCGGTGACGGTACTGACCAGCCTCGATCAGGACAGTTTAAGGACGACCGGTGTCGCCGCCAGCCCCATCCAGCAGACCCTACGGCTCGGCCGCCTCGCCATGCAATCTGGCGCTGACGGCCTCGTCTGCAGCCCGCTGGAAGTGGCGATGTTGCGCCAGGCCCTGGGATCGTCGGTCCGTCTCATCGTCCCCGGCATCCGTCCGGTTGGTGCCTCCGGCGACGATCAAGCCCGCAGCATGACTCCAGCCGAAGCCGTCGCCGCCGGCGCGGATTGGATTGTCGTTGGGCGACCGATCACCAAATCCGATGACCCCGGGCTTGCAGCCGCGGCAATTGCCGCCAGCATCCGATGACCAAGGTCAAGATCTGCGGCATCAATGATCCCGTGGCGTTTGATTCTGCAGTCGATGCTGGCGTTGACTGGATCGGCTTCAATTTCTTTCCGGCTTCGCCACGCTATATTTCGGCAGGCACCGCCGCTGCCTTGTCGGCCCGCACAGCCGGCAGCCCGCCACGGGTTGGACTGTTCGTCGAGCCTTCGGACGCATTGATCGCGGCGGTTCTCGATACGGTGTCGCTGGACATCCTGCAGATCTACGGTCGAACAAACGAATTTTCCGCTCTAAAGACCCGGTTTGGTTTGCCGGTCTGGCGACCCGTCGGCATCGCGACATGGGCCGATCTTCCCACTGATGCGCTGGGGGCCGACATGTTGGTGCTGGAAGCGAAACCTCCTGCCAAGGCCACCCGGCCCGGTGGAAACGCCGCCAGTTTCGATTGGTACTTGTTGCGCGACTGGGTCGCGCCGGCGCCATGGATACTGGCGGGCGGCTTGACCCCGACCAATGTTGCGGCCGCAATCAGGCGAAGCGGAGCGTCAGCCGTCGACGTCTCATCCGGCGTAGAAGCGGCAACGGGCCTGAAAGATCCCGCACTGATCCATGCCTTCGTCCGACAGGCGAACCAGTAAGGCGGCTCAGTGTTGCCCTCGCGCGCAGGGCGAGGACGGATTAGCCCTACTTTTTCTTCGCCGCCAGCTCGTTCCTCAGCCGTTCGACCTCTGCCCGCAACGCGGCAATCTCGGTACTCGTATCCGTCGGCGGTGCCGATGAGGAGGACTCGATCCCGCGATAGAACGGGGTAAAAAGATTAAACGCCCGCTCCATCATGGCCATGTTCTGACGGCCCACATCCTCAATGTTTCCGAACGGAAACAGACTGCCCATTGTCTTCTGCATCGCCGCTCGCATCTGTTCCTGCTGCTGGGCGAAGGAAGACATCGCGTGTTCCAGGTATTTCGGCACCAACCCCTGCATGGAACCGCCGTAGAATCCGATAAGCTGGCGAAGGAAGTTTGTCGGCAGAAGATTCTGGCCCTTGCCCTCTTCCTCGACAATGATCTGGGTAAGCACGCCACGCGTTATATCATCACCGGACTTTGCGTCGTAGACGACAAAATCCCGGCCTTGCCGAACCATGTCGGCCAGGTTGTCCAGGGTGATATAACTTGAACTTTCGGTATTATAGAGGCGACGGTTGGCGTATTTTTTGACCACAACCGGTGGCTTATCGCTGGTCTTGATTTCCGGCAGGGTCTGAACAGGTTCGGCCATAAGTTCCCTCACGATCGGGATCAATTGTTAGCGCGTATCTCGCACATGCGAAAGCCCAATTGCGCGCCGACCCGCCGCTTTGGCATTTTGCCGACGAAGCATCACGCTTAAGGTCCTGCCAATCAGGAGGATGGATGCAGCATGGTAGTGGATTCCGGTCACAACAATGCCGGACATGCGCGAGACACCGCCGGTCAGGCGGACGAAGCGTCCCGCGAACCAGGTCCCGGCAATGGCAGTCACCCATTCTCCGGACGGGACGTGCCGGATCCAGCAAAGCTGGCGCAGGACTGGATCACCTTGTGGCAGAGCGAACTAGCCGCGTTGGCCGCCGACCCCGAGATGCGCGAAGCGTGGCAGACCACGGCATCTCTCTGGGCCAGGGCAATGACCGCCATGCTGCACGCGATGCCGCGCCAAACAGATGGCACCCGTCATGACCGCGGCCAAGATGACCGGTATGACCGATCGGGTCGACGCGCCGGGACCGCTGATGCGCCGGGGCCCCCGGCCGCTGCTGCTGCACCTGACCCTCGCGATGCTGAGATCGACCGTCTCTCGCATCAAGTCGCCGCATTGGAGCGCCGACTGGCTGAACTCGGACATGGCGGCCGTGCTTCGGTCAATCCTAAGCGCCGTCCGCGACGGAAATCATGAGACCGCTTTTCCAACCGAGGTTGTCGCTGAAACCCTTCGCCAGGATGCCCAACTGATCGAGGGCATTGCGGCTTACCGGCGGCATGTCTGGCGGCGGACACTGGTCGACCCACCAGTGATCTGGTCGGAGGGTGGCACGCGCCTGCTGGATTATGGTCATGACGCCGCCGGACCACCGGTGCTGTTCGTGCCGAGCCTGATCAACCGGGCCTATGTGTTGGACCTGGCGGAGGGACACTCGATGCTGCGCTGGCTGGTGCAGCAAGGGGTGCGGCCGTTCCTGCTGGATTGGGGTTGGCCCGGAGAGACCGAACGTCGGTTCAACCTGACCGACTACGTGGCCGGCCGGATGGAGCGAGGCCTGGCAGCGGCGTGCCATGCCGCCGGCGGACCTGTGGTGCTGGCGGGCTACTGCATGGGGGGCACCCTCGCGGTGGCCGCGGCGCAACGCCGGCCGGACCTGATCCGTGGCCTGGCGCTGCTGGCCGCGCCTTGGGATTTCCACGCCGGCAACCTTGATCATGCCAAGCAGGCTACCCGCGTCTTGCCACTGCTGGAGCCGGCGCTGGCGCTCAATCAGGTTCTGCCGGTCGACGTGCTGCAATCACTGTTCGCGCTGCTCGATCCTTGGTCTGTCGCCGATAAATATCGCCGCTTCGCCCGCCTGCCGCAGGACTCCGAGCGGGCCAAGCTGTTCGTCGCGCTGGAAGACTGGCTCAACGACGGCGTGCCTTTAGTGGCTGAGGTTGCCCGTGCCTGTCTGTCGGGATGGTATGGAGAAAACACACCGGCACGAGGCGAATGGCGCGTCGCCGGCTTAGCAGTTGACCCCGCGGCGATTAATGCACCAACCTTCGTCGCGGCCCCTGGGCGCGATCGCATCGTCCCGCCAGACTCGGCGCGGCCGCTGGCCCGCCTGATCCCGAACGCCGTTTTGCATCAGCCGGCGGCCGGTCATGTCGGCATGACAGCCGGTATGCGAGCCGAGGGATCGCTCTGGCGCCCGTTGCTGGGCTGGCTGCAAGCGCTCAACAAGCCGAAATGAAACTGTGGATCAGTTGCATTAGGTCGCCGCACGTCCTGCCTCGTGGCCAGACACTGGCGGAAGGCTCAGCCCCGACTGAACGCATAGCGGCGATTATGGCCCGGCACAGCGCTCGCCGCTTGCACGGTGAGATGTTTGCCGCGGCCCTAGCGCTTGACCCAAAAACCCAGTGGGGTTTTGCTTGCCGCGCAGGAGGCATCACATCATGACCGGCAAACAACCCGTCGCAATCGTCTTCGATACGTTTGGCACCGTTGTCGATTGGCGTTCAAGCCTGATCGCTGACCTGACCGCTTACGGCGCCAGCCGTGGCGTCTCCGCCGACTGGCCGGCTTTGGCCGATGCCTGGCGGGCCGCCTACCACCCGTCGATGGATCGCGTGCGCAAGGGCCAGCAGCCCTGGACAACGCTGGACAACCTGCACCGCGCCTCACTGGATCGGCTGATCACGGACTTCGCCATCACAGGCCTGACCGAAGACGATCTGGTCCACATCAACCGGGTCTGGCATCGGCTGCATCCATGGCCTGATGCCGTGCCAGGCCTGACGCGGCTGAAGTCACGCTTCATCATCGGGCCACTATCAAACGGCAACGTCTCACTATTGCTGAACATGGCAAAATTCGCCGGCATTCCGTGGGACATGATCTTCGGCTCCGACCTGTTCCAGCACTTCAAGCCGGACCCCGAGACCTATCTTGGCGTCGCTCGGCTACTGGACCTGAAACCAGACCAGGTGATGATGGCGGCAGCGCATAACAGCGACTTGGGTAACGCGCGAGCCTGCGGGCTGATGACCGCCTTCTTCCCACGCTCCAACGAATACGGTCCAGACCAGAAGCGCGACTATGCGGCGGAGCAGGATTGGGACATCGTCGCCACGGACATCCAGGACATGGCAGCCAAGCTCGGGGTTTGAGCCGGGTTGTTTTTTGCTGCCGGCTTACGCACTTGATCGTATGGCGGTAGTTTACCGCGATAGCAGAATCAGATGCGTAAGGGAGAAAAGGCATGGAGGACATTGTCATCGTCTCGGCGGCCAGGACGCCTGTTGGCAGCTTCAACGGCGCCCTGAGCACGCTTCACGCCCACCAACTTGGGGCCACCGCCCTGCAGGCCGCGATGGCGCGTGCCGGCGTCGAGCCGGGCGACGTGGATGAGTTGATCTACGGCCAGGTCTTGGCCGCCGGTGAAGGCCAGAACCCGACGCGTCAGGCAGGGCGCGCGGCCGGCCTGCCGGACTCCAAGACGGCGTTCGGCATCAACCAAGTGTGTGGCTCCGGCTTGCGCGCCGTCGCCCTGGCCGCACAGCAGATCCGCACCGGCGAAAGCGCCATCGTCGCCGCCGGCGGCATGGAAAGCATGAGCCTGTCCGCCCACGCCGCACACCTGCGCAATGGCACGAAGATGGGTGGACTGGAGTTCGTCGATACCATGCTGAAGGACGGGCTCTGGGACGCCTTCCACGGCTACCATATGGGCAATACCGCCGAGAACGTTGCGACCAAGTATCAGATTAGTCGCGAGCAGCAGGATGCGTTCGCGCTGGCATCGCAGCAGAAGGCGTCCGCGGCGCAGAAGTCGGGACGCTTCAAGGATGAAATCACGCCGGTGTCCGTGAAGACCCGCAAGGGTGACATCCAGGTCACTGATGACGAATACATCCGTCACGATTCGACCTCCGAAGGCATGGCTCGCCTGCGTCCAGCCTTCACCAAGGACGGCACGGTCACCGCCGCTAATGCCTCCGGCATCAATGATGGCGCGGCGGCGCTGATCCTGATGACCGCGAGCGAGGCCAGCAAGCGTGGCCTGACCCCCCTCGCCCGCATCGCCGGCTTCGCAACCGCCGGCGTCGATCCCGCCGTAATGGGCACCGGCCCTATTCCCTCCACCCGCAAGGTACTTGCCCGCACCGGCTGGAAGCCCGATGATCTAGACCTGATCGAAGCGAACGAGGCTTTTGCCGCGCAAGCCCTTGCGGTCAACAAGGACCTCGGCTGGGACACCGGCAAGGTGAACGTCAATGGTGGCGCCATTGCGATCGGCCATCCAATCGGTGCGTCCGGGGCACGCATCTTAGTGACATTGCTGCACGAAATGCAGAAGCGAGATGCCAAGAAAGGTTTGGCGACGCTCTGCATCGGCGGCGGTATGGGTGTTGCCATGGCGCTGGAACGGTAAGCGGACCCAGCGCAGTCTGCTTAAAGGGCCTGACGCGAAATAACTGTGCTTCGCGCGTGACGGGCGCAAGGTCACTCAGGTGTGTCATCACTGGGCTCGGCCCGGTGACCCACGACTTTCCCTGTGAAAGCAAAGTCGTGGGTGACCGACCTGCGCCATGTGCTCCGCTTGGTGTCATGGCCGCGCTAGGCGCTTCCATCCACAACTTGCGGCGTGAAAAGCGAAGGTAGTCGATGGTTGGCCTGCGCCGACCGCCTACACAAGGACACGAGGCGCACTTGATAGTTTCAGTCGCCCCGAAACGGTCTTGCACCTCGAGATCATCGATCGGCGCGCACGCTGACGTGGCCGGTCCAACCCCTATGCAGGTCGAGCGGACGTGCTAAGACTGCCTGTGGTCTTGCAAGAACAAGGAGGAATCGATGGCACGCGTTGCCTTAGTAACGGGCGGCACTCGCGGTATTGGCGCGGCAATCAGTCAGGCATTGAAGGCGCAGGGCCGCACCGTCGTCGCAAACTACGCCGGCAATGACCAGGCCGCCAATGCTTTCCATGAAGAAACCGGCATCCCGGTTACTAGGTTTGATGTCAGCAAGTTCGAAGAGTGTGAGGAAGGAACGGCGAAGATCACCGCCGAGTACGGGCCGATCGAGATCCTGGTCAACAACGCGGGCATCACCCGTGACGGTACGCTGGTGCGGATGCGCCGCGACATGTGGGACGCGGTGCTCGATACTAACCTCGGCTCCTGCTACAACCTGTGCAAGCTGACGTTCGAGGGTATGCGGGAACGCAAGTTCGGCCGCATCGTCAATGTCGGCAGCGTCAATGGCCAGGCCGGCCAGTACGGCCAGGTCAACTACGCCGCGGCGAAGTCCGGCATCCATGGCTTTACCAAGGCACTGGCGCAGGAAGGTGCCCGCTACGGCATCACCGTCAACGCGATTGCGCCTGGCTATGTCGATACCGAGATGGTGCGTGCGGTGCCCGGCGAGGTGCTACGCAAGATCGTTGCCAAGATCCCCATCGGGCGGCTCGGCCACGCCGAGGACATTGCCCGTGGGGTCGCTTTCCTGACCGCGGAGGATGCCGAGTTCATTACGGGCTCGACGCTGTCGATCAACGGCGGCCAGCACATGTATTAGGCGTCGCGCCGGCTGCCGCCGCATCGCCGCGGCCGGCCGCGAGACTTCCCATACGACGTGTTCGGAGTCATCATCCCGTTAGTGGTCTGATGCCAAGGCTCGATGCAGGGCGTTGACTGAATCAGACCGCTGAGGGACGGAGGACCAGGTCATGAATGCGCCACGCAACACCCAATATCGCCATCTGGAGGTGCAGAAAATCTCCGGTGCACTCGGTGCTGATGTTCGCGGCGTCGATCTGTCGCAGGAGGTATCCGAGGACGTGCTGGCGGAAATTCGCGCCGCCCTGCTGGACAATCTGGTGATCGCCATCCGCGACCAGGACATCACGCCGGCGCAGCAACTGGCCTTTGCACGCCGCTGGGGCGAGATCCATCTGCATCCTTATGTCGAGGGCATGCCGGACTATCCAGAGATCCTGGCGATCATCAAGCGACCGACCGATAAGAAGAATTTTGGCGGCAACTGGCACACAGACCAGATGTTTTCCCCCAGTCCGGCAATGGGCACGATGCTCTATGCCAAGGAAGTGCCATCCGCCGGCGGCGATACGATGTTCACCAACCAATACCTTGCCTATGAAAGCTTATCGGACGGGATGAAGGCATCTTGCCGGCCAGCTTCGCACGGTCTGTGTCGGTGATAAATTCAAGGCCGTCGGTGGTGAGTCCCGCAAAGAGCGTTACTCGCGGCAAATGAGCGAAATGAGGGCCAAGGACCCCGGCGACGTGCAGACCACCAGCACTCATCCATTGGTCCGCACGCATCCGGAAACCGGCCGCAAGTCGATCTATATCGGTGGGCATGTACAGCGCTTCGATGGCATGACCGACGATGAAAGCCAGCCGCTGATCGACTTCTTCATGAAGCAGTCGATCCGGCCGGAGTTCACCTGCCGGGTGCGTTGGCAGACCGGAACCCTGACATTTTGGGACAACCGCTGCACGCAGCACTTCGCGGTCAACGACTATCCGGCGGAAACCACGCGTGATGCATCGTATTACGGTCTGTGGCGATCAGCCATTCTGACTGTCAGCCGCTCTGGTAGATCGTCTCCGGGGTCATAACGCAAGCATCACCGCTGCTGACTGAGCCAGCTGCGTCTTATACGTCCGGTACATAGGACGAGCTTCGGTTGCTGCGCTCTCGATCGTCAGGCCCCGGTGCCGAGATAGGCGCGGATCACATCGGGGTTTTGCCGCACCTCATCGGGCCGTCCGTCGGCGATCTTGCGGCCGAAATTCACCACCACGACCTTGTCGGACACCGACATGACCAGGCTCATGTGATGTTCAACCAGCAGCACCGTGACCCCTTGAATGTCGCGAACGCGGCGAATCTGGCCCTCCAGCACAAGGACCTCGTCATGGTTGAGGCCAGCCGCGGGCTCATCCAGCAGCAGCAGCTTCGGCTCAGCGGCCAGCGCCCTGGCAAGCTCGACCCGCTTGCGGATCGGGAACGGCAGACCGCTGGCGATCCGATGAGTGAACGCACCAAGGTTCATGAACTCGATCAGTTCCATCGCCCTTCTCGCGCACCTCGATGGCCTCGCGCCCGACCCGTGGCAGGCGCAACGCATTGGCCATGAAGCCCGAGCTGGTCCGGCTGTGGCGGCCAACCATGATGTTATCCAGCACGGTCAGCCGATCGAACAGCGCAACGTTCTGGAAGGTGCGACCAATGCCGATCGCCGAGATACGATGCCGTGGCACCGTCAAGACGGACTGGCCATTGAACAGGATTTCACCGGCACTTGGCTGGTACAGCCGGCTCAGGCAGTTGAACAAGGTGGTCTTGCCGGCCCCATTCGGTCCAATCAGGCCGGCAATTTGCCCAGTCGTGACGTCGAAGCCGACGTCGTCCAGGGCGACGACGCCGCCGAAGCGTAGCGTCACCCCCCGGACTGACAACAGCGAGGTCGATTGATCGGACATCGGCGTGACGCACTCCTCCCCATCGTATAAGATCCGCCGCTTGTCGGCGCTTGATATCGTTCTAGTGGGCCGATATCTAATGGCCACTGGATGAGATCCGACGGATCGTTCCGTTGGATCTCATCCACTAGGTAGACTGCACGAGGCGCCGAGTGCAAGCCGGGTGCGGAGGCCATCGGCAGGTGAGAGGCCCAACAATCCGGAGGAACTCGTGATGAAATATCACCCATTTGGCCCGCTGTTCCAGGTCTCAACCCTCACACTCGGCGGCGGCGGCCTGGGCATGCTGTGGGGTCAGACAACGTTCGACGAATGCGTCGCGACGGTGCATGCCGCCGTGGCAGCCGGCATCAACCTGCTGGACCTGGCGCCGCGCTACGGCGACGGGAAGGCCGAACGCGTGGTGGGCGAGGCATTCGGCGGCCGTTTGCCGGACGGTGTGCACATCACCAGCAAATGCAACCTGGGCAACCCGGCGCCGGATCGTGTCGAGCGCCAGTTACGTCATTCCATAGAAACGAGCCTCCGCTTGTTGCAATGCGACAAGCTGGATATTTTCTTCCTGCATTCCAATCTGGTGCCCGACCAGCATCCGATGTGGAAGCAGCCCGATGTCAGCCGATTTACCGCCCTATCGTTGTTTCGCTCGCAGGTCAGGCCGACGTTCGAACGCCTGGTGGCCGAGGGGCTGATCGACGCCTGGGGCGTCACCGGGATCGGCCATCCCGACGCCATCATCGAGATCCTGGCGGAGGACCCGAAACCGGCGGCGGTGCAGTGCATCGCCAATCTGCTTGATTCACCGGGCGGCCTGAAATTCTTCGATGGACCGGCCAAGCCGCGCGCGGTGATGGCGGCGGCGCGCACCCACGGTGTCGGTGTCATGGGCATCCGCGCGGTTCAGGCTGGTGCGTTGACAGCTGCAATCGACCGGGCATTGCCGGCCGACCATCCAGAGCTGCGGGATTATGCCTTCGCTGCCGGTTTTCGCGCGCTGTGTGCGGAAATCGGCGAAGATCCGGCAATCGTCGCGCATCGCTACGCGCTGGGTCTGCCGATCGACACGCTGGTATTGGGGGTCAAGAACCGGGCGGAACTGGCCGGCTGCGTCGCGGCGGCGGAGGCCGGGCCGCTGCCGGCCGATCTGGTGGCGCGGATCGACGCAACGGTCGCCCGAGCCTGACCGGCTCCAGGCCGCTACTCCGCGGTCCAGCCGCCGTCGATCACCAGGCTCTGGCCGGTCATGAACGCCGACGCGTCGCTGGCCAGGAACACCACGCCGCCCGCCATGTCCAGCGGCGTCGCGAACCGTCCCAGCGGCGTGCGATCGAGCAGCCGCCGGCCGTGCACGTCATGCTCCAGCAGACCATGCGTCAGTTCGGTATCGACCCAGCCGGGCGCCAGCGTGTTCACCCGTACACCGCGTTTCGCCCAATCCAGCGCCAGCGCCTTGGTCAGCATCTCCACACCGCCCTTCGAGGCGCAATACGGCACCGATCGGGGCAAGCCGCCATGACCGGCGACGGAGCTGACATTGATCACCGAGCCGCCTTGACCGATAGCGCCGCCGACATGCTTGCAGCACAGGAAGACACCGGTCAGGTTGACGTCGATGATGTCCTGCCACTCGGCCAGGGCGGTACGCTCGATCCCCTTGAAGATCGCGTTCACGCCCGCGTTGTTTACCAGCACGTCGATCTTGCCATAGGCGGCCAGTGCCGCGTCCCGCAGCGCCAGCACATCGGCTTCCTTCGCCACATCCGCCGTTTGCACCATGGCGCGTTCGCCGATCGCGGCGGCGGTTTCTTCCAGTGTAGCGCGGGTGCGACCACTCAGCACCACGCTGGCGCCATGCCTGGCGAGGCCCTCCGCCATGCCGCGGCCGATGCCACGCCCGGCACCGGTGACGATGCAGACCTTGCCGGTCAGATTGAAGTCGTTGCCTCCCATGCGGCTCACCAGTTGGCGCCGTTGCGGGCGATACGTTGCGCCAGGCTCCAACGATGCACCTCCGACGGACCATCGTAGATGCGGAAGCCACGCACCTCGTTGAACAGCCGTGACACCAGAGTTTCGCCGGTGACGCCCTGGCCGCCCAATACTTGTACGCAACGATCGACCACGCGCCAGATCGCCTCTGAGCAGACGACTTTCGACATCGATGATTCGGTGCCGCCGCGTTCGCCCTGATCGAGCAGCCAGGCGGTGTGCCAGATCGACAGCCGGCTCATGCGGATGTCCATCTCGTTGTCGGCCAACATGAACCCGACGCCTTCGTGGCCAATCAGCTTCGAGCCGAACACTTCGCGTTTCAGTGCATATCCGGTGGCGATGTCATGAGCGCGTTTTGCGGCACCAAGCCAGCGCATGCAGTGGGTGAGGCGGGCGGGCGCAAGACGTACCTGGGCGTAACGAAATCCCTTGCCGAGCTCTCCCAGTATGTCGGTTGCGGGTACCCGAAGATTGTTGAAGCGCACGACGGCGTGGCCACCGGCAAAGGCGTGGTCCAGGCTGTCCATGGTGCGGACGATCTCAATTCCCGGCGTGTCCATGTCGGCCAGGAACATCGTTGCGCGACCGTCTTCATCTTTCGCCATGATGATCGCGAAGGCAGCGCCGTGCGCCCCCGTAATGAACCATTTCTCGCCATTGATGACGTAGTGGTCACCATTCTTCACGGCGGTCGTGCGCAACGCCGCCGGGTCGGACCCTGCCCCTGGCGCCGGCTCCGTCATGCAGAAGCAGGAGCGGGTCTTGCCGGCGGCCAACGGCCGCAGCCAGCGGTCTTTCTGGTCCTGGGAGGCAACCGCCTCCAGCAGGTGCATGTTGCCCTCATCAGGCGCGAAGATGTGCATCGCGACCGGGCCAAGCAGCGAATAACCGGCTTCCTCGAAAACGATCGCCTTGCCGACGTGGCTCAGGCCCAGCCCGCCATAGTCAACCCCGACATGCGGCGCCACCAGGCCGGCTTCGGCGCCCAGCGCGACCAATTCACGGCGGAAGTCTTCCGTTGGACCGTGATGGGTCTGCCGATTGTCGCCTTCCAGCGGAATGATCTTGTCGCGGATGAAAACCCGTGTCCGCTGCTGCAATTCCTGCAACTCGGGGGTGAGGGAAAAATCCATCAGAATGCGCGTCCTTGGGCAATCTCGTGGGTGAATTCCAGGATGCCGGTGCCGATCCCGGTCAACGGCGCGTAGCGAGGCTCTTGCGTCACGCCGGTGCGATAGCGCAGGCCAAGCTGCAGGAAGATGACGGACAACTTGTACATGGCCAGGACGCGGTGAAACAGGAAGTTGGACATGTCGCGGCCGGAGATCCTGGCATAGTCCGCCACCGCCTGCTGCCGCGGGCACAGACACGCCTCGACCGCGGGCATCTGCTCCATGTCGTGCATCGCCCTCGGGTCCTCCGGATGGATCCAGTAGCTCAGCAGCGTGGCGAAATCGAACAGCGGGTCGCCGCGGGTGCCCTGGTCCCAATCCACCACGGCGCGCGGGGTATAATTGTCCGGATCCAGAATGATGTTGTTCAGTTTGAAATCATTGTGCAGCAATCCCGGCGGGCCGTCCGGCACGATGTTGTGTGCGAGCCAGGCGCCGACATCCCTATGCAGGCTGTCGGTGCCGTCGGCTTTCGCCGTCAACCCGCGCTTGCGCCAGCCGGAAACAGCGCGGGCCAGGAACCCCTCCGGTCGCCCAAGGTCGTCCAGCCCAATGGATTTTGTATCCACCGCGTGGATCGCGGCGATCGTCTCCAGCAGCACTTGCGACAGGCGCGCGCCGATGTCCGGGCGGTGCGCGATGTCCGGCGGCAGGTGCTCGCGGATGACCAGCCCAGGGCGGTATTCGATAATCTGAAAGCGCTGGCCGATGATCGATGGGTCGTCGCACAGATGCAAGCCACGGGCGATGAACGGCAAGGCGTCCGGCAGGCGCGAGAGGATGCGGAACTCGCGCGCCATATCGTAGGCACCGGCGGGTAGCTCACCCATCGGCGGCCGGCGCAGCACGGCGGGTTTGCCGTCGAGATGAATAAGATAGTTCAGGTTCGCCAAGCCGCCGGCGAACTGGCGTGGCGGCGGGTCGGCCTCCAGATGATGGCCTTGGGCGGCAAGATAGGTACGGACCGCGGCCCAGTCCAACGGGACACTCTCGGCGGCAGGCCGCAGGCCGGTGTCAGTTGCCACGTTGCCTCCTGCTTTTGTCGGCAGGATCTCAATACAGGAGGATACGAGGGACGCAAACGGTCGCCTAGGGGTCTGATGCCAACGCCCGATTGAGGGGATTGGCTGAATAAGACCACCAAATCAACCTAGTGCCCTGATGCAGACTGCACTTTCAGTCTGCATCAAGGCACTAGCGTCGGCCGCGTGGCCATTTTCGCTGGTCGTATGTTGCGTCCGCGTTGCCAGCTATGGTGCTGTTGGAGCCGATAACCACGGTACAGACCGGTCCAGCCGGGCGTGCTGGCATTCCGTGCCGCTGGATTGGTGCCCTGGGTCATGCCGCAGCCGGTCAGCGACAGCAGAACAATGGCTAGGAGAAGTCGCACATTCATTATCATGAACAACGCTCCCGCTCACCTGATTATCAACCTTGCACCGCTCGGCTTTTTTATGTCGCCGAACCGCGTATCAGGTCGGGGCAATCATTTCCCCATTCAACCTCCCGTAGCTCTTCCTCCTCATACTCGCGGTAGACGGCCTTTAAGTTCATAACCTTGTGAATGCCACTCTTGGTAGCCGTAGCACCCGGCACGTCCGGCTTCTTTTCAAACATTTCTCGCTGGCTGTCCTTGGCGGACTGCGAGCCAGTTTCGATTGGCACGCTTCCTCCCATCAGCGCTACAGAACAATCGGCTTAATACAGGAGGAAGCGAATGCCTCAACCGACCGCTGTGAAACGCGCTGCCATACTGGGGGCCGGGACCATCGGCGCCAGCTGGGCCGCCTGGTTCCTCTCGCGCGGCATTGAGGTTCAGGTCTGGGACCCGCGGCCCGAGGCGGAGGTCTATGTCCGAACCTACGTGGCGGAGGCCTGGCCGGCGATGTCCCGACTGGGGATGCTTGCCGGCGCCTCCCCCGACACCTGGCGGTTCTGCGCCACGGCCGAGGACGCTGTCACCGGCGTCGACTTTGTGCAGGAGAATGCGCCGGAGCGATTGCCGCTCAAGCGCGAACTTTTCGCCCGCATCGACAGCGTGCTCCGAGACGACACGGTGCTTGCCTCCAGCACCTCGGGATTGATCATGAGCGAGATGCAGGCCGGCTTCCGCTCCGCCGCACGCTTCGCGGTCGGCCACCCGTTCAATCCGCCGCATTTGATCCCGCTGGTGGAAGTCGTGGCTGGCCGGGAGACAGCACCTGAAACGGTCGACTGGTGCCTGGCGTTCTACCGCCACATCGGCAAGAAGCCAATCCACATCCGCAAGGAGGCTGCCGGGCACCTGGCCAACCGCCTGCAGGCGGCGCTATGGCGAGAGGCAGTCAGTGCCGTCGTGACAGGCTTGGCAAGCGTTGAGGACGTCGACACCGCAATAAGCGCGGGACCGGGCCTGCGCTGGGCGACCATGGGCCCACATATGACCTTCCACCTCGGCGGCGGCGAGGGCGGGATCGAGCACATGCTGGCACAGTTCCGCCCGGCCTTCAAGTCGTGGTGGGCGACGATGTCGACGCCCCAATTGTCGGATGACACCTGCCGGCAGATCATCGAGGGCGTGAAAAGCGAGGCAAACGGCCGCTCGATCGCCGAACTGGCAGCGCAACGGGATGCGGTGCTGCTGCCATTGCTGGAACTGGTCGCGCGGCGAGGCTGATCACCTCGCCGGCACCGCTCAGCGTTGACGGCCGTATGAGCCGGTTTGCTGCTGCCGGGTCGCGATGGCATTCCCACCAATGGTGCTGTTCGAGCCGATGACCACAGTCCGGCCGGTCCAGCCCGGAACATTGGAATCTTTGTCAGGCCGGCTGGGACCCGAGGTAGCCTTGGTCGGCGAGCCATCATTGCTCTGCGCCCAGACATCCCATGTCGACACCGTAAGTAGTGTTGCAGCCAACAGGAGCGGCCAAGTCACCCTGGTCATTCTTATAACCTTCCAAACGACTTGCCGTCCGCCAAACCCAGGCCGAGTTCCGTGATCACGGTGTGGGGCAGCCGAAACGGCGTGCACTACCCTATTTGGGGCGCTGCCGAGTGACTTCCAGCCATCCATTGCCGGTCGCCTGTCTTCGCCGGCATGCGGCCTTGCCGATCGTTCCCAGACCAGCCGGGGTGCCAAGACACCCCGGGTCCGTCGAGCCGTTCGGCTAGCTCCAGCGACACAAAACGCGAAGCAACCGGGTCTTCAGACGCTCAGCCTTCCGTTGAACGGCAGACCTGAGGCGACGCCTCGATCATTGACCGCCGCCATTGCCGTCGGATGAGTAGTTGGTGGTCTTCTGCTCGGTAGTCCGCGCCTGCTCGCAGTGATCGTGCTGTGGTCACCTGGAACAATGGTGTGACCGGTCGCACCGGGTACGGTCGGGTTTTCATCAGCCGGGACGCCGGTTGTCCCTTGAGCGAGCCTTCCCGGCGAAAGAGCTGGGTCGGAACCTGCCGTGGGCGGATAGTCTGGCGTGGCAATCCGAGATCCCGAGACGCCACCGGAGTTGCCGGGATTGTTGTTCTGCGCCAACGCACCTGCTGTCGGAATCAGAAAGAGCGAGGCAGCCAGCAAAATTGAACGAGAAGTCGTAATTAAGAGTAGACTGTCCTTCAAGTTGTAAGTCGCAGGATAATTCCCGCAGAGTCGTCGCGCAAATGCTGCTGCCATCGATTGGTTTAAGGCAGGATCAGCGTCACTTCGAAGTGAAGTGCTTTCAGTAGTCTGATGCCAACGCCCACTTCAAGGCGTTGGCTGAATCAGCTCACCAAATCAAGCTGGTGCTCTGACGCAGACTGCACTTTCAGTCTGCGTCAGAGCACTGGTACACCCCGCCGGAAGAAGTGTCTCCATTGGTTTGGTTCATACGGTGAGTGGCTTTCCAGTTTTGGTCCATCGGAACGGTTTGGCAAGTGTGCGGTTGAAGTAGGCAATGAAGCGCTCGATCCGCTGTTTGAGATCCTGCGTCGAGGTGAAGCTGGCGCGCCGCAGCAGCTTTCGCGCCAGGATCGAGAACCAGATCTCGATCTGGTTGAGCCAGGAGGCGTGTTTTGGCGTGAAGTGAAAGCAGATCCGGTGGGTGGGATCACGCAGGAAGGCCTCTCGTGTTGCCCGGGAGGTCAGAACGCCGGATTTGCGCTTCTCGCCGAGATCGTCCTCAATTCCGCTCAGACGGGCGACCAGGCGCACGACGCTTTCTGCGAGGTGGATGTTGAGATTGTCGCAGACCACCTGCCAGCATGTGCTCGGCGTGGCCGTGGTGAACAGGGTCTCGAGGAAGCGGGCGTAATCTGGCTCGGTGCGCGTGTCGCCGACGATACCATGCACCTGACCGGTGGCGACGTCGAACGCCGCGATCAGGCTCTGGGTGCCATGGCGGCGATACTCGAATTCTTGCCGCGCCGCGTCGCCCGAACGCATCGGCAAGTCCGGCGCAATCCGCTCCAGGGCCTGCACGCCAGTCATCTCGTCGATCGACACGGTGCGCACGTTGCGCGCCGCCGCCGCGATGGCCTCATGATAGACCGCGCAGACATCGGCGCACTTGGTCTCGAACGCGGGATCGGCTTTGCGTGTCAGCCAGCCCCGCACACGATGCGGCTTGAGGTCAGCCTCTTTTTAAAAAGCGCCCGACCGAGCCGTGCGAGATGCTATCGACAAGACCGCGCCTGACGGCTTCCCGGGCCAGTTCGCTTTGGCTCCAATGGCTGAGCGGCAACGCGCTCCGCTCGGGCGGCTCACAGGCCAGCGCCATGATCGCGCACACCTGCTCGGGCGTGAATGTCGCTGGCGCACCGGCTCGTGGTTCATCGGCCAGCCGGGCCGCAAGCGATGTTCCGGCCGGGGCGGCCAGCCAGCGGGCGCGCCATCGACGCACCGTCTTGGGCCAGACGCCAAGTTGACGGGCGGTCTCGCGGACCGCGTGTCCAGCCGCCGCCAGAAGGATGATATGGGCGCGCTCGGCCAGCTTGCGCGGCGTCTTGTACGCACGGCTCAGCCGCCGCAGGAAGGCGGCATCTTCGCCGGTCAAGGCGATTGAGGCGGCGGTCAGTCGAGGCATAGGCACAATCCGGCAAATCGAGCATTAAGACAAAAGGTCTGCGCCCTGCCTATTCAAGGTGCCGTGCAGCGGGCGTCACCGACCCAGAACCAAACAAATTGGCCGCGGTCCGCAAACCAAGGCCAACAAAACGCCAAGCCCCAATACGCCGTCTCAAATGGCGTCGCCACTTCAGACGAGGTGTACCAGTATCATTTCGCACGTTACGCTTACGCCACCGCGACAAGCAGTCTCATCGCCATGCCGCGATAGTGCGACCAGCTTGCCGCCACGATCGGGCGCCGTTTCATAAGGGACAGCCGGCCTCAGAAATCCCCTCATTTCGATTGATTGAGATATAGGCGCGGTTCGGGGCATATTTGTAAGCTCTTCAGCCATTGAACGGGCTGGAGTGTGGAGATGGCGCGGGCTGGGCGGGAAGACGGTCGGTTTGACGATGTTCGGTCATTCATTGGTGAACTGCATGGGCCGGGGCTGCATGCCAAACGCATTGAATCCTTGGCCGGAGCAACGCTGGGCACGATGACGGCGGCCTCTCTAGCGGTGGCACTGATCGGTCAGGCGCTTGCCCAGGCGCGAGGCCTGAAGACAAAGCACGCGATCAAGCAGGTGGACCGGTTACTGAGCAACGACGGCATCGACGTCTGGGACAGTTTTGCCCGCTGGGTGCCGCATCAGATCGGCGAACGTCGGGATATCCTGGTTGCCATGGACTAGACTGATTTCGACCATGACGATCAGGCCACGCTGGTCTTGAGCCTGGTGACTGGCCATGGCCGCGCGGCACCTCTGCTATGGCTAACCGTATGGAAAGAAGAACTGAAGAACCAGCGCAATGACTACGAAGATACCTGCCTGCTGCGGCTGTCCGAATTGGTGCCGGCGGGATGCCGTGTCACGATCCTGGCCGATCGCGGTTTTGGCGACCAGAAGCTGTTCGCCTACCTTGGCAAGCTGGGCTTTGACTACGTCATCCGTTTCCGCGGCAACATCAATGTCACCGATGCCGACGGGCTGACGAGGACCGCCGCCGAGTGGGTAGGCAAAGGTGGACGCGGCCGCAAACTGCGTGACGCCCGTGTCACGGCGAACGGCCGGCAAGTCGGCGCCGTCGTCTGCGTGCAGGCCAAGGGCATGAAGGAGATGTGGTGCCTGGCGACCAGCCTGCGGGAGGCGATGACGGTCACGCTGGTCAACCACTACGCCAAGCGCTGGACCATCGAACCGCAGTTCCGCGACACCAAGGATTTGCAGTTCGGCATGGGACTGTCCGCCACCCGCATCAGCGAGCCGATGCGTCGCGACCGTCTACTGCTGATCAGCGCTTTCGCAACCGCGCTGCTGACGCTGTTGGGTATGGTGGGCGAAAGTCTTGGGATGGATCGACTGCTGAAGGCCAATACCAGCACCAAACGCACCCATTCGCTGTTCCGCCAGGGCTGCATGCTCTACGACTTGATCCCGAATATGCCAGAACATAGGCTTTTGCCGCTGATCCGGAAGTTCAATGAAGCTGTCTCAACCGCAAGCGCCTTCGGCGCAGCATTTGCTCAGGCGAAATGAGGGGATCAGTAAGGATCGCGAG
>CAWISS010000007.1:0-38061 GCA_963838815.1 uncultured Alphaproteobacteria bacterium | reverse complement strand
AGCGTCCCGTTGAGCGTCGCCGGCGACGGCTCTAGCCGGGCCGGTTCCATTCGCGAGGGGCTTCGGTCGGCTTTCCCGGAAAAGGGTCCGGCATCCTGGGCACAGCTGCAGGAGCCGGGTTAGGAGATCGTTCGGGTGACGGCATAATGCACTGGGTCGTGGAGAGCTCGCGTGGTGTCTCCCTGACGCGAGCGAGGATTGTTTGCCCGAACTCCAACTCAAGCCATCGAAGTTCCTCGCCGCTACCTTCGGAGACGGGGGAGCCAAACTTCGGCTTTAGCGGCCCAATTCCGTCGAGAACGAGGTGGTCATCCACGTTGGCGACCGCGTCAATGGCGGTCTTGGCCGGCTTCCACGACCGTAGATCGGGATATCGGAACGACGAGGCAGGCTCGCGCTTTGCCACTGCTGCTAGTCGAGAGGCCTCAGTCTCGATGTATTGGCGGTCCTGCACAGGCGCGCTGCAATCAACGCACGAGCATGCCCCGATGATGGCGCCTGCCATGGTTCCGATGGAATCTCTGTCTGAACCAAGCCTGTTTGCAACCAGCTCCATGGCTTCGAAGGGCTGGGAGAGGTCGCATCGCGCGGCAACGAAGGTCGCGAGCACCGACGTCTTCGTGCCCGAGCCCCGTGCTTCCGGCTTCCGCGCGTCCAGCCGCTCGACGGCCAGGGCGTAAGCTTTGGAGAGATCACGTTCCCGGATGTCGCTTAGGGTGCGAAGGTCGGCAATTAGCTCATCGACTGCCTTTCCGAAAGCGTTCTCGACCTTTTCGCCGATCTGGTCAGTCCGGGCCCGAGCCAGAATAGGCGGAGATCTCCATCGGCGGAGATCACCTCGGGCAGCGAACGAAGGGAGGAGGTGATCTCCACAGAGTCCTCTATGGTCGGCGGGGTTCCGCAGTCGAAAGCTCGGGCCAAAGTTGCGGCGTGGAAGCACGCGCCGACTATTCCCCTAGGATGGCCGTGGGTGCAGATCGCGTTCCGTATCACGTCGCGGAAGATCAGATCATGATTTTTCAGGTCGGGGGCCGACCAGACGTGCGGCTGTATCCGCATCGCCGCACCGTTGCCGCCACCGTGAATGTAGGAGGCCCACTTGTTTTTGAAGAAGTTCGAGTACCAGGTGGCGGACGTCCGGGCCAAGTTCGCAGCGGCTTCGCGCGAGCTGTTTCCCGCGCCCAGCGCGTAGTTCGCCCAAGCGGGAAGCTCGACCTTTGCGAAAGCAGAGACATCAAAGGCGCCGTCGCCACGGATCGCCCTAGAGGTCGACAGACGCAACTGGGTGTCGTCGGAGTAAGTGCCGGCGGGCAATATGATGGTGGTGCCCGTCAGGCCACCAATCCTTCGACGCCATTCAATGGTACGCGTAACGTTCGAGGACCCGGAGCGATACTCCACTCTGCCCTCGTTCGCTAACTCGGTAATGAAACCAAGCGCATCGCCATATGCGGCCCATACTGCGGATAAGCGGGTCTGCGTCAGGCGGTTCAAGGTCATGGGGTCCTATTGCCGAATTTCTCTGGTGCGACCGGCACTTCGACATCCCGGTGAAAGGTGGCCTTCAGGAAGCCGACGACCTCAGACTGATCAGCCTGCGTCTGAACGTAGATGCGTTGCAGGTGATCTGTTGAGACGGCCGACGGATAAAGGGCTTCGGCTTGAAAGCAGGTTGGGTGGCAGGCTGGCAATCCGGGGGATCAGCAGACAGTGTTGCCAGACCAGCGGACGACTTGATTCGCATATAGCGCTTTAAGGCCCGCAGCGCCCACACCTCGCCGCACGGATGAGTAAATGTTGTTCGTTGTCGCAAACTCGACACCATTATGTGAAAGTATGATTGGATCGAACGAGAGGATACACCAGAAAATTGGCTCGTCGCGGTGCCAAGAGTTGGCGCTTGTGTTGTAAAACTGTGTATTGATGTGGGAAATTGAGAGACTGACGTAGTCCAGATACGCCGGATCCTTCCGAAGGGCGGCATTGGGCTTGAATAGATACTCGACCATGGGATCGCCTTCCAGGCGCTTCCGAGATTGAAGCTGTTTTCTGTAGAGCGTTCCGAGGCAGCCATGGTTGGAAGTGAAGTGGAGTACATCTTCGATCTTCCGCGCCACGATGTTCTCGATCACAGTCATACCGGTATCTCCACGACAAGAGCCGGATCAATGACATCGAGCGCGGCAAGAGCCTCGCCGGGTTTCGTTCCAAGGTAGACACTAGTTCGGGCGCGGCCGACGCCCATGGCGAGGAGGCGACGCAGACTTTCATAGCGGTCGTCGTCGGGCGCGTTGCCATAAGACGCATGCGACTGGGCCAGACCTATCATGAATACGTGATTGAACTCTAGCCCCTCGGCGCTATGCAGCGTGCACAGCCCGATGTTCGCGTCATCCTCTGGCCAGTCGCTGGCGCCCTGCAGTTCGCAATAATTGTAGCCGATTTTTGTCAAATCGATACGGATATTGTCGAACCATCCGCGTCCTTTGAGGTGTAAGAAACAGACTGTCTCGTTTTCGAGATCAATCGCCGCGAGCCTCTCCATCACGTAGGCGAGTTGGCCGCTGAACCTTCCTTTGAGGATTGTTGGAAGGTCGCCGTGTCTGGTGCATGCGTTTGGATCGGGCAGGCTGCCGTCGTCGTCCATCGCAATCCCTTGGGCGATCGACCTTGCCAATGCCGCGATCTCGCGGGTGTTCCTGTAGTTGCGTGAGAGCCTAAAGCTCCGGTTAGGGGATATCACGAAGCCTGCCTCAGCCCAAATCGCGCCTCTCGGATAAATGCGCTGCGCAAATCGGTGACGATCGTGATTGTGGCGTCGGGCGCCGCGTGTCTGCGGATCGCCCGGAGCTGATTCGCGGACATGTCCTGGGCCTCGTCGACAACGATTACGTCATATCTGGCGTGCGGCTGCGTTTCCGCCATTGAGAGGGCCAAATCGTGAAAATCGCGATGGTCGTGCTGCGCCTTCCATCTCAGAAGCGGATGGATAACCTCATCCAGCAGCCTCTGCCGCATTACGCGATCCATCTGTGGAGACGCGCCCTGCGCTGCGCACCTACGTAGGTGCGCAGCGCACGGTCGAACCGACCAAGGACGTAGTTGACTTCGTCGATGACAAAAGTGTTGTCTCTTGGAAACGGGATGGCGAGGCGAAGGAGCTGGTTGTTGATCGCGTCAATCGGCAGCGAACCCTGCCAACCCAAGGTCGCGTAGGCCCATTTGTCAAAGGTCATGATGTAAAGGCGGACGTCGTCGGCGTAATCCGCGAGTTCTTCCTCCGCCACGGCAGCGACGTAGCCACGTAACGAGTTGTAGTAAATAAGCACAAGCACATTTGCGGGAAGGCGAGCTTCATTACGCAGCTGATTTACGGTGGCGCCGGTAGCGGCACGCAATGCAGTCAGCGCGGTCGACGTCTTGCCACTGCCGGCGGCACCACGAATTAGGGAAACGCCCCGCTGGATTCGGCGCACGATACCAATCTGCTCCGGAGTTGGAGCCTGTCTCCGCAATACTCGCATATGGCCCCCTAACCGCCAGAACTGATTTGGCGGCGTCTCTTCGGACCATTCTATCTTTGCGCATGGTTATCATCAAGGCCGCCACAATCCGGAGGGCTTGCTTTGTTATGTTCCCGAGTTATCAACGAAGGATGCCGTCGGGCTCGCGGATAGTTATGGCCTTCGCTTCACGGAAGATCTTGAGGGCAGTGTCGACTCGCCTATTGGCGTTACGCTGCGACAGCTGTCTCCTGTCAGTCGCGAGCTGCAAGACGAATGGCAGGAAGCTACGCCTTAATGCCTGGCAGCTGCCGGTCCGCTTCCGGCTAGGGCTGGTCCGGTAGGCAGTGCCCGGAGGTAACTACCGTTCGGCCGTAGGCGGAAGACGCGGCGGGTCCCCAATCTTCGGGACAGACAGTGAGTCCAAGGGCTGAGCAGGAACACAGCCGCAGGTGCCACCGACGGCGACCGCGAACCCCGACGCGAACTTACAAGGGCCGATGGTATGCGTGCAGGACCGATGGGCGGCGAGCGCGAAATCAACAAGATACCAGCTGGCGTATGACCTGACCCCGCTGTTCGTCATAGCCCGGCGCCAGTCCGGCCACCTACCGCCGCACAATGCTGGTTCAGATAGCCCGGACCGGCGCCGAACCATGACGGAAACAGCCGCGCCTTGACGTCGGGACGGTCATTTCAGACGCCGGCTGGCAGTTAGAACTGCTTCAACAGCCGGTCGATGTAATCCAGCTCCTCACGCGGCCGCTCCTGATCGGCGCCGCGCCGGCGCAGCTCCTCCTGGATCGCCTGGGTGCGCTGCCGCTCCCGCTCCTCCGGCACCGCCACGTCGGCGTTGTCCGTGGAGGTGCCCTGGGCCGAGCGGCCCAGCGGGTCGCGTCCACCGGGGTCGGCACGGTCCGGGGAGCCTGGCAGCGGCCCCGACCCGCGCCCGTCGCCGCGCTGCCCGTCGGGCATCATCATGCCCATGCCCATCTCGCCTTCCGACCCGTCCTCGTCGCCCTCCTCGTTGCCCTGGCCATTCTGCCCAGGCTGGCGGCCGAACTGCTTCGCCATGGTCTGACCCATCTCGCGGCTGCCCTTCTGCAACGCCGCGATCGCCTGCTGCTGCGACTGTCCAGCCTCATTGTCCTCGCCCTGGCCAAGTTGGCCGGCCGAATCACGCATCGCCTGGTCAGCCTCGCCCAGACCAGGCGGCACTTGTCCGGTCAGATCGCCGAACTGCTGCATCAGCTCTCCCAACGCACGCCGCAGCGCCTGTTGGACGCGGCGATCAGCCTCCCGCTCCGCTGCCGGATCGCCGCCGGTCGGCGATGGAGCCGAGGCGGATGGTGCCGCGCCTTTTGGCCCAGCGGGAGACTGTCGCGACGGAGATTGCCCCGGCGACGGTTGCCCGAACGGGAATGGCAAGTCGCCTGGCGGCCCGTTCAGCGATGGGCTGCCCGGATTCTGCTCACCCCGGTGTTGTGCGTGGTCGAGCAACTTCGCCTCGCGGCCGATCATGTCCTGTACCGCACCCATCTGCTGCTTGCCGCGCTGGCGCTTGCCGTTGGCCTGCTTGCCCTCACCCTGCTGCGTGCGCGCGTTGCGCAGCTGATCCAGCATCTTCTCCAGTTCCGCCATCTGCTGCTGGGCGTCGGCCATCCGCCCCTCCCGCGCCGCCTGCTGGGCCTGCTCCGCCTTCCGGTCCAAGTCCCGGTTGGAGAGCTGCGCCGCCTTCGGGTCGAACGGCTGGATGTCGTTGTTGCGCTGCGCCTCCTGCGCCAGGGCCTGCATGTGGCGGTCGATCGCCTCCCGCAGCTCTTGCAGACGCTTCTCCAGCGCCTGCCGGTTGGCATCCGTCGGCTGCTGATTAGCGCGGTCGAGCGCGTCGCGGGCGGCCTGCCGAGCCGCCTCGAGCTGGCGGGCGCTCTGTTCCGTCTGGCCTTCCTCCATGTGCAGCGCGAGTTCCCACATCGACGCTTGCGCTTCGGGAACGGCGGCTTTGGACGCGTCGCGCACCAGCAGATAGTAGATCGCGCTCAGGTTCAGGAAGGCGCCGATATCGCCGTTGAACAGCTCCGGCTGCTGCATCAGGTTATCAAGCCCCTGCAGCGGGCCGTCACGATCGTCTGGATGCAGACTGAGTGCCTTGCGCGCCGCGATCAGCAACTGCGCCACCGGATTGTGGAATGGCCGCTCCGCCAGTTCGAACGTCTCCGAGGCGCTGGTGCCGGTCTGGTTGGCAGCGTCGCGGGCGATCAACCGGCCGATCACCGGCAGCCCGGCCCAGGGGTGCGCTGTCAGATCCTGCTGGCTCACCCCATGCGCGGCTTTCGGCGTGCCGCCCGGCAGCGGGATTGGCACCACCAAGGCCGGCGCCTCCGGCCGGTCGCGCAGCCTAAGTTCGGCCTGCAGTCCGGTGACGCCATAATCGTCCGAGACTTGCCACGGCAGCCGGGTCTGCTGTCCGGATGGCGGGCGGCCAGGTTTGTCGCCCCATGCGGCGGTCGGCGGCTGGTCGGCGATCACGGTCACGGTCCAACCGGCCAGTTGACGGCCATCCCGCTGCACTGTCAGCAGCCCGCCGTGGGTCAGCTCCCACTCCGCCTGAAAGCTGCTGCTGTCCAGCGCGCTGAAATGCCCGGACCGCTCGTTCAGCGACACGGTAGGCGTACTGGTGCCGCCCGACACGTTCACAGTCAGATGCGACCCGGCGGGGACCGAGACGGCGCCGCCCGGCGGCCGCAGGAAGATCGGCGCCACGCGGGTATAGGCGGGCGCGGTGATCCAGGCTTGCAGCTCAGTCGCCGCGGCGCCCTGCGTCACCGGCATCGAGGGTGACACCGCGGCCAGCAAGCGCGAGGGCGCGTCCAGACCGGCGATGACGACGCAGGCAAAGACGCAGAGCACCAGGGCCAATCGCAAGGCGCGCGGGTCTCGACGCGCCAGGCCCGGGCGCGGCAGTCCCACCTTCAGCCGCCCCACCTGTGCCAAGGCTCGGGTGGTGTGCGCTTGCCAGACAGCCGAACCGAGGCTGTCGGTCCCGGCGGGACGATCGGTCAGCACCGATAATGGCCGGTGGATCAGCCCCGAGCTGGTTTCCAACCGGCGGTCGGCGGCGCGATCGTCCGGCAGCCGAAGGCCTCGCAGGCCCCACACCGTCAGCCCGATGACGCCCAGCAGGATGCCCGCCAGCAGCGCCAGATGCAGCGTCGGCGGCAGCAATTCCGGCAGGTTCAGCAGCGCCAGGCAGGCGAATACGCCGATCAGGCCGAGTGGCGGCCAGAGGGCAGGCCAAAGGCGTTCAAACAGGATCGCGGCGCGGGCCAGCAGGCGACGTTCGGTAAGGCGCCGTGTCAGGTTAGCCAGAGAGGCTTTGCCTCCCGCTGGTGGCTTGTCGTTCATGGTGGAAGCCGCTCCCGCTCCCACAATGCGTCCACCGGCTGGCGGTCGCGGATCACCGACCAGCGGTCGGCGTCCACCCAGACCTCGGCGGCCAAGGGGCGCGCGTTGTAGGTCGAACTCATCACCGCACCATACGCACCGGCGTCCAGGATCGCCACGCGCGCGTTGGCCGCGAGATCCGGCAACGGGCGGCTTCGCGCGAATGTGTCGCCGCTTTCGCAGACCGGCCCGACGATGGTGACCGGGCGTGTGGGCCGCACGGCGTCGGCAGCCGAGACCGGGACGATGCCGTGCCAGGCGTCGTACATGGCGGGGCGCATCAGATCGTTCATCGCCGCGTCGAGCACGACGATCGGCATTGCGGGGCCTGCTTGACCAGCACGACAGAGGCGACCAGCACGCCCGCCGGACCGACCAGCCAACGGCCGGGTTCGATCGCCAGGCGGACATCCAGGCTGTGGAACGCTGCCTTGACCGCCGCGGCGAGACCGGCGGGGCCGGGCGCCGGTTCGTTGCGATAGGCAATGCCGAGGCCGCCGCCGCAGTCGACGACATCCACCGGCAGGTCGTGGCGGCGCAGGTCCACCACGAGGTCGGCGATGCGGGCGAAGGCCGCGCGGTATGGCGCCAGGGCCAGTATCTGGCTGCCGATGTGCATCGCCAGGCCGACCGGGCGGATGCCGGGCATGGTTGCCGCCCGGCATACAGCGGCGCCGCGTCGGCGTAGGCGATGCCGAACTTGTCGGTCGCCCGACCCGTGGCGATCTTCTCGTTCGTGCCGGCATCGATGTCGGGGTTCACCCGTAGTGCCACGCGTGCCTGACGGCCCATCTCGGCCGCGAGGTGGGACACCATGGCCAGTTCCTCGGCACTTTCGATGTTGATCTGGCCGATGTCGTGCTGCAGCGCCAGGCGCAACTCCGCCGCCGACTTGCCGACGCCGGAGTAGACGATCCGGTCTGGGGCGAAGCCGGAGAGCAGGACCTTGCGCAGTTCTCCGCCGCTGACCACGTCGGCGCCGGCGCCTTCGCTGTGAACAGCGACAATATGGCTCGGCTGTCATTGGCTTTGACGGCGTAGTGCACGTGCATGTCCAGATCCGCGTCGGCCATGGCATGGACCAGGCTGCGATAGCGGCCGCGGATTGTGGCCGCGGCGTAGACCCAGGTTGGCGTGCCCACCGCGTCGGCGATGCGGGCAAGCGGCACCTCGTCCAGCAGCAGACCCGCCATGGCATCATGTTGCAGCCATGGGCGAGCCGATACCAGTTCCTGGATGGAGGGATCGTCGGACGGGTCTAGGCGCGCAGCCGGAGATGCCATCGGTGCAGGCTAGCGCGGATCGAGGTTGCGTGAAACACGCAAACAGGATCGGCGCCCAAAGACCTGCCTGCGTCTTGGTGCGGGATGCTTTTGAACGCCTGAACGGATCTGTGGAGCAGTTCATGGCGTTGAATCGACAATCCGGCTATGCTTTCACCAAAAGCCTTTCGGTCAAAACTGGATAACCTCATACCTGGTTGGAGGGTAATCCCATGCCTGTTCAACTCGCACGGCAAGAAGAGCCTCTGGCGCAAAACCAGCTTCCCGTCATCGAGGATACCTACATCCCACCGCGGTTTGGGCTGTTCGAGCTGATCCGCAAAATCCGCCAAGACCAGCTGTCTGTTCTGGTCCCGGAGATGTTCGATCGCCGGCTGCTGCGCTTTCGCATGCTCCGTCTGCGCATATTCGTCGTCAACTGGCCCGACTACATCGAACACGTCCTGCTGGCCAACCACCAGAACTACATCAAAGGCCGCTTCAGCGAGGCGATGCTCGGCCCGATTGTCGGCGAGGGCCTGCTGACCAGCGAGGGCGAGGCCTGGCGCCGGCGACGGCGGATCGCAGCGCCGGCGTTCCACCAGCGCAGCATCGCCGAGCTGGTCGACACGATGGCGCGTTGCACCGAGGCCATGCTTGCGCGTTGGGCCGGGCAAAGCCAGCCGTTCGACATCGCATCCGAAATGACCGAGCTGACGCTTGGATGTCATCACCCGCACCATGTTCTCCACCGATCTCAGTGGTGAAGTCATGCGGCTGAAGCAACTGATGCAGATCGTCCTGCAGTTCGACCGCCCGAGCGCGGCTGATCTGCTGGGGCTTCCCAGCTGGATACCGCGGGCGAGGTCGAAACCCATGCAACGCGCCATTGCCGAACTGGACCAGATGGTCGAGCGGGTCCTGGCGTCGCGCCGGCAGGGCGGCGGCGATCGTGGTGACCTGCTCTCGCTTCTTCTCGCCGCGCGTGACGAGGAGACCGGAGAGGGGCTGAGCGACCGCCAGCTTCGTGACGAGATCATGACGATCTTCTTGGCCGGCCACGAGACAACAGCAAACGCCTTGGCTTTTACCTGGTACATGTTGGCAACCCATCCCGACGTCGACGCGAAGTTGCAGGCGGAGCTTGAACGCGTGCTTGGCGGCCGAGCGCCGGTGTACGCTGACCTTCCCGAGTTGCGTTATACGCCGCATGGTGTTCGAGGAGACCCTGAGACTATACCCGCCGGCCTACTCGATGGGCCGCACCGCCACCGGGCCGGACGTGATCGGCGGCGTCACGGTGCCGAAAGGTGCCATCATCAGTATCTATCCCTATGTCACCCACCGAAATCCGAGCGCTGTGGCCCGATCCGGAGCGTTTCGACCCGGAGCGGTTCACTCCTGACCGAGCCGCGGGACGGCATCGGTTTGCTTATCTGCCGTTCGGCGGCGGCCCACGGATCTGTATCGGTCAAGGCTTTGCCATGACGGAAGCGCAGGTTGTCATTGCCAGTGTCGCACAGCGATACAGGTTCTCCATGGCGCCGGATCGGACGGTGGAACCGATCGGACTGCTGACCTTGCGGCCGAAGCATGGGGTGTGGGTAACAGCGGTACCGCGCCGGGTCAGCGCGTAGCAGGCTGGACCGGAAGGTGACGCGCTGGCGCGTCCGTCAAACCAGGATCTCGTCCAGCTCCTTTCCGGCGTTTTCCGGGCTGCAGAACCAGATGATGATCGTCTGGATCACCATGATGGCCGGGATCAGCAGGAACGCCGCCTGGAACGAGCCCGTGGTCTGGCGCAGGTAGACCGAGACGAACGGCCACAACACATAGCCGCAGAACATGCCGATGGTCCATGAAAAGCCATTTCCGACGCCGCGGATCCGGGTGGGATACATCTCGGCCGTGTAGGCGGTGATCGGCCCCCACACGCCCAGGAAGCCCCAGCCCCACAGCAGGCCCAGGATCATCAGCTCGGTCTTGTCGGTGGCGAAGATCCACCAGGTCATGAACACGCGTGGCTTCCAGCAACATGAAGGCGAAACCGAGGCGGCGGCCCAGCTTGTCGATGAACCAGCCGGCGAAGCAGATGCCGGTGACGCCCACCAGTCCCCACCAGATATAGAAGTTGCCATACTCCGCGGCGCTGAAGCCATGCTGCTCCTTGAGGAACAGGGGCATCCACAGTCCGACCGTGCTGAACGCTATCACGGAGGTGGAGGCCACGAAGGTCGACAGCAAGCGTGTTCTTGATCAGGTCGGGCATGAAGAGCTGCCTGACCCCCGCCTTGTCGGCCTTGGTGTACCAGTCTCGGTCGTCGGCGCTGAGGAGCTGGCCTTGCGTCAGCCGCTGCTTCAGGCGGTTCTTGCGATCCTGCGTCCGCACCCAATACGGCGATTCGGGACATTTCAATCGCACATAGATCGCGATCAGTGCAATGATTCCGGGCGGGATGAAGGCGGCGCGCCAGCCGAAACGCTCGACGATAAAGGCGGCGATCCCGCCGGCGAAGGCCGCACCGACCCCCCAGGTAGAACGGTTGGCGCTGACCACGAAGCCGCGCATCCGGGCGGGCCAGGTCTCGGCCACCAGCATCGACCCGATCGCCCACTCTCCATTGAGCGAGAAACGAACCAGCGCATACAGGGCGACGAACATCCAGAAGCTGGACGAGATCGCGACCAGCGGCATCGACACCGAGAACATCGCGATATTGATCGCCAGCAGATTGCGCCGGCCGAACTTGTCGGCCAGCCACGGCCAGAAATACAGCCCGACAATGCCGAGCAGCATGGCGATTTGCACACCGGAGCGGTAGGTACCCAGATCGACAGCGAATTCCTTGATCACGAACGGCGAGACGATGGCGAAGATCACACCGTCCATCCCGTCGAAGCCCCAGCCCAGGCCATTTGCCACGGCGATGTGCCAGTGCGTGGCTGTCACCTTAGTATTATCCGAAGCGGCACGGAAGGCAGCCGACTGTCGGTGTTGTTGTTCAAGCGGTCCGAATTTCCGCCGGCATCTCGCCGGCAAAGGGTCCGCCTAATCCGAGCTGCGTGGCTGACACGACGTTTGCTCCCCCGTCCAATTCTCCCGCGTTTGGGCGGTGAGACATACCATCGCAAACTCATGATGTCGGATTGTCAATGGGCGAAAGGGCGAGGCTGCGACAAGCAAAGAAAAGGGCCGGTGGCATGATCCGACCACCGGCCCTTCAGGTTGGTTGAAAGCCTGCGGACCTACTCTGCCGCGGTCTCGCCCTCCAGGCGGGCGTTCTCCTCCCACAGCGTGCGCTGGTCGCGGCCCGCCGCGATCGCGCGCAGACGGTTCATCACCGCACCGGTCCCCGCCGGGATCAGCCGCCCGACGATGACGTTCTCCTTCAGCCCCATCAGGCTGTCGGTCTTGCCGGCGGTCGCGGCTTCCGTCAGCACCCGCGTCGTCTCCTGGAACGAGGCGGCACTGATGAAGCTGTTGGTCTGCAGGCTGGCCTTGGTGATGCCCTGCAGCACCGGCATCGCATGCGCCGGCCGCTCGTCCTTGAGCAGCTTGTTGTTGAGCGCATCGAATTCCGTGCGGTCAACCTGCTCCCCGGTCAGGAACGTCGTGTCGCCCGGATCGAGGATCTCGACCTTCTGCAGCATCTGGCGGACGATCACCTCGATATGCTTGTCGTTGATCTTCACGCCCTGCAGCCGATAGACGTCCTGGATCTCGTTGACCAGGTAGTCGGACAGCGCCTCCACCCCCATCACCTTCAGGATGTCGTGCGGCACGCGCGGCCCGTCGACCAGCGGGTCGCCGCGCCGGACGAAGTCGCCCTCCTGCACCGAGACGTGCTTGCCCTTCTGGATCAGGTACTCGGTCTCCTCGCCGGTTTCGTCGTTCTTGACGATGACGCGGCGCTTGGCCTTGTAGTCCTTGCCGAATTCCACCCGGCCGTCGCACTCGGCGATGACCGCGTGATCCTTCGGACGGCGCGCCTCGAACAGTTCGGCGACGCGCGGCAGACCGCCGGTGATGTCGCGCGTCTTGCTGCCTTCGCGCGGGATGCGCGCCAGCACGTCGCCGGCCTGCACGATCGCCCCGTTGTCGACCGACAGGATCGAGTTGGGTGCCAGGAAGTAGCGCGCATCGCTGCCGTTCGGCAGCCGGATCACCTCGCCGTTCTCGTCCTTCAACTGCAGGCGCGGGCGAAGGTCGATGCTCTTCGATCCCTGCTTGTAGTCGACGACGACCTTCGAGGTCAGGCCGGTCACCTCGTCCATCCGCTCGACCAGCGTGATGCTGTCGATCAGGTCGATGTATTCGACCTTGCCGGCACGCTCGGTGATGATCGGCAGGGTGAACGGGTCCCACTCCGCCAGCTTCTGGCCGCGCGTCACCACCTGGTTCTCCTCGGCCAGGAGGCGAGCGCCGTAGGGGACGCGGAAGCGGGCCCGCTCGCGCTGCTTGTCGTCGATCAGGACGATTTCGCAGTTGCGGCTCATGACCACCAAGGCGCCGGTGCTGTTGGCGATGACGTTGCGGTTCCTGACCGTCACCGTGCCTTCGTGGCTGGCCTCGACGCTGGAGGTTTCCGCGCCGCGCTGCGCCGCGCCGCCGATGTGGAAGGTGCGCATCGTCAACTGCGTGCCCGGCTCGCCGATCGACTGGGCGGCGATGACGCCCACCGCTTCGCCGATGTTCACCGGCGTGCCGCGCGCGAGGTCGCGGCCATAGCAGTGCCCGCAGACGCCGATATGCGACTCGCAGGTCAGCACCGAGCGGATCTTGACCGCCTCCACGCCGGCCGTCTCGATCAGTTCGGCTTCCGGCTCCTCGATCAGCGTGTTGTTCGGCAGGATCAGCTTGCCGGTCGCCGGATCGATCACGTCCTCGGCCGTGGTGCGGCCCAGGGTGCGTTCGGCCAGCGACGAGACAACCTCACCGCCATCCATCACCGCGCGCACCGTCAGGCCGCGGTCGGTGCCGCAGTCTTCCTCGACGATGATGCAGTCCTGCGCCACGTCGACCAGGCGGCGGGTCAGGTAGCCGGAGTTCGCCGTCTTCAACGCGGTGTCCGCAAGGCCCTTGCGGGCGCCGTGGGTGGAGTTGAAGTACTCAAGGACCGACAGGCCTTCCTTGAAGTTGGCGATGATCGGCTGCTCGATGATCTCGCCCGAGGGCTTGGCCATCAGCCCGCGCATGCCGGCCAACTGGCGCATCTGCGCCGGCGACCCACGCGCGCCGGAGTGCGACATCATCCACACCGAGTTGGTCGGAACGCCGATCTCCTGCTTGCTGATCTCCTTCATCATGGCGCAGGCGACCTCGTCGGTGCAGCGCGACCAGGCGTCGACGACCTTGTTGTAGCGCTCCCCGGCGGTGATCAGGCCGTCCTGGTACTGCTGCTCGAACTCCTTCACCTCGGCCTGGGTGTGGGTGATCAGGGCGTTCTTCTCCACCGGAATGATCAGGTCGTCCTTGCCGAACGAGATGCCGGCCTTGCAGGCCTGGGTGAAGCCAAGGCCCATCAGCCGGTCGGCGAAGATCACACACTCCTTCTGGCCGCAGTGGCGATACACCATGTCGATCACGTCGGAGACGCTTTTCTTGGTCAACTGCCGGTTGATCAGCTCGAACGGCACGTTGGGATGCTTTGGCAGGATCTGCGCGATCATCATGCGGCCCGGCGTGGTGACGACGACGGGGCGGATCGCGTTGCCGCCGGCATCGATCGTCTCATAGCGCGCCTTGATCTTGTCGTGCAGCCCGATCGTCTGGGCGAACAGCGCGTGCTCGATCTCGCCGATCTTGCCGAATGCCGGGGCCTTGTCGTCGGGCACCGTGCGGAACAGCGGCGTTTCCAGCGACAGGTAGTACAGGCCGAGGACGATGTCCTGCGACGGCACGATGATCGGCTTGCCGTTCGCCGGGCTGAGGATGTTGTTGGTCGACATCATCAGCACGCGGCCTTCGAGCTGGGCTTCCAGTGACAGCGGCACGTGCACCGCCATCTGGTCGCCGTCGAAGTCGGCGTTGAAGGCGGTGCAGACCAGCGGATGAAGCTGGATTGCCTTGCCTTCGATCAGTACCGGCTCGAACGCCTGAATGCCGAGGCGGTGCAAGGTCGGTGCCCGGTTGAGCATGACCGGATGTTCGCGAATGACTTCTTCAAGAATATCCCAGACTTCCGGGCGTTCCTTTTCCACCATCCGCTTGGCCGCCTTGATGGTGGTGGCGTGGCCGTATTTTTCCAGCTTTGAATAGATGAACGGCTTGAACAGCTCGAGCGCCATCTTCTTCGGCAGGCCGCACTGGTACAGCTTGAGTTCAGGCCCGACGACGATGACCGAACGACCGGAATAGTCGACGCGTTTGCCCAGCAGGTTCTGGCGGAAGCGGCCCTGCTTGCCCTTCAGCATGTCCGACAGCGACTTCAGCGGACGCTTGTTGGCGCCGGTGATGGCGCGACCGCGGCGGCCGTTGTCGAACAGTGCATCGACCGATTCCTGCAGCATGCGCTTTTCGTTGCGCACGATGATGTCCGGCGCGCGCAGCTCGATCAGCCGCTTCAGGCGGTTGTTGCGGTTGATCACGCGGCGGTACAGGTCGTTCAGGTCGGAGGTGGCGAAGCGGCCGCCATCCAGCGGCACCAGCGGGCGCAGCTCGGGTGGGATCACCGGCACGACGTCGAGGATCATCCACTCGGGCCGGCAGCCGGATTCGCCGAACGCCTCGATCAGCTTCAGGCGCTTGACCAGCTTCTTGCGCTTGGCTTCCGACGAGGTTTCCTTCAGGTCGGCGCGCAGCTTCACCTTCTCCGCATCGGTGTCGATGCGGTTGAGCACTTTCTTGATCGCTTCGGCGCCGATGCCGACCTCGAACTGGTCGTCGCCGAATTCGTCCTGCTTGGACATCAACTGGTCTTCGGTGAGGAGCTGCAGCATCTTCAGGTCGGTGGTGCCGGGCTCCAGCACGACGTAGCTTTCGAAGTAGAGGATCTTCTCGAGCTCTTTCAGCGTCAGGTCGACCATCAGGCCGATGCGGCTGGGCAGCGACTTGAGGAACCAGATATGCGCGACCGGAGAGGCCAGCTCGATGTGGCCCATGCGCTCGCGGCGGACTTTCGCCAGGGTGACCTCGACGCCGCATTTCTCGCAGATGATGCCGCGGAACTTCATCCGCTTGTACTTGCCGCACAGGCACTCGTAGTCCTTGATCGGGCCGAAGATGCGGGCGCAGAACAGGCCGTCCCGCTCCGGCTTGAAGGTGCGGTAGTTGATGGTTTCGGGCTTCTTGATCTCGCCGTACGACCAGGAGCGGATCTGCTCCGGACTGGCGATCTGGATCTTGATCTGGTCGAATGTCATTGCCTGGCCGGTCTGGCCAAGGATCTTCATCAGCTCGTTCATGCGTTCGATACCTCGATCGGGGAGTAACGCGTGGTCAATAACTGTGTCATGCCCCTCTGTGTCATGACCGGCGCAGGCCCGGCCACCCACGACTTCGTGGGTCAAGTAAAGTCGTGGGTGGCCGGCCTTCGCCAGCCATGACACGGGGAAATGACACGGGGAGAAGTCAAGCCGCCCGGTTGTCCAGGTCGACGTTCAGGCCGAGGGATTTTAGTTCCTTGACAAGAACGTTGAAGCTTTCGGGGATGCCGGCCTCGAAGTTGTCCTGCTCGCGGACGATCGCTTCGTAGACCTTTGTCCGTCCGGACACGTCGTCTGATTTCACCGTCAGCATCTCCTGCAAGGTGTAGGCGGCGCCGTAGGCTTCCAGCGCCCAGACCTCCATTTCGCCAAAGCGCTGGCCGCCGAACTGCGCCTTGCCGCCCAGCGGCTGCTGGGTCACCAGGCTGTACGGCCCGATCGAACGCGCGTGGATCTTGTCGTCGACCAAATGGTGCAGCTTCAGCATGTAGATGTAGCCCACCGTCACCTTGCGCTCGAAGGTGTCGCCGGTGCGTCCATCGGTCAGTAAGACCTGCCCCGACGTGGCCAACCCGGCGCGGGTCAGCATGGCCTCGATATCCGACATGCGGGCGCCGTCGAACACGGGCGTCGCAATCGGCACGCCCTTCTTCAGGTTCTCGCACAGCTCGATCAGCTGCTCGGTATCCAGGTTGGCGACCTGCTGGCTGTAGACCTCGTCGCCATAGACCTCCTTGAGCATGTCCAGCAGGGCGTCACGCTGGGCGCCGGTACGCCGGTATTCCTCCACCAGGTCGCCGATCTGGGCACCCAAGGCGGCGCAGGCCCAGCCCAAATGGGTTTCCAGGATCTGCCCGACGTTCATCCGGCTGGGCACGCCCAGCGGGTTGAGCACCAGGTCGACCGAGGTGCCGTCGTCGAGGAACGGCATGTCCTCGACCGGCACCACGCGCGACACCACGCCCTTGTTGCCGTGCCGGCCGGCCATCTTGTCGCCGGGCTGCAGCTTGCGCTTCACCGCGATGAACACCTTCACCATTTTCATCACGCCGGGCGGGAGTTCGTCGCCGCGCTGGAGCTTTTCCACCTTGCTGTCGAAGCGGGCCTGCAGGCGGCCGACCGCGGCATCGTATTCGCGCTTCAGCGTTTCGATGTCGGCCATCACCGCGTCGTCCTGCACGCCGATATGGCGCCAGCCACCGCGCGGGTGTTCGGCCAGGATCGCCTCGTCGATCTCGGTGCCCGACTTGATGCCCTTGAAGCCGCCGGAGGCCCTGTTGCCAAGCAGCTTTTCGCGCAGGCGGTTGAGGAAGGAACGCTCCTGGATCGCCTTCTCGTCGTCGCGGTCCTTGGCCAGACGCTCGATCTCGGCCCGCTCGATGGCCATGGCGCGTTCGTCCTTGTCGACGCCGCGGCGGCTGAACACACGGACATCGACGATGGTGCCGGTGACGCCGGGCGGCAGCTTCAGCGAGGTGTCGCGGACGTCGGAGGCCTTTTCGCCGAAGATCGCGCGCAGCAGCTTTTCCTCGGGCGTCATCGGGCTTTCGCCCTTTGGCGTTACCTTGCCGACCAGGATGTCGCCCGGGTTCACCTCGGCGCCGATATAGACGATGCCGGCTTCGTCGAGGTTCTTCAGCGCCTCCTCGCCGACGTTCGGGATGTCGCGGGTGATCTCCTCCTGGCCCAGCTTGGTGTCGCGCGCCATCACCTCGAATTCCTCGATGTGGATGGAGGTGAACACGTCGTCGCGGGCGATCCGCTCGCTGATCAGGATGCTGTCCTCGAAGTTGTAGCCGTTCCAGGGCATGAAGGCGACGAGGACGTTGCGGCCGAGGGCCAGTTCCCCCAGCTCGGTGGACGGGCCGTCGGCGATGATGTCGCCTTCGTAGACCCGGTCGCCGACGCGGACCAGCGGACGCTGGTTGATGCAGGTGGACTGGTTGGAACGCATGAATTTTCTCAAACGGTAGATATCCACGCCCTTGGTGGTCGCATCCTCGTTCGTCGCCCGCACGACGATGCGGGCGCCGTCGATCTGGTCGACGATGCCGGGCCGGCGGGCGACGATCGTCGCACCGCTGTCGCGGGCGACCGCGGCTTCCATGCCGGTGCCGACCAGGGGCGCGTCGGCGCGGATCAGCGGCACCGCCTGGCGCTGCATGTTGGAGCCCATCAGCGCGCGGTTGGCGTCATCGTTCTCCAGGAACGGGATCAGCGCCGCGGCGACCGAGACGAGCTGCTTCGGCGAGACGTCGATCGCGGTGACGTCCTCCGGCTTGACCAGGCGGAAATCGCCCTGCTTGCGGACCGAGACCAGGTCCTGGGTGAACTTTCCGCCGCCGTCCATCGGCGCGTCGGCCTGGGCGACCACCAGGCGTTCTTCCTCCATGGCCGACAGATAGCGCGCGTCCTTCTGCACGATGCCGTCCTTGACCAGCATGTACGGCGTCTCGATGAAGCCGTACTTGTTGACCTTGGCGTAGGTCGCCAGCGAGTTGATCAGGCCGATGTTGGGACCTTCCGGCGTCTCGATCGGGCAGATGCGGCCGTAATGGGTCGGGTGCACGTCGCGCACCTCAAAGCCGGCACGCTCCCGCGTCAGACCGCCCGGGCCAAGCGCGGAGAGGCGGCGCTTGTGGGTGACTTCCGACAGCGGGTTGGTCTGGTCCATGAACTGGCTGAGCTGCGACGAACCAAAGAACTCGCGCACCGCCGCCGCCGCCGGCTTGGCGTTGATCAGGTCGTGCGGCATGACGGTGTCGATGTCGACCGAACCCATGCGCTCGCGGATGGCGCGCTCCATGCGCAGCAGGCCGATGCGGTACTGGTTTTCCATCAGTTCGCCGACCGAGCGGACGCGGCGGTTGCCCAGATTGTCGATGTCGTCGATCTGGCCGCGGCCATCCTTCAGGTCGCACAAGGTCTTGACCGTCCTGATCAGGTCGTCCTTGCGCAGCACCCGCATCGTGTCCAGCACGTCGGTGATGCCGAGGCGCATGTTCATCTTGACCCGCCCGACCGCGGATAGGTCGTAGCGGTCCGGATCGAAGAACAGGCCACGGAACAGCCCCTCGGCGGTTTCCGGGGTCGGCGGCTCGCCCGGACGCATGACGCGATAGATGTCGATCAGCGCGTCGTCCCGGTTGGTGTTCTTGTCCACCGCCAGGGTGTTGCGGATCCAGGGGCCGTTCGATTGATCGACCGCGAGCGTCGGCAGGACGGTGATGCCAGCCTCCTCCAGCGCCGCAAGCCTGGCTTCGGCGAGTTCCTCGCCGGCTTCGGCGTAGATTTCGCCGGTTTCTTCGTTCACCAGGTCCTGGGCGACATAGCGGCCAAGAAGATCGGTGCGGCCGACGAGGACTTCCTTGGTGTTTTCGGCAATGCGGCGGGCCTGGCGGGCGGTCAGCTTGTCCTCGGCCTTGGCGACGATCTCCCCGGTGGCGGCGTCGACCAGCGGCTCCAGCAACTTGATGCCGCGGAAGGCGTCCGGTTCGAACGGCCTGGCCCAGCCCTTGGGGGTACGGTCGAACACCACCTGGCCGTAGAAGTGGCGCAGGATTTCCTCCTGGTCCATGCCGCGGATCTCGGACAGGTCGACGGGCTCACCGCGCGCCTCCCGCGCCGCACGAAGCTGCTGCGTGGCCTCGCTTTCCAGCGCGTACAGCAGGGTGGTCACCGGCAGCTTGCGTTTCCTGTCGATGCGGACATAGACAAGATCCTTGCTGTCGAACTCGAAATCCAGCCAGGAGCCGCGATACGGGATCACCCGGGCGGCGAACAGGTACTTGCCCGAGGAGTGGGTCTTGCCCTTGTCGTGGTCGAAGAACACGCCGGGGGAGCGGTGCATCTGGCTGACGATGACACGCTCGGTGCCATTGATGATGAAGGTGCCGTTGTCGGTCATCAGCGGCATGTCGCCCATGTAGACGGGCTGTTCCTTGATGTCGCGGATCGAGCGGGCGCCGGTGTCCTCGTCGACGTCCCAAACAATCAGCCGCAGGATCACCTTCAACGGCGCGGCGTAGGTCATGCCGCGCTGGATGCATTCCTCGACGTCGTATTTCGGCTCCTCAAGCTCGTAATGGACGAATTCGAGACGGCCGCGGCCGGCGAAATCGTCGATCGGGAAGACCGACTTGAAAACTTCCTGCAGACCGGAATTGGTGCGGTTGTCCGGATGGACGTTCATCTGCAGGAAGGTTTCGTAGCTGGCCCGCTGCACGTCGATCAGGTTCGGCATCGGTGCCACTTCGGGGATCCGGCCGAAGCTTTTGCGGATGCGCTTGCGTCCAGTAAAAGACCGTGTAATCGCGTTCATCGATGACCCTGCCTGCCGTTGTGTCGTAGCCCCGTGTCGCCGGCGAGACCGGCGGCACGGGTCAAAAGAAAGCCCGAGGGCGCGCGCCAAGGAAGCCGGTACGCGCTGCCGAGGCCGTCACGCAAATGTAATCTTCCGTCGAAACGGGAACGCGGGCGGAAACCGGCTGATTTCCACCCGCTCCAGTTCTGGACTCGGCCGCCTCGACGGAGACGGCAGAGCGAAATCGGGATACCGAAGGCGTCGTTATTTGACCTCCACGCTGGCGCCGGCGTCTTCCAGCATCTTCTTGATCTTTGCCACCTCGTCCTTACCAACACCCTCCTTGACGGGCTTCGGCGCGGCTTCCACCAAATCCTTGGCTTCCTTCAGGCCGAGGCCGGTGATGGTGCGAACTTCCTTGATGACGTTGATCTTCTTGTCGCCAGCCTTGGCCAGGATGACGCTGAACTCGGTCTGCTCCTCGACCGGGGCAGCGGCGGCCGCGGCGGGTGCGGCGGCCGCGGCGGCGGCAACCGGAGCGGCCGCGGAGACGCCCCACTTCTCTTCGAGAAGCTTGGACAACTCGGCGGCTTCCAGCACTGTGAGGCTGGACAAGTCTTCAACCAGCTTTTGTAGATCGGCCATATCGTGTGTTCCTATAATCTAGACTTTGGTTGGTTCCATGCAAGCCGTATGCTGCGACTTGTGGGTAAGGCGTGTCGTCTGGCTGCCATGCGATCACGTTTCGTGCTTGGCCCCCGGGTCAAGCCCGGGGCGCAGGGCTAGGCGGCTTCGGCCGACTCCTCCTCATCCTTTCTGGCAAAGGCCCCGAAGACCCGCGCGAGCTGTCCGGCCGGCGCCTGCAAGATCCCGGCGATCCGCGTGGCGGGCGTCTGGATCATCCCCAGCAACCGGCCACGCAGCACCTCCAGGCTTGGCAGTTCGGCGAGCGCCCTGACCCCATCCACATTCAGTGTCTGGGTTCCGAGTGAACCGCCGACCAACACGAACTTGTCGTTGGTCTTGGCGAACTCGACGGCGGTTTTCGCGACCGATACCGCGTCAGCCGACCACGCGAGCGCGATCGGACCTGTCAGCAGCGGCCGGATGCCGTCGAACGGGGTCCCTTCCAGAGCGAGGTTGGTCAGCCGGTTCTTCGCGATTTTGAAGGTCGCACCCGCAGCCCTCATCTTGCGCCGCAAATCCGTCGCCTCGGCCACCGTGAGACCCGCGTTGCGGGTGACCACGATCATCGAGGTGACGGCCAGCGCCTGATTGAGCTCGGTGACGAACTCCCGCTTCTCCGTACGGTCCAATTTTCGTCTCCGTTGGGCTTGCCGCCCCTGACGGGAGCGACAGGCCAGGTTGCCGTGAAACCGCACCGGCATGTGCCGGTACGGCTTGGTTCGCCTGTCCCAGGAACCACCAAAGATCCACCCGGCGAAGCTGTCGCCGCGGAATATCTGGCTTCCCCGTCTGCCGCGCGCGGACCGGAAGATAACGCCCCGAAGAGCGCTTCCCCTTTTGGGTCCATTACTCCGGCCGCCGGATCAGATCCGTGGTCGGGACGAGCGGTCTTGGACAGGTTCGGGAAGACGATCCCCCGGGGTCGAAGCCCGCGGGCAAGCACCGGGTCTAGTCCTGAAGCGTGCCCCCGGGTCAGCGCCTACGGCATCATCTTCCCTGTCCACCGGCCCGCAAGCCGGTGTGTTCGAAAATACCCCCTGATAAGCGGCCTCAGACACCCAGCGTGCTGACATCAACCCTGACGCCGGGACCCATGGTCGAGCTGACCGACGCCTTGCGCACATAGGTTCCCTTGGCGCCGGACGGCTTGGCACGCTGGATCGCGTCGGCGAGCGCGCGGGCGTTCTCCAACAGCTTGTCTTCGTCAAACGAAACCTTGCCGATGCCGGCGTGGATGATGCCAGCCTTCTCGGCGCGGAATTCCACCTGTCCGGCCTTGGCGGCGGAGACCGCGCCCTTCACGTCCATGGTCACCGTGCCGAGCCTTGGGTTCGGCATCAGGCCGCGCGGGCCGAGCACCTTGCCGAGGCGGCCGACGACGCCCATCATGTCGGGGGTGGCGATGCAGCGATCGAAATTGAGCTCGCCCGCCTGCACCTTTTCCGCCAGGTCTTCGGCTCCGATCACATCGGCACCGGCGGCCTGTGCCTCCTCCGCCTTGGCGCCGCGCGCGAACACGGCGACCCGCACGGTCTTGCCGGTGCCGTTCGGCAGGCTGGTCAATCCGCGCACCATCTGGTCGGCGTGCCGGGGGTCGATGCCGAGGTTCATCGACATCTCGATCGTCTCGTCGAACTTCGCCTTGGAGATTGACTTGATCAGCTTGATGGCATCCGCCAGCGGGTAGGACTTGGTGCCGTCGACCGCCTGGTACAGCTTGCGCGAGCCGCTTGTTCTTCGCCATCGCTCAGTCCCCCGTCACGGTCAGGCCCATGGAGCGAGCCGAACCTTCCAGCATGCGGACGGCGCCGTCAAAATCGTTGGCGTTCATGTCCTTCATCTTGATCTCGGCGATTTCGCGGAGCTGGGTCATGCTGACCCGGCCAGCCGAGGCGCCCTTGCCCACGGTCGTGCTGCCCTTGGTGATGCCGGCTGCCTTCTTCAGGAAATAGGTGTTCGGTGGGGTCTTGGTGACAAAGGTGAAGCTGCGGTCGGCATAAGCAGTGATCACCACCGGCAGCGGGATGCCAGGTTCCATGTTCTGTGTGACGGCATTGAATTCCTTCACAAAGGCCATGATATTCAGGCCGCGCTGACCGAGTGCCGGGCCGACCGGCGGTGACGGGTTTGCCTTGCCGGAGGGAATTTGCAACTTGATATAGCCGACGATTTTTTTCGCCATGATCCCCTGGTCCTTTTTCCGAGGGACCGCGGTGCATGCGACAGTGGCCGCCACAGGGCAGCCTGACGTCTCCCGCGTTCCAAAAGAGGCGCGCTTATAAAGGCCGCATAGCGCTTTGTCCAGCAGATTGTTGTCCCGCCTCGCTCATGCGGTTTGTGCAGTGCAGGATTGACGGGTGGCGACGCCGGTGGACAATAGGCCAGGCCACAACAGCACGGAGAAGAGGCCTTGATGACGTTGCCCACCCGCGTATTCCTGGGCTGTGTGGCTGGGGCGGTCTCGGTGCTGCTCTTCCACCAGATGACGTTGCAGGTCTTCTTTTGGCTTGGTCTGGCACCGCAGGCTGCGTTCCGCGTCGGGCATGTGCCGCCGTTCAACATGCCCATGGTGGCCAGTATCACGTTCTGGGGAGCTGTCTATGGTGGGATTTTCGGGCTCCTCATGCCCCGATTGCGCGGGCCGATCTGGATGAACGGACTGTTGCTGGGCCTTTGCGCGATGCTGATCGCCTGGTTCGTCTTCCTGCCGCTCAAGGACCAGCCGGCGGCGTTCGGTTGGCAGGAGTGGCCGATGCTGCGATCGCTGAGCGCCTATGTCCTGTGGGGTGTTGGCGTCGGCGTCATCCTGCCGCTGTTGCATCCGCGCGGCATGGGGGCGCCTCGGCCGCCATGGGCTCGGTCAGGCCTCGCCACCTGAGCATCCATGCAGGCTGATCCCGGGATGGGGTCAATCGCAGTCGCGCGCATTGACCCGCGGCGGAACGCGATGATGAGAGTTTGCGTGGGATGGCTTGGCCGGATGACCGTTGTGCTGGCAGCCGTGGCCCTGGGTTTGCCGGCGCCGGGCCATGCCGGCACGATCCTGGCCGCGTCGCCGATCTCACGCATGGACCTGCCGTGGTGGCGAGACCGGCATGAAGCCAAGCTGCAGGTGTTGGCGCGCAGCCACCCGGCGCTGATATTCCTCGGCGATTCGATCACCCAGGACTGGGAGAAGTCCGGACCGCCGGATTGGCGGGATTTCACATCAGTGTGGAACCGCTTCTACGGCGATCGCAACGCGGTCAACCTCGGCTTCACCGGCGACACGACCGCGAGCCTGCTGTGGCGCATCCGCAATGGAGAGGTCGCCGGCATCGCGCCGAAGGTCGCGGTGGTGCTGATCGGCGCCAACAACCTTGGACGAGTCCACTGGTCGGCGGCAGACACCGTGGCCGGCATCGAGGCGATCGTCGGCGAACTGCGCCATCGGCTGCCGAACACGAAAATCCTGCTGCTGGGGGTGCTGCCGTCGGAGCGGTCGGCTTGGGTTACCGAGACCACACACGCCATCAACGACCGGCTGGCGAGCCGGTTCAAGGACGTGCCATTCGTTACCTACCTGGATCTGAGCGGGATCTTCATGCGCAACGGATCGGTGAACCGTGCGCTGTATCTCGATCCGCATTTGACACCGCCGGATCCGCCGTTGCATCCCTCGGCGCAAGGCCAGATGCTGATGGCGCAAGCCATCGAGCCGGTTCTGGCCGCCATGCTCGGCGACCAGCCGCATCGGTAGACCAGACGCTCTGACTGACGGGGGAAAATGATGCCAAAAGGTTATTGGGTCGCGCGGGTCGATGTCTCGGATCCGGATGGCTACCAGGCATACGTCGCCGCCAATGCCGTGGCGTTCCGCCGGTTCGGCGCCCGCTTCATCGTTCGCGGCGGACGGTTCGAGGCACCGGAGGGTACCGCTCGGTCGCGCAACGTCGTGCTCGAGTTCAAGGACTACGACACCGCCGTCGCGTGCTACCACTCAGCCGAGTATGCGGCGGCCAAGGCGCTGCGGATCGGACGGGCGGAGGCGGATGTACTAATCATCGAAGGCTACGACGAACCGGTGCCCGTTTGAGAATGCTACTATGGCGGCCATCTGACGCGGCTTTCTGCGCTTCCGGTGCTCACGGCCACTCGGCCGCTGCGCGCCGGTTCTCGATAGCCACGCCAGCTGACTCGCCATAGCGCATTCTGAAACGGGCACTATGTACGCGGCGGCACCCCGGGGCGGTCTGCTTGCAAATGCTGCTATGGCGGCCATCTGGCGTGGCTTTCTGCGCTTCCGGTGCTCACGGCCACTCGGCCGCTGCGCGCCGGTTCTCGACAGCCATACCAGCTGACTCGCCATAGCGCATTCTGAGACGGGCACTACGTACGCGGCGGCGCCCTTAGGCGGTCTGCTTGCAAATGCTGTTATGGCGGCCATCTGACGCGGTTTTCTGCGCTTCCGGTGCTCACGGCCACTTGGCCGCTCCGCGCCGGTTCTCGATAGCCACGCCAGCTGGCTTGCCATAGCGCATTCTGAAACGGGCAGTTACGAGCTCCGCGGCGCCTCGGGGCGGTCTGCTTGCATAAGTTGGCTTGTGATGCCTCGCATCAGTTCATGCTCGCGCTTCTGGATTGGACTGTGAGCGGGCTGAATTTGTGCGCCATTGGGACGGAGGGGGGCCGCGCCGGCGGGTGAGGCGTCGGGATGCGGGGCAGGGGGACGGGCAGGCTGGTTCAGCGACGGCGTGGTGTCGATTGTTGCGCGCAGGGGGTGCGGCGGATCGTCTGTCGTCGCAAGGCGCGGCTTGGCCGGCACCTGACCGGTGGCATGGTCCTGTACGGCTTCAGCCACTGTGGCCTTTATGGCCGCCTCTTCAGACAGGGTATCGTGCGGCGGGTCCTCGGCCGGGCCGGGTGACCTTGGCAGATTCGGCCATGCGTTCGGCGGCTTCCGCCGCTGCCCAGGCGGTGTGGGCCGGAGGCGGAGTTGCCTGCTGGAACCGCCGCCGCCGCTCGATCGCACGCTCGCTCTGGTCGGCGGAGCGGTTCAGCGCGTTGGCGCGCGCCAGATACCGCAGTTGCAGCGCCGGCGGCATGTCCGGCGACGCGGATCGGCTGAGCGCGGCGAGTGCGGACATCGAGAACGAAATGGCGCGCCCGACATTGATGAAATCCGCCTGTGTCTCCGGCCGGTAGGACGCGATGGTGCGCACCGCCATGATACGTCCAGTGGGCAGGTCGGCGGGGTCAGTAACGAAAAGCGGGGCAAGATGGTCGGCGAGCCGGTCGAGCAGACCGAACACCGGATCGGCCGGCAGGGCGGTGCGCGGCGGGTTAGTCGTGGCCGGGTCGGACATGGCGGCTGGGTTGGACATGCAGGCTGCGGCCTTGGTTGGAAGTCGATGGCTGGAAGGAACGGCTGAACGTCGATCCGTTGAATTCCCGGTTTGTTCTTATCGCGAAGTGTTGCCGAAACGCAAGTAAAATCATCGGCGGCCAGGCATAAGGACGGCCACCGCGCGGCGCCGGAAGCAGACGGAGCAGGTGCCAGATACTGGTGATCTCCAGGCTGAGGACGTCCAGCCGACGGTCATCAATCCGCGCATTGCTGGCGATCGGCATGCCATCCCAGTCTTGCCGTTCCGACTGTGCGGGTTGACGACAAGCAGGGCGGGCAGGCCGAGCATGCTGGTCTCAGAGAACCATTCGGGACTAGACCGATCAGTGGTCCGCCGCCCGCCGCCGCCGGCGGCCGCGGTGGGCGATCTGGTTCAGTAGCTCGACGATGGTCGAGAAGCCCATCGCCGCATAGATGTAGCCCTTCGGCACATGCGCGCCGAAGCCGTCACCGATCAACGTCATGCCGATCAGCAGCAGAAAGCTCAGCACCAGCATCTTGACCGTGGGATGGCGGCTGACGAAACTGGCGATGGTTCCGGACGCCAGCATCATGATGCCGATGGCGATGACGATCGCCGTAATCATGATCCATAGATGGTCGGCCATGCCGACCGCGGTGATGACGCTGTCGAACGAGAATACGATATCCAATAGCGCGATCCGTACGATGGTGCCGACATAACTGGCTTGACCGCCCTGGCGGGTGTCCGCAGCCTGTTCATGCTCGATCTTATGGTGGATTTCGACGGTGCCCTTGTAGACAAGGAACAGTCCACCGCCGATGAGGATCAGATCACTCCAAGAAAAACTGTGCCAGGAAAGCTGAATGACCGGGGCGGTCAGTTGCATGATCCAGGTAATGCTCAGCAGCAGCACGATCCGCGTGCCGAGGGCGGCGAGCAGGCCGAGTTGCCGCGCTGAACGACTCTGGTGGGTCGGAAGCCGGTCGGCCAGGACTGCGAGCAGGACCAGGTTGTCAATGCCGAGCACGATCTCCATCGCCGTGAGGGTGAGCAGACTGGCCCAAATTTGCGGGTCGGCGAGTAGCTCGGTCACGTTTGGTGCTCCATCCGGCGTGGCGGTGCTTTGATTTGGTTAGAACAGGCCTTCAATAAGGGCGAGCAGAGCGGTGTAGCCAAGGACGACGAGACCGGCGTCCAGCACGAAGGCCACGACGGTTGCGATCAATCCAGCGGCGACTGCCAAGCCGTCACTCACCACCAGACCCAGCCCCAGAATGAGCGTGGCGATGGCGGGCGCCGTATTGCCGAACGGGATCGGCAGCACGATCAGCACTGCGTTGAGCAGGCCTGCCAGGCCGATCACATGGGTGGCGGGTCCCCGCAGAAAGCCGCGCGCGCGAGGTTGCAACCATCGCTCCAGCCAACCGATGGCAGGGGCCAGTCGTTGCAGGCCGGAACGTAGCCGCTCATGGTCCAGGGTCCAGCTGCGGATGCGTACGGGCAGATACGGCTCCTTGTGGCCAAGCAGCAAGCCGAGTGACACGGCACCGAGCGCGGCGCCGAAGGCCGGGGCGATCCCAGGGATTTGCGCGGCCAGGGCAAATAGCAGCAGGCAGAGCCCCGTGCCGGTCGCCCCGAGCGCATCGACGGCGGAGCCAAGGGTGACGCGCGTCGATCCCAGCTGGTCCGCCACTCGCCCGAGCCGGTCGGCAATCTTGCCGCGTCCGCCGGCTTCGACGTGCATAGCAGGCGCGCGGGTCATCGGCGGTCCGCCACGGTGACAAAGCCGAGTGTCGCGCGCACGGATTGTAGCAGTGCGACTTCTTGCGGCTGAACGTCGCCGTCCGCGGCAGCCACGTGGGCGGCGACGGCGGCGACAAGGCGCGCACTTGCCAGGCCGGCAAGCGGGCGCAACCGATCGGCCAGCTCGGCCCGCGGATTTGCACAGGCGGCGGCGCGCGCGACCTCGGCGGCGAACTGGCGGACGGCGAAACGCCGGCCCAGCACGATCAACAGGTCGTTGCGGCGCAGGAATTCGAGCAGGCTGCGGAATTCGGTGGCCTCCACACGACCATCGGCCAAAGCCATGCCGGCCGCGGCGGCGATCATGCCGTCGACCGCCCTGGGGCCGGGACGTTCTATCAACTGAAAGCCGCCGGTCGGTTGGGGGCGGTCAGCCTGTCCGTGGATTTGTCGTGAAGGTATGGTGAAAGCCATGTCCTCGCTCCGTCCGATGATGGCAGAAGCCGCATGCGGTGCGAGGTCAAACACGGGAGGTATAATCCGGGCTCGACCGTCGCGGTGCCGCGAGCGGTGATCCGACATCGCAGGACCGGCTAGAGCCGACATCCTGCCAGAGGGGCCCGGATCGTGTAACAGTGTGTAAAGTAGTCCGCGACGGGAGGCATTCAACCTCGGCGAAGACCGAATTCGCAAGCCGCTGCACCGAGCAGATCCTGGGCGGCCTGAACCGCAAAACCGCGTGCCGCGGACACCGGATCGACCATGATTTGCCTGTTGCCGCGGTTCGGTCAAATACTATCGCGGACATACTGCGGATGCGTATGTGGACCGCTCGGCCGTGCCGGCACATGTTGATCTCCATCAGGCACCCGGCTCCACAGCGCGACGGAACAGGAGGAAACATGACGACCGACACAGCGCCCTTCCGCCCGGTCGCGGCCGGCAGCCAACCGGTGAACGACACGCCGTCCTATGGCAGCACCCAATCACGTCACCCGACACGCCCCGCGTTGCGCATTCCGCACACGGTGACGGAGACCACCGGACCTCGGTTCCTGGCCTCCCGCTTCACCGCGATAGCCGACATGTCCGTGATCGACGGCCGAGCCGCGCAAGGCGAACGGATCATCGTGGGCGGCAAGGTGCTGGATGAAAACAACCGGCCGGTGCCGGATACCATGATCGAGATCTGGCAAGCCAACGCCGCCGGCCGTTATGCTGATCCGGCCGACCAGCACGACGCGCCGCTGGACCCGAATTTCCAAGGCGGCGGACGGGTCTTCACCGACGCGGACGGTTGGTACCAATTCACCACCATCAAGCCGGGGGCCTACCCTTGGCGCAACCACTACAACGCCTGGCGGCCGAACCACATCCATTACTCGTTGTTCGGCACCGGCTTCGGCTCGCGCATCATCACCCAGATGTATTTTCCGGGCGACCCGCTGCTGGCGATCGACCCGATCTTCCTGGCCACGCCGGACCCGGCGGCTCGTGAACGCCTGATCGCTCGCCTCGACCTTGACATAACTGTACCGGAAAGAGCCTTGGGCTACCGGTTCGATTTCGTCCTGCGCGGCCGCGCGGCGACACCGACGGAGCAAGCCTGACATGCCGATCGCCACCGCCAGCCAGACCATCGGCCCGTTCTGGCGTCTGATCGATGACCCGACCTGGGCCGATCTGACGCGGTTCGGCGCCATTGGAGAGGTAATCGTCCTGACCGGGATCGTCAGCGACGGCCTGGGCGAGCCAGTGACCGATGCGGCGATCGAGATCTGGCAGTGCAGCCCTGAAACGACCGAGCAGTTTCCCGGCTACGGACGCTGCCGCACCGACCCGAGCGGGCGGTTTCGGTTCAAGACGTTGAAGCCCGGTCCGGTGGCGGGTCCGGGCAACACCTTGCAGGCGCCGCATGTGGCGATGATGATTTTCGCGCGCGGGCTGCTCACCGGGCTGACGACCCGCCTGTATTTCCAGGACGAGAGGCTGAACGAGACCGACCCTGTGCTGTCGCTGATCGACGACGCGGCGCGACGGCGGACGCTGATTGCCAAGCCGGTGTCGCCGGATGCGTGGCACCTCGATATCCGGCTGCAAGGCGATGGCGAGACGGTGTTCATGGAAGTCTGATACCGGACGGCCGGGTACCCAACGATTTTGCTGCCTCCAACACCGCGAGTCGTGGGTGGCCGGACACCCGGCCTTCGCCGGGTGCGGCTCCGCCTGTCCTCGGGCGGGCCTTTGGCCCGACCCGTGGGCCGGCCATGACACGGGGCAACTCGGATGTTTCCGGTACCGTCGGGCCGGTTCGGCGGGCGCAGGTGTCCTATTGCGCGCGCCCTCACTGATGATCGTCGCCATCATGGCAGCCGGCAGCATCGATCACGCAGGGCAGATCGAGGCATTATTGAGCCGTACGAGACGGCTGCCCGCGCGACGGTAAGATCGAGGCAGCATAGCTATCCGTGGGTTCAAGCCGTTGGTCTGTCGTGTGTGGAATAGAGCGCTGTAATGGCTCGACGGCTTGGCGATTCACCATGGCGCTGATGGCATCCAGCTGCTCGCCCACCAGGGTCTCCCGCTCCAGCAGTTCGGCGGCGGAACGGCGAAGCAGGTCCTCGTTCATTGCCAGAATGCGCTGCGACAGACGATAGGCGCCTTCCACCAGGCTGCGCACCGCCTCGTCGATGCTCGCCGCGGTTTCCTCGCTATAGGAGCGGGTTTGGACTTCACGCCCGGAACTTGGCAGCATGCGGTTGCGATCCACCTCATAGGCAACCTGGCCCAGCGTCGGATCCATGCCGAATTTCACCACCATGCTGCGCGCGATCTCCGTCGTCTTGACAAGGTCATCCGATGCACCGGTCGAGATCTGGTGGAAGATCAGTTCCTCCGCGGCGCGCCCTGACAGCAGCACGACCATGCGATGCACCAGTTCGTCCTGGCTCATCAGGAAGTGCTCCTCCAAGGGACGCTGCATGGTATAGCCCAGCGCCGCAATGCCGCGCGGGATGATGGAGATCTTGTGCACCGGGTCCACGTCCGGCATCGCCATGGCGGCGATCGCGTGCCCCATCTCGTGATGCGCCACGATCTCGCGCTCATGCCGGCTCAGCAGCCGGTTGCGCTTTTCCAATCCAGCGATCAACCGCTCGATCGCGGCCTCGAAATCCGGCAGCGTCACGGCGTCGGCGTTGTGGCGCGTCGCCAGCAGAGCCGCTTCGTTGACCAGATTGGCCAGGTCGGCGCCGGTGAAACCGGGGGTCAGCGCCGCTATGGCGTCCGGATCGACGCCGGGCGTCAGGACGATCTTGTCCAGGTAAATCTTGAGGATCTGGGCGCGCCCCTTGCGGTCGGGGCGATCCACCAGCACCTGGCGGTCGAAGCGGCCCGGCCGCAGCAACGCCGGGTCAAGCACCTCCGGCCGGTTGGTCGCACCGATGATGACCAGGCCGCTGGTTGGATCAAACCCGTCCATCTCCGACAGCAATTGGTTGAGCGTCTGCTCCTTTTCGTCATGGCCGCCGATCGCCGGGCCGCTGCGAGCGCCGCCGAGTGTATCGATCTCGTCGATGAAGATGATGGCCGGCGCTTTCGCTCGTGCCTGGGTGAACATGTCGCGGACGCGCGCGGCGCCGACACCCACAATCATCTCGACGAATTCCGATCCGGAGATGGAGAAGAACGGCACGCCCGCCTCCCCGGCCACCGCCCGCGCCAGCAACGTCTTTCCGGTGCCGGGCGGCCCAACCAGCAGCACGCCCTTGGGAACGTGCGCGCCCAGACGGCCATAGCGCTCCGGCTGTTTGAGGAACTCGACGATCTCCATCAACTCGTCTTTCGCCTCGTCGGCACCCGCGACATCGGCAAAGCGCGTCTTGGTGTCACTCTCGGCGTATACACGCGCTCGGCTGCGACCGATGTTCATCAGCCCACCCATGCCACCGCCCATGCTGGACGCCATGCGCCGGCCCAGGAAGAACCACACGCCCCAGAACAGGGCGAGCGGCACGACCCAACCAATCGCGCTGCTCAACCAGCCCGGCGGCGGGCTAGCCGCAAATGTCACGTGCTCCGCCGCGAGCGATTGGGCCAGGGCAGGCGCGACCCGAACCGTGCTGAAGCGGGCCGGCTTGCCTTTCTCGGGCGCCTTGATGCTGCCCTCGATCCGGTCGCTGCTCACCACTAGGTCGTCGAGCTTGCCGGCGTGCAGCATGTCCTGGAACTGACTGTACGGCAGCACCTGCACGCCGCCGCCGATAGTGGACATATAGTCCTGCACCACCATCAGAATGAGGAATGCCGCCAAGATGTAGAAGAATTCGAAGTGAGGTTCTCGCTTGGTCGGCGCTGGCATGGCAACTCCTCCGGCGCGGATGAAACTCCTGAGATGACACCACAGGCCGGCGAGGGTTGCCCCGATGTTGCGGAACTAACCGAAAAGTGTGCCGAAGGGGCACCTCTGGCAAGATCAACCAGGAGCGCCGAACGATCCACCATTTTGCCGCGCGGGTCCGGGCATAAATGCTTCGATCGGCCTATTGTCTCGGGTATGCATCACTGTCGAGATTGCTCACATAGGGCGGACACGCTAAGCGGATGGCGGCGCCCAATGCGATCGAACGAACGATAGGGGGAACGGGATGACAGCCGACAAGATGGCTCTGCACGTACCAGCCCGCCAGTGCGGGCTCGGGCAGTTGCCCGCGTCCGAGGCACAGCCCGAGCGTGTGCCACGCCGCACGGTTCTGCTGGGGGCGGCGGCGATGGCTACGGCACCGCTGGCTGCGCCGTTCATCGTCCGCGCGGCGGAGCCGATCCGCATCGGGCTGCTGCTGGCGAAGACCGGGCAGATCGCCGGGCAGACCGAGTACCTCGCCAACGGGTCCTATCTGGCGATGCAGGAGCGTGACAACCAGATCATGGGCCAGCCGGCGGAACTGGTCTGGCTGGATGAACCGACGCCGCAGGCGGCGACCCAGAACATGCAGAAGCTGGTGCAGGAGAACAAGGTTTGCGCCGTCCTCGGCGGATCCTTGTCGTCGAATGCGCTGGCCGAGGAAGCCACCGCGGCGCAACTGAAGGTGCCGTTCGTGTGCGACAACGCGGCGGCGACGGAGATCACCGGCAAGAACTGCAACCGCTATACCTTTCGGCTGAATACGCCGGTCGTGGTGCAGTGCCGCATGCTGGCGCCGTATGCGCTGCACTACGGCAAGCGGTGGTATCATATCACCGCGTCGTATGCGTTCGGGCAGGATATCCTGCGGTCGTCGCGGGCATTGTTGAAGGAGGCAGGCGGCACCGAGGTTGGCTCGGACGAGGTGCCGCTGAACACCGCCGACTTCAGTTCGTTCATCCTGAAGATCCGTCAGGCGAAGCCGGATGTGGTGGTTGGCGGGTTGTCGGCGGGCGATCTGTCGACGTTTCTGAAGCAGTGGAACGAGCTTGGCATGAAGGGCAAGATCCCCTTCGTGGAGATCGCCATCGGCGACACCGATATCTGGGCGGTCGGGCCGGACGCGGCGACCGGCACATTCACCAAGCTGTGGTATTACAACAACCCGGACAATCCGCCGGAAGAAAAAGCCTTCGCGGCTGCTTATCTGAAGAAGTATCGAAAGCCGGCCGCCGACAAGGCCTGGATGGGCTGGATCACTGCCCGATCGTTGTTCGAATCGATCGATGCGGCGAAATCGACCGATCCGATGGCGATCGTCGAGGCGCTGGAGGCCTGGAAGGTGCAGGCCGGTCCTTCGTCCTATAGCTATCGCAAGTTCGATCATCAGATGCTGGTGCGCAACCTGGCCGTTACGGTCAAGGACCATATCACCGACAAGTGGGACTACTTCGACGTCAAGGCAACGCTGCCGGAGGATGTTGCCGATCTGGGCAAAGTGTTTGGCACACAGGAAGAAACCGGCTGCAAGATGACCTGAGGCGGGAGGGAGTTGGGCCTTTTGTGTCATGGCCGGCCCACGGGCCCGCCCGAGGACAGGCTCTGGCCGGCCATGACACTGGGGAGACAAGATGCTGGAAATAATACTGTCCCAGATTGTCAGCGGCCTTGTCCTGGGCGGCCTCTATGTCCTGATCGCCATCGGCCTCTCCATCATCTTCGGCCTGCTCGGCATCGTCAACTTCGCGCATGGTGCGTTTTTTACCTTGGGCGCCTACTTCGCCCTGACCCTGTACCAGGCGTTCGGCTGGCCGGCGGTGATCCTGGCGCCGCTGATCGTTGGCGGCTTCGGCATGATTGCGGAACGGCTGCTGATCCGGCGGCTGTATGACAAGGAGCCGCTGATCAGCCTGATCGTCACCTTTGCCCTGGCGCTGATGATCGAGGCGACGGTGCGGCTGATCTGGGGCGGCATCGGTCAGCCGTTCAGCCCGCCGCCGCTGCTGGCCGGGTTCCTGATCTGGGGCCCGATCCTGATCACCAAGTACCGCTTCGCCGTGCTGCTGACCACCGTCGTCGTGCTGCTCGCGCTGTGGCTGTTCCTGGAGCACACGCCGTTCGGCCGCATCCTGCGGGCGGGTTCGCGCGACCCGGAGATGGTGGGTCTGCTGGGCATCAACCTGCCGCGGGTGCTGACCTGGGTGTTTGGCTTGGGCTGCGCGATCTCGGGCATTGCCGGCGTGCTGGCGGCGCCGCTGTGGACGATCACGCCGTCGATGGCGACCAACGCCATCATGCCGGCCTTCGTCGTGGTGGCGATCGGCGGCCTGGGCTCGTTCGCCGGCGCGGTGATCGCCGGGCTGCTGGTCGGCGTCGTCATCGCCTTGACCATCCAGTTCCAGCCGGACCTGTCCGGCGCCGTCATGTATCTGTTCATGGCGCTGATGCTGCTGCTGCGTCCGCGCGGCCTGCTGGGTGAGCGGTGGGAGCGCTTCGAATGAACGCCTTCATTCGGCATCCGGCAGCGCTGGTCTTCGCTCGTGCTGGTCGTGCTGAGTTTCGTTTGGTACCTGATCGGCGCGCCGATCAGCCTGATCACGCAGATCGCCATCTACACGCTGTACGGCGCGGGCGTCTGCCTGCTGGTCAGCTATACCGGGCTGGTGCCGTTCGGCGCCTCGGTGTTCTTCGGCTGCGCCAGCTACGCGGCGGCGTTCGCCATGTTGCGCGGCGCCGGCAACGAGATCGTGGCGCTGGTGTTCTGCGTGCTGTTCTCACTGCTGCTGGCGGCGCTGATCGCGGTGATCATCCTGCGCCGGCGAGGGTTGTATTTCTCGTTGCTGACACTGGCGTTCTCGCAAATCGCGTTCGAGATTTCGTACAAATGGACCGACGTGACGGGCGGCGAGAACGGACTGCAGGACGTGCCGCGTCCGCTGTTTGGGGACGCCTGGTCGTTTCATGTGTTTGCTGTCGTTACGGTGACCATCGGCATCTGGATCCTGTGGCGGGTGGCGCATTCGCCGTTCGGCCGCTCCTTGCAGGCACTACGCGACAATGAGCAGCGGGTGCAGAGCCTGGGCTACGACACGTTCCGCTTGAAGTTCGTTTCGTTCGTGCTGATGGGCGGCTTCGTCGGCTACGCCGGCGGACTGCTGGCCTTCATGCTGCAAGGCGCCTACGCGGACAATCTAAGCTGGCAGCACGCCGGGGATGCGCTGCTGATGGCGGTGCTGGGCGGCGTGCACCACTTCCTCGGGCCGCTCTGGGGTGCCATCGCCTTCATCCTGCTGGAGGACCGGCTGTCGGCGATCACCGAAAGCTGGTGGCTGATCTTCGCGCCGATCGTGATCCTGTTTGCGCTGGCCTCGCCGGAAGGCATGCAGGGGCTGGTGTTTCGCCTGTTGCGGCGGAGCGACTGGACGCTGACCCGCAAGGCGATCCCGCCTCGTCCGGCGCGGATCGAGCCGTATCAGGCCGGCGGGGCCAGGCTGGACCCGGATCAGGCGATCCTGACGGTGACCGGGCTGCACAAGCGATTTGGGTCGCTGGTGGTGGCGACGGACCTGAACTTACAGGTTTATCCGTATCGGCTGCACAGTTTCATCGGACCGAACGGTGCCGGCAAGACGACGTTTTTCAACATGCTGACCGGCCTCCTGAAACCGAACGGCGGCAAGATCGTCTTTGCCGGACACGACATCACCAACCTGCCGGTGCACAAGCGCATCCGCCTGGGCCTCAGCCGGTCGTTTCAAATCCTGAGTGTGTTCCGCAACCTGTCAGCGTTCGAGAACGTGCGGGTCGCGGTGCAGGCGCAGGACAGGCGCGCCCGGGGACTTTGGCGCGATGCCTACGGCTATGACGACATCAACGCCCGCACCTGGTCGCTGCTGGCGGCGGTGGGCTTGCAGGACCGCGCGGCGGAGCCTTGTGCCAACCTGGCGCATGGCGAGCAGCGGCTGCTGGAGATTGCCATCTCGCTCGCCACACAGGCAAAACTGCTGCTACTGGATGAGCCGCTGGCCGGGCTGGCGGAGGCTGACCGGCAGGTGGTGGGCGCGCTGATCCGGCACTTGGCCGAGACCCATGCGGTGCTGCTGATCGAGCATGACATCGACCGCGTGCTGGCGTTGTCCGATCGCATCACGGTGCTGCACCAGGGCCGGCTGATCGCCGATGGCCGTCCCGACGAAGTCGCGGCCAATCCGATGTGGTGACCGCCTATCTGGGCGCCGAACGGATTGTCACGCCGCCAGCGCCGAGTGAGGCGGAACAGCGTGCGCATGCGGCGAGCAAGCCGGTGCTGGTGATCGACAAGCTGCGGGCCGGCTATGCCGGCAGCGTCGTGCTGGAAGATCTTTCCATTGTTGTCCACGAAGGCGAGGCGGTTGCGTTACTTGGCCGTAATGGCGTGGGCAAGACGACGACCCTGCGCGCGATCACCGGGACGGTACGCGCCAGCGCGGGCAGCATCGTGCTGGATGGCGCCGGCATCACGGCTGCGCGGACGTACGACATCAACCAGCGCGGGATTTCGCTGGTGCCGGAGGGACGGCGGCTGTTTCCCAACCTGACGGTGCTGGACAATCTGCGGCTGGCGATGCGGCCGGGCGGCGCCTCTCTGGAGGATGTCTACACGCTGTTCCCGAAGCTGCGCATTCTGCAGCGATCGAAGGCCGAAAGCCTGTCGGGGGGCGAGCGGCAGATGCTGGCGATCGCCCGCGCACTGGTGGTGCCGGCTCGGCTGATCCTGCTGGATGAGCCGTTCGAGGGGCTGGCGCCGACGATCGTCAAGGAAGTGATGGACGCGCTGGCGCAGTTGCGCGGCCGGGTGGCGATGGTGATCGTCGAGCACCATGCGGAGACCGTGCTGCCGCTGGTCGACCGCGCCTACGTGCTGGTCAACGGCCGGGTGGCGTTCGAGGGCAGCGCGAAGACGCTGGAGCAGGACACGGCGTTGCAGGCGAGGCTGCTGGGGGTGGTGCAGAAGGAGGTGGCTTAGGGGCCTCGGCTCCTTCTACCACGATTACTGCACGTTCTGCTCCATTTCCGCAGGCACCAGTGCGTCGAGCGAGAGCGGCTTTGGTATTGCTGTCGATCGGTTCGTCCATTGAGACTTTCGCTCTATGCCGAGAAGCCTACCAAGCCAGCCAAACATCGTTAATCTCGTACTAAATTACGTCCAACTTACGGCCCATGGTTCCGTCCGCTCCCAGGCGAGGACGAGCCGGTGCCGATCGGCGTCGGCACGAATGGCGGCTCCCCCTCTGTGATCTCTGTGGCTCTGTGGTGAAGGGTCTTGCTACGCCGCCGGCCCATCCCTGGCGATCACCGATACCGCCCGTGCATAGGCAGAGGAAACCGGGCACCTTCATACTTCGGTAACCTTGCCCAAGTAAGACATTCACCACAGAGCCACCGAGAGCACAGAAATCGTTTGGACCATGACCAAGACTGCGTTCTGACCCGACAGGTGATCGGCCTTGCCATCGAGGTGCATCGTAACCTCGGGCCGGGACTACTGGAGAGTGCTTATGAGGAATGTCTGTGCTTCGAACTCGGTCATGCCGGAATACCCTATGCGCGTCAGCTGAAGCTTCCCGTTCGCTACCGGGGCATCGAACTCGATTGCCGCTACCAGCTGGATATTGTGGTGGACAAAAGCCTGATCGTTGAAGTCAAGGCGGTGGCGCAGATCGCCCCGGTCTATGGAACCCAGTTGCTGACCTATCTCCGGCTCAGCGAAATCAGCCTCGGGCTACTGCTGAACTTCAATACTGCCATGCTCAAGAATGGGATCAGGCGCCGGCGGATCTAAACCACGTCTAGTTCGAGACCCGTGGCGCCGTCCGCTTACCGGCGAGAGAATTGCTGCCAATCGGCGTCCTTGATCGAAGAGGCGGGGCCACGATGCCCAAACTGGACATGGTTTCATCGT
>CAWISS010000006.1:97500-217255 GCA_963838815.1 uncultured Alphaproteobacteria bacterium | reverse complement strand
GCGGCCACGGCTTCGGTTTCGCTCAATCCGACGCGCCCAAGCGGTGGATCGATGAACAACGCGTGCACGCTGGGGAACGCGGTCCCGGAGGCTGCGTGTTTCACCGTCAAGAAGATTCGCCCGCGACAATTTCGGAAGTCTGGCCCCGGGAACGCGGTGTGGGTGAAGGCGCCGTGGCCGTTGCATTCGCCCAGTGCCCAGACACCGGGAACATTGGTGCGCAGGGTGTCGTCGACCCGGATGTATCCATGTGCGCTGCTGCAATCTCGGCCTGTTCCAGACCGAGATCATCGGTGTTTGGCCGCCGCCCCACCGCCAGCAAAAGATGCGAGGCTTCAATGGCATGGTGGCCCGTTGCATCTGCAATCGTTGCACCGATTCCGCGTCCGGTCCGATCAAGCCTGGCGACCTTCGCGCTCAATCGTATCTGGATACCTTCGGACCCAAGGACCTGACGCACCTGGTCCGAGATCTCATGATCCTCGCGTCCGATCAAACGGGGTGCACCCTCAATAATCGTCACCTCGCTGCCGAAACGGCGATAGACCTGTGCCGAACTCCAGTCCGACGTAGCTGCCGCCAATTACCAGCAAATGGCTTGGTACGCCATCCAGCTGAGGTATTGTGCTGCTGGTGAGATGTGCAACCCGGTCCAGTCCTTCTATAGTAGGAACAAACGGTCGAGCGCCAACATTGATAAAGATTTGCGATGCATGCAAAACCGCATCGTTGACCGAAATATCCGTTTTTGAAACAAAGCGGGCGTGGCCTTGGAGAACGGTGATGTTCGCCGTGCGCCGCAGGGAGGCCTCGACCGCTCGTCGGCTGACCCCCACAATCGCGTCCTTGCGCGCCTTGACCTTCTTCATGTCGACGCTGACCGGTCCGCCGATTTCCACGCCATACTCGCCGCCGCGTCGCGCCAGGTGGGCGGCATAGGCGCTGGCGACCAATGTCTTGGTTGGCGTGCAGCCTGTGTTGATGCAGGTGCCCCCGAACAGGCGGCGCTCGATGATCGCGACGCGGGCCCCTGCACCGGCCAGCCGACGAGCCATGCGGGACCGGCCTGGCCAGTGCCAATGATGATCGCGTCTATTCGGTCATCATCCGGCTCAATCCAATGCGAGCGGGGCGCCGTCGAGTTCTTCGGCCCGCTCCACCTCGATCAGCACGGCGAAGCCCTTCTTGTCTGGATCGCGGTCCTTCTCCGGCTGGATCAACCGGGTCCAAACTTGCTCGTAGATCGGCCCCGACTTGAACAGCCGCGCGGTGCCATAAAAGCGCGCGATGCCACCTTTCGGCAGAATGCCGTCGGCACGAAGCTGCGCCTTGCGAAAGTAGATCGTGACCTTGGTGCCGTCGGCAAAATTCTCCGTAGTCGACCCCCGTCCCCGTTCCCAAAGCGAGAAGTGGCCATCGTCGAACACTTGTGTGCTGCCGCGAGGCGTCACCTGCGCATAGCCGTTCGGTAGCACGATGGCGATCAGGCACACGTCGTTGGGAAACGCGGTATTGATGTGAGCCTGCAGGATCTTGGGAATTCCGGGCATGTTCTCCTCCGGCGACGCGGCCGCCTGTTCTGAGTGACGGGAAGGCTTTGGCCCGCACCTGACATCGAGAGCAAAGCCGACGCAAGGGGTGCCACCTGCCGCGAAGCTTGTCACGCCAAGGAGGGAGTGACAGAACAAGCTCGGCGGCAACGCCGCGGGAGGAAACAACGGATGCCGGACACTGGATCGCAAGGCGAAAGCCCGCGCGGTGCGGAGCCTCGCGCGGCTGACCGGACGGATCAGGGACGACGCCAGCTAGTCCTGGCGGCCTGCCTGATCGCGACCTTCATAGCGGCGGTCGAAAGCACCATCGTTGCGACGATCATTCCCACTATCGTCGGCCAGCTTGGTGGGTTCAACCTGTTTACCTGGGTGTTCACCGTTACCTGCTGACCCAGGCGGTTACCATCCCGGTGTATGGCCGTCTCGCCGACCTATACGGGCGCAAGCCGGTGTTCTTCGTCGGCACCGCGGTGTTCCTGGTCGGCACGATCCTGTGCGGCATGGCCTGGAACATGCCGTCGCTGGTTTGCTTTCGCGCGATACAGGGTTTTGGTGCCGGTGCGATTTAGCCGACCGCGGCGACGATCCTCGGCGACATTTATACGCCGTCCGAGCGCGGCCGGATTTAGGGGCTGGTGTCTTCCGTGTTCGGCGTGTCGGCGGTCGTTGGGCCATCGCTGGGCGCCTTTCTTGTCCAGCACATGAGCTGGCGTGTCGTCTTCTGGGTCAACGTGCCCATCGGAATTGCCGCCATCATCATGATCGCCGCGTTCCTGCACGAAGACGTGCGACATCGCCAGCACCGCATCGACTGGGCCGGCTCCCTGCTGCTGCTCGTCGCATTCAGCAGCCTGATGCTGGCGCTTGAGCAAAGCGCCAGCCTGAGCGCCACGACCGTGGCCATCCTGGCCGCGGTCGGCGTGATCGCGCTGGTCGTCTTGTTTCTGCACGAATTCAGCACACAGGAGCCGATGCTGCCGCTGGAACTGTGGCGTAACCGGGTGATCGTCGTCGGCAGCCTGGGCAACTTCACCGCCGGCGCGATGATGATGGGCGTCTCGGCCTTCCTGCCGACCTACGTGCAGGGGGCGATGGGCCGCCGGGCGATCGTTGGAGGTTTGGTGCTAGGTGCGATGTCGGTGAGCTGGGCGTTGTCCAGTATTGTCGCCGGCCGGATCATGGGACGAACAAGCTATCGTCAGGTCGCGGTCCTCGGCGGGCTGTCGCTGTCAATCGGATGCGCGATGCTGGTGGCACTCAGGCCCGCCGACGGCCCGACCTGGGCCGCGTTGGGATCGCTGGTCATGGGCATCGGCATGGGGTTCTGCAGCACCGTCTTCATCGTCTCGATACAGGCTTCGGTGGCATGGCGTCAGCGCGGCGCGGCGACATCCTCCTCGATGTTCATGCGCTTCGTTGGCCAGTCGGTGGGCGCTGCCGGATGCGGCGCGGTGCTGAATGCCACCATGCGTCGTTTGGATCCCGGCGCGGTGCATGCGGTGGAAGGGTTGCTAGACCCGTCGATACGCATGGCCATGGCCCCGGCGGAGGTTGCCCACCTCACGGCGGTGATGGCGCAATCGCTGCACGCCGCATATCTGCTGGCGACGGGCTTCGCCGTGCTGACCTTGGTGATTGCGCTTCAATTGCCGGCGCGGCTCAGCCCGGTCCACCACGTAACACAACGCTGAGCGGCCTGGCGCGCGGCCCAAGGCGATGCATTGACGGTTGACACGCCGGCTGGATAAATCGGCGTGCAAGTCAGCACCCTCACGTTTAGCACCGTGTTCGGGATCAGCGCTGAGAAGGCAGACAGCCCGATACAACGGGCAGGGAGGGAACATGACCATACTGATCGAGCGGCGTTCGGTTCTGCGGGCCGGCACATTCGGCCTCACGGCCCTTGCGGCAGCCGCCGGCGGTATTCGCCCGGCCGGCGCGCAGGAAGGCAAAAAGCTGAAGATAGCGCTCTCCAACTCCTATATCGGCAACAAGTGGCGCATCGAGATGGAGAACGTCTTCAAGGCGGCTCTGCAGATGGAGCCGTATAAGAGTGAAGTCGAGGGGACCTGGTTCAACTCCGGCAACGACGTCAGCAAGCAGTCCCAGCAATTGTCGAACCTGATAGCCGAGAGGGTGGACGCGATCCTGATTAATGCCGCCTCCCCGACGGCGCTGAACGGCATCATCGCGCAAGGCGCCGCCCGTGGCATCCTGATGATCGCCTTCGACAACACGGTGACCACCCCGGCGGCCCTGAAGGTGAACGACAGCCAATACGGGATCGGCCAGACCTGGGCCGAGTGGCTGGTCAAGAACTTGAACGGGAACGGCAACGTCATCATGGTGACCGGCGTCGCCGGCACCGAGGTGGACCTCGACCGCAACAAAGGTGCAGAGGATGTCTGGGCAAAGAACCCCGGCATAAAGGTGGTCAATCGCTACACCGGCATGTGGGATAGCTCCACGGCGGAGCGAAACACAGCCGCCATCCTGCCATCGTTGCCGAAGATCGACGGGGTGTGGTGTCAGGGTGGCACGGATGGCGTGATCAAGGCGATCATCGCCGCCAATCGTCCCCTGCCGAAAGTCGCCGGCGAGGGTGAGAACGGGTTCCGCAAGTTCATGATGGGCTACAACGGCCATAAGGTGGACGGTATCTCCATCGGCCAGCCGCCGTTCCTGTCGGTGGTAAGCCTGGAACTGGCTCGGCAAGTGCTGCAGGGCAAGCGTCCGAAGAAGGATGTGGACCTGCCCCTGGCGATCGTCACCAGCGACACCATCAAGCCGGGGGAGACGGTGTTTCCCGATCAGCCTGACAGCTTCTTCGCCACCTTCACCGACGCGGGTCCCAAGCCGATCGTCAAGTTGTGCCTGGACGCTGCACTGGACGGCAAGCCATGCGGCGGCACGCTGGACGTGAACCTGCCCAGCGCGTGAGCCAGTCGCTTTCTTCGACCGCCGACGCAGCGGTGCCGGCGGTCGAGGGCATCGGGCTGTCACGTGCTTTCGGTGGGGTGCAAGCGCTTGCCGACGCGGCATTCTCCGCGCGCGCCGGCGAGGTGCATGCACTGGTGGGCGAGAACGGCGCTGGCAAAAGCACCCTGATCAAGCTTCTCGGCGGACGCATCCGGCCCGATGCCGGCGTCATGCGCATCAAGGGCCGGGAGGTTCATTTTTCAGGTCCCGCCGATGCGCATGCGCAGGGCGCCTGGACGGTGTTCCAGGAACTCACGTTGTTGCCCTGGATGACGGTGGCCGACAACCTGCTGCTGGCACGCGAGCCGCGTGGCGCGTCCGGCCTGATCAGCCGCCGGCGCACGGTGCGAGCCGCCGAGGCCATGCTGGCCGAGATGGCTATCGAGCACATCGACCCGCTCGCGCTGGTCGAGGATATTTCTCTAGCCGAACGCCAGATCGTCGAGATCGTGCGGGCGATCAGCCACCACCCGGACATCCTGTTTCTAGACGAGCCAACATCCTCGCTGGTTGAGCGCGAGGTCGCCTGGTTGTTCGGCCAGGTCCGCCGGCTGCGCGAGCGTGGAACCTGCGTGATCTTCACCTCGCACCGCTGGAACGAGGTGCGCAATATCGCCGACCGCATCACCATCTTCCGCGGCGGCCGCGATGTCGGCACCTTCACCGAGATCGACGAGGACGCGGCAGTCACGCTGATGACCGGTCAGCGTGTGGAAACGCTGTACCCGCCTTTGCCACCGTTGCCCCCGATGGCCGCGCCGGCGTTACGGGTGGAGCGACTATCCGGTCCGCGATTGCATGGGGCGTCCTTCACCGTCCACAAGGGCGAAGTCCTCGGCATTGGCGGGCTCGCCGGGCACGGTCATCGCGAGCTGTTCTTCATGCTTTTCGGCGCCGACCGGGCGGCCGGCGGCACGGTCGCGATCGACGGACAACAGGTGCGGATGCGCAGTCCGCGCGACGCCGTGCGGCGCGGTGTCGGCCTGGCGCTGGTGCCGGAAGATCGCAAGACCGAGGGATTGCTGCTGGCCATGAGCGTGCGCGACAACCTCACGCTGGCCATTCTGCCGCGCATCTCCGCCGCCGGGCTGCTGCGCCAAGGGGCCGAACGGCGGCTGGCGCAGGACATGGTGACGCGGCTGAAGGTGCGGACGCCGGCGATCGCCAATCCGGTCGGCGGCCTGTCTGGCGGCAATCAGCAAAAGGTGCTGGTCGGGCGCTGGCTGCTGACCGAGCCGCGGATCCTCCTGCTTTATGACGTCACGCGTGGTGTCGATGTCGCCACCAAGCATGAAATCTACGAGCTGATGCTTCGTCTCGCGTCAGAGGGTCGGTCCGTCCTGTTCTATTCCAGCGATGCGGAAGAGCTTGCCCATCTTTGCCACCGCGTACTGGTGCTGCGGGAGGGACGTGTTGCCGCCGAACTGAAGTCGCCGAACATCACCGCCGAACAGATCGTGGCCGCCGCCGTGCGGGACCATGTTGCCGCCTGATCGTCCTGACCAAAACGGCGTTGTGGCTGTCCAACGGGGCGGCGTGGCGCATCGGCCGCGCTGGGCGCATGCGCTGACGCAGAATGCCGGGCTGGTACTGGCCGCCGCCATGCTGCTCAGCAGCATCGTCATCTATTGCGTGATCTACTATGCCACCCAGCAGCGCTTTCCCGGCGGCTTCGAGTTGACCTCGACCGTCGACAACACCATGCCGCTGGTGATGGCCGGGGTCGCGCAGACACTTGTCGTGCTGACACGTGGTATTGACCTTTCCGTCGGCGGCGTCGTCGACCTGACGAACGCGCTTGCCGCTGTCGAACTTGGCACGACCGTGGGCAGCATGGTGCTGTGGTCGGCGCTGATCCTGTTGGTGGGTGCGGCATGCGGCTTGGTCAACGGATTGCTGGTCGCGATCGGACGGCTGCAGCCGATCCTGGTGACGCTGGCGACGCTGTCGATCTTCCAAGGCCTGGCGATCCGCGTGCTGCCACAGCCCGGCGGCCAGGTCCCGCCGGATTATACCAACGTGCTGGCCAATCCGATGGGCCCCGTTTCGCTGGTCTACCTTGTCCTGCTCGTCTTGTTCTGGGCAGCGTTCCGGCGGACCCGGCTCGGCGTCGGGATATATGCCATCGGCAATGACGAGCCGGCTGCGCTCGCCAATGGCATTGACGTCCGTCGCACTAAGATCCTGGCCTACATGTTGGGCGGCACCTTCTCCGCCGCCGCCGGGCTGTTTCTTGCCGCGACGTCGACCGCCGGGGATGCCACCACCGGCAACGGCTACACCCTGACCTCGATCGTTGCCGTTGTCCTGGGCGGGGTCAGCCTGTTCGGTGGCCGCGGCAGCGCGAGCGGCTCCGTGATGGGAGCCCTGATCACCACCATGATCGTCAATATTTTGTTCTTTGCTCATATCGATCCGCTGTACCAGGCGTTCTATGAGGGATTGTTCCTGATCATCGCGGTGTTGCTGGCGGGAGGCATAGGGCGCTTCATGCGGCGGCGGGCGGCATGACGCAGCCGGCAATCGCCGGTCGCCCGGGCGGGCTTCGGCGATTCCTGCTTTCGCCTGAGCGGCGGCGCATCGTCTATGCCTGGTGCGCCGCTGTGCTGCTGTTCGTCATCGGCAACGTGGTGCGGCCGGGCTTCGCCAGCTTCGACAGCGTGCAGGCCGTTCTGGTTGTAGCCTCTTTCGTGGGTCTGGTGGCGGCCGGTCAGACCTTTGTCATCCTGATCGGCGGAATTGACCTCTCCGTGCCGTGGATTCTCAACGGAGCAGCGATTCTACTGGCGACCAGTTCGCTCGGTCAGAATGACCGCGCGGCGCTGGCGATCGCGCTGACCCTCGGCATGGGGGCGTTGATAGGGTTCTGCAACGGCATCGGCGTCGCGCTGTTCGGTGTACCGGCGGTGGTCATGACCCTGGCGATGAACGGTATCATGGAAGGGTTGACACTCGGCCTGTCCGGCGGGCTGACCTGCGAATCCTGCGCATCCTATGCGCCGCCGGTGGTGCAGGCAGCCGTGCATGGCCATTTCCTGGGCATTCCGGCGGCGCTCTACCTTTGGGCAATCGTCGCTGCCATCGTCTCCGTCGTGTTGAGCCTGACCACGTTCGGCCGCGGCACTTATGCGATCGGCAACAACGCCCGCGCCAGCTACCTGGCGGGCGTGCATGTCACCGCGACGACAGTGGCGCTGTACATGCTGAGCGGCCTGTTTTCCGCGCTCGCCGGCATCATGCTGGTCGGCTTCGGCGGCCAGGCGGCCCTCGGCATGGGTGATCCGTATCTTTTCCAGTCGATTGCCGCGGTGGTCATCGGCGGGGTCTACATTCTTGGCGGCCGCGGCCACTACATCGGCACCGTCGCCGGCTCGATCAGCCTGGTCGCGCTGATCAGCGTGCTGATGGCAATGAACATGCCGGAGTATGGCCGGAGTATCATCTATGGCGTGATCATTCTGGCACTACTGCTGCTGTATGGACGAGAAGCCGGTGAGCCATAACGGCTGCGCGGCAAACCGGCCTGCGCCGTGCGTCTGCCCCTGCGCGCGCCGCGCGAGACGTTGGCCCGATCCGAAGCACCGCGGCGAATGCCCGGGTTGTCGGCGGCAAACGATGAGGGGGCCGCGACGAGACAGGCGCAGGTCGCCAAAACATGAGGCACCCCAGTGAGCGAAAACCCGCATGTCCACATCGATGCCCGCTTCCGGAACCTGGTCTTCGGACATACCAAGCTGGAGAAGCTATGGACCGGCGCGCGCTGGGCGGAGGGCCCCGCCTATGTGCCCGCCGCCCGCCACCTGATCTTTTCCGACATCCCCAACGACCGGCTGCTGCGTTTCAACGAGAGCGACAACACGGTTTCGGTGTTCCTTACCAACGGCGGCCATCAGAACGGCCATACGATCGACCGAGAGGGTCGGCTGCTCGCCTGCGAGCACAGCGGCCGAGCGGTTTCCCGCATCGAGCACGATGGCACACGCAAGGTGCTGGCGTCGCATTATCAGGGCAAACGCCTCAACTCGCCGAATGACGTGGTGGTGAAATCCGACGGCACGATCTGGTTCACCGACCCGACCTACGGGATCGACACCGAGTATGAGGGCCACGCCGCCGAATCCGAAATCGGCGCATCCTACGTCTATCGCATCGATCCCACGGACGGCGCGGTGACGGCTGTGGTGACCGACATGTTCAAGCCGAATGGCCTGGCGTTCTCGCCTGACGAGTGCCTGCTCTATGTTGCCGACACCGGCACCTCCCATGATCCGTCCTTCGCCTCGGTGATCCGCGCGTTCCCGGTCCGGGCGGATGGCAAAGCCGTCGGCGAGGGTCGCCTGTTCGCCACCTGCGATACCGGCGTGTTTGACGGTTTCCGTGTCGACACAGGCGGGCGTATCTGGACCTCCGCCGGCACCGGCGTGAGCTGCTTTCACCCGGACGGGACGCTGCTGGGCAGGATCCCGGTGCCGGAGATCGTCGCAAACCTCACATTCGGCGGACCGAAGCGTAACCGGCTTTACATCATGGGCCAGACCTCGCTGTATTCGCTGTTCGTGAACGCGCAAGGTCCGAAGTATTGCTGATCCGCGCCAGGGCCGCGACTGGCGCTGCCGCGGCGACGCATTGAATGGCGGGATTGGGGAACAGATCCTCCGGATTCAGTGCTCGCCAAGCAATCTGGTCATGCCGCATTGTGGGGATGTCGGACCTGACGCGCGCGGCCGCCTGACCAATCTTGCCCGCCTATCAGTCAGCCTTCGGGCCGCTGGTAGACGTGCGCAAGAAACCCGTTTCGCCTTTCGGAGGATACCATGTGCGGCATCGCAGGCCTGATCCTGTCCTCCGGCGCGGCGCCCCCCAATCCGGCTGTACTATCGAAGCTGATTGACGCCCTGCATCATCGCGGCCCGGACGGCAGCGGCCATGCGGTGATTGGCCGTGTGGCCCTGGTGCACAACCGATTGTCGATCATCGACCTGGTCAGCGGCGATCAGCCGCTGTTCGCCGGCCCGGCAACCCTGGTGGCGAATGGCGAGGTGTACAACTATCGCGAGTTGCGCCAGGCGATGCCGGCTTCCAGCTTCGCCACCAACAGCGACTGCGAGCCGCCACTGCATTTGTGGCTACGCGACGGCCCCGACTACGCCCACGCGCTGCGCGGCATGTACGCCATCGCCATCCATGAACGGGTGCGCCGCACCGTCACCCTGACGCGCGACCCGTTCGGCATCAAGCCGCTCTATATCGCCCCTGTCGAGGGCGGATTGGCCTTCGCCTCGGAACCGCAGGCGTTGCTGGAGGCCGGGCTGGTGAAGCGCGTGCTGCGGCCGGCGGCGGTCGAGGAATTGCTGCAGCTTCAGTTCACCAGCGGCGCGGACACCGTGTTCGACGGCATCCAGCGACTGCTGCCTGGGGAGACGCTGACCTGCGCCGATGGCCATATCCTTGACCGCCAGCGGATCAGTCCTTTGCCGGCGTTGCCGCCCGAGGACATCGATGAGGACACCGCGATGCGGCGGCTGGACCAGGCGCTGCTGGAGAGCGTCGACCTGCATCAGCGCAGCGACGTGCCATACGGCATGTTCCTGTCCGGCGGCATCGACAGCTCTGTCCTTATTACCCTGATGTCGCGGCTGAACGACGAGCCGGTGCTGGCCTTCACCGCCGGCTTCGACGCCCCTGGCTCGGTAGACGAGCGCCAGCAGGCGGAGACTGTCGCCCGCGCCGTTGGGGCGAAACATGAGTTGATCGAAATCACCGAGGCAATGGTCTGGCAGCATCTGCCGGAGATTGTCGCCGCGATGGACGATCCCACCATGGATTACGCCATCATCCCGACCTGGTTTCTTGCTCGGCGGGCGCGCCAGGACGTCAAGGTGGTGCTGTGCGGCGAAGGCGGCGACGAGCTGTTTGCCGGCTATCCGCGTTATCGAGCGGCGATGCTGCCATGGTGGCGCGGCGGACGGACCATGTGGTCCGACGGCAGTTTCGACAAGGTGCCGGTGCTGCGCACCCGGCCGACAGCTTGGCGCAACGGGATGGCGGCGGCCGAGGAGCGGGCGGCCGAGGGCGGACGCTCTACTTTGGCGGCGGCGCAGGCGCTTGATATGACCGATTGGCTGCCGCACGACCTGCTGCTGAAGCTGGATCGCTGCCTAATGGCGCATGCGGTGGAGGGGCGCACACCATTCCTTGATCCTGGAGTTGCGGCGGCGTCGTTCCGATTGCCGGACGCGATGAAGCTGCGGCGCGGCGTTGGCAAGTGGATTCTGCGGCAATGGCTGGAAAAGAACCTGCCGGTCGCCCGCCCGTTCGCGCCGAAGACCGGCTTCACCGTGCCGGTCGGCGCCTGGATCAAGGCGCAGGGCACCCGGCTGGGTCCGTTGGTGGCGGCGCAGCCGGGGGTGGCGGAACTCGCCCATCCCGACCAGGTGGAGGCGTTGTTCCGCGACATCAGACGCTGGCGGCACGGATTTGCCTGCTGGAAGCTGCTGTTCTATGCGCTGTGGCACCGCCGGCATATCCTGGGGATGCGGCCGGCGGGGGATGTGTTCGAGACGCTGGCGTTGCGCTGACGCACTGACACCGCCAGAAAGTGCCGTTTGCATCTGTGACCCGAACTGATTCTTCCGGCTGTCGGCACAGGTCAGCGGATCGCCGGATCTTATCCAACTTTCGCAGTTGACTTCGCAGAACGCCCCGATCATTAGGGGCGCCTTGCGACCGGCGATCAGTCATGATGCCGCGAAACCGGCGATGGGGCTGTAGCTCAGTTGGGAGAGCGCCTCGTTCGCAATGAGGAGGTCAGGGGTTCGATTCCCCTCAGCTCCACCATCGTCTCCGGTTTTTGCTCGTTATCAGCCGCGCGGTTTCTGGTGCCTGGATATGTACAGCTGGTGACGGTGCAGGGTCCGACCATGCCGCCCTGGAAAACCCGGCCGCGGCGATTTCGGGATGGACGCAATATCGGCGCGTGGCGCAAGCTCCGCCAGCCTGCTAGCCTGCCGGCCATGAAGACGTCCCTGCCCGACGAAATCCTGCAGGCGCTGCGCCGAATGGGGTTGCTGGACGTCAATCGATCCCCTGAGCAGCCGCATAAAGACCCGACCGGGCAGCGACTGACCGGCGGTGTCTCGTCCGATATCTGGCGGGTCGATCTCGCAACCGGTCCAATCTGCGTCAAGCGGGCGCTGGCCAAGCTGCGGGTCGACGCCGACTGGCACGCACCGGTTGAACGCAACATCTATGAAGCGGACTGGATGCGGGTCGCCAGCCAGGCGGCGCCGAACGCGGTTCCGGCGCTGCTGGGTCAGGACCAGGCCGCCGGGATGCTGGTGATGGCCTATCTGCCGCCGGATCGCTTCAAACTCTGGAAGACGCTGTTGCGCGACGGTGCTGCCGATCCCGACTTCGCTGCGGCGGTGGCGGCGACCCTGGCACGCATTCATGGGGCGACCGCAAGCGATCCCTCGCTTGCCGCCAGGTTTCCCACCGATGCGATCTTCATCGACATCCGGCTGGATCCATACCTTGGCGCGACCGGGCGCGCGCATCCCGATCTGGCCGACCGGCTGGACCGGCTGATTGCCGTGACGCTGGCCAACAAGCGGGCGCTGGTGCATGGCGACGTCAGTCCGAAGAACATCCTGTGCGGCTCGGGTGGCCCGGTGTTCCTCGACGCCGAGTGTGCCTGGTGGGGCGATCCTGCCTTCGACTTGGCGTTCTGCCTCAATCACCTGCTGCTCAAATGCCTTTGGGTTCCGGCAGCTCGGGCGGCTTTCATGGCATGCTTCGACGCGATGGCGACGACTTATCTGCGGCATGTCGGGTGGGAATCGGCGACGGCGCTGGAGGCGCGGGCGGCGCAACTGCTGCCGGGCTTGCTGCTGGCACGCGTCGATGGCAAGTCACCGGTCGAATACATCACCACGGATTCCGCTCGCCTGGTCGTCCGCACGGTGGCTGGCGCATTGTTGCGGGACCCACCGGACCGGCTGGCGGCGGTCGCCTTGGCGTGGGAAAAACAGCTGTCCCGGGCAGCCACCCCGGCCTCGCGGCAGCCGCCGGGTTCGGCACTGCAGCAGGCGCAACCATCGTATCCGGAACGGGCACAGGCTCGCGATCAACCGCCGGCCTGCCAACGAAGGACGCAACAATGACCGACACCAGCATTGCCTTCATCCACGCGCGCAGGGTCTGGGACAGCCGCGGACGGCCGACGGTGGAGGCCGATGTGCTGCTGGAAGGCGGCGCGGTGGGGCGGGCGATCGCACCCGCTGGCGCCTCGACCGGATCGGCCGAAGCGCTCGACCTGCGTGACGGCGGTGGCGCGTTCGGCGGCTATGATGTCACCCGGGCGGTATCGCACGTCAACGGCATCATCGCGCATGCCGTGATGGGTATGGATGCAGCGGATCAGGAAGCCCTGGATGAGCGCCTGATGGAACTCGACGGCACGCGCAACAAGGCGCGCCTCGGCGCCAATGCGACGCTTTCGGTCTCCATGGCCGCCGCGCATGCCGCCGCCGCCGCCGCCGGGGAGCCGCTGTACCGCTACCTGGGCGGCCCCGATGCGGCGCTGATCCCACTGCCGCAGATCCAGATCTTCGGCGGCGGGGCGCATGCCGGCCGCCGCGTCGACATCCAGGACTTCATGGTGATGTGCCCGGCCGCGGCGTCGTTCAGCCAGGCGCTGGACTGGACCGCCGAGGTCTACCGCGCCGCCGGCTTGCTGATGGCGGAAGCCGGCAATCTGGCTGGCGTCGCTGACGAAGGCGGCTGGTGGCCGGCTTTTTCGACCAATGAGCAGGCCCTGGATACGCTGGTTCGCGCCATCGAACGGGCTGGCTTTCGACCCGGCGAGCAGGTCGGCATCGCGCTCGACATCGCCGCCTCGGAGTTCCGCCGCAATGGGGTCTACGAGATGACGCTGGACGGCGCCGAACGAAGCAGCGACGACATGGTCGAGCTGTTGACCGGTTGGATCGGCCGCTATCCCATTCTATCGATCGAAGACCCATTGGCCGAGGACGACCTGGACGGCCTGATCGCCTTCACCCGTGCGGTGGGAGACCGCGTGCAGATTGTCGGCGACGATCTTTTCGTCACCGACGCCGACCGGTTGCGCGATGCGGCGGCCCATGGCGGCGGCAATTGCGTATTGCTGAAGCCCAATCAGCGCGGCACGCTAACCGAAGCGCTGGACGCAAGGCGAGCCGCGCAGGATGTCGGCTACGCCACGATCGTCTCGGCGCGGTCGGGGGAAACCGAAGACATCACGATCGCCCATCTCGCGGTGGGCTGGAGCGCCGGCCAGCTCAAGGTGGGCAGTTTCAGCCGCGGCGAGCGAATGGCGAAGTGGAACGAGATGCTGCGGATCGAGGAAGCCCTCGGCGGCAAGGCCCGCTTTGCCGGCAGCGCGGTTTTTGGCCGATCCCGAACTGGACTGACCGGCAACCCGCCGGATGACAAGGTAGACTAAACCTGAAAGGATTTTCTCCGGCGGCCCAAGTCGTTCTTGACCGGGCGATGTCCGGCGGCCATCTTCCCGCACTTGATATAGTTTGCCGGCCGATCGCAGGCGCTGCTTCCAAGGATTACGCTTATGGCAAAGACGAACACCGTTCAGATCAAGCTTGTATCCACCGCGGATACAGGATTTTTCTATGTGACAAAGAAGAATGCCCGCGCCCAGACGAACAAGCTGGAGATGAAGAAGTATGACCCGGTGGTGCGCAAGCACGTTCCGTTCAAGGAAGCAAAAATCAAATAGCCGAACTCGGTCCGGGCGATTTCAACTCGATTGCGGCCGTTTCGCTTGGCGTCGTACAGCGCTGCGTCGGCGGCTAGCAGCAGTGCTTCGGGGCTGGCGTCGGCGTCGGCCGTACAGGCAACGCCAACGCTGACCGTCAACTGCACTTGAATACCGCCGGTGGTTTCAAAGCTGACACTCTCTACCGCGGAGCGAAGCCGCTCCGCTGCCGTTGCTGCCTCGGCCGGGCCGGTGCCTGGCATGACCACGACGAACTCTTCCCCGCCGTAGCGTGCCAATGAGTCGAACACGCGTGTGTGTGTGTGCAGCGTGTCGGCGATCAGCCGCAGCGCGCGGTCGCCGGAGACATGGCCGTAGCGGTCATTAACCTGCTTGAAATGGTCGACATCCAGCATGAGCACGGCCAATTGCCAGCCCTGGCCGCTTTGCATCAGGCCACCGAGGTGCCGGCGCAGGTAACGCTGGTTGTATAATCCGGTCAGCGGATCGGTCAGCGCCATTTCCAGGGCGGTTCCCAGATCCGAGCGCAGCCTGTCCTGATAGAATTTCCGGCGAATCTGGTTGCGTGCCCGTGCCCGCAATTCGTTTGGATCGACCGGCAGCACCAGCCAGTCGCTGGCGCCCAACTCGAAACCACGTAGTATACGGTCCTTCTCGCCCGGTTCGGCGACCAGCACGATCGGTGTTTCATGCGTCGCATCCGACGCCCGCAGTGCCGAGACAAGCTGCAGCGGATCCTCATCCGTCAAGGCCAGATTGACCACGATCAGGTCGAACGCAACGGTGACGGTCAGCCTCAGCGCATCGCGGCCGTTGCGGGCGTAGCCGGTGACCACGCCATCCTCGCCAAGTGCATCCTGGATGTCCTGAGCACTCCGATCCCAGGGGTCGACGACCAGTGCCCGGGCACCGTGTACCGCCGGGATCTTGACCCTTTCGGTAGTAAGGCCCAGCGCCCGGGCGGTTTCACCGCGAGCGCGCCATTCGTCCAGCAGGCGTTTCAGCCGCACCAGGCTGCGCACCCGGGCCATCAGCGTGACGTACTCGACCGGCTTTGTCAGGAAATCATCAGCCCCGGCGTCGAGGCCACGCAAACGTTCCCCGGGTTCACCAAGGGCCGTCACCATCACCACCGGAATATGCAGGGTCTCCGCATGCTCTTTCAGCCGGCGGCAGCACTCAAAGCCATCCATGCCCGGCATCATCACATCCAGCAGGATCAGGTCCGGCTGCCATTCCCGCGCGAGCGTCAGTGCCTCGAACCCGTCGCGGGCCGAGGCGACCTGATAATATTCGGCCGACAGCTTGGCTTCCAGCAAGCGGCTGTTGGCCGGAACATCATCGACGATCAATATACGCGCAGTCATTCGGCGCCGACACGCCTCCAATAGCATTGCCGACGCATCCGCATCGCCTGGATTGCTTATATCCGAAGCCGGGTCGGTATAAAAGGAAACCGAGCTTCTCAGGCTTTTCAGGTCGGTGGCGACTTACGGCGTCACTAAACGTTACCAGTGCGTTTTATATTAAGGCAAGCAACGTTTTCCGGCATAGTCTATGTTGGCGATGCAATGCGATCGTTGCATGACGTTCGGGCTGGCCCGGTTTCTCTGGAATCATGCTTCGGGATGCGCTGGGATGCGCGTCAGGCTAGCCCCAAGCAGGAACTCCTTGTTCCCCTCCGGCCCAGTCAGCGGGCTTTCGACGACGCCATGCACCGTCCAGCCGGGCAGACTGGCCCACCAGGCGACGGTCCGCTCACACACCGCGCGATGCACTGCCGGATCACGCACCACGCCTTTGCCGCCGACCGCGGCGGCACCAGCTTCAAACTGCGGCTTGATCAACGCGATCGCCCAGGCACCGGGGATGCACAGTGACAGCGGCGCCGGCAGCAGCGTGGCCAAGCCGATAAAGCTGGCATCGCAGGTCAGTGCCATCACCGGGTCGTGCACGGTCGTCCGGTCAAGGTAACGGGCGTTGGTCTTTTCATGCACGACGACGCGCGGATCGCAGCGCAGCTTCCAGGCCAGTTGGCCAAAGCCCACATCCACCGCATGCACCTTCGCCGCTCCATGCGTCAGCAGGACATCGGTAAAACCGCCGGTCGAGGCGCCCACATCCAGGCAGACGAGGCCCGCCGGCGAGAAGCCAAAATGCGCCAGCCCATGCGCCAGCTTCACACCGCCCCGGGAGACCCAGGGATGATCCTGTCCCCGCACCTCGAGCGGGGTGCCCTCGGTCAGCAGATCGCCGGCCTTGGCGATCCGCCGCTGCCCAGAGAACACCTTGCCGGCCAGGATAAGGGCTTGGGCGCGGCTGCGGCTTTCCACCAGGCCAAGCTGCACCAGCCATTGATCGGCGCGCTGTTTCATTGCCCGGCGGGGATGGCGCGGCTCAGGCGCCGGTCATTCCAGCGGTCGGGTGGTCAGCGACCCATCGGCCCGCTGCACCAGCGCTTCGACCCTGGCCTCCACTTCCGCCAGCTTGGCTTCGCAATGACGGCGCAGTTTCACGCCGCGCTCGAACGCTTGGATCGCGGCGTCCAGCTTCAGCGTGCCGCCTTCAAGACCGCGCACGATCTGGTCAAGCTCCGCCAACGCGTCCTCGAACGACAACAGGGCAACATCGTCTTGCAGAGTGTCAGGCATGGTCGTGCGTCCTTCGGCGACGTGAGCAAGGCGAGGGCTCCGCCCCTCGACCCCACCAAGGGCCAAGGCCCTTGGAACCAACTTATTTAGGTGTTTGGAGGAGAGGGGGCGACCGTGTCGAATGCAACGTCCGAGTAGCCCCCTCTCCTCCAAACACCTAAAAGAACCGGGATCAAAAGGGGCCTTGGCCCCTTTGCGGGTCCAGGGCCTGCCGCCGGGCTTGACCCGGCGGGCGGAGCCCTGGCCTTACGCGCGCATCAGCCCGCGGACGTGTACGGCGACCGAGGCGGCGAGCGCATCCAGGTCGTAGCCGCCTTCCAGCACCGAGACCACGCGCCCGCCGCAAACCCGGTCGGCGAGTGCCACGAGTTGCTCGGTGATCCAAGTGAAATCCGCCGTTTCCAACCGAAGCTCGGCCAGCGGGTCGGCAATATGCGCGTCGAACCCAGCCGAGATAATCAGCAGGCCGGGGGCAAACGCTTCGAGCAGCGGCAAAATCGTCCCCGACCAGGCGGCGCGGAACGCTGGACCACCATCACGCGGCCGTAGCGGCACATTGATGACGTTGTTGGCAACGCCCCGCTCGCTGGCCGCGCCGGTGCCAGGATAGCAAGGGCTCTGATGCGACGATGCATAGAACAGATTGGCGTCGGCCTCGAACATCGCCTGCGTGCCATTACCGTGATGCACGTCGAAATCGACAACCGCGACCCGCTCGACGCCCCACTGGTGCCGAGCGTGCAGGGCGGCGACGGCGGCGTTGTTGAACAGGCAGAAGCCCATCGGCCGGCGCGGTTCGGCGTGATGGCCGGGCGGGCGGACGGCGGCAAAGGCGGCGCTGGCCCAGCCCTCCATCACCGCATCGACCGCCTTGATGGCGCCGCCGGCGGCTCGGGCCGCCGCTTCGGCGCTGCCGGCGCTCATTACCGTGTCGGCGTCCAGGTTGACCGGCTGTCCGAGGTCCGGGTGGATCGCCAGGATCGCTTCGACGTACTCGCGTGGATGCACCCTGGCCAGTTGCTCAATGGTCGCCAGCGGCGCTGCCTCGCGCAGCAGGGTGGCGAATTCCTCGGCCTCCAGCGCGGCCAGGACGGCGCGCAACCGTTCCGCGGTTTCCGGATGATAAGGTCCGGTATCGTGCTCCAGGCACGCCGGATGGGTGATCAACGCAGTCGTCACGTCAGCCATCCCTCCTGTCTGGATCACGCTCGGCCTTGCCACCAAGCTTGCTTTCATGGGCCCGCGTACCGGCGCCTTTCGCCTGATCGAGAGGCTGGTCCTGAGCCGGTGGCTGCTCCGCGCGCCGGCGGATGACGAAGCTGAATACGCCAGCTTCCTCGCTCCACGCCAACAGGGCGTGGCCGGTTTCCTGGCAGAACGCCTGAAAATCGCCGACGGCGGCACGGTCCGTGGCCACCACACGCAGCCGCTGCCCCGGCGTCATAGTTCGCAGCGCGCGGTTGGCACGCAATACCGGCAGCGGACAATTCATGCCTTTTACGTCCAGCAACGTCTCGCTCATGCTTGTAACATGCGCACAGCCGCGCGATTGGGCAAGCTGATCCGTGTTGTTAGGCCGGCGTGGTCTCGATCGACCCGCCCCAGCCAAGGATGCGGAGACCGAAAAAGCGGCGGCGTCGGCTTCGCTGCAACGGCAACGCGCGTTCGGCCGCTGTCGATGTAGAAACAAATGCCGGATGAACACATCTGATGCAGCCCCGCTTGAGCAATCGGTGCGAAAACGCCATGCTGGCGGCGAATGAGCCAGCACCGAATCGGCATCGACCTGGGCGGCACCAAGATCGAGATCGGCGTTCTCGCGACCGGCGGGACCGAGGTACTGCGTCAGCGCATCCCGGCGCCGCGTGAATATCCGGCAACCCTGGATGCCATTGCCGGCCTGGTGCGGGATGCGGAAGCCCATCTGGGGGTCGCCGCGACGGTGGGCATTGGCATTCCCGGGGTCATCAGCCCGGCCACCGGACTGGTAAAGAATGCCAATTCGATCGCGCTGAACGGCCATCGCTTCGATACCGATGTCAGCCAGGCCCTGGCGCGCGAGGTCCGGGTCGAAAACGATGCCAACTGTTTTGCCCTGAGCGAAGCGACGGACGGCGCCGGGCGCGGTTTTGGCTGCGTCTTCGGGGTCATTCTCGGCACCGGCTGCGGCGGCGGGATCGTCATGCATGGACGACTCCATCGCGGCCCGCACCGGGTTGCCGGCGAGTGGGGTCATACCCCGTTGCCATGGCCGACGCCGCGGGAGTTCCCCGGCCATGCCTGCTGGTGCGGCCGGTTCGGCTGCCTGGAGACATATCTGGCCGGTCCCGCGTTGGCGCGCGATTGCGATGGCCCCGAGGCACTGGATGCCAGCAGCCTGCCAGCCCGCGCACGCACCGGGGATCCGGCCGCGGCCGAGGCGTTGGCGCGCCATGTGGACCGGCTCGCGCGTGGCCTGGCCGTGGTTGTCGACCTGCTTGACCCGGACGCGATCGTCCTCGGCGGCGGCCTGTCGAACATGGACCATCTGTACTCCGAGTTGCCCCGGTTGATCCCGCGACACGCCTTCAGCGATGTCATCTCGACACCTATCCTGCGCAACGCGCACGGCGACTTGTCCGGCGTCCGAGGCGCGGCCTGGCTGTGGCCGCCGGACTGAGATGCCGCCATCTGAGGCTCCGCCGGCCAACGTCGCACCGATCGAGACCACCGCGCCTGAGCTTTGGGTGTTATGCCGCGACTGCACGCTGATCAGCGATGGGGTGGCGCGCCAACGCTTGCGGCAATGCCCGACCTGCGGCGGCAACCGGCTGGTCCAGCACCGCTCCTTGCGGCGGCTGACGATTGCCCATGTCGACTGCGACGCGTTCTACGCGAGCGTGGAAAAGCGTGACCGGCCGGAACTGTTGGCGCGGCCGGTGATCGTCGGCGGCGGCACCCGCGGGGTGGTTACCGCCGCCTGCTACATCGCGCGGATGTACGGCGTGAAGAGCGCCATGCCGATGTTCAAGGCGCTTCAAGCTTGCCCGGATGCGGTGGTGATCCGCCCCGATTTCAAGAAATACACGGCCGCGTCAAGGCAAATCCGCCGGTTGATGGAGGCTCTGACGCCGCTGGTGCAGCCGTTGTCGATTGACGAAGCGGTGCTGGACCTTGCCGGGACCGAGGCGCTGCACGGCGCGCCGCCGGCCGTCGGTACTGGCGCGCTTCGCCAATGCGGTTGAGCAACAGGTTGGCGTGACGGTGTCGATCGGACTGGCGGCAAACCGGCTGATGGCGAAGATTGCCGCCGGCCGGGACAAGCCGCGCGGCCTGACGCTGATCGACGCGGCGGAGGCAGCTTCGGTGCTGGCGCCCGAGCCGGTGCGGCTGTTGCCCGGCGTCGGCGCCGCGCTGGCCCGCAGGCTGGCAGCCATCGGCATCACCCGCCTTGGTCAATTGCAGGCGCTGCCGCTTGCTGAAGCACACCGCATGCTGGGTGACGATGGACCCGCCTTGGTCAGCCGAGGGTTCGGCGAGGACAGCAGGCGGGTCGATCCATTACGCGAAACGAAATCGGTCAGCGCGGAGACCACCTTCGACCGCGACCTCACCAGTTTTGCCGATCTAGAGAAGCCCTTGTGGCGCCTGTGCGAGAAGCTGGCGCAACGTCTGAAAGGTCAGGATGTTGCCGCGGCCGGCGTGGTCCTCAAGCTGAAGACCGCCCGCTTCGCCACCCGCACGCGCAACGCGAAGCTGTCCAGTCCGACCGTGCTGCCTGACCGATTGTTTGGCCTGGCGCAGGCTTTGCTGGCGGTGGAGGCGAACGGAACGGCGTTTCGCCTGATCGGGATCGGAGCGCATCCGTTGGTTCCGCTGCGGCTCGCCGATCAGGGGGATCTGGCCGACTCGACAACACCCCGGCTGGCCGCGGCGCAGGCTGCCATCGACGCGTTGCGCGGCCGCTTCGGCGAAACCGCGATCGCGCGCGGTCGTTCCCTGCGCTGACCGGCGCCCGCGGCGAGGCCGTCGCGTCGTGCACGGTCCGGCCGTGATACCTAAACGGCGTAGCTTCCGAGGCAGGCTCCCGGCGGAGCGGCCGCGGCGCATCGGGTGTGGCGGCAGGGTCCGGATGGTCATTCGACCCAATTGCCAAGCTGAGGTAACAAATCGGGCGCAGTGGTCTGATGCCAATGCCCGATTCAGGGCGTTGGCTGAGTAAGCCTACCAAATCAAGCGAGTGGCTGACGCAGGCTGCGCTTTCAGTCTGCGTCAGCCACTAGTGTCCCGAATTGGAAATGCGGTAGAGCATTTCCGGGACACTAGCTCTTTGTTCTCAGTGGCCTGCTTGTCCCTGAAATTGGTAGGCATTTCAGGGGCAGGACACTAGTTGCAAGAAAGCGGTGTTCATATCGACTGATTTCCGGCCGGTCCGAGCAAGCTCGCGCAACGACTGGCGTTATCGCCGGTGGACGGCACCCGCTGACCTCGGCGAAGCTCGGCACCGGCATAGGCATCAAGCGGCGGCGATTGCTGCGATTCCATCGAGTTCGGATTTGATCACCGCCGCCTTGAGCGGTGAATTAGCTGATGAATTCGCGGTTATTTCGAAACAACTGTGTTGCAATAATAACGATTTCGGTGAATTTTGTCGGCGGCTGCGCCGATGCCACTGCCGGCCGACCCAAGAAGCTCGGTGAATCACCAATGGGCTGGCGAGATACTATCTGGAACTTCGCGGCGAATTGCATAGTTTGCCATTTTGACGATCCGCGCACAGACTTTTGCTCTAGTCCGGTTGATTTGGTGGGTTGCTTTGTTGGCGGTTGCCCGAGCCAACCGACCCGTGCCATAACACGTCAGCCAGCGCATCCGGCGCCTGATTGAGTGTCAAATCATATCAAGTTGACTCGCGGGATAATTGCGATGTTTTAACTTGCTCACTGGAACAAATACGGTTGGTTCACTGCTTCGTTACGCGACACGAATTCAGCCGCATGACCACTATCAGAAGGCAGCCGGCACAATGGCCTGGTACTGCTGTAAAACGACCTAGGAAAGGTAACAGGAGAATGATCACCAACGAAGTCAGTGATGGTCTAGCAGGGATCCTTCGAACCGCTATTGTTGAGCTTGTCCGTCGCGACGGACCGGATTTGTCAGCGCGCCAGCTTGGCGTGTTCCTGACATGCTATCTGGAGACCGAGGCACAGACGGTACGGGGACTGGCGGCAAAATTGGGTGTCTCCAAGCCGGCCATCACCCGGGCACTGGACCGGTTGTCGGAGTTCGACCTGGTTCGCCGCAAGACCGATCCGCTGGACCGCCGCAGCGTTCTGGTGCAACGCACCGCGACAGGCATGGCGTTTCTGCGGGAGATGCGCACCATTTTGCGTGATGCGGCATCGACTTTGCGGATCACTGCCGAACCTGCGCAGGGTCGCCAGCGCACTGGCAACGAACCCGCCCGCGCGGCACATTGAGGACCGGGCCAGTGCGTGGCCCGGTCGCTATCGATTGCCTGTGCGTGATGACCCGTCCATGCGGATCGCATCGTGACGGACACCGCAATCTTGTCCGAACGTGCCGCTGGTTCGGGTCCTATATTCGATCTGCTAGGCGAACTTTATCGCTAGCTTGCTGATCAACTTTCGTCCCTGCTGTCGGGGGCGACGGACACGATCGCCAATCTGGCGAACACCGCAGCGGTTATCTATCACGGCCTACCTGATCCAAATTGGGTCGGGTTTTTCCGTTGCGACCTCAATTCCCGGTCCTCGGTCCGTTTCAAAGTAAACCGGCTTGCGCGCGGATCGAGATCGGCAATGGCGTCTGCGGCACCGCGGCGAAACACATTCGCTCAGTGCTCGTCGATGACGTCCACGCGTTCCCGGGCATATCGCCTGCGACGCATCGTCTCACTCAGAACCGGTGCCGCCGCTGATCCGCGGCGTCAACCTGTTTGGCATGCTGACCTGGACAGCCCGCTCCTGACGCGCTTCGATGCGGTTGATCAGGCGGGTTTCGAGGTGCTGGTGGCATGTGATGCGCCACCTCATGCTCGCGGCCTCGTTTTGATCAAGCTGCGTCGGAGCATTCGCTCGTCTGGCCGATTGAAGGAGAATACAACATCATGCTGCTCGATCATCGTACTTATACGGTCAAGCCGGGGACCATGGCCAAGCATCTGGCGATCTATCAGGAATACGGCTTTGCACCGCAAAAGCGGCATCTGGGCGAGCCGCTCGCCTACCTGGTTACCGAATTGGGCGAGGTAAACACCTATGTTCACATTTGGGTCTACAAGGATGCGGCCGATCGCGCCAGCAAGCGGGCAGCGATGCAGGCTGATCCGGACTGGCAAACTTATCTTCAAAAGACCGCCGAGGCGGGTTATCTGATCGCCCAAAGAAACAATCTGATGACGCCCGCGCCGTTCGCGCCGGTTAATCGGTGAGGCGACGGACGGATTGCCCGGATGCTGCGTCGCTGTCCGTCCAGACCCACGCATGAGTTATACCAGCGGCCCGAAGGGCTGACTGGTATGCGCGCGGGGTTGGTGGGGCGACCGAGCACGCGAGGGAGGGGGCCGCGCGCGAAATCAATGAGATACCGGCGGCCGTTGACCCATTCATGGGTCAACATCTAGGGCCGTTGGTATTAGAGACCGCAACGGCATTAGGGGCTCCGGGGTTAAATCTGGGGCCGTGGGCACTCCGCGCCCGTTTTTCCCGCTTGACCTAAATTCGTTCTAGAAGGCGATCGTCCGAGGCTGCATCAACCTCTATCGTGAATGGCTCTCAAACAACAAGAGCTGGAGCCTGATGGCTTCAACCTGAAGCTATCACGCTCTAACGGTCGCCGAATATTGCGCTGCCGACCCGCACCCAGGTAGCTCCGCAGGCGATTGCAATCTCAAAGTCGGCCGACATGCCCATCGAAATCGTCTTCAGGCCATGCCGCGCCGCCCGGTCGGCAAGCCAATTGAAGTGAGGACGCGGATCTTCGCCGTGCGGTGGCACGCACATCAAACCCGCCAGCGCCGACCCGAAGCGGCCCTTGCAGTCGTCGATGAATGCGTCCGCGTCATTCCGTGCAATACCGGATTTTTGCGGCTCCGAGCCCGTGTTGACCTCGATCAACAGGGTTGGCGTATGACCGCCTTTGGCGATCGCCGAGGTCAGTGCTTCGGCCAGCCTGGGACGGTCCAGCGATTCAATCACGTCGGCGATCCGCACCGCATCGCGCACCTTGTTGGTCTGCAGCCCGCCGATGATGTGAAGATTGAAGCGGTGCGCCGCACGCAGCGGCGGAAATTTGACGGTGGCCTCCTGCACACGGTTTTCACCAAACGCGATCTGACCGGCGGCGAGCGCGGCGATAACCGCCTCGATCGGCTTGGTCTTCGACACGGCGACCAACGTCACGTCCTCCGGCAGACGGCCAGCGGCCAGTGCGGCGTCGGCAATCCGGTCGCGCACGCGGCGGAGATTTTCAGTGATTCGATCGATGTCTGACATGGCGGCATCAATATCCCGGATATTGCTTTTCCTCTACCAGCGCCGATCGTAGCAACCGGTTGAGCGCCTGTTTGATCCGCCCGCGCTCGTCGTTCTCACGATAGACCGCTCGGGCCAAGGCGATAAAGCTGGCATCAAAACAACGCGTCCGCTCGTGTTCGCGGATCAACTCCTCAATGCGCCAGAGCCTGGTGTTGACCGCCAGCAAGGCGCTGCAAAGTTCGGCAACACCCGATTGACGTTCGGCGCGGGCGGCGATATCGCGCAGCAGCCCAAGCTCATGCGCCGCGTTGGCGGCAGCCGAGTGCGAATGCAGCCGCTGCGTCTTGATCTCCAGGATGGCGATCTTATCGAACAATTCGGCCCATGAGACCGGAATGGTCGGTGCATTCATGACAGACGATCCGCCAGCGCCTGTGCCATCGCGGCAAAAACGGCAGGCCAGTCGCCGTCCCGGCTTTGCCGGAACAGCCGCATGCCAGGGTACCAGGGGCTGTCCAAGCGATCCAGCATCCAACGCCAGTCGGGCACCCGGCGCAAGGCGACCCAGACCGGACAGCCAAGCGCGCCGGCCAGATGCGCAATCGAGGTATCGGAGGTAATCACCAGATCCAGCGTCCGCATCACCGCGGCGGTGTCGATGAAAGCATCGGAGCCGGCATCCAAGCCAGACAACGTTTCGACCATGAATCCGGCGTTGCGGATCTGCTCCTCCCCTTCGCCCTTCTGCAGGCTAATCAGGCGCACGCCGGGAAGGCCGGCCAGCGTCTGGAACGCGGCCAGCGGGATTGATCGTCCGGTGTCCTCATGCCGGCCCGAGAAGCCTTGCCAGGCAATCCCGATGCGGAAGCCGGCTGTGCCGATGCGGTCCCGCCAGGCGGCCACGCGGTCCGTTTCAGCGAACAGATAAGGCGGCGGCGCCGGCGGCTCGGTCATGCGCGCCGGCAGGCTGAGCAACGGCGCGACCACGTCGAAACGAGCCATTGCGGCATGACCTGGTGCGGACAGGATCGGCGGCATCGCCGGATTGGATGATAACAGGCGGACCAGGTTCGCCGGGGCGTCGAATATCACCTGGCCTTGAATTGCCGGTAAATAGCGGCAAAACTGGATCGTATCGCCCAACCCCTGCTCGGGATGAACCAGCAACGTTCTATCGCCCAGCCGGTCGCCGGTCCATTGCGGCTGGTTAAACGAACGCGACGGCACGGCACCGGCGCGGAACCGCTGCTCCCAGCCGATCCAAGCCTCCGCGGGCCGGCCGAGGAGCAGCATCAGCAGTGACCGGTTGTATTGCAGGACGGCGCTGTCCGGGGCGATCGCGAGCGCCCGCCGCAAGGTCGCCTCGGCACGGTCGAAGGCGCCCCGCTCCTTCTGCACGCTGGAGAGGTTTACCAGCGTGCCGGGGTCGGGCGGCGCAAGGCGCAATTCCTCCTCGGCTTCTTCCAGCCGGTATGCCTGACGCAGCGCGGTGCCCAGGTTGTTGCGGATGTCGGGCAGCTCGGGCTGCAGGCGAAGCGCCTCCCGGTAGGCTTCGATGGCGGCGACAGCTTGGCCGCTGTCGCTCAGCGCGTGGCCCAGGACCTGGTGGGCCGCCGCGCTGCCAGGCCTGGCTCGTAGCACGGTGCGGCAGGCCTGGACGGCATCCTGCGGCCGGCGCAAGGCAAGCAGAACATGCGCCAGGGTGAGGTGATAGTCGGCCGCGGGCTTCAGCGCGATGGCTTGACCAATCAATCCCTCGGCGGCGGCGGGCTGGCCGGCCTGGAGCGCCAGCGCGCCGAGGGCGTGCAACGCGTCGGCATGGCGCGGCGCGGCGGCGATGACCTGGCGGTAGATCTGTTCGGCCTCGGCCAACCGGCCCGCGTTGTGCAGGCGCTGGCCCTGCCGGAAGAACGCCTCGATCTGCTGCGACCGTTTGCTCATGCACCTGGCAGTAGCGCCCACCGAACGGGGCGTCCAGGGCGTGCGGCGGCCGAACGCGGTGTCAGGCGGGAGGATAGAAGATGTCGACGACCTCGATAACCTCCGGCCCGCGCGGGGTGCGCACGCGGACCTCATCGCCACGACGAGCATTGAGCAGCGCAAGTGCGACCGGCGAGCCAATGCTGATCTTGCCCGCGGTCATGTCGGCTTCGTCGACGCCGACGATGGTCACGGTGATTTCCGCATCGCGTTCGGCTGCGTAATAGGTCACCGTGGCGCCGAAAAACACCTTGTCGCGCTGCGCCTGGTCTGCCGGCGAGACAATCTGGGCGTGGGCGAGGCGATTGGTCAGGAAACGCAGGCGACGGTCGATTTCCCGCAAGCGGCGCTTGCCCTCCTTGTAATCGGCATTTTCGCTGCGGTCGCCGTTGCCGGCCGCCCAGGCGACGACGTCCACCACCCGGTGACGATCGGTTCGCAGCGCGGCGAGCTCCGCCTTCAGCCGATCGTTGCCCTCGCGCGTCATGTAGAACTTGCCGCCCGGCAGCTTGGGCGGGCCATCGTCTTCGTCGTCATCCATTGATCTTTGGCTCCTGCGTGCCGGACAGGATTGCTAATCCGAAGACCTCACGTCGCTCACACGGTTTCGAACACCCGTGCCCAATCGTCGAGCATGGTTTCGCAGCCTGGGGTGATCTGCACGACCACTTCGTCGTAGCCCATCTGCTTCAAGCCTCGCATCCGCTCACGTAACTCGGCCGCGGTGCCACAAGCGGTGGTCGCGCGGATCAGATCGGCGGTCGCGAAACGCTCCTCCTCCGGGCGCAGGAACATCAGATGCCCCCTGTGCAGCGTCAGGTAGCGCGCATCGGCCGGCTGATAAGATTCGTAAACGGTGCGGTAGTCTCGCGCCAACTGGTCGATCGGCGAACTGGCTCCGTCCGAGGGTGCATCGCCTGCCACCAGGCTGCCGTGGTCCTGCGCCTCCATCGCGTTGTGCAGCATCATCATGGCGGCGGGACCGGTTTCCGCCTTTACGCGTGCACTGTCATAGGCCTCGCCATCCTTCAACACGGAGCCAAAGACGAAGATGGATTTCCGCTTGCCCGCCGGATCCTTTCCGGCGTCACGATAAAGCGCGTCCATGTCCTTGGCAGCGGCGGCCGAAATGCCGTCGCCGAAATAGGCATTGATCCAATTTGCGTCCAACCTCGCCGTCAAGCGACGGGCCTTGGGCCCGAAGGCGGAGACGTAGACCGGGATCGGATCTTCGATATTGATCAGCCCGGTGTCCGGGTTGAGAAACCGCACCTTTTGCGTGCTGCCCTCGATATGGAAGTCGACCGTGTCACCGCGCCACATGGCCTGGATGAGGCGGATATAGTCGTCCATGTCGGACAATTTGTAAGCGCCCAGTCCCATGCTCCGCCGACCGGTATAGCCAGTGCCAAAGCCGGCAAGGATGCGGCCCGGCGCCAGTGCGTTCAGCGAGGCGAACGCATTGGCTGCGACCGGTGCGATACGGTTGGATGGGATGAGTACTCCGGTGCCTAGGCGGATCCGACGCGTTTTCACCGCCGCGGCACCCATCGCGACAAAGACATCGGCGCTCAGAACTTGCGTGTCGTAGAACCAGGCGGTGTGAAATCCGGCATCCTCCGCCCGTTTTACAGTCTTCCAGGAATCCGCGGGCGTCGGCAGCGAGATACCGAAATCCATGGCGTCGTTTCCCCCTTTGGCATCCGACTCAAACGTCGGTTTGTGGCTTGCCGGCACTCTACATGCGCAGCCTGCGATGCGTCCACGCAGACATCGCACGGATCACCATGGGCTCGGTGTCACCGCTGCGTCCTTATGGTGCAAGCCTGGAAATCGTGCTATGGCTGACATTGTACGACCGCGCGATCTCCCGCATCGGCTCACCCGTGTTGCGGCGGCGAAGCGCTTCCTTCTGCTGGTGCGGCGTCAGCTTTGGCGGTCGCCCCATCTTCACGCCTCGCGCAACGGCTCGGGCTCTTCCCTCACCCGTTCGGGTGCGGATCAGGTCGCGTTCAAATTCTGCCAGGCCGCCCAGAACCGTCAACACCAGCCGGCCATTGGACTTCGTCGTGTCGGCCCATGCCTCGTCAAGGGAGCGAAATCCGGCCTTCTTGTTGGTGATCGCGGCAAGAATATCCAGCAGATCCCGCGTCGATCGCGCCAGCCGATCAAGCCTTGTCACCATCAGCACGTCACCCGCCGCAAGCTGATCCAGCAGGCGGCGGAGCTGACTGCGGCCAGTTTCCGCGCGACGGGCGGTCTCGTGGAACACCTTGTTGCTGCCAGCCCTGGTAAGCTGACGCGTCTGCACATGCACGCTCTGCCCGCCGGCGGATGACCTTGCATACCCGTATATCATTGCATCAACCCAGCTGCTTCGGCATCGGCTGGATTGAACCATGATCGAGCGTAGCGGCATACGCCGCTTGAGGCATGAAAGCCACGCTTACGGCACTGAAACTCTTTCATCGCCCGGATCAGCGGAGAGGCATCCGCCAGCTTTACCGTCCGCATCGCCCCGTATTTGCCACTGGCTAAAATCATCCGCCCATATAGCCAGATTTTCTGCGGGTTTTGCAACGAAAAAGACGCTGGGTTCGATCGGGGATTTCGCTGCGAAGTTGCCGTGCGGCAGCATGAACTTGGTGTCCTGAACCTGAAGTGCGGGCCACTATCACACTGTTTTCATTAATCCGCTAACCTTTGCCTCCGCCGTAAAAGCTGCGGCGGCGGGATTCGAGCGCGACAACGATGCTCGGCTGCGTCTCGTTGCTGCCGGCGAGCGTCCGCGTCAGAACGGGATCTCCACCTCGGCACGCCATCGCAACGTCCCTGACGCCGTTGCCTCGGTCGCCCCAAACAGCCAGCCGAGTTCATATTTCAGCTTTCCGGCATGGCCGAGCCCCAGTTGATTGAAACTGAGCGCGCCGATTGCCACCGGGCCGACCAGGAGCTGTTGCTGTGACAGTCTCGGACTGCGGCCGAGTGTGCCGGCGTCGCCGTAGATTTCCACCGCCGGCGACAGCGGCGCCCACAGGTTCCAGCGGCTCTGCCAGGCATAGGTGACATCCAGGCCGTGGTTTTCCTGATTGGGGCCCAGTTCACGCGTAAAGAACAGGTTCAGCGTATGCGTGGTGCGGCCGATGTCCTTGGCGACGACCGGGCCGAAGGTAACCTCATTGGAGGCGGCGTGGACGCCGCTGGTCAGCGACTGTCCGTATTCGACGTAGAAGCCGAAATCGGCGATCTGCTCGCCCGGCTCGGTGAGCTGGAACATGTTCTCTGTGACCAGCTGGGTCAGCAGGGTTGGCTGCGCGTCGCCCGGATCGCGGTTGAAGCCAAACTCGATCTCGCTGTGCCACCACGCCGTCAGCCCGGTGCCGAATTCAATGGTGTAGCTTGTCGCCCCGCCGGTGTCCGGGCGGCGATCGAACGCGGCGGCGCCGTTGTGCTCGATCTCCAGTTCCCCCAGGTCGATCTCGTAGGGGGAGAAGATGTGGAAGTCGGCGCGTGCTTGCAGCGGCACCGCCGCGACCAGCGCCGCGGCGAGCGCATAGACCAGACGGTTCACTTCGCAACCATGACGCCCTGGGCGGTGTCTTGGTGGAAGTCGCCAAAGAACTTGTATTCGCCCGGGCTGAGCGGGCCGAGGAAGACGGTAATGCTCTGGCCAGGCGGCACCAGCTTTTCGCGGTTCAGATCGACACTTTCGAACTCGTCGGCGGTATCGTCGGCGTTATGCACCTGCAGGCGGAACTTCGTCCGTGCCGGCACTTCGATGCGGGCCGGCTCGAAGCGGTGATTGCGGAACGTCAGCGCCAGCGGTTCGTCGGCACGGACCGGTGCCCCACCGGCCAGCAACGCACCGAACAGCGCCGCGGCCGCCACGACCGGACGCGTCCCTGGCCGTCGGCTGGCGAGACGGGACAGCGACGCCATCAGCAACAGGGTGGCAAGCCAAGCCGCCAATTGGATACCCGAGGGCCGGGAGGCATAACCGATCAAGGCATGTAGAGTGCGCCCGACCATGCTGTCGTCGGCAAGAATGGAACTGGTGTCCCATAATTGCTCGCCCCAGCCCGGCAGCAGATCAGCGCCATGCAGCACCGCCGCCGCCTGTCCGGCCATGCCGGCGGCGAGCAGGGCGATCAGCCCGTTGGTCACGCTGAACAGGCGGCGCAATGGGATTGCGGCCAGGCCGCGGTACAGCACCCAGGAGACAACGCAGGCCAGCGCCAGCCCGGCCGCGCTGCCGGCGGCCAGCGACAGCGCGGCCAGATGCGATCCGACGGCAATGCCGAACAGGAATAGCACGACCTCCGACCCCTCGCGCATCACCGCGACGGCGACGACGACCGCCAGAGCTGCCAGGGAACGTTGACCCAGTCGCACCGCCTGGCCGACCTGCCGGAGTTCCATCGCCAACGCTCGGCCGTGGCGCGACGTCCAGGCGACGTGCCAGCTCAACATGACCACAGCGAGGAGCAGGATGGAGGCGGTGAACACCTCCTGGCCGGCGCCCTGAAATGCATCGGACAGGGCGGCGGCGAATACCGCGACGAGACTGGCGCCGGCGATACCCGCGGCGATCCCGCCGGCAATCCAGCTTCCTCGCCCGACGACACCTTTGGTCGCCGCCAGGATGATGCCGACGATCAGGCCAGCTTCCATGACTTCGCGGAAGACAATGATCAGGCTGACGAGCATCTGGTCGAACCTTCTTATGCGAATGCGAATAGCTTGCAATTGCATTATCCATAGCCGGTGATCGCCAGCGGCGCAAGAGAAACGTCGGCGCCGATCCGCCTTCAGCTGGCGGAAATGCTTCCCTGCACGACGGTTCATCCCTACGCTTCCGGAAGCGCGGCGTTGAAGGGGCGATTGCATGAGGCCGTCCACATGATGGTTCCGGCGAAGCCGCCCGACGAACCGCACCGCATCGTGGTTGCCGTCGGTGGCGCAGGCGGCCCAGAGCCTGTCAGCAAGCTAAGCGACGCGCTGGGCCGGCGCCACCGGCACCGCACTCTCAGCAATTCGTATGAACTCGAACCGGTGATGAAAGGTTAATCATGCAACGCAGACTGCTGATCGCCGGGGCTACCTTGGCCGGGACGGCACTCTTCCGCCCCGCCGAGGCGCGACCGATGAGTGGCACACGCTCACTGATCGAGCAGTTCGCGGCGACCCTGAGCGCGCACGACATCACCGCCTTCGCCGCGCTGTTCGCCGACGACTACGTCAACCACCAGAGCAGTGCCGCCGCACCACCCAAGCCGGCCGACAAGACGGCGAAACAAGCGACCGTCGATTTCTTTGCCGCGAGACTGGCTGGCATCCCGGATCTTCGCGTCATCATCGAAACAGCGATGATCTCGAGCACAAAAGTAGCGGCGAGCTTCATTTATGCCGGCACGCATGGTGGGACCTATTTCGGCATTCCCCCGACCGGCCGGACGCTCCGTTTCACCTCTTGCGATATTTTCCTGGTTCGCAATGGTGTGTTCGCTGAACATTGGGGCATGGGTGATATAGCGGGTATTCTGGCCCAACTGCGATCGTGAGCCGGTCTTTCATGCAGCGGCCGAACACCCAAGCGGCTCCGGCGCCTCCATGTCGAGCCGATAAGTGGTTTCGGCTGTCAGATATATTTCGAGAACCGTAGCATCCGGCGGCAGGACAAGGACAGCGCGGCCGAGTGTCCAGCGCCACAAGGCCGATCCCAGGCGCTCTGGCGCTGCCCATCCATCGGTGAGCGAAGGGTGGTCGACCGGCACGACGACAGGGCCCGTCGCATCCGTGACGACGATACGTCCAACCGCGACGCCCAGCACTCGCTGGTCCTCGCACCAGGGAGTGACCTCGCAGGGTGCGGTTGCACGGGAAACCAGATGAATCACCTGTTTCGAACGAGAGCCGGATGACCGGGGCAGGATAAAGCTGTAGTGGCGACGGGTGACGTCGACGGGAAGAATCTCCCGGCCCTCGACAGAGATGCGCAGTGCTGCATCCTTGGTAGTTGCTACCTCGAAAAGTTGATATCCCAGTCCCACGGCGCGGTTGGCCAGCCGCTGCCAGATCGGCTCCACCCGCTCGGCATCGGCGGCGAACGGAGCACAGGAGAGCGCTTCCCGCCGCTGCTGCCCGTTACCCGCGGCAAGATCGGGATGCAGCAGAAGCGGCACGCCGGCATTATCGAAACTGCCGCGGTTGCCCGTGTCGAGATAACTTTCGGCTGGGAGATCCTCGGCCAGCAGGATGGCGTGCTGATCAAGTTCGAGATGAAAATACCGAACGGCATCAAGGCGCGCGTCGCGCACAATCGTCGCGTCATTGCGCAGCAATCGGGCCGGGATCAGCAGGCCGTCCAGGTATAGTGCATGATCGGGCGAAACCAGCAGATCGCGCCGCGGCACGTTGTCGGCGAATGCATGACGACGGATACGAATCGGCTGTGCGAGCCGCTTGTCGCGATGCCGGCCAAGGTCGATGTACCGATGGCCGATCCAGCCGATGCGACATAGCTTGGTGGGCGAGGCACACACAGGGTTTTCGCCGCCGCACGGCCGCGGCATGCTGGCATCGTCGGGCTGCACCACGACGACGTGTTGACCGACACGCAGTGTCTCGACCGCCATCTCGCCGTCGCTGGTCAGAATGCGGGTGCCGGCCACAAAGCAGCCGAACGTGAAGGGTATCACCGGCAGGAACGGGTCGGAAGAATTGAGCGTCGGTTCACTGGACTGCGGCAGCAACGTGTTGCCCGTGGTCGACGCGGTCGGTCCGCTGACGAGCTGGCTGGGGGTGAATCCATAAAGCGTGTTGTCGGTCACGCTGACCGCCACGTCGGTCTGGTTCGAGACAAACGTGACCGAGCCGGCGGCGCTGTCGTTGAGGACCGTGTTGTTGGTGACGCTCAACGCCGAACCCGCAAGCACGTTGCCCTCTTCTCCGTAGGAGATGAAGGTGTGGTTCGAGGAGTTCGGCCCCTTCTCGATGACGTTGTTCTCGATCAGGGCATTGCCGCCATTCGGCAAGTCGATGGCGTAGCCTCCGGTTCCGTCCAGACCACTCGCGATTCGCGAATTCTCGATGATCGTATCGGCCGCGCGGCTCTTGATTTCATGGCCGACGATGGCGCCGTGGAAATAGCTGTTGATGATCGTCAGTTGCTGGATGGCACCGACGTAGAGGTTGTGCTCGATACCGGATGGCGGATCGGGATTGCCATTGTCGGCGAATTCCGAGTTGTTGATGGTAATCGTTCCGGTCGGGTTTGGACCTGCCAGCAAGCCTTCCTGATTGTCGTGAAAATAACAATGATCCAGCACAAGATTGCCGCCCTGGTAGCGGATGCCGGAGGCGTTGCCACCATCCGCGTTTGAAATCGCGGCGCCGGAGAACTCGATGTTGTCGAGCGTGACATCAGTGTTGATGGTCAGGATGGACTTGAGGTCAGGCGGCGGCTCGGTAGCCGCCAGGTGGACCATGCCGCCGACACCCTCGATGGTGATCCTGGTGTTAATGGTGGCAAAATCATTGGTATAGGTCCCCGCCTGGACCTGGATCACGTCACCATCCTGGGATGCGGCGATGGCACTCGACAAAGTATGGAAGTCAAACCCCGAACCTGGTCCGACTGTCAGAGTAGACATTCGCAAATCCTTTGTGAATTAGAAACGAACGCTTGTGTTTGTTCAGTATCAGCCGGCCACCCGTGTCATCCCCGGCCTTCGGGCCTACGGCATTTACCCATCTCATCGGCTTGACCGGGCAGAGAGGCTCCCACACCGTCATGGCCGGGCTTGACCCGGCCACCTTTCCAAGCACTTGGTGCGGCGGTGGCCCGGTCAAGCCGGGCCATGACGGATAGGGAACGGTCGGCTCATAACCCACTGACAAAACGCGCATTGCTCAGACGTGTGAATGTCGTAGGGCCTTCGCCTGGGATGACACCGGGGGGGTCGGATGTGGCGGCCGGGTGGTATAAAGCCGAGCGTTTGGGCAAGTTCACGGGATGGTTATACCGAAAATGGCTGATGAGAAGGCGATTATTTCTTCCCCGCCTTGATATATTCATACGCCGTGAGATTCTATTGTATGCAGGATTAATCGTAAGGGCCGATTGACCTTGCACGGGGCGCGGGTACAAGCGAACGCACGCCGCAGCGCCCGCTCAAGCTTGCCAGTGTGTACAACCATTGAGGGGCAGCCTCCGGGCCGCCCCTCAGCCGCCGATCACCGTGTCACTGGCACGCGAGACATTCCTCGTAATCGGTGCTTTGTTCGGCGATCGCCACCAGCGGCAGGCTGCCCTGTCCATCATTCGCCGGCGGCGGTGGCGCCTCGGCCATCGACGTGAACGCCGCCGGCGCCACCGCCTTTTCGCTGACATTGTCAGCTCGCGCCAACGACAGGCTGCGGCAGTAATACAGCGACTTCACGCCCTTCTTCCACGCCATGAAATGGATCTGGTGCAAATCGCGCTTATGCACGTTAGCCGGCAGGAACACATTCACCGACTGGCTCTGGCAAATGAACGGCGCGCGGTCCGCCGCATGCTCGATGACCCAGCGCTGATCCAGTTCGAACGCCGTTTTGTAAACCGCCTTCTCCTGCTCTGTCAGGAAATCCAGATGCTGCACGCTGCCCTTGGTCAGGGTGATCGACGACCACACCTCGTCGTTGTCATAGCCCTTCTGCGCCAGCAGCTTCTGCAAGTGCCGGTTGCGCACCGAGAAGCTACCCGACAGCGTCTTCTGCAAAAACACGTTCGCCGCGATCGGTTCGATCCCTGGTGACGAGTTTCCAGCAATAATCGAAATCGAAGCCGTCGGCGCGATCGACAGCTTGTGCGAAAACCGCTCCTTCATGCCGTATTCCGCAGCGTCCGGACAGGCGCCCCGCTCGTCTGCCAGCTTGATCGACGCGGCATCCGCCTTGGCCCGGATGTAACGGAAAATCTTCTTGTTCCAGACCTTCGCCACGACGCTTTCCCAAGGCACGTTCAGCGCCTGGAGAAACGAATGAAACCCCATCACGCCAAGGCCGACCGAACGCTCCCGCATCGCCGCGTAACGCGCCTTCTCCATGCCGGCGGGCGCGCGATCAATGAAGTCCTGCAACACGTTGTCGAGGAAGCGCATGACGTCTTCGATAAACGTCGGATGCTCCTCCCACTCGGCCCAGCTTTCCAGGTTCAGGCTGCACAGGCAGCACACCGCGGTGCGCTGGTTGCCATGCTGGTCCTCGCCGGTCGGCAGGGTGATTTCGCTGCACAGGTTGGAGGTCCTGACTTCCAGTCCAGCCAGCTTGTGATGCTCCGGACGGGCGTTGTTGACGTGATCGGAAAATACCAGGTACGGCTCGCCGGTCTCGATTCGCGCGGTCAGGATGCGAATCCACAAGGACCGGGCGGAGATCGAACGCACCACCGTCTTGTCCTTCGGTGACAGCAGCGACCACGGCTCATCTGCTTCCACCGCACGCATAAATGCGTCCGGGATCTGGATGCCGTGATGCAGGTTCAGCGCCTTGCGGTTCGGATCGCCTCCGGTGGGACGGCGGATCTCGATGAACTCCTCGATCTCAGGGTGCCAAACCGGCAGGTAGACGGCGGCCGATCCACGCCGCAACGAGCCTTGGCTGATCGCCAGGGTAAGACTGTCCATGACACGGATGAACGGGATGACGCCGGAAGTCTTGCCGACAGCGCCCACTTTCTCCCCGATCGAGCGCAGATTGCCCCAGTATGAACCAATGCCGCCGCCCTTCGAGGCCAGCCAAACATTCTCGTTCCAGAGTCCCAAAATGCCGTCCAGGCTGTCCGTCGCCTCATTCAGGAAGCAGGAGATCGGCAGGCCGCGGTTGGTGCCGCCGTTCGACAGGATCGGCGTCGAGGGCATGAACCACAGCTTGCTCATGTAGTCGTAGAGGCGCTGGGCATGCGCATGATTATCGCCATACTGCGATGCCACACGCGCAAACAGGTCCTGGAAATCCTCCCCCGGCATCAGGTAACGGTCGGTCAACGTGGCGCGGCCGAAATCGGTCAGCAACGCATCCCGTGACCGGTCGATCCGCACTTGATAGCGCCCCGGCATCTGGACTGCGTCGAGCATAGCGGCCTCCCCTGGCAACGTCATTCACGAACGGTCCTTCTCGGCGAGTTATTGGATTCGACGCAACCATATGTGGGATCAGCAGTTGAGTATGTCCACAATATGCAGCCCTTGTGGCTCAATAGCCACGCCAGAAGGTTGGGCGGTGTGCGGTGGGCCGCGTGTTGCAAATTGCTCTCGTCATGGGTGACAGGCGGTTAGCGCCGATGTTCTCTTAATGTTCTACAAGTTACGGCAGAGGCGTCAAGCGGCCCCACCGGACAGGCAGCGACCTTTCCGGCCGATCCGTCTATCGACCGCGCCCGGTTGCTCGGGCAATGCCTCGCCGCGGGTTTCGCGTGCGAAGGGATGACAAGCCGGCCAAGGATGGAGCCGATGGAGAGCAGCCTGGTGCCGTAGAACGCTATCGCCGCCACGTCCGGCGCCGTCATGCCGGCTTTGCGAGACAAGAGGACAATGGCTGTCGGCTCGCAGACCGCCCCCGCTCAAGGCCGACGACGGCAATCGTCAGCTCAGCAGCGCCGGCATGGCGATGGTGCGCCAAAATACTTGAAGCTGAATATCACCGCGAACGGGTTATGCCGCTTTGCCAGGATCGCCGGCATTGTCGTCGATCAAATTGAGATTACCGGCCCTCAATAGGCGCCGGACAGCAGCGCGCCTGCACCGGGAACAATCGGTTCGAGCTTGAGTGCCTTGAGCATGGCGTAAGTCGTCGCGACTGCCGCGGTCAGAACCGGCTTGCGAGTCAGCGCCTCAACCTTTGCGACTACAGACAGCGATGGCATTTGGACGCAGGCGGACAGAACGATCACATCCGCGTCGGCAAACTTCATCCCTTGCATGATGCCGGGCAGCTCATTCTGATCATGGCGCGCCACGTCAAGGTTGTTCGGGATCTCGAGCGCGATGAAATCGAGAACGTCGTAACCCTCGTTGGCAATGTAGTCGACGACCAATTTGGTCAGCGGCTTCATGTAAGGCGCCAACACCACAATCCTGCGTGCGCCCATCACCTTCAGCCCATCGACCAAGGCGCCAGCGCTGGTCACCACTGGCGTCGGTGCATTGTTCTCACGGGTGCGGCCCTCAAGGCGTTCCCGCGAGACCCGATGATATCCAAGACCCATCGACATGATGGCCACCAGGCAGGCATAGCCGAGCACGTCGACATGGGCATCGCTGAGCTCCAGCGCACAGCGGTCGGACTCGCCATCCATTGATGCCAGCTCTTCCTTCGACACGGTATTCATACGCATTCGACTGGAATGGAAAGCGAATCGCTCTGGACGAATAAGCTGGCGAGCCAGCAGCATCGCGGGAATTTCCGTCTCCATGGTGACGTTTGAAGACGGCACGATCTGGCCGATCCGGTATAGCGTTTTCATCGTCAGCACTCCTTTCCAGTAAACAAAGCGGCCAGTGCAGCTTGGCGGCAGGGCGATGGTCGTGGTGCGCTTCTCCGTCTCGCAGCCATCAACCGCAGCCTTGAACATCTAACCTCAAGAAGATACCAGCAGGCGACCCGGATACGTAGAGGATACCGCGTGCACCAGAATTGCCTTCTCGGACCTGTCTCGAAAAGTCGCCAACGCCACTGATTTCGCTTAGCATTGATAAACTTCTGCGCACCGAACGCTCGTGGTCTGATGCCAACGTCCAGTTCAGGGCGTTAGCATCAGATCATTAGAACAATCGCGACCAAGCCAAGATGGACGTGTGTAAGGCACTTATGCGCCGACGTCTGAGGAAAAACCGGAGGGAACGACCATGGCCTCAAACACCTACGTCTCGACATTGTCGGCGGCGGAACACCGCAGAATGCTCACACGAGCAGCACTCGCCGCGACAATCGGCACGACGATCGAGTGGTACGACTTCTTCCTCTATGGCACCGCCACCGGTCTGGTCTTTGGCGCTCTGTTTTTTCCCAATGCCGATCCGTTGGTGGGCACACTCAACGCATTCGGCATCTATGCGGTGGGATTTATCGCGCGGCCGATTGGCGCGGCGATTTTTGGCCATCTTGGCGATCGCATCGGCCGGAAATCCACCCTGATCGCCACCTTGATGCTGATGGGTGTAGCTACCTTTCTCGTTGGGATCGTCCCCAGCTACGCCACTATCGGCATCTGGGGCGCGATCATCTTGACCCTCCTGCGCTTCATCCAAGGCGTGGGTGTTGGCGGCGAGTGGGGCGGGTCCGTGCTGATGTCCATGGAGTGGGCCGGCAGCAAAAGCAGCCGTGGCCTGGCGGCGTCCTGGCCGCAAATGGGCGTGCCGGCGGGGCTCTTCACCGCGAACCTGGCCGTGCTCGCCTTCAGCGCGTGGTCAGGAGACGCTTTCCTGACTTGGGGCTGGCGCATACCCTTCTTGCTGTCGATCATCCTGATCGGGGTTGGACTGTGGATACGGCTCGGCGTCGAGGAGTCCCCGACGTTCAAGCGGATGGCCGCGGAAAACCGCATCGAGAAGACCCCTGCGCTGACGGTGATACGCAGGCATCCCGGGGAGATTTTACTAAGCGCCCTTGCCCGCATGGGCGAGCAGGCGCCGTTCTACATCTTCACAGCGTTTGTCTTCTCATACGGCGTCGGCACGTTGAAGTTGTCGCGCGACCTACTGCTCATCGCCGTCATGGCCGCCTCGGTCTTGTCGCTGGCAACGGTGCCACTCTCTGGCCACCTCTCGGATCGCTTTGGACGACGGCGGGTCTACATGCTGGGCGCGGTACTCACCGGATTGTATGGGTTCGCCTATGTCGGGCTGTTGAACACGACGCTGCCGATACTGGTGTTCATCGCAATCGTGTTATCGCTAATCCCGCACGACATCATGTACGGGCCGCAGGCGGCGCTGATCGCAGAGTGCTTTCCCGGCCGCCTCCGTTACAGCGGGGCTTCGATTGGATATCAGCTTGCGTCGGTGATCGCCGGCGGCCCGGCACCGCTGATCGTGGCGTGGCTACTGGCCCGATATAAGTCGGGTTGGGTCATCGCTGGCTTCATTCTCGTCTGCGCGATCATTAGTCTGATTGCGACCGCGCTGCTGCCGGACAATACGAATAAGGAAATCGACGAGGAAGAGCCAGGGTATAGCGATGCAGCCCAAGGCAGCGTGCGCGTAGAGCGGCATCACGGCTGACAATTCGGCCGCTGCTTCGATACGCCTCCGTTTAGTCTTTGCGGGGAGGGAGCATGCGGGCAGCTTGGGCTGACTTTGCAGTGGCCGCAGTCGGAACGGGCGTTGTCAGCAGGGCATCAACGTCTCTGGAGCGGGCAACCGTGCCACGTACGAACGCCTCATGGTTAGCCTCTATCTGCTCGGGATCGTAAAGATAGTTCACCATGATGCCGTACAACTCCTTGATCCCACGTGGCGCAACGTTGCCGAACCAGTTGACGCGCTCCAAGCGGGCGCCATTGCCGAGGTGAAACCGCGCCACGGGGTCAACCGATCGCTTGCTCCGGTCGGCCGTGCCATCGGTTGGTTCAGTCAGATACGTTGCGCAGAGCCGTGTGAGCGGCTGCCGCAGGGCTTCCGATTGCGAAACGTCGTCCCACCAGTGGTCAGCGCCAATCAGGCGGCCCAGCAGGGCGGCGGCATTGTCCTGTTGCCCTGCTTCTCCGGCCACTTGCCGCAGCATGCCGATCTCCTCGTCCCACAGGATGGAGGGAGCGTCCTCCGCGGCAAGCCGCTTCTCAAGCCACCGGCGGAACCCTGGCACCGGCGACAATGTGGAGAACTGGACGAGCCCGGGCAGCTCGCCCTTCAGCTCCTCCACCACTTGCTTGATCAGGAAGTTACCGAACGAGATCCCACGCAGGCCGTCCTGGCAGTTCGAGATCGAGTAGAAGATGGCCGTATCCGCAGCCCTTTCACGCTCACGTTCGGCGGTCTCGTGGTCCTCGTGTGCGAGCAACGGCTGCACTGAGGCGGCCAGGCCCTGGGTGAGCGCAACCTCCACGAAGATCAGTGGCTCGCCCGGCAGCGCTGGATGAAAGAAGCCAAAGCACCGGCGATCGGGCGCAAGACGGCGGCGCAAATCGTCCCATCCCTGGATCTCATGCACGGCCTCATACGCGATCAGCTTCTCCAGCACGGCCGCCGGGGTCTGCCAGTCGATGCGGCGAAGTTCCAGAAAGCCGCGATTGAACCAGGAGCCAAGCAAATGGCGCAGATCGAAGTCGAGTGGCTTCAGGTAAGGTTCGTTGCGTAACCATGACAGCAGGTCCTTGCGCATGGCGACCAGGGCGGCCGTGCCGCCGGCGGCCATGTTCATGCGCCGCAGCAGTTCCTGCCGGCTTGGTTCGGCAGCTTCGCTGACTTCCGTGGCGTGATCGGGTGTCGGTTGTGCCAGATAGGCCTCCATGGCCGCCCTGAGACGATCCTCGGCGGGCAAGAAGTCGGACACCAGGAAACGGTAGAAGGCGACGCGGTCCTCCGCGCCAAGGTCACGCAAGGCAGTCTGCAGTTCGCGTGCGATGGCGGCGCCCGATGCCTCACCGCGCTCGGATAAAAGGGCAGAGGCCAGCTCCCGGGATCGTTCAAGCGGCGGGATGGACACATCGGGCTGGAGCACCTCGGCATAGGAATGGCCACGATCGGCGATCGAGGACCAAAGTCGCTCCAGCCAGGAACGCCGGCCGGATGCGGTCACAGGGCTGGCAGTGGATGGGGTCAAAGACGCCATGCTGATCCTCCTGACGGTAACTCAGCCACTCAAGCTTCTTGCGGAGACATAGTGCATAGAGAGGCCGACGTATGCACGACGCCCTATGAACGCAGCAAGTTGACGGACGCGCGCTTAACCCGGGCGATAGCCGCGAGCCGACGCCCCGAACTCGATTCGGTGTCGCTGGCAGGATTGAGGACAATGCGCGGGCAGTTCGGCTTGCCCGGTGGCTGAACCGCTTGCCATCCAAGATCGACCAGCCAATGATGGCCCCAAGGGGAGGGCAAGAACACAATGCGGATTGGATTTGTCGGCACCGGAACGATGGGGACCCCGATCGCGGGCTGCCTGATCCGCGCCGGCCATTCGCTTTCGGTTTACGACCGCCGGCCAGAGGCCACCGCCGCCCTGTGCGCGCAAGGCGCGGTGCGAGCCGACAGCGCCTTCGCCGCGGCGCGCGACAACGAGGTGGTGTTTACCTCGCTTCCCGGCCCCACGGAATTTGAGGCGGCGATGCTGGAACCGCAGACCGGCATTCTCAGCGGACTGCAATCAGGGGCCGCGCATATCGATCTGACCACCAATGCGCCGAAAACCGTCGCCCGCGTCGCCGAAGCGTGCCGGTCGCGCGGGGTCGAGCTGATCGATGCGCCGGTCAGCGGCCGGCCGCCTACGATGACCGTGATGATCGGCGCCAGTGACGCCGCGTTCGCCAAATACCGGCCGTTGTTCGAGGCCATCGCCGCCAATGTCTTCCATGTCGGGCCGAGCGGCGCCGGAGCGACCGCCAAGCTGGTGACGCAATACCTGGGCTACACCAATTTCATCGCCTCGATCGAAGGCATGCTCATCGCGGCCAAGGCCGGAATCGACCTCGACACCCTGGCCCGGATCGTGCCGGTCAGCGCCGGGCAAAGCCGCACCTTCGACAACATTGCCCGCGGCGTGTTCCCGGGTAGCTTCGCGGCCGGCGGCACGCTCGATATCGTCGCCAAGGATATCGAGCTCGCCTGCCAACTCGCCCGCGACGTCGGCGCTCCGGCGGCGCTGGGCGCGCTTGCCTCCGATATCTACAAGCGTGCTCAGGCGCAAGGCTGGGGCCAGGAGGGCTTCCCAGTCGTCGCCCGCGTGCTGGAAGCGATGGCCGGCACCGAGTTGCGTCCAAGAGGAACGTAAAGAATGAGCGACGATCGCGTCGCCCGGCTGCTGCTGGCCCAGGAGATCGCCTAGTTCCTCTACGCCGAGGCGGAATTGCTCGATGAGCGGCGGCACGACGAATGGCTGGCTCTGCTGGCCGACGACATCCGCTATTGGATGCCGATGCGGCGCAACGTCAAATTCGGCGACACCGCGCGCGAATTCACCCGCGAGACTGAGGACATCAGCTGGTTCGACGAGGGCAAGGACACGCTGACCCGCCGGGTGCGCCAGATCCAGACCGGCATCCATTGGGCGGAGGAGCCGCAATCGCGGATCACCCACATGGTGTCGAACGTGCAGCTGCTCGAGGCGGTGCCCGATGCCGGCGCCGCGCGGGAGGTCATGGCCAAATGCCGGTTCCTGATTTACCGCAACCGCGTCGAGACCGAGACCGACCTGCTCGTCGGCAAGCGCGAGGACACGTTGCGCCGAACGGGTGATGGCTGGCTGATCTGCTCGGCGGAAGATCATCCTGGACCAGAATGTGCTGCTGACGAAGAACCTGACGTTTTTCTTTTAAGCGGAGGCACGGCAATGACAATGAACGCAATGCAAGGCTATCATCCCGGCCTCGTCGATCTCGCATCGGGGCAGATCAGCCGCGAGATCTTCGTCAACGACGACATCTATGCCCAGGAGCAGGAGCGCGTCTTTGCCCGTTCCTGGCTGTTTGTCGGGCATGAAAGCCAGATCCCGAACCCGGGCGATTTCTTCGTCTCGCGCATGGGCGAGGAATCGGTGATCCTCTGCCGCGACCGCGCCGGCGCGGTGCATGTCTTCCTCAATTCGTGCCGCCATCGCGGCATGAAGGTGTGCCGCTATGACGATGGCAACACCACGGTCTTTACCTGCCCCTATCACGGCTGGAGCTATGGCACCGATGGCGCGCTGGTCGGCGTGCCGTTTTTCCGCGAGGCCTATCATTCCGAACTCGATAGGTCGAAATACCACCTCGTCGAGGTCGCGCAACTGTGCTGCTACAAGGGCACCGTATGGGCCAACTGGGATGCCTCGGCGCCGTCGTTTCTTGAATATCTCGGGGAGTTCCGGCGCTTCCTCGATCTGATCCTGGACGGCTGGGATGGGCGCGAGGGCCAGGCGGAACTGCTGGGCGGCGTGCAGAAATGGATCATTCCGTGCAACTGGAAGTTCCCGGCCGAGAATTTCAGCGGCGACACCTATCACAACATCTCCCACCGCTCGGTCGACCTGGTCGGCGCGGGCCCAAGCGGGCGCAGCCGGCGCGATTACAACGAGTTCAACGCGAGCCGCAGGCTGCATGTGGCGATTCCCGATCGCGGGCACCAGACGATCACCTACGTGCTGCCGAAGGATCACCAGCCGCAGGCCGCCTACCAGAACTCGCCCGAGGTCGCCGAATATTTTCGCCATTGCGAGGAGGAGCGGCGGCGCCGCCCGGGCGCCAACAGCCGGCTGATCGGCGCGCCCGGCGAGATCTTCCCCAATGTGGCGCTGCTGCCCCGGCAGCCGCGCACGCTGGCGGTGTGGCACCCTGTCAGTGCGCATCAGACCGAGGTGTGGCGGTTCTTCTTTGTCGACCGCGACGCGCCGCGGCCGGTCAAGAACTTCCTGCGCGACTACTACATCCGCTACTCCGGCCCGGCGGGCATGACCGAGCAGGACGACATGGAGAACTGGAACTACGCCCATGCCGCCAGCCGCGGGGTGATCGCTCGGCGGTATCCCTACACCTACGAGATGGGGATGGGCCATGCGGTTGAGGATTGGGAGTGGGATGGGTTGCGAATGCCAGGCCGGGTCGTTGAACTGACCAAGGCGATGGCGAGCGAGGAGCCGATGCGCAACCTGTATCGCCGCTGGGCGCAGTTCATGGAAGCCGATAGCTGGGATGAGCTGATGACGTGGCGCCGGGACGCGACGCGCGGGGCGCAGGCGGCGGAATGAGCGATCCGGTCAACATCCGCGCTCTTGCCGCCGGCACGCGGGTGATTCTGGCGACAGGTGATGAAGTTGAGATCGTCTCCAACCCGGAGGATGGGGTGTGGCTGTTCGCCCGGTATCTGTCGTCGGCCGGCGATCCCGCGATGGTTGGGCAGGAGGAGATGATCTTCGCTCAGGACGTTGTCGAGGTGCGGTCATAGGGACTGGTATCCGGCGCGGCGGACTGGCGCACGGTCCGTATCGCAGCGTTGTCGGTGGCGCCCCCGCGGAGTATGCTTGCCAACGCGGAAAATTCCCGGGCGACATTGATGGCCACGTTCGACAAAATCACCAGCGTTCCGACGATCCTTAACGGTCAGCCGACTATACGCGGCATGCGCCTGACGGTGCGGCGTGTCATTGAGGCGCTTGCAATCTGGCCGAACTGGGACGATCTGCGCCGCGAATATCCCGAACTTGAACCGGAGGATATCCGTCAGGCTCTTGCATTCGCGGCGCGGAACCTGGACGAAAGCGTCCAACCTCTGGAAGCCGTGTGAAACGACTGCTGCTTGATCAGGGCCTGCCGCGGTCAACCGCTGCTTTGCTGACACAGGCCGGCTGGGACGTGATCCACGTGGCCGATTCGCGTCGCTGCATCAGCGAGCATTCTCGTGTCGAGCGACGTATTCGCGCAGCGCACTGTTGATGCAAGTCTGGTAGCCTTGACCGTGTGGTGCATGAGTTTTGAACCAGTCGATCAGATCGGTATCAAGGCGCAGAGTCAGCTGCTTTTTGATTGGGCGAAAAAACACACCGCGCCGCGCGCCGGTCCAATCTTTCTGTTCAGGCAACGCCAAGATGTTGATCTGATCGTCCGGCAGCGACGCCAAAGCAGCAAGCTCGGCCTTATGCGCCGAAGTGATCGGTTTAGAAGTCCCCTTCTTCATAGGCTTTCCTTTCGTGCGCGGTTGCTTTTCGAGCACCGATGATCCGGCCGGTTTCCTCCTCTGTCGCCAGGTCTGGCCCCGGCCAGGTATTGACCACAAACAGAAGTACCGTCCCGGCCGTTTTCGAGAATCTCCATTGATCTCCTGAAACCTCTGGACAATGCTTGAAATGCCACAGGCCGTGGCCACAAGCGCCATTGAGATTAAGCTCGATTACGAGCGCTTCCACAGGATTTTGAACACAGAAGCAGTGCCAGGCATGACATTCGCGATTTGGTCAGAGTTAACGCCTGCACCGAACACACCCGGACCAGCAATTGCTGGACCGTGGATTATCCGAGGTATCTCCAGCTAGCGCACGACCTCAGTGCCACCACCTGGATAGAAGCCGGCAAGTGGCACAGCAAACCCAGGCGGGTCCAGCGTGACATCGCCTTCTGTCAATACACATGTCTCGATTTTGTCACCTGCCCGGCGGTGATGAATGGCCCGCACGTGGTCAGCGAACAGTATCAGGTAGTGTTGAACAGTGGGCACCTGAAAGTAATCCGCCAGCTTCTGGCTGAGATCGATCTGACGCGTCGTCGGCGACAGCACCTCTACAATGATCGTTGCGTCCGGTACCGATAGGCTGTCGCTGGACAGTGGGGAAGCTCCGCACCGCACGATCACGTCCGGCTCGTAGTCGCTTTCTCCGACCTCAATGGTCGGACCGTCCACCAAGACTTCGCACGGCAGACCAGCAGCGGCGACCGCTGCTCTCAGCGTCGTGTAGGCCTCGCCCTTGATCCGGGTGTGCCCGAGCCGCTCTGGAGCCATTGCAACGATCTGACCGCTAAGCCGTTCAAACCGGCCGGGCCGGCTTTCCACCCAGCGCCGATACTCGGCCCGGTTCATCCATCCATTTGGTTCCTTAACGCGCGCCAGAGAACCCATTTCATCGTCTCGCTACGGCCTTGGCAAACAGGATAGATCGATGAGACAAGTGGGGCAATCAAACTTCATCGAAAGCATTCCCAGGAGACCCCACATGACCGAAACCCCCAAACCGCGCCTCATCGGCATCAACCACATCGCCATCGAAGTCGGCGACATCGACGCCGCCCTCGAATGGTATGCCCGCCTCTTCACCTTCACCCTGCGCGGCAAGGGCGAGCGTAACGCCTTCATCGACATGGGCGACCAGTTCATCAACCTCACCCGCGTGCCAGGCCCCGGGCGGCAAGACGTCGAGAGCCGCCACATCGGCTTCGTTGTCGACGACCGCTCGCGCATGCTCGAACTCGCGAAAGCCGCCGGCGCCCGCATGGTCGAAGGCCCCTTCCTCGACTTCCTCGACCCCTGGGGCAACCGGCTCGAAATCATCGAATACGCCAACATCCAGTACACCAAGGCCCCGCATGTCCTCAAAGGCATGGGCCTCGCCCTCGACAAGAACGAGAAGGCTAAGCGCGAACTCGCCGACAAGGGCATGGCCGAGGAACCCGCGCGATGAAGCTCAGCCTGATCGTCCGCGGCCAGCATCCGCCGGGCGATTCGGCGCAGCACCTGCGCGACGATCTCGACCTCGTGCGAGCCGCCGAACGCCTTGGCTTCGACGGCATCGTCAAGGGCTCGCACTACAGCGCGCAGCCGTTCGAGTCCGTGCAGCAGATCCCATTTCTCGCCCATTGCGCGGCGATCGCGCCGCGCCTGCGCATCATCTGCGGCCTGGTTCTGGTGCCGTTGCACAAGCCGCTCGATCTCGCCGAACAACTGGCCACGCTTGACCTCTTGTGCGGCGGCAAGCTCGTCTTTGGCGCCGGGATCGGCTACCGCGACGTCGAGTTCAAGGCCTTCGGCGTGCCGCGCGGCCGGCTCGGCACGCGCTTCGAGGAGTGCCTGACCGCAATCCGCCGCCTCTGGACCGAGGACGTCGTCGACATGCAGGGGGCGGATTTCGAACTCGACCACGCCACCTGCTCGGTCAAACCAATCCAGAAGCCCACCCCGCCGATCTGGATCGGCGCCAACGCCGATGTCGCGATCCGGCGCGCCGCCCGCCTCGGCGATTGCTGGTACATCAACCCGCACAACACGCTGGCAACGATCGAGCGGCAGATGGACCTCTACAAGCGCGCCCTCGAGGAATACGGCAAGCCGTTCCCCACCGAGGTGCCCATGCGGCGGGAGGTTTTCGTGGCCAAGACCCGCGCCGAGGCAATCCGCCTCGCGCAGCCCTACCTGGAGGAAAAGTACAAGGCCTACCGCGCCTGGGGCCAGGACAAGGTGATGCCCAAGGGCGACGATTTCGATCATGCGTTTGATGAATTATTGCAGGACCGCTTCCTGCTAGGCGCGCCGGAGGAAGTCGCGGATCAGCTCAACCGGCTGAACCAGCGCCTGGGTGTGAACCACCTCGTCGCCTCGATCCATTGGCCCGGCATGCCGAACAGTCTCGCCCTGGACCAGTTGCATCGCCTGGCCGAGGAGGTCCGCCCGCTGCTCCTTCCTGATGCCTGACCGCACGAACGGCGGTATAGTATTCGGTTCCGCGCAACCGAACATTCACCGGGACGGAAGATATATATTGCGTGCCGCCGCTGACACCCCACAATGGGCTTGAACGCGGTATCCGGCGCCGCTTGGGGCATCGCTACAACGGGATGGGTGCTTTGAAAAAAATTCGTCCAGGGGTAGGTCCAAGATATCCGCAAGTCGTCATTCTCGTAGGCGCCACCGGCGACCTATCGCGGCGCAAGCTGTTGCCCGGCCTGTTTCACCTATCGAGTGCCGGGTTCATTCCTGGCTGCCGGATCGTCGGCGTCTCGCTAGACGAGCTCGACGCCGATGGTTTCCGTCTGATTGCACGAGAGGCGCTCGATCAATTCTCCACGCGAAAAATGAACGAGACCGAATGGACTGCGTTCGCCGAGACCCTCGACTACGTGCCGATGGCCGCGGGCGCCCAAATCCTGAAGACGGCGGTGGAGAAGGCGGAGACGGCGTTGGGCGGCGAGGCCCGCCGTGTGCACTATCTGAGCGTGCCGCCCAATGCAGCCTTGTCAGCAGTACGGTTGCTCGCGGAAGCCGATCTTGTCGAGCAGTCACGGATCATCATGGAAAAGCCCTTCGGCACCGACTTGGACAGCGCGGTGTCGCTGAATGCCACGCTGCATGAAGTCTTTTCCGAGAACCAGATCTTTCGGATCGATCATTTCCTGGGCAAGGAACCGGCGCAAAACATCCTCGCGTTCCGTTTTGCCAACGGCCTGTTCGAGCCTATCTGGAACCGTAACTTTATCAACTATGTGCAGATCGACGTGCCCGAAACACTGGGGCTTGGCAAACGTTCGGGGTTCTACGAGTTCGTCGGGGCCTATCGGGACATGGTGGTAACACATTTGTTCCAGATTCTCGGCTTCATGGCGATGGAGCCCCCAACCGCCCTTGAGCCAGCCCCCATCAGCGAGGAAAAGAACAAGGTCTTCCGAAGTTTAGCGCCGCTTGACCCGAAGGATGTCGTGCGCGGCCAATACACCGGATACCGCTCTGAAGATGGGGTCGACCCGGAGTTCAATACCGAAACCTTTATTGCGTTGAAATGCTCGATCGACAACTGGCGCTGGGCTGGCGTGCCGTTTTACCTCCGCACCGGCAAACGAATGGCAGAGGGGCAACGCATCATCTCCATTGCCTTTCGGGAACCGCCCAGGAGCATGTTTCCTGCCGGGTCCGGTGTCGGCGCGCAGGGACCGGACCATTTGACGTTCGACCTCGCGGACGCCTCGAAGATGTCGCTGTCCTTCTACGGCAAGCGTCCTGGACCGGGCATGCGGCTGGACAAGCTGAGCCTGCAGTTCGCCATGCACGACACAGACCTGATCGGCGACGTGCTCGAGGCCTATGAGCGCTTGATCCTCGACGCCATGCGTGGCGACCATACCCTGTTCACGACGGCCGAGGGCATCGAGCGCCTGTGGGAGGTTTCGATACCCTTGCTGGAAGCACCTCCGCCGGTTCGCCTCTATCCTCCGGGATCATGGGGGCCGAAATCGATCCATCAGCTCGTCGCTCCCCATGCCTGGCGGCTGCCCTTCGAGAGAGCCTGGCGAAACTCCAACGTCGTGGACAGTTGACCCGGTAGCCGTACCGGCGGCCATGCTGTTGCATTGTATTTCGAAACCTCCCGATCGATCGGTCAGGCAACCTCATACCAGAAGTCCAGCACATCGCCGGTTCGCGTCTCGGCGAACTTGGTGACGACGCGGGTGCCGATCTTCAGCTTTGCCGCCGCTTTCGCCGGGTCCGTCAAGTCGACATCCTTGAAGTAGCCGCCCAGCGCGGTATCGGCGCCGTCCAGCAGCACGAAGCCAAAAGCGTAAGGCGGGGGCGGCAAGTTCTGAAACTGTTCATAGACGATGGTGAACGTTTCAATGCGTCCGCCCGGGCCGACCTCCACCCACTCGGTCGTTGGCTGCAACGTCTGATCGGAGAACGAGCGCGGCGGTACCAGCACGCGGCCAGTTTGGGCGCAGCGGCGACCATGGATTTTCGCATTGTCGCGAATTTGCGCATAGAACCAGCTCGCGGTCTCTCCCAACGCGTGATTGTAGGTGATGTTCCAGGTCTCCTGGCGAGTTATCAGTTCCATCGGTTTCTTTCCTACGCTTCAATAACCATTGCGCCAAAGAATTGGTGATCACCGCCGTTGCCGCTCGCGATCCCCACCCGCGCGCCGTTGGCCTGGTGAGCACCCGCGCGCCCCCAGACCTGCAAGGCCACTTCCGCCACGCGGATCATCGCGGTGACGGCGATCGCATTGGTGCATAGCGTGCCGCCCGAGGGGTTCACCGGCAACCGGCCACCCAGCTCGAACTGCCCTTCGCGCAGCATCGCGATCGACTCGCCAGGTTTGCAGAAACCGGCCGCATCGATGGCATGGTATTCGGTGTTGCTAAACGGCGCATAAAGTTCGGCAACATGCACCTGATTGCCCGGATCGGTGATCCCCGCCATCTTGTAGGCTCGCTGGAGCGACCGCATGAGAGCAAAGGAATCGGCATGGTCGGCCGTCGGATTTTTGCCCATCCGGTCGCCGAGCCAATATGTTTCGGAACAGTGCGCCAGGCCGGTGATCCAGACAGCGTCCAGATTGCGCTCCTTAATGTAACGTTCCGACGCAAGCACGAGCGCGCCGCCGCCGCTCGACTGCGGGCAGCAATCCAGAAGTTTCACCGGCCATGCGATGTAGCGGGACGCAAGCACGTCATCGACAGAAACGATCTTGCGCAAATGGGCATTGGGATTAAGCGACGCCTGCCGGCGGTTCTTGACCGTGACGAGCGCCATGTCCTTCTCGGTCAGACCGTAGGCTTCCATGTAGCGAATCGCCGACATGCCAAGCATGTTGATGGTGCCGAGTGGCAATTGCCGCTCGTAGGTCGGGTCCCAGATCTTGTTCAGCACTGTCTGGGAATCGCCGCATTCGCCGACCTTGTCGGCCCCGGCGGTCAGCACGACATCGCAGACGCCGGAGGCAATGTGGTAATACGCCGCAGCTACACTGGAAATACCGGTGGCGCCCCCAGTATTGATGCGCAGGAAGCGCTTGTTGCGCGCACCCACCGCATCGACGCCCAGCCGTTCGGCATTGCCGATGCCAACCATTGCGTCAGGCGACAGAGAATACACGACGGCCTGAATCTCATCGAGATCGAGCTTGGCATCGTTCATCGCCAGCACGACCGCCTCGCGCACCAGATCCGGATAGCTCGCGTCGTCGCGGCGCGCGGTGAATTGAGATTGCCCGATGCCGACGATGCCGACCCGTTCGGTGGTCATGCGCGTGCTCCCTGTCCCCTGGCGCGGCCAAGCACGATTGCCGCCTGGTACTGCATGGCGAAGCCGCTGCCGGCCTGTGCAAGTCCATTTCGCGCGCCGTCCTGCTGGTGCCTGCCGGCTCGGCCGCGCACTTGATTGGCAATCTCGGCAAACCGGATCAGTCCGGTGCAAAACACGGGATTAAAGGTCTGCACGCCGCCGGACAGGTTCACCGGCAAGCGGCCGTCTCGCGCGAAAGTTCCGTCGCCGGCGCGGGCCGCCCAGTCTCGGCGGGCGCACAACCCGAGCGCCTCGTAGGCCAGCAGCTCCGCATAAGGGGTTGCGTCGGTTATCTCGACCACGTCGAGCTGCGCGACGGGATCGGTGATGCCTGCCTCCGCGTAGGCTTGCCGCGCCGCCGCTTGCAGGGCCGGCGCAGTACCGAGATCGCGATCGCCAAGGAAGCTCGGCTCCGTCGCCCAGCCCATACCCCGGATCCAGGCTACGTCGGCAAGACCACGCTCCGCAATGAAGTCGGTCGTCGCGAGCACCAGTGCCACACATCCGGTGACGGGATTGGCCGTCATTCCGGCATCCAACGGCCAGCGCGCCGGCCCAGGCACCGAACGCACCGGCGGATCGGGATAGGCGAGCGCGCCGTGCTGCCGGTTCTTCGCCAGTATCGCCGCTGCCACATCACGCACGCCGGGCACCGACTGCTCCAGGGCGGCGGCCTGCAGCGCGTGCGCCGACAACTCGTCCAGCGGCAGCCGGCGGTGGAAATAGGGATCGGCGGCAAGGCGTTCGGCTTCGGGGATAGAGGAGGCTTCGGTCGGGCTCCAGGCCGCCACAAGCTGGGTGCGGAACTGCCCCGAGGCAACGCGCAACGCGCCCAGGATAAACGCGTGTTCCGACCCTGATGGGGTGGAGAGGATGTCGCGATCGACACCGCCCACGGCGGCGGATGCCATCATCACCGAAATCGCTCTTCCATCGAGCTGGTCGTTGCATCCGACAACAATGCCGTCGATGTCCTCGATGGTAAGGCCGGCATCCGCCAGGGCCTGCTGGGTCGTGTCGTAGATGACTTCCTCCAGCGACCGGTCTCTGCCTGGGATTGCAGGTCGGATGGCGCACCCGATCACACCCGGCTGAACTCTGTATGGCATCGCGTCACTCTCTGGTTATCGTCTTGCTTGGCTGGACATCAGACCGCGGGGCCGGGGAGCAGAAGTCGACCAGCGCCTGCAACGTTCCATCCGGCCCGGGGTTCGTGGATGGGCACTCATGATCGCTAGAGCACCGCGAGTGGAGCGAGCGGGCTTCCGGTGCCGCCGACGACGGGCAGTGGAGCAGCGACGAACAGAAACTGACCGCGGCCATGCTCCGCCAGGGACCGCAGCACCAGCCCTTCCAGCAATGGAACCCCGAAATCCCGGATCAGCCTCTGGTGCACCGGGAACACGGTTCCAGCTGGAAACGGAATTGCCTCGATCGCAAAGTTGTCGGCACCGACCATGGCGACGCCGGCTTCAGCCAGCCACAACGCCGCTTCTACGTCGATTCCAGGTTCTTCATCAAACGACACATCGGGCGATCCCGCGCAGGCTTCCTGCCAGCCAGTGCGAATCAGCACCGCGTCGCCCGGTTCGATCGTAACCGACGCGGCCTCGGCCGCCTGGATCAGATCGGTTCGGCCGACCGACACGCGCGAAGCAAGCGGGGCGCCACGCAGCCGGACGAGGTCGAGCAGCAAGCCGCGTGTGACGATCGGCGGCATCTTGTCGATCCCGCAGCGGAGCGCGCCTGTGGTGCTGCGGGTACCCTGGCCAGGAAACCCATTGTAGAGACAGTCGTCACACCAGGCATGGCACAGCGCGTCGATGTGCGTGCCGATATGAAGCGGCATGACAACAGTGTCTTCAGCGAACTGGAACCCGCCCGGACGACGCGCACCCGCGGCATAGTCACCGCCATCGCGTCCCATGAAGTGTTGCACCCCGGCGCGGTGTTTCGGCACCGGGGTGCGAGGCGAAAGCGGCTGCGCCAGGCTGAGGACCTGTCCGGTCGTGACCAACCCGGTGGCGCGTCGCACCTGATCGGGACCGATATGGTTCAGCGCCCCCCGCTCATCCTCGGCGCCCCAACGCCCCCAGGCCTCCTTGCTCATGCCAGGACGTCCGCATCGCGGCCCAGACTGGCGGCCATTTGTTTCAGATCGCGCCGCATCAATTTGCCGGTCGCCGTGACCGGAAGCGCCTCAAGGATTTCGATGAAGTCGGGCACCTTGTATCGTGATGCCACGGTCCGGCAGTGCATTGCCAGTTCATCCGGCGTCGGCGCCGTGCCAAGCTTCGGCACCACGAAGGCGGCGATCAGTTCGCCCTGCTGCCGATCCGGAACGCCGACGACACCGGCTTGGCCGACGGCCGGATGGCGCATCAGCACATCCTCGACCTCGGCCGGGGAGATGTTGATGCCGCCCTTCTTGACCATCTCGGACACGCGGCCGGTAAATACCAGATCTCCCGCCTCGGTCAGGTGGCCGCTGTCGCCGGTTCGGAAGAATCCATCGCGGGTCAAGGCCGCTTCGTTCTGGCTGGCGCTGCTACCGAGATAGCCGCGCAGGATATAGCCTTTCACCTCGATCAGCCCGATCTCTCCCGGCGGCAGCGTCGCACCGGTCTCGGGATGGACGATGCGGATCTGCACGCCAGGCAGCGGCGGTCCTTGGCAACTGGCGCGCTTCTCCAGCGGCCAGTCATGCGGCGTGACGCAGCAATTCCCATAGCTCTCGGTCTGTCCATAGACGTTGCAGATCTCGCGCGCCCCGAGCACGGTTGCCGCCGTAATGACGTCTTGCGGCGAACCAATGGTCAGGCCCGTGCGCAGGGTCGCGACCCGCGCCGGCCGGAAGGTTGCATGCGATACGATCGAAGCCGTGATCGAGGGCAACGTGTAAAGCGCCGAACAGCCGTATCGCTCGATCAGTGTGACTGCCTCGCCCGCATCGAACCGAGACTGCAGCACCAGCGTGCCGCCATGCGTCAGCACGGCCGACATCGCGTTGGCGCAACCGAAGGACCAGAACAGCGGCGGCGCCAGCAGCACGCGCTCGCCGGCCCGATATCCCTGGCGTTCACCAATGTTAAAGCCGTTCTCGATAATGCCGTAATGCGTCAGCGGCACCGATTTCGGCCGGCTGCTCGACCCGGAGGTATAGATAGCAATCGCATCATCCGCGGCGCTCGGCCCTTCCCCGGGCGGGAGACGACCAATCGGTTTGGCGCCCGCCAGTTTAGAATAGGACTTGAAGGCAGGGTCTTCGTCTTCGCCCAGCAGCACGATCTCCTGCAGGTGCGGGTAAGTGGCGGATCGCCAGGGCGCGCCGGCGCCCGCCTCAGGGACCAACACCTGCAGGTCGGCTGCGAAGTTCTGGTCGCCGAAGCGATCGAGCGTGATCAACACCCGGACGGCCGAGTCGCCCAACAGCCAGTCCAGTTCGTCCCGCGTGGACCAGGTGCTGAAGGCGACAACAACGGCGCCAAGGATTGTTGCGCCGAAAAACGCCTCCAGCCATTCGGACCGGTTGTTGATCAGCAGGCCGACGCGGTCACCGCGGCGTACGCCCAGGTCGCGCAGGCCCGCCGCGATGTGGCCGCTGCGATGGGCGAGTTCTGCATAGGAGATCACGCGATCACCACTGATGACCGCTGCCGCATTGCCGTAACGTTCCGCCTGCTCGAACAGGAGATCGGCAAGTGTGCGGCTGAAAGGTGCGTTCATCTCAAGTCGCGCTCAACGGACAGCCGAACAGGGCGGCCGGCGCATAGGCTTCGGGCGTCGGCAGGGTTGCGATCAGGTTGAACACATCCCAACGATGCTTCGCTTCCGACGACGGCTTTACCTCCCACAGATACATCGTATGCGGCACGCAGCCGTTCGCCATGATGCGGACGTTGCTGTTGTAGAAGTCGTCCAACGGAAGCTCACGCATCTTCGTCGCCGTGGCATCGGCATCCAGCGTGCCAGTGGCTTTGACGGCCTTCAGCCAGTGCTGCACGGCGGCATAAGCCCCGGCATTGTACTCCGTCGGCGGCTTGCCCATCTTCGCGGCGTAACGTTCTGTCCAGGCGCGTGTCCGCGGCGACTGATCCCAATAGAACGAGTTGGTCAGCACCAGTCCCTGGCAAACGTCCTGGCCCAGTGACAGCACATCCGGAACGATCATCAGCAGCGTGGCGAGCCGCTGTCCTTTCTTGACAATGCCGAACTCGGCCGCCTGCTTGATGCAGTTCTGCAGGTCGGTGCCGGCGTTCGCCAGACCGATGACCTTGGCGCCGGACGAGGCCGCCTGAACCAGATAGCTGGAGAAGTCAGCGGTACCAAGCGGGGCACGCACCCCGCCCAGTACTTTGCCACCCGCCTCGTTGACGAACTGCTCGGTGTTTTTCTGCAGCGAGTAGCCGAATTCGTAATCGGCGGTGATGAAGAACCAGGTGTTGCCGCCCGCCTTGGACAAAGCCCCGCCGACGCCCTTTGCCAGTGCGTATGTGTCGGCGGCGAACTGGAACCCGTATGGCGAACACTGCTTGCCGATCAGCGCCGTGGACGTCGGCGTGCTCATCAGGAAGATGCGCTTTTTCTCTTGCGTGATCTGCTGGATCGCCAGCCCGGCGGACGATGCGGCGCCGTCCGCCAACACGTTCACGCCGTGATCGTCGATCCATTCCCGCGCCAGCGCACTGGCGATATCGGCCTTGTTCTGATCATCCGCCTGCAGAACCTCCAGCGGACGGCCGAGAACCGATCCGCCGAAGTCCGCAACCGCCATCTCGGCGGCAACCTTGCTGCCGGGGCCGCCGACATCCCGGTAGGGGCCGCCCAGATCGCTCAACAAGCCGATCCTGATTGGTGCCGAGACGGTTTGCGCGCGGATGAGCCCGGGCTTCGCCAGCGGTGCCGACGCCATAGCGCCGACCAAACTGCGTCGCGTCAGGTTTCTCATGATGGTTCCTCACCTGTCCCGGCAATCGGGGCCTGGCCCGTCGCCGGTATTTTCGTCGCTCTGCAGCGAGGCCTGGACGGAACGCTTTACCCTCCGCTCACGCAGCCAACACGGGTTCGGTCCCGACGATCGTCGTGCGATGCATGACGCGGCGTTCGCACGGGTCAAACGGTGTGACCTGGTGCATCGTGCAGCGGTTGTCCCACATCAGGACGTCGTCGGTTTCCCAGCGATGGGTATAGACGAAGCGGGGATCGGCCGCGAATTTTGTCAGTTCGGCGATCAGTCGCCGCGCTTCGTCCGGCGCCATGCCCTCGACCGCGTCGTTGTAGATCGGGCTGATGTAGAGCGACTTGCGCCCGGTCACTGGATGCTTGCGGACCATCGGCTGCCAGACCGGAGGCATCGCCGCCTTCTCCTCCTCGGTCAGCGGCTTCAACGCGGCTTGCGTGTGCATGTGGCCGAAATCGTGCAGCGCCTTGCGGCCTTCGATCTGCCGCTTCAGCGTGTCCGGCAGCGCCTCGTAAGACCAGATACAGGTTGGTGAACTGCGTCTCGCCCCCGGTGCGGCTGACTTCGACACCATGCAGCAGCGCTCCGGTGCAGGGGATCTGCCGATAGCTGCTGTCGGTGTGCCAGAACTGCGCCAAGGCCACTTGTTGCGCGACCGGATGGTCCGGCGGCATCAGGTTGTTGTCCTCATCGACATTGGAGACGCGGAAGATCTCCTTGTTACGCTGCGAGCGGATGATCTTCTGATGGAATATCTCCGGCTCGCCAAAATACCGGGTGAAGGCGACGTGTTCGGCGTCGGTGACATGCTGGCCGGGAAACACCAGGACCAGATGGTCCATCCAGATGGCGTGCAGTTCGCGGAACCCGTCCGCATCGAGCGGCTGGCGCATGTCCACACCGCGCACCTCCGCGCCGAGTGCGGGATGCAGCTTGCGGACGGTAAGGCGAGAGGTCAGTGGCTGCGATTGGGGCTGACACGATGTTTCGCTCCTGTTGTTCCCTTGGGTCAGCTCGAGTATGAATTGCTTATGTTTGTCGGCGGTTATTCGGGATGTTCGGTGAACTCGAAGCCCATGGCGCGGGCGTGGTAGAAGAGGCCGCCGTCCTGCACGATCAGGAACATGGCCTGCTCGTTGCCGCCGTTGTGGTGCGAATGCACGGCCGTCGGCGGCGTGATGCTGGTGGCCCACGGCGCCCAGTCCTTGCGCCGGCCGTCCATCACCGAATAGCACTGCGCGCCCTTGATGATCAGGCTGACCGCGACCGCATTATGAATGTGCGGACGTTGCGACTTGCCACCCGGTAGCGAGTTCATCGCCACCGTGAGCGTCGGCAGGATGTTGCGGCCGGCTTCCTGCTCCGTCGGACGAGAAAATCAGCGCGGAACCCGGCGATCTCTTCGGTGCGGCCGACCTCATAGATGAAGTCGATCTGCCGAGCGATCTCGTCGGCGGTGAAGTGAACGATTGCGGTAGGCGCATCACCGTCCGCCGGCGGTCGAAGGTGCTCGAAGGCAAGTTGCGGCTCGTTGGTGACGATCCACAGCACCGCATCGGCTGAGGCCGCATGCGTGTAGGCTGGCCCGCCGGGCAGAATGAACAGGTCACCCGCGTTCCAGGCGATGCGCTCGCTGCCGCCCGTCCGTGCTGCCGCTGCCCCGGATGACGTAGCAGATGATGCCGCTGGCGGCGAACTCGGTGTCAGGGTTTCGCCGGATCGGATCCGTGCGTACCGCGCCAGCACCAGCGGCGTGGTCGCCGGAAACGGGCAGGCGAGTTGCGCCGACAAGATCGCAGGCGATCAATCCCGTCGGCGCTTCAGGATCCAGCGCGGCGACCGGCTCCGCGGTGAACAGATGGTCCGGAACGGGCGGCAAGCCGCACGTTGAACGCATTGCCGGTGTTGAAGAACCGGCCTCGAGCCTGTGCGGCCGTGACCGGATCACGCGGCCGTTGCGCCGGCATTTCGGCGATGCTTCGCGGACGGCCTGCCGATTGCGACATGGCATTTCTTCCCTGTTGTCCCTGCTCGGCGCATCCTTGGATCCGCCGGCCCTAATGCTACGCCTCTTCCGTGGCCAGCACAAGGAGAAATCAATCGATTGATTGAATCATGCAAATGATTGAAATGCTTGATGGGCTATGTCAGTTTGCCACTGATTAGAGGGGTACAGCCAATCGTCCGCGAGATCGTCAATGGATGCTAGTGTTAGAATGACGAAGCCAAAAACCTCGGCCGGCTCGCCCGGCGAGCGCGCCCGAACCCGCATCCTCGACACGGCGGAAGACTTGTTCGCCAAGGCGGGTCCCGCGGGGGTGACCCTACGCTCGATCGCCGCGGCCGCGGAGACCAACGTCGCCGCCGTGAACTATTACTTCGGCTCCAAGGAGAAGCTCTTCGAGGAGATGTTCCTGCGGCGCATCGTTCCGCTGAATGAGGAGCGTCTGACGCGGCTGGCGGCCTGCATGGCGAGTGCCGACGGCCACCCCACGCTCGAGGCCGTTGTCACCGCCTATGTGATGCCCGCGTTGCAGTTGGCCGACGCCGCGAGTGCCAGTGCGCGTGCGATCGTGGTGCAGTACTCGTTGGGCCGGGTTCTCGCCATGCCGGAAGTGGACCGAATGCTGGTCCGCTATTACGCCCGGGTCCGGGAAGCGTTTGTAACGGCTCTACAGCAGTCGGTTCCGCATCTGGCGCCGCGGGAGGTGATCTGGCGCTATTATTGGATGGGCGGCAGCGTCATGGTTGCACTGGCTGTTCCCGCGGGCATGGTCGAAGCGTCGGACGACGCGGCGGATCAGGCTGCATCTGGATCTTTTGAAGACGTTCCGTCCAATCTCATTGCCTTCCTGGCTCAGGGCATTCGTGCGCCTGGACATATCGCGGCGGCTTCGGCCGGCGCCGGCACGATCGGCGTGCGCGACCGCCAAACACGCGGCAGCGTCGGGCTCACGACGCCTCAATAACGGAATTCGACCCGGCCCAATTGATGCATGGCGCCCGCGCCACCGACATGCGACTCTCCCGCCCAATCGCAAAGGGAGAGAACCACATGCGCATCGTCGCCCTGGAAGAACACTACACCGTCCCCCGCCTCGTCGCCGGCATTGCCCCCGACGCGATCACCCGCCGCGGCTTTCCCGGCCCTGACGTCGTCTGGTCGCAGGTCATCAAGCGTGACGATCTCGCCGACCTCGGCGACACGCGGATCGCCGACATGGACGCCAGCGGGATCACCGTGCAGGTGCTTTCGGTCGCCGGCCCAGGCGCCGACCTCGTGCCGGGCCAGCCGGGGATCGAGCTGGCGCGCGCCTACAACGACGCACTAGCCGACGCCTGCGCCCGCCACCCGGACCGCTACCGCGGCTTCGCCCACCTGCCGATGCTCGCGCCCGAGGCGGCGGCAGACGAGCTGGAGCGCACCGTCAAGGACCTCGGCTTCCACGGTGTGCTGGTAAATGGCGCCACCGAGGGGCGCTTCCTCGACGACCCGGCGTTCGAACCGATCCTGGCGCGCGCCGAGGCACTCGACCTGCCGATCTACATCCATCCCGGCATTCCGGCAGAGGCCGTGCGAAACGCCTACTACGACGGGCTGCCAGGCAATTTCGGCTTCACCATGGCGCTGGCCGCCTGGGGCTGGCACGCCGAGACCGCCATCCACACGCTCCGCCTCGTGCTCAGCGGCGCCCTCGACCGCCATCCAGGGCTGAAGATCGTCATTGGCCACATGGGCGAGGCGCTGCCGTTCATGCTGGACCGTATCGACGAAACCACGGCAGCCGAGGCGAAGGCGCGGCTCCGCCGCTCGGTGCGGCAGACGATCCTTGACCAGGTATGGATCACGACCAGCGGGTTCTTCACCATGGTCCCGTTCATGGCGGCGCTGATGTCGTTCGGCGTGGACCGCATCCTGTTCTCGGTCGATTACCCGTTCGCGTCGAACGCGCGCGCCCGGGCCTTTCTGGACGCGCTACCGGTCTCACCGGCCGATCGCGCGAAGATCGCGCATGGCAACGCGGACCGGCTGCTGCGGTTGCCGGGCTGAGCCGGGGAAACGATGAGCGACCACACATTCCGCGCGGCGGGCTATTCGTGGCGTCTTTACTGCGGTCGGCAAGTCATCGAGCAAAGCCTGAAGGAAGCCGTGGATCGAGCAGGCGCGAAGCGGGCCTTCGTAATTTGCTCCCCGTCCGTCAACCGGCGGACCGACACCGTCCGGCGCATCGAAGCGGTCCTCGGCAACCGGTATGCCGGCGTCCATGACGGCATCGAGAAAGATTCGAGCTACGCCTCGGTGCGTCGCGCCCAGACGGCCGCAACCGAGGCCTCAGCCGATCTGCTGATCGCGGTCGGCGGCGGCAGCGTCATCGTCGCGACGCGCGCGGTGGCGATCTTCATGGCGGAACCGGGCGACCCGTTCCAGATCATGACCCAGTACCCCGAGGGCAAGCCGGCCTACAGCCCTCGGCTCCTCGCGCCGAAACCGCCGATCATCAATATTCCAACCACGCCAACCAGCGCCATGAACCGCGCCGGCACGGGCCTGAAGAACCCGGACCTGGACCACCGCATGGAGTATTTTGATCCCAAGACCCGTCCGCAAGCGATAGTCCTCGATGAGGACGCATTGCTCAGCGCTCCGCCGGACCTGATTCGATCCACGGCAACAACGGTGTTCGCCAGCGCTGTCGGCGCAATCGCGCAAGTCGAGATCAACCCGCTGGCGGAGGGCGACCGGAACCAGGCTTTCCGGTTGGCACACCGCGCCTATCCGCGGCTGGTCGACGAGCTCGACAACCCGGCCCTGCGCACCGATCTCTGCATCGCCGCCTTCCTGCAGAACCGCGCCGAAGACGACGGGTCCCGCCGGTTTCGGGATGGCGCCTTCTCCGGCAACTATGCGGTCTCGACGGCGCTTCATGTGCGCTATCCCCATGTCGGGCAGGGTGAAGCAACCTCGGTTGTTCATGCCGCGAAAATCAGGACTTACCAAAGCCGTCGAAGCGCGATCCGCTCGGCAGGTCGCCGAGGCCCTCGACGTCTGGCGCGACGGGATGGACGGACGACAGGCCGCACTCGCCGTGGCCGACACGCTCGAATCCGTCTATACGCGCGTCGGGACATCGACCCGGTTGCGCCAGCTTGACATCCCACGCGAAGATCTTCGGACCGTCGCCAACGAAACAGTGAAGAACTTCAACGCCAATGCGGGCGAGCGCTCGCCGGAGGACCAGATCGAGGAAGCGATGCGGCTGCTTGAAGCCGCATACTGAGTGTCATCGAAGTGTCATCCCCGGCGAAGGCCGGGGACCCACGCTGCCGCCCAGGTGCGCAGTCGGGGTCCCCGGCCTGCGCCGGGGATGACACGGGTGTATATCCTGCGGCTAACGCTCCACCCTATCACGCCCTGCGCACGCGTGCGTTTTCCTCGATCTCAGCCGCCGCGATCGCCCGTTCAAGCGCGCCGCTCAGTGCTTTGGCCGCCTCCAGCGTAAGCTCGACCGCGACGCGGGCGCCGGGGCCGAGCTCGGAGTTCATGAAATCGATGGTGATGGCCTCTTCCAGCAGAGCGTGGTGCGGGTGGTCGTAGGACACCACGGAGTGGGTCAGGTCGAACCACCCGTCGCTACCCTTTCCGGCACCGTCAGCGCCAACGATCTCGACGATCGAGGTGCACATGCAAGCGACTACGCGGCGAGATGCTTGCGCAAGAACGCGAACACCTTTTGCCAGCCGTCCAGTGCCTGCTCGATGCGGTACATCGGCCGATCGTAGTAGAAGAAGCCGTGGCCGGCGCCGTCGTACCGGTGAAACTCGTATTGTTTGTTGTGTTTCTTCAGCTCAGCCTCATGCTGGTCCACCTGTTCCGGAGTTGGCGCGCGATCCTCATTGCCGAACAGGCCAAGCAGCGGACACGAAAGATCCTTGGTGAACTCGATCGGAGCGACTGGCTGCTTCGGCGTCAACTCCTCCTGGCTCATCACCACCCGGCCGCCCCAGAGGTCGACCGCGGCGTCTATACTTTTGGTATGACAAGCGAACAGGAAGGTTTGCCGCCCGCCCGAGCAGGTGCCCAGCACCGCGACCTTGCCATTAAGCCAGGGTTGCGCACGCAGCCACTGCACCGCGCCTTCGGTGTCGCCGATAACTTGAGCATCGGCAACGCCGCCCTCGGCGCGCACCTTGGCGGCGACATCGTCGGCTTTGCCTTCGCCAGCACGGTGATAGAGGTTATGGCTGATCGCCGCATAGCCGTGATGGGCGAACTTACGGGTCGTCTCGCGGTACCATTCATCCCAGCCAGGCGCATGATGAATCAGCACCATGCCCGGGAAGGGGCCTGGGCCCAACGGCCGAGCAGCGTAGGCCGAGATCGGTTCGTTGTTGTGGCCGTTGATCGAGATGGTCTCTGCAATCATGCCTTCATAGGCCATGGTCGCCTCCTCCCTTGCTGTTACGACAGATAATAAAAGCTGCAGCCCGAGCCATCATCTTGCCCCGGCCGCCAGCGCAACAAACGACGCTGCTCGTTTTCTCAATGAAACACGCGTCCGGCGTCGATGACAATCGTCTGGCCGGTCATCGTCTCGGTGCGGCACATGGTAACCACCATGTCGGCGCAATCGTCCTTGTCGGCGGCCTTCTTCAGCAGCGAGCCGGACGCCGACCGCTCGATCTGTTCGGCGCGGAGATTGGATGTCGCGCGCGTGCCTTCCAGCAGTCCCGGCGCCACACAGTTGACGAGCGTCTCCGGCGCCATCGCCACCGCCATGCAACGCGTGAGATGAATAAGGCCCGCCTTCGATATCGCATAAGCAATGGATGAGCCCGTCGGCTGCAGACCCGCCACGGAGGAGATGTTGACGACGCGGCCCCGCCCCTGCGCCTTCATGACGGGCGCCACCGCCTTGATCAGGCGCATTGGCCCCGTCAGGTTGACGGCGATGATCTTGTCCCACACCTCGAGCGTCAGATTGTCGAGGTCGGTGAAGGGGATCGACTTGTTGTAGGCGGCATCGTTGATAAGGATGTCGAGACTGCCGAAGCGCCCGGTCACGTCGCCGATCAGCCGCTGTACGGCCGCACCATCGGTGATGTCGCAGGCGAACGCCGCGGCATTGATCTGGTAGCTCGATGTCAGCTCGCGGGCGACGCCCTCCGCCTGGTCGCGGCTCTGGGCATACATGACGGCGATATGCGCACCCTCCTTGGCCAGGGCGTGACAGATGCGCTGCCCGAGCCCGCCGTTACCGCCCGTCACCAGTGCAACCGCGCCCTTGAGGTCCATCAGCTTCCTCCTGCATGCGGGTGCGCGGTCGTCTCGCAGCGTTCCCCGTGTCCGAAGACAGGTTGCTACCTAACGCCGGAGCAGGCAAGCTGGCTGGCACCGTCACCTCGCCGATTCCGAACCGGATACCGCCGAGCTTGCCGCATGCATCGGTCCACGCCCTGCTTGCCCTTCGTGTTGCGATTTCGGTTCATTTCGAGACACTTCTTTTTTCGTTGTAGCGATCGGGCCGACGGAAAGAGCTTCCGCCCCGTGACTCCGGCACCCGTCAGACGAAGGCTTCCAGCGCAGCAAGGACTTTTTCCGGGGTGAACGGCAGGCTGGTCAGACGAGCGCCACAGGCGTCCTCGATGGCGTTGGCAATGCACGCGGCAATACCCAGGATGCCGGCCTCGCCAATGCCTTTCAACCTGCCGACGCCGCGGCCCAGAGCGTGTTCGAACACCAGACTCTGGAAATCCGGCGGCAGGTCGCATGCCTGCGCCACGCGATAGGCGCCAGCAAGGCAATGGCGCTGACAACGGTCCAAAACCCAATTTCGGCCAGCCAGTTCATGCCGCTGCTCCTTGCAACAAGGCGTTGCGCGACCTCCGCGCCGGATGAGCCGATGGGTGCATGTCGCGCGCTGCTGGCTCACAAGCGTAATCCGGGGCAGCAACCTGTGTGCCAGCGGCCCCTGCGTCGCACGCGTTCATCGACTGGCATGCCAGCTGCATGCCCAACGGCATCACAGGCGAGGCGCCCGAATGGCGGACAACGCGATGCTGTTCCACATGGTGCACGGCGGCCCAAAACCCGTCGCCCCATTCAGTCACGCGGTGGAATGCGATGGATGGGTGTTCGTCACCGGTCAGATGCCCGACCGTCCGGCGACGCCTGGACTGTTGCCCGACGGCATTGAAGCACAGACGCGCAACGTGATGGCAAATCTGACGACGGTACTGAGCGGGATCGGCCTCGGACTTCAGCACGTGACGATGGTGCGGATTTATCTCACCCACTTCGATACGGACTATGCGCCGATGAACGCGGTCTACCTCGGATATTTTGCTGATGGGCGCCTGCCCGCGCGCACCTGCATCGGGACCACCGGCCTGGCTTACGGTGCCCGAATCGAGATCGACATGGTGGCCCGCCGGCCAGCCTGACCGTGACTGCTTCGAGGAACCATCGATGGCCCCGCTGGATTATCAGAACGACCCTGGCGAGATGCCTTATCGCCGCTATGGCATCCCCAAGTTCGGTTTCGAGAACTACTGGTATCCGATCATTCTCGCCTCGGAACTGCGTCGAAAGCCCAAGGCGGTGCGGCTCCTCGGCCATGACATCGTACTGTTCCGTGACGCTGGCAAGCTGTTTGCGCTGGAAGACCGCTGCCCGCACCGCGGGGTGAAGCTGTCTCTAGGCCAGTGCAGCTACAAGGGCAGCGGCACCATCTCCTGCCCCTACCACGGCTGGACGTTCGACGGCGCCAGCGGCCATCTGGTCGCGGCGCTGATGGAAGGACCGGACGCCCCGATCGTCCGCAAGGTCGAGGTTCCGAGCTATCCCGTTCAGGTTCACGCCGGCCTGGTCTGGCTCTGGATCGGCCGCATGACGCCAAGCAATCTTGTGGACGATGTACCGGACTGGATCGGCAACCAGGACAGCTTCTTCAATATTTCCATGTATACGGATTACCGCTGCAATTGGCGCTGCCTGGTGGACAACTGGCCACAGGACCACCATGCGCAATACGTCCATCGCAACGCCCCGGAATTGATCTTCCAGCCGCAACTTCCCTATGCGCTGAACCTTGATCCGAAACCGCTGGAGCAAAACAAAGGTCTCGCCATCAAGCGCTCCGGCGGCATGACCGGGGCGGATTATCCAGGGCTGGGCCGCTTTCCCAAGGACGAGTGGTGGCGGTTCATGAAACCGACAGGCCGTGGTGCCACAACGGGTTTCGAAAACTCAAAGGCTCGCAAGGTCTATGGGATCAAGAACCAGTCGGAGCTTTGGCTGCCCGGGCTGACGGTGGTCGGCCGGCTGAGCGGCGAGTACTCGCTGATACAGTGGGCGGTGCCGATTGACGGTGAGACCACACGCTGCTTCAACATAAACAACTGGCGCCGGATGAGCCGAGCCCGGGAATTTCTTGATCGCTCCCATTATTACCTGTTCCGCCGGTGGGTGCACGACCGGTTATTCTCGGATCAGGACAAAGCCCTGGTCGAGTCCACTGTGCCGGGTCCGGAACATCTTTCCAGGACCGACGTCGGCGTGATCGCGTGGCGCAAGTTCGCCGGTGCATTTGCGCGCCGGCCGCGCGAGGACCAATCCGCAAAGTTCGATGTCGCTTGAGGTCGGTCCGACTTGCCTGGCCCGGACATGAACGTCCTCCCGCCGGTTTCATAGCCCGCGGGCGGGTGCAAGCTGGCCGCCCGCGACAACCGGACCCTACATAAGCGCCGGCAGAATGCTGGCTCGGCACACGCCGAAACCAATCGACGTAAAGCCATCGCGCTTCGCCCGGGCATGCAGGCTCACCTCGTCACCGTCCTCTAGGAAGATGCGGATCTCACCGGATGGCAACACCATGGTTTCGCGGCCGCCCTGCGTGATCTCAAGCAACGAGCCATAGCCGTCCGGCGTGGGCGAAGAGATGGTGCCGGAGCCGAGCAGGTCGCCCGGGTTGAGGTTGCATCCGTTCGAGGCGTGATGGGCAAGCAACTGTGCCGGCGTCCAATACATGTGAAGCGTGTTGCCGATCGAGACGCGGTACGGGGCCAGGCCGCGTGCCCGCATGCCTGGCGTGGACAGCGTCACCTCCAGCTCCAGGTCCAGTGCCCCCGTCGCCTGATCGGCCTGGTCCAGCAGGTAAGGCAACGGCTTGGGATCGCCGTCCATCCGCGCCGGCTGGGCTGCGCGGAACGGTGCCAGCGCCTCCGGCGTCACGATCCAGGGCGAGATCGTGCTGTGAAAGCTCTTGGCCAGGAACGGGCCGAGCGGCTGCGATTCCCAGGCTTGGATGTCACGCGCCGACCAGTCGTTCAGCAGGCAGTAGCCGGCGATGTGCTGGTCCGCTTCCCCGATCGGCACCGGCCTGCCCAGCGGGTTGCCCGGTCCGACCCAGATGCCGAGTTCCAGCTCATGGTCCAGGCGCTCGCATGGACCGAAGCTAGGGTCCGGCCTGTCGGGATATTTGCGCTGGCCGTTGGGGCGCCGCACCGCCTCGCCGGAAGGCCGGATCGAGGAAGCGCGGCTGTGATAGCCGATCGGCACCCACTTGTAGTTCGGCGTGAGCGGGCTGTCAGGCCGGAACAGCTTGCCACCATTGGTCGCATGGTGGATGCCGGCGTAGAAGTCTGTGTAGTCGCCGATCCGCGCGGGCAGGTACAGCAGGGCGTCCGCCGCCTGGTGCAGCAGCTCAGGGCGGCTTTCGGCACCGAAAGCGAGTAGGGCGGAAACCTCCTGGCGCAAGGCGAGGCGTGCGCCCGCGCCCAGGGCCAGAAGCGGATTGAGTGTCGTCCCCGCGCAGGCACGGCACGCCGCCTGCGCCGCGTCCCCCAGCAACCCGGCGTCGTGCAGCGCGCGAAGGTCCAGGATGTGGTCGCCAATCGCGATGCCGCCGCGGGGTGCCCCCGCAAGTGGGCTGAACACGCCCAACGGCAGGTTCTGGATCGGGAACTCGGCGTGTTCGTCGGCGCCCGGAACCCAACTGCGCAGCGCCGGATCGTGCGTGTGGTCAATGCTGGCCATGGTTCGGCTCCTTATCGCTTGCCCGGGTCGAAGGTTTTGCGCAGATGCTGGCCGTAGCGGTCGTAGTCGGGCTGCAGCTCCGGCATCGTCGCGGCATAGCGGCTCACCCGCTGGAGGAACCGCGTCTCGAACATGAAGGCCATCGTGCCTTGCAGCTTGTGCGGCTTCAGATCCACCGCGCTGGCTGTTTCGAAGGCGTTCGCATCGGGTCCATGCGGCAGCATGGTGTTGTGCAGGCTGAACCCACCGGGCGCGAAACCGCCGCCCGTCTTGGCGTCATACTGGCCGTAGATCAAACCCATGAACTCGCTCATGACGTTCATGTGGTACCAGGGCGGCCGGAACGTGTTCTCGGCCACCAGCCACCGATCCGGGAAGATGACGAAGTCGATATTGGCGGTCCCAGGCGTCTCGGACGGGGCGGTGAGCACGGTGAAGATGCTCGGGTCGGCGTGGTCGAACAGGACGGGCCCGACCGGCGAGAAGCAGCGCAGGTCGTACTTGTAAGGCGCGTAGTTGCCATGCCAGGCCACCACGTCCAGCGGCGAGTGATCCAGCTCCGTCTGCCAAAGCGTGCCACCCCATTTGATGAACAGCGTGCTTGGCGCGTCGCGGTCCTCGTAGGCCGCGACGGGGGTTTGGAAATCACGCGGGTTGGCCAGGCAGTTGGCGCCGATCGGGCCGCGCTCCGGCAAGGTGAAGGCGCCGCCGTAGTTTTCGCAGAGATAGCCACGGGCGGGGCCTGAATGGAGCTCAACCCGCAGCTTTACCCCGCGTGGGATGACGGCGATCTCGCCGGGACCGATGTCGATCACGCCGAACTCGGTGCATAACCGCAACGGACCCTGCTGCGGCACAAACAGCATTTCCGCGTCGGCATTGTAGAAATACTCATCGGACATGGAGCGGGTGACCAGGTAGACATGCGCCGCCATACCCGTCTGGGATGCAGCGTCACCCGCCGTCGTGATGGTGCGCACGCCCTGAACAAAGCTCACGCTCTCCGTCGGCAGCGAAACCGGGTCCCACCGCATCGGTGCCGGCGGGATCTCGACCTCGACCAAGGGCGCCGTGCGCCACAGGCCGGCATCCGCGCGGCGGAACCGACCCCAGTGCTGGACGGTGGGTCGAATGCGATACAGCCAGCTACGTTCGTTGCTCGCCCGCGGCGCGGTGAAGGGAGAGCCGGAAAGCTGTTCGGCGTACAGGCCGTAGGCGCATCGCTGCGGCGAATTGCGTCCGATCGGCAGGGCGCCGGGCAGCGCCTCGCTTTCGAAGCCGTTGCCGAAGCCGGAAAGATAGGCGGTGCGACTTTCAGTCGCGGCGGGATGATCGATAACGTTCATGGCGAAGCTCCTGCAGGTTACCGCGCGGCGCACGACCGGCCACGTGGATCAGCCGGTTTCTGTTCCATCGGCGAGGCTGCCAAACTTTTATTCCGCATCGCCCTGCCGCTCCGGCTCGGCTTGCGCAAAGGCGTCTAGTGCGGCGCACGCATCCTCGGCCACCAGCAGTCGCGGGACTGCCGCCAGATCGCAGTTGAACCGGCGCGCATTGGCCAATTGCGGCACCAGGCAGATGTCGGCAAGCGTCGGTGCCAAGCCGAAGCAGAACGGACCCGGCACCTCGGCGAGCATTGCCTCGCAGGCTTGCAACCCATCCTGGACAACCTCGCGCGCCCAGCGGTCGACATCCGACCTCGGCAGCCCCATCGCGCGAAGCCGCTTCAGCACCTTCAGGTTCTGCACAGGGTGGATGTCGCAGGCGATCGCCAGCGCGAAGGCCCGTATGTCTGCGCGCTGCAGCGCCGTGCCGGGAAGTAGGGGCGGCGAAGGATGCGTCTCCTCCAGCCATTCACAGATGGCGAGTGACTGCGTCAGGACCGTGCCGGTGCCGATCTCCAGTGCCGGCACCAGACCCTGGGGGTTGAGGCGGAGATAGTCCGGCGCGCGCTGATCGCCATGCGGAAGGTGATGGGGAATGTGGACGGCGGCGAGGCCTTTCAGATTAAGCGCGATCCGCACCCGCCAAGCGGCCGATGAACGGAAGTAGCCATGCAGCCGGAAGCCGTCTCTGATTTCGTCCTGAGGCGCGATCCGGCTCCGCTTTGGGTCTTGGTCTGGCGGCAGAGTATTTTCAACCATTACTGTTTCTCCCCGTTAGATGTCGTTCCGTCATTCCTGACTTACGCTAACCTCACCAAGCGAAATACCGTCACCATTGAATTGCCTCCGCCAAGCTCGGTGAGCAAGCAAGTTATGGATGCCCACAAGAATCAGAACGGCACGTCCTGCAGCCGACCCATCGCAATGGCCCGCCGCCTGTGCTTCCCGCGGATTGAGTACCGACTGTATACTGCGCTTCGCGTTCGCTCGGGTCTTGGTGCCATGTTGCGTCGCGAGGGTTTCGTCCGGCGACCACGGTATGGGCGCTCTTTGTTTGTGAAATCACCACGCTGGCGATAACCTGTCGGTGGAGACTTCGGCTAAAACACATAGGGTGTATGATCACGTCGATCAGTTGCGACAAAGAATGCTGAATGTCGATGGGAGGAACCACAATGCAAATGCGCATCATTTGGGGCAAAATTTTGCCCGGCCAATGGGACGCTTTCGAAGCGGCCTTCAAGAAAGCGCTGGAAATTCGCGGCGAAGTGAAGGGGCTGAAGGGGCAGTGGCTACTCCAGGATCAGAACGATCCTGATGCGGGGTACTGCGATCTCGCAATGGGAGAGTGAGGAGGACATGCGCGCGTTCTGGGACAGCACGAAGCGCGGTGAGACCATGGCCGTCCTTCAGCCGTTTTTTGTGAACCAATTCACCATCACCAACTGTACGGTGAAGATCGCGGCGTCGTACTAACCGGACGCGAGCGATAGCAGCCAAATCTCCGGCTACGATTTTGTTGTCCTGGTAGTCTTCGCAGCGGCAGCGCCATGGGCATGATCCGCCGGGGATGACAAGAAAGGGTGACCGGAGTGTCACAATCGACGTCGGCTGGTATACCCGAATTCCTTTGGGCGCTGGGCATCATTTGGGTTTTGCGCCCGCCGACAAGCCGGTCGCACCATCACCGCAGAACCAGTGACGGGAGGTAATAGCTTGATTTGGTGGCCTGATTTAGCCAACGCCCTGAATTGGACGTTGGCATCAGACCACGAGGCGGGTATCAGGATTCTGCCGAATTGTGATCTATTGCGGTTTCGCCCGAACGGCGTTTGCGCGCGGCGGCGGCATACTGGCCGCGCGGCCGCACGATCTGCGCGTTCGGCCGTACCACCGTGTCATAATAAGCGTCCCAATCTTCGGCTGTCAGTTGGGCCAGATCGGTGACCAGTTCGTAACGGTTCAGGTTGTCGTCCTGATACACCGAGCGTGGGATCGGCTGCACCTGAAGCAGCGGATAGTCTGGCCGGAAATCGATTGGCGTGTCGGTCTTGGTAAGCCGGAGGTTGGTGATCAGGGGGCCAAACCATCGATCGGTTTCCACGATCCCCTCGAACGCTTCGTAGCCGCCGGGTCGTGGCAGATTTGCCGGTGGCCGCACCAGCAGAACTCCAGCCCGGGGCGGTGCGAACGAGTAGACCCGTCCACAACTGCAGCATCCCCGGCTCCTGCAATGCGCCCAGCAGAGGGGGCGAAAACCCCTTGACCTCGTCCGGCGCAACTGCGTCGAACTGGTCACGAAATCCCGGGTATTGGGCGGCTTGCAGGGGAAACCAATCGCCGGCGCCCTCGAAGGTCCAGATGATGTCGTGGCCGTCCCATTGGACAGAGAAGCCGATTGGGGGAAACAGGTAGTAGCCGAAACCGGACGCCGTGGTGGCCGGCTCGCAGTATCGAAACGCGCGGGTTGGCAGAGAGCCAGCGGCCGAACGATCGGCGCGCTGGGGCAATCGCGTGTGCGGCGTCAGGCGGTGGAATATGATGAGCTTGGACTTGGGGTTGGTTTCGTCGGCGTGGGTTTCGGACAGGGTCGGAGCATTCACAACAACAAATCCTCGGGCGCATCATTCCGCGGTCGACCAGTGCAAAATACTACCACCGGATGCGGCCGTTGTCTTGTGCAACCCGAGGGTGGTTTTAGCGAGATGTCGTTGGGGCCGGCGTGAGCGCACCACGCCGAATTTTGCCCTCGTCAGCTGTCGCCAATGCCGGAGCGAAGGCACCGAGGCGAACCTTACCGGTATCCGCGGTCGCCAGCGTCGGCGCGAAGGCCCCTAGACGCACCTTGCCCGTATTCGCAGTCGCCAATGTGGGAGCGAAGGCCCCGAGCCGCACCTTGCCCGTATCCGCGGTCGCCAGCGTCGGCGCGAAGGCACCAAGGCGAACCTTACCGGCGTCGGCGACGGCAATCAGGACAGCGGCATTTGTGCGAAATGACATTGGCAACACCTTCTCTGAGCTGGTATCCAAAATGTGGATCACGGGAACTTTTGTCAGCGACTGGCTGATGCAGACAAATTCGCAGATCGGAGAACAATGATCGTCTTTTTGATGTGATCACACCGTCAATTCGTCAGGCTCATCCTATAGATTTTATAATTGCCATATAGGAACGAAAACTGCAAGCATTAAATTGCCCAGATAACGCAGGGTTAATCGCCTCTCCATCTTCATTGCCGATGCAACGCCTATTCCGTCAGTGCAAACCCTGCTCAGGTTGCACCGGCATTGCCTTCCGATAGGTGGCCGGGGTGTCTATGGCGACAATCGTCGCTCGTGCCGCAACCCGTGGCCCGGATGCACCGAGACAGCACGAAGACGGGCATGTCGCCTGGCAATTATGCGCAGCTTGCCATCACGACTATGCGCAGCTTGGTCGGATAACGCCCTACTTCAGAAGCCGGATACCATTCAGGCACAAATTCCGGTCTGCGTTCCGCACATCATCGACAGGTTTGATCAGGCCGCGGTTCCACCAACGGTCAAGCCCGAAAGTTTCAAGGTCGGCTGACCGACGCCGACCGGAACTCCCTGGCCATTCTTGCCACATGTTCCAATCCCCGGATCCAGCGCCATGTCGTTGCCGATCATCGCAACCTTGGTCAGCGCATCCGGTCCATTGCCAATCAACGTGGCACCTTTCACCGGGGCGGTGACCTTGCCGTCCTCGATCAAGTAGGCTTCGCTGGCCGAGAAGACGAACTTGCCGGAGGTGATATCGACCTGGCCGCCGCCAAAGTTCACTGCGTAAAGGCCGCGCTTCACCGAACCGATCATGTCCTGCGGCGTGTTCGGCCCGCCCAGCATCACCGTATTCGTCATCCGCGGCATCGGCGCGTGAGCATGGGACTGCCGGCGCCCATTACCCGTGGCGCGCATTCCCATAAGGCGCGCATTCAGGCGATCCTGAATAAACCCGACCAACACACCATCCTCGATCAGCACCGTCCGGCTGCTCGGGGTGCCTTCGTCATCCACCGTCAGGCTGCCGCGGCGATCCGGCATGGTGCCATCGTCCACCACGGTCACGCCAGGCGAGGCGATCCGCTTGCCAAACAGGCCGGCGAACGCCGAGGTCTTCTTGCGATTGAAATCACCTTCCAGTCCATGGCCGATCGCCTCGTGCAGCAGGATGCCGGGCCATCCCGAACCAAGCACGACCTCCATCTCTCCGGCGGGCGCGGGCCGGCTCTCGAGGTTCACCAGGGCCTGACGCAGAGCCTCATCAACCGCCCCACGCCAGGTCGCTTCATTGGTCACGGCATCATAGGCAAAACGACCGCCGGTGCCGTACGAGCCAGTCTCGCGCCGGCCGTCCTGACTGACCACCACCGAGACATTCAGCCGAACCAGCGGACGCAGGTCTCCCACACGGGTGCCGTCGGCGCGCATGATTTGCACCGCCTGCCACTCACCGGCGATCGACGCCATAACCTGGATGACCCGCGGATCCTTGCCGCGTGCATAAGCGTCGATTTCCGCCAGCAACGACGTGCGGGCCGAGAACGCCATCAAACCGAGTGGATTGGCGTCCGAATAGAGGCGCGCATTGGTCGCCCGAGGGGGTTCGGCGACAACACCCGTGTGGCCGTCCTTGATCGCCGAGACACTCGCCGCGGCCCGGCGCAACGCCGGCTCGGAGATTTCTCCGGCGTGGGCGAAGCCGGTGGCCTCGCCGGCCACGGCACGCAAGCCAAAGCCCAGGGACGAGTTCGAAGCCGGCGGCGCGGATCCGGCCGTCATCAAGACTGATCTGTTCGCTCTCCCGGTATTCCAGGAACAATTCGCCATCGTCGCTGTCCTGCAACGGCCTGCGCAACGATGCGAGAGGCCGCATCCTGGCTCAGGGCAGCGTCCGAACGTTCGAAAAACAGCTTGTCAGTCGCCGCGAGTGCGGTCATGGCATGGTCCTTCCAGGTCTATAGTCACAGCGGGCTCGGCCAGGCGGCGCGTGTCGTCGCTAAAGACATGGTACATGGCGGGGGATTTGCCACCGGTCCGGCGCCACTGGTTGGCTTATCCTCTCCGGCGACGGCGGCCGAAACGCTATCATGACGGACATGTCTCCTTGCCGCCGGTTTCCTGTCCGCCCGTCGCGGCGCCGGGTGCGTCCGACGGCAGGCCCGCATGAACAGCGGGAATACGGCGGCCGGTCAGGTGATGCAGCACCACGATCACAGCGGTGAGCAGCATGACCGCACCAAACTGATGCGCTGCCGCCAGCGGCAGCGGCACGACGAGCAACAGGGTGGAGACGCCAAGCAAATACTGACCGATGACGGCGACGGCGAGACAGCCGGCCAGTGTCCGCGGCAGGCCAGCACGCGGACCCAATCCGGCCAGTGTCGACACCAATACCAATGTCACTGTGGCCAGCACCCGGTGATCGAACTGCACCGCGGCGATGTTTTCCGTCAGGTTGCGCGGAAACGGGTGCAAAGCGGCATACCCGTCGGGCACCAGGCGACCGCCCATGAGCGGAAACGTGTTATAGGCAAGCCCGGCATGGAGACCAGCGACGAAGCCGCCGGCGACGATCGTCAAGCCGACCATGACGACACACAGGATAGTCAACGCACGATACGCCGGGGCAACCGCGGCCGCGAGGCGGACAGGTCGCAGCGCCGACAGTCCGGTCCATACGATCGCCACATAAAGCAGCAGAGCGAGCGTCAGATGGATGGTCAGGCGATAGGGCGACACCGACGTGGCGTCGGGTAGAAAGCCAGATGCCACCATGAACCAGCCCACGGCGCCCTGCAGGCCGCCAAGAGCGAACAGCAAGGCCAGACCCGGCAGCAGCCGGCGCTCGATCCGGGCAGTGGCCCACAACCAGAGCAGCGGCAGCATGAAGACACCCCCGAGCAGCCTGCCCCAGAGGCGATGCGTCCACTCCAACCAGAAAATATGCTTAAAGCCGTCCAGACCGAAGCCGTGGTTCACCAGGCTGTATTGCGGGATGCGCTGATAGAGCGCGAACAGCCGCTGCCACTCAGCATCCGTCATCGGCGGAAGCGTCCCCATCAAGGGGGCCCATTCCATGATGGACAAGCCTGAACCGCTCAGCCTTGTGGCGCCCCCCAGCACGATCATCACAACGATCATGGCCGCGACCACGAACAGCCATATCGCGACCAAACGGCGGCTTTGTCGTGTCGCGGCGCGATCCAACCGGGACGCGCCGGGGAAATCGTGAACATCAAACGGCATCGCGCGATTATAAGGCGAAGCCGGCGGAGACAGAAGTGTCCTGAGCTGCCTTTGCCAAACAACAACGACCCGCGGAGGTAACCGCAGCAGCGTTAGTGAAGGCGCATCAGGGCGTTGGCGTGGCGCATGCGACCGGGGTTGACCAGTTTGCAGGAAGCCACCCGGACGGAATGCAGGCTGCCCTCGATCTCCCGCTGCCAAAACTCCAGGAATTTGTGGAGCACCGGGTATTGCGGAGCAATATCAAGATCTTGCCAGACGTAGGACTGTAGCAACCGGGGATGGTCCGGAAGGTGGTAAAGGATTTCAGCGGTCGTCAAACGATAGTCATTCATCTGCCGTGGGAGGCTCATGGGGAATGGCTTCCTTTCCAAGCATGGTTTAGACGTGTCCGTGTGCCGAGCAAGGCTGCGTGGTGCCGAACAAAACCATGATGTTGGAGCAGAACCGTCGAACGCAATCGAAAACATAGTGATTTCAGCAGGTTATCACTCATTTGCCGACAGTGCTGCCAAAGGGTTGACACGTCGGCGCGAGCACGCTAGATCGCTGGCACTCCCCGACAGGGAGTGCTAACAGCGGGCAGGGTTCTCGAAGCAGAGCCTGGCATCCGCGTTCGCCATCCCATCAATGATTGACTGAGATCGAACTCAGGAGCGATTGCAATGAATTTTCGTCCCCTGCATGACCGGGTCGTGGTCCGGCGCCTGACGGCCGAGGAAAAGACCGCGGGCGGTATCATCATTCCCGATACGGCCAAAGAGAAGCCCATGGAAGGCGAAATCATCGCCGTGGGTCCCGGCGCGCGCAATGACCAGGGCCAACTGGTGACGCTCGACGTCAAGGCCGGCGACAAGATCCTGTTCGGCAAGTGGTCCGGCACCGAGGTGAAGCTGGATGGTGAGGAACTCCTGATCATGAAGGAGTCCGACATCATGGGCATCGTCGAGGGTTCGGCCTCGTCCGGCAAGAGGAAGGCGGCCTGATCGGTTGCGATCGCCGCTTGATGAAACACCCCGTTCAATCAACACTTTAAGATAAGACTAGCAGGAACACAGATCATGGCAGCAAAAGACGTTCGCTTCGGCGGAGACGCGCGCGCCGCGCATGCTGCGCGGCGTGGATATCCTGGCCGACGCGGTGAAGGTCACGCTGGGTCCGAAGGGCCGCAACGTGGTGCTCGACAAGAGCTTCGGCGCGCCGCGGATCACCAAGGACGGCGTGACCGTCGCCAAGGAAATCGAACTATCCGACAAGTTCGAGAACATGGGCGCGCAGATGGTGCGCGAAGTGGCCTCGAAGACCAACGACGTCGCCGGTGACGGCACCACCACCGCGACGGTGCTGGCGCAGTCGATCGTCCGCGAAGGCTCCAAGGCGGTCGCCGCGGGCATGAACCCGATGGACCTCAAGCGCGGCATCGACAAGGCTGTCATCGCCGTCGTGGACGAGCTGAAGAAGCGCACCCGCAAGATCACCACCCCGGCGGAAACCGCCCAGGTCGGCACCATCTCCGCCAACGGCGAATCCGAGATCGGCAAGATGATCGCCGAAGCCATGCAAAAGGTCGGCAACGAGGGCGTCATCACGGTCGAGGAAGCCAAGGGCATCGCCACCGAGCTCGACGTCGTCGAGGGCATGCAGTTCGACCGCGGCTACGTCTCTCCGTACTTCATCACCAATGCGGAGAAGATGATCGCCGAGCATGGATCAGCCCTACATCCTGATCCACGAGAAGAAGCTGTCCGGCCTGCAGCCGATGCTGCCGCTGCTGGAGAGCATCGTGCAGTCCGGCCGTCCGCTGGTGATCATCGCCGAGGACGTCGAGGGCGAGGCCCTGGCCACCCTGGTGGTGAACAAGCTGCGCGGCGGCCTGAAGGTTGCGGCGGTGAAGGCGCCTGGCTTCGGCGATCGCCGCAAGGCGATGCTGGAAGACATCGCGATCCTGACCGGCGGCACGGTGATCAGCGAAGACCTTGGCATCAAGCTCGAGAACGTGAAGCTCAACGACCTCGGCAAGGCCAAGAAGATCCTGATCGAGAAGGAAAACACCACGATCGTCGAGGGCGCCGGCAAGAAGCTCCGACATCCAGGGCCGCTGCGGGCAGATCCGGGCGCAGATCGAGGAGACCACCTCGGACTACGACCGCGAGAAGCTGCAGGAGCGTCTGGCCAAGCTGGCGGGCGGCGTTGCCGTCATCCGCGTCGGCGGCTCCACCGAGGTCGAGGTGAAGGAGCGTAAGGATCGCGTCGATGACAGCCTGCACGCGACCCGTGCGGCGGTCGAGGAAGGCATCGTCCCGGGCGGCGGCGTGGCGCTGGCGCGGGCTTCTCTGATCCTGAGCAAGATCCTGGCCGACAACGACGACCAGCGCTTCGGCATCGAGATCGTCCGCAAGGCGATCCAGACGCCGCTGCGCCAGATCGCCGAGAACGCCGGCGAAGACGGTGCGGTCATTGCCGGCAAGACGCTGGAGAAGGACGAATACAACTACGGCTTTGACGCCCAGACGGGTGAGTTCAAGGATCTGGTCAAGGCGGGGATCATCGACCCGACCAAGGTCGTGCGCACCGCCCTGCAGGACGCCGCGTCGGTCTCCGGCCTGCTGATCACCACCGAAGCCATGGTGGCCGAGAAGCCGGAGAAGAAGGGGCCGCCGATGCCGCCGGGTGGTGGCGGCATGGGCGACATGGACTTTTAGTCCGTATCTTCTGCCGGCCAGTTGCAACGAGGGCGGATCGAAAGGTCCGCCCTCTTCTTTGCATTGGATTTGCGAAGGGAATACAGAGGGTTTCGATATTCACGACTTCTGCAACAAATATTCAACGAGCCAAGGTCGGTGCGGTGGTCATGAGCATCGTGAGTATCAATGCCACTCCGGTCACTCGGAACACGTATTGCTCGTTTGAACGCGAGACGCCGAAGGCCAAAAGGGCGATCCCAAGCGGACAGGAAGACGAGGGATGTCAACAAAGAGGCCTACAGAGCGTTGATTGCATGTATCACCACGATGCCTGACGCTTGAGCAGCCGGTCCGGGTTCGGATATCCGATGATCACTATCTGCTTGTCGGCCTGCGCCGCGACGCCCGCGCGGTTGTCTCGAAGATGACCGGGTCGGTTACCTCCTCGAGAAGACGTGCCCTCGGCAATGCGCAGCCCGCCGTTGTCCATTCCCAGCCAGGTAGCCCGGCCCCGTCACCCTACTCCGCCGCTTCGACATGCGCCGTCAACGTCACGCCAAGCGCGCGAACCACACCCAGCAACGTTGTCAGCCTAGGATCGCCATTCTCGCTCAGCGCTTTGTACAGTGCCTCCCGCGTGACCCCGGCCTCCCTCGCAACCTCGGTCATGCCACGCGCCCGCGCGATGACCCCGAGCGCTTCGCTGACATAGCCTGCGTCGCCGCTGGACAGCGCATCGTTCAGCAGCTCCATTTGCGATTCTGGAGATCTCAGATAGCGGGCCGCATCAAATGGTTCCGTTTTGACCATCAGTCGTCCTCCAGCTCCGCCGCAAGTATTCGCGCACGCGCGATATCGCGCGATTGCGATCCTTTGTCGCCACCACACAGCAGGATGATCAGCACCCTATCCTGCTGCACAAAATACACTCGATATCCCGGACCATAATCGATCCGTAGCTCGGACACGCCACCGCCAACCGGCTTCACATCGCCGAACAGTCCCGACTGCAAACGGACCAAGCGTTGGGCGATCCGTTCGGCCGCCCGCTGATCGGCCAGGCCATCCAGCCATTTCCGGAAAATCGGCGTCTGGCGGATTTCCCTCATCTGTGAACTATAAGTTACAAAAAGCGCAAACTCAAGGACCGCATCGTCCCGGGCGGCGGCGTGGCGCTGGCACGGGCGTCCCTGATCCTGAGCAAGATCCTGGCCGACAACGACGACCAGCGCTTCGGCATCGAAATCGTCCGCAAGGCGATCCAGACGCCCCTGCGCCAGATCGCCGAGAAGCCGGAGGAGAATGGGCCGCCGATGCCGCCGGGTGGTGGCATGGGCGACATGGACTTCTAAGTGTCCGCTTGGAGCGTGATAGTTTCAGGTCGAAGCCATCACGCTCCAGCTTCTCTTGTTTGAGAGCGCGATCGCCTGAGCTTGAAGCAACCTCAGACGATCACGCTCTAAAATGCGCTATGGCGAGTCAGCTGGCGTGGCTATCGAGAACCGGAGCGGAGCGGCCGAGTGGCCGTGAGCACCGGAAGCGCAGAAAGCCGCGTCAGATGACCGCCATAGTAGCATTTTCCCAACTTCTATCGGCCAGCCTCGTCCACCGCCGCGGCGGGCAGCGACGGGGCGGTGCGTTGCCTCGGCGTGGGCGGTGCGGGTACCCATGGCCGGTTACCCCGTTCTGCCCGGTCCGTCAGGATGCGTGCAGCCGCCGGTTCCAGCCATACCGCCACACTTCCCTCGCGCCATACGGTAAACCGGTCGGCCAGCTTCGGCCACGGCTTCGGGCACAATCCTCGCGCCGGTTCGGCGGAGACAATGACGGAAACCTGATCGCAGCCAGCCGGATGCGGCGCGCCACGCGCCAGCAGGATACCCGGCCGGTCGGGGTAGGGCCGCAGCAGACAAACCCCGTCATCGCACCGGATTGCGCCATCGGCGGCCTCGCCGGCAGCCGGTATCGGTGTGACCGAACCCGCCGCCCAGTATTGCGCCCACGCATCGCGGGTGAACTTGGAGCCGCCTTGCGCGTGCTGCAAATACATTCCGTGGCCGGTATGCAGGGCAATCAGACGGGCATCGGCCGACATCAGCAGATCGGGTGGGCGATCCAACATGGGGGAGATCAGCCCGGCAGCCATCACCGGTACCGCCGCCAAGCGTAGGCGGGTGCGGCAAAGCCCTAACCAAGCCAGCCCCAACGAGAAAACGCAAAGGCCCCATAACGGCATATGAGGGACACCGATGATCGCCGCCGGCAAGGCGGCCGTGGCGTGGGCCACCCATAAGACGGCTTCGGCGCCCCATCCCATCGGCACCAGCGCAAGCGCCTCAAGATGCAGCGGCATGAGGCCCAACGCGATCAGGCCAGCCGGCATCACCCAAAGCGCGGTCAGCGGAACGGCGATCATGTTGGCCAGGATGAAGTAAACCTGCAGATGACCGAAGTGATAGGCCCCATAGGGGGCGGAGGCGGTGCCGGCCAACGCGCTGGTCAACGCGAGCGCCGCCACATGCGACAGGAACCGTCGCCACCAACTCTTGCCATGCAGCCGCCGCAGCCAGGGGCGCAAGGCTTCATACCCCGCGATCAACGCCAGGACCGCGGAAAAGCTCATCTGGAACGAAACACCCGGTACTTCCTGCGGTGCGATCAGCATCAGCACCAGGGCTGCCAGCGCCAGGCCGCGCAACGATATCGGCTGCCGCCCGGCCAGCAGTGCAACCGTCAACAGACAGGCCATGACGAAGCTGCGCATGATGGGCACATGCATGCCGGTCAGCACCATGTAGGCGCCGCCCGCCGCCAGCGCCGCCACGGTTGCCAGTTTCTTTGTTGGCCAGAACAGGCTGGCATGCTCGCTCAAGGCCAACATTCGCCGCGCGAGCAGCAGCGCGAAGCCCATCACGATACCGATGTGCAGGCCAGCGACGGCCAGCAGATGGGCCAGACCCGAGTCGCGAAAGGCCGCGTGATCCGCCTCGGGAATGGCCATCGACATGCCGGTCAACAGGGTGACCGACACGGCACCCGCCGCGCCGGGGATGACCGCGGCAACCCTGCGGGCGATGACCTCGCGCAACCATTGCACGCGGCGCATCGGCCCTGACGGGACCGCCTCGACGGTTCGTTCAACCGAACCAAGCGCGAAGCCCGAGGCACCGAGGTTATTGTAGAACGCATCACGCTGGAGATCCCAGCCGCCAGGATAGGATGGCGGCGCGGGTGGGCGAACCAGGGCGCGGATGCTGATCTGATCGCCGGTTGCCAGGATCTCGTCGTCGCGCTCGCGCAGGCGGACCCGCACCGATCGCACCAGCGGCGTGGCCGCGGCGTCCAGGGTGGCGGGCTGGATGGTGATGCGTCTCCCCTCCGGCAGGATCTCGACAGCGCGGACGGTGCCGGTGACAGTGGTGGCGTGCGCCGGCAGCGCGGTCTCGATCGGCGGCGCCCGGGCGGTGGCGATCTGGCCTGACGCGAAGCCCAGTGCCGCGGCGGCAAGCGGCGCGAGGATCAGGCGCAGCCGCGGCAACGTGATCGCACATACTATCGCTGGCGCCGCGACCACGCGGGCCGATGTAGCAAGCCGGCTCCGAGCGGAGCGCGTAATATCCGGCCACGCCGGCGCCCATGAAAACCGGCAGCCAGAGCGCCAGCCGGTCACGCTCAGCGTCCAGCCAGACGCTCAGCGTGACGGTCAGGGCAGCGATAAGCCTCATGCGGGGCAGTATAAGCGGGCAACCGTCTACAAAAGGTGAACGGCCGTGCTAGATCAGATCGTATGACCGTCCGCACCCGCTTTGCCCCCAGCCCGACCGGCCCGCTGCACATCGGCAGCGTCCGGACCGCGCTGTTCAACTACCTCTACAGCCGCCACACCGGCGGCGACTTCCTGTTGCGGATCGAGGACACTGACCATGAACGCAGCACCGAAGCCGCCACGCGCGGTATCCTGGAAAGCCTCGACTGGCTTGGTCTGCGGCCTGACGGCCAGATCGTCTTCCAATCCGCGCGGACCGGACGCCATGCCGAAGTGGCGCACGCAATGCTGGCGGCCGGTAGCGCCTATTACTGCTACTGCACGCCGGACGAGTTGAAGCGCGAGCGGGAACAGGCAACAGCCGAGAACCGCGTCTGGCACTACGATGGACGCTGGCGCGACCGTGATCCGTCGGAGGCGCCGGCCGGCATCAAGCCGGTGATCCGCGTCAAGACCCCGCGTCAGGGCGAGACGGTGCTGGAGGATCTCGTCCAAGGCACCGTGCGGGTCGCCAACGCTGAACTCGACGACTTTATCATCCTGCGCAGCGACGGCACGCCGACCTACAACCATTCCGTCGTGGTGGACGACCACGACATGGACATCACCCACGTGATCCGCGGCGACGATCACCTGACGAACACCTTCCGACAGACGCAGATTTACGCTGCCATGGGGTGGGAGCCGCCGCGCTTCGGCCATCTGCCGCTGATCCACGGGCCGGACGGCGCGAAGCTGTCGAAGCGCCACGGCGCGCAGTTTGTCCTGGAGTTCCGCGACCAAGGCTTCCTGCCCGAGGCATTGTGCAACTATCTGCTGCGTCTGGGTTGGTCGCATGGCGACCTGGAAGTGGTGAACCGGGAGCAGGCGATCCGGCTGTTCGACATTGTAGACGTCAACCGTGGCGCCTCGCGAATGGACTATGCCAAGCTGACCAACCTGAACGGCATCTATATCCGCCAGGCCGACGACGAGCGGCTGACCCAGGACGTGCTGCAACGGCTGGCGCCGCGGCCTGAGCTAGCCCTGGACAATGCGGTGGCGACGCGAATCCGTGCGCTGATGCCGGCGTTGAAGGAGCGGGCCAAGACGCTGGTCGAACTTGCCGATTCAGCGGCTTTCCTCGCCCGGAGCGTGCCGCTGCCGATGGCGTCCAAGACGGCGGCGACACTGGTGGCGGACACCAAGGTGATGCTGCGCGAGGTCGCATCGGCGTTGGCCGAGACTGATTTTTCGCCTCAAGACATTGATGCCGCCCTACGCGGGTATGCCGAACGAACCGGCCGCAAGCTGGGCCAGGTGGCACAGCCGCTGCGCGTCGCCTTGACCGGCAGCACTGTCAGCCCCGGCATCGATGTCACGCTCGCTGCTCTGGGCAAAGACGAAGCCCTGACAAGAATCACGGCCGCCGCCGCCTGATACGCCCCAAGTATCATCGCCGGGCGCGGCCCCATAGGCGCTAACTTAAGCCGTCGTGACGCTGGAACTGCCCCAGTGTCATCCCCGGCGAAGGCCGGGGACCCACGACTTTCAGCGGCGAAAGCGGCTAAAGTCGTGGGTCCCACCCGGATCAAGTCCGGGGGCGCCAAGCACCTACGGGATGCACACAAGGCGCCCGCTCTCGCAGGCCGGCAATGACACGGGCGGAGCCGTCCACCGTGTCAGCCTCAATACGGCGTGGTATGAACCGTTGCGAAAGCTGCGCCCGGTCAACCGCCCCGAGCCTGAACGCCGGGAACGACAAGATCATCCGCATGATCAGCTCGGCGGTCGTCGCCGCAGCCAAGAAAATGGCTCACTTCTGACAGTTTCATTCCGGCGGCAGCAGCGGCTGGCCGCCTGGACCGCAAGCGGCCGTGCGTTAATGCCCGCTATGATCGGCCTGCCACAGAACACGCATCGCTAAGTGTCCTCACCCACCGCACGCCGCTTCAACAGGCGCAGACGTTCGTCCCCGCCCGGGGTCTTGGGATCCAGCTCCATGACTTTCTGCCAGGCGGCGTAGGCACCTTTCCAATCCTCCCGTGCGGTCGCGATCTCAGCCAAAGTGCGGAAGGCCGCGAAGTCCCGAGGCTCCCGCGTCACGGTCTCTTGCAAATCACGAATTGCGTTGGCGACATCGCCGGCGTGATAACGGGCGATCGCCCGCTGACGCCAGGCTTCGGCGACATCGGGAGCCAACGTGATCGCATCGGTGAATGATTTGACCGCGTCATCATCCTGACCAGCCTGCAGCAAACGAAGTCCGCGGCTCATCAGCAAGGTCACCGCGGGCGTGCCAGCCTCTATCCAGCTGTGCAGCACGCGCTGCTCCAGCAAGGAGGCCGTCTGTTCATCGGGCGCGGCTTTCAGTGCATCCAGCATCCGATCCAGGTTCGCTCGCTTGTCGCCGGCAGCCTGACCGCCCGCCGCCTCGGCATAAGCCGGAGCGCTTAGCCGAGTGAACGGCAGCGCAACCGCGAGCGTGGCAACCACGGCAAGGCGGCGGAGGGTACGAGACCGGAGCATGTCAGGCCGGCACGCCGGGCGGTCGCGGACCACCGGCCATCCAGTCGAGCAATTCGACGGTATGCACCACCGGAATGGCATCGCCGGACAACTGCGTGATGCAGCCGATATTGCCGGCGGCAATCAGGTCGGGATGTGTGGCTTTCAGGTTTTCCAACTTGCGAGACTTCAGGCGACCGGCAATTTCCGGCTGAAGTATATTATAGGTGCCAGCGGAACCGCAGCAGATATGTGGCTCCCGCGGTTCGGTCACGCGGAAGCCGGCACGAGCCAGCAGCGTCTTCGGCTGTGTCGTCACCTGCTGGCCGTGCTGCAGGCTGCAGGCGGAATGGTAGGCCACGGTCAGGTTCGACGCCGGCCGCGTCGGCGCATAGCCGAACCGGGTCAGGAATTCCGTCACATCCAAGGTCAGGCCGGCGATCGTCTCGGCTCGGCCACGCCACGGCTCCGCTTCGGAGCGGAACATGAACCCATAATCCTTGACGGTGGTGCCGCAGCCGGACGCATTGATGATGATCGCGTCCAGGCCCGCGCCCTCCGCTTCGCGGCTCCATGCCGCGATGTTGGCGCGCGCCAATGCCATCGCCTGATCGTGCTGACCGGTATGGTGATTGAGCGCACCGCAGCAGCCTGCACCGCGAGGCACCACCACCTCGACACCCAATCGTGTCAGCAAGCGAATCGTGGCTTCGTTGATCCGCGGCATCAGCACTTGCTGTGCGCAGCCGGTCAGCAGTGCGACCCGAGCCTTGCGCTCGCCCTGCGCCGGATGGACTTGCGGCGTTTGCATGGGGTTGGACGCTGGCAGCCGGTCGGGCGTCAGGGACAGCATGGCACGCAGCCGCTGCGCCAGCATGGAATGGCCCGGGATAAGCCGCGACATCGGACGCGCGAGCCTGGCGCGCCTGCATAGCCAAGCGAAACAGGCGGGGCCGCGGCAGCACCATGCCCAGGGTCCAACGCAGCCAACGCTCAGGTAGCGGACGGCGATAGGTCTGCTCGATATAGGCTCGGGCATGGTCGACCAGATGCATGTAGTTGACGCCGGACGGGCAGGTCGTCATGCAGGACAGGCAGGAGAGGCAGCGGTCGATGTGGCGGACGACTTCCTCGGTCGCGGGACGGCCGGTCTCCAGCATGTCCTTGATCAGGTAGATGCGGCCGCGTGGGCTGTCCAGTTCGTCACCCAGCAACAGGAAGGTGGGGCATGTGGCGGTGCAGAAGCCGCAATGCACGCAGGTGCGCAATACAGCGTTGGACGACGCGGTGTTCGGATCGCGAAGCTGCTCGGCGGTAAAATTCGTCTGCATGATGGGAGCTACGTTTTCTCGGGGTTTGCGACCTATCGGCTATCAAAGATTCTCGAAGCGTCTCGTCGGCGGCAGCGTGCGATGCTGCCGGATCATCAAGCCCAGGCAGGCGACGGCGATCACGAAGAAGCCGAGGGAAAGCCATGCGTTCTCGTGGCTATAAAGGGCACCGACGATGATCATCAGCAGCGCGAAGGCAATCATGATGAACTGCACGTTGGTGACCGGGTTCCTTCGCTTCAACTGCACATGCTGGTAGCCGGAGATGTAGATCGTGATCAGGAACAGGACATTGCTCACCCAGGTTGGAATGAAGACCATGGCTTAGAGTCCCGCGTAGAGTTCGACCTGGATTGAGAATTCCCGCGGGATCGAGCGCCGCCTTCACGTCCCTGGTGATGCGGGCCAGCGGCGCCGGCTCGTCTGGCACGACCCTGACTGACCCTCGTAGGGCGTCCGGTGCGCGAACCAGCGTCCAAGTCCCGCCCGCGGCCTGAGCCGCCGCCTCGACCGCCGCATGGGCATCGGTATCGGCAGGGCCGGCAAGCCAGACGAGGCCACCGCCCCAATCCAGGAAACCATCGATCCCTTTCGGCCGCACAGCCGCCGAGTACGCCTGGCCCGGCCGACGGCCGCACGGAAACACGCCATATCGCATCACCAGCCGCCGCGGCGCCGTTGGCAGGCATCAGCGGCTGGGCATCGCGCACGGCTTTCCAGACGGCAAGAGATGCGCTGGTGTCCAGGATCACGGCGCCGGATACCGCCATCTGGTCCCGCAGGCGGCCCAGACGATAATCGACAGACGGGGCAAACTCCTCGATCCGCACCAGCGCAGCGGCGCCGCGGATGCCATCCAGCCCCGGCACGCGCGCCACCGCATCGGCAGGCAGCCAAGCCGCGGCCGTCACCCCGTACGGCGAGCCGAGTGATGCGGACAACGCGGCGACACCGGCTACGGCATCCAGGCCTGGCAGCACCAGCGTCCCGGTCGCCTCCGGCGCCGGCAGCACCTTCAACGTGATCTCCGTGATCACGCCAAGCGTGCCATGGCTGCCGGTCAGCAGCTTGCACAGGTCGAGGCCGGTGACGTTCTTCAAGACCCGCCCGCCGGACCGGATGACCTCTGCCCTGCCGGTCACCGCTCGCACGCCCATGACATGATCGCGCATTGCACCCCAGGCGACCCGGCGCGGGCCGGACAGGTTGGTGGCAACCACCCCACCGATCGTCTGCGGCCGACCGGTGTTGCCGAAAAGGCCCGACAGATCAGGCGGTTCAGCAATAAGATGCTGGCCACCAGCCGCCAGAGCCGCCTCGATCTCCGGCAGCGGTGTTCCGGCCAGGGCGGAGATGATCAGCTCCTTCGGCGCATACAGGCTGATGCCCGACAGGCCGGCGGTGGACAAGGTCCGTGCCGCCTGGACCGGCCGCAGCATGCCGGATTTGGTCCCGTTCCCCTCGATCAGCAGCGGCTCGCGTGATGCGGCGGCATTGCGGATGACGCCGGCGATCGAGGCCTCGGCGACTTCCACCGCGGCGGATGGACCGGAAGCGCTCATGCGGCCCGTGGCAGGGGGACCTCGACTGCCGGCAGGGGGAAAACCTTGCTGGGATTGAGCAACCAGTCCGCATCAAAGGCGGATTTGATCCGGCGCTGCTGCTCCAGTTCATGTGCATGGAACTGCACCGGCATCAGGTCGCGCTTCTCCACCCCGACCCCGTGCTCCCCGGTCAGGCAGCCGCCGACTTCCACGCACAGCTTCAGGATGTCGGCGCCAAAGGTCTCCGCGGCATGGAAGCTGGCCGGATCGTTGGCGTCGAACATGATCAGCGGATGCAGGTTGCCGTCGCCGGCATGAAAGATGTTGGCGACTTTCAGGCCGAAGCTGTCCGACATCTCCTGGATGCGGCGCAACACCTCCGGCAAGCGGCTGGTGGGGATGGTGCCGTCCATGCACAGGTAGTCGGGACTGATGCGGCCGATGGCGCCGAACGCGCCCTTGCGGCCCTTCCAGATCGCCAGCGACTCCTCCGCCGACTGCGAGACCTTCAGGCTGATCGGATCATGCTGATTGCAAATGGCCGACAGTTTTTCCAGCAGGCGGTCCTGTTCCTCGACGCTGCCCTCGACTTCGATGATCAGCATCGCCTCCGCATCCAGCGGGTAGCCCGCATGGGCGAAGGCCTCGCAGGCGTGGATCGCCGGACGGTCCATGAACTCCAGCGCCACCGGGATGATGCCGGAGCCAATGATGGCGTCGACGCAGGCGCCGGCGACGTCGTTCGAGCGGAAGGCGGCCAGCATCGCCCGGGCCCCTTCGGGGGCACGCAGGATGCGCACGGTGACTTCGGTGACCACGACCAGCATGCCCTCGCTGCCGGTGAGCAGGCCAAGCCAGTCGTAACCGGCGGCGTCGAGGTGGGCGCCGCCGATAGAGAGGATGTCGCCGTTGATGGTGACCACCTTGAGGCCGAGCAGGTTGTTGGCGGTCACGCCGTATTTGAGGCAGTGGGCGCCGCCGGAGTTCATGTTGACGTTGCCGCCGATCATGCAGGCAAGCTGGCTGGACGGGTCGGGCGCGTAGAAGAAACCTTCTGAGGCGACGGCGTTGGTAATGCCGATGTTGGTGACGCCGGCCTGAACCGTGGCGCACCGATCGGCATAGTCGATGTTCAGGATCTGGTTCATCCGCATCAGACCGATCACGACCGCATCGGCCATCGGCAAGGCGCCGCCGGACAGCGATGTGCCGGCGCCCCGCGGCACGACGCGCACACCGTTCTGGTGGCAGAAGCGCAGCACGGCGGCCACCTGCTCGGTGGTTTCCGGCAGGACCACGGCAAGTGGCACCTGACGATAGGCAGACAGCCCATCGGTCTCATAGGGTTTCAGCCGCAGCGGTTCGGCGATCAGACCACTGTCCGGCAGCAACGCGCGCAGGCCGGCGACGATACTGTCGCGGCGCGCCATGACATCGGGCTTGGGGTCGGGCAGGCGGATCATGAGGTCGTCTCCCGTGAAAAGCGCGTCTACGGAACATAGTGATTTTTGCCGCCGGCGCCAGGATCGGCCGAGTGCACAGCTTGGTCTGGGTAGGCTTGTGGCAACGGCACCAGGTGTCATCGCTCGTTTTCATATCGCGCCGCCGGAGCCGCGCCAACGGGACACTATCGTCCGTCGCGATCAATCGCCATCCCGTCCTCGTCCTGCGCGGCACCCTCAATGAAAGCCGGCCTGAAGCCAAGCGTGCTCCAGTTCAGCGCACGCGGTTCGGAATGTCGTCGGTCTCGTAGAACACGCCGGCGACGATCGGGATGCCGGGATCGCAGGCGATCCAGCACCGGCCACGCTTTAACCAGAAGAGCCCAAGCGCGGCGAGGTCAGGATACGGTCGCGGCGCCGGCAGGCCGCGTTCGGGAGCATTCGCAATGATCAGGCTGGCCTCCGCAAGGGCGCGACCCAGGTTCCGCAAAGCCTGTGGACGTTGTTTGCTCGATGTAGAACTGTTCGAAGGCTTCAACTTGGGCGCTCGCCTCAGGCGTCAGCGCGTCAACGGCTGGCAGTCACTTTCACGCCGTTACCGCCGTGAATTCCTTGCTCGTCAGGCCTCCAGCCGCTCCGCCGAGGCCCGCAGCCGGTCGAGGACTGGCAGCAGCGGAACGCTCTCGCCCGCAGCGATCTGAGCCTTCGCTACGGGCCAGGCTTTCTTGCCATTCGGCAGGGCGCGGTTGCGGGGCGGACGTCTCTGCCATTTCGGGATAATAGGCGCCCGGGGGCATGTTTCCAGCGCGAAGTCATCTCCGCCCGCGCCTTTATCAAGCATTTCAATATCGATTTTATCAGCGTTGGGATGGTCCCCGCGCACACTTAAAGACACGAGCGTGGCGTCAACTCGATCGATATGAAACATCCACGGCGACGACATCCGCTCCCGAGTGACGTTCGGCTGCGCATGCGCCGGATGCAGGCGAGTCGGCGCCGAGACTCATCATGGTTGAGCTGGACCACGATGCGGCGGCGGTATGCTCGTCTGTCAATGAATCCGAAGACAGGTAGACGGTATTCACGCCTCGCACCGCGACCCGGAACGCCCGGATCGGCATCGCCTCCGCGCGCAACTCAGGCTACCAATGATCCAGTGGGTATGGCGGTTGGTACCGCGGCGCGCCGCTAGACCGCGGCGCCGCGACGAAGTCCGCTCAGCACCAAGCAAGTCAGTGCGGCCCCGAGGCCGGGTCCCACCGAGTAGACGCTTCAACGGCACCCGTCGATGGTCTAAAGCCGACGCAATGCCGCCGCCCGTTCTCACCCTCCAGGATATCGCCCTCAATTTCGGCACGACGCCGCTGCTGACGAGTGCTGGTCTTTCGGTTTCGGCTGGAGACCGGATTTGCCTGGTTGGCCGCAATGGCTCCGGCAAGTCGACCCTGCTGCAGATCGCCGCCGGGCTGATGCCGTGCGACTCCGGTCGCCGCTTTGCCCAACCCGGCGCGACCATTCGTTATCTGCAACAGGAACCGGACTTCTCCGGATTTGTAGACACGCTGGCATACGTGGAGGCCGGGCTGGAGGCCGCCGCGGCCGCCGATCACCACCGCGCCGCCTATCTTCTCGAGCAACTCGGCTTGACCGGTGCCGAAGCTCCCGCTCTGCTGTCGGGTGGAGAGGCCCGCCGCACCGCGCTTGCCCGTGTTCTGGCGCCTGAACCGGACATCCTGCTGCTAGACGAGCCGACCAACCACCTCGATTTGCCCGGCATCGAATGGCTGGAGGCGGAACTAGGCCGGCTACGCTCCGGCATCGTGCTAATCAGCCACGACCGGCGACTGCTGGAGCGGATCTCACGCAAGACCGTCTGGCTGGATCGCGGCGTCACCCGCGTCCTTGACCAGGGCTTCCTGCATTTCGAGGCCTGGCGCGATCAGGTCCTGGAACAGGAGGAGGGCGAGCGCCACAAGCTTGGCCGCAAGATCGTCATGGAAGAAGACTGGCTGCGTTACGGCGTCACCGCTCGGCGCAAGCGCAACCAGAAGCGCCTGGGCGACCTGCACGCCCTGCGCAAACGCCATAAGGAACAGCGTGCGGCGGTCGGCCGGGTGAAGCTTGACGCCGCCGAGGCGGATCTGTCGGGGCGGTTGGTCGTGGTGGCGGAAGGGGTATCGAAGTCCTACGGCGACAAGACCGTGGTGCGGAACTTCTCCACGCGGATCATTCGCGGCGACCGCGTCGGCATCGTCGGCCAAAACGGCGCCGGCAAGACGACACTTCTCAACTTGCTGACCGGCGCCCTGGAACCCGACACCGGCGCGGTGAAGCTTGGCACCAACCTGGCGCGGATCACGCTGGACCAGAGGCGGGAGACACTCGATCCGAATGAGACGCTGGCTCAGTCGCTGACCGGCGGCACCGGCGACACCGTTACTGTCAACGGGCAGTCCCGCCATGTCGTCGGCTACATGAAGGATTTCCTGTTCGCCCCCGAGCAGGCCAACACGCCGGTCGGCGTGCTGTCGGGCGGCGAGCGCGGACGGTTGATCCTGGCACGCGCCTTCGCCACGCCGTCCAATCTGCTGGTACTGGACGAACCGACCAACGATCTGGACCTGGAAACGCTGGAACTGCTGCAGGAGCGACTGGCGGAGTATGCCGGGACGGTGCTGCTGGTCAGCCATGACCGCGACTTCCTGGACCGTGTCGTCACCTCGGTGATCGCGACCGAGGGCGACGGTCGCTGGATCGAGTACGCTGGCGGCTATTCCGACATGCTGGCGCAGCGCGGGGCCTCGAAGTCCGTCGAGGTGACAGCCAAGCGGGCTCGCGCGACATCCGTTGGGCCGCCGCCCCGCCAGCCGAGTCGGAGGATGAGTTTCAAGGACAAGTATGCGCTGGATAGCTTGCCCGGCCGCATTGGCGATCTGCAAAATGAGGTCACGCGCCTGACTGCGGTGTTGGCGGACGCCGACCTCTATACGCGCCAACCAGCCGTCTTCACCGCGGCAACCAAGGCGCTGGAAACCGCCCAGGGTGCGCTGGCCGCGGCGGAGGAGCAGTGGCTGGCGCTGGAAATGCTGCGGGAGGAATTGGAGGGCATCCCGGCGGGCACGGCTCAGGATACGTAGCTTACCGCCGGAACCGCAGGTCGAGGCCGCGGGCGATCCACTCGGCCTCGATCGCATCCAGGTCGGTCAGGCCGGAGGGGTCCGCTTTCGAGGGTGCGGTGCCGAGACGCGGGATCGTCTTCCAGATCGTCAACAGCCGCCGTAGCTCCTGAAGTGGTTCTGCTTGGTCGTCGACACGCAGGTTCAGGTCGGGAAAGTCCTCGGTGGTGACCATGACCATGGCGGCGGATTGCTTGCCACGCCTATCGCCGCCGGCGGCCTCCCCCGCGAGCATCGCGCTCATCAGGCGATCCGGCATCGGCAGCGTTCGATTGGCTTTCCAATCAGCCAGGGTCGCGGTGACTGTCGGCTCCCCTGCCAGCATGTTGCCGGCAACGCTGACCCCGCCGGCGGACACGCTGCCGCACCAGTCGACGCAGTTGGCACCGGTCCACGCCGCGGTGCGGCCGAGCCGGTCCACCGCATGAACCTGGCGGATGCCACGGCCCGCATCGCCGACAAGCGCGCCCTCGATCGCCGCCGCGGGGGGTAGCCCACGGGCCATGGCGTCGAGGATCGCCGGGCCGAGGTACCGGTTGGTCATGGATTGGGTGGACACAGCGCCGACCCCGGCACGGACGAACGGACAGGATGCGCCGACGGCGAAGGCCTTGGTGGCAACGGCAACGGCGAAAGCACCGCTGTTGGGATCGTGGGCGACAATCGACCAGGTCATGCGCGCTAACCCCAGCCGCGTGCCAGCTTCCGCACCGCGGTCGACGCGTTCCGCTTGCCTTCGCCGGCATAATCCTCGTGCCAGTCCTCGATCTTGGCCGGGTCATAGAGGTAATTGACCATCAAGGTCGCGCTCTCCTTGGCGCCCTTGTCGGATGTGTCGCCCGGCCATGTTCAGCCGCTCCACCCGCGCGCCGTTGGACAGGTGGAAATGCGCCACCGGGTCCCGCGCCCGCTTGCCGTCGCCTCCGCCAACAGGTACCGCGCCGCCAGCCGGACCAGCACCGGTTCCGCCGCTTTCCGGATGCGGTATCGCGCCACCAGTGCCGCTTGCCAATGATGCCCGCCAGGCAGCGGCGCCGGTCTCAGCCGGGAAGACGGCGGCCAGGTTGGCGGCCTCCTCGTCGCTCAACAGCCCCGGCTCGTTCGCCGCCAGCAAGCGGATCCAGCCAGCGGCGGAACCCCGGGATCGGCGACAGCGTGGCGAAGGTCTTCAGGTTGCGGAACTCGGCCGACAGCTCCTCGACGACGCGCTTGATCAGGAAATTGCCGAAGCTGATCCCCGCCAAGCCCGACTGGCAGTTGCTGATCGAGTAGAAGATCGCGGTATCCGCCTGGCTCGGGTCCTGCACCGGCGCCTTCTCGTCCAGCAGGTCCTGCACGCTGCCGGCCAGGCCCTTCACCAGCGCGACCTCGACGAAGATCAGCGGCTCCCCCGGCATGCGCGGATGGAAGAACGCATAGCAGCGGCGGTCGGAATCCAGCCGGTTCTTCAGGTCGCGCCAGGAGCGGATGGCGTGCACCGCCTCGTAGTCGACCAGCTTTTCCAGCAGTGCGGCGGGCTGTTCCAGTCGATCCGCTGCAGTTCCAGGAAGCCGATGTCGAACCAGGCGCGCCAGCAGCCCGCGCAGATCGGCATCCAACGCCGTCAGAAGCTTGTCGGACCCGCGCACCTTCAGCAGCGAGCCGCGCAGATCGACGAGGAACTTCCGCCCATCCGGGATCGAGGTGAACTGCGTCAGCAGCTTCAGCCGCGGCGGCTCCAGCGCCCGCCGCAGCGCCGCCTTCGCGGTCGCCCGTTCGGCCGGGTCGGCGGCCGCCTGCACCTTGGCATACGCTTCGGCGACGGCATCCGGATCGGAGTCGAACCTGGCCAGGGTGCGCAGGAACTCCTTCCGCCCGGCCTCGTCCTGCGTCAGGTAGGTCTGCGCCAGCTTGGCCGCCCGGTTGCGCGCGCTGACCTCGCCGCCGCGCCCGGCCAGGCAGGCCTGCATCTGCGCTTCAAGGGTTTCGTCCGGTCTCGCCCGAGACGCTGGACGCCATGTCGCGCCAGACCTCGGTGATCCGCCGGATGGCGCGATCCAGCAGACCGGTGGAAACAGCTTCGCTCATGCAGGCCTCGTTTTCACCGTGACCAGGATGCGATGACGGGGACACTATCAGCAGGATCATAACCAAAACGGCGAAAACGTGTCGGTTTTTGTCATGTCGATGCGCATCTGAATCAGTGCCGGCAGCAAATCCTCCACCACCAGGCCCGGCCCGGCCAGATAGGCGGCCCGCCCATGCAGGTAGGCCCCGGCGGCGGCGGCATCCCAGGCCGGCATGCCCTGCGCCAGCAGCCCGGCGATGATGCCCGGCCAGCACGTCCCCGGCGCCGGCCGTCGCCAGCCAGGGCGGCGCGGAGAGATTGATCGCGGCCCGGCCGTCCGGCGCGGCGATGATGGTGTCCGCGCCCTTCAGCAGCACCACCGCGCCGGTCCGCGCCGCGGCCGCCCGCGCGGCGGACAGCCGGTCCGGAACCGGCGCGCCGAACACGCGCGCGAACTCCCCGGCATGCGGCGTCAGCACCGCGGCGCCGCGTCAGCGCGTCCGGCTCACCGGCGAAGGCCGAAAATACATCCGCATCGGCGACGACCGTCCGCCGGGCGGCGATCAGGGCGGGGAACGCGATGCGGGCCTCCGGCGCGCCCAGGCCCGGGCCGCAGACCCAGACTTGCGCGCGCTTGTGTCGCTGAGCAGCGTGGCGATGTCGGCCTCGTTGACCAGCAAGCCCGGTTCGCCGCCGCGATAGACGGCGGCGGACCCGCGCGCGGCGATCGTCACCATGCCGGCGCCGGCGCGCCGAGCGGCTTCGGCGGCCAGGCGGGCGGCTCCGGTCATCGTCGGCGCCGCCGACGACGGTGACATGCCCGCGGGTATATTTATGAGCATCGGCCGTCAAGGCCGGAAGCCGCCACAGCGAGGGCAGATTGGCGAAGGTGTCCGGCGCGATCGCGGGCAGCACGTTGTCCGGAATGCCGATATCAGCCAGCTCGATCCGGCCGCACAGGTCGCGTCCCGGCAGCAGCAGATGGCCCGGCTTCAGCCGGAAGAACGTCACGGTCAGTTCGGCGCTGCGAGCGGATCCGCGCGCCAAGCCGGTGGCGCCGTCCAGTCCCGAGGGCACATCCACAGCGACGACCCGGCGCGCTGCTTGCAGCACCTCGGCTACGAGGCCATCAATCGGGCGGGCCAGACCGGCGCCGAAGACCGCATCGACCACCAGATCGGCCCGGGCGGCTTCGGTGACAGAAAAGGGAACCGTCGGGCCGTGCCACAGGCGGGCGGCGCCAGCGGCGTCGGAACCCTCCCGCGGCGGTGCCAGCGCAGCCAGACGCATCGGCCAGCCGTCCTGCGCACAGCAGCCGAGCCGCGACATAGCCATCGCCGCCGTTGTTGCCCGGGCCGGCCAGGACCAAAATCCGGCATCGGCCGATATGCCGCTGGATCGCCCGGGCGACAGCGCGGCCTGCGGCCTCCATGAGCGCCGGGCCGGACTGCCCGGCTGCCGCGGCGGCGCGGTCGGCCTGTCCCATTTGTTCCGGCGTCAGCAACGCCGCGCGGCGGCCTAGGCGGCGGACCAGGTCGGGATCAAAGGTCATGTGGCTTCCCTGATCGATCAACGTATCGCTTTATCACGCGATCTACCGCCCCGCGCGCAAGGCGGCCGTTCAGGCGGCTTGGGTCAGCCGCTTCACGAAGGCCGAGAACCGGTGGCGGCGCATCTCGCTGCGGGCCTTGGCGTCGGTTGTCATATAATTGAGCTGGACGCTGTAGCGCTGCCCGATGAATTGCCGATGGCCATGCCAGGCCGTGGGGCCATTCGGAAACACCAGAAGCGTGCCGTTCACCGGCGGGACCTCGACCGCGAAGTCTTCCAGATCACGCGGCCCGCGCAGCAGGCGCAGGCAGCCCTCCTGCCGGGTCCAGGCGTCGGTCTGCCGATTGAGATAAAGCAGCACCGTCACGCGCTTGGCCAGGGAATCGCTGTGGATGCGGCCATCACGTTCACTGGTCCAGCCGCGCAAAGTCACCATGGTCGGGGCGTCGTTCAAGTCCAGCGCGAACAGGCTGGCGATCGCCGCCCGCAGCCGCGGACCTTGCATCGCCTGCATCAGGGCTGTTGCGTTGGGGCCAAGCCTGACGGCGTCAACCGGAAATGAGCCGCGTTTGCCGAGGGGCGGAAGATCAGCCAGGACGGCGTCCAGCTGAGCTTGCGGCACGAAGTCCGGCACGACGACATGCGGGAACGGCTCGGTCACAACCGGTGTCGTGGTCAGTTTCGCATAGTCCAGTTCTATCATGGGACCCTCTATGACGGGTTTAGGCTGGGTTGAACGATGGAGCGGACGAACGACCTACGTCAGGCAGCCCAACACCTGGTCTACGGCGCGCGGCGGCTTAGCAGCAAAGCCTCGGTCAGGTCGAGGAGGTCGTCCGGCCAGTATAAATCGGGTCTGGCGCGATGCGGATGCAAGCCCGAGTCGGGCCGGCAGGTCAGCACAGGCATCACCCAGCGGATCGGCAAAACGGATCGGCCATCGGCCGCGCCTAGCAGCGCGCCGGCAATCGCGGCGTTGGTGTCAGTATCGCCGCCGCATCCGACCGTATGGATCACGGCCGCTTCCACCCCGGTGCCGGCGCCCAGGTGGAAGAACGCGTTCCGCAGGGCGATCAGCACCCAACCCATGTGATGCTGATAGTCCGCCGGGGCCTCACCGGATGCGGCCTGTCGCAGGACGCTCAGGACCGCGGCGCCGTCGGGGCCGGCGGCTTCGGCCGTGCGCGTGGCAACGTCGATCATGCCGGCTCGGGTGGCGCCCGCAATGGCAGCGGCGATGGCGGCGGCGAACGCGGCGCAGGCGGTCACACAGGTCGGATGTGGGTGGGAAAGTCGGGAATCCTCGGTTGCGGCGCGTGCGGCGGTCGCTGGATCGGCGGCCCAGACACCGATCGGCGCGATCCGCATCAGCGAGCCATTGCTCTGGCTGGACGGATCGGCCGAGCGGCGTGCGGCCGAAGCCTTGTCCTCGGCGGCTTCCGCGGCAGGTCCAAAGGCACGCGCCGTGGTGGTGCCCGCAATCGAATGGTCCCGAAGCATACCAGCGCCCGTAGGCCGCGGCCGTTGCCTCCGGATCGTATTCGACCTGCCCGACCAGGCTGCGCGCCAGCGCCAGACCGAGCTCGGAATCATCCGTCGGCTGGCCGGCGAGGGTCTGCCAGACCGAGCTGTTCGCCAGGTTCCGGACGCCGTTCGGGTACTCGATGCGGATGTCCTCGGCGCCGCGGAACTCCACCTGGCTGCCCAGACTGTCGCCGATCACCAGCCCAAGCATGCAACCGAGGGCGCGATCCAGGCGCTGGCCCTCTGCCAAGCGCGGCCAGCTCAAGGTGACTCTTGGCTGGCGCATCGGCTCAGGGCTGCGGCGCCAAACGCGTGTCCGCAAAGTGGCGACCGCGTCCGGCGCGCCGCCGAAACAAGCGGATGGGCGGCTTTCGCCGTCCTGGTCGTAGGTGACCGGAACGCCATCCTCGGTGAGCAGCACCCCACCGGCGGCGGTCAACAACGCATGGCCGGCGGCGATATCGTGGGCGTTGACGGGCCGTAACGTGACCGTCGCGATGCCGTCTCCCACCGCGACGCGGGCCAGGCGGTAGGCGATCGACGGCAGCGGCATGAACCGTGCGGGCGCGCAGGCGGTTGAATTCCATACCGGACGCTGCCAGGCGCCATGATTGAGGAACACGACATCACCGGCCGTCAGCCGTCGGGCGCTCAGGTCGATGTCTACCGGGGTCCCGTTGCGGATGATGCCGCCGCCCTCCGCCCAGGCGATCAGGTCGGCGCCGCGGTCCGCGCAGAGTGGCGCGAACACCACACCCAGGACCGGCGTGCCGTCGCGCAGCAGGGCGACGGAAACAGCGCTGCCGCGGCGACCTTCCAGGAAGGCGCGCGTGCCGTCATGCGGATCAACCACCCAACAAAACCCGTTCGCCACGGCCGCGAGCACGCCGGCTTCCTCGCCAACAAAACGGGCCGGCAGCAACGCGGTCAGGCGAGCCCGCAGGAACAGCTCCATCTCCTTGTCGACCGGTGCGGTGGTCAGATCGACGAAGCGAGGCCCATCCGGCCGGCTGAACTCGGCGGCCAGCATGGCTCCGGCCTGTTTCACCAGATCGATGACGGCCGGCAGTATGGTTAGCGGCGCAGGCAGGAGGGGCGAGGGGGAAGGGGCTGATATTGGCATGGGGCTTGATACACTACTCGGCTTTCGCCGGAAGCCGATACGGTGCCTGTGCCGGCACGGTCACTTCCCGCGCCGCGGTGGGGTACGGCCGACGTCCAAGGGCTGGACGATCAGGACAGATGGATCGCTTCAAACCGGGCTAGGCTTCTGCCACGGGACGCGCTATCTGCATCGGACCCGCCATGGATAGTCCCACTCCGCCCGACGCGAAGCAGCTTAGTGGCCCGCTGCCGGCCTATGGTATCCTGATCGCCGAGGGAAACCTTGCGCCTGATCCGGCTCAGACCATGGCGGCCGAGCGCTTGCAGGATCTGTGGGAGCGGGTGCGTGGGTATGATCCGGGGCACTTTCTCGGGAACGCGGCCACTGGACACGGTGGCGGCGGTCTCCTATCCCGCCTGCTGCACCGGCGCCACGCCGAGGAATATGTGCCAACCGGCCTCTATCTGGTCGGCGAGGTCGGACGCGGAAAGTCCATGCTGATGGACCTGTTCTTCGACACCGCGGACGTTCCACGCAAGCAACGCATTCACTTCCACCGCTTCATGCAGAACATGCATGCACGTGTCCATGCATGGAAGAAGGCCAACCCGGATGGCACCGACCCTATTCCGCCGTTGGCGGATAGCATCGCCGGTGAAGCCGCGCTGCTTTGCTTCGACGAATTCCAGGTCAACGACATCGCCGACGCCATGATTCTTGGGCCGGCTTTTCCAAGGCCTGTTCGACCGCGGCGTGGTGGTTGTCGCAACCTCCAATACGGCGCCGGACGATCTGTTCAAGGGCAAACCGGGTCGCGATGCGTTCCTGCCGTTTATCGCACTGATCAAGCAACGGTTGGAGGTGCTGGTGATGGCCGGCATCCGGGATTACAGGCGTGAACGGATGCGAGATCTGCGGACCTGGCACGTGCCGGCGGACGAACGATCCCGCCGAGCGTTGGACGAGGCGTTCGAGACGCTGACCGGCGGCGCCACGCCTGCCCCGATGACGTTGACGGTCATGGGCCGCTCGCTGGTCGTGCCCATTGCGGCCGATGGCGTGGCACGCTTCGACTTCGATCGTCTGTGCAACACCGCTCTCGGCGCGGGCGACTACCTGGCGATCGCGACGACGTTTCATACGCTGATACTGGATGGTGTTCCGCGGCTTTCCGCCGACAATTACGATCAGGCGCGGCGTTTCATCGTCCTGGTGGATACGCTGTATGATCAGCGGGCGAAGCTGATCGCGTCCGCCGCGGCGACGCCCGATCAGCTTTACGAGCGCGGCGAGAACGCCAAAATGTTTGAGCGCACAGCGTCGCGGCTGGACGAGATGCAAAGCGAAGACTGGTTGAAACTGTCGCATTTGCCCTGACGGTAACCGCCGGTGAGCAAAGGCGGTACAGCGCTCCCTGAACGGTCAGATCCGTGGTTCCGAGAAAGGGCTTGACGCCGAACCCATGATCCGCAGGCGTATGGGATCAAGCCGGCTGATGCGGTGTGATTTTTTACGAGAGCTGCGGGACAGGCAACTGCGCTGACAGGGGCTAGGCACCTGCGCGCTCGCTCCACACCCCGCTCAGTCGGGTTTCCCGCGCTTGTCGACCCGCTCGATGCCGATGTTGGTGCCGGGAGGGATGCTGCCGGCGGCCATCGCGAGGCTGCTGGCGCTGCTGCTCAGCGCGCTGGCCCACATCCGGTCGGCGCCGCGCTGCGCCGGCGGCACGATGGCGAGATTAGCCGACAGTTCCCCCGCCACCGCGCTCATCGCGTCAGCCCACATCAGTTTATGCCGCTGCTCTGCCGGCCACCGGCGGGGCGGCGGGCGGCAGGGCCGAGGCTGGCGGCGGGCGGAGGCCGCGCGGTTGCGCGGCGGGCGGCTGCACGGCAGCGGGTTGCGTGGCCGGCGGAAGCGTCGTCGCGGCCTGCAGGCGATCGCGTGCTGCCTTGACCGCGGCCCGGGCCCGCTCGATCGAGGTCTGGATGTCGGTCTCGGTGATCGCGTCGTCGAGCAGCGGGACGGGTTCTGGCTCTGCTGGCGCCAGTGCGGCCGCTGCCGCGCGGGCCGGCGCCGGCGGCGGGTTGTCGCGGCGGGCTTTTTCCAAGGCGCGCGCATTCTGCTGGGCGGCGCGGTTCAAGGCCTGCGCGCCGGCGCGCAGCCGCGCGATCATCGACAGCGAGAGGTCGGGCGTCATGGACAGACGCAGATTGTCCATCGCGGCCAGGCCGAAGGCGATGATCTGGGCGATCTTGACGAGCTCGGACTGGGTGCGCGCCTGGTAGGCGGCGAGTGTCTCCATGGCGGCGAGGCGGGCGGACCCCAGATCGCCGGCACAGCCGGCCAAGAACAGGGGCGCCAGGACGCCGACGATCAGCTGCAGCAGGATGTCGGAGGGTTGCTCTGGGATGCCTGGCCTGTCGTGGCGGTTCGGGTTGGCGGCGGTGTCGAGGGCGGTCATGCGGGGGCGGTCATGCGGGCGGGGTCCCAGGTTCTATCTTTGTTCTTCTACTCCAGGTAGAACAACAAATGCAAGGACAACCTTGCCGATGCCGGTGATGATGTGACGAGGAGCGAGCCGCGCGGAACGGGCGGGCAATGGGCGGCGGCGGCACACGATGCCGGGATGCTTTCGCCTCGGGTCGCATAAGTCTAATGCCGCGATGCAGCATTATGCTTCGGGATGCGTTGATCCATCCAGGTCTGCATCGAAGCCGGACATCTCGCCCGACTAAACCGCGTCCAGTTTGGGCATCATACTCTTGCGCGTTCGACCAAAGACGCCACGCGCCGTGGGCCGTCGGAACCAGGGGTGTCAGACTGGATGCGGCCTTTCACAAGAAAACGGACTATACGGCAGGCTGAGGTGCTGGAACCCTGAACGTTTCACCGAAGGCGGGTCAGGTGCCGGCGGCCGGTGTGGAACGTCGTGGACGTTCTCGCGGCGGCGTTTGGGATAGTCGAAGGGATTGGAACCACAGATGAACACGGATGAACACAGATAAAGGTTCAGGACCCAGCAATGTCGGGCCTGGTTCCTCCTCCTATCCGTGTTCATCCGTGTTCATCTGTGGTTGCTTATTGCTAAACCGCGTCCGGTTTGGGAACCGTCATCCCGCTTCTTCGACCATCGACGCCCATGGTCACCGGCTCCCGCACCCATGAGCGGACGGAACCACGGATCTCGAACTGGACACAGTTTAGAGACGGAAAGATCCACAATCTTGAATTGAGCTGTATCAGGAGCCGTGTTGCTTAATATGTGACCATATGATTCTTGTTTTCTGCACTATTTATAGTCTCATGATGATAATCTAGCATGTTCTCTTACACAAAAGCGTGAGGCATGGCTATCGTGCACGCTTTATAGGCTCTCCAAGGTGGCAAGTGGCGATGGCCGATGATAAGCATCGGGGATGACTGACCACGCCGCACTCGTTTTGGACGTCCCGGCCACGACGAGTTCCATCGATACGCATTGTCCCTATTGCGCGCTTCAATGCGGAATGACGCTGACGCGCGACGCGGGTGATTGGGTTGTTAATGCCCGGGACTTCCCGACCAACAAAGGCGGCTTGTGCCGCAAGGGCTGGACGTCGGCCTCCCTGCTGTCTGCTCCCGACCGGCTGACCTCGCCATTGATCCGCGACCGCAAGGGCATGCACCTGCGAGCGGCGAGTTGGGATGAGGCCCTCGACCGCATCGTCGCCGGCTTTCGTCGGATACAGGCGGACCATGGAGTGAACGCGGTCGGCGTTTTCGGTGGCGGGGGTCTGACGAACGAGAAAGCCTATCTCCTCGGCAAATTTGCCCGCCTGGCGCTCGGGACCGCCAACATCGATTACAATGGTCGTTTCTGCATGGCATCAGCCGCCGCGGCCGGACAACGTGCCTTCGGATTGGATCGCGGTCTTCCGTTCCCGCTGGATGACATTTCGGGTGCGGAAGTGATCCTGCTGCCGGGCGGTAATCCGGCCGAGACCATGCCGCCGATCATGCAATATTTCGAGGCGCAGAAGCGCCGCGGCGGCAAGCTTATCTTGGCTGATCCGCGGCGCACGCCGATGGCGCGAACCGCCGACCTGCATCTGCAACTAACTCCTGGCACAGACGCTGCATTGGCCAATGGCCTGCTGAATATCGCGATCCGCGACCGGCTGTTGAACGACGCTTTCATCAAGCAGCGGACCACCGGCTTCGATGCTGTCAGGCGTGCCTGCGCATCTTATTGGCCAGACCGCGTGGAGCGCATCACCGGCGTACCCACGGCGCAACTCGAACGGGCGGCACACATGCTAGGCGAGGCCGCGACCGGCCTGCTGCTCACCGCGCGTGGTGCCGAACAGCAACGCAATGGCACGGACAACGTGCTGGCCTACATCAATCTATTCCTGGCACTCGGCTATGCCGGACGCAAACATTGTGGCTACGGCTGTCTGACCGGCCAGGGAAACGGGCAAGGCGGACGCGAGCACGGCCAGAAGGCCGACCAGCTTCCAGGCTATCGCAAGATCGACAATCCGCGCCATCGCGCGGAAGTAGCGGCCGCTTGGGGGGTGGAACCCGACAGCTTGCCGGGTCCCGGCCTGTCGGCCTGCGAACTTCTTGGCGAACTGGGTGGCAAGATCCGTGGCCTATTCGTCCTAGCCTCAAATTTGCTGGTGTCCGCACCCGATGTGGATAGCGTATCCGGCGGCGTCGGCGGCCTCGATCTCATGGTCGTCGCCGACATGTTCCTGTCCGAGACCGCCCGGCGCGCCGATGTGGTTCTGCCCATCACGCAATGGGCAGAAGAGGACGGCACCATGACCAACCTGGAAGGTCGCGTGCTACTGCGCCGGCGAGCGCAGGCGCCGCCGGCCGGTGTTTGGACAGATCTTGATATCTTGCATGCTCTAGCTGGCCGGCTGGGGTGTTCGGCACGGTTCGATACCGACCCGCGTCTGGTGTTTGACGAATTGCGGCGGGTGAGCGGCGGCGGCGTGGCGGACTATGCCGGCATAACCTATGACCGCATTGCGGAGAAAGATGGCGTGTTCTGGCCTTGCCCGGATCAAGCGCATCCCGGCACGCCGCGCCTGTTCCTGGATCGTTTCGCAACCGATGACGGGCGTGCCCGCTTCAACGTCGTCGAGTATCGCGGGCCGGCTGAAACGCCCGATCGAAACTATCCTTATGTATTGACCACCGGGCGCGTGCTGACGCACTACCAGACTGGCGCGCAGACGCGGCGTGTGGCCGAGCTGCGGGACGCCGAACCCGACGCTTTTGTCGAGATAAACGTCGATACAGCCCGCGGGCTCGGCATTGTTACCGGTGATATGGTGCGCCTGACGACACGCCGCGGGACGGCGGAGATGCGGGCCCGCGTCACGCGCGACATCAGGTTGGACACGCTGTTCGTGCCCTTCCATTGGTCAGGCCGAGCGAGCGTGAATCGGCTGACGAATGCCGCGCTCGATCCGGTGTCCCGGATTCCTGAATTCAAGGCCTGCGCGGTTCGCATCGAAAAAATGCCGGCAGGCCAGTCGCATCCAGTTCCAGTGAATGAGGCATCATGATCAATTCGACTCCACGCTTTCTGCAAGGTGCTTATCGTTTCACCGGCAACGGCTATGAGGAGCCTAGCCTGCTTGATCCGGCGCTGGGCTATAGCGTGCCGTTCGACAAGCGCGCGCAACTGATTTACGTCCGGCTTGGTAATTCCAGCCAAGAAATGATCTACATGTCGCTGGTGCACGACGGCAGACCGATCCGCCTGCTCCCCGTCGGTGCCAAGGCTAGTTCGCATGTGCCGCTGGCGGTGGTGGAGGATCTGTCTCCCGAAAGCCGCATCGAACTTTTCCTCGCGGCGCCGGCCGGCTGCTCCGGCACGGCGATTGTCGATATCGGCCTGATTGAAATCTGAGCGGAGCGCAGTGATGGAAAAGCAAAGGCTCGTTGTCATCGGCAACGGCATGGCCGGTGCCCGCGCGGTTGAAGAAGTGCTGGCGCGCGGCGGGGCGGACCAGTTCAAGATCACCATGTTCGGCGATGAGCCGTACGGCAACTACAACCGGATCCTGCTGTCCAACGTCCTGAGCGGACTGCAGGACAGCAACGACATCTTTATCAACCCGTTGGACTGGTACGAGGAAAACAACATCACCCTGCACATGGGTTCGCGGGTGACCCAGATCGATCGTGCGTCTCGCATGGTAGAGGCCGAAAACGGTGTTCGGGCTGCCTACGACGTGCTGTTGATCGCCACCGGAAGCCGTCCCTTCATTCCGCCTATGGCGGGTCTCATGAGGCCGGACGGAACCATGAAAGATCGGGTATTCGGCTTTCGCTCCATCGACGATTGCGCCGGCATCATGGCCAGCGCCAAGACCAGCCAGCGTGCCGCGGTGATCGGCGGCGGCCTGCTTGGCCTGGAAGCCGCGCGCGGCCTGCTGAACCATGGCTGCGAGACGCACGTCATCCATATTGGCGACTATCTGATGCCGGCGCAGCTCGATCGCACAGGCGCGGCGATCTTGCGATCGATGATGGAGAAGATGGGTGTCAAGATCCATCTGCATAAACACACGACCGAAATCCTCGGGGAGGACCGGGTTACCGGCCTGGCTTTCAAGGACGGCGAGACGCTGGACTGTGACATGGTCGTGGTTTCAGCCGGCATCAGGCCAAATGCCGAAATAGCGCACAGCGCGGGGTTGACGGTCGAGCGGGCCATCGTGGTCGACAACCATATGCGTTGCCTGGACGATATGAACATCTACGCGGTCGGAGAATGCGCGCAGCATCGTGGGCAGGTCTACGGGCTGGTCGCGCCGCTCTGGGAGCAGGCGAAGGTCTTCGCGGATCATGTGACCGGAGTGAACCGCGACGCCGCCTATTACGGCTCCAAGCTGGCGACCAAGCTGAAGGTGATGGGTGTCGAACTCGCCTCGATGGGCATCACGGAACCGGCCGATGAACGCGACGAGGTGATCCAGTTTACCGAACCGAAACATGGCACTTACAAGAAACTGATTGTGCGGGACGGCCGCCTGGCCGGCGGCATCCTGATGGGCGACATCAGCAAGGCGGCGTATCTGATGCAGGCCTTCGATCGCGACAGCCCACTGCCGGATGAACGGTTGTCGCTGCTGTTCGACCTTGGTACGCCAGCGCAGAAGGTTACCTTGGACGAGATGCCGGCCGACGCTCAGGTCTGCAACTGCAACGGCGTGACCAAGGCCGCGATCGGCGCCTGTGTCTCCGGTGGCGGACGCAGCGCCAAGGCAGTGATGCAGGCGACGCGGGCCGGCATGGGCTGCGGCTCCTGCAAGGGCTTGGTTGGCGAACTGGTGGAATGGTTCTGCGGTGGCGAGGTCGAGGAAGATCCGTCGATCCACTACTATGTGCCATGCATCCCGATGGCGAAACCGGAGCTGGCGAGCGCGATCCGGGAGCAGAAGCTGAAATCGGTGTCCAGCGTGTTCCGCGCGCTCGCGGTTGATGGGCGGGAGGATGCGGCCAGCAAACCGGCGCTTGCCTCGCTGCTGATCACACTGTGGAACGACGAATATCAGGATGAGCGCGACGCTCGTTTCATCAACGACCGGGTGCACGCCAACATCCAGAAGGACGGGACTTTTTCGGTGGTGCCGGAGATGCCGGGTGGCATTACCACGCCCGCGGACCTGATGCGCATCGCCCAGGCGGCGGTGAAATACGACGTGCCGCTGGTGAAACTGACCGGTGGGCAGCGTATCGATCTGGTCGGAATATCGAAGGAGAACCTGCCGAAAATCTGGGCCGACCTCGGCATGCCGGCTGGCTGGGCCTGGGGAAAAAGCTACCGCACTTGCAAGAGCTGCATCGGTACCGAGTTCTGCCGCTTCGGCCTGGGCGACAGCATGGGTCTGGCAAAGAAGATCGAGGCACGTTTTCGCGGCATCGACAGCCCGGGCAAGCTGAAGCTGGCCACCGCCGGCTGTCCCCGCAACTGCTCCGAGGCCATGGTCAAGGACGTGGGCGCGGTGGCGATCGGCGACGACCGATGGGAAATCTATGTCGGCGGCGCCGCCGGATCGCAAGTGCGCAAGGGCGACGTGCTGTGCACCGTGACCGGCGAGGAGGCGGTGCTGCGCATCACCGGCCGCTTCATGCAGTGGTATCGTGAAAACGCGAAGTACAAGGAACGCACACACACGTTCATCGAGCGTATGGGCATCGAGCGGGCTCGTGCCGTTGTCGTGGATGACGCGGATGGGACCGCCGCCGCTCTGGACGAGGCGATGGCCGCGTCCGCCGCAGCGGTGCGTGATCCCTGGAAGGAGCGGGAGCAACCAAAGACGCCCAACCAATTTAATTCCCTGGTCGCGGCGGCAGAATGACCATGGGCAAGGAGCTTAGGATCGGGCACCTGTCCCAGATACCCGTCGGTGAAGGCCGCACCTTTGACCTCGACGGGCTGCGCGTGGCGGTGTTCCGCACGCGCGCCGGCCAGGTGTTCGCGACGCAAGCATCGTGTCCGCATCGCGCGGGTCCGCTGGCGGACGGACTGGTTGACGACAGCTCGGTGGTCTGCCCATTGCACGACCGCATCTATGATCTGCGAACCGGGGCCGGCATCGGCACCGACTGCAATGTCATGACCTATCCGGTGCGCGTCGGTGCAGACGGCACGATCCTGCTTATCGCGAGCCCGTCGGCGGTATTGACGACCGCCAACCGATAGTCCCGTCCGTATAGACACGAGGTCATACATGGCAAGTTTTCGCCAGGCAATGAAGTCCGGGCACTGGCCGACGTTGTTTGCCGCCTTCCTTTATTTTGATTTCTGCTTCTCGATCTGGGTGCTGAATGGGGCGATGGGCCCGTTTCTAACCCAGTCCTTCAATCTTAGCCCGGCTCAGACCGGACTGATGGTGTCGATCCCGACTCTCGCCGGAGCGCTGATGCGGTTTCCGCTCGGTGTGTTATCGCAATATATCGGCCGCAAGAACGCCGCGTTGGTGGAAATGACGCTGATTATCGTGGCGATGGTCTATGGCTGGCTCTTCGTCACGAGCTTTAATGACGTGCTTGCAATGGGCGTGCTTCTGGGCATCGCCGGGGCCTCGTTCGGGGTTGCCCTGTCGTTGGGCGCTGGATGGTTTCCGCAGGAGCACAAGGGGCTGGCCATGGGCATCGCTGGCGCTGGCAACGCCGGAACGGTCGTGGCGCTTCTGGTGGCGCCGCCGGTTGCTCAAGCCTACGGCTGGCATGCGGTTTATGGGTGGTCCGCGGTGGTCATGCTGATCCCGATGATCGTGATGATCACAATGGCCAAGGAGCCGCCGGACAATGCGCATCAAAGCCTGCGGGAGCATTTGTCGTGCTTGTGGGAGAAGGATGGCTGGTCCTTCAACCTGATCTATATCATCACCTTCGGCGGCTTCATCGGCCTGTCCACTTTTTTGCCGAGCTTCTTCTTTTCCGAGTTTAACGTTACGAAAGTTGAGGCTGGGTGGTTGACCATGTTGGCGGCTATCATGGGCTCAGGCATTCGTGCCGTCGGCGGCCTGGCGGCGGATCGGGTTGGCGGGATCGCGGCGCTCTGCGTTGTTTTGATCGCGGCCATCGGCTGCTTCCTGGCCTTGTCGACGGAACCCTCACTGGTGATTAGCACGGTGCTGTTCATGATCTGCTTCGCGGCGTTAGGAGCGGGGAACGGAGCTTTGTTTCAGCTTGTGCCTCTGCGCTGGCCAGGCAATACGGCGGTCGCGGCGAGCATGATCGGTGAGATCGGCGCGTTGGGGGGTGCGATCCTTCCGAACGTGATGGGTTTGTCCAAGCAGTGGACTGGTGGTTTCGGGAGCGGGTTCATCGGCTATGCCGTCTTGTCGGCATTTGTATTGGTTGGATTGACGCTATGGCAGCGCAAATGGACGCGCAGTTGGGTGGGCCGATGGGGGCGCGTGGTCCAGGCGGATTATACGCCGAGCCTTGTTGTGCGCTGAATGTAATACTTGATGGCGGAGGGCAGAGGACTTGCAGACGCAGTAATGATACTACGGTCGGCAGGTCGCGTTTCGCGTGTGGTGTCGCAGGGTTGCAAAGGGTTGCGGGGACAGGATTTGAACCTGTGACCTTCAGGTTATGAGATAGCTTACTAGGTCCAGAAACACCTACGCTAACCTACGCTCTTCGCTCTAACGCGCTAATATCTCAACTGTTTTCGATTATCACGATTATGTGAACAGGCATGGTCTGTCTTGATCTACGCCGACGGTTGCTTCCACAGTGCTTCCACGACGTAAGAAAGATCCCATGCCAAAGCTCAACAAGCGGATAGTCGAGGGCCTAAGGCCCGGCCCGACCGACCTGCTAATTTTCGACGATGAAATGCCGCGGTTCGGCATCCGGATTATGCGCAGCGGTGTGAAGTCATACCTTGTTCAGTATCGGAAAGATCGCCATACGCGCCGGTTTACATTCGGCAAACACGGCCTGCTTACACCTGACCAGGCCCGCAATGAAGCGAAACAGCTTCTAGCCGCGGTTGATCGCGGAGACGACCCTTCAACGGCTAGAAAAGAACGACGCTCTGCGCCAACCGTAAAGCAGCTTTGTGCGCGGTTCCTGACTCGAGTACGTTGCCGATCGCTGCAAACCGACAACGCAACGGGAATACCGACGAGCGGTCGAGATTTTCATCGTGCCTGCGATCGGAGACATGAAAGCAGCGGACGTCTGCCGCCCGCACATAGCTGACCTCGTCAGGCAGCTTCGGCATATTCCATATCAGGCGAATCGCACCTTGGGCGTCCTGTCCAAACTGTTCAACCTAGCGGAGGCCTGGGGTATTCGACCCGACGGGTCGAACCCGACGCGCCATGTCGAGCGTTATAAAGAACGCAAACGGGAACGGTATCTTACGCCTGATGAACTGACCCGTCTTGGGCAGGAACTGGCCCGTGCGGAGACCAGTGACTCCGAATTCGAGCGCCGCTGTTGCCGCCTTCCGCCTCCTGCTGTTCACCGGGTGTCGGCTGCGCGAAATCCAGACGCTGAAATGGGATCATATACAAGGCGACGGCCGTGCTTTAGCGTTTCCAGATTCAAAAATGGGTCCCAAAAGGGTCGTTGTTGGACACGACGCCCAGGCAATTTTGGCGGCAATACCCAGGTCGACGGACAACCCGTATGTCATCGCCGGCAAGAAACCAAAATCTCATCTAACCGATCTCGAACGCCCGTGGCGCCGAAATCCGGTCGCGCGCGGGGCTGAGCGATGTGCGGATCCACGATTTGCGGCATACATACGCGTCCTACGCGGTGAGCTCGGGCGCGAGCCTTCCGACAATCGGCGCGTTGCTTGGACATCGCCAAGTGCAGACAACAGCGCGGTACGCCCATCTGTTCGAGAGCAAGCAGAAATCAACCGCGGACACGACCGGCAGCGAAATTGCAGGCCACATGAGGTCTAGGTTGAACCTGTTGCCTCATCAGGAGGTCGAGGCGACCCGGGAATCATCGGGCGACCAACACCCGGGATCGCTCCCCGATGATTCTGCTGCGGCTTAGCCGATGAAACGGCGTGACGATCGCGTTCTGCTGGCCGAGGCGCCGATGATTTTCGCGCCCGAGTCCCTGATCCACAAATATCGGGAGGCGAAGGGCTATCAAGGGATTTAGCGAAAACTCTCCGACCGCAACATGTCCGACCCACGAAGAGGAATCGTGGGCGGTCTGGCTGATTTCCTGGAGATCGCGTTGCCGGCGATCGGAGCGCCTCTGCTTTGGCTTCCGGCAATGCGGGCGGCCGTGGCCCGCGATTTACAATCAGGAGTCCTGATCGCTGAAGGCTTTCCCACTCGAGGAAAATTCAGGGGCCGCCGCGCGCGGATTCCGCCTGATTTGTGCCGTGAGCCTTTTCTATATTGGATAAATCCTCCATCGTCGTCGACGGAGAAACCGAATTTCTTGGTGTTCTGGTTTCTCAGTCCGCCAATGCTTATGCCCCGTTGCAGAAAAGTATTCCTGGACCAAACCCGTACAAGCCAATCATCGAAGAAGCTTACAGGGCGCTGGTTGCGGAGGGAGCATTCACGCCACTGGAATCGGCTAAAGCCAAATGGCGCAAAATTCAAAACTGGATATCCAGCAATTACCCCGGCGCACCTCTCCCAGGGTATGAGGTAACTCGAGTAGCAATGCTGGAGTTTGCACAGCACGATTTGTGATTGCAGACGAACGGTTGTCCTGCATCAAATGGTTGCCCTATTCGCAAATCTTCCTGGAAAGCCGCAGTATCTCTTGGTTTTAACGATCTTAAGGATCCACAGTATCTGCAGGATCACAGGACTGGCCATGATCGGAATGTTCCGACAAGGTGGGGTCATCGCACTCCACCGCAGCACGGGAGCACAGGATGTCTCTTCCCGCCGTCGGATCGGTCAATGGTCAGGGTTCGGACCACCTTGACCGGTGGCTTAACGAACGCGAGGCCGCCGAATTCCTCGGATATACCGTTCGGGCCCTACAAAACTGGCGCTTACGCGGCGGAGGGCCACGCTACGTCAGAGTATCGAGCCGATCGATCCGATATCGCCAGCGCGACCTAAACGCTTGGGGCGAGCAGAAACTGCGCAGCAGCACTTCGGATCCAGGCCCTATCGCGCAAGTCAGCCAGTCAACTGAAGGCCCTCCGCTTTAGGTCAATTTTCTCCCGCTGAAGCTGGCAGCGTCAGCGGGAGTTTGGGGGCGCAGCCGGCGGCTACGCCGCTGGCTGGCTTCCCCCGCGTGACGCGACAGGAACACCGGAGCGCCCCTAAAATCTAAAGCTGCCCCAGCGCGGAGCGCGCCATCGATAGCACACATCCGTAATGTCAAAGGAAATACAGAATGAGCGAGCTCGGCCGATTGGCGCCCAGCAGTCCAGGTGACCTGTCCTATCTCAGTGGCCACATCCAGACCCTGGATGGTCGTTTAGCGATCGCTATAGAAGGCGACGAAGCTGTCTGTGATCAGCAGAAACCATCCCATCGCATCACGACCCGAGCCCGTGACGGTTCAACAATTGAAGTTGGCGCTGCGTGGCTGAAGACCGCCCGGCACGGTCCGCAAAAGGGCAAGCGGTTCTTCTCCATTCAAATTGATCATCCGGAGCGGCCCGCCCCGCTAAACGTCGCCGCCTTCCTTGATGACAAGGGCGGTGAATGGGTGATCGCTTGGCGACGCCGCGGAACCCAATCACCGTCAACCGCGGCGTCAGCGGTCTGACGTAATTGTAGAGAGGGGTCCACGTAACACCCCTCTCTACGGTTACAAACATCCCTCAGCACAAGAATCATCCCATGCAAATTGTTCATGCCGGTGTGGACAGTGTTTACCTAACAATGAAGGCGGTCGGCCCTCCCGACCTCATGGTTCAGCTGGCCGAAGCCAAAGCGAGGGCGTCCAAGGATCGGCACGACGTGTCGGTTGAGTTCAACGAAGTCAAAGGTTTCGTTCCGGCCGCGGGAGACAGAAACGGCTATCCCTACGTCTTCAACACAGGCGTGCTTGGCGCTCGCTTCATGTTCAGAGAGACCAACGGTCAAAGCGAATGGGATCTCCTCGTCAAGCCTTACTCAACAGCGCTTCTCTCACTAGGCTTTATACGTGTTGTCGGCATGTTATTCGATACGCTTGCCGTCATTGGAGTACAGGTAATTGAGACAATTTTGAATCGGATTGACTACGCGATTGACGTCCGAGCGGACGGCTTCGTTATTGATAATGAGCGGTTCATCACGCATCCTCGGACTAAACGCCGTCCATTTTGGGGAGCCACTGACGAGTATCATCCCTCATCAGTGTTTACCGGGCGTCGCTTGGAATCAGTCACGATTGGCTAAATGCCTGGAAAGCAGGTTATCTTGTATGACAAGACGGCCGAAGCTCGCACTCAGCAGCACCCACATTGGTTCGAGGTATGGGCTATCGACGCGGCCGAGTCACGGGCGCGCGTATGGCGATTGGAGCTTCGTCTCGGCGGCCGTGAGCTCAAGAGGGTACTGCGGACGAAGACTTTAGACGCCCTTGAGACAGGACTGCGCCCCGCCCTTTGCGACCTGATGCAGTGCATACGGTATACCGCAGCGGGCGATACCAACTTGAATGTTTCTCGGCGCCGGCTGGATCCAATTTGGACGATTGCACGCCAGCACCTTGATACAGCCGATCTTCTTGGCGGCGATGGTGACCTGCCAGCCGGCCGGCTGCTCGAGATAACGCAAGCCATGAAGATCGACCGTCACAAGAAACTCATCTGCGGTAATGCTGCTGCTCTCGCCGCCGTCATGGATCTGGATGACGAAGCCGTCGAGCAATATCTACCATGTTATGTTGGCACAACCATAGACGAAGCAGTGCAGACAGATCCATTTCGTCGAAGCCTCAAACGTGCCCGGGAACGGCAGGCGTGAGCTTTGGTCATAAGCAATAAGCATCGAATCTAGAACGTTGGCCGGTGCCGTCGCCGTAGTGGTGGTTCCGGCTCTTCCGCCGTCGCCGCTGCACCATCGGATGGACGAACCATTTTAATTGGTTCAGACGCAGGATCTCGCGGTGTTTTGCGTTTGTGAGAATTTGACGGCCGGGGAACTGGCTCAGGAACAGGCAGGGCGATGACCTCCTCAACCGGCATATCGAGCATTGCTTCATTGTCGTCGTCGACGTGCTCAAATGTCTCTTTGCCTTTAGATCGCGAAGTCGCACACGCTTCTTCGGAAAGGCCAAGAACGTCGAGCATCATCCCGCTCAATGCATCGGCCATTTGCCAGCTCCCCGGCCGCAAGGTGCCCGCGTCGTGCAATAGTGCATCTAGGGCCGTTGCCGTGGCGATCTGCACGGTTGAACGGATGGTACGCTCGGGATGGCGGACGCCCTTGACCCGATGAGCGAGGAGGGCCACGGCGCTATCCGCCAAGGCGGTGCGATAGCCAACCAATGGTTCGAGCTTTTGACGGTCCAGGTGGCCGCGTTTCAGCGCCATCCGGACGACGCCCGCCCCCGGACCATGCAGGTTGCGCATCATCTCCGCGACGATGGCGCGTGTCACAGCGCCCGCTGTGCTTCGCCGCCATCGCTCCGGGCCAAGTGCCCGTTCCATGTCCCGCCGTGCGCCATACAGGCGCTCAACGACTACCCGACTTAGAAATGCATCCTTGTTGGGAAAGCGCTGGTAGAAAGCGCCGACCGAGATTCCTGCTTCGCGGGCAAGCTGAGCGACCGAGATTTGCTCATGGTCATGATCGGCCAACAAACGATTGGCGGCGCGATGAAGGTTGAACGTGCGGTGGTCCCGCAAACCCTTCTTAACGCGGCGTTTAACGGTCCGGAACCAATCGCGGAATAATTTTGTCATGGCAGTCTCAAGCGGCTGCATGACACGTACACCAGGTGGTCGGCATTACCAGAGGCCGAAGCGGAAAACAGTGAATTCGAATTCCAGTTCATGGAACTGGCGTCATTGAGCGTTCTCTAGCGAATAAGCCGCCGCGTTCCGAGCCGGGGTCGCCCCGCTCGTCCGCATGCTCAAGGAAGGGCGGACCCTCCGGGCGATCGCACAGGAACTGAACAGCCGTGGCGTCAAAAGCGCCCGTGGCAAGCAGTGGAGCGCGATGACGGTAAGCCGGGTGCTTCAGACAAATGCATCAGAAAGCGCCTGTAAAATCAGCTCTGCATAGTTGATGCGAATGTTTTGATTTCAGCTTTACCAACCGTCGGCACTTACGTCGCTAAAGGTAGTCTGGGTGCCAAATTGCTCCATAGCGTCCGGCCTTTTTAAAGAATAGGTAATTGCCGTAAGGTTTCGCCTGGGAGGATGGTGCAATGTCGTCGGCAAGACCGTGGCTCTATCTTTGGGCGGCACTTCTCTCCGTAACGATAGGGTTGACGTCAGCTGCTCATGCGGGCGCGGATCCAGCTGCGGATTGGCGGGCACTCAATCGCCAAGTGGTTGAGGCGTATGGCCAGGGGGATTTTGCTGCGGCCGTGCCCCGCGCTGAGCGAGGCGCTGGCGCTTGCCCGAGACAGCCTTTGGCGCCGAAGCATCCCAAGACGTTGACCAGCATGAACAACCTGGGGCTTCTGTATCAGGCGCAGGGCCGCTATGGCGAGGCGGAGCCGCTGCTGCGCGAGGCGCTGCAGCTCCGCCGCGAGGCGCTCGGGCCGCAGCATCCCGACACGCTGCAAAGCATAAACAACCTGGCCGGCGCTGTATCAGGCGCAGGGCCGCTATGGCGAGGCGGAGCCGCTGCTGCGCGAGGCGCTGCAGCGCCGCCGCGAGGCGCTCGGGCCGCAGCATCCCGACACGCTGACCAGCATGAACAACCTGGCGCGGCTGTATCAGGCGCAGGGCCGCTATGGCGAGGCGGAGCCGCTGCTGCGCGAGACGCTGCAGCGCAGCCGCGAGGCGCTCGGGCCGCAGCATCCCGACACGCTGGTCGATATGAACAACCTGGCCGCGCTGTATCGGGCGCAGGGCCGCTATGACGAGGCGGAGCCGCTGCTGCGCGAGGCGCTGCAGCGCAGCCGCGAGGCGCTGGGGTCGGCGCATCCGCGCACGCTCGCGACGGAGCTCAACCTGGTGATCATGCTAGCAGCGGAGGGACGCATCGCGGCCGCTGCGGCGTTGCATCGGCAGATGGAGCCGCAGGTGTTGAGCTGGCTCGGCGCCGAGCTTTACAGCACCGAGGCGGTTAGCGTGCGCCGCCAGTTGGTCGCCTCGCAGGCGAACTACCAGGACGTAGCCCTCAGCCTCGCCCTCGCACCCGGGGCGGATGCGACAGCCGCGGAACTGGCCGCTTCCGCCGTGCTGCGGTTCAAGAACCTCGCTGCCGATGAGGACGCCTATCTGGCGCATCTCTCGCGGGCCAGCGCGGATCCGAACCTCCGTGCGGCCGCTGCCAAAGTGCGCATCTTGCATGCCGAGCGCGCCCGCCTGTTCCAGAGCGGCGGCACTGCAGCGCAAGTGGCGCAGACCGGGCGCGATCTCGATGCCGCCGAACTGGCGCTCGGTCGGCTGAGCCGGACCTACTCGGCACAGCTGCAGGTGCTCAGTAAGAACGTGCCGGATCTGCGGGCTACCCTGGCTGGCATGCCGGTCGGTAGCGGACTGCTGGACATGCGACAGTTTTCACCCGTCGACTTCCGCACGGGTCAGCGCGGTGAACCGCATTGGGCTGGCGTGCTGATCGGCAATGACGGGGCGGTGTGGGTGCGCGATCTGGGAACCGTCGCAGCGAGTGCACCCTATGTGTCCACCAGCCTCGCCGATCCACTGAGCGAGGCCGGGCATGCAGCATCGGCGGCGCTCTATCGGCAGCTGATCGCGCCGTTTGCCGCCGAGCTTGCCGACCTTGACCGGCTTTATGTCGCGCCGGACGGCCTGCTGAACCTGGTCTCGTTCGGCTTGCTGCCGGACGCGGCCGGGGCGGCGCTGATGAACCGCATGGACTTAAGGCTCGTGCAGAGCGGGCGGGATCTGCTGCGTCAGCCGCAGCTGCAGCCGGCGAAGGGGCTGATCGCCATCGGCGGCATCGACTTCGATTTCGACGGCGTGGCAGAGCAGACACAGCTGGCAAAGCCAGAACCCTTGCAGCGCTCGCCTTTAACAGCAATGGCAGTTCAGGCCAGCGCTGTACGTGGGTTCGATCAACCTCAGCTTGCTGGTTTAGAGCGGCTGCGCAGCGCGACCGCTGAGAGCCTGCGTGCGGGCTTCGGCCCGCTCGCCCATAGCGGTGAGGAGGTCGCCGCAGTGGCGCAGCAATATCGGCAGGCGCGGCGCGACGAACCGGTTGCTGTCGTCCCCGGTGATCAGGGACCGCAGCCAACCAAGGCCTGGCTGCTGGCGCTGGCACCGCCGCCGCGGGTGCTGCACCTGGCGACGCACGGGTTCTACTGGCCGGAGAAGCTCGCCGCCGACCGGCCGATGCTGCTGGCCGGGATCGCCTTGGCAGGCGCCAACCAAATGCTGCGGGCGGGCGGCGAAGACGGCATCCTGTTCGCCCTCGAGGCGCAAGATCTCAATCTCGAGGGCACCGAACTCGTGGTGCTGTCGGCCTGCGACACGGCACAAGGTCGCTATGACTATGGCGATGGCGTCGCCGGCCTGGTGCGCGCCCTGCGCACCGCCGGCGCCCGCAACGTACTGGTCACGCTGCGACCGGTCGGCGACCAGAGTGCGGCGGCTTTCATGCAGCGGTTTTACCATCACTGGCTCAGCCAAACCGGACCCAGCGATCCCGCCGCCGCACTGCGTGCGGCGCAGCAAGAGTATCTCAGCCAGCCCAACCCAGCCGACCAGGCCTGGGCCTCCTTCATCCTCGTCGAGGGATAAGATGCTCGCGAACAAGCATCTCTACCGGTCACCGCCTGCTTCCGCCCTGCTTCCACCGCCAAGACGTGAACAGCCAAAAGCCCGCCGGTGAGGCGGGCCAATGCGTTGATAACGCGATGAGAAATCTGGTTGCGGGGACAGGATTTGAACCTGTGACCTTCAGGTTATGAGCCTGACGAGCTACCGGGCTGCTCCACCCCGCGTGGTGGTTTGGTTGTAGGCCTGTCCTTGGGCTTAGGGACTGCTGCGAAATAACTGCTTTCCCCGGACTTGATCCGGGGTGACCCACCACTTTCCTCCGTATAAACAAAGTCGTGGGTAGCCGGCCTGCGCCGGCCATGACAGAATGGTAGTAGCCACCGCGACTGCTTTACGGCGTTTGAAGCATTTATTTCGAGACAAACCCTTAGACGCCTTGCCACCGGGCTTGACCCGGTGGTGGATGGGAGGACCTGGCGGCGACCTACTCTCCCGTGCCTTGAGACACAGGTACCATGGGCGCTGGGGGTTTTCACGGCCGAGTTCGGGATGGGATCGGGTGCGGGCTCCCCGCCATGGCCACCAGGTCATCCATCCACCGCCGGGCTTTGCCGGCGGGCTTGACCACCGGGCCAAGCCCCGGTGTTCGAGCCCTGGAGGCGGATGCGGTTCTGGTGCGGCGTGTGTGTGTTGTGCGGGGTGTGGTGCTGGGCCATCCTGGGCCAGCGGGTTTTGTGCCGCTGGTCTGGGGATGATTTCCATGCATGGTGGGGTTTGGTTGGCATCGAGCCGTTCGGGCGATTAGGACCAGTCAGCTGCGCGCGTTGCCGCGTGTCCACATCTGGCCTATCGACGTGATGGTCTCTCACGGCCCTCGGGGAGACCTGGTTTTGAGGAGGGTTTCCCGCTTAGATGCTTTCAGCGGTTATCCTGTCCGCACATAGCTACCCGGCGGTGCCACTGGCGTGACAACCGGTGCACCAGAGGTGCGTCCATCCCGGTCCTCTCGTACTAGGGACAGCTCCTCGCAAGTCTCCTTCACCCACGGCAGATAGGGACCGAACTGTCTCACGACGTTCTAAACCCAGCTCACGTACCACTTTAATCGGCGAACAGCCGAACCCTTGGGACCTGCTCCAGCCCCAGGATGTGATGAGCCGACATCGAGGTGCCAAACCTCCCCGTCGATGTGGACTCTTGGGGGAGATCAGCCTGTTATCCCTAGAGTACCTTTTATCCGTTGAGCGATGGCCCTTCCACGCGGGACCACCGGATCACTATGGCCGACTTTCGTCTCTGCTCGAGCTGTCACTCTCGCAGTCAGGCGGGCTTGTGCCATTGCACTCAGCAGCCGATGTCCGACCGGCCTGAGCCCACCATCGCGCGCCTCCGTTATGCTTTAGGAGGCGACCGCCCCAGTCAAACTGCCCACCATGCAGGGTCCCGGACCGGGCTGACCGGTCGCGGTTAGACATCAGAAGAGGTCAGGGTGGTATTTCAAGGTTGGCTCCACCTGAGCTAGCGCCCCGGCTTCGATGCCTCCCACCTATCCTACACAGCCCTCTCCTGATGCCACTGCAAAGCTGCAGTAAAGGTTCATAGGGTCTTTCCGTCTGACCGCGGGTACCCCGCATCTTCACGGGGAATTCAATTTCGCTGAGCCGATGCTGGAGACAGTGGGGAAGTCGTTACGCCATTCGTGCAGGTCGGAACTTACCCGACAAGGAATTTCGCTACCTTAGGACCGTTATAGTTACGGCCGCCGTTTACCGGGGCTTCAATTCGGTGCTTGCACACCTCCTCTTAACCTTCCGGCACCGGGCAGGCGTCAGACCGTATACGTCGTCTCTCGACTTCGCACAGCCCTGTGTTTTTACTAAACAGTCGCTACCCCCTGCTTTGTGCCACCCAGCCCTGGTTGCCCAAGGACGGGTCTCGCTTATCCCGAAGTTACGCGAGCAATTTGCCTAGTTCCTTCAGCATCGTTCTCTCAAGCGCCTGGGTATGCTCTACCAGTCCACCTGTGTCGGTTTCGGGTACGGTCTATACGCTGGAGCTATTTCCTGGAACGGCTTGGCCGCACGGACAATCCGGTAAGCCCCCACAACATCCACCATTCGTCACTTCCAGCAGGCCGGGGAGTGTTCACCCCGTTCCCATCGACTACGGCTTTCGCCCTCGCCTTAGGGGCCGGCTCACCCTGCGCGGATTAACCTTGCGCAGGAACCCTTGGACTTTCGGCGACAGCGTTTCTCACGCTGTTTGTCGCTACTCATGTCAGCATTCGCACTTCCGATACCTCCACCACCCCTCACGGGTATGGCTTCGCAGGCTTACGGAACGCTCCGCTACCAATCAGTTGTCAGTTGTCAGTGATCAGTGTTCAGACAGGCTGCGCTCGCAGGCCTTGCAGCATGCGCGCGATTGTCCGAAGTTCGGCCTGCCAGCCAGTGCACGGTCTCGGATCGCGACGTAGCCGAGGTCGGCGGCATAGCGGCACCACAGCCTCGCCTCGTCCGCCGAACCCATCGCCATGGTGACATAGCGGCGGAACTCCGCATCCGATCCGGGCTGACGGCCGGCCCCTTCGACCAGCAGGGCGCAGACCGACTTGCGACGCGCGCCGCACCTGGTCGGCAACACCGCCATACTGCTCCGCCCGCGGCCAGCCCAGGCTGGCCTGGTGCACATCAAGCGACAGCCGGTAAGCACGCTGAAACACCATTCAGTGCCCACACATCGCCGGCCATCCTGCTTCCTGTCTGACAACTGGTCACTGACAACTGACAACTGATTCCACAGCTTCGGTACGTGGCTTGAGCCCCGTTACATCTTCGGCGCAGGATTTCTTGCTTAGACCAGTGAGCTATTACGCTTTCTTTAAAGGATGGCTGCTTCTAAGCCAACCTCCTGGTTGTTTTGGAATTCCCACATCCTTTCCCACTTAGCCACGATTTGGGGACCTTAGCTGGTGGTCTGGGCTGTTTCCCTCTCGACGACGGACCTTAGCACCCGCCGTCTGTCTGCCACGCTCGACGTCTCGGTATTCGGAGTTTGGTTAGGTTTGGTAAGACTTTGGGTCCCCCTAGCCCATCCAGTGCTCTACCCCCGAGGGTCAACGCGTGACGCTCTACCTCAATAGATTTCGCGGAGAACCAGCTATTTCCGAGTTTGATTGGCCTTTCACCCCTAGCCACAGCTCATCCCCGACTTTTTCAACAGGCGTGGGTTCGGCCCTCCAGTGGGTGTTACCCCACCTTCAGCCTGGCCATGGCTAGATCACTCGGTTTCGGGTCTTCTGCCGGCAACTGGACGGGATTGCTCCCAACGCCCTGTTCAGACTTGCTTTCGCTGCGCCTACGCCTAACGGCTTAAGCTCGCTGCCAACAGAAACTCGCTGACCCATTATACAAAAGGTACGCCGTCACCACACCCGGCTCGCGCCCAGGGCGGCTCCGACTGCTTGTAGGCATCCGGTTTCAGGTCTCTTTCACTCCCCTTTTGGGGTGCTTTTCACCTTTCCCTCACGGTACTGGTTCGCTATCGGTCACCAGGGAGTATTTAGGCTTGGAGGGTGGTCCCCCCATGTTCAGACAGGATGTCTCGTGTCCCGCCTTACTCAAGGATTTCTCGACATTGACGCATACGGGGCTATCACCCGCTTTGGCCGCACTTTCCAGAGCGTTCTGCTTGGCTTCGAAAAACCACTGGCCTGTTCCGCTTTCGCTCGCCACTACTCGCGGAATCTCTGTTGATGTCTGTTCCTCCGGGTACTGAGATGTTTCAGTTCCCCGGGTTCGCCTCGTACCACTATGAATTCATGATACGATACCCATCGCTGGGTGGGTTGCCCCATTCGGACATCCACGGATCAACGCCTGCTCGCGGCTCCCCATGGCTTTTCGCAGCGTGCCACGTCCTTCATCGCCTCCTGGTGCCAAGGCATCCACCGAATGCCCTTCTTGTACTCGATACCCTGCCCCGGGCTCGCGCCCAGGGC
>CAWISS010000006.1:0-92500 GCA_963838815.1 uncultured Alphaproteobacteria bacterium | reverse complement strand
GTGGGTTTCAGCCTGCACCGAGGTGCCGTCGCGCGCCGCGCGATCCTGCAGCTGCTTCTCCACCAGCGGTGTCAGCACCCAGCCGGGGCAGATCGCATTGACCGTGACGCCCGCATTGGCCAGTTCGATCGCCGCCACCTTGGTCATGCCCACCACACCGTGCTTGGCCGCGACATAGGCGACCTTCTGCGGGCTGGCCACCAGGCCATGCGCCGAGGCGATGTTGATGATCCGCCCCCAGCCCGACGCCTTCATCCCCGGGATCGCTGCTTTCATGCCATGGAACACACCGGACAGGTTGATGGCGATGATCTGATCCCATCGCTCATCTGGGAACTCTTCCACATTGGCGGTGAACTGCACGCCGGCGTTGTTGATCAAGATATCCAGCGAGCCTAGCGTTTTCAGCGTGTCCACCACCATCGCGGCGATCTGCTCGGGCTTGCTGATGTCGGCGCGGTTGTAGCCGATTTTGACCCCGTGGTCTTTCTCCAGGCCAGCCCGCAGCGCCTCGATCTGTTGCATGTCGCCGAAACCGTTCAGCATGACAGCCGATCCGGCGCCAGCCAGCGCGCGGGCGACGCCCAGTCCGATGCCACTCGTCGATCCGGTGACAAGGGCGACTTTGCCGTTCAGGCTCATGCGAAGTTTTCCTTCCGCTTTGATGATTCGGAGAGACTATTGATTGCCGTCGGGTTCCGGCGCTGCAGCCAGCATGGCACGGATCACGACGGAGTTCGACACGGAATGCAGGATCCGATCGTCTCGATCACCACCGACGGCAGGTTCCAACAACGACCCGCCAGATTGCCATTGGAAGCCGTCCGTTGTGGAGGTCAACTATCCCTGCAGAGTGCCGAAATACGCCAACACGAGCACGCCGTCGCCGAGGCTACCGCACGCCATGAAGGGACCGACATGCATTTGGCCCAGCTCAGCCGAGGTTTATGCCGCCTCGCTACAGTCGCGCGTCCGAGGCCAGGGAGTTCACCAATGGTACCCGCGATGCCAGGGCTGACCTTTCGTTCCCGTTTTGCTCGTCTGGCTCTGGCCATAGGTTTGCTGGTCCCATCGCTGGGCTTCACGCAGACCTTGACCATCGCTTCGTCCGCGCCGGTCACCAGCATCGACCCGCACTACCATACGCTGTCGCCGAACGAATCGCTGGACAGCCATATTTTTGAGCGTCTGGTGGACCGCGACGCCGCCGGCCACCTGATCCCCGGCCTGGCGGCATCCTGGCGGCTGCGCGACGACCGCACCTGGGAGTTCAAGCTGCGCTCCGCCAGCTTCCATGACGGCACGCCGTTCACCGCCGAGGATGTCGTCTATACCCTGGCGCGGGTGCCTCGGGTGAAGAACAGCCCGGCGTCGTTCTCGATCTATACACGCGCTGTCACCGGCACCGAGATCGTCGACCCGCACACCATCCTGCTGCGCACCGACACACCCTACCCGCTGCTGCCGACCGACCTGTCGCAGGTCTTCATCATCCCGCACACACTCGGCCGCGACCCGGCCACCGAGGATTTCAACAACGGCCGAGACGCGATCGGCACCGGCGCGTTCCGGTTCGTCGCCTACCGTCCCGGCGACCGGATCGAGATGCAGCGCTACGACGGCTACTGGGGGGCAAAGCCTGACTGGCAACAGGTGAATTACCGTATTATCAGCAACGATGCGGCGCGCACCGCGTCGCTGCTGGCCGGCGACGTCGACCTGATCGAGTTCGTCCCGCCCAGCGACTTGTCCAAGTTGCACGGCAACGACCGCGTCCGGCTGGAGGAGGTGATCGGCAACCGCGCCATTTTCCTGTGGCTGGATCATTCGCGCACAGGCCCGACCCCGTTCGTCACTGGCCCGAATGGCGAGATCCTGGCTGCCAATCCGCTGCAGGACCATCGGGTGCGCCTGGCGCTGTCGCTGGCGATCAACCGCGCCGGCATCGTCGATCGGGTGATGGAGGGCGCCGCCATCCCGACCGGACAATACCTGTCCCCTGGCAGCTACAGCTACGTGCCCGACCTGCCGCCGCCGCCATACGATCCGAACCGGGCTCGCGCGTTGCTCGCCGAAGCCGGTTTTCCCAACGGCTTGCGGATCACCCTGCACGGGCCGAATGATCGTTACGTCAATGACGCAAAGATCATCCAGGCTGTCGGCCAGATGTGGCAGCGCATCGGCGTGCAGACCATGGTCGAGGCAATGCCCTGGAACAGCTTCATCGCCCGCGCCGGCCATCAGGATTTCTCCGCGTTCCTGCTCGGCTGGGGCAGCAGCTCCGGCGAGGGGCTCAATCCGTTGCGCGCCCAGATCGCCACCTGGAACCCCGAGCGCGGCCTGGGCACCGCCAATCGCGGCCGTTATTCCAATCCGCGGATCGACGCGCTGATCGACCAGGCGCTGGGCACCATGGATGACGGCGTGCGCGAGAAGATCATCGAACAGGCAATGCGGGACGCGATGGACGACGTCCCCGTCATCATGTTGCATCTGCAGAAGAACATCTGGGCGACGCGCATGGACCTGGACTACGAGCCGCGGGTGGATGAGGAAACCCGCGCGATGTCCGTCCACCTGAGGAACAATTGATCGATGATCACCTGGCTGATCCGCCGCCTGATCCAGGCCGTGTTCGTCGTCCTGGCGATGACCGTCATCGTCTTCATCGGCGTCCACGTGATCGGCAATCCGGTCGATATCCTGATCTCGCCGGAGGCCGACCAGGCGGAGCGGGCACGCATCATCGCCGACCTCGGCCTGGATCAGCCGTTATGGCGGCAGTATCTGGTATTCCTCGAGCGAGCCCTGCATGGCGATCTGGGACGCAGCTTCGTGTTCAATGAACCGGCGTTGCGGCTAATCGCCGAACGCATGCCGGCGACTCTGGAACTGGCGGTGACCGCCGTGCTGCTGTCGATCGTCATCGGCGTGCCGTTAGGGCTGTACGCCGGGATGCGACCCGACGGTATTGTCGGCCGCTCCATCATGGCCGGCAGCATCCTGGGCTTCTCGCTGCCGACGTTCTGGGTCGGGCTGATGCTGATCATGGTGTTCGCCGTGCAGCTTGGCTGGCTGCCCTCCACCGGGCGCGGCACGACGGCCGCGTTCCTCGGCGTGCAATGGTCGTTCCTGACGTGGGACGGTCTGCGGCATATGCTGATGCCGGCGCTGAACCTGTCGCTGTTCAATATCTCACTTGTGCTGCGGCTGACCCGCGCCGGGGTGCGGGAGATCCTGCCGATGGATTACATTCGTTTTGCCCGGGCGAAGGGGTTGTCGCCGGCGCGGGTCGTGCTGGTGCATGTGCTGAAGAACATCATGATCCCGGTAGTGACGGTTGTCGGCCTGGAGCTGGGATCCACCATCGCCTTCGCCGTGGTGACCGAAAGCGTTTTCGCTTGGCCCGGCATGGGCAAGCTGATCATCGACAGCATCAACGTGCTGGACCGGCCGGTGATCGTTGCCTACCTGATGATGATCGTGCTGCTGTTCATCACCATCAACCTGATGGTCGATGTGCTTTACACGCTGCTGGATCCTCGGGTCCGGCTGGAGACGAAGGGGTGAGCGGGACTTCGGACGCTCGGCAACGGAAATGCGGCGTGTCCACCATTCGGCACAGACGCATAACCGTTCGTCATCGCCGGGCCTTGACCCGGCGACCCCAGCGAGCTCGAGCTCTCGGCGCTGCCTTCACAGTAACCCTTCAGACAGGTCGTCCCAATTCGGATTCTGCTCCATGATCAGATCAATTTTCCATGCCCGCGGCCAATGCTTGATATTTTTCTCCCGCTGGATCGCGGACAGTATGTCCTCATGACGTTCCGCAAAGGCCAACCGCGTCACCCGATAGCGACAGGTAAAGGCGTCAACCATGCCAGTCTTGTGCTCGCCGACGCGGCGTCCGAGATTGTTCGTCACGCCGACATACAGCGTGCCGAACGAGCGGTTCGTCATGATGTAAACCCAACCGCCGCGCATTCGGCAAATATCGGTCGGAGATTGTTAACAATGAGTGAATTCCGGCGTGTGTGATCCTGGTGCGGCGCGTGGCTTGCCCCCTTGTCGGCGCCAGCCTGCTGCACGGATGCGCGGGTCGAGCCCGCGCATGACGACGTCGGATAACCACGCTCAATGCCCGGCGAGTGTGATCCTGTTGCGGCGCATAGCTTGCCCTCTTCTAGGCGCCAGCGTGCTGCACGGGTGCGCGGGTCGAGCCCGCGCATGACGAGGCCATGAAGATGTCAGGTGACCACGCCTCATGCCTCGTCGCGTCGCGTGCGCCAGTCAGCCCCGATCCATGACCACCACCCAACCCGCCACCCTGCCCCGCGAGGAAACCCCGTTCCACCGCTTCGCCGCCGAGTTCGCGCGATCCAAGCTCGCGCTTGCCGGGCTTGTCGTCTTCGTCCTGATTGCCGCCGCGGCGATCCTGGCACCCTGGATCACGCCGCAGAACCCGTATGACCTCGCCCAGCTTGACATCATGGATGGGCGCCTGCCGCCCGGTTCGCAATCCGGTGCTGGCTACACCTATCTTCTCGGCACCGACGACCAGGGCCGCGACATGTTCTCCGGCATTCTCTATGGCCTGCGCATCAGCCTGGCGGTCGGCGTCGGCTCCGCCCTGTTCGCCGCTATCGTCGGCACCACCCTCGGCTTGCTCGCCGCCTTCTTCGGCCGCCGCACCGACAGCGCCATCATGCGCCTGGTCGACCTGCAACTGGCATTCCCCGCGATCCTGGTGGCGCTGATGATCCTGGCCATCCTCGGCAAGGGCGTCATGAACGTCGTCCTCGCCCTGGTGATCGTCGAGTGGGCCTATTACGCCCGCACCGTCCGCGCCACCGCCATGGTCGAGCGCCGGCGCGAATACATCGAGGCCGCTTTGTGCCTCGCGCTGCCCTGGCGCCGCATCATGTTCCGCCACTTGTTGCCCAACTGCCTGCCTCCGCTGATCGTGATTGGAACGCAACAGATCGCCCGCGCCATCGCGCTGGAAGCCACGCTGTCGTTCCTTGGCCTGGGCGTGCCGATCACCGAGCCGTCCCTTGGCCTGCTGATCGCCAACGGCTACCAGTACATGCTGTCCGGCAAATACTGGATCAGCTTCTATCCCGGCATTGCCTTGCTGGTCACCATCGTCGCCATCAACCTGGTCGGCGACCAGCTTCGCGACGTGCTGAACCCCAGGTTGAGCCGATGAGCTCGGCCCGATGAAGCGCGCGCCCATGCACCCGGCATGATGAGCCACCCGACCCTCCAGGTGCGCAATCTGCGCACCCATTTCGCCACCCGCGCCGGCATCGTCAAAGCCGTCGACGATGTTTCGTTCACCGTCGCCCGCGGCGAAGTTCTGGGACTTGTCGGCGAATCCGGCTCGGGCAAATCCGTCACCGGTTTCTCCATCATCGGCCTGGTCGATCCGCCCGGCCGCGTCACCGGCGGCTCGATCGAATATCAGGGCCAGGACCTGGCGACGCTGACGGAGCGCCAGATGCGCGCGCTGCGCGGCGACCGCATTGCGATGATCTTCCAGGACCCGATGATGACGCTGAACCCGGTGCTGCGCATCGACACCCAGATGATCGAGGCGGTCCAGGCGCACACCAGGCTGTCGCGCGCCGTCGCCCGCGCCAGAGCGCGCGATGCCCTCGGCATGGTCGGCATCCCCAGTCCCGAGGAACGCCTGCGCGCCTACCCCCACCAGTTCTCCGGCGGCATGCGCCAGCGTGTCGCCATTGCCATCGCCCTGCTGCACAATCCCGACCTGCTGATCGCCGACGAACCGACCACGGCGCTGGACGTGACGATCCAGGCGCAAATCCTGTCGGAGGTGCAGCGACTGGCGGCGGAACACGGCACCGCGCTGATCTGGATCACCCACGACTTGTCGGTCATTGCCGGCCTGGCCGATCGCATCGCCGTCATGTACGCCGGCCGCATCGTCGAGACCGGCGCGGCCGCGGACGTGCTCGACCATCCGCTGCACCCCTACACCGCCGGCCTGATCGGCAGCGTTCCCAGCCGCAACCACCGCGGCGAAAGACTGCGGCAGGTCCCCGGGATGACGCCCAGCCTGCTGTCGCTGCCGGCCGGCTGCGCCTTCCGCAACCGCTGCGGCCGATCCGATGCCAGCTGTGACCAGGCGCCGCCGGAATTCGAACATGCCGCCGGCCGCATCGCCCGCTGCTTTCATCCGATGCCGCAGGCCCGCCCGTGATCGCGCCGATCATCGAATTGCGCGGCGTTTCCAAGCAGTTTGGCCCGGCCCAGGACAGCGCGTCGCGTCTGACGCGCGCAGTTCTGACCCGATTTGGCGCCCGCTTTGGTGCCGAACCGCGCAACGAAACCGTGCGTGCCGTCGAGCAGGTCGACCTCGCGATCATGCGCAACGAAGTGGTCGGACTGGTCGGCAAATCCGGCTGCGGCAAGTCCACCCTTGGCCGCATGGTCGCCGGCATCATGCCGCCCTCACGGGGCGAAGTTCTGTTCAAAGGTCAGGACATCGCCAGGCTGCCGCCGGAAAAGGCGAAAGCCGCCATGCTGAAGGTCCAGATGATCTTTCAGGACCCTTATAGCTCACTCAATCCCCGGCTGCGGGTGGCCGACATCGTCGGCGAGGCACCGCTGGTGCACGGCCTGGTGCGGCGCCGCGAGCTTGCTGCCTACGTAGACGAGCAGCTCAGTCAGGCGGGCCTGGATCCGGCCTTCCGGCGCCGCTATCCGCACCAGTTCTCCGGCGGCCAGCGACAACGCGTCGGCATTGCCCGCGCGCTCGCGGTGCGTCCCGAGTTCCTGGTCTGCGATGAGGCGGTGGCCGCCCTGGATGTTTCGATCCAGGCACAGATTCTGAACCTGTTCATGGATCTGCGCGGCCGGCTGGACCTGACCTACCTGTTCATCAGCCACGATCTTGGCGTGGTCGAGCATCTATCCGATCGCGTTGCGATCATGTATCTTGGCCGTATCGTCGAGCAGGCCCCGACCGAGGAGGTGTTCGCCCGCGCCAACCATCCCTATACCCAGGCGCTGCTGGCCGAAGTGCCGCGGATCGATGCCCGCAAGCGCCGCTTCACCGCGATCGCCGGCGAGATCCCCAGCCCGCTCGAACCGCCGTCCGGATGTCACTTCCATCCGCGCTGCCCGCATGCGATGCCGCGTTGCCTACGCGAAGTGCCGGCGCTGCGCAGCATCGCCCCCGGCCATCGCAGTGCCTGCCATCTGAACGATCAGACCTGATGAAGGACCCGAGCCAACTGCCTTGAAGCACGGACCCACCGTATGGCACCTGCAAATCGCTACCTGCTGACCGTTCACGGCTCACTCGTCTGGTTTGACGAGGCGATGAACATGCTGCGTCCCGCCGAACCGGGTCGCCCCGGATTAAAGGGGGTGGGGTGACTTCCGGCGGCAGGGCGGCTAGGAGTTGGGGCCTGTCACGCCACGGCAGATATGGTTGAAACCCCAGCGGGAAGCGAGACACTCATGACGATCAAGGTCGGTGATACAATTCCGTCCATGAAACTGATGGTTGCGACGGCGGATGGTCCGAAGGAGGCCTCTACCGATGAAATTTTCAAGGGCAAGAAAGTGGTCCTGTTCGCGACGCCGGGCGCCTTCACGCCGACCTGCAGCATCAAGCACCTGCCCGGCTTCGTGCAGAACGCGGACGCGCTGAAAGCCAAGGGCGTCGATACGATCGCCTGCATCGCAGTGAACGACGTGTTCGTCATGGACGCCTGGGGCAAGGAACAGGGCACCGGCGACAAGGTCACCATGCTGGCGGACGGCTCCGCGGCCTTTGCCAAGGCGATGGGCCTGGAACTCGACCTGAACGCCCGCGGTATGGGCTGGCGCAGCCAGCGTTACGCGCTGATCGCCGAGGACGGCAAGGTGACCCACCTTGGCGTCGAAGCACCGGGGGGCTTTGAAGTCAGCAAGGCTGAAGCGGTGCTCGCCGAACTCTAGCCTGTTGCGCGGGCGAGGCGGCGGGCGCTGTAGCTACGTTCGTCGACAAGCCCGCGAAGCCGCCGAGTGATACATCCCAGAAAGGGTGACGTTGGCTCGTAACAGCGAGCTGGCCATCTGTACTTGCGGCGCTTTCGGCCGCGTCAGCTTCGCGATGCGGTCATCGGATCGTCACGAACAGCGGGGTTGCAGCCAAGCACGTTGCCTGCTTTGTGGATGTCGATCTTCATGCGCTTCAACATGCCCCACCGCCTTTCGCGCCGCGTGGCCGCGCCCGACGCCGCGCGGCTTTTGTTGGCGGCTGGACTTCTGTCAGGCGGCGCCTGGCAAACTTGCGTCGCAGATGAACCGCCGGCCAGCACCACCGCAGCCACCCCGCCAGACACCGAAAGCTGGGCGGTGCACGGCCAGTCGACACTGGTCGTGCAATATCATCCCGCCTTCACCTCCCCCTATCGCGGTCCGCAAAGCCTCGATCCGGGCAGCCGCGGCAACGAGACGCTGGATTTGACGCTGTTCGCGGGGGTGCGCCTCTGGTGGGGCGCGGAGTTCTGGCTGAACCCGGAGATGGACCAGGGCTTCGGCTTGTCCAACACCCTGGGTGTCGCCGGCTTCCCCAGCGCCGAAGCCTATAAGCTCGGCTCAGCCGATCCATACTACAAGATGCAGCGCGGCTTCCTGCGCCAGACCATCGAACTGGGCGGCGATACCCAGACACTGAAGTCCGATATCAATCAGCTTGCCGGCAGCGTCACCGCGAACCGCATCGTGCTGACCGTCGGCAAATATTCGGTCACGGATATTTTCGATACCAACCAATACGCTCATGATCCACGTAACGATTTCCTCAACTGGTCGATCATCGAGAACGGCGCCTTCGACTATGCAGCCGACGCGTGGGGTTATACCTACGGGGCCGCGGCGGAATGGTACCAGGACTGGTGGACGCTGCGCGCTGGTCTGTTCGACGGCTCGGTGACGCCCAACAACACCAAACTGGACAACCGCCTGCTCAGTCAATTCCAGTTCGTCACCGAACTGGAGGAGCGGCATACGCTGTGGGCGCAGCCTGGCAAGGTGAAATTCCTGGCCTACCTCACCCGCGCCCGCCTTGGGCTGTATTCCCAGGCTACCGACATCGCCGTGGCGACTGGGCAACCGGCCGACATCGCCGCGACCCGCGACTATCGCAGCAAGGCCGGCTTCGGGCTGAACCTGGAACAGCAACTGGCCGAGGATATCGGCCTGTTTGCCCGCGCCGGCATTTCCCAGGGCAACCCGGAGGCTTACGATTTCACCGACATTTCACAGACCGTGTCAGGCGGTTTGTCGATTGCCGGCAATCGGTGGCGGCGGCCCGACGATCAGCTGGGTCTGGCCATTGCGCTGAACAATTTCTCGCGCCAGGGCCAACGCTTCCTGAATGCCGGCGGCCTCGGCATCCTGGTCGGCGACGGCATCCTGCCGCATCCAGGGCTGGAGCAGATTTTCGAGAGCTATTACATGCTGCCGGTGCTGACTTATGCCCATGTTACGGCGGATTACCAACTTATCGTCAACCCCGCCTATAACCGCGATCGTGGACCGGTATCGGTTCTGGGCTTCAGGCTGCACGCACAGTTCTGACTGTCGCGGTTGAGACTGGTTTGGGACGTTGGCGGGGGTGACGATTTCAGGTTTGGCAAACCAGGCCGGGATTCAATACTTGCGAGGAATGAACCCGGCGGTGACCGTGGCACTCAACAATACCACGAACACGCGCAACTCCACCGCCGGCGACGATCAGAAGCAGATAATGGTGCACCGGATCAGGCCACGCGGGTGCTATCATCATTCTAGCGGAACATTCCGCTCCAGTTCGGCCAGCCATGCCGCGGCGTTGCCATCGGATGGCGCGCGCCAATCGCCACGCGGCGACAGCGAGCCGCCGGCCGAAACCTTCGGGCCGTTCGGCATCGCGCTGCGTTTGAACTGGCTGAAGGCGAAGAAGCGGGTCAGAAAAACCTCCAGCCAGTGCCTGATCTGCTTCAGGTCATAGCCGACGCGCAGGTGCTGCCCGAAATGCGCTGGCCAATCGCCGCGTGCCGGATCTTCCCAGGTATGCAGCGCCATGAAGGCGATCTTCGACGGCGAAAAGCCATAACGAAGAATATGAAACAGCGTGAAATCCTGCAGCGCGTAGGGGCCGATTTTCGCCTCGGTGCTCTGCGGCGTCTCGTTCTCGCCCACCGGCACCAGTTCGGGGGAGATTTCAGTGGCAAGGATCGCGTCCAGTGTCTCCAGCACGTCCGGGGCAAACCGCCTGGTGCCGATGATCCAGCGAATCAGATGCTGGATCAGGGTTTTCGGCACGCCGGCGTTGACGTTGTAGTGCGCCATCTGGTCGCCGACGCCGTAGGTGCACCAGCCGAGGGCGAGCTCGGACAAGTCGCCGGTGCCGATCACGATGCCGCCTTGGTGGTTCGCCAGCCGGAACAGGTAGTCGGTGCGCAGGCCGGCCTGTACGTTCTCGAACGTGACGTCGTAGACCGACTTGCCGGTGGCATAAGGATGTTTCAGGTCGGCCAACATCTGTTTCGCAGCCGGCTTGATATCCAGCTCGTGCGGTGTCGCTCCCAGCGACTGCATCAGCCGCCAAGCGTTCCCCTTGGTGTGGTCCGACGTGGCGAAGCCCGGCATCGTGTAGGCCAGGATATCGGCGCGCGGCAGCCCCAGCAGATCGAATGCCTGGGCACAGACCAGCAGCGCCTGCGTCGAATCCAAGCCGCCCGAGATGCCGATGACAACTCGTTTCAGTCCCGTCGCACGCAGCCGCTGCGCCAGGCCGGAGACCTGGATGTTGTACGCTTCGTAACAATCCTGCTCCAGCCGAGCCACGTCGGCGGGCACGAAGGGAAAGCGTTCGATACGCCGGCGGAAGCCGACATCCGTGTCGCGCGGCGGCGCGAGTGCAAATCCGACGCGGCGAAATAGACGAGCAGTAGCGGCGGCGGTTGGTATCGAACGACCCCATCTGCAAGCGCTCCTGGGCCAGCATGTCGAGGTCGATATCCGCGATCGCCGCCTGGTCCGCCACCGGAAACCGTTCGGTCTCGGCCAAGGTGTTGCCGTTCTCGAAGATCGACGCCTGACCGTCCCAGGCCAGGTCGGTGGTCGATTCGCCGGCGCCCGCCGCCGCGTATAGATAGGCCGCCAGGCAGCGCGCCGACTGCGAGCGGCACAGCAGGCGGCGGGTTTCCGCCTTGCCGATGGTGATGTTGCTGGCCGACAAATTGGCCAGCACGGTGGCGCCGGTGGCCGCGGCCTCGCCGCTGGGCGGGTTCGGTACCCAGATGTCCTCGCAGATCTCGGCATGGACGACGAAGCCGCGCATGTCGGTGGCCTCGAACAGCAAGTCGGGGCCGAAGGGGACGGTGTGGCCGCCGAGGGTGATCGAGCCGCCTTCGGTTCCGCCGCCGCTGACGAAGTGCCGGGGTTCGTAGAATTCTCGATAATTCGGCAGATGGATCTTCGGCACGATGCCGAGGATCTGGCCGCGATGGATGGCGATGGCGCAGTTATAAAGTGCACCCAGATGCCGTAAGGGCGCACCTATCAGCAACAGCGGCATGAGGTCCGTCGATCCGGCGAGGAGGGTGTCGATCGCCGCCTCCACCGCGTCAAGCAGGGTGGTCTGCTGCAGCAGGTCGCTGATGGCGTAGCCGGACAGGCCGAGCTCCGGGAACACTGCGAGCGCCACCGCCTGCCGGTCGCAGTCCTGCGCCATGCGCAGGATCGACTGCGCATTGGTCGCCGGGTCGGCCAGCGCGGTTCGGGTCGTGCAGGCGGCGACGCGAACGAAACCGTGGCGGTAGAGGGAACGAAAGCTCATGGCGTGCCCAGGCTGTGCTAGGGCCATAGTATGACTTGGTGGTGAGGGTTGCGCCATCGTGTGCCTCGGCCAGCGCCGGGGCCGGACGGACGTGCGAGCCATACGATACGTTCTGACATCATGCCGCACTTTGGTCACCTGAGACGTAAAGCCTTGAATAGGGCTGCCATTTGTACAACACTTCCGCTCCAGGACAGATCATGGGTGACGGGTCCGGCAGCCTTGTTTTGCGCTTCATGCGCCAAGTGGACGCCAAGCTCGATCGGGTGATCGAAGACCTTGCCAACCTTAAGGTGCGGGTTACAAATGTCGAAGAGAACCTTGTGGCTGCGAGTCGCCGGATGGACCGGTTGGATCTTCGCATCGAGCGCCGGCTCAATCTGACTGAAACTGCCGCCTGGGGCGCCCCTTTGGTTAGCATACGTCGGTTCCCGTTCTGAACAGCGATCGCCTGCACGACTGCCACAATGGGCGCCGCGGCCGGGTTGCGCGGTGGATCGGCGCGTTCCGATCAACGTGCCATCCCCTCTTCGGCACCGCGCGACACCCTCTCCTTCAGGCGCGCCGCATGACGCGTCCGATGCTTTCAGTCTACATGGCGTCTCTAACGCCATACTAGGCGGTCCTCGTCTCTTTTGCAGAGAGTCAGCTGGGAGTTGGAGAGCGCGGATGCACTCAAATAGGCTTTGCAGCCCAGACGTCAGGGCTTGTATCCGCTTGAAGCGGATAGGCGCATGTCCTATATGGCGGTGTGGAATTCGATTGGAATGCTAGGAAGAACGAAAAGACCCGCCGAGAGCGAGGCTTCGGTTTCGACTATGCCGTCCGGATGTTCGCAGGTCCAACGGTCGAAGCGATTGACCAACGGCAGGACTATGGCGAAGAACGGATAAGAGCGATCGGTGAAGTCGACGGTCGTATCTACGTTGTGATATACACAGACCGTGCCAAAACTCGCTGGATCATCAGTGCATGGAAGGCGAGTGGAAAGGACCTCAGGCGATGGCAAAACCGGGAATGAAGTTGGCAGAGATCCTGGCAAGCAAGCCGAACGTTGATCTCGCCAAGATCGATGCTACGACAGAAGAGGATATTCGGCGGCACATGCTCGAGGAGGGCTACGACCCAGATGAGGTCCTCCGGGATGAGGACATCATATCGCCCGCGATTATCCGCAAGCAGCTCGGTATGTCGCAACGGCGCTTCGCGGATGCCATCCATGTGCCCCTTGGCACGCTACAGAACTGGGAGCAGGGGCGGACACTGATGGAGCCGAGCGCACGGGCATTGATGATCATTCTCGCGCGTGAGCCACAGGCTGCTCTGCGAGCACTGGGATGCCGGCAGGCAGCCTGATGACACGCCAAGGTGAAATGTTGCCGTGTTGCTTTTGGTATTTTACGGGTCCCAGCCATGGCTCGTGCAATTATTCTCAATGGTGATTCCCATTTTACGCAATGGAATGTTCTTGTGTATGCCCACTGTAGCGGCCGGTGTCCGGCTCTAGTTCGAACAGGATGCCGTGTTGTCCAGCGAGGGCTACGGCATCAGCTCTTGAAAGTGTCAGTGCGAATTCGCTGAGCTTGATCGGTGCCGGATTGCCTGCCACGCGGGCGAATACGACGATGGAACATAATCCCTCTCCAAATTGATAGCCGGGATGCGGCGTGGGAAGGACAAAATGATGATTGAATGCAACTCCCGTTTGTGCAACGAAAAGCCCGCTGCCCGGCTTGAGATCGCTGGTCTCGCCGTATGCCCAAAAGCTGAAGGTTTGCTCGGATCCGCCCCGGCGGAGCTTGACATACATACTCTCAACAACCTGTCCCTTCGCTGAAGTGCTATAAAGAAGTGTGCGCAAGAAAATCTTGGGGATTGGGCGAGGCGTGATGTCATGGCCGAAGAAAATTACCGTCGGCTTCGTCATAGAAAGTCGCCCGCGCCTGAGCCAGGCAAACCAAAGGACGGCGCCGGAGACTATAAGCGATAGGGTTGATATAAAGACGCCCAACAAGGCGATTACCGTTGATTGATCCATTCTCAGTATGCGACTCTTGCAATCTTAGCCGTGCTGTCCTCGTAGCTCGCATCACGGAGCCATAATCTGGATCGGATACAGCGAAGCGTTTTGGTCTTGTGTAACAAGCGTCATGCCTTCGGAAATCGCCTGCGCAACAATCAGATGATCAAACGGGTCTCGATGCTGTTGGTGAACCGGCAGACGATCCAGGACGTGCAGATGATGTGCGGAGATGCCAAGTAACTGCAGCTTGCTTGCCGGGGCCAGTTGCGCGGTGATCGAGGCGATGTCGGCATCCAGTTTGCCGATCCGGCGCTTCACCACGATTTCCCATAACGAAACCACGCTGACGAACACAGCATTGGCCGCGTCGGCAAGACTGCGCTGCGTCCCGAATGCCAGCCGGTCAGGGTCCGCAAGCACCCATAGCAGAGCATGCGTATCAAGCAGCAATCTCACACATCGCCGCCTTCCAAGGCGTCGATGATCTCGGCCGGCGTCTGGTCGAAGTCGGGCGCGATGCGGATCTTCCCCTTTAAGGCGCCAAATGGCATGTCCGACGATGCCTCGGTGAGAACCCGCCGGAGGATCTCCCGATGCTCTGCCTCGGCCGAACGGCCATGCGCGGCGGCGCGCTGCTTCAGGCGGGTGATCAGGTCGGCGTCGATCCCTCGGACGATAACACTTCCCATGAGAACCTCGGGGGGCATTTTGCTATCAAATTGATAGCGTTTCTGCCGGGCGACGTCAATTGCGGTAACAGCGGGCGATCGCGGACGGCGGACCTGCGGGACAGGTTACAGCGGGGGAAATGTGTCCGGCAGAATGCCGGCCGAGTGGCGCGTAGCAAGGCGCGTTAATCCTACTGCGTCATTTATCGGTGAAGACATCACAATAGAGCCTGATCTTGCTGCTGGCGCCGTTGTCTGGCCCCGTTGGAGTGGCTGCTTCCGTAGCCGTTGCGACTGCGCCGCACGCAGTGCATGGATAGGGGCGGCGGAAGCCGGCGGCGGCAACCACAGATGAACCCCGATGAACACAGACAGCGCTGGGATGAAGCTGCCGATCGGGCGTCGGCGCAGCGGCTTGATTGGCTTGTCGCCGCCGGTCGAACGGCGCACGGCGAACGCAAGCGTCGTCGTGGCGCGACGGACTATCTGTGTTCATCCGTGTTCATCTGTGGTGAAAAACAGGTGCGGACGCGGTCCGGCCTGGCCAGTCTTTCCTTCTGACGCAGTGGGATTAGAGGCTGCCGCGAAGTAACCGCTTTGAGCGTGGCGGGCCCAAGGTTACTCACGTGTGTCATCACCGGGCTCCCGCCTGCGCAGGGACAAGCTTGACGTCCCCGGACTTGATCCGGGGATGACCCATGACTTTCTTCTGTATACACAAAGTCGTGGGTGGCCGGCCTGCGCCGGCCATGACACGAGGTTAGTAGCCGCCACGAGTGCCTCGCGACGTTTGAAGCGGTTATTTCGAGACAAACCCTAAGCGCCAAACCCCTCGTAGCCGCCGAAGCCCGCATCGGCTACCTCCGCTGCGATGGTACCCGATCTGCCTGTCACGGACATCCTTCCCGCGCTGCGTGCCACGCTCGACGCCGGCTGCAATGCCGTGCTGGTTGCCCCGCCCGGCGCCGGCAAGACGACGCTGGTGCCGCTCGAGCTGCTGAACGCGCCCTGGCGTGGCGATGGCCGGATCGTGATGCTGGAGCCGCGTCGGCTTGCCACCCGCGCCGCCGCCGCGCGCATGGCGTTCCTGCTGGGCCAGCCGGTCGGCCAGACCATCGGCTACCGCACCCGGCTGGATGGCGCCGGTTCCGCGGAAACCCGGATCGAAGTCATCACCGAGGGCCTCCTGCTGCGCCGGCTGCAAGCCGATCCAGGCCTTGACGGGGTCGCTGCCGTCATCCTGGACGAGATCCACGAACGCTCCCTGGAGTCCGATCTGGCGCTGGCGCTCTGCCTGGACCTGCAACGTGTGCTGCGGCCCGATCTGCGCCTGCTGGCGATGTCCGCCACCGCCGACGGCGCTCGTCTCGCCGCTCTGATGGAAGCGCAGGTGGTGGAAAGCGCCGGCCGGATGTTTCCCGTCGGCATCGAGCATCTGCCGCGCGACATCGCCCACCCGCGTGACTTGCCGGACGCCGTCGCTCGGGTGGTGCGCGCCGCATTGGACCGCCATGACGGCGATATCCTTGCCTTCCTGCCTGGCATGGCGGAGATCCGCCGCACCCAGTCGGCGCTGGACGGTTGCGGCGCGCTGGTGCTGCCGCTGCACGGCGATCTGCCGCTGGCCGATCAGGACCGCGCGCTCCGCCCAGCCGAGGGGCGCCGCGTTGTGCTGGCCACCTCGATCGCCGAGACCTCGTTGACTGTGCCCGGTGTGCGCATCGTCGTGGACGGCGGGTGGCGACGCACGCCGCGGCTGGATCCTTCGACCGGCCTGACCCGGCTGGCGACCGCCCGCATTTCCCGTGCCGCGGCGGACCAGCGGGCGGGACGAGCCGGGCGGGAAGCGCCGGGGATTGCGGTCCGGGTGTGGTCGGCGGCGTTGCATCGAGGCCTGCCCGCGTATGACCGGCCGGAGATCCTGGAGGCCGAGTTGTCGTCGCTGGTGCTGGATTGCGCCGCATGGGGCACTGCGCCGGCCGAGCTGGCGTTTCAGGACAAGCCGCCGCCTGGCGCGCTGGCCGCGGGAGCGGCGTTGCTGAAGGAGCTCGGTGCGCTCGACAGCCACGATCGCATCACCCAGGCGGGGCGTGAGATGGCGCGGATCGGCGCGCATCCCCGACTGGCGGCCATGATGCTGGCCGCCACGACGCCGCGACAGGCCGCGCTCGCGGCCGACCTGGCGGCACTGCTGGAGGAGCGTGACCCGCTGCGATCGCCGGACGCGCCAGCCGACATTGCCAGCCGGATCGCCGCCATTGCCGGCGACGACCCACATGCCGACCGCGCCGCCGTGTCGCGCATCCGGCGCGCCGCCGCACAATACCGCCGCCGCATGCAGGTGCCGGCAGATACGACCCGGCTTGACACGATTGCGGCCGCCGACCCTGCCCCGCTGCTGGCCGCTGCGTTCCCGGACCGCATCGCCCAGCGGCGCGGGGAGCCTGGATCGTTCCGCCTGTCCGGTGGCGGCAGCGCCCGCCTGCCACGCACCGATCCGTTGGCCAACGCCGGGCTGCTGGTGGTGGCGTCGCTGGAGCTGAAAGCCGCCTCGCGCATCAAGCTGGCCGCGATCCTGGACCCGGATGCGCTGCCCGCCAGCCTGGCCTCACGGGTGACGGAACAGATGGAAGCCAGCTTCGATCCGGCCAGCGGCAGTGTCCTGGCGCGCCGCCGCCGGCGCCTCGGTTCATTGATCCTGTCCGACCGCACCGAGCCGATCGATCCGGCCCACGTGGCGGAACTTTTGGCGGATGCCGTCGCCGCCGACCATCTGCGCCCGCTGCCGTGGACCGACGCCGCGCGGCAACTGCAGGCCCGGGTTGCGCTGATGCGGCAAGCCGAACCCGACATCGACTGGCCCGACCTGACGGACGCCGAGCTGACCGCGTCCATCCAGGCGTGGCTGCCACCGTATCTGGCGGGTATCGGACGGCTGGCCGATCTGCAACGCCTCGATCTGCAAGCGATCCTGCGCGGGCGGCTGCCGTGGGAACTGGCGGTCCGCCTGGATCGGGAACTGCCAACCCATCTGAGCCTGCCCGCAGGTCGCGCGGCGATCGACTATACCGTGACGCCGCCGCTGGCCGCTGCCCGCGCGCAAGCGTTCTACGGCATGACGACGACGCCGCGCCTCGCCGGCGGCCGCATCCCGCTGCGGCTGGCGCTGCTGTCCCCGGCCGGCCGGCCGATCGCGGTGACCGCCGACCTGGCGGGGTTCTGGACGGGAGCCTGGGCGGACGCGCGCCGCGACATGCGCGGCCGTTATCCAAAACACGATTGGCCCGAGGACGGCAGTGTTGCTTTGGTTCGTTCAAACTAAATCTGATCTGTATGATTCTTGTTACAGCCCAGGTCCGGCGCCATCTTCTTTTAATGTAAATCGTGCCTCGCGCCGCCGGACCGGAGATCGAACCTCATTATGCAAGCCGAGCTTGTCGCCGTCCGGCCGCATTTGTGGCCATTTGGGCCGTGTTCGCGGCGGATTTTCTCGCCCGAGACCTATCGCGGCCTTTTGCTCGGCCTTGCGTTGCTGGTAACCGCCTGCACGCCGCGCGACGCTGACGCCCGCACCGCGCCGGAAAGCCTGGCGCCGCTGGTGAAGAAAGTATTGCCCTCGGTGGTCAACATTGCCGTGACCGAGACGGTCAGCGGCGGCGACATGCTGAGTGAACTGCCGGACGAACTACGCGACACACCGCTGGGGCGGGAGTTTCGCCGCCGCTTCAGCAATCGGAAGGAGCAGGTGGCAGGCGCCGGGTCGGGGTTCATTATCGACTCCTCCGGCATCATCGTCACCAACAACCACGTGGTGGGGCACGCCGACAAGATCGTCGTCTCGCTGACCAACGGCCGGCAGCTTCCGGCGAAGGTGCTCGGGCACGACGAGCTGACCGATATCGCGGTGATCAAGGTGCAGGGGAACGAGGCATTGCCCGCGGTCACTTGGGGCGACTCGCGCACGGCGGAGGTCGGCGACTGGGTGCTGGCGGCTGGCAACCCGTTCGGCTTGGGCGGATCGGTGACCGTCGGTATCATTTCGGCCGAGGGACGCGACCTGGGCTCCGGCCCGTTCGATAATTTCCTGCAACTGGACGCGCCGATCAACCCGGGCAACTCGGGTGGGCCGGTGTTCAACATGGACGGTCAGGTGATCGGCATCAGCTCGGTGATCGTTTCGCCGACCGGCGCGTCCGTCGGCATCGGCTTCGCCATCCCGAGCGAGACCGTGACCCGCATCGTCAACCAGTTACTCACCAAGGGCACGATCGAGCGCGGCTGGCTGGGTGTGTCGGTGGAGGATCGCGATGATGGTGTGGTGATCGCCAATCTGGATCGCACAGGACCCGCGGCAAAGGCCGGCATCCGCCAGGGCGACACCGTGGTGGCGATCAACGGCGACCGGATCGACAGCTCGCGCGGGCTGATCAAGGCAGTGGCGGTCGTGCCGCCCGGCAACAGCGTCAAGGTCACCATCCGGCGCCAGGGGCGGGAGATGGATATTCCGGTAAACGTCGGCCGCCGGCCGACCGAACAGTCAGGCTGAGAGGAACAATCATGCGCATCCTGGTGGTCGAAGATGACAAGGACGTAGCCGGCTTTGTGGTGCGAGGTCTGCGCGAGGCCGGCCACGTCGTGGAACACGCCGATAATGGCCGCGACGGCTTGTTCATGGCCGCCAGTGAGAGTTTCGACGCGGTGATCCTGGACCGCATGCTGCCCGGCGGGATCGACGGCCTGAAGATCCTGGAAACCCTGCGCAGCCAGAAGAATACCGTGCCGGTGCTGATCCTGTCCGCCATGGCGGAGGTCGACGACCGGGTGAAGGGGCTGAAAGCCGGCAGCGACGATTATCTGACAAAGCCGTTCGCCTTTGCCGAGTTGCTGGCACGGGTGGAAGCGCTCAATCGGCGCGGCAAGGGTGAGGGCCCGGTTACCAAGCTGGAGGTCGAGGACCTGGAACTTGACCTGCTGTCTCGTCAGGTGAAACGAGCCGGCCAGAAGATCGACCTGCAACCGCGGGAATTCCGCCTGTTGGAATACCTGATGCGGCACGCCGGCCAGGTGGTGACCCGCACCATGCTGCTGGAGGGCGTGTGGGACTACCATTTCGATCCGCAGACCAATGTCATTGATGTGCATGTCTCCCGCCTGCGGCAGAAGGTGGACAAGCCATTCCCCTTCGCGTTGATCCACACGGTGCGAAACGCCGGCTATATGCTGCGGGCGGAACACGCGTAATCACCCAATGGCCGTGGCCACTCCATGTGCGCCAATCGCATCGTGATCGACCGGGGCCTGTTCAGGTCTGCCGGGTTCCGCTTTGGCGTGATCTACGCCCTGCTGCTGGCGTTCAGTGCCACGGCACTGGCAATTTTCCTGTGGTGGGATACCGCCGGCCTGCTCGACCGGCAAACGGCGGCGGCGATCCAGGCTGATGCGCAAGACCTGTCCGAACATTGGTTGGAAGGCGGCCTGCCCGCGCTGATCCATACGATCGATGACCGGCTGGCGCAGAATGTCGACGCCGATCAGCTGTACTTCCTGGCGGACACCGACGATAAGAAGATCGCCGGCAATCTGGATCGCTGGCCGCCCAACGTGACCCAGGCCGGTCTGCCGTATGAAATCCCGGTACAGCGGGCCGGCATGCGGTCGCTGGCGCATGTCAAGCGCTTCGATCTGCCGGGCGGCTTTCATCTGCTGGTGGGCCGTGACGTCAAGGTGCGGGCACAGTTCCGAACGCTGCTGACCGATGCGCTGCTCTGGGCGGCGGTGGTCGTGGTGGGGATGGCGACCGGCGGGGCGCTGGTGATCCGCAACCTGTTTCGCCGCACGCTGGCGGACATCTCGGCCACTGCCACGGGGATTGCCGGCGGCGACTTTGCCCGCCGGGTCAAGCTGACCGGCCGTGGCGATGAGTTCGACCAGATCGCCGAGGTGATCAACGACATGCTGGACCGCATCGGCCGGCTGATGGATGGCGTCCGCCAGGTGTCCAACGCCATCGCGCATGACCTTCGCACCCCGATCACCCGCGCCCGTACCCGGCTGGAGGATGCCGTGCTGCACGCCGAAACGCCGGATGACCTGCGGGCAGCGATTGAACGGGCCACCACCGACCTGGACGGGATCGTCGCGGTGTTCCAGGCCTTGCTGCGGATCGCACAGATCGAAGCTGGCTCCCGCCGCTCGTCTTTTGCTCGCCTCGACGTGGTGCCGTTGCTGGCCGAGGTCGCCGAGTTGTACAGTGTGGTGGCAGACGAGCGCGATATTGCGCTGCGGGTCGACACGCCGGCGCACGTGCCGGCCTATGGCGATCGGGCGCTGATCCAGCAGGCGATCGCCAATCTGGTGGACAATGCGGTGAAATTCTCTCCTCCGCGTGGCGTCGTGCAGCTGACCGCGGCCGTTGATGGCGTGGTGATCATCACGGTCAGCGACCAGGGTCCCGGCATTCCGCCGGCGGAGCGCGAGAAGGCCACCGACCGCTTCTACCGTGGCGAAACCGCTCGCAGTACGCCCGGTTCGGGTCTTGGCCTTTCTCTGGTGCTGGCCGTTGCGCAACTGCATGGCGGAACCCTGCGGCTGGAGGACAATGAACCGGGCCTTCGCGCCGCCCTGACCCTGCCGTTGTCGGAGGATGGCCCACAGTTCGGCGCCGAAGCCGAATGATCGCATCGCGGCCACGCCGGCCAGGCTGATGTCACGCGGCATAACCGTATTGTCACCTGTTACTCACGACGCGGAGAGGCTTGGCATGGCATGGACACAGCCATGCCGTTCGCTATGCGTCTCCTGGGCTCTGCTGGCATGGTTCTAAGTCTGGTTATTCCGGGCGTGGTATCCGGCTTTCAGGTCTGCGCGCAATCCAGCGTGCTGGAGGTGACCAGCGATACGCCGGAGTATTGTCTGCGCCTGTTGGACCGGCTGAGCGACATGGTGCATCTCTCGCCGTCGCCGCCGCCCTCGGAAGTGACCGTTCTTTCGACCGAGGGCCAACGCATGTGCGACAAGGGCCAGACCCGTGGCGGGATCCTGCGGCTGCGGCGCGCGTGGCTGCTGATGGCCCATCCGGAGGCGCCTGCGAGCGGAGCGCACTAGGGGTTTGTCTCGAAACAACTGCTTCAAATGCCGCGAGGCAGTCCTGGTGGCTACTATCATTGTGTCATGCCCGCCCTTGGCGAAGGCCGAGGGGCCGGCCACGGGTCGGGCCAGCGGCCCGCCTGAGGGTAGGCTCCGGCCGGCCACGACTTTGTTTATTCAGAAGAAAGTCGTGGGTCACCGGGCCAAGCCCGGTGATGACACGGGTGGGTCACTTTGTATCCGCTGGAGATCATGGCCGAGATTGCCCGCACGACGCTTGACGGCAACGAGGCGGCGCCGGATGGCATGCTGATCATGCACATGTGCGTGGCCGCGGCAACTTCGTCATTATTGAATACGTTGCCACGGATGAGAAAGTCGGGTTGCGGTTTTGCCGCTCACTATTGGGCGGACGTGGCGAGCCGGAGAGGCGATGCTGCGGGCGTGACTGATTGGGTATCGCCGAGCGTCATTTTTACAACATTTCATCACAGGCTGACACAGGTAGACGTGGTCACGACAGACGCCTCGGACTGGAGGACATATTGTCCGGAATCCAAAGTGACCGGGGTGCAGATCGCGCCGTCGGACGGGCCTTCCGGCTGGCAGGTGGCGTATCGGGGCCCGTCGGTGGCAAACCGCTGGATTGAACCGGCACCGGCGGGTGACTGAGCTCTCTTTTCAGACCGCGCGCGGGCCGTCGATGGGCAGCTGCACCGTGCCTGACCCCGTCGTCTCGGTTCGGCGTGTCGCCTGGCGGGGCGAGGCCGGCGCGGAGGGAACCCGGCCTGTGCCGCTGGAAACGCCTGTCGCGCTGACCTACAACCGCGCGACCCACGCGGTGATGCTGGCCACTCCCGCCGACCTGGAGGATTTCGCTGTCGGCTTCAGCCTGTCCGAAGGCATCATTCGCCAGGCCGGCGACATCCTGGCGCTGGAGGTCGTCGCCGTCCCGGACGGCATCGAGTGCCGCATGGACATCGTCGCCGAAAGACTGGATGCGTTGACCCAGCGGCAGCGGCGGCTGGCGGGGCCTAGCGGCTGCGGCCTATGCGGGCTGGACAGCCTGTCGGCGGCGATCCGCCCGGCACCGGCGGTTCCAGCAGGGCGCACATTCACGCCCGCCATGATCCACGCCGCGTTGCGAGCCATGCCGGCGGCGCAAACGCTCAACGCAGTCACGCATGCGGTCCATGCCGCGGCGCTTTGGACACCTGAAGCCGGGCTGCTGACCCTGCGGGAAGATGTCGGCCGCCACAACGCCTTGGATAAGCTTTCGGGCGCACTGGCTCGCACAGGTCGGGCGGCATCCGACGGCCTGCTGCTGCTGTCCAGTCGTGTCTCGGTCGAAATGGTGCAGAAGGCGGCGACGCTTGGCGCGGCCGTGGTCGTGGCGGTTTCGGCACCGACATCCCTGGCGATCGACGCTGCCACGGATGCCGGCATCACCCTGGTCGGTGTCGCCCGCCACGACGGCTTTGAGGTTTTCGCCAATCCCGATCGTATCAGTGCATGGCCGGTGCAGCATATCGGCTGATAAACTGACCCGCATGGCCAACCGGATCGGCGGATTCTTTCAGGCCCAGACGTGCAACTCGGCCGATGCGTCGATCGCCGATCATCTGGTGGGCGAGACGATTGAACGGCTCGTATCCGATCGTAGAGAAGCGTGAGTCGCGACCCGACCACGTTTGGGCGCATGAATCGGATACTTCAAACCAAAGCTGATGTAGCGCGCTTCCATGATGCGCAATACAGGAGCCGACACCCGATCCTGACTTTGCTTTGCTACTATAACCAAACAAAATATTCAGGGAAACGACATGAATGCCGCCGTTAGCCGATCCGCCGGGAAGCCTGTCTCATACGGCCTATTGGATCGTAATCGAATAATTTCTGCTGTCGGGTTCAATCGCTGGCTGGTGCCGCCCGCCGCGCTGGCGATCCATCTGTGCATTGGCATGGCGTATGGCTTCAGCGTCTTCTGGCTGCCGCTATCGCGGGTGATCGGTGGCGCCAAGCCGGTCGCCTGCCCGGCCGGGTCCAGTATTCTGACCGCGCTGTTCAGCACTGGCTGTGATTGGCTTGTCGCCGACCTGAACTGGGTTTTTACCTTGTTCATCGGGTTCCTCGGGGTCGCTGCCGCGGTCGGTGGCGGCTGGCTGGAGCGGGCGGGACCACGCAAGGCCGGCGTCGTTGCCGCGCTGTGCTGGTGCGGTGGCCTGCTCCTCGGCGGTCTCGGCATTTACGTCCATCAGCTTTGGATCCTGTGGCTCGGCACTGGCGTGCTGGGCGGCATCGGCCTTGGTCTGGGCTACATTTCTCCGGTATCGACATTGATAAAATGGTTTCCGGACCGGCGCGGCATGGCCACCGGGATGGCGATCATGGGGTTTGGTGGCGGCGCGATGATCGGTGCCCCGCTGGCGCAGATCCTGATGAATTACTTTCGCACCACGGGATCGATCCCGGGGAGGCTGGCGTATGGCAGACCTTCGTCGTGCTGGGGCTGATCTACTTCGTGTTCATGATGGCCGGCGCGTTCGGCTATCGACTGCCACCGGAAGGCTGGCGGCCAGCCGGATGGACACCGCCCGCGGCCGGCACACAAGCCTGGATGACGCACGGCCAGGTGCATTTGCGCGATGCCCACAAGACGACGGCTTTCTGGTGTGTCTGGGTCGTGCTGTGCATGAACGTGTCGGCTGGGATCGGCGTGCTCAGCATGGCGTCACCGATGTTGCAGGAGATCTTCGGCGGGTCGCTGATCGGCCAGCCGAGTGTGTCGTTCACCGGTCTGAGCGACAGTCAGCGTCAGGCGGTGGCGGCCATTGCAGCAGGATTTGCCGGGCTGTTATCGCTGTTCAACATCGGCGGGCGATTCTTCTGGGCCTCACTGTCGGACTATATCGGCCGCAAGGCGACGTATTTCGTGTTCTTCATTGTTGGAATGGCGATGTACGGGCTGGCGCCGTGGGCGGCGCATGCCGGCAACAAGGTGCTGTTCGTTGGGTTCTTCTGCGTCATCCTGTCGATGTATGGCGGCGGCTTCGCGACTGTGCCGGCGTACCTGGCCGACCTGTTCGGCACGCAGTTCGTGGGCGCGATCCACGGCCGCCTGTTGACCGCCTGGTCCACGGCGGGGATCATCGGTCCGGTGCTGGTCAGTTACATGCGGGAAGCGGCAATCGCCGCCGGCGTGCCTCGATCCTCGGTCTACGATGTGACGCTCTATCTGCTTGCGGGATTGCTGCTGATCGGCCTGGTGGCGAATTTGCTGGTGCGGCCGGTGCCGCGCCGCTGGTTCATGCCGGAGCAGGAGGTCGCGGCGACACGAGGGCCGGCCGTGGCTGCCGGTGAAGCGGTGACGGCTACCGATGGCGGGCGACTGGGCTTGGTGGCCGTGCTGGCGTGGGGCGCTGTGGGCATCCCGATCCTGTGGGGTGTCTGGATCACCGTGGCCAAGGTGGCGATGCTGTTCGGGTAGTCAGCGTGTGCCGCTGGGTTATGCGTGGCATGGGGCAAGCGGTTTTTTGCAGGATACGCAATCTTGCAGAAGGCGGTCGAAAAGTGGAGAGAGCTGCCGCATAGTGCCTTAGCATAAGCATAGCGATTAGGGTTGGCTGTCTCTCCGGGCTGGGTAATTACCGCTAAAATCTGTTATCAATAGTAACAGTTGGGCGGGCGCACCTTGGCTAGCCGTCCTTGCGGGAACGCAGCCGTGTCACGGTGCAAGGCCGGGTCGGCAGCGGCGCCCACCCGGCGATGGTCCGGGCGCAGGCCCGCGCCTTCGCATTGTCGGTGACCCCCGGAAACCGTCGGCGCAACTCAATCGCAGCCGACAACTCGCCCTCCTGATCGAAGACGGCGCGGATCGCGGCGGCCTCGGCCTCGGTGATGATGAACATCCCAAAAGCATGGCGATGCACACTACCGCAGGCAAGCGCGGTGTGAAGGCATCCTTCGGAAAGACGCGTTGGTATTAGACTAATTCGGGCCTAGCTCGAGCGGGGGCGGCGGCGGGGCCTCGGGATCAATCACGCTCTCCGGTTCGAGAATGCCGAGCACCGTTTTGTAAAGAGGATACGGTGAGTTTCCGCCGCCCCCGGCGAGCGGGCCACTGCTGTTAAACGCCTCGACCACGACTAAGTCGTCTCCTAGACGGCGGAACCATGCGACCCGGTTGCCATTCGTTTGACCCACGTACGACCACAACCGGTCTCCCACCAAAAACGGGAACCAATTCTGACTTATGCCAAGTGAAAATCCGGTTGTGTCGGTTGGCGAGGTCCTCGCAATGGGCTGCCCCGAACCTACGGATACAAGCGAGAACAGCTCGGCTTTCTGTTTAGGGGGCAGCAGCGTGTCACTGAACAGCGCCCGCACCCAACGGGTAACGTCCGGCAGGCTGGCGATGATCCCTCCAGCGGCGCCTAAAACCGAGAGACTGGTAGTTTTTATGTCCTGTCCGAGCAAAGTATCCTGTGGGAACCGCGCGCAAGGCGGCGTCACGTTCAAACGGGTCTTGCACATCGATTCTGTAAGGTATCCGCTCACCAGGGCATCGAGCACCCGCTTCGGCGGCACTTGGGGACGGTAAAAGGTCTCGTGCAACCGTAACGGCAAAAGCAACATTTTCTTAAGGGCGGCGTCATACGACATGCCGCTGGCCTCGGTGATGATCATCTCGGCCAGAATGTAATCGGTGTTGATGTAATCCCAGGGCTTTGCCGATTTTCCCGACCCAGGATAAACATAGCCTAGCAGTTCCGTGGGCGTGAATGTCCGACTGACGGCCGCGACCCAGTCTGTCTGAAAACCGGTGTCAAATAAGTAGTCCTCGGTGATCGGCGCCGTCAGGTTCAGCAATTGTTCGATCGTTATGGACGACCACGCCGGATACTGAGGCAACCACTTGCCAACCGTATCGTGGATATCCAGCACGCCCTCGGCTTCCAGCTTTAATATCAAGACGGAGGTGAAGCTCTTGGTAATGCTGCCAATCTGAAACAACGTATCCGGACAGATTGGCTCCCCGTCCTGAAACGAAGTGGTGCCACTGGCAACATCGAGCACCGGCCCGGTGGCCGAGAAACTAACATGCAGACTGACGCCGGAGAAGCCTTCCGCCTCTTGCTGCTCCGCAACGTAGTCATCGAGGGCCTGCTGCAACGCCGGATAGCGGGGATCAGTCTGAGTTGCGGCAAGCTGGTCTTGCTGGTTCCGGCAGTGGCTGTGCGCCGGGCTCACACTCGCGTAGGCAACGGCCAGGATCGATAATCCGGCGAGCGTGACCGACCGCGAGGGAAAAATCCCATTCCGCGATACATCTTTTCCCCCCTGCATTTAATTGCATAAAGCTTAGTCTTGGGGTAGCAGGTGCGTCAAATTGGCTGCTCTCCACCCAACCCAAGGGTAACTCCGCTCCGCCGGGGCCGCGTGCTTACGCGCAAGGTCGCGCGGAGCCGAAGGCGTCTGCGCCCATTCGGATAAGCGATTGCCTGGTTTTAAAGGGCCGCGCCTAAGAGGGGGGGGGGGGGGGGGTGGGGAGGGGGGGGAGGGGGGGAGGGAGAAGGGGGGGGGGGGGAGGAGGGGGAGGGGGGGGGGGGGAGGGATGAGGAGAAGGAATAGGGGGGGAGGGGCAGGAGTGAGAGGGAGTTAGGGATAGGGGGGGGGGGGGGGGGGGGGGGGAGGAGGGGGAGGGGAGGGGAAGGGGGAGGGAAGGAGAGGGGGGAGGAAGGGGAGGAAGGGGAGGAGGGGGGGGGGGAGAGAAGAAGAGAGAGAGGAGGAGGGAGAGGGGGGGAGGGGGGGGGGGGGGGGGGGGGGGGGGGGGGAGGGGGAGGAGGAGAGGGAGGGAAGGGAGGAGGGAGGGGGGGGGGAGGGGGGGGGGCGTCTCGTCCATTGGTCTGTTCCTCCACTTGACTGTCACTGGTTCATAGTGGGCGTTTATTCCATGCCGACCATGCCTGCATTATAACCCGCTTGCCAACTGGCCGGGTCCTGGACAATGCGGGGCGACGGCGCGGGTTTTTGTCATGGGTCATGGCGTGAATCGAGCACAAAGCAAGCACGTGATAAACCGGATTATCGTAAGCTAATTGGGGACACAGAAATCCGGTTGCAGGCCCGGACCGCCTAATCCGTTTTATGGAAAGTCGGCGCCGCGTTAGGCTAAGGGAAGTCTGCAGGTATTTCGGTATGAGTTGCCAAGGATCTCAAGCAAGGCCTCAATCGCCGGCTGCCGCGCTAGACCCGCCATTGGCTCCGGCTGGAACTTGGGCAACTTGAATGCACGAAATACCGATAGTCCTCGCGGGGCCGCTTCGTCAGCGCCCGCGAAGTGATAGGGATGGCTTGTGAAAAACAAAAACGCAGGCGGATAGGGGTCTGCCGGTCGCTCCCGCGCCTCTATCCACGATAGCTCGCCGGTCACATCGTCAAGCCATGATGGCTCAATCTTCTCGCTTGCGGGCATGTTCACATCGACAAAAACAATCCTTGGGTGGATGGCTCGCTTGGCGAGCGCCTTCTGAATGTGTCGTCCGACATCGGCGCGGAACGTCGCCGATTCGCGCATCTCCCCCGCCTTCCCAAGAACACCGTCACGATGCCGCGCCTTGGCTTCAACCGAATATGCCGCTTGCGACGCTCGATGCAGAGCAGAAAATTCGTGGTGGGTCGTTCGCTCGTCCTGCTCGTCTTCAAATTCGATATCGAAACCTGCGCGAATGAACGATGCGATCACCTTGAGTTCGTGAACGGCTCCATGAAACTGATCTTTGTGCTGTAGCCGTTTCACCAACTGAGCATGAAGCGTTGCGTTCTGCGCCACGGTGAAGAGATCATACGCGAGCGACAGATAAGACTGCACCGGCCCGGTTGATATGGCCCATACCGGCTCGCCCGGCTGAATAATAGTCCTACGTTGGTGATCGCAAAGATGCTGATACCATTGCAGCACCGGATGACGCTCCTCGAACGGCTTTGCCAACTCCCGGTTTCCGAAATCGCCAGTGAGCGCGATCTTGATGTAGTGCAACAAAAAGTCGTGGAACGTCTTCCATTGCTGAGACCAGAATAAAGTGCCGCCTACAGCCACCATGCGATAACCATGCGCTTCGTCGTCAAACCACACGGGGGACCGCCCAAGCCCAAAGAGTTTTTGCCGCTCGATCTCTCGCCTGTTGTGTTCCGCTACAGCGGCGACGATTTCAGGGGGAACACTGCTGCCCGGCATCTCCATCTGCCCGTGGCAGTGCTTAAATCTCCTGCCACTTCCGCAAGGGCAAAGCGCATTGCGCCGCATGTCTATCACAGTCCCAGCCTCGAAATCGTGCTGTTGTGGACGTTGTAGCTCCGGGCAATGTCCCGCATCGGCTCGCCGCCTCACGGCGCTGTAGCGCCTCCTTCACCTGGTGCGGGGTGAGTTTCGGCTTGCGCCCCATCTTCACGCCTCGTGCCCTGGCGCGGTCCCGACCTTCGCCGGTCCTGACGCGGATTAGTTCGCGCTCAAACTCTGCCAGCCCTCCAAGAACGGTTATTATCAGCCGCCCGTGCGCGGTCGTCGTGTCGGCCCATGTGTCGCCTAGAGACCGGAACCCGGCCTTGCGATCGGATATGGCGGCAAGAGTATTGAGTAGATCGCGTGTTGATCGGGCCAGCCGGTCAAGGCGCGTCACCGTCAACACGTCGCCGTCTTCAAGCTGGGCGAGCACCTTGCGGAGCTGGACGCGGTCGGTCTTCGCTCCGCTCGCCACTTCGCGGAACACCTTCTTGCATCCGGCCTTGGTGAGTTGCCGCACCTGGGCGTCAACGCTCTGGCCGTCCGTCGATACCCTGGCGTAGCCGTATTTTTTCATGCCGCATTATGCAGCTAGGTTCCGCAGCAAAAAAGCTAAATGTTTTCAATGCTCAAATTTTGCTGCGAAATTCATGAATTCTGTAACATCCGCCGGATAAGGCTTTGTTCTGCTAAGCCCACGCGCTCATTTGCTAAGAAGCGAGCTCGGATATCATTCCGTCAGCCTTGCCTACCTTTCGTTCAGGCGCCAGTCTCTGTTAACCTTCCAATGCCCGGGGCGCGAACCGTGAGCGCCGCCCAGGTCTGAGCAAAGGCCCGAGCGTGGCCATCCTGGTCCCGTCCGGGCAGTGGAATGAGGCAACTGCAATGCGTTTATGGCTGGCCGTGGTGTTTTGCGCCTTGCTTGGTTGGGGGCCGGCCTGGGCCGCCTGCGCCGGCCCGCCCTACGACCAGTTCGATTTCTGGTTGGGCGCATGGCATGACCCGGCGGCACCGGCGGCCGAGCATTACGCGGTCAGACGCACTGCCGGCGGCTGCGCGATCGAGGAAGTGCTGACCGGGGCAAACGGCCAGACACAAGGTATCGGCCTCTCCGGTTGGGACAGCGAACGGAAACAATGGCGGCAGCTTTGGGCGGACAAGGACAGGATCGTGACAGTTTACCTGGGCGGTCCGGCGGCGGACGGGACGTTCGTCCTCACGTCCGAGCCAAAAGGCGGGGGAAAGCGGTGGCGCTACACGTACCGCAACATCCGGCCCGATCGCGTCGACGCCGAATATGCCTCGCGTGGCGGCGAAGACGGACCCTGGACCACGGTGTGGTCGGGTCACTTCGATCGGATCGGACCGGCGGAAAAATAACGGCTCCGGGCAGCAGCACGCGCAACCGCCGCAAATCCGATGCTTCCAACTCCGGAGGCGGTTCCGAGCGCGTCGCCGTGGTTGCCGTATAACATTCGATCATGGGTAAATAGGACTTTCACCCACAAGTTCCGCGGGTTTTCAACTCTCGTAGATAGCGTCGGCGATTGTTCGTCCTGAACTAGCCGTTCCGCGTTGCATGCCGGTCGAGCCAGCCCATCGCCGCCCCTGGCTCACTGTCGGTGGTCGGCAAATAGGGCTTGATGTCCAGCAGCGCCGTGCCGTCGCGGCAATCGAGGTAGCGGACCTTCAGGCAGTCCGCCGCCTCGAAACCCTCGAACAAGACGACGGAGAGGCCGATCGGGTTCGGCCGGCGCGGGCCACGGGTGGCGAAGATGCCGCGCGGCTGGCTGTCGAACGGCGGGGTGAAAACAAGCTGTGGCGGCTTTGCATCCTGTCCCAGCCAATAGAGCAGGATCAGGTGGGTGAAGCCGTCCAGGCTGCCCAACCCGTCCACATAGTCCGGCTCGACGCGCACGCGGCACAGCGGCGGCGGATCAGGCTGGCGGCCGTTGCGCGGACACTCGGCGATCGTGCGCCATGGCGTTTGCAGGGTGCCGATCCGCCGCAGTGCAAGGCCTGATGATTCGGTCAAACCGTGTCCTTTCCCCACGAGATCGCGGCGGGATCATGAGCGGCCACGGATGTCGCGGCAAGCGGCCGCCGCGGCCCATCATCGAAACACGGTTTGACAAGTGGCAGGCGGATCGACATTGCTCGACCCGCACCATAGCCGCCGGGGGAACCAGTCATGAAAACCGCATTTCTTGCGATCCCATTGCTTTTGCTCGCCGCGACCGCGAAGGCACGTGACGTGAAGACCGATATCGAGGCTGCCAACCAGAAATTCGGCGCGGCCTATGACGTGGGCGACGCGGCCGCGATCGCTCGCCTGTACACCGAGCACGCCACTGTCTTCCCGCCGGGCAGCGACATGGTGTCCGGCCGAGAGGGGATCCAGAAAGTATGGGCGGGCGCGATGCAGAGCGGGCTGAAGTTTACCGGTTTGCAAACCGTCTCGGTCGAGCAATACGGCAATGCCGCACGGGAAATCGGCCGCTTCACCGCCGAGGCGCCGAACCCGCAAAAGCAGATGACAAAACTCGAAGGCAAATATGTGGTGGTCTGGAAGCGGGTGAACGGCACCTGGATGCTGGACAGCGACATCTGGAACCTCAACCAGTAGCCAAAGCGACTGGCCGGACCGGGCCATCGTCCATGCGTCATTCCACCGCAGCGTGGCCTGTCGCGCTCGCGGCCGTCCTGGCACTGCTGCAAGCGGGCTGCAAACCAGACACCGCGCCGCTGCCGCTTCGCGTGGCGGGCAGAGCCATGGCGATAGCCGCGCTCGCCTGGTGCCGCGGACCAGCGCATCGCCATCGCCCACGCATTCGCGGTGGAACTTCCCAACGCCAGGGTCGAGGCGACGCAGCAGAAGAACCTGACCGACTGCCTGGTGGCGGGCTGCACCGTGCTGAACACGCGCCTCGACCACCTGCCGGATGGCGCGGTACAGGGGGCGATTTCCATCCGCATCGCGCCGGACCGTTATCCGGCCTTCGCCGATGCCATCACCGCACCGCCGGCACGGTTGGTCAGCCACGCCGCGACGGCCGAGGACAAGACGGTTCCCCTGCTGGATATCGAGAAGCGGCTGAACGCTCAACTGGCGTTGCGCGACCGGCTGTCGGAGTTGCTGAAGCAGGCTGGCACCAGCGTCGCCGACCTGGTGGCGGTCGAGAAGCAACTCGCCGAGGTGCAAGGCACCATCGAAAGCGAAATCGCGCAGCGCGCTTACCTGCGCTCGGTCACCGACACGGTGAAGGTCGATGTGGCTTATAACGGGCTGATCCAGCAGGCGGGACCTTTCGACGTCTCGCCGATCCGCGCCGCCATCGATCTGTTTGTCCATGACGTCGTCCTGTCCTTCGGACTGTTGATCTCTTGCGTCGCCTATGTGCTGCCGTGGTTGCCACCGGCCGCACTGGCTGGCTGGATCGTCCGCGAGGTGGTCCGGCGACGGCGGTTCCCTTGATGGCGCTTGCCTTGACATGGAGCGGCGCCTGAACCTTCATCCACGCGACACGAAGGGCGGAACGGATGACCCAGAAGACCAAGCTGCGCAGCAGTTTCCGCGACGCGGTGACGGACATTCCCGACGGCAGCCTCATCGGCTTCGGCGGCTTCGCCATGCCGGGCACGCCGTTCAATCTGATCAAGGCGCTGATGGAGCAGGGCGCCAAACGGCTGACCCTGGTCGCCAACACCACCGGCGGCGCACAGCAGCCTCGGATGCCCGATATCGGCATGCTGGTGGAAAATGGTCAGGTGGCGAAAGTCATCTGCGCCTTCACCGCCGCCACCCGTCCGACCGACGTGCTGCCGTTCACCAAGTATTACGAGTCCGGCGAAGTCGATGCCGAACTGGTGCCGCAAGGCACGCTGGCGGAACGGCTGCGCGCCGCCGGTGCCGGCATCCCGGCGTTCTACACTCCGGCCGCGGTCGGCACCGAGCTGGCCGCCGGACGCGAAACCCGGGTGATCGACGGCCGCGAATACCTGCTGGAATACGCCCTGAAGCTGGACTACGCGTTCATCCGCGCGCGCACCGCCGATGCCGCCGGCAACCTGCGCTTCCACCGCTCGCAGCGCAATTTCTGCCCGGTGATGGCGACCGCCGCACGATGCACGATCGCGGAGATCGACGAGGCCATCCTGCCCATCGGCAGCATCGATCCGGACGACGTGCATACGCCCGGTATCTACGTTCACCGGCTGGTGCAGGTGCCGCCGGAACCCGAGGGCCTGTGGCCCACCAAGCGGCAGGAGCGAGCGCCGATGAGCGGGACCAGAGGTCTGACACGCCAGCAGATGGCCGATCGGGTGGCACACGAATTCCAGGACGGCTGGATCGTCAATTTGGGCGTCGGCATTCCGACGATGTGCTCCAACACCGATATCGGCGATCGCGATATCACGTACCATTCCGAGAACGGTGTGATCGGTTACGGCGGGGTGGCGCCGGCGGGGGAGGAAGACCTGAACCTGGTCAACGCCGGCGGCCAGAACGTGACGCTGAAGCCGGGGGCGGCGGTGGTGCATCATGCCGACAGTTTCGGCGTCATCCGCGGCGGGCATATCGATGCGACGGTGATGGGCGCCTACCAGGTCTCGATGACCGGCGACTTCGCCAACTGGAAGCTGAAGGGGCAGAAGGGCGGCGGCATCGGCGGCGCGATGGATCTGGCGGCGTGCGCCAAGCGGGTGTTCATCATCCTGGAGCATGTCACCCGCAACGGCGCCTCCCGCCTGGTGGAGGCGTGCGACCTGCCGGTGACGGCGAAGGGCGTGGTGACGCTGGTAGCGACGAATTACGGGCTGTTCGAACCGACCGGCTCGGGGTTCCTGCTGCGCGAAATCGCCCCTGGGTTCACCGTGGAGGAGATCCGCGCGGTGACCGGCGGGACGCTGACGGTGGCCGATGGATTGCGCGAAATCGCCGCCGGCGGCTGAGGCAAAGCGACGCGGCGTGCCGCCGGACCAGGTACGCCTTGTCCGCGACAGGGTCAGCGGGATCGAGGCCATCCGTGCCCGCTTTGCCGGCCATGCGTACGACCTGCATCGACATGACGACTGGCTGGTCGGCGTCACCGAGCATGGCGTGCAGGATTTCTTCTGCCGTGGCGCCCTTCAGCGCAGCACGCCGAACCGGGTCATTCTGATCGAGCCGCAGGAGGCGCATGACGGACAAGCCGGCAACGTCGACGGTTTTTCATACTGCATGCTGTATCTGCCGCGGGCCTGGCTGAGTGCCGCGCTGGCAGCGCACGATCAGCGGGGTTGCGATGATCGGGGGTTCTCCGCCAGTCTGGTAGATGATGCGCGGCTGGCGCGTGCTATCCGGCGGGCTTGCCATGTTCTGGGCCGGCTGTCGGCGTCCCACCAGGCTGGGACTGGCGGCGCGGTGGGCTGGCCAATCGGCTTGCAGCCCCTGCCCGGCGCGTTGTTCAGCCGCCGGATCGCCTGCTGGTGGATGCGACCTTGGATGCCGTGGTGGATCTGTTACGTTTGCATCTAGATCGTTCGGCCGATCCGACCGGCAGAGCAACCGCCCGAGGCCGCGACTACAGCCTGGCACGCCGAGCCCGAGAGCGGCTGCATGAGATGATGGCGGACGAGGTAGGCATCGACGCGCTGGCGCGTGCGTCCGGTGCCGGGGACCGCTTCCAGCTCACGCGCGCCTTTCGGGCGGTCTACGGCACTTCTCCGCACGCTTACCTGGTGCAAATCCGGCTGCTATCCGGCCGCCATCTGCTGGCCCGTGGCGAGGCTCCGGCCGATGTCGCGGCGGCGTGTGGTTTCGCTGATCAGAGCCACTTTGGCCGCTGGTTCCGGCGTGCCTATGGGGTAACGCCGGCGGCTTATCGCGCCTGCTGCACGGACGTTCCAGACGCCGACGCGACAATCCGCTGAAGTCGCCGCCGTGTAGCACAAGGGCGAGCGGATTCATGATGTTCGATACGAAAGTAGCCATCCTCGTGCAGGAGGACCTGGCGGTCTGGCAGAAGTTGAATGTGACGGCCTTTCTGGCCACCGGCATCGCCGCCGCGGCGCCCGAGGCCCTCGGCGACCCGTACGAGGATGCCGCGGGCCGCCAATATGCCCGCCTGTTGGGCCAGCCCATGCTGGTGTTTGCGGCCAAGCCCGAGGCGCTGCTGCGCGCCTGGCGGATCGGGCTCGAGCGAGGCTTGACTATAGCGGTTTATGTCCGGGCGATGTTTGCAACCGGCCATGATGCCGCCAATCGCGACGCGTTCCGTGCCGAACCGGCTGACGCACCGGACCTCGTCGGCCTCGCGCTGCGCGGATTGAAGAAAGACATGGACCGGGCGACGAAGGGTTGTTCGTTGCATTCATAAATAGGTTCGCCGGCGATTAAAGCCATCGTGGCCGCCGCGCCGGCATCGTGTGCTTCAGTATCCGCGAATGGCTTGCTCTGATGCGAGACACCGATGGGATCGAAGCAGTCATGCAATAGTTCCCGCCTTGCGCGGCGTGAACGGATCACCCAGAAGCACCGGCCGTTCGACGCGGGGTGCAAGTTGCTGGAACGGCCGGCGGTAGGATTTGGCTACAAATATCTATTGCTGTTTGTTGCTAGCCGAAGCAGTCGCACCCCCATTGCTCGGCTTTACCGAGGTGGATCCTGTGCTCGCACCGGTGCTGGATTCCGGCTCCACGAAGATTGTCGTGACGGCGTCCGGGCTGATCAGCATGGTCACGGGGTGCCCCTGCTTGTCCTTCGCCTGCGCAACGAAAGAGGCCGGCGTGATCTTCACGTCGGTATATCCGGCCTTCTCAAGATCTTGCATGAGGTGCTGCCGGATGGGGGTTATATTGCTGCCTGAAGTCGAATTGCTCTGCGTTGTCGACGTGCTGTCGGACGACTGGTTGGTGTTGGCCGCGACCGCTGGTAAGGCAAGGACAGAGCGAAACGCCGATCACTGTCGCGAGCTTGTAGAACATGGGGAATACTCCTGTCATATCGTGGCGTGTCCACTGAGCGTGTGGGCCACGTGCCTTAAAGGCAAGTTCTCGCGCAAAGTTTTATGGTGCTGTTACACGATTGATTGAGGTGCGTGACTTACGTGCTTATGAATAACGTGTCATTAATCTTGTGTAAGCGCCAGTTTTACCTGGCCTCATCAGCAAATGCCTAAAGTGGTGGCCGAACTGCACCGATCAGCCAGGACTGTTGAACCGGCGCCCGGCAACGACCCCGAGAAATTTCGTGGCGGCATCTGGGGCGGCTTCACATGCATCGCCTTTATTATTGCGCAGAGACTTAAGTATCCGGTGCCAAGCGGATCGGGTGAAAAATGGGGCGTGACCGGAGGGGAGCCAACGCAGGCATTGCGTCGGATCGCCGTGCTGGATCTATTCAGGTCATAAACGCACCGCACGCGACCTGGTGGACCGGCAGTTGGAAGCTCTACTGGATTGGCAACAATTGGAGAAACTTGCCGTGGATCATGACACTCCGCACGCTGCCACGCTTCGACTTGGAAGTATCCGCCTCGCCTATCGCCGCACCGGCGTCGGTGGGCCGGCTGGTCCTGCTGCTGCATGGCTGGCCGCAGACATCCTGGGCATGGCGCCGGGTCATGCCGCTGCTCGCCACGGGCCTCGATGTCGTGGCGCCGGACATGCCCGGCTTCGGTGACAGCGGCAAGCCCGATGGCGGTTTCGACAAGAAGACGATCGCGCTGCGGCTGCACGAGCTAGTGCAGGCGCTGGGCCTTTCGCGGATCGCGCTGGTCGGCCACGACATGGGCGGCCAGGTCGCCTACGCCTATGCCGCGCAATGGCCGGACGAGGTAAGCCACCTCGTGTTCATCGAGAGCGGATTGCCGGGGTTCGGACAGGAGAAGGCGATGAACGTCGCCGAGGGCGGCAGTTGGCATTTCGGTTTCAACATGGCGGGGGATATCGCGGAGGCTCTGGTGCAGGGACGCGAGGGGCTGTTCGTCGACTACCTCATGCGGCGCGATACGGTGGGCCTGTACGATCCGGACTCGGTGAGCGCCGCTGAAGTCAAGCGCTACGCCGATGCCCTGGCCCGCCCGGGCGCCCTGCGCTGCTCCTTCGGTTACTACCGCGCCTTGCCGGTCGACCGCCGGGACAACGTGGCATGGGGTCAGACACCGCTTGCCATGCCGGTCCTGGCCGTGGGCGCGGAAGCGGGCTATGGCGGGGCATCGGCCGAGACGATGCGGCGCGTTGCGCACAATGTCTCGGCCGTGCTGATCGAGCGCTGTGGCCACTATGTGCCGGAGGAGCAGCCGGCCGTGCTCGCCCGGGCGATCGCCGATTTTCTGACGGTCGGGTCAGGTGGTGGACCAGACTGACATGGGTCTTGTCCGGCTTCGCCACACTGCGTTCAGGCAGCCGCGAACGAGTGTATGATCGAAGGATGTCTAGCGACACCATTTTCGCCCTCGCCTCCGGCTCCACGCGTGCCGCCATCGCGGTGCTGCGTCTCAGCGGCCCTGACACCGGCCCCACGATCGCCGCGCTGTGCGGAGGCGCCTTGCCGGTACCGCGCCATGCCTCACTTCGCCGGCTGCGCGACCGGTCCGGCGCAATTTTGGATCAGGCCCTGGTCCTGTGGTTCCCCGGCCCCGGCAGCTACACCGGCGAGGACTGTGCCGAACTGCATTTGCATGGCGGCCGCGCGGTCATCGACGGCGTGGCGCAGGCGCTGACCGAGGCGGGCCTGCGCCCAGCCGACCCCGGCGAGTTCACCCGTCGCGCCTTCCTGAACAGCCGCATGGATCTGGTTGAGGCCGAAGCCGTGAACGACTTGGTCGCCGCCGAAACCGAGGCGCAACGGCGCCAGGCGCTGCGCCAGATGGAGGGCGCCCTGGGTGCGCTGTATCGCGGCTGGGCGGACCGCCTGCGCGGCATCCTTGCCTATCAGGAGGCTCTGATCGATTTTCCGGACGAAGACCTGCCGCCGGAGGTCGAAGCAGAGCTTCTGGCCACAATGGGCCGGTCCGCGTTGAGGTTCAAACTCATCTGGACGATGCCGGCCGCGGTGAGAAGCTGCGGGAGGGTCTGTTCTTCGCCATCACCGGCGCCCCCAATGTGGGAAATCCACCTTGATCAATGCCTTGGCGGAGCGCGATGTGGCGATCGTCTCGCACCTTCCCGGCACCACGCGCGACGCACTGGAAACCCGCGTCATCCTGGGTGGTGTGCCGGTTACGTTGGTCGACACGGCCGGACTGCGGGACACCGCCGACGTGGTCGAGGCGGAGGGGGTCAGACGGGCGCTCGCCCGGGTGCAGGACGCGGATCTGGTGATTACGGTCGTGGAGGCCGGTTCGGCTTCCGTGCAGGCCGCTCGCAGCCCGCACATCCTGGTCGCCAACAAGGCGGATCTGGGGATGACCGGCCCTGACGAGGCATTGCGGATCAGTGCGAAGACCGGTGTGGGGATGGACGTGCTGCGCGCCCGCCTGGGGCAGGCCGCACGGGAGATGACCGAGTCGAGCGGCCCTCCGCCGCTGACCCGTGCGCGGCATCGGGCAGCGCTGCTGGCGGCAGCGGCGCATCTGGACGCGGCGGAACAGGCCGAGCTGCCGGAACTGCGTGGGGAGGACCTTCGGCTGGCGATGCGCGCGCTTGGCCGGATCACCGGCCATGTCGGGGTCGAGGATATCCTTGAAACAATTTTCTCCCAGTTCTGCATTGGGAAATAGCTAACGCGGGGCGATCGGTGATCATTGCCTTGTTGCTTCTGCTCATCGCCTCGTTCGTGGTGAAGATCGAGGGTCGAAGCCTGCATGATCTGGCGAGTTGGCAAGTCGGCCTGGTAGCCGAAGCCGCCGCGGACGAATGTGGCTGCGGCTAGCGCAACGTTGAAGTGCCAGTGATGGCATCCGAGGTTCGCTAAATGGCAACGAGGCAGCAGGCGCCGGAGGCAAGTTCACCCATGGACCTTACTGGCTCATGGTTTCAGCAGGGTCGGCAACCCGTCGGGACCCTGAACGTTGGCCGTAACCGCCTGGCGCTTGATCGGCAGACCAAGGTTATTGGTCGCGACGCGGCGCTCACGGCCCCTCGATGTGCTTGCCGGCGTCATAGCTTTTCAGGCGGCCAGTCTCGGTCGTTCTGACCGACTGGCTGTCGAATATGAACATGCTTGGCGCCCGATGCTTTCCTTCCGTCTAACAAACAGAACCGCCAGAATGCCGACGCGCTTCTCCCACTGACAGCAGTCACGCAACCCGTAGACGCGGCTTGAGGGGTGGTAATGGGGCAGATCCGTCGGCAGGTAGCGCCACGGGCAGTCGGCGCGGACCAGGTAGGGCCGCGCCTTCAGGATCGCACGCGGGTCGTCGCATATCTCTCTCGATCGGCCCCGTTCCAACGTACGGCAAACTGCCCGGCCTTGTCGACGGCGGCGAGCGACGAGAGTACCAAATCCGCATTGATAGCCCGGACACCAACGCGAGGTGGATGGTGACCTGACGCAGCGCTCCAAGCGCATGCATGGTCATACAGGTCGGTTGGAAGCTGTGGGAGCCCACCGTTTGGGACGTTCCTCGGCGGTGCATGGGCGGCCTTAAAGGTGCTCTGCGGCAAGCAGCGGATGTTGCAACAAAACCACCGAGGCCTCCTGCCTATGAAGAGCGACTGTTACCTAAGACTCTTAATCAAGAATCCTAATATAACACTATAGCGTTTCCGAACCGTGCTAGCAGAGCTTCGAAGTCATCCGGATGATGTTCAGAAGTCGTCCGGCGACACTATGCACGCTCATAGCATATGCCTCACCGTCCATTTGGAGTTGCACGTGAACACAAGCCGCTTTAGAGAAATGTGGTTTAATATAACAATTCAGGATTGCTATGTAGATTACTTCTACAACTAAATCTTTATTCGATACAATTCTGGACTTGCTATCCAAATAGCCTTTAACTTTAATGTGATCTAGTCAGGCTCAATTTTTTTTACAACGTAACTTAAGATTACGTTAGGTAAGAGATAGACAGTTCTCGTGGCAGGACGTGACTGCCGCGTGACTACACTCAAAATCTCGTGTGAAGGAGTTTTATTTTTGCCCTTAGGCCGAGCTGGTAGATGGCAAATGTCGGTCGCGAACGATCGGTAACAGGCGCTAACGTCTCTTCGACAATTCTAATAATGTCGTTCAATGTATCCCTGCTGTACTGGCAGGGCCCGTTAGGAATAGTGTGCTGTGCAGCAGTCAGGTCAAAAATATCGCCATATAAGAGCGATGGAGCTGGTTGACGCCGAGATGTCTGAGGACAAGTAAATGTGGAGTGAAACCGTAGTACTACCCGCTGAATGCAGTCCGGACGCGCAAACTCAATCCAGCGAGGTTCTCATCTATCAGCCAGTTGCGCATGTCTTTGACAGCGCCGGCCATGGTGCTGCGTTGTTCAATCTTGACTCGAGCAAGTTCCGCTATAGTCATATAAGTAATCCGACCAGGCCGCTGCTTGAGCGATGGATTGCGGCTTCCGAAGGTGGAATTCACTCCTTATATGTAAGCAGTGGACAGACGGCGCTCCATCAGGGGCCTAAAAATGTCTGATGTGCTAACAATTGGATTGATCAATAACATGCCGCCCGCCGGGATTGCCATGGCCGAGCGGCAATTTACCAATCTGCTGACCATGGCGGCGCGCGACGATCTCCCGTTCCAGCTTCGGTGGTTTCGCCTGGCAGGTGCTCGGCCGGCTTATTATGAACGCCTACAAGACCTGTATGAGAGCGAGCTGGACGGTCTCATCGTGACGGGCGCCGAACCTCGGGCGGCATCGCTGCCAGACGAACCGATCTGGCAACCGCTGACAATGGTTGCCGACTGGGCCGCGCAGCATACAGCCTCCGTCATTTGGTCCTGTCTCGCCGCGCACGCAGCCGCGCTGTATCTTGATGGGGTGGAACGACAAGCCCGCGAAGACAAGATCTTTGGAATCTTCAAGTCCGTTAAGATAGCTGAGCACGCGATCCTCGTGAATACGCAGGCAGCTTGGCGTGTTCCGCATTCGCGCTGGAATGATCTTCCTGAACACGAACTTGGCATGCATGGCTACGAGGTGCTGGTAAAATCCGAAGATGCGGGTGTCGATCTATTCGTCAAACAATTTGGCCGTAGCCTGTACGTGTTCATCCAAACCCATCCTGAATACGACCTTGATACGCTATTGCGCGAGTATCGTCGGGATGTCGCGCGGTTTCAGAACGCTGAGCAACAGCGCTACCCTGAAATGCCGCGCAACTACTTCAATGGGAACGTCGCCGCGGAGTTAAAATCAAAATGCGATGGATACTCTCATAATCTAGCTGTTCTGGAGCGCGCCGAGCTGCCCGAAGGCTGGGCTCCATTTGCGGTGCAGCTATACCGCAATTGGCTTTCGTATTTGCTGGTGGCCCGCCGATTGAAGGCTGCCATGCCTGAGGCGGCGTCATGAACGCGCGTATGATCCCCGGAAATCGAGCGGCGATTAGGGTGTGCCGCACCAACGGCATAACGGCGGCGGCTGATGTCCTCGCTCTCGTTCTTGCGCTGGTCCAGGTGGATGAATCCAGTCATAAACGAGGAGGTGCAGTGTGGACGTAATGACTTCAGGCTACTTGCCGGTGATCGAGGAGATCAGCGGCTTCAAATGGTCTTCCCTCGATCGCGTTCAGCTTACTGCTGTGGCGCGGGCGTACTGGTACTTTTCCATCCAGTTCCGCGAGAATCTGCAGATCGCCCTCAGCATGCATCCTGATGATGCGCAATTGCAGTCACTCGTCCGGGAGGAATGTGCGACCGACAACCTCTCGCCGTGGCCTGGGGTGGCCACATCCGGCGAGCAGATGAATCATGACGAGTTCATGCGGCGCCTGCTGCGACTGTCTCCGGTCGATCCTGACCAGCAAGTCACGGCTAGAACGGCTGGCCGACGCTATTTGTCGCTTAGCCGGCAAGCGGATGATCTGACGCGAGCCATGAGCATTGCCAGTTACGAATGCGGTGGCTTGGAATGCATTTTCCGGGAGATCTTGCGAGCTCGGCATTGGGACACCCCGTTACTCGCAGCGTTTCGGCACTTCCTCGGGAAGCATGTCGAATTTGACAGTGATCCGGAGCAGGGGCATGGCGCGTTGATCCGCCATCTTGTTCCAGATGACCGCATTCGTTGTCTTTGGGTCGGGTTTCGTGACCTTCTTTTGACTTCTGTCCCGCAACTCGTCTGACGGTCTCGGTATCGAACAGGAGATAGGCATGGACTAGTTTAATACTCCTTTGACGGCGCCGCTCCACCAGAGCAGCCGTCCCTGCTTGGTGGCTTCCGACACTGTCTGACGGCTCATGTCAATTCTTATGCGGAACCGTAGCAATAATACGGTCCGCTGGACAGTAAAGTCGTGTCCGACGGGTCTGATGCGTCGTTCCTCGAGTAGTATCAGCCTGGCCATCACTTCTTGCTAAGACACAGTTTAGACGGAGCTTAACAATATCGTTTTAACGGTGGTTCCTTGTCTGGAAAGCGGAAAGAATTCCTGATCTATCGCCGAAATGTTGGGGGCGTCATGAGTGACATACCTATCGACCCGGAACCAAACGGGGGTGTTGAACCAAGACACGGGCTTCAATCCGTGATCTGGTTTGCTGACGACGCAACAAGGCGCGGCATTGACGTTATAGGCGCGCTCTGTTTCATCATTATTTTTGCACCGATTTTTTGCCTGCTGGCATTAATAGTCGCAACGGATGGCGGTCCGGTGTTTTTCTCGCATCAACGAATAGGACGGAACGGTGTCAGCTTCGGATGCTACAAGTTTCGCACCATGGTGGTCGGCGCGGAAGAGTGCTTGGCAGAATATCTACGCTATCATCCCGAGGTCGTGGAACAATGGGATCGCGATCAGAAGCTTGAGGCCGATCCGCGCATCACCCCGATAGGCGCATGGCTGCGCAAGACGAGTCTGGACGAAATACCGCAGATGTGGAACGTGATACTTGGCCATATGAGCCTCGTCGGGCCGCGCCCGGTCACTGAGGCTGAAATGCGCGGCAGGTATCGGCAGTTCTCAGCGCTCGTCACCTCGGTCCGGCCGGGGGTGACCGGATTGTGGCAGGTCAGCGGCCGCAATGAACTTAACTATGAAAAACGCGTGCAAATGGATGTGGCGTATGTGCGAGGGCGCACCCTGGCGGTGGACCTCGGCATTCTCCTGCGGACATTCCCCGTTGTGTTTGGCCGAACTGGGGCGCGATAGCAAGGAGGCGACCGACGTCATGCCTGAAGTCCCTAAGCCTTCGGTTTCCCTGCTGATGACGACCTATCGCCGGGAGCGCGCCGAACAACTCGGTCGTTCCCTCGAAATGACGTTCGCGCAGACACGCCCGCCCGATCAGGTCGTTCTGGTGATTGACGGACCCGTTGCGGATGACCAGGAACAAGTCATCGCCAGATACGCACGTGATCCTCGGGTTGCCGCTGTCCGCATTGTGCGACTGATGATCAATCAGGGATTGGCCGCCGCCCTGAACGCCGGACTGGAACATTGCACTGGCGATTGGATCATGCGGATGGACAGTGACGACAAATCGCTGGCCGGGCGGACGCAGGTGCAATTGGCGTATGCCCTCGACCATCCAGACGTCGACGTGATCGGGTGTTGGGCTGAGGAATTTGACGACGGTCCGGCAACCCGGATCAAGGCTTCGCCGGTGGTCCATGACGCGATCGTGCAGGCGCTCAAGTGGCGCAATATCCTCTGTCACCCAAGCATCATGATCCGTGCTGGGACTCTGCGCAAGGCGAATGGCTATCGAACAAATTACGCATTGCTGGAAGACTGGGATTTGTTCGTCCGTCTCGCGCTGGATGGGGCCAAGTTTGGGGTTGTTCCCAAAGTATTGGTCCGTGTCCGATACAACAGGGGACAGGTCGCGCGTCGCGGAGGTCTCCGCTACCTACAAAACGAGATGCGCTTCCGCATGTATTGCTGGAGCAGCGGATTCATCACGACTCGGCAATATATTATGACGACGACGGTATACGTCGCGTTCCGGCTGGCTGGGTCGAGCATGAGGGGACGCTTATACAACGTGGTGCGTACGGAAAGGATGGCGAAACATGCTTGATCAACCGGATCTCAGGATCTTGGAGGGCATTAGCTACGCGACGAGGGCTCGCCGTCCCAACCGAATCGCCTGGAAATTGGTTGCAACGTCCGCGATCGTCTTGCTGACCAGCGGAGCGGTGTACCCCTTCCTGCCACGCTCTTATATAGCCACCTCGGACGTGCTGCTGCGGCCGACGGATCAGGAAGGCAAGACAACCTGGGACCAGTCGGTGCGCGACGCGCTCGACGACAATGCAATCCAGACAAAAATTGATGTCCTGCGGTCGGCACCATTGCAGTCAAGCGTCATCGACAAGTTTGAACTTCTTAAGGATGCCGAATTCAATCCTGCAATGCACCCGGGACTAATTCGGCGAATGGCGGCGACAAGTCCCTGGCTGGCTATTTGGCTACCGATGCGCAAAAGCGATGTCTCTCAGGTTCAGGCCAATCTCGTGCGACATCTGAGCGTCAAGCGCGAGCGGAAGTCGTATTTGATACAGGTTGGCTATCAGGTCAGCGAACCGCAAAAAGCTTCGGCGATGACGAATGCGCTCGTTGCCGCTTTCATCAAGGATGATTTGGCACGGAAGATCGGATCGCATCAGGCGTTGTTGGCTGCGCTTGAGGATCGCGTCAACAACTTACACGCGAGCTATCATACGGCGGAGGCGACTGAGCACGCCTTCATCGTTCTTTCTGGTCTGGATCACCAAGGCGAACATGAACTCGATGGAAAAGCAGCTCGGTAAACTGAGCAACTCGGTCGCGGAGGCTCACCTTCGTACCATCGAGACAGCCAGCAGAGCCATGATGCTTTCCGCGCAACGCGGCGACCTGCAGAACACGAGCGAGGCCCTGTCTTCGCCGTTGATCCAGCGTTTGCGTGAACGCCTGGTCGAGCTGAAGTCTGGCGCAGGGACAGCGACTGCGCCCGCTGGTTTGACAAACGCGGTCCTTGGCTACTTGACCCAGGGGATTGATGCCGAGGCTCAGCATCTGGTCAATGCGGCGCGCAACGACGCGGCAATTGCCAAGGAGAGCGAAGCCTCGTTGAGAAGCGAGATTGCCCGCATCGACACGCGGCTTGTGCAGTGGCACGAGAACGATCGTCACCGGCAGGATTTGCACCTCGCCGTGAAGACATCCTACGACGCTCTGACGGGTGCAAACCAGCGATATATGGACGAAGCGGGGCGCGGTGACGTGTTGCAGCCGGACGTCGAAGTCGTTTCGGTAGCGGTTCCACCAGATCGTCCGGCGTTTCCCAATCCGCTGCTTTACCTGGCCGGAACCGCCAGCCTCGACGTTCTCCTATGTAGCGTGCTCTTGCTGCCGGCGTTCCTCCGGAGGACTCGTGCTCACTGAGGCACAGCCGCGATGGACATTAGTAGTAGGGGTCGCGATGATCGCGACCCTCGTATGGACCGCAATGGTTGCGGCTGCCGGTAGCAATTATGCACCGATGCTTGTTCCGCTAGCCGTCGGTGGCGCTGCCGGAGGGGCCTTTGTTCTGTGGCATGCGATTATTGGCAAACAATGGACATGGTTGGCGATTTTGGTCGTCCTGCTGACTATCCTGAGTATGTCATTCCGAAGTCGTGAGGTTGGCGACGCTGGTCTTGACCCGCAAAACGGGGCAAAGATGCTAGCTTGGTTCGGGCTGCTAGCAATCGGTCTGACCCGTCTATCGCGTATCAAGAGGCTATTTGCCGACCCGGTCGTGCTGGCATTCGCCTGCTATTGTGTCGTAAATATTTTCTCGGCTCTCTATTCGCCGGTGATGGCTTTCTCGCTGATAACGGCGCTTGGTGTCGCTTCTTACCTCGCGTTTGCCTGCGTTCTCGCCAGTGATGTGTCGCCACGGCTCGTGGTCCAAACGATGGTTTGGTCTTTAGTCGCATTTTGTATTGTAAATTTGCTGTCGGTTGTTGTGGTACCCGACATGGCCTTTCTGAACAGTGATCCACACGATATATTGCGGGCCGATCTTGGTGCCGAGGCCGGGGATGTTCGCTTTCAAGGTCTGTCCGGCCACCCAAACGCCTTGGCACGCGAGGCAGCAATGCTCGTCGTGCTGACGGTCATGGCAGCCTATCGGGGATACCTGCGTCCCCTGATGTATATACCAATCGGCCTCCTTGCGGTGTTTACCGCGCTGGTGACTCAAAGCCGCTCGTCGCTTGCCGCCGTTGCAGCCGCTGCCGTGTTTCAACTACCGCGCCGGCTGCTGCTATTCATAATAGGGACGATCGTCCTTGCGGGGGCGCTGGTTGTACTATCCGGCGAGACGACCATGCTGCTTGGCCTGGTCGGACGGGACGGCGATGTTGACGATGCCATGTCAATGGCTGGACGAACCGACCTGTGGAGCTTCGTTTTGGATCTCATCAGCCAGCGGCCGTTGGTCGGCTATGGCTTCAACAGCTTCGAGGCTTTCGCCAGTACTTTATGGATCGGCCAGTCAACAGCGTCGGTGGCTACTCATGAAGCTTATCTTTCGGTGCTATATAGTGCGGGGCTGATGGGTGCGGCACCATTCTTTGCCGGGTTGCTTCTATTGTTGCTTCGGTGGGCTCGCGAGCCGGATCTGGCGCGCGACTTGCTCGTGTTTGACATCATCATCAACAGCTTCTCCGAGATCGAAATCGCCTCGATTTCGATCCTTCCGACCTTGATTTTCTTCATCGTCATCGCGATGGACGCGCAAAAGAGGCTACAGTGATGCCGGACCCTCTCATCAGCGTGGTCATTCCAACCTATCGTCGACCGCATTTGGTGCGGCGCGCTGTCCTGAGCGTCTTGCGGCAGACGTATACGACCATCGAAGCCATCATTGTAATCGATGGGATGGACGATGGAACTCGCGCCGTCATCGAATCGCTGCACGATGATCGGACGCGGGTGATCGAGTCAGGCCAGAATGGCGGTCCCGCCAGGGCCCGCAACATTGGCGTCCAGCACGCACGCGGTGAGCTCATCGCATTGCTCGACGACGATGACGAGTGGACTGAAGACAAGCTCGCCACACAAATGCGGTTCATCCAGGAGCATGGACTGACGGGCGATTTCGTATTGTCCTGTCGGGTGATCGGCAAACCGACAGGTGCTAGATCGCATATCTGGCCTGATAGATTGTTTGCCGAGGGAGACGACATCGGTGAATATCTCTTGGATCGCCGAACACCATTTGCGCGCCCCGGTATGGCTTGCTCGGGCACTTTGTTGTTTCCAAAATCGGTTGCGCGTCGGGTTCCTTTCCCGCGGGATCGAGTGCATGAGGACTGGAGCTGGCTTTTGTTATGTGTTGCAGGCGAACGCATCCCTTTGTTGATGTGTCCCGAGCCAATGTTTATCTACCACCTCGATCCGAACGCTAACTCGCAAAATAAGCTGACATCGTGGCGCTCAAGTCTCCAATGGGCGCGCAAGTACCGCTCTTGTATGAGCGGGGTTGCGTTCGCTGGTTTGCTATCCAGCACGACCGCATGGCGTGCGAAGCGACAGGCTGATTATAAGGCATTCCGAGAGATCGCCCTGGTGATGCGTCGCGAAGGCGACGCGAAGCTCAAGCATTGGTTCATTTTGCTGAGCGTATTTGTCCTGCCCGCGGATTTCGCGGAAAGGCTTCGCCGATTATCGTTGCGCGCCATGCATTCCGCTAAAACTTAATCCCGCGTGTCGCAATCCGGTGATGACTGCCGGGACCACACCAAACGCGCCTGCGCCGGCATCCTCGAAACGCCGCTGCCGGTTAATGGGGCAATGTATGGGCTGATCAACGTGCGGTCGTCTTTTTGAGGGTCCACACGAACCCCGCGCTCCCCGGCTGTAATGTGGGCGGAGCTCATCGGTGGTACAGCCGTGTGCCATAAAAGAAAGATCATCTATGTCCCGAATTCAGGTTTTTCTCGCGATCTTCTTGATTGCGGCGGCTCCGCCCCCATCGGTCGCACCCACTGGCTGGCGGCTGACATTCACGGACGATTTCGACACATTCGATTTAGCACGATGGCAGACCGAGTATCCTTGGGGGGCGCGTTACATCAAGCAGGGCGAGATGCAAATGTACGTGGATCCGTCATACGCGGGAGACACCACGTCTCCGCTGCATCTGGATCCGTTCTCTGTCAGGGACGGCGTTCTGACGATCCGAGCTGATCTGCCGCCGCCGGACGCTGTGCTGCATCTCCAGGGACAACAATACACTTCGGGGCTGATAACCACATACGGGTCGTTTTCGCAGCTCTACGGCTACTTTGAGATGCGGGCCCGATTACCGAAAGGACGCGGGTTGTGGCCAGCGTTCTGGCTGTTGCCCACCAGCAGGACCTGGCCGCCCGAGATAGACGTTATGGAAGTGCTCGGCCATCAGACCACAATCTACTACGGCACGGTACATATGCGTGCGCGGCACGGGCGGGACAAGGTAGGGTTTGAACTGCATGTTCCCGATCTCTCAACCGATTTCCATCAGTTCGGAGTACTTTGGACACCGGAGGTTGTCGCTTGGTATTTTGACGGCACGCGGTTGGCTTCTACGGCGACACCCTCGGACATGCACACGCCAATGTACATTCTCATTAATCTGGCCGTGGGGGGGCAGTGGCCGGGCAGCCCAGACAACGAAACGAAATTTCCTGCCGACATGCAAATCGACTATGTTCGAGTTTATGGTCTTCCCAATTTTTGATCAACCCGTCCTGCTTCGGCTGCAGTCCCGGTTAAGCAATCCCGTCGTGTACGCAATCTCGACGCCTATTGTGACACTTGCCGGAGCGGTGACCACGTTTGCAGCGCCGATCGTGCTAAGTCCAGCGGCGTTTCTACATTTTTTGCTGCTGCTAAGCATTTTCCAATATGTGGCAGATTTCGATTTTGGTTTATCGCGGCTGTCGGATCGTCTGTTGTCCTCTCCCGAAGGGGCTCAATCCGGTGTTCTTGAGCATTCTATTTACGGCTCGGTTTTATGTGGGTGGCGCGGTCGCTTGTATCAGTATTGTCGCGGCGCTGTTCAGCGGCTACCTGACCGCGGTGGCGGCACTGTCGGGCGTGGCGTTCATGCTGTCGAATGGACCGGTCGCGGTCTATCGGGCGCAGGCCCAAATAGCAAAATTCACACTTGCAGCCTTGTTTATGCAAATAGGTTTAAGCATTCCGCGCCTCTGCGGTCTGCTACTGGGCGGTGTGCCGGGATGCATGCTCGCAGTTGCGGCGTGGTATCTCCTGACGTGTGTTGTCCTAACCGCATCATTCGTCCGACGCCTCGAGCCTGCGACCCTTCGTCAGGTCATGCTGGCATTCGGGTCGTCGCTACCGCTGTTCGTATTCAGTTCTCTTTGGCTGTTGTATCTGCTGGCAAATCGCTGGATAGCTGCGTTCCTATCAACACCGAACGACGCTGGATTGTTTGCTTTCGGTACAAGCTGCGTCTCAATCGGTCTTGGCGTCATCGGCACGATCTCCCAGGCATTCTATCCCCGTCATCTCGCCAAGCTCGACAAGCCACGATTGATGCGCGAGCTTTTCGGGCTGCTGCTATTGGCCGCCGCCGGCTCGATAGTCGGGAGCGCGCTTTGCCGGTTTGCGCTTGCATCGGTTTTCCCGCGTTACAACGATGCCAGATGGGTGGTCCCACCGCTGTTAATATCGGCCCTACCGCTATGTCTCTGCATGTGGCTCGTACCAATGATAATCGCAAGGGTGAAGCGGCCTTGGCGAGAGGCGATATGGGCTTTTCCAGTCAATCTGGCGGTTCTAGCCGTCGCGATGACGATTGGATCTTATGCAGGTGTTGTCGGACAAGCATGGGCCTGCATACCATCGGCATTGGCGATGTTCGGTGTAGTGCTTTACTTCGCTGTGCGCGAGAGGTTGATCAATAGCGGGTCCGGTTATATTCTCTGGATTACCGTCTGCCTGGTTATCGCCTTCAACGGTGGCATCTCGCTATGGATCATATAGTGCACAGGGCAAACAAAATCAGGCTTGTTCTTAATGGTGACGATTTTGGCCTCTCACATCAGGCCAACCGCGCGATTCTGACGGCCTATCAAGCCGGGGCGCTGACGTCCGCCAGTCTCATGGTCAGCGAGAGCGGATGTGACGAAGCCGTGGAGATAGTCCGGCAAAATCCCGGTCTTTCGGTCGGGCTGCACGTTGCACTCAGCGATGCCACCCCTGCCCTCCCATCATCAGCCATTCCATTGCTGGTGGGCGACGATGGACGTTTTCCTGGTGACGAAGGTAAACTATACAGGGCATTGCTGACCCGCGAGGGGCGTCGTCAGATACGGCATGAGATCAGCGCCCAATTCGCATTATTTCGACGCACCGGACTACCGCTCGACCACGTCAACACACATCGCAACAGCTATATGCATCCGCTACTTGCAATCCTGGTCTTTGGCGAGGCGGCGCGACATCAAGCTAAATATGTGCGGGTCCCTTGGGACGACGTTCGCGGTTTCCGCGTGACGGATCCTCTCCGCTATGCACGCGTCCTCACCCTGCGACGCATCGCCGACACTTATCAGTTAAGATATAGCAATCGAGTCATCGGCCATACGTGGAACGCCGAAATGCTTCTGGACGTTCTGACAAGACTACCGGCGGGCGATGCGGAATTATATTTTCATCCAACAACGCAGGAAGATCACCAATTTGCGGGCGACCTTCCCGCGTTGGCGAACGACGATGTTCAGCGGGCACTGCGTGATTTAAGACAGCGGGCCTAGCTGGCCGCCTGGTTTCTCCTTCATTGCTGAATGCATCGCTCGGTGCAGCCATCTTCCTTGAATGCGCAAATAGACTCTACTGAACCATTGATATTTACTCCTTGCCAAGGTCTACGTCGCCGTGGAATGAGCGATGGTCACACCGTAAGACGTTGGTGCGCGAACGACACTGGTTGGCGTAGCTTATAAATATCGCCAGAGAGGCCGATGACGAAGTTTGGTACAATTAGTGTATGTTTTGACGCTTCCGTCATGGTTTGACGCCTTCGAAGTCAATTATCTACGCTGAGTATTGAAATGCGGCTGCCATATTGTGTAATTTAGTGGTAACCTCAGGCTGATGGAGGAATTTGCAGTGGGATTGCTCTGCCGCGAGATACGCGCCGACGATGTTCGGAATGTCATAGATTTGCTGACACGAGGCTTCAACCGCAAACGGAACCATTGGATCCGCGCGATGCAGCGTCTTGCGGATCATCCAACGCCGACCGGTTGGCCGCGTTACGGGTACGTATTGGAGAGCGAAGGAACTCTAGTCGGAGTGGTGCTGCTGATTACAACGCGGGTCCGCATTAACGGCCAAGACAGCGTCCGCTCGAACGTGTCGAGTTGGTATGTTGAGCCCGGTTTTCGAAGCTACGGCGCACTTCTTTCGCTGCGCGCCACCAGGCGCGAGAATACGACGTTTTTTAATGTATCCCCCGCCCCCCACACCTGGGACTTATTGCGCCGGCAGGGGTTTGCGCAGTTTGCCGCGGGACTGTACGATTTCGATCCCGGCTCTCACCCGACCGCCGGAGGCGGTACACGTCAAGGTGATCGGCTCAAATACCGTTCCAGGTCCGGATTTGCAAAATGATGAACTAGAACTACTCAGGCGCCACGAGAAATACGGATGCCTGAGCTTGATTTGTGAGTTGCCCGGCGAACGTTGTCCGTTTGTGTTCGGATTACAACTGAGATATAGCTTCGTTCCTGTTGCGCATCTTGTCTACTGCCATGACTTCGGTGATTTTGTCCGCTTCGCTGGAGCAATCGGAAGATTCCTGCTAAGGCGCGGCTACGCGTTTGTAATTTTTGATTCGAACGGACCGGTTCAACGAATTGTTGGCAAGCACTTCGGTGACCGGCCGCGATTCCGGAGAGGTGGCGACCAAGTCCGGCTTGGCGATGTAGCCTATTCAGAGCAGGTGCTGTTCGGATATTAACGATAACTTGGAGGATGCTTATGAAGTCGGCGGTATTGAAACTTGCGAGCTATCCATGGTCGATGAGGGTGTCACTAGCCAGGGAAGTAATCCGGCGGTTCTCATTGTTTTCCTATCAAGATAGGCTTGCAGTTTGTGCCGTTGAGCGACCGCATTATGGGCACTGCATTTTTCAAGCCGCTAAGCTCGCTAGCCGGCTTAACTATCGCAAAATGAGCGTTATCGAGTTTGGTTGTGGCGGCGGCAACGGATTGCTGAACGCAGAGATGCATATAGCGGAAATCATGAAAATTTTTCCGGTCGAGATAGAGCTGTATGGCTTCGACACTGGCGTGGGGTTGCCACCAGCGAAAGACTATCGTGACTATCCGCATTATTTCGAGCCTGGACAATATTATATGAATCCGGCTGGCTTGGAACAGAAATTGAAGAAAGGAAAGTTGGTTTTGGGTGATGTGAATGACACCTGCAAGACGTTCTTCAGAGACTTTGATGCTGCTCCCGTCGGATGTATCTTTCACGATCTCGATTATTATTCCTCCACACGGGACGCATTTACATTGTTCGAGGCTAGTTCCATTCATTTTCTTCCGCGGGTTTTTATGTATTTTGATGATATCATCGGAAACAATACATGGCTTGCGAGTGAGTTTGCCGGAGAGATGCTCGCAATCGAGGAATTTAACAAGACGCACTCGTCAAGGAAAATTGCGCAAAGTCGTTCGGTTCCAATGGAATATCCCGATCAGTGGTGGAGGAATCAAATCTTTATCTATCACGATATCGAGCATCTTAAATATAACGTGTTTGTCGCCGCGGATGAGCAAGTGAGGCATGAAAACAATATCAAGCTGCGGCAAGTCGCTGGGTGATTTAATATGTTGGCTCCAAGACCTCGATAGGCTGTAACAAGTTCTTTTCCAGTGGCACGGCTACCGTATTGAGAGCTTCTACGGCACGGAGTATCTTAGCATTGGCATCCTGGTCAACCAGCTTGGCACCTACATGGTGCTGAGCACGATCGGCGTCTTCGTGACAACGTTGTGCGCTGAAAGCGGCCGGGTCACCGCGGCAACCATGATCCGCAAGATCGCGGTGTTTGCACCGTTCCAGGCCGTCGTCCTGGCGTTGGTGCTGACCCCGTTCAGCTACCCCGTGATGGTTACCACGGTGCTGGAGCGTCTGGGCGGGACGCTGACGCCGCTGGCGCTGGTCTCGGTCGGCTTGCAGCTTTGGCTTGCCGACCTGCGTGCCATCTGGCCAGCGCTGAGCGCAGGCCTGCTGTACAAGCTCGTACTCGGCCCAGCGGCGGTTGCCGTGCTGTTCATCATCGGTCTGCACGTTACCGGCAAGGTCGTCCAGGTCACGCTGTTCGAAGCGGCGATGGGACCCCAGCTCGGCGGCGCGATCGTTGCGACGGATCATGGACTGGAACCAAGGCTGGTCGGATTAATGGTCGGCATCGGCATTCCGCTGTCGCTGCTGACAGCCACAACTTGGAGTTATCTGCTCGCGGGCATGTAGCTGGAGCCGGATTGGCACGGTGACGAACCGACCTTCCAGTTTGGTGCAGCATAACAGCCGTCGGGTCACTTACCGCGTCGGCATCAAGAACATCCTGGACACGATGTTTCTCAGCGCCCGTTTGATCATTCTACCAGGCCGGCCATCCGGCGTGGTTGCCTCGGCGCGAAACCATGGCGGCGGCGCCAGACCATGATCGGTGCGCTGCGGTCTCTGAATTTGTTTCAGGCTGTGTCGTGCGTCACAACCTTCCAGGCGCTGTCGTTCTAGGTGTCGGTCATGCCGGCCGCACCTGGGAGAGTTGGACAATGTCCTATGTCAACGTGACTTTTGTGCTATTGCTTCTGCTTATCGCCGCGATCGTGGTGAAAATCGAGGGCCGAAGCGGGCATGGTTTGGCGAGCTGGGCAGTCGGCCAGATAGCCGAAGTCGCCGCGGACGAATGTGGCTGCGGCCAGCGCCAAGTCGAAATACCCGCGATAAACTCCGGGCTGCGCTGAGCCGGGACCAGAGACGGTCCGTCCTTTCCACCAATCATTTTACCGCAGATGCGTCGAAACCTTCTTCCGGAGGCAGTCGTGCATCTGTGTAAAGCATGCTGCGATTGCCGTTGATATATGCCGTTCTGCTCGGCGTCGCCGTCTCGGTCTGGCACGTGTCGCTGCCGAGCTAGTTCACCAACACCATCTCGCTGATCGGCGGCATGACGATACCGATCATGTTTATTGATGCTTGGGGCCTCGCTCGCCCGGTTGGCGGTGGTCATGATGAGGCGAGCGATCACGCTGTCAGTGGTGCGAATCGGCGTTGGTGCCTGTATTGGCCTAGTCATTGCGCATCTGTTCAGCCTTGAGGCCACCGCCCGCGCCGCGGTGAACATCCTGCTGCTGGTGTCCGGTCTGAGCTTCGTGATGCAGGGACAAGCGCCCCTACTCCGCGGCCGAACGCAGCGCGGCCCCGGCGGCGATCGGGCACAACGGAGTCGCAGCCGCCAGCATCGCCGCCAGCAGCAGCAGGTGCGGCCGCGGTGACAGTCCGTTGGTCACCGCGTCGGCCGCGCCCACGCCGAAGATCAGCACCGGCGTAACCAGCGGCAGGATCAGCAGCGGCAGCAGCACGCCGCCGCGCCGAGCGCCAAGGACGATCGCCGCCCCCATGCTGCCGAACAGCGACAGCAGCGGACCGCCAAGAAGCAGGCCCAGCAGCAGGACCGGGATCGTCTCGTCCGGCATGCGCAGCATCACCGCCACCGGGCCGGCTGCCAGCAACAAGGGCAGCCCCGTCGCCAACCAATGCGACAGCGCCTTGGCACCGGCGATCGCGAAGGCCGGCAGGCCGGACAGCAGCAGCAGGTCGAGCGAGCCGTCCTCCTGATCGGCGCCGAACAAGCGGTCGAGCGGCAGCAGCGCGGCCAACAGGGCGCAGACCCAGATGATGCCAGGAGCGATCCGCCCGAGGATCTCCGGCCCCGGTCCGATCGCCAGCGGAAACAGCGAGGCGGTCACCAGAAAGAACAGCAGCGCCGCCGTGGTATCCGCGCCATGCCGTACGGACAGTCGCAGATCGCGCCCCAGAACAGCCAGAAAAGCGCGCATCAGCCCAATCGGAGCACAGTTGCATCGGGCAGCGGCAAAGGCACATGGGTTGCCGCCACGACGATGCCCCCCGCCGCGCGATGTGCCGCCAGCAGCGTGCCGAACCGCTCGATGGAAGCGGCGTCCAGCCCTAGGGTCGGCTCATCCAGCAGCCATAACGGCGCGTCCGACAGCACCAGCCGGGACAGCGCGAGGCGACGCTTCTGGCCGGCCGACAACATGCGCGCCGGCAGATCGCACAACGTGTGCAACTCCATCGCCTGCAGCGCCGCGCTCACCGGACGGCCGGCGAGGCGGGCGGTGAAGCGCAGGTTCTCCGCGACCGTCAGCCCGGGCTTCACGGCATCCAGATGACCGACATAGGCGACGCGATGACCGTGTTCGGCCAGGTCGGCATAAGCATCCTCACCCCGCCAAAGCACCCGGCCGGCCAGCGGACGCAGCAGACCGGCCAGCAGCCTCAGCAGGGTGGACTTCCCTGATCCGTTCGCGCCGGTCAGCAGCATTGCACCGCCCGTTGGCAGGGCAAATGCCAGATCACGGAACACCAGCCTTTCACCGCGGAAAACCGCCAAACCCTCCGCGGTCAGCACATCAAACCCTCGCGTCATCAGCCGGTGGACGATCATTGGCCGGTGTGGTTAAAGCCGGACACGGGAAAGTATTTCATTCGCGGCGTGCACTCCACCCTTTAGAGGAAGGCGTCCCGCTAACCGGGGCGATAGGACGAATGACGGCAGTCGGACAGGATACCCTCAAGACACGCGCCACCCTGACGGTGGAGGGCAAGGAGTATGCCTATTTCTCGCTGCCGGAAGCGGCGAAGACGCTGGGCGACATCTCCCGGCTGCCGGTCAGTCTGAAGGTCCTGCTGGAGAACGTGCTGCGCTTCGAGGACGGACGTAGCTACAAGGTCGACGACGCGAAATCGGTCGTTGGCTGGCTGGAGAAAGCCAGTTCATCGCGGGAAGTCCCGTTCAAGCCGGCGCGCATCCTGATGCAGGATTTTACCGGTGTCCCGGCGGTGGTCGACCTGGCAGCGATGCGTGACGGCATCACCCGGCTCGGGGGCGACCCGCAAAAGGTCAATCCTCTGGTGCCGGTCGACCTGGTGATCGATCATTCCGTGATGGTCGACGTCTATGCCCGCCCTGACGCGCTGACCAGGAACGTCGATATCGAGTTCGAGCGTAACGGCGAGCGTTACAAATTCCTCCGCTGGGGTCAGGAGGCGTTCGACAATTTCAGCGTCGTGCCGCCTGGCACCGGCATCTGCCATCAGGTGAACCTGGAATATCTCGGACAGTGCGTCTGGACCTCGACGAATGCCGGCACGACCTATGCCTACCCGGACACGCTGTACGGCACCGACAGCCACACCACGATGGTGAACGGCCTCGGCATCCTGGGTTGGGGCGTTGGCGGCATCGAGGCGGAGGCCGCGATGCTTGGCCAGCCTATCGCCATGCTGATCCCCGACGTGATCGGCTTCCGCCTGACCGGCAAGTTGCCCGAAGGGGCCACCGCCACCGACCTGGTGCTGACGGTGACGCAAATGCTCCGGCGCAAGGGCGTGGTCGGCAAATTCGTTGAATTTTTCGGTCCGGGCCTCGATGACTTGGCTTTGCCGGACCGTGCCACCATCGGCAACATGGCGCCGGAATACGGCGCGACCTGCGGCTTCTTTCCAGTCGACAAGGTCACGCTGGATTACTTGCGGCTGAGCGGCCGCGACACGCACCGGATCGCGCTGGTTGAGGCCTATCTGAAGGCGCAGGGCATGTTCCGTGAGCCGAACCAGCCCGATCCGGTCTTCACCGATACGCTGGAACTGGACCTTTCCACCGTGCAGCCGAGCCTGGCGGGGCCGAAGCGACCGCAGGACAGAGTGCTGCTGAAGGACGCGTCGGCAGCATTTAAGGCCGAGTTGACGAAAAGCCTTGGCGTGCCGGCGAATGACGTCGGAACATCGATCAAGGTCGAGGGCAAGAACTATGAGCTGACGCATGGCGACGTGGTGATCGCGGCGATCACGTCGTGCACGAACACCTCCAATCCCTCGGTGCTTGTCGCCGCCGGTTTGGTGGCCCGCAAGGCGCACGCCAAGGGGCTGAAGCCGAAGCCGTGGGTGAAAACCTCGCTGGCGCCCGGCTCTCAGGTGGTGACCGAGTATCTCGACAAGGCCGGGCTTACCGCGGACCTGGATGCAATCGGTTTCGAGACTGTCGGCTATGGCTGCACGACCTGCATCGGCAACTCCGGGCCGCTGGACGACGCCATCGTCGATGCGATCGAGGACAACGGGTTGGTCGGCGCCGCGGTGATTTCCGGCAACCGCAACTTTGAAGGCCGGGTGCACCCGAACGTGCGGGCGAACTACTTGGCGTCCCCGCCGCTGGTGGTGGCCTATGCGCTGCTGGGCAAGGTGACCGTCGACATCACCACCGAGCCGCTGGGCACCGGCTCCGATGGGAAGCCGGTGTATCTGCGCGACGTCTGGCCGAGCAACAAGGAAATTTCCGACGTCATCGCGGCCAGCCTGTCGCGCGACCAATTCTTGAAGCGCTACGGAGAGGTGTTCAAGGGCCCGAAGCAGTGGCAGGCGATCGAGGTCGATGGCGACAGCGCCACCTATCGCTGGTCGGACGGCTCGACCTACGTGAAGAACCCGCCGTATTTCGAGGGTATCACGATGGAGCCGAAGCCGGTCGGCGATATCACCGGCGCCCGGATCCTGGCGGAGCTGGGCGACAGCATCACCACCGATCATATCAGCCCGGCGGGCTCCATCCGGAAAAGTTCACCGGCCGGCGACTACCTGCTGGAGCGGCAGGTGCTGCAGAGCGCGATTTCAACAGCTACGGCGCCCGCCGCGGCAACCACGAGATCATGATGCGCGGCACCTTCGCCAATATTCGTATCCGCAACGAGATGCTGAAGAATGTCGAAGGCGGCATGACCAAGCACCTGCCGTCCGGGGATATCATGCCGATCTACGACGCGGCGATGCGCTACAAGAACGAGGGCGTGCCGCTGGTGATCTTCGGCGGCAAGGAATACGGCACCGGGTCGTCGCGCGACTGGGCGGCGAAGGGGACGATGCTGCTGGGCGTGAAAGCGGTGATCGTCGAAAGTTTCGAACGCATTCATCGCTCGAACCTGGTGGGCATGGGGGTGCTGCCGTTGGTGTTCAAGGCCGGCACCAATCGCCAGTCGCTCGGGATCACCGGTGAGGAAATCATCGACATCACCGGCCTGGACACGATCACGCCGCGGATGACGCTGTCGCTGGTGATCCATCGGCCCGATGGGACGATGGACACGGTGCCGGTGACCTGCCGGATCGATACGGTGGACGAGGTGGCGTATTATCAGCACGGCGGGATCTTGCAGTACGTGCTGCGGGGTATGGCGAAGGCGGCTTGAGCTGGCGTCAGGCACGGGCAGGCAGGGCGGCTGCTATGGGCGGGCAGTCCTGCCGATGCCCTCGGTCGTGTCGGGTTTCGTCAGTCCCGCGATATAGGTGTCCAGGCGGGAGGTGAAGACCTCGATCGAGTAGCCGAACACGAAAGCGATGGCGAGCGGCGATAGGACCACGTCGCTCGTCAGCAATGTGCTCAGTGCGCTGATAGCGATACCGGCTATGGCCGCCATCACGAAACGGCTGCTGCGATCTGCGGAAATCTCTTCACGGTACCGGCTCAGGGGAAGCGAAGCCGAGCGGAACGCGCGAAGCGAAGCGCCGAGCAGGGCATAGAAAACCGGCATCAGGTAGACTGACAATGCGCCGAGACAGCCCTTGTAGAACGCCGATTCGTCCTGCGCGTAGTCCCTGATCGCCTGGTACAGCTCGATCTGGTACATGCCTTGTTCGGTAATATTGTTTGTATCGACGTGCGGATCGACGCCGAAATGATCGAAATAGACCTTCTTGCCGAGTGCTGGCTGCTTTCCGTCGGTCGGTTTGATATAGTTGCTGATTTCGTCCAGCGATGACCGGGGTGAAAAGATCGTTCGCGGGCTCAATCGATGTACTAACTTGATGATCGTTACATTCGTCCTGGAGAACTCGACGACGCTCTCGAACAACCCGGGCGGCAGTGACGTATCGAGCAAGCCGGCTTTTGCCTGGTGATGCTCATAGTAGTCGAGGTTAACCCAAAGCTTCAGCGCGGCGTCGTTCTGCTTCATGATAAGCGCACTGACACTTTCCGACGTATTGTTCATCATGAACATGACAATGGACGTGGTGATCAGGATCACGGCGTAGATCCCGACGGTCCACTCCAGACACCGCAATGAACGAACGCGACCCGGATCGGCGGTCAGACTTGAAGCATCCATAGTGGTCATTCCTCTCGCAGTTGATAATTCCGAGCGAAATGCTGGCCCCGATCTTCGATGGGTGCCGTAACCTGGGTCACACCTTCGCCTGATCGTGTTGGGCGAAAGCCATGTCCCAGGTTACGGATTTCGCCGCTCGTCTGGACAGGGAAGAAACATGGGACAAGCGGCGCTGGGCAGACTCCTTGCTTCAGGCAAAGGGGCCGAAATCTTCGAGTGTGGGCTCTTGGTGGTAAAGCTTTACCGAACTACAGCGCCGAAGCGGTCGGCGTTTCGCGAGGCTGCCATTCTTGCCGTGGTGGAGTTGTTGGGATTGCCGGTTCCATCGGTAGGCGGTGTCCAGCAGTTCGCGGACCGATGGGGCGTGTCGATGACCCGAGCCAACGGCTTGTCCTTTGCCGATACGGTGCGCCGCGAACCCGGTCTGCTTCCTGCTTATCTGAGCGGCATGGCGTCACTCGCAGTTGCAGGTCCACAGCCACCCGGCGATCCAGCTTCCCAGCCTGAAGGCGAAGCTCGCGGCGAATATCCGGCAGCAGACGATTTTGAGCGAGACGCGGAAAAACGCTTTGCTGAATGGCCTCGCTGCGCTGCCGGAGGGCGATCGCCTGTGTCACGGCGATTTTCACCCGCTCAACATCGTGGGGCCGCTCGGACAGGCGTTACTGGTCGACTGGCTGGATGCAGGCCGGGGCGAGCCCGCAGCCGATGTGTGCCGCTCGAACGTGCTGATGAGACCGGTCGCACCGGAGCTGGCGTCCCGTTATGTCGACGCGTATTCGCAGGTCAGCGGCGAGAGCCGGGACAAGATACTCGGCTGGCTGCCGTTCGTTTCCGCCGCCCGTTTGGCGGAAGGCGTGCCGAATGAGGTGGATGGGTTGCTGGAAATGGTCGGTTCCGGTTGAATTCGCGGCGGACGGGGAGCGTAGCAGCGGAACCGAAAGTTCGAGACAGCTCCAGACCGGTCAACCGCCGCCCAATGCCGAGTTCGACCAAAAGAAGACTTCCCTCAGGCTTGGCAGGTCACGCGGAAAGCCAAGCTTGGGCAGACGTCTTCATAGCAGTTTCCTGCTCACTGCCCTTGGTGGGAAATACACGGTTGAGGGGGAAGCCGCTTTTCTCCAGAAGGTAAGCAAGAGGCGCGTATTCGCGCGGGAACCGTTCAATGGTGGCCTTGTCGAGTTCGACTGTCCCGCTTGGGAACGTGAACGTGCCCATGTCGTAGATGCTTTGGCGAAGTACGATCTTCCACGCACCATTGCGCTTCTCCACCCGGTCGTAGAAGCGGCAGTGGTTAGAGCAACCCACTCCGAGCTTGGCGTTGTCGCCAACAATGATCGCGTTTGTCTCCGCAATCGCCTTGTCACCGTTGAATGTCACGACCGGCGAGGCAATGAGGTGCTTGGTCCTCAAATCAGACGCGCCCATCCGCATCGAACCATCCACAAAATCGCTGAATTTTCCTTCAAACCATGTGATCTCAATCGTCCCGTCCGGATGAAAAAGGCTTCGCAGCTTGTCCCATTCGGCAAGGTCCCGATACATCCATCCCGTCATCAGGTCCGCGATACTCAGGCGGTCGGCCAGGTAAGAATCGATTCACGCCTCCGAAGGGCCGAGCCTGGCACGCCTTGCGTTTGAGTTGGGTTCCGGCATGGCCGTATAGCCTGTCATAGCACACATGTGGCCGGGTCGCTCAAGCTCGGAACCGTGTTGGCGTCGGGACTTATCCGCGCGCTACAAACCAAGGACTCGACGCTCGGGTTGGACCACATCAATGTGCTCGGGTGCTACGATTTCACTCTGCCCGACAGGGTCGCCCGCGGAGAATTTCGGCTGCTGCGGGATCCAGCAGGCGCCGGCGACAATTTCGGTTCCGCTGCTAGCGGACTCCTTACAGGTGCGCAGCATCCGCCGCCGCCGTCAGTCAAACTGCTCGCCGACGCGGCCGAAGCCGTTGACCATGGCCTTGATTCGCTCCGGGTCTCCCTGCTCCATCAAGCGCCGGGCGAACCGTATGCAGGCGTCGATCTCGATCGAGCGGACCGCCTGCTTCACCCGCGGCACGGCCGACGCATTCATGCTCAGCGAGCGGACACCAAGTCCCAGCAGCAGTGGGGTCAGTTTTGGCGCCGCCGCCAGTTCGCCGCAGATCGAGACCGGCATGCGCATGCGCAGCGCCGCCTCGGTGGCGAACTGCACCAAGCGCAGTACCGCCGGGTGGAGCGGATCGTAAAGCTCCGCCACACCCACCTCCGACCGGTCCACCGCCAGCGTGTATGCGGTCAGGTCGTTGGTGCCAATGGCGAAGAAATCCGCCTCCAGCGCCAGTGCGTCGGCGGACAACGCGGCGCCGGGCGTTTCGATCATGATTCCCAGCGGCGGCAGTTTCTCGGGGATGCGGTCGCCACGACGGCGCAGCCTGCGGGCGACCCGTTCATACACCTCCCGCACCGCGCCGACTTCCTTGACGTTTGTCACCATTGGCAGCAGCACCCGCACCGGCCCAGCCGCCGACGCGCGCAGGATGGCGGCCAACTGCGTCTCCAACAGTTCGGGGCGGCGTAGCAGCAGCCTGATGCCCCGCAAGCCCAGGGCTGGGTTGGTGTCGGCAACTTCCGGCACGATACCGGCCAGGCTTAGGGCTTCGATCTCCTTCTCGCCGCCCCAGTCCAGCACGCGGATGGTGACCGGATCGCCATGCATTGCCTCGATGATACTGCGGTATGACTTCCTCTGAGTTGCTTCATCGGGAATGGTCTCACGGTTCATAAACATGAATTCGGTGCGTAGTAGACCAATGCCCACTGCACCGGACTGCACGATCAGCGGCAACTCGATCGGCAGCTCCAGATTAGCCTGCAGCTCCACCGCCTCCCCATCCAGGGTTTCCGCCGGCAGCCGCCGCAGCCTGGCATATCTTTGCCGTTCGCGCGCGAATGCGGTGACCGCGCGCCGGGCTGCCTGTGTCGTGGCCGGCTCGGGATTGAGCGTCACGATGCCGGAGATTCCGTCGACCACGGCGATATCGCCGGCCTTGATCGCGTGCGCCAATCCGGCCGCGCCCAGCACGGCGGGCACGCCCAGCGCGCGCAGCATCACGGCGGTATGCCCGTCGGCACCGCCTTCCTCGGTGGCCACCCCTGCCAGCCGAGCGGGATTGAGCAGCGCCGCGTCAGCCGGCCGTAGCGACTCGCTGACCAGGATGGCGCCCTCCGGCAGACCGGCGAAGCTGCGAAATGGCGAGCGTGTCAGATTACGCACCAATCGGCGGGCAATCTCGCCGATCTCGTCCGCGCGCCGCTTCAAACCCGCTACGTCCTCCGCCGAGAGACTTGGCTCCGCCTGGCTCATGATGGCATCGGCGATGGCCTGGGCTTCGGTCATCACGGCGGTTTCGGCCGACAGCAAGGTCTCCTCGATGCGCCGCCGGACGCCGCGCACGAGGCGGGAGGGGCCGAGCATACGGATGTAGGCGTCGATGAGGGGGGCGATCTCGGACTGGCTCTCTTCCGGCAACACGGCCAGACGCGCGCGCAGTTTCGCCAACTGCTTGCGTGACTGCTCGATGGCGGCCTCGAGCCGGGCCCCTTCGGCAGCGATATCGGTGGCGGCGATCTTGTGGTGGGTGATCCTTGCTTCGGGTTCGGTGGTGCCGAAGACCGGTCCTATAGCGACTCCGGCAGAGACAGCCATTCCGGAAAAACGGCGTTCCGGCCGAGTGTTCGGAGCAGCGAGGGCGGATCGGGCCAGTCGCTTGTGCTGGGGCGGTGGAGGATCAATCCTGTTCATCGAAGCCGGCTTCGACCAAGGCTGCCAGAGCGTCCAGCGCTTCCTTGGCATCCCAGCCCTCAGCCCGCAATTCGATTTCGGCGCCGCGTCCGGCACCCAGCATCATCAGGCCCATGATGGAACGGGCAGATACGGTCTGGCCGTCCCGCAGCACGTCGACGGAGGCACCGAACCGCTCCGCCATGGTGACGAAACGCGCGGCGGCGCGGGCGTGCAGGCCGCGTTTGTTGCAGACAGCGACAACGCGCGACAACACAGGGGCGGCTGAGTCAGGCTGAGCCGAGTCAGCCGATGAGGGCGCGGTCGATTGGTTTTCAACCTCGGCAGGCTCAGCCGGTCGCGGATCGGCTGGCTGCTCGGTCATCCACAGGATCCGCCCGAGCCGTTCATCTTGCAGCCGTGCAGCACGTGCGACGCCGCGGCAATGTATTTGCGGCCGGCCTCCTCGGCGCAGTTCACCGCATCCGCCAGCGGCTGCTTGGAGCGGACCTTCGCCAGCTTCACCAGCATCGGCAGGTTGACGCCGGCAATAACCTCCACCCCTTGGCGCTCCATCATGGAGATGGCGAGGTTGCAGGGCGTGCCGCCAAACATGTCTGTCAGCAGCACGACGCCGTCGCCGGTGTCGCAGCGGCCGATACAGGCCTCAATGTCTGCTCGTCTGTTTTCCATGTCATCTTCGGGGCCGATACAGACGGTATCGACATTTCTTTGGGTGCCGACGACATGCTCCATGGCGGATCGCAATTCTTCCGCGAGCCGACCGTGGGTAACCAGGACCATTCCGATCATGGGCGGACCGAGAAGTCCCGGTACGCGGGCGGACACGAGTGCCCGCGATCTTTTGGTATTACCATGGTGATGCCTTCAGGCCTCCTGCGGATGAACCGTTAAGGTTCGCGCAATCTTGTCTAAGTCTGTTTCCGTGTGGTGCGCAACCGGCGCTCCGTCAAAAATTCGCCTTGCAAATCCTCTCGGGCGAGTTCCCGGTGGGTCACATGCAGCCGCCAGTGGGTACCGCCATCTGCCGAACCCTGCGCCGTTGAAACGCATCCGGTGAGATGTTTCGCTAGTTTTTCAATGAGATGAACCGACCTATGACGGCCGCCAGTACACCCAATTGTGATAGTTGTATACTTTTTTCCCTCTTGCACGAAGCGCGGCAAGATTAGTTCGGTCAGTTCCGCAAGACGGGTAAAATAATTTGCGAAATCGGGGTCACTTTCGACGTATTCCGCTACTTCAGGGTCCAAACCCGTCCTTGGGCGTAATATGGGATCGTAGTGCGGATTGCGCAAAAAGCGTGCATCGAATACCAGATCTGCTTCCGGCGGCAGGCCGCGCGGGTAGGCAAACGAGATCAGCGACACCACCATGCGGCTTTGTTCGCTGTCGACGCCGACGCCGAAGCGTTGCTCGATCAACCGCCGCAACCCAGCCAGCGGTAAGTCGGAGGTGTCGACGACAAGGTCAGCGCGGTCCCGCAGCGCGGCGGTCAGCACGTGTTCAGCGGCGATCCCATCCGCGACCAGGCCCTGCGGCACCAGCGGATGTCGCCGCCGCGTTTCGGTAAAGCGACGCAACAAGGTGGACTGATCGGCCCAGCAATAGACCAGCTCGAGGCGTAACGCGGGATCGGTCCGGAGCCGGCCGATCGCCTGTAGTACCATTGCGGCGTCGAAGCCGCGGGTGCGGGCATCGATTCCCACCGCCAGCTTGCCGTCGCCGCGAGCAACCATGTCCTCCAGCATTTCCAGCGGCGGATTGTCGACGGCTTCGTAGCCGACATCCTCAAGCGCGCGCAGCACCGATGCCTTACCGCCGCCCGATAGGCCGGTGACGATGACCAGTACCGACGGCGACGGTTCCGAGGGTGCCGCGGCTTGCGACGGCGGTCCCGCAGTTGCCCCCGTACCTGCTGGATCGGACAGGCCCGGGGGGTCCGGCGGCAACGCGGCGCTCATGCGACGAATGCTCCGGCGATCTGGCCGACAATCCCCAACGCGCAATCCAGGGCCAGCGCAACTCGCTCGGGAGCCGAAGCGAGGGCGGCGTCGATCCGCACCACAGGCCGCCCCAGGTCGGCATGCACGCGCGGCGGCGGCAAGCGTTCGGCCGCAGCGCCAAGCTCGATGATCAACACCAGGTTCGCCCGTTTGCAGTACGGCAGACGTACGATGCCCAGTCCCCTCGCCTCCAGCAGTCCAGCAAGCTCGACCGGACAGGACACGATGCCATCGCAAATGTCCACCTGATCATCGGCGACCAGATCGAAGCCACGCGCAAGCAGCCGCAGTACGAGATCGGACTTGCCGGAACCCGGCGGACCGAGCACCAGAACAGCATTGCCATCCCTGGACACGCAGCTTCCGTGCATGCGCCGCTGGATCACCATTGACAGACATTTGATCCGAGTGCGCGAGAAAAGGAAGCGCCTTGTCGGATGGGCAGGCCCATGCGAGCGTCGCCGGGAGCCAAGCGCGAACAGGTCATGATCGATCGAACCACCATCTCGGCTGCTGCCTCTCGCATAACGGACTATGTTCGTCGCACCCCTACGCTCTCTGTCAGCGGGCAGGATTTCGGCCTTCCGGGTCAATCCGGCCTGCGGGTTACGCTGAAGCTCGAGTTGCTGCAACACACCGGCAGCTTCAAGCCGCGCGGCGCTTTCAACCGTCTGCTGTCGGCGCAAATACCCGCGTCCGGGATCATCGCGGCGTCCGGCGGCAACCATGGCGCGGCCGTAGCCTATGCGGCGCGCGTGCTGGGAGTGACAGCGGAGATCTTCGTTCCGGCGCCAACGCCGGCAACCAAGGTGGCGCGAATCGCCAACTATGGCGCCCATGTCGTGCAGGGCGGCGAGTCCTACGCCGATGCGCTTACCGCTTCCCGCAAGCGGCAACACGAGACCGGGGCGCTGGAAATCCACGCCTATGATCACGCGGATGTGTTGTCCGGCCAGGGAACCATCGCACGAGAATTCGAGCAGGACGCGCCGGACCTGACACACATCCTGGTTGCCACCGGCGGCGGCGGACTGATTGGCGGCATCGCGGCGTGGTATGCCGGCAGTGCCGCGATCGTCAGCGTGGAGCCGGAAGGATGTCCCGCGTTGCACGATGCGTTACGCGCCGGCCATCCGGTTAGTGCCCCGGTCGGCGGCGCGGCGGCGGACAGTCTAGGGGCTCGCCAGGTTGGCGCGTTGATGTACCCGATCGCCGCGCGTTTCGTGACCGAGGCGATTTTGGTGCCGGATAACGCGATTGTCGCCGCGCAACAATTGCTGTGGGACCGCTTCCGGGTGGTTGCCGAACCGGGTGGTGCCACTGCCACCGCCGCACTGCTGTCGGGACGTTTCCGCCCACCCGCGGGCGCCCGGGTCGGTGTGCTGGTGTGCGGCGCCAACACCGATCCGGCGCAGGTCGCCGGGAAGTTGGGCGCGACCTGGGTGAAGGGGAACCAAGGCTCCTTGTAATCGGCGGCCATCTGTCGCGATCTGCGCGGCGCCACGATCAGCGCTACGGTGGTGGCTGCGATCTTGGGTCCTCGGGCGGATCAACCTCAATCTACCGTAACGTAGAGCTTTTTTTGCTTGACGGCACGGCCGCACTGGCCTTTCTCCATGGCTTCCTCAGCTGGAATCCGCGCTGGTGAGCGAAAAACGTGTTGGTCCTTACCCGCTCGCATCTTAGCCGCGTGCCATCGCTAAGTGATGCGCGCCGAGATGTGCCATGAAGCTAACCAGTCCGCAGTGTGAAGCCTGGGGGCGCGGGTGAATCGGATGGTGTGGTAGGAGGCGAGGCAGACAAGACCAGTGCAGGCACGGCACGGATCTTGATCCAATAAGTATTGGGTGGTTGGGACGGCAGGAAGATCAATGTCCTGCACAAAACGTTGCAAACAGGGCGCGACTTTGAGTTGAGTGGTTCGGTACGTCAGCGTGGGGAGCCTCCCTTCGCAGCCGATCGCCACGGTAACTTCTGCGCATGAATCATCTGCCATTGTAGGATGCTTTACTGGTGCGATCCAGCTCCTTCCGGGTCGCAAATTTGCTCATCCGCCGCCACATACCCAATCGTGAGGCTATCGCTGTTGAAAGCACACGAGCGCATTAAAAGGTTAGTGCAGTAGATTTTATCGCGATTGTCAGGGACGCGGGCCCCCTGGCCAGTACGTGACGGTCACGCGCATGATGCTGTCCGACCGCCATCGCGGCGGGCGATGTCTCGCCTCCGGATTGCCGCATCGATTTCAATCGCGCTTCACCACCGACGTTTCCCCCGAACTCACAGGAGTTGGCATGAACAACGCACCAAGAGCGGTAAAGCTGAAGATCGCGATCGCCACAAGTCTTCCATATAGTGCATAGCGCCAAGCATTTCGCACCGCCGTATCTGAAATACTGCCCAAGTTTAACGCGGTTTCGATACAAGCGGTCACCCCGAAAGCTGTATATCACCCAGAACACCAGTATGGATCCCCGTGTTGCCCATGGTGCCGCTCTGATTGTAGCACGCACGTCTGGGCTCAGCAGAGCAAGAAGGAACGCAACGTTCTGAACGCATGCAAAAGCGGCAATCCCGTCGGCGGCATCCCAGTATTTCATCATTAAATCGGACATATCGACCCCGCAAAATACGATGTTCAGAGGCCTCCTTCAAAGCTACTTTTTATTGAAACCGCATCGCGTTGGTGGTCATACGACACCCGCCAAACCGTTACGATTAGTCAGCCACTCGATACGGACCCAATGCGGTCTGCCAATTCAATTCTGTTGCCGGTGCCAAAGTATTTGCTGCCGACGTCGGAAATCACCCTAAGGCCTTCACTTCTGAAATCACGGCACTGGCACTCTTGGCAATTCCCGAAAGATCGCCCGTGGCAGCCGAGGCAGCGAGCGAAAGCAACGACCCGGCAAGCGTGATCATCTGATTGGCAGCTTTCAGCTTCGCAACCGCAGCCTTCGCCTGTGCAGTGCCTTTGTTGATATCCGCCAAGGGCGATGTCGCAGCCTCAAGACTTGCTGCAACACCGGCTGTTCGCGCATTGTCCGCAGCGGTGCGCAGGTTAGAGACGATGCCGTTGAGCGTCGTGGCTTCGCCTTGCGTTTCTACCCAATTCGGCGAGTTCCGATCACTCGTGATCCCGTTCGCGAGTGTATCGCATGCATCGGCAAGATCGTAGGATGTATCGGCTAGCCCCATAGCATGTTTCTCCTCCGTCGTTTTCCGCGCAGACCGTCGCGGTTTTCTCATTTAGCTTTCGGCACTGCTGCCGCGGCCTGATAGTCCTGAAACGCCTGATAGGCGTCGTGGGCCGGAACCTTGATCTGCGCGAGCATGCCTGCCGAGAGCACATTATTGCGATTATTGTAAAGAGCCGTGTGCGCTGTCTTGATGTCGCCAAGCGCCTTTATGTAAGCGTTCGCAGCTGCGATCTGCATGTCCGCCGCCTGTTCATCGACTGTCAACTCGCGGTTCACGACGTATCTCACCCAGGGAGAAATTGTCTTCAGGTTACTTTGTGCGTCGTTGTAGCCGTTTGTGTATTGGCTCAGCGACGGCACAATACCTCTCTGTATGATTTTGATCTGGATATCGAGTATTTGTGTAAAGGGTTCTTGAGACTGGCCAATGATCTGAGACAACTTTGCGCTTCGATATGCGTTTTCCGCCAAATCCGCAAGAAACTGAACGAAATCTGTGATCAACGTCACATCCGACGTGCTGACGAGATTTGGCGCAGCCTTCTGGAAGTCGGTCAACCCACTTTTGAGGTCGTTCACATTGTAGTCGACTGGACAACATTGTCCGCGGCAAGCGCGCCAAGCGCTTGCATATATTCGCGAATGGCCGTGTCGATTCCAATGATACTCTTGGCTTGGGCACTGCGATCAAGAACAGTGGCTTGGGACGGACTATTCCATACAGCGTGCAGATCGCGATCCCATATTGGCTCCGCTGCGTAACTCTTCGTCAAACCTACAGCGATGCTCGGGTCGGGCGCCATCGCTGAGAAGGTCTGCACAGCCTTCGGATTGGAACAGGCTGCGCTCAACATTGCGACGCAACTCGCAGTGAACAACCGCGTTCCGCGTTGGCTTGTCAAGCATTTGAGCCGCAGTGACTTGTCCACCATTCCTTCCCCCTCAGCAGGTTATTATCAAATAATTAAGATGGCCGTAAACCATCCGCAGCTCAGCCGGTGCCCACCGGGACCGCCGCCTTCTTTGCCAAGTAGGAGCCTTGGCCGACGCCGAACGCCGCCAACAGACTGCCATCCACGTCTGGCAGCGACATATGTTCCTGCAGCAGTAAGCTGCCGAGCACAAGAAATGCTGAAACCATGTAGATGATGACCGACAGCCAGACTATCAGGATCATCTGGAAATCGCCGAAGTCGAGCTCGCCCTGATCGTTGGTAAACAAGTCCTTGCGCCAGTCCGGAGCCGTTGCCTTTTGCTTTTGCGTGCCAGGGGCGACCACCCCTGCGGGGGTGGCCGGTGCGTCGGCTGGCAGATTGCCGCCGTTCTTGCTAACGGCGATCATCTTCGCGCCCGAGAAGGTCAGGCCGCTTAGCGCCGTCATGGCCAAGACATTTGGCGGAACGGCGATACCGCCAACCAGTTGCCAGTCTGACTCGACCAGCCGTAATACCAATGTCGCCAGATAGACGGTCATGGCGGCACCAAACCACAGCACCACTTGGCATTTCGAGTTGCTGACCCGGTCGTCCGCACCTAGGAGGAAACGATAGGGACGCCAACCCGACGCAAAGGTTGCCACCAGGAGCAGCACGAGTGCCGATATCATGACTGCGATTATCCTCGGCCAGATGGCGATCGGCACGGCACGAATACTCACATCGGCTCCGGCGGCAGGTGGTTCACCAGTCACCGTGACGAAGTCGCCCTCATCAAGGTAATGCCCCGCAATCCTTTGCATTTCCGGACCTGACAGCGACCATTTCTTGCCGCCATCTACCGCCTGCAGAACAGTGTCATGGGTCTTGGCGTTGACGCTAACAACCCTCGCCGGCACCTCCTCCGCGTGGGCAATGTGCCCGCAGCAACCGATCAACATGATCGCCAGACACCATTGAACAGCCCGCAGCATCTCTGTTCTTTCCTCGTTATGGATTGATCAGCCGCGATGTTATCTGGCATTGATGCAACAGGATGTGATCTGCGTCACATTGCGCGAGCGGGTGTGCTCGCTCGTCATTAGAAAATTTTAAGCTACCCGCCGATGTCCTCGCGCGCCTCAGCCATCGCTTCGTTCGCCTTCCACCTCCTTGTATTTGGGGTCACGTCATCGCTTGCTCAAACTGCACGCTAAGCCGTGCAGTCTGGCTTTGGTATCCGCGATCCGTCGTGGAACCCTAACTTTCCATAGGATCTGTCAGGGAATAACTGCTTGAATTGAGTTGGAGGATTTCCGCTTGGATGCTGGGGCGACAGTGTCGCAGTATGATTGACCAGGACCCGATCCGTCAGCGCTTCACGGCGGTTTGCCAGCAACTTGACGAGCGAGGCCGACGCCTGCTGGTGGCGACGGAAGCGCGTGCTGCGGGCTACGGCGGCATCGCGGCGGTCTCGCAGGCAACCGGGGTTGCGGAGAGCACGATCAGACGGGGCTTGCAGGAACTGGCGGCAGAGCCCCTGCTGGCGGCTGGGCAGGTGCGCCGGGCCGGTGGTGGGCGCAAGAGCGTGGTGGAGAATGATCCGGCGCTGCTGAGTGAGCTGCTGAATTTGGTGGAGCCTGACGTGCGCGGTGATCCGATGTCGCCGTTGCGCTGGACCTGCAAGAGCCTGCGTCGGCTGGCGGGGGAACTGGCAAGGCTCGGGCACCGGGTCAGCCATACGGTTGTTGGTGAGTTGCTGACGGCACAGAAGTTCAGCCTGCAAGGCAATCGCAAAACCCGCGAGGGTGGTGAGCATCCTGACCGGGACGCGCAGTTCGGGCACATCAACACCGCCGTCACGACAGCGCTGGCAGAGCGCCAGCCGGTGATTTCAGTCGACACCAAGAAGAAGGAGCTGGTTGGCGATTTCAAGAACGCCGGCCGGACGTGGCGGCCACAGGGCGAACCCGAAGAGGTGCAGGTCTATGACTTCCTCAGCCAAGCGCTGGGCCGGGCGATCCCCTATGGCGTGTATGACCTTGCGGCAAACACCGGCTGGGTCAGTGTCGGTGTTGACCATGACACGGCCGCCTTCGCTGTGCAGACCATCCGCCGGTGGTGGCAGGACATCGGCCGCCAGCGCTATCCGAACGCGCGCCGCCTGGTGATCACTGCTGATGGCGGCGGCAGCAACGGCGTGCGCGTGCGGCTATGGAAACGCGAGCTGCAACGTCTGGCTAACGAGTTGGGCATCGCCATCGAAGTCCATCACCTGCCGCCCGGCACCAGCAAGTGGAACAAGATCGAGCATCGCCTGTTCTCCTTCATCAGCATGAACTGGCGCGCCATACCGCTGGTCAGCTATCGGGTCATCGTCGATCTGATCAGCGCTACCACCACCGAGACCGGACTGAGCGTCCGCTGCGAACTCGATCCAGCTGCCTATCCGAGGGGCACTGCCGTTTCCGACCTGGAGATGCAGGCCCTCAGCCTCGTCCGTGACAACTTCCACGGCGAATGGAACTACACAATACGGCCACAGAACATGTCAAATCGAGCGGTTATTCCCTGACAAATCCATAGGGTGGGTGTGTTATGCGGTCTTCGGCGCCATGCTGCATATATATTTCGTCAGCCGTGATGTCCCGCGGTGGCATCGATGACCTGAAGGCTGACAAGGTTCGAAACGTAACGGCCTCCGGCAACATCGCCGGGAACGATCAACCGCAGCGCCCCGTCCTGGCCGCCGGTGCCAAGCTGTCCGGCGGTATCGGCATAGGCGACAAGATCCGGCTGATGGCCGAACGCGGGATCGGTCTCGCCCAACGAAATGATCGCGCGATAGCCGTCACTTCCGGTGGCGACGACTGCGTAGTTCAACAGGTCGTTCTTGATCGCCGGATCCGTCAAGACCCCGGCATCCTGGATCAGCGTCCAGAGCGACACCCCCGTGTAGGTATCCGTCGTCTGGCCGGCGCCCGAGAGATAGGTCGCAGTCTCCATGGTGGACTTGTTCAGCGCCATCAATGTTGCCGGCGTAACGATGGTGGGGTCGGCCACCTCTCCGAAGAGTTTGAGTTGATCCGAGATGCCGCCGGGCCCAACCGGTCCCGGCTCGGGTAGGCTGCGCACCTGAAGGCTTACCAGTTCCGATACATAGCGTCCGCCCGCCAGGTCACCAGGCACCACCATTCGGGCCAGGCCATCGCTGCCATCAGGGCCGAGTTGACCGGCGGTATCGGCATAAGCAGCCATAACCGGCTGGTTGCCGAACTGTGGGTCGATCTCGCCCGCCGAGAACACCGCCGTGTAGCCGTCGGACCCGGTCGCCACGACATATTTGCTGAGGATGTCGTTTTTGGCGCTGGTCACCGTTACGCCGCCGGCATCATTCAGCAGGCCCCACAGACTGATGCCGCTGTACGTGTCGGTGACAGGGGTTCCGGCCGCGGTGTAAGTCGCAGTCTCCATCGTTACGGGAGCCAGTTGCGGCAAATGGTAAAAGTCCGGGTTGGCAACATCGCCCAGCAATAGAATTGGCGCGAATGGAAATCCGAAGGGAGCAAGAAATTTACCGAGTGCTTCTTCGCCGGTATAAAGCGGTTGAAGGATGTTCTCATAAGATACATGGTAGCTCATTGCCTGCCCCCGAAAGCATTCGTAATATTCAACGAGCTATAGCGCATTGCGAAGCGCGTGCAATCCCATGGCGACCGATGGTGTTCCCGTGGGCGATGACATGACCGCGATGGCCCTTTCGCGTGATTGGCGGGAGTGACCCGCTTGTCTCGTCCTGGTTGTCCACAGGCGGCACTTGCATCCATCCAGGCGTGATCCGGCGCGGTAGCATCGTAAATGGTACAAGATCCGCCCAGGACTTTACCGCCGCCAGCGCAACGGTCCGATTTCAAAATATAGTCCAGTCTGCTTCAGGCACATGATGACTATACAGTATGTGCAATAAATGATCGGCGCCGATTCCGGCTGCATGCCTCACCGTTCACTTCAACGGGCCGGATCGAACGCACACTCTCCTTGCATTTCGTCGCTACTTCGGCACTCTCCGTCTCAGCGTGAGCGCCAAGCTTCGAGATCGAAATTCATGAACCAGCCAGTTGTCCTGAACTCTGTTGACACGCGCGGCTTGGCCACGATCACGCTCAACCGGCCGGAGATCGGCAACGCCTATAACGCGGACATGCTGCAGGCGCTGATCGACGGACTTTCAACCCTGGCCAGCGACGCTGCCGTACGCTGCCTGGTCATTCGCGGGGCCGGCAAGCACTTCCAAGCCGGTGCCGACATTAGCTGGCTTGGCCAGGTCGCCGAGTATCCACCGCAGGCGAACTATGCGGCCTCCATCGCCACCACCCGGGCGATGCAGTTGCTCAACGAATTTCCTAAACCGACGATCGCCCTGGTGCACGGCGCCTGCTTCGGCGGTGGCGTCGGCATCGTCTGCTGCGTCGATGTCGCCTTTGCCACACCGGACGCACGGTTCGGCATTACCGAGGTTCGCGTCGGCGTCGCCCCTACGCCGATCTCCACCCACATGGTCAATGCGATCGGCCTGCGTCATACCCGCCGCTACGCCCTGACCGGCGAGCAGTTCGATGCCCATGAGGCAGAGCGCATCGGTCTGATCCATGAAGTAATCGCCGCCGATGCCATGGAGGCAAAACTGGATGCGGTTCTGGACGCGATCCTCCTTGGTGGCCCGACTGCGATCGCCGTGACCAAGCGCAGCTTCCTCGGTGCCAACGCGTTGCTGTTGGATGAGCGGCAAGTGGCAATGTTGGCACATGAGGGCTGGACCCAACGGCACTCGGCCGAAGGGCGGGAGGGCACCACGGCCTTTCGGGAAAAGCGTCGACCGGCCTGGTACAAGCCCAAGGATTAGGCACCTCGCACCATCGTGTAACAACAGCCAACCGGTGAACCTCATTTGTCCAGCATGTCAGACACCCAGCCATCCGCCTCGCCCGATCAACCGCATCGCAATGGTCAGTTGCTCAGCGCACCGCCCCGGCGGTCGCCGAAACCGCCCGGTCCTTGCGCCATGGTCATTTTCGGTGCAGGGGGCGATCTGACCAAACGCCTGCTGGTGCCGGCGCTGTATAACCTGGCCTCGACCCACCTACTGCCGGACAATTTTGCCCTGGTCGGCGTCGATATCGCTGAGATAACGGCGGACCAATGGCGCGACAGCCTGCACAAGATGATGGAGAGCTTTGTCGGCAAGGCGGCGAGCGAAAGCCAGATCGAGCAAATCGATAACGCGACCTGGAGCCGGCTGACGCACAATCTGTCCTATGTCCGCGGCGACCTGAACGACCCGGGGCTGTTCAAGACTCTGAAGTCTCACCTCCAGGAGGTGGAGAAAACCGCCGGCACCGGCGGCAATTGCCTGTTCTACCTGGCTGTCGCGGACCGCTTCTTCGGCCCGGTGGTGAACAATCTGGGGGACGCCGGTCTATTCCATGAGAAGCCGGATGCGGACGGTGATCCGGTGCACTGGCGCCGCGTGGTGATCGAGAAGCCGTTCGGCCACGACGAAGCCTCGGCGCGGGAGCTGAACAGGACCATCCTGCGCAGCGCGCGGGAGGATCAGATTTTCCGCATCGATCATTTCCTAGGCAAGGAGACAGTGCAGAACATCATGGCGCTGCGCTTCGCCAACGGCATATTCGAGCCGCTGTGGAACCGCGACCGGATCGATCATGTACAGATCACCGTAGCGGAGACGGTCGGCGTGGAAACGCGCGGGCGGTTCTATGAGAAGACCGGCGCGCTGCGCGACATGGTGCCCAACCATGTCTTCCAGTTGCTCGCGATGGTGGCAATGGAACCGCCCGGCGGCTTCGATGCGAATGCCGTTCGCGGACGCAAGGCTGACGTCTACGCGGCGATGCATACCGTTGATCCGAAGGATGCGGTGCGCGGCCAGTACGGTCCCGGTGCGATGGACGGCAACCCGAACGGCGTGGTCGCCTATCGTGATGAGAAGGATGTCGCCCCCGACTCTCCCGTTGAGACTTATGTCGCGATGCGGCTGCACATCGACAACTGGCGTTGGGCCGGCGTGCCCTTCTACCTGCGCACCGGCAAGCACATGACCCGCCGTTTTACCGAGATCGCGATCCGCTTCAAGCCGGCGCCGTATGCGCCGTTCGAGGACACCGATGTCGCGGCGCTGCCACCCAACTGGCTGTTACTGCGCATCCAACCGGACGAAGGCATCGCCTTGCAGTTCGAGGTAAAACGGCCTGGGCCGGTGGTCGACCTGGCGGCCGTGCGGATGGCATTTCGCTATACCGACTGGTTCCCGCGGGAGCCGAATATCGGTTACGAAACCTTGATCTACGATGTGATGATCGGCGACCAGACTCTGTTCAATCGTGCCGACATGGTCGAGGAAACCTGGCGCGTGGTGCACGCCGTGTTGGATGCATGGACCCAGGATAAGCCTGACAACTTTCCAAACTATGCTTCGGGCAGCGACGGCCCCGCAGATGGGGATGCCTTGTTGCAGCGTGACGGCCACGCCTGGCGCCCGATCAAGGAGAGTACTGGCGGCTAAGCGAAATTCACCTTGAGAACCTCGTCGCGGTCATCCCGCGACGCTGTTCCTGGAGGTGCCGCGCGCATCGACGGGCCCGCTTGGGCCTGCCGACACCTTAAAAACGATCGACCTTGGTTACGACCCGTTGGACTGCAACGTCGCCCGGTTGATCGCCTCGTCGAACGCCGAGATCACCTGGCGATGCGTCGAGTTGTCGTTCATGCTTTCGATGTCGTTGAATCCGCGGTTCATGGCAACCGACAGCAAGATCGTGTTGGCGGCGGTCTGCGGCCCGTGTAGTGACAACAGCCGAGCGGCGCCGCGCAAGGCGCCGACGGCGCAGCGACGCCCATCGCGGGTTTCGTAACGCCGCTGCACCCAATCCTTCCGGTCTTCAATCAGCGCTCGGCCGATCGTTAGAATTTGAACGGTGACAGCGTCCGGATGCGTCGCCGGTACCGGTTGGAACATGTAGGCCGGGACGGATTTCGCGACGGGCGGGATGCCCAGCACAAAATGAGACATCCGCGTCCAGATCGAGACCTTCGGTTGGGTCGTGAGATAGCCAAGTCCATCAAACGGCATGGGTGCCTCCCATGGTGTTAAAGCCTAACGAACATTAAACCACGATTTACGCCTGGAAGTTTAGTGTGCACGATAATTTGGTGTCGTGCTACGGGGTAAAGTGCCGTTAATCAGCTCCGCCATCACGAAACAGCGCCTTAGGTATTGATCTGGCACGAGAGTTAATTATCCAGCTTCTAGTCGGCTGGCGGTAACGTTCGCGGGCGGACGGCGCCAGTATCCCGCACCTGACCCTCGCCGCGTAATACGACGAACGCCGCAGGCAGCAGGCTACACCATCGGCAGGCGCACAATGAAGCGTGCACCGACGACCCGGCCGGTGTCGCCACGGCGATTCTCGACCGAAATCTGTCCTCGCAGTGCCTCGACGATCTGCCGGCTGATCGACAAGCCGAGGCCGGAATGCTGCCCAAAGCTCTCGCCCGTGGGCCGTTCGGAGTAGAACCTGTCGAAGATGTGTTCCAGGTTGGCGTCGGGGATGCCGGGTCCCTCGTCCTCCACGGACAGCTCCGCCATGCCGGCGGTTTCGCGTGCGCGGACAACGATCTTGCCGCGCGGCGGGCTGAATGAGTGGGCGTTGCCGATCAGGTTGCGCAGCACCTGGACCAGCCGGTCTTCCACCGCCCAGACGGCCAGACCGTTCGGCGGTGCCACCACTTCCAGCTTCGGGTCGGTCTCGTCATCCCGCGTGGCTTCGTCCAGTTCCTGCAGGGTGCGCAGGATCGGCACCACATCGATCGGTTGGGCGGTAACGCGCGACAGTTCGGCATCCAGTCGCGAGGCGTCGCTGACGTCGCTGATCAGCCGGTCGAGCCGTACCACGTCCTGGGCAATGATGGCCAGCAACTGCCGCTGCCGGCCGATATCCTCGATCCGCCGCATGGTCTCGATAGCGCTGCGGATTGACGACAGCGGGTTCTTGATCTCGTGTGCGACATCGGCGGCGAAGCGCTCGATCGCGTCCATGCGCTCCCACAAGGCAGCCGCGCTGTCGGCCAGGGCGGAAGCCAGGGCCCCGACTTCATCGCGGCGGACCAGCAGCGACGGCGGCACGCTGCCGGAGCGACCGCGGCCTTCCCGCATATCGGCCGCGGCTTCCGCCAGACGCAGAATTGGGCGGGCGATGGTCAGTGACAGGTACCAGGACAGCAGGACCGTCAGCAGCAATGCCATGCCGAACAGCGCCAGGATCGACATCCGCACGGTGAACAGGCTTTGGTCCACCTCCCGCGCCTCCCGCGTCAGCGAGATGATGCCGACGGTATGCTTGTCGCGCTCGACCGGGACGGCGACGGTGACCAGCAGATGATTGTCACGCGTGCGACGAATGTAGGGTGGCGTCTGGTTGCTGTCGCCGGAGCTATTCAGCCGCAGTTCCTCCTTGACGTCGGGCTGCCAATCCGCCCCTCCGGCGGAGGGCCCCTGATCGATCAGCGTCAGCGGCGCACGATGCGGCAACATCGACAGGACCCGGTCGTACAGCCAGCCGATCGTGGCGAGGATCGGCCCATGATCCACCGCCGGCGGCAGCGGTTCGTCGGTTATCGTGCCACCCGGCCCCTGGCGCAGGCGCGAGTCGGCCAGAATCGTGCCGTCCGGCGCGTACAAGCGGGCCTGCGCATCGGGGGTTGGCTCGGTCAGGCGGCGCAGCAAGGGTCTGGCGACTTCGGGCACCAGTTTCGGATTGTCGGGGTCGGTGGTCCGCACGGCGCTTTCGCCCAGCGCGCCGGCGAAAACGCGCGCCTGTTCGCGCAAGGCGGTGACCTGCGCTTCCAGCAGTCCATTCTGGTACTGGTCCAGATACAGAAGCGCAACGACAAGCAAAGCCAGCGGCAGGGCGTTGACCAGCAGGATGCGTCGCAGCAAAGGCGACACCCATCGCTGGCGAAACCGACGCGCACGCGGCGCCGTGCGGGAATGCTCCGGAACGATGCCGCCGTCAGGCAATCACTGCTCCTTGTAGCGGTAGCCGATACCGTAGAGCGTCTCGATATGGGTGAACTCTTCGTCGCCGGTGCGGAATTTCTTGCGGATCCGCTTCACATGGCTGTCGATGGTGCGATCGTCGACATAGATGTTTTCGCCGTACGCGGCGTCGATCAATTGGTCGCGGCTCTTGACCATACCCGGACGTGCCGCCAGCGCTTTTACCAACAGGAATTCGGTGACCGTCAGCTGAATGTCGTGGCCACGCCAGATGCATTGGTGCTTGGTCTCGTCCAGCACCAGGTCGCCGCGGGTCATCACGCCGCCGGGCGCGATGCCGGATCCCTCTGCCTTGCCCGCCTCGTTGCGCCGCAGCAGGGCGCGAATCCGCTCGAGCAGCAGACGCTGGCTGAACGGCTTGGTGATATAGTCATCGGCGCCGAGACGCAGTCCCATCAGTTCGTCGACTTCCTCGTCCTTGGACGTCAGGAAGATCACCGGCATCGAGCTGCGCTGGCGCAGCCGCTGCAGCAGTTCCATGCCGTCCATGCGCGGCATCTTGATGTCCAGCACGGCAAGGTCGACCGGACGGGCGGTCAGACCCTGTAGCGCGCTTTCGCCATCGGTGTAGGTGCGAACCTGGAAGCCCTCCTGCTCCAGGGTCATGGAGACGCTGGTCAGGATGTTGCGGTCGTCGTCGACCAGGGCGATGGTCTGCTTCATCGTATGTTCCTTGCGGCTCCGTTCGCCTTCCAAACTAGCACAGGCGCGACCTATGACAGGCAAACGTCGCGCGCTGGTCCGGTAACAAGGCGCTCGGCTAGCGCAGGTAGAGCGGTATTGGCCAGATTGGGCAAGTAGCGGGATGGCAAAATAACGCAGACGATTGTGGAGACATTATGGATGGGAGTGAACGGAACATGGCATCGGATCGCGGCGGATCGAGCCGGAAAACGCCGACCCGGCATGGTTGGCGCGATGCCTGCTGCGAGCAGCGCGGGTGGGAAGCCTGGCGACCAGCGCCAAGGGCCAGCCGTTTGCGTCGCTGGTAACACCGGCCTGCGCGCCCGACCTGTCCGTGCTGCTGCTGCTATCCAGTCTGTCGGAGCATACGCGGCATCTCGTCGCTGATCCACGCTGCTCGATCCTGGTGACGGGATCGCCGGAGGAGGTCCAATCCGCAGACGACGCCACGGCTGACGGTGACCGGGATCGCGGAACGGGTGGATGATGCGGCGTTGAAGGCGCGTTTTCTGGCGGTGCATCCCTATGCGGACTTGTACGCCGGTTTTGGTGACTTTTCGATCTGGCGGGTGAAGCCGGAGGCAGGGCTGTTCGTCGGCGGCTTCGGGCGGGCGGCTCGGCTGGCAAAGCCGGCTTTGACGCCGGACCCGAATGCGGTTGATGCGATCGCCGCAGCGGCTACCGGCATCCTTGAGCACTGCAACCGCGACCATTCGGACGCGATGGCAGTGATTGCCGGCACTGCCGGGTGAATGGCGGATGGTAACCGTCGATGTAGACGGCTTCGACCTGGCGCAGCAGGAGCACGTGGTGCGGATTGCCTGGTCGGCGCCGGTGCGGCAGCCTGACGACGTGCAGCAGGAATTGGTGCGGCTGACACAACTGGCACGCGAAGCATGATGCAGTTGGCTGCGAATCAGGATCCTGTGGGGGCGACGATCATGTGCAATTGCTTTGGTAAGCAATCCTGCTGGTCCGCCCGGCGGCGCAACAGCGGGCGGTCGAGGATACTGAAGCAGTTACTCCGCCGCAGGCCTTACCAGGGACCCGTGATCGCGGCATGACCGTCAACGCTGCCTGAGGGCGTCTGCGGCGACGCCCGCAGCACGCTGGCCGCTGAGCCAGGCGCCCGCCAAGGTTCCGGCGAGGCCGACCTGGCAGCCCTCGCCGGCGAACATCAGGTGGCCATCCGCCACCGGTTCGGCCAGCGCATCGCGCGCCATCGCGGCGCCTGGAGTGGCGTAGCAATAGGCGCCGCGGATCCACGGGTCATTGTCCCACCGTGTCACCAGATGGCCGCCGCCGGCGAACAGTCGGTCGACCCGGCCGCCGAACAGGGCTCGTAAGTAGCCCAGGGTGAAATCCACCGCCGCTGGCTCCCCCAGGCGGGCCAGATCCCAGGCCCGGGACCCGCCGATCCAGCCCTGGACATAGTCGCGCCCGAATGGCCAGCACTGGAACGGCATCAACGGCTCGCTGGTCCGCGGCAACATCCGGTCCACCGAGCAGTGTAGCGGCAGATCCAGCCGATCCGGACCCGTGGCCCGCAAAGCGATCTTCATTGCCAAGCCCATCGGCAGACCCTGCACCGCATCGGTCACCCGCGCCGGCAGCGGCGGATCGAACTGCAATGCACCGGATGCGAGCACGCCGGTCGAGACGGTAACGATGCATGCACCGCGGTCAGGCTGCCGCGATCCGTCTCCACGGTGACCCGCCCGCCCGGGCCGCCCCAGCGGATCTGGCTGCACCGGCGTATTCAGCCGGATGTCCAGACCATCAGTCAGCCGCCTTCGCACGAAGGCACCGATGCCGCCGTCCGGCACCAGATTGCTGCCGTCCAACGCGTTGCGCCGCCAGTCCAGTGTGCTGAACACCGCGGCATCGGCGGCGCAGATCACCGAACCTTCCCAGGCTTCGATCGTCGGCGCCCAAGGATCGTCGGGCAGACGTCGTGCCACCTGGCTTATTGGCACGTCGCCTTCAGCCGCCAGAATTTGCATCCGCCATGGCCTCATATCGCGGCCAGGCCTCGGCGTAGGCGAGCAGTTCCGCGTCCGTCGCCGGCCGACCACCAATAAATGTCCGCTTGCGGCGCAACTCGTCGGAGCGCAGCAAACGCTCGCCGGCCGCGTTGGCAATCGGCACCAGCGGATTGTGCTCCGCGTTGTGAAACCAGATCGCGCCCATGTCGAACCAGACGCCGCCGAACTGCGGTGGATAGGCGGTGAAGGCTCGCCCGCCGACCCGCGCGGATGCCTCCAGAACGATCGCCGGCCGGCCGACGTGACGCAAAGCCGTTGCCGCGCCAAGACCCGCTAGACCGGCACCGATGATGATAACCTCGGCGTCGGTCATACCCGTGCCGGCCATGTCCTTGTCGGCCACGTCCTGGCCGCGCCGTCTGGTTGTCGCGCCGCCGCCCGGCACCCCGGGGGCGACTCCTTCAAGCGCGGGCCAACTGGGGTTCTCGCTGGAGGAGGCTGCCGTTATGGGGTCAAGCAGCTCCTCCGTTGTCCGGTCAGGCGACGAATTCGCGCGACCTGGTCCGGTGATTGAAGCACAAGACGATCGTAATCCTTCATTAATGTCTCGGTGATCGGGCCGGGGGTGAACTGGAGCGGCCCGATTTCCCGCACCGCGGTGACCTCGGCCGCGGTGCCGGCGAGGAACGCCTCGGTGGCCCGGGCCAGTTCCTGCGGCTCGATCTGCCGCTCGATCACCTTCATCTGGTTGCGGCGGGCCAGGCTGATCACGCTGCGCCGTGTGATCCCGTCCAGAAACCCGTCTGGTGCGGGCGTATGCAGATCACCATCCATGACAAAGAAGATATTGGCGCCCGTGGTCTCCGCCACCAACCCTCGCCAATCCAGCATCAGGGCGTCGGCGCAGCCTTGCTGTTCTGCCTTAACCTTGGCCATTGAACCGATCATGTAAAGACCGGCCGCCTTGGCCGCGGTCGGCGCGGTTTCCGGCGACGGGCGTTTCCAATCCGCCCGGGCCACCCTGATCCCCTGCATCCTCTCGGCGCCGAAATAGCTTGGCCAGGGCCAGGCGGCGATCGACAGATGAATGGACGTGCCGGACGCCGACACCGCAAGCTGCTCCGAGCCGCGCCAGGCGATCGGCCGGACATAGCCGTCGGTCAGGCCATTGGCGCGCAGCACGGCGTCACAGGCGGCGTCGATCGCGGCGGCACTGAACGGGATCTCGAACCCCAGAATACGGCCGGAGTTGATCAACCGCTCGGTGTGATCGCGCAGTCGAAAGATATTGCCGGCATACGCGCGCTCGCCTTCAAAGACAGCACTGGCATAGTGCAGGCCATGCGATAAAACATGCAGCTTGGCGTCGCGCCAGGGGATCAGGGAACCGTCCAGCCAGATCCAGCCGTCGCGGTTATCGAAAGGAACAGGCGCCATGGTCGTTTCTCCGTAATTTTATTGCGCGAAGTCGGGCCAAATTAGAGGATTTTGCGATTTACGTCAATGTTGCTGACCTTTCTCGAGCGTTGCGGGATCGTATGCCAGCCATGCTGAAAGCCAAACCCAACGACGTGAAACGCAGTAAATCCAGGGTTAGCGAAGTGACACTCAGCGGGCCGCCAAACCGTGATCCGACGCTGGCCGGCGGCCGGCGCGCCGCAGCGAAGCCCGACCGTTTCGTGACGCCACCGAAACTGCCGCCATCGACGCCACCGCTTGATTTGGGCGAGGCCGAGATGCGGCTGGCGCAGGATTTGCTGTTCTTTGCCTACCGCGATTTCACCAATGTCGCCGACAAGGTGTTGGAGGATCTGGGCCTCGGTCGTGCACATCACCGGGCCTTGCACTTCATCGGCCGAAATCCTGGACTGACGGTATCCGCCCTGCTGGCGATCCTGCGCATCACCAAGCAGTCGCTGGCCCGCGTGCTGAACCTGCTGTTGGATCAGGGCTATGTCAGCCAGGCGGCGGGTTTCGAGGACCGTCGGTTGCGCCTGCTGACGCTCACCGACAAGGGCCAGGCGCTGGAACGCCGGCTGTTCGACTGCCAGCGCGACTTGCTGAGCCACGCGTATAGCCAGGCCGGCCCGCTTGCGGTGGATGGCTTCCGCAGCGTGATGCGCGCCATGATGGACAAGGGCGCGCAAGCCTATATGGATGGCACTGGTTCGGCGGAAGACGCATAGAGTAGGCCAGAGCATGAAGGCGCACGAACTCGGCCGCCAAAGCAGGCCGCATCGTTGATCGCCTGCATAGGAATAGAACGGTTGGATCGATGCTAAAGGGACGCTAGTGGGGGGTTGCCACATCCTGGTCGTGGAAGACGATCCGCGCCTTCGGGAGCGGTTGGCCCGCTATCTGACCGGCGAGGGTTTTCGAGTGACCGTGGCCGCCGATGCGGCCGACGCGCGGGCCAAGCTGCGCTCGATCGACCCCGACCTGATGGTCCTGGATGTCATGATGCCGGGCGAGAGCGGCCTCGACCTGGTTCAGTCACTGCGTCGGGCAAGCGCGCGGCCCGCAGGTGGAAATCAGGTGGCAGGCATCCCGACGGGCGGGCGCCCACCGCAGTCGGCCAACCTGCCGGTTCTTCTGCTGACCGCCCGCGGCACACCGGAAGACCGCATCGCCGGATTCGAGGCCGGGGCCGACGATTATCTGGGCAAACCCTTCGAACCTCGTGAATTGGTGCTGCGGATCCGTGCCTTGCTGCGGCGCGCGCCACCGACGCCGGTGCCGCAGCCGCCGTCGGGGCCGGTACGGCTTGGCACGCTGGAATTCGACGTCGGGCGGGGCGAACTGCGCGACGCCAATGGCCCGATCCGCCTGACTGGCGGGGAGGCGGCGCTGCTGGCCGCGCTCGCCGGCAAGCCGAACGAGGTACTGTCGCGTGAGGACATCGCCGAGGCGCTGCAGATGGACGATTCCGGTGAACGCGCGGTTGACGTCCAGGTGGTCCGGCTGCGCCGCAAGATCGAGGCCGATCCGCGCGAGCCGCGTTTCCTGCACACCGTGCGCGGCCGTGGCTATATCCTGAAACCAGGAGCCTAAGATGCGCGCCCGCGTCCGGCTGCCGTTCGGGCCTCCGCTGGGCGTCTGGTTGAAGCGCTTCATGCCGCGGTCGCTGCTGGGGCGAACGTTGCTGATCATGCTGGTGCCGCTGGTGCTGGTGCAGGCGGTGGCGCTGCAGATCTTCTATGGCAGCCACCTCGACATCGTCTCCCGCCGCCTGTCCAGCGGCATTGCCGGGGAAATCGCCTACACCGTCGAGCTGATGCGCACTTTTCCCACGCCGGCCGACCGTGAATGGGCGCTGCAAATGGCGCGCGACCACTTCATTCTGGGCATGAAGCTGGAGCCCGGGGCGGTGCTGGAGCCGCAGAAGCGGGAGAACATCCTGGGCCCGATGGATGACGACCTGGCGGCTGCGCTGACCGAGAAATTCAACCTGCCGTTCACCATGGACTGGAACTCCGACCCGCGGTCGGTGCTGATCCGGCTGCAATTGCCTGACGGCGTGCTGGACGTGGAGGCGCCGCGCAAGCGGCTGGCCACCGGCACGATTTTCCTGTTCGTCGGCTGGCTGGTCGGCACCGCGCTGCTGCTGTTCATCATCGCCGCCCTGTTCATGCGCAACCAGGTGCGCGCCATCCACCGCCTGGCCCGGGCAGCCGAGGCGTTCGGCATGGGACGCGACGTGCCGCCGATCCGCCCGGAGGGTGCCGATCGAGGTGCGACAGGCCGCCGCCGCCTTCAACCGCATGCAGGAACGCATCCGCCGCTTCCTGGCGCAGCGCACCGAGATGTTGGCCGGGGTGTCGCACGACCTGCGCACGCCACTGACCCGCCTGCGCCTGACCTTGGCCATGCTGCCGCGCGCAGACGAGCTCAGTCAGGATGTCGGCGAGATGACGGCCGACGTGGAGGAGATGGAGCGGATGGTCGGCGGCTACCTGGCCTTCGCCCGCGGCGAGGCCACCGAGCAGGCCGAACCGGTCAACTTGTCCGAGGTGCTGGAGGATGTCGCCGCGGGGGCCAGGCGCGCCGGCACCGCACTCGATCTGGATGTGCCGGCTGACCTGACGTTGAAGCTGCGTGCCGACGCGGTGCGGCGCGCCATCACCAATCTGGTGGACAATGCGCGTCGGCATGCCGCTCATGTCGTGCTGGCCGGTGTCGCACAGGGACGCTCCGTGCTGGTCACTGTTGATGACGATGGACCAGGCATTCCAGCCGACCGGCGGGAGAGCGTGTTCCGCCCGTTCGAGAGCGGATCGACGGGCGGCACTGGCCTGGGCCTGACCATCGCCCGCGACATCATCCGCGCCCATGGCGGCGAAATCATTCTGGAGGACAGCCCGCTTGGCGGCCTGCGGGCCCGCATCCGGCTGCCGGTCTAACCCCAGCCGGAGACAAGCCAATGACCAAGCCCGGTGTGATCACCGTCTACACGGACTACAAGAGCCCATACGCCTATCTGGCCAAGGATCTCGCCTATGAGCTAGAGCGCGACTTATTCTGTCCAACTCGATTGGCAGCCCTATATCCTCGACATACCGAGCTATCTCGGCTCTGCCCGTGTGGATGGGTCCGGCAAGGTTCTTGAAGAAGCCCGCAACGCGCACCAATGGCGCCGGGTGCGGTACAGCTACATGGATTGCCGCCGTCAAGCCCGGAAGCGTGGCCTGACGATCCGAGGCACGCAGAAGATTTGGGACTCTTCGCTCGCCGCCGCCGGCATGCTGTTCGCCCAGCACACCGGAGGCGCCGTGTTCCGCTATTACCATGACGCGGTGTTCGATCGCTTTTGGCATCGCGCGCTGGACATCGAAAGTAGCGACGCCATCGCCGCTGTTTTGTCAGAGTCCGGCGCGGACGGGTCCAGATTTTCTGCCGAGTCCGATGCGCTGCGTGAGCAGGTTGCCGCTATCAGCCGCGCTGCCGAAGCCAAGGGCGTGTTTGGCGTGCCCACATTCGTTCTGGCGGGGGAAATCTACTGGGGGCGCGAACACCTGGACGACATCCGGCATCTTCTGGCTGCCGGCCATGACTAGTTAACCCGAATTACGGATGCACACCGGCTGATCCTGTCGGTGACTCGCGGTAAACCTTCCATCTCCCTCGCGGGCAAACACATCAAGGCTTATCCGTAGCCGGGGTTAATCAGGTAATCCGATCCGCTTACCGTGGATCGTCGGAGGGGTCCCATGCGACCCCTTGCCATTAGCCGTCTGCTTACAGTGTCGGCCTGATGTTCTGATTGAGCCGGAACAGGTTTGTCGGATCATATTTGTTCTTCAAGGCAGTAAGCCGCTCGTAGTTTCGGTTGTAAGCAGCCCGGATTCGTGTGCCTTCCTCGGCATCCAGATGATTGACATACACTTCGCCGCTCGCAAAAGGCTCCACCGCAGTCCAGAACTCTCGCGTCCACTGGATGTGAGCCTCGGATTCCGCAGGATCATTCCACTGCGAGATCACGTCGTAATCCCACTGGTCGTCTCGGTGGCCGAAGGCCGTCTCGTTCGGATCCACCCGGGCGGCGGCACCATGTACATGGAAGAATCCGACCATGGACCTCGGAGACCGCATGGTCGCTGCCCGATCGACGAAAATTCCCACGACGTCGTCGCCGAGCTGTTTGAGAAAGCTCGACTTCCAGTATCTCTTGACCCCACCGTATGGAAATGCGGCATCCAACATCGTGTTCAACTGCACGTAGGACATCGGGGCAATCGTATCGATCAGGGGTGAAGCGAACCCGCGTACCGGCGCGACCCATTTTTCACCGTCCGCGAGATCTCCAATGTATCCGACTATGATGGCAATAACCGGGGAGCCCTCCGGCGAGGTCATCATCGCGGCATAGGCGGTCAGCTCGTCTGGGCAGGCGCGCGCATAGTCCCGATAGAAGTGTAACACCTCCCTGGCCTTGGCCATCGGGTACAGAACCATTCCCGCCAGCACTGGGCCAACCGGATGAACCCGGTATTCGAAAGAAGTGACGACACCAAAATTGCCGCCGCCGCCGCGCAGGGCCCAGAAAAGATCCGAGTTTTGGTCGGTACTGGCCGTCAACAACCGCCCGTCGGCCGTGACGATGTCCGCCGACAGCAGGTTGTCGCAGCTCAGGCCGTGCTTTCCGCCCAACCAACCAATGCCGCCCCCCAAGGTCAGCCCGGCGATGCCGGTGGTTGAGATGACCCCACCGGTGCTGGCCAGGCCGAACGCTTGGGTTTCAAGGTTGTATTCGCCCCAGGTGAGGCCCGCCTCGGCGCGCGCTGTGCGCTTGATCGGATCGACCCGCACGCTCTTCATCGGCGACAGGTCGATCATCAAACCGCCTTCGCAGACGGCGTTGCCCGTGATGTTGTGACCGCCGCCTCGGATCGATACCAGCAGGGCGTGCTCGCGGGCAAAGCGCACCGCCGCAATGACATCGGCTACCCCCGCGCAACGGGCGATCAGGGCCGGGCGCCGGTCGATCATGCCGTTCCAGACTTTGCGGGCCTCATCGTAGCCGTCGTCGGCAGGATGCAAGAGCCGGCCGCGAAGACTGTCTGCAAACGTCTGCACCGTGGCCCCTTCAAGGATCACGACCGAACCGCTGATGCTGATGGCGCGTAGATCTGTCATGGTTCTCTCCCCCTTTTTTCTTTTTTAGCGCGCTTCACTTCGATCGACCCGAAAGCGCAAATTGACGGACATTTGGCCCGCGTTCTGTCAGCCCGTGTGGCGCCATTGTGCAAAATGCACGCTGGCTAATCGACCGGATTTCCAGTCGGCGCCCACTTGTCGGTTCTAAAGAGGGAACGCTACGCCCCGATTGATGCGAACGGCAACAGTTCAGTCATTACGACGGAGGCTTGCTTACCAGCAGGAAGAGCTCCACTACGATGCCGGGGTGTCTAGGAACCGCTCGCGGCCAGAGGTGGCCCAGACAAGGCTCGGCCATGACGATAAGGCGAGGCCGAGCCATGACGAGAGGGCCTATCGGAGGGGGGCGTCGGACGCCGCGGGAACGAAGCGCATCAGCCCCGCTGCGGCTGCGGCATTATCGGACGGCGTCCGCCACCCGGTTGGAAGCGACAGATGTAGCCCGGCACGATCAGCTCCACCGGCGTCGGCACGATGCCGAGTTCGGCTAGGCCAGCCGCCCCGGGACTGACCACATTGTCCTGCGCCAGCATCAGAAGCTGATCCGGCGTCAGCGGCTTGTTCGGCAAGTACTGCATGACGCTGGCCTGCAGGCGAGCCAGGCCCATCGGAATGTTGATCAGGGGCTGCTGCCGGCGGGTCTGCTTCAGGATGAACTCGAGGATTTCCCGGAATGTATAAATCTGTGGCCCGCCGAGTTCATAGAGTTTGCCCGCTGTCTGGCGCGATGGATCGGTGCCGGCCATGATCGCGTCCGCGACGTCACAGACATAGACCGGCTGCATCCGGGTCGTGCCGCTGATCACCGGCATGAACGGCAGCAGGCGCGCCATCTCGCCAAAGCGATTGAAGAATTGGTCCTCCGGGCCGAAGACCAGGGAGGGCCGCAGGATCGTGGCCGCGGGAAACGCTTTACGAACGGCGTCTTCGGCCATGCCCTTGCTGGCGGCATAGCGGCTGCGGCTGCCTGGATCGGCGCCGATGGCGGATATGTGCACCAGGCTGCGTACGCCGCAAGCCGCGGACAGCGCGGCGATCCGCGCGGCACCCTCTGTATGCACCGCATTAAACGTGGCGCCGCCGCCCTCGGCCAGGATGCCGACGAGGTTGACGACGACATCCGCCGCCTCCACCGCGCGGTGCACCGTCGGCTCCCGCATCACCGAGGCATATAGCGGAACGATCTGCCCGACGACACCCATTGGCTTGAGAAACAGCGCCGCTTCCGGATCGCGCACCGCGACACGCACGACATAACCCAGGTGGGCCAGCCGCTTGACCACGTAGCGGCCGATGAAGCCCGAGCCGCCAAACACTGTCGCCACCCTGCGCGTCGCCATCGCCTCTCGCCTCCTATCCACTCGGCTTGATAGGCTTACGGCCACATTGCCTCAAGCTGGCAGCGCGCTCTGTAGGCGACAAGGCATGGCAACTACGTCTTCGGCGAGACCGCGCTCAACCCTTGCCGGATAAACCCGCGCGCAGGAACCCGCGGATATCATACGCCGCGGGTTCCTGTTCTTGGTTGTGTTACAGGCGACGGCCGGGATCGGTTCCCGGCGCGTAGCTGCCGTCGGCCCCAGGCACCGGAACCTCTGGTGCAACCCCGGTGTTCGGCGTACCCGTCACCGTGCGCACCCTGCTGGCGGATGTCTCATCGAACCCCGTCCACTCAGGGCCATACGCGGCTCGACGCTGCTGCCAGTCAACCGGTCCGTGGCGTCCCATTACCTCTTCAACCCGCGCGGCATTGGTGTCATCCGTCCGAACGGTGACCAGGGAGCCACCGCCCCGAACACCCTCGGCGTAGACATCCGCCTCATCCCGGCTGACGCCGGCACCGGTCAGGGAGCCGACCAGTCCGCCGGCGGCCGCGCCAACGCCGGCGCCGGTCAGCGTCGCGATCAGCCAGCCGGCTGCCACGACCGGGCCGACGCCCGGAATTGCCAGAGCGCCGATGCCGGCTAACAGTCCGAGACCGCCGCCGACAGCCGTGCCGAGCGTCGCCCCGGTTCCGCCGCCCGTGCCGGTATGGGTCTGGCTTGGTTCCGCCGGATACGCAGATGACGCGCCGGCTCCGGTTGCTGCCGTCGTGCCGGATGTTGTGGGCGAACCGCCTTGCGTCCCGGCGTTGGCGACCAAGCTGATCTCGCTGTGTGGGATACCGGATGCCTCCAGTTCGCTCACCACCGTCTTGGCGTTATCATAGCTGTCATACATGCGAGCGATAGTACGCTGTGCCATTTTCTGATCTCCTACTCGGCCGTGCCGATATTGCCCTTGTAGTCAAGCCAGACAGTGGTGGTCGTTCCGTTCTTCTGTGCCTTGCCGCGCCACACCCCATCGTTGTCTTTCTTGAGGTCCGTGACGTCCGCAAAGCCTTCTTTCTCGATCCGGGTTTTGGCCTGGCCCACGGTGAAGCTGTTGGACCCCTTGGCCGGCATGGCTGCGTTGGCGTTGGTCGTAGTGACGGCCTGATTGTCGTTACCCGACGCTGCCTTGTTGTCTTGCGTGGTCTGTGCAAGGCAGGCACCGCCGGTCAGCATCGCCGCCGTGGCGATCCCGAGGACAATGGATTTCATAATGGTCTCCTGGAGGTTGCTTCGACGCTGAAAACAGGAGGTCATTTCCTTGCATGGCCCTTATTGAAAGACCGCACCGGCGCAATCGTACCGGCGGGCTCCCGTTGAGCCGCCGGCGAACTTGCGTACGACGCTGACGGAGGATTCGAACATGCGTCATTCCTGCTCTCGCGCTGCTAACGATGGCGAGGCCGGCGGGTTGCTGGGGATGCCGCCCATCGTAGTGCACGTCATGGGGAGCGTGCGCCGACGGGGCTGAGGGCAGGAACCGATCGCTACAGCCGCCGGATTGCGATGATGGCGAGAAAACCGGTCGCGGTGGCGCTCGACCTGTTGACGACAGCGTGGGCGAGGGCTACATCGCGCGCCCTACCGATGTGCCGCTGAATGCGGCCTTCGGTGGCCGCATCGTTGCCCAGGTGGCGGAATTGGTAGACGCGCAGGTTTCAGGTACCTGTGGCCGCAAGGTCGTGGAAGTTCGAGTCTTCTCCTGGGCACCAGGATCGCGGCACCCATAGAATGAGCATCACCCAGTTCATGCCGAACGGCACTATCCACCTGCACCGGAACGACTTGCCGGAAGACCTCAAGCTGGGTCCGGTCGTCGCGGTGGATACCGAGACGATGGGGCTCAATCCGCACCGCGACCGGCTGTGCCTGGTGCAGATGTCGGGCGGCGACGGCCACGCACACATGGTGCAACTGGTGCCGCCGCAATTCGGGGGGCGGGGGTTCGATTGCCCCAACCTAAAGCGGCTGTTGGCCGATCCCGCAGTGGTCAAGCTGATGCATTTCGCCCGCTTCGACGTGGCGGTGCTGCAGCATAGCCTGGACATCACGGTGGCTCCGGTGCGCTGCACGAAGATTGCCGCGAAGCTGGTTCGCACCTTCACCGAGCGGCATGGACTGAAGGACCTGTGCAAGGAACTGCTGGGGGTTGAGCTATCCAAGCAGCAGCAGAGCTCCGATTGGGGTGCGGTGGAGCTGACGTCGGAGCAGTTGGCCTACGCGGCGTCCGACGTCTTGTACCTGCACGCGCTGTGGAGCAAGTTGGAAGGCCTGCTGATCCGGGAAGACCGGTTGCAGCTGGCCGAGGCCTGCTTTGCCTTCCTCCCGACCCGCGGGCGGTTGGACCTGCTGGGTTACGAGCAGCCCGACCTGTTCGCGCATTAATACATCGATTTGTCGGAACCGAACGGTTCGATTGGTGCCCAGGCTGATTTGTACCAGTCTGCTTGATGCATCGACCGCAGTCGTTTCGTGACTGGTGTCGATAACGCGTCAGGAGGGTAACATGGCCGACACTTATACAAAGTGCGTTCTGACAATCATTCCACGGCACTCGTCGTTCTCGGGGTCAGTAATGTGACCGAAAGGGCCTCGGCACAGAGCGGTTTTGCCAGGGTGCAATTCTGCGATGAGCAGAACTGCTTGCGGCTGTTTCCGATCCCGCAGAACGTGCAGGGACGAACCGTAGTAACATGGGGCTTACCTGTCGTTGAAGCTCGTTAGTGCCGGTTTGGCATTCTACTATGCCGGCCATTCGACGTGATTGCCTGCGCTTTTGGTGCTCACGGGCACGACGCTCGCTCCGCTCCGGTTCTGGGCAGTCGCTTCAGGATTAGGGCCGCCCAAGCTGATATCGATCAGTCCAGCAACGCACCCAGCGGCGGCCAGCGGAAGGCGATGGCGGCGCGACGCAGAAGAGCCGTGGCCAAACTCGTGCCGTTGTCCGAGCCGGTCATCACCACCATCCCCTGTCCGGTTTCAGGAAAGCCAGCATGTAGCCTTGATAGCCGATGTTCTGGCCTCGCTTTTGGCCACGTCCATTGGCGTGGACCACAGGCCGCCGGCAGCGAGCTCAGGCACCACCCGCCAGCCGCTCGGCAGTTTGACGCCGCTCGCTCTGTGTCCGGCCGCCACCCGACCCAGAAGTGCGCGCGAGGGAGGCTGGACGAAGAAGCTGTTCGACATACCGAGCGGCTTGAGCACCAAGGACTGCATTGCCTCGGCAAATGGCCGGTGGGTCGTGTCCTCGATCAGGCCTTGCACGATTTCGAAGCCACCGCCGGAGAGAGCGTTTCCAGGAGCCGACCCCTTTTTGGTGCATCGGCAGCGAATTGGGCCGAGTTATAC
>CAWISS010000005.1:0-188172 GCA_963838815.1 uncultured Alphaproteobacteria bacterium | reverse complement strand
CTCGCCGGCCTCGTCGGTGCCGGCCGCACCGAACTGGCCCGCCTGATCTACGGCGCCGAACAGCTCACGCGCCGGACCGTGAAACTGGACGGCAAACCGGTCGCCTATCGCACTCCCGCCGAAGCGATTGAAGGCGGCGTGGTCTACCTGACCGAGGACCGCAAGGCGCAAGGCCTGTTCCTTGACATGACGGTCGGCGACAACATCAACCTTGGCGTCATCGGCCGCGACGCAAAGTCTGCGGCTGGCTCGACCGCGCCCGCGCCAGTCTCCGCTCCCTCGCCGCCATCAAGGCGATGGCTATCCGCGTTCCCGGCCCGGACGTGCCGGTCGGCGCCCTGTCCGGCGGCAACCAGCAAAAGGTGCTGTTGTCGCGCCTGCTGGAAACCCGAGCCGAAAGTCCTGATCCTGGACGAACCAACCCGCGGCGTCGACATCGGCGCCAAGTCCGAAATCTACCGCATCATCGACGAACTCGCACAAAATGGCGCGGCGGTCCTGGTGATCAGTTCCGAGCTGCCCGAAATCGTCGGCATCGCCGACCGCGTCGTGGTCATGCGCGAAGGCGAAACCCGCGGCGAGGTCGGCGGCGCACCGGCACCCCATCACCGAGGAAACCATCATGGCACTGGCCACCGGCGTCGCGATCGACAAGGTCGCGGCATGAGCGACACCACCAGCGACATCAAACCCACCGGGCAGCGCTCCGCAAGGCGCAGATGCGGGCCTTGATCCGGTCCATCGGCATGCTGCCGGTGCTGATCATCCTGGGTATCCTGATCCAGGCCGGCCGGCATCTACTTCACCGGCGAAGGTCGGTTCCTGACCTGGCAGAACCTGTCGATCGTCGCCCAGCAGGCCTCCATCAACGCCGTTCTTGGCGCCGGCATGACCTTCGTGATCCTGACCGGCGGCATCGACCTGTCCGTCGGTTCGATCCTGGCGGCCTCGGCCGTGGTCGGGCTGCTGGTGTCGCAGGCTCTCGGCGATCTCGGCATCCTCGCGGCCCTGCTGACGGGCCGAGCGATCGGGCTGGGCAACGGCGTGCTGATCGCCTTCCTGCGCCTGCCGCCCTTCATCGTCACCCTGGGCTCGCTGACCGCGGTGCGCGGCCTTGCCCGGCTGCTGGGCAACGACACCACGGTGTTCAACGCCGACCTGCCGTTCGCCTTCATCGGCAACGGCGCGCTGGCCATCGGTGTCGTTGCGATCCCCTGGCTGATCGTCATCGCCTTCCTGGTGATCTTCGTCTCCTGGCTGATCCTGCGCCGCACGGTGCTGGGCGTGCACATCTACGCCGTCGGCGGCAACGAGGCGGCGGCGCGGCTGTCCGGCATCAAGGTCTGGGCGGTGCTGCTGTTCGTCTATGGCATGTCCGGCCTGCTGGCCGGGCTGGGCGGAGTGATGCAGGCGGCGCGGCTCTATGCCGCCAATGGCCTGCAGCTTGGCCAATCCTATGAGCTGGACGCCATCGCCGCGGTGATCCTGGGCGGCACCAGCTTCGTCGGCGGCATCGGCAGCATCTGGGGCACGCTGATCGGCGCGCTGATCATCGCGGTGCTGACCAACGGGCTGATCCTGCTGGGCGTCACCGATGTCTGGCAGTACATCGCCAAAGGCGCGGTGATCATCGGCGCGGTGGCGCTCGACCGCTACCGGCTGCGCGGTTCGGCGCGCACCTGAAGCGCTGTCCAAACTCCCTGGCGCCGGCCGATCCTGGGCAGGTTGGTGCGAACGTTCCCAATAATGCTCCGGGAGGAATGGAAACCATGCTGAAGACGATACTGCTGACCGGCGCCGCGCTGGCCATCAGCGCGAACGCCGCCGCGGCCAAGGACCTGAAGTCGATCGGCATTTCCCTCGGCTCGATGGGCAATCCGTTCTTCATCGCGCTGTCGAAAGGCGCCGAATTCGAGGCGAAGAAGACCAACCCGAACGTCAAGGTCACCACCGTCGGCTTTGACTACGACCTGGGCAAGCAGAACACCCAGATCGACAACTTCATCGCCGCCGGGTCGACCTGATCCTGCTCAATCCCGGCGATCCGAAGGCGATCGAGCCGGCGATCAAACGGGCGCAGGCGGCCGGCATCATCGTGGTTGCGGTCGATACCGCGGCAAAGGGTGCCAACGCCACCGTCGAAACCAACAACACCCAGGCCGGAACGATCGCCTGCGACTACCTGATCGACAAGATGGGCGGCAAGGGCAACATGATCATCCTGAACGGTCCGCAGGTGTCCTCGGTGATCGAGCGGGTGAACGGCTGCAAGGCGGAGATCGGCAAGCACCCCGACTGTCAAGCTGCTGTCCTCCGACCAGGACGCCAAGGGCTCGCGTGACGGCGGCCTGGCGGTGATGCAGTCGCTGCTGACGCGCTATACCACCGTCGACGGGGTGTTCGCGATCAACGACCCGACCGCCATCGGCGCGGAACTGGCGGCGAAGCAGATGCACCGCACCAATTTCCCGATCACCGCCGTCGATGGCGCGCCGGATGCCGAGGCCGCGCTGAAGGACCCGAACTCAAAGCAGTTCGTCGCCACCGCCAGCCAGGACCCGTTCCTGATGGCGCGGCTTGCGGTGCAGGAGGGCGTTGGACTGCTGAACGGCAAGAAGCCGGAAAAGGACCCTCTGCTGATGGACAGCAAACTGGTGACGCGGGAGAACGTAGGGGATTACCAGGGCTGGACTTCGGCACGGTAGGCAGGCTCAAGGCGGCCGAATGTTCGGGATAAGCGATGCGCTTGGGCCGTTGCCCGGGTTCCGGCGCGAACCGAGCAGACGCCTCCTCCCGGTTCGACACGAACTCTCTGGTTAGCCGTTTAAATCACGCGGCGGCGGCGTCCTTCATAACGTTGGCAAGGATCGTATAGGCTTCTGTCCAGGCGACCTCCACCGGCTGCGTAAAAGCATCGCCCAGACCTTGCCCGAGCGTCCAAAGCAGCGCGGATGCAACAGTGTCATAATGCTGAGGCTGAACGCCGTAGGTGGCGTGTCGTCGGCCGAGGTCCTGCACGGCCGGCACAATGGTATCCAGCTTGCCCAGGTTGGCGACCACGGTGCCGATCATCGCCATCAGCTTCCGCCCTTGCTCGGTCATGTTTCCCTTGAACAGTGGCTTTAATGCCGGATCGAGCATGAACAACCGGTCGTAGAACAGCGCTGCCGCCTGCGGTGCAATGGGTATGACCTTGGCAAAAGATCCCGCACAGGACTTTGGTTTCAGGAGTCATGGATGCCCTCTTCTGTCGCTGCTGCCGAGTCTTCACATCATCTACAGGAATTTTACACAGACGCGGGACCTTCGACGCCGACCTCGCCGGCGGCACCGTTCGTCATGACCAAGGCTCGAGCCGCATCTCTATAGCACAAAATCGCGACCGCCAACGCCAACAGCGACCACACCAAAAGCTGCCAATAGACCAACTGCCAACCACCGAGTGACCATGACTGGACGCCGGCATAAGTACCAATCGCGCCGCCGATGAAGACCGACGTCATGTAGACCGTGTTGACGCGGCTAAGCGCTGTGTCATCAAGCCGATAGATCTGCGCCAGATTATTGAGCCGCGTCGCCTGCACGCCAACGTCCAGAAAAAGCGTTGCCACGACAGCCACCGCGATGGAGTTAGGAAACCATTGAAAGCACAGGATGCTGACGACAATGACGCCGATCGTCAGGAATTGCATGCGCGCCGGGTTCCACTTGTCTGCCAGGCGACCGAACATCGGGGTCGCCATCGTGCCGGCGATCGCCAGCAGACCGAACAAGCCGATGACATCACTTCGATAGTAGAACGGCGCCCCGCTCAAATGGAAGGTTAACGTTGTCCAGAAGGACAGGAACAATCCGAACACCAGCCCGCCCAGCAGTGTTATCCGCCGCAACAGCGTAAAACGTTTCAGTTGATAAAGGGTCGACTGCAGCAGCTCGCCATAGGTCCCGGCATGATGCGACGGCACCTTCGGCAGGCTCAACGCTAAAACCGGCACCAACAACAAGATCAGGCCGGCGGAAATGCCGTAGACCCAGCGCCAGCCAAACCACTCGGCGACGTAACCGCTCATGATCCGTGACGCCAGAATGCCGGTCAGCGAGCCGGTGAAGACAATCCCGACAATTCTGCCCTTGGTTTTCCTTGTGGCCAGGGCAGCCGCCAGCGGCGTGATGATCTGCACCGAAACAGCAAGAATTCCGATAAGAAAGCTCGCGATATAGAGCCCGGTCAGGCCACTGACCATGGTGATCCCGATCAGCGCGATCGACAGAAGCACTTCCAGCCCAAGGATGAGCTTTTTCCGATCGATCATGTCACCGAGTGGCGTCAGGAATAACAGGCCCAAGCCATATCCAGCTTGCGTCAGCACCGGCAAGCTGCCGATTTGGCTTGCCGATGCATGGAACGTCGCAGCGATATCAGCAAGAATCGGCTGATTGTAGTAGATATTGGCGACAGTCACGCCAGCCGCGATGGCCATGATGATGACCCGTCTGTTCAATGCAGGCTGCTGGTCCACTTGACATTCCTTGATCGTTCTAGTTACCATGGTAACTAATAGCGCAGGCGAGAGTCAGAAGATGTTTTTCCTTGAGAAATTGCCCGACCCGAAGACCATGCAGGGCTTCGCCGACCGGTTTCTCGAAATGCAGATCGACACCACAGCCGCTTGTCTCCGACTGTTGAGGGTGGCGAGCATCCTGCTGCGCGAGCTTGAGCGTCATTTCTCGGCCCACGGTCTTTCGCAGGCGCGTTTCCTCGCCCTCGTGGTGCTGGAACGCGAGCCTGCCAAGCAGCTCGTGCCGGTCGAGATCGCGCGGCAGATGGGCATCTCGAAAAAGAACACAGCCCGGTTGCTCGCCTTCATGGAGGAGGACAATCTTGTAAGTCGAACCTCGCATGACACTGACGGCCGCGCGTCGATCGCCAAGATTACCACGAAGGGTGCGAACCTCCTCACCGCCGTCCTGCCTGGCTACTATCAGGCGCTGAACCAGGCAATGAAACCTCTCGACGCAAAAAGCAAACAGACCTTGATCGAGATTTTGGAACGGGTCGATCTGCAAGCGCGGGCAGAGGATCGCGAAATCGCGCGTCGCTCCTAGTTGATGCAGCGGAGCCGTAACAAACTGTCCGTGCATCAGAACCCCGCCAAATGGTTCAAGCGACCGCACCGGTGGTTACCATGGTTCCCGATGTCAACCGGCTTGCCAAGACCGCTTGCCTCCGGTTCGACTTTCTTGTAGCCGCACCAATGCCAGTCAGCGCACAATTGCGCTAACCTGCAGCCAGGACCGACAGAGTTCCGCGGGAGGAGACAATGACCCCAGGCTTCGAGAGTGCCGTCATGCGCAAGGTCGCCTGGCGGCTGATCCCCTTTCTCAGCATCGGCTACATGATCAACGCGCTCGACCGCTTCAACGTGTCGATGGCCGCGCTGACCATGAACAAGGATCTCGGGCTCACCGCGAGCGCGTATGGCTTCGGCGCCGGTGCGTTCTTCTGGACCTACATCCTGTTCCAGTTTCCGGCGAACCTCATGCTCGCCCGCATCGGCGCACGCGTCTGGATGAGCACCATCATGATCGCATGGGGCATGTGCTCTGCTGGCACGGCCTTTATCACAGGCGAAACCAGCTTCGTCGCCGTCCGCTTCCTGCTCGGCATCGCCGAAGCGGGGTTTTTCCCCGGCGTCGCCTATTTCATGACGTGCTGGTTCCCAGCCCATTACCGAGGCCGGATGATGGGCATCTTCTTCGCCGCCGGTGCCTTCTCCGGTGTGGCTGGCGGCCCGCTGGGCGGCAACCTGCTCAAGCTGAACGGCACCTTCGGCCTCGCTGGGTGGCAATGGATCTTTCTGGTCGAGGGCATCCCCGCCGTGTTGCTCGCCATCTATGGCTTCGCCACCTTGTGCAATCGGCCGATCGAGGCTCACTGGCTCACAGCCGAGCAGCGCACTTGGCTGCAACAGCGGCTTGATACGGAAGCCGCGGCCAAGACCGGTCACGGCAAGAGCTTGCTGCGCTCGATGGTCAGCCCGCAACTGCTGATGTTGACCCTCGCCGGTGTCTGCATCTCGTACGGCGTCTACGCATTGGCCTTCTTTCTGCCGTTGATCGTCAAGTCGCTCGGCTTGTCGAATACCGAGATCGGCTACATCCTGGTGCTGCCCAACATTTGCGGCGTCATCGGCATGATCCTGGTCTCCCGCAGCTCCGATCGGACGGGCGAGAGGATCTGGCACGTCGTCGTGCCGGTCGTCCTGGCCAGCCTTGGAACAGGGGCGGCCGGACTGCTACTGGGGAATATCTATCTGACGATGACAGCAATCTGCGTCGCGATGTTTGGCATCGCGTCATGCCTGCCGGTGTTCTGGAACCTCCCCACCGCGTATCTAGGTGCCGGCGCGGCGGCCGGTGGAATCGCGCTTATCAACTCGACCTGCAATATTGCGGGCTATGTGGCGCCCCAGGTCACCGGATTGTTGCGCGATGCAACCAATGGATACATGGTGCCCTTGCTGGTCTCCAGCGCGATCGTTCTATCCGGCGCTGGGCTGATCCTTGCGTCGGGGATCCGCAAACACATCCCACGGGGCGTACCCGTCGTGAGCAGCGCCGGTCTGTCCCACTGATTTTAGGCCGGCGCGTTGTTGCGGGACCATCAACCTGATCCCGCAACAACCGGCTTGTGCACAGTCAACCAGTGGCGCGCGATCTCCTCGCGGCGGCAGATCCAAACGCCTGAATGCCCCTGGGCATAATCCAGAAAACGCGCCAACCCACGCGCCCGTGCCGGATGACCCAGCAGGCGAGCATGCATGCCGACCGACATCATCTTCGGCGCGCGCTCACCTTCCTCGTAGAGTTGGTCGAAAGCGTCTTGCAACAGCGTGGTGAACGCAGCCGCCGTGCCGATGTTGCCGCGATGGAACTTGACGTCATTGGTGGCCAGCGAATACGGCACCACCAGATGCGGCTCATCGGCGACCGTAACGTAGTACGGCAGTTCGTCATTGTACGTGTCGCTATCGTATAGAAATCCACCATGCTCGTGCAGCAGGCGGCGGGTGTTCACGCTGGGCCCATAGCGGCAGTACCAGCCCGCCGGAGGCGCTCCCATGCTGCGCCGCAGGCTCGCAACGGCCGTCGCGATCTGCCGCCGTTCCTCGTCTTCCGACAGCCGATAATGCTCCACCCATCTCCAACCGTGGCAGCACACGTCGTGCCCGGCCTCGCGCAGCGCGGCCGCCACATCGGGCAGTCGTTCCAGCACCATGGCGCAGGCAAACGCCGTCAACGGCAGCTTGCGCTTGGCGAACTGGTCAAGGATGCGCCAGATGCCGACACGGCTGCCGTACTCGAACATCGATTCGGCGGCCAGATCCCGCTCCCCGCGCGGCACCGGGCTATCGTTCATTTCGGTCAGCGAGGCTTCGGAAACACCATCGCCGTTTTCAATGGAATATTCCGATCCTTCCTCGATATTCAGCACGAAATTAAGCGCCAGCCGAGCGCCGTTTGGCCATTGCGGATCAGGCGGTGTGCGACCGTAGCCCACTAGATCGCGAACGCCGTTTGCTGGATACATCTTGGACCTCACAGCCTATCAGCCCATCACGCTCAAACGGCTGGACCACGCCGGATCGCCTCGGGGATCTTGCGCGGAATGAAAGCGCCATCGGACAGGTCGCCGTTGAACTGCCCGCCTTCCACCATAACCTTCCCCCGCAGCACCGTCATGCTCGGCCACACCGCGACGTCCCATCCATCCCAGGGCGAGTAATCGACCGAATGCAGCGCCGATCCATCAATCGTGTGGCTCAGCTTGGGGTCGAGCAGCACGATATCCGCGTCGGAGCCGACCGCAATCGTGCCCTTGCGCGGATACAGGCCCATGATCTTTGCCGCATTGGTCGAAATCAGATCGACAAAATGCTCCACACTGAAGCCGCGTTTCGTTACCATCTCGGTGTACATCAGCGACACCCGCGGCTCCACACCGCTGTTGCCGCCGGTGGTATCGTCGATGCGACGGCCCAGCAGCTTCACGTCCAGCGGACAGCACACCTCATCGGTTGCGACGCATTGCAGCGCGCCGGACCGCATGCCGCTCCATAGCGCCTTCTGGTCTTCGGGATACTTCAGCGACGGATAGGTGTGGTAGATCTGACCGTTCGGCCGCTTGTAGTCCTCGGCGTTGAACATGATGTACTGGTGCAGCGTCTCACCATAAATCGGGTAGCCGTTGGCGCGGGCGCGGGTCACCGCTTCCACGCCGGTCCTGGCGCTGGTGTGCACCATATACAGCGCGGCTCCGGGCACATTCTGCGCCAGGCCGATGACCCGGTTGAACGACAGCTCCTCCGACATCACCGAGTGCGCCTCTGCCAGGTGCTCGAAGCCTGCCTTGTCCTCGGCGATCAGCTTCTCGTACATGTGCATAACAAGGTCGTTGTCCTCGGCATGGATCAGCGCCAGGCCGCCTTCCTGCGCAAGGATCTTCAACACCTCCCAGATGTCGCCAAAATTGGTCAGGTGCGCCATCCGTCCGGGGGTGATGTCGGTGGTGAACATCTTGACCGTCGGGTAGCCGGCCCGCACCAGCGCCGGGATCTCATTCAGGATTGCGGTGGGCAGTGGACTTTCGACGCCAATATGCAGCGCGTAATCGCTGTAGCAGCGGGCATCGAACAGGGTGCGGCGATTTTTGACCGCATCGTGCAACGTTCCGTCGTTCTGCCAGAAGATGAAGTCGCACATCGTCGTGGTGCCGCCGAACAGGCTCGCCTTGCTCACCACGCTTGGCAGTTCACTGCTGAAGCTGGTGCCGGCGGGACCTGGCATCGTCAGAGCGCAATGCACGTGCGGATCGATGCCACCCGGAATGACGATCTGCCCGCCGGCATCGACAACCCGCTGTGCGCCGCTGCCGGCCAGCACGCCCGGGCCGCCGATGGCAGCGATCGTGTGGCCGGTCACGGCGAGATCCGCCGGCGCGGCACCGCCCGGCAAGACCACTGTTCCATTGGTAATCACCAGATCGAACACGGCTAAATCTCCTGTATTTTCAGGCCACCGCGGCGGCCGCGGTCCAGGGTCGCGGCGAGAACGCCGCGAAGCGTTCGAGTATGTCCGCCGCCGCGATGCCTCGGGTCACGAAAACCATGCGGCTGCGCGCGTCGTCATCCGGCCAGCGATCCAGCCACTCCGGCCGATAGATCGTGTGCTGCACGGCATGGATGACGGCAACGTGGTCGGGTCGGTCGGCAAAGCCAAGCAGTCCCTTCATGCGTAACAAGTCTGCGCCGCGCTCGGTGGCAAGACCGCCGAGGACACGGGCGAACGAGAACCGCGTCGGCGGCTTGGACAGGACCAGCGAGACCGTCCGAATCGCGGCGGTGTGTGCCGCGTTGGCTGTCACTGACTGGGCGATGAAGCGCCGCCGGCAAGCCGCCGCCGGAGCCTTCACGAACAACAGTTCGGCCAGCGCCGCGGGCTCGACGCGTTCGATCCGTTCGGCCCATCCGTTCAGCCGGTCCAGCATGCTTGCAAGCTGATGCGTCAGCGGCGACAGGTCCGTCTTGGTGATCAGGATGCGATCAGCCACCGCCACCTGGCTCGCTGCCTCCGGATGGGTCTGCAACGTCGCCAGTCCAGCGACGGCATCCACCAGCGTCACCACCGCCGCGACTGTCAGCACATGCCCAAGCATCGGGTCGACAGCCAGCGTGTAGAGGATCGGCGCCGGATCGGCCAGGCCGCTGGTTTCGATGACGATACGGTTGAAGCCGCGGATCGCGCCGCTGTCACGCCGCTCGATCAGGCTGCGAATGGTGGTGACAAGGTCGAGCCGCCGCACGCAGCACAGGCAACCGCCCGGCATTTCCAGCACTTGCTCCTCCACTGCCTCCAGCAGCAGATGGTCCAGTCCCATTTCGCCGGCTTCGTTGATGATCACGGCGGTGTCCGCCATGTCGGGGGACGCCAGCACGGTGCGCAGCAACGTGGTCTTGCCGCAGCCCAGGAAGCCCGTCAGCACGGTAACCGGGATCTTCGTGGCGTTGCCAGGTGGGCTATTGGCGTGGCTCATCCCGTCTACCCGCGCCGACTTGGATGCGGCGTTGCCGTTCATGTCTTGGTGCTCCCGCGGCTTGTCCTGCACAAGGAGAGCAACGCAAGATCGATGCCAGGGGTTAGAACGTTACACGTACGCCGCCGAAACCGCCGATCGGAGCGGCGGGGCTATACGCGCGCGGATTGGTCGCGTTCGGCGCCTGAAATAGAAAGATCGATGTCGTCGGCGAGAACGTCCCGTAGGTGTAGTACTTTTCATCGGTTACGTTCTCGATCGAGGCGAACAACTGGATGTGCGGCGTGAGCTGATAGCTGGTGCTCAGGTTCAGCGTGACGAAGCCGGGCAGTTGCGGCGTCAGGTTGGCCTGGTCGCCGAACAGGTACTGCCCGCTTTGCGCGATGGCGACGGCGCCGACCGTCCACTGATCGGTGACACGATAGGTCAGCCCCAGCTTGCCCTGATGCATCGGAACGCCCGGCAACCGATTGCCCGGACTGATGCTGATGTTGCCATTGGCGTCGGCGGCGGGGTTGCTGCCAGCGGCCTCTACGAAGCTGCTCTGGTAAGTCGCATCGGTATAGGTATACGCAAGATAAGCTGACCAGCGCGGTGTCTTGTATTGGATGCCGGCATCCACCCCTTGCCGGCGCGTCTGGCCGACATTGGTGAAGAACGCTCGGTTCAGCGTCACGCTGTTGACGAAGATGATGTCGTCGTCAAGATTGCTGCGGTAAAAGCCAAGATTGTAGCTCAGCCGATCGCTGTCGCCGACGCCAACGCTACCGCGCAATCCAGCCTCCACAGTGTGGGCGACCACCTGCTTCAGGTTGGGGTCGCCGACGAAGAAATTGGCCAGGCTGCAGGAATTGGCCGCGCTGGCACAGGACAGTTCAGCCGGCGTAGGCGCGCGGTTTGCTTCCGCGTAGCCGGCATACGCTGTCAGCCATGGCGTCACCCGATAAGTCACGCCGGCTGCCGGATTGAAGCGCTGATACGTATGATTGCCGCTAAGATCGCCGCCGTTCTGGTCGTTAAGATCGATCGCGGCTGCGTTGAACCGGCCCGATGCGGTCAGCGCCAGGCGGTCGGTCAGGTTGAACGTGTCCGCAACGAACACGCCATAATACGCGTCGCTGATCCCCACTCGAACCGGCGAGTTGCTGCCAGGTTCGTCGATTACCACACCCGGCCCGACGAACGTGCGCGAATCGGTGGTAAGGCCGCCGATCAAGGACGCGGCCGTAAACTGGGTCTGCGCGCCATCGAAGCTGACGCCTGCAACCAGATGATTGGCGAACCCGAACACGCTCTGTGTATCAGTCACCTGAGCCGAGGCGCCATAGCCGTTGGTGTTCGTGGTCTGGTTGTCCAGCTCTGAATAAGCGCGCGGGTCGGAGCCGAGGAACGCCGGGATCGTGGCGCCGCCCACTGTGGTGCTGGGTCCGGAATCAGAACACAGCAGGCCGGAGCCATCATTGCACGGCGTGTCGTTCGAGACGTTGCCGTTCGCCACCCGCTGCAGGAAGTTGTTGTAGTAGGTGACGGCCTGGACCGACACCGTGTCGCTGACTTGCAGATTGCCTGACAGGCTGACCTGGAATAAGCGACTGCTGATATGGTTGGGCGCCGTAAACTGAGCAGCGGGATCGACGGCAAGCAGTTCCACCGGCGAGGTGCCCGGTCCGTTCAGCTCCGAGTTGGCCAGCAGAACATTGAAATGCAACTCGCCAGCATTGCCGCGCCAGCCGACGTCGCCGTAGAAATTCTCCAGATCCGACGATTGGTCTTCACGCCAACCTCCCTGGTGCAACCCGCTCGCCGCGACATAGACCGAGGTATCGCCGCTCCGCCTTCCGTACTGGAAATCGGCACCATATGTGCCGAACGACCCGCCATGAAAGCTGATCTCGCCGCCCTGGTAGCTGAAGCCGTTCTTCAGCTGCACGTTCAATGCGCCGCCGAGTGCATTCAGGCCGAACACCGGGTTGGAGCCTTCCAGGTTCATCTCGTCGATCGCCAGATTTGGCAGCAGGTCGAAATTGACCGTGTCGCCAAATGCCTGGTTGAAGCGCACGCCGTTGACGTAGACGGCCAGCCCTTGCGACGTGCCCTGTAGCGCGGACGCCTGGAACCCATGAAAGACCAGGGTCGGCTGGAAGGGATTTCCCGAGGCCGATTCAAGGTTGACGCCGCCGACCTGTTCATTCAGGGAGCGAACCGGATTTGCCGTGGTGGTGCCGCCGCGCGTGAGGTCGTTGCCGTGCAACACGTTAGTTTCAGCCGGCACCGTGTCGCGGTCGACGCCGGAACCAAGCAGCGGCGAGCTACCGATCACCTCCACCGTCGGCACCTCGGCAGGTGTCGGCGCCTGTTGCGCCACAGCCGAAACGCCAGCCAGCGCCAGCACGACCGCGCCCTCCAGCGCGCGCAACCAAAGGCGCGCGTGGTGCCTCCCGCGTGACTTCACCGGCGTATCCTCTCTTTCTTCCACTTGACGCGGAGTGTCCTCATTCGACGGCGGTCCGCCCATGGCGCAGTTTCCCGATATCATCAGGAAAACTTCCCGATCTTCGCGCTCATGCCGAACTCGGATACGATCAGCGTCGCAAGGGAAGCCTCGGTCCATGTCGCTGCGTGTCCGACTGATCACGTCCATCGTGCTCGTGCTGTTCGTCAGCCTGTGCGTCGGCGGCGCCGTGGCCGGCTGGCACGCCATTCGGTCGGTCCGCACAGAGATGCAAGCAGCGCTCGCCGTCGGTGCACAAACGTTGCGGAATGGTATTGACGATCTGCCGGATGCGCGCGATCCCCAGGCGGAACTGGGACGCCTGGTGCATATGTTCGATGGCGACCGTCACGTCCGCGCCACACTGCGCGATCCGGCCGGCCAGCCGCGCGCGACCTCCCGCATGGCGCGGCTGGCGCCCGACGTCCCCGCCTGGTTCGTTGCGTTGCTGGCGCCATCGATCCCACCCGTCCACCTCGACCTGGGCGCGGGCAACCTGATTACGGTCGAAACCGATCCACGCAATGAAATCGGCGAAGTATGGACCCAGCTTCAGGACGACCTGGTCGCGGTCGCATTATCCTGCGGATTAAGCATCGTGCTGGTCAGCCTCGTGGTCGGACGCGCACTCCGCCCGCTCGATCGGCTGTCAGCCGCGTTCGCCTCCTTGGACCCAGGCAAATATGCCGCCCGGGTCGAGCATGCCGGCCCCCCCGAACTCCTGCAGCTCGCCCGCGGCTTCAACGCGATGGTCGAGCGGCTGAGCGAATCGCAGGCCCGCAACCTCCGCCTCAACGAGCAACTGCTGACCCTGCAGGAGGAAGAGCGGACAGATCTCGCACGTGACCTGCATGACGAGATTGGGCCATTCCTGTTCGCAGTCCATCTCGACGTCGCATCGATCGAGCAGGCACTCGCGTCGGGCAGCCTGGCCGAGGTGTCGGAGCGCGCCCGCGCGATCCGCGAGGCCGTCGGTCACATGCAACGCCACGTTCGCGCCATGCTGCATCGGCTGCGCCCAGCGAGCCCGATCGAGGTCGGTCTCGCGCCGGCCCTCAACAACCTCATTGCCTTCTGGCGCGCTCGCCTGCCGGCGATCGAATTCGCGCTCGACCTTTCGGTCGACGACGACGCCATCGGCGAACCGACGCTGGCGGCAATCTATCGCCTGGTGCAGGAAGCGTTGAACAACGCGGTTCGCCATGGCCGTCCGCGACGGATCGAAATCATTGTCCAGACCTCGGGAATCGGCGAAGTGCTGGTCCGCGTCACCGACGACGGCACCGGCCTCACCGCCTCCAATCAACCCGGGCTTGGCCTCACCGGCATGCGCGAGCGCGTGCAGGCGTTGGGCGGCACACTGCGCGTGGGCGCGGGACAGGACGGCACCGGACTCGTCGTCGCGGCCAGCTTGCCATGCTCCACGGCCATGGAGGACGCATGAGGGTCCTGCTCGTCGACGACCACGCCATCGTTCGCGCCGGGCTGCGACGGCTCTTCACCGCATTGCCGGACGCCCAGATCAGCGAGGCCGCGACTGGCCGCGAGGCCCTTGCGCTGGTGCGAACCGAACGGCCGACGCTGATCATGCTCGATCTCAACCTGCCCGGTCTTGGCGGTCTGGAACTGCTGCGGCGCGTGCTGATCGAGCATCCCGGCGCCCGCGTGGTGGTGCTGAGCATGCACGCCGAGGCGCTTTACGCCGCCCGGGCCCTGCGGGCCGGCGCCGCAGGCTACCTCAGCAAGAACGCATCGCCCGAAGAACTGCTGCAGGCGGTGCGGCGGGTGACCGAGGGCGGACGCTACATCGAAGCCGAGATCGCCCAGGGACTGGCGCTGCAGACCGCCGAAACCGGCTCGCTGATGCAACAGTTGACCGAACGCGACCTGGAAATCATGCGCCTTCTCGGCGACGGGCGAGGCCTGTCGGACATCGCCGATGCGCTGGGCGTCAGCTACAAGACAGTGGCCAACACCTGCGGCCAGATCAAGGCCAAACTCGGTGTCGCGCGGACCGCCGATCTGGTTCGGCTGGCGGTTGAAAGAGGCGTCACCTGATCGCCGGGTGCTTCTTGATCGTCCCGGGTAACTCCGTCATGGTGCACCGCATGGAACGTCCAAGGACGGCCGCGCGGCAACCAATCAGCCGACGCAGGCTGATTTCAAGTGCAATTTTCGCATCTATGGCGATCCCGGCGTCACGTGCGCGGGCCGAACCCGCCGTCATCAGAGTTGCTTATATGCGCTGGATGACGCGGCGGCCGACCATCTCGCTGCTGGATAAGCCGGCGACTGACAACGGGCTGGCCGGCGCCAGCATCGCCATCAGCGACGACAACACGACCGGTCGTTTCATGAACCAGCAATTCGACCTGGTCGACGTGCCGCTGAACCCCGACGACGACCTGGCCCAGGCACTGGACAGCCTGCCGCGGCAGAGCATCGGGCTGGCACTGACCGACGTACCAGCCGAAACATTGTTGACACTGGCCGCCGCCGCAGCACAACAACACATTACGCTGTTCAATGTCAGTGCGCCCGATGTTGCCCTGCGGCAAGAGCAATGCCGAACAAACATCATCCATGTCGCACCGTCGCGCGACATGCTGACGGACGCGCTGGGACAATACCTGGTCTGGAAGAAATGGACCCGATGGGTCCTGGCGTTCGGCTCGCATCCGGACGACGCGCTGCTGGCGGACGCCTACCGTCGCACTGCGAAACAATTCGGCGCGCGCATCGTCAAGGAACTTCAGTACAAGGACTCCGGCGGGGCCCGCCAGACCGACTCCGGCGTGGTGCAGACGCAACAGCAGATGCCCGTCTTTACCCAGGGGCTGCCCGACTACGACGTGCTGGTGACAGCGGATGAGAATGAGGTTTTCGCTGGCTATCTGCCCTACCGCACCTGGGATGCGCGACCGGTCGTCGGATCGGCTGGCCTTCGCCCGGTCACCTGGGACCCGAGCAGCGAATCATGGGGCGGCGCGCAACTGCAGGATCGTTTCGTTCGCCGGTTCCATCGGCCGATGACTTCGCTCGACATGCAGGCTTGGACCGCCTGTCGGATGATCGGCGAAGCCGCCAGCAAGTCTGGCTCCGCCGACGCGGCCACCATCGTCGCTGCCATGAAGAAGCCGGATTTCGAGGTCGCTGCCTACAAGGGCGAAGCGCTGTCGATCCGCGACTGGGACCTGCAGGTGCGCCAGCCGATCCTGCTATCGGATGGCCACAACGTCGTTTCGATCTCGCCGCAGCAGGGCTTCCTGCATCAGGTCACCGATCTCGACACGCTGGGCTTGGACCGGCCGGAAACGAAGTGCGCGCTGAAGTGATCCGGACGACCGCATGAAATCGCATCGCTTGTTCGCTATCGCAGGCCTGGGATGCATCCTTGGTCTGCCGGCGCACGCTTTCATCGCCTATACGTCCAACGAACGCGACAACACGATATCCGTCATCGACCTGGACCAGATGAAGACCGTGCGAACCGTTCCCGTCGGCCAGCGGCCGCGCGGCATCACCATCACCAAGGACGGCAAAACGATCCTGCTATGCGCCAGCGACGATGACACCATCCAGATGATCGATACCAAAACGTTCAAGGTGATCGGCACCTTGCCCTCGGGCCCCGACCCCGAGCTGTTCGCGCTGCACGTTTCCGGCAACCCACTTTACATATCCAACGAAAACGACGCCGAGATCACCGTGATCGACATCGACACCCGCAAGGTGGTGGCAGAGATCCCCACCGGGGTAGAGCCGGAGGGCATGGCCGTCAGCCCGGACGGCCAGACAATCGTGAACACGTCCGAAACGACCAACATGGCGCATTTCATCGACTACGCAAGCCGCAAGATGGTGGCATCCACTTTGGTCGATGCCCGCCCGCGCGATGCAAGGTTCCGCCACGATGGGTCGGAGGTATGGATCTCATCCGAACTGGGCAGCACCGTCAGCGTGATCGATCCGAAGTCACATCAGGTAACCCACAAGATCGACTTTCCGGTGCAAGGTCTTCGCACCGATCAGATCCAGCCGGAGGACATTCAGTTCACCGCCGACGACAAGCTCGCCTTCGTCGCACTCGGGCCGGCCAACCGCGTCGCCGTCGTCGACACCACCACCTATAAGGTGAAGCAGTACCTTCTGGTCGGCCAGCGCGTATGGCACATGGCATTTACCCCCGACAACAAACTTCTGCTCACCACCAACGGCCTTTCGAACGATGTCTCGGTCATCGATGTCGATGACCTGAAGGTGATAAAATCGATCCCGGTCGGGCGCCTGCCCTGGGGTGTGGTCGTGGCACCGAAATGAGAACCGAAACACCCGCACTGGAAGTGCACAACGTCAGCCATTCCTACGGCCCGCGCCCAGCCCTGCGCAATGTGACCCTGAGCGTCCCGCAGGCCCGCTTCACCGTATTGCTCGGCCTGAACGGCGCCGGCAAAACCACGCTGTTCTCCCTGGTCACCCGCTTGTTCGATACACAACAAGGCTCCATCGACGTGCTGGGCTTTCGGATTTCGCGCGAACCGGGGGAAGCACTGCGCCGGCTGGGTGTCGTGTTCCAGGCCCGCACACTGGACCTCGACCTGTCGGTGATGGAGAACCTGCTCTACCATGCCGCCCTGCACGGCATCGGCGGCCGTGAAGCGCGCGGACGCGCCCAGGCGGCGCTGTCCGAGGTCGACCTGGCGGATCGCGGCCGCGACGCCGTGCGCAAACTGTCGGGCGGCCAGATGCGGCGGGTCGAAATCGCCCGCGCGCTGATCCATCGCCCGTCATTTCTCGTGCTCGATGAACCCACTGTCGGACTTGATGTCGCGTCCAAGTCGGCGATGCTGCGGCACGTCCGCGACCTGGTGCGGCAACGCGGCGTGTCGGTGCTGTGGGCCACCCACCTGCTTGATGAAATCCAGACCGATGACGCCGTCATCGTGTTGCATCGCGGCCAGGTCGTCGCCGCAGGCGAGGTCGCCGATGTCATCGCATCCTGCGGCGCCAGCGATATGCGAGCCGCCTTCATCACCCTGACCGGCGGCGCCGCACCCGGGAGCGAAACTGAATGAGCCTCACCCTCACCCGCAAGGACGAGCAGGTCGCGTTCACCCTCGCCCACTACCTGATCTGCCTGCGCGGCATCGTCTGGCGGGAGGCATTGCGCTTCGTGCATCAGCGCGAACGTTTCGTATCAGCGCTAGTACGGCCGCTGGTCTGGCTGTTCATCTTCGCCGCCGGCTTCCGCCAGATCCTCGGCGTCTCGATCATTCCGCCCTACGACACGTACGTGCTGTACGAGGTCTATGTCACGGCAGGCCTGATGGCGATGATCCAGCTGTTCAACGGCATGCAATCCTCGCTCTCCCTGGTTTACGACCGGGAGATGGGCAATATGCGGATGTTGCTGGTCAGCCCGTTTCCGCGCTGGTTTCTGCTGCTTTGCAAGCTGATGGCCAGCACCGCGGTCTCCGTGCTGCAGGTCTACGCCTACCTGGTGATTGCGTACCTATGGGGAATCCAACCGCCCGGCTGGGGCTATCTGGCGGTGCTCCCCGCCCTGATCCTGTCAGGCCTCATGCTGGGCGCGCTCGGGATGCTGCTGTCATCCGTCATCAAGCAACTAGAGAATTTCGCTGGCGTCATGAACTTCGTGATTTTCCCGATGTTCTTCGCCTCTTCGGCGCTCTACCCGCTATGGCTGGTGCAGCAGTCCAGCCCAGTCGTCTACATGGTCTGCCGGCTCAACCCGTTCACCTACGCCGTCGAGTTGATCCGCTTCGCGCTATACCTGGAAGTGGATTGGCTGTCGCTGGCAGTTGTTGCGGTCGTAACTATCTTGTTCACGACCGGCGCAATCCTGGCCTACGACCCCGCCCGAGGACTGATTGCCCGCCGCGGCGGTGCCGGGTGAGCCGGTGGGCGGCAGCTCGCACAATAATCCGGCACCAACCAGATCAATCAGCAGGCGATCCGCATATGGTTGGCGCAACCGCCCCCGCGTGCCATCGCAGTGCCTCAGGTCGTGGACGGCTGCCGCTATCAGCCATCGGCCGAGTCCGGTTTGAACGCACCCGGCGGAATCAATCCCGGCGAAACATAAGCATGATGCAGCGCATCCAGCATGCACCACAGCACATCGCACTTGAAAGTCAACGTATCGATCACGGCATCCTGCTGTTCCCGCGTCACCGCGTGCCGCGTCACCCAATCCAGCGCAAAGGTCGCGTCCCGTTGCGCCTGCGGTGGACGCTTGTCGAAATACGTCAGGACCTGCGGCGTAACATAGTTGTAATTCGCCAGCATGCCGGCCATGCGCTCAGTGATGATTTGTGATGAAAATAGTTCCGTGAGGCAGGACGCCACAGCCTCCAGCAGGCTGCGCTCCCGCACGTAACGCACATAAGCCTGCACGGCGAAACGCGTTGCCGGCAGCAGCAGCCGGGTGGACATAACTGCTTCGCGGTCAAGCCCGAGGCCATCCGTCAGTGTCAGCCAGCGCTCGATGCCGCCCGGCCGATCGTCATCGCCGTCATGATCCTCAAGCCGCTTGCGCCACTCCCGCCGCAGCGCCGGATCCTCGCAGCGTCCGATCAACGACGCGTCCTTCAATGGTATCATTGCCTGGTAGTAATATCGGTTCAGCGCCCAGGCCTGCACCTGTCCCTTGCTGCAGCGCCCGCCATGCAGCATGACATGGAACGGATGCAAGTTGTGGTAGCGCCGTGCGCCGACCTCTCGCAGCCTTGCTTCCAGTTCGGCCGGTGTCAGAACGTCGGTCACAGCCGTATCTCCATCCCATCATAGGCGACTTCAAAGCCGGCCTGCTCCACCGCCAGCCGCTCCGGCGAGTCGGCGAGCAGGATCGGATTGGTGTTGTTGATATGCAGCAAGATACGTCGGTTCGGCAGGTCGCCCAGTCGAGCCAGGGTACCGTCCGGACCATCGATCGGAACGTGGCCCATGCGCCGGCCGGTCTTCGGGCCCAGTCCGGCGACGATCATTTCGTTGTCCCTGAACAGCGTGCCATCGAAGAACAGCACATCGGCGTCACCCAATTGCGCCCGCACCGCATCGGTAATGTCGGCACAGGCCGGTGCAACGATCACGCTGCGGCCATTCGCCTGCACCAACGCGGCATAGGTCGTTTCCACAGGCGCCGTCACAGCCGATCGGTCCTCCAGATACAGCGGCGCCTTGCCCGGCATCGGCAAGATCGTCACCGTCATCTCGCCTCCGCACCGAACCGGCTGTAACGGAGCAAGCTCCACGCGGCGAACCAGGTCCGGGTCCAGCACCTCGAAAATCCGGCTGCCGGCCAACATGTCCAGCACCCGAGACGGCGCGAACACCGTCAGGTCCTGCCGCTCGCGCAGCACCAGAAGCCCGGCGATCGCATCGACGTCGCCGCCGATCAGCACCACGCTGGTGATGGGCGAATCGCGCCCGCCATGACGCGGAGCAAGTCGTTCCGTTTGCAAGATTTGCTGCCGCAGGTCCGGTGACGCTCCGACCAGCAGCCAGGACTCACCGTCGCCGCTCAGCGCCACGCTCGCCTGAGTCGCCGGACGCACCCGGGGATCACCGGCCCGCGCCAAGCCGCACAACCGGCACCCGCAATTCCATTGCGGGAACCCGCCACCTGCCGCGGAGCCCAACACGATCGCCGTCAACCGCTCGGCCTGGCCGCTCATCCGATCAAGCACCTGGGTATCACGGTTGCAAGCTACGACTGCAAACCCAGCGCGTCCAGGGGCGCCGCGCGACCGCGCCGCTTTATCCAACCTGCAAGGTGCTATAAGGAAGGTGATGCGAAGCAGATGGTGGGAGGGAAAAGCAAAGTGGGTTCATCCCAGGACCCGGGCAATCACGGACTGAGCCGTCGCACCTGGCTGGCGGCATGCTCGGCCGCCTTGTTGCCGATGCAAGCACGTGCCAACCCGCCTGAGGTTCGGCTTGGCATCCTCCAATTCGGCTCCGTGCAATGGGTGGCCGACGTCATCCGCCGCCATGCACTGGATGCCGCCAACGGCTTCACTCTGGCCACGGTCACGCTTGCCAACGCCGACGGCGGCCGCGTCGCTTTGATGGCGGGCGCCACCGACATCGTCGTTTCTGACTGGTTCTTCGTTGCATCGCAGCGCGCCGCCGGCACGCGATTGAGCTTCGCGCCATTCTCCAGCGCCAGCGGCGGCCTCATGGTGCCCGAGGCCTCGTCGATCCGCTCGCTAGCCGATCTGGCGAACCGCCGGCTGGGTGTCGCGGGCGGCCCACTCGACAAGTCATGGCTGATCGTCCAGGCAGCCGCGCGATCCGCTGATGGCGTCGATCTGGCGACCGCCGCGAAGCTGACCTACGGCGCGCCGCCTCTGCTGAACTCGTTGCTTCAGCGAGAGGAAATCGATGCAGTCCTAACCTACTGGAACTTCGCCGCTCGCCTGGACGCCACCGGCTTCAGGCAGGCGATCTCAGTCGATGACTGTGCCCGCACGCTTGGCCTGTCCGGGCGCCTCAGCCTGATCGGCTACGTCTTTCATGAGGATTGGGCCAAGCAGAATGAAGCTGCCATCAGCGGCTTCCTGGCTGCCTCAACCGCCGCACAGGCCATCATGGCACGCGATGACTCCGAGTGGCAGGCGCTTCGGCCGCTGATGGCCGCGACCGACGACGCACTGTTCCAAAACCTGCGGCGACGCTTCGTCGACGGCATCCCGCAGACGCCGGTGCAGACGCAGCAACGTGACGCCGCCAAGCTGTTCCAGATCGTGCGGCGCGCCGGCGGCGCCCGCGTGACTGACGGGCTGGACGCGCTGCCCGACGGCGTGTTCTGGCAAGCGCACAATGGATGACGTCCGGCACTACGCCGCGGGCTCGCCCGATGCCCTGACCCAGCAGGACACTGCGACCGCCATCGCCACGCGTGCCGGGCTGTTCACCGCCGCACCCGTCCGCCCGATGCTCTCGCTGCTCGCATTCATACTGCTGTGGTGGGTCGGCGCTCGCCTCGCGGCAAACCCACAATTGCTGCCGACCCCTGGCCATGTGCTCGCACTGGCCTGGCACGAAGTGCTGGACGGAGCCTTGCCGCTGAATGTCGGCATCACCTTGGCCAGGGTCCTGGCGGCATTCGCGGTCGCGATGATCATCGGCTCCATCACCGGCTACCTGGCCGGAATCTGGCCGCGGCTGAATGCGTTCGTCGATCCATGGATGGTCATCGCGCTCAACCTTCCGGTGCTGGTGGTCATCGTGCTCTGCTACGTCTGGCTGGGACTGAACGAGTCCGCCGCCGTGCTGGCGGTCGCCATCGCCAAGACACCCACGGTGTTCGTAACAATCCGCGAAGGCGCGCGAACCCTGGACCCGGGCCTGAAGGAACTGGAACTCGTCTACCGGCTGCCGTTGTCCCGCCGCTTGTGGTGGGTAACCGTGCCGCAGCTTCTGCCCTATCTCGCCGCCGCCTCACGCAGCGGGCTGTCGATCACCTGGAAAATCGTTCTGGTGGTGGAGTTGCTGGGCCGCCCAAATGGGGTTGGTTTCGTCCTGAACATGTATTTCCAGAGCTTCGACGTGACCGGCATCATCGCCTACGGCCTGGGGTTTGCCGCCATCATGCTGGTGGTGGAGACAGCGCTGCTGCAGCCCTGCGAAAGACGAGCGAGTGCCTGGCGACGCCGCGCTTGATATGCTGATCAGGGCGAAAGCCTTTACCTCGCCGGCAGGACCGCGACACCTCGTCCTGCGCGACATCCGCCTGACCATACCAACCGGCCAGATCGTCGCCCTGCTCGGCCGTTCCGGTTGCGGAAAGAGTACCTTGCTGCGGATCGCCTTGGGGCTGGACACCGCGTTTGAAGGTCATGTCCATCGGCAGCCGGGCCATCTCGGGGTCGTCTTCCAGGACCCAAGGCTGCTGCCCTGGCTGACCGTGGCCGACAATCTGCGGCTGGTGGTTCCGGATCGGATCCCCGCTTCACGCATTGAATATCTGCTTGAATTGGCCGGCGTCGCCGGCGTCGCCCATCACCTGCCGGCCCAGTTGTCGCTGGGCATGGCGCGCCGGGTGGCACTGGCGCGGGCGCTGGCGGTCGATCCGAACCTGCTTGTCCTAGACGAGCCGTTTGCCTCGCTGGACCGTCAATTGGCAGGCGAGCTGGCGGCAAAAATCGGGGATATTGCACGCCGGACCGGCAGTACCTGCGGTGGTCGCAACGCATGAGCTGGAGCACGCACTGACGATCGCCGACCGGATCTGCGTGCTGGTCGGGCGACCCGCAACCCTAGGCGCTGACGTTGCTGTCCCGCAACAGAGCCCCGCCGATGCAATCAGCCGCTTGCGTATCGACCTGCTGACCCGCTTCCGCTTCCTGGGCATGGAGGAGACAGCACATCCGGCATGACATCACCCTGGCTGCAACCAACCAGGGTGATGCGCTCGATCATCCGTTCAGTGCTTGACAGCGAAAACCCAGACCACGCCACCCTGCGGCACATCCGGATCCAATTTCATGTCAGTATTCGCCAGCATGGTCTGGATACGTTCAGCATCCACGCCCCAGCCTGACTGGATCGCAATATACTCGGTCCCATCGACCTCATACGCCACCGGCATGCCCATGATGCCGGAGTTGGTCTTCTGCTCCCACAGCACATCGCCGGTCTTGGCGTCAAAGGCGCGGAACATCCGGTCATTGGTGCCGCCGACGAACACCAGATTGCCGCCGGTGGTCAATGTCGAGCCGAACAACTGGGTCTTCGGGAACGGGTGCATCCAGGCCTGCTTGCCGGTCGAGATATCCCAGGCCTGCAATTCGCCGATATGGTTATCACCCGGCAGCAGCTTGGCATTCTTGGCATCAGCCCCCAGCCAGGGTTGCCCAACGATGAGTTGCTGCTTCTCGCCTTTCAGCGTTTCACACATGTTGTTGTTGGCCGGAATGTACAGCAGATGCGTATCGGGACTATACGACGCCGCCGGCCAATCCTTGCCGCCCCACAGCGATGGGCAGAACGAAACGTCCTTGCCGGTCGCCGGCTTATGATCCGGGTCGGCCTCCGGACGTCCGGTCTTGGCATCGATGCTCTTGAAGGCATTCTGGCCGACGAACGGCTTGCCATAAACGTAGTCGATGCCTTCTTCCGTCTGCTTCAGCACCCAAAGATAGCCGTCCCGGCCAGGATGCACCAAACCATCAAACGACTGCCCGTTGTAGTTCATGTTGATGAGCAAGGGAGAATCGATTTCGTCCCAGTCCCATGAATTGTTCGGATGGTATTGATGGTGCCCGACGATCTTGCCGGTATCCGGATCCAGTGCGATTACGGAACTGGTGTACAGATTATCGCCAGGGTGCTGGTCGCCGGGCCACGGCGCGGCGTTGCCGGTTCCCCAATAGGCAACGTGGCGCTTCGGATCGTACGTGCCGGTGATCCAGACCGACCCGCCGCCGGTCTTCCACGCATCACCAGACCACGTGTTGCTGCCGGGTTCACCAGGGGCCGGAATGGTATAGGTCCGCCAGAGTTCCTTGCCGCTGTCGGCATCGAACGCGGCGACGTAGCCCCGCACGCCAAATTCACCACCCGAACCGCCGATCATCACCTTGCCGTTCACCACCAGCGGCTCCAGCGTCATGTACTGGCCCTTCTGGTAGTCCTGCACCTTGGTATTCCAGAGCTCCTTGCCGGTCTTCGCATCGATCGCGATCAGGTGGTCATCGGTCGCCGCGAGAAACAGCCGGTCCTGCCACATGGCGACGCCGCGGCTGGTGGGGTGAAGCTGCAGCAGGTCATCCGGCAACGCGTGCTTGTAGCGCCAGATCAGGTCACCGGTCTTGGCGTTCAGCGCCAGCACCTGGCCGTACGGCGTGGCCACGAACATGACGCCATTGTTCACCATCGGCGGCGCCTCATGCCCCTCATTGACGCCGGTGGAGAAGGTCCAGACTGGAACGAGCGACTTTACGTTGCCGGCATCGATCTGCTTGAGCGGACTATAACCTTGACCATCATAGGAATGCCGATAGAGCAGCCAGTTGCCAGGTTCCGGATTCTCCAGCCGCTGCTGCGTGACAGGACTATAATTCGCCACTTCGCCCGCCCGCGCGGCGACCGTACCTGTTGCCGCCAAAAGTATCGCCCCGAGTGCCGCGCCGACCGTCTGCCTGCCTCCAGCCATAACGTATTCCTCCATCCCTTGTTGTAGTTTCGACCCGTACCAAGTCCTGTTTATACGTCACATGACCGGCTTGTCCATTCCGATTCGCCCGATGAACGGGCCGGCGACTTGCGGCTTGCCATCGACGATCTTCAGCGGCAGCGCCGCCAGCGGCCGCGGCGCCGGGCCCGCCACCACCTTGGCATCGTGCCGTGGATCATACTCCGACTGGTGACAGGGACACTGCACAACCTGCCGGTCGCCAAGCCAGGCGGTAACCGAGCATTGGGCGTGGGTGCAGATGGCGGAATAGGCAACGACGCCGTCCGCCGCGTGCGCCTTCGTCTGCGGTCCCAGCGTCGACGGATCAAGCCTGACCAGCAACACTTGATTGAGCCGCGAACCGTCGCGCGGCAACTTCTGCACCGGATCCATTGCCCAGGCCAGCAGCGGTGCATCGCCACGCTTCACGTCGGCCGCGGCGATCACGGTGCCCTCTTGATCGCCTTCGGCGCGGATCAGCAGATCACCCGCCTGCGGACGTGTCCTGCGCCGTGGGTCATCTTCATCGTCGGCCCGAACAACGCTTGGCAACAGGCTGATACCGGCGGCGGCTTGCAACAGGCACCGCCGGGTCGGAGCCAGCCCACACCGACCGTCCGGGTCGGCCGACTGCCTGATGCTGACTGGTATGGCTTCCGTCACGCGCTACTCCATTGCAACAGTTACTTCAAGCTCAGCCCGCGCGCAGGATTAGCAACTGCGTCGCATCGGTAAATTCGCGCAGATCCTTGCCTGGATCACGAAACAACTGACGATCGAGCACAAAGTGGCGCGACGCTGTCAGCTTCTCACAGTGTTCGTGGATGAACACACCGCCGACCGGCTGTTCCGAGGGCGTCGGCGGGACGCTGCTGCAGGTCCATCCGTCGTCCCCGAAACGGGCGCGAACCTGCTGCGCGAACAGATAGGCCTTCTTGTGCAGATACAGCCGAACGTTTGGATCAGTGGCGATCCTGATGCCGGCCACCTGGGCGTTGTTGTCGATCAGCAGGGCAAGATTGACCGGCTGCCCACCGACCTCTGTCTTGTCCTCATCTGTCACCATCGTAACGAAAGCTCACCGCGCGGAGGCCGTCCGCGGCAACCGGACAGGATCGGTAGTCGCGCCAGTCCGACAGCGTCTTCGCCGGATCTGCGGCACAGGCAAAACCGCCATACCCGCTGGCCGGCAGCGCCGAGACCGGCATCCCCACGCGGAATTGGCGCAGGTCGTTCTGTTCTTCGGCCGCCGCACAGAACGGCAGAAGCAAAGCGGCCATCAGGACAATGCGCATGACACTCATGCTGCTACTTTCCCGATCCGCTGCCCGGGGCATTCGCGTCCGCCGCCGTTTCCACCTTCACATGCCGATGCGAGGAGGCCGCATCTGACGACGCAGACGGGTTTTCGCCGCCGCTCGCCTGCTGCTTCATATAGACGTCACAGACCCGCGTGCCTGTCCCGAAGAATGCCTGACACTGCGCAAGATCAGGTTCGCCCTGGCCCTTAACGTGCGTTACCACGTAGGTCGCGACCGCCTGGATGTCACGCGGCCGCAACGGATGATCAGGCTCTGGCGGCATCTGGCCGGGCGGCAGGTCGGCCTTCTTAAGGCCATAGCAGCTTCCGTCGGAGTAGGCATCGGCGTCGAAATGCGGCATCGCCGTCGTTGGCCGCCCGCATCGAACAGTTTCCTCGATCTGCTCCAATGTCAGTTGGGTCTGCCGCAGGTTCGCCGCGGCACCCCCATAACCACCGCCGCCAATGCCGGACCACTTGTGGCAACCGACGCAATTGGCGGATTTGAATACCCGCATTCCATCATCCGCGGATGCCGGTTCGGCCGACCTGGCGCTGACAACCACGGTCGAGAACAATCCGAAGACCGCCGCCGTCAGGGCGGCCGCTCGAATGCCAAAGGCGATGCTCACAGCGAAGAACCTTCCCTCAGCAGAGGCAGCCAGGCTGCACCACCGGCGCAGCCTGCACCCATCGTCAGTTCAACGAGAACACATACAGGGCGGAACTCGGCACGACCTTCTTCAATTCCGGAGTCGCATCAATAAACCACTTGTCCCAGGCGCCCCCTTGCCCGACCAGGATCGCGACATACTGCTTCCCGTCGGAGGTGAACGTCATCGGCGGTGCATTGACGCCGCCGCCTGTATCAAAGCTCCACAGCTCGTCTAGGGTCTTCGCATCCAGCGCCGCCACCTTGCCGTCCGGCTGGCCATAGAACACCAAATCGGGTGTCGTCAGCAGGCCACCCAGCATCGGATATGGTGTCTCGTGCTTGCCGACCTCCTTGCCGGTTGTCACGTCGATCGCGGTGACGCTGCCGGTAATCCGCTCCGGCTCATCCGGCCCGCCGCCGGTAAACACGTCTCGCGGCTTCAGCGGCTTGCCCGGCGTTTCCGGCTTCACGGTGATGCGGTTGCAGCTCTCGATCACCGGGATGTACCAAAGCTTGAGGTCCGGGTTATATGCTGTCGGCGGCCAGTTCTTGCCGCCCATGTTGCCCGGGCAGATCATCGTCACCGGGTTCTCTTTGCTGGGCGTGACGGCAACATTGTATTTCTGCACCGCCAGCTTCGGATCGTATTCGGCTGGGTGGCCGGTCTCCGGATCCAATCCCTTCGTCCACGTCACCTTCTTCACGAACGGCAGGCCCCAGACAAAGGAGCCGTTGTCGCGGTTGAGCGCATAGGCAAAGCCGTTCCGGTCCGCCTCCAGGTCCAGATGCGTCGGCCGCCCATTCACCGGCGCATCGGCCAGCACGTTCTCCGATACGCTGTCATAGTCGAAGGCATCGTTCGGCGTGTGCTGGAAGTGCCACTTGATCTTGCCGGTGTCCACGTCCAGGGCAAGCGTGCAGTCGGTGTACAGGTTGTCGCCCGGACGATACTGCGAGTCCCAGTCTGGCCCTGGATTGCCGACACCCCAGAACAGCGTGTTGGATGCAGGATCGTAACTGCCGGTCACCCAGGTGGAGCCGCCTCCGGTGGCGGCGGCATTGTAGCTGTCCTTCCAGGTGTCGCTGCCCGGCTCGCCCTTGCCGGGAATCGTGTAGGTCCGCCAGACTTCCTTGTGCGTCGTCAGATCGGTCGCGGCGACCCAACCCCGGATGCCGTATTCAGCCCCGGCGACGCCGGTGATGACCAGGTTCTTCACCACCAGCGGCGCGCCGGTGATCACTTCGCTCTTGTCGGGATCAGCGACTTGTCGTTGCCAGACAATATCACCGGTCTCCTTGTTGGTGGCGAGCAGCCGTCCATCCAATGAGTGTGAAATCACCAGATCGCCGATCAGCGCCACGCCACGGTTGTCGACGCCGCAACAGGCCACCGCGCCGGCCCAGTCGTGATCCGTCTTCGGATCCATTTTCCACAGCACCTTGGCCTGACCGCCGCGCGTGTCGATCTTGTAGACCGAGCCCCATCCGTCGGTGACGTACATGAACCCGTTCTCGACGATCGGCGTGCCTTCCAGCCCGCCATGCGACCAGATCCCGCCGCCTTCAATGCCGCCGAGTTGCAAGGTCCACGCAACGTGCAGGTTCTTGACGTTGCCCTTGTTGATCTGCGTCAGCGGCGAGAAACGCTGCGCCGAATAGTCCTTATGGTGCGTCAGCCAGTTGCCCGGATCCGAATTGGCCTTCAGAAGCTGGTCCGACGTCACCTGATCAGCCGCCAACGCAACGGACTGGCTGGCAAGGGCAAGCGCGAAGACACCCGCCACATACTTACGCTTCGACATTTTTATTTCCATCCCTGGTTCGCTGGAGACTACTTGCCCTCGGCTTCGACCTTCGCCTTCTCGTTGCTGTTCATTGCCTTGACCGTCTTGTTTTGATCGGTCGCCCCGGTCGTCTGTTTCGTCGTCGCCGCGGGTGCCGATGACGGCAGCGACTTCTGGACAGCCGGTCCGTTGCCAAGATGCGGATTGACGCTACCCGTCGTGGCAGGCTTGGCCGGTGCCGCGGCATCGTCGGCGATAGCCGCACCGGCGGTCAACGTTGCGACCAGCAAACCGGCGGCGCGGCGAACGACGTTTTTCGCATGGTTCTCACTCCATCAATCCGTCGCTCATGTCGTCTCAAGCTGCTTGCCGATCGGCAGGCTGCGGATGCGCTTGCCGGTCGCCGCGAAGATGGCATTGCACAGCGCCGGCGCGAACGGCGGCACCCCCGGCTCACCCACGCCACTCGGCGGCACATCAGGACCCGCCGGCATGATGTGGACATTCGTCACCAACGGCGACTCATCGATCCGCGCCACCTGGTAATCGTCGAAGTTGCCCTGCACCACACGGCCATTCTTGAAGGTGATTTCGCCGTGTTTGGCCAGGCTCAGACCCATGATCGCGGCGCCTTCGATCTGCGACTGGATCCGCTCCGGATTGACGAAGGTGCCGCAATCGATCGCCGTGTCGACCCGCGGCACCGTCAGCTTGCCCTTGTCGTCCACCGCCACCTCGACGATCGTTGCAATGTAGCTGACAAAGCTCCGATGCACGGCGATGCCAAGCCCATGGCCTTTCGGCACCTGGCGGCCCCATTCGCCTTTCTCGGCAACCAGCTCCACCACTCTGCGCAGCCGCCCGGCATCGATCGGATAGCTGCTGATCGGCTCGCCGTAATCCCAGAAGTCCTTCACCGACGGACCAAGCTCGACGATGCGGGCCGGGCCGATCAGTTCCAGCAGCATGTCCTTCGGATCGCGCCCCGCCTGCTGCGCGATCTCGGCCGCCATCGTCTGCACGGCGAAGCCATGCGGAATGTTCGACACCGAGCGGAACCAGCCGATCCTGGTGTGCGCGGCGGCTTCCGGATTCTCGCAGCGGACGTTGGGGATATCGAACGGCATGTCGACCAGGCCCATGCCAAGTTCGAACGGAGCCTGATGCTTGGCCGTGGCGTCGAAGGTCGACTTGATCGACGGCGCGACGCTGCGATGCCGCCACGCGATCACCTTGCCGCTCTTGTCCAGCCCCGCTTCGATCCGTTCGACCGAGACAGTGTGCAGGAAATCGTGGCGGACATCGTCCTCCCGCGTCCATTGCACTTTGACCGGCGCACCGATCGCCTTGGAGATCAGCGCGGCTTCCAGCGCATAGTCGCATTTCGACTTGCGGCCGAACCCGCCGCCCAGCAGTGTCACGTTGACCGTGACGTTTTCGGGCGAAATACCAAGTGTCTTGGCGGCGTCGTCACGCGTTCCCTGCGGGCTTTGCACCGGCGCCCAGATTTCCGCGCGGCCGTCCGCCACACGCGCCGTCGCGACCGGCGTCTCCATGCTGACATGGGCGAAATGCGGCAGGTAATACTCACCGACGACGACCTTGTCCGCGGATTTGAGTGCTGCCTCCGCGTCGCCGTTGTTGCGCACCACCAGGCCGGGCTTGCGCGCGGAGTCTTCCAGTTCAGCCCGATAGCTGACGGAGTTGTATTTGGCGTTAGCCCCGTCTTCCCATACCACCTTCAGCGCATCACGGCCCATGATCGCCGCGCCGGTATTACGTGCGACGACGGCCACGCCGCCCAGCGGCTGGAATTTGGACGGCCAGGGCCAGCCCTGCACCTCGATCACCTTCTCTACGCCGGACACCTTCATGGCATCCGTCGCATCGAACGAAACCAGTTTTCCACCGGTTACCGGCGGGCGAGCGATGACGGCGTATTTCATCCCTGGCAGACGGATATCGCTGCCGTACATCGCGGCACCCGTGGTGATGTCGTGAAGATCGACGATGCTGACCCGGCCCTTGCCGATGTAGCGGAAATCCTTCGGATCCTTCAGCTGCAGTTTGGCGGCCTCGACCACCGGCTGCGCGGCGGCGTCGGTCGCCAGTTCACCATAGCCCAGCTTCTGCCCGGTCCCGTTATGGACGACCTCGTGGTTGATCGCCTTCACCTCGGTGATGGCAACATTCCACCGCTTGGCGGCGGCGGCTTCCAGCATCATCCGCGCCGCCGCGCCGACCTGGCGCATCGGGATCAGGAAGTGCCGCGTGCTGCGCGAACCATCGGTATCCTGGTTGCCGTATTTCGCTTCGTCGCCCGGTGCCTGCTGCACCCGCACCCGGTTCCAGTCGGCTTCCATTTCGTCCGCAACGATCATCGGCAGGCTGGTGCGCACGCCGGTGCCCATCTCCGAGCGATGTGCGACGATGGTAACAATACCATCCGGCGCAATGGCGACGAAAACCCGCGGGTCGTTGACCGTTCCGTGCGGCATCGCGCCGGCCCCGGTCGCGTAGGCCGCCATGGCGCGGCGCGACATCACCGGCACCGCGAGGACCAGGCCGGCGGTTATGCCCAGGCCCCGCAGGACCGCGCGGCGGGAGACATTCTCGATAAGCCGTTCGCTGTTCCTGTTCATGGCTCAGGTCCCTGTCGCTGCAAGCCGAATTGCCGCCTCGATCCGCTGATAACATCCGCAACGACAGATGTTGCCGGACATGGTGTCGCGGATTTCGTCACTCGACGGATGCGGGTTGTCCTTCAACAGCGATGCCGCCTGCATGATCTGCCCGGCCTGACAGTAGCCGCACTGCGGAACATTGGCTTCCCGCCACGCCTTTTGCACCGGATGGTCGCCCGACGGGTGCAGTCCCTCGATCGTGGTAATCTTCTGGCCGGCGATGTCCGACATGGCGGTGATGCAGGCGCGCGTCGCCGCCCCCTCCACATGCACCGTACACGCCCCACAAAGCGCTCGGCCGCAGCCGAACTTGGTGCCGGTCAGCCCGGCCTCGTCACGCAGGTACCACAGCAGCGGCAAGGACGGATCGCCATCCCAGCTTTGCTCCTGCCCATTGACTGTCAGTTTGATCATGGGTCCGTTCATCCCTGGTTACTGATGCAAGAAAACACGCGACGTGCGCGGATGCCCTGTCGCGCAACATGGCCAGGCACCCTCATGTGACCTGGCCGCGGTATTCATCGAAGACGACAAGCCGTGATGTGAGGCTGTGCGCGGAGCCGGAATGCGAACGTCAATGCTACGCCGCGCACTGGCGGGACGCCATGCGGGTAGGGAATGCCAAGACATGGCAAATCCCTGTCACGTCGTGACATGACTGAACCTCCCATCCCATACGTTCGTTCTTGCCGGCGTGATCCGGAAGCACGAACTTTAACGTCGTTTAATGCGGGACGCTAAGCGCAGTTCGACAACAGTGTCAACCTGACGAAACCGCGCGAGTATCACGGTTTTGCCGCCAGGATGCTTTGAATCCGCCTCGCCAAACTATCGAGAACGAACGGCTTGCGGATTATTTCGGTTCCCAATGGTAACGCCGATCCCGAATAGCCGGTGATAAACAAAACCGGCAACCCGGGCCGCCGCTGACGCGCCGCCTCGGCGACCTGGCGTCCGTTCATTCCATTCGGCAGACCAACATCCGTGACCAGCAGGTCGAGCCGCTCGATGTTCCCCAGCAGGCGCAGCGCGGTCGGACCGTCTTCCGCCTCCACCACCTGGTAGCCCAAGTCCCGCAAATGCTCGGAGGCTGGCTCACGCACGCCCTTTTCATCGTCCACCAGCAGCACCGTCTCCCCGGCGCGGGCTTCCTCCGGGGCCGGAGACGGCACCGGTTCGGCAACCGCTTCGGCTTGCCCGTGGCGCGGCATGCAGAGCCGCACCGTGGTGCCGTGTCCAGGCGTACTCTCCAGTTGCACGACACCGCCTGACTGGCGCACAAATCCATAGACTTGGCTTAGCCCCAGCCCAGTCCCCTGACCGAGTGGCTTGGTGGTGAAGAACGGCTCGAACACCTGCGCCATCACGTCCTGCGTCATGCCTTCCCCGGTGTCCACCACCGAGATCGCCACGTAATCGCCGGACGCCGCTTCCTCCTGCCCCGCGACCTCGATTTCAGACAGGAACAGATCGCTCGTGCTGATGGCCAGCCGGCCACCCTCCGGCATCGCATCATGCGCATTGATGCATAGGTTGAGCAGTGCGCTCTCCAACTCGTTCGGGTCGCACAGCACCCCCCAGGCGCCGTCGCGCAGGTTCAGCTCCACCCGCACTCCGGGCCCCATGGTGCGACGGATCAGTTCCGCCATCCCCGCGATCAGGCCATCCGGATCGACCGGTTGCGGGTGCAGCCGCTGGCGGCGCGCGAAGGCCAGCAACCGGTGCGTCAGCGCCGCCGCCCGATCCACCGCGGCCCGCGTGATGTCCAGGAAATTCAGCGAGTCGGTGGCACGCCCCGCCTCCAGCCGGCGCCGAGCCATTTCCACACCGCCCGCGATACCCTGCAACATGTTGTTGAAATCGTGCGCTATGCCGCCGGTAAGCCGGCCCACTGCCTCCATCTTCTGGCTTTGCCGCAGCGCCTCTTCCGCGTATCCGCGCTCTTTTGCCTCGTCGCGCAGGGCATCGAGGGCACGCGCCAGGTCGGCGGTTCGCGCCGCCACCAGCCTCTCGAGTTCCTCGCTGCCGCGCGCCAGTACCTCGCGGGCCTTCACCTGATCGTCGAAATCCGTGGCCGCACCAAACCACTCGACGATGTGACCCGCCGCATCCCGCACCGGCGTCGCGCGGCTACTGAACCAGCGGTATTGATTGTCGGCGGCGCGGCGAAGACGGTAATCAGCAGCGAAGACGCCCGACATCTTCGCGTCCGCCCAAGCCGCCATCGTGCCGGCACGATCGTCCGGATGAACCGCATCGAGCCAGCCCAGATCCAGGCTTTCCTGTTCCGACAGGCCGCTGTAGGCGATCCATTGCGGGCCGCTCCAGGTACGCTCCCCTGAACTGCGACAGCGCCAGACAAGCTGTGGAATACCCTCGGCCAGGGTGCGGAAACGTTCCTCGCTCTGCCGCAGCTGAGCTTCCGCCTCCCGCTGCTCGGTGATGTCGAGGATGAACTCGACGCTCTCGTTGTCGCAGAGCCGTTGGGCCGCGAACAAGCCCCACCAGCGCGAGCCGTCCTTGCGGAAATACTCCTTTTCGTAAGGCGTGGTGCGCCCGACGGCCCAAAGTTCGTCGAACGCCTGCCGGGAGCGCTCCATCCACTCCGGCGGCGTCAGCGATTGCCACGTCAGATGACCCGCGTGAAGCTCCTCGCGGGTGAACCCGCACATCGTCAGGAAGGCATCGTTGACCTGGCTAAACCGGCCATCCCGGTCGAGGAAAATGACGCCGACCGTGTCGATCTCGAAGGCGCTGCGAAAGCGTTCCTCACTGGCACGCAGACGTTCCGCCGCCAGCCTTCGCTCGGTATGGTCGCGCAGGAACTTGAGGTAGCCGTACAAGTGACCGTCGCGCAGCGGGGTAAGCTGGCTGCTGCCCCAGAAACGCGTGCCGTCGCGTTTCACGTGCCAGCGCTCCGCCTCAACGAGGCCGTCAGCCAAGGCCGTTCGCATCTCGACTTCAGGCGCGCCGGCCGCACGGTCTTCGGGAACAAAGATCAGCTCGGTTGACCGTCCCAGGACCTCCGCCTCTTCCCAGCCCAGGATCGCCCGCGCCCCCTGGTTCCAACTGGCAATGCGACCCTCCAGGTCGAGCGTGATGATGGCATAGTCCGTCGGCGTTTCGACAATGGCGCGGTAACGGCTCTCGCTCTCCCCCAGCGCCGTCTGGACGCGGGCGGCTTCAACGGCGATGCGCAGGCGCTCCACCGCGGCGGCCAGCAGGTTGGCATAACTGCGCAGGAAACTGATGTCGTGCTCGGTGAAGTCCCGCGGGCAACGGCTGTCGACCTGCAGGATGCCGTAAGGCGGATGGCCGTCCGGCCCGATGATGTTGACGTTGACCAGCGCCTTGACGCCGGCATCGATGATAAACTGAGGGTACTTGAACCGCGTCTCATCATCGATGTTCGCCGAGATCACCGGCTGACCGGTATGCAGCGCGTGCCCTTCGGAAGAGTCCTCATCAATGTCGACAGTCGTCTTTCCGACGATGCCGGGCGGCCACCCAATGCCGGCCCGCACGCGCAGGGTGACGCCATCGTCCTGCAGCTCCATCACTTTGGCGAGGTCGATGTCCAGCGCCTCGCTGACCAGGCGACAGGCCTCGTGTAGAATTTCGTCAAGGTCGTCGGATCTGAGGGCCAGTTCGCCGAATTGCGCCAGGACAATCTGTTGGCGCAGCAGTTCAGCCTCACGGTTCGAAGCCAGCTCACTCACTTCCTGCGTCCCTGATCGCGGCAACAGCTAGTCCCATTACGCAATAACCGACCTGCGGTTCCGGCTTGCCGCGGCCGCGCTTGCCCTGTCAGGGAACGTGATGTCAAGGTCTCGCGGCACCCCGGTTCAGAAGTCCGGCCAGATCCGTTGCCAGTGTTACGGGTGTGTTCCGCTGGAGCCTGAAAAAGACCCCCCACAGTGCGGATGACATGGAGCACCGTATGACATCGGGCGCCGTAAGGATCATTTTGGACGCCCCTCCAGTGTCATCCCCAGCGCCCCCTCAGTGTCATCCCCGGCGTCCCCTCATGTCATCCCCGGCGAAGGCCGGGGACCCACGACTGGCAGGCCTAGAAGGGGGTAAAGACGTGGGTCCCCGGCCTGCGCCGGGGATGACACGGAAGCCGGGGATGACACGGAAGCCGGGGATGAACCAACTGCATTTTCCGCCGCCGCCCCACCCAGTCAATGCAAGGCCGGCTTGGCCGGAGTATGGCGCGGCCGCGCGTTATAGATGTCTGGCGTGGCGCGAGCCTGGTATCAGACCCGCTTCACGCCCCAGAACAGCATGATACCCGCCTTGACGAATCCGGTCAGGTTGTCGCGATAGCCCGTGGGCGTGTACCACTGCCCCAGCGGAAAGAACGGCAGGTCCTGGAAAGCCAGGCGCTGTATGTCCCGACACACCGCCTGCTGCGCCGCAAGATCCGGGGCGTCGAACCATTTGTCCCGCAGCGCCTCCATCTTGTCGTCCGATGGCCAGCCGAACCAGCCGCCGCTGCCATTGCCGCGCAGCGGATAATCGTCGCCCGGATTGGACACCGCCAGCCCGCCCCATCCGGTGCAGAAGCTGTTCCAGCCGCCTTCGCTGGACGGCGCATGACTGGCTCGCCGCGACACCAACGTGCCCCAGTCCATGCTGGTATACTTCGAGTTAAGGCCGAGCGACTTGTAGAAGGCGTCGGTGACTTGGGCCATGGCGACCAACTGCGGCTGGTCCGACGGCGACATCAGCACGATCGGCTCGCCCTTGTAGCCGCTCTCCGCCACCAGCTTCTTCGCCAACGGCAGGTTACGCTTGCCGAGGATCTTGTCCATGTCAACGTCGCTCGCCATCGGCGAGCCATTGATGAAAAATCCGGCGGTGTGGCCCAACGACTGCTGATCGCCCAGCACGGCGTCCAGGTAGTCCTGCTGGTTGATCGCCACCAGTATGGCCTGCAGCAGCTTCGGATTGTCGAACGGCGGCTGGGTGTGGTTGACCGCGAGCACACCCAGCGAGCCAAGCGGGTCCAGCACCTCGATCTTGATCCCGGCCGTCTGCTTCAGCAACGGTATCAGATCAAACAATGGGTTTTCCCACCAGTCGATTTCACCACGCTGCAGCGCGCCCGAGGCAGAGGCCGGATCAGGCATGATCTGCCATTCGACCCGATCGAAATGAACCACCTTGCCGCCGGCCCAATAGCTCGGCGGCTCCTGCCGCGGCACGTATTTGTCGTTCTTCGCCCATGCGGCGGAGGCACCGGACACCCACTCATTCTTGAGAAACTTGAACGGGCCGCTGCCAACATACTCGGTGATCTGGGTGAAGGCATCGGTCTTGGCCATACGCTCCGGCATGATGAAGCAGCCGGTTGCGCCCAGCGCATAGGCCATTGCCGGGAACGGCCGGGTCAGCCGGATCTGAAAGCTCTTGTCGTCGACGACCTTCATCTCGGCGGTCTGACTGAGCAGCCGCTGGCCAAAACCATCGCGCTTGCCCCAGCGCTGGATCGAGGTGATGCAGTCCTTCGACAGCACCTTCTCTCCGTCGTGCCACAGCAGGCCGTCGCGCAACGTCATCTTCCAGGTCAGCCCATCGGAGGAGGTCTCGCTGCCCGCCAGCATCTGCGGCCGGCCGACCAGCTTTTCGTCAATGCCGAACAGCGTGTCCCACACCATGTACCCGTGCAGCGACGCGACCGTCGCGGTGGTCCAGATCGGGTCCGGGTTCGCCAGGTTGGCCTGCGGCACGTAGGTCAGCACGTTGGGGCCTTTTGCCAAGGCGGGCTTGGCGAGACCGACCGCCGCGGCGGCGGCACCGCTGGCTAGCACACTGCGTCGCTTGATCATTCAGATCCCCTTTCGGTTTACCGGGCACAGGCCTGATCCGTCCCTGACGCGACACCGGCCTTCAAGACCGTTGCGCGCAAGCGTGCCACCCGTTATGCCATTCGATTACGCAAATCGTATGCCAAAGGTTCCAGCCGTCGCCGCGGCACTGAACAGCCGAAGCCTTGGCGATGCAAGACGCCTTACGTCGGCATAGCCGTCATGGCTCGCTGGGAGAGGCGTCATGCACAGCCCGCCAGCCCTGTCCCAATCGTGAAACCATCGACCCATGGAGCGGTCGGCAGAACCAATCCGCAGCGACTATAACGCCGGCACGCTTCAACGAGGATGGAAATGGCTGGGCGGCGGAGACGGCGGCAGTAAATCCGGTATTGAACACCAAGGACGCCCCGGCGGACCTTCGGCCCGTTGCCGTCGGTCCCTCGCCGGCCACGCCCATCGGCGCTACGGACGGCCTGCCGGTGCCACAGCGGTACTGGGTCATGGCCTGCATCCTTCTGGGGGTCGCGCTCAGCAGCCTGGATAGCGCCATCGCCAACATCGCGCTGCCCACCATCGCGCGGGAGCTGACCGCCACGGATGCGGCCACCATCTGGGTGGTCAACGGCTATCAGATCGCATCGGCGGTCTGCCTCCTGCCTGCCGCGTCGCTGGGCGGGATTGTCGGCCACAAGCGCATCTATGCCCTCGGCCTGATCGTCTTCACCATCGCCTCCCTGGGCTGTGCCGTGTCACCCAACCTGGCCGTGCTGGTGTCCGCGCGCCTGGCCCAGGGCGCCGGAGGCGCCTGTCTATCCGCCCTTGGCCCGGCCTTGATACGCAGCATCTATCCCCGCCACATCCTCGCCAGCGGCTTTGCCCTGATCGCGCTTGTGGTCGCAATCTCCGGGGCGCTTGGCCCGACCATCGCGGCCCTGATCCTCTCGGTCGCCACCTGGCGCTGGCTGTTCCTGGTCAACCTCCCGGTTGGCCTGATTGCCATCCCCCTGTTCCTGACCGTGATGCCCGCCGGCCGGCGCACAGCGCACGGCTTCGACCTGCCAGGCGCGCTGCTCAACGCCATCGCGCTGGGGCTTGTGGTGGTTGGTGTCGACGCGCTGGGCGGTAAGCGGATCGAACTGGCGGTCATCGAGGTCGTCGCCGGGTTAGGCTGCTTCGTGCTGCTGGTCGGGCAGCAGATGCGGCGTCCATTGCCGCTGCTGCCGCTCGACCTGCTGCGGATCCCGCTGTTTTCGCTCTCGATAGGCACGTCGATCTGCTCGTACAGTGCCCAGATACTGGCCTATGTCTCCATGCCATTCCTGCTCCAGACGGTGATGCACCGCTCACCGGTCGCCACCGGCCTGCTGGTGACACCGTGGCCGCTTATGGTCGCGTTCGCCGCTCCGGTTGCCGGTCGCCTATCCGCTCGCTACCCGGCCGCGGTTCTCGGCAGCATCGGCCTGGCCGTGTTGACACTCGGTTTGCTGCTGCTCGTCGGCCTGCCGCGGGCACCGGCGGACTGGGACATCGCCTGGCGCATGGGCGTCTGTGGCATCGGCTTCGGCTTCTTCCAGACACCCAACAACATCGCGGTGATGACCGCCGGCCCGATCGAGCGAACCGGCGCGGCGGGCGGCATGATGGCGGTCGCGCGCACCATCGGCTGGTCGCTGGGCTCAGCCTTGGTCGCGCTGATCTTCTCGCTCTGGCAGGTGCGCGCCACCATCGTTTGCCTGGAGGTTGCCGCCGCTTTCGCCGCTTTCGCCGCCGTTATCAGCGGCAGCCGATTTTTCAGTCGGCGCCAAGGCGCGGGGCTTACCGACCAACACCCCATGGTCAGACGCTGATCCGCTATTCTATGGTGTTGCCTGCACCCAGACCAAGGCCTGCCCTATCACATGTCGCCGCCCGTCGAGCCTGTCGCCTCCGACCCGACCCTGCCTGACCAAACAGACGTCGTGATCATCGGCGGCGGCATTATCGGCGTCAGCACCGCGCTGTTCCTGGCCGAGAAGGGCATCGCGGTGACGCTGTGCGAGAAAGGCCAAATCGGCGGCGAGCAATCCAGCCGCAACTGGGGCTGGTGCCGCACCATGGGCCGCGACGCGAACGAAATCCCGCTGGCGCTGGAAAGCCTGCGTCTATGGCGCGGCATGAACCAGCGCACCCATCGGGAAACCGGCTTCCGGCAGCCCGGCATCATGTATCTGTGCGAGTCCGAAAAAGAGGTCGCCGCGCAGAAAGCGTGGCTGGATCAGGCCAGAAAATATCAGGTCGATGCGCGGCTGCTGACCGGTAAGGCGCTGGAGGACACGATGCCCGGCGCCGGTGCCTCGTTCATCGCCGGCCTGCACACGCCCTCGGACGGCCGCGCGGAACCGGCGATCGCCGCACCGGCTATAGCCGAGGCGGCGCGGGATCATGGCGCCGTCATCATGACCAATTGCACCGCGCGCGGCATCGAACGAGCCGCCGGACGGGTCAGCGGCGTGGTCACCGAGAAAGGCCGCATCGCCTGTGCCTCGGTCGTGCTGGCCGGTGGCGTGTGGTCGCGGCTGTTCGCCGGCAATGCCGGCCTGGATCTGCCGCTGTTGAAGGTGCTGGGCTCGGTGTTTCGCACCAAGCCGCTCTCCGGCGGGCCGGACATCTCCGCGGCAGGCTCGGTCTTTGCCTTCCGCAAGCGGCTGGACGGCGGCTACTCGATTGCCCGTCGCAACGCCAACACGGCGGAGATCACGCCCGACCATGCTCGCCTGCTGTCCGACTTCCTGCCGCGTTTGATCGGAAATCGCAATGAAATCCGCCTGCGCATCGGCCGCCGCTCGTGGGAGGAGTTGCGCACCGCCCGAAGCTGGTCGCTGGATCAACCGACGCCGTTCGAAGCGGTGCGGGTGCTCGATCCGAAACCCAAGGAAGCCATCCTGGCCGAGGCCCGCCGCGTGCTGTCACGCCGCTTCCCGGCCTTCGCCCGCATGCAGGTCGCGGAAAGCTGGGCCGGCCTGATGGATGTCACCCCGGACGCCGTTCCGGTGATCGATGAGGTCAGCCATATACCAGGCTTTTTCATCGCTACCGGCTTCTCCGGCCATGGCTTCGGCATCGGCCCGGGCGCCGGCCGGTTGATGGCGGACCTGATCGCCGGCGACCGCCCGGTGGTGGATCCCACGCCGTTCCGCCTTGCCCGATTCCCCCGCACGAAAGCCGCCTGACCCTCACCCCTCTTCGCACTACTGGGTGCACACAACTCGTTGACCTGTCCGAGCAGAGAGGCTCCCACACCGTCATGGCCGGGCTTGACCCGGCCACCTCTCCAAACAGTTGATGCGGCGGTGGCCCGGACAAGCCGGGCCATGACGGATGGGGAACAGTCGACTCGTAACCCACTGACAAAGCGCGCCTTGCCAAGATGTGTGCATGCCGTAGCGCCTTCGCAAGGACAGGCTTCGCAAGGGCAGGCATGACACGGTAAAAGCATCCCGCCCAACCGATTGCATTCGGCGCAAACTATAAGCGTCTTGCTATCACGGATCGGCGAGACCTAAATTGCCCCGCCGACTGTCAAAAAGATCAGCGGGAGGAACCCAATGACCGAAACTAAAACCGAACGAGACGACCGCCGCAACGCCGGACTAGGCGAAGTCTACATCGATACGAAGTCGCGGCCCTGGCTTAACTTTTCCTCAGGAATTGACTTCAAGGTGCTGCGCACCAGCCAGGAAACCGGCGCGTGGACCGTCCTGTTCAAGTGCGCCGCGGGATCGAGCTTTGCCCGCCATGAGCATCTCGCGGCCGGCGAGTATTACATGATCTCTGGAAGCATGGACATCCGCGGCGGTGCCAAGCGCGGCGGCGTTACCGCCAGCGCCGGTGATTACGGCTACGAAGCGAATGGCACATTCCACGATGACACCAACTTTCCCGAGGAATGCATTCTCTACTTCACCAACTTCGGTCCAATCCGGTTTATCGACGACAACGACCAGACCTTGTTTGTACTCGATCACAAGGCTCTGCGTGAAGCCGAGGCGGCAGCGCAAAGCAAGCTCGCCGCCTGATCATTCAGATCAGACTTCGGTGGCAAGCTCGCACAAGACATTGCCCAGACATTGAAGGTGCACGCGAACACCTGACCCTGCACCTTCAATGCCAAATCCGCCGCCCCATCCGCGACCGGCTCGACAAGGCGGATTGACGCATACGCGATATGCCGCTTCGGCGCGGCAATCCCCCCGCTTGACACGCTAATTACGGCCTCCGCGCGTTCCGCCGCGGTGAAGTCAGGCCGGCAACCGTTATGCAACCAATCGCGACTCCATCGCAACGAGCGATGTTCGTGTTCATCTGCTTCGTCTGGGGCACCACGTGGCTGGCCATGAAGGTCGGCATCCAGACCGTCTCCCCCGGCGTCTTCGCCGGACTGCGCTGGAGCCTTGCCGGCGTCGTGCTGCTGGCGGTCCGCCGTTGCCGAGGCCAAAGGATAATGCCGCCGCCCCGGCTGCTGCCTCGGCTGCTGTTCGTCTCGGTGCTGCTGATCACGCTCAATCAGATCATCCAGCTCTACGGCCTGAAATACATCACCGCCGGCCTCGCCGCGGTGATCAGTTCCGCGCTGACGCCGATCGCCCTGCTGGGGTTCTCCGTCGCCCTGGGGCAGGAGCGGTTCAGTCCGCGCCAGTTCGCCGCAATTCTGCTGGGGGTGGTCGGCGTGTTCATGCTGTTCGGCCCGGCCGCGCTGGCCGGCAGGCTGGATCTGCGAGAGCTTGCCGGCGCTGGCGGCGTCACCCTGGGCTGTCTGTGCTACTGCTTCGGCTCGGTCATGACGCGGCCGATGATGCGCACCGTGGAACCCGTGCAGCTCGCCGGCCTGACCGGGCTGATCGGCGGGCTGATCCTGCTGCTGGCCTCGCTCGCCATCGAACCGGGTGCTTGGCAGTCGATGCGGTTGCACTGGGGCTGGCCGGCGTTCCTGGCCTGGCTATATCTGCTGGTTCCCGGCGCCTTGCTGTCGACGACCATGTATTTTCTGCTCGTCCGCGATTGGGGTGCCAGCCGCCCAGGCACCTATGCGTTCATCTCGCCGGTGATCGCGGTGGCGATCGGCTGCGGCCTGTTCGGCGAAAAACTGGATTGGGGCGGCGCGGTCGGCATGACCCTGATGCTGGGTGCCGCCGGTTTGGCATTGCGTCCGGCCTCGCAACGGCGCCTGCCGCCGGACGCTCCGCCCTCGCCCCTAAGAATACCGCCAAGACCACAACCCTCGGCACTACGGTCCGGAGCGAACTGATCAGCCGAGGCTTCAGAGGACCCAGCGCCTATGTCGCGCGCATGGAAAACCAAAACATCGGTCTGACCGTGCTCGCGACCAGCCTGGCCTTCGTCCTGGTCCAGCTTGACGTTTCGATCATCAATGTTGCGCTCGCCAGCATTGACGCACACTTGCATGCCGGCATCCTCGGCCTGCAGTGGGTGGTGGATGCCTATGCCCTGGCCTTCGCCTCCCTGTTGCTGTCCACCGGCACGCTGGGCGATCATATCGGCGCACGCCGGATGTTCATCCTCGGACTGGCCATCTTTACCGCCGCCTCGGTGCTGTGCGGCCTTGCACCGGGGCCGGCCGAACTGATCGCGGCGCGCGTGCTGCAGGGGGCCGGCGCCGCCGCGCTGGTGCCCAGCAGCCTGGCGCTGCTCGACCGGGCCTGTGGCGACGATCCGCGGCTCCGCGCCTGGGGGGTCGGCTGGTGGACCGCGGCCGGCAGCGTCGGCTTAGCAACGGGGCCATTGCTAGGCGGCATCCTGGTGGATCTGCTGGGATGGCGCAGCATCTTCCTGCTCAATCTGCCGATCGGGCTGGTCGGCATCTGGCTGACGCAACGCCGCGTCGCCGCATCGCCCAGCCGCGACACCCGCATCGATTGGGCCGGTCAGGCGCTGGCGATCGCCACCCTGCTGTGCCTGACCGCATCGGTGATCGAGGCGCATGGCTTGGGCTGGTCGTCACCCGTGATCCGCGCCGGCCTGCTGATGGCCGCGCTGGCGGCGGCCACGTTCATCCTGGTGGAGCGGCGCCAGGCCCAGCCAATGCTGCCGCTAGGCTTCTTTCGTGATCGCACCTTCACCGGCGCCACCGCCGTCGGCTTCCTGCTGAACCTGACCCTGTACGGCGTGCTGTTTGTGCTGGGGTTGTATTTCCAGCAGACCCGGCATTGGTCCGCGTGGCTCAGCGGTCTCGCTTTCCTGCCACTGCCGGTGGTGCTGGGGGTGGCCAACCTGCTGGCCGCGCCGATCGGCTCCGCTCTGGGGGCTCCCGGAGCGATGGCCGCCGGTCTGCTGGTCGCCGGCTTCGGCGCCGCCTCGCTCGCGGCCATCGGCCCCGCCACGGACTATGGCGCGATCCTCATCGGCCTGACGCTGATCCCCGCTGGCATCGGCGTCACCGTGCCGGTAATGACCGCCTCGCTGCTGGGCAGCGTGCCGCAGACACGCACCGGGGTGGCATCCGGCGTGCTGAACGCGGTGCGGCAGGCCGGAGGCGCGATCGGAGTTGCGTTGTTCGGCGGCCTCGCCGCCACCTCCATCCACGATGTGTTCCTGCAAGCCGCCGCCGTCCTGATCATGGCCGCCGTCACCGCCGCCTGCCTGGTCCGCGGCACCAAGCCAAGACAACAAGCGGAGGGTAAGATGACATGCCCACGGCCGATCTCCCGCTGAGCCAAGGAGATAAGCCATGCATCAGGTCATCCAGCCCGCCATCCTGTAATTCGGAACGCCCGTCGCGCGATTAGCACCGTCAACGAAGACGCCGCGTTCAACCTCCCCCCAATGTCCTCCGCCTGATGGCTCGGCCAGCGCTGCGTGCTGGGCTCGGCCGCAGTTTCCAAGACGACGCAGAACCTCATCCGCGGAGCAACTCGACTATCGAACCGGTCCCAGTCTAGGCAAGAGAAGCTTGCTTCACGGAAGCCCCCGGCAGGAACACCGGAGGCTCCGCTAACCGGCAGCGATTGCTAATGGCAGGACCAGTTGGCCGCGTCAGACGCATCGCCGGTGCCGTTCCACCTGGCCAGCGCGGGATAAGGACAAAGCGGGCGGCTGAACAAGGCAGGTTGCTTCGGATCGTCGTTGGTATATTTGGTCGCGATGATCTGGTCGGGTGCCTTGCTTTGCTCGACCCAGGCTTCAAGGGCCTTGATCACGTCGTGCTTCGAGTCTGCCAAGGGTACGCCCTGGCCAAACGTGTTTGCGCCGGGACCGCCAGAGCAATGCTGCATCCCCGGCACCAGGAACAGCCGATAGAAGTTGCCGACTTCATTCTTTGTATTCTTCTGGTCGTAGATGCCGAAGAACGACAGCACGCTGCGATGATATTCGATCGAAGTGCCCGGTGGGATCGCCGCGTCCGTCGTGCCGTGGTACTGGATCAGTTTTCCACCGTGAGCACGGAATGCGCTTAGGTCAGGATCAACCGACTGCATAACGTCCGCTAAAGCCTGGCCGGCAATGGGTGTTGCCAATGCTTTATCAACATCGGTGTCGAAGTTGAAGGTTTGCAAGTCCCAGGCAGGATCATTGAATACGAAGTATCTGAAGAAATTGATCCCGAATTGGTATTGCAGGGACTGCGTGATGCTGTCCGCATTTGGACCGGGACCGGTGATCCAGACAGACCATCCGCCGGCATAGGCTTCGGCACCTGGAAGAAAACCAGGATTGATCAGTTGACCCGCCGAATTATGCGGACCGTAATAGATCTTGTTCGAGTGCGGCCAGTTGCGGCTCGGTCAGGCAGCTATCGTTGTCGCCAGCCTTGCAAAGTAGCTCATTGGGGTTGAAGTGACATTGGCGCGGCTTGCCGATCACGCCGTCCTGGACGCCATCGGCGGCATCACAGGCGGCAAGCGCCGCATTGGTGATCGCCGGCAGCTTGGCAGGGGGAATATAGGACGCCGCCGAGGCAAGAAGCGCCTGTGTGTTCCAGACAAATTGCGTCATGAAGCGGTATCGCAGTTGTTCGCCGGATCGCCCACGACAATCCCGTCGAAGTCGTCCGGATAGCGCTGACTCTCCATCAACGCCTCGCGGCCGCCGTCGGAGCAGCCCGCAAAATAGGAAAACTGCGGCCCGTTGCCCGCATAGGCCTTGATGACCGCCTTCGCTTTGTCGGTGGTCTCCTTCAGGGCGCGATAACCGAAATCGATGATCTTCTGTGGATGGCCCAAGCCCCAGCTGGCGTCGGTGCCGACCGGATCAGCATGCCCGTCATCGGTTCCGGCAGCAGCATAGCCGCGCTGGATGGCAATAGCGAGCAAGGTATAAGGCACGGTGCCGGCAAAGCCGCCATTGCCTGACTGCAGATATTTGCCATTCCAGTTCTGCCGGCAGCCAGACTTCGATGCCGATGGACGAGTCGCTGGTCGGGGACGACGTGATCTGCACACGGCAGAACGCTGGTAGGTTCGGGATCGGGGTCGGCGGTGTGGTCGCGCCCGGCAAGGTCGGTGGCGTGAATGTCCCCGCCGGCACCGAGGTGGCGGCGGTTACCGTTGCATGATCAAGGGACAGGCTGGCAAGGCTTTCACAACTGGCTGCCTTGACCGAATTGCTGGCAGCCAGACACAAAATAATGGCCGACGAGGCCAGTGCCACATCGCGCATTTTCATTTGGATCTCCTCCCGCGCTCACGTTGCGGAGCGCTTGGAAGATACTGGCTGATCATTGATCGGCGGCCAAATCTCCTTATCGGGAGTTAGTCTTTTTGGCGACTAGACAATTCACGAGCCAGTTCTGGATAATTCCAGCAAACTGTGGTAATTCGTAACCAATTGCGCATTCGGCTCTGCATATTGAAACCCCAGCCACCATTGATGTCGATCATTAACCGGACTCGGTGCAGTGGCAGCCAGCGGCGCGGCGTTCAACCCTGCAGATCAATACCCGAGCCCGTTGGCCAGCCGGCACAATCGATTAGACTAACCAACCCGGATGTCAGCGCTGGTCTGCGTCAGCCGGTCGAGATGGCATCAAATATGAGCGGCCTGCGCCGGTGTGGTATCGAGCGCAGTGGCCCGATTGAAAGCGTCCCGCCCCTCCTCTGACCGGCCGAGCTGCGACAGGAACACCTATAAGGACGCGCCACTATGCCCGTAACCGACATGGCCGCGCGAAAATCTTGCGGGCGTTACCTGGCGCGAATATTGTGCGCCTGAAGTCGGGTCGGCCCTGCCGTCAGCGTCCTTGGGACGTCACATCCGATGAAGGAAAAACCTCCAATGGCCACCGACTTCCCTGCCGACCGAGAACTGATGCTGTCCCGGCTGCTCGACGCCCCGCCCGACAAGGTCTTCCGCTGCTGGACCGATCCCGAGCTGATCACGCGCTGGTTCACCCCGCCGCCCTGGGCCACGACGCACGCGGAGCTTGACGTGCGTCCCGGCGGCGCCAGCCTGATCATGATGAAGGGCCCGAACGGCGAGACGATCCCAAACCGCGGCGTCTATCTGGACGTCGTCCCAAACCAGCGCCTGGTGTTCACCGACGCGTTCGTACGCGCCTGGGAGCCGGCGGAGAAGCCGTTCTTCACCTGCATCCTGACCTTCGAAGCGATCGGCGGACAGACCCAATACACCGCCCGCGCCCGCCATTGGACGATCGCTGATCGCGAACGCCACGAACAGATGGGCTTCCACCAGGGCTGGGGCATCGCCACCGAGCAGCTCGAGGCCTTAGCGAAAACTCTTTAAGTCGCTGTCAGGAGACCTCGGCACTTTATGCCCTCACCGATAAGGCGCGTCGGCTGGCGAGAGCGGACGCGCCTTCAGAGTCCCGCGAGGCTGAGCTAATTCAGCGGAATCACCAGCATGTTCATCGAATACGCCGGCAATGTCACATTGCCCGCACCCCCATTGAGCGCGACATTTGCCAACTTGTGGATCGCGGTTAGATCCGCGTTGCTGTAGCTGTAGAACAGTGCGCTCGCCGGCCCGGTCTGGCCCTCGATCATGATCGGCGTCGCCAGATCGCTCGTCGTCTTGTTGATCAGCACCAATGTCAACGAACTGGCACTCCGCAAGGCCCCATAAGCCGACACCACGCCCTGGTCGTCACTGACGGTCTGCACCGAGGTACTGCCAAAAGCCAGCCCCTTGCCGTCGGCATTACCGTATAGCAGGAAGCTGAACGCGATCGGGTCGGTCGGCTGCGGCGGGTTCCACATGGTTGCTAGGGACACCTGCTCGCGGCCGAAAATGCCCAGTACATCGGCCTCCGCGATGGCGTCCGTGACCAGCTTGTTGCCGCTATCGATGGAGTATTCCGAAAACGCCAGCCAGGTATTAGGATAGTACTGCTCAATCCATTGCTGGAAGCGGGGGATTAGCTGCATCGGCCCGTCGAACCAGTACCTTCTCCACCCAGGTGCCGCCATTATAGGTCGGGTCCCATAGGGTGCGCGTCGAGGCAAGCTGGCTCGCGACATCAGTAAAGTTGAAGTAATAGTGCTCGTCGAAGAAGTTCAACAGGCGCTTGCCATAGGCCCGTTCGGCGGCCTGCATCTGCTGCAGGTAGTATTGCCCGGCGTAAAGATTGCCCTGTTGGCTCGGCGTGCCGATCCAGCCGCCCAGCGTGAAGTCCGACGGGCCGAGGATGAAAGCTGACCCATCCTGTTGTCTGACGACCTTGGCGTACTCGATCCCCAAGCTGCTGATGGTGGCATAGGTGGCGCCGTTCGGCATGATGTCGCGATGCGTGTTGCCCCAGCCGAACGGCTCGTTGTCCAGCTGGTAGAATGCCACCCCTCCGGCGGAGGCGGCGCCGAATTTCTCCACCAAATGCTGCACCCACGCCGCCTGCGTAGCGGGCGCATTGGCAACGTTGTTGGCTAAAATGTCGGTATCGAGCAATTGCGTGCCGTTGCTCGCAATACTGTTCCCGCAGGTCTGTCCGTTGGGAAACACGTACGGATTGGTGGATTGCTGTGCGCCATAGACCGAAACAGGAAAACTGCAGGACCACGCCGCACTGTTGTTGATGTAGGGGATGATCGGAATGGTCAGCAGGGTGGCGGTATTGGTCATTTTATCAGCGACCACCAGCGCATCCGGTCCGGCGCTGGGCACCGGGCTGGCATTGCCGTCGCCGCCCATGAAATACCAGTCGAACCCGGCGTTGCTGCTATCGACCATCCAGTTATAGCGCGTCGTGCCATCCCCGCCCCAGCGCAACACCGGCAGGCGCGCGGCCCTCTGATACTTCGGTGTCACGCCATACTCGGCCATGCCATAAATAAAGCGACTGATCCGGTGTTGACCAAGCGCAGGGTTTACGCTGATCGCCGGCCCCGCGGCATCTTGAGCGGAAGCCGAAATGGCGAACGCCCCCACGCTGACGGATGTTGCGGCCAGAAGAATAAGGTTTCGGATGGAGCTCATTTGCCTGGATAACTCCGATAGGTCCGGCGCTATCTAGCGCGAAGCCAATTGAGTTGTCACTATTTAAAGTTGTATTTTTAGTGCTATATCGCGCTTGGATTGCAGTAACGTGGAAAAGGCCGAGCGGCTTGGTCCCGAAGCGGACATGCAACTTTGCACGGCTCATACGAATGCCATCAAGTACATCCCGATAATCGAGTAGAATTATGCAAAGGACTCACTTGGTCTATCCCAAAGCAGCGCTCTAGAATTCGATACACTCAAGAACAGGGCGATTGGTGATGAAAAGTCGCGCCACAAGCTGGCGCACATGCCATGCTCGCAAGACCGGCCATGCTCGCAAGATCGGTCTGTCGTCTCGGGATGCGCGAGCCGCGCGCCTGCCCTCGCGCTTGCGAAAATCCCGCGGGCCGCCTATCGCGCCTGAACACAGCGGAGGGCGAGCACATGATCCGGATCCTGAAGCACGGCGCGACCGAGGCCGAAAAGACCGAGGCGGATCGCAAGGTCCGCCAGACGGTGGAGGCCATCCTGGAGGACATCAGCGCCCGCGGCGATGCGGCGGTGCGCGATCTGTCGGCGAAATTCGACCATTGGGCGCCGGACTCGTTCCGCTTGACACGGCAGGACATCCAGTCGCTGATCGACAGCCTGCCCGCCCAGGTGATCGACGACATCAAGTTCGCCCAGGCGCAGATCCGCCGCTTCGCCGAGGCCCAGAAGGCCGCCCTGCGCGACATCGAGGTGGAAACCCTGCCCGGCATCCGCCTGGGTCACAAGAACATCCCGGTCGCCAGCGTCGGCTGCTACGTGCCAGGCGGGCGCTATCCGATGGTCGCCTCGGCCCACATGTCGGTGCTGACCGCCAAGGTCGCCGGTGTGAAACGGGTCGTCGCCTGCACCCCGCCGCTGAATGGCGTGCCGCCTGCCGCCACAGTGGCCGCCATGGCGCTCGCCGGCGCCGACGAAATTTTTCTCTTGGGCGGCATCCAGGCGGTGGCCGCGATGGGCCTGGGCACCGAAACGATCGCGCCGGTGGACATGCTGGTGGGGCCGGGCAACGCTTTCGTAGCCGAGGCGAAACGACAATTGTTCGGCCGCGTCGGCATCGATCTGCTGGCTGGACCGACCGAGACGCTGATCATCGCCGACGACACCGCCGACGTTGAGATGTGCGCCACCGACCTACTGGGCCAGGCCGAACACGGCCCGACCTCGCCGGCCGTGCTGCTGACCACATCGCAGCCGATCGCCGAGGGGATCGCGGCGGAGATCGAGCGCCAACTGGCCGTGCTGCCCACCGCCGATCTCGCCAGCGTCGCCTGGCGCGACCATGGCCAGGTAATCCTGTGCGACTCCGACGAGGAACTGCTATCCGAAGCCGATCGTATCGCCAGCGAACATGTGCAGGTGCTGACCCGTGATCCGCGCTGGTTCCTGGACCGCATGACCAACTACGGTGCATTGTTCCTGGGCAAGGAAACCAACGTGGCTTATGGCGACAAGGTGATCGGCACCAACCACACGCTGCCGACCAAGCGGGCGGCGCGTTACACCGGCGGATTGTGGGTCGGCAAGTTCCTCAAGACGGTGACCTATCAGCAGGTCAGCCCCGACGCGACGGCGATGATCGGCGAATACTGTTCCCGGCTGTGCGCGATCGAGAATTTTGCCGGCCACAAGGAGCAGGCCGATCTGCGGGTGCGGCGTTATGGTGGCAAGAACGCGTGATCAGCAGTGCATCGTCCTCACTTGCCGATGATCCGAATGACGCCTGAAATCGAGGCGCTCGACAACCCGCTGCCGGAACATCGCGCGGCGATCTCCGGCCTGCTCGATGCCTACAGCGATGATCGTTCGGGCAATGCTGATCCGATCTCACCATTCGCGCTTCTGCTGCGCGAACCAGGCACCGACACCATCACTGGCGGCCTGTGGGGCGTCAGCTATTGGCGGTGGTTGTTCGTGGATCTGCTGTTCATTCCGGATATGCATCGCGGTCAGGGGCTCGGGTCGTCGCTGCTGAAGCAAGCCGAGGCCAAGGCGCTCGAACGAGGCTGTATCGGCGTCTGGTTGCTGTCATTCAGTTTTCAGGCGCCAAACTTCTACCGCCGGCACGGCTACACCGAGTTCGGCAAGATCGACGATTATCCGCCCGGCCACAGCTGCTCCTACTTCGTCAAGCGCCTCGACGTGCTAAGGACCCAGCCGGAGTTAATCGCTTTGCGCGAATGAGCAACGCCGTGCTGGTTTCGTGCGTGATCAGGCCTAACCACGGAGAACACGAAGCGCCACGGAGGTAGACGGAGAAGGGCTGCCCTTGGCGCCTGGCGGAGCGAAGCAAGCATCACCGGATGACGGCTTGATCGAGCCGCCCGCAAGCGGCTTGCCCCGGTCAGCCTTCAGTCCCGTCATCCGGCGCTGCGTCACCTGGCACGGCAATTCCGCCTCTCCGTGGTCCTCCTGGCGCTTCGTGTCCTTCGTGGTTGAAATGCCTTCTTGATTACCCGCCCCAACCGCGCGCCTGGGTTGGGAACGCGGTCCTGCAACCACATGAGTTTGCCAAGCGAGCACTTGGAGCGGTTGTCTGCGAACGGGCCCTAAGCGCAAGAGCATAGGCCGATGGTGCTGCAAACGCGCCATCGCCAACACGTCCTTGCACACACGTCATCGCTCGGCTTGACCGGGCCACCTCTCGCGGCAGGTGCGCTTCCAGTTATCCCGAACCCACCCAACACGGGCCGAAAACCCGATGCAACCTGGTTGCAACCCGCCTCAGCCGCGTCCGCGGTAAGGCGCCACCTCCTGAGGCGGGATCCACATACCGGCCGGTGGCTCGCCCGTCTGCCAGAACACGTCGATGGGAATCCCGCCGCGCGGATACCAATAGGCCCCAATCCGCAGCCATCGCGGGCTGACCGCCTGCACCAGGCGGCGAGCGATCTGCATCGTGCAGGCCTCATGAAAGCCGCTGTGATTGCGAAAGCTCGCCAAAAACAGCTTCAGCGATTTGCTCTCGACGATCCATGCATCGGGGACCGTGTCGATCACGATATGCGCGAAATCCGGCTGGCCGGTGACCGGACAAAGCGAAGTGAACTCGGGGCAACTGAATCGCACGACGTAGTTGGCCACTTGGTCTGGATTAGGCACGCGCTCAAGCACCGCCGCATCGGGACTGACGGGCTGGACCGTGGGACGACCGAGCTGGGTCAGCCCGGTGTAAGGATGGTCGCTCATACCCGAACACTTGGCATCGGTGAGGCGAAGAACGCAATGCATAACGCATCGGCCTGCCGTCGTGGGCTTGGCTCCAAGTGCCCTGGCGGATCTGCCCTACATCGACCAGATTGGCCGCGACCGCCTTCCCAATGCCTCAAAGACCCGCGATGCCCATGGGCATATGATCGACATCGTAACATTATGATGTTAGAACCAATGTTGGCATGATCGCCAATGACCATGCGTTCGACGCCGGCGGGATCTGCCCAGGGTCCGGACCCGCGGGCGCAAAGCGCCCAGCATACATCTTACCAAACGCCCGGAACCATCCGAAACCTGACCCGCCTGGTGTACTCGTCGTAACCGGCAAGCTCGCGGCGCAACATCCCCTCCTCGCCGACGGCCCGCGCTGCCAAGGCAACGACCAGAACCGGAGCGAAAACCATTCCCCACCAGGAACCAAGTAGCATTGGCATGCCGACAAAGAAGAAGATGGCGCCCGCGTACATCGGATGCCGCACGATCCCATACGGCCCCTCCATCGTCACCTGTTGCCCCCGCTCGGCTTGCAGCCGTACCTGAGGCGCGGCGAAGCTGTTATAGCGGAACGTCCGCCAAGTCACGACCATGCAGAGGGCGATCAACAATGCCCCTACCGGCTGCAACCATAGCGGCATTTGCGACCATCTGAAACGATGCGCGTCAAGACCGATCAGCACCATCCAGCCAACGACCATGATAATAAGGACCAGCATGAAGATGCGGTCCCAGCGCGGCTGACCGGGCTGCCAAGGTGCCGACGTGCGCGAGCGCAGCAGCGCCGGATCGTGGCGTGCCAGCCAGAAGCAGAGCGCAAAGGACGACACCGCAAATTCCGCCAGGAAGACCCAGCCCTGCACCCAGCGCCAGTCACCCGCCGCGAACAACAGGATCGCCGCCATGACGCAAAGCCAGGCTACCGTCCGAACAACCAGTTGCGTGCTCATCGATGCAGCCTCGATCAGGACTTCTCGTCCGCTCGCCGCTCGGTTCAGCGATTGCCAGGGTTTTCGCCGAACCTCATTGCCAGGGTCGCAGCACCACCCGGCCGCGCTCCCCCCGCGCGACGGCCTGATAGGCCGCGACCGCGTCGTCCAGCGGGAAAACCCGCGCGATGGCAGCCGGTTGGTAGTCGCCCGCCTCGAAGCCTGGCGCCAAGGCCCGCAGCACCTCGGCCGAGGCCACCAGATCGAGTTTCAGCGTGTCCACGCCGATCAGTCGGTTTTCGTTATGGTAGAAATCGGCAAGGTTGAAGCTGACCTCGCGGGCGGTCGCCGCGCTCATTTCCACCAGCCGCCCGCGCAGCGCCAGGCAGTCGAGGGCGTGCCGGAACATGATCCCACCCACGGCGTCGAGCACCACGTCCGCGCCACGCCCATCCGTGGCCTTGCGCACTGCCGGAGGAATCTCCGCTCCCTCCGCGATCACCGATGTGCCGCCGGCAAGGATTGCGGCCCCGGCGGACGGCGGGCGGCGATCCACGCCGATGATCCGGGCGCCCAGCCGGCGGGCGATCTGCACCCCGGCGTTGCCGACGCCCCCGGCGGCGCCGATGACCACGACCGTCTCTCCGGCGCGAAGCACGGCGCCATCCACCAGCCCCCGCCACGCGGCGATGAAATTGACCCCCACCGCGGCGGCACGGTCGAAGTCCAGCGCCGCCGGTTTGCGCCGCAGGCTGGCGACGGGAACCACGATCTGCTGCGCATGGCTGCCATCGCGGGTGAACCCGGTATCGCCGCCGGTGCCCCAGACCTCGGCGCCGATCCAGGCCTCGGGTCCCGCGTCGACAATCCCGGCGTAATCGCGACCGGGCGTCCGCGGCAGCGTGGTCTGCGGGAACACGCCCTGCACGTTCCTGAAATCACTTGGATTGATCGATGCGGCCTCGACGCGCACCCGCGCCTCACCCGCCCCAGGCCGCAGGTCCGCGAGCTGTTCGACGGCGAGCACATTGGGCGCACCAAACCGGGTCAGTCGTAAGGCTTTCATCGATCGTCTCCTTGCGGATGGCACCTGACGCCGCGCCCAACCGGGCGCCTCGACGCGACGTCCAAACGCCTGCCTTGACGCCGCGTCCGAACGGACGACACTGCCCCAAGCGCGAGCAAGGGGGAACGCCATCATGCCCGACACGACCATCGCCGAGGTGAAAATTCTTGCCACCGGGTTGGGTTTCCCGGAAGGCCCCGTGGTCTGCCCGGACGGCAGCATCATCCTGACCGAGATCCGCAACAACCAATTGTCTCGTGTGGCACCTGACGGCAGCCTCAGCGTGTTCTCCCGCTGCGGCGGCGGTCCAAACGGCCTGGCGTTCGGCCCCGACGGCGCATTGTATCTGTGCAACAACGGTGGCAGCCGCTATGTCGAGGGCCACTCGATGGGTATTGGCCCCCATCCGGACTACAAATTCGGCTACATCCAGCGCATCGACCCGAACACCGGCGAGGCGAAAACGCTCTACACCGAAGTCGGCGGCCACACGCTGTCCGCGCCCAACGATCTGGTCTTCGACAGCCATGGCGGCTTCTACTTCACCGACCTCGGCAAGCGCTATGCGCGGCATCGCGATCACGGCGGCCTGTATTACGCGCTGCCGGACGGCTCGAAGATCACCGAGATCGCCTACCCGATGCTCAGCCCGAACGGCTGCGGCCTGTCGCCCGACGGCATGACCCTGTACGCCGCCGACACCGAGGGTGCTCGCCTTTGGGCGTTCGACATCGACACACCCGGCGTGCTGCGCAAGCCGCTGCCGCACATGCCCCATAGCGGGCACATCATCGCCGGCCTGCCTGGCAATGCCCGCTTCGACAGCCTGGCGGTGATGGCCAACGGCAACATCGTGGTGGCGACGCTGAACACCGGCTATATCACCGAGATCTCTCCGGCCGGCGACATCGTCCGGGCGGTGAAGATGCCGGACGCCTACCCGACGAATATCTGCTTCGGCGGCCCGGACATGCGCACCGCCTACATCACCCTGTCGGACAGCGGCCGCCTGGGCTCAATCGCATGGCCGGAGCCAGGTTTGCGGCTAAATTGCGGCTGAACGCTGACGGAAGGCGGACTGAAGCGGCACGGTTTCATCATCTCGTTACGCAACTTGCGGCGGTTTCCGGCGTTCAGGAGTTCCCGGTAAATCAGGAGGCTTACATGAGCGATCGCCTAGAAGGCACGGCCCGTGATATGGGCGGCCGCGTGCAAGAGACCGTCGGCGACATGACCGGCGATACCAAGACCCAGGCCCAAGGCTTGTACAACCAGGCATCTGGGCAGGCGCAACAGGCCGCTGGACAGATCAGTGACCTGATTAAGGACCAACCAATCGTCGCCACACTGCTCGCGATCGGCTTCGGCTACGTCCTTGGCCGTCTGACGTCCTGACTACGTCTGCTGAGGGAGGGGGCGAAGGCCCCCTCTCTTTTTTTGCCTTTTTTCCGAACAATGACCGGGGACCCGCATGCCGCCAGCCATCCTGAAATCACGAGTGAGTGAGGGCTCCCCCAATCCTTGCGGCGCCAACTGGGACGGACTGGGGGTGAATTTCGCCCTGTTCTCGGCCAACGCGACCAAGGTCGAACTGTGCCTGTTCGACGACACCGGCACGCAGGAGCTGGAGCGGATCGAGCTGCCGGAATACAGCAACGAAATGTGGCACGGCTATCTGCCCGATGCTCGGCCCGGCACGACCTATGGCTACCGGGTCTACGGCCCCTATGAGCCGGAAGCCGGGCACCGCTTCAATCCCAACAAACTTGTCCTTGACCCCTATGCAAAAGCCCATGTCGGCGCACTGAAGTGGGACCCTGCCTGTTTCGGCTACACCTTGGGCGCCGAGGGTGACGACCTGACCTTCGATGAGCGTGACAGCGCCACGTTCATGCCAAAATCCCGCGTCATCGACCCCGCCTTCACCTGGGGCCGCGAACGCGCGCCATCGATTCCCTGGGACCGTACCATCGTCTATGAGACGCATGTTCGCGGCTACACCAAGCTGCATCCCGCGGTGCCGGAGCCTTTGCGTGGCACCTTCGCCGGCCTCGGCCGCAAGGAGATCGTCGACTATATCCGCACCCTGGGCGTCACCTCGGTGGAGCTGCTGCCGATCCACGCATTCGTCAATGACAGCTACCTGATGGACAAGGGCCTGACCAACTATTGGGGCTACAACACGATCGGCTTTTTCGCCCCGGACCCGCGTTACTCCGCGGTGCCTGACTTCGTGTTCTCGGAGTTCAAGGAGATGGTGGCCCGCCTGCACGACGCCGGGCTGGAGGTCATCCTGGACGTCGTCTACAACCACACCGCCGAGGGCAACGAGCGCGGCCCGACGCTTTCGTTCCGCGGCATCGACAACGCATCCTACTACCGCCTGATCCCGGACAACCCACGCCACTACATCAACGATACCGGCACCGGCAACACGCTGAACATGAGCCATGCCCGCGTCGTGCAGATGGTCACCGACAGCCTGCGCTATTGGGCGACGGAGATGCGGGTTGACGGATTCAGATTCGACCTCGGCACGATCCTGGCGCGTGAATCGGACGGCTTCAATGAGGCGCATGGCTTTCTGCAAAGCTGCCTGCAGGACCCGGTGCTATCCAACTGCAAGCTGATCGCCGAACCCTGGGATATCGGCCCCGGCGGCTATCAGGTCGGCGGTTTCCCTCCCGGCTGGGCCGAGTGGAACGACAAGTTTCGCGATACCGTCCGCGCCTATTGGAGAGGCGATGAGGGCAAGCAGGCCGCGATGGCGACCCGACTGTCTGCCTCGGCCGACTGCTTCAATCGCCGCGGCCGCAAGCCGTGGGCCAGCGTGAACTTCATCACGGCGCATGATGGTTTCACGCTGAACGATCTTGTGTCGTATAACGAAAAGCATAACGCCGCCAATGGCGAGGAAGGCCGGGACGGCCATTCCGACAATCTTTCCTGGAATTTCGGCGTTGAAGGCCCGACCGGCGATCCGGACATCGTTGCGCTGCGTGAACGGCAAAAGCGCAATCTTTTGGCAACGCTGCTGCTGTCGCAAGGCACGCCGATGGTGCTGGCGGGCGACGAGTTCGGTCGCACGCAGGACGGCAACAATAACGCCTACTGCCAGGACAACGAGATCAGTTGGGTAGACTGGAATTTCGGCGAAAGGGAAGTCGACCTAGCCGAATTCGTTCGTAAGGTGATTGTGCTGCGGCAGTCCTTTCCGATCCTCCGCCGGTCCCGCTTCCTGACCGGGGAATATAATCCCGAATTCGATGTTCGCGATGTACGGTGGCTGTCGCCGGCAGCTCAGGACATCGAGGATGACCAATGGAACGACGCCAATGCCCGCTGTTTCGGCATGCTGCTGGACGGCCGAGCCCAGGCCAGCGGCATCAAGCGGCCGGCACTGGATGCCACCGCCCTTCTGGTGCTGAACGCGCATCATGACGTGGTGAATTTCGTGCTGCCGGAGGTGGTGGGTGGTTCGGCGTGGCGCTGCCTACTGGATACCAACATCCCGGATGACAACACCCATCAGGCATTTACCACCGGAGATAGCTACGAGATCACCGGACGCTCGCTGGTGTTGTTCGTGCTCGAGCCCGAGAGCAAGCGGTCGGTTGCGCTGCGGCGGGCGATCGAGGGCTTCAGGCTGATGGCAGAACGCCCGATACCTGTAGCGAACCCGGAAAGTGGACCGGAGGCAGAACGGGATTTGTCTTCCTGACAAATTCCAAAGCCGATCTGGTCGTAATCGTTGTAACAATTCGCTGTGGATAGGTCTTGCAAGGTACGGCTGTTCTGGCTTCGGCTCGAACACTGCAAGTTGTGGAGAGGGCACTGACGTATCCTTGATGAAAATTAACCTATTAAGAGGTTGTGATTGGCGCTCGCGAGGTTATGATGCTGCGGTGCGGTGGTTGATGCCCGAACGCCATTCCGGGTCGCCCCAATGGTGGTTTCTAGGGAGAACCGACCTTAAACCGCACCATCGCATTACTATACAATTCCGAGAATCCAGTCGCAATTCCGAATGACAGGAGTCACACTCATGGCAGATACGACGGCACGGCCGACAGATACGGCCAGGAAGATGCAGGATACCGCGGCACGATCCAGCCAAGCGGCGATTGACTCAACAACAAGAACGGCCAGAGACACGATCAGCCAGACCGAGCAGATGGCACAGCAAACCACCGAAAAGGCCAGCGAAGTCGCTCACGCGATGGCTGAATCGGTGGCCGAGACCGCTGATGCGGCCACCGAAATGTCCTCGAAGGTTGCCGATCAGGGGCGCCAGGCGATGATGCTGGGCATGCGCACCGCGGCTGGCGTCGGCGGCCGGATCGCCGATATCAACTTTGGCCGTGGGCATCATCTGTTGTCTTCTTCGGTGCAGGCGATGGACGTGTACCGCGACGCCGCGGAACGCTCCGCCGAACGTCTGCAAGCGCTGTTCAACTCGTACGTCTCCCTGAGCCGCGGCATGCAGCAGATGCAGCACGCCTGGCTCGAGATGGTTGAGCACGCGGTCGGGAATGGCAGCCACAAGCCACAGGACCTGTTACGTTGCACCAACCTGGTCGAGGTGGCCGAGGTGCAGCGGGACCTGTATTTGGGCGCCGTGCATCACGCCTTCGACGCCAGCAGCCGGCTGCTGGAAATGGCCGGCCGTACCGCACAGGATGCGGTCCGTCCGCTGCAGTCTCACCGCAATTGACGCGATACGCCACCCGCATGACGCTGTCGGATCCGCCGGTTCCCCCCGGTGGTCCGCCAGTGGTGCCCGATCCGGATGAGCCAACGCCGATCGAGGAGCCGCCGCGGCCAATCCCGGTGCCGCCGCCGGAACCGCCGGAACCGTTGCGCGCTCGCTGATACCGGGCGAGGTTCACGCCAGCTTCTTCAGCATCTGCACGATGCCGCCCATGCAGGCCTCATCCCAGTCTTCCTCGTCATAGCCTGCCTGGGCGTAGAAGCCGGCGGCCTCCGGCGTGGCATAGACCACCGCCTTTCTACACCCCAGGCCGCGAGCGAATTGCTCCGCGTGATCGAGCAGCGCTCGGCCATGTCCGCGTGCCTGCCACGCCGGATCGATCGCCACCAGCCGCAGCGCGGCGGCGGCATTCCTCAGGTCGTCGATCTGGATGGCGCCGATCGGCTTATCCTCTAGCCACAGCAGCATCGGGTGGCAGTTTGGATCGGCCGCCTCGTCCGGCCGGGGCAGATTGAATGCCTGTCTTCGAATCCCGTGATACGCTTGCCAATCCTGCGTGCAGCGTGGTCGGTCCAGACGGTAAGGGGCCTCGCCCCGTGGCCGATCGGTGGGCATTCTGCCGTTCCCGTTCCTCCTTATGTCCACCTTGATGGTGGACACGATCAACACCAAACCCCGCAACACTAAGCCGGGGTTAGTTGAAAAGCGAGCCGTCATCGGTGATCGGGTCCTGGCATCCGGACCGCGATTCTGGTCGACTGTCGCCTCATCGACATGGAGTCGCGCGGCATGGCGATTGTCATCACCGTCGCCCAGCAGAAAGGCGGTACCGGCAAGACCACCCTGGCCGCGAACCTGGCGGCAGCACTCGCCACTTCACATAAGGTCGCGCTGCTCGACATCGACCCGCAGCGGAGCCTGACCCGCTGGAACCAGATCCGGCAGGCCCGCGCCGCCAGCGTGCCACGGCTGACATTCTCCGAGGTTTCCGGCTGGCGGTTGGCGGCGGAACTGGAACGGCTGAAGACCGCCCACGACGTGGTGCTGATCGACAGCCCGCCGCAGATCGACACCGATGCCCGCCTGGCGATCCGCGGCGCCACGCTGGTGCTGATCCCGGTGCAGCCAAGCCCACCCGATGTCTGGGCGGCGGAGGGGACGTTGAAGCTGGCGGCGGCGGAGAAAAGGCGAGCGACCCTGGTGCTCAATCGCCTGCCGCCATCCGGACGGCTGCGCGAAACCATGGTCACCTCGCTGCAACAGGGCGCGCATCCCTTGCTGGCCGCCACCATCGGCAACCGGACCGGTTTCGCCAGTGCCTTCGCGGAAGGCCTGGGTGTGACCGAGGCCACCCCTCGATCGATCGCGGCAAATGAGCTACGCGCCTTGCTGAGCGAGTTGCTGGAGATGAGTGGATGACGGTTTATACGGGACTGAGGGCGCTGCATCTGCTGTGCGCCGTGCTGTGGGTGGGCGGCATGTTCTTCGCCTACGTCGTGTTGCGGCCGAGCCTGGCGGCGATCGAGGCGCCGCAGCGGATGCTGCTTCATACCCAGGTGTTCCGGAAATTCTTCCTGGTCATCTGGCACGCCATGCCGCTGATCCTGCTGACCGGGTTCGCGATGCTGTTCCTGCAATGGGACATGGCCACGGCGCCCTGGCAGATCCATGCGATGCTGGGGCTGGGACTGGTGATGGCAGGGGTCTTCCTGGCAATCTTCTTCGGTCCCTACCGGCAGTTCCGGCGGACCATCGACCGCACGCGAATGGCCAGCCGCCTGGACAGCATCCGCAAGCTGATCGGCGTCAACCTGATCCTGGGGCTGATCGTTGTCATCATTGCCGGACTGCTGTGACCGGCTGCCGATACAGCCAGCGGACCAGCACCGGCATCGACAGGCCCTGCACCAGGATGGTGAACACCACCACCGCGTAACAGACCTCCAACAACGCCCGGCGATAGGGTGATGCCGTCAAGGTGAGGGCCAGGGCGACGGAGATGCCGCCCCTCAGGCCGCCCCAGGTCAGCACCGCCACGCCCTTGAGTTTGGGCAGGCGCTGCAGGTGCACCAGGGCCGTTGGCACCGCGACGCTGACCAACCTGGTCAGCAGCGCCAGCACGATGCCGCCCGCCACCGCCCACAGCAGCATCCAGTCGAAGTCGACCGACAACAGCGCGAATCCCATCAGGAGGAACAGCAGCGCGTTCAGCAACCCGTCGGTCATGTCCCAGAACAGCACCACCTGCTCGCGCGATATGTCGGTCATGGCGAAGCGGGTCGCGCGATGGCCGGTCAGCAGTCCCGCCAGCACCACGGCGAGCGGGCCGGAGACGCCGATCGCCTCGGCCAGGCTGTAGGTGACGGTGACCAAGGCCAGGGTGATCATCAGCTCCAGCTTTGGTTCATCGATCAGGCGCAAAGCCCGGTAGGCAAGCGTACCGGTCGCGAGGCCGAGCGCGATGCCGCCGCAGCCCTCGGTCAGCAGATCAAGGCCGATACTCGCGGCCGTCGTGCTGCCGCCGCTCGCCCATTCCACCGAAATGGTGAAGGCGACGACTGCGACCCCGTCGTTGAACAGGCTCTCTCCGTTGATGACGGCGAGCAGTTCGGGCGGCAAACCAGCGTCGCGCAGCAGGCCGCCGACCGCGATCGGGTCGGTCGGGGCGAGCAGTGCGCCCAGGGCAAAGCACCAGGGCAACGGCACGCCACCGGCGAAGACCAGCCAGATGCCGACGCCGTAGAGCGCGGTCGCCATCACCACGCCAAGGGTCGCCAGCGACAACACCGTCCATTTCCGCGCCAGCAACCGGTCCACATCGACGTGCAGGCTGCCGGCGAACAGCATGAAAGCCAGCATCCCGCCCAGGAAGACGTGCGGCAGATCGTTGGCCGCCACCAGGTTTTCCCACCACTGGCGCAGGTCGACGCTTTCGACCGCGCGATCGACCAGGATGACGACCACCGACAGCAGCAGCGATCCGGCCATCAGGGCGATGGTCGGCGGCAGGCGCACGTAAAGATGGTTCACCGAGCCGAGAACCGCGGCCAGGAACAGCAGGGCCGACACGAGGGCGAAGGATGACATGGCGGCCCTTTGGCTGGCGGTGAGCGAGCTTGATTATAGCTGATCGGCAGGGGCGCCGCGCCTCGCCGCGTTGCGCGGGTGCGATATCTTGCCCAAGATGACGATCATTTAGGGGAGAGATGTCATGGATGTACGCCTGGACGGCCGTTCGGCCATCATCACCGGGTCCAGCAAGGGCCTTGGTCTGGCCATGGCGAAGGAGTTCGCCGCCTCAGGCGCCAATGTGGCGATCCTGGCGCGCGGCGCGGATGGGCTGGCCGAAGCGCAGCGCATCGCCTCCGACGGTGCCTCCGGCCGCGTTGCGACGTTCCAGTGCGACGTGTCGAAGGCGGCTGACATCCAGGCAACGTTCGACGCCGTGGTGAAGACCTTCGGGCAGGTCGACATCCTGATCAACAACGCCGGGATGTCGCGCGCCATGCCGTCGGAGCAGATCACCGACGAGATCTGGCAGGAAGACCTGGACCTGAAGCTGTTCGCCGCGATCCGGCTGACCCGGCTGGTGTGGCCGGGGATGAAGCAGCGCAAATGGGGCCGCATCATCAATGTGCTGAACACCGGGGCGAAGGCGCCGCGGGCGAATGGCGCGCCGACCTCGGTGTCCCGCGCCGCCGGCATGGCGCTGATGAAAGTGCTGGCGGGGGAAGGCGCGCCGCATGGCATCCTGGTCAACGGCATGCTGGTCGGCCTGATCGTGTCCGACCAGATCGCTCGCCGCTACAAGACCGAGGGCAGCAATGAGGCGTTCGAGTCGTATGTGGCGAAGGCGGGGGCCGGGATTCCGGTTGGCCGCATGGGCCGGGCGGAGGAGTTCGCGGCGATGGCGTGCTTCCTATGCTCCGACCACGCCGGTTTCACGACGGGCACGGCGATCAATATGGACGGCGGCGCCAGCCCAGTCGTTTAGTGCCCGTTTGAGAATGCTACTATGGCGGCCATCTGACGCGGTTCTCTGCGCTTCCGGTGCTCACGGCCTTCAGGCCGCTCCGCTCCGGTTCTCGACAACCACGCCAGCTGACTCGCCATAGCGCATTCTGAAACGGGCATTTAGCGCGGCTTGCGTGACGCCTCCGCCAGCAGCAAGGCGTCGTGCGCCGCCTGGGGAAGGTTATCGGCGTGGCTGCTCAGCGAGGTGGCTTGTAGCAGATCGGTCCTGTGGGAGGTCAGTGGAACGGTCGCGGGTTTGCCGGTGAGTTCGGCCGCGACTTGGGAGAATGCGCCGATCCAGGCTGGGGTTTCCTGCCGCTGCGCGGGGCAGACTACTTGTGGGCCGGCAGCCGCCTTGGCTGGCGGGGCGGCGTTGGGTGGCACCTCCTGCAGGCGGGCATAGGCGTCTTTGACCATCGCTCGGGCTTGCGCGATGGTGGCTTCGATATCGGCTTGCGTGGGCTCGTCTTCCTCGGGCGCGGCGTCCGGGTACGCCGCGGGTAGGTTGCGGTCGCGCCGGACTTTTTCCAGGGCGCGGGCGTTTTGCTGAGCGGCACGGTTCAGGGCGTTGGCACCGCCGCGCAGGCGCAATTTCATCGACAGCGAGATGCCGGGGTCCATGGACAGGCGCAAATTGTCCATGGCGGCCATGCCGAACCCGATGATCTGCGCGATCATCACCAGCTCGGCCTGGGTCCTGGCCTGGTAGGCGTTGATCGTCTCGATGACGGAGAGGCGGGCGAAGCTCAGGTCGCCCGAGCAGCCGGCCATGAACAGCGGCGCCAGGACGCCGACGACGAACTCGACCAGGAAGTCGGACGGATGGATGGGGATGGAGGGGGCGTTCTGACAGTCGGGATCGGCGGCTGTGGGGGTGACTGGTGAGGACGGATCCGCTGCGGTGTGCATCGCGGTCATCTATGTGCTTCCAGTTGCAAGTTCGTCATTTGTTCTGCTATCACAGATAGTATTCAGAAATCAAGCACAAATTAGTTAGGGGACTAGGCAGCAGCCTTGAAACCCCGAACGCGTCCAGGCTCAAACGTTTGCCGGCGGCAATGGGGAGCGGCCTCGGATCAGGTCGGACGCGCGTTCAGCCAACATCATGACGCTGGCGTTGATATGAGCGGACGGCATGTCGGGCAACGCCGATGCGTCCACGACCCGTAGCTTCTCGACGCCGCGGACCTTAAGATCGGGATCAAGTACGGCGTTCGGGCCTCGTCCCATGGCGCAGGTTCCGAGCGGATGGTTGACCGTGATCACGGTGTTCCGGATCCAGGCTTCAATCTCTGCATCCGTGTTGACCTCCGGCCCTGGCGACACCTCACGGCCCCTGAATGGGTTGAGTGGACCTCGACCGCCGAGGTCGCGCGCATGATGGAACGCCTCACGCAGCGTTTTGACATCCTCGGGTTCGGCGAGAAAATTGCAGTTGATGCGAACCGGTGCGAACGGATCGACGGACCGCAGGGACACCTCGCCCTGGCTTCGTGGATGCAGGAGCACGGGCGTGACGACATAGGCATCCTGATAGGCTGGCATCACGCCTGGAAACCATGGACCGGCATTGAGCGGCGCGGTCCGGAATATAAACTCGATGTCGGGGACATCCAGATCCGGCCTTGTTTTGAGAAACGCCATCAGGCCCAGCGGCAACGCCGTCGCTGGTCCGGTCCTGAAGAGCAAGGCGCGCGCCATGCTGATGGCTGCCCGGTCAAGGCGCATCTCCTTGCGGAAGGGACTGGTGTCCTGTCGGAGCCACTGCAGTCCAACCATGAGATGGTCGCGCAAATTCTGACCGACCGGGAGATCGATCAACGGCTTGAGCCCAAAGCCGCGCAGATGTGCCGCGGGGCCGATCCCGGCGAGCATCAGGAGCTGCGGGGAATTGAATACGCCACCGCAAAGGATGACCTCCCGAGCCGCTTCGGCCCGTTTGGCGGCGCCCTGATGGACGAACTCCACGCCGGACGCGTGCGTGCCGCGCATCGTCACGCCAGTCACCATGGCGTTCGTGAGGAGTGAGAGGCCAGACCGCTTGCGCACCGGCTTGAAGTAGGCATTCGACGCCGAAGCGCGTCGGCCGTTTTGGATCGTGAATTGTGCGCGTGCGAATCCGATCGCTTCGGACCCATTGTAATCATCAGTGACGGGCCAGCCGGCCAGCCGCCCAGCTTCTCGCCAAGCGTCAAAGATTGGGTCCTTGGATCGTGCCCACTGTGTGCCCAACGGACCTGAACCGCCGCGCCAGGGGTCCTCCCCACCTTCCCATGCCTCGCTTCGCCGGAAATACGGCAGCGCGTCGGCATAGGACCATCCCGTCGCCCCTTGCCGCGCCCAGCGATCGAAATCGCCACGGTGACCACGCTGGTAGCCCATGACGTTGATGGAGGATGAGCCACCTAACACCTTGCCGCGCAGGAGCCTGAGTTGGCGGCCGTTGAGGTGGGGCTCCGGCTCGGTCATGTAACCCCAATCGAACATCCGATGCTGCTGAAGCTTCCCAAGGCCTATTGGGATCTGGATATAAGGGTGCCGGTCATGACCGCCAGCCTCAAGCAATAGGACCGTTGCGCCCGGGTCCTCGGTCAGGCGATGGGCGAGCACACATCCCGCCGATCCGGCGCCCACGACGATATAGTCGTAGCCAACGACGTCATCCATGATCGTGCCTCGTGTCCCGTGGTCTAGGCCTGCCTGGATCGTGCTTCTGTGCGGGGTCTGGCGTCGCCGCCGCCCCAGGATGGGATACGAGGGTTCGGCCGTCCAACCTCGCTGCGCGCGATCTGCGTCGAAGAGAGTTCGTAGGGGGCGTGTCGGACTGATCGGCGAAGCTTGCCCTTGCGCAGGCCAAGGGGCCGAGGATGTGACTGGTGGGTCACCATCAACGATGGCTGGTATCGGGCGTCTTATCCCGTCAGTTGCTCGCGGGCGGCCAGCAGCTCCTGCCGATGCTTTTCGCTGCTTTCCGGGTAGGCGAGCTTGAGCGCGTTCAGTGTATCGAGGATGATGCAGGACACGATCAACCGGGCGTTCTTCTTGTCGTCGGCCGGCACGACATACCAGGGCGCCTCGTCGGTGCTGGTTGCCTCCAGGCACTTCTCGTATGCCCTCATGTAGTCCATCCAGAACTTGCGCTCCTCGATGTCGGCTGCGCTTAACTTCCAGTTCTTTTCAGGGGTATCGATGCGTTCTAGAAAGCGCTTGCGCTGCTCGTCTGACGAGATGTGCAGGAAGATCTTGACGATGCGGGTGTCGTTACGGATGAGATGATCTTCCAGGTCAACGATGGACCGGTATCGATCCTGCCAAAACATCTTCATGTGCTTCCGACCATCCGGTACGGCGCCGTCCAGGATCTCGGGATGGACGCGGGCGATCAGTACCTCCTCATAGTAGGAGCGGTTGAAGATACCGATCCGTCCGCGTTCCGGCAGCTCGCGCGTTGTTCGCCACAGGAAGTCATGCTGCCGCTCAGTATCGCTGGGATGCTTGAAGCTGAAAACCTGGCAGCCTTGCGGGTTGACCCCCGACATGACGTGCTTGATTGCCCCGTCCTTTCCGGCCGCGTCCATGGCCTGGAAGATAATAAGGACGGCGTATTGGTTCGACGCATACAGCTTCTGCTGGAGGGAGCTGAGTTGTTCGACGTGCTGTTGCAGCAGATCCTGATACTGCTTCTTGGTCCTGCAGATCGGCTCGACATCCGTGGGCCACCTGTCGAGGTCCACCTTGTCGCCTTTCCGGACACGAAAGTTTTTTGCATTGATTTCCATTGTATCCGAATCCTTGCGGGCCGATGCCCGGCGGCGCCGGTGATGTCGAGGCGGCGCCACCTGGGAGGCACAACGTCCGATTTCGGATATCAATGTCAACTGATCGCCGGCAGTCTTCAACATCGACTAATTCATGAAGCGGATTCCGATCAAACGGCTTGGCGTGGGAAGCGGGCGGATATTAATACTGTCTCAGATACAGTGGGCGGCAGTGGGATCGTCGCGACGCACGCGCCAGGAGAGCTTGACACCTTCTCCTTCATGGGCGCGGCGGGTTGGTGGTGGAGAAGCAGTAGCGCGCGATCTTCCAGGCATCATCGATTTTCTGGAACACGAACAGCTCCTGATTGGCCTCCGGCCCGCTCTCACCAGTTGCCTTGACCTTGACGGTACCGGCTGAATTGGTGCGCACGAACGCCCAGTCGGGGGCGACCTGGCGGATTTCAGCAACCTTGAAATCGACGCTGAGCGTGATGGCGTCGAACACGGCATCATACGCCTTACGGACCGCATCGGCACCGACGCTGGATGGGCTGTTCTGCGGCATGAACACTCCGTCCGGGGCGTAGCGCTTCATGACTGCATCGGTATCGGATTTATTCAACGCGTCCTGATACATTGCCAGGTACAGTGGCAACAGTCTGTTCATCAGTATTCATCCGCTCTCTCCGGTCATCTGTTTACGACGACCGAGACCTATGCGAAGGCTCGTTTGCCCACTACATGGCAAAGTCAGGAATTGAATTTCCAAATTTGGGATAATATGGCGGACCTCGATGCACTGATGATTTTCGCCAAGGTCGTCGACGCCAACAGCTTTTCCGAAGCGGCGCGCCGCCTGAAGATGCCGGTCTCGACCGTCAGCCGCCGCATTGCCGAGCTAGAGGATCAGCTGGGGGTCCGATTGCTCGAACGTTCGACGCGCAGTCTGCGGCTGACCGATATCGGGTCCGACGTTCTCGAGCACGCTCGGCGCAGTGCTGAACTCAGCGATACGGTCGACAATATCGTTTCAAACCAGTTATTGAATGTTTCCGGTCTGTTGCGGCTTTCCGCCCCACCTAGTCTTTCAGACTCGCTGCTTGCGCCGCTGGTTGGCGCATTTCAGGCGTCGTATCCCGATGTCCGGGTGCAGATCTTCGTCACCGACCGGTTCGTCGACCCTATTGCCGAGGGCGTCGACCTGGTGTTCAGGCTTGGTGCGTTGAAGGATTCATCACTCGTCGCCCGGAAGATCCTGACCTACCGGCATCAGCTTGTCGCAAGCCCTGCCTACCTGAAGACCCGCACGCCGCCCGCAACGCCACAGGACCTGCTCGGCCACCGGCTGCTCGCGTTCTCGCACTGGAGGCCAGAGAATAGTTGGCGCTTTGCTCACACGAACGGAAAAGACAAGGAAACGCTTCGGTTTCTGCCGTACCTCTCGATGAACGACTACACCGGCCTGGCGTCCGCGCTGCTCGCCGGCGCCGGCATCGGCGATCTTCCGCCGCTGGTGCAGCCGGAGTTGCTGCGCCACGGCCGGCTTATTGAGGTCATGCCGGCGTGGCGCTTCCGCACCTTCGATCTTTCGGTGGTCCATCTCGGCAACCGGCATATTCCGCGGCCGGTGCGCATGTTCAAGGAGTTCGCGGCGCAGATGGCGCCGCAACTTTTTCCAAGGCTGCCGACCTAAAAAGGTCTTTCAAGGTTTGTGCTTGGCGCTTAGGCCGATGCGAACCGTCACGCCACGCTGGTAGTTAGCATCGGCTTCCGCTATGCTTGGTTGCAAAGAAGCAGGAGATCCGCCATGGCCGTAAAGCCGGCGTCAAAAGCACCTCCGCAGGCTCCTTTCGTTGCGCTGATGCTGCAGGGCGGCGGGGCACTTGGGGCCTATCATATCGGCGCATATCAGGCGCTGGCAGAGCATGGACTGCATCCGCAGTGGGTGTCCGGGATCTCGATCGGATCGATCAACGCGGCGGTCATTGCCGGCAATCCTCCAGACGACCGCGTGGCGCGCCTGGATGCGCTGTGGGAGACGATTTCGTGGCCGGACGTGCCGACGCCGCTGGCTTCGGCGCCATGGCAGCTCCTGCATAACGTAGCCAGCAACGCCGAGGCGCTGGTGTTCGGCCAGCCGCACTTCTTCACCCCACGGCCGGTCAGTCCATGGCTGCTGACCAATGCGCCGCCTCAGGCGTTGAGCTTCTACGACACCACGCCGATGCTGTTCACCTTGCGGCGGTTCGCGGATTTCTCGCTGATCAACAGCCACGCCATCCGGCTTAGTCTGGGGGCGACCAACCTCGCCACGGGCGAGCTTGAGTTCTTCGACTTGCAGCGGCAGACGATCGGACCCGAGCATGTGCTCGCCAGCGGCTCGTTGCCGCCGGGATTTCCGGCCACCCAGGTCGACGGGAAGCTTTACTGGGACGGCGGCTGCGTCTCCAACACGCCGCTGGATGCGGTCGTCGATGAGCCTGACCATCCTCGCATGGTGGTGTTCCTGCTCGACCTGTGGAATGCCGCCGGACCGCTGCCGGCGACGATGAACGACGTGCTGTGGCGCGCCAAGCAGATCCAGTATGCGAGCCGCACGGCGCACCATGTCGATGCGGTGCAGACCAAGGTGAACCTGCGCCATGCGGTGCGGATGCTGAAGCAGGCGGGGGCGCCGGCAGCGGCGGCGGTGCCGGAGAGTCCGGTGCTGGACACGCAGCGGCTGGACATCGTGCATATCGTGTACCGCCCGGGCGCCGACGAAATTCCTGCCAGCGACGCCGAGTTCTCGCGCAGTTCGATCGCCACGCGCCGGGCGGCCGGCTATAGCGACATGCGGACCGCGCTGGCGGCGAAGCCCTGGATGCAGCCGGAGATGCCGATGCATCTTGGCGCGCTGGTGCATCGGGTGGAGCGGGGGACGGTGACGATGCGCCCCGAACCCAGCCTGCGCACGATGACCGACAAACCCGCGGTCGCCTGAATGCCGGCCCGCTATGTCGCGACGGCGGACGCCGCCAGCGGCGCGCCGACAGGTTGGCGGGTCATGGTCAGCGTGACGATGGCGCCGATGATCAGCAAGGCGCCGGCCAGCAGGAAGGCACTGGTGAAACTGCCGGTGGCGGCAACGATGTAACCCGTGGCGATGGGTGCGGCGAGGCCGAAGATGTTGCCGCCAAGCTGGATCCAGCCGACCGCCGTGCCGATACTCTTGCCGGCATGCAACAGGTCGTTGGTCAGCGAATAGGTGTTGACGAACACGCTCTGCACGCAGGCGAGGGAGAAGGTGATTACGGCCAGCAGCAGCACCTCGGACTCGGTGAAGGGCGCGAGCATCATGACCGAGGCACCGAACGCCAGGATCACCACTGCATAGCGCCGTTTGCCGGCCTGCACGGCCTCCGGCGTCAGCAGGTGGTCGCACAGGCGGCCCATCCCGATGGTCAGTATCATGGCGCCGAAGTAGCAGATGCCGGTCTGCAGACCGGAATGCAGGATGTTCAGACCGCGGCTCTGCACCAGGTAGGTTGGCAGCCAGGTCAGGAACAGGTACTGCGTGTAGTTCACGCATCCCTGCACGAGAAACAATCCCCACATGGTCTGGTAGCTCAGCAGCGTCTTGAGCGACATGCCGTGCGCCGCAGTCGTGCCGCCTGGGGAACGTTCAGCCAGGATCATCCGCCGTTCGGCGTCGGGGAGCCATGCGGCCTCCTCGGGGTCGCGGAACATGGCCATCCAGAGGATGACCCAGATAAAGCCGAGCCCGCCGGAGATGACGAAGGAGAGGCGCCAGCCGATGGCGTGGACCAGCCAGGCGATACTGATCGCCGATACCGCGGTGCCGAACGCCGGACCGGAACCGGAGATCGAGAAAGCAAAAGCGCGTTCCCGCACCGGCGCCCATTCGCGGATTGCCCGCGCGGCGAGCGGGAAGGTTGGCGATTTGCCGATGCCCAACAGCAGACGGGTGAAGAACAGGAACGCGAAGCTGCTCGCGGCACCGGTCAGCGCCGTGGCGGCCGACCAGAAGGCGATGCAGCGCGCGGCGGTCTTGCGGGTGCCCCAGCGGTCGAGGATTAGTCCGGCCGGCAATTGGCAGGGCGCATAGGACCAGATGAAGGCAGACAGCAGATAGCCCACGGCGACCGGGGTCAGCGCGAATTGCTGGATCAACACCGGCATGGCGATCGAAAGCACTGTCCGATCAAAGTAATTGATCAACGTCATCACGAACAACAGTCCATAGACAATGTAACGTCTACGGCTTGGCCGCCCTGACCTTCTGTCGGACATTCGCTTCCCTCAAAAAATTTGCCGGACCATGGAGCGAGCGGTCGGAATGGTCAAACGCAAGAGTTTGTGCCTGGCGGGCGGCGCCATGATAGGCTGCGGATCGGACCGGCAGGACATTCAGAGGAAGCACCGTGATGAAAGCCTATGAAGCAATCGCCCAATCACTGATCTTGGAGGGCGTGACGGATTTCTTTGGACTGATGGGCGACGGCAACATGTGGCTGTGGGGTTCGCTGTGCCGCGATTCCACCATCAAGGCCTATAGCGCCCGCCATGAATCCATGGCCGTATCGATGGCGGATGGATACGCCCGCACCACCGGCAAGGTTGGCGTCGCGATGGTGACCTGCGGCCCGGGTTTGACGCAGTGCGGCACCTCGTTGATCGCGGCGTATCGCGGCCGCACGCCGATCGTGGTGATCGCCGGGGAAATTGCGCAGGGGGCGAAGAACAGCCTGCAGTCGATGGATCAGCGGCGCTTCGCCGAGGCAAGCTATGCACGATTCCGCACGGTCACCAGCCTGGACAACATGGCGGAGGAAATCGCCGAGGCGTTCTATGCCGCGCGGATGCACCGCGTGCCGGTGGTGCTGAACCTGCCGATGGACCTGCAGGAAGAAGAGCTTGACTGGGACTACGCGTATCGGCCGTCCACCGAGTTCCTGCCGGCCCGGGTGGAGACCCCTAGCCCGGATGTCCTGGCGCCAGTCGTCGAAAAGCTGATCGCGGCGGAGCGCCCGGTGATCATCGCCGGCCGCGGGGCGATGGCGGCGAAGGCGAAGGACGCAATCATCGAACTGGCCGATCGGGTCGGCGCGCTGCTGGCGACCTCGCTGCAAGGCAAGGGCTATTTTGCTGGCCATCCTTGGGATGTCGGGATCGCCGGCGCCTTTGCCTCGGCCCCGTCGGAGCAGTTGCTGGCTGATGCCGACTTCGTTCTGGGGGTGGGAGCCGAACTTGGCTACTACACGACGGAAGGCGGGTTTGCTGTTTCCGTCGGCCGAGGTCGCGCGTATCGACATCAAGCCGATGCCGGAGGAGATCGGGGTCATTCCGGGTCTGTACGTGCAGGGCGACGGACGTAAATCAGTGGCGGCGATCAATGAGGCGCTGGCGGCTCGGCAGGTGCGCAAGGAAGGCCTGCGAACGGCGGCAACGCGGGCCGTGCTGGACGCGCCGCCGCATCGTTTCGAGCCGCCGGCCGATGGCCTCGATCCACGCGCACTGGCCCACGATCTGGGGGCGGCTTTGCCGAAAGGGGTGCTGCTGACCTGCGGTGCCGGCCACTTCTTCTCCTGGGTCGGCATGTACACGCCGCTGCCGGAGGGGGCGGAGATCCAATACTCCTACCACTTTGGCGCGGTGGGTCAGGGTATCGGTGTGGCGGTGGGTACCGGGGCCGGCAATCCTGGCCGACAGCACGTGGCGGTCGAGGGCGACGGCAGCCTGATGTTCAACCTGCAGGAACTTGAAACGATCGTCCGCCACAAGATGCAGATGGTGCTGGTGGTCTGGAATGATGCCGGCTACGGCGCCGAGGTGCACAAGCTGGTGGCGAAGGGATTCGACGAAAAGCTCGCGCAATGGGAGTTGCCGGACTTCGTGGCGCTGGCGAAAGCGTTTGGCGGCGACGGGGTGAAGCTGTCCAGCACGTCGGAAATTGGCGGCGCCATTGCCGAAGGGCTGCGCAAGGGCGGGCTGTATCTGATTGACGCACGGGTGTCCGCCTCCACGCCTACGGACCCTTATGCGAAGGTGTATTTCGGCGTCGAAAGCCAGGCGCCGCTGCTGCGTCCGGTCGCGTAACGTTCGATGCATTTCGAAGGCGAGTTCTCGGTTCCCGGCAAGCCGGAGGATGTCATCCGCCGTTTCGCCGACGTGCCTCGCATGGCGCGTTGCATGCCGGGCGCGGTGTTGGAAGCGCAGGCCGAGGATGGGTCGTGGCCCGGTGCCATGGTGGTTGCGTTCGGCCCGAAGAAGGTCAACTTCAAGGGCCGGGTCACTCCGGCCTTCGACTTCGACGCGCTGACCGGCAGCCTGCATGGCCGCGGTTCGGCGGACATGCGGGCGGCGCGGATCGGCGTCAAGGTCGGCTTCGCCTTGCGCGCCGATAGCGCCGCGCCGACGCCCACGACCATCGTCAAGATCGTTTCTGATGCCGAACTTGGTGGCGTGCTGGCGGATTTTGCCCGCACCGGTGGCGTCGCCGTGGCGAATGTCATCATGGCGGACTTCGCTCGCCGTGCCGCGGCGGAGTTCGCTCAGGACGAGGCGACGCCGGTGGTTTCAGGGGAACCGGACCACGCGGTGGTTGCGCAGCCTGCGCCTGTGGACCGCCGGGCGGAGCCGGTCCCGCTGGCGGCCCATACGCTGCTGTGGGCGGTTATCAAGGCGCAGTTCGTTGGAATTTTGAAATGGTTACGACTGCATCGTTGACGCAACTCTTGCCGGCCTTCTGGTTTCAATCCAGCAGCCCGTGGCTGCGAAGTTCGGCCGAGAGTTCCTCCGGGCCGGTGTAGTCGTGGCCGAGCAGGCCGGCCGCTCGGGCGGCGGCGACGTTGGCTTGGCTGTCGTCGACGAACAAGGCGGCCGGCGGCGGCACGCCAAGGCGAGTCAGGCAGCGGCGGTAGGCTTCCGGGTCTGGCTTGCGGGCGCCGAATTCCGCCGAGACGTGCGCCCGCTTGCCGACCTGTTCGGCGACTTCGGGATACAGCGTGGCAAAATGCCGTTGGACCAGAAGGTTGTTGTTGGTCAATACGGCGCAAGCCACGCCCGGACGGATGCGGGGCAGCAGCGCGAGGGTCGCGGCGATGGGCGTGATCGCGACCTGTTGGGCGGCCAGCCATTCAGACTCTTGTAGATCGCAGCCGATGCGGGCGCCGAAACCCTGGAGATAGGCGGCTGCATCGAGCGTGCCGGCATCGCCGGAATCCTCGAAGCCGGAGTCCCAGATCGCGCTTTTGATCGTTTCCGCCGATTGGTGGCAGACTGCTTGCAGATGGGCGATCCGTGCATCCCGGTCATAGTGATAGAGTACGCCGTTGAGGTCGAACAGGATCAGCGAGATTTCGGTCACCGCGGCCACCCTGCGATTTGAGCTTGGCGGTGCAATTCTGGTACCGTGCCGCCGCGGCGGCACGTCCAGTGCCCGATTGCCAGGTGCGTTGTATACAGGCCGATATGACGACGTTGATGCCAAGCGGGCACCGTGGTAGCTATGTGTGATGCTCGCTGGGCGCCGCGGCAGCCTCCGGTCCTGGCGCTGACTGGGACGAAGCTGATATGGAGGCGAGGTACAAAACATCAGAAATCAAAATTGGGGAGGAAAACAATGCATCGCTCTGATACTATGGTCGCCGGTGGTTGGCGCATTGGGCTGGCGGTGGTTTTCGCCATGGGCTGTGGGGTTGCCGCGGTGGCCGCGCCTGCGGTCGTTACGCTTCCGGGTGATCAGGCCTACCCGGAAAGTGTAACCTCGACGGCGGATGGGACGCTTTATGTGGGCGGCTTTGCGACTGGCGGCGTTCTCCGCGTCCGTCCCGGGGCATCACAGGCGGAACCCTGGATCAAGCCGGGTGCTTATGACAGCCGCTCGATCCTGGGTGTGCTTGCCGACGAAGCCTCGAAAACCCTCTGGACCTGTTCGAATGACCTGTCGGCGATGGGGGTGAACGTCCCTGGTTCGGCCAAGGGAAGCGCTTTGAAAGGTTTTGATCTGGCGACCGGTGAAGGCAAGATAAGCGTGACGCTGCCCGGCACGCGAACGCTTTGCAACGATATCGCCGTCGGTCCCGACAAATCCGTCTACGTAACCAATAGCTTTGCACCGCAGATCCTGCGGCTGCGGCCAGGCGCCAAGGAATTGGAAGTCTGGGCCGAAAACTCAATGTTCGAGCCGCCCGAGAAGGGCGCCGGGCTCGATGGCCTGGCGTTCGGCAGCGACGGAAACCTGTACGTCGATACGTTCACGCATGGTGCACTGTATCGGGTGGACGTAACGAACGGGACAGCCGGCAAGGTGACGAAACTGCAGCCCTCACGGCCCGTCGCGCTGACCGATGCGATGCGCCCGATGGAGGGGAACACGTTCCTGCTGATCGAAGGCGACGGCAAGGTCGATCATGTCGCAATCGCCGGAGACAAAGCGTCGATCGATACGCTCAAGGATGGCTTCAACGGCCCTACCGGCGTGACCCAGGTGGGAAAAACGGCATGGGTTTCGGAAGGTCAGCTCCCGTATCTGCTGGACCCGACGAAGAAGGGACAAGGGCCGAAGCTTCCGTTCAAGCTTTATGCGGTGGAGCTGTCGGGAAACTAGCGCTGCTGGAGGTTGCATGAAACCTGTTTTGGCTGGCAAGGTTTTCCAACAAGCGGATGGTCCGGTCATCCGATCTGAAGGAGTTTGATGGATGAATTCTCGTAGCGCATCTGGACGAGTGTTGCCGAGGCAGGGCGCGACCGCCCTTGTCGCGACGCTTCTGCTGGCGACCGGATCGTCGTCCTTCGCGCAGCCAGCCCCGCAGGGATCAATGGCGGGCGCCGGAGCGTGCACCGGCGACAATGGCGGCATCACGCTGTCCCCTGGCTTCTGCGCCACGGTTTTCGCCGACCATCTTGGCCATGTCCGGCATATGGCGGTCGCCTCGAACGGCGTCGTCTACGCCAACACCTGGAGCGGCCGGTACTATGGCAACGACACGCCGCCGCCCGGCGGGATGCTGATCGCCCTGAAGGACGCCAAGGGCGACTGGCCAGGCTGACCAGACCGTCCGCTTCGGACCGTCCAAGGCCGACGGCGATGCCGGGGGAACCGGCATCGCGATCTACAAAGACTACGTGTATGCCGAAACGAACGACAAGATCGTGCGCTATGCCCTGCCGAAGGACGGGATCGCGCCGACCGGGACCGCGGAGACGATCGTTTCGGGCATGCCGATCACCGGCGATCATCCGATGCACCCCTTCGTGATCGATGCCCAGGGAAACATGTATGTGGACATGGGGTCGGCGACCAACTCCTGCCAAAGCGAGAACCGCATGCCGAACGTGCCGGGCAACAACCCCTGCACGGAACTGGAGACACGCGGCGGCACCTGGCGCTATGACGCCAACAAGCTGGATCAGCACTTCTCGCCAGCGGAACGTTTCGCTACCGGTATTCGCAACGGTGAAGGATTTTCCTTCGACTCGGCCGGCCGGATCTACGCAACCCAGCACGGCCGCGACCAGCTCGGCGAGAACTGGGGCTACTCGACAACGGAAAGGCGCCAACGAGCCGGCCGAGGAGGTGGTCGAACTGAAGCAAGGCGGCGACTACGGCTGGCCGGAATGCTACTATGATTACGATCAGAAGAAACTTGTCCTGGCGCCGGAATATGGCGGCGATGGCGGCAAGACCGTGGGTGTCTGCGCACAGAAGCTGGCGCCGGTCGCGGCATTTCCGGCGCACTGGGCGCCCAACGACATGCTGATCTATGAAGGCAGCCAGTTCCCGACTGCCTATAAGGATGGTGCCTTCATCGCGTTCCACGGCTCCTGGAACCGCGCGCCGCAGCCGCAGGGCGGCTACAACGTGGTGTTCCAGCCGTTGTCCGAAGGCAAGGCATCCGGCCCGTTCGTCGTCTTCGCCGACGGCTTCGCCGGGGCGGTCAAGGAGCCAGGCCGAGCGGCTCATCGCCCGACTGGATTGGCGGTGGGACCGGATGGTTCGTTGTATATCTCCGATGATCAGGGCGGCCGCATCTGGCGGGTTACTTTCCAGGGCAACAAGGGCACAGGTCTTGCCGGCGCGGCTCCGACCCCTCCTGGCAAGCAGGCGGCGGCGTCGGGCGCGGCTGTTCCGCCCGAGGGCATTCATCCGAATGCCGGCTCGACTCAACTGCCGGTACCGCCCGGTGGATCGCCGGACCAGGTTGCGCTGGGTGATCAAATATTCCATGGGCAGATCGACGGTGGGACTTGCGCGGGATGTCACAGCGCCGACGGCAAGGGCACGGCGGTGGGTGCCGACCTGACGAGCGGCAAGTGGGAATGGGGCGACGGCAGCGTGCAGTCGATCACCCAGGTGATCAACAACGGGATCCCGAAGCCGAAGAACCACATCGGGGCAATGCCGCCGAAGGGTGGTGCGCAGCTCTCGCAAGCCGATGTCACCGCGGTGGCTGATTATGTGTGGGCGCTCGGTCACCCCGACGGGCATTGAGGCAGGCTCAAGGCCGCGCTTTCAATAGGTAGGTACAGGAGACGGAAACCGTTACATGGCGATCCAATCGGTGCCGCCGGTCGCCGCCGCCAGCGGCGAAGCGCGTGCCTGGTATCGAGAGATTACCCCGCAAAGCTGGCGAACTCTTTTGTTCGCTGGCCTCGGCTGGATGTTCGATGTCTACGACTCGTTCGTTCTGTCACTCACGCTCCCGGCTCTGATCGTGGCCTTCGCGCTGACCAAGGCACAGGCCGGTGCCATCGGCAGTATTCTCGCCGGCGGCCTGATCGTCGGCGGCATCATCATGGGATGGGTCGCCGACCGGATCGGGCGGGTGCGAACACTGTATCTCAGCATACTCGTCTACTCGGTGTTTACCTGCCTCACCGCCTTCGCACCGTCGGCGACCTGGGTGGCGGTCTTGCGCTTCTGCGGCGGTCTTGGCATGGGCGGCACCTGGACCGCCGGCGCCGCGCTGGTGGCCGAGACATGGGGCGCGAAACATCGCGGCAAGGGCGGCGCGCTGATGCAGATGGGCCTTCCTGTCGGGTCCATGCTGGCGATTGGGGTCACCGCGCTGGTCAGTCACTTCATGGGCGGACTGAACGATGGCGGCTGGCGGGTGATCTACGCTCTGGGCTGTCTGCCGGCGCTGATCCTGCTGCCGGTCGCGCTACGGACACCGGAATTGCCGGTCTGGCGCGCACGAGCGGCGTCGACGGGCGAACCAACCCGGCTGGCCGAACTGTTCCGCGGCAGCAACGCACGCGGCATGTTGCTGGCACTCAGTTTCATCTTCTTTGCGCAATATATCTACTGGGGCGTGATCACCTGGACGCCGACATTCCTGATCAGCGTCAAGCATCTGGACTTCATCCGAGGCCTCAGCTTCGTTCTATCCCAGCAGATTGGCTCGCTGTTCGGCTTTTTAGTATTCGCAGCCCTGGTCGACCGGTTTGGCCGGCGGCCGACCTTCATAACCTATCTCGTCGTCGGCGCCGTAGCGGTTGCCGTCCTGTTGCTGAGCGCTGACGCGGGTGTGCTGTTGACGACCATGTTCTTCACCGGATTTGGGGTCACCGGCATCTTCGCCGGTATGGGACCTTTCACGGCCGAAATGGTGTCGAACACCAGCGCGCGTGGCCTGGCCATGGGTATCGCTTATAACGGCGGCCGCGTTGGCGGTCTTATCGCGCCGATCCTGATCGGCGCATTGGCGACAAGCGAGGGGGGTTTTATCGCTGGCATGGCAACGACCGTCCTCGCCTTCATCCTGGCCATTGGCGTCATCCTGATCTGCCCTGAGACGCGTGGCACCGAGATCAGTTGAGGATCAGTCTCACTCCGCCTGTCATCTTGTCGGGGCCGCTGATCAAGGCTTACGCTTGATGCGCGCAGGCGCGCCAACCACGCAGGTGGAATCGAAATCAAACGTCGCGGCGGCAAAGCCAGGAAGGATCGGACATGGCCGGGGATTTAAAGGGTGAATATCGTGGCATCATTTATCGCAACGATGCCGATCTGAAGGCCTGGCTGGCGAAGCAGCCGAGTGAAACGGCGCTGGAGCCGGAGCTGCCGATCATCGACCCGCACCATCATTTCTGGGATACGCCGCAGCGCGGCCACTACTTTCTGCCGGAACTCCTGGCCGATATCGGCGGCGGCCACAACATCGTCGCGACCGTCTTCCTGGAATGCCAGGCGATGTACCGCAAGCACGGTCCCACGGCGATGGCACCGGTGGGCGAGGTCGAGTTCGTCAACGGCATTGCGGCCATGAGTGCATCAGGCAATTACGGTCCGTGCCGCGTGGCCGAGGCGATCATCGGCCACGCCGATCTGACGCTGGGCACCGCCGTCCGCGATGTGTTGGAGGCAGAGCTTGTCGTCAGCGGCGGACGCTTCCGCGGCATCCGCTACGGTGTGGCGTGGGACGGCAGCGACGCGGTCGGCAAGTTCGCGTCGCGGGTGGTTCCGCCGCATCTGGTGCGCGATCCCATGTTCCGCGCCGGCTTTGCGGAGCTTGCCAAGCTTGGCCTTAGTTTCGAGTCTTGGCAGTATCATCCGCAACTGCCGGATGCCATCGATCTTGCCCGGGCTTTTCCGGACACTACCATCATTCTCAACCATGTCGGCGGCGTTCTTGGCGTCGGGCCCTATTCCGGCCGCCGGCAGGAGATTCTGGAAGGCTGGCGAAGGAACATTGATGCGTTGGCGGAATGCCCCAATGTCAACGTCAAGCTGGGCGGCATCGGCATGGTTTCGTTTGGTTTCGATTTCCACGAACGCGACGTTCCGCCGTCGTCCGAGGAGCTTGCCGCCGCCTGGCGTCAGTATATCGAGCCCTGCATTGAAGCCTTCGGCGTCGACCGCTGCATGTTCGAGAGCAACTTCCCGCCGGACAAGCAATCCTGCGGCTATACCGAACTGTGGAATGCCTTCAAGCGCGTCACGTCGGGCGCGTCGGAGGAAGAGAAGACAGCGCTGTACAGCGGCACCGCGGCGCGGGTGTATCGCCTGACGGTGCCTTGAACCTTCTGGACCGTTTTCAGGATGACTGGAAACGTGGGCTGCAGTGCTCCCATGTGTCATGGCCGGCGCAGGCCGGCCACCCACGATTTGCTGACCTCCGACACCGTAAGTCGTGGGTGGCCGGCCTGCGCCGGCCATGACACGGGGCAATTCGGATGTTTCCAGTCACCCTAAAAGGCCCTAAATGCTGGCTTGAGAATGCGCTGTGGTGAGTCAGCTCGGCGTGGATTTCGAGAACCGGAGCGGAGCGGCCGAGTGGCCGTGAGCACCGGAAGCGCAGAAAGCCGCCATAGTAGCATTATCAAGTGGGCACTAAGCCCGATAGCGCCGCGGGATCAGCACGTTCGCCAGCGTGGTCAGCAACAGCGTCGTCGCCATCAGGATGAACGCCAGGGCAGCGCTGAACGGCCAGTTGCTGTTGGTGTTGAACTCCCAGAACAACAGCGGCGCCATCATCTGGAAGCGCGGGCCGCCGAGCAGCACCGGCGTGGCATAGGCGTTCATCCCAAGGATGAACGACAGGATGGCGGCGATGCCGATCCCCGGCAGCGCCAACGGCCAGACGACCCGCCAGAACGCCTGTCCTGGCGCGGCGCCGAGGCCCTGTGCGGCTTCCTCCAACCGCCGGTCGATCCCCTCAAACACGCTTTGCAGCGTCAGCACCATGAATGGCAGGTTGACCGACAGCGTGCCGATCACGACGGCGGCGGGGGTATACATCAGATCGATGCGCAGACCGAACAGCCGCAGCGCCAGGCTGTCCATCGCGCCGCGCTGGGCGAACAGGATCATCCAGCCCACCGTGCGCACCGTGCTGCCGATGAACAGCGGCAGCACGATCATCAGCATCATCACGGATTTCCACCGGCTCGTCGTGCGCGCCAGCCGATAAGCCAGCGGCAGGCCCAGCACCAGGCAAAGGCCTGTCACCAGCAAGGCCACTGCGATGGTGGTCCGCATCACCTCCCAGTAGAACGCTTCGGTGAAGAAACGCAGGTAATTCGCCGGCGTCACCGCCTGGATCATCAACTCGGTCGGGTCGTATCGGTTGAGACTGTAGCGGCCCAGCAGACCCAACGGCGCGACCAGAAGCAGCAGCACCACGCAGCTTGCCGGGCCCAGGAAGGCGATCGCGGGGGACGGTTTCATCAGCTATGTTGGATCGACTTCTTCCACCAGTCGGCGATCTCGGGCTGGATCTTCGAGGCGATGGCGAAGTCTGGCACGACCAGTTTTGGCGCCGGTGTCGGCAACGCCAGTTGTTCGGCGACCTTGCCGGTCAGCGGTGCATTCGTCACCGTCGGCAAGTAGCCCATGTTCTTGGCGAAGCCCAACTGCGCCGCGGGGTCCAGCATGGCGTTGATGTATTTGAAGGCGGCTGCCTTGTTCGGCGCGTTCTTCGGCACGACCATGCCGGAGACATAGAGGATGCAGCCCTCCTTCGGAAACGCCGCCGCCACCGGAATTCCGGCGTTCTGCCACATCGAGATGCGGGCCAGCCACATCACCCCGATGTCGATCTCCCCGGTCTTGAACGGTGGGCCGCCGGCGTCGGTGGAGGGATATAGCCGCAGCCCGTTGGCGTTGACCTGCGTCAGAATTTCCTTGGCCTTGTCGAAGTTGTTGGCACTGCCGGCGGCGAACAAGCCCGCCGCCATCATGACGTAGAAGAAATTGACATCCGGGAAGCCGACTTTGCCGACATGTTTCGGATCCAGCAGATCGCCGAAATTGGTCGGTGGCGGGCTGACCCGTTCGGGGCTGTAGCTGATGATCTGCGGACTCCAGATATGCGGCGCGAAGGTGGCGGTGGCCATGCCTGGTTTGACATGGGCAAGATTGGGCACGTTGTCCGGGGTCAGCACCTCCAGCACCCCGGCCTCGGCCAGGGCGTAGGCCTGCACCGCCTGCACGCAGGCAACGTCCATCGGGCCGCGCGGCAACCGGCGGGTGGCCAGGATCTTGGCGACCCGCGGCTGCTCGTCGCCCGCATCCACCACGGACTGCACGCCAAGGGGACGGACCAGGGGAAGCTCGATGTTTTCGAGCTGCAGGCGCTGGTAGTCGCCGCCCCATGTCCCCAGCACGAAGGTCTCGTCCGCCAGTGCCCTGGTCATAATGGCGGGGGCGGCCAGCATGCCAGCCAGTACGCCGCGGCGGGACAAGCCAAGAAGGTCATGCATTGCTTTCGATCCTTTCAGTGGTGGCAACCCGACCAAGCGGCCGATCCGCCGCGTCGAACAGGCATTCGGCGCTGCCGGACCAGGTCAACGCCACGCGTGCGCCAGGTGGAAATCGCGATGTGGCGGCATCACCGAAGGAAGGCCCGCGCGTCACCACCTGCGTCTGGGCATCGAGTGCAACGACATGTTCCACCACGGCGCCCATGTAGGACGATAGCAAGACTTCGCCACACGCCTGCGCAGAGCCGGCAACGTCCGACAAGCCGATCCTCTCGGGCCGCAGCGCCATCGTGGCCTTGCCCCGGCCGGGATAAATGCCCGCCAGGCGGATGTCCGCGCCGCCGGTCGTCCGGAACCGCGCGCTGTCGGTCAGATCGCCCGCCACGATGTTGCTGTTGCCAATGAAACGGGCGACGAATGGGGTGGCGGGACGCTCGTACAGGTCCTCCTGCCGCCCGACCTGCTGCACGCGCCCGTCGCGCATCACCACCAGGCGGTCGGCCATCGTCATCGCCTCCTGCTGGTCGTGCGTCACCATGATCGTCGTCAGTGCCCGGTCGCGCTGCAGCAGGCGGATTTCGCGCGCGACCTCCTGCCGCAACTCGGCGTCGAGGTTCGACAGCGGCTCATCCAGCAGCAGCAGCTTGGGATGGATCGCCAGCGCCCGGGCGATCGCGACACGCTGCTGCTGACCGCCGGATAGTTGCCGCGGCAACCGTTCGGCGAGGCGATCCAGCTTCACCAGGCGCAGCATCTCCGCCACCCTGGCGTCGCGATCGGCGCGTGGCATCCGCCGCATCTCCAGCCCGAAGGCGACGTTGCGGGCGACGCTGAGGTGCGGAAACAGCGCGTAGTTCTGGAACACCATCCCCATCTCCCGCCGGTGCGGCGGCAGGTCGTTGATGCTGTGGCCTTGCAGCACGATGGCGCCGCTGCTGGCTTCGACGAAGCCGGCGATGATGCGCAGCGTGGTGGTCTTGCCGCAGCCGGATGGGCCCAGCAGCACGATCATCTCGCCCTGCGCGATGTCGAGCGAGACGGCGTCGGCCGCCATTGTATCGCCATAGCGCTTGCTCAGGCCGTCCAGCCGCAGATAGGCGGTCAAAGAACCTGGCCCAGCCGGACGAAGCGGTCGAGCAGCATCAGCGCCGCGCCGACGACAACCATCTGCGCGACCGCGACGGCGGCGACCAGCGGATCGATGTGGTATTGCAGGTATTGCAGCACCGCGACCGGCAGCGTGGTCAGGCCGGGGGCGACCAGGAACAGGTTGAGCTCCAAATTCTCGAACGAAACGATAAAGGCGAACAGCGCGGCGGCGACGATGCCGGAGCGCATTGCCGGCAGGGTGACGCGCAGCAGCACCATCAGCGGGTTGGCGCCGAGGCTGGCGGCGGCTTCCTCGGTGGTCCGTTCGTGGTTGGTCAGGCTGGCGAGGCACAGCCGCACCACCCAGGGCATGGTGATCAGCACATGCGCCATAACCAGCAGCCGGATCGAACCGGCGAGTTCGAGGCCGGTGCGTTCCTCGATCCAGACCGCCAGCACGTAGATGGCCAGGCCGATGGCGATGCCCGGGATGGTCAGCGGCGAGAGCAGGAACGTGCCGAGCAGGTCGCGGCCGCGGAAGCGGTAGCGCGACAGGCCGATGCCGGCGGGGATGCCGATCAGCAGTGCCAGCGCCACCGCCGCCAGCGCGATGCGCAGGCTGGTCCAGATGGCGCCGCCGAAGGCCGCGGCGATCCGGCCATACCAGGCGAGTGTATAGCCGTGCGGCGGGAAGACGATGATCTGTTCGTTGAACAGGCTGAGGTAGAGTGTCAGTATCAACGGCAACAAGATCGTTGCTAATCCGACCAACAACAGCAGCCAACTCGTTGCCTGACCCGCCCGCTCGGCCCAGTTCGCCGCGGAATGGTGTGTCATGGGCCGGGTCGCCGCACGTGTTTGCTGCATCGCGAGACTATGCGGACTGGCGGGGCGGCAGATCAACCGTCCATCCGGCGGCTTTGCGGGATGGAGACCGACTGCACCAGGCGGTGCACCACGTAGTCTGGGGTTGCAGGTCGCCCCGTTCCAGCAGACCTAACACGCCCAGTATCCGAAGCAACTCAACATGAAGGACACGAAAACAGGGCTTCCACCAGACTCGCCGGATTTCGGCACCAACAAGCCGGCAACGTCGAGTTGTCCTACCGCGCGGCTGGACCATCGAAACCGTCCGCGTCATTGCCCCTGGTAGCCAGTCATCGGCGTGGTTTTTCGGGTTGTAAAACCTCGCGCTCCATGAGTTGCCGGATGAACCGCGTATAGGGAATGCCTCTCACGCGGGCACGTTCTTTCACGGCATCAAGCAGCGGTTTCGGAACGCGCATGTTGACGTGGGCGGATTTGACTGCAAATTCAAATTGGACCGCTGTTCCGCCTGACAGATCGTAGTCCGTGAGGTTGCCGGTATCAATGAAGTCCCGAGCCTGTTCATCGGATTCAAAGGTTGGGATTTTCTTCTTCATAGCTCTCGATTTCCTTTCGGTGCATGTAGCGGGCGCTGACGGGCCGGATATACCGGTTCCCATCGCGCTCCCGGACGGTGAAGACAATGAACACGGCCCGCCCGTGGCCGGTCCGGCCGATTGCCCTGAACCGGGGCTCTGTCTGCGAAGGACCCGGATCTGGCAGGACGATAACAGGGCTGACAAACACTCTTTCGACCTCTAGCCGAGAAACACCGTGCTTCCGGCAATGTTCGAGATTGCCGTCATCCCAATCGAAGCCTGAAACCAGCCTATTCTTCATATATGCTGCATATTTGTGTAGACAAAAGCAACGCTTCTTCCCTTGCGTGGCGGCTGTTGAGCATCACCCTCGGCCGGAACCGCGAGTTGTTGACGGTTTTTGGCACACCATCTCGATCGGCGGTCACACTGATGGCACCCATCAGCAAAGTTGCCCTGCTTGATGAGTAAGTCGGTTGAACTTTCCCCGATGTTCAGACGCCGGCGGCGTAGCCGTCGCGCTGCGGGTCGGCACCGCCCTCCAGCCGATCGTCCCACAGCGTGATGCCGTGCGGTGCGGCGAACGGATAGGACAGGGGTGAGCGGCGGACCTGGTATCCCATGGCTTCGACCTCTCGTTGCACGCGGCGGGGGATGCGGTTGGAGATGTCGATCACGTCGGTGGTGGCGGAGAAGCGGGGGGCGGAGACGGCTTCCTGCATCGTCATGCCCCAGTCCAGCACGTTCAGCAGTGCCTGCAGGATAGCGACACCGATCCAGGCGCCGCCAGGGGCGCCGAGGGTCATCACCGGGGTGTCGCCCTCGAAGACCAATGTCGGCGACATCGAGGAGAACCGCCGCTTGCCGGGGGCGATCGAACCAGGGCGGCCGGGCCGCGGGTCGTACCAGTTCATCGCCCCGTTCAGCATGAAGCCGGTGCCAGGCGGGATCACGCCGGACGGCACGCCCAGCGTATGCGTCAAGGAGACCACCATCCCGTCGGCATCGGCACAGGAAACCGTGGTGGTATGCGGCGAATTGCTTCCCGCTCGTGGCAGGGAGGTTCGTTCCCCGGCGCGGATGCGCGCGGCACAGGCGTCGGCGTAGCCGTCGGACAGCAGCATTTCCAAGGGCGGGACGACGAAGTCGGGGTCGCCGATATGGGTTTCCTTGTCGCGGCCGGCGATCTTCATCGCCTCCGCCACCACGCGGATGTATTCGGGGCTGTTGTGCCCGAGAGCGGTCAGGTCGAAGCGTTCCAGGATGCGCAGCATCTCGGCCACCACGATGCCACCGGCGGGCGGCGGCGGCACGGCGATGCGCCGGCCGCGATAGGTGATCTGCAGCGGCGGGTGCTCGCGCGGCCGGAACGCAGCGAGGTCGGCGGCCGAGAGCAGTCCGCCATGTGCCACCATATCGGCTACGATACGATCGGCGATGCGGCCGGTGTAGAAGCTCTCCACTCCGTCGCGGGCGATGCTGTCCAGGGTGGCGGCGAGGTCGGGGTTGCGAACCGGATCGCCGATGCGCTTGGGGGTGCCGTCGGCGCGCATGTACAGCGTGCGGCCGTCCGGCGTCGCCGCCAGCTTGGCGCTGTAGGACAATCGTCCATACGCCGCCTCGTTGGTCGCGAACATGCCGGCGACGTGCGGGCGGATCATCCAGCCCTCGGAGGCGAAGCGGATGGCGGGTGCGAGCAGATCGGACCAAGCCAGGCGGCCGAATTGGGTGTGGGCGGCTTCGAACAGGCGCAGGACGCCCGGCGTGGTCACCGCCGCGTGGCCGAGTTCGTTGACCGCGCCGGCGAGCACATAGCCGTAGCCGTCGGCACACTCGCGCTGGAACGCGGTTTCCCACATCTCCGGCGTGCAGGCCGCAGGACAGGTCGACAGGCCGTCGAGCACCACGTGCCGGCCGGTGGCGCGGTCGAACACCTGCAGGCTGCCCAGGCCGCCGATGCCGCACATCAGCGGGTCCACCACGCCCTGGGTGAAGGCGCAGGCGAGCATGGCGTCGACCGCACTGCCCCCGGCGGCGAGGATGGCGTGGCCGGCCTCCACCGCCTCGGGCTGCGGGGCGACGATCATGGCGGTATGGGTTGGCAAGGCGCGGGTGGGACGGGGCATGGCATGTTCCTGATCGGCGGGCCGGTCATCTGACGATCTTGGACGCCAACCGGCAACCTTGCTCTCGACGGTCAGCCACCCGGCATCCTGCGCACGATCAGAATGTCCTGCCCCGAGACGTGATGCGGCCGGCCTGGCCAGCGCCCATAGAGCATGCGCTCGATGTAAAGATCCTGCTCCGTCAGCAGCCGGACGAAATGATCGAAGGTGAAGGCCAGGGCGTGCAGCGGACCGCGCCGGTTTTGCACGTAAACGCCCTCGCCGTGCCTGTGCTCGAACTGGAAAACCGCGCCGCCCTTGCGGATCAGCGCGCGCACGCCGTCGTCGAGCAGGAAAAGGCTGATGAACGCGCGCCCGTCGGGCGCCAGAGCATGGCGCATGGCCTTGAGGGTCTTGCGGGCCATGCCGGTGTCCAGATGCGTGAACAGCGACGTTGCGATGCACAGGTCGATCGTTGCGGGCGCACACGCCTCCTCCAGTGAGGTGATGGCCGGCGACGCGCCATCATGGCGCAAGGCGTCGTAAGCCGGATTGCCCTGCTGCAGGGTCACGAAGCTGAAGTTGGCGTGACGTGGCGCAATGTGCCGGTTGGCGAAGTCGACGAGCCCGGCGACGATGTCTACGCCGCGGTAGGACCCGTGAGGCCCGATGTGCTGCAAAAGCGGCGCCGCGAGGCGCCCGCAGCCGCAGCCGATGTCCAGGACCCGGTCGTTGCTCGCGAGGCCGGCCTGGTCTTTCAGGATGTCCATGAAGTGGATGGCCATGGGCATTGGATGGCCGCCGCCGACAATGTCGGCAACCGCCACCCCATCCACCGTCTCCGTCCGCATCGCGTCGAAGATCTCCGCGCTAGCCGAATAATCGAAATGTCTAGCCATGGCTCCCCGACACTTGGAGGCTTTCAAGTCACGAAACAGATTGGCAGGGCGGCACGCCTTGTCGGCTGGCAGACCATCAATAGCGGGCAGAGATCAAGGCCGGAGGCTCAAGGCTGTCGGTGCCGCTTGTGCGCCTCGACATAGGATTTGAGTACGGCGTTCATGCGCGTGAGATGGCCGCGCCCGCGTGACCTGAACCAGTCCAGCACCTCGGTATCAATTCGTAAATGCACGGAGGTCTTGCCCGAGGACGGCATGACAACCTCGGCGTTATTCCAGAAATCTGGGTCAATTGCCTGCTCAGGTGCGTCGGCGCGCGTTTCGGTGGTGCCTTGATTGCGCTGCTCTCTGAGGCTTTCGAGCGAGTATTGCTTGGTATCTTCTTTTTCCATCGTCATCCACCTTCCATGCGCTGATAATTCTGCGGTTTCCGCCCCGCCAGGTGTAAACGACCATGAAGTAGTCGCCATCTACACGAGTTAACGCGTGTATCTTCCGCTTCAAGAATGGGTTTTGAAAAATCAGCGCGGCGCCTTTGAAGTCAACTCAATGGTGTTCCAAATTACTTCGGCGCTTTATTTCATCCCATTCAGCCGCCATACGTCATTATCGTACACATTTGTGTCCACATATTCAAGCGTATCATGGGCATCTTGATCATTCATTCAGCAACGCCTCTGCCAATCGGGCCCACGCGTCCGGCGCATGCGGGATCCCGAAGCGAAGCCAGTTCGGCCTCGCGCGGAAGGGCCGCGTCAGGATGCCGGCTCGGCACAGCCGATCAAACCAAGCCGCGGCTTCGCGATGCTGGGCCAGGCGGAACAGTGGCGTGCCACCGATGATGTCGAAGCCTGACGATGCAAGCAGCTGGTCCAGCCGTTCGGCCTCCTGACGCAATCGTCGCACGGTCTCGCTGAGCCAGGCGGCATCGGTCAGGGCCCGATGGCCGATCTCGATCGCCGGGCCGGACACTGCCCAGGGACCGATCGCCTGACGCAACAGTTTGCCGACCTCCGGCGACGCGGCGGCGAACCCGAGCCGAACGCCGGCGAGCCCATAGGCCTTGCCAAACGAGCGCAAGACGAGCGCGCCGGCGTTCGGCAAATGGGGTATCAGACTGGTCCCTGGCGGCATGACGTCGATGAAAGCCTCGTCGACGATCAGCAGCCCGCCACGCCGAACCAAGGCGTTCGCGGTCGCGGCCAGATCGGCAGGGGAATATATCCGACCGTCGGGATTGTTGGGATTGACAACCACCCCGACATCGCAGGCGGCCAGATCGGACAGCGCCGCGACGGTGACGACATCCGCGCCGGCGGCCCGCCAGCATCGTTCGTGCTCCGCATAGGTGAAGCCCAGAATGCCGACCCGTCGCGCGGGAATGATGTGCGGCAGCCACTGGATCAGCGCCTGCGTGCCGGGCGCGGCGACGATCGCGGTCGACGGCCTCGCCCCATAGGCGCCTCGCGCGGCGGCTTCCAGCGCTAGCCAGCGCGGCGGGCTCCGGCAGTGCGCTCCAGGCGGATGGCGCGATGGAACCCACTTCGGATAGGGCACCGGATTGATCCCGGTCGAGAGATCGATCCAGGGTTCCGGCGCATGCGGAAACAGCCGGCGCGCGGCGTTGATGTTGCCACCGTGATATCGTAGCTCGTCCGCAGCCTGCGGTGACGTCCCCTGCGTATCCATGCATTTCCAATGTCGAGCTGGCGCTGGCCGCTCTCCTTCTGGAGGCGGCGATCGGCTATCCGGCTCTTGTCTATCGCGCTGTCGGGCACCCTGTCACCTGGATGGGCGCGGCGCTGGCCGGGCTGGAAATCCGGCTTAACCGTGCATCCGCGTCCGACGGGCAGCGCCGCGTGTGGGGGATTGTTACGCTTTCAGTGCTGCTGGGGATGACGGCAGGCGTTGCCGTGGCTCTCGATCGGGTTGTGTTCTTGGGACCGATCGGCGTGGGGTTGCTGATCGTGGCGGCCAGCAGTCTGGTGGCCCAGCGCAGTCTTCACGATCATGTCCGCGCGGTCGCCGACGCACTGCAACGGCAGGGCCTGGATGCGGGCCGCGAAGCCGTATCCATGATCGTCGGCCGCAATCCCGCTCGGCTGGACGAGGCCGGCGTGGCGCGTGCCGCCATCGAGAGTTTGGCAGAGAATTTCTCCGATGCTGTCGTTGCGCCGGCGTTCTGGCTGGCGGTCGCGGGATTGCCTGGCGCGGCGGTCTACAAGGCGACGAACACGGCGGATTCGATGGTTGGACATCGCACGACTCGCTACGCCGCGTTCGGCTGGGCGGCCGCGCGGCTCGATGATCTGATCAATCTGCCGGCGTCCCGCCTGGCCGCCTTGTTCCTGGTTCTGGCGGCGGTCGCCACCGGCGGTTCAGCACGCGGCGCGATGCGGGCGGTGGCACGGGACGCGCGCCGGCATCGCTCGCCCAATGCCGGGTGGCCGGAAGCCGCGATGGCGGGTGCATTGGGTCTGCAACTGGCGGGTCCGCGGGTCTATGGCGAGCAGATGGTGGATGACGCTTTCATGGGCAACGGCCGGCGGCAGGCGACCGCCGCCGATATAGTCCGCGCGCTGCGGCTGTTCCGCGCCGCCTGCGTGGCTGAGTGGATGGTGCTGCTGGCCATCGTCCTTATCTGGCGAGGCTGAGAAGCTGGTCGAGATCGACGTGCCGCACGAGATGATCCGCCAGCGCATCGAGGACGCGGTCGATTTCCGCGTCATAGGAGAACCCGGCCGCGCGGCCGCCAAGCCAGGACAGCAACGCGGCGCGCTGCCGGTCGTCGGTGAACAGTCCGTGCACGTGGGTCGCGCGGATGCGGCCGTCGGCCGATATTGCGCCATCCGTCCGTCCGTCGGCGAAGCGCAACAACGGGCGGGCGCAGTCGGGGCCATGGGTTTGCCCGACATGCATCTCATAGCCGCGAAACGGCGTTTCGTCGCTGATCGACGTGCCGGTAACTTCGGTCAGGATTTTGTTGTTTGTCAGGATCGTTTCGATATCGAGTAAGCCAAGTCCCGGGGTGTTGCCCGGGATGCCTTCGACGCCTTGCGGATCGGCTACCTGGGTGCCGAGCATCTGGTAGCCGCCGCAAATGCCAAGCACGCGGCCGCCGCGGCGGACGTGGGCGTGAAGGTCGATGTCCCAGCCGTTGCGACGGAAATCTTCCAGATCCGCGATCGTCGCCTTGGAGCCGGGTAAAATCACCAGATCGGCGTTGCCCGGCAATGCCTCTCCGGGGGCGACGATGACCACACGGACTGAAGGCTCCAGCCTGAGCGGATCGAGGTCATCGAAATTGGCGATGTGCGCCAGGCGGGGCACCGCCACGATGATCGTTCCGCCTTCGGATGTCCAGCTGGTCCAGTGCCATGGCGTCTTCGGCAGGAAGCTGGCCGGCATCACGGAAGTACGGGATCAGCCCGAGGGCGCGCCAGCCGGTGCGTTCGGCGATGAAATCCATCCCTGGCTGGAACAGTATCGGGTCGCCGCGAAACTTGTTGACCAGAAAGCCCGCGACCAAGGCCGCGTCCGCCGGATCGAGCACCGTTCGTGTGCCGACGAGCTGCGCGATGACGCCGCCTCGGTCAATATCGCCGATCAGGATGACCGGTACGCCGGCCGCGCGCGCAAATCCCATGTTGGCGATGTCGTTGGCACGCAAATTGACTTCGGCCGAGCTTCCGGCGCCTTCAACCAGGACGATGTCGGAGGCGGTTTTCAACCGGTCAAAGCTGTCGACGATCGTCGGCAGCAGTCCGGGTTTTATCCGTTGAAAGTCCCGTGCCGATGCATTGCCGGTGACCTGCCCCAGGACGACGACCTGCGCGCCGACATCGCTCTGCGGTTTGAGCAGCACCGGGTTCATGTGCACCGACGCCGCCACCCGGCAAGCCCGTGCCTGCAGCGCCTGCGCTCGGCCGATTTCGCCGCCATCCGCGGTGACCGCCGCGTTGTTCGACATGTTCTGCGGCTTGAACGGCCGAACCCGCATCCCGCGGCTGCTCAGCGCTCGACACAGACCCGCAACGATCAGCGATTTGCCGACATCTGAACCGGTGCCCTGAAACATCAACGCCGCAGAGGCGTTCGGCATTAAAACTCGATGCCCGGCTGCGCTTTCACGCCCGCCGCAAAATGATGTTTTACCAGCGCCATTTCCGTTACCAGATCGGCAATAGAAATGAGTTCGGGTTTCGCGTTGCGCCCGGTGACGACGATATTCAGGTCATCCCGCCGGCCAGCGAGCGCGGCCAGCACCTCGCCCAGGGGCAGATAGTCGTAGCGCAACGCGATGTTGAGTTCATCCAGCACCAGAAGACGGACCCGGGGGTCCTGCATCAGCGTTTGCGCCATCTGCCACGCGCGCGCCGCGGCGGCGATATCGCGCTGGCGATCCTGCGTTTCCCAGGTGAAACCCTCACCCATGGTGTGCCACTCGATCAGGTCGGGAAAGCGTTCCAGCGCCTTGCGTTCGCCGGTCTGCCACGCGCCCTTGATGAACTGCACGACGCCGACACGCCAGCCATTGCCGAGTGCGCGCAACACGAGGCCGAAGGAGGCTGTCGACTTGCCCTTCCCCGCGCCGGTGTGGACCATGAGTAACCCTTTGGAGGTGATCGTCTTGCCTGCGACCTCGGCATCCTGAACCTGCTTGCGGTGGGCCATCTTCGCCGCATGGCGGCGATCGGCGTCGTCCGCCTCGGTCATCACGCAATGCTCCCTGTTGATGGTTCTTCCGCTATGAGAACGAAACCGGCAGGTCATCATAGGCGGCGCAATCCGTCTCCGTCGATCCCCTGCGATGGGAAAATCAGTTTGACAGTCAGGCGCACGAGCCGCATACAAGGCAACTTGTTTCGATGGTCCCTCCAGCACGAGGGTTAAACGGGAATGCGGACGACGTGGGTGACCGCGCCGAGACCGCAGCTGCCCCCGCAACTGTAAGTGGATAGCCGAACGCCGATAAAGCCACTGGACACTGGTCGCCCGATGGGTGGCATTCCGGGAAGGCAGCGCAAGGCACTGACCCACAAGCCAGGATACCGGCCAACGATCCAGTTCTGACGCGACGGGCGGGGTGCCCCGGCGCGGTTCGGATCAGCCGCCTGCTCGGCGCGCCGAATTCGTTGCAGTGCCCGAAGAAAAAGCCATGCGTGGGACGCCAACCCGCGCCTGGCCAGGGAGAGTGGCATGCAGCGAACGATGACGAAAATACCGGTCACCATCGTCACCGGCTTCCTGGGTGCCGGCAAGACGACGCTGATCCGGCATGTGCTGGAAAACGCCCAGGGCCGGCACCTCGCCCTGATCATCAACGAGTTCGGCGACGTTGGCGTCGATGGCACGATCCTGAAGTCCTGCGGCATCGACACCTGCCCGGAGGATGCCATCGTCGAACTCGCCAATGGCTGCCTGTGCTGCACCGTCGCCGATGATTTCATTCCGGCGATAGAGGCGCTGCTGGCACGCGCCCCACAACCCCAGCACATCATTATCGAGACCTCGGGGCTGGCGCTGCCCAAGCCGCTGGTGAAGGCGTTCGACTGGCCGGAGATCCGCACCCGCCTGACCGTCGACGGCGTGATCGCGGTGGTCGATGGCGCCGCGGTCGCCGATGGTCGTTTCGCAGACGATCCCGGCGAGGCTGGCCGCTCAACGGGCCGCGGACAGCGCGATCGATCATGAGAATCCGCTTGAAGAGGTCTACGAAGACCAGCTTCTATGCGCCGACCTGGTGGTGCTGAACAAGGCTGACCTGCTGACGCCGTGACAGCGCGCGGCGCGTCGTCGGGGACATCCAGGCAGCGATCCCGCGCGCGGTGAAGATCGTCGAAACGCGGGACGGGCGGATCGATCCGGCCGTTCTCCTCGGCTTGGCGGCAGCGGCAGAGGACGACCTGATCCAGCGGCCATCCCATCATGACGCTGAAGCGGACCATGATCACGATGATTTTGAAAGCTTCGTCGTCGACATCCCCGCGACCACCGATCCCGCCGGTCTGCTCGGCCGCCTTGCCGCGCTGGCCGAGGGACACCGGATCTTGCGGATGAAGGGATTTGTCGAAGTGTCGGGGCAAGCCGATGCGGCTGCTGATTCAGGGCGTCGGGCAGCGATTCCGCCAGCAATTCGAGGGACCGTGGGCGCCGGGCATCGCACGGTGCAGCCGGCTGGTGGTGATCGGCGAAAAGGGGCTTGACCGGGACGCCATCGCCGCGTCGCTTGCCGCCTGAGGCCGGTCCGATGCATTTGCTGCGTATCGAATCCCGCTCGATCGACGGCACGGCGGAAGCCGTCGACCTGGATCAAAGTCCGGCTGATATCGTTGCACTTTCATTTACAGACGCTGATCTCGCGGTTCTCGCGGCGGCCTGGGAGGCGCGGAAAGATGCGTTGCCCAGCCTGAGGCTGGCCAACCTGGCGGCGCTCCGCCACCCCTATTCGGTCGACCTCTACATTGAAAAAGTCGTGACCAAGGCGCGCTTCGTGCTGGTTCGTCTACTCGGCGGTATGGACTACTGGCGCTATGGCGTTGATGAACTGGCGGTGCTGGCGCGTTCGTCCGGCATGCACCTCGCCATCGTGCCGGGTGACCATCGGCAGGATGCGCGGCTGGATGAGGCGTCCACACTGTCGCCCCAGACGCTGCGCCAGATCGGGTCGTATTTTGCCGAAGGCGGGATCGAGAATATCAGCAAGTGCCTGCGCTTTGTTGCCGGACATGTGACGCCGCAAGCAGTGCCGGCGCCGGCCTCGCCGGTGCCTGCGTTCGGCTTCTTCGGAGCGGGGATGCAGCCGGGCGCGCCTGATGCACCATTGGCGCTGATCGTCTTCTATCGCTCCTGGATGCTTGCTGCGGACACTGATCCGGTCATGGCACTTGGCGCAGGCGCTGGCGTCGCGTGGCTTTCGTGTCCGTCCATCTACGTGACGAGCCTGAAGGACGCGGCGGTGTGTGCCCTGCATGCGGGCGCATCTGGAAGCGGAACGACCGGACATCATCCTCAATCTGACGGCGTTTTCAGCCCGGCTGGATACGGGTTTGTCGGTGCTGGACGAGGCGGACGCACCGGTGTTCCAATTGGCGCTGAGCGGCACCAGCCATGGGCGAATGGTCCGCTTCGCAACGCGGCCTTGGGGCAGCCGATCTCGCAATGAATGTCGTCCTGCCCGAGTTCGATGGACGTATCATCGTCGGAGCCCTTTCGTTCAAGGGCGAGACCCATCGCAATGACGCGCTGGAGTTCACCCGGCTTATGCACCAGACGGATGCGGATGGGGTTTCGTACGCTGCCGATCTTGCGCTGGCCTGGGCGGAGCTTGCTCGCATACCGCGGGCGGAGCGGCGTCTGGCTTGCGTGGTGTCCGATTATCCTGCGAAGGCCGGTCGCACCGCGTTATGCGGTCGGGCTTGACACGCCGTCGCAGTGTCGCTGCCATTGCCAATCGGCTTGCGCGTGAAGGGTTCTCAGCGGATGTTGCGGGTGATTCGGCCACCTTGGCCACAGCACTGTCCGCTGGCGAAATGAGTGCCGTCCTGGACGTTGCCGAATATGAACGGCTGCTCGCCACGCTTCCCGCCGGGTTTGTCGAGCCCTCTGCGTGCCGCCTGGGGTGAAGCCGGCGACGATGTGGCCGCCCAAGATGGAATGTTTCAGTTTCGGATTGTGCGGGCCGGCAATCTGCTGATCGCGGTGCAGCCGGATCGCGGCCACATCGGCGCCCGCAAGACCGAGTATCACGACCCGCTGCTGCCGCCCCGGCATGGCTATGTCGCGTTCTACCTGTGGCTGCGGATGGTCGAGCGGGTCCATGCGGTGATCCATTGCGGGACGCACGGGACACTCGAGTGGTTGCCCGGCAAGGCCATGGCGCTGTCCGCTTGCTGCGCGCCGCGCGCGGTTTTGGGGACGGTGCCGCTGATCTATCCGTTCATCGTCAATAATCCTGGCGAGGCCGCGCAGGCGAAACGTCGCGTCGCGTCCGTTACGATCGGGCATCTGACACCACCGCTGACGGCGGCCGGTGCGCACGGCGCCGCCGCCGAGTTGGAGTGTCTGTTCGACGAATATGCCGAGGCGCAAACCCTTGACCCCCGCCGAGCGGCTCGGCTGGCGGAACTGATCGTGGCGCAGGCGTGGGATAGCGGGCTTGCGGCGGACTCTGGCGTCGAGCCCGATGCGGACCCGGCGGAAGCGTTGATCAAGCTGGATGCCTGGCTGTGCGACCTTAAGGACATGCGGATCGGTGATGGGCTGCATGTCTTTGGCGAGGCACCCGGCGCCGACGGGTCGCTATCCGCCGAGGCGGGATCAACCGAGGCCGCAACCGTCGAGCGGCTGATCGGTGCCTGCGGTGAAGCCGAGATGCGCGGGTTGCTCGCGGCGCTGGACGGCTGCTTCGTGCCACCCGGTCCGGCGGGCGCGCCCGACCGTGGCCGCATTGATGTCCTGCCGACCGGTCGCAATCTTTACAGCATCGATCCGCGCGCGGTGCCGACACGGACGGCGTGGGAGATCGGCCGACGCACCGCAGAGGCGATGCTGATCCGCCATGCGCAGGACCACGGTGAATGGCCGCGACGGATCGTGCTCGACATCTGGGGCAGTGCGACGATGCGGACGGGCGGCGACGATCTGGCTCAGGCTTTCGCGCTGCTGGGTGTGCAGCCGCGATGGGACGATGGCTCCAGCCGGGTCGCTGGCTTCGATATCCTGCCGCTGGCGGTGTTGAACCGGCCGCGTATCGATGTGACTTTGCGCATCTCCGGTCTGTTTCGCGACGTCTTCCCCAGCCAGATCGCGCTGTTCGACGAGATCGTGCGGCAGGTGGCAGCGCTGGACGAGGCGGCGGACGACAATCCCCTGGCCGCCAGCGTCGGATCGGGCGATCACGGCCGGCGCATCTTCGGCGCGGCACCCGGCGCCTATGGGATCGGCTTGTCGCGCAGGCTCGCCGATGGCGACTGGGCGGATCGGGATGCGTTGGGGCAAGCGTATCTACAAGCAACCTCGCATGCCTATGGCGCGGGTGCGGAGGGCGTTCCCGCCGCAGCGGCGTTCCGCGCCCGCGTCGCACAGGCGGACGCGTTCGTGCACGTTCAGGATCTTCCCGGCCAGGATGTCCTGGATTCCGATGCGTTCGCAGAACATGAAGCCGGCTTCGCCGCGGCGGCTGCCACTCTTGGCAACCATCCGGCGCTGTATCATGGCGACACCACGCACCGCTGACAAATGTAAGATCCGGACGATGCGGGAAGAAGTCGCGCTTGTGCTTCGGGCGCGTGCGATCAACCCGCGCTGGCTCGCCGGCCAGATGCGCCACGGCTTCCGCGGCGCCGCCGAAATCGCCGAGACTGTCGATAATTTCTTTGCCTTCGCCGCACTGGCTGATGTCATCGATGATCGCCAGTTTGATCTGCTGTTCGACGCGACGATCGGCGATGAGACGGTCAGCAGGTTTCTGGCCGAAGCTAACCCGGCCGCGGCGAACGCCATCGCCGAACGTTTCGACGAGGCGATCCGCCGGGGCCTGTGGAGCACCCGGCGCAACTCGGCCACACATATCGTTGCCACCATGCAGTCAAAGACGGCGCCATGATCAAAGGCTGGTGCCCAGGCGCGTTGCGGCCGATGCAAAGCGGCGATGGGCTGATCGTCCGGCTGCGGATCAGCGGCGGCATTGTCGAGACCAGGCTCGCCGCGGCGATTGCGCACTGGTCACGCCGTTGGGGTAACGGACAGATCGACCTGACCGGTCGCGCCAACCTGCAACTGCGCGGACTGTCCACGCAGCGTCTGCCAGATCTGCACGATGCACTATCGGAATGGAACCTGCTGGCCGGCGACGCGGCGGCCGAGGCGGTCCGCAACGTCATCTCCAGCCCGCTGGCCGGCCTCGATCCGGATGCCGCCCTGGATGTCCGGCCGATCGTCCGGGCGCTGGAGCAGCGTCTGGCGAGCGATACTGCGCTGCACGAGCTGCCGGCAAAATTCGGCTTCGCCATCGATGATGGCGGGCGGTTCGGCCTTGACAACGTTGCCGCGGATATTCGGTTCGTGGCCTGTCGGCTGGCGGGCCGAACTGCCTTTGAAATTCGTCTTGCCGGCGCCCCTCGCGACCGGTTTGGCCCCTGCTCGCCCGCCTCGCTCGCCGATGTCGCGGCCGCGCTTGGTCGCGTGTTTCTAGGCCGGCGGAAAAGCGACGCGCCGCACATTCGCCGGATGCGTGATCTGGTCGGGCTGTGCGGTGCGGAAACGATCGCGCGGGCGGCAGGACTTGCTCGCAGCCCCTCGGCGGCCGTTGCGGATACGCCGATCTGGCTTTCTGGGTGTGCAATCCCTCGGCGATGCCGCGGTCCTTGGTGTTGGCCTGCCATTCGGCAGGATCGTGGCGGAGGATTTTGCAGAGCTTGCATCGGCAACAAGCGAAAATGGCGGCCGGGAGCTTCGGCTGACGCCTTGGCGAGCGATCCTCATGCCGGTTCCGTCCAAGCCGGCCGCGCACGCTCTGTCGGCCGCATTGCCGACGGAAAGTTTTATTCGTTATCCCGATGACTTACGCCTGCGCATCGCCGCCTGCCCCGGCGCCCCATCGTGCGCACAGGCAACGACACCGGTGCGCAACGATGCCGCCGTGCTGGCGGGCGTGATTGGCCGGCGCGCAAGGATGTGGGACCATTCTGCATGTTTCCGGTTGCGACAAAGGGTGTGCGCATCCCCGTCCGGCCGCGGTCACGCTGGTTGCGCGACAGGGACGGTATCATCTCATACGTAACGGCAGCGGCGTCGGATGCACCGTCCTGGCGGACCTGACGCTGGACCAGGCGGCCGAACAGGTCAGGCGGATCGTCGCTGATCGGGGTACCGCATGAGCAGCCGCCACGACTATATCCGCGACGGCGCAGAGATTTACCGCCGCTCCTTCGCGATCATCCGGCAGGAGGCCGATCTGGCGGGCTTCACGCCGGAGGAAGAGCGTGTCGCGGTCAGGATCATCCATTCCTGCGGGATGGTCGAGACAGCGGCCGATCTTGTATTCTCCCCAGGCGCCGTGCTTGCCGGCATCGCCGCGCTGGAGGCAGGTGCGCCGATCCTGTGCGATACCAAAATGGTAGCGCAAGGGGTGACGCGGGCACGGTTGCCTTGCGATAATGAAGTGATCTGCACTCTCGACGATCCTGTGGTCCCCGGCACTTGCCGCACGCATGAAAACCACGCGAACGGCGGCGGCGATCGAGTTGTGGCGCGACAAGCTAGCTGGTGCCGTGGTGGCGATCGGCAACGCGCCAACGGCGCTGTTCCGGCTGCTGGATATGCTCGATGCGGGCGTGGCGAAGCCGGCTTGCATCATCGGCATGCCGGTCGGTTTCGTCGGCGCCGCGGAAGCGAAACAAGCGCTGATCGAAGATGGACGGGTGCCGTATCTTTGCGTCCGTGGCCGCAAGGGCGGCAGCGCGATGACGGTGGCAACGATTAACGCCTTGGCGAGCGCCCGGGAATGATCAAGCGCTCGCCGCCAGCGGGCGGCTCTACGGGATCGGCGTTGGTCCCGGCGATCCGGAACTGCTTACCGTCAAGGCGGTGCGGCTGATCCAGGCGGCGCCGGTCGTGGGTTACTTCGCCAAAGCGGGACGGCGCGGCAACGCCCGCGGCATTGTCGAGCGCTGGATGAACGGGAACGCCCTGGAACTGCCGCTGCATTATCCGATGACGACCGAGCATGCCTTCGACAGTCCTGTTTATGTCACGGTGCTGGCGGCGTTCTATGAAGACGCTGTCGCGCGTGATTGCCGACCATCTGGATGCGGGCCGCGATGTTGCGCTGCTGAGTGAGGGAGACCCGCTCTTCTACGGCTCCTTCATGCATCTGTATATACGGCTGCGGTCACAGTATCCGGTGACGACTCGTTCCGGGCGTAACCGGCATGGCGGGATGCTGGGCTGTTGCGGGCGAACCGATGACCTGGGGCGATGACACGCTTCTGGTGATGCCGGGAACTCTACCGCTCGCCGCCTGATTGAACGGCTGCTCGGCTCGGATGCAGCCGTCATCATGAAGCTGGGGCGGAATTTCGCCAAGGTTCGCACTGCTGTGGAGGCAGCGGGGCTGCTGCCTCGAGCGATCTATGTCGAGCGCGGCACGATGGAAAACGAGATCGTTATGCCGCTGGCTGAAAAAATCTGACGATCAGCGCGCCGTATTTTTCGCTCGTTCTGATCCCGGGCCGAGGACGCCGGCCATGACGGGGGTTCTCGCTATCGTCGGTCTCGGGCCGGGGCCGGCCGACTGGATCACGCCGGAGGCCAGCGCCGCACTGGAAATGGCGAGCGATGTTGTCGGTTACCAGCGCTATCTTGACCGGACTCCGCAACGACCTGGCCAACGCCATCACGGTAGTGATAATGGATCAGAACTAAACCGGGCGCGGCTGGCGCTGGAGAATGGCGGCGGGGGGTGGCAGGGTGGCGGTGGTGTCGGGCGGTGATCCGGGGGTCTTCGCCATGGCCGCGGCGGTTTTCGAAGCGATTGAGACGGGGGAGCCCGCGTGGCGTACGCTCGATGTCTCGGTCATCCCGGGGATCTCGGCGATACAGGCGGCGGCGGCCCGTCTGGGGGCACCGCTCGGGCATGATTTCTGCGCCATCTCCTTGTCCGACAACCTGAAGCCGTGGGATGTCGTGGCACGGCGGCTTCACGCGGCGGCGGACGGCGATTTTGTCGTTGCGCTGTTCAACCCGGCATCGAAGGCGCGCCCGGAGACCATCCATCAGGCGTTTGCGTTGTTGCGTGGCTATAAGTCGGGCGGCAACCCCGGTTGCCTTCGCGCGCGCCATCGGGCGGCCAGACGAGCGGATCGTGCTGACCACGCTGGCCGAGGCCGATCCGGCGATCGCGGACATGAGCACGCTGGTGCTGATTGGATCGAGTGAAACGCGGTTCATCGAGCGGCCAGGCCGCCCGCCATGGATGCTCACACCGCGGACCTACGGGGCCGGAAGATGAGCGTCGAGCCATGCCAGGATATCGTCGACCGTCTCGAAGGTTGGTGCCGTCTTCGGGCGTCGGCCGCTCGACGATGATGACCTCGATGCCCAGTGCGCGGGCGGCGGCGAGCTTTGCCTCGGTCGCCGAACCACCGCTATTCTTGGTGACCAGCACGTCGACATGCTTGTTGCCGCATCAATGCGATCTCGTTTTCAATGCGAAACGGGCCGCGCGCCAGGATCAGCTGATGCGAGGGCAGTGCGACGATCGCGGCAGGTAGCTCGATTGTTCGTACGATGTAATGGTGATAGGGCGCGGTGGCGAAGCTGGCCAACTTGCAATCCGCCGATCGTCAGGAAGACACGCCGCGGCCGGTCGCCAAGCGCTCGCACCGCCGCTTCGATGTCCGTGACGCTGATCCAGCGATCGCCGTGCCGCGGGCGCCAAGCCGGGCCGGGTCAGGATGGCCAGTGGGATCGCCAGATCGCGGCAGGCGACAGCGGCGTTTCGCGACATTCTGGGCGGCGAACGGATGGGTCGCGTCGATCACGGTTTTATTTCGTGTTCGATCAGATAGGTTTTCAGGCCCGGAAACGCCGCCGAAGCCGCCGATGCGGAAACGTATTGGTGGTGGGATTGGGTTTCGTGTCCGTCCGGCCAAGGACAGGATTGGGTCGAAGTCCGCGCGGCCGGCGATCCGTCTTGCCAGGACGCCCGCCTCTGTCGTGCCGCCAAGTATCAGAAGTCGCATTGTTGCTCCCTTGTGCCATTACTGGCTTTCAGGTCAATCGCTCGAGATGCAAGACCTTGACGATTTCAATCCGGGAGTTGACCCACAATCGCGCCGCTTCTGGCAGTGCAAGTCGTGGGTCCTCGGCCCCTCGGCCTGCGCCAAAGGCATGCTGCGCCGAGGATGACACGGGTGTGAGACCATTCAATGAGCGCCATCAGACGCTGGCTGTCGATTGTCGGGATTGGCGAGGATGGGCTTGCAGGCTTGTCTCCCGCCGCACGGACGCTGATCGCGCAAGCCTCACTGGTGGTTGGCGGACTGACGGCATCTTTCGCTGGTTGCCGACGCCACACAAGGCCGAAACGCTGGCTTGGCCGTCACCGCCGCAGGCTGCGTTCCCGACTATTCTTGCGCGTCGCGATAGTTTGGTATGCGTCGTGGCGACCGGCGATCCGTTCTTCTATGGCATTGGCTCGCTGCTGGCGCAGGAGATCCCGCCGGAGGAAATGATCTGCCTGCCCGGCGCGTCCTGCTTCAGCCTCGCGGCGAGCCGGATGGGCTGGGCGGTGCAGGATTCTGCTCTCGTCACGTTGCATGGTCGAGCGCTGGAGCGGATTGTCCCATACCTGCAGCCGCGCGCCCGTATACTGGCCTTGTCGTGGGATCAGACGACGCCGCATCGGTTGGCGGAGCTTCTGGTTCGGCATGGCTTTGGCGATACGCGGATCACCGTGTGCGAGGCGATAGGCGGGCCGCGCGAACGCCTGAGACACGCGATCGCGGACGATTTTGCGCTGGATGACATCGATCCGCTGAACCTGGTCGCACTGGAACTGACGGCGGCGGCGCAGGCGCGAGTCATTCCGCGGACGGCCGGACTGCCTGATGCGTGGTTCGAGCATGACGGGCAACTGACCAAGCAGGATATCCGCGCCGTCACGCTGGCGGCTCTCGCACCGAAGCGGGGCGAATTGCTTTGGGATATTGGCGCGGGGTCCGGGTCGGTCGGCATCGAATGGATGCTGGCGTGCGCCACGAACCGGGCGATCGCGATCGAACGAGACGCCAGCCGCGTGGCACGAATTGCCCGCAATGCGGCGTCGCTGGGTGTGCCTGATTTGCGCGTCGTTGCCGGGGCGGCGCCGGCGGCGCTGCAGGGTTTGCCGCGGCCGGATGCGGTGTTCATCGGCGGCGGAGCCACGGCAAGCGGCACGATCGATGCCGCGTGGGCGGCGCTGCCCGTCGGCGGGCGCCTGGTGGCGAACGGCATTACCGTCGAGACCCAGGCAGCGCTGATCCAGCGCTTCGGGTCGATCGGCGGCAGTCTGAAGACGATCCAGATCGCCCATGCCGATCCGATCGGCGGCTTTCATGCCATGCGGCCGGCGATGCCGGTCACCCAATGGTCGGTGACCCGGTCATGAGCGCCCAGGATCGCCATCGGCGTCGGATGTCGTCGCGGATGTTCGGCGGAGCTGATCGAGGCCCTGGTTCGACACGCGCTGGAACACCTGCCGCCGGCCGATCCGGCCGGGAATTTTCACCATCTGCGACAAAAGCGGCGAGGACAGGTTTGGCCGAGGCCGCCGAGCCGCCTGGGTCTCGACCTGGTCTTTCTGCCACGCGAAACCCTTCGCGCACAGACGCCGCTTCGTGCAGACGCGGTCGAGCCGAACGGAGCGGCTGTTCGGGGTTGCCTCGGTGGCGGAGGCGGCTGCGCTGGCGGGGGCTGGCGCGGGTTCGGCCTTGATCGTCACGCGGATCGCCAACCAGGGTGCGACCTGCGCGGTTGCCGGATGCAAGGCATGACGGTGCACTTCATCGGTGCCGGCCCGGGTGCGCCCGACCTGATCACCGTCCGGGGCCGCGACCTGATCGCCGCGTGCCCGGTCTGTCTGTATGCTGGGTTCGCTGGTGCCGCCGGCGTTGCTGACCCATTGCCCGGCTGGCGCGCGGATCGTCGATACCGCGCCGCTGTCGCTCGACCAGATCATCGCCGAATGCGCCCGCGCCGATGCCGACGGTCGCGACGTGGCGCGCTTGCATTCGGGTGATCTCTCGATCTGGAGCGCGATGGGCGAGCAGTTGCGGCGGCTCGACGCGCTGGGAATTGCCTATACGGTGACGCCCGGGGTGCCGGCCTTCGCGGCCTGCGCCGCCGAGCTGGCGCAGGAGCTGACATTGCCCGGCGTGACCCAGTCGCTGGTGCTGACGCGGACCAGCGGTCGCGCCTCGGCCGTGCCGGAGCGGGAGACGCTGGCAAGCTTCGCGGCAACCGGCGCGACGCTGGCCATCCACCTGTCGATCCATGTGCTCGATCGGGTGGTGGCGGAGCTGACGCCGCAATATGGGCCGGACTGTCCGATCGCCATCGTCTATCGGGCGTCCTGGCCGGATCAACGTGTGATCCGCGCGACGCTGGCAACGATCGTCGGGCGGCTCGATGCGGCACCGATCGAGCGTTCGGCGTTGATCCTGGTCGGTCGCGTGCTTGGTGCCGCGCGATTTTCAGGCGAGCGCGCTTTATGATCCGGAATATCATCGGCGGTTTCGCGCTGATCCCGTTCCGATCGGGGGATCAATGAGCCTCGGCAGACTCCGTCCGGGCGAGCAACTGCCCCGAACGGTCAAAAATCACGATGTCAAGCGACATGCCGCTGCCGAGTGCCTGTGCGGCGGTGCTCCAGGCCGCCCGGGCGACGCCGGCGGGAAGGTCGATGCCGGCGGCGTGGGCGTGACCGAAAGCCTCCATGGCGGTGTTGGACTGGGTGATCCGGGTGGCGAGGTTCGCGTCGCCGCCGAGGTCCCTGGCGTGCCGGCTCAACCAGTCCAGGTCCACCTCGCCGCGCCGGGAATGCAGGTCGAGCAGCCCCTGCCCCAGCTTGGTCATTTTCGCCATGCCGCCGGCGACCGTCACCCGCGCGAACCGGGTGGCGGCGCAGATATTTCAGCATCCCGCCGACGAAATCGCCCATGTCGATCAGCGCCGGCTCGGGCAGGTTGTGCAGGCGGGCGATCGCCGCCTCAGAGGTCGCGCCGGTGGCGCCGGCGACGTGGTCCAGGCCGATGGCGCGGGCGACGTCGATGCCGCGATGGATCGTATCGATCCAGGCGGCGCAGGAATAGGGGACGACGATGCCGGTGGTGCCCAGGATCGACAGACCGCCGACGATGCCGAGGCGACCGTTCAGCGTCCGCTCCGCGAGCTTCGCGCCGCCGGGTATCGACAGCTCGACAATAGCGTCCGCGGCGCCGCCGAGCAGGTCGGCGACCTCGGCAAGAGACGAGCGGATCATGGCGCGCGGGACGGGGTTGATCGCCGGCTCCCCCGGCGGCACCGGCAGGCCGGGGCGCGTTACCGTGCCGACGCCAGCGCCTGCCCGGAAGATGACGCCGCTGTTCGGCGGGGCGAGGCGTACGGTCGAGACGATCAGGGCGCCATGGGTGACGTCAGGATCGTCCCCGGCATCCTTGACGATGCCGGCGCGGGCGTAGTCCAGGGCCGATCTCGGTGGTCGCCAGGGCGAAGCAGGGGCGTGCGCCGCCCGGCAGCTGCACCGCAACGGGATCAGGAAACACCCCAGTCAACAGCGCCTCAAACGCCGCTCGGCTGGCGGCGGCGGCGCAGGTTCCCGTGGTCCAGCCGCGTCGCAAGGGGCGACGAGATTCGGCCTGTTGCATGGCAGCCTGTCCTATGGGAGCGCCGGCGTTCTGCCTAGAGAATTCCAGGGGAAGTGGGTTTATCCTTCGGTAACGCCGCCGTGTGATGCTGGACTGTCGCGGTCACCGCGGGTCGTTGCCCCCCTCATTGTGTCAAGTCGTGGGTGGCCGGACACCCGGCCTTCGCCGGGTGCAGGCTCAGCCTGTCCTCGGGCAGGCCTTTGGCCTGACCCGTCGGCCGGCCATGACACAGAAAGGGCCACGTGTCTGGAAATGCCGTAGGGACAGCGGTCCATGACACACGCCTCGACCGAAACGATATTCCCTGCCCGCAGAGCTGGGCACACTCCGCCTGCCGCGGTTTCATCCCGGCGAAGTGTGGCTGGCCGGCGCCGGTCCGGGCGATCCCGGTCTGTTGACGTTGCATGCGGTGAATGCACTCAGCCAGGCGGATATCATCCTCTACGACGCGCTGGTGCATGATGCGGTGCTGCGGCTGGCTCGTCTGGACATCCGGCTGGAATTCGCCGGCAAGCGTGGCGGCAAGCCGTCGGCTGTCCAGCGCGACATCACCGAACGATTGATCGAGCTCGCCCGAGAGGGCAAGCGGGTGCTCCGCCTGAAGGGCGGCGACCCGTTCGTCTTCGGCCGCGGCGGCGAGGAAGCTCTGGGGCTGGCCGCCGCCGGCATTTCGTTTCGCATCATCCCCGGCGTGACAGCGGGGCTGGGCGGTCTGGCTTATGCGAACATCCCGGCGACCACGCGCGACACCAATCACGGGGTCATCCTGGTCACCGGCCAGTATGCGGCCGGGAATGAACGCAACGTGGAATGGGGCGCGCTGGTTCAGACGCACCTGCCGATCATCGTCTACATGGGCATGAGCCGTCTCGCCGACATCACCGGTGCCTTGGTGGCGAACGGCATGTCCGCGGACACCACGGTGGCCGTCGTCTGCGAGGCCACCACGCCGCGACAACGCGTCCTGGTCACGACGCTGAACCGGGTCAGCGCGGAGGCGGCGGCTCAGGGTCTGGGCTCGCCGTCGATCATCGCGATTGGCGAGATGGTCAAGCTGCGCGCCGCCCTGCTGCCGTTCGCCATCACTTTGGCGGCCGAATCTTGATGCATCCGGCCGAACCGCCGCCCGGGCTGATGATCGCCGCACCACGCTCCGGCAGCGGGAAGACGACGCTGACCTTGGGGCTGCTCCGTGCGCTTGCGTCGCGCCGGCGTCGTGGTGGGCAGCGCGAAGTGCGGCCCGGATTATATCGATCCGCCGTTCCACCGGGCGGCGAGCGGGCAGCCGAGTGTCAATCTCGATGCCTGGGCGATGACGCCCGCATTGCTGGCGGGCCTGGCGGCGCAGGTCGGCAGCGGCTGCGATCTGATGATTTGCGAGGCGTTGATGGGCCTGTTCGATGGTGTTCCCGGCCCCGCTGGCCGCACCGGTTCATCGGCCGACGTGGCGGCGGCGCTTGGATGGCCGGTCCTGCTGGTGCTGGACGTCAGCGGTCAGTCGCAATCCGCCGCGGCGGTGGTCAAGGGGTGTGCGACCTATGACCCAAGGATCAGCTCGCCGGCGTCGTGCTCAACCGGGTCGGCAGTGCCCGTCATGCTCGCCTTGCCAGCGAAGCGATCGAGGCGCTGGGGTTCCGGTCGTCGGCGCCCTGCCGCGTTCCGACGGCATCGCGCTGCCGGAACGTCACCTTGGCTTGGTGCAGGCGGGCGAAACGACCGATCTCGACGAGCGGCTGGAGCGGATGGCGGATTTCGTCGCTGAACATACGCAGATCGACGCCATTCGAAGTCTGGCTGCCCGTGGTCGGCCCCCTCGGTTGGTGGGCTGTCGGTCCCGCTGTCTTGCCGCCGGGACAGCGTATTGCCGTCGCCCAGGATGCGGCGTTCTCGTTCCTGTATCCGCATCTGCTGCAAGGCTGGCGGGCGGCGGGCGCGGAGATCCACTTTTTCTCGCCGCTTGCCGATGAGGCTCCGGATGACGACTGCGACGCATGTTGGCTGCCTGGCGGCTATCCCGAGCTTTATGCCGGCCGGCTGGCCGGATCGCGGCGATGCTTCGACGGTCTGCGTCGCTTCGCCGAAACCCGCCCGATACATGGCGAGTGCGGCGGGTACATGGTGCTGGGGACAGTTCGCTGACCGACGCCGCCGGCATCGTCCACCCGATGGCAGGTCTGTTGGGTGTCTCGACCAGCTTCGCACGGCGCAAGCTGCATCTCGGCTATCGCAATGCGCGCCTGATCGATGACGGATGCCTGGGGCCGGCCGGAACGCATTCCGGGGGCATGAGTTCCATTATGCCAGTGTCGAGACGCCGGGGGAGGACGCAGCGTTCGCCCTGGTCTCCGATGCCCATGGATCGACAGCAGTGCCAGCCGGCAGCCGGCGTGGCCAGGTGTCCGGCAGCTTCTTTCATGTTATCGCGGCGGCGTTATGACCCAGCTACCCACCCGTTTTCGACGCGGCATTCCGCGCCAGGCTGGCGACGTTGATCGCCTGGCGCCGCGATGTGCGGCGGTTCAGCACACGGCCGGTACCGCAATCCTTGATCGAGGATCTGCTCGATCTCGCGCAACTGTCGCCCTCGGTCGGCAACAGCCAGCCCTGGCGTTGGGTGCAGGTGGACAGCGCAGACAAGCGCGCATGAAATTCGCGCCAATTTCGTCGCCAGCAACGCGGCGGCGTGCCAGGCCCAGATTAATGAGCGCGCTCGGACCTATGCGGCGCTTGAAGCTGGAAGGCATCGATCGCGCGGCACGGCAATTTGCCGTCTTTTGCGACCGGGCGACGGTGCAGGGCCATGGGCTGGGCTGCCACTCCATGCCGGAGATGCTGGAGTATTCCACCGTGCTGATGGTGGCGACGTTCTGGCTGGCGGCCCGCGCCGCGGGACTTGGGGTGGGCTGGGTGTCGATCCTCGACCCCGGGCGGGTCGGTCGTCTGCTCGATGCGCCGCCGGCCTGGAAGCTGGTCGCCTATCTCTGCGTCGGCTGGCCGGAGAGCGAACATCTCGACCCCGAGCTGGAGCGACACGGCTGGCAACCGCGGACCGAGCGCGGGACGGCAGGTCAGGATCGTCTGATGGACTCAGGGGATGGAATGCATGGGTCATCCGGCGGTCACGGCATTCATCTGCATCTCCTGCAAGGGACAGAATGCGGCGGCCGACAAGCTGGGGCGCTTGCTGTTCGACGCTATCACGGTCGGATTTGCGCGGTGGTGCGGAATGTCGCGTTACGGTCACGCCAGTCGAGTGTCTGGCGGTCTGCAAGCGGCCCTGCACGGTCGCGTTGGCGGCGACGGGAAAATGGACCTATGTGGTCGGCGACCTTGATCCTGAGCGCCATGCCGGCGATGTCATTGCGGCGGCGCTGGGCCACGCGGCCAGCGAGAACGGTATCATTCCTTGGCGGGAAAGACCGCAGTCTTTCCGCAAGGGTATTGTGTCTCGCATCCCTCCACTTGGCTATTGGCCCGATAGGTGACGGTCCTGATCGAACTCGATTGGCGGTGCGGCCGCAAGCAGATCCACCGGGGTATTTTGCAACAGCGCAGTGAGGATCTTGAGCGGACCGCCATGCGACACGACGACGCAATCCTGCTGATCGCGGCAGAGGTCGGCGTAAAATTTGCCGACCCTGTCGATCAGGTGCAAACCGGTTTCACCGCCGCCCGGCGCGAAGCTCAGCGGAGACGTCGGCCCAGCGATCGAGTCTCGGTGCGCGGCATCGCGTCCCATGATTGTCCTTCCCATGCGCCGAAATCAAGTTCCTTAATCGTTCGTCAACGGTAGGTTTGCCGCCAATGCCACGGCGATCGCGTCGGAGAGCCCTCGGCATCGGCGCGCCGGACTGGTCCAGACGCGGGTCGCGCCCTGCAGCGCCGGGTCCGCTGCAAGCCTGCCGATCTGGGCTTCGCCTCCGCCGCGTCAGCGCGATGTCGAGGCGGCCATAGCAGAGGCCGGACGCGATCAACGGCGTGGGTGGCGGATGCAGCGCGACCTTCATTTCAAGGTCAGCGGCAAGCCCGCGATCATGAATAGCACGTGGGCTGCCTGCGCCGCCATAAGCTGGTTCAACCGTCCTGCTTCGTCGCGGAAGGTTCGGCCGAGTGGCGTTTCCGGGACAAGGCCCAGGCCGGTTTCGTTACTGACAATAATTGTTGGTTTTCGTCGCCTGTGCAGCGCGGCCTGCAACGCGGCAGTGGCAGCCTGGATGTCATGGTCGCCAAGCATCAGGTTGGTCAGCCACAGCGTCAGACAGTCCACCAGCACGGGCCTTGTCGGCTGCTGGCCGATTGCGTCAGCAAGATTGGTCGGCGCCTCGATCGTGCGCCCAGCCGGTTTGGCGGCGAAGCTGATGTTCGGTGATGCGGGCTGCGCATCTCGTCGTCGAATGGCTGCGCGGTGGCAATGTAGATCCAAGGCGCCGGATGCCGGGTCAGAAGCTGTTCGGCATAGCGGCTTTTGCCTGAACGGGCGCCGCCGAGGACCAGCGTGATGTGAGAGGATTCGGGTATGACCCATCGGCCGGCCTTTCAATGATGCCACGCGCAGGCCCAGTGTCAACCCCGGCAAAGCTCGGCCCCGCGAAGGCGGCGCCGGGGATCTACAACTGGCAGGCCTGAGGGTGCGAAGACGTGGGTCTCCGGCCTACGCCCTATGGCATACACACATCTTATTGACTTGACCGGGCAGAGAGCCTTCCACACCGTCATGGCCCGGCTTGTTGTCCGGGCCAGCTTTCCAAGCACTTGGTGCGGCGGTGGCCCGGTCAAGCCCGGCCATGACGGATGAGGAACGGTCGGCTCATAACTCTTTGCCAAGGCGCGTGTTGCCGAGATGTGTGAATGCCGTAGGGCCTCCGCCGGGGATGACACTGGGGAGCAAATGGGCGGGTTGACGTCTTCTGCCATTACCCGCCCAGCATTCGCTTTTATGCCAACGCAAATCCCTCGTAACCCTTGGCTGCGATTTCGTCGCACTTCCTGCGGTAGCCGCCGATACCTTCCGGTCCCAGGTATGGCAGGAACGCGCGGGGCTTGCCTTCGATGTTGGCGCTCATGTACCAGGAATTGGCGCTGGGCATCAGCGTTGTGCTGACAACCTCGTTGACATGCGTCACCCACTGATCCTGCGCCTGGGGCGTCGCCTCGATCACGGTCTTGCCGGCCTTGCGCATGGTGTCGATGCACTCGGTGATCCACTCCACATGCTGCTCAATGGCGACCGGCATGTTGGTCAGCACCGATGGGCTCTGCGGGCCGGTGATGGTGAACAGGTTGGGGAAGCCGACGACCGAGACGCCCAGATAGGTATGTGGACCATCCGCCCACTGCTCATCCAGCGAGCGGCCGCCGCGGCCTTTCAGGTTCAACGCCTTCAGCGGGCCGGTCATGGCATCGAAACCGGTGGCGAAGACGATGATGTCGAATTCGTATTCCTTGCCGCCGGCGCGGATGCCCTTCTCGGTGATCTCTTCGATGCCGCCGTCGGTCTTGGCGTCGACCAGCAACACGTTGTCCTTGTTGAAGGTCTCGAAGTAGTTGGTGTCCAGCGGCTGGCGCTTGGTGCCGTAGGCATAGCCCTTGGGTATCAGCTTTTCAGCCACCACCGGATCTTTCACGGTCCTGCGAATCTTGCGCTTAGGTAGTCGGCGCAGAGGTCATTGGCCCTCTGATCGAAGAACATGTCCTGGTAGTTGGCCAGCCAGAACGCGAAGCCGCCGGTGTCCCACATCCTGTCGAATTCCCGTTCACGCTCCTCGGGCGAGGCGTCCAGCGCCGATTTCGGGATGAAGTAATGCTCCTGGCCAAAGAACGAGTCGCGGATGCGCTTGACCACGCCGTCATAGTCCGCCTTGCGCGCCTTGGTCACTTCGGGGTCAACCTTGCCGTTGCGCGCCGGCACGCAGTAGTTGGCGGTACGCTGGAACACGGTCAGATGCTTGGCCTGCTGGGCAATTTCGGGAATGGCCTGCACCGCGGTGGCGCCGGTGCCGACAACAGCGACGCGCTTGGCGGTGAAGTCGACGCCGTCGTGAGGATAGCGGCTGGTGTGGTACCACTTGCCCTTGAAGGTCTCCAGGCCCTTGAACTGCGGCATGTTCGTGGCCGACAGGGTGCCGACGGCGGTGATCAGGTAGCGCGCGGTGACGCTTTCGCCGTTGTCGGTATGCACCGTCCAGAGGTTGGTGTTTTCGTCGAATTCGGCGCCGGTCACGCGGGTGTTGAACTGCATGTCGCGCTTCAGGTCGTGGCGCTTGGCGACATGCTCAAGGTAGCGCAGGATTTCGGGCTGCTCGGGGTAGCGTTCGGACCACTCCCATTCCTGCAACAGTTCTTTGTCCCAGGTGAAACAGTAGATGTAGGCCTCGGAATCGCAACGCGCACCCGGGATAGCGGTTCCAGTACCAGGTGCCGCCGACGGTGCCACCGGCTTCGTAGACGCGCACCTTCAATCCCAAGGTGTCCCGTAGCGACTTCAGCATGTGCACGCCGGAAAAGCCCGCACCGATCACGACAGCGTCGAAATCCTGAGCTGCGCTGGTCATCTATTCCTCCCATAAATGTTGTTTTGTTCAACGAGACAGCAGCGATCTCCACGCATTTTGAAACGAATCTGCGGGCGTTCGCCGCACCTGAGCCACTTTGGATCACCGGAGGCAGCCCAACCGCAGGCCGATCGCCAAGGCCAGAAGTGAAACGTGGTGTTATCGCTGAAAACCGAGGGGAACAACCCCTACGTGCTGCGAGAACGTGTTTCCGTGCCGGACGATCCGCTCGGTTAGACCGTTTTTTGAGCCATCCGCGTGTCCCGTTCGGCGTAGGCCAAGGATCCACAAGTTTAGTGCCTGAGACGGCAAAGTCGTGGGTCCTCGGCCTTCGCCGAGGAAGACACGGGGGTTCGCCGAGCGGCACCCGGTCTGATAGGGTTGATTACCGTGACGACTGCCGGCCGTCGGCTACACCATCCTTCGGGATTCGCGTGAACATATTTGCTGATCTTGCCACGCTGCGAGCCGCCTGCCTGAACCTGCCCAGCGGCAGCGACAGCGCCGCCGCCGCGGTGCGCGACCGCCAGCAGGTCCTGACCAAGCCGTTGGGCAGCCTGGGGCGGCTGGAGACATTGGCGGCATGGCTGGCAAGGTGGCAGAGCCGGAAGATGCCGCGGCTCGATCGGGTGGATGTCCTGGTCTTTGCCGGCAATCACGGGTCACGCGGCAGGGCGTCTCGCCCTATCCGGCAACCGTGACGGCGCAGATGGTTGGCAATTTTGCCCGCGGCGGTGCGGCGATCAACCAGATCGCGGACGTCGCCGGCGCGAGTTCTGCGGGTGATTCCGTTGCAGCTCGATACACCGACGCACGATTTTACCGAGGCACCGGCGATGGATGCGGCGGATTTCCTGCACGCCGTCCGGGTCGGTCACGACGCGGTGTCGCGCGGACTGCGACCTGCTCTGTCTGGGGGAGATGGGGATCGGCAACACGACGGCCGCCGCGGCGATGGCAGCGGCCCTGTTCGGCGGCGACGGCCGTCGTTGGGCTGGCCGCGGAACCGGGATCGACGATGCCGGACTGGCGCGCAAGCAAAACGTGATCGACGCCGGCCTGGCGCGTCATGCCGCCTGCTTCGGCGATCCCTTGCTGGTCGCGATGGCCCTCGGCGGGCGGGAGCTTGCCGCCATCCTCGGCGCCACCCTGGCGGCTCGCCTGCACGGCATTCCGACGTTGCTGGACGGTTTCGTCTGCACCGCCGCGGCGGCACCGTTGGCGCGACTGCGCCCGGATGCGCTGGATCACACCATGCTGGCGCATCTTTCGGCTGAAGCGGGCCACCGCGCCCTGGCCGATGCGCTGAAGCTCGACCCAATGCTGGATTTCGGCATGCGGCTTGGCGAAGCCTCGGCGGCGACGCTGGTGGTGCCACTGTTGCGCGCCGCGGTCGCCTGTCACGCCGGGATGGCGACGTTCGCCGAGGCAGATGTCGATAACCGGACCTAGCCGGTTGCTGCTGACCGATCTGCTGACGGCAACCATGCTGCTCACCCGGCTGCCGGTCGCGCGCTTTGGGCGAGTTGGCGGTCGATCCGATCTGGCCCGGTGCGTCTGGGCGTTTCCCGTGGTGGGCCTTGCGGTCAACGCAGCGGGCGGTCTGGTCTACGGGCTGGCGCATTGGGCCGGGATGTCGCCGCTGCTCGCCGCCGGCTGGTCGCTGGCCGTGACGATGATCGGCACGGGCGCGCTGCACGAGGATGGGCTGGCCGATACCGCGGACGGCTTCGGCGGCGGTGTCACACCGGCGCGCAAGCTGGAGATCATGCGCGACAGCCGGATCGGCAGCTACGGCGTGCTGGCGCTGCTGCTGTCGGCGATCATCCGGACGGCGGCGATCGCGGCGCTGGGCCGGCCTGGTCTTGTGATAACCGCCCTGGTCTTGGCGGGAATGCTGGGACGCGGCGGGATCCTCGTGGTGCTTCTTGTGCTCAGGCCGGCACGGAGCGACGGACTGGGAGCGTCGATGGCGGGAACCCGTGCCAGCAGCGCGGCGGCTGGCCTGGGGCTGGCGATTGCCGCGGCGTTGCTGGCGCTGCCGGCGATGACGGCGATGACCGCGGTCATACTTGGCCTGGGCTGCTGCCTGGCCGCGGCACGACTGGCCCACAGGCAGATCGGTGGCTACACCGGTGATGTCCTTGGTGCTGTCGAGGTGGTCGTCGAATGCGTCGTTCTGACTGTGATCGCCAGTGCAGCCGGCGGATAGGCGGTGCTTGGGCCTTCGCACCCGCTCGCCGTGAAGCTATGCCATGGTCGCACTGCTGACAGGCGGGATCTGCGGATAATCGCGCACTATTTGCTGACAGGCCGCCGCGTTGACCCTTTGGTGCGGCGAGGCTAATCACCTTAAGGCGGTTCGGCGTCACCGCAGCCTCAACAAGGACGCCGGCAGAACTGGAGCGATGCGTGAGAGACGTGCGCGACGCGTTGATGGTAGCGCGTAATACGGACGGTAAACTGGTGCGCCGGCCCTTGTCGCCACACCTTCAGGTGTATCGCTGGCCGCTCAGCATGGCCTTGTCCATTCTGCACCGGGCGACCGGTGTGGCACTTGGCGTTGGGACATTGCTGATGACATGGTGGCTGGTTGCCGCCGCGGTGTCCGATGACGCCTTCGCCCGGGCGCAGTGGTTTCTTGGCTCCGCGGTTGGCCTGCTGCTGCTGTTCGGCTGGACGCTGGCGCTGACGTTCCACTTCTTCGCCGGCATACGCCATCTGGCATGGGACGCCGGCTTTGGTTTCGACCCGCCGCATTACAATACCTCGGGCTGGGCTGTGGTGATTGCCACCGGCGTGACGACGGTGCTGCTCTGGGTCATCGGCCTGGTCGTCTGGTGAGGCGCCATCATGGCCCGAACCCCCGACACGCAACCGCATATCGACATGATGCGCTCCCCGTTGGGACGCGCCCGAGGCTTGGGTGCGGCCCATATGGGAGCAGCGCAATGGTGGGCGCAGCGGCTGACCTCGCTGGCGCTGCTGCCACTGACCCTGTGGTTCATCATCTCGGTGATCCGCCTGGAGGGCCAGCCGCGCGAGGCCATGGTTGCATGGCTGTCGGCGCCGGTGCCGCTGGTGCTGATGCTGGCGCTGATCATCGCGACGTTCCATCACTTGCAGCTCGGTTTACAGGTGGTGATCGAAGACTATGTGCCCAACGAGCCGGTCAAGATGGGTTCGCTGCTGCTGATGAAGGCGCTCTGCGTTCTTCTGGCGTTGGTGTGCATCGTCTCGGTGCTGAAAATCGGGCTTTGAGCCTTTAGGAAGAGATCGATGAACGCGATCACGATGCCATCGTCGCGCGCCTATACCGTGGTGGACCACACCTACGACGTGGTGGTGGTCGGCGCCGGCGGGTCTGGCCTGCGCGCCACCTTCGGCATGGGTGCCGCCGGCCTGAAAACCGCGTGCATCACCAAGGTGTTCCCGACCCGCAGCCACACCGTTGCCGCGCAAGGCGGCATTGGCGCGGCGCTGGGCAACATGGGGGAGGATGACTGGCGCTGGCACATGTACGACACGGTGAAAGGGTCGGATTGGCTGGGCGATCAGGACGCCATTGAATACATGTGCCGGGAGGCGATTCCGGCGGTCTATGAACTGGAGCACTATGGTGTGCCGTTCAGCCGGACCGAGGACGGGCGTATCTACCAGCGTCCGTTCGGCGGCCACATGAAGGACTATGGCAAGGAACCGGCGATGCGCGCCTGTGCCGCGGCCGATCGCACCGGGCATGCCATCCTGCACACGCTGTATCAGCAGAGCCTGAAGCACGATGTCGAGTTCTTCATCGAATACTTTAGCGCTTGATCTGATCATGGACGAGGAAGGCGCCTGCCGTGGCGTCATGGCCTGGAGCCTGGAAGACGGATCGATCCATCGCTTCCGCGCCCAGACGGTTGTCATGGCGACAGGTGGTTACGGGCGAGCGTATTTGTCGTGCACGTCGGCGCATACGTGTACGGGGGATGGGACGGGCATGGTGCTGCGCGCCGGTCTGCCCTGCCAGGACATGGAATTTGTCCAGTTCCACCCGACCGGCATCTTCCCCGCCGGCTGCCTGATCACCGAAGGCGCTCGTGGGGAGGGCGGCTACCTGACCAACGCGGAGGGTGAACGCTTCATGGAGCGTTATGCGCCGACCGCCAAGGACCTGGCGAGCCGCGACGTGGTGTCTCGTTCCATGACGATGGAAATCAATGAGGGACGCGGCTGCGGGCCGGCCAAGGACCACATGATGCTGCATCTGGAGCATCTTGGTGCTGAATTGTTGCATGAGCGACTACCTGGCATTTCCGAAACCGCCAAAGTGTTTGCCGGCGTCGATGTGACCAAGGAACCGATCCCCGTGCTGCCCACGGTGCACTACAACATGGGCGGTATCCCGACGAACGTGCATACGGAAGTCCTGCGCCCGACGAAGGATAACCCGGATGCGGTGATCCCCGGCCTGATGGCGGTCGGCGAGGCCGCCTGCGTCTCCGTCCACGGCGCCAACCGGCTTGGCACCAATTCGCTGCTCGACCTGGTGGTGTTTGGACGCGCCGCGGCGCACCGTGCCGGTGACAGGCTCAAGCCCGGCGCCGGTCAGCCGCCGTTGCCACCGAAGGCAGGCGAGGCGACGCTGGACCGCTTCGATCGCACCCGGTACGCGAAGGGCGGCACACGGGTGGCGGAGCTTCGCCAGGCGATGCAGCGCTCGATGCAGGGCCATGCCGCGGTATTCCGTGCCTCAAGCAGCCTGACGGAGGGTGTCGACAAGATGAAAAAGGTCTGGAGCGGCATGACCGACATGTCGGTCTCCGACCGGAGCCTGATCTGGAACAGTGATCTTGTCGAGGCGCTGGAGCTGCACAACCTGATGGGCAGTGCCATGACGACGATGGTAGGCGCGGAGGCTCGCCTGGAAAGCCGTGGCGCGCATGCGCATGATGACTATCCCGAGCGTGACGATCAGAACTGGATGAAGCACACCCTGGCGTGGTGCGACGACAACGGCGATGTCAGGTTGGACTACCGGCCGGTGAAGATGCAGACGCTGACCAATGAAGTGTCGGTGTTCCCGCCACGGAAGCGCGTCTACTAGCGATGGTCGCGCCGGATTTTTTGTGATCTTGTTTTAGGATTTTAGAAACAGACCATGGTTGCCTTCAACCTTCCGATGAACAGCCGCGTGCGGCACGGCCAGACGTTCAAGGCGCCGGCCGGGGCCAAGCGCGTGCGGGCCTTCAACATCTATCGCTGGAACCCCGATGACGGGGCCAACCCGCGCACCGACACGTACGAAGTCGACCTGGATGCCTGCGGCCCGATGGTCCTCGACGCGCTGATCAAGATCAAGAATGAGGTTGATCCGACGCTGACCTTCCGCCGTTCGTGCCGGGAAGGCATCTGCGGGTCATGCGCCATGAACATCGACGGCGGCAACACGCTTGGCTTGCCTGAAGCCGATCGAAGAGGTGAAGAGCGCCGTCCGTATTTATCCGTTGCCGCATATGCCGGTGGTCAAGGACCTGGTGCCCGACCTGTCTCAGGTTTATGCGCAATACCGCTCGGTGAAGCCGTGGATGCAGGCGGAAACCCCTGCCCCGCCCGATGCGGAGCGCCTGCAGAGCAAGGAAGAGCGGGCCAAGCTGGATGGCATGTGGGAGTGCATCCTGTGCTTCTGCTGCTCCACCGCCTGCCCGAGCTACTGGTGGAACGGCGACCGCTATCTGGGACCGGCGGTGCTGCTGCAGGCCTATCGCTGGATCGCCAACTCGCGCGACGAGGCAACCGGTGCTCGCCTCGACGAACTGGAAGATCCGTTCAAGCTCTACCGGTGCCACACGATCATGAACTGCACCGACACCTGCCCCAAGGGGTTGAACCCAGCCAAGGCCATTGGTGCCATCAAGCAGTTGATCGTCGAACGTCAGGGGTAGTCGCACGGAGCATCACGTCACGAGGGGAGGAAACAATGATCGAGGTCTGGACCTGGCCGACGCCAAACGGCCATAAGGTGCATATCGCGCTGGAGGAACTGGCGCTGCCGTACAAGGTCATCCCGATCAACATCGGCAAGGGCGATCAGTTCAAGCCGGAATTCCTCGCGATCACGCCGAACCATCGCATTCCCGCGATCGTCGATCTGGACGGGCCCGGCGGCAAACCGCTGAAACTGTTCGAGTCCGGAGCGATCCTGATCTATCTGTCGGAAAAGACCGGCGGCAGGCTAATCCCAACGAATCCCGTGGGGCGGTATACCTGCCTGCAGTGGATGATGTTCCAGATGAGCGGGTACTGGTCCGATGTTCGGCCAGTATAACCACTTTGCCAATTATGCAACGAGGAAGTACCCGTTACTCCATCCAACGTTACACGAACGAAGTCGCCCGCCTGCACCGCGTGCTGGATAAGCGGCTGGCCGCGGCCGAGTATTTGGCGGGCGCAGAATACTCGATGGCGGACATCATCAACTTTCCCTGGATCCGCAATCCCGAGCGGCGGCACATCGACCTCGCCGAATACCCGAACGTCAAGCGCTGGCACGATGTGGTTGCCGCTCGTCCGGCTGTGCAGCGGGGGGTGGAGGTGCTGTCGGAATGCAAGCGGCCCGGTCATATCACGGCCGCGGAACGCGACGTCATGTTCGGCCAGACGCAGTTCGCCGTACGATAGCACGGGGCGCCGCATGCAGGATCGGGTGGCCCGGCGGTTGGCCGAACCCGATGCAAGCGACTGGGGCGGAGCGGCTCACGCCGGCCGCAACTCGATCGTCACGGGTACATGGTCCGACGGGGACGGCTGATCCCGCTCCGCCCGGTCGGGCGCCGCGGTGACCAGCTGCTCCGCGACGGTGGGCGAAAGCAGCGCATGGTCGATCCGCAGGCCGATGTCGCGTTGCCAGGCACCGGCTTGGTAATCCCAGAACGTGTAGATCGGTCCGCGTGGGTGGACGGCGCGTACGGCATCGGTCAGGCCCATCCAGAGCAGCCGGCGGAAACGCTGGCGGGACTCCGGGCGCACCAGGGCGTCGGTCGGCGGCAGCGTGCCGGGGGCGAAATCCTCATCCGTCGGGCAGACATTGAAGTCGCCGGTGATGACGAACGGGATATCCGCGTCCAATAGAACCTGCGCGCGGTCCGCCAGGCGGTCCATCCAGGCCAGCTTGTAGGCGTAGCCGTCTTCCCCGCGCGAGTTGCCGTTCGGCAGATAGATGCCGATCAGGATGATCCCATCGACATCGACCTCCAGATAGCGGGCCTGGGCGTCATCGGCCGGCAGTCCCGGCAGTGCCCGGTGGATCACCTGGAACGGCACGCGGGAGAGGACGGCGACGCCGTTATAGGCCTTTTGGCCGACCGCTTCCGCCATGTAGCCCGCGCCGTGGAACGGCAAAGCCGGAAAGGCAGCGGTCTCACACTTGATTTCTTGCAGGAACAGGACGTCGGGCTGGCATCGGGCGAGCCAGCGCTGCACATGGCCCTCTCGCTGGCGGATCGAATTGACGTTCCAGGTGGCGATCTTCACGTGTGTTCCTCCGTCTAAATCGCGGTAGGGATACGCGTTACCGCGGGCCCCCGCACAGAACCGTGCGTGCGGCATTCCCGCACCGGTCTCCCACCTCGGGTGTTTGACGCGGAAGCGCTGGGACGGCCAGGGGTGAGTGATCCTGGGTCTAGTACGCCGCGTCACTGCGATTGCAGTTATTCATGCGTCACGGATTTACCCCTGATTGGAGAGCAACCAAGCCGCGGGATCACCGCGGAACCGGTGATGGGAGGTCGTTGCGTATCTAATAAGATCCGCCGCGCGAAGCGCTGTATCTTGCCGGCTCCGTGCCCTCGCTCTGCCTCGCCTGCTGCTCTGTGTTAAAACCTTGCGGCCGTTGCAAGCGCACGAACCAGGCGATCATCCCCCGGTCCGCTCGCTCAGCCTGTCTGGTGCCACACGCTCATGCGGCGTGCTGATGGCAACACCGCAAGAAAGGGCTTTAACACGAAGAAGTAGGCGAGGACGATGGAGGGCACGGAGCAGGCAAGATACAGCGCTTCGCGCGGGAGGGTATTGGGGCCTCGTGCTGCCGTCGACGCTGGTGCCGAGCCGCTTGAGCAGGCCGGCGTTGCCGCGGATGCGTCGATGACGTGGCAGGCGCACTGAAGATGGAGCGCCGAGCCCGAGGCGTTGATATGTGACAGGGGTTCATGCGCCGCCGATAAGCCGGTTGCACTATCACCGCAGAACCAGTGACGGGAGGTGCTAGGCAGGAATCGGTCATTCAGTCTGTCCATATCGGTCCAGGTCGTTACGATCCTTCTGACTGCGCCTGCGCCCGGCGCGTCTTCCGGCCCGTCGTGCTCGGAAGCGGCCGATCGGAACTGTTGCTAACTCGCAATTTCGCTGTCGGTGGCAGGCCCATCGCGGCCAGCAGCGTGTAGAGCGTGTCGTGATCGGCGCTCACCGCGGACGCGATATCGAAATCCGCCTGCGCCACACCGCGGCGGGCGAGCGCCACGTTAGTAACCGATCCCTCGCCGCGCGCCAGCTTGGCCGTTGTCGCCTGCAAAAGCGCCACGGCAGAGACAATTGTGATTACAGTTGTCATTTTGATCTGGTTGGTCGGCACGATTATTGGTTCTGTTGCAACGTTCGGTGGTGATCGCAGATCCTCTGCAGGAGGAACCCGATCACGTCATGTTAGGCAGCAACCTAGAATAACTCGGCGATGAAAGCGGCTTGAGCCCCGATGTCGTCGCCACAGATGTTGCGAACCTGCCCCTTCCTGTTCATCGCCATCGCCTCGATGCCTGCCAGTGTTCGTCGGGCCGTGCAGAAGCCGCCGAAGCCAAGCCCTGGACGAGGCCAACGTTTCACGCGCCAGTGCCTTGCGGCAGAACCGCTTAGGGCCTGTCCGACATTAATCGCTGCGAAATGCAGTGTCGAACAGGCCCTAAGACTTTGTTTTGTCGGGCAGCTTTATCGGCGTGCTGACGCACTTATTGCCGATGCTGCCCTTAGCCGCCTCGGCGTCGCGCTTGGTCGAGAGCAGGAAGTCGATGGTCCGGCCGCGGCTGTCCACCGCCCGATACAGGTGGGTCCAGCGGCCCTTGACCTTCACATACGTCTCATCCATCCGCCACGAGCCGTTACTCATGCGCAAATGCGGCCGGATCTGCCTCACCAGTTCAACGGCATGGAGTTGGATCCAGCGGAAGATGGTGGTGTGGTCGACCGGGATGGCGCGGTCCCGCATTGGACAGCGTGATGCACGGATTGCGTATGGCGCCAGGGTGCGGTCCAACGTAGGAGGTTGTTCCTTCTGATTTCCGAATGTCTGCTGCGCCATTCCGGCGCAACGGTAGTTCTGCCCACATGGCCGCTGATGCCCTGGATCACGGCAGGGCGCAGCTCATCGTCACGCATCGGCTGCCTGTCCGCTTTGACGTGCCGTGCCGAGAGGTGCGACGCCAAAGCTTGGAACACGTGGCGCAGCGGGTGGTTATTCATTGAGGTCAGCAGCACGACTTGTCCTAGCTCCGTGCGTGCTGCCGCAACCGCCTCACCAACCTCCGGAGCCGGGAGCAGGGACTTCATTAAGGAAGCCACGATATGATCGGCGCTATCTCCTGCGCGATGATGTCCAGCCAAAGCCGGATGCGCAGGCGATCGAATAGCGCCAGCGGCGCAACCTTGCGACTGTCCGGAGAAATAGCAACGCGATCTTGAATGAAACTGATCCGCTTGGCCTCGATCTCCTGCGCAATCGCCGCCTCAAGGCGCGGCATCCACAGCTTAATCGCCCCGTTCGCAACGGCTTCGCTAGGTCGGGTCGCACGGGCGTCACACTGAGAGCACGCCTGAAGGCTGACAGCGGCCAGCGTCAAAGCGACCTCGCTGAGGATGATGTAAATTTGCCTGACACAGGCCGTGCACGTCAATAACATCATAGTACTTGCAGACAACACACCATTGTCACTCTGAATAGCATAATCAGCCGCATAACGGCTCAACGTGAACATCCATGTATTATCGTAGTACATTAGTATATAAAACGTTATGTAAGTAATCCTGACAGGACTATAAGGCCATAACCAATACTTTTGTATGATAATATCTGTTAGCTGCCGCATTTAATGCTACTTATACACATCGTTGCGTGTGCTTATTCTTGGCAAGCGAATTGCATTTGTCCAAATGCACCCAGTCATAGAAGGACGTGACAGCATGACCTCAATCAAGCAACCCGTTTTGCCAGGCCTCTTCGTGCTTGCTTCGCTGACCGTCGCCGCGTTCGGCTTCTCAGCCAGTGCCCGCGCCGACGTGTATGACTTCAGCTACGTTGATGCCGCTACTAATGGCCAACAAGTTACCGCCTCTGGTACAATCACCACCGGCGCTTCCGAAGGTAATGGCTATTTCGACGTGACGGCGATAACCGGCATGCGGAACAAATCTGCGATTACCGGACTTCTTCCAGTCAATGCTTATGCTGGCAATGATAACTGGTTCTCCCCAACCCAAACGCCCACCTACCTCGACTTGCCCGGCGTGTCGTTCAGCGCCGCCGACGGATTCGACTATAACCTCTCTGCCGACGGAACGCCTGCGAACGGGTATGTCGACGACAGCAGCCAAACCGATCCGGCTGGCTACGCACAGACGGAGGTCAATCTCACCATCTCGGCCGTTCCCGAGCCTGCATCGATGGCTCTTCTCGGCGTCAGCCTGTTCGGCCTCGGCGTGATCCGTCGCCGGCAGTCCACAAAGACCTCGACAGCCTGCTAAAGTCCGCAACCCCTCGCCTCAGCCCTCATGGCTGGGGCGGGATTATTCTCTTGATCGAAACCGGCCCCGTGATCAGCAGCAGGTTGATCGGTCCGGCTGCGGACGTGCCGCTGGCGAGCGTGGTCAAGCATCAAACAGAACCCGGAGCGACACCGCGGGGGATCGCCTCTGCGTGAAAATCGCCGGCCATACAAAAGTAATAAATCATACAATTCTATGCTGATTGTCAGAAATCAGTGTCAACCTGGGCCGTTAGTCGAGTTTCGGCGCAAAGCTTGTGTAAAATATGGCGGTCAGACCTGTGTATTTTTGGTCATACGGGTCTATGTGATCGCATCAAGAAAATGGCACACAACGGCTACGCTGCGGATCAAACACAAGGTTTTGGCCGTACGGCAAAATGTAAGATTTACTGATAGCACCGGTGTGGTGCGCATTTCTACGGGTTTGACATCAACGGCACGGGCCAGATCGCGGGAATTATACCGACGACACCAACGACCGAGCGTCCTTTGCCATAGATAACGGCGGTGCCTGAGCCAGCCAGCATGTCGCCGCGTGGGTGTTCGCCTGGGTATGGCGTGATCCAACGCCGTCGCACGGCCTGCAAACCACGTTCACAACCCGGCCATCACCGCCACTGCGCGGAGCGGTCGGACGCGCAGTCATGCTGATTACGATCTTTGACGTCGGCCGTGCTCGGGTGGTGTGCGGCACATAGTCATGACGCTGCATTATACATATGATTGTCTGTCGCTAAACTTGGTACGCTGCTTGCAATGTTTGCTTTCACTTAGCATACCAAGACAGAGAACCAAGTCATGTCGAACTCTATTTATAGCTCGTCACGCTCAGGTGTCGAAGGCCCTATCTCAACAGCGCCGGTCAGGTCCACAGGGGTGCCGATCCACCAAACGGTGGCGCCCGACATAGATCCGCCGAGCAACACCGGCGCGTTGAATGCCTTGTTTGCTAGGACAAGGCGCAGCTCAGAGCACGTGATTTGCCCAATCAGCGACAGCGCTCTCGACGCGACAAACCTAAGTCCGGCATTTTATTGCGTTCACTCCCTGTCTGGCGCGGGCGGGACAGATTTTCGTGATCTAGCCACGCTCATGCCGGCGGTGCGATTCTTTGGCATTCAAGCACCGCCGAAGAAGATGCAAGATCCTCAATTCGGTGCTTCGGTTAAGTCAATCGCGGACTACTACGCTGGTGCTCTTGTCAAATTTCAGCCGAAAGGCCCTTTCTTGCTGGGAGGATGGTCAGCAGGGGCGATCATCGCGCTGCAAGTTGCACAGAATTTACGTGCCCGTGGACGTGAAGTCAGCCTTCTTGCCGCCCTCGACGCGGCACCTGAGAATGTCGCCGTTGGCTTCCGCCCTTGGCATCCGCTTTATCTGCTGGAGCTAGCGCGCAATGTTCCAGGCTGGATCTTCCATGAAGAGCTGATGACGAAACGGACCCTTTACTCCCTGATCTGGCGTGTCTCGAATAAAGCAAGCGCGTTCGGCAGAAAAATTCTGCCTCGCAAAAGCGGCGAGGAGGTGGTTGGCAGCCACCCGGTAGAGGGATTTATCGACCTGTCTCGCTATCCGCTCAATCAGAGGTCGTTCATGAAGCGTCTTTATGACGCGCTGCTTGAATATGCGCCCAAAGACTATTCGGGCGATGTAGTGGTCTACGAGGCAAAGGTAAAACCGCTTCTTCGTGTGCCCCAAGTGGGAAAGGTGTGGCGCAAGCTTGCCGCTCGAGCCGTCATTGTTTCCGTCGAGGGAACGCATTTGAGCCTCTTGCGAGAGCCCTACGTGAATTTCCTGGCGAAGGATCTGCGCACGCGGATCGCCCACAGCATGGCCGCTGTGTGTCCCGCTACGCTGCCAGCCAGCACTGGGAGCCAGCCGAAGCGGCCGTTGAAACTCACCGGTCGCATGCAAGCCGCCTGATCGCGCCGCAAGCGGTGGCTCGGTCATGAAGGTTGCCAGGCATGATCGGGTCTGCCATTTTACCGCCACACGACAATCCGCTTGGTTCTTGCACGGAAGCGACAAGGCGTTTAAGTTCCGATTTCGGACAGACTTATTTGGCGGCAGGGGCCTGGCATAATTGCCGGCGTTTTCCCTGACTCTAGCCGCAGCGTGGCCAGCCCAAACGGAGTTTCCTTGCAAGGTGGCGGCGATCATGCGCGACGATGAAAGCGTGGTACCAACACTCGACCGACCGGGACGCGGCGGGGCACTGAAGGCGTGGATCCGTGCTCTTGAAGCCATCAAGATCATGGATGACGCACCCGACACGACGCTGCCCGGGCTGCTTGATGACCTCGCCGCCGCCTTTGGCGACCGTCCGGCGCTGCTGGGCGAGGACGGACAGCTCAGCTACCGTGAGCTGGCAGCGCAATCGAACCGCGTTACGCGATGGGGGATCGCACAGGACTTCGCCGCCGGGGATGTCATCTGCCTGCTGATGCCCAATTGCCCGGATTACGTCGCCATCTGGCTTGGGCTAACCCGCGCCGGATGCGTTGTGGCTCTAATCAACACCAACCTCATGGCGGATGCGCTGCTGCACAGCATCCTTATCGTCGGATCAGCTCGGCTGATCGTGGCTGGCGCCCTGCTGCCTGCTGTTGCCGCGGTGGCGGACAGGCTTGCACCACACACCCGCATTTGGGTGCATGGCGAAGCACCGACCGGCGATTGGTCGCGGTTCGAGCCGGAGATTATGCGTTACAGCGCGGCACCGTTGCCGGCCGCGGAACGGGCGTTGCCCGCGCCGGAGGATCGGGCCTTGCTGATCTATACCTCCGGCACCACCGGTGTACCGAAGGCGGCCCATGTTACGCACGGCCGCGTGGTGGAATGGAGTTTCTGGTTCGCCGGCATGATGAACACGCAGCCGGTGGACCGTCTATACGACTGCCTGCCGTTATATCACAGCACAGGTGGTATCGTCGCGATTGGCGCCATGCTGGTCAGAGGCGGTTCCGTGCTGATTCGCAAGCGCTTCTCCACCAGCCGGTTCTGGGACGATGTCGTCGATGGTGACTGCACCATCTTCCAATATATTGGTGAGCTGTGCCGGTACCTCGTTGGCAGCCCGCCACATCCTCGCGAGCGGCAACACCGACTGCGGCTAGCCTGCGGCAACGGGCTCCAGGGCGACGTCTGGACCGCTTTCGCGCAGCGCTTCGGCGTGGCGCGGATCCTGGAATTCTACGCCGCCACGGAAGGCAGCGTGTCGTTGTATAACTGTGAGGGCAAGCCAGGTGCGATTGGCCGGGTGCCGCCGGTCCTGGCGCAGCGCTTCCCGGTCCGGTTGATTCGCTGCGACCCAGAGACCGGGGTGCCACTTCGTGACGCCGCCGGCCTGTGCATCGCCTGCGGGCCCGACGAGGTCGGCGAGGCGCTCGGGCTGGTGCTGGATGCGACACGATCTCCGGCACGGCAATTCGACGGCTATACCGATGCGGCCGCATCGGTGCGCAAGTTGCTGCACGACGTGTGTGCCACCGGCGATTGCTGGTTCCGAACCGGCGACCTGATGCGCAGAGATGCTGCCGGATATTTTTACTTTGTCGACCGTATTGGCGACACCTTCCGCTGGAAGGGTGAGAACGTCGCCAGCACCGAGGTCGCCGGCGTGCTTCGCGCCTGCCCGGGTGTAACCGATGCCGTCGTCTATGGCGTGACAGTGCCGGGGCATGAGGGCCGCGCCGGTATGGCCGCCATCACCACCGATGAGCGCTTTGACCTCGCGGGCCTGCGGGCGCATCTTGCGGCGCAGCTACCAGACTATGCGCAGCCATTGTTTCTGCGGATCGGCGCCGCGCTCGACGTCACCGGAACCTTCAAGCTGGCGAAAGGACGCTTGCTGCAGGAAGGCTATGCGGAGGCAGCTGACCCGGTCTGGTTCAACGACCGTGAGGCCGGCCGCTTCATCCCCTGGGACACGGATCTGCTGCAGTCGATCGTCGACGGCACGAGGCGTCTTTAAGCGCCCCGACTTAGCAGCCGCTCAGGCCGTATTGCCGGCATCCACCGTTCACTGTGCCCGTGATGTTGTGTGCCTTTTCGCTGAACAGGGAGTCGATCGCATTTGCAATGTCGGCGATCTCCGGCATGCGCCGCGGATCGTGGGGACGCCACGGCGGACCAGCCCGCGGAAAACATCCTCGGCAGCACTTCCTGGCGCCGCTCTGGCTTCCCATGTCCGAGCGACCAACCGCGAGGGAAGATCGCGGGCAAAAACGGGGCCCTCATGATCGCGCTCATCCGACTAGCGCTTCTGCTCCTGTTAGTTTGGACGGGATGTGCGTACGCAGCACTGGGCTGGACCGAGTTCTCCGGTTCCCAAAGGCAGCGGCCCGCATGACGTGGCACCCGCACCGGACGGCGCGGTATGGTTCACCGCCCAAGCAGCCGGCGCACTCGGCTGCCTTGACCCGCGTACCGGCCATGTGGACGAGTTCCCACTCGGCCATGGATCAGCGCCGCATGGCGTCATCGTTGGTCCTGACGGTGCGCCCTGGATAACCGACGGTGGCCTCAACGCGATCCTGCGCGTTGATCCAGCCTCGCACGCAATCCGTCGCTTCCCGCTGCCACCGAACCGGGCCGAGGCCGATCTCAACACCGCGACATTCGACCGGTCAGGCGTGCTGTGGTTCACCGGTCAAACCGGCATTTATGGCCGAGTAGACCCAGTGTCGGGCGAGGTACGCGTGTGGGACGCGCCGCGCGGTCCCGGGGCCTATGGCATCACCACCACGCCCGCCGGCGCGATCTACTTCGCGTCACTGGCGAGCAGTTACATCGCGCGCATTGATCCAACGACGGGTGCGGCCGCGGTGATCGAGCCGCCAACGCCACAGCAGGGCGCGCGGCGGATCTGGTCGAGACTCGCAAGGCGTCCTGTGGATCAGCGAGTTTCTCGCAGGCCAGCTCGCTCGCTTTGATCCACATGGGAACACCTGGCACTCCTGGCCTCTGCCCGGCGATAGGCCGCAGCCTTATGCCGTCTATGTCGATCAGCATGACGTCGTGTGGGTGAGCGATTTCGGGGCCGGCACGCTGCTGCGTTTCGATCCTGTCAAGGGCCAGTTCAACCGGATCGCCGGACAGACGAGCGACGTCTGGATCCGCCAGTTGCTGGGCCGGCCGGGCGAGGTGTGGGGCGCCGACTCGGCGCATGACCGGCTGATCCGCGTGACCGGGCCAAACTAGATGCGTCGCCTCGCAGTCTTGGCGTTCGCCCTCTTGCTTGTTGGAACGGGGTGCCCCTTCGCGTCGACACCCGCGACACCGGCCGACGCGCCACCCCGGGCACGCGCGGACAGCAACGAGGCCGTGCTCGAGGAGGTCTGGCAGACGGTGCGGGACCATTTCTACGATCCAGGCCTGCATGGCCTGGACTGGGCGTCCGTGCGCGCGCGCTATGCGCCTCAGGCGGCAGCGGCTGGATCCGAGGAGGCATTGGCCGCGGTAATCAACACCATGCTCGCGGAGCTGCATGCCTCGCACACCGAGCTCTATACGCCGGCGGAGCCCGCCTATTACCAGTTGGCCGACATCTTTGCCGGTGCCCTGCGCCATCGCGGACTGGAGCGCGTGTTCCCTGGCGGGAAGATCACCTATCCGGGCATTGGCATCTTCACCGGTTCCGACGCGGCAGGCCATAGCTTCGTCACCGGCGTGATCGCAGATGCGCCGGGGCAGCGCGCCGGACTGCTGGTGGGCGACGAGATCGTCGCCGCCGATGGCGCGCCGTTCCGCCCGGTGCTATCGTTCCGGGACAAGATTGGCAGTCCGGTCGTCCTGTCGATCCGCCGGCGGGCAGGCGGGGCGGTCGAGCCGATCATTGTGACGCCGGCCGAGCTGCAGCCACACGAGATGTTCCTGCAGGGACTGCGGGCGAGCGCGCGACTTATTCCGACGTCTAACGGGCGGCGCATCGGCTATGTGCATGTCTGGTCCTATGCCAGCGACGCCTACCAGGAGGCCCTGGAGCAGCTTCTCGGCCAGGGTGTGCTGAAGGATGCCGATGCGCTGGTGCTCGATCTGCGGGAGGGATGGGGCGGCGCCGTACCCGACTACCTGGATCTGTTCAATGCCCGTGCGCCAACCATGCAGGTGCGCGACCGCAATGGCCGCGTCCGGCTTGACAACGTGAAATGGCGCCGCCCGGTTGCCATGCTGGTGAACGAGCGCTCCCGCAGCGGCAAGGAAGTGCTCGCCTACGGCTTCGAAAAATACCGGCTTGGCGCGGTGATCGGCAGCCGCACCAGCGGCGCGGTGCTGGCGGCCACTACGTTACCTGATGAGCAACGGCGACCTGATGCTGCTCGCCGTCGACGACGTGCGAGTGGATGGCGAACGGCTGGAGGGCGTGGGCGTTGACCCAACGATTGCGGTGCCCTTCGATTCCCGATACGCGGCCGGAAGTGATCCTCAGCTTGATCGGGCGATCGCGGTGCTGTCGAGCGGTTGAGCTTGGGTCACGGCGAGCGAAAACGGCCGGCTCGGGTTGTTTGGCGCTTTACCAGCCTGATGAAATGGTGGGACGTTTCTTCGGCGGCCGGGATCGGCTGGCGCACCTCGTCGATCAGCTGCGTCGGGCTTTTGTCATAGCAAACCATCGGGCGCTTTGGATCGGCCGCTTCCGCGTAGAGATCGAGCACATCCTCCATCCGCGCGACAAAGGTGCCGTCGACTTGCGGAATACACCACATGTCCTTTCGCCACAGCTTCAGATTGTCTTCGGCGAGACGACGGCGCACCGTCTCGCGCGACACCCTCCTTCGCGTGCTCGGTCGCCCGGAATGCTTGGTTAGCTGCACCATCGCGCCGGCCAACAGATCCAGCGTCCAGCGCTTGCGCTCCGCGGGCGGGCTGAAGCAGGCGGTCGCCACCCGCAGCCGTCTCCTTGCCAGGCCGCTTGCGATCCGCCCCGAGCCGCGCCGCCTCGCTAAGGTCGACCCGATATCCTATGTTCATAGCTTATCCGCGTTGTTGAGCACCGCGATGAAGCAAGCCGCCACGGCTTCTCGACCAGATTTCACACCCAAGCAGGGCCAGTATCTGGCGTTCATTCACGCCTACACGCTGGTGAATGGGCGGCCATCGGCAGAGGCAGACATGATGCGGCTCTTCCGCGTCACGCCTCCAAGCATCCATCAGAATGATACTCACCCTCGAGCAGGCCGGGCTGATCTCTCGCCAGCCGGGGATACCCCGGAGCATCGCAGTCTTAGTCGACCGCGCGGCATTGCCCGAGCTAAATCCGGGCTATGCTTAAACGGTCAAAACCATTGTGCCGAGGTACTAGTGATCCGACACAGACTGAAAGTGCAGTCTGCGTCAGGCCACTAGCTTGATTTGGTGGGCTGATTCAGCCAACGCCCTGAATCGGGCGTTGGCATCAGACCACGAGGATGGAGCCTATCCGGCTCACACGCTGAGAGGCTCGACGCTGAAGAGTTGGGCAGCGAGGCTGACGGTGCGGCGCGGGATGTGCGAGGCGAAGGTGGCGCTGGCTCGCAAGACAGCGTTCTGCCCGACATATCATTCACCCATGCTCGGAAAAACCCGGCCGGTTTAGCTTTGGCATTGAATTCCGTGGCTGTGCATGTCGTCCCAATTGACAGCCTGCATCTGGGGCGTGCGGCTGCGGTGACGCGAGCAGTTATGCACCGCCATATGCAACCGTGCCGAAGGCGACATGTAAAATTCTTTTGACAATCCGTTTTAATTTGGCGACTATATGCTGAAAATTCGATGCTTACCCGCATGGATGTGGGTATGCTATCATCATCGCGTCGACACGAGTACGCGCAAATAAACCTGTGCGTCGATACGCCGCCGCTCCAACGACTAACCGCGGCAGCGCCGCGTTTGGCAGCTCTATCCGGGGTTGTTGGGCTCTGGAGGTGAAGAAATAACCGCAGGTTTTCAAGGCTGCCGAAGCGGCTTCAGTGATACAGCGCCCTGACTGCGACACTGCTGTGGGAAGGACCGACAGATGACACAGAACGTGTTCGCGACGCGCTCGCTCGAGCCGCGCGATCAATACGAGGCGTGGCGTGAGCATTTCCAGCCGATCATCGAAGTGATGCCCGGTCAGCAGGCCGACAGCGGGTTTGCCGCCGTCAACGAGATCTGGCGGCTGGGCGAGCTGGCGGTGAGCCGGGTGGCCGCACCCTCCGTGCGGGTCGCGCGCACCAAGGCCGGCCTGCGGCGCGATCCGGTCGATCACTGGGTGCTGTCGTATTGCCGCAGCGGCACGACGAGCCTGCGCACCGAGACGAGTGCGTTGCAGGCCCGGCCCGGCGTGCCGTATCTGTGGTCGCTCGGCGAGCCCTCGGACAGTCAGCGCACCGCCGTCGAGCGGCTGCAGATCTTCCTGCCGCGCGATGCCTTCCGCACCGTGGCGCCGCAGTTCGATCAGGCGCGCGGCGCGGTGCTCGACACCCCGCTCGGTCATCTGCTGGGCGACTACATGCTGGCGCTGGAGCGCCGCTTGCCGACGATCGGGGCGGACGAGCTGCCGCGCCTGACGACGGCGGTGCGCGGCATGCTCGTCGCCTGCATCGCGCCGTCGGCCGAGCGCCTCGTGATCGCCAGCCGCCAGATCGATCTGGGGCGGCTGGAGCGGGTGCGCCAAGCGGTGCGTCAGCACCTGCGCTCGCCCGCCCTGACGCCCAAGACGCTGAGCCGTCTGGTGGGGATCTCGCGCTCCAACCTGTATCGGCTGCTGGAGGAGGCGGGCGGCGTCGCCCAGTATATCCAGCGCCAGCGGCTGCTCGAGGCGCACGCCGTGCTGTGCGGCCCGGCCCTGGGCAAGTCGATCTCGACGCTTGCCGAGCAGCTCTGCTTCGCCGATGCGTCGAGTTTCAGCCGCGCCTTCCGCCATGAGTTCGCCCAGAGCCCGAGCGAGGTGCGCGCCGCCGCGGTTGCCGGACTGGCGCCGGCCAGCCTGCGCGCCGAACGCGCGGCGAGCGAGGCGGCAAGCTTCGCCGATTTCCTCCGCTGAAGCGGACGCCGCCGGGCATTGCCGCCCGGCCACGCCGTCGCTTGGTTTGGGACACCACGCATGGCCGTGGGATTACGGGCTCATGCCGACCGACGCACAGAAATGTACTTTTACGTGACGTATCGGCCCGAACCGAAATGGCAAGAGTGACATGACGACGATGGAGATCCGCGGCGCCGGGGAGCTGCTGGCGTCGAAGTGGGGCTGGTTCCTGTTTCTCGGCATTGTTCTTATCGCGTGCGGCGCCGCCGCGGTGATCTTGCCGGCTGCTTCTTCTATCGCGGCGAGCGTAGTCCTCGGGGTGGCACTGGCGATTGGCGGCATCGTGAAGATCATCGAAGCGCTGCAGGTCAAGGAGTGGGCGGGCTGCGTCTGGCAATTGCTGATGGGTGCCATCGAGGTGGTGGGCGGGATCCTGATCTATCTAAACCCGTTGAAGGGCGCTTTCGCGCTCACGCTGCTGATCGCCATGGTGTTCCTGATCCAGGGCGTCTTGCAGATCGGGCTCGCGTTGCGGGTGCGACCACGGGCGGGATGGGGCTGGCTGTTCGTTGCCGGCCTGGTTGCACTCTGCGTCACCGTAACGATGGTGATGAAACTGCGATACACCCACGTCTATACGCCTGGTACGATCGCCGGTATCGCGTTAATCATCGCGGGCTTCGCCTATGTGACGATCGCCCTCACCAATCGCCGCGCTGTGCGGCAAGCAACCCTTGCCTGAGAGACATCGCGTGAGACCGTCCCGTCCAATGTGGGTGGTAGTTTGCTTCTCGGGTGCTCTGCTCGGACTGGCGGCGTGCAAGCCCAACGTCAAGGCCGATGCCCCCGTGCCGCGCCCCGTCCGCACCATAACCGCCGCCACGCAGCACACGGGCGAGAATTTCGTCCTGACCGGGCACATCGAGGCAGAAGACGAAGTGTCGCTCGCATTTCGGCTCACCGGGCGAATGATCGAGCGCCCGGTCAACGTCGGCGACCACATCGAGGCCGGACAGGAATTGGCCAGGCTCGACCCGGAGAACGAGGTGAACGCACTTCGTTCGGCGCAGGCCAGTGTCGCCGCCGCGCGGGCCGCCCTGACCCAGTCTCGATCCGCGTTCGAGAGGCAGCGAACGCTGCTGGCCCAGGGCCACACGCCGAGGGCTCAATTCGATCTGGCAGAGAAGGCGCTGCAGACCGCTCAATCCCAGGTCGATGACGGAGAAGCGCAATTGCAGATCGCTGCCCGCCGCGTGAGCTACACCGTCCTGACGGCGGACGCCGCGGGCACGGTGACGGCGCGGGGCGCGGAGCCGGGCGAGGTTGTGCAGGCTGGACAGATGATTGTCCGGGTCGCGCGGAAGGGTGGTCGCGACGCGGTGTTCGACGTGCCCGCCCAATTGCTGCGCTCAGCACCGGACGACACCAGGATCACGGTCGCCCTGACTGACGATCCGTCGGTGAAAGCATCCGGCCGGGTGCGCGAGGTCGCCCCCCAGGCCGATCCCGTCACAAGGACGTTTCAGGTGAAGGTCGGCCTGACCGATCCGCCCGCCGCGATGCAACTCGGCTCCACCGTCAACGGGACCGCCGAGGTGGGCGCCGCCGACATGGTCACGATCCCCGCCTCCGCGCTAACCGAGTTCAACCATGAACCCGCGGTCTGGATTGTCGATCCGTCGAAGCTGACCGTGTCGATGCGCAACATCGGAGTATCGCGCTTCGATCCGGGCACGGTGGTCGTCGCCGACGGGCTCGAGACGGGCGATATCGTGGTGACCGCCGGAGTTCAGGCGCTGCATCCCGGCCAAGTGGTCCGGCTGCTCGGACCGTCCTCATAGTGGGTCCGTCGTAATGGGTTTCAATGTATCCGACTGGGCGTTGCGGCATCGTTCATTTGTCGTCTACTGCATGATCGTGTCGATCATCGCGGGGTCGCTCTCGTTCTTCCGTCTCGGGCGCGACGAAGACCCGGCGTTCGTCATCAAGACAATGGTCGTGCAGGCGGCCTGGCCCGGCGCTAGTCTCAACGACACGCTCGATCAGCTGACCGAACGGCTGGAGCGCACACTCCAGGAAACGCCCAACCTCGACTTCCTGCGCAGCTTCACGAGCCCGGGCCGCACAACCATCTTCGTCAACCTGAAGGGCGAGACGAGCGCCGCCAAGGTCGCCGACACCTGGTACCATGTCCGCAAGAGCGTCGGCGACATGCGCTCCACGCTTCCGCAGGGCGTGATCGGTCCGGGCTTCAATGACGAGTTTGGCGACACCTTCGGGATCATCTACGCCGTTACAGGGGACGGATTCACCCACCGTGAGATTCGCGACCATGTGGAGGACATACGCTCGCGGCTGCTGCAGGTTCCGGATGTCTCCAAGATCGAACTGCTCGGTGCGCAGAACGAACAGATCTTCGTCGAATTCTCGATGCAGCAGCTGGCGACGCTTGGGATCGACCGCGCGGCGCTGCTGTCGGCGCTCCAGGCGCAGAATATCGTCAGTCCATCTGGCACCGTGCAGACGGGCGACGAGAAGCTCTTGCTGCGCGTGTCCGGCGCATTCGAATCCGAGCAGGACCTCCTCTCGGTGAACTTCGTCGCCAATGGGCGTCTGATCCGTCTGCGCGACATCGCCGAAATTCGCCGCGGCTACACCGATCCGCCGCAGCCGATGTTTCGCGTCGACGGCAAGCCTGCCATTGGCATAGCCATCTCGATGCGTGAGGGTGGCGACGTCCTGGCTCTCGGGCGGAATGTCGCTAACGTCATGCGCGAAATAACGGCGGATCTGCCCGTCGGCATCGAGCCGATCCTGGTGGCCGACCAGCCCGAAGTCGTCGACCACGCCATCAGCGACTTCACAACGTCGCTTTGGCAGGCGATCGTCATCATCATGGCGGTGAGCGTCGTCAGTCTCGGCATCCGGCCCGGCGCCGTCGTGGCGCTGTCGATCCCGCTGACCATCGCCATTGTTTTCCCGTTCATGGAGTATTTCGGGATTGATCTGCAGCGCATCTCCCTTGGCGCGCTGATCATTGCGCTCGGGCTGCTGGTCGACGACGCGATGACCACGATTGACGTGATGACCTCGCGGCTCGCCGAAGGCGAGAGCAAGGTGCAGGCCGCGGCCTACGCTTACAAGACGCTGGCATTCCCGATGCTGACCGGCTCATTCGTCACGGCGGCGGGATTCGTGCCGATCGGCTTCGCACGAAGTTCAGCCGGCGAATACACCTTTTCGATCTTTGTCGTGGTCGGCATCACCCTGATCCTATCCTGGGTCGTTGCCGTGCTGTTCGCGCCTCTGCTTGGGGTGGTGATCCTCGCCAAACCCAAGACGGCGCGACCGGCCAAGCCGAGCAAGATCCTGAGTGTCTTCCGTGACTTGCTGACCGGCGCCATGCGGCTGCGCTGGGTGACCATTGGGATCACGCTCGCCTGCTTCGTGGGCGCAGTTCTCGCGGTGCCGTTGGTGCCGCGCCAGTTCTTTCCGCCATCCGATCGTCCGGATCTTCTCGTTGATCTCAGATTGCCGCAGAACGCCTCGATCTTTGCCAGCGAGACAGTATCCGCCCGCCTCGACAAGCTGCTGAAGGACAATCCCGACGTTGATCACTGGACCACCTATGTCGGACGTGGTGCGATCCGCTTCTATCTGCCTCTCGACGTGCAGCTGCCGAACGACTTCTTCTCCCAGCTGGTGATTGTCGCCAAGGATGTGGCCGCCCGCGATCGGCTCCATGCCAAGCTGGAAGCGGCGCTCGCCGATGACTTTCCTGGCGTGGTCAGCCGAGTGGCGCCGCTCGGGCTTGGGCCGCCGGTGGGTTGGCCGGTGCAATATCGCGTCAGCGGTCCCGACATCAGTGAGGTGCGCGACGCCGCGATGCAGCTTGCCGGACTCTTGAGCACGAACGCCGGCGCCAGCCGCGTCAATTTCGACTGGATGGAACCGGCGAGAATGGTGCGGATTAATATCAACCAGGACCAGGCGCGGCTGCTCGGGCTGAGTTCCCAGGCACTTGCCTCGGTGATGAACACAGTTGTTTCGGGCGTGCCCGTCACGCAAGTGCGGGACGGTATCTACTCTATCAACGTCCTGGCGCGTGCGACCGACGAACAGCGGGTTTCGCTCTCGACGCTGCGCAATCTCCAGGTGCCCCTTCCGAATGGGCGCACCGTCCCATTAAGCCAGTTTGCGACCTTCGACTTCGATCAGGAATATCCGCTGATCTGGCGACGTGACCGCGTCCCCACGTTGACCGTGCAGGCCGATGTTGCCCCCGGATGGTCGCCCGAGACCGTGGTCAGCTCGCTTGCACCCGCGGTCGAGAAGCTGAATGCGAGCCTGCCGAGCTCTTACCACATCGAGGTCGGCGGGACGGTCGAGGAGAGCCAGAAATCTCAGGCATCGGTCATGGCCGTTGTGCCGCTGATGCTGTTTCTGATGGTTACATTCCTGATGATCCAGTTGCAGAGCTTCAATCTCCTGTTCCTGGTGCTGAGCGTCGTTCCGATGGGCCTGATCGGCATCGTGGGGGCGCTCGTCGTGTTCAATAGGCCGCTCGGTTTCGTGGCCATTCTAGGCATACTCGCCTTGATCGGCATGATTGCCCGCAATGCCGTGATCCTCATCGAGCAGATCGAAGCGGAAAAGGCGCTGGGCAGGGACATATGGAACGCGGTCATCGAGGCGGCGGTGTCTCGCTTCCGCCCCATCATGCTGACGGCCGTCTCCACGATTCTCGGCTTGATCCCGATCGTTGTCACCATTTTCTGGGGACCGATGGCCGTCGCGATTATGGGGGGATTGCTGGTCGCCACGGTTCTCACGCTGATCTTCCTGCCGGTGCTCTACGTCACGTGGTTTCGTGTCAAAGAACCAGTCCTCGCCGACAGAGTTCTGACAGTATCGGGTGGCAGCTGACAGAGCGGGAAGCAATGACTAAGTTGCAATTGCTCGGGTCCGCCGTCGGGATTGACCTCGCTGGTCTGGGGGTTGAGCGTTTGGTTGCATCGCGCATGTTTGGCGTCTCCTGACGCCGGATTCTTAATGGCAATAATTCTTGTATGATAAAGGACGTTATCATACAGGAGATTCTCACATTCGGAGCAGGGCTAGCCTCACCCCCCACTGATGGGGTCGGTGTCGTGCGGTAGGATGATTCCGTGATCACCACGAGGAAACGATGCATATCACAAGGCGGCCGGTGCCGAAGCGAGGCATTATTCCGCGGCAAACACTGCAAAAGTTCCCGCGAATTGAAGAGGCATTGTTGCATTGAGAAAATCAACCATTGCGGGATGGCTGGTTTTGATCACCGCGCTGTTGCGGGGGCCATGCACGTTTGCGCAACATTCGGACGCCGATCTGGCGGCAGCGGCGCAAAACCCGGTCGCAGCGACCTATAGTCTTCCTTTTCAAAACAATATCTTTGGCGGAGCCGGTCCGACCCACAATGCCGTCGGCAATGTGCTGAATATCCAACCGGTGCTGCCGTTCACCTTCGGCGATTGGAACGTGATCAGCCGCACGATTGCCCCGCTGATCTACGTGCCAGGATTGGTGCCTGGCCTCGCCGACAATGCAGGCGTGCCGGCCGGCACAAGTTCAGTGTTTGGCCTCGGTGACATCAATCAGACGTTCTACATCTCGCCGGCGGCATCAAAGGGGCTGGTCTGGGGTGTCGGCCCATCCGTCACGCTTCCAACGGCGACAAATTCGGAAATCGGGTCCGGCAAGCTCAGCATGGGTCCCGCAGCGGTCGCCCTCGTGATGCCAAAGCCGTGGGTCATTGGCATTCTTGGGCGGCAGCTTTGGTCGGTTGCCGGTCCTAATAGTCGTAAGGACGTAAGCCAGCTGCTCCTGCAGCCGTTCGTGAACTATAACCTGCCGGGCGGCTGGTATCTCGTTAGCGCACCGATCATAACGGCAGACTGGACAGCAGCCTCGGGAAACCGCTGGAACGTTCCCGCCGGTGGTGGTGTCGGAAGGATCTTCCACATTGGCTCACAGCCGATGAACGCCTCCTTGCAGGCATTCGACTATCCGATCCGCACGAGCCTAGGGCCATCCTGGGCGATCAGGTTCCAGGTGCAGTTTCTGTTCCCGCGCTGAACGCGTGATACGTGGCGGTGTTTGAGGAACAGCGTTGCGTTGGCGGTGTTTAAACCAGCCGGCGTCTAACGGCTTCCCAATCTCAGGTAACGTAAGCCTTCTGCAGAATGATCCCTACCAAGCAACCCAGTCGCTAGCCTTCAGGGCAACGCAGGTTGAGCCACTTGTTGCTGGTCTGCGTGCATGACACGGTTGCGAGAAGGATACGGGAATCTCGTCTTGGCCATCGTGGCTCCCTGAACGCAAATATTCCGGTGTGCACAAAACCAAGGCAACTTCACTGATTTCAGGTTGGTCTGGCTACGGCGCGAGGTTCGTGAACGCACCAAAAATAGCCACCCGCCGTGAAAGCTCGGCTTGCTTTGCGGCGCTAAGCTGGGCATCGATTTGAATTGCCCGATCAGTCAGGTTTGACAGAAGCTTGATCTGAATGGCGCGGAGACGTGTCGCCGCAACACCCCATGACAGCTTTCGCCGGATCACGCCGACGAAGACCTCATCCTCGTCAGCCCAAGCGGACAGGACCAATGCCAGAGAGATTGGTGAACTCTGCCGAACGTATCCGATCACCTCCTGACGGCATTTTTGCATGTCCTGCGTCCATGCTGTCAGCGCACGGATCTCATCGTCATTGGCTGGATCAGTATTGGTCATCTGAACCACTGAAGCCCGATAAGGGGCGGCCAGCGGCAATAAGCTATTAAGGTGCTGATAGCGAGCATCGGTTTCGATGGACTGATTGCAGGCGACCGCCGTCCGCTCGATCGTCATTGCACCCGGCAGCAGTTTGTCGGACTGGACGTCAGGGGCTGTGGCGCAGCCAACAAACCAGAGCGCACTTCCAAGCATGATCAAAGGTGTGCTCGCGCTGCGTACGGATCGATGGTGTGATAACCCCGACCCATGATGATGAGCAAGGTGCTTTGCATCGCGGTCGACGTCGATCAATCCCATATCCCAACGGCCGATCACTGCTCAGGCAGCGGTGGAATCGTAACGCCCCCCTTGAAGCCTCGAAGCGCCCATTCGTACGCGACCGGGTCGGTACAAAGATTCCCAAACCGCCCTGCCGCCAAATCAAGAATGTCAACAATCACCACGGTCCAGACTACCGTCAGCAACACGATCATCGGTCTGATCGTGCCGCCTTTCAGGCCAAGTTGATAGCCAACAACCCCACTGCCGAGGACGGAGAGGCCGACGACCAACCAGAAGATCTGGCTCGGAAGCTTAAGCGCGAAGCCGAACCGCTCATCTGTGCCAGCATCGAAAGCGTCGTTAATGGACGACGCCAGCCATGTCGACACCGGTCCGGGATGCTCCCGCACAATGGCTGCCGCGTGTCCCCAAATCGTGGACTGCAACGTGTTGGTTTGCTGATTCAGCGCCGCGAGCCGATCAGGGTCGTCGCCCGTTCGGACGAAATCTAACCGCACCTGCGTGTACTGTTCGAGCAGGCGCGCAATCTTATCGCCACGAGGCTGGCCGATTGCCGCCGCGCGGAGCCACGCCGTGCCGATGGCATTAGCTTCGGTCAGCGTGCCTTCCCGTCGCTCGTTGAAGCGGCTGCTGGCAAAAGACAGTGTTAGTGCCAGCACAAAAGCGAGAAGGCCGAGGATCCCACCCACGACGATCGCGGCGCTCTCCGATCGGCCATCGGATCTCGCCTTTTGCCGCGAACCGATCCAGTAGCCAACCTCATGCGCAATGAGCAGCACGAGAAGAAGCAGGGCGCCAAACGCGAGCAAGCTCCATTCAGCGATCGCTGTCAGAATGGTCATGACGACGTTCGTTCCCCCTGCCAGCCTCGATCATGGCGATACTGAATGGGCCGCTAGCACCGCCGAAACGACATTCCTGAACGACTGTGACGCGATCGTGGCCGACCCGAAAATTCAGGCGATAGTGCGATGTGGATGAAGTCAGGCTGCATCACTGCTTCTCAAACGGGTAGATCACCTTCCAATCATGCTTCATGTCGATGACCAGCCAGTCCCGTCGGACTGCTTCGTCCCACGCCTTATCGAGCCTGCCAACGGACCCGCTGCGATCGTACGCCCACTCGCGCTCTGCGTCGGTATGATGCACCAGGCCCAGTAGCCGCGCGCCGGCGCCATCTGCCGTCCACTCAAGCATCTGCTGATCACCGTCCGAATTTCCACATGAAACGAACGGTCGTCGTCCAATGAAACGGTTGATCGCCACCGGCTTGCCAGGGCCGTCATCGACGAACTCCACCTTCGGGAGTTTCACCAGCTCAGGCTTGCCGTCGGCCGTCAGGTGAAACTCGGTCGCGCCGGACGAGCCCACCACCTGCTCAGGTGGAACGCCATAGATCTTCCCTACCCACGGCCGCATGAATTCGATGCCGCCACCGGATACGATAAAGATCTTGAAGCCGTTGGCACGAAGAAAACCGAGGAATTCCAACATGGGCTGGTAGACGAGGTCGGTATAGGGTCGGTTGAAGCGCGGGTGGCGCGCCGTGGCAAGCCACGCCAAGACCGTCTGCTGAAATGCCTCCACGGTCATGCCCGAATGGGTGACCGCTACGATTTGAAGCAGATCCCTCTCGCTCAGTTTTGCGAGCGCGGCCGGATCGCCGGACAGCACGCTGCGAAACGGCTCCTCGTTCTTCCAGTCCGGCCGTTCGGGTGCCATGGCCCTGACGCGATCAATTGCGAACGCAACCTGAAAGTAGACCGGTTGCTCGCTCCACAGCGTGCCGTCATTGTCAAACGTGGCGATGCGGTCGTCTGGCGGAATAAAATCGGTGCCGCCCGGGGCTGTAACCCGCGTGACAAAGTCAATGATCGCCTGCTTTACGGCACCGTGGTTCCATGACGGCAGCGGATCGGCTTGTGCGTTGGCGTTGCGGACCAACGGGCCCAGCCCGAGCGCCGCAGCCACGGCAATCACGCCGCGTCGTTCGATTGACCCTATTCTGGCAGCCACCGTCTTGCTCCTGCTCATTGTCTCTAGCGCGCAACCGGCGGGGGCTGAGCTCGTCACCCGTCGGTTGCGCGCGTCCTTTGCGTCAGGCGATCATGATTCGATACCGCGGGTCAGTTCCCGGTCGGCAGCGGAAGTTGAAACCCGTTTTTGGCAAGTTCGTCTCGTAGGAACTGGAAGCGCTCATACTGCGTCAGCGTGATCGGTCCGCTATAGCCTTCGCTCTGCAATTTGCGCGGCGGATACTTGACATACGTCTGCATTAACTCCTTTACCGCCGCGTTTATCGTCACCAAGACCCAGGTATGCTCTGTATAGTTGTTCATGAATATGTCGTAGCGTTCCTGTGGGTCCTGCCACAGATCGAAGACCTGGGGCACGGTCGCGACATACTCCTGCGGTCCTTTCCAGCCGAGGTTGAGTCAACCGCAAGGCCTCCGGTCTTCTCACCGTCGCCGCCGCGGAGGTTGAAGACCGCCTTAAAGTGGCCGACCCGCGCTGCACCTGGCGTCAGCTCGTCCTCGGTAAAATAGAACCATGACTCGCGCGGCGACTTTCCCGTCCCGAACAACACGGGCGAAATATCGTAGCTGTCGAAGATGATCGGCTTGCCTTCGCGGTCATTCGCCGGCAGTTTCGCCCCGCCGAGTGCGGCAAACGTCGCCATGTAGTCGAGTCCACCAACGATTTCGGCATTCTTGCTTCCCGGCTTGATTCCAGGTCCCCAGGCGATGGATGGAACCTTAGAGCCGCCTTCTCGGTCCGTGCCTTTCGTCCCGCGGAACGGCGTATAGCCAGCATCCGGATACACGTCCTGCCAGGCACCGTTATCGGTGGTCCAGAAAACATAGGTGTTCTTGTCGAGGCCAAGCGCGCGGACCTTGTCCATGATGCGGCCGATGCGCGTGTCGTTCTCGACGATTAAATCGGCGTATTTCGACTTCGAGGGCGATTTGTGGATGAACTCTGGCGCCGGCAGGTTCGGCTGGTGCACCTTCATGAAGTTGATGCTCATGAAGAACGGCTGACCGGACTTGCCGTTATGATCAAGATAGTCGAGCGCTGCCTTCTCGACATAGGCGTCGAAGAATGGGATCCCGACGACGCCCTGGTCCGGCGTGTCGACGTATTCGCCATTGATCTTGAAATCTTCGTGGGGCGCTTCGCCGGCATTGCCGGACAAGGCGCCCTTGGTCACTTTCTGGAACATCTCCCGCAGCTTCGGGTCCATGTCCGGGAACCAGTTGGGATCGCCATACGTGTAGGCGTTGAGATGGTAGAGGCCGCAATACCTCATCTCATCGTAGCCTTGCGCGTTGGGTAGCGCGTAATCTGCCTCGCCGAGATGCCATTTGCCGACGAAGAAGGTCTTGTAGCCCGCCGTCTTCAATACAGATGCGGGTGTCCACTCGGCCGCCGGCAGACCACCGCCCTGGCCCTGAAACGCAACCGTCGTCATGCCACTGCGGTTCGGGATGCGACCCGTCTGCATCGCGGCGCGACCCGGCGTGCAGCTGGGCTGGGCATAGAACGACGTGAACATCATGCCTTCCGCTGCCAAGCGGTCGATATTCGGCGTCGGCATGCCGCGGGCTTCGCCGCCGAGATAGCAGCCGGCGTCACCATAGCCGAAATCATCGGACACGATCATGATGATGTTGGGCTTGTTGCCGCTCGCCGCCGTTACCGGCTGAGGCGGAGCGGTCTGCGCATTCGCCGACGACATCAGTCCGTCCTGGCTGCTGCCGTTGTCGTGCCGAGCAGCATGCCCCGGCGACCGAGGCTGGCTCTGTTACCATCACCGTTACCCTTGTTCTCGCTCATGATTCGTTCCCCTCTCCCGTATGACGCAACGAAATCCGACATGGCTCGTTGATGTATCGACCGGCTCGGCATGACGCGCCGCCGGTCGGTAGCGGCGACAGTAAATGGGCGCGCACAGATGCGAGCCACCCTTGATCACCTTGCGCGGAATCCTGATGGCCGGCAGGTCCGCATCGTAACTTGCAGCCTCTGATCCACCCCTCGGGTTCTCGGGTACGCAGCACGCCTTGGGGGCGTCCGCCGTGTGCTTCGCCGACCACCAGTCAGTGGTCCACTCCCACACATTGCCGATCATGTCATAAAGACTGTAGCCGTTCGGTGGAAACGCCTTCACCGGCGATGTCCGCCTATAACCCGGCCGTCGATGATGTGGGAACCCGCCATGCCAGGTGTTGGCCATTGCGCGGCCGCCCGGCATGAACTCCTCGCCCCAGGCGAACTCCGCGCTGTCAAGGCCACCGCGCGCGGCGAACTCCCACTCAGCCTCCGTCGGCAGTTCCTTTCCGGCCCATGTGGCATAGGCCAGCGCGTCGCCGAAATTCACGTGCACGACAGGATGATGATCGAGGCCCTTGACGCTGCTGCCGGGACCGTAGGGTTGCCGCCAGTTCGCGCCCTTGAGCAGCGTCCACCACTGGCTCCAATCCCGCAGGTCCACCCGGTGCTTCGGCGGCGTAAACACCAGCGAGCCGGCGAAGATCATATCCGGCAGCGAGCCGGGGTAATCCTTCGGATTGGGCACTGTCTCGGCGAAGGTGACATGGCCAGTAGCGCGGACAAACTCGGCGAATTGCCGGTTGGTCACGGGCGTCGTGTCGATCCAGAAGGCATCGACTGTCACGCGGTGCGACGGGGCTTCCTCCGGATAGTGGCGGTCGGACCCCATACGGAAGGTTCCGCCAGACACGCGGATCATGCCGGGAAACCTAGCCTCGCTGTTCGAACGGAGCGGCGGCGAGTGCATGCATTGCCTATCGCCAGGGTGCAGTGCAATGTTGCCGCCGGGAGAACACCGTTATTATCGGCCTCGCGATGATAACGCACTCCCACTGGCCCAGCATAAGTCGTCAACCCCCTGACCATATCGTCGGGTGGCAGCGACGACATTCCAGTGCGAGAGGGTCATGACGTGCTCCTTTGTCTCTCGAATAAGCGAACGGACTAACCATAAAGCCGGCCCCGCTGCCAGAGGCCGAGCGTGGCTTCGGATCCGCGGCTATTTGTTATTGGGCTCCAGGCACCTTGATACCCCCTGCACCCGCCAGATTGGAAATGGGTGACCTACGGAATCTTCCAATATTCGCTGACCCTCCACAAGACTATGATTTGCGCAATTTGCTCTTGCAGGATCGACATATGCTGGAAGTACAGGATCTTGAGCTTGTTGAGGCGGTTACCACTCACGGCAGTTTCGCGCGTGCTGCCCGTGTGCTTGGCGTTAGTCAACCTGCGTTGACACGGCACGTTGCCGCTCTGGAACAGCGGTTGCGCGGCGTCCTATTCATCCGTCGCAACCAGGGCATAGAAGAGACGGACCTATGCCGGGCCCTAAAGGCAGAGGCGGGTGATCTGCTGAAGCGGTTCAGAGTCTTGAGCGCGCGTATGGGTCACGCTCGCGGCGAGCACGACCAAGAGGTCGCCATCGTCGCAGGCACCTACGCGGCGGAAACCATCGGAATGGCCGCGCTCGGCCGCATGGTGACGCTACGGCCGAACGTTCAGGTCAGGTTTACATCGGTCAATTACGTGCAAGCATTGGCCCGGCTGCGAGATCGAGAGGCAGAACTTGCCGTAACTGAAATTAGCGAGTGCGAATTGGAACCGGACCTGGTGATCGAGCCTCTGCGGCGCCATCCGGCTGCCTTCGCCGCACGAGCCGCTCACCCACTGGTAGGACGGGCGAAACTGACCTTGCCGGATATCGTTCCGATTTCCGGTCTGTCTTATCTCACGGATCCCGGATCGCATCGCGCAACCATTCGTCACCGCACGGCAAGTGGCACAGAAAAGCGGACAATCGTGCCCGGCCTATCCAGCCGGTATCATTGAAAGCCCGACCGCTGCTCTGCTGGCAGTCCGGGCGTCTGATGTGATTGTGGCCGTGACAGGCTCGCTCGCAGCACCATGGCTCCGTAGTGGAGAGATCAAGGTTCTGCCATGGTTACAAGTCGTGGCTGACCACCAATTTTGGCATCGTCCATTTGCGGGCACGGCCACCATCGCCAACGACCGCTACCTTTATCGAGTGCCTGCGACAGGCTGACAGGGAGGCAGAAGCAGACGACGCCGCGATGCTCGCCGCTGTTGGCGCGGGGGCAATCAGCGATGGCCAGTGGCTTGCCGGCCTCAACGACCGCCGAACGGCCAACCTCCTTTAGCCAAGGGTGGTTCTCTTCGAATTGCTAACCATCTGTCACCACTCGGCTGGCAACACATCAACTTCAGCCCGACCCGGCAGTTCCGCCGGACGATAGATCCGGCGATCGGAGCGGTGCCCGTCTCGAATAGTCCTCGTGCACATTTCGTGCCTCCGGCAGATCGGCCCAGATCGAGTGGTTGCGCACCCGTGGTCGATATTACTCTGTGACGAAGGCCCGGAGGTCGGCCACAAGGCCCGGATCATGGATGACCCGCGGCACCTTGTTCTGACCGCCCAGCTTGCCGCGGCGGCGCATCCAGGCCGCGAAGGTGCCTTGGCGCACAAGGATCACCTCGGGCGGCGCCATGCCAAAGCCGCCCCGCCGGTGGGCGGCGTAGTCGGCGTTCAGCCGGCTCAGCGCTGCGTCGAGCGCTTCGGCGAAACGGACCTCCTCGCCCTGTGCAGGACGCGCCAGTTCGACGATGAAGATGTGACCGCCCCGCGGCCGCGTCGCTCCCGGAAACAGCGGCCCCGCCACGTAGTCCACCACCGTGGTGCCGAGGGCACGCGCCGCCTCGGTGGTGCCCTGGTCGAGTTCCTGGACGATCAAATGCTCGCCGAAGGCCGATAGCGTGGCAGCGGTGCGTCCGGTGATGAGCAACCGGGGCGGGTTGCGGTCAATCAGGACCACGGTATCCCCAACGACATACGACCAAAGCCCGGCATTGGTGGACAGCACCAGCGCGTACTCCTCGCCAAGCTCGGCGGTCGCGAGCCAGCGCCGGTCCGGGCGAGCGTCGTCGAGCTCCCCGGGCCTGACGAACTCGAAGAACAAGCCCCGGTCCAACACCAGCCGCAGCCCGTCCCCTGACCCGCGATCGGCCATCGCGATGAACCCTTCGCTCGCCGCATACACTTCCCTCGTCTCGGCGTGGCTGCCTTCGAGCCAGGCCGACACGCTGTCCTGATAAGGCGTGAAGGCGATCCCGCCATGCACGACCAGTTCGAGGTTGGGGTAAAACGCCACCAGCCGTCGCGGCCTGCCGGGTCGGAGGGCAGCCAGCTGATCGAAGAACAGCAGCATCCAGCTTGGCGTCCCCGAGATGCTGCGGATATCTCTTTCAAGCGAGGCCGTAGCCAGGGCAGCGGTCTTGGCCTCCCAGTCGCTGATCAACGCGAGATGGCGCGGCGGGAACGTACGGAGCCGAGCCCAGAACGGCATTCGGCTCGCAGCAATGCCGCTGAGGTCGCCCGCGTTCACGCCGGGGGCCAGCCGTTCCAGTCCAACGGATCCGCCGAGGATGAAGTTAAGGCCGCCCAGCACGCGGGATTGCGGCCGCACCGCAAGGTGGAATGCCATTGTGTCGAGCGCCGCCCCCGCGTTGGACCGGACCATGGCGCGGCTGACCGGGATGTGTTTGGTGGGACCGCCGGTCGTGCCGCTGCTCAGGGCAAAGTGGGGGATCGGGCGGGGCCAGGTGATGTTGCGCAGGTTGGGGAAGGCAGGCTGCCAATAGTCTCGCCAGAACGCCTCGTACTGGCGAAGCGGCACCGCGGCCTGATAATTCTGGACAGTCCTGATTTGACCGAAACCGTGGTCACGGCCGAACCGCGTCTTGGCGGCGCGTTGCAGCAGTCCGCGTAGGGTCGCGGCCTGCACACGCACCGGATCCATGCGGGCCAAGGCGGCACGGCGGCGTGCGGCGACCACCCGCAGCACGGGCGTCGCATCGATCATTCAGGCAGCAGTCGCATATGGTGCGGCCATGCGCGGGCTGCCTCGGGACGCAGCGGCACAACGATGGCCTGGCCATCGTGCCACAGGGCCGCCTGGTCGGTGGCGTTCGCGGAGCCGAGCCAGCCGTCCTGGCCGCCCTGCAACACGAACCAGTTCGCGTCGGGTTCGGACAGATCCGAAACGTGCCGGGCACAGGCCCCATAGGTAACCCGATGGCGGCCGCGCACAGGACCATGCCCGGTCTTGTTCAGCGTATCGTTGCCGCCCGACGCCGCGCGGTCCGCGGTCGCGAACCACCGGCCGACGCCAGGCAGCGAGGCGAGCGGGTGTCGCAGCCCAAGCCGGTGTGAACCACCCCAAGTACGGTAGCGCCACAATACGCGTGCTGCGTCGCCGAGTGCCGCACGCAACACAGGGGGCGGTGCACCGGCTATCAGTTGCGCCATCATCGCCCGTCCAGTCCAGAGCGCGGACAGCAGCGTCAGCTTTTCCTTCGCAAGCAGGCGTCGCGCCAGCCCGGCTGCCAGCACCTCGAACACCAGCGCACCAGCGGAACCCGCATCGTATGATCCGTTCCACTGCGCAAGCTCCCGCACCGTTTGCTGCTGTCGAGGTGACGCCGGCTTGAGCCGGGGAACCAGGACGTCGCGTAATGCCAGAGCGCCGGGCTGCATCACATCCAGTTGCAGCGCTCGCATCGCCTCGGGCGTGAGCCGCGCGCCCGTCTCAAGCAGTGCCCGCATGCGCCGGGTCCGGTCAGGCGATGAAAAGAAAAAGCCGACCGGCACCGGGGTCGCCGGCGGACGATCGTTCGCCGAAACCACGATCGCCTCCTGGGTTTGTGGGAAAGTGGTACCCGGCACCAGGTCCTCGAATGCCCAGACCTCGTCCGGCGCGCAAATAAGGCTTGGCATGGGCCTGTTCGCCCGGCGCGGCAGGTGCGCCGCGATAACCCGCCCCGCTCGTCCCCTCGGGCCTGCCTCCACCGCCACCATCGTCTGTCCCGGTACGGCGAAACTGGACAGGGCGGTGCGGAATGCGTCGAGATCGCGGGCCCGCATCACGCCGAGCATCGAGGCCATCTCGTCACTCGCCCGGTGGCCGACCCAACGCAGCGCCAGTTTCCGATCGGACCGTAGCAGGATGCCGTCGCTTACCACGGGGCCAAAGCGCGTTTCCCGAATGGTGACCGTGACCGGTGCGCGACCGCGGACCGCGATGACCTCGTCTCGACTGGTCATTGGCTCGTCTGATACATCCACCAGATCACTGCTGGCGGCATGCAGGCTGGTGCCGCCCCAGGCAAGATGAGTATTGCGCCCCAGTGCCACCACCGGAAGGCCCGGGATCATCAGCCCGACCACGTCGAGGCCTGGCGCATGCAGTCCGGCGATCAGCCATAACGGCGGCAGGCTGATGGAAAGATGCGGATCGGATGCGATCATGCCTGCGCCGTTCTGCGCACGGCTCGCCGAGACCGCGGCGGAATTGCTGCCGCGAACCATGCCCAGCGCCGCTTCCAGGGCACCCTTCGGCCAAGGCATCATGTCGCCGGTCTGCATCAACGGCCACAAGGCCTGCCAGTCCGCTTCTTCCAGCCGCTCATGGCCGCGCAGCAAGCGTGCAAAGATCAGCCAGGAGACGTCTGTTGCCGCGAGCCGGCTGACCAGCAGCAAGTCCTCAACCGTCCAGGGCCGCGGGACCACGCCGAGGAGCTGGAACTGGTACGGCAAGGCAGAAGCGTGCGTGATGTGGTGATTGACGCCGGCGATAAACCCCTCGACCCAACACCGGCTTGCGTCATCCAGTGCCTCCAGCATTCGCGGCACGGCGGCGCCGAAGCGCATCAGGCGCAAACTGCGGTCCAGTTCGATTGCCGCTGGACCGATCACCTCGGAAACCCGTCCGCTCGCAAGACGCCGCATGGCTTCCATCTGCGCCAGCCGGAGGTGCGCGTGAACAACGCCCAGGGCCACAGCGAGATCCCACTCGCTTTCCGCTTCGATGGAAGGAATCTGGTGTTCCTGCCAATGGATATCGACGGGAGCCTTGAGCGGCAGTGCATTCAGGGGAATGTTGGCGAGCCGCTGCTCTAGCGAAACAGAGCGGGGACGCCCGGTCCGCAGCAGGCGCCCGAGCAGCCGGGCGATCGAGACCAACTCCCTCAGGCGTGGTCTCGGCATCCGGCGCTGTCTTCGCCTCAGCGATCGGGTTCGGCTGGCGTCGAGATCGTCTCCAGCACGTCGGCGGCCTCCGGCGTCCCCGCGGCGGCAAGATCGCCCAGTGATACGATACCGACCAACGTGCCCTGAGCGTCCAGAACCGGCACCCGGCGCAACTGCCGCTCTTCCATCATGTGCAGCGCGTCGAGCACCGAAGCGTCCGGCCGAAGCGTGTAAGGCTCGGTCGTCATGACAGTGTCGACGAGCGCGGTGCGAGGATCCTGGCCGGCGGAGGTGGACCGCACGACGATGTCGCGATCCGTCAGCAGGCCAACCAACCGGCCGTCGTCGCACACCGGCAAGACGCCAACGTTCAGATTGTCCATGATTTGGGCGGCGTGCTGCAACGTGTCGCCTGGTTGCACCGCTTGCGGGTTAGGGGTCATCAACTCGCTGATCTTCACGAATTCTCCTCCGGCGTCGCCGCCCTCATATGTGTGCCGGTCAGTCAACGAAACAACCGCACGCAAGATGGCATCACGAGCTGACGGCCTGAGCACGATTGCGTTAGGTTGTTCGGCATCTTCCAGTAGGCAGTGCTGAGACGAGTACCGCCAATGCTGCGGAAGGCGCTGCCAACTTAGGGACTGCCGCGAAATAACTGCTTCGAGCGTGGCGGGCAAGGTTACCCACGTGTGTCATCACCGGGCCCCCGCCTTCGCAGGGACAAGCTTGGCACCGGTGACCCACGACTTTCTTCTGTATAAACAAAGTCGTGGGTGGCCGGCCGGAGCCTGTCCTCGGGCGGGCCGCTGGCCCGACCCGTGGGCCGGCCATGACACAATGATAGTGGCCACCACGATAGCCTCGCGAGGTTTGAAGCGGTTATTTCGAGACAAACCCTTAACGGCAGCTGGCGTGGCGGGAGCAGACGAGCACAGCGTGGTGGTCACGCACGAAAGCATCCGCCATTGGTGCCGCAAGTTCGGGACGGCGTTCGCCAGGCGACTCTGCCGGCGATGATTGCGACCAGAGGGCACCCGAATGAGATATTTACGTCTCGTCAACATACCATCGGTAGCCGGCTTTGCCATGTCGGCGGCAATACGGACCTTCAGCCAGTGCCGGCGTAAGCTTGACTTCCCACTCCCGTAATGGCTCGTGGCTGAACATGACGCCGCGGTCAGGAACATCCCGGGCTGGCTTCCATTGGCTGACCACAGGCCCTGCTCTAACCTGATATTGACCGACCAATGCACTTTACGAGGCAGACATGTCGCACACCAACAGCCCCGACCCCGCGGTGCGCAAAGCCGCGGTCCGGCAGGATTTGGATAATGTCCTGCACCCGATCGTCCAGCACAAGGTGCTGGAATCACGCCAGATGGTTGTTACCGGCGGCCAGAACTCGACGATTTTCGACGCCGACGGTACAGGTTACCTCGATGCCATGGCGGGGCTTTGGTGCGTAAACATCGGCTATGGTCGTGTCGAGCTTGCCGAGATCGCGGCAGATCAGATGCGGCAATTGTCTTATTATCCGCATACCGCAATGAACCTGCCGGCCGCGGCGTTGGCTGAGAAAGTCAACGGGCTGATGGGTGGCGGTTACCACACCTACTTCGTCAATTCGGGTTCCGAGGCGAACGAGGCGGGATTCTAAGGTCGCTCGGCAATACATGAAACATGAATACCCCGGGGAATACCGTTTCAAGACGATCAGCCGCTATTTCGCCTATCACGGCACCACACTCGCCACTTTGGACGCCGGCGGCATGGGCGAGCGCAAGGCAAAGTTTGAGCCGTTCTCCGGCGACTTTGTGCACGTTGCACAACCGTATTGCTATCGCTGTCCGTTTGGCCTGAGCTATCCCAGCTGCGGCCTGGCCTGCGTCAAGAACATGGAGAACACGATCCTCGGCGAGGGACCGGAGACGGTGGCCGAAGTGATCGTCGAGCCCATCATGAGCGGTGTCGGTGTCGCTGTGCCGCCCGACGAATACTTGCCCGAGGTGGAAAGCCTATGCCGCAAGTATGGCATCCTGCTGCACGTCGACGAGGTGATCAACGGCTTCGGCCGCACCGGCAAGATGTTTGGGTTTCAGAACTATGGCGTGTCACCTGATATCATCGCCCTCGCCAAGGGCATTTCCAGCGCCTACATGCCGATCGCCGCGACCGTGGTCAAGAATAGCGTGTTTGACAGCTTCTACGGCGATCCGGCGCAAAACCGCCAGGTCGGTCAGGTCAACACCTATGGCGGCCATCCGGCCGCCGCCGCGGTCGCCTTGCGCAACATCGAGATTATCGAAACCGAACGACTCGCCGACCGCTCCGCGGCGATGGGCGCATATTTGCTTGATGGGCTACGTACTTTGATGCGCCACGAGATCGTTGGCGATGTCCGCGGCAAGGGGTTGCTTCTGGGTCTGGAACTGGTCAGGGACCGGACGACAAAGGAGCCAGTCGGCCCGGCCCAGATTACCACCGTCGTTGATTTTTGCCGTGAAAATGGCCTGATTGTCGGCCGCGCCGGCGGCGGCCGCCGGTATGGCAATACCATCACCATGTCGCCACCTTTGGTCATTACCCGCACCGAATGCGACCGCATCGTCGAGATCCTGGATCGGGCGCTGGGGACGCTCGACCTGGGATAGCACTAGGCAACTCCATCACTTGGATTGTCGGCGATGCAGGAGAACGACGCCATGTCCCGACCGCGAGCGCTGCGAAAACATTCGTGTGGTGGACTTCAGCTGGGTGCGGGCCGGGCCGTGGGCCACGCGCTGGCTAGGGGCTCTTGGCGCCGAGATCATAAAAATCGAGTGGCCGGAGAACGAGCGCGGCAGGCTGCCGAGTAGCACCACGCCGCAGCATCTCGAGGTCAATCTGAACACCTCGGGAAACTTCAATGACACGAACGTCAACAAGAAGAGCCTCAGCCTGAACGTACGAAGCGCCAAAGGCCTGGAGATCGTCAAGCGGCTGATCGCCGTCTCCGACATCGTGATTGAGAATTTCAGCTCCCGGGTGCTGCAGAAGTGGGGCCTCGGCTACGAGGAGCTGTGCAAGATCAAGCCGGACATCGTCTATGTGTCCATGTCGGGCTACGGCCATACAGGGCGGCAATCACCATTACACCACGTTCGGTCCTGTCGCCCAGGCGGTCTCGGGGCTGACCTATCTCTCCGGCTTGCCCGACAAGCCCGCCGGCTGGCTGGGGCTGGTCGTACATGGACGATACCGGCGGCATGTATGGGGCGATGTGCGCCCTCACCGGCCTCTATCATCGCAACATGACGGGCCGAGGTCAGCACATCGACCAGTCTCAGATGGTGTCGAGCGTTCCCCTCAACGGTCCGGCGCTGCTGGACTTCACGGTGAACGGGCGCGGGTCGCGCCGGGCCGGCTATCCCCCGGGCAACCGCGCGCACTGGCCCGGCACGCCTCTGGTCAACAATTACCGCGGGCCGACGGTCGCGCCCCATAATGCCTATCGCACCCATCCTGGCGGCTATAACGACTGGTGCGTGATCGTCTGCCACTCCGACGAGGAATGGCAGCGACTGGTCCAGGTGATGGGCGCTCCGTCATGGGCCAGTTCGGAAAAATTCGCTACCGTTGCCGGACGCTTGCAGCATCAGGAGGAATTGGACGAGCACATCGAAGCGTGGAGCATGACGCTGGGGAAGTACGAGCTGACGGAGCGCTGCCAGGCCGCCGGGCGTTCGCGCCCTTCCAGTACAAAGTGCCGAAGACCGGGTGGAGCATGACCCTCAGTTGCGCCACCGGCAAATGTATCTGCCGATGGAGCATCCGGCGCTCGGCACGCACAAGGTGCAGAACGCCCCGTTCAAACTCTCGGAAACGCCGGCATCGAATCACCTGCCGCAGCCCCTGATCGGCCAGCACACGCGGGAGATTGTCGAGGGTTTGCTGGGCTACAGCCACGAAGAGCTTCGCGCCGGCTTCGCCGACGGCACGTTCTGGCCCACCAAGCGGGCGCGCTTTCCTTACATGGAGGAGATGCTCCGATGACCGAGCGCCCAGACCTTGCCGGGCCCGCTGGCGGGGCTGAGAGTCCTGGAGCTGGCGGATGAAAAGGGCCAGTTCTGCGGCAAGCTTCTTGGCGATCTCGGGGCCGATGTGGTCAAGATCGAACCCCCCGGCGGCGAGCGCCAACCGCCATGTCGGGCCGTTCCTCGACGACATCCCGCACCCGGAGCGCAGTCTGTCGTTCTGGTATTACAACACCTCCAAACGCGGCATTACCCTCAATCTGGAAACCGCAGACGGCCGCAGGCTTTTCCGGCGTTTGGCGGCGACGGCCGATGTCATTCTGGAAACTTTCCGGCCGGGCTTCCTGGCATCCCTGGGACTCGGTTATGAGTCGCTTCGTGAACGAAATGCCGGGCTGATCCTGTGCGCCCTGACCCCCTTCGGCCAGACCGGCCCGTGGCGGGACTACCTGTCCACCGACCTGCTCCACATGGCGGCGGGTGGCGAGATGGCCTCCTGCGGCTATGACGAGGCGGACGTGCCGAATGCGCCGCCCATCGCGCCCGGTGGCGGCAACGCCTGGCACATGGGCTGTCATTACGCCTACATGGCCATCATGGCCGCGCTGGTCCACCGAACGGTCTCGGGGCAAGGGCAGTCTATCGACGCGTCGATCCACGAGGCGTGCGCCCTGACGACCGAGGCGGCGGTCGCCAACTACATCTACCGGGGCGAGGTGCTGCGGCGTCAGACCGGTCGCCATCATGCAGCCGGTCCCACGCCCCGCACCCAGTTCCGCGCCAAGGACGGCATCTACGTCACGGCGCTGATGGCGGGCCGGCTTAACCCCAGGTACGTCAGGAACCTGGCAGACCTGCTGGACAGCTTACGGCATGGCGGGCGATCTCAAGGACCCCAAATACCAGGACCCGGCGGTCATTGCGGCAAACACATCGCACATCATCGATGATCTCCTCGCCAACTTCATCGCCAGTCTGCCGGCGGAGGAGGTGTACCACGCCGCCCAGGAACGCGGCTTCACCTGGGGGGCGGTGCGTGCCCCGGAAGCGCTGCTTGACGATGCCCACCTGCATGATCGCGGTTTCTGGAAGCAGGTGGAGCATCCGGAACTCGGCCGCAGCTTCGTCTACCCAGGCGAGGCGGCGATCTACAACGGCTCTCCCTGGCGGATCTCCCGCCGGGCACCGCTGATCGGCGAGCACAACACGGAAATCTTCTGCGACGAACTGGGACTGTCTCGCGGTGAGCTCGCCGTTCTGGCGGAAAGTCGTGTGATCTGAGTGGGTGGTCGTGGAGCCGGTGGGTAGTTGAGCAAGGTGGCCGACTTCCATGCCGACAGCGGCAGGATTATTCCACCGCTGCCGTAGCCGATTTTCCACTGTCGTTCTGACGTCCTCGCCACCGGACCGTTTGGCAACCGGGCCGAGCACCGCCTATGGTCCGCACCGGGGCAATTCGACCCTGATGAGGAACACAGTTGGCATATTCCCTGTATGACGCGGCCGTGACGCCCTGCGCACAGCAACTCGGCGCCCTGGTAGGCATCATCGACAAGGCCGCCGCGCATTGCGTCGCCAACAAGATCGAGGAAGCGGCTTTGCTTCAGGACCGGCTGTATCCGGACATGTTCTGCCTTGCCCGCCAGATCCGGCAGTCGGCAGACTTCGGTATGAACATCGGCGCCCGCCTGGCCGGTATCACTCCACCCGCGCTGCCTGCCGTGGACGACACCAGCTTCGCCGATGCCAAGAAACGTGTCGAGACCGCCCTGGGCTTCGTGAAGTCCCTGACCCGCGCGCAGGTCGATGGCGCGGAGGACAAGACCATTGCCTGGACCGCCGGCGGCAATGAACGGAAGATGAAGGGCAACGACTATCTGCAACAATTCGCACTGCCGAATTTCTACTTTTTTGTCACGACGGCATACGACATCCTGCGGCATCGGGGCGTGCCGGTTGGCAAGCGGGACTTCCTTGGTCCGGTCAACTGGCTCTGAGACCAAACCGATCCCGGCGGGACGCAACGCTCTGATGTGAACGTCTACGCGACCATCAAGTAGCGGATCATGAATAGGCCTTTGCTTGTTATAGACGGAGATTCCTTCGCTCATCGCGCGTTCCACGCCTTGCCGAAGTCCATTCGGCGGCAGGGTGGGGGCGGAGGTGGCGCCATCGTCGGCTTTGCCAACCTCCTGATCCGCCTGTTCCAGGTTGAACAACCTCGGGCAGTCCTGGTTGGTTGGGATACGCTCGATGTGCCGACATTCCGGCAGCAGCTTTTCCCGCCTTACCAGGGTGGCCGCGACTTTGATCCCGAGCTGATCGATCAGCTGAAGGTCCTGCCTGACTTCGTCGCCGCGTGTGGTTTCGCCGTTGCCAAGACGCCCGGCTATGAGGCCGACGATTTCCTAGCGGCTGCCGTGGCCAGTGAGGAGCGCCGTCACGGCACTGCACTGGTCGCCAGTGGCGATCGTGATGCTTTCCAGCTTGCTTCCGCCCGCACAACCATTCTTCACCCTGTGAAAGCGGGCGACATGGCACGGATCGGCCCCGACGAGGTGCGCGAGCGATATGGCGTGGAGCCCGGCCAAGTGCCTGACTTCATCGCCCTTCGCGGCGATCCCTCCGATAAGCTGCCAGGCGCTCCTGGCGTGGGTCCCAAGAGGGCGGCGGCTCTGCTCCGTCAGTTCGGCTCGCTGGAGCAGCTGCTTGCGGCCGGCAACTTTGCCGCGCAAGCTGAGGACCTAAGGCTATACAAGAAGCTGGCTACCATGGATGCCGCGGCACCTTTGCCAGCTCTTCCTGACCAGCGCCCGCGATGGGATCAGGCTGCCTTGCTGGCACAGGAGTGGACGCTCGATCGGCTCGCCCGTCGCCTGGAAGAACTTGCAGCTTCCGCGTCACGCTGAGCGCTACACCTGACCTCCACGGCATGCGGGGTCTCTGACCACGCCGAGCTGGACCGCCCCTTGCGAATGACGCGGCGGTCCGTGTTGCCTTCAAGATTGGTAACACTGTCGGCCCTTGGGAGACGACCCTTTCGCGGCTCGATGGCCAGCCTGCACGTGCCCCTGCCGACGCTTCGCCCTGTTCCTCGCGAAACATAACGCGCGGCTCGGGGCGTCCGGACCACTGGTATGACGGCGAGCGGTGCCTTGCCGCAGACCAGGCTTGTGGTCACTGTGCGGGCGAAATCTTGATGAAGGGCGGAGCCATGCCGATCGACCTCTACACCTGGAATACCCCCAATGGGCGCAAGATCAGCGTGGCGTTGGAGGAAATGGGCCTGCCGTACAACGTGCACACGGTCAATATCTCGAAGAACGAGCAGTTTGCGCCGGAGTTCCTGAAGATCAGCCCGAACAACCGGATCCCGGCGATCATCGATCAGGATGGCCCTGGGGGGCAGCCGATCAGCGTCTTCGAGTCCGGCGCGATCCTGATTTATCTGGCGAAGAAGAGCGGACAATTCATGCCGGCCGAGTTACGTGCGCAGGTGCCGGTGCTAGAATGGCTGATGTGGCAGATGGGCGGGTTTGGCCCGATGCCTGGTCAGGTGCACCACTTCCTGCAGGTCGAGAACCCGCAGGATCAGCGCTACGGGCTGGAGCGGTATTCCAAGGAGACAAAGCGGCTGTACGGTGTGCTGGATCGCCGGCTGGAGGGACGCGACTATGTCGCCGACGAGATTTCGATCGCCGACTTCGCCATCCTGGGCTGGGCCTGGCGGCATGAGCGGCATCAGATCGACCTGGCCGACTTCCCCAATGTAGCGCGCTGGTATGCCACGATCATGGCGCGCCCCGGCGTGATCCGTGGGTTTGAAGTCGCGCTGAGCTGAGATCCGAGCGCTGCGCCGAGCTGCTACGATGGTTCTATTGTTGTTTGACGCTAAGGCTGCGCGTGCTTACAAGGTTCTTTGCAAACGCCGTGTCCAGGCCATCCGGGTAAAGGATGGCTTGGGGATGTGCCCTCCGGCGGAGGGGTGGCCGAGTGGCTGAAGGCGGCGGTTTGCTAAACCGTTGTACGGTGTCAAGCCGTACCGTGAGTTCGAATCTCATCCCCTCCGCCAACCTCCCTTTGCTTTTTTTTCAGTATTTACTCCTTAAATCTTCATTTTGACCAACGATTTGACCAACGTTTGACCAACGCATAAGCTGCCGGTTCAGGCCGCTTCCGAGTTGCCCATGGTCAGGTCGCACTACCCCTACCTGTTGCAGCAGCGTCGCCGTTGGTTCGTCCGTATGGTGGTGCCCGCCGATGTACGTGACATCATCGGTCAGTCCATCTTCAAGGTGCCGACGGGCCATACGGATGAGCATCGGGCCGCAACCGTGGCACCGCCAATCATCGCCCAGTTGCAGGATCGGATCAGGTCAGCGCGCGAAACTGGTAAGCGGCTCGAACAGGTCACGGCGGAAAATCTTGCCGAACGCTACCGGACAGAACGGCTTTCCGACCCCGAGAGGGCCGAGATCACCAGGATCACGGACGTGATTGCATTCGTCCTCTCGACGCAAGGTCACGCCTGGGCCGATCACGCCAAACAGGTTCGCAGTGCTGGCTATGACATTCACGCGGCTCTTCGGCGATTACCAGGGGGCGAGGCTGCGGCTGAGGCTGCCGACCGTATAACCGGCCATGCCACTCCGCTCCTGACTTATCTGGAGCGGTGGAAGCCAGACGCCGGACTAAAACCGCGTCCGCTGGATCAGGCGATATCCTCGATTAGACAATTTGATAACGCCGTTCGAAAGCCGATCGAGCAGATCGAGAGCAGGGATGTGCAGCGGTGGATTGACGGCTTGACCAACGCCAAGAGCGAGACCGGGCTGCACTCGAAGACGGTCAATCGCAAGCTCGGCGAAATCCGAAACTACTGGTCGTGGCTCCAATCGCACCAGATCGTCCCAGACGACCAGCTCCCTTTGTCGGCCGCCGGGTCATAAACCCTGCAAGCCGGAGAAGGGGTAAAGAAGAACTGCGTCAGCGGTTTCGCCCGGAGGATGTGGTGCGCTGTTGGACGGCTGCGGAAGAACGAGGTGATGCGCCACTAGCCGCTGCCATCAGGATCGCGGCGTACTCCGGCGCTCGGATCGAAGGGGTCGCGCAGCTTCAGACAACTGATATTCGCGTTGATCCTGACACCGGCACTCGGTTTATGAGAATGGACGATAAAACCGCAGCGGGTGATCGGTTCGTGGCCGCCTGCTCGATAAGCTCATTAAAGATGCGGGCGACGATGGCTTTCTGATCTACAGCGCGGCGAGAAACAAATGCGGCGAGCGGAGCCAGCCGCTTGGCAAGCGATTCGGGCGGCTGAAGACCGTCATGGGCTTTGATCACCGACACGTCTTTCACTCCATCAGAAAGACAGTGTCGCACCTGTTCGAAACCGCTGAGTGCCCCCCAGGCGTGGCGAAAGACATCATAGGCCACGCCAAGACTGATATGACGTTCGGCATCTACTCCGGCGAGACGAGGATGGACCATAGGGCAAGATGGCTGCCGAAGCGGTGCGATATCCGCCCGTCAAAGATGACCGTCATCCAACACCGGATCGAAGGGCGAGGCCAGATGTGGTTCCTGAACCAACTGAACTGCTTCCATCCAGTTGACGCCTTTTTCGACCAAATATCTGATATTCACATAAGAGCCGGGGATCACCTCCCGCACCGGGACCGGTCGTGCCTGTCGATCATAGAGCGGTGGCTGACGACGGCTGAAAAACATGGTCCCATCGGTGAAGGCGGCGACGTAGAGCTTGGTGTCTTCATCACGGTAGCGCAAGGTCCGATGCAACGCGGCATAGGCGATCGTCATGTGTCTTCTCCACCGGTCGATCAGCCAGCTACAATAAAAATCTCCGATGACCCAGTCAACTTCACAAGATACCAAAGTACCGGTATGAATTATTATTCTGCTTGGCGACGGCCTGGCACGGTAGTCAGCTCGCCGGATCACCAAACAGATGAGTGCGGCGATGTCCGATAGCGATGATTCCAATTCCGTTTTTGACCCAGAGCAAATTCCTGGTCTGGATCGCGTCGACGGCTTGCACTGATTTAGCTACGATACCACCATCGAGCAGATGATTTGCGAGATCGATGCTGACAATCTGCTGAAAGAGCGTGCTACGAAAACGACTTTGTTCGTCCACCTACGCCATGCCGAATGGTTTGCTCAAGCCGAGGCACATGGTCGCATCGGTGGCCAGTTGTCGTGTTCGCAAAGCGGATCACCAGCTACGGCAAAACCAAGGCGTATAAGCTGCACAAACTGCATCTGGTTGCGCGGCTGGTGCTTGAAAGTGTGAGTTCGACAAGGCAGTGGCATTGGCGAAGAGCCTGCCGTACGACTACCCAAGTTGGAACACGGCACTAAATTGGTTTCTTCCGAAAGAACCGAAGCAGGTCAGTGAAGACGAGGTGGATCAGAAGGACGACATGCCGGACGGCGAAGCAGGCGAATTAGGGTCTGTTCGCATTTGAATACTGATCAACGTAATGACTTGAACCAGTCGAGCGTGGCTGCGATGGCGATCCCCGCGGCGTATGACGTTGCGGTCTTGTCGTAGCGGGTGGCGATGGCACGCCGCTCCTTGAGGCGTGCCCAGCAGCGCTCGATTAGATTGCGATGGCGGTAAATCCAAGCGGGGCAAGGCTCCGGCTGCTTTGTGCCTTTGCGCGACGGCACGACTGGAATGGCGCCCATCTCGCGGGCCGCTGCACGGAATGCCGTCGCATCGCACGCCATGTCGGCCAGAGCCCATGCCGGAGGCTTTGGCAAACGCTTCAACAACAGCAGCGAGGGAGCGAGTTCGTGCGCCTGACCCGCCACCAGACAAAGTCGACCAGTCGCCCAGCCGCGTCGCAGACACCGACGATCTTGCTGCCGAAGCCGCCTCTCGAACGGCCCAACGCCTCGGCATTGCCACTGGCGCTGCAATTGAATCGCAACTCACATCGTCGGTTTGCTGGGCCGTGCTCCCGCCGCCTTCTGATGCGCGCGTGCGATGGTGCCATCAATGCAGGCAAACGCCAGCTTCGGCTCTCCATCAGCCACGACATGGGCCATGATCCTGTCCCACACGCCAGACACGGCCCAGCGGCGAAATCGCAGGTAAGCATGGTGCCAGTTGCCCAATTCAGCCGGGATCGAACGCCACTTGGCGCCGTTGTCGAGCCGCCAGATGATGGCCTCGATCGTGCGACGATCCTCTTTGCGGGGGCGTGCGCCACGCAGCTTGACCGCCGCGATGGCCGCTTCGAACTTAGCCCATTGGGCATCGGTCAGGACTTGCATGATCTACTCCCTGCGAAAGTCGCAGAGAGACCAGGACGGCTGCCAATTCGCCAAGTCACGAATTGCGAACAGGCCCTACGGCGGCGCAACTCGCGTTGACTATGGCTGCCGAAGAACTGGCGACCACAAAGCAGCAACTCGCCAGGGCACAAGTGAAGATCGCGCAGTTGGAGGGTGAATGGCACAACGCCGCCACGGCCAGCACCGGCTGGACTAACGGCGGAGGAACGCGCCGATTGCAAACTTGACGAGACCTTGAAGCCCTACATGGCGACGCCCAAGCCGGTACGCGCCAAGCTGCAACGCATGCCACGTCAGCGCGATCGACACAATCGCAACCGCCCGCCGTCGGTGACCCATCTTGGACCGCCACCGGACGGCAAGGCGGCGAAGAGCAGCCGCGCCCTTGTGTCGGTGATGATCGACGCCGAAGTCTAAAGCATCATCCGATCCTACGCTGAATAGCGCTGCCGAACCGAGACCAGCCCGGCACTGCCGCGCCACTGCCAACCGACAGCGAGGCACCTGGCAACAAACTGTGCCGGGTGGCTGTCATCTTCTCATTGTACACCCTTGACACACAATCGCGCGATGAATTGTCGTACGTCATCTATTTCTGGCTCGGCACAGTTGTTGCCGAGCCAGAAATAAGATGACGTACGACAAGTTCCAGATCGTTGCTATAACGACACACTAGACTGATGGAATTGCCTGGAACTATCTGTGTTGCTGGAAACCAGCGCACGAGATGCAGATGTCCAAGCCGACAAAAGCCAAGACCGTAGCAGCGTCGTCTGCGCTCGATGATCTTTCACCGCGTGATCACGCGATCCTGCGTTCGCTGTCTATCCGGATCGCCCGGCAGGGCAAAAAGGATCGCGCCTATTATCGACGCCTCGGCATCGCATGGGGGCGGTTCCTGAAAGACAAGAAGAAGGGAGACCCGCGCATCACGGCTGGCGCGAAGCAATACGGACTTGATTCAGACAACCTACGGCGCTGTCTGCGGCTGCACCAGAACTGGGACCAAATCCACAGCATCGCCGATCCCTGGGCCGCCGCACGCCCAGACTATCGCAACGGCTACCTGTATGAGCCGCAAAAGTCACTAACGCTGCTCGACGACTGCCTCGCTGACCTCAAGCTCGCTAATTCTTCCGCAGACGAAGCAACCCGTTTGGCTCCAACGGCAAATTCCGATGGCCAAATAGATGTGGTGCACGGCGAATGCCTGGAAGCCATGCAGAGCTTGACAAGTCGGTACTACCAAACCTGTATTACCAGTCCACCCTACTGGTGCATGCGCAACTGGGCGTCGGGCGCAATCGGCATGGAACCAACGATCGCCGATTACCTCACGGCGTAAGTAGCGGTCTTTCGAGAGGTGCGGCGGGTACTGCGCGACGACGGCGTGTGTTGGCTCGTGATCGGCGACCGCTACGCCACCCGTGCCCGGGGCGACGAGTCCGACCGAGGGCGCTTCGTATACTATCCAGTCCCGGCTGCCCCATCTGATGAGATACCCATCGGTAACCGCATGTTGATCCCGCAACGATTGTCGCTCGGGTTGCAAGCTGACGGTTGGATCGTCCGCTCATGTATCGCTTGGGACAAGATCAGGCAGGTCTCGACAGGCACCAAGAGCAGGCCCTTAGCCACGCACGATGAGATATTGATGCTGACCAAGCGTTCCCGATACCGCTATGCCGAACCGCTTGATGCGACCATTACAGAGCGGCGCAGCGGGCCATATCAGCGCATACTGGGTATGCGCGACCGACTGCCGAGCAACGGTCATACCTATAGTGCGGACGTCTTGCGGATTGTGCCGGAGCCCCACCACGGCCATACCGCGCCGTTTCCAGTGGCATTGGCGCGCTGGTGCGCAATTCGCACCTGTGCACACGGCGACCGGATCATTGATCCCTTTGGCGGCTCGGGGACCGTCGGTATTGTCGCCAAGGAATTGGGCGCCAGCGCAACGCTGATCGAGATCAACGAGAACCACGTTGATTTGTCGCGGCGGCGGATCAAAGCCGCGCCCGGTCCCGTCATCGCCGACGGTCAGGTCGTACACTTGGCGCAAGCCGCCGACTGATCACTGGCGTCGCTGTTTGACAATCAAAGAGGCCTCACGGGCAGGGCAATCTGGCCCTGTCCGCCCACGCTCAAGCGGCTACTGGCAATATGACGGTGTATGGGGTAATCGCTGACGCAATGCGCGCCCACTATGGGAAGATCGCCTCGCGCCACCGATACTAACGTGGTAGGAGTTTTGCATCCAAAACGCGCTATCCGTAACATCATTGCGACCCATAGGTGTGCGAAGGCGAACGGCAACAGGTTGATCAGGCGGTTACGAAACGTGAGGCGATCTTCAAACCCGTTATCGGCTCGCCAGCCCTCGACAACCGGAGACGCCTTGAAGGCTACGGGTGCGATCGTTCAACACGCACCGCGATGCGTTCTTGAAGCACAACGCAACGTCCGCCTCGACCAACTCGCTGTCGGTGACGCGCCTGACCTTGCGGAACTTGTCACCATCCGCTCTAGAGCGACCACCGTCCCGCACCAAGGTCGCTTGCCGAACAATCGGCGATTTAAGCGCCTGCCGCTGAGCCTCGGTCACAAGGGAGTCGGCGATTGCAAACACCCGCTTCCCGACCACAGGTGGTAGCTGGGCCGGACCGCCGCAGGTACTGATTGGGGCGCCGCTGCCCAGCAGGTCGGATGCCATCTCCCGGTTGACCATAGAGCTTGCGTCCAGCAATATCAGTTGGCCGATCAGGGCGCACTCGGGACGCACCTGCTCGAACTTAAGGATTGGGCTTCCCGTCATTGGGTAAATGCTCCTTTCCAGCAGCTTCTAAAACAAAGAGTGGGTCGTTCCGGCATAGTGAACGGCGTTGCGACCCGGCGCCGATGCGGCCTTGCAGATAGGCGCGACCGGATGTGCCTCGGGATGCTTGACTGTGAACTCTGGCAATACTGTCGTCCTGCCCGAGCCGGCATAACCACGCCCGGCAGACATCTGCTGCCGACGCTGCTGCCGGAACGCCGTCATCAACTCAATTACCGAAGCTTGCTGCTCGGTATAATTAACTTGCGTACTGCGAATGTCGCTTGAAAAGACCGAAGTCCCATTTCAAGGATATACACGCTGCTACCGCGCAACATATTAATTCAGGAGCAGAAACCCGCAAATCTCCCATTCTCTTGCTGTTCCGGCACTTTTTTTTGCAACCGGATAAGTCGCGGTGACGAGCCGGGATGTGGCTGCTGGAGAAGCACGGCACTCATGTGCGTCGGTCCTGGCGCAAGCGGCACCTCGGCATCGATGCCAACATCGGTGAGATCGTGGCTTCGTCCCTGACCGGGCATGACATCGATGATCCACCAAAGGGGCCGTAAGCTTGGCCGGACGTCCCGCCCGGTCTATACTAACCGTTTCGACCCGAGGCGCTGGATAAATACCCGCAAGGCGCAATCCAGCGCTTTTCGGGAAAACAGATCGATGATGATTGCCGAAGACGATACTGACCAGCTTGACCGCCTGCAGGCCGCCCACGTGCTGGGGGTGAGCCCACGCGTGCTTTCGAACCTCGGTAAGCGCAAAAAGGGCCCGCCCTACTGCAAGTATTCCGCGAAGATGATCCGCTACACGCGCTCCGATCTAATGAAATGGCAGCAACAACAGATCGTCAATCCACTCGCTGGCAGCCCCAATGCGGGCTGATGGTCAGAGCAATTCAATTCAGGGCCCGCGTGATACGCCACGTCGCCTCCATTTGACAGCTTAACCCACCAGACAAAAGACAACCCGACACGCTGGCACGTGCCGGGCTGATAGAATACCGAAAACCAAATAAAAACGTTCCTTCCGCTGGTATTTATCAGCCCGCGATCAAGTGCCTGGACGTGTCTATCAAGGCATATTTCATGGCTATTTTAGCATCGATGAACTTCGCGAATGACCGCCAACTGATGATCCAGACGGTCTGCAGTCTTGCTGCCGCGGGGAAAACCTATAACGCGATCGGTCTCGCCATTCGCGGCCTACGCGCCGGACAGAAAACGCTGTTCGCAGCGCTCAGCGTGGAACTCGCAGCGCAGATTGAAAAGGATTGCCGCAAGCGCGGTTGCACGGCCGTGACCGCAATTCATAGCAAAGCCGGCAACGAAGGCGCCGTCGTTGCACGCGTCACCAAGCATTTTCAGGAATCCGACGCCAGTCGCGGCGAAATCCTGATCATCACCCAGGCCGCCCTGGAGCGGCTGAAATTCATCGAGCGCAGATCGTCATGGCATCTGATCATCGATGAAATCCCATCGCCCGTTTACCATCAGCCGATCCGGCTCAACCGGTATCGGCAGGAACTGCTGAACCTGCTGCATGAGCAGCCCTGGAACGCCACCTACACGCTGTTGTCAACCAGCGAAGTGGATACCGGATTGGTCATGGATTGCGCCGAAAATCGCGCCGACGATGAGTTTGTGCGCGTGCTGGCGAATATGGCGAACAAGCTGCTCAGCGCGCATTGGCGCTGCTACGCGTTGAACCAGCCAGCTTGCGCGCTTTAAGGAGCCGGAAAATCCTAACACGCCGAACAACCTCGACTTCTTCGGCCTGCTCCAGCCCTCCATCGCACAGGGCTTCGCCTCGGTCACCCTGATGGGCGCTTGCCTGAAGGAATCGCTGCTGTATCGCCACTGGCTGTCGCTGGGCGTGGAATTCGTCCCGCATCCGAAGATCAAGCCGAACTTCGAGCAATATCCCAACGGGCATCTCGTCACCATCGAGTATGCCTTGGATCGCGACTGGAGCGGTGCACTTCGTGATCAGCCGGGCGTCCTGGACAACATCGCCACTCGCTTCACGGCGGCGCTCAATTGCCGGCCCTATGTGTACCTCGCGAACGAGGCGGTGGCGTTGCCACCCTGCCTGCAGGACGGCGTACCTCTGCCGCACGTGGCGCACGGGCTGAACCACTTCTCGACGTTCCACAATGCGATGCTGCTGTCCGCGCTGAACCCGCCACCGGCGTATTTCGGCTTCGTGTCCGATATGATGGGCATCAACAGCGACGAACTGCGGACCGCCATCTATCGGCAAGGCACGTATCAAGCCGCAGCCCGCATCAGCCTGCGCGATTTGCTGAACAAGGATCCAAAGCTGATCCAGGTTGTCGACCGCAGTACCACGCAATGGCTGCACAACTTGATTGCCCACGCGCAGATGGAAAAAGCACCCGGCGATGATCTGGTCGACTGCGACCGCCGACGCGTGTTGGCGCCGAAATCCAATGCCGACAAGCTTCAAGCTCATCGGGAAAAACGAAACGGAATCTACTGCTTAGCCTCGACCAAATCAACCAAATCCGAGAAACGACATCCTTTGTACATAAGGATATGGTGTCTCGGGAATCAGCGCATTTCGGGACCATTTTCCGGGATTTATACGACACCAAAGGACTGGCTACTGATGAGGGGTATTCCGCCCTTGCTTTCCGCAGTCTGCTTGCCGACATGCAGACGGATGTGATCGCGTATAAGGAAGAGCGCTACCTGATCAGCCCAGGCGTCTATGACCCGCACTTGTCGCCGAACAGCAAAAAGGGGTTGGCCAATCTGGTCAGCGTGTCCGGCATCTGGCTGGACAATGACGGCGGCAATCTTCCCCGCACGCGTTCGCGAAGATGTTGCGCGTGCCTCTGGTCATCTTCAACAGCTTCAATGCCACCAAAGCCAATCCACGTTGGCGGGTTTGGATTCCGACCAGCCATCTGATCACGGCGGACGTTCATCGCGAAATCATCGCGCAAATCTGCAAGATGCTGATCGACCGGAAATTCTATGGCAAACGCTACATTGACAAGGTGCGTAAGAACCACCCGGACAGGGCGGACAGGATCAAGCATCACGGCTTCGACGAGAGCAAGTTCACACCTGCATCGTCGTTCTACCTGCCGTCCCAGGCAAAGGCTGGATCGGATGCCAGTTTCTTCCTGAATTTCAACTGGGATAACGACCTGCTGAATCCGTACCAGTGGGTGGCTCGCTCGATCAACGATCATCGGGCGCCAACGATCGTCAAACCACCTGTGGCCCCATCTGAAGGTCAGCAGATGGGCGATGAGGCCAAGGTCGACACAGCGATTGCCAACTGGCGCGCGCATGGTCAAGGTGACGGCAACACCGGGTTCTTCAAGTTGGCTGTCGCCTTCCGCCACGCGGGGCTTGGCTGGCTCGATGCAGAGCCGAAGTTGCGATATGAGGCGGTGTTTTCGCACGGCTCGAAATCGACAGCAGATCGCCTGCGCGACCTCAAAACCTATCGGCGAAAGATTTGGGGAGCATAAATCGGCTTCGGCAAGCGCTGGCGGCTATCTTTGAGCACTTGGTGACCGTGAATTTGCGACGTTATGGCCAACGGGTTCAGCAACTTCCAGCCCCCAGCAGCTAACCGCTGACCAAAAAGCGGATGCGGGCAATATGTTCGGGATCGAACGAAACCGCTGAAGGCAGTCTGGGTAGTGTGGTGCACCGACCCGCCACACTGCCCTCATCCGATGCCGCCGATATAAATACTGGGCAGAGATCATAGACGACCCAGAAATGAGGTACAGCGACATCATCTCGTCATACACCGGCACGTCAACCCATCCGTACATGGCTGTTATCATGATGCGCCCGGCTCATTGGGCAAGGTTCTGGCGCCGGCATGAGGATTGGCCGGAGGTGCGACAACTTGGCATTGACAAGACCTCGCCCGACCGTTGGACGGTCTACCTCAGGTGCGCCAGCCGATCTACCCGCGATTTACTCGAACGCTGTCGGTAAGGGGTCGGGATCGGTTACTCGACCGTGTTTTCTATGTTCAGCTTGGCCTCACCATGGTGGCGAAGAACGCCACGTTGCGCATGGATTTGTAGGCGTCGGTGCCCGCCAGCTTGGGTGGCACCCAGAGCAGCGGCACCTTGGTCGTCTTCGACGTGCGGTAGAGACCGTCAGCACCAACAACGTCGAATTCGGCCGTCTTGGGCGGCTCGAAGTGGTGTTGGAATTCGCGGTTGGTGGTGATCAGCACCTGACCTGGGTTGTTCTCCTCCTGCCCGAACCACGCAATGAGCTTCGGGATCGCCTGCGTGTTCCGCAGCAACGTCAGCGAGCCACGGCAGTCTCGTTCACCAAGGAAGTAGAACAGCCGCGCCCGCTCGGCGAGCGGCGTTGTGCGGGTGCGACGCGCCTTCCACGCCGGATGTGGGCACCACTCGACGGAATATTTTTTTTGAATGTCAACGCCAGTGTGCTGCGCTCGAACTCGTCGCCCATAACGGTGACAGAGCGGAAGTAGCGAATGAATCCTGGATGCAGCAGCCGCATCAATTCAATCCGTTGGGACGCCATCCGATCCCAACCGCCCTTATGGGCGTAAACGTACATGTTGGGCAGTGCGATGGCGCGCATCAGGTGTTCAAGCGCCGCCTCGTTGTCATCAAAACAACCGTCGTCGCGAAAGCGCGTCTGGCCGTCATCAGTCACCCAGAGCTTGTGTTAGTTGGTCTCGGTCGCGTCGCGACCGGGCCGAATGAAGCTCCGCACATAGTCGCTAGTTTTGCGGAAGTCGCGGGAGTAGGTCTGATATGGCTCCGGGATTTCGTCGACCATGAGGTGGAACTGCGACCAACGCCACCACGAGGTGAGCAGCAGCGCGGCGTGCGTGATGAACAGCACGACCTGGCGGCGGTTGCCGAATTCCTTGAGGAATTTCTCGGCCTGCTGGGTCACCGTCAGGTTCTTCAAGGCCGGTTCATCCACGTCGTCTTCGCCGACCACCTCATTTGCCCACCCACGCTGGATGGTCTCGATCCGATAGCCAAATGCGGTTTCGATGTCGCCGTGCTTCTTTCGCAACCGCCTGACCACCTCGCGGATGTGGTCGATGCGCGGCAGGCAGACGTCATAGCGGTCCGGCTTGTTGGCGATCCGATCGATCAGCCACTCGGTCTTACGCTGGCCGCAGTCGCCCGCAAGAAAATTAAAACTCAATTCCAGGTCCTCGCGATCGAAGGACCAATTGGCATCATCGTCCTGTGGTGTCTGGCAGGCGCGGGTTGCTTTCACGCAGCTTGATTAACCGCGCCCTGAGCAGTTCGTCCTGGTATTGCTGGTGTGGTTCGTGCGTCGCTCGCCGAGCGTACCAGCCGACCAGATTGTCCAAGTGCGAGCCCAGGTATTGCGGTCGGGCAATGCGTAGCGGCTCATGGGCGCGGATCAGCGCCTTGATCTCGGCCGCATTGCCCGAGGTGCCGCGCAGCCAGTAATAGTGGCTGATTGCCTGCATGAGCGGATCGCGGAAGTCGCCGCCGCTGCCGATCGCGTCAATCCGGTCTTGCACACTTGGTGATGCCACGACAATGTCACCGTCGCGCTCTAGTTGTTATGTCGCGGAACATTGTTGGGATCCGGTCCGCTTGGCGATTGTAGAATACGCCGATCGCTTCGAGCGCCTGACCCGGGCCAAGAATAGCGAGGTCTGATCCACGCTGCAGATCCATCCGAACGCCCGCACCACACCCGTCACCCGCGCCGAGATCGCCCGCTCGCACGCGCGCACAGGCGTCCTCGCTCAGCGCTATGGCGTCTCCACCGAGACCATCCGCAAGTGGCGCAAGCGCGGTGCTGCAGACTGCCTGGACCACTCGGCGCGGCCACACCAGTTGCCATGGAAGGCAACGGAGGAGGAGCGGGCTATTGTCTGCACGCTCCGTCGCGTCACCAACTTCGCCCTCGATGACCTGAGCTTTGTCATCACTCATTTCCTGCCGCATCTCAACCGCGACAGCATCTGGCGTATCCTCAAGGCTAAAGCGCTGAACCGCCGGCCCAAGCCGGCATCGACACAACCCGCCAAAGGCCGGGGCACCTTCAAGGACTATGACCTCGGCTTCGTTCATATCGACATCAAGCATCTGCCGAAGTTGCAGACCGCCAATGGCGAACGGCGCAAGCGCTATCTCTACGGCGCCATCGACCGCCGCTCGCGCTCGGTCCATCTTGCCATCAACGACTATGAAACCGAGGCCAGTGCCATCGCCTTCCTGCGTGAAGCCGCCACCGCGTTTCCTTTCCGCATGACACATTTACTGACAGACAACGGCAGCTGCTTCACCCCAGTCTTTGCCAGGGCCTGTGCCGAACTCGGGGCGCAGTATCGCCATACCAAGCCGCGCACGCCGCAAACCAACGGCCTGGTCGAGCGCTTCAACGGCCGCATCGGCTCCGAAGTGCTCACCATCGCCATCTACTCCCATAACCAGCTCGAACAGCTCCTGCGGGGCTACAACGCCCGCCTTCAACGTGTGCTGGAGGGAAAACAGCGGATCAGGTCGTTGCTGAGCGGTTCACAGCCAAGCCCGCTCTGGCCAAAGATAAGCCCTCTGGACGGGCTGGCCCATGTGACATTACCAAAGCCCGCCTGATCGCTGACAACGCCCAGGAGGTCTCACAACCTGACACGGTCAAAGTCGGTCCAGTCCATCGCCACCAGGATGTCCCGGTGAGCCCCGACTTGATGGGGCACCCGGCGGGGCAAAGCTGTCCCACACGTCAATGCCACCATTGCTCATCAACCGGTCCACCTGCTTGACCGCGTGCTTGGTCACCAAGCCCCGCGCCTGCGCCAGCGCCTGGCCAATCACGGCGACCGCCAGCGACGCCCCCGTCATCACGCCCAGCGTGGCGCCAGCCAGCGCCGCAACCCCTTTCGCGTGCAGGCCATGTCCATACAGCCCAGCACCAAACCCACGAACGTCCTCAAGCCGCCTCGGCGACTGACCCGCTGCAACCACTTCGATGCGCCAACCTCCGCCTGGTCAAAGCAGCAACACAGCCTGCCCGCAGCGCGGCTACACAGGCGTCAATAAAATGAGGGGATTCGTGAGGCATATCGGCGAGATCTGACCAACAAGATGGGTCGCAGTGGAAAACAGCCACTTCCGAGTACCTCAAGAAACAAGTGAATTGTGCACTGATGCGTTCATTGTTGTCGCCGAGACCGGTTCCAACAGTGCTAGTCGACCTTTAACCAGTATCGTTGTTGCGTTGGCGGCATCCTACAGGACTCCCAAGAACTCGGTCCGACCACGAATTCGGAAGTTCAAACTGTCCAACGACACGGAAGCCCGCCAAGTCCCAGTCAAACCCCGATGTTCGGCGTGCCGAAGCGGGCGGGTGCATCCGCGGATCGCTTTTGGCAGAACCGGACGTAGTAGCTGCCCAGTTCACCATGAGACGGTCAGCGAACACGCCGCCGACCATCACGGGTTAATCTACAGACGCTTTATAAGTCAGCATCTGGATCCGAACTTTCCCGGTCACCCACGGTGGAGACCACATCCCAGTGGTCATGGTCATCGACGTGGACGGCTACGAACTCACGCGCCACCAGACGCGGCCTCTCGCAGAGATAATAGTGAAGTGCGACCTGAGGAGATCAGGCACGATAATCTCGCCGTCCTCGAACGAATCATTTGATCTGGCGCCAAATCAAGGCCTCATGACCTCAGCTAGCTCAGACGCTTCGAGGGGTCCGCGATCGCCATCTTCGCCGGCCGCCCATCCAAAGCGCCGATCCCATTCATCCTTCGTGATCCGCGGGAAGGAGGCAGCAGCACTGACCGCGAATAGCTCCGCCACCAGCGTGCCTTCTTTCTGCTCTGTTGTCATTGAGATTTCCCTTATCCGATTTCAAAATAAACAGACTACGACTTGACCTACCGGGTGCTTGTCTAGTCCTGCTTGCGATCACTCTGTATGATTATCGGCAGATCACGCACACGCTCGCCACCGAGCCATTATCAGTTCAATACCGCAGTGAAAAGTCAGCCATGAATGCTCCTACAGGTTAGCCGGCCTGAGCGTGGTTGCTGAGGCCCTGGTGACGGAAGTTGATCAGAACGCCATACCGACGAACTGCGTCCGATCGCTTGCTGAGAGGCGCGACGTGCAGCCAATTGGCGGCGAGCTCTATACCACGGCGCTCCACCAACAAGGCGGGCCGCGTGGTAGCGCATAGATACATTCGAATATATGACAACTCAAGTAGAATTGCGCCCGAGCGCATTGCAATATTGTATTGCCCTGGACCACACCAGTTCTTATGGATTTTTAACGGAGACCGGTTTCGATGTGCACAGGAACCCTAAGAGCACGTTGAATGCGCCATCTGGCGATAAGTCCAGCAATTCAAGTTGTCCAACGAAAGGGTTCCCCGCCACGCTGCTTGATATCGCCGAAGCGCCGCCTTCCTTTGTCGAGATCTGCGCTGTCATGGCATCATCAGCGGTGGTTACACAGACTTCCGCAGGGCGATGTTTGAACTGTCTGCAAATATAGCTGAGTTAAAAATGAAGCACTGAACTATGCTACCTCTGTCCATCCACAAGAAAACCATAAATACAAGTGGACATGACGCGCCTGAGGCGCCATGGTAGTTGCTGTCAATGGCGCTTTGTACCAGCCGGCCACAGCACTCTAAGAACTTTGATTTGAACACCAGCAATAACAGCCGACACAGTTCGCGCTATTGATTGCCGGTACAACGTGTTGGCAGGAGACAGCATATTTGCTCCGACGACGCTCCTTTGCCAGTGTAATAACGTAGGGACTTGGTGGGAGCAAAGAAGTTCTTTCTTGATTTCCGAAATAGGATATAAAATTGCATTCGTTCTTTCGCTACCCGGGTGGTAAGCACAAGTTCCGCTCGACTATCCTTCCGATGCTTCAAGACAAAAGTTTTTTGACCTGTGAGGAATACCGAGAGCCATTTCTTGGCGGCATCGGCCTCGAAATGATGGCAGCCGGATATCGAGCGGCGTGGATTAATGATCGGGACGTCGGTATCTGGGCTCTCTGGCACTCGGTCAAACACTACAGCGACGAATTTGTCGCTCGGATCATGGCCTACACGCCCTCGATTGAAGATTTCGCACCGTTTAAACGTTACCTCCTCTTGGATCCGAGACCGCAATGCAAAGATGCGATCATCGAGACGGCCTTTCGGAAGCTCGTCATCCACCAGATTTCATTTTCCGGATTGGGTGTGATGTCGGGCGGTCCGTTGGGTGGCCACGGTCAGCAAAAGTGCCTGGTAAATAGCCGTTGGGCGCCGGAGTCGATTTGCCGGAAAATATATGATATCCACAAGATGCTCGGCGCCGTCAAACTGAGTAACTCGGACTATTCCGCGCTGATCGAGGACGAAAGCAAGCACGCATTACTTTATCTTGACCCGCCGTACCACCGACAGGGCCGCAAACTGTATCAGCATGGTTTCGAACATGCTGACCATGTCCGGCTCCGCGATCTGCTGCGCGCGACGCCGCATCATTGGGTCCTGAGCTACGATAATGTGGAGCCAATCCGGGACCTGTACCAATGGACAGAGATTATTGAAATTCCAGCGCAATATTCGGTTGCTGGGAGCAGCACTAAGAGCGAAGTCTTGATCTGTTCGCCAGACTACAAGCCGCTGGGTCTAGCAGCCGCAAAGCCGAAGTCTGTCTTGCCGCCCCGTGCTACGCAGGCTGAACCGCCTGGTTGGGCGTAAGGCATGGGTGGGATTGACCCGCCTTGGTGGACACCCTGAAGCTTTCGCCAGAGGTATATCGTTATGCCCAAGACCCGCCCACCCTATGCGCCGGAGTTTCGGCGCCAGATGATTGATTTGGTCCGTGCCGGACGCGATCCGGACGATTTGGCGCGTGAATTCGAGCCGACAGCGCAATCCGTTCGCAATTGGGTTGCCCAAGCTGATCACAGCGAAGGCCGCCGGGAAGACAGACCTGGCGGCGTGTTTAATGTGGAAAGCGAAGAGCTGATCAAGCTGCGCCGTAAGGTGCGCCAACTCCGTCTGGAGCGCGACATCCTCTCAAAAGCGGCGGCAAGGCCGCTTTGCGGCCTATCCCTCCGGGGGATCGCTGCGCGATGGTTTGCCCGCGAGACCGGCACGATACCGTCCGGATCTTCCGGTTCATGAGTACAAACCAGGCCTTGTTCCCAATTGCTTCGATGGCGCGCGTGCTCGGCGTCTCCAAGGCGGGCTATTATGCGTGGCGTAACCGTCCGCCTTCCGCGCATGCGCAGGCTGATGCGGCCCTGCTGAAGCAGGTCAGGACGGTGCACGTCAGTTCTCGGCAGATCTATGGCGCACCGCGCATCCATGCTCAGCTTCGGGCTGACGGGGCTAGGCATGGGTGCAAACGGATTGCTCGCTTAATGCGTGAAGCTGGCTTGGTTGGCGCCTGTCATCGTCAAGGTGGTCCCACCACCACGCAGCGCGACAAGAAGGCTCGACCTGCGCCGGATCTGGTGGATCGCGACTTCAGGGCGCAAACCTACAACCAGCTCTGGGTGGCCGACATTACGTTCGTACCGACTGCGGCTGGATTTCTCTACCTGGCCGTCGTGCTCGATGCCTGGAGCCGCAAGATCGTCGGCTGGTCGATGGCCAATCATCTGCGGACAGAACTCGTAGTGGACGCACTAGAAATGGCCATCGGGCAACGGCGGCCGTGTAATGTCATCCATCATTCCGACCAGGGCAGCCAATACACCTCTCTAGCCTTTGGCGGCCGCTGCCGTGAAGCAGGCGTGCGGCCTTCGATGGGTTCGGTCGGCGATGCCTACGACAATGCCATGTGCGAGAGCTTCTTCTCCACGCTGGAATGCGAGTTGCTGGCCAGACGACGGTTTGCCTCGCAGGCCGAAGCCAAGATCGCCTGCTTCAGCTACAGCGAAGGGTTCTACAATCCGGTGCGCCTGCACTCTGCGCTTGGATACAAATCGCCCATCGCTTACGAACAGGAGCACTCCCAAAAGGCCACAACGGAAACGTAATTACTTGAGCCAACAAACCGTCCACCAAGGCGGGTCAGTCCCACACCAGCCACCGTCATTTTTCCAACAAGAGTTTTCATGAAAGTTGGCCACAGCGTCCCGCTTAAGCCTGACATGCCTCGCGGCCTGTACCGCGAGGATGTCGAAAACGACCGGCTGTTCACGATCCAGCCGCGTAATCGTCGCCTACCGATCTCCCGCGTCTACTGCGCCAGAAAAATTGGTCCGAACGACTGGCGACACGACCTTTTGCCGATGCTGAGCAAGACCGCACCGAACCGATCCCTCGAAGACAATGGTTTGCAGTTTGTCGGGCCGTCTTTCGTCAATGACGCGCACGGCACCTCGCATGGCCCGGCGTCGCACGGCTGTGCCGATTCCGCCTCGGACTAGACCGCGTGGGTCACCCGCCAGGGGGTCTATCGCGATTGCTGTAACGCCATCCGTCGCTGTGACTTCTTGTCCGCGTGGATCGACGACCTGATCTGCTTTGGGACGTTGGCCGGAATCGGGTTTGGCCACGCGCTCGACCGCAACGTCGTTCTGTGTCTACATCCGTCCGTCAATCAGGCGAACGAACTGTGGCTGGTCGGTAAGATGTGCGCCTCGGTCTTGGTCGCCAACACCGTGCGAGACGGCTTCTTCGCCTACCTGAACCACGACAAGCCAGACCCGACAGTTCACGAACTTGCCGGCGAGTTGCTGAAGAGCGGCCGATTGCGGGGCAACGAGGTTGGCTTCGTGCAATCGCCCGTATCCCGCCCGGCGCAACTCACCCCGCAACAGGCGGCTTGGTTTTGGAAGATCGTCCGCCGTGAAACCAGCTACGTCTCGCCGGGGCGTTGGCCAAGCGATTGGACACGCGTTTCCCGGCTCTGTGAGCGTCGCTGGCGGGACTGTCAAGCGAACCGACAGAGAGTGGCGGCCACAGCAGAGCGCCACGCACGGCCCTCACAGGGCGGCCAGCGTTGATGGTGCGGAAGTCGGCATTTATGAACAGATTCTACTCGCCCTGAGTCGTGGCGCTTGCTATCACGCCCACGTGTCAGCACGGCCCTGGCCGGCGGCACATCATATGGAGGCGCAAGTGACGACTGAAGAAGATAAGTTGGCTGAGCAGGAGAAGCTGGCAGAGATGAACTGGGCGCGGATGAATGCCGCCGTCGCCTCTGGTGCGGATCACTTTACCATCCTGGTCGATTTTGAGGGACACGAGCAGATCGTTCGGATCAGCCGCTCACCAGAGGAATCCATGGCGATCCTGAAAGCCCCATGATGCTGGGGTGCGGTCTCAGGACCCAAATTTGTAACAATGCCGGAGGACCCAGCTGCGGCTGGGTCTTTCCCCATACGTTCGTGACTACAGCCATAGCGGGAAGGCAGCATGCAGGACTGACACCCACTACACCCGCTACACCTGCGGTGTCTGGGCGACGGCAGAAAGGCGGGCTTCAGTGAGTTCCTTTCGCATTGACTGCTTAAAATGTTTGGCTCATATGGCGTCATTTGTTGATACCGGCCATCCTGCCATTCTGGCAGGGAGCGGGCATGGATCCGACAACGTTCAAGGGATCGCTTAGCGGGATCAGGTCGCTGACCGATCTGCAGCGGCGATTGGTGTGGCAGGCATTTGGCGTTATCCGAGGCGGCGGCGTGCCCGGAGGCGGAGACAGAGGCTGCGTTGCAGCAGATCCCGGCTCATGCGGATCGGGCGGCAGCTCAAGTGCCGCTCTCGGGTCTGTCTGCACAACGGCCAGAACGGGTCTTGCCCGCCGTCACCATCTCCACCGCCACCCGCCGCAGTTCGGCCTGGGTCGCTGCGTCAAGCTTGCGGAAATCTCGTTTGCTGCTCATCCACGTCCTCTAGCGCCCTCGCCAGATTGCTACCTATTTGCTCGCCAAGTTAATAATTTGGGCGGAAACGCGCGATGATCTCGCGCCCAAGCTCCGATGATCTCGGGTCTCTACAGCTACCGTGACGTGGCGCCATCACACCCAATAAAATGGTTAATTGCTGTGAAAAGCAGCGGGGCGATATTTGCCTCCACGTCACGGCAAAAGCCCTATAACGTCATAGTAATGTCACAATAGGCGCCACGGTAAACGCATACTAGCACTACCTGGGCACTTTGAGGTCAGACGGTAGCTGGAACTGCTGCCGGCAGTGCGGACATTGGACAGGCGGCACGAGGGGGGCGAATAGCCGCCCGATGATGGCGCGACGGAGCGCGGGCAGGCTTGGCTGCGGTGGCGGTCCCGACTGACGGGCCCTGGTTTTTTTTCCGCCCCGTCCGGCGTTGTCCGGCGAGGCGCAAGTGCTGCAGGTAGGCGAACGCGATGCAGCTCATCAGCGCGTGCCGGTGCAGGCCGGTCCAGGAGCGGCCCTCGAAGTGGCCGAGCCCCAGTTCGCCCTTGAGCTGCTGGTGGGCTTGCTCGCACACCCAGCGCGCCTTGATGGCCGCGGCGAGCGCACGCAGCGAGGCACGCGGGCGACAGGTTGCTGAGGTAGTACTTGCGCTCGCCGTTGCGAGCGCCACTCCCCCACGAGCCAAGCCTCTGGCCCCGGCAGATGGCGGTTGTTGCCCCACACCGGTCCATCTGCGACCCGCACACGGGCGGCGGCGAAGCGAGCGGCCAGTGCACCCTTGGTGCCAGGGCGCCAGCTCACGCGTCGCCATTGCAATTCAGCCCAGCACCTCCTCGGCTGGGCGCGGCTCCTCGCTCGGCACTGGCTTGCGAGCCCGCCCCACAGGAGGCACAAGCTGCACGTCCACGCCGTAGACCTTCTGGTTGCGCGGGATACCCACCGCCCAGTGCAGCCCCCGTGCCTCCAGCCCATGGCGGAACGCCGCACTCGCGCCATAGCCGGCATCGGCCAGCACGGTGCCGAACCGTATCCCTGCAGCCCGCAGGCGATCCAGTTCGGCCAAGGCAATCTCGCCCTTGCTGCGCGGCGTCCTGTGCACTTCGGGCACGCCCGCCCGGGCACAGCGCGCAGCATCACCCACCCACTCGTCGGGCAGGAACAGCCGCAGTCCCACCGGGACAGGAACCTCGCCCTGCGCCAAGGTGAGCGAGACCAGCGACTGGCAGTTCGCCCGCTTGCCTAACTGACCGCAGTATTGCCGCGCTACGCCGACCGACAGCGTGCCCTTCTTCGGCACGGCGGTATCATCAATCACCAGATAGGCGTCCGCTCCACCGACCAGCCGGTCCGCTTCGTGCGCCAGCACCGTCCACAACGGCGCATCGTCCCAGGCTGTGCTGGCGATGAAGTGCTGCAGCTGGTCATGCCCTGGCAGGCCCAACCTTGCTGCCATCGGCTGCAAGCTTTTGCGCTCGCCGGGGCCGAGCAGACCGCGCACGTAGAACGGAGCCCAACTCCGTCGCGTCTTGCGGCCCATCACCTCGAGGAACGGCGCCAACCAGTCATCCAGATCGCGAAAACAATCACCGCCGCTTATCATCAATACCCTCTGCTATAGCCCTCAGCAGATGGTATTAGGATACGGTTTTAAACTGCCCAGCCAGTAGTGCTAGATACTGTCGGAGAATTCAGGCGGCCTGAGCCATGGCGGAAAATCGGATCACGCGTGTCTTGGCACGCGGCGTTTCGGCCAGCCAATGCGCAACTCGCGAGGCATTCAGGGCAGCGGCGGTGCACACCTGTTGCAACCCGGTCTTGGCGAGACCGATGTAACGGCTTCGGCGCATGCCAAAGGCGCGCACGCCCTGTGACAGGGTGCCTTCGATACCTGCGCGCACATGGTAGCGTTCCTTCCAGAGCGGGTCTTTCATCCGTGCCCTCGCCTTGTTGAGGGCCTCATATTCCGGACGCGGATGGAAGTAGACGGAGCGGCGTGCCTCCTTCGCCGAGGTGCATAATGCACGCACGGCGCAGGCGCCGCAGTCGCTGCGGCTGAAGATTGCGCAAATGCGCGGGCTCCGGCATCGTCCAGGCTTGCGCGCCAGGTCACCGACGTCTTGCCCTGTGGGCAGGTGACCTGTTGGCGCTCCCAATCAATCGCGAAGTGGCGCTGTTCATAGGCCTGTTCCGCCTCGTTCTGCCGCTTTGCCACCGCCGGACCGGCCCCTCCAAGGCGACGCCGTGGTCGCGTTGACTGCCCACCAGCAACGCCGCATCGACAATAGCCTGCGTCCACGAAGTGCTCGGCAGGGAGCAGTCCCTTGTCGGCCAGACATTTGGGAATGTCCGCCGTGCTCGCCATATCCGGCTGCATCACCGGGCACGTCATGACATGTGTAATCAGATGGGCCGCGTCCGTGTCGCAGGTTTCGGTCACATGCACCTTATAGCACTACCTGGGCATTCCGCAGCTAGTATTTCATGATTTCAATAGCTTAGCAAAGCGCTCCGCTGAAGTGCAAGACGCTGATTTCGTTGTGAGATCCGGCATATGTGCCCAGGTAGTGATAGCCCGACCACTCCGTCTGCCGCTTCGTGCTGTAGTGCGCCTCCGGATCATAAGGGGATTGCAGCCGCTCGCCGACGGGCTGCAGCTCGGCTCCTGCCCGCCAGCGCGGTGGCCCGCTCCCCTCGCGGGCGTACCTGGATCCGCCAGACATCGCGCAGCGTTTGACCATTGGCTCCTGGCACGCCGCGGCCGGTGCATCCGCCGCCAAGGCGTCCAGCAAGGCAAGGCCGTCCCGCCCGATCTCAATGGCCAGGGCTTCGCGCTCTTCCCGTCGCTTGGGAAGGCGGTAATCCTAGACCCGGCGGCCATAGCGCTTGAACCAGACGGGCTGGGCGACCTTGCGCAGCCAGTCCGGCACGACCGCGGCGAGGTCGTCCAAGGCGGCACGCAACGTCTCGGTAACCAGTTCGAGTAGGTGCAGATCGTGCACCGCCGCCAGAATATGGGTGCTGTCCGTACGCTGCTTGCCGCGTGCCTTGAGCAGGCCACGTGCCTTGAAGCGCTCCAGCATCCTGTCCAGCAACAGATGCTCGGCCTTGCCCGCGACGAGGCGGGCGCGGAACTCAGCGAGCACGCTGAAGTGGAAGCCAGGGTCGGTCAGTTCGAGCCCCAGCGCATACTTCCAATCAATCCGGCCGCGCACCGCATCGGCAGCTTGGCGGTCACTCAGGTGCTCCAGGAACTGAAACACCGTGAGCAGCGCCAAACGCCATGGCGGCAAGCCAGGCTGACCGCGGGCAGGATACAGCGCGCGGAAGTCCGCGTCCTCGTAGAGGGTGGCAAACTCATCACACAGCCGCATGATGACGGTGCCGCCGGGAACCGCCGCGCAAGCCACACGCGCGGTCTCGACCGGGATCTCGCCAATCGGTTCTGGATGCAGGCTCATGGATCAACCCCATGCTGACGGGCCGCCTGAATTCGCCGACAGTATCTTTAGAACGTCCCGATCGCTCTGGCGGCCTCCACGATGCCAACCGTGACGTCGGTCAGTCCGATCACTTCCGAAAATCCGATCGGAGAGCGGCCGGCGAAGAGGTTCTGTCAGCAATCGTGCCAGCAAGTATAGCCGAATTCGATGGAGGAGGAGATTTTTCAGGCAGCTTCCAACACACTCAAAACCGTTGCGGTACGGCGAAGGAAGCGGAACCTGCGGTAGTCGGCGGAGACTTGCTGATTGGTTCGAGGGCGGGACCGGAGAAAGTTACGCAACTTTCAGCCGGCTATTGAGATACTGGCTATCGCGATGCCGTACACCTGCACCCAGGGTCGGCCGGATCGCGCGGGGATAACTGTCATGCCCATCCGTGGTGACCCGGTCAGGCATGCTCCCGGTGACCATCTCGGCCAACTCGAAGAACGCCTTCGCGGCAGCCATATCACGGTGCTCGCTGAACATCACGTCGACCAGCGCTGCCGAGCAGTCGATGGCACGGTAGAGATAACGCCACTGCCCGTGGACCTTGATATAGGTCTGATACTGTCGGCGAATTCACCCGATCTGCCACATTGCCTAGGGTCTGTTCGCATTTAGGCACTTGGCGAATCGTTAGAAAACTCGGTGTTCTGGGGATTCAACCGGGGACAGACGATGCAAGTACTCACCGACGCCCAATGGGCCAAGTTTGAAGCCGCGATCGCTGCGGTCAAGCTGCGCGGGGCGCGTCCGCGCAAGGAAGACCGGCGCACGATCGAAGCGATTATTTGGCGGCTCGACAACGGCGCCAAATGGCGGTCGATCCCGGCCGAATTGGGTGACTGGCACCACGCCTACCTGCGATTTCGCCGCTGGGCCGTCAGCGGCGTCTGGGACAGGGTCATGCAGCATGTCGTGGCCGAAGGTGAGCCGAAGCTGGCATTCGCCTGCATCGACGGCACCGTGGCACGGGCGCACCAGAAGGCGGCCGGCGCGCGGCCGAGCAAACCGACACTCTTAGTCTGCAATTCAATCGCAAGAACGACAGCGACAAGCAGGCCCTCGGCCGCTCCCGCGGCGGTCTCAGTTGCAAGATCGTTGGCGTTTGCGACGCCTATGGCCGGCTTGTCGATTTTGTCCTGGTGCCCGGGCAGGCGCACGAACTTGCGCCTTCGCTGCAACTGCTGACCCGCTTGCCTAAGGCGCCCGCCTGGGCGCTGGCCGACATGGCCTGCGACGCGGCAGAGTTCCGCTCGGCCGCCGAGGCGATGGGCGCGACCCCGGTCGTGCCGTCGCGCAGGAACGCCAAGGAGAAAAAGCCGTGCCCCGGCTTTATCTACCGCCACCGCAACCTGATTGAACGGTGCTGGTCGCGCCTGAAGGAGTGGCGGGCGATTGCCACTCGTTACGACAAGACTGCCACCTCCTATGCCGCGGGGATCGCTATCGCCGCGACACTCGACTGGCTTAAGGCTTCGCGTTGAATGGTATGCAAATGCGAACAGGCCCTAGCCGACCACTGGTAATCAGACCTTTCGTTCGGAGGTAAGACCGATCACCGGGAACGTAGCGCCGTGAACAAACAGCTGACATCGAATGCGCCGACAGATGGACCGCGCGCGGCGGGCGCACCATCATGGCGAGGAAATGGGATGCGGCGTAGCCTCCTGACCGTCAGTTCGAGGTCTATTTCCGCAGCAGTGTTTAGGTCTCGTCAACATACCAGCTACAGCCCGCCTTGCCGCGTCGGCGTCGCCGTAAACTTTCGGCCAACGCCGGCGGGAGCTTGGCTTCCGAGTCGCGCACCGCCTCGTGGCTGAACACGGTGCCGCGGATCACGAACATCTCAGGCAGATCACGCAGGGCAAGCCTGTAGCGCAAGCGCCAGAACACCACGAGGGCGATGATGTCGCTGCGGTACTGCATCCGGTTCAGAGAGCCAACGCTCCGTTCGTTGAACTGCTTGCCGCAAACACGACAGCGGAACCGGTAACACTAAACCGTGCGCTCGCTCCGTTCCGAAACGACCGCCGATCCGCACCCAATGCACTCCAAATATCCCGCCTCCTTCCGCAGCCCTATACCCACACCAGGCGCGCTCGAACAGGGACCATGGCGCGAATGCTGACGGAACCGACGGCAGCGCAATACGCACTGCTCACCACGCCCTGGAGCAACGGGCAAGTCAATCGTCTGAAGCTGATCAAGCGCCAGATGTTCGGCCACGCCAGCTTTAAACTACTCCGCCGCCGCGTTCTCCTGGCGGCAGGATCCACGCAAAGTGCGGGAGAGCCGAATTTGGCCGACCACCTCTGGGCGTAACGCGCAACGGCAGCCAATGCAGCCGCGTCTTCTCCATCCCCTACGTTTTCGCTAAATGGGCCGCCGTCCAATGATTTTAAGGCAACGCGATCAGTTCTTGCAAGTTCATTTCGACTACTCCTCACGAGGGAAGCGCATATAGAACGCTACTCTTCATCATGGGCACACCATCCTTCCTCGGCGGTGAGCGGCGTCTCAACAGCTGGTTCGAGATTCTTGTTTTCATCAGCACCCTCCAGTGGTTGAATGGCAACGAGCTATACACTGATTTCTAACCAATTTTGATTTACAGGTAGAGGCAGAGGCACGGGTCTAGGACAGCTTTCGCTACAGACAGAAAGGATCTGCTTGGGACGAAACAATCATACCCAACAGGCGTAGGTAGATAGGGTCATAGAGATGAACGCCCGCCAGCGCGGGTCGTCACCTTAAGGAACTCGCCGGCCGGCAGGTCTCCCTCGGGCCCCGTTTGGACCCGTGTCGAACTCGGCGTCAATCAGAGAAGCCGTCGTCGCGACTTCGATATGATCTAACCTAGCTTGATTCGGTGCATCGCCAACCCAGGGCCGGACGGAAAATATTCCAGAGAGAACATATTCGACTCTGGCTGGTTCCCCTGAACTTCCCTGACCTGCGTCTACCACAGTACCAGTGCCGTATTCGACTTAGCAGATACATGAATTCCCCGATAAATGTCATTGAAATTTCTTCAATCGTTTCCTGACGCCGCCGATCAATGCCTGGACGGTGAAGAAATTCTCCATCTGGGGTCTTGAACCGCTCCCACGGGCTGCGTAGCTGATGGCCATCAACAACGCACCACAAGAGGTCGTTCCCGATGAAACGGAATGGAGTGTTGGTCCATGCGAAGCTGCCGCAGGACCGTGGTATCGGATTGCTCGATCCGCACCATAACGATGCCGACTACCGGCCGCTGTCCGCCAAGCATCGCGGCATGGTGCGCGCATTGGAGTCAGATATGCCTATGACGCTGTATAGATGCCTGCGGTGCGGCGGTGGCCAATGAAGGCGGCACCATTCTCCCGAGGTTCCGAAACGGTAGTTCGCAGATAGCCCACAATATTCAAAACTTGAAAGGTCTTGCATGAGCGACAACGATGAACCCTTCGACGGCCAGATTGGCGGCCCGTTGCCAAACGTCCTCCCGGCAGAAGTGCAACGACTAACCGATGTCGACTATCAGGCGATAGTTGCACCGGAAGGGAGTAAAGGGATGATGCGGGCGAACATCGGACCAGGGGGATACGGTGCCCTCTTCCCGGGCAATCCGGATGACGATTACTGGATCGCCCATCGGATGCGTGTGCTTGGGCTACGGGACGGCTCCTTGTTAGTGGCGCGGGAACATCCAGCGAGACGGCACCGCTATCCAAGCTGGTGTCAGATCCTCGAGGCCATGGAAAACTTTCAGGTTCATCCCGCGTGTCTGGCCGAAATTGTTGATTGGTTGCAGGCGCATCCTGAATGTCGAGCCAAGTTGAAGACGATGGAAGTCACCGTGCTAAAGCGACGATCTCAATCGCACAATGCAATGGCACTACATACTATGCGAAGACACCGACAGCTATGCGATCATCGCTGATGCCTGGTTGGATGCCCCGACAAGGTGGGATTTCCGTTCGGACGGAAAACGCCCGTTGGCGGCAGCTTCCGCAATCCAATGGTCACCACTAGGCGGTACAAACCGGCATCGTTGGCGGATGTGGAGCTGGCTCGCATCGCTTACAACTGCGACTACCCGAAATACCTCGCTGGACAAACCAAGCCGGCTGTAGAGTTTGATACGGAGGTATCGGTCGACGAGCTTTCAGTAGTCGATTATGTCGGTGATGACAGCGGCGCTCGCTGGTTACAGGCTTGGGTCTGGCTGCCGGTCCGGAATAGACGAGGCGTAGGGCGTAGAAGAACCCGCTCGAAGGCGCTTCTACGCCATTTGCGCAGGTGGCCGACCGCACAACCGCGGCGGGCCGAGACGGGCGGCATAAACAACGCGTCCGATACCGCCGCTGCGGTGTTGGTTAAACATCGAGACCCACCGGTCGGATCATCTTTCCCGCCGGCACTGAGGAGACCAACGTATGCAAGACACCAACATCGATCCTTCGAGAGCTTCGAGCAGATTGTTGACGCGGAGCAGGCACTGTTTGCGTCGTCATGTCTAGACGAGGTTGCCCAATGGCTGCGTGACCATGCTGGCCAGGGCGAGGTAAGGACCCTGGCCGGCCACCGCATGGGTTCTGTCAGGGCTCGCGCCAACAATGCTGGGAACGAGCAACATACCGGCAAATCCAACGTTCGCATGGTCACGATCAGTCCTACTGAGCCCGACGCACGCAATTAAATCTCGAAATCCGTTACGGTGGCGCCAAACCTGACAGAACCGCAATCGGAGCAGCCCGCAGATGCGGTACCCTGGACACGGTCAGCCCCGAGGGTGAACCAGTTCCTGCCGTCGGCGTCGTGCGACTTCGAAATCGCTGCCTTCGCTCGTGGTTCGGCCGCGCCTGGCGCAGGGAGTTCGGGGATATCCTTGAATGTGACAACCATCATGACTTTTCTTCTCCCTTAGTGGTGCGCTTCTGCCTGTTCGTTGCCGCGAAGCCTTCCATGGCCAAGCCCCAAACCAACAGGTCCGCCACGCGACCGTCTAGCGTTATCGACCCCGGCCACGTCACCTGCCAGCCTGGCCCCACAACCGGCGTGACGCAATGCGCGCCCCCTCTGCGGCTGCGGCGAGCTTCACCCAAACGATCTCCTCTGCAACGTATTCGCGACCAGCGAAGGTGCCAAACCCGCAATCCGTTCCGGCGATCACCCGCTCACGGTTGCCGACCGCAGACACCGCTTCCTCAAGACGTCGAGCAACAAGTTCCGGATGCTCGACAAAGTTCGTGGTGGTGTCGAGAACGCCGGGCATCAGCAGCATGTGTGGCGGCAGCGGATTACTGCGCAATGCATCGTATTCATGCTGGTGCCTGGGATTGGCAAACTCAATCGAGAGTGCCCCAACATTGGCGCGGTAAAGCTCTGGCAAGATTGCCGCCATTGCTATGTCGTAGACATGCGGTCCGTCATTGTTACCCCAGCAGACATGAAGCCGAATGCGGTCGCGGGGAATGCCCTCGATGCCTAGATTGATCGCCTCGATATGCAGTTCGAGCTGCTTGAGGAAGTCCGCTTCGCCCAAATGGCCGAAAAACCGATGTCGCTCCATCGCCAGATCCGGGCTGTCAATCTGCAGGATCAAGCCGGCATCGTGGATGGCGCGATATTCATTGGACAGCGCTCTTGCCAGGGCCATCAGGTAAGCCTCGTGGCTATCGTAGTGCTGATTGAGCATCGTCGTTGCGACGATACCTGGTGAGGGCGCTGTCATGAAACACTGGCTAAAGCGGCCTCCCAGACGCTTCAGACGCGCAGTGTCTTCCTGGATCGGAGCGCTGTTTATATATCGGACATCGGACAGCGCCGCTGGCGCGTTCGTCACCCGGGCCGAGTGCGGAAAGCGCATCGCCGTTTGCCGCACATAACTCGGAAAGTCGCGCTGATCGCGTGACGGCGGACGCTTGGATTCACCACCAAAGCCGCACAGGCACCGCGGAACATAAGTCTGAAACCCGACGCGCGACTGCTCCCCGTCGTTGCCGACATCGACACCGGCTCCAATCTGTTTTTCAATCACATGCGCGGTTGCCATCTCGACCTGATGGGCCAACTCGGCAGCGTCGATCGTCTCGCCGGCTTCTTGGCGGATCAGAAGATCGGACAATTTTTCGGTTCGCGGCAGACTGCCGACATGGCTGACCAGAATGCGGTCGGTGCTCATCAACATGGGCGTTTCCTGCTCTAATGGTGGCACATCTTGGAGCAAATTTGTGCGCACGAGCAAACGGGCCGGCCCCGCTCCTGCGTGGCAGCCGCTACTATGCGCATCCTGCAATTGCAAGCTCGGCAATAATGTTCACCTCCAGAATAGCCCGATTGGGCGGCTGGCGACCGCTTGGATCGCAAGTGGCCATTGCAACTGCGGTGAGAGGTGGAGTCAAGAGCTTCTTATAGACCTTGAGGCCGGTGAGTACAAGTTCGACAAACCATCCGGCAGGTAATCGAAAGTATAAATTGCGTTCTGCTAGAAGAGACAAAGCAAGACTCGCTTCTGATCCTTCAATCGTATATTCCAACGCGGTTTACGGTTGCTGCGAAATCATCGAGGGCCAAGTCGGTGAGTCGATCCTGTGATAGTGGCGCGTTGAATCCGAGAAAGCAGACCGCTGTGGATACACAACACGCGCGGCTCTGGCCCGCGGATCATGTGGAGCGTCGGCCAATCGATCAACTGATCCCATACGCGCGCAATGCGCGCACGCACAGAGGCGCAAGTCGCACAGCTTGCCGCTAGCATTTGCGAATGGGGTTGGACAGTTCCCGTTCTTGTCGATGAGGATGACACGCTCATCGCGGGTCATGGCCGTGTTCTCCCGGCTCGGAAGCTTGACCTTGTCGATGTGCCGGTGATGGTGGCGCGCGGGTGGAGTGAAGCGCAACGTCGCTCATACATGCTCGCCGACAACCAGCTTGCTGTGAACGCCGGCTGGGATCCGGATTTGGTCGCAGTAGCGCTGTCGGGTCTGAAAGATATGGGCGCCGACCTCAATCTGATTGGCTTCAGTGATGCCGAGCTATCAGAACTCTTCGCAGATCGCTCAGTCGGCCTGACGGACCCCGACGAGGTTCCTGCCCTGCCTGCCAGCGGACGCTGCCTCGGTCCTCGGTGATGTCTGGATGCTTGGTCCCCACCGTCTCGTGTGCGGCGACTGCATGGTTGCGGACGTCGTGGCCATGGCCCTGAACAATGTGGCGCCGCACCTGATGGTCACCGACCCGCCGTATGGCATCAGCTATGATCCCAACTGGCGCAATGTGGCCGCTCGCACCAGCAAAGGCATGGGCAATCGGGCGATCGGCGCAGGTGCCATCGGCAAGGTGCTCAACGACGACCGGGCCGACTGGCGCGAGGCGTGGGCCTTGTTCCCCGGCGAGGTTGCTTACGTCTGGTATGCAGGGCTGCATGCGGTGACCGTTCTCGAAAGCCTGGTGGCAACGGGGTTCGAACCGCGGGCGCAGATCATTTGGGCCAAGAACACCTTTGCCATCGGCCGCGGCCATTATCATTGGCAGCACGAGCCATGCTGGTACGTCGTGCGAAGCGCGGCCAAGGGTCATTGGGCCGGCGATCGCAAGCAGACCACGCTGTGGGAGATCCCCAAGCCGCAGAAGTCCGAGACCGGCCACAGCACGCAGAAGCCCGTCGAGTGCATGCGCCGGCCGATCATGAACAACTCCAGCCCCGGCCAAGCTGTCTACGAGCCGTTCGCGGGCTCCGGCACCACCATCATTGCCGCCGAGATGACCGGCCGTGCCTGCCATGCGATCGAGCTGAACCCGCTCTATGTCGACATCACAATTCGCCGCTGGCAGGCATTCACTGGCGAGGCGGCCGTGCACGAAGCCAGCGGCGACCATTTCGATGCGGTCGCACAGCAGCGCGGCGTGATCCTCGGCGAACAGAACGATGGCACAGCGCGGGCGCAAGCCTAAGCCGGTCGCGGTGAAGGCGGCCGCCGGCAATCCCGGCAAGCGCAGCCTCAGCACGCTAGTGCCGCCGCCGCGCGCCGGCGAGATGCTCTGCCCTGTCGCCGTGGAGCTCAATCCACGCGCCTTGGCCTATTGGCAGATGTATCTGGCCAACGCCGCTCCCGGCCACCTGACGCCGCTGGACGCCCCGCTCCTGGCCCGTCTGTGCGTCGCCCTGGCCTATGCCGATGAGGCGAACGAGAAGATCGACGCAGCCGGCATGCTGGTGAAAGCGCCGAACACCGGGCTACCGATCCAAAGCCCCTATCTGCCGGTGCTGAACCGGCAGACCGACATCGCGCGCAAGCTCGCAGCCGAATTGGCCATTCCGCCCGCGCAGCGCAACCGCATCGGCCCCAATGCGCTGGCCGATGGCGCCACTTCACTCTGGGATGCGCTGGAACCATGATGCAACGTTCCAATTGCGCTGCCTTCCCGCCGGGCGTGGCGGCTGCCATCGCCTACGCCACCGATGTGCTTGCTGGCCGGGCTGTGGCCTGCCGGCTTGTCCAGCTGACCTGTGAGCGCTTCTTGGATGACTTGGAAGCGGCACAGAGCGGTCGAGGCCCCTGGGCCTTCCGTCCGGAGCTGGCCGAGCGTGCCATGGTCTTCGCAGGCCTCCTGCCGAACATCCGAGGCCCGGAAGCCGGGCAAACGCTGCGCTTGATGCCGTGGCAACGTCTGGTGTTTGCCAACCTGTTCGGCTTCGTCGAACGCACCACCAATGATCGGCGGTTCCGCCAGGCTGTCGTGTTTGTCCCGCGCGGCAACGGCAAGACCTCAATCGCTGCGCCCTTGGCGCTTTATCTCACCTTCATGGACAGCGAGGGCGGGGCAGAGGGCTACGCGGCCGCGGTGTCGCGCGAGCAGGCGCGGATCCTGTTCGACACGGCGCGCCAGATGGTGCTGCGCTGTCCGGAGATCCGGCGACGTTATGGTGTGGCCGCGCTGGCCAATGCCGTCTGGCAAGAACGCACCGCCTCGAACTTCCGCCCGATCAGCTCCGAGGCCAATGCCCTGGATGGCCTGAATGTGCAGGTCGCGGTTTGCGACGAGATCGCCTCGCACAAGACGTCGGCGGTCTATGACGTGCTGCTCACCGCGATGGGAAAGCGGCACCAACCGCTGCTGATCTCGATTTCCACCGCGACCGGCAACAGCACCGGCATCGGCAAGCAGCTCTGGGATTACAGTGTGCGTGTCCTTGAGCAGCAGCAACACGATGATCGGTTGTTCGCCACTGATCTACAGCGTCGACGCGAGTGACGACCCGTGGGACGAGGCGACCTGGATCAAGGCGAACCCTGGCTGGGGCCAGACGGTCCAGCCGGACGCTATTCGCGCGATTATGCGCCAGGCGCGGAACAATCCGGGATGATACGACCTGAGCACTGGCGTCATCATGGCAGCTTCGCCTGCCCATCCTCCACGCGCCAGCCGCGGTCAACTTGGCAATGCCTTCCTCGAAGAACGCAACACGGCCCCGACCCAATACCTCTGTCACCAGCCGCCACTTCGAGCGGTGAGGCCGTAGGAGGCTTGTCGAGGCGCGATCTCGGCTAAATTGCTCGTTACAGTCGGAAACCGGGACTGATGGCCGGCCGGTTTCGCCCGCTTTCGCCTGGGTAGCTGCCTTCGGAACTGCCTAGAACAGCTATTTCGAGCAATGGCCGAGTGCGGCCCTTCTGGCCGCTGTATGCTGGCGGAGACGCGATTTTCAGCTAGTTCGTGCCAAGTGGCGGCTGGTGACACGACTGCTGGGTCTACCCCTATTACTGTCGGCCGCACCAGGATTTCATTGCGCCCGAATGCCATTTATGGCGTGTT
>CAWISS010000004.1:0-183043 GCA_963838815.1 uncultured Alphaproteobacteria bacterium | reverse complement strand
GATGCTGCACACCGTGCGCTGACCCGACACCAGCAAGGCTCCCGTATCAGCACCTGCGCGTTCTGCCAAGTCCGCGCCTGCACCAAGAACGCCAGGGCGAATGAATACAAGGATCGCGGCGAAGCTGGCGGGCACATGCAGCATGGCAGCTTCTCCCGGCAGAGGCCCGCCAGACTACGCTCACCCGCTCCGTCACCCCAATCAGCCGACCGCTATCACCGACGACAAATGGCCAAACTTGAACTAAAGGAAGCTATCGCGTCCGCTTCAGCGCATTGGACATTGTGCATAGGCCAATAGAACCGGTTACAGCGCACCTTGCGAAGCTCGCAATGTTCGATATACTTATTGAACCTGTGGGGGCACTCAATTCCTGCCCAATGCTCCCGCGTAACCAAATCCATCCGACAACTTCGAGCGCATCAGGCAGTCATGCAGCGCCCAAGGCTCATAGTGGGGATCAGCGGCGCGACCGGAATCGTTATGGCATCAGGTTACTGCAGGCGGCGCATATACTTGAGATTGAGACCCATCTGGTCGTCACGAAGGCTGGCGAACGTACCCTGGCTTACGAGACCGATTTGACCATTCAAGAGCTCCGAAGCATGGCGGACCACACGTATCCCGACGCTGATATTGGTGCGGCTATCGCCTCGGGGAGCTTTCCCACCATGGGGATGGTGGTCGCACCGTGCTCGGTGCATAGCCTGGCTGAAATAGCCCAGTGTACGACTGATGGCCTGTTGACCAGAGCCGCCGATGTCTGCCTCAAGGAGCGACGACGACTGGTGCTGCTGTTCCGCGAAGCGCCGCTCCATGCAGGCCACATTCGCAGCATGGCGGCAGCAACCGAAAATGGCGCAATCATTTTTCCACCCGTGCCGGCCTTCTACACGCGCCCGAATACAGTAGCCGATATCGTGGACCATACCGTGGGAAGAGTGTTGGACCTGTTCGGGCTGGATGCCGGCCTAGTGCCACGATGGACCGGGCAGCAAAACAAAGCAACCGCTAGTGATCCCAGATATATGTGCCAGCCAGCCGGATCAGGAACAATGGGGGTGCAGCGTCATGCCGTTCCAGGATTTCCGTGAGTTTCTCAACGCGTTGCAAAAAGCGGGCGAACTTATCGAAGTCGATCGACCCGTTTCGCCGAAGCTCGAGGTCGCGAAGGCGATGCGCAAGAGTGCGGCAGTGTCCGGGCCGGCAATTGTATTCAAGAACAATGGAACCGCGTTCCCGTTGGTCAGTGGTGTCTACAACACGCGCTCCAAGGCACTGATCGCGCTGCAGACTACCGAAAAGGAAGTCTTCGATACGGTCCTGCACGGAATGGCGAGCCGGATTCCGCCGGTTGTCGTGACAGATGCCCCGGTACATGAAAATGTCCTCACGGGCGATGCAATTGATATGTCCAAGCTGCCGGTGGCCAAGTACAGCCCCGATGACGGAGGACCCTACATCACCGCGGGAATCGTCGTCAGCAAGGATCCCGAAACCGGCATACCGGATATCGGGCACTACCGCTTCGAAATCGTCGACAAGCAGACCATGACATTCCTTGCTCTGCCGAACCATCGTTTCGGTCGGCATCTGGCGAAAGCGCGTCGTCTAGGGCACACGACCTTCCCGCAGCGTTGGTGATCGGCGTGGATCCGGTCATGGCCTATAGCTGCCCGATCCAGGTGCCTGACGGAACGAATGACTTTGAAGTGGTTGGTGGCATGCGGGGCGCGGCTCTGGAGCTCGTACGTTGCAAGACCATCGATGTCGAGGTACCGGCGCGTGCCGAACTGGTGTTCGAGCTGGAGGTCGACTATGACCAAGGACGCCTTTGAAGGGCCGCTCGGAGAGTTCACGGGATATTATACACCCGGTTCGAAAAAGCCGATCGCGCGGATCAAGGCGATTACACATCGTAACAATGCGTATTTCCAGGCCCTTTTCACTGGCGTTCCGCCGACCGAGAATCACATCCTGAAGCAGCTGTCTTACGAGGCATCGTACTTCGCCACGCTGAAGGCGCAGCACCCAACGCTGACCAGTGTCGCAATGCCAGCCTCTGGCGGAGTTGAATTCTACATTGTTATAGTCATGAAGCAACGTTATGCGGGAGAGGCACGCCATGCGATCCTTACGGCGATCGCAAGCAGCCAGCGTCCGAAGAAGGTCGTTGTGGTTGATCCCGACATCGATGTCCGCAACCCGGACCAGGTCGAATGGGCTATCGCATTCCGCAGCCAACCCGCCCGTGACGTCATCATCGTTGACGATTTGCCGGGCGGCACGCTTGATCCCTCATCGACGGATCGCTTCCGATGGATAGGCGAACGGGATCTGCGATGGGCATCGATGCGACATTTCCATTTGGTGCGGACGAACAGAAAGCCGCCGACGTTCCTGCCGGCGAAGTCATGCGGCCCGGCGGTTGTCGAGCACGGCCACGAGTTCTTCAAGGTCGCGGACGTGCCCGGCTGGCAGGACTATGACTTTCCTGAGCTGCGGAAGCGGAGCAAATCATGAGCGATGCCGCCCACACCTACATCCGGCCTGACACGGCGAACACGAGCACGCTGCCCGCACAAGTCGCGGGATATCTTGACGGGACGAACCTGCTTGCCAAGACGCAGGCCTTGCGGCTCTCGACGGTCGATGCCGAGGGCTGGCCGCATGCGTCGCTCCTCAGCGCCGGGGACATGCTGGCAATGCCGTCGGGACAAATTCGCTTCGTCGTCTTTGTCCAGTCGACAACGACCTCCAATCTCATGCGTGACACTCGTGTCACCATAACACTGTCCCTTGACGGCGGAATGTGTGAACTTCGCATGAAGTGCCGTCGTCTCGCCCACTCATCAGCAGACGCTTCGCTCGCCATGTTCGAGGCGGAATTGGTCGAGGTACGAATGCATAAGGCACCTTATGCCACCGTCAATGAAGGGGTGACCTTTGTACCGCATGAGCCGCAGGCAGTGCTGCAGCGGTGGCAAAGGCAGGTCGACGCGATGCGGCAGGCGGCGTGAGCGTCACCGCGGTATGTGGTGCCGCAGTTGGCGGGGCGCGAAAAGATCCATTCCCAGGACGCACCGATGAAATGCTACCAGGATCTTCGTGAATTTTTGACAGTGCTTGAGCAGCAGGGCCAGCTCCTGCGCATCAGCGATGAGGTCAAGTTCGAACCCGACCTTGCTGCCGCTGGCTGCGCTCTTGCGCAGATCGGCGATGGGGTCCCGGCCATTCTGTTCGACAAGATTGCAGGCTGCACCGACGCCCGGGTCGTGATGAATGTGCATGGTTCCTGGCCCAACCATGCTTTGGCGCTCGGCATGGACAAGGAAACGTCGCTGCGAGACCAGTTCTTCGAGTTCGTAAGGCGGTTCAAGCTGTTTCCTGGCGAGTTGGAACGCGTTGCCTCGGCCCCCTGGCAAGAGGTCACGGTCGACAAGGACATCAATCTGTACGAATTGTTGCCGCTGTTTCGTCTGAATCGCGGAGATGGCGGCTTTTATATCGATAAGCCCTGCATCATCTCGCGCGATCCGGACGATTGGGACAATGACGATGTTCAGAATGTCGGGTGCTATCGGTTGATGGTGAAGGGGCCGAACCGGATCGGGATTTAACCGGTGCCGCAACACGACATCGCCATCCATCTGTCTCATGCTGAGGCACGCGGCGAAGATCTGCCGGTTGCAATCTCGATCAGCAACGAGCCGATTATTCTGCTGATGGCCGCAACACCTCTGCTGTACACGCAGTTGGAATACAAGATGGCGGCGGTGATGGAGGGTGCCCCCTACAAGGTCGTCAAGACTGCCAAAGGCCTGGATGTACCGTGGGGTTCCGAGTATGTGCTGGAAGGTCGTATTTTGGCGCGGCAGCGCGAAATGGAGGGTCCCTTCGGCGAGTTTCCCGGCTACTATTCCGGGGGCCACAGATATCCTGTCATCGAGATCGATCGGGTTTCCCATCGCAAGAATCCGATTTACGAATCGGTCTATGTTGGCAGGCCCTGGACAGAGCTCGACTTCCTGCAGGCCATGACCACCAGCGCCCCGATCTTCATCCAGCTGAACCAGATGTTTCCCGAGGTCGTGGCCGTCAACGCGCTATACACCCACGGCCTCGTAGTCATCGTATCGACGCGGGTTCGCTATGGTGGTTTTGCGAAATCAGTCGGCATGGGAGTGCTCACCACGCCGCACGGGCTCGGCTACGCCAAGTTCGTGATCGTCGTCGACGAGGACGTCGACCCGTTCAATCTCAACCAGGTCATGTGGGCGATTTCCGTGCGGGCCAATCCAGCGGGTGATGTGGTGATCATCCCTAACCTTGCGGAGAACCTGCTCGATCCTGCTGGTGCGCCCAGTGGCATGGCCCACAAGATGATTATCGACGCCACCACCCCGAAAGCACCGGACCGTCGCGGTGACTACGGTGAAGTCCTCGACATGCCCGAACACACCGATGCTTGGCGCGCCAAATTGCTGCCACTGATCAAAGCCCTCAAAACGTGATACTATCGTGACATCTCCGCCAGCCCCAGTTTGCCCCCGATGTCGATCCGCAACGACGGATGTTCGCAGCACGTCACCCATCGCGGGAGTTTGGACCGTGTACGGCTGCGACACGTGCTTCTACAGTTGGCGTTCGACAGAACCCGCGGAAAACACCGATCCGGATAGGTATCCTGAGGTATTTCGGCTGAAACCGGAGGACCTATCGAAGCTTCCGGAAATACCGGTCATCCCGCCCCTCCGGCGGCAGACCGGATAGTCGGATGACTGCATCCCGTCCTACCGTAGAATTCGAGCATGTCGGCACGGTCATCGTGATCGTCGATAAGGCTGCATGGCCGCCAAGCCGGTGATGCAAGCCCGCTTCGACCAGTCTTAATGATGGAGGTTGCGATGACGAAGATTCTGCTGTTGCAAGGAGCCAATCTGACGTTCCTGGGACGCCGCGAGCCGGAGATCTATGGCTCGATGACTCCGACTGAGCTGGACGCCCTGTTGCAGCGCCATGCCCAGGACCACGGCTACCAACTGGAAATCTTCTATACCAACATCGAAGGCGAAGCGATCAACCGCATATATCAGGCAACCGACGAAGACTTCGATGGGCTGGTCATGAACCCGGCCGGCTTCACATACGCTGGCTTCGCCTTGAAGGACTGCATCAAGGGGGCAGCGTTGCCGTACGTGGAGGTGCACATCAGCAGTATTGCGAAGCGCAATATCCACTGCGTCCTCTCCGACGTGGCGGAAGGGGTAATCACCGGCTTCGGGATGCACTCTTACATCCTCGGCCTTGATGCTATGCTGGGAATCCTCAGAAAGAGGACAGCAGAACATTGACAACCAACAGTTGAGGGTTAGCTCTGGACTGAGACGCAGCGCAAGCGGTATGCAGAACGTACATCTCAGTGACTATCCCCCACTTGAACCCATCCAGGTGCTTCGGCGTCGGGCAACCGGTCCCGAAGGCGGCCGTTCGTCGATCCTGATCTGTGTGAGTGGCGTGCGATCCACCCAGGTGCGTCAGTGGCCCGGTAGCCAGCCGATATCGCGCCAATTTCCCTGGATGGGCCTCCATCGGAGCCCAGACTGAGATACCGGCAACCCCAACGGCGCCGAGGAAACAGCCAGGGCGCGAAATCAGTCGGTCTGATGATTGAGTGAGGTCGCTGCCGTCCTGGATCGGTTTTGGACCCGTCCAAGCCGAAGGAGAATGATTTCGCGTGGTAGCGGCGCCAGGTGCCGGGCGGGATGCCGACAGCTTTCCGGAAGGTCGCCGTAAAATGGCTCTGATCGGCGAAGCCACATGCGAGCGCGATGTCGGCGAGGCTGGCCCTCGCATCGACCAGACGGCGCTGGGCCGCTTCGATACGCTGCATGATCAGATATTGGTGCGGCGGCAATCCCGTCGATTGCTTGAACGCGCGGGCAAAATGCTTACCGCTTAGGCCGGTCAGTTCGGCCAATTCATCCAGACAGATGTCTTCTGCAAGATGTTCGACGATGAAGTCGCAGGCGCGGCGCAAATGTCGCGGCGATAGGCCGCCCACCTGTGATGCCACGCCGACGCGCGGCGATTGATGCAGCCGCAGCAGCCAGTCGACCAGCAGAAGGGCACGGCCTTCCATCTCGAGCGAAGTGGCGGGAATGTTCGGATCGAACGCCCGCCGCAGGTAGTCGTACGTCAGGCTCTGCAGAGTCTTTTCCGGAACGAAAGAGAGATCGTCGCGCAGGCGGCTGCTGAGGGCGGGAAGATTCTCCACGTCGGATGCCCTGTCGAGCAATCTGTCGGGCAGGAACACCTGGCCGAACTTGATACTCCTGTAGGCGAGATAGCGGGTCGGAGTGCCCCTGGGCTGAAGGGAGAAATCCCGGCCAGGCCCGCTGGTGCGGGTTACCTTTCGGTTGTGATCCTCAACGGCCGAACCGTGCAGACGAAGCCCTAGCACCGTCTCGGGTGTAGTCGTCCATGAGGATTCTTCGATGCCCCTGGAACATATGTGCAGGGCCGCAGGCGCGATCCATCGTTCCCGAGCGCCCTTGATTTCCACAATGCCGACGCTGTTGCGGATAAATGCGAAATGTGCGGGCTTGCCGGGTCCGGCGCTCCCTGCAAGGAGCCGTCCATTTTGGCTTCCATGTCCACTTACCCCTTCGAGATCCGGGCCTTCTGGCGGAGCAAACAATGCGCGCGCCATGAGCCGACTGGTGGTCCAGTCCGTAACTGTGCCCGTCGATAACCATCAAGTGTGGCATCTGCTGCCGAGAATTAAGTGTCGCCGCTTCCTATGGCAAGCCTAGGCCTCATAGCTGTGGCTTTTTCAATAATATTGCGGAAAATCTCCAAGCATCGCCTGTGGCATCTCAAATAAAGTTTCTGGGTGTTCACCGATCGATGGTGGCCAATGGCAAGACGCCGGAGTGTATCGGAGCGCCATTATGTCGAAAATTAGCAATACAGAAGAGTATAATGCAGCACTAGAGCGACTAGAAATACTCTCAAAAGAGCCGCTGGGCACACAGGCACTGAAGGATGCAAAAATTGATTGAAGAAATACTGGATTACGAGGCGCGCCACGGACTGGAAAAGACTGTTTCCCACGAATAGCCGCCTTGCGACGACGCTGTCCAGAAAACATTTCTGAAGGCCGGAGCAAAACCGATGCGCTTGACGACATCCTTACAAATTTTTTCCTTGGAGCAACGATGATGACTGCGAGCGCCGCCCCCAATGTTGCAACCGACCCCAATATAGATCCGCAGATCAGACCGTTCCTGATACAATCAACAAGGACCCGAGCCCGTTCTGGGAGTTGCCGCAACCCAAGCCTCAGGACATGGTCACTGGGCTGCAGAATATGACGCCTGTGGATATGTCGGGCGTAACCACGATCGAGAAGTCGATCACCTACGATAGCCGGACGGTGAAGCTTTACGTCATGACGCCGGAGCTGTGGCCGGCAAGCCGGGGGTTCTGCTCTTCATCCATGGCGGCGTCTGGATTGTCGGCAACTTCGACAACCATAAGCGGCTGCTGCGCGACCTCGTCGTAGGCTCTGGCCAGGTGGGCGTGTTCGTCGAATACACGTCGCTGCCTGAGGCCAAGTATCCGACGCAGCCGGAGGAATGCTATACCGCGCTGAAGTGGATCGCCGCGCATGCCGGCGAATTCGGTGCCGACGGCAGCCGCATCGCGGTCGCGGGCAACTCGGTGGGCGGCAACATGTCGGCTGCGCTGACGCTGATGACCAAGGACCGGCACGGTCCGAAGATCAGCTACCAGGTACTGTTCATCCCCGCGACCGACGCAAGCGTCGACACTGCCTCGTATCACGCCTTCGCCACCGGTCGCTTCCTCTCGCGCGACTTCATGAAATACGGCTGGGACCGCTACGCGCCTGACGAGAAGACACGCGACAATCCGTATGTCTCGCCGCTGCGCGCCAGCACCAAGGAGCTCACCGGGCTTCCGCCGGCACTCATCATAACCGCCGAGAACGATCCCCTGCGCGATGAGGGCGAGGCGTATGCGCGTAAGCTGAAGGAAGCCGGGGTTGACGTGAATGCTGTCCGCTACAACGGCACGATTTACGACTTCGTCCTCCTCAACGCGCTTCGGCACATCCCGTCCACCGAGAGCGCCATTGAGCTGGCGCGTGGAGGTATCCGCAATCACATTGGTCAGTGATCGGAGCGATGGGTGTCTTTGTCGACGCGGTCATCCGCCCTCTACGTTGTGGATCGATCGGGTGCCGGGGGTCCAGCAAGCCCTCGCAGGCACTATCGACCCCGCTTGCTTCGTGAAACCGTGTCTTCAGGCTGCTGGTATAACCGTCCCGCTACCCGACGACGACCTGCAGCGGGCTTGGCGCATCGCCTACCCATAGCGGCGCGTGGCCGGCGGCATCACCGTCGGTCTGCGCCGGCACCGCCTGGTTCTGCAGGAAATCGATCCGCCGGGCGCGGATATGGCGCACGCCGGGCGCCTGGCCGAGCAGGTTCAGTGGCAATGCGGCGCCGTATAAGCATGCCGCGCCGGGACCGGAGTGGTCGAACAGCACCACCGAGAAGCCCTGATCGGATGGCGCGGCGTCGGCTGCGAGGCGGAAGCGGCCGCCATACAAGCGTCCTTTGCTGATGATGACGCTGGCGGCCTCGGTCTCCTGATCATCGATACGCAGGCGGATGACGGGAAACCGGTAGCGCGTCAGTTCGCGCATCGACTGCAGGACATAGGCGCCCTTGCCGAACACCTTCTTCAGCGGGAACTGCAGGTTTCGCACCACATGGGCGTCAAAGCCGACGCCCAGCATCTGCACGAACAAACGGTTTCCCTCGGCGCTATGGGCCTGGCCGGGCCACAGGCGGCAGGTGCGCCCGAAGGCCAGCGCGGCGGCGACGGCGCGCGGTGAGAAGGGCAGTCCAAGCTCATGCGCCAGCACATTGGCGGTGCCCAGCGGGATGACGCCGAGGTTTGCCGGGGACCCCATCAGGCCGCTGGCGACTTCCGCAATGGTGCCGTCACCGCCGGCGGCGACGACGATGCCTTCGCCGCGCAGCGCCGCTTCCCTGGCCAGCGCTTCCGCATGGCCGGGACGGTGGGTTTCGGCGAGGTCCAGCCGCACGCCATTGGCCACCAGCACGTCGAGCACACGCCATAGCAAATGCGCTCGGCGGCGTCCGGCAACCGGATTGAAGATGATGACCATGGCGGGTTAATCGGCGATCGTTGGATCGGAAGTTGACCGGCAGATCGATCGGACGCCTTTCCAGCTTAAAGCATCCCTTTTACCGCTAAAAGATGTCATTTCCGCGTCAGTTCAATGATGTTGCTATTACTTCTGCCAATTTGGTTCAATATTCCATTCGTCATCGAATCTTCACTTTCGGGACATCGGGAATGGGCGTATCTGCTCCGCTGGACATGAAAGGACGGCAATGAACGCTGTGTCCACCCTTGGTGTCCAGACCACTTACCGGACCATCTTCATTTCTGACACGCATTTGGGGACGCGGGGCTGCAGAAGTGATTTCCTGGCCGATTTTCTTCGCCGGACAAGTTGCCAGAACTTGTTTCTTGTCGGAGACATCATCGACGGATGGCGGCTGCGCAAGTCCTGGTATTGGGACGAAGCGCATGACGACGTGCTGCGCCAGATCGTGCACCACGCCCGCTCCGGCACCCAGGTGACCTACATTCCCGGCAATCACGACGAGATGTTCCGCAACTGGCTGCCGATCGGGCTGGAGATCTGCGGCATCAAGTTGTGCCGCGAGTCGGAACACACCACCGCCGATGGCAAGCGGCTGCTGGTGATGCATGGCGATGAGTTCGACAGCGTCGTGCGCTATGCCAAGTTCCTCGCCCTGCTGGGCGACTGGGCCTACACCACGGCGCTGGTCATCAATCGCTGGTTCAATGCGGTTCGCCGCCGGTTGGGCTACCCTTACTGGTCGTTGTCGGCCTGGCTGAAACGCCAGGTGAAGGAAGCGGTCAAGGCGATCGACCGGTTCGAAACGGCGCTTGCCTCGGAAGCCCGCGGGCGCGGCTTCGACGGCGTGGTGTGCGGCCACATTCACCACGCCGAGATGCGGGAGGTGCAAGGCGTGCTTTACCTGAACGACGGCGACTGGGTGGAGAGCTGCACCGCCCTGGTGGAACACCACGACGGGCGGCTGGAACTGATCGATTGGGCGGAGCTCAACCGCTTGTCGTTCTTCGAGCCGCGTCAGGTTCCGGTGGCGCAACCTGCCTGACACGGTCCCCCTCGCGGACATCATCGGCATCGACGACATGCTGCCGCCAGCCAGCTCTCATCGCATCCTGATCGTGACCGACGCGTGGAAGCCGCAGGTCAACGGCGTGGTTCGCACGTTGACCACGGTGGTCGAGGAACTGCGCGCGATGGGGCACATCGTGGAGGTGATCGGGCCGGACCGGTTCCGCACAATGCCCTGTCCCACCTATCCGGACATCTCGCTGTCGCTGCTGCCGCGGCGCCGGCTGATCCGCATGATCAAGGCGTTCAATCCGGACGCGCTGCACATCGCCACCGAGGGTCCGCTGGGGCTGGCCGCGCGACGCTGGGCGAAGCGCACCGGGTTCGCCTTCACAACCGCCTTCCACACCCGATTCGCGGAGTATGTGCGGGCTCGGACTGGCCTTCCGGTGCGCCCGATCTATGCCTGGATGCGACGTTTTCATGGCGCCGGCCAGGGCACCATGGTCGCCACCCAATCGTTGCGCGATGAACTTTCTTCCCGTGGCTTTCGCAACATCCGCGCCTGGACGCGCGGCGTCGACCTTGATCTGTTCAAGCCATATCCGGGGGAGACGCCGGCGGAGTTCGTCGATCTGCCGCGTCCGATCTTTGTCTATATCGGCCGTGTCGCGGTGGAGAAGAATATCGGCGCCTTCCTCGATCTGCAGTTGCCCGGATCGAAGGTGGTGGTCGGCGGCGGGCCTCAGCTTGCCTCGCTGCAGCGCGCCCATCCGGACGTGACCTTCACCGGCCCGCGCTATGGCGAGGCGCTGGCGCGTGCCTATGCCGGCGCCGACGTGTTCGTCTTCCCCAGCCTGACGGACACGTTCGGTCTGGTGATCCTGGAGTTGCTGGCCTGCGGCACGCCGGTCGCGGCGTTCCCGGTGACCGGGCCGAAGGACGTGCTGACCAATGCCGGCGGCCGGATTGGCGCGGTGAATACCGATCTGCGGGTTGCCGCGCTGGAGGCGCTGAGCGCCGACCGCGCCGCTTGCCGGAGCCACGCCGAGAGGTATTCCTGGCGGGCGTGCACGGAGATATTCTTGTCGCATCTGGTGCCGCTGCACGGGCCGTAGAAGCCGCGCCGCGAAATCAGGCTGGTCAAGCGCCGGGCGGCAAGGGCAAGCTATGCCCCATGAATGACGCACCGCGCAGCGACCAGATGAAGCTGGGGGCTTTCTTCCACCCAACCGGAAACCATGTCGCATCGTGGCTGCATCCGCAGGCGCAGATCGACGCCGGCACGAATTTCCACCATTATGTGCAACTGGCGCAGACGGCGGAGCGGGCGAAGTTCGACTTGATGTTCCTGGCGGACTCGGTGGCGACGCGTGCCGGCAACCTTGAGGCCCTGCGCCGCTGGCCGCAATACATGGCGTATTTCGATCCGCTGACGCTGCTGGCAGGCGTGGCGGCGGTGACCAGCCATATCGGTCTGGTTGCGACCGCAACAACCAGCTACAACGAGCCATACAATATCGCCCGCCGCCTGGCCTCGCTCGACCACATGAGCGGCGGGCGCGCCGGCTGGAACGTGGTAACGTCTTCCAATAAGTCGGAGGCTTATAATTTTGGTCTTGATGCCCATCCCGAGCATGATGATCGTTACGAACGTGCGTTGGAGTTCAGTGACGTGGTGCGCGGGCTGCTGGACAGTTGGGACGACGATGCTTTTGTTCGTGATCGGGCCAGCGCAATCTACTTCGATCCGGCGAAGCTGCATGTGCTGAACCATCGCGGCAAGTACTTTTCGGTTCAGGGCCCATTGAATGCGGCGCGGCCGCCGCAGGGCTATCCGGTCTTCGCCCAAGCCGGAATCTCCGAAACCGCTCGGGACATGGCCGCTCGGCAGGCAGAGATTGTATTTACACCAATCCATACAATCGGGATGGGGCAGGCGTTTTATGGTGACCTCAAGGCGCGCGCGGCGGCCTATGGCCGAGCGCCGGACCACATTAAGTTGATGCCCGGACTAAACCCCATTGTCGGCCGCACTGAGACAGAGGCTGAGGAAAAGCACCAATATCTGCGATCGCTGATTTATCCCGATGTCGGACGCGAACTGCTGGCCAACGCGCTGGGTGATGTCGATCTGTCCGATTGTGAGGACGATGCGCCACTACCGGCGCATATACGCATCGCGGCATTGCGGAGCGGCGTATCCGGGGCGCGGATTGTTGTCGAGATGTGCGAACAGGAGGGATTGACGCTGCGGCAGATGTATCAGCGTTATGCCGGCGCACGCGGCCAACGTACGGTGAAGGGCACGCCGACGCAGATCGCTGACGAAATGGAAAATTGGTTTCGCAGCCGAGTGGTGGATGGGTTTCTGGTGCAACCTTCGGTGCTGCCGGTGGGGCTGGACGATTTTGTCGAGCTGGTGATACCGGAACTGCAGAATCGTGGATTGTTCCGGGTAGAGTATGAGGGTGCAACGTTGCGCGAGAACCTGGGGTTGCCGCGGCCGGCGAGCCGGTATGCTCGCGCCTAATATCCCATGTTACTTGTTTTACGGGGTTCAGCTGATTGGGCCCCGGCCGGTCTGACGCGACTACCTCGCGGACCCGCTTGCCAGCAGGCCGCGCACGACGCCTTGCATCATTTCGATCGCCCGGTCGCACGAGACACCGAGCCCATAGCGCGCCTGCAACACCGCCGGGTCGATCATACCAAGCCACACCTGTCCTGCATCGTCCTGCCAGGCAAGTGCCTTCAGCGGCAGGTCGATTCCAACGCGTTGGTCGCACTGCATCAATGGTGTACCGCTTTGAGGCTTACCGAAGATCAGCAGAGACGTTGGCCGCAGCTTCAATCCGACGGCTTTGGCGGCGGCGGCATGATCGACGCGCGCGACAATGGAGAAACCGTTCGCCCGCGCGGCGTTCTCGACGTGGTCCAACGTCTCCATCACGCTGTATGCGCTCTTGGCGGTTAGAAGCTCGTCGGCCTTGGCGGCGTTGACCGACAACAGCAAGGCAAAGGCCGTGATCAACCGCTTCATATCGCGCCTCGTGGGAGCATCACGATTAAAGCGGCGCTGTCGGTGCCGCTGGGCCTGAATTGCGCACAGATCATTCGGTTGCGGTTTTGGAAACCGGAGTGATGGTGACGCGCGCGATCGGCTTCGACGGATCAAAGCGCCACGTTGCCGGCACATCGGCGTTAGTCGACAAGCCCGGGTGGGCCTTGATCACGCCATTCTCGGCCTCGCGGCCGAAACCGCCAAGTGCACGCAGGTACTGCTTGTTTTCCAGGTTCTTCGACGTTCCCGCATCAAGCGGGTAGACATCAAGCGTGATCGCGTGGGTCAGATGAACAGCATTGACCCCGTCGATGCCGCCAAATCCGTCGTTCGTCTGGCCCAGCATGAACGCACCGGAGATATCGGCCGACGGAGCTCAGTGTTCGACCACGTCTGACGGTCAGCCGAAGCTCACGAGAGAACCAGGCTGATGAAAAGCGGGCAGGCAGGCGCCGCCGCGTGCCGATCGCCGCATCCAGAACATCAGACCGCCAGATGTCCGGTGCATGAGAAGATGACCTTCGACATGCTGCTTTCCGGAGCTTGAACAGGAGACCGCTATCATGGAACGCTCGAACAAGACCGCCCGCACCTTGTATGAGGAACTGAAGCAGCAGCCTCGTGCACGGTTCGGCTTCGGGCACAAGGTTGCCCTGGTGAATGTCGATCCGCAGAAGGTCTATACGCTGCCTGAGGAATTCGTGACCGCATACGAGACTGATCCGAACCAGTTGCGATTATATCAATGAACTGAGTGCCCTGTGCCGCGATCTTGGTGCGCCGGTGGTGTGGACCCATGTCGCCTACCTGCCATCCGGCGAGGATTGCGGGGTGTGGGGCACGCGCTCCGACACGGCGGATTTGTTGCAGAATGTGAAGATCGGCTCCCGCCGAGCGGAGTTCGACGACCGGCTGCAGATCGACCGCGATCGCGACGTGATCATCAACAAGCGGATGGCGTCGGCGTTCCACGAGACCAACCTTGCCTCGCTGCTGACGTGGCACAAGGTGGACACCGTGATCGTTACCGGTGGATCGACCTCCGGCTGCGTGCGGGCTACCGTGGTCGACAGCCTGTCGCACGGCTATCGCACCATCGTGCCGGAGGAATGCGTGGCCGACCGGCATGAGGGACCGCATTTTGCCAACCTCTACGACATGGCGGTGAAATACGCCGACGTGTTGCCGGTCGCCGAGGTGCGAGAGGCGCTGTTGCGGATGAAACAGCAGCCGAGATGAGGACGCGTACTTAGCACAGCTATAACACAGGAGGTCTGAATGCAGCGGTTCGAAGGGAAGGTGGTGCTGGTGACGGGGGCAGGTTCGGGCATTGGCGCGGCGACAGCCCGCCGCTTCGCCGCGGAAGGCGCCTCGGTCGTCATGGCCGATCGGGCGACGGACAAGCTTGCCGAAATTGCCGCGGACCTGGATCAGGCCGCGATCATGACGCATGCGGTTGACGTCTCCGACCTCGGTGCCGTCGAGGCGCTGGTGCAGGCGGCGATCAAGCGTTTTGAACAGCTTGATGTTCTGGTGAACGCCGCCGGGGTGGTTTCAACCGGATCGATCACTGAGGCATCGGTTGAAGACTGGCGCCGCATCATGGCGATTGATCTGGATGGCGTTTTCTATTGCACGCGCGCCTGTGTGCCGCACTTGCTTGCGACGAAAGGCTGCATCGTCAACGTTTCCTCGGTTTCCGGCCTGGGTGGAGACTGGAACATGAGTTTCTACAACGCCGCCAAAGGCGCGGTCAGCAATTTCACCCGGGCGCTGGCCCTCGATCTTGGATCGCAGGGGGTTCGGGTGAATGCCGTCAATCCGACGCTGACGCGCACCGGGATGACCACCGACATGCTGCGGGACGAGGCACTGATGGAGAAGTTCAAGCAGCGAATTCCCATGGCAGCGCGCAGGGGAGCCGGAGGATGTCGCGGCTGTCATCGCCTTCCTTGCCAGCGACGATGCCAGGTTCGTCAACGGGGTCAACCTGCCGGTAGACGGCGGCCTGAGCGCGTCAAACGGTCAGCCGCGCCAAGCCTGATTGTCCGTTTGATAATGCTACTATGGCGGCCATCTGACGCGGCTTTCTGCGCTTCCGGTGCTCACGGCCACTCGGCCGCTGCGCGCCGGTTCTCGACAGCCACGCCAGCTGACTCACCATAGCGCATTCTGAAACGGACAATAGCGATCTTTCGTTATGGGGGTTACGAACCGGCACCGGAACGGCTGGCGTCGACGAATTGCTCGGTGGCATCGTCCAGGGTTCGGCCGCGCCGTCCGGCGGGCTTGTGCACGTACAGCGCGCGCTTGTCGGCCACAGCTGCAAATTCCGGCCGTAACGGCAATTCGTATTGCACCGGCCGAGCATGATCGGCCATCTGGAGGGCGGGGTTGAACACCGAATTGAACTTCCAGATCATGCGCAGGAAATTGGTCTGGCCTCGCAACAGAAGCTTGCCGGCGATGCCCAAGGTCTGGCGTGCCGCGGCGATGCCCAGGTGCTTGGTGTTCAGCACCTGCTGGGTCTTCACCAGTTCGGCGTAGAACTCCGGCAGCGGCAACGTGGTCGGCAGCACGGCGTGCTGGATGTCGAACAGCCGGTAGTCGCGTGTGGTCAGCTTGCGCTGCTCGGTTTGCCAGATCTCGGTGCCGGGATATGGTGTCGTGACGCTGATGTTGACGACCTCCGGTATTTCCAGGCACCAGCGCCGTATTGTTTCGAAGCGCTCGCGGTCCCAGGACGGGTCGGCGATCAGGTTGATGGCGACGGCGATGCCGAGCGAACGGGCGGCTTCCAGCGCTTCCATGTTGCGATCGAGGTCGATGCGCTTGCGGAAGCGTTGCAGCCCTTCCTCGTCGATCGCCTCCAGGCCGATAAACATGATCTTCAGGCCGAGGTCGCGCCAGAAACGGAACACGTCCATGTTGCGCAGCAGGACGTCACCGCGCGTTTCCAGGTAGTACTGCTTGCGGATGCCGCGGCGCTGGATCGCCTCGCCGATCTCAAAGCCATGGCGGGCGTGCACGAAGGCGACGTCATCGACAATGAATATGCCGGGCTCGCGGATGCGGGCGAGTTCATCGGCGATCACCTCGGGCGAGGCGACGCGGTAGCTGCGGCCGTAGAAGGTCCAGGCGCTGCAGAAGGTGCAGTCCCACGGGCAGCCGCGGGCGAACTCGATCGAGGCGCACGGGTCGAGCGTGCCGATGAAGTAGCGCCGCCGCCGGGTCAGCAGGTCGCGCGCTGGGCGGATGGTATCGAGGCTGTCGATGAAGGTGGGCGGCGGGCCATCGCCGGCCGCGCTGACCGCGCCGGGGACGCTGGTCAGGTCGTCGCCGTTCTGGACCGCCTGCAGCAGAAGCGGCACCGCGGCCTCGCCCTCGCCCTTGATGACGCAGTCGATGGCGCCGGCGCCGTGCGCCAGCAGGTCGGCGGCGACGAAGCTGGCGCTGTGGCCGCCGGCGAACACGAAGCAGCCTGGCAGCCGAGCCTTGATGGCCTTGGCGGTGTCGATGATCTCGGGAACGTTGGCGAGGTAGTTGCCGGCCAGGCAAACCGCATCCGGCCGCCAGCGGTCGATCTGCCGCCACAGCCGGCTTGGATGTTCCACCTGCAGATCGACAATGCGCACCTCGTGCCCGGCGGCGCGCGCCGCGCCGGCAACCAGCTCGAGCCCGAGCGGTTCCAGCGTCAGGAAGACGCGCGTGTACATCAACCCGCTTGGGTGGACGGCGAGCAGCTTCATGCGGGGCTCCGATCGGTATGTCGCCGTGGTCAGGATCGGCCCGGCTAGCAATGAACGCGCCATGGCGGCGTCGGCGCCGTCGTGGCGAGATCGTGAACGCCACCCGGTTCAGACATCGTGCGGTGGTGATATCGCTGAGACCGGGCTATAAAGGATCTGTTACGTCCGGCTGTGGCCGGGGTCAATATCGCCTGAAATGAGTTGGACGTGTCACGCACGATGGTTGCGTCCGGGAACAATATCGGGGGGATAGGTCATGTCCGGCCAACGCGTCGAAGACCACTATGCCAGCTCAGGCACCGGCAGCAGCATCGCCGCCCGTATCGTGGCGGCACTGCGCGCCACCGCCGGTGCCGATGCGGCGATCACGCCGGACACGCTGGCACCGTTCGATCACGTGCATGGCCGCGGCGTGCTGGCGACACGGGAACTGGCCGCGCTGCTGGACCCGCAAGCGGGGGAAGCGATTCTGGACATCGGCAGCGGTATCGGCGGTCCGGCGCGATGGATCGCGGCGAAGTACGGGTGCTCGGTGACCGGCATCGACCTGACGGCGGAGTTCTGCGATGCCGCGCGGGAATTGATCGCTTTGTCCGGCCTGTCCGGCCGCGTGCGGATTGTCGATGGCAGTGCGCTGGCCCTGCCGTTCCAGGACGCCGAATTCGATCGGGCCTACTCGCACAACGTGATCATGAACATTGCCGACAAGGCGGCGGTGTATCGGCAGGCTTTCCGCGTGCTGAAGCCGGGCGGCAGGCTGGTGCTGTGCCATATCAATGCCGGGCCGAACGGGGCGCCGGACTTCCCGCTGCCCTGGGCAACCGTGCCGGAGAACAGTTTCCTGGCGACCGATGAGGAAACGCGCCGCGACCTGGCCGCGGCCGGGTTCGAAATCCTGACATTCAACGACTCCACGCAGGCGCATCTGTCCGCCAACGCGGAGATGCGCCACAAGATCGAGCAGGAGGGGCTGGGGCCCGCCGGGGTGCACGTGCTGATGGGCGATCGTTTGCAGCTGCTGTTGATCAACTCGCTGCGCGCGGCGGAGACGGGCCGGACGCGGACGGTGGAGGTGGTGGCCAGAAAGCCGGCGTGACCGGGTATGCGCCAGGGCCGGTCCTGTCCGATCATTTGCACACGAATGATTGGACGGTTATATACGGCGCCTCATGCTGCATCCGGACCTGCCCGCCACGGACGCTGTGCTTGGCGGCTATATCGTCGAGGATCAGGTCGGCTTTCTGATGCGCCGAGCCAATCAGCGCCACACGGCGATTTTCCAGGACGGTATGGCGGCGGCCGAGTTGACGCCGACGCAGTTCACCGCCTTGGTCAAGGTTGCGGAACTGGGTCGGGTCACGCAGAATCATCTGGGCCGGCTGACCGCCATGGACCCCGCCACCATCCAGGGTGTGGTGCGCCGCCTGATCGACCGTGACCTGGTGACCCGTGCCGCCGATCCGCTCGACCGGCGGACGATCGTGCTGGCGCCGACCCGGGCGGGTCTGAGGCTGGTCGCGACAGCCGTCGTGGCCGCGCGCCGCATCACCGAGGCGACGCTGGAGCCACTCAGCGCGGCGGAGCGCCAAACGCTGCTTGTCTTGCTGCGCAAGCTTGGATGAGCGGACTGAAAACGAAAGGCAACATCCGATGGCGCTGGCGGCAGGGCCGGAGAAACAGAGCGGCAAGCTTGTCATTACCAATATCGGGCTGCTGCTATCCGGCGCGCTGGAAGCGCCAATGCTCGATGCCGACACGATCGTGGCCGAAGCCGGCCGTATCGTCGCGATCGGCAAACGCGGCGACTGTGATACCGGTGAGGCAAGCGTCAGCATCGACGCGCATGGCTGCGCCGTCTCGCCTGGGCTGATCGACAGTCACGTGCACCCGGTGTTTGGCGACTGGACGCCGCGGCAGGGGCAGTTCGGCTGGATCGACTCTTTCCTTCATGGCGGCGTCACGACGATGGTCTCGGCTGGGGAGGTGCATCTGCCGGGCCGACCGCGCGACATCGTCGGTGTCAAGGCGCTCGCCGTTACCGCGCAACGTGCCTACGAGAATTTCCGCCCCGCCGGCGTCAAGGTTCTGGCCGGCGCGCCGGTGCTGGAGCAGGGCATGGTCGAGAGCGATTTTGTGGAACTTGCCGCGGTCAGGCGTGCGCCTGCTGGGCGAAGTTGGCCTGGGCAGCGTGAAGGCCGGCTACGAGGCGAAGCAGATGGTCGCCTGGGCGCGCCGCGCCGGCATCCAGAGCACCATCCATACCGGCGGCCCGTCCGTTCCCGGGTCCGGCTATATCGATGCCGATACGGTGCTGGAGGCGGATGCCGACATCATCGGCCACATCAATGGCGGCCACACCGCACTGCCGCTGTCGCAGATCCGCTGCCTGTGCGAGGGCTGCGCGCGCGGCATCGAGATTGTGCACAACGGCAACGAACTCGCCGGGCTGACGGCTTTGCGTTACGCGCGCGAACTGGGGCAGTTGCCGCGCGTCATCCTGGGCACCGACAGCCCGGCCGGCTCCGGCGTGCAGCCGCTGGGCATCCTGCGGATGATCGCGCTGCTGTCCTCGGTGGGCGAGATGCCGGCGGAGACGATGTTCTGCTGCGCCACCGGCAATACGGCTCGGATGCGTGGGCTGGATTGTGGATTGATCGAGATCGGTCGGGCGGCGGACTTCGTGTTCATGGATCGGGCGCAGCATTCGGCGGGGGTGGATTTGCTGGACAGCGTGCGCAGGGCGACCTGCCGGGGATCGGGATGGTGGTCATCGATGGGATCGTGCGGTGTGGGCGCAGCCGGAATACGCCGCCAGCCGAACGCGTGCCGGAGGTGGTGCAGCTATAGGCCGATGTGCGATCGCAAGGCTGCTCCGCGGTGAGTTTTGGAGGCTGTTTGAACCAAAGCGTTTATCCATGATATTTTTGATCATGGAGATCACGCCGGAACGGATCCGTGCCGCTCGTGCGCTGCTGCGCCTTGCACAAGCCGAGCTTGCTCATTGTGTGCATGTTTCTGTTGTGACCATCCGCAGGCTTGAGGCGACGGGCGGCGCCGGCCAGGTCGCGCCAGTTACCCTGGACGGCGTCAGACAGGCGCTGGAGCAGGCGGGTGCGGAGTTCATTCCGGATGGTGTCCGTCGACGTCGTATCGCGCAGCCGGACGCAGGCACACTTGTACGATGATCTCCGCGCGATCAGCCTGCGTAGTGCCGCACGGCTGCAAGGGCGTGCGCTTCTGACCGATGACGATCTTTATGACGAGGACGGCCTGCCGGCGTGATCGTCGTCGACAGCTCGGCGCTGATCGCCATCCTGCGCCGCGAGCCGGAGGCGGACGAATTTCTGCGGGCGATCGCCATGGCGGACGGCTGCCTGCTCTCCTCGGTCAGTCTGCTCGAGACCAGCATGGTGCTGGCCGGGCGAACCGGGGACGCGGCGGACTGGGTAGAACTCGACATGCTGATCGCGCGTGCGGCGATACAGGTGGTGGCGCAGGACATGAGGCTGGCCGAGGGAGCGCGGGACGCTTTCCTGAGATATGGCAAAGGCCGCCACCCTGCCGCGCTCAATCTGGGCGACTGCGCGTCCTATGCCCTTGCCAGGACCCGCAGCCTGAAGCTGCTGTTCAAGGGTGACGATTTCTCGAGAACCGATTTGATGGCGGCCGGGACGCCGTAGTTGATAAGTCGGCCCATGCGGGAGAGATGTCAGCCGAGATTTGGTTGTGTGGTCTTGAAGCTTGGCAGGTCCTGGATGGTGGTCCACCAGGCGGGGAAGCCCTCGACGTTGGAGACGGCGTCCTTGTCGGGGGTGAGTGACACGTAGAAGATGATCGGTGCGAGGTAGAGGTCGGCGAGGCTTAGATCACCGGCGATGAAGGGCGAGGCGCCCTTGGTGTTCATCGCGAGCTCGATCACCTTGCGGCCGTTCTCGATGCCGGTTTTGCGCATGCCGTCGTTCTTGCCGCCGAGGAAGTCGGGGAAGAGGTGGTAGCCGGCGACGCTGACCAACGCGTTGTAGCCGTAGGAGTTGATCAGGCCGATGACCATGTCCATCCGGGCGCGGTCTTTCGGGTCCGGCGGAACGAGCGACTTGCCGGGCAGCACGTCGTTCAGGAACCGGGTGATCGCGGTGGTTTCAAGGATTCGGAAACCGTCGTAGTCGAGGACAGGGACCTTGCCGAAAGGGTGGCGTTGCAGGTGGTCCGGCTTTTTGGGGTCGCCTTCCAGGACGTTGAGCTGGACTTGCTTGAAGTCGGTGAAGTTCTTTTCGGCGAACAGCATTTTGACGGTGCGGACGTAGGTGGAGCCATCGAAGCCCCAGAGGGTGATGTCGGGCATGGGTTGTGGTTCCTCCCTTGGTGTGGATGGGGTTATTTGAGCAGGGATTGGGGGTGGGGGGGAAGGGCAGTGGATTGATCGTGGCTGGAACGAATTTTCAACCACAGATAAACACTGATAGTTTGGCAGACGACGGGAACGGGCGCAGCAGCAGTACGCCGCCGATCAAGTAGGGTGGCGGAAGTGCTCTTGTAGCGGGTCAGCCGGGCGGCTCGATTGGTCGGAAGCCATCATCGACCTAAAACGGCCGCCGACTGGATCTAACAGCATAGCATCGCCTGAAACAACGCGCTGTGGTAGGCTTGATCTCGTGCCTTGGACTTCGGTGACTTGTCGGACGGCGCGATGGAAGAATATGGGCCTGGGTTGGTCCGTCACCGTTTCCGCGTAGTGCAACGATTCGAATGCAGAGTTCCACCGCTATGTCTGTAATTGGTCCATCGGACCTGATCGGAAGGGCGCCAGGCGGGCGGAAGCTGATTGCCGTTGTCTACGCCGACATGGTCGGTTACAGCCGCCTGATCGAATTGGATGATATTGGAACACTCGAACGGCTTCGGACGCTGCGCCGCATTCTAATCGACCCGGCGATCAACGAGCATGGCGGGAGGATCGTTCAAACCGCAGGCGATTCTCTGCTGATCATGTTCGATAGCATCGAAGGGGCAGTGCGCTGCGCGGTCAAAATGCAGCAAGAGGTTCCCGAACACGATGGCGATCAGCCCGCCGATCGGGCCATGCGGTTTCGCGTCGGCATCAACATCGGCGACGTCATTGCCGATGGCATGGATCTGCACGGAGATGGCGTGAATGTAGCAGCCAGGCTGCAGGCCCAGTGTCCGCCTGGCGGAATATGCGTCTCGCGTGCCGTGCGCGATCACGTGCATGGCCGCCTCGACCTCACCTTCGACGAGCTTGGGGCGCTCAAGCTGAAAAACATTGGTCGCCCGGTTGAGGGTTTTTTGCTGCGGTTTCGCAACATTGCGACGGTTACCCCTAGAACCGCCGAGCGGCCGCTTGTGCAGCGCGTGCCTGATGCGTCCTCGTTGGCGGACAAACCCTCGGTCGCCGTGCTGGCTTTCGCCAATATGAGTGGTGACCCGGGCCAGGAGTATTTCTCGGATGGTATGGCGGATGACATCATCACCGAGCTTTCGCGCAGCCGGTCGTTGTTCGTCATCGCGCGCACTTCCTCCTTCACCTACAAGAACCGATCGGTCGATGTGAAGCAGGTGGCTCGGGAATTGGGCGTGCGATATGTCGTCGAGGGAAGTGTGCGCCGGGGCGGCGGTCGTGTTCGGATCAGCGCACAGCTTATCGACGCGGGGGCAGACCACCATCTCTGGGCTGAGCGCTACGACTGCAACGATTCGGCGCTGTTCACGGTGCAAGACTGCATTGTGACCGCAGTTACAACCGCGATCCATCCGGCGATCGCTGATGCCGAATTGCGGCGTGTGCTGCGCAAACCGCCTGAGAACCTGGGTGCGTGGGAGGCGTATCAGCGCGGTCTTTGGCATATGGCAAACTACAATGCTGGCGACAATGAGCGAGCGATAGAGTTCTTTCACCGTGCTATCGCACAGGACGAAACGTTTTTGGCTGCCTATTGTCGTTTGACGGCCGCATATCGCGAATCAGGACTGGAGCATGCAACGCGACCGCTTGATGAGGCCGTAAGGTTGGCAGGGACTTGGGCGCATAAGGCGGCCGAGGATCGATCCGCAGGATGCGGAGGTGCAAACCTCCTTGGGATTTGTCGCGCATCTTTCCGGTCGCGTGGACGAGGCTTGGGAATGCGCGTCGTTAGCTCTTGCGGTCAGCCCGCATTGGGCTGGCGCAATTTCCCTCAAAGGAACCATACTGATTTTCAATGGACAACCGGCCGAAGGCCGGAACGCTCTGCTGACCGCTCTGCAGCTTGATCCACGCAACCCTGGTTCAAGCGCAGGCCGGTTGAGCACGATCGCGATCTCCCACTATTACGAGCGCGATTATGCTGCCGCGGCAGACGCCGCTCGGCGGGCGATAGCGCGATATCCGATCGCACGTTATCCCAATAACCAAATGCCCTATCGCTGGTTGGCCGCGGCCCTCGGACAGCTTGATAGGACCGACGAGGCGCGCGAGGCATTGCATACGGCCATGACGACTTCGCCGAAAGCATATGACCGCTTCGTAGGCAACCGCGTTCCGTGGCACCGTCCGGAGGACTACGAACACATGCTCGACGGCCTTCGCAAGGCGGGCTGGCAGAGTTGACGCGCTGGCAGGGGGTCTCAACCTAAACCGCCAGATACGCCGCCCGCACCGCCTCATCCGCCGCCAACGCGGCCATCGTCCCACCCCACACGATCCGCCCCGTCTCGATCACGGCCGCCCGGTCGGCCACGCGCGCGGCGAAATGCAGGTTCTGTTCCGCCAGCAGCACCGTCACGCCTTCCTGCTTCAGTGCCAGGATCGCCCGCGCCATCTCCTCCACGATCACCGGCGCCAGACCTTCGCTTGGCTCATCCAGCAGCAGCAGGCGTGGATTGCCCATCAGCGTGCGCGCGATGGTCAGCATCTGCTGTTCGCCGCCGCTCATCCGCCCGCCCGGCCGGTCGCGCATGCGGCCGAGGTTGGGGAACAGCGCGAACAGCCGCGCCTCGGTCCAGGCGGGGCGACCGTCGCGCGCGGGCTGGCGGCCGACTTCCAGGTTCTCCCGCACGGTCAGATCGGTGAAGATACGACGTTCCTCCGGCACGTAGCCCAGGCCGGCGCGGGCGATCCGGTGCGGCTCCCACCCGGCGATGTCCACGCCGGCGAACTCGATGCGCCCGCGCGCCGGCCGCAGCAAGCCGATCAGCGACTTCATCGTGGTGCTCTTGCCGGCGCCGTTGCGGCCGAGCAGCACCATGACCTCGGAGGCTGGCAGGGCGAAGGAGACGCCTTGCAGGATGTGCGCTCGGCCGTAGTAGCTGTGCAGGTCGGTGACCGTCAGCATCAGTGCCCGAAGCTGGTCGCGCCCGACCCCAGATAGACCTCCCGCACCCGTGGATTGGCGCGGATCGAGGCGCCGTCGCCCTCGGCGATCAACGTGCCGCGATCGAGCACCAGCAGGCGATCGGCCAACCCAAAGACCACGTCCATGTCGTGCTCGGTGAACAGCACGGCGAGGCCGCTGGCGGTGGCGAGGTCTCGGGTCAGCCGCATCAGTGCTGCCCGCTCATGCGGCGCCATGCCGGCGGTCGGCTCGTCCATCAGCAGCAGATGCGGGGCGTTGGCCAGTGCGATCGCCAGTTCCAGCCGCTTGAGGTCACCATAGGCCAGCACACCGGCCGCCCGCGACGCCTGCTCCTGCATGCCCACCTGCGCCAGCAGCGCGTCCGCCTCGGCGGCGAACCAGGCGGAGGCGGGGCGCAGGAACCGCCAGATCCGCCGGTGATACGCCAGCAGCGCCACCTGCACATTCTCCCGCACCGTCATCGAGGCGAATGTGGCGGTGATCTGGAACGTGCGCCCGACGCCCAGGCGCCAGACGCGGCGCGGCGGCAGGCCGGTGATGTCGCGGCCTTGCAGGATAATGCGGCCGGCATCCGGCGGGATCTGGCCGTTCAGCATGTTGAAGCAGGTGGATTTGCCAGCGCCGTTCGGGCCGATCAGCGCCAGCATCTCGCCGGCCTCGACACGGAAGGACACCTCCGCCACGGCTTGCACGCCGCCGAAACGCTTGCTGAGGACGCAGACCTCCAGAATGGTCATGCCTCGCGACCACGCATCCACAGGCGATGGGTGGTGCCGGCGATGCCCTGCGGGAAGATCAGCACCAGGGCGATGATGGCCAGCCCCAGCACCAGCCGCCACAGATCGGTGACCAGCAGCAGAATGTCGAACAGGCCGGTGTAGACCAGGGCGCCGACCACCGGCCCCGCCATGCTTTGCACGCCGCCCAGCAGCACCATCAGCAGCGCATCGACCGAGCGTCCGATCGAGACGTAGGTCGGGAACACGCTGCCTTTGCTGAACGCGGTCAGCCCGCCGGCGAGCCCCGCCGCGGCCCCGGCCAGCACCAGCGCCGCCAGCCGCAGCCCAGGGGCGTGCAAGCCGATCGCCTCGGCCCGCAGGGCGGAATCGCGGGTGGCACGCAAGGCGTAGCCGAACGGCGCATACAGCACCCGCCGCAGCAGCAGCACGCCGGCGACGCAGACCGCCAGTGTCAGCCAGTAGAATACGCGCGGGTTGCTGGCCCAGCCGCCGGGCCAGACACCCAGGATCCCGTTATCGCCGCCGGTGATCGAGCCCGCCTGGAACATCACCGCCCAGACGATCTGCGCGAACGCCAGCGTCAGCATCGCCAGGTAGACGCCGGACAGCCGCACCACGAAGCCGCCGAACAGCAGGGCGGCGAGGGCCGCCGCGACCGGCGCCAAGATCAGCGCCGCGGGCATCGATAGCGCCAGCCCCTTCACCGCGAGAGCCGAACCATAGGCGCCGAGGCCGAACCAGGCGGCATGGCCGAAACTCGCCATGCCGCCGGGTCCCATCATCAGGTGCAGCGACGCCGCGAACAGCATCGCGATCAGCATTTCGGTCAGCACCGACAGCAGGAACGGCCCGACGGCCAGCGGCGCCAGCACCGCCAGCAGCAAGGCCAGGGCGCCCAGCCAGCGCAACGCGGGGAACGCCGGACGGATCAGCGTGAAACTGTGGGCCTCGCCCCGGGCGGCGGCGAGCGGCCGGCCCAGCAGCCCGTTCGGCCGCAGCACCAGCACCACCGCCATCACCGACGAACACCAGCACCAGCGTCGCCTTCGGCAGCAGCACGATGCCGAACGCTTGCAGCAGGGCGATCAGCAGGCTGGCCAGATAGGCGCCGGTCAGGCTGCCCAGGCCGCCGACCACGACCACGACGAAGGCGTCGGTGACGGAAGACAGGTCCATCTGCAGGTTGGCCGAACCGTCCGGCAGCGCCAGCGCGCCACCCAGCCCGGCCAACCCCGCGCCGAGGGCGAAGACGGTGGTGAACAGCCTCCGTTGATCGACGCCCAGGGCGGCGACCATCTCGCGGTCCTGCGTCGCCGCGCGCACCAGGGTGCCCCAGCGGGTGCGGGTGAACAGCAGCCACAGCAGGGCCAGCACCAGCGGGCCGATGCCGATCATCAGCAGGTCGTAGAACGGCACGCGCTCGCCGGCGATCTCGACGAAGCTGCGTAGCCAGCGCGGCCTTTCCAATGTCAGGTCATCGGGGCCCCAAAGTTTGAGCGTCAGGTCCTGCACCACCAGCACCACGCCGAAGGTTGCCAGCAACTGCAGTAGTTCCGGCGCACGGTAGATGCGGCGCAGCAGCGTGGTCTCGATCAACATGCCGATCGCCGCGGTTGCCAGGCCGGCCAGGATCACGCCCGCCGCGAACCATGCCGGATCGCGCGGCAGCGCCGACAGGATCGACCAGCCGAGGTAGGCACCCAGCATATACAGCGAGCCGTGCGCGAAGTTGACCACGCGCGTCACGCCGAAGATGACCGTGAGGCCCGAGGCCACCAGGAACAGCGAGGATGCACTGGCCAGCCCGCTCAGCAACTGGACGAGAAGGTCGCTCACGGATTCGCGGCCGATGTTTCAGGCGGGGCGCATCTTGCGCACCTCGGCATCGGGCGGCAGCGCGGCGGCGCCGTCGACGTAGCGCCAGTCGACCATGGTGCCCTGGCCGTCCTTCAGCGCGGTCTTGCCGACATAGGTGCCCAACGTGCTCTGGTGATCGAGCGCCCGCCAGATCGCGCTGCCAAACGGGGTGGCGAAGCTGGTGCCGCCGAAGCCGTCCGCCAGCTTCTCGGTGTCAATTGAGCCGGTCTGCTTGATGCCGGCGACGATTGCGTTGATCAGCGCGTAGCCGACCACCGAACCCATCTTCGGCAGCTCGTTGTATTTCGCCTTGTAGGCGTCGATGAACGCCTTGTTGGCGGGATCCGTCAGGCTGGTGACGGGGTAGCCGGTGACGATCCAGCCGTCCGGTGTCTCGTCGCCGAGGGGGTTGAGGTATTCCGGCTCGCCGGTCAGCATGGAGACGACGCCGCGGCCCTCGAACAGGCCGCGCGTGTTGCCTTGGCGGACGAAATTGGTCAGGTCCGGCGCCGAAGGTCACGTTCAGGATCGCATCCGGCTTTGCCTGTGCCAGGGCGGCGACCGTTGCGCCGGCGTCGATCTTGCCCAAGGCGGGCCATTGTTCGGCGACGAATTCGACGTTCGGCTGTTTGCGCGCCAGCAGCTGCTTGAACCATTTCACTGACGACTGACCGTATTCGTAGTTGGGCGCGACGGTGACCCAGCGCTTGGCCTGCAGTTTCGCCGCATCGTCCACCAGCATCGCGGCCTGCATGTAGGTCGATGGCCGCAGGCGGAAGGTGTAACGATTGCCCTTCTCCCAGACCAGGGCGTCGGTCAGCGGCTCGCCGGCGATGAACAGTTTCTTGTTCTGTAGCGCGAAATCGCTGATGGCGAGGCCGATGTTGGACAGGAACGTGCCGGCCAGCAGATCGACCTTCTGGTCGTTGACCAGTTCCCCGGCGAGGCGGATCGCGTCGGGCGGACGGCCGGCATCGTCGCGGCTGATCACCTCGATCTTGCGGCCCAGCACGCCGCCGGCGGCGTTGATGTGCTCGACCGCGAGCTGCCAGCCGCTGCGGTATGGCAGGGTGAAGGCCGGAACGGCGGTGTAGGAATTGATCTCGCCGATGCGGATGGGGACGTCGCCCTGCGCCCGAACGAGGGCGGGTGCGGTAAGCGTCGACGCGGCGGAGGCCAGCAACGTCCGGCGAGGGAGGTTCATCGGGTTCGGTCTCCTGATGGGCGATTGGGCGGAAGGATCTTTACCGGGCCTGCCAAAGTTATTCATGACTTTGCCGTCTCCACCACCGCAAGTCGTGGGTAGCCGGCCTGCGCCGGCCATGACACACGGGGTGGGTCACGGCGCTATCGTAGCCCGTCCTTGCCTTCAATCGCATCGGCCCGGTCAGCCCGCCGATGCGCGGCAGCGGGCGTCCGCTGTCGGTGACTACCACGGCGACAACGATCTCGTCGCGGCGCGGCGCGTCGGGCACGCGCATCTCCATGGCGTCGAAATGGCTGCGGACGTAGGCGGCGTCCTTGTGGCCGAGCGGCACGTCGATGGGGGTGCCCATGCCGCCGCGCTTCTTGGCGCTGGGGACGAGCGCGGCGCCGTTCTCGACGGCCTGGCGGAGCGGGGCACCGAGTTTCGGGTGCAGAATGGCGGCGGCATGTTCGAGTTCGCCGTCCTCGCCGACGATCGCGGCCTTGCCGAAGCTTTGCGCGTCGGCCGGGCGGGATGCCCAGGGCGGCGACCGCGCGCTGGCCCAGCAGGCCGCCCAGCATCTCGCCGGTCTCGATGAGTGGCGAAAGGTCGGCGACGTGCCGGCCGGCGAACGGATTGGCGATCACGGCGATGGCGGCGGCCTTGCGGGTTGCCGGCGCGATGGTTTCACCGGCTTCCTGGTGGGTCTCTTCCAGGATGGTGAACAGCTTGCGGATCATGCGGGCTCCAGCAGGGCACGGGATGGATCACGGATGCGCAGGTGGCCGCGCAGGGCCAAGACGGCGCCGTCGATCAGCCCGGCCTGGATCAAGGTGTCGGTGACGGTCTGGCCGGCGTCGAGGGCGGCGTCGATTTCGGCGGCCGAGAGCGGTCCGACGTCGAAGGTGACCAGCCGGTCGCCGAGGTCGCTGTCGGGATCGATCGCGCTGGCGGGAAGGCGGTGGATCGCCGCATGGCCGGGCAGATCGACGGCGTTGCCGATGATGGTTGCCGCCGCGTCGGCCTGGGCGGCGCTGCGTGCCAGGACGCTGACGGAATTGGCGATGCCGAGGGAGAAACTGCGTCCGCCGCGGCCTTTGCAGGCTCGCCCCGAGGTCGCCAGGCCGCGCGACGGGCGGTCCGCGGTCAGCAGGAACGCGCCATCGAGGAACACGGGCATTCTATTACGAGGGGCCGCCGCCAAATCGGCCACCAATCCGCAGCGCAAGGTGGTGCCTGGCGCAAGATGGAAGGCGATGTCGCCGCCATTGTTGACGAAGGCGCGCGACAGGTCATCCGCCGCGATCATCGCCTGGAGGACCGCATCGGCGACGGCCCCGGCCACTGCCGCCATTGGCGTAATGAAACGATCAGAGTATGGCACGCAGGCCACATACATCTGGCGTGCGACGCACCCCGTGGCGGCGTTGTCGGCAACGGCGAGCGGATGATGGAAATTTCCGCGCAGAGGTCGTCGAGGATGGTGGCGAAGAACCGTGCCGCGCGCCGATACGCCGCGTCCACCGCTCCGACCTTGCCCCAGGCTTGGCACAGGCAATCGATCGGCCCGTGCTGCAGATGCAGCCGGCCATCCGGCAGCAGCGCCGCGACCGCGCTCATGCGATGGGAAAGTCCGTGCCAGCCGGTAGCATCACGCTGCGCGGGCGATGCGTCCGGATGTACATCTTCGAGGCGCCGCACGCGGCCGATGTGGCCGCCGAGGCGGATGTAGTCGGCCAAAGGCAGGGTGAACTCGATGGGCGCGACCAGGGCCGGCGTCGGCACGCTGCCGAAGGCGTTGGCGGGCATGCGGGCGACGTCCACCATGTAGGTGATGCCGCCGCCCGGCCAGACATAGCACCGGCGCGCCGCCGCTGGTGACCCGGGTGCGGCCAGACTGCACGGAGCGTGTCAGCAGCACGGGATTTTCGGTGGCGCCGGCGCGCAGCGAACCGCCGGCGCCGGCCATGAACAGGACGGTGCACAGCGCCGGCTCGCAGTTCTCGCCGATGCGGGCGACGGCGTCCTCGATCGCCGGCGGCATCGGCGCGGGTCGTGGCGTCAGCGTTTCGTCCAGCACGAACCAGGCGGCGTGCTCCCCGGTGGTGGAGACCATCAGCAGCCGCAGTCCTGGCCAGGCGGTCTTCGGATCGATACGCTTCGATGATGGCGAGCGGATCGGCGATGTCGGTGCCGCCCCAGCCCATGCCGGGATTGGCGACCTGGAAATAGCGGCCCGGCGTCGAGCGTCGTCCGCGCACGCGAATGCCCGCCGAACGCATGTCGAGGAAACGGCCGGCCTGGTGCTCGGTCAGCACGCCGGTGATGTGGTCGTCGACGACGATCACCTCATCGGCATGGTCGAGCCACTGGTTGGCGAAGATGCCGATCGTTGCCGATCCGCAGCCGACGCGCATGCGGTGTTCCGGGATGCCGTCGACGATTGGCGCGTGGCCCGACTGCACGATGACGCTGGGCGCCGCCGTCGATGCGTGAGTTCCACCGGCTCGGCGTTGGCCAGACGCAGCATGGTTTCGCAGGTAACGACACCTTCCTTCTTGCCGCCCCCGGTCAAATGGTGCACGCCGCCCAGGCTGAGCATCTGGCTGCCGTATTCGGCTGTGGTGACGTGGCCTACCGGTTCGCCCTTGGCGCGCACCGTGGCGGTTTCGGGGCCAAGATGGCGGTCGGTGTCGATCTTGACCTTCAGGCCGCAGTAGCTGAACACGCCTTCGGACACGACGGTGACCATGTCGACGCCGTCGATCGCCTGGGCGACGATGAACGGAGCCGGCTTGTAGTCGGGATAGGTCGTGCCGGCGCCGATGGCGGTGACGAACAGGTCCTTGGCTTCGATCGGGTTGCCCGACCAGTCGTCGCCGGCAAAGCGCACCAGGTCGGGGGTTCGGGCGGCCAGGGTGAACGGATCCATCCGGGTCAGCATGCCGTCGACGTTGCCGTAACGATCGCAGGCGCCGGTCCTGCCGGGGCGAATGCGGCACAGCACCGGACAGGCGTCGCAGGTCACGATGTCCGGTTCGGCCTTGTCGGGCGTTGAGCAGCGCGGCTTCCTCGGGCGCGTCGGTGCCGGCATGGGTGGTGGTCATGGCGACGCCGCCGGAACCGGTCCCGCGCGCAATGCGGCCAGCACGCGAGCCGGCGAGGCGGGTACCTGCGTCAGGCGCGCACCGGTCGCCGCGGCGATCGCGTTCAGGATCGCCGGCGCCGTCGCGATCAGGGCCGGCTCCCCCACGCCCTTGGCACCGTAGGGGCCGAGCGGATCGGGGTGTTGGACCAGGATTGTTTCGATAGGTGGGATGTCGCCAATCGTCGGGATCAGGTAGTCGTGCAGGTTGTCGGTGCGTCCGGGCACGAATTCCTCCATCAGCGCGAGGCCCAATCCCTGCGCGATCCCCCCTTCAATCTGCCCCTCGACCTGCTGTCGGATTGATCGCTCGGCCCACATCATGCGCCGCAACGATACGCAGGCAACGGACGCTGCCGAGTTCGGTGTCAACCTCCACCAGTGCGGCCTGCGCGGCGAAGGCGTAGCTGGCGTAGGGAATGCCCTGACCATCCGCGTCCAGTGGCGTGGTCGGCGGGTCGAAGCGGCCTTCGCCGCGCAGCACCAGGCCGTCGTCATCGACCGGCAAGGTGGCGAGATCGAGTGCCACCGTGGTGCCGGCGTCGACGATCCCGATGGTTGCGTCATCGATCAGAATTGCCGCGTCCGGGCCGACATTTGCCTGCCGTAGTATCTCCCTCCGCAATGCGGTGACTCGCCAGCCGCACCGCATTGCCGCTGACAAACGTTTGGCGAGACGCACTGGTCTTGCCGGCGTCGCGGGTCAGATCGGTATCACCGGTTACCAGTTCAATGCTGTCCACCTTCACGCCCAGCGCGTCCGCGGCGATCTGCGACAGGATGGTGTCGCAGCCCTGGCCGATATCCACCGCACCCGAGAACAGCGTGATGCGGCCGGCGGCGGTGACGCCGATAACCATTTCGGAAGGGTTGGACCGGCTGGTGTTGCCGATGCCGTACCACATGCAGGCGATGCCGGCACCGCGGCGGTGGGGGCCTTTCGCATCGGCGTTGAATGTCTCGGCTTGCGCGCACAGGTCCCGCCAGCGGGGCCGTAGGGCATCCAGGCATTGCGGCAGGGCGGCGCCCTCGCCCAGCACCTGTCCGGTGGCGATCGTGCTGCCGACGCCCAGCGCATTGCGGTGGCGGAATTCGAGCGGGTCGAGGCCAAGCCGGGCGGCGAGGATGTCCATCAGTGCCTCCCCGGCAATCGCCGCCTGCGGCACGCCGAAGCCGCGGAAGGCGCCCGAGGGCGGCCCATTGGTGTGGATCGCCGCCGTGGTGCAGCGCACGTTGGGCACCTCGTATGGCCCGGTCGCGTGCACCGGCACGCGGTTGGCGACGGTCGGTCCGAAGCTCGCATAGGCCCCGGTGTCGAAATCGCCATGAAAGCGGAAGCCGGTCAGTCTGCCGTCGGCATTGGCGGCCGCGGTGGCGGTGATGCGGGCGGGGTGACGCTTGGTGGTCGCCGCCATGCTTTCCGGGCGGCTGTAGACCATGCGGACCGGGCGGCGCAGCAGCCACGCGGCGATCGCCGTAAGAGGCTGCACGGACAGGTCAAGTTTGCCGCCGAAGCCGCCGCCGACGGCGGTCGGCACGATGCGCACGTCCTTGGCCGGGATGCCCAAGATGGGTGCGAGTTCGTCGCGATCCATGTAGGGGGTCTGGGTGCAGGCGACGATCTCGATCCGATCGCCGACGCGGCGTGCGTAGCCGGCTTCGGGCTCGATGTAGGCGTGCTCGACGGAGCTGGTGCGGATGGAGATTTCGGCTTGCGCTGCCGCGGTCCGTAGGGCGGCATCGACATCGCCGCGCGCGACCCGGCCGCGGCACAGCACGTTGCCGGGGGCGTGCGGGTGCAGATCGGGGGCTGTCGCGGCGGTGTCGAAGGTGACCTCGGGCAACGGGTCCCAAGTGATCGGCAGGTCGGCGTCGCGGATGGCGGCCAGGGTCTCGGCGTCACCGACCAGCGCACAGACAGCCTCCCCGCGATGGCGTACATGGGTTTCCGCCAGGACCGGCTGATCCTTGCCGGTGGGGTAGATGCCATACAGGTTGCGGCCGGGCACGTCGGCCGCGGTCAGCACCCGCACCAGGCCGGGATTCGCCGCCAGCAGCGGGGCGAAATCCCCCAGCGTGAAGCGGGCATGGGCGTGCGGGCTGCGCACCGCGCGCAGCGACAGAACGGCGTCCTCCGGCAGGGCGTCGGCGCCGAAACGGTCCGTGCCGGTCAGCTTGGCGATGCCATCGACCTTGGCGAGCCGAGCGCCGACGGCGTGACCCGGGGGCGGCTGGTCGCAGGTCGCGGCGATATCCATGACCGCATCGATGATCTTGCGGTAGCCGGTGCAGCGGCACAGCACGCCGCCGAGGGCGTCCTGCACGGCGGCCTCGGTCGGCGTCGGGATCGCGGGCGAGCAGGTCGGAGGCGGCCATCAGCATCCCTGGCGTGCAGAAGCCGCACTGGGCGGCACCGTGGCGGAGGAAGGCATCCTGCAGTTTGTTGAGCAGGCCGTCCCGCGCCAGGCCCTCCACCGTAATCACGGCACAGCCATCGACGCGGGCGGCCGGCACCAGGCAGGCGCAGACCTGGCGGTTGTCCAGCAGCACCGTGCAGGCGCCGCAATCGCCGGCGTCGCAGCCGATCTTGGTGCCGGTCAGGCCGAGTGTGCCGCGCAGGAGGTCCGCGAGACGTTGCATCGGGTCGGCGTGCAGGTGCACGTCCTGCCCGTTCAGCGTGAAGCGGATCGCTTCGGCGGGCGACCTCATGCGGCGATCGCGCGGCGCAGAAGCGTGGTGACCGCACTGCGCCGATAAGCGGCGGTGGCGCGGATGTCGTCGATGGGGGCGAGCGGTGTCAGGTGTTCGTCGAGGATCGCCAGCGTGTCGCCTCGGGTGCCGATCAGGGCCGCCTCCAGCGCCGGCAGGCGACGTGCGGTGGCGGCGCAGGCGCCGACGGCGATGCGCGCCCGGGCGATGCGGCCGTCGGGCTGCCGCGTGATGATCGCCGCGACCATGGCGATGGAGATCACCAGGTAGCGCCGCGCGCCGAGTTTCAGGAAGGCTGAATACGCGGTTTCATCGATGCGCGGAATGCGCAGGCCGAGCGCCAGTTCGTCGGGGCGACGGGCGGTTTTGCGGGGTGTGAGCAGGAAGTCCGCCAGCGGCAGAAGGCGTGAGCCGGAGGCGCTGGCGAGTTCGACACTGGCGTCCAGGGCCAGCAGGCAAGGCACGCCGTCGGCAGCCGGGCTGGCGTTGCAGACGTTGCCGGTCAATGTGCCGAGGTTCTGGATCTGGATGCCTCCAACTTGCCTGGCGGCTTGTTTCAGGCCGTCGAATACCGGTGGCAGGGCGGTGTTGATGACGTCGGTCCAGGTGGCGAGGCAGGGGATCCACCAATGATCGGCACGCGCCTCAATCCGCCGCAGGCCAGGCAGGGCGGTGATGTCGAGGATGTTCTCGTCGGATGCCTGTCCGACGCGTGCCGGGAAGTAGTCGGTGCCGCCGGCGAGCGTCAGGACGGGTCGCTCGGCGAGGGCGGTGAGCGCGTCTTGCAGGCTTCCAGGTCGGAGATAGCTGCCCATGCCCACCGCAGGTCGTTTGTATACGTATGATTTTCTGGTTTGCGGACTGATGTCAAGGGTGAGTGTTCTGGTGCGGCAATGAGGTGGGGCTTGCTGTGCAAATGGCGCGGCGTGGGAGGCTTTCCGCCGGGTCAGGCCAATAAGATGTGTGATCCCCTAGGTGCTTGGCACGGGGACCAAGAACTTTGACCTTAGAGGGAAAGTCGTGGGTGACCGGCCTGCGCCGGTCATGACACGAACAGCGAGCGTGACATGAACACCAAGCGTGACACGAACACCAACCATGACACGAACACCAAGCACGACACGAACACCGAGCGCGACACGAACACCGAGCCTTACACGAACACCGAGCGTGACACGAACACCGGTTGCGCTACAAAACCATGATCATAGCACAATGAATAGGCCGGTCGTTCAACGAAACCGCGGCATGACTTCCTGGCACAACAGCCGTAGTGCTTCCTGCTCCTGCGGCAGGGGAATTTTGCCGCCGCAGTTCAGCTCCAGCATGATGCCGTCCAGGCCCAGATCGTCGCGCAGCGCCTGGAGTTGTTCGGCCACCGAGTTCCGGGGTGCCGATCAGCACACTGCCGCGCAGTGCCTCGTCATAGGTGATGGTGTTGAGCCGTTGCACCGCGAGCGCCCGCCTATCGGCGCCGTCGACACCCGCTCGGCCCAGGCTGTCGAGCTGCAAGGCCGCCTGCTGACGGTAATAGTGCAGCAGGCTGGCCTCGGCTTCGGCGCGGGCGGCGGCATGAGTTGCCGCCAGGTAGCCGGGCGCGCGCAGGTGCACCGAGCCGTTGCCGGGATGTCCGGCGGCCCGCCAGGCGTCGCGGTAGGCTCGGATGTTGGGCGCCAGCAGGCGAGCATCCTCATGCTTGATGGCGGTGAAGATCGGGTTGCCCAGGGTGCCGATGGCGGCGTAGGTATCCGCGCTGGCCGCCGCGATGCGGATTGGCGGACCGTCCGGCTGGTAGGGCCGCGGCGTCACCGCGACATCCTGGAAGCTGAAATAGCGTCCGGCGTATGACACGGTCGGGCGGGACCAGGCCTGCTGGATGATCTGCAGCGTCTCGGTGAAGCGCTGGCGGCTTTCGGCATAGGGTACGTTGTAGGCTTCGTAGGTTTTCGCGACGCCGCTGCGGCCGACGCCGAAGATCAGCCGGCCGCGGCTGATCTGGTCTACTGTCGCGGCTTCCTCGGCGATGCGCAACGGATTACAGAGCGGCAGCACCTGCACGGCGATGCCAATCCTCATCCGGCGGGAGCGGGCGGCGATGGCGCTGGCGACGCACATTGGCGCCGACAGCACCGAGCGGGCCGGATCGAAGTGCAGTTCGGCCAGCCACATCACGTCCAGCCCCCAGCGCTCGGCCGCGTCGACCAGGGCGAAGGCGTCGCCGAAGGCGTCGTTGTCGGGCCGGCCGTCCAGCGACGGGAACTCGTGGTAGATGCCGAACTCCATCGTCCGCTCCCTGGCCTGTTGACGCGATCCCGGCGGCGGCTTCAGTGCGGCCGGCGGGACATCCAGGACTATGGCGGGGGCCATTCGATGTCGTCAATCTTCGGTACAATCCGTGGATTGAGAAAGTCCATCAGTGAGAATACCTTGAGGTCTTCTTGGCGGATGGCTATGCTGACTGTATTTTACTGCATTCCGCCATAGGGGTCACGCCACGGAACTTCACAACAGCACGGTTGGGGCACCTATCGGGAATAGTACCGGTCTGGATAGGCGACCAGCTACAGCGAGCTAGAACCGCACCTGTTGGAGATCAGACATCTGGTCATCGCCGCGCGCCTCTTGCTTTTGGGACAGGACCTGAAATCCCGATGTGCTCGAAACCTCAGGCGTCAAATTCGATTTCGGCCATCATCCAAGACCGTGCGAGTTGAGCGGGCAGGCTCCTCGGCCGGCCGGCCTCTTCGACGAGATGATAAATGAAGCCGTCAACGACTGGACCGAACGGCTGGACCAGGCAACCGGCCTCGATCTCTTCACGAACCAACACAAGGCTGAGCATCGCGGCCCCTTGGCCCGCGACCGCTGCCTGGATGGCGTGGCTTTCATGGGAAAAGCGCAGATGCGAGACGGGTTCGACTGATGGCAGGCCCGCCGTCCTGAACCACATCTCCCAGGTCGGGTTGGCCGGGTCGGCCTTCAGCCAGTCGAAATGGATTAACGGCACGCGCCGCAGGTCGTTGGGCGTGCACGCACGGCAAGGCTGGGGTTGACCAACGGCGCGAACCGCTCGGCAATCATGACCTCGGCCCGCAAACCCGGGTATGGGCCGTGCCCGTAGCGGATGGCCAAATCTACCTGTGCCGTAGCGATGTCGACGACGTCGTCGGAGGCGTGGAGCTGAAGGTCGATATGAGGATGCGCCGCCTGGAACCGCGGGACGCGCGGCAGCAGCCACTTGGCGGTGAACGCCGCCGTTGCCGTGATCTTGACGGCCGGCCGACGCCGTAACGCAGAGATCCGCTCGATCGCGGTGGCAAATCCGTCGAACCCGTCACGCAGGATTGGGTAGAGCACCTGCGCCGCTGCCGTGAGCTCGACGCGGCGGGTGCGCCGTTGGAACAGCTGTATCGCGATGCGATCTTCCAGCAGCCTTACCTGGTGGCTGATCGCCGTCGGCGTCACGCCCAGTTCGCCGGCCGCCTGTTTAAAGCTGCAGTGACGCGCTGCCGCTTCAAAGGCGCGCAGCGCGGACAAGGAGGGTAACTTGCGCAACGCGGCCTCGATGAATGAAATTCATTCATCCATTAGATGCCAATTCCGCGTTTGTCGAGCGCGGAAGGCACGGCCATTTCACGCAGCACCCAAGCGGTCAAGGACGGATGAGGCAACGCGAACGCGCCCCGTTTGCTGCAATTCCACCGCTCGTGTTCATGACGTAAGGATAATTTTCGATGTTGCAACGCATTGTCACTGACCCTGACCCCTACGAACCTTACCTCCTATCTCAAGGCATTCGCTTCGGCGATCTCGTATTCATCTCCGGGCAAGCCGGGTACGGCGACGACGGCCGGATCGTCGCAGGCGGCTTCCGCGGGCAGGGCGAGCAGGCGTTTTCCAACCTGGATCGTGCACTCAAGGCTGGCGGCTCCAGCCTCGGCAGCGTGGCCAAGGTCACCATCTTCGTCACCGACATGGGCAATTTCGATACAGTCCTGGAACTGCGGCGCAAGTTCTTCAGCCCGCCCTATCCGGCCGACAGCATCGTCGAGGTGAAGGCGCTCTACACGCCTGACGCCATGATCGAGATCGAGGCCATGGCCGTCGTCGTTCCACGGCAGGATATCCGACAATGAGCGGCCGCACGAGCACGATCGGGCCGATGCGAGGCCGGGGCCGTCGTCAGGCTGACCTGCATGGTCGCCAACACCCAGCGTCATCCAGCCGGGCTACAATGGAACGCTCGCGCTGTCGCCGAACTAGGCACGTTCCCGCTGAAGGACGTCGTCTTGTTCTCGGGCTGCCTTTAGGCGCTCGCCACGTCGCTGACCGGGATCCGTGTCCGGCGACAGTCACGATGACCGCCGCGCGAGACAGCGTCGCAAAAGGAGAACAGCCATCCTAACGATCACGCCATCCTACGCCGCTTCATTCGAGCGGAGGGCCGGGCAGCTGCTGCAACTCGCACTAGTCGTGGTCTTTCTGGTGTTCGGCATGCAGAAGTTCACCGCTGTCGAGGCAGCGGGTATCGCGCCCTTGGTAAGCAACAGCCCGCTTACCGCCTGGCTCAATATATTCGGCACGTTGGGCGCCAGCCGGGTTGTCGGGTCTTCCGAGCTGACCTTCGGGGTGTTGCTCGCGCTTGGGTTCCGCCGGCCGGGCGCCCTGCCCGCGATCGTCGGCGCGGCCGGTTCGTGCGTCACCTACCTGACGACACTCAGCTTCCTGCTGACGACGCCGGGCGTGTTCGCGCCGGGCAACGCACCGATCCTGTCTGGGGACGTCGGCCTTTTCTTGCTCAAGGACATCGTCCTCCTGGCAGCGTCGGTGCTGCTGTTGGCGCAAGGCTTGGCGCAGCGGACGGACCCCGGTCGCGACCGCGCGCCGGTGCACTGAGCGACCGTGGAAAGCACCTACTTGCGAGGAACTCGGCTGATGGGCTGGCTCTATCTCATGCTGGCCAGTCTGTTCGAGGTCGGTTTCACAACAATGCTCAGGCTCAGCGACAACTTCCGGAATTTGTTGGCAACAGGCGGTCTCCTGGTGTGTGTGTTCCTGAGCCTCCTCTTCCTCGAGTTCGCGAACCTGTCGATCCCGCTGGGAACGGCCCATGCAATCTGGACCGGCATTCGTGCGATCGGGACCGTATCGAGCGGCATCGTCTGGTTAGGCGAGCCGGCGACGGTGGTCCGAGGCATCCTGATCGCCGGCATCATCGGAAGCGCGATCGGCCTAAAGCTCACATCGGGGGATTGACGCGAAGCACCTGCGCCGCGGCGGATAGAGCATTCTCGATCAAGGGGGTGCGGGCTGGTGCCGGATTAGCGTGAGCGAAGTAAGCCCTAGCACTGGAATTGCTGGATCTGAGGGGGACCCTGGCATGCCGCAGATCCATTGGACTTCGGTTATTCCCCGGACAACTCCCGCCGCCGCCGGTCGAGTTCGTCGCTGTAGCGCCGCAGCGCGTATTGCTCGGTCAGCAGCCCGATGACGTGGCGGCCTGTCGGCGCTGTCGACCACCACCAGGGCATCGCTTTCGGCGTTCTCGAACATCGCCACGGCTTCCTTGATCGTCATCTGCGGCAGCAGGACGGTGTCGGCGTAGTGCACGATGTCGCTGACCTTGTGGTCGTCGTCGGCATCGGCATGCGCTTCCGGCAGCAGCACGATGCCGGCGTAGCGGTCCTCCTCGTCCAGCGCGATCGACGCGCTGCGTGGCGCCCAGCGGGAAGTCGCGCTTGAACGCGCTCAGCGGCGTGTCGGCGCGCACGGTCCGCATCTCCCGCCGCATCATGCGCCCGACGGTCAGGTTGCGCATCCAGCCGATATCGACGGCGCTGCGGATCGCCTCGCCGCGCAGGTGGAAGCGCCAGGTGGCGAAGGAATAGCCGAAGGTCCGCCGCACGGTCAGCGAGGACACCACGCAGGCGGCCAGCACCGCGACCGTCATCGGCAGGCTGCCGGTTGCCTCCAGCGCCAGGAAGCCCATGGTCAGCGGGCCGCCGATGATCGCCACCGCCAGGCCGCTCATGCCGACCAGCGCGCAGACTTCCGGCGGGACCGCGTGCGCGGTGCTGACCAGCGCCAGCGCGCCGGCGAAGGCCTTGCCCAGCAGCGCGCCGAGGAACAGCGAGGCGAAGAACAGGCCGCCGCGAAAGCCCGAGCCGATGGAGATCGCCGATGCCGTCGCCTTCAGCACCACCATCAGGACGACCCAGCGCAGCGGCATCATGCGCCTCGAAGATCAGGCCGAGTGCGCCGTGGCCGGATGACAGCACGGCCGGGCGTCACCAGGGCCAGCAGTGCCGATCGCCAGCCCGCCGATCGCCGGCCGCAGCCAGACCGGCACCCCGCTGCGTGCGGAACAGGTCCTCGGTGATGGTGACGCCGCGCATGATGGAGATGCCGAGCAGCGCGCAGAGCATGCCGAGGGCGAGGATCGGGATGTAGTCGAGCGGATCGATATGGGTCGGCACCTGCGGCGTCAGGTCGAAGATCGTAGCCGCCCAGCGCCTGCACGACGGCCTGCGACACCAGGGCGGCGACGGCGACCGGGGCGAAGGTGCCCAGGGTATAGGTGCCGATCACCAGCTCGAACGCATAGAACGCGCCGGTGAGCGGGGCGTTGAACGCGCCGGAGATGGCGGCGGCGGCGCCGCATCCGACCAGCAGCCGCAGATCGATGCGGCGCACCCGGAAGGCATGGCCCCAGCGCGAGGCGATGGCCGAACCGATCTGGGTGTAGCCGGCCTCCAGCCCGACCGAGGCGCCGACACCGTTCGACATGATCGTCTGCAGCACGACGATCAGGCTGCCGTTCATCGACATGCGGCCGCCGAACAGGGCGTTCGCCTCGATCGGGTCGACCGTGCGGCGCGGACGCCAGCGGCTGATGCCAAGCGTAAGCAGGCCCAGCACGAGGCCGCCGAACGCCGGCACCAGCACGGTCCGGATCGGGTCGACGTAGGCCATCGCGCTCAGCCGCTGGGTGGGACCGATGCCGAACAGCGTCTGGTGGACCAGCTGCGTCGTCGAGGTCATCAGCCAGACCATGACGCCGGTGGCGCAGCCGAGGAACGCCGCCAGAACGACCAGCCAGATCTCATCGGCGCGGACCAGCGCGCGCAGCACCTGCGGCGCATGCAGCACGGCCGAACCGATCGGCCGCCGGGGGCGACGAACGGGAGCACGTCGGTTGCTGCCTTCAGGCCCGACGGTGGTCACGGTTTTCCTGGCTAAACGGACGCCCTGAACATCCGCCAGGGTAGACTCGCCATGCGGTGTGGACATTCGCGGCGTCCGGCGGTGCAGGAGAACAACAGATAGGTGTTGTGGGACAGGGCTTGATCCCAAGCAACACTTCACGCCTCGATTTGGGCGGGAGTGTGGTAAAAACGTCGTTTAGGCGGCGAAAGTCAAGAATTCGGGGCTAAGATCGGGGGATTTGCCGCCTGCCGCGCCGCCGTGCCAGGGATTGCCGCGGGTCATGGCTGGTCGCCGATCCCGCGCACGGCGGCGGCCGCCAGGATGGCAGACGATGTCGCTCGATCCGGCCGCGATCGACATAGGTGATCACGCGGCCCTGGCGGCACGCCGATCCTCGTGGCGAATGAAACATTATTGTAATGATTTAATGACGTTGTAAATCTGCATGACAGAGAAGCGTGGCCGGGGGACGCCAACGAGCTTGATCGGGGGTTGTATCACGGCGGCGGCAGGTGCGTCTTCCTTGACAGTCCTGTGAGCCGCCGCTAGGCCCGCGCCAATTCTGCTCGTCCTCGCAACCCGCCGTCCCGAGAGACTTCGATCCATGCCGGTGCACGCGTTCATCTTCCCCGGCCAAGGCAGCCAGGCCGTCGGCATGGGCCGTGATCTGGCTGCCGCCTTCGCCGCCGCGCGGGAGGTGTTTCAGGAAGTCGACGACACGCTGAGCCAGAATCTGTCCAGGCTGATGTTCCAGGGACCTGGCGAGGATCTCACGCTGACCGAGAACACCCAGCCGGCGCTGATGGCGCACTCGCTCGCCGTGTTGCGGGTACTGGAGAAGGAAGCCGGCATGACGCTGCGGCAGCGGGCGCTGGTGGTTGCCGGCCACTCATTGGGCGAATACACCGCGCTGGCCGCCGCCGGTGCTTTCAGCATCCCGGTCGCCGCCCGCCTGTTGAAGCGGCGCGGCCAGGCGATGCAGCAGGCGGTGCCCGCCGGCCTGGGCGCCATGGCCGCGCTGCTGGGCGCCGATATGGACCTGGCGCGGACGATCTGCGAAGCCGCCGCCCCGGTGCCCGAATTGCCGAGCGCGGCGGCGGGGCCGGCACGGATCGAGGTGGTGCAGCCCGCCAACGACAACGGTGCCGGCCAGGTGGTCATCTCCGGCCATCGCACCGCGGTCGAGCGGGCCGATCGAGATTGCCCGCGAAAAGGGCGTCAAGCGGGCGATGCTGCTGCCGGTGTCCGCGCCGTTTCACTGTGCCCTGATGGCGCCCGCGGCCGACGTCATGGCGCAGCGCTGGAGGACACGCCGCCGGCCGAACCCACGGTGCCGCTGGTGGCCAATGTCTCGGCTGCGCGCGAATACGATCCGCCGCGCATTCGCGACCTGCTGGTGCAGCAGGTGACCGCCACCGTCCGCTGGCGCGAAAGCGTCGAGGCGATGACGGCCATGGGCGTCGACAGTTTCATCGAGCTTGGTGCCGGCAAGGTGCTGACAGGATTGATCCGGCGGATTGCCCCCGACGTATCCGGCCTAGCAGCCGGCACGCCCACGGAGATCGAGGCGGTGCTGAAGCATTTCTGAAGGGGGAGGCGCTGATGTTCCGATTGGACGGCAAGGCCGCGTTGATCACCGGCGCCTCGGGCGGAATCGGAGCGGCCATCGCCAGCGCGCTGCACCGTCAGGGGGCTGTTGTCGCCTTGTCCGGCACGCGCCGTGATGCACTCGGCGCGCTGGCCTTGGTGCTTGGGGAGCGGGCGCATGTCTGCCCGGCCGATCTGCGCGACGCATCCGAACCCGAAGCGCTGATCGAGGCGGCGGAAGCCGTCATTGGTCCGCTGCACATCCTGGTCAACAATGCCGGCATGACGCGCGACATGCTGGCGCTGCGCATGTCGGACGAGGACTGGCAGGCGGTGCTGGATGTCGACCTGTCGGCGCCGTTCCGCCTGGCACGCGCGGTGCTGCGCGGCATGGCTCGCCGCCGCGCCGGGCGGATCATCAATATTTCGTCCATTGTCGGCGCCATCGGCAATGCGGGCCAGGCAAATTACGCGGCGGCGAAGGCTGGCCTGGTGGGCATGAGCAAGGCGTTGGCGCAAGAAGTCGCCTCCCGCGGGGTCACCGTCAATGTCGTTGCGCCGGGGTTCGTCGCCACGCCAATGACCGACAAGCTGGGCGAGGTGCAACGAACCAAGCTGACCGAGGCGATTCCGCTGCGCCGGATGGGTCAGCCGGATGACATCGCCGCCGCGGTGACCTATCTGGCTTCCGACGAGGCTGGGTGGGTCACTGGCGCCACACTTCATGTGAATGGCGGCATGGTTATGCTTTGACGCCGACGGGATCGCCCTGCCGACCTTTCCCGTTGTCGGGAAAGCATGCTAAGCGCCGCGTCACTATGGCGGCGTAGACAGAATGGCTGGCATGGGCGCCGTGGATGGCGCGGGGATAGCCGCGATAATGGCACTGGGTGCACAAGATTGGCGCCGGCCCGCTGCATGGACCGTGACAAGCCGCCGGCGGCCAGACCAGCCGGCCGGTGACGATAGCAGACAGACGAAACAACAGTTCAGGAGTAGCGGAGCCAATGAGCGAGGTTGCTGATAAGATCAAGCAGATTGTCGTGGAACATCTGGGCGTGGAAGAATCCAAGGTCACCCCGGAGGCGTCCTTCATAGACGATCTGGGCGCCGACAGCCTCGACACGGTCGAGCTGGTGATGGCGTTCGAAGAAGCCTTCAATGTCGAAATACCGGAAGACGCAGCCGAGAAGATTTCCACCGTGAAGGATGCCATCGACTACATTGAAAAGCAGGGCAAGTAAGAGCATCGGCTTGACAAGCGCGAAAGGGCCCGCGGCAATGCGGCGTGTGGTGGTGACGGGCATGGGCATTGCCTGTCCCCTGGGCGTGGGCGTCGAACATGTCTGGCGCCGGTTGATCAATGCCGAATCCGGGATCGGCGCGATCCAGGCATTCGATACCAAGGACCTGCCCTGCAAGGTGGCGGGCGAGGTGCCGCCCGGGAGCAGCGCCACCGGCGGCCTGGACATCAATGAGTGGGTACCGGTCAAGGACCAGAAGAAGATGGATCGCTTCATCCATCTGGGGATGGTCGCCGGCAGCCAGGCGGTGGCGGACTCCGGTTGGGTGCCGGAAACCGAGGATGACCGCTGCGCCACCGGTGTGATGATCGGCTCCGGCATTGGCGGCCTCGAAACAATTTACGATACCTCCATCCTCATTTACCAGGGCAAGGCTCGACGAGTTTCGCCATTCTTCATCCCGTCGGCGCTCAGCAACCTTGCCTCGGGACACCTGTCGATCAAATACGGCTTCAAAGGCCCAAATCACTGCGTTGTGACTGCCTGCGCCACTGGCGTCCACGCGATCGGCGACGCGTCGCGGCTGATCGGCCTCGGCGACGCCGACGTCATGGTGGCCGGCGGCTCCGAAGCCGCCGTGTGCGAGATCGGCATCGCCGGCTTCTGCGCCTCGCGCGCGCTGTCCACCGGGTTCAATGACCGTCCGCCGGCGGCGTCTCGTCCGTGGGACAAGGACCGCGACGGTTTCGTCATGGGTGAAGGCTCCGGCTGCGTCGTGCTGGAGGAATACGAGCACGCCAAACGGCGCGGCGCGAGGATCTATGCCGAGGTCTCGGGCTACGGCATGTCCGGTGACGCCTACCACATCACCGCGCCAGCCGAGGGTCATGAGGGTGCCGTTCCGCTCGATGCGGGCGGCGATGAAGAACGGCGGCATCCAGCCGGACGCCATCGACTATGTGAACGCGCACGGCACCTCCACGCCATTGGGCGACGACCTGGAACTGGAGGCGGTGGAGCGGCTGTTCGGCGAGCACGCGCGCGGCCTGGCGATGTCGTCCACCAAGTCGGCCACCGGTCATCTGCTGGGCGCGGCCGGCGCGATCGAAGCGATCTTCTCCATCCTGGCGATCCGCGACGGCGTGGCGCCGCCGACGCTGAACCTGGATCATCCCAGCCGGGACAGCGTGATCGATCGGGTGGCGAACGTTGCGCAGGAACGCCGGATCCGGGTCGCGCTGTCCAACAGCTTCGGCTTCGGCGGCACCAATGCCTCCGTCATCTTCCGCGCCGCCGCCTGATCCGGCGCTGTCCTGTGAGGCTCTGTTCTTGAGACCTGCTTCGCCGCGACCGCATCCTTGAGGCTCCGTCCATGAGAGCCGCGATACGGCGCATCGCGCTGGCGGCGGCCGTGCTGGGCGTCGCGGCGGTGATTGGCCTGGCGGGCTGTCTCTGGTGGTTAACAACCGCGATGCGGGTGCCCGGACCGCTGGAGGAGGCACGCGCCATCGTCATCCCGCACGGCGGTACCGACCAACTGGCGGAGGACCTTGCCGCCGACGGCCTGGTCAGTCAGCCGTTGGTATTCCGCGCCGCGGTCTGGCTGACGCGCGGCGAAGGCACTCTGCATGCCGCGGAATTCGCCTTTCCCGAACATGCCTCGATTGATCAGGTGCTGACGATCCTGCGTTCGGCCAAGCCCGTGGAGCGTCACGTCACCATCGCCGAAGGGCTGACCGCGCGTCAGATCCAGGCTGTGCTTGCGCACGCCGAGGCGATGGCCGGCGAGCTTCCGCCCGTTTGAGGAAGGCAGCCTGTTGCCGCAGACCTACGCTTATGAATACGGCACCGAGCGTGCGCGCGATGGTGGCCCGGGCGCAGGCGGCGATGGACAAGGTGCTTGCCAAGGCCTGGGCCGGCCGCGCGCCGAACCTGCCGCTGGCTAGCTCGCGGGATGCGCTGATCCTGGCCAGCATCGTCGAGCGGGAGACGGCCAAACCGGACGAACGTGCGCACGTGGCGGCGGTCTATCTGAACCGGCTGCGTCTCGGGATGAAGCTGCAAGCCGATCCCACCGTCGTCTACCTGGCAAGCGACGGGGCCGGCGTGCTGGATCATCCGCTGACGCGGGCGGAACTGAGCCGGGATGACCCGTTCAACACCTATCGCAGCGCCGGGCTGCCGCCGGCGCCGATCTGCTCCCCGGGTACGGACAGCTTGCATGCGGTGCTGCATCCGGCGGACAGCGACGACCTCTATTTTGTGGCGGATGGCACCGGCGGCCACGTCTTCTCGCGCAATTACGCTGAACACGACAGCGCCGTGGCGCGCCTGCGGGGGCTGCTTCCCGCCGTGCCGCATGGCGGTTCTGATTAGACTACTCTTTGATCAGGTGGTACTCGGCGCACTCCTTGCCCGCAGCGGTCGGGGTGGTATCGGACTACGTCGGGGGTAACTGTCACCTCCTGACGCGTCTCGACAAGCTGTCCTGGCATGTGCGGCTATATATAACGGGGCGCAATGAGGTACGGCTTGACCCATAAGCAAGGCCAATTTCGGGCGCACATTAGGGCTCTTGCCCATTCTCGATAATCAAGCTGCCGCCTTTGCCGAAGCGGTCGACCAACTGATCACTGAGGCGCAGGACGACCGGCTGTCCTACGAGGGGATCATCCGCCAATTGGCGGTGATCATTGAGAGCCTGCGCGAGGCGCTGAGCTAACCGGCGGAGCAGGGCACGAGGGTGCCGCCCACCCCGACCGCCGAGGTGGGCAATCCTGATTGACGGTGACGAGCGAATTTGATAACGCGCATCTCTGCTGTCGCTTTCAACAAAACTACAAGCCAGAATAAAGAACAACGCTCAAAGCGATGGCTTCAAGGGGAGTGAAACCAATGCACCGATACATACTGGCGCTGGGCTTAGTCATCGGAACGACAATGCCAACCCTGGCGCAGCAGGATAATGCTGCCGGGCACGAAAAGCAGATCATCGATGAAATCGCTAGGAAATTCGAGGCAGGATATAACCATAAAGACGCGGCTGCCGTCGCCGCGCTGTACACGAAAAATACAGTCGAAGTTGCACCAAGTGGAATTGTTCAGGGCCGCGATGCTGTGCAAAAGCGAACTGAAGACGAGTTCAAATCAGGCGGACATGATCTGTCCATCAACGTCCAGATCGCCTATAGCGCCGGTGACACAATCCTATCTGCTGGCGAATGGAGCGCCCACTTCGGCGAGCAACCGGCGCACGGTTATGGTCAACAGTGAGCGTGCGCGACGGCACCCAATGGAAGCATCGTCAGAATGCTTTCACCATCGATCCGCCCCCGCCAGCCGGCAAGTAGGTTAATGCAATAGCACCAGCCTAGCGGAAACGCGGCGACCAAACGTTGCAAAACCTCATAAGCTTCGTAGGTGTGGCGGTGCGCAATGATAAACGTCCCGACGCGCAATAGAGCGTCTTTTCCGGCCCAGATAATGTGCGCCAAAAAGTGCCCTTGATTGCGCGTTGGGCCGTACATCATTGCACGTCACTACAGCTGTAAGTCGAACAAGCCAGGTCACGACGCGAAGGCTGGGCCGGGCCAGCACGGGAAGGCAAGGCCGGCGTATCCTGGTCGGATTTTGCTCTGACGCCTTCCTCAGGCGCCGCTCACATGCTTGGATGACGCAAGTGGGAAGGGTTGTGGCCAGTGGACGAATCATGTCGGTGACAGCGTCGGGCGTGGGAAATATCGGGACGACGGCGGCGCAGAGTCGCAAGGCGATCTATGCCGCGACCATTGGCAACGTCATGGAGTGGTATGATTTCGGCGTGTTCGGCTATCTGGCCGGGTCGCTGGCACTGAACTTCTTTCCCAAAGGCAATCCCAGCGCGGCCTTGCTGAACACGTTCCTGGTGTTTGGCGTCGGCCTGGTGTTCCGTCCCCTCGGCGGCATCGTCATCGGGCGCCTGGGTGACACACGCGGCCGCAAACCGGCGCTGATCCTGACGATCCTGATGATGGCGGTCGGCACGGTGATCATCGGCGTGCTGCCGAGCTATGCCTCGATCGGTGTCGCCGCACCGCTGCTGCTGCTGGTTGCTCGGCTGCTGCAGGGCTTTTCCACCGGCGGCGAGTGGGGCGGCGCCACCGCCTTCATGGCCGAGTGGTCGCAGGAGGGGCGTCGCGGCTTCTATACCAGCCTGCAACAGATGTCGGTCGCCGGCGGCAGTCTGCTGGGGGTGGGGTTTGCCGCCCTGCTGACATCATCCCTTGGCGTCGACGCGGTCAACGCGTGGGGCTGGCGGATACCCTTCCTGGTCGGCGGGCTGTTCGGTCCGATCGGCTTCTGGCTGCGCCGCGAAGTCGACGAGACCCCGCCGTTCCGGGAGATCGTGGCCGAGGGCACCGCTGCCGCCGAGGACCGCTCGAGCTTTGGTCATGCCGCGCAGGCGTTTGGTTTCACCATCCTGTGGACCGTCTCCTTCTACGTGTTCCTGACCTACATGCCGACCTTTACGCGCACTCAACTGCATCTGTCGGCGGCGCAATCGCTGTGGGCTTCCACGGCCAGCTTGCTGACCCTGGTGGTGTTGGTGCCGATCATGGGCGCGTTGTCGGACCGCATCGGCCGCAAGCGGTTGCTGCTGACGTCCTGCGCGCTGTGCTTCGTCATTCCGATCCCGGCGTTCTGGCTGCTGACGCATGATCTGGGCTTCGGCGTCGTGGTGCTGGTGCAGATCGGCTTCGCGGCGGCGATTTCGCTGTTCTCCGGGCCAGGACCGGCGGCGATCGCGGAAATCTTTCCGACCCGCGGCCGGTCGACCTGGATGTCGTCCTCCTACGCGCTGGCGGTGGCGATCTTCGGCGGCTTCGCGCCGTTCATCTCGCAATGGCTGATCGACGCGACCGGGTCGCGGATGGCGCCCACGGCTTACGTGATGGCGGCGGCGGCGATCAGCTTCGTGACCATCGCGCGGCTGCGGGAAACCGCGCATCAGCCGTTGCGGTAGGGCTTCGGCAGGCCAGACGCCGCGGCAAATACTGATGTTCATGGCCGGCTTCGGCCATTCCGGCACTCACACGTGGCAATGCATGCGCTTGCCGGATAGTAGGTCATAGGGTGCCAGCCATCCCGGCAGTGCCGCAATCCGCTTCGGCTTTGATGGCGACCGCCCGCCGCCGGCGGCCACGATCTTCTCTGCCAGTTCGTCCGCCGGCTGCGCCGAACCGGGTGCTCCGGGGCCGATCCTTCGTGGACGTAGAGCGGTGCCAGTTGACACCGCGGGCAAGATACGGAGTGCTGCCAACCCCGACACCATCGAGAGCGTGCACCATGTCGACAGCCCTGCAAGAAGCTCGTCTCACCAGCCAGCAGCAACCGGCGTGGTATGATGTGGTGGTGGTCGGTGGCGGCCTCGGCGGGCTGTATGCGCTGCACCGGCTGCGCGGGCTGGGGCTGACGGTGCGGGTGTTCGAGGCCGGGTCCGGCGTTGGAGGTACCTGGTTCTGGAACCGCTACCCCGGCGCCCGTTGCGATGTGGAGAGTCTGGAATATTCCTATTCGTTCTCCAATGAGTTGCAACAGGACTGGAAATGGCCGGAGCGCTACGGCACGCAGCCGGAGATCCTTCGCTACATCAACCATGTCGCGGACCGGTTCGATCTCAGGCGCGACATTCAGCTGAACACCCGCGTGACGTCCGCCGTGTTCGATCCCGCGTCTGGCCGTTGGACCCTGAGGACCAATCGCGACGACGTGGTCAGCGCGCAGTTCTGCGTGATGGCCAGCGGCAATCTGTCCACCCCGCGCGTGCCGGACTTCAAGGGGTTGGAGAATTTCCGGGGCAAATGGTACCATACCGGCTTATGGCCGCAGGACGGAGTTGATTTCTCCGGGCTGCTTGTGGCCGTGATCGGCACCGGCTCGTCTGGGGTGCAGATGATCCCGCGGATCGCCGACCAGGCCGATCATCTGACGGTCTTCCAGCGCACCGCGAATTTCAGCCTGCCGGCACGCAATGCGCCGCTTGATCCTGAACTGGAGCGCCAGCACAAGGACCAATACGTGGCGCGCCGGCGCGCGGCGCTGGACACGCCGTTCGGTATCGCCGGCTTCCCCGCACCCAGCAAGACCGCGCTTGAGGCCAGCGAGGCCGAACGCCAGCGTGACTATGAGGCGAAATGGGCGGAGGGCGGCAGTATCAGTTTCCTGTATTCCTATACGGATCTGCTGGTGAACAAAGCCTCGAACGACACGGCGTCCGAGTTCGTGCGTCAGAAGATCCGCGGCATCGTCCGCAACCCGGCGACGGCGGACGTATTGGCGCCGAAAGACCACCCGATCGGCACCAAGCGGCTCTGCCTCGATACCAACTACTATGAGACCTATAACCGCAACAACGTTTCGCTGGTGGACGTGAAGGCGGACCCCATCACCGAGATCACCGCGACCGGGGTGCGCACGCGCGACGCGCGAATATGGTCCGTTCGATGCAATCGCGTTCGCCACCGGGTTCGACGCGATGACCGGCGCGCTGCGGGAGATCGACATCCGCGTGCAGGGCGGTGCGGTGCTGGCCGATGAGTGGCATTGCTGGGCCGCGCACCTACCTCGGCCTGATGGTGGCAGGATTTCCCAACATGTTCGTCGTCACCGGGCCTGGCAGCCCCTCGGTCAAGACGCAGATGATCCTGGCGATCGAGCAACACACGGACTGGATCGCCGATTGCCTGGTGTATCTACGCGCGCATGGCTACCAGCGGATCGAGGCTGACGGGCTGGCGCAGGACGCGTGGGTGCGGCACGTCAATGAGGTCGCCGACAGCACGCTCTATCCATTGGCCAATTCCTGGTATGTGGGGGCGAACATTCCGGGCAAGCCGCGCGTGTTCATGCCGTATGTCGGCGGCTTTGCCGGCTACAAGCAGAAATGCGATGCCATTGCCGCGCATGACTATGAGGGATTTGTTCTGACGCCGTAGCGCTCGATTTGTATGCCCAAGCCTGGCTTGGGCGAGATGCTGCTTGCGCGGTCTACACGCAGTCGGCGGTGCCTGTGCAGCCTTGCCGGGCGGTCATTGCTTGCGCGGATTGAGATCGCCAAAGCGCCGGCGGCAACGACATGAATGCTCCGGCCTGTCTGGCGCTGGGCCGAGAAGCGACAGTCGTCGGACACGTTCGATGGCCTATGCGACAATCCCTGATGATAGCGCCATCGCCCATTCTGGACGTCCATTTTCGATGGCACGCGCCGATGCCGAGGCCCAATTATACTCGAGCGCAAGAAGTTCTGCTCCCCAATGCCCGTTGCTCTTCGTAAGAACGGCATAACGGGCATGTGGCGAGCGATATTCAAGATGCGCAGCAATGGAAATGTCTGCGAAAACTGGGCAGCCGACGCTGCCAGGGTTCAGGATGAGACATCCGCTCGGCCCAAGGGTGATACTTTGGCGATGGCTGTGGCCGCATAACACGACACGCGCCGTGGCTGCGTTGCCGAGGCGTGCCTTCAAAACATCGCGGCGCGCCGGAACATATCGTCCGTCGTCGAGCGTCTCCTCCGTTAGGCAAGTGCTGTCATCGTCAGGCGTGCCATGAACCGCTAGAATGCCCTCGGCCAAATTGATCGTCGGGGGCAAGTTGTGCAGCGCTCGACGCTGCTCCTGGTTCAGCGCAGCGCGCGTAAACAATCCTGCAGGGCAGAGATCAGTGTCGGACAGCTCATCGATCCATCGATCATGATTGCCGCGAACCGTCGGCAGTGCGAGCGACTGGAGAGCCTCAAAGGTTTCCCTGGGCCATAAAGGACTGGTGACGCAATCTCCTAGATTCACCGTAAGATCAACACCACGGTTCTTGATGTCGGCAAGCACTGCCTCTAGAGCGCGAAGGTTTCCGTGAACATCTGAAATGACTGCCAGTCGCATCGATAGATCCTCTGTGGCCAGGTGAGACGACCAGGCTACGCTTGCGGCTTTGGGCTGAATTCCGGTACCCACATTTCGTGCTGCGGTAGTCCGGTCATTGATTGTGACCCAAGGCAGCTTCGAGCGAACGAAAACGTGCAGCTTTGGGCGCACGCAAGGATCGTCGTCGAAGAGGCCGGCTGGAATGCTGACGGTGGCGAGGTAAGCCGCCTTTCCTGGTATCGTCGAGCCGCAGACACGGCAGAAATTGCGGAAGCTTCCGGGCGCTGATTCGAAGCGGTGGATCAATTCCTCTCCAGCCACGAAGCGAAACTTATCTGCATCGACGTGGACATAGCTGGCGAAGGCGGCGCCGCTCAGCTTGCGGCAGTTGCTGCAATGGCAGAAGGTCAGCGAGCGAGCTTCGTCGATCTCAAATCGGATGCCGCCACAGAGGCAGCTTCCTTTTATTGCCATGCCGCCCCTCCCGTGAACGATGCACCTGATTTGTAGACGTTCACACGATAGCGGGTTGTGATCTAGTTCACACCTGACCCATACACAGGCGGCTGGATTGGGTCCTTTTGGGAATGTTTGGCCGGGTTAGGTGCTCTTCGTCCACCCGATTGAGTGCCGATCGCATTAACCTTTCGTCAATGCCGCCGGGTGTAGTCTCTCCACAGGCTCCGCCACGGAGGACAACGCCATGCGGACAATGCACGTGGAAGCGGGTGCAACCATTTTTCGTGCCGGCGATGCCAGCTGCGCGGTTTACGTCATCGAGGATGGCGAGGTCGTCATCACCGTTGGCGATGCCGCCGGGAAGATCGGCAACGGCACCGCCGGTGGTGTCGAGGTTGCCAGGCTGCACGCCGGCGAACTGTTCGGCGAGTCCGGCGTGCTGGAGGCCCGTGTCCGCGCCGCGACAGCGACGGCGAGCACCGCAACGACGCTGTTGGTGACTGACGCCGAGGCCTTCGTGCATGCGTTTGGTATGGACAACGATCGCGCGCTGTCGCTGGTGAAGCTGCTGTGCCGCCGCCTGCGTGATACCTCACGGCGTGCCGCCCAACCCGGGGCGTCCGCCGCGGGAATCGGCAGCACCATCGCTTGCGCCGATAGCGCCGCGGCGTCGGAGGACATCGGGGATGCCGTCATACGCCTGATGCCGGACCGTGGACGGCTCGTCAGCCAGTATCACATGGTGCCGATCGAGGTGCGACGGCTGCCGTTCCGGGTCGGCAATCGCTATGGCGGGGAGACGCGTCCGATGTCGTCGGAGCAAAGCTTCTGTCTTGACGCGTTCGACGAACCCGATCTGGCCGCACCGCATTTCGAGATCGTGCGGTGCGGCGGCGAACTGGGTGTGCGCGACATGGGCAGCCGGGTCGGCACGATCGTCAACGGAAACGTTGTCGATGTCAATTCTTCGGATCGCTTCGTGCCGCTGTTCGCCGGTGCCAACGATGTGGTCGCCGGCCGGCCGAATTCACCGTTCCGTTTTCGCATTCAGGTCAGGGAGGCGTGAGAGGGCCGGGACGTCCTGCGTTGTCTGAACGGATACGGCCGCCTGGATCGGCGAGGCCGGCTGCGGCCCACCGGCCTGCGACATCGAAGCTACGGCGGCATTCGATCAAGATGCGGCGTATACAAGACGCACAGGCATAGCCGTTTCGTGATCGACATTGCCATTGCGTCACCGGCGTTGCCACTCGTCATGGCTCGGCTTGTCCGGCCACCTATGGCCGCTCGTGCCGCGACGGGTGGCCCGGACAAGCCGAGCCATGACGACTGTAGCCGGCTCCTGTCGCCTGTGGCCGACCTTATTGCCTGTTGCTGAATTGCCTGTGGCAAACGCCGGCCGGCTGCGGCAGCGCCATGACGGCTATGCGCACCTTGGTCGGAGTTCGCTCTAATCGTTTGCGAGCACCGATCGCATCCGCTCGACATAGGCGGTCAGCGGCTTGTGCCGTTGGGCCTCCGCCTTCATGGCGCCTTCGACCGGAACGCTGAGGATATTGGCGAGCAGGCCATAGAGCGTGGCATCGTATGATGTGGGTCGGTCACCGACGGCAAACGCCGTTGACGCGATCGTCTCGGCTAGGGCCGCCAGGTCGGCCGCGCCAAAGGCAAGGATGGCGTCCGCGGAATGACGCCCATAGCCTTGGCCGCGCAACGCACGCTGTATGCCCCGACGAGCCATGAAGGCGACTGGATTGCGCGCCAAGGCTGGCAGGGTCGCGAAGTAGGCTGGCCGGATGACCTGCCATCCGGCTGCCTCGATCCAGCGGGCATGCAGCAGGACGAAGTAAAGGCTCTCCTCGCAGGTCCGCCGTATCAGGTGGCCCCTCGCCTGTTGTTCAGGCCGCAGTTCGGCGTCGAGCGGATCACCGTGGCGCCGCTTGAGATAGTCGATGATCAGGCCGCTATCCGGAATCCGTTCCTGGCCATCGTCGATGAACGGCAGCTTGCCGAGTGGGGCGCGGAACGGCCAGGTGGGGAGCGACTGGAACGGAATGCGCGCGAGCCGGCAATAGGTCTCGACCTTGAGGCAGAACGGGCTTGGATTGATGCCCCAGGGATCAGGGAAAACATGCAGTCGGACCACGCCATCCTCCGTTGCCCCGAACCCTGCCTGAGCCACCCGTTCGGCGATCGGATACTACGCGGCGATCCAGCTCTTTTCCTCCCCGGCGTAGACGGCGCCCGGATTGCCGCTGACCGTCGTGCGCCACATCAGCCGAACCTGCTTGTCAGCGTCGAACCAGGTTGCGGCGTGAACCAGGCAGCGGTTGTCCCAGACGATCAGGTCTCCTTGTGTCCATTCATGAATATAGACAAACCTGGGTTGGGTAAGGTGCGCCATCAGCGTGAACAGCAGCTCCGCGCCATCGCCATGCGGACCGGGCTGCATGCCGACAAAGGGGCCTTCGAGCCAATCCATCTGGCCGAACTCGCAGAGATACAGCGCGCGCCGGCCGGTGACGGGATGCACGCGCACGACCGGCTGACGCTGCGGCCGCTGATGCGGCGGTAATTCGCGCGGCGTCTGGCCGGCCAGTACCGCATCGCGGGTGCGGCCGGCGTTCGATCCGACATGCAGGCCCTCCAGGCCGTCGACGCGCGCCTTCAGTTCGGGCGGCAGGGCTTCGTAGGCTGCGGTACCATCGGCGAACAGCGTCTGTCCCTGGTCCCTGGGCACCGGGATAACGGCGAGAAACAGAGAGATATCGGGCGGCGGGCGGCGATAGCTTTGGTCGGTGTGCCAGCCTCGGCGGTGCGGAAACTGCGTCGGCAGCCGGCCATCCTCGGTCAGCGGCGGATCGGGACGACGCGGTGGCTGACGCCCGACTGGCGGGGCGTTCGCGACGACAAAGATTTCCGGCACGGTCTCGTGCACCATGTTCAACGGCGTCAGGGTCTGCCGGTAGTCTTCGACCTCGGGGCCGAAGACGCGGCTCAGTCGCACGAGAAGCGCAGGTTCGTCTGCCATCGCCTGCATGCCAGGCAGCAGCAGCAGGCCGTGGCAGTCAGCGAGAGCGCGGGGCAGCGCCCCGGGGTCGCGTTCGGCTGCCAAGACGAGCGCGTGCGCGCCGGCAGCGCCGGTCAGGGACAGCCGGCCGCCGAACGCGGCGCCGAGCAGAGGTGTCACGAGGTCGAAGCGGCCGCTCAAGGGTCACCTGTCTGGTCGGCGGGTTGGCGTAGTGGCCAACGAGCGTAGTCCAGCGGGGCCCGGGGTCAAGCAAGGCGTCAGAACCGGACGTAGCAGCCGGCGCTACGCGGCCTTGGTTCGACCGGCTAGTATCGCCCATCATGGAAGCGCGATACGTCGGTGTTGGTTTGAAGTATCCAATTCACGCGACGAATCGTGGTCGCGTTGCAACTCACGCTTCTCTGCGATCGGATACTAGCCGCCGATCCGCTTTATCGGCTCGTCTGCGGCGCGACCGGCGTGGGCATCACCGACGGAACGGAGCGTGCCTCCGATCCAACCGAGAACCAGCCCCAATCGCCGGGGGTACGCGAACCGTCCGGTGCGACCGCATCAACCCTCCAGACAAAGAACGCATCGGTCGGCAATTGAACAGAGGCGGCGGTTTCGGTGAGCGACGCGTTATAGACCATTCGCGGGGTCGGGGTGTCCAGCTCGTGCACCTGGATCTCATAATGGGTCGAGCGAGGTTCGGGCGGAGCGATCCAAACCAACTCGGCGGCGGGATTTTCATCGGTGACGGCGACGGTGGCACCCAGCTTTGGCCAGGCGAGCGTGACACTGGTCGGTCGGCCGCCTGGCGATGCCGCGCGCCGGGTTTGCGCGGTGGCTGTCTTCAGCCGGTCCTTGGCGGCTGCCAAGCCACCATCCGCGGCGGCGCGGAACCAGGTCGCCGCGGCGACGGGGTTGCGTGGGACGCCGTCACCTTGCTCATACAGCAAACCAAGGTCGTACTGGGCACGGTGGTTGCCATGCGCGGCGGCGCGCGCGTACCACAGCGCGGCTTCTTCCCGGTTTTGCGCCACGCCGCGACCGGCGTCGTACATCGCCGCGACGTTGAACTCGGCTTCGGGCAAACCAGCCTCGGCGGCCAACTTGTACCACGCAAAGGCAACCTTCGGGTCCTCTGGCGTGCCGTTGCCCAGGTCGAACAGCAAGCCGAGGCCGAATTCCGCTTCGGCGCTGCCTTGCTTGCTGAGCGCTGCCCAGATGCCCATGGCGTCGGAAAATCGTCCGGCGTCATAGGCCCGCCGCCCATCTTCAGGCGTCGCGGCGCCAGCCGGCCACCACCCCAGGCCAAGCCAAAGCAGCAGCGTGCCGATCGCGCAGCGACTGGCGCCGCGTGGGATCAGCGCCAAGATATCTCGACCCGGCGATTGCGGAGCTCGGGGGTGCCTTCCGATGCGGGTACAGCGGGCTCGGTCTCGCCTTTGGCGAGCACCTGGAAGCGCTCGACAGGAATACCGCGGGCAACCAGTCCCTGCAGCACATTATCGGCCCGAAGCTGCGACAGGCGCAGATTGGCCGCGGCAGAACCGGTCGAGTCGGAGCCGCCGCTGACCACCATGATGATAGGCTTGCCCTCTCGATAGGTGCGGGCGGCCTGGTCCAGCACGCTCTGTCCCTTGGCGGACACGGCGGCGCTGCCGGAGTCGAAATAGATCGACAGGGAGTCCGGGGCTTTCGCCGCCGCCGCGCTGGTGCCGGTTGTGTAGTTTGAGCAAAACTGGCAGTCGTGCCAACTACAGCCGTTGTCGCGGCTAGTAACCATAGGCGTTTTAACATACAAACCTCCCACTAAATCAAGTGAAGAAGATTTACGCACAATAACTACGTTTATGTATAGCCTTTGGATCACTTGCGCACGGCGAATTGTAGTCATGCGCGACGCTTAAAGTGGAACCCAATCAAGGTGCATCGCATAGCGTTCGCTCATAGCGCGGCGAGTCCGTGTCAGGACGACGGTGCACAACTTGGCCGGATAATGCGCGAGCCGTTCGAAGTCGTTGAGGACGTGGTCAGTCTGGAAGCCGGATCCGCCGGCTTTTCGACCCAGGGCCAGGAGACGTTGCCGCCACGGCAACTCATGTCTTGTTGTTGAGAGTGATTCGCAGTAACGTCTCGCATATGCGAATTTTCCAGCCCCTGCGAAGGGTTCCGGTTGCGCTGCTATGGGGCGGACTTTCGTTATCAGCCCTCGGCGATCAGCTCTATGCCGTCGCGCTGAGCTGGATCGCCGTCGGCGTCCTCGGCTCCAACGCCGGCTATCTTGCCGCCGTGCAGGCATTGATTGTGATGGCGGCCGTACTGGGCATTGGACGCTGGGCGGATCGTTGGGACCAGCAACACAGCATGATTTGCGCCGACTTGGCCCGAGCCGCTGTCCTGCTGGTCGTCGTCGCCCTCTGGCTGACCACCGGCGGTCCCAGCGCCGGACAACTCTTTGGCGCTATCGTGGTGCTCGCCATTGGACAAGCGGTGTTCCAGCCCGCCCTGCAGTCGGTGCTGCCGTCGCTGGTCGGCAAGGCGCACCTGTTGCCCGCCGCCAACGCCCTGCTGGACGCCACCGATCGCAGTGCTCGGCTGCTGGGTCCCGGTCTGGTGGCGCTGTTCGCCGGCGCCCTGCCCGTGGTGCATTTCCTGACGCTTGATGCCATCAGCTTCCTGGCGTCGGCGGCGGCGCTGCTGCGCATCACCCGGCTTCGCGCGGGGCCGCCCGGTGCCACGCAGCGCCGGCTCGCAATCGATCCCGACCGGCGGGAGACGATCTGGCACAGCATCGTACGCGGCGTGCGGGCGATGACGGCGCATCCCCTGCTCGCCTACGTCCTGGCCACCGCTGGGCTGCTGAATGGCGTGTGGTATGCCGTCTACTTTCTGGCTCTGCCGCTGATGATCGCGCAGCATGGCGCGGGCGGGCCAGGGGGAAGCAGCGACGGCCTGGGCGCCTACGGGTTGGTGCTCTCGGTCTATGGCTGCACCAATTTGGCCGCGACGCTGGTTTTCGGCAGCCGCACGCTGCCGGCCCGGCCGCAATTCCAGATGTTCGGCGGCAACCTGGCGCAGGGCACGGGCCTGGCGCTGCTGGGTCTGGCCAGTTGGCTCCCGCACCCCTGGCTGCTGCCTGGCCTCGCGGCGGCGTCGGCGTTGGGCGCCATCGGCGGCCCGATGAAAGACATCCCGCTGGCGGTACTGCGCCAGACCCGTCTGCGTCCCTCGGACATGGCGGCCGGAATGCGCGCCTACATGGCGGTCAGCAGCGCCGGCATATTGCTGGCCATGCTGCTTACCCCCAGGGCCGTGGTGCTGATGGGTGTCGCCGGGATGATCACCGGATGTGGCCTGGTCTATATCGGCGCCTGCCTGCTCGGGATTATCCGGCATGCGGGTTGGGTCGAGGCGGCGCAGGGTCAACCCGCCTGAGCGGTCGGGAACCGAAGCTGGCGGCCGGCGCGCAGCCTGGTCCGGTCAGCGGCAAAACCTCGTCGTTTCGCCGCGAAACACCCCTTGTTCTTGACGAGTATCGTACCGACACCATTTATAATCTACGGGATTTCAACGGCAGCGTCCTGATCGGGATGTGCCGCCCGTGCGGGAGCAGGACGTGCAAAATCTGTTTCATCGTTTGCTGATAGCCGGTCTGTGCCTGGCGGTGGCAGTTTGTACCGTGGTCGTTCTAACGCCCACGGCTGCCAATGCGCGTGGTGGTTATGGCGGGGGATATGGCGGCCATGGCGGTTACGGTTATGGCCGAAGTTATGGTGGGGGATATGGTCGTGGCTTTCGCGGCTATGGACCCGGACCGCGTGGCTTCTATCCCGGGTACGGTTTCCGTGGCGGTTTTGGCTTCTATCCCGGATATGCCTTCCGAGGCGGCTTTGGCTTCTATCCTTGGTATCCGTATGTCTATAGGCCGCCAGTCGTTGTGGTGCCTTACTGATCGATGACGCTACGGGTCTGGCCGTCTGCCTGTCCAAAGCGCACCAGAGCGGCGTGGCGATCCTCCGTCGGCAAACATAGCGCCGCCAGCGCTGGCGCCACCGCTTCGGGCACGGGCAGCGCCGAGCGATTTTCGGCCGGAAAGGCGTTTGATCGCATCCGCGTGGCCACCGGCCCCGGGTCGAACAGATTGACCCGCAGCCGCGTGGTGGCAACCTCCTGGGCCCAGGTCAGCACGAGATGCTCCATGGCCGCCTTGGTCGCGCCCATCGCCCCCCAATAGGCCCTAGGCTCCCGCGCCCGTCCTTCGGTGACAAACACCGCGCGGCCCGCCGGTGCCTGACGCAGCAGCGGATCGCAGGTGCGGATCAGCCGCCAACTGGCGGACAGGTTGACCGCGACGACATTGGCCCAATCATCCGGCACGATATGAGATACCGGCGTCAGCCGTCCCAGCGTCGCCGCGTTGTGCACCAGGACATCCAGCCGGCCGAAGCGCTGCAACAGGGTCGGGCCGATCGCGTCGATCTGCTCGCCCTCCCGCAGGTCCAGCGGCAGCAGCGTTGCCTCCCCGCCCAAGGCGCGGATGGCGTCGTCGGTATCCTCAAGCCCGCCCTGGGTGCGGGCGGTGATCACCACGCGGGCACCCAGCCGGCCCAGTTCCTCGGCCAGGGCGGCGCCGATACCGCGGCTGGCGCCGGTGACCAGGGCGATCGCCCCCTCCAGCTCGCCCGCCATCAGTCGTTCGCGGTCAGCAGACTGAGCTGCCGGTCCGAATTATCCTGCTGGTCTGGCAGCGGGATCGGATACTCGCCGGTGAAACAGGCGTCGCAGTAGTACGGCTTGGCCGGGTCGCGACCGTCCTTGCCCAGCGCGCGATACAGCCCGTCGATCGAGATGAACGCCAGGCTGTCGGCACCGATCAGTTCGGCCATCTCGTCGACGTTGTGGCGCGCCGCCAGGAGCTTGCCGCGTTCCGGCGTGTCGATGCCGTAAAAACACGAATGCGTCGTCGGCGGCGAGGAAATCCGCATATGCACCTGCTTGGCGCCGGCCGCGCGGACCATCTCGACGATCTTCTTGCTGGTGGTGCCGCGCACGATCGAATCGTCCACCAGCACCACCCGCTTGCCCTGCAGCACCGGCCGGTTGGCGGAGTGCTTCAGCTTCACGCCAAGATGACGGATATGCTCGGTGGGCTCGATGAAGGTGCGGCCGACGTAGTGGTTGCGGATGATGCCAAGTTCGAAGGGGATACCGCTTTGGGCGGCGTAGCCCATGGCGGCGGGGACGCCGGAGTCGGGCACCGGGACGATCACGTCGGCGGGCACCGGTGCCTCGTTCGCCAGTTGCGCACCGATGCGCTTGCGGGCGTCGTACACCGGCATGCCCTCCATGACCGAGTTGGGCCGGGCGAAGTAGATGTATTCAAACACGCAGAAGCGTTCGCGGGAGCGGCCGAAGGGTTTGATGCTGTGCACGCCCTGGTCGTTGATGACGACGATCTCCCCGGGGTCGACGTCACGAATGAAATCGGCGCCGACGATATCCAGGGCGCAGGTTTCGCTGGCTAATACCCAGCCGCCGGTGCCTTCGGTGCCGATGCGGCCCAGGATCAGCGGGCGGACGCCGAGGGGGTCGCGCACGCCCATCAGCGCCTCGTTCGATAGGGCGACGAGGGAATAGGCGCCCACGACCTGCTTCAACGCGTCGATCAGCCGGTCCGCGACGGTCGAGTACAGGCTGATGGCGATCAGATGAATGAATACTTCCGAGTCGGTGGTGGACTGGAACAGGCAGCCGCGGCGGACCAGGGCGCGACGCAGCACATGGGCGTTGGTCAGGTTGCCGTTATGCGCGACGGCAAGGCCGCCGAACTCGAAATCCGCATAGAGCGGCTGGACGTTGCGCAGGATGGTGTCGCCGGTGGTGGCGTAGCGGTTGTGGCCGAGGGCGGTCCGGCCCGGCAGCTTGTCGATCACCCGCCGGTCGCTGAAATTGTCGCCGACCAGGCCCATGCCGCGATGCGAGTGGAAGCGGGCGCCGTCGAAGCTGACGATGCCGGTGGCTTCCTGTCCACGGTGCTGCAAGGCGTGCAGGCCCAGCGCGGCGACGGCGGACGCATCGGGGACGTTCCAGACGCCGAAGACACCGCACTCCTCGTGCAGGGAGTTGTCTTCGGGGCAGCTTCTGTCGAAGGCCATCTGTGACAACTCCATGATGCTTCGGTCCTAAACCATTTCAGGCCGGCTGTGCAGCCCGAAAGGTTGGCTCGCCCGGTTTGGGTGCATCCCACCCGGGCGTGCCGCGACGGCTTTCGAGACGGCCATTTCTGCTGTTGACCTGTCCGATCTGATCACTGGCCGCGGCCGCTTCAATCCCGTGCCGGTGGCTTGCCGGTTGCACGTCCTTGTGGGCTGGCATGCAACAGATCGTCCGCGGTGGCGACCCGGCCGGGCGGCGGCGCATAGAGGCGCGGGCGATAGTCTTCGGGAAGTTGTTCGCGTACCCATCTGGCCCCTTCGTAAGCCGCGGGCAGCGTGCGCGCGTTCAGCACGACATCCGGCCAGTGACCGATGGGGAATATCGTGCCCGCCATGATATAGGCGATCATGATGATGACCGCCCCCCGCGCCAGGCCGAAGACCAGCCCCAAGGTACGATCGACCCCGCCCAAAGCGGAGCCACGTATCAAGCGGCCGGCCGCCCGGGCGACCAGCATCAGGACGATCAGGCTGACCAGGAAGACGACCAGGAAGCTGACCGGGTCGACCCATTCCGGCGCTTGCATCCAGTTGCGCACGACGCCCCGCATCAGCGGCAGGCCCTCGATACCGGCGACGATGGCACCGACCCAGGCGCCGATACCAAGCAGTTCCCGCACCAGGCCGCGAACGAACGCGAGCAGGGCGGACACCGCCAGGATCCCGAACACCGCCAGGTCAACCCAAGTCATGCCGCCGCCATTGACAGGAAAATCGGGTTATCGTCCGACCGCTGGCCGTCGCCAAGTTCCTGTTCCGGTTCACCGGTCATATTTTCGTTCGAGCGACCGTCTTGCGCATAGCGATGCCGCGTGTGTGGCTTTCATGTCTTCTGACCGCGCGACGCGGGCGCGAAGCGGGCGACCAGATCGGCGATGTGGCCAATCTCCTCCATGCGCAGGCCCTCGGGGGCGGCCAGCTTGCGGTTGCCGTGCGCCAGCCGGCGCGGCAGGGCGGCGGCGTCGAAGCCCAGCTTGGCGGCTTCCTTGAGCCTGGCCTCGGCCTGAGCAACCTGGCGGACCTCGCCGGACAGGCCGATCTCTCCGAAATAGACCATGCCGGGGCTGGTCGGAACTTCGAACGCAGCCGAGGCGATGGCGGCGGCGACGGCCAAATCGGCCGCCGGTTCGCCGACGCGCAGCCCGCCGGCGATGTTCAGGTAGACGTCGGTCTGGTTAAGCCGCAAGCCGCCGCGGGTTTCCAGCACCGCCAGCAGCATCGAAAGGCGAGCACCGTCCCAGCCGATGACCGAGCGGCGGGGCGATCCGGCCGGGTTGGGGGCGAGCAGCGCCTGCACCTCCATCAGCACCGGGCGGGTGCCTTCCAGGCCGGCGAACACCGCGCTGCCGGCGATGTTGCCGCGGCGTTCGGCGAGGAACAGGGCGGAGGGGTTGGCCACCTCGGCCAGGCCAAGCTCGGTCATCTCGAACACGCCGATCTCGTCGGTGGCGCCGTAGCGGTTCTTCACCGCGCGCAGGATGCGGAACTGGTGGCCGCGATCGCCTTCGAAATACAGCACGGCGTCGACCATGTGCTCCAGCACGCGGGGGCCAGCCAGGGCGCCGTCCTTGGTGACGTGGCCGACCAGCACGAGGCAGAATCTGCCTTCTTTTGCCAGCCGGATCAGTTCGAAGCTGCAGGCGCGCACCTGCGCCACGCTGCCGGGGGCGCTGTCGATGCTGTCCAGCCACATGGTCTGGATGCTGTCGATAACCACCAGCGTGGTGTCGGCGGCCTGTTCCAGGCTGGCGGCGATGTCGCGCACGTTGATCGCGGCGGCCAGCTCGATCGGGCTGTCGGCGACGCCCAGGCGGCGGGCGCGCAGGCGGACCTGGTCGATGGCTTCCTCGCCGGTGACATACAGCACGCGCCGGCCGGAGCGGGCGAGGCATGCCGCCGCCTGCAGCATCAGGGTGGATTTGCCGATGCCGGGGTCGCCGCCGACCAGCACCACCGAGGCCGGCACCAGGCCGCCACCCAGCACCCGATCCAGTTCGGCGATGCCGATGGCGGCGCGGGGCGGCGGTTCGCCGCTGCCGCCCAGGCCAACGAAGCGGACAGCGTGAGCCTGTGGTGCCTTGCCGCCGGCCGCCGGCAAGGCACCGGGACGCGCGGTGACCACGGCTTCCTCGATGGTGTTCCATTCGCCGCAAGTCTCGCACCTTCCGGCCCATTTCGGGGTGACGGCGCCGCAGGCCTGGCAGACGAAGCGGGAAGCGGGTTTTGCCAAGATGTTTGCCTGTCTTCAATCGAGCCGCGGCGCGTTCGGCGTGTCAGCCGATGCGCCGCCGAATACTTGGGTGGACGTTCAACCGGACCACCGGCCGACGAAACCGGCCAAGGGTCTTTCTACCATGCTCATATGGAGTTGCCTGGCGGGTCGGGGCTTGCTTGCCGCGACTTATTCGGGGGCGGCGGCAGAATAACTGCTTCTGTACGTGGCCGGCAGAGGGTTACCCACTTGTGTCATCACCGGGCTTGGCCCGGTGACCCACAACTTTCCCCTGTGAAATCAAAGTCGTGGGTGGCCGGCCTGCGCCGGCCATGACACGAGAATAGTAGCTCACAATGATTGCCTTGCAGCATTTGAAGCAGTTATTTCGCGGCAGTCCCTTATTCGGGGGCGGCGGTCAGCATGGCCTCGCCCGCTTTATCGTCTTTCATCGTTGCCAGCAGAATCCGCCAGCTGCGGCCGCTTTTGGTGGCGAGATATTCGCGATCGTGGATGGCCGGTAGGACGGCATCGTCGCGTTCGATAACCAGGCGGAAGGCGATGCCAGTCTGCCGCAAGGCGCCCTCCAACGCCTCGACCGAGGGTTGCTGGATGGCTTGTTCGGCAACAGCCGAACAGAGGCCGTCGTCGGACGACACCAGCACGAACTTGCCCGCGTCGCTCGACGCATCGAAGACCTGGCCGGGTGCGCCATGCAGGAAGGCGGTCCGGGCCGGTTCCGCCACCGCCGGCAGTCCGGTGCGCACGGCCCAGGCGCGCAACGCGGCGGGGTCGCCGGCGTAAGACAGACAGCTCTGGATGAACAAGCCGGCGAGTTGCCGTGGCGGATTTGCCGGCCCCGGGTCAGCCTGTCCCGGATCGGCGGCGACCGCGGTGGGCGCCAGCGGCGCGGCGGCAAGCAGAGCGATCGCCAGCCGCCGGCTCAGCGCCGCAATTCCATCTGGATCGGGCCTTCGCGCCGGCCGTGGGTAAACTGATCGACGGCGGGATTGCCGCTTTGCATCAGTTCGCCGGCGGGACCGCACCAGATGATCCGGCCATTGAGCAGCATAGCGGCCTGATCGCCGATGCGCCTCGCACTGGCCATGTCATGGGTGATGGCGATGGCGGTGCTGCCCAGCCGCTTGACGCAATCGACAATCAGCCCATCGATCACGGCCCCCATGATCGGATCCAGGCCGGTGGTGGGCTCGTCGAAGAACATGATGTCGGGCTGTGCGGCGATGGCGCGCGCCAGGGCGACGCGTTTCTGCATGCCGCCCGACAGCTCCGCGGGCGACAGGTCGCCGACGCTGGCGGCAAGCCCGACCTGTTGCAGGAAATCGTTGGCGCGGCTGCGTGCTTCGGCGCGTGTCGCCTTGTCTCGGGCGAGCAGGCCGAAGGCGACATTCTCCCAGACCGGCAGGCTGTCGAACAACGCGCCATTCTGGAACAGCATGCCGATGCGGGCGCGAGCGAGCTCTCGCTCCCGGCGCGGCATCGCCAGGATGTCCTGGCCGTCGATGGCGATGTGGCCGTCATCCGGCTCGAGCAGGCCGAGGATGCATTTCAGCAGCACGGACTTGCCGGAGCCGGAGCCGCCGATGACGACCATCGAGGTGCTCGGCATCACGTCCAGGTCGACGCCGTTCAGCACCTGTTTGGCGCCGAAGCGCTTATATAGGCCGCGAATGCGGATTTTCGGGGTGGCGTTGTCCCCTGGGCGACTGATGGCGGCATTCATGCCGGGGTAGATGCCGTGCGACCGGTGTCAGGACAAGGCCCCGCATGGCGCGACGCCAGCGTGCACGGTCAAGCGGGTTGCCGGCTGTTCCGAGGCATCATGGGACAAACGCGGCTTCATCGCGGCTAGAGCCGTCGTGGTGCTGCACGCCACCGGCACAATCACCCTTTTTTTCGGAATAGAGCAGCGAGGCGGCATGCCAGATCTCGATGCCGTTAAAGCCCCGGCTTGGGGCTTGCGCGGCTAGTAGTTCGCGGCCGGCAACGATCGCGTTGTCCAGCGTTGCAACATCCAGATTTTCCGCTTTGACAATGCGGCCTTCCCGAAGAAGATAGCAGCGATACATGAACGTGAATTGCTCTTTGGATGTCACTTCCAGAGGTAGCCACAAACCGACATCTCATTGCAACAAAAATTGACACCTAAGTGTATCTTAATCTATCTCAGTACGAAGTTTCTGGACACTTGCAATCTTGTCGCTTTGGGTGAGGTCGTGCTCGCACACTCTTGATCAAGGGATCTGCGTCCGAAGTTCGCTGCGTCGCGCGGAGGAGCGGCGGGCTAGTGATGACGAACTTCAGGTTGGGAATTCCAGCCCATTGGTGCCAGCAGGCTCATGAACCATCAACCGCATGCCGGCGCGGTTTGGCTTTCCGTTGAGTGCGGCCTAGAATGGTCTGCCTTAGACCATGCAATTGAATTAAGCCAGGCAATGGCATCAGGCCAAGCGGATGACCTGGTCCGCGCAGCAAGGAGGAGAACGATCATGAACGATTTCGCGACGACAGCGGCGACGGCAGGCGGCAAACTGGCGCATGCACGCGCCGACAGCGCGAACTATGTCAGCGGCCGGCGAGCCTTCTTCAAATATCGCGATCTGGGCGTGACGGATGCCACCGCCGGGCAGATGCGGGCGCAAGTGACCTCGGCCACGCAGGGCATGGGAAAGCCCACCGGGTGGCACTACCACGTCTGTGAGCAGCAATTCGTCTACATGCTCAAGGGCTGGGTCGATCTCGAGTTCGAGGACGGCACCAAGATCCACCTGATGCCGGGCGATTCGCTGATGATACCGGGCGGGATGCGGCACAACGAGACCGGAACGGCAAATGAGCTGGAGTTGCTGGAGGTCTCGGTCCCGGCGGAGATGCAGACGGTTAGCTGTGATCCGCCGGCCGGGATGGCGTAGCGCGGCGTTCTTGTCCGAGACAGTCGAAGGTTTGGTGGCGGCATTCCTGGCTGACGCCGAGGCCAGGGATAGCGAACTTCAGCGGCAGATCGAGGCTCATGTCTCGGCAAGCGATGCCTTCATCGCGAAGTGGGGATCGCTCGCGGACGAGTTCGGGACGCTTTGACGGTGGACCAGTTAAAGTTCACCGCAACGCGGACCAGACTTAACGCGCTATTTCGTTTGTTGTCGTTGTCCAGTCCAACCGGTTTCGAAGCTCGACTCGACGGGTCATTGTCCTGCCGCTGGTCGCCGAGGAATTCGGCGTCCCGGATAGCGACGTTGGTCCCCACTTCGCGTTCGTGCGGCTCAACATCCCACAAAGCGGCCGTTGGTGCGGAAATCAAGAAACTCGTTCCACAATGCTGCTGCGCTCATACCATTGGCGCGAGCGCCGAACCATATGCACGACCGACAGCATCACCGGCACTTCCACGAGCACGCCGACGACGGTTGAGAGGGCCGCGCCGGATTGAAAGCCGAACAGGGCGATCGCCGTTGCCACGGCGAGCTCGAAGAAATTGCTGGCCCCGATCAGTGCCGAGGGTCCGGCCACACACCACTCGACGCCGAGCTTTCGGTTCAGCCAGTAGGCCAGCCCCGCGTTGAAATAGACCTGGATGATGATCGGCACCGCCAGCAGCGCGATCACGACCGGCTGGCGCATGATCTGCTCCCCCTGCAGGCCGAACAGCAGTACAAGCGTCAGCAGCAGCGCCGACAGCGACAGCGGCCCAAGCTTGCGCAGCGTGCGGCCAAGGGCTGGCGGTCCGCCTTGGCTTACCAGCTTGCGCCGCCAGAGCTGCGCCACGATCACCGGCACGACGATATAGAGCACCACAGACAGGATCAGCGTGTTCCAGGGCACCGTGATCGAGGAGAGACCAAGCAGCAGCGCCACGATCGGCGCGAAGGCAAAGACCATGATCGTGTCGTTGAGCGCCACTTGCGAGAGTGTGAAGTGCGGCTCGCCGTCCACCAGATTCGACCACACAAAGACCATTGCCGTGCATGGCGCTGCGGCCAGCAGGATCAGGCCGGCGATATAGCCATCGACCTGACCGGCCGGCAGATAGGGCCGAAAGAGATGGGCGATAAAGAGCCAGCCGAGCAGCGCCATCGAGAACGGTTTGACCAGCCAGTTGATGCCCACGGTCGCCGCGATGCCGCGCCAATGTTCCTTCACCTGGCCAAGGGCGGCGAGATCGATTTTTAGCAGCATAGGAATTATCATCAGCCAGACCAGCACGGCGATCGGCAGATTGATGTCCGCGATTGTTTCGGTGCCGAGCGTATGAAATACTTGCGGCAGGGCTTGCCCGAGACTAATGCCGACGACGATGCAGAGCGCCACCCAGAGCGTGAGGTAACGCTCGAATGTTCCCATCGAGGGCGCTTTGCCCGGTGCGGTAATGGCATCGTCACTCATGAGACTTGTTCCTTGGCGGCATCCGGACGCATCCAGGCGGCTCATTCAGCCGCCGCTTGCCTTGGTCCACAGCATGGAGTATCGGCGGCAAGTTCCGGTTTCGGCTCGCAGCAAACGCCTTGCGGTGTTTCCGGTGTGCAGCAGGCCCCGGCCTTGGTGCGGATCGGATCCAGATCGGCGCTATCGCCGTAGACCGTGCTTTCACCGGAAGTCAGGAAGGTCTCCCACGAAAGGCCTTGCGGGTCCGTGATCCATGACTTTTCCGACTGCGCGTAACAGCACGTCGTTGCACCTTCTTCGAGCACCGGCCGGTCAACTTGTTTCAGCCGTCCATAAACTTCCCGCAGCTCATCCGGTGTCTCGACCTGGATCCCGAGGTGATCAAGGCCAGCCTTGGCGCTGCGCGTCGAGATCGCGAAATTCACGCGCGGATCTTCCAGCATCCACTTGGCATAATCAGGTTTGGTGACAGCCGGTTGAGCCGCAAAAAGCGTGCTGTAGAACCGGATCGACGGTGCGAGATCATCGACGGCGACGTGAACGTGCAGGCGCTTCATGGCTGGCTCCAGGGCTAGCGGTTTCAGGGGTGCAGGCGGTTGCACCGAGACCGCATGCCGCAGGATTTCCTTGGCAGCAGTTCTCGGTGAGGTAGTCGAGCAGCGCGTTCATGGTTGGATAGCTGGCGACGTAAGTCAGCGAGCGGCCGTTGCGCGTGAAGGTCGCAAGGCCCGCGTTCTTCAGTTCCTTCAGATGAAACGCGAGAGTTGCCGATGGCAGGCCGAGTTGCTCGCCGATCTGACCAACCGCCAGGCCATCCGATCCTGCCTGCACAAGCAGGCGGTAGATATCGAGGCGCGACTCCTGCGCCAGCGCAGCCAAGGCTAATAAGGCGTCTCTCTTCTCCATAATTCCAGAAATATAGAATTAGATTCGTTGGGTCAAGCCGGATCAAGAGGGTCACGGTCCCGAATTGTCGCTAAAAGATACGTTCCCAGGCACGGGGAGAGCATCGGATGGATGTTGAAATTACGATCTGCTACTCAGATGACCGCCCCAGCACGGTGACGGCAACGCGGCCGCTTGGCCTCTAAAGCGGCTATGGCTCGGTGGATACCAAGCGTCAGATTTTTATCCACTCGGTCCATCAGATGGTTCGTTTGAGGACGAGGACATCTGCATTGTCGATGCGCTCGATGCGCTTTTCAACCACCTGTGGCGCTGACGGCGAATTGGGGCCGCAGACAGCATAGGGAACCATGGCGGGTGCGCAGGCAGTCATCGGTCATCGCAGCGACACTTGTTCATAACGACTACACCCTGAATTGCGTCTTCCACACTTGCTGCGATGCACAATCCACTGCAAAGTTGTGACATGATGGATGCACCCGCCGCACCGCTGACCGCCTCACTGGCGCAAGATCTGCTGGATCTGACGGCGCGACTTGGCACCGGGGCCCGCGAAGATCCGTTCGGCAACCCGGTCCTGCTGATTTCGCTCGCCATTACCCGGCAGATGGACACCGGCAGTCTGACCGAGGACGACATCGCGGCGCTGATCCGCCACCTGCGCGACGCCGCGTTCAGCGACCGTGCACGTCGCATTGCCGACTATGTCGGCAGTATCGACAGCACCGGCAACGAGGCAGTCCTGGCTGGGCTCGCCCAGCATCTGCTGCGCCCGGACCCGAACGACAGCCCGGTCCGCTGGGCGGAATACCGCGCGCTGACCGAACGCACCCGCTTTGCCGCGGTGTTCACCGCGCATCCCACCTTCGCCCTGCCGCAACCGGTCAACCGCGCTTTGGCCGAGGCCGCCTGCGGACATCCGTCGCCGCCGTTCGAGTTCGCATCGGCCGCCGCCAATCACCCTGCGCAACGAGTTCGATCAGGCCGTTGCCGCCATCGCCAACGGTCGCGACGCAATCGACCGGTTCAACGCCGCGCTGATCTCGGTCGCCCGCGGCGCGTGGGCGGACCGCTGGACCGAACTGACACCAAGCCCGGTCATTCTGTCGTCCTGGGTCGGCTACGACACCGACGGGCGCACCGATATTGGCTGGTGGGACACGCTACGCCTGCGGCTGGAGATGAAGCGCCTGCAGCTTGCCCGCCTGCATGCCCAGGCCGCCGCGCTGCCGTCCACCGATGCCCTGGCGGACCGGATCGCTCAGGCCCGTGATGCGGTGGATCGCCAGATCGATCTGTGCCCCGACCAGCCGGAGCCGAGTGCGGTTGCCGCCTTCGCGCATGCTCTGATTGGCGAGCGGGATGCGTCACTGACCTCCCCGGCGCCGCTATTGCCGCTGTTCCAGGACGCGATTGCCCGCGCCGACGATGCGGGCAAACTGGCGCTGACCGTCGCCCGCGCCGGTCTGGTGTCGCATGGCCTGGCGCTCGCCCACACCCACACGCGGCTGAACGCGGCGCAGATCCATAACGTCGTCCGCCAGCGGCTGGGCCTGTCCGACGCGCCCGAGGATCCGTCGCGCCGGCGCGCACTGTTCGCCGCCATCAACGGCGCGCTGGATACGGTGCAGCCCGAGCCGGTGGATTTCGGCGCGCTGATCAGCGAGCAGGCCTCGGCGGCCAGGCTGATGATGACGGTGGCGCAGATCATCAAGCATGTCGACGGCTCGGTGCCGATCCGCTTCCTGATCGCCGAGACCGAAACCGGCTATACGCTGCTGGCCGCCCTATGGCTCGCTCGCCTGTTCGGAATTGAGCAGCATGTCGAGATCTCGCCCTTGTTCGAGACGGCCGAGGCGCTGGAGCGCGGCGCCACGGTGCTGGAGGAAGCGCTGCGCAGCCCGCATTACCGGGATTACCTGAAGAGCACGGGCAAGTTGGCGCTGCAGTTCGGCTACTCCGACTCCGGCCGCTATGTCGGCCAGCTTGCCGCCAGCTACCTGATCGAGCGGCTGCGCCTGAAGATCGGCCAGACGCTGGAGCATCATGGCGTCACCGGCGTCGAGGTGATCCTGTTCGACACCCACGGTGAGAGCATCGGCCGCGGCGCGCATCCCGGCTCGTTGGCCGATCGGCTGAAATATCTGTCGCCGACCGCGTCGCGCCAGGCGTTGGGGCGGGCTGGGCTGAAGGTGCGGGAGGAAGCGGCGTTCCAAGGCGGCGACGGCTATCTGCTGTTCGGCACACCGGAACTTGCGCTGGCGACGATCACCCGGATCGCCGAACAGACCTATCACCCGGCGGCCGGCCCGATCGAGGACCCGGTCTACGCCGCCCCGGATTTCGCCGCCGACTTTTTCGCCACCATTCGCACCGGCATGGACGGCCTTGTCGAAGATGCCGGCTACGCCGCGTTGCTGGGCGCCTTCGGCCCGTCGCTGCTGGACCGCACCGGATCGCGTCCCGCGGCGCGGCAGGCGGACGGCGCCACCGGGGCAGCGCGCATCCGCCACCCGCGGGAGCTACGGGCGATCCCGAACAATGCGATCCTGCAGCAGCTTGGCTGGTGCGCCAACACCCTACAGGGCATCGGCGCCGCCGCCGCTCGGCATCCGGAGACCTTCACCGAACTGCGGCAGAACAGCCGCCGGTTCAAACGCGCGATGGACCTGGCCAGTCACGCGCTGGCGCATTCCGATATCGACGTGCTGCGCGCGGTGATCGCCACCTTGGACCCTGCCACCTGGCTGGACCGCGCCGCCCACACCCAGCGGCCTGGCCGGCGGGAGGCGCTGGTGGCGGTTGCCCGCGCGTTGGAACGGCTGGATATCTGGGCGGCGGCGCAATCGATGTTCCGCCGCATCACCGCCGATCACCTGGCGCTGCGGGTCACCTGGCCCGACGTGCCGCACATGGCAAACCGCGAGGTCCTGCTGCATGCACTGCGTCTGGCGCTGATCCACCGCATCTGGCTGCTGGCGGCGGAGATACCGGATTTCTCGCCGCGCCACGCCATCACCCGTCTGGGGCTGGAGGCGGCGATCCTGCGGCTGGATATCGACGCCTCCTTGACCGCGCTGGGGGAGATTTTTCCGGCAGCGGCCGATCCGTCGGCTGACTGCGACTACGGCGAGCCGGCGCCGAAACGAGGCACCGACGCGTATGCGCGGGAGCACGCGGAGATTTTTGCTCCGATCCGGCGGTTGTTCGGCATGGTGCGGGAGATCGCGACGGCGGTGACGCATGAGGTTGGGGCGTTTGGGTAGCGCGTTTGGCTGGTAGGCATCATGATCTCGGTCGGCCTGGCGACATCGAACGTTGCGTGTGAAATCGACTCCTCTATTCCGGATGACCACATCCGACACCCCCAGTGTCATCCCCGGCGAAGTTCATCCCTGCGAAGGCGGAGGGCCGGGGACCCACGTCTTTCTGTGGCAATAGCAGCAAAAGTCGTGGGTCCCCGCGCCAAGCGCAGGGATGACACAGGGGCAGTTCCAGCGTCACGACGGCTTAAGTTAGCGCCTAGGGCGCAGGCCGGGGATGACACTGGCGCAACCGGAAGACTTCATCGCTTCACGATGGGACGGCATGTCCACGCCACACCAGCTGGTATATGGTTGCATCCCTAAACACCCATATCCGTGCCGGCCATGAACGAGGAGGCGCTGTGTTGACCCGCCGACAGAATGAACCTCCTGTCACAGACGAACGGGCGGCTTTCGTCCAACTGCAGTCCACCCTGCCGGCGTTGTTCGACAAGATCATTCCAGATCGAACCGCGCCGCGGACGATCGTGGTGGTGCCCAGCATGAGCGTCGACCAGGACGTTTTGTCCAGCATCAGCGGCGCCCACCACTATGAGGAGCGCATGCTCGGCATGCTGATGCTGCTCCGGCTGCCGCGCACCCGTCTGATCTACCTGACCAGCCAACCAATTTCCGAAACGATCATCGACTACTACCTGCATCTGCTGCAAGGCGTTCCCGCCCAGCATGCCCGCGCACGATTGACCCTGTTGGCCTGCCACGACAGCAGCGCCCGCCCGCTGAGCGAAAAGATCCTGGAGCGCCCCCGCATGCTTGGCCGCTTGCGCGAAGCAATCGGCGATCCGGGCACCGCCTACATCGCCGCCTATACCGTGTCGACATGGGAACGGACCTTGGCCGTGCGTCTCGGTATCCCGATCTATGGCTGCGATCCGGCGTTGCAGGCCCTGGGCTCAAAAAGCGGCGGCCGGCAGCTCATGCGGGAGGCTGGGGTGGCGGTATCGGACGGCGTCGAGGACCTGACCGATGAAGCCGGCATCGTGGCGGGTCTGGCCGCGTTGAAGGAGCGCAACCCGGACCTGCGGCGCGCCGTCGTCAAGCTCAATGAGGGCCTTTCCGGCGAAGGTAATGCGGCGTTTCATTTCGATGACGCGCCATCCGGGGAGGCGCTGACACCTTGGATCAGCGACCGGCTGCCGCATCTGAAGATCGAAGCCAAGGGCATGACGTGGGAGAGCTTCCTCGACAAGGTGCGCGCGATGGGCGCCATTGTCGAAGCCTTCATTGAAGGCGATGCGAAACGCTCGCCCTCGGCGCAATTCCGCATCAATCCGTTTGGTTCTGTCGAAGCGATTTCGACCCATGACCAGGTGTTGCAAGGTCAGGTGTTTCTAGGCTGCCAGTTTCCCGCCGATGAAGCCTACAGGCTGCAGATCCAGGAGGAAGGCGCGAAGGTCGCTGCATTGCTCGCCCAGCGCGGTGTGCTGGAACGTTTCGCTGTCGACTTCGTCTCGGTGCGGCACGGCGATGCCTGGCGCCACTACGGCATCGAGCTCAATCTGCGCAAGGGCGGCACCACGCATCCGTTCCTGATGCTGCAGTTCCTGACCGGCGGCGCCTATGATCCTGTCTCCGGCCTGTTCCGGACGCCAGCCGGGCAACCGCGCTTCTATTACGCGTCGGACAATCTGCAAGCGCCGCACTACAAAGGTCTGACACCGGCCGATCTGGTGGATGTCGCGGTGCTGAACGGGCTGCACTATGATGGCACGACGCATGAAGGCGTCGTGTTCCACCTCATTGGAGCGCTTTCGGAATTCGGCAAGCTTGGTGTTGTCTGTGTCGGTGCGTCACCGGAACGGGCTGAGGCGCTGTATCACCGAACGGTTGAAATCCTCGATCGCGAGCAAATGCAGGAATAATATCAGTTCGCGTTGAGACTGCTCCCCCAGTGTCATCCCCGGCGTAGGCCCTACGGCATTCACACATCTTGAAGGCTTGGCCGTGCGGAAAGCCTCCCACACCGTCATGGCCGGGCTTGACCCGGCCACCTTTCCAAGCACTTGGTGCGGCGGTGGCCCGGACAAGCCGGGCCATGACGGGTGAGGAACGGTCGGCTCATAACCCACTGACGAAGCGCGTCTTGCCGAGATATGTGAATGCCGTAGGGCGAAGGCCGGGGACCCACGACTGGCAGGCGGGGCAAAGACGTGGGTCCCCGGCCTTCGCCGGGGATGACACGCGTACAGACGGATGACACGGGCATAGACGGATGACACGGGCATAGACGGATGACACGGGTATGGACAGATAACGCGGGTATAGGCGGACGACACGTGTGCATGTCCTGCGTCATATATCCCACATTAGCCTAGCCGGCGACGTTGCCGGCGGCGCTGCAAGGCCGGCGCCGGCTGCTCGACAAGAGCGTGTCGCTGACCAACGCAACAGCCTCGCCCGCTTGGTCATTCGGCGGCTTGGCCGATCGGCGCAACCGCTGGGGCCGCTGTGGTGGGTGCTGACGCCGGCGGCGTGTGCACCCGTTTCACCGCACGCTCCACACCTTCGCCATAAGCCGGATCGGCGCGGCGGAAGTGCTCGATCTGGCGGGCGATGATCTCCGCCGGCACCCCTTGCATGGCGGCGGCAATGTTGTTGAACAAACGCTCCCGCTGTGCCGCGTCGAACAGACGGAACAGATTGCCCGGCTGGGTATAGTCGTCGTTGCCGTCTCGATGATTGTAGTGGTCAGCGTCGCCGCTGATGCGTAGCGGCGGCTCCTTCACGCTCGGGTCGGGCTGCGGACCGCCGAAGCTGTTCGGTTCATACCATGCGTCCGTGCCCTTCGGCGCGTCGAAGCGCATCTGGCCGTCGGCGTGGTGGTTGGCCACCGGGCAGCGCGGCGCGTTCACCGGCAGTGCCTCGTAATGCGTGCCCACGCGGTAACGGTGCGCGTCCGCATAGGCGAAGATCCGCGACTGCAACACCTTGTCGGGCGAGAAGCCGATGCCCGGAACGATGTTGGACGGCGAGAAAGCCGATTGTTCCACCTCCGCGAAGTAATGGTCCGGATTGCGGTTCAGCTCCAGGATCCCAACCTCCCGCAGCGGATAATCGCCGTGCGGCCAGACCTTGGTGAGGTCGAACGGATTGTAGCTTGTGTTCACCGCATCGCTTTCCGGCATGATCTGCACGCACATGCGCCACTTCGGAAAATCGCCGCGCTCGATCGCCTCATACAAGTCGCGCTGAGCACTTTCCCGATCGTTGGCGACGACCGTGCTGGCTTGCTCGTTGGTCCAGTGACGGTGGCCCTGGATCGACTTGAAGTGGAACTTGACCCAGTAACGCTCTCCGGCATCGTTCCAGAACGAGTAGGTGTGGCTGCCATAGCCGTTCATGAAGCGAAAGCCCTCGGGCAAGCCGCGATCGCTCATCAGGATCGTCACCTGGTGCAGGCTCTCCGGCGACAGCGACCAGAAATCCCACATCGCGGTCGGGCTGCGCAGGTTAGTCCGCGGGTGCCGCTTCTGGGTGCGGATGAAATCTGGAAACTTGCGCGGGTCACGGATGAAGAAGACCGGCGTGTTGTTGCCGACCATGTCCCAGTTGCCGTCCTCGGTGTAGAACTTCAGCGCGAACCCGCGTACATCGCGTTCGGCGTCGGCCGCCCCGCGCTCTCCGGCGACGGTGGAGAAGCGCAGCAGTGCTTCGGTCTTCTTGCCCACGGTGTCGAAAATCTTCGCCCTTGTAAACTGGGTGATATCTTGCGTGATCGTCAGCGTGCCGTAGGCGGCGCTGCCCTTGGCATGCACCACCCGCTCGGGGATACGCTCACGGTTCTGGTGCGCAAGCTTCTCCAGCAACTGGTAGTCCTGCAGCAGGATGGGGCCGCGCGGTCCGGCGGTCAGGCTGTTCGCGTCATCGGCGACGGGCGCGCCGGCAGTGGTTGTCATGGTGGGTCGGTGTTGGCTGGAATTGGCCATGGTGCGTCCTCTGTTTTAGATCGCGCCGCAAACTGAGGCTGTTCGAGGTTTTGGTGAAGTCGATCTTTCCAGGCGATACGTTCGGTGTTACCTATTAATCCAATGCGTATGAACCACCTTGCCGGCCTCTCCCTGCGCGATATGGAATATGCTGTCGCGGTTGCCGATCTTGGCCATTTCGGCCGAGCGGCGGAGCATTGCGGGGTCAGCCAGGCGGGTTTGTCCGAGCAGGTTCGCAAGCTTGAAGCTCTGCTTGGCTGCGCGCTGTTTGAGCGGACAACCCGCCGTATCGCCGTCACGCCCGAGGGCGAGGCGCTGCTGCGGCAGGCGCGCATGGTGCTGGGGGCGGCGCGTGTGCTGCTGGACATGGCGCATAGCCGGGTCGATCCACTGTCCGGCCCGCTGCGCCTGGGGGTGATCGCCACGCTCGGGCCGTACTACCTGCCCGGGCTGCTGCGCGAGGTGCGGTCGCACTTCCCACGGCTGAAATTGCGTGTTCAGGAGGGCCTGACGGATGGGCTGAAACGCGCATTGCTGGATGGCGAACTGGACCTGGTGCTGCTGGCCCTGCCGGTGCAGACGCTGCCGGGGCCAGCGGACGGCATGGTGGCCGACCCGCTGTTCTTCGAGCCGTTTCAGGCCGTCGTGCCGCTCGGGCATGCGCTGGGCAGCCAGAAGCAGCTTCGCTTGCAGGACCTCGCGGGCGACGGGCTGCTGCTGCTGGAGGAAGGCCATTGCCTGCGCGACCAGGCCCTGGCGCTGTGCGGCCTTGATCACCCGGAGCGCGATACCCGCTACGCCAGCAGCTTGGAGATGCTGCGGCACATGATCGCCGCCGGCGAGGGGCATTCGCTGCTGCCGCTGCTCGCGGTGCGGGATCGGACGGAACTGGACGGTTTGGCGCAGGTGCGCGACCTGAAAGGTGAGGTGGGGCGGGTCATCGGCCTCGCCTGGCGCGGCACCGATCCGCGCGCGCCGACTTTCTTGCACCTCGCGCGGTTCCTGCGCGGCACGGCACCGCCGGGGACGCGTGCGGTCGATCCTGGCGGCAGCGAGATGACGGCGGAGCTGTCCGCGGGGTAAAAGGCTCGCAACCCGTCACATGGCCGCGCCGGCGGCGCGCATCAGCACCGCGGCGGCATCGCGGGCCTGGTGGGCAACCATGGCATCCTGCCGCACCAGCATGGTGGCGATCGCTCCCTCCAGCAACAGCGCTATCTGGCTGGCAAGCGCATCGGCGTCGGCGACGCCGGCTTGCGTCAGAAGATGGCTGATGTGCCGGCGCCGATCCTCCTTGAATTGCAGCGCGATCGCCCGGGCGTTCTGGCAATCCTGGGCCAGCTCGGTGACCGCGTTGACAAACGGGCAGCCGCGGAAATCGCCGGTCGCGAAGCGGCTGTGCAACTGGTCGAACAAAGATAGCACTTGCGCCGTCGGCGGAGCATCCGAGGCCGGCAATGGACGGATGCGGTCCCTCAAGTAGGCCGCCACCAGCGCATCCTTCGATGGGAACGTGTCATACAGGGATCGTTTGCTGATACCGGCCTCGGCGGCGATTGTGTCGACACCAACCGCGCGGATGCCGCGCTGGTAGAACAACCGGTCGGCTGTCTGCATGATCCGCTGTGTCATCGGCGTGCGATCGATTGCCGGCAACCGACTCGCCGCCGGAGTCCGCTCGGCGACTGGCGCCACGTCTGGTGAACCTGCCGACGCCGTCATGGACGGTTTATCCGTCACCCGTTTGATCTCCTACCTGCCGTCTGAATTTAACTTGCCAACCGCCGGAATGCACCCCACCTGCGTTGCCACACAGATCGGTGTGGTCCTGTCGCCAGACAATGCCCATGCAACAGCCAAGGAGAGCAACAGCGTCACGGTGCCGCATGTCGTGCCGATCTTCGACATGCGGCCTCTGGCCGATGGTCTGTCGCTGGATGTGCAAGGGTTTGTACCTCTCCGACGCGCCGACCGCGGTAACGGACTTCTATGACGAGTTGCAACTGCGCGATACGTATTATCCGGAAGCCGAGGCGCTGGTGAAGCAGGCGACCGGCGCCAGCCGCGTGGTGGTGTTCGACCACACCATCCGCCGCCGCGAACCCAAGGTGGAGGATCGCACGCCGGGCATCCCGCGTCAGCCAGTCACCCGCATCCATGGCGACTATACCGAGCTGTCCGGTCCGCAGTGTGTGCGTGATCTGATGGGGGCGGAGGCAGCGGAGTTGCTGACCCGGAGGTTTGCCATTGTCAATGTCTGGCGGCCGATCCGTGGACCGCTACAGGACGCGCCGCTGGCGGTCTGTGATGCCACCAGCCTGGCCGACGGCGACCTGGTGGCGCAGGACCTGATCTGCCGCGACCGCACCGGTGAAATCTATGCAGAAGCGTTTTAGCGGTCATTTCAGGGGCTGTCCCGCTGCGTCCCATCGCGTCTCTCCAGGACCTAATTACCCTGGAATTTCCGTGCTGTAGCACTCCTCTCCCTACCGTCGCTGAATATCATGATGCAGCACAGCAGCTACGTGGTGAAAGCCGTAGGAGAGGAGCCGTGACCGTAAAAGAACGAACAGCCATAGCCGGGGTAGTTGCGACCGACCAAGGTGAGGGATGTCGTGTTGTCCACCGTGTTATCGGCAATGCTGGTCAGCACTGATCCGTTGCTCAGTACAACTTGATAGGGCACAGCAGAAATAGCTCCAAATACTTGAGCTATTTATGTCGGTGGTTTTGCCCCACACGCCGACCAACGAGAGCTATACGCGCGTCATGTGTCCGGACAGCCGCAGCTTGTTATCTTCCTCCGCGCACCAGCGAAAACAGAACTCACACGCGTGGGCGTCGGCTCGGTAAACACGCTTTACCAGCGAGCTTTCTGTCTAAACCGAAGATTAATCGGTTTTCTTCTTCCTCTTCTTGATGTTCTATGAATCTGCTTTGTGAAATCACAATATAAAGGCATAAATTCCTGGTAAATATTCTTGTAATAGACGGTTGACGATTTTGTGCCAGCGAGTTAGCGAGTTCCGCCCGCACCATCGGAGAGCACCATCGACCATAACCCATTCGAACTCTCTTAAGGAGAACCAATGATGGCCACAATGCTCAGCCGGCGCCGCCTCGGTCTCGGGGCGAGCCTCGCTGGCACAGTGATTTCTCGCGCGGTCTTAGCTGCCGGAAATTGCACGTCCATCCCCGACAATCCGACGTCGCAACGTCCTGACCCACAGGTAAATGCGGACGATTACAGTGAGGCAGAGGTCGCGCTGGCTTTTCGTAATCACGGCATGCAAAACGAGGCCCTCCAGCTTCCCATTACGCCGATTGGCGAGCATTATCTACTGACTCATTTCGATACGCAATTCCTCGATGCCGAAAATTACGTGATTGCAATAGGTGGCTCGGTCGCCAGCCCGTATCGACTGTCCTTGCAGGCAATTCAGGCACGACAGGCCGTCGAGCAGGTCGTGACCATGCAATGCGCGGGGGTTGGCCGGCGCTCGCTAACGCCGCGCCCGGTCTACGTGCCGTGGAACAAGGAAGCCATTGGAACGTACACCTGGACTGGCACACCGCTGGCGCCCTTGCTGGCCGCAGCCGGTATTATGCCCAATGCGGTCGAGGTGTTGTTCAGCGGCTGGGATCACGGTGTTGATCTCGGCGTCGAACACGTCTTTGAACGCAGCCTGCCGATCGACGAAGCGATGCGGCCCGAGGTCATGCTTTGCTGGGCGCACAACAACGAGACGCTGACGCCGGAGCACGGGTTTCCGCTGCGCCTGATCGTGCCGAGTTGGTATGGCATGGCGAGCGTCAAGTGGCTGCGAGCGATCACCGTCTTACCGGAGCCTTTTCAAGGCGTCGAGCAGAACTCAGGTTTACATCTATCAGCAGGAAAAGGATGGGCCGTTCTTGCCGGTCCAGCAGAAACGTGTCGACTCGGTAATGTTTCCGCCGGGCAGTCCGGACCTGCTCAGCCGCTATCGGTTTGTCCGCGCCGGCAACTATCAACTCCAAGGCCGCGCATGGTCCGGCTATGGCTCGATAACCGGCGTCGAGGTCAGCACGGATGGCGGTGGGTCATGGCAATCGGCACAACTCGCGCCGGTCTCCGCAGACCCCTATGCCTGGGTCGGCTGGACGGCCAATTGGCGGGCGTCACACGGCCAATACACCCTGCTATGCCGCGCCCATGACAGCGCCGGCAATGTGCAACCGCTTGATCCAGATACGTTGTTCAATCTCGGCGGCAATGGCGTCGCTGCGGCAGAACAGATCAACACGATCGTGTTGCCGAACGCGGAAGATATCCTGGCCCATGTGCCATGCAAGCCGCGCCTCGTGGTGCCGGGGGCAAAAGTGCCGCCGTCGCCGTCCACCGTCAACAGCGTCGCTTAGGGTTTGGGCACGCCAAAATGCCGACGCACCTATAATGACGGTGATCCGACTGTTTGAAGGCAACTGCAATCGTCAGCACGTGGCTGTCGGGTTGTCCAACTCAAATTCCCGCTGCTCGCTACGCTCCGCTGCCGTCCGACACTTTGCGCATAATGGTTGAGGCGCTGGCGGCCACGGTCGCAGCACCGTCCGACCACAGATACACACAGCTTCATATGGGGCGGTCATACCGCCGACCATGTTCTATCTTTGTTCTAACAGCAAGCAGGAAATCCTCGGCACGGGCGCCGACTAAACCTGGAGCGAACGATGTCGCCCAAGCGTTGCCTACGGCCCGCTGTGTCCTGTGTGGGGGAAACGTGGGGAAAACCTCACAAACCCGAAAGCCAATAGGACAAGAACGGCTCGATTTCGCCGTTCACGCAGGTTTGACCACAGAGGTGAGAGCTACATCCGTAGAGGTGAAATCTACGGCCTGACGTACAATCCAGCGCACCGCTGGTTCTATGCTCCGATGATGCGGGCGGATGAAGCGCTGTTACTGAAGTGCTACGATTTAGTGCATGACGGCCGGTCGCGCTTCATGCCGCACACCGCCTTCCAGGATCCGAACGCGCCCGCTGACATACTGCCGCGCGAAAGCATCGAGCTTCGCACCCTGGTGTTTTTCGACGACTGACCGGCTTGGCGAAACCGGTTTCAAAGCGGGTCGGCTCGAGGCCGGCTGCCGGTCTCGGCTGCCGCATGTAAGCAGGAGCTGACCGTCTGGCCTGGCATATTGATGCCCGCGGCGGAAATCGGCATACGGCGTTTTTTGAGCCCCTCTTCCAGGAACTAATCGGAGTCCTGGACTGACCGCTCGGCCGAGGAAACGCTGATTGACGCTGCATCAGATCGAGGCACTGCTGATCATCGCCGGCATGCTGGTCCTGTTCCTGTCCGACCGGCTTCGGTATGACCTTGTCGGCGCCACGGCCCTCTCGGCGGCGACGCTGCTGGGCGTGGTGCCGGCCCATAAGGCGTTCAGCGGCTTTTCCAGCCCGGTTATCGTCATCATCGCCTCGGTCCTGGTGGTCAGCCGAGCCGTGGCGGCTTCGGGGATCGTTGAGTGGGCGATGCGGGTGCTGCTGCGGTATCTGCATTCGACGACAGCGCAGGTTGGCGCGTTGACGGCGGCGGTCACTTTCCTATCGGCCTTTGTCAAGAATGTCGGCGCGCTGGGCATTTTCATGCCGGTCGCCATTCAGGCGGCGGAGCGGCGCAACCGCCCGGTTTCCCGCTACCTGATGCCGCTGGCGTTCGGCTCGCTGGTTGGCGGGACGATTACCCAGGTGGGCACCTCGCCGAACATCCTGATCTCGCAGGTCCGGGAACAGGTGACCGGGCATCCGTACGGCATGTTCGACTATACCGCAATCGGGCTGCCGTTGTCGCTGGTGGCGATCGGGTTCCTCAGCGTCGGCTGGCGGCTGCTGCCGGTAACCCGGCGCGGCCAGCGGTCCAGCCAGGTGCGTCACACGATCGACGACTACACGACAGAGGCGCTGCTGCCGGAGGGCTCGCCGCTGGTGGGTAAGACCGTGGCGGACCTGGAGAGCATGGCGGACAACCAGATTGTGCTGACCGCGATCATCCGCGAGCACGCCCACCGCTATGTACCACGCAGCCACTGGGTGCTGTACGCCGATGATCTTCTGGTGCTGCAAGACGATCCGACGGCGTTGCAGCCGCTGCTCGAGCAAGCTGAGCTGTCGCTGCTGAACAGCGAGGCTGCGTCGGCGATGCAGCCGCTCGACAAGGATGACGATCTGGAAACCATCGAGGCGGTTGTCTCGCCGGCCTCCGGGCTGATCGGCCAGACCGCGCAGACCCTGCACCTGCGGTCGCGGTATGAGGTGAATTTGCTGGCGGCGGGCGGGCCGGGCGGCGTGCCAGGAGGGAGTGCCGCCGGTGGTCAGGCCTTGGGCCGGCTGCGCCAGCGCAACTTCGGTGCCGGCGACAGGGTGGTGCTGCAAGGCCGCACCAGCCGGCTGAACGAGGCGCTCACGCAGCTTGGTTTGCTGCCGCTGGAGCAGCGTAACCTGGCGATCGGCCGCGTGCGCAACCGGTTCTTGCCGCTGGCTATCCTGCTGGTGGCGCTGCTCGCGATCGGACTGCGGCTGGTCGAGGTGGAGGTTGGTTTCTTCGTCGCGGCCACGGTGATGCTGCTGCTACGCGTGATTCCGGTGCGGGCGGCGTATGACGCGATCGACTGGCCCGTCATCGTCATGCTGGGCTGCCTAATCCCGGTGGGGGAGGCACTGAAAGACACCGGCGCGGCGAACCTGATGGCGGATGGGCTGACCGTGCTGGCGGGACATTTGTCGGGCACCATGGCGGTGGGGATGATCCTGGTGGTGTCCATGCTGGTGACGCCGTTCCTGCATCATGCCGCGGCGGTGGTGGTGATGGGTCCGGTGGCCGCGGTGGTGGCGAAGAACCTGGGATACGGTCCCGACCCGTTCCTGATGGCCGTGGCGTTCGGCGCGGCTTGCGATTTCCTGACCCCGATCGGGCATCAGAACAACACGCTGGTGATGCGGCCGGGCGGCTATCGTTTCGGTGACTACTGGCGGTTGGGCTTGCCGCTGACGGTGCTGGTGGCGGTGGTGGGCACCTGGCTGATCGTGTGGTCCTGGCCGTTGCGCTAGCCGTTCAGTATCCGGCGGCGCGGTCCACCACCTCCTTCAGCGGTTGCCCATCGAGGAAGCGGCCCAGGTTGCCCGCGAACAAGCGCGCGACGATCTGATCTCGTTGCGGATGCGGACCGCCAATATGCGGCAGGACGATGATGCCTGGCGTGGTCCAGAATGGATGCTCGATCGGCAGCGGTTCCTGCCGGAACACGTCAAGTATCGCACCGGCAATCTGCTTCGACTTCACGGCGGTGATCAGGTCGGCGTCCGCAATCAAGTGGCCGCGGCCAAAATTCATTAGCCAAGCACTCGATTTCATCTGCCCCAGCCGTTCGGCATTGATGAAATTCTCAGTTTTTGGCGTGGCCGGCAGCAGCAACAGGACGAAGTCGGATTGTGCCAGGACCTCGCCGGTTCGTTCCGGAGGCAACACTTCTATCGGCCCCGGAACGGCTTCCGGCCGCCGGCGGGTGCCGATCACCCGCATGCCAAGCGCCGTGGCGATGCGCGCGACTTCCTGCCCGATCGCGCCCAGGCCCAAGATCCCCAGGGTCTTGCCGTTCAGCGGTTCGGCGACGCGGTTGGTCCACTGGCCGCGCTTCTGATCCTCGGCGATCGCGGCGAACGGCTTGGTGATGAAGAACAGTGCCCCGGTGATGTTTTCCGGCATCGACTCCCTGTGCGTGCCGCGAGCGGAGGTCAGTATCAGATGCGGCGGCAGGTCGGGCAACGCCAGCCAACCCTCGACCCCCGCCGTCAGCGCCTGAGCCCAGCGCAGCTTCGGCATGCGGGGCAGCAGCCCGGGCGGAACATGAGCGGCCAGCAGAACCTCGGTCTGTGCGAGCTGCGTATCGGTGGGCTCACTGTGGCGCCCCAAGGTTTCGACGACGACGGCGTCAGCAAGGCCAGCCTTGCCGATCGCATCGACATAGGGTGTGGCCGCGTCGGTCCACAGCAGCAGGCGAGGCGCGTTGATCATGACGAGAGATCCTGTCCGGTTGCGGTCAGCATAGGGCGAGGAATACGCAAGAGCCATGCCGGCTCCATCCGGCAATCGAGCCGGCTTGGCACTGAACGTCAGGTCAGCGAAACAGGTGGAGTCTCAGGTTGTGTCCGGCTATGATAATATCACGATGGTAAAAGGAGTTCTGGGTTGATGGCTAAATGGCAAGACATGACGCAGCAAGAGGTGCTCTCGTTTTTTGTTGAGTTCGGCCAGAATATCCGCAAGGGCGCGGTGCGCCTCGGGCGGCACCACTACGCGCTGGGACTGGCGCAGGCGGTACGCCAGGCCATCCACTGCGGCTATCCTCGCATCACAGCCATCGAGCTTGGTGTATTCACCGGCGCCGGACTGTTGGAGCTGTGTGATGCGGCGAAATTCTTCATGAATGAGCTGGGGATCGAAATCGCGGTCTACGGGTTCGACAGTACGCATGGCCTGCCACCCCTGGAAGGCTACATCGATCATCCGGAACTCTGGCACACCAGTGCTTTCAAGATGCCGGACCCGGCGGAATTGCGGGCCAAGCTGCCGCCGTTCGCGAGGTTGGTGATCGGTGACGTCGGTGAAACCATTCCTGATTTTGAACAGGAGGTACGCGCCGCGCCGATCGGATTTATTTCGTTCGACCTCGATCTGTATTCGTCGACCAAGCGGGCGCTGCCGATTTTGAATTTCGCGCCGGAAAGCTATCTTCCCGGTGTGGCGCTGCTGTTCGACGACTCCAACACGGTGGTCACGCACAGCGAATGGTGTGGTGAGGCCGCGGCGGTGCGTGAGTTCAACGAAGAGAGCACGCTGCGAAAGATTGATCGAAAGCCGAGCTTCACGATTCGTAATTTTGCGGTTTGCCAGATTTTTGATCATCCGATCCGGCAGGGCCGCATGAAGGCACGATGGGGGCTCAGCCTGGGCAACTTCTAGCTAAGGATCGCGTCGTCTAATCCTTCACCCAGAAGCGGTTGGTTGCGCCGGCAACGAAGCCGAGTTGCCGATAAAGCGCGACGGCGGCGATGTTGGTCGGGACAACCTGCAGGCCGATCAGGTCGGCGTCGCGCAGAGCGGCCCAGGCGTGAAGCGCGGTCAACACGGCGCGGGCGCCACCTTGACGACGCGTGTCGGAGCGGCTTGCCACGCATTCGATGACCACGCAGCCGAAGCCGACGACGCCTAACGCGGTCGAAACAATCCGATCGCCCAGGCGGTAGCCGAAGAAGGCCCGTGGTTGCGGTATCCGGTCCAGGATCTGGGCATTGACCGTCCGCCGGTTCTCGGTGATTTCGCCCAGATAGCAGGACCGCCATTCGGCCCAGGGATGGTCCCGCTGCTCGACCTCGGCCATCGCGCCGACATTCTCGATACGTTTGAACATCGTTATCGTCGGCTCGGCCTCGCGGTATCGGCGCGCCTGCAGGACCGTGACCAGGTCTGGCGGAGCCGTTTCGTCATAGGTTTGAAACCTGGCCGGCGCACCGCGCGCCCGATATCTTGCCTCGACGTCCGCCACCGCGGCCGACAGCGCAACGCCGTTGAAGTCGATCGTCGAAACGGAGTTGGCGCGCTGCGAGCCGCCGCCGGATGAACGCCACAGCCAGCCATCAATGACAGCGGTGCTCAGCGCCGGCCAGGCCAGCACATGGGCCCGCTCCATCCGCACGCGTTCGTTCCGGCTGATGTTCATTCATGCGTCCCAAAACTTGCCAGCCGCAGCAGGCTGGACCAGGATCATGCCGAATTATAGATCCAGGAGAGTCCAATGCCAGCATTCGATCTGGTCATCCGCGGCGGCACTGTCGTCGATGGCACCGGCACCCCGCCTCGCGATGCCGATGTCGGCATCATCGGCAACCGCATTGCCGAGGTCGGCACGCTGAGCGGCGGCGGCACCGAGGAGATTGATGCACGCGGCAAGCTGGTGACCCCAGGCTTCGTCGACATCCACACTCATTACGATGCACAGGCGGTCTGGGACAGCCATATGGCGCCGTCGTCGTGGCATGGCGTCACCACCGCGGTGATGGGCAATTGCGGCGTCGGCTTTGCCCCCTGCAAGCCGGCCGACCGCGAACGGCTGATCGAATTGATGGAAGGCGTCGAGGACATTCCCGGCGCGGTCATGCACGAGGGCTTGAAGTGGGAGTGGGAGTTGTTCGGCGAATACCTGAACGCGCTTGAGGCCCGCCAACGCGACATCGACATCTGCGCCCTGCTGCCGCACGCCGCGGTGCGCGTCTTCGTCATGGGCGACCGCGCCATCAATCTGGAGAATGCCAACCAGGCCGACATCGCCGAGATGCGCCAGATCGCCCGCGACGCCATGCAGGTCGGTGCGTTCGGCTTTTCGACCTCGCGCAGCCTGTCGCACAAGACGTTGAAAGGCGATCCCACGCCGACATTGCGGGCGCAGGAAGAAGAACTCCGCGGCATCGCCCTGGGCATGAAGGACGCCGGGACCGGCATGCTGGAGATGGTGTCGGAATGGTCGCCCGACCACAACGAAGAGTTCGCCATGCTGCGGCGGGTGATCGAGTTCGTGCGGCCGGCCCGCTGTGTTCACCCTGACGCAGCGGCATTCACGGCCGGAAGTCTGGCGCGACCTGCTGGCTCATGCCGACAAGGCGGCCCGTGATGGGCTGTCGATCCGCCCTGTCGTGGCGCCGCGTGCCATCGGTGTGCTGCTGGGCCTGGCCGGCAGCCAGAACCCGTTCTCCGGCACCCCGTCCTATAAGGCGATCGCCCACCTGCCGCTTGATGAACGCGTCCGCCGCATGAGCGACCCGGAGGTGCGGCGCCGCATCCTGAGCGAGGACCCGCAGAAGGACAGCACCTTCCCGCTGTTCCATCGCCTGGCGTTCGACTTCATGTTCCGTTTCGGTAATCCACCGAACTACCAGCCGAAGCAGGAGGACAGCATCGCGGCGATGGCGGCGCGGCAGGGACTCACGCCGCAGGAGGTCGCCTACGACATGCTGATCGAGGACGGTGGCCGCGGCTTCATCTACACGCCGCTGGGCAACTACGCCTATCATGACCTGAGCGTGTCCGAAACGACGTTGGCCAACCGCAACTGCATCATGGGCCTGGGTGATGGCGGCGCGCATGTCGCCTTTATCCTGGATGCCGGCTATCAGACCTGGCTGCTGACCCATTGGGGCCGCGACCAGAAGCGTTGGGAGATCCCGGAATTGATCCGCCGGCTGACCTCCGACACCGCGCAGGCGGCCGGGCTGCATGACCGAGGCGTTCTTGCCGCCGGCAAGAAGGCCGATGTGAACGTCATCGACTGGGACAGGCTGGGATCTGACGCGCCCTATGTGGTCAGCGATCTGCCCGCCGGCGGCAAGCGCCTGCTGCAAACGGTGCACGGCTACGATGCAACGATCGTGTCCGGTGCGGTCACGTTCCGTGAGGGCCAGGCGACTGGTGTGCTGCCGGGCAAGCTGGTGCGCGGGCCGCAGGCGGCGCTAGTGCTCTGACGCAAACTGGAAGTGCAGTCTGCGTCAGACCACCAGCTTGATCTGGTGGGCTAATTCAGCCAACACCCTGAATCGAGCGTTGGCATCAGACCACTGGCATTTTGAAACGATAGCGGACTGATCGGCCTTCAGACGAGCTGATAAAGCCGTCTGACAGAACAAGGGGCTACAGCGGCTTCGGACTGCTTTGCCAGTTCAATGCCGCTGTAGCCCCTTCTTCGTGTACCTCGGCTGCTGATCTGCCGCGGGCGGCGTCCAACTTCGAGTGCGGCGCGGCTTCGACGCGGCAAAGCACACCTGCATCGACAATCGTCTGTATTCCACAGCGCATCGCCAGCGGTTCAGACGACCGACGTGGTGGCATTTGATCGCAATTTGCACCTTCTTTGACCACGTCTGGACATCTGCGACGGTTTACGCGGCTTCCGGCTGGTCGCCGGCTGGGATGGCGGTGGCGCGCGAGATCGGCACGCATCTTGCTTGTTGCAATCTACTTTGTTGCCTTGCCGCCATCCGTAGCCGGTTCGTCTTAAGGAAACACCCGACCTTGTTCAATACACGGCGAAAGGACGTCACCATGGAAGTCGCCTCCAGCCCAAGTGGATCCCTGCACGCAGAGCATGAGATCGAGGAAAAAATCCGCCACCACTACCATCAGCCGAAGGGCGTAGAGCAATTCGGCATCGAGCCGGTGCCGAACGAAAAACGCACCGTCCGATGGTTCGATATCTTCGCCATCATTTTCGGCTTTGCGCTTAATCCAGGCTCGATCATGATCGGCGGGATGGCCGTCGTTTCCGGCCTGTCCTTCCTGGGCACGGTGGTGACGATCACCGGCGGGACCATGCTGGCGATGGTGTTCTACGTCACGATGGCGACGATCGGGGCGGATTACGGCATTCCCGGCCAGGTCGCCACGCGTATGACCTACGGCCTGCGCGGCGCCAAATACGTGCCGTCGCTGTTGCGCACGATCGCCTCGACCTACTGGTTCGCCTATCAGACGGTTGCCGGCTCGATCGCGGTCGTGGCGGTGCTGCAGCATTGGACAGGAGCACATTATTCGCTGGTGACGGTCAGCCTGATCTTCGGGGTGCTGCAGGCGGTGGTGGCGGTCGTCGGCTATGACGGCATGAAAAACCTGTCCCGCATCGCGCTGCCATTCAAGATCGCTGTTCTGGGATACGTCATGTTCCTGCTGATGACGCATGACGATCCGCATTTCGCGCCGGCCAATGTGCTGGCCTATGCCGGACTGCCGACCTCCAACTGGGTGCTGTTCGTGACCTGGGGCAATGCTGTCGCGGCTGGTTCCATTACAATGGTCACCGACGCGGCGGATTTCTGTCGCTACACCCGCTCGCGCACGGACATGTGGTGGGGCACGCTCTGTGGTAAATTCCTGGGCGCGGCGTTCGCCTGCATCCTGGGCGCATACGGCGCCGCCGCGACCTTGGGCAAGGTGGCGAACGTGTTCGATGTCGCCTCGGGTCTGACCGAGGCGTGGCCCGCCTACCTGGCGTTCCTGATTGTCATCGGCCTGGACAACTGGACGATCAATGTCCTGAACCTCTACACCGGCGGCCTGTCGCTCTCCAACATCATCGAGCGGATGGGCCGGTTCTGGACGACGCTGATCATCAGCATACTGGGTGTGGCGCTGTCGGCGGTGCCGGATGTGGTGAACAGCTACACCAGCTATGCGGGATGGCTGGGCAACGTATTCTCGCCAATCGCCGGCGTGCTGATCGCGGACTACCTGTTCGTGAAAAATGCCAGGATCGATCTGGCGGCACTGTTCCAGCCGGGCGGCATCTACTGGTACTGGCGCGGGTTCAATCCGGTGGCGATCCTTTGGACCGTGTTGGGCTTCGGGATCTACATGTACATCATTCCGACCGGCATGATGAAAACCGTTTCAACCGTACTGGTTTGCGGATTCGGCTACTGGCTGACCATGTGGCTGGTGTCCAACTACTGGTCCGCGCTGGCGCGTGCCGCGCGTGCCGGCGAGCAGTTGCAGACGGCGGAAGAACTGGCTTGGCAACTGGCTAATCGTTGAGGCGGGCTGGCGCGGAGCGAACCCCACGCCGCGCCGGCACTCAGACCGCAGCCCCACCTCTGTCGCGCCTTGGTCCGACGGCAGTGCTCGGCGGGTCAGGCCGGGCCGCCCAGGCGATCGCCGATCTCCGCCGTCTCATCGGCTTCGCGGGAAGTCGGGCCACCGGCCTGGCGTGCCTCCAGCGCAGCGAGGCATTCCTCGTAGCGGCTGAGGAACTTGTCCAGCGTGTGAGGGCTGGCAGCGTAGATCATGGCGACAAGCCGGTCGGTCTCTGTCATCTTATATCTCCCCAAGAAAGGTGGTCGAATGCCAACCTCCGACGCGGTCCCGGGTTGCATCGGACGAACAAGGGGACACGTATGCGCGCTTGGATTGTCGTTTTGCTGCTGGCAATGCTGTCCACACCGGTGCTGGCCGATGACGTGACCGACCTGCCGGGTCTGATGCGCCAGGCGTTGAGTTTGCCGCTCACCTCATCGGATGGGACTACCCGAAGCCTTGAAGCGCTGGTCATTCGGCCAGAGGGTCCGGGGCCGTTTCCCCTGGCGCTGATCACGCATGGCCTGCCGCGCGACGCATCTGAAATTGTGCTGCAGCTACAGCGACCACAGAGCTATTCCAGCCCAGCAATTGGCTTTGCCCAACGTGGCTATGCGGCCGTCGTCGTGATGCGAAGCAGCTACGGCCGTTCGACTGGGCCGTTCGCGGAAGCTCTTGGACCATGTGATGATCGGAACTATCTTCATGCTGGCCAGGCAGCCGCGGCCGATGTGCTTGCGGCATTGACGGATTTGCGGAAAGAGCCATGGGTTGATCCGGCGCGAGTTCTGCTGGTTGGCCATTCGTTGGGCGGTTTTGCCGTCCTGGCAGCATCCGCCAGCAATCCCGATGGCGTCGTGGGCAGCATCTCCTTCACCGGCGCTGTCGGGTCGCCACGACCTGATTTCGTCTGTCAGCCGGATCGTCTGATTGAGGCCGATCGCATTTTTGGGCGAACCGCGCATATCCCGAGTCTTTGGATATTCGCGGAGAACGATCAATTCTTTGGGCCCGCGCTGGCACGCGACATGTTCGAAGCCTACGTGTCAAACGGAGCGCCTGCGTCGCTGTTCATGGCGCCTCGGTTTGGCCGTGATGGCCATCTGCTGATCTTCGCCGCGAACGAGCAGGCATGGTGGCCCCGGGTGTCCACGTTCCTGGAAACGTTGCGTCTTCCAACACAGATCAAGGTGCCGCTGCCGCCGGTAGCGCAGCTGCCCGAACCGGTCCCGTTGGATGAGCTGGGACGCAGCGCTTTCGCGTCCTATCAATCGTCTCGCAGCTACGAGAAGGCATTTGCCACGGATGGCGCCGGCCATAACGGCGTGGCGTTCGGTCAGCGCACCAAAGCAAATGCCGAGCAGGCGGCTTTGAAAGATTGTGAGCGGGTGGAGAGGGTTTGCACGGTGTACGCAGTCGGCAACGAATTGGCGTCGGCCAACGGAGCGGCGAAGTCGGCAAGCGGCCAGTAGACGACACAGCCTGGCGAACGCTAGTATCGCGCATCATAGCAGCGCAATACGTCGACCTTTGTCTGAAGTATCCGATTCACGCGACGAATCGTGGTCGCGTTGCGACACACACTTCTCTGCGATCGGATACTTGTGGCGGACCGTGCCGCCGGCCGGATGAAGCTGCACAAGGACTTGTCATGACGGCGGCTGCAACCCTTGCTCTTGCACAGCGTATCTATCAGCTTGTCGGTTCGGCGCCCGTCAAATGCCGCGGTTCGATGCAATGCGGGTGAGGTACAAAGCGGATAGAGCAATGTCATTCATCAAATGGCTGGCGGTCCTGCCGTTCCTCGGCATTCTTGGTGGGGTACCTTTTGTCAATCGGGTCACACCAATGATCCTCGGCATGCCCCTGTTGCTGGCTTGGATCGTGTTGTGGATCGTGCTGACCTCGGTCATCATGACGATTATCTATCTTTGCGATCCGGCCAACCGTGACGCATCGGCACCATCGCCATGAACGCAGCTTTGCTCATCATCTTCCTGACCGTAGCCGGTGTCCTTGCGATAGGCGTTCGTGCGCGGCGCGGCAAGGAAATGGATCTGGAGCAGTGGACGGTGGGCGGCCGAGGTTTCGGCACCATCCTGGTTTTCGTGCTGATGGCGGGCGAGATCTACACGACCTTCACCTTCCTCGGCGGCAGCGGCTTCGCCTACGGGCACGGTGCGCCGGCGTTCTACATCCTGTCATACGGCTGCCTTGCCTATATACTATCCTACTGGCTGCTGCCGCCGATCTGGCGCTATGCGAAGCAGCATCGGCTGATCGCGCAACCGGACTTCTTCGCGCGTAAATACAACAGTCCAGCGCTGGGTGTGCTGGTCGCCGTGGTCGGGATCGTCGCGCTCATCCCCTATCTCGTGCTGCAGCTCAAGGGTCTTGGCATCATCGTCGATATGGCGGCGTATGGAGCCATTTCGCCGGCGCTGGCGATTTGGATTGGTGCTGCCGTCGTGACCGCCTATGTGATGGTGTCGGGTGTGCACGGCTCCGCCTGGACGGCGGTGGTGAAGGACACGCTCATTCTCACGCTTGTGGTGTTCCTGGGGATCTATCTTCCGGTGCATTATTATGGCGGCATTGGCGCGATGTTTCGGGCGATCCAGGCAGCCAAACCCGACTTCCTGGCGTTGCCGGCGCAAGGCGAGAGCGTTGCCTGGTTCAACTCCACGGTGCTGCTGACGGCGCTGGGATTCTATATGTGGCCGCACACCTTCGGTTCGCTGTTCACCGCCAAGGAGGAGCGGGCGTTTCGCCGCAACGCCGCGTTGCTGCCGCTGTATCAGATCATCCTGCTGTTCGTGTTCTTCGTCGGTTTCGCGGCGATCCTGAAGGTGCCGGGTCTGAAGGGTCCGGAGATCGACTTGTCGCTGCTTCGCCTGTCGATCCAGACGTTCGATCCGTGGTTCGTGGGGGTGATCGGGGCGGCGGGGGTGTTGACGGCGCTGGTGCCCGGCTCGATAATTCTGATCGCATCAGCAACGTTGCTAGCTAATAATATTGTCCGATACTTCCGCCCGTCGATAGGGGATGCGGCGGTCTCGCGCATCGCCAGGCTGCTGGTGCCGATCGTGGCGCTGGTGTCGGTGCTGTTCACCCTGCAAGGAGGCACCACGATCGTGGCGCTGCTGCTGATGGGGTACAGCTTCGTCACGCAGTTGTTTCCGGCTATGTTGGGCAGCCTGATGCCAAACAATCCGATCACCAAGGAAGGCGCTTTCGCGGGGATCTGCGTTGGCGTGGCAACGGTCGCCGCGACCACGGTGACCCATAGCAGTTTCGCAACGCTATTCCCGTTTCTGCCGGAGGCGGTGCGGGATCTGAATATCGGCATCGTGGCACTGGTGCTCAATCTGGTCGTGCTGGCCGGCGTCAGTGCGGTGACCCGCCAACGCGCGGCGTTTGCCTGATCCCGATCCGGGTGCCACGAGTTGTGGGCGGGACTGTCCCGGCATCGCGTCGCGGCTGAGGTGGCCGCCGCGCTGATCTGCTCCATAATGCCAGCGGTCTCGTCATCGGCTATTGTTTGTGTATGTAATGAAAACACTGCTGATGGTATTTCATTCCATGACCGGCGGCGCTCAGCAGATGGCTGAGGCGGCCGCCCAGGGTGCGGCCAGTGAGGCCGAGGTAGCGACCCGATTACTGGCGGCGAAGGAGGCAGCGGCTGCGGACGTCCTTGGGGCTGACGGATACCTCTTCGCAACGCCGGAAAATCTGGCGGCGATGGCTGGGCAGATGAAGGATTTCTTCGACCGCACCTATTATCCGGTATTGGACAGGATCAACGGGCGGCCATACGCGTTGCTGATCTGCGCCGGCAGCGACGGGACCAACGCCGCCAGGCAGATCGCCCGCATCGCCACAGGCTGGCGTCTGCGGCCCATCGCGGAACCGTTGATCGTCTGCACGCGGGCGCAGACGGCGGAGGCGATCCTGGCACCCAAGCGGATCAGTCCAGCCGATCTGGACCGCTGTCAGGAACTGGGTGCCGCGATGGCGGGGGGACTGGCCGCCGGGATCTTCTGATCGCCGAGCGGTTATTTCACTTGGGGCGTGTCGGTACGATCGTCCCCGCTGCCGTGACACGCGGAGGCCGATAGCTCAAGGTCGCATGGTGAGGGCTTGGAAACCGCACCTTGGAAGGACGTCCGCTCGCGCGCATTCGCTTATCAGCTTCAGGCCATGACGGAAGGGTGTCTTCCGGCTGATCCCAATGCACGACGGACGCCTCATCACACCAGTCGAGTAGGTATGGCATCACCGTCCGATGAGAGCCGGTGGTCATGTAGCGTCGCATACTCTCATGGTTGTCCCAGCTGGTCATGGTCCAGAAGGTCCAACTGCGATCAGCCAACAGAGACCCGCGTTGGAATCCGGGCGCCTGTCTCACCTGCCTGCGAGTGCGAAGGACATGCAGCACAAAGGACGGAAGAAAACGAACTGAACGTATCCTCAGGCGGGTTACGCCGACAAGAGGCATGGCCAACTCTCCAGGTTGGGCAATAGGGTGTCCTGGCGGTGGTCTGATTGCGCCAGTCGGTCCTTGCGCTCCCTTCCCTAAATTGCGGAGCCTTCCACGCCGGTGGCGGCCGGAGCGGCGGTGGTCCCGGGCAGCGTGACGGCGCCGCCGGACAGCGCGGCCTGCAGCCGTGCCTCCTGCTCGCGCGAGAGCGAGGACCGGATCACCCGGCCGCGGAAGCGCGATATCTCGGCCAGCACCTTGTCCGGCTGCACCTTGCGGACCAGCACGAACAGGGCCGACGTGTTGGGCTGTATGGTTTGGCCCACCGAACGGATGAACTCGTCGTTGATGCCGTAATCGGCGAGGCTGCCTGCCACCGCTCCACTCCCTGCGCCGAGCGCGGCACCGGCGGCGAGACCGATGAGCGGATTCAGGAACAACAGGCCGACGAGCGTGCCCCACATCGCGCCCCACAGGCCGCCTGAGGCGGCTCCGGCGCCGACAAGGTCCACGCTCTGTTTCAGGTGCAACTTGCCGTTCGGGTCGCGGACGGCGACCACCGCGTCCTCGAGATCGATCAGGTATTCCTGTTGCAACCGGCCCAACTCAGTCAGGGCACGATCAGCCTCCTGAGGGTTGTCGAAGCCTATAACGATAAGTTCCGCCATGGTCCGCTCTCCTGTTCGTTCTACCGGAATGTCGTCTCAACGACAGTTGCCTGGTCCAGTTGCGGCGTCCGGAAACTATCTCAATCAGCGCATACTGGGACGCGCGGCAATCGCAATCCGCGAAAGGAAACGCATTCATTTGGCTTGTTGCATGGATGTGTCAGCTAGCTCTCCCGCCTTCGCCGCATAGTGCGACGGACGATCGATCTCTAGGCTCGGGCTGACACGAGCCAGATCGAGGCATTCAGGCTGACGCCCTCCGGCCCGTCATGCGACATCAGCGCCTGCCGGACCGCTTGGCGCGCGCGGGCGTGAAGCTCGGCGTCGGCTTCCGCCAGGACGCGGGCCAGCGGTCCGACACGGGTCGCGAACTCGGCCGCCTCATCGAATTGGCCGGGCCCCGCCAGACGCATCGGCAGGTCTTGGCGGACCGCCCCGACATCGCGCCAGCCGGCCGCGGTCAGAATACCGCGCACCCGCTCGGCGTCGGCCAATGCGAGCGGTCCGGGAGCGTTTGGATCGGCCGGGGGCTCGGGCGGCACCAGACCCTGGATCGCCCGCAGCGGCAGGGTGAACCAGGGATTGTCGTCCAAGCCGCGCCAGGCCGCGAACAGCAGGCGGCCGCCGGACCGCATCGAGCGGCGCAAGTTGGCGAACGCCGCGGTTGGATCAGCGAAAAACATTACGCCGAACCGCGAGAACAGCAGATCGGTGTCATCTTGCGGCAGCGCGCAGGTTGCCGCGTCCGATAGCTGTACCTCTGCGTTCGTCAGGCCGGCGGCGGCAATCCGTTCACGCGCCCGGGCCGCCATCGGTCCGGATACGTCCAGGCCGAGGACATGACCGGATGCCCCGACCCGGCGGGCGAGCTCCAGAACAGTCGCGCCACAGCCGCAACCGACGTCGATGGCTCGCTCGCCTGGCGCGGCCGCGGCGGCATCAAGCGCGATCGCCGTCAGCGGCGCGAACAGGGCGTCGAGGCGCTCCTGAAACGTGGTCCAGGTGACAGAAGCCTTGTCGTTCCAGTAGGCGATCTGGGTCGCATTGCCGTCTGTGGCGGCGTTCGCTGCCTCGGTCATTGGGTCCTCCCCGGGTTGGTCGTTGGCTTGTTCCACGCGTTTGGGCCGGTTGACTGCTTGGCCGTGCCACCCGGAAGGCCGACCCGTGCGCGCTTCGGACAAGCGGACCGGCGGCCGCCGACCAGGACTTCCAGAATGCTGGTGCGGATGCCATGCTGCACCTTAACCGATGCTACGGTTGAGGGACACGGGCATGGCAAAGATCCACTACAAGGTTGTCCAGCACGATGGTGGCTGGGCCTATAAGCTTGAGGACGTATTCTCGGAGCCGTTCCGAAGCCGAGCGGCGGCGCTGGCCGCGGCAAGAAGGGTCGCCGCGGAACAGCATGTTCCGGGCGACCTCACGCACATCGAGTACCAGGATGAGCACGGCAAGTGGCACTCTGAGACGTCGGAGCCAGACGACCGGCCGGATGCCGACGTCGAGACCTGAGCGCCGCGAGCCAGGCTGACTTGCCGCGTAGCGGGGCCGTTTGCCCGGCCCGAATTCTGCCCAACAGCAAAAAGGCCGGCTATGATGCCGGCCCTGGTGCAGCAGGTCTGAGGACGGTTTAGCCGCCGCCACCTTCCAGCCCGGGGTGGTTGATGTTCTGCGGCGGCGCGCTGTGGCTCAGCGACTGGGCGTTCGCGGCGCCGATCCCCAGGCTGAGGGCGGCAATCGCGGCCAGGATCATGGTCTTCATCGGATTTCTCCTTATCAAGTCGAGCGGAAGGTCCGGCTTCGATGGAGATGGAGTTGGATTTGTTGGCATGGAAAGATAATCCGGCGCTATCGCATTTGATCCATGCGGCAGACGAGGCAATCGGTCTGCGCCGAAAAGTCCGGCTGATACCAACGGGCGTTGAAAGAGACTTACGACCTGCCGTGTCGTCCCCAAAGCTTGCCCCTCGCCTTCGCACCAGGGGATGCACACATGTCGGTAAGGTACGCTATGCCAGCGGGTTACGAGCCGACCATTCCAATTCCGTCATGGCCCGGCTTGTCCGGGCCATCGCTGCGCTAAGTGCTTGAAAAGGTAGCCCGGACAAGCCGGGCTATGACGGTGTGGGAGGCGTTCTTCTCGGTCAGGTCATTGAGATGTGTGCAAGTCGTAGAGCCTTCGCAAGGGCAAGCCTTGGCGCAGGCCAGGGGGGTGGGACTTATGATTTGCGACGCCATCGGCGCTGCAAAGTCTTGGGTCGCGGGGTCAAGCCCGGCGATGACACAAGGGCTGTTCGGTGCGTCAGTCTCAACGTCGATTGGATAAGCCATCGGGGTATGCCGGTGGCAATCTTCAGAGCCGTCGGCTGCTTAATACGTTGTGTAAGCGATGCTATCGGTTTGGACGCCGTTCCTTTGACCGCGGTTATCTCGGAAAGTTTAGCTGCCAAAATGCTGCGTCGCAGCAGAAAAATGCTTGCATGCTGCGGCCGCGAAGAGCATCTTTCTCTTGGCAGGGCGCTTTGGCGCACTGCCTTCTTGGACGTTTCCTCCCTAAACTTCGGCGGTGCCACAAGCACCGCCGTTTTTTTGTGGCCGCTCCGCGGGCGTTCTCAGTTGCCGGCGCGTCGGCAGGACTGATCGTGTGAAGGTGCGGCAATCGGGCTCGCCACGAAACCGCCGCACCGAAGCCGGACATTCGCCTGCCGGCGGTACTCACATCAGGTTGGCCACATGAACTCACGGTTTCCAATCTCGGATCACTATGATGGGCGGCACTTCTTCAATACGGGGTCCAGTACCACGCGGACGTAGCCTGTTGCGGGTGCTCCGCTGGCGGATGCGGAGCCCGCGCGCCGTATGGCCGACACAGGTGGTTGATCCGGTGTTTGCACCGCCGCCGGCCATGGTCGAACCCCATAGTGTGGCGATCACGTTCATCAATCAGGCCAGTTTCCTGATCCGGCTACCCGGCGCGCTGGTGCTGACGGATCCGATCTTCAGCCAGCGATGCTCGCCGGTGTCGTGGGCGGGCCCGAAGCGGGTGCGAGCGCCGGGGATCGCGCTGGCCGACCTGCCTCGGCCGGATGTGGTGGTGCTGTCGCACAATCATTATGACCACATGGATCTGCCGAGCCTGCGGGCGCTACAGCAGCGTCACGCACCAACGTTCGTGACGATGCTCGGCAACGGCCGCCGGCTGGCCAGGCTTGGCATCGCTGCGATCGAGCTGGACTGGTGGCAGGAGGTGCGGCAGGGCGCACTGCGTATCATCGCGACGCCGGCGCGCCATTTCGCCGCGCGCACACCGTTCGACCGCAATCGCGCCCTGTGGGGTGGGTTCATGCTGGGCGTGCCGGATGGGCAGGTGCTGTTCGCGGGCGATTCCGGCGCCGGGTCCCATTGGGCCGACATCCAAACCCGGCTGGGGGCGCCCGATGTCGCGTTGCTGCCGATCGGTGCCTATGAGCCTCGGTGGTTCATGGCGCCGGTGCACATGAACCCGCCCGAGGCGGTCGAGGCGCATCTGGCGCTGGGTGCGCGCGGGTCGGTGGGGATGCATTTCGGCACCTTCCAGTTGACCGATGAGGCGATCGACGCGCCCCTGGAGGCTTTGGCCGCGGCGCGGGACGCGATGGGCGTCCCGGCTGACGTGTTTAGCACAATCGGCTTTGGCGAGACGCGGGTATACGAACTTGGCGGCCAAGCGGACCCGGGCGCTGTGCGGCGCGTTGAACAAGCCCGGTTCGTCGGGTAATCGCTGTCATGCAGCTTGGGAGCAGTTGATGGCTGATCGTGCTGTGGATCTCGAGCCGGATCTTCGCATGTCGCGAGAGCAGTACCGGCGATGGGCGGAGGCTCAGCCGCGCGGGCGCTTTGAGCGCATTGACGGGATGGTGGTGCCTATGGCGCCGGAACGGTTGAACCATGCCGACCGGAAGGCGCTGGTTTGGCTTTCGCTTCGCCAGGCTGTCGCCTCGGCTGGTCTGCCATGCCACGTCTACCCTGATGGTATGACGGTGGAGGTGGATGACAACGACTTTAAGCCGGACGTTGTTCTGCATTGCGGCGAAGCCTTGCCGGGGGACGCGGTGGCTGTGCCCGATCCGCTGGTTCTGGTGGAGGTTCTATCGCCCAGCACACGCGGCGATGACCTAACGCGCAAGCTAGTGGCGTATTTCCGGCTCGCCTCCGTCCAGCACTATCTGATTTTCTGGGCCGATCGGCCGCAGGTGATCCACCACCGGCGCCGGAGTGATGGAGAGGGCATTGAAACGCGGGTTATGACCGCGGGTGAAATCAGGCTCGATCCGCCGGGGGTCGTGATCACGGTCGAGGACGTGTACGCCCGGTAGCGGATGCGGATACGCTATCATCCCAGCATTCGGCGTAAGCCGCGGGCAACCGCCGCGGCCCGGTCGCTGTCGATGTCGTCCAGGGCCGCGACAACATGGCCGGCCAGGTCCGGTCTGCTTCTGGCAATCCGCCCGAGCGTGACGATGCAGGCCTCGTCGGCGATGGGGATGACGGCGTCGATCACGTCCGGCGACGGTTTTTCGTGCAGCAGGCGCACAAGCATCACACGGGCTTCAGGGCGGCCCATGCGTCCCAGCGCGCAAGCGGACGCCTGCGCGACGTGGCTGTTCAGGTCATGGAGAAGCTCATTCAGGAGGGCGATGACCGCCGGTCGCGGCGGTGCGCAGCAGGCTGCGTTGGCCCGCATGTCGGGATCAGGATGGCGAAGCAACACCGTGGCGATGTCCGGTGCGAGGCGGCACCGCAGGCTGGCGGCGGCGGCGACAGCAGTGCCGAGGCCGGGTCCTTGTAGCGCTGCGTCGGCGATCAGCCGCTCGACCGCCGCGGCTGCGTCTCGGCCAGCGATGGCAACGAGCCCGCGGAGTGCCGCGATTTGCTCCGGCACCGGATTGTGCAACCCGAAGCCTTTGAAGCGCCGGCAGAGCGTCTCCAACGCTGGCACTGCGCAGACGAGCCGCCGTCGGCCGGCTTCGTCGGCGAGCGCCTTGCATGCGGCAATGCCGGCATCCGGGATGGCGGCGACCAAGGCGCTGTCGTCAAGGGCGGCGGCCGGGACGATGGGCGGCCGAACCGCGGCCGGCATTGTGGGGCCGGCGGGCGCACCGGAAGCAGAAAACAAATCGAGCTGGCGATTGGGCGGCATGGCCTGATCATGTCCAACACCGGCCGCGGTGGAAATGGTTACCTGCATCAGCCAGCCGAAGCCGCGCGTGAATTCCGACACGTGTAATATCAACCGTTATTCAGGCTGACGCATCTGACGTCCCCCGTGTCATCCCCGGCGAAGGTCGGGGAACGACGTCTTTGCCGCCTTCACACTTGCCAGTCGTGGGTCCCCGGCCTTCGCCGGGGATGACACTGGGGGCGGGATGACACTGGGGGCTGATCGCAGGGTCACTATCAACGCCGGTTAGTATCAGCGTTCATCCAGGAGCATGCCGGGCGGAGGGGCAACCGAGGCATGGAAAAGCAATCTTGGCGCCACGATTTCTGTTTCTGTTCCCATATAGATTAAAGTCCGTCAGACTATGTCTGCACACCTCCCGTCGGCTGTTGCGCCACGATGCCAGCCAGAATATGATTATCACCCAATTATAGCGATTACGTTATTTCATGTACAACGAGTTGACGCCATTAGACTACCTCATCTAACCCATAACGATGGCAGCAAGATCCTTCGATCTAGGCTTTAAACGGAGGCCATGGTTGTGCGTGTGGTAACGAACAAGACGCTTTTTCATCTCCAGGCACTTAGGGGACTCGCTGCTTCCCTCGTCGTGCTGTCCCACAGCGTCGATGCAGCCACGGGTAGTCATGCAGCGCGGGTTGCACTCTCTGGATATTTCGGGGTTGCCACGTTCTTTATCATCAGCGGCTTCATCATCTATAGATCATCGCGGAAATCCTTCGGCAATCTTCGGGACGCCAGCCAGTTCGTCGCCAAGCGACTGATCCGCATCTTTCCAATCTATTGGATTGCCACGGCATTGTTCGTTGTACTCAGCCCGCATCGCGCCGAATACAGCGCCAGCGACGTCATCTTTTCATTCGCATTGGTGCCGCATTATATCGCTCTAACCGACGGCATGAATCCGTTGCTCGGCCAGGGATGGTCGCTGCACTACGAGTTGCTGTTCTATATGATTTTTGCCGTGGGACTGCTTCTGAGCCGACGCAATGGATTGATGCTGACGATTGCGGCGTTGGCGATCCTCGTCGCATACGGGACAATGATCCGGCCTCTGTCGGATGCAACCGGACCCACTGACACTTCTGCAGTATTGGAGCCGGCCAATCATTCTTCTCTTCACGGTCGGCATTGGGCTTGGTCTGCTGGAGGAGCGGATGACCCGCGGGTTTGCCGTTCCCTATCCGTTTCTGGCAATGCTGGCACTGCTGGCCATCTGGTTCGCTTATTCCCTGACATCTGCCACGACCGAGGCAGATCATTATATGTTTCCCGACGTGCTGGTGATCTGGCTGCTCTGTGGTCTGTGTGTGTTCGTCAGCATATTCGGTCATAGCAAGGAAGGCCCGTTTGAGGCGGTGGCGGAACGGTTTGGTGATGCCTCCTACAGCGTTTACTTGTTCCACACGTTCATTCTGTCGGCGCTTCTGCGTCTTAGGCTGCAGGATCTCAGTCCCACCCTGTTCGTCATTACCGCGCTGGTCGGCGCCAACGTGTTCGGCCTCTTGATGTATGCGCTGGTGGAGAAGCCAATTCTCAAGACCCTCCGCACGGGTCTGACGAGGGCAAGCTTCGCCCGAAGTCCGCGCGCCGGTTTAGTATTGGTGCTGCATGGTTGCAGCGATCGACGCGGCGGTAGCACTTCAGGCAGGGCAGTATGATACGATCAATAGGTGCCGTCATAATTGGGTGTGGCTTGGCCTTCTCCTACCCGGGGCAGACAAACGCGGCCGACACGGCGGCGACACGGCCGCCAACGCTCCTGCCGTCTGGTTCCTTCAGCACGGTTCGCAGCCAGATCGTTGATCAGCAGGGGCGTCCCGTGCGGTTGGCCTGCGTGGGCCTTAATGAACCGAACTTCAGTGTCTCGATGACAAGGCAGCTGCAGATCGTCGTCGCCTCCGGGTTCAACTGCCTGCGTATGTCGTGGGTGGATGCCAAGATGCAGGAGGATCTGGTGACGATCGATCGGGTGGCCGCCGCGGCGGGGCCGCTGGGTCTGCGGCTTATTCTTGACCATCACGGCAACGAGGCCGGCACCCCGGCGGACGGCTATGGCGCGCAGCAGAAAAATGGCCTCTGGTTCGATAGTGGACCCGGTTCGGACGGCACCAACGGCGCGGGCGTCAAAGGCACCGTCACGGACGCCAGATGGATCGCTAATTGGGTCGATGTGGCTCGCCGTTACGCGGGAAATCCCACCGTCATCGGGTTCGACCTCGACAATGAACCGTTTGAGACCCCGGGCGGCGCGACATGGGGCGGCGGCGGGCCGAAGGATATTCAGGCGGCCTATACGCGTGCCGGTAATGCCATCCAGGCCGTCAACCCTGATGCCCTCATCATATGCGAAGGCCCGATCCTGTGGGCGCCACTCTATGGCGAGGACCTGAACTCATGTCAGACGTTATCCGGTCATCCTTGGCGTGGCGAACAAGGTTGTCTACAGCGTACACTTGTATCCCAGCGCCATCGGCGGCGAACCAAACGATCGCGGGGAGCCCTACATAAAGACCTTGAACGCTGCGTTCGGCTACCTGATCACCCAGGACATCGCGCCGGTGTGGGTTGGAGAGATGGGCGCGTCCCTGGACGGCGGAGGGGAAAGCGCAAAGCCCGGCGTCGTGGCCGCCGAACAAGCCTGGGCCGCGACACTGGTCGCCTATCTCAATGGGCGGGCACCGGAAGGGCTTCGCATTCCGGCGGGTGGCGAGGGGGTCGGCACTGACTGGTGGGCGTGGGGATGCCTCGATGGTCAAGCACCGGATGGCACGTTGCAAAGCGACTGGATGACGCCTCGCCCACAGCAGGAAGCGGTCTACGCTCACTTCGCGCAGGCGCGACGAACAGATCAGTAGTCTCTCGGTTGGCCAAGACGCGCCGATCTGCTCATTGCGGATTGTCACTAAAGATTGTGCGTAGATCCGCCCATATCACAATTTTACAATTCCAAGCCGTGGTTTTGTCCTGATAGTTATCGCGTCGCGCCGTGTGGCGGGCGGTCCCATTGCATCTACACCGCGAACAGCCCGTCGTTAGGATATTCTGCCGTGATCCGAAACCTGCGTACCCTGCAGCCCAACCTGTCATCGATCAAGTCATTGCGCTTGCGCCAATCCCAGACAAGCGCGATGTTCTGGTGCGCGGTGTTCGCCATCCTCTTGCAGTTCTTCTTCTCCGGCAATCTGCTCAGGGCGTTTGGCATCAATATCAACATCAGGGTCCATCCGGCTTCCATCATCGTCTTGCTGTGCGCCGCGTATTCCATGCTGCAGGGCAATGTCTCGCTGCATCAGCGCCTGCGGGACGCACCCGGCTTGATGCTTTATGTGGTCGCTATCCCGTTGCTCGCGGTCTATACAAGCTATTTCAATGGGTTCAAGGGTTCCTCCTTCTACATCGACAGCTTCTGGTCGGCCGGATTGCTGGCGGTCGTGCTGGAACCGGCAACAGACAAGCAAAAGCGGCTGCTGGCGAAGATCCTCATCGCGCTGTGCATCTTTAATGTGCTGGTCGGATTGGTCGAAAGTCTGACGCACAACAATTGGTTCCCCTTTGTCTACGAAGATGATGAAAAGGCCGCCGCGCACGCCAGCGATGATGATTTTCGCGCCAATGCGTTCTACACACATCCCCTGACCGCCTCGCTCATCACCGGGATGGCTTTTTTCCTGCTGTACGGCATGCGGATGCGGTTTGTTTCGGCAGCGCCGATCTTCGGGATGTTGATGATCGGGCTGCTGGCATTCGGCGGTCGCGCGGCGCTCGGGGTCACCGTGCTGGCGTCCGGGTTGGCGGCATTCTACGAGTTGATGGCCGGCATCGTCAGGCGCAATCTCAAACTGGATTTCGTACTGGCGATCGTGTCCGCCGCGATCGTCATACCAATCGTGCTCGCCATCGTGGTGACGCAGACGACAATCGCCGATCGCATCATCGACACGGTTTTTCATGACGACAATGGCAGCTCCGCGGCGCGGGTCACGCAGTGGGCGGTGTTCAACTATCTGACGCTGAAAAACTGGCTGTTTGGGGTTCCGGCGCTCGATATCGAAGCCCTCAGATATCGAATTGGACTAACTGGCGCCGAGGACATCGAGAATTTCTGGCTGCTGATATTTCTTAATCTCGGCATTATTGGATTCATTGCGTTTCTGGCAATTTTTGGCACCTTCCTCGTCCACATTGCCCGGCATGGTTCCGGCATGAACGCGTGGCTATTGATGGTGTCAGCCTTGATCATCAACTCCGGCTCGAATTCACTCGGCACGAAGTCGAACGACCTGTTCATCGAGGTGGCGTTCTTGACGGCCCTGGCCGGTTACAAGAATTACGTGCGGATGCCGAGTGTGCGACGGCTCAGCAGACCTAGGCTCAATTTCGCGCGGGGCGAGGGAAGACTGGATGCGAACGGACCGGCTCACGACCGCCCAGGCGTTCTCCGCGCCTTCGTTCGTCATTGAGTTGAGGCGCGGGGAGTTGAGGCGCGGGGAGTTGAGGCGCGGGGAGTTGAGGCGCGGGGAGCTTGAGGGCGCGGCGGCTGCGCGACCGGGCCGATCATGCCTCGGCCCAGCGTTCCCCCCAGCGATCGGCGAACACCACGTCCTCCAACGCGGTGCGCGCCACGGGACCGAACCGACCCAGCGGATAGCCGATTGGCAGGATGGCGTAGGAGTGCGCTCCCTCCGGCAGCCCCAGTGCCGCCTCGGCCTCCTTCTCAAACAGCAGATACAGCGTCGTCAGCGTCGCGCCGAGACCCAGGGCGCGTGCGGTCAGCAGCATGTTCTGCACCGCCGGATAGATCGAGGAGCCCGAGGTCCGGGTATGCGTCCCGCCTTGCAGGCACGGCACGATCCATACCGGCGCTTCGTGCAAGTGGTCCGCCAGGTGTTCGGCCGCTGCGAGCAACCGATCGAAGCGGTCTCGCGCTGATCCCGGCGGCGGCGTGCCGGTGCGGTAGCGGGGACCGACGACCTCGTGCCAGCCACGCCGATACCAGTGCGCGACGGCCGCCTTGATCGCCGGATCCCGCACCACAAGGAAGCGCCAGGTCTGCATGTTGCCGCCGTTGGCCGCCGCGGTGCCGGCTTCCAGAATCTGCCGAATTAGCGCCGCCGGTACCGGATCAGGCTTGAGCCGGCGCATCGAGCGTGTGGTGCGGATGATCTCGAACAAGTCGGTATTCATGCTCAGCCCTCCGGCACCGAATTCGCGCAGGATCAGCGAGCGGCTGAGGCTGAAGGCGCTGGGCCGTGTACACTCTATGGCACGAACGGCCTAGCACCGCCAGCAGCCACCGGCTTCATGGACCTGCAATGCGATGGGACCGGGGGTCGGCCTTGCGTGTCGGAGGTGGAGTGCGGACAGCCCGGGTTATTTTATCGCGCGGATCCGGTTGCCCAGCATGATGCCCAGTACGCTGGACCGCTTGCGCCGGCTGGCCGGAATCACGCGCAAGCAGGCCTCGACCCCGGTCAGGATCGCGGCCGGTGGTGCAATATAACGCCCGCGGGCGCCGATCCAGGTCTGCATGCGCCTGAAGCCCGCTTGCCTGAACAAGGCGAGCAGTTCCGGGGTGGTGTATTCCTTCAGATGCAGTCCAGTGGCCTGATAGTCGCCGCCGCGGATCGGACAGGGAAGGTCGTCAAAATAGGCCGAGCAGTCGTGCGGGCCATTGACGCGGCTGGGTGTGACGCAGATGTAGCTGCCGCCGCTGCGCAGGATCCGATAGACTTCCCGCAGTTGCTCATTGGCATCGTCGGGATGCAGATGCTCCATCAGCTGATTGCTGATCACCAGATCGATGCTGTTGCTTTCGAACGGCATGTTTACGCCGTCGGTCGGCCGCAACTCGAAGTTCGGCGGGGTTTCCGCCGTCTTGACCACCGCAGCCGAGACATCGACGCCATAGATCTTCGCCACATGCGGTGCGACGGCAAAGGCAAGGTGGCATCGTCCCGGCCCAATTTCGGCCACGACTGTCGAGGGCGTCAGGAACGTGCGCAGGAATCTGGCTTCGTAGTGCGCAACACGCTTTGCCTTGATACTGTCCTTCGGCAGTGCGTCGGGAAATTGCTCTACGTAGTTATCGTATAGCCTGGCATACAGCTGTGGCCGCTCATGTCGTTCCGCCGCGCGAAGCTGACCCGCAATACTTGTCTCAAAGGCGCATTGGTCATGGATGCGATCATTCAGATCAATCGTCGCACGGGCGCACATACTGCCAACTTCCGAAAAGACTGTCGCTCGTATTTAAGGAAATACCGGAAACACACACAAATAACTCTTTGGTGTTTGGCAACAGGTGCGGCCAGGCAAACACTTCCGATTCAGCCCGAGCCCTTGAACGGCAGGACTGGAACGTGAACGGCAGATTTGGCAGGCCAGGTGATGCCCAAACCGCCGCGTACATCGACCAGCGCGATTGACGTCACTTGGTCGTTGAACTCTGTCATCAGCGCCGCGATGAGCACGCCCAGCAATCCAACAAGTGGTTTAATGTCCACGTTATCTCCCAGTCACCCGGCGTGCACATGAGCTGGCATAGCGCTGTCGCAGCGCATGCTCAGCGGCCTTGCCAAACTGTGAACAGCCTTCCAGTGGTCTACTAGTGCCCCGAATCGGAAATGCGGTAGAGCATTTCCGGGACACTAGCTCTTTGTTTTCAGTGGCCTGCTTGTCCCTGAAATTGGTAGGCATTTCAGGGGCAGGACACTAGGGCGTCTCACCGCGCCGGTTGCATACGGTGCTCGGGTGAGGCGATGCGTGGCACCAGGCGTAAAGCAGCGGCATTCAAACTGGCCTAGCCATGACGCTCTCAGCTGACTGGTATTGAACGTAACGGCACGCCGCATTCGGCCTCCGTCTTCGCTAGCAATACCGGCTGGCCGACGACATGGTCACGCGCAAGTTGGCCGCTCAGCCGGCGAGCAAATCAACCAGTCCCGGCAGAGCGCGGAGCGAACTCACAACGGCGTTCGGGACGTGGCTCAACACTTCCGTCTGCATCCGCAGGGCGCGAAACATTGTTGCGGGACCGATCGGCGCACCGCTACCGAGTTCCTGCCGCAACGCGGCCGGCGTCACCCTTTCAACTCGCGCCACCTTGAAGCCGAAACTGCGGGCACCGGCAGCGTCGAACCCGTTGGAGGAGACAAAGACGACCTCTCCCTTGTCGCAGCCCAGGCGCTCCTGGACCAGTTCATAGGCGCGCGGGTCGGGTTTGTAGACCTGCCTTGTATCAACGCTGATCACGGCCTCCAGGCAGCGATCAAGACCCGTGTTGCGGACCAGGGCGTCCAACATGGCCGGGCTGCCGTTGGACAGGATCGCCAGCCGGAAGCCGGCGAGTGCGCCCAGCGCCTCGACCGCGTCCGGATAGAGCGAGAGATGGTTGTAGGCGTCAACGATACGGTCGATCAGCGCTGCATCCGCCGGTAGGCCGATCGTATCGAGGGTGTAGGAGAGAGAGGCCCGGGACACGGCCTGAAAGTCCTCGTATCGACCCATCAGCGAGCGGAGCCAGGTATATTCAAGCTGTTTCAGGCGCCATACCTGCGTGATGTATTCGCCGTGGCCGGGAAACGCCGCCTCGGTGGCACCGGCGACCGACTGGATGTCGTACAGCGTGCCATAGGCATCGAAGACGAAGGCCTTGATCATTGGGACTGCGCCCTGGCTCAGGTTGTCAGCCGATCCGCCAGCGAGCGCTGAAACTCCGCCATCATCATGAAACCCGGATCGGATCGGCAGGCCGCCTCGGTTTCCCGCAGGATGTCGGCATCCGACTTGGTCAGGTCCAGCGGCATGCCGTGCGGCTGCGGCACATGGAACGGCGTGTCGAGATACGCCTCCACGGTATTGCCTTCGGGGTCCTTGAAGTAGCATGACCAGGCGTTGCCGTGGCTAACCACCCGCATGTCGGTGGCGCCGTGGTCGAGCGCGCGGTGATGCACGGTGCGCAGGTCGTCCAGACTGTCGAGCATGAACGAGATCTGCTGGATCGGGTTGAAGCCGGCGGTGTCGGGGCGACCGTCGACGATCACCAGTTGATGGTGATTGCCGGGATTGCCGCTCATGAAGGTCAGCGCCATGCCGCTGCGAGCGGTGCCGCTGTCGGTCACCACCAAGCCTAGGACCGTCGTATAAAAGCGTTCCAGAAGCGGCTTGTCATGGGCATAGATGCCGACATGGGCAAGGCGCGCGTGGATGGCTGCCATGGTCGTACCTCCTTGGGTTGATCTTGCCGCGTATTCAATGCCGTTGCCGGCCTCTATGCAAGCGCCGCAACCAATACCCTTGAACGAAACCCGATCGTAAAGCCCGACGCATACGCGCACCGTACTGCCTGGGATCGGTGCCCTTACCGGAACCTAACTGTCCGGAGGCCGCGTCAACCTCGGGAGCCGTACTCGTATCGACAGCCGTATCGCGCGCAACGTGGCCCGATGTCGATAGCTTGGTTCATACCTCGGCTTGAACACGCTTTACCGAACCAAAACGCCTCCCGTGGTCGTCACCAAGTGCTGTATTCAGAGGTTCCGCTTTGCGCTTCCCACAATGGATCAGCCGCAAAATTCCTGTTTGCGTGCGTGTCATAGTGCGGCTGCACCGGAGCCCACAGGTGAACCCCCACGTCTTTACCGATTATGAAGAGCGGCTGTGACTGCGGCAAGCTGCGTTCGGTGCCACCTTGGAGGGACTGCGTAGGACTCTCCTGGCGTGCGTTCGACAGCTTTGAGTTCTGCGCATAGGAAGGGGAAGCTGCTGCCAGCAGCAAGACCGATGCGCCAAGCATGACCGCGCCTATCGTTTTCATCGCCATCTCCTCGACTTTTCATCTCAAAATGGCTGGCATCGGTTGCGGCAGTTTCAATGTCGATCAATCGCGACCAGCGCTTATGATGAAGACATGGTGCTGAGCAGCACGGGAGACAGAGCCTCGGTCATCATCACTGCATGAAAAATTCGCATACCAGCACAACAAGCAGACAGCCGAGTGCTAACGATCAACTGGAAGCGGGACGCCAGCAACCCGGGCTCGGCCGCGCCGAAATCCGCCTCAGTGCCCGTTTGAGAGTGCGCTATGGCGAGTCAGGTGGAGTGGGTTGCGAGAACTGGAGCGGAGCGGCCTCCTGGCGATAAGCACCGGAAGCGCAGAAAGCCGCGTCAGATGGCCGCCATAGTAGCATTATCACAGCGGGCACTTTAGGCTGCCTTGGCGAGCGCCATGGCACGCCATACCCGTTCCGGCGTTGCCGGCATGTCGATATGGGTCACGCCGTCGCCGCTCAGCGCGTCGATGATGGCGTTGATCACCGCCGGTGGGCTGCCCACCGCACCGGCTTCTCCGGCGCCCTTCACACCCAGCGGGTTGGAGGCACAGGGGATCTCCAGCAGCTCGACCTCGATGTCGGGGAACTCGTTCGCCCGCGGCAGCGCGTAGTCCATCAGGCTGCCGGACAGCAATTGGCCGGAGGATGGGTCATACACCGTGTGCTCCAGCACCGCCTGACCGAAGCCCTGAGCGACGCCGCCGGCCACCTGGCCGCGCACGATCAGAGGGTTGACCGTCTTGCCGAAATCGTCACACACCGCGTAGCGCACCAGCTCGACCATGCCGGTTTCCGGATCGACCTCGACCTCCGCCATGTGGCAGCCGTTGGGGAAGGTGTGGGCGTCGATCGCGGCGACCTCGGCTGCGTCCAACAAGGTCGCCGGCTGGCCGGATGCGGCTTTCTTGCGTTGCGTTGCCGCCAGCGTGACGATGTCGATCGTCCGGTCGGTGCCGACGATGGCGAAGCGGCCGTCGGTGAAGCTGATATCGGCGACCGCCGCCTCCAATTCCTCGGCTGCCGCCTGCTTGCCTTTGGCGATCACCGAGTTCGGCCGTCAACAGGATCGCCTGGCCTTCGGAATACAGGCTGCGCGCGCCGCCGGTGCCGCCGCCCTCGGGGATGGTGTCGGTGTCGCCCTGGCGGATGCGGATCTTCTCGCCGTCGATGCCCAGTTGGTTGGCGGTCAGCTGAACATAGGCTGTCTCATGCCCCTGCCCGGTTGATTGGGTGCCGACATAGACGTCGACGTAACCGTCCTCGGCGAAGCGGATTTCGGCTCGTTCGGTCGGATCACCGCCGGTGGCTTCCAGGTAGTAGGCCAGCCCAAGGCCACGCCGCTTGCCTCGCGCGGCGGCTTCCGCCCGCCTGGCGGCAAAGCCGGGGTAATCCATCTTGGCGGTGGCGGCATCCAGCACGATGCGGAAGTCGCCGCTGTCGTACAGCTTGCCCACCGGCGTGGCGTGCGGCATGGCCGAGGGCAGCACCATGTTGCGCCGGCGCAGCTCGACCCGGTCGATCTTCAGTTCGCGGGCCGCCGCGTCGACCACGCGTTCGACCAGGTAGTTGCTCTCCGGCCGGCCGGCGCCGCGATAGGCATCCACCGGCACGGTGTTGGTGAACACGCCCAGCACGTTGGCGTAGATCGCCTTGAACCCGTAGACGCTGGCGAGCACACCGGTGCCGGCATAGGTCGGGATGAAAGGTGCGAAGGTCGACAGATAGGCGCCCATGTTGGCGACGTTGCGGGTGCGCAGGGCAAGGAATTTCCCATCAGCGTCGACCGCCAGTTCGGCCTCGGTCAGGTTGTCGCGGCCCTGGGTGTCGCACAGGAAGGCTTCACCACGCTCCGCCGTCCACTTCACCGGCCGCCCAAGTTTCCGCGCCGCATAGCAGGTCAGGACATGTTCGGCGTACAGGAACAGCTTCATGCCGAAGCCGCCGCCCACGTCGGGGGTGATGATGCGGAATTTCTCCGGCTCGGTGTTGAACAGCGGGCCGATCAGGTTCTTCACCAGCCAGCCGCCCTGGGTGTTGGCATACAGCGTCCAACGGCCGGCCGCGAGGTCGAAATCCGCCAGCGCGGCGCGCGCCTCCATCGAGTTCACCACGATCCGGTTGTTGACGACCCTTATTCGAGTCACATGCGCCGCCTGGGCGAACGCGGCATCGGTTGCCGCCTTGTCGCCGATTTCCCAATCGAAGACCCGATTGTTGGCGACCTCCGGCCACACTCTCGGGGTCGCGTCGTCCATCGCTGTCGCCAGGTCGGTGGCGGAAGGCAGGATATCGTAGTCCACCTCCACCAGTTCGGCCGCATCGCGCGCCTGCTTGGTGCTGTCTGCGACGATAAAGGCGACCGGGTCGCCGACGTGGCGAACCGTGCCGTCGGCCAGCACCGGATGCGGCGGCGCGGCCTGCGGCGAGCCGTCCCGGTTGGCCACCAGCGCGGCGCACGGCATCGAGGTCAGCCCGTCGGCACTGAGATCGGCCGCGGTATACACTGCGTGCACGCCGGGCGAGGCCGCCGCCGCGGCAGTGTCGATCCGGGTGATCTTCGCCGCCGCATGCGGGCTGCGCAGCACGATCCCGAACAGCATGTCCGGCAGGACGATGTCATCGGTGTAGCGCCCGGCACCCTTCAGCAGCCGCGGATCCTCGACGCGGCGGATGGGCTGGGCGAGGCCGAACTTCGTGGTCATGGCATGGATCTCCCGGCTGCGGCGGTAGCGCGCTATTGCACTCTGCCGACACCATGTACGGTATTCGAGCCAGAGGCCAAGAGGGGACGCCTGATGATGTTAACGGAGCCGCATCGTGGCTGAAGCCGATCGCCGGATCGTCATTCTCAACACCGGCTCGTCTAGCCTGAAATTCGCCGTCTATCCCGATCAGCCGGAGGCGCCGCCGATCCTGTCCGGCGCGGTGGAAGGCATCGGCGGACAGGCCAGCCTGAAGATCAAGCGTGCCGCAGGTGGCGAACAGGGCGGCCAAGGGGGCAACACCGCAATGACCGCGGCGACCCCATCGGCGGCGCTGGACGCGTTGAGCGCGATCGCCGATGGACCCTTTTCCGGCGAACTGTCCGGCTTCGGGCACCGCATCGTGCATGGCGGCCCGGAGCTGGACCGGGCGATCCGGGTGGACGACGCCACGCTGCGGCGCATAGAGGCGGTCTCGCCGCTGGCGCCGCTGCACAATCCGCCGGCCCTCGCGGTCCTGAAAGCATTGCTCGGCCGCTTTCCGGGGGTGCCGCATGTTGCCTGCTTCGACACTGCATTTCATCGGGGCCATCCGGCCGTCGCCGATCGCTTTGCCATTCCGGACGCGCTGTATCAGCAGGGTGTGCGGCGCTACGGCTTCCACGGCCTGTCATACGCCTATATCGCCGGCGCGATGAAAACCCAGGCGCCGGAGATCGCCGCCGGTCGGGTGGTTGTCGCGCATCTGGGCTCGGGTGCCTCGATGTGCGGCTTGATGGATGGCCACAGCGTTGATTCGTCAATGAGTTTCACCGCGCTGGACGGGCTGCCGATGGGCACGCGGCCCGGCTCGATCGATGCCGGGGTGATCTTGTGGCTGCAGCAGCAAAAGAGCTGGAGCGTCGATCAGGTCGAGCACTTGCTGTACCATGATTGCGGCCTGAAAGGTTTGTCAGGCGTGTCGGACGACATGCGGGCCCTGCTGGCGAGCGAGGCGCCGCTGGCGAAACTGGCGGTGGAATATTTCGTCTACCATGTCGCCCGGACGGCCAGTGCGCTGGCGGCCAGCATGGGCGGCATAGACGGGTTGGTCTTCACCGCCGGTATTGGTGAACACAGCCCACCGGTGCGGGCCAGGGTGCTGCGGCGGCTGGCTTGGCTGGGGTTCGAACTGGATGCGGCTGCGAACGAGAAGAAGGCGGGCGGCGCGCAGCGGATCACCAGCGCTGCCTCCGGCCGGCCGGCTTTCGTCATTCCGACCGACGAGGAACGAGTGATTGCGCGGGAAACGATCGCGCTGTTGGCGGGCTGATCCGGGGGTTCAGGGAGGCGCCTGCCCATCGTGCCGATCCGCTGGGCGAGCGGCCGAAGGTTCCGCGCGCGCAGCGCGTGGAATGGCTGCGGAGGGGCTGGTGCGCGATCCCCTCGGCCGGTTCACGCCGCAGGCGCTGCTGTGCAGCACGCTTGAGACCAACCCCGAGCGAGTGCTGCGCTGGTTTATCCAGCGTTGGCAATTCGCGGTCATCTTTGAGAAACCCGCGCCTCCTCGGCATCGAAACACAGCCGCAATGGCCCGATCGCGCCATCGCCCGCACCACGCCTTGCCTGCTCGGCCTGTTCTCCCTGGTCACCTTGCTGGCCGCCCAGCTCCGCGCCGCCGAGCGGCGAGGTGTTGCCACCAGTGCCTGGTGTCGCAAAAGCCGGCCAACCTTTAGCGATACGCTGGCTCTTGAGCGTCGCCATATCTGGCACGAATAGAATTTCGGTATTAGCCCATCTTATTCACGGCGTGTCTGCCGTCGTTGAAAATCGCTCGAATTCCAAGCGTTTCGCGTTCCGGGCCTGTGGCAAAATACGCCACGGGCCATCAGTGTGCATCTTGTTGATAAGATGCGGTTTTCTGCCAAATTCCGCTAGGCTCATGAATAAGACGGGTTAGGTAGCAGCCGCCACCACACCAGATTGGCGGCTTTCAGCAGGCATTCCCACGTTGGTTGGGAGGTGCCGTTGATTAGATTGGGAGCGCTCGCGCTAGCCCTCTCGCTATGTGGCTCTGGCTACGTATACGGGACCCAAAGCCACGTCTCCCGTCCCTTTGGGAAATTCGTCTATGCTGATGAGTGGAAAGAATTCAACGAGATTGGGGTCACCAACCGGCAAAACCTTTGCTGTGTGAAAGACGCGCTCATCGCCACTCTCGCCTCGATAAGCAACAAAAATACCAACGCAGAACTTGCCGATTCGATTGGGCTTCGGGTCCGTAACCCAATGACTGTCCTCCTCAGGTCCAGGGATACGGCACCAATGCCTGCTAACGTGGCGTTCAGACGGGATCAGGGCGTCCCCCTCGCGGAGGATAAAGTCGGCAGACTTCCGAATATTTTCTTCAAACCAGCCGTCAATGTTGCCAACGAGGCTCTCATCGATTCCTCGGACGCGGTAAATGATGTGACTAGCGGCTACCCGCCCGACATTCACGCAAGTAAGTTTTATAAAAAAGGTTATTTCCCGTTCTTCCAAAGAATAGCGAGTGCCAACTTCACTAACGAGTTCGGCGGTGACTGTCAGCCACGGCCTGAAGTCGCGGTCAGCGACTTCCCGGGCATGAAAAAGCGTTTTAGAGTTCTCCTGAATGGCTTGCTCCGCCGCCCTGGCGCTAACTTGGGCCGCTTCGGCCCTGCGAGCGCACCCTGTCCGTGTAATGTATGCGATAGCCTGATAGGCATCGATACCGCGGCGCTTTGCGGTTCCGATAACAGATCGGACAGCGGCGAAGAGGTCGGCGCCCCAATGTGAGCGGAACCCACCGGTGACTTTGCGGTAGGTTGCGGTCGGGCGCAGCTCACGCTCACTGCTGTTGTTATCGGCAGTGACCTCGGGGTGGGTCAGAAAGGTAAACAGGTACTCTCGAACTTTGCCATATCGGCGCCGCAACCGCCTGCCGTCGCGCTGTTCCGGCGCCAGTATCATCACCCGGTTCAGATCGGTCCAGCCGCCTTCGGTAAGCCTGGCGCGTTGTTTCGGCCAGATCGCGGACCGACACGCCAGCACCACGGCGCGCAACAGCAGTGCCTTCATGCGCGGCGCGAACACGGTATCGCCCGCCTCGATCGCGTATGGCAGTCGCGCAGTCCATGTCCGGCAAACTTGCCAACTCTCGGCATGACCTTGCTGGGCGCCATAAAGATCGGACACCCATAGGGTTGGGCGGTGACCGTCCAGCACCTCGCCCACCACGCCCGCCCCCCGACTGTCACAGTCCATGGAAAACAACGTCTTCGTTCTGAAAGACCCAGTTCCACTGCGTCCGCCCATCGACGCGGACCGAGGTCTCATCCGGCAGATCAGCCGGCGCAGCGCAAACGTGCAAGGATGGCAGCGACATCGGCATCAAAGTGCAGCTTGCCGCGGCGGAAGGCGGCGTCCAGCGCGCCCTCGCTGATGGCAAGTCCATACAGGTCCAGCAGCAGCCGGCGAGCCGCTTGTAGCTGACCGCGTGCACAAAGCGCAGATACATCGCCAGCGCCACGATGCCGATGCTGAAGGGTGTGCCGGTTCCAACCCCTGCGGCAGCGCCGCCACCTGGTTCTCCCGCAGCACTGGCAACACCCCGCGTAGCGCTCCACCCGAGTGACCACGGGCGAACCTCAGGCAGGCGAATTTGTCGTAGCGGGCATCAAGCGTTTGGCTGTCTTGAACCAGCGCAGACTGGCAATATCGGCACGCGCTGGACGGGCGATCACCGTTTCATCGGGATTGCAACTCAAGCCACGATCACCGCCTCTACGGCCAAGGCTGCCACCGCGCGGTCCCTGCCCGGCCGGTTTGACGATACGATCGGCTTGCGGTCCTTGGACGGCGGTGTGCTGGAATTGCCCGAGGTTTTGTTTGGCCCGCTAGTTCGTCGATCCGTGCCTGCAGTTCGTCGATCCGCTTCATTGCCGCTTCCAGACGCGCCATCAGCGTCAGGATCAGAGCATCCTTTTCGGAGTGGGAAAGGCTGCTGAGATCAGCGGCGTTCATGCCCGGACTTAGAACCGACGCGCCCGTTACCGCGTCAAGCAAATTCCGCGAGGAGACCGGCAAACCGGGTTGACGGCAACTCTAGTATAGTGCAGCGTGCGAACTACAAAGATAATCCCAAAGACGCCGACCAAGCACGCTACTCTAGACCAAAAAGCCTGATCCTCGGTCGCTACAGCGGAGCGCCAGGCTATGCAAAGATCAGCCTGATGGCTGTCCTGGGATGGCTGGCAAGCACTCTGATCGATCAGTTCGGAATACGTAGGTTCCACAACAGGTGGCAAGGGGAGGTTTGGTACGCTTTTGGTGTTCTGTGCATTGCGATTGGCATCATTGCCGCTCTGATGTTGGCCTAGCGCTGGCTCACTGTAACAAAGCCCTAGGACCAATCCTCCACACGTAAGGTATGTGCGCCAATGGCGCGCATAACGGCAAACAGAAACCACGCTGGGAAAGCCCCCCTGTTAACCTTAGCGGCCACTGACGCATCCGTTTCCGGAATACCCATTTCCGTCAAGCGTCGAGCCAGTTCCGCATAGTTCACGTCCGCGCGCTTCAATTCGGCCTTCAGATGCCGCTTGGCGTGATCCGCCCATTTATCGCTTGTGCTAGCCATGTCGATTCTCCTACTCATTCGCACGGAATACGACATATGTGTCAGATTTTCTATTGCAAGCTAGCGTTGGATAATCTACATATCCGTTGACTTAACGACAGATGTGACAAGTGTCTTAACACTTCCTCCTCTCAGCCAAAGCCCGGACGCTCTCCCTAGCGTCGGTCCTGCCCATGACGGACGAGGAAGCCGAGACGGTGTTCCGCAACGTCCGCTGGACCGATGGCAGGGCGATCTGCCCGCGCTGCGAATGCCCGACCGTGTATGAGTGCCGCCGCCCGTCCGGTGCGCTCCGGTTCCGCTGCAAGGCGTGCCGCAAAGACTTCTCCATCACGTCCGGCACCCTGTTTGCCTTCCACAAGCTCCCGTTGCGGACATACCTCGCTGCCATCGCGATCTTTGCCAACGAGGTGAAGGGCAAGTCCGCCCTGGCGCTATCCCGTGATCTGGATGTCCAGTACAAGACGGCTTTTGTCCTGGCCCACAAGCTGCGCGAGGCGATGGCGTCCGAGCTAAAGGGTATGCACATCGGCGGTGCCGGCGAGACGGTAGAGGTCGATGGCGGCTACTTTGGCGGTTACGTGAAACCTGCCAACTACAAGGAGAACCGCCGCGATCTGCGCTTGACCAAGAACCAGAGTGGCAAGCGCAAGGTTGTGGTGGTCATGCGGGAACGTGGGGGTCGGACGCTGCCGGCCGTGTTCAAATCAGAAAGTGCCGCGTTAGGTTTCATCATCAACCGGGTAGCACCGGAGACGAAGCTGAATGCGGATGAGGCTACGGCTTGGAATGACCTGCATGGCAGGTTCGACATGTCGCCGGATTGATCACGGCAAGCTCTATAGCGATCGGTCAGGCGTTTACACGAATGGTGCTGAGGAGTTCTTCTCGCGGATTTAGCATCACGTTTACAATCCTTACACGCCATGTCCATGAGGGCAATTGGGCACCCACCGCCCAAAGCTACTGACGCAGTCGCTGCAATAATGCCCACGGCTACAGACGTGATGAGTTGTAGTCTATTCGATCAACATGACGGCGCCACTCAAGCGTATCGCCTCATAGCGCGGCTAGCCGGTGTAGTTCGTCCATCTGCGTGTCAGCGAGCCTCCGGTAGGCACCACCGTGCCTCCGGCCCTCGTCCAATCTTCTCCACCCGATGGTGCGCCAGCATTCGCGTGAGCGTCCACACGAACCGCTGAACGAAGTTAGCCCGCGTCGCCACGTCGGCTGGGTCCATCCCTTTGTCATTCATGGCTTTGACCGCCAATTCGTCGGCTGAGATCGGACCAGATGCTTGCCGCATTGCTTCCCAGCAGCGGCGGGTTAGCTCTCCACTGGCAAAGTGCTCAGACCGAGCGAACCGGGACGCCTTGCGCTTTGCCACCGTGAGGTCTGTCGCAAACAGCGCAATGGCCTCGTCGATCTGGACGATCTCAGCCTTGTGCTTCGTGACTTGCTTGCGGAGATCGACAATGCGTTGGGCAATCTGCGCCCGCTTGGCGAGCAACCCCGCAATAACCTGTGCGTCTTCAATATCCTATATGGTAAGCTGTCCTAGCCACGGACGCCGCTATCCTGTGGTGGCGGCTGCTACCTAATACCGCAGAATTTCCTGATGTCGCGGCCCGGCGGCAACGTCGTAAAACCCAAACCAGCGCTGCAAAAGGCTGTCGTCTACGCGCTTGGCAATGCCGCCTAATGGCCAAAGTCGAGCTAAGCTATTTCGCAAAGAGACGCGCGTTACATAAGCGCGAGCTTTCAGGACTTGTCGATCATCCCGGTCAGCCGAGCTACAAAAAGCCGCGCTGCCGTAACCGCCTCGGTTGGCCCGCTCAGGCGACACATCGGAGCCGGGGCCAGTTTCGTAATCCGCAATGGCTTTCAGGTTGTAGGTCTGCGACAGGAACACGCGCAGCTTCCCTTCAAACTGTGCGTCGTTTTTAGTCAAGCGCAGAAATTCGGTCTGTACCCCATCATGGGTTTTTTGCAGAGCGGCCGGTTTGCTCAAAGATGAAGGCTTGCGCTGCATGAAATCCCGCAAGGTAGGCGGTGCGCCCGGCGGCATCGTCGAGGTCGGTCTGTAGCATGATGTCGGCGTGACCCAGCAGTTTGCGCGCCTTGTCCAGAAATCGACCCGCCTCCAGTTTCACAAATCCAGCCCATCGCGGCGAATCTCATGCATGAGCGGCGAACTTTCCCCGTAGGCACCTGCGGCGTAAGGCTTTGCATCGAAGAATGCGCCCGTCTCATCAATCAGGCTCACGCGTAGCGCGGCCAGACGATCAAGTTCATGCCATCTATCGAAGTCAGGCAGCGATTTCAGGAACACCGCAACGTCATAATCAGAGTCCGGGCGCGCATCGCCCCGCGCCCGCGAGCCGAACAACACCACACGATCAAGACGATTGCCATACATCCTGCCGAGTGCCGCGCGAAAGCGGACAAGCGCAGGATCGGCAGCAGCAACAACGGGATGATTCATCTCAACCACGCGGCAAACCTACCATAACGGCGATTAGCTTTATATCGACAAGTTCCACAATTGAGACCAGCGCGCTTGGCATTCTAAACCAGGTGCGGCGTCGCGCCGGGAAATGGCGCGACGGCCAGTATGTGCTTGAGCAGGAAACGAACGCTTATGCCACCCTGCCGCCCTCGCATTGGCGAGGCTACGGGGAACCGCCAGAGGCGTCGTCGCCCCTCCCACCAAGCGTCTCGTCTGCCCGTGATGTGTGCGATTGCCACATTCCTGATCACGAGGCCCACGCAGACCCGGGTTGCGCGGGACCCGTGCTGCACGCATGATCAAGCCGTAGGCATCAGCGAAACCGCAATGACCCTATCCCGCGACTGGCAGGACCTTGCCTGGACCGACTTCCGGTCGCTGCCGGAGGACACCGTCGCCATCCTGCCGGTCGCCGCGATCGAGCAGCATGGGCCGCATTTGCCGGTCAGCGTCGACGCCACGATCAACGCCGGCCTGATGAGCCAGGCGCTGACCCTGGTGCCGCCGGATGCAACCGTGCTGGCGCTGCCGATGCAGTCGGTCGGGCTGTCGGTGGAGCATGTGCGGTTTCCCGGCACGCTGACGCTTGTCAGCCGAGACGCTGATCGCGGTGCTGAGCGAAATCGGCCGCGGCGTCCGGCGCGCCGGGTTGCGGCGGCTGGTCGTGCTGAACAGCCATGGCGGCCAGCCGCAGGTGGTCGATATCGTCTGCCGGCGCCTGCGCGGCGACGGCCTGTTCGCGGTCAATTGCATGGCCAGCCGCCTCGGCTTGCCGCAAGACGTGACCATCAGCCGCGACGAACGCGTGCACGGCATTCACGGCGGCCTGGTGGAGACCAGCCTGATGCTGCATCTCGCCCCCGAACTTGTGCACATGAACCAGGCCATCGACTTCCGCAGCGCCTGGCTGCGGCAGGAGGCAACGATGTCCGTGCTGACGCCGGAAGGCGGCATCGGCTTCGGCTGGGAGACGCAGGATCTGCATCCAGCCGGCGCCCTGGGCGACGCGGCTTCGGCGACGGCGGACCTGGGTGCTGCGATCCTGCGCCACCAGGCGGCGCAACTGGCGAAACTGCTGCAGGAGGTGCGGCGCCTGGATATCGACCGCTGGATGCGGGCCGAACCCGGTGACATCGCAGGACATTGATGATGCAAGCGTGGTCACGCGATCAGCGGCACCAGCGCGACATAGGCGAGCAGCAGGGTGATAATGGCCGCAACGACTTCAAGATAGGCTCGCATGGCGGGTCTCCGTTGGCTACAGGACGCAACATGCCGGGACCGGACGTGTCGGCGCTGTTCCCTGCGTCACAAACTGACGATAATTTTCGCCTGTGGCCGAGGCTGGGAGGCAGCAAGGTCATATTGTGGCACCAGTGCCGGGATGGCATCGGCCCCGAAACCAGCGGCAGCAATGACCCCAGCCACTCGCCGCATGACAAACCCCCGATAGAGGAATAACCTGGCCAACCGATGGCGCACATCAAGGTCCAGATCGAGGATTTCGACGTCGGCGCGGAGATCGCCGCGATCACGGCTGGCCGCACCGATATCGGCGGCATCGGCTGCTTCGTCGGCACGGTGCGTGACAACGCCAAAGATCCCGCTTCGCCGGTCACCGGCATGACACTCGAGCATTATCCGGGCATGACCGAGCGTGCCATCGCCCGCATCACCGACCAGGCCGCGGAACGCTGGCCGCTGCTGGGCTGCACGGTGATCCATCGCGTCGGCTCGCTGCGCCCGGGCGAGAATATCGTGCTGGTGATCGCCGCCTCGGCGCATCGTCAGGCGGCCCTGGATGCGACCGCGTTCCTGATCGACTGGCTGAAGACCCGGGCGCCATTCTGGAAGCGTGAGGATTTCGTCAGCGGCGACGGCGCGTGGGTCGAAGCCCGCGACGAAGACGATGCCGCCGCGGCGCGCTGGATGACACGATGAGCTGACGCGCGACGCGAAAACCGAAGGAGGAGAGGCAGCATGACAACGGCACTGCCCGTCGATGAGATGATCGACATCGATCGCGGCACCATCAGCCGCGAGATTTTCGTTTCGCCAGCGTTCCACCAGGAAGAGCTTCAAAAACTCTTCACTCGCGCCTGGCTGTTCGTCGGCCACGAAAGCCAGATCCCCAATCCCGGCGACTTCTTCGTCTCCCGCATGGGCGATGCATCCGTCATCCTGTGCCGCGACGCGCAGGGTGCGGTGCACGTCTTCCTGAATTCCTGCCGCCACCGTGGCATGAAGGTGTGCCGTTACGAGCAGGGCAACACCTCATTGTTCGTCTGCCCATACCATTCCTGGAGCTACACCACCGACGGCAAGCTGCAGGGGGTGCCGCTCTACCGTGCGCTGTACGAGGGTCAGCTCGACCGCGCCGCATGGTCGCTGATCGAGGTGGCGAAACTGCAGCTTTACAAAGGCACCGTCTGGGCCTCCTGGGACCCCGATGCGCCGGATCTGATGACCTATCTAGGTGATGCGGTGGACCATCTGGACCAAGTGCTGGATTGCCGCGACGGCCGCCCCGGCGGCTCCGAGGTGATCGGCATCCACAAATGGATCCTGCCCGCCAACTGGAAGTTCGCAGCCGAGAATTTCCTTGGCGACACCTACCACAATCCGTCGCATCGCTCGGTCGACATGATCGGCATCGGTCCCAGCGCCCGAACCGCGGCCGGCCAGACCGGGCGGCGCGATAACGAATACAACAAGGGCCAGCACGTCTGGGTCAGCTTCCCGCAAGGCCACGGCGTGCACAGCGTCTGGATGCCGGAAGATTTCGACTATCAGCCGTCCTACATGCAATATCCGGTCGTCGACGAATACTTTCGTCACTGCTTCCACGAGCGCAGACGCCGGCAAGGCGACAAGGCGCGCCTCATGCCGTTCGTCGGCAACCTGTTCCCCAACACCTCCTATCACGGTCGCCAACCGCGCGCGCTGTGCGTCTGGCACCCGCACAGCCCGACCGAAACCGAGGCCTGGCGCTTCTTCCTGGTCGACGCCGATGCGCCGGCCGAAGTGAAGGATGTGCTGCGCCGCTTCTACATGCGCTATTCCGGCCCGGCTGGCATGACCGAGCAGGACGACATGGAGAACTGGCTATACGCGACCGCTTCCTCCACCGGTACGATCGCCCGCCGCTACCCGTTCAACTACCAGCAGTCACTCGGCGCCTATAAGCGTAACGATCCGGTTCCTGGCGACGTCAGCACGCAGATCACCGAACAGAGCGCCCGCAACTACTACCAGGTCTATGGCCGCTATCTGAAAGGCGAGGGCTGGGACCGGTTGCTGGGCCGGTCGGACGCCGCCGTCCGTCAGGCCGCCGAATGAGCGCGGCACTGGAACACCACGCCACGCGAGGCCTGGCCTGGTTTGCCCTGAAGCAGGAGATCGAGGATTTCCTGTACCTGGAGGCCGATCTGCTGGATCAGCGGCGGTTTCGCGAATGGCTCAACCTGCTGGCCGACGATCTCGTCTACTTCATGCCGATCCGCCGCAACGTGAAGTTCGGCCAGCATGCGGAGAAGGAAAACACCCGGCAAGGCGAAGGCATCTCCTGGTTCGACGAGGACAAGTGGACCCTGGGCAAGCGCGTCGAGCAGATCCTGACCGGCGTTCATTACGCCGAGGAACCATTGTCCCGCGTCACCCACATGGTCAGCAACGTGCGGCTGCTGGACGTGACGCCCTCGGCCGAGGATCCCGCAACTGTCACCGTCGGCTGTCGTTTCCTGGTCTACCAGAACCGTGTCGAGTACGAAAGCAACACCTTCATTGGCCGCCGCACCGACACGTTGCGCCGGCACGGTGACGGCTGGCTGATCGCAAGGCGGGAACTGATTCTGGAGCAGAACGTCCTGCTGGCGAAAAACCTCAGCATCCTGTTCTGATGGCGATCCCATGTTGACAGTCAACGACATCGCGGTCGGCACCAGACTGGTCATCGCCGGCGGCCTGACCGCCGAGGTGACGGAGAACCTCGGCGACGGCGAATGGTTGCGCGTGCGCCTGCTGTCCGGCGACAACATCGGCACCGAGGAGTTGTGCCACGCCACCGACGTGCTGGAACTGGTATGATGCGGATCGGCTTTCTGCCCAGCGACTTCAACCCGATGATCCTGATGCTCGGGGAGGCGGAGGACTGCAGAGCACTCGGTGGGGTATTGCGGCGGTTCGCCAGGGAAGGCAGGGATGTGGCATTCAGGGAGTTGGGATTTTGCCAGATGGCTGGGGCTGATCTGCTGTTGACTGTCGCGCCGGGTCCGGCCGGTGTACAGCGGTGCAACGGGCAGGCGTTCGTCTGGCGCGTATCGCCGGAAACCGCCGCCGGTTTCGCCGCTAGGCTCGACGAGCTGGCCGAACCGGGACGGATTGCCGGGTCCGAGGCATTGGACTGCGACACCGACGACGGCATTGCGGTCAAAGTCTCGCGCGGTGAATATACCGACGACTTCCTGCGCGGAGGCTAATGCGGTTTCCGATCAGACGGCACCGGCGCGGAAATCCAGGCAGCGGTGAAAATCCGGTCGGCGTCGGGCAACGGCACTATTATGATGGCTTCATCGAGACCATGACTTTTCGGTCGGACAGGCAATGACCACCGAAACAACAGCACCCTATGGCAGCGAAGGAAGCGTGGCATGGACGTAATCATCGTAGCGGAGCACGGCACACATCTGCTGATAGGCCAGGGCGACCGATTTGCCGTCGTGGAGCGTCGCAACAACAAACTCTATAGTTGCCATGACGGGAAACGTGACGGGATCCCGCTTGATGACCTGCCGAACGTTGCCAGCATCCTGACACGAAGCGATTGGACCAACAGGGCCACCGCTCAGGCCAAGTTCGACGAGGTCATCGCGCGCGGCACGGACCTCGCTCAACGCATGCTCTAAAACCGGCGGCGTGCAGGCGCTAGCCAAAACGACCAGACATCGTCTAGCGTCATGTGACCAGCGGGTCGGTTGCACGGCAGTCCGGCAAGACACGATGGTCACCTCGACGAGACAAATGGAGGAAACAATGCCTGAGAACGTATTCAAGATTGTCGAGCTTGTCGGGACGTCCGATGAAAGCATCAGCAAGGCAATCAAGGCGGCTATAACCAAGGCCGGCGAAACGCTGCGTAATCTGGGTTGGTTTGAAGTGACGCAAATTCGTGGCCAGATCAGCGACGGTGACGTGGGTTCCTATCAGGTGACACTCAAAGCCGGCTTCAAATTGGAAGGGTAGGCAGCAAGCACGGCTGCCTTGGTGCTGCGTCTTGGCGCGTCCCTGCTTCGGATACCGGTGCGGAAGCCTCTGGTATCCGGGTAGCCGTATCTATGACCAGTGCACAGATGCACCAGTGCTGGATCGCGCCTGTATCGCATTCTTATCCCGGCATCCAGCGTTGCGTGAAGGCTCTGAATGCTCCGGGGACCGTCGGAACCGGACGAATCCCGCGGGCCTGGTAGAAGAAGAGTGTCATGGACAGCAAGAAACCCGTCACATCAGCAACCCTCAGCCTACCAGGGCTTGCCATGCCCGACCCGGAGGCAATGCTCGGCGTATGGACATCATGGCTGAACGCCGCATCCAGTTCCGCCAGACTGTGGACTGACAATTGGGGTGATGCCAGTAGCCAGTGGTGGCAGATCACGCCGGATGCCGCCGCGGGCAACCTGCTTGCCTCCGGGGTCAAGCAACTCAACGACGTTCTGGCCAAGGACCCAGTGCTGCGCTCGATCGACCAGATGTGGAACGCCAATCCGCTGCACGATGTCGTGCCGGTGGACTGGGCGGAGATCGCCCGCGCGCTTCGCACCGTCTGGCTGCAGTCCCTGCGGCAGCCTGGAAAGGCTGTTTCCGCTGCCGTGGACTTGAATACCCGCTTGCTGGGCGCCGCGGTCGACGCCTGGAACGATGCCGGCCGCCGATGGGTCGGCAGCGGCACCGCTGAGCCGGGGGACAAGGCTGCCCGCACCACCGACAAGCGCTTCGCCGCACCGGAATGGCATGCCAACCCGGCCTACCGCACGCTGAAGGAGATGTACCTGCTCGCCTCCGACTGGCTGCTGCGACAGGGCGAGGCGACGGACCTGGACGAGACAGAGCGACAGCGGCTCAACTTCCACCTGCGCCAGTTCGTCGATGCGATGAGCCCATCGCTGCTGTTGCTGTCCAACCCGGAGGCGTTAAGGCGAGCAATGGAGACCGGCGGCGCCAGTTTGGCCGATGGTGCGCGCAACCTGCTGCACGACCTGAAGGAAGGGCGGCTGAGCATGGTCGACGCCACTGCCTTCGCGCCGGGGCGCAACCTGGCGCTGACGCAAGGCAAGGTGGTGCATCGCAACAAGCTGATCGAGTTGATCCAGTACGTACCCACCACCGACACGGTGCACCAGATTCCGCTGCTGATCCTGCCACCCTGGATCAACAAGTATTACATCCTCGACATGCAGCCGAAGAACAGCATGGTGCGCTTCCTGGTCGAGCAGGGCTTCACCGTCTTCGTCGTGTCCTGGAAGAACCCGGACGAATCGATGGATGGCACCACGATCGAGGACTACATGGATCTGGGTCCGTTGCAGGCGAGTGATGTGATCCGCGACATCACCGGCAGCCAGACCGTGAACGTGATGGGCTATTGCATCGGCGGCACCCTGCTGGCGATGGCCTTGGCTTGGCTCGCCACCAAAGGGCGACAAGCGGTTTGGCTGCCGCGACCTTCATGGTGTCGCTGCAGGATTTCTCCAAGGTGGGCGACACCGCGGTGTTCCTGGGGGAACCGGCGATCGACTTCGTCGAGCAGCAGATGATGGAACGCGGCTATCTCGACAGCCGGGAGATGTCCAACATGTTCAACCTGCTGCGGTCGAACGACCTGATCTGGGCGAACGTGGTGAACAACTACCTGCTGGGGCAGCAGCCCGCCGCTTTCGATCTGCTGTACTGGAACAGCGACGGCACGCGGATGACCCGCGAGGCGCATAGTTGGTATCTGCACAACACCTATGGCGAGAACAACCTGATCAAGCCAGGCAAGATCCACCTGAAGGGCGAGGCGTTGGATCTTCGCCGCATCACCATGGATGCCTACGCGGTGGGCGCGGAGAAGGACCATATCGTGCCTTGGGATAGCGCCTGGCGCCTGACGCAACTGACCGGCGGCAAGGTTCGTTTTGTGTTAGCAAACAGCGGGCATATCGCCGGCATTATCAACCCGCCCGGCGGCAAAGGCAGCTACTGGGTCAACGACGGCAACGAAACGGTCGACACCCCGAAGCAATGGCAGGAATTGAGCACCCGCCATGACGGTAGTTGGTGGACCGACTGGGCGCGCTGGCTGGGCCAGCACTCGGACGGCAAGGGCAAGCCACCCACGATGGGCAACGCCGCGCATCCGCCGCTGGACGACGCACCGGGACGTTACGTGCTGGAGAAGTGAGCTTGGCCACGCCGGCGGCCATGGCGGACGGATGTCTTCGTGCCCCTTCGTGGTGCTTCGTGTTCTTCGTGGTAAAACCGGTAGACGAACCACATACCTGCGTCAGGCGTGCCACTCTGACCGTCGGTCCAAGCCGCGGATCGGTGGCGTGCCATCGTGGAAAAATCCGTGCCTGTTTACTCTTTCGAAAGATTTTACCACGAAGAACACCAAGCACCACGAAGATACACGAAGGCGGGGACATGCTGTCACACCCGGACCTTTCCAACCGGTCATCGGCTTGGCGCTCGAGGGCCATCGCAACGTTGGACCAGGGCTTCTCAGTCGGTCTACGGCGAATGCCTGGCCGATGAATTGCACAAGCGGCATCCGTTCCAACGTGAGATCATTGTTCCAGTGGTCTATAAGCAGCGAACGCCGCGGCGGATCGCCGCACTTGTCCGGCTCGGCTCGCCAGACCTATCTTCGGATTGCCCGACCGGGCCCGCCTGATCCGGCTTGCGGGTTGATAGGCGTCGGGCCATCGGCGGGATGCGCGGACGACCTCCTGCGCACGTTAACGCAGCGCCAACGCGCCCGCTTTCCTGATCCCAACCCGTGCGAACCTGGAGAATCTTTACCCGGGGCGATGGGTCCTAACCGCCCAGCGGACAGCCCTCGACGGTGATCCGGTGCATCAGGCGTCGCTCGCCGTGGTAATCATTCACCGCGTAGTGCCACGTCGACCGGTTGTCCCAGAACGCGATCGAGCCGCTTTGCCAGGCAAACCTGCAGGTGAATTCCGGCCGAGCCGCGTGAGCATAAAGGAACTCCAGCAGCGGGCGAGACTCCTCGGCGGTCCAGCCCTCGAAGCCCAGCGTAAAGCCCGGGTTGACATACAGCGCCTTCCGCCCGCTGTCCGGATGCGTGATCACCACCGGGTGAACCGCGTCCTGGGTCGCCAGTTCGGGCCTGCCGATGCGGCCCTTCATGTCGGCGCGCTCCACCCCGAACACGTGCCGGCTGGAGTGGTGCGCCCGCAGCCCGCCCAAGGTCCGCTTCAACCCATCGGACAACGCGTCGTAGGCGGCGTACATGCTGGCGAACAACGTGTCCCCGCCGGCGGGAGGAACCTCTCGCGCATACAGCATTGATCCCATCGCCGGCACCTGATCGTAGCTGTGGTCGGTATGCCAGCCACCGCCGATATTGCGCGTCTGCTGCGGCTCCTTCGCCACCAGGGCGATTTCGGGATAGTTCTCGACATGGGCAAAGAAGCGATTGACGTTGATGTCGCCAAATCGGCGCGCCAGCGCGATATGCTGCTCCGGCGTCATCTGCTGGTTGCGGAAGAATATCGACGCCGCGATCGGCGAGCGCATGCCGAACCGTCTGCAAGGCCGCGTCGGCCAGCGGTTCAGCCAGATTGATGCCGGTGATCTCGGCGCCCACGGCACCGCCAACCTGACGGATCTGGATCGAACTGTTCTGCATGCTGCCTCCTTGGCGGTCGCTTGGTTTTGACGCCACATCGGGTCGTCCCGCTTGCCGCCCTTCTACCAGGAACCTGCGCCGGTTGCCCAGGATGGACTTCCAGCCGTTCGCGAGTTAGACTTGCACTAAAGCGAGTCTATGCCCTGCTCCGCATCCGGTGATTCAGCAATGCCCTGGCGTGGGCGTCGGCATCACCCGATCGGACAGCATCGCAGGCACATGCAGCACCTCATCGTCCTCGGCGCGGGTTTCGCAGGGCTCTGGTCCGCGGTCGCGGCCGCCAAGGCACTGGATGAGCGAGGCATCGGCCCCGAGGAGGTCGCCGTCACGGTGGTGAACGCGACGCCGTGGCACTCCATCCGGGTACGCAACTACGAGGCCGACCTGAGCGGCACCCGCGTGCCGCTCGCCGACATCTTGCAGCCGATCGGCGTGCACCTGGTGGTGGCCGATGTCAGCGATCTGAACGTGGGCGAGCGGACGGTCACCTGCGACCGCGGCGGGCAGATCGTCCTGAGCTTAGCTACGACCGCCTGGTTTTTGCCCTTGGCAGCCGATTGGTCCGGCCGCCGATCCCGGGGCTTCGGCAGCACGCGCTTCGACGTCGACACGTATGAAGCGGCGTCTCGGTTGGGACAGCACCTCGCCGAACTGGCCGGCCGGCCGCGCTCTCCGGGGCGGGACACCGTGCTGGTCATTGGCGCGGGGTTGACCGGGATCGAGGTCGCGGCGGAGATGCCAGGCCGGTTGCGATCCATCTTGGGGGACGATCAGCAAGCGCGGCCTCGTGTCATCCTGGCCGACCGGGCGAGCCGGATCGGTTCCGACATGGGCGACAGCGCCGAACCGGTGATCGCGCAGGCGCTCGCCGCGCTGGGGGTGGAGACGCGTCCGAGGACTAGCGGTTGTCGCAATCGATCCGGGTGGCGCGACCCTTGCCAATGGTGAGCGGATCGCAGCGGACACCGTGGTCTGGTGCGCCGGCATGGAGGCCAACCCGTTGACGGCGCGCTTCCCGGTGGCCCGCGATCGATTAGGCCGCCTGCCGGTGCAGTCCACCTTGAAGATCGACGGATTGCACGCTGAATTCGCCGCCGGCGATGCCGCCTGGTTCGCCATCGACGGTCTGCATTCCTGCGTCATGTCGTGCCAGCACGGTCGTCCGATGGGGCGGTTCGCCGGCCACAACGTGGTCTGCGACATGCTGGGCGAGCCCATGCTGCCGCTCGCCATCGATTGGTATACCACCATCCTGGATCTCGGCCCGTGGGGCGCGGTCTATACCGAGGGCTGGGACCGCCGGGTCGTCGCACAAGGGGCGGCGGCCAAGCGCACCAAGGAAACCATCAACCGTCGACGCATCTACCCGCCTTCGTCGCATGATCGATCGGAGATTCTCGCCGCCGCGGCACCGGTCGTCCAGACACCCCCCGCGTATGGCGGCGTTCCACCCACCGCTTGAGCCCCGCATCGCGGGGTCAAAACGGGAAGCCGAAATTGATGTGGTAGACCGTCAGACCGCCGCCGAAGACGATGCCTGCCCCGATGCGCGGATTGGACAACGACAGAAGCTTGGAAGGCTCTGCCGAGCCGAGCTGAAAAACCAATTTCATTCTGGTTACTTATTTGCAACGGATTGTGCAGGTAGCGGGAGAACTGCAGGGGTGCCGGATAGTAATACTCAGCCGCGAACAGTCCAACGTCCGGGACAACGTCGCCGATCTTGAAGCCAACCGGACGGCGCACCTCGCCGGCAACCTGCAAGGCGACGTAATGTTCGCCGAAGCCCGGACCGATGACATTATCGCCGGCATAGATGACGCCGTTGCCGAGGGAAAACGTGTAGTCGCCGCTCTGCCATTGCGCGACTGAGCGCACCCCGGTCAGGTAGACCCACGCGTTTGGATTAGCGCTGCCGGTGCCGAAGCTATGCCCTGGGCCGGCCTGCGCGAAAGGCTTGACCACGAACCGGTCCGTAATCGGGATCTGCAGCTCCGCCCCGGGCACCAGTGTGAGGGACTGCTGGCTGAGCGACAGTCGCTGGCCGTCCACGGTGGCGTGGAAGTCGTAAAGTCCAAGCTGGATTGGCAGCAGAAGCTTGATCGCCCAGCCGTCGACGGGCCAGCCATCGACAGGAAGGTCGTGAGCGTCTCGGGATAAAGGCAGTGTGTAGACGTTTGCCGACAGGCCGCCGATCGAATAGCCGCCGAACCCCAGAGAAGCCGCGTAAACGTAATTGACATTGACCGTGGTGTTCTGCGGCGCCGGTTGAGCCTTGACCACATGCACTGAAAAGCAGCGCGGCCGTCGCACGTTGCCGTGACGCATAGGGCGCGGTGTGAGGTCGGTTGATTGTGTCGGACCATTGAACTGTCACGGGCTCGCGGCACGGCGAGGAAGGTCTGTCAGGCGGCGATCTTCAACTGTCGACGATAAAAGCGGCCTCCGCCCTGATGTTACGATGTTTCGAACTTCGCTTTCCGGATCATTGCCAACGGCCGATAGTCCGTCAACGTCCGGCGTGTGCCAGCGGCGGCGCGAATGAGCAATTTGTCACCTAGTGGATGAACTCCAACGGAAAGGTCCGTCGAATTTCATCCACTGGCCTTTGATTTGGTGGGCCAATTCACCGAACGCTTGGGAACCGAGCGTTAGGATCGGGCCACGACCGCGCTTTCCGATTGCCGTGGTCACGGCGCCAAATGACTTGCCGCTGCCCCGCATTCCAGGCATCACGATAGCGATGACCTGTGCCTCCGCCGCATGAATCCCCTCGCCTGGCTGCTCGGCCTGGTGCTGCCTGCCTGCGGTTTTCCTGGGGCGCAGGGCCTGCCGGCCCCGCCACCGATGGACACCGGCCACATCACCCGCCCAGCCAGCCCGAACACCGCCCTGGCCGCCCCGGCCGGCTTCAGTCCGGCGCCCGACATCGTCACGCCCCGCTATCCGGTGCCGGCCGGCCGGCTGTTCAGGCTGGTCCAGGCCGTCGCCGCGGCACAGCCGCGCACGGTCCAGGCCGCGCTCTATCCGGATCAGTTGCAGGTGCACTACGTTGTCCGCAGCGCGCTGCTGAACTTCCCCGACCTGGTGATGGCGCAGGCCCGTCAGGAAGGCGCGGACAGCAGTGATCTGATCCTGTATTCGCGCAGCGTGTACGGCTATGGCGACCTTGGCGTAAACCGCAAACGCGTGCAGACCTGGATCGGCCAGCTGCAGACAAAACTCCCTCTACCCAGCGAGAAATGACCCGTTCATGCGTGGTATCGGACCCTTCCTGAAAGACGCCTGGCGTCTCACCCGGCCCTACTTCATCACCTCGGAGGAACGCTGGTCCGCCCGCGGCCTGCTGCTGGCGATCATCGCCATGAACCTGACGCTGGTCGGCCTGAGCGTCGTCCTGAGCTTCTGGCGCCGCGAGTTCTACAACTCCCTGCAGGACAAGGACTGGCGGGCGTTCCTGGAATTGCTGTTCCTGTATCGGAACACGCCCAGCGGCCTGCTGCCGGGCTTCTGCGAGGTCGCGGCGGTGCACATCGTGCTTGCGGTGTACAGCGTCTACATCAACCAGTTGCTGCAGATCCGCTGGCGCCGCTGGCTGACCGGCAAGTTCCTGACCGAGTGGATGGACCACCGCGCCTATTACCGCATCGGCCTGACCACCGATCGCGCCGCGGTCGGCACCGACAACCCCGACCAGCGCATCGCCGAGGATCTGCGCGACTTCACCGATACGACCCTGTCGCTGAGCCTCGGGCTGCTGTCCAACCTGGTCTCCTTGGGCAGCTTCGTCGGCATCCTCTGGGGCCTGTCCGGCGCCATCGAGGTGTTCGGCATCCCGATCCCCGGCTACATGGTCTGGGTCGCCCTGGCCTACGCGGTGGTCGGCACCTGGCTGACCCACCTGGTCGGCCGGCCGCTGGCGCTGCTGAGCTTCCGGCAGCAGCGGGTCGAGGCGGATTTCCGCTACGGCCTGGTGCGCTTCCGCGAAAACATGGAAAGCATCGCGCTGTATCGCGGCGAGGCGGAGGAAGGCGTCAACCTGCGCGAACGCTTCGGCGCCGTCATCGCCAACTGGCGGCAGATCATGACGCGGACGAAACTGCTGAACTCGCTGGTCGTCGGCTATGACCAGGTCGCGGTGATCTTCCCGATCGTCGTCGCCGCGCCGCGCTACTTCTCCGGCGCGATGCAGTTGGGCGGCCTGATGCAGACGGTCGGCTCGTTCGGCTCGGTGCAGAGCTCGATGTCGTGGTTCATCGAGGCGTATGCCCAACTGGCGACCTGGCGCGCCATCGTCGAGCGTCTGTCGACCTTCCACCGCGCCATCCTCAAGGCGCACGCGCTGACCGAACAGGGCTTCGTGGCCGCCCAGGCGCCGGACGGCAACGTGCATCTGCACGACGTGACCATGAGCCTGCCCGACGGGACCAAGCTGCTGGACCACGCCGACCTGGTGCTGACGCCGGGCCATTCCATCGTCATCACCGGCCGGTCGGGGGCCGGCAAGACCACGTTGTTCCGCGCCCTGGCCGGGATCTGGCCGTTCGGCTCCGGCCGGGTGCAAGTGCCGCCGCGTTCCTTCTTCCTGCCGCAGCGGCCGTACGTGCCGTTGGGCACGCTGCGCCACGTGATCACCTACCCGAACGCGATCGACTCGTTCACCGACGAGGAGATGCGTCAGGTGCTGTGCGACGTCGGCATGCCGCAACTGGTCGAGCGGCTGGACCACGACGACAACTGGCCGATGCGCCTGTCGATGGGCGAACAGCAGCGGCTTGGCTTTGCCCGCGCGATGCTGGCCAAGCCGGATTGGATCTTCCTGGATGAGGCCACCGCCAGCGTCGATCCGGAGGCCGAGACCGAGCTGTACAGGATGCTGAAGGAGCGCCTGCCGAACGCGACCCTGGTGTCGATCGCGCATCGCCCGTCGGTCGCCCAGTTCCATGAACGGCGGCTGGCGTTCAGGCGGGAGGGCAACCTGCCCGGCACCCTGGCAGAGTCCGCGGTCTTGCCCGAGGCGGCCGGGGAATGACGCGAAGGATACAGCCACCGAACATGCCGACGACACTGCAATTCGACCGCATCGCGGAGCCGACGCCGACCCAGGCGGAGCTCGCGCGACGCTATGCGTCCATCACGGCGGCGCTGGACAGCGGCGACCGGGCAGGGGCGCTGGGCGAATGGGACCAGTTGCGCCGCAGCTACAGGACCTGGTCGTCCCTGGTGCATCTGCGCTTCGCCCAGGACACCACCGACGCCGCGGCGCGGGCGGCGCGGGACTACGCCGACACGCTGGCACCCGAGGCGGCCGACCTGGAAATCGCATTGAAACGCCGCCTGCTGGCGGATGCGGACCGCCCGGGCCTGGCCGGCCTGGTCGGCGAGCACGCGCTGCGGCTGTGGGATACCGACGTCACCACCTTCGATCCCGCCATCAAGCCGGAGCTGCAGGAGGAAGCGCGGATCACCGCCCGCTACACCGAACTGCTGGCGTCCGCGAAACTGGAGATCGACGGCCAGACGGTGAACCTCGCCGGCCTCGGGCCTTATGCCGAAGACCCGGACCGCGAAACCCGCCATCGGGCCGAACAGGTGCGCTGGCGCTTCTTCGCCGACAATGCCGGCGGAGCTGGACGAGCTCTACGACCAGCTCGTCCGGCTGCGTCACGCGATGGCGCGCAAGCTCGGCTTTGCGACCTACACGCCGCTGGGCTATCGCCGGATGCGCCGGGTCGATTACGGCCCGGACGACGTGGCGCGCTACCGCCAGCAGGTGGCGACGCACGTGGTGCCGCTGGTCGGGCGGCTGCTGGAGGCGCGGCGGGCGGCGAACGGCTGGGACCGGCTGCGCTTCTGGGATGAGGCGCTGATCGATCCCGCCGGCAACCCCAAGCCGGTGGGCGACCACGACACTCTGGTCGCCCGCGCGCAGGACATGTTCGAGGGCATGGACCAGCGGCTGGCGGCGTTCTACAGCCTGATGCGCCAGGGCGGCTTCCTGGACCTGAAGAACCGGCCCGGGCAAGGCCGGCGGCGGCTTCTGCACGTCCTTCCCGACCGTCGGCGTGCCGTTCATCTTCGCCAACTTCAACGGCACGCACCAGGACATCGGCGTGTTCACGCATGAGATGGGGCACGCCTTCCAGAACTGGCAAAGCCGCGAGCAGCCCGGCGTCGACTATCTGTGGCCGACGATGGAGGCGGCCGAGATCCACTCCATGGGGCTGGAGTTCCTGACCTATCCGCGGATCGGCGAACTGGTGGGGGAGGCGGCGGCGGAGCGGTTCCGCCGGATGCACCTGATCGGCGCCCTGGCGTTCCTGCCTTACGGCGTCTGCGTCGATCATTTCCAGCACGAGGTCTACGCCAACCCCGACGCCACGCCCGCGGAGCGGCATGCGATGTGGCGGCGGCTGGAGCAGATCTACATGCCGTGGACCGACTACGGCGATCTGGCGTTTCTGACCAAGGGCGGCCGCTGGCAGGCGAAGCAGCACATCTATACCTCGCCGTTCTACTATATCGACTACACGCTGGCGCAATGCTGCGCGATGCAGTTCTGGGTGCGCTCCCGCCAGGATTATCCGGCGGCGCTGCGAGGCGTATGTGCAACTGTGTGGACGCGGCGGTTCGGCGCCGTTCCAGGAGCTGGTGCGCTCCGCCGGGCTGGTGTCGCCGTTCGCCGAGGGCGCGCTGGCCGATGTGGTGCGCGAGGCCGAAACGGTGCTGCGGCTGTAGCGGCCATCCGGGACGGCCCGGTTGCCTATGAGGTATGGTTTGTCGGGCCGACATTCGGCTCGTTGCTTCGGCCGCTGCGTCACCAACGGTCTGATGCCGACTGCGCTTTCGGTCTACGTCAGAAGCACTTGTGCACCGACGCAAACACCGTGTCATCGCCGGGCTTGGTCCGGCGACCCACGTTTTTGCTGCTTCCGGCCCCGCCAGACATGGGACCCCGGCCTGCGTCGGGGATGACACGGCGGCGTCATACCAGCGGCCCAAGTCTTGACCTTCTGCGACGGTCGGGCCGCTGGTATCCTATTGATTTCGCGCGCGGCCGCCACCAACCCCGCGCGCATACCAGCCGGCCCTTCGGACCGCTGGTTCAGATGTGTCAGCCGCAATGCCGGTCGATTTCGTCTTTCCCTGCATCTTCGGCGTCTGGCGGGGGGCGGAGGCGGCTCTGCGCCGTCTTGATGCCCTCTGAAGCCTCCGTGAGCCCTTGCCGCGCCACTTCCAGAGGCTCGCGGATGGCTTCGATCGGTACTGCCGAGGCAAAGCTTTCCTTCAGGTGCTTGATCTGGTTCTCGCTCAGGTCTTCAAGTCGCAGCATTTGGTTGCGGGCGTTCTCGTTCGCGCGGATGAGTTCGTCGAGCTTCAACTGGATTGCCGTGGTGTCCCGGTTTTGCGTGTTCTGAATCAAGAACACCATGAGAAACGTGATGATCGTCGTCCCGGTGTTGATGATCAGCTGCCAGGTATCCGAATAATGGAAGGCCGGGCCGCAGACGGCCCAGGCCACAATGACGACGATGGCCAGAATGAACGTGTGCGCCCGCCCGCATTGCTGCGACGTCCATTGGGCGGCGCGCGAGAAACGATCCGACAGTGAGAGACGGACCGCCTCACGGTCGTTCACGCACGGACTTCCCTGGACGATCTTTTTCGGAAGCAGGACGATATCTCCCACTTAGCCCAGCCGAAGATGTTCGGATCGCCGGGACCGGCCGAACGTCCGCGGGCAGGCCGGCACGGCGGGTCGTCGGTGTCAGTGTTCGTCGCGCAGGCTGCCACCATAGGCCGCCGCGGCGCTGGCGATGAAGGCGCCGATCAGCATCGACAGCGCGGTGAAGATGGCGAATTCAGCCGCGGATTTGCGGGCGGCGTCGGCAACCTGCCTGGCCTTCTCCTCGGTCGCCTTGGCGCGAGCGATCACCTCGTCCACCCGCTTCTGCGCCTCCTCCTGGGAGACGCCGGCCCGCGCGGCCACGAGTTGCGCGAGGTAGCTGCGATCGCCAGGTGGCACGTCTCCGTTGCTGATGCCCGCGGCGATAATCCGAGTGGCCTGAGCCCCGAAATCCTGGCCGCTGGCCGCCGCATCGGGGTGGTCGGTGCGGAACAGCGTGTCGAGGTCGTAGCCTGACACGCCGGATGCGGCGGCTTGCGCGGCACCGCCCGTCATGGTTGCCGCGGCACGAACGCCGCCGCCGATCACCGATGACGCCGCCGCGGCCAGCAATACGGTTCCGGCAACGGTGGCCAGGGCCCAGGACAGGAAACCGTGGGCGGTATCACGGAAAAACACCTCGTGGGTATGCACGCCGACCCATTTGGTGCGCAGTCGTCCGGTGATGTAGCCGCCGACACCGGACGACAGCCATTGCACGACGATCAGGCCGATGCCGGCGGTGATCGTGAACGTGGTGGCCGAGGCGCCGGCATTCGGCCACGGCGAGATCGAGGTCAGCCCCAGCCCGGCGCCCAGCGACACCAGCACGAGCGAGGTTGCCAGAGCGACGAAACCACCGGAGAAGATCGCCGCCCAGCTGACCGCCGAGTGCGAGGACTTGTTTCCCGCGCTATAGGGCCGGTCGAGGCCGGCCTGCGACAAAGTGGCCATGGTCAGTGCCAGATCAGCGCAAGAATGAATGATGATCGGGATGGGAACACCCAGTAGCCAGAGTAGGATTCCGCGGCCCATGATAAATTCCTCCTGTGTGGTCTTGGACAAAAGCAGTGTGTCGATTCTAGCGGGACTCGTATCGATTGAGGCAAGAATTGATTTTAAGGACAGGCGAGAATAACTTTTTCCGCAACGGTCTGACCGGCAGTGCAGCCGTAAACGTGTTACGCCCTCAAGTTATGAAGTCAGCTTGATGGGGCGGAGGCCTCGGCGCATGACTATGCAGCCCGCCGTTCAGTCGGACGGACGGTCTGAAGCCGGCCCCTCCTGTGCACGGCATTCGGCCGCGGGTTTGGACTGCCTGCATCCTTCAGACGGCCCCCGTCTTTCATGGTGCCCAGTTCACGGGGCCTGCCGACCGCATCGGCCGGCTGAGCGGCTTGCCTGCGCCGCGGAGGTCGTCCACAAGGCGGACTTGTCGAGAGCCTGAACAAGGTCATGTGCAGATGTCCTCCGTCATTCGCATTATGGTTTGCCTCCTACCGTTTGTTGGTTTCTTGTTACTGCCTGACAACTGCCGAGCGGCGGAGACCAAGGTAAAGTTAGTTTTGGAGGAAACGATCCCGCTTGCCGGCGTTTCCGGACGTATCGATCACATGGCGGCCGATCTCGGACGCAAGCGCCTGCTGGTGGCTGAACTCGGCAATGGCACTGCCGATGTTATCGACCTGATGGCGGGAAAAGTCATCTATCGCATCGACGGATTACGCGAGCCACAGGGCATTGGTTATGCACCGGCGGCGGATCTGATCGCGATCGCAAATGCCGGCGATGGCTCAGTGCGCCTATTCCGCGCCACGAATTTTGCGCCGCTCGGCATTGTCGACCTTGGCGAGGACGCCGATAACATCAGGCTCGATCAACAAACGGGCCAGTTGGTCGTCGGTTACGGCAGCGGTGGCCTGGCTGTTCTCGATCCCGTCAGCCGGTCCGTCATGAGCCGCGTGAAACTGCCCGCCCATCCAGAAGCCTTTCAGATCGATCCGCCTACGCACCGGCTATTCGTCAATCTGCCCGACGCGCGACAGATTGGCGTCGTGGACCTGACGACCGGCAAACAGGTCGCGACCTGGCGTGTGCCGGCGTTGCAGGCGAATTTTCCAATGGCTCGTGAGGATACAGGGACAGTTCTCGCAGTCGTGTTTCGTAATCCCGCGAGACTGGTTCTGCTGGACGCGCATAGCGGTGCCGTGCAAGCGAACATGGAGACTTGCGACGATGCCGACGATGTATTTTTCGATGAAAAGCGGACACGTATCTACATTAGTTGTGGGCAAGGAAGCGTCGATGTATTTCAGCGGGAAGCAACGGGATATCGGCCGGCTGACCGGATCAAGACAGCGTCGGGTGCGCGGACTTCGCTATTCGTGCCGGAACTCGATCGATTGTTTGTCGCAGCCCGCGCCGGCTTTTTTGGCCTTGGTTCGGACGCCGCGATCTTGGTCTTCCGCCCCCAGCCCTGATCGACAGCTTCAGGGCATCACGGTCTTACGGGAGCAGGGACGTCTACCCCGGGTGCTGGCCGGCGCGCCGGCAAACGCTTGCGGACCAGGCTTTCATGTGTCCGTTGCTTGCCATTGCTAGCTCCCCATATATCGGACGGCGAGCGGACATGACGGCTCGTCGGTGAAAAAGGCACTTTGTACATGCAGACCACCGCCACCATTGCGCTGCTCGCGATGTTCTCCGGGTCGATTCAGCCTGTTTCTGCCCAAATTCAACTGGCCCAGGCGACAACGCCCACGGACCCCGCGCATACCTTGGTTCAGCCCAATGCGCCCGACCCCGGCCGCGCCGGGCAAATCGTGCAGCTTCCGCAAGGTGGGACTGGCGTCACCACGGGCGGCACGTCGCATTACCAGACATATGGCACGCCGGGCGGCAGCGGCGTCGCAGTCCCCAACGGCAACACGTCCAGCGTGACCGGAGCGGGAGGCCGAGCCGGCACCACGACCCAGCAGCGGTGAGAGGAACCGGTAGACGTGGGGGCGGCGGCGACAACCTGCTTCCCCGCTGAACCTGATGCGCCGCCGGCCGCCTACAGCCCCTCGAACAACGGCGTGGTAATATAACGCTCGGCGAACGACGGAATGATCGTGACGATCCGCTTGCCGTCGAACTCCGGCCGCTTCGCCACCTGCAACGTTGCCGCCAGCGCCGCGCCCGAGGATATGCCGCCGGGAATGCCCTCGGTCCTGGCCAACCGTCGAGACCACGCCATGGTCTCCTCGTTGCTGACCTGGATCACCTCGTCGATCGCGCCGGTATCAAGGACCTCAGGCACAAAGCCAGCGCCGATACCCTGGATCGGGTGCGGCGCCGGCTTGCCGCCGGACAGCACGGCGCTCGCCGTCGGTTCCACCGCGAACATCTTCAACCCCGGCCGGCGTGGCTTCAGCGCATGCGCAACGCCGGTCAGCGTGCCGCCGGTGCCGACGCCGGAGACGATCGCATCGACCTCGCCATCGGTGTCGTACCAGATCTCCTCGGCCGTCGTCTTCACGTGGATCGCCGGGTTGGCCGGGTTGCCGAACTGGTTCGGTATCACCGCCCCCGGATTGGCCTCCAGCAGCTCGTGCGCTCGCGCCAATGGCGCCGTTCATCCCCTTTTCGCGCGGCGTCAATTCCAGTTGCGCGCCCAGCAAGGCCAGCATCTTGCGCCGCTCGATCGAAGCCGAATTCGGGCATCGTCAGGATCAGCTTGTAGCCGCGCGCGGCGGCGGCGAAGGCCAGCCCGATGCCGGTGTTGCCGGATGTCGGTTCGATGATCGTCCCGCCCGGTTGCAGCCGGCCCGAAGCCTCCAGATCCAGGATCATGCTGACGCCGATGCGGTCCTTCACGCTGGCGATCGGGTTGAAGAACTCCAGCTTCAGGCAGATGTCGGCGGTGATGCCCTGTTCGGCCACGATGTGCGGGATGCGCACCAGCGGCGTGTTGCCGATGGTCTCGGCGATGCTGTCGTAGATGCGGCCACGCAATGGACGATCGAAGACGAGGGGCTTGTGTCCGGGTCCCATGACGCCTGTTCCCTTTCCCTGGTTCCGGCCGCCAGCCAACACCTTGGCGGAGCACGCGATCGCGCATAGAAGACGCGATTTTTGCGGCATGGCAAGCGGCGGCTGGGTCGACAGAAAATTCTTGCATGATAGCCGTGCGAGACAGCCACCTCCTGCTGCCGCGAACGCGGTGACGCAGCGTGGCTTTTCTGGCGGTCAACCGCCGACATGCCGCTCGCCGGCCCGACTCCTGCGCCCCCGGGTCACGGTCCATCGCTTGTGGCCGCGTCCGCACCGCGCGTCTTGGCAATCGCTGGCGCCGAGGGCACATGGTGCGCGGCATGAAACTGCTGATCGCCGCCTGCCTGATGGCAGCCATGTCCTGCTTCGCCGCGGTCAAGGCCGCCGACTGGCAGGACGACACGCCCGGGCCTGTGCATCACCTCACGGCGGACACCCTGCCGCCGCCGTTCGCCACCCGATCAGCTGCCCGCATAGCCTCGGTCATTGCCCGCCCCGCCGGCGCCGCGCCGCGGGTTCCGGCCGGCTTCCAGGTGGCGCTGGTTGCCGACGGCCTGGACCAGCCGCGCACCCTGCGCACCGCGCCGAACGGCGACGTGTTCGTGGCGGAAAGTGGCGCCGGCCGCATCCGCGTGATGCGCGGCGCGGACGATGCGGCGCATCCCGCCAGCATGACGACCTTCGCGTCCGGCCTGAGACGGCCGTTCGGCATTGCCTTCTGGCCCCCCGGCCCGTCGCCGCGCTTCGTCTATGTGGCGGAAACCAACCGGGTCGTGCGCTATCCGTATCTTGCACGGCGACCTGCGGGCTCCTGGTCCGGCGCAGGTGGTCGTCCGCAGCCTGCCGACCGGCGGGCCATTGGACGCGCGACCTGGCGTTTTCCCCGGATGGTGACGCGGCTGTTCGTCTCGGTCGGATCGGACGGCAACCTGGCCACCGACCTGACCGGACCGCCGCCCGCCCAGACGCCGCTGGGCGCCGCGTGGAACGATGAGACGGACCGTGCCGACGTGCTGGAATTCAGCCCCGACGGCCAGCCAGCGGCCGATCTATGCCACCGGCCTGCGCAACTGTTCAGCCGAGGCGATCCAGCCTGCCACCGGCGCGCTCTGGTGCGCCGTCAACGAGCGCGACGGGCTGGGCGACGACCTGGCGCCCGACTATGCCACCGAGGTGCATCAGGGCGGCTTCTATGGCTGGCCGTGGTTCTATATCGGCAACCACCCAGACCCGCGCATGGGCGGTGCGCGCGCCGACCTGGCCGGCGACGTGCGCGTGCCGGACGTGCTGATCCAGCCGCATTCGGCACCGCTGGGGCTGGCGTTCTATACCGGATCGCAATTTCCGCCCGACTATCGCGGCGATGCCTTCGTCGCCCTGCACGGCTCCTGGAACCGCGCCCGGCGCACCGGCTACAAGGTCGTGCGGCTGCGCTTCCACGATGGCCACCCGACCGGCGAGTACGAGGATTTCCTCACCGGCTTCGTCGCCTCCGACCAGGCCGTATGGGCCAGGCCGGTGGGTGTGGCGGTGACCCATGACGGCGCCTTGCTGGTCAGCGAGGACGGCAATGGCACGATCTGGCGGGTCGTCGTTCCGCGGCAATCCATGAGTCCGCCCTTGCGCCTCCGCCACCGGCGCACCGGCACCAGGCCTCGGTCGGGTTCATCCTGGCGACGCTGGTGATCGATTCGCTGGGTTTTGGCCTGGTGGTGCCGATCGTGCCGGCGCTGGTGCTGCATCTGTCTGGACGAACCGGTGTCGGCGGCCTCGATCTGGGTCGGCATGCTGATGGCCTGCTTCGCGCTGATGCAGTTCGTCTGCGCACCCGTTCCTCGGCGCCCTGAGCGACCGCTTCGGCCGCCGCCCGGTGCTGCTGCTGTCGCTCAGCGGAATTTGCGCGAATTACCTGATGCTGGCCTGGGCGCCCTCGTTGATCTGGCTGTTCCTCGGCCGGCTGATCGCCGGCGCCACGGCGGCCAACGCCGCCACTGCCTCAGCCTACATCGCCGATGTGACGCCGCCGAAACTAGCGCTCCACCCGTTTCGGCCTGGTCGGCGCGATGTTCGGGTTGGGTTCGTCCTTGGGCCGGCCCTGGGCGGCGTGTTGGGTAACTATGGCGTGCGGCTGCCGTTCCTGGTCGCCGCCGGGCCTCGCCGGCTGCAACGTGCTGTACGGCCTGTTCGTGCTGCCGGAGAGCCTGCCGGTGGAACGGCGGCGGCCGATCGATTGGCGGCGGGCCAATCCGCTGGGTTCGCTGCATCTGGTGATGGCCGATCGCAACCTGAGCCGGCTGGCGATCGCCTGGTGCTGCCCCTGGTTCGCCCTCGGCGCCCTGCAAAGCACGTTTGTTCTTGCCAACCAGTTGCGGTTTGGCTGGGACACGCGGCACAACGGCATGGCGCTGGCGCTTGCCGGTCTCGGATCGGCCGTGGTGCAAGGCTTGCTGGTGCGGCGGATCATCCCCCGCCTGGGGGAGCGGCGGTCGGCGATGACCGGCACCGCCTTGTCCGTCTGCGCCTATCTCTGCATCGCCTTCGCACCATTCGGCTGGGTCGTTCTGCTCGGCATCATGCTGCAGTCGGTCGGGGCGATCACCAATCCGGCGGTGCAGGGGATGGTTTCGGCCAACGCACCGGCGGATCGGCAAGGCGAGACGCAGGGCGCGTTGTCGTCGCTGCAGGGATTGACCGCGATCGCCTCGCCGCTGGTCGCGGGCTGGCTGTTCTCCAACTTTACCGGCCCGGATGCGGTCGTGCTGTTGCCCGGCGCGTCCTTCGTCGCCTCCGCGCTCGCCTGCTGTGTGGCGATCTGGGCGATCTACGGGGTCCAGCCGGCGCCGGCATTGGTCAGTGGGCCGGCAAAGCCATTTGTCAGCACAGCGCCCAGCCCTACCGTGTCAGCCAACATCAAGTCAGGAGGAAGCTGATCGCCATGCGCGCGCCCACGCAGGCGGTCACCTCTGGTTGAACGGTCGGCTACAGCAACTGCCCGCCATCCACCACGATCGTCTGCCCGGTCACCCACGATGCCAGCGGCGAAGCCAGGAACAGCACCACGTTCGCCACCTCCTCCGGCGTGCCCAGCCGGCCGAACGGGATCGACTTGAGCACCGCCCCATACAGCGTCGGGTTGTCCGTTTTGCGCTGATCCCAGACGCCGCCGGGAAACTCGATTGACCCGGGCGCGATCCCATTCACCCGCACGCCATTGCGGGCATACATCGCCGCCTGGGTGCTGGTGTAATGCATTACCGCCGCCTTGATCGCACCATACGACGGCTGCCTCGCCGCGGGCCGTAGCGCGGAGATCGACGACGTGTTGACCACGCTGCCCTTCGCCTCGATCAGGAACGGCAGCGCCGCCTGCGTCGCATGCACGATGGCCAGCATGTCGATCGCCAGGCTGGCCGCCCAAGTCGCCTCATCATCGGCAGACCCGAACGCCGAGGCATTGTTCACCAGCACATCGATCCCACCCAACTCGGCCGCCGCTCCCGTGATGTAGGTCTTGACGGCCGCGGCATCGCCGAGGTCAACAGACGCGGCATGCGCCCGGCCGCCATGTTCGGCGATTGCGCGGCGTGTCTGCTCCAGGGTTTCGGCACCACGGGCGCAGATCGAGACGTCCGCCCCATTCGCCGCCAGTCCCAGCGCGATGGCACGCCCGATGCCGCGGCTGCCGCCGCACACAATGGCCTTGCGGCCGGTGAAATCGATGTTCATCGCGACTCTCCCGTTGTCCCCGCCGGCGCGTTGGCCGTGTCGATCGCGGCCGGCTTCTCTGCATCAAATACCGCTTCGGCATCGGTGCGAAACGCCGCACGAGATGCGTCGCCGAAATAGAACATGTGTCCACCCGGATAGATCCGCAACGCGACGGGTGCCGCGCCGTCCAGGTCCGGCAGCATATCCAGCAGCCGCACCGCGCCAAAGTAGGGGGTGCGGAGGTCGAACAGGCCTTGCGCCACCAGCACGCGCAAATGCGGATCGACCGAGCGGGCTGCCTGCAGCGCGGTCAGCGACTCCGGCCGTCCGAGACCCCGTCCCCAATCCCATTGTGCGAACGCGGCCCCGTTCGACAGGTGGTAGACGAAGTCGGGGCGCCAGTTCAGCTTCTCGATATAAAGCGTCATCATGGCGCTGGTCACCGGCGCCTCGAAGCCGCCCAGGATCGGGTCGGGGAACTGGCTGTCCAGCCGGCGCGGCGTCGGGTTCGGCCGGGTCGCAAGACCGTCATAGACGCTGGCCACCCGCCCGGGTGCGACAACCTGCTGGAAAACCGAGGCATCCAGGCGGCCGCGCATGCGCCGCACCAGCGCCGGATCAAGACCGGTCAGTTGCGCGACCCGGGTGACCAGACGATCGGTCGCCGCCGCGTCATGTTCGCCGCGCAGAATGTCGGTGACATAGGCGCCGCGCGCATAGTCCTCGACGTCCGTCATGTCGGCGCGGCTGACCGGGCCCTGTTCGGCGCGGACCACGGCGACCTCGGATGGCAGCAGGTCGACCCATCGCATCGGATCGGCGAACCCGCTTTCGTCATGCACATCGAGCAGTGGCGACAGCAGCACCAGCCCACTGATACCCACACCTTCGTCCGCCGCGAGCTTGCGCACCAGACCGCGGTCCACGGAACCCGCCGTAGCTCTCGCCCAGAATGTATTTCCGTGACCCAATGCGCCCGCTACGATCAAGCCAGCGGCGGATGGTCGTCGCCAACGCGTCGATGTCCCCATCGACCGACCACAGCCGCCGGCGCGCGTCGTCGTCCGTGGTCAGGACGCGCGAATAGCCGGTCCCCGGCGGATCGAGAAACACCAGGTCGGTGAAATCCAGCCACGTCTCGGCGTTCGGCTCCGGCCGCGCCGATGCCGAGGGCCCATCCGACAGCGTATCCAGCCGCACCCGCCAGGGCCCCAGCGCACCCAGATGCAGCCAGGCGGAGGCCATTCCCGGCCCACCGTTGAGCACGAAGGTGACTGGACGGGACGCGGCGGCCACGCCCTCCAGTTGATAGGCCACGAATGCCACGTCGGTCAGCGCTGCGTCATGACCGTCCCGCAACCGAATGGATCCGGCAGTGGCCGAGAATCGCAGCGTCCGTCCCGGCAGTTCCAGCACCTGTTGCGTGGTGACATCGGCAGGCAGTTGCACCGCTGGTTGTGCCGCTGGATTGCCGGACGATCCATCGGTATTATGCTCGCTCGGCGGTGAGTCGGGTCGTTGCGCCTCAACCGATGTGTGCAGATCGAACAGAAAAATCGCGACAAGAAACAGTACAGTCTTCACTGCGGATTGTCTCCCGTTTGCGCCCTCGTTACCCGCTGTTACACGCGTACATTTACAATCAACACAAGTACGCGAATTGGCAACGCGCCGCTTGGTCAGCCGGGTGGAATGCGGCAAAGAGGATCATTCCTTTTTAAACTGCGGTGCCGGTGAAAGATAATGGCCCTATGGACCCTCCACGGCCGGCCTTCGTTATGCTGATACCACGGCCACAGACGGCGCGGACCATACCGACGATCTGGCAAGGTCCGTCATCCTGATCCTCGGCGCGCCACGATCGGGCACGACATGGCTGGCAAAGATCATCGACAGTCACCCAGACGTGCTCTACCGGCACGAACCCGATGAATGGCTGCCGGAGCATGCCTGGGCGGAGCCAGCGCAACAGATCGCCGGGTGGATCAGGCAACGCGGCTTGCGCTCGGCTGCCAAGCGACCGTTGTTTCGCAAATCCTGGCGCCCCCTGCCGCTTGCGCTGACGCGCAACGGGATCATCCTGACCTTGGCGGCGGCGCAGCGGTTCCGTCTCACAGCCAAACTGAGCCGCACTGTGAACTTGCCCGACCTGGTTGCCCCTGGTCGGCGCGCCAGCATGCGCGCGGCCGTCAAGCTGGTGAACTGGGATGGCGGTCACGCCGTTGCCAACATGCCGCATTGCCGCTGTTGCTTTATTCTGCGGCATCCTTGCGGCCAGGTGGCGTCGGTGTTGGCCGGTCGTGCCGAACGGCGCTTCGCGCCGGCGGCGCATGGTGGTTCAATCGCGACGACCGATCCGGCGGTGGCCGCAGACTTCGCCGAACGGCGCGGTGTCAGCGCAACGGCGTTCGCCAGGCTGCCCGATGCAGCCAAGCTCGCCTGGAGTTGGCTGGCCTTCAATGAGCCCGCGGTCGACAGACTGCGCCACCAACCCAACGCCCGGATCGTCGTCTATGAGGATCTCTGCAAATCGCCGGAAGCAGTCGCCAAGGCGCTGTTTGCCTTCGCCGGATTAAGCTGGCAACAGCAGTCATCAAACTTTATTGCAACCAGCACAAGCACTGACCGATCATCTGATTACTATGACGTGTTTCGTAGTTCCTTGTCTATCGCTGACCGCTGGCGGCAGACCATGAAGCAGCAGGATCAGGACGCCGTACGGGCCGTGGTGGGCACGTCCCCCCTGGCTAGCTACTGGCCTGACCTGGCGATCCAGGCGGGGGCCGAACCGCATCGATGAAGTCCCGGCAAACCGGCCGCGGAGAAGCTCGGCCGGGCGATCGGCGCCGCCATACGTGCAGCCGTTTCGACCGGACATCTCCCTGCCGTCATGCCAAAGTGATTTGATAGACCGCAACGATTGAGCCAATTTCCGGCCCGATAGTTCACACCTAAAGATGTTTACGACCTGGCCTGGCAGGGCGGCGGGATGTCTTTTACGCTGTTGGCATTGTCCGATTTAGGCGATATGCCGGGGCGGCCATTTCATGTCGAGAGGCAGGCATTCGTGTACCGCCAGATCATCGGCTACATCCCAGCGAATATCGTTCCAGCCATCGTCGCGATGGTGATGATCTATGCCTACACAAGACTCCTGTCGCCCGCCGAGTTCGGCAGCTACAGTTTTATCTTTTCGGCCGTGCTGGTGCTGCAGACCTCGTTGTTCTACGCGCTGCCGATCGCGGTCATGCGGTTCTACCCCGCCGCAGCCCTGGCGGGCCGGCGCGACGGCCTGCTGAAAGAAGCTTATTTCGTGTTTTACGCGCTCTGCGCGGGGGTTGCCGTGATCGTCGTCGGCGCCGGGTTGCTGTTGCACTTGCCCGAGCAATATCGCGTCTCCGCCTGGCTGGCGTTGCCGATGCTGCTGTTCCGCTCCCTTGTGCAACTGAATCAGTCGATCAACCGCTCCGCCAACCAGATGGGCCGCTACAATACGATCGAGTGCCTGCATGCCATACTGGGCTTCAGCCTCGGATGTCTCGGCCTGTTTATCCTGGGGCGCGGCGCCGAGGCCATCATCCTGGGCCTGCTGATCGCCGCCGTGATCTGCTCCCTGCTGGACGTCCGGCTGCTTGCGGCGCCGTTCTACCATACCGTCGGTGCGCTGAGCCGGGCGGAACTCCTGAAGCTGGTTGAGTATGCGTCGCCGCTGGTCGCGGTGGCCGCAAGCGCGATGATCTTGCAGAACAGCGACCGGTTCCTGCTGGGTTCGCTGGCCGGCGCCGAGGTACTCGGGATCTTCGCAGTGGCCTATAACCTGGTGGAGCGGCCGACCACGTTGATCTGCTCCTCGATCTCGACCGCGACGTTCCCGCTGGTGGTGCAGGTGCTGGAGCAGCATGGCAAGGAGGCCGCCCGCGTCCAGGCTGGACGCAACGGGATCGCGTTGCTGGCGGTCGCCCTGCCCGCCTGCCTCGGACTGGCGCTGACCGCCAACTACGTCTCCGCCTCATTGGTTGGACCGGCCTTCCGGACCGGGGTCGCGGCGCTGATCCCGATCATGAGCTTTACCGCCCTGGCGCGCGGTCTTCGCTCGCATTTCATCGACCACGCCTTCCACCTGTCCGGTCGGCCGCTGCTGATGCTGTGGACCTATGGGCCGGCCACCGTGATCAACGTCGCGCTCAATCTTTATGTCGTGCCACGCTACGGCATGTTCGGCGCGGCTTGGACGGCATTTGCCTGCCAGACAGCGACGATGGTGGGCGGGTGGTTCCTCGGCACGTCGCTGTTTCCGGTTTGGCTGCCGGTCTGGCAGGTGGTCCGCTGTGTTGCCGCGGTGGTGCCGATGGTTGTCGGGCTGACCTGCGTCCAATTCCCACTCAACTGGCATGGCTTGTTCGCCGCCATCCTGTTGGGAACCGTGCTTTATGTCGTCAGCGCCATCCTGCTGGACGTCGGGCAGGTTCGATCCCTGGGGCACGACGCGCTGCGCCGGCGGATCAGGCTGAGGGTTGCCGCCCTAACTGAATAACGTCAGCGGCGCGAAGGGCCTGGTGGACGAAATGCCCGCCGGCCCGCGCCTCGCTTTCATCAGGCTGACTGATCCGCCGGCGTCATCTCAACCTGAAGGTGCGTTGTCAGCACGGCGCCGTCGCGCAGCAGCTTGACCTCGACGATGCTGCCGATCCGGTCGGCGTCCAGGAAGGTGCGCAGCGTGTGCGGCCCGGATGTGCTGATGCCATTCAAGGCAAGCAGCACATCGCCGACCTGCAGACCGCCGCGTTCCGCCGGCCCGCCCTCAATGATGCGGACCACCATGCGGCCGGATTTATGCCCGGTCCGCTCGACCAGCTCGTCTGGCACCATGATCGGTTGCAGCGCGACGCCGAACCAGCCGCGACAGAAGGACGGGTTATGTGCCAGCGGAGCAGCCGGCCGTGCAATATCCTGCTGCCCAGGCGATAATATGCGCTGGAGCGCGGCACTGGGAATGATAAGCGCCTCGCCGCTCGGCCCAAGATCCATCAGGCCGAGCAAACGGCCTTCCGGGTCCAACACGATGCCGCCTTGATCGACCTGTTCGGCGGTCAGGTCGAGCACCGGCGCTGGACCGTCTTCGGAGCGGACAAGGCGATGGATCACCGTAGCCTGGCGGTTGGGCAGGCCGCGGCATCTGCCGCCAACACTATGGCAAGGCCGCCCAAAGTCGCGCTGCCATAGGCTGGCGGCGCAACCGGCAGAAGCTTTTCCAGTCGCAGGATGGCCAGATTGGCCGCTCGGTCGCGCAGGCCAAGCCAAGCCGCGACCAACTCTCCACGCGGCAGGACGACGGTATGATGGTCCAGCACCGGCAGCGCCCGATGCGTGGTCGCAATGGTGCCATCTGGGCACAACAGGCCGGTCACATGGCGATCGGGTGCGGTGCGGATCGCGGCCAATGACGGCGCGGTGGCCGCCACAAGGCGAGCAACCGAACTGGAGAATGCAGCGAGCGGATTGATCATGCCATGCTGGATGTCTGACTCGCCAGTGCTGATCTTAGTGGCGCTGAGGGCCGCGACCCTGCGACGAATGCCGGACACCGACTTCGACTGATCGCGCATCATCCAAAGTCAGCCGAGCAGGGGATCGACGCTGAATGGGTATGAAACATAACGTCATCGTTATATAGACTGTTTCAGACCAAGTCCAGGCCTTGGTGACCGATCCGCCCGCGCGCATGGGGGTGCGCTCTGTAGCCGTCCCGGGCCATGATGTATGCTGCTGCTTTCAACCTGAAATCGATCGCGGATCATCATGCATTACGAATGGCGCAAACTGCGTGCGGACCAATTGCGGGAGCAGTCTCGGATTGGCGCGATCGTCATCCTGCCTGTTGCGTCATTGGAACAACATGGGCCGCATCTGCCGGTCGAGGTCGATTCAATGCTGGCTGAGGCGGTCGCCGCGCGCGCAGCCGAGACAATGCTGGCGAAGGGCCAGCCGGTGCTGGTGCTGCCGGTGCTGTGGACCGGCCTGTCCGAACACCACATGAGCTTCGGCGGCACGGTCACCTTGGAAACCGCCGCGTTCGCTGCCTTGATCGAGGGCGTTGTGCGCTCTGTCCTGCGGCACGGCTTTCGTCGCATCGTGTTGCTGAACGCGCACGGCGGCAATGAGAACGCGCTGCGCACCATCACCGACGACCTGACGCCCAGGCTGGGGGTCCCGATCGTCCAGTTCACCTACTGGTACGCGGCTGCCGTGGCGATCGCCAAGATCCTGGAAACCCAGGGCGGCCTGCAGCATGCCTGCGAGGCGGAGACCTCGATGATGATGGCGGTGCGCCCTGATCTGGTCGCCGTCGATCGAATTCCGCTGGCGAAGTCCAACACGACGCCGGACCTGGCCGACGTGGTCGGTGGCGGCGTGTATCGCTGGCGCAGCATCGGCAGCCGCTCGGGCTCCGGCGTGATCGGCAATCCGGAGGCGGCAACAGCGGAGAAAGGCGAGCGTCTGCTCAACGCGATCGCCGCCGCATTGGCCGAGAAGCTGTGCAATACGGAGCTGTGGGATTTGCCGTGGACCTCGGAGACGATCGAGACTTAGGGACTGCCGCGAAGTAACTGCTTCGAGCGTGGCGGGCCCAAGGTTACCCACGTGTGTCATCACCGGGCTTGGCCCGGTGACCCACGACTTTCTTGTATTTAAACAAAGGCGTGGGTGGCCGGCCTACGCCGGCCATGACACAATGATAGTAGCCGCCACGACTGCCTCGCCACGCTCGAAGCCGTTATTTCGAGACAAGCCCTCAGCCGCCGCTCGCGTGTCGCCCACCGCAACCCGGACATCCGAAGGAAAACCATGCGCATCGATCTGATCGTCAACGGCTGCGGGGTCAGCGTCGAGACAACCGCCACCACACCGCTGCTGGACGTATTGCGCAACCACCTGGACTTGAAAGGCTCACGCTACGGCTGCGGGCTGGAGCAGTGCGGCACCTGCATGGTGCTGATCGACGGCGAACCCGCCTATTCCTGTACGCGGCAGGTCGGTTCGGTCGCCGGCCGCGGCGTTACCACGATCGAGGGACTGGGCACCCCGGACAATCCGCATCCGCTGCAGCGCGCCTTCCTGGAGGAGCAGGCCGGCCAATGCGGCTACTGTCTGTCCGGCATCGTGATCAGCGCCAAGGCGCTGCTCGACCGCAACCCGACCCCCAGCCGAGGCGACATCGTGGCGGCGCTGGACAAGCATCTATGCCGCTGCGGCACGCACACCCGCATCATCAGCGCTGTCCAGAAAGCCGCCAAGATGCTGGGAGCAGCAACATGAGCGACTCCCTGCCCCTCAGCATTCAGAACAACCGCCGCATGGATAAATGGCTGCGTTTCCAGCCAGGCGGGACAGTCAAGCTAGCCGTCGGCAAGGTGGAAATCGGCCAGGGCGTGCTGATCGCCCTGTCGCAGATCGCGGCCGAGGAACTCGATGTCGCGATCGACCGCATCGATATCCTGTCCGGTGACACCGAGGATGCGCCGGACGAAGGCTCCACCAGTTCCAGCCAATCGATCGAGGTCTCCGGCCGCTCAGTGCGTCTGGTCAGTGCGGAGTTGCGGGCGCGCATCCTCGGCCGGCTGGCGCAGCGGTTGAACTGCTCGCCGGCTGACCTGTCGGTGGCGGATGGCAGCTTCCTGCAAGACGGCCAACCCACCGGCCACGATTACTGGAACTTCGCCGGACCGGAGGATTTCGCCGCCGACATCCAGGGTTCGGCAACTCCAAAACCGCCTGCCGCCTATACCGTGGTCGGCCAGCCGGTGCCACGCCGCGACCTGATCGCCAAAGTGTCCGGCGCCGCCTTCATCCACGACATCGTCCGCCCCGACATGCTGCACGCCCGCATCCTGCGCCAGCCCTCCCGCGGCGCTCGGCTTGCCACGCTAGACGAGGCCGCGATCCGCCGAGCCGCCGGCGGCCAGTTCAACATCGTGCGGGTCGGCGATTTCGTGGCCTTCGTCGGCGCCGAGGAAACCGTGGTGCAACGCGCTGCGATGGCCGCCGCACCGCACGCGGACTGGACCGGTGTGCGTCAGCTCGACCCGCTGCAGCAGGAGGCAGCATGGTTGCAGGCTCAGCCAGCTGACGACCGGCATTACGGTGATCCCGCGCCGCCGGAAGACGCAACCCGAAGCATCGCGAGCGAGACCTACTCCCGGCCGTTCGTGGCGCACGCGGCCCTGGCGCCGTCATGCGCCCTGGCGGAGTATCGCGACTGGCATCTCTCGGTCTGGTCGCATACCCAGGGCGTCTATCCGCTGCGCAACAGTCTCGCCCAGATCCTCGGCTTGAAACCAGACCAGGTGACGGTGCGGCATGCGCATGGTGCCGGCTGCTATGGTCACAATGGCGCCGACGATGCCGCGCTGGACGCCGCGATCATCGCCCTGCAGATGCCGGACCATTGCATCCGCGTGCAATGGCGGCGCGAGGAAGAGTTCGGCTTCGAGCCCGTCAGCACTGCCCACATGACCCGGATTCGCGTTGCCCTGGACGACGCCGGCAGGCCGGTCGACTGGACGACGGAAGTCTGGGCCGGTTCGCATGTGCAACGTCCGGTGTTCGGCGGCACCATGCTGGCGCATGAGGCGCTGCCCTCGCCACCGCCGCCGCCCAAGGCAAACGACCCGACCGAGGCGAACGGCGGCGGCGGCACCCGCAATGGGTTCCCGCTGTATGACGTGCCCGCCAGGCGCGTGATCCACCATCTGGCGCTGGAAACGCCGGTGCGCACGTCGTCGCTGCGCGGCCTGGGTGCGCTGCCCAACGTCTACGCGATGGAGTGCTTCATCGATGAGCTGGCGGAACGGGCTGGCGTCGATCCGGTTGCCTACCGGCTGTCCATCCTGTCCGACGTCCGGGCGCGCCGCCTGATCGAGAACGTCGCCGAACGCTGCAACTGGTCCTCCCGCGGCTCGTCTGGCAGTGGGCGAGGGCTCGGCTTGGCGTGGAGCCGCTACAAGAACAAGGCGGCCTATGCCTGTGTCGCGGTCGAGCTGGAGGTGGACCAGGACGTTGCGTTGCGCCGGGTCTGGTGCGCCGCCGATGCCGGCCTGGTGATCAACCCGGACGGCGCCCGCAACCAGTTGGAGGGCGGCATCATCCACGCCGCCAGCATGACGCTGAAGGAACAGGTCACCCTGGACGGCGACGGCATCACCTCGCTGGACTGGGACCGCTACCCGATCATGCGGTTCTCCGAAGTGCCGGAGATCGACGCCGTTATCGTGCACAATCCGGATTGTCCGACATTGGGCATGGGCGAGTGCACCTTCGGCCCGACGGCGGCGGCGATCGGCAACGCCGTCGCGCATGCGTTGGGCGTGCGCATCCGCGACATGCCGCTGACGCGGGAGCGGATCGCGATGGCGCTGGTGCGGTAAAACATCATTCCAATCTGCGACCCTGCGAATGACCACTTGATGTCGCGTTGCACTCCAGGCGCTATCCGGAATAGACTTATGAATTCTACATATTATATGTAATACGCAGAATGGGTTCCGGAGAAGTGCGATGGCCGCGACAAACAGCATCACAACATCCGCCGGCGAACTGGTCCGCCAATTCGCTCACTACAGCGACCTCGCCCTCACCGGACCGGTGGTGGTCACCCGCAACGGGCGCCCGCGCAACGTGCTCATCTCCATCGCGGAATACGAGCGGCTGAAGCTGCGAGACCAGCAAGCATTCCAGGCGGCCGACACCCCTGAGCAGTTCCTGCCTGCCATTGAGACGTTGGCCACCGGCGAGGTATGAGCGGCGACCAGCCGCTGTCACCAGGAAGCGTCATCCGCTACGCTTATCTTTGGGCCGAGGAGCATGGGGCCGGCCGTGAAGAGGGCCGTAAGGATCGCCCCGCGCTGGTGTTGGCGCTTGCGGTTCGTGCCGCGGACACGGGAACCCAAGTGCTGGTTCTGGCCATCACGCATGCCCCGCCACGCATTGCAACAGATGCTGTCGCCTTTCCCGAGGCGGAGAAGCAGCGCCTCGGACTGGATGACCTGCCGGCCTGGATCGTCACGAGCGAAGGTAACGCATTCCTATGGCCGGGGCCCGACATCCGGCCCATTCCGGGCCGGCCGCCGGGATCGCTGACCTATGGCGAGGTTTCTCCCGCCCTACTCCGCCAAGTCGCACGCGCTTACCTGAAGAACCGGGAAAAGCAGCGAAGCCGGCTCGTCGTTCGAACCACGTAAGCAGCGACGAATGCAGTGAGTGTCGAAGGAGGGTTCCGAAACTGTCGCCGTACAGCGGGCTTCGGCCTGGGATCACTCGTCACGTTGCTGGCGACGCGCCTCAGCCTGCGCGCGCCTGGCCGTCTCAACCACAGCCTGGTACCGCAAGCCGCGCCCCACCTTCGCTGATGCTCTTGCCGCCGTTCGCCGCGAGATCCGAAGCACAGACAGGGTTTTGTCAATGTTACGTTGTTGTCGAGGTCTCGGTGCTGTCCACTCCATGCCTGTTTGGCTGCTCAGCAAGTTCCTGTAATCAATTCCTGCCCTCTCCAGCTCGGCCTTGCGAAGCCGGTTTTTCGGTTCTTCAGCTTAGCGTACGACTTGGTGCCGCAGGGTGGGGCTTCCCGATAGGTCAGCGACCGTGACAGACGGCCTGGAACGGGCCGGATTTCGGGTACAGCTATCGGAACACATTGCCTTCAGTCGTGACAATCCAAGCCGGCAAGCCATCCACAGTGCTGCAGATGTCGCCAGAGGACATCATGCCGTTGGCCCGTATGTCGGTCATCGAGGGTCCCCGCGCAGCGGATTAACGAACTCGACATCCGCGAAATCCCGTTCGTTTGCCGTGACGACGACGCAGCGATTTGCCTGAGCAACGGCTGCGATGATGGTGTCCAATGCGCTTCGTGGCCGCCCATCCGTCTTGCTAGAGGCCATGAGCCGAGCCCAGATCAGGGCGGCGGCTTCATCGAAGGGCAGGACACGGCCGGCAAATAGGGACTGAGGTCCTTCTGGCCCGGAAAACCAAGCCTCCAACTGGTCGCGGCGCTTGCCGGCTGGCTTTTCCAGCACGCCGCGCCGGATTTCCGCTACAGTCAAAGATGCGATGAAGAGATCATCGTCGCTTTGCTCCAACATCCAGGCAATCAGCGATTCCGAGGGAGTCGGCTTTGCAACATTGCTGATTATGTTGGTGTCGAGCAGGAAGCGCATTAAAAGTGGAACTTGCGCCCTGCCTCGCGGAGACGGTCCAAGTCGACATCGGCACCCACCAGCGGCGAACGCCTGAGTGCAGCGAGGATGCCACCTTGTTTCGGTGGCTCATCAGCAATCGATTTGCTCAGAGTTGCACGGAGTTGCGAAGCCTCGAGAGTTTCCTCGGCCAAGCGCCGGGCGATAGTTCTGATGAGATCGCGATCCGTGTCCCGGCCGAACACCTCGAAGCGTGCTAGTCCGCGCTCACCAAGGCGAGATCGGTAGTTTTGGATTGCACGCCTCTGTGAGGTGCTCATGATGTCTTGTCGATATTTCCAGTAATATAGCCGGTCAGCCACCCAGCCGCAACATGGATTCCCTGGGGTGGGCCTGCCGCCAGTCGTCGTCGCAACAGAAATACGATCGGATGTGTGATCCTGGGTCGTAAACGCCTGTTATCAACTCGGATCGTTGTGGCCGACCGCGAAGTCGGGTCGCAAGCTTCGCCCCGTCCTCGCGCGGTCGTTTGATGTTCTCGCCGCAGACGCCGGATTCCATGTGCTTGCAGGCCACAGCCGTCGCAAAACCTACTCGGCCGGCGCACCAAGCCCCTGCCCCACCACGCCACCGGCCTCCCGCCGGCGAGCCCGCGAACAGCCGCCGGATCACCGCATAGAACACCGGCGTGAACACCAGCCCGAACAGCGTCACGCCCAGCATGCCGGCGAACACCGCGGTGCCGAGCGACTGGCGCATCTCCGCGCCGGCGCCGCTGGCGATGACCAGCGGGATCACGCCCAGGATAAAGGCGAACGACGTCATCAGGATCGGCCGCAACCGGGTGCGCGCCGACTGGATCGCCGCCTGCTGCGGACTGGCACCGGCTTCCTCGGCCTGCTTGGCGAACTCGACGATCAGGATGGCGTTCTTCGCCGCCAGCCCGACCAGCACGACGAAGCCGATCTGCGCCAGGATGTCGACGTTCATGCCGCGGAACAGCAGGCCGGTCACCGCGGCCAGCAGGCACATCGGCACGATCAGCACCACCGACAGCGGCAGCGTCCAGCTTTCGTATTGCGCCGCCAGCACCAGGAAGACGAACAGCACCGAGGCGCCGAAGATCAGCAGCGCGGTGTCGCCGGCCTGGCGCTGCTGGAACGCCAGATCCGTCCATTCGAAGCCGATGCCCGGCGGCAGGCGCTGCGCCGCCAGCTTCTCCATCTGCGTCAGCGCATAGCCCGAGGAAATGCCCGGCAGCGTGCTGCCCTGCACCTCGGCCGCCGGATACAAGTCATAGCGCGGCACGCGATACGGCCCGGTGGTATCATGCAGCCGAGCAACCGAGCCGATCGGCACCATCGCGCCGCTGGCATTGCGGGTCTTCAACCGCGCGATGTCCGCGGTGCCGGAGCGGAAGCGGGCGTCGGCCTGCGCGGTCACCTCATAGGTGCGGCCAAGATAGTTGAAGTCGTTGATGTAGGCCGATCCGAGATAGACCTGCATCGCCTCGAACACCTTGTCCGGCGACACGCCCAGCTTCTGCGCCTTTTCGCGGTCGATATCGGCATAGACACTCGGCGTGCGGGTGCTGAACGGGGTGAACACCCCCACCAGGCCCGGGATCTGGTTGGCCGCCCCGGCCATGTCCTGCGCGGCCGCCTCCAGCGCCGTCGGCCCAAGCCCCTGCCGGTCCTCCAGCATCATCTTGAAGCCGCCGGCGGTGCCGATGCCGGCGACCGGCGGCGGCGGAATGGTGATGATGAAGGCATCCTGGATGCTGGACAGCCGCTGACGCAGGCTGTTCAACACGACGGCGACGCTCTGCCCCTTGGCATGGCGCTGCTCGAACGGCTCCAGCGGCGAGAAGATCGCGCCGGCATTCGACGCATTGGTGAAAGTGGCGCCATCGAAGCCGGCGAACGGCACCGCATGCGTCACCCCCGGGGTGCCCAGGATGATGTCGGTCGCTTGCCGCACCACGGCGTCCGTCCGCTCCAGCGAAGCGCCAGGCGGCAACTGGATGACCGTAATCAGATACCCCAGATCCTGATCCGGAATGAACCCGGTCGGCGCTCGGCTGAACTGGAAGCCGGTCAGGCCGATCAGCCCGGCATAGACCACCAGCATCAGCGCCGCTGATGCGGATCAGCCGCGACGGTCAGCTTGCCGTAGCGATCGGACAACCATCCGAAGGCACGGTTGAAGCCAGTCGAAGAACGCGAAAATCGGGCGCACCAGCAGCGGGCGGCGCTTCGCGCTCGACATGCGCCGCTGTGCGGCAGGAACAGCAGCGCGCACAAGGCCGGGCTGAGCGTCAGCGACACCAGGCAGGAAATCACCGTCGACGCGGCGATCGTCACCGCGAACTGGCGGAAGAACTGGCCGGAGATGCCGCTGATGAAGGCCGACGGGATGAACACCGCGCATAGGGTCAGCGCGATCGCGATCAGCGCGCCGCCGACCTCGTCCATCGTGCGGTGCGCCGCCTCCCGCGGCGTGCATACCAAGCCGCAGGTTTCGTTCGACGTTCTCGACCACGACGATGGCGTCGTCCACGACGATGCCGACCGCCAGCACCAGCCCGAACAGCGACAGGTTGTTCAGCGAGAAGCCCAAGCGCCGCAAGGATCGCGAAGGTGCCGATCAAGGAAATCGGGATCGCCACGATCGGTACGACCGAGGCGCGCCAGGTCTGCAGGAACACGATCACCACGACGACGACCAGGCCGACCGCTTCCAGGATCGTCTTGACCACCTCATGCACCGACTGGGCGATGAACAGGGTGGTGTCGTAGACGATGTCGTATCTCAGCCCCTGGGGAAAATCATGCGACAGCCCCTCCATCGCCGCGCGGATATTCCGCGCCGTGGATAGCGCGTTCGAGCCCGGCTGCTGGTAGACCAGGATCGGCACCGCGTTCAGCCGGTCCAGATAGCCGTTGGCGCCGTAGTCCTGCGCGCCCAGTTCAACCCGGCCGATATCGCGCACCCGGGTCACCCGCCCGGCGCTGTCCGACTTCACGATGATGTCGGCGAACTGCGCCGGATCGGTCAGCCGTCCCAAGGTCTCGACGTTCAGCTGGAAGGCGCCCGGCGTGGCCACCGGCGGCTGACCGAGCACGCCGGCCGAAACCTGCACGTTCTGCGCCTGCAACGCCGCCACCACCTCGCCCGCCGTCAGGTCATGCTCCGCCACCTTGTCCGGGATCGAGCCAGATGCGCATCGCATAGTCGCGCCCGCCGAAGATCTGCACGTCGCCGACGCCGGACACGCGGGAAATCTCGTCCTTCACGTGCAGGGTGGCGTAGTTCGACATGTACAGCTGATCGCGCGACCCGTCCGGCGACGACAAATGGATCACCATCAGCATGTCCGGCGAGTTCTTCTTCACCGTCACGCCCAGGCGCTGCACGTCGTCCGGCAGCCGCGGCAGCGCGATCGACACCCGGTTCTGCGTCAGCACCTGCGCGGTATCCAGATCGGTGCCCAGCTTGAACGTCACCGTCACCGTCAGCTTGCCGTCGCCGGTGGCCTGGCTGGTGAAATACAGCATGTTCTCGACGCCGTTGATCTGCTGTTCGAGCGGCGTGGCCACGGTCTGGCTGATCACCTCGGCCGACGCGCCGGGGTAGCTGGCGGTGACCTGGATCGTCGGCGGCGCGATTTCCGGATACTGCGCCACCGGCAGGATGAAGTAGGCGACCGCGCCGATGATGGTGATGAAGCTGGCCAGCACGGTCGCGAAGATCGGCCGGTCGATGAAGAAATGCGACAGCCGCATGGCGTGACGCTCCTCAGCCTTGCACAGCTTCGGGGGCGATCGTGCCCGGCTGCGGGGTGACCTTGGTGCCGGGACGAGCGCGCATCAGGCCGTTGATGATGACGCGGTCGGCGGGCGACAGGCCGCTGCTGATCACCCGCAGGCCGCCGCTCAGCGGCCCGATCTCGACCGGCTTCGGCACCACCGTGCCGTCGGCCGCGACCGTCATCACCAGCTTGCGCGACTGGTCGGTCGACACCGCCGAGTCCGGCACCAGCAGCGTCGGCTTGGGCGCGGAGGTGGGCAGGCGGAGGCGAGCAAACTGACCGGCGGCGATCAGCAGGTCAGGGTTCGGCAGGGTGGCGCGGGCGTGGATGGTGCCGCTGCCGCGATCCATCTGGTTGTCCATGAAATCCAGCACGCCGCGCCGCGTCCAGCCCTGCTCGTCTGCCAGGCTGGCTTCCACTGTGCGATCCACCGGTTGGCCGCCGTGCTGGCTCTGCAGGAAGCGCTGGTAGGTCAGGTAGTCACCCTCGCTCATGTCGAAATCGAGGTGGATTGGGTCAAGCGACACGATCGTCGTCAGCAGCGTGGCGGTCTGCCCGTTCTGCCCACCGGTGATCAGATTGCCGATCGAGGCGCGGTGCGCGCTGATCCGCCCGCTCAGCGGCGCGGTGATGCGGCTGAATTCCAGATTGAGCTGAGCTGACCGCACGCCTGCCTTGGCTTGTTCAAGAGCGGCCTGAGCGGAGCGCTGCGCCTGTACCCGCTGATCCAGCAGCTCGCCGGAGGCAAAGTCGCTGCGATGCAGCTCGGTGGTCCGCACGATCTCCTTGTTGGCCAGGTCGAGGCCAGCCACCGCGCTTAGCAATTGGGCATTGGCCTGCTGCAATTGGATCTCGTACGGCCGCGGATCGATGACGAACAGCAGGTCGCCCTGATGCACGATCTGGCCGTCGGTGAAATGGATCTCGGTCAGATAGCCGCCGACCTGGGCGCGCAGCTCGACATAATCCACCGCCGAGAACTGGCCGGTGAAGCTGGTCCAGCTCGCCACGTCGCGCTGCACCGGCACACTGACTGTCACCGCGGGCGGCGGCGGGGCGGCCGGCTGCGCGGACGCCGTTGGTGCATGGTGCAGCCACGTCAGGACCGGCCATGCCGCCCCGGCGGCGAGCAGCAGCACCATGGCGGCACCGCCAAGCCATAGAAGCCGACGCGAGCCGGTGACCCGGGGGCCCCGATCGCGCGTCCTGACAAGTGTATTAAGGTGACCGGTCATCTTGTACCTTGACAAAGGAACTTCCCGCACCATGCGGGACCGTCTAGCGGAGGAGCTGGGTAAACAGGACGTCGATGTATTGGCGGAGGGGGCGGTCGGTCTTCTCGATCCGGGCGCGCAGCATCGCTCCCTCCCAGGCGTTCAGCACGAATGTAGCAAGCAGTTCGGGGTCACCTTGGGTGGTTATTTCACCGGCTGCCTGGGCTTCTTGGATGCATTCGCTCACGCGCCGGCTCCAGCCGGCAAAGATGGCGGAGATCTGGGCCGAGATGATTGGGCTGTGGTCGGACAGTTCCGCTGCCATGTTGCCGATCAGGCAGCCGCAGGTAAAGCCAATTTCCGCCATGTCGGCGGCGACCTGCTCGAAATACCGCCGCAGGCGCTGGCAAGGCGACCCGTTCGCGTCGCGCAGGATCCGCAGTCGATCGCAGGCCCCATCGGACCAGTAATGCTCCAGCGCCGCCGCACCCAGAGCTTCCTTGCTCTCAAAGTGGTTATAGAATGAGCCTTTGGGCACACCGGCCGCATCCGTGATGTCCTGCACGCTGCAGCCGTTGAAGCCGGACCTGCTGAATGTCCGGACCCCGGCTTCGAGCAACCGCTCGCGCACGTTGACGGAAGACAATCTTGCCATGGCCAGTGATATGACCAGTCATCTTAGAATTTCAAGAAGGCGCCTTGGGTCCGGCTCGTCTTGATGCCGGGACCTCGAACCGGCCGAGGATTGGCGGGCCGCGTCCAGCTTGGCCAGCACCTTAACGCCTGGTTAACCTGTGGCGGGCATCCTTCGTTGAGCGACAGGAATGCGCTTACATGCAACGGCTGCCCCGACTGGCCATCGCTACCCTTCCAGGTCTGGACCATTTCGTTCCGGATCTTCGGCGCGGTGTGCAGGACAGCGCAAGGATGGACGCGCGGCTTTTCCCGGTGCGTGGCCCGGATGATCTGGCCATGGCGTTGGCCTGGGCCGACGATCCGACTGTCGACACCTTGTGGTTCGAGTTCTGCTGGCCACCGTTTCCGGCGGTGATTGCGGCAACGGATTTCGCCGGCCGGCGTGTCGTGGTCCGGGTTCACCGTATCGAGGCCTATGAGACGGATCATGTAGCCCGTGCCGATTGGTCAAATGTCACTGACCTGATCGTGGTGAGTGACGACATGGCACGCTGCGTGCGCGAGGTACGACCGGGCATCGACGCGTTGGTAAAGCTGCACGTCGTCCGGAACGGCGTCGACTTGCAGCGTTATCCCGCGCGCGAAGCCTTTGACCCGTACCGCATCGGCTGGTGCGGCGCCTTCATTGCGCGCAAGAACCCGACCCTGGCGCTGCAGGTTCTTCAGCATCTGATCACGCGGGACCCCCGCTACCGGCTGCATATTGTCAGCCAGTCGGCCGATCGCCTGACCACCGAGTCGTTCGGCCACCTAGCGGTTCGGCTTGGACTGATGAAGGCGATCGTGCTGGACGGACGGGTCCGGGCCGACGACATGCCGGCCTGGCACGCCCGCAATGGCATTCTGCTCTCGACCAGCTTGCATGAGAGCTTCGGTTATGCGATCGGCGAGGCCGCCGCTGCCGGGTGCGACCTCGCGGTGCTCGATCATCTTGGCGCCGATGAGTTCTGGCCCGACGACATCCGGTTCGTGGCTGTCGAGGACGCGGTCCGGCTGATCCGGACTGCCGCCCCCAATCGGTGGCGCAGGCTGGCAGACGAGCAGTTCTCGCTGACCCGGCAGGTTGCCGCGGTGCTCGACGTATTGACGGCATCAACGCACGCAAGCGGGACCGTTCGCCTCGCCGGTTCGGCCGCCTACTGGGATCAGCGCTACGTGCGAGGCGGCAATTCCGGCGCCGGCTCCGGAGGTCGGCTCGCCGCGTTCAAGGCCGCGACGATCAACCGCCTGGTAGCCGAGTACGCGGTCGGCTCCGTGCTTGAACTGGGCTGCGGCGACGGCCGACAGCTCGCCCTGGCGGACTATCCCGACTATGTCGGCGTGGATGTCTCACCGGCCTCGGTGGCGCTGTGCCGTCAGCGATTCGCGAGCGATGCCAGCAAGCGCTTCCTGCTGGCCGGCACGGATGATCCGGACGACGCCGACCTCGTGCTGTCGCTCGACGTTATCTTCCATCTCGTCGAGGACGACGTCTTCCATGCCCACATGGCCGCCTTGTTCAGACGAGCCCGCCGGTTGGTCGCGATCTATGCCAGCGACCGCGACGAGACGACGGCGGACGCGCACGTGCGCCACCGCTCTGTCTCGGCCTGGGTTGCCAGTCATGCCCCGGACTGGGAGCGCGTAGGGTTTATCGCCAACCCCTATCCATACGATGCACAGCGACCCGACGAGACATCGTTCGCCGACTTCCACATCTACGCCCGTCGGGTGACAGCCGCGGAACCGCCGCGGCCGCTCGCAGAGGCCACGGCTGCTGTAGCGGTTCCCGCGACGCCGTCGATACGGATCATCAGCCGGGGCGACCGAAATTTCCGTGTCGCTGACAATCCCGCCTGTCGTGACGGCGTGGACGCCTTCCTCGGCGACGCAGAGGCGGCGACGCTGGGATTTTTCGACGCCGTACTGCCAAGCTGCACGCGGGTGATCGATGTCGGGGCCTATGTGGGGGTCATGAGCCTTTATGCGGCGCTGCATGTCCCCGAGGTTCATTCGGTCGAAGCCAGTCCTACGCACCAAGGCCTGCTGTGTGCGAACGTTGCGCTCAATCCCGAACTGGCGGACCGGATCAGGCTGCATCGTTGCGCTATCGGGGAAACCGATGGGACGGCTGCGCTATACCGGAAGGCCTACGCCGATTCCGGCAGCAGCGTCTTCCGCTCGGTCGAGCGGGCGGGCATTCTGCACGGGCAGCCGGAAGCCGATGTTCCGGTGCGTGCCGCGGCCTCACTGCTGAACGAAGTTGGACTTGACGCAGCCACCCTGCTGAAGATCGACATCGAAGGCGCCGAGTATGCCGTGCTTCCGGCCATCGCGCCTTTGCTGACAGCATGTCGGCCGTTCCTCCAGGTATCGTTTCATCCATTCAACATAGTCCGCGGTGATCCCTATCTGACCGCATTGGCTCGCCTGCGTGCCACCGTCGACGCGGCACAGGCACTTGCGGCCTATCGCTTCATCTACCTGCACGGACGCATGGCTACCGGACGGGACGGTTGGCAGCAGATCGATGCCATCGATCGCTCAATATTTCTGCGTGACTATTTATTGGCCTGGAAGCAGGTGCCGCGCGTTGCCTCCTCGCAGCTCGGCTTCGTCGATGCAGTGGGATTCTCGTCCGTGGCTCTACCGGCTTTGCGCGACGGCCAAACGTCGTAGGCATTGCAGTCCGATCGACCGAGGTTGCACGGTTGGTAAGGCCGGTCGTTTGACTATAGTAACTTGTATCGTCGCTTGGCTAAACGCTCGGCAGCTCGGTCGGTACCGACCGCGCCGCGACAAGCGGAACGGCATGGTACACATCGCGCTTGCGACAGAAAGTGTCGACGCCTTCCGTTCGCAGCGCGTCGATCTCGGCCAGGCCCATCCGGGCCGCATCGGGTCGCGACCGGTGATTGAAGCTGGCGAGTACACGCGCGTATTGCATCGTATCCAGTCCATAAGCGTCCGCTACCACGGCATCTATGGCGGCGCGAACGCCCCACCGCGTGTTGAGGTCACGCATCGGCCGGCAATCTGACCAAGCACCAACCTGCTCCTGCCACAGCGGCGCAAAGCCAGCATCGTTGCAGGACAAGGTTAACGCCGCGTGCGCCAGAAACCGGCGAGCTGTCGTGGTGAACTGGGGCATCGGCAATGCCTCCAGTATATACAGGCTGACATGTGTCGCCGCCTTCTGCCGTACCAGCCAATCGAAGGGGAACGAGTTGAACAGCGCGCACAGCAGCAGCGCATCACTGTTGGTTCGGCTCCAAGGCGTTTTCTCGACCGTGGCGGTATGACCGAATACGACACCAGGCGGCGCAATGAAGGCGATCATCGTGCGCTCGTCGTTCGATCGTGCAATGTCGCGGAATGCCAACCGGTAGTAGCGGGCTGCCTCGGCGACGGCCGGCTTCGATCGCAGCGCTTCGGCCGCGACCCTGTAGCGCGGCGGCGTATCCCAGTCGTCCGCATATTGATGAAACGTCTTTCCTTCGTGCAAGACCAGGTGGCCGGTCGGGTTCGCCTGGCGTGGACCGGCCGCCGAGGGCGATCCGGGCGACTTGGCGACCCGCTCTGCTGTGACTGCGTTGCCTGACGTGGCGGCACGGGACGTATTGAGACTCTGACACGGGCCAATGGGTGAAAAGGCGCCGGCGTCGTCGGTCATGTGCAAGTCGCGGCCGAGGCGAATTCCGCGCGCTTCGCACCAGGCGCCGAGCCGCTCGGGATTGCCGAAAAGCTGTTCCGCAATGGCGAGATCGCTGGGCCCGCGCAGTTCCAGCGGCGTCAGGCTGGCACCCCCCGACGCCTGCAGGAAAGCCATCGTGTAGTTCAACAGCTTTGAAGGGTCCGCGACCTGGTCGATCGCGTCCAGGTAGAAGGCGCACCGCAGCGACCGGGTCGGACCCGGCCGGCGGGCGACGATCAGATCGAACTTGAAGCGGCTGTCGATGTCGAAGATGCGGCGGCGGTTCTCGAACGACAGGCACCAGGCCAGCGCGCTCTCACGCAGATACAACCGGCGGATGCCGGTGGCGCCTTCGTTGCCGTGGAACGCCGACGGCATCAGCACGCCGATCGCGCCGTCGGTCGCGACAAGCTGCATGTCGCGTTCCGCGAACAGCCGGAACAGGTCCAAATTGCCCGCTGTCGAACCGGTGCCGGCGCTGACCCGCTGATACCGGTACAACCGCGCCGCGATCCGTTTCTGGCGCTCGAACCCCTCACGATACGTCTGGAAGGCGGCGGCCACATCGGGGCGCGCCAGCACCGCCCGCTCGATCGAGGCCCGCCGCGCTGCCGTCGCGGCGGTCAGTACCGCCGGATCGTAGGCGGCGACAAAATCCTTCGTGTTGTGCTGCACCACGTCCCAGGGCGGGTTGCCCAGCACGACGGAAAACCCCGCCGGAAAGATTTCTGCAAACGCCAGGTCCCAGGCCACCGCCTCGGCACCCGCCTGCAGCAGCATCGATTGGCGAGGCGTCAACCTGTCCGGCCAGCGACCGGTCGCGGCGACATGGCCCGCCAGCCCCAGCCAGACATCGTCGGCATCCCGCAGCCGCGTCATCGCCGAACCCGACCATGCCCGCGCCAATTGCCGCAACGGATGCAGCACCAAGTCCAGGCGATCCTTGGCCGCCTGCTTGACCGTCAGGTCGGCAAGGTCGCGCCCGATCGAGGCGTTCAACGCGCTGACCAACTGGCGCGCCTGGTCCAACGCGGCCTGCAGCCGCTCTGCCACCCCCCGCGCCAGCAGCGGATCGAGCGGACCGCCGGTGACCGGAAGTGTCGACAGTTCGGCGAAGAACGGACCATTCAGCGCGTCGCCATGGATCAGGCGATGATCGAGGAAGGTCAGCGGCAGCCCCTCCGCATACGACTCCAGCCAAAGCGAGAGTTTTGCCAGTTCGACCGCCAGCTTGTTGCGGTCACAGCCGTACAGGCAATGCACCGTCACCAGCCGCCGGCAGATCGCCCGCGCCCGCGTCTCGGAGAAGCCGTCGCCGCCGTCGGTGGTTCGGCTGGGCAGATACGGCGCGATGCTGTTGTCGGGATCCGGCAGTGCGGCAATCCGATCGTGCAGCCCGCGCTCATCGCAGAGGCGGCATGCGGTCAGCAGGGCCTCGCCCAAGACGCGGCACGCCTCGACCAGGAAGTGCCCGCTGCCGGCGGCGGGATCGACGATCCTCAGGCTGAGCAGCGCGGCGGGCCGCGGGTCGTGCGGCGGACTGAGTTCGGCCAGCTTCGGTTCAAGCGTTTCGCGCACCAAGAAACGAACGAACGCGTGCGGCGTATAGAACGACCCGCTCGCCTTGCGGCCGTGCCCCGCGCGCAGGAAGAAGCGGCCGGTCTCGATGGCGTCGAGCCCGCCGTCGCCGGGATCGGCGCCGCTATTACCGCCGTCCACGCCGCGGCGGGGCACAACAGTTTCCAGCCGCCCATGGCGCCGGCGGATCATCGGTTCCGCCGCGATGCCGGGCTCCTGTTCCAGCAGGGCTTCGTAGACCCTGCCCAGGTCCTCCACGTCCAGCGATCCGTAATGCACCCGTGCCCGCTCGCCAGCCGCGTTCTTGGTCCAGATCAAGCGATCCAGCAGGATCGCGACCGCCCGCTCGCCCCATTCGAGCCGATCCAGCAGCTTCGTGGCGGCGTCGCCGAACAACGCCCCGCCCAGCGGCGTGATCTGCAATTCGCTGCACGACAGGCCGTCGCGGAATATCCCGAACACCGTCCGCAGTCCGCCTTCCAACATGCCTCCGGTCGCGGCGTCATGATCCAGATGACGGCGCACCAGCGGGCCAAGCGCCTGGTTGGGCGACAGCGCGCGACGCCACAGACGGGTGGAGGCGAAGCTGAAACCAGCGCGGCTTGCCGCCGGTGCCTCCAGCTTCAGGATGAACAGCAGCCGGTAGACCAGCACCAGCCCTTCCCGCCACAAGCTCGCCGGATCAAGCCCGCTGCGGTCCGGCATCCGGTCCAGGACGGCATTGATGAAGCCGGTGATGGCCTCGCGCGCCTGGCGCCGCAGGCCGATCGTCACCTTGGCCTGATGCAGGCGGGCCGCCTCCAGCACCAGCGGCAGCCGAGGCAGTCCGGCCGCCCCCGCCAGCGCCAGCAGCAGACGATAGCTGTCCGGCGGCAGCGCCTGCTCGTCCCAGCCGGCGATCGGGATCGAGAGGTGGCTGTCGGCGCGCGATGGATCGCTCAACAACAGGCGCAGCGTGCCGCCGTTGGTCAGCAGGCCGGCCGGCTCGCCGGACGCCAGCAGCACACGCTGCGCCACCCGGGTCGGACTGCACCGATACGCCCGCGCCGCGTTCGGCGGGGCGTCAAGATCGAGATCGCCGGCCACCGACCAGGCGCGCAGCTGGATCCCGCCATCGGCGTGCATGAGCCAGCCACCGTCCTCCGTTCCGTCCCGCGTGGCGACCGGGTCCTGGCGCAGCAAGCGGCCATAGCCGAGGCCGGTCGCCAGTTTCGCTGTGACATGCCGGTGCACCATCTGGACACCACCGCCGAACCGCGTGCGAAGCGAGCGGCGCAGTGCGTCCCAACCCGGCTCGATCGGTTTCGGCGGCAATGCGTGCCGGTCCAGCACCTGGGCCAAACCGTCGTCAAGAAAAGCGGCGGTCAGCGCGGCACCGGATAGCCTGCAATCCGCCAGATCGAGGGTCACGGGCACAGCATCAGCATGCCCAGGGTGCGCACCGCCGGCGGCGGCCAGGCCGGTTGAGCGGCCGTGAGCGCGCGGAAACGGGAGAGGATTTCCGCCGCCTCACGCCGCTGCGCGACGGCAACGGCCGGATCGGCGGCAAAACCGGCCAGACGCTGTTCCGCGGTGGCACAAGATCGCCAGGCGGCCGCTGCTGGCGCGACGTCGAACAGGTCATCGATGCCCGGAACAACAGCGCCGCACAGTTCGCCTGCTCGGCGGTCGAGCCAGGCCTGCGCGACCCCGGCATCGCGGGCCGCGCGCTGCTGATGGGCCACGGCGAACCCGGCTGCGAGGGTTTCTGCTGTCGCCGCCGCAAGCCGGCCGGCCGCCACGATCTGAGCGGGCGCCCAGGCGGCAAACAAATCCGTCCATAGCCCCTCGGGCGGCCGCAGGCTGTTCGGCAGACCGGCACCAGGCGGGACCTTGTCAAGCGGTGTCGTGTAACGCCCTGTTCCGTCCGGCGGCCGCTGGTCCGGTGGCGCCTCGCCCGGGGGAGCACCGGCCGGTTGCGCCAGCCACAGAAAATCCGGCTGTTGCTGGATCGACCCGTCCGGGTACAGCCGGAGCCCGAAGACCTGGCGAAACAGCGTGCCGGACGCTCCACCGGCTTCCGCCATGTAGGTCATCAGCAGCGACAATGCCTGCCCGAATGCTGCGCTGACCTGCCCGGTCCGGCCGCTCCGCGCCCAGGCAATGGCGCGTCTGGTCAGCGGATGAGAACGCCCCGGATACATCAGCTCACGTCCGGCAGTGTCGCGCAGCTGGGCCGGATCGCCGGTCAGCCGGACCGTGCCGTGCAGCCGATCGAAGCCGGTTAGACCGTCCAGCGCCTGCGTCCACTCGGCTGGCACGCGGGTGCCGTTTTCGTCCGCGGTCAGGACCGACGCGACGAAGCTGGCCAGATCGATCGCGGTGTCCGGCAGATCGGCCGGTGGTTCGACACTGGCCGCACCCGCCATCCAGCCATGCCGCACTGCCATATGATCGAAGCTCTCGAACGCCCGGTCGATCTCGCGCAGCAGGTCGCGATAGGCATCGCTGTTGCTGTCCTCGGCCGCCAGATCGAGCGAATGCACCAGCCGCGGCGCGTCGGCGAACAACCCGGGAGCATCCTCGGCGAAACCCGCCAGCAGCGTCTCGTGCAGACTGTGCGGATCGGCACCGACCCCAAGTGTATTGGGCATGAAAGATAAACAGGCGCGCGCCTTCTCGTATTTCGCGATCAGCCGCAGCAGCAGCCGTTCCTCGAAGGTGCCGGCCAGATAGAGATAGCGGATCTGCGGATCGTTGCGTTGGCCGTAGCGGTCGATCCGGCCGTTGCGCTGTTCCAGCCGGTTCGGATTGTACGGCAGATCGAGGTGGATCAGATGAAAGCAGCGCTGCTGCAGGTTGAGCCCCTCGGCCAGCGAGTCGGTGCTGACCAGGATGATGTCGTCTTCCTCGGCACAGCGTTCCGCGGCCCGCGTCCGCGCCGCCTCGGGATCGGCGCCGCTGATGGTCAGGATGGTGCCGCCTAGGCGCGCCGCCGCCAACGCCGCGACAGCCGAGAGCTGGCTGTCGGCGTATTCGGTATAGACGAGGATATTCGCCGCCGGATGCGCCAGGCGGATCAGCCGGATCTCCAGCACCAGCGCCGCCAGCTTCGGATCGTGCGGGGCGGCGGCCTCGCCCAGGCGGATCAGCGCGAGGAGCGCATCAGCGGTTTTTGTGCCGGCCAGGTTGGCGGCGATCTCCTCGGCCTCCAGGCGGGCGTTGTCGGCTTCGTCGGCGGCGTCCAGGATACCGAACCGGGCGCTCCGCCGGCGATAGGCTTGCAGGGTACGCCGACGCTCGCGCCGCGACGCCGCGGTATCGGCGTCCGTCGTGCCGATGTCGCTCAGCGCATAGCGCTCCGCCACCACCCGCAAGGTGGCGAGGCAGGCGGCGATACTGGACATAGACCGTTTCAGCAGGCTGACGAAAGCCAGCGCATCGGCCAGTCCGGCCCGGTCGCGCGACCGCCGCAGCCGAGGCGCCACCAGCGCCGACAGCGCCTGGTGAAACTGCCGCACCGGCTGCGCGTCGGTGGCGGACACATCGACACGAACCGGAATGATGACCCGTTCACGGAACAACCGCGCGCCGGAGCGCGGGTCGCGGACGTGCGACTTCAGCCGGCGGATGACATGCCGGCGATAGGCGGTCCCGATCAGCCGTCCGGCCGCGTCCACCAGGCTGGGGTCCAGCAGCGCGATCAGCGAGGCGAAATGCAAGTCGTGGCCATCATGCGGCGTGGCCGTCAGCAGCAGCAAGCCGTCGCCGCGACGCGCCAGCACCTCGGCCAGCCGGCGCCGCTGGTTCGCCTCTGTCGAAACCATCGTCGGCGCGGCGGCGACGCAATGATGCGCCTCATCGATGATCACCAGGTCCCAGCTGGCGCGCTCCAGTTCCTCCAGCACCCGGTCCTGCTTGGCGAAATCGATCGAGGTCAAGCACAACGCCGTCGCCTCGAACGGATTGCCGCCCAGCTCCATGCCGCGGCGCACCGCGCGCAGGCCGGCGGCGTCGGTGATCGCGGTGAAGCGCAGGCCGAAGCGGACCCGCATCTCCTGTTCCCACTGCCGCAGCAGCGGGCCGGGCGGTGAGACCACCAGGATGCGGTGCGCCCGCCGCCGCACGATCAGTTCGGCGGCGATCAATCCGGCTTGGACGGTCTTGCCAAGCCCGACACCATCCGCCAGCAGTAGCCTCGGCCGTACCATGTCCAGCGCACGCAGCAGCGGCACACGCTGGTAGGCCTCGAGGGCCACACGGCCAGGCGGCGCGGGCGCACCGGGGACCTGATCCAGCAGACACGCGATATGGTATCGCCGCCAGGCATCCAGCGTCCCCACATCCTCCGGCCGCGGCTCGTCTTGCAGCAGTGTGACCGCCTCGGCTGGATGCAGCAGATCCCATTCCAGGCCAACCAGGTCGCCGGCGGCACAGCTCAGCCGCAGGCGCTGCTGCGGACCAAGTTGTTCTGCCTCCATCACGTCCCATTCGAGGCCGCGCGCCGCCACCTTGCTCCCGACCGAGATTCCCATTCATGGTCCGCTGCGAAAGGCGGCCACGGAACCATGATCTGGTTGCGAAACCGTTAACCGCGGGGAGGCGCATGAGGATGATCGCGATGCGGGACAGATTCGCCGGCAAGGTCGCGGTGGTGACCGGAGCCGCGTCGGGCATCGGCCTGGCGATCACGCGGCGACTACTGGCAGAGGGGGCGAAAGTCGTCGGCGCCGACCTGCGCACCATCGAAAGCGTGGACCTCGGCGCCGATTTCCTTGGCATTGACCGGCGATGTGACGCAGGAAGCCGCGTCCGAGGAACTGGTCGCCACTGCGGTCGACCGCTTCGGCGCCATCCACGCCGCCTTCAATGTCGCCGGCGGCGCTCGGCCCGGCTATATCGTCGATCTGGCGGCCGAGGACTGGGATTTCACCGTCGATCTGTGCCTGAAGGGCGTCTTCCTCGGCATGAAGCACCAAGCCAGGCAGATGATGCGGCAGAACGCCGGCGGGAGCATCGTCAACATTGCCTCGCTGAACGCGCATGTGCCGATGCATGCCGGCGCCGCCTACGTTGCCGCCAAGGCGGGGGTGGAGATGCTCAGCCGCAACGGCGCGCTGGAATTTGCCCCCTTCGGCATCCGGGTAAACGCCATCCTGCCCGGCCTGGTGCAGACCCCGCTGACGCGCCGCCATTTCGACAATCCGGACGCGCTGGCCGCCTTCGTGCAGCGGATCCCGATGGGCCGGCCGGCACAACCCGAGGAAATCGCCGCCCCCGCGGTGTATCTGGCGAGCGACGACGCCAGCTATGTCAATGGCGCCAGCCTGCTGGTCGATGGCGCCTGGGCGGTCAGCGGTTATCCCGACATGCGGCCATTTCGTGGCCCGATCGGCTGGAACCAGGGAACCGCATGATGCCGCAGGACAATGCCCCGGACAGCCCGGTTCGCGTGCAGATCGACCGCCACGGCGAGCAGGGTCACGTCGCCACCGTCTCGATCAACAACGCGGCGCGGTTGAACAGCCTTGGCACCGCGCAGATCAACGCCTTCATCGAGGCCGTCAGCGCGCTCGCGGACGATCCCGACCTGCGCGTGCTGATCGTCACCGGCGCGGGCGACCGGGCCTTCATCGGCGGCGCCAACCTGCTGGAACTCGGCGCGCTGAACCCGCCGCGGGCGCGCGACTTCCTGATCCTGGTGCATCGCATGTGCAAGGTGCTGCGCGACCTGCCGGTGCCGGTGATCGCGCGGGTCAACGGCTTCTGCCTCGGCGCCGGGCTGGAGGTGATGGCCGCCTGCGACATGCACATCGCCAGCGATACCGCGATGTTCGGCATGCCGGAGGTGAAGATCGGGCTGCCGTCGGTGGTGGAAGCAGCCCTGCTGCCGCAACTGATCGGCTGGGGACGCACCAGGCTGCTGCTCTATACCGGCGACAACATCGACGCACCGACCGCGCTGCAATGGGGCCTGGTCGAGAAGGTGGTTCCCGCCGCGGAGCTGGACGCGGCGGTGGCCCTGTGGGTGGCCTCGATCGTCGAGTCCGGCCCGAAGGCGATCCGATTGCAGAAGGAATTGATCCGCGAATGGGAGGCGATGCCGGTGAATGATGCCGTGCAAGCCGGCATTCGTTGCATTTATCGGGCGTATCAAACGGAAGAGCCGACGCGGATGGTCAACCAGGCGATCCAGCGGCTGCAAGCACGCAAGCGCAACTCTTGAGGCCGCCGCGGCCGGCTGATCTAAGCTTCGAGGCATGCCGTCTGCGCCGAAGCAGAGCGCAGGAAGGGATCGGACAGGGATGTGCTGAGACAGTCCTTCGCTTCGATGATAGTGCGGCCTTCACGCTGCACCAACTCTATCCGATAGAGGAACCAGCAAGCCGCGAGATTACCGCGGAAGCGGTGAAATGTGGAAGTTGTGCGCCCAGCGAGATCTGCCGTGCGAAGCGCCATTAAAGGGCGCCGGTCGCTTCAGGCCCGCCAAGCGACCATCTGGTTTATCCGCCGATCCACGCGGACGACAGCCACCCAGGGCAAATCCAGCGCCGACAGCCGTCAGCCGGCGCGTGACTCCTGCTAGCCCCGCATCCCCAGCCGCACCGAGGCAATCCGTGCGCCCTCCGCCAAGGCCCGCAGCTTGGCCCAGACGACATCCTCCGCCACCCGCCCGCGCCCAGCCGACGTGTCAAAGCCGCAATCGGTGCCTGCCAGCACCCGGGTCGGATCGCCCACCGCCTGAGCCACAAGTTCCAGCCTATCGGCCACCACCTCGGGATGCTCGACGAAATTGGTCAAGGGATCGATCACCCCGGCGACAATCACCTGGCTGTCATCGCGCAGGAACCCCTTCAGGCAGCGATACTCGTGCGCATGGCGCGGATTGGCGAACGGCAACACCCAACCATCCACCTTCGCCGCCGCCAGCGTCGGCAGGATCTCCCGCAGGTCCACGTCGCAATCATGCGGCGCCTCATAGTTGCCCCAGCAGGCATGGATGCGCACGCAGTCCCGCGGGATGTTCTCCAGCGCCTGGTTGATCGTCGCCACCACCCGTTCGGCGAAACCAAGGAAATCCCGCAGCGGCCGGTCCTGGAAGGAGACATGGCGTTCCAGCGCCAGGTCGGGGGCATCGATCTGCAACAGGAAGCCGGCGGCGTGGATCGCCTCGTATTCCACCCGCAGTGCTTGCCCGAGAGCATGCAGGTAGGCGTCCTCGGTGTCATAGTGCTCATTCTGCAGTGCCGCGGCGATGATGCCGGGGGACGGCGCGGTCATGAACGGTTCGGCAAACCCGATGCCGCCGATCTCCTCCAGGGTTGCGACGAATTCGTCGCACTCCGCGCGGATCAGGGCCGGGTCCAGGTAGTGCACCGGACCGATCGCCTTCGGCAGCGCGCCGCGGTTGCTGACCGACTTTCGCACGCCGTCAAGTTCGGCGGCCCAGGCACGAAACCCCGGGTAGCGGTCGATGTCCGCCATGGTCCGCCGCGTCCAGGTGCCGCCGAACCCGCTCATGCGGCGGCGGACGTACAGGAAGAACGCCTCCCGTTGCTGCTCGCCGTTGTTGCCGACGTCAATGCCGGCCTCGATCTGTTGGCGCACGACGTGACGGGTGGCGGCGCGGCCGGCGGTGTCGATCGCCGCCTCATCCACCGTCTCGCCCGCCGCCCGCCTGGCATAGAGCTCGGTCAGCGGCGCCGGCCGGGGCAGGCTGCCGGTGTGGGTGGTCAGGATACGGTCCTGGCTGTCGAGCATCATCAGGCTCCCTTCTCGATCGCGGCTTCCAGAAAGCTGGTGTAGCCGAACAGCCCGACCGCACCGCCGGTGTGCAGGAACACCACTGTCTTGCCGGCGCCAATCACGCGCTGGCGGATCAGGTCGATCAGCCCCGCCATCGCCTTGCCGGAGTAGACCGGGTCCAGCAAAATGCCTTCCGTCCGTGCCAGCATGCCGACCGCTTCGCCCATGCCTTCGGTCGGCATGCCGTAGCCGTCGCCGACATAGTCGCAATTCGCTTCGATCGCCTCCCGTCGGATGGTGGTCTTGAGACCGACATACGCGGCGGTCGCCTGCGCCAGGCGGTAGACATTCGCCTCCTGCTGCTCGCGCGGCAGCCGCACGCCGATCCCGAGCACCGGCACCTGGGCATTGCAGCCCTCCAGCCCGACGACCAGACCGGCATGGGTTCCGGCGCTGCCGGTCGCGGTGACGATCAGGTCGATCCGCAGCCCCATCTCGTCCGCCTGCTGCATCAATTCCTGCGCGCAGGAGACGTAACCCAGGGCGCCGACCGGGTTCGAGCCGCCGCCGGGAATGACATAAATCTTCTCCCCCTTGGCGCGCAGTTCGGCGCCTTTCTCCTCGGCTGCGGCGTTCATGTCGCCACCGCCGGGACGGTATTCGATGCGGCAACCGAACAGCTTATCCAGCAGCACGTTGCCGCTGCCCAGGTAGTCGCGGTCGTTGGTGTCGATCCGATGCTCCAGCAGGGCGGTGCAGGTCATGCCGAATCGGCGCGCCACCGCGGCGGTCTGCCGCACATGGTTCGATTGCACGGCGCCCTGGGTGACGATATGGGTGGCGCCCTGCGCCCGCGCCTCGCCGATCAGCCACTCCAGTTTCCGCACCTTATTGCCGCCGGTCGCCACCACGGTGCAGTCGTCCCGCTTGATCCACAGCTCCGGGCCGCCGAGGGCCCGAGTCAGATTATCCAGCCGCTCCAGCGGCGTCGGCGCCGGAAACAGGCGGACGCGGGGAAACCGGGCAAGATGCATGGACGTGTGCCTCCAGGATATTTTTTCGCGCCAGCCGAGTTGAACGTAATGTCCACCATCCGGCGCGGTCCGACAACGTATGTAGATGGCGCGGCGGCCCTGCGCGGTTAACGGGGCGGGGCTGACGATGTATGGCAGGAAGGAGCAGAGTGATGCGTATCATCGGACGGCGTGGCTGGGAGCTTCCGGAAAGGTGCGTGACGGCCGAGGATTTGGTGATGAACCGCCGGTCGCTGCTGGCCGGCGCCGCGGCCATGAGCATCCTTCCCGCCGTTGCGCCGGCACGGGCGGACGTCGCGGTCAATCCGGCATTTCCTCCGGGACGAGCCATTACGGATGAAAAGTACTCGACGACGTACAACAACTATTATGAGTTCGGTGACGGCAAGTCGATCTGGCGGGAGGCGCAGGCGTTGAAACAGCGCCCCTGGACCATCAAGCTGGATGGGATGCTGAAGCAGCCCAGGACCATCGGCATCGACGACCTGCTGAAACAGGTTACCCTGGAGCAGCGGATCTACCGCCACCGCTGCGTCGAAGCCTGGGCGATGACCGTGCCCTGGACCGGCTTCCCGCTGGCGCAGCTTGTCAAGCTCGCGGAGCCGCTCGGGTCGGCCAAATATGTCGTGTTCCAGACCGCGCAGGACAAAGTGATGCCCGGCCTGGATGCGCCATTCTACCCCTGGCCTTATACAGATGGGGTGACGATCGACGAAGCCGCCAACGAACTGGCATTTGTCTCCACCGGCATGTACGGCAAGCCGCTGCCGCCGCAGAACGGCGGCCCGATTCGGTTGACCCTGCCTTGGAAATACGGCTTCAAATCGGTCAAGGCGATCGTCAGGATCAGCTTCACCGACAAGCGTCCCGATACGTTCTGGGAAGCGCTGTCACCGTCCGAGTACGGCTTCTGGGCCAACGTCAACCCGGCGGTGTCGCATCCGCGCTGGAGCCAGGCGACGGAACGCCTGCTGGGCAGCGACGAAAGAGTCCCCACACAGATTTTTAATGGCTATGCTGAGCAGGTTGCGGGCTTATATTCCGACCGAAAGAACGAAAAGCTGTTCATGTGATCGCGCAACGCGTTTTGGCCGTAATTGCCGCCGTCCTCCTCGTGGCCGCTGTCGGTATCGCGACATTTGGCTCGGAAAGCGTGTCGCTGGGGCAGGCCCTGTTCCTGCTGGACGACTCGGCACTGGACACCTTGATGAAATGGTCGAACCGGATCGGCGGGCACTGGGCCTGGGGGTCGGTCGTGCAACCGCTGCTGGTGCGGCCCGCCTGGTTGGTCCCCGCTTCGCTCGGCATCATCTGCAGCGGCCTGGCGTTGTCATTGTCGAACCGCAAGACCACCCACCGGTCGCACCGGCGGAGCTGATCGTCCCCCGAATTTGAACCCGACGACCCGGGTGCCCAAGTTGCTCGCGCCTGCCGGGGCGCCATGAAAGGAGCACGATGAGCAGCCTGAAGACCGACCCGGCGCGCTTCGAAGTGGTGAAGAATGCCCTCTACGCGGCGGCTGAGGAGATGAAGATCGTCCTTGCCAAGACCGCCTACTCGCCGCTGCTGAAGGTTGCCGGCGACTATTCCTGCGGTATCTTCGATGTCTCCGGCAACATGGTCGCGCAAGGTCCCGACCTGCCAATCCACCTGGGATCAATGCCGGATGCCGTGCGCGCCGTGGTGCGGGCGTTCCCCGACCCACGGCCGGGCGACGTGTTCATCCATAATGATCCGTATCAGGGCGGCTCGCATCTGCCCGACGTCAACGTCGTGGCGCCGGCCTTCCATCAGGACCGCCTGCTTGGCTACGGCTGCGTCCGCGCGCATTGGCCGGACATCGGCAGCGCCACGCCCGGCAGCTATGGCGCGGTCACCGAAATCTACGGCGAAGGCCTGCGCTTGCCGCCCATCCGGCTGTACCGCGACGGCAAACCCGACCCCTCGGTGGAGGCGATCATCGTCGCCAACGTCCGCACCCCGGCCGAACGCCTGGGCGACCTGCGCGCCCAGGTCGCGGCGAACCACCGGGGCGCGCTGCGGCTGTCTGAACTGGCGGCGAAATATGGCCCCGACACGCTGTTAAGCATCATGCAGGAGGTGCTTGACTACTCCGAAACGATGATGCGGGCCGCGCTGCGTGCCCTGCCGGACGGCGAGGCCGAATTCACCGACATCTTCGACGGCGACGGCGTGATCGACGACGGCTGCACCGAAGACGCCCCCTTCAAGGTGCATATCAAGGTCAGCAAGCGCGGCGACACCATCGCGGCGGACTTCACCGGCTCCGATCCCGCCGTGGCCGGACCGATGAACGCGCCGCTGACGGTGACCGCGTCCGGTGTGTTCTGCGCACTGAAGATGATCGCCGATCCAAACAGCCTGATCCCGCCGAACTCCGGCTGCTGGCGGCCGGTGACGGTGACAGCGCCGCCCGGATCGGTGGTGAACGCACAGCACCCGTCGCCGGTGGTCTATGCCAACCACGAGATCTCGCATCGCGTCGCCGACATGGTGATGGCGGCGCTGTTCGCCATCACGCCGCGGACGGTGATGGCCGGGTCGCAGGGGACCTCGGCGGTGATCACCTTCGGCGGCATCGACTATCGCAACGGCGATCGTTTCGTCAGTTACGAGTTCGGTCAAGGGCGGCTTCGGCGCGCGCCCGAACAAGGATGGCATCAACGCCGTCGCCAGCACGGTGTCCAACATGAGCAACACGCCGATCGAAATCCTGGAGATGAGTTTTCCGCTCCGCGTCGAGGAGTATTCGCTGGTCCCCGACAGCGGCGGCGCCGGCACGTATCGCGGCGGCCTGGGCGTGCGGCGGGTCTGGCGCGTGCTGGAAAACCAGGCCCATGCCGCGGTGTGCTGCGAGCGGACGGTCACACCGCCGTTCGGCCTGGACGGCGGCCTGCCCGGCGCGGCGGCGAAGCTGGAACTGATCGCGCCGCTCTCGAACGCCCGCACGCTGAACAGCAAAGGCGGTTTCCTGGCGCCCGCCGGATCATTGGTGGTGGTCGAGGCGCCCGGCTCGGGCGGTTACGGACCGCCGGCGGGGCGCGATCGGGCGGCCCTTTCCGAAGACCTGCGGGACGGTTATGTTACCGCAGCGGAAGCACGCCGCGTCTATGGCGTCGAACCAGGCGCCTGACGGAACCACGACCGGCGCAGACCGACTGCGCCTCGAACGAAGGGAAACCCGATGTCAGAGTCACTGCCGATCGTCGCCCAGAAGGGCTCGTACAAGATGCAAGTGGAAGCCGGCAAGACCTACTGGTGGTGCGCCTGCGGCAAGAGTGCCCAGCAGCCATTCTGCGATGGATCCCACAAGGGGACGATATGTTCGCCAATGAAGTTCGAAGCCGAGGAAACCGGCATCGTGGCGTTCTGCGGCTGCAAGGGCAGCGCCAAGGCGCCACGCTGTGATGGGTCGCATCGCAACTTGGCATAAGGGAGCTGCGAGTACGCCGGTCTCGACGCTTGCGTTGGCAGGCGTCGATCCGGACTAACCGGCGTGCCGGCTGGTGAAAGCGCAAGAGAACAGGCTCGACCGCGGAATAGCATTCCCTCAAGGCGACACTGCCGGCAACTTAGCCTGACGTCGTCAATCCGAATTTCACGTTGGTGCCGGGAATTGCCGTGCTGCGGCATTCCAGCGTGATATCCCCATGCCATCGCCTCTTATCGGCCGGCATCAACCAATGATCTGGCGCTGAAGCGACTTGACGGCCCCCGCGTAAGCAGACTCAACAAGTCCGGCTCAATGCCGCGGTACTGCATCAACCGCCAGCCCGATGATCCGTTCCGCAAGCCCCCGATGTAGCAACACAACCCTGCTCCGTGGTCTTCGTGGTTAAGTCTTGCCAAAGCATCAACGCGCGAGAACTTTTCCTCGACCCCGCCCACGCCCGCGAAGTTCCCCCGGCAAGGCCCCGCGACAGGCCAACCGGCCGTTCACCGCACGACGTTTTTGAACCGACACATACGCCTGGATCAAGTTCCGCGAGTCTGCGGCGGCCGGTAAACTGTGAGGTGGTTCACAGCGAGCCGCCGAACGACCGGTTACTGCATCCTCGTGCCCCAGCGTCCGGCCGATCCCGGCAACGTGCTGTCTGCGCCGCCGACCCCAATTTCTTGCTATCCGGCGATCGTGACGACTTAAGAAAAGAACTCGCTTATGGAAACCGAACAGATCGTTCAAGAACTGACCCCTGATTCGCCCGCTCCCACCACATTGACGGCAGATCAGGCCGAGCAGGTGGCGGGGGGGCAGCGTCGTGACCGGCATCCTTGGCGGCGGCTGCCGGACCTGCACGTCGGGACTGCCGCCGGCGTTCACCGCTCCCGCCGCGGCCGTGAACCCGGCTCCCGCGGTCTAGCCGCCAAACTGACCGCGACTGATTACTACTGTGCTGTAACTACATAGAGATGATCATGCAACCGTTGCGCAAGGCGTTGTCAGTACCAGGTCACGGCGTCGGCGTTGTCTGGTGGCCTGAACTCGATCCGCTTTGCCGCACCGGCGAGGGCCTTGTGCACGTGATCGAAGCGGAGCCCGAGACGTTCTGGATTCCCCGCGCGGGCGAGCCCTCGGGCTTTACCTCGCGGCTCTCCAGGGCGCTCGGGCACCTGCCGCAGCCCAAACTGCTGCACGGCGTCGGCGCGCCGTTCGGCGGCAGCGCAAGCCAGTCCGCCGATCATCGGGAGACGCTGGCCGGCGATGTCGCGGCGATGCAGCCGGCCTGGATCAGCGATCATCTCAGCTTCGACCGTTTCGTCCCCAACGTGATTGGCCACGCGGCGCGGACGGTCTGCACCGGCTTCCTTCTGCCGCCCGCGCAAGGCCCGGACGGTATCGTCCATGCGGCGGCGCACATCAGACAGCGCCGCATGACAACCGGCGTCCCCGTCGCCTTCGAAACCCCGGTCAGCTACCTGCTGCCGAGGCCAGGCGAGATGCCGGACGGCACCTTCGCGGCCGAGGTCGCCGAAGCCGCCGACTGTGGCATCGTGCTGGATCTACACAATCTGCTGTGCAACGAACGCAACGGCCGGCAGAGCGTGGAGGATTTCTGCAACGCGATACCGCTCGAGCGGGTCTGGGAGATCCACGTCGCCGGCGGCCACTCCGAGCGCGGCTTTTGGCTGGACGCTCATTCCGGGCTGGTGGAGCCCGCCTTGATGGAGATCGTAGCCGGGATCGTCCCACGCCTGCCGGCCTTGGGCGCGATCATCTTTGAAATCATGCTCGGCTGCGTTGCCTCCACCGGCCTGACCGCGATCGGCGCGTTGCTGGGCCAGCTCAATACGATCTGGGCGACACGCGGTCGCGCGGCCGATCCGGTCAAGCGTCGCCCGGAGCTCACCCGGATTCCGGCCGTGGCAGACCCGGTCACGCCGGCACTGTGGGACTATGCCCTCGGTGCGGCGGTGACCGGAACCGCGGGACCTGACCTTCCGCCGGAACTGGCGGACTGGGTCCGCTCAGCCGAGACGGCCCTGGACCTCTGTCGTTACCTTGCGCAAGAGGGGCGGGCGAGCTCTCTCGTGGCGACGGCGCCAAACACGATCCGGTCGCTGTTGATCCGCCTTGGCGAGGCGGAAACACGTCGCCTGCTGGCACGGTTCTGGCGCCACGCCACCCCCGCCTATACATCGGCCGAGGAAGCCCACGCGTTTCTGGATTTTCTTGCCGACGCGGATCTCGCGGTGCCGGGGTTCGAAGCCGACATCGCGAGCGACCGGAGCTTGCTCAGTCAGTTTGGATTGGCCGTCCGCTGAGAGCTTGCGCTTGTAAGGGACTGCCGCGAAATAACGGCTTTGAGCGTGGCGGGCCCAAGGTTACCCACGTGTGTCATCACCGGGCTTGACCCGGTGACCCACGACTTTCTTCTGTATAAACAAAGTCATGGGTGGCCGGCCAGAGCCTGTCCTCGGCGGCCGCTAGCCCGACCCGTGGGCCGGCCATGACACAATAAGAGTAGCCACCACGAGTGCCTCACGACGTTTGAAACGGTTATTTCTAGACTAACCCTGATCATATCGTGCGGCTATTCTGTTTTGGGGATGGCGTATCAGCCGGTCCTTTGGGAACAAACTGTCGTCGTCGCCCGACCACCACCGCTGGGTCACGCATACCGGCAAACCAGGTCGTCGGCGGTGGTGTCGGACGGGCACCGCGCAGGGGTCTCGGCGAACTTGAATTCGCTGTTGGCTGGGTCTGCCGACGGGTTAGGGTTGTTGCAGGGTCTCGCGCAGGGTGCGGCCCTGGTATTCAGTCCGGAACAGGCCGCGCCGTTGCAGTTCCGGCACCACCAGGCGACCGAACTCCTCGAACATTCCGGGGAAGACCGTGGGCCAAATGATAAAGCCGTCGCAGCTTCCCGTGGTGAACCAATCCTCCATGTGGTCCGCGACCGTGGAGGCGGTCCCCGCCAGAAGACTGCGTGGGCGGCGCGCGGCTTCGGCGAAACTGATGCCCTCGGCGCGAGCCTGCTGGACCACGCGATCATGCGTTCCCTGGATGCCCTGATTGCCTTGGGCCTCGACTACGTCTGTCTCATTTCGATACGTATTCAAGTCGACACCAAGCATCTGCGAGTTGGTGGCGAGCACGAGTTCCGGATCGCTGAGGGATTCCAGATAGGCGGCCTTTTCTTGAGCGATCGACTCCGTTTCGCCCAATACGACCGCCAGCGGCGGCAGGACCGCGCAGCTTTCCGGTGGGCGCCCGGCGTTGACCACGCGCTGTTTCATATCGCTATAAAATGCCTGGGCGTCATCCTTGGTGAACGGCGTGCAGAAAATCATCTCGGCCCAGCGAGCGGCGAATTGGCGTCCGCGCGGTGACGCTCCGGCCTGCAGCAGGATTGGTCGGCCTTGTGGACTGCGCGGCATGGACAGCGGGCCGCGGGTGCGCACGTATTTGCCGACGTAGTTGGCATATCTGACTTTCGATGGATCGGCGAAGATGCCACGCTCCCGATCGAGGACCAGGACGTCATCCTGCCAGCAGTCCCACAGCGCGCAACATGCCTCCAGCACTTCGTCGGCGCGTTCGTAACGCAGATCCTTCGGCGGGATGCCGTCCAGACCGTAGTTGCGCGCTTCAAGGTCGGTGGCCGAGGTTACCACGTTCCAGGCCATGCGGCCTTTGCTCAACAGATCGAGCGAGCCCAGCGTGCGCGCCAGATGATAGGGCGTCTGGAACGTGGTGGAGAGCGTCGCGCCAAGGCCGAGCCGGGTGGTGACGCGCGCCATCAATGGCAAGATGGAGAGGGGATCGAGGTAGCTGATCTGCCCGCCGAGGCCAAGATAGACCTTGAAGTCGTTGCCATGGATGTCGGGCAGGCCGAATGTATCGGCGAAGAAACAGGCGTCGAAGCGGGCGTCTTCCAGCACGCGGGCGATATGTTCGTAACGCGTCGGCTCGAAGATGTCGTTCAGGTCGGATGCCGGGTGCCGCCACGCACCGGGGTCGTTCGCGGTGGGGCCGGTCTTCAAGTAGGCAACCAGATGCATCCGTCGCTTGATCGCCATCCGTTCGCTCCGGTTGAGCTGCGTTCAACCGACTTGGTGCGCAATTCACGTGCCACCCGCTCGATGCGCGGTGGAAAGAGGTCAATGGCGCCTGCCGCGTTCGATCTGCCGGTTCCGCATGCAGCATTCTGTTTTGCATGCCGCTTCGCGCGTCATTCGGTGACGTCCCGGCACGCCGGAACGAGCCCGCAGCGCACCTGACCGCTGATGGACCTAGGAGCCGCGGGCGCGATGCCATGGATGCGGCAATCCCGGCACCTTGACCCGCAATGTATAGACAGACGTGCTGGCGGTCAGCAGCAGGGTGCGCAGGTCGGACCCGCCGAAGGCGATGTTGGCGCAGACCTCGGGCGTCTCGATGATGCCGATGCGCGAGCCGTCCGGTTCGAACACCCAGACGCCGCCGGTGCCGGTGCAGAAGACGCGTCCCGCCGCATCGACCTTCATCCCGTCCGGCACGCCGTTGGTGCCGTCCGCCGACATGTCGGCAAAGATGCGCCGCCGGACCATGCGGCCGGCCGCGTCCAGTTCGATGGCGTGGATGTACTGGGTCCAGCGCGTGTTGGCGACGTACAGTGTCCGCTCATCCGCCGACAGGGCCAGGCCATTCGGATACTCGAAACTGGCGACCATGGCGACCTGGCCGTCGGGCGCGATGCGATAGACCGCGGCATGCTCCTGCTCGCGTTCGGCCAGCGGCACCCGCAATGATGGATCGGTGAAGAGGATCGACCCGTCCGAGGCGCAGATCACGTCGTTCGGGCGGTTCAGCCGCTTCCCCTCGAAGCGGTCGATCAGCGTGATGACCTGCCCGTCTGGCTCGGTGCGGGTCACGCGGCGCGCATCGCCCTCGCAGTTGATCAAACGGCCCTGCAAATCGAAGGTCGTGCCATTGCCGCCCGCAGTTTTGCGGACGATTTCGGCCGCCTGGCCCAGCACGAGGCGATACAGCACGCTGGCGCGGACATCGACGAAGTAGAAGAACCCATCAGGGTGCCACAGCGGCCCCTCGGTGAACACGAACCCGGTCGCGACCTGCTCGAACGACGTGGTTTCCAGAACATCGGACAATGCGGTCATCGTTTCCCACCCTTCTGTTTGTGGCGCCGGCTCT
>CAWISS010000003.1:0-183433 GCA_963838815.1 uncultured Alphaproteobacteria bacterium | reverse complement strand
GTTCGCCGACCGCAAGCCCGACGATCTCCTGGTAGAAATCCTTTGTCCGCTCCAGGTCGCGGACCTTGATCGTGTAGTGGTTCAATGATTGTGCCGGCATCGTTCGTTCTCCTTTCAGAACTGGTTTTCGGGGGGCAGGCCGAGCATGATCTGCCCGACCGACTCGTAATGGAGCTGGCGGCCCTGCGACTGTTGCGATACCGTATTGATATCGCGCAGCCGGCGCTCGAACGGCTGGTCCTCGAACACCGCCGACCGATCCCGCGCAGTGGTACAGCGTGTTCACCGCCTCGCGCGATTGATTGATCGCCCAGGTGATGGCCAGGCGGATCATCGCCGCCTGCCGCTCGGTCATCTCGCCGTGCTGGACGACGTGGTCGTAAAACTTCGTCCAGCGTGTTGTGCAGGAAGGCGCGGGCCGAGTGCCATCGCGCTTCCGATTGGGCCAGTTGCGACTGGATCGACGTTATTTTCCCGCATCGGCTTGGCCGGCGCCGCGCGACACCTTGGTGGCCGGCAGCTCCAGGAACGCATCGATCAGGCCGCGGGCGATACCCAGCCCGACGCCGGCGAACCCGGCGGAATAAAGCTGGTTGCTGGTGAAACGATAAAGCGGCCCGTCTTCGCGCCGGTCGATCGCCTGGTCGCGCAGCATGGTCCGTTCATTCGGGACGAACAGGTCCTTGACGACGTATTCGTTGCTGGCGGTGCCGCGCAGGCCCAGCGTGTGCCAGATATCCACCATCCGGGCGCTGGACTTCGGGAACAGCATGGTGCGGATTTCCTTGCGTGCCCGCGACCTTCATATGGGCGCCCAGCCAGGTGGCGTTCTGGCGAGCCGCTGGCGAAGCGCCAGGTGCCGGAGATGCAGTAGCCGCCTCGACCGGCTCGGCCTCGAACGGTGCGCCGGGCGGCCCCCAGGCCAGGATGCCGTCGACCGGCCCGAATATCTCCCTGGCGATCTTGGGATCCAGATAGGCCGCCGACATCGAGCAGCCGTTGCTCTGGCACACCACCCAGCCGGTGGAACCGTCGGCGGTGGCGATCGCCTCGGTCACGCGGGCGAAATCCGATGGTTTCATCTCCATCCCGCCGATCGAGCGGGGCTGCAGCATGCGGAAGAAACCGCCTTCCTTCAGCGCCTTGACGATCGGCGGGGTCAGCTCGCGGCGGCGATTGATCTCGTCCCCCTCCTGCGTCGAGCAGTGGGTGCAGCGCCAGGGCTCGCGCGACCTGAGGGTGGACGTCCAGTCATCCGATGCCTCCGCGTGATGGCGTCAAAGCTGTCGTGAATGGACGATGCCGCATTTTCCGGCGGATGAAAAGCAAGTGGCTTGTTCGCCGGCCCGCACCGAGCCTTCGACCGGCTGGTCATCGATCGCACCGGTGGGCTGCCCGGTGGTCCGGCGCTTACGGAAGGGTCAAGAACACGGCGCGACGTCACCTCAGGCGGCGGTTCTCGTCGCTGCCGAGGCCAGCGCGCCTCCAACCGCCGCGCCGCGTCCGGCGCCACGGAACGGGGGTAGCGGCGAAGCCGATCACCAGGCCGTTCATGCGTGGCGCGCCCGGCGTAATAGGCGCGCAGCGGCGACACCGCGAGGTCGCGGGACCGGCAGGCGCGGACCGCGGCAGCCTCATCGATGCCGTCCGGCAGTCGCGCCACCATGTGCAGCCCGCCGGGCGCCGCCAGCGGCGTGGCATGGCGCACGTGCCGCTGCATCGCGTCAGCAGCGCGGCGCGACGGCGGGCATACTCGGTGCGCATGCGTGCGGATATGCGGCGCCAGCAGGCCCAGGCGCATGAACTCCGCCAGGATCGCCTGGGTGAACGCGTCGGTGCCGCGATCGGTCAGGGTGCGCAGGCGGACGAAGGCCGGCACCAGCGGCGCGGGCACGACGGCGAACCCGATGCCGCAGCGCCGGGCGCCAGGGTCTTGCTGAAGGTGCCGCAGTAGATCACCTGCCCGGCCTTGTCCAGCGTGGCCAGAGGCGGCAGCGGCTTGCCCTCCCAGCGGAATTCCGAGTCGCAGTCGTCCTCCAGGACCCAGGCGTTGGCGCGTCGCGCCCAGTCCAGCAGGGCCAGCCGCCGGCCGATCGGCAGCGCGCCGCCCAGCGGAGTGGCGTGCGAGGGCGCCACCAGCGCCAGGCGGGCGCCGGGCGCGATCTGGATGCCGGCGGCGACGTCGATCCCCTCCGGGTCGCTGGGGACCGGGACGGCTGTCGCCCCGGCGGCGAGCAGGGCGCCGCGGCCGGCGATGTAGCCGGGATCCTCCACCCAGACCGGTATCGCCGGGGTCGATCAGCAGGTCGGCCGCCGTGCGCAGCGCCTGCTGGGTGCCGCCGGTGATCACGATGCAGCCCGGATCGGCGACCAAGCCGCGCGTGGCGGCCAGATGGGCGGCAATCTGTTCGCGCAGCACCAGCAGGCCCTGCGGCGGCGGATAGCTGGACAGTTCACCGGCCAGGGGCTTCAACACGCGGGCGGCGCAGCGGGCCCAGGCCTTGATCGGGAACAGGTCCGGGCGCGGGCAGGCCGCCGGCCAGCAGCAGCCCGAGCGAGGCATCGCGCGAGGTGGCGGTGGCGGGGACCTCCGCCAGCCGGGCGCCGCGGGCGGACAGTGCGATGGCGGCGACGCGGGAGGCCTCGGCCGGGGCGGCGCCTGGTCCGGCAGATCGGTGGCGACATAGGTGCCGCTGCCGGTGCGGCCGCGCACGTAGCCCTCGGCGGCCAGCCGCTCATAGGCCAGGACGACGGTCTGCCGAGCGACCCCGAGTTCCTGGGCCAGGGAGCGGCTGGGCGGCAGGCGTCCCCCGGCCGGCAGGGCGCCGGTCAGGATGCTGTGACGAAGGTGGTCGAAGACGGCGTTCTGCCGGGTTTGGTCTGGCGCGAGCATGGGTGGTTTGCCTGGTCGGTTGGACCACTTCACCCTATCGCAGACTATGCCGGGTTGGCAACTGTACACGCCTAGCAGACGCGGGCGGTCTTATCGCCCACGCCGCGGTCACGTGCTGTGTTGGATCGGCTGGAGGTTCGGTATCGCGCGTCAGTGAAGCGCGATACGCGGCTTTCGTTTGAAGTCTCCGATTCACGCGGCGAAGCGTGGTCGCTTGCGACTCACCTTCTGCGGTCGGAGATTAGAACCCCTCTCGCTCCAGCCGCTTGCGTTCCAGCTTCCTGGCTCGGCGCACCGCTTCCGCCGCTTCGCGGGCGCGCCGCTCGGACGGCTTTTCGTAATGCCGCCGCAGCTTCATCTCGCGGAAAATCCCCTCCCGCTGCATCTTCTTCTTGAGCGCCTTCAGCGCCTGATCGACATTGTTGTCACGCACGAGGACTTGCACTTGGCCGCCTACTCCTTTCCAGGTGCGCCCCCGCCGACATGTTTACGGGTGCGCGAACGATGACCCGTCGCCGGAGGAGCCCGGCGCAGGCGCTTGGCGCTATAACATGGCCGTGGATACTTACAAGACAATTTTCAGGTCGCCAGGTTGAGCAACGCGCGATGGAGCGATAGCAACATGGCATTGCTGAAGATTGCCCGCATGGGCCACCCGGTGTTGCTGCGCGAATGCGAGCCGGTGGCCGATCCCGGCGCGCCGGAGATCCGCCGGCTGGTGGCCGACATGATGGAGACGATGGAGGATGCGCCCGGCGTCGGCCTGGCCGCGCCGCAGGTGTACCAGCCGCTGCGGCTGTTCGTATTCCGCGTGCCAGGCGGTCGGGCGACGGCAGGATCCAGACGATGCGCCGGTGGACAACACGGTGCTGATCAATCCGACGCGTGGAGCTGATTGGGGACGGAGCGGGTGCTGGGCTGGGAGGGCTGCCTGTCGATCCCCGGTCTGCGCGCGGCGGTGCCCCGCGCGCGGCGCGGTCCGCTACCGCGGCGTGGATTGTGACGGCAACGTGATCGAGCGCGAAGTCACCGGCTTCCATGCTCGGATCGTTCAGCATGAATACGACCATCTCGACGGCATCCTGTATCCGATGCGGATGTCCGATTTTCGTCACTTCGGCTTTACGGACGAACTTGATCGCGTCGCCGCGGCGCAACGGAGCCAGTCATGATCGAACCGCCTGAGCGCCTGCCGGACCGCGACAAGGCGATCGAAGCCATGCTGCCGCACGTGCCGTTCGACGGCTGGACCAAACGCGCGCTGCGCGCTGGGATCGCCGCTGCCGGCATGCCGGCGGACGAAGCCGACCTGCTGTTCCCCCTCGGCACCGTCGACATGATCGAGACCTTCTGCGACCTGGCCGACCGGCGGATGGAGGCAGCGGCGCATGACCTGCCGGAGATGCGGGCTGTCGGCCAAGGTGCGCGCGGTCATGGCGTTGCGGCTGGAGCAGAACCGGCCGCACAAGGAGGCGGTTCGGCGGGCGATGGCGGTGTTGTCGCTGCCGCGCAACGCCCGTGCCATGGCGGCCTGCACCGCACGGACGGTGGATGCGATCTGGCACGCGGCCGGCGACCGGTCGGCCGATTTCAGTTGGTACACCAAGCGCGCCATCCTGACCGCCGTCTATAGCGCGACGGTGCTGTTCTGGCTGCGTGATACGTCGGAGGACGATGCCGCGACGCTGGCCTTCCTTGACCGGCGGCTGGCCGCGGTTGGCCGCATCGGCAGGCTGCGCCGGCGGGCCGAGGACGCTGCTTGCCCGGCTTGCCTCGGCCGCGAATGTCCAGCGGAGTTGGTGACACGCGGCTGACGGACACTCTATCTGTCGCCACAACCGGCCGGCGCTCGCCCGCCGGCCACAGCGCAAGCTTCATGACCGACACTCCGATCGAGCGTATCCGCAACTTCGCCATCATCGCCCATATCGACCATGGGAAATCCACCCTGGCCGACCGGCTGATCCAGGTCACCGGCGGCCTGACGGCGCGCGAAATGACCACCCAGGTCCTGGACAACATGGAGCTGGAGCGGGAGCGCGGCATCACCATCAAGGCGCAGACCGTCCGGCTGAGCTACCGGGCGAAGGACGGGCTGACCTACGAGCTGAACCTGATGGACACGCCCGGCCATGTCGACTTCGCCTATGAGGTCAGCCGCAGCCTGGCCGCCTGCGAGGGCAGCCTGCTGGTGGTCGACGCCAGCCAGGGGGTCGAGGCGCAGACCCTGGCCAATGTCTACCAGGCGATCGAGGCGAACCACGAGATCGTGCCGATCCTCAACAAGATCGACCTGCCGGCGGCGGAGCCCGAACGGGTGAAGCAGCAGATCGAGGACGTGATCGGCCTGGACGCCTCCGACGCGGTGGAGATCAGCGCCAAGACCGGGCTGAACATCGACGGCGTGCTGGAGGCGCTGGTGACCCGGCTGCCGGCGCCGAAAGGCGACGCCAATGCGCCGCTGAAGGCGCTGCTGGTGGATAGCTGGTACGACCAGTACCTGGGCGTGGTCATCCTGGTGCGGATCAAGGACGGGCGGCTGAGGCGCGGGGCAGAAGATCCGCATGATGTCGACCGGCGCGGTGCACGCGGTCGAGCAGGTCGGTGTGTTCACGCCGAAGATGGTGCCGACCGACGATCTGGGTCCCGGCGAGATCGGCTTCATCACCGCCGCCATCAAGACCGTGGCCGACTGCAACGTCGGCGACACGATCACCGACGACCGGATGCCCGCCGCGGAGCCTCTGCCGGGCTTCAAGCCCTCGATCCCGGTGGTCTGGTGCGGGCTGTATCCGATCGACGCCGACGACTTCGAGAAGCTGCGCGACAGCCTGGGCAAGCTGCGGCTGAACGACGCCAGCTTCCACTACGAGCCGGAGACCTCGGCGGCGCTGGGCTTCGGCTTCCGCTGCGGCTTCCTCGGCCTGCTGCACCTGGAGATCATCCAGGAGCGGCTGACCCGCGAATTCGACCTGGAGCTGATCGCCACCGCGCCGTCGGTCGTCTACCACGTCTACAAGACCAACGGGCAGATGCAGGAGCTGCACAACCCGGTGGACATGCCCGACGGCTCGGTGATCGACCAGATCGAGGAGCCTTGGATCAAGGCCACGATCATGGTGCCGGACGAATACCTCGGCAGCGTGCTGAGCCTGTGCACCGAGCGGCGCGGCCAGCAGGTGGATCTGACCTATGTCGGCAACCGGGCGATGGCGGTGTACCGGATTCCGCTGAACGAGGTGGTGTTCGACTTCTATGACCGGCTGAAATCGGTCTCCCGCGGCTATGCCAGCTTCGACTACGCGATGGATGGCTATGCCGAGGGCGACCTGGTGCGGATTTCCATCCTGGTGAACGGCGATCTGGTGGATGCGCTTGTCGTTCATCGCGCACCGGTCGGCGGCCGAGAGCGCGCGGGCGGGCGATCTGCGGCCGGTTGAAGGACCTGATCCCAAAGCAGTTGTTCAAGATCGCTATCCAGGCGGCGATCGGCAGCCGGGTGATCGCGCGCGAGACGATCAGCGCGCTGTCCAAGGATGTGACGGCGAAGTGCTACGGCGGCGACATCACCCGCAAGCGGAAACTGCTGGAGAAGCAGAAGGAAGGCAAGAAGCGGATGCGCCAGTTCGGCAAGGTCGAGATCCCGCAGTCGGCCTTCCTTGCGGCGTTGAAGATGGATGCGTGACGTCGGCGTGCGGCGGCGGTGACGGCCAGGATTTGGGTTTGCGGCGGGCCGTGGGAATGGTAAGGAGCGGCCGCCTGGCGTGAGACGCGTGACGCGGGAGAGATGGCCGAGCGGCTTAAGGCGCACGCTTGGAAAGCGTGTGTACGTGAAAGCGTACCGTGGGTTCGAATCCCACTCTCTCCGCCATTACCGCCGATTGCGCGATATTGTACGAGATGGCCACACAATCGCCGCCGATAATCGCACGACCCCCGGGCGGTATACACACCGCCGATGGTATGGCTATTGCGGCGTTAGGCTGCGGCGCTCAGAGCCCAAGGAACTTGAAAGGCTTGGCTTCTTTGAACTGATTGTTGGCCACGCCGGAATAGATGTGGGTCTGATTAGGACCGAGATCGAGCTTCATGACTTTCCCGGTCGCTTCAGAGAAGTCCAGTTTCGTCAGATCGACCCAGAAGATGTTCGGCGTGAGCACCGACTCGAAGAAATAGAGCTTGCGCTTCTGATCGGAAACAGTGCGCCAGCGACTCGACGAGATATTGGGCTGGTCGGCCGTGGTGATGCCGAACGGGACCGAAACATTGCGGATTACGCTGAATACGCTGGCAATGGCCTCGACTGGATTCTCCGTCTTCGGGATCGCGTTCACATAGAAGGAAGCGCGCGCGAACCGGTCGGAGGCGCGGTTCGTACCGGGCAGCATGACGGCGCCGCCGATCTGCTTCCAGTATTCTTCCATCGCGAGCTGCTTTTCGAAGATCGGAGAATTGGTCATCACCTGATAGTCACGGCTGTGGTGAATGACCTGCTTGCCATCGATATATTCGACGATAGCGCTGTCGCCGGAAGCATCCGAGAGCGAGAGGTGCAAGGTGGCGAGCCTGTTTTCTCCCGGCACGTTGTCGGTGACGATGGTGAAGGGCTCCTTGGCTAGCGCGTCGACCGCTTCCTGCACGGTGGCAAAATCGTCGAGCACGTACCGCGCCCAGGCCGCGAGCGTCAGGCCGGGCGTCTTGCCGTCATATTTCGGGTAGGAGGACTCGGCCAGCCAGAGCACGTTGGCGACGAGCCCCGCCTCGTTCATGCCGTCCGTGGTCGAGATGTCATAGGCCGAGGCGATGACGCTGCCGTATTTCGATTTCCATCGGATTGAGTTCGGCCCCGCCTCTCCGGACCGCTCCATGCCACGGGGGAATGCCCAGAGGTTCGTTCCGACATCGGTCTTCCAGTCCATGGAGCGCGCCGTAATCACCTGATCGTTCGCGCCAAGGTAGACAAAGCGCGTGCACGCTTCGGCCGCCGAGGACACCAGCATGCTCGTGGACATGAGCATGGCAGCGCAGATGGTCGTGAACGGACGCACTCTCGAAATCATGGCCTCCCTCCATTCAACAGATCCCCGCATCCACCATGACCGGCTCTTTCCGGGGCGGCCTGCTATATACACGCGCGGCAAGGGATCAGTCTCTCCACGCGCCAAGTGAACGTTGTGGGAGCCACGCTGGCTCCCGAACAGGCGACCGGCTCTACCAATGGAATTCGTGCGGGGCGTGCCTGTTCTCCATCAGCAGATGGCCGAGGTAAGCCAGATTGGCTTCTTGTCCATCCCACTTGCGCGGCGGCCGTGCCTCCGGATCAGTGGTGGAAGCGTGCGTTTCATTCAACCTTTTCTCTTCGCGGAAGTGTGTTCGCCATTGCGCCCCGGGCCGGAAGGCTTGCCACAGCCGTCCTTGCGCCGGAAGCTCTTCATGCTCGCCCAGGCCTCAATCAGGATGCCGTCGACCGAGAAGTGCCCGTCCGATAGCAGCGCCGCCACCTCTGGCAGGCTCAACACCACAGCCATGAAGGCCCCGCCGTTGATCCACGCCGCGCATTCCAACCGCTTGCCACTGTCCATCCGCAACGGCATCGGATCAGAGGCCGCCGACCCAGAGCAAGAGGGTTATCAGCAGCCCGCTTGATCAGCGCGTGCGCTGCCCGGCGACATAGCCCTGCCGATAAGCCGATTGCTCGCCTTGCTTGACGTGGTCGTAGAGCAGGCCGCCGACGAGGCCGGCACCGGCGCCGGCCACCGCGCCGAGGCCCGCATTCCCGCCGATGGCGCCGAGCACGGCACCCGCCGCGGCGCCGCCGCCGGTGCCGGTGAGAGCACGCTGTTGGGTATCCGACAGACCGTGCATCCGGCCAACGCCAGCGCGCAGACCACCAATCCGACGATGCGTTTCATCTGACTATGCCTCTCCCATCACTTGCCGCCCGAGCAGGGAAACTTATGCACCAGATAGGCGGCAATCCCATCGGTCGGCGGCTGCGACATGACGCTTGGCGTCGCCCGCGCCCATTGCACGAAATCAGCGATCGCCTCGTTGCGTGACGGCGTCGGCCCCTGCACGCAGAACAGACGGGCATGCTGTGAGGCCATCTGCTGCTCTTGGAGAACACGATACACACCAAGCGCAAAGCCGTGACAGAAATTCAGCGCGGCTGTTCCCATCGCTTCGCTCGGGCTCGCCGAACAAAGATCGACAAGATCGCTGGTCGAGCGCAGTTGGAAGTCTGCCTCGGTGGTTGCGGCATGTGCCGCTGCGGGTAGAATCGATGCGCAGAAGGCAATGCTCAGAATGCAACGTCTCAGTATCATTGCTTGGTTTCCTCCCGTCTCCGTCCAGTCATGATAGCGAGCATGTATGCCTTGTTCATGTCCGGGCGGTCTCCCGTCATGTCGCTTGCGCTGCGGTTTCCTCCGGCCGGCGGCGGCGAAGCAGTACCGGCCTGTCGGGGACTGTTCTCGTGCGTCTCCTTCGGTTAGGCGCCGGCGGGTGTAACGACCACAGCCATAGCAACGCTATAAGTCATCTCGACGATATCGCCGACTTTCAGCTTTCCGAGCATCGCCTGCATGGATGGGTTTTGCAGGTGAGCAACGCGTTCGACACCCGCTGGCCCAACAAACCTGACTGTGTGGGTTGCCGTATCTATTCCCGTAATGCGGACATTCGCGCGAATCGCATCACGACGGAAACCACTGGGCCTTTTGCCAGGCTTCGCGGTCAGAAGCTCCGAACTTTCCTTTGGCGCTGCAGTTGCATCTCCCGTCGTCGTAAGACGGGCAACCAAAGCTTCTCGAAGTCCCACATGAACGCGGTCTCCGGCTTTCACCTGAGCCAGGTTTTTCACCTCCGGCCCGACGTCAACAGTGACAAGCCCATCCGGCACCCGCAACAGAACGGTGCGATCATGCTGATCGACCGATTCCACGACCGCATCCAGGGTAGTGACATCCTCAACCACGCCCTGCTGCGCGACCGCAGGCACGAACGGCTGTGAACCCACGACAGCGGCAAAAAGCGCCGCAGCAAGAATGATGGGTCTCATCGTATCCTTCCGCGGCTGTCCGGCCCTTGTGGACGATGTGGCGCTCCATGGCGGCTCGTCCCGCTCACCAAGGCCGGGCACCGAACGCGAAGCCAGCCACGGTGTTGATCGTGCCATCAATTCCCACTACCCCTCATTGCTCTCCCAAATCTTCTGATAAATCATTCTGCTCAAGCTGTGAAGATCCCGAGGATGGACCTAGGAACGCAACTCGAAGATGATCCGGTAGCCGCGACGATGTCTGATAGGAATGAGGAACCTGAGCGTCATCCGAACGAGACATCAGGCACGCCGGCAGGAGATGAGGAGACAACGATGAAACACCCCTGGCTGCTACGATCTGCGTGCCTTATTTTGATTTTGGCATCGACCACGGCGAACGCCCAGATTAATCCGTTCAAGAGCGATCGGTACTGGGCCAACGCTTAGCGCAACTGACCTCGACCTGTTAGGGGACAGCATCAGTCGGTTAAATCGGGCCCCAAAGCTTGCTGTTGGCGCAGAGGACCAATGGTCCAATCCCGCCACCGGTAGCCACGGCTCGTCGGCGGTTACCAGAATTTTTATGGACGGCGGTCGCCCTTGTCATGCAATGCACCACGAGTTTTATGCCCAGGGCCGCACACCACCGCGCAACTACGACCTGACCTGGTGCCGTACAAGCAACGGACAGTGGAAGATAAAGAGTTAGAGTGGCGTCGCACCGGGGGCTTGCGTGGTCCGTATGGTTTTCTTCTGCTTGTAATCTCTGCCTGCGCACCACCAGCGTGGGCCGCAACCGCGACAGAGGTCAATCAAACTAGCAGTGGTTGCCCAAGAGGCCTAGGCATGCCGCCAAGCGTCGATGGGTGAAGGGGAGCCGCGGCGTTGTCCGATGCTTAACTGCCCACAGGGACAGCGCCGATTCTGAGCTGCTGACCTGATTTAACCGCCCGCTTGCAGTTCCTTCCGGGTGAACCTGGCGGCAAGCGTTGGAAGAGCATTGCTATGACGAGGCAAGAGCGGGGAATTCGAGTATTTCGCGATCATCTCCAGCTCTGGATTGTACGTCCGGTCATGGGCCTGTCGGCCTTTCTTGGGATTCTGGCAATTTAATACTCCACCATGCAACCAAGTTGGTTGCGGACGGCGCTTGCCGTCACGTTTGCACTTCTTACCGGCCTTGCGACCTTCGCCCTGACGCTTCGGCGCGGACTTGTCGTTTGGGGCGCCGCCATGGCGATAGTGGTGACCTGGTTTCTGCAAGACCGGCCGTCCGGGAACCGCGACTGGGCCCCGGAATATGCCATACCCGCGACAGTCACCTATGCCGGCCGCAACGTATTGGTGGCGCACATTCGGAACTTCACCTATCGATCGGAAACGGATTTCACACCAGAGTACTACGATGCGACTTTCTCGCTTGGCGATCTCATCAGCCTTGATCTTGTCACTTCATACTGGGCGGGCGACGCGATAGCACATGTCTTCCTGACGTTTGGATTTCGCGACGGCCGGCACCTCGCCTTTTCGATTGAGACACGTCGCCGGCGGGGAGATGGCTATTCCAGTCTGGCTGGGTTTTTCCATCATTATGAGCTGTTTTATGTCGTCGCCGATGAGCGGGATGTTATCGGCCTGAGAACAGATATCAGGCATGAACGAGTGTACCTCTATCACCTCCATTCAACACCTGGGGCAAGAGAAGAGCTGCTTCTGAGCTATCTGGCAAAAGTAGCGGCCCTGGCAAGTCGGCCTGAATGGTACAACACCCTTACCGACAACTGCGCAACGGGGAATCCTAGGGCGCGCTCATGCCGGAACCCTCCAAGTTGCCTATAACTGGAGGGTTCTGTTAAGCGGCCATGCGGCGGAGTATGCCTATCGGCTGGGGTTGTTGAATGATCATATGGCTTTCCCGGGACTGCAACGGCGGAGCCGGATCATCAGGCCAGCCGGAGCTGCAATCGACGACAATTTTTCGGCCGAAATTCGCGAAGGGCTTCCACAATAGAAGGCAGCCATAGCCCAATTCCCCTCTCTTGCAGGATGGCAAATGCATCATGACCAAGTCGCGCGGCTCCGCGATGGTCAAATTGCAAACTGGAAGTTTATGCCGGCGTAAATCTGCCATGTGGGAACGCCGACACCGCTGTGGATAATCGAGGTACTGCGGCTCGACGAAGGCATTGATCGAGTTGCCGTGACCGAAGGTCCAGACTTTACCTGCCCCGAAACCCACGGGAACGACGCTTGTGTGATTGCCGAGGTCAAAGGTCCAAACCCCGGTGGATCGAAGATAATACCCGTTGGCTAGATTGTATGTAACGATCGGCTGCGCGGTAAGAACTTGCGCAATCTGCCGCGACTTATCTCCCGCAAATGAGTGCTGATAAGTGATCAGCCCGGCGAGCAAACCCCAAGAGTTCGGCACGACGGCAACGGCCGCTCCGCCCGCCTGCCATTTCCCGCTTCCAAGGTTGCTATTGCTGGCTGTCGGAGCAACCAAAAGAGGTCCGGCTCCAAAAATCACGCCTTTAGCGGGAAACATAGCGAGGTCAAACACAGCCAAATCGCCTAGCCCGGTATTAGAGCCACTTGGAAACGTGGGCGAAGTCAAGACGGGCAACGTGAACCTGATCAGTTGCGGGATGCCGAAAGCGTCCGACGGAACCAAACCGCGTAGCAGGAATTGGTTTGCTTGGCGGTTGCCAAGGCGGTTGAGGGCCGGCAGGAAGTAGTCCTGAAGATTGATCGTGAACTTGGGTGTTAGGGGATTGTTCGCTGTGTTGACCTCGTCCTGGGCAGCTTCAGCCGACGCGTCGGCGGCACGCGACTGGGTTGCGAAGGCGAGCATCGCGATGGCTACAAACGCTATTTGAGTTAGGGGGCGCACGTTATCTCCGGATCAATTTCTTAGGTTATCGTTAGACCGCTATCGATTGTCGTGGAGGAATCGAAAACGTACAGTTCGTATCCTATGCCGCTTGTTAACAAAAGCACCGAGGCGGAACCAGGCAACTACCGCTTTCGTCAATTGGACGAGTGGCGGCTACCCCCGGTCGTCGGGTCAAAATAGATCAGCAATGGGCTCATGCGCAAAATTACTGTCCCGACCGAGTTTTGCGCCGACGCGAAGCAGGCGCAACAGCCCACAATAAGAACGACGCCCCGGCGCCCCTCCCCTGCCGGCGGCTCCGAAACAAAAGCTACGACCGGACATCTGCTACACTGCGTGAAAAGCGGACTAACAAAGCACTTCCTGCAACCGTCGTGCTATCCCTTCGCCAGGTCCCGTAGCAACCGCAGCAGTTCGGTGTTGACTGGCGACGCGCGGCTGGCCAGTTCCTCGGGGGTATGGCTCGCAGTCAGATGGCTTAGTTGCACCAGTCTCTGTGTCCGCTCCCGGCGACCCCGGATCAGTTCGGCTGGGCGATGAGTGAACAGCATGTGCATCAGTTCCCCCTGGCCGAGAAGCCGGTTCATCTCGGTGAATGTGACGTAGATCATGAACAGCACGAACAGCCAGATCTGGATGGCCAGGAAGCGGTGCCATGAAAACTTCGCCAGCATCTCCGAGAACGACAGGCCGCCAGTCCAAGCCTCAAGACCGGCCTCGATCAATCGAGCCAGGAAAACAAATACGCAATAGATCGTCGTCTTGTAGAGGATGGACCAGGCCAGCGGCACCGTGTCATACCGGCGCAAAAACGGTGTTGAGTTGGCCACCAGCACCGCTTTGCCGACCACCAGTGCGCCGGTGATCGCCAGCAACAGAGTGCCAATGCGCAGCGCATAGTCGCTGAGGACAAGGTTGGTGGTCAGTATGATCACATTGAAGCCTACCGCGAAGAATATCACGACGGGCAGCATTTCGAGAAACTCGTGCGCCATCCACGTGAGCAGTCGAGGCCGCTTCATGTTCCAAACTCCTACAGAGCGTGCCGGAGGATCGGGGTCATCTTTGGTTGCGGAAAAGAGCAAGTCCAGCGATATCCTCGCCCTCGTTCTATCAGTGCTCCGCGAATGCCAGATGCGAAGCCGTGCGAGGTGCCAGTTGCAAGAGCAGAATGCGACGAACCTCGGCGATTGTGGCCGGCGTTGACTCGGTGGAGTGACCGGAGTGGACGATCAGTTCCGAATCGACACCGTCGATGTGAGCACTTTCATATCGAACAACGCCATCCGTGGCCTCTGATAACGGACCGTTGGTCTCCATCGGGATGATGGAGTTGGCATGCACACCAGGAGCAAGCGGTACCGTGGCCAAGGCCTTGATGAAGGGGCTGTTCGGCGACATGCCGTAAATGCTGCCCAGGCGAGAATGGCTCGGGTCGACCAGCACATTTCCACTATTGCCAGTTGCAATCTCCCCTGCCGCCTTGGCAATACTGGCAGGCAGCGTTACAAATCGGCCGAGAAACTGACTGATCGAAAACGCCGCGACATAACTGCCGCGCTGTGGGGTCGCGATAAAGATGACGCGGTGCACCTCAGGTATTGCTTCAAGGAACAAGCTCTGACGGATCAGGTCGCGAGAGGCGTTGCTCAGCTGCAGCGAGCTTAAAGGACGACGGCTAACCCCATTCCACAGCGCATCACCCGGATCGATGACGAGCATCTTGGCCAGCAAGCCACCCTGACTGTGTCCAATCAATGTAAGCTCTCCAAGTGCGGGATCGGCACGAGAACCGCCTAACTGCGCTAAAGCGCCTTCAACCGCCTGACGAAGCTGCAGCGCGGAGTAAGGGATGGGATTGCCCGTCCCATAGGTAAAGAACCAGAATTCATAGTTGTCCCTGATTTGCGGATCCTCAGTCAGGTCGTTCACCATGTCCGCCCAGCGAAACGGGCTCGACGCCGTGCCATGCACCAGGATCACCGGCCGGCGGCCCGGGCGATGCGGCTCTAGCGCGATCAGTCGCGCAGCCCGGTTGAAGAGAGTGCCATTGAGAAAGCCGCTGTACTCGTTGCTCCATGCGGCGCCCTCAACGATGCTCAGCGCACGAGCTGCCGTCTGATCATACTGCAACGGCACGGTTTGCGCGCCAATCCGTACGTCCTCGGTGTCGAATATCGTATGAACGGTGAGAACCGCCTGTATCCGCTCCTGGGACAGCTGCTGCCGCGGCGAGTTTATGGTCAGCAGGGCATTGGCTGGGATGCGCAACTTTGGCGCAACCTGAAGCCCTGTCGAGGGGGCAGGCGAACCTTGCGGAGCGGCGGCCAAAGGAGCGCCAAGCCCAGCATTATGATAGATGTTGTTCGGCCCCTCGACACTTAGAGCGTAGGTCGGTCGAAATGAATTAATTGCTCGGCCTTCACTTTGCAAGGATGTTCGATCGACGTTCATGTCCAGGGCGCCAAAGGGCAGGGCATATTGCTGGGATGAAAACGCGATCGGCGTTTCGCCACCCGAGGGTGCAAGCGTGTCCGAGAGCGCAAGGTTGTAAATATCACAGGCTTGGCGGAAGCGCGGATCGTAGGCAAGGGGCCGATCGTTGCCATCATCATCTGGAAATAGGAAGGCGTAGGCATAGATGGCTGCAGCGAGCCTGTCCGGTTGTGAATTATCCTTGCGGCCACGCAAGTAACTTAGCTCCGCCAACGCGAACAGGTCAGGCCACTGGTCGCGATTGCCAACGACGTCTGCGCGCAAGGCCGCTATGGCACCGGCAGAGTTCGCCTTCCAAGTCTCAAGGAATCCGTGACGGCGGAGCACAACAAGCGTGGCGTCGCTCGGTCGATCGTCGGACAGAGCCGTGCGGTTCAGCTCTTCATAACTATCGCGCTGGCTTAGCCAGTTGAGACTCCAGGGGGCGCCGCAGCCGGCGAGTGTGACCAGGATGATTGCATATAAACCGAACTTGAGGCCCATGCTTGCGATCCGTTCATTACGGCCTACCACGCCTTAAACTGGTCCATTGCCTGATGCAGGTTGGATATCATGACGTTTTCAGCCGCCAATGTCGTGTCGACTAGAACCGTATCGTTGTGCCAAAAATCGGGCCGCTGAGCGCGGTATTCGTGTGCAAGGTGTTGCCCTTGTAGTCGATCTGCAGATGGCGATAGCCAAGGTGGAAAACCAACCAATCATTGTAGCGATAATCGACAGTCCCTAAATGCCTGCCAAGTCAGATTGGAATTGGCCCCCAGGCCGCCGACATCACCGTAGATGGTCAGCCCAAACGGGCGAGGCAGATCCAGATGGTAACGCAAGCCAGCGATTGGGGCCGCCCAGCTCAGCGAGGGGCTGGTCGAAAAGCCCGGCAGCACACCGGCATTGACGCTGAACTTGGTCCAAAAGGCCATAACACGAGCGCCAGCCCCGAAGTCCAGCGACTGATCATTAGTCTCTAAAACACGATAGGTTGGCAGAATCGTCGATATCAATTCAGTCACGCTGACACTGCCGCCGGAGAACGCGACGCCGTTGGTCTGAATGTCGGTCTTCAGAGGGATCACCATAAGATCAGTGAGAAGCCCAAACCGGCCGTAGCGGACCTCAAATGCGCCAATCAGCGGAATTGAACTCAGGTGACTGAAGAGATCGCCATAGCTCGCAGTTGCCGTTTGGGAAGGAATGTTTGGATTACGGGCGCTCGTCGTTCCAACAACACTGGAAATCCAAAGATACGGCGTAAAATCAAACTCCAAATGGGGCGAGGCAAAATCCTCAGCTTGGGAGGCTGTTGTGATCCAAGGTTGCGAGCCCAAGGTCATGCACAACACGACCAGGCCAGGCTTCAGGCGTGGTCGCGACCTGAAGATGGTTCGTGATCCCAGACGCGGACGAGGTTGTTGCAACATCTTCAGAGCTCGGCGCTTCAGAGGGTTGATAGCCAGCGCCGGATCACGCTGTGCCAGAGGTTGGCGCGGCGGACAGCATCGGCAGCAGGCCTGACGGTACGGCGACTTACCAACTAGCTGCTGTTGCGCGAGCCCAGCGTGGCTTGGAACGCTTTGACGATAGTCGTGTCGCGGTTCTGAATGCAGAAGTCCAACACCTTCCTAAGGTTCGGCTGGATGTTCACAGGCCTTAAGGAATGGATCCCGTGCGCGCCCGCAAGCCATCCGTAGTAAAACATTCCGACAGCAGCGCGGTCTTCATCAGACGCATCTGTCCATTGGCCACAAGTCACGGAATTTACGTCCCAAAGCTGATCTGGGGAGGGAAGGACATTGTTGCCTGTCGGCGGCGTTGCACTTGCTGGCGCTGTCGTCGCGGCAGCGGCGGGCGCGGGTGGCGACTGAGGGGCACAGCCCACGATCAGCAAGACAGCGCACAACACGACGAACGTCATCTTGGTCATGTCGATCCTTCCTTTCACGCTCGTCAGTAGCAGCCCGTATAGGCTCGGGCGGTCGCGGTGCGGGCTGCGCCGGCTATGCCACCAACGCCTGCGCCAATAGCGGCGCCTCGCCCGGCATTGCCGGATATCGCGCCGATGAGCGCGCCGCCCGCTGCTCCCCGCCCTGCCCCGCGGAACGGACCTGGGGTAACAGCGGCACAAGGCGGCCGCCCCGCGTAGACCGGCGCTGGAGCGTAATAATAGCCCGGCGGGGGAGGCGCGTAGCGCGCCGGTGGCGGATAATATTGCGCAAAAACCTCGACGGCTCGCGCCACGCTCGGCACAACTGCACCAGTGAGGCAAAGCGTCAGATTGAGAATGAGAAATCGTGTGGCACTTTTTCCCATTCGACGCCTCCCGATGATATGAAACGATTTATCTCGTTAGCGGACAAGAGCGGAGTCGTCAAACACGAGGGCGAGTGGCACCACCGTCCAGTTGACGTGGTCCACGATATCCGGACAGGAGTACTGAGCTCGTTCGCTGCTGAGAAGAACGGACCCGATGACTGGCAAGTCCGGAAGGCTATTCGGCCAAAAGTCAAGGCGAAAGCGCTCTGGCTTCGCAGCGCGGCGAGCTGACGACGGCACACGTTGGCAACGAAGCACGGCATCCATCAGACGATGGTGGGCGGATGGAAGTGCCATGCCCTGGATGGCTAGACGGCGGTGTTTGCCGACCGGCTCAGCCGCACAAGCGACGGCGAAGTCGTCTGAGGCCAAATCGAGCGACTGTACGCGCAATTGACCAGTGCCGGTGGAACGATCCTATGACCGCCAGCTTCCGGTGATTGAGCCTGGATCGCATGTGTCAATGGTGTTGCGCCATTGCTGACCGATGCTTGGCGTTGCGCCAGCCTGCTTCGTGCGCCGTGACATAGCTGTTCGCCACATCATCGAACGTCACCGCTTGAGCGGCGGCAACGGCCAGCGCCTCCCGCTCGGTCAGGGGATCGATGCCCACCTTGACTTGCGGTGCAGGTCCAGCGCCTTGGCGCACGCCTCAGCCAACGAAACGATGTGGGCGCTGCCCAGGCCGATTTCGCGCATGCGGACACTTCGCCAATCCGCGACGCGCTGCCCTATTTGAATGAATAAACCGCCAGCGCGTTGTCGTGCAGCAGGCGGCGCTTTTCGACGGCCGTCATCTGGAACCGCCACGCCTGATGGGGATCATCGAAGTCCCAGTGCGGATAGTCGCTGGAATAGACCATCCGATCCCAGCCGATCCACTCGAAGGTTTGGCGCAGGTCGTCCGGATGTTCCGGCTCCTCCACCGGCTGGGTCGCATACCACAAATTGGTTTTCAGATAGTCCGACGGCTTGCGTTGCAGAGCAGCAACCTCGCCGCGCATCTTCGACCAGTGCTGGTCCATGCGCCAGCCCAGGTGCGGCACCCAGCCGAAGCCACCCTCGATCAGCACGATTTTCAGATCCGGGAATATGTCGAACACGCCTTCAAGGATCAGGCTGGTCGCCTGGGTTGCGGCGGAATGCGTCCCAAGCTGATGATCCTCGATATAGAACTGCGACCATCCGCCGGGTGACGGAGCGCTGGCCTGGCTGCCGCCGGTATGCATGCCGATCGACAGGCCGTGCTTCACCGCGGCCTCGAAAATCGGCCAGTCCTTTCGCCGGCCCAATGGCTCAAAGGTTTTGGTGCCGAGCTGGATCTGGCAAAAACGCGGGTCGGCGGCACGCTTTTCGATTTCCCGCACGGCCGCGGCCGGGTCTTCGGCCGGCACCAAGATCGATCCTCGCAGGCGCGGTTCGAGATCGGTGTATTCCGCCACCTGCCAGTCGTTCATCGCCGACGACAAGGCGGCCGCCTCGTCCAGATTGCGCGACGTGTTGCCGCCCAGCAGCGGCTCCAGCACGCCATAGACAATATTACAGGGATCGAGCAGTTGCTTGCGGATGAAATCAACATCGGAGCCGGGCGGTCCGCCATCGGGAGGAAACGAATCCCGGCGTGACAGATACGGCTGAAACCGCGGATAATTGCCGCGTCCGGCATAGATCCCGCAAACCATCTGCCCGTATTCGGCGACATGGTTGCGCCAGCGTTCGGACAGATATTTGTTCAGCGCACCCGGCTTCGGAAACGGGTGGATATCACAATCGATGACGCCGTATCGGCTGCCGGCTTCCGCATCGTGTTGCAGCATGTCAACAGGCGCATTCATGACACGGTCTCCTTCAAGCGGGGATAGGTGGCGAGCGGATTTTCAACCCGCATCCGTTGCAGCAAGGCCGCCGACAGTCCGGGCGGGTGATCGCGTCGCCGTCGAACTGCCAGTGCGGATAATCCGATGAAAACAGGAACATCTCGGGGCAATCGATCTGTTCGACGATCCGCGCCACGGTGGCTGTGTCCGGGGCATCGAAGGGTTGCGTCGTGACCCGAATGTTGTTGCGGATAATGTCCGCGGGAGATTGTTTCACCCATGGCACTTCAGCCCGCACGCCGCGCCAGGTCTTGATTGCGCGCCAGATGAAATGCGGCAGCCAGCTCACGCCGGACTCGATGAACACGAACTTCAAGTCCGGGAACTTCACGAACACCCCGTTGGAGACCAGACTGAGCAACTGGCCCTCGAACAGCTGGTTGTTGGTGATGTAGTCCTGCAGGTAATGCGACGGCCAGCCGGTCGCGGTGGGTGCGTAACGATACATGCTGCCAGCGTGAATGCCGACGGGCAGACCATGCCTCGCCGCAGCCTCATAGATCGGCCAGTAATAGCTGCGTCCCAGCATCAATTCACAGGCGGCCGGCATCAGCACCTGGACGAACCGTCTGTCATGCGCGAGACGCTCTATCTCCTCGACCGCCATCAGTGGCGCTTGCGCCGGCACCACGATAGAGGCGCGCAGGCGCTGATCCTTGTTCAACCACTGCTCGATGATCCAGTCATTGACCGCTGAACAAATCGCCAAACCCATCGACTCGCTCACGGCGACCTGGCCGCCGGTCAGCGGATTGCAGATGGCCAGGCCGATGCCGAAATGGTCCAGCGCCTGCGTCCGCATCGCCTCCAGGCTCCCTCCCGGACGTTCTCCGGCGATGCGCCAGTCGGGGCGGCAGGTGATTGGCGCGCCCAGCGGGTAGCTCATCATGTCGAAGCCGTCGATGCCACGGTCGACGAACAACTCGCGCCAGAACTCGCTCATGTACGGCAGCAGCGCCTTGATATTTGGTACCCCCGGATGAATGTCGCAGTCTATTGTGGTCTGCTCTGACATTTGGCTATCCTGGTCTCCCTCGCGTCGGTCGGCAGCGCCGCTTCGTCATGATATCGACGTTTCGCCGCCCCTGAACGCTACCTGACCGGCGCGCCGAGGGCAAACCAAGCCCATCGGGGCGCGTGGCATTGCCCAGCATGTGCGGTGGTGGAATGCGGCGCGCCGGTACGAGATCGAGCAGTGGCCGGTCGCCCTGTTCCACTTTAGACCCATGGCTTCGCCCGATCGGCCGCTTGCAGCATAGCGAACTCCCATCCTGCTACAGGCTCGCCTGGAACAATTCCACTTGCCAACCGGCCGCGGTCAGCGGGAAGGACCTGATCAGTACTGCGCACCGCGAACTGATAGACCGGCTGGAACAGGACCAGCAGATTGGCCTGATCGATGATCGCTTTCTGATAGTCGATGTACATCGCCGATTTCTTCGCCGGATCGGTCTCGGCCGCCGCGTCCTGCGTCAGTTTGACCAGCTCCGGTGATGGCGTCATGTGCACGCGCTTGGCCACCCGCTGCACCGTGGCTGACGCCCAGCCGTCGATTTCCACCCCGGACGGATTCCAGAACGTCAGGACCGCGTGCGACCGGCCGGTGGTATATTGCGTGCGCAGATTGACCTGGTCCATCGGGTCCAGCACGACCTTGATGCCGACCCGCGCCAGGTCTGCCTGCAGCTTCTGCGCCAGAACGGCGTATGACAGGCCCGACACCGCCGCATCGCCGTAGCTCAGTTTGAATGTAAATCCATCCGGATATCCGGCCGTCTGCAGCAGCAACTTCGCTTTTTCCAGATCCTCGTGGTAGCCGATTTGTCCGGTCGTGTCCTTGGTCGAGCCGTACATGCCGATCGGGATGAAACTGGCGCAACGCAGCGCCGTGCCGCCCAACAAACTGTTTATGATGCCGTCATAATCTATTGCCCATGCAATGGCCTGGCGAGCCTGCTTGACCGCCAGGGCCTTGTTGAATTGCGGCTCGCTGGTCAGCGCCATGTAGACGAAGTCGAGGCTTTCCAGCCCCTCGACCCGCACATTCGGATCACCCTTCAGCGTGGCGACCTGTTCCGGGATCAGGTTGAACGCGGCATCGATGTCGCCGCGCTTCACCGCGAGCAATTGCGTCGCGCTGTCGCTCATGTGGCGGATCACCACCCGCTCGAACGGCGCCGGGCCGCGCCAGTAATGTGGATTGCGGGTCAACAGGATCTGCGCGTTGCGGGTCCAGCCTACCAGCGTATAGGCGCCGGCGCCGGCGGAATTCTGGTTAAGCCAGTTGGTCGCCTTATCCTCGGTATTGGCATCAGGGGCGGCGGTGCCGCCATGGGCTGCCACCACCTTGCGTTCCATGATGCCGTTGGTCGGCCCGCACAGCACCGTCAGCATCGGCGCCTCCGGATGCTTCATGATGACGTCGATGGTATGCGGATCGACGATGTCGATGCGCTCGACTTCGGCCAGGTACTGCGACGGCTGGTCCTTGACGTTGATGACCCGCTCGAGCGTCCACTTGACGTCTTCGGCGGTCACCGGATTGCCGCTGTTGAATTTCACACCGTCGCGCAGGGTAAAGCGCCATCCCCGGCCGTCCGGCGTGCGGGCCCAGGCGCTGGCAAGGGCCGGCTTGACGTTCAGGTAGTCGCCCGGGGTCATCGTGAGCAGCGGTTCACACACCGCGTTCAACGTCAGCGGCGGGGTGTATTGCGCCTCGCGCGCAGGATCGAGGGAGATCGTGTCGCTGATGTCCAGACCGAGCACCAAGGTATTCTTGGTCGCCGCCGCGTGCACCCTGTCGGGCAGGCCGGCTGCCACAGCGGCGCCACCCACACCCAGCAGACGCATTGCCTCGCGTCGTCCGATCCAGCCGATAGTCCGCATTGATGGCTCCCGTTGTTTTCTTGGCAGACATCATAGCCGAGCGTTGCGACAGCACAACTTGGTTGTCGGACGCTGGTCAGCGCAGCGCAGCTTTCGTGGAGCTTGGCGTCACCCGTCGCATCAGCAATAGTCGGCGCATGCTGCGTTACCTCGTCTCCCGCCTGATGGTGGCCGCGTTGATGGTGTTGCTGGCGACCTTGGTGATCTTTCTGATCGCCAACATGGTGCCCGGCGATCCCGTGCTGACGCAGCTTGGCGACATCGCTGCCAACAATCCCGACATGGTCGCGGCATTCCGCCACCGCTGGGGGCTCGATCTGCCGTTGTGGGAGCGCTACGGGCTGTTCCTGACCGGCCTGCTGCACGGCGATCTGGGGATCTCGATCGCCTCGCAGCGGCCGGTGCTGGACGATATTGTCCAATATGGCCCGGCGACGGTGGAACTGTCGACGATCGCGTTCCTGCTGTCGGTGTTGCTCGGTCTGCCGCTGGGCGTGCTGGCTGCGGTACGTCGCGATAGTTGGATCGACCACCTGGCGCGTTCGGTGTCGTTGATCGGGGTTTCCGCGCCCACGTTCTGGCTGGCGTTCATTATGCTGGCGGTGTTCTACGGTGCGCTGGAATGGGCGCCGGGACCGGGCCAGATCAGCGCCAGCGTATTCCCGCCGCCCGAGGTCACCGGCATCATGCTGATCGACGCTCCGCTGGCCGGCGACTGGGACACGTTCCAGGATGCGCTGGCCCATCTGGTGCTGCCGTCGATCGTGCTCGCCGCCGCCACCGTGGGCCTGATCACCCGCACGACCCGCGCGGCGATGCTGGAGGCGCTGTCGCAGGACTATATCCGGGTCGCCCGCGCCAAGGGGCTGACACGGCGCGCCATCACCCTGGGCCACGCGCTGCCGAACGCCTTGCTGCCCGTGGTGACGCTGGGCGGGCTGGCCTATGCCCAGTTGCTGACCGGCACGGTGCTGACCGAAACGATCTTCTCATGGCCCGGGCTCGGCCGTTACACGTTCCGCAGTGCGGTCACACTGGATTTTCCAGCCATCATGGGGATCACCACCGTGGTCGCGGCGATCTACGTCGTCATCAATCTGCTGGTGGATCTATCCTACGCCGCCCTCGACCCGCGCGTCGCTCGCAAATGAGCGCCGCGATCCTGCCCAATCGGCGCGCGCGCCGCGTGGAAACGGTGGCTGCGGCGTTATCGGGCTGGCTGCGTTGGGGGGCATCGTGATCCTGATTTGGGCGTCGCGGCGTTGCTGGCTGCCGACCTTGCACCGCATCCACCTGATCTGGTCAATGTCGGCAACCGTCTGAAACCACCGTCCGCGTCGTTCTGGCTGGGGACCGATGTGCTGGGACGCGACGTCTTCGCCCGCGTGCTGTACGGCGCGCGCACGTCCCTGGCAGTCGGCTTCACCGTCGTCATTCTCGCCAGCCTGTTCGGCACGATCCTGGGCGGTGTGGCAGCCTATGCGCGCGGCTGGATCGAGGAAGCGCTGATGCGCGCGACCGACCTGATCTTCTGCTTCCCACCGATCATCCTGGCGATGGCGATCGCCGCCGCCCTGGGCATCGGCACCCGCAACACGGTGATTGCCATGCTGGTGGTGTGGTGGCCGAAATTTGCCCGCCTCGCGCGCAGCCTGGTGATCCGACAACGCGCGCAGGAGTATGTGGCCGCGGCGCAGGTGATCGGTTTCGGATCGGCGCATATCCTGCTGCGACAGATACTGCCAAACGCGATCGGGCCGCTGATCGTGCTGGTAACCCTCGACCTGGGCAACGCCATCCTGGTGTTCGCCGGGCTTTCCTTTCTAGGACTGGGCGTTGTGCCGCCGACCGCGGAGTGGGGCTCGATGGTGTCCGAGGGCAGGGAACTGGTCAGCCAATGGTGGGTCGCGACGTTCCCCGGCCTGGCCATCCTGACCGTCGTCATCGGCTTCAATTTCGTCGGGGATGGCATCCGCGACTGGCTCGACCCGCATGCCCACCGGCGCTGACCCGATCCTGTCGGTCGAGGACCTGCGCGTCTGGTTCTATACCGACGCCGGCGTGGTGCGTGCGGTCGACGGCGTCAGCTTCGATCTGCGGCCTGGCGAAACCCTGGGGATCGTAGGCAAATCCGGCTCCGGCAAGAGCGTCACCGCCAAATCCATCATCCGCCTGCTGGATGAACCGGCGCGCATCGCCGGCGGCTCGATCCGCTTCCGCGGCAAGGACATGGCGCACCTGACCGAGGCTGAGATTCGCGACATTCGCGGCGCCGAGATCGCCATGGTGTTCCAGGACCCGATGACCTCGCTCAACCCGGTCTTGCGGATTTCTCGCCAGTTGGTCGAGACGATGACGGCGCACCGCCGCTTCAGGCCAGCCGAGGCGCGGTCGCGGGCGGAGGAATTGCTGCGCCGGATGGGGATCGGCAACCCCCGGAGCACGATCAACGGCTGGCCGCACCAATTCTCCGGCGGCATGCGGCAGCGGGTGATGCTGGCCATGGGATTCGCCAACACCCCGTCGCTGATCATCGCAGACGAGCCGACCACCGCCTTGGACGTGACCATCCAGGCGCAGATACTGGATCTGCTGCGTGCGCTAAGCGCCGACCTGGGCACCGCCGTCATCCTGATCAGCCACGACCTAGGCGTGATCGCCGAGATCTGCCAGCGGGTGCTGGTGATGTACGCCGGCGAGGTGGTGGAGGCCGGCTCGCCTGCCGACCTGCTGTCCGATCCGCGCCACCCCTATACCTGGGCCTTGCTGCACGCCGCGCCGCGGCTGGACGAGGCTGGCAGTAGCCGATCGCCGCCTGACCACGATTGAGGGCCAGCCACCCGATGCCCGCGCCTGGCCCGAAGGCTGCCGTTTCCGTGCCCGCTGCCCCTTCGCGATTGATGCCTGTGCCGAACATCCTGCCCTGCTGCCAGTGGGTGAGGACCGGCTGTCACGCTGCTGGGTCACACAGCGTGGCGGTGCGCTGCATTCTCCCGCGGTTTGCCCCACGTTCACGCAGCGGGAGCCGGCAGCCGTGTCCCTGCCGCTGCTGGAGGTCACGGCGCTGCGGCGGCATTTCGCCCTACCGAAAGCCGGCTTCCTTGAACCCAAACGGGTACTGCACGCGCTGGACGGCGTTGACCTGCGGGTCCACCCGGGTGAAACCGTCGGACTGGTCGGCGAATCCGGCTCCGGCAAATCGACCCTGGCTCGGCTGGTCATGCGGCTGGACACACCGACAAGCGGGACCATCGGCTTCGCGGGTCAGGACATCACCCACGCGTCGCAGTCGGCCATCCGGCCATTGCGGCGACGCATGCAGATGATTTTTCAGGATCCGTACGCGTCGCTGAACCCGCGCATGACGGTGCGGCAAATCCTGACGGGTCCGCTCCGGTTGCATGCACTGGTCGGCGACGCGGCTGCCGCGCGCCGGCGGATCAACGAGCTGCTTGATCTGGTAGGACTGCCCGATACGGCAGCTGAGCGATTCCCGCACGAGTTTTCCGGCGGACAGCGGCAGCGCATCTCCATCGCACGGGCTCTGGCGGTGGAGCCGGATTTCATCGTCGGCGACGAGCCGATCGCGTCGCTGGACGTCAACATTCAGGCGCAGATCATCAACCTGATGATCGGGCTGCAGGAACGACTTGGTCTGACTTACCTTTTCATCGCCCATGATCTTGCCGTCGTGCGGCATATCTCCGACCGCATCTACGTGCTGTATCTGGGCAAGGTGATGGAATCGGCCGCTGCCGAGGCGCTGTTCGGGCGACCCGCTGCATCCCTACACCAACACGCTGATCTCCGCCGTGCCGGTGCCGGAGGTGGGGAAAGCCAGCCGGCGGATCGTGCTCCAGGGGGAAATTCCGAGTGCCATCGATCCACCCTCGGGGTGCCGGTTTCGAACCCGCTGTCCAGCGGCGACGCGACTGTGCGCAGAGGCCGAACCGCGCTTGATGGAGGCTGAACCAGGGCACTTCGTGGCGTGCCACTTCCCAGGTGTCGTGTCGATCACGGGACGTCCGGGACGATGACCTGACCAGATAGGGTCCCGGCGGATCAGGCCCGCCGGACGCTGGGCGAGGGCGGCTGCCGGCCGGTGAAAGCCCGAGCAGCGCTGCCTCTCCATATAGCCACAGCCAAGCCAGCGATTGCCTGATCTGTCGATCGGATGGTTCCGGCCGGCCTTCCGTCTATCCCCGTAACACCGTCACGCTGGATGAAACACCAACGTCCTCAGCTCGATGCTTTCGCGAGGAAGGACGTCGGCTGGCGCGGTCGGATCCTCGAAAGCGGTGTGGGGTGCGAAGCGCGCGCGTCCGTCCGTCGCCGAGTCGAAGCATTTCAGCAGGAGCGCCTCGTTGGATTGCATATCCGGAACGTAGAACCAGCGATGCGCCGGATTGAAGCGAACCGCGTACGTTTCGCCCACGCGGTTCTGGTACACCAGGTCCGAGGCAACAAGATCGCCGGGTGCAACGGAGCGCGCATCGCAGACGGCCAGCGGCGCATCGCGCAACGGACCGCGAATTGGGCGCCACAGGTTGATGACCTGGACACGGCCCTGGAGCAGCGCCTCGGCTTCACTACCCAGGAAGTCACGAACACGCTGCGGTCCGGACCGCTCGGTGTGGTCGACATGCACGCGCGTTGCTGGCTGTCGCGGCAGCCCGGCGGCACGGTCATCGACGCCGCGTACCCGGCGGCGCACGGTATGATCGAAGATGAAGACGCGGCTGGCGCCCATCGTCTCGGCAATCAACCGCTCAGCCTCGGGATAGTACACAGTGCGGACTTCGTCCTCATCGTAAAAGTCCTGCACGGCACTGGTGTTCCGCAGCAGTTCAAATCCCTCCCGGTCGAGCGAGAGCTCTGGCGCCGTCGCACGAACATCGTAGATCGGCACCCGATGCGTCTCATGGACCGTATTGGACCGGGGAATACCTGGCGGCGGCTCGAAGGTATAGTTGCGCGGGCGTTCCGTCATAGCGGACAGGTAGTGCAGATCAGCTTCTACGTAGGACTGCCCAGAGGCGGGACGGTCGATTACTGTGGCATGTGCGCTCATCACTGTGTCCTTGAAAGCCGGTTTTTAGGGTATGCGATTTGTTTGGTAGTTGCCTCAGTCCCGGCCAGAGAGGCTTCGAGAGGTCCTGATGACAACGGCAAAGCCTGGCAATTTGCCAGCGAAGGATGCGCGGTGACTGCCATGATGTCCTCTCAGGAACCGGGTCCGCCGCTGAGATAGACCTTCAGGATACGGCGGACAAAAGATACTTTGTCAGGTTTCGCATGAGATAATCTCATGTCATATGAGCACCATGATGCCTCCGTCACTGAGTGCCCTTCGTGGGTTCGAGGGCGCTGCGCGGTACATGAGCTTTACGTTTGCCGCGAACCGACGCCCGCCATCAGGTCCAGAGCAGCACCGCCGGTTCATTTTGGATTGATAAATAATGATTATCGCGCAGGTCGGGAGCTCGCCGGTTGCTTGATGTGGCTGCTCCCGAGGAACCGACCTAACCACGTATGATCGGGCAACTTTCGTCGCGCGCCCAGTCCGCGAAGCTTAGGTAGTAAACACGGACGTCCTCAAATCCGGCCCGCACCGCCGCTGCCGCGGCCAACGCCGCCCGCCCGCCGCCTTCGCAATGGGTCACGATGTGATCACCGGGACCGAAACCAACTTGCTCGAGCATGGATCGCAAAACCGGCGCCGGACGAACCATGCCGTCGTCCAGCAGATCAACATGCGACAGGTGCCTTGCACCAGGAAGGTGCCCGGCGCGGGCGCGTCCGCGGTTATCCTCTCCGGTGAATTCCGCGCGCGTACGGGTGTCGAAGACATGTGCCTGATTCGCGTCGAGTTGGTGCCTCAGGATCTGCCGATCAACCACCCCGACCGATCCTGCACCGGGCGCCACCGCATCGCCGTCTTCCGACGGTCCGACACCTGCTGGAAGTTGGCCGCCCGCGGCGGACATTTTGGCCCAGCCACCGTTCAGTATGACAGCCCTGATGCCAAAATACTGCAGGATGAACCAGACCCGTGCAGCGTCGGTCATGCGGCCGCTATCATAGGCCACGGCGAGGACCGACCGACTGAGACCGAGCGAACGAAAAGCATCACTCCAGTAGGCCGGAGTCTTCGAAGCCAATCTTAGCCGCCTTGGCCGCTGCATCCCACGCCTCGACCGGCACGCGCACCGCCCCTGGCGCATGACCGCTATCAAACGCCGCCTGATCGCGCGCATCCAGATAGCGAACAGGGCCGAGCGAGGGGAGCGCAACGAGTTCGACGAAGGGATCAGTTGGCATGGTGGATCCTGAGGTTGGGGCTTGGGACTTACTCGGGACACGGATTTTCGGCAGCCAGCTTGTGCTCAAAGCGCCAACGAAATAATTGCATCGCCCGCTTGCCGCAGCCGTCATCGCGATGCGCTTCCATGTAGCAGAAGCCACCGGATGCGGCAAAGCATCGGCAATGCTCGGCCCCCGATCTGGGCGAAAGTCACGCACCGCCGCGGCGCGCCGATGCGGCCGCAGTCAAAGGCAGGCGCTGGCGTATTGGCGACGTCCCGCGTAGCGTGGCGGCAACAGGAAACGGAGGAAGCGTCCATGGCAATCATCATTGGCGAAGGCGAATATCGTTACGAAGTGATCGAGAACTGGGGAAAGCTGCCGGACGGCTGGCGCTATGGGGAGGTCGCGGCGGTCGGCGTGGACAGCAAGGACAATGTCTACGTCTTCACTCGTGGCAAGCACCCGATGATCGTGTTTGACCGCGACGGTAATTTTCTGCGGTCGTGGGGGGAGGGTCTGTTCAGCCGCGCGCATGGCGTGCACGTTGCCCCGGACGATACGCTGTATTGCACCGACGATGGCGACCATACCGTTCGGCAGATGACGACCGAAGGCAAAATGCTGTTGCAGATTGGCGTGCCCGGCGAACCGGCCCCGTATATGAGCGGCGATCCGCTGCACCGTTGCACGCACACGGCGCTATCGCCGCAGGGCGACATCTACGTCGCCGACGGTTACGGCAATGCCCGGGTCCATAAATACGCGCCGGATGGCAAGCTGCTGTTCTCCTGGGGAGAGCCGGGAACCGATCCAGGCGAATTCAATATCGTCCATAACATTTGTTGCGACGAGGACGGGTGGGTCTATGTGGCGGACCGGGAAAACCATCGCATTCAGGTATTCGATGGGCAGGGGCGGTTTGAAACGCAGTGGCACAACATGCACCGGCCGTGCGGGTTGTGCATGACCCGAGGGCGCAATCCGACTCGCCTATATCGGCGAGAGCGGGCCTGGCATGGCAGTGAATGCGCACTCTCCTGGCATCGGGCCACGGGTGAGTCTCTATACGCTGGAAGGGAAACGGATCGCCCGGGTCGGCGACGCATCGCGGGACAAAGCCAGCCAGTTCATCGCACCGCACGGAGTGGCCGTGGATTCACGCGGCGACATCTATGTGGGCGAGGTTGCTCGCACGGCGCTGAAGAACAAGGGCACGCCGATCCCAGAGGATCAGGACATAAGATGCATGCAGAAGCTGGTGAAGCTGGGATGAGATGATGCCTCATCAAGCACGTCGGGCATATCAAAGAGAACAAGTAACGAATTATCGCCATGTAGGGCAGGACTGATGGCATTGCGTAGGGACCGGCCATAGTCGTCCTCGCACACTGTCATGACTGCTGTAGCCACCAGGAGAGGAAACATCATGCCGTCTAAAGTCCTGCTTACCAGTACTTCGGCGGAAATCGTTCAAGAGGCGCGGGAGATGACGCCTGACGGCTTCGAACTGATTGTCGCTGCACCTGGCAGCGCCGAGTATTCAGCGTCCCTGGCCGAGGCCGAGTATCTGGTGGGTAATGTCCAGGGCATGGACGACGGGTTCTACCGCGGCGCGCCGAAGCTCCGGCTGGTTCAGCTATTCAGCGCCGGCTATGACCATGTCGATCTGGACGCGGCGCGGCGTGCCGGTGTCCCGGTCGCCAACAATGGCGGCGCCAACTCCCGCGCAGTCGCAGAACATACGATCCTGCTGATGCTCGCTGTCTATCGACGCCTTGTGCACCACCACGAAATGACCGTCGGGGGACGCTGGCGCGGCAACCAGCCGATGCCGACATTGTTCGAAATGCACGGCAAGACCCTCGGCGTTATCGGCTTCGGCACAATCGGCAAGCGGGTTGCACGCATCGCCGCCGGCGGCTTCGACATGCGTATCCAATACAACGACATCGTGCGGCTGAGCGAGGATACCGAGGATGCACTCGATGTCCGTTATCGTTTGCTGCCGGAGCTGCTGCGCACATCCGATATTGTCACGCTGCACGTGCCGCTGACATCATTGACGCGCAACATGATCAGCACGGCGGCGCTATCGCGGATGCAACCGCACGCGGTGCTGATCAATTGCAGCCGCGGACCGGTCATCGACTTTGCGGCGCTGCACGAGGCACTCACTGCCGGGCGTATTGCCGGCGCGGGGCTTGATGTGTTTCCGACCGAACCGCCGTCGCCGTCGGAAGCGGTGCTGTCGCTGGACAATGTTGTGCTGACCCCGCATCTCGCTGGCGCCAGCCGGGAGACGCGGGGGAAACAAACACGCAATGCCTTCGACAACATCCTGCGCGTGTCGCGTGGTGAGCGGCCACTCTGGGTGGTGCCGGAACTCCGCGACATGCCACTCCGCCGGTAACCTGACGACGAACGTCGCAGCGGGTGCGCGGCGATCAGCCTGGCGCATGAGCGAACTTCTCCAGTTCGCCTTCGTCGATGACCGTGGTCATCATGAACTGGAACAGCGCCGCGCCGATCAGTGTGATGACGGCGCCGACTCCCAATGCCAACACGAACGATCCAGTGACATCAACGATCATTCCGGTCAGGATCGGCGACAGCGTACCGCCGAGGAAGCCGGCGAAATTCTGGTTGCTGGCAGCGGACGCGCAATAGGCCTGCGGCGTCACCGCGGTGACCAGGATCCATTTGCAGGTGATGCCAAATTGCATGAAGAACATCGACAATGCAATGAAAGTGATTGCCGCGGTTGCGGTGGTGGCGATCGCGGCCAAGCCAGTGAACGCAGACGAAGCGAGCAGGCCGAGGATCAACGGCAGGCGACGGCTGGCGATCAGGTCCATCCCGCGTGCGACCAGGCGATCCGAGACGTAGCCGCCGCAAAGCGCGCCAAAAAACGCACAGACCAGCGGCACCGAGGCCAGAAACCCGGTCTTGGCGATGCTGATGTGTTGCTGCATTTCAAGGTAGGCTGGCAGCCAGGTCTGGTACATCCAGGTGATGTAGCCGGTGCAAAAGGCGCCGAGCATCAGGACCCACATCGCCCGAAACCGGAACAGCGAACTCCATTGGCGCAGCGAGACCGCGGATTTGGCCTGACGGTTCGGCCGCAGGTACGCTTCGTCCCGCGGTTCCAGCACCTGCGCTCTGGGATCGCGGTAGATCAGGAACCAGAGGCCGGCCGCCACTACCCCGGCCAGGCCCATGACGATGAACATCACCCGCCAGTTGAAGGCGAGCATCAATCCGGTCAGGATCGGTGGTGCGAGCGTCGGGCCAATATAAGCCCCTGATGTGTAAACACCGCTGGGTGTGCCGCGGTCCTTGACATCAAACCAGTCGCTGACGGAGCGCGTGGCCGACGGAAAGCATGGGGCTTCGGTTGCGCCGAGCCCGATTCGCGATAGCATCAATAGAAAGTAGGTGCTGGCGAGCCCGCCAGCTGCCTGGCAGAGTGACCACAAGACCATGGCCGCTCCGACCAGGACTCTCGGTCCGACCCGATCCAGCAGGTAGCCCGACGGCAGCTGGGTAAACCCATAGGTCAGCGCCCAGGCCGATCCCAATGCTCCGATTGCCGTGGCGTTGAGCCCAAACTCCTGCCGGATCTTCAGATTGCCGATGGCCAGGGTGGAGCGGTCCATATAGTTCAACGCGATCGCAGTGGTTACGAGCGCGATCGCAACCCACTGCATGCGTCGGAGCTGGCGCGACGGGCCCATGGTCGACATGTTTTCTCCTTGGAATCATTTGCGAGGTCTTGTCCAACATGTCGCAGATTTTCAGGGCGGACAAGGCAAGTTGCTGGCTCGACGATCCTGCCCGATAGTCCATTGGAAAAATGAACCACGCGGACCAGCCGCTGTTCGGCTGAAAGTTTGTTCCAACGACACCAGAGGAAGCACCGGTCATGAGTTTCACCTTCGCTGTTGGCGACCTGACGATCCATCGCGTCGTCGAATCGGAAGCGCCGCTGTTCGATCCGATGACATTTTTCCCGACGCTGACGCGGGACCTGCTGGACGAAAACCTGTCCTGGCTGAAGCCGGCCTACATCGACCCGGCCAGCGGTCAGCTGGTGCTCTGCATCCAGTCCTATATCGTGCGCACGCCGCACCACAACATCCTGATCGATAGTTGCGTCGGAAACCACAAGGACCGGCCGACGCATCCTTTCTGGAGCAAGATGACCTCCGATCGCTATGAAAAGAACCTCGCCGCCACCGGTCTGACGGTGAACGACATCGACTTCGTCATGTGCACCCACATGCACGTCGACCATGTCGGCTGGAACACGCGGCTGGACAACGGGCGCTGGGTGCCGACCTTTCCCAAGGCCAGATACGTGTTCGCCGACCGGGAACTGGCGTTCTGGACGGAAAAGGAGCGTACTGATCCAGGCAAACAACCTTGGATCGTCGATTTTGTGCTGCCCATCATTCAGGCCGGCCGGCAGGAGGTGGTGACCAGCCATCATGAACTGAGTGACATCATCAAGCTGATTCCAACACCGGGGCATACCATCGACCATTACTCGGTGCAGGTCGGCAAACCGGGTGCGGACGCGGTGATCGGCGGCGACATGATCCACTCCCCGCTGCAGGCGCGATATCCGGAACTTGGCATGCGAGCCGACTACGACCGTGCGCAGGGCGGGACGTCGCGGCGGGCGCTGTTCAGCCAGCTGTGCGACACATCGACGCTGCTCTGCACGGCGCATTTTCCCTCGCCGTCGAAGGGGCGGCTGACCGCGTGGGGCGATGGGTTCCGCTACAATCCCGACTGACCAGCGCCAAGGCGCGGAGGTTTCCTGTTCTTGCCGGAAGGTGCGGTCATGTCACTGAGTTGAGAGTTCGCAGCGTTCGTCGCCGGGCTGGAATACAGCGCCTTGCCGCCGGATGTCGTCGATCGAGCCAAGGGTGTCACACTGCAGGCGCTAACGTCGGCGCTGGTCGCGCACGAGATGCCGGCGAGCCAGCAAGCCTTGGCATTGATGCAGGAAGAGGAGGCGGGCGGCGCCGGGGCTGCCACCGTGCTTTGCAACGGCACCAGGCTCACCAAAAGCGGGGCGGCTTTTGTCAACGCCGAGATGATCCTGGCAGGCGGCAAATGGGACACGTTCCGCATGCTGACCCACCCCGGAACGGCGATTCTGCCTGCTGCCCTGGTTGCCGCGGAAATCACCGGCTGTTCCGGCAAAGCGCTGCTTGTTGGCATCGCCGCCGCTTACGAGGTGATGGAGCGCATGGCCGCCGACTTCATCCCGACAGTGATGGCGCGCGGGTTTCACGCGGGACCCGTGTTCGGCATCTTCGGCGCGGCCGTCGCAGCGGCCAAAATCCAAGGCCTCGACGCGAACCAGATCCATAGTGCCATTGCTCAATGCGTGAACCTGGCGGCGGGTAACCTGGAGGGTGCGCGCAGCGGCGGCCGTTCACTGCGCGAAGGCGGCGCGGTCCGCAATGCATTGCTGGCCGTGGCAATGGCAAAGCACGGAACCCCAGGCGGCGAAACAACGCTGGAAGGCGAGGCCGGCTTCTACCACGCCTATGCCGGCAACAACCTCGGCCGTCTGCAATACAGCTTTACCGGACACACCCGCGCGGATCTTGCCAAGATCACCGAAGGTCTCGGTCGGAACTGGATCTTTCTGGAGACGCTCTATCGTATCTACTCGACCGCCGGCTACAACATCGCCCATGTCGATGTGACGGCAAGCCTTTGCTGAGGAACATAACCTCACCTACAACGACATCGATCGCATCGAGGCGGTCGTCAACTGGTTCGAGACCGAATACCCGAGCCCGGCTTTCCCCACGCCCGGCAGCGATGGCAAGCCAAGGGTCGGGAGCACGCAGTATTTCACCGCCTATGGTGCTGTCGAGCGCGGCTATCCCCTGCTGCGTGGCGGCCAGCCCGGCCCTGACGAGACAGACCCGCCCGAGGTGCTGGCGCTGATGCAGCGTGTCACACTGATCCCAGCAGTGCGCCGTACACTGTTCGGTCCGCGGATCACGATATTCACCAAGGACGGCAGGAGCGTCACCAGAGAAGGCACCGGTCGCGAGTTCATCTGGGACTTCGAGGAGGAAGCCAGACGGATCCAACCTGTCGTGCCCGGACTTGCCATCGCTCCTGTGCAATTTTCTGAATTGATCGACACTTGCCGGAACCTCGATCGCATCGACAGGGCCGCTCACAGACTGATTTCGCTGACTGTCCCAGCATGACCTGTCAGGGCGAACTGATCAGGCAGGACAAGACAAACCGAGGGGAACCCGATGACCGTTGCCCGTGACCTGGCCAATTTTCTGACCCATGCTTCGCCCGCCGATCTGCCGACGCAAGCCATGCGGCACGCCGCGATGATCATCGCCAGCACCATCGCCAGCGCGGCCTATGGCACCGGGATCAGATCAGCGCAGATCATCCGCGAGTTGGTCCGCGAACAGGGCGGCCGGCCGGATGCCGCGTTGTGGTTCGACGCCGGCGACAAGCTTCCGGTCGCCGAGGTGGCGCGGGCGAACGCCATGCTGAGCGACGCCGCTGCGTCCGACGACAGCGATCTGCGTAACATTGTCCATGCCGGCACGCCGCTGACCGCGACCTCGCTCGCCTTCGCGGAACGGATCGGCGCCAGCGGCGAGGACGTGCTGGCCGCGATCGTTCTCGGCTATGAGGCCGCCGGGCGGATCAGTGAGGCGATGACCCCCGGCTTTCGCCAGCGCGGCTTTCACGGCTGCCTTGGCGCGGTCTTCGCCGCCGCTGTCGCAGCGTCCCGGTTGCTGCGGCTGGATGCCGCCGGCATGGCGCAATCCATCGCAATTTCCGCCACGTCGATCGGCGGGCTCGCCACGGCAGCGGATACCAGCGTCGCCCGCGAATACCATGCCGGCCTGGCAGCACAGCTTGGTGCGAACGCGGCGTTGGCGGCGCAGCGGGGCTACCTGGCCGAGGAGGCGATCCTGGAGACCCGATTGGGTTTCTTCGAGGCCTTCGGCGGCGTCGATGGGGCTCGGGCCGCCGCGCTGGCGACAAGGGACCTCGGCCAGAGCTGGGATATCGTCACCGACATGGCGATCAAGCTGATGCCTGGCGGTCACCCCTACCACGCCTTCGCTGAGGCGGCAGGCAATGCCGCGCGGGACGGCGATATCGCGGCAGCGGACGTCGAAAGCATTACGATTTCCCGCCCTGGGTTGACCGTGCTCAGCGGTCCGCTGCATCCGGCCAACCTGATCGAGATGGCGCACAGCCCAGCCTATTTCACGGCCGCCGGCGTCGCCGATCGTGCATTCTCCTGGGTGCACGCAAGCCCGGGGAAGATCGCCGACCCGGCCATCCACCGCCTGATCGATAAGGTCGTGGTCGGTGCCCAGCCCACGGACGACATCGACCGTTACCGCCAGGGCGCAACCGTAACGATTCGCACCTATGACGGGCGAGCTTCCAGCAGTACGGTTTACGTGCCCAAAGGCGCCGGCGCGCTTGGCATCGACTGGAGCGACATCGACGCCAAGTACCGCACCCTGCTGCCGACCTCAGGGCTCGGCAGTCAGAAGATCGAGGCGAGCCTCACTTTGATCCATGACTTCCATCAGGTCCCCAAGGTCTCATTGTTAACCGATCTACTGCGGACGGGCGATGCCATTGCCTAGTTGGTCAAAGTCTGACGCTTGGTGCTCGGTGGGCATGTGCCCTGGGCGGCGACAACGTAGGTCTGCATCCGACCCAAGTCGGACGCATGCCGATCCTCGGGTAGACCCCGAAAGCGGACGTTCGGTCGATCAGCCGACCGGAGCTCCGACCCTAAGTCGCCCTGATCTTGAGACGTAACGCGACCAGTGGGCAACGAAGCATCGTTCGAGAATATCGGCTTTGTGTCCGGTACGGCAGTGCGGACGCGAACCCTTGGGCTGCAGTGAGTTAGCGGCACACCTTCCAGTTGGGCCCGACCATATAGGGCTTTGCCCAACACCACCGGCCAACTCAACTATACCAAACATCGGGTGATCGAGCGCGTGTCGCCTTGGAGCAAAATTGTTTCGTTGCCCAATGCAATGCTTAGCATCGACTTTGCCAGGCGAGACTGGCCTCTGGGCATCATCTTGGTTCGCGTTTGGCCATTCTGTGCTGGTCATGCGGCGTAGCAGAGGGCGTATGTAATGCCATCTCGCAGACGCTGCGGGAGTTTTTGTACGTCTGGGATGGTGCGGGAGATCGACAAATCCTGCACCTTCCAGATTTCCGACGTACGGCGGCGAGCGTATCGGAAGGCTGGTTGTTGCCTGCGAAACTAGGCCGCGGTCCAGACGGCGTACCGGGTGCGCGGGGCAAGCTGGCCAGTGCACAGCGCCACCGGGGAGAACAGGCCCAGCAGACAGGGCGTAGTGCGGGCAATCGCAGCATCGGACCATTGCCGCTGGCTTTCAAAGCCAAGGTGATCGCGCACCGCGCGGAAGGTAACCTCGACCGGCCAGCGCTGCACGAACCAGCCCATCACGCACAGCGAGACCCGCTGTGGATCGGTGCACAGCAGCGCCTGTGGCTCGAACTGGCCCTGCGGATCGCGCAGCAGCGCCCAGCGGATCGGCGGCGTTTGGCCGCTGTGGAATCACGCTGCGGTCTGTGAGCAGATCTCGAGGCAGCGTTAGGGCGTGCCGTACCAGCCGCTCACGGTGATCGACTGCCAGCGTATGCTGGCATCCACCGGCACCCGGGCCAGGTTCGGCAGGCGGATGCCTTTCGTGCGCGGTCGTGAGGCGCGCGCCGGATCGCAATAAATGTCTTTGGCGCTGATCCGCTTGCCGCGGCGGCGCTCAATGGTGTCGTCCACGTCCAAGTGCACAGGACCTCTCGGCGTAAACATCTTCGGCAGCAGGCCCAACAGCAGCCGCGCCTCCAATCGACTGTCCCAGACGGCGCGGTCAGCACCCGATTATAGGTCACGATGTCTCGATCCTGGCGCAGCCCGACAATGCGCAGGATGCTGCACACCGTGCGCTAACCCGGCACCAGCAAGGCTCCCAGCAACAGCACCTGCGCGTTCTACAAGTCCGCGCCTGCACAAACGCCGGGCGAATGAATGCAAGGATCGCGGCGAAGCGGGCGGGCACATGCAGCATGGCAGCTTCTCCCGGCAGAGACCCGCCAGACTACGCTCACCCGCTCCGTCACCCCAATCAGCCGACCGCTACCACCGACGACAAATGGCCAAACTCGAACTAAAGGAAGCTATCGCGTCCGCTTCAGCGCATTGGACATTGTGCATAGGCCAATAGAACCGGTTACAGCGCAGCTTGCGAAGCTCGCAATGTTCGATATACTTTTTGAACCTGTGGGGGCAACTCAAATCCCGCCCAATGCTCCCACGTAACCAAGTCCATCCGACAACTCTGAGGGCATTAGGCAGTCATGCAGCGCCCGAGGCTCATAGTGGGGATCAGCGGCGCAACCGGAATCGTGTATGGCATCAGGTTACTGCAGGCTGCGCATTTACTCGAGATTGAGACCCACCTGGTCGTCACGAAGGCCGGCGAACGTACTCTGACTTACGAGACCGATTTGACCATGCAAGAACTCCGAAGCATGGCGGACCACACGTATCCCGACGCTGATATTGGGGCGGCTATCGCCTCGGGAAGCTTTCCCACTATCGGGATGGTGGTCGCACCCTGCTCGGTGCATAGCCTGGCTGAAATAGCCCATTGTACTACTGATGGCCTGTTGACCAGAGCCGCGGATGTCTGCCTCAAGGAGCGACGACGACTGGTGTTGCTGTTCCGCGAGGCGCCGCTCCATGCAGGTCACATTCGCAGTATGGCGGCAGCGACCGAAAATGGCGCGATCATTTTTCCACCCGTGCCGGCCTTCTACACGCGCCCGAGTACCGTGGCCGAAATGGTGGACCATACGGTGGGACGCGTGCTGGATTTGTTCGGGCTCGATGCCGGCCTGGTCCCACGATGGACCGGGCAGCAAAACAAAAACCGCTAGCGATCCGCAGATGCGTGGATGCCGCCAGCATCGGATCGAGGAGAAGCAAAACCTGTCCTGTTGTCTGATTGAACACGAGGGGTGCAGCGACGATGCCATTCCAGGATTTCCGTGACTTTCTCGACGCCTTGCAAAAAGCGGGCGAGCTTCTCGACGAACAGAAAGCCGCCGATGTTCCTGCCGGCGAAGTCTGTGGCCCGGCGGTCGCCGAGCACGGCCACCGGTTCTTCAAGGTTGCGGACGTGCCCGGCTGGCAGGACTATGACTTTCCCGAGTTGCGGAAGCGGAGCAAATCATGAGCGATGCCGCCCACACCTACATCCCGCCTGACACGGCGAACACGACCACGCTGCCCGCACAAGTCGCGGGATATCTTGACGGGACGAACCTGCTTGCCAAGACGCAGGCCTTGCGGCTCTCGACGGTCGATGCCGAGGGCTGGCCGCATGCGTCGCTCCTCAGCGCCGGGGACATGCTGGCAATGCCGTCGGGACGAATTCGCTTCGTCGTCTTTGCCCAGTCGACAACGACCTCCAATCTCATGCGTGACAGTCGTGTTACCATAACACTGTCCCTTGACGGCGGAATGTGCGAACTGCGCATGAAGTGTCGTCGTCTCGCCCACCCATCAGCCGACGCTTCGCTCGCCTTGTTTGAGGCGGAACTGGTCGAGGTACGAATGCATAAGGCACCTTATGCCACCGTCAGTGGAGGGGTGACCTTTGTACTGCATGAGCCGCAGGCAGTGCTGCAGCGGTGGCAAAGGCAGGTCGACGCGATGCGGCAGGCGGCGTGAGCGTCACCGCGGTATGTGGTGCCGCAGTTGGCGGGGCGCGAAGAGATCCATTCCTAGGACGCACCGATGAAATGCTACCAGGATCTTCGTGAATTTTTGACAGTGCTTGAGCAGCAGGGCCAGCTCCTGCGCATCAGCGACGAGGTCAAGTTCGAACCCGACCTTGCTGCCGCGGGCTGCGCTCTTGCGCAGATCGGCGATGGGGTTCCGGCCATTCTGTTCGACAAGATTGCAGGCTGCACCGACGCCCGGGTCGTGATGAATGTGCACGGTTCCTGGCCCAACCATGCTTTGGCGCTCGGCATGGACAAGGAAACGTCGCTGCGAGACCAGTTCTTCGAGTTCGTAAGGCGGTTCAAGCTGTTTCCTGGCGAGTTGGAACGCGTTGCCTCGGCCCCCTGGCAAGAGATCACGGTCGACAAGGACATCAATCTGTACGAGTTGTTGCCGCTGTTTCGTCTGAACCGGGGAGATGGCGGCTATTATATCGATAAGGCCTGCATCATCTCGCGCGATCCGGACGATTGGGACAATGACGATGTTCAGAATGTCGGGTGCTATCGGTTGATGGTGAAGGGGCCGAACCGGATCGGGATTCAACCGGTGCCGCAACACGACATCGCCATCCATCTGTCTCATGCTGAGGCACGCGGCGAAGACCTGCCGGTTGCAATCTCGATCAGCAACGAGCCGATTATTCTGCTGATGGCCGCAACGCCTCTGTTGTACACGCAGTTGGAATACAAGATGGCGGCCGTAATGCAGGGTGCCCCTTACAAGGTCGTCAAGACTGCCAAAGGCCTGGATGTACCGTGGGGTTCCGAGTATCTGCTGGAAGGTCGTATTTTGGCGCGCCAGCGCGAAATAGAAGGTCCCTTCGGCGAGTTTCCCGGCTACTACTCCGGGGGGCACAGATATCCGGTCATTGAGATCGATCGGGTCTCCCATCGCAAGAATCCGATCTACGAATTGGTCTATGTTGGCAAGCCCTGGACGGAGCTCGACTTCCTGCAGGCCATGACCACCAGCGCCCCGATCTTTATCCAGCTGAACCAGATGTTTCCCGAGGTCGTGGCCGTCAACGCGCTATACACCCACGGCCTCGTAGTCATCGTATCGACGCGGGTTCGCTATGGTGGTTTTGCGAAATCGGTCGGCATGGGAGTGCTCACCACGCCGCACGGGCTCGGCTACGCCAAGTTCGTGATCGTCGTCGACGAGGACGTCGACCCGTTCAATCTCAACCAGGTCATGTGGGCGATTTCCGTGCGGGCCAATCCAGCGGGTGATGTGGTGATCATCCCTAACCTTGCGGAGAACCTGCTCGATCCTGCTGGTGCGCCCAGTGGCATGGCCCACAAGATGATTATCGACGCCACCACCCCGAAAGCACCGGACCGTCGCGGTGACTACGGTGAAGTCCTCGACATGCCCGAACACACCGATGCTTGGCGCGCCAAATTGCTGCCACTGATCAAAGCCCTCAAAACGTGAGTACTATCGTGACACCCCCACCAGCCCCAGTTTGCCCCCGATGTCGATCTGCAACAACAGATGTTCGCAGCGCGTCACCCATCGCGGGAGTTTGGACCGTGTACGGCTGCGACACGTGCTTCTATAGTTGGCGTTCGACCGAACCCGCGGAAAACACCGATCCGGACAGGTATCCTGAGGTATTTCGGCTGAAACCGGAGGACCTATTGAAGCTTCCGGAAATACCGGTCATCCCGCCCCTCCGGCGGCAGACTGGATAATCGGATGACTACATCCCGTCCTGCCGTAGAATTCGAGCATGTCGGCACGGTCATCGTGATCGTCGATAAGGCTGCATGGCCGCCAAGCCGGTGATGCAAGCCCGCTTCGACCAGTCTTAATGATGGAGGTTACGATGACGAAGATTCTGCTGTTGCAAGGAGCCAATCTGACGTTCCTGGGACGCCGCGAGCCGGAGATCTATGGCTCGATGACTCCGACTGAGCTGGACGCCATGTTGCAGCGCCATGCCCAGGACCACGGCTACCAATTGGAAATCTTCTATACCAACATCGAAGGCGAAGCGATCAACCGTATATATCAGGCAACCGACGAAGACTTCGATGGGCTGGTCATGAACCCGGCCGGCTTCACATACGCTGGCTTCGCCTTGAAGGACTGCATCAAGGGGGCAGCGTTGCCGTACGTGGAGGTGCACATCAGCAGTATTGCAAAGCGCAATATCCACTGCGTCCTCTCCGACGTGGCGGAAGGGGTGATCACCGGTTTCGGGATGCACTCTTACATCCTCGGCCTTGATGCGATGCTGGAAATCCTCAGAAAGAGGACAGCAGAACACTAACGACCAACAGTTGAGGGTTAGCTCTGGCGTGAGATGCAGCGCAAGCGGTATACGCAACGTACAATTCGATGCCACAGTCTACTCACATTGACAGAAAGAGTTATGTCGATGAGTGACTATCCCCCACTTGAACCTGCAAGCACAAAGCAGATCAGCGGATTTCGGCTGACGCAACCTTGATCGGAATGTCCGCTATCAGGGTGGTTGCGCCCGGAAACGGACGGGCAGAAAACCACCCATGTCAGACATTCAAGCTAACCCATAACTCCAGTGCCTATGTTCGCTTGCATCCGGCGACCATTCCGATCTATTCAGCCACCCTATCCAACATCCAGCCGCAGGAGGGATGCATGACCGCGTATAACCAGCATCACCCGCGCGGACCCTGGAAGGCCCCGCAGCATCCTGTTGCGGGGCGGGTCGAACGCTGGATCTGACGGCCTAACCTCGTCCTCTGTCCGGCTTTGCCTGCCCGGTGCTCGCGCCTTCGTCTGCCACGTTGGCATGACGTCCCGTCGCTTCGGCGACCGACCCGGACCAGAGAACCACCATGAGCCTGATCCATCTGCGCAACCTCGGCGTTATCTCGCCACGCTTGCTGTTTCGCGACCTCGACCTCACCATCCACGACACCAACCGTATCGGGCTGATCGCCGGCAACGGCGCGGGCAAGACCACGCTGCTGCGCTGCCTGTCCGGCCAGGCGGAGCCGAGCATGGGGGATATCACCCGGCGGCGCGGGTTGCGGGTGGGGTTGGTGGAGCAGGAGGTGCCCGCCAACCTGCTCGACCTGCCGTTGACCGAGGCAATCCGCCGCGCCATTCCGGCGGCGGAGCGGGAGATCCCAGGGCTGGAAGGCCGGCCTGGTGCTGGACATGCTGGAGACCCCTGTGGCGATGCGCGAGCGCCCGTTGTCGGCGCTAAGCGGCGGCTGGCAGCGGTTGGCGCTGATCGCTCGGGTCTGGGTCACCGATCCGGACGTGCTGCTGCTGGACGAGCCGACCAACCACCTCGATTTGCAGCGGTTGGCGGTGCTGGAGGATTGGATCAACCATGCCACCGAGGGGGTGGCGATGGTTATTGCCAGTCACGACCGGCAGTTTCTCGACAATTGCACGAACTCATACGCTGTTCCTGCGCCCCGACGTATCGCGCCTGTACGCGCATCCGTTCAGCCGAGCGCGTGGACTGCTGGACGATGACGATGCGGCGCAGGAAGCCAGGCTGGCGCGGGATGCAAAGGAGGCGAAGCGCCTGCGCCGCAACGCCGGGGAGTTGCGCAATGTCGGCATCAACAGCGGAAGCGACTTGTTGCTGAAGAAGGCGAAGTACCTGAACGGGCGTGCCGAGGCGATCGAGCAGTCGCTGCAGTCGCCGGTCGCTATGCGCGTCGGCCAGATCCGGCTGACGAACCGCGGCACCCATGCCAAGGTGTTAATTGCTCTGGATGATGTAGCGGTTGCGACACCCGACGGTCAGCGCCTGTTCAGGACTGGCAAGTTGAAGGTCTTCCAGCACGACCGCATCGTGGTGAGCGGGGCCAACGGGGTCGGCAAGTCTCGGTTCGTGCACCTGCTGCGTCGTGCGATCGAGGCGAATGAGGTCGTCTGCGGCATCACCGTCAGTCCGACAGTGGTGGTGGGCTACCTGGACCAGCAGATGTCGCAGTTGCCATTGGCGCAGACGCCGCTGGACTTCATCACCGGGCAGTTTCGCCTTGGCGACCAGCGCAGCCTGAGTTTGCTTGCCGGCGCCGGCTTCGATATCGCCACGCAGCGCCGGCTGATCGCCCAGCTCTCGCCCGGTCAGCGCGCTCGCCTGGGGCTGCTGGCGCTGCGCCTGACGGAGCCGAACTTCTACCTGATGGACGAGCCCACCAATCACGTGGACATTGCCGGACAGGAGCGTCTGGAGGCGGAAATCCTCGCACATGAGGCGACCTGCGTGCTGGTTTCCCACGATCGGTCGTTCGTGCGCGCCATTGGTACACGCTTCTTGCACATCGAGGGCGGGCGGATCGTGGAGACGGCGGCACTGGCGTCTTGATGCCGAATTCGATATTGGAACCTCCGGACGTGGACGACGTCATTGGCCGGATTATCTAGTGTCCCGAATTGGAAATGCGGTAGAGCATTTCCGGGACACTAGCTCTTTGTTTTCAGTGGCCTGCTTGTCCCTGAAATTGGTAGGCATTTCAGGGGCAGGACACTAGCGGCGGCGCAACTGCTGGCGGGTCAAGTGGCCGAGGCTGATCGCAATGGCGGGGATGACGGACAACATGACGGCGCGGCCGCCGGCGATGGCGGCGGCGACACAGCATAACCCGACCGCCAGCCAGTGCCGGCCGCTGCGTCCCTGCGCCGATACCACGATCACCGCCGTGGCCGTCGAGCACAGGATGGTGGCGACGACCGATCCAAGCACCACAGCGCCCGCATGGGTGTCGAGTTGCTGAAACATCGGCAAGGAGGAACCGCCGCCGGCGGCGCCGAAAGGGTTCGGCAACAGCCCGATCAAGTTGCCGAGGAAGATGAGCGCTTTGCCGGCGCTGTTGTAGAACAGGGTGACGAAGCCCACCACCAGCGCCGGCAGCACCGCCAGAACGGCGCCCAACAGGCTGCTGGCGAGGGCGACGACCAGACCCAGGACACGCAGGACCCGCAGCGAGGTCAAGCCGCGGCGCCACCGGCGGGAGCACAGCCACGGCGGCAGGGGAGGGACACAGCGTTGTTGTGTGCGCTCTCGGGGCTTGGCTGTGCGGTCGTCATGGTTGCAGGGTCGATCCTATCGGGCCGCCGCTCCCGGTCGCGAGGCGCGGCAGGTGGTTTCGATAGCAGCTTCCGCGGCAATCGCACCAGAAATAGATCGACAGCAAAAAGGCCGGGGTCATCCCCGGCCTTCGGTGCATAGCCTGACGCGGCAGGTTTAGCCGCCGCCACCTTCCAGGCCAGTCTCGCCGGGGCCATGGCCGGTGTTGTCATAGGGTCCCTGGTGGTAGCTGGTCTGCGGGCCGCCGAAGCTGGCGGCATTGGCCACCGGGGCAATGGCGGCGGTCAGACTGAGAGCCGCAACGGCGGCCAGGATCATGTTCTTCATCGGAATTCTCCATCTCTAGTCGGGCGAGATGTCCGGCTTTGATGGAGCCATAGATGGATCTATCCACCACAAACAATAATGGCACTGATCAGCAATTCATTTATGCATAAAATGGTGATCCAACGGGGCGCGGTTATGGCCGAATAAAGGGACCCGAGCAGAACCAGGCCGCTGCGATTAGCCCTCCGTCACCCCGTCGACAGCAGAACAAGGGCGTGCTCATCCGGGTCGTGGATCAGCCTCGCTCGCCTGCCATCAGCCAGGCGTGTTGCGTCATCGGGCAAATCTGGCACTTCGAGGACCAGGCGGGTGGCGGCTACGTCCCGCGGTCGAAGCCGTGTGGCCGGGCGCACCGGCGGGTTCTGGTAGGCGAGAAGCTCCAGATGCGGTGTCGGCTGGCGTGGAGTCAGGGCAACCACTTCGACGGTGACCGCGGTGAGACCGTCAAGCCGATCCTGCTCCGGACCCGTATTGATCTGGCGAGCGGCGAGGTTGAAATCCAACTGGTCGCGATAGAAGCCGATGCTGCGTTCGGCGTTCATCACGACGATCGCGGAGTGATCGATGCCGTCATCATGGCCGTCAGGGAACTGGATCAGCTCCAGCGGATGGCCGTCGGGATCGCGGAACTTGAACGCCACGACGCCGCCGGAACGGGCAGGCAAAAGCTGCGGTCCTTGGCTGATGGGCGAGGGCTGTACTGCCTGCAAGCGCGCGCAGGCCGCAGCCATGTCGGCGACCGGAACGGCGAAATGCTGGAACAGCTGATCGGACGACGCCGTGCCTTGCGGATACAGGGCTCCGGGCGGCTGGAATGCCTGCAACACGACGGTTTGGCCACCGTGGTGCAGTTCCACGGCCGTTATGCGGTCGGCTCCCAGCAAGGTCGCCATGGCCGGGTCGACCGCGTCTCGATGCGCAATGTCAAAGCCCAGCCCGTCCACGTAGAACCGTTCGGCACGGGCCAGGTCCGAAACGGTCAGCTCGATGCGCAGCAGACGAAGCGTCACGGTAACTGGGCTCCCCGGACGTTTGTATAGATGGCCATCAGCCGGTGAGAGGCGCAAATGAACATGCGGCAGCGGTTACGGCCGCCGAATGTCAGGTTGGCAACGGTCGCGCCGGTCAGGATCTTGCCGATCAGCGTGCCGTCCGGTTCGATGCAATGGACACCGTCGGCCGCACTGCTCCAGATCCGGCCCGCTTCGTCGCAGCGCATGCCGTCGGCGAAACCGGGCGAGATCTCGTGGAACACGCGTCCGTTGCGCAGCTTGCCGTCGGCGACATCGAACAGCCGGATGTGCCGGGTCGGATTCACGTCGAACTGGCCGCCGCTTTCGGCGACGTACAGCAAGCGTTCGTCCGGTGAAAAGCAAAGTCCGTTGGGGCCGGTGAAATCATCGGCCGCTATCGTCAGTGCGCCGTCCGGGTCGAGCCGATACAAGGTCGGCGGCAATTCGGGGACGTGCTTGCCGCCCTCATAGTCGGTGTTGCCACCGTAATGCGGATCGCTGAACCAGATCGCGCCATCGCTCGACACCACCACATCGTTCGGTCCGTTCAGTCGCTTGCCTTCGAAACGATCCGCCAGCACGGTCACAGACCCATCGAGTTCCGTGCGGTTGATGCATCGGCCGCGGTGGGAACAGCCGATCAGCCGGCCCTGCCGGTCGCGCGTATGACCGTTCTCGAAGTTCGAGGGCTGGCGGAACACCGAGACGCCGCTGTCGTCTGTCCAGCGCAGAATGCGGTTGTTTGGCAAGTCGCTGACAAGCAGCTGGTTGGCGTCGGCAAACCAGACCGGACCCTCCAGCCACGCATATCCCTCGCCGAGGGTCAGCAGCGGCGCGTTCGGCAATACGCAGAACCTGAAGCGCGGGTCGAGTTCGGCGATCCACTCTGGCATGGCGCTATTTCAGATGGCAGGGGCGCCGTACCGGCGGCACGTGAAGCTGTACTGTCATCAGAACGGCTGGCTGGTCGCCTATCGTGCCGGATTTGTGACCCTTGCGGCCGTTGGCATCCTGTCGGCAGTTCTGGTCCTCGCCGAGGGAGAATTCGCCTGGCCCCATCTCGATGCGCGTGCCGTCCATTGATTCGACCCACCAACGGCCAGACAGCGGCACGATCCATTGCGGTGCCGGGTTTTCATGCCACTCTCCGATCCATCCGACCGGCTGGACGGTGAATACGACGGTAGCCTCGCTGCGTTCCTGTTTGTCGTTCCATTGCGGCGCGGCATTGCCCACGCCTTTCAGTTCCCATTGCGTCAGTTCACAGTGTGTCTGATGACTGACGCCGTTTTCGTCGACCCACAGGTGCCAATAGGGAATGCGGGGTGCGTCGGTCATGGAGTCTCCGCTTGCGTATAGGGATGGGTGGACGACAGCGGGTCGTGGAAAAAGCGCTCGACCGTGGCGCTGGTCGTGCCGAAGGTGATCAGCAGAAAGCCGCCGGCGAGGGAGAAATTCTTCAGAAAATCCCAGAACATGTCGCGGGCTTTGCTGTCGCCGCGATGCCAGAAATCGCCGGGCTTCCAGAACTGCTTCCATAGCAGCGCCGTGACGCCGCAATAGCCAGCCATGATGAAGGCGGCGAGCCGGTCGGCGACTCCGCTCAGAATACCAAGCGGCATCAGGATTTCGACAGCAAGCCCGGCCAGGATGAGGAGGGTGGCGATGGGGGTCGATGAAACGGCTTGTTGCGCCTGACCGACTGCGCCCTTGAAGTTGATGATCTTGTCCAGCGCCGAAAACGGAAAGAACAGCACGACCAGCAGATAGCGTATGACAATGGTGACCAGAATCGGAAAGCTCATGCGCCGAGCCGCGTGCGGAGATGTTCGGCGACGCGTAGGGCATTGGCGATGATCGTCAGCGTCGGGTTCACCGACCCGATGGAGGGGAAGAAACTTGCATCGGTTACGTAAAGATTGTCGAGCTCGTGTGCCTTGCAGTTGATGTCGAGCACCGACGACGCCGGATCGGTGCCAAACCTGCAGGTGCCGGCCTGATGCGCGGTACCGCCGATCGGAATGTCTTTGCCGAGGTAGAGGCTGCGTTCCACCAGTACGGGATGTGCGCCGACCTTGCCCAGATAATGCTCCAGCTTCTTCTTGAGCCGGTGGTGCGCCTCCATGTTGTTTTCATGAAGGTCGAGGATCACGCGGTCGCCGTCGTAGAAAACCCGATTTTCCGGCCGTGGCAGGTCCTCCGACGACAGCCAGAAGTCCATGGAATGGCGCGCCATCTGGTCGAATGGCATTTCCGGCAGCCACTCCAGCCATGATGGCAGGGATTCGCCCTTGATCTGGTCGGCGTGGGACGTGGCGCACATCTGGATCAGGCCAAGCGGAAACTCCCAGTCGTCGGCGCCGAAGTAGAAGTCGCTGACGGCCAGGGTCTTCTGGAAGACGGTTTCATTCGGCTGCCGCAGCAAAGCCATCAGCACCGACTGATTGTGCCGCATGTAGTTGCGGCCAACCTGGCCGGACCGGTTCGCCAAGCCGTTCGGGTGCGCGGCGTTGGCGGAACGCAGCAGCAGAAGAGCCGATGACAGCGCGCCGCATGCCACCACGACGATGTCGGCGCTGTATTGCTCCTGCTGCCCGTTGCGGGTGACGTCAACACCGGTAATGCGCCGGCCGGCCGCGTCGGTCTGCAACCGGGACACATAGGCGTTGGTCAGCAACGTCAGGTTGGGATGGGCGGCGAGGGCCGGGTCGACGCACATGACCTGCGCGTCCGCCTTGCCGTTCAGCAGGCAGGGGAACCCGTCGAACGCGTCGCAGCGAATGCAGATGCTGGTCGGCGTGACCTTGCCGTCTTTCTCGTCGAGGCGAATACCCAGCGGCAGGTGGAATGGGTGGAGGCCTTCAGCGGCGAGGGTGTCGTTGAGTTCCTGGACGCGCGGCTCATGCGACACCGGCGGATACGGATAGGGGCTGGAGGTCGGCGGTTCGTTCGGATCCTCACCGCGCTGGCCGTGCACGACGAAAAGTTTCTCAGCTTCGGTGTAGAACGGCTCGAAATCCTGGTATTTCACCGGCCATTCGGGCGACAGGCCGTCCTTGTGCTGGATGGCGTCGAAGTCACGTTCGCGCAGGCGGAACAAAGCCGCGCCATAGACTTTGGAGTTGCCGCCGACGTAGTAGTGCAAGCCGGGGTGAAACGATTTTCCGTTGCTGCCGTACCAGGTTTCCTTCGCCTGATACGCGCCGTCGACGAACACGGTTTGCGAATCCCAGTTTGCCCGTGACCGCGGCAGATAGTCGCCACGCTCCAGCAGCAGGATCTTTTTGCCGGTTGTGGCAAGCCGGTGCGCCAGAGATGCGCCGCCCGGACCGCTGCCGATGACGATCAGATCGTAGTGGTCCACATCAACCTCCGGTCGCAAACCCTGGGTAGTCGGTCATGCCGCCATCAACAAACAACGTCGTCCCGACGACATAATCGGAGTCATCCGAGGCCAGCCAGACGGCTGCACGGGCTATATCCTCAGGTTCGCCGATCCGCTTGTACGGGACCAGCGTCATCAGCGCGTCATAAGCTTCCTTGGTTTGCCAGGCCGAGGTGTTGATGGGCGTGCGGATGGCGCCCGGAGCAATGCTGTTGACGCGTATCCGCAACGGAGCCACCTCCTGCGCCAGGCTTTGCATCAGCATCATGATGCCGCCCTTGGACGAGGCGTAGTTGGCGTGGCCGGCCCAGGCAATTTGCTGGTGAACCGAGCTCATGTGGATGATCTTTCCGGCGGCGCAGGAGACCGACGGCTGAACACCACGGCGCAGGAATTCCTTCAGTGCCTCCCGCGCGCACAGGAATTGTCCCGTCAGGTTGACGCCGATGACGGTGTTCCATTGCGTCAACGTCATCTCGTGGAACGCCGAATCGCGTTGCAGCCCGGCATTGGCGACGAGGATATCGACGGTGCCGAACTCCTTGACCATGCTTTGGAACATGGCAACGACCTGTTCCTCGTTGGAGACATCGGCCTTGATCGCCATGGCGCGAACGCCGTGCTGTTCGATGGCCTGCACGACTTCTTGGGCCGCATCATCGCCGGTTACATAATTTACCACCACATCGGCGCCAGCCTGGCCGAGTGCAATCGCCACGCCGCGACCAATACCGGAGTTGGCGCCGGTCACGATCGCCTTCTGGCCGACCAGGACTTTCTGAACCGGTCGGCTGGGGGCCGTGCTGGCAGGCAAATGGCTGTCGGTCATGGCAGGGGTCCTTCAGGTGATCGCGCGTCCGCCGCGATTTTGTGTCAGGTCGCAAATCCACGTCGTGGCGACCAGAGCACGGTTGCCGCGGCCGATCAGGAACAAGATAGGGTTCCCTACCCATAGCACTCGGGTCGGCGAGCTTGGGAAAGTTGCCGGCCGCATTTGCCGACAGCCTTTATCCCGCACGATCGTCACATGTGTACGGTAAACGTTATGGACGCAGGGGTCGAGTGGTGGCCTATTATCCTTTTGTGGATGATTGCGCTGGCCATCAGTGTCCCCAACCTGAAGTTTGCTATAGTCACTAACCCTCAGGCTCGGGATACTCGCTCATTGTTTTCAGTGGCCTGCTGATCTCCGGTTTTCTGCGTTCGCCGTATCATGCGACGAACCACGGACGCAGGACTCGAGCCAGCCCAGGAGGCGCAACCAGGTGCAGAGAGGCCGGATATTGGCCGGACGGATTATACTGCTTGCTGTCACCGTCTGGGCTTTGCTGATGATCGTTCCCGATTTTCATCGGGTCATCCAACCCCTCGCCTCCACCGGCTTCGCGGCAAACAATGATGGGTGGATCTATGATGTAAAGGGACCCTTCTCGCACGAGGAGGACTCACCGGCATGGCAGGCAGGGTTGCGGCCGGGCGATCGGCTGGACCTGGCCGCAATGCATTGCAGCAACCCGGACAGCCAGCGATGCGTCGACCTTCTTGCGGTGTTGGGCGGCATGGGTGGCCGACAACTTGTCAGACCGGGACGCATGCTTCGACTGCAAATCGTCTCCGCTGACGGAAACGGCCCGCGCGTTGTGGACGTACCAGCGAGGTTGCCCGAGATAAGCTGGCTCTACCGCGGTGTCCTGCTGTTCAACGAGGTCGTCGCGACGCTGTTCATCCTGGCCGCTGCCTGGCTGGTCTGGACCCGCCCCGGCGGGATGACCTGGGGCTTCTTCCTCTATGCCATCTGGTTCAACTCCGGGCAAAACTTCGTCTTTTACGTCTTCCTTCAGGAACGGCCGCGTCTGTTGCTGGCGCAGGAGGCGGTGGGCGCGGTGATGCAGGGCCTTGGCTACGCGGGTTTCCTGCTGTTCGTGCTGCGCGTGCCGTCGGATCGAACCTCGCCGGCTTGGCGCGGTTGGCAGTTCGTGCTGCCGCTGGTGGCACTGCTGTTCATCGGGCTGCAACTGCTGAGTTACGCGAACGCTTTCGGGCAACCCAGCGAGGCCGCATCCAGGGTGACGTTCCTCGCCGGGTTCGTGGTCGATGCCGCGGCGATCCTGATCCTGCTGCGCCGCCGCCGTGGCCAGCCGCCGCTTGAATATCAGCGGTTGCGCTGGGTGATCTGGGGCTGTGTGATTGGCCTGCCCGCCTACATCGTCGCGGCAATCCTGCAATCCACGACACTCTGGCGCGTCATCCCCGGCGTTACCACGGTTCCGCCTGACCTGGTGGCCGCTCTCTATGGATTGCATGGCCTGTTCGGCTGGTTTGTGTTCGAGGCGGTGCGGCGGCCCCGTGTGGTCAGCGTGTCGATCCCGCTGCGGCGGATCACCGTGTTCGGCCTGATGCTGAGCGCCCCCGCACTCTTTCTGCACCAGCAGATCGAGCATCTGGACGAGTGGCTGACGCTGCCGGCCTGGGGTTATATCGTTCTGGGATCGGTGCTCCTGTTCCTGATCGGCCGTATTCACGAGCTTGGTGTCGAACTCGCCGACAGGGTGTTCCACAAAGCGTTCCGACGCGAGTTGGCGGCGCTGCGCGTGGTCGCGGCGGACGTTCTGCGTGCGACCAGCCTTGATGCCGTGGATACAGCACTGACCGCGGCCCCCATGCGCACGCTGGATCTCGCCTCGGCGGCGGTATTTCGCCATGATGGCGCTGCACTTCGTCGTCACGCCGAGGCGATCGGATGGATGGACGGCGGCGCCGATCGTCTGAATCCAGCCGATCCATCATTGTCCTTGGCAAGGGCCGGCCAAGCTTTCCCGCTCTTTTCGGATGACGCTCACCGGCTCGGCCTGCCGCCGGGGCTGGCCTCACCGACGATCGCGGTGCCGATCCGCGATCGTCTTACCTGGCATGCCCTTGCTCTTTATGGTCCGCATGCAACCGGCGCCGATCTGTCGCGCGACGAGCAAGCGATGCTGGTTCGGCTTGCGGACGCGGCTGCGCTTGCCTACCGCCATATCGAGGCGGATGCGTTGCGGCGCCAGATCGCCATCCTTCGGACGCAGCCAATTGGGCCGTCGTTCGATACACTGGAAACAGTTCCGACGAGCAGCAGCACAACGGACAAAATCGTTCCGGATGTAGATACCGGGCCGCCAGATAATACCAGCCGCCATTTGAAATGACCGTTCCGACTGCACGGCGCGGCCGTTCCCCGTCATGGCCCGGCGCCAGTCGGGGCCATCTGAACCAGCACGGTGCGGCGATAGGTAGCCCGGACTGGCGCCGGGCTATGACGAACGGAAGGGTCAGAGCACACGCCGGCCTGCAAAGAATGCCGAGCGTAGGCTTAAGGGAGCCAGTCGATCCATTCGCCGTGTGGATCGGTCCAGGCGATCGGGACCGCGTTACGCGCCAGTAGAAACGCACCCGCGCGCTCGGCCGGAGCGGTGACAGAGGGCAGCACTCCGGCGGCTTCGTTGCTGATCCAGATCGCGCCGGCATCCAGTACCGTCCGCCCGAATGCCTCCCGTTCCGCGGCGTCCGGCAGATACGCCAGCACCGCGGTGTGGAATACCACTGCCGTGCCGTGAAGCTGGGCCTCTGCCACCAAGGCGGCAATATCGACCCGCAAATCGCCCCGGACGACACGCGGCGGGTCGGTCAGAGCCGCTTCGATCGCCTGCCGCAGGCGCGTCAGCCGCTGTGGCTGGTCCGGCCAGACCAGAGCCTCCAACCAGGCGACTTCGGCCGGGTCGGTCAGGTCAACCGGGTCCAGATCGAGGCCGGCGCGCCATGCGATCTGGGGCTTGCGGTGCGGCAGCGGACAGCCCCCGCTTGCCTGACAGCGCAGCATCGGGGTGCCCGGCAGGGTGACTTCGCCATAGTCATAGCCGTAGCGGTCGGGCAGCAGGCACAAGCCAGCCGACGCACCGACCTCGATCAGCGCGAGCGGCTGGGGCAGGGTGGCCAACACCGGCAACAGCACGGCGCATCGGGCCGGTTCGTTGGTCTGGGTTCGACGGCGCAGCATCACCGCGCGCACGGCGTCGGCCTGCGACAACAGCCGGTCGCGAAAGTCGGAGAAGCGATCCGCCGTGCCGCTAACGACGCGGACGGCGGCGAACAGCAGGTTCGGCTGCTGCTTTTCAGCCGGCAGATCCGACAAGAATTCCAGGATCGCCGGATCGTCCGCGACGCGCAGGGCGAACGCCTCATACAGTGGCGAGTGACCGCGCGCTTCCTGCGTCGCGAACCGCCGGTACCTTGCAGCCAGCCGCTCTGTCATGCGACGAGTCTATTCCAGTGCCGGCGAGCCCGGCAAGCATCGGGACAGCATCGCCCGCCGTCGGTCATTCCGCCGGCCATCGGAGGACACGATGAACCAGACCCTCGACACCGTGCTCGGCTTTGCGCCGGACTATGACTCGCCGATCCCGTACATGCGCCGCACCCGCGACTATTACGCCGCGATCGGCTACACCACGCCGTATCGCTGGGCGCACTATATCGCCGCGCCGTTCACGCCCCTGAGCAAGCCGCTCAATCAATCGAAGGTGGCGTTGATCACCACGGCGGCGCCGTATCAACCGGACAAGGGCGATCAGGGACCGGGCGCGCCCTATAATGGCAGTGCCAAGTTCTACACGGTCTATTCCGGTGATACCTCGCAGGACCACGACCTGCGCATCTCCCACATCGGCTACGACCGCACCCACACCACGGCGACCGACAGCGGCACCTGGTTCCCGCTGCCGGCGCTTCGGCGCGCAGCGGAGGCGGGGCGGATCGGGGCGGTGGCGGCGCGGTTCCACGGTGCGCCGACCAATCGCAGCCATCGCGTTACGGTGGAAACCGATGCGCCGGAGATCCTTGATCGTGTGCGCGAGGACGGCGCCGACGTGGCGGTGGTCGTCCCCAACTGCCCGGTCTGCCATCAGACCAGCACCCTGGTCGCGCGCCACCTGGAGGCCAACGGCATCCCTACCGTCGTCATGGGCTGCGCCCGCGACATCGTCGAGCACGCCGCCGCGCCCGCGCTTCCTGTTCAGTGATTTTCCCCTCGGCAACAGCGCCGGCAAGCCGCACGATGTCGGGTCGCAGGAGCAGACGCTGGCGCTGGCGCTGGACCTGCTGGAAGCCGCGATCGGGCCGCAGACGACAATGCAGTCGCCGCTGCGCTGGAATGCCGACGGCAAGTGGAAGCTCGATTACCTGAACCTGGAGCAGATCGGTGAGGCTGAGTTGAAACGCCGTCGTGAGGAGTTCGACCGGCAGAAGGAGCTCGCCCGGCCGAACCGCGTGGTCAAGGCGGCATGAGCGAACGTCAGGGCCGTCCCTTCAGTGGCGTCCGCATCCTGGATTTCACCCAGGTGCTGGCCGGCCCCTACGCCAGCTATCAACTGGCGCTGCTCGGGGCCGACGTGATCAAGATCGAGCGGCGGGGCGGAGAGGATATGCGCCGCACGCCGCTGTCCCGCGCATGGGCTGACCGCAACATGGCGCCGCCGTTCCTGGCGGTGAATGGCAACAAGAAAAGCCTGACCTTGGACCTGCAAAAGCCGGCCGCGCGGGAGATCGTGCTGAAACTGGCGGCCGGTGCCGACGTGGTGATGGAGAATTTCCGGGCGGGCGTGATGGACCGCCTCGGCTTGGGCTACGCCGTGCTGTCGGCGGTCAACCCACGGCTGATCTATTGCGCCATCTCCGGCTTCGGCCAGACCGGACCGGCCAGCAACGAGGCGGGGTACGACGGCAAGATCCAGGCGATGTCCGGCATCATGGCGATCACCGGCCATGCCGAGATGGGTCCGACGCGAGCCGGCTTCGCCGTTTGCGACATATTGTCGGGCGCCACCGGGGCGTTCGCGATATCCTCGGCGCTGTTCCAGCGGACGCATACCGGGCGCGGGCAGTTCGTCGACGTCTCGATGCTGGAGGCCAGTCTGGCGTTCCTGTCCACCCAGGTCGCCGACTACACCGTGGCGGGGCATCATCAACAACAGGCCGGCAACCAGGCGATCAGCCGCAAGGTGACCGCGAACCTGTTTCGGGCGAAGGAGTCATTCCTGCTGCTGGCGGTGAACGATGAGAAGCAGTATCGCAGCCTGATGACCGCCCTCGGGCGCACCGAGGTGTTCGACGATCCACGTTTCGCCGACTGGTTCCTGCGCAAGGAGAACGAGGCGGCGTTGCGGGCGATCATTGAAGACGCGCTGGCCGCCGAAGACGCGAAGGTTTGGGAACGCCGGCTTAACGACGCCGGGGCGCCGTGTGCCAGCATCTGGAAGGTGGAGGAGATCATCGACCATCCGCAGATTGCCGCACGCGGCGTCATGCAGGGCGTGGACACTCCGTATGGTGTTGTGCGGCTGATGGGTTCCGGCTTCCAGATGGCGCATGGCGGCGGCAAGCTGGACACGCTGGCCCCCGCGGTGGGCGTCGACACGGACGCCGTGCTGGCCGAGATCGGCTACGATGAAGCCGCGATCGCGGCATTGCGGGCGGAGGCGATCATATAGCGGCGAGCATTGGCCAGCTAGACCCATCCGACCGATGCGGTCGTGTGGTACACCAATGACGTGGCAGCGGCGCGGGTTCGGACTATCGGCCGATGCTGATATCCACCCGCTGGACCGACAGGTTCGGCAGTCCGTTGGGGTCGGCGGTACCATTTGCCTGGGTGACGATGCGGTTGGCGGCGACTCCATCGGCGACCAGTGCATGTTGCACCGCCGCGGCACGCTGAGCCGAAAGCACATCATTATCGGCTGGATTGGGCGGTGACGCATAACCGGCGAGGGTGATCGGCAGCGTCAGGTTCTTCTTGGCGACGGTCGCGGCGGTCTGCACCGTGACCTCCCCTTGCGGATCGAGTTCCGCCGAGTGTGGTGGAAAGAACACGCTGTAATGCATGTCGTCTGTCGTGAACGCCGCACATCCGCTGACGAACGCGCATAATGTCAACATTATGAAACGATACTGCATGGTGCCCCCAAATCGTAGCGAAACCAATTCAGCCATGCGGCGAGAAGCTCAGCAATACCAGTCTGGCGACGCGGATGTAACGCGGGCGGTCAGCCGCGACGTTCGAACAGCCTGCCGCGGAGACTGGCATCAGCGGGACGGGTTCTCCTTGGCATCATGACGCGTCGGCCAACCAGGAAGCCGGCGACATCAGGCGGTCAAGCGCTGGATTTCGTCTATATCGGCATAGATATAATGCTGTGAAGTCTGATTATTATCCAGGCTGGCTAAATCCATATGGTGCTCAGAAGCCGGACATCTCGCCCGACTAAGTTTTGGAGAGTCCCAATGAAAACCATGATCCTTGCCGCGGCTGCCGCGCTGAGCCTGAGCGCCGGTGCAGCCTACGCACAGGGTGTGCCAGCGGGTGGAGACTTCCACGCGCCGGTTTACGGTTCACAAGCGTTCTCTGACCATCCCGATGAAAACCACACCGTGTTCCTGGGGAAAGGAACTGTCTTTGGAAGGATCTTCGGGCATTCGGAGAACAGCCAGGTAACCGCTGACAAGACCGCTGGGCAGACCGTTGGTGCCGTCAAAGGCAGCTAGGCCGCCGTCGCAGGGGGTTGCTTTAAGGCCGGATCGCTCCGGCCTTTTTGCTGTCTTGCAGGTGCCCGGACGGGCGGGCGCCGCATGATTCGCTCTTGTACAAGTTTTCTTGAACTCGCCGCGCGCAGCCCGTAAGCATCGCACATGGCTACCGCAACAATCACGTGACGATGCTTCAGGCCCGCGTCTCCCGCTCGGATCTGGTCGCTGCGGTCATCCTGGCCGGCCTCGTCGCGGTGCTGTTCGTGACGGCGCCGAAGTCGGAAGACTTCTGGTGGACGGATGCGCCGAGTTTTGCGCTGAACGGCGAACTCATCCACGATTATGTTGCCTCCGGACTGCACCAATCGCCGATGGCGTTTGCCAACGAATGGTTCCGCCGCTATCCGGCTGTGTCGATTAGCCTGTATCCGCCCATATTTCCGATCGCCGAGGCCATCGCCTTCAGCCTGTTCGGCTTCGTCCATTGGGCTGCTCAGGCCACGGTCGCGGCGTTCACAGCCCTGGCGGCGTTCGGAGCCTATCGTCTTGCACGGACTGCAACGGCGCCGCTGGAGGCTACCGCCGGGGTGCTGTTGATGTTCGCGACGCCCTGCATCCTGCTCTGGTCGCGCCAGGTCATGATGGAGGTGCCGTCGCTGGCATTTCTGCTGCTGGCATCGAGCTGCCTGCTGCGGTACCTGACCGGCCGCCGAAACCTTGACCTCATGCTGGCGACAGTCCTGACGCTTGGGGCGGTCTACACCAAGCAGACGGCGATTTTCGCCGCCCCGGCTTTCGCTATCACTTTGATGGCCTGTGAGGGCTTACAGTGCTTGCGTGACAAGGAGATAAAGGTTGCGGCCGCCATCGGCATCCTTGGCCTGCTGCCACTTGCCGTGTTCACGCTGATCGCCGCGCGTGAAACCTTGGAGATCGCATTTGCCCAGGGAATTGCCGCGCATTCGGGAGGGTCGATCCAGTCGGACGGGCATCTGGCGCAAGCCCGAGCCTATATGATTGCCTTGCCGGATGTTGTCGGGTGGCCTGTCCTGGTGGCGGCAGTGGGGTTCCTCGGTCTGACCGCTTGGCGTGGCTGGCGCAACCAGGCCGAGCGGCGGCTCGCGGTGCTCATGCTGGCGTGGTTTGGGTGCGACTTCGCATTTGTCTCTGCCACCGGCCATGTCGAGGCGCGATATGCAATGCCGCTAGGCGTTCCGTGTGCGTTCTTCGCACTGCTACTGATCACGCGACTGCCGAGGCCGTTGCTGCACCCGTGGGCGGCCTTGGCGGCGGGGTTGGCGGTATTTGCTCTCGCCGTCACCACCGAACCCGTCTACCGCATGTCCGGATACGATAAAGTTGCCGCCTACGTTCTGCAGCATAGCAAGCAGGACGACGTGGTCTGGTTCCAGGGTGCGCAGTCAAAGAACCTGGCTTTTCGCTCCGCAGCCACCGTTCCACGCCGGAAGTGTTCCTGTTGCGCGCCGAGAAGTTCCTGGTCGACTACCACGTGACGCGGGAATGGGGCGTGGCGGATCGGGGATGGACACGAGACGCGCTGAGGACGTTGGTTGACCGGTACGGCATCTCGATGGTTGTCCTGCAGCCCGATTTCTGGGCTGATCTGCCGTCAATGCACCTGATGCAGGATTACATCTACTCGGACCGTTTCCGGCAGGTCGCCGAAATTCCCATTACATCTGAGGATCCAAGTCAGCGCACCGTAATCAAGATCTTTGTCAATCAGCAGCCGACTGCGGCGATCGATCATCCACTGCGCTGACGTCCGGACCGCAGGCTCGGCGGCGTATTCGGTCAGAGGATTTGTTCGATCTCAAACAACGGCCGGCGTTTTACTTCAAGTATATCTTTCCGATATATTCGCCGATCACCCCCAGCGAGGCGAGCTGGAGGCCGCCCACAAAGGCAACGGGAACCACGATGGACGCCCAACCCGGTACGCCACGGTGGGTGAACAGGACCACATAGATGGCCCACAAGCCGAGCAGGAAGGATACGACCGACATAATGAGGCCGGCGTAGGAGATCAGCCGCAGCGGTCGCATGGAGAACGACGTGATCCCGTTCATCGCCAAGTCCCAGCATCCGCCGGAACGGATACTTCGAGATGCCGGCGAAGCGCGGCGCGCGGTCATAATAGACATTCTTGGCTTTAAAACCGAGCAGCGGGACGAGCGCCCGAAGGAAGATATTGACCTCGTGGTATTTCGCCAGGGCGTCGAGCGCCCGCCGGCTCATGAGACGGAAATCAGCGTGATCCAGTACCACATTCACGCCGAGGCCACGCAACAGCCGATAGTAGCCACTGGCGGTGTAGCGTTTGAAGACCGTATCGGTCCGCCGTCCGCGCCGGACTCCATAGACGATGTCGTGACCCAACCGGAACTCCTCGATCATTGCGGGAATCACTTGGATGTCGTCCTGCAGGTCGGCATCGATGGAAATTAGTGCGTCCCCAGGTGCGTTCCGCAGGCCGGCGAGCAAGGCTAGCTGATGACCGCAATTGCGTGACAGCTTGATGCCATGGAAACGTTCGGGTCGCCCCGATCGAAGTGCGCTGATCAGGTCCCAGGTACGGTCGTGGGATCCATCATCGACAAAATAGATGCTGCTGTCGTCTGCGATACTGCCGTCCTCGACCAGGCGATCGAGCATTGTCGAAAGCCTTCGCGCGGTCTCCGGCAGCACGGCTTCTTCATTGTAGCATGGCACGACGAGGTTGACGGTCATGGCATCGCCCGAGGCGGAACCGGTGGGAACATCATAAGATCGAGCTATCGTGTCCACCCGGCAACTAAAGCAGAACCAGGCAATCATTGCAAAGATGAATTTTTCTACTTGATAGGGATGGCGATTTTGCCGAGGGGGCTTTTCGGGGCTACCATAGTTGGGAAGTTGCTTGGCGGACACTGCTGACGGTCATGGACGGGACCGACAATTCTTTATTGTCTGGTTGGAAAATTGCGGACTTTGGCGTGATCTTCGCGGCCACCGCTTGTCAGGCTATCATCCGCAAATGACACGCGTAGCGATCATGCCCGTTATCCGTTCGGACGCAGCCGAACCTATCCAAGCCAATGCCGAAAACCGCTCACATCATGCGCCCTGGGTTCGCCCGTTTACAGATGTGGAAGGGTTCGAAGATTGGCTCGGGAATATTGCCACGAACGCGAACATTGGGCTCATTGCACGCGAAAAGCTCTCCGGAAACTCGTCGGGGTCGTGAACCTGAGCCAGATCTTTCTGAAAGGCTTCCGGAGCGGTTATATTGGTTATTACGGGATGATCGGTCTTGCGGGGCGCGGACTAATGACCGAAGCTGTACGACTGGCGACCCAATATGCGTTCGATGAAGTGGGCTTACATCGTCTGGAAGCGAATATTCAGCCAGAGAACTTAGCCTCTATCAGGTTGGTCCAGCGAGTTGGCTTTCGCAAGGAAGGCTTTTCCCCACGCTATTTGCGGATCGGCGGCGTTTGGCGTGACCACGAGCGGTGGGCACTGCTGGCCGACGAAATGATGTCCTAGATCGTGCCTTGCCAAGGGGCCGGTTTATGCGTGTCGGCTTGCACCATGTAGCCAAGGTTGGGGGAGAACACATCCAATGGACCCAGTCATTGAGACCAAGCGTCTCATTCTGCGGAGACCCGTCGAAAGTGACCTGAATGACTGGGCGACCTTCATGGCCGATGACGTTGCGACGCGCTACCTCGGCGGCAGGCAAGCCCGCTCGGTCGCCTGGCGTGGCATGGCTACGGTCGCTGGAAGCTGGGCTTTGCGCGGCCATGGCATGTTTTCGGTCATTGAGCGCGCGAGCGGTCGTTGGATTGGCCGGATAGGGCCCTGGAATCCGGAAGGTTGGCCCGGAACAGAAGTCGGTTGGGGCGTCATTCGCGATGTTTGGGGTCGTGGCTACGGGTATGAGGGCGCAACGGCCGCGATGGAGTGGGCGTTCAACGTGCTTCGATGGCAAGAGATTATCCATTGCATTGATCCGGAAAACGCACCCTCTGCCGCGTTGGCGGCAAAGCTGGGATCGACCAATCATGGTCCGGGTCAAATGCCCGCGCCCTATGCGAGTGGGCGCGTAGACATCTGGCGACAGACGCACGACGCGTGGAAGAAGCGGATCGCCACCGAAGCATGATTCAAGGATAAGGCAAGGACCGCAGGCCGATCATCCGACTGCGGTTTTTCGCTGCCATAACGACACAAAGGCGGATACCATGGCCTCGCACGGGCGGTTGATGCTGATCGTGCCGCGCCGGTGCTGCAACGTTGGCAGAGCAGGAGAGGCTTACGGATGAACGTAGCGGAATTCGATCAATTCGCTGATGAATATTACGGCATGCACGCCGCCAATATCGCAATCACGGGCGAGCGGCCGGAATTCTTCGCCGAATACAAGATCCGCGTACTGCGCCATGACATGCAAAAGCTTGATGGATCGGCTCGGCGTATCCTGGACTTTGGCTCCGGAACGGGAAATTCCATTCCGTTTTTTCGCGCACATCATCCGGACGCTGCCCTGACATGCGCGGATGTTTCACGACGCAGCCTGGATGTCGCCCAGGCGCGGTTTCCAGCCCAGATGCAGGAGTTGCTGATCGAAGGCGATGAACTCGCCGCTCCCGACGGTAGTTTCGATGTGGCCTTCTCGGCGTGCGTGTTCCACCATATTCCGCATAGCGAACATCAGCTTTGGCTGCGCGAGTTGAGACGGGTGGTGCGCCCCGGCGGCATGATCGCGATCTTCGAACACAATCCGCTCAATCCGCTCACGGTGCGCGCCGTCGACACCTGTCCGTTCGATGCCAATGCGCGTCTGATACGGGCCGCGGCGCTCAAACAATCGCTGCGCATGGCGGGATGGCGGTTCCCGACGGCGCGGTATCACGTGTTTTTCCCCCGCTCTCTGGCGCACCTGCGGCCGCTTGAACCGCTGATGTCATGGTTGCCGATCGGCGCGCAGTATTCGGTCGTCGCGAGGAAGTAGCCGGGGGCGAGCCGCAACCCCAGGAACCGGCAACACTACCCTGACGCGCGGATGGAGAACCGCGCCGGCGTGACCATCGGCAGCAGCGTCGCCGCGTCCCCCGGATCGCGCCGCATCACCAGGTCGGCAACGAAACGACCGGCCGCGGGAGCGGTCTGGATGCCGTAGCCGCCTTGCCCGACGCACCAGAAGAACCCATCCACCCGCGGATCCCAGCCGAACGCCAGGCTGCCGTCCGGGGTGAACGTGCGCAGGCCAGCCCAGCTATGCTCCACCCGGCGCACCGGGATATCCAGCGCCTGCTGCATCCGGTCGATGCCGATCGCGATATCGATTTCCTCGGGCTGCACGTCGTGTGGGTGGGTCGGCGTCGCATCGGCCGGTGACACCATCAACCGGGTGCGCGCCTCGGGTCGGGCGTACCAGCCCTCGTTGACGTCGATGATCATCGGCCAGTCCGAGACGTCGAACGGCGAGGGGTCGACGATCGCCGCGGTGCGCCGGCGCGGTTCCAGTCCCAGCGGCGCCGCACCGGCGATGCGGGCGACCTCATCACCCCAGGCACCGGCCGCATTGACCACCACCGGAGCGCGGAACACTGTTGCGGTCGCGGTTTCCACCGCCCAGACACCACCTTGCCGCTCGATCCGGCCGGCTCGGCTGCGCAGGCCGAGGACGCCGCCACGGGATCGCAGCAGACGAAGATATCCCTGTTGGATCTCGGCGACGTCCATGTCGAAGGCGTCTTCCTCCAGCGCCGCGCCGGCCAGGTAGCCGGGCCGCAACGCGGGGACCAGCGCCTCGGCCTGCTCTGTCGTCAGGCGCTTGATGCCCAGCCCGACGGCGAGGGCAACCTCCAGGGCCGGCATCTGCGCTTCTGTTGCCAGTGTCAGCACCGGGCGGTGGCGGATCAGCGGCGCCTCGGCAAAACCAGCCGGCGGATTTTCGTAGAAGGCGCGCGACAGCCTGGTGAGTTCGCGCACGTCTGGCGGGCCGTAGTTCTGGATCCAGATGGCGGCGGAGCGGCCGGTGGTGTGGTAGCCGGCAACCTCCTCGGCTTCGATCAGCACCACCCGGTTATCCGCCGATAGGGCGGCCGCGGCGGTGGCGCCGGCCATGCCCGCGCCGATCACCGCAATGTCGAAGTCGTGGCTGGTCATGTGGTCTCCTCGTCATAGCAGCGCGGGCTGCTCGTGTGGCCGACGAACGAAGCCTGTCGCCCTTACGATTGTCATCTTGACAGAGGCGCGCCAGGGGCATGAGGTTTTTTGTTCGCGCACCTGGCCCGCCGTGATGAGCCGTGACAAACGTCATCGTCGCCGGATCAGAGCCGGGCAAGCATCGCTGGGACGTGGTCCTGGACCGGCGCCGATGAAGGCGGAGCACCGGGCCGCCTGATCCGCCAGCCAAACACGGTACGCGACCAGGCTGCGTCGGCCGGACCAGCGGTGTCGTAACAGGCCGCGCAGACGGTCTCGTATTAGCGCCGCATCAATGCGGCAAGGACGAGCGTGACAAGGCTGAGGCAGGCGATGGCCGCCGCCCCAAGATCGATGGCGAGCCCAAGGCCCCTTGCGGTCGCGACGGCCCCGAGGACGAGTGCCACGGTACCCATTGACAAATAGGCCAGCAAATAGAGGGCGGAGAACACGCCGCCGCGTTGCTGGGCCGGCGCGGCGGCGTTGATCACCTCCAGGCCACTCAGGAACAGCAAGCTGTATCCGGCCCCGGAGATTGACGTCGCCAACAGGAAGACGGGCAGGTCACGCAGCGCCACCGCAACCGCGAGCAGGCCCATGCCCATGGCGGAGGCAAGCGCTCCGAGGATCATCGCCGCGTGGACAGGAAGGGACCGCGCCACGATCCCGACGACGCCCGACACGATGGCGAACAAGGACAAGACGGCGCCGTTGACAAGGCCGTTGGACGAACGCACGAGATCGTGGGCGACTTGGCCGCCCAGCGACAGAACCAGCACGCCGTGGGTATAAGCCGTCATCATGGCAAACGATGCGGCCGTGAAGGCCTTGCGCAGGTTCCTCGGGACGGAGGGCGCATGGGGGCGCCATCCGCCCGCAACATCTGTTCCCGTGTGACGCGGCAGGAACCATGTCGCGACGAAGAGCAGCGCCAGGAACGCGGCAAGAACCCAGAAGCTGAGGCGCGTGGGCCAGGGCGCATACTCGGTCAGTGCGCCGCCGACCAGCAGCCCGGCAGCGAAGCCGACGGCCTGCGCCACCGTCGTGATAAGGGCGCCTCGCTTCAGCGACGTGCCCGCTCCGAACTCCACGACCGCGGCGGTCGACGGCCCCGCCGAAAGGCCGACGCCGACACCCATCAGGGCCCGTGCCGCGAACAGCCAGAGGACGTTCGGAGCCACCGCGAACAGCAGGGTGCCGATGAGCGAGGCACCCAGACCCACCAGCATGGTAATGCGGCGTCCGACATGGTCGGAGATGCCGCCGAAACCAATCAGCACGCCAACGACAATGATGGGATAAATCGCGAAGATCCCGGTCGTCACCGTATGGCTGAGGTGCCATTCCTCAGCGTAGAGCCGATAGACCATGGCCGGCGCAGCGCTGGTCCAAAGCGTATGCGCGACCACACCGGCCGACACAAACAGGCTGGCGCGCTGGCCGAGGACGATGGGCCCATACGTCGAACGGGCGCCAGAGCGAGCGCTTGGTGAAAGCCCGGCCTTTGACATCGCCATGGACCTCGTGTCCAGGGACACTCAGAGCTTCGAGCCGCCGTCGACCCGGATCGTGTCGCCGGTGATCCAACGAGCGTCGTCGGAGGCGAGAAAGGCGACAACGCTGCCGATGTCGTCCGGCTGGGCGATGCGCTTCAGGGCCTGCATGCCCAGTGCGAAATCACGGCCGGCGTCCGTCTTGGTAAAGTTCGACATTTCGGTCTCGACGATGCCCGGAGCGACGGCGTTGACGCGGACGCCGCGCTCGCCGAGAACGAAGGCGAAGTGCTTCACCAGCGTGTCGACGGCGCCTTTCGTCGCGGCATAAGCCGACAGCATGTTGACGGCGGCATGCGCGGCGAGCGAGGAGAGCAGCACGATGCTGCTGCCGTTGCCCAGGGCCGGCAGGAGCTGCTGCACGAGGAAAAACGGCGCACGGACGTTAACGGCAAAGAGGTTGTCGAAATCCTCGACCTTGATATCCGCGATCGTCCCGGCCTTCGAGATGCCGGCATTCGCGACGAGGATGTCGAGACGGTCGCCGATGATGCGGCGAACGTCGCCTGCGAGCTTGTGCGGCCCATCGGCTGCCGCCAGATCGGCGGCCACCGCGTCGGCGCGACCGCCGGCGTCGCGGATTTCCTTCACAACGGCTTCCGCCTCAGCCGCACCGCGGCCATAGTGGACCAGCACCTGGGCGCCGGCTTTGGCGAGTGCCAGTGCGCTGGCGCGGCCGATGCCGCGGGAGGCTCCGGTGACGAGGGCAGTCTTTCCTGCGAGTGTGGTCATGATCTTGCTTCCTTTCGGCCGGGTGTGGGTGGCGTTGGCGCACACCCCGGGGATCGCGGACGCGAGGGCATCCGCGGCTCGTATGGCTATGTGCGTGGCGGGCTCGGCCGCTACCCGTCGAGAAACATCGAGACGTGGCGAACGAAGAGGTCCGGATACTGGTACTGCGAGCCGTGATTGGCGTCGGGGTAGAGGATAAGCTGCGCGTTCGGCAGGTGCTGCTGCAGGATAAATGAGTTCACCGAGTAGATGATGACGTCATGGCCGCCGTTGACCACCAGCGTCGGCTGGCGGATATCCCGCAGATACGCGTAAGCGTCCGCGTGCGGCGCGCCCCACTTCCCGATGGCCTCGATCTGCGCGGGTGCGACCTTCTCGTTCACCTCGGGATCGCGATTTTCGACGCGCTGGCGGAACCGATCCAGGAAGCGGCGCCCAGCAGCCTGGCTTGCCGCAGACCCCGTGAAGTGGACCTTGAGCCAGATTTCATCGGGCACCTCGTAGGTGCCGGCAAAGATTTCCTGCGCCTCCGGGGTGAGTGTCGCCATGCCCTGACCGCCACGCGGGCCGGTGCCCACAAGGATGAGCTTGCGGACGAGCTCGGGGGCCTGGAGCGTGATCTCCTGCGCGACCATGCCGCCGATCGAGAAGCCGAGGACGTCGACCTTGTCGAGCCCAAGCGCCCTGATAAAGGCTATGCCATACGCGCCCATTTCCTCGAACGTGGTCGGCACGCTGCCTGACGTGCTTGAGACGCCGGCGTTGTTGAACAGGATCACCTCGCGGCCCTGGGCGAGTCCATCGGTCACCAGCGGGTCCCAATGGTCCATGGTACCGGTAAAATGCTGGTTCAGGACGAGCGGCACGTTGCCTGTCTTGCCGAAGCGACGATAGGCGAAGCTTATGCCGTTGGCCTCCACATGCTGTGTCGGCGCGGTGTTGTGCGTGTGCATGGCCACGATGTTCTCCTTTGCGACATCGAGTGAGGGGGCTGAGGTCAGCTCGCGGTCTTGCCGCCGTTCACCCGGATGATCTGGCCCGTGATGAACGCCGCCTTGTTGGAGGCGACGAAGACGATCGCATCGGCGATCTCCTCGGGCGTGCCACCCCGCTTCAGGGGAATGGCCGCGTAGAACGCTGCCTTCTTCTCGGGCGAACCGGTCAGGCGGTCGAGCATGCCGGTCTCGGTCGGCCCAGGCGCCACGGCGTTGACGCGCACGCCGAACGCAGCAGCTTCGAGGGCGGCGGACTTGGTGAGACCTTCCACCGCGTGCTTGCTGCCGGTGTAGAGGGACAGGTTGGCCGCCCCTCGCTCGCCCATCGTCGAGGAGATGTTGACGATGCTGCCGCTGCCCTGCGCCTGCATGACGCGCAGCTCATGCTTCATGCTGAGGAGCGTGCCGAGCACGTTGGTGTCGAAGGTGGCGGCGTAGGTCTCGGAGGTTTGCTCCGTTAGCGGGCCGGCCTTGCCTTCGGTGCCGGCGTTGTTGACGGCCACGTCCAGGCGCCCGAAGCGCGCCACCGCCAGCTCGACGAGGTGGCTCACCTCGTCCTCATGACGGACGTCGGCACGGACGAATTCGGCTTCGACACCCAGGCTGTGCAGCTCGTTGGCGAGCGCGCGCCCCGCGTCGTCATGGCGACCGGAGACGACGAGGCGCGCGCCTTCCTTGGCGAAGGCGAAGGCGGTGGCGCGACCAATGCCGGTCAGCGCTCCGGTGATCAGAACTACAGTGTTGCTCATTTTTCATGCCTTCTGGGTGGGGCCAATGGATTGCGTGGCTGAATAAGTAAACTGGACCCCCACTCGGGTATTGATTGGAACTGCCACGCTTTGGTTGGGAAGACCTAGTTTCCCATCGCCGTCCCGAAAAAGACTTTGTAGGATGATCGACATACCTGGCAGGCATGGGACGTTTTATGGAGCTGCGCCACCTTCGCTATTTTGTCGCGGTCGTCGAGGAAGGCAGCCTGACTGTCGCGGCAGAGCAGCGGTTGCACACCGCGCAGCCATCGCTCAGCCGTCAGATCAGGGATCTCGAACACGAGGTCGGTGTCCAGCTCCTGACCCGCAGCGTCCGCGGCATCGAACCGACTGCCGCGGGACGGGCGTTCCTTGAGCAGGCGCGCCTGGCGCTCGCCCAGGCCGAAGCAGCTGTGCAAGCGGCGCGGCGGGCGGCGCAGCCCGCCAAGCCATCGTTCGCGCTCGGCTTCCTCACCGGGCTGGAGATGAACTGGCTGCCCGACGCGATGAACATCCTGAAAGACGAACTGCCGAACATCGACGTCACTGTATCAAGCCAATATTCGCCCCAGCTTGCCGATGGCCTGATGCGGGGCAGACTGGATCTCGCGTTCCTGCGGCCGGAGCCTCAGATGCCCAACCTCGAGTACAAAGTCGTCACGAAGGAGCCGCTGGTAATCGTCCTGCCGAGTGATCACCGCCTCGCGTCTCGCAAGGCCATCGCAATTCAGGACATGGCGGGAGAGACGTTTATCGGCATGTCGAAGACGGCCCCCACGCTGCAGGCGATCATCGACGACTATTTGAAGCGCTCCGGCATCGACACCCGGGCGCAGTACGAGATCGACAATCTCGGCATGGCAGTGTCGCTCGTCGCCTCGACGCGAGGCATAACGCTGCTGCCCGCTTTCGCACGAAACTTCCTGCCCTGGTCCGTGATCAGCCGTCCCCTGGAAGGCGAGGCGCCCACGATCGATCTTGTGATCGGCTACAACAAGGCGAACAGGTCTCCTATCCTGAAGTTGTTCCTAAGCAGAAGCGATGACTTGATCTCTCGTGTCGGTAATAAGGTGCGCTTGGCTTCGGGTGCTTCGGGCTGATTGAACGCAGCGTTCGTTGGCCAATGGGGTCGCGAACACCGTCAGGCGAGCCAATCTAGTACGCCGCGTCACGGATATTGCCGGTGTTCATACGTCACAGACTTACCCCTGATCGGCGAACAACCACGCCGCGAGACCATTGCGGAACCGGCAAGAGGACGTCGTCGCACGCCCAACGAGATCCGCCGCGCGAAGCGCTGTATCTTGCCTGCTCCGTGCCCTCGTCTGCCTCGCCTGCTGCTCTGTGTTAAAGCCTTGCGGCCGTTGCAAGCGCACGAACCAGGCGATCATCCCCGGGTCCGCTCGCTCAGCCTGTCTGGTGCCAGACGCTGATGCGGCGTGCTGATGGCAACAGCGCAAGAAAAGGGCTTTAACACGAAGTTAACCAGCTGGCTGCGCCCGCACCGCGATGGGAGAAAATGGCCCTGCGTGGTTCCCTGGCAGGTGGCTGGCGGCACGGACCAAAGCACGACACTTTCAAGCGGCAATCGCTTTGAGGTCGCGTGCTTCTGCGGTGGTCTTGCTGTCCCCGTCACGAAGTTTGATCCGCGCCGCCTGAAGGGTATTGCCCTTTGTCGCCTCCGGCAACAGCCGGCCCGGCGCAGGCCGGGGCGGAGCACGCATGGTAGAGTCTGACTTTATCGCGCGGCGTAAGCGGTTGCACCTGTCAACCACAAGGAGAGGGGCATGGACGCAATCGTTGAATGCTGCGCTGGGCTGGACGTTCATCAGGCGAGCGTGGTGGCCTGCCTGAACCGCGGTGCGGCGAACCAGCGGTCGCGCAAGGAGGTGCGCAGCTTCGGCACCACCCGTGCGGCCCTGGATGAGATGCGGGCGAGCGAGCACGCGAGGGAGGGTTGGCTGCTGGCATCCGGCTGCACGCTGGTGGCGATGGAGAGCACCGGCATCTACTGGCGCCCGGTCCACGCGGCGCTGGAGGGCCACTTCGACCTAATCGTCGGCAACGCGCAGCACATCAGGCCTGCCCTCGGGCGACCGAGCACGCGAGGGAGGGTTGACCCGACGGAACGTGCCGGGCCGTAAGACCGACGTGAAGGACTGTGAGTGGATCAGCGATCTGCCCTCCCTCGCGTGCTCGCTCGCCCGTCATGGGCTGATCGCCAAAAGCTTCGTGCCACCGCGGCCAATCCGCGATCTGCGCGACTTGACCCGTTACCGGAGCAAGCTCAGCCAGGCTCAGGCGGCGGAGCGCAACCGGCTGATCAAGCTGCTGGAGAGCGCCAACATCAAGCTGTCCGGCCTGATCAGCGACGTCTTCGACGTCTCCGGCCGGGCCATGCTGCGGGCGCTGATCGAGGGCAAAGAAACGCCCGCCGAGATGGCGCAGCACGCCCGCGGGCGGATGCGGCGCAAGCAAGCCGCGTTGACGTTGGCGCTGAACGGCACCCTCGATGCACACCACCGCTTCATGCTGCGTCTGCAGTTCGCGCGGATCGCGGCGGCGGAGGCCGATCTTGAGCGGCTCGACGGGCAGTTGCGCGAGACGCTGGCGCCCTACGCGGACCCGCTTGGCCGGTTAATGCGCATACCCGGTGTGGATTGGATCACCGCCGCCACGATCCCCCGCCTCCGCACTACGGCATTCACACATCTCATCACGAGGTCCCAATAGTCCTTAGAACCGAAACGGAAACACAAGGCAAATCAACTGCTTCGTGTTTCGCTCGCGACATGGCCGACATATCGGGAACGATCCATCGACGCTTTGAAATCGTTGAGCAATTCGGAGATGTGTGACTCCCCTAGCGCCTGCGCAGGGGCAAGCATTGCCGAGATCGGCATCGATATGGGCGCCTTCGTCAGCGCCGCGCATCTGGCGTCTTGGAGCGGCCTCTGCCCCGGCAACCACCGCAGCGCCGGTAAGCAAAAGACGGGCAAGATCCGCACGGGCAACGTCCATCTCAAGACCGCGCTGGTCACCGCCGCCATCGGCGCATCCAAGACACGCAGCAGCTACCTGCGCGACAAGCACCGACGCCTGCGCGCCCGCCGCGGCGAGATGCGCGCGCATGTCGCCATCGCGCACAAGATCCTCGTGGCGGCCTACCATATCCTCGCCACCGGATCGGACTATCAGGATCTGGGGCCGGGCTATCTCGACCACATCGATCAGCGCCGAACCGCCAATCAACTGACCCGTCGTCTGCGGGATATGGGCTATGACGTCCAGATCACGCTGAAAGCCGCCTGATGGGCCGCAAAGCGCACCAGGCACGGTCACCACCAACTCTATTTTCATGGTAGAAGTCGGCGAGGACGATGGAGGACACGGAGCAGGCAAGATGGGCGCTCCGCGCGGCGGCGTATCGGGGGCCTCGTGCTGCCGTCGACGCCGGTGCCGAGCCGCTTGAGCAAGCCGGCGGTGCCGCGGATGCGTCGATGACGTGGCAGGCGCACTGGAGATGCAGCGCCGAGCCCGAGGCGTTGATCTGACAGGGGTTCATGCGCCGCCGATAAGCCGGTCGCACTATCACCGCAGAACCAGTGACGGGAGGTACTAGGCCCGCCCTGTGAGCAAACGCTCAAGAGTTTAGGCTGTGGTTGCATTGCTGAACGCGACCGTCAGAAGAACGGTATTGGTCTTGATCTGCCAATTCACGAGCAACATAGTTGGCAGGCTGCTTGCACGCCGCATCGGGTCGTGGTTCTCAAGTACCGCACCTATGGTTAATCTCGAGCTGTCCGCTGGCGGTTGTCAGAGTTGGTGTTGAGACGCCGCCTGAAGATAATCTCACCATCCTCCGTCCGTCCGGCGTCGGTCCACCCAGCGCGCTGGTAGAAGCGAGCGGCGCGGGTGCCCGGCTCCGTGGTGAGCGTCGCACTGGCGAACCCGGCGCGCACCAGAGTGCGGCAGGCGCAAGCCAACAAGGCCTGGCCGATTCCCCGACCTTCATAGTCGGGATCGACGAACAGGGCCCAGATCCAGCCGTCCTGCGCGTCGCCGGCGGAGAATCCCACGATGCGGCGGTTTTCCTCCCAAACCCAGATTTCGCCGGTGTGCAGGAAATCAGCGACATCTTCGCCAGTGACCTTGTTTGGTCCGGACTGTCTGTTCTCGTGTACAGCTTCCCGCACTCTCATCAGGTCAGAGATGTCGGTGAGATCGGCCCTGCGTATGTATGTGCGCACCATGTCCAGATTATGCCATGAAACAACATCTTAATGCGCCAACACGGCCATCCGCGCCATGGGCTGTTGCCGTCATGCCGCTTTGGCCGCAATCAGCCTAGATAAATATCCGCGGCGCTGTGACCAAGGCGTGGTGTGAAGACTTCGCCCAGTGAAGAGGCGATCAAGGCGCTGGGTGTCGCACCCGCCAAGGCGTCCGGTCGCGAAACCGTGGCGATGTTGAAAAACCTGCCCACCGACGGTGACTGTTTTCGTAAAGGGACGATTAGCGCGGATGGGCGCAAGATCCACTCGGCTTAACTATTCGAGTTAAAGAAGCCGGATGAAGCGCGCAGCTTGGGCGATGTCTATTGCCTGGCGTACACAACTCCCGCCGATAAGGCCTTCCGGCCGGTTGGCGAAGGTGGCTGCCGCATGCTGAAGGCCTAACCTGCGGGCGCCGCGTCCACTGCGGATCGTGGCCTCGCGCAGCGTCCGAAGTTGACTGGGACGGGTCCGACTGGGCCCCTGCCTGCGTCCTGTTGAGCGCGGACGAGTTATCAGGTGGCAATCAAAAAGTTATCGCAACCTTTTCGGATGCCTTGGCAGATGCGATCCGCTGCCCACTTCGCCGCACAGTCCAAAGCTTGAATTGCCTCTCGTAACTATACTTCTAAAGCCGCTTCATAAGCAGCCTTGTCGCAAGTTGGTCGCGTTATTTGCCAGATATGGTTCAATTGTGCAACGTAAAGAACAAAATCTCTTGACCGCAATTGCTCAGCAACATCGCGGTTACACTTCTGCTGTTTATGTTGTCTCGTAAGAGTACCGATGTGACGAACCAGAACTCCCTTGGCTTGATGAACGCCGAAGCCGCATCCTTGCTGGATGTCGTCATCGTTGGTGGTGGGCTGTCTGGCACCCTTGCGGCGATACTGCTGGGACGACGTGGTCTCCAGGTCGCCCTTGTCGACCGTCACGACACGTATCCACGAGACTTCCGCGCCGAACAGTTGGTGGGGTCTCAGGTGGAGACGCTAAGCCGTCTCGAGCTGCTCGACAGTCTTGTCCAGGGCGAGATGCCGGCCGAGTGTGCTATTGCCACACGGGCCGGGCGCACCGTGGGCGTGGTTAACGCGCCGCATTACGGCATTCTTTATGAGACCATGGTCAATCGGGCGCGCCAACACCTGCCACCATCGGTCCGTTTTATCAAGGCTCGGGCGGTCGATGTTGATCTCACCGCGGATTGGCAGCGGGTCATGCTGCATAATGGGGATGTTGTCGTTGGACGGCTTGTGGTTGTGGCCACAGCCTTAGGACAGCGACTTTTGGGCCAAGCGGGTATTTCCAAGACGATGATCCGGAATGCGCACTCGCTGGCTTTCGGATTTGATCTCGAGGTCGAAGCGCCGGCGATGTATCAGTCTTCCGTGCTAGTAGCGCACGGCGAGCAGCCAGCCGGCGCGATCGACTATCTGACCCTATTCCTCACTGGGGAAAAGCTTCGTGCCAACCTGTTCACTTACGGTGATTATCGTAGCGCTTGGACGAAACGGTTTGTGCGCGAGCCGGTCGCAATGCTGCGGCAAGCACTGCCTGGCCTGGAGCAAATCGCTGGTCCCATTCGGGCTCATGGGCCGGTTCAGGTTCGTGTGAATGACTTGACCACGGTGTCGAACCACCGCCGCGATGGTATCGTTACGATAGGCGATGCGTTCCAGACGTCTTGTCCGGCTGCCGGCACAGGTATCGGGCGGCTTCTCAATGACATCGACAGGCTGTGCAACTGGTACATCCCGAAATGGCTGACAACGAAGGGGATGGATTCGGGGAAGATAAGGCAATTCTACGATGATCCAATAAAGAAACGCTGCGACACCGCGGCTCTGCGTGCCGCCGACTATCGCCGGTCGCTCATAACCGAGGTTGGTCTTCGCTGGAAAATTCATCGCCGTCGCGTCGAACTGCAGAACCGTGTATTTCTTCTTGCTCGGCAAAAGATGTGGTCGAATGCTGGCGCGGCGGTACCGTCGACAGGCGCGACCATGGCTCCCGTTGCGTCGCCGCCAGCGGCCGGGCAAAGCCCGCGCTGACGGCCGGAAAGTCCAGTATCTCCGGAGCATCGGTGTATGGCCGCAAGATCGACACCTTGCCCGCGCGGTGGAGACGGGTAACCATGCCGGCGAGACGGAGGGGGAGATGGCATGGTTGATCTGGTGATCCGCGGCGACCGCGTGGTGACACCGCAGGGGGTTGGTGCGCACGATATCCTGATCTCAGGCGAGACGATCGCCGCGGTCGCCGCGCCCGGTGGCATTGCCGTGCCGGAGGGCGCGCGGGTGATCGACGCCCGCGGCAAAGTCGTCATCCCGGGCGGGATCGATCCTCACGTGCACTGCAAGTGGTCGTTGCCGAACCCGGACGGCAGCATGGGCCTGACCGAGCCGCCCGATATCGTCAGCCGAGCGGCGGTGCACGGCGGCACCACGACAATGATCGATTTTACCCGAGCCTCCCAGGGCAAGAACCTGCAGGACGCGATCGAGCAGCGGGAGCAAGACTGGAAAGGCCACTGCGCCTGCGACTATGCGCAGCACATCATGGTGGAGGGTGCATTGCCGATCGACCTGCCGCCACAGGTGGGTGAGGCGATCCAGGCCGGCTTTTCGACGGTGAAGATCTTTACCACCGACATCACCCCCAGCCGCAAAGGCCGGATGGTGGATTTCGGCGACATCTGGGAAATCTTCCAGGTGCTGGCAGCCAATCGGGGGTTGGGCGTGATCCACTCCGAGGACAACGACATTGTCATGCACATGTATGGCAAGCTGATCCGTGAGGGCCGCACCGGCTTTGAGCATCTGGCCGAAGTGCACAACACATTGTCCGAGGATGTTTCGTTTCGTCGCATCATCCGTCTGGCCGAGAAGGTGCCCGGCACGGCGCTTTACATGATGCATGTCTCGGCTGGCACCGGCGTCTCGGCGATTCAGGAGGCGCGCCGGCGCGGCACGCCGATCTATGGCGAATCACTGCATCAATACATGCTTTACAACAGCGAGGACTACAAGAAGCCGAACGGTCAGATCTATCATACTTATCCGTCGCTGAAGTCGCCGGAAGACCAGGCGGCGCTGTGGCAAGGCACGCTAGATGGTTCGATCAACTGTGTTGCCACCGACGAAATCTGCTGCACCTTGGCGCGGAAGCTGCAAGGGTCACGCATCGACGACACCACTGGCGGCAATGCGGGGGTGGAGCCTCGGGTGGCGCTGATGTATACCGAAATGGTTGGTAAGCGCGGCTATTCGTTACAGCGCTACGTCGATCTGGTGTCGACCAACGCGGCGAAGATCATGGGGCTGTACCCGCGCAAGGGCGCTTTGGCCGCCGGGTCGGATGCGGATATCTGCGTGCTTGATCCGGCCGACCAGCGGGTTATCCGAGCCGAGGACCTGCATGAAGCCGACTATACCCCGTGGGAGGGACGCAAGATGGACGCCTGGCCCTGCCTGACCGTGCTGCGTGGCAAAGTCGTCGTCGAGAAGGGCGAATTCAAGGGCAGCCTGAACGACGGGAAGTGGCAACACCGCAAGGTCGCGGAGGCGATACTCAGCGGCCCCCGGTTGTGATTTCCGACGCGTGACGGACGCGGAGCTTCGCGCGCTGCTGCTGGATTGCCTGATACTGTGGGATGTCCAAGGCAAGGTGACGGTGCGCGAGGCGGATATCGCGATCGAGACCCCATCCGGGGTGTTTTCAGTGGCGCGGGCCGGGGCCGATCTGCGCCCGGTCCGCTGGTTTCTGCAAACACCGGAGCGGGAGGCGGCAAAGCGTCCGCCGCGAGCGGTGCCCTCGATCGTTGCGCTGCTGTCGGCCTTGCGGAACGTGATGGAAGGGAGCGGCGGGGACCGGCTGCGGATCGGCTCTGCCGGGTAACTTACCTATCCCTTCAGTCCGCCAAGCATAAGGCCGCGAACGTAGAAGCGCTGCAGCAGCAAGAACAGGACCAATGTCGGGATGACGCTGATGACCAGCGCGGCCTGTTGAAGGGATCTAGTCTGGACCTCGGCGAAGGCACCGCGCAACAGGTAGATGCCGACGGGAACCGTCTGCAGCGTGGGCACGCCACGTGTCACGGTCATTGTCCAGAGCACCTCGTTCCACTGGTAGACGAAAACGAAGATCCCCAAAGTCACCAACGCGGGCCGGGTCAGCGGCAACGCGATACGAAGGAAGATCCCGAACTCCGATGCGCCATCGACGCGTGCCGCATCGAGCAGATCGTCAGGGATCGCCAGCATGAACTGACGCATGAGGAAAATGCCGTACCAGCTTACGCAGAACGGCAGGATCAGCGCGGCATAACCGCCGAGGAGTCCATGCCCGCCACTGCCAAGGACGTTGTTGCCGCCGGCCAGCGGCCAGGATCGCAAGATCAGGAAGATCGGGATAAGCAGCAGGAAGAACGGAAACATTTGCGCCCCCAGCATCGCCTGGAACAGGCGACGCATCCCGGGGAACCAGTATTTGGCGAAAGCGAAACCCGCGGCGGCGCTCGTTGCAAGCTGGGCCACGGTGATGGCGCTTGTCACCAGCAGGGAGTTTACGAACCAACGTGCCATCGGAAGTTCGGTGAACACGCGGCCAAAATTATCCCAGGCGGGCTGTGCCGGCACATAGACCGGTGGACGGGCGAGCAAATCGGACGGCGTTCGCAACGCGCCGATGATCATGTCGGCGAATGGGAGAACGGTCAGCGAGGCGGCGATCGTGAGGAACGCCATACGTAGGGCAACGCCAGGTTTCAGGCGGAACCTCATGAAGCTGTCTCGACGTCACGGCCAAAGACTCGCCATTGCAAGGCTGTAAGCAGTAAGGTTATCACGGTTAACAGGATAGCGACGGCGGAGGCTCGTCCCATACGCAACGACTCGAATGCCATGCGATACATGTAGAGCGCGCTGACCATCGTGCTGTCATCCGGGCCGCCTTCGGTCATGACCAGGACAAGAGCGAATGAGCTCATGCCGGAGATCAAGGTACTGACGAGTACCGAACAGCATCGCCGGCCTGAGGAGCGGGAGCGTGACGTGCCAGAGGATTTGCCGACTGTTGGCGCCGTCGGTGCGGGCGGCTTCGACGACGGATTGATCGATCGCTTCAAGACCCGTGGACAACAACAGTATGTTCTGGCCCAAGGTCATCCATGCCATGACAAATGCAATCGACAGCATTGCTGTTGGAGGCTGCGTCAGCCAATCCGGACCTGCTATACCGATGACCGAGAGCAGCCGATTGACGATGCCGTAGGTCGGGTCGAGGACGATCTGCCACGCATAGGCAACTGCCACGACATTCGTAATGGCCGGCAGCCAGAATATCGTTCTCCACCCGGCTGGGCGGCGGCTTGCGGTCACCGCGAGCGCGAGCAACAGAGCGGCGGGAATACCGATCACGGCGCTGCCGACGGCAAGTGCGACCGTGTTCACCAGCGACTGCAAGAACAGTGGATCAGCCGTAAGCAAGAAGTCGTAATTGCTCAATCCTCGCCAGTGCGCCGCCCCAAATGCGTTCCAGTCGGTGAAGCTCATGCCGACCGAGAAAGCAATCGGCGCCACGTAGAAAACTGTGCCAAGGGCCAGCGCGGGCGCAAGCAGCAGCCAAGGGGCCAGGCGACGGGAGTGCAGGACCGACATGGTGTGCCCGATTGTCAGTTCGCGCCGGTCAGAATCGCAGTGATCTTGCGGTCCGCGTCACGCAAGGCGGCCCCCGGGGTTTGCGCGCCGCTCCAGGCTCGTCTGATCGCCAACCGCAAATTGTCCTGAATTTCGCTGTCATGCACCAGATTTGGCAACGAGCCGGCACGTCCGGAGGCGATCGCGTCCGCGAAGGGCTTGCTGAAGGCGTCACCGTAGTTGCTCGGATCTGCCGCGGTATCGCCGCGGTTGCCGGTCAGCGCTCCCAGCTCTGCTAGCATGGCGCCTGTGCAGGATGGCTGGTTTGTGGCACGTGGACTGTTGAGCCAGGCAAGCAGGTTCCAGGCTTCGGTCTTGCTTGGGCTGTTCGCATCGACGCCCCAGAAGAAGGCGTACTGCACGGTCTTCCAGTCCTTGCCGGCGGGAATGGGTGCCACACCAACCGTCTCATCCATCGCGGCGCCGAATGCCTCGCGCAAGATGGACTTATACCAGTTGGCAAAGATCATCATGCCGACAGCGCCGCTCGGAAAGTCGCGGACCTGGATGGTGTTGTCGGTGATACCGTCTTTAAACAGACGTGACTCGCCGGTAAGCAGGTCGATGGCGTCCGGGGTCGTGAGGTTCGTGCCGCCAAGCCTGGCATTGAACGGTTCGATGCCGCGCGACAGCAACAGCGCGACGAACGGATAGACGCTGCCGCCGATCGTCGGTCCAAACGCGAAGCCTGCGGTGGTGATCTTTCCGTCATGGTTGCGTCGGGTGATCTTTGCTGCATCGGCAACGACGTCATCCCAATCGCGCGGAAGTGTCGTGATCCCAGCCTGCTGAAACAGTTTCTTGTTGTAAATCAGCATGAAGGTGCTGACTTCGGTGGGAATACCCCAAACCGCGCCACCGGCCTTGATTGCGTCGACGGTGCTCGACGCGTACTGCGAAACGATCAAGCGCGCGACGTCGGGCGGCGGCCGGTCGAGTAGGCCTGCCTCGACCAGTTGCGCACTCCATACCGAGTAGATGTTGTAGATATCGGGGGAGGTTCCACTTAGTTGAGCCGTGAGCAGCGTCTGCAGATAGTCGTCAATTTCGGCTTGCTGATGAACGATTTGAATCCCAGGATGGTTGCGCTCATAGTCCTTCAGACAGGTAGTGAGAGGCGCGCGTTGTGCGTCGGTATAGTGCGTCAGGATCGTCAATGTCGTTTCAGCAACCGCTGGATGAAAAACGAAGGCAAGGAGGGCGATCGAAAGCGGGAGAATGGCCGGAAGCCGCATGGATTTGATCTTTTTGGAGTAGCGACGAACGTCACCACCGGCAGCCGCTTTCCCTTGGCAATGACACCGACCTCCCACGGGTTGCGCGCGCTCAGCCGAAACAGCAAATCCGATCGTGTGGGTCAGTCGTATCGTTGTCATCATGATCTGTCCGGCCAATCCTGCTAGAGTGTTTGCCGCTGACACATCGTGATTGCGCGCGATTTACAATATAGGCCGCGAACAACACTGCGTAAGTTCAGCGTCGGTCGTTAAGACTTGCGTTACCTTTTGGCGGATAATGATAAGCACTCGATGGATAACGCCAAGCGCATCGAGAAACGGCAGGAGGCCTTTCTCGACCGGACGGACCGGCGATTCGACGCCGTTATCCGGCGGTTCGAGGCGATGGACGGGCGCTACGATAGCCTGGTCGCGCATCAGCGCTCCGGTTTCTTGTGGCTGCTGGCGATGAACGTGGCCACCATCGGCAGCTTGCTGACCGCCATGGCGCGGGGCTTTCACTGGCTCTAAAGGTTCAGGCGAACCGCTCGATTCGGTAGTGCGGGTCGATCGCCTCGCCGTGCAGGATCGCCGCCGCCGTGATCTGCCCGGCGACCGGGCCAAGCGTATAGCCGTTCGCTGTGACGGCGTTGTAGAAGCCAGGCCGTCCTGGCGCCTCGCCAAGCAGTGGAGCGCGGTCGATCGCGGTGTTGATCCCGGTCCAGGCGCGCACCATCGACAGGGCTCGCAGCGCCGGCAGGGCTTTGGCGCCAACCCACAAATTGCCTTCGATGTTACGTCGCAAGGTGTGGCTGCGCCCGGTCGCCGGATCGAAGCCGCCATACCAGCCGCCGCCGATCAGCAAGCCGCCGCTGGCCTGCTGCTTCAACGACAGATGCCGGTTGGCGATTGCCACCAAGTGCCGCGTCAGCATCGGCGCTGGTTCAGTCACGATGACCTGCTGCACCGTGCCGGTCACCGGCAGGTCCAGCCCGACCATTCGTCCAACTCGTGCCGCCCATGGGCCGGTGGCATTGACCACCCGGCCGGCTGTCACATCCCCTTTGCTGGTCGTCACCCGCCATCCGGCGCCGGCGGGCTCGATCGCCTGTACCTCGGCACCGCGCAGCAGCCTGGCACCATGCGCCTCGGTCAGGCGGAGCAGCGCCATCATGCCGCGCAGCGGGTCGCCGTAGCCCTCGGCCGGCACGAAATCGGCACCGACCATGCGGTCCGACAGGGCAGGGGCGAGGTCGCGCAGTTCATTGGCGCCGAGCACGTGGCTCTCGATGCCGCAGCGTCGCTCCAGGGCGGATTTGCGGCGAAGCCAGTTCAGACCGGCGGCGTCCTCCGCCAGCATCAGGCCACCTTCGGTGCGAATGCCCAGATCCTCCCCCACGGCGGCGCCGATGGCTTTCCAGAACGAAATACTGCGCGGGCCGAGTGGCAGGGTGTGGGCGGCGGGACCGCCGTCGGCGGGCGTGGTGTCGGTGAAATCGTAGGACAGCAGTTGGACGTGCAGGCTGCCGGCGTTGGCGGTGCTGGCCGCCATGGCAGCCTCGTCGCGGTCGATCAGCAGGACGTCGGCACCATCCTTGGCAAGGTAGTAGGCGGTCGACAGCCCGACCGCGCCGCCGCCGATGACAACCACGTCGGCGTGGCGGCTCTCGACCGGCAGCGGTGCCAGGGCATGCAGGCGCGCGGGCGGGCCAGGGTCGGCTAGCAGCGGCGCGATGAACTCCGGCGCCTGCCGCATCAAGGGCGCCACCGGCACCGGCCGCAGCGGCGCGCGGGGTGCGGCGAATCCCTCGGGGCCGGCGGCGGTCGGACATAGGCGGGCGATCGTCGAGGCACAGAAACGGCCCTGGCAGCGGCCCATCCCGGCTCGTGTGGCTTTCTTCAATGCCGGTAATGACGTCAATCCGGCGGCGATCTCGGCGCGCAGCCTCGACGCCGTGATCTCCTCGCAGCGGCACACGACGGCGTCGTCGGCGATCGCCACCGGGGGCGCGGCGAACACGCGCCACAATGCGTCCTGGAACGTCTCGGCTCGTGCCAGCGCCGCGCGTGTCAGCGGATCGGCCGCTGCCGCAAAGCCAAGATCGCGCGCCGCCGCCAAGCCAGCCAGCCGCCCGCGGGCGTGGGCAATGCGCGCGCCACCCAACATCGCGCCATCGCCGACGGCGAAGACGCCGGCCACCTTGGTGCGGCCTTCGGCATCGGTCTCGGTGGCCAGATAGCACGGCACCCGACGCTCAACCCGATGCGGCACGGCGAGCGCGCGCGCCAGGTTGACCTCGGGCTGGAAGCCCATGTTCAGCGCGACGACATCCACCGCGAACCGCTGCGTCCCGGCGATCGCGGTTGCGACGCGATCGCCGCCCTCCAGCCGATCCAGCACGGTGTTCCACAGGACCGGCACGCCGGCCCGCTTCAGGCGCAGCAGCATCGCCGCGCCGTCGCGCGCCAGGTCGGGCGCCGCACGGGCGAGACGGGCCAGGTCGCGCCAGGCGGCGATGGCGGGTGCGGGCGCTGCCTCCAGCACCGCCACCGGCGTCACGCCGCAGGCCAGCAGTTCGCAGGCGAGCTGCAGGTTCAGCGGGCCGTTGCCGGCGATCAGGATGCGCTGGCCGGGGGCGACGCGCTGGGTCCGCACCAGGGTCTGCAGGCCGCCGGTGGTCATCACGCCAGGCAGGGTCCAGCCAGGGATCGGCACCGGCGCCTCATGCGCGCCGGTCGCCAGGATCAGGCGGCGCGGGTGCCAGGTGACCGCCTGGCCTTGGACGATGGCGGCGATTTCATCGGCGGCGAACGCGCCCCACACCACGGCCTCTGTCTCCAGCCGCACGCCGGCCTGTTCGGCGCGGGCCCGCAGATCGGCACCCAGCTGGAACTGCGCGTCAGGTGCGGTGTCCGCGTGACTGGGGGCGAGCGGCTTGGCGAACTGGCCGCCGGCTGCACGCCGCTCGTCTAGGACGACGACGCTGGCGCCGGCCTCGGCCGCGGCGACTGCGGCGGATAATCCGGCTGGCCCGGCGCCGACCACCAGCACGTCGCAGCTTTGTTCGTCACCGGGGGCTGGACCGGTTTCAGCGGGTAGCGCGAGCGTGGCGGGGACCTCGCTTGCCACCGTCATGCCGTCCGCGGCTTGTGTCAGGCAGGCGCGCTGGCCGATGCGGCCATCGACCGTGACGATGCAGTCGAAGCAGGCGCCCATGCCGCAGAACAGCCCGCGTGGCGCGCCGGTTGGCGTATGGCGGAATGTGGTGACGCCGCCGGCCGATAGCGCGGCGGCGATCGTTTCACCCTGCAACGCCTCGATCCCGCGGTCATTGAACTGGAAGCGAATGGGCTGGCCGACGGGACGGATGGTGGGATGGGTCAAGCGCATCGCCACAGGATGCCAAACCCGGCGGCCGCGACCAATGCTTGTTTGCCTTGGCATGCTTGACAGCGGCGAGCGGACTGCCACGCTCGCGATCCAAGCCGGCTGAACGTGCCCGTCCGGGCGAGGCAAAGGGAGGCGAGACGATGAAATTCGGCCTGATCATCCGCGGCCAGTACGCCCAAGGCGACGACATGCGCGTGCGCCTGCGCGAGGACCTCGACGCGGCTCGCCTGGCCGAGGCGCTGGGTTACGACCTGATCGCCAAAGGCTCGCACTATAGTTCCCATCCGTTCCAGTACATCCAGCAGGTGCCGTATCTGTGCCAGGTGGCGATGGTCGCGCCCAAGCTGCGCCTGGTGCCGGGTGTCGTGCTGCTGCCGTTGCACAGCCCGCTGTATGTGGCCGAGGAGTTCGCTTCGCTGGACGTGATGTCGAATGGCAAGCTGGTGTTCGGTGCCGGCATCGGCTACCGCGAAGTCGAGTTCAAGGCCTTTGGAACTACACAGAAACAATCTGGCATCCGTTTCGAGGAATGCCTGACCGCGGTCAAGCGCCTGTGGTCGGAACCGTTCGTCAGCATGAAGGCGAGCTATTTCGAGCTGGACAATGCCAATTGCACGGTCATGCCGGTGCAGCAGCCGATGCCTCCGGTGTGGATCGGCGCCAATGCCAATGTCGGCATCCGGCGTGCCGCCCGCATGGCGGACGCATGGTTCATCAACCCGCACAACAAGATCGACACCATCGCGACGCAGATGGAGGTCTACAAGCGTGCCCTTGACGATTGCGGCAAGCCGTTTCCGGCCGAGTTGCCGATGGCGCGCGAGGTCTTCACCGCCCCCAGCCGCGCTGAGGCGATCCGCCTGGCGCAACCGTATCTTGAAGCCAAGTACAACGCGTATCGCGACTGGGGCCAGGACAAGGTGATGCCGGCCGGCGACGCGTTCAGCATGGATTTTGAGGATCTGATGAACGACCGTTTCCTGTTTGGCTCGCCGAACGAGATCGTCGAGCAGATTCTTGTTCTAAAGCGTCGTTTCGCGATCAACACTCTGGTGCTGGGCATCCATTGGGCCGGCATGCCGGCCAGCCTGGCGATGGAGCAGATGCAGTTGATCTCGGAACAGGTCTTCCCGGCCGTGCGTTCCGCCTGAGCACGCTTCGACTTGCGCGCATCCGTCTTCGAAGGAATCAATAAACATGAAAATCGGCGCTGTCATGTTCTTCACCGCCGACTCGATGTCGCCCGCCGCACTTGGCCGGGAACTGGAGGATCGCGGGTTTGAATCGCTCTGGGTGCCGGAGCACACCCATGTGCCGTTGACCCGGCTGACGCCCTATGTCGGCGGCGGGCCCCTGCCGCGACCGTATTACGAGATTTATGACCCGTTCCTGGCGCTGAACACCGCCGCCGCGGTCACCACGAAGCTGAAGATCGGCACTGGCATCGCCCTGGTGGTGCAGCGCGATCCGATCGTGACGGCCAAGATGGTTTCCTCCATCGACCAGCTTTCCAGCGGGCGGTTCCTATTCGGCGTCGGCAACGGCTGGAATCGCGACGAGATCGAGAACCACGGCACCGTCTTCGCCACGCGCAACAAGCTGGCGCGCGAGCGGATCGAGGCGATGCAGACGATCTGGACGCAGGACGAACCGTCCTATCGACGGCGAGTTCGTCAAGTTCGAGCCGATGAACCAGTGGCCGAAGCCGGTGCAGAAGCCCTACCCGCCGATCATCGTCGGTGGCGCCTTTCCATACGCCGCGCAACGGGCCATCCGCTACGGTAACGGCTGGATTCCGCGCGCCGACCGGCTGGAACACGACGGTGTCGGCGTTGTCATCAAGAAGTTCCGCGCCATGGCGACCGAGGCCGGCCGTGACCCTGCCTCGCTGCCGGTCAGCATCTTCCGGGTTCCCGACGATCTGGAGAAGCTGCGCTTCTGTCAGGAGATCGGCGTCGACCGCGTCGTCTTCAGTCTGCCGGCGGAGAAAGCCGACAAGATATTGCCGATCCTCGACCGTTGGGTGGCGGTCAAACGCGAACTGGGAGGCTAGTACGCCGCGTCACGGATATTGCAGTTATTCATGCGTCACGGATTGATCCCTGATCGGCGAACAACCAGGCCGCGGGATCACCGCGGGGCCGATCACGGGAGGTCGTTGCGCACCAGCTGCGATCCGCCGCGCGAAGCGCTGTATCTTGCCTGCTCCGTGCCCTCGATCTGCCTCGCCTGCTGCTCTGTGTTAAAGCCTTGCGGCCGTCTCAAGCGCACGAACCAGGCGATCGTTCCCTGGTCCGCTCGCTCAGCCTGTCTGGTGCGACACGCTCATGCGACGTGCTGAGGGCAACACCGCAAGAAAAGGGCTTTAACACGAAGAAGTAGGCGAGGACGATGGAGGACACGGAGCAGGCAAGATAGGGCGCTGCGCGCGGGGGGTATTGGGACCTCGTCCCGCCGTCGACGTCGAGCCGCTTGAGCAAGCCGGCGGTGCCGCGGATGCGTCGATGACGTGGCAGGCGCACTGGAGATGCAGCGACGCCCGAGCCGTTGATCTGACAGGGGTTCATGCGCCGCCGACAAGTCGGTCGCACCATCACCGCGGAACCAGTGACGGGAGGTACTAGCGTGGCGGCGACGCCTGGGTGCGCGGCGGCGGATCCTGCCGCAGGTGACCGGTCGACGGCCTTTTGCTGACTTTGGTCCGCCAGCAGCGTGTTGTTAAGATTGTAGGGAGTGCGGCGTGCTTTAGCGCCGCGCAGAGGCAGCCTGGAAGGCGTCGAATGCTGCTCCGGTCTGGCCGCGCTCAAGCAATTCATTTTTCCGAGTCGAACAACTCCGCCGGGTTCACCAGCCGTTGCTGCAAGAGTTCCAGTTCAAGACGTCGCCGCTGTGCGAAATACACCAATGCTGCGGCATTTGTATTTCTGAACTGTAAAATTCACCCATTACCCAAGACGTAATCGACTTGCGGCACTGAACGCGCGATGTCCAGGACATGGCGCGATCGGCATGGAGCCGCCGCGGCAACAGGATGAATGCCATGACCCGTGCAAGTGACATCGCTGGCAGCTACATCGCTACCCAAAACGAAACCGACGCCGTCCGGTGTCGCGACATCATCGTCCGCACCCGGGCGGACACCTGCGTCCATCTTGGCTATCGGCACGACAACAGCGGACTTGTCTGGCCGGCAAACCTTTTGCCGCTCGCATTTCACCGCGTGGCGCATGATCGTAATGTCAAGAAACACAATTATCGCTGCTGCTGGCCAGGTCCATATGAGCGTCAACCGAAGCCAAGCGCTTCGCCCGACTATAAATGGAGGGTTCCCATGAAAACCATGATTTTTGCCGCTTTCGCCGTGCTCAGTCTGGGCGCGGGCGCCGCCTCCGCACAAGGCTTGCCGGCTAGCGGCGTTACGCCGGTTTACGGCTCCCAGGCGTTTTCCAACCACAGCGAACCACAGGTCCATTTTCTCGGAAAGGGCACGGTTTTCGCGAAGCTCTTCGGCGGTTCGCAAAGTGACCAGGCAGTGACGGAAAAGACGGCTGAACTCAAGACCACGACAGCCAAAGGCGGTTGATCCGCTGTTCTGAGGGCTGCACGACAGGCCGGGGTGATCCCCCGGCCTTTTTGCGTGCGCCCAGCATGGGCGCTCTCTTGCGGGTGCAAGTCCCGCCGTAAGCTGGTCACAGTGAGCGAAGCGAAGCGCAACTGCGGAAGGGCGACTGACCGTGGGGAGGAAGCGTGGAGCGAACTCGCGGGCCGATGAACAAAAACTGGATACGAGGCGCTGCCGACCAGGGCGAGCGGGCGCAATTCCGCGAAGCTCTTGTGACCAAGGGGCGGTGGCGTAAATCCAGCAGTCGCGCGACGAAGGAGAGCGTTCTTACCTGGGGAGATCTCGCCTTACGCCTGAAAGGGCAACGATGTTAGTCGGCGCGAGAAGTCAGCCGAGGCCGTAGTAGTGACGGACCGTGCATGCGGTCTGGAATGAAGGGCCGAACGAGAGAGAGTGGAGTTCCCCCGCCGATGCGCGAGGCCATGCGTCAGATGCCGCAGACATCCGGGAGGCAGGAGACGGAAACGGGTGAAGCCCGCCACGTCGCTTGTCTTGACGAAGCCGGACGCCCGCGACGGACCATGAACGACACGGGGTCAGGACTGCTTACGGCGGTCCTGGCGCGAGAGAACCTGCGGCGGGCGATGCAGCAGGTGCGCGCCAACGGGGGTGCGGCGGGCGCGGATGGTCTGGACATCGACCAGACAGCCGCGTTGCTGAAAACCCGCTGGCCGTCCATCCGCGAGAGCCTGCTGAAGCGGACGTATCGGCCACAGCCGGTGCGTCGCGTGATGCTTCCGAAGCCGGGAGGTGGCGAGCGCGAGCTTGGCGAGGCTGGCCAAGATCCTATGCGGGTGGGCGGCGGCCGGGTCGTAGGCTGAAGTCGTTGCCATCTCATCCTGGAGCCGCCCGATGCCACGCACCGAACATCCTGCCCGAACCGCCGCCCGTCCTGATCCTGCCACGCCGACCAGCGCAGACGCCACGCTGTTCGCCGCCCTTGAGCTGAGCCTGTCGAGTTGGGTCATGGTGGCCAGCGCACCCGGCGAAGATAAGGCCAGCAAGCATGGCTTGGCTGCTTGCGATGGTCCGGGCCTGCTCGCATTGCTCCGGCGTTTGCAGAAGCGCGCCGAGCGACGGTGCGGCGGCCCAGTAGAAGTTGTCGTCATGCAGGAGGCCGGTCGCGACGGGTTCTGGGTCCATCGCCTGCTGGAAGCGCATGGGGTGCGCAGCCTGGTTGTGGACCCGTCCTCGATCGCGGTGAACCGCCGCAGCCGCCGCGCCAAGACGGACCGGATCGATGCCGAGGCGATGCTTCGCACGCTGATGGCGTGGTCGCGCGGTGAGCGCCAGGTGTGCGCCATGGTGCGGCCGCCGACACGGGAGGCGGAGGACACGAGGCGGCTGAACCGCGAGCGGGAGGCGCTGCTCGCCGAGCGCATCCGGCACGCCAACCGCATCAAGGGATTGTTGGCCACCCAGGGCGTGTTCGGGTTCGAGCCGACCCTGCGCGACCAGTGGGTCCGGCTGGCGACGCTGCGCACGCCGGACGGTTCGGTGCTGCCGCCCCGGCTGCTGGCCGAGGTCGGCCGTCAGATGAACCGCCTGGAGCTGGCCATGCAACAGCTCGCCGCCATCGAGGCCGAGCGTGACGCCGCGTTCGCGGCTGAACGCGCGGCGACCCCGCCAGGGGTTGCCGCCGAAAGAGGGGCGACCGGAGGCAAGGACGCGCTGCCGGCGTTGCCATTCAACGAGGGGCCCGGTGCGCGCCTGCTGCGGCTCAAGGGCGTCGGACCCGAAACCGCCTCCGTGCTGGCGAGCGAGGCGTTCTTCCGCGACTTCCGCAACCGGCGCGAGGTGGCGTCCTACGCGGGCCTGGCACCAAGTCCGTGGCAGAGCGGCGGCGTCGACCACGAGCAGGGCATCTCCAAGGCGGGCAACGCGCGCGTACGCCGGGCCATGGGGCAGCTGGCCTGGCTATGGCTACGCAACCAGCCGGACAGTGCCCTGAGCATTTGGTATCGCGAGCGTGTCCGCGACGGGCGAGGCCGGATCAAGCGCATCGCGATCACCGCCCTGGCCCGCAAGCTACTGGTCGCGATGTGGCGGTTTGTCACCCACGGCCTGATCCCGACTGGCGCCGTGCTGAAGCCGGTTCGCGCAGGCTGACAGGCACGCTCATGCCGGCGTAACCATCGCGGCTTGGCTTTGGGCTGAGCCGCTGATCCGGGGTGGATGGTGACCGATCGGAACCTGGGCTGAGATATGCCGCGCTCCCAAGAAGGGTCCCATCCCTCCGAGCCCTGGCCCTCAAGTATGAGGGATTGTGGTCCGGACCGCCTGAGGTCCGACCGGATACGAGGTGATGCGGACAGTGCTGCCGCATGATGGATGACGGGCTCGAACCACGGATCAGATCACGCCAGGAGATCACACATGACCGCTTGACAAACCAAACCCCATACGAGGTTCCGCCCGCGCAGCGGGTGGAATGCCAGAGGAGGGCATGGCGCGCGACGATCGGCCTTGGGCCGGCGATCAGCCGCCCGCCGTGGTGTACAGCTACGCCCCTGGCCGCGGATACATCCACGCCAATGCGCTGCTCGGCGGCTACCGCGGCATTCTCCAGTGCGACGGCTATTCGGCCTACAAGAAGTTCGGCGGCTCCAAATCCGCCGATCTAGCTGTCACGCTGGCGTTTTGCTGGAGCCACGTGCGCCGCGGCTTCTATGACCTGGCCAAGGCCAAGACGCCGATTGCGATCGAGGCGCTGAAGCGGATTGCCGCACTCTACGCGATCGAGGTGGATATCCGCGGCCAGAGCGCCATTGAGCGGCGGATCGCCCGTCAGGCCGAGAGCAAGCCGCTGATCGCCGAACTGCGCGTCTGGTTTGACACGCAACTCGCGAAATTGCCGGCCCGAGGGCCGACCGCCGAAGCTATCCGCTACGCACTGAACCATTGGGATGGACTGCAAAGATTTCTGGACGACGGGCGCATCGAGCTCGACAACAACAGTGTTGAGCGAGCCATGAGGCCAGTTTGTCTTTCGCGAAAGAATAGTCTTTTTGCGGGTAGTGATGAAGGCGGCGAAAACTGGGCCTGCCTGGCCTCACTGATCGAGACCTGCAAGCTCAACCGCGTCAATCCGCAGGCCTATTTTGCGGATTTGCTGACACGCCTCGTCAACGAATGGCCTCAGAAACGTATCGACGAACTGATGCCGTGGAACTGGGCGCTCCAACAAACCCCCTAAATCGCCGGCACATTCCCAAGGGTGGCAGACCACCGCTTACGAACAGGCCGGTTTTCCGCGAAACAAGCGTGACATTCCGATCATCGGCGGCCTGGCCGTGGCATCTTGCAAACCAGGGAGGTTTTGCCGGCGGCGCATGTACCCTGGATCGGGTGAATCTGAGTTTCGCGGCCCTCCAGATGAACAAGGACCTCGGCTTCAGCGCGACCGTCTACGGCTTCGGTGCCGGTGTCTTTTTCGTTGCCTACTTCTTACTCGAGACCCCCTCAAACCTCGTCCTCGTACGCGTGGGCGCACGTCGCTGGATCGCCCGCATCATGTTCACCTGGGGACTGTTGTCGGGTGCCATGGCTTTCGTCCAGGGCGAAACCAGCTTCTACATTCTGCGCTTCCTGCTTGGCGCTGCCGAGGCGGGCTTCTTCCCCGGCATGTTGTACGATCTCTCGTTGTTTTTCCCGGCCGCCTATCGCGGACGCATGGTGAGCACGTTCATGGTGGCGACAGCCTTCTCGGCGGTGTTCGGGGCGCCGGTCTCCAGCACGCTGCTCTACCTCGACGGGGTCGTCGGATTGCGGGTCTGGCAATGGATCTTTGTTCTTGAGGCGGTTCCGGCATTGGCGATGTCGGTTGTGGTGTGGCGGGTGCTGCGCAATTCTCCCGCGCAAGCCGAGTGCTGGCCGACGATGAGCGCGCATGGCTGATCGAACCGTCAGGTCGGCGAGCGGCGTCAGCGGGAGGCGGTGCACGATCTGTCCGTCTTGCAGGTGCTGCACAACCCCCGGGTGCTGGGTCTCGGCCTTGGCGCCTTCGGCATCGCCTACTCGTCGTATGGCATCGTCTACTTCCTGCCGCAAATCGTAAAAACCTTCGGATTGAACAACATGCAGACCGGCCTGGTCAGCGCCGTGCCACTCACGGTGGCGGCTTTTGGCACGATCTGGTACGGCCGGCGCTCCGACCGCCACATGGAGCGGCGCAGCCATTGTGCGATCGCCTTCATGATCGCCGCCATCGGTCTGGTCGCGACAGCGCTGCTGCCATCGCCGCCATTGCGGCTCACGACGCTTTGCGTCGCGGCGTTCGGTGTCTGGGCGACGCTGCCGGTGTTCTGGTCGATGCCGACTGCTTTCCTGTCCGGCGCGGCTGCCGCGGCCGGTGTCGCCTACATCAACTTGATCGCCAACATCGCCGGCTTTATCGGCCCATTCGTGATGGGATGGATCAAGGACGCGACCGGCAGCTTCGATAGTGGATTGCTGGTGATCGCGTCGGTCTGCATCGGATCGGCGATTGCCATCCTTTGCATCTCGCACGATCCGGCGCTTGAGCGCAGACCGGAGGATGATCGGTCAACCGAGGACTTGAAGGTGGTGGTGACAGATCTCGTTTGAGGGTGGATGCGTGCGCCAGCGCCCGCTACGTGTAGCCGCCGGACAGCATCGGCGGCCGTGCTTGCTGTCATCCCGCGAATCCTGTTCGGATCAACCGCTTCCAAGCCGGTGCTTCTGCTCACATCAAGCGCCTTCATGCTCGCGCTCTGATCGGTGCTCGACATCGCGCACGCGTGCTCACGCTCGCTGACTTCAGCCTCGGGTCACAGCGGCAGACCGGCGGCGCGCATCCTGTCGGCAAGCTTGCGCCTACGCGTCGCGTCCAGTTCGCCGCGCAGCAGGCGCGATGTGGCTGAGCTTCGACCGGACCTTCTCTGCGACGTTACCCTCCACAGCTAGCCGGCACCAAGCATCGCATCAGGACTGTGATGCAGATCACAGCCAATCATCGGCTGCTTTCCTATCTGTAGCGGTAGGAGGCCATGGTAGTTCTAGAAAGGTCTAGACCCCTGGACGCCACTGTTCCAGAGTGCACGAAGCGATCCTAGTGGCACGCGGAAAACGTCCCATGTCGCCGCACTATTTGGGTGTACCGCAACGGGCCATAATTGATCGGGGCCTGCAGAAGAGCAAACACGGCGGGGAGCTTGCAGTGCGTGGGACCATACGCGATCGCCTGTCGTCCAACACGCGCGCGCGACTGATCGGGCGCGAGTACGAACTCGGCGCGTTGCGGCAAGCGCTGACCGATGGAACTCCTGTCGTCGTCCATCTCCACGGGCTGCCCGGGATCGGCAAGTCGGCCCTCGCGGCAGCATTCGTTGAAGAGGTCCGGAGTGCCGGGGGGGCGGTGCTGGCCGTCGAGTGCGGAGCCGTTGAGCCAACGGAACACGGCTTGCTGAGCGAACTCGGCCGGATGCTCGGCTGCAAGGAAGAGCTCGACGCGATCGTCGCGGCGATCGCGGCTTGGCCCTCGCCCGCGCTCCTGCTGTTCGACGGTTACGAAGTCTTTCGGCTGCTGGACGCCTGGATGCGGCAGGTCTTGTTGCCGGCGCTGCCCAATCGCGTCCTGGTCCTCTTTGCCAGTAAGCTGCCCCCGTCCGCAGCATGGACCGAGGCGCCGGCCTGGCAGGCGCTGTTCCAGGTCATGGCGCTTGGCCCGCTGTCGGACGGGGCGGCGATGGAACTGCTTACCAAGCTGGACGTGCCCGTACAAGCGATAATGCCGATCACCCGCTTCGCCGCGGGTCACCCGCTCGCGCTCACGCTTGCCGCGCAGGCGGCGCGCGTGCCGGCATCGGAGCGTGGATCGGCGGAACCGGCAGAGGCGGCTGTCCCGCTGCTCGCCCGACGCTACCTCGCCGGGATCGCCGACCCCACGACGCGGGAAGTCCTGCGTCTCGCCTGCGTTGCCCGCCGCATCAACCACGGCCTGCTGCGGGTCCTCTCGCCGGACGTCGACCCGGACGCGCTCTACGCCAGGCTTGCCGCGCTTCCGTTCGTTGTGACGGCGCGGGACGGCCTGGCCGTTCATGAGGTGGTACGGGAGGCGCTCGCCGCCGATTTGCTGGCGGCGGACCCGGAACTGCACCGTCGTTGCGGGCAGTTCGCATGGCGCTACCTCAGCCAGGAGGCGCGGTGGGTCCCATCGGGGGAGCTGTGGCGTTGCACGGCGGACCTCATCCACCTGATCCGGAACCCGGTGGTGCGGGAGGCCTTCTTTCCGCGCGACGCGGCGCGCTTCGCTGTCGAACCGGCCCGGCCGGACGACCTCCAGCCGATCCTGGACATCACGGACAACCACGACGGGCCTGCGGCCGCGTCCTGTATGGAGAGCTGGTGGCGCGCCAGTCGCGAGGCCTTCTTCGTCGTACGTGCACCGGACCAGCCCGTCGCGGGTTTCTACTGCCTATTGGACGCCGCAACCGTGAGTTCGGCCGAGGATATCTTGCGGCACGATAAGGTGACCGCACGCTTCGTCCAGGATCTGCGGCAGCATCCGACCTCTGCGCGACAGACGGCACTCTTTGTGCGCCGCTGGCTCGGGCGGTTGGACGGCGAGCGGCCGTCCGCCGTGCAGGCGGCGTGCTGGCTGGATATCAAGCGCCACTATCTGGAGCGGCGGCCGAGGCTGCGCCGCGTCTACCTGGCGCTCCACGAACTGGAAGCCTATGCCGTCGCTGCCGGAACGCTGGGGTTCAAGCCGTTGCCGGAACCCTTGTCGATGGGAAATCGGACCATGCACGCCGCGGTCCTCGACATGGGACCGGGATCGGTGGATGGCTGGCTTCTTCAGTTGGCGGCGGCCGAACTTGGGATCGAGGCAGCCACCGGATTGCTGGATCGGTCGAAGAGGGCGCTGCACGTGGATGGCGTCCTGGTTCCACTCACACGCCGCGAGTTCGACGTGATGGCGTATCTGGCCGCGCGCGAGGGCGATCCGGTGGCGCGGGACAGTCTGATCCAGGACGTCTGGGGCCTGCGGTTCGATCCTGGAAGCAACGTGGTAGACGCGGTCGTGGCCTCGCTCCGGCGCAAGCTGGGCGGCCTGTCCGGGGCGATCGAGACGGTGCGCGGGTTCGGCTATCTTTACCGCGTGGCGGATGCGGGTCGGCCTGAAGAAATCTGAGTGCCCCACGGGTTCGGATAGACGCGCGCATTTCTCATCCGTTTCTCATGCTCCGGTCATGCAGCGCTCAGTGGCACGAGTAAATTGTCAGCGTCCCCAAAGAGAACGCGGGACCACTCGAACCCAAACAGGAGCGAACGATGCCGTTGATCCAGGTAAGCTTAATCGAAGAGGTATTCACCCCCGCGCAGAAGCAGCAAATCGTCCGAAAACTGACCGACGCAATGGTCGAGATTGAAGGCGAGGCGTTGCGTGGCGTGACCTGGGTGACGATCCAGGAGGTGCGCAGCGGTGATTGGGCCATCGGTGGCCAACCGCTAACCACTGCCGACGTGAAGGCCCTTGCGGCGAGCAAAAACGCCGCGTGACACTAGACGGGCTTGCCGTGACCTAACCAACGGAACGTGGCGCCTTCCTTGGTCAGGCTGCGCGTCCGCTTCGACTCCTCCGAGCGGAGCCGGGGCAGACAGCGCAGCGGCGGCAATCATTAAATGGGAGGAAAAAATGTACCGATTACTCGGAGCGACTGCCGGGCTGTGCCTGATATCATCGCTCGCGATTGCCCAAAGTAAGCCAGATCAAGCAAATTTTGAGCTGAAGCCTAATCCGGCGTTTCTTGCCTGCCTGAGTGGCAGCAGTGAGGCGCCGCGTGCTTCGGTGGTGGTCAAACGCGGTGACCTGAACGATACGGCCATTATCCGCGTCAAAGGACTGAAACCCAATTTGGACTTTGACTTATTCACGGTGCAGCGTAGTTCGCTCGACGACGGCGGGGCACCAGTGAAAAACTTCAAAGGATTTGGATTGGCCTGGTACCAATCCGACCTTCACTCCGATGAAGATGGCAACGCCAAGGTAACAATAAGGACAATTCTGCTCGATCAGATCTTCGGATTTGATGCTGACGTTGCCGTAACACAAGTTTCTAGCAATACAGCAACACCAGCACCTATTGTGTTAAAACCGACCAATACGTTCCACATGGGCTTCTGGTTCAACAATCCAGCAGACGCAGCGCCCTGCGGTTTCGATGTCAGCAAACCTACACCGTTCAACGGCGAGCATCGTGCCGGCCCGCTTGCAATGATTTCTCTCCCTGTTGCGCCAGCAAACCTGGGACCGCTCTGCACCAGCCCGACCGGTTCTGCTACAGCTGACGACAGCGGCTCGGACCCGAATGATTTGGCAGTGTTTGCTTGTAATCCATAAGAAATCAATTGCCGGGTTCTGTTACACTGTATGGCGGAGTTTGATAGCAACCTGCCGTGCAGTGACTTTATTGGTGCGTTTTTACCTATGAGGTGACTGGGCCAAGTAGTCGATTGCTGGGCCTAGCGAGCCGGTGAGGTCATCCAGCAAGGGTCGGCGCTAGGGTGGCGGCAGATTTCCCTTTTTGGCGTTCTACGGGGCTGTCAGCAGCGTTCTTATCGGTAGCCACGTGGGCTGCCGCGCTTGGCCCGCCAGTTGGCGAGATAGTCAACACCTCGGCGTTCGTAATCAAGATCGCAGGCGAACCATTTGCGGGCGTCCACCACGCAGTAGGAGGCACCACACGATCTGTACAAAACCGCACGCTAAGCGGAATTCAAGACATACACGGCCTTTCACATACGAAGGTTTACGAAATGCCTTCGTCCAGACGGCACATCCTGGAGATTTCCCTTTCAAAATCCTGTTTCAAAACTGGGTTCAAAGGTAAGCGGTTTGGGAACGGCCTGAACGAAGGCAACCCGCGACGGGTTTGCTGTTAACCGGCTCACATGCGTCGGTTGCCTGGAAGGCTTACTAGGGATGCACCCGTGAAGCTTGATCGCCTGACGGGACTTGCAACAAATGGTTAAAGGAATTCTTGACAATGACAACAGTAATCCAAAAATTGGTTTTCCCGTTCCCTAGTGTAACTGGAATTCGACAAGAACAAATCCGTCGACTCGAATTTGGCCGCCCCATCAACGGCGATACTGCATTTGCGATGCTTGCGGGCTTCGAAATTCAGTACAATAACGGCGACCACCATATTCTTCAGGAACAAATTCAAGTTGAAGTGAATGGCATCAACGGCACTTCCGTGGACGTCGCGGCCACCTTCCTCCTTCGCGACGGCTCGGGGAACATCGATGATCCTTACTCCGGCTTCATCTCTGCCTTGGTCATCGCGGATGTTGCCTAATCCCGGCTAACGGCGGGCGTCGGGTCGAGCAGCTGATCAACTGGTTTCCTTGCAACCCTTTGACGGGACGCAGCCGAGAGATTTCATCTCTCGGCTGTGGTGCCGTCGCGACTTGTGTGGAAATAGGTCTTGGTGGCGCTTCTCCGACGGCATGAGGTTGGATTGGGTTAAGCCGCGAGGTCAGCCGGGACGCTGTTGGAGAGCGGTGACATATGGCTGGCGCCGTCCTCGCCGGCGCGATCAGCTTTGCCGGAGTCTTCTACACGCTGGTCGCTAGAACCTTCTCGACGCCCACCGCTGCGCCGCACTATGTCCGGGCGCAGCGCGCCACTGACGTCGGATTCGGGATCTTCTTTCTGTTTATGGCATGGATAGTTGCCGTCTGATGGGCTGGCGATCCCGCGGCTGTTCTCGCGGCGCCGCGGCCACGACATCGACAGCTATGCTGCCGGAAACACCGCCTCCATCTGCCGCCGATAGCCGTAGGCCTCATCCGTGGTGTCGATCCGCACGTCGTTCCAGGTCACCGGCTGGCCGGCGGGGACATCGCGGACCAGGGGCACCCGGTTGGCCAGCCCGATCGGCAGGCCGCCGACGCGCAGACTGTCCGCGGCCGTCATCAGCTTGCCCCAGACGCAGGCGCCGCCCTCGCCATCCAGCATTTCGCCGGCCCGCAGGTCGCGCTTCGCGGTGGAGACGACGTCGCCGCGAAAACCACTCGGCGCGCCGGTCGCTTCCCGGCGCAAGGCCGCCGACAGGATGGACACGTTCAGTTCCAGGCCGATCAGATGGAACGGACGATACAGCGCCGAGGCCCGCCCGGTGGGGTCGGTCACCACGCCATATTCCTGAAAGCAGCGGGCGGCATAGTCGTTCGGCGCCTCGAACACCACGAACACGCCCCAGCGCAGGTCGTTCGTCACCGGGCTGCCGTCGCGGTGGACGCTGGAGATCACCTCCACCTGGCCGGCATGGTGCAGCACGCCGGCATTGCCGGGGCGCAGCATCGCCGCCATCTCATGCGTGCCGCAGGGCGGGAAGACCAGACCGTCCGGCGCCGGCGTCAGGCCGGAGGCGTTGGCGACTGCCGCCATCTCGATGGCGGACTTGGTGCCGTCGAGGAACGAGTTGAACATCTGCGGGTTCATTCCGCCGACACGCGCCTGTTCAGCGGTCAGGCCGTAATGGCCCCAGACCGTGTCGGGCGTGGAGGCATGGTATTCCGGCCTGTATTTGGTTCCCTTGCCAGCGGCAACGATCGAAAAACCGCAGGATTGCGCCCAATCCACCAGTTCGCAGATCAGCGCCGGCTGGTCGCCATAGGCCAGGCTGTAGACCACGCCGGCGGCCTCGGCCTGGCGTGCCAGCAAGGGGCCGGCGAGCACGTCGGCTTCCACATTGACCATGACGATGTGCTTGCCGTGATGGATGGCATGCCTGGCATGGGCAATGCCGGCGGGGGCATGGCCAGTGGCCTCCACCACCACGTCAATGTCCGGTGATGCGATCATGGTGCGGGCATCGTCGAGGAAGCGGGTGGCGGCAATGCGTTCGTCGGTCCAGCCGACGCCGCGACAGGCGGCGCGGGCGCGGTCGGGGGACAGGTCGGCGATCGCTGCGACCTGCAGCCCCGGCGTGGTCGGCACCTGGGAGAGGAACATCGAGCCGAACTTGCCGGCACCGATCAGACCGACCCGCACCGGGCGGTCCTCCGCGACGCGCTTCTGCAGCAAGCGATACAGGTTCATTCGTGCTGTCCAATCCGCTGTTGAGCGAGCGTGCACCAATCATGGCAGAGTAGGGACCTCGCCGCCACACGAGCGCGCCGTCAGGACGCGCCCTGGCTCCGCCAAAGCCCGCGACCCGCCTCCCGCGCCGTCTCTTCCGACCGCCGCAGTTCGGCGTTTGCCTCGTCTGGCTGCACCCGGGCCCAGCCACTCTGCACCAGGGCCTCGCTCAGGGCGACGCCGGCGGACCGGCAAGCCACCACCGCCCGTCCAGCCGCGTCATGGCCCTCGACGGTGCAATCCACCGGTGCGTTGCGCACCAATGAGGCCAGCGCGTTGGCGGCAGCGGTACCGCAGTCGGCTGACGCGCCGGATGCGGTGCGGCAGGACGAACCACGAGCGGGGGCGACAATTCCTTGCAGCCGTATGACTTGGTCGCCGATCTTCAACGTGTCGCCATCGATTACCGCAATGCCGTCCGCCGTTGCCGAGAGACGCTGGTTGGCGGGTGCATGCGCCGGCGCGTTGGAGGGGCGGACGAACAGCCAGGCCGCCGTCAGCAATGTTGCGATACCGCCCACCGCGGCCAGCAGGACGCCTGATGGCGGGACGATGCGGGCGAAGCGAGGCGATCTGCCTGGGGGTGATGCCGGCCGTCCTCGGCTGAAGATTCGCCGCTTATGGTTCAACGACACGCCCAAATCCCCTGGTTACGTGGGTCCGCTCTGCCAGAACCTGGCCTTGTTAGAACGATATTGATCGACTGTCGGTTGCGGACCGCAGCGGCAGCTTGTGCGCTGGATGCCGGGGCCTGGCGGCGGCGGTCAAGTCCAATATATGGGCTGGCGGCGGAATTTCTCGAAGGCGCGGATGATGCGGGGTCGTATCTTTGCCGCGTGGGCAGCGGTGAAACCGATCACCACGCCAACCGCGTACGCGTGACGGCCGGACGGACCGCCAAGTTGCCGAAGCAGTTGCGCCGCGACCGCGCCATCATTCAGCACGCCAAGGCGCTGCTGCAAAAGGCTTAGTCGGCGGATGAAGCGTTGCCCTGCCTTACCCTCGTGGGCGATGGCGAACATCTCGGCTGCGTAACGCGCCCGCTTGGCCCGCAGCCGGACATCGTGCAACGCCGCGATATCGAGTTCCTCGATCCGCTTGCCGGCCGTCAAAAGCTTCTTCCAGCGGTGCTGCAGGATTGTGGGGGCGAAGTCGCGCACGATCAACGGGACGGCGGGCTTGCCGGCAGGGACTGGCTTTGGCTGATGATCCGGTGCTTCCTGCAACAATGCCCGCGGCGACGGATCGACGTCCGTAAGGTCGGCGGCCGATAGCGCGCCGGATGACGGATCGGCGGGGATCACAGGCTCCTCGGCATGCCAGAAGCGCGCCGCGACGAACCAGGCAAGTTCGATCGCCAGCAGGCGAAAAGCCGAGCTTGTGAGGTAGTCGACGAGGGTCTTCCGGAAGTCGTGCTGTCGCCGCATGGCGGCCGCGAGCAGACGGTCTATCCGCTCATCCGGTGCCACCGACTGGGTAATCATCGGGGCCGTCTCGGAGACAAACACGTCCCAGTCGCGAGTCTGCCCCAGGCGGGCACCCAATCCTTTCAGCCCATCACGCACCGCGTCGAGTGCCCCATCCGGCAGCGCATCACGGCAGATCGACACCGCTGAGAGTGCGCGGCGCACCGCCACGCGCATCTGGTGTACTGCCTCTGTCCGTCTGGCGTCCAACGCCTGCGCCGATGGATTGTCCATGGCGCCGTTGTCGTTCGGGCGCCTGTTCGCCGTGGCTCTGCGCGGCGCCGACCTGGCCGGCGGCAGGGACGCCGCGGCCACGTAGTGCAGAATGACGTCGGTAAGGTGACCCAGGATGTGCGCCAGCGCGTCTGGCACGGTCATCAGGGCATCCGGCAGCGTGGCTGCGCCCAGGTGCCTCGGTGCGGCGGTGCCGCCCATGGCCAGCGCGAATGCCTGCGCTGCCAGGCTGGCGCGTGGCACCGTCACGGGCACCGCCCCGGCGATCATCAAGGCCGCCGCACGGACCGCATGATCCTCTCCGCTCAGGGTGATGCGCGCAACCGGCCGTTCCGCCGCGACCGAGCGCAAGACGCCACGTTCGATCGTCAGGGTCACGCGCGCCAAGGCCGCCGAAGCCAGCTGCCCCGAGGTCGTGGTTACCAGAGATGCCGTTGCGAGTGATCCAATCGCATGTGACCCGGTCCCCAGGGATGGGCTCGCAGCCGAAGGGGCGGGTGGGATCGGGGCACTTTGTGTTGTCGTGAGCCGGTGCACGCTGATCGTGCGCCGCCCCTCGAACGCCGCGACCGGCGCCAGTAAAGAGGGCAGGTTGGCCGTCAGGGACGCCCGATCGCTGGCCGCCTCGACGATTGGCGGAGGCTGCCCCGGCAGCCAAGTTTCGGCGCCGGGCGTTACGCGCTCCAGCCGCCAGCCGTCGCGCTGTTCGATTATGGCTAGTCCCTGGCTCAGCAAATAGTGGTCGGGGCTGTCGTGCCAGACCAACTTGACCGCCTGCGTGCGGGGCCGTCCCTCACGCGCCACCGCCAGCGGCCTCAGGCCAGCGACGTCGGCAACCGCGTCCGGGTCGACTTCAAGTTCCAGCTCCATCAGGGACAGCCAGCGGCTTCCAGCATGCGAGGGGTCAGGAAGCGAACCAGCCGGCCGCCGCCTTCCCGCAGCTCCCACCAAGAACCGGCGACGAGGAACTCCGCCAGTGCCATGGTTGGGAAGCCCGCGGCCAAGGCCCGTTCGGCCTCGCCGCCGCCGGCGATCGCTTTAGAGCCGGCCAAGCTCAGCGACAGATCATGCAGACCTGGATTATGCCCGATCAACAGCACGCTGCGCACCGTCTCCGCCACGCCATGCAGCGCCGCCATCAATTGCGGCACATCGGCGAGATACAGGCTGTCGATCGGCTCGACCAACGGCGCATCGTCCCAGGGCTCCAGCGCCTCCAGCGTCTCAAGGGTCCGACGAGCCGGGGAGACCAGGATCATGTCCGGCGCCAGCCCAAGATCGCGCATCGCCTGTCGCATGATCGCGGCGGAGCGCCGGCCGCGTGGGCTCAGCGGGCGGTCCGCATCGGGGCGGGCGGCATTGTCCCAGGAGGACTTGGCGTGCCGCAGGATCAGGAGCTGGCGCATCGTTGATCTACTCTGCCACGACCGTGCCGACTTGTCCTCCCCCGCCACGCTCAACTGAGCGGCTTTTGGCATGGGCAAATGTGTCGGCATGCCCATGTCGGGCAGGACGGGAGGACACATGCCGATCGAGACGCTGCGGGTGGTGCTGGGCGACCAGCTCAGCCGGTCCATCGCGACGCTGTCCGACCTGGATGTCGAGCGCGACGTGGTGCTGATGGCGGAGGTCATGGGCGAGTGCACCTACGTCCCGCACCACCTGAAGAAAATCGTGCTGGTGCTCTCGGCGATGCGGCATTTTGCCCGGGCGCTGACCGCGCGCGGCGTGCGGGTGCGGTACGTCAGACTCGATGATCCGGCGAACACGCAGACCCTGTCTGGGGAGGTGCGTCGCGCCGTTGCGGCGCTAAAGCCCAGGCAGGTGGTGACAACCGAGCCTGGGGAGTGGCGGGTCCTGGCCGACATGCGCGACTGGGTGGAGGGGATCGAGATCCGCTCCGACACGCGCTTCGTGTGCTCGATCGCGGCGTTTCGCCGGTGGATGTCGGGGCGGCGGGCGCCGCGCATGGAGTTCTTCTACCGCGACATGCGGCGGCGGACCGGCCTGCTGATGACGTCGACAGGGGAGGCTGATGGTCAGGCCGAGGCGCAGCCCGTGGGCGGAAGGTGGAATTTCGACGCTGAAAACCGCAAGCGCCTGCCCCCCGCCCTCCACAGCCCCCAGCCGTTCGCCATTGCCCCCGACGACGTGACGCAGGCGGTGATCGATTTGGTGCGGCGGCGTTTCACCCAGGGATTCGGGGAGCTGGATGGATTTTGCTTTCCGGTGACTGCCGCCGACGCGGAAGCGGCGCTGGCGGATTTCATCGCCCACCGCCTGCCCGGGTTCGGGGATTGGCAGGATGCCATGCGGCGGGATGCGCCGACGCTGTTCCACGCGGTGATCTCACCGGCGCTGAATATCGGCTTGCTCGATCCGCTGGCGGTTTGTCGCGTGGTCGAGGATGCCTACCGCGCGGGGACGGTGGCACTGAACGCGGCGGAGGGCTTCATTCGGCAGATCATTGGCTGGCGGGAATACGTTCGCGGGATCTACTGGCTGCGCATGCCGGAGTACGGCACGCTGAACGCGTTGCATGCGACTCGCCGGTTGCCGGAGTTCTACTGGAGCGGCGAGACGCCGATGGAATGCATCCGCCAGGTGGTCGGACAGACAAGGCGGGAGGCCTATGCGCATCATATCCAGCGTCTGATGGTGACCGGCAATTTCGCGCTGCTGGCTGGACTGGATCCGGATGCGGTGGATGAGTGGTATCTGGCCGTCTATGCCGACGCCTATCAATGGGTGGAGATGCCCAACACGCGAGGCATGGCGCTGTTCGCCGATGGCGGGATCGTCGGCTCGAAGCCCTATGCCGCCTCGGGCGCCTACATCAACCGCATGAGCGACTATTGCGGGGCCTGCCGCTACGACGTGAAGCAGGCGATTGGGCCATCGGCCTGCCCGTTCAACGCGTTGTATTGGGACTTCATTGCTCGCCACGCGGACCGGCTTGCGGCCAATCCGCGCATGGCGATGCCGGTGCGCGGTTGGATGCGGATGGGGGACGACCGGCGCAGCGCGATCCGCGCGCAGGCCGCGGCTTTTCTGGCCGAATTGGATGATGGCGCATAGCGCTCGGCTTGGGATGAACCACGATCGATGGTGACCATGACAAGTCAATGGGGACATTTTGCCCCCATTGAACGGGTTTGGCAGTGATGCCAGCGTCAATGCGGCGGCGGGGACGCGGCGTAGGCCGCGAGCACGTTCGGGCGTTCACCGACGTGGTACTCGCTGTATTGAATTCCGTAATAGGCAGCAAAGAAGAGGCAGATGGTCATCGTGAATGCGACGCTTGCCTTGCGGGTCTCCGCAAAAAGGCTGCTTGAGGTATCATGGAGCCAGCGGTTCAGTTGCGTGGGTCCGTGCAGAAACATCATTACCAGCGGCACGATGATGGGCAGGTGGCCGATGGCATCCACCTTGCCGAAGTCCAGGATGGCCGACGTAAAGATCATGAATAGCGCGAAGATCGCCAACCGCACGAGGGAAAGCCCGGTGAGGATATAGAAGGCGACAGCGAACTCAACGAAGCCGGCGATGATCATGAAATCCGCAGGCGGAACGCCGAGTGTCAGGTAACTGTGTTGCGCGAGCAGCGGCAGGGTCCATTGTGGGTAAGCCCATTTCTCGATCGCGCCCCACATCAGGCCGATGCACAGGGTGACATGAAGGATCGGCATGCGGAGCGAGCGAAGGCGCTGCGATGTGCAGGATGTCAGGCCCAAAAAGGCGGCGATGCCGAGGAACATCGGGTAGTCGGACAGATGAAACACGCCGTAGATTGTCATTGCGTAGAAGAAAAGGGTGACAATGCCGAGTGCACCGAAAATGCAGGTGCGGGCTGACAGCATGCTGACGGCGATGCCAAGCTGAAGCCACGCCGGCCAGTCCGCATCAGTATGTAGTTCCGGTGTCAGGATGACACCGCCGGTGGCAAACAGCGCCATGAAAAAGCCGCCCATTCCGGCGCGCAGCAGCCCTTCCTCGAGGTCTTCCCGCGGCTTGAACCAGGCCAGCTTCAGTTGTCTTGTCGCGATAAACCGGTCGGCGAAAAAGCCGGCGGAGATCAGCACCGCGAACCCCAGGAAGACCAGCAGGAAATGCGGGGTGAGAACGCCGCCGACGGGTGTCGGTGCTTTGCTGACGTCATAGGGGGCGAACCATTTGATGTGCGCCCAGGCCTGGGCCGGCGCAAGAAGCAGCGCCGCGGTGATGAGTGATGATACAAGGCGGATTGGAACCGATGTCGCGCGATCGCCGGATTGCACGGCCGACCGGCTGCGATGCCACGGCGGGGTACTTGTCCGCCGGGCCGCGCTGACAGGTTGATTTGTATTGCGTAAGGAGATCGAGTTATCCATGGGATGGCCTCCTCTTGGAGAAAGCCGTCCTGCTCTTGAGGATCAAGACAGAACGGCTTGTTTAAGCGAAGTCGTAGCGACCTCACGAGAAGTGTTGAATCAGCAACATTATGATCAAGGCCAATCCTGTTCCGCCGAGGGGAAGTGCGGCTTGCAGAAACAGCGTTTGCGACATCGTCCCTAGTTTTTTCACGGCATCCTCCTGCTACTATCTGGAAAGAGATCGATGGTCTCTTACGGAGGATCCTGGTCGGTCACTATGAACATCTTCACAAAATGTATATTTAAAAGTAGCTATTTTCGTAGAGGCGACTTTTGGCAGCGTGAAGCTGTATTATCTTATGGAAAAATGATGCCGCGAACAGCGGTTCCCGGCTGCCTCCTGTCATTGTGGATCGCAGGAAGCCGCCTGAAGATGACGTCAATACCTAAAGTGGATCCGCCGCTGCCGGAAACCGAGATGCAGTCTTGCTAGATTGCCGGCGGAACGCTGTGAGGCGGCTCACAACGAAACCGCTTTACCATCGGCCGCACTCATTCAGTCTGGGACGGCGTCCGCGGGCCTGGCCGCGGCGAAGCTGTTGTTGTCACCGCTTGCCTGCAACGGTGGCCACTGGGATTGGCGTGGCTTGCCGTCCGGTGTTCAATCGACGCGATCTGGCGGGAGTTTCCGGTCACGTGCGTCTATTCTACCTGCTGGCTGTTGTTGCCATTGTCCTCCCGTCGCAGGCTTCGGCCGATGACTGTGCGAACGCGCCGGACCAGCAGGCAATGAACCAGTGCGCCGACCGGAATTACAGACAGTCCGACGCGGCATTGAACACACTTTACGCGCAGATCGGCCGTCGTCTGGAAAACAGCGATGCCGACATCAGAAAGCGGCTTGTCGCGGCACAGCGCGCCTGGGTTGGCTTTCGTGATGCGGAATGCAAGTTCGCGACCTCAGCGTCTGCCGGCGGCAGCATTTTGCCCATGCTGTACGCTGAATGCGCCGATGCTTTGACCAGGAAGCGCATCGATGAGTTCAGGACCTATCTGAAATGCCAGGAGGGCGACATGAGCTGTCCCGTGCCCGCGCGCTAAGCGGTCAGGGGAGGACTTCGGAGCGGAACCAACTTTGACCCGACAGGCGGTTGCCGCGCCGCCTGGCCGCGGCGGCCATCATTCGCTCGATCCGGTGGCGGCAGGCGGTGATCATAGGCTTGACTGAGCTTGTCGTGGCGGTCCTGGTCTGGACGCCATGGCCAGTGCCGCATTGGCACACCGTGCCATTCCGCATCGGTATTGCGCTGCTCGCCGCGGCCTGGAGCCTCTGTCGGCTCGGGTTTACTGTTGCGGCGGCTACGGCCAGGCGCCTCGGTGACCGATCTGCCGCTATTCGCCGGGGCGAACTGGCATGCGCGCGGCATCCTGGACCCATCGCAAACCGAGGCCGGGTCACGGGGCAACGATCTGCCCCTGAGCGTGCATGTGTGGACGCCGGTCGGTTCGGCGCTACAATGCCACCGGGTTGCGGGTCTCTCTGGCGCCGTATTGTCAGACACCGATCTATAACCTGATCAGCCGCAACTGCTTCTCCACCATTGCGCTGTCGCTCGATGTCACGGTCGAGGGCTCGCTCGGGCAGAGTCGTCCCCGGCGGACGCTGCTGTTTCTGTTGACCGACCCCGCCATGTGGTTGTTGGCGCTGTGGCGGTCGCGGGCTTCGGCACCGCGCCTGATGGTTGTCGCCTGCGTTCAGTGCCCGTCCAATAATACTGCTCTGGCGGCCATCTGACGCGGCTTTCTGCGCTGCCGGTGGTCACGGCCGCTCCGCTCTGGTTCTCGAAACCCACGTCAGCCAACTCTTCATAGCGCATTATCAAGCGGGTGCTCAGTCGGTTCATCTTTTGTTAAAGCGGGCCTGCTCTAATTGGATGCCCGATGAGTGGTGCGAGCGACGACTGTTCAATATGACCCAGGCAGTTCCTCAGGTGTGCCAACTGTCCCATGGCGGTTTCCGCCTGCTTGGCGAGCCGGTATTCCGCCTGAGTGAGGGCGCGCGGATACCCTCAATGGTCGTGCAGCTTGAAAGTCAGGAAGCGGTGCTGCCGCTGCGCTCGGTTGCACGCGAATTCGGCGTCGATCCAGCCAGCCCGGATGGGCAGATGCTGATCCTGATCGAGCAGGCGTTGGATTTTGTCGTCGCGCTGCGGCTTGGCGACAAGCTGCCGTCCGAACTCAACGGCGGCGAATCGAGCTGGAAGCCAAGCGAGCAGGATCGCAAGGTCGCCACCAGCCGGGTTTGGCACGGCTTGCTCCGTTGCGTCTTCGCCCGCATGGGACAGAGCGTCACGATCAGCGGTGCCGGCGCACCTGGCTGGGAGGATACGGCGGTCAACCAGGAGTGGTTGCAAAAAGCGATCGACGGCGCAGTCATCCAGCTCGGCGTCCCAGACGCCATGGAGGTGGCGGTGCGCGTTGCGTTGATCAGCGAGGAGGTGGCATGCATCGAGACCATGCGCCGCATCCTGATGCGCGGGAGGGTCGGACTGCAGGAGAAAATGCTGCGGATCCAGGCGGATCAGATCTTGATCAGCCGGCGTGACACCATCACGCAAGTGCAGGCCTTGGCGCGGCGCGGTCTGAAAGAAGTAACCAACCGGCTAGACGATGTGGATGTCCACCTCAACGACATCGTGGCGATGCTGCGCGATACGCCTGCGGCGATCGCCTGGCTGCGGCAACAGAGGGACTGGCTGGTCCGCACCAAACAAGCGTGGGAGCCGGTGTTCCTAGACTGGGCCAGCGCGCCGAACCACTTCGATGACTTTCTGTGGAAGGTGGTGGAACGGACTTACAGCTTCCTCGCGCCCAGGTTCATGTCGTTTCACGAATGGGCTATCATGGATAGCGAATCGAAACGGCAGGTGAAACGGGCGACCGTATGGTGAGCCGCGCGGGCGCGCGTTTCGCGCCGAATTGCTGCTGCCAGGTTCAAACTGCCATGCCCCCGACGGGGAAATGTGCGCGCTGGACCGCAGCGATAAGCCATAGCCAGTTTTATGCGGAGTGATCCTGCGGCGGCTCTGCTTGCCAAATGACCCCGCCGTCAGCCGGTATTTGCCCCGGAGCTATTGGATACTGGTTGCCTGGACAACGAAGAATAAGGGCATGCTGCACGCACAAACCCCTTAAACGGTAGTTTTCCGCGGCGCCGGGCGCGGCGTAGAGATTCAGAAAGACTTTGTGGGTCGGATACCATGCGGCGAGAACCTCATCGATCTTCTCCTCTCCCACCACTTGGCCAAAGACAGGAAGCCGCCAGAGAATCTGCGCGCCAACCGTTCGCAGAAATGTCTCCAGGCCGGAGACGTACTGGTTATACAAGTCGCCATCGGGGAAGCTGGCTTCCGGTGTGTACCGGCTCAGGTTCAGCATTAAAACCGGCCCGTCTTCGGCGCTCTCGGAAATCCTTCTGATGATCGAAAGTTCATCTTCGTTTCGTCTGAGCCGTGTTGGCAGCATAGCGTTCTCCGTTGAACAGAGGGAGCGGACAAGACCAATCATTACTTAATAGAAAATGGCGCCTCCAAACGATTGTGGCGTCGGTTGGTGGCGCAAGTCAGCGGACTTCAACGTTGTCCAGCAGCCGCACGCTTCCCAGTTGGGCCGCCGCGACCAGGCGGGTGTCCGTTGACGCGCGCACAGCGGGCGCCAGACTTGTCGCGTCCACCAGCGCAAAATAGTCGACGTCGAAGCCAGCACTTGTGAGGCCCGCTCGTCCTGCCGCGAGCACCTCCGCCACTCCAGTTTCGCCGGCAAGAAGCTGTGCCGCTGCCCGCAACGCGCCGATCAACGCCGGAGCCGTCGTCCGCTCCCGCGGCGACAGGAAACGGTTGCGCGACGACATTGCCAGGCCGTCCGCTTCCCGCACGGTTTCAACGCCAACGATCTCCAGCGGCAGCAGCAGGTCCGCCACCATCCGTTTCACGACTTGCAGTTGCTGCCAGTCCTTCTCACCGAAATACGCCCGGTCCGGCCGTACTTGTCCGAACAGTTTCGTGCAGACGGTCGCTACGCCGCGGAAGTGGCCGGGTCGTGCGTCGCCCTCCCATCCCTCGGCTGGACCAGCGACGGTGACGGTGGTCGCTTCCCCGGCTGGATACATGGTTGCCACATCCGGTAGCCAGACCAGCGCACAATCCTCCGCCTCCAGCATTGCCAGATCGGCCGCCTCGTCACGCGGGTAGCGCGACAGGTCGTCGGCTGAGCCGAACTGCAACGGGTTGACGAAGATCGAGGCTACTGTCGCCGCACCCGAAGCCATGCCGGCCCGCACCAAGGCGCGATGTCCGTCATGCAGCGCGCCCATCGTGGGGACGAACGCCAGTGCACCGGCACCGCGGCGCAGGCGGGCACAAGCGAAACGCAGATCGGCGAGGGTGCGGGCGATCAACATGCGGCGGACCTTGGTGCGGGCTGCCATCACAGGCAACATACGTGGGCACAACAGGAGATATGCGCCATGCAGCTACAGGGTCAGATTGCGCTGGTAACCGGCGGCTCACGCGGAATTGGCCGAGCCACGGCGCTGTTGTTTGCGCGGGAGGGTGCGGACATCGCGTTCTGTCATCTGGACGATGACACCCAGGCCGAGGCCACCGCGGGCGAAATCCGCGCGCTTGGCCGCCGTGCCCTGCATCGCTCTGCCGACGTGGCGGACATCGCCGCGACCCGAGCCTTCGCGCAGCACGTCACCGACAGCTTCGGGCCGATCGACATTCTGTTCAACAACGCCGGCATGAACATCCGCAAACCGTTCGAGGCCTATACCGAAGCGGAGTTCGACCGCATCCTGTCAGTGCACCTGAAGGGCATGTTCTTCATGGCACAGGCCGTCTACCCGGCCATGGTGGCGCGCGGACGCGGCTGCATCATCAACGTTGCCTCCCAGCGCGGGCTGAAAGGCGCGGTCAACTCGGCGCCTTACTCGGCGGCCAAGGCCGGCATCATCGGCTTTACGCGTGCGCTGTCGTGGGAGGCGGCGCCGAAAGGCGTGCGGGTGAATGCAATCGCACCGGGCCCGATCGAGACCGATCTGACGGCGCAGATGACCGAGTCAGACCGCCAGGCGTTCAAAAATGAACTCCCCGCGGGCCGCTTCGGTCGGCCGGAGGAAATCGCCGCCACGGCGCTGCTGCTGGCTGGTCCCGAGGGCGGCTTTTATGTCGGCGCCACGTTATCGCCGAATGGTGGGGATGTGATGCACTGATCCACCTGCGTCCGCCGCATGCAACGCCTTGTGGCGTCATCGCGACAAGGATTCGAGACTTTGCCGATTGCTGGTCGGTCCCAGGATCCCGACCGCCAGCACGATGACAAGCATGGCGATGGCGATCATCGTGAACACACCGATGGTGCCGTACGCCGCCAGCAGGAAGGTGACCGCGTACCCCACCAAAATCGAGCTGACGCAACTCCAGCTGAACGTGAACCCTACCGCCTGGGCGCGCATGCGCGTGGGGAAGAGCTCAGCCGCGTAGGGATGGAAAGATGGCAACCAGCCAATTCGTGCACAGTGACACCAACGCGCCGCAGAGCAGGATCGACCCGTTCGTGCGGGCCTGCGAAAACAGCAAGCCGAACACGCCTATTCCGATCGCTGTTCCCACAAGTTGCCACTTCCGCTCGAATCTCTCGGCGAAGAACAGGCCCAGCGCCGCACCCACGGGCGCCAGAAGGGTTATCGTCGTGGTGAAAGCCAGTGAATGCGCAATGGCGAACCCCTCGCGCACCAGCATGATGGGAACCCAGGTGATGAAGCCGAACGCGGCGATCGTCTGGCAGAACTGGAACAATGACAACATGATCGTGCGGCGCCGATAGACCGGGCCGAACATCTCGCTCCAGGCTCCGCGACCCACGACGGGTTCGACATGGTCGGGATCAGGCTGTGGCAGATCGTGCCCGAGTTCGTCGCGCACGCGCGCCTCCATCCGTTGCATGGCTGCTTCCGCCTCGGCATGGCGGCCATGGCTCTGCAGCCAGCGCGGCAATTCCGGCAGCTTGCGGCGAATGAAAAGCACCACCACGCCACCCAGCGCACCAAAGATGACGACCCAACGCCAGCCATCGAGGCCCATAATCTGGTACGGCACGAGCAGCCATGATAGCAGCAGCGCCACCGGCCCCGATGTCAGCACGACCAGGATGCTGAACGCCATGTAGCGGCCACGCCAACGCCGTGGCGTGATCTCGGCGATGAACGAGTCGTTGTTGATAAGCTGCACGCTGATGCCAAAGCCCGCGATAAATCGCAGCACGTCGATGACAATGGCGGAGCTCTGCAAGGCGGTCAGGAAAATGGCGATCGAATAAACGAGCATTGACCAGGTGAAGGTCGAGCGCCGCCCGAAGCGATCGGAGACCCAACTGAACACGAATGCGCCGACGAACATCCCCAGGAAAAAAGACGCAAGAAAGCTGGCAAAACTGTTCCAGGCCAGCAGGCCGGCGGTGTTGGTGGTGAATATGCTCTTCGTCAGGCCGAGTGATATGCCGCCCGGCATCGCAAACTCGTAGAACTCAAACCAGCCGCCAATGGCAATCAGCGCAACGAGTTGTACAAAGTACCGCGACGGGGGCAGCCGATCGAGGCGTGCGACGATAGAACCCGTTGGTTGACCGCTCTGCATATGCGGATCCTTGTTGGACCAATTCAGACGTAGAATGCCGTGAGATGCCCTGATTCCGGCAACACTTCGTCGGGATTAGGACCACCTATAGTGTTGCATCGGTCGGAGGGCTGGATTCTCCCCGTAAGACAAAGCGGCTTTGCATGCGCAAGCTCAGTGCGTGGATCCGTTCGGCCGCACGCGCACCGTCATGGGCCGGAGGTATCGCATTGAAGAAGTTTAACGGCCTTGGCCATGTCCAGGCCCTGTGAATTCCGCCGCGGATACTCTAATCCCCACCCATGGCGAATGCGGATTCCGGCAAGCAAGCCGCTCGAGCATGGCTTCGACAAGAGCAGCGTGCCGGAGGCCGAGCCGCTCGGCCGGTGCTGGCAATGCAGGTGGCGGGAACGGTTCTGGGGGTTGGGCAGGCCATCGCCGCCGCCTCGGTACTGACCGCGGCATTCAATGGACCGGTCTCCACGGTCCTGCCGTTGATCGTCTTCGCTGCGCTGGCGGTGCTGCGCGCCTTGCTGTTCTACGCTACTGAGCAACGTGCCTTCGCGGCCGGTGCCGCCGCGCGACGCAGGTTACGCAGCGACGCCCTGTCGCGTCTGCTGCAGGCTGGACCGGCCCTGCTGCGCGAGCGCCACTCGGGCGATCTGGCCAGCGTCGTTGTCGACCGGATCGAGGCGCTGGACGGCTTGTTCTCCCGTTATGTCCCAGCCGCCGTGTTTGCCGTTGCAGGACCGGTGATCGTGCTGCTGGCGGTTGTGTGGGTCGATCGCTGGGCTGCCGCGGTACTGCTGGCGATGCGGCCTGCTGGTGCCGCTGGCGATGGCGCTCGCCGGCATCGGCGCGGCCGCCGCCTCGCGCAATCAGTTCCTGGCTCTGGCACGACTGCAGGCGCGGTTCCTCGACCGGGTGCGCGGCATTGCAACCATCGTGCTGAGCGGGCGCGCGGCGGACGAGGCACGCAACCTGGCGCGTGCCGCGGCGGAGCTGCGGGTGCGGACGATGCGCATTTTGCGGGTCGCGTTCCTATCGTCGGTGGCGCTCGATCTGGCGGCGGCACTGGCGATGGTCGTGCTGGCGATGCATTATTTCCATGCGCTCAGCCAGCCGAATGCGGATGGTCTGCCGGCGAAGCTGGGGACGGCGCTGATGGTGCTGCTGCTGACGCCGGAGTTCTTCGCGCCGCTGCGCACGTTCGCCGCCGCGTATCAGGATCGCCTGCACGCGACCGGCGCCGCCGAAGCGCTGATCGACCTGCCGCCGCTACCCGAGCCGGTGCCGGCGCGGGAAATCCGCACCGTCGCCGCCCAAGGCGTCACCGTAGCGTTCGAGCAGGTGTGTCTGACGTGGGATCCGGCGCGAGGCCCGGCGTTGGATGGGCTGTCGTTTCGCGTGCCCGCCGGGGAGACCTTGGTGCTGGCTGGTCCGTCGGGCGCCGGCAAATCGACGGTGATCGAGGTCCTGCTGGGGTTCGTCCGACCCGACAGCGGTCGGGTTACCATTAATGGCGCCGATATTACCGATCTGGTGCCGCAGGCGCTGTCTCGGCTGACCGTTTGGATTGGTCAGCGCCCGGTGCTGTTCGCCGGTTCGATCCGCGACAACATCCGTTTTGCCCGCCCTGAAGCCACCGAGGCGGAAGTGGCGGAAGCCGCCCGTGCCGCGCGTATCGAGGCGTTCGCCGCGACCTTGCCGGCTGGGCTGGACACGCGGATTGGCGAGGGCGGCTATGGCCTGTCTGGCGGTCAGGCGCAGCGCGTGGCGGTGGCACGGGCGTATCTGAAGAATGCGCCGTTGCTGCTGCTGGATGAGCCGACGGCGCATCTGGACCCGGCGACCGAGCGCGATGTGCTCGATAGCCTGCGGCGGCTGGCGCTGGGGCGCACGGTGATCCTGGCCAGTCACTCCGCCGCTGCGCACGCGTTCGGCGGCCGGCGGCTGGACTTGCGCGACGGTCGTGTTGCCTCCGCACGCGGGGTGGCATGAGCGGACCGTTGCTGCGAATTCTGCTGTTGTGGGGGTCGCAGACCGGCTGGCTGCTGGCCGGTCTGGCGATCTCGCTTGCAGCATTGGTGGCCGGCGTGGGGCTGATGGCGATCTCCGGCGCGACCATTGGGGCCGCTCTCCTGACCGGCGCGCTGACGGTGCCGCTGCTGCTGCGCGGCTTCGGCGTGGCCCGCGTTGTGCTGCGCTACATCGAGCGCCTGGTGACCCATGGTGCCACCTTCCGGGCGCTGGCCGACATCCGGGTATGGTTCTTCCGGCGGCTGGCGCGGACCGCGGCCGGCGGGCTGGGCTTTCGGCAAGCTGGCGACATGCTGGCTCGCCTGGTCGGCGATGTGGAGGCGCTGGACGGGTTGTATCTGCGCATCCTGCTGCCGTTGGCCGCCGGCGTGTTGCTGCTGCCAAGCCTGGTGATCCTGATCGGTCACCACGCGCCGGCGCTTGCCCTGGAGATCGGCGTGCTGTTTGCCATCGCGGCGTTCGTGCTGCCCTGGCTGGCAGCCCGCGCGACCAGCCAGGCCGGCAACGCTCTGGCCAGCGCGTCGGGAGACCTGCGGATCGCGGCGCTGGACGCCTTGACCGGCTTGCGGGAGGTACGGGCGTTCGCTGCCGAGGGTCGTATGCTGGCCGCGATGCAGGCGCGGGAGTCGACAATGCTGGCGGCGCAGCGCGACATGGCGGCGCGGACCGCGCTGGCCGGCGCGGCGGCTCTGCTGTGCGCGCAGCTGGCGGTGCTCGCCGTGCTGCTGGCGGCGGGGACCAGTCCGGCGGGTGCCATCGCTGCCGCCTTCCTGGTGCTGGCGGCGTTTGAGGCGGTTGGTGGGCTGCCGCGCGCGGGTGCGCTGGCCGGCCATGCCTCGGCTGCCGCGGAGCGGGTGCTGGCGGCGGCCGATGCGCCGGTGCCGGTGCCCGATCCGGCCGATCCGGTGCCGATGTCGGATGCCAACGGCTTGCGCTTCGAGGCGATCCAGTTCCGCTGGCAGCCCGACCGGCCGCCGGTGTTCGATGGCCTGACGCTGGAGGTGCCGGAGGGTACGCGGGTCGCGCTGCTGGGGCCCTCGGGTGCCGGAAAATCGACCTTGGCGGCGCTGGCACTGAAAGTGGTGGCGCCGCGGTCCGGTCACGTGCTGCTGGGTGGCGTCGACATCGCCCTGCTGCCGGCGGCTTCGGTTCGTGCGCGGATCGGCTGGCTCAGCCAAACGACGCATTTGTTTGACGATACGATTCGGGCGAATCTTTTGCTGGCTCGTCCGGATGCGGATGAACCGGCGCTGTGGGCGGCGCTGGACGCGGCGCGGATCGGCGACATGGTGCGCGGGCTGCCGGATCGGTTGGATAGCTGGGTGGGGGAGGCCGGTACGCGGTTTTCCGGCGGGCAAGGACGGCGGCTGGCGCTGGCACGGGCCTTGCTGTCGGAGGCGCCGGTGCTGATCCTAGACGAGCCGTGTGCCGGACTGGACGCCGAGACCGAGCGGGCGTTTCTGGAGACGCTGAACGAAACCGCCGGTGGGCGAAGCGTTGTGTTGATAACGCATCGGCTGACCGGTGTTGAACGGCTGGACCGGATCTTCCGCCTGTCAGAGGGAAAGGCGATCGCCGCGGCGGGATAGGGTTCGCACCAAGAGAAGGCCCGAGAAACAGAGGCGAGACTTGGCGTCAAGGCTGCCACCAGACTAAAACGAATGATGGACGAAATCCTCACCGCCATTCGCACCAAGAAGGCCCAGCTTGACCATGTGCGACCCATATCCGCGGCAGCACTCCGCCAGCTGCAAAAATATTATGATGTTGAGCTGACCTACACGTCGAACGCGATCGAGGGCAACACGCTGACCCATCGCGAGACCGCTGAGGTCATCGAACACGGCATCACCGTTGGCGGAAAGAAGCTGAAAGACCACCTGGAGGCGGTTGACCACTACCAAGCGGTCTTGTGGATGCGTGAACTTGCGGCACGGACAATGCCGATCGGTGAGAACGTCGTGCGAGAACTGCATCGCCGGATCGTGGCGCGCAGTGAGCCGGACATTGGCGGCATCTACAGTCCGCACCGGCGGCGAATCGCCGGATCGGCGGCTGTCTTCCCGAAATCCCTTGAAGATCCCGGACCTGATGCAGGAATTTGGACGCCAGCTCGAAGCCACGCCGCCAACTCCCGAGGCGGCTTTCGACGCACATTTCCATCTGACCGCAATTCATCCTTTCAGTGACGGCAACGGCCGCACAGCGCGGCTCTTGATGAATTTGTTGCTGATACGCAGCGGTTACGTGCCGATCGCGGTGCGCCCAGTGGATCGAACGACCTATCTTGATACGCTCGAGCGCGGGTCGCTGACCGACGATTTGCAACCATTTCGGACGCTCATGCTCGAACGGCTAGACGCAACCCTGGCGGACTACCTGAGTGCGTTGCAGGAGTCGCTGCCTGTGTCCGGCGCGGTAACATCCCCTGTGTCAAAGCATGAAGACCCGAAGTGACCTGACGCCCGCCGCTCAATCCGGCTGACCCTCATTGCGAAAAATCTCCGCCAGTTCGGCGCTCATGGGAATGTTCAGAACCTCTCCGGTGGGCAGCCGGCGGATCAGCCAGCGCGTGTAAAGCTCCGACAACCGTCCCAATTCGGCCATGCGGGCAAATCCACGCTCCACCACGGCGGCGAATTGCGGATCGTCTTTGCGATACATCAGCCCATACGGTTCGTATGACAGGTAGTCACCAACCACATGATAGCCCGCGCCGTCCGGGGTTGCCGCGAGACCGGCCAGCAATACGTCGTCGGTAGCGAACGCCTCGGCCTTGCCGGCTCGCAGCAACGCAAAGGACTGGGTGTGGTCCGGCGCGGTGATCAGGGTGATCGGCACGTGCAGCCGCTCGATCAGCCGGTGCAGCGCGGCTTCGTTGGTTGTCCCTGACGTGACCACCACCGTCTTGCCGCTCAGATCGCGATAGGAGCGCACCGGCAAATCCCGCGCGACCAGCAGCTTGGTGCCGGCGATGAAGAACACCGGGGAGAAGGCCACCAGCTTCTGCCGCTCCGTGTTGCGCGTGGTCGAGCCGCATTCCAGGTCGATGTCGCCGGAGACGACGCGGGCAATGCGATCCTCGGCCGTCACTGTCTTGTAGGCGATGGTGATCGGCAGGCCGTCCAGTTCGGCGACCACGTCATCGACGATTTCCTGACATAGCTCGACCGCGTAGCCGACCGGCGTCCCGTTCGGCAGACGGTAGGAGAACGGCAGGGCCGAATCCCGAACGCCGAGGGTGATCGTCCCGCTCGCCCGCACTTTCGCCAGTGTGCCAGCCAGGCGACCGATGTCCGTCGTGCTGTCCTGCGCCCTGGCCGTGCCCGCCAGGCCTGCCAACAGTGCGGTGACGAGTAGAAACCGCATCATTCGGCTGGCTGCGCGTCCAGGGCTGCCATATCCGCATAGGCCGGCAGCCGTTCACCCTCCCATTTCGCCACCACCGCGGTCGCCAGCGAGTTGCCGATGACGTTGGTCGCCGACCGGCCCATGTCGAGGAACTGGTCGATGCCGATGATCAGCAGCAGCCCGGCTTCCGGCAGGTTGAAGCTGGACAGCGTGGCGGCGATCACCACCAGCGACGCGCGCGGCACCCCGGCCATGCCCTTGCTGGTCAGCATCAGCAGCAGCAGCATGGTGATCTGCTGGCCGAGCGGCAGCGTGATGTTGTAGGCTTGCGCGATGAACATGGTTGCGAATGTGCAATACATCATCGAGCCGTCGAGGTTGAACGAATACCCCATCGGCAGTACGAAGCTGACGATCTTGCGGCTGACCGGGAAGCGCCCCATGGCGTCCATCATCTTCGGGTAGGCGGCCTCGCTGCTGGCGGTACTGAAGGCGAGCAGGAACGGCTCCCTGACCAAAGTCACAAGGCGGAAGATGTGGCGGCCGAAGAAGGCGAAGCCGACCAGCACCAGCAGGCACCACAGCAGCAACAGGCCGGCGTAGAACTGGACGACGAACTTTCCGTAGGTGACCAGGATGCCAAGTCCCTGGGTGGTGATAATCGCGGCCATCGAGGCGAACACCGCGATCGGCGCCAGCCCCATGATGTAGCCGGTCAGCTTCAGAATGACGTGCGACAGCTCCTCGATGCCATGGACAATGGTGTGGGCGCGGTCACCAAGTGCCGCGCAGGCGACGCCGAACAGGATCGAGAAGATGACGATCTGCAGGATTTCGTTGTTGGCCATCGCCATGAATATCGAGCTGGGCACCAGGTGGGTGACAAAATCCTTCAGCGACAGGGAGGCGACCTTCAGGTTCGTCGCCGCGCCAGCGTCCGGCAGCGGCAAGTTCAGATTGTCGCCGGGCCGCAGGATGTCGACCAGCAGCAACCCCAGCAGCAGCGACACCAGCGAGGCACAGACGAACCAGAGCAGCGCCTTCGCGCCGATCCGTCCGACAGTGGCCGGGTCGCCCATATGCGCCACACCGACGACCAGGGTGGAGAACACCAGCGGTGCGATGATCATCTTGATCAAGCGCAGGAAGATGTCTGTGAACAACGAGATATACCCGGCGATCGCCGTGGCGGTGGCCTTGTCGGGCCAGACCTCGTGGCAGGCATAGCCGACGCCGATGCCCAGGATCATGCCGATCAGAATGACCGTCGTCAGGCGCTGTGACCGCATGGCCGCCTCCTTAACAATCGTTCATTTTTGCCGATCACGGACATCTTGGCAATGCGGTTCGTGTCGTAGCTCTTCGGGTGGTCAGCCGTTGCTTGGCATCGGCAAGCCGCCGCCCGATCCGGCTCGATCAGGCCGGCTTTCTGACGATCCATTTCGGCGCGCTGCTGACCAGGCGCACTCGCTCCTGGGCCGCGAACGCGTCCGCCGCCTTGATGACGCTCGGCCAGTCCGGGCTGTAGTCGTCGCCGACCAGAAATCCGCCGGGCGCCAGGATGTCCCAATAGATCCTGGCATCGCGCAGCACGTCGTCATAGTCGTGCGACGCGTCGATGTGGATCAGGCCAGCGCGCAGGCCGATCCGTCGCAACAGCAGGGCGCCGGCCGTGGAGGTCTGCGCCAGCGGCACAACGCGATCCTGCGCGCCAAGCCGGACAACGTTGCTGAGGAACTGTTCATACAGCATGGGCATGCCGAAACGACACGGCAACAGTCCGGCGAAGCCCGAGGTCTTGTCCCAGTGCTCGACACTGCCCAGGAAGGTATCCACCGCGATCACCGTCCCGCGGAGGTTGTTGCGCTTGAGCAGTTCGGCCAGGTAGATCGTCGAGCCGCCTTTCCAGACGCCGACGTCGATCACCAGCAATGGCCGCGCCACCCTGACGATTTCCTCGAACACTGGATGCTCGCTGTTCCAGCCTTGTCGATCATCGGCAAAGGTCGGCGTGAAGCCAGCATAGATATCGGTGCCGTGGATGCGATGCATGATGTCATGATGCGTCGCACTCGCCGGTTCGACGACGCGAAAGCTCGCTTCTGTGTGCATGCCGGACATGGGCTACGCTATAGCCGACCCGACGGTCGTCCGTAACGAAATTCGCACTGCCGGGAGAGGCGTTATTGAATTTGGATCAGGCTGCCTGGACGAGACCGCAAAGCCATCCCTGGAAGAATACCCCCGGGGATGGCCGCGAACGCACCTGTGTCAGGCCAATCCGGGTGCCGCCAGGGCCTTGGTGGCGATCGGTTCACTCCGAATGAGGACAGCATAGGCCACGGACGAACAGAGGCCGATCGCACCGGCGACCAGCAGCGCCGGGGTGAATGATCCGGTGGCCTGCACCGTGAAGCCGGTGACCATCGGCGCCAGCGCACCGCCGATGAAGCCGCCGAAATCCATGATCGCCCCGAGCGAAGCCGCATAGCTCGGCGGCGCACAGGCATTGGCGAGTGACCACGATGTGCCGGACGAACTGAAGCCGAAGAACACGGCCGCCGAAATCGACGCGACGGCGATAACGTTGCTGGCCGTCTCCGCCGCCACGAAGGTGGTGCACGCCATGAGCACCATCGCGCCCACGGTCAGCATCTTGCGGCTGGCGATCGCCGTCATGCCGCGCGTGGTCAGCCGGTCGGCGAGGTATCCACCCAGGATGCTGCCGACCAGGCCGAACAGGAACGGCACCGAGGCGACGAACCCGGTCTTCGAGATGCTCATATGGCGCTGGATTTCCAGGTAGCCCGGCAGCCAGGCGATGAACAGCCAACCGATATAGACGTTGCCGAAGAAGCCGAGGATCAGCCCCCAGGTGCTGCGGAAGCTGAACAGCTTGCCCCAGGCGGCGACACTGCACCGGATGCGCCTCGGGCGCCACGCCCTCGTGATACAGATATTGCGGTCCATCTCGGTGAGTGTTTCACTGTCGAAATCGCGATACACCGCGTACCAGACGCCGGCGAGGATGAAGCCGACGATCGCCATCAGAACGAACATCCAGCGCCAGCCGAACACCAGCATGATGGGGGTTAGCAGGATCGGTGACGATGGCGGTGCCGAGCGAGGGCGCACCATTCCAGATTCCGACGCCGAGGGCCTGGTCGCTTTCGTGGTACCAGTCCTTGACGACGCGCGCCGCGGTCGGAAACATCGGCGCTTCGCCGACGCCCAAGCAACGCCCGGGCCACCAGGAACTGCCCGTAGCTGGCGATGAAACCCGCGGCAGCCTGGGCGATCGACCAGACGATCAGCGAAATCGTCAATACCCGTCGCGGCTTGACGCCGATCGACGATGCCGCCGGCCAACAGAAGGGTGAATGCGTAGGGCCAGAGAAACGCCGACAGCAGCACGCCCATTTCCGCGACCGACAAGCCCAGTTCGTTGCGGATCAGCGGATTCGCGACCGAAAGCGTGCCACGATCCATGTAGTTCACGACGCAAATGATAAATATAAGCAACAAACTGATCGTTTTGAACGCGTCTCACGCGCTGGGTGCGGACGCGGCCCTGCCACCCTTGCCATGGCAACTCTCCCTGTCGTCCGACCCGTCTGGCTCGCGCGGGTTTAGCGACGTATGGCGGCGTGAGCGGACGATAGGCATGGACGTTGCGCCGCAAACAATTCAGCACGGCGCCTGGTCAGGACATCAGCGATGACGACCAGCCGCCTGTCAAAGGAAAAGTCGCGTATCGCCAAACTCACGATCTGGCGACGCCGGCACAGAAGTAAAGCCAGCTTTTTACGGTCGCGATCGGTCACGCTCGAGCACCAGAGCGGCTCATAACCCGGGCCGTGATCGACGGGATCGGCTGTGTCTACTCCGCCGCGGTCGCCAGCTTGTTGATCGCGACACCTTTGCCGACGCCGGCACGGTCCTTGTACGGTGTCGTGTCGATATCCTCCAGCTCGATCTCCCGGCTCAGGACCTTCCGCTTCCATTCCTGGTGTTCGGGTTCGTGGCCGACAAATTCCGGCATCACCTCCTTAGCGAACAGCTCCAGGCTTTCGCAGATATGCGGGTGGCTGTTCTTGCCGGCCTGATTCAGCAGGATGATCTGGTCGACATGCGAGGCTTCGAACCGCCGCAGCTTCCGCCGGATGGTTTCAGGTGACCCGATCAGGCCGCCTGTCAGAGCCTTGTGCGCCAGTTCCGGATTGGCGCCCTTCCACTTCTCGTATTCGTCCCACAGGCTGACCGTGCCGGGCGCGGCACGCTCCCGGTTGCGCGAATTGCTGTAATAGGCCAGCGAGAACTGGAAGAACGTGACCCCGTCCGCTCGCCGGCGGGCTTCCTCATCGGTTTCAGCGCACATGAAGTAGCTGACCATGGCGATGTTGCAGTTGGACTTGGTAGTCCGCCAGCTTGTTCTGCCGCAGCACGAACGAGTTGTAGTAGGCATGCACCCAGGCATGCGCCATTTCCGCCGACAGGAACTGGAAGCCCAGTGCGCCGATGCCGCAACGGCCGGCCAGCTCGATCGTCTCGAGCTGCGAGCAGGCCACCCATAGCGGCGGGTGCGGCTTCTGGATCGGCTTCGGCAGCACGTTGCGCAGCGGAAACTTGAAGTAGGGGCCGTCATATTCCCAGCCGCCGTCCTTGAACATCGGCAGCACGCAGCGAACGCCGTCCTCCCACACTGCCTGCTTGTCCTCCATCTGCCGGTCGAACGGGCCGAGTTCGGTGATGCTGGCGCCTTCGCCCATGCCGAATTCGACGCGGCCGTTGCTGACCAGGTCGAGGCAGGCGACCTTCTCGGCGACGCGGGCCGGATGGTTGGTGGTCAGCTGGATGATGCCATGACCCAGCCGGATCTGCCTGGTCCGCTGGCTGGCGGCGGCCAGGAACACCTCCGGCTGCGGCGAATGGGAGTATTCTTCCAGGAAATGATGCTCGACCTCCCAGGCATAGTGATAGCCGAGGCTTGTCCGCCAGTTCGACCTGGGAGAGGGCGTTCTGATACAGCTTGTGCTCGGTGTCCGCTTCCCACGGGCGGGGCATTGCAGCTCATAAAAGATGCCGAATTTCATGGTGTCCTCTCGCGCTTCCTACTGGCGAGTATCCTAGAGCCGGCTTTACTGGCGAGTTCAGTGCGGCGCCGAGGCGGCACTACGGTCCGCGCTGGTGATCCCGCCAGCGCAGGAAATCGCGGAACAATGCCTCCCGCCGCTCACCGCTCAGGCTGCCGCGAGTCTGGCCCAACTGCTGTAGATAAGCATCGAACGACGGGCGCAAGCTGGTCTGCGGCGCCTGATCGGGCATATTCTGGTCGAGCCGCGCGGCTAGCCTCTGCGCCTCCGGATAGCGCATCAAGCCGGCTACGTGCGCGGTCAGGTTGACCTCCTGCCATTTTGGGTGATGGCCCGGCTGCCGGAGCTGATCGAATCGCTCGAACAGCTGATCGACGAAATGATTGACCCGTTTGGCGCGGGCCGAATCGGCGGATGTGGACAATGTCAGCAGCAGCGCGCCAACGGCGACGGTATTGACCGATTTTCCGGGCGGGACAAGACCGACATAGCTCCGCGGATCAAGCCTGGTCGGCACATAGCTGTCCACCAGCTCCGTAGTGAGCGGCACCGGCAGGAAGTGCAGGCCCGTGCTGGCGTCCAGATTCCGCAACAGCGGCACCGGTTGCCCGCCGACGACGACCATCGCCGCAATCTCCCCACGGCGCAGCCGTTCGAGCGCGATGGCCTCACTGTCGTGGATCGGATCGACGTCGATATGCAGCGCGTCAAGCAAGCGCGCTGGCGGTTACGTCCGTGCCGCTGCCGAGCAGCCCGATGTCGACCCGTTTGCCGGCCAGGTCGTTCAGGCTGCCGATATCCTTGCGGACAAGGACATGCATTTCCTCGTTGAACAACTTGGCGATGTAGCGCACCGACTTCACGTTCGGGATCGCGTCGCGCTGGCTGCTCTGGGCCAATGCATCAGCGTGCACGATCGCCACGTCCACGCCTTTCAGTCTAATAAGATCAGCGATGTTCTGCACCGAGCCGACGCCCAGGATCGGCAGCACGCGCAGCCTGTCGCCGTCGTCCAGCACCTCGGCCATATCCGCGGCGGCCTGGGCATCGGTGCTGTCAAAGCCGCCTGTCATCAGCCCGATCGTGACGTTTCGTGCCTGTGCAATGCGCACCGGATCGAGCGTCTCCGGCGGTGCGGAGCCCGACCGGGCCAGGGCCGCCGTTGACAGCATGGTAACCAAGACGCTGAGGATCGCGGCTGTTCGCAGCACCATTGTTCAGGTGATCCTCCGGCTGGAAACTCGAAGATGGTCTAAAAAATGACACGCTCTGGAGTAACGGCGGTTGCAACGGGGCGAACTCCGCTATACTCCGGCCGGAGGTGCCAGTCGACCAGATCAAAGGGAGGATGACATGACCGACAACCCGCTGCGGCCCGCGTTGTTTCGCCAGGAAGCGATTGCGGACGACACTGCCAAGCTGAACGACGACCTGGTCCGATTGATGACGGGCTTGCCTGAATGGTGGAATGTCGGTGCCGAGACAGCGCGGGCCGCGCGTCGACTGGGCAGCGGCCCGTTTCCACCGCCGGTGATGTCGCCTCGCGCGCGGACCGTCATGATCCCCGGCCGGGACGGCAACGAAATCGCGCTGCGGGTGATCGAGCCGACCACCGCGCGGGGTATCTATTTTCACATCCATGGCGGCGGTTGGGTATTGGGATCGGCGGATCAGCAAGACCCGATGTTGGAGCGGATCGCGGACGAGACCGACCTGACCGTGGTCAGCGTGGAATACCGGCTGGCCCCTGAACATCCCTATCCCGCGGGCCCGGACGACTGTGAAGCCGCGGCGGCGTGGCTGGTGAAACATGCCAAGCGGGAATTCGGCTCGGATGTGCTGACAATCGGCGGCGAATCGGCCGGCGGGCACCTGGCCGCGGTGACGCTGCTGCGGATGCGGGACCGCTATGGCTATACCGGGTTCCGCGGCGCGAACCTGGTTTATGGCGCGTACGACCTCAGCATGACGCCAAGCCAGCGCGCGTTCGGCGATCGGCGGCTGGTGCTGCGGACGATCGATATGCAGCAGTTCTACAACGCGTTCCTGCCCACCGTCACCGACCGGCGGGTGCCCGACATCTCACCGCTGTATGCCGACCTAAAGGGGCTATGCTCGGCGCTGTTCAGTGTCGGCACATTGGACGGCCTGCTGGACGATACGCTGTTCATGCACGCCCGCTGGATCGCGGCGGGCAATGAGGCGGAGCTGGCGATCTATCCCGGTGGAGCACATGGCTTCACCCTATTCCCGAACCGTATGGCGGAAGAGGCCGCCGCGCGGTCGACTGCGTTCTTGCGCCAGATGACCAGCTGATCGCGCCTGGCAGGCTATTTTTCCTGGTCCCGCAGGCGGGCCACGCCCGTCTGCAGGAACACCGCATAGCCATACACCGTCTCGTCTTCCTGATTCCAGCAGACATAGCCGCGGCAATCATGGGGTCTTGCCTCATAGACGCCGCACATGTGGTTCTCATCGAGGAACTGGCAGGTCTTGTAACCGGCCTTGATGCGCTTTTCGCCGCCTTTGGCGATCTCCACGATGTGGCGCTTCTCAAACTCGGCGACGCCTAGTTTCAAATACTTCGCCAGGCGGCGAATGTCGTCACGACTGACCCGCACATAACCCGCCATGCGGCAACAGAGCGCCGGACATTTCAGGCAATCAAGCCTTTCATGAGATGGCATTATGGATCACGACGATGACCCCGTGCGGGTCGTCAGGCGGTCCGCACGGGGCGCGGTTCAGCCAACGTCTTCGGTCTTGAAATCGGCCGGAACGATGATTTCCAGCACCTCGCAATCGGCCGAATAGTCCAACACGGTATGCTCAATGCCAGAGGGTTGCAGCCAGCAGCTTCCGGTCGACATCATCTGCTCGCCGATGCCGGCGAACTCGTTCTTCATCCAACCTCTCAGTACGTAAACCAATTGCAGGTCGGCGGCGTGCCGATGGCGCTTGCGGACCTCCTCGGTGCATGGCGGGATGAAGCGGATCACGTGTGCCTGACACAACCCGGCGGTGGCAGCGGCCATTCCAAGGTCGCGATAGTGTGCGTAGCTGCGCAAGCCATCAGGCTTGAAATCGGCTTCGTTCAAATGGCTGACGGTAAAACTCTGCGGCGGCTTGGCACTGGCCGGGCGTGACGGCGGTCGCGCACGTTTGGCGGATGCCACCGGACGGGATCGCCGAGCCGCGGGGGAGGGGGCGGCGGGCTTGGCCGGGAGGCGACGGGACGCGGCCTGCTTTGCGGCGGCGCGCTTTGCGACGTCGGATTTGCCACCCGCACGCTTGGCGCCGGCTGTCTTGACCGCTTCCGTTCTTGCTGCCGCGGCGGTTTTCGCGACGGCCGCCGGCCGCGCGGTCTGTTTCTTGGCAACGGTCCTGCCGGAAACCGATTTACCGGAGGGGCTCGTACGCGCCGCGACTTGCTTCATCGGCCCACGCTTGGGTGCGGCCTGCTTGAGCGAGGCCTTGGGTGCCCCCGACTTGTTCAAGGTTGCTGTCGCGGCGTCTGCCGGCTTGGCGCTCTTGGCAGCGGCCTTCTTGTCAGCAGGCAGCGTGGCGGTAACGGACTTCGCTTTTCTCGCGAATGCAGTAACGGTGCTGGCTTTGGCCATGGCATCACCCTTTTGATACTTCTCGATTAGAGCCAGTATCATCCGGTCAGCCGCTTAGTTTCAAGTCTTTGCAACAAAACTTATCGCCGATGGACTGCCCACCTCGATCCGCACCCCTGTCGGAATCAGGCTTCCACTCGGCTGGTCGATGTGAAAAACCGCAATCATGTCACTGTCCTGATTGGCGACGTAGGCATGTCGGCGATCAGGTCCTAGCGCGAAAAAACGCGGCTTCTTGCCGCCCGCCGCGAAGGCGCCCGCGTAGGTCAGCAGGCCGGTCCGCGAGTTGATTGCGAACAAGACGATTTTGTCTTGCCCGCGGTTGGAGACGTAGAGGTATTGGCCGCATGGGGAGACGGCGATCTCCGCCGTGGTATTACGCCGTTCGAAGCCGCCGGGAACCGTTGTCGTCACTTGCCGTTCCGTCGCCTCACCCTGCTCCGCATCCCAATCGAACGCCGTCACCGTCGAATTCGAGCTCGTTGTTCACGTAGAGGGTCGGCAAACGGGGGTGGAACGCGGCATGGCGAGGCGCCGCACCCGGCCGCGACTGAACGAACGCCTGCGCCGTGGGTGCCAACCGGCCATTGGCGAAGGTGAATAGGAACGTGCGGTCGAAACCCTTGTCCGGCACGATCACGAAGCGACCACTCGGGTCGAATACCACCGCGTGCGGATGCGACGAGGCCTGCTCCTTCGGATTGGGACCCGGCGTGCCGACCAGTTCAACGATCTGGCTGGGAGGCAGCAGCTTGCCGACCTGGTCGAGCGGCAGGACCACAACCGCGCCACTGCCATAGTTCGCCACCACAAGGAATTGCTCGGACGGATCGAGCGCCGAATTGACCGGATTGTTGCCTTGGCAATCAACCTGATTCAGCAAGCTCAGGGTGCCGGTCTGTCGGTCGATGGCGAATGCGCTGACCAGGTTGCGGCCACCATGCACGCAGTACAACCTGGTATTCGTTCGGTTCAGCGTAAACAGGGAGGGGTTCTCCAACCCGCCGACATGCTGCAGGTGGGTCCAGCCGCCGCTGACCGGATCGACGCTGAAGACGTTGATGCCGTTGCCGCGACCGTCGCGATCCGCGGTGGTGTAGCCTCCGACATAGGCAAACATTGGTGTCCTCCGTTACGCTCAGCCTGCCTGCGCCTGGTCCAGAACAATCTGCGTCATCAAGGGATCTTCCGTCACCGAGCCAAAGTTGTGGATCTTGGATCCCGCCGTCCCACGGGCTGCCTGTTCCGCCGCGATCAACCCCGGCACGTCCTCGCGAACATGACTGGCTTCGCTTGCGAAGAAGCCCACTACGGCAACCGAATAGGAGCGCAATTCTCGTAACGCGTCGGCGACGAACGGAGTTTCCTCCAGGCAGGCGGTTGTTACCTTCACGAACGCAGCACTGGCGGCGAGCCGTGCCGCGTGGCGATGGAGCGCCAGTGCCCGCCCGGGCGCGCGCGCCGAACCATGGCCGACGATCAGGACGGCGGTCGCCGCCGGCTGCAAGCCGCGTGCGGCGCAACCGTGCCGAACCCGACGCTCGATCAGGCCCGCCATGCCCTCATGCACACCGACCGGCGGACATAACACGATCCGGCGTGTCGCATCCGCGGCACCAAGGGCATGCGGCACGGCAACACGGGTGAAATATCCATCCTCCATGAAGAATGGCACGACACGGACGACCGGCGCCGTCAGCCGCGCCAACGACGTCGCGACGGCCGGCGCGCCGTTGAGCAGCCCCATGGCGACTTCGCGGAAATTTCCGGCCACTTCGATCCGCCGCACGTGGTCGCGCAGGATGCGTCCGGCGTCGGCAAAGCGCGCCGAACCGTGTCCAATCAGCAGCAAGGCATCGTCTGCAAACACCCGTGACACTCCTTCGCACGCGCCTAAATCGAGTGCAGGACCTGTGGTTTGCCCTGCCGGATGATCTGGCGCAGATAAGGTCCGGTTCGAGTAGACAGGAAAAAATAAGGAGTTGGCGATGGCGGACGATCTGCCCCCGCGGGAGGCTATGGAGTTTGACGTGGTGATCGTGGGTGCCGGCCCGGCGGGCCTGTCCGCGGCGATCAGACTGAAGCAGCTTTCCCCCGAGATGGCGGTTTGCCTGGTGGAGAAAGGCGGTGAGGTCGGCGCCCATATCCTGTCCGGTGCCGTGATCGAGCCGCGTGCGTTGAACGAGCTGATCCCGGACTGGAAGGAAAAGGGCGCGCCGCTCGATACGCCGGCGCGCGAGGACCGGTTCCTGTTCCTGACCGCGACGCGATCAATCAAGTTGCTGACACCGCCGCAGATGCACAACCAGGGAAACTACATCGTCTCCCTTGGCAACGTCGTCCGCTGGCTCGGTCAGCAGGCCGAAGCGCTTGGGGTGGAAATCTATCCCGGTTTCGCCGCGGCGGAACTGCTGGAGGAAGACGGCCGCATCGTCGGTATCGCCACCGGCGACATGGGTGTGGGCAAAGACGGGCAGCCGACAAGCAATTTCCAACGTGGCATGGAACTTCGGGCGCGCTACACGCTGTTCGCCGAGGGCTGCCGCGGATCACTGTCAAAGCAGTTGATGCAGCGCTTCAACCTGCGCGACGGCAAACTTCCGCAAACCTATGCGATCGGGATCAAGGAACTGTGGGAGGTCCCGGCCGCCAACCACAAGCCTGGCCTGATCGAGCACAGCCTGGGCTGGCCGCTCGACCGTTCGACGTATGGCGGTTCCTTCCTGTATCACTTCGGCGAAAACCTGGTTTCGTTTGGATTTGTTATTGGTCTGGATTACCGCAATCCTTGGCTGTCGCCGTTCGACGAAATGCAGCGCTTCAAGACCCATCCGGCCATGCGCAAGCACTTCGAGGGTGGCCGGCGGATCTCGTATGGGGCGCGGGCGCTGAGCGAGGGCGGCTTGCAGTCGATCCCGAAGCTGACGTTCCCAGGCGGCCTGCTGATTGGCGATACGGCGGGGCTTCTGAACGTGGCAAAGATCAAGGGCACCCATACCGCGATGAAATCCGGCATGTTGGCCGCGGAGGCGGTTGCCGAAGCGCTGGCCGGCGATCATCCGGCCGAGGTAACCGGCTATGCCGACCGGCTGAAGTCAAGCTGGGTGTGGCAGGAGCTGTCGGATGTCCGCAACGCTCGGCCGGCGTTCGCCAAATTCGGCCTGTGGGGCGGACTGGCCTATAACGTGCTGGATACCTACGTGCTGCGCGGCAAGGCGCCATGGACGCTGCATCATCGGCGTCCGGACAACGAGACGTTGATCGAGGCGGACAAGGCCCCCCGGATCACCTATCCAAAACCGGACGGCGTGCTGACTTTCGACCGGCTGTCGTCGGTGTTCATCAGCAACACCAACCATGAAGAAAACCAGCCGGCACACCTGCAGCTGATCGATCCGGCCAAGGCGATCGACGTCAACTGGAACCATTTCCGCAGCCCGGAGGTGCGCTATTGCCCAGCCGCGGTCTATGAAATCGTCGGGGCCGAGGAAGGTACGCCAAAGTTGCAGATCAACGCGCAGAACTGCGTTCACTGCAAAACCTGCGACATCAAGGACCCGACACAGAACATCAACTGGGTGCCGCCCGAAGGCAGCGGTGGACCGAACTATCCAGGCGGTATGTAGGGGTCAGCCGGCGGGGAGAGACGATGTGTCGTCGTCTTCGCCCGATCCGGCATTCCGCCGCCGGTCCAAAATCGGGACACAACGCGTTGATACAGTGTCCCGACAAGCGTCTTTGCCGAAGGCGCCCTCGCGGGCGGGAATTTGATGTAGCTTTAATTTGCAATCGCCGTAATCTGAAAGACGTAGCTCATCACGACTGCTAGAGTGTGCAGATGCAACATGTCCGTGGCGCTCGCCGAGCGTTTCTTCTGTCGTTATCACTTTTGTCGGCTTGCGCCGCGTCCGACCCGTCACCCAGTGTTTCATCCGATCAGAGCGCGAGCGGCGTCCTGGGCGATTACCTGGCTGGACGCTACGCGTTGTCGGAAGGCGACTCGGCGACCGCCGCCAACGACCTGCTCAAGGCGGTTGCGGAGAGCCCGAATGATCCGGAACTGACGCTGCAGGCGTTTATTGCCAGTCTAGCCGCCGGCCGGCCGGAAGCGGTCAAGCTTGCGCGTCAGTTGCCGGACAGTCAGGTCGCCCAGCTCGTGCTGGCCGACGTCGACATCAAGGCGGGTCATTGGGGAGCGGCGGAGCAGCGGTTCCGCACGCTGCCGCGCCAGGGACTGACGCAGTTGCTGCAGCCGCTGCTCGTCGCTTGGGCGCAGTTGGGTGATGGAAGGGTTGATAGCGCGCTGTCGACCTTGCAACCCTATGTCGAGAATCCACGCTTCCGCGGCATTTTCGCGCTGAACGCGGCGATGATTGCCGACCTCGGCAATCGCACCGAGGACGCCGGCAAGCTCTACCATGTCGTCGAGACCGAGATGGGTGAGCCGAACCTGCGGCTGGCACAGATCTTGGCAAGTTGGGACGCCCGGTCGGGTCAGCCGGCGGACGCGCAGAAGGTCTTGGCTAGCCTGCCCGCGGCGGCGCCTGACCTGGGCATCGCCATGCCCGGCCTGCTGGCCAATGTGACCAAGCGCGTCATCGCGCATCCCAGCGATGGGATCGCCGAGGCGTATTTTACCTTCGCGGCTCTATTGCGCGCGCAGGATGCGAACGATTTCTCCCTTATCATGTTGCGCCTGGCGCTGGACCTGAGGCCGGATTTCACCGCGGCCAGACTGCTGGCGAGTGAGATCCTGCTGACTGCGAATCATCCGCAAGTCGCGCTACGCATGCTAAACGATGTTCCGACAACCGACCCAATTCTTCCGGTGGTGCAGTTGCGCCGCGCCTCGATCATTGACCGGTTGGGACGGCCGGACGAAGCGATGCGGAGCCTGGAGCAGCTGGCCCGCGACTATCCGGACAGTCCGCTGCCTGACTTGCAGCGTGGCGATATCCTGCGGATGAAGAAGCATTTTCCCGATGCCGTCGCAGCATACGACAAGGCGATCGCGCGTGATACTCGGCCGCTCACGTCCGATTGGGTCATGTTCTACGACCGTGGCGTGGCTGAGGAACAGTCGCATCAATGGCAGAAGGCCGAAGCGGATTTCGACCACGCGCTGGAGCTCTCGCCGGATCAACCATTTGTACTGAACTATCTGGGATACTCCTGGGCGGACATGGGGCATCATCTGGACAAGGCGCGTCAGATGGTTGAGCGGGCCGCCGAGAAGCGGCCTAATGATGGCGCCATCACCGACAGCCTCGGTTGGATCATGTACCGCCAGGGTAGTACCAAGGACGCGGTGAAGACGCTGGAGCGGGCGGTGGAGCTGGAACCCGAGGACTCGACGATCAATGGGCATCTGGGGGACGCGTATTGGGCCGCGGGCCGCAAGGTCGAGGCACAGTATCAGTGGCGTCGAGCCTTGACGCTGAACCCGGCCCCGGATGATGCGGCCAAGCTGGAGGCCAAGCTGAGTACGGGCCATCCGGGCGCGGTCGCCAGCGGCCAATAGCAGGCATCGGTCAACCGCTTCCGGACCAGGTGCCTGGATTGCCTGGAGCAACCTGGTGAAGCTAGGTCCTACTGTTCGTATTTAGTATACGGAACAGGCTTTAGCTTATAGCAATGACTAGATTCTTCACCCGTTTCGGCCTGTCATCGAAACGGCATCTGCTCTACCACATTGGGTCACGTCCATTTTGTTGACCGAAAGCGCGCCGGCGAAGATCAATCTTTATCTGCACGTCGTTGGGCAGCGTCCGGACGGCTATCACCTGCTGGACAGCCTGGTCGTGTTCGCTGAAGCCGGCGACCGGCTGAGTGCGGTCGGCGCCCCGGACCTTTCGCTTGTGGTGACGGGACCCTTCGCCACCGGCCTGCATGGCGAGGCTGACAATCTTGTTCTACGCGCTGCCCGTGCGCTTGCGGCGGAGCTGAGGGTCTTTGCGGCCGGACGGATCACTCTGGAGAAGAACCTGCCGATCGCGTCGGGCATCGGCGGCGGGTCGGCCGATGCGGCCGCCACGCTGCGCCTGCTGTGTCGGCTGTGGGGGATCGTGCCTGGCCAGCAGCTCGATCGCATTGCCCTGGCACTGGGTGCGGACGTGCCGGTGTGCCTGCATGGTCGTCCAGCGCACATGTCCGGCATTGGGGAACGGCTGCGTCCAGCGCCGGTGTTACCAGCGGCAGGGATGGTTCTGATCAATCCTGGTATCGGCGTGTCCACCCCGGCGGTGTTTCGCGCCCGGACGGGTGAGTATTCACGCCCGGCCGCTCTACCAGAGGCATGGCCTGACGCGGCCTCCCTTGCCGCCACACTCCACGCGACCCGCAATGACCTGCAGCCCGCCGCTCGGCAGCTCGCCCCGGTCATCGGTGATGTGCTGGAGGCTTTGACAGCCGACAGGACGTGCCTGCTGGCGCGCATGAGCGGGTCGGGTGCGACATGCTTCGGGTTGTACCAATTCAGCGGCGGCGGCTGAAACGGCGGCGGCCGGATTGCGGCGATCCGGATGGTGGGTCTGGGGTGGGGCGATGAGCCGGAATTAGGCTTACGTGTGTTCGCGCTTTACGCGAACCGCGGCTCGACCTATCACAGCTTCCGCGTTGGGGCGTCGCCAAGCGGTAAGGCAACGGATTTTGATTCCGTCATTCGGAGGTTCGATCCCTCCCGCCCCAGCCAACCGCTCGCTCGGCCAGTTGCTAACTACGTTGCACTTGGCCGTCTTGGCTGGAGGTGTATCCGGGCCACCTGTCGTGGCAGTGCGGCCTGGGTGGGCAAGACGATCGGCGTTCATATTGACGCATCGGAGGCTAACCCAGTGTCATCCCCGGCGACGGCCCTACGGCATTCAGACATCTCGGTAAGGGCTCGCTTTGTCAGTAAGTTATGAGGCCGACCGTTCCTCATTCGTCATGGCCCGGCTTGTCCGGGCCACCGCCGCACCAGGTGCTTGGAAAGATAGCCGGGTCAAGCCCGGCCATGACGGTGTGGGAGCCTCTGCCCGGTCAAGCCAATGAGACGTGTGAATGCCGTAGGGCCTTCACCGGGGATGACACGGATATATACCCCGCATCGTACGCCCAATGTCGGGCTCGGTCCGGAAATCGCACAGTGGCGCGTCTCATGGGTCAGTCTCAACGCTGGTTCGTATAAGCCGCGGAAAGATGTCAGTCAGTTCGACGCCGCGTGCGTATCGAAACCTAAAAATCCAGCGCTAGGCAGCGGCGTACCGCCGTCGTTGGCAAACAGCTTCGGTGTGGCAATGGGTTTCGTCGCTACCGGCAGCGGCCTCGCGGCTGCGGGAGCCTTGCTGGCAACCCGCTTCGCGGTAGCAACGTGCTTTCCCGCAGCAGCGACCTTCGGGCTGCTCGCCTCGGCCGTGGCCTCGCGGCCGACGGAGCGTGACCCGCGACCGCTGTCCTCGCCACGCATCGACAGCAGAAGGAACGAAATGTCGTTGCGTCCGAGATCGACCGACAGCTCCATCGGCGTCATCCCCAGGACGTTGACCCCATTCAGGTCAGCCCCACGGTTCAGCGCATCCCGCGCCGTGGCGATGTCGCCGCGATTGATCGCATCGAACAGCGCGTCATCGGCTGCCAGGTCGGTCGCCCCTCGCGTTGCCGGTGCGGCCGCCGCCCTGGCCTTTGCGCCCGGAATGGCGTCCGGCGCCGGAAGAGCAGGCTTTTCCGGTGCCGGGGTGCTACCGGCGCGCGGCCGGTGGCGATATTGCCGACACCAGCCGGAGCGCCGGGCATCAACGGCGGATTGAGCCAACACCTCGGAACACGACAGCCCGCTCAGCCACACGCCGCACGCAAGCGCGGCAAGGCGGAGCGCGGCGGAGTACCGTCCGGCAAGACCGCTCCTGGTGGAAATCCTTCTGGCGAACATCGTACCGGCAGGGATGTTCATGGCTGCAACCCGTCCTGTTGAATTATGATGGCCGAGGTTAGCAGCGGCGCGCCGAGCCCGTCGATACAGCAAACGGGTATGCCTCATCATGAGCCAGGCCAGCGCCAGTCCGCGACCTCCGGCATGTCCTTGCCGTGGCGCACGATGTATTGTTCGTGCTCGATCAGCTTGTCGCGCATCGCCTGCTTGGCATAAACCGCATTGGCGCCCAGGCCAGGGACCCGGTCGATCACGTCGGCGACGAGATGAAAGCGGTCCAGCCGGTTGCGCACCAGCATGTCAAACGGGGTTGTCGTGGTGCCTTCCTCCATGAACCCGCGCACATGGAAGTTGGCGTGGCTGGCGCGTTTGTAGGTCAAGATGTGGATCAGGCTAGGATAGCCGTGAAAGGCGAAGATCACCGGCGTGTCGGTGGTGAACAGCGCATTGAAGTCGGCGTCCGTCAGTCCGTGCGGATGCATCGCCTTCGGCTGCAGGGTCATCAGGTCGACGACGTTGATCACCCGGACCCGCAGATCCGGCAACAACGTGCGCATCAGGTCGACGGCGGCCAGAACCTCCAGCGTCGGCACGTCGCCGGCGCAGCCCATGACCACGTCCGGCGCGCCGTGCTGGTCGTTGCTCGCCCATGGCCAGATGCCGATGCCCTGGGTGCAGTGCTTGATCGCCGCATCCATGTCGAGCCACTGCGGATCGGGCTGCTTGCCGGCAACGATCACGTTGATCCGGTCCCAACTGCGCAGGCAGTGATCGGTGACCCAAAGCAACGTGTTCGCATCCGGCGGCAGGTAGACCCGGACGATGTCGGCCTTCTTATTGACCACATGGTCGATGAAGCCGGGATCCTGATGGCTGAAGCCGTTGTGGTCCTGCCGCCAGACATGCGACGTCAGCAGATAGTTCAATGAAGAAATCGGCCGGCGCCAATCAATCGCGCGCGAACTTTTCAGCCACTTGGCGTGCTGGTTCACCATCGAGTTGACGATGTGGATGAACGCCTCATAGCAGGACAGCAGGCCGTGCCGGCCGGTCAGCAGATACCCCTCCAGCCAGCCCTGACACATATGCTCGCTGAGGATCTCCATGACGCGTCCGTCGGGCACCAGTGGATCGTCATAGGGCTCAACCTTGGCGTCCCAGGCGCGCCCGGTCACCTCCAGCACCGCGTTCAGCCGGTTGGAATTGTTCTCGTCAGGCGAGAAGACGCGGAAGTTCCGTGTGTCCTCGCTGTTGCGCATGACGTCGCGAAGGAACTCGCCCATGATGCGGGTCGCCTCCGCCATCCACCGCACCCGGGCTTGGAACCTTGACCGCGTAGGACGAAAAATCCGGCATTCGCAGCGGCCGCATCAGGCTGGCCGCCATTGGCGTGCGGATTGGCGCTCATGCGTTTCTCGCCGCGGGGGGCGAGGCTGGTGATCGCCTCGATCGGCCGGCCGGCTTCGTCGAACAGCTCTTCCGGCCGGTAGCTGCGCATCCACTCGTCCAGCAGCTTCAGATGCTCGGGCTTGTCCATGGTGAACGGCACCTGGTGGGCGCGCCAGAACCCTTCCGACCTCAGCCCGTCGACCGTCTTCGGGCCGGTCCAGCCTTTCGGGCTGCGCAGGATGATCATCGGCCAGATCGGACGGTTCCTGGACTGCCCGTCACGCCGATCATGGGCGCCCTCGGCGCGCGCGGTCTGCTGGATCGTGCGGATCTTGTCGAAGGCGCGGTCCATGGCCGCGGCCATGGCCTGGTGCATCTCATCGGGGTCGGAACCGGCGACCTCGATTGGCTCGTAGCCGTATCCGGTGATCAGCGCATGCAGTTCCTCGTCGGGAATACGGGCCAGCACGGTGGGGTTGGCGATCTTGTAGCCGTTCAGGTGCAGGATCGGCAGCACCGCACCGTCGCCCGCCGGGTTCAGAAATTTGTTGCCGTGCCAGGACGTCGCCAGCGGACCTGTTTCGGCCTCACCGTCGCCGATCACGCAGGCGACGATCAGGTCTGGGTTGTCCAGGACCGCGCCGAACGCGTGCGACAGCGAATAGCCCAGCTCTCCACCTTCATGGATCGAACCCGGCGTGTCCGGCGCGGCGTGGCTGGGAATGCCACCGGGGAAGGAGAACTGGCGGAACAGATGCCGCATCCCGACCTCATCGCGGGACACGTTGGTGTAGATTTCGCTGTAGGTGCCCTCCAGCCAGGTGCTTGCCACCACGCCGGGTGCACCATGCCCCGGGCCGGCGATGAACAGCAGGTTCAGGTCGCGATCGTTGATGATCCGGTTGAGATGCAGATAGAGAAAATTCAGGCCGGGGACGGTGCCCCAGTGTCCCAGCAGCCGCGGCTTGACGTGATCCATGCGCAAGGGCTCGCGCAGCAAGGGATTGTCCAGCAGGTAGACCTGGCCGACAGACAAGTAGTTAGCGGCCCTCCACCAGGCATTCATGCGGGCGATCAGTTCGCGGTCCAAAGGCGATGAGGTCGCTTGTTCGCTACGTAGGCTCATCCGCGTTTCTCCGGTGATGTTGCGCGCCGAACCAGCCGCCTGTAACGCTTCGGTGACCGCAATCCGTCCGATCCATTGCCGTGTCCGTCGGCGAGCGATCCAGTTCAGGAGTTGCTCGAAAGCCTTGAGCCTGATGTGGGTTCAAGGTGCCGTCTTTATCAACGCGATGACAATTGCCTGCAGCGCTCGATCAAGCGCGATTGAGCAGCCAGAACCCAGCATTCAGGTACGCGGCAAACAGGCACCAGGCCAGGTATGGCAGCATGAGATACCCGGCAAGCCGGCGGGTCGACAGAAAGCCGCGGATGGTCAGCCCGGTCAGGATCAACAGTGCCACCATCACAACCATGGCGAGGCGGGGACTGTGCAAGCCAAAGAAAGCCGGCGCCCAAAGTGCGTTCGCGGCAAGCTGCCAGCCCCATAGGCGCAGCGGACGAGAGGCGCCGCGGCGCTTCCAGACCAGCCAGGCCGCGGTGCCCAGCATGACGTAGAGCACTGTCCAAACTGGAGCGAACACCGAGGCCGGCGGCGTCCCCGGCGGCTGCGATAACGTCAGGTACCAATGGTGCACCGCTGGTAGTGTCATCGAACCCGCGGACGCACCAACCAGCAGGCACAGTCCGACGAACCCGATCAGCGCGAGAGCTGGCGAGACCGGTACGGACGATCCCGGGAATGAACCCCAGTCATTGGGACCAGATTTCTGGAAGACACAGGTCCTTTCGCTGTGTGATGCAAGCGTGCGGCTAATTTAGGCGCATAGCCGCGTCTGCGGAAGTGTGGAGTTTACCAACCATTCACACGGTGCCAAACCGCGACCACGTCCAGGCCACCGTCGACGACGAAATACCGGTCATGTGCCGCCGCGGTCATGCAGGTGTGATTGGGTGCGATCCGGAGGTTGCCGCCAACCGGTAGCGAAATCGGACGCGCCGGATCGACCTCAATGACGCCGTGCTCCTGATACGCGCGGCTGACAATCGCGTTCCCGTAGGCGGGCCGGCCGCTGAGATCCAGCGCGAGACCAAACCCGAAATCATGCGGCGTGGCCGCGGTGCTGCGGTCTTTCGACAATGCCAATCCCCCCGCGTCGACCAGGACATGGCCGGGCCGGCGGCCGATCACGCTGGTCAGCACCGTGACTGCGATGGCATCAGCGGGATGGGTGCCGATCTCGGCCTGGAAAAGGTCGCCGAACATGTAGACCCCGGCGCGGATTTCCGTCAGTCCGGCAACGTTTTCAGCATGCCGAGCGGTCGGTGAACTGCCGGCGGAGACGATGTCGGCGCGGTATCCGGCCTCGCGCAGACGTCCGGCGGCACGGACGACGGCGGTGCGTTCAGTCTCGGCGATGCGGGTGATTTCACTGATATCGCGCGCCGCGTAGGCATGTCCAGCATGGGTCATCACGCCGGCCAGGCAGGGGCCCAGCCGGGACGCCAGGTGAAGCAAGAGATCGCCGTCCGGAGAAACCCCGCCGCGGTCCTCACCGCTGTCGATCTCGATCAACGCGCGCGGCGGATAGGGCCGGGCGGCGATGGCAGCGGCGGCGTCCGGATCGTCCGTGATCACAATTATTTGCGCACCGGCCGCGTTCAGCTTGGCCACCTGGTCCAGCTTCTGTGGCGTGATGCCGACGGCATAGAGGATGTCGGTGATCCCGTGGCTGGCAAAATACTCTGCCTCCGCCAGAGTGGAGACGGTGATGCCGCCAGGTTGCCCTTCGATCGCCAGGCGCGCCACGTCGATCGATTTGGCGGTCTTCATGTGCGGGCGCAGGGGGACATTGAGGCGGCCCAGGATTGCCGCCATGGCACGCAGATTGCGCTGCAGTATCGTGCGGTCCAGCACCAGGCACGGCGTCGGCAGATCGGCGAGCATCATGCGGGCGGGATCCATTCGGCGGTGTCGTCGATCGGCAGCACCGGCCGGGGCATGTGCTGCCAGGCAAAACGGGACAGGATCGGGCTGGTCAAGCCCGGCGCGTCGACCTCGATGATCTGGTCGTGGCGGAAGAATTCGTCAAAGCCGCCGCGAAAGTGGCCGCGCGACTTCACCACGACGACCCGCGCCGCCGGGATGTGCAGCCCAAAGGCCTCAAAGAACACCGGGTCGGCGCACTGGTAGCGGTGGCTGACCACCACCACGGTCAGACCGGCGAGGCGCAGCGCGGCGGACTGGCCGATCTCCAGCGTGTTGTTCGCATAGATCCCGCGCCGTCCGCGGATCGGATTATTGGTCGTCGCGACAACGGCGGCGGGAGCGTTGAAGGGGTGTGAGAATTCATCGCCACCATTTCGGTTGAAGCGGGCTTCGAAGTTTGCTCCGACACCGAGTTGGAACGCTTCGGCGGCGAGGGCAGGGTCGTGGATGATGCCGATTAGGGCGTTTTGCACGTCGGCAGCGTGAAAGGCCTGCAGGATCGCCATCGTGTTGCCGCGGCCGCCACCACCGGGATTGTCGGCGACGTCGGCGAAGGCCAAGGCCGGTTTCGCCATGTTCTCGGTCGCTTTGGCCAGCCGGACGGCCTCGTCCAGGCTGGTCAGGGTGGGACGGAAGCGGTTACGCCGGTCCCAGCCGGCGCGGGCGATCTCGAGGGCAAGACCGTCGGCGGCCGCCTGGTCGGTCGCGGTCACCACAACGGTCAAGCCGTTGAACGGGGTGTCGGCGAAGGCAAAACCGCCCATGACGGACACGTTCAGCACGCGGCCGGCATAGGGCGCCTGCTGCATGCGTTGCTGCCCCAGGTCGATCAGCTCCCCATACGGCCGGTTCGGCGCGTCTGGACCGGTAAGCTGGGTCACTGTCGGCGGGACGATCGGCAGCCGGATGCGAACGAGGCAGGTGCGCGTGCCGGCGATCAGGCGGCGCAGCAGATCGGCGGCTTCGGCGCCTCGCTGCCGCATGTCCAGATGCGGGTTGGTGCGATAGCCGATGAAGCCGTTCACCAAGGTTACGTCCGCGTCCGAGACATTGGCGTGCAGGTCGTAGGTGGCGACAACCGGCACGTCGGGGCCGACGATGCGGCGGACGGCGGCGAGCAAGGTGCCTTCCGGATCATGGTCCCCCGGATCAAGGGTCCGGGGGCGGGCACCCGGGTCAAGTGCCCACCGGGACGAAAGCCCGGCGGCAGGCCGGGGGAGGTTCTATTGTCAGCCCGGCGCCGTGGAGCACCACGTAGACGCCGTCCAAAGGTGCGGCGGCGGTCAGGTCGGCCTGCCAGCGCTGCATCAGGCCGTCGAAGAAGGCCTGCTCCACCGGCCCGTTCGGCTCCGCCATCGCCAGCAGGCTGGGGACCGGTTGCCAGTCGCCCGCTTCATCCATGGCGGCGATGAAGCCAGGCAACTCGCCCAGCATGCGGGGGGCAGGAGAACGCGCTTCTGCGAGCAGGTCAGCGCCGCCGATCAGCGTGCGGCCGCGAAAATCGGCCTCGGTGGCGATGGGGGCAAAGCGGTTGCACTCGATGGAGAACCCCAGCAGGGCGATGCGCGGCGGGCTAGGCTGCGGGGCGGCCTGGCTCGGGCCGCTCATAGCGCAATCCCCAGCAGCTCGGCGATGCGCGGCGTTGCCTTCAGTCCGCTGCCGGTCATCACCAGAACCGTTGTCTGATCGGCCCTCACCGTGCCGGTTTCCAATAGTTTGCCGAACGCCGCCGCGGCCTGCGCGCAAGTCGGCTCGACGTAGACGCCGATCCGGGCGAGCTCGAGCGTGGCGGCTGCGATCTCCGCTTCGGTCAGTGTCACGGCACCACCACGAGTTTCCCGCAGCGTTCCCAGCACCTCGCGCAATCGGATCGGCTGTGCGATGGCGGTGCCTTCGGCCATGGTTGGGCTGACCTGGATCGGCACCGGCTCGACCAAACCCTCGATGAAGGCGGCGGCAATTGGGGCGCAGTTGGCAGGCTGGGCGGCGAAGATGCGCGGCATGCTGTCGATCTCGCCGGCGCGCAGCAACTCGGAGAAGCCGATCTCGCAGCCCAGCACATTCGATCCGGCGCCACAGGGTGTGATGATGTTGTCGGGGGCCTGGAAGCCGAGGTCCTCCCACAGCTCATAGGCCAGCGTCTTGGTGCCGTGCAAAAAGAATGGATGCCAGTTGTGGCTGGCGTAGAAAATCGATTCGGAGCGGGCGATAGCGGCGTCCGCGGTGTCCTGGCGGGTGCCGGGGATCAACTCCACGGTCGCGCCGTGCGCCCGCATCTGCACGGTCTTGGCTGGGCTGGTGGAGGCGGGGACCATGATGGTCGCGGCCATTCCGCCCGCCGCGGCATAGGCCGAGATCGCCGCGCCGCCGTTGCCGGAACTGTCTTCCAGCACATGGTCGATCCCCTGGCTGCGCAGCAGGGACATCATCACGCTGGCGCCACGGTCCTTGAAGCTGCACGTCGGATTGAACCACTCGCATTTCAGCAACACGTCTGTCCCGGCCACGCTGCGGTGGATCAACGGGGTGCAACCTTCGCCCAGAGTGATCGGCTGTTCGATCGGGAAAGGGAAGGCCGCGCGGTAGCGCCAGAGGGAGCGGATAGAGGCTTCGATCTTGTTACGTGTAAAACCCGCCATTGGGGTCAGCAGAAGTGGCGCTTGATCCGGTCCGCACCAGCGTGGCCGGTCAAGCGGGTAGGTGGCGCCGGAGCGCGGATCGAGATACTCAGGAAGCATGCACGGATTGTGCGCAGAACCACGCACGCGCTCAAGGGCAGAATGGCAAAGAGTTCGGCACTTCGGGGGCCGACTCTCATGGTCCTTCGTCTCCTTGGCAGGATGCGGAGGATGGGTTCATGCCTATATCCGGTTTGGGAGCAGATATTGTTCGAACGGCGGATGACCATCGCCGGTGCGAGCAAGTGAACAGCATAACCTTTGGGTCACGCAGCTTCCATGTTCGTACTTGTGCCACCAGCCAGTTTTGACAATATGCAATTGCCTATCCAGCGGTTCGTGTCTGGGCTGCTCGGGGTGTGCAATTCGTGCCGACGAACGCAAGTCGGCGGATTCGAAATGAAACAGGATTGCAGCGACTAGATGGACTTGATCAGTGGTTTGCAGACGTTTATTCGGGTTATCGAAACCGGCTCATTCTCCGCCGTGGCGCGAGAGTCCAACACCAGCCAGTCGGCGGTAACGCGTCATGTCGCGCAATTGGAGGAGCATTTTGGCGTCCGGTTGTTCCACCGGACCACGCGCAAGCTCAGCCTGACCGACGATGGCCAGGATCTTGTCAGCCGAGCTCGGCATTTGCTGGAGGTTGCGACTGACCTGGAGGATACCGTGGGGCGTGCCCGTGGGGCTCCGTCCGGGCTTGTTCGCGTCGGGGTGCCGGTCGGCGCGGCGATGCTTCTGGTGTCCGAGTTCGGCGGGTTGTTGCGCGACTATCCGGGCCTGTCGATCGAACTGATTGTCGAGGAGCGTTTCCAGGACCTGGTGGCGGAGCGGCTGGATCTTGCGCTGCGGTTTGGGCAGTCGGCGGATACCTCGGTGGTGGCGCGCGCAATCGCGACCTTGGGGTCGTCTCCGGTCGCCGCACCGTCCTATCTGGAGCGCCATGGCGCACTGGCGCATCCATCCGAACTGGCCAAACACACCTGCATCGTGGCGGAAACCGGGCCGGAAAGTCACGCACTGGATCTTTACCGGACCGGACGGTCCGGTGGAGGTGGAGGTCAGCGGCGCGATGCGGTGCAACAACACGCTGGTGGTGCGCCAGGCGGCGCTTTCGGGCTACGGCATTGCGCTGCTGCCCGATCCGCTGACCATCAACGATATTCGCACCAGCCGCTTGTACCGGCTGCTGCCGGACTACACGATCCGGCGCCGGCCGGCCTACGTGGTGTATCCGTCCCGCCGGCATCTGCCGCCGCGCACCCGGCTGGTGATCGATTTCCTTGTCGACCGCTTCAAGGAGGCTGAAACGCGGCTGCGCGACGGCCGCGAGTGGGGCGAGAACGAGGCGACCTTCCTGGTGTGAGGACCGGAGCAACTTTAGCCAAATGCGGATTTCCCGGCTCCGCCTACTCGATCGGCACGAAGATCGAGTGCCGCATCTTGCCGCCGATCGACTGCGACAGGTGGCCCTTGCCGCGTATGTCTTCCACCAGGATGACCTCGCCGGCGCCGATTTCACGGGCTTCGCCGTCGCTGGCAGTGATCTTCACGCCGCCGTCCAGGTTGATGATGTATTGCCGCCGCGGCGCCGGATGCCAGTCCAGGTCGTAGTCGCCGGAGGTTTCCCGGAAGATGATGCCGGTCGCGGGCAGGCGGGCCGACAGCTTGCTGCCGTTGCGCTCCTCGACCCACTGGACCTCGACATCGCGCCAATGAGTTTCGCCGGCGGCGTCGACGTAGATGTTGTGTATGCGCATGTGTTTCTCTCCCTTATTCGATCGGCACGAAGATCGAATGCCGCATCTGGTTGTTGACCGACTTCGATAGATGGCCACGGCCGGTGATGTCCTCCACCAAAACGACTTCTCCGGCGCCGATCTCGCGGGCTTCCCCATCGCTGGCCGTGATCTTCACTCCGGCGTCGAGGTTAATGATGTATTGCCGGCGCGGCGCCGGATGCCAGGGCCGGTCGTGTTCGGCCTGGGTTTGCCGGAAGATGATGCCGGTGGCGGGCAGGCGGGCGGATGTTTTGCCCTCCGGCCCTTCCTGCGCCCACTCGATCTGCACGTCGCGCCAATGGCTTTCGCCGTTGGCGTCGCAGTACAGGTTGTGGATACGGATGCCCATGATGTCCCTCCTGTCAGCCGGCCGCGCGGATGTAGCCGTAGCGCAGGTTGCTCGGGTCGGCGCCGTTGCGCAGGTAGTCCTGCTTGATCGCGGCGAAGCGGTCGGGCTTGCTCAGTTCGGCGTGCCGGTCGTAGCCGAACAGGCGAAACCCATTCGCCGCGAAAATGCCGCGTTTGACGGCACCGTCGGCGGGACCCAGGGGTGCGAAGTTGTGGGCCTTTTGCATGTCCTCGGGAATTTCCAGGCGGCGCAGTCCCTCGATCTGCCATTGCGGCGCGCCGGTCCATACGGCGTCGGTGCCCCAGATCACGTGGTCGCTGCCGAGACCGCGGATCAGCGTGCCCATCAGCGCCGCGGCCAGACGTGGTTCGGCGATGCTGGTATAGGCGAACAACTGTCCGAGGTCGCCATAGACGTTGGTAACGCCGTACTTGGCTGGGATATCGGCAAGGTCGCTGACCCAGGAGCTGCGGCCGGTCTGGTCCCACTCGGCCATCGCCTCGGCCGGAGAACCGCCGACATGGCGGTAGCCGGAATGGTAAATGACGAAATTGAGCTGCGGCCAATCCTTCGCCGCCTGCCCGACATCGCTGACATCGGCATAGCTGCGCAGGTTCGGGACGAGCTTTTCTACCGACGGCGGAAATAGCCCCTTGTGGATGCAGACGTTGCGGATGCCGGCATTGGCAAAGCGCTCGTAGGCCGGGTACATCAGCTTCTCGTCGTCCAGGCGCCAGGGATAGCGGCTGGTGTCCTTGTGGGTGTTGTCGCCGACGGTGTAGCCCTTCCACCCATCCGGTCGTAGATCGGCGATGGCATGGTCGATGCCCTCCAACCAGCCCGGCTGTCCGGGCACGATGGTGTAGTGCGCCAGCAGCCGCCGAGCGCCTGCCTGCTGATTGATGCGATCGCGCGTCTGGAACACCATCTCGTTGGTCAGGAACCAGTCCTGCGGCACGTCGGACGGCGAGTTGGTCAGCAGCGCCACCTTGGTGTCGCTGTCCAGGAACACTTCTTTAAAGTAATTATCGAATTTCAGGTCGGCGATGGTCTGCTCACGGCCGCCGAGTTCCTTGTTCCAGCCGGCCTTGCCGACGGCGGCGCGCATGGCAACGAAGTTTGTCAGTCGGGTGTCATCGCGCAGGAAGTGGGTGTGCACATCGAACACGTCTTGACCTTGCAACGAGATAGCTCGTTGCTGTGCGAGTTCGGGTGTGGCGGCCTCTGCCTCGGTGACCGAGAACAGGTCGCCGTACACCTGGTTCATCGCCAGGAAGGCAGCGGCCATGCCGGATGCGGTCTGGAAGAAGCGCCGCCGGCTGATGCCATGGCGCTTGGCCTGGTGGTCGCCCATCTCGGCCAGCCGGTCCTCGACCTGCTTTTGGCGCCCGGTCTGCGGTTCGGGGAAATACTCGTCGCTGGAAACGATCTGTGTCGGGATCGGGAAGCGGTGCGGCGCGTCCTCGGCCGGGGATAGCTGGCTGCGCTCTTCGTCGCTGAGAAAGCCCATCGGTGGTTCCCTTCAGGATTGGACGCTTTTCGGCATGGTCAGGAATTCGTGCATTACGTGCCAAAGGCCGGCGCGGGCGAGGCTGAGGCCGACCGCATGCGCGGCCCCAGGAATGACCGCGTATTGCCGGTCGGCGGTGGGTAGCCGGGTGAAAAAGTCCAGCAGGTCGGCCTCGGTGGAGATGCCGTCGTATTCGCCGCGCACCATCAGCACCGGCGCCAGGACCTTGGCCGGATCAACCAGCGGGAGATTGGCGGTCATGTCCAGGTAGGTGCCAGTGGGGACGCTGTCGCCGAACGGCAGTTCGGCGCGTGCGAGCGCCTCCGGCACCCGCGGGTCGGAGGTGCCGGGCTTGTCGCGGGTAAAGATACTCAGGATCATGTCCTGGCCACGCGGCCGCCGGTTATGTGTCCGGTAGAACTCGACTTGTTCGGCGCGCTTGCCAAGGGTGGGGGAGCCTTTGCCGGTGTAGGTGAACGCTTCCAGCACGAGGCGGTCGACCCGGCCTGGTTCGGCCGCGGCGAAGGCGGCCGCGCGGATCGCACCACTGCTTTCGCCCATGAAATGGAATTTCTCGGCTCCGGTTTCTCGGGCAACGACTGGCGTGGCGGCGCGCAGGTCGGCGACGCCGGAGGCGATGTCGGAGTTGCCCGCGGTGACGCTGGAGCGGCCGTAGCCTTCGAAGTCCATGGTCCAGACGTCGAAACCGGAACGGGCGAAGACGTTCATCAGCGAATATTCGCCGGCGCCCGGCACCGTCAGGTCGAAGCTCGGCAGTGCGGAGATCGAGGAGCCGTGCACCAGGAACAATACCGGCAGCTTGGGATGGCCGGGATGCGGGGCGCTAAGGCGCTTGCGATACAGGACCAGGGTCACGTCGCCCTTCTTGGCCTCGTACCGCACGTTCCAGAACGGTTCGGCGCTGGATGCCGGCGTGGCGGCGGTCGCGGCTGCAAGCGGTGCGCCGATCAGGAGACCGCGTCGCGACGGCACAATTGTTTGGTAGTTCCATGCCATGGTCCGCCCCTCCTGGTGCCTATGGATGTTGAGCGTCGCACCATTGAGAGCGGTTTCGCGGCGTTCGTCCAGAGGAGAGGCCGGATCCCGTGTTCCGACAGGATGCAAATAGACCGCGCGCCTGTTGATACAAAACTTTGGGCCTGACGTCGATCAGCTGTCTCGGGACCGCCAAGGATCGAGGACCCGCGCTCCTGCAGTCGTGAAGTCAGCGACGTTGCGCGTCACGATCGTCATCCCGTGAACCAGGGCTGTCGCCGCAATCAAAGCGTCCCGCTCTGCCTGCGGATCAGGGACATGCAGTCTCGCGCAACGCTGCGCGACGGCAATATCGATTGATAACACACGATCCGCGAACGCGGGCAAAACATTGTTTTCCAGCCAACCACGCAAGACGACGCCCTGCGACGGGTCGCGCCGCTCGATCCGAATTATGCCCTGCTCCAGTTCCAGAATGGTGATGACCGACAAGAACAGCGCGGCAGGGGGCACGCCGACTGCCCATTCGACCACGTTCCTGTCAGCCTTGCCCAGGTTCACCTTTCGCAATTCGGATACGACGTTTGTATCGAGCACATACATCAGGACAGGTCAGCCGGCCGCGAAAGCGGACCCTTCAGGCGGGATGGTTCAAAATCGATATCCAAGGCATCGGGCATCGCCAGCATGTCGACAATTGTGTCTCGGTTCCCTGTCAGTTTTCGATACTCCTCGATCGTCAGTAGCACATGGGCCGGGCGCCCACGGTCGGTGATGAACACAGGCCCGTTGGCGGCAGCCTTTTTCGCGCGGCTGGTATCCTGGTTGAATTCGCGGCTGGAAATCGTTGTAACCCCCATGGAACGGCATTCCTTGGATGTATAAACGTTACTATATTCAGGGTCCGCTCTTTGTGCAAGGGTCATCCGCTGCATTCGGCCCTATGGCGCCCCCTGAGACGGTGGCAGAGGCCGCCGGAGGAGCCCGTTGATCCGACCAAGATCTATTTCCGCGGTCCCGCTGTTTCCTGGAACTGGCAGCTGGCATCCGGTGAAACTAAAGGTCTTCGATCGTCGGCGTTTGCTTCGGGCGCACGCCGACGATCTGCGTCATGGCTGTCAACGCACCGGCGGTTACCTCAGTCGAAGGCTTTCGGCTCGACCTGGCCTGGCATGACCGGAGTAATACAGATGCGGTCGTTCGGCATGTTGCAAGCGAGATGCTGGCAGTGCTGCAACCAGCGTCTGGAACCCGCGTCCTTCCCGGTGCGTATGTGCCAGATGCCGCGGTGGAGGATGGGAATGGCGGACAAGACCGAGCCGATGCCGCGGGAAGCCCCGCCTTTGACTGAGAATGCGGGGTTCGGCATCGAACCCTTCGACATCGATGAGGTTTTCCGCCGCTTGCGCGCGGCCTGTACCCATCTGCCCAAGGCGGCGATGTTCCAACTCCGGGACGAGGGTTACCACACCCCCTACGAACAGCTCGTCGCCAGCCTGATCAGTGCCCGCACCCTGGACGAGACCACGGTCCCGGTCTGCCACCGGCTTTTCGCCCGCGCCCGCACGCCCGCGGCGATGGCGGCGTTGGACGAAGCTGAACTGGTTGCCCTGCTCCGTGGCGCCACGTTCCCGGAGCCGAAGGCGCGCGACATCCTCGCCCTCTCGCGCACCATCCTGGAGTGCTATGACGGCAAGGTCCCGGACACGCTGGAGGGTCTGACCGCCTTCCGCGGCGTCGGTCTGAAGGTGGCGGCGCTCACCTTGGCGGTTGGTTACGGTAAGCCAACCGTTTGCGTGGATATACATGTCCACCGGGTGACCAATCGTTGGGGCTATGTCGCCGAGCCCTCGCCCGAGCGCACGATGGTTGCCCTTGCCGGCAAGCTGCCGCAACAGTACTGGATCGAAATCAATGAGCGTCTGGTACCTTTCGGCAAGCACATCTGCACAGGACCGCGGCCGAAATGCCCAACTTGCCCGCTGCTCTCCATGTGCCGGCAAGTGGGCGTGGGCCAGGCTGGAAGCCAGCGGCGGAAGGTGCGTGGTTGATCTCTGCCACGACTGGGGTAAGCACTGGTTCAGCACGGCCATATCCGCCAAAGCTGGCAATATATGACCTTGTACCAGTCGCGGTCATGAAAGAATTTAGTCGCGGTCAGCGCAGCAACCTTAAGGAGTTTGAACCGTGCAGCCCGTCAGCACCCAGGCAATCCGCTATGATACCACGACGATTGTATTGCATTGGGTGACAGCCATCCTGGTCGCCACACAATGGCTCGGGGCGCAGACGATCGATTGGTTTCCGAAGGGCGCGCTGCGTATCGATGCAAGATCGATGCACATTACCGGCGGCGTGATCTTGGCGGCGATCATCTTGGGCCGGATCCTCTGGCGCCTCTCCAACGGCCGCCGCCTGCCGCTCGCCGACAAGGGCTTTCTGAACGTGATCGCCAAAGCCACCCACTGGGGCCTTTACGCGCTGATCGTTGCCATGGTGCTGGTCGGGATGGCGCTGGCATGGACGCGCGGAGACAGCATCTTCAACCTGTTCACCATTCCGGCCTTTGATCCGGGCAATCATGCCCTGGCCGATCAGGTGCAAGGGGTCCACGCCACCATCGGCTGGATCATCGTCACGGTTGCCGGGCTGCATGCGTCGGCGGCACTGTTCCATCGGTATGTCTGGCGGGATGACGTGCTCGACCGGATGCTGCCGGGTCGCGGACGTTAGCCCCTTTCAGGCTAACGGGACACATAGGCGGCGGTGCTCCTCGGTATCATGGCCGGAGGCTTGCCACTACGGCCAGGCAGCGCCGCCGCCTACAGTGTCTCCAGCAGTCCCGCCATCAGGGCCGCCCGCTGCGCCAGATGACCCCATAAGATGTGCTCATGACTGGCATGTGCCCCACCACCGGGGCAGCCCAGCCCATCCAGCGTCGGCACGCCGAGGGCGGCGGAGAAGTTGCCGTCCGAGCCGCCGCCGCGGTGCTGCTTCGGCAGCGTCAGCCCGACCTGCTGCGCGATCGCCTGCGCCTTGCCGTACAGCGACAGGATGTCGGCGTTCTCGGTATAGGGCGGCCGGTTCATGCCGCCCTCGACGATCACCCGGCAGCCCGATGTCTTGGCGCTCAAGGCGAGCAGCCGATGTTCCATCGCAGCGCCGTCGGCTGTCGAGTTCACCCGCAGGTCGATCTCGCACCCGGCATCCGGAGAAATCACGTTCGGGCGCGAGCCGCCCCAGATTGGCGCGGCGTTCAGCGTGATGCCGCGCTCGATATCCACCATCCGGTGCAGGCCGATGATCTGGTGCGACAGCTCGACAATGGCCGACGCGCCATCCTCGAACGCGCCGCCGGCGTGGGAGCCGCGGCCCTCTATCCGCATGACAAAGCGCCCGACCCCCTTCCGCGCCGTGACGCACGCCCCGCCGGCGCCGGCGGGTTCCGGGATCAGCACGGTCGACGCCTGGGCGGCTTCCTGCTCGATCAGCCAGCGGCTGGTCGGGCTGCCGACCTCCTCGTCAGGTGTCAGCAGCAATACGATGGGGCGCGCGGTTGCGACCTTCTGGGTCAGGATGCAGCGCATCGCGTGGAGCGCCAGGAAACTGCCGGCCTTCATGTCGTAGATGCCCGGGCCGCGCGCTTTCTTGCCGTCTACCGCGTAGGGCATCTCCGCCAGCGTGCCGTGCGACCACACCGTGTCGAGATGCCCGGCGACGAGCACCGGTTTGACGTCGGTTCCGTTGGCGGCATCAGGCGTGCGCGCGATCAGGTTGTCGCCGTAGCCGTCTCGACCCGGAATGCGCGTGGTCACCGCGCCGGCCTGAGTCAGCGCCGCCTGAGCCACGTCCATCAACCGGTTCACCGAGGCGCCATCGGTCGTTGGCGTCTCCATCTTGACCCAGGCGGCGAGTTCCGCCAGCAGTTCCTCGGACGCCCCTACATCTGTTGCCGGCATACGTTCAATCCCTTGTGCTCAACCGTCATCGAATCGGCCACCGTACCGCAAGCGGCTTGATCCGATGGTCCGAAGGCTTCAAAAGGCAAGCTAAACCGGGACGTTGAACATGACCACAGGCACCACCACAGGGCAGCAAGGCCGCGGGCTATTTCTTCGAAGATCTACAGATCGGCCAGACCGCCACGCTCAGCAAGACGATCACCGAGGCCGATATTTTGATGTACGCGGCGGTGAGCATGGATATGAACCCGATCCACCTGGATGAGGAGATTGCCGCCCAATCGCGCTTCGGTGGGCGCATTGCGCATGGCATGTTGTCCGCCGGCCTGATCTCCGCCGTGCTGGGCAACCATCTGCCGGGGCCGGGCACCGTCTACATGGGCCAGTCGTTGACCTTCCGCGCGCCGGTGAAGATCGGCAGCACGGTGCGGGCCATGGTCGAAATCATCGATTTGAATCCGGCGAAGAAGCGCGCCACCTTGCGGACCACCTGCACGGTGAAGGAGACGGTGGTGATAGACGGCGAAGCCTCTGTTCTGGTGCCATCGCGCGCCTGATGCGGATTTTCCACACCTGGCATGACGTGCCCCCGGATGCGCGTGGCGCGACCGTGGCACTCGGCAATTTCGACGGCGTGCACCTGGGCCACGCCAGCGTCATCCGTGCCGCCCACGCCGCTCGGCCTGACGCGCCGCTCGCGGTGCTGACGTTCGAGCCCCACCCGCGGGAGGTGTTTCGTCCCGATGACCCGCCGTTCCGCCTGACGCTGGCGGCGGAGCGGGCGGATGCGCTGGCGGCCCTGGGTGTCGACCTGCTGTATGAGCTGCCTTTCAATCACGAATTCAGCCTGATGACGGCGGACGAATTCGTCGCCGAGGTGCTGCACGCGGGATTTGGCGCCCGCCATCTGGTATCCGGCCAGGATTTCGCCTTTGGCCACCGTCGCGGCGGCAATACCGGCTTCCTGGCAAGGCGGGCGGAGATGCTGGGCATGGGGCTGACCCTGGTTCCCCCGGTCACCGATGCGCAAGGCCCGCTGTCCTCCACCCGCATCCGGCGCGCCTTGCAGGACGGCTACCCTGAGCGGGCGACGGCTGAACTGGGGCGCCCGTGGGCGATCCGCGGGGTGGTGAGTCACGGCGACGAACGCGGTCGCACCATCGGCTTTCCCACCGCCAACGTGCCGCTTGGCCGTCACCTGGAACCCGCCCGCGGGGTCTATGCCGTCAGCATCCGGCTGGCCGACGGGTCGTTGCACAACGGTGTCGCGAATATCGGCCGGCGCCCAACGGTGAACACGGGACCGGAGAGCCGGCTGGAGGTCAATCTGTTTGATTTTGCTGGCGATCTGTATGATTCCGAAATCACTGTGGCACTGCACACCTATATCCGGGCTGAGGAAAAATTCTCCGGGCTTGACGCCTTAAAGGCGCAGATTGCCGCCGACGCGGCTGAGGCTCGGCGGCTTTTAGGATAAAGCACATAGCCACTGAACCAGGAGGCCGTGCAACCAAAGAGACGATGAACAGGAGAAAATCATGCCCGTTTTGACCCGTCCGGATGGCGAAATCCACTACGAGACCTATGGCCAAGGCTTCCCGGTCCTGCTGTTCGCGCCCGGCGGCCTGCGGTCGCGCATGGAGATGTGGCCGGCGCCCGCCGGAGGTCCGCCGCGGCCGTGGGTCGACTGGACCCGGGCGCTGCCGGAGGCCGGATTTACCGCCGTCGCGATGGATCAGCGCAACGCCGGACAGTCGCGCACCGGAATCAAGGCCGACCACGGCTGGCATACCTATGCCGCCGACCACCTGGCTCTGATGGACCAACTAGGATTTCGAAAAGTTCCATGTGCTGGGGGGCTGCATCGGCGGCAGCTTCTGCCTGAAGGCGGTGGAGGCCGCGCCGACACGCGTCACCGCCGCTGTGTTGCAGAATCCGATCGGTCTGAATCCCGAGCATCCGACGTATTTCCCGAATAGTCATGCGGAGTGGAGCCAGGAGCAGCACGCGGCGCGTCCGGATCTGGATGAGGAAGCTCTCGCCGCCTTCGGCCGCAACATGTGGGGCCACGAGTTCGTCTTCTGCGTGGACCGGGAATTCGTGCGCAATTGTCCGGTGCCGACAATGCTGCTGCCGGGGACGGATATCCCGCACCCGGCGGCAACCAGCGCGGAGCTGGCCGTGCTGCTGCCAGGAGTGGAAGTGATCAGCGACTGGCGCGGACCGGATTACCTCGACCAGCAGGAGGCGCGGGTGGTGGCGTTCCTGAAGGCCAATACGCCGCCATGAGCCGGGTTGCCTGACAGCCGCGCGGCTAGCCGGGCGCGTTGAGCTGTGGTCGGCCCTCGGCTTCGCCGCTGCGACTGGCTGTCAGGCGGCAGTCGCGCGGCGCCACGCCGGTGTAGCGGGTCCAGGTTTCGGTGCGGCCGAGCAGCGTAAAGCCTAGGTAACCGCGCATCGCCAGGCGGCCATGGCTGTCCAGCCGCAGCTCAGCGCCATAGGTGCTGCCGTTGCGTGGGTCGAGAATGTGGCCCTTCCAAAGCCCGGGCCGAACCTGCTGCGCATCGTTAATCAATTCCAGGCCACATTGCGACACGCCGCGGTAGTCGACCGGCATTGCGTCCGTCGCGCGATCGAGCACCACGCCGACAATGCGCGCGCAGAGCCGATCCGCGCATTGCGTGATTGCAATTACACCGCCGCGATCCTGCGTCAACCATAGGCCGGTTGGCGCGGCGTTGTTCGGGGCTCGTTGAGCGTTGACGGGACAGGCCAGCAGAGCCAGCGCCAGACCAAGAAGCAGACGATATTTCATTGCGGTTATATAGGCACGCTGGACAGGCGGAAAGTCGCGCCGCGGTCGGCGCGAGTTACGCAAGGGAGACTCTCGTGCAGAGCATGGATCGATCAAGCATCAGACTAAACCGATTCGCACCGCCTGCGGTGTGGGCCAGTACGCACTAGCTTGATCTTCCGTGGTCCGCTGATTTCCCGCATTCGCCCTAACGCGCCTGAACGCGGAGGCGTTGGCACCAGCCGAACCGGACTGGCGGAATGCTATGGCGGATCAATGTTGAACGGCAACCAGAGCAGCCCCGTCCAATTCCGCCAACAGCTCCTTTCCCTTTGTCTCGGGCCCTAGCAGCAAGGCGACGATGAAGACGAGCGCCGCGGCGAACTGTGCCACGAGCATTGGAATCACGAAACCAGTTGGTTGACCGGCGGCGAACCAGGTTAGGATCGGCGCCGCGAGGCCAGCCCAGATCGCCCCTTGATGATAGCAAAAACCTGCCGCGGTCGCGCGGATTTCCGTCGGGAAGCGTTCGGTCAGGTAGCTGGGATTCTGTCCATACATGCCACCGAAGAAGAATCCTTGCAGCGTAAAAGCAGCGACCGTCAGAGTGTAGTCGGACGTGAGCAGATAGAATGGCACGATGAAAAGACCGATCATAGCTGGAATGATCATGGCCCAGCGGCGGCCCAACCGGTCCGCGACCAAGCCCCAGAATCCGCTCGCCACGAAGCCCGTGATGTTGGACAGCGCGACCGGCAAGGCAACCAGCGCGGGGCTGAAGTGCATGTCACGTTGCAGGTGCGTGGCGAACATACCGAATGTCGAGTAGTAAACGACAAAACCGCTGGCCATCCATAGACACGCGGTCAGTGTATTGCCGATCATCTTGCGGCGAAAGATGCGCAGCAGCGGCACGCGAACTTCCTGATTCTGCTCGCGCTGGATGGCGCGGTTCTTTACCCAGACCTCCGGCTCCTTGACGTTCTTTCGGATCCACAGCACGGCGAGCGCCGGCAGCACGCCGATCCAAAGCAGGCCCCGCCAGCCGATTGCGTCATAGAGCAAGGCATACACAACACTGGACAACAGGAATCCGATTCCCCACGATCCTTGCAAGAGGCCGCTCATCAATCCGCGTGAGCGTATCGGCCACGTCTCCATCGCGAGTGCGGCGCCGGCAGGCCATTCCGCCCCCATACCAACACCGAGCAACGCGCGGAAGATGAACAAGAATAGGAAAGTCGGCGAGAAGCCGGCGATGAAATTGCAGGCTGAATACCATAGAATAGAAATCATCAGCGGTTTTTTGCGGCCAATCCGGTCGGCGAGCCAGCCGGAGGCGGTTGCGCCGACAAGACGGAGCCAGAGCGTGACGGTGAACACCGCGGTCACCTCGACCAGCGGGACATTAAACTCCTAGGCGATCGGCACCATGATCAGCAGAAAGATGGTGAAGTCGAACGCGTCCAGCGTCCAACCCAACCAGGCGGCTATCCACGCCATCCACTGATCCCTGGTTGGCTCTTTCCACCAAGGTATCGTGCTTGCAGTCCGTTTGGACAGTGCCATGAGTTTCGCTCCCGTTACTGATTACTTAATCGCAACGTTAATCTTGCATGTCGGTGCCCGCGTGACGTCTAGTCACGGCAATGCTTCGATGCCGATGGGCACGCATCCCTGCGCCATCGGTCAGGCGTGTTGAAGTCGGCGTTCGTCGCGGCCGATTATCGGCGCGAAGTCCTTTTTTGACGCAAAGTCAAGACTGCTAGTAGCGTGAGAAGCCGAGTTGATCGGGTACGAGGAGATATCACCTATGCCCTTTTTGCGTATGTCACGCAAATCTTGCCAAAGCAAGGGCCAATGAAGCCGGACGTCCTAAACAAGCGTTCATTCGGCACAAAATTCGGCGAGGTAGCCGACCTTCAATCAATGCGCGTGACAATACGAAACTATCTACAGTCAGCGTGTGCCGGCGCTGTCTAGAACACCTGCCATACCGAAGCTCTTGGTGGGCGCTTCGACAGGTCGTTGATCGCTGGCTCAGCCCGCCGGTCGTTTGCGCAGCAGGTAGCGCTGCCGTCCGTCTAGCACCAGTTCGCGCCGCTGATTGTGGATCGTGCTGGCAAAGCCGACGACGCCGGTGGTTCGATTCTCGGTCAGTTCATCAATCACCAGCGTTGGATAAAGCGTATCGCCAGCGAAGACTGGTTTCAGGAAGCGACTGGACTGCTCAATGAAGCCGACCAGCAAGTTTTCGGTCATGTAGGGGAACAGCCCGGCGCCAGGCGCTGTCTGGACCAACGACTGCAGGCCATGCGCCAGCAATCCGGGCATGCCGCGGGCCTTGCAAAACTCGACGTCGTAGTGGATCGGGTGGTTGTCGCCGCTGGCCGCCTGGAACGCCAAGAACACCGCGTCCGTCATGGTCCGGCTGGGCAGCACGAACCGTTCGCCACGGACAAAATCCCCGAACCACCGTTGCTCGGGAACCATGCGGTGCAGGGCAGGGTCGAACCCGCTCATAGGGCCCCGGCCGAGCGCATTGCCGCGATGCGGTCCGCGGTGAAGCCAACCTCGGCCAGCACCTCATCCGTGTGCTGCCCGATCGAGGGGACATCGCCCACCACAGCGTCCTGGTCAGTGAATTGAAACGGCGGCAGCAGCGCACGCACCGGTCCAGCCTCGGTGTTGACCTGCCGCCACTTGTCGCGGGCGGCGAACTGGACGTGGTCCCAGACATCCTTGGGCTCGTTCAACCGCCCGTTGGCAATGCCGGCGTTGTCCAGCAGCTTGACCACCTCAGGCGTCGTCATGGTGGCAAAGAAGTCTTCGATAACAGCAGTCAAGGCCGCGCGGTTTTCGCGTCGTACGTGCTGCGTGGCGAAGCGCGGATCGGTCTGTATGTCGGGCCGGCCAAGGACCTTCTGACAGAATGTCGCCCACTCCCGTTCGTTCTGCAGCCCGAAGATCACCTGGCCATCCTTGGTGCGATGCGACCCGTACGGCGCGATGGCGGGATGACTGGTCGGCAGGCGCGGCGGCGGCGAACCGGCATAGGCCTGCCGCAACATCGGGTAGCTCATCCACTCGCCCAGGGCATCGAGCATGGCGACCTTGACGTTGGCGCCCTCCCCAGAGCGGCTGCGCCGCAGCAGCGCCGACAGGATGCCGGTGAGCGCGTACATCCCGGTGGCGATGTCGGCGATGGAGATCCCCACGCGGGACGGCTCGTCTGGGGAGCCGGTGACGCTGATCAGCCCGGACTCCGCCTGGATCAGCAGATCGTAGGCCTTCTTGTGCACGAACGGCCCGCTCTCGCCGTAGCCGGAGATGTCGCAGACCACCAGCTTCGGGTTGGCCGGCTTCAGCGCCTCATGGCTAAGGCCAAGCCTGGCCGCGGCGCCGGGGGCAAGGTTCTGGATCAGTACGTCTGCGCCGGCGATCAGGCGGTCCAGCGCGGCACGGGCCTCTGGGTGCTTGACATCAAGGGTGACGCTGCGCTTGCCGCGATTGAGCCAGATAAAGTGGCTGCAGATGCCGTTGACGTAGCTGTCGTAGGCGCGTGCAAAGTCACCATCGCCGGGACGCTCAATCTTGATTACGTCGGCGCCGAGGTCGGCGAGGTGGCGAGTGCAGAGCGGCGCGGCCACGGCGTGTTCCAGCGCGATCACGCGCATGCCTTCCATCGGGCGCATCTGGTGGTTTCCTTTGGCGGGTCTTCACAGTACAACCCGAGAAAAGCGCTGCTGGGCGGCGCTGTCAAAGCTGGACGCCCTGCGGGGCGGCGGAACGACGACCCTTCCCAGATCACGGAAAAACCATGCGTTCCAACTCGTTGACAAGCCCGAGCCCGGAAGGGCCGATGATCAGCTAGGCGTGCCGCTTTTACGATCTTCGTTGATGCTGAAGACGTGGTTTATCAACGCGTCCAGCATTTTGAAGACCCCTTCAACGCCGTAGCCGGCAAGGAATGCGATGCCCGAAGCGGAAAGGGTAATGGCTGCCCCGCCCAACCCGGTTAGCGTAGCGGCACCGGTCGAGCTGTTGACGAACAATCCGATGCAAGCCCCAGTGACGATCCCAAGCATGATCCTTATATGGTTGGCGCGAAGGTCACGCGGCATCAGCAGATAATCAGCCAGTTGCCTGTTGAGCCTGCGCAACACGAAGCCGAAAGACCCAAGGGCGCCATATAAAATCGGCAGGACGTAATTTCCAACGACACCGACCATGGTTGTCGCGTATTGTTCTATTTTCTCGCCGGTCTTCACGTTCTCCCAAGAGCTGTCCCTGACAAAGACGTTAGCCCAACGGGTAAGAAGATCGTGGATGTCATTTTTCCTCAGGACCAGCTCAGCGCGTTCATAGCAAACGTCATGCACGTGAATGTCCGCGGCGTGCTGTGCACAGAAGCTGTCGACGAACCCGGTCCTGTCGTCATACAGTCCGGAACTGGCTTCGGTTAGTGAATTTTGAGCGCTGGAATAGTGACTGACTTCCGCCTCCATAGCAGTCATATTCGCGCCAAAATCCTTGTTCGCCGCATCTCGCGTATCCAGAAGCAGCTTGCCATAAGCAACATAGGTCGATAAAGCAACGGCTAATAGCAATAGAATGAACATTTCGTTCAAGCAACTCCTGACAAAAGCTGATAACGCCACAGCGACGTCGTCCAGCGATTTGTCCGGAATGATGTAGCCGGCGCGATAATGCTTGCCGTCGGCAGTCTCTGGTGCCTTCTTCAGCAGGCGTTCAACAACCTGGATGGTAAACGAAATGGAGCTTCCGGTTGCGGGTGCAGCCCGAATGTTGAGTCTGTCGCGCGCAACGATCAGAAAGGCCGCGTCCGCGTCACTGATCTTTCCGTCCTCGGCGTCTAGCTGTGCCGCAATCCTCATGGCGTGGCACAGAATAAGGTTGGGGTCGTCCAAATTGTGCTCGATATCATGACTCGACATGGTGGCAGGTTTCGGCTGACCGGCCGAACTGTCGGCGTCGCCTATGTGAGGATGCGAACGAGCGTAGCGATCCGATGGCGATGCCAAGGAGGGAACGGCTCTGCCTGACAAGAAGTCCAGCAGAGCAAAAACGTCAGACATAACGTATCTGACGAAATCGCGATGGTAGTTGCCATTTTTTTGTGCCGTTTGCGGCGATGGGGCCGATGGTACCGATTCCGACATTGCGTTTTCCCTTGGCTCGGCAACATGAGTTACTTGTGGTTCTTACTCAACCAGTCTTTTGATTGCGGTTCCATCGTAACGCGAGGGTGAAGGATCAACGACCTCAAAAGTCGACTGGTGCGAGATTTAGCACAGTGTGCCGATCTAGATTCCCTGCGGGAATCCGATCGCCATGGCTGGTGATCTTGGCAGGGAAGCGGTGGCGGCGATACAGGGATGGCTGTGTGGTCATGCTGGTAGACTGGCCGGACAACCCCCAGCACGCCAGCAGCCGTTAAGTTGGCAATACCTGGGTGGATCTTGAAGCAGCTGGATTAGCAATCCGGATCTAACTTGGCGTATCTGTCGGTAAAGGAAATGGAGGAGCAGGTTGACCCGGGCCAAAACTCCCAACACAGAAAGCCAGAAGATAGTTATTCTGGACGAAACCCTCGGTGTCGGTCATCGCCGTAAATATGTTCAAATTATGCCTATGCCCAGCATGCAATGTGTTCAGGCTGGCAATGTCTGCCTTAATGCTGCCCGTGTCGGTCTGGACCTGTTGCAATCCAGAACTTAGAGTACCCACCTTGCTGGTAAGCTAACCAAAACTCCCCTGAAGGGCGGCTGTGCGTTGCTCAACTTCGTTCTCCAGACTGGTCAATTGCGCGCCTACCCCTGACACCTTATTTTCCGAATCCTGTATTTTTGCTTCAGCACTGTCACGCGTGTCTCCAGCGTCTAAATTCGCGCGTCCGCCGATCTATTTTGCCGTTCAATCGGTTTGTAGCCGTTCGTAACTTGTTTTCCTATGCAGTGAGTTCGCTGCTCGACGGCTCCAGACATGCTTCCCGCCTCTTAAGCGCAACTGAAAAAAAAGCCGGATAGGCCGTCCCAGCCTCACTTCACCGGCACGGAATTTGAGTTTGAGTTGGTAACGAGCGCCGCTTCCTCCTTGTCCTTTACCGGCTGCCATCCCGCTGTGATCAGGCAGGAGCGGAAGGCATTCTTACGGACGTTGTCATTCGCATCCTCCCACGAATAGCTGGCCGGGACGAAGCTTCCGCCTGTGGTCGTACAGTGCATTCCCCACGCGTCGCTGGTGCAATTAGTCTGCATTGGCGTCGAATAACTGGGTGCTGTTTGGACCTGCCGCATGATCGGCGGGAACATTGCCTTGGATTGCGTAGTGCAGGCCGCTTTCGCGCTTTCAAGTTCGGCTTCCGTTCCGCCTGGCTTTGCCCAGATCTGTGCGCAGGCAGCAAGCAGGAGACAGAGCAGCACCAAGACCACGCGGGCAGCCTGGAATAAGTTCACGCTCATTAGCGTTACAGAACAGCGCCACATGATCGGAAGTCTCCTATAATCCTACAAAGGCTATCATCCACCTTTTTCACTCCGCGGTATGTGAAAGACATCACAGTTCGGCGGCGCGGGCGGCGGTTCAGGTTCAGGTAGTGTCCGTCAACATGGTGGAAGATTCCGACCACGTCGGCGCGGCGCTTGCGAGAGCCCGGACCGCGAGCAAGGCAGAAGGCTTTGCTCAATCAGTTTGGCGGTATTTGCGCCCGGCGTGGCAGCATGACGAGTTCGCCTTTGACACGCCATCACCCGCCAGCCAAAACTGCCAGGTGGAGTTCGGTCGGGAGAGCGCCATGAACAACATCAGTCGTATTTGGCCGGAAGATGCCGCCGGCCGCGTCCCCTACTGGGTGTATTCGGACCCTGAGGTCTATGCGATGGAGCTGGAGCGGATCTGGTACGGACCCAACTGGCTGTACTGCGGGCTGGAAGCCGAGATCCCCGCGGTCGGCGACTACCGGACCACCAACCTTGGCGAGCGCCCGGTCATCGTCGTGCGCAGCGCGCCCGATGAGGTCAGCGTGCTTGAAAATCGCTGTGCGCACCGCGGGGTGAAGCTCTGTCAGGCGCGTGGCGGGCACGTCAAGGACCTGCTCTGCCCCTACCACCAGTGGAACTACAGCCTGCGCGGCGACCTACAGGGCGCGCCGTTCCGCCGCGGCGTGCGCGGACAAGGCGGCATGCCGGCGGACTTCGATCCGCGCAATCATGGCCTGCGCAAGCTGCGGGTGGAGGTCGTCAACGGCCTGGTCTGGGCGACCTTCTCCGACGCCACGCCGCCGTTTCGCGAATACCTCGGCGAACGCTTCTGGCAGCACTACACACGGGTCTATGACGGCCGGAAACTTCAGGTCCTCGGCTACAACCGGCAGCACATCCCGGGCAACTGGAAGCTGATGCAGGAGAATATCAAGGACCCGTACCACGCGTCCCTGCTGCACGTCTTCTTCGTCACCTTCGGCCTGTTCCGCGCCGATCAGAAGTCAGCCACGGAAATCGACCCGTCCGGCCGCCACGGCATCCTGATCAGCTGCCGCGGCAAGCAGGAATCCAACGACGTCACCGCCAGCATGCGCACCTTCAAAGGCGACATCAGGCTCGCCGATGCGCGTGTCCTGGACGCGGTGCAGGAGTTCCCCGGCGAGGAGACCGTCGGCATGATCACCGTGTTCCCCAGTGCGGTGCTGCAACAGAACAGCAATTCGCTCAGCACCCGTCAGATCGTGCCGACCGGGCCGGATGGGTTCGACTTCCACTGGACGCATTTTGGTTACGCTGACGACACGCCCGAGATGCGGCTGCGACGTACCCGGCAAGCTAACCTGTTCGGGCCCGCGGGCTTCGTCTCGGCTGACGACAGCGAGATCATCGAGATGAATCAGCAGGGCTTCGCCCATTCGCCGGACGAGGACGCGTTGGTGGTGATGGGCGGCCGCGAGGTCGAGAGCGTAGGGCATATGGCGACCGAGGTCGGCATTCGCGGCATGTATCGCTATTGGCGGGAGGCGATGGGGCTATGAACGCCGCGACCGATGACCGGGCGTGCATCGACCGCGACGCGCTGCGGGACTTTTTCGACGATTACTACACTATTCTTGACGACGTGCGGCTGGAGGAATGGCCGTCGTTGTTTACCGAGGACTGTCTGTACCGCGTCATCCCGCGGGAGAATTATGAGGCGGGTTACACGCTTTGCACGGTTCAGGCGGAAAGCCGCGGCATGCTGGTGGATCGGGTGATGGGACTGACTCGGACACAGATGTTCGCGCCGCGTTACTATCGGCGGTTTCCCGGTCCGCTGCGCATCGTTTCACGCGATCAACAGGGGGTGCGAACCCGGCATAATCTGCTGGTGGTGCAGACGCTGATCGACAAGCAAAGCGACATCGTGCTCTGCGCCGTGTGCCATGACCTGCTGGTGCGTGAAAACGAAGGGCCGCGACTGCGCGAGCGGATTGTCGTTTTCGATTCGGAAATGATTCCGAACAGCCTGATTTATCCGGCCTGAAATGCTGTCTTGATGTTGCCCCCAAGGAGGAGCCGTCCATGTCCGCAGCCCTGAGCAACGACGCTACCAGCCAGTTAAAGGCGCTCTACACGGAAATGCAGCCGCGCAGCCTGTACCCGTTATGGGAGGTCCTGGGCGCGTTGGTGACGCCCAGCCCTCGTTCGCCGGCCCAGGTCCACCGCTGGACCTACGCCGACGCGCGCGACTACCTGCTGCGCGCCGGTGACCTGATCAGCGCCGCGCAGGCGGAGCGCCGTGTGCTCATCATGGAAAATCCGGGGCTGCCCGGTACGTCCTCGGTAACCCCCAGCCTCTATGCCGGACTGCAGCTTATCCTGCCTGGGGAGGTGGCGCCCTGCCACCGGCATGCGCAATGCGCGCTGCGCTTCGTCATGCAGGGCGAAGGTGCCTTTACCGCGGTCGACGGAGAGAAAGCGGTGATGCACACGTTCGACCTGGTGCTGACGCCGGGCTGGCAATGGCACGACCATGGCAACACGTCGTCCCAGCCGATGATCTGGCTGGATGGGCTGGACATTCCGACCGTGCGGCATTTCGATGCCAGCTTCGCTGAACACCTATCGACGGAGGCGCACCCGCAAACCGTGCCGCCGGGCGATACGCTGCTGCGCTATGGACGAAACCTGCGGCCGATGCGCGGCACTGTCACCGACCGCCGTCACGGCCGCCAGCCCTTGTTCCACTATCCATATGCCGAGTGGCGCGAAAGCCTGCACGCCGTGGCACGCGGCGAAGCCCCTGACCCGCACCTTGGATACGCCTTGGAGTTCACCAATCCGGCGGATGGCGGCGCGGTGATGCCGACCATTTCGGCCCATGTGCGGCTGTTGCCAACGGGATTTACCACTCGGCCACGGGCCTCGACCGATGGCACGGTGTTCGTCGTCGTCGAGGGACGCGGGGCGGCGCTGGTCGAAGGCGACGAAATCCCGCTGCAGGAGCGGGACATCCTGGTGGTGCCATCCTGGCGTGAACTCGTGCTGAGGGCCGACAACGATCTTGTTCTTTTCGGCTATTCAGATCGTGTTGCCCAGGAAAAGCTGGGTCTGTTTCGCGAACACCTCGGTTGACGGCCACCCATCCGCTTCGCGTCGGAGCGGTCGCTGCCGCTTGGCAGCTTGGGCTCGCCCTAGCCCGGATGGGGACCGCGGCGCGCGACGGGATGGCGCTATCACCAGGACAGGTCACACCCATTGCGAAGCCTCGCTTGAAGTGAATGGCGCTTCTAGCGACATGTTTCGCCAAGACAGCGACCGGAAACCGAGCCATGTCATTGAGCCAAACCGACGCCTTCTGCCAACGCTTCGGATTGCGTGTCCCGATCCTGTTGGCGCCGATGGCGGGGGCTTGCCCACCGGCGCTTTCGATCGCCATTGCCAACGCCGGCGGGTTGGGTGCCTGCGGTGTCCTGCTCATGCAACCGGCCGAGATCCGAGCCTGGGCTGATGAGGTCCGCGCCCACAGCAACGGCGTTTTCCAGATGAACATCTGGATCCCGGACCCCGCCCCGCATCGGGACGCCGAGCACGAGGCGCGGCTGTGCGAATTCCTCGGCCGGTGGGGACCTCCGGTTCGGCCCGAGGCGGCTGATGCCCCGCCGCTCGACTTTGCAGCGCAGTGCGACGCGATCCTGGCGGTGAGTCCGCCGATCGTCTCTTCGATCATGGGACTTTACCCACCGGCGTTCGTCGCAGGCATGAAGCAGCGGGGCATTGCCTGGTTCGCCACCGTCACAACGGTTGCCGAGGCTTTGGCCGCGGAGGCGGCGGGTGCCGACGTGGTGGTTGCGCAAGGCGCCGAGGCTGGCGGTCACCGCGGTGCATTCGATGCGGCTGAAGCCGAGCGGCAGCAGGTTGGATTGTTCGCGCTGCTACCGGCCGTGGTGGACGCTGTGCGCATTCCGGTGGTGGCAACAGGGGGTATCGCGGATGCCCGTGGCGTGGCGGCTGCCCTGGTGCTCGGCGCCAGCGCGGCGCAGATCGGCACTGGCTTCCTGCGCTGCCCGGAGGCGGCGATCCACCCCGTCTGGGCCGCCGCGATCAGTCGGACGCCGCCGGAGGACACCATGATCACCCGCGCCTTCAGTGGACGCGCCGGGCGTAGCATTGCAACCGATTACGCGCGCGCCGCGGCGTCCACGGATGCGCCGGTTCCAGCACCGTATCCGGTGCAGCGCGCCCTGACCGCCGCGATGCGCACCGCCGGCGGGGCGGCTGGCGACGTCCACCGGATGCAGGTGTGGGCGGGACAATCGGCCGCCCTGGCGAGGGCAGAGCCGGCGGCAGAGGTGGTGCGAAGCCTGTGGGAAGGCGCACGAGCGTTCCTGACCTAGCACTGATCGCGGCACTTTACGGGCGCCGCATTTGTCCGCGGCGAGGAGTGGCGGACGCGGATGGATTGCGCGGCCGGCGTGTCGCTGCGACCGGGCTTGACCGCACAGCCACTGGGCGACGCAGCGTCAAATTAGCCCGAAGCTGCCGTTTCGCCATAACGCGAACAGGCCAACGGCAATTAATAGAAAGGGAAGCAGGCGGGTGCTCCAAGCGCGAAACATGCGTCCAACGACGGGATGCTTCACCAATGCCATTGCCATCCAGCACCACAATCCGGTCAGCACCGCAAATACGGCGACCACCGCAAGACCTTCCATTCCGCGGCTGCCGGTAAAGATCGGAACGTATGTAACGATATTATCGCCGCCATCGGCAACGGTTGCCGCGATGACTGCCAAAATTTGTCTGGACGAAGATGGCTTGCGTTGGACGACATCGAACCGTCTGCGAAAGCGGCAGCACCCAAGGTAGATCGGCGCAAAGCCCAGAAGGCCGATGTAAGGCAACGGGACGGCTACCGCGGCCAGCGCACACAGGAGACTGACACTGACCAGGATCCCAATGCCGATAAACTGGCCAAGCACAATCTGCTTGGTCGCATAGGCTGGATGTCCAAAGAACCCGCAGAGCAACAACAGATCGTCGATATTCGTTGCCGCGTACGCGATAACCGCCATGCCGATCAACCCGATCATGAAGGCAACGCGGATGATCCGGAAGAGTTTGGTTTCAGCACCGTCTCAACCACCAGGAACGGCCACAAGGAACCGGCCGCGATCACACCGAGGTCCAGTAGATCAAAGGCCGCCAACCCGAGCAGACGCCGGGTGAATGGCATGACGCTGACCAAGCCTTGCAGTACGGCCGTGCCCAAGAGGGTCAGTGTAAGCGTACGGTTTTCAGGCAACGACCACGGCGCCTGGGTCTCCGACCGCGAACTAAGGCCGTCAAGCAACTGTGCCGCGATGAGTGTGGAGAACGCGATACCCCCGCCAGTGGCGCCGTGACGGGCCAGGCCGTAGAGATGGGTGGACAAGGCGCTGATGCTGAACAAGCCACCCTTCAGCGCGAGCCTGGAATAATCGCTAGGACGGATGATGTTCTCATCGCGTGGTCGGGGCGGACGCTGCATCACGTCGTATTCGGCTGGCTCGAACCCCATGGAATAGGCAATCGCCACGTCGGTCACCAGATTGAGCCAAAGGAGCTGGCCGGCGTTTAGCGGCTGGCCGAGGCCACATGCGGCAGCGCCGACCGTGACAAACACCTCGCTGCTGTTCGTGCTGACGAGGAAATGGACGGCCTTGCGCATATTGGCGTAGATCGTGCGGCCCTGGCGCACCGCGACAACCATTGTGCCAAGATCATCTTCGGCGAGTACAACATCAGCAATTTCGCGTGCGGCGTCCGTGCCATGCCGTCCCATTGCGACACCGATGTCGGCGGCCCGGAGAGCCGGCGCGTCATTGGTCCCGTCGCCGGTCATCGCCACCGTCAGACCGCTTTCTTGCAGAGCCTGCACGATGGTCAATTTGTGCGCCGGACTGACCCGGGAGAACACGTCGGTACTGACCCGCGGTCTCAACTATGTCCTGCCGGTCAAGTTGGGAAAATGCAGACCCCTCGATGACGCGCGGGGTTGCCGGAGAAAGCTGTACTTCATGGGCTATCGCTGAAGCCGTGCCGGCTTGATCGCCAGTCACCATCACCGTGTGAATGCCTGCGTTGTGGAAGTCGCGCAGCACATGATTGATATCAGGGCGAACGGGATCGGCCATCCCGATCATGCCAAGCCAGACCAGATGATCCGGCGGCGAGGCTTGATCAGCGGGATGCTCGACGCTGGCAAATCCAAGAACGCGCAAACCCCGCGCCGTCATGGCCTCATTTGCCTGCAGGACGCCTTCACGTTCCGCCTCTGTGAGTGCGACAATCTGCCCATTGGATGATCTTGCACGGTTACAGAGTGCGAGAAGATCGATCGGATTGCCTTTCGCGGCCACGAAAAGGTTGCCGTCCGCAGCCTCATGAACGGTAATCATGTAGCGGCGCGTGTCGCTACGCGGGGTCCGCTCCAACAAGGGATTTTTGCGCCGAGCCTCGGCGACGTCGATGCCGCCGGCGATCGCTGCGGCCATAATTGCATTTTCGGTGGATGATCCGTTCAGGACAAAGTTGCAGCTGCCATCGGCGCTTTTCACGTCGCTGTCGTTGCATAATGCGGCGACCAGAAGCAATGCGTGCAAAGCGAGATGATCCGCGGGATTTACCTCATTTTCTTCTAGAAGGAAGAAACCGTCACGGATACGGAACTTATCGGTCAAGGTACTGACTTGAACCGCAGTCATTTTGTTCTGCGTCAACGTTCCGGTTTTGTCAAAGCAGATCACACTGACCGCGCCTAGCGTCTCGACAGCCGCTATCTGCCGAACCAGAACGTTGTTGCGCTGCATCTCGCGCAGACCCGTTGCCAGGATCGACGTCGCCACGGCCGGCAACCCCTCCGGGATCGCGGCCACCGCGAGTGCGGTGGTCGTCCTGATCAGGGTTGCCAGCGGCACGCCGCGCAGGAAGCCAAATCCGAATACCAGGCCGGACGCCGCCATGCTGGCCAGAGTGAGTTGCGTCCCCAGGTGATTGAATTGCCGCTGGATCGGCGTCTCGGTCGGGTTTGTCGAGGCAACCAAAGCCTTGATCTGGCCAGCTTCCGTCGCACCACCGGTCGCGACCACAACCGCGACAGCGGACCCGGACATGGCCACGGTACCGGCGTACAGCATGTTTGTTCGGTCCGAAACCGCAACAGAACGCGGCAGAGTAGTACAGGACTTCATGACCGGAACGCTCTCTCCGGTCAGCATCGACTCGTCAACCTGCAAGTCAATGCTGGAAATAATACGGGCATCCGCGGCAATGATGTTGCCCGGCTGCACCAAGATAATGTCGCCCGCAACCAATTCCTCGACCAGCCGTTCCGTCGGTACGCCATCGCGACGGACCATGACTTGTGATTGCTCATGCTTAATGAACGCTTGCAAGATCCGTTCCGCTCGGCGATCAGTAAAGAAGCCAATCGCTGTGTTGGCTGTGATGACGCCTGCAATCAAGGCAGCGTCGACCAACCCACCGGTTGCAAGTGAAATGACGGACGAAACGCCTAGCAGCCAAACCGGCAGCGAGTTGAACTGCCTGAGCAGAATTTGCCATTCATCGGATGTTGTGACATCCGATGGCGCCGTGCGACCAAAACGTTTTGTTCTGCGGGCGATGTCGTCGGTCGCCAGACCGTCGATCGAGCTGTCCAAATTTGCCAGGACCGTGTTGACACTCTCGGCCCACCAGCATTCACGATCCAGCCGGTTGGCAGATGTTTGACCCGCATCGCCCGCCGCGTCGACCATCCTGACGATAGTATCAAATTCAAGTGATCGATCATAGGCTATGATGAGATTGCCGGTAGAGCTGCTTGCGTGAGCGCGATGAATAGCCGGCTGTGTGCGCAGCCAGTTTTCAAGTTGGACAGCCTGCCGGCCGTCGTTCTTTAGTCCTGGAACTGCGATTCGCAGGCGACCTGGGACGGCAGAGTGAAGAATTTCGCACCGAGCGCCAACTGAGGCATCCATCTGTCACTCAATCACGTGAACTCCGGGTACGACCCCTATGCCTTGACCCTGAAGGCGTCAAATCCCTATTCTGTCATCAGATTGTAGCAATAGGGGAGCAGATTAATGGCGGACATAGAGGATGCCTCGTCCGGCACGCCCGCAACTTCAGCAAGGAATTCCAACGGGATGGCTGATAAAAGCGGCGAAGTTGCGAGTGGTTTCATTTCGGCGGTTGGTAACGTGTTGGAAGACACGGTTCGCGCCGTTGGTAATATTGGCGTGACTGCCATGATGGAAGCTACGCGTGTGCTTACCACAACGGCTGTTGGAGTCAGACAGACAATTGGCTCAGTGGTGTCCGGCACCGCCCCGGATTTCGCCGAACAGCAGCGAAGAGAACACGAGTATAGGCAGTCTCGTTAGTTTTGGCGCGGGGGATGGTTCTGGGTGTAATTACGAATCATCTCCGCCGTATACCATAGCAGGGGGACGGCGGGACCAAAGAGCTGGCCGCGAAAGAGCTGGACCCCGGCGGCGAGCATCAGACCCAGCATCACGAATGAGCGTCCGTCGATCTGCCCGCCGGTTGATGCCAGCAACTTCTGCTCGACTGTAGCGGCTTGATCAATGATACGATCCGCCAGCGGTGCCAAAGGCTCGTCACCCATCTCCAGATCTATGAACTTCTCAAGACCGGCCGCGGCCGCGCTGATCAGAAGGCTTTCCAAGTCGCCCTGATAATGGATGAGTACGCTGCTGGTTTCGGGCGTGACAGACGCCTGAACGCCCTCAATGCCATTCAACCGTGCAGCCACATCTTGAAAGAACGCTGTGTCGCGCTTTTTGTGCGGCACCCGAATACGGATTCGGCGGCCAGGAATGTGGTGAGCGACGTAGCCCTTGTGCGCCATGCGGATAGCGTCCTTCGAAGCGGGTGCGATCAGCCAGTCTGAAAGCAACAACAACACGTCGAGCGGCTCGACGTTTGCAACGACGGTCTCCAGCCAAGGTGCCATAGGTCACACATCTTTTTGTGGTCGCTCCTCATGGCATGGCTATCGTTACGATTCCCATAGATGGTCGGCTACAGTTTTGTGACACCTGCGAAGCAAGCTACTAACGCATTGGCAACGGTCACAGCTCGTTTTTCAACTCGGCAAGAATGTCCTCCAAGTTTTCCCGCAGCAAAGCAAGTTTCTCACGCCCACTACGATAAGCTATAAGACCGGCTTTGGTCGCCGATTTTGCGACTGGCCGACTTATTCGCAGCAACAAGGGCGAGACCACCGGGACAAGGATTGCCCCAAAGAGCACACCAAGCACGGCCCATAAAATCCTGCGCATAGTGGTAGGTCCCTCAAACTCCGAAGCATGTGATTGCCCTTAACGCTCGGCCATGTCGCCGGGTTACCGCACGATCCTCGTTTGCGCGGCAGGAGGCAGCAGGGAACTTAGGGCCTGTCCGACATTAATCGCTGCGAATTGCAGTGTCGAACAGGCCCTAAGACTTTGTTTTGTTGGGCAGCTTTATCGGCGTGCTGACGCACTTATTGCCGATGCTGCCCTTAGCAAGTTGATCGATCGAATGGGATGGTCGGACCGCCTGTCTTTCGGCGGCCAGCCGATCGCCGCGCAGCCGGAAGTCGAGCTGTTGCTGCAGAAATGCGATCCGGTTTTTCCGCTAACTGCCGCTGCTGAAGGCCTGCTGAAGCCCCGGAAGCAAAATCGCGGTGATTCCGATCGTAAGAACCTAGGTAAACTACGGATGGAACTTGGCGTCCCCGGCGGGATTCGAACCCACGGCCCCAAGATTAGGAATCTTGTGCTCTATCCTGCTGAGCTACGGAGACACGCGATCCCCTATAGCAGAAATCGCGCCGAAACGAAGCTCCACCATCACCGGCGCGGCAGCCGGCCCTCGATCGGGTACGCCGGGTCGTTGTAGCCGGGCGTCGACGGATGCCCGGGCGAGACAAGGCCATCGACCAGTGCCTCATCCTCCGCGTCCAGCCGGTAGTCCAAGGCCGCCACATAATCCTCCCACTGCGCCTCGGTCCGCGGACCGCCGATCGCCGCCGTGACCAAACGATTGTTCAATACCCAGGCTGTGGCGAACTGTCCCGGAGAGAGCCCTTTCGCCCGCGCATGATCAGCAATGCGGCCAGCGATCTGCAGGCTCTCGGGCCGCCATTCCGACTCCATCATCCGCCGGTCCTGGCGACCCGCACGGGTCTCCGCCGGCGGGGCAACATCCGGCTGGTATTTGCCCGTCAGCACGCCGCGCGCCAGAGGACTGTACGGCACCACACCCAGCCCGAAATAGCCGCAGGCCGGCAGGTGCTCTGTCTCAACCTGGCGATTAAGCGCGTTGTACAACGGCTGGCTGGCGATCGGCCGGTCGATGCCGGCCTGGTCGCACAAGCGGCAAATCTCCGCCACCCGCCAACTGCGGTAGTTCGATACACCGAAGTAGCGGATCTTGCCGGCGTGGATCAGGTCCGCCAGCGCATGCACGGTTTCCACCAGCGGCGTGGCGTGATCCTCCTTGTGCAGGTACAGCAGGTCGATTTCCTCGACCGCCAGCCGCCGCAGGCTGGCTTCCACGGCGAACTGCACGTGGCGGCGGGACAACCCGCGCGCATTCGGCCCCGCACCCGTCGGGTTGGCGCATTTGGTTGCCAGCACCCACCACCCACGGTGCCCGCGGATCCCTCGGCTGACCGCAGCTTCCGAGCGGCCGCCGCTGTAAGCATCCGCGGTGTCGATAAAGTTCACCCCCTGGTCCTGCGCCCTGGCGACAATCCGTTCCGCCGTCGCGTCGTCTGTCGGACCGCCGAACATCATCGTTCCCAGGCACAGCGGAGACACCTTCAATCCGCTGGCACCCAATGACCGGTACTGCATGACGCCCACTCCATAACCTCTGTCCACCCAAGCGCGGACCGGCTTGAATAACCCTATGGAGACTCGATCGCCCCGTCATCCCCCCAAGGCGCTTCCCGCTTCGGGCCACCCCGTCGGTGATCCGCTAGCGCTGCCACCCGCCTTGGCGGCCCTGTTCGTCAGTTTCGTCAGCATCGGCATGATGAGTTTCGGCGGTGGCCTGGCCGCCTGGACGCGACGGGAGGTGGTGCAGAAGCGCCGCTGGCTTGATGACCAGCAGTTCCTGTCCGGCTATGCCCTTTCGCAACTTGTCCCGGGTGCCACGAACGTCAACCTGGCGGTGTTCATCGGCACCCAGATGCGCGGCACCCTCGGGGCGCTGACCTGCTTCGCCGGGCTGACCGCCCTGCCGGTCGCCATCGTGCTGCTGGCGGGCGTGCTCTATCTGCGGGCCGAAACCCACACCGGCGCGGCTTGGTTGAGCGGCGCATTGGCCGGCATGGGCGCGGTGGCGATCGGCCTCAATCTTGGCACCGGCCTCCGCCTGGCGCAGCGCAACATCCGCGGTCTGGTGCCGATCCTGATCACGGCGACGGTCACGGTGGCGATCGGCATCCTGGGGTTTGCGCTGGTGCATGTGCTGCTGGTCATGTTGCCGGTCAGCCTGCTGGCCGCCTGGCTTACCCGCCCGTCATGACCCGTATGCTATGGTGAGGACGCTGCGATGAGTCTGGCGCTGCTGCAACTGGCCGGTCTGTTCGCCATGCTGTCGATGCTGGCATTCGGCGGTGGCGCCGGCGTCATCCCCGACATGCAGCGTGCCGCCGTGGACAGTACCATTGGCTCACCGCCAGCGAATTTCTGGACATGTTCGCGATCTCCCGCGCCGCGCCGGGGCCGGGATCGTTGATCGTCCTGCTGATCGGACTGAAAGCTGCGGGTATCGCCGGCGCCGCGGTCGCCTTCGTCGCGATGTTCGCGCCATCTTGCCTGGCTGTGCACCTGGTCGCCCGCTATTGGCAGCGGGCGGCACGCTCCGCCTGGCGCGCACTGGTGGAGCGTGCCTTGGCACCGGTCGCGGTCGGCATGACCTTCGCCAGTGGCCTGACCCTGATGCGCGGCACCGAGCATGGCTGGACGCCATGGACCGTGACCATCGTCAGCACCGCGCTGTTCAGTATGACAAAAATCAACCCGATCCTGCTGCTGGCCGCCGGCGCCTGCACATTGCTGCTTGTTGGAGCATGACCCCGCACCGTATACGAAGGGTTATGGTTGTCTCGGGGGAACGATGCAGTTCTGTGTCGGAGTAGGGATCATCACCTATAACCGGAAAGAGCTTGTCGACAGCGTCATCGATCGGGTGCGGGCGCTGACCCGGGAGCCGGACGCCGCCCTGGTCGTCGCCGATGATGGCTCCAGCGACGGCACGCTGGAGATGCTGCGCCGGAAGCAGGTGCCTGTTGTCACCGGCATCAACATGGGCATCGCCTGGAACAAGAACCGCGCGCTGTTTCTGCTGTCGCAGCTGCTGGGCTGTTCCACGGTGATCCTGCTGGAGGACGATACGCAACCCACCGTTACCGGATGGGAAAGTCAATGGATTCTGGGGGCGCAGCGCTGGGGGCACGTCAACTATGCCGGTGACTGGATGCGCGAGCATTTTCTATCCGGCAGCGGAACAGCCGACGATCCAGTCGATTCGACAATGGTGACCGCGCAGTGCGCCGCGTATTCACGCCTCGCCCTGACTTATGCCGGCTACTTCAATTCGCGGTTCAAGGGATACGGGCACGAACATGTGGAACATAGTCGTCGCCTGGTGCGGATCGGCTTTGGCGGCACTGACCAGCGGCATGATGGCAAGGAACAAGTCGTCTACAAAATGATTGGATCCGGCATTACGGTGCTGCCTTCCAAGAGCCACTTCGTGGCGGATGCCGCCGACAACAACCTCCGGCTGGCGCAGCAGATCATGGGACGGCAGGAGTATCGCATGCCGTGGGCCGACGATCGCGAATTGCGCCAGTTCCGCTCGGAAATAGACAGCGCGCTGGGCGATGGTCCCGAGCGGTTTTGCCTGCGCGGCGGTCAGTCCAGTGCGCGCGCGCCTCGGCGACCAAGCCAAAGCTTTCTCGGCCGGCTGTTTCGTCGGGCGTAGTTGGTGTCGCCTGTCATGAAACAGTCGCCCGGCGGCGAGGCTCTGGGCGACCCACGGGAAATCGCCATCATGCAGGCGATGTCCGGGTTTTTTGATGCGCGCTGGTATCGGCTGCGTTATCCCGACATTGCTGCGTCGGGCATTGATCCGCTGCAGCACTTCATCCGCCATGGCGTGGCGGAGCGGCGTGATCCGAACCCGTTCTTCGACAGCGCCTGGTATGCCCAGCACTATCCCGACATCGCCGCCAGCGGGCTCAACCCGCTGCTGCATTACCTGCGGGCAGGGGCGGCGGAGTTGCGCCATCCGCACCCGCGCTTCGATGCCGTCTACTACGTCGCGCAGCATCCGGAGGCGGCGGCCAATCCGCTGCTGTATCACCTGCGGCTCGGCCGCGGGCGCGGCTATGCGACGGAGAGGCCGCTCGCCATCGCCGACTATCTGCCGTCCAAGCGGGCCGCCTTGCCGCTGCCGCGCGGCCTCATCGTCGATGTCGTCATCCCGGTCTATCGCGGCCTGGCGGAGACCCAGGCCTGCCTGGGCTCGGTGCTGGCTGATGCCGGCCGCGCGCCCTTGGGCCGCGTCATCGTGGTCGAGGACCGCTCGCCCGAGCCGGCGCTGGTGGCCTGGCTGGGCGAGCTGGCCGCGGCGGGGCGGATCACACTGCTGCGCAATGCGCGCAACCTGGGCTTCGTCGCCTCGGTCAACCGCGGCATGGCAGCGGCCGGCGATCATGACGTGGTGCTGCTGAACAGCGACACCGCGGTGGCCGCGGGCTGGCTGCGCCGGCTGGCGGCGCAGGCCTATGCCGGCCCGCGCATCGCCTCGGTCTCGCCGCTGTCCAACAACGCGATGATCTGCGGCTACCCGGACGACGCGGGCGGGCCGATCGCCTTCGGCCACAGCCTGGCAGAGCTCGATGCGGTCTGCCGCACGGTCAATGCCGGGCGCTCGGTCTCGGTGCCGACCACGGTGGGGTTTTGCATGTATCTGCGCCGCGCCGCGTTGCGCGAAGCCGGCTTGTTCGACGCCGCGCGCTTCGCCCACGGCTATGGCGAGGAGAACGATTTCTGCCTGCGCGCCAGCGCCCAGGGCTGGCAGCACCGGCTGGCCTGCGACACGTTTGTCTACCACAAGGGCTCGGTCAGCTTCGCCGGCCGCACCGAGCGGCTGCAGGCGCGGGCGATGCGGCTGATCCTGCAGCGCTATCCCGACTATGCGCGCCGCATTGGCCACCATGTCAGCCTGGACGCGGTGGGACCGTTCCGCTTTGCCGTCACCGCCGGCTTGTTGCGCCACTCGGGGCTGCCGGTGATCCTGATGATCTCGCACAACCTGGGCGGCGGCATCCGGCGGCATATCGACGCACTGATCGACCGCCACCGCGGCACCGCACGCGTGCTGCTGCTGGCGGGGACGGAGCGCGGCGTCGCCCTCTCGGTGCCGGCGCTGCCCGGGCATCCGGTGCTGCACCTGTCAGCCGAACGGCTCGATGATCTGCTGCAAATGCTGCGCTCGATGGCGGTCTCGCGGGTGCACATCCACCATCTGGTGCGCATCGATCTGGACATCCGCGCCCTGATCCACCGCCTCGGCGTGCCGTTCGACGTCACCGTGCACGACTACTACGCACTCTGCCCACAAATCAACCTGCTGCCTTGGCGGCATAGCTTGTATTGTGGTGAGCCGGACTTGGCGGGCTGCAACACCTGCATAGCCCATCGCAGCTCCAACCGCTCACGTGAGATCATCATGTGGCGGGCGGAGCGGGCCTGGCCGTTCAAGGAGGCTGCGCGGGTATTGTGCCCGAGCCTCGACGTGTTGTCCCGGCTGCAACGGCATGGCTTGGCCGAGCGTGCGGTCTATGCACCGCATGAACCGGTGGCGGCCGCTCCCTGGAAGCTGCATCTTTCATCGCCCCGCAACACCAGGCTGAGGGTCGCGGTCCTCGGCACCCTGGTCAATCACAAGGGCGCCCGGACCGTCGCGGCCGTGGCCGAGGCGGTCGACCCGAAGACAACCGAGATACATCTGATCGGTCACACCGACGGTCCATTCCCCGGGGCGGCGCTGAAACGCATGAAAGTGACCGGTCGGTATGACGATGCCGACCTGCCGGACCTGATCGCAACCATCTCGCCGCATATCATCTGGTTTCCGATCGCTTGGCCGGAGACCTTCAGTTACACCTTGAGTGCCGCGATCGAAGCCGGTGTTGCGATTGCCGCCACCCGTATTGGTGCTTTCATCGAACGACTTGCCGGTCGCCCTTTCACCTGGCTGACCGATGTCGGAACGGCCCCATCGGACTGGATCAAGCTGTTCGAGGAGATCCGGGAGGCGCTGCTTGATGAGACCTTGCCCAAATCTGTCCCGCTACGGGCGGCAGTGGAGGATTTCCATACGGCTGGTTACCTTCAGCCGGCGAAAGCACCCGCTTTGGCGCAAACGTCTCGTGATCGGAACATCCGGGCCAAGCCCGATTTAGTCATGGTACCAGAACGGTTTGAGTCGGGCGATCCGACGCCTTGCGCCTATATCAGACTGCTCCAGCCGCTGCATCATCCAGCTGTTACCCGGGGCATCGACGTTTCAGTGGCGGATGCAAAGTCGGTGTTCGATCACCAGGCTGCCGTCATCGTCACCCAGCGCTACGCAGTCCCCGACATCGAGGCGGCGGACGCCCTGGCGGCACACGCGCGCCGCATGGGCGCGAGCCTGGTGTACGATCTCGACGACGACCTGCTGAACATTCCTCGAGCACATCCGGGCGCGGCAGAGCTTCGGCCGAAGGGCAGGGTGGTGCGCCGGATGTTGGATCACGCCGACACGGTCTGGGTTTCCACGACTGGGCTGGCAGAGCGCCTGGCGTCGATCCGCGCCGACGTGGTCGTCATCGAGAACCGCTTAGACGAGCGCATCTGGATCCAGCCGCCTGGTTTGCCGTTGTTCGCAGATGAGCCAATGCGCATCCTGTGCATGGGAACCAATACGCATGACCGCGACTTTGCGATGCTGCAGCCGGCGCTCGTTCGGCTGAAAGAAGAATACGGCGATAGGGTCGTCATTGATGTCCTTGGCATGACCAGCCGGGCCGAGCTGCCGGCCGGATTGCGGCGGATCGTGCCGTCTACGCATGCTAGCCAGTCTTATCCTGGCTTCGTCCAGTGGCTGAGCTCAAGGCAGCCGAGGTGGCATGTCGGTCTGTCGCCACTGCTCGATACGCCATTCAATCGGTGCAAGTCTCCAATAAAGGCGCTGGATTATGCCGCGATGGGCCTGTTTGTGCTGGCCTCCGATGTGCCGGTCTATCAGGGTTCGATCGCCGATGGTCCGGCTGGACAGCTCGTTGCAAACACATCCGCTGCGTGGTACGCGGCGATGGACTGGCTGGTGCGCAACCCTGGAATGCGCCGCTCCATCGCTGACCGCGCACGCAACGCCTTCCTGGCCGCCGGCACCCTATCCGGCGATGCGTCGGTCCGGCATGAGGCTTGGGTGCGTGGCAAGGGCCTTCGTCCGTGACGCGACTTATACCAACCGGCGTTGATGCTGACGCAACTGACGCGCCTCGTGGCATCCCCGGCCTGTGCCCCACCGCATTCACACATCTCATCGGCTTGACCGGGCAGAGAAGGCTCCCACACCGTCATGACCCGGCTTGTCCGGGCCAGCTTTTCAAGCAATTGGTGCGGCGGTGGCCCGGACAAGCCGGGCCATGACGAATGAGGAACGGTCGGCCCCAAACCCACTGACAAGGCGCGCCTTGCCGAGATGTGTGAGTGCCGTAAGGCCTGCGCCGGGGATGACACTGGGGGGTGACCGGAGGGTCACCGTCAACGCCCTGCTTGTCGTGCCTGGCCGATGCTGAATAAAGCGCATCTGCCGCAGACGACTGTTCCAGGCAACACAGCCGAAGCCGAAACGGCTCGTCGCATGTCCGGGTTTTTTGATGCGCGCTGGTATCGGCTGCGTTATCCCGACATTGCTGCGTCGGGCATTGATCCGCTGCAGCACTTCATCCGCCATGGCGTGGCGGAGCGGCGTGATCCGAACCCGTTCTTCGACAGCGCCTGGTATGCCCAGCACTATCCCGACATCGCCGCCAGCGGGCTCAACCCGCTGCTGCATTACCTGCGGGCAGGGGCGGCGGAGTTGCGCCATCCGCACCCGCGCTTCGATGCCGTCTACTACGTCGCGCAGCATCCGGAGGCGGCGGCCAATCCGCTGCTGTATCACCTGCGGCTCGGCCGCAGGCGCGGCTATGCGACGGAGAGGCCGCTCGCCATCGCCGACTATCTGCCGTCCAAGCGGGCCGCCTTGCCGCTGCCGCGCGGCCTGGTCGTCGATGTCGTCATCCCGGTCTATCGCGGCCTGGCGGAGACCCAGGCCTGCCTGGGCTCGGTGCTGGCTGATGCCGGTCGCGCCCGCTTGGGCCGCGTCATCGTGGTCGAGGACCGCTCGCCCGAGCCGGCGCTGGTGGCCTGGCTGGGCGAGCTGGCGGCGGCGGGGCGGATCACACTGCTGCGCAATGCGCGCAACCTGGGCTTCGTCGCCTCGGTCAACCGCGGCATGGCAGCGGCCGGCGATCATGACGTGGTGCTGCTGAACAGCGACACCGCGGTGGCCGCGGGCTGGCTGCGCCGGCTGGCGGCGCAGGCCTATGCGGGGCCCGCGCATCGCCTCGGTCTCGCCGCTGTCCAACAACGCGATGATCTGCGGCTACCCGGACGACGCGGGCGGGCCGATCGCCTTCGGCCACAGCCTGGCAGAGCTCGATGCGGTCTGCCGCACGGTCAATGCCGGGCGCTCGGTCTCGGTGCCGACCACGGTGGGGTTTTGCATGTATCTGCGCCGCGCCGCGTTGCGCGAAGCCGGCTTGTTCGACGCCGCGCGCTTCGCCCACGGCTATGGCGAGGAGAACGATTTCTGCCTGCGCGCCAGCGCCCAGGGCTGGCAGCACCGGCTGGCCTGCGACACGTTTGTCTACCACAAGGGCTCGGTCAGCTTCGCCGGCCGCACCGAGCGGCTGCAGGCGCGGGCGATGCGGCTGATCCTGCAGCGCTATCCCGACTATGCGCGCCGCATCGGCCACCATGTCAGCCTGGACGCGGTGGGACCGTTCCGCTTTGCCGTCACCGCCGGCTTGTTGCGCCACTCGGGGCTGCCGGTGATCCTGATGATCTCGCACAACCTGGGCGGCGGCATCCGGCGGCATATCGACGCACTGATCGACCGCCACCGCGGCACCGCACGCGTGCTGCTGCTGGCGGGGACGGAGCGCGGCGTCGCCCTCTCGGTGCCGGCGCTGCCCGGGCATCCGGTGCTGCACCTGCCGGCCGAACGGCTCGATGATCTGCTGCAAATGCTGCGCTCGATGGCGGTCTCGCGGGTGCACATCCACCATCTGGTGCGCATCGATCTGGACATCCGCGCCCTGATCCACCGCCTCGGCGTGCCGTTCGACGTCACCGTGCACGACTACTACGCACTCTGCCCACAAATCAACCTGCTGCCTTGGCCGGAGAGCATATACTGCGGCGAACCCGGACCGGCAGGCTGCAATGCTTGCATCGCCCACAACAACCTGGCGCATGGTGCGCGGGAAATACTGTCCTGGCGTGGCGAACGAGCCTGGCAGTTCATCGAGGCAGAGCGGGTGATATGCCCAGTACTGACGTGAAGGCGCGACTGCAACGTTACGGCATGGGCGAACGCGCCATCGTGGTCCCACATGAGGCATTGACGACAACCGATTGGCCGATTGCCGATCCCGAACCACCGGGTCCGATCCTTCGGATCGCCTTGTTGGGGGTCCTGGCAAATCATAAGGGCGCCCGCGCGGTGGCGGCACTGGCGGAAGCCGCCGCACCCGGAACAATCGAATTGCACCTGATCGGACATCTGGAAGACAGCTTCCCCAAGCAAGCCGTGAAGTTGATCAAGTCAACCGGACCGTATCGCGATACAGACGTCTTCGATTTGCTGCGGCAGGCCAGACCACACGTTATCTGGCTGCCATCTTCCGCTCCGGAAACATACGGCTATACCCTTAGTACCGGCCATCGCGACGGGACTGCCCATCGTTGCCACCAATCTGGGATCGTTTCCCGAACGTCTCGCCGGAAGACCCTATTCATGGCTGGTCGACTATCGCGCATCGACGCAGGATTGGATGGCGGTGTTTGACGAGGTGCGCGACAGCCTGCGGCAACCTCGGCAAGATCCGCATTCCCCGCCCCGGCACTTGATCGCGGATTTCTACGCCGACCGGTATCTTGTTACGAATTCGAAGAAAAATCCCGTGGCGGCTCGCCGTGGCCGAAAGCCGGTTATCGCGATTCTGCCGGAACGGCTTGGGGTCGGGTTGCTCTCGCCTTGTGCGTATATCCGCTTGCTGCAGCCGCTGGATCATCCGGCCATCGGCGGCGGGTTCAGCCTGGTCATGACAGACGCCGAGTCAGTGCTTGACTGCCAGGCGGATATCATCGTGACCCAACGTTATGGAGTGCCCAATGTCGCGGCCGCGGACGCCCTGGCGGCGCACGCAAGGCGCACCGGCGCGAGCCTGGTGTACGATCTCGACGACGACCTGCTGAACATCCCCCAAGCGCATCCGGACGCGGCAGAGCTTCGGCCAAAGGGCAGGGTGGTGCGCCGGATGTTGGATCACGCCGACATTGTCTGGGTTTCCACGCCTGGCCTGGCGGCACGATTGGCGCCGATCCGTCCCGATGCGGTTGTCATTGAGAACCGGCTGGACGAACGCATCTGGACCCATTCACCGACAGCAACGCCGTTTCAGGATGATCCCATTCGCATCCTTTGCATGGGAACCAATACGCATGACCGCGACTTCGCGATGCTGCAGCCGGCGCTCGTTCGGCTGAAAGAAGAATACGGCGATAGGGTCGTCATCGATGTGCTTGGCATGACCAGCCGGAACGATCTGCCGGCGGGTCTGAACCGGATCGGACCGCCGCCGCACGCCGGGCAATCCTATCCCGGCTTCGTCAACTGGCTGACCTCGGTGCAGCCGGCATGGCACGTCGGCCTGGCACCGCTGGTCGACGGTCCCTTCAATCGGTGCAAGTCGCCGATCAAGGCAATGGACTATGCCGCGATGGGCCTGTTCGTGCTGGCCTCCGACACACCGGTCTACCAGGGCTCGATCGCCGACGGTTCGGCCGGACAACTGGTTCCGAACGACCCGCGCGCCTGGTATATCGCCTTGGAGTGGCTCCTGCGCGACCAGGACAAACGCCGATCCGTCGCCGCCCAGGCGCGCGCGTTATTTCTTGCGCGGGGATGTCTCGCCAGCCAGGCAGACGTTCGGCGCGGCGCCTGGACGCAACTTCTGCGAAGGCGTCGAAGCAAGACCGCTGCCTGATACCAGCAGCCCAAAGTCTCGACCTGTCGGCTGACCGGCGGGCTGCTCATGGCACGTCCGGGCTTGCGGCGCGACAGCCCGGCGCTAACTATAACCTATGCCAAGACTGACCCAGTTGCCTGACCGAGGCGTTATCACCGTCGAGGGCGATGACCGCGTCGCCTTCCTGCAAGGCCTAGTGTCGAACGATGTCGCGGCGGTCGGCCGGGCCAGGCGGTATGGGCCGCGCTGCTGACGCCGCAAGGCAAATGGCTGGCCGACTTCTTCGTCTTCGCGTCCGCCGAAAGCGCTCTGCTGGACTGCGAGACGCGCGCAGATCGCCGATGCTGATCCAGCGCCTGCCGCGCTATCGGCTGCGGATGAAGGTCACCCTGCAGCGCCGACGCCGACCTGCAGGTTTATGTCGGCTGGGACGGCCGTCCCGAGGCGGCCGGTCGTCGTCGCGCCGGACCCGCGCTTGCCGGATTTCGCCTGGCGGATGCTCGCCGCACCGGGCGTTCCGACGAACGCCACGCCGGAGGATTGGGACCAGCATCGTCTGTCCGCCGGCCTGCCGGATGGATCGAAGGACATGGAGGCGGATCGCAGCGTCCTGCTGGAGGCCGGGTTCGACGAGTTGGCAGGCGTATCCTGGTCCAAGGGCTGCTACATGGGGCAGGAACTGACGGCGCGAACGAAATATCGCGGCTTGGTCAAGCGGCGGCTGGTGCCGGTTACGGTCGATGGACCGCTTCCCCCGCCCGGGTCGCCGGTGCTGCGAGATGGCGTTGAAGTTGGCACGATGCGGTCCGGCCGCGATCAGCGTCGGTCTTGGCACTGCTGCGCCTCGACGCCTGCATCAGGATTTGCGTTGTGGTGAGGCAACATTGACCCCGCGCGTGCCGGATTGGATGCGGCTGCCGGCCACGGCGTCGACCTAGATAGCGGCCCGGCCTGACTCAATCCATCGCCGCATGCGCGTCGGCCGGCGCGGCGGCGGTCTGACGAGGCCGGCGCATCAGCAACAGCAGCAGCAGCGACGGCAGGGTGGTGAAAATCATCATCCAGTAGTCGTCGATGTAGGCGATGATCTGCGCCTGCTGATTGACCACCTGATCCAGCACCGCCGCGCCATGCGCGATGCATCGGGTTCCACAGCTGGCTCACCGCGCCGCCGCCCTGCAGAGCTCGGTTGAACGGCGTCACCGAGGCGCCGATCTCCGCATGCAGCACCTGGGTGTTGTGCGCCAGCATGGCCGACGTGACCGATACGCCGATGGCCGCGCCGATGTTGCGGAACAGGCTGAACAACGAAGCGCCATCGGTGCGGTATTGCGGCGGCAACGTCGCGAACGCCAGCACCTGCAGCGGCAGGAACACCAAGCCAAGGCCGGCGCCCTGCACCATGATCGTCATGATGATCGTCCACTGCGCGACATCCGGGGTCCAGCCGGTCATCTCCCACATCGACCAGGCCAGCATCAGGATGCCGCAGGCCATCAGCTTGCGCGGGTCCATACTTGCTCGCCAGCCGTGCCGCCGGTCATCATCGCCGTCATCGTGCCGATGCCGCGCGGCGCCATGATCAGCCCCGCTGTCTCCACCGGGTAGTTCGCCAGGTTCTGCAGCCACGGCGCCATCAGCGACGAACTGGAGACCAGCATCGTCCCGGTCGCGAACATCAGCACAGACCCGGCGGCGAAGTTTCGGTCCTTGAACAGCACGGCGGGATGAACGGCTTCTTCGCCGTGATCATGTGCACGATGAACAGATAGACGCCCAGGCCGCCCAGCACCGCCTCGGCGATGATCTCGGTGGAGGTGAACCAGTCCTGGTCCTGGCCGCGGTCCAGCATCATCTGCAGCCCGCCGATGCCCAGCGACAGCACGGCGAAGCCGATCCAGTCGAAGCGCAGGTTGAAGTTGCCGAACGAGCGCGGCATGAAGAACAGCAGGCCGAGCGTGGCCAGGATGCCGAACGGCAGGTTGATGTAGAAGACGTAGCGCCAGTTGTACATCTCGGTCAGGTAGCCGCCGAGTGTCGGGCCCAGGATCGGCCCGACCATCACGCCGACGCCCCAGATCGCCATCGCCTTGCCGCGCTGCTCGATCGGGTAGATGTCCATCATGGTGGATTGCGACAGCGGCACCAGCGCCGCGCCGAACACGCCCTGCAGCAGCCGGAAGACGACCATCTGCGTCAGCGACTGCGCGGCGCCGCACATCATCGAGGTGATGGTGAAGCCGACCAGGCAGGTGATGAACAGGTATTTGCGGCCGAACCGCGAGGCCAGCCATCCAACCGGCGCGGTCATGATCGCCGCGGCGGTGATGTAGGAGGTCAGGACCCAGGTGATCTCGTCATAGGTCGCCGACAGGCTGCCCTGCATATAGGGCAGCGCCACATTGGCGATGGTCTGGTCCAGCGCCTGCATCAGCGTCGCACCCACGGTGCACAGCGTGATGATCAGGCGATGCGGCACCTGGCCGCTCGCATCGCTAGCGGCGCGGCCGGCGGGAGGGCCGCCACCGCGGGGGTTGTGCGTCAGCCATCCGCTAGAACAGGTCGCGCCAGCTTCGTTGTATGGCCGGTGTCGATATCGGCGATCACGCTCATGCCGGCGCGCAGTTCCGGATCGCCGTCCCTGACGCTCGACCTTGATGCGCACCGGAATGCGCTGCACCACCTTGACCCAGTTGCCGGACGTGTTCTGCGCCGGCAGCACGGAGAACTCCGACCCGCTGTTGGGCGCGATCGCCTCGACCTCGCCTTCCAGGTCCGGCCGGGATAGGTGTCGACCGTGACATCGACCGGATCGCCCGGCTTCACATGGGTCAGTTCGGTTTCCTTCGGATTGGCCTCGATCCAGATGTTGCTGGTCGGACACCAGGCCGAACGCCGCTGTCGCCGCGGCCAGATACATGCCGGGCTGCACCGTCTCCACCTGGGTCACGATGCCGGTGAATGGCGCATAGATCACGGTATGGTCCAGCTGGCGCTGCGCCTCATCGACCCGCGCCTGGCCTTGCAGATAGTCCGTCATGGTCGTGCACATCGACCTCCGCATCGCCGCCCAGGCGCGCCAACTGCACCGCGGCGGTGACCTTCAGCGCCTCCACCGCCTGCTTGTCGGCCATCAACTGGAAGCGCGCGTTGTCGTATTCGGCGCGGGTTACGCCGCCGCTTTTGATCAGGCCGGCAAAGCGGTCATAGTTCGCCTGATCGGATTGCAACTGCGCCTGCTTGACGTCGACCTCGCGCAGCATCCGCTTGTAGTCGAGCTTCATCGCGTTCAGGGTCGAGACCATGCGCGCCCAGATTGGCCTTGGCGCCGGCCAGCGCGATCTCGAACGGACGCGGATCGAGCTTACAGCAGCACGTCGCCCTGATTGACCCGCTGGCCTTCATGCACCGGCACCGAGGCGACGATGCCGGACACGTCGGTGGCGATCACTTCCTTGGCCGCGCGGACATAGGCGTCATCGATCGAGACCATTCGACCGCCGGTCACCCAGTATGCGCCGACCGCGGCGATCACCAGGACAATGCCGCCCAGCATCAGGATCGGCCGGATCGCGGCCCGTCCCAGCCGCCGACGAACGGGCGTCTCCTTCACCCGATCGGTCACCCGCGGCGCGGTGCCGGGGATCGTGGCCTGCGACATCAGACCACCTCCCGTGTCGCCGCTTCCGCGGTGTATCGCGCCCCGGCGGGCAGCATGAGCCTCTTGGGTCAGGGTCGCCTTCATCCGCAGCAGTGCCTCGGTCATGGTTTCAAGCGACGCTTCGTCGATGCCGTCGGTCACGATGCGGGTCATGTCGGCGCGTTGCCCATCGATCTCGTGCAGGACGGCCTGCGCCGGGGGCAGCAGATGCAGCCGCCAGATCCGCCGGTCGCGCGGATCCGGACGGCGCTCGACCATGCCGCGGGCTTCCAGCCGGTCGATCAGGCGGGCGACGGTGATCGGCTCGACTTCCAGGAGTTCGGACAGTTCTTTCTGCGAGATGCCGGGCTGACGCTCCAGCCAGATCAGGATGGCCCATTGCGCGCGGGTCATGCCATGCAGGCGGGCGCGCTTGTCCGCATCGACGCGCAGCAGGCGGGCGACATCGTGCAGCAGGAACAGCAGATCGCGGCGGAATTCGTCCAACGAAATTTTCCCTAAAACTCCACGTTATTATAAGGCACGTTATCATAATGGATGCCAGTATGGTTGTTATGCGGCCATCGCAATGCTGCTCCGCATTAAGTTGGCAACCATCTTGCGCGGCATCGCCCCGTGCCGCCATGGCGCCATCCTTTACAGTCCGCGGGTTTGGCTGGCACCCTATCAGTCGGCCCGAACCAGGCTGGAAGGGACAGCATGGACTTCGTTATCCGTAACGCTCGCCTCCCCAGCGTGCCGGAAAATCCGCCGATCGACATCGGCGTGCAAGGCGACCGGATTGTTGCGATCGAGCGAGGCTTGCCGGCCGATATCCCCGGCTATGACGCCGGCGGCAACCTGGTCTGCGCCGGCTTGGTCGAAACCCACATCCACCTCGACAAGAGCCGCATCGTCGACCGCTGCGAACCGGAGCCTGGCCGCAATCCCAATGTCGTGCCGCGCGTCGCCGCGGTGAAGCACAGCTTCACCGTCGAGGATGTTTATCAGCGTGCCAGCCAGACGCTGGAAAGCTGCATCAAGTACGGCACGACCCGCATGCGCACGCATGTCGAACTCGACGCGGGCGTGGAACTGCGCAGCTTCGAGGCACTGGAACAACTCCGTCGCGACTACGCCTGGGCCATCGACATTGAGCTATGCGTGTTTCCGCAGGAGGGACTGACCAACAATCCGCGCGCCGACGAACTGCTGGTCGCGGCTTTGCAGCAAGGCGCCCAGCGTGATCGGTGCGGCACCGAACTACGATCCCGACAAGAGCGGCCAGATCCGCCGCGTCTTCGAATTGGCGCGCGAGTACGATGTCGACATCGACATGCACCTGGACTCCGGCAACAGCTCGGCTGACATGGATATTTTCCTCGTTTGCGAACTCACCCGTCAGTATGGCTTGGGCGGGCGCGTTGCGGTGGGTCACGGCTGCAAGTACTCGACAATGCCGCCGGCGGATCTGAGGAATCTGGCGGCGACATTGTCCGACGCTGGTGTGGCGGTGACGGTGCTGCCGGCGACCGATCTGTTCATGATGGGCCGCGACCAGGACCACAGCGTCCGCCGCGGCGTCGCCGATGCCAACACCCTGGTCGAGCTGGGCGTGAACTGCTCGATTTCCAGCAACAATATCCTCAATCCATTCACGCCGTTGGGTGATGGCAACCTGATCCGTATCGCCAACATGCAGGCCAATGTCTGCCAGGTCAGCCACCCGCACCGGCTGCGCGAATGCTTCGCCATGCTGACCGAGCGATCGGCCAGGCTGCTGAACCTGACGGACTACGGCATCGCCGTCGGCAACCCGGCCGACATTGTCGTCTTCGACGCGACCACCCCGGAACAGGCCGTGGCCGAGGTCCGTGCGCCACTGGTTGCCTTCAAGCGCGGCGTGCGCACCGTTACCCGGCCGCGCGCTGAGTTGCATTCACCCCAGGCGCGCTAAACCAAAGGGCAAGACATGAAGCTGTCCGACATCGCCCAGGTCATTCGCAGCAAGAACGCGGGTCCCAGACGGCTGACGCTGGACATCATGTTCGCCTCCGACGCCGACTACCAGCGCGTCGCTCAGTCACCCTCGCTTGGCGCCGAAAACATCGGCCGGCTGTATCATGTGCCAGCCGAACAGGTAACGGTCATCCCGTACCCGGTCGGGCGAGCGATCAAGATCGTCATGGCGCGAGCGATCATGGCGGGTGATCCGGGTGATCTGGACGTCTATGGAGCGCAGCAGCACGCCCCGCTGCTAGGGATCGAACTATGAGCGCCTCCGGCCGCATCCTGCAGGCATTCCGCGGCAATCGCCGTCCGCTCCGTCTGCTCGGGGCGTCGGGCCAGCTTGGCTATGGGATTCCGGCCAAATCATTCGCGGCCGGCCTCGAGCGCCGCCCGGACCTGATCGGCTGCGACATGGGATCGATCGATATCGGCCCCACCTATCTTGGCAAGGGCGAGATGGCGACGTCCCCCGAAGCGACCCGCCGCGACCTGCGTCGCGTGCTGCACGCCGCGCTCGACCTGGATGTTCCGCTGGTCATTGGATCGGCGGGTTCGGCCGGCGCCGCACCGCATCTGGACGCGACCCTGGAGATGCTGCGCGAGATCGGCCGCACCGACGACCGCCACTTCCGCATGGCAATCATGCGCGCGGATATTCCCACTGCTTATCTGCTGGATGCCATCTGTTCCGGCAAAGTCATGAGTTTTGACGGTATGCCGGATCTGACCGAAGAGGACGTCACCGAGGCCGCCCATATTGTCGGCCAGATGGGCATGGGACCGTTTCGACGAGCCCTCGCCGCCGACGTGGACGTGATCGTGGCGGGGCGAGCCTGCGATACGGCGATCTTTGCGTCGCTGCCGGCGATGCTGGGATTTCCAGTTGGCCTGGCGATGCACATGGCGAAGATCATCGAATGTGGTTCGCTCTGCTGCGTGCCGGGCGGGCGTGATCCGATCCTGGCAATACTGGACGACGATGGTTTCATCCTCGAGAGCATGAACCCGGACAGGCGGGCGACGCCGACCTCGGTCGCCGCGCACAGCCTGTATGAGCAAAGCGATCCGTTTACCGTACAGGAACCGGACGGCGCGCTGGACCTGACGAAGGCGCATTATGCGGCGGTAGACGATCGAAGGACCCGGGTCAGCGGCGCATCCTGGCGGGATACCACCCGTCC
>CAWISS010000002.1:0-207119 GCA_963838815.1 uncultured Alphaproteobacteria bacterium | reverse complement strand
GTAGCGCCTGGCCGGCAGCGAAACAAGCAGGCAGGCGGCCGCGGTCGGCGCTCGCTAAGGACGGCGATGATGTCAACTCGTCTTGTAGTATCGCGCCGCCTGCTGCGCCGCACGCTTGGCCGCCGCTTCCGGTGTCGCATTGCCGGTGACCACGGCTGCGAACATGTCCACCACCGTATAGTTCGCCGTCACGGCCGAGGAGGCCGGCGTCACCGGGCCCTTATATCCATCGTAGTACGGCGTATCCATGCCCGAGGCATAGGGCTGAAGCTTCGGATCTTCGGTCCAGAATTTCATCTTCGAGTAGGCCTTCAGCGAGTTCGACCAGTAGCCAATGCAGTTCGACAGCCAGGGGCCGTACTGATCAGCCTCCATCATGAAGCGCAGGTAGTCCTTGGCGGCATTGGGATATTTGGTGTGCTTGAAGACCATCGCGTTCATCGGCGTGGCGGACATCGGCGACCGTGCGGCGAGTCCCTTCGGTAGCACCTGGTGCTGGGTGTCGACGGCGATCTGGTTCAACTTCGGATCGGGCGAGGTCTTGCATACGTAGTAGATCGAGACGCCGTTGAAGGTCAGCCCGATATCGCCGGCGGCGAATGCCTTGTTGTTGCCGGAGTCGTTCCACGACAGCGTGCCCGAGATCATCGTCTTCTGCAGCTCGGTTGCGTACTTCAGCGCCGCGATGGTTTCTTTTGAATTGAGTGCGACATGCCCGGCCTCATCGACCAGCATGGCGTTGTGCGACCACAGCAGCCACGAGGCATAACCGTTAGCGTCGCCCAGCGCATGGCCCAGGGCAAAACCGCAGGGATGGCCGATTTGCTGGAGCTTTTGGCACAGGTCCAGGAAGCCGGCGTGATCATCGGGAATGCGGTCGTATCCGGCTTGCTTGACCCATGACTGGCGGTAGACGACGGGCCCGGTGCCGCCGCCGATCGGGATCGAGATCCACTGTTGCGTCTTCCAGCGGGTGCCGTACAGCACAGCGAGTTCCTGCCAGCCGCCGTATTTCGCGCCCAGATAGTCGGCCAGGTCGGTCATGTCGTGGATCTTCGACACATAGATCTGCGGGTCGGAGCTGAAGCCGAGGACGATGTCCGGTCCGGCGCCGGTGTTGGCCACTACGGCGGTCTGCGGCCGGATATCCTCCCAACTCAGGAAGTCGAGCCGCACCGGCACGCCGGTCGCCTCGGTGAATTTCTTGGTGTTCTGGCGCCAGTAGACTTCATCCGGATCGATGAACTTGGCCGGCCGCAGGACCCGCAGTTCGGCGCCTTGCTCCAGCTTGTAGTCCAGCGGCTTGACATCGGCGGTCGGCACGTCGGTGACCGCCGCGCGCGCGCCAATAAGCGGGATGGACGCCGCCGCAAGGGACGCGGAGGCAAGCGCGAGCGAGTCGCGTCGGCTGATGGACATAGTGAAAGCTCCCATGCCCGGTCGTGTGCCGTAGAGCCCTCGGTGACCGGAGACCGGGACCCTTACGAAGGAGTATTCACCGCAAGCGCTTGAAAGGTAAAGGCCTGTCGGCCCAAGCCGGCACGGTGGGGCGCTCGTGCGGCCATGACAGTGTGACGACGCTTGCCGGGGCTCAGCCCACGCAGCCGTGCCACCAGCGGATGGACGCGAGTTACCTGATGGCCACCACTGCGCAGGCGCCGGCGGGACAATCCGTGGCAACTTGCCGTCGTCCTGCGAAAGGCAGTTGACGCCCGTCGGACGGTCAGCCGCATCCAACCAGCCGCTCGCCGCGAGCATCCGCTCCTGTAAAAAGCAGCCCTTCGCGGGTTGGTGTTGCCGCTCGGCAGCTTCGTGCCCCATAGCAGTTATTCCGAACCCCTCCAATGGTTTCCGGGAGCCTTCGTCTTGAACAGGGAAGCCGCCGAAGAGGCTTCCCCGCCCTGTCCGCAAGGAGTTTGGCGATCTGAGCTGAACGGTCTGTGTCAACGTATCCGGCCTATCGGCATTGCCTTGGCAAAGAACAAAATCGGCGCACCCTGATCCTCATAAAAATCACGGCGCTATCGCGTCCTTTTTTTGAACCAGGCTTCCAGGACGCCGGCATCACGCCATGGCCAGCCGGCCTGCCGAGATGGTCTCCCGCCGCAGCCGCCACAGAACCAAGCCATGGAGCATCAGGGCCAGCGGGACGGCAAAGGTGGGCACCATCACCAGCGGGTAGGATGAGATGAGGAGGTTCGGCGCCTCGAGGGCAAAGAGATGTGCCGGCCCCGGAGAGGTCATTGCTCCCATCGTAACCGCCACGACGAGGTCGGCGATTCCAAAAAGACACCAAGCGTAGACTGCTCTGCGAGCGCCAGCCGGCTTTTGCGCCAACAGCGCAGCCACGACGACGGCAAAGCAGCCAGTTGTCACGTCTCCGACACCCGCGGGCAGCGCGAATTGCCAGGGCAAGCGTCCGTCGGCCCAAAGCACGAGGAAGATGCCGCCCCCGAGGCGATAGACCTGAGCCGCCACGATCCAAGGCAATGGGATCGCGGAGACGAGGCGGGCGATGCTGCCCGATAGCCAAAGGCCCAGGGCGGCGATAATCGGCGGCATGAGCAAACCGAACAGTACGGTCGGGACCGCGGTCTCGGTGGTCGCGAAATATGCGTACGAATTTGCCGAGCCGAGATACTGCGCGATCGCCAGCCACGCGATGAGGGCCACCGACAGCGCCCCCGCGACCGTGTAACGCGACCGCGCGGGCGCTTCCATGCGTGCGGCACCCAACCAGATGAGGCCCAGAGCAATGGCCACCACAAGGGGCCGGAGGGCCGAGTCGAACGCAAGAAGATATCCAGGGATTTGCGGCGTCATGATGCGACTCCATCAACTGTAACTATTATATGGATAGTCGCTACATAATTTGAAGTCAGTTGTCAAGGACGCGACAGCGGATAAGATGGGGCCATGCAAAACCAAGACATCGCCGACTGCCCGGTGGCCCGCACGCTAAGCGTTATCGGATCGAGCTGGACGTGCCTCATTCTGCGCGACCTGCTTCTGCAGGGCGCGAGGCGCTTTCAGGATCTGCAGGACTCGCTAGACGGCATTGCGCCGACGACGTTGTCGGAGCGTCTCAAAACGCTTGAGCAGAATGGCGTCGTGGAGCGGCGTTTCTATTCGATGAGCCCCCCACGGGCTGAGTACATGCTTACCGCCAAAGGTCGCGACCTGGGCCCGATTGTCGGTGCCATGCGCGATTGGGGACGCAAGTACACGCAGTGACCGCCGTATCGTAGGCCGGCTCGACGCCTGCCTGACACCCCAAAGCGGCCATCACGCGCTCTGCTCAGAATGCCCGGAATGTCCCCAACTCCGTCGTTACCGACATAGCAACGTGCCAGATGGCGCTGGAGATTGGCGCCATTTAGCGCCGAAGATTGCAGCTCAGGCGCTCATGCGCTGGCCCGTCGCGGCGTCGAACAGATGCACCATCGCCGGGTCCGCGGTGATGTGGATCGTCTCGCCCGGCTTGGCGGAAACCCGCTCGCGGAAGGCCGCGATGATCGGCGCGCCGGCGAACAGCGCCATCACCTGCGTCTCCGACCCGGTCGGCTCGATCACGCTGACCTTTGCCGGCACCCCTTCACCGGCCAGCTGGAAATGCTCCGGCCGGATGCCATAGACGATCGGCGAACCGTCCGACACGCCCCGCGTCGCCGGCAACGGCAACGCCGTGCCCTGCTCGGATCGGAACGCCCCGCCCTCGACCCGTCCCTTAAGGAAATTCATCGCCGGAGAGCCGATGAAGCCGGCCACGAACAGGTTGACCGGGTGGTCATACAGCTCCAGCGGTGCGCCGATCTGCTCGACATTGCCGCCGTTCATCACCACGATCTTGTCGGCCATCGTCATCGCCTCGATCTGGTCATGCGTGACGTAGACGGTGGTCGTCGTCAGCCGCTGGTGCAGCTCCTTGATCTCCGCCCGCATCGCCACCCGCAGCTTGGCGTCCAGGTTGGACAGCGGCTCGTCGAACAGGAACACCTGCGGGTCGCGCACGATCGCCCGTCCCATCGCCACCCGCTGCCGCTGGCCGCCCGACAATTGCCGTGGATAGCGGTTGAGATACGGCGACAAACTCAGGATCTCCGCCGCGCGCGCCACCTTCTGGTCGATCACCGCTTTTGGCGCGTTGGCCAGGCTGAGCGCGAACGCCATGTTGTCGCGCACCGTCATGTGCGGATACAGGGCATAGTTCTGGAACACCATGGCGATGTCGCGTTCCTTGGGGGCGACGTTGTTGACGACGCGGCCGCCGATGGCGATCTCGCCGCCGGTGATGTTCTCCAGCCCGGCGATCATCCGCAGCAGGGTCGATTTGCCGCAGCCGGACGGGCCGACCAGGATGACGAACTCGCCGTCGCCGATCTCGACGCTGACGCCGTGCAAGACCTCGGTCGAGCCGTAGCGCTTGCGGACGTCGCGGATCGATACCGTCGCCATGCTTGCCTGATCCCCCTTGAAGCGGTCGCGTCTGTCCACCGGGACTTATCCGCGGCACCGCGCTGTCTCGTTCCTTCTTCGCACGAAGCACACCGGGCCGCCACCCCCGGACGCCACCATGCGGCAGGACGAAGATTGCGTGCAACCCGAGCGCCATGCCAATACTCTCGCCGGCTCGAAGGGCAATCCAGGTCCGCGCCTTGCCCGCGCGGACAGTTCTCAGGCGAGGATGACAGACCATGGCCAATGAAAAGATGACCGCGCAAATCACCGGCAAGGATGGCTTCATCGCCGCGCTTGACCAGAGCGGCGGATCGACACCCGGCGCCCTGCGCCAATACGGTATCCCCGACAGCGCCTACAGCGGCGATGCCGAGATGTTCAAGCTGATGCATGAAATGCGCGTGCGCATCATGACCGCGCCGGCCTTCACCGGGGCCAAGGTGATCGCCGCCATCCTGTTTGAAGGCACGATGGACGGGCAGGCGCGGGACAAGCCGGTGCCGACGTTCCTGTGGCAGGAGCGGGGCGTCGTCCCCTTCCTGAAGGTCGACAAGGGGCTCGAGGCGGAGAACGACGGGGTCAGCCTGATGAAGCCGATCCCGACGCTCGACCCGCTCCTCGCCCGCGCCGTCAAGCTCGGCGTTTTCGGCACCAAGATGCGCTCGGTCATCAACCTGGCCTCGAAGCAGGGTATCGCCGCCATCGTGGCGCAGCAGTTCCAGGTGGCCGCGCAGATCGCCGAACACGGGCTCATGCCGATCGTCGAGCCCGAGGTTTCGATCAAGAGTCCGGACAAGCGCGGCGCCGAGGCCATCCTGCTGGCCGAACTGACCCGGCATCTCGACGCCTTGCCGAATGGCCGCCAGGTGATTCTCAAGCTGACCATCCCGGACGTTCCGGATCTTTATTCGCCGCTGGTGAACCACAAGCGCGTGGCCAGGGTTGTCGCATTGTCCGGCGGCTACACGCGGGCCGAGGCCTGCCAGCGTCTCGCCGCCCATCATGGCGTGATCGCGAGCTTTTCCCGCGCCCTGACGGAAGGTCTCAAGCATTCGATGAGCGATGCCGAATTCAACGCGGCACTGGCAAAGTCCATCGACGAGATCTATCACGCCTCGACTGTAAAGGTTTGATGCCGAGGCTGCGCCGGTCGAGCCAAAACCGTGAGTTCCTGGGTGCCGGTACAACTCGCCTCGAAGCGACTGATCCTGCGGCCATGGCAGGATCCAGATCGCCGCCCCTTTGCGGAACTCTCGGCGGACCCTGATGTGATGCGGCATCTGATGCCGGTTCCCACACGACAGGCTGCGGACGCTTGGATAGACCGTCAGGCCGCGCACTTGTCGGCACATGGTTTCTGCTTCTGGGCGGTCGAGCTGGCCCAATCAAAGGCGTTCATCGGCGCGGTCGGTCTGCTTCAAGTCGATTACCAGGCGCATTTTACCCCGGCCGTCGAAGTCGGCTGGCGCCTTGCCCGAAAATTCTGGGGACATGGCTACGCGCCGGAGGCGTCAGAGGCAGCCCTTCGCCATGGCTTTGAACACCTGCGCCTTCAGGAAATCGTTGCGAACACGGTTGCCGGCAACGTCAACTCCCGGCGCGTGATGATGAAACTAGGCATGTCATATAATCCAGCGGATGATTTCGATCATCCGCTGTGCCGGAGGACCATCCCTTGCGGCGACAGGTTCTTTACCGGCTGAGCCGGAACGACTGGTCGAAATTCCGACCGGATTGATAAGCCTTTCGCCACCGCCTCATGCCGCGGCAGCCATCGGCGCCTTGACCGCTCGTGCGCGTGACGATCTGGCGCGTATCGCGCATCCCCGAAGGGCATGGCTCGAACCGCATCTTGGGCCAGATCAACAACCGGCGCTGGATGTCATGGTGGTGGGCGGTGGGCAGTCGGGGCTGGCCATCGCCTCGGGGCTGCTGCGGGCGCAGGTCAGCAACATCCTGGTGGTTGATCGGGCGCCAAGCGGGCAAGAGGGGCCGTGGCTCAGCTATGCCCGCATGCACACACTACGATCCCCGAAGGACTACACGGGTCCCGATCTCGATCTGCCGAGCCTGGGATATCAGGCGTGGCATGAGGCGCGGTATGGGGCGGTGGATTGGCAGTCGCTGCAGCAGATCGCGCGGCCGGATTGGGCGGCGTATCTGGATTGGGTGCGGGAGACGGTCGGCATCCCGGTGCGCAACCAGACGCGAGGTCGTCGACATCGCGCCGGCGCCACACGGGCTCTTGGCCGTCACCTTGCGCGACGCCGGTGGGGACGCAGTCCGGTTCGCCCGTAAGGTCGTGCTGGCGACCGGGCAGGACGGTGCCGGGTGACTGGTGGATGCCGGATTTCGTGGCCGCCCTGCCGCCCCGGTTCCGCGCCCACGCGGCCGATCCAATCGACTTCGCGGCGCTGCGCGGGCAAGCGCGTGGCGGTCCTGGGGGCCGGTGCCTCGGCCTTCGACAACGCGGCCATGGCGCTGGAGGCCGGGCCGCCTCGGTCGATCTGTTCTGCCGCCGAACCGAAGCCTCAGGTGGTGCAGCCGTATCGCTGGCTGACCTTCGCTGGCTTCCTGCGGCACGTTTCGGAACTGGACGATGCCTGGCGCTGGCGCTTCATGAGCCGGATCCTGGGCCTGCGTGAAGGCTTTCCGCAGGCAACCTATGACCGCTGCGCCAGCCATAAGACGTTTCGTCTTCATGGACCGGCGCACCCTGGACCGCGCGTGCGCGTCGTCGGCAACGCGGTCGAGTTGCAGACGCCGATCGGCCTTCACACCGCGGAGTTCCTGATCAGCGCGCACCGGTATCGAAATGGATTTCACCCGGCGGCCGGAGTTGCTGCGGCTTGCCGGCAACATCGCCCGCTGGGCCGATCGATACATGCCCCCGCCCGAGGAACGCGACGACCGGCTCGGCCCGGTTTCCCTATCTGGCAGCCGATTATGCGTTGCTGCCGCGGCAACCCGGTGTGACCCACTGGATGACCGACATCCACATGTTCAATATTGCCTCGACAATGAGTTTCGGTCCATCCGGTTCCTCGATCAATGCGATGACGATCGCGGTGCCAAAGCTGGTGCACGGGCTGACGCGCGGGCTGTTCAAAGGCGATCTGGAACGGCACTGGCGATCCTTGCAGGACTACGACGTGCCGCAGGTGGTGCTGAGGCCGCGTTCATAACAGCCCGCGGCGAATCAACCACGCCGCTGAACTGCTACAACGAAAACAGCCAGGCGCGCAGCGCCATTCCTGTCTTCTCCGTGGCCCTTCGTGGCTTTCAGTATTGTTCCGTAATGAAATCTTCTTGCTGTCTTGTTGATCCACGCATCGCCGGCGCAGCCGTCGTCCCCATCTCAAGGCGACCACCGATCTTCCTCCGCAACATTGTCCACCCGCCGGCAGAATGGCATGCTGCGTCGCGGAACGACGGAGGCTCGCATGAAGGCGTTGGGCAAGGACGCGGTCGGCCAATATCACCGGGAAGGGTTCCTCTTCCCGCTCCGTGCCTTGTCGCCGGACTCGGCAGCCGCCTACCGGGCCGACGTCGAACGGACCTGCGCCGGGATAGCGACCCAACCGGCGGCCGGCCCGGGTTCGACGTCGTATCGCGTGAAACCGTATCTGCTGTTTCCCTGGGCGGCCAACCTGGTGCGCGAGCCCGCCATCCTGGACGCGGTGGAGGACCTGATCGGGCCGGACATTCTGGTCTTCCACACGACAATGTGGTGGAAAGCCAGGCACTCCCCGAACCGGGTGCCCTGGCATCAGGACGGCACCTATTTTGGTCTCGCCCCACTACGAGCACGTCACCGCGTGGGTGGCCCTCAGCCCCAGCAACACCAGCACCGGCTGTGTGCGGATCGTGCCGCGGTCGCACCTGATGGGACAGATGCCGCACGCCGACCACCGCGATCCGACCCTGATGCTGTCGCGCGGACAGACCCTCACCGCGCCTATCGAGGCCGCCACCGCGGTGCCGATCGTGCTGTCGCCCGGGGAATTTTCGTTGCATCACACGATGGCGGTGCATGCGTCCGATCCGAACACCGGCGATGAAGACCGGATCGGTATCGGCATCAGCTACATTCCCACGCGGGTGCGCCATGTCGGGCCAACCCGGCTGTCGGCGACCCTGGTGCGTGGGCGCGACACACATGGCCATTTCGACCTTGAACCGCGGCCACTCGCCGACCTCGACTCCGGCGCCGTAGCCGCGCACCACGACAGCGAAGCGCGGTTCTGGACCGCGAGCAGGTCTATCCCGGAGATGGCCGGAATCCACTGAACCCGGTCAAGCCGGCGCCGTCCAGCACCGCGTCAGCGGACATGCGGCATCACGCCCCGTCGCGGCCGCCGCTGCCCTGCTTCTTCTGAAATGCCGCCGCGCCCACGTCCACAAGCTCTCGAGCCTGCTTTGGACCGCCGCGTTCCAGCGGCTTGAACTCCTTTCCGTTCATCTCGTTGTAGTGACGGAAAAATCGCTTCGATCTGGTCCAGCAGACGTGGCCGCAGGTCATCGATCGTCTGGATGTGTTCATGCGTGTGGGCGTGGGTCGCCACGGCCAGCAAGCGGTCGTTCCGGCACCAATCCCCGCCTTTGGTCCGCTGCTCGGCCTGGATGACGCCAATCAGCCGCACGGTCAGCACACAGCCAACGACCGCGGGAGCGTCCAGCAAGACCAGAACGTCCAGCGGATCGCCATCCTCACCCAACGTCGACGGAATGAAACCAAAATCGTAAGGGAACGTGCTGCCTTCCGGCAGCACCGCGGCAAGCCTGAAGGCGCCGCTGCTCTCGTCGTAATCGTACTTGTTCGCGCTGCCCTTCGGCGTCTCGATGACGACCGTTACGCCGCCCGAGGACGGGTCCAGGCGAGGCAGTTGCGATAGCGGGCGGTATCCGGTGTTTGACATGCGACCTCCGAGCACGGGCCTTCATCAGGCATCTTCCCTGTCAACGTCGGGTCACATAACCTTCCCGCGGAAGAAAGGTTGCCTCAGGCCTCCCGTCGCGAACTGGCGTTGACCGGGCAACAATCCTGCATCACGCTACAAGTCCGTCGATAAGCCGGCGTGGCGTGCCACGGGAGGGAACAACACAATGAGCGACAAACCACGCGCATTCGCGCCGCCGGGGCTCAACCGGCGTCATCTGTTGGCTGCCGGCGCCGCCGGCATCCTTGGCGCCGGGCTGCCGGCGGCAACGACGATCGCGGCCGACGCGGCAGCGCCGATCTTCGTCTATGTCGGGTCCTACACGAAGGATCCGCCCGGGGGCGGCAGCAACAATCCAGTCGGCGTCTCCGTCTTCAAGTTTGATCCCGCCGACGGCGGGCTGGCGCCGGTGCAACAGGTGCACAGTGCCAATCCATCCTTCCTGGCGCTGCATCCGTCGCACCGTTTCCTTTACGTCATCAACGAGATCGACGATTACGAGGGACAGAAAACCGGCTCCGTCGAAGCCTACGCCGTCGATCCGAAATCCGGCATGATCACGCTGCTCAACCGCCAGTCCTCGGGCGGCCCGATCCCGGCCCACTTGGCGGTGGACCCAAGCGGACGCTATCTGATCGTTGCCAACTATATCGGCGGCAACTTCGTGGTCCTGCCGATCGCGGCCGATGGGCGGCTTGGCCCGATCAGCAGCGAACTCAAGGACAGCGGCAGCGGCCCGGACAAGGCGCGGCAGGAGGCGCCGCACCCGCACGATGTCGTCTTCGACCCCGCCGGGCACTATATCGCCGCCGCCGATCTCGGCATCGACAAGGTACAGACGTTCCGGCTCAGCGATGGCGCCCTCGCCCGGGTCAGCGCCGCGTCATTAGCGCCCGGTGCCGGGCCGCGGCACATCGCCTTCCACTCCAGCGGCAAGGTGTTCTACGTCGTGGCAGAGCTGAACGCGACGGTGACGGCGTTCGCCTACGATCCGGCGACGGGGCAGATCGGCAAGGCGTTGCAGACCATCTCGACCGAGCCGTCCGGCTACGGCGGTCCACACAGCACAGCCGAGATCATCGTGCATCCTTCGGGCAAGTTCCTCTACGCGTCCAACCGCGGCTACAACAGCATCATAGGTTATCGTATCGATCCCGAGACAAGCCTGCTATCGGTCATCGGCCACGCGAAAAAGGACGTCAGTTTCCCGCGTAGTTTCGCAATCGATCCTGGTGGCCGATGGCTGTATGTCGCCAATCAGAAGGGCGACACCATCGTCCAGTTCGCAGTCAATGCGCAAACCGGAGAACTAACTCCGACAGATCATGTGACGTCCTCGATCACGCCCGTGGCAATCGTGTTCCGGCCTGACCGCTAGATATGCATGGGATTGCCCAAAGCCACGTGAACGCTTTCCAAAAGACTTTCACTCTGGGTTGGATGCGCATGGATCGTTGCAACAACATCCTCAAGGCGCGCACCCATCTCGAGTGCCAGACTGAAAACGGCCGACAATTCTGCAATTCCGGCACCCACTCCCTGAATGCCGAGCAGAAGGTGATTGTCGGCCCTGGCGAGCACGCGGATGAAGCCTGCCTCTTGCTCCAGAGTCATGGCGCGGCCGTTCGCCCGGAAAGGGAAACAGCCCGGCGGCGAACCTGATGCCGGCTGCCTCGGCTTCGCCAGGCGATAGTCCGACGGAGACAATTTCGGGATCGGTGAAGCAGACGGCCGGGATACAACGCTTGTCCCAGGCGCGATTTTCACCCGCGATAATCTCGGCCACCATCTCGCCTTGTGCCGTGGCCCGGTGTGCCAGCATCGGCTCGCCCGTCACGTCACCTATGGCATAGACGCCGCGCATCGAGGTACGGCATTTCTCATCAATGCGAAGAAATGGGCCATCCATATCCAGGTCGATTGCATCCAAGCCCCAGCCTTCTGTCCTGGGTTTGCGGCCAACCGTAACAAGAACCTTGTCGGCCGGTAGCGTCACACCCTGTCCATCGGCTGCCTCGACGGACACCGCATCGCCACTGGAAGTCAGCCCTTTTGCCTTGGCGCCCGTGAGCACCGTGATGCCGAGCTCCTGCAGGCGCCTGGCAACCGGTCGAGTCAGTTCCGCGTCGTAGTGCGGCAGAATGCGGGATTGCGCTTCAACGACCGTTACGGCGGCACCCATCTTGGCAAAGGCGGTCCCCAACTCGAGCCCGATATAGCCCGCCCCCACCACAACAAGCCGGCTTGGCACCTGGCTCAGGCTCAGCGCCTCGGTCGAGGAGATCACCTTGCCGCCGAAGCGAAGAGATGGCAGCTCGAATGCACTGGAGCCGGTTGCAATCACCACCTGTTCAGCACGGATCACTTGCTGGCCGGTTTCAGTCTCGACCTCGACCGACTTTCCGTCCCGGAAACACGCCCATCCCTCAACAACCTTCACCCCCGCCTTCTTCAACAGTCCCGCAACGCCACTGTTGAGGCGGCCGACGATGCCGTCCTTCCAGAACATTGTTTTCGAGAAATCAAGTTCGGGCCTGCCGGCTGATATGCCAAGCGGACTTCCGCCAGCACCGATCCGTGCGATCTTGTCGAACTCATCGGCCGCGTGGATCAATGCCTTGGAGGGGATGCAGCCAACATTGAGGCAGGTTCCGCCAAGCTTTTTCGCCTCGACGATGACTGTGTCGATGCCAAGCTGGCCGGCTCGGATGGCGCAGACATAGCCGCCAGGCCCTGCGCCGACCACCAATAGCCGGCAGGAAATATCTTTCACAGCCTCAGCCTTCCATGAAGATCAACGCGGGCGTTTCAAGCAAGGTTTTGATGCGCTGCACGAACTGCGCGGCATCAAAACCATCTACCACGCGGTGATCGAAGCTCGACGAGAGGTTCATCATCTTGCGAGGAATGAACGCCGAACCGTCCCAGACCGGACGCATCATCATTTTGTTGACGCCGATGATCGCCACCTCGGGATGATTGATGATGGGCGTCGTCACCACGCCGCCCATCGCGCCAAGCGAGGTGATCGTGATCGTGGAACCGCTCAGCTCGTCGCGTGTGGCAGTCCCATTCTTTGCTGCTTCGGCAAGCCGGTTCAATTCAGCGCCGCAGCCCCAGAGATCAAGCGCCTCTACATGCCGGACCACCGGTACCATCAGGCCGGCTGTGGTTTGCGCCGCAATGCCGATATGGACGCCGGCATACTGACGCAGGACGCCTGCCTCGTCGTCGAACAGCGCATTCAGGTGGGGCTGCTCGGCAATAGCTCTCACCATGGCACGCATCAGGAAAGGAAGCAGCGTCAGTCTGAGCTGATCGTGGCGCTTGGCCTTGTTGAGGGTTGCCCGAAGCTCCTCAAGCGCCGTCACATCGACCTCCTCCACATAGGTGATGTGGGGGATGCGGCTGTTGGACACTGTCATCTTCTCGGCGATCCTGCGACGCAGGCCGACGATTTTGACGTCCTCCACGGCCGTCAGCGGCTGCGGGCCGCGTGCTTTTGCCGGCCCGGGTCCCGGCGCCAAGAAAGCGTCCAGATCCTCATGCGTGATGCGCCCGGCCGGGCCGGTGCCGGGGACCTGCCGCAGATCCACGCCGGCCTCGCGGGCGCGCAGACGAACCGCGGGCGAAGCCAATGGCTTCTCGCCTTCCGGGCGAGGAGCGCCACCGGAGAAATGCCGGAACGACGCGATGCGGGTCGGCCGGTCGAGGTTGGCTTCCGTCGGACGGTGCCGCGGCCGGAGGACGCCCGACCGACTCGCCAACAGGCGCTTTTGCCAAAGCAACGGAGGCTACCGCTTCGGCCGCGGTCGTCTTCCCTTTCGCTGTCGGCGCATCCTCGATTGTCGGCGTTGTTGTCTTCGCCGTCAACCTTCACCCGGACCAGGTCTGAACCGACGGCGACCACCTCACCGATTTCGGCTGCCAGCCAAACGATCTGGCCCGCGATCGGCGATGGGAATTTCCACCGTTGCCTTGTCGGTCATCACCGCGGCAAGGCTGTCATCTTCCCGGACGAGATCGCCAATCTTGACGTGCCATTCGACAAGTTCGGCCTCCGCCACACCCTCGCCGACATCAGGCAGCCGGATCGCGCGCAAGGCCATCTCACGGCTCCATGGTTTCGAGCAGCGCGCGTCCGACCCGGTCCGGACCCGGGAAGTAGTCCCATTCCTGCGCATGTGGATAGGGCGTATCCCAGCCGGTGACGCGCTTGATCGGCTTTTCCAGGTGGTAAAAGCAGGTTTCCTGCACGAGCGCGGACAGTTCCGCGCCGAAACCCGAGGTATGCGTCGCCTCGTGGATGATCACGCATCGGCCGGTCTTGCGGACCGACGCCTCGATCGTCTCCAGATCGAGCGGCACCAGCGTGCGGAGGTCGATAATTTCGGCATCGACGCCGGTTTCAGCGGCGGCGGCCAGGCCGACATAGACCATCGTCCCGTAAGCGAGCACGGTCAGCGCCGTGCCCTCGCGTCGGATCGCGGCCTTGCCCAAGGGCACCGTGCCATAACCGTCCGGAACGTCACCGAGTTCGTGTTTCGACCAAGGAATGATGGGCCGGTTATAATGACCGTCGAACGGACCATTGTACAGCCGCTTCGGCTCCAGGAATATCACCGGGTCAGGATCTTCAATCGCGGCAATCAGCAACCCCTTTGCGTCGGCCGGCGTAGACGGCACCACCGTCTTGAGGCCCGCGACATGGGTGAACAGAGCCTCCGGGCTCTGGCTGTGGGTCTGCCCACCGGAAATCCCACCCCCGGTCGGCATTCTGACCACGAGGGGGCAGGTAAACTGGCCGTTGGACCGATAGCGAAGCCGCGCAGCTTCCGAAACGATCTGATCGTAGGCCGGATACATATAGTCGGCGAACTGAACCTCGACGCAGGGACGCAGCCCATACGCCGCCATGCCGACGGCCGCGCCAACAATCCCTGATTCGTTGATCGGCGCATCGAAACAGCGGCTCTTGCCGTATTTCGCCTGCAGCCCCTGCGTGCAGCGAAAGACGCCGCCGAAGAAGCCCACATCCTGACCGAACACGACGACGTCCGCGTCGCGGCCCATCATCACGTCCATCGCGTCACGGATCGCCTCGATCATGGTTTTACGGGGCATGATCTACACCCCCGCCTGCTGGCGCTGGCGACGCAAATGCGGCGGCATTCGTGCATAGACATCCTCGAACATGGCGCGCACCGAGGGCTGGCCGCCGGCATGCAAGGTGCCGTGGCTTTCGGCCTCCTTCTGCGCGGTGATCACGCTATCCAGAACTTCGGCTTCCGCCTGCTTGTGGCGTTCGTCCGACCAGACGCCGCGGACAATCAAGTGGTTTTTAAGCCGGATCACAGGATCCCCGAGCGGCCATGCATCCGATTCGGTCTTCGGCCGGTAGACGGCCGGATCATCGGACGTGGAATGCGCACCGACGCGATAAGTGACATGTTCGATCAGCGTCGGCCCCAGATTGCGGCGGGCCCGTTCGGCCGCCCACTTTGCCACGGCATGCACCGCCAGATAGTCGTTGCCGTCGACCCGGAGGGCGGGGATGCCGAAGCCCAGACCGCGGGCAGCGAAGGTGCCGGAGCCGCCGCGGGCGATGCCCTGAAAGGTGGAAATCGCCCATTGATTGTTGACAATGTTGAGCACCACGGGCGCCTTGTAGGTGGAGGCGAAAACCAAGGCGGCATGGAAGTCGGATTCAGCGGTTGCGCCATCGCCGATCCACGCCGCGGCAATTTTCGTGTCGTTCTTGATCGCGGACGCCATGGCCCAGCCAACGGCTTGTATATACTGCGTCGCCAAATTCCCGGACAGCGAGAAGAAGCCATCGTCCTTCGAAGAATAAAGCACCGGCATTTGACGGCCTTTCAGGGGATCCTGCTCGTTCGAGTAGATCTGGCACATCATGTCTTTCAGGGAATGGCCGGCGGCGATCAGCAGCCCCGCCTGACGATAAGTCGGAAAGTTCATGTCGCCTGGCAGGAGGGCCTTGCGCACGGCGCAGCTAACCGCCTCTTCGCCCATGTGCTGCATGTAGAAGGATGTCTTGCCCTGCCGTTGCGCCATCACCATCCGTGCGTCGAAGGCCCGCAAGGTCATCATGTGGCGAAGACCTTCCAGCAGTTCCTCGTTGTCCAGCAGGCCGGCCCAGGGACCGACAGCCTCACCATCCCGGTTGAGGACTCGGATGATCGAATAGGCAAGGTCGCGGATCGAACTCAGGATCGGCGTCCACCTCCGGCCGCGCAACCGATCCCGCTTCTGGAATCCGGACACTTGAAAAATCAGGAGTGCCCCCAGGCCGAACCGCCGGTTCTGGTACATGGAGGGTCAATGGGGCATAGTCCGTCATGTCGTCAGATCTCCCAAATGCGTCCCGCTCCCGGCTGACACTTTCACCAGTCACCACGATTGAGTGCGTTGCGGAGTGCTCGCGCTCCTCACGTTACCTATCATCTGGCGGTGTTCATTATCCGTCGGCAAGCATTGAAGCAATGCTCCGCGGAGCCGGCTGGCCGTGGACAGGCACCGGCGCGCTGATCAAGCTTATCAAGGATTACCATGACACAGGAGTCGCAATGCTCGAAGCCGTTAGCGCAATCACCTTGGCAACACATGATATGGCGGGCGCCGTCGCGTTCTATGAAGCGCTTGGCTTTGTCATCAAGTTCGGTGGACCAGAGGCAAGTTTTACGAGTTTTCGTGCGGGCACCGGTTACCTGAACCTGACGAAGATTTCGCCCGAAATGACGTGGTCATGGTGGGGACGAGTCATTTTCTACGTCGACGACGTTGACGCGCAGTATGCCCGCGCACGTCAGGCGGGCCTGACTCCCGCGTTTGCGCCGCGGGATGCGGCGTGGGGCGAACGATATTTCCACATCCTCGATCCTGGCGGGCACGAACTCAGCTTTGCTCGGCCGCTTTGACGACAACGGCTGCTTCGCTCACGTCATCCCACGGTCAGCCGATCGATGGAGGATATCGCTTTGGCTTCCTGGCCAGGAATGATCGGCGTGCGTCCAGGGCGGCCGGCACGGTATTCCTCCGGCACGAAGTGCTGCGTCAGCTTCCAGTAGTCCAGCAGTCGCCATGGCGAGGTAACCGTTACGCGGTTGTGCCGGTTCTTGTACCAGCTCGTCACGCCCGGATGCGCCCAGACCATGTTGCGGCACTTCTCGTCCACCAACTTGTTGTAACCGTCATGCACGTCGGCGCGTACCTCGAACGTGGAGTAGCCGTTCTCGATCATCTCACGCAGCGCCTGGGCGATGTAGCGGACCTGACATTCAGTGTGGAAAATGATGCTGCCGCCATGCGCAAGGTTGGTGTTCGGCCCATAGGTCAGGAACAGGTTGGGAAAGCCCGGCACCGTGATCCCAAGATAGGCACGTGGGTCGTCGTCGCCCCAGATGCCGCGGATGGTCCGCCCGCCACGCCCCCTGATATCCATCGGCCATAGCATCTTGGACGCCTGGAACCCCGTGGCCATGATGATCACGTCGGCTGGGTGAACCGTGCCGTCCTCCATAACGATCGCATCCGCGGTGACGTGCGAAATCGAGCCTGTCACCAGTTCGACATTCGGCCGCTTGAGCATCCGATACCAGTAATTGTCCCGCAGCATGCGCTTGCCATAGGGCGGGTAAGCCGGGATCACTTTCGCCAATAGCGCCTTATCATCGTCAAGTTCCGTGCGGACATAGTCGATGATCAACTCGCGCATCTTGTGGTTCGCCTCGTTCAGCGAGCTATCCGGCATCGGCCAATCCGGGTCCATCTGCAGCGAGGCATGAAAGCCGTCGGAGCCAGCCCAGAATAGCTGGAAGCGCAGCCACTTGCCGAAATATGGGATGTGCTGGATCGCCCATTTGTTCCCGGCGCTGACCTCCCTGTGATAGTTCGGGTTGTTCATCAGCCAATGCGGCGTGCGCTGAAACACCAGCAGACGGGCGACATCGGGCGCGATTGAAGGACCGGCTTGCACCGCGCTGGCGCCGGTGCCGATCATCGCGACGCGCTTGCCATGCAGATCGACCGAGTGATCCCAGCGGGCGGTATGAAACACCGGCCCGCGGAACAGCGGCAACCCGGCAATCGGCGGGACCGACGGACGGTTCAACTGCCCGACGGCGCTGATCACCGCGTGACCATCAATCGTATCGTTGGCGCCATCGCGGGTGCGGAACGTCACCTGCCAGCAAGCTCGCGCTTCGTTGAATTCCGCTATGGTAACCTCGGTCCCGAAGCGGATGTTCTGGCGTAGGTGATATTTATCAGTCGTCGCGCCGATATACGCCAAGATCTCGTCCCGTCGCGAGAAGTGCCGCGACCACTGGTCGTTTGGGTTGAAAGAATACGAGTAGAAGTGGTTCGGTGTATCAACCGCGCAGCCTGGGTAGTCGTTTTCCAGCCAGGTTCCGCCGACATCCTGGTTCTTTTCCAGGATCACGAACGGAATGCCGAGCGCCTGAAGTTGGATGGCGGCGCATAGGCCGGCGAAGCCGGCGCCGATGATGATCACCTTGAAGCTCTGGATCGGCAGTCGTGCGGGGTCCTGCTGCCAATGCACGGAGCGTGTATCCTCGTCCCCAAGGCGGGTCTCTTCCATCAGCAGCGGAATATACTCCTCCGGAACGGTCTGACCGACGCCTGCGCTCATCAGCTTCTGCAGCGTCTCTGCCGGTATGTGCCGCGGCGGATCGCGCCGGCTTGACGCATAGTCTTTCAGGACCGCCACCAGCCGATCCCGCACCTTCTGCTTCAGATCCTCGGGTACCGACTCTAGGAAGCTCCAGGCACCGTGGATGTACGGCGCCACTTCGCCAAGGATCTCCAGGTCACCGCTCAGTTGCGCCAGGACCATCAGCATCGGTGCGATGTCCGCTTCGGCCAGTGCCGCCCTCAAGGCGTCTTCGTCTCGAACCGCGGCTTCAAATGGGTTGCTCATCGCTGTGCGCCCGCTTCCTCGCGGCCTCCCTGCTTCAACGACCCGGACTTGATCAGACAATGCAGAGTGTCCGCAAGCGCGTTCCCGGCACGCCGGTCCGTTTCCGCGCCTGCCGCGATCTGTTTCTTGCCGCTTGATGACGTCTCGATGGGGCGTAGCCAGTGTTGGCTTGAACCCGCGCAGCATCCGGTTGGACTCCAGGGCTGGTTGCTGCAAAACTCGGCCCCATGCCACCGGAGGCGGCCCATGAGCGACAAGCCGAACTTCGTCCTGATCCCAGATGATGCGCCGCCGCCGGTACCCGCAAGACCGACCGCGACCGGCGGTATGCTGGTCCGACTGCGGACCATGGCGGTCACCGCCGCAGCTTCCGTCCCGTCTGCCGGCGCGGCGCTGCTCTCTGCGTTCCGTCATGCCGAACCACCGGCGGAGACCAGCGCCTCGGTTCGGCCGCGCCTGCTGTTCGCGGTCGACGCCACCGCCTCGCGCGAGCCGGCCTGGGCGGTCGCGCGGAAGGTGACGGACGCGCTGGTCAAGGCACTGCCGGGTGAGCTGGACGTCGCGCTTGCCGTGCACGGCGGCTCGCGTGTCCACACCTTTACCGCGTTCACGGGTGACGCCAACACGTTGCGCGACTGCGCTGCCGGGGTGGCGTGCGAGGCTGGTTTGACCCGGTTGCTACCAATCCTTTCGGTCAGCCTGAAGCGGCCGGGGGTTCGGGTGGTCATTTATATCGGCGACGTGTTCGAGGAGAGCCTGCCGCAGGGTCGCCGGCTGGCGGACGCCATGGGACAGCAGGGCAGCAAGCTGATCGTGCTGCACGACACCGCCGACCCTGCAGCGCGTCGGGACGCCGAGGTATTCTGGGACCTCGCGAAGCGCACCGGCGGTTGCGTGCTGCCGTTCGACGCAAGCGCCGCCGGTCGCCTCCGCGACCTGCTCTCGGCCGTCGCCGTCTATGCCGTTGGCGGCGAGAAGCTGCTGCGGGAGCGTCGGAATGAGCTGCCCGGTTCGGTGGCGTTGCTCAAACATCTCGGTCACCGGGATTGAATTTCTGGTTTAAAGGCGCTCGTCGAAAGGCGACTCGATTTGGGACTAATCCATAGTCTGACACGCGCCATAGACTTACCCTGTCGCATCCAGCCACGAAGGAGCAATGCTTCTCCTATCGGCATCGCCACTTGACGCTCGTCGGCGAACGGTAAACTGTTTTGACTGTCGTGGGCGCTTGTCTTGCTTGACCCACCGCTCGCTAATATCGTCGCGCTTAAGAAACAAGAGCAGTAAAAATCGACGAACGGGAGGTGCCGATGCTGGAACATCTGGAGAGGCAGAAGTCGCTGACCAGAAATCAATGGAAGATCTTCGCCGCGGCGACGGTCGGCGACATGCTCGATTTTTTTGACTTTTATCTGATCGGCTTCGTCCTCGCGTTTATCGTCGGCGGCTGGCACCTGACGTATGGACAGTCGGGGGCGATCTTGCTGGCGTCCGGCATTGGCGCACCGCTTGGCTCGCTGTTCTGGGGCTGGATGGCCGACAAGATAGGCCGGCGGAAGGTGATGATCCTCACCGTGCTGAATTTTTCGCTCGCCACAGGTCTGATGGCGCTGACCCCCGAGCAGGGCTGGCTATTTCTGGCAGTCTGTCGATTTTTCGTCGGGATGGGCGTGACCGGTCTGTACACCGTCGACATCGCGATCGTGCAGGAATTCGTGCCGGCCTATAAGCGCGGCTGGATTACCGGGCTGACAACGACCCTGTTGCCGGCGGGCACGTTGTTGGGGGCGTTGGCGGGCGCTTACCTGGAGCCCTCTGTTGGTTGGCGCGGTCTATTTGCGGTCGGCCTGCTGCCGGCCGGGCTGACGCTCGTGATTCGCGCCTGGGTCCCCGAGTCCCCGCATTGGCTGATCGGCAAGGGGCGGCTCGACGAAGCGCGCAGGTCACTGGCCTGGGCGTTGCAGGTTGATCCCGCGGAGATCCAACTGCCAACGACCGTTGCTGAAGTCGACAAGACGGCGTGGCGGGAGCTGTTCAAATACCCGCGCAGCATGGCGGCAGCCTGCCTCACCGGCATCAGCCAGACCGGCGGCGTCGGGCTAAGCCTGTGGATGACGACCTTGTTCGTGCTGGTGCTCCGGATCACCCCAGGCGAAGCATCGTTCCTGATCATCTGGGTCGGCGTGATCTCGATCGCCGGACGGTTGTTCTGCTCATGGATTTCGGATGCGTTGGGGCGCCGCCCGGCGGTCGTACTGAGCTGCCTGATCGCGGCGGTAACGATGTCGCTCACGGGGTACCTGAACCAGGTCTTTATCGGCACCGTGTCGATGTTCTACGTGATGATCCTGACGCAGAGCTTCTTTGGCAGCGGCACCTACGCCGTTGTCGGTCCCTATATGGCCGAGGTCTGGCCGTCGAAGCTACGCGCAAGCGGAATGGGCCTCGGCTATGGCTTCGGCAATCTGGGCAAATTTATCGGTCCGGCGGGTCTGGCGGTGATTGCGGGCTCAGACAACTTTGTCACGCCGAAGGCGACGCTCGCCGCGCTGGTCCCGGCAATGAATTACTTTGCCTTCTGGTATCTGATTGGCGCCGCCGCGATCTGGTTCATCGGCATTGAGACCAAGGGTCGCACCATTGGCGAAATCGACAGCACGTTGAATGCGCCGGCGGCGGTGCGAACCTCGCCTGAGGTGGCGAACTAAACCCGGCTGATCGCTTAAGCGGCCTCGTCCGGCCAGGCAAGGGAGAATAATGGATGCGATTTGGATGGCTGACCTTGGCACTGTCGCCTTCACCGGACGAGGACGCTGCGCGGATTGACCAGCAGATCGCTCAGGTGTGCTACGCCGAGGCGCTTGGCTTCAGCGACGTATGGCTGACCGAACACTACTTCACCGGCGAGAGCGTCTATAATGACGCGCTGCTGTTTGCCGCCGCGCTCGCCATGCGGACCGACCGCATTCGCCTTGGCTTTGCGGTCGTGCAGATGCCCTTCCATCATCCAGTACGCCTGGCCGTGCAGCTTGCGCTGCTCGACAACCTGAGCAAGGGGCGGATCGATGTCGGCGTCGGTAAGGGCACTGTCTACAACGAGTATGAGTTTATCGGCCACGGCCTGCGCAGCCACGACAGCCGAGCGCGCATGGAAGAGGCGGTCGACATTTTGCAGCGCGTGTGGCGCGAAACACCGCTTACCTATAACGGCCAGTATTTTCAGGTTCACGTGCCGGAGCTGCGGCCTCGGCCAGTCCAACGTCCGGGACCACCGTTATGGCGTAGTGTCATCTCCCCGGAGTTTTTCAGCGAATGCGGCAGACGAGGCGTTCCGATCCTGACCTCCCGGTTGCCAGTGGCGCGCATCAGGGAGCGTTGGGCCCTCTATGAGGCAGGTCTGGACGCCGGGGGACATGACGAGCAGACACGATCCCGGCTGCTGGAACAAAATGCACTTTGGCGCAACGTCTATGTCGCGGCCACCGATACGCAGGCAGAAGACGAATTGGCCGCGCTGCTGCGCCACACCCGGGCACACATGATGCATGTGCGCAGCGCCTACAACCCGGACGATTTCCGCATCGACGCCGTCAATCTAAATCCCTGGAGCGATCCCGCGGTCGGTGATGCCGAGGCAGTCGCCAACGTATTGGCGACCGGCTCGATCTTCGGCTCGCCGTCCCGCGTTCGCGAGCAGGTCGCGGAACTCCGGGATGCGGGAGTCCAGCACCTGCTGTGCCAGACCGGGTTTGGCGATATGAGCCACGAGCAGAACCTTGCCTCCATGCGACGCTTCGGCGAGCAGGTCATGCCAGCATTCGTTTCATCGGTCGCTTGAAGCGACCGACTCAGCGCACCATGCCCGTCGCCCCGGCCGGCACATCATAGAAGGCCAGAGTCATCGAAACGCTGGTGTAATAGCCCATCAAGGTAATCACATCGGTGATGCCGACATGGCCGAGTGCCTTGACTGCACGCTCGAAGAGGCCGTGGGGGATCCAGCGCGCATTGGTCAGGGCCATTGTCATCTCATAGACGACCTGCTCGCGTTCGTCCGAGAACGAAGTCTGCAGACCGGCGATGATGGCTTCGACCTTATCGGCCGGCAACCCGACTTCCTTGCCGCGCCGCTCATGTGCGTTGGTCGGATAGGCTGAATGCCATTTGCTGTTGATGATGCAGACGGCGATCTCACGCTCGCGTTCGCTTAAAGAGTATTGTCCCGGCTGAAAATGCGCACCGAGCGTCTGCGCGGCCTTGCTCAGCTTGGGATTATGCACCCAGATCTTGGTCGGCCCCGGAAGTGTGCCGCGAGTCGCGATTAGGGCGTGGTAACCCTCCTGTTGCTCCGCCGTCATCTGCTCGTAGGGGATCTCGGCGTAACGGCCAAAGGTCGGTGTATCGGGCATGACAGGTTTCCTTCCCAAATCGGATTTGCGAAGCAGTCTGCAACAGGTGCGCGACGCTGTCGATTGCGAGCGCCCGCGCCGCAAGCGCGGTGACGCATGTTACGTTGCTCTTTGACAAGCCTAGCTGCCTGACCCACGCTATCGAAACCACCGCAGGCCATGCCGACAATCTCAACCGACGGAGCACGTGACCATGACGAAGGATCCGGCTTGGGCGCTGGCAGAGCATGTGTGCGGCGTCAGCTTCGAGATGCTGCCTGAATCGACCCGTATCGCAACTTGTCATGACATCCTTGATACGTTCGGCTGCCTCCTCGGCGGCAGCGGTGCGCCGGGCATTGCCGAACTGGCCCATGTCCTCGGACACTGGGGCGGCGTCGAGGAAAGTCAGGTGATCCTGTGGCAGCGGCGTTTGCCGGCGCCGCAGGCGGCCCTGATGAATGCCAGCATGGCTCATGCCCTGGATTTCGACGATACCCTTGATCTTGCAGGTTCGATCCATCCGGGCGCGTCCGTTCTTGCGGCTAGCCTGGCGATCTCCGACATGATCGGCGGCGTGTCGGGGCAGCGCCTGATGCTGGCCGTGGCGCTCGGGCTTGATATCTCCTGTCGGGTCGCGCTGGCTTCGACGCTCGATCGCGGCTGGCATCGGACCGCGGCGATGGGCGTTTTCGGTGCCGCGGCCGCGGCAGGCAAGCTGCTGGGCCTGAGTGTGCCGCAAATGGTGAATGCCTTCGGCATCGCCTTCAGCCAGGCTGCCGGCAACCGCCAGTGCATCGTCGACGGCGCGCTCACCAAGCGCCTGCAGGCCGGTCAGGCGGCGAGCAGCGGCGTATTTGCGGCCACCCTCGCCCGCGAGGGATTTACTGGTGCCCACAACATCTTTCTCGGCCGCTTCGGCTTCTTCGAGCTCTATCAGCCGCACGGATATGATGCGCCAAGGCTGACCGATGGCCTCGGTGCGCGGTTCGCCGGTGAGCAATTGAGCTTCAAACCCTACCCGTGCGGCCGGCCTCAACATGCCATCCTCGATGCTGCCATTGCGGCGCGTAACGAACTGGGTCTCACGACCGCACAGGACCAGGCGCAGATCGCCGGCGTGAGCGTCTCCACCGACGCCCAGACGCTTGCTGATCAGTTTCACGGCGCCGCTCACAAGCGCAGACCCACACAGATCGTCGAAGCGCAGTTCGCACTGCCGTTCCTGATCGCCGTTGCGTTGAGGCATGGACGCATTGGCATCCGTGAAGTCGCCAACATCGAAGACCCTGCTGTCCTCGATCTTGCTGCGCGCATCGAAGGACAGGGTATCGACAACATCGCGCGTGCAGTCGCCAGCGTAACGGTAAGCCTGCGTGACGGTCGCAACGCAACGATCGAGGTCGGCAATCCTCTTGGCTCACCGGAAAATCCGCTCAGCATCGCCCAACTTAAAATGAAGTTCGTGGACTGCGCCCGCAACGCCGTGTGCCCGGTGGCGGACCACCTGGTTGAGCAGGCTGTTCATCTCGTTCTGAATTTGCAAGATGTCGCGGATGTCAGCGTACTGTTGCGTCAATTTGTCTGATCTGATCAGCGTTCTTCACGAACGCTAGGTTGCGCCGGCACCGCGGTTCGCGGGCTGGCGTCGCGAACCTTGCCAACAGGCGCCGGTCAGACTTTCGACGGCGACCAGCTATAGACCCGCTTGAGCGTCTCACCCATCAGAGCGGTCCGATCACTGTCGGACAGACGGTCGGTGACTCGAAATGCCTCGACCCCCTGCTCGTAGGTCAGCAGCGCGACTGCTCGGGTCCAGTCGGTCCCCCACATGCAGCGGTCAAAGCCAAAGGCATCGAAGATGCGGCCGAGCGGATCCCAGATATCTTTGTAGGGGAAGGGTTCATGCGATAGCGTGCAGGCGCCGCTGATTTTCACCGCGATGTTGTCATGGGCCGCCAGCGCCAGCAGCTTCGGCAGATCGGCGAATGGTTCCGCGGGAGCCGGCGGCTCAAACGGTTGCGGCAGCCCGAGATGGTCGATTACCAGCATCGTGTCACGGTTTCGCGCCGCCAGCAGCCCGGCCTGCTCCAGCCGCCCGGTGCACATGAGATTGACCGGCAGATCGTGTCGAGCCGCGGCGGCCAGAACCCGGTTGATGCCGGGGTCGGTCGGGTCGGTTGACACGTCGCCTCGCATCATGATCCGGATAGCGACCGTGCCTTTGGTGGAAGCCCAATCGGCAATCGTCTCGGCCACCGCTGGATCGATCGGGTCAACCGGCTTGATCAATCCGAACCGTCCGGGATGAGCCGCGTATACTTCGATGGCGTAGCTGGCATCGTAGCGGTACATGGTAAACGGGGAGACCAACAACGCGCCGTCGACGCCGACGGCATCCATCGCCGCCACCATGTCGTCGCCAGTGACCTCAGCCGGCCCGTGGAGAACACCGGCCCACGGACGGCCCGGGTGGTCGCGTTCGTAGGCGTGAACTTGGGCGTCTAGTGTAAGCATGACTTCCCCCGCCTGATTGAACGCCGTTCCGCAACGACATGTCCCGCCCGCGTTGACATTGGCAAGGCCGATGGCGCCGGTCCGGAACGCTACGCCGCGTGGTCCACGTGTTCAAGAGCACGTTGGCGCGCCTCGCTACGACACCGGTTCGACCTAAATTCGGATAGGGATCACCGCCAGATGTTGCTGCGAGCCAGGTCGAGCACCTCGTCAGCTCGGCCGTTCATCACCGCCTTGACCATATAGAGCGTGAAGCCCCTGGCCATTTCAGAGGTGACCTTAGGCGGAATCGCGAGTTCCTGCCGGTTCACCACAGCATCAATGAGCACGGGCCCGTCGTGTGCAAGAGCCGCGGCAATTCCCGGCTCCACATCCGCCGGGTTCTCGAGGCGAATGCCGCGGATGCCAACCGCCTCCGCCATGGCAGCGAAGTTCGGGTTCTTGAACTCGGTGCCGAAGTCGAGGAACCCGGTCGACTTTTGCTCCAGTTCGATAAAGCCGAGTGTGCCATTGTTAAAGACCACGACCTTCACCGCCAGGCCGAGCTGCGCCAGGCTGAGGAAGTCGCCCATGAGCATCGTGAAACCGCCGTCGCCGGACAGCGAGATCACCTGGCGCTTCGGGAAGGTGGCCTGGGCACCGATTGCCTGCGCCATCGCATTCGCCATCGAGCCATGCCAGAAGGAGCCGATCAGCCGGCGCTTGCCATTCATTGCGAGATAACGCGCCGCCCACACTGTCGGCAGGCCCACGTCACAGGTGAAAATGGCGTCTTCAGCGGCGAGATCGCTGAGTGCCTTGGCGACCTGCTGCGGATGGATAAGCTTCTCGGCAGTGTTACCAACCGCCAAATCATTCAGGCCACGACGCGCGTCTTCATAATGCTTGACGGCATGATCGAGATGTCGACGGTCGTCCTTCACATCGAGCAACGGCAACAATACAGCGAGTGTCGCCGCAACATCACCGACGACACCGAGGCTGATCGGCACTCGGCGGCCGAGTTGCTCCGGCCTTATGTCGACCTGGGCGATACGGGCGGTCCCTGTCGGATAGAACTGGCGATAGGGAAAATCCGTCCCGAGCATCAACAGCACGTCGCAGTCGTTCATCGCGTAATAGCCGGACGAGAACCCGATCAGCCCTGTCATTCCTACATCGTAAGGATTCTCCCATTCCACATGCTCCTTGCCCTTGAGGGCATGGACCATCGGGCTTTTGAGCTTTGCGCCAAGGGCAAGCAGCCCATCGTGCGCGCCGGCGCAGCCCGACCCGCACAGGACGGTGACGCGGCTGCCACTGTTCAGCAGGTCTGCAAGCGCTTTCAGCTCAGTTGGCTTCGGCACGATGGTCGGCTGTGGCGGCAGCAGGTCGAGCGATCCTGGTGGCGGCGCCGACTGAGCCGGCTGCAGGGCCACGTCCCCCGGCAGCACGATGACCGAGACGCCCCGTTTGCCGACCGCTTCACGGATCGCGATCTCGACGGCGCGCGGCATCTGTCCGGGGCTGGAGACGAGCTCACAAGAATGACTGCATTCCTTGAACAGGTTTTCCGGGTGCGTCTCCTGGAAGTAGCCCGAACCGATTTCGGCCGACGGAATGTGGGCCGCGATCGCGAGCACCGGCACGCGGGAACGATGACAGTCGAACAGACCATTGATCAGGTGCAGATTACCCGGGCCGCAGCTACCGGCGCAGACCGCGAGTGAGCCGGTCAGATGCGCCTCGGCGCCCGCGGCGAACCCGGCGACTTCCTCATGACGGACGTGCATCCATTCGATCTTGCCCTGGCGCCGGATGGCGTCGGTCAGGCCGTTCAGGCTGTCGCCGACAATGCCATAGATCCGCTTGACACCGGCGGCGGCGAGCGTCTCGGCGAATTGATCTGCAACGGTCGTCATGCTCTTGCTCCTTGGTTGGGTTCGCCAGGGTGAAACGCCTGGCTTGCGGACCGATGGTCCGACAAACGCCGCGCCTGCCGCCATTACGAGGGACAGGGCGACTGCCCGCGCGTCCACCAAGCCCTGTGCCGTGACATTGGATGAGACGAGCATAACGATCCACGCCGTTTCCGCCACCGGCAGCGCAAGTAAGCAAACGCCATTGCCCAGGGCAGGATGGGCAAGACTGCACGTGCGACGTCGATTGTGCTCAAATGGTCTGCCGCCGATCCGAGCGGGAGGCGCGAGCCGCCAAGCGCCTTGTGCAGGGGCAATCCGGTTAACCCTAAAATCGAGGAGTTCTACCATGTACGCAGCTATTCGTCAGGGCAAAGCGAAGCCCGGCACCGCAGAGGAGCTGGCACGCACAATCAAGGAGGGGGCGATCCCGATCATTAGCGGCGTCCAGGGCTTCCAGGCCTACTACGTGATCTACGCTCCGGACGACACGATCACGGCGATCAGCATCTTTGACAATCATGCCGGCGCCGCGGAGTCCAACAGGCTCGGCCTCGCATGGAGCGAGGAGAGCCTGGCACCGCTGCTGGCCGGGCCGGTCACAGCCGTAGCCGGCCCGGTCATCGTGCACACGCTAGCTTGACGGATTCGCTGTTCCGACCGCTGGCATAATTGCTATTTGACCCGCAGTCAAAATAAACTGCCAGTGCTCGGCTCGTCGGACCGCTGTGAGATCTTGATCGCGCGGCGGAGTGCGCCCGGTGTCGACCTTCCGCACCGTTCGGCCGTCGATTTCGTTGCAACCGTTACCGGCTAAGCGAAGTCGGCACGCCGTTCGCGGATGCCATGCATGACACCGGGCTCACGGGTTGATTAGGCTCAGTCCTCCAGAATGAAAGTAACCTCCATGGTCACCCGATATTCGGCGATCCTTCCATTGTTCACGCTCGCCTTCTGCTCGACCACGTGAAGACCGGTAATCCCGCGCAATGTCTTGCTTGCGCGCCCGAGGCCCTCCTGAATAGCGGCATCGAAGCTGGTCGGTGAAGCCGCCGTTATTTTCGATACACTGGCTACTGCCATCTTTGCCTCCCTTGGTTTATTGGCTGCCAGCAGGCCGCCAACATATCATTTACGCAGCCCGTCAGGCCGGGCGCAACGGGGCGCCGTCATTACCAGTCGAGGCGAGCCATCCGCCTGGGCGATCGGCTGGAACAGCCCGCTCTGCACCCGTGATCAGGGCAACACTTTTCGCGGTTAGGTACCACCCTACTCACGCCCCTTTCTTGCAATGAACTCCGGAAACGCATCCTCGGCTTTCGCTCCTCGCATCACGTGCGTCGTGTATTCTTTCTCTGCCGCCCACTGCGCCTCCAAACCTTGCCCGAGCTGCTTCAGCAAAAGGGCCTTCACTCCCATCACCGCCGCCCGGTGATTGCCGGCGATCATCCGCGCCAGCCACATCGTCTTCTCCCGCAGCTCGGCCCGAGGCACCAGATGGTTCAGCAGTCCGATGCGATACGCCTCCTCCGCCTCCACCACCCGCGCCGAGAACAGCAGCTCCTTCGCCACCGGCCAGCCCACCTGATTGCCCAGCGTCCAGGTGCTGTTGATCCGCCCATACGCCGCGGCCAGGAAGCGGAACCGTGTGCCTTCGCATCCCACCCGCATATCCAGCGACGACGACAGCACCGCCGCACCGCCATACGCCAATCCGTTCATCATCCCGATCGTCGGCTTGCGGCAGGCGGCAATCTCGTAGCTGCGGCGCGGATCACTCATCGCATCAAGCTGTTCCTGCGTATACCGCCGATCATCCTCCCGCTGCTCATGGATGTCGCCGCCAGCCGAGAACGCACGATCCCCGGATCCAGTCACCACGATGCAGCCGATCTCGTCATCGGCATCCAGCACTTTCACCGCGTCCGCCAGCTCTCGCATCAGCCGCCGGTTCATCGCATTCAGCACGTCGGGCCGATTGAGCGTGATGATGCCGACGCCGTCCTCGCGGTCGAGCAGGATATGTTCGTAATCCATTGCATACCTCCCGCCGCATGGTGACAGAGCGGGGGGCGGAGGTCGATCCGCCGCCCGCATCAGGCATCAGCGTATGGGATAAGCCGAACCATCCTCGGCACGGGCCGGGTGCTCGACATAGCGGCCATCATGCGGCACCGCGACACGATCGAACTGCTCCGCCAGTTGATGCAGCGCGGTGCGCATCGCCGACCCATGCATCGCCCTGCCGTGCCCGGTCACGACGACCTCGGGCTCCAGAGCTGCGAGGCTCGCAACGGATGCACCAGCCTTCTGCCAGTCCGGAGTGAAGTACATCGGCGGCCCGTGCAGTTCCGGTTCCTGCACCGCGATCGCGTAGGCGGATTCCTGTGCCGTTGTGATGAACGCGTCGCCCACAATCAGGCTGCGATCAACCTCCCGCCAGAACGAGACATGCCCGACCGAGTGGCCCGGCGTATGGAGCCACCGCCATCCCGGCATGAATGGGACACTGCCATCCTCCGGCAGCGGCCGCAGCCACTGGCTGACATCGAGCGGACCACGCGGGAACAGAGTCGAGAGCAGTGACATCATGCCACCGCCGACACCCGGGTCCGGCTTCGGGTAGGCACTGGTGCCGTTCAAATACGGATGTTCCAGTACATGAGCGTAGATCGGAACGTTCCACCGCTCCGCCAGCGTGCGCAACGCCCCGACATGATCGATGTGACCGTGGGTGAGCAAGATTGCCGCTGGTGGGCCATGCAGGCCAAACCGGGCTTCAGCGGAGTGGGCGATCATTCCGGCGGTGCCAGGCAGGCCGGCGTCGATCAGAACCCATCCGGGGCTGTTCGGCTGGCCAAACAAGACAATGTTGACCATCGCCAACCGGCGGTATGCCAGATCCGGTGTGATTTCATGCACGGCCTCGTCTGGTATCTCGATGCCGGTCTCGGCTTGGGCGTCCACGGGGATCTGCTGCGCCATGAGATGGTCTCCTTCGTGATGCTTCAGGCAACTGGCGATTTGCCTCCCGGTTGTGCGCCGCATGCTTCAGATAAGCGTGTTGCATCGACAGGGTGACGCTGATGCTGGTCCCGCGCGTTAGCCTCTGGTAGCGATCTCACGCGCGCTGTAGTCCGTCTGCCAATAATCATCTTGGGAGAACGTCGATGCCCAATCCACGCCTGTCGCGCGGCGGCCTGTTGTCCACACTGGCCGCCACTTCCACCCCCGCTGCCGCTACGCCGTTGATCTCTGCACCATGGAAACACCAGCGCTCATGGAGATCGCGCCGGGTCATGCGGTGCGATGCCTCAGGGCCAGAGAACTCTCTCTATCCGAGGTGCCGGCAAGCTAGAAGCCGGTCGCCGAGATGCGTGAGCAAAGGGGCCACTGCTCGAACCAAATATTCCAAGAAAGTTGGAGTATTGCTCGCCTCTGATAGACATAGAAGTGGGGTAATCAGACAGATATGTCTGGACGACGGCTTTAGCCGGCTCGATGTAAAGCCGACATTTGCCTGGAATAGCCGCTCTATGGTTCGGTTGTGGCGAAGGGAGACATTTCGGCTAACCTCGATGCGAGTGCGCGCAGGCGCGGCACCTTCGTGCTCGTGTCAATGCCGAGGCCGCGTGCTAACCGTTCAGCGACGAAAGCAGTCACATCCGCTTGGGTGAGACGTCCGAGCACCAAGTAAGGTAAAGCTGGGTCTGTCGTCGCCTCGACTACAGTGAGCGCATTCATTACTTGTGCCATGCAGTCGTCAATCCAAGGCTGGTGCAGCTTTTCCAGAGGACGGTGGTTACGCTCATAGGCTGCTTGAAGACCTTTCTCACACGCTCCCATCATTATCGCCGCGATCTTCAATACCGCACGCCGGTCCGCACCCGCTTCGGGCGTCAGTGCGCGGTCTCGCCCATGGATTTCATCGAGGTGGTCAATGATGGCGTTGCTGTCAACCAAGACCTCGGCGCTGTCGAGAATCAGGGCGGGAATTCGTCCGAGTGGGTTAGAGGCTCGTACCTCGACCCGGTTACCAAACCCGGAGAGCTCCCGTTGCTCATAGGGGATGCCATAAATGTTTAGCGTGATCGACACGCGACGCGTAAATGGCGAGCGATTTACACCGATGAGCTGCATCCGAGCCTCATTCCGTTGAATATGGCGAACCGCACCGTGGCCGATGATGGGGCTTGTGCGTCCGCGCCGCAACGGACGAGATCAGACTCCCTCAAGTTTCCACGAAACCTGGAGCTTTCTCGGGCCGACAACTGCCTGCCTTCCAGGGTCGGCCAATGGGCTTCTTTGGCGCCGGTTCTCCCCATAAGTGAACCTGATCCTCGTCTACCACCTCGCAGCCCGCGGGTTGCACCAAGCGGCCAACGCCAGCAATCTGGTGGCGCAACAGGAGCGTCACACCATGCCAGAATGGGAAAAGCGCCAGGTCGGCCGCACGCGTTTGAGCGTCACCACCCTGGGCCTCGGCACCGCCACGATGGGCGGCAGCCGCATTCCGGTCTCCCGCGCCGAAGGTGAGGCGATGGTCACCGCTGCATGGGATGCCGGTGTCCGCTACGTCGACACCGCGCCCTTTTACGGCGTCGGCGCCGCCGAACGCCGCGTCGGCGATGCGCTGCGCGACCGCGACCGTGACGCCTGGGTGCTGTCCACGAAGTGCGGCCGCCTGTTACGGCCGACGACAAGTTCCGCCGCCTCGCCGGATGGCCGCCTGTCGCCGATGCCGTTCGAGGTGGTCTACGATTATTCCTACGACGGCATCATGCGGTCGGTGGAGGATAGCTATCAGCGCCTCGGCCTGGCGCGGATCGACATCCTCTTCGTGCACGACATCGGCGCCTACCAGCATGGCGAGGAACTCAACCGGCAGTACCTCAAAGTGCTGCGCGAAAGCGGCTATAAGGCGCTGGAGGAACTCCGCCGGACCGGCGTCGTCAGCGCCATCGGCATCGGCGTCAACGAAAAGGAAGTCTTGATCGAGGCCCAGGGCTTCGGCGACTGGGACGCCTTTCTGCTCGCCGGCCGCTACACCTTGCTGGAACAAGGGCCGTTGGACGACCTGCTCCCGTTGTGTGAAGCACGTGGCACCTCAATCGTCGTCGGCGGTCCGCTGAACTCCGGCATCCTGGCCGGTCGGGACACCTGGAACTATGCCGCTGCCCCGCCGGAGATCGTTGCCCGGGTGCAAAAGATCGCCGCTGTCTGCACCGCTCACAATGTGCCGTTGCCGGCCGCGGCACTGCAATTTCCGCTCGCCCACAAGGTGGTCTGCGCGGTCATCCCGGGGCCACGGACGGCGGCCGAGTTCAACGAAAACCTGCCGCTGTTCACCATGAAGATCCCGGCGGATCTCTGGTCCGACCTGCGCCAGCAAGGCCTGCTGCACCCAAACGCACCCGTGCCGGCCTAGACGATGCCAATCCATGAATGCGATCCGTGGCGGCTGCAGTACTTTGAGCACATAGCCTGTCCCGATGACGTGATCATTCCGACCGACGATCCCGATGCGTGGCAGCTTTATCCGGCGCATCGCTGGATCTACGACAAGATGGCCGTTGCCTTGTCACAGGGGCTAGAGGCCGCGCCGCATGGCGTCATGCCGCCACGGTTCCCGGTGTTTTCCAAGCCGACCACCAATCTGCGCGGCATGGGCGTCGGCAGCCGCGTGATCGTATCCGAACAGGACTACCTGACGGCGCAGACCGCTGGGCATTTCTGGAGCACCTTGCTGACCGGTGCGCATGTCAGCAGCGACGTGGCCCTGATGGATGGCCGGCCGCGATGGTGGCGCCACACCACCGGCGTCACTGGCACCGGTGGCACGTTCGACTACTGGCACATCCACCCTGAGGCGATGGCGGACATCGAAGACTGGTGCGGCGCCTGGTCGGTCAAGCACCTGGTCGGCTACACCGGCATGGCGAATTTCGAAACCATCGGCAGCCGTATTATCGAGGCACATCTGAGGTTTGCCGACCAATGGCCCGACCTGTACGGCCCTGCCTGGGTCGCCGCGGTCGTTCGCCTCTACGCCACCGGCATCTGGGATTATACCGACACAGACCGCTCCGCTGGCTACAGCGTGGTGCTGTTCGGCCCGCACGGGCGGCCGTATCGCCACCCACCGGCCGCATTGCTCGACGATGTACGTCGCATGGATGGCGTTTCCAGCGTGCAGATCACCTTCCACGAAGACAAGGACGCCGCGCATCATGCGATGCCGCCCGGCGGGTTCCGCCTGGCGGTGATCAACGCCCGCCGGCTCGACGCCGGCCGACGCGGCGCGCGAGCGACTGAGCCGGGAACTGTTAAAGATGTGATCCGACCGACTCCGCGCGTATAGCATTAATACTTCGTTATGTATGAGGCGGAACGCATGTCGGATCAGGGCTCGATAGCCGAGCGGCGGCCAGCTACGGTCGCGCCAGCCGAAACGCCTGGCCTGAGCGGGTTGCTGACCCTGGCCGTGGGTGTGGTGGTGGTTGCCGGCCTCTATCTGGGCCGCACCGTGCTGATCCCGATCACCCTGGCGGTGCTGCTGTCTTTCGTGCTGGCGCCCCTGGTCAATCTGTTGCGGCGCATCCACTTGGGCCGGGTCACGTCGGTGCTGGTGGCGGTGCTATTGGCGCTGAGCATCATTCTGGCGGTAGGCGCGCTGATCGGCACCCAGATCGCCGAACTTGCGCAGGGTGTGCCGCGCTACGCGAGCACGATTCAAAGCAAGATCGACACCGTCCAGAACTTCGCGTTGACCCGGATGAACGTGGTGACGCGCCGCCTGGGGCAACAATTCGACCAGGCCGGCAAGCCCCAGCCGGGGGCCGCAGGCGCGCCCGCCGAACCCGCGGAACCGAAGCCGCTGCAGGTCGAGGTGCATCAGCCGGACCCCACTGCATTTCAGCTTGCCGAACGGGTGATCACGCCGATCGTCGACCCGCTGTCCACCACCGCCATCGTGCTGATCGTCGCCATCTTCGTGCTGCTGCAACGGGAGGACCTGCGCGACCGGCTGATCCGGCTGTTCGGCTCCTCCGACCTGCACCGCACCACGGCCGCGATGAACGATGCGGCTCGGCGGCTGTCCCGGTACTTCCTGACGCAACTGGGGATCAACGCGGCGTTCGGCGTGATCACCGGCGTTGGGCTGTTGTTCATCGGCGTGCCCTCCCCGTTGCTATGGGGCATAATCGGCCTGCTGCTGCGGTTCGTGCCCTATATCGGCGCGCCATTGGCGGCGATCCTGCCGCTGGCACTCGCTGCCGCCGTCGAGCCGGGCTGGTCGATGGTGCTGTGGACCGCGGGATTGTACTTGGCCACCGAGGCGATCATGGGTCAGGTGGTGGAGCCGATGCTATACGGCCGCAGCACCGGGTTGTCGCCGTTTTCCGTGGTGGTTTCGGCAACCTTCTGGACCTGGCTGTGGGGACCCATCGGCCTGATCCTGTCGACGCCCTTGACCTTGTGCCTGGTGGTCCTGGGGCGGCACGTGGAGCGGCTGGAGTTTCTCGACGTCATCCTGGGTGACCGCCCAGCCCTGACCCCGGTCGAGAGCTTCTACCAGCGCATGCTGGCGGGCGATCCGGATGAGGCGCGGGACCAGGCGGAACACTTGCTGCGCGACCGGCCGCTGTCGTCCTACTACGACGAGGTGGCGCTGAAGGGATTGCAACTCGCGGCCAACGACGCCGCGCGGGGTGTGCTGACCGACGTTCAGCTCGATCGGATCAAGCTGGCGATGCAGAGCCTGATCGACGATCTGGACGAGTACGACGATCAGGAACCGGAAACCAAAGGCACCACTGAGGATCCGGCATCGCTCTCTCGCAGCGAGCAGGACCTGCCGACGCACCCGCCGCCCGGCAAGGTGGCGCCGGAGGCACTGCCGGAGCCATGGCGCGGCCCTGCGCCGGTCCTGTGCATCGCTGGACGCGGACCGCTGGATGAAGCGGCGGCCAGCATGCTGGCGCAGTTGCTGCACAAGAACGGCCTGAAGGCCAGGGTGCTGCAGCACGAGGCTGCGTCGCGCGTGCATATCGGCGCCCTGGACGGCGAAGGCGTAGTGATGGTGTGCCTGTGCTACCTGGAGCTGGGCGGCGCGCCATCACACCTGCGCTACATGCTGCGCCGCCTGCGCCAGCGGCTGCCGGCGGCGCGCCTGCTGGTCGGGTTGTGGCCGGCGGAGCAGGCGATCCTGACCGATGACCGGCTGCGCACGGCGGTAGGGGCGGATGTTTATACCAGCTCGCTGAGGGAGGCCGTGGAGGCTTGCCTAGAGGCGGCACGGACCGAGATTTCGCCAGTGGCGGCTTAGGCAACCGTCGCCCCTCAAGGCCGCCGTCATTCTGGACTCGCATTAGTGCTTCCAAGCGGGCATGAACACCGGGTCTGACCGTTGCTCCGCAGGTATCGCCAAGACGCGCCACAGCCGAACGAAAGCCCGCAATGACAAAGCTGCTGATCCTGCTGGCCCTCCTGCTGCCGCTGCCGGCGGCGTCGGCGGAGCTGAAGATCGCCACCTGGAACCTGGACTGGTTAACCACGCGGGGGGCCGGCGACCATGGTTTGCCGGCGGATGTCACCCCGCGCTCGGAAGCGGACTTCGCCCGCCTTGCCCGATACGCGCAAGACCTCAATGCCGATCTGGTGGCGATCGAGGAAGTCGATGGCAGCGAGGTTGCCGCCAAGGTTTTCCCGCATGATCGCTACTCGATCCACATGACCCATGATCACGTCACCCAACGGGTCGGTATCGTGGTGCGGCGTGGCCTGCACTACGACATCAATCCCGACGTCACGGAACTTGCCGCCAACCACCTGCGCAGCGGGGCAGACATCACCCTGCACCTGGCATCGATCGATCTGCGGGTTCTTGCGGTGCATCTGAAGAAAGGTTGCCGCGATCAGCCGCTGTCCAAGGCGAAAGGCCGCTCATGCGCAGAGCTGAAGGATCAGATCGCGCCACTGGTGGACTGGATCAGGGCGCGAAACAGTGAAGCCGTGCCGTTCATCATCCTGGGTGATTTCAACCGCTGGATGGACGATCACGACACTTTCTTGGCCGGATTGCGAACGGCGGCACCGCTGGTGCGTGCGACCGAGGGGCACAGTTCTCCCTGCTGGGGCAGCGAGAACTTCATCGACCACATCCTGGCCGGCGGGGACGCCGCCGACTGGATGCAACCAAGCACGCTCAAGGTCCTGGTCTACCAGGAAACCGAACCGGCCTGGCGGGACCGGCTGTCCGATCACTGCCCGGTCTCGGTGCGGTTCTCGGTGCCGGATCAAGGCCCGGGTGAGACCCGGTGATAGTCATTACTAAGAAGTCGGTATTTAAGGTGACACCCGCACCCGAAAATTCCAGTCAAACCAATGTTCTTGAGACGCCATTGGTTGCGCTAGATACCGCCTCGTGACTAAGCTCGACTTTGGCCAATTGCGGACGTTGGGCGGCGAAGCAGGTGAAGCGTTAAACTGGCGGGTCCCCGCCAAGAGACGCCACCATGCTGCAGCTTCCCCCCGCTTCGCCACCGTCATTCTGAACTTCGCCCCGCTGTTTTTCCAGCGCAGTTGGCGTCACGCTGAAGTGCTGTTGCTCGGGGCCATTTTGGCCCCCGGCACACGCACTATTACCCGCCTACTGCGGATCACCGGCTTGGCGGCTGAGCGGCATTTCGTGAACTATCATCGCGTGCTCAACCGCGCCGTTTGGAGCCCGCGTGCCGCGGCTGGCATCCTGTTCCGCTTGCTGTTGGCCGCGTTTGTGCCGCGTGGGCCGGTGGTGCTCGGCCTGGACGATACGATTGAGCGCCGACGTGGTGCGCGCATTGCCGCCAAGGGTATTTACCGTGACCCGGTCCGCTCCTCGCACGGTCACTTCGTCAAGGCCAGCGGCTTGCGCTGGCTTAGCCTGATGCTGTTAGCCCCGGTTCCCTGGGCCGGACGGGTCTGGGCTAAGCTGGCCAAGGTTCCGGCCGCGTAGCGGCTGGAATGCCAGATGAGGGACTGCCGTTCCTGACCGCACTCGCGCCTTCGGAACGCTATAATCAAACGCAGGGGCGACGGCACAAGAAGCTGACCGACTGGGGACGGCAGATGGTCTTGCAGGCGCAGCGCTGGTTGCCGGGACGCACTCTGGTTCTGGTCACGGATAGCAGCTTTGCCGCGATCGAATTCCTCGCCGCCCTGTGCCGTTACCATGTCACCTGCATCACCCGCCTCGCCTGGATGCCGCCTTGTATGCGCCCGCGTCACCGCGTCAGCCCGGCGCCAAGGGACGGCCGCGCAAAACCGGGGCGCGCTTGCCCAATCTGTCCGAGGCGCTGAGCGACGCCAAAACGGTGTGGCAGCGTCTCACCATCCCCAGATGGTATGGCGAAGGCGACCGCCGCATTGATCTGGCCACCGGCACCGCCGTATGGCGCCACAGCGGCATGCCCATTGTGCCGATCCGCTGGGCGAGCGCCGAAGGTTCCGCGCGCGCAGCGCGTGGAATGGCTGCGCAGGGGCTGATACGCGATCCGCTCGGCCGGTTCGAGCCGCAGGCGCTGCTCTGCACCACGCTCGAGACCAGCCCGGAACAGGTGCTGCACTGGTTCGTGCAGCGCTGGCAATTGGAGGTCACCTTTCGCGAAGTCCGCGATCACCTCGGGGTTGAAACCCAGCGGCAATGGTCCGACCGCGCCATCCCTCCTTCCTCCGCCCGCACCACGCCCTGCTTGCTCGGCCTGTTCTCTCTGGTCACCCTGCTGGCCGCCCGGCTCCGCGCCTCTGAGCGGCGAGGCGTTGCCACCAGTGCCTGGTATCGCAAAAGCCAGCCAAGCTTCAGCGATACGCTGGCCCTCGTGCGGCGCCATATCTGGCGCGAACAGGGTTTCTTAATGTCCCGGCGCAGCCATAACATCGTAAAACCCAAACCCGCGCTGCAAAAGGCCATCGTCTACGCCCTTTGCAATGCTGCCTGATGGCCAAAGTCGAGCTAAGGGACTGCGCAGAATGCGCTATGGTGAGTCAGCTGGCGTGGATTTCGAGAACCGGAGCGCAGCGGCCGAGTTGGCCGTGAGCACCGGAAGCGCAGAAAGCCGCGTCAGATGGCCGCCATAGTAGCATTCTCAAACGGGCACTAAGCAGCCCCGGATTGACGCGCCACCGCGTCGGGCCACGTGAACAGGAAAGTCGAACCGCGCCGGGGCGGCGCGCTCTCGATCCAGACCCTCCCGCCGGCCCGGTCGACGGTCTTCTGCACAATTGACAGCCCCATACCGCTGGTCTCGGTCTCGTCGCGCCTTTGCAACGTCTGGAAGATGGTGAAAATCTTCTTGTGAAATTCGGGGGCAATGCCGGGTCCGTCATCCTCGACTCGGAATTCCGCCACGCCGTCGGTCATGCGCGCGGACACGATGACCTCGCCCGAAGGGCAATCATTGTGCTTGATGGCGTTGGAGATCAGATTCCGCAGGACGTGTTCCAGCGGTGGCCGCTGCGTCAGGATGATCGGTGCCCGGCCCTCAAACCGCACGCGGAAGCCCGGCGGTGGGGCGATTGAGTTGGTGATGTCCTTGACCAGATCCCCGATCGGCACCGCTTCGACCGGCGCCTGGCCGTGACCAATGCGCGCGTAGCGCAACAGGCTTTCAATCAGCATTTCCAGGCGACCGGCCCGCTGCTGCATCAGGCGGAGATTTTCAAGCGTCTCGGGACCGGCGATATCCTGGATGTCCTCATTGATCCAGCCGGCCAATCGCGCAATGGCGTGCAGCGGCGCTTTCAGATCATGCGAGGCAATATAGGCGAATTGCTCCAGATCGGCGTTAAGCGTAGCCAGTTCACGAGCCTGCTGCTCGCGCGCCGATAAGGCCTCATTGACATCATGAAGCTGCGCCGGCGAGGGTAGCAGCAGGACGCGCGGCAGCAGCACCCACAATGAACCCGCGGTCAGCACCGAGACCGCTGCGGTCGCCGCCTTGACCACCCCTTCAAGCCCATAGGCCGGCACCCACAGGGTCAACAGGCTGAGCCAGTGGCCGGCTCCGCAAAGCACGATGAAAGACGCGAACAGCACTAACACAGGTCTGAAGACAAGGTCCCGCCGTCGTTTGACAATAACGGCAAGGGCCAGCGGGATGGTGAAGTAAGCGAGACCGACGGCGACATCGGATATTGCATGCAGCCAGATCAGGCCCGGTTCCCACAACAGGCAAACGCCATGCGGGGACAACCCGGATGGATCCACCAGCCAGCGAGCGAAGTTGTCGAACATACGAACCAACCTTGAGAATAGGCCCAGGCTTGAAGAATACACCCAAGCTTAGCGAACCAGCGCCCATCGAAATGTTTTGGTTGCCTGATAACGATCGATATAGCCGTATTTTGCACCACGCCAGGTAAGGCGGAGCCCGGTCCCGCCATGGACCCGCGCCACGGTCACTCGGGGAACTCTATCATCCGCCAGTAGTTCTTCAGCATGCTCATTGAGTTCGAGAAAGCTGTCCCCGGCACGGTGCTTCAGGAGGTAGCCGGCGACATTCTTTTCATAGGCCCGTGTCCGGTCCTCCGCCGCCGCGGAGGTGGTCATGACAAACACCAGGGTATGGCGGAGATGTGGATCACTACGCAGCTCGCCAAGAAATTCAATCCCGTCCATGCGTGGCATGTTCAAATCAAGCAGTATCAAATACGGCGGCGCCAACTTCTCATGACCATTTTGGCCGCGCAACTGCTCCAGCGCCTCAATGCCATTATGGGCCATGATCAATGGATTGGCGATCTGCAAGTGCCGGAAGGAACGCTTGACCGCCATCGCATCGACCTTGTCGTCATCGACCAGCAGAATGGTCACCGCCCGCTCTTTCACGCAGGACTCTCCTTCCAGGTGAAGCCGAACGTCGTGCCGCGAGCGGGTGGCGCGCTTTCAACCCAGATCTGGCCACCGTTTTCCTGCACCCGCCGCTTCACAATTGCCAGGCCGATGCCGCTGGATTCAACGTCGTCACGGGAATTCAGGGTCTGGAAGATCAGGAAAATGCGTTGATGGAACTCCACTGGGATGCCTGGCCCATCGTCGCTGATACGAAATTCCGTCATGCCATTCACCCGACGGGCTTGAACCGTGATGCGGCCCTCGGCCCGGTCATGATGCTTCAGGCCGTTGCTGATCAAATTCTCCAGCACCATGCGGATCGGGGTCCGATGCGTGCGGATGACCGGCATCGTTCCCTCGCAGGCGACGGTAAAGCCGGGCAGCGGTGCCAGCATGGCGACGACGTCGCGCACAGCCTCGGCGATGTCGACGTCCTCGACCGCTGAATTGGTGTGTCCGAACTCTTGAATATGCTAGCAGCCCATCCAGCAGCATCTGCATCCGCGCGACGCGGCCCTGCAACAGCTTGAGGTTGTCAAGTGTCTCCGGATTAGCGGCCTCGCCGATGTCTTCGTGAATCCATTGCACCAGGTGGGAAATCGCGCGCAGCGGCGCCTTCAGGTCGTGCGATGCCGCATAGGCAAATTCCTCAAGATCGGCATTGGACCGCGCCAGTTCAAGCCGGTGCCGCTCCTTCTCCCGTTCGACCTCATGCCGAGCGGTCACATCGATGATGCCGGCGAGCACCATTGATACGCCATCAATATCGATTGGATTGAGACCGATCTCCAACGGGAACTCGCTGCCGTTCTTGCGCAACCCAAACAGGTCGCGGCCTTCACCCATTATGCGCAATGACATGTCTTTTAAGAAACCATTGCGCAGATTGACGTGCGGCTCACGGAAGCGCTCAGGCAACAGCAATTCCAGCGGCCGGCCATGCAACTCCGAGCGGTCGTATCCGAACATGCGTTCGGCGTGTCCGTTTACCATCTCGATGTGGCCTGACTGCCCCGCCAGCACCAGCGCGGTCGGCGACGCTTCGACAACGCAAAGAAACCGATCTTCAGCCGAAAGGCTTGGCCACGAGCGCGATCGAGGCATCGCGCTCGTGGCGTCAGGCTTCGACTTCATCTCGGCACTCCTCAGGGCAAACCAGACGGTCATAACACTCAAATGTTAACAAGGCGTAAACAGCTATGCCCGCCTGCCGACATCTTAACTTTTCCTTAACGTTTATCCGGTATCCTGGAGTGACCATTATAGGGCCAAATTAATGCGGAGCTACCGTTTATTGCTTGTTGACGACGACGTCGTTGACCGGCAGCTTTATTGCGAATTGCTGACGCAGCTTAGGCCGGCCGCCTGTCATATCCAGCAGGCCGTGGATAGCGCGGCTGGCCTGGCAGCGCTGCGCGCGGATAAGTTCGATTGCGTGCTGCTGGATTTTAACCTGCCCGACATGAGTGGAATTGAATTCTTGACCGCCGCTGCCGTCGATGGCGAGCTGCCATGTGCCTTCGTGCTGATCAGCGGGCATGGTAGTGAAGCGGTCGCGGTCGAGGCGATGAAGCGCGGCGCGCAAGACTATCTGGTGAAGGATCAGGTGAACGCGAGCAGCCTGTGGCGCGCGATGACCCAGGCAGTGACCCAAGCGGAACTGCAGCAGCGCCTTGCCGGCTTGTTGCGCAAGCTCACCGCGGCAAATTTCACCCTTGAACAGGAAGTTGCCACGCGCAAAACCGCCGAGTCGGAGTTGCAAGCCGCCAAGGATGCGGCGGAACAAGCCAGCCAGGCGAAGACCCGCTTCGTCGCCATGGTGACGCACGAACTGCGAACGCCGCTCAACGGCATCCTCGGCTACGCGCAACTGCTGCGCCTCGAAACGGGGCTTTCGACCCGGCAGGACGCGCATGTCGAAGCCATGATGCAAGCTGGGCGGCATCTGCTCGAGATGATCGAGCGTGTGCTGGATTTCGCCAGCATCGAGACTGGACGAATGGAACTGCACCCCGAACGGGTCTCGGTGCTTGAGCTGACCGAAGGGTGCATCGCCTTCATTAGCCCGATGGCCACCGAGCGCGGGCTCAGCCTGCGGGTGGTCAACTTCCATGACGCCCCGCGTCACATCGTTGTGGATCCGGCGAGGCTGCGCCAGGTTCTGCTCAATCTCCTGGGCAATGCGGTGAAATATACCGACGCCGGCAGCGTCGAGCTGCGCCTGATGGCGGGCACGTCGTCCGGTGGATTGCGTGTCGAGATTGTTGATACCGGCCGGGGCATCAGCGAAGTCAGCCGCGACCGGCTGTTCCAGGACTTCGAGCGGTTGGAGGCCGCGACTTCGGTGGAAGGAACCGGCCTGGGCCTGGCCATTGCCGCCAGGATCGTCAAGCTGATGGGCGGCACGATCAATTACGCCCCCAACCCGAACGGCGCCAAGCATACCGACGCCAAGGGCAACGACGGCAGCGTGTTCTGGTTCGAATTGCCAACCGCCGATCTCGCATCACCTTTGCAGTCCAACCCGGTGAAAGGCGCGTCCACGCTGACCGGCCAGCGTGTACTGCTGGTCGATGACATGAAGGTAAACCGCGACATCATCGGAGCCTTTCTAAGTGCCGCCGGCCACGCGGTAACGCTGACGGAGAGCGGCCAGGATTCGATACGGTTAGCAGCCGAACAGCCATTTGACCTGATCCTGATGGATGTGCGGATGCCAGAGATGGACGGGCTGGAAGCGACGCGGCGCATTCGGGCGCTACCCGGGGCCCATGGCCAGGTGCCAATCTTGGCGCTCACCGCCTACACCTATCCCGGACAGGTGGCGCAATGCCGGGAGGCCGGCATGGACGGGCACATCACCAAGCCCGTCGACTACGAGACGTTGATCGGCGCGATTGGCGATGCCATCGCCCACATCCCAAGCGGCGCCCGGAAGGTCCCACCATCGCCGCCGAACAAGGCCGAGCAACAACCAGTGCCACAGTCATTCCCCTCCCCTGCTCGACCAGACGCTCGGGTGTTTGCTTGAGGTGATTGCGCAGCCCTGGCTTTGCGGTTGCCTCGATAGCTTGATCGATCTGCTACACCGGATGGCGAAACATGGGCAGCTGCGCCGCTGATGTGCCGGCTTCTAGGTTCGCCATGGCCGGTAGCCAGGCGTGTCCAGACCACCGATAGCCGCGAGGTCATACCCGACCCCGCGCTCGGTCTTACCGGTTCACCATCTCAAACCGCTTGGCCGCCCGGCTGCGCAATGCCTCGGCAACAAATTAACACGTCGTAAATACCGATCGTCGGTCGCAGGAACGGCCGCGCGCGACCGTAACCATTCATTAATATTCGGCCGCTATTGAGATGTCGTCGGGGTCGTAGGAGTACGTATCTACATGACATACGCGGCGCGCAGCTACCGCCTGTTAATCGTCGATGACGACGCCTTCGATCGGCGGCTTTACAGCAAGTTGTTGGTACGGCAAGGATGTGACGCCCGCGAAATTACCCATACGGCGGACGGCGCGAGCGGCTTGGAAAAGCTTCGTTCGCAGACGTTTGATTGTGTGCTGCTGGATTTCAATCTGCCCGATATGAATGGGCTTGAATTCCTCGCCAAGGCCGCGGGCGCCGATGGCGATCTGCCGTGTGCCGTCGTTTTGGTCACCGGCCATGGCAACGAAGCGGTCGCTGTGCAGGCGATGAAGCAGGGCGCGCAGGACTACCTGGTGAAGGATCAGGTAAACGACAACACCCTGTGGCGTGCGATGACCCAGGCGGTGACCCAGATCGAGTTGCGCCAGCGCCTTGCCGGCTCGCTGCGGGAGCTGACCGCGGCAAACCTCGCCCTAGAACAGGAGGTTGCCACACGCAAGGCAGCCGAAGCCGACCTGCGCGCCGCCAAGGAAGTCGCCGAACAGGCCAACCAGGCGAAGACTCGCTTTGTCGCCATGGTGACACACGAACTGCGAACGCCGCTCAACGGCATTCTCGGCTACGCCCAACTGCTGCGCCTGGAGGCGGGACTTTCCGACCGGCAGGACACCCATGTCGGGGCCATCATGCACGCCGGCGGGCACCTGCAGGAGATGATCGAGCGCGTGCTGGATTTCGCCAGTATCGAGGCCGCCCGGATGGAACTGAACCCGGCGGTTGTGTCAGTCCGTGACCTGACCGAACGATGCATTGCGTTCATCAGCCCGATTGCCACCGAACAACGGCTGAGCCTGCGTGTTATCACCGCCCATGATGCGCCGCAGCAGATCGTTGCTGACCCGGCTCGGCTGCGACAGGTTGTGCTGAACCTGTTGGGCAATGCGGTGAAATACACCGATACCGGCGGTGTCGAACTGCATGTCCTGGCTGGTGCCACGGCCGGTGGATTGCGTATCGAAGTCGCCGATACCGGCCGCGGCATCAGTGAAGCCAGCCGCCACCGCCTGTTTCAGGATTTTGAGCGGCTGGATGCCGCTACCTCGGTCGAGGGAACCGGGCTTGGCCTGGCGATTGCCGCGCGGATCGTCAAGCTGATGGGCGGTACAATCAATCACTTCGCCAACCCGAACGGCGGCAGCGTGTTCTGGTTTGATCTGCCCACCGCCGCTGTCCCATCGGCGGCACCGCCAGAGCCAGTTCGGATCGCTGCCTCGCGAACCAGCAGACGCTTGCTTCTGGTCGACGACATCGCAATGAACCGTGACGTGATCGGCGCCTTCCTGACCGCTGCAGGGCAACTGTCGTGTTCGCCGAAGGCGGCCGGCAGGCAGAACAACTTGCCGCGGAACAGAGCTTTGATCTGATCCTGATGGATGTGCGCATGCCGGAAGTCGACGGATTGGAGGCAACGCGGCGCATCCGTGCGCTTCCCGGTCCGATCGCCCACGTACCCATTCTTGCGCTGACCGCCAACACCTTCCCCGATCAGGTGGCGCAATGCCGGGCTGCCGGCATGAATGGCCACGTCGCCAAGCCGGTCGAGTACGAGACGCTGATCCGTGCGATCGACGATGCGTTGCCCCATGTCGCGTCATGCTCCGCTCAGGATCGCCTGGACCCGCAACCGCCCGACGCGGCGGTCGAGACACCGCCGTTGCGGCTCGATCGTGCGGTGCTGGACCAGACCGTGGGATTCCTGCCATCCGACGGCGTCGTCGCGGCCTTCCAATCGTTGCGTAGTCGAATGGAAGAGATGCTGCGGCTGTTTGATCAGACAGCTGGCCTGTCGCAGCAGACGGATGCCGCGCACGCGCTGGCGTCGACTGCCGGTCTGTTCGGTTTTACCGCGCTGTCGGTGGCGGCGCGCCGCTTCGAGCATGCGGTGATGCAAGATGCGCCGGAGGCCGATCGCCTGGCCCAAAAGCTGCGCGCGGAAACCCATGCGGCGCTCGCGGAACTTGATGTGCTGATGCGCGAGAGCACGATGCAGCCGGCATGACCGGTATCGCCGGGTGCGCCGGCAGCAGCACCAGCAAGCCGAGCAGCTGCGCCGTGGCGGCAGGCGTCATGATCGGATGCGCCGACAGAAATCAGCGTATACGGCGGGCAGCAACATTGCCAGGACGATCAGGATCAGCATCGCGACGTCGGGCATGGGATCGACTCCTGCCGTTCCCGCGTCAGCAGATAGAGCGTGCCGAATAGTGAAACGAGGGCGAGCCTCGGCCGCGCTTATAGGATTCTCATAGGGCAGCCGCCTACGGTCCGGCCTTATGCAAACCGGGCGTCGTTGATTGCGTAGTTATGGCGCAAGCGTTCGAGCACCGCCAGACGCTGCTCCAGTCGGATGAGATCCTCCGGCGGCAGCCGACCTCGGCAGCCTTCGACAACGCGGGCGCCACGTTTAATGACGGTCAGGCGCTGCGGCTCACTATCCACAGTGACAGCAACATCATGCAGCAACCGCAGCAGCCGCAGGCTGACCGCCGCATCGCCCGTAGCATAGGCGCGGATCTGCTCAAAGGCGGTGTCAAGCAGTCCGTCGAGATCGATCCACGGCAGCACGACGCGCAAGACGTGCGGCGGGCTGAACAACATAGATTCGGGTGGCGAACGATCCAGCCAACGAATCAGAATACGGCTGAGCTGGTCGATGCAACTGATCGCGGTGCTGGGATCGTTGACCGCCGGCGAGATAGCCCGTAGCGCGATGTCAACGATCTGGAGGACGCCGAACTCGACGTCCTGCTGCAGCGTCCGCATCGGACCGATGTCGAAAGCGCCAGTCAGTTCCACGGCGTGCGCCCGCTCCAGCCGCATACGGCGCGAGAGCATCAGCAGCGGGACACCGGCCGGCACAAAATGGCCCACCCCGCGCGTCACGCGCACGCAAAGATGGTACGCCTTGGCAAAGGCGATCAGCCGCCCAGTATCGATGAAGCGGATGTAGCCAGACACCTCGTTCAGGATTGGGAATTCTGGCTCCTCTGACGCGAAATCCGCCGGCGACGGCCGCCTGAAGTTGGTCACCCCATGCGGCATCAGCGCGTCGATCACTTCCTCCGTCTCGCGGGCGATGCGATCGACAATATGGTTGACACTAATCGCCTGAGAGATGTGGTGGATAAAGAACAACAACCAGCCGACGCAGATCAACGCCAGCAGCATCGCGCCGATAACCGTCACCACCGGTGCGAAGGGATGCGGCACGGAACGGGCGGCTGGAAGCGCCGCCAAGCAGTAGGTGAAGGTGCCGAGAAAGATGCCCAACGTCCATTGCGTACCCTTATCGCGCACGAAGCTGATCAGGATGCGCGGCGAAAACTGCATCGACGCCAGTGTCAGGGTCATCAGCAGAATGGCGAAAACAATTGAAACAACCGTCATGATTGATGTGGCAATGACGGTGAGGATCACCTGCGCGACCTGTGCGTCCTGCCGTGACGGGAACAGAGTGAGCGGGACCCAGGATGCCGCGGCAGGGGCAGATTCCTCGATCGACGACAACACGGCGCCGCACAGCCCGAGGATAATGGCGATCACCAACGGTCGGATGAGGAATCCGCCGCGCAAACCATAGACGATTGACCGCAGCCGCAGGGGCAGTTGTTTCAGCACGCTGGAATCCCTCTCGAATTCCCTGAGTAGTGGGTTCAGCGCGGCGAGGGAACTGTTTCCGGTGAGCGAAAGGGAATTCGTTCCAGGCGCCTTGAGGCTCGCAGTGCCCGTTTCAGAATGCGCTATGGTGAGTCAGCTGGCGTGGCTGTCGAGAACCGGAGCGGAGCGGCCGAGTTGGCCGTGAGCACCGGAAGCGCAGAAAGCCGCGTCAGATGGCCGCCATAGTAGCATTCTCAAACGGGCACTTGGTCGAGCCGCTACGCCTGATCTGTAACAGTCTCCGGTGGCGGCGTCCGCTCTGCTAGTGGCGTTCCAGAACCCGCATCCGGCATCCTCTGCGGCTGCATCGGCTCCAGCAGCAAATCCTCCCGCCGCGGCAGCTCGCGAATGTCCTTGAGGCCGAATTGCGCCAAGAACTCAGGCGTCGTGCCCCATAATGTCGGACGGCCAGGTGTCTCCCGGCGGCCCTTCGGCGCGATCAGGTTCAGCTCCAGCAACTGATCCAGCGTCTGCTGCGACAGCGCCGTGCCGCGAATGTGCTCGATCTCCGGCCGCGTCATCGGCTGGTGGTAGGCGATGATCGCCAGCGTCTCCATCGCGACCCGGGGCAGCCGGCGCGGCACCTCGATCACCTTGCGCAGCCGCGGCGCCAAATCCAGTGCGGTCCGGAACATCACGCCCGCGCCGACATCGACCAGTTCCACCCCACGATCGGCATAACGCAGCCGCAAGGCGTCCAGCACGGCGTCGACATCGAGGTCGTCCGGCAACACCCGCCCCAGCCCGCGCGGCGTGACCGGTTCGGCACTGGAGAACACCAACGCCTCGGCCAGACGCAACGCGTCCTCGTCCGGCGCCCGCAGGGCAGGCGGTTGCGGCGGCGCCCCGGTCGGCGGCAGTCACCACAGCGGTATCGTCGGCACCTTCAGCCTCGGCGGCGGCGCGGAAGCAGGGATCGATAGGGGGCACAATGAGGCGGCAGGGCGGCAGGCTCGTCTGTCATGCGTCCTGATCTACACCAGCGTTGCTTCGCCGCACCAGGATCGGACCGAATGCCTCCTGCTGGAGCAGCCGCACCGCGCCGTCCCGGGCCATCTCCAGACTGGCGAGCAGCGTGCTGGACAGTGCTGCTCGCCATTCGATCGGGCCGGCCAGATCCGCCGGCAGGAACTGCTCCAAGCTGGCCCAATCCGGCAGGCTGCCGACCAGATCGGCCAATCGGCGCAGAGCATCCTGCACGGTCCACAAGGTCAGCGCGCGCGGCCGGTACTGGGTGGTCCTGGTGCCGCGCCGGATTGCCGCCAGATACGCCCGCACGAACGGACCGGCTTCCAGCACGATCCGGGAGCGGTCGATTTCCGCATGGCTCTCCGGCGCACCGCGGGCAAACACATCCTGGCCCAGCACAGGCCGCGCCGACAACCAGGCGGCGAGCCCGCGGATGACGTTCATCTCGCGCAGCCGATCGGCCAGCGCTTCGGCCGCCGTCGCGCCGTCCTCCAAGTCATCGTTTCCTGCCGCCGGCACCAGCAGCAGTGATTTCAGCCAGGTCAGCCATGCCGCCATCACCAGCCAATCGGCCGCCAGCTCCAGGCGGACGCGCCGGGCTCCCTCGATAACCGCCAGGTACTGGTCGACAAGCGACAGGATGGAGATCTTGGCCAGATCGACCTTCTGCGATCGGGCCAGGTCGAGCAGCAGGTCCATCGGACCCTCGAAGCCCTCCAGCCGCAGCAGCAGGTTCTCGCCGCCATCTGACGCCGTCGGCGACTCCTGGGGCTGGTCGTCAGATTGCTGCGCCATCCATCCCGTCGAGATCACGGCCGGCGAGCCAGAAGATCGTCCGGAAGGTCCACGGCAGCACGGTGTCGAGTGCCTCGCCCACCGGATCGAAGCCGATCACGCGCGGCAGGATGAATACCACCAGCAGGACCACGACGATGCCGGCGCGCTCCATCCTGGCCCAGACGCGGGCGAGTTGCAGCGGCAGCACGCCGACCGCGATGCGCCCGCCGTCCAGCGGTGGAATCGGCAGCAGATTGAACAGGCCGAGCACGATGTTGGACAGCATGAAGTAGGCCAGGAAACGCATGAACAGGGCTTCACCCGCGCCTGGCGCGACCACCTCCGGCATCACCAGGGCGGCGAGCCAGGCGAGGAAGAAATTCATCAGCGGCCCGGCGACGGCGACCAGAGCCATGCCGCGGCGAGGATCGCGGAACTTCCACGCCGAGACCGGCACCGGCTTGGCCCAGCCGAACATGAAGAAGATACGGTGCGGCGGCAGTATGAGCTGCCCGATCAGCAGAATGCCCGGCAGCAGGATAGTGCCGACGCGGTCGATATGGCGGATCGGGTTGAGCGACAGCCGCCCTGCGTCGCGCGCCGTTCGTGTCCCCCAGCGCCAGTGCGGCGTAACCATGCGACGCCTCATGCAGGGTAATCGCCAGCACCGTCGCGACCACCGCCGGCGCTAGATTGAAAAACAGGTTGATCATCTCAGCAGCCGAGTGCGTTCATCCGCCATTGCATCCGGGTCCAGTGCAGTGCGGCTGCGTCTCGCCAGGGCTGCGCGCCGCCTGCAGCCTTTCGCGTCGCCGGCAGGGTCAGCTCCGGGACAGGTCCGCAGCAAGGCTCTCGGTCGCCGCGAAATCCCCGGCGCAGTACAGCGCGACATCGCAGCCTGCCGCAAGCGCCCGCCGCGCCAGATCAGCCGGCTCACCAGAAAGCGCCTTCATCGCCAGATCGTCGGTCACCAGTACCCCTTTGCAGCTGATGCGGCCGCGAATGACATGTTCGATCACCGTAGCGGAGAGTGTCGCAGGCAGGGCCGCATCAAACGCCTCGTAAACGATATGCGCCGTCATCATCCATGGCAGGTCGGCATTCAAGACGAAAGGCTCGATATCCGGCTCCAGCAGATCGTCTGCTACCCGTGGCAGCGCAAGATGGCTATCCACCTTCGCTCGGCCGTGGCCGGGGGCATGTTTGCCGACCGGCACGACTCCCGCTGCCAACAAGCCCGGCGGCAAATTCGTGCCCGAGGCGTGCGACAGTCCGCCGGATGCCGGCTGAACGCGCGGTCACCGATCGCCTGTGTTGCACCCGGCACGGCGAGATCGAGGACCGGAGCTGCCGCCACGGTAAAGCCGGCCCGCCGGCAATCCTCGCCGATCAGCGCCCCGGTTAGCCACGCCACGCGAAGTCCCACCTCCGGTTCCCGTTCAAACAACGCCCCAATGGCGGCAGCCGGCGGATGCGATCGCCAGTACGGTGGGCACAGGCGCGTAACCCGACCGCCCTCCTGATCGACCATGAGCTCGGCATCCGCCGGCAACACCGCCCGCAGCGCCGATGTCAGCCGGTCAAGCTGAGATCCGGGTCCTGGATATTGCGGGAAAACAGGATGACGCCGGCCGGCGGGTAGGCAAGGAACAGATCGGCTTCCTCGGGCGACAGGAGCGGTCCAGCAATGCCGACGATGGCAGCCCGCGGCACGAGGATGCAGCGCGGCGCGCGGGACAGCTTGACGGGCGGACGCCCGGGTACGACAGGGTCAATGCCGTCAGCTAGAAGTCGGCAACCGAGCAGCCGCCACCCTTCGCCCGCACATGCTCGCAAAACACCTTGGCCTGATCCACGTCCGGGAAACCCGATATCCGCATCCGCCAGAAGGTATGACCATCCCGCTCGATACGCGAAAAACTCGGCTGGCGGCCGCCCAGCAAGTCCGGCATGCGCTTGCTCAACTGCTGCCATGTCTCGCGCGCCGCCTGCTCCGTGGTGAGCGCGGCAAGCTGAACCATAGCTGGCCGCCCAGACATGGCCGTGGCACTCGCGGCCGGCTTGGGTGCCACGGCAGCAGACGCCGAAGCGGGCGGCAGCGCAGCTATGGCGGTCACCGGCGGCTTTGCCGGTTCCGCACTGACCGTCCTGGGCGGCACCGCGGCCGGCTGAATAGCTGACGGCGTCGTTTCGGCCGGAGACTTGGCCGCGATCTGAGGCGCCGGTTCAGCCGTGATCGGAGGTGTTGCCGGCGGTGCCATGGCCGCGGTCCGCATGCCATTCGGGTCAGGGGTTTCCGCCGTCGGGCCCAGCTTGGCGTTGCGGTCGTCGACGCCACCGGAGAAGACATCGTTCTCCGCACCGTCAATCTGCATGCCGCCGGGCTTGTCCGGCTTCACTCGGATCGGTCTGGAATCGGCCGTCACCACGGGAATGGCGCTGCTGCGGTGACCCGACAGGGTGGATGCGCCGATCAGACAGACCAGCACGGCAGCCAAGACCGCCGGCGAACATGATCAGCCGCCGTTACAGCGGGGTCCATGCCCCTGCGCAGGCGACCGTAGCGGCCGGGCCTATTGGCTCGGTAGCCGGGATTAGGAATGCTCATGTCGTCCGACACTGTGACTATTCCCCCGCTTGCCCCGTCGCCGAAACTCGGGTCAAGCCCAGGTCCTGCCCTCGGGCTTGACCCGGCGGCCTGCCACCGGGCCTGACCCGGTGGTCAGCGCATTTCCTCGACGGGATCGACCCCCATCACGGCGAGGCCGGAGCGAATGACGACAGCCGTTGCGGCCACCAGCGCCAGACGCGCGAGCGTCTCCTCAGGCTGGTCAGGCTGCAGGAATCGGAGGGTCGCATTCTCTCTGCCTCGGTTCCACAGCATATGAAAGTCGCCCGCCAAGTCATAGAGAAAAAATGCGATTCGGTGCGGTTCACGCGCATTAGCGGCACTTTCGACGGTGCGCGGCCACGACGCCAGACGGCGGATCACGGCCAGTTCGGCATCCCCGGTCAGGCTGCCCAGTGGAACCGTGGCCAGTGCCTGGTCGGAGACCGCTTCGGGTGTCAACATCGCCGCCGCCGCCCGCAGGACGGAGCGGCACCGCGCATGGGCGTACTGCACATAAAACACCGGGTTGTCGCGGGTCTGTCGCCAGCGCCTGGTCGAGATCGAACTCCATCTGCGCGTCCGCCTTGCGGGTCAGCATGGTGAAGCGCACGGCGTCGCGGCCGACTTCCTCCAGCAGATCACGCAAGGTGACGTAGGTGCCGGCCCGCTTCGACATGCGAACCGGCTGGCCGGCGCGCATGATGTGGACGGTCTGGCACAGCACGGCTTCGAACTTGACGCGCCATTCGGCGACAAGGCGCTCGACCGCCGCCTTCATGCGCGGCACGTAGCCGCCGTGGTCGGCGCCCGAGCACGTCGATCAGCACGTCGAAGCCGCGGGCTATCTTGTCGGCGTGGTAGGCGATGTCGTTGGCGAAGTAGGTGTTGCTGCCATCCGACTTGCGCAGCGGCCGGTCGACGTCGTCGCCGAATTCGCGTCGAGCGGAACAGTGTCTGCGGCCGCGGTTCCCAGTCGTCTGGAGTTTTGCCCTTGCGGCGGGTCCAGCACGCCTTCGTAGATCAGCCCGTCGCGTATGCAGTCGCTCGATGACCGCATCGGCGGCACCGGAGGCGACCAGCTCGCGCTCGGAGCTGAAAACGTCATGGCGGACGCCGAGCAGACGCAGATCCTCCCGGACCTCGCCCATCATCGCGGCGATGGTGATGGTCTTGCACGGTGTCCAGCCAGATTTCCGGCGCGGCGATGCCGAGGTCGGCGGTGGCCAAGGAAGCGCCATGGGCGCCAGCCAGCGCCTCGCCCGACCGGGATCAGATACTCGCCGCGATATTGCAATCCGCCCGGTACACTTTCGGCAAATTCGGCTTCGGTCAGCGGCGAGCCGATCGCCTGGAGGTAGCGCCAGTAGGCGGCCCAGGCGAGGGCGACAACCTGGGCGCCGGCATCATTGACGTAGTACTCCTTGGTGACGGCGTATCCCGCCTTGGCCAGCAGATTGGCCAGCGCATCACCGACCACGGCGCCGCGGCAATGGCCGATATGCATCGGACCGGTCGGGTTGGCGGAGACGTACTCCACGTTGATGCGCATGCCCGCGCCGATGGTAGCGTCGCCATACGCCTCACCGGCGTTCAGGATCAGCGGCAGCAGAGCGCGGAAGGTTGCCGGGTCGAGGCGCAGGTTGACGAAGCCGGGTCCGGCCACTTCGGCCGAGGCGATTTCCGCGACGCCGTTCAGCCGGACAGCTAACGCGGCGGCTATTTTCGCGGGTGCCTGGCGCGCGGCCTTGGCCGATACCATCGCGGCGTTGGTGGCCATGTCGCCGTGCGCCGGATCACGGGTAGGGGTGACCTCGACCCGGGCGGCAGCCTCGGCCGGCAGGTCGGGGACGACTTGGGCCAGGGCGTGCAGGACGATCTCGCGCAGGCGAGCAAAGAGGTCGCCGATCGGTGGGGACGGGATATTCATGGTGCCCTGTTACCGCGGACGCAGGCGCCGGTCGATGGCGACAAGAGAAGCCGGGGCCGCCGACCGATCTGCCGACCAGCGTCATCGCGGCTCGCGGCGCCTATGCCCGTTCATGCTGTCGCTTCCACCGGCCCAGCAACTGGTCATGGGGTGGCCAGCTTCCAGGTGAAGGCGAAGGTGGTGCCGCGGGCGGGCGGGGCACTTTCGACCCAGATCCGCCCGCCGTTCTCCGCCACCTGCTTCTTGACCATCGACAGCCCGAGGCCGCTCAACTCCGTCTCGTCGCGGCTTTTCAGGGTCTTGAAGATGACGAAGATCTCCTCGTGGAAGCGTGCCTCGATGCCGGGTCCGTCGTCGCTGACGCGGATTTCCGCCATGCCGTCGCACTGGCGCAGGCTCACCCTCACCTGGCCCTCGGCGCGGTCATGGTGCTGCAGCGCGTTGCTGATCAGGTTCTTCAGCACCAGCTCGAACGGCGTGCGGTGGGTGCGGATGCTCGCCATCTCGCCGTCGCAGGCGACGGTGAAGTTCGGCCGCAGGTCGAGCAGGGCGACGATGTCCTGCACGGCGGCGGCGACGTCGACCTCTTCCGCCACCAGACCGGTGCGGCCGATGCGGGCATAGGCCAGCAGCCCGCTGATCAGCATCTGCAGCCGCGCCACCCGCCCGTTCAGCAGCTTGAGGTTGTCCATCGTCTCGGCGCTCGCGGTGGCCCGCACGTCCTCATCGATCCAGGCCGCCAGATGGGCGATGGCGCGCAACGGCGACTGCAGATCGTGCGAGGCGGCATAGGCGAATTGCTCCAGCGCGGCGTTGGAGCGTTCCAGTTCGTGCTTCTGCTGCTCCAGTTCCCGCTCATAGGCCCGCCGCTCGGCCTCGAAGCCGCGCCGCTGCTCGGCCTCCAGTTGCAGCTTCTGCGCCGCGGTCTCGGCCGCGACGCGATCACGCACCTGAAGGATCAGGCGATAGCCGAGAAAGATCACCAGCAGGGTGGTGATGATCGACCACGCCAGATGAACCTTCGTCTCATGCCGCCAGGTGGCGAGCACCTCGTTCTTGTCGAGCGCCACCATCATGACCAGGTCGAAGCCAGGCACCCGATGGAAGCTGCCGAGGCGAGCGACGCCGTCGATGAGCGAGGTCAATTCCAGGCTGCCAGACCTCGCCGCGACCACGGATTTTCTGGAAGAACTCGCTCTGGGCGACATTCCGCCCGACGTTGATCTGGTCGAAAGGACTGCGAACGATGACATCGCCTTCGCCCGTCATCAGAGAGATCGATCCCTCCTTGCCGACGTCGAAGGTCCTGAAGAAGCGTTGGAACAGGTCAACGGCGATGGAGGCACCCACGACGCCCGCGAAACTGCCGTCGGGATGGTTCAATCGCCGTGTCACGGTGATGATCCAGGTGCCATCGAGCTTGGACTGAACGGGCAGGCCAACCAGTCCGACATCGGCGTCATGGTCACGATGATATCGAAAAAACTCCCGATCCGCGTAGTTCAGGTGGCGGATCTTGTCGAATATCGGGCCGGTGAATGAGCTGGCGACCCAGTTGCCGTGCTCGTCCAATTAAGAATAGCGCAGTATAGAAGTTGCTGGTTTGTGACCCGCGCGTGCATCCGCCGTTCCAGGCGCCGCAGGGCGTCGGAGTCTGTACCCTCGGCGGTGATGAACTCGCTCAGTCCTTTCACCAAGGCGTCGGTGGTCTCGAAGACGTCCTGAGCGTGCTGGGCCAGCGAGCCGACAAGATTGTTGGTCTCGGTTTTCGCTTCTTGCAGGCGTGCATCACGGGCCGTCCAACTTTGCTTGAGGTCCAGGCCGAGAAGGGCCAGAGACACCACCACCATGAACAGGATGGCCCGCGCATAGACCGATGACCGCAGGTCAAGCATGCGCTATTCCGGCTGGGATCGTCAGCATTCTTGCCAACGGCCCGAGATCGTGACCTGTCTCGCGATGGTCAGGCCGCTGATATGTCCTGCTGGGCGAATTTTCGGCAGGCGGGCCCTCGCCCCGACCCATCGCTAGGATCACGCCACTGAAACCGCGGCCGACCAGATTATCCGCAATGCCCGGCAGCCCGCCCGTGTTTCGCGCCAGCCGGCCAAGCCTGAGACCACCAGCGAATTGCCTTGGTGTGAGACTTTCAAGCACGGCAAGCGCACTCCGCCGACATGTGAGCGGCCCTTATTGACAGCTGGGTCAGGCGGGTGGCCAAGATGCCCGTTACACAAGTGAAGCGTGTATCACGGCGCGATTAAGAACACATTAACAATGAGCCGAATCAGTTCGATTAACCTCCGATTTGCGCGTGTGGCGGCCTGCCAGGTCCACAGCGGAACCCGCGCCACCCTCATCCGGTTGGCGCGCCAGAGCGATACATGCGGGTCAACGGGAGATCCTTGATCGCCTGGTTGGCCTCAATCACTGCGATGCTGAACATCGCTTCGGGATGGCGTGACCGGAGACCTACATGGGCGTTCACCAAGCGGAAATGTCAGCCCCGAAGATCTGTGCAAGACAAAATGGTCGGCCAGCCAATAGCGGCCGACCATGCAAAATCACTCGCGCGCCGCTCCGTTGTCCATTGAGCCGCCTGAGATTACCGAATGGGATCGGCGGTACTACTGGCTCAGCACCTTGGTATGTTCCATCCGCACACCCTTGAGCTTGCTCGGATCGAGTCCCAGCGCATTCAGGATCGTCGGCGCGATCTGCGTCGTGTAGGTCAATGTCTCGACGATCCGCGGCTGGATCTTCGGCGCGGAGAGCAACAACAGCACGTTGCGGTCGTCGTCGGAGAAGCCGCCATGTTCAGCCAACTTGGTGCCGCCGGTGCAGATCACGCCGTGGTCGGTCACCGCGATGAAATCAGGCACGCGGCTGTTTTCGAACGGGTCGCCATACAATGGAGTCAGCGAGGTTCGATCGAGCAACTCCTGGATATGCAACGTGGCCGCCTGCGATAGCAGATACGCTTTGGCGGCGTCATAATTAGCTTGTTGCAGATCAGGCTCCAACCAGATCAAGCCCACGTCGTCGCAGATCTCAAAGCCGTTGGCACCGAAGCCAGGGGTTTTCTGAAACGGCGCATCCGACTGGATAACGCGGTCTTTCGGGTCGATCGGCGCCTGGCCGTGCTTGGCGCTGATGATGACAAGGGTCGAGCCGTCGAGGCCCTGCTTGGCCAATTCCTGGGTCGAACTTGCCCAGGGCGTCGTCGACGAACTGGAATTGCTGAGTCAGCGCATTGCCAGGGGTGGCATTGCTGCCAAGATAGCCGCCGGTCAGGCTGGGATCGTCACCGTACCCGGCCTTGGCAAGCTTCTGGCCCACACTGACTGCCTGGAAGTTCATGCCGAAAATCGCCGGCACGCCAGGATGCGCGGTGTGCAGTGCTGTTGAAGCCGTCGATCCAGTTCAGTGACCGCATTCACCTTGATGGTGTCGTAGGTGCGCACGGCATTGTAGCTGGTCGTGTAGTCATCACCCGCCGGCGCCCCCGGCACCTGTGAATTGATTTCCGGCGCGAACAGGTCATCCAGACCCTTGCCGGACGGCCCACTCAAGTTTTCATACGCCGGATGCTTGTCCGACCAGGCGGTTAATCCGCCGGCCGCCTTGATCACCTCGAAGATCGTGTTGGCGCGCATGTACTGGTGCGGATACACCGGCTGGCACACGCCGTTGACCAGCTTGCGCTGCATGTTGTCCGGATCAAGCTGAGTATAGACCTGTCCCAGCGTGCCGCCGCCGGCGATGTCCGCCACGACGCCGGTCGAGAAGTTGTAGCTGTAGTCCAATTCCTCGAAATTCGTGACTTCGGTGCCCGGGGTGCCGGTGCAGCCGGGATCGGCCATGCCCTGGCTGACGTAGGAGTTCTTCGACGGATATTCGCGTCGGTCATAGCTGTCGTCGTAGAACAGGCCGGCGGTTTTCGGCGAGGCGCCGGTCACCTGCGCGATCATGCCCGGATAGCTGTCGGACGGCGCGGTGGTGAAGGCATTCGGATAGATGACGCCGCTATTGGCCAGCTTGGCAAAATTGCTGTTCGGATGCCTCTGGATCCAGTTCGCCAGGTCGACCGCGTGCATGCCGTCCACGCTGATCAGCAGAACGTGCTGGTAGTCGGAGCTGACGACAGGGGTGTCGGCGATAGCCTGCCGCGCGCCGGCGGACAGACATGCCGCCACAAGAGCCGTCGCGTAGGTCAGCCGTTTGTTTCGAGATGATCGCATTTTTCAGGGGTCTCCCATCGTCGTGACCAGGGAGACCGTATGGCCGTTGGACAAGTAACCTATGTGACGTGATCATGGCGAACGGATTGCATTCGCGAAAGCTGGTATATCCGCGCTACACGTTGGCGTGAGCCTCACGTTTGACGCCGGTGGGTCGAGCCACGCCGCCTCATCAGGGGAAACTGCTAACCGTTGATACTGATATCCGTCAGCCGCCGGTGCTCATCCATTGCATACCGATCCGTCATCCCCGCCACGTAGTCGCCGACAATGGTGGCGGCGCGCTGTGTTCCGGCCTCGCCGGCCCGCGCCCGCCAGTCATCCGGCAGCAGCGATGGATCCGCATGCAGCAGCCGGTAGATCTCCTCGGTCAGCCGACGGGCCTTCGCCGACATCCGGTTGACCCGCCAGTGGCGGTACATCCGCGCGAACAGGAAATCCTTGATCGCCTGGTTGGCATCGGCCATCGCCGGGCTGAACGCCACCACGCGTTGCCTGGATGCGGCGGATCGCGTCCGGGTTTGCCGGCTCCAGCTTTGCCAATCGCCGGGTCGTCTCGCCGATCAGGTCGGTGACCATTGCATTGATCACCCGCCGGATCATCTCGTGGCGCAGCCGCGCCGGCGGCACATCCAGGCTGGAGCGGCGGGCGGCGACCAGCGCCTCGCCCACGATCGGCAGGTGCTTCATGTCGTCCGGCGCGAACAGCCGCGCCCGCAGCCCGTCGTCCAGATCGTGGCAATGATAGGCGACATCGTCGGCAATCGCGGCGACCTGTGCCTCGGCGCTGCGGCGTGCGAGTGCAGGTCGAGCCTGTGGCGGTCGTTGTAGTCGGCGATATACGCCGCGGGATGTCGCAGCGGACCGTTGTGCTTGACCAGCCCCTCCAGCGTTTCCCAGGTCAGGTTCAGCCCATCCCAGCCGGCATAGCGGCTTTCCAGCAGAGTCACGACCCGCAGGCTCTGGGCGTTGTGATCGAAGCCGCCAAACGGCTTCATCGCCAGGTTCAACGCTTCCTCCCCGGCATGGCCGAAGGGCGGGTGACCCAGGTCGTGCGCCAGCGCCAGCGCCTCGGTCAGATCCTCGTCCAGCCCCAGGGCACGCGCGATGGATCGGGCGATCTGCGCCACCTCAATGCTGTGGGTCAGCCGGGTGCGGTAGAAGTCGCCCTCGTGATTGACGAAGACCTGCGTCTTGTATTGCAGCCTGCGGAAGGCCGAGCTGTGGATGATGCGGTCGCGGTCGCGCTGCCAGGGGGAGCGGGTTTCAGCCTCCGGCTCAGGAGTGCAGCCGGCCGCGGGCGGTGGCGGCCGACACGGCGTAGCGGGCCAGGGGAGGACGGACGAACATCGGCAGCCGGCTTACACCCTGGCTGAACAGGCTTCAATTCCGCTGCGGGAACGCCTATGTTGACCGGCATGGAACAGTTTGCCCTGACTGACCGCGCCGCCGCCCGTATCGCGGAGATCGTTGCCGAAACGGCGCGCCGATGGTACCGCTGCGCTGCGCGTCGCCGTGCTGGCCGGCGGCTGCAGCGGGTTTCAGTATCGCTTTGAACTGGATGGCGAGACGCAGCCCGACGACCTGGTGATCGAGCGTGGGTCGGCCAAGGTGGTGGTTGACCCGGCCAGCCTGGACCTGCTGGCAGGGTCGGAGCTGGACTACACGGACGAACTGATGGGCAGCCATTTCGCGGTGCGCAACCCGAATGCCAAAAGTGCCTGCGGCTGCGGGACCAGCTTCGCGGTCGACTGAACCCTCGGTTCTGTTCATCGCGGCGGCTGAAAAGACAGCACTTTTTTGCGCTGCTGACGCGGGAATAAGCAACGCAGTGCCGTAGCCGCCGGTTTGGACTGGCGTAACGCTTGCTATGGCTATGCGGCCATCACAAGGCCGATATGCCATGACCGAGACGACCGTGCACTCACCCATTATCGCCATGCCGGGTTTGACCCGTTGGGGCCAACTTGCACTTGGATTGGTGTGCATGATGGCGATCTCCAGCCCACAATATGTCTGGACACTGTTCACCAAGCCGCTGGGCACCGCGCTGGCGGTTTCGCCGGCGGCGTTGCAGGTGACGTTCTCCCTGCTGATCGTCCTGCAGACATTTTTTTCGCCCTTCCAGGGCTGGCTGGTCGACAGGTTCGGGCCGCGCCGGCTGATCGGCCTGGGGTGCGTGCTATCGGGCTTGTCGTGGGTACTGGCCTCCTATGCGTCGTCGCTGACGATGCTTTATCTCACCTACGGCGTGATCGGCGGTCTGGGCACCGGTATCGTCTATGTCGGCGTTGTCGGGCAGATGGTGGGATGGTTTCCGGATCGGCGCGGGTTCGCGGCCGGCGTGGTCGCGGCCGGCTATGGCATGGGGGCGATCGTCACGACCTTCCCGATCAGCCGTTCACTGGCCGCGGTTGGCTACCAGATGACCCTGCTGCAATACGGCGCCGTCTTTGCCCTTGTCGGCTTGGTCGCAGCACTCGGCCTGAAATCCGCCCCGGCCAGCGGCGATCCGCCCGATGAGGCGACCCGGGTGTCGACGTCAGGCTTGGTGTCGGCGGGCTCTTCGACCGGCGTTATGCTGCGCACGCCGGTCTTCTGGCTGATGTTCGTGATGATGTCGCTGATGTCGACCTCCGGCCTGATGGTGACATCACAGATGGCGGTCTTTGCCGCCGATTTTGGTATCACCAAGGCGCTCGTGTGGGGCCTCGCCGCGCTGCCTCTGGCGCTGACCATCGATCGCTTCACCAACGGGCTGACCCGCCCGTTCTTCGGTTGGGTATCCGACCGAATCGGGCGGGAGAACACGATGTGCCTGGCATTTGGTCTTGAAGGCGTGGCAATGGCCCTGTGGCTGGCGACGCGAAGCGATCCTCTGTTGTTCGTGCTGCTGTCAGGCGTGGTGTTCTTCGGCTGGGGCGAGATCTTCTCGCTGTTCCCCTCGACGCTGACGGATACGTTCGGCACACGCAACGCCACGCGTAACTATGGCTGTCTGTATATGGCGCAGGGCATCGGCGCGATCTTCGGTGGCCCGATGGCGTCGCTGCTGCATGACGCGACGGGGACATGGACAAGCGTGTTCGGCGTGGCGATCACCGTGGACCTGCTGACGGCGGTGCTGGCGATTGCCGCACTGAAGCCGTTACGGGCGCAGTATCGGTCCATGGACCTTTGAAACCCGATTAGCCGCCCGTTAACCCGGCCGCCCCCAAAATGCAAACGGCGACCTGATGGGCCGGTCGCCGTTCACCAAGGAGGGTAACGATGGCTCGAACCCATCGACGGCTCCTACAGAAGATTGTGGTGATCTTGACCATCAAGGTCAAGATCATTCGCATCCGGAAGTAGGGGGCAGGCCAGCCGCCAGGGGATCGCCCGAACGGCTGGCCTACTCCTGTGTGAGGGCCAGCCGCTGCTTCAGGATCTCGTTGATCAGGCCCGGATTTCCCTTTCCCGCCATCGCCTTCATCGTCTGGCCGACGAAGAAGCCGAACAGCTTGTCCTTGCCCGATCTGTAGTCCGCCACCTTGTCCGGATTGGCCGCCAGAATACGGTCCACCGCGGCATCGATCGCGCCGGTGTCGGTGACCTGACGCAATCCCCGTTCATCCACGATGGTCGCGGCGTCCTTGCCGGTTTCCAGCATCGCCTCGAACACATCCTTGGCAATGCGGCCGTTGATCGTGTTGTCGGCCATCAAATCGAGCAATCCGCCCAGCGCCGCCGCCGTGACCGGCGGGTCCTCGATCGAGCGGCCCAGGCGGTTCAGCGCCGCGAAGAAGTCCCCTGTTACCCAGTTGGCGGCGAGCTTCGCATCACGGCCCTTGGCGACGACTTCGAAATAGTCGGCGGTGGCCTTCTCGGCCACCAGCACACCGGCATCGTATGGTGTCAATCCATACGAGTGTATGAACCGTGCCTGTTTCGCATCGGGCAATTCCGGCAGCGCCGCCTTCAGTTGCGCGATCCAGTCGTCCTCCAGCACCAGCGGCAACAGGTCTGGATCGGGAAAGTAACGGTAATCGTGCGCATCCTCCTTCGATCGCATCGAGCGGGTCGTCCCGCGCCCGCTGTCGAACAGCCGGGTTTCCTGCATCACTGTGCCGCCAGACTCCCACACCTCGATCTGCCGTCGCGCCTCGGCTTCGACCGCCTGCATGACGAAACGCACGGAATTGATGTTCTTCACCTCGCATCGTGTGCGGTAGGGTTCGCCGTGTTTGCGCACCGAGACGTTGACGTCGGCGCGCAGCGAGCCTGCTTCCATGTTGCCGTCGCAGGTCCCCAGGTAGCGCAGGATCGACCGCAGTTTGCGCACATAGGCACCGGCCTCCTCCGGGCTGCGAATGTCGGGTTCCGAAACGATCTCCATCAGCGCGACGCCGGCTCGGTTCAGGTCGATGAATGACTTGGTGGGATGCTGGTCGTGCAGCGACTTGCCGGCGTCCTGCTCCAGATGCAGTCGGGTGATGCCGATCGTCTTGGTCGAACCATCGGACAGCACAACCTCGACTTCGCCGGTGCCGACGATCGGATGTTCATACTGGCTGATCTGATAGCCGGACGGCAGATCGGCGTAGAAGTAGTTTTTCCGGTCGAAGCGGCTGACGGTGTTGATGCGCGCGTTCAGCCCCAGGCCGGTGCGTACAGCCTGCGCCACGCATTCGCCGTTGATCACCGGCAGCATGCCGGGGAATGCTGCGTCGACGAAGCTGACCTGGCTGTTCGGTTCGGCCCCGAACGCGGTCGCCGCGCCGCTGAACAATTTCGCCTGGCTGGTGACCTGGGCGTGCACTTCCAGCCCGACGACGACTTCCCAAGAACCGCTGCTGCCCTCGATGGCATAGACCATGGTTCAGCTCCCCGCCCTGATCGCCGGCACGGACGAGAATCCGGCCGCCTGCTCCACCGCCGCCGCCACCGCGAACACGGTCTCCTCGTCGAACGGCTTGCCGATCACCTGCAAACCCTAGCGGCAGTCCGTTCGCATCCAATCCCGAGGGGATGGAGATCGCCGGCACGCCCGCCAGGTCCGCCGATACGGTGAACAGGTCGTTCAGGTACATCTTGATCGGATCATCCATATTCTCGCCCTGGGCAAACGCCGCGGATGGCGCGGTCGGCGTCAGCAGCGCGTCCACGTGGGCGAAGACATCGGTAAAGTCCCTCAGGATCAGCGACCGGATCTTCTGCGCCCGCAAGTAGTAGGCATCGTAATAACCTGACGACAGGACATAGGTGCCGATCAGGACCCGCCGCCGCACCTCCGGCCCAAAACCTTCTGCCCGGGTCCGTTCATACAGATCACGCAAGTCCTCGCCGTCGTGTCGAAATCCGTAGCGCACACCATCGTACCGCGCCAGATTCGACGACGCCTCCGCCGGCGCTACGATGTAATAGGTCGCCAGGCCATACTTCGTATGCGGCAGGGAAACATCGACGACCTCCGCCCCCGCCTGACGCAGCCAGTCCACGCCCTGCTGCCACAGCGCCTCGATGTCCGCGGGCATCCCGTCCGAGCGGTACTCCTTCGGCACGCCGATCCGCAGTCCGTTGACACCGCGCCCACAGGCCGCCTCATAGTCCGGCACCGGCAGGTTGGCACTCGTGGAATCCTTTGGATCGTGTCCGGCCATCGAGCCCAGCAGGATGGCGCTATCCCGCACCGTGCGGGCAAGCGGCCCGGGGTGATCCAGCGAGGAGGCGAACGCCACGACCCCCCAGCGGGAGCATCGTCCATAGGTCGGCTTGACCCCGACCAGGCCGCAGAACGACGCCGGCTGACGGATCGAACCACCTGTATCGGTCCCCGTCGCCCCCATCGCCAGCCGCGCGGCGACCGCCGCGGCGGACCCGCCGGAGGAGCCGCCCGGCACCAGCACCGCGGCGTTATCCTGGCGGCGCTTCCAGGGGTTCTCGACCGGCCCATAGGCCGAGGTCATGTTCGATGACCCCATGGCGAACTCGTCCATGTTGGTCTTGCCGAGGAACACAGCGCCGTCACGCAGCAGGTTGGCGGTGACGGTGCTTTCGTACGGCGGCACGAACGGCCCCAGGATCTTGCTGCCGGCCGTGGTGCGTACACCCGTCGTACAGAACAAATCCTTGATCGCCAGCGGAATTCCGGTCAGCGCCCTCTGTTTGTCGGCCGCCAGCTCGGCGTCGGCGGCGCGTGCCTGGTCCAGTGCCTGGGTATGGCTGACCGTGATGTAGGCGTTCAGCCGCGGATTGAGCGCCTCGATCGCATGCAGATGCGCCATCGTCAGGTCGACAGCAGAGAATTTTCGTTCGATCAGTCCGTCGCGTGCCGCGGCGATAGTCAGGTCAGTCAACATCATTCGACGACTTTCGGCACAACGAAAAAGTCACCGATCCGCTCGGGTGCATTAATCAGGATGCGGTTCGGATAGCCTCCATCGGTCACCACGTCGGGACGCATCGCCAGTGTCATGCTTGTCGCCCCGGTCAGCGGTGCGACATCCGTGACATCGACCTCGTTCAACTGCTCGATCCAGCCCAGGATGCCGTTCAGTTCATTGCGCAAGGGTTCGACCTCATGCGCCTCCACCCGGATGCGGGCGAGGGCGGCGATGCGGCGGACGGTCGCGTGATCGAGCGACATGAACAAGTTTCCTTGGCTGGGTGAAGGCGCGGGACCATAACGATGAGTATGGCACTGTTCAACCTGACGGATCTGCTGGCGGCGCTGGCGGACAATCCGACCAGGCGGGACCTGCGCGTGATCGGCATCGACCCCGGCAGCCGGACGATTGGCCTTGCGCTGTCGGATGTGCGCCGCGTGCTGGCGTCCCCCTATGGTAGCCTCAAGCGCGGCAAACTGAAAGCGAATGCGGCGGAGATCGTGGCGATCGCCCGCAAGGAGGGTGCCGGCGCATTGGTGGTCGGTCAGCCGCTGTCGATGGACGGCACTGTTGGTCCCGCCGCCCAAGCGGCGCGAGACTGGACAATTGCGCTGTCCGAGGTGACCGGGATGCCGGCCGCGCTGTGGGATGAGCGGCTGTCCACGGCTGCGGTCAACCGGTTCCTGATTGGTCAGGCCGACTTGAGCCGAACCAAGCGGGCTGGAGTGGTGGATCGGGCAGCGGCGGCTTGGATGCTGCAGGCGGCATTGGATGCGGTATCTCGGTTATAGGGAAGTGGATGCGGCTCGGCTCACGCGGCGCTGCGATCGTCGGCCTCGCAGCCGATGATCATGATACCCTCCAAATGACGCGATGGTTCAGCGGCCGGCCAGCGCTGGAGGTGACGTTGGTTGAGCCCGGGACGTATTGCGGCTGGGCCTTGTCCGCCAGATCGCCGAATTGTAGATCCGTTTCCCCGAGTTCCATATAAATTCAATGCGGGAATTGTAGATTATTCTTTCTGGCGCATACCCCATCTACATGCCCAACAAAGCCGGACATCTCGCCCGACTAGAGTTGGAGAATTCCGATGAAGAACCTATTCCTTGCCGCGGTTGCCGCCTTGAGCCTGGGCGTTGGCGTTGCCAATGCCGTGGTCGTCGGCGATCACAGCAGCATCGCTGGGGATGCAGCGGCTACACGCTTCCAGCAGACCGGCTCGTACAGCGAATAAGCGAAGCGTCTGCAGGCTGAAGGGCGGCTAGCCTCACGCCGAGGACAACACGAAGGTCGGGTCATTCCCGGCCGTTTTGCTGTGTGCAGGTAGAGTGTACCCTTGGTAGGGTGGAAAGTTGTTTGGGGGCGAGCGGGCCAAGGAAGATAGTACATATCTGAAACGCTAAGCGGTCATCATTGGCCAGCAGGTGATCCACGAGCTAAGCACGCCGTGTTTACCCGGACGGGCAATCGGCCGCCGCTGCCGGCATATTTCCTGACTACGCCGTCCCAGCTCCTTGGATCGATGGTAGCTTGGCCACGTGGTGCGCCGCGTCACTGAAATTTCAGGTGTTCATACGCTACGGATCTATACTTCATATGAGAACAACCAAGCCGCGAGATCACTGCGGAACCAGTGACGGGAGGTCGTTGCGCACCAACCGTGATCCACCCGCGACGCGCTAAATTTTGCCTGCTCCGTGCCCCTCGATCGTCCTCGCCTGCCTTCTTCGTGTTACAACCCTTGCGGTCGTCGCGAGCGCACGAACCCAGCGATCGTTCCGTGATCCGCTCGTTCTGTCCGTCCAGTGCCACTGGTTCATGCAACGTGCTTACGGCAACACCGCAAGAAAGGGCTTTAACACGAAGCAGCAGGCAAGGACGAATGAGGGCACGGAGTAGGTAAGATTTGGCGCTGCGCGTGCGGGCGTATCGAGGGCCTCGTGTTGCCGTTGACGCCAGTGCCGAGCCGCTTGAGCAAGCCAGAGTTGCGGATGACGCGATTGATGACCGGCAAACCCTGGATGACGAGCGCGGTCGACTGTCGGGCTACTTCTCGATGACGTGGCAGGATCACTGGAGCGGCGACCCCGACGCCGAGCCCGAGCCGTTGATACCCACGTGAGAGCACTATGCTGGTAATCATGGCGACGTGCGCATCGAGTACGATACCGAAATCAGGCTCACTGGAGAAGTCACAGGTTTCCTTTCCGTGGTATATTCGAACAGCTATGTGAATATATTGAGCTACATTCGTCTCGGGACCTTTTGCAACATCATCGACATAAGTCCAGTTGTAAGTCCACCGCCCCTCCCATCCCGGGCCTCATTGAACGCAAATATTGGGCGCCAGCCAACCTATATTATTATATAGCAACATTATGCTTCAGATGTTCCTGTCAGGATGATGTTGCTTTAGAGGCGAGGGCCGCAGAGTTCATGATAGTCTTGATTAATACATCTGTATCCCGATCCGCGTTTTGCCGTCGGCGTGATCAATTCAGTTTACGTGGAGCCGCTCTCGCGAGTGGCACAATGATGTCACGGCACATGCGCCCAATCCGGCCGCTCTCGTTGCCGCATCAGGCAAGTACTTGTTCCGATGTGCTCCGAGGTGCGGTTGCGGCGTCCTTGGTTCTCGGTGGAACGTTCGTGACGTTGCCGCCGGGTCTGTTTTCTCGGCCAGTCGTCGACTCTTGCTTCAAGATCTGGATAATCCGATCTGACAGGGAATATCTCCGACGCAGACGCACAGAAATGCCGAAGGAGTGCCGGCCATGACCACCGCCGTAGAGACATTCCGTATCAGCGTCGGCGATGAGGTGCTTGATGACCTGAGGTCCCGGTTGCGGCAGACGCGTTGGCCCGAGGCGGAACTGGTCGACGACTGGAGCCAGGGCGTGCCGTTGCAGTGGATCAAGGAGATCTGCCGATACTGGGCCGAAGACTACGACTGGCGCCACCGAGAGACCCTGCTGAACCGCTTTCGCCAGTTCATGACCGAGATCGACGGGCTGAACATCCATTTCGTGCATGCACGCTCACCGCACCCCGATGCGATGCCGCTGGTCATCACCCACGGCTGGCCCGGATCTCTGGTTGAGTTCCACAAGGTGATCGAGCCGCTGACCAATCCGACGGCCCATGGCGGTTCCGCCGCCGACGCCTTTCACGTGGTTTGTCCGTCGCTGCCGGGCTTCGGCTTCTCGGCCAAGCCCACGACCACCGGCTGGGGGGTCGATCGCATAGCGGCAGCCTGGGTGATGTTGATGGATCGTCTTGGCTACGCGCGATATGGGGCACAGGGTGGCGACTGGGGTTCCGGGATAGAGTACCTCGGTGGGCGCACTGGACCCCGCCCACTGCGCGGGCATCCACATCACGCTGGCCATGGGAGCGCCACCAAAGACCGACGGCGATCCAAGCCCGGAAGAGGCCCGGGCGCTGAAGGGCATCAAGCATTACGCCGAGTGGGATTCGGGCTACTCGAAGCAACAATCGACCCGGCCGCAGACCGTGGGCTACGGCTTGACCGACTCGCCTTCCGGCCAGGCCGCCTGGATCCTGGAGAAATTCTGGGCGTGGACGGACTGTGACGGGAACCCGGAGAATATCCTGAGTCGCGACGAATTGCTCGACAACGTGATGATATACTGGCTGACCGCCAGTGCCGCGTCGTCTGCTCGGCTTTATTGGGAGAGCTTCGGGCCCGGACGCCGAGCGGCCCACAAGGTGCAGGTGCCGACGGGCGTGGCGGTGTTTCCGAAGGAGATCGTCCCCCCGGTGCGGCGCTGGATTGAAGACAGATACAGCAATATCCAGCGCTGGACCGAAATGCCCAAAGGCGGTCATTTCGCCGCCTTCGAGCAGCCTGAGCTTTTTGTCGACGAAGTGCGGGCCTACTTCAGGACGCTGCGCTAAATTCCGTTCGCTCAGCGGTCAGCGGAGCTACAATGCCGAGATAGGTGATGCCCCGTCAGACGCCGTGCCGCCTGTGTAGATGCCTCCTTGAGCACGCCGCGGATGGATATCCTTGCAGGCAAGGTTGCCATCCTCACTGGCGGCAGCACCAGGATCGGCATCGGCGTCGCACTTCAAATCGCGCCGCCCGTCGAGCATAATGGGACAAACGTCCACAAGGAAACGCTCCCATGCGCAGCGCCGTCATCGTCTCCACCACCCGCACGCCAATCGGCCGCGCCTACCGCGGCGCCTTCAACGACACGCAAAGCCAGGCCCTCGGCGGCCACGTCATCGGCCAGGCGGTGCAGCGCGCCGGCATCGACCCGGCGGAGGTCGAGGACGTCGTCATGGGCGCCGCCCTCCAGCAGGGATCGCAGGGCTTCAACGTGGCGCGCCAGGCCGCGCTGCGCGCCGGCCTGCCGGACAGCGTCGCCGGCATGTCGATCGACCGCCAATGCGCCTCCGGCCTGATGGCCATCGCCACCGCGGCGAAGCAGATCACGCAGGACGACATGCAGATCACCGTGGGCGGCGGGCTGGAGTCGATCTCCCTGGTGCAGACCAAGGCCGCCAACCGCACCCGCGCGCAGGACCCGGATCTGCTGGCCCGCGTCCCCGGCCTTTACATGACGATGATCGAGACCGCCGAACTGGTCGCCGACCGCTACAAGGTGTCGCGGGAGGCGCAGGACGAATACGCTCTACGCTCCCAGCAGCGCACCGCCGCCGCGCAGCAGGCCGGCCGCTTCGATGACGAGATCGTCGCCCTGCCGACGGAGATGCTGGTCACCGACAAGGCCACGGGTGAAACCAGCCGCAAGAAGGTCGCGATCAACAAGGACGAGGGCAACCGGCCGGACACGTCCCTCGAAGGTCTTGCCAGCCTGAAGCCGGTCTTCGCCGACGGACAAGTGGTAAAACAGGGAAAATTCATTACCGCGGGCAACGCCTCGCAGCTATCCGACGGCGCCTCGGCCGCCGTGCTGATGGAGGAAGCCGAAGCGTCCCGTCGCGGCCTGCAGCCATTGGGTATTTATCGCGGCATGGCGGTGGCCGGCTGCGCCCCCGACGAGATGGGCATCGGCCCGGTGTTCGCCGTCCCCAAGCTGCTGGCGAAACACGGCCTGAAGGTGGATGACATCGACCTGTGGGAACTGAATGAGGCCTTCGCCTGCCAGGTGCTCTACTGCCGGGACCGGCTGGGCATCGATCCGGACAAGTTGAATGTCAACGGCGGCGCGATCTCGATTGGCCACCCCTACGGCATGTCGGGCGCACGAATGACCGGGCACGCCCTGATCGAGGGCAAGCGCCGTGGCGCGAAGTTCGTGGTCGTCACCATGTGCGTCGGCGGCGGCATGGGTGCAGCCGGCCTCTTCGAAATCGCCTGAGTGCCGCGTTTGAGAATGCTACTATGGCGGCCATCTGACGCGGCTTTCTGCGCTTCCGGTGCTCACGGCCGCGAGGCCGCTCCGCTCCGGTTCTCGAAACCCACGCCAGCTGACTCGCCATAGCGCATTCTGAAACGGGCAGTTAAGGACGGTACGTATCGAGCGCGGGCTTGCATGGGGCGGTGGCTGGGTTACGTCACCCGGAAGTTGCCGAACTGCCAGGGGCAGGATGCATCGACATCCTCCGGGAACAGCCGCCCGCGGTCCAGCAATGGGGTCCAGTCGCTGTAGGCCCCGACCATATCCCCCAGATAGGGTTCGGCGACCGCCAGCACGCGGGTGTGATCCACCTGATCCGCCTCCACGATACCGGCTCGCGGGTTCTCGATCGCCCAGACCAGACCGCCGAGCACCGCCGCCGTCACCTGCAGGCTGGTCGCATTGTTGTGCGGCGCCAACGCGCGGGCCTGCTCGATCGACAGCCGCGAGCCATACCAGTAGGCGCCGCGCGCGTGCCCCATCAGCAGCACGCCCAGTTCATCAACCCCATCCCGGATTTCATCCATCATCAGCCGCTGCCGATCCTGCAACCGCCAGTTCCGCCCAGCCATCTCATGCAGCGACAGCACCGCGTCGTCGCACGGATGATAAGCATAGTGCACCGTCGGCCGGTAGCGGACGGCACCATCCTCAATCAGCGTGTAGTAGTCGGCGATCGAGATCGACTCATTGTGCGTGATCAGCCAGCCATGCATCGGCCCGGCCATCGGCGTCCAGGTCCGCACCCGGGTCGAGGCACCCGGCCGCAGCAGATAGATCGCCGCGTCACCGCCGAAATCGTGGCGCCGCGCATCCGCCGGCAGCGTCCGCTCATGCGTGCCCCAGCCAAGTTCAGCCGGCTGGCAACCCTCTCCGGCGAAACCATCGATCGACCAGGTGTTGACGAACTCGCCCGGCCGCTTGGCGATGTCGGCCGTCTGGGTGTCGCGTTCGGCGATATGGATCACCTTGACGCCCAATCCCGCGGCCAGCGCCGCCCAAGCCTGCCGGTCAGCCGGAACCGGCGTATCCACACCCGTATCGCGGGCGAGATTGAGCAGCGCCTGCTTGACGAAATGCGACACCAGCCCCGGATTGGCGCCATGCGTCAGCACCGCGGTCGGGTCACCGCCGCTCGGCTCGTCTGCCGGGCGCGCGAGGGCCAACGCACTCTCGCGCAGCGCGTAGTTGGAGCGTTGCGAGGGCGTCAGCGACGGATCGGTGTAGCCGCCGGCCCATGGCTCGATGCAGGTGTCCAGATACAACGCTCCCAGCTCCCGGCACAGCGCGATCAGCGCCACCGAGGACACGTCGACACTCAGGTTCAGCAGCATGTCGCCAGGCCGCAGCAAGGGTGTCAGCACCGTCGCGGTAATTGCCGCGGGTGAGCGGTTCGATGACGAAACGCACACCGAGCTCAGCGGCGATGTGCCGCCCGCGCGGATCGCCCGATACGATCGAGATGCGATCCCGCGGCAGGTCGATATGACGCAGGATCAGGGGCAGGACGCCCTGGCCGATGCTGCCGAAGCCAAGCATGACCAGGCGGCCGCCGAATGCCACGTGTTTCATCGGTCGGTCTCCAAAATCGAAGTTGACCATGGTCAGGCGGCAACGCGAAGCGGCGGCCGTCCGGAGCCATGTCGCCGACCTCAACGATGCGCGCACGATCAAAGCCATTGAACGCGGTGCGCAGGCAGGCGCCGTAGGCACCCAACTGGCCGATTTCAATCCAGTCGCCTTCGCGCATGTCGGCCGGCAAGGAGAACGGACCAAGCATCACGTCGGCACTATCACAGGTCGGGCCAAACAACGAGAAGCCCACGGTCTCAGCCGCCGCGTCACGATCCGGGCGGATCAGCCGAACCGGGTAGCGGAAGCCCAGCGCTCCGGCATCGGCCAGGCTGCCATAGACGCCGTCATTGACATACAGCGCCTTGCCCCGCCGCGCCTGCACCTGCACCACCACCGAGGTGCCGGCGGCCACCAACGCCCGTCCCGGCTCCGCCCAAAGACGGGCCCGCTTCAGGCCAAGCCGCTCGAACCCAGCCTCGATTTCGGCCAGGAAGGCGCCCAGCGGCGGCGGCTCCTGGTCCGGATAGGCCACCGGAAAGCCGCCACCGACGTCGATCACGTCGACAGGCACGCCGGCCATGCGGATCACCTGCCCAGTCAGCTCCAGCGCGTCACGCCACGCCAACGGATCGAGGCACTGGGAGCCGACATGGAAGCTGACGCCCACGGTCGCGGCACAGCCACGCGCCGCCCGCAGCAGTTCGGCCGCGGCCTCCGCGGTGGCGCCGAACTTGCCCGACAGGTCCAGCTTCGCGCCGCCCTTCGGCAGCGCCAGACGCACGATCAGCCCCAGCTGTCCGGGCACGCCGGTGGCGGCAATTTCAGTGCGAATCTTGGCCAGCTCATCGGCGCTGTCGAACACGAAATCCCGCACCTCGTGCCGCGCCCAGGCCTCGCGGATGGCGCCACGTGACTTGATCGGGTGCATGAAGTGGATCGCCGCCTCGGGGAACATGTCGCGGACCAGCCGCACCTCCGGCAAGGAGGCGCAGTCGAAGTGCCGCACGCCGCCCGCATACAGTGCGCGCAGCACCGCCGGGTCTGGATTGCATTTCACGGCATACAACACATCGCCCGGAAATGCCTGGAGGAAGGCGCGGGCATTGTCGGCGACCACGGCGGGACGCAGGCAGTGCACCGGCTCTTCCGGCCGATCGGCTGCGACGACCTGGTCGACGGTCGGCAGGCGAAGCGGCTGGATGGCGACGTGGCGGCGGAGTGGAGAGACGGCAGAGCGGGTACGAGCAGCAGACATCGCGGAACATCCTCGCGGACAAACGGACGCGTGTTAACGCGCCCGTAACGATACGGGGACACAGCCGAAGGCGAGCGCTGGCGCGCCTCGGCTAACGGGTCAAACGATGCTGGTGGTACTTCGCATCGCGGCGGTGCGGTCGGACATAGGCGATTCCCTAACGACCCCAGCCCACGGTCTGGCCGGGCCTATCGAAAAGGACGCGTTTACGTCGTTGCTGTGCTCATTACGGGTGTTTTAACCCGGGCAAAGCTCGCGGCACGTGCGGATGCGTCACCGCCCCCACGAGTGAGGGCGCAGTTCCGATATAAGGACCGCAACCTCCGAGCTGGTATGCTTTTTTAGAAGGCGGGCAACCGTTCAGCGCATAGCTCTAATAGCCATCAGGGCCAGGTACTCCCAAGCCATGGTTGCTGCCGCCAACGCGGTAATTTCCGAGACATCGTAGGCTGGGGAGACCTCCACGACGTCCATCCCGAGGAAGCCCACCGCCCCCAACCCGCGCAGGATCGCTTGCGCCTGCCACGACGCCAGGCCGCCAACCTCGGGCGTGCCGGTGCCGGGCGCAAAGGCGGGATCAAGCGCATCGACATCGAAGCTGAGATAGGCCGGTACGTCGCCCACCACCTCGACAATTCTGGCGGCGACGGCGCCAGGACCGGCGGCATGGACATCCTGCGCCGAAACGACTGTCACGCCCCTGGATAGGGTCCAGTCCATGACGTCCTTCTGCACCGGTGAGCGGATGCCGATCTGGATCATATGCCGCGGATCCACCAGGCCCTCATTGATCGCGTGGTAGAACGGTGAGCCATGGGCGTAGGTCTGGCCGAAATTGTCCGGCCAGGTATCGACGTGAGCGTCGAAATGCACCAGCGCCACCGGGCGTCCCTGCCGTTGGGCCAACGCGCGCAGCAGCGGCAGCGTGATGCCGTGCTCGCCGCCGAGGGCGATCAGGTGGCCGATACCGCCGGCTTGCGATTGGATCGCCGCGAGGCTGCCCTGAATGTCGCCCAGTGCGAGTGTGAAATCACCGATATCAGAGAGGCTCATGCGGGCTGGCTCGACCCGATGCTCGGGGTGGTCGCCATCAGTCAACATCCGGCTGGCTCGACGGATCGCCGCCGGACCATCACGGGCGCCGGCCCGGTTGGTGGTGCCGAGGTCCATTGCGATGCCGGCGACCACGAAATCAGCGTCCGGGTCAGTGCGGGACACACCCAGGAAACTCGGTGGGACGGCATAGGTAGGGGTGCCGACCATGCGCGCTACACCGGCTGACGCAGACCCAGGCGCTCCAGCCGGGGCAGAACCTCCTGCACGAAGAACGGGATTTCCTTTAGGTAGTCGACGAACGCGACGGTGCATCCGGCCAGGCCGGTGGCGCTCATGCGCGCCATCTCCGCCGCTATGTCGTCAGGGGAGCCGACGAACGGATAGGCGCCCGGATAGCCGCCCGCGTAGCGGCGGCCGGTCGTGCGGGTGAAGCGGTTGTCGAACGGACGCGGGATCGGCGAGGCGGCCACGCCCGAAGCATCCGCGCCGGCAACGGCCAGTCCGGCGACAGCGGTGCCGCGGGTGCGACGGTAGTAGTCCTGCCCCTCGGTGTCCGCCATTTCTTCGGCAAAATAATGAAAGTATGCCTCCGCATCGCGCCGTGTCGGCCGGCAGACGACGTGGCCCATGGTAAAGACTGAAATCGAGCGGTCATACCGCGCCATGTGTTGATCCACGTCGGCCAGCAGTGCCGGGACCTGGTCCAGTTCCGTCACGTTCAGGAACAGCACGTTGGCGGCGCGGGCGGCAAAGTCCCGGCCGGCGGGGGAAAATCCGGCGGACATCACCGGCGGCCAGGGCCGCTGCACCGATAGCGGATCGGTCTGCAGCCGTCTCAACTTGAAGAAGTTGCCATCCCAGTCGAACTCTGGCCCGCCTTCCAGCAGCTTCGACCAGATCTGGAACCACTCCAGCCCATGGTCGTAGCGGGTCGCCGGATCGATCGTCACGCCATGCAGATCAAACTCGGCCTGGTTCCATCCGCATACAATATTCAGCCCCGCGCGGCCGTGCGTCACATGATCGATGGTGGCGATCGCCTTGGCGGCAAACGCCGGAGTCACCAGCGGCACATGCACCGTCGAGAAGATGGCGATCCGCTGGGTCACCGCACCCAGGGCGGCGCCGTGCGTCAGCGTCTCAAACGAGCGGCCGTAGATATTCGCCTGCCCCTGATAGCCGCGCCACTTCGCCACCGGCAGGATGAATTCGATCCCCGCCGCGTCGGCGATCCGGGTCATCGCAACGATATCGTCCCAATCGGCCTTCCAGCGCTCGGGGGCCAGGCTCATGGTCAAGCCGCCATCACAATTCGCGCTGAAAATGCCGAGCTTGAAAGGGTTGGGGCCGAACAGCGGGTTCGGTGGATACGACATGGTGACGTTATACCAGCTTGCCGATGGCCATGCCAGGATCACGGCAAGCTATCCGACGATCTTGACAGTGCCACCTGACGGCGCTGGGCGGCAGGCTTCCACCACGTGACACCGCGGGCCACGCTCACCCCGGAGCTCGGCAAAACGCCGCCGCGCTGATGCAGCTGGATAACGACCGGATCGGGCCGAAGCTGTCGAAATAGTCAACTGGCGAAGGTCACGCTGGCGCACAAGGTTACCAAGACTGCGGTATATCAACTCGCCAATCCGACCGGCATACAGGACCCGCCATGCTGATCTGCCAACTTACCGACCTGCACGTTCGTCCCATCGGCCTCGCCGCCAACCGAGTGTCTGAAACGAACCTGCTGACCGAGCGGGCGCTTCGCGTTGTCGCCGGGTTTGATCCGCAACCCGACGTGGTGCTTATCACCGGCGACCTGACCGATTGTGGCCTGGCCGCCGAATATGACAACCTGGCGGCGATGTTGCGCCGCACAGTCTCTGCGCCGGTCTACGTCATCCCAGGCAATCATGATCAACGAGATAATCTGCGGGTCGGTCTGGCCCACCTGCCGTATGTCAACCGCGATCCACAATTCGTGCAATATGCCGTCGAGGATCAACCGGTGCGCCTGGTGATGCTCGACACGCTGGTGCCCGGCGCCAACCATGGCGAGCAGTCCGATACGCAGTTGATGTGGCTTGACCAGACGTTGGCGGAGCAACCGTCGAAGCCGACGCTGATTGCGATGCACCATCCGCCGTTCGCCACGGGTCTGCTTCAAATGGATGCAATCGCGCTGCGCAACGCCGATCCATTCCGCGCGGTCATCGCGCGTCATCGGCAGGTCGAACGAATTATCTGCGGCCACCACCACCGACCGATCTTCGGTCAATGCGCACACGCAATCGCCTCGATCGCGCCGTCTGTTGCGCACCAGGTTGAACTTTCCTTTGACCCTGAGAATACTGGCGCATTCAATTTCGAGCCGCCCGCCTTGCAGTTGCACATGTGGCTGCAAGCGACCGGATTCGTATCACATACTGTCTATACAGATGCGTATCCAGGGCCGTTTCCGTTCCTGACAGACTCCGCCTGCGCCGGTTCCTGAGCAATCGCTACGATTATTGATGAAAAGAAAAATTTGTATGCAGAATCGAGCATTCTGGTCAAATCCCAGTTAACCTATAATTAAACTTTGCCGTTTAGAAAGATGCATGCGCCAACATTGTTTCATAGGAAACCGGCTTCGGCGTCATACGGGCCATCTTGATGATATATTTCCTTACGGCAACCTGCGCACTCGCTCTGTTTGCCTTCGTCACATGGCAACGACGGCGGACGCACATGCATGCCGCGTCGTCTGGTCTGTTCGCGAAGGCTACGACGATGCCGACCGACTGCATCCCGACACAGTCACCTTCCGTGGTCGCAGCCGGCGTCGGCCTGGCCTTGAAGCGCCTGACGCAGGTGATGGATAGACGAGGCATACGCGCCGATGTGGCGGTCCATCCGGACCTTCTGGTCGGACTGTCGGGCGACGCACTTGCCGATCTGCTGGAGCAACTTTTTGCCACCGCGATCCATCATGCCCAGGCCGGCCGCATGGTGGTCACCGCGGTAAGCGATGTTGGACACGTCAGCATCAGCGTAACTGACGACACAGCCGGCGCCGATCTGGATGCCCGCACCAGCAGCGTCAGGGCGCTGGCAGAGAGGGCGGCGTTGCACGGTGGCACACTGGAAATCACCGTGCGACAAGCTGAAGGGACGACGATGACCCTGCGCCTGGCTGCGGCATTCGGCCATCCCGGCGCGATTACCAATAGAACGGACAGCGGGCCGCTACAGGACGTCAGCGTGTCACGTGCAACTTGCGCCATGCTTATGCTGGCGAACCGGAGTATTGCCAGCGCCGCTTGAGACGGGCCGGCAGTAGGCGTCAACTTTCGCGCTTCAGCTTCGATACGAACCATTGATATCGATGTAGCCATGCGTCAGGTCGCAAGTCCACACTGTGGCCTTGCCGCGCCCCAGGCCGATGTCGATGGCAATCTCCACCTCCCGCCCCCGCATGTGGGCGACCACCGGGGCTTCGTCGTAATCGGGGATCACCGCCCCCTCGCGCGCCATCCATACGCCACCGACGCCGATCGATAGTAGATCCCGGTCGGCCGGTTCCCCGGCTTTTCCCACTGCCATGACGATGCGGCCCCAGTTGGCGTCCTCGCCGGCGATCGCCGTCTTGACCAACGGTGAGTTGGCCACCGACATCGCGATCCGTTTGGCCGAGCGGGCGTTGACGGCGCCAGAGACGTCGATCTTGACGAGTTTCTGAGCCCCTTCACCGTCGCGGACCACCTGAAGTGCGAGGTCCAGCAACACTTCGTTCAACGCGCGGGAAAAGTCTGCCAGCATACGGTTGCGCGCGGCATTGCCGTCGGCCGAGGGAATACGCGGATGCTTCGCCTGGCCCGTGGCGATCAGCAGGACGGTGTCCGAGGTCGAGGTGTCGCTGTCCACCGTGGTGCAGTTAAAGCTGCCGTCCACTGCCTTCTTCAGCATTGTCCGCAGCGCGTCGGCCGGGATCTTGGCATCGGTAAAGACGAAGCACAGCATTGTCGCCATGTCTGGCGCGATCATGCCGCTGCCCTTGGCGATGCCGGCGATCCGCACCTGCGCGTCGCCCACCGACGCCATGCGGGTAGCCGCCTTCGGGAAGGTGTCGGTCGTCATGATGCCACGCGCAGCGGCTTCCCAGGCATCCTCGCTCAAGCCGTTGTGCAGCTCCGGCAGCGCCGCAACCAGTTTTTCGTGCGGCAGCACCTCACCGATCACCCCGGTAGAGGCAACGAAAACCTGCTTGGCCGGGCAACCGGCCAGCTTGGCGGCAGCGGCCGCGGTAGAGGCACAAGCGTCGTGGCCGGCCTTGCCAGTAAAAACATTCGCATTACCCGCATTCACCACGACAACCCGCGCTCGGCCGCCTTTCAGCGCGGCGCGACACCAGTCGACCGGGGCTCCCGGGCACTTGTTGGACGTGAAGACGCCGGCCGCGGTACTGCCACTTGGCACCTCCATCATGACGACATCGGTGCGCCCCTGATAGCGAATGCCGGCCTCGGCCGCCGCCAAGCGCACCCCCGTAAGCGGCGGCAGCTCAGGCATTGTCACGGCAAGCGGCGACACGGCGTTGCTCATTCCAGTCCCTTCATCATCGATTTCTCCCGGCGCGTCTCACTGCCCGTTTGATAATGCTACTATGGCGGCCATCTGACGTGGCTTTCTGCGCTTCCGGTGCTCACGGCCACTCGGCCACTCCGCTCCGGTTCTTGAAACCCACGACAGCTGACTCGCCATAGCGCATTCTGAAACGGGCACTCATTGATGCGATTCGGATCCTTCATTGACGAGCGGGCGCGAGCCATCTGTCGCGGCAACCGCGCACCACCGCAACACACAGGCTACTTCGACGGCGGTGGCGGCTCTGCCGTGTCGGTGGCACGCATCGGCGAGCCATCCATGTTGAATTTCTGCACCGTCACTGCGCTACGCGCCTGCGCCACCTCCTGCTGAACCGCCGCCTGAACCATCGATTGTCGAAGTTCATCGCGCGCCTGTTCAAAATTGGGCAACGGTGTTGTGCGATGGGCGAGCACCTGGATCACGTGCCAGCCGAACTGAGTGTGCACCGGCGTCGGCGACACCTCCCCATCCTTCAGGGCAAACGCCGCGTTGGCGAATTCCGGCACCATGTCGGTCTTCTTGAAGAAGCCCAGATCGCCACCCTGCTGAGCCGCCCCCGGATCCTTGCTGTACCTGCTTGGACAGCGCCGCGAAGTCACCACCTTTCTTCAACTCGGCGATAATCTTCTTCGCGGTGGCTTCGTCACCGACCAGAATATGCCGGGCATGCACTTCCTCATCGCCGGTCTTGCCCGCCATCTGCTCGTCGTAGCGCGCCTTCACCGCCTCATCAGTAACCTGCGGCCTGATTACCTTGTTGAGAAGCGCGGACTCCAGCGCCCGATCCTGCGCCGCCTGCACCTGGCGCTGCACTGCCGGGTCATTCGCTACGCCGGTCTTCTGCGCTTCCACCAGCAAGGCGCGCCCATCGATGAGCTGTTCCAGCAGCATCGGATAAAGTTGCTGCGGCGGCAGCGCCCGGGCCTGCGCCGGCAGCGTCTCGGCCGCGGCGTTCAGATCGCCAAGGTGGATCGGGTCGCCATTGACGGTCGCCAAGACCGGATCCGGCTTGGCAGCACCGGGAGCAGCGGACCCCGGCGTCGTGGTCTCTGGTGCCGCAGGCTTGGGCGCCGCAGACCCGGGCGCCGCAGACCCGGGCGCCGCTGGACTGGCTGGAGCTTGCGCCAGGGCGGGCCCGGTCGAGGCTGTGCCAAGAACCAGGATCGCGGCGAGCATGCGGGCCGGAACCCCGAATGAGCAGTCCGGGAAAATCGGCATTAAATACCCCCTGATGGAAGAACACGCGCCTTATGGCCGAAGCCAGTCCGCCTCACAAGGCGACCCGGTTGGAACCTCAGGCGCCGGATTAACCCGCGCCCCGAAACAGCGACAGCAGCCCCTGCAGCAGTTGTTTCGGTGTCGGTGGGCAGCCGCGGATCACCAGGTCGACTGGCACCACGGCCGAAACACCGCCGACCACGGCGTAGCTGCCGGCGAACACCCCGCCATCGGCGCCACAGTCACCCACCGCGACAACCCATTTTGGATCAGGCGTCGCCCGCCATGTGCGTTCCAGCGCCTCTCGCATGTTTTTAGTGACCGGTCCAGTGACCAGCAGCACGTCCGCGTGGCGAGGCGAAGCGACGAACTTCAACCCATAGCGCTCCAGGTCATGGAACGCATTGTTCAGCGCGTGGATTTCAAGCTCGCAGCCATTGCAGGAGCCGGCATCGACCTGGCGGATCGACAGGCTGTGACCCAGGCGACGCTGGGCGATCTCGTCCAAGGTGGAGGCCAGCGCCGCCAGCCCCGGGTCGGGCGGCGGCGGCGGCTCGGTCAGCGGCGATCGCAGTCCCTGCAGAAGATGGCGCAGCACCAATGATTACAACATCCGCTGAAGGATCAGCTTCTGCACGTCAGAGGTGCCTTCGTAGATCTGGCAGACGCGGACATCGCGATAGATCCGCTCAACCGGATAATCGGCAAGGAAGCCGTATCCGCCCAGCGTCTGGATCGATGCGGTGCAGATCGCCTCGGCCGCTTCGGAGGCGAACAGCTTGGCCATGCAGGCCGCCTCCAGCGCCGGGCTGCCCTCCGCCTTCAGGCGCGCCGCATACAGCGTCAACTGTCGCGCCGCCTCGAGCTTGGTCTTGGCGTCGGCCAGACGGAAGCCGACGGCCTGGAAGTCGATGATGGCGCCACCGAACGCGCGACGGTCGCGGGCATAGTTGATGGCATACTCCAGCGCCGCCCGCGCCATCCCGACGCTCTGCGCGGCGATGCCGATGCGGCCGCTTTCCAGCGTGGAGAGAGCGATCTTGTAGCCCTCGCCCTCGGCGCCGATGCGCTGGTCCTCGGGGATCTCGACGTTGTCGAAGGTCAGTGCGCAGGTGTCGGAGGCCTTCTGGCCAAGTTTTTCTTCCGTCCGCGCGACGGCGAACCCGGGATGGCTCTTGTCGATGACAAAGCAGGACAGGCCCTTCTTGCCGGCGGCCGGATCGGTCACCGCGAAGAACACCAGACTGCCGGGATGGGTGGCATTGCTGATGAACTGCTTGGCACCATTGACGATGTAGCGGTCGCCCTGCCGCACCGCGCGGGTGCGCAGGTTGGACGCGTCTGACCCCGCCTGAGGTTCGGTCAGTCCGAAGGAGCCGACATGCTCGCCGGTCGCCAGCTTGCGCAGCCAGTGGTCCTTCTGCGCGTCTGTGCCGTAGTTGCCGACGACGATGCAGGTCGGCGAGTTATGCACCGAAACCATGGTCGACACCGACCCGTCGCCGGCGGCGATTTCCTCCAGCAGCAGCGCGTAGGTCACCGGGTCGATCTCGCTGCCGTCCCATTCGGCCGGCGTGGTCGCGCCGAACACGCCCAGCGCGCCCAGTTCGGCGATGATTTCGGGTTCGATGCGTTTCTGCTTTTCGCGTTCGGCCGCCAGCGGCGCCAGCCGTTCCTGCGAGAAGCGGCGCACCATGTCGATGATCAGGGTATCGCCGTGGGGTGAGATGCTGTCCGGCATGCTGCCAACCTCGGTTGCGAGCGGTTCAGAACGAGCGGTTTACACCCGCCGCGCAGCCGGGTCCATCGGCTGCGCTGAGGAGATGTAGTATCTGGTTTCCGTCGTGCATCGTCTTGCCGCGCTGGATGCAGGCCTCGACGCGGATCTACACAGGCCGACGCCCGGCAGGCGCAGTTCGCCGGGAAAGCGCCGGTCGCCGTTCAGCCAATCGACCTCGCGCATGACGGCTGAGGTGCGCTGCTCGATGCGGCCGTGGCCCTTGTCGTGCTCGGCAGGGTCTCGACGGGCCCGACGGGGCTGCGGTCGAAGCAGGTCTCGACTCGGCGCGCAGGGTCGGCTGGTTGGCCTTCACCGCCAGCAGATAGTCGGCGCCTGCGTCGCTGGATGGCCGGCGCGATGGTGGCGTTGGTGGCGATGGCGTCGATGGAGACGAGCGCGCCGTGCAGCCCGTCGTTCTCGGCAAGCCGGTCCAGCAGTACCGGGATCGCCGTGATCTCGTTGGCTTTGTCCGGCAACGGCTTCCTGGCCCAGCACCAGGCGGCTGGTGGTGGCGAAGGCCGAGACGAGGTGGATCGGCCGCCGCACTTGCGCCGATCGTCTGGTTGGGTTCATCCTCGCGCCACTACCGCAAGGCGGCGCCATAGCCTCGGTTGTGCAACGTCTCCTGTGAAAAACAAGAAGTGCCAAGGGAGGATTTTTCATGTTCGAGATCGGCGTGTTCCACAATGGCGCGTCAAGTCTACCGGTGGTCACCACCGCTGACGGCGTCGCGGTGAATGACGGCTCGCTGGCCGACGTTCATGCCGCCGCGCAGGAGGTCCTGATCAACCAGGTGCGCCAGGGCATTCTGGCGGAAAAACTGGGGTTCCAGTCGTTCTGGCTCACCGAGCACCATTTCCAGCCGGAAGGCGCGGAAATGAGCCCGAACCCATTGTTCACCCAGATGGCGATCGCCGCGCAGACGAAGAAGATCCGCCTGGGCCAGTGCGCCAACATCGTCGTCTGGCACCACCCGGTGCGCATTGCCGAACAGATCGCGCAGCTCGACGTGATCAGCGGCGGGCGCGTTGAATGCGGCATGGGCCGCGGCTATCAGCCGCGCGAGAACGAGACCCTGGGCCGCCCGTATGGCTCGACGATCCAGGACCAGGAGCGCAACCGCAAATCGTTCGAGGAAGTGGTGGCGATCATCCAGAAATGCTGGACGCAGCCGTCGTTCTCGCATCGCGGCGAGAATTTCTCCATTCCGCCGACCTACACGAAGTGGAACCACAAGCAGACCATCGCCTATTTCCAGATGGACAAGGTCGAGCGCCGGCTGGAGGACGTCATCGCGATCGGCGCGCCCGACATGTATTCCGCCGGCAATCCCGTGCAGGCGACGACAACGACGCTGAAGGAACTTCAGGTTTTCCCGCAACCGGTGCAGAAGCCGCATCCGCAGATCTGGGAGCCGGTGACCAGCGCCCGCTCGCTCAAATGGGCCGCGGAGCACGGCGTGAACGGCGTGATGATCGTCGAGCCGAACGACCGGCTGAAGAAGAACATCGATATTTACTATGAAGCAGCGGAGAAGGCGAACTGGCCGGACATGCTGAACCGCGGCAAGTTCAAGTACGGCTGGGATGCGCAGAAGCGCCGCGGCATCATGACCAGCCGCTACATCCACATCACGACGCCGGGCCGCGAGAAGCAAGCCATGGATCGCGCCGCGCGGGCGATGGAGTTGCAATTCGACTATTACGGGCCGTTCGGCTTCGGCGCCGTCGTGGCGCGACTGGATGAACCGATGTTCGACCTAAACCGTAGGGTCACGGCGGAGATGCTGCGCGAGCGCGAGATCGCGATCCAGGGCTCGAAGCAGTTTGTCATCGATAAGATCATGAAGATGAAGCAAGAGATCGGCTACGACGATTTCTGCTTCCTGGGCTGGTTCGAATTGGGTGGCTTTGAAGGCCGCGAGATCGAGGACCAGATGCAGCTTTTCGCCGAGGAAGTGATGCCGGTAATCGCCCGCGAATGTGGCGGCAAGGTCGAACTGCCGGAGCGCGGCTACAACTACGGGTCCTGAGCCCGTTGGGCGGCCAGGCTTATCGGGTCGCCCGGTTACCTGACCATAGAGCAAAGTGGAGAGTCTAAGATGGCCAGCAAACAGTCAGACCAACTGACCGATCAATACCAAGCCTGCATTGCCGCATTGGGTGCCAACCCAGAGATGCCGTTGGACGAAATGCGGACACTCCTCGGACGTACGATGAGTGACATAACGGCCGAACCAGGCGGCGTTGACTACATAGAGACCGATGCCGGAGGTGTGGCCGCGATGTGGGCGGTGCCGAAGGGATGTGCGCAGGATCGCGTGCTGCTTTGCTCGCATGGTGGCGGCTACGTCACCGGCTCGATGTACACGCATCGCAAGGTTTACGGCCACATCGCCAAAGCGGTCGGCTGTCGAGCGTTGATCGTGGATTATGGTCTGGCGCCGGAGAACCCCCATCCGGGACCGGTCGACGATATGGTGAAGGCTTATCGGTGGCTGCTGGATCAGGGCATCACGCCGGACCACATCGCTCTGGTCGGCGATTCGGCGGGCGGCGGGCTGGCGATCAGCACACTGATCAGAGCTCGTGAGAAAGGCCTGAAGCTGCCGGCAGCTTCCATGCCGCTTTCCCCCTGGCTCGACATGGAAGGGACCGGTGCGTCGTTCGAGACCAACAAGGAGCGTGACGTACTGGTCAAGCGCGAAGTCATCGAGGGCATGGCATCAACGTTCCTGGGCCCAAACGGTGATCGGCGCGATCCTCTGGCCAACCCGTTGCACGCCGACTCTGCGTGGATTGCCACCGGTCTACATCCAGGTGGGCGGCTATGAGTCCCTGCTGGACGACAGCCAGCGTCTGGCCGAGGCACTGCGCAAGGCGGACGTGGACGTGAAGCTCGACGTCAGCCCGGAAATGCAGCATGTGTTCCAGTTCCTCGCCGGCGTCGCTCCCGAGGCGGACCACGCCATCACTCAACTCGCCACCTGGGTGCGCCCCAAGCTCGGCCTTGCCTAGAAGCGCGATCGAGTTGTCCTGCCCCAAAAGATCCGCCGGCCCAAGCGACCTTTAGTCTAGGGTATTGGCAGCCACCCCTGTCAGGCTGGCCGGTTCACAACCAGCCTTGGTGGCTGAGCGACGCATTGGATGGGATCGGGTTCAGTTTGGTGGACCATGTTGGAGCGGTTTGAGCGGCCTGCGCCGGCGCGCGTGACGGCGCAGGCGTCTTGGGAACAGGCTTTGCCCGCGGGCCGGGTGGACGAGGTGTTCGCAGCGCATCGTCAGGGCAGTAGGCGCGGGCGTTGCTGTTCACCACCGATGTGGAGCGGATGACGCTGGTGTGTCTGGGTGTGCGTGCTTCGTGGCACGCGGCGGCGCGGCAGAGGACGGCACTGCTGGTGTCGCTGGCCGCACTGGATGACCAGGTGGACCACCCGGAGCCTGCGAAACGTGGGTGCGCGGCAGCGCCCGCAGGCTTGTGCCGATGATGGCGGCGGTGAGCCATTGCGCGAGCCTGCCCGCGACCCGCCGGACTTCTCCGGTCCCGAATGGCGGGAATTGGACACCTGATCATCCTCGATACCAACGTGCTCTCGGAACCGCTCGGCCGGCGCCCCGTCCCCGCCGTTGGCGCCTAGGCACGAAGCCAGCCGCTTCAGGATGGAGGGCGCGTAGGTCCGCATCGCCAGCGAGCCCACCGAGCTGACAAAGGTGATCATCCCGGTTTTCGCCGCCGTTACGCCGAAGCCGATCTGCAACATCATCGGCAGCAGGAGGTGTGCGGGTTGGCCATGACGTTTCGAAGCCGTTACGTCCGGTCGCTTCGCGCCTGTCTGCGTCGTTGCCGCCGGCACCGGTTCGGATGCCATGCACGTCTCCCGGCCGATCCCGGGCGAATTTAGTCACACCACCCATCGATGCCAACCCGCCTGCGGCAGGCCAGCCGTGCCCACCTGCCATGGAGAAGTCGTTGCCCCGCCGCCGCGCCATTGCCATCGGCTTGCAGCGCGGTGAAGCTCCGGTCGACAACCCGCAAGGAGGATCTCGTGCAGCAAGCCACCGGCCCGCTCTCCGGTATCCGCGTCATCGACGTCACCACCGTCGTGCTCGGCCCCTTCGCGTCACAGACACTCGGCGACATGGGTGCCGACGTCATCAAGGTCGAAACCACCGAGGGTGACTCGACGCGGGTGATCGGCCCCAGCCGCACGCCCGGCCTGGGCAGCTACTTCGCCAACCTCAACCGCAACAAGCGCAGCCTGGCGATCAACCTGAAGCAGAAGCTGGCGCGGGACGCGCTGCTGCGCCTGGTCGAGACCGCCGACGTGTTCGTCCACAACATGCGGATCGGTGCGGCGCAGCGCCTTGGGCTGGATTATCCGACGCTGTCGGCACGCAACCCGAGGCTGATCTACGCCTGCGCCAGCGGCTTCCGCAAAGGCAGCTCGATGCAGGAATTTCCGGCCTATGACGACCTGATCCAGGGCGTGTCAGGCACCGCCGCGCTGAACGCCGGGCCGGATGGCGCGCCGCGCTATTTCCCGACGGTGGCGGTCGACAAGCTGACCGGTGTGACGCTGGCCTCGATGATCGGCATGGCGCTGTTCCATCGCGAACGCACCGGCGAAGGTCAGGAAATCCACCTGCCGATGATGGAGACGATCCTGTCCTTCATGCTGGTCGAACATCTATGGCACGGCACGCTGGGACAGCCTGAGAAGGGCCTCGGCTACCCAAGGATGCTGACGCCGCACCGGCGCCCGTACCAGACCAAGGACGGCTTCATCAGCGTGATCGCGCACAGCAATGCTCAGTGGTCGAAATTGTTCGAGGCGATGGGCGTGCCGCATTTGATCGACGATCCACGCTTCAATTCGGTGCCGGCGCGGTCGGCCAATATCGACGCGGTCTACGCCACGCTGACCGAGGGCATGAAGCAGCGCACCACGGCGGAGTGGCTGGCCGAACTGCGGCCGGCGGACATCCCATGCGGCAAGGTCAATCGGCTGGATGAACTGTTCGAGGACGATTACCTGACGGAGACCGGCTACTTCGAGCCGTACGATCACCCGGTGGAAGGCCGCGTGGTGATCCCCGCGATCCCGGCACGATTCTCAAAAACGCCTCCGAACGTGCACCGGCCGTGGCCGAAGCTGGGCGAGCATACGCGGGAGATTCTCGCCGAAGCCGGCTGTTCGGAGGCCGAGATCGAGGCAATTGTCGGCGGCAATACCCGGTGAAGAGTGCTCACTGCGTGTGACGCCAGCATGATCACGCATGATATCAGTCAATTCGAGGACTGCGGCCTCACCGTCATCAATCCATGGGATGCGCCTTGACCTGACTCGCTGTCGTTGCCAAGGACGCTGTCGCATCCGGTCGCTGATTTTGCTTGCATCGGCGTGTCCGGCACCTGCTGCGGCATGTGCGGCTACAGGTGGCCTGGACAAGCCAAGTCATGACGCAAAGGCAATGGTGATGCAACTTGATCGGAGTCCGCTTTAATCGAAAGCCAATACCAGAGTCTCGGCCACCAATGCGGGCTTGTCGTTGCCCTCCAGTTCCACCGTACTCTCGAAGGTCATGCGCATGCCGCCTGGGATCGGGTCCACGGCCTTCAGCGCCTGATGCAGACGGACGCGAGACCCGGCCGGAACCGGGGCGGTAAAACGCACCTTGTTGGAACCATAGTTGATCCCGCGCGAGGTCTTGCGAATGCGGTAAGTGCTGGCCGACAGGCGCGGCAGCAGCGACAGCGTCAGGTATCCGTGCGCGATCGTCTTGCCGGCGGGCATGTCGGTTCGCGCCCGCTCCACATCGACATGGATCCATTGATGGTCGCCGGTCGCGTCGGCGAATGCGTTGATCATCGCCTGGTCGACCAGCACCCATTCGCTGGTGCCAACGGATTTGCCGAGATGAGCCTTCATGTCCGCGGGACGTTCGACTTCGAGCATGGTCTGACTGCCTCCTTGATCCGGCCATCATTCAGCCGATGACTATGCGACACTCTTCCGGCTCTGTCTCGGTGGGTGTAGCGTGACCAGGAGTACATCAATGGATACGCCGATGATAGACGAGTCCACGACGACACGGCGGCCAGTCATGTCGCGCCGGCAAGCCGCGTTCCGCGCCGAGTTCCGCACCCGCATCGCGCCGGCCTATATCGGATGGGCGCATGTTGCCCTGATCTATGCCTTGGGCGCCGCCGCGATCTGGTATTGTGTCCGCCAGATCGCCCACCCAGCCTGGTATGAGTTCCTGGTCATCCCGCTGGCCTTCTGCATTGCCAACGCTTTCGAGTGGTGGATCCACAAATACGTCATGCATCGCCCGGTCAAGGGCCTGATGGGCATCTACAACCGCCACACCCTGGCGCATCATCAGTTCTTCACCGACGTCGAGCCGACCCTCGACAACACGCGCGACTTCCGCATCGTGTTCTTTCCGCCCTATGCGCTGGTGGCGTTCATGGCGCTGTCGCTGCCGCCGGCGGCGATCCTGGGCGCGATCGGGCTGCCGAACGCCGGCTGGCTGCTGCTGATCACCAATGTCGGGCTGTATCTGAACTACGAGCTGTTCCATTTCTGCTGCCACATCAAGAATGATCGCCTGGTGCGGCGCATTCCGCTGGTCAACTCGATCCGCCGTCATCACATCGCGCATCACGATCCCGCCCTGATGATGGAGCGCAATTTCAATCTCACCTACCCGATTGCTGACTGGTTCTTCGGCACCTCCGACCTGCGCTGCGGACTGCTGAAGCACGTCTTTAACGGCTACGACCAGCGCACCGTGCGCAGCGACCTGAAGCGCCCCATCCTGAACAAACGCAACCGGGCCCCGGCGGAATGAGCCAGCCACGCGGCCGGATCAAGTCGGGCAAGGCGAGCCTGGTCGGCGGCATCGCGGTCGGCATCGCCTGCTTCGTGCTGTGGACCGGCCTGGCGCATGAGGCCGGAGCGGCCACTTTGCCCTGGCTCGTGGTCGGAGCGGCGGTGTCGGCCGGCGTCGCAGCCTGGATCCGGATCGCCGATCTGTAGTGCGTCATACCAGCGGCCGGACACCTTGACTTGCGGTTAATGGCTGCTCCACTGTACCGGATAGCGCTTTGTGCCAGTAGGCTGCACCGCCGTGTCCAAAAACAAATGGCGCATACTCTTGGGATGTTATCGAACTCAGCCCTTCGCGATGCATGGCTTCTGCATATCTCAGCAATGCATGCGGCATATCAGGAGTGAGCCACGCAGGCCGCATGTGTTCAATCCAAAGTTCGATTTCTCGCACCGTTGTTTCTTCACCCTGGAAGAAGAAGAGAAACCATAAATGATTGAATGAAGGTCTGAAGCGATCCGTCCAGCTTTACATGCGGGGGATCAGAAAAAGAGAGGGGTTCACAATGAGCACAACCAGCGAGCAGAACAAGGCCGCGATCCGGCAATTCTTGGAAGCTTGGAACAGCCGCCAGCCAAAAGCGTTCGACGAACTCGTCGCTCCGGACGTCATTCGCCATTGCCAGGCAACCCCGGGTCTCGAGGTTCGGAGTCTTGATCAGCTGAAGGAATTTCTACGGCAGGACACCGAGGTATTTCCCGACTCTGTTCAGACGATCAAACATTTGGTTGCCGAGGGGAATGTCGTAGCCGCATGGGTGACGTATGAGGGCACCCAGCAGGGCTCAATGGGTCCATTTCCACCATCGGGTGTCAGAGCGCAATTTGATTTCGGGGCGATATTCCGCATGGCGGGCGGGAAGATCGCAGAGTGGTGGGTTACCTGGGACAACATGACGGTACTCCGGGCGCTCGGCCACCTTCCGAGTGGTTAAGAAGGGCGGAAGCCTCAACCCAATCGAGCCGAGCTTCGCCAGCTTCCATTGAATGTCAGCTGGCCTCCGTTGGCGTGGCGCAGGGAGGCAGAGCTGCGGGTGCCATAGTCTTGACTTGTCCTGCGATGCTCCGGCCGGTGGTATATTTTCGATTTCGCGCGCGGCGCCCCATCGATCCGGCGCACGTACCAGTTGGCCTGTTGGCCTCTGGTATCACACCCAAAGGCGGACCGAGGGCAGCATGCAACAGGAGAGCTTTGACTTCATCGTCACCGGCGCGGGATCGGCCGGTGCCGTGGTTGCCTCCCGCCTGTCCGAAACTGGACGGTACCGCGTCCTGCTGCTGGAGGCCGGGCCGCCCGACAGCAACCCTTGGATCCATGTGCCGCTGGGCTTTGCCAAAACGTTCATCGATCCGACGGTGAACTGGAAATTCGAGAGTGCGCCGCAGCCGCAACTGGCTGATCGCCGGCTGTACCTTGCCGCGCGGCAAGACCTTGGGCGGCACCAGCTCGATCAACGGCATGGTCTACATTCGTGGCAACCATGCCGATTACGACGAATGGCGGCAACGCGGCTGCGTCGGCTGGGACTGGGACTCGGTGCTGCCGTTCTTCAGGAAGGCGGAGAACCAGGCACGCGGGGAAAGCTCGTATCACGGCGTCGGCGGACCGCTGAACGTGTCCGACCAGCCCGCCATGTTCGAGCTGACGGATGCCGTGCTGGCAGCCTGTGAGCAAGTCGGGATCCCACGCAATCCCGACTTCAACGGCGCTCGGCAGGAAGTCTGCGGCTACTACCTGACAACCACCTTCAAGCGGCGCCGCTGGAGCACCGCCCGCGCCTACCTGCGACAAGGCAGGAACCGTTCCAACCTGACCATCCGCACCGGCGCACACGCTGTCCGGGTGGTCATCAAGGACGGCCAAGCGACGGGGGTGGAATATTCTTGCGCAGGCGGACGGCGGATGGCGACCGTGAGGGCGGAGGTCGTTGTCTCCGGCGGCACCTACGGTTCGCCTCATTTGCTGCTGCTGTCCGGCCTGGGGCCGGCCCAGCATTTGCAGGAAATGGGCATCCCGGTGCTGCGCGACATGCCGGCGGTTGGCGCCAACCTGCACGACCATTTCAACACCTACATGAGCTGGCGCTGCACCCGGCCAATCACCCTGAACGACCTGGAGAACAGTTGGCCGCGCAAGCTGACGGCTGCCACCCGCTACAGCCTGTTCCGCACCGGTCCGATGGCCACCAACGGCATCCACGCCGGCCTGTTTACCCGGACCGACCAGCGGTTGGAGCGGCCGGACCTGCAGATCAACCTATCGGAATGGAGCACCAAGGAACGCACCAAGGACCGGGTGATTCCGCATGATTTCCCAGGCTTCACCATCAGCCTGGTGCATTTGCGCCCCAACGGACGCGGCACGGTGCGGCTGGCGACGCCTGACCCGCTGGCGCCGCCGTCGATCCTGTTCGACTTCCTGCGCACCGAGTATGACCTGCGGGCAATCATCGCCGGCGTCAGGCTGGCGCGCTCGATCGCCGAACAGCCGGCGCTGAAATCTTATGTCGCGGCGGAGATCGCCCCCGGGCCGGCGACGTCAAGCGATGCGGATATACTCTGAGAAGAAAGCCGATTCTCAACTCGGCAGATCTGTAACTCATCGGGCGGCAACCGCATCAGAGGTCTTTCGTGACCGCACTATCGCCTTTGCTCGACGCTCTGGCGGACGTTCCTGATCCGCGCCGAGCTGAGGGCAAGCTCTTGCATCTGCCGTACGTGTTGCTGTTTTCCATCCTCGCCATCGTCACCGGCTGCAACTCCTATCGCGGCATTACCACCTTTATCGACGTTCATCGTCACAAGCTGAACAGTGTCTTCGATCTGAACTGGCGACGCGCGCCAGCGCACACTGCCATTCGCTATATTCTTAAGAGCCTCTAACCTATCTCCGTGGAGGCCTCGTTCCTAAGCCATGCTGCCTTTTTACATACCGCCAGTGCCGCTCCCCTAAAATGCAGCATCTCTCTCTACTGTAAAACATTGCGTCTCATCTTTGATAAGTTCCGTGATCTCACCGCCGTACACGTGCTGAGCTCCTTCTCAACCTACACCTCATTCTTGCTCTCTCATATCTATATCTCCTAGAAGTCCAACTATATTCCAGCCTCACATACTCTTCTCTCCGAACTCCTCGTCTCCAGCCGCTCTCTTCTTCACTCTCTATGCCATTCACTGTCAAAAAAACACTTTGAGTCTCCTCTCAAGCCTATGCCTTCCTTATCTTCCATTCAAATACAACCATCCTATACCTACATCAGCATATACTCGCTATCTCTCAGACCACTCTCTCCTCTCTCTTTTTACAAGAGCCACTACAAATTCCTCTACCTTGATGATACTCTCATCTCCACCGTCTTCTATGCTTCCCTCAAGTTTACCTACACCTAGTTTTTTCCTCATATCTATACTATCATCCATTCCAGCTCATTTTTCTTACCCGTATTGCCTCTACCTTTCTGTTTAACCTCTCCACCTAGACCTCTTTCTATGTGTCTTACACTATTCTCTTCTCCACACTTTCCTCCTAAATTCTTCCTCTCTCACTTTTTCATCTAGTACATCTCTCACTACATCCTCTACTTCACCTTTTTCTAAGACCTCTCTCTCATTCTCATCAACCCCTTCTTGTTTTCCCTCTTGCGTAGCTTCGCCTTCTATATCTCGAGGCGTTCGTGCGCCAGACAGGGATTTCCAACCATCATCCGACCAGCACCTGCGCCATGGGGACCGGGACGAACAGCGTTGTCGACCCGCGGCTGAGGGTGCATGGAATCGGGGCCTGCGCGTTGCTGATGCCTCCATCATGCCGAGTGTCGTCGGCGGCAATACCAACGCCCCGAGCATCATGATCGATGAGAAGGCGGCGGCGATGATTTTGGAAGACACAAGGCTGGCCGGCTGAGGGAAACATCATGGACGAAGCCTTCGACTTCATCGTCACCGGCGCCGGGTCGGCCGGCTGCGCGGTCGCCGGCGCGGCTGGCGGAATCCGGCCGCTATCGCGTGCTGCTGCTGGAAGCCGGGCCGCCCGACAGCAATCCGTGGATCCACATTCCCCTCGGGCTATGCCAAGACCTATGTCGATCCGGCGGTGAACTGGAAGTTCGAGACCGAGCCGCAGCCGCAGATGGCCAACCGCCGGCTGTATTTGCCGCGCGGCAAGACGCTGGGCGGCTCCAGCTCGATCAACGGCATGGTCTATATCCGCGGCCATCACGGCGATTACGACGAATGGCGCCAACGCGGCTGCGTCGGCTGGGACTGGGATTCGGTGCTGCCGTACTTCAAGAAGGCGGAGAACCAGACCCGCGGCGCCGACGCGTTCCACGGCGTCGGCGGCCCGCTGCAGGTGTCCGACCAGGCCGAGCAGGGCGAACTGTCGCCGCGCCGTGCTGGCGGCCTGCGTGCAGGCCGGCATCCCGCGCCAATCCGGACTTCAACGGCGCCCAGCAGGAAGGCTGCGGCTATTACCAGACCACCACCAGCAACCGGCGACGCTGGAGTGCGGCGAAGGCGTATCTGAGCCGATCCGCCGGCGAACCTGGTGATCCGGACCGGCGCGCACGCGACCCGGGTGATGATCGAGCAACGGCCGCGCGATCGGCGTCGAATACCAGACGCCGGCGGGCCGGCAGATCAGCTCGGCGCGCGCGCGAGGTCATCGTTTCCGGCGGCGCGTATGGCTCGCCGCAATTGCTGCTGCTGTCGGGGCTGGGGCCGGCACAGCATCTGCAGGACATGGGCATCGACGGTGGTGCGCGACATGCCGGCGGTCGGCGTCCAACCTGCATGATCATTTCAATACCACCGTGAGCTGGCGATGCAGCCAAGGCCGATCACGCTGAACGATCTGCAGAACAGTGCGCTGCGCAAGATCGCGGCCGGGCTGCGCTACGCGCTGTTCCGCTCCGGCCCGATGGCGAGCAACGGCATCACCGCCGGCGCTGTTCACCCGCTCCGACGCGCGGCTGGAACGGCCCGATATCCAGATCAACCTGTTCGAGTGGAGCACCAAGGAGCGCAGCCGCGACGCGGTGACGCCGCATCCGCTTCCCCGGCTTCACGCTGACGCCGGTGCATCTGCGGCCCGACGGGCGCGGCACGGTGCGGCTGGGCAGCCCCGATCCGTTCGCGCCGCCGGCCGTGCTGTTCGACTACCTGCGCACCGAGTACGACATCCAGGCGGCGCTGGCGGGCATCCGGCTGGTGCGTCGGATCGCCGAACAGCCGGCGCTGCGGCCTTATATCGTGACGGAGATCTTGCCCGGATCGCCGGCCACCAGTGACGACGAGCTGCTGGATTATGTGCGGCGGACCGGCGTGTCGAACCAGCATCCGACCAGTTCCTGCGCCATGGGCACCGGCCCGAACAGCGTGGTCGATCCGCGGCTGCGGGTGCACGGCGTTGACGGGCTGCGGGTGGCCGATGCCTCGATCATGCCGGTCGCGGTCGGCGGCAACACCAACGCGCCGACCATCATGATCGGCGAGAAAGCCGCGGCGATGATCCTGGAGGATGCCAAGGCCGGCGCCCCGCCGCTGGCGGCGTGATATCAGCCGGCTGCCTGGCATCGCCACCAGCGTTCCGATTGCCATTCCAACCGTGCCGCGCAATCCTGCCGGAAACCGGCGGGGAAAGACCGTGGCAGCCGAAGCAGATACCTACGACTTCATCGTCACCGGCGCCGGTTCGGCCGGCTGCGTGCTGGCCGCCCGGCTGTCCGAATCCGGCCGCTATCGCGTGCTGCTGCTGGAGGCCGGGGCGAGGACAGCAACCTCTGGATCCACGTCCCGATGGGCTATGCCAAGACCTTCGTCGATCCGAAGGTGAACTGGATGTTCGAGAGCGAGCCCGAGACGCGAACTGAACAACCGCACCATGTATCAGCCGCGCGGCAAGGTGCTGGGCGGCACCAGCTCGATCAACGGCATGATCTACATGCGCGGCAACGCGGCCGATTACGACCAATGGCGGCAGCTCGGCAACGAAGGCTGGGACTACGAATCGGTGCTGCCGTATTTCCGCAAGGCCGAGGACAACGAACGCGGCGCCGAGCGAGTATCACGGCGCCGGCGGGCCGTTGCGGGTGTCCAACCAGCCGTACGAGTGGGAAATCGCCAAGGCGCTGCTGGAAGCCTGCCAGCAGGCCGGCATCCCGCTCAACCCGGACTTCAACGGCGCCAAGCAGGAGGGCTGCGGCTATTACCAGACGACAACGAAGGACAAGCGCCGCTGGAGCACCGCCGCCGCCTATCTGCGAAGCCGCGCAAGACGCGGCCGAACCTGGTGATCAAGACCCACGCCCATGCCACCCGCGTGCTGTTCGAAGGCGGCACGAGCCACGGGCGTGGAATTCGACACGCCGCGGGGACGGAAGGTGGCGCAGGCGCGGGCGCGAGGTGATCGTCTCCGGCGGCGCCTATGGGTCGCCGCAGTTGCTGCAACTGTCCGGCGTCGGGCCGGCGCAGCATCTGACGGACATGGGCATCGAGGTGGTGCACGACATGCCCGGCGTCGGATCCAATCTGCAGGACCATTTCAATACCTACTGCACCTATCGGATCTCGAGGAACCTGTCGCTGAACGCGCTGCAGTACAGCCTGCCGCACCGGCTGATGGCCGGCGCACAGTACGTGTTCTTTCGCTCCGGCCCGATGTCCGGCAACGGCCTGTATGTCGGCGCGCTGGTGCGCAGCGACAAACGTCTGGAACGGCCGGACCTGCAGTTCAACATCTCCGCCTGGAGCACGATCGACCGCACCGCCACGGGATCATCTCGCATCCGTTTCCCGGCATCTCCATCAGTCCGGTGCACCTGGCGCCCGAGGGGCGCGGCACCGTGCGGCTGCGCAGCCACGATCCGTTCGCGCCGCCGGAGATCAAATTCAACTTCCTGCGGTCGGAGAACGACATGCGGGTGATGATCGCCGGCGTGCGCATCGCCCGCAGCATCGTGCGCCAGCAGGCGCTGCAGAGGCTGATTGTCGAGGAAACCGCGCCCGGCGTCGCCATCCGCACCGATGAGGAGATCGCCGCGGACGTTCGCGCACGCGGCGTGTCCAACCTGCATCCGGTGGGCACCTGCGGCATGGGGCATGGGCCGATGGCGGTGGTTGATCCGCGGCTGCGGGTGCATGGGCTTGCGGGACTGCGCGTGGTGGATGCCTCGATCATGCCGGTGATCGTCGCCGGCAACACCAATGCGCCGACCATCATGATCGCGGAGAAGGCCGTCGGAGATGATCCAGGAGGATGCGCGGGCGGCGGCGTAGTATACCGTCTGCGTGGAACGATTTGACAGGCTGGCTCGCGATAGGAGGCTAACATAACCCCGAGCATCTGGCCGATGGAACGCACCGCCAGGCGATGATGCGGAGTGAATGCCGCCGAGATGATCGGACAGGATTCAGGGATGAATTGAGACGTGGGTGATGTCTCAGGAAGAAAGCAAGATCTAAACACAGATTGGCACGGATTAACGGCATGGATTAGAGGGAAAACGAGGGCAGCGTCGGGCATCTCACGCTGCCGCCAGGAGCGCCCGTGGCCAGTGCGGTCGTTGCCTGCATCTGTGTTAATCTGTGTCGTTAATCCGTGTTGATCTGTGTTTGACTTCTTGCTTTCCTGCCTTCGCCAGGACACGCCGCGACCACCCGCCGAAATCCGGCCAACTCCTCGAGACTACCTGTCTCCACGGCCCGAAGGGCCAGTGCACCGTTATACACAACGACCTCGATCATGGGCATCGACTTGCTCGGCACACCCCTCAGCGCGGAACCCGCCGGACAGGGGCAAGTTTAAGCCTTGTCATGAAACAACCCAGATTGAGCACCCGCACCCGCGATCATCACAATCATTGGCCGTGGATCGGGCCATAGCCGCGATTTCATGAAAACGATGTACTCGTTATCCGGCGCTCGGTGTTTGGCAACGCTATTCAGGTTTGCCTGATTTTTCTCTTGCTGCTTCTCTACTCTTTACCATTTCTTACTAATTTGTCTCTGCCAGCCAACCTATCTTTTCTTAGCCTTGCAGAGCTTGAGTCTCTTCTATTTTAACTGTTAATCTAAGTCTCTACCCTGAAACAAATTACAATCTAACAACTCTAAGAGATCACCCTACTGAAAAAACTGAAAAACCAACCCACTTTTAAACCAAGCCATATACACAAAAAAACCTAGTTACCTAAATCCAACAAAAACAAACAACTATTCCACAACAAATTGACACCACTTGTCATTATCTAAAACCAAATATTGAAAATCACCATCCCAAACATATCACTCTTCAAAAATCATAAACCTTTTCTCATACAACATCTATTAATCTCAGCGAACACAACCTATTACCAACACAAACACTATATCACACCACATAAACACACCATCCTAACACCACTACCAAAAAAAATCTATAATCATTTCAATCCCAAACTCCACCTCTTCTTACTGATACAATATCATCAAAAACAATCCACATTACCACAACTATTAACTCTACTACTCTCCATAAACGTAACTATCTCTAAACGTCAGTTACAACATCTACTAACCTATAAACAAACATATTTCATCACCAAAACACAAAACATTTTACACACCAAGTTACAAACCTCACCATATATATCCATAAACAACACCAATACACACCATACCAACAAAAACAACTTCTACACACAAATCAACAATAACTAATTCACCTAATTTCATACCCACACATCTAAAAACCAACTAAACTTTCTCTACCTACTACACACCAATCATACCTATTACATACTCAATAACACAACTTATAAATATATACGAAAACATACCTTATCAACACCACTAAACACCCACCTAACAACCAAAACACAAACATACTTCACCTATCCAACCACTTAACTAACACACCTCTACCAACTTATTTTCACCACACTCAACATCACACCTAACCCAATGAAAATCACCACCAAAAACACCATATAAAATAACATTCAATCACATAAATTCCTCTACGAAAACATAATACTAAGCAACTATACCAAACAATTCAACATCAACCATCATACACTATGTTACATACATACAAAACAACTAATACATAAAATAAACACCTTCACCAACAAACATCACACAACACAAACACAAATACACAACCTAATCTAAAACTACTATACTAATCTCAAAACATACCACCTAAAATCAAACCCACACCACACCACCACCTTACACACCCACTTCTACCACATCTTCCTACACCACACCAATTTCATCACACTAAACCACCTACTCAAACAACTACATACCAACAAAACTAAGTTACTAATAATACTAAACCAACAAACAACACCACTCCACACCAACAATACAAAAAACAACATCCACTGTTACATAACCCAACACAAACTCAACACCAAAACCCACAGTAACTATTACCACTATTACCACTATACGTTATTAAATCTCACCAAAACCTACAACAAACTAAACATCACATTCTAATATTATCTACACAACCAATTCAAAATAACAAAACACATCCTCATTCAACCACTCTATCACTATATCAAACCACTCCCACCTACATACAATAAACATTTGCCTGCTGCCAATAGTTTCAAATTGCAGCTATTTCCGGCGGCGCTCATGCGCTTGTAGCGCGCATATCCAGGTCAGGCCGCATCGTGAAAAATCAGCCCCAGCGTGCGCCGCTCCCCGAATGGACGCGGCTGACGCCGTGCCGCATGGTCAGTCGATGCGGGCCGCGCAAGCCGATGCCGGGCCGGTGATGCACCGGGAAGAATACCGCTTCCCCCTGCCGCAGCGGCACCACCGCGGGACGTGACTGCGCGCGCGGCCGTTGCTCGACCAAGATGAACTCGCCACCGGTGAAATCCTGCCCCGGCGCACTGAGCAGAATCGTCGCCTGCAGCGGAAACACCAGATCGCCGTACAGGTCCTGGTGCAAGCAGTTAAACCCACCAGGTCCGTAACGCAGCAACAGCGGCGTCGGACGGGTCTGCCCGGCTGCATGGCATTGCGCCAGATACGTTGCCAGGTCGGCCGGAAAAATCGCCGTCTCGCCCAGCGTTCGCCGCCACGCATTGGCGACCGCGGCCAGCGGAGGATACAGCGCGGCACGCAACGCCGCGACCAGGTCCGGCAGGGCGTAGCTGAAATACTTGTATTCGCCGCGGCCGTAGGCGTGCTGTTCCATGACGATACGTTTTCTGAACGGCTCCGCCTGCTCATACAGCGCGGCCAAGTCACGGCATGCCTCAGGCGGCAGCAACTTACGCGTGGCATAGCCCTCGGCGGCCAGGTCATCAGCCAGTGTTTCGGCGCTGATCGGAGGAATGTCGATCGTCTGCATCGCCGCATTATACCGCTTCGGCGCGGCCAGACACTCCGATTCTTGCTTCAGGTGCCGATCCGTCGCCGTGGTTCATTAGCTTTGTTGCTCGGCCGATCGCGGCCGGCGGGATGATTGGCCATCACGTTCTCTGCAGCAAGCCGGCGCTTTTCGACGACCGACCTCGACGCGCGCGAGCCCGTCCAACCGGCCCATCGCTCACGCGAGGCGGTCGGCGAAAGCGCGCAAATCGGCCGCCAGGAGATCAGGAGTTCTCCCAGGCCGGGAAGTGGCCGCCACGCGGCGCCTCGGTCCAATGCAGCAGGTTGAGCCAGCGCTCGCCCCAGGCGCGCGGCGCCGGCAGGATGTCCTTGGGAAATACAATCACCCCGACAGGCACTCTGCCCCGCTCCGGCGGTGTCTGCGCAGACTGGTCGCTGAACGCTTCCGCGTACAGCCGGACCGAGCTGCCGATGCTCTGGGTCAGCCAATACAAGGTCAGGTTGGCGCACAGCCCGTCGAAACCGAAGGTCTGCTCGACTTTGCCGTCGCTCCAGGCGACGAATTTCTCCACCATCCAGCCGGCCAGTCCCGCTGGGCTGTCGTTCAGCCCGTAGCTCAGCGTCTGCGGCTTGGTGCCCTGGAGCATCGCGTAGGCGCCCTCGGCAAAAGTCCAGCCTTGCACCTGGCCGAGATAAGCCTGTTCCTCGGCCGAAGTGTCGTCCGGCTTGGGATAGCCCCAGTAGACGTTGCTGAAGTGAACGCCCGTAAGACGGTTGGCGTGCCGCCGCCGCAGCTGCTCGACGACGCCAGCCCCCATATCGCTGCCATGCGCCAGGAAACGGTCATAGCCCAGCTCGCCCATCAGCTTGGCGAAGAGGCCGGCGATGCGGGTCGCGTTCATGCCCGGCTTCGAGGGTCGGTCCGAATAGCCATAGCCCGGTAGCGCTGGAGCGACCACGTGGAACCCGGACGCGTTCAGGCGCGGAATGATGTCCAGATACTCAAAGATCGAGCTGGGCCAGCCATTCGTCATGAGCAGCGGCGTGGCGTGCGCCGCTTCCGATCGGGCATGGACGACGTGCAGGCCGATCCCATCGACGACAGCCCTGAACTGCGGCAGGGCGTTCAACCGAGCCTCGGCGGCGCGCTAGGTAAATGCGTTGCCCCAATGAGTACAAAGCTTCTGGAGGAAGTCGCGTTCGGTCCCGAGCCGCCAATCGGCTCCTTCGAGCTGGTCAGGCCAGCGCGTGCGGGCCAGGCGCTCGCTCAAATCATCAAGGTCTGCTTGCGGCGCATCGGCCTTGAACAGTTGAAGGTTCATCTTCAAAGCCCCTCTCAATCTAGCGCCGCCCCACGCTGAGCGGCGGCGGCAGGCTTACCGTGACCAACCGGTTTCGTTGGAAGCAATGGCTCCAAGTGCCCGCTCGGGATACGCATGCAGGACTGGCTTCCTTATACATGACGGCGGTTCGGGCAAGCGCTCAAGAAAGCGTTCCAACCACGAAGGACACTAAGCGCCACGAAGGACCACGGAGTTCGCCAGCAGCCTTGCTGGGGGGCACCGCAAGGAGAGGAAATGACGCGTTTCTGAGTTCAGTTTTTTCTGAACGAAGCAACGCCGAGCAGGGAAGCCGCTTGCGTGTAGCTCGCCACGCGATCAACTGGTTATCCGGTGAGCGATTTCCCCACTCCGCGCCAAAGAGAGCCCGTCTCCGTGCAGCTCCATGGCACTCTGCGGTTATGCCTCATCAAGCGTGAAACCAGCGCGGCGTTATCAGGAGGCTATTCGCCCTGAGCGATTAACTTTGGTCGGGCCCTTAGCAGGCGGCCTGGCTTTCCGCCATGGCGGGCGCGGGTTGCGCAAGCCTGCGGCTCAGGGTGGTGCAAAGCCTGCCAAGCGGTTCATCCCACGCCCCCGGACGCTGCTGGCGGAACAACCGGACCGAGGGATACCAGGGGGAGTCGTCGCGATCCAGCAGCCAGCGCCAGTCGGCCGCTTTCGGGATCAGGATCCAGACCGGCTTGCCCATCGCGCCGGCGAGGTGCCCGATCGCGGTATCGACGGTCACCACCAGGTCGAGGTTCTCGATCAGCGCCGCCGTCTCGCCGAAATCGGTCAGATCGGCGGACAGGTCGGTCATGCCGGAGAACACCGGGATGGTTGGCCTGTCACGCGCCGGCATCGGCTTTTGCAGCGAGACGAAGCCGGCCGGCCCGGCGGCGGCGAGCGGCGCCAGCATCGACAGCGGCATGGAGCGGCGGCGGTCGTTCGGATGCGTTGGCCGGCCGGTCCAGGCCAGACCGATGCGCGCCACGGCGTGCGGCAGCGTTGCGTCCAGCCGGCTGCGCCAGTGGGCGACCCGCGCCGGATCGGCGGCGATATAAGGGCCCGGCGACGGGATCGAGTTCGGCCCGCGTGCGAAACAGATAGGGCAGGCTGGACAGCCGGCAATGCGCGGCGTGACCCGGTATGTCGTTCCACCGGTGGCAGTATTGCCCAACCCCTGGAATGTTGGCGAGCAGCGGCGCCAGCTCCGCGCTGCAGCCCAGGATCACGTCCTGGCAGCGGTCGACCACCATCGGGATGTAGCGGGCAAACTGGATCGTGTCGCCATAGCCCTGGTCGCCGACCAGCAGCAGCCGCCCGTTTGGCATGCGCATGCCGTTCCACGGCGCCGAGGTGATGGCCGGCATGGTGGACTTGCCCGCCTCGGTGAGGTTGCGCCACTCGTATTCGATCCAGCCGGGCTCGAAATCGCCCTGCGCGAGCAGGGTCTGCGCCATCGCCAGATGGCCGTCGGCATGGTCGTGTTTCAGCCCCAGCGCGCGCAGCAGGCACACCGTCGCCCGTTCCCGCTCATCGGCGTCGACGAAGATCAACGACAGGTTGACCAGATGTTCCGCATTGTTGGGGTCCAGCCGGATTGCCTCCTGCGCCGGTCGCCAGCGCTTCGTCGATGCGATAGGTCAGGCGGCAGAGCGAGCTGAGATGCGCATACCAGGATGCATTGCCGGGCCGAAGGCTGATCGCGCGGCGCAGCAGCCCGACGCCCTGCTCCGGCTCCCCGAGCATCGCTGCGACGATGCCTTGCAGTGCCAGCGCCGCGGGGTGGTCGGGCGACGCGGCCAGCACGTCGGCGCAGATGCCGCCGGCCTCATGCAGGCGTTTGGCCTGAGCCGCCGCCTGTGCGCGGGTCAGCGCCTGTTCGGCGGTTTCGCCGCGAGCGGTGCTTGGCGGGGTAACCGGCGACATCGCCGGTTGCGCCGCGGTGGCTGGCCTCGACATTTCCCCCGCAGCCGGCGGTTGAGGGTTATTGGTTGCGCTCATGGCGCGGAAACTGCCTTGTCCGGGGCGGTTACGGCAAGCGGAACCACGCGAGCCTGGCCAAATCTTGACGAAGCTGCGCCGAAGCGGCCTAAATCGCGCCCCCTGGATGGCGGGCGTAGCTCAGTTGGTAGAGCGCCAGGTTGTGGTCTTGGATGCCGTGGGTTCGAGCCCCATCGCTCGCCCCATCCCACTGCGAAACGAGCATCGCGTTTAGCCGCGGCCGTGGTCGCTGTGGGCCGGCGGACGGTGAGCCGATGATCTGGCGCACGGCTGCCCGATGCACCCTTTCCGCGGACCGAGGGCACCGGCTGCGCGTCGAGCGGATGGACGAGCTGCACCAGTTGGTTGCGTTGCGGTCTCATCTCCTTGCCGCAAAAGACGGTATTCATGTTCGATCATTTCCCCGATTTCGAGATATTTGATGCGTGCAGCAAGCGCATTGCGATGCGTCATATCGAATTCCCGATGTGAGATTGGCGGCATCGGCCTGCTAATATAAGTACGCTGGAAGAACTCAGATGATGCACGCTTGACTATGCATAAGGCGCCGTGACTTAGCCGGCGGGGACCAAACTGAATTAGAGCAATAATCGTTAAGAGAACAATCGTTATAAGCCGGATCAGCTGTGCCGGAAAACCTTGCACCAATTCACGCCTGATCGACAGCCAAGGAAGCGGACATGAGCAAGACCGTCGCGATCGCGGGTCTGGGCGCCATCGGGTTGCCACTGGCACGCGCCTTGGACGCGGGCGTGGACGGGTTGCGGCTGATCGCGGTGTGCTGCCGCGACCCGGTCAAGGGACGCGCCAAACTGGCCGGGTTCAAGGTCATCCCGCAACTTGGTCGAAATTGCCGACCTGGCGACGGCCGACATCGTCGTGGAGGCGGCGCCGGCGGCGGTCTTCGAGCAGGTCGCGCTGCCGGCCCTGAGCGCCGGGCGGATCTTCGTGCCATCCTCGGCCGGCGCCCTGCTGCCGCGCCTGCACCTGGTGCGCCTGGCCGCGCGCACCGGTGCCCGCATCGTCGTTCCGACCGGCGCCCTGCTCGGCCTGGATGCCGTGCGCGCCGCCGCCGAAGGGCCGATCACCAGCGTCACGATCGAGACCCGCAAGCCGCCGCTGGGCTCTGGCGGGCGCACCCTACCTGCGAAAGCGCGGCATCGACGTGATGGAGCTGACCGAAGCCACCCTGGTGTTCGAAGGCAATGCGCTGGAGGCCGCGGCCGGTTTTCCCGGCCAATGTCAACGTCGCCGCCGCACTGGCACTGGCCGGCGTGGGCGCGGTGCGCACCCGGGTGCGGATCTGGGTCGATCCCACGATCACCCGCAACACCCACACCATCCACGTGGAGGCCGCGGCCGCCCGCTTCACCATGACCATCGAGAACGTCCCCAGCCTGGAGAACCCCAGGACCGGCCAACTGACCCCGCTCTCGGTGCTGGCCTGCCTGCGCGGCCTGGTCTCGCCCCTGAAGGTCGGTAGCTGACCCGGCTTCGGGCGGCCGCTCATGGCCGAGGCGCTGACCTACCTCGCCACCCTTGCGCTGTTCAGCTTCGTGCTGGTCGGCGCCGCCCTGATCCGGCACGACATGCTGATCCTGGTGTGCATCCCGCCGGTGTTCGTGGCGCTGATCACCGGCTTCATCATGGCGATATACGCGCAGGACACGTTCGGCCTGCTGCCGGTCGGCGCGGCGCTGCTGGCCGCGCGTGCTGCCGGCCTGGTGGCTGAGCCGGCGGTTTTCCGCCCGCGACCTGCTGATCGCGATCTACCTTGCCTGGGCGAGCGGCATGGTGCTGGCGCTGATCGCCTTCAGCTTTCCCGACCGGGCGTGATCGCGGCGACCGGCCGAAAGCGCCGCCGCTGCGCCGGACCGGCGGAGCAGCGCGGGGTCAGGTCACGCGGGCGGGCTCACAGCTCCACCACGACATATTGTTCCTCGACGGTCACCGGGATCGTTTCGGCGACATAGGGACCCTGCACGACGCGCTGGCCCTCGGCCACCTCCACCGGGTAGCTGCGCACGCCGATCTTCGAGGGGTCGCAGAAGCTCTGGCCGGTGCGCACGTCGAACTCCCAGCCATGCCACGGGCAACGCAGGATCTCGCCCTGGCGCGAATACTGATAGCGGCCCGGTTCATCGGATTGGATCAGTCCGGTCAGGATGCCCTCGCACATCGGGCCGCCCTGGTGCGGGCAGCGGTTGAACAGGCCGAAGAACTCGCCGCCCAGGTTGAACACGGCGATCTGGCGGCCGCGCACCGTCACCAGCTTGCGCTGCCCGGGCGGAATTTCCGCCACCGTCGCCACCACATGCTTGCTCATGGTCCAGGCCGTTCCCGCATCGCGCCGTTGATCCAATTTTCGCGCACCGAGGGTAGTCAAGCTGGCGCCGAGCCGCAACCGCCGCCCCGTTTACTGACTGCCGGCGGAGGCCGCTTACCCCGTCCAGGCGGTTCTGGTCCCACTTCCACCTTTGTCTTATCGACAGCCGGCGGCCATATTGATCACGCACCGCCGTAAGGGACCAGATCATGGTGGTTATGACGAAATGCAGGGAGCCACGTACTACGGGACCTTGATGCGAAGGACCAGGGCATGAGCGACCTTTACGACCGCGACTTCTACGCCTGGACCGCCGAACAGGTGGACCTGCTGCGGGCGGGCAAACTGTCTGGCGCCGACATCGCCCATATCGCCGAGGAAATCGAAAGCATGGGCCGCAGCGAGAAACGCGAGCTGGTGAGCCGGCTGACGATCCTGCTTCAGCGCCTGCTGAAATGGCGCTTCCAGCTGGATCGGCGCAGCACGTCCTGGCGGCTGTCCATCGCTAATACGCGTGATCAACTCGCTGAGCATTTGGCTGATAATCCCAGCCTTGAGGCCAAGGTGCCTGGCGCCATGATCTCCGCCTATCGCTACGCGCGCCCTTACGCCGCGATCGAGACCGGCTTTCCAGAGGACAGCTTCCCGATCGATTGCCCGTGGACATTCGACCAGGCCGATGCAGGACGACCCATTACCCTGAGCATCGTGCCGATCCGAAGCCTCGCCCTGAGCTGTAGCGGGTGAAGTCCAGCCGGTCTAGCGCGCGCTCGAGAATGCGCTATGGCGAGTCAGCTGGCGTGGCTGTCGAGAACCGGAGCGGAGCGGCCGAGTTGGCCGTGAGCACCGGAAGCGCAGAAAGCCGCGTCAGATGACCGCCATAGTAGCATTATCAAACGAGCACTCAGATGCGCCGGACTGGCAGCCACCAGGCGAACAGCATTCCGGCCGTCGTGAAGCAGCCGATGGTCAGGAACGCGGCGCGGAAGGCATCGGCGATCTCGCCGCGCACCAGCAGTCGTTGCGCATCAGGCAGACCCTCCAACGCCCGCGGCCCTTGCTGCACCAGGTCGACGAAGAACGCCGCGGTCTGCCGGTCCCGCGACGCCAGCACGGCGAACAGCACCGCACCCACCAGCGCCGTGCCGACCGAGGCGCCGACCGACCGGGAGAACTGCACCGACGCCGCCGCGGCGCCCGAGGAAGCGCGGGCCGGCCACCGTCTGCACCGTCATCTGCACCACCGGCATCGCCATGCCGGTGCACAGCGAGGCGAGCGCCAGCATCCCGGTGACGGTGACATTGTCCAGCCGAGGCGCCAACGCCGCCAGTGACAGCAGCATGACGGCGCTGACCGGCAGCGCCGCCGAGGGCAGCAGTGCGGTTCGCCCGGTCGCCGCGATCATCCGGCCGGAGAACAGCGATCCGCAGGCGATGCCCAAGGTCAGCGGCAGCAGCAGCAGGCCGGAGTGCGCGGTGCCGGCGCCGCGCACGATTTGCAGGTACATCGGCAGAAACGACACCAGCGACACCGTCTGCGCCGCCACGCAGGCGGCCATCGCGTCGGTGCGCCAGATCCCGGCCTGACGGAACAATTGGATCGGCAGCAACGGCGCAGCGGCGCGTTTCTCCTGCCGGATCAGCAAGACCAGCGACGCGACCGCAACCGTCAGCAGACCCAGCACCGGCGGCAGCGATTGCATGTCGAGACGCTGCGCCCGTTCCATCGCCAGCAGCAGGGGCGCGATGAAGCCGGCGAAGAACAGCGTGCCCCAGACGTCGAACCGCACCCGGCCGCCTCGGCTGGGCTGGGTCGGCAGCCGCATCACCAGGATGGCGGCGAGCAAGCCCAGCGGCACGTTGACGAGGAAGACCGCATGCCAGCTGAACGCCTGGGTCAGCCAGCCGCCGGCGACCGGGCCGAAGGTGGAGGCGGCCGCGAACATGCCCGAGAGGTATCCCTGGTACTTGCCGCGCTGGCGGGGCGGCACCGACTCGGCGATCAGCGCCTGGGACAGCGTCATCAGCCCGCCGCCGCCGACCCCTTGCAGCAGGCGCGCCGCGGTCAGCTGCAGGATCGAGCCCGACAGCGCGCACAGCACCGAGGCGCCGATGAACACGCCGAGCGCCACGAACATCATCGTCTTGCGGCCGATGGCGTCGCCCAGGCGGCCGTAGACCGGGGCGGCGATGGTGTTGGCCACCAGGTAGGCGACGACGATCCACGAGACCCGCTCGACCTGGCCGAGCGATCCGGCGATCGCCGGCAGCGCGGTCGCGACGATGGTCTGGTCCGCCGCCGCCAGGAACATCGGCAGCATGATGGAGGGGAAGACGGTCAGGAAGACGGCGCGCGCCTCGGGGACGGCATCTGCTGGCGTGCGGCGCGAGCCTGGATGGTGGTGTCGGAGGCCATGGCGGCAGGGTAGATGGGTTTTGCTGCGCCGCACAGCGGGACGGAGGCGCCGCCGGATTACGGTTGCCGGAGCGGGGACGGCGGCGGGATCGCCGAGCGGCCGTCGGGGGGCGGGTCGGCGATTTGTTGGAGTGGTCTGGCTGGCCAGGCCTGGCGATGCTTGCCGCGACGCCGCGAATCGCCATCCACCGTGGAAAAGGCGCCGCCATCGGCGGTCCGCGGCCGACGTCCGGGCGACGCCAGGGGCGTGCAAACCACAGTCGGACAATGGCCGACACCGGTTTTGCCGTGCAGTCGGCATGAAATCCAGTGTTTTCAAAGCGCTTGCATCTCGAGCGGCCAGAACGATTACTTTTTGTAAACGGTGCTCATACGATTTTATTGCATTATCAGTATTTTGTCGGTATATGGTTCTTTGTAGGAAGTGGCGGCCCTTCCGCGGCCATGCATGCTGAACAGGATAGATGATTTTCGCTCCAGCCCTGTTGACACGGATGGGGCCATGGTGGCGAACCGCCGAACAGTGCTTAGTCCGTTTCGATAATGGACAGTCACTCTCAACTACACAAGATAAAAGGTTCCAGATGGCAAACACTAGCTATAACTGGATCGGCCGTAAGCGGCTCCCTCGACTGGAATACGGGCACGCTCTGGACTGCGACCCAGTTTCGCCGCAACCCCTTTCCGACACTACCGCGGACGACACGATCGACGTCCGCCGGCACCTATACGGTGACGATCGCACCGGGCGAGTCCGAGACCGTCAACTCGCTGACCATGAATGTGAACAACGCAACGCGTCCGCGTTGGAGGTCGATGGCACCCTGACCTTCAATCAACACGTCCACGTCTGACGCCTCGGCCGGGATTTCCGCGGTCCGTTGGGGACGTTCGTCGGCATGAACAACGGCACGATCGTTAACGTTGGCACGATCAACGCCTTCGTCCAGGCGGCCGGCAACGACTTGTTCACCGGCACCAACGGCATCTACTTCACCGACTATTTGCAGTCGCTCGGCATTGTCACGATCGATACGATCATCGATCGGCGAATATGACAAGTCGGCCAATGCCCTGTTTGACGGCATCTTCGAGGCCAAAGGCGCCGCCACCGAAATCAACCTGGGCGGCACACTCGGCGGCTTGAGCGTCGACATCACAAAACTCGAGGGGCCGTCAGCAAATCCCGCCGGCTGGACCGAGTTGACCTACGATCAACAGGGCTCCCAGATCAACGAGTGGAACGGCACCACGTATGTCGCCGTCGCATCGACGCTGACGGATATCGCCGCTGGCGGCACCGTCGATGTTCAGCAGGGCAGCAACTACGATACCACGAAACCGCTGAGCGTCGACGCCGCGGCAGTAGGCGGCAACGGCATGAGCGGCATGCTCAATCTGCAGGCCGGCACGGTCTCCACCGGCGGCCTGACCATCAACGGCGGCGTTGTTCAAGGCTACGCCACGATCACCGGCGACGTGACCAACAATGGCACCCTGGAAGCGCTGGGCGGAAGGCTGGTCCTGGCCGGCAATCTGACCGGCACCGGCGCCATCGGTTTCGATCAGGACCTGAAGCCAGGCGGCACCCTCACGCCCACCGGCGCGACGCTGGAAGTGCATGGCGTCGACGCCGGCCAGACGGTGACGATGAATGGCGACGATACGTTGCAACTGGATAGTCGGGGGGCCTTTCTCGGCACGCTGTCCGCCAAGACGGGCGACACCATCATCCTGCAAGGGATCACCGCGACCAGCGCGGTAATCAACAACACCGACACACTGGTGATCACCGATGCCGCCGGGACGGCCGCTTCGATCAAGCTGTCCGGGAGCTATTCCGGCGAAGGCTTCAACCTGACTACCGCCGGCGGCAACACCGACCTGCTGCTGTCGACACAGAGCGCGCCCGTCGTCGGCGGCTTTCCGGCCAACCAGACCGGCTCCGACAACGCCGCCTTGGCGCCGTTTACCGGCATTACAGTCAGCGACCCTGACCCCAACGCCGCCCTCAGCGCCAGCATCATGCTGACCAACGCCGGCGTTGCCACCGACGCGGACGGCGTGCTGGCCGGCACTGGCCTGACCAAGACCAACCCCGGCACCTATACTCTCGCCGCCACCACCGCCGCCGCGCTCAAGACCGAGCTGGCGGCGCTGATGTTCACGCCGACCGATCACCAGGTCCCACCTGGCAACAGCGTCGTCACCAACTTTGCCCTGACGGTCGCCGACGGCGGCGCGATGACCGGCGCCAACACCAGCATATCCATAGCGGCGCTGAACAACGCACCCGCCATCACAGCGCTGCCAGCCACTCAGTTTGCCCCCTACGGCGCCAATTTCACACCCTTTACCGGCGTCACGATTACCGACCCCGACTCGAGTGCCGCGACCAGCGCCGCCATCACCCTGACCAGCGGCGGCACCGCGAGCGACGCCGACGGCGTTCTGTCGGGCGGCGCCGGCTTCAACAAGACCGGTGTGGGCACCTACACGCTGAGCGCAACGACGCCCGCCAACCTCAGCACCGAGCTGCGGGCCTTGACCTTCGATCCGCTGGCGCCGCAGGCGACGCCGGGCAGCAACGTCGCCACCGGCTTCAGCCTGACGGTCGCCGACGGCAATGCGACCGCGACCGCCACCACCAGCGTGACGACCACGACACCGGATACGGAGTTCGATGCGGCCTACTACCTGAAGCAGAACCCCGACGTCGCCGCGGCCGGCGTCGATCCGCTGACGCATTACGAAACCTATGGCTGGCAAGAGGGACGCAATCCCGATGCTTACTTCAACACCACCTACTACCTGAACCAGAACCCCGATGTTGCCGCGGCCGGCGTCGACCCGCTGCTGCAGTACCGAGCAATATGGTTGGAAAGAGGGCCGCGATCCGAGCATCGACTTCAGCACCAGCAAGTATCTGAAGGCCAATCACGGACGTTGCCGCGGCGAATATCGACCCGCTCTCTCACTACCTTCAGTACGGGGCGCCTGAAGGGCGTATGGCCTTTATCGCGCAGCCACACGGTGTCGGCCCGCAGAATCCGCTGGTCGACAACAACTACTATTTCTCGCAAAATCTCGATGTGGCCACAGTTGGCGCTGATCCGTTCGCCCACTACGACTCGTTCGGCTGGCACGAGGGGCGCAACCCGGATGCCTTGTTCAACACCGCCTATTACCTGCAGCAGAATCCGGACGTCAAAGCCGCGGGCATCGATCCCATGCTTCACTACGAGGATTATGGCTGGAAGGAAGGTCGTGATCCGAGCGTGGACTTCTCCACATCGAAGTATTTGAACGCCAATGCAGACGTCAAGTCAGCCGGCATCAATCCCCTCGTCCACTACGAACTGTATGGACTGGCCGAGGGTCGCGCGATCTACCACGTCTGATACTAAGGACGTGATCGCTTCCCGTCTGCCTGGCGTTTCACGACGCCGAGCAGACGGGGCTTCCGCCGCAACGGGGCCTGACTTGCCTCTCGCGGCGGCACGGCTGAACCAAGGTTCGGCCTGGCCCGCCGCACTGGTTCGGCAGCGCCACTTCATGTAAATACTGTTCACATGAGTTGGTCTGGCCCTACGGATGGCAGCTCGGGGCGCCGCGGCTACCACCACGGCAACCTGCGCGAAGCCCTGATCGAGGCGGCGCTGGAGTTGATCGGCGCCAAGGGGCCGGCGGGATTCACCGTCGCCGAGGCGGCCCGTCTCGCCGGCGTCAGCCCTGCCGCCCCATACCGCCATTTCCGCGACGCCGACGCTTTGCTGGCCGAGGTCGCGCTGCGCGGCTTCGACCGTTTCGCCGAACGGTTGGCCAAGGCCTGGAACAACGGCCGCCCCGAGCCGGTGCGGGCGTTCGAGGAGCTGGGACGAGCCTACCTCGCCTTTGCCCGCGATGAACCGGCGTTCTACGTGGCAATGTTTGACTCTCGCCTGGCAATGGAAGCCCACCCCGACCTGCAAGCCGCCAGCGATCGCGCTTTCGCCGTTTTGCGAGAGGCCGCCGACCAGGTCAGTGCGACGCTGCCAAAAGGCCGCCGGCCGCCGTCGCTGATGATGGCGCTGCATATCTGGGCTCTGGCGCACGGCATCGCCTCTTTGTTCGTCCGCGAGGGCGCGTCTCGGCGCAAGCTGCCAATGCCGCCGGAGGACCTGCTGGAAGCCGGCGTGCTGCTGTACCTGCAAAGCCTCGGGCTGGCCGGCGGCGAATAAATCGTGGCATTGCGCATGGGTTCTGCTTGACGCGGATCGTCGGACCCCCCAATGTAAATGTGTCTTACATTCACATGAGGCCCTCGATGGCGAGCGCTACAAATCAAGACGCATACGGCAACCCGGGCTGGGGCCCGGGCGCTGGCGGACAATGGGGTCGACCCGGCGGCAGCGGCCCGGGCTGGGGCAACCAGACCCAATCCGGCGGAAGCAATCCGGCTTGGGGCGCCCCGCCCTGGGCAAACAGCCCGCCCTGGGGCGGTCCACCCTTCTGGCACCCGGCGGGGATCAGCCGCCCAGCCGCCATCGCCTTCACCATCCTGGGCTTTCTGTTCTGGTGGCCGGTTGGCGTGGCCTTGTTGATCTACATGATAGGGAGTGGTCGCATGGGATGTTTCGGAGGCCGCCGGCGGGCCATGAATCAAGGCCGAGGCTGGCAGAACGCAGGGTCCGACGGCGGGCCGTTCGGCGCCTGGAAGGCTTGGGCCTGCGGCACCGCCGACCGCCCGGCTGCTTCCAGCGGCAACCACGCCTTTGACGAATACAAGGCGGAAACACTGCGCCGCCTCGAAGAAGAGCAGAAAGAGTTCAGCAGCTTTCTGGAACGCCTGCGCTTCGCCAAGGACAAGGCCGAATTCGACGAATTCATGGCCGAACGCCGTGGCCGCCCGCCGGCACCGCCGGCGCCGGAGCAACCCGCCGCCTGACCGGCACCCACGACACGCCCATCCCGGGGATCGCTTGAAACTATCGCTTTCCTTGCGCATCTCCGGATACGGCGTGTCTGGATCGCGTTAACTCTTCGCTACGATAACCAAGGCGATGCGTCGGACAACCAAGCGGGTTGTGTGGCGCATCGTTTGCTTTCAGGCGTAGGCATTGATGAGCCGGTGTTCGTGTCGAACAGGGCCGCGTTTGGCACTGGGGTCGGACATGCGGCATAAGCAACCCAGTGCGCGTCGTTTCGGGTTTTCCGCCCCCGCTCGGCGCCTCTTGAAGGCGTGGAAACGGATACGTAAGGGACTGTCATAAATGGCCGGTATCGACATCCTGGCATCAGCCTTCAACGGCGCCAATGCGGCGTTCCTGGCCGATCAGTATGCGCGGTGGGCAACCGATCCGTCCTCCGTCGATCCCAGCTTTGCCGACCTGTTCAGCGTCATGAACGACGAAGCCCGGGCGGTGCTGGAAGATGCCACCGGCGCGTCCTGGGCGCCCCGTGCGCCGCTCGACATCCCCACTTTGGCAAACGGCGCCGCATCAGCGCCGGCAAGCAGCCAGTCTGCCAGCTCGGCTGCCGCAGGCCTGTCCGACGAGCAGGTGCGCGCCGCCACCATCGCCTCGCTGCGCGCGTTGATGCTGATCCGCTCCTACCGCGTGCGCGGTCACCTTGAAGCCCGCCTCGATCCGCTGGGCCTGCAGATCCCGGCGCCGCACGCGGAGCTGGACCCGAAATCGTACGGCTTCACCGAAGCCGACATGGACCAGCCGATCTTCATCGACAACGTGCTGGGCCGCGAAACCGCCACGCTGCGCGAGATCATGCAGATCCTGCGCGCAAACCTACTGCGGCCCGATCGGCGTGGAGTTCATGCACATCCAGGATCCCGAACAGAAGTCCTGGATCCAGCGCAAGATGGAAGGCGCGCCCTGGCGCACACGCCTTCGACGCCGACGAAAAGCGCACCATCCTGCAGCAGCTGACCGAGGCCGAGGGGTTCGAGGTGTTCTGCCAGAAGCGCTACGTCACCACCAAGCGCTTCGGCCTGGAAGGCGGCGAGGTCACCATCCCGGCGCTGCACGCGATGATCGCGGTCGCCGCGGCCGACGGCGTGGTCGAGGTCGCCATCGGCATGCCGCATCGCGGCCGGCTGAACACGCTGGTCAACATCGTCAAGAAGCCGCTGACCGCGCTGTTCAGCGAATTCAGCGGCGAGAGCTTCAAGCCGGACGACGTGCAGGGTTCGGGCGACGTGAAGTACCACCTCGGCACCTCGACCGACATCGAGATCGCCGGCCACAACGTGCATCTGTCGCTGCAGCCGAACCCGTCGCACCTGGAAGCGGTCGATCCGGTCGTCGTCGGCAAGGTCCGCGCCCGGCAGGACACGCGCCGGCGACACCCAGCGAGCGCGGCTCGGTCATGGCGATCCTGATGCACGGCGACGCGGCCTTCGCCGGCCAGGGGCTGGTGTACGAGACGCTGGCGATGAGCCAGTTGATCGGCTACCGCACCGGCGGCACCATCCACCTGGTCGTCAACAACCAGATCGGCTTCACCACGGTTCCGGCGCACGCCTACTCCGGCCTGTATTGCACCGACGTGGCGAAATCGATCCAGGCGCCGATCCTGCACGTCAACGGCGACGACCCCGAAGCGGTGATCTTCTGCGCCCGCATGGCCGCCGAATACCGCATGAAGCTTCGCCAGCGACATCGTGCTGGACATCGTCTGCTACCGCCGCCACGGCCATAACGAGACCGATGAGCCGGCCTTCACCCAGCCGCTGATGTACCAGGCGATCAACCGCACCAAGACCACGCGCACCCTGTATGCCGAGACAGCTGGCAGCCGAGGGCACCGTGCCCGCCGAGGAGGCGAAGGCGATGCTGGACGCGTTCACCAAGACGCTGGAAGACGCCAATTCAGCGGCGAAATCCTATAAGCCGAACAAGGCCGACTGGCTGGAAGGTCATTGGTCCGGCTTCCATCCCGGCTGACCAGCAGGAAATCGAACTACCGAGGAACCGACCGCGATGCCCGACGGCCACGCTGAAGCAGATCGGCGCCGCGCTGTCGCACGTGCCGGATGGCTTCAACGCTCAACCCGAAGATCGCCCGCCAGTTGGAAGCCAAGGCGCAGGCGATCGAGACCGGCCAGGGCATCGACTGGGCAACCGGGGAGGCGCTGGCCTTCGGCAGCCTGCTGCTGGAAGGCAGCCGCATCCGCCTGTCCGGCGAGGACACCCAGCGCGGCACCTTCAGCCAGCGCCACGCGCGTGCTGATCGACCAGGTCAACCAGCACGAATACACGCCGCTGAACAACATCGCGCCCGACCAGGCGAAGATCGAAATCTACAACTCGCTGCTGTCGGAAGCCGGAGTGCTGGGTTTCGAATACGGCTACTCGCTGGCCGATCCGCACACCCTGGTGCTGTGGGAGGCCCAGTTCGGCGACTTCGCCAACGGCGCGCAGGTGATCATCGACCAGTTCCTGGCGAGCGGCGAGACCAAGTGGCTGCGCATGTCCGGCCTGGTGCTGCTGCTGCCGCATGGCTACGAGGGCCAGGGCCCGGAGCACTCCTCGGCCCGCATCGAGCGCTATCTGCAGCTTTGCGCCGAACGCAACATGTATGTCTGCAACCTGACGACGCCGGCCAACTACTTCCACGCGCTGCGCCGCCAGTTGCACCGCAACTTCCGCAAGCCGCTGATCGTGTTCGAGCCGAAATCGCTGCTGCGGCACAAGCTGGCGGTGTCCTCGCTGGCCGACATGGCCGAAGGCAGCCGGTTCCAGCACGTCATTCCCGAGATCGACGAGATCGCTCCGCCGGACGAGGTGCGGCGCATCGTGATCTGCTCCGGCAAGGTCTACTACGACCTGCTGTCGGAACGGCGGGCGAAAGACATCAAGGACATCGCCATCATCCGGCTGGAGCAGATCTATCCGTTCCCGGCGAAGACGCTGGAGCGGGTGCTTGACGCCGTATCTCAACGCCGATGTCGTCTGGTGCCAGGAAGAGCCGGAGAACATGGGCGCCTGGACCTTCGTCGACCGGCGGCATTGAGAAGGTCTTGCGCGGCCTGGACATCAAGGTCCATCGGCCCAGCTATGTCGGGCGGAAGCCGGCGGCCAGCCCGGCGACCGGACTCGCGCGTACCCATATGGCCCAACAAGCCCGCCTGGTGGCCACGGTGCTCGGCCTCGGCTAGACCGGGCCCGCCGTTCATTTCCGGCCCTTGCCGGCCCTGGAGAGCTATCGCAGTGGCGACCGAGATCGTAGTGCCCGCATTGGGCGAAAGTGTCACGACAGCGACGGTTGCTCGCTGGATCAAGCAGCAAGGTGAGGCCGTCGCGGCCGACGAGCCGCTGGTCGAGCTGGAAACCGACAAGGTCACCGTCGAGGTCAACGCGCCGGCCGCCGGTGTGCTGGCCTCGATCGGCGTGCCGGAAGGGACCGAGGTCGAGGTCGGCGCGGTGCTTGGCCTGGTGGATGGCGCCGCCGCCGCCCCGGCTGCCAAGCCAGCGGCACCAGCGCCGGTCGCCGAACCGCCCGCGCCGGCCCCGGCCGCTGCCCCACCGCCTGCTGCCCTATCCGCCGACCTACCGGTCGCTGCCCCAGCCGCTGATGCGCGGCCCGCCGCCAATCCGCCGGCCGGCGTCAACCCGCCGCCCCGGCCGCTGGGCCCGGTGTCGCGCCCGGCCTCCGCACCCGCAGCCACGCAAGCGGCCGCAGCCGCCCATGCTCCGCTGCCGGCCGCCGCGAAGCTGATCGAGGAGAACCGGCTCACCGCGGCCGATATTGGCGAGGGCGCCGGCAAGGACGGCCGCATCACCAAGGGCGACGTGCTGGCGTTCCTGAACCGCCCCGCACCGCCGCCCGCCTGCCCCGGCGGCGAAAGCCCCACGCACCGAGGAACCGCGCGAACAGCGCGTCAAGATGACCCGCCTGCGCCGCACCATCGCGCTCCGGCTCAAGGAAGCGCAGAACAACGCCGCGATGCTGACCACCTTCAACGAGGTGGACATGAGCGCGGTGATGGCGCTGCGCAACGAATACCGCGACGGCGTTCGAGAAGAAGCACGGCGGCGTCCGCCTGGGCTTCATGAGCTTTTTCGTCCGCGCCTGCTGCGTGGCGCTGAAGGAGTTTCCGGCGGTCAATGCCGAGATCGACGGCGACGACATCATCTACAAGAATTTCGTCCACATGGGCATCGCCGTGGGCGGCCCGTCCGGGCTGGTGGTGCCGGTCATCCGCGACGCCGACCAGCTCGACTTCGCCGGCATCGAGGCGGCGATCGCCAATTTCGGCAAGCAGGCCCGCGATGGGGCGCTGAAACTGGAAGACCTGACCGGCGGCAGCTTCAGCATCACCAATGGCGGCATCTACGGCTCGCTGATGTCGACGCCGATCCTGAACCCGCCGCAGTCGGCCATCCTGGGCATGCACAAGATCCAGGAGCGCCCGATGGCGGTGGGCGGCAAGATCGAGGTCCGGCCGATGATGTACCTCGCCGTGTCGTACGACCACCGCATCGTCGACGGCAAGCGAGGCGGTGTCGTTCCTGGTCCGCGTCAAGGAAGGCATCGAGGATCCGCGCCGCCTGCTGCTGGGTCTATAGGAGCCATAACGGATCATGAGTGACCCGTTCGATGTTATCGTCATCGGCTCCGGCCCGGCCGGCTATGTCTGCGCCATCCGCGCCGCGCAACTCGGCCTGAAGGTCGCCTGCGTCGAGAAGCGCGCGACCCTGGGCGGCACCTGCCTGAACATCGGCTGCATCCCTTCGAAAGCGCTGCTGCAATCGTCGGAGGAGTTCGAAAAAGCAGGCCACGCGCTGAAGGATCACGGCGTGCTGGTGGATGGCGTGAAGCTCGACCTGGCGCGGATGCAGGCCCGCAAGGGTGAGGTCGTCACCGCCAACGTCAAGGGCGTGGAGTTCCTGTTTCGCAAGAACAAGGTGACCTGGCTGAAAGGCGCCGGCCGCATCGCCGCGCCGGGGACGGTCGATGTCGGCGGCACCAGCTACACGACGAAATCCATCGTCATCGCCACTGGCAGCGAGAGCGTGCCGCTGCCGGGCGTGACGGTGGACGAGAAACGGATCGTCACCTCCACCGGTGCGCTGGAGCTGGACAAGGTGCCCGATCGCCTGGTGGTTATCGGCGGCGGCTATATCGGGCTGGAACTGGGCAGCGTCTGGCACCGGCTGGGCGCAGCGGTCACCGTGGTGGAGTTCCTCGACCGCATCGTGCCGGGCATGGACACCGAGGTCGCCACCGCCTTCCAGCGCGTCCTGCAGAGGCAGGGGCTTAAATTCAGGCTGGGCACCAAGGTGTCCGGCGCGACCGCCGGCGCGGACGGCGTCAGCCTGACGCTGGAACCGGTCAAGGGCGGCGCAACGGAGACGATCATCGCCGACGTCGTGCTGGTGTCGATCGGCCGTCGCCCCTACACTGAGGGCCTCGGCTTGGAAGAGGCTGGCGTTGCGTTGGATGACCGCAAGCGGGTCAAGGTCGATCCGCATTATGCAACAAATGTTCCGGGCATCTATGCAATCGGCGATGTTATCGTCGGCCCCATGCTGGCCCACAAGGGCGAGGATGAGGGCGTCGCGGTGGCCGAGATCCTCGCCGGGCAGGCCGGGCATGTGAATTACGGCGCGATCCCCGGCGTGGTCTATACCTGGCCGGAGGTTGCCTCGGTCGGCCAGACCGAGGAGGAACTGAAAGCCGGCGGCATCGCCTACCGGGTGGGGAAATTCCCCTTCACCGCCAACGGGCGGGCCCGTGCGATGGGCGACACCGACGGGTTCGTCAAAATCCTCGCCGACAAGACGACCGACCGGCTGCTGGGCGCACATATCATCGGCCCGGACGCCGGCACGCTGATCGCCGAATTGACGACCGCGATCGAATTCGGCGCCTCGGCCGAGGATGTGTCGCGCATCTGTCATGCGCATCCGACTTTGAGCGAAGCCGTGAAGGAAGCCGCCCTGGCAACCGAGGGCCACGCGCTGCATATCTAGTGAATTGCCCCTAGTGTCATGGCCAGCCCAAGCCGAGTTGCCGCGCCCCTAGTGTCATGGCCGTGCTTGGCACGGCCACCCACGACTTGCGATGCCAGGACATGGCACAGTCGACTGAAAGCGCCCTAGCCGATGCAACCACTGCTTCCCGCTCGATGAAACCGCTGGCTCTGACGATGGGCGATCCCGCCGGCATCGGCGGTGAACTTTCTCTCCGGGCCTGGCTGGCGCTTCGGGCGTCGGGACCAGGGTTTGTCGTGCTGGACGATCCGGATCGGCTGGCAGCGTCTGGCCCGGGACATGGGGCTGGCGGTTCCCATCCGGGCCGATCGACGAGGCTGGCGAGGCGACTGCGTTGTTCGCCTCGGCCTTGCCGGTGTTGCCGGTGACGCTGGCGGCCGCCCCGGTGCCGGGGCAGCCTGACCCGGCCAATGCCCACGCCGTTATCACCTCCATTGAGCGCGCCGCGATGCTGGCATTGCGCGGCGAGGTGGGCGGTATGGTCACCAACCCGATCAACAAGGCGGCGCTGTATCAGGCCGGCTTCGCCTATCCGGGTCACACCGAGTTCCTGGCCGAACTGACCGGCGCCAGCGGCCAGCAGATCATGATGCTGGCCAGCCCGATGCTGCGCGTCGTGCCGGTGACCGTGCATGCCTCGCTGCGCGACTCGATCGCGATGCTGAGCAGCGACATGATCGTCGCCGCCGCCCGCACCACGGCCGCGGCGCTGCGGCGGGATTTCGGCATTGCCGCGCCTCGGCTGGCGGTTGCCGGGTTGAACCCGCATGCCGGCGAACAGGGTGCGCTGGGGACCGAGGAGACCACGCCTGGTCCAGCCGGCGATCGACATGCTGCGGTCGGAGGGGATCGATGTGTCCGGTCCCTGGCCGCCGGACACCATGTTCACCGCTAGCGCCGCGCCTGCGCTATGACGTGGCGATCTGCATGTATCACGACCAGGCGCTGATCCCGCTGAAGACGCTGGACATGGACCATGGCGTCAACGTCACGCTGGGGCTGCCGATCGTGCGCACCTCGCCCGACCATGGCACCGCGTTCGATATTGCGGGGAAGTGGGTGGCCGATCCGACCAGCCTGCTTGCGGCGCTTAGGCTTGCCGCGGCGTTGGCTGAACGACGGGCGGGGTGAGCGGCAATCGTCAACTGCTTGATGTCGGCGGTGGCATGCGGCCCTGCCAGTGCAAATCTCCAGCGCCTGGAATGAGCGTATGAATGCTGCGCTACCGCACACCGTGAGGCGTGGACCGGTTGGTGTGACACGCAGTTTTCGTTCATATCTTTCGGAGCGGGATACGGCTCTGAAATTGCTCATGTAGGGTTTGCGTCCGGAAGTCTTGAATTTAAAGCTGGGATAATTTACAAGCTGAGTCGTCAGCTAGACTGGCCGTAAGCGTTTACGTCAACCAACGCGCATGATCGAACGGGTTTCTCCCCTCGATCTGCGCGGTTGTGTCCCGCAGATCGAGGTTCGAAACCTCTAGGGGACGTAGATGAGCTTTTCAAATTTGTTTCAAGGCCAAGTGATGGGGCCGCATGTTGAGCGGGTTCGTCACGAATTTAAGGTCCGCTCGCTCAAGGTCGAGAGCATTTACTGCCTCACGCCCGGCATGCTTCGCTTCACCTTTTCAGGCGAAGATCTCTGCGACTTTGCGAGTCTGGCGTTCGACGATCACGTGAAGGTTTTTGTGCCGACGTTGTCGGGGACAATCGAGCGTCGCGACTATACGCCTCGACAGCACGATGCCCAGGCGCGAACCCTCGTGATCGATTTCGCCGTTCATCACGCAGGCCCTGCGACTCGTTGGGCGCTGGATGCCCGCCCTGGTGACAAGCTTCAGATTGGCGGTCCAAAGGGATCCAAGATCATCTCCTCGGACGATGTTCGGCGTTGGCTCCTGATCGGCGACGAGACGGCCCTTCCAGCCATTGGCCGTCATGTTGAGGAAACCAAAGCCGGCGCCCAAATCACAAGCGTTGCCGCCGTCAGTGACCCGGATGAACACCAAGACTTCGAGACGACCACGGAGCTGAAGGCCCTCTGGACGCATCGGCCGCCCTCGGCAGCCAATGATCCGAGCGCCCTGCTTTCCGTTATCAGAACGCTTCAACTTCAACCGGAGACCTTCGTCTGGATCGCGGGCGAGGCTACGGTCGCGCGAAAAATTCGAAATTATTTCATTGAAGAACGAGGGCATCCTGGCGCCTGGATGAAAGCCGGTGGCTACTGGGTAATGGGCAGGCCAGACACGCATGAGCGGATTCAGTGAAGCGGTGCTAGCAGACGCCCGGGCGAGAAAATAATAGGTCGATCTGCTTCGATATTGAGTTCCGCCATCAGGCCGTAAGCGTTTACGTCAACCAACGCACTCATCGACCGCCGTTCGGTCAGGACGCGCTCACGCTCGTATCGCGCATCCCAGCGAGCGCCCGTCCTCATTGGAGTGCATGAATATGTCTAATACTAATCAGCCTGACTCGGCCTATCGTCGCGTCGTCGCTCTTACGGTGACACTGTTCCTGTCGTATCTTGCAGTTGCCATGTCTCTCCCGGCGGTGCCGGTCCATGTCGTTCAAGGACTGGGTCTCGACAACGCCTTCGGCGGACTTGCGGTCGGAATCGCCTTTTTATCGACGATCCTGACGCGCGCTCAGGCCGGCGCGCGTGCCGATCGGCTGGGTGGAAAGGTCTCCATGCAACAAGGCCTGGTCCTATATGCGGCGGCCGGGCTGATCTGCCTGTTGGCGAGCTGGCGCCGATTGTCTGTGCCGGGTGACTTTGCTGTGCTGATTGCTGGACGGTTGGTGTTGGGACTTGGCGAGAGCCTGACAATGGTGGGGATGATCAACTGGGCCATCGGCCTGATGGGCCATGCCCGGTCCGGCAGGGTCATGTCGCTTGTGGGAATGGGCCTCTATGGCGCCTTTGCCGCAGGTGGACCGCTCAGCTTGGCACTGATGCACCGGTTGGGCTTCGCCGGGCTGATGGGCATCTGCACGATGTTGCCATTACTGGGGTTGATTGTCATTCATCGGTTTCCGGCAGTGACACCCCATGCCGGTCAGCGCGAGCCTGTTTGGCGTATTATAGGCCGGATTTGGCGATTAGGTGCCGTTGTCGGGCTGCAAGGTGTCGGCTTTGCTGTCCTAGGCGCCTTTTTCGCCCTCTACTTCCTGAGCCGGGGGTGGCCGTATGCCGGGCTCGGCCTGACTTGTTTTGGCGCCGGCTTCGTTTTGGTCCGGCTGCTCTGCGGCCATCTACCGGACCAGATCGGTGGAACGCCTGTGGCGATCGCTGCCCTGGCTGTAGAGGCCTGCGGCCAGTATCTATTGTGGCTGGCACCAGAACCGTGGTTGGCTTTCGTTGGCGCCCTTTTGACCGGATCCGGTTGTTCGATGGTGTATCCGGCAATGGGTTCTGAAGTTGTTAAGCAGGTGCCGGCGCATCTACGCGGGGCGGCTATGGGCGGGTTCGTCGCCTTCCAGGATCTCGCTTATGGCGTGACAGGTCCGTTGGTTGGCTTGCTGGCCGATTTCTCGGGCTATTCAGCAGTGTTCCTGGTCGGTGGTCTAGCCGCGACAATCGGTTTATGGATAGCGATCTGGGCACATCGGCTTACTCGTATGGCCGCCGCCGCGTGATAGCGCCGCATAAATCCGGCTTATGTTAACTCTGCCGGTGTCCCAAACCTGCACACGTGCTCCGCGGTTGGCGTACACGCCGGCGGAAGGATCCTCCCGCCGGCACACAGCCCGTCCGCCAGCTACCCCGGCGCCGCCCCCTGCGTCTGCACCTGCAGCAGATACAGCGACTGGCTGGCGCACATGAACAGCATGTTCCGCTTCGGGCCGCCGAACGCCACATTGGCGCACACCTCCGGCAGCCGGATGCGGCCCAGCAACTTGCCGGCCGGGTTCATCACCAGCACGCCGGCATAGCCGAGGACGGTGTTGGAGCTGATCCACAGATTGCCAGAGACATCGGCCCGCATGCCGTCGGGGCCGCATTTCACCCCGTCGACCATCATGTCGGTGAACTGGCGCATGCCGCCGAGCTTGGTTCCCTGCACCTCGAAAGCGAAGACGTTGCCACCGCCGCCGGCGCCGGTGTCGCCGGGCCCCTTCCCGGTGCTGATGACGTACAGCGTCTTGTAGTCGGGTGAGAAGCAAATCCCGTTCGGGTCGGGCAGTTGCTGCTCGGTGACGACCACGTCCAGGCGCCCGCTGGGGTCCCAACGATAGACGGTGTTGGGTAGCTCGCGCTTCTTGCCGCCGATCACGCCGGCGTCGGGCGCACCGATGCGGGGGTTGAACACACCGGCTGCGTTGGTCGAGCCGCCGGCATCGTCGGGATGCCCCTCCGACAGGCTGTCGCCATAGGGCGGGTCGGTGAACCAGATGCTGCCGTCGGGATGCGGCACCAGGTCGTTCGGGCTATTCAGGCCCTTGCCCTCGAACTGGTCGGCGATCACCGTCATCGTGCCGTCGTGTTCCCAGCGCACGACGCGGCGGTTGAAGTCCTGGGTGGAGAGCTGCCGGCCCTGGAAGTCGAACGAGTTGCCATTACTGTTGTAGGACGGATCGCGGAACGGCGTGACCCGGTGGTCCTCCCAGATATAGCGGTATTGCACGTTGGCCTGCACGTCGCTGAAGACGAGATATTGGCCCTCGCTGGACCAGGCCGGACCCTCGGCCCATTTGAAGCCGGTCCAGACCCGGCGGATCGCGGTGATGCCCAGCAAGGACTGCTTGAACACCGGGTCGACGACGATGATGTCCGGATCGGGATAGATATTGGGCGGTGCGCCGCGGCCCCATTGCCGCGGCGGGTGGTGATGACACTGGGCGGGGTTGCCTCGGCGCGGGTCTGTGCCCGGGCGCGGCCGCCTAACATGGCGGCGCCGGCAGCGCCGGCAATGATCCCACGGCGGGACAAGCCCCGATCGTGCATTTGCATCTGGTTTCCTCCGTTTTTCGCCGCCTTTGGCGGTCGCCTTCTTGTCCAGCCGATCTGACGCCGCTCTCCATGCGGTCATCAGCGTCACATTGTTGCCTTGGCCCGAGCCCCGGCACAACTGTGGCTTCCGCGCCGCAGGCTGGCGTCATGTCCGATGCTTTCATTTCCAACCACACAGTCGGCCTGGACGCGTCATCCCGGTCATGGTTCACCGATCTCGCGCTGCCGCTGGCACCGGGCACCGTCGACGCGGAGCCTCCACCGGCCGCTGAACAGGAGCAGACTTAGATGTCAGACATCGCGGTTCGGCCGTCCACGCAGCAGGTACACGTCGTGCTTGCCGCCTATCTCGGTTGGACCCTGGACGCCTTCGATTTCTTCATCATGGCGTTCGTGCTGCGGGAGATCGCGGCGAGTTTCAACGCGCCGATCGGCAGCGTCGCCTTTGCCATCACGCTCACCCTGGCATGCCGAGCGATCGGCGCGGCATTATTTGGCCGCTTGGCCGACCGTTACGGGCGCCGGCCGACGCTGATAGCCAACGTGCTGTGCTACTCGCTGCTGGAGTTCTTTTCCGGCCTGGCGCCGACATTGACCGTGTTCCTGATCCTGCGCGCGCTGTACGGCGTCGCGATGGGCGGCGAGTGGGGTGTCGGAGCCTCGCTGACGATGGAGAGCGTACCGGCGAAGTGGCGCGGCCCGGTCTCCGGTCTGCTGCAGGCAGGCTATCCCAGCGGCTATCTGCTCGCCTCCGTGCTGTACCTGGCGCTGCCCTGGCTGGGCTGGCGCGGCATGTTCATGGTGGGCGTGATCCCGGCACTGCTGGTGCTGTATATCCGCCGCACCGTGCCGGAAAGCCCGGACTGGCTGGCGCGCACGCATGCGGAGCGCCGGATCGGCATCTGGCCGGTGTTGCGGCAGCACGCGGGTCTGGTGGTCTTTGCCGCCGTCGTGATGATGGCGTTCAACTTCTTCAGTCATGGGTCGCAGGATCTGTACCCCAGCCAGTTCCTCGGCGCGCAGCATCATCTGGAGCCGGGCACGATCTCGCTGATCCTGATCGTGGCGAATATCGGCGCCATCGTGGGCGGCATCGCCTTCGGCACGCTGTCGCAGCGGATCGGCCGGAAATGGGCGATCGTCATTGCCGCGCTGCTGGCGCTGCCGGCGCTGCGGCTATGGGCATTCTCCACCACGCCGGTCATGCTGGGACTGGGCGCCTTCCTGATGCAGATTTGCGTGCAAGGGGCGTGGGGCGTGGTGCCGGTGTATTTGAACGAGCTGTCGCCCGCGATCGATCCGCGGCACCTTCCCCGGCCTGGTCTACCAACTGGGCAACTTCCTGGCCTCGGCCAACGCCAACATCCAGGTCTGGCTGGCCGAATGGTTCGACGGCGATTACAGCATGGCGCTGGCGATCGTCGTCGGCGTGGTGGCGGTGCTGATCGCCGTTCTGGTGGCATTGGGGCGGGAGCCGAGGGGCACGCGCATGGGAACGGACGTTGTTGTGTAGTACCCCGCGCATCATCGACGCATGTACCGCCTGGTCTGACGTATCCGGGTTGCGCGGCGATCGGGATCGCGTCGCAACAAGCGTTTCCCGCTGACCGGATGCGCGCGTCGTGGCGCGCAAGGATGGACGCCAGGCATGCAACGAGGCGCCCGGTTCGGCGCGGCTTGGCGGCGCGAGGCGGTTTGGCGGAAAACGAGGGACAATTGGCATTCCTGCCAGGCCTCGGTTGCCCATATCGGGTTCCGGTGACGCTGGACAACGGGTGCCGCGCGCCCTGCCACATCAAACCGGGAGTGTAGTATGACCACGATCACCTTCACGAAAACCGCGCCGCCGGAATGGCTGCTGGCGATGTGGAAGGAAATCGATGACAAGACCTTCGGCAAAGGTTTTGACTGTTTCGCGGAGAACGCGGTGTGCAACCTGGGCGTTGCCGACTGGCATGGACGCGAGTTGATTTGCCAAAATCTGCGCGACTTCATCGACAAGGGTTTTACCGCGCATCATGACGTCGTCGAATATTTGGACAGCCCGTCGCTCAAGGTCTTTCACGGCAAGGTCACGATGAAATTCGATGACCCCAGCATGGCGACCGTGCAGCCCACGATGACCCATTTCTTTTACATGGACACGGCGGATCCCTCCAAGGTCAGCCGTTGGATTGGATCGGTGGGACCCACCGGATTCTAGCACAAGAGCAGGGAGGAGATACCGCGGTATCGATCGCTCACTCCGCCTGCTTTTTGTTCCGCGGCCGTCATCATTGATTGGAGTCCGATAGGTTCCCTGGTTCGGTAAAATAGCTGCATAGCCGGTACAAACATGCCGCCACCAACCTCGGTCAATCGACAACTCTCCGCTCACCCTCGCGTGCATTGACATCGTGTACCGGCCTACTCAACGTGCCGAAACCGAATTGGGGAGGAGCGGTCATATCATGGCTTATAGTTTCAGCAGGATCGTATATCCAAACGATACGGCAACGGAATTGCGTGGCGTCAACAACATCGATCAGGTCGTCGGTTTTCATGGGCTGACGACCAATTCCGGATTTGCGTTCGCGGCACCGAACATATTCTTTCCGATCACCCCGACCGGAGCGACACAGACCCAGGTCAACGGCATCAACAACACGGCTGGTGTGGTTGGCTGGTACGTAGACGCCAATAAGGTGACCCACGGCTTTGCCTACAACACGGTGCTGAAGACGTTTGCGACACAGGACGAAACCGGGACCGCGTTCAACAAGATTCTCGGGATCAACGACGGCGGCGAAGAGGTCGGTTATTCATCGCTCAATCCGACAGGCCAGACGTTGCAACTTGCCTATGCTCGACCGTTCACTGGCGGCTATATCCAGCTCGACGACGCTGCTCACAATTTGTTTCTTCCGGCAAACGTCAACAGCCAGGCAACGGGGATTGATAATCGTGGCGACGTCGTAGGTTTCTACATGCCGACAGCGACGACGTCGGTCGGCTATCTGATTTAAAATTCTGCCACGCCCGGTCAACATCCGGTCGCCGTGCCGCTGTCGTTCCCCGGCTCGACCTTCACGCAGGCGCTTGGGATCAACAACGTCGGTCAGGTCACTGGATTTTATAATGACGCGGCGGGCGCCAGCCACGGCTTTATCTGGAACGCGGGCAACTGGAGCACCGTCGATGTACCGGGCGCGACAGGCACGACCGTCACTGGCATCAATGATGCGGGTCATATCGTTGGTTTTGATGCGGTGGGTTCGACCATCAGTGGCTTTGAGGGCGTTTTGTCCACCGCCCCAGCCAGCGTCGGCAGCAACAATATTACAACCGGCAAGTTGAACATGACGGCGCAGACGCCGGATGCGCCGTTGCCCAGCTACCCGCTGTCAGCGCTTTCAGGGCAAAATGTGCTCGATGCCGGTACCGGGTTGAGCTTCCTCGCCAACGGGTCGGGCGCCGACGCGGATGTTGTCGATGCGCATGCGACGACGGCGGATATCTGGTCGGCAATAAGCAACTTTCAGACAGGCGACACAGCGACCGCATTCGGCGTGACGGCGCAAGATTTCACATCATGGATCAACGATCAGGCCACGCCGGGTTCTACCGGTTCGATGACGCACCTTGCGCTGGACAGCGGGAACACCGCCTCGTTGGCCCTCGCTGGCTACACCACCGCTGATTTCAGCAACGGTCGTCTCACCGCGGCCTTCGGCAACGAGCCGGACGGCACGCCGTTCTTGAACGTACGCGCAAACTAGTGGCTTGATGTCAACGCCCGATCCAGGGCATTGGCTGAATCAGCCCATCAAATCAATCTGGTATTCTGACGCGAAACATTGGTCACGACCCGCCGCCCTTGCAATAAAGGACCTGCCCATGCCGATCCCCACCAGCATGACCTATGTGCAAGCCGACGGGGCCGGCGGACCTGAGGTGCTGCGGCCGGCCACCGGTCCGGTGCCGGCGCCGAAGCCGGACGAGGTGCTGATCCGGGTGCAGGCCGCCGGGGTGAACCGACCCGACGTGGCACAGCGGCAAGGCTCCTACCCACCGCCGCCCGGCGCCAGTCCGATCCTGGGGCTGGAGGTGGCCGGGGAGATCGTGGCGACCGGCGGGCAGGTGACGCAGTGGTCCGTCGGCGACCGGGTCTGCGCGCTGACCAACGGTGGCGGCTACGCGGAATATTGCAGCGTGCCGGCGGTGCAATGCCTGCCTTGGCCGAAAGCCTATGACGCCGTGTGCCGCGGCGGTGCCGGAGACGACGTTCACCGTCTGGGCCAACCTGTTCCAGTTGGGCCGCCTGTCGGCTGGCGAAACGGCGCTGGTGCACGGCGGCAGCGGGGGCATCGGTGTCACTGCCATCCAGCTTGCCCATGAGTTCGGTGCGCGGGTCTTCGCCACCGCCGGCTCCGAGGCGAAATGCGCTGCCTGCGTGCGGCTCGGTGCCGACGCCGCGGTCAACTACCGCACGCAGGACTTCGCCGCCGAGGTGAAGGCGCTGACCGAAGGCCGCGGCGTCAATGTGATCCTGGACATGGTCGGGGCACCCTACATGACGCGCAATGTCCGGTCCTTGAGCCTTGAGGGGCGGCTGGTGATCATTGCCTTTCTGCAGGGCTCGAAGCTTGCCGATTTCGATTTCCTGCCGATCCTGGTGCGGCGGCTGACGATCACCGGCTCCACCATGCGGCCGCGCAGCACGGCGCAGAAGGGTGCCATCGCGGCCGAGCTGCGGACGAAAGTCTGGCCGGTGCTGGATGCCGGGCGCTGCCCGCCGGTGATCCATGCCACGTTCCCCCTGGCGCAGGCCGCGGCGGCGCACCGGATGATGGAAAGCAGTGCGCATATCGGCAAGATCATGCTGACGGTGGGATAGACGCCGGCGCGCGACGCGGCTTTCGGCGTCAGGTCACCAATTCCGAAGATGGATGCAACTGCGCAAACAGAGTTCTGAAAGCGCGCCGCCAAAGATCCTTCCGCCGCTCTGTCACTTCGGCCAGGGCAAACAGGATCAGCAGCGTGCCGCCAAACAGCACCAGGCGCGTGCGCGACGATGTCGGCGACCAGGGAACCTGTGTCGCCAGAAACTGCGCCATGGGCAAGTGGAACAGATAGATCGAGAACGTTGCTCCGGCCGCCCAGCGAAGCGGTCTCTGCAGTCGTATCGACAACGCCTTGAAGGCCGGCGCGATGGCATGGAACCCGATGATGTGGGCGATGAACAGTGCGCCCACCAGGTAGTCCTCCAGCAGGCTGGGACGCTTCAGAAAGGCTGGAACGTTCGCCATCGCCGCAAGGTCGTTTCGTCCGCAAAGCTGATAGGCGCCCCATGCGGCCAGCGAACCCGCCCAGAGCATCCAACCGATCGGCCGGCCAAGCCTGCGCGAGGCGCAAAGCCTGTAGCCGAACAGGCCGAACAGCCACAGCGGCAGCATGGCGACGATCGCCGGTCCGGCGAAAGCCAGGGCAGCCAGAACGACAGCGGTTCTCCGTCGCCGCGGCACGAACGTCGCAAACCCGAAGATCACGTAGTACCAGACCTCGTAGCCAAGCGACCAGTGACGGCAGGTCGGATCCCTGCGGCACATTCAGTCCCCAGACCTGGTTCAGAAACAGCAGGCCGGACAAGAACTGCCACCCCTGTCCGTCTGCCAGGTAGCCCCATGAGGGCGCGTAAAGATCCGGCCGGTACGATCGGCCGACGGTGTCCAACGCGAACGTAATGACCAGCGCTGGAAGCGCAACGGAATAAACCCTGGCCAACCGGCTGACGGCGTAGGATCGCGCGGTGACTTCGCTTCGGGCGGTGGCGTAGCCAATGACGAACCCAGACAGCACGAAGAACAGCGCGACGGCCTCGTTCATGCAGGTGCCGAACTGCCAGAGAAAGCCGCCGGTGAATCGTTGGCCGGACACATGGCCCATGAACACGGCGAGAGCCGCGAGCAAGCGCCACGCGTCGAGGTAGAGGGAGGTTTCGCGGTCCAAGGCTCCGGCGGCTTCTCGTTGCAATGTCGGCATGTTCGCTCCGCTGCTGACGCCCACGTGCTTGCCCTCATCTATATCGTGGTCACGACGGGCCGGTCTGGTCTGCCGATTGCCCGCGCGCCAAGGCCGATCGCCGGCAATTCGATCAACCGATAGGTCGCTTGGGCAAGCACTGCCGTGATCGTAAAGACAATCAAGAACAGCACTCCGCTGGCCAGCACGGCGGGAACGTCCGTTGCGGCCATATCCAGTCCGGCAGTAGCCTCTCGGTACCTGATATGACGGCGAAATGGAGCAGGTAGGCGCTGAAGCTTGCTTGTCCCACGCGGATGAAAAGACGGTTCACGATCGTCGGCATGGGGTGCCGCGCCAGGGCAATGGCAGCGGCACCGAACGCCAGGCCCGCGATGACGTGGGACGGCAGGAACGCATGGTCCGGCTGCGGCAGCCGCGGCCATCGAAGGATCGCCAGCAGGGCAAGTGTGGATACGGCAAAGCCATGATCGCAGGGCCAAGCCGGGCGACGTGGCGTCCGGCGCCTTGCCATCGTCCGGTCAGGGAAAAATTGACGATCAGCTCGTATGTGACCAGCCCGGACAGGAACACCGGCAGCTGATTGGGGAGCCAGTAGTAGAGGAACTGGCTGGTGGCAACGGCTCCGTAGACCGGTTGATATACGGTCCATGCGACATCGTTGGCGACCCAGGCGAGCGGCAGACTGACGGCCAGAGCGGCGAGAGAAAGCCAAATGCCGCGCAGTGTCACGATCAGGACGGGGAAGATCGCGTAGAAGGCAAACTCGGCTTCAATGCTCCAGCCGCCGGGAACGCCAACCCAGGTGTCGGGGACGGTCGGCATCTGGGCGGGCGTCCAGCCGCTGGTGAAGGTCAGGAAGGTCAGCAGCCGGGTTGCATCGATCGTCCCCGGCCGCATCAACCAGGCATAACCCGCGGCGGCCAGGAAGTACGCCGGCGCGATGCGGAACAGGCGGCGAAGCGCAAAGCCGCGCAGGCTGGGCGGCCCGATCAACTCGCTCCTGCGCCAGGCGTTGGCCAGGGTGATGGAACTGACGAGAAAGAAAAGCTGGACCCCGTAGAACCCGAGGTTGCTGAACCGCTTCACCGTCCATGGAAGCTGCTGAAGCATGGGAAAAGCGTGGCTTGCGATGACCAGTGTGACGGCGACGCCGCGGAGCGCGTCCAGCATTGGCATGTGCTTTGGCAGGCTCATCCCATTTCATCCGCTGTCGAAACAGCTTCGTCCTTCGCCGGACATTCCGCTGTCAAGATATTTCGGTCTGGACGAGGGGGTTCAGACATGTCCGGATTGGGCACGGTCGGGCCACGCCGCGTGGGCGATGCCGGTGCTACTTGACCGAGTTCACGGGCGGGCGGATCGGCCAGCGCTTTGCGGGCCTTGGCCTCCGGCAGTCGTTGCTTTATCCGGACGCGGCGTTACCAGCCCGGCGGCGGCTTGAACCCGAGCCAGGCCGTCTCAAGCAAGGCGGCGGCTTCGATGGTGCTGCGGTCGCCGTGGATCGGACCGGCGATCTGCACGCCCAGCGGCAGGCCGCTCTTCGTGACGCCCAGCGGCGCAACCGTGCCCGGCAAGTGGTAGCCGCCGGTCAAGCCGGGCCAGAACAGCATGTCGTTGTAGGCCATCTCCTGGCCCTCGATGGTGATCCGGCGGTCCCAGGTCTGGCCGTCCTGGCGGTGCGGCAAGGCGCGGCGGTGGCGAACGCCGGGCACAGCAGCACGTCCCACTCGCGGAAGAACGCCGACCACGCGCGGCGCCACTTGAAGCGCTGTTCGTTCAGGCCGAGCCAGGCGCGGTGGGTCAGTGTCGACCGTGCGGACCATGATGGCATCAGCGCTCATGTCGTCGGTCGACAAGTTCCGCGGCCCGCTTGCGCTTCGCCTCGACCTGCGCGTCGGTGCTGCGGCCACTCCAGCCGGTGTCCAGCAGGCGGAGATACAGGTGGTAGGCCGCGGTCGGATCGAACGCCGGGCGAGCGGTGCGGCTGACGATGACGCCCTGGCGTTCGAGGCTGTCGGCCAGCTCATGCAGCGTCGCCACCGTCTCCCTGTCCGTCGCCTGGCCCGGCTGCTCGGCCCAGACCGCGACGCGCATGTCTTTCAGGCTGGTGAAGCGCGGCGCCGGCAGGTTGAGGGTCAGGCCGGTCTCGTCCGGATCGGGGCCCGCCAGCATGTCCAGCGCCACCGCGAGGTCGGAGGCCGAGCGGCCGATCGGTCCGATGACGGAGATGTCGGTGCCGGCGGCGGCGCTGGTCGCCGGATCGCCGTAGTTGGGCACAGCCCGCAGGTCGGCTTGTGGCCGAACACGCCGCAGAAATGCGCCGGCACGCGGATCGAGCCGCCGATGTCGCTGCCGATCTCCAGCCCGGTCAGTCCGGCCGCCAGCGCCGCGGCCGATCCGCCGGAGGAGCCGCCGGGCGTGTGGTCGGTGTTCCAGGGGTTGGAGGTGGTGCCGTAGACCGGATTGTAGCTCTGCCAGTCGGCCAGATCGACCGGGACGTTGGTCTTGCCGAAGATCACGGCGCCGGCTGCCTCCAGCCGGCGGACCGCGATCGAGGAGATGGCTACCGGGTCGTCCTTCAGCTCGGCGATGGCCGCGCGTGGTGGGCAGCCCCTGGACGTCGAAGCTTTCCTTGACCGTCATCGGCACGCCGAACAGCGGCGCCGTCTTGTCGGACTGGGAGTCGAGCGCGCGGGCGCGGCTGCGGGCGCGGTCGAAGTCGCGGACCACCACGGCGTTGATGCGGCGGTCGGCTGCTCGGTGCGGGCGATGTAGTGGTCCAGCAGCTCCAGGGCGCCGATCTTCCGGTCCGGACGAGGTCGGCCAGTTGGTGGCGGGGAGGAATGTCGGGTCCATGGCTGCGGTCCTTTTGTGGCGGGCGGCAGCGTCGCACTCCGGATCGCCGGGTTCAATGCTGGAGACCGGTTAAAAAGGAAGATTTGGCCGTCTCATTGCGACCCTTCCCAAGACAGCCGTCTGACCACACTATGACCGACCCCGCGCCTGCCTGCCCGTCAATCGCGGACTGGACGGCAGACGGCACACAACGTTAGGTTCCGGATTGGCCGGAGGGTGCCAATGACTTCAGGATTTTCGCACTTATCGGTGAGCGGCTATCGTCGCCTCCGCGACCTTCATATGGAACTGCGTCCATTCAACGTCCTGATCGGCGCCAACGGGATCGGTAAAAGTTCCTTCCTAGACGTAATCGATTTGCTGGCGGCGTCCGCGGAAGGCAAGCTGCAGACGACGATCACGGAACTAGGCGGCATGGCCTCCCTTATGACCGCAGATGGTAAGACAAACTCGTTGACCCTGACGTTGCGTATGGACCAGTTGGCGGCCGCCCCGCTGGACTATCAGCTTCGCCTGTCGAGCGAGACGGTTGGCTATGTCATTTCCTCAGAGGCTATGACCCAGCAGCGAGACCCTTCGGCCACCGCTCCTTTCAAGTACATCGATGCAGCCGGATCTGTACGTTCGATATCGGCATCCGGAGTTTGCAGGTTTCGTCGCACCGACCTGGGATTATGTCACGCAAGAAACCGCCTTGTCGCAAGTGCCAAGGACATATCGTGAAGCAGAATCCTTCCGGCGTCTTCTGGCTGATGTTTCGGAGATCTATCACGGCCTTGACGTTTCAACACGGGCACCGGTTCGTACACCACAAGTTCTTTCGCCAGCGCAAACTCCAGCTATCGATGGGGCAGAGTTGGTGTCCTGCCTCTTCACCATCCGAGAAACAGCTCGGGATCGGTTTGACGCCATCGAGGACGCTTTACATGCTGCGTTCCCTGCATTCGAGCGGTTAGATTTTCCGCCCGTAGCAGCTGGCCGTATTACACTGACCTGGCGGGAGCACGGCTTTGTTAGACCTTTTTACGCCAGTGAACTGTCCGAAGGGACCTTGCGCTTCCTGTGGCTCGCAACCCTGCTGCAGAGCCCGGGACTTCCGAAGATAACTCTGATTGACGAACCCGAGGTAAGCCTGCATCCGGAGATGTTAAGGCTGCTGGCCGATCTGATGCGCGAGGCGTCTGAACGCACCCAGCTTATTGTGGCAACCCATTCCGATCGTTTTGTAAGATTTCTTGATCCGCGGGAACTGATCGTCTGCGACCGGGATGAGACGGGTGCTATGACGACTCAGTGGGCAGACGAGTTGGACCTGAAGGCGTGGCTGGAGGACTACACACTCGACCAGCTCTGGAGCAAGGGCGTCCTCGGGGGGCGCTCGTGACGAAACGCATCGCTATCATCGTCGAGGGTGCGACTGAGAAAGCCATAGAGAAAGTCCTACGAGGTTACCTGAGCGGGCAATTGGCGGGCCGGATGCCAAAGCTAAAGTTCATACCTGAGGACGGCAGGATTCGAACCGGCGACAAATTACGGCGTGACGTTGCGCGGTTGCTTGAACATGATTACGATGCGGTCATCGCGTTGACCGATGTTTACACCGGCAGTCGCCCACCCGAGTTCGAGAGCGCTGCGGACGCAAGAAAGAAATTGAGTGACTGGGTCGGCCAGGAACCGCGATTTTACGCTCACGCCGCCCAATATGAATTCGAAGCGTGGCTGTTGCCTTACTGGAGTTGCATCCAACAGCTTGCTGGCAGCAATCGCAATGCGCCGTCGCCCACTCCAGAGACTGTAAACCACGACAAACCACCCTCCAGGCATCTAGCTGACTTGTTCCGGACAGGAAACAACAAGCGGAAGTATTCCAAGACCCGCGATGGCGCAGCCATCCTACGCAGTCAGAACCTTGAAGTATCCGCTGCTCACTGCCCGGAACTGCGGGCGTTTCTTGACACAATTCTAGCTTTATCGGCGACGGCACCACTGTAATCTGGTTTCGCTCGCATCTACGCAACATGTCGTGCATTGTGTCGCCTGCTCCCGCCACTCGCATGAAAGATACCTTCGACTGAGGATCTTCGCGGCCTAACTGGCCGCGCCTGGCCTGTTGGTGGTCCAGGTGGGGCGTAGAACGCCGTCGCACGGCTTGGAAAATTTGAAACGGTGCGGGAGGTCGTTGTCATGTAAGCGATACGGCGGTGACACATTGCGTTGGTTAGAGGCGCTGTGATGGTGTTTGGTCATGGAAACGCCACCGCCGCTGACCCCTGCTGTGCCCCTGTCCGACCCTGAGGACGCTCATAAGATAAGTCATAAGAGTAGTCGCAGTCAGCGTATCGAGGTGATCACGCGGGGCGAGCGACGTCGGGTTTGGACGCCGGAGCAGAAGCGCGCGATAGTGGCCGAAAGCTTTGGTCCGGATCTGACCCCGACTGAAGTGGTGCGTAAGCATGGCATCAGCAGCGGACAGCTTTACACTTGGCGCCAGCACCTGCTGAGCGGTCCAATGACCGTGCTGTCTCGCGCGGCACCCGGCTTTGCCCAGGTCGATACGATGCCTGCGCGGCAACACCCAGAGGCTTCGGATCCACAACGCCCTGGACTGAAGGCGGCGGCTCCGGGAGCGCTGTCGCCTTCGTCGGGGGTGATCGAGATTGTGCTGACGAGTGGTGTCAGCCTGCGCGTGGATGCCCATGTGGACGGACGAGCACTGCGTCGTGTGCTTGAGGCCCTGGCCGAACGATGATTGCCCTGCCACCTGGTGTGCGTGTCTATCTGGCCTGCGGCGTGACCGACATGCGCAAGGGTATGGCAGGCTTGGCGATGCTGGTGCAGCAAGGACTGGCCGAGGATCCGTTCAGCGGTGCGCTCTATGCCTTTCGTGGTCGTCGCGCCGGGCTGATCAAGCTGCTGTGGCATGACGGTATCGGCCTGTGCCTGCTGACAAAGAAGCTGGAACAGGGCCAATTCGTCTGGCCCTCGACCACCTCGAGCGGACGGATTGCCTTGACCCCATCTCAATTGACCGCGCTGCTCGATGGCTGCGAATGGCGAGCGCCTGTAGCGCGGCGCAGACCGAAACTGGCGGGCTGATCACGCCGGAGTCATTGGCGCCGATTCGCCAGTGTTGATCATGATGCGGGCGTGCACATCGATCTCTCCATGCTGCCCGACGATCCTGCAACGTTGCAGCAGATGCTGCGCGAATTGGTTGCTGCGGCCGAACAGCAGCAGACGAGTTTGCAGGGAGTGGTGCAAGACTATCAGGCAGAAAACGATAAGCTGCGGCTGCTGATCCAGCGTCTGTTACGCCATCAGTTCGGGCGTCGCTCTGAGCAATTGAGCGCGGAGCAGTTGCAGTTGGGACTGGAGGACCTGGAGCAGGCGGTGGCTGCGAACGAGGCCGCGCGGGAGGCTGCGGAGGCGGCCGGGGACACGCAACGCCAGCGGCGTGAAGCGCGTCCCAACCGCAACCACGGTGCGCTTCCGGCCCACCTGCCGCGCTATGACGTGGTGATCGACGTTGAACACCGCGACTGTCCCTGCTGTGGCGGTGCGATGCATGCGATCGGTGAACTGCGGAGTGAGCAACTCGACATCGTGCCCGCGCAACTGCGCGTGCGGGTCATCCGCCGTCCGCGTTATGCCTGCCGGACCTGCGAAGGTGCCGTCGTGGTCGCCCCGGCGCCGGAGCGGCCAATCGACAACGGCATGGCGACCGAGGCGATGCTCGCCCATGTGCTGGTCAGCAAGTTCTGCGACAGCCTGCCGCTGTATCGCCAGTCGCAGATGCTGGCGCGCCAGGGCGTCGTGCTGGACCGCTCGACGCTCAGCAACTGGGTGGGCCGTGCCTGCTGGTGGCTGACGCCGCTGTATGACCTGCTGGCCAGCACGGCATTGTCGTGCCCCAAGCTGTTTGCCGATGATACCACCCTGCCGGTGCTCGATCCGGGTCGCGGTCGGACCAAGACCGGGCGGCTGTGGTGCTATGCGGTCGACGACCGGCCGTGGGCCGGACCCACTCACCCAATGGCCGCCTATGTCTACACCGAGGACCGCAAGGGCAGCCGCCCGGCCGAGCACCTGGCCGCGTTCCATGGCGTGCTTCAGGTCGATGGCTATACCGGCTTCAAACGACTGGCCTTGGACCGGCCGGACAGTTCTGTGACGCTGGCATTCTGTTGGGCGCACATGAGGCGCGCCTTCTACGAGTTCCATGTCTCAACGAAGTCACCGCTCGCCGCCTGGGTGCTGGCGAAAGTTGGTGAACTCTACGCCATCGAAGCCGAGATCCGTGGGCACCCCGCAGAACACCGACGACACGTTCGCCAGGAGCGAAGCCGCCCTATTGTCGATGCTCTGCATGTCTGGTTGCAGGATCATATTGGGCGCGTCTCGGCGGTATCGGACTTGGCCAAGGCCATGCGCTATGCGATCCGACATTGGCCGGGGCTTGTGATCTTCCTCGACGACGGCCGTGTCGAGATGGATACCAATGTGGTTGAGCGCGCAATCCGGCCAAATACGCTCACGCGCAAAAATGCGTTGTTTGCGGGCAATGATTCCGGGGCTCGTCATTGGGCAATTGCCATGACCCTGATCCAGACGGCAAAGCTGAACGGCGTCAATCCAATGGCATACCTGGCCGACGTTCTGGAACGCGTTGTGTCAGGGCGCACAAAGCGGAATGAACTGCATACGCTGTTGCCCTGGAACTGGACAGCCAGCACATCCGCTAAAGTCACCAGCGCAGCAGCATAACCGCTGGATCAGCATCCGCGCCAATCGTCAACTCAAATCCAGCCCGGCTGTCGCCGCATCGCTTACGTTGTCATGTGCGGCAGCTCTTGTATCGCACATCAGTGAACCACGATACGTAAGCTTCTCGCTTGAGGGCATTCGATTTATGTGGCGGATTGAGGTCGCCGCCTGGCTCTTGATTTCGATCTAAGGCCTGGGAGACCGCTACATACTTAGCCCGCCAGCCTCCCTAATCGCCGCATTTAACGCCCGAACACCGGCCGCCGGACCATCCGGATGGTTCCACACACACCCTACCACCGCGAGAAAATCCGTCCCCGCCCGCACCAGCGGCGCGCAGTTCTCCGGCGTGATCCCGCCGATGGCGCAGCTTGGCAGTTCCATCATCTCCGACCACCATTGCAGGATCTCAGGGTCCCGCAGATTGGTCACCGCCTTGGTGGCGGACGGGTAGAACGCACCGAAGGCAACGTAATCCGCACCGTCCTCGCCCGCCTGCATCGCCAGATCGCGGCTGCCCTTGCAGGTCACGCCCAGGGTCAGGTCAGGCCCCATCAACCGCCTGGCCTCCCGCGCCGGCATATCCTCCTGCCCAACATGGGCGCCGTCGCAGCCGGTTGCCCTAACCAGGTCGGCCCGATCGTTCAGCAGGAACGCCACATCCCGAGACTGGCAGACCGGTCGCAACACGTCGATCGCCCGCCGCCACGCGTCGTCGTCCACATCCTTCAGCCGAAGCTGCACCGCCGCCACGTCGCCAGCATCCAGCGCCGCCGCTAGCCGGTCGGCAAACGACATGGGGTCCAGCGCGGGCGGCGTAATCAGATAGACGCGGCAGCCTGCATTGGAACGGCCATCATCCACCTTCATGAAGCTCAGACCTTTCACGATAGATGTCGATGCTCTTGCCCAGCATCTCCAGCACGTTGTCCTTCTGCCGGGACTAGCTCAGGCAAGCCTGTCTGTCACTCCGCGTCAGGTCGGGTTGCGGCCGGAACCGTGCAACCACTCAGGCAACCGCCAACGCGCGTTTCGCGCCGCCATATCCAGCGCGGCCGGCGCCTGAGGCAGCACAAAACCGCCCTGCCCCTGCGCGATCGCCGCTACGCCCGACCACCCCGGCGCCTCTCGCCACAGCACCAGCCGGCAGACCCCGCTGCGCAGCGCCGCCATCGCCATGCCCGAGGCGTCGGCGCAATCAAGCACGTCGACAGCTTCGGCATGGGGATGGTCCGCGCGGGCGGCGGCGATCAGTTCCCGCCACCACAGGCAGCCGGCAAACAGCGCAGCCCCGGGGGCGGACAGCAGCGTCACCGGCGCGCCGACCGCCAGCACCGCGCGGGCGTCCGCTAGTCCGTGCACGATGACCGCCGGATGAACTATCATGTTTGACGTTCAAATGGTTGACCGCGATCAGATCAAGCGGCATCACCAGAATGACATCACAGGGGCGGCAATGGCGGACGAGCCTGAAGACCCGGACGCGGCGGCTGATCGGCTGGAAGCCGCATTGGAGCGGATTGCCCAGTCGGCAACCATCCCGCCGGCGCCACCCAACGCGCCAGCGGACGCAGACGACGCCGAGCTGTCAATTCCGCAAATCGCCGAACGGCTCGACGCCTTGATTTCCCGGCTGCGTGCGGCGCTTGGTGATGCGACCAAATCGGACTGAAACATCATGAAATGGGGATACGGCGATGGCGCAGGTGACGCTTCGCATCAACGGATACGCCTACACGATTGGCTGCCAGGACGGTGAGGAAAAGCATCTGGAGGCGATGGCGGCCGAGGTCAGTCGTCGCATTGAAGGGGTACGGGTGGCTTCCGGACCCAGCGGGGAATCACGCATGCTGGTGATGGCGGCATTGCTGATGGCGGACGACCTGTTCGAGATGCGCAACAAGCTTGTAGCCGCCAATGCTCTCGCCGCCGATCCGAAAGCCGACCCAAGGCTTGGCCGCAAGCTCAACCGGATGGCGAAACGCGCCGAGGAGATTGCCGATGGGCTTGAGCATCCCTAAGTTGCACAAGCGGAGCTGCCCGGTGCGTCAGGTAACTCATCGCCGGGGCCAGTAAGCATCTCCCACGGGAGCTGGCGCTGTCGGGATCTTGGTCTCGGTATCCGGCACCCACCTGCACAAGCAGGCTCTGGGACGATGATACGCCAACGGCCAGGGCGGCTCCGCACATGGCTTTACCCGGACAATGAGTGATCTTCAGGCGGCCAAGCGGGCGGCGCGGCAGGCGGCGATGGCGCGGCGGCAGGGGCTTGATCCGGTCGCCTGTGGCGAGGCGCTTGCCGAGCATGTGATGCGCGACTGCCCGCCTCCGGACGGGTGCGTCGTCTCCGGCTTCTGGCCGATCGGTCAGGAAATCGACGTCCGCTGCCTGCTGCACAGGCTGCACGAACGCGGTAACCCCGTGCTGCTGCCGGTGACGCCACGGCGCGGGCAGGCACTGACCTTTCGGCGTTGGCGCCCGGGCGATGTGCTGGTCGCCGAAAGCTTCGGGACGATGCGGCCAACGGGGGAGGAGATGGTGCCAGATGTCCTGCTGATCCCGCTGCTGGCCTTCGACCTGAGCGGCCGGCGGCTGGGCTATGGCGGCGGTTTCTACGACCGGACGTTGGACGGGTTGCCCGGCCGCTTCCGGCTAGGATGCGCCTTTGCCGCGCAACAGGTGGACGCCGTGCCGTTTGGCCCCTACGACATGATGCTGGATGCGGTTGCGACCGAGCGCGGCATCCTCCGGTTTGGGGGTTGAATGAGAATATTGTTCCTGGGCGACGTCGTCGGCCGCACCGGACGCGAGGCGGTGGCCGCTGCTTTGCCCGGGCTGCGGCAAAGCCTGCGCATCGACCTGGCGATCGTCAATGCGGAGAACGCGTCGCACGGGTTCGGCCTCGCCCCGGAGATGGCGCGCGCCTTGTTGGCGGCGGGTGCGGACGTCATCACGTTGGGTAACCATTCGTGGGACCGCAAGGAGATCATCCCGTTCATCGCCGAAACGCCACGGCTGATCCGGCCATTGAATTATCCCCCAGGCACGCCGGGCAGCGGCTCGGTGGTCGTGGCGCTGCGGGATGGCCGCAAGGCGCTGGTGCTGCAGGCGATGGGACGGCTGTTCATGGATGCACTGGACTGCCCGTTCCGCGGCACCGCTGAGGTTTTGGCCAGACACCGCCTCGGCGGTTCGGTACAGGCGATCGTCGCCGACATCCACGCTGAGGCCAGCAGCGAGAAGATGGCATACGGGCACATCTTCGACGGCCAGATATCGTTTGTCGTCGGCACCCACACGCATTGCCCGACGGCGGATGCGCAGATCCTGCCGGGCGGCACGGCGTTCCAGTCGGATGCCGGGATGTGCGGCGACTATGACAGCGTGATCGGGATGCTGAAGGACGGCGCGACGTTGCGCTTCTGGCGCAAGATGCCGGGCGAGAAGCTTGGGCCGGCGGAGGGCCCCGCCACGGTTTGCGGCGTCTTCGTGGAAACCGACGATGCGACCGGCCGGGCATTGCGGATCGAGCCGGTGCGGACCGGCGGGCGTTTGTCGCAGGCGATGCCGTTGGGCTAGGCCTTCGTTCGCATCAGCCGGTGTGAGCGAAGCGGCCAGCACGTCCGGAAAGCGGGGCTGGATTGAGCCGGATATAGAGGCTGGCGTCGTGACGCCGTTGGTCAGTGTGCTTGACTACGAAGCCGTGCCGAAGCGCGGGAGCTTATGGAAGCGTTCCGGTTGAACCGGGAGGACGTTGAAACCTTCCTGGATGCCTTTGTGGCGCATGCCGATCCCATGGCGCCACACTTCAGCTATCAGCCTTCAATCCGTGATCCGGACCATGAGATATTCGTCTCGCCTGCGAACCTGCCTGTTACGCCGTTATTTTGGACATTGCCCTGGATGGTCGACTAATCGCTGCATTCGGTCTGCAGAGCGGCATCATCGGCGTTTGCCTCACAGGGATCGATTGCCGGCGGGCCAGGTGGCGGATGCAGGACCGCGTCACAGCGCGCGGGATATTTGCCAGGTCCCGCCAAGGCAGCCCGGGTACAGGCCGTGCGCATTACTTCGTCATAAGCCTGCTGCGCCCCGGCTGTGTCGGATTTTGGCTGGTGTGCCCGCTTCGCTGCGAGTGCCATGGCGCGCTGCTGGGAAAACCAGTCGGGCACCGGCGGGCGAACATGCGCGGTGGCTGGTACATTCGGCTTCTGTGCGCATCCGGTAGCCAGCATGATCATGAGGCCAATGGTCAACGCGACGGGTCTGACGGCTGCCTTTTTCATCTCATTGCCGCTCCGTTGTCAGCGGGCCTACGCTCGGGATTGAGTGTAGCACGCCGCCGCCGCGCGGCAGAAGACGATTGCCAACCCGATTCAACAGGAGACTCGGCATAAAACTGACCATGCGGCCTTCAGCAACGCGGTTGCTGGCAACCATGTCCGACTTTGGCTACTCGTCAGCCCATCAGGTCCGAAAATGGCGAGCGTAACAGCACCATCCGGATCATAGTCCCGGCATGCACCTCGACCGCGAAGTCTGTTACCGGGCCCTGCTGACGCGCGACACCCGTTTCGATGGACGGTTCTTCATCGCGGTGCGCACCACCGGCATCTACTGCCGTCCGATCTGTCCGGCTCGGCCGCCCAAACTGGAAAACATTACCTTCATGCCAAGCGCGGCAGCGGCACAGGCGGCCGGCTTCCGTCCCTGTCTGCGCTGCCGGCCGGAAACCTCGCCGGAGCTGGCCGCCTGGCATGGCACCTCGGCCACCGTCACCCGTGCCGTGGCGCTGATCGCCGCCGGTGCGCTGAACAACGACAACGTGGATGGGCTGGCGGCACGACTGGGCATGGGGGAGCGGCAGCTCCGGCGGCTGTTTCAGAAGCATCTGGGGGCATCGCCGAACGCCGTGGCGCAGACCCGGCGTTCGCTGTTCGCCAAGCAACTGATCACCGACACAAGGCTGAAGTTGACCGAAGTGGCGCTTGCCGCCGGGTTCGGCAGTGTCCGGCGCTTCAACGACACGTTCCAGACGCTTTATGGCCGCGCGCCCCGGACCTTTCGGCGCGACCGAGCCAACCTTGCGGCCAGCCATTCGGCCGTCACCCTGACCTTGCCGTACAAGCCGCCGTTCGACTGGCCCGCCATCATCGGCTTCCTGGCAGTGCGGGCGATTCCTGGTGTCGAGGACGTACGGACTGATCGGTATGCGCGAACGATCGCCCTTGGCGACGCAAACGGGACGATCGTGGTTCGCCCGATCGGCCAGCGTCACGGGCCGACATGCCCTGGTCGCGACGATCCGCTTTCCCGATATCACCGCCTTGCCGGCCATCGTCGCGCGCATCCGGCGCATCTTCGACCTGGGCGCCGACCCGGCGATCATCGCTGAACATCTGTCCACCGACGCGCATCTGGCGCCGCTGGTCGCCGCCAGGCCGGGTCTGCGGGTTCCCGGCGCCTGGGATGGCTTTGAACTGGCCATACGCGGCATCCTCGGGCAGCAGATCACCGTCGCCGGTGCGACCCGCCTCGCCGGCAAGCTGGTCGCCGCCTACGGCATGCCGGTGGCATCGCCGCAAGAACCGGACGCGCCGGACCTGCGCTTCGTGTTCCCCGCGCCCGAGCGGATCGTTGCCACTGATCTGGCAGCGACGCTTGGCATGCCGGGTGCCCGCGCCGCCGCGATCCTGGCCATGGCGGCCGCCGCCGCAGCCGATCCAGGCCTGTTCGAACCAGGCCCATCGCTTGAGGAGGCCGTGCGCCGCCTCATTGCACTGCCCGGGATCGGCGAATGGACCGCCCACTACATCGCCATGCGGGCCTTGCGCGAACCAGACGCGTTCCCGGCCGCCGATATCGGCATCCTGCGGGCGTTGGCGACCGCGGCAGGCCGGCCCACGCCAGCCGACCTGTTGCGGCGCGCCGAGGCCTGGCGTCCCTGGCGTGCCTACGCCGCCCTGCACCTCTGGACATCCGACGCCGCACCCGGGCGAGCCGCCCCACCCGTTCTAGCCATGGAGAAATCCCTTGGAACTGCTGCTTGACCATATCGCCTCGCCGATCGGGGCGATTCTGCTGATCTCGGACGGGGACGCTGTGCACGCACTGGACTTCGCCGAATACGAGCCCCGCATGCACCGCCTGCTAAGCCTGCACTACGGTTCCTACACACTGACGCCGGGCAGCGGCGCCGAGGCGGTGTCACGCGACATCCAGGCGTACTTTGACGGCGATCTGGCCGTCCTCGACCGCGTGCGGGTGCGGACCGGGGGCACCGTATTCCAGCGACAGGTATGGGCTGCGCTGCGGCTGATCCCGCCTGGCACGACCACCGCCTACGGCCGCCTGGCCGCGCAGATCGGCCGGCCAGGCGCAAGCCGAGCGGTCGGGCTGGCGAATGGAGCAAATCCGGTGGCGATCGTGGTGCCCTGTCATCGGGTCATCGGCGCGGATGCGAGCCTGACCGGCTATGGCGGCGGGCTGCATCGCAAGCAGTGGCTGATTGCGCATGAGCGTCGGTACGCACAGGCGATGCCCGCGGTGGCGTGATACGTTTGGCTGTCCATACAGATCAGCCGGCCAGACCGATGACCGCCTCTGGTGGAAAGCGGATGTACATGACCCGCGCCATTGATGGCAGACTTGCAGCCCATGGCGATCGCTACTGGTTACCTGCGGACTTTTCCAAAAGCAGATACCCCCCTTCTCTGGTCGGAACGGGGACCAGCGTCGCGGCAAACTTATTCGATATCCATATGAACTTAGCATGTCATGTGGCAATGAGGCTAGGATTCCATGAAGATTTAGCGCGTAAGCAGAGAAACATGAGATCCCGTCGTCGCAATGTCGATGCTAAGGCAGGCGTTATCAACACCTTCCGAGGTGCTTGGTCCGCGATTGCGCGACCTTCGCTGCCAACGTGATACGTCACAGCTGGCGCTCGCCCACTCCATGGACATCGGGCAGACGGCACTCTCTCACTTGGAGCGTCGCGACGACCTCCTGTTGTCTTCCGTTATCGACTATGTGACCGCCCTGGGCGGCTGCCTACATATCGCAGCAACCTTCCCTAACGGCGACCCGGTCAAGCTGTTGGGCGACGCCGACTGGGTGCCGACGGTCACTGCCGTCCCCGATACGACCGACGATCAGCTTTGTCTTCCGAGCATTCTGGGCCCGGAGCTGCGGCCACCGTCACGCGATGTCGTGTTCAGTATTTGTCCAACCCACGCATCGAGAAATTTCTACGGCACCAAAACCGTAGAATTGCGCCGCCGATTTACTGTGGGCGTGAAGCCCGGGACACTTGCACTCATTTACACAACGAGCCCGACCAGCGCGCTGACCGGGTTCGCAAAAATTCAAGATGTTCAATGCCTCGCTTTGAACGAGCTGTGGAAAAAGCATCGATCTGCCGCGTGCTTGAAGAAAGGCGACTTCGAGACCTATTTTTCCGGCGTCAACCGCGGCTATGCCATTGTCCTTAATTCCGCCAAGGCTCTGTCGCATCCGGTCGCGCTGCCCGGAACTTCGCGAGCGCTTCGGTTTTGCGAGCCTCCCCAGTCGTATCAATACGCGTCGCCACACATGCGTGGGCTGGTGGACTATGGGTGGCCGCAAGCTTCTAATTGATACAAACGTCTTCATTGACCTAGAAGACTCGGCGCGAGGTCCCGGCAGAGTTTGCAAGGCTGCATCAGCTCTGTATTCGGCATGCCATTCAGCTGTTTGTACATTAACGGGCTGCCGAGGTCGTTTACGGTTCTCGAAAATCTCTTCTTACCGCCTTGGCGACGCCGTCCGTCTTGATGCGGATCAGCTCACACCGATTGATCAGATAGGCATCAAAAGGCACGCACGCGTCCGGCATCCTCTTCCGAACTCCAGGCTCAGGAACAGCTCGACGCTAGTCGCGTGGGCGTTGACGATGTTCTCAGCCAAGTTGGTCGTGAACTTGACACTGGCGGGCTCCCTGCCGACGAGCTTGGCGAGCACGCCCTGAGCATCCTCATACTGAAGGTCGGCCGGGTAGCGATGCTGGGACTGGCCCCAGTCGTCCATGCTTTGGGAGGAAAGTCGACCATTTATTGGCGTCTCGACCGTATCCTTGAGCCCCTCCAACCGGTCTCAAATCGCGCACGAATGCCGCGCGACAGCGTCGTTATTCGTTGCTGGCCATCGATCAAGTCGAGGACACCGGCGTCGTTCGGGCAGACGACGATGCTGCCGATGAAGTCCTCCGCTGGCGTCCCATCCTGGGGTTTGAGCGGCATTTCGCTGAGGATGTCGCCGAGGAGTTGCTCCACCTGTGCCGTCTGCCAGCAGCTGCTTCTATCCCTCTGGTAATCCGCGGCCGCGTAAAATGCCTGGAAGACACCTCCGACATTAATGTCTTGGCTTTCGATCGACTGCTTCGCCATCATCCCGCCTACTCCCTCGCTTCGGGCTTCTTGATCGACCGTACGAGCTATGCCCGCGAAGCGGCGTCTCCCACGATTACCGCGTGCGATAGTGCTTACTTCAATGCCTTGCGACTAGTCGAGAGTGTTGGGCCCGATCATCGCAATCGAAAGCGCAAATGTTGGCTTAGACCCTGCGCTCCTCCCACCGGCTGGACGGCTCATCTCGCCCGAGCTGCTCGTGAGCAGAAGGTCCGCTTTCGGCCAGCCTCGGCCGCTCGGACCACAGTCACGAATGACCGCCTTTGGGTCGAAAACGATCATTGGATCTGGTCGTTGGTATCCGCCACCTGCCGGGCCAAGATTGACTCCGCCCAAGCACCAGCGTGCGGTCGCTCGCCAACCGCCGTCGGAAGCGTGCCCGCCATACTCACCTGCAACGATTATCTGGCATTTCACGGCTTCGTGTGGCATGACCGGCTACGTTGAAGATGACGAAACGGGCCAATCATGACAGAGCAGGAACGGCTGGCCACGCTGACCCAGATCCTGCGGGATCTGCTGGGCGACGACGACATCGAGCTGACCATGGACCACCCTGCGCGAAGACGTGCCCGGCTGGGACTCCTTCACCTACATCAACTTCATTGTCGCGGTCGAAGCCGAGTATCCGCATCAAGTTCCGCATCGCCGAGGTCGAATCGTTCCCGGATGTCGGCGCCATCGTGACCGCTATCGGCACCGCCCGCCGACGCTGAACCCGGCGCGCGGATGCTGTTCAACTCCTACCTGTTCATCTTCGGCTTCCTGCCGGTCGTGCTGGCCGGCTTCTACCTGCTTGGCGCCGGCCGGCGGAACTGGGCGCTGCTGTGGCTGACCGCCGCCTCCCTGGTGTTCTACGCGTGGTGGCGCCCGATCAACGTCCTGCTCATCGCGCCGTCCATCCTGATCAATTACGGCCTGTCGCGGGCGCTGCAGCGCACCAATGAGGCACGGCCCGCGCTCGCCAACGCGATCCTGATCACCGGGATCGTCTTCAACATCGGCTTCCTCGGCTACTTCAAATACCTGAATTTCATCGCAGGGCTCGCTGAACGACGCCTTCGGCACCGGCTTCGTCCTGACCCAGCTCATCCTGCCGCTCGGCATCTCCTTCATAACGTTCCAGAAGATCGCCTTCCTGGTGGACGTCCAGGCCGGCCGCGTGACCCGGTTCAGCATCCGCGACTACGCGCTGTTCGTGCTGTTCTTCCCGCAGCTGATCGCCGGCCCGATCGTGCACTACCGGGAGATGATGCCGCAGTTCCGCGCCGCCGCCTGCCGCTTCGATGCCGCCAATGTCGCGGTCGGCCTGAGCACTGTTCTGCTTTGGCCTGGCAAAGAAGCTGATCCTGGCCGACCCGTTGAGCCGCCTGGTCGCGCCGCTGTATGCCCAGGCCGCCGCCGGCGTGCCGCAATCAGTGACCGAGGCGTGGATCGCCGCACTCGGCTTTACCCTGCAGATCTATTTCGACTTCTCCGGCTATACCGACATGGCGCTGGGCCTGGCCCGGTTCTTCGGCATCAAGCTGCCGGTCAATTTCAACTCGCCGCTGAAGGCCAGCAGCATCGTCGATTTCTGGCTGCGCTGGCATGTCAGCCTGACCCGCTTTCTGACCGCGTATATCTACAACCCGCTGACGCTGACCCTGACCCGCCGGCGCGTGGCGAAGGGGAAGACCGTGTTCGGTGGGCGGAACACAAACGTTTCGGCGTTCCTCAGCCTGCTGGCGATGCCGACGATCCTGACCATGCTGATCTCCGGCATCTGGCACGGCGCCGGCTACACCTTCATCCTTTGGGGCCTGATGCATGGTGTGCTGCTGTGCATCAACCATGCCTGGCGGCTGATCCGGCCACGGATCTGGCCGGACACCAAAAGTTACAACCGGCGGATGGCGCCGGCCGGCTTCCTGCTGACCTTCCTGTCCGTCGTCTTCGCCATGGTGCTGTTCCGCGCACCCAGCACCGGCGCCGCGCTGATGCTGTGGAAAGGCATGATCGGCAGCTACGGCGTGAGCTTGCCACAGGCGGTGTTCGCCCGCCTCGGTTCCCTCGGGCCGCTGCTGTCGAGCCTCGGCGTGCATCCCGCCTGGACCAGCGGCGGCGTGCTGCTGGCGGCGACCATGCGGATCGGCATACTGCTGGTGATCGCGCTGGCGCTGCCAAACACGCTGGAAATCCTGGCGCCATATCGAGCCCGCCCTCGGCGTGAAGCCAGCCAAGACCCCGTCGCTGCTGCAACGCTGGCTGGCCTGGCGACCGACCTTTCCCTGGGCCTTCGGGCTTGCCTGCGTCGGCTTGGCCGGCATCCTGTCGCTCGGGGAACTGAGCGAATTCCTGTACTGGCAATTCTGATGGCGAACCCGCGGCGTTTCATCCTGATCTGGTTGATGAGCCTGTTGGGTCTGGCCGGCGTGGTCGTCACAGTGAACCTGCTGGTCGACCCGTACGAGGTGTTTGGCACGCCGCGGATTGCCGGCATCACCGGATTCAAGCCCAGCGCCAAGAACCACGCCATGCTGGCCAAGACGTATCAGGTGGCGCGCGCACATCCGGCGACGGTGGTGATCGGCTCCTCGCCGATCTATCTCGGCATCGACGCCTTCGATCCGGCTTGGCCGGAGGCGATGCGCCCGGTCTACAATTACGGGATCCCCGGCGGCTACGCGACCTCCACCAGCCTGCGCACGCTGCAGGAGGCGATCGCCACCGGCGGGATCAAAAATGCTTTAGTGTTTCTGGATTTCCAGAATTTCTTCGTCGCCGAACCTCCGTCTTCGGGGATGACCGAAGACGACCGCCGCTTCCACCTAATGCCGGACGGCAGCTCCAACCCATACCGGCGCGGCCAGGTCGCCGCCGACATGTTTTTGTCCGTGGCGACGATGGGGGCACTGATCGACAGCATCACCACTGTCGCGATGCAGCGGACACCTGGCGTTCTGAACCTGGCGCCGGATGGCTCCTCGACCGAAGCTGACTTCGTCAACGCCGCACGCGCCGACGGCATGCACGACCTGTTCGCGCAGAAGGACGCGTTCGAAGCCGACCGGGCGGTCCGGTTGGCACAGTCGATGGCGGGATGGCAGGGTCCGCTGCCCAACCTGGACATCGTCGCCGAGCATGATTGCGCTGGCCCAGGCGCACGACGTGAAGCTAACCTTGGCGATCGCGCCGCACCACGCCGATGCCATGGAACTCTACTGGCGCAGTGGCCTCTGGCCGCGAGTGGAGCAACTCAAGACGGAACTCGCGGCTTTGGTCGCAGGCAAAGGCGATGACGTCCGTCTGTGGGACTTCATGGACTACAGCGGCTTCAGCACCGAGGTGGTGCCGCCGGCCGGCGACCGCCAGACTTCTACCAAATGGTTCTGGGAGCCGACCCACTTCAAAAAGTCGCTCGGCCGGATCATGATTGGGCGCATGTTCGGCGGTATCGGTCCGGCGTTTGGCGTGACGTTGACGCCGGCCAACGTGACCGAGCGCAATGAGGCTGTCCGGGCGCAGCGCCAAGCCATGGTATGCGGCGGGAGCACCGTGTTTCTGACGGTGCTCGATATGCCAATCGACGACGCCTGCGTGCGCGCCGAGGGTGCCGCAAGGCAGCGTGGTCCGACCTGAGAGAACCATCAGGCTGTTAAATATCCGATTATTCAATATTAAATATCCGGATATAGGAGGCGCTCATGCCGCTCTACATCAAGGATGACGGGACGGCCGAATTGGTGACGCGGCTTGCAAAGCTTCGCAGCATATCGAAGCAGGATGCGGTGAAGCTGGCAGTGCGGGCGGAGCTTGAGCGTGCGGCCAGGGCAGTGCCGCTGCGGGACCGCTTCGCTGCCATCCGTAATGCGCACAAGCTGCCGCCAAGCACGGGGAAGAGCGCGGATAAAGCATTTTTTGACGATCTTTCCGGTGGTCTGTGACGATCTTCGTAGATGCATCGGCGTTGATTGCCATCATAACCGGGGAGGACGAAGCCGATGCTCTGGCCGACCGGCTCGAGATGGACGACGAACGGCTTTGCTCCACCCTGTCCGTCTGGGAGACGGTGGCGGGACTCTGCCGGTCGTACAGCTTTTCCGTACCGACCGCCCGCGATCATGTTCGGCGCTTCCTGGATGGCGGCAGTTTTCAGTTCGTCAGCGTCAGCGAACGGGAGTGGGATTTGGCCGCCGAGGCCTATCCTCAATTCGGCAAGGGACGCCATCCGGCTGCGCTGAACATGGGCGACTGCTTTGCCTATGCCTGCGCCAAATCCAACCGTGCGACGCTGCTCTACAAGGGCCAGGACTTTGCCAGAACGGATCTTGCGTAGGCGGTCCGATGTCGCTTCGGGCGGACGGTGCACAAGATTCATCCTCAAGCTGGCCCTGCGGTGTAAAGCTGGTCTAACGATTGCACCACGGGCATGTTGGCCGCACCACGGCGGTTTCGCCGCGCGCGATCATGCCCCTCGTCGCTTCTTCACCCCACATCCTACAGATTCACTAGACGAAAGCTGATTGCTGATCATGGCAGGCCATTCCCAGTTCAAGAACATCATGCACCGCAAGGGCGCTCAGGATGCCCGCCGCGCCCGACAATTCGCCAAGATCATCCGTGAAATCACCGTCTCCGCTCGCCAAGGTCTGCCTGACCCGGCGTTCAACCCGCGCCTGCGGGCGGCGGTGATCGCCGCGCGCCAGGCCAACATGCCGAAGGACACGGTTGACCGGGCGATCAAGAAAGCCACCGGCGCCGGCGGCGGGGACGATTACGCCGAAGTGCGCTACGAAGGCTATGGACCAGCCGGCGTCGCTGTCATCGTCGAGGCATTGACAGACAATCGCAACCGAACCGCTTCGGACGTGCGGACTGCCTTCTCCAAGCATGGCGGTGCGCTGGGCGAGACGAACTCGGTCAGCTTCCTTTTCAACCGCCTGGGCGTGATCCGCTACCCGGCCGCGGTCGCCTCCGCCGACGCCATGCTGGAAGCCGCGATCGAGGCGGGGGCGGACAATGTCGAAAGCGACGCCGAGTGGCATGAGATCACCTGCGCGGTCGGCGATTTCCTCGCCGTGCGCGATGCGCTGGAAGTCCGCTTCGGCGACCCGGAGAGTGCCAGGCTGGACTGGCGCCCGACCACGCTGGTGACGCTCGATGAGGATCGGGCGCCCAGCCTGCTCAAGCTGCTGGACGTGCTGGAGGACAGTGACGACGTGCAGAGCGTCTATGCGAACTTCGACATTCCCGACGCGGTGATGCAATCGCTGTCCGCTTAAGCAAGGGGGTTCGCCGGTCTCTCGGGCCGGCCGCCGTCAGTGATAATGTTCACCGTGGATATCGCGCCGGATGACCGCCTCGGGCGGCGGCGGTTCTCCGGCCAGCCGATAATGCACCGCATGCCGGGTGCGATAGGCCAGCGTCGGCTTGTCCAGGAAGCCGAGGCGCGCGCCCATGGTCTTCATGTGGTTCCAGACCTGCTGGTCCGCCTCCGCGGCAGTCGACTGCGGATGCAGCACCCAAGCAATCAGGTGCTGGAAAGCCGACTTCATCACCAGCAGGCAGCTCGTATCGATATACGGGCGCGCATTCACGTGTGAGCATTTCGACAGCCAGGAACCGTCCAGACGATGCAGCATCCGGGCCGAGGAACACGCGTCCAGCCGATTGTCGCGCGCGAACCGCTCGAGGCCTTCCAGGTGGTCCCGGTCGAACCAGTTGTCAGCATCCAGAAAAGCGATGGCGTCGGCACCGTGGGCGATCGCATGGGTGCAGCCGATCAGCCGCGGGGTGTTGCCGTAGTCCTTGTAGTTGCGCTGCAGGACGATATGCGAGCCTTGGAACGACGGGATCCGCGCCGGCGCCGAACCGTCACAAACCAGGACGTGGTGCGCCGGGACGGACTGCCCGCGCACACTGTCATGCGCCTGCTGCAGCCAAGTGGGCTCGGCCTGAAAATACGGCGTGACGACGTAGATGTTCATCAATGCGGCTCACAACGGTTGGACGGCAGGCGATTTCCCTTGATCCGGGGCCCGGTTGGGCGGGACCTTGGCCAGGCGGGCGTTACGATAGCATGGCGCCTGCGGCGACATCGCTATAACCATGCAGGGTCCGTGTGTGGGGGTGCGAGTCGCCTATGGTCAGATTGCTGGGCATTGATCCGGGATTGCGCTTCACCGGCTGGGGCATCATCGAGAGTGACGGCGCCCGGTTGCGTCATGTCGCGGACGGCGTGATCGCGACCGACAACACCCTGTCGGTGTCCAGCCGGTTGAAAACGTTGCACGACGCCCTGGCCGGCCTGCTGGGTCTACACCGCCCCATGGAGGCGGCGGTTGAGGAGACCTATGTCAACCGCAATGGTTCGGCCACATTGAAGCTGGGCTATGCTCGTGGCGTAGCGCTGCTGGCACCGGCGCTGGCCGGCATTCCGGTTGCCGAGTACGCCGCGAAGACGGTCAAGATGGCGGTGGTTGGCACCGGCGGCGCGGACAAGGTCCAGGTGGCGATGATGGTGCACCGCCTGCTGCCGGGCGCCTTGATCCGGCGCGCCGACGCCGCCGATGCGCTGGCGGTGGCTATCTGTCATTCGCACCACCGCTCGTCTCGGCTGGCCTGGTCGGTGGGCGAAGTCCCGTCGGCGCCGCCGGTCGGTTGATCGAGCGTCCCTGATCCGGCGTTCACCATGGCTGGCAAACTTCAGGTCCGGGACACTCGCTCTTTGTTTTCAATGGCTGCTTATCTGCTCCGTTCGCCGCGTCATGCGACGAACCTCGGAGGCGGGATACTAGCCCAGCGCCTCGGCCAGCAGCTCCAGTGCCCGGACGCCAAAGGCACGCATGTTGGCGATGCGGTCGGCGCTGCCGGTCTCCAGCGTGATGGTTTTGGAGAATCCCGTGCCAGTGACGGCGATGCAGGTATGCCCGGCCTTGTCGCCGTAGCGATTGCCGGTCGGACCGGTGGCGCCCGTCTCGCCCAGGCCCCAGGTTGCATCCAGGCGGCCGCGGACCGTCTCAGCCAGCAGCTTCGCATAGGGTTCGGTCGAGGCCCGCTCGATCGGCGCCGGCAACGGGTTGCCGATGTCGAGAAAACCCTGGCGAGCCTGCGCTGTATAGATCACGCCCCCACCGCGGAAGTAGACCGAGGCACCGCCGATCGAAAGCAAGGCGGCGGAGATCAGGCCGCCGGTGGAGGATTCCGCGATGGCGACGGTCTCGCCACGTTGCTTCAGGCGGGCGCCGATCTTCTCCGCCAATGGCAGCAAGTTGTCCATCGATGCTCCTTCCGTGTGAGGTCTCGCACAGCGCCCGGACGCGGGCTGACGGATAGTTGCCCAGGGTTCGGCTTGTGTCCATGGCGCGAACCCGTGCACGTGTTGCTTGCTATTTTCGTCAGGGTGACGATTTGATGGCGGCAGAGGAGTTTTCCATGATGCGGTCGAAACAGTCTGATAACGCGCCACGACCCCGCCCCGGCGGCTCCGGTTCGTGGCTGGCTGGTATGATGATCGGATCTGCCATCTTCACCATGGCCACCGGCGCGATGGCGCTTGGCGCTGGCTTGGCAGTCCGCGATGCCGGCATGAAGGGCGGCTAAGGATCTGTCTAACTGCTTAATTGAGTTGGAGGATTTCCGCTTGGATGCTGGGCGACAGTGTCGCGTATGATCGACCAGACCCGATCCGTCAGCGCTTCACGGCGGTTTGCCAGCAACTTGACGAGCGAGGCCGACGCCTGCTGGTGGCGACGGAGCGCGTGCTGCGGGCTACGGCGGCATCGCGGCGGTCTCGCAGGCACCGGGGTTGCGGAGAGCACGATCAGACGGGGCTTGCAGGAACTGGCGGCAGAGCCCCTGCTGGCGGCTGGGCAGGTGCGCCGGGCCGGTGGTGGGCGCAAGAGCGTGGTGGAGATGATCCGGCGCTGCTGAGTGAGCTGCTGATTTGGTGGAGCCTGACGTGCGCGGTGATCCGATGTCGCCGTTGCGCTGGACCTGCAAGAGCCTGCGTCGGCTGGCGGGGGACTGGAGGCTCGGGCACCGGGTCAGCCATACGGTTGTTGGTGAGTGCTGACGGCACAGACTTTTAGCCTGCAGGCATCGCAACCCGCGAGGGTGGTGAGCATCCTGACCGGACGCTAGTTCGGGCACATCACACCGCCGTCACGCAGCGCTGGCAGAGCGCCAGCCGGTGATTTCAGTCGACACCGAGAGGAGCTGGTTGGCGATTTCAGACGCCGGCCGGACGTGGCGGCCACAGGCGCCCGAGAGGTGCAGGTCTATGACTTCCTCAGCCAGCGCTGGGCCGGCGATCCCCTATGGCGTGTATGACCTTGCGGCAACACCGGCTGGGTCAGTGTCGGTGTTGACCTGACACGGCCGCCTTCGCTGTGCAGACCATCCGCCGGTGGTGGCAGGACATCGGCCGCCAGCGCTATCCGACGCGCGCCGCCTGGTGATCACTGCTGATGCGGCGGCAGCACGGCGTGCGCGTGCGGCTATGGAACGCGAGCTGCAACGTCTGGCTAACGAGTTGGCATCGCCATCGAAGTCCATCACCTGCCGCCCGGCACCAGCAAGTGGACAAGATCGAGCATCGCCTGTTCTCCTTCATCAGCATGAACTGGCGCGCCATACCGCTGGTCAGCTATCGGGTCATCGTCGATCTGATCAGCGCTACCACCACCGAGACCGACTGAGCGTCCGCTGCGAACTCGATCCAGCTGCCTATCCGAGGCACTGCCGTTTCACCTGAGATGCACCCTCAGCCTCGTCCGTACAACTCCACCATACTACACAAACGACCACAGAACAGTCAATCGATATCTTATGCCACCACTGTACGATTGGTGAGACGGACGCGCAATCAACGGTCGCAACGCAACGATAAAATTCGATCCTGAGCAGGCCCGCCTCGTGTGATGAGCTGCAGATCAGGGGGAGACTGCTGTGAGTGATGCAAGTGCACCAAACCACCGAATTGTTGGCGCTTGGGATCTGACTTCCTTTACATAGAAGAATCTTCAGACAGGCGCTGTGGCTTATCCCTTGGGCGAACGCGCGAAGGCCGCGGTGATCTACACGGCGGATGGGCATGTCGTTACGCTATTCACATCGGACAGTCGGAAGCCGCCGCTGACGCCTCAAGCGACCGATGAAGAAGCGATAGCGCTCTACCGCAGCATGGTTGCCTTCGCGGGCCGCTACGAACTGAGAGGCTCAAAGCTTATCTATCGTCCGGAAATTTCGTGGAACCAGGCATGGAACGGCACTGTGCAGGAACGCCTTTTCGAAGTCAGCCGTTCGCGCTTGGAGGTAAGTTCGGTACCAGCCGTCAGCCCGTTGACGGGGGCGAAGACAGTTTTTTCCTTAATATGGGAACGCGCACGATAGCGGTTATAGCTTAGCCGCGGGACGCATCTACGGCGGAGACTAGGCTTCGAGCGATCTTGGTGGCCGGACCGTCCAGTTTCGGAATTGGGGGACCGCGCACAGCCCAGCCGAGCAAACCATCTATCTTCCTGAAGAGAAGATCCACTTCGCCGGCGACCTGATTGAAGAGCGGATGTTCCCGATCGTACCTATACCTTCCGCCCCAAATTCCAAGTTCGGCCATTGACACGCGGCGGTGGTCCGAAGCTCTTTCCCAAATGGAGCAGATGAACCCGGCGATTATTGTGCCTGGGCACGGCAATCTCGGCCGCACGAAAATCGCGCGTGTCGTCAGGGAGTACCTGCAAGACGTTCAAGATCGCGTCGGCCGGGAGGTCAAGGTAGAGGGCGTCGACAGGACGATTTCCGCTACGATCTTGGCGGTCTTGGCGGCGCATCCCACTTGGCAACATCAGCGATACGCCGCGATAGCTGTCCGCAACTTCGCTGAAGCCTAGCATCTCGCCCAGGAGCCATATGCAGCTGATTGCAGGCTTTTAGGCTTGCCAAGCCGTTACCAACGTCATGCTGGCGCGATGCGCGAGCAATGTAGAACTTTGGCATGGTCACGTTCGCCGACAGCGCACCATCCCAGTAGAGCAAGTGACAGCGGGTGACGAAAGCCTAAGCGGGCGCGCCTTCCGAAGCCTCGTCAATCCGGTTCGGGTTGAATTGGCTGCCGCGTGCACAACCTGCCTGAAGCGTCCGCGACCGATGTCGCTCCAATGCCTTCGGATCATCATGCCGCACAGCGGATCGGGCAGTAGCCGAACCGGCCGCCGCCATGCGACAAGCAGCGCATGCCTCGACAACACAATGGCATCGACAGCGCGGCCGTCGCCGCCGAGCTGACGGCGGTCATCGTCGCGGTGACCGACGGAGAGCCGCGCGTGCTGACGATCGACAAGGGAGAGGCGCTGCCCTCCGGCCCGTTCGAGGTGGGGCATCGCTCGCTGCAGGCCGGCCTGCGGTCATGGGTGGAAGCGCAGACACATCACCCGCTGGGCTATGTCGAGCAGCTCTACACCTTCGCCGACCTCGACCGTAAGAAGGAGGCGACTGGGCGGGTGGTATCGGTCAGCTACCTTGGCCTGGCCCGGGAAGCACCGACAGCCGGCCGCGGTATGGCGATGTGGGAGCCATGGTACCGGTTCTTCCCATGGGAGGATTTTCGCGGCCCCGGTGCCGCGATGCCCGAGTCACTGCTGGCCGCCCCGCTGTTCGACTGGGCCGAAAACGCAGACGACGCGGTCCTGGCGCGTGACCGGCGCCGCCGGGTCGCGATCAATTTTGGTCTGCTCGGGCAGAAGTGGAACGAGGAATTGGGGACTACAGCGCTATGAACAGCTGTGGGAGGCGGGGCTGGTCGCGGAAGCCGGCGCCGCGGCGTTCCAATCAAACGCGCTGGCCGCGGCGCTGGGGGCGCCGATGCAACACGATCATCGCCGCATCCTGGCCACCGGCATTGCCAGGCTGCGAGCGAAGATCAAGTATCGACCTGTCGTTTTCGAGCTGATGCCGCCGTCCTTCACACTGTTGCAACTGCAACGGACGGTCGAAGCACTGGCCGGGCGTTTGCTGCATAAACAGAACTTCCGGCGCCTTATCGATCAGCAGGACCTGGTCGAGGAAACTGGCAGAGTAACGACCGAAACCGGTGGCCGCCCGGCGAAGCTCTTTCGTTTCCGTGGCGAAGTGCTGGCTGAACGCCGCGTCGCCGGAACCAAGCTGCCGCTGGTGCGCGCCGTCTGAATTGCTTCGCCGGCGCCCCAGCCGGCCATAATCCCCGGTTCGGCACAGCCTGCGAACACCACGCTTGACATCCTTATACTCACTGCTAGCATAACCCCAATAATGCTCAGATTGAGCATTACCATAGGAGGGTCCGATGACCGCCACCGCTCTGCTGGAACGCACAGCCCCGCTCTACGATCGCGTCAAGTCCCTGATCCCGCCGATCGAGTGGCCGGTGTTCGCCGAGGACATCGACGCCATCCTCGAACTGAAGCGGCAGCGCAACGCGGTGATCCTGGCGCACAACTACATGACGCCGGAGATCTTCCACTGCGTGGCCGACATTGTCGGCGACAGCCTGGCCTTGGCGCGGGAGGCGATGAGCGTCGATGCCGACGTGATCGTCCTGGCCGGCGTGCATTTCATGGCGGAGACCGCGAAGCTGCTCAATCCGGGCAAGACGGTGCTGATACCAGACAGTCGAGCGGGATGTTCGCTGGCGGAATTGATCACGGCGGCGGACGTGCGGCTGATGCGCCAGCGCCACCCGGGGGTGCCAGTGGTGACGTATGTGAATTCGTCGGCGGCGGTGAAGGCTGAATCCGACATCTGCTGCACCTCGGCCAACGCCCGCAAGATCGTTGAATTGCTTGGCTCCGACAGGGTAATCATGCTGCCGGACGAGTATCTGGCGCAGAATGTCGCGGCAACGACACACGTCAAGATCATCGCCTGGGCGGGGCACTGCGAAGTGCATGAGCGCTTCACCGCGGCCGAGGTCAGGGCGCTACGTACTGACTACCCTGGCGTGGTGATCCTGGCACATCCGGAGTGCCCGCCGGAGGTGATCGCGGAAGCCGATTACGCCGGCTCGACCTCCGACATGGCCGGTTATGTGGCGCGGGAGAAGCCGGGACGGGTCGTGTTGCTGACCGAATGCTCGATGGCGGACAACGTGTCGGTGCACCACCCGGATGTCTCGTTCGTGCGGCCTTGCAACCTGTGCCCGCATATGAAGCGGATCACCTTGCCGAACATCCGGCGGGCGCTGGAGACGATGCAGGAGGAAGTCACCATCGACCCGGCCTTGGCTGAACGCGCCCGCGCCTCGGTCGAACGCATGATGGCCGTACGGTGAAGGATCTGGCGATGAATTGAACCCCGCTGCCGATGGTGATGATTGAGCCGGTGGTGCGCGCGGCACTGCTGGAGGATCTGGGGCGCGCCGGCGACCTGACCACCGATGCGATCGTGCCGGCCGACGCTCGCACCCGGTGTGCCTTGATGGCGCGGCAGCCCGGCGTGGTGGCTGGGCTGGACTTCGCAGCGGCGGCTTTCCGGCTGATCGACTCTGCGATCGAGGTAAGCGTGGCGCGAGTGGACGGCAGCCGCCTGCGTCCGGGGGACCTGATCGCCACGATTACCGGACCGGCCCGTGGTATCCTGACGGCGGAACGCACCGCGCTGAATTTCCTCTGCCACCTGAGCGGCGTCGCCTCCGCCACGCGCGGCATCGCCGATGCGATCGAAGGAACGCGGGCGCAGGTTTGCTGCACCCGCAAGACCATGCCGGGGCTGCGGTTCGCGCAGAAATACGCCGTGCGGGTGGGCGGCGGATCGAACCACCGGTTTGGCCTGGATGATGCCGTGCTGATCAAGGACAACCACGTCGCCATCGCCGGCGGGGTACGCGCGGCGGTGGAGCGCGCCCGGGCGGGTGTCGGCCACCTGGTGAAGATCGAGCTGGAGGTCGATACCCTGGACCAACTGGCGGAAGCACTGACCCTGAAGGTCGACGCCGTACTGCTGGACAACATGGGGCCGGACCTGCTGCGCCAGGCGGTCGAGATGGTGGACGGCCGGGCGATCACCGAGGCCTCCGGGCGCATTCGGCCGGATACCGCGCCGGCGATCGCGGCCAGCGGGGTCGACCTGCTGTCGGTGGGGTGGCTGACGCACAGTGCGACGGTGCTGGATATCGGACTGGATTGGGTGGACTGACAATTCCTTTGTTGAAGGCGAACGCCAGCATACGTTGGCTTCGTTTACGGACGCACCCACTGGTTGGATTAGTTGCGTCTTACAGCTTGCGGGTTCGGTCCGATGTTGCCCTTATTGCTGCCAATTGGTAGCGGACTAAAATCCTGACGAGAACGGCGTGCTCTGGTGGAAAAGTAGGCGTGATAATCGCCCACTCTATGGGCAATGATATTTACTTTAGTGCGCCCTGTAAGGCAGCCGAGAGAGATTGACTAATGCTGGATCAAATCCCTTCGACGCAAGGAAATCACTGACACTCCTGGCACAGAGGTCCTGGTCTCCCATCGGACCAATTGTAACCGAGCTTATAGGTAGCCTTGGAGGGGTCATATCAGTCCCATCCTTGTTCCTCCAGATCCTATCTGACGTTTTATGAAACGGTATTATCATTCTTCCGCCAACGCGGTAGGACAGTTGCCGAAATCGCTCCTTCTCCGCGTGAGAAATTACCTGCCTGACCTCTTGTTCCGACGCAAAAGCTTCATGCTTAAATCGAACGAATTCAAACTGAAGCATCATTGCAAGCTCATTTGCATAGTTCTGCCAATGAGCGTCGGCAAAGAGCCACGATAAAATTCCAAATCTTTTTTGAATTCGTCAAAAAATCTCTGCACTATGAATATGATAAGTCCGATCTTTTGCCGATTACTGTAAATCGTGACTACTGGAAGGTAAAAATGAAAATGACTATCCGATGTCGACAGATCAAATCCGATACAAACGCCCTGATTCCTTCCGTAAGCGCGCCACTGAGTTAGGTCATCATTTATCTTCGAGAATGACGCAACAAAATAATCTGGAATCTCGGATCGATAAATTGTATCAGACGTTAGCCGCAATATTCGATTGAAGCCCCCAAATCTAACCTTGGCAGCCAAGCGACCAAGTGCATCGACTGCCATCTGGCGTCCATGAACGACTTCTGCAACGTCATTCATGTAGCGGACATGACTTGCCCATATAGCATTTGCCTGCACAATGCCGAAAAGTCCATCGACAGTTGTATAATGGTAAAGAACTATCTGCTTAGAGAAGCGTGGAACATATCTAGGAATAAATAAGCTCTTTCCAGGTGGCAGCCCGGCCGTTCCGACATCACGTCGTTCGAATTGCGATATTGGCCACAGCGCGGCATTGAGATAGCCGGGGTGACGTTGGGCGTCTGGTCCTCCAACAGTCAGTCCCCTTCTAAAGTTATTCTGCGGCCGCAGATGCTCACATGATATTACAGGTCCCGCGCGGCTTCAAACACCGGCAACGTCAACTCCCGCTCTGCGATCGCCGACCTAACCCGCAGTATCTTAATGGCTGAACGCATAGCAATGAACTTTTTGAGTCACCTGAGCGGCATCGTGTCCGCCACCGTGGCATTGCCGACGCGATCGACGGGACGGGCGAACAGGTGTGCTGCACCCAAAAGACCAGGCTGGGCTGCGATTCGCGCAGAAATATGCCGTACCGGTTGGCGGAAGATTTATTACATGTTGAGCATGGCACCGACCAGCGCACCCTTGGCGGTGGCGTTGAACGGATCCTTGGCAAGATAGACGTCGCTAATCTCGATCGGCAGCCTGATGCCGGCAATGGCCGACTTCAGCTTGGCAAGGAAGTTGTCCGCCATCGTCGTGCCGCCGGCGGACACGATCGGGATCGGTGCCGTGAAGCGCGGCAGCTTTTTCGATGTGGCCATCGCATGCTGCAAGGCAGCCGCCGCCGTCTCTATGACATCGGCATAGTAGACCGAGAGCGCACGGTCGATCGAGCCATCCGCCGAACCATCGAGCGTAAAGCCGCTCTGCGTCGGCGTTCTCCTTGTGCAGGCGTATCGTGGTTGGTGTCTCGCCGGTCACCGAGGCGGCGCTGTGGTCGATATAGTCTCCGGCCCGGGTCGTCGCGATAGTCAGCACGGGGAGGCCGAGATAGGCCAGGCCAATATTGCACATCCCGCCGCCGAAGCTCATGCCGATGCCGGTAAAGTTGGCGTCCTTCAATTCGGAATAGATTACCGCCAGCCCTTCGTTGACCGACTGAACCTGATAGCCGAGCTTCTCGAAAATGCCTTGGACGGAGCGTTCATGGAAAACCAGGTCCGAGCCGTGATCAGGCGGCGCGCTTGGGATGGTGAAACACAGCTTCTCGTGATCGATCGCCGTGCCGCACATGTGCCCGAGCAGCAACTCGATCATCTGCAGGTTCTTGGGTTCGGCCGGATTGAGCAAGCCGCTCTGCATCGGCCGGCGCGCGTCGCCTTCGATGAATTTGGCGAACTCGTCGGACCGATTGCCATAGGCGTAGATATGGGCGCCTTCGACCTGGTGCAGGACGTTCTCGCGCGCCAGCATCTGCTCTGTCATCCGGCTGTAGGGAAGGTCGACGAACGCGTTGAGCTGTGGCGTGAACTCGACCTTTTGCCCGTTCAGAGTCGCGAGGACGATGCGGCTCGTCCCAAGGTCAACGCCTTTTACACCTAATTGCGACACGGCTGCGGTGGCCATGGACGGATCTCCTGATGCGGAACGGGCAAGGGCTGCTCGGGTGCGCTGTGCCGGCGTCGCGCACCCGCGTAAGTCTCGGAAACAATTAGATCGGCTATCGAAAACAGTGCCGGCAGCCGATCGAGGCTCGCGGCGTGTCCTTCGTGGGTTCAACAAAATTGCACATTGCAGATACAGGCCGGACGCTGCTGTGGAGCAGGTGGCGGCATAGTGCCCACATTGCGCCGCGCCGCAGCCACATCCTTGCTGCCCGATTTACCGATCACGTCGACGATCCGCGCCAGCGGCGCCCCAGAAGGTGCTGCCGGGCACGTTGCTTCGGGCCACGTCACGGCATGTGTCTGCCGCAGCGGGGACGGAAGCTGCCGGGTCGGCGTGCTGCTTCTCCAGCAGGCGCAGCAGCACCAGCAGGATAGGTCGAAGTTCCGCCTCAAGCGCCGCCTTTACGTCACTGACGACGCCACGATTCGTCTCGCCGAGATGGTCGCCCGCGAGGTCGGCATTGCGCCGCTGTTCGCGCTCGATAACCTTGAGGAGAAACACGATGCGCTCGTTGAGGCGGGCATTGTCGGCCAGCAGCCGCTCGATCTCGGCATCCCGCAGCGCAGCGATGTCGCTCCAGTCGGTCGCGTTTTGAGCGATCCCGCCGTCGCCATTGCGGCGCGCAGTCGCGGCCTCGCCGGCGCGCAGAGCGACCGCCGAGGCCCAATTGCCGCTGGGCCGACCCTCGACCACGGAAAAGGGCGGCATCCGGCTAGCGTCGCGTCTCGTCTCGCGCAGCGCCACGACGATTTCCTCCATCGTCGCCTCGTGCTCGGCTTGTTCTACCATGGCGGCGTCGAACCCTTTCACAGACGCGCTGCCGACGCAGCAAGGTCGCCGGTCCGCTGATCTGGCGAGCGCAGTTTAGGCGGACTGTTAAGCGTTAATCAACCTATACGTGTATTTTTACATATTTTTCTCCTACCGGCTGTAGAGCTCGTGGCTGGGAACGCCAAAGCGATCTTTGCCGAGCTGGATCGACTTCGGGGTCCGCTGCACGGGGCGCGAATGAAACATCCAGCCGCGTCGGCCCGTGGTTTTGGTAGCGTACCGGACAGCGACCCGATCATGCATCGATCAATGCATGTGTGCTTGTATCGCTGGTGCTGGCGTCGCTCCAGCGCGACCTATTCGTCCGAAGGCACAATAAGCATCTCTGGCGATCTCATCGGCGGTTTGATCCGATTAGTCTTCAGACATGGGGCTGGGATGAAGCAGTGGATGGGCACCAACACGGCACGACATTTCGCTCATCCGCCGTCATCGATTTGGCTTTGTACCTATTGACAGCTGTGTCATCGAACTGTCGCGAGCAGGCACCTTGACAGAAATACCTATCGACTGGGAGGTTACAATAATAAATTGTCCCGAAGGACCAAGTAGTCGCGAGTTCCGATTGGCAACTGACTAAGTCATGCCGCATCGACAACAATACTCACATTCTCTAGGGGAATTGTCCCAATGAAGCTGTTTCAAACCGGTTTGGCCGCGCTCGTGGGCGTTCTGTCAGGCGCGCCCTCCTTTGCTCAGCCGATCGTTGCTGCAACCGCGTCGGTGGAAGCAACCATCACTGGCGGTCCCTGGACACTGGCTCAGGGACCGGCCAGCAACGCGGTGCCGTACAATGGTTACTGCGTGAACGGTGCGCCCGCCAGCAATTCCGGAACGAATTTGATGCAACCTTACTATTTTCCCCACATCCAGGGGTACGGGCCGTTTCTGCAAGGATATTTCGACTATCGTCCACGCAATGCGAATGAGGCGGTCGCCGCCGCGTTGTCGATAGATGGCGGCAAGAGCTGGCGCTTTCAGCAGCTTGTGGCGCAACTGACGACCGCCTGTCCCACCGATCCCACAAACCCGGATAATCCGACCAGTCCCGGAGGCGTCTTCGACAACGGCCAAGGACATCCGTTCGTGCTGCAGCTCGGTGCTCGTCGCCTGCTCTACACGCTGGATCGCTCGGACGGAAACATCGACATAACAGGACTGATCGTTCATGAGCTCAGTCCCACGCCGCGCCGGCCATTACGCGGCGTGCCGGCAAACCAGCCGGTGCCCGATAGCACCCTGACCCGTACAATCGGACTGCAAAATCCCGACGCGATATTGGGCAGTATCGGTTCGGAACACCTGACGACCATCCTGTATGTCAGCAAGGTGCCGAACGGCGACAAGACGTTCCCGTCCGACCAGCAATGCCAGGCGACGCCACCGGGGGCCATCACGGCCGGGCGCGCTCCCAATCACGACCTGACTACCATCCGTTCCGCGACCACCAAGGACGGTATCAACTTTTCCGATCAGGGCGCAGCGATCGGACTGAATGACCCAACCGCGGTCGATTTTCACGCCATCCGGTATCTTGGCAGCGGCGGCCTGGTTCCCCTCGATGACGGGCGATACGGGCTGATTTTCGGGGCCGGGAACTGTCTTGACGGCGACTCCGACGGGTTTCATTTCATCGGCTACGCCGAGACCGCTACGGCCGGCGACCTGCTGCACTGGGTCGTCGTGAATGGCATCGATAATCCCATCGTGTCGACCGGGCAGATCACGGTCGCCAGCAATTCCGCGGACAGCATCGGCACCCCAACGACGATCCCGGCGAAAGCTCCGCTCGCGGGCTATGCAGCCTGGTACAACGGTCGGGCTTACGGGCCTACGGCCGCCTATCTTGATCCACACCATCTGACGGTGGTGTTCGCTGGCTATAATACACCGCAGCCTTCGCTCAACCTTGGCAATTATCGCTCGATCGGGGTGACCACGCTGACTTTCGCAAACGAACTGGACCCGTTCTGATCTCGTTGCCAGCGTATGGATGCCGCCTGACCGCCCCAGTCACACGCCCGAGCAAAAGGAGAGAATTTCCTGTTCAGCCGGAGACCTCATCGGGCCGACCGGCCGCCGCCCTGGGGGCTGTCGCAAAATCCGGATCGCGCTAACATCGGCACCGGCGGTCAGCGACTGCAAGCAACCCAAAAGCAGGAGGAACCAATGCAAGGTGTGGTTTTCACGGGTGAACGCGGCCTGGAACTGATGACATTCCCCGACCCCACGCCCGGCCCTGGGGAGGTCGTAGTGGAGATGAAGGCCTCCGGCATGTGCGGCTCCGACCTGCACCAATATCGCCGGCCGAAGACCCAGGCGCGCAACGCCACTGGCCTGCCGCCCAACCCCAATCCGACCATTGCCGGCCATGAGCCCTGCGGCGTGGTCGCCGCCATCGGGCCTGATGTGCTGCCAGCCGAGGCAACCGTTGGCCAGCGCGTCATGGTGCACCACTACCAGGGCTGCACCCAATGCGGTCATTGCCGCTCCGGCTGGCAGCAGCTCTGCCAGGAGGTACCGGTGAAGGTCTACGGCAACAACGCCCATGGCGGTCATGCGAAATACCTGTTGGTGCCGGCCAACACGCTGGTGCCGCTGCCGGAGGAACTGTCATTCTCGGCGGGCGCGGCGATCGCCTGCGGCTCGGGCACCGCGTATGGCGCACTGCGGCGGATGAACATCTCCGGTCGCGACACTATCGCGATCTTCGGCCAGGGTCCGGTCGGGCTGGCCGGCACGCAGTTCGCCAAGGCGATGGGCGCGCGGGTGATCGCACTCGACATCAACCCGCAGCGGCTGCAGCGGGCGAAGGAATTTGGCGCCGATGAGGTGGTCGATCCAGGGTCGAACGACCCGGTGCAGGCGATCAAGGACCTGACCAGCGGCCGCTACGCCGACCTGACCCTCGACACCTCCTCCAACCCCGAGGCTCGGCTCAACGCGATCCGCAGCACGAAAGTCTGGGGCACCATGTGCTTTGTGGGTGAGGGCGGCGACGTGCATATCGACGTCAGCCCGCACATCCTGCGCCGCCAGCTCACGCTGATCGGATCCTGGACGTTTTCCAACATCATCCAGGCGGAGTGCGCCAGCTTCTGTGTTGAACGCAAGATCGACGTGGACAAGCTGTTCACCCACCGGTGGACGCTCGACCAGGCGGAGCAGGCATACCAGTTGTTCGACAAGCAATCGGACGGCAAGGGCGTCTTCCTGATATGAGTCTCGGGCCGGTCAGCACTGAAACAGCCTGGCTTTACAAGACACTCGGCCAACGCGGTCTGATCGTCGGCAGCGCTGGGAACGTCAGCGCGCGCACGCCCGAGGGGATGCTGATCACGCCCTCGGGCGGTTCGCCGGATTGGGTCGGATCCAACGACCTGGCAAGTCTGACGCTGGACGGGGTGGAGATTGGGGACGCGGACGGCAATGATGATCGGCCGACGCCGTCCAGCGAGTGGGCTCTCCATGCGGCGGTGTACCGCGCCTGTCCTGGGACGGCGTTCATCGCCCACACCCACGCCGATGCCTGCACTGCCCTGGCCTGCCTGAACCAGGCGCTGCCGGCGTTCCACTACATGGTGGTGCAGTTCGGCGGCAACGATGTCCGCTGCGCGCCCTATGTCACCTTTGGCACGCCGGCCTTGGCCGAACTTGCCGCGGTGGCGATCGCGGGGCGCACCGCCTGCCTGTTGGCCAATCACGGCATGATCGTCTGCGGCAGCAGTGCAGCCGAGGCACTGAGCCACTCGATCCTGCTGGAAACACTGTGCCGCCAGTATTTGCTGGCGCGGTCGGCCGGTACGCCCCGGCTGCTGACCGAGCCGGAGATGCGCGACGCGCGGGACCGGTTCAAGACGTACGGGCCGCGCGCCGGCAAGTCATGACCGTGCCGAATCGTTGCAATTTCTGATAGCTTAGCTACATTCCGGCTGGTATGGCAACGACAGGCCGGAGGCACGGTGACAGCAATCGCGTCAGGCATTCGTCGTTCAGCCACGCTTTCCGGGCTTTCCGACGGTGCGTTCCTGCTGGCTGTCTGCGCGGTCAATATCCTGCTGCGGGTGCCGCTGCTGCTGATCGAGGTGACACCGACCTCCGATTTCGGCTGGTATTATGCCCGGGCGCAAGACATCGCGGCAGGGCGGGGCTTCGCCGAGGATGGGGTCCTGACGGCGTTCTGGCCGGTCGGGTGGCCGGGCTTCCTGGGCGGGCTGCTGAGCCTGTTCGGACCGCATGTGTTGGTCGGTCAGGTGGCAAACCTGGTGCTGTCGACCGCGGTGGTCGGTCTGATGGCGGCGATCGGCATGCGGCTGTTCGCCGGTTCGGCGTCCTGGCGGGTGGCGGTGCTGATCATCGCGGTGTTGCCGAACCAGATCGCCTATGTCCCGCTGCTCTCGGTTGAGATCTTCTTCGAGTTTCTCCTGTTGCTTGGTTTCCTGCTGTTGATGTCGCCGTCCACCGTGGCGGTGTTGGCGGCCGGGCTGGTGTTCGGCGTGGCGGCCTTGACCAAGTCGCAGGCGGTCCTGCTTCCCGTCGTGCTTGGGCTACCGCTGCTGCTGTTGCCCACCCAAGGGCATGCCGATACGCGCTGGCGCTGGCTGCGGCAATGGATCCGGACGATGGTCCTGGCCGGCATCGGCATGCTGGTGGTCATGCTGCCATGGACGGCGCGAAATTATGCCGTGTTCCACACCCTTATCCCGGTCTCCACCAATGGCGGATACACCCTGTTGACGGGGAACAATTCCAGCGCGCGGGGCGGTTATATGCCGGACGATCCGCTGGTGGCGGACCTGTCGAAGGACCCCAGGGATCAGGTCGAGATGGACCGCATCGCCAAGCAACGGGCCTGGCAGTGGATCGGCCAGAACCCGGGGCGTTTCGTCAAGCTGATCCCGGCGAAGATCTGGTTCCTGTGGTCCGGCGACGGTGAGGCCGAATGGCTGTATCAGTCGGGTTATGCCGGATACGGGACGTATTATCTGCTGTTCCGCGCAATACGGGTGTTGAACCAGGTCGTCTATGTGGTGCTGCTGGGACTGGCGGCCGCGTCCTTGCCGCCGCTGCTGCGGCTGCGCCGGTCGTTGCCGCCCTGGTGCTTCTCCGGCTGGGCGGCGATCGGCTACTTCACCGCGATCTCGGTGGTGTTTTCGGGTCAGTCGCGGTTTCATTTCGCGCTGATGCCGTTTATCGCGCTGTATGCGGCCTGGCGGGTGACGTCAGGCGGTGGATGGATGCGGGACACGGCCGCTTAAGGCTGGCCGTAGCGGCGGACCCTCGTTAGTAGCGCAACATCGGACCACCTCGGCACGTAGGCCATTTTGGCGCTGCGCGGCGGGCTGTCCTTCAACTGTTGCCAGACGTCCATTGACCTCTGTCAGGCGACGGATGTTCAGGCGCGCGCCTGCGGACGCTGTGCCTGACGGCGACGGACGGCGCCGATGCCAATCATGCCGATGCTCAAAAGGGTGATGGAGATCGGCTCCGGCACGTCCGTGACGCTGAAGCCGGGGGCAAAGGCCACACCGTTATTGGGATAGCCGATCGAGTCCACGGCGCTGGCGACTTCGAAATAGCCGTTATCTGTAAACAGATTATAGGCGAGTGGATTCCCGGACGGGTCCGTCTGCGTGGTGGTGAAGGAAATGCCCGCGAAATCGAAATATGGATCCGTGGCCGACAGCATCTGGTCCGACCCGGCATACGACGACAGCCCGGTGATGGTGAAACCGTCGCGCTCGCCGCTGATCCCGGTCACGGCGTAGGCCCCATTGGTGAGGGTATTGTCGGTGATCAGATCGATCATGGCGCTATCGCCACCAACGGTCGTGTAGTCGATTGTCCAGGCTTCGGCATGTGCCGCGCCCGCGCCGGCGATCGAGGCGAGGGCCAGAGCGGCGGCGCCGAGCAACGTGGAACGGAGGGAGGATTTCTGGAAGGACATGGAGTGTATACTCTTGTATTGGCAGTGTGTTAAATCCGCGAGCGCAGACCTGCCGACAAGACAGCAAGTATCGTGCCATGGCTACACGCCGCTTCGATTTTGGGGAATTCGGCTCTGGACGGGCCGCGATACCGAGGGAAGCCAACGCAATGTCATTAATATTGGCTGTACGAACGTATGAAATCATACGATCCTATGCGATATGCCAGTGTTGTGGCCGCAATAAGCCGAATTCAGGATCCCGACGCGGTCCTCTGCGTCAAATTTCTCGACCACACCTATGCATTATCAGACATGCCTTCCTATGTTGCGTCCTCACAAACCGCGGCCTAACGGTCATTTGCGGGTCTTTGGCCAGGTCCTGGCCAGATCCAGAGTGGAAAGTTTATCGACCACGCCGCGGTATGCTGCACGCCTGATCTTGAGCAGAGGCAGAGACTTCTGACAATTGTATGGATAATCCCTGCCGGACCCATCGCTCAGCATTACTTTGTAGGCATCAAATAACGAAAGGTTGATACTGGTGGAGCCAAGACGCGACAGTCGTATGATATGTCTGGCACGCTTATTGGAATGAAACTCCTGAAGCAACGAGCTTCACGACAGGAGATCCTTCATGCGAAACACTTTGCTTGCACTCGCCGCGCTGAGCGGCGCCGCAACCTTGGCGCTGGCCACCCCGGCCTCAGCCGACCCCTTCACCATCACCGACATCGAGCTGCCCTACAATGATCTGCTGACGATCAACAGCCCGGCCTTCGGCCAGGGCTATGTTGGACAGCAGGTGCTGACCACCAGCCTCGGCACCATCGATGCCTGGTGCATCGACCTGTTTCATGACGACTATATTGGCACCGGTCAGAACTACTCGTACACCACCGGGCCGATCACCACCGACAACAACCCAAACAACCCACAGACACTGACCACGACGCAGATCGGTCAGATCACCGGCCTGATCAACTACGGCGATGCCATCCTGAAGGATCCGAACACGACCAACCTCAGTGATGCCTCGGCTGCTATCCAGCTTGCCATCTGGTCGGACGAGTATACCGGGTTCAGCTACACCAGCGGCGATACGGCGCATGATGCGACGCTGGCGAGTCTGGTGAACGCCGACATGGGCGCTGCGGCGGCCTATGGCGGCGACGCGACGGCGCTGATCTCGCTGAGCGGCTCCCAGGGTCTGGTGACGTCCGATCCCGCCCTCGTCCCGGAACCGGCGTCAATGGCCCTGCTCGGCGCTGGCCTGATCGGTCTCGGCGTCACCCGCCGTCGCCGGATCCAAACGCCGGCCTAAATCCACGACGATATATCTGGCCCGCCTCAGTTACCGACAGGCTGAGGCGGGGATGTCGCTCGGTTGGCAGACGCGGTGTGGGTCAAGGCACGTCCAGCTATGAACAAGCCTCCGCAGCCGGTGGCCGGTCGCGAGAATTGCCGCCGGCGCGGTCTTCGGCCGAGAAAGTTCAGAAGCCCAAAGTCGGTATGCTCATAGCCTTGGCCGCTGCATTGAGCGCCAGGTCAAGCGAGGCCAACGGAAGCCGACGACGCTGCGCGACCTCAAGATAGGCAGCATCATAGATCGTCAGCCGAAAGCGCTCCGCTAAGGTTTGGGTCGCCTCCCAGGCGCGGTCCGCGGTGTCGAGATCGAGAATGATCGGAAGGTCTCGCAGGAAGGTCATCAGCCGGAGGCGTCTGGCGCCGTCGATGCGCCGGCGCCGCTCTGCGGCTAACAGGCCATTCAGCGCCTCCAACGGCCACAACATCGGCGCATTGGCCCTCGTCTCCGTAACCCGATCCAACAACGCCATGACTGGTGCGGTCTGCTCGTCTTCGAAACACCAAGCGAGGGCAACCGAGTTATCAAGCACAAAGCTCACGAACGTCCTTCGTCCACCAGATCCTTGATCTTGATGCTGCCTAAGGTGGCGCCGCGGCTGGCTTCTCGCAATCCGGCGGCGGCGCGGCGCGCCCTCTCCCGATCGAAACTGGGCGCTGCGGGGACCAGCTTGGCGACAGGCACGCCGCGCTTGGTAATGGTGACTTCGACGCCACGTGCGACCTCGGCCAGCAGGGCACTGAGCCGGTTCTTGGCGTCGAATGTAGATACCTGCATTTTCGCTGACCCTTGCTAAGATAGCTATGTGGCTATAGTGCCTTATAGCTTAAAGAGGTGGCCACCGTCTTGCTTGGCACGCCCTTCTCCATAGTGTTAGCGGGACAACAACAAGGACACGCCTCATGTCCCTCGATCTGACCGGCCGTGTCGCCCTGGTCACAGGCGCGTCCCGGGGTATCGGCGCGGCGATTGCGCTCGCTTTGGCGGAGGCGGGAGCGGACATCGCGGTGAACTACCGCGAACGGGTGACCGAAGCAGAGAGCGTTGCCGCCGCCATTACCGCCATCGGCCGTCGTGCCATCACCGTGCCGGCCGACGTCTCCAACAGTGTGGCGGTCACCGCGATGATCCGCGCGGTGGAACAAGGGCTGGACCCGATCGACATCCTGATCAACAACGCCGGCATTGGCATCATCCGCGGCATCGACGACCTGACGGAAGCCGACTTCGACGCCACCATCGCGGTCAATCTGAAGTCGGTGTTTTTGTGCACGCAGGCGGCCCTGCCCCACATGCGCGTGCAAGGCTGGGGCCGGATCGTCAACATCTCCTCCGGTGCGGCGCGCGGCGCTGGTGGGGTTGGCCCGCACTACAACGCCTCCAAGGCCGGCATGGAGGGGCTGACCCGGGGCTATGCCGCCCGCCTGGTCAAGCAGGGCATCACCGTCAACGCCATCGCGCCATCGCTGATCGAGACCGACATGGTCCGATCCGGTATCGCATCCTCCCCCGCCCGCATCCCGCTGGGCCGTTTCGGCACCAGCGAGGAAGTCGCGCAGATCGTCCTGATGCTGGTCGGCAACGCCTACATGACCGGGCAGACTGTCGCGCTATCCGGCGGCATGACGTTCAACTGAGGTCAGGCGCCTTCGCCGCCAGCAGCGGTCGGTATTCCACCCGTCCAGTCTGGACATTCGCCTCCGCGAACACATCGAGTGGCCCTGATACATCAAGCAGCTGCACGCCCGGTGTCGCGAGGATGAGGATCGTCTTCGGCATCCGCTCTCCGGTGTCCGCCCTGGTCGGGTTTTGGCAGTATTCAGTGTATTCCGTCAATTGCTGCCAGATGTGGCGAAGCCTAAATTCGCGCCTGCGCTTTCACCGGAGAGACCAATGAGCTTAACAATAAAAGACGTCAGTATCCCCGACAGCAAACTGGCTCGGGACGTAACCCAACTGGTCCGCGACATCGAATCGCCGCTGCTATTCAACCACTCCAGCCGTGTGTATTACTTCGGCGCGCTGGCGGGTCTGCGTCGCGGTCTGCGCTTCGATCCCGAGCTGCTCTACACGGGGGCGATGTTCCATGACATGGGACTGACCAAACAACACAGCAGCGCAGCCGAACGTTTCGAAGTCGATAGCGCCAATGCAGCTCGCGCCTTCCTTCAAGCACACGGCATCGCGCAACGGGACATAGAGACGGTCTGGACCGCGATTGCGCTGCACACGACACCTGGCATTCCACAGCACATGCACCCCGTGGTGGCGCTTGTTACCGCTGGTGTCGAAATGGACGTGTTAGGGCTTGCCTATTCCGAATATGGGGATGATGAGCGTGACGCGGTTCTCGGTGCGCATCCACGCGAGCCGCGGTTCAAGGAGAGCATCATCCAAGCCTTCTACGACGGCAACAGGCACAAGCCCGGAACCACGTTCGGCAACGTCAATACAGACGTCATCCTGGACAAGGAGCCGACATTCCATCCACTGAATTTCTGCAGCGTGATCCGTGGCTCGGCTTGGGCAGACTGATGCTGGAGGCTGGCCGGGGGCGATTACGCGCCCAGCAAGCTCTGGCTCCGCACCAGCCGCGCATACAGTCCGTCCTGCTCCATCAGTTCGGCGTGCGTGCCGCTTTCCTGCGCACGGCCATCGGCCAGCGCCACCACCAGGTCGGCGTCGCGCACGGTGGACAGCCGGTGCGCGATGACGATGGTGGTGCGCCCCTTGCGCAGCGTGGCCAGGGCGGTCTGCACGGCGGCCTCGCTCTCGGTGTCGAGCGCGCTGGTCGCCTCGTCCAGCAACAGGATCCGGGGATTGCGCAGCAGCGCGCGGGCCAAGGGCAACACGCTGGCGCTGGCCGCCGGACAGGCGCTGACCGCCGGGACCGACCACTGTGTCTCATAACCCAGCGGCAGGGCGGCGATGAAATCCGGCGGCGGCGGCGGCCTCGGCGGCGGCCTCGATCGCCGCCTGGCGAAGCGCCGGGACGGCCCATGGCGATATTCGCCGCCACCGTGTCGTCGAACAGCAGCGCGTCCTGGCCGACATAGGCGATGCTAGTCGCGCAGGCTGGCCAGGGTCACCGTCCGCACGTCCGCGCCATCGATGCGGACCGCGCCGCCGGTCGCATCGTGCAGCCGGGGGATCAGCGCCAGCGCCGTCGACTTGCCGCCGCCTGACGGCCCGACCAGCGCGACGGTGGTGCCGGGGCGAGCCTCGAACGTCAGGCCCGCCAGGCCAGCGCGGCCATCCGGATAGACGAAGCGTACGTCTGTCGAACACGACATGACCCAGGCCGGCGGGCAGTGCTTCACGGCATCTGGCCGCGTCCTCGATGCGTCGGCTGCTCGTCGATGATGGCGAAGACGCGGACCATGCCGGCCAGCCCCTCCTGCAACGCCGCGTTCAGCGAGCCCAGCGCGCGCAGCGGCCGGGCGGCGATCAGCAGTGCGGCGACGAAGCCGGTGAAATCGCCCAGGGCATGGTCGCTGACCGCGGCACGCCAGCCCTCGAAGCCGATCACCGCCGCGACCGCGGCGCCGCCCAGCACCTCCAGCACCGGCTCGACCCGGGATCGGCTCTTGGTCATCCGCAGCAGGGACTTGTAGAGCTGCTGCGAATGCCGCCTCGGCGCGCCGGGATCTCGCTGGCTTCCAGGCGGTAGGCGCGGACGGTACGGGCCTGGGCAAAGCTTTCGTTCAGCAGCGCGGCGGTTTCGCCGACGCGTTCCTGCATCCCGCCCGAGGCCTTGCGGACGCGCTTGCCGATGCGCTCGATCGGCACGACCGCCAGCGGGTACAGCGCCGCGGCGATCAGCGACAGCAGCCAGTTCAGGTAGATCATGCTGCCGACCAGGCCGATCACCGTGATCACGTCGGCGATGCCGTTCACCGCGCGGGTCAGCGCCTCACGGATCGTCGCCGCGTCGGTGGTGAAATGCGCGGCGAGCTGGGCCGGCGCCTCGCGTTCCAGGCGGGCGAGGTCGGCGCGGGTCAGATGGGCGAACATCCGGCCCTGCAGCTCGCGGATGACCAGCAGCACGACCTGCTGGACCTGGACGTTCTGGAAATACTGCGCCACGGCCTTGACGCCGGTTACGGCCAGATCACCAACGCCGGAATCTGATACAGGATCCGCCGGTCGTGCGTTCGGTGAACATGTCGAACGCATGGTTGATGACCACCGGATACAGCGCGGTGGTGCCGGCCATCAGAAGGGTCAGCGCCAGGACCAGCGCCAGCCGAAGCTTGTAGTGGATCAGGTGCTCGCGCCAAAGCCGGCCGAGCAGTTTGAAGGTGCGGTCGGCGGGGCGGATGACTGGGAAGGTCGTGGTCATGCACGGGCATGTATCAGCAGACGGGCGCGCTCGCCATGCGGCCTTGAAGGGTTCGGCTACGGCCGGTCGTATTAGGGCGTTGCTGCGCTGGCCGCGCCGTTCAATGGCTCCAGACGGTATCTTCGGTCCAGCCCAACGCGGCGAATTCAGCGGCGTGCAGTGGTGCGTCACCGGCCGAAAAGAATTCGTCGAGCTGCGGTGGCGGGACGCTGGTCGCGCTCAGCATGGCGTGCGCCTGACCACGGTGATGGATCTGGTGCTGGAAGAGATGGAGCAGCAACCGATCCATCCGCTCGTGTTGAATATGATCAGGGCGGTGCACGTGGACGATATTGCCGAGGCCGGCTTCGCCCAGACGCTCGACGACGGCGATCAGCCGGCGGTCCACCTCCGCCTGTGCCGTCTGCAGCGCGATCACCGTTTTACAAGGCTCCGGGTCCGCCCTGGCGTCGAACCCGAATGTGCCGCCCTCCATTGCGTCCACGTAGAAGCGATCGATGATCAGGATATGGTTGAGCGTGGCGCTCAAGCTGGGGAAAAACCCCGTGCGCGGCGCCGCGAAATCGACCTGCGACAGCCGTGAACAGGCGATGAGCAGACGATGATTGGCCCAGGCATTGTTATAGGCCATGGCGCGGTAAGGCAGGACAGCATCCATAGGCGTCTCCCGGGCTGCGTATGTTGCCGAAGAGTCCATGGCGTCTTAGCCGACTTGAAGGCCTTTGTCTTGCAGCCGGCGACATGACCAAGTCCAGCCAGGCTGCGTTGCGACTGACGACGGGTCCGGCTTGACGAAGCCCCCGGCAACAGTCGCACACTGCTTGAGCAAGAACCGCGGGAGTTTGCACATGGCAAGCCGGATCAACCGCGCCATCGAATTGCTGGAGCAGGACCAGGCGATCTATTACGACGGCGCGCATAGCGGCCACGTGCTGACCCATGAGCAAGGCCGGCAGGATGCCGCCACCTGGGCCGACTACATGAATGTCGGCATGGAGCACGGCGCCTTCGACATGACCGGCCTGGCCGACTACATGCGCGGTCTGGCGGATGGCGGTCCGACTCGGTCGGGCCATCGCACACCGGCCGTGATCGTGGAGGCGCCGGTCAACGGCACCGATGAGGCGAATGTTCGCTTCAATGCCTGGCAGTTTCGGCAAATCCTCGGTCGCGGCGTGCACGGCATCCTGCTATGCCAGGCGGAGACCGCTGATGCAGTGCGCGCCTTCGTCGAAGCCTGCCGCTATCCGCATCATCTGGCAGGCGGTCGATCCGGCGATCCCGTCGCCGCAGGACCGGATCGGCGGCGCCAGCGCGCGCCCCGTGGCGGCAAGGATACCGAGGGCAGGCCGTTGCTGGGGATCGGCACGCGCGGCCGCGGCTCGGAGACCACGGCGGCGCCGATCTGGGGAGTGTCGGGGGAGGCCTACATGGACCTGTGCGACCCCTGGCCGCTCAACCCGCGCGGCGAACTGCTGCTGGGGGTGAAGCTGGAAAGCCCGGAGGGCATCGCCAACGCCGAGGCGATCTGCGCGGTGCCCGGGCCTGGTTTCGCCGAGATGGGACCGGGCGACCTCAGCCTGTCGCTGGGATCGGTGACGTTGCTGCGCGATCCGTATCCGCCGGTGATGCAGGCGGCGCGAGACCGGGTGTTCGCGGCATGCCGGCGCAACCGCATCGCCTTCCTGGAAGGCTGCAACCCCGGCAACATCGTTGCCCGCCTGGATGAGGGGGTGCGGGTGATCGCCGGCCATAGCGAGGAAGCCGCACGGATAGGCCGAACCCATCAGCGACGACAGATGCCGGTGTAGCGTTCAGCGGACTCACGTTGTGTTCGGATCGCTTGGACCCGGGGAATCACGCTACAACTGGTCGCGCGCGTTGCGATACGTCCAGAATGCGGTCGAGCTTTTCAACCACCTCACGGGGCACCTCGTCTGGCAGAATGTATTGCACCAACCGATGATAGTCCGCCTTGCGGAACAACAGCGGCTCCTTCAACTCAGTATAATATCGTCTGAAAATAGGGTCTAAAACATCATCGGTGGCCTTGATATCCGCGGCCCAGATATCCCTCCCGAGGCTTCGCTGCGCCGCTTCGATCTCGGTGATGGCGGCCCGCATTACGTTGACCCGCCCCCGGCCGAACAAGGTGTCGGGTTCCTCACCCATTGCCCAAGCCTCCAGAACGTCCCGACGGGTAAAATAATTTTCCATTTCTCGGCGCAGCCAAATCAGAGTTTCCACGCCAAGATCTCGTGGTGTACGATCCAACCTGTCGAACAGTGCGACGCCTAGCATGTCATCTTTGGCCTCTCGCAATGCATAGAAATGCCGCTGCACCTTGCTCGGGTCGTTGGCAACATAGATAACGAACGGACGCTCAAGTGCCTTTCGGGCGGGGTGGTCCAATTTATTGGCGAAGGCAAGGATACCGCCAGATCGGTTGATCCCTCCAAATACAGCACCCAGCCCTGCAACTCCGCCTGATACAAGTGATCAATCGGGTAGTCCGCCAGCCACTTCCTAACTTGCGAACCGCGATCATCAATCCGGTGCGGCTGACCAACAAACGCCACCAACGTATCCTTCCGCGACGCCTCTTCCAGAACGACCTCGGAATGACTTGCCGCAATGATCTGGCTGCCTTGCTGATGCACCAGCTCGCTGAGCAGGTTATAGGTCTCCCGCTGTCGGACAACTTCAAGGTGGGCGTCCGGTTCGTCGAGCAGCAGCGTTGTCCCCGGGTTTGCAAGCACATAAGCCAGCAACAGCAAAATTTGCTGCTGACCGCGCCCGGCCGAGGAGAGATCGAGAGTTGCTCCCTTGTGTTCATAGGCCATGGTGATTTCGCCGCGTGCAGTAATATTCTGCGGTGCCTTAAGCGTCACGCCAAAGAGCCGCTGCATATGGACAACGAGCTCGTTCCACAATTCAGGCTGCAATTGCCAGAGCTGAAAGCATAAGTTGCGCAGCACCTGCGCTGTCTGCCCCTCGCCGATCAAAACGTCGATACGTCCAGGCTCCCACTTTGGTTCGACAGCCGCCAGACCTGACATAGCCGGAAGCAGCGCAACACGAACATCGCCCGCACCCTCTGGCACCGTCATTCGTTCGGATCTTGGCTGCTCCGACAGACGCAGTGGACGCACATAGATGATTTCTGGCCCCGAATAGTCGAATTCCAGCCCGCAATCCCACGCGCCATCTCTGCCGACTCCGCTCAATATGATGTCAATCCGAAGATTGTGTGTGCCCGTTCTTCCTCTTTCCCGAATGCCCTCTCGCGTGCGCAAGCCATGCCAGAGCAGGTTGGCCTCCGGCACCGGAATTGAGACCAGATCCCGACGGTTGATCGTTACACCGATCCGCTCCTGTGCTATGGAGCTCTTGCCGCGTTCGGCCTGCCAGGTCTTAAGTCCTAGTCGCCAGAGCGCGATGGCTTGAAGCGCAGCGGTTTTGCCGGCGTTGTTGGGGCCGCAAAGCACCGTCACCGGCCCAAGCTCGATATCAGCATCAAGAAAGGTCTTGAAATTGCGGATTTGCAATCTGGTCAGCACCTGGCGGCCTCAATGAGAATTTGTCATGTCAAACGTTTGGTGACTCCAACATAGCAAGACCAGAAACCTTTCGGTCGTCTACCGAACCCAAGACCGGCTAGCCTGGTTCGGGCGAATCATGCATCCGGCTCACTTTTGTTGTGCCTGGACAAGGGCTCTGGCGAATGGCGGGCATGACAAGCAAATCGATTTTGCGCAAGCCGTTTGCCGAACTCGTCTGAATGCGAAGGACCTGGACCCAGGTATTCCTGGGTCTGCCTTGGCCTGCAGCCCACTTTCCGGCATAATACCGACAAGTAGCAGGAGGAACCGCATCATGGGCGTTACCGCCACCCTGTCCGCCTTCACCGCCGGCATCCGGCTGGACGCGCTGCCGCCCGAGGTCGTCAACCGCGCCCGCTTCCTGGTGCTGGACCTCGTCGGCAACATCGTCCGGGCCCGGCATGACGCCGAGAGCACGGCGTCCTTCCTGGCCGCGACCCGCGCGATGGGCATGGCCGCGGGCAATGCCGGCGTGTTCGGCGATGCGGCGCGCTATACCCCGGCCGGTGCGGCCTTCCTGAACGGGGCGCTGGCGCATTCGCTGGACTTCGACGACACGCATGCCGCCGGATCGCTGCATCCGGGCGCGCCGGTGATCCCTGCCGCGCTGGCGGCCGGCGAGATGGTCGGCGCCTCGGGCGCCGACGTGCTGGCCGCCATCATCGCCGGTTATGAGATCACCTGCCGCGTCGCCCTCGCCCTGCCGGCCGGCGAGCATTACGACCGCGGCTATCATCCCACCGCCACCTGCGGCGCCTTCGGCGCCGCCGCCGCCGCCGCGCGGGTGTTCGGCCTGGACGCCGACGGTGTCGCCGGCGCGTTGGGCACCGTGCTGTCGCAGGCCGCCGGCAGTCTGCAGTTCCTCGCCAACGGCGCCTGGACGAAGCGCTTCCAGGTCGGCTGGGCGGCGACCAACGGGCTGATGGCGGCGACCCTGGTGCGCGAGGGCTTCAAGGGCGCGTCCGACGCGCTGGAGGGCAAGCACGGCTTCATGCGCGCCTATGCGCCGAACCCGACGCCGGAGCGCGCGGTGCAGGACCTCGGCACGGTGTGGGAGCTGATGAACACCGCGGTGAAGCCCTACCCATCCTGCCGCTACGGCCATGCCGGCATCGACGCGGCGCTGGCGCTGCGCGCCGCCAACGACATCAAGCCGTCCGAGATCACCGCGATCCGCCTCGGGCTGCCGAAGGCGGGCATGCTGCTGATCGGCGCGCCGGCGGAGAAGAAGGCCGATCCGCGCGAACGTGGTGGATGGCCAGTTCAGCGGGCCGTTCGTGATCTCCACCGCGCTGGCGACCGGGGCGATGGGCTGGGACAGCTACCGGCTGCTGAACGACGCCACGGTGCGGGCGCTGCTGCCGAAAGTGACCTGTGCCTTCGACCCCGAGATCGAGGCCGAGTTTCCCACCAACATGTCCGGCAAGCTGACCATCGAGGCCGGGGCAAGCGCTTCGAGCAGAAGGTCGTGGTGCCGAAGGGCGAGCCGTCCAACTTCCTGTCGGAAGCGGAGCTGCGCGCCAAGTTCGCCGGTCTGACCGACGCGGTGCTGGGCGCCGACCGGGCCGCGGCGCTGGCCGCGGCGGTGCTGGCGATCGACCGGACCAGCGATGTCGCCAGCCTGATGCGTCTGGCCGCGCCGCTGATGTCCGCGCGCCTGGCGGGGGAGTAAGGGCCGGGGCCGCCAGCGGGCGCCTGGCGACGGATTCAGAACCGGAGCGAGATGGCGGCCGACCCGAACTGGTGCAGGCCGCCGGTCTGGTTCTTGAACTCCTGCGTCTGGGCGACATAGGCGAAGGTCAGGCGCATGCCATAGGCCATGACCGCGAAGCCGCCCTGAATCTCGCGCCACGTCCCAGATCGTGCGAGACGTGCGGGCCGCCGCGGAACGGGTTGGACTGCAGCAGCAGGTCGTAGGCCACCGCCTGCCCGTCCACGCCGCCGAAGACATACCAGGCGAAGGGTCGGGTCGGCGTGAAGGCGTCACCGCCGCTCAGGCCGGGCCGTACCCGCGGCACGCCGAAATCGGAATTCAGGCCCTGGCCGATGCGGAACTGTACGCCGGTCTGCAGGTAGTCGCGGAGGTCGCCGACGCCGACAGTCAGCGACGGCAGTGCATCGGTTTCCAGCCCCGCGACGGTGCCCATGGGCAGGCGCCAGGTCCGCTCATGCAGGAGCTCGATGGCGGGGGTGTTGGGGATCTGGTGGCTCCAGCCATTGGTGTGACTCTGGCCGATCAGGTCGTGAAAGCCGTTCTGAAGCTCCTCGCCGCCGGCGCCCGGACCGACGACGCCGAGGCTCAGGGTCAGCACGCTTCTGGAGTCGTCGGTGTCGCTCAGCAGCGAGAAATTGCCGAGCAGCACGCCGGCATAGGGTCGGTCACGTGGGTCCGGGATGGCGCGCTCAGTGTCCGCCGGCGTGTAGATCTGCTGCGACAGGTCGAAGGCGATGCGCTGCTGGCCGCCGCCCCACAAGGTGTGGCCAAGATCGACCAGGAAGTTGGGGACCGCGCTGGTGGGCGAGGTCCAGCCGAGCCGCAAGCCGTTGACGTAGAAGCGGTCGGTCGGTTTGCCGGCGGAGATTGAGGCGTTTTCGTCCTGCAACGTCCAGATGCTGGCATTGTCGGCGGCGGGTTGGGCATGGCCCGAGGCACCCGGCAACAGAATGGCAGCGATGATCGCCATGGTGGTCCTCAGTTTCATGGGGAAGAGCTCTTTCGCCGGATCGGGATTGATCCCACCAAATCGATTGCGCGCCGTTTCGTCAATGCTTGAGGCATTTGAGCGCACGGCTTAGTTTCCGTGCGCCGGATGGGTGGCCGAGTGGTTTAAGGCAGCGGTCTTGAAAACCGCCGTGCGTGCAAGCGTACCGTGGGTTCGAATCCCACCCCATCCGCCAATTATTTTCTTTAATACTCTGATTTCCTTGGATTATTCTCTATTCTCAAATTCCGAACCTAAATCGGCCTATAGATCGAACTGCGAAGGTGGGACGGGACACTCTCATGCTCGCCGTTTCAAGCAGCAGGCGTGGAAATCCTTTGTTTGTTTCCCAGGCTGTTCAGCATGGCCGCTCCTGAGCACGGCAGGCAGCACGATCATGCAACGACGGTTGATCACGCTCTGATGCGTGGGTTGATGACCGCCGGACCGGTCATACGTCGCGGACCCTTCTCTATTTAGGAGCCAGCATCGGATGAGATCCGGCTGCTAATGTCTGCGCGGTTCTCCTGGCTGTGACCGTGCCCCCAGCCTTGCTCAGTTCGGATCGGGCCATCAAATCCCCCGCCACGCAGACAATAATCTCGGAATGGATCAGGTCGCCGACGGAGATGTTCCGGCTGCACAGATCAGCGTGTGCGCTGCCCCGAGGCATAGCCCTGTTGATAAGCCGATTGCTGGTCTTTTTGGGCTCGGTCGTAGAGTAGACCGCCGATGAGGCCTGCACCGGCGCCGGCAACAGCGCCAAGACCCGCATTCCCCCCTATGGCGCCTAACACCGCGCCAGCCGCCGCGCCGCCCCCGGTGCCGGTGAGGGCGCGTTGTTGGGTATCCGACAGACCGGAGCATCCGACCAACACCAACGCGCAGAACGACAATTCGACGATGATTTTCATCTGACTGTGACTCTCCCAATCATTTGGCGCCCGAACATGGAAATTTGTGAATCAAATAGGCAGCAACCCCATCGGACGGTGGCTGCGATAAGACGCTTGGAGTTGCTCGCGCCCATTGCACGAAATCAGCGATCGCTTCGTTTCGTGAGGGCGTCGGTCCCTGTACGCAAAACATGCGGGAGCGTTGTGACGCCAACTGCTGTTCTTGTAGGACACGATACACACCAAGTGCAAAGCCGTGACAAAAATTGAGCGCGGCTGTTCCTATCGTTTCTGTCGGGCCTGCCGAACAAAGATCGACAAGGTCGCTGGTCGAGCGGAGTTGAAAGTCTTCCTCGGTTGTCGCGGCATGTACCGCTGCCGGCAAGATTGACGCACAAAAAGCGATGCCTAGAATGCAACGTCTCAGTATCATTGCTTGCTTCCCCCAACCTCACCACTGATTTATAATACTGAGCTGGCCTACATTGTCCACACGCCGCCGCGGCACATCAGCAACCAACTTGTCGAAGGGCAAAGCGTTGCATATCGCCTTTGATCAGGTACCGACTGGCGTGACAACCACGGCCAACGCGATGCTATAGGTCATCTCGACGACGTCACCGACTTTCAGCTTTTCGAGCAACCTCTGCATGGACGGATTTTGCAGGTGAGCAACACGTTCGACACGCGCCGGCCCGACAAACCTGACCGTGTGTGTCGCTGTATCTATTCCCGTAATACGGACATTCGCGCGAATCGCATCACGCCGGAACCCGGCCGGCTTCCTACCAGGCTCCGCCGTCAGAAGCTCGGAACTTTGCTTCGGCGCTGCGGTGGGATCGGCCGCTGGGGCAAGACGGGCAACCAAAGCTTCCCGCAGTCCCACGTGAACGTGGTCGCCTGCTTTCACCTGCGGCAGATTTTTCACCTCAGGCCCGACATCAACCGTGACAAGCCCGTCCGGCACCCGTAACAGGATGGTGCGATCATGCTGATCGACGGACTCCACGACCGCGTCCAAACTGCTGACATCCTCAACCACGCCCTGCTGCGCGACGGCAGGCATGATCCACTGTGAACCCGTAACGCTGGCAAAAAGTGCGGCAGCGAAAATTATGGGCCTCAATGCATTATTCCGCGATCGCCCGCACGTTTTGCCCGACGGGGCACTGCGTGCCCGCTCCTTGTCCCCCGCGCCAAGATTGGTCACCACATGAGGATCCCGCCGCGGCGTTGATTGTGCCATCAATTTCTACTGACCCCAGTGCTATCCCGGATCCTGTGATAAATCATTCTGTTTAAGCTGTGAAGATCCCAAGGATGGACCCGGGAACGCAGCTCAAGGATGATCCGGCGCCGGCAACGCTATATGGTGAGAAGGCAGGATTGGCGTCATCCGGAGGAGGCACCGGGCGCACCGGCTGGAGAAGGAAACAATGATGAAGCACCCTTGGCTGCTATCGGCCGCCTTAAGTTTAGTTTTCGCATCGGGTCCGGCGAACGCCCAGATCAATCCGTTTCGGAGCGATCGCACCGGGCCGACGCTAACCAAAACCGACCTGAACCTGTTAGGGAAGAGCATTGATCGACTAAATCGGACCCCAAAGCTCGATGTTGGCGCAGAGGATCAATGGTCCAATTCCGCCACCGGCAATCACGGCTCGTCGTCGGTCACCAAGATCTTTAGTGATGGTGACCGCCCTTGTCATGCAATGCACCATGAGATTTATGCCCGGGGTGACACGCCGCCGCGCAGCTACGACCTGACCTGGTGTCGTGCGGACGATGGCAAATGGAAGATCAAGAGTTAGCGCGTCGGTGTATCAGCGGCCTGCGTGCTGCATATGATTTTCTGCAGCAGCCATATTGCTTTCCCGTCAAGATGGAAGGACCAGGTCCCTTTGCTGCTTGTTCAAGATAAAATGCCGTGGGGCAAAGCTGTTTTGCGCCTGAACGCCAGCCGGACGGCGCTGTTGGACGGAAGTACCAAGGAAAGCAATCGCCGGAATGTCGAATTCAACCGCTCCATTGAGGTGACGCCGTCCGACGCGTCGGCGGCGCGCGTCTGGGTTGTGAAGGCAAGCATTCCGACGACCACAACGACTATTTGGGTCAGGCCATGCATAGTATCTCCGGGTTGGCTTGTTAACTTATTTGTAGATCAATATCGATTATCATAAGGAGACGACATCCAAACCATAAGTTGTGCAGCTTACCGGCGAACACACCAGGCCGAGGCCATGCAAGTGTCGCATTCGTCGAATGTTGCGTGTGGCCGTGGACCCTTTTCGGCATGGTCAAAATAGCCCAACAATCGGCGCATGAGCAAAATTACTACTCCGGCCAAGCTTCGTGCTCGGCGCGAAGCAGTCGGAAGATCCGACAGCGTCATGCCCCGGACAGCCTTGCCGCGCGGCTCGCAACCGGATTTAGAACCAGTCGCACTGGCAGGCGGACAGTTTCGCATCGGATCTGATCAGCACTATCCGGAGGAAGGGCCTGCTCACCTTGTGACAGTGGCGCCGTTCGCGATCGATCCATGTCCCGTCACCAACGCGGACTACGCCCGTTTTGTCGAAGCAACCGGCTATCGAACGGTTGCAGAACGACCACTGGATGCAGCAGCGTTTCCAGGGGTGTCCGTAGACGCGCTTGCCCCCGGCTCAATGGTCTTCCGCAAGACCGGCAGCGCGGTCGGCCTGCGGGACTTCCGGCGTTGGTGGGCATGGACGCGGGATGCCTATTGGCGCTGTCCAGAAGGTCTGGGAAGCTCGATTGAGCGACGTTGGGACCATCCCGTCGTGCACATCGCCTTCGAGGACGCCGAGGCCTACGCCCAATGGGCTGGAAAGGAACTACCCACGGAAGCGGAGTGGGAGTTTGCCGCTCGCGGTGGGTTGGATGGCGCCGAATACGCCTGGGGTGCCGAATTCGCTCCCGGCGGCCGGATGATGGCAAATACATGGTGGGGGCATTTCCCTTATCAACGATTACGAAACAAAGGATATGATCGGACATCGCCGGTGGGCACCTTTCCGCCAAACGGGTACGGCCTGTTTGACATGATCGGCAACGTGTGGGAGTGGACGGTCGATTGGTATGCCCCGCAGCATAAGTATGATGGTGGCATGACATGTTGTGGACCCTTGGCGCCAGACGACGCGGCGATGACAGCAAGCCTCGATCCGGCTCAACCTGCGGTTCGCGTTCCCCGGCGCGTCGTCAAGGGGGGCTCCTTCCTGTGCTCACCAAGTTACTGCCGCCGCTACCGTCCCGCGGCTCGGCATGCGCAAATGATCGACAGCGGAATGAGCCATATCGGCTTCCGTTGCGTGAGCAGACGGCCGGTCAACATCAAGGGGAGTGCACGACACCATGGGTGACGAAAATAAACAAGCCTCAGCGGTAAAACGCCGCAAAATACTTCTCGCTGGCGCCTCTGCCATCACAGCAGGTTCCACGTTGCGCGTGGCACAAGCGCAAGCCCCGGCAACCCCGCCTGCTATCGCCAGGCGCGTCCACCCAAAATACGGGCGCAAATGGCCGCAAGCCGAACATCGTTGTGATCTTTGGCGACGATATCGGGATATGGAACCTGAGCGCCTATTCGATGGGCATGATGGGTTACCGCACGCCCAACATCGACCGTATCGCCCGCGAAGGCCTGATGTTCACGGACTACTACGGCGAACAGAGCTGCACCGCGGGCCGTTCAGCCTTCATCACCGGGCAGAGCGTTTTCCGCACCGGTCTGTCAAAGGTCGGCACACCAGGCGCGGATATCGGCATCAGCAAAGACGATCCGACCATCGCGGAGCTACTGAAGCCGCTTGGCTACGCGACGGGCCAGTTCGGTAAAAATCACCTTGGTGACAAGGACGAGTTTCTGCCGACAAACCATGGCTTCGACGAATTCTACGGAAATCTCTATCACCTGAACGCCGAGGAGGAGCCGGAGCTGCCGGACTACCCAAAAGACCCGGCCTTCAAGGAACGGTTCGGCCCTCGCGGCGTGATCCATTCCTTTGCCGATGGACGCATCCAGGACACCGGCCCGCTGACGAAGAAGCGGATGGAGACGATCGACGACGACATCGCGGCGCGGTCCGCCGACTTTATCGACCGGCAGGTCAAGGCAAACAAGCCGTTCTTCATCTGGGTGAACTTCACCCATATGCATCTGCGGACGCACGCCAAACCCGAGAGTGTTGGTCAGGCGGGGCCGGACCAAGGCATCTATCACGACGTGATGATTGATCACGACAAGAACGTGGGCACAGTCCTGGCGAAAGTTGATGAGCTTGGGATCGGTGACAATACGATTGTTTTTACACGACCGATAACGGTCCGCACGCCAACACTTGGCCCGACGGGGCTACAACGCCATTCCGCAGCGAGAAAGACACCAACTGGGAAGGTGCGTTTCGCGTCCCGGCGATGATTCGGTGGCCCGGGAAGATCAAGCCAGGAACCGTCGCCAATGACATGGTTCAAGCGATGGATTGGCTTCCGACCTTACTGGCGGCCGCCGGGCAACCGGACGTCAAGGAAAAGTTGCTCTCAGGGTATGCGATCGGGAACCGTACCTACAAAGTCCATCTCGACGGGTACAACCAGTTGTCTTTCCTGACTGGACAAACAGACAAAAGCGCCCGTGGCGAATATTTCTATTTTTCAGACGATGGAGACCTCATGGCGCTGAGGGTCGGCAATTACAAATTCGTCTTTTTGGAGCAGCGGGCACAAGGCACGATGCAAGTTTGGGCCGAGCCGCTGGTGGCCCTCCGGGTGCCAAAGATTTTCAATCTTCGCGATGACCCGTTTGAGCGGGCCGACGTAACATCCAACACCTACTGGGACTGGTTTCTCAATCATGACTTTCTGATTCTGGAGGCCCAGCAACGGACTGCCCAGTTCATAGCGACCTTCAAAGACTATCCGCCGCGGCAGAAGGCGGCCAGCTTCACCGTCGACCAGATACTGCAGAGGCTGCAGCGGCCATCCACCGACTGAGCGCGGGACATTCCGACCACCCGGCGCCAAGGAGTTGGGTGAGCGCTAAATCTAGAGTACCATTCAGCAGTGTAGTTCCTCTGGGGACGAGTTGAAAGGAAATCAGCGTGAAGCGACCCGTCATCAGGTCTCTCGTCGTCTCCTTCCTGTTGGCGGCCCCTGCACATGCGCAGGACGCCCGCTGGAATGATCTTGCCAATGCGCCTTTCCCAAATGGCATTCCAACCGAAGAGACGCGCACGCATCTGCTGGACGAACTCTACTTCCAGCGCGCCGTGCAGGTTTATCTCGGCGCGCTGCCGGCAGTGATAGATCCGGCAATCAGTATCTTGAAAGAAAGCTGTGAGCGCACCACCTCTTTCGGTATGAAGCACGTGGACATGCGCAAGCTGGCTCCGGCGGCCCAGGAGGAGACGACGGCGACAGGTGATCGGGCTGCGTCAAAGTGGTGCGAGTTATGCTGCAATTGCCGCCCAGGTCGGGCTCAGCCAGACCGGGGTGTTCGACATCTGCAAACGCTTTGCGACCAAGGGCAAGAAGGGCCTGGTCAGCGGCAAGCGTGGCCGCAAGCCAGACGAGCAGCGGCGGCTGACCTCGGCGCAGGAGACAGAGATCAAGCGGCTGATCTGCCGCCACATGCCCGATGAGTTAGGCTTGGACTTTGCCCTGTGGAGCCGGGCAGCGGTGCGTGCGCTTATTCTGCGCCAGTATGGTGTGCGCCTGGCGGTGCGCACCACCGGCACGTATCTGGCACACTGGGGTTTTGCCGCGCAGAAGCCGCTGCGACGGGCCTAGGAGCAGTGCCCGGCCGAAGTGCGGCACTGGCTGCGCCACGAATATCCGGCGATCGTGGCGCGGGCGAGGCGGGCAGCGCGGGGTGATCTTCTGGGGTGCGAGACCAGGCTGCGTGCCGCCGACGTGCGCGGTCGTTCTCTACGCGCCGCCCGGCAAGACGCCCGTCGTGCAGCCCAACCACCGCCGCATCGGGCTGGGCCTGATCTCGGCGGTCAGCAACCGGGGCGAGTTGCGCCGGATGGTGCTGGATGGCGCGATCAAGGCGCCGGTGCTGATCCGCTTCCTGCAACGCCTGATCCGCGACGCCATGCGCAAGGTGTTCATGATCCTCTACCGGCTGCGGGTGCATCGCTCAGCAGCGGTGCGGGAGTGGCTGGCCGGCACAGGGCCAAGATCGAGGTCTCCTACCCGCCGTCCTACAGCCCGGAGCTGGATCCGCCGGTAAGAGGCTGAACGCCGTCAAGCAGCATATCACTCGCAAGGCGCCGCTGCGCAGCAAGCAGCAGCTCAAGCAGGCCGCCATCAGCCACATGCGCCGGCTGGCCAAGGCACCCGCGCGGGTCCGCAGCTTCTTCCGCCAGAAGCCCGTGCGCTATGCCGCCTATTCAAGATAATGGCAGCCGGATCTATAATGACCGAAATGAAGGCAGGGAGAACCACGTCAGCGCAACACTCCGGGTTCGTGAGTGCATTAATCTCGCGGCCTGTGTGTGAAGGCTGACGAACGAAGCAATTCCTGCAACCGTCGTGCTATCCCTTGGCCAAGTCCCGCAGCAATTGCAGCAGTTCGGCGTTGGCCGGCGAAGCGCGATTGGCCAGTTCCTCAGGCGTATGGCTCGCAGTCAGGTGGCTGAGTTGCACCAGTCTTTGTGCTCGCTCTCGGCGGCCACGGGTTAGTTCGGCTGAGCGGTGATTGAACAGCATGTGCGTCAGCTCGCCCTCGCCGAACAGCCGGTTTAGCTCGGTGATTGTGACGTAGACCATGAACAACGCGAACAGCCAGATCTGGATCGCCAGGAAGCGGTGCCACGAAAACTTTGCCAGCATGTCCGAGAACGACAATCCGGTGAACCAGGCCTCGAGACCCGCCTCGATCAGCCGAGCCAGGAAAACAAACAGGCAGTAAACTGTTGTCTTGTAGAGGATGGACCAGGCCAGCGGCAACGTGTCATACCGGCGTAGAAACGGTGTCGCATTGGCCACCAGCACCGCTTTACCGACCACCAATGCGCCGGTGATCGCCAGCAGCAGATTGCCAATACGCAGCTCGTAGTCGCTGAGGACGAGGTTGGTGGTCAGTATGATCACATTGAAGCCGACGGCGAAGAAAATCACGACGGGCAGCATTTCGAGAAACTCGTGCGCTATCCATGTAAGCCAATGAGGCCGCTTCATGTCTCAAACTCCTGTGGAGCGTGCCGGCCCCGCATCATCCTGTCAGTGTTCCGCGGATGCCAGATGTGAAGCCGTGTGAGTTGCCAGTTGCAAAAGCAGAATGCGACGAACCTCGGCGATTGTGGCCGGGGTTGACTCGGTGGAGTGACCGGAGTGGACGACCAGCTCCAGAGTCTACACCGTCGATGTGCGCACTTTCATAACGAACAACCCCATCCGTGCCCTCTGACAATGGACCGTTGGTCTCCACCGGAATGATGGAATTTGCGTGCACACCAGGAGCAAGCGGCACGGCGGCCAGCGCCTTGATGAAGGGGCTGTTCGGCGACATGCCATAAATGCTGCCCAGGCGAGAATGAGTCGGGTCGACCAGCACATTGCCACTGTTGCCGGTTGCAATCTCCCCTGCTGCCTTGGCGATACTGACAGGCAGCGTCACAAACCGCCCGAGAAACTGACTGATCGAAAACGCCGCAATGTAACTGCCACGCTGTGGCGTAGCGATAAAGATGACGCGGTGCACCTCAGGTATTGCTTCAGGGAACAGGGTCTGACGGATCAGGTCGCGAGAGGTGTTGCTCAGGTCGCAGCGTATCTAGCGGACGACGGCTAACTCCGTTCCACAACGCATCACCTGGATCGATGACGACCATCTTGGCCAGCAAGCCACCCTGACTGTGCCCGATTAACGTAAGCTCCTTAAGTGCGGGATCGGCGCGAGAACCGCCCAACTGCGTTAGAGCGCCTTCAATCGCCTGACGTAGCTGCAGCGCGGAGAAAGGGATGGGATTGCCGGTTCCATAGGTAAAGAACCAGAACTCATAGTTGTCCCTGACTTGTGGATCCTGAATCAGGTCGTTCACCATGTCTGCCCAGCGAAACGGGCTCGAAGCCGTGCCGTGCACCAAGATCACTGGCCGGCGGCCTATACGATGTGGCTCCAGGGCGATAAGCCGCGCTGACCGGTCGAAGGGAGTGCCATTGAGAAATCCGCTGTACTCGTTGCTCCACGCGGCGCCCTCAACGATACTCAGCGCACGAGCCGCCGTCTGGTCATATTGCAGCGGTACGGTTTGTGCGCCAATCCGTACGTCCTCAGCATCGAATATCGTATGCACGGTGAGAACCGCCTGTATCCGCGGCTGGGACAACTGCTGCCGCGGTGAGCTTATCGTCAGCAGAGCATCGGCCGGGATGCGCAACTTTGGCGCGATCTGAAGTCCTGTTGGGGATGCAGCCGATCCTTGTGGGGCCGCGGCCAACGGAGCGCCCAGGCCAGCACTGTGATAAATATTGTTCGGACCCTCGACGCTTAAAGCGTAGGTCGGCCGAAATGAATCAATCAGACCGGCCTTCACTTTGCAAAGAAGCTTGGTCAACCTTCATATCCAGGGCGCCAAAAGGCAGCGCATATTGCTGGGACGCGAACCCGACCGACGTTTCGCCACCCAATGGTGCAAGCGTATCCGAAAGCGCAAGATTGTAAATATCGCAGGCTTGGCGAAAGCGCGGATCATAGGGAAGCGGCCGATCGTTGCCATCGTCATCCGGAAACAGAAACGCGTAGGCATAGACAGCTGCAGCAAGCCTGTCCGGCTGCGACCGCTCCCTGCGACCCCGCAAATAACTTAGCTCGGCCAACGCGAACAGGTCAGACCACTTGTCCGGTTGGCCGACCATGTCCGCGCGCAACGCCGCTATGGCTGCGGCGGAATTCGCATCCCAAGCCTCCAGTAGCCCGTGGCGCCGGAGGACAACAAGCGTGGCATCGCTCGGTTGGTTGGCGGACAGTGCGGTGCGATTGAGTTCTTTATAACTGTCGCGCTGGCTCAGCCAGTTGAGACTCCACGGCGCGCCGCAACCGGCGAGCGTCAATAAAATGATGGCATATAAACCAAATCTGAGGCCCATGCTTGCAATCCGTTCATTACGGCCCACTACGCTCTTAGCAGGTCCACGGCCCGCAGCGGATTTTACGATAAGCCACCAAATGCAGTCCCGCTTAAAACCTTATGGTGGTGCCAAAAATCGGACCGCTTAGCGCGGTGTTCGTGTGCAAAGTGTTGCCATTGTAATCGATCTGCAAATGTCGATAGCCGAGGTGTAAAACCAACCAATCATTATAGCGATAATCGACCGTCCCCAATGCCTGCCAAGTCAGGTTGGCGTCGCCACCCAGGCCGCCGACATCACCGTAGACGGTCAGTCCGAACCGGCGAGGCAGATTCAGATGGTATCGTAAACCGGCGATGGGAGCAGCCCAGCTCAGCGAAGGGCTGGTCGAGAAACCGGGAAGCACGCCGGCATTGACGCTGAACTTGGTCCAGAACGCCATGACACGAACACCGGCGCCGAGATCCAGCGACTGATCGCCAGTCTCCAAAACGCGATAGGTCGGCAATAAAGTATATAGCAGTTCAGTAACGCTGGCACTGCCTCCAGAGAACGCGGCGCCCTTGGTCTGCACATCGCTCTTCAGAGAGATGACCATAAGATCGGTCAGAACGCCGAACCGCCCATAGCGGGCCTCGAAGGCACCGATGAGCGGGATGGAATTCAGATGAGTGAAGAGATCACCAAAGCTCGCCGTTGATGTTTGGGATGGGATGTTTGGATTACGCGCGCTTGTTGTCCCAACGACGCCAGAAATCCAAAGATAGGGCGTGAAATCAAACTCCAAATGCGGCGCGGCAGAGTCAGCTTGGGCGGCCGTTGCGATGAAAGGTTGCCAACCCAAGACCATGCACATTGCAATCAAGCGGAGCTTATGGCGCGGTCGTGGCATGAACGTGGCTCGTGATCTTGGACGCGGACGGGAAGTCTGCAACATGTTCGGTCCTCGGCGCTTCAGAGGGTTGATTGCCAGCGCTGGATCACAGCGCGACTGTCGGGCAGACGCATGGAGAGGTGAACCTTCAGGGCAACGCGTCACCGCGACCGACACCTCACCGCGCTGGATTGTCTGCATCATCAGCAGCTCTGTTGTTCTTTGACAATGGCCAGGCCGCGGCTGGACATTTCCACGCCGCGCGAACCTGCTTGGATACCATGCCGGATGTCGCTACCTTCATTACCATGCTGAACGCGAAGCACGTGGCACCCTGAACAGGCACACCGATCATGGAGCAGTTCCGCACCCGCGCCGTCACGCATCCGGGCACCACGCGCGGCCATAATGAGGATATCTTTGTCGAACGTCCCGATCTGGGCCTGTGGGCGGTGGCTGACGGGGCTGGTGGACACGAGGCCGGCGAGGTCGCCTCGGAGATGATCGCGACGACACTGCAGACCATTCCTGAATCACTCACCGCGGAAGAGGTGCTCGCCCAGGTGCGGCTGCGGATCGGTGCGACGCACGCCGCGCTGCAGGAATGCGCGGCAAGCAAGGGGGAGGGCGCGGTCGTCGCCTCCACCGTTGTCGTTCTGATCGTCCGTCACGGGCATTTCGCCTGCCTCTGGGCCGGTGACTCGCGCGCCTATCTGCTACGCGACAACGTGCTGCAGCGGATTACGCACGACCACAGCCTGGTGCAGGAGTTGGTCGATGCCGGCGATCTCGACGAAAGCGATGTGGAGGGCCATCCACGCGCCAATGTCATCACCCGCGCGGTCGGCGACTCGGCCGAGACTATAGAGCTGGACAAGATCACCGACCGCATCGCGGCCGGCGACCGATTCCTTTTGTGCAGCGATGGGCTTTCCAAGGTACTGGACGACGAAACACTCGCCGGTATCCTGCGCGCCAACGCGCCGGAACCGGCGGCCGAGAAACTGTTGGAAGCCGCTCTCGCGCAACGGGCCACCGATAACGTCACCGTCGTGGTGATGGAAGTGGTGGGGGATGCAAACCTCTAGCTCGCTGCCCGCCACATTCGTAACCGTCCGGTCAGCCACGCCTGGAAGTGTTTCCAGGCAGATGCATAATCCCCCTCAGGCAGCATCTCGCTGATCCAGCCTTGCCCGGACCTGGGCGAGGTTCCACGGCAGCAATTCATGGACCCGATTGACCGGATGATCGGCGATTCGATCCAGCACCTGGCGCAGATAATCCTCGGGGTCGAGGCGGTTGAGCTTTGCCGTCTCGGTCAGAGAATAAATAGCGGCGGCACGTTCGCCGCCGGCATTCGAGCCGGCGAACAGCCAGTTTTTTCGTCCCAAAGGGATCGGCCGCATGCCCTCTGCTGGTATTCCACCTGCTACGCAGGCGGAACCTTGACCAGCTTCGCCCGTTCGGCAGCGTTGTTATCGAGGCAGACACGACCGTCGCGCAAAACCAGGGTCAGCGCATCCCAGCGCGACAGCGCGTAGCGGATCGCGCCGGCAATCTCGCTCTTGCCCGAGACGCGCGGCAGGGTTTTCTCCATCCAGCCCTTCATATCGGCGAACAACGGCGTGCACTTCTGGGCGCGAACCGCCACCCTGGCATCGGCCGTGCGGCCACCGATCGTTGCCTCGATCGCATAAAGCCCCGCGATCCGCTGCAACGCTTCGTTCGCCAGCGGCGACTTGTCCGACTTATAGACATCGACGAACTTCCGCCGCGCATGAGCCATACACGCCGCCTCGGTCACGCCGCGATCGTACAGGCGGGCATAACCCTGATAGCCATCCGCCTGCAGAATGCCGCGGAACCGGTCGAGATGCGTGCGCGGGTGCTCGCCCTTTCGATCCGGGCTGTAACGATACAGCACCGCCGGGGGCGCCTGTCCTGCGAATGGCCGGTCGTCGCGGACATAGCACCACAATCGTCCAGTGTTGGTTTTGCCCAGACCAGGTTCCAACACCGGCACCGTGGTGTCGTCGGCATGCACCCGGTCCGCTGCCATCACATGCGTGCCGATGGCGTCGACCAGTGGTCGCATCAGCCGAGCGGTCTGCCCGACCCAATCGGCAAGGGTGGAACGATCGAGCTCGATACCGGCACGGGCATAGATTTCAGCTTGCCTGTACAACGGGCAATGATCGGCATATTTCGCCACCAGCACATGCGCCAGCAATGCCGGCGTCGCCAAGCCGCGGTGAATGGGCAGACTGGGTGCCGGCGCTTGTGCGATGCTGTCGCAACCCCGGCACGACAGCTTCGGACGCACGTGGCGAATGACGCGGAACACCGCCGGCACGTAGTCCAGCACTTCGGTGACGTCTTCGCCCAGCCGATGCAGCACCCCGCCGCATTTGGGGCAGGCGCAGGGTGCGGCGTGTTCCACAGTCGTGCGCGGCAGGTTTTCGGGAAGCGGCCGGCGCGCCGGCCGGCGCCGCGCGGTGTCCGCCGGTTCGGGCGCGGCGGGTTGTTGAGGCTCCGCCGACGCGGTCTCGGCGATCTGCTCCTCGAGATCACCCAGGATCAGTTCCAACTGCTCGATTGCCGTGCGCAGCTTCTCCGACGAGGCACCGAACCGTTCGCGTAACAGCCTCGCCAGTCGCAGCTTCAGTTGTTCGTTGCGCAGCACCTGTTCTTGCAGTCCGGCGCGCGCGGCTTGCAATTCAGCAGCATGCTCGGTCTCGCGTTGCAGTAACAAAGCGCGCAGTGTAGTTATGTCGAGCGGCAGTGTTGCGGGATCGAGCGGCGCGGGCATGGCGGAATCTTCCAATACCGATTCGCGTCGCGCCAAGTGTTTCTTGCGGCTGGCGCATGTTTTCTTCAACTCGCCAGCTCCGGACGCCAAGTGCGCGCCGGCATGCGCCAGTCGATGCCTTCCAGCAACATCGACAGTTGCGCCGGCGTCAGCGACACCACGCCCTCTTTCGCCTGCGGCCAGACGAAACGGCCTTTCTCGAGCCGCTTGGCAAACAGGCACAGTCCCTGGCCGTCCCAGGATAAAATCTTGATCAGGTCACCACGTTTGCCCCGAAAGACGAAAAACTGGCCGTCGAATGGGTCATGACCGAGTTGCTGCTGCACCTGTGACGCCAGACCGTCGAAGCCGCGCCGCATGTCGGTGTGCCCGCAGGCCAGCCAGACGCGCACATTGGACGGCAGGGCGAGAGCGCTGACCGCTTGTTGCTGTATCGATCCGCTTCGCGGCCCGATCATCCGCGCAGCGCGGTCACGACACGGCGCAGCGCGTTCAGGTTGACGCCGCTGCCGACGCGCACGCGGCTGCCATCGGGCAAGACGATCTCGATCGCGTCCGTGGCGAGGGGGTTATTGACCGCTGGCGCTGGGGCCGGCGCCAACGATGGCGGGTTGGTCAGGCACACCGGCACGAAGTGCTGCGCCTGCGCCGCAACCAGATGCCCGTCCCGCACGTGGCGCCGCCAGGTGCGCAACAGGCTCGGATAGACATCGTGCCGCGCCGCCACGGCCCCCACCGTCGCACCAGGCTCATGCGTCTCGGCGACGATCCGCAGCTTCTCTTCCACGCCCCAGCGCCGGCGGCCTTCCCGCCCGTTGATGATCTCGATCGTGCTATCCGGCATGACTTTAAGGAGGACCTTAAGGTGGACTTTAAGGTCTACAGTGTCAGCATGCACTGCCAGGACACAGCAAGGCGGTGATCACCGGACGGTTACTTCGAACCCGACAAGACCCGGGTCTCTGTTTCTACCGAGAGCCACGACACCGTCACGTGCGAAGCCACCATTTCTGTTCAGGCACTGGACGCAGGTTCTTTGCCTCGAATTCATTGGGCCGTCGGCTCCGATGTCTCCGAGGCATCGCCTGAACTGAAGTACCTGCGGTTCAAGACGAAGGAATTACGCCTGTCTTTCTTGGCGGTGGATCCGAGCATGAAGGCGCCGACCGGTGACCCCACGGTTTGGGCGGAACACCATCTCAATCCTGTTTGATGAAAAGCCCTCGGTTGACGCGCGTGAGATCGAGATCGTGGTCGCGCCGGCGGCGGCATCCATCCGTTACACCACCGACGCCTCGTCACCCCGCGCGTCCGGGAAAGAGATGCAGGCCCCTTCATCGTCCCGGCTGACCAGGAGTTGATGATTTGCGTTCTCGCCGTGGATGGCGACATCGAGGCGGAGGAGACCAAGCGGTTTGATCGGCGGTTCGCCGCGCAGCGCCCTCCGGCGAGCAATCGCGTGCGTGACGGCAATGGCAACGACTGGGGTCACCCCCGCGGCAGCGGCAACGGCACCACTGGCGATCAAGGAAGCGACCAAGGCGACGACACTCAGAACAACCACGTCCCCACGGTGCGCGAGCATGTAGACGAACGAAGGCCCGCCGTCCTGTGCTCACCAGCCCTATCCTGGAGCGCAACCAAGGGGACCTACGACGCGCTCGATGCGCTTCAGGCCGCCTCGGCCTCAGCAGTAGGCAAGCGCCTTACGGTGGGTGCGGGCGACCGCGCTATCACCATGGCCCTCGGCAGTGACGCGCCAGTTGACCGGTGGCAGTCTGAAGGCATTGCTTGGCGCGGCCCGGAGCGCTCTGATGGTCGAGGAAGCGACCGCGACCGTGAGCCTCAAGAGCGTCCGCTTCCCAGAACCGGCGCGGATTTGATCGCCTTTCTGGATGCGACCAAAATCGATGTCGGCGATCCCCTGGACGGCCATCATACAGAGCGAGAGCGCCCGATGATGGCCCAGAGGAAGGCCGATGGCGCACCAAACGCCTCCGCCATCGCGGCGGCAAAGGAGCTTAGAAAGCGCACGGGTGCCAGCCAGTCGAAGCGCGTCGACGTCGAGGGCTTCGGCTGTCCTCGCTGCGACTGGCCGCATCACATTCGTGTCGTCATCCCGGAAGTTAGAGGCGGCGACGTTCAGATCATCGAGGATTTCGGCGTCGGCGGCCATGCCGCGGGACAGACCGATGGAGGCGGCACCCGGCCGCATCCTCCCCCGTGCCCGATGGACCTTTCTCGCCGAAATAGCCAGGCGGGAGTTCAACGAGCGCCTGCGCACTCTGCGCATGCCGGTGGGTGCCTGGAAGCTCGGTGTCACAAAAGTCGAACGAATGCTCGGCCTGGAATTGATAATCGTCCGCCAGCGTCTGCGGTGTCGCCGACGAAACCGACCTACCCGCGGTCACTGCAAGTTGCGCTGCCCTGCGGCCGGAGGAGCGGTGGTGGTTCGCGGGATGGCTGCTGTCTCGTCCCTCCGAGCAGGTTCTACGAGGGGGCGGCGCTTCTGCTGTCGGGCGGTCCCGGCGAAACCAGGAAGGTGGGAATTCCCGCAGCCAAGTCGCAGAGCGCACTGCCGCTATTCGATCTAAGTCCCGCCTGGAAAGTGCTGACCGCCATGCCCATGGACACCCAAGTCATCGACCTGGCACCCGTTAACCGTGGCCTTGCGCCATTTTCTCTCAAGAATACGCCTGCGCTTATCGAGCGAGTATTTCCAGCCCAAAAAAGTAGGCATCGAGGCACAGAAGGAGCGCAAGGCGGGCGCCGCGCAGACGTTGACCGCCTTGCGCTCCTATTGGAAAGGACGGAAGCCGCTGGTGCTGGTACGCGCCTGCGTGCTCGCGAGCCTGCTTCCGGCAACGGACGACTTGGTCAAGGACCTCGAGGTCTTCGAGGCGCTGATGGGCATGGATTACCAGGCCCTGACACGGCGGCAGCCCAAGGTCACGGCCGGCATGGTCTGGAACTGCCCTGGCATCCAGCGCGAGACCAAGGAGCGGCATCTCCTGGCCGGTGCTGGGGCTGCCCAGGATGACGAGGCCGAGGACGACACGGCCGCCTCAGCTCCAGCCGCCAAATCGCGCAAGGTCGACCTCGCTATTCTCTCCTTCCGCCAAGCGCAAGGTCGAGAGCGCTCGTATCGAGGCCGAACGCGATGAGCTGCGCGACCGCGCGTTCCGCTCGTTATCATTTGCGCAGCAGGTCTCCATTTGCGAACGCGTCGAGAAGGTCGAGGACATCTGCAACCCGGAGGACCCGCTGTACGCCGCGCTTTGGGAGACGGTGAACGCCCATCTCGGGACCAGCGCGCATTGCATTCCGGAACTGGTCGAGTAATTCTGCGTTGGCGCGGTTCGGTCATCGTCCAATAGTAGGCGATCCGTTCTGCGGCGCGGGAAGCATCCCATTCGAGGTGGCGCGCACCGGCTGCGATGTTGTTGCCAGCGACCTAAATCCGGTCGCCACCATGCTCACTTGGGGTGCCCTAAACATAATTGGGGCCGATCACGATGCTTGCAGGCAAATTGCTGACGAGCAGCGCCGAATTGCCGACGCGGCCGAAGCAGAAATCTCAAGGATGGGCATTGAGTATAATAGTCGCGGAGACCGGGCAAAGGCATATCTCTACTGTCTAGAAACGGTGGATCCGCAGACGGGATGGCTTGTACCGGTTACAGTCGTTCGTGATTGCACGAACGGGAAACGTTATTGCCGAACTCGAACCAGACTACGATCGCAAGCGATTTAATACCAGTCCGCGTTGATCCCAACTCTCGGGGGATTTCAAGAGCCGATAAGTACGATTCGATGTCCCGACGCGACGATTCGCTGGACGGAGGTATCGGATGGGCAAGGCGCTGCAGATCACACGGACGGAGCATACGAGCACCACGCTGCGAGCGCTTGCCGGCAAATGCCGTGACGGCGCAGAGGTTCGCCGGCTTCTCGCCCTGGCAATGGTGCTGGATGGCCATCCCCGCAGTATTGCCGCTTCGTCCAACGGGATGGATCGGCAGACACTGCGCGATTGGGTGCATCGCTACAACGATGCGGGCGTCGACGGCCTGAAAACCCGCCTGCCGCCGGGCCGCGAGCCATTTTTGACCGAACCGCAAATGGCCGAGTTATACGAATTGGTCGTCAACGGACCTGACCCGGCCATAAACGGCGTGGTGCGCTGGCGCTGTATTGATCTGCTGGGGGAGGTAAAGCGCCGCTTCAGCGTCGAGGTGCATGAAAGCACCATCGGCAAATGGCTGCACCAGCTCAGGCTGACCCGATTGCAGCCGCGGCCGGTGCATCCGAAGAAAGACCCTGAGGCCGAAACGGCTTTTAAAAAAACTTCGCCAGCCTGATAAAAGAAGCCCTTATCGGAACCACCGCGGCGACACCGATCGAAATCTGGTTCCAGGATGAGGCCAGAGTTGGTCAGAAGGGAACTCACGCCTACATGTGGGCTCCGGTAGGCTCTCGGCCGCTGATGGTGCGCGATAACCGGCATGATTCCGCCTACATCTTCGGCGCCATCTGCCCAGCACGCGGCGTCGGCGCCGCCATGATCATGCCCGCCGCCAACACCGAGGCAATGAACGAGCATCTGAAGGAAATCAGCACGCAGGTCGCACAAAGCTCGATCGCCGTCATCATCTGCGACGGAGCCGGCTGGCACCAGCGGGGCAAGGACCTGATCGTACCCGACAACATTCGTCTGCTGTCGTTGCCGCCGTATTCGCCGGAACTCAACCCGATGGAGAATGTCTGGGACTACCTGCGGCAAAACAAACTATGTGCCCACGTGTGGGATACCTATGACGACATCCTCGAGGCCTGCAAAATCGCATGGAATTGGCTGATTGCCGATCCCGATCGTATCCGCTCCATCGGGACCAGGGCGTGGGCGTGTGTCAATGTCTAAGCGGATTGGTATCGATCTGAATTTGATCCGGAGTCGCCACAGAGGCTGTTATCAGGGCCGAAAGTGGTACACTTCAAGCAGGCCATCTTGTATATCAGCTAGCCCCTGTCGAGGATGGAGAAGTCCGGGAATGGCGCGTCGCGATTTCGCGCCTCCGTGGCGATGGAGAGGGGATGGTGCAACCTGACGGTTCGATCGCTAATCGGTTGCGGCGATGGGACCTGCATGATTTTGAACCCCGCAGACCGGTATGGGTGGCTGATGCCAAGCCGTTATACCCGATGCGGCACCGGGTGCCTGGGTGGGCGGCGACATCTGGCTAGACCGCCTTTACTGCATTCAGTGGATGGACGGCACGGATCTCAAAAAGCAGGCAAGTCCAGAAGCTCGGACGTTTCTTTCTCGCTGCGCCTGACGACGAGGATCTAAAGCGAGAGGTCAAGGTACAAACCCTGGTGGGGAAGCGAGTTTGGCGCGTTGGCAAACAACCGGGCTAGTGCCCGACATGCCTATTGAGGCCGGGAAGAACACGAGCCAGCCAACTTGGGAACGTAGGGCTGGACGCACTGGCACCATCTTTTCTCCTGCAGGCAGCTTCTGGGTGCTCAGCTTGGTGAAGCGGGAAGCAGTCACACTCCTGAGTTGTGGGTCCAATTCGCGCTGATGTTTCTAGGTACCCGGAGTTACCTCGAAGCTCAGCCGCTTTGACCCATCAGGCGGCGGCCCTGGGCTGGAAGCGAAGGTTCAATTCTACCGCCTTCTACAACCAATCCCTCAATACGATTTTAAACCCGGCGTTCGTTCTGGCCTCGACTTTCCCTGTCTCTACAAGCGCGTCAAGAGGCATTACTTCTGCAACGAAGGCGTCATCCGGAACGTGCCCCTGTTACGCAACAGTCTCTTGGACCGCGACTTGTTCATTTTTTTGATCCGCCATACGCCGATGCAGTTCATTACCATGAAATTACCGAGTTTTTCATCGCATGGGTTCGCAGAAACCCGCCTGCACCGTTCAACGAGTGGACCTGGGATAGTCGCCGACCGTTGGCAATCCAGGGAAAGGGCGAGAGGTTCCGGTCGGATATGGTCAATGCCTTCCGCACGATGGCGGAGCACATGCCCGACAATGGTGTCCAGGTCTGCATGTTCACCCACCAGGACGCGGGCGTGTGGGCAGACATGGCCGGAATCGTCTGGGGTGCCGGTCTGCGGGTGACCGCCGCCTGGTATGTCTCCACCGAGACTACCAGCGACCTGAAGAAGGGCGGCTATGTGCAGGTACCGTCCTGTTGGTCCTGCGAAAGCGGCAGGGAGACGAGCGCGCCTACAAGGATGAGCTGGTGCTCGAGGTTCGGGGTGCCGTCCAGCGGCAGGTTGACCTGCTAACGGGCCTGAACCAGCGCGCCAAGGCGCGCCGGCGAGACGAAAACCCGTTCAGCGACGCCGACGTCCAGATGGCTGGCTACGCGGCCGCCCTGGAGGTCCTGACCGGCTACACGCACATCGAGGGCGTGGACATGACACGGGAGGCGCTGCGCCCCCGGGTTAAGGGTCTGGTCGGCATTGTCGAGGGATGATCGCGCTCGCCGTCCAGACCGGCCCGAGCTCATGCGTCCTGATGGTATCGACGAGAACCTCTGGGAGCGTTTGGTTCCCACGGAACGGTTTTGGCTGAAGATGACCGAGGCGGAGTTCTAACCGGCCTGCCGGTCACTCTGCGGGGAAGCTGGACGACTACCAGAACTTCGCCAAGGCTTACCGCGCCGACGGCTGGGACGACCTGATGGCCGACAGCACGCCGAACAAGGCGCGGCTCAAGGGTGCGGCCGATTTCAAGCGGGCGATGATGAGCGGCCATCCGTTCGCGGGCGGCCTTGTCCGTCCCGTGCTCTACGCCGTAAACGAGCTCCGCCTGTCTGCCGAGAAAGAGGAGGACCATGCGACCTCTAGCGACCGGGCGATCAGCGGCCTGCGGGACAACCTGAAATCCTGGGCCCAGCAACGGCAGCAGGCCATGGTCATCGCCGACTGGCTGGGCCGAAGCCTTTCGCGGCACCGACCTGCGGAAGCCAGCGCCGCGCGAACTCTCGCCGCCCTCATCCGCACCGAACGCCTCGGTTAGGGGAGGTGACGTGTCGAAGCAAATTGACCACATAAAGGTATCGAAACGGGCGAAGATTAACAAGCAGGGAGCCGAATTTATCGACCCCAGCGACCGGACTTTGTTGGCTTCCGGCTATCCTTCTGCCCGGGATTTGGCCAGGAGCCCGCCGAAGAAGAAGTCGCTCGGTTTCGCTATCTCGCCGCTCGTTTACAAACAAGAAACAATTGAAGAGGCACGCGCCACCATAATGCGCGTGGGGCGCGAAAAAGCCGAAATTAGAGCAAGCCGCAGCAGTTTGAAGCCCACCAACACGAAGGCATCCATAGGTGCCGGCTCAGAATTCGCGGCATCTGCCGGAACCCCGACGAAAGACGATCCGGCAAAACTTCACCAAGAAAATCTCAAGCGGGTTTCCGAGCAATATCTCGGATTCGGGTGGGAAGACCGCTCCCCGTCCAAAACTCCGGGTTGGCCGCGGCGCCACCCCGATGAGCGCCCGCTGCCCACCGTAGTTCAAACTCTTCGTCGCGGCCGAAAACGCAGACAGTCGGCGCAACGAGTTGTTGAGGTGGAAATAAAACCAATAGCTAGATCGCTGTCACCGATTGCTGGCAAGAACCAAGGCCGAAAGCCTTGACTGACAGCGCCGCCGGCACGTTCGCAGAAGCCATCGGGTTCGCCATGCAGCCACCGCTGCGTCGGTTCTCATCCCGCATTCAGCGCCTCGATCATGCCTTCCTACGGGAAAGGCTGCGCGACGCGCGTTCATATGACAGGATTGCAGGCTACTTCCGCTCCTCCATCTTCGAAGTGGCGGCTGAGGAATTACTCACCATCGGGCGGGTTAGGGTGGTCTGTAACTCGGACCTGAACCCGGAGGATCTGCGGGCCTCGAAGGAGGCTGGTCCACCCCGCTGCAAATCTGAACCCGTTTTGGCATCTCATGCCACCAGCGGCTTGCCTTTCCGAGTCCAGCGGAACGGCTTTGCCATCGTTGCATTGAAGTGGGCGATGAAGCTCTCGATCCTCTGCTGCAGATGCTCCTTGGAGGTGAAGTTGCCGCGGCGGAGGAGCTTGCGGACCAGGATCGAGAACCAAATCTCGATCTGGTTGAGCCAAGTGGCGTGCTTGGGTGTGAAGTGGAAGGTGATGCGGTGCCTGGCATCGCACAGGAATGCCTCGCGTGTTGCCATCGACTGAAGGAAGCCGGAATTTCCTTTCTCTCCGAGCTCTTCGTTGATGCCGCAGAGGTCGCCGCCACCGAGGCGGGTGACCCCTTCGGACATGTGGGTGTTGAGATTATCGCAGACCACCCGCCACAGCAGCGCCGTCGGCGCTGCTGTGGCGAATAGGTTCTCCAGAAACGACACGAAGTCTGCCTCGGTGCGAGTATCTCCGACGCTGCCGCGGACCTTGCCCGTCGCGACATCGAACGCGGCGATCAGGGCTTTGGTGCCATGCCGAATGGGACTCGAACTCCCGCCGTTCGACGTATCCGGGCTTCATCGGCAGGCTCTTGGCGGCACGTTCCAGCGCCTGGATACCGGCCATCTCGTCGATCGAGACGCTGTACACACCTTGTTCGGCGGCGCTAGGGGCAGCCTGATACACCGCGCAGATACCGGCGCACTTGGTGTCGAAGTCGGGATCAGGCTTGGGTGTCAGCCAGTAACGGTTGCGGTGCGGCTTGAGATCGGCCGCTTTTTTAAAAACCGCCCGACCGAGCCGTGCGAGATGCTTGGGACGATGCCGCGAACGACGGATTGTCGGGCTAGTTCGCTTTGACTCCAATGACTGGTCGGCACATCCAGCGTCTCGGGGTCTGCACAGGCCAGGGCCATGATCTGGCAGATCACTGCGGGCGTGAACGTCGCTGGCGCGCCACAGCGCGGCGCGTCGCTCAGACGGGCTGCAACCCCCGCGGATGGGGCCGCATCCCGCCAACGCCGCCGCCAGTGACCAGCGATCTTGCGCCAAATCCCCAGTTGCTGTGCCGTCTCGGCAATCCCCACGCCGGCTGCCGCCAGTAGGACGATCCTAACTCGTTCCGCCAGTTTCTGTGGCGTTGAATGCGCCCGCACCAGATCGTTCAGTTCCCGTTCATGCCTGGCCGATAGTTGCACCGGTGAGGCCTTGTGAGCCGGCACGATATTCTCCCTCGTTAGGTCGAGGGAATCAGCTTCTCATTGCTGTTGGATTTACGCCTATGGTCGACTATCCGTCGAGACCTCATTTTGGGGTAACTGTGGCAAATGCGACTCTGGGTCTGCCGTAACCGCTCCAACCGAGTTGTCAGTTCCGGCGAAGTGTCCGAGGGCCAGCGCGATGCTCCAGAAGTGGTGGAGCGACCAGTCTGCGTCCTCCTCCATGGAGCTGGACACCCTGCTGCGGGGGGACCGTTACGCCCGGCTCAAGCAGATGCTGCAGGCACGGGACGGCGATGGGCAACCCCGCGTTGAGATCAAGGTGGTCGACCGGGTTGCGCCGCTGCTTCACGGCAAGGCGGGGATCATTACTCGGGCGGACGGCAGCAAGTCCTGCTTCATGGGCTCGGTCAACGAGACCAGGGATGCCTGGCAGGACCACTACGAGCTGCTTTGGGAGGACGAGAGCGAGGAAGGCATCGCCTGGACCCAGGCCGAGTTCGACTTCCTTTGGGCCAAGGCGGTCGACCTGCCCGAGGCGGTCATCCAGGAGGTCGAGCGCTGCGCCGACCGGGTCGAGATCCGCATCGAGGACTGCCCGGCATGGTCGCTGGGCGGCAACACCGATCTGCCCCGGGCCGCCTTGGCGGAATCCCGATCGCACGGGCCGGGGAAGGCCTTCAACCCTGGCAGAAGTCGTTCGTGGCCGAGTTCCTGCGTCACCGGGAGGTCTACGGGAAGGCGCGGCTTCTCCTCGCTGACGAGGTGGGCGTCGGGAAGACCTTTTCCTTGGCGACCGGCGCGTTGCTCACCGCCCTGATGGGCGACGGGCCCGCACTGATCCTGGTGCCGTCCACCCTGACGCAGCAGTGGCAGGTCGAACTTGGGACCGGCTCGGCGTGCCGTCCGCGCGCTGGTGGTCCGCGCGTAAGGTCTGGGTCGACCATCTCGGCCACGTCATCCGCACCAATGGCGCCGCCGACATCGTGAGGTGCCCCTTCCGGGTCGCGGTCGTTTCCACCGGCCTCGTCTGACGGCCAGACGATCGGCACGCCTGGAGGAACGAGGCGCGGGCGCTCCTCGAAAGCGGCGCGGCCCGGGGAAGCCCCTACGGCGTCGTCGTCCTGGACGAGGCACACCGGGCGCGTGGCGCGATCGACCGACCGGGCGACCGGAGGAGCGCAAGCCCAACAACCTGCTCGTCCTTCATGCTCGAGCTCGCGACCGCGCTCGGCACGTCCTGCTCGGGACGGCGACGCCCATCCAGACCGACCGCTGGACCTGTGGGACCTGATGCAGATCCTGGGCCTGGCGCGGACCATGTCCTCGGCAACCACATGTGCCTTTGGCGGAACAGCCCGAAGCAGGCGCTGGCCCTGGTGACCGGGCGGGAGGGCCGCAGGACGAAGTGCGACGCCTGGCCCTGGCTTTCCAACCCGCTGCCCCCGGGCAGCGAGCACGCCCTGTTCGACCACATCCGGTCCGATCTCGGCCTGCCGGACGGTGGCTTCTTACGTCGGCGCCTCCTACACGCAGCTCGACGACATGATCACGCGCGACGAGTTGCGTGACCTCCTCGCGCATGGCGAAGGGCGGCTCGGCTTCCTGCAGCAGCATAACCCCGTCGTGCGGCACGTCATCTTGCGCCGCCGGAAGGCGCTGGAGGAAGCCGGCCTGATGAAGCCTGTGCCGTGAGATCCACCGCGAGCCCGGACGAGCCGGAGCACCGCACTCGCGCGCTTCTTCGGGCCGACCGGGCGCGCGGTGGAGACGTCCCGGACCTTCGCGACGCATTCGAGGAGGCCGAGCGTTTCCCAAGGCGTTGATGGCCAGGAACAAGGGCGCGGGTTTCATGCGCAGCCTCCTGCTCCAACGGATCTGCTCCTCCGCCGGGCCGGGTTGGGAACGGCCCGCGTGTTGCCGGTCCGCATCCCGAGCCAGGCGAGCCCTGACGGAGGCCATCGAGGACGACGAGGCCGGGCAGTGCTGGGCGCTTGCAGCACCGTCCCGGCCGAACGGGCTGCGTAAGCGGCTCGACCGAGCTTCTTGAGACCGCCGTGGACGAGGAGAGGATCCAAAATTCAAGGTGACAGGCACTACCTTGGGGAGCGCGGCTGGCTGGACTCGGGTGCATCGTCTTCAGCCAGTATTTCGATACCGCCCAGTGGGTGGCCGAACGCCTCGCGGCCGACTTCCGCCCGAGCCGATCGCCCTTTACGCGGGCGCGGGCAAGTCCGGCGTGTTCACCGGGGCGGCAGTTCAATGCGGTCGACCGCGACTCAATCAAGGCGGCCGTGCGGAGCGCTACATCCGCCTGGTGATCGCAACCGATGCCGCCTGCGAAGGGCTGAACTTGCAGACGCTGGGCACGCTGATCGACGTCGACCTGCCCTGGAACCCTTCCGTCTCGAGCAGCGCATCGGCCGCATCAAGCGCTTCGGCCAGTTGCGGGACTTCGTCGAATGCTGAACCTCGTCTACGAGGGCAGCCGCGACGAGGCCATCTACGACAAGCTCTCCGAGCGCATGCACGACAAGTTCGACATCTTCGGACAACTGCCGGATACTCTGTCGGACGACTGGATCGACGACGAGCAGGGGCTGGAGAGGGAGCTGCGCAAGTTCGTGGAAGGCGACAGCGGGCGAACGCATTCGACGCGCGCTGGGGAAACACCGCGACCGGGATCTCCCGTCTCCGAGGCAGCGGGACTGGCAGAAGGGATGGCAGACCTGCCCGAGGTCCTTTCACGGCGGGATATCGAGAACGGCTGGGGGAGGGGTGGTAGTTCGCGGCTTAGCACATCAATGACGCCAACGTAGAAGCTACGACGTGCGTCGATGACGTGTTGCTGCCCTCATGCGGTCTTACGAATCGAGGATGCGCTGCGCGGGTAGGTGCTGTCGTTGTTGAGGCCGCTTCAATGGGTTCGCGCGTTCTATGCTGATCAGAGGCAGGCGAAAGGGATGCCGATCTTCTGATTACGCAATGAGCCGAATGACTGATAACGCTTACATAAAAGCTTGTAGAGTAAATCGGCCAACCCCCAAGCTTCGGAGAGAGAACGGCGATTCGGAGAAAGATTTGCCGTATCGTTCCGGATCTGAAACCCCAAGCCTGACCCGCAAAACCGCCCGGAACCTGGCCTTTTTAGGGCCTGCAAATTCGACGGAGAATGTTTGGCTGGCGATCGACTGGAGCGGGCGAAGGGATTCGAACCCTCGACCCCAACCTTGGCAAGGTTGTGCTCTACCCCGAGCTACGCCCGCGCTCCAATCAGGTCGCGCGTTCTAGGCGGCTTCGCCGTCGAATGCAAGCGCCCGGACCCGCCAAGATCACCGGCCATCGACCGTTGTCTTCCCCGATCTCCCACGCGACCGGTATAGATCACGCCGAATGCCAGAACGATCCACCAACATGCGCCAGATGACCCTGGTCGGGTTCCTGCAGGCCCGGAACTGCACCAATTTCGTTGGCTCCTGGCGCCATCCGCTGGCCGGCCAGGACTTCACCTCGGCCGAATACGACCGCCGCATCGGCAGCGCCCTGGAAGCCGGCAAATTCCACCTCGGCTTCTTCGACGATCGCCTCGCGATGCCCGACCGGACATGGCGACGCGCGGCCGCGGCAGCCCCCACCCGCGCTTCAGCGACATTGCCCGACGCGTTTGCCAGGACTGGTTCACCACCCCGGCTGCGACGGCTTCGTCATCGCTGCGTCCCATGTTCCCAGGCGCCCACGCGGACGTCTCCCGCCCGGTTGTCCCCGAACTCACAACGCCGCGGCCTGTTCCATACCGACTATAAAGGTGCCACCTTGCGGGAGAACCTCGGGCTGCAGCGGCCCGCGGTCGGATCCTGGCGATAACGCAAACACCGAAAGGAGTGAAACCGATGAAACTCTATTACGCACCAGGCGCCTGTTCGATCGGCATTCATGTGCTGCTGGAGGAGATCGGCAAGCCCTATGAATCCCAGGCCGTCAACCTGCGCGAAGGCGCGCAGCACAAGCCGGACTTCACCGCGGTGAACCCGAAATCGAAGGTTCCCACGCTGGTTCGTGACGATGGCTCGGTGCTGACCGAGTATCCGGCGATCGCCTATTGGCTGGCCCGGACCAATCCGTTCGCCAACCTGCTGCCGGACAACATCGATCTGCAGGCCCGCGCCCTGGAACTCACGGACTATGCGGTCGCGACCATCCACATGCAGGGCTTCGGCCGGCAGTTCCGCCCCGTCGGCCTTCACGCCGAACCCGGCCGATGAGGATGCGGTGAAGGCGGCCGGCAAAGCCGCCGCCGAGAAGGGCTTTTCCCTTGTCGACAAGGCGCTGGAGGGCAAGGAGTATGCCGTCGGCAACTTCTCCATTGCCGATTTCGGCAATCTTCTACGTCGAGCTCTGGTCGAAGCGCGTCGGCATCCCTCTGCCCGCCAACTGCGCCGCGCATCTGGACCGCATGCTGGCCAGGCCCGCGGTGCAGCGCGTGATGCAGCAGGAAGGGCTGGCCTGAATCATGGACGCGCCCTCGGACAGACTCGTGCCGGTTGCGTTCTGGTTCCTCCGCCATGGCGAGACGGACTGGAATGCACAGAATCTGTCCCAGGGGAACGTCGATATTCCGCTCAACGAGACCGGGCTGGCGCAGGCCCGGTCGGCTGCCCTGCTGCTGCGCGATCGCGGTATCACCAGCATCGTCTCGTCGCCGTTCTCGCGCGCCAAGGTCACCGCCGACATCGCCGGCAAGACGCTCGGGCTTCCGGTATCCGTTGATGAAGGCCTCCGGGAGGTCGCGTTCGGCGTGCAGGAAGGCAAGCCGATGTCGGAGTGGTTCAGCGCCTGGGTGGCAGGCGCACTGACCCCGGCGGGCGCCGAAAGCTTTCCCGCTCTGACCCGCCGGGCGATCGCGGCGATCAACCGGTGCACCGCACGCCCGCCGGTGGTGCTGGTGGTGGCGCACGGGGCGCTGTTCCGGGCCCTGCGCGGCGCGATGGGTCACGAACCGAACGTGCGGACGCGAAACGCCGTACCGGTCTGGTGCGAGCCACCGGCGCGGGCGGACGAAGCGTGGAGAATTACCTACGCGGACTAATTCAGCCCGAGACAGTAGTGATCAGGCGCTCGTTAAACCGCGTGACCGGACCTGGACGTTTTGGCTCAGCGATCGAATCATGCTGCACCCGAACCGCGCCACGGATCTTGCGGCGTGACGCGAGCGGAGCAGCCAAGCCGGGGTCGGGACCGGCCACGGAGCGCGGGTCAAAGGCGCCGGCTTGACCAAGCAGGAGCGAGCAACAGGTTGTCCGCCCGAACGAACCGATAGACAATCTCGCCAAACTCGATGCGAGCGTCCGCGTCCAAGCCAGGAGCCACGGTTATAAAAATAATTTACATTGAAGAACATACTGTGGATATCGGCATCGCAAATCGATCAAGTCCTTATTTATCTTAGATTTGCGGCTTGTGACGCTTCGGCGAGGGTGTCACTCTTCATCATCCGGTTCGTCCGGCGTGAAAGCATCCCGCGCGCCG
>CAWISS010000001.1:0-860854 GCA_963838815.1 uncultured Alphaproteobacteria bacterium | reverse complement strand
GATGCACAGATCGCCGCACGCATATCCTGCTGCCAGCAGGAACAACAGAGCCGCTCACTTGAACGGCCTTTTCATTCCCCCCTCGGCCGAGTGTTGGGCCTGTCGGCGAACGCTGATGCGGTCATGGTGGCGCGGCATGATGGTGTGGCCTGACCAACCCTGGACGAGCCTTGCCATGATCCCACTGCCCCCCGATTTAATCCCAGCATCCACCGGCTGCGCGAAGGTCTACGGGATATCCGTGACAGGGCGGCCCGCCTGAATGATCGGTGGTCTGGTGTTGCCTTTGTCGGTCTGGTCGGCGAAAGCGTGCCCTCAATGCGATCGGCCACGTCGATCTCAATCGAACGGCCGTTTGGTGGGCGCTAGTCGCACGATGGCCTGATATCGTGCTCGTCGAGCCTGCCGACGCCGAGCCATCCTGGCCGATGACCGTCGCCGACGCTGCCGCCCTGGCACGGTGCAAGCGCGGCATCGAGCCGATCCGGATCGTGGTGATGCGACAAACCAACGCGTTTGACCGACCGGACGACGATGCCATGCAGATGGCATTCTCGCTGGTGCCGGCGGCATAACCGAGACGGATTCCAGATCGGGTGTAGCATATCGATATGGCGCATCCGTTCAAACCTCATTCCGAGACGGCTCCGATGCTTGCGCTTGTGTGGGCGAAAGCCTCGGGTCAATTGTGGCGACGCTGATCGTTGATCAGCCGAGTTTGGCATCGCGCCTCGCGCTCGCCAACGTCGTGTCGTGCAGGCTCTTGCAGCATACATTTGTCATGCACTCACGGTGCAACAGGATACCACACAGATCGCGCGCGAGATCGAGCGACAGGATGTGCGTGCGCTGCTATCGCATGCAATGCCGCATCCACGATTATACCGAATGTTGGACCGGCTCGGACCGACCGTTCTGGACATGGCCTTCTACACGCGCCTAAACGAAGTACAGCACGGACCCGCAGCGGACCTGCTACTGGATGCAGAGGAGATCACCGACAACGATCTGCACATGGTAACGCAGATCGTGGCAGAACCGTCCTGCTGGCGGCACGCACGGCGGTCGGTTGGTCGGCAACCAATCTTCAACACCTGCGACATACCTTGGCTTATCTGCGCGCCAGCGGATTAGCCTTTGATATCGGGGAACGACCGCCGGGCGGGCATGATAGCCCGTCAAAACCTCCGCGAGGGGTTGATCAGAACCATCGCCGAGGCCGGTGGCATGTTGTTCGACCAGGCGCCCCTGTGCGCCATCCGGGCTATTGCGTGGCGTGTCGAACACCGCGCCGATGAGAATTTGGACGACGTTGACTAGCGAGCACGAGCCGATGCGGACCGCAATGATGCCGCAGTGATGGCGTTAAGCGGATGACAGCCGATACCGATGCCTCTGAACGCTGGCTTTTAGTCGTGCAGGCGTTCGACAAGCCATAGGACATTGCCAGCACCAAACTGCGCTTCCAGCATCACTCGCGCATTCGACAAGCTATCGGCTTTGATGAACACTTTCTGCATCCCGATTGATAGGTCGACGCGGGCGCAGAACCGTTTGAGTGAAATCATAACCGCCTCATCGAACAGAAACACCCTCATCACCCTCGGCCGGTGCCGGCAGGATCATGCCACGCCTGACCTCGCTTACCTTTGCCGCCGAAACTTTCAGCAATCGCGCTGTCTCGCGCACGCCACTTCCTTCGGCCAATGCCCGCTTGATCGTGTCAATCCGGAATGGTGACAGGCGTAGCCGGCGCAAGCGCTTGCCGTTGACATAACGGGCGCGGTGCAGCCCGGCCATCACCCGGTCGCAAATCATCACCCGCTCGAACTCACTGAATATCCCGAGCATGCCGAACAGGCGCGACCAGATGGCGTCCCGGTATCCAATGCCTGCTGGTGCAGGTACAGATCAACACCGCACCCCTGAAGTTCGTTGAGGAGACCGACCAAATCGGGCAATGACCGATCAAGCTGGCAGGCCGACCACGCCGCCACCACCTCATACTCGGCTCGCGTCACGCCGCGCAGGAGGGCATCCAGTCCCGGCCGCTGCTGCGACCCTTGGCGCCGCTGATGCCTTCTTCCCAGTGAACCGCGACAATGCTCCACCCAAGCCGGGCGGCCGCCTCTTGCAACGGCTGAAGCTGGTTCTCGACCATCTGGCCCTGACCGGCCGTACTAACCCGGACATACAGCGCAGCACGTCTGGTTGATGTTGCTATCGTGGAATGCTCACATATATAACGCATCCGTCAAGAAGAGTACCGCAAGTTCCTCCCAGTGCTGGCGCCGATATCGACCGGTCCGGCAAGCACTGTTGTGCTGACTACCCTGACCTCGAACCGTAGTCATGGTGGTCATCCCGGTCATCTTCTCGCCCCGGCTGCTTCGGATGACACCCACTGAACACAATGACTGCAATGGTGTTGACGCCTGTGCCTCTTTGGTTGAGGCCATCCGGCCCAGGCACATTGGCACCTCGCCTAGCGTTTAGAAAAAGTAGTCGTTTCGATGACAACCGAAAACGCTACCAAGATCCTGAGTATGACCCGGCGGGGGCCGACGCAGTGTAAGACCTGTGTGGTCTGCGGCCTTGAGCATGGACAACGCGGCCTCGTCCCGCATCTCGTCCGGATAGCTGTAACTCGGTAGTTGGGCCGCAGAAAGAATCGCGCGGCCATGAGTTGCCGCATGCGGCCGAGTTCGTCGCCGACGCGGCCCTTTTGCCGGCTGAGGGCGATCTGCACCAGCAAGTCAGCGTTCTTCGCATAGGCGGCTTTTCTAGGGGCGCGGACGCAAGTTGCGATCGTCATGGGTATATTTCCATACGTGATTTAATCGGTCAGGGTCGGTGGCTTGCCTATGGTCTTAGATAGTTCTTGATGATAGCTGGGTACCAGCAAGAACTTAACACCGCAGTCCGGGAACAAGCGAGAATAGTTCTGTTATCAAAAGGCGTTTAGATTGTGTTTCCGTTATTCGAGGGTCTGGGCGGAACGGTTAGAAGGTGCCCTTTCAGGGAGACCCAGAGCAGCCATGCAGCGGCTTTTGTCCGTGGCGCAACTGGCCGAGAAATGGGCAGTCAGTCGCCAGTCGATCTACAATCTCGTTCGGAGTGGGGTTCTACCGTCGGTAAAAATCGGCAATCTCATCCGCCTGCGTCCCGAAGATATAGAGGCTTACGAGTGTCGCGCCGAAAATCTCACACGCCCACCTTCTCCCTCGCCGTCCGTGCTGGCGGCCGCTATTATATCCAGTGGTGGGAAAATGGCGCCGCACAGCGGGTATCGTGCCGGACTACGGTGCAGGCCGAAGCGCGGCGGTTCCTAGCCGAGTTCCGCGCGGGCCGCGCGATGCCCGATCGTCCGGATGCGCCGACCGTGCGTGCCGTCCTGGACGGTTACGCCGAAGATCGGCTGCCGCATGTCCATGCACCGGCCACCATAACAAATTCCCTTGCCCCGATCCTTCGCCATCTTGGTGACCTGCCCGTGGACCTTGTGACCAGGGTTCAGGTTGCTGGCTATGTCGCTGCCAGACGTGCGGAAGGCTGCGGCGGAGCCCCCGTCAAATACCGCAAGCGTCCGATTAGTGACGGTACGCTCCGGCGGGAACTCGGATTCCTACGGTCTGGCTTGGCGTGGGCGGTCAAAGAAGGATGGCTCGCCAACGCTCCATATATAGAATTGCCGCCTGTGCCGGAACCGCGCGAACGGTGGCTGTCCCATGAGGAAGCGACCACTTTGATGCGTGCGGTCCGAACGGCACATGTTCGCGTGTTTATCGCCCTGGCAATTTATAGCGCTGCCCGGCACGCGGCCATCCTAGAGCTAACCTGGGATCGGGTGGACCTCGTTCGTCGGCTCATTGATTTTGGTCCTGGACGCGGCAAGAAACGGCGGAGCCGTCATACCCCCATCTGTGATCCGCTGCTGGAAATTTTGACCGAAGCCAAGTGCGGTGCCACCAGCAACGCCGTGGTGCAGCATGGTGATGCCGCGATCTCGTCGATCAGTCGCGGCTTTATGTTCACGGCCGAACGGGCCGGGCTGCCCAAGGTTACGCCCCATGTTCTTAGGCACACGGCGGTAACGTGGATGGTTCAGGCTGGGGTACCGATCAGCGAGGTCGCCGGTTATGCGGCAATGTCACAGACCATGGTTGAAAAGGTTTATGGACATCATAGCCCGGACCACATGAAGCGGGCGGTTGCCGCGTTGTCTAGGCAACTCACCTAGGAAACCCGATGCTCTTTCCGGCGGGGTCTGATCTAACCTATTGAAATCATGGTGCTGCTGGAGGGGATCGAACTCTCGACCTCTCCCTTACCAAGGGAGTGCTCTACCACTGAGCTACAGCAGCGCTGCGGCACCAAGTCGTGACCGGACAGGGGCGTTCCTAATCGGTTGGGGCGGGCTATGCAAGTCTGTCGTCCCGACCCGCCTTGGTCGACCTGATACGGTGCCATGATCGGGCGATCGCAAGTCTGATCACAGCGTGACACCAAGCCTGTCCAGCCATCGCGGCGGCGGTATGTCCAGTGGTCGCGCATGCCGCACTTGGGCATCGCGATCGCCGCGCCGGCCGACTTACGGGGTTGCGCGGCGGTCGCCCTGTCCCCAACCTCCGACTGTTCAGGGAGATAAGCCAGATGTCCGAGCTCCGCAGCATCCTGCACAACCATATGAAAGAAAAGCTAGCACGAGATGAGGTCGTTGCTTCAATGACGGTGCGATTCGCGCGCTCGATCGAAATTGCCCAGATCGCGAAGACCGCCGGCTTCGACACGCTGTATGTGGACTTGGAGCACAACACGCTGTCGATCGACACCACCTGTCAGATTTGCGTCGCCGCCCAACAGATCGGCATTACCCCTCTGGTCCGCGTGCCGGCGAACACGGCGGATTATATCTGCCGCGTGCTGGATGGCGGCGCAATGGGGGTGATCATGCCGCATGTGCGCTCCGCCGCCGAGGCCCGGGCAATGGTAGAATTGGTAAAATTCCCGCCGATGGGCCACCGGTCCGCCGGCGGCGCGCTGTCGCACTATCAGTATCGCAGCTTCCCGACAGCCGAAACAAACGCTGCAATGAACGACGCGACCTCTTTGGTGGTCATGATGGAAACTGTCGCCGCGCTGGAGAATGTGGAGGACATCGTCGCCACCGACGGCATCGACATGCTGCTGGTCGGCAGCAACGATCTGTGCAGCGAGATGGGGATCGCCGGCCAATACGACCACCCCAGGCTGAAGGACGCCTTTGCCCGCTCGATCGAGGCGGCGCGCAACGTCGGCAAGCATGTCGGCATCGGCGGTCTGGCGGCGCGGGACGACCTGATGACCCAGTTCGTGCAGATGGGGGCACGCTATGTGTCGACTGGAACAGACCTGTCGTTCCTTCTCGCCGCCTGCACGCAAAAAGCCCGCTTCGTGCGGCAGATGAAACCCTAATCAGACACCGAATCGCTTGATATGGTGGAGGCTCTGGCTCATACGGCCTTGTTGACCCAGATGAGATCAATGTGACTATGACGGTGCAGTTTGACAATGCATCGGCAGACCGCTCACTGCTGCCCAGCCCCAATGTCTGTTGACGTCGATATGCGATCGTCCTTGGAGACACAATGCTTTAACACTTACGGCTGAAAAGGCCGGCTAAAATCCTCCAGCACGATGGAAAGAGCATCTGGTCCCACCTTAACTGCGCCCGCGAATGGGTGGTCGATGACGACAATGATCAACAGTCCGGAGCAAATCAGGATCGACAACGCGCCAGTCATCATGGTTTGAGCCTGGAGGTTTTCTGCGCCAAAAAAGAATGTGAAGCCGATGGTCACGGCCGCGCCGCCTAAGAGCACCAGCCAGATGACCCCTGGAACGATACCCGAAGCCGCAACGAGCCTGGCGCGACGGGCCTGTGTAACAAGATCCAACTGATGAAGAACCTCGGAGAGAAGAGCCGCGCCACGGCGATCTTCAGGATTATATTCGAAAAGTGCGGCATACACGTCGTCCAGCGCGTGGGTCACGTCGGGACTGGCGCTGCCTCGCTCCATTGCCGGCCAGTCCTTGGCGATCGCCAACTTCATGTAGCCGGTAACGCCATCACGAAGGTTCTTCCCCGACTGGCCGCCAATTCCGCCTGCTAGGCGATAAATCGTCGCCGCGGCTCCGGCCTCCTGGGCCACGACATTGTCGGCATCGCTGAATTTTTCCCATACGACGATCACCGCAAAGCCCAGCATAACTGCATAGAGCACGCCGACGGTCGCGAACTTAAAGCCAGCGACCTCATTGTTGATCTTGAGTCTGCCGAGGCCAACACGGCGACGCACGATGATCGGACCGGCCATTGCCAGAAGGGTCGTCAGGCCGACGACAAGAATACCCGCAAGCCATAAGGGCTGAGTGGTCAGGAACATCATGCCGTTTATGTAGAACAGACACCAAGCGAGATTGTCAAAATCAATGAATTGCAGCAATGTGCAGCCGCTGCAATTGTTCCGCAAGCTTTTCAACCGGTCCGCGCTGGTTTGCGCGGGCGGGAAGCCACCGCGTCGCTGCCTGCGGCGTCGCATCTCCGCGAGGTCCGAAACCGCCTGTTACCCGTGGCGTTGACCACCGTAAGTCCGGTTGCCCACGCGCCAAGGCGCCCGACGGTCGGGCATCCGCGAACCGGATGGTAACGCCAGTCAAGCAGGGAGATGTATGCATGCCTTCTTCTGAAAGCCTGAAAGAAATTTACATCGAGGAGATGCGGGATCTGTGGTCGGCTAATGACCAGATGCAGCGCGTCATGCAAGCGTTTAGCCAGAAAGCCACCGACACGACATTGAAGGATCTGCTGGAAAAATCCGTTTCCGGCATCGCTCAACACACCGAGATGTTAAAGTCTGTGCTTGAAAGTCAGGGTGGCAAGATAGGCAAGGACCACTGCAGGGGTATGGAAGGTCTTGTCGAGGAGGCAAAGAAGCACGCGCTGGAAGCCGACCTGAATGGTGAGCTTCGGGATCTTGTCATGATCGCTCAATATCAACGGATGTCGCATTACGGTCTTGCCGGATTCGGAACAGCCGCATCCTATGCCGATGCACTTGGCTTGAAAGACGACGCTACGAAGCTCAAATCAATTGTAAAGGATATTTACAAAGCCGATGAATATACCAGCCAATTGGCCGAGCGAGCGGAAAAGGCGGCCGCGTAGTAGCTCAGCACGTTTAATGAGCGATCGGAGATTGTCCACCGTCTAGTATGAGCCTCGTTAAGTCAGGACAACCAACTCGGTCCGCTCACCTCTTCGCTTCGGCCAGGTTTAGTGTCCTGGCCGAACGGGTGAAGCGCCTCGACGACGATAATGGTGCCATAAGCGTCTCGAGCGCCCGCCACTGCCGGCATTATCCTGTGGCAAACCGATAGATAATGTATGCAATTAGTGATGATGTCCTCGACCTATGGAGGCGAGCCGACCGTCCCTGCGCCGATCCGGACTGTTCGTTGTCTGCTATACAGCGAGCTGAATAGATCAGGTGGATAACGGAGCTTGCGCATAACGGTCAAGTAACGTTTCTGCCCCTTGCACCGCTTATTAGAGCAGGCATGCATCCGCCCAGTGATCCTTCAGCCCGCGCTCATGAACTACGCGTAGCCGCGGCGTCAACCTCGATCAGCAGCATCTCAGAACGTCCCCAGCCCCATGATGCCGTCCAACGCATCAAAGTCGCCAACGATCTTCTTGCCGATCAGGTCACGCAACGTTTCCGACGCGCCGCCGCCGATCGAGCCGTAGCGCGCACCGCGATAGAACCGAGAAACCGGGTATTCGTCGGTAAAGCCGAAGCCGCCATGCATCTGCACCGCATCGGTTGTCACGCGCAACGACATCTCGTTGCAGAAAACCTTGGCCGCGGCCGCCATGAACGGGTCCGGGAACGGATTCGCCGTCAGGCAGGCACGGTAAAGCAGACCCCGTCCAGCCTCGATATCCTTGAACATGTCAGCCAGCTTCCAGCGGATGCCTTGGAAATCGGCAATCGGCTTGCTGAAGACGGTACGTTCCCGGACATAATTCACCGCTTCGTCGAACGCGCCCTCGGCCAGACCCAGGGATATCGACGGATTAAGGCAGCGCTGCGTATTGAACGCCGTTAGCAGTTTGCGAAATCCGTCTTCCCGGATGACCAGGTTCTCCAGTGGCAGTTCGCAGTCGTTGAACTGGATCTCGTGCAGGTTTTCGCCGCCCATGGTGTGGTAGGTGCCTGTCACCTCGAAGCCCGCGGTCTCGGGCTCCAGCAGCACGCAGCCGATCCCCTCCCGTCCCGGCTTTCCGTCAACCCTGGTGAACACAACGAACATTCCCGCCTCACGCGCTCGGCTGATCAGCGTCTTGGTGCCTTTCAGGATCACCCGGTCACCGACAATGCGGGCATTGGTGCGATAGTTGGCGACGTCGGTGCCGGCGTGCGGCTCGGTCATGCACACCGCCAGGATGCAGTCGCCGCTGACCACCCGCGGCAGGATACGGTCACGGATCGAAGCCGGCGCGTAGCGGGCAATGACCCGGGTCTGGACCCCTGCCTCCCCCAGCACCGCCATCGCCGTGACGTAGTCGACCTTGGCGATCTCCTCCAGGATCAGCGCGGTGTCCAGGATCGGCAGGCCGAGGCCGCCATATTCCTCCGGCACCGACATGCCGAGAACACCGAGTTCGGCCAGTTGCTTCATGTTCTCCCACGGGAAGGTGCCGTCCATCCAGCGCATCGCCCGGGCCTTGAAGTCGCTCTGCGCGAGCGCCCGCACCGAGGCAATCATCTCCCGTTGCTGCGCGCTGATATGGAAGTCCATCTTGGCGTTCCTCCGGCGATCAAAGGCCAATTGTAGACGGGGCCGCTGCAAGCGCAAATGGCGCCGAAACTATCCTCCGCCGCAACCGGCATGCTATAAAGAGTGCATGGAAGCAGCGCTTCGGATACCGACAATCATGACCGTCCAGGAGTTTCTTGCCTGGGACGCACCATCCGGCCCGCCGTGGCAGCTTGTCGACGGTGAACCCCAGGCCATGGCGCCGGCCAGTAGAACACATGGGACCATCCAGACGGAGCTGGGACGGCTTATCGGAAACCACCTTAGCGACCGCGGCAGTCCGTGCTCGGTCATCACTAATCCTGGTGTCATTCCGCGCGTCCGGTCCCAGAGCAACTTTCGGATCCCCGATATTGCGGTAACCTGCACGCCATATCAGGACGAGGAGTATGCCGTCTCCAATCCAGTGCTGGTGATCGAAATCCTCTCCCCCAGCAACCAGCCGGAGACCTGGACCAACGTCTGGGCCTACACGACCATCCCTTCGATCCACGAAATCCTGATCATCCGCAGCACCGCGATCGGCGCTGAACTGCTGCGCCGTGATGCCGCCGGCAACTGGCCGGAGCGGGCCTTGATGATCGAGGATGGCACGCTCGAATTGCAAAGCATCGACTTCCACGTCGACATCGCGACGATCTATCGCGGCACCCGGCTCGTCTCCCGGTAATCCCGCCCCTACCCCGGCTCGATCCGGATCAGCGCCGGCTGTTCCATCACCGTCGGCAGGGCGCCGATGCGATTGAGCGCCTCGCGCATCTCACTTTCCCGGGTTTCGTGTGTCACCAGCACGACCGGCACAGCCTCTCCGGGGCTGCGTCCTCGTTGCAGCATCGATTCAAGAGAAATCCCGATGTCCCGCAGGATCGCCGTCACGTCGGCGATCACCCCCGGCCGATCCACCACCATCAGACGCAGGTAATAGGCCCCGATATGGGCGCTCATGGGCACCGACGGGGCGCTGGACAGCGCCGTGGCCGAGGCCCCCCATACCGGCGTCAACCGGTTGCGCGCGATGTCGATCAGGTCAGCGACCACGGCCGAGGCGGTGGGGCCAGCCCCGGCGCCACGCCCCTCCAGCATCACCCGGCCGACGAAGTTGCCCTCAGCCACGACAGCATTGAATACCCCATCCACCCGCGCAATCGGCGCGGTCTGCGGCACCATGCAGGGATGCACGCGGGTTTCGATCCCGGCCTCGGTCTCCCGCGCGATGCCAAGCAGCTTGATCCGGTAGCCAAGTTCGCCGGCGAAACCGATGTCCAGGGCGGAGATGTGACGGATACCCTCGATATGCACCTGGTCGAACGCCACCGGCCGGCCGAACGCCAGCGCGGCCAGAATCGCCAGCTTGTGAGCGGCATCGATGCCGTCGATATCAAAGCTTGGATCGGCCTCGGCGTAACCCAGCTTCTGTGCGTCGGCCAGGACGTCGGCGAACTCCCGCCCACGCTCGCGCATCTGGGTCAGGATATAGTTGCAAGTGCCGTTCAGGATGCCGGCGACAGCACTGATGCGGTTGCCCGCCAAGCCCTCGCGCAGTGCCTTGATTGCCGGGATGCCGCCTGCCACCGCTGCCTCGAATGCCAACGGCACGTTGTGCGCCTCCGCGGCCGCGGCCAGTTCGGCTCCATGCACCGCCAGCAACGCCTTGTTTGCGGTCACCAGCGGTTTGCCGGCACCGATCGCTGCCTCGGCCAGCGCCATCGCAGCGCCGCCGGAGCCGCCGATCAACTCAACCACCACATCCGCCGCCGGGTCCGCCGCCAACCCGACCGGATCCTCATACCAGCGGAGCCCGGACAGTGATACGCCGCGATCCTTCGACCGGTCGCGTGCCGAAATCGCGGTCACCGCGATCGGACGCCCGGCCCGCGCGGCCACGATATCGGCATTATCCCGCAGCAGTTTCAGCACACCACCGCCGACGGTGCCCAGGCCGGCGAGCGCAACCGACAAGGGCCGGCTCATGAACGCACAGCCCCGGGCGGCACTGGGGGGATCAACGCTCCCTCGCGTGCTGGGTCGCGCGAGCAGCGGGTCGGGATCGCATCAAGGACTGGCGCCTCATGCGCACCCCGCATCCGACAGAGCCGGTTCGGCCATGTTCGATTCGGCCTGCATGAACGCGCGAATGTTGCGGATCGCCTGGCGCAGCCGATGAGTGTTCTCGACCAGCGCAATGCGTACGATAGCCCTCGCCATGCTCGCCGAAGCCCAATCCAGGTGCCACTGCGACCTTCGCCCGTTCCAGCAGCAGCTTCGAGAACTCGACACTGCCTAGCGAGGAGATAGCGCGGCGGCAATGGCGCCCACGCGAACATCGATCCCTTCCGGGCTTGGCATATCCCAACCGGCCGAGGCCAAGCCACGGATCAGCACATCTCGCCGTTCGCGGTACAGCGTCCTGATCTGCTCCACGCACGCCTGCGGGCCGGTCAACGCGGTCGCCGCCGCCACCTGGATCGGCGTGAAGGCGCCGTAGTCCAGGTAGGATTTCACCCGGGTCAGCGCCTTGATCAGCCGCGGGTTGCCGGCGGCAAATCCCATCCGCCAGCCGGGCATGGAGTAGGTTTTCGACAGGCTGGTGAACTCCACCGCGATGTCCTTTGCCCCCGGCACCTGCAAGATGGAGGGCGGCACCTTGTCGCCGAAATAGATTTCCGCATACGCCAGATCGGACATCACCCAGATCTCATGCCGGCGGGCGAACCCCACAATCTCTCGGTAGAACTCGAGGTCCGCCAAGTAGGCTGTTGGATTTGAAGGAAAATTCACAATCAGCGCGGTGGGTTTCGGCACTGAATGGCGCACCGCGCGATCCAGCGCCCGCAGCATGTCATCGTCAGGCATGGCGGGGATGCTGCGCACCGCGGCGCCGGCGATAATAAAGCCGAACTGGTGGATCGGGTAAGACGGGTTGGGCACCAGGATGGTATCGCCGGGGCTGGTGATCGCAGCGGCCAGATTAGCCAGTCCTTCCTTCGATCCGAGTGTGGCGACCACCTCAGTCTCTGGGTTCAGCCCGACGTCAAAGCGTCGCTGATAGTAGGAAGCCAGTGCCCGTCGCAACCCTGGTATGCCGGCACTGACGGAATAGCGATGAGAGCGCGGGTCCTGCACCGTCTCGATCAGCTTGGCAACGATATGTGGCGGGGTCGGACTATCGGGGTTGCCCATGCCGAGGTCGATGATGTCCTCCCCGGCGCTGCGCGCCTTTGCCTTGGCGGTGTTCACCTCGGCGAAGACATACGGCGGAAGACGGCGGATGCGATGGAATTCGCCGGGCGACTCGGACGTCATGACAGGCCTTTCCAACTCAGGAACGTACTATTGTAGCAGGCGAAGTGAGGCGCCGCGACCGGAAGCTTCTGCGCTGACGCGGATCGCGTTGCCCGGCACACCGGCCTGCTTCAGCGCATCGGCCACCGCCTGGGCCCGGGACAAGCCGAGCACCACAGCGGCCGACTGTGCCGCCGGATCGCTGGAGGCCGCATCGCCGAAGCCGGTGACAACGATCACCCCGTTGCCGCGTTTGCCCGCGAAGGTTTTCACCTCGTCCGTGGCCGGCGGCGACAGGCTGGCGGAACCTTCGACAAAAACCACGCTGGCCGCGGCACCGGAGGCGGGGGATGGCATTGGAAGTGGCACCGCGGGCGGCGGCGGCGGCGCTCCAGCCGCTTCCGGTCGCGGCGGGGGTGCAGTGGGCAGGGCCGGCGCCGCCACATCGGGTGGAGAAGGCGGCGCGGCCGGCGCGACTAACGGGGGCGTGGATGCCGCGGGCGCGGTCGACGCGGCAGGCGGTGTCGGCTTCGAGGGCTCCAGCGGCGCAGTTTGCACCGGACGGAGCGGCGCGGGAGACGGCGCGGCCGGCGGCGCGTTCACCGCCGGCATCGATGCGCTCGCAGCGGGCGCGTTCGTCGGTGGGGTACTCGGAGGGGTATCCTTGCTGGGCGCGCCCGCACTGGAGCCAGCCGCGCTTGACGTCTCACCGGTTGGGTTTGCTACCCCGGCAGGCGAAGTGGCGGGCGCCGTCGGCGGTGGCGTGGTCCCTATCCCGAAAAGCGTCGGCGAGGCACTCGGCGACGATGGGTCGGCCAGCGGCGCAGCCTGCGCCGCGTGCTGCGCATTGGTTCGATCCGCCACCAGCGAATTGGTCAGTTGCTTCATCGCCTCGGCATCTGGTGGGGTCGGTTTGGCAGGCACGGTGGACAGATTAGGGTAGGGCGCATTGGCACCCGGCGGAGCTGGACGGTCCTCGGCGATCTTTCCGCCCTCCTGCCGGTGCCACCAATTCACCGGGTTCATCGAGCTGAGCGTGGAACATCCGGTCAGCAGGCACGCCACCATTATTGATATCAAGGGAGAGCTCAGCGATAGTCCAACAGGAGGGCGATGCGTTATGCAGCGGCTATGCTGAAGCCGCGCAGACTTGGCTTGAACCCTTAACTTTGCGCCACTAGCTTGCGCGCCACATTCACTGCCCATCATATGTCGGAACCGCTCTTCGCTAACGGCCGTCTGTGTAGCCGGTGGGGCTGCCGACGCAAAGGATGTCTCAATGGCGCAAAACGAGAACCACCCCGCCACGCCTTCCACGGGCGTCGTCTCGCCCGCTGAAAGCGCGGGGTTCAAAATGCCTGACCCAAGCGTGATCAGTCGCTCCATGGCCGATATTGCCGAACGGTCGCAGCGTATCGTCGCCGAGTGGCTGAAGCGCCAGGCGGAGACGGAACATCACGCCGACCCGCTCAATATCGGTCGAGCCTTCTTGGAGATGACCGCGCGGCTGATGGCGAACCCGGCGAACCTGATGCAGGCGCAACTCGGGTTTTGGCAGGATTACATGACGCTTTGGCAGAACACCGCCAAGCGGATCATGGGAATGGAGGCCGAACCGGTAATCGGCCCCGCGTCCTCCGACCGCCGCTTCAAGGACAATGCCTGGAAAGAGAACGAAGTGTTCGATTTCATCAAGCAGTCCTACCTGCTGTCGGCCCGTTTCGTGCAAGATGTGGTGACTCACGTCGATGGCCTCGACAGCAAGACCGCGCAGAAGGTCGACTTTTATGCGCGGCAGTTTGTCGATGCGATGAGCCCTTCGAACTTCCTCCTCACCAATCCCGAAGTGCTGCGCAAGACGGCGGAAACCGGTGGTGAGAACCTGCTGAATGGCCTCAACAATCTGTTGGGCGACCTGGAGCGCGGCAAAGGTCGGCTGCACATCAAGATGACCGACATGGATGCTTTCAAGGTCGGCGAGAACATCGGCGTCTCGGTCGGCAAGGTCATCTACCAGAACGACCTGATGCAGCTTATTCAGTATGATCCAAGCACTGAAAAGGTACTAAAGCGGCCATTGCTAATCGCGCCGCCGTGGATCAACAAGTTCTACATCCTAGACCTACGGCCGCGGAATAGCTTTGTTCGCTGGGCGGTGTCGCAAGGTCATACGGTGTTCATGATCTCCTGGGTCAATCCGGACGAAAATCTGGCCGAGAAAGGTTTCGAGGACTACATGAAGGAAGGTTACCTCGCGGCGCTGGACGCCATCGAGGCGGCCACTGGAGAAAAAGAGGTCGACGCCATCGGCTATTGCCTGGGCGGCACTTTGCTGGCCTCCACGCTGGCCTACATGGCGACCAGGAACGACGATCGCATCAAGACAGCGACCTTCTTCGTCACCATGCTGGACTTTCATGAGGCCGGGGAATTGGGCGTCTTCATCGACGAGGAACAACTGCAGGCTATTGAGTCGAAGATGAACAAACAAGGCTACCTCGACGGTAGCCACATGGCGACAACCTTCAATATGCTGCGGGCCAACGACCTGATCTGGTCTTTCGTGGTTAACAACTATTTGCTTGGCAACGATCCATTCCCGTTCGACCTGCTTTACTGGAATGCGGACTCGACCCGCATGCCGGCGCGCATGCACAGCTTCTATCTGCGCAATATGTACCAGGAGAACCTGCTGGCGAAGCCCGACGGCATATCGCTGGACGGCGTGCCAATCGACCTCGGCAAGATTAAGGTGCCGGCGTATTTTCTCTCGACGCGGGAGGATCATATCGCGCCGTGGAAATCCACTTACCGTGGCACCCAGTTGCTCGGCGGCCCAAAGCGCTTCGTGCTGGCCGCCTCCGGTCACATCGCCGGCGTGGTGAACCCGCCGGATGGTGGCAAATACGGCCATTGGATCAACCGGGACCTGCCGCCGGACCCGGAATCCTGGTTTGAGGGCGCAACCGAGATGGCTGGCTCCTGGTGGCCGGATTGGCATCGCTGGACGCTGTCATTCGGCCGAGCCGAGGTCGCGGCGCGGCATCCGGGCGACGGCAAGTTGAGGCCAATCGAGGATGCCCCCGGCAGCTATGTGCAGGTGCGACTGACATAGTGCCCGTTTGATTATGCTACTATGGCGGCCATCTGACGCGGCTTTCTGCGCTTCCGGTGCTCACGGCCAACTCGGCCGCTGCGCGCCGGTTCTCGAAACCCACGCCAGCTGACTCACCATAGCGCATTCTGAAACGGGCACTGGGTCGGATTCTAGCTCCTTGCTCCGCCACCCGGAAACGACCCTCCCGCGGCGCGCAGGGTCGCCAGATTGGCGGATTGCACATAAGGCAAGTGGGATAGTGAATGGAGCGTCATCGCCGGTGGCTGAGTGAAGATGGGAGATTGCAGAACCTGCGTCACGCCCGGTTGATTGCCGGTCTGCAGGTCCCAGGACAGTTGCAATAATGCGTTTACCACCAGTTGCGGCGGCGCATCTGGACGAATGCCGACAATCTGACGCACCTCCTCCCGCGCCTGGTCCAGGCGCAGCTTGATCGAGCGGCTCATGCCGGCCCAACGCGGGTTTTCAGTCAGCTCCCCAGGCAAGTACTCCAGCGCGATGATTGCCCTCGCCGCCTCGATCGGGTTGTTGCTGGTATTGGTTGGCGAGGCGAATGCCCACGCGGATTGGTTGATCGCGCCGGTAGCGTTGTCTTGATAAACGCCAAAGACCCCCGGCGGCAGAAACGGTGTGTTCCGTGTTGCCGGAAGACTGGCGCAGCCGGCGAGACATAGCACCAGGATACACCATAAGCGCGCGCGCATTTGCAGCCCTCTGAAGCACTTCGGTCGATATGGGATCGGCCGCGGCGCCGGCCAGTCGGATGCGGAAGGTTTAAAGTTGAAGCCTGGACGTCAAGCAAATCTGTTCGATCCAGTTGAAGACCGATGTTCGCAGCCGGACTGTCCCTTATGAAGTCGATGTCACGGTGGTGCCGTCGCGGATCTTGTTGGTTCGGGCCCAGGACCCGGCTTCTCCTGCTCGGTTGCCAGGCGGTCGCCGACCAATATGCCGGCGGTGGCGGCGGCCAGGAATTCGTCCGCCAGGCCCGGATCGTCCGCGACCCGGGCAAGCACAACGGCTCCAACCATGGTGGCGAGAGTGGCGACGGCACGCTGTCGACGCAGACGCAAGATGCGTCCCGGCGTGCACCTGGTCAGCGTGTCCAGCATGCTCCGGACTGCCGCGGCCACGGCGCCGCGGGTAGCAGACCGGCGCGCGACGTCGGGACCGAGCGTTGTCAGCGGACAGCTTGCGTCGGATGCGACCTTGCTGGAACTGAGATAGGACAGGACGATCTGCCGCAGAGCGGCTTCCTGGCTCGACGAACGGCTGAGCTGATCCCAGCGCGCCGCGGCTTGTTCCAGCAGCGACCGGGCAACCTCTGCCGCCAGCGCCTCCTTCGATGCGAAGTGCAGATAGAAACCACCATGGGTCAAGCCGGCTTGGCGCATGACCGCGTCGACCCCAACACCGTCGATCCCGTGCTCCCGGAACAGCAGGCCGGCGGCGTCCAGTATTCGCTGGCGGGTTTCGGTTCGCCGCTGGGTCGTTTCACGCATCGGCAGCCTCCATACCGTCAGGCGATTGGACCTATCGCTATAGCACCCATACGACCAATTGGGTTTGTTGCTTGACTTTCATATGACGATCGTCATGTTGTGTGCAAACGTTTCCAGAGCAAGCTCCATGGGACCCAACAGTGTCGCCCGCATGGTTGCGGGCCACATCCACTACGCTTGGATCGTCGTCGCGGTGATGTTCATCGTCATCCTGGCGTCGGTTGGCGTGCGGGCGGCGCCGGGGGTGCTGATTGTACCGTTGGAACAGACCTTCGGCTGGAGCGCGGCTGTCATCTCCGGTGCCATTTCGCTCAATATCCTGCTGTTCGGGTTGGTAGGCCCTTTCGCCGCCGGCCTGATCCAGGTAATCGGCCTGAAGCGGACCGTGCTGATCTCGATGGCGCTGCTGGTTGTTGGGGCGAGCCTCAGCAGCTTTATCACGCAGATTTGGCAGCTTTATCTGACCTGGGGCGTGTTGGTCGGGCTGGGCTCGGGCGCCGGCATGGTCGGGCTGGCAACGGCGATCGCCAACCGCTGGTTCGTGCAGCGGCGCGGCCTGGTCGTCGGGCTACTGACGGCAGGCAATGCCAGCGGGCAGCTGGTTTTCCTGCCGCTACTCGCGAGCCTTGCCATTAATCATGGCTGGCACAGCGTGCCAATGGCGGTGGCATTGGTGATCCTGCTGCTAATGCCGGTTGTGCTGCTGATGCTGCCGGAAAGTCCAGCCTCGATCGGTATCGGACCGTTTGGATCGAAGGAAATCGCCGCTCTGCCGCCGCATTCCGGCAACCCGTTCATGATCGCGATCGAGGGCCTACTGCGAGGCTGCCGATCGACAGATTTCTGGCTGCTGTTCATCAGTTTCAGCGTTTGCGGCTTTTCCACCAATGGACTGGTCGCGACTCATCTGATCCCGTACTGTATTGATCATGGCATCCCAGAGGTCAGTGCCGCGGGCCTTTTGGCCGCGATGGGCGTGTTCGACCTGATCGGCACGACCTTCTCGGGGTGGCTGACCGATCGCTACAATCCGCGCATTCTGCTGTTCTGGTATTATGGCTTGCGCGGGCTTTCGCTGGTGGTGTTGCCATTCACCCAGTTCGATGTCGTCAGCCTGGGCATTTTCGCGGCATTCTACGGGTTGGACTGGGTGGCAACCATCCCGCCGACGGTGACGCTGACCAATTCTGTCTTTGGCCGCAAGGACGCGCCGGTCATCGTGTCCTGGATCGTCGCCGGTCATCAGCTAGGCGGTGCCCTGGCAGCGCTCGGCGCAGGAGAAACGCGTTATCTAACTGGCAGTTATGTGCCAGCGTTCCTGGCAAGCGGGGTTGCCTGTCTGATGGCGGCACTGTTGGTATTGCGCATCGCCCGGGGCCGGACGGCACTGGCGGTTGCGGAATAAGGCTCAGGCAGGATTTTCCGGCGAGGGGGCTTCTTATCTTGCCTCCGCGCTCTCCGAGCAAGACCTTTGCCGACAGGAAGGTTCGCGTTTTATCCGATTGAACCAGATGCAATTATATTTGGATAAAACAAGAACGTATAGAGTATTTTAGTTGCTAGCACGGCTGAGAAAAACGGCACACAAGGCTCTTTTTCAGCTGTTTTACCGTCCGCCAAGGGCTGTTCTTATTTCCTCCAGCGCCGCCGGATCCTCGATCGTCGGCGGCACCGGCGCCGCGTCCCCATCGGCAATCTGGCGGATGCTGGCGCGGAGGATTTTCCCTGACCGCGTCTTCGGCAGACGAGCCACCACGCGGGCGTCCTTGAAAGCCGCCACCGGGCCGATGCGGTCACGGACCAACGCGACCAGTTCCGCGGCAATCTCATGCTCCGGCCGTTTTACGCCGGCTTTCAGCACCACCAGCCCGATCGGCGTCTGGCCTTTCAGTTCGTCCCTGGCACCGATCACGGCACATTCGGCGACGTCGTTGTGGGAGGCCAGGACCTCCTCCATTGATCCGGTTGATAGACGATGGCCGGCCACGTTGATGATGTCGTCGGTCCGTCCCATGACCCAGACATCGCCGTCCGTATCGATCATGCCGGCGTCACCGGTGCGATACCAGCCGGGAAAGTCCGACAGATAGGCGGTGCGATAGCCATCATCGTTCTGCCAGAGCGTTGGTCCGCAGCCAGGCGGCAGCGGCAGCCGGAGCGATAAGTTCCCCGTCGTCCCGCGCAGCAACGGTTTGCCCTCGTCGTCCAATGCGTGCAGGTCATATCCCGGGCACGGTCGCCCACCAGAGCCAGGCTTGAACGGAAACAGGCCGAACTGACGGAAGCCGGCGGTGATCGGCCACCCGGTCTCGGTTTGCCACCAATGATCGACGATCGGCTTGCCCAGCAATTCATGCGCCCAAATGCCGGTCGGCGGATCGCAGCGCTCACCCGCCAGATAGAGCGCCTGCAGGCAGGACAGGTCGTGCCGGCGAGTCAATTTGCCCTCCGGGTCCTGCTGCTTGATGGCGCGCATCGCAGTGGGCGCGGTAAACAGCACTTTGGCTCGATGCTGGGCGATGACCCGCCAAAAAGCGCCGGCGTCAGGCGTGCCGACGGGTTTTCCCTCATACATGACCGAGGTGCAGCCTCGCAGCAGCGGCGCGTAGACGATGTAGCTGTGGCCGACCACCCAGCCGACGTCGGAGGCGGTCCAGAAGATATCACCTGCCTCCAGCCCATAAATCATCCGCATGGAGTTCCACAGTACCACCGCGTGGCCGCCATTGTCGCGCACCACGCCCTTGGGGCGGCCCGTGGTGCCGGAGGTGTAGAGGATATACAGCGGATCGGTCGCCAGCACAGACACGCAGGGATGCGGCGTGGCGGCGGCAACCGCAGCGGCGAAATCGTAGTCGCGACCGGCCACCATGGGGGCCTCTGCCTGCGGACGTTGCAGAATCAGGCAGGCCCGCGGCTGGTGCGGTGACATTGCAATCGCCGCATCAAGCAGTGGCTTGTACTGCACCACCCTGCCCGGCTCCAGGCCGCAGGAGGCCGAAATGATCACGTTTGGCCGGGCGTCGGAGATGCGCGCTGACAGCTCCGCTGCCGCAAAGCCCCCAAAGACGACGGAATGCACGGCGCCCAGACGGGCGGTGGCGAGCATCGCGATCGCGGCCTCGGGCACCATCGGCATGTAGATGATCACGCGGTCGCCCTGTGTGACGCCAAGGGCGGCCAGAGCGCCAGCCAGTTTTTCGGTGCGGGTGAGCAAGTCGGCGTAGGTGAAGGTCTCGATCTGCCCGGTCACCGGGCTGTCCCAGATCAGCGCCGGCTGGTCGCCTCGGCCGGCTGCGACGTGGCGGTCCAGGCAGTTGAAGCAAGTGTTGAGCATGGCGCCCGGGAACCACTGGCCGAACGCGCCGAGTGCCGGGTCGAACACCTTGTCCCACGGACGGTCCCAAGTGATGCCAGCCGCCTCGGCTTCCCACCAAGCGGCGGGATCGCGCATCCAGGCGCCGTAGGCGTCGGCGTATGACGTGGCACTGGTCATCGTCCGTTGCTCCCTGGTGTTGTGTACTGTTGTCCGGCGGGACTGTTCGGCGGTCAAGATGGATACGGGGACTTGCGTCCCGCTGGTGGTCGATGGTTTCTGCGGCAGCGTGATGGAGGGCGGCAAGATGCAGATCAATGACCTGGCGGCGATGGTGACTGGTGGTGGCTCGGGTCTGGGGGCCGCAACCGCGGCGCATCTGGCGGCGCTCGGCTGCAAGGTCGCGGTGGTGGACATCAATCAGGCGGCGGCGGAGGCTCAGGCGGCCTGCTTCGGCGGCATCGGGATCGGCTGCGACGTGGCGGATGCTGCGTCCGGAGAGGCCGCGTTCGCCCGCGCCCGCGCCGCCCATGGGCCGGTGCGCATCCTGGTGAACTGCGCCGGCATTGGCACGGCCGGCCGTATTGTCGGCCGCGAAGGGCCCCTAAAGCTGGAGGCGTTCGAGCGGGTCATCCGCGTCAACCTGATCGGCAGCTTCAACATGCTGCGTTTGGCCGCGGCCGAAATGAGCGCCGCAGAGCCACTGGAGGAAGCCGAGCGCGGAGTGATCGTGAATACTGCGTCGATCGCCGCGTACGACGGCCAAGTCGGGCAACCGGCCTATGCCGCTTCCAAGGGTGGCGTAGTGGCGCTGACGCTACCGGCGGCGCGGGAGCTGGCTCGGGCCGGAGTGCGGGTGGTGACGATTGCGCCGGGGTTGTTCCACACGCCGATGGTGGACGGCCTGCCGCCGGAGATACAGGCGGGTTTGGCGGCGGGAATCCCTTATCCGTCGCGGCTGGGGCAGCCGAGTGAATTCGCGGCGCTGGTGGAGCACATCGTGCGTAACCGGTTCTTGAATGGGGAGGTGATCCGGCTGGACGGAGCGTTGCGGATGCCGCCTCGGTAGGGAGCGTTACGTCAGGCGGCTCCCGCTAGCGTGCTTTGATATGCCGCGGGCTAGTCAGGCGCACGCTTCATCAACATAAGCTCCATTTCTCGGATGTGTACAGCCTCCGCCGCGACCATACGGGTCGCATATTCTTCCAGCACGACCGACTTGTCTTTCACGAGCGACAGCAATTCGCGATAGAGTTCCACACCAGCTTCCTCCCGCTGCACTGATTCCGTTACGATCTCGTCGATCGTATTGTGCCGAGTGGTGGGCAGTGCCGCGATGCCGAGAGCCGGTCTTTTGTGTAACCGCATGATCATCTCGCCCGCCTCTTGAGCATGAGCAAGCAACTCGGTCGCGTTATCGCGCAGCCAAGAGGTGATCGGAATCCGCGCGTGACCGTAGACCATAAAGGAGTAGTGCGTGTAATAGATGACGCCCGCAAGTTCCATTTGCAGAATTCGGTCGAGCTTTTCAACGACTGGCCCGACTTCGAATTTGAAAGCCCGCACCATTGCGATTTCTCCTTCGCCTGACAATTCCTGACCGATCGCCGCTACGAGTGCGCCATTGATAGCGGCAGGAGCGGCGGCGGATAGCGATCTAGGCACTAATCCTACTGCCTGTCACACCCTGATCCTCTCCACCTCGTCAAGGCTGAGTTCTTCACGCCTGCGGTCATAGAGCCGCCTTCGTTGAACGGGTGAATGTCGACCAAGCGGCGATGAGCGGCAAAAGCGGTCGCGTGCGTATCCGCTGCACCCTTTAGCCACGCCCCGAAATCGCCCATGAGCGATGGCACTTCCGCCGGCGAGTGAAAACCATGACGTCTGGTATCAGTCAGGATATAGCGCCCTTGGCCAGCATTGCTGCCGGCGATATCGGGACGCGACCGCAGCACCACCAGCCGGTGAAGCGAACGAATAGCCGCTTCGGTCAGCGGCGCCACTGCCGCGCGCTTGTGCGGACGTAGCGGATCGCCTCGTAATGATCGGCTGCCTCCAGGTGATCGCGCAATGGCTTGGCGCCCACGGTGTTGCCTTGCTCGATGAGCAACGTTGTTTCGACTGCGTTCAAGGTACTCCCCTCGATCGCGTTCGATGTATAGGTCAGCTAAAGATCGTGCGAATGCTCCAGGTTGCTCAGTCCGCCCCGCGCACCTGGCAGCAGCCGATCCAGTTCGGCTTTTTTCGCGACTACGGCTTGAATGATAGGTTCCATCTCCAGCCCGTCCGGTGGTGCGCCATCATAACGACCGCCCACGACGCTAAACCAGCCTGCTGACCTCGGCCGGCGTCGCCACCAGCAGATCCGCGCCGGCCTCCTGCAGTTCCGCCTGGCCGCCATAGCCCCAGAGCACCCCGATCGAGCGCAGCCGGTTGGCTTTCGCAGCCTGAATATCGTGCAGGCGGTCGCCGACCATGATGGTGGCGGCGGAGTCGTAGCCCTCCACGCGCAGGATCTCGGCCAGCAGGTCTTTCTTGTCATCCAGTCCGCCGCCGGGAAGCGCGCCGTAAACCCGCGGCAGATAAGCCCGAAGACCGAGGTAATCGACGACGCGATCAGCAAAATCGCGCCGCTTGGAAGTCGCCACGCACAGGCTGCAGCCGGCGTTGGTCAACGCCACCAACATGTCCAAGATGCCCGGGAACAGCCGTGCAATCGTAGATGCCGACGCTGGAGTAGCGGGCACGATAGACCGCAACCCCCTGCTCAACCCGGTCGTCGCCATATCGCTCCAGCAGCCTGCGGATCGAGACACCGATCGGCGGTCCGACCGCCCAGGTCACGTCGGCAACCACCGCCGGGTCATGCCCAAGCTCACCCAGCATGTATCGGAAGCAGGCCTCGATCCCGGGCGCGACTATCCGACAAGGTGCCGTCCAGGTCGAGCAGAACCGCCTGTGTCACCCGCTCAGGCGGCCTTGCCGAACAGCCCGCCGTGCTTTGCGAGATAGGTCAGATGCGTGTCGGCGTCGCCGAACATCTGCTCGATCATGGTGACGCGCTTGAAGTAATGACCAACGGCGTATTCCTCGGTCATGCCAATGCCGCCGTGCAACTGGATCGCCTCCTGCCCGACATGCCGGCCCGAGCGCCCGATCTGCACCTTGGCGGCCGAGATCGCCCGCCGCCGCTCGACAGGATTTTCCTCGGCTGCCATCACCGCGGCGAACAGCGCCATGCTGCGTGCCTGCTCCACCGCGACCAGCATATCGACCGAGCGATGCTGCAGCACCTGGAATGACCCGATCGGCCGACCGAACTGCTTCCGCGTCTTGAGGTATTCCAGCGTCAGCTCATGCATCGCCTGCATCGCGCCGACCGCTTCGGCACAGAGCGCGGCGATCGCCTCGTCGACGACACGCTCGATCAGCGGCAGGGCGTTGTCGTTCAGCAGATCGTCTGCGGTAACCCGAGCGTCGGTGAAAGAAAGTTCGGCGGCACGCTGCCCGTCCTGCGTCGGATAGCCGCGCCGGCTGACGCCCGGCGTGGCGGGATCGAGCAGGAACAGGCCGATACCGTCCCTCGCCCGCCGCTCCCCAGCCAGCCGGGCGGTGACGAAGATGCGGTCGGCGCTGTCGCCGTGGATCACCACGCTCTTGGCGCCGTCCAGGATGTAGCCGCCGCCATCCTTGCGGGCCGCGGTGCTGACGTCCGCCAGATCATAGCGGGAGTGTCGCTCGACATGCGCGAACGCCAGTTTCAGCTTGCCCGCGGCAACGCGCGGCGCAAGCGCGCCAAGAACGGCAGAAGGTGCCGCGTGGCGCAACAATCCGCCGCCCAGGATGACGGTGGCGAAGAACGGCTCCAGCACCAAACCGCGGCCGAAGGCTTCCATGACGATCGCGGTTTCCACCGCGCCGCCGCCGAAGCCGCCCAAGGTTTCCTCGAACGGCAGGCCGAGCAGACCGAGCTCGGCGATCTGGTCCCACATGGCGGGACTGTAGCCGGCGGGTTCGCGCAGGTATTTCTTGCGCTGCTCAAATCCGTATTGGTCGGTGATCAGACGGTCGACGCTATCCTTCAGCAGGCGCTGGTCTTCGGTCAGATCGAAATCCATTCAAGCCACTCCCGATCGTGGGCCGCTGCCGCAGCAATGCGGCACCCTGTCGTATTTGTCTTGCATCGCCGCCAGCCAAGCGTGCGCGCTACAGTCCCAGGATCGCCTTGGCGATGATATTCCGCTGGATTTCGTTCGATCCGCCGTAGATCGAGACCTTCCGATAGTTGAAGTACATCGGCGCCGCCTCGGTCGCATACTCGGGTCCAACGACTGGTTCATTCCGGCCGTCGAAATCGCGCTGATAGGGCATCACGTAAGGACCGACGACCTCCATCAGCAATTCCGTCAGTTGCTGCTGGATGACGGAACCCTTCAGCTTCAGGATCGACGACGCCGGGTTCTGCCGCCCCTTCGCCAGCTTGCGCTCATCGGACACCACGCGAAGCTGGGTCATCTCCAGCGCCTTCAGCTCGACCTCGACCGCAGCGAGCTTTTCCTGAAAGCGCGGGCTTTCGATCAGCGGACGGTCGCCGGCAAATTCCAGTGCGGCGAGTTCCTTGATACGCGCGATCTTGGCCTTTGAGGCGCCGACGCGGGCGATACCGGTGCGTTCATTGCCGAGCAGGAATTTTGCGTAATCCCAGCCCTTGTTTTCCTGGCCAACGAGGTTCTCCGCCGGAACCTCGACATTGTCGAAGAACACCTCGTTCACCTCCCGACCGCCGTCGATGGTGACGATCGGGCGCACCGTGATGCCGGGGCTCTTCATGTCGATCAGAATGAAGGAAATGCCTTCCTGCTGCTTGGCCGCCGGGTCGGTGCGAACCAGGCAGAAGATCCAGTCGGCGTATTGCGCCAGCGTGGTCCAGATCTTCTGCCCGTTGACGATATACTTGTCGCCCTTGCGTTCTGCCTTGGTGCGCAGTGACGCGAGATCCGAGCCGGAGCCGGGTTCGGAGAATCCCTGGCACCAGAAGATATCGGCATTGGCGGTGGCCGGCAGGAAGCGCTGCTTGATCTCTTGGCTGCCGAACTGCGCGATGACGGGACCGACCATGCTGACATTGAACGGGATCGGCGCCGGCACGTCGGCCTGCTGCATCTCATCCTGGTAGAGATAGACCTGGATCGGCGACCAGTCCTTGCCGCCCCACTCCACCGGCCAGTTCACCGTGGCCCAGCCACGTGCGTTCAGGATGCGCTGCGAGGTGATCATGTCGTCGCGCGTCAGCCCCTCGCCCTCCGCCACCTTGGCGCGGATCGAGTTCGGGAACTTCGCTGCGAAAGAATTGCCGAGCCTCGGCGCGAAAGGCGATTTCTTCGTAGCGTGAAGTTGAGGTCCATTGGCGTCTCCCGGTGCCGCCGCTTTATTCAATCCCGAATGCTCGGTTATAGGGTTGGCCGGCCGGCGTCAAACCGGCGTCATCGCCCCCTGCCCTCGGTATCGTTCGATCTTGCAGACCATCCAGGCTTGCTGGCGCGACGGCTGGCCGCGCAATACCGGCACAGGGCGAGGCGGGCGATGGTGTGCCCGGTGGAAATCGCTGCCAGGCTTACTCCGCGGCTTCCCGCTTCAGCCGGTCGGCGAACTGCTTGCGGAATTTTACCACCTTTGGCGCCACCACCACCTGGCAATAGCCAGTCCACGGATTGCGCGCGAAGTAGTCGTGATGCTCGGGCTCCGCCTCATAAAACGCTTTGAGCGGCTCGATCTGGGTTACCAGTTTCCCCGGCCAGATCTTCGCCTCGGTGATCTCCCGCATGACCGCTTCGGCGGTTTGCCGCTGGGCATCGGAATGGGTCAGGATGATGGAGCGGTATTGCGAGCCGATGTCGTTGCCCTGGCGATCCACGGTCGTGGGATCGTGGATCGAGAAGAACACCCGCAGCAGGTCGGCGTAGGCCAGTTGGCTAGGGTCGAACTTCACCTGCACGACCTCGGCATGGCCGGTGCGGCCGGAGCAGACGGCGTGATAGCTGGGTTGGCGACATGACCGCCGGCGTAGCCGGACATTACCGAGGTAACACCGCGGAGGTCCTTGAAGACCGCCTCCAGGCACCAGAAGCATCCGCCGCCCAAGGTGGCTGTTTCCTGTGTTTCGCTCATCTGAGTGGCTCCCTGTCGTTTGGTGAGAGTTTATATGGGGTTTGCCGCGGTGTCTGCATCCGGCGATTGACCCCGCCACCCTCACATAGGTGGTGCGACACCGTCTTTGCCGACGACGACACGGCCGGCACTAAGCGCCCCCTCGGCATTCTTTGTGGCGGCCAGGAATACCGGTGCACCAGCCTTAAGGTCCGACCGTTCCGCTGGCGCAAAAGTTACTACGGGAACGTTCGGCGAGACCTGAATTGTCTTGCTGCCGCCCTTGTAGGCAACGGTCAGCTCCAGCGCGGAACTGGCTTTCACCTCGCCGTTGACCGTGCCGTTGGTCATCGTGCTGGCTGGCTCCAGATCCCAGGGATAACTGCCTTCGCCGGCGCCGCGCATCGACTCCGGAAAGACCAGGACTTCGATCGCCTGCATGACGCCGCCGGCTCCGGTGCGGGTGGCAATGCCGACATACGAACCCGAGCCGATTGACGCCAAATCCACCTTTTTTACCGTCAGCACAGTCAGTGGCTCGGTCAGGGTGATGTCGGTCGTCTGCCCGTCGCGCGCCTTCACCGTCATTGAGTGTGGTGTGACGGCCTCTATCGTGCCGCGGATACGCGTGGGCGCCGCAGTCTGCGCCGCTGACGGCAAGCTGGTTGCCATCACCAGCAGACAGGCCGTCAGTATTGGCATTAGGATACGTGCACGCATGGAACCATCCTCCGTCGTGGCCGGCGAGAGCCGATATCGTCGCTACACCGATCTGGTCCATACCTCAGACCAGGACGACACGCCATTGGGTGCCGGTTACATGTTCTTCTTCGCCTCAAGATGGATCTTCAGTTCAGCAGAATAGCGGTGATGTCTTCTCCCGTTTCGGTGTCGAAGACAGCAAAATCCACGCCTTTGGTGGCCCAACCACGAAGCTGCTCAACGGACACATAGTGGCCGCTGTGTGTGCCATAGAGCCGGCTTCGGGCATGCCGTTTCACCAGAATTGACTGGGTTTCCATGCCGGTGCCGCGAGGTCCTCCACTTGCTGTCTAACGCGTCGGACGACTGTTACACCATTGCCAGCACCGGACAATGCGCATGTGCCGATTCGGTCGACCCTGGGCGCATTGGGCTGAATTCTTGCTCACATTCACCGAATGTTAACCGCAGCTTGCTTTGATGACGTCTTTCCAGCGACAGGCGGCACGGTGGCAAACCAGGCAGACCAGATCCAGCAGGCCGTGTGCGCGACCATCCGCGAGGAGGTCGGCGGTCTGCGCAGCTTTGTCGACCGGCGCATCGCCGAACTCAGCGCCGAGGTTCATGCCACCACGCAATTGATGGATTTCAGCGAAAGCAACCTGACTGGGCAGCTCGCCGGCCTGCGCGACCAGATCAGCGGGGTATTGGCGGTTCCGTCCGTCGCCACACCGCAACAGCGGGTTGGAACTGGAAGCCGTGGTACATGCGACCGAGGAGGCGGCGAACCGGATCATGGAAGCCGCGGAAGCGATCGGCGACTGGCTGCGGGAGGGCAAGCATGACCCAGCCTCGATAGACGTGGTGAACGAGAAGGTCGCCGCCATCTTCGAGGCCTGCTCGTTCCAGGACGTCACCGGCCAGCGCATCAGGCGCGCGATCCAGCACCTGCAGCAGGTCGAGACCATGCTGACCGATATGGTGCCCGCCGACATGGGCGCGCCGGCAGCCGACCAAGCTCGTGGTCAACGCGCCGTTCATCAGCCGAGGCGTGGTCAGCGAAGAGGCATCCAGGGCGAATCCGGATCTGGCACAGGATGCGGTGGATTCGCTCTTCGAGTAAGCGCGTGATCGTCTGAGCGACATCACCTCGGACTTAATCGCCCTCGTCCGCGTGCAAGTCGTAGAACCGATCCATCAACCTAAGCCGGCTCCAGAGTCGACATTCGGCCTGACTGGAACCGATCTGGGCTGACGAGGCTGCTCACGGAACCACGATCCGAAGCGGTGTCCGGCTGGACGATCAGCCACGCCGGCGCAAGCATTCTTTCCGTAATGTTAATCTCTGGTCACGAAATGCGGCCTCCGGTTGCATTAGCGGACGGTTGCGCTATGTCCGCCGCCCAGCGGGGACAGACGGGGAACAGCAACGTGGCAAATCGCGTGGCCGACGCATCGGACCAGGCACCTCCGATCGAGCCGGCCCTGATCGAAATCGAGGGCCTGACCAAACGCTTCGGCGGCTTCACCGCGGTCGACAACGTGTCGTTCCAGGTGCGGCGGGGCGAGGTGCTGGGCTTCCTCGGCCCGAACGGCGCCGGGCAAATCCACCACCATGCGCATGCTGGCCGGGTTCATGATCCCGACCGCCGGCACCGCGCGCATCCAGGGCCATGACGTGCAGACCGACAGCGTTGCCGCTCGCCGGGTGCTGGGTTTCCTGCCGGAGGGCGCGCCGACCTACCCGGAAATGTCGGTCGAGCGGCTTTCTGCGTTTCTGCGCCCAGGTGCGCGGCTTTTCGGGCTCCGACCTGGCCGACCGGGTCGATCACGCGCTGGGCCTGACGACGCTGCGAGGCGTGCGGCTGCAGCCGGTGGAGACGCTGTCGAAGGGCTTCAAGCGCCGGGTCGGCCTGGCTCAGGCGCTGCTGCACGATCCGCCGGTGCTGGTGCTGGACGAGCCGACGGACGGGCTCGACCCGAACCAGAAGCACGAGGTGCGCGGCCTGATCGAGCGCATGGCGCCGGAGAAGGCGATCGTGATCTCCACGCATATCCTGGAAGAAGTCGACGCGGTCTGCTCCCGCGCGATCATCATCGCGCGATGGGCGGATCGTTGCGGACGCCACGCCGCAGGCGCTGGCAACGGCAGCATCCGTCGGGCAAGCTGGACGAGGTGTTCCGCGCCCTGACCATGCCGGAGGCGGCCTGATGGCGCGTACCACCTTCATCATCGCCGGGCGGGAACTGCGGGCCTATTTCGCCACCCCCGTCGCCACCGTCTTCATCGTCATCTTCCTGGTCCTGCAGGGCGCGCTGACGTTCAACCTGGGGCAGTTCTTCGATCGCGGCACTGGCCGATCTGAACCCGTTCTTCACCTTCATTCCCTGGGTGTTCCTGCTGCTGATCCCGGCCATCACCATGCGCCTATGGGCCGAGGAACGCCGCCTCGGCACCATCGAGATGCTGCTGACGCTGCCGGTCACGCAGGGCCAGGCGGTGCTGGGCAAATTCCTCGCGGCCTGGGCGTTCTGCGCCATCGCGCTGCTGCTGACCTTTCCGTTCGTCATCGCCGTCAACATCCTGGGCTCAGCCGGATAATGGCGTGATCGCCTCGGGCTATGTCGGCTGCCTGCTGATCGCCGGCGCGTTCCTGTCGGTCGGCGCGGCGATGTCGGCGGTGACCCGCAACCAGGTGATCGCCTTCGTGCTGGCGGTGGCGATCTGCTTCGTCTTCGCCGTCGCCTCCAACCCGATCGTCAACGACTTCCTGGCGCAGAACATCCCGGCGCTGGGCGCCTTCACCCGGCGGCTCGCGGTGATCGACCGGTTCACCGACTTCACCCGCGGCATCATCTCGCTGCGCGACCTGATCTACTTCGCGACGTTCATCGGCTTCTGGCTGTTCCTGAACACCGTGCTGGTCGATCAGCGGAAGGCGGACTGAGCCGATGCGCCGCCTGTCATTCTCCATCATCGGTGTCATCGCCGTCGCGGCGATCGCCATCGGCATCAACATGTTCGCCGATGCCCGCCTGGCGAACGTGCAGCTCGATCTGACACAGGGCCATCATCTACACGCTGTCGCCCGGCACCAAACAGGTGCTGGCCGGGCTGAAGGAGCCGGTCACGCTGCGGCTGTTCTACTCGCGCCAGTTGGGCAGCACGGTGCCCGCCTACGGCAGCTACGCCGACCATGTGCGGGAGATGCTGCGCGACTATGCGTCGCGTCTCCGACGGCAAGGTGAGGCTGGAGTTCTACGACCCTGAACCGTTCAGCGACACCGAGGACCGCGCCATGGCGTATGGCCTGCAGGGCGTGCCGCTGGATCAGGGCGGCTCGCAGATCTATTTCGGCCTTGCCGGCACCAACCTGGAGGACGACGAGCGCACCATCCCGTTCTTCCAGGCCGAACGCGAACGCTTCCTGGAATACGACCTGACCAAGCTGGTCTATGAACTGTCCAACCCGAAGCGGCCGGTCGTCGGGGTGATGTCGTCGCTGCCGCTGGACGGCGATCCGCGCACCATGATGATGACCCAGGGGCGCGGTCCGGGCGGCCAGCCTTATGCCTCCGCGGTGCTGCTGCGGCAGACCAACACGGTCAAGACCGTGCCGACCGATGCGCAGGTGATCGACCCTGACATCCAGGTGCTGCTGGTGGCGGAGGCGCAGAACCTGTCACCGGCGACGCTCTATGCGATCGACCAGTTCGTCATGCGCGGCGGCAAGCTGATGGCGATGGTCGATCCCTGGAGCGAGGCGATGGCCGCGACGCCCTCCCCCACCGGCATGCCGCCGCAGGATACCCATTCCGACCTGAAGACGCTGTTCGACGCCTGGGGCATCGAGTTCGACCCGACCAAAGTGGTGGGCGACCTGACCGGCGCCTGGCGGGTGCGGGCGGGCAGCAGCGACCGGGTGCAGGCGGTGAACTATGTCGCCTGGTTCAACATCCGCGACGGGATCAACCATGACGATCCGGCGACCGCCGACCTGCAGCAGGTGACGGTGGCGTCCTCCGGTTTTCTCGCCAAGGCGCCGAATGCGTCGATCGATTTCACGCCGTTGCTGACCAGCAGCGACCGCAGCGGGCTGATCCCGGTCGACGAGGTGAAGACGCCGGATCCCGGCCAAGGTGCTGGCCGGCTTCAAGCCGGAGGGCGGGCCCAGGGTGATCGCCGCGCGGGTGCATGGGGTGCTGAAATCCGCCTTCTCCGGTCCGCCGCCGCTGCACGGCGACCAGAAGCGGCCGGACAACTTTCCGCCGTACAAGGCGCAGACCGATCGCGCCGGCGAACCTGGTGGTGGTGGCCGACATCGATATCCTGGCCGACCGGTTCTGGGTGCGACATGGCGGATTTCTTCGGCCAGCAGACCGCCACGCCGTTCTCCGACAACGGCCCGTTCGTCGCCAACCTGATCGGCACCCTGGCCGGCAGCGACGCGCTGATCGGCCTGCGCTCCCGCGGCGATACCAACCGGCCGTTCACCCTGGTCGCGCCGATGCAAAGCGAAGCGGAGGCGCAGTTCCGGCAGACCCAGCAGGCCTTGCAGCAGCATCTGGACGACGTGGAGAAGCAACTTCGGACGCTGCGCTCCGGCGCGACCGGCGACCGCCGGCGACAATGCCAAGCCCGATGCCGTGATCACGCCCGATCAGCGCGCCGCGATCGACGCGGCGCGCCAGGACATGCTGCAGACGCGGCAGAAGCTGCGGGCCGTGCAGTTGGAGCTGAACCGCGACATCTCCCGGCTCGAGACGGAGATGCGGGTGTTCACCATCGTGCTGGTGCCGGCGCTGCTGACGGTGCTGGCGATCGTCATGGGCGTCGTGCAACGACGCCGGCGCGCGAGGGTCCGCCAATGAGGGCGACGAACGGTGTGGCCGTGCTGCGTGGCACTGGGCATCATTGCCGTCGCGGGCGGCTGGTATTTCGGCACCGCCACGACACCGGCCGAACAGACGACGGTGGCGGCGGGCGAGCTGATGTTCCCCGGTCTGGCGCCGACGCTTGCAGGACGCGGCGAAGGTGGAGATCACCCATCAGGGCAAGCAGACGGTGATCGAGAAGCGGCCGGATGGCGGCTGGGGCATCGCCTCGATGCACGACTACCCGGTGCAGGAGACCAAGCTGCGCGGCATGCTGACCGGCCTGACCGAACTGCGGCTGGCGGAGCCGCGGACCAGCGATCCGGCGGAGTTCAGCCGGCTGGGGGTGGACGATCCGAACGCCAAGGCGCTCGACCGCCGACCTGCTGCGGGTGGTGGATGCCGCCGGCAAACCGATCCTGGCGGTGATCGTCGGCCACCGGCGGGTGCGCAGCCAGGCGAACGTGCCGGAGGAAGTCTATGTCCGCCGGCCGGACGAAAACCAGTCCTGGCTGGCCGAGGGCAGCCTGCAGGTGGATGCCGACGCCTCGCTGTGGCTGGACCGGGATGTGCTGAATATCGGGCATGACCGGATCGCCGTCGGTGCGACGTCGTCGAGGCGACCAGGCGCTGGTGTTCGGCCAGGCCGACGGGAAGTTCGCGCTGACCCAGCCGGCGGAGCATCCGAAGCTGGAAGACTACAAGGTCGACGATGTTGCCCGTGCGCTGGAGCTGCTGACGTTCCAGGCGGTGCAAGGCGGACGCCGACGTGCCGGCCGCGAGGCTGGCCATGCGGTGTTCACCACCAGCGACGGGCTTGCGGTGACGGTCACGGTGCTCCACGCTGACAAGGATGTCTGGGCGCGGTTCGCTGTCGCCGCGGTCCGACAAGGTGAAGGCGGAGGCCGACCGGCTGAACGGGCGCCTGGCGGGCTGGACGTATCAGATCGGCTCCTGGAAGGAGAAATCGCTGGTGCCCACGATCGACGACCTGAAGGCGGAGGAGCCGGCCAAGCCAGCCGCACAGGCACGTCCACGGCTCCGACCACCGGCGCCAGACTCCCCGGCGGCGCCGTGCACGATGCGGGAAAAATGACCGATCGGGAGTATCCGACCCGCCCATTCGTCGGGATCGGCATCGTGGTGATCAAGGACGATCAGGTGCTGCTGTGCCAACGCGGCAAGCCGCCGAATCTCGGTAGCTGGACCCTGCCGGGCGGCGCCCAGGAAGTTGGCGAGACCTGCGAGGAGGCGGCTCGGCGAGAGCTGCATAGAGGAATGCGGGCTGCTGGTGGGCCAGCTGCATTTCTGCGCGCATGTCGATACGATCCGGCGCGACGCCGACGGCCGCGTCCGGTTCCATTACACGATCCTGGATTTTGCCGCGCGATGGGTGGCCGGGGAGCCGATGGCCGGCGTCCGATGTGACCGCCGCGGTCTGGGCGCCGCTGGACGCGCTGGCGCCATATGGGTTGTGGTCGGAGGCGCATCGGATCATCGAGATTGCTCACCGCCTGGTGGCATGACGGTGTCGGCCGAAAGGCCGCCGGCTGGCTCACAGTCTCGAACAGTCTGGGCGTCCTGTTCTATTCGGAGATCACCACGCCCTGCGCCGTGTCCGGATGGAACTCGCCCATGAACGGATAGCGGCCAGGACCAAGTGGCCGCAGTCGGATCGTGGCATACGTGCCGCCAGCGATCATCTTTTCAACCTTCAGCGCTGACGAATCGAATTCGTCCGCGGTGGCGTCCACGTTGCGAACCACGAGGATCGTAGGTCGGCCGGTGACAACGTGAATTTCGGACGGGATGAACCGGTGATCCTTCAGTGTCACTTCGACGCGGGCCGGTTCGTCGGCAAAGCCTGGCCGGACCAAACCTAGCCCGGTCAGAAGAAAAGCCATGGCCATGCCTCGATAAGGCCGCCTGCGGGTCTGATACATCGAGCCTGATCCTATAATTTCCGGTGAAACCACAAGGCCTGCGGTGCTGGCGTGCCATCCGGGCCAAGCCCGCGACGCAATTCACTCGCAGTTGCATCCTCTATTGCAAGTTATTCTCATTTGCGGCAAGTCCCCTGGCGCAGTGGCAACCGGATAGAGGTACAGCGATGCAAGCGGCCACCGCCGTCGATAAAGCGAACATCGACCGACCCTCCAAACGGCCCTGCCAAAGCCGCGCTGGCCGGCATGGAAACTCTTTAGCGCGGTTGCTGCCTGGGGTTTTAACGCGGCCTGGGCGGGTTTGGCGCTCGCTGCTCCCCCGGTGATCCAGGTGCCGTCCGACGAATCCCTGCAGACTGGCCAGGATAGCCCGCCGCCTGGTGGTCCGTTCGGGTTTCTCGCCAATGCGTCACGAAGTTCCTTCCTCCTCGGCGACATGTGGGGGCTGCGCTCGGCTCTCAGCAAGTACGGCATCACGCTGGCAATCGAGGAAACCAGTGAGGTTCTGGGCAATGTGACCGGGGGAGCCAAGCGCGGTGCGGCCTATGACGGATTGACGCAGGTACTGCTGCAACTCGACACCAATCGTGCCTTTGGCTGGCACGGCGGCACCTTCAACGTCAGTGCGCTGCAGATTCACGGCACCAACCTGAGCGCCAACAACCTGCTGACGCTGCAAACCTCGAGCGGCATCGAGGCCGATCGCGCCACGCGCCTGTGGGAGCTGTGGTACCAGCAGAAATTCCTCGAGGAGGACCGGCTCGACATCAAGATCGGCCAGCAAAGCCTGGATCAGGAGTTCATCGTCAGCCAGAACGCCAGCTATTTTATCAACACCTCATTCGGCTGGCCGTTGGTGCCCTCCGTCAACTTGCCCGGCGGCGGCCCCGCCTATCCACTGTCGGCATTGGGCGTGCGGCTTCGGGTGCGTCCGATCAATCCGGTGACGTTCCTCGTTGGTGTCTACAACGGCAGTCCGTCGCCTACCAACGTCGGCGATCCGCAGCGGACCAATCCGTCGGGAACCAGTTTTCCGCTAAACGGCGGCGCGCTGGTCATCGCGGAAGTGCAATATAGCTATCCCTCGCTTGGAACGCTGCTCTACGCCGACCAGCCGGAACCGCTGGCGCGGCTCTACAAACTAGGCCTCTGGTACAACACCGAAAATTTCGCCGACCAGCAATTCGACAACGCCGGCCTATCGCTTGCCAATCCCGCGAGCAACGGCGTTCCGCTTAATCATCACGGCAATCTTGGCGTCTACGCGGTGGCAGATCAACTGGTCTGGGTCGATCCGCGGGAAACCGATCGGACGATCAACCTGTTCGCGCGGCTGGTTGGGGCGCCGCAGGCCGACCGCAACCTGGCCATCTTCAGCCTCAACGCCGGGGTGACGTTCCACGAGCCGTTCCTGCATCGTGACGACGACACATTCGGGATCGGCATGGGTTTCGCCAAGGTCAGTGGCAGTGCCGCGGCGCTGGACCAGGCCACTGCCGCCTTCAGCAACAGCTTTGTCCCGAAGCGCACCAGCGAGACCTATCTGGAGGTGACCTACCAGTACCAGGCGGCGCCCTGGTGGCAGATCCAGCCGGATATCCAATACATCTTCAATCCGGGCGGCGGGATTGCCAACCCGAACGCTCCGTCCCGCTCAGTCGGCAACGAACTTGTGCTGGGATTGCGCACCAACATCCTGTTTTGAGGTGGACGAATGGCCTTGGCCGCACGCCCAATGTTGACCGGGCCGAGAAGATCTTGTTACTGCGACTAAATCGCATCTAGCCACGGGAAGCCATCAACCGGCTTGCCGCCGAGACCGCGCAGAGAGGCTACGACCATGCATCATAAGACCTCCGACAACCTTGCCCGCCAGCCGTGATGTTGGCTGCATTCTGCGTCGCCTTGGCGATGCCAGTGGCGGTGGCCCAAGCCGATGAGCCGCGCGGATTTCTGGAAACCGTGCACAAGCATGTCACGCTGGGTTCGACCGTAGCCGACAACGGCGACCAAAACCCCTATGCTGTCGTGGTGGCCCCGGTTTCGGCTGGGACGATCCAGAAGGGCGACGTGCTGATCGACAATTTCAATAATCTTTCGAATCTGCAGGGCCTTGGCACCACGATCGTCGACTACAATCCTGCCACCAGGCAGACGAAACTGTTCGCCAAGCTGCCGCAACATCCGCCGAAATGTCCGGGCGGCGTTGGCCTGACGACAGCGATGACGATGCTCAAGAGCGGCTACGTCATCGTCGGCAGCACCCCCAGCAACGACGGCACGACGCGGACGCGGGGCGATGGCTGCCTGCTTGTGCTGGATGCCAACGGTCAGCTTGTCGATACCTGGTCCGGCCCCGACATCAATGGTCCCTGGGGCAACATGGCAGTGGTTGATAACGGCGCGACCGCGACACTGTTCGTGAGCATGGCTGGTTTTGACGTGCCGGGTCCGCAGGTGCGCGATCCCGCCACTGGCTTTCCCGTCACGCTCAGCAAGGCCACCGTACTGCGCATCGAGCTTGTCATTCCGCCAGGCAAGCCGCCGGCGGTTAAAAGCCGCACCGTTGTTGCCAACGGCTTCAGCCACCGGGCCGATCGTGATGTCTTCCTGATCGGGCCGACAGGGCTGGCACTCGGCCCGGACAACACGCTTTATGTCTCCGACGCTCTTGGCAACCGCATCGTGGCTATTGCGGACGCCACGACACGCACCAGCAGCGCCGGCACCGGCCGCGATGTGACTCAAGGCGGGCTGCTGAACCGGCCACTGGCCCTGATCATGCTACCAAACGGGCACCTGCTCGCATGCAATGGTCGCAATGGACAGGTGGTGGAGGTCGATCCGGCGGCAGGCAAGCAGCTCTACGCACAGTGGATCGATACGAACCAGGCGCAGTCGCCTCCTGGCAATGGCGATCTGTTCGGTATGGCCGTTCGACCTGACGGCAAAGCCTTCTACTATGTTGAGGACGACATGAATACCATTGTGGAGTCAAGATGAGCAAGCCGAGGCACTGGCGTGCCGCGAGCGTCTCGCCGCGGACTGCTTGCCACCGCCGGCGGCCTTATCGCCGCTGCCGGCGCGAGTTTCGTGGCGCGCACGGCCCCGGCACAAGCTATCTCAAACCCCGAGGCCGCCGCGAAGCGAGGAAACGCCAGCGAGGATTTCTGGGGTGTTCATCAAGGCGGCATCGTCACGCCGCAGCAGGATCATTGCTACTTCGCCGCGTTCGACCTGACCACCGACAAACGCGACGATGTGGTGGATCTACTACGAACCTGGACCGCTGCCGCCGCCAGGCTGACTGCAGGACAGACCGCCGAACCACGGGAGGAAGCTGTCGATGCGGCTGCCGCGGACTCGGCGGATGTGCTTGGGATTGCTCCGGCGCGGCTGACGCTGACGTTCGGCTTCGGCGCGGGATTGTTCGAGAAAGGCGGCAAGGACCGCTACGGTTTGGCAGCAGAACGCCCGGACGCATTGGTCGATCTGCCCCGCTTCAATGGCGACCAGTTGGTACCGGAGAAGACCGGCGGTGATCTCTCGATCCAGGCCTGCGCGGACGATCCGCAAGTGGCCTTTCATGCGGTACGCCAGTTGGCTCGCCTGGCTTACGATGCAGCGGAACTTCGCTGGGCGCAGACCGGTTTTCGATCACGGTCGACACACGGGGGGACGTCGCGCAACCTGATGGGCTTCAAGGATGGCACACAGACGCCGCAACCGATCGACAAGGCCGTATGGGTCGGCGACGATGGTCCTTCCTGGATGCACGGGGGCAGTTACGTGGTCGTCCGACGCATCCGCATGGCGTTGGAGCATTGGGACCGCACAAAGGTTGCCTTCCAGGAGCAGACCATCGGGCGTCACAAATACTCCGGCGCACCAATTGGCTTGAAGGACGAGTTCGACGCCGCTGGGCTTGGAGCGGACCGATGCCGACGAGAATCCAATCATTCCGGAGAACGCGCATGTGCGCCTGGGCAATGCGGCGGCCAACGGCAGTGCGGACATTCTCCGCCGAGGCTACTCCTACAATGACGGCGTGAATTTTACGGCGGAGCGCTGGCCGCCATGGCGTCAGGGCATGGAGTATGACGCTGGCCTGTTGTTCGTATGCTACCAGACCGATCCCCGCACAGGCTTCGTCAAATTATTCGAAAAAATGGCGAAGTTTGACATGCTGAACCAGTTCGTGACGCACACCGGCGGCGGTCTGTTCGCCTGCCCTGGTGGCGTGCGCGAGGGAGAGTTCATCGGCCAGCGGTTGTTCGAGCAGGCGTGATTGGTTCGCCTTCATAATGTGATCATGCGCACGTCGTTGCTCCGGCGTCGTTCTCGGGCTGATCTGACAAGATGCGGATCGGAAGTTGCCCTGACATGGAATCGCTGTCGGAGGCACCGCGATCAGCCTGGGCCGAGCGCTACCACCCCCCTTTCCAGGTAGTTTCCATAATGCCGGGTGCAAAGCGATCGGCGCGGCCAGCACATGCCGGGTTCGGGTTGCGGTGATCGCCGGCGCGCAAGCGACCGCCGCGCGGACTACCACAATCCGTCACGCTTCGGCACAACGTCGTGACGGCACAGCAGGGGGCGATCCACGTGAGACCAGCCAGTAGCGAGGGCGCGATGCGGATCCAGGCGATCCTGGGCGATACCTACCATGTCGTGGAATTCGAGCAGAGTACCCACACGTCAGCCGAGGCCGCGGCGGCGATTGGCTGCGACGTGGCGCAGATTGCCAAGTCGATGCTATTCCGCGCGGCGGATGGCCGGCCGGTACTGGTGGTGGCGTCGGGCGTCAACCGGGTCGATGAGCGTAAGATCGCGACGTTGCTGGGACAGACGATTGCCCGCGCGGACGCGGATTTTGTGCTGCGGCATAGCGGCTTTCCGGTGGGTGGCGTGCCGCCGGTTGGACACGCGATCCGGCCGCTTACGGTTCTCGACTGGGACCTGGAGCGATATCCGACGATCTGGGCGGCGGCTGGCTCGCCCAATGCGGTGTTCGCGCTGTCGCCGGCTGATTTGGCGCGCCTGACTGATGCGGCGTTCGAGGAGGTCGCAAAGCTGCGATAGGCCTGGTGCGAGAGGGGGGATTCGAACCCCCATGCCTTGCGGCGGTCGATTTTGAGTTCGACTGCGTCTACCGTTCCGCCACTCTCGCTCGGTTACCAGCATACAGGGTCCTGCTCGCCGGATAAACCGTGTTTCCGCAGTTGACCCGCCCGAGCCAGGACACTAGATAGGCGCGCCCGCGGCCACCGCCGCCACGGGCGTGTTCGGGCGTAGCTCAGCGGTAGAGCAATCGGCTGTTAACCGATTGGTCGTAGGTTCGAATCCTACCGCCCGAGCCAGAAGCGGTTGCCTCCCAATTGCGCCGCGCCGATGGTCTGCTTAGACTTATCGGCCAACAGGAGGACACAATCCATGGACCTACGCTTCACCCCGGAAGAGCGTGCCTTCCGCGAGGAAGTCCGCACCTTCATCGGCGAAAACCTGCCCGCCGACACAAGGGAGCGGATGAAACTGGGTCACCCGCCGAGCAAGGAAGATACCGTGCGCTGGCAGCGCATCCTCAATGCCAAGGGCTGGGCTGCCTTGTCGTGGCCGAAGCAATGGGGCGGACCGGGCTGGAGCGCGATCCAGAGGATGATCTTCCTGGAAGAGAATCTCATGGCGCCCGCCCCCGAACTGCTGTCGTTCAACATCACCATGCTCGGCCCGGTACTGCTGCAGTTTGGCACCGAGGCGCAGAAGCAGCGCTTCCTGCCGCGCGCGGCCAACCTGGACGATTGGTGGTGCCAAGGTTTCTCCGAACCCGGCGCCGGCTCCGACCTTGCCTCGCTAAAGACCGCTGCGAAGTTGGACGGCGATCATTACGTGGTGAACGGGCAGAAGATCTGGACCTCGACGGCACATAATGCCGACTGGTGCTTCCTGCTGGTGCGCACCGACCCGAATGCACGCAAGCGGCAGGAGGGGATATCGTTCCTGCTGGTCGACATGAAGACGCCGGGCATCACGGTGCGGCCGATCATTTCGATCGATGCCGGCCACCATTTGAACGAGGTGTTCTTTGACGACGTGAAAGTGCCGGTGGCGATGCGCGTCCACGCCGAGAACAAGGGGTGGGACGTGGCCAAGTTCCTTCTCGGCAACGAGCGGACCGGCATCGCCCGCCTGGGCAAGTCGCGGGAGCGAGTGAACGCCGCGGTTGCCATGGCTCACGAGGTGAACCTGGACGGCAAGCCGCTAATCCAGGACCCGACGTTCCGTCAGCGCATAGCGCAGCTTCAGGTCGACATGAAGGCACTTGAAATTACCCAATACCGGGTCGTCTCGGCCTACGACAAGGCCGGGGGTGCCGGACGGCCGGACCCGTTGTCCTCGGTGCTGAAGGTGAAGGGCACGGAGTTGCTGCAGGCGACATCGGAACTGGCAGTGGATGTTGCCGGGCCGCAGGCGACGCCGATTTGGGCGCAGGAGCTGGCAGCGATGAACGAACCCGATGAACTGATGGAGGCCGGCAGCGCGTCGACCGGTGGTTATCTGATGCTGCGGGCGGCCTCGATCTACGGTGGCACCAACGAGATCCAGAAGAATATCCTAACCAAAGCGGTACTGGGGCTGTAATGGATTTCGAACCATCCGACGACCAGCGGCTGCTGGTCGAGAGCGTCACCCGCATGCTGGGCGACACCTACAGCTTCGCCCAGCGCAAGGGCTACATGGCCCTGCCCGAGGGATATTCACCGGCGGTGTGGTCTCAGTTCGCCGAACTCGGCTTGCTGGGGCTGCCGTTCGCTGAAGAATACGGCGGCTTCGGCGGCGGTCCGCAGGACGTGATGCTGGCGATGCAGGCGTTTGGCCGCGTGCTAGTGCTGGAGCCGTATTTTCCAACGGTGGTGCTCGCTGGTTTGGCGGTGAACATGGCCGGGACAGCCGAACAGAAGACCGCGATCCTACCGACCATCGCGGAAGGTCGCCTGAAAATGGCGTTCGCCCACAGCGAGCGACAGGCGCGCTACGACCTGACGGATGTGGTGACGACGGCGAAGCGGAACAGTGCCGGCTGGGTGCTGGACGGTTCCAAGTCCGTGGTGTCGCATGGGGAGGCTGCGGACAAGATCATCGTCAGCGCTCGCACCAGCGGCGAGCGTTACGATCCGGACGGAATTACGCTTTTTATCGTCGATGCGGTCGCGCCTGGAGTGGCGCGTCGCGGTTACCTCAGCCGCGACGACACGCGGGCGGCGGACATCGCGCTGTCGAACGTCACAGTGACCGAGGCCGACCTAGTGGGTGAGGTCGGCAAAGGCCTGCCAATTATCGAACGGGTCGTTCAGGCCGGTATCGCCGCAACGGCGGCCGAGACGGTCGGCGCCATGGAAGCCATGAACGAGATGACGCTGGAATACACTAAGACCCGCGTCCAGTTCGGCCAGCCGATCAGTTCGTACCAGGTGGTGCAGCACCGCATGGCTGACATGTTCATGGTGCAGGAACAGGGTCGCAGTATGGCGATGTTGGCAACGATGTCGATTGAAAATCCGGACAATGCGGTCCGGGCGCACGACATCGCGATGGCAAAGGTTGGTGTCGGGCAGGCCGGCCGCTACGTGTCGCAGAGTGCGATCCAGATGCATGGTGGTATCGGCATGACCGAGGAGTACGCGATCGGTCATTACTTCCGCCGATGCATGGTGAATGAGCGGTTGTTCGGTGATCCAGCGTACTATCTACTGCGGTTGGCGGAGGACGTGGGGTAGCGTTCCGTCCCGGAACGAGCGCCGCCAGTCCTCGATTAAGAGCGCTTAATACCTCCGCAGCAGCGCGACAATCCGCCCCTGGACCTTGACCCGGTCAGCTGGAAAGATCCGGGTCTCGTGGCGTACGTTGCACGGTTCTAGCGCGATGGAGTTGCCACGCCTGCGCAGCCGCTTCAGCGTGACTTCGGTATCATCCACCAGTGCTACGACAATCTGTCCGTTTTCCGCCGTGTCGCCCTTCAGGATAATGACAGTGTCGCCGTCCAAAATACCTGCGTCCATCATCGAGTCGCCAGCCACTTCTAAGCCATAGTGCTCGCCGCTTCCCAACATTGCCATTGGCACCTCGATGTAGGCAGAGGTGTCGCGCAGCGCCTCGATTGGCAAGCCGGCGGCAATGCGGCCATACATCGGCAACTGGATCGCGCCGGCATCGTTTGCCGTGCGTACGCCGGCCAGGCGTTGGGTGAAATCGCCACGAATGACATTAGGCGAGAAGCTTGGTGCCGCTTCTAAAGCGCCCGACGCTTGTGCCACAGCCTCGCGAGCCATCATGTTGTCGGGCAGCCGCAGCACATCCAGCGCACGGGCACGATGGTGCCGGCGGGCCAGGTAGCCACGTTCTTCCAGCGCCGAGATTAGCCGATGAATGCCGGACTTCGACTTCAGCGCCAACGCATCCTTCATCTCCTCAAAGCTAGGCGAAAAGCCCGTCTGCTTCAGGTGACGATCGATATAGACCAGCAGTTCGTATTGCTTACGAGTTAACATAGCAGCCGTCCTTCTAGGGAAGTCGGAACAAACCGACAACCGAGGACCCGTTCTATATAAGTTCCCATCCAGTCGTCAAGCGAAACTGTGGACGAATTTGAAGATTGATGCGTTTAAGTCGGTTTTCTTAAACCGCCAGCGTTACAAACCTAGAGAATTCGAGCCGGATTATCTCCACTTGTGCACCCTCCCCGAGCGCCGGCGCATGCGGCGCCCGCAGGATCAACGCATCGGCTTGGGCTAGACGCCGCAGCATCGCCGAGTCCTGCACCTCGAACGGCGTGACCACCAACTGGCCGCACGGACCGCGGACGAGCGTCGCCCGCAGATGGTCGGCCCGCCGATCGTTCGGCTTCAGCGCCGCTCCCAGCAGCGCCGTGGTAACCGGGGGTGGCGCCGCAGGCAGGCCGGACAGACGGCACAGCGCCGGCAGCAGGAACAGAATCCCGCAGACCAGGGCGGAAACCGGATTACCAGGAAGCCCCAGCACCGGCGTTGCCCCCAATTGGCCGAACAACAGCGGTTTTCCGGGCCGCATGGCGATCTGCCAGAAGTCCAGGGTCATGCCGCGCGCCTGCAGCGACTCAATCACCAAGTCGTGATCGCCCACCGAGGCGCCTCCGGTGGTCACCAGCATGTCCATCCCCAGCACCTGATCGGCCACCGCCGCAATCGCGGCATGCTCGTCTCTTGCCACCGGCAGCACGATCGGCTCGCCGCCCGTGGCGCGAACCAGCGCCGCCAGGGCGTGCGAGTTGGAGCTGACGATGCCGCCGGGTGGGATCGGCTCGCCTGGCATGGCGATCTCGTCACCGGTTGCCAAAATCGCGACACGCGGCAGGCGATGGACCGACAACCAGGGATGATTGGCGGCAGCGGCAAGGCCGACATCGCGCGCCGTGATGCGCCGTCCAGCCGGAATGACGACGTCACCGGCTACGAAATCCTGCCCGGCCCGCCGGATATGCCGGCCTGGCGCGACCGCCTCGTCGATCCGCACGCTGTCGCCGTCCCGCGTGGCGTCCTCCTGCAGCAGGATTGCGTCGGCGCCCGCCGGGACCACGCTGCCGGTGAACAGCCGCACCGCTTGGCCGGGGCCAACCATGCCGTCGAAGGGGTGGCCGGCGGGCGCCGCGCCGATGACCTTAAGGCTGGCGCGCAGCGCCCCATCAATGGCACGCAAGGCGTAGCCGTCCATCGCCGACACGTCGGCAGGCGGCTGCGTCAGGCGGGCCAGCACAGGCTCCGCGGTGACCCGGCTCCAGGCCGCCGCCAGGGCGACGACTTCGGCCGGGGTTGGTCGCAGGGCGGACAGGATACGGCCGCGGGCTTCCTCGACGCTGATCATGGGCGGCTCCGGGTCTAGGTTGCCTCGCAGATCCCCAACAAGGGTTCGACAGGTCAATCTGCGCGATAGCCGCCGCCGCCTCAAGTCAGGCCCGCTTGAGTCCGGTGAACAGGATCAGTCCCTTCATCATGCCGGTCAGGTCGGCGCGGTAGGCAACCGGCTGGTAGTACAGTCCCAGCGGCATGCACGGCGCATCGATGAACGCCTGGCGCTGCATGTCGGCCGCCAGCGCCTTCTGCGTCGGCAGGTCGGTGGCGTGCAGCCATTGGTCACGGATCGCTTCCAGTTTCGGCGCAGTGGGCCAGCCGTACCAGGCGTTCTTGCCGTTGCCTCGCAACGCCGCGTCACCGGCCGGATTATCCCAGTCGTAGCCACCCCACATCGAGCCGAACATGCTCCAACCGCCCTCGGCGATTGGATGGCTGCGGGTGGTACGCTGCACGACCGTGCCCCAGTCAAACGACTGATAGTCGACATTGAGCCCGATCTTGCCGAGGACATCGGCGCCCACCTCACAAATTGCGGTAATGCGCGGCACATCGGAGGCGCCCAGGAAGACCACCTTTTCGCCGCCGTAGCCAGCCGCCATGACCGCCTTGCGCAAGGCGGCCAGATCGGGATCGGTGCTGAAATTCTCCATCCCTACGTTGGAGGCATATTCAGAACTTGGTGCAAAGAAGCCGACATGGTCGTTGATGACGCCCGGATCGGCCTCTCCGGCAACCGCGGTCATGAACTCCTTCTGGTTGACCGCGCGCAGGGCCGCTCTGCGGATCGCCGGATTGTCGAACGGCGGATACAGGTGGTTAAAGCGCAGGACGCCAATCAGACCCCTGATCTCCACCACCTCGACTTTCAGATTGCGGTCCTGCTTCAGCGACGGCACCAGGTCCATGACCGGCTGCTCGACCCAATCGACCTCGCCAGCGTGCAGTGCCCCCGCCTGGGTCGAGGGGTCCGGCGTAGTCAGCCACTCCACCCGGTCGAAGTGGGCAATGCGGGGGCCGGCGCAGAAACTTGCGACGCCGTCGCGGGGCACATATTTTTCGAAGCGCGCATATGCATTGCGCGCGCCGGAGATGCGCTCGTCTGCCAGAAAACGGAACGGGCCGCTGCCGACCATCTCAGTCAACAGCTTGCCGGGTTGCGCGGTCGCCAGCCGCTCCGGCATGATCACCGCCATCAGGTTGGTGGGCTTCGCCAGCGCCTGTGGCAGCAGCGGGAAGGCCCGATTGAGGCGAAACACCACCTGCTTGTCATTGGGCGCCGACAGATCATCGGTCGCCGCCATCAACGCCTGGCCGAACGCATCCTTCTCGCCCCACCGGCGCAGGCTGGCAACAACGTCGCGCGCCAGCACGGGTGTGCCGTCATGGAACAGCAGCCCATCCCGCAGGGTCAGCGTCCAGATCTTGCCATCAGGATCAACGACGTGGCCGGCAAGCATCTGGTATTGCGCGGTTCCGCCGGCATCCAGCGCGAACAGCGTATCGAATACCATCATGACGTGATTGCGGGTGACGAAAGCACTGGCCAGCGGATCGAGCAGGGCTAGGTCGGCATAGGGCACAAATTTCAAGGTCGTAGCCGAGGCAGCGCGCACGATGGAGGGACTGGCCATTCCGCCAACCACGGCAGACCCCGCCGCGTAACGTAGCAACTGGCGTCGTTTCATGCTTTTCGTCCTCCAAAGATCGCTGCGACATCGGATCTCATGAAGGCGAGCAATAACCGCGCCAAGGCGGTTGGCGCGGTTATTAAGGGCATCGCGAGACGGTCGCCAGATCCGGCTACGCCACGCGGATCTGGCTCATGAAATTATCGACCTGCCCGCGCAGTCGCAAGGCCTGGTCGCCCAAAGACGTGGCGGCGGTCTTGACGGCTTTAGCGGTGCTGGTTGTGGCGTGGGTTTCCGCGGTGACCGCCGTCACGCTGGCACTTGCATCGCGCGTCCGCTCTGAGGCGAGCTGCGTGTTACGGGCGATCTCCTGCATCGCCGCGCCCTGTTCCTCGACGCTGGCGGCGATTGTGGTGGCAACAGTATTGACCTCATCAATGGTGCCGCGGATCTGCTTGATAGCCCTGACCGCTTCCTGTGTGACGCCGCGCACCGCGGTGATCTGTGCACTGATTTCCTCGGTTGCCTTGGCGGTCTGGTTGGCCAGCGATTTGACCTCCGACGCCACCACGGCAAAGCCCTTCCCGGCGTCGCCTGCCCGCGCTGCCTCAATCGTGGCATTCAGCGCGAGCAGGTTGGTTTGTGCCGCTATATCACTGATCAGCCGCACCACCTCGCCAATCCTAGCAGCCGTGTCGGCCAAGCCGCGGACGGTCTCGTCGGTCTGTTGCGTCTCCTGCACGGCACGCTGGCTGACCCGCGCGGACTGTGCAACCTGGCGGCTGATCTCGCTGATCGAGGCGCTCAATTCTTCAGTCGCGGCAGCGATACCCGACACATTGCTCGAAGCTTCATTGGTCGCCTGTTCAGCGTCCTGCACGCTGGTCGCGCCGCGCTGGGCGATCAGGATCATCTCCACCGCCGCGTGATCCATTTGGCTGCCCGCAGCCTCCAAAGCGGACAGAGCCGAACCGACCTGAGCCTCAAATGCGTGGATGTGGTTTTCGACTTTCGCACGGCGGAGCTCGGCCTCCTCCCGCACCGCGCGCTGTTCCTCTTCGATCTTGGCTTTCTCGATCGCCTGCTGGCGGAACGTGCTCAGCGCGGCGGCCATGGAACCGATCTCGTCCTGACGGTCGCCGAAGCTGGCCACCGCCGACAGATCACCCTGCGACAACCGCTGGGTCAGGTTTCGCAACGCTACCAGGGGCCCGATGATACGACGGTTCACAACCAGAAAGCCAATAGCGGCTGCCAGGACGGCAATTAGCAACAATGTTGCCTGAACAACAAGGTCGAGCCGTGCCTCGCTCCTCGCCCGCTCGGCACGATCGCCGGCTTGCGCCAAAGCGGCTTCGGCCACGTCAAGCATGACGCCGAGTTTCGGGACCGTGTAGCGGGACCAATCGTCAGCCGTCATCTCCGGTTTCTGGTTATTCAGCAGCGCCGCGATCAGCCGCTCCTGCCGAGCAAGGTAGTCCGGCGCGAAGAGAGTGCTTTTCGCCGCCGTCAATCTGGCGAGGAAGGCCGGCGGAAGGTCCATGCCGACGACGGCATCATCGATCGCGGCCCAAAGCGTGCGGGCGCCACCGATGAGGCCGGCAAACTTGACCCCGGCATCGGGCGCGATAACCCCCTTCGCCAGCCCGGTTGAAATCAGCAATGATGCCTCGCCCGAGGACTGCCGGGCGAGCCAGGCAAGTTGCTTGACCTCCATCATCTGATTGATGAACGGGTTGCCGTTCTTGATGCTGGCAAAGGTATTCGAGGAAATGCGCTCTAGCGTGTCCTGCAACGCAAGGCCCTCGGCGACGTAATCTGTGCCGAGTGCCGGGCGACGGGCGGATTTTGGTCCGGCGACACCGGTCCAGTACTCGGTTTGCAGGCTGCTCAGCTTGTCGATCGACCGTCGCAGGCTAGCTAGAAGTTCGTCATGGCCGTCGAAACGAAGGTCTACCAACAGGTCGAGGCTGGCGGCCAACGCAGGCATCTCCGCTTGCCGCAACGTCGTCACGTAAGCCTGATTGTCAACACTCAGCACCTGGTCGGCCTCCCACGTGCGCTGGGTGCTGCTGCGGTCAGTGCGAATATTAATAAGTGCCGTGAAGATCTGACGAGAGGCCGCGACCACGCGTTCAGCACGGGCGTTCTCGGCCAGGACATCCCATGAGACGCGGACGTTCAGACCCAGCAGAATGACTGAGGCAAGCGCAAATAGCGCCAGAATCGTCTTGAGCAACCGATCAACCGACAAATCTTTGAACATCGCCTGTCCTGAAACCGCAACAATGGCTGTCTGCGAGCAGAAGGCCAGAAAAAGATTAACGAAAGGTGGACGCAGAAGGCTGCCTTCTTCCGCTTCGAGACATGCTTCGATATTGACAGCACCGACAAACGATTTTATGTTATCGATAACAGACAGGCCATTACAAGAAGGCAACGCTTGTCAGGTGGATGCGCGCTCAATAATCTGGAATGGTACCTTCACTTGGTCGGTCTCGCGCCGGTCTTCCCCAGCCAGCCGGCGCAACAGCAACTCGGCCGCCGCTCGCCCCGTCTGCAGGCCCTCCACGTTCACCGTGGTAATCGATGGTTCATTCAGCGCACTCAGCTCGAAATTACCGAAGCCGCAGATCGCCAATTGCTCGGGCACCGCGATACCCTGCACCTTCGCCTCGGTCACCACGCCAAACGCCAGCAGGTCGGAGCTGCAGAACAACGCGCACCTACGGTGCAATTCCGGCAACAGGTCGCGTAGGCCGTCGCGGCCGGCACTGATCGTGCTCGGGGCGGCGGTGACCCGATTGGACACAACAGTTCCTCCGCCTTTGGCCACCGCCTCAATGAAGCCACGGGCGCGGGATAGGGCGCGCGAGTTGCTGGCGGTCAGCACGGCGCATCGGTTGTGACCCTTAGCATGAAAGAAGCTGGCCACCTCGGCGCCGATTTGGGCGTGGTCAAAACCGATGGCCATGTCGATCGGCCGGCTGGACACGTCCCAGATCTCCACCACCGGGATTCGTGCTTCGATCAGCATCTGCAGGGCACCGGGACTGTAGCCCGACCCGGTGATCAGCAGCGCATCGGGCCGGCGGCCCAGCAAAGCACGAAACAGACCCTCGTCGTCGGAGTCCTCGTAGCCGCTGATCGACAGCATGACCTGGTAGCCGGCGAGACGCATCTGATCGGTGAAGGACTGCACCACGCCGGCGAACATCGGGTGGGCGATAGTCGGCACGATGGCGGCTACCATGCGGGACTTGCGGGACGACAGGCCGCCGGCGATCAGGTTGGGCACGTAGCCCAACCGATCGATCGCCTCCCGTACCCGCGCGGTGGTTTCCGGCGACACCCGGTCGGGCGTGTTGATGACCCGGGACACCGTCATCGGCGCGACACCCGCGGCGGCGGCGACGTCAGTGATTTTCACGGTGGCGTGCTTCACGATCGTGGGGTCCGCGATCGTGGGCTGCTCGGGCGCGGGATGCTTAAGGTTGGCGCGTCCCAGATCAGACACGGTGGGTTCCTCGGTTGTCGTCGAAATTCGGTCAGCCTAGCGTGCCGCTGCCAACCCAGCCAGGGTTGATGACCGGAAATTCATGGTAGTGCGTCCAAGAAGACACTGTAGGGGGAAAAGATGACCATCATGCACGCCAGCCGTCGTGACGTGTTGAGCGGATTGGCCGGCCTGAGTGGCATTGCTGCTGGCCTCCCCATTGCCTGGGCCGCGGCGCCAGCACTGCCGACCCAGCCAATTTCGCTGAACGTTGTCGATGTCGCCGGACAGTTGCAGCTCACCCAACGTGCGATGGAGGATTTTGCCAAGGCCAACCCCACATTGGTGTCCAAAATAGGCTTTAGTCAGGCACCGGCGCCGGAACTGCCGGGCAAGCTCCGCGCACAGCAGGACGCCGGCCGGGTCGATATCGACCTGGTGCTGACCGGCACCGACGCGCTATCCGCTGGGATCGATCAGAAGCTGTGGGTGCCACTGGCGACCGACTATGCTGCGATGCTGCCGGACCTAAGCACGATCTATCAGCCAAACGCGCTGAAGATGCAGGCACTGGCGCAGGGCTATGCCGTCTGTGTGGTGTTCTGCCCAGCCGGCCCATTGCTGGAATACATGCCGGACGTCGTAAAGACCCCGCCAAAGACCGCGTCGGAGCTGCTGGACTGGACTCGCGCCCATCCGCGGCGGTTTCTCTATGCGCGCCCGGCCAACTCCGGCCCGGGACGTACCTGGCTGCAGGGGCTGCCCTATCTGCTGGGCGATGCCGATCCGAAGGATCCCAAGGACGGCTGGGCAAAGACCTGGCAGTACCTCGTCGAACTTGGCAAGAACATTGAGTATTACCCGACCGGCACGGGCGCGACGATGAAGGAACTCGGCGAGGGGTCACGCGACATGATCGTGACGATGACCGGGTGGGACATCAATCCGCGGGTACTGGGCGTGGTGCCGAAAGAAGCCGAGGTCGGCGTGCTCGCCGGCTTCCATTGGGTGACCGACGCGCAATACGTGGCGGTGCCGCGCGGCGTATCCAGCGAAAAGCTGGCCGTGCTGCTGGAACTGGTGAAGTACCTGCTGTCCAAGCCGGCCCAGGCGATGACCTGGGACAAGGGGTATTTCTATCCGGGCCCGGCGGTGAAAGACGTGCCGCTGTCGATGGCGCCGAAGGACAGTCAGGACGCTGTCGGCGAGTACAACCGCCCTTTCTACGACAAGCTGATCGCCGAGGTGCCGGCCGAAACGCCGCTGCCGGCCGACAAGCTGGTCTACGCATTCCAACGCTGGGACCAACAGGTCGGTGCGCGGGTCGGCAAGTAAACGTGGCCCGAAAGCCCTGGGCCGCATGGACCACGGCCCGATGATCGGCGGGACATAGCCGAATGCCAATCGCGTCCCGTGACTTCCGCGCGCTTCGCCTGGATCGCATCAGCCGCGAGTTCGGACCAATGCGGGCGCTAAGCGACGTCTCGCTGACCATCCAGCGCGGAGAGTTCATCGCCCTACTCGGCCCGTCCGGTTGCGGCAAGTCGACTGCTTTAAATTGTCTGGCTGGCCTGCTGCCGCTGACCGCGGGCTCTATCTGGCTAGACGAGCGGCGGATCGACGAACTGGATCCGGAGGATCGCGGCTTCGGCATGGTGTTCCAGAACTATGCGCTGTTTCCCCATATGTCGGTGCGGCGGAACATCGGTTTCGGTCTGGTGTCGCAGCGGCGTCCGAAAGCCGAGATCGCGCGGCGGGTAAATGAGGCGGTGGCGCTGGTGCGGCTGCACGATCAGGCCGACAAGCTGCCAGGGCAATTGTCCGGCGGCCAGCAGCAGCGGGTGGCGATTGCCCGCGCCATCGTGGTGGAGCCGCCCTTGGTCCTGATGGACGAACCGTTGTCCAATCTGGACGCCAAGCTGCGACTGGAGATGCGGGCGGAGATCCGCCGCATTCACCAGCTTCTTGGCTGCTCAACGATCTATGTAACGCATGACCAGGATGAGGCGCTGTCGCTGGCGGATCGCATCGTGGTGCTGCGCGACGGCCAGGTGCGACAGGTCGGCACGCCACAGGCGCTCTATGCCCGCCCGGCGCATCCCGATGTCGCCGAATTCATGGGCTACCGAAACCTGATCCGCACGCTTGCCACACCGGCGGGCAATGGGGTTTGGGTGACTGTCGGCGGCGCCAAGCTGGGTGGCATCGCCGTCGAGCCGGTGGACGGTCCGGCGGTGGCGGCGATCCGGCCTGATGATCTGGTGGCCGGCGCGGACGGACCAATCGGGGCGACGGTGGAGGCCGCCGAGTATCGCGGGCGGGACTACTATGGGTTTGCCCGGACCGCGGATCGGACCGAACTATACTTTCGCTCCGACCTGCGCATCGCCGCCGGAGACACGATCCGGCTCGATGCGGCCGCAGAGCGGGTGCTGGTGTATGCAGCCGACTGAGGAGCTTCGTGACCACCGCCCGTAACCTTCGTCTGCGGCTGCGTCAGCGTGGCCTGGACGGGGTCACGCTGCTGCTGCTGCCCTGCGTGCTGTTCGTCGTGGCGCTGTTCGTCTACCCGTTCCTGTATGGCTTGGTCCTGTCGTTCAGGCCCAAGCAAGGTGGCCCACTGGCAAACTACATTGCGTTCTTTTCTGATCACTTCTTGTACGACACGATCTCGACGACCCTGGTCATCGCCGTTCCGGTAACCTTGCTAAACGTCGTACTGTCGATCCCGGTAGCGATGCGGGTGCGGTTGATGCGACGGCAGAAGCTTCTCACGACGATCCTGGTCATTCCCATCACACTTGGTACCGGTACTGGTCGCCGAGGGACTGCTTACCTATCTTGGTCCACGCGGCTGGGTAAACCGAGCGCTACTGGCTTCCGGCCTGACCGACAGTCCAATCCGGCTGGTGCATAACTACTGGGGCGTGATGTTGTCTCTGGTGATCAGCGGCTTTCCATTTACCTTCCTGCTGACGTTGTCGTATGTAACCGGTATTGATCCTGTGCTGGAACATGCGGGGCGAATGCTAGGCGCGCGGGCGCGGGCGCGCTTTTGGCGAATCATCCTGCCGCTGCTGGCACCGGGCTTGGCGATCACGCTGGCGTTGTCGTTCGTGCAGGCCTTCTCAGTGTTTCCCTCCGCCGTGCTGCTGGGTGCACCCGCCGGGCCGACCCGGGTGATCTCTATCGCCGCCTATCAGGCGGCGTTCGAGGCCTACGACTATTCATTGGCCTCGGCCATCGCGATGATCATGGCGGCGGTGCAGGTTGTCATTGTGGTGATGCTGCTAGCTGCGCGTGGATTGATATTCCGTGGTCCCGCCAGTTCGGGAAAGGGCTGATGGCTTGGCGGATAATCCGCGCTCGGCCCGCGGAAGCACGATCTGCCGCGTCCCGGCCAATCGGGACGCGGATTTGGGCGACCGCCGTGTGGGTGTTGGTGACGTTCTTCATTGTCAACTTGGCCGGTATGATCGCTAGCGTCGTTGTCAACTCCTTCGGCACGCGCTGGTTCGCAACCTGGCTGCCGATCGGATATACAACGCGGTGGTATGTGCTGGCGTGGAACGAGTTCCAGTTGCCGGACATCCTGCTGGTCACGGTGCAAGCCGTTGGCGCGGTTGTCGCGCTCTCTGGCTTGATCGGAGTGCCGGCCGCCTACGCCATGGCGCGACGGGATTTCCCCGGCAAACGCGCCGTCATGTTGCTGTTCCTGCTGCCGCTGCTGGTGCCGCCGATCACCTACGGCATTCCGTTGGCGACAGTGCTGTATCAGGCGCATCTGGCAGGCACCATCTGGGGCGTGATCCTGGCCAATCTGGTGCCGACGGTACCGTTCGTGGTGCTGATCATGATCCCGTTCGTCGAGCAGATCGACCCTCGGGTGGAGGCGGCGGCGCGGGTATTCGGCGCTGGCATCGGCCGGCTGTTCATCCAGGTGCTGGTGCCGCTTTTGATGCCGGGCATTCTGGCGGCGCTGCTGCTGGTGCTGGTGCGTACCGTGGCGATGTTCGAACTGACCTTTCTGACCGCCGGCCCCACCAGCCAGACTTTGGTGGTCGCTTTATATTATGCGGTGTTCGCCGCCGGCGTGCGGCCGGGCCAGTCGATTGACGCGATGGCGGTGGTCTACATGGTCACCACGTTGGTCTGGCTGTTGATCGCGCTGCGGTTTGTCAACCCGACACAGATTGTCACGCGGGCGAAACGCTAGTGGCCTGATGCCAACGCCCGCTTCAGGGTGTTGGCTGAATCAGCGCACCAAATCAAGCTAGTGCTCTGGCGCAGACTCTACTTTCAGGCTGCGCCAGAGCACTAAGCGCATCCGCCCCTGCTTGCCTCGTGCCGATTTATCTGCGTTGAGCGCACCCAAACATTGAACATCCGCCGCGTTGGGAAGTTAAAACCACGTGTAACATAAACTCCACATGCAGCGCCGGTGCGGTTTGATCGCCGTTTTTTGCGATTGACATGTCGCAGGGTATGCATTTTCCTGATTGGAAATATAAGTCGCCGCTGCGCCGGAATTGATGGACGACAAACACTAAGCGGATGGTGGGGGGACAATAAAAATGAAGTTGTTGACAAGATCGTGTGTAAGTGATGCGCTGTGGGTATCATTTGATATCATCACACTTGTGCAACGCATGACGAATCTCCACGAGACACTGTGCCTTAATCCGGAGATACATTGCAGAGTTAATGCTTCCGATACTCATTGTGATCCCCATAAGAAAAAGTCCTTTGGTATGATACTACCGATTGCCGATGAGCTTGGCGCGCGGTTAGGATGCGCCTTGTCACGCCTCATTTGTTGTTTGACGCAGGGCCTGGCAGCTCTTACCGCGGCGGTTTTACTGCTTTCTGCCTGCACAAATCCCTCGACGACTGCACTCGGAACCAATGTACCGTTGGCGCCGGCACCGGATCTTGCTGGCGCCGCATCGCCCGGCTCGGTGGTCTGGCGATCACCCGATCTCGCGCAGCGCGAGCGTGGCGCATCCGCCTACCTCATACCGCCGGCCACGGTGTACCGCGGCCAGGGCGCCTATTTTCCAAACCTGAGCCCACAACAGGTCGATGCGATCGCTGCCGATGTGACCAGGGACGTGCGCGCCGAGGTCGGCCGTCACTTCCGGGTGGTCAATGCACCCGGGCCGGGTGTCTTCACTCTTGAGCTGATATTGTTGAAGGCCGTCCCGCCGCAGCCGCAATACGTCACGAGCGGACCATACACTATTTCAGCCCTCGCCGTTGGGATGCCGGATCAGGGTGCGATGACGGCCGGTTCCTTGACAGTGGCCGGCAAGTTCATCGATGCCGCGACCGGCAAGCTGCTGGTCGGATTCTCTTCGCCCGTCAGTCCGCAAATGATGGACCTGGCAGGACCTGCCAGCGCGGGAAACACGTTGGACTTCGCCGAGGTGGCGAGCCAGCAATTTGCCTCCGACCTGGTCAGGGCGATCATCCGTACGAGGCAGAACAATCAGGCCATGGCGCCAAAATAGCGAGGTTATCGATCCGGTAAGCTCGGTTGGCCGGGCCCGTCGGATCAAGGCGATACAAGAGCAGTGCAATAATTAGCAGCCGATAACGGTGTGAACTGGGGGAAATAATGAAAAAGCTGCGTTTCGGCTTCTGCCTGGGAGCGATGGCGCTTGCCTGTGTTTTCTTGGGCGTCATTGCACCGGCCAGCGCCCAAAGCACAGGTGCCACGCCTACTGCACCGGTGCCGGCGCTCCAGTCGGTCACTGATTTCGGACAGACGCTGAAGAATAACGGCATCTTCCTGCAACTTGGCTACAATGAAGACTTCTCGGCGAACGTTGCCGGCGGCATCAAAACTGGCATCCACCCGATTGGGCACGCCACCGCTGGCTTCGACCTGGATCTTGAAACCATCGTCGGCCTGCCCGGTTCCTCCTTCCATGTTCTGATCGACGAACGCAATGGATGGGGGGTCGGCCGCATTGCCGGATCCGATGGCCCGCTGCAGGCCGACGCCGGTCCGGTCAAATACCGGCTGGGCGAGTTCTACTGGGAGCAAGGCTTCAACCACGACCAAATAGACATCACGGCCGGGCGAACCAACCCGACGTTCGACTTCGCCTTCTCGGACATCTCGTGCCAGTTCGTCAGCAGCATTATCTGCGCACAACCGGGCACGTGGTACTATAACAACAGCTCTCAGGCCTATCCGACGGCAACCTGGGGCGGGCGCATCAACATCGCGGTCACCCCGCAGATTTACGTCCGGGCCGGCATCTATGACGAAGATCCCAGCCAAGGTGGCTTCATACCGGCGGGCTTCGACTGGAACACCCAACACTCGGTCGGCGTGTTCACCCCGGTGGAGGTGGGCTACCAGACCAACTTCGGCAACGCCGAATTGCCCGCGAAATACAACGTAGGCATCTACAACGACACCTCGAGCAACACAGCTCCCAATTTTACCGAACCCAATGGCACAGTGTTGCTTGGCACGAAAAGGCAGGGCCGCGTTGGTGGCTGGATTTAAGGTCAACAGACCGTATGGCGGCCGGACCGGTCTACTAACCGGAGCCTGACCGTATTCGGCGGCGTAATAGTCTATAACGGCGCCGCTCCTTACGATAATCAGTCCTATGCCGGCGTGCTGGATCGGGCGCCGTTCATTTCGCGTCCACGGGATACCGTCGGTTTGATCGGCAGTTTGTACAGCATCAATCAGGCTTGGCATCCGAACCATTCAAGGCAGTGGATTTTCGAAGTAAATTATGGCTTAAGCATTGTGCCGGGCGTGACCTTCAAGCCATACACGCAATACGTCATCAACCCGTTTGAATCCGGCAATACCCCTGGGTACAAGCAACCGTCAGACGCCTGGGTCGTCGGCTTCCAGGTGGCGATCAGCGTCAACGAACTCTTGGCCTTCCCGCAGTTCATCCCCCACTAGCCGAAACAGGTCGGTCCAGAGGGTTGTTGTCGGAGCATGGGCGGCGGAGCGATCCGGCGCCCAGTGCCTCGCCAAGGCGTACAGCCTAAGCCTCAAAATTCGAACTGATGGTCAAAGCCTCAACTTGAAACACGTCATTTGTATATATTTGTGTCATTCTCGGTCATTCGCGATCCTCCCGACAAAGGTGTTGACGCCGGTCACCCACGACTGGCGGCTAGCAAGCCTGAGCCCGTGCAAGCCGTCCTTTATCGCTAAAAGGTGCGTGTCACTCAGCGGCGTGGCGCTCTGACTCCGCCCGTTCTCTTGAACGCGACAACGGTCGAACGCAGCACAATCAGCCCGATAAGCAGGCGCGGAACACCAATCTCGGTACGGTGTTTGTCAGAAGCACGACGCACAAATCCGACGGAAGGACGCGCGTGCAGACATATGTATTCCACGATTGGCGCATAAGTCCTATGCTGCAAAGCAACATTATTCATATCGACTCTCGTGCCACATAGCTCTCCGGGGAAGTCGTGCATCTCGCCCGACTTCGGACGGAGCATTCCGATGAAGACCATGATCCTTGCCGCCCTAGCCGCGCTGAGCCTGGGCGTGGGTGCTGCCTCGGCGCAGGGCGTCCCAGCTGGGGGAAATTTCGCGGCGCCGCAATACGGAGCGTCAGCGTTCAGCCGCGACAATCACTCGCTCTTTAGCTGGAGCGCCGACAACCAGAAGGTTAACGACTCACAGGCTCGGCCAGTGAAAGCGCCCAGGCCGGCTGGACAAAATACTGATTCGTCCTCCCCTACTGCGAGGGGCGGCTAGTCCGCTCCTTTTAGCGGCTGACCAATTGGCCGGGTGACGCACGGCCAATTTGCTGTTCAGCATCCGTATGAACAGAGGGCCACCCGCGAGATTGGCCATTGGTTCTGGAGGGCAGCTTAGCTTGTCCGTCGCCCCGTCTTGTTGGACCGCGCCGGTTGCAGGATGGGCAGAAAGTTCAATCTGGTCGCGATATCGGAATGGGCTGCCATTCCTGCTTCAACAGCGCCGTAAGATGGTTTTGGCCGTCGCCGCGTATGCCCCGAACCTCATTTCAGCCCCTGAGCACGTGATCTCCGTCCACATGGCTTGCGGCCGAGCGGGGCTGGAATTGGCTGTGCTCGTTTACCCGACCAATCGATTGCCGGCTGCAACGGCAACAGGTGCGACGCGAGGATTATCCCAAGACGTGGTGTTGAAAATCCAAAAGCAATGCTGCTGGGTCAATCGGCTTCAATAGCAAAGTTTTTAAATTTGATTTAAGCCTTTCCCATCACATATAATGGAAAGAACTAATTCGTTACCGGGAGGTTTTATGAGAAATTACAATAGCCTCGCTTACGGAGTGGCTGCTTTTCTGATGGCCGCCACGCCGGTTTTTGCTCAATCCACGTCAAACAGCACAAAGCCGAACGCACAGGCAGAGGCTAGGCCGCAACCCAGCGAAAACAATGCGCCCTCTGGTAGTGTTGGTTCGACGAGCAACGCGCAGAAGCAGCCTACGCAGGGCGTACCGGCTGGGGGAGACTTCAATCCCCCACAATATGGTGCTGCTCAAAAGCAGCATACACAGGGCGTGCCAGCGGGGGGAGACTTTAATCCCCCACAATATGGTGTCGCCCAAAAGCAGCATACACAGGGCGTGCCAGCGGGGGGTGCGTTCAGTGCTCCACAATACGGCACAGACCAGGCGGGCATTCGCAAATAGCGCTAGCCGGTGCAGGTTCAAGAACCGGAACCTGACCCTGAATAAAACCGCCAATGTCACTGCGTCGCATAATTTAATTGGTGCCGCAGGATAGCTATAGTTACGTTGAGAATCGGCCGTCGACGTGGAAGCCGGTACGGGAACATCCCGGCTTCCACGGAGACACGCCAGGCTGGGACAGCGCGTCCCGGGTTTGAGCAGCGTTCCTTGCTCCCTAAAGATTTCCGGCAGCCGAAATAGCCTTGATCGCCAAGGACGTTTCCTATCGCTACCGAGCCACGCCGTCGAGCCGTAGCGGCAGGTTCGCCTGTCGCTATGCGCATAGGTCTGGAGCAACGCGGCTGTTCGGTGCAGCATGGCCCGGGTCGACCCGCAGGAGGAAATCAGCATGCTGAAATCTGGTGTAGCCATGTTCTTCACCGACTACTCGATGCCCGCCGCGGCGCTTGGCCAGGCGCTTGAACAGCGTGGCTTCGAGTTCGGTGTGGGCGCCCGAACATTCCCACATTCCACTAAGCCGCAAGTCGCCGTTCCCAGGCGGAGGCGACCTGCCAAAGAAATACTACGACGCCATGGACCCATTCGTGACGCTGACGGCGGCGGCTATGGCGACCAAGACCCTCAAGGTGGGAACCGGAGTCTGTCTGGTCGCACAGCGTGACCCGATCCAGTTGGCGAAACTGGTCGCCTCGATCGACCAGGTCTCCGGCGGGCGCTTTTTGTTCGGTATTGGCAATAGCTGGAATCAGGACGAGTTGGAAGACCACGGCGTCAAGTTCGCCGACCGCCACAAGGTCGCGCGGGAGCGGGTGGAGGCAATGAAGGCGATTTGGACCCAGTCGAAGGCGGAATATCATGGTGAATTCGTCAATTTCGACCTGATGATGGCCTGGCCGAAACCGGTGCAGAAGCCACATCCCCCGGTCATCGTCGGCGGCGCTTTCCCCTACTCCGCCAGACGAGCCATCCGCTACGGCAACGGCTGGATCCCGCAGGCCGTGCGCGGCAGCTACAAGGAGATCGCTGACCTGATCCCCGAGTTCAGGAAAATGGCCACCGAGGCCGGCCGCAAGGCGGAGGAGATCGCCATTACCGTATGGGGCCCGCAACGCGAACTGGACCTGATGAAGCGATACGTCGACCTCGGCGTGGAACGCGTGGTGTTCAGCGTCGAGTCCGAACCGGCGGAAAAAATCCTGCCGGTGCTCGATGAGATCAACCAGTTCATGCACAAGGCAAACGCTGGCTGATAGGCCGTGCCTCAGGCAGCCACGCGGGGCGGCGGTCCGGCGACTCCGACTCAAGGGTCTTGGACAGCCGCGCATCGTCGGACAGCATTAGGGTGTAGATCGCGGCACCGATCAGCGCGATGACAAAGGCGGCCACCATCGGCGCCATCCATGATCCGGTGTATTGCAGCAACACGCTGACAAAGATTGGCGCCGCGGCGGTCCTGCGGTTGACGGTAATAGGCGATCCAGCCAGTGGCCCACAGCGGGGCGATCAACCCGGTGCCGATGAAGACGGCGCGCTAGCCGAAGTCTGCCAGCAGCCAGCCGAAACAGCACAACGCCCATCCCCGCTGGACCGATGCCGAACTGCTGCATGAAGGTGGGCGCGGCATACGACAGGTTAACCCGGTCGATGTAGTTGATCGTCGCCGCGGCCAGCAGCATGGTGATGATTCGCCATCTGACATTCGTCATGATGCTGAACGCCTCCCTCGTCTTTTCATGACTAAAAAACCTAGGACAATTCGGATTGCCGCGTCATTCCGCCGGCTGGCGAAGCTCCACCAGACGAGCACATAGATGCGGCTTCATACTTCGCCATCCGCTTCGGATAGGGTTTCCGGCGGGACGAAAGCGCGCCAGCGACCGGGGACGTCGCGCTGCTCCACGTAGCCTTCCAACCCATCGGCAAGGCATCCAACCACATCCCGCAGGCGCAGGTCCCGAGCGACCAGGAACGTGTCGAGTTCGTTGATGATTCGGCTGAGTTCCGCCGAACCCCTCATGCATCGTCACCGATAAAACTTCGACGGCGCTGGCGCCGCAGAGTGCCATGCGCACCACGTCGCCACCGGATCGGATCCCATTGGTGCCAATCAGCGGCAGTTTTGGGCCGGCCGACCGCCGAGTGAGGGCGAGGAAGCGGCAGACAATGGGCAACGCCCAACCACCGCCATAGGCAGCCGAGGTGCCCAGCGCCGGTCGGAGTGTATCCAAATCAGCAACCAGGCCCATGAAGCGGCCCATCATGCAGACCGCGTCGGCCCCGCCACGTCGCGCCGCCATGGCCAACGCCGGCAGATTGGATGAAAGCCCGGTGAGCTTGACCCAGAGCTGCATCCCCTCGGTTGCCGCTCGAACCCGCCGAACCAGGCTGGCGAGGCGGTCAGGGTCGGTCTCCTGGACAATGGCGCCAGGTGTGGCCTCGGCCGCATGGGGCGCGCCGACATTAAGTTCAAAGACCCTCAGCCCGGCGTTGCGGGCCAGCGAAGCGATCGCCTCGGCGCCATCGGCTCCGGCATAGACCAGACTTGCCGCGACGAAGCGGCCATCGCGGGCGGCTTCTTGGTCGATCGTGGCGAGGGCGGCGAACCAGTCCGCGGCATCCCGTTGGATCAGCCCGGAGCGGTTGAACAGCGATACCCCCGGCCCCTGCGTCGGCGCGCCGGCCGCATCAAGGCGGACGTAGTCAGCCTGGTCGAGTTGCCGCGCCGCGGCCACCTGTTCATTAACCGATTTAGCAATCACGCCAGCGGCGCCCGCATGCAGAGCGGCGCGGATGCCGGCCTCCGTCATCACCGGTTCGCCGGCACCGCAGATAACCGGATTGAGCAGTGGAAAGGCGCCGATAGCCGTGGCAAGACGGGTCATCCACGGAAGCTTGCAACAACCTCCGCGTGGCGTCCAGCGGCGGACCCCGCTGTCTTGACAATAGCGACTTGAATTCTATGGCCATACCAGACACACGAAAAAGAAACCGGTCCGAAAAGCGGTAAAAGGGATATTCGCCCGCATAGACCTGTTCCAATTTTCGTGATCAGTTAGGACCATGACACGAGTTAAGCCCATTGCATTGCCCGTTTCCGCTGCGTCCGCCTCGGCATCGATTGGCCTCCTGCAGGCTGGCACTCAATTTGATCGGACCATCGCACCCGGCGCGCGGCAGGGCCGACCCCAGATCGCCAATCGCCCGATATTCGCAAGGAAGATCCCTCGTCGTCACGCGTCTCCATGGAGCGGCCTGTCCGATCCAACAGAGCGCATAGCAAGAGGATGAAGTTAAGGATGACAAGCAGCTTTTCCGACACGATCCGCTCGGCATCCCGTTCCATCCCCGGCGTCATCAACCCGTGCTTCAGCGGCGCTTCATTTTGGACGCCGACGCATTTGATGAGCCCCTCGGCCTGGTATGAACACGCCCCCTTCGCATTCTGGCTGACCGAGGCGATAGAGCCGAGGACCTTTGTTGAACTCGGAACCCATACCGGCTTTTCCTACCTGGCATTCTGTCAGGCAGTACAACGTCTTGGATTGCCAACGTCTTGCTACGCGATCGACACCTGGACCGGCGACGACCACGCCGGCTTCTACGGCGAAGAGGTCCACGCGGCGCTATCCGCCATCAATGCAATTCAGTATGCGGCCTTTTCGCGGCTTATTCGCAGTCTGTTCGACGATGCACGCCCGTATTTTCGCGACGGTTCAATCGATTTGCTGCACATCGATGGACGCCATGCCTACGAGGATGTTCTACACGACTTCGAGACTTGGCTCCCAAAGCTTTCCGACCGCGCGGTGGTTTTGTTTCATGATACTAACGTCCGTGAGCGTGGCTTCGGCGTATGGCGACTTTGGGAGGAACTGGCGGCGGAGCATCCATCGTTCAACTTCCTGCACGGCCATGGGCTTGGCGTTTTAGCACCGGGCCGATCGGTTCCCGAAGGACTTCGTGCGCTTTTTGGAGCGGATCCCGAAGCGCGGTCGATGATTTGCAACGCCTATGCGCGACTTGGCGCAATGATCTCCAAGCAGCATGAACTCGACGAGACAAATGCCCGCGCGGCAGCCGATGTGGAACACGCGAAGGCTGCGGCCGCCGCCGAGGCGGCAATTGCCCAGGCCGAAACCACCGCATCCGCCGCGGCAGCCGTTGGTGCTGCGCTTGCCGAACAGGCGCGGCTGGAAGCCGCTCTGGCCCGCGCCGCACAAGAGCGCGATGCCGCAATAGCGGAGACGCAGAGGATGCAGGAGTCCATGGCCGCCGCGGCTGCCATGGTCGCGGAGAAGGCCAGGCTCGAAGCTGCTCTGACCGCGATCCAGAACAGTCAGTCGGCTGTAGTAGCAACGCGCGACGCGGTGCTTAACTCGACGATATGGCGTGCGACCCAGCCACTGCGACGGGCCGGTGAGGCGATGCCCACACCGCTGCGTCGGTCGACCCGTCGGCTGCTGCGCGGCAGCTATTGGCTGGCCACGGGACAATTCGGGCAGCGCATGGCGCAATGGCGCGCCGCGCGTTCGCCGCTGCCAGCGCCGGTGGACCCGGCACCGGCCGCTGCGGCGGAACCTTCGCCAGAAAGCGTTTACGATCGCTGGGTGCGCGAGTGCGATACGCTGAACGATGACGACCGCGCGGCGATCGTCACTCATATTGGCCGTCTCGCGTATCGTCCGCTGATCTCCGTGGTGATGCCCGCCTACGAAACCTCGGAGCAAGTGCTGCGTCAGGCGATCGCGTCGGTGCGGGCGCAGCTCTACCCGCATTGGGAACTCTGCGTCGCCGACGACGCGTCGCCGTCCGGAGACGTGGCGAAGGTGCTGACGGAGGCGGCGCGTGATCCGCGCATCAAGTGGATAAGGCGCGAACAGAACGGCCATATCGCCGCCGCGACGAACTCGGCATTAGGTTTGGCGAGCGGTGAATTTGTTGCGCTGATGGACCATGACGACCTGTTGTCGGAGCGCGCGCTATACGAAGTCGCCGTGGAACTCGAGCTTCACCCCGACGCCGACATCCTGTTCAGCGACGAAGACCAGATCGACGCGACGGGTCATCGCTTCCGCCCCTACTTCAAGCCGGACTGGAACATCGAGCTGATGCTCGGCCACAACATGGTCAGCCATCTTGGAGTCTTCAGACGTTCACTGATTGAGCGGATCGGTGGCATGCGGCTTGGTTACGACGGAAGTCAGGATTATGACCTGACATTGCGTGCGGCCGCTGTCACCAAGTCGACGCGTATCCGCCATATCCCCGCCATCCTCTATCACTGGCGGCAGCACACATCATACTCAAAGGCCTGGGAAGCTGCCTGTATCGACAGCGCCCGAAGGGCAATCCGCGACTTCCTGGCAGCACAAGGCCTACCCGACGCTACTGTAGGCCCTGCGCCTGCCATTCCGACGTGGACCCGCGTCCGTTGGCCAATGCCTGACGCCGCGCCCAAGGTCAGCATCATCATCCTCACGCGCGACAAGCCCGAGTTGCTGGCGCGCTGCACGGAGGCGATGCTGCTGCGCACCGACTACCCCGACCTTGAATTGTTGATCGTCGACAACGACACGAGCGACAAGGAGGCACTTGAGCTGCTTCGAAAGCTTGCCGATGATCCGCGGGTGCGTGTGCTCGCCCACCCTGGCCCGTTCAACTATTCAGCCAAGAACAATGCAGCAGCGAAGGTCGCATCCGGAGAAGTACTAATACTACTAAATAACGATATCGACGTGATCCAGGATGACTGGTTGCATGAGTTGGTATCTTTATCAATTCGTTCTGATGTCGGTGCTGTCGGCGCCAAACTATTCTATCCCGACAACACGATCCAGCATGGCGGTGTGGTGCTTGGGACGGGTGGTTTCTCCAATGGTCCCGGCGTCGCCGGGCATTATGGTCTTGGCCTGCCCAACTCGGATGTCGGGTATCACGGCAATCTCGCCCTAACACGCGAGGTCGCGGCCGTCACCGGCGCCTGTCTCGCCGTACGCAAGTCGGTCTTCGCACAGGCTGGCGGCCTCGACGAAACCAATCTCGCGATCAGTTTCAACGACGTCGATTTCTGCCTGCGCCTGCGCGACGCCGGGCTGCGCAACATATGGACCCCGTTCGCCGAGCTGTATCACCTGGAATCCGCATCGCGCGGCAACGACACGGATCCCGACAAGCTCGAGCGCTTCACCCGCGAGGTCCAGTATATGCGGCAACGTTGGGGCCGTGTGCTCGACAACGATCCGTTTTACAACGCAAACTTCTCCCGCGCCGATCATGCTTTTCGGCTGGCAATTCCGTTGCGGCGCCAGAAACCCTGGCGACGGAAAGCTTGATCAGGAGTGTGTCATGCCCAGCAGAGCCGAGATCCTTCTCGCGTCGGTACCGCGTCGCGGTCGCATCATTGAGATTGGACCCAGCTTCAGTCCGATCGCCGCCAAGGCGGACGGATGGGACACCCGAACACTAGACCACCTCACGCGCGAGGGGCTGGTCGCGAAATACACTGGCCATCCAGGGGTTAATGTCGACCGGATCGAGGACGTGGACTACGTCTGGACCGGCGGATTGCTGAGCGATGCGGTACCTCCGGCGATGCATGGAACCTTCGATGCCTTTGTCGCCAGTCACGTAATCGAGCATACCCCCGACCTGATCGCCTTCCTGGGTAGCGCGGCGACATTGCTGAAACCTGACGGCATCGTGGTTCTTGCGATCCCGGACAAGCGCTATTGCTTCGACTACTTCCAGCCATTGACTACGACCGGACAGCTCATCGATGCCCATGTGGAACAGCAATCCAGGCACAGCCGGCGGCTTATCTTCGATCACTTCGCCTATGCCGTCGCGCATGGTGACACCGTGGCGTGGGGGCAGCATCCCTGCGGAAGCCTGAGGTTTCTGCATCCCTTCAAGCAGGCGCACGAGCTGGCATCCGCTTCCGGGCCAGCAAGCGACTACGTGGACGTGCACGCCTGGCGATTCTCGCCGGCGAGCTTCCAGCTTCTGCTGCTCGAGTTGGCGCGGATCGGCGAAACGGATTGGCGGGTCGAACACGCGACTGAAATCAACGGGATGCGAGTTCTTCGCCTGGCTGCGTCGCGGCGGACAAGCAGCCGCGGCGGCATTGTCGGACGAAGCTTTCAACGCACGGCGCCTCACGCTGCTCAAGCGCACCTTGGTGGAAACCCGCGCGCAGATCGACTGGCTGCTGGCCGGCGAACCGGAGATCGTGACGGGTCCGCTTCGCTCGCTTGCGAGCCTCGCCCCAGCCCAGGCGCCGTCAGCGTCATCGGCCACTCCGGCAGTGCCGACGCCGACGGAGGCTGAGCATAAGGCGCCGCGTTACGTCGACTGGTTTCCCGCGCGGGAGAACGCCGCGCGCGCCTTTGAGGGCGAATGGAGTTCGGCCGTGCCCGACCTGCCAGCCACGGGCCAGGCACTTTTGTTCGACGATGGCCGCATCACTGAATTCGACAAGCGGCTTGGCGGCTTTGCCGGCAAGCGCGTGCTGGAACTCGGCCCGCTCGAGGGCGGACACACCTACATGATGACGCAACGCGGCGCCACGGTGACGGCCATCAAGTCCAACCTGCGCGCGTGGATGCGCTGCCTTGTGGTCAAGGATAGTCTCAACCTGACTGGGGCAACCTTTCTGCTTGGCGATTTCGTTGCTTACCTGGCTAAACCGTCACGGCGCTTCGACTTCGTGCTCGCTTCGGGTGTGCTCTATCATATGGTCGACCCGGTGACCGTTCTGCGCAACCTGTGCCAGGTGAGCGACGCTGTCGGGCTGTGGACCCATTACTTCGATCCGAAAGTATTGCGGGCGCGCGGCTACAAGGACAGGTTTGAATTCAAGCCGACCCAGGTGGTCACACCGCATGGTCGTACCGTGGAACTTTATGGACAGCGCTATTTGCAGGCGTTGGAGTGGACCGGATTCTGCGGCGGCTCCGCACCAGGCAGCAACTGGCTGCGGCGCCAGGATATCCTCGCCATTCTTGAAGATGAGCGCTTCGCGTGCGAAACCTTTCTCGACCATCCCGACCATCCCAATGGTCCGGCCTTTTGCGTCTTCGCACGGCGCAAATGACAAGCTGACAGCACACCGCATCGACCGACCGGCGGCAGGCCGCACAGACCAAGGCAGGCCGTCTACCGCCGGCCCGTCGGCACCTGATTGAACGGCTTGTTCTTATCCACCCTGATATCCGCCGGCATGCCCAGCACCCGTTCGGCTATAATGTTCCGAAGAATTTCATCCGAGCCGCCGGCGATCCGCGAACTTGGCGACGACAGCATCGCGGCCTGGAACATCGCGAAGGCCTCGGCGAGGTCGTCATCCATGACCAATCCAGCTTCGCCCATCAGGTCCAGGCCGTAACTGGCGATATCCTGCAGTTTCGACGCGTTCACAAGTTTATGGATGGAATTTTCCGGCCCTGGCGTCTCGCCTTTCGACAACGCGGTCATCGTCCGGAAGCGGGTGAACTTAAGCCCCTGTGACTGCGCGTACCATGATGCGATTCGCTCCCGCACCGCGCTACTCTGGATCGCCGGCTTGCCGTCGATGCGAGCCGAGCGGCTCAGTTCCAGCAGATCGTCGACGCCAGGGCGCTGCTCGTCGCCAACCGCCAGACGCTCGTTCATCAACGTCGTCAGCGAAACGCGCCATCCCTGCCCGACCCCGCCCAAACGCTGGCTGTCGGGCACCCGCACGTCAGTAAAGAAGACTTCATTGAAATGGCTGGCGCCGGACATCTGATGAATTGGGCGGATGTCGATGCCAGGCGACCTCATGTCGAGGAAAAAGAAGGAAAGCCCTTCGTGCTTCGGCACGTTCGGGTCCGTACGCACCACGATGATGCCAAAGTCCGACAGATGCGCGCCGGAGGTCCATATCTTCTGGCCGTTGATGATCCACGAGTCGCCGTCACGCTCCGCCCGCGTGCGTAGCGCCGCTAGGTCGGAGCCTCCAGCGGGCTCGCTGAACAGCTGACACCACACTTCCTCGCCGCGTAGCGCCGGCCGGACATAGCGGTCGAGTTGCTCGGGTGCGGCATACGTCATCATGGTCGGGATGCACATGCCCAGGCCGATCTCGAACAGGCCGCGAGGGACGACAAAATCCTCCTCCTCCTGGTTGTAGATCACCTGCAGGATAGGTGACGCCTCACGGCCGCCGAAGCGCTTCGGCCAAGTCAGGCCAGCGAAGCCGGCATCGGCCTTCAGGGCCTGCCAGGCCTTGCAGCGTGCAACACTTTCGGCATCGACGCCGCTCTGCCGCAGCACCGGCCGCGACCCGGCCTTGAGCGGGGCATTGGCGGCGAGGAAAGCCCGCGCCTCGGCACGAAACGCGGCTTCTTCAGGCGTGTCGTTGAAATCCATGACCAGTTTCCTTTTCGAGCTCCGCTTCAGGCCGCGTTGCGTGTCTCCAGCAGGCCGACCAGGCGATCCTTCCAGAACGGAGGTCCCCCAAGCGTCAGGGCAAGCTGCTTGGAGCGGCGATAGAACAATTGGCAGTCCACCGCCCAGGTGAAGCCGATGCCGCCATGGGTCTGGATGTTTTCCTTCGACGCCAGATGGAACGCCTCGGTGGCGGAGACGCGGGCCGTGGCGGCGGCCAGCGCCAGGTCGGCGGCGTCCGCGCTCAGCGCCCAGGCGCCGAAGTAGGCATTCGATCGCGCCAGCTCCAACGCCACGTACATATCCGCCAGCTTGTGCTTGATCGCCTGGAAGGAGCCGATCGGACGACCGAAGGCGAAACGCTCCATGGCATAGTCCCGCGCCATCTGCAGGCAAGCGTCGGCGCCGCCGACCTGCTCGAACGCAAACAGCACTGCCGCCCGGTCCAGCACCCGCTGCACCAGCTCCCACCCGTCCTCCGCGCCACCGCCAAGGCGCTCAACCGGCAGCGCATCAAAGTCGAGGCGGGCATGGTTGCGGGTGGGATCGAGAGTTTGCAGATCGCGCCGCCTGACGTCAGCCAGCGGCGCAAGAAATAGCCCCATGTGGCCGGCCTCGTCACGCGCCACAACGACGGCGATATCGGCGATCCCGCCATCGGCGACCGGCCATTTGCTGCCGCTGAGGCGGCCACCCGATACACGGGCCTGGATTGTGGCGGGGTCGGGATTGCCAGCGCCCTCCGCCAGCGCCAGGCAGCCGATCAGCGACCCGTCGGCCAGCTTCGGCAGCCACGCCCGCTTCTGAGCGTCGGAACCGGCGGTCAGGATTGCCTCACTGGCCAGGTAGGCGGTCGATCCGAATGGCACCGGGGCGACGACCCGGCCGATTTCCTCGGCCAGCACACAGAGGCCCTCATAGCCCAGGCCAGCGCCGCCGAACGTCTCGGGGATGGCGGCGCCGATCCAGCCCATGCCGCCGATCTCCCGCCACAGCGGCGCGGCAAACCTCTCCTGCCCGTCAAGCGAGCGACGCACCACGGCGGGCGTGCATTGCTCCGAGAGAAAGCGGCGTGCCTGGTCGCGCAACTGTTTGAGATCGTCGGAAAAGTCGAAGTTCATGTTTCCCCCTACTGGCCGCTTCTGTTCCGGCGTTGGCCTTGGCCTTGGCGGCGGCGTCCGGTCTATTCCATCAAGGGTCCCGGTGTGGGCGACGCGCCACCGTGCCAGCAGCGCAGCGTCCTGTGAAGCGTCAACCTGGATTGTTGCCGGGGAGTCCGCCGGGGAACATGTTGGCGGCGAGCAATCCGCCATCCACGTCCAGTGTCGTGCCGGTGATGTAACGTGCCATGTCGGAGGCCAGAAACAGCGCTGCCTTGCCGATGTCGTCGGTGGTTCCACGCTGGCGCATCGGCAGCAGACTGGCAGCGTACATCTCGATCCGCTGCGGCGTGTCATAAAGTCGCGGTGTCACAATATGCCCGGGCGCGATGGCGTTGACCCGGATGCGGTGCGGCGCCCACTCAATTGCCATGGTCTGCACCAGGTTGATCAAGCCGGCCTTGGCCGCGCCATAGGCGCCGCGCATCGGACTGGCGCGCTGGCCGTCCACGGAAGCGATGCCGACCATCGCTCCCTCCTGACCGCGACGAATGAGCGACTGCGCCACCGCCTTCGCCATCAGAAAGAAATAACGCAGGTTCAACCGCATCTGGTCGTCCCAGGCCGACGCCGTGGTTTCCAGCAGCGAACCCCAAGCGGCGGCGCCGACGATGGAAATCATGATGTCCAGGCCACTAAGTCTGGCTTCAGCTTCACCAACGATGCGGCCTATCTGGCTGTCGTCGAGCACGTCCCCGGCAACGGTGAAAGCCTGGCGGCCGATGGCGGCAACATCCTGTGCGACGCGGTCCGCCCGCTCCGGCACCAAATCGATCAGGGCGACGTCGCAGCCGGCGCGGGCAAGAAACTGCGCGGAACTCTCCCCCATGCCCTGGCCGCCGCCGATGATCAGGGCTTTCTTGCCGGCTAGTCCGAAAAAGAGGCTTCCGCTGTCATCGACCCTGCTTCCTGCGGTTGATGGTTGAGGTCCTATTCCAGCTTCAGTGGATCATCGTGCCATCCCGCTTGCAAAGCGAGCGCCGTTATACCGGCTGCAGGCGCTTATGTGGCTCCGCTGGCAATATGACGCGGATCACGTCGCCGGGCCTCACCTCTCCCCCAGTCAGCACCACGCCCATGACGCCGGCCTTGCGGATCAGGTTGCCTTCGGCATCCCGGCTCAGCGTCGCGGCCATCAGGCCCGGCCGGAACCGGTCGAGCTGAACGCACGGGTTGCGCAGCCCTGTCACCCGCATTGTGGCTTCGCCGATATGCAGGATAGTCCCCTGCGGCAGGCCCAGCAGGTCGATGCCACGGGTCAGAATGTTCTCGCCGATCTGCCCTGGCCCAATGACATGTCCCTGGGTCTCCAGTTGCTCCAGCAGCTCCCGGTGAAGCAGATGGACCTGGCGCAGGTTCGGCTGGGTTGGATCGCGGGCAACGCGGGAGCGATGTTGCACCGTGCGGCCGAGGTGCGCATCACCCTCCACACCCAGGCCGGCCAACAGCCTGATCCACAGGCGGGGCGTCTTGCTGAAGGTGTGCGCGCCGCCTTGGCTGACCGCTTCCACGAAACCTGCCATTTAAAGGTTCCCTGCCGAACCCGGCGCAGGATGCCAAAATCCTTGGCGGCTGGCCAGCGGTCCGCACCGGCTTGTGGCGCTGCGGCCAAGTTACGGATCAGCGCCGATAGCGCCGCAGCCCGATCCGGAACACCCATACCGCCAAGGCGGCGTAGGTCAAGGCGGCCGCAACCACCAGCGCTGCCTCCAACAGGCTTGGTTGGCGCAGAAATCGCACCGGCAGCACGACCACAAAACCGGCAGGTACAACGGTATAGACAAAGAACTTCGTGGTTCCGGACCAGATTGATCCCGGCCAGGTTCCGAACAGCAGAACGAACTCAACCAGGTCGCGGGCGAAACTGCGCGCACCGGTGGACCAGAAGGCCAGGCTGGCGAACAGGATCGCCGTTGCCAGATAGACAATGAAACTGCCGCTCAGCACGAACAGCAGCGCCGGCAAGTCTACCCAATGCAACGATGCCGCCGATGTCAGCAGCACAACCCCGACAAGGACATCGCCCCACGCCGGTGCCGAACTTTCCTGTGCCAGCAGCCGCGGCAGGACCTGCCGTGGCTGGGTGAGCCAGACATCGACGTCTCCGCGCAGGATCACCGCCGCCATGTCACGGTAGCCACCGGCGAGCACACCCGCCACGCCGAAAGTTATTGCCAATATCCCGATCTGCAGCGCCATGTCGCTAAGCTGCCAGCCTCGGACGGTGCGGAACCCGGCGAAGAACATGAACCACATCAGCAGCACGAAGCCGTTGTTAACTACCATGCCGCCAAGCTGCAACGTGAAGTTCGTGCGATCCGCGAAGGAGACACGGATTGCCGCGGTCATTTCCGCAATGTAGATACGCATTGTCATAGTCCATCCGTCAGCAGACGCCGCAGTCCGGCGCGCCAAACCAGACCACAACACAACGCCAGAATGACAATCCAGAAAAACGTGGCGGTGAAAGCTAGCACAACTGTAATCGCATCGAGCCGCAGTGCGACGATAGCGGGCCAATACAGGCTCGCGGCAAACGGGCTGGCTTTGGCGATCCGCGCCAACCAAGTCGGGTATAGCGTCACCGGGGCGAACAAGCCGCCGAGGAGAAACGTCAGCTTCTGCATAATCAGGTAGGCAGCGAGACAGCGGCGCATCCAGAGGGCCGAAAGCCCGACGATGGATATCAGCAAGATGTTGACGACACCGCCAAACAGCGCCAGTACGATAACCAGCGGCCAAGCGTCCACTGGCGGGCCGGACCCATAGAACGCCAACGCCGCAAGTCCGGCCAACCCCAGCATGCCAAGCCGCACAACCAGGCTGCCAATGGTTTCGCTGATCCGCCCAAGCAAGTACGGCATCGGCCGCAATAGATAGCCCTCGATTGCTGCTGAACGGATGTCATCTTCCAGGCGCAGATGAATTGACGGCACCGACAAGGTGATCCACTCGGTGATGCCGACATAAAGCACGATGCCGGACGGCAACCGCAAGGCATCCGTCGCATGCTCGGCCGCCACGATATCCCAGAACGTAGCAAGGATCAGCATCACCAACAGATAAAACAGCGCGCGTCCCAGCAGCACTGCACGCGCCGCCACGGTCGTGGCTGCGCCGATACGCGCCATCGACAGGGCGCCAAGGATCAACCGTTCAAGCCGCGTAGATCTCATGGATCACCTCCTCCATTGGTGGATCCTCAATCGTGATGTCTTCAATGCCGCCAAGCGCGAGCGCGGCTGCGACCACAAGTTCAATCCGCGCCACGCGCGTGTCCACGTCAAATAGCGACGTATGTGGATCGGCCGGCCGGCGTGACACGCCCGGAAGGTCAAGAGTGATCGCGACCGCCGCCGAACGGATCGTGATCACCTTGCGAGAGAGGAACCTCCGACGCAGCTCATCGGTTGGTTGGTCAACGACGATACGACCGGCATTGACAACGATAACGCGCTCGCACACCAGCTCGATGTCGCGCGTATCATGCGACGTCAGCACGACCGTAAGACCTTTGTCGCGCGCTTGCTCATTGATCAGCTCGCGGATGGCTGCCTTGGCGCTGATATCAAGGCCGATGGTTGGCTCGTCCAGGAACAGCACCGACGGATCGTGCAACAAGCTGGCAACGATTTCGCACCGCATACGTTGACCAAGCGACAGGCGGTTCACAGGCTGGTCCAGCATCGGCGCCAAGCAGAAACGCTCGATCAACCGATCGAGACGGGCCGCCCACATTTTGCGGTCTTGATCGTAGATGCGCCGCAGCAGCATAAACGATTGGCGCACCGGCAACTCGGTCCACAACTGGGAGCGTTGGCCGAATACGACACCGATGCGACAGGTGAGCTGCATCCTGTCACGCCACGGTGTCAGACCCAGCACGCAGGCCTCACCGCTTGAAGGTGCCAAAATGCCGGTCAGAATTTTCAGTGTGGTCGACTTGCCGGCGCCGTTCGGTCCTATTAACGCAACGCGTTCACCGGCGGTGATCTCAAACGATGCGCCGGCCAGGGCTTCGACGACGGCGTGTTCAGGTGACAGTAGACCGCGCAGGCCACGCCCGGACTTAACGTATCGGTATCGCTTGCAAAGATCCCGGACGGCGATGACGGCTGACATTGAAGTTGACTCGAACTGGGATGACGGAAACGCGGCAGACACGTAACGACGCGGTATTGAGGCCGGCTTGCGAGGCAAGCGGATTATCGGTCGTGCGCATCATGCGAAATCGCGAGATCATCAGAAGTCGGGCCTGGTTCATTTGCCGGACCACAGCTTTTAGCTGGCAATTTAATGCAGATCAAGAAGGAAAATTTTCTGACGGAGCTAAATTCCCGTTTGAGAGTTCGCTAAACTGAACCAAAGAGCGCCGCCGGTTATGGCGGCGCCTGGTCCGGCGTGGGTGGCGAGAATCGGAGCGGAACGGGCGTCTTTCCCGTGAGCATCGGGCAACCGCGTCGAATGGCCGGCAAAGTAGAATGACCAAATGGACACCGAGAATGTCGGTCAGTGCTCGGACGACTTGGCATTGACCGGTTGATTGGCTTCACGGCGCGGCGCTGGCTGAGGACGCTCGGGGCTAGGCGGGTGTTCCACGGGTTTCCCAGTGTCTCGCCGCATGTCTTGCCGAGCCTCGTCCATCAGACGGGTTTCGTTTCGCTTTACGAGGATGACGGCTGATAGCAGCGCCGCAGCGCCGATAACCGCCAGCGCAATGCCGGCGGGACCGCTTATTTGCCTGGCTGCATCGCCCAGAAGATAGGCGCCAAAGCCGTAAAGGCTCGTCCAGGCAATTCCACCCAAAGAATTCCACAGCAGGAACGTGTGCCAACGCATCTTGTTCGCACCCGCGAGCACCGCCGCAAACGTACGCAGAAACGCCACGAATCGGCCGAGAAAAACAACGCCTCCGCCATACTTCCGAAACAGAAAGCGTCCAAGTTCCAGTCGCTCATCAGTCAGACCCAGTTTGCGCCCCCACCGCGCCAACACGCGGAAGCCAATCCAGTATCCAATGAAATAGCCGGCCTGGTCGCCGCAGATCGCGCCGGCTGCGGCCAGCGGCACCAGGATGAAAATGTTTAGATGATGCGAGGTCGCGGCATAGATTGCCGCTCCAATCATCAGGCTTTCCCCAGGCAAGGGCAGCCCCAGGCTCTCCAGCATGATGCCGAGGAAGACTGTTAGGTAGCCGTAGTCCTGAACAAGGCTCTCCAGCGCGTGACCTGATAGGAACGACATATCCGCAAGCCTTCCGACGACACAGGATCCGTAATCAGCCTAAAGGCCTTAGCCGATCAACCGGTTCCGATTATGCGTTCCGCCGGCCGGACCCGGCCGAGCTACTTTTGTGCTATTGCGCAGGAATGGTCCTGCAGCAATTCACCGGACGCGCGGTCGCCGGTCGTCAGATCGGCATGATCATCCAGCAGCACAAACCCGTTGGTGCCGTCCGGGAAGGTTTCCCCAACCAGAATCAAGGTGTGCGTACCCATTTCGCCGCGCGCCTGCGGGTCGCCATTCGCCAACAGCCGGAACGGGTCCACATCATTCAGATCCTGCTGGCTAATGCGGATCGCCCGGTAGTTGCTATTGCCGGCCAAAGGTGCCGGAAATGCCGTCCAGACGCTGTCGATACGGTTCAGGTTGGCGTTCAGCGCCGCTCGCACAGCGGGACGGATGCAATCGATGTGGATATGCAACTGGTCTTGGCTGCGCGCGTCCTCCGAGTTGATGGCCAGCGCGAAGTCGTCCCGCGGCAGGCTGGTGTGCAGCCGACTCTCCACGAGAGTGCGAGCCTGCCAAGCCGCGGCCCAATAATTGGTGGCACCGGGAGCCAGGATCGCCGGGTCCTCGATCCCACTGATCCGAGCGGTCGGGATCAGCAGGAACTGGCTGACACCATTGATATCCTTCAGGACCGCATAGCCTTTTTCGGTGCCCTGCGACAGATTGACCAACGCGCAGGGCGCCGGATCGCGCGCCGCCTGCTCATGTGGGACGCATTGTCCATTCACGATCTTCCACAGCGCGGAGGGATCCGCCGCGCAGCCAAAAGCCGGTGTGAGCACCACGATGAGCGCATACAGCCAAGCCAAGCGTTGCGGCATCAGGCCTCGCCTAGTTCGGATCCTGCCAGCAACTCGCACAGCCTGGCCATTTCCGTGTGATCGGCGTTCGGCCCGAACTTCGTCTCGGCTGAGACAATGAACTCCTTCACCAGGGCGGACAGCGGTGCGGCGGTGCCAGTTTCCCGCCCAACCTGCATCGCGATGGACAGGTCCTTCGCCAGCAGACCCATGCTGAAACCGGCATCGAAACGACGGGATAACACGAACTGCTTGAACTTCTTCTGCGTCGAGTTGTTCATGCCCGTAGCGGCATTCAGCACGTCCGTCATGACAGCGGGGTCAAGGCCGAAGCGCTGGCCGATCAGCAGCGCCTCAATGCCGATCAGGAAGCCGCCGGTGCTGACCAGATTGTTCAACGCCTTCATTGCCTGGCCAGAGCCGACCGCGCCGGTCGGCAGCACCGAGGTGCCCATCGCCGACAGCACCGGCATCGCCCGCTCGATCGCCGCGTCGTCACCACCAACCATGATCGCAAGCTGCCCGGTCTTCGCTCGCGGCACCCCGCCGGACACCGGCGCGTCGATCAGGGTGCCACCCAGATCAGCGACTTTCTCCGCCAGACGCTGGGTGACCGACGGCACGCCGGAGCTCATTTCAATAATGATGGTCCCGGGCTTCATGCCGGCGAACAGGTTGTCGTCTCCTTCGGCCAGCACCCGCTCAACGATCGCGCTGGTCGGCAGCATGGTGACAATCACGTCCGATCCCGCGGCCAGCTCACGCAGGCTAGCGAGCGCGAAGCCGCCGACCTGCTGGACGAAGTTGTTGGCAACATCCCGCCGTGAGTTGTTGATGTTGACGGTGAAGCCGGTCTTCACCAGGCAGGCCGCCATTGGCCAGCCCATATTGCCGGCACCAACGAAGCCGACTGTAGGTTTATCGCTGGCCATGTGGGCTTATCCCTTCGTCGTATCGACTTCTTTGAACACCTCGGTGGCGATCTTGAATGCCTCCAAACAGGCGGGAATGCCGCAATAGGCGCCGACCTGCATCAAAATCTCTTTGATTTCGTCACGCGTAACGCCGTTGGTCAGCGCCGCCTTCAGATGCAGGCGCAGTTCTGAGCCCCGATTGAGCGCGGACAGCATCGTCAGGTTGATCATGCTGCGCGTCTTGCGATCAAGGCCCGGACGGGTCCAGCACATGCCCCAGGCGATTTCGGTTGTCATCTGTTGAAACGCTGCGTTGAAATCGTCGGCCCGGGCCAGCGAGGCATCCACATAATCGCCACCTAGCACATCCCGGCGGACGGCAAGACCCTTCTTGAACAGTTCGCTCTGGTATTCAGGGCGATTTGGAACATCGATCATGGAGACTTCTCCTGACTGTTCGAATCCTGAGTCCTATTCAGCCGGGACGGACGGTAGGCGCGAGAGGCTGGACGGGCAAGCCGAAGCAGGTTGTTGACAGCGTCCGCGCCGCCCAAGATTTCGCTGAAGGTTCAGCCTTAGCGCTGTTGGAGTGTCCGACTCGCGCCAACGGGCCGTGAACGCCGCCGGACGTCGTCGGGCGGTCGGTCAGGCTGCCCGTCAGTCCAACTCCTCCTTGATCCACCTTTCGTCGCGCGCAGTACGCCGTGCCAGGTCAAAGAAGTTTCGGACGACCGCCGAAGGGTCGCCCCGACGCAGTGCGAGGTTCAGGACCGCTGACGGTCGCTCGCGGGGCAATAGCCGACGGTAAGTCACGCCGTCCACCTGCACCCGCTGGATTGATGCCGGCACCAAAGCGACCCCAAGTCCGGCTGAGACGAGGCCCAGTGTCGACGCGATCCGAGGCGCCTGCTGGCCCAGACGAGGATTGAAACCGGCTCGGTGGCATGCCGCCAAGGTTGCGTCCGGTGATGCCTGGCCCCGCGCTGCCTCCGAAGACGATGAAGGTTTCCTCGGCCAGGGCGCGTAAGGGAAGCGGCTTGCGTCCCGGATCGCTGGCGGCAAGCTCGTGCGAGCCGGGAGTGCGACGACCATCGGCTCTTCGAAGCAGGAGATGCACGGTCAGCCCTTGCAGGTCCGCCACCGGGGCCCGCAGGAACGCAACGTCGATCTGCCCACCGCGGAGCCGTTCGATGGCCTGCGTGCTGAGACACTCCTCCAGCGTCACAGACACGAGCGGGTAAGCGTCGCGGAACGCGCGGATCGCTTGCGGCACGAACGGGTGGAAGGGTGCTGTCGGCGCGATGCCGACACAGAGCCGGCCCTGCTCGCCCCGCGCCGTCCGCTGCGTGAGGAGGAGGGCGTGATCGAGGCGTTCGAGGATCGCGCGCGCCTGGTCGAGCAGGACGCTGGCCAGCGTCCGTCAACTCGACCCCGCGGGGCTTGCGACGGAACAGTTGGACGTCGAGTTCCTGCTCGATCGCCTTGATCTGCTGGCTGAGAGGCGGCTGCTGCATGCCGAGCCGCTCGGCGGCCCTGGTGATGTGCCCTTCCTCTGCGACGGCAACGAATACCGGAGCTGCCGGAGATCCATATGTCATATCCCCTGCATATGAATTCAACCTCCACTAGCATTATTGCTCATATGACAGCGCGAGATCTACCGTTCCGCTCGTGGCCGAGAGGGCCATCACCGAGGAGCGGGGACCGGGCATGAACATCCAGCGTCGTGCATTCCTTCAGCTGACAGCGTGCGCCTCCGCTTGCGCTCGCGCTCTCCGTTGCCGGTGCGAGCGGAGCTTTACCCGTCTCGACCCGTTCGCATCGTGGTCGGGTTCCCGGCCGGGGGGCCCCTGGACATCGCGGCCCGGACCGTCGCGCCGCTGCTGTCGAGCCGCTTCAGCACCGACTTCATCGTTGAAAACCACCCGGGGGCGAGCGGCAACGTCGCAACTTCGGAGGTGGTCAGGGCCACGCCCGACGGCCACACCCTGCTCCTGTGCGGTCCCGTGAACGCCATCAATGCGACCCTGTTCGAGAACCTCGACTTCGATTTCTCCCGCGACATCGTGCCTGTCGCTGGGATCGCCAGCGTGCCGCTCGTGGTGGAGGTCAACCCCTCCGTGCCGGCGCGGTCCGTCCCCGAACTGCTGGCCTTCGTGCGTGGCAATCCAGGTCGGCTGAGGGTCGCTTTCGCGGGGGTCGGAACGCCTCAGCACGTCGCGATCGAACTGTTCCAACTCATGGCCGGCGTGGTGGTCACGCCGGTCCCGTACGCCGGCTCGGCGCCCGCACTTGCCGACCTGCTGCGGGGAGAGGTGGACGCTATGTTCGACCCAGCTCCCTCCTCGATGCCGCACATCAGGGCCGGGCGCTTGGTGCCGCTTGCGACCACCGGGCCGACGCGTTCCGAGATGCTGCCCGACGTGCCCGCCTTGACGAGTTCGTTCCCGGCTACGAGGCAAGTTCGTGGTTTGGCCTCGGCGCCCCGCGGAGCACGCCCGGCGGCATCGTCGATTTGCTGAACGCGGCGGTGAACGATGGTCTTGCCGATGCGGCGGTCAGGGCTCGGTTTCGGGAAATGGGCGCAACGGTGATGCCCGGCTCGCCCGCGCAGTTCGGCGACTTCATCACGACGGAGACGGACAGGTACCGCCGCGTCATTCGAGCGGCCCGCATCAAGCCCGCGTAGCCGCTCGCAGTAGGGCAGTTCCCAAGCTTCGGAACGCCCCCAGCCTCCCCGAATAACGAAGCGCCTCGCAGCGAGCAGGAGCTTACCAATGATCGAGCTATCCGCACTGGCCTCCGGTGCCGTGATCGGCTTGTCCATCGCCGCACCGATCGGCCCCATGGCGATCCTGTGCATCAACCGGACCCTCAAGGCGGGGATCAAGGCCGGCATCAGCACGGGTGCGGGCGCGAGCACTGTTCATGCGGGTTATGCCAGCGTGGTCCTGCTCGGGCTGCAGCAGGTCCGGCCGCTTCTGGCCAGCTGCCGCCCTGTGATGAGCGTCGTCTCGGCAGGGCTGATGCTGCTCTTCGCCTGGCGCATCTTGAGCCGGCAGGCAGGCTCCAACTCCGGATCGGACGCAGGCTCCGTTCTTGACAACTATGTCTCCGCGGTCGCCTTCAACTGCCTCAACCCGTTGCTCCTCGTCCTGCTGGTCGGCGCCATTGGCGTCGTCATCGGCCCGGAGCCGCCCCTCGGCCCGGCGGTCTCGATGGTCCTCCTTGGCGTGTTCGCCGGATCGGTCGGGTGGTGGATCGTGCTCAGCGCCGTGACGTCCACCCTACGTGGACGGCTCAGCCTGGCCGTCACGCAGGGCATCAATCGCGCGGCGGCGGTCGGGATGGTCGGCTTTGCGGCACTTTCGCTGGCCCGTCTTCTCGGGAGCTGACGGCGGAAAGGGTGTCTAAAGCCGGCCCTGTCTTGAGCGCCTCGCACAGGGCTGTCTTGCCGACCTTCACTCGTGTGGCGACCTCGCTTACGGTCAAGCCCTTGGCAATGAGGCCGCGGGCACGCTCCAGCTTTTCCGCGCTCACAACGGGCTTGCGCCCGCCTTTCCGACCGCGGGCTGTCGCGGCCGCAAGGCCAGCTCGAGTACGTTCCTGGATGAGGTCGCGCTCGAACTGTCCCAAAGCTCCGAATAAGTGAAACACCAAGCGTCCGCCTGGGGTCGTCGCGTCGATGGCCTCGGTGATGGACCGAAACCCGACTCCACGATCCGCAAGCGATGTCACCGTCTCGATCAGGTGCGGCAGCGAGCGACCGAGGCGGTCGAGCTTCCAAACGACCAGAAGATCGCCTTCCGTGACGTAGTCGAGCGCGGACTGCAGCCCGGCACGGTCGGCGCGTGCGCCCGAAGCACCATCCTCGAACACTTTGGTGCAGCCCGCAGCTGCGAGCGCGTCGTGCTGGGGCGCCAGGTTCTGACCAGCGGTGCTGACGCGCGCATAGCCGATGCTTGCCAACTCGAAACCTGTCCGTATTACCGTCCGGCAATCATCCTGTCGGGCTTCTCATCTTCTGTAACACTGCATGGCCCGGCGCCGCTGCGCCTCCGACAGCCCCCAGCGCCGCTACCCGTCCCGGACTTCACTGAAGCTGTTGTCACACCCAATCTTACGACAGATAATCCTCAAAGGCCCACGACACCTAATGTTCAAAATGACACCCCTTTCCACACGTATCATGATCGGAGATGTCGGTGCTGATCCGCCGCAGACGCTTGATGAAGACGGCCGCCGCCGGCGCGCTGGCCACCACCGCCGGTGTGCCGGATCGTCCCGCCCACGCCAACCCGGGCACCATCCGCATCGGCGTGCTGTCGGACATGTCCGGCCAATACGCCGAAGCATCGGGTCCGGGCGATTACCTCGGCGGCGCAGATGGCGGCCGAGGACTTCATGAAATTGCATCCCGAGATCAAGGTGGAGGTGGTGCAGGGCGACATGCTGCTGAAGCCGGATGTCGGCGCCTCCATCGCCCGCGGCTGGTACGATCAGGACGGCGTGGACGCCATCTTCGACATCCCGCAATCAGCCGTGGCGATCGCCGTCGGCCAGGTGGCAAGGGAGAAGGACAAGGTCGGTGATCTTCACCGCCGCCGGCATCCCCGACCTGACCGGCAAATACTGCACGCCCAACCAGATACAATGGACTTACGACCTGTGGGGCAACGCCAACGCCATCACCCGCGGACTGGTGGAAGCGGGCGGCGATAGCTGGTTCTTCATCAAGCCCGACTACATATCCGGCCACACCATGGTGAAGGACACCGCCGCGATCGTCGAGCAGCTTGGCGGCAAGGTCGCCGGCATGGCGGCCTATCCGTTCCCGGGAACCACCGACTTCTCGGCGTATATCCTTCAGGCGCAGACCAGCAAGGCGAAGGTGCTGTGCCTGGCCAATGCCGGCGACGACACCGCCAACTGCATCAAGCAGGCGCATGAATTCGGGCTGCCGCAATCCGGCGTGAAGATCGCCGCACTGGTCTACCAGGACTACATCTCCCGTTCGGTCGGGCTGGAGATGGCGCAAGGCATCATCGGCGCGATGCCGTTCTACTGGGACATGAACGACGACACCCGCGCCTTCGCCGCCCGCTTCACCCCGCGCTATCACAATGCTCGGCCCAACTACTATCATGCCGGGTGCTATTCCGCGGTTTGGCACTACCTGAAGACGGTCGCGGCGATGGGGCCGGACAAGGCGAAGACCAGCGGCCGAGCGACGATTGCGCAGATGAAGGCGATCCCGGTGGCGGATCCGTTGTATGGCAGTGGTTTTGTGCGGAATGACGGAAAATTCATCCATGCCAACCGCGTGTGGCAGACGAAATCTCCGGCCGAGTCGAAGGGCGAATGGGACCAGTTCAAGCTGTTGACGACGATACCGCAGGACAAGGCGTTGCAGCCGATGGACGTGCTGGGCTGCGCGATGGCCAAAACCTGACGCTGCGGAACGCGCCGGCGCTGCTGGCGGCCGGGCTGATCACGCCGCCGCACTGGCCGGGGTGGAGGCGACCGAGGCGCGCTACGCGGTCGCCATTTCGCCAGCCATGCGGGCGCTGATCAGGGCGCCGGACGATCCGATCGGGCGCCAGTTCATTCCCGATCCCGCCGAACTGGTCACCACGCCGCACGAAAGTCCGGATCCGATCGGCGACGACGCCTTATCGCCGGTCAAGGGCGTGGTGCATCGCTACCCCGACCGGGCGCTGCTGAAGCCTCTGCTGGTCTGCCCGGTCTACTGCCGATTCTGCTTCCGGCGCGAGCACGTCGGCCCTGATGGTGGTGTGCTGACGGATGCCGAGTTGCAGGCGGCCTATGCCTGGTTTGCTGGCCATCCGCAGGTAACCGAGGTCATCCTGACCGGCGGCGATCCGCTGATGCTGTCGCCCCGCCGGCTGGCCGCGATTATCGCGGCGCTGTCGGCGATGCCGCATATCCAGACGATCCGCATTCACTCCCGCGTGCCGGTCGCCGACCCGGATCGAGTGACCGGAGCGTTGGCGGCGGCGATGGAAACCGACCGTTCGCTGTGGCTGGTCGTCCACGCCAACCACGCGCAGGAGTTCACTTCGGCGGCCGGAGAGGCATTGCGCAAGGTCCGGTCGCTCGGGATTCCCCTGCTGGGCCAGTCGGTGCTGTTGCGCGGCGTGAATGACAACTCGGCCGCGCTGGAGGGGCTGTTCCGCGCAATGGTCGCGCATCGGATGAAACCGTACTACTTGCATCAACTCGATCCCGCCCCCGGGACGGCGCGGTTCCACGTCCCGATCGAGGAAGGCCGTGCGCTAATGAGGCAACTGCGCGGGCGCGTGACCGGGCTGGCCTGGCCGACCTATGTGCTGGATATCCCCGGCGGGCACGGGAAAGTGCCAATCGGGCCGGATTACCGGCTGAAAGGTGGGAGAGTACGGGATACAAGCGGTAGAATGCATCGCATCTGACCCATGGCGCCCGCTTAACGTTTTGTTATGAGGCTACAGGCTCTCATGGCGAAATAGTCGCAGCTTAGCACCTGCCATAAATTTATATGGCACGATATATGGTTGACTTCATCTTTAAAGCGATTTTCGAGTGGGACCAGACCAAGGACCACCTGGACCAGTACAAGCACGGCGTTAGCTTCGAGGAAGCTCGGCATGCCTGTGCCGTACTTGATCATGGTGGGACGAAGCCCGCTTCTTCTGCCTGGGCTGGACCGGCGGTGGCGTGATGACCGTCCGGTTCACCTACAGAGACTATCGCATTCGCATATTCGGCGCCGGCTACTGGCGCAAAGGCCGCAGGATTTATAAAAGTGGACAAGGTTCAATACGCTGAAGACGTCGGCGAGTTGGACAGCATCGGCCCGCGGGTTGCCGATACGCTGCCGCCCCCAAACCAGCTTGTGATTTCCGATGACGGTGTGAAGGTTACCCTCACACTGAGTCGGGACAGCGTCGAATTCTTCAAGCCAGCCGCGCGGAATAACCATGTCTCGTATCAGCGCATGATCCGCAGCCTTGTGGATGAATACACTCGACGTCACAAGCCATCCGCTGGCAACGCGGGGGCCGAGCGCCGTGGGCAATCCTGATTTGGCTAGCGAACCGCCAGGGATAATGGTTGCTCCCCAAGCATATCGCGCAGAATGACGTCTCGGGCCTCATCGAGGTCAAGCTTATGGGTCTCGATCATCGAGGCAGCGTCCTGCAGGACCGCGTCGACGTCCTGCATGATCTTCAGGCGCTTGAACAAGTCGGGACGTGCCAGACCCATGCTCTCACCGACGAGTTCCAGGAAATTCACCACCGCGAACGGCCAGTCTCGCTCGTGGCTGCACAGTTCGCGATGGCACGCATGATAGATGCCGGCCAGTGTGCTGACGCCGGCATCGGCGGCGGCCTGTAGTTGGTTGCGATGAACGTCTTGCTTGAACGCCGGCAGCGGCGTGAGTTTGTTGCACATGTAACCAACCCGCGGCTGTTCCAGATCGACGAAATCCAGCCCGGGAATCGTGCGCAAGATCGCTTGCGCCGCTTCAGGGACGCCTGCGTTTCCGGGATGCTCGTGCAACCCCACGCGCTTGGCTACCGGATGCTTCAACAAGGGCCGCAGGATGTCCAGACGCTCGGCCAGAAATACCACGAAGGGCCGCATGTCCAGCCTTGTGTCGGGCTTCGTGGGGGCCGCTATCTCACCCAACTGCACCTGGCATGTCGGACACCATGACAATGCGCGCGGCGCGGCCGCGGCAAGTCGGTCGATGGTGCGATAGGCGATTCGGCCGGAGGTCGCCAGGTCTCCGGCGCCGAACTGCAGCACGCCACAGCAGGCCGAGGGCCCGCCCATGACGCGGTAGCGGATGCCCATCGCATCCATGATGTCCAGACAAAGCAGCACGATATGCGGCGTCTTCATCACGTTGCAGCCGGTGTAGAAGACCACCTCGGGCGCTGCCTCCTGCACGTCATCTTGGTCTCGAAACCGGGCCAGCAGGTCGGGCGGCAATTGCAGGCGCGACAACACCCGGACGCCCTTGGTCATGGCGCCAAAGCGGGTGAAACCGGTTTGCCGCCGAGTGGCCGACGCATCGTGGCCGAGGTCGGCGACGCGGGCGAGGGCCAGCATCAGACGAGGGTTTACGCCATACTGGCAGACGGGAATGCAGTGGCCGCTACCGGAGCAGACGGCCGCCCAGCGTTGCGCATCGGCGTGGCTGCCGCCGCGCAGCACCGTCAGGATGCCGGCCGTAAGGGCTTTCGGATCAGAGGTGTCGAGGCCGGCCGGGCCTGGCATCGGGCAGACTTCCGCACAGGCGCCGCACGTGGTGCAGCGGTCCAGGATGTCAGCCACCTGATGGTGGAGGGCGTGTTCCAGCGAGGGAGCGTCCATGGGCGGGGCCTCCGGTCAATCACGGTATAGTGGCGCGAAAGTCAGGTTGGGCGAAAGGGCCGATACGTGCCTCGGATTGTCACCATCAAGATTTATGAAGGACGGTATGTCTACAGGAAAAAATTGCGGCGGCGCCACAGCGCGACACCGCCCATTTTGGTTGACATGCCGGTAAGATATCCCTGGGAATCTCTATCAAAGAGGATCGAAGCATGGCCCACAAGCCATAGTCGGCCGGTGGGGCAAGAACTTGGCTATCCGGTTTCCCAGCAAACTCGCAGGCGAGATGCTGACCAGCAACATACGCATTATCTATATACTGGCTCGACCGGTGATTTACGCGGGCGTAACAATAGCTCGTTCACTCGCTGACGAAGTCCGCGCGAAGCTGGCGGCCCTCATCACGATCTAGCCCTGCCGTCCAATCGCGTCCCCGGCACACCATCCGCTCGCCCACGCCCATTGGAAGTTGTATCCGCCCAGCCAACCGGTCACATCGACCGCCTCGCCGATCACGAACAATCCTGGGACCTTGTTTGCCGCCATCGTGCGGGATGACAAATCGCGTGTATCGACGCCGCCGCAGGTGACTTCCGCCTTCGCGTAGCCCTCGGTCCCGGACGGCGTCACCCGCCAGCCCGACAGCCTCGCCGCCGTCCCCCGCAGCACCCGATCCGGCAGATCCGCCAGCCGAGTTGCCTCGCTCTCCACCGCCAAAGCCTGTGCCAGGCGTGCCGGCAGCACCTCGGCCAGTGCGCTATCCAGCCCGGCTTTCGGCCGCGCCCGCTTGCGCGCCAGCAGAAACCCTGCCGCGTCCACGCCAGGCAGCAGGTTCACCGAGATCGGACCCTGCCGCCAGAACGACGAGATCTGCAGGATCGCCGGCCCGGACAGTCCACGATGGGTGAACAGCATCGCCTCCCGAAACGATCGCCGGTCCAGCGTCACCTCGCTGTTTAACGAGACCCCACTCAGCTTCCGCATCAAGGCAAGTAGATCGTCGAAGAAAATCAGCGGCACCAGCCCGGGCCTCACCTCGGTCAGCCGCAACCCGAAGCGTTGCGCCGCCTCGTAGGTAAACCCGGTGGCCCCCAGCTTGGCAATCGACAAGCCGCCGGTGGCCAATACCAGATTGCTCGACCAGAACGACCCATGGTCCGTCTCGACACGAAACGCATCCGCGCGGGACAGTTCGGTCACACGATGCGCAAGCCGCAGTTCGACTCCGGCCGTCTCGCACTCCGCCCGCAGCATGCCGACGATCGCGCGTGCCGACAAGTCGCAGAAAAGCTGCCCGAGCGCTTTCTCGTGGTAGGCAATGCCATGCCGCTCCACCATCGCCACGAAATCCTGTGGCGTATAGCGGTCCAGCGCCGAACGACAGAAATGCGGATTGTCCGACAGGAAGCGCTCCGGAACGCAGCCGGTATTGGTGAAATTGCAGCGACCACCGCCGGAGATCAAGATTTTCGCGCCCGCCTCGGCGCCGTGATCGAGCAGCAGCACGCGCCGGCCGTGGCGCCCCGCGGTAAGCGCACACATCAGCCCCGCGGCACCAGCGCCAAGGATGATCACATCGTAATTCGACATCGGCGGCAGCTATAGCAGCCGATCGCCTTCGGGTGCATCTCAGCCCGAGGCTATCAATCCCACCGCAATCGGAGCCGCCCGTCATGTCCCAGAGCCTATCCGCCCTCTCCGGATGCTCCGCAACCATGCCCCTCCACCCTGCATGATTCCGCCAATCCTGGCTCGGCGCACTGCGGCCGGATTTTGGTTCGCGGTGGTGCTGACTGGCGTCGGCACCGGCCTCGCCGCGGCAGCGCTGACCGGACTGCTCGAGCTGGTGCAGCATCTGATGTGGCGCGGTGCTAACCTTGATCTGCTGCAGGCCGCTGCGCAAGCAGCGCCCCGACATCATATCCTGGTGCTGCTCGCCGCGGGGCTGCTGACCGGAGCCAGCCAGTTTATGCTGACGCGGCTGTCGAGCGGCAACGCGATCGATATCACGGCCGCGATCTGGTTCCACGCCGGGCGGCTGCCGGCCCTGCGCACACTCGCCAGTGCGACGCTGTCGGTGGTGATCGTAGGCATGGGTGCCGCGCTGGGTCGCGAGGGAGCCCCCAAGCAGGCGGGTGCGGTGATCGCCAATGCGATGTCAGACCGCGTGCGCCTGTCTGACGAGGAACGGCGATTGCTGGTTGCCTGCGGCGCCGGCGCCGGCATGGCGGCAGCCTATGGCGTGCCGCTGGGCGGCGCACTTTTCGCGGTTGAGGTCCTGCGCGGCGCCCTGGCTTTACGCCTCGTCTTGCCCGCCATGGTCACCTCACTGGTCGCGACCGAGGTATCCTGGGCGTTCCTACCCGACACACCAACTTACAACATCCCGGTGTTTCCGGACCTGAACGCCAGCAACCTTTGGGCGCTGCTAACCGGACCGCTTATGGGCCTGGTGTCGGTGGCCTATGTCCGGTCGGTCGCCTGGGCCGATGCACACAAGCCGAAAGGCTGGCACCGGTTGTTGGCGCCGGTCGTCGCGTTGACCCTGTTGGGCGCGGTGTCGATTGAATTTCCGCAAGTGCTAGGCAACGGCCGCGACGTGGCGGAGCTGGCTTTCACCGGGCAGCTCAGCCCCCTGCTACTCGGGGCGGTGGTAGTGTTGCGCCCGGCTGCCACGCTGCTCTGCCTCGGCAGCGGCGCGCCCGGCGGCCTGTTTACGCCTTCGCTGGCGTTCGGGGCGATGTTGGGAGGCGTGCTGGGCCTGCCCTGGACCTGGCTATGGCCCGGTGTGCCGCCGGGGTTGTTCGCCTTGCTGGGGGCCGCGGCCATGCTTGCGGCCACCACTCAAGGACCGATCTCCAGCATCGTGCTGATGATGGAGCTGACCGGATACGCCCGCGCCGCGATCATCCCGTTGTTGCTGATAGTGGCGACCGCAACACTGGTCGCCCGCACCATCGAGTCGCGGTCGATCTACGACGCGCGCCTGACTGATGCCGAGGTACGCGCGCGGCAACGGATGCGCGAACATGCACCGGAGGAGCTGCCGACACGCTGACCTTTCCGGTTGATCGGCCGGCACCAGATTGCTTCACGTGGTCCGTCACCTGCCAACTTGCCCGGCTCAACTTGCCCCGGGGCCGACCAGGGTCTAGAAGCCGGCTCTTTCCCCAATCTCTCGGACGGACCAACCTATGAAGCAGCAGGCGAACCTGATCCGCGCCGGCCAGGTGATCGAGCATGAAGGACGGCGCTGGACCGTGCTGAAGCAGCAGATCATCACGCCCGGCAAGGGCGGCGCGTTTATCCAGGTCGAGATGCGCGACCTCAAGTCCGGCAACAAGACCAATGAGCGCTGGCGTACTGCCGATACGGTCGAGCGGCTGACCACCGAGGAAAAGGAGTACACCTACTCCTACATGGACGGTACCAACTTGGTGCTGATGGACCCCGAGACGTACGAGGAAGCCCATATCCCGGTCGAACTGATGGGTGACGCCGCGCCGTTCCTGCAAGACCAGATGCAGCTGACCGTCGACCTGGTCGAGGGCGAGCCGGTGGCAATTCACTTGCCCGGGTACCGTCACGCTGGAAGTCATCGAGGCCGATCCCGTCGTCAAGGGGCAGACCGCTTCCTCCTCCTACAAGCCTGCCAGGCTGGCGAACGGGGTGAAGACCGCGGTGCCGCCGTTCATCGAGACAGGCGAGCGGATCGTCGTCCGCACCGAGGATGGCAGTTACGTGGAGCGTGCGAAGGCCTGATGGCGTTCCGTCTATCGCCACACCTGACGGTTATGGCCAACGCCGCCCAAAAAGCGGCCAAGCGGTTGCTGCGCGACTTCTCAGAGGTTGAGCAACTTCAGGTCAGCGTCAAAGGGCCGTCTGACTTCGTCTCCCAGGCCGATCTACGTGCTGAACAGACGCTGAAGGAGGAGCTGAACAAGGCGCGGCCGGGATACGCCTTCCTGATGGAGGAATCCGGCACCTCCGGTTCCGAAAACTGGACGTGGCGCTGGGTGGTCGACCCTCTGGACGGGACGACGAACTTCCTGCACGGCATGCCGCATTGGGCGATCAGCATCGGCCTGGAACGGCGCCAGCCGGACGGCACATCGGAAGTCCATGCCGGCCTGATCTACGCGCCCGCCGCCGACGAGATGTTCTGGGCGGAAAAGGGCACCGGCGCGTTCGTCAACGAACGCCGGCTGCGGGTTTCCGCCCGCCGAGAGATCAGCCAGTCAGTGTTCGCCACCGGCATTCCGTTCGGCGCCGTCTCCATCCCGCGCCGGCAAGCCTTCAGCCGCACCCTGGCCGTGCTGATGCCGCAGGTCGCCGGCATTCGCCGCTTTGGCGCCGCGGCGCTGGATCTCGCCTGGGTTGCCCATGGCCGCTTCGACGGCTACTGGGAGCTTGGGATAAAGCCTTGGGATATCGCGGCCGGGCTGCTTCTGGTCCGCGAGGCCGGCGGCTACGCCACCGATGTCGGCGACGGCGACCCACGGGAAACCAGCAACATCGTGGCCGGCAATCCGCATCTCCATGCGAAGTTACGAACCGTGGTGACCGAGGGCATGCAGCCGCCGGGCTGATAGCGGGTGGCATCGGAGGTCGCTGCGCCGCCCGATAAACCTGTGGATGCGACAGGGGCGCGGACGCAAGAATACTTGATCCGAGCTACCCGTAACAAGCGACTACGTTAAGCCGCGGGAGGCGCCATGCAGCGGATGATTGTGCAGCAGGCCGACATCACGACACTTGCGGTCGACGCCATTGTCAATGCCGCAAATCAGTCGCTGCTGGGCGGCGGTGGTGTCGACGGTGCCATCCATCGTGCAGCCGGGGCGGAGCTAAAACGCGCCTGCGCGACACTCGGCCGCTGTCCCACCGGGGAGGTGCGGATTACCAAAGGATACCGTCTGCCGGCGCGTTACGTGATCCATGCCGTGGGTCCGCGCTATCGCGACGGGAAGCATGGGGAACCGGATCTGCTCGCCAGCTGCTACCGCAAGAGCCTGGACCTTGCTGTCATGCATGGTGTCAAGACGATCGCCTTCCCGGCGATCAGTTGCGGCATCTACGGCTACCCGATCCCCGCCGCGGCGCGGATCGCCGTCGATACTGTCGCGACGTTTCCTGGTCAATGACCAAACGATTGAGCAAGTCATCTTCGCTTGCTTCGGCGAGAAGGTGCTGACTGCGTTCCAGGCCGCACTCGGCCAGCGACCCGCCCCGTGTCCTGGGGAGCAACCTAGCCATCCAGCAGCGAACGGATCTTTGTAGCGAGGGCGCTCTGGCTGAACGGCTTCGGCAAAAGCTGGGTGCCAGGATCGAGCACACCGCCATGCACGATAGCGTTGCGGCCGTAGCCAGTTGTATACAGCACCTTCAGGTCGGACCGCAGGGCTCGCGCGGCGTCCACAAGCTGACGTCCTGTCATGCCGCCGGGCAATCCGATATCGGTAAACAGCATCCGAATCTCCGGTTCCCGCTCCAACAGCCGTAGCGCAGCGTGCCCATTGCCCGCGGCCACCACGCGATAACCTAAATCCCGTAATGACTCGATTGCGTGGTCGCGAACCGCCGCTTCGTCCTCGACGACCAGGATCTGCTCGCCATGGCCGCCCGGAATGGTCTCCTCCAGTGCTTCGGTGTCTGTGTTTATTGGTTCCGACACCAGGCGCGGCAAATAGAGCTTTACCACCGTGCCTTGGCCCGGCTCGCTGTACAGCTTCACATGCCCCAGCGACTGCTTGATGAAACCATAAACCTGGCTCAGCCCAAGCCCAGTGCCATGTCCGACATCCTTTGTGGTGAAGAACGGTTCGAACACCCGACTGAGGGTTTCAGAGGTCATGCCGATGCCGGTGTCACTCACCGCGATCATCACGTACTGGCCGGCAACGACATCCTCATGGGCATCGGCATAGGCGTCATCCAGATAAACGTTCGCAGTCTCGACCGTCAGCCGGCCGCCTTCGGGCATGGCGTCCCTGGCGTTCACCGCCAGGTTCAACAACGCACTCTCCAATTGATTTGCATCCGCAGTAGTCCACCACAGACCGCCGGCAAGGACGGTTTCCAAGGCGATCGATTCGCCCAAGGTGCGGCGCAACATTTCCGTCGTGCCGGCAACCAGCTTGATTCGCGTCCAGCGGCCGTGGATCCAAAGTCTGTTGACGGGCGAACGCCAGCAGCCTGTGAGTCAAGGTCGCGGCACGTTCCGCGCTGCGGGCGATCATCGACAGGGCGCGCTTGACCCTGACCTCTTCCGAACCAAAGGAGACCGTCGTGAGCAGTCGCTGCAATGTCTCCACGCCGCCGCCGATGACCGTCAGCAGGTTGTTGAAGTCATGGGCGACGCCACCCGTCAGATGGCCGATTGCCTCCATCTTTTGTGCCTGGCGCAGCGAGGCCTCGACCTGCGTGCGGCGCTCCACCTCCTCCGCGACACGGCGTTCCAGCATCGCATTGGCTTCACGCAGCGCATCGCGGGCGTCTTGCCGCAGCCGGGCCAACTCCAGATTCGACCGAACCCGCGCCAGCAGCTCCCGCGCCGAGAACGGCTTGACCAGGTAGTCATCGGCGCCGGCATCAAGGCCCTCAAGCCGAGCCTCCTCCCCGGCGCGGGCAGAAAGCAGGATGATGGGAAGATCGCGCAGAGCCGGATCTGCCCGGATCTCGGCCAGCAGACCGAGCCCATGCATGCGTGGCATCATCAGATCGGACAGGATCAGATCGGGTCGCAACTCCCGGGCGAGACGCAACGCCTCCATTCCGTCACGTGCGGTTGCGACCTCATATCGAGACCGCAACAGCCGAATGACGTACTCGCGCATGTCAGCATTGTCGTCGGCCAACAAGATCCGCCGCCGGTCGCCGGTGTCAGACAAGGTCGCCGCGCCGAGTGATGACAGGAGGTTGGACGTCTCCAGTATCTCGGGATCTGCCGATGGCGCCTCTGGTTTTCTTGGCAGCCAGCGCAGAGCCTCCTCCACAAACGCGGCAGCGGCAACGCCTTCCGGCTCGCTCGGCCCAGAGGATTCCGTGACCTGAGCATCAGGCAGATGAGCACGGCCGAACGGTATGCTGACCGACACCGTGGTGCCCTCGTCGATACGGCTTGCCACGTCGATCGAGCCGCCGTGCAGACGCACGAGTTCATTGACCAGGGCCAGACCGATACCACTCCCTTCTGTGGTGCGACCGCGTTGTCCTTCAATACGATGGAACCGGTCGAAGATATGCGGCAACTGCGCGGCCGAAATACCAACACCGGTGTCGCGGACAGTCAGGACGGTCGCGGTGTCGTCAGCGGATGCCGCAAGCTCGACACAAATGCCGCCCACCAGGGTATATTTAAATGCATTTGAAACAAGATTGAGAACGATCCGCTCCCACATGCCGGTATCGACATAGATCGGACGAGGTAGCCGCGGACACCGCACATCAAGCCACAGACCGGCCCTGTCGCAAGCAGAACGGAACGTGCTGGTAAGCTCGGCCGTATAGCCAGCCAATTCGGTCGGCTGGAAGTTGGCCTCGACACGACCGGCTTCAATGCGGGAAAAATCCAGCAGCGTGTTGACTAGCCGCAGCAGACGCAGACCATTGCGATGGACCATCGAAAGCCGATGCGCCGCCACGCGATTACCGGTCGACGCTTTGTCTGCAACCCTGGCCGAGTCCGCGCCGTCGATCGCGCCCGCCGCGGGCGCATCACAGGCTAGCCGGGCAATTTCCTCCTCCAGTGGTCCCAGCATCAGAGTGAGTGGTGTGCGGAACTCATGGCTGACGTTGGAAAAGAACGCTGTCTTCGCTCGGTCGATCTCCGCCAGCGCCTCGGCTCGCCGCCGCTCGACCTCATGCGCACTGGCCGCGGCCAGACCAGCTGCGATCTGGGCCGCTACCAGATCGATGAAGCCTGCATAAGCCTCATCAAACGGCCGGTGGCGATTCAGGCCGGCGACGAAAATCCCCGCCGGTTGCTGCTGGCCCTGCCGTGGAAGTGGCGCGATGGCGACCGTGCGTGGCGGCTGGTTCCATGCTCCCGTGGGTAAATCCGGCCGCGCATCCAGCTCTTGGATCAGGCAGGTCTGGTGCCCGGTCAGGACGTCCGCCACCTTCCATGGCAAATCATCCGGATGCTCCGCCACAAGCGGCGCCAGACTTGTGTCTACGCCGCCCGTTTCGCTGAGGCGCCGAAGCTGCCCCTTCTCGGTGTCCATCACGTAAACGATGCTGAACGGCAGGTCGCGATTGTTGCGGGCCATCGATCTGGCAACCGCCTCGCGCACATCCGCTTCGGCGCGAACCGTGGCAAGCTGGCTGCCCAGGTCGCGCAAGGTCGCCAGCCGTCGTTCGCTGATCACACGTTCCGTTTCCTCGGTGACCACACAGAATATGCCGGCGACAGAGCCATCATCGTCGGGCAGCGGACTGTAGGAGAAGGTGTGATAAGTCTCCTCGGGATAGCCGCTCCGCTCCAGGAAGAGCAACACTCCTTCGTCCCAGGTTGCCCGCCCGGTGCGGAGAACGGATTCAGTCCGCGGTCCGAGGTCGGACCAGATCTCCGCCCAGACCTTGCTGGCCGGCTGGCCCAACGCCCATGGATGCTTGACGCCCAGCATCGGCGCGTAGGCGTCATTGTAGAAGAACGTCAGTTCCCTGCCCCAGCCCATCCACATGGCGTAACGCGAAGTCACCAGAATACGCAGGATCGTCGTCAGGCTCTGCGGCCAAGACGCGCATGGACCAACGGCGGTGTCCGACCAGTCGATGGAATTGATCAAAGCCGCCATCTGACCGCCTGCCGTGGTGAAAGCGGATTTCGCCTTAGCGTCGGAGGTGCGACGCCGTTTAACCGACGGTTGGTCAGTCACAGGGACGCCAATTCCCTCCATGAATGTTTGGACTCCTGTCGTCGGCCGGCCTTACCTCGAAACAAAACTGTCACCCATCAAGCAGCTTAACGATGAATTGAGGCGATCAAGATGCGATCAGGCTCCAAACCTAGGCGCGATGCCTCGGCACCAATCGGTTGGCGACCATGGCGGCCTCCGCGATGTCATGCACCACACCGTCGCTACCGTCCGCCATACTTGCCGTGCCATAGCCCCAAGCGGCAAAAATGCAAGGCATGCCGGCGGCTCGCGCCGCAATAACGTCGTTACCATGATCGCCCAGCATTACGGCACGATCTGCAGTGCCCGCCGCGCGTGTCAACGTTGCCAACAGATGCGCCGGATCGGGTTTACGAACCGCGAAGCTGTCGCCGCCGCCAACCGCGCAAAGCAGAGGCATAAGCCCCAGCTTGGTCAGCAACCTGCGTGCCGCACCCTCGGGCTTATTGGTGCAAACCGCAAGCCCCCAGCCGTCCCGCACCAGCGCCTGCATTACCACATCGACGTTTGGGTAGAGCCGGCTTTCAACCGCAACATGAGCCTCATAATCGGCCGAGAAATCCGCCACGGCCGCCGGATCAGGCACTTGGCCGTGCGCGGCGAAAGCTCGCGCGACCAGGGCCTCCACGCCGTCGCCGACCATACTTGCCACCTGCTGAAGCGACAGCGCCGGCAGCGACCGGGACCGCATCAAGCGGTTCAGCGCCGGCGCCAGGTCCGGAACGGTGTCGACCAACGTTCCATCCAGATCCAGCAGCAGGGTCCGAACCACTATGTTGCACTCCGAAACGTGAATTGAAGCAATACTATAATGGTGACCTTTGACTTTCGTTCATCGACCCCGCTACGCCACCCACTTAGCCAAGCAGGGACAAGGCATGCAAGCAACCGCTATCATACTGGCCGCCGGTCTCGGCACACGAATGAAATCTACGCTGCCGAAAACACTGCATGGGCTGGCCGGACAGTCGATGTTGCGGCATCTGCTGGGCAGTTGCGAAACGGTGTTCGACAAGATCGTTGTTGTGCTCGGGCCCGACATGGACGCGGTTCGGAAAGCAGCTTCGCCGCACAGTTGTGTGGTGCAACACGAACGCTTGGGCACTGCCCACGCCGCGCTTCAGGCGATTGGGCAGTTCGGTACCGATCAGGTTGCCGTGCTCTACGCCGACAATCCGCTGATCCGCCCCGCTAGCCTACGCCGTTTGCTGGACAGTCGCGCCCAGCCTTCCGCCGACATTTGCCATGGCCTGTCGCTGCTGGCCTTTCGTCCGCCGACCCTGGGGCGCTATGGCCGGGTCATTACTGGTGCCAACGGCCTGGTCGAGCGGATCGTCGAGTACGCTGATGCCAGCGCGGCGGAACGTTTGCACGATCTTTGCAACGCCGGCGTGCTCTGTGCTGCCACTGCTGACATGGAACGATGGTTGCGCGCAGTGCGCAACGACAACGCGAAGGCGGAGTATTACTTGACGGATGTAGTGGCACTGGCACGCATCGAGGGCCGATCGGTCGTCGCCGTGGAAGCCCCGGCAGACGAACTCGGCGGCATCAACTCGCGTGCCGAACTGGCGCAGGCGGAGGCAGTGATGCAGGGCTGGCTGCGCCAGGCGGCGATGGACGCCGGCGTCACCATGATCGACCCATCGTCGGTGTTCCTCTGCGCCGATACGCAATTATCGCCGGACGTGACGATCGAACCGAACGTGTTCTTCGGCCCGGGTGTCAGCGTTGCCTCGAACGTGCTGATCCGCGCCTTTAGTTACCTGGAAGGCGCCCATGTCGGCCCCGGCAGCACCATCGGACCCTTCGCTCGGCTGCGGCCCGGCGCCAATCTGGAAAACGATGTCCACGTCGGCAACTTCGTGGAAATCAAGGCCGCCAGCTTGGGCGCCGGCGTTAAGGCCGGCCACCTGAGCTATATCGGTGATGCCAGCGTGGGCAGCGGAACCAATATCGGCGCCGGCACGATCACCTGCAACTACGACGGCACCAACAAGCACCGGACCACGATCGGCGCAAATGTCTTTGTCGGTTCCGATACCATTCTGGTCGCACCGGTCTCGATCGGCGACGGTGCGTTCGTCGGCGCCGGCAGCACTATTACGGACGATGTGGCACCGGACGCGCTGGCCCTGGCGCGCGGACGACAGGTGCAGAAGCCAGGACGAGCGAAGGACATGCGGGCAGCCGCACGAAAGGAAAAACGCTGATGTGTGGCATTGTTGGAGTTATAGGTGCGCGTCCCGCCGCGCCGCTGCTGCTGGACGCGCTGCGCCGGCTGGAATATCGCGGCTACGACAGTGCCGGCATCGCCACGCTGGTGAACGGCCATATCGATCGGCGGCGGGCGGAAGGCAAACTGGGCAACCTGGCCCTCTCGCTGCAACGCGAAGAACTGGCCGGTTCGATCGGCATCGGCCACACCCGCTGGGCCACGCACGGCGCACCGACCGAAAGCAACGCCCATCCACATGGCACCGAACGCGTCTCCCTGGTTCATAACGGCATTATCGAGAACCACGCCGAACTACGTGCCGAACTGGAAGCCGAGGGACAGGAATTTAGCACCGAGACAGACACCGAGACCGTCGCTCAGCTCGTCGATCTCAACCTGCAACGCGGCATGGCACCGATTGAGGCGGCCGGAGCAGCGCTGCGCCGGCTGGAGGGTGCCTATGCGCTGGCAATGATCTTCGCCGGCCATCCGGAGCTGATCGTTGGCGCCCAGCACGGTGCGCCGCTGGCGGTGGGCTTCGGTGAGGACGAGATGTTCGTCGGTTCCGACGCGCTGGCGCTGGCGCCGCTGACCCGCCGCATCGCCTATCTGCGCGACGGCGACTGGACCGTGGTCGATCGGCAGGGTGCCCAGTTCTTCGACATGGACGGCAACCGAGTGGAGCGGGACGTCAAACTGACCCGCATGACCGGTGCCGCGATCGGCAAGGGCAATTTTCGTCACTTCATGGAAAAGGAGCTGCACGAGCATCCGGCGGTGATCGGCGACACGCTGCATCGCATGGTCAGTCCGGGCAGCCGTGCCGTCGCCCTGCCGGATCTGGGTATCGACTTTGCCTCCGTGCCGCGAATAACCATGAGCGCCTGCGGCAGCGCATTCTACGCCGGGCTGGTCGGCCGCTGGTGGTTTGAGGCGGTTGCCCGCATTCCGACCGACGGGGACGTCGCCAGCGAGTTTCGTTACCGCACCCCACCGCTGCCTCGGGGCGGTCTGGGACTGTTGGTGTCCCAGTCCGGAGAGACCGCCGATACGCTCGCGGCGCTCCGGTACATGCGCGAGCAGCGGCAGCAGGTCCTGTCGATCCTGAACGTCGCGGAAAGCAGCATGGCGCGCGAAAGCGACGCGGTGCTGGAAACCGTGGCGGGGCCGGAGATCGGCGTGGCCAGCACCAAGGCGTTCACCGCGCAGCTCTCGGTGCTGGCGTGCCTGGCGCTGGCGGCTGGACGGGCAACCGGGGCGATCAATGCCGAACAGGAAGCCGCGATGACGGCTGCCCTGCTGGAGGTGCCCGGGCGAGCGGCGGAGGTGCTGGAGAACGACGCGGCGATACAGGCGATCGCGCATCGCGTATCGCAGGCGCGCGACGTACTGTTCCTCGGCCGCGGCAATTGCTTTCCGATCGCGCTGGAGGGCGCCTTGAAGCTGAAGGAAATCAGCTACATCCACGCCGAAGGCTACGCCGCCGGAGAAATGAAGCACGGCCCGATCGCGCTGATCGATCCGGCCGTGCCGGTAATCGCCATCGCTCCATCCGGCCCGCTGTTCGAAAAGACCGCGTCGAACCTGCAAGAAGCCGCGGCCCGCGGCGGCCAGGTGATCGTGTTCAGCGACGTCGTTGGCGCGGCCAAGTTGAGGGGAATCGCCGCCGAAACTGTCGTGCTGCCGACGGTGGATCCGTTCGTCGCACCAATCCTGTATGCAATCCCGGTGCAGATGCTGGCCTATCATGTCGCGGTGCTGAAAGGCACGGATGTGGATCAGCCGCGTAATCTGGCAAAATCGGTGACGGTGGAGTAGCCACACGGTGTTTGGGGTAGAGCACACTGTGCTACTTGGCTCATATGACCAAGACATTGACCCTGCGTGAGGCTAACCAAACTTTTGCCCGCTGCATCAGGGAGGTGGAAGCAGGCGCAGACATCGTCATCACACGGAACGGCACACCCGTGGCTCGTCTGTCGCCGGTCAACAAGCGCCGAGTTCTGACGCCCGGACAGCAAGCGGCGCTGGAGCGGACCCGACAGCGGATGCAAGAAGGCTGGGACCTCGGTGCCGGTCCACTCGACCGCGATGCGTTGCATGAGCGATAGCTGCTTCACTCTCGACACGAACATCCTGGTCTATGCGCTCGACCGGCGCGCTGGCGAACGCCACGCCCTGGCTGCCGGCATTATCGACCAAGCGGTCATGCTGGATTGCCGCCTGACGTTACAGTCGATCTCGGAGTTCTATACGGCCGTCACACGTAAGAAGGTCATTTCCCAGGCGGAGGCAAACGCTCAAGCTCGGGACTGGCTGGCTATGTTCCGCACCGTAGCGGTGTCAGAGCGCGCGGTGCGTGCTGCACTGACCAGCGTGGAGACCGGCCAAGCCTCATACTGGGACGCACTCCTCGTGGCCACGGCCGCCGAGGCCGGCTGCACGACCATCCTGACTGAAGACCTTGCAGACGGCGGCGTTCTGCTCGGCGTGCGGGTAGTCAATCCGTTCGCCGGCAGCACGCTTGCTTCGCAGGCAGCGGTGCTGCTCGCTGCGGACTGACCAAAGTTGCTGAAAGCGCGTTATCGCGCTGGCTGTCGAGACCGTTTTTGTTGGCATATCGTATCGACAAGCAACTTCGCCAGCCGGATTGGTCCGAGCCAGGCTGATGGTGCTAGACCTACAGCGTTCCCCGCATGACCGGCACGCAGCTTCCTGTCTTGATTCCGCGCACGGGCGGCCACATATCTTGACCAACCTTGGTCAGGGACTGCTATGGACACGGTAAATCTTTACGAAGCCAAGACCAATTTGTCGCAGCTGGTCGAGCGCGCGGCCCAAGGGGAAGAAATAGTCATTGCCAAGGCTGGGCGTCCGCTCGCCAAGCTTGTGCCTCTCACCAAGCGAACTGCGTCGCGTCCACTTGGTCTGCTGGCGAATGAGGTGCAAATCGGCGCTGATTTCGATGATCCCCTGCCAGACAGCCTCACGCGGACGTTCAAGGGCTAGTCGTCCTGAACCTGCTGCTCGACACGCATGTCTTTATATGGGCTGTCGCAGATCCATCCAAACTCGGGTGGCAGACGCATGCAGCATTGGCATTACCTGAAAATCAAGTTCTGATTAGTTCTGTTACAGTATGGGAAATCGCCATCAAGCAAGCGCTTGGACGGCTGAAATTTCCGCTCGACCGGTTTGATGACATCACGCAGCGTATGGGCTTCGACGTGTTGCCGATCCTTCCGGCTCATGCCATCGCGGCAGGTGGCCTGCCACGTCATCACGACGACCCGTTCCACCGAATGCTGGTTGCCCAGGCGCTGATCGAGAATCTCACCTTGGTGTCGAGAGACCCGGCTGTCGCAGACTATGATGTTTCAGTTCTCCAAGCTTCCGGCTGAAGTTTGGCGGTTGCAGCACGGGCGGGAGGATATGGGACCCGCTTGATCGCCCACCCGCTGAAGCGCGTCCCGCCCCTGACTAGCGGGCCCCGTCGTCAGACGTCCAACGTCCCCCGCATGACCGGCACGCAGCTTCCCGCCACCGTCGCCAGCACCGGACCCTCACCAGTCTTGCGCGCCGAGGCGATGAGGCGGCTGGTCCGTCCCATCTCCACGCCCTGCTCAATGTCATAGTGCAGGTCGACGTTCTCGCCAGGCGCGAGCGAGGTCAGCAGCGCCGCCAGCGCGGCATTGGCGCTGCCAGTCGCCGGATCCTCCAAAATCCCCCCCAGCGGCGCAAACATGCGGCTGCGCAAGTGCAGGACGTCATCGCCGCGGCGCGTATACAAATGCAGGCTGAGACGGTCCGCCAGAGCAGGAACTTGCTCGACAGCGGACCGAAAGGCGCCCAGATCGGGGCTTGCCCGCGCAAGCGCCTCCAAGGAAGTCACCTCGGCGATCACGAAAGACATCCCCACCGAGGCGACAATCGGATAATGGGCCTCGGTCACGATGGCGTCCACCGACAGCCCGACGCAGGCGGCCACCAGCTCGGTGGGCACGACGATGTCCAGCGACAATGCGCGCGGCGCCGAAATGCGGGCGCCGGAGATGACGCCGGCGTCGTCGCGCAGGATGTGGACGCGAACAAGGCCGGCGATCTCCTCGAACGTGTAGTGCTCAGGCGGGTCGCCGGCCATGCGGGCGAGGACGTAGCCGGTGCCGACGTTGGGATGCCCGGCAAACGGCAACTCCGCCTTGGGGGTGAAAATCCGCACCCGCGCGTGGTTGCGCGGGTTGGCCGGTGGCAAGATGAAGGTCGTTTCAGACAGGTTGAACTCCGTGGCGATCGCCTGCATCTGCCCGTCTGTCAGGCCGCCGGCATCGGGAAAGACCGCGAGCGGATTGCCACCGAAGCGCTGGTCGGTAAAGACGTCGACGGTGACGAAGTCGTAACTCGGCATGCGAAACCTCCTGCTCGGCGCCGGTGAAGGGTAAACCACCCCAGCCCGTTGACCGGTTATGCCACACCCGGCGGTTGGCCGCTGAAACGCTTTGCCTTCCCGTCCTGGCCCGGCGTGTCCAGGGGCGGCAATCCAGGCAGGTCCGACCAGACGCCGGCCAGCCCCGGCGCACAGGCGATAATCGGGTTGCCCCGCGTCGCCCCGTCTCCGGCCAAAAAGTCGCTGGTCACCGCGCCGGCTTCGCGCAGGATCACCAGCGCCGCCGCGACATCCCATAAATTGATGTGCAATTCGGCATAGCCATCAAGCCGGCCGACCGCGACATCCACTAAGCCGAGCGCGCCCGAGCCGCCATGGCGCAGGCCGGCGCCATCAGCAAGGACTCGTTCACAGACCCGTATGTAGTCCACGTTCGGCCGACGCCGGGACCAGCCGACCTCCATGATCGCCTGGGTCACCGTCGTGGTTTCGGCCGCTCGGATCGCGGAACCGTTCAGCCATGCGCCACCGTCACGACGGGCGGTGACAGTCTCCCGCAGGGCCGGCGCAACGACGATCCCGATCAGCGGAAGCGGCCCTTCCAGGCAGGCTACCGAGACACAGAAACGGGCACCCCCGCGCGCGAAGTTCGATGTCCCATCGATCGGGTCGACCACCCAGCGCAGCGCACCGCTGCGCGAAACGCCGCCTTCCTCGCCTTGGAATCCATCAGCGGGAAAGGCAACGGCGAGTTGCTCGGACAGGAACTGCTCGACCGCGCCATCCGCCGCAGTCACCCAGTCCTGCGGACCTTTCAGGATTCCGCGCGCTGAGCCGGGCGCGGGACGCATTGATAACGCTATTGCGGCTGCCGCCTCGGCCACCCGAAGTGCAACGTCGAATCGCGCCTGGAGCGCTTTACACACGATGGTGTGTCATAATTCCGGGTCGGTCAGCGGACGGTCAGTCGGCGGTGCATCCGAGTTCGGCTTTGGGCCCAAATCTGCCGGCGCATCGGACGTTGGTGGGTCGGAGGCTGCCGACGCATCGGAAGCCGGTGGCGGGTCTGACGGATCGAGTTCGCCCGCCCCAGCAGCGGCCGGCGGTGGCGGCGGGGCCTGACGACGGCTGCCGGACAGCCAGGACGCAAGCTGATCCGCGCGTCCCAGCGCGGCATCGACGGCCGCCATGGTGCCGGACAAATCGTCCGTCTCGTCCCGCTCCCAAGCTCGCAAACCCCAGAGCCATACCGCCACCAACCCGCTCGCCTGGACTGCACCGCGTGGTCCGGTTGCGGTAACACCGGCAGCCTGCAGCATCCAGCGCATACTGGTACGCGTCGCGCTGGCCAGCATCAAGGCGGTTGCCGGGTCGCCCGGCAGCGCCCGAAGCACCGCCTTCACGCCTTCCCGGTGGGCCTGCAGAACGTCGAACCGCCGCATCAGCAAATCGAACAAGCGATCCCGGACCGGCCCCTCGAAAGGCGCATCCTTCAACGCCGCCTGGTCGGCAAACCGGCCGAAGCGCAGCAGAATGGAGGAGCGGCCAACAAAATGACCGCGCGCCTCGGCCACGGACAGACCGGCGACACGCGCGGCGGCGGCAACGGTGACGCGACTCCATCCTTCCTCGCCCGCCATCCGAAAGGCCGCACTCACCAGGGCATTGTCGAATTCGCTATCACTCATCGGCTAGACATAGGGTGCAACCCACTCGGCTCAACCGGCCAGTTCGCGTGACCGCCGGGTCGCGGCGGCGATCGCACGGGACAACGCGGCGGGCCAGGCATCGGGCGCCATCAAAACCGACAGCGCCTCGGCCGTCGTTCCACCGGGACTGGTGACCGCCTGCCGTAAAGCCGCCGCATCATCCGAGCTTGCCGCCAGCAATGCGCCGGAACCGGAAACTGTCTTTCGCGCCAGCAACCGGGCGAGGTCGGGCGGGATACCCTGCTCGATCGCCGCCTGCTCCATCAGTTCGGCCAGTAGGAAAATATAGGCGGGCCCGCTGCCAGATACCGCCGTGACCGGATCAAGCAGCGCCTCCTGCTCCGCCCAGGCCACCGTGCCAATCGCTTGCAGCAACTGCTCACACAGGCTTCGCTGGGCCCCGTCGACGCCGGGGCCTGCGCAAGCGACCGTCACGCCCTGCCGCACTGCGGCGGGCGTGTTCGGCATGGCGCGCACGATCGCCGCTGTTGCACCCGGCATCGCCTGAGCACCCAGCAAGGCGGCGATCCCGCCGATGGTGCGTCCGGCCATGATCGATAGAAACACCGTGCCGCCGGCGAAGCGGCCGTACGCTGGCAGCGTCGTCGCGGCGTTCTGAGGTTTGACCGCCAGTACCACGGCGGCCGGGGTGAAGTCCTCCGGGATCGCGCCTGGATCAGCCAGGACAGCAAGATCCGGGCCGGCGAATTCACCCGCCGCGGGCGCCGGATCAACCGCGAAAGACGCCGCCAACCCCTGTTCGCGCCAGCCGGACAGCATCGCGCTACCCATCCGCCCGCATCCCACCAGCAGAATTGGCGGGATGCGGCCTGACGTCATGCCTCGCCCACGCAATCGAGCATGGCTGCGGCTAGCGCATCAGTCGGTGATTTGCCGCCCCACAGCACAAACTGGAACGCTGGATAAAACCGCTCACACTCGGTCAGCGCAATGTCGATCATGTCCTCCAGGCTTTCGGCTGATGCGCCTGGCGCTCCGCGTAACAGAACAGCATGACGGAACACCGGCACGCCATCTTCCGATTCCAGACCAAAATGGCCCAGCCAGAGCTTCTCGTTCGCCAGCGTGAGCAGTTCATACAGCGCGGCTCGCTGTTTTTCCGGCACCTTTATGTCAAAGGCGCAGGTGAAGTGCATCACGCTGATCTCGTTCGACCAGTTGAAAAACAAGCCGTAGTCGCACCAGTGACCCGGTGCCTCGGCCGCCATTTCAGAACTCACTACGACGGTCAAATTCCCATTCATTCGCGGCGACGATCTGCTCCATCACATCGAGGGGGTTGGCTGCTGTGTCGAAGGACGTGGTCAGCGAGGCTGACATGCGGGGTCTCCCGTCAAAAGGAAGGCCGAGCGTGGCCTTCACCCCCGGGAAGGTGTGAATTCCATTGTGGATTCGTCCCGGAGTTGGCCACGGCGTTCAGCCTATTCATGTGTCGGTGCCGCCTGCAAGAGGCGTCACAAGATTATCCCGAAAAGTTGCCTCGTCTCATTTTTTATCATCGCTGCCGAGGCAGCACCCCGGTGTGCTCTTCCGCTCCAGTTTGCCATGGCTGATCTGTCACTAGACCGTCATAGGCCCTCGGCTGCGGTCAGGTCGGCATCCGGCGCTTCCAGGATGGCGACCCGTGCCTCCAGCGCCGTCAGGCGGGACTGCAGCACGGCCACGCTTGCCTCGGCGGCTTCCTGACCAGCGCGGGCGTTGGCGGCGAGTTCCTGGGCGGCGTCCAGTTCCTCGCGCCGCACCAGGTCCAGCCGTTGGATCAGGTCGTCGAGACGGGCCCGGAGCATTGCCTCAGCTTCCTCCCGCAGCCCTGCCAGAGCGGAGAAGGCTCCGCCAGCAACACCGGCGAGATCGTCGAAAAACCTTGGTCGATCGCTCATCCTCTGCTTGCTCCTATCGCGTTCCCAAGATCAGTTGGGGGGACGCAGCTCTTTAACTGAATCCAACGACCGCGCACGTGACCGGCCGTCTGGCATACCCCTCCGAAACGGCTTCCGCAGTCGCGCCACGCCACGTATATAGCGCGCCCATGATCATGGTCACTGGCGGCGCCGGCTTTATCGGCTCCAACCTGCAAGCCGCGCTGGCGCGACGTGGGCAGGAGACCGTCGTGGTGGACCTGCTGGGAAGCGACGGCAAATGGCGCAATCTCGCCAACCATCCGCCGGCACGCATCGTGCCCCCAGATGGCCTGGACGAGTTCCTGGCACGCCGTCCGCCACTCGAGATGGTGTTTCATCTGGGCGCTGTCAGCGAAACCATCGCCACGGATGGCGATCACACCTGGGCGACCAATGTAGAGTTGAGCCGCCGCATCTGGGACTGGTGCGCGGCGCATCAGGTGCGCCTGGTTTACGCTTCCTCAGCCGCCACCTACGGTGACGGCGCCCACGGGTTTGACGACGATTTTTCGCTTCCCGCATTGGAGCGGCTGCGTCCGCTGAACTTGTATGGGTGGACCAAGCACGCCTTCGATTTGCTGGTGGCCAAGCGACTGAGTGCGCGTAAGGAACGGCCGCCGCAGTGGGCCGGTTTGAAATTCTTCAACGTCTATGGCCCGAACGAATATCACAAGGGCCGCATGATTTCGGTCGTGAAGGTCAAATATCAGGAGGTCGCGGCCGGCGGGGCGGCACGGTTGTTCAAGTCCGATCAGCCGGGTCTGGCTGACGGCGCTCAGGCACGTGACTTCATCTGGGTGGGCGATGTGGTCGACGTCATGCTGTGGCTGATGGACACTCCGGCCGTCAGCGGCCTGTTCAACCTGGGGACGGGACAAGCGCGGACCTACCTTGATCTGGCGCATGCGGTGTCCGACGCTGCGGGCAACCCGCGCCAGGTCGAATTCATTGACATGCCGAAGACCCTGCTGGGGCAGTACCAGTCGTTCACTCAGGCGCCGATGGAGCGGCTGCGGGCAGCCGGTTACGCCGGCCAGTTCACCCCGCTTGAGGAAGGCATTCGGCATTACGTGCAGGACCATCTGGCGACATCCGACCCTTATGTGTGACCTTGGCTGATGATCCCGGTTCTGCTGTTTCCGCAATTCGATCCAGTACTCATCCAGTTCGGCCCATTCAGCATTCGCTGGTATGCTTTGGCTTACATCGCAAGCTTGCTGCTGGGCTGGCGGCTGGTGCGCAGGCTGGTGCGGCTGCCGCCTGCAGTCGCCACGCCGATCCAGGTCGACGACTTCCTGACTTGGGCGGTTCTCGGCGTCGTCCTCGGCGGGCGCCTCGGCTACGTGCTGTTCTATCAGCCCGGCACATATCTGGCGCATCCGCTGCAGATCTTTGCCGTCTGGGAGGGCGGCATGAGCTTCCACGGCGGCATGTTGGGCGTGGCCACCGCCATCATCGTGTACTGCCGCCGCAACCAGATCCCGCTGTTGGGCTTTGCCGACCGGATCGCGATCGTGGCGCCGCTCGGGCTGGGCCTCGGGCGAATTGCGAATTTTATCAATGGCGAGCTCTGGGGGCGGCCGGCACCGGATTGGCTGCCATGGGCGATGATCTTCCCGCGTGCCGGCCTGGTGCCGCGCCACCCGAGCCAGATCTACCAGGCGCTGCTGGAAGGCCTGATTTTACTTCTGCTGATGTTGGCGTTGTCGCGGCGGGAGACCCTGCGCCGGCGCTTCGGACTGCTGACCGGAATCTTCCTGTGCGGCTATGCGGTAGCCCGTATCATCGGCGAGTTCTTCCGCGAACCCGATGCCTTCCTGGGCTTTCTGGCGTTCGGCTCCACCATGGGGCAGATCCTGTCCGTGCCGATGTTTCTGGCCGGCCTCTGGCTGATCGTGCGGGCGCGCCATGAAGCATGAGCGTGGCCCACTTATGGACGCCAATAGCCCGGAGCGCCTGGACCGCTTCATGGCACGGGCCAACACGATCTACTACGCCAGCCACGACCCGTTTGCCGACTTCACCACCTCGCCGGAAATCAGCCAGGTGTTTGGCGAGATCATTGGACTATGGGCTGCCGTCACCTGGCAGTGTCTGGGGCGCCCCGACCCGGTTTTGCTGGTCGAGGCCGGACCTGGCCGCGGCACCTTGATGGCTGATGCTTTGCGCGCTGTTCGCAGGAGCGCGCCCGGCTTCGCCGCTGCACTTCGGGTGCATCTGATAGAGACTTCGCCGCGGCTGCGCGCCGCCCAGGCGACCCGCGTGCCGGAGTCGATCTGGCACCACACCCTGGACACCGTGCCGGACGCGCCAATGATCCTGCTGGCGAACGAGTTCCTGGATGTGCTGCCGATCCGTCAGTTCGTCCGCCGTGGCGACGGCTGGATGGAGCGCTTCGTGGCGGACGGACGCTGGGCCGAACAACCCGAGGATGACACCGCGATACTGCTGCATCGCGGCGCCGCTGAGGGGCAGATCATCGAGGTAAACGCGTCGGCTCGGGCGTTTGTCACTGCCGTGGCCGAGCGGGCACAGCGGCACAGGAGCGCCGCGCTGCTGGTGGATTACGGCCCAGCGCGCAGCGCCGCCGGCGACACTCTGCAGGCGATTGCCAATCGGCAGCCGGTCCCTCCGCTCTCGCCGCCGGGCACTGCCGACCTGACCGCGCATGTGGATTTCGCTGATCTGGCGGTCGTTGCACACAAGCGCGGTGCTTCGGTCCAAGGACCGGTCACGCAAGCTGCATTCCTGACAAGCCTGGGCCTGTTCCAGCGCACCGAGGCGTTGGCACGCGGCTGCACTGAAGAACAGGCGACAACGCTGCGAGACGCTGCCCGGCGACTGGCCGATCCGCGCGCCATGGGGACATTGTTCAAGGTGCTGGCGATTGCGTCCCCGAAGTGTGCGGCACTGCCGGGGCTATCCGAATAAGGCAGACACTCAGCATACGGGCCACCTGACTCGCGCGCCAACATCGGTCATGCTGGCAGACGCCGGATGGTCTGGTGGGACAAGGGGAAACAGCATGAAAGTCGGGTTCATTGGCGTGGGCAACATGGGTGGCCCGATGTGCCGCAACATCATCCGCAACACCAATCATGAGGTTGTGGTCTTCGACCTCAATCCTGACGCAGTGAAAGCCTGCACCGAGCTCGGCGCCTCCTCGGCGACATCCGTAGCTGACACGGCAGCACGCTGCGATGTGGTGATCACCTCCTTGCCGATCCCGCGTGTGGTGGAGGAGGTCGCCCTGGGCGCCGGCGGGATTGCCGAGAACGCCAGGCCGGGCACCGTCTTTATCGATCTTTCCACCAATTCTCCAGCAACCGCGAAGCGGGTGAACGAAGGCATGAAGGCCAAGGGCATCCCGATGCTGGAAGCACCGGTTTCCGGCGGGACGTCCCGCGCGACGGACGGCACGATCGTCATCATGGTGGGCGGCGACGCCGGCGTGTTCGAGCAGAACCTGCCCCTGTTGAAGTCGTTTAGCGGCGAGGTGATCCACCTGGGCGAGATCGGCTTCGGTTCCACCGCCAAGCTGATCAACAACATGCTGGCGTTCTGCAATTCCGCCGCCGCGGCCGAGGCATTGATGATCGGCAAGCGTTCCGGTATCGACCTGAACAAGCTGGACGCGGTGATCCGCAATGCCAGCGGCATGTCAAGCGGCTACGCGAACATGGCAAAAAAGACGCTGGTCGGAGATTTCTCGGCGACCTTCGCGCTGGACCTGGCGCACAAGGACATGCGCCTGGCACTTGAGTTGGCGGATGAACTCGGTGTGCCAGGCATGATCGCACCCCAGGTCATGAGCCTGATGCGCATGGCACGCGGCATGGGGCTCGGCTCGTCCGACTCCTGCTCGATCGTCCGCGTCTACGAAACGGCCTTAGGGGAGGACATACGCGCCTGATGAAGTCGCGTTGTCGGCCCGAATCGGCGGCAACAGCACGGCGCGAAACGGATCTTGCCGGTCGCTAATGCCCTCAATCAATCCGGGCCTAATGACATCGAACACTTTCGTCACCCGCGCAACGGTCGGCGCAGCCCACCGTTTTCATGATGTTTTGCGACGAAGCTTTCAGCCATGTGAGCCATAGTGACATGGACGGCTGATCTCCTATTCTGCCGCAGGGCCCTTTTTTCACGCGACAGACCCAAGCCTTGCTATTAAGCAGCCAATACCTTGTCGCCGCGGCCGATTGCCAAGCCGCTCCGGCAGGCAAACCGAGGCAGGGGAAGATCCGGATAAGGTCATGACGCAAAAAACCCACATCTTAGTGGTCGAGGATGATCCTCTGGTTTCTGAGATCATTGCCGCCGCGCTCGACGAAACCTATTGCACGACCCTGGTGGGCACTGCGACGGAGGCGATCGCGCAACTCCGTAATGGCACGGTTCGGCTGATTTTGCTTGATTGCACGCTTCCCGGCGGACTCGATGCCTCCCTGATCCCCGAGGCCGATCGCCGCAGCGTTCCCGTCATACTCATGTCGGGCGACCGCGCGCGCATTGAAAAGTTGACTGATGCACCGCGGCCTTTTGTGTTGAAGCCGTTTACACTGGTTGGCCTGCTCGCGACCGTTGAGCAGGTCTTGTCGAATGCCCCTGTGCGAGAGGCTGGGCATCCGCATAGCGGCGCTTTGTGATCACTTTGGTTTGATCCGACATTGTCGCGGTGACTCCGGCGGAGAAGGCCGCCCGCATATGTCCTGGATCCGGTGACGATGCAGACATGTTCATTACATATGAACACGATACACCAATGCGTGCATACCCTCCGAGACCAGGAGCGGCCGTTACAGCACTGTCACTGCGGCAACGGGATGTGGTGTGCTGAATCCCCAGATCGCTGGGCGAATAGACAGGCGCTTTAGTGCGGCAAGCAGGCTGGCCAGATGCGGTTCCGTTGCGACAGCCGCCTCTTGCAGCACCTGATCCGACTATTCTGGCGCATTGGCCAAGTGCGGATCGGCCGGCACGTGAGACGAAAGTTTCCCCTTCCGCGTTTCGCAAATGGCTGAGGGGCGAGGCTGAACCCAGCCGCGAGCGACTTGTCGCCTTGGCGCACGCGGCCGGCGTCGGGGTTGCCTGGCTAGCCGAAGGCGAAGGCCGCACCGATGCTCGAGTCGGTGCCGAGCACCCGGCGACGCCCTTTCGCTGGCGAGCCGGACAATTCGACGGACTGGGGCAAATTCGCGCTGCTTCCGAAACACGCGGAGGCAGCGGCAGCCGGCTCAAATACGCCTCCCGCTCTCTTCGGCGGCGAATACATTGGCTCTGCGCCACGACTGGATAAGGTCGATCTGGGGCGTAGAGCCGGAGAACCTGCGGCTGGATTCGGCAATCGGCGAGTTCGATGACCCCGACTATCAGGAACGGCAGCATGATGCTGGTCGACACCACCGACACGGGGATCCGAAGTTTTGGCATCTATGTCCTGGAAATCAACGAAGAGCGACTGGTGAAACGGATACAGCGCAAGCACGATGGCAGCTTGGTGTTGATAAGCGACAACAGCCTTTACCAGGCGGATGTGATCCCGGCCCGTCAGGCGGCCGAGGTAACGGTGATCGGCCGGGTCGTCTGAACCGGGTGCGCTGTCTAGAACGCGATCGTCTGAGGGTAATGCAACCTCAGACACGGATCGACCTCTCAACGAGAGATCTATGTCAACGCGGCGCTCCAAAGCGAAGGTCGCTGCTCTGCCAACCGTCGAAGAACGACCCATGCAATCGGCCGCGGTAGACCCGGGAACAGCTACCTGCTCGACTGCTGCTTTTCCGTTGTGTCCTGCGCGGCCGGAGCCTGGCCGGACGATCGCTGCGCGTTAGGATCATGGCCGGACTGGCGCAAGATAACATCGTTCACGCCATTGGACGCCTCGGTCGCGACCACGACGGCGACATCGCCCCAGTAGCGATCCAGAGTTCCGGCCGGTATCACATTCAACTGAACGACCCTGCCACGCTCGTCGCCGGCTCCGGTTTTGATGATCCATTGGATTTCGACGCGTTCCTGCCGGTGCGGGATCGGCACGACCTTCACCTCCCCCTGCACGACGAAATCGGCGCCAGTCGGCGTGGTCAGCACTACCGGACCCAGCACCGCCAGCCGCGCCCGCATCTGCTGGGTGAGCGACTGGTTGCCATCGCCCGGTGCGCCGGTCACGTCCGCAACCAGGACCTTGGCCGAACGATTGTAAAGGCTATTCGGATTGGCCTTGTCCCGAGCCAGTTGAATGCTGGTCAGCACCGCTCCGATTCGCGGCGCCGCCTCGGCCGCGACTTGCTGCAGCAAGTCAGGCGAGGCCGTCGACCAAGCCACGAGGGGCACTGCTTCGCCCTCCGCGGTGCCCTCTTCCTTGCCTTGCGGATCCAGCACGCTGAAGCTCGGTGTGACCACATCGCCCTTCCGTTCAGCCCGCGTTACCACACGCCAGTCGGTCCTCTCGGGCTGACGGACCAACGCCGGAACTTCGGTGGCCTGCAGGGCAGCGGCGATACGGTTCGCGAGGTCCTGATTGTCGGCGTCCGGCAGCAGCGTATCGGTCCCCGGCGGCACCGCGAGCAGCGGCGTCAGCGGCTGCGCCAGCCGACGCGCCGTGGCGCCAGGGTTGCCTAGAAACGGCTCCGGCAGATCGCCGCAGGCAGCAAGGGAAAGGCAGATGAACAGAGCAAGTTTTCCAAGACGGCAAACGATCATCCGAGGCTTTCAAGCAGATGGGGGCACACACCGATAGAGGGCAACCGGCCGTTCGGCGCGGCTGACCGATCACGCCGGCCTGATTACCGAGATCTGGTGGCCGATCGGCGTTGCCGGAGCGTCCCTCCGGCCGCTTTGTCGGGTCGCCAGATCATCCAGCGTACGGCGGCGGTGACTGAAAAACCGGTCTTTGTCGGTCATCGTGTCGAAACCGGTCACCATTACCCGCTCAACCCCGGCGGACCGTAGGCGCGAGGCACAATACGCGGGTAGGTCGAACTGCCAGCGTCCGTCCCGGCGGCCGGAGACGAAGAATACCGAGTCGTCGGCAGATCGGGCCAACACCGCGTCGCGTAGGTCCACGCCAACCTCATAAGACCGTGGACCAATGCACGGGCCAATTGCAGCAACAACATGGTCCGCGGCGGCGCCCAGTGCGATCATGGCTGCGACTGTCGCCTCCAGCACGCCCGCTACCGCCCCGCGCCACCCGGCATGGGCGGCCCCGACAATATTGCGCTGCGGATCGACGAACAACACCGGCGCGCAGTCGGCTGCGACGACGCCCAGCGCGATGTCCCGCCGGTCGGTGACCATGGCATCCGCTTGGGCGCCTTGCCCCGTATCCCATGGCTCGGTCACGGTCACCACGACATTGCCATGCACCTGAGTCAGACCAAGCATGCGGGGCGGGTCGACCAGCAGCAGACGCGCAACTCGGGCACGGTTTTCCAGCACCGCTTCCCGATCGTCCTGGCCGGACAGGCTGCAGTTCAGGCTGGCATAGGGGCCTGCCGAGACGCCACCGCGGCGCGTGAAAAATCCGTGCGGCGCCGGCAGCGCCTCTGCGATCAAGGCTTCCGCCATCGGTTTGTCGAATCCTGGCATGGGGTGATCCCGGCGGTGTGCGCGGTATATGCTGGACGGGTCAACCGCTGTTCATCGAGGGTCTGATATCCGTTTCGAATACACAAATCATGCGATCGGCAGGCGAACCGCCTTGGTATCGGACCAATGGTCGAGCTTGCGATATCACCATGCGGCGCAATGTACGCTATAATGCTCATGGCAATCACCGGGAGGATGACGGGATGATTGGCGTTGATTGGGGCACCACCAGTTTCCGCGCCTTCCGGGTAACTAAGGATGGCGCGATCCGTGACCGGCGCTCCGGACCTCGTGGCATTCTGAACGTCCCGGATGGCCGATTCGGCGATACCCTGCGGGACGAAATCGGTCCTTGGCTAGCCGCGGGCGAAGAGCACGTCTTGCTGTCCGGAATGATCGGCAGCCGTCAGGGATGGAAGGAGACGCCTTATCTCCCCTGCCCCGCCGGCGCCGTGGAGCTTGCCGCCGCACTGGTCGATATCGGCTTCGACTGGGCGCGGGTGAAACTGGTCCCGGGTCTGTCGGGGGTCGACGACGCTGGCGTGGCCGAGGTGATGCGTGGTGAGGAAACCCAGATCATCGGCGTCCAGGCAGTGCTGCGTAATGGCGGCTCGCGTGCCTGCCGGGAACCCATTCCAAATGGGCGCGGGTCGAGGCCGGCAGAATCGTCGGCTTTACCACCCACATGACCGGTGAAGCCTTCGCGGCGCTGCGCGGCCACACCATCCTGGGCCGCATGATGCGTGACGGACCTGTGGACGGCGCGGCATTCGAGGCCGGTCTCGCCCGCTCGGCCGAACCGGGTGGGCTGTTGCACCATGTGTTCGGCGTCCGCGCGCAGGGCCTGGCGGGTCGGCTGACGCAAGCCGACGCGCCGGCCTACCTCTCCGGCATCCTCATCGGCCACGAGGTGCGCTCGGCCTTGAGCCAGACGTCCGGCCTGACGTCTCCCACCGGAAGGGCGGCGGATACCGTGGTACAAGTGATCGGCGCGCCGGAACTCACCGCTTTATATGCGCGTGCGATCACCGTTTGCGGCGGCTATGCGGAACGCCACGACGGCGAGGCGGCAGCGCGTGGCTTGGCGTTGATCGGCGAGCACGCCGAATGGAATTAACCGCCTGTCTGACTCGCTGTCCGCTGATCGCCATCCTGCGCGGCATTCGACCCGGAAGACGTGCTTACCGTCGCGGCGGCGCTTGAGGCGCGCGGCGTCGCAGTCATCGAGGTGCCGCTGAATTCGCCCGATCCGATGAGCAGCATCGCTGCCCTGGCCGAACAATTTGGTGACCGCCTGCTGATCGGCGCCGGCACGGTGATGACCGAGGCTCAGGTCGCCGCGGTCGCTGCCGCCGGCGGCCGGCTGATCGTGACCCCGCACGCCGACCCAGCCGTCACGCGGGCCGCAAAACAGCACGGATTGCTGGCAATGCCTGGATTCTTCACCCCGGCAGAGGCATTCACGATGCTGGGGGCGGGCGCCGACGCGCTTGAAGCTGTTCCCGGCGGAGGCTGGCAGCCCGGCAATGTTGCGGGCACTCCGCGCGGTGCTGCCATCCGCAACCCAGATCCTTCCGGTAGGCGGTATCGATGCATCGAACATGGCTGCCTGGCGCCGCGCCGGCGCGGCCGGGTTCGGCATCGGTTCAGCGATCTATAAACCGGGTGACAGCGCGGCAACGGTGGGCGCCAAGGCTGATAGGCTGCTGGCGGCCGTTGCACAGTCTCTCTGACCTCGGACGGCATGCAGCAGGGCAGCTTGCTGATACGTAACTGCCATGCAACCACCGGATGATCGACGAATACGATGGGATAACACCATCGGGTTGGGCTATTATGCGCGGAATGGTGGCACCTGAGTCGACCATCCGGAAATAACTGGTAAGAAATGAGTGTGCAGGGCGCCGATCAGACCGGCAAGCCATACATCGCCATCGCCCTTGGCGGCGCGAGGCAACGATCCAGGGCAGTGACCTGCCTGATGTCGTTCTACCAGTTTTCGGAGTATCCCGATACGTCAACCGCGATTGCTGGTTGCCGAGCTCGGCCACCCCTCCTTGCACTGGTTGGCGAGGATCTGCCTGCGAGCGGCGGCTTCGACTTCGTTCGCATGCTGCGGCTTGGGACCTCCACGGCGGTGTTCCCGGTCGTGATGGTGGTCAGCAAGGACAACAAGACGACCCGCGACAAGGTCGCCCTGTGCGGCGCCGAGGGCTACCTGGTCGATCCCTATCAGCGCAGCACACTGATAACGACCATATCCGGTCTGTTGAGCCGTCGCGTCGAACGGAAATGGAAGGCATTGCCGCCGCTGCAGAGGCAGGCACTGACCGGCACGCTGGAGCTGTTCGTCGGCATATCGAATGTCATCGGTAAAGGCGAGCCGATCCATTATCAGGCGGTCAGCGACGCCTGCAAACCGCTTGTCGAGGCAGTCGCCCAAAATGACTTCAAAGGTATCCTCCACGCCGTAAGGGACCACGACAATTATTCGTATGCCCACTCGATCCGGGTCGCGACGCTACTCGCCCTGTTCGGCTTCAATCTGGGCCTGCCAAGGGACGAACAGATCATTCTGGCCAGCGGCGGCCTGCTGCACGACGTCGGCAAGATGTCGATCCCGCACGAAATCCTGAACAAGGCTGGCCGCCTCACCGCCCAGGAATTTGCCGTGATGAAGGGGCATGTTGCCGCGTCCGTGGCCTATCTGGAAGGGTGTCCTGATCTGCCTCGAGCCATTCTTACCATCGCCGCGCAACACCACGAAAAGCTGGACGGTAGTGGCTATCCGCTTGGTCTGGCAGGCAAGCAACTGGACCGGCTGGCCCGCATGGCCTCGATCATCGACGTGTTTACCGCGTTGACCGACCGGCGCGTCTACAAGCCGGCCATGAAGCCGGAAGCGGCGCTGAAGGTCATGGCGGATGAGATGGCGTCTCACCTGGACATGACGCTCCTCGCCCTGTTCCGTCAGATGTTGCTCGACGCCACGTAGCGGACAAAACCTCACATTTTAGTACCCGCCGGCTGCGACTGGCGCCGATCCTGAGCCGACATTCCAATGGGTCGCGCGAGAACTCACGGCTTAAAAGTGAGCTGGGCCGCCCCAAGACCTTGAAAGCTCACCTCGCAAGCATCTTCCGGTTTCAAGTAACGCAGACCAGTAAATGAACCACAGGTCACAAACTGACCTGCCCTTATCCCAGTTGTCATACGCATCATCTCTACGAGAGCCATGACGATAGCGAATGGATCACCAGTTGGATGACCACCTACCTGTTCAACAACTTTGCCACCATTGACCGTGAGGGTGACCCTTAATTGAGCAAAAGTTAGCTCATGCCAGCCTTCGACTGCGTGGCCATGGACGAAACCACCATTGCTCACGCAGTCGGCCAAGCGTTCCAGGAACGTAGTGGATTCAGGTTTCGCAAAGCGGCTGCTCACTACTTCGATCGCAGGATAAGCGTCGACAGCGGTTGCAATCTCGTCCCGTGTGAAGGGGCTAGAGCGGGGCAACAGGTCATATCGAAATCGGAACGCCACTTCGCCCTCAACCCCACATTCGGGCATCTCCACCGAGGGAACGTCGGCCGGTGAAGAATAGATGGCTGATTGAAAGATGAGTGCGCGAACTCCCTCGGCCATCAGCCACGGTGCGTCGGCATTATAGGTCGCTTGCCCATTCGGCTGTTCACGAGCAGGACCGGATGAAGGAGCCGTGGCCTTGAAAGCGCCAACCGTGGCTCCAAGCAAGGTAGCTACGGCGTCCTGAATCTCATGGGCGTCCTTAGCGCTGGTAGGGCGGCAAGAAGCTGGCAGAGACTCGATCCGAAGATGGTTCCGCCTTGCATCGGCTAAGCGAGCGGCAGCTCTTTCGATGTAAGCCCGATCCATCGCGATTGCTCTCCAGAATTGCTCTAGCAGGCTCGCACGAGAAATGTCTGCTTGCCACCATGCGCCGACCTACGGACCAAGTATCAAGTGTAAGATTTCGAGCGCTAGGACGTGCTAAACACACCAGCCAACCGGTCCTGATCTGGGCTCTGCATGGATCAACTCGGACCGCCGACCATCCTATCCCGCCGCCGTCACTACGCGATTGATAAATTCCTGCGTGCTGCCCAGGTAATTGCTTGGGTCGATCATCCGCTCAACCGCGGCACGATCGAGATGGCCTGACACCGCTGGATCCCGGACCAGCGCGTCGACCAGCGGAATTACCTCGGCCAGCGCCGCATCGCAGGCGCGCTTGACGACGTGATGCGCCTCGCCACGGCCGAGCATCGGGGCGAGGCCCATCATCACCGCCTCCGACATGATCAGCCCGTGCGTGATCCCGAGGTTGGCGCGCATCCGGGCGGCATCCACGACCATTCCCTCGGCGATCCCACGTGTATGCAACAGCGCACCATGGGTCAGAACGAATGCCTGCGGCAGGACTAGCGCCTCCGCCTGCCATGGCCCGGTCGCCCGCTCATGGTCCTGCGCCATCGCGCCCAGCATCACCGGCACCAGTCCCTGCACGGTGCGCGCCGCGGCCAGGATATATTCCGAGGCGATCGGGTTGCGCTTCTGCGGCATAGTGGAGGACTGACCGCGGCCTGTCACATACGGTTCGGCGACCTCTCCGACTTCGGTTTGCGCCAACAGGATGATGTCGGTGGCGATCTTGGCCAGGCTGCCGCAGACCAGGCCGAGGAAGCTGACCGCCTCCGCCAACCCGTCGCGGCAGACGTGCCAGGGGGCCAGCGGCGCGGCCAGGCCAAGCTCCGTCGCCAACGCTTCCATGACAGCGATGCCGTCGTTGCCCAACGAGGCGAGGGTGCCGGCGGCGCCGGCGAATTCCACCACCAGCACCCGGTCGCGAAGCTCGGTCAGCCGCTGCAAATGCGCGATGAATGGCATCGCCCAGATGGCGCATTTGAGGCCGAAGGTCACCGGCAGTGCCTGCTGCAAATGGGTCCGACCGGCCATGATGGTGTGGCGATACCGGTCCGCCTGTCCGGCCAGAGCAGTCAGGATGGCACGCAATTCGGTTTCCACCAGGTCCAGCCCATCCCGCACCTGCAACACGGTCGCGGTATCCATGATGTCCTGCGTCGTGGCGCCCCAATGGGTCCAGCCGCCGGCGGGGCCGACTGCCTTGGACAGACCGGCGACGAGACCGACGACCGGGTATCCAACAGTCCGCGCGCTGGCCGCCAGATCCGTCGTGGCAAGATTGTTCAAATCGGCCGCAGCGATGATCGCGTCTGCCGCGTCGGCGGGAATGATCCCGATGCGGCCCTGCACGCGGGCCAGCGCGGCCTCTACGTCGAGCATGCGCTGGAAATAGCGTGCCTCGTCAAACACCGCGCGCATGGCGTCGCTGCCATACAGGGTGCCGAGGATCGGGCCGTCAGCGGGGTTGATGGGCATGGTTGGCGCTCCTGCATGCAGCCGATGAGTGATAGCGCGGTTAGGGCCATCAGTTTCAGCCATCACCAGTTCATAAAATGCCCAAGTCGTGCTAACTGGGTCCAATTCGGTGGCTGTTGCGTCCGTCGTAGTAGTGAAGCCTCAAGTCATTAGACACCGAATTCAAGCACCATTCTAACTAGATGTGACAGCGAGCGGGCTTGGGTCTTCTCCATGATGTGGGCGCGGTGATGCTCGATTGTCCGCATGCTGATGTCCAGCTTCGCCGCGATGACCTTGCTGAGGTATCCTTCGGCCAGAAGCGAGAGAATTTCTCTCTCACGCGTCGTTAATGTCAGTAGGCGGCTCTTGACGTTCGCTGCCAGAAGCTTGCGTTGATGGGAGGCGACGGCACGCCGAGATGCATCCCGAACGATATCCAAAAGAACTGCCGGATCAAACGGCTTCTCCACAAAGTCCGCAACGCCACTCTTGAGCGCCGCGACGGCCATGGGAACGTCGCCATGCCCAGTGATCATCACCACGATCGGCTCCGCGCCGAGCAGGACCAGGTGCCGATGCAGCGCGACGCCATCCATACCGGGCAAGCGCACGTCCGTCAGGAGACAATAGGGGCGCGAACAATCCGCATCCGCCAGAAAGTCCTCTGCGCTCGCAAAGCAGAGAGCACTAAATCCGGTACTCTGAAGCAGCAACAGCAGGGCATCCCGCATTGCTGCATCGTCTTCCACGACATAAACGAACGGCTTGTCAGTCAAGGACTTTCGCCCGATCCTGCGGCAAGCGGAACACGAAACGTGTACCCACCTCGGCGTCGGGACACCACCAGAGACGCCCCCCGTGTCCTTCGACGAGTTCGCGGCTGAGCCAGAGCCCTAGGTACACCTCGCCGGAAGTGGCAACTCGCTTGGCTAATGGCATAAACTGAGTGCATTTGTCACACTCATCCAAACAATAAGGTTGTGGCACGTTCAGCCATAGGCGTAAATCGAGCCATGATGCGAGTTAATCCTCTCGACCTGATGTGGAGAAAATCGTGCCGGCTCACAAGGCGTCACCGGTGCAGCTTTCGCCTGAGCAAGACCGCGAACTGAACGATCTGGTGCGGGCGCATTCAGCGCCACAGAAACTGGCGGAACGCGCGCGGATAGTCTTATTGGCGGCAGCCGGCGTGGGAATTGCCGAGACAGCGCGGCAGTTGGGGATTTGGCGCAAGACGGCCGGTCACTGGCGCCGCCGATGGCGGGATGCGGCGCCATCCGCCGGGGTGGCGGCGCGTCTGAGCGACGCACCCCGCTGCGGTGCGCCGGCGATGTTCACGCCGGAGGCGATCTGCCAGATCATGGCCCTGGCCTGCGAGGACCCTGAGACGCTTGATGTCCCGATCAGTCAGTGGAGCCAAAGCGAACTGGCCCGACAATCGGTGGCCCGGGGCATCGTCAACAGCATCTCGCACGGCTCTGTCGGGCGGTTTTTAAAAAAGAGGCCGATCTCAAGCCGCACCGCAATCGTTACTGGCTGACGCGCAAGCCTGATCCCGACTTTGACAGCAAGTGTGCCGATATCTGCGCGGTGTATCAGGCCGCCCCCACCGCCGCCGCGCACGGGGTGCAGACGGTCTCGATCGACGAGATGACCGGCATCCAAGCACTGGAACGCGCCGCCAAGAGCCTGCCAATGAAGTCTGGCCACGTCGAACGGCGGGAGTTCGAGTACATCCGGCATGGCACGAAGACCCTGATCGCCGCGTTCGATGTCGCCACTGGCAAAGTCCGCGGCACGATCGGGGAAACCCGCACCGAAGCAGACTTCGTGTCCTTCCTGGCGGACTTGTTCGCCTCGGCGCCGACAGCGCCATGGCGGGTGGTGTGCGACAACCTCAACACCCACATGTCCGAAGCCGTCACCCGCCTCGTGGCGGACCTCTGCGGCATCAACCAGGACCTCGGGGAGAAGCGGAAATCCGGCATCCTGATGTCAATGCCGACACGCGAGGCGTTCCTGCGCGATGCCACTCACCGCATCACCTTCCACTTCACACCCAAGCACGCCTCTTGGATCAACCAGATCGAAATCTGGTTCTCGATCCTGGTTCGCAAGCTGCTCCGCCGTGGCAACTTCACCTCCAACGGGCATCTGCAGCAAAGGATCGAAAGCTTCATCGCCCATTTCAATGCCACTATGGCAAAGCCGTTCCGCTGGACCATGAAAGGCAAGCCCTTAGTGGCATGAGATGCTCAAGCAGGTTGGGACTTCCGGCGAGGTGTACTAGCCCCATGCCGCCACACTTGCTGGTCTCAAAGGGCTCAAACAAGTGTTTCGCTAACTCGGGCGAGACACCCGGCCCGTTGTCCTCTACGATAACTTCCACTTCGTCATCAATGTTACGCAGGCCAATCCGTACGTGCTTCTCCGGACAGCCATCGTCGGCTGTGGCGTCAATTGCGTTACGGATCAGGTTGACCAGCACCTGTTCGATCTGAATTTGATCGACCGTCACCAGTGACGTGGACGGTGCGTAGACCTGAATATTGACCCCGCGCCGGCGCGCGTTGTCAGTCAACGCCGCGACGGTCCCACGCGTCACCTCAGCGAGATCAAGGCGGGACAAGCGTCTATGGCCGTTAGATAGGAAGTCACGCAGCCGATCAACGATCGTGCCAGCGCGAAGGACTTCAGCCTCTGCTTTCGCCATCGTTTCGGCCAACACGGTCGTGTCCACCGACCCTAACCGCAATAACTGCCGGCAGGCATGGGTATAGGTGGCAATCGTGGCGAGAGGTTGGCTGATCTGGTGCGCCACCGCCATTCCAAGGGCTCCAGCCGTGGTAAGCCGCGTCATGCGCTCAAGCTCTGCCTGCTGCTGGCGCAAGTTGAACTCGGCATGCTGACGTTCCGTGACAGCCGCGCCAACAAGTAATCCGGTGGCCGACACGGTCAGCGATAGAAGCTGGAAAGCAAGGAATTCATTCGTTGAGTAACCAAACAGGCTGGTCGTGAAGATCAGCGCCAACTGCGTGACTAGAACAGCGATGGCACTCCAGGGCAGGCCATGGCGAACCGCTATCCAGACGACGGGGAGCAGAAGAACATAGAATAGATGTGACCTTGCGTATCCGAATGTTCCGAAAACGAGAAATATCGCTGAGGTTAGGCTTGCCATGAAAACCATGATGTCTATAAAGCGCTGTGATGGCATCAACTCGTTCCAGCGGTGGCGCACCGCCTGCACACATATCAGTGCAGGAAGCATGCCGATGATGCCCGTTAGATCGCCAATCCAGAAGTGGATGACGGCCGATGCAAACTGCGTCGGCGGGATCACGTGCATTAGCACAAACGTGGCTGAGACCAAGCCGGCGATTACCAGAACACCTAAGATTGTGACAAGTAGGAACCAGGCGACGTTCGTTGTATTCTGCAGCCCCTGGTCGGGACGACAAAGGCGCCGCAGCATTGCGGCAATCACGGTGTAGCCGAATGCGATCATTGTATCCGATACGAAAGCTGATGCCACTCCACCGGGAAATCCGGCGACTAAGCCATCGGATACGAAACTCACCACAATCAGCGCCGGCGCGTAGCTGCGACCTCTGAGTAACAGCAGAGCCAGGCTACACGCTGGGGGTGGGTTCCACAAGCTGAAGCCGGTGGGTGGCAGCACGTGGATAAAGCTGATCCAATCCAGAACCAAGTATAACCCTGCATATGCACATAGGTCGATGACGGAGTTTCGGCCGCAGATGAGGCCACCTGCTGTCATTGATCTGCGCAGGTCCTCCATATTCCGGGTCATCATGTCGCGCTCATGCCTCCGCTAACTTGATTGAAGCGCACATCACCCTTCTATTCCAACCGCAAACTTGCGATCGGTACCAGGTACCTATAGACACGATGCGTTCGCACTGCTTATTGGAGTGGCAGTTCAGGCTGTAATCGGACCGACGTAGACCACGAGTTGTGTAGTCATCCGCGTTGAACGACCAGGACACGATACGGCCTAATGAACTCGCGTTCATCATTTGGACGGAGAGGACAAAAATGTATAAATTAGGTGGAGCCACCAGTGCGCTGTGCTTGGTAGCAAGTTTAGCAGCCGCCCAAACCAAGCCTGATGAAACGACGTTCAAACTAGTTCCAAATCCCGCGTTTCTTAATTGTTTGAGCGGTAGCAGCGAGGCCCCGAAAGCGACTGTCAATGTCAAGCGCGGCGAGTTGAATGACACTGCCTTGATACGCGTCACCGGTTTGAAGCCAAACTTGGATTTTGATTTGTTTACTGTGCAGCGCAGTTCCCTGGATCAAGGCGGTGGGCCGGTCAGTGGCTTCAAAGGTTTCGGGCTGGCGTGGTACCAAACCGATTTACATTCAGATGAGAATGGCCACGCCAAGGTGATCATCAAGACCATCCTGCTGGACCAGATATTTGGTTTTGATGCTGACGTGGTGAATCCCGATTCAGGAGCTACAGTTCTGAAGCCCACTAACACGTTCCATATGGGCTTCTGGTTTAACAATCCGGAAGATGCAGCGCCGTGCGGCTTCGACATCAATAAGCCAACTCCGTTCAACGGCGAACACAAGGCCGGTCCGCTGGCGATGATATCGCTGCCAACCGCGCCGACTGGGCTCGGACCGCTCTGCAGCAGCCCAACCGGTTCTGACCCCAGCGATACTGCGACACTGGCCTGTAATCCGTAAGAACCGCACGCGACTCACGCTCGACGACACAATAAGGGGTTGTGGAGCGCGAGTGCTGCTTACAGCCTCTTCCGCACGTGCATTGATTTGCACTTACTAGGCGTGTCGCCGTGTTATCCGGCGTTCAGGCCCTGCTCAATCCACACGGCCCATAGACGCCGCCATACAATAAAGGCGATGCTCAAACGGGCTCTAAGAGCCGCCCCTTTCAGGGTCGTAGTCTAGCTTGCGCAAGGACGCGGGCAGTTGAGGCGTGGGCACGGGCGGTTTTGCCATCAACGTAGCCTTTGGACAGGGCGAGCTTGGGTTTGCGCTTGTTAGTGGCGACTTGGCGCTCCGCCCTGCCCAGGCACATTGCTCCACGCGTCAAACCAACCCGATTCCATTCGATGCCTCGCTCATCCACCAAGGCTGGTAGTGAACCGGCCACCCTGAAAGGGGTGGCGGTTAGGGAGCCAGACCGCATCGCGGTAGGCAACTCGGGTCGGCCCGTCGAATGAAAGGCCAATCGCTGATCGTGTGGGGATCTTGTGATTGGGGCGTCCGGTCGCTTTCCGGATGGGATGTCCCGTCTTGGACGAGGCAGGACATCCCGGCAGCGAGATGATGTTAGCTTCTGATCAGATGCGATGCATGTCGATGACGCAAACTGCACAGTGCGCGCTATTACCACCCAAGTAATCGACGGGAGTGACTGCATCACTAATCTCGATCGAACAAAGCAGCCACCCCGGCTGCGACGGGAGATCGAACATGCAAACTCTGTCAACAATCACCCGCGCAAACCTTTTCAGGCTGACGCAAGATTTTGAACTTCTTGTTCAAGATCCGGGCAACCTCGGCATGCGTCTGCACGGGCGTAGCGTGGGGTACGCATCAGGCCAGCTACCTCCGTGGGATCAGGCTGCACCAGCACTCAACCCAGGGTGCAGTCATCAGCGTAGCATCGATTCCGCAACTAGGAGATGGATCTTGAAAGGTCTTTCCTTTCCCGCCATTGGTGCGGCAATTATACTGGGCGCCACTGCCGCTTCCGCCCAGGGTTTACCGGCCTCCACGGGCGCAAACACCGATCCGACCTGGTCCATCAGTCAGCACGCTCAACGTCCGGACGCACATGGCCAGGATCACGATCGGGGCTTGATCAAACCATCGGTGAATTTACTGACCAATAACGCCTGCACCTGCGCCGATGCACGCCCCGGTTTCGCCGTACGCACCGCGGCTGATCGACCCGTTCGCTGAAAAGGCTGTATGCAATTTCCGGTTGCCCATGAAAGAACTTTTGCTCTCCGCGGCAGCGGAAACGCATCGGACAGGCGGAGGGTGGCGAACCCGTGGTTCATCGCGTAGATTGAACCGCTAGCGATCGAGCGCCATGGGTTGTCACCTGACGAGGACGAGGATTGTCAAATACCAGGGCGTTATCATGTTTTGCCCCTCTCAACATCGTCGGATGCATACGATGGTCTCGAATCTCAGGAGTGAACAACCATGGCCAAACCCCAATCCGCCAAAGAGGCCCGTACGCGTGAGGCGCTGGGCACGCCAAGTGATCTGAAGCCGGAGGCAACCCGCGACATAACGGCTGCGCTGAGCGGGTTGCTCGCCGACGTCTTCGCGCTGTATCTGAAGACGAAGAACTTCCACTGGCACATGAGCGGCCGCCACTTCCGCGACTACCATCTGCTGCTAGACGAACATGGCGACCAGATCTTTGCGATGACCGATCCGATAGCCGAACGGGCGCGCAAGCTGGGGGGCACGACGCTGCGCTCGATCGGGCAGATCGCACGACAGCAACGCATCCTTGACAATGACGCGGAGTATGTCACGCCGCAGGATATGCTCGCCGAATTGCGGGGCGACAATCAGCAGCTCACCGCCATCATGCGCGAGGTGCACAATCTCTGTGACGAGCAGGGGGACGTTGCGACTGCGAGCCTGCTGGAGGTGTGGATCGACGAGACCGAGCGACGGACGTGGTTCCTGTTCGAGTCGACTCGAAACGCCGATGGCGCCAACGACTAATACGGTCTGCGGCAGAATAAGTGCTTCGCGTGTGGCGGGCACAAGGTCGCTAAGACGTATCATTACCGAGCTTGGAACAGTCGCCCGTGTCATTCCCAGCACAGGCCGGGGACCGACGATTTTCTTCCGTAAAAACAAAGTTGTGGGCGGCCGCGCCAACCGCAACCCATGATTACCTTGCATTTGAAGGAATTCTTTGGCGGCAGGTCCTAACGCCATCGGGCACGGACTTGTCGTGAAGCGCTCGATCCGGCATGGTCGCGATACCCGTAGTTGGTGCGGAGCGTTTCGAAGTGATCCTGCTGCAGGTGGTCGTCAGCGGCCTGCTGATGGGGTCGGTCTACGCGCCGTTTTCCTCCGGCGTGACGCTGATCTGGGGCATGACAAACGTCGTCAACTTTGCCCATGGCGACTTCGTCATGCTGGCGATGTACGCGGCGTTCTTCGCCGTCACGTTGCTGAAGCTTGGTCCCTTCTTCTTCGTCCCCGGAGCAGCGGCGCTGTTGTTCATACTGGGCGTGGTGGTCTACTTCGTCCCTGTGCGCCATGTCGCCAAGGGGCCGATGCTGGCGTAGATATTATACCAATCCGCTTAGACATTGACACACGCCCACGCCCTGGTCCCGATGGAGCGGATACGATCGGGATCGGCAATCAGCCAATTCCATGCGATTTTGCAGGCCTCGAGGATGTCGTCATAGGTATCCCACACGTGGGCACATAGTTTGTTTTGCCGCAGGTAGTCCCAGACATTCTCCATCGGGTTGAGTTCCGGCGAATACGGCGGCAACGACAGCAGACGAATGTTGTCGGGTACGATCAGGTCCTTGCCCCGCTGGTGCCAGCCGGCTCCGTCGCAGATGATGACGGCGATCGAGCTTTGTGCGACCTGCGTGCTGATTTCCTTCAGATGCTCGTTCATTGCCTCGGTGTTGGCGGCGGGCATGATCATGGCGGCGCCGACGCCGCGTGCTGGGCAGATGGCGCCGAAGATGTAGGCGGAATCATGCCGGTTATCGCGCACCATCAGCGGCCGAGAGCCTACCGGAGCCCACATGTAGGCGTGAGTTCCCTTCTGACCGACTCTGGCCTCATCCTGGAACCAGATTTCGATCGGTGTCGCCGCGGTGGTTCCGATAAGGGCTTCTTTTATCAGGCTGGCGAAGTTTTTTTAAAAGCCGTTTCGGCCTCAGGGTCTTTCTTCGGATGCACCGGCCGCGGCTGCAATCGGGTCAGCCTGAGCTGGTGCAGCCATTTGCCGATGGTGCTTTCATGCACCTCGACGCTGAAGCGGCGCTTTACCTCCCCCAGCAGATCAATACAGCGCCAGCGCACCACGCCGTTTATGGCCGGGTCAGGTCCGTTGACGACCAATTCGTATAACTCGGCCATTTGCGGTTCGGTCAAAAATGGCTCGCGGCCCGGCGGCAGGCGGGTTTTCAGGCCGTCGACGCCCGCATCGTTGTAGCGATGCACCCAATCGCGCAGTGTCTGCCGATCCATCCCGTTGAACGAAGCGGCAATACTGCGGGGATGGCCATCCAGCACCATTGCCAGGGCGAGAAGCCGGCGAACCTCTGCGCCGTCACGGCATTTGCCGGCAAGCGCTCGCAGCGTGGTGCTCGTATGCTCCGTCCGTGTGATCTGCAGCGCCTTGCCCATCCGATACCTCCGTCCAGCGAATCGTCGCGTCGGGACATCGAATCGTACTTATCGGCTCTTGAGAATCCCCCAGAGTTGGGATCAACGCGGACTGGTATTAGGCACCTTCGACCTCGCCCTGGTGCCGCGATACGCAGCCTTCTAGGCGTTTAGCGCTAATTTCGTGTCGTTGCCGGACACCCTGGTGGGCGGCACGTTCGACCTCGGCGGCGTGCCCATCGAAGCCTCGCGTCTGCTGGCCGGCACGCTGTCGGGCGGGGAGCGGCAGATGCTGGCAACCGGACGGGCGCTGATGAGCGACCCGAAGCTGCTGATGCTGAATGAGCCGAGCCTCGGGCTGGCAGCGGCGGTTGTCGGGTCGATGTATGAGACGCTGGGGCGGCTGCGGCGCGAAGGGCTGACGCCGCTGCTGGCGGAACAGGCGCTGGAACCGGCACTGGAGGTGGCGGATTTCGCCTATGTGCTGCAGACCGGCCGTACGGTGCTGAAGAAGCCGGACGCGCAACTTGCGGATGGCAAGGATGTGCAGCGGATCTACCTTGGGGCTGGAGCCGGCAGGGTTAGAGTCGTCCAGTCCTGTCGCTTGGTTCCCAAGCGTCAGGTGAATCGGCCCACCAAATCAACCGCGAGTGGATGAGATCCGGCGGATCGTTCCGTTGGATCTCATCCACTGTCGGCTCATCTTCATGTTAATGTGATAGGTCCTTGGTTGCCGGCTCTGGCATCGGATTTCTGGCGCCAGATCAAGTCGCCAAAGATTGCCGAAATCCTTACGATATTGGTATGAACAGCACGAATGACACCGTCGCCGACCCATCTGACAGCTCTCTACAACGTATCTGTCGCAAGCTGAGGATTAGCCGCGAAAATAGCCGCGACGAGTATCGTCTACGGATCGTTGGTGCCAAATTGGCTCCTTCCATTGACAACATGCGGACCGCGCTTGTGGTCCATGTTGCGCCGCACCATGTGGCGGGTGCCACCGAAACTGAAGGACAAAGAATGTCATCTTCCGGTAACATAACCAAGAATACCTTTCCCATGCTCGAAATGATGTTGCAGATGCAGCAGCTCGGCATGCGGGCGATGACCATGTATCAGCCGACTATCTCGGCGTTCATGGATTCGACGACTGCGATGGAACGGGCCGCACGAGAAGCAACGTTTGGGCCATTGCGGGAGCGCAACCAGAACGTGCGCCAAATTCATGATACCGATGTGGAGCAGGTTATTGGCGTCGGCGAGGAAGTCTTGAATGTCGGGACCCGCATGGTGCAGGGCAAGACCACGCGGGTGCGTCGCGTTGTGGTTGAAAACCCCGTTCAAAAGGACGTCACGCTCCACGACGAGACGGTGGTCCTAGAGCGTCGCAGACCACTTCAGACCACCGGCAATGATGTGCTGACAGAAGTGACTGTCGAGATGTCTGACGCCAATGAGGTGCCGGTCGTCTCCAAGGCCGTGCATCTTGTCGAAGAGGTTCTGTTACGTAAGGAAGTTACCACACGCATTGAGACGATCCACGATACAGTCAAGCGGGATAAGGTGGAGATCGACCAGCCCTCGCAGCTGCCCGTCGTGTTCGATGCGGCGCGGAAGCAGGAAGAGAAAAAGCGAGACAACAGGCCGGTTGGTGAGAATCAGGACAAGCAGCAGGCGCTCGTCCCGACGCAGAGTGAAGGTAAGCCAAGCGACCAGAAGCGCCAGTAGCACCACTGTCATATTGGCCTAAGGATGTTGACGAGCGGATTGCATCTAAGGGCCTAATGGTCTGATGCCAACGCTCACTTTAGGGCGTTGGCTGAGTCAGCCAGCCAAATCAAGCCGGTGGTCTGACGCAGATTGTACTTCCAGTTTGCGTCAGAGCACTAGCGTGAAACAACTGCTTTCAATCCAGCAAGACGTCATGAGCGGGCTAATATCTCTTTGTCATGGCCGAGCTAAGCTCGGTGATGACACAGCAAGTTGACCTTGCGCTCGCCATGATATCCGCCACCCGAAGCAGTTATTCTGGTATAGTACAAAGGTGCGATAGAACCATTTCTTATCCGGCTGCGAAGGTCGAAGATTTTGGTGTCATCCTGACGCTTTCAATACGGTCCCGCCACACGTGATATTACCTGATTGTATTGTTGATGCTGATATGCGCAGTACGGGCAGGCCTGCACTCAGGCGCCAGCGCTATGAAACCCCAGCGGCGTTGTTCGGTCATGCACCGTGAGAAACTGTTTTGGTGGTGACGTTCGGGGCACTCCTGTACGACATTGACCTTCAGCCATGCTGCCGACGCGACTGCCACGAAGAAGGCCTCGACATCAACCGGGAGCCGCAAGTCGCGTACTGGGTTCATGCTCCAACCAATCGTCCGATGTCAGTTTAAAAAGCCTATTCGGACCGGAGGCAAAGATGTAAACAAGCGCATTAACCAACGATAAAAGATTGCGGAGGAACGATGAACGGCTGCATTCGGCGTCGGCATGTCATCGCGGGTGGCTTGGCCGCGTCAGCACTCTCGCGCCCTGCTCGCGCGCAGTCGAAGCCGATACGCATCGGTGTGCTGACAGACATGACAGGGGCCTATGCCGCCAACTCCGGTCCCGGGTCGATTGTTGGTGCGCAGCTTGCGATCGAGGACTTTGCTCGCATTCATCCAGAGTTGAAGGTCGAGCTCGTTTCGGCCGACCTGCAACTAAAGCCCGACGTCGCGGTGGGCATCGCCGGCAATTGGTTCGACAGTCAGGGTGTCGACTTGATCACCGACGTGCCGTTGTCCTCGGCTGCCTTCGCGATCGGCGACATGGCGAAGGCCAAGGACAAGGTGGCGATCTTCACCGGCGCCGCCTCGGCGGCTATCACCGGACCCCATTGCGGTCCTAACCACCTGCATTGGGCCTACGACACCTGGTGTATGCCGCACGCGGTTGTCAACGCCACTGTCAAGCAGGGCGGCGATACCTGGTTCTTCATCACCGCCGACTATGCCTTTGGCCATTCTCTGGAAGAGGACGCCGCCAGCTTCGTCACCGCCGCCAGCGCCCGCGTGCTGGGCCAGGCGCTGGCACCGTTTCCCGGCACCACCGATTTCTCCTCCTATCTTGTGCAGGCGCGAGCGAGCGGAGCCAAGGTTATCGGTTTTGCCAACGGCGGGGACGATACGGTCAACTGCATCAAGCAGGCCGCCGAGTTCGGTATCCAGAAGGGCGGTCAGAAGATCGCCGGTCTGTTGTTCCTGATCCACGACGTGCACGGGGTCGGCCTGGCGTCGGCACAGGGAGTCCTGCTGACCGAACCGTTCTACTGGAACCTGAACGCCGGCACCCGTGAGTTCAGCAAGCGCTTTGCCGCGCAGATGAATGGCAGCGTACCGGGCTCGGTCCATGCCGCCCAGTATTCCGCTGTCAACCATTACCTGAAGGCGGTGCTGGCGGTGGGGCCAGAGAAGGCGGCTGCCAGCGGCCGCGTCGTCGTGGACCAGATGAAGGCGATGCCGACGGATGACAAGCTGTTCGGCCACGGCGCCGTGCGCAAGGACGGCCGGGTGATCCACGACCTTTATCTGTTCGAGGTCAAGTCACCGGCGCAGTCGAAAGAGCCGTGGGACTACTACACGCTTAAGCAAACCGTCCCGGCTGCGGAGGCATTCCGTCCGATTAACGAGGGTGGCTGTCCTCTCGTGCAGGGATAACGCGGACGTGAGCGGCACCGGCGGCTGAACGTGGCGTTTCTTGCGGTCATGCCGCAAGGCATCGCCGAGGCTGCACACCACCACCCGCCGAAGCCGCCGGCATTAACGCCAGCACATCGCTTATCTGGACTCTGGTTCCCCTGCTGCCTAAGTGCCCGTTTAAGAATGCGCTACGGCGAGTTAGCTGGCGTGGCTTTCGAGAACCGGAGCGGAGCGGCCAAGTGGCCGTGAGCGCCGGAAGCCGCGTAAGATGGCCGCCAGAGTAGCATTATCAAACGGTCACCAAGGGAACAGGCGTGGAGGAAGTCGATTGCGTCGTGGTGGGTGCCGGGGTTGTCGGACTGGCCGTGGCCCGTGCGCTGGCGATGGCCGGGCGCGAGGTCATCATCCTGGAAGCCGCCGAGGGTATCGGCACCGAGACATCCTCGCGCAACAGCGAAGTCATTCACGCCGGCATCTACTATCCCGCCAACAGCCTGATGGCGCGCTTCTGCGTCGCCGGGCGCCGCGCGCTGTATGCCTACTGCGCGGAAAAAGGCGTGCCGCACATCAACTGCGGCAAGCTGATCGTCGCCACCAACGCCAGGAAGACGCGTTGCTGGCCGGCATCAAGCAGCGCGCGGAAGCCAACGGCGTCGAGGGGATGCGCGTGCTGACGGCCGCCGAGGCGATCGCACTGGAACCGAACCTGTCCTGCACCAGCGCCCTGCTGTCGCCCACGACCGGCATCGTCGACAGCCATAACTTCATGGTCGCCCTGCAAGGCGACGCCGAGAACGCCGGCGCGGTGACGGTATTCTTCAGTCCGGTCCGTGGCGGACGCGTGGCCGGCGCGGCGATCGACATCGATGTCGGGGGCGACGACCCGATGACGCTGCGCTGCCGGCTGCTGGTGAACTCGGCCGGGCTGCATGCGCCGGGCTTGGCGGGGCGGATCGACGGCATGCCGAACGACCGTGTGCCAGGCGCTTATTACGCCAAGGGCAATTACTTCACGCTGTCCGGGCGTTCACCGTTCTCCCGGCTGATCTATCCGGTGCCGGTGCCAGGCGGCCTGGGGGTGCATCTGACGGTCGATCTGGGCGGCCAGGCGCGGTTCGGGCCGGATGTGGAGTGGATCGACGCCATCGACTACACTGTGGATCCGGCCCGCGCCGACAGTTTCTACGCGGCTGTGCGGACCTACTGGCCGGCGCTGAAGGACGGCGCGCTGCAGCCGGGTTATTCCGGCATTCGCCCAAAGACCGTGCCGAAAGGCGCGCCGGGACAGGATTTCGTCGTTCAGGGGCCGCAGACACATGGCGTCGCAGGGCTGATCAATCTGTTCGGGATTGAAAGCCCGGGCCTAACAGCATCGCTGGCGATCGCCGATCACGTGCTAGCGGTAGCCCGGACGGAGTAGTGCCGCAACGATGTCCGTAAGCCTGAAATCGGCGCGCGGGCATCTGCCGCGATCAGGGGCGGCGCGGCAGTTCGACCGCGACCGGCGGTGCGGCACCCACGATGGCTGAAGTGACTGTGTAATCGGTCGCCGCCCGGGAAGCGGTGCCAATCCGCTCTGGTCGCGTCCAGACCACAAGATCGAGCGGATCCCTGCGCCGAGCGTCGCGCACCAACAGCACGACTGATCCGGTCATCCGCGCCGGCGGCAAGCCGGTCAATCCCCAGCGGCTGTCAACACCGATCACGGCCGCATCGGCCGGCAGCCACCAGGCCAGTTCGCTGGCCATTGCGTAGCCGTCCGCCACGACAGAACTGGCTCCGGCCTGCTGCCGCAGCGCTTCGACATGCTGAGCAAATTCACCCCATCCGGCCAGGCGGATGGCAATCGGATCAAGCCGGGGTGGCAGCGGGATCAGGCCGATGGCGGCCTGGAGGTAAACCATCGCGGTTATTCCAAAGCCGAGTGCCGAGGCACTGATCCAGGCGCGGTTCCGTCCCGACGGAAACAAACCGGCCGCGGCGAGCGCCAGCGCTGGATAGATGATGGCCGGCCAGTTGCCCTGCACCCGGTCGCCGATCGCATGTTGCACGAACACCAGCACCGGCGGCAGCGACAATGCTGCCAGCAACGACCACCGCGGCTCCCGCTGCGTCCAGCTTCGGCGCACGGTTGCAATCAGCCCCGCCATACACAACAGCCAGATGCCGGGGGTCGTCAGGCCCACTTGGCCGCCGATCAGTTCGACGAGGAAGCCTAGCGCCCGCATCGGCTGCCAATCCTCGACCCGGCCGCCCTGCCGGAGCAATCCGACCCAGCCATGCGTCGCGTTCCACGCCAGCACCGGGGCGAATAGCACTGCGCCCAGAGCGACAGCGGCCCATGGCTGCCAACGCCGCAACCACGGCCTGGCCGCCGGTACCAGAACAACCCACAGCCCGACGCCCACCCATAGAAACAGCGCCGTGTACTTGCTGTCCAACGCCAGGCCGCCGAACAGCCCTGCCGCCAGCCACCATGCCGCCGGACCGCCGTCGATCAAGCGCGTCATCGCCCACAGCGTCGCCGTCCAGAAGAACAACAGCGGCGAATCGGGGGTCATGATCACCGTTCCCACCCCCAGCAGCAGCGACCCGTTCAGCAGCATCACCGCCGCAGGCCCGCCTGACGCGCCGGGAAACAGGCGTTTTCCAGCATCGAACAGTAGCCACGATGCCGCGGCCGCCGATAGCGGTCCCAGCAGCCGTACCCCAAGCGCCGTCTGCCCCATCAGCAGCGTACCGGCCCGGATCCACAACGCCACCATGGGGGGATGATCCAGGTAACCGGGCGCCAGTGCGTGCGACCATATCCAGTAATAGGCTTCGTCCGGCGCCAGCGGCACGACGGCGGCGACCATCAACCGCACCATCGTTAGTGCAATCATGAAGCCAGCCAGCCAGGCCGGCACCGCCCCATTCCGCCGCCGACGGGCTGTCACCGCCGCCGTGACAGCGGTGAGCAGTCTCACCGCGCGCGCCAGACCAGGGTCGCCGAGACTGCGTAGTTCCACACAACGCCGATCACCGCCCCAATCGCGCCGGCGACAGTCCAGGCAGTGTGCTGCTCATAGAGCACCTGCGCGATGCCGACATTGGCAATTGCGCCGAAGCCGCACACCACCATGAACAGCAGAGTCCACGCCATAGGCGTGGCCCCCTCAACCGTTGGTCTCGGTAGGTGATCGCGTTGTTCAATTGGAAATTGAACACCATCGCAATCAACGTCGCGCCCGCCTGATCGGCCTCAAATCCCAAGGCGGTGAAATGGCGCAATAGGCCCAATACGAACAGATGCACGATCACGCCGAGGACGCCGACCAGGGCGAACGAAATGAACCGCAGCGGCAGCAGCCCACCGAACACCTTGTCCAGCAGCAGGCCGGCGAACTGCACCATTACCAGCGCGTCCAGCTTGCTTTCACCGGCGACCCGCTCGCGGAACCGCGCCGGGACCTCCACCACCCGCAAAGGGGCGGGACTGCTCAGCACCAGATCCAGCAGGATCTTGAAGCCCTGGCCATTGAGGTTCTTCGCAAGGTCCTCGAACAGCGGGCGCGGCATCATGAAGAAGCCGCTCATCGGGTCGTTCAGGCGCACCGGCAGGAAGGTCTGCGCCAGCCTGATACCGCCGTCGGATAAGACATGCCGCCAGCGATTGCCCAGTCCCTCGTTATCGCCGCCTTCAACATGCCGGCTGGCCACCGCCAGGTCGTAGCTGCCGGTCCGCAGTGCCGCAAGCATGACGGGCAAGCGCGTCTCATCGTGCTGCAGGTCACCGTCTATCACCGCGACATAATCCGCCGAGGAGGACAACGCGCCCTCGATCACCGCCGAGGCCAGGCCGCGCCGGCCGATCCGCCGGACGCAACGCACCCGGCTGTCGCCCCGGGCGATCCGCCGCACCTCCTGCGTCGTGCCGTCGGGGCTGTTGTCGTCGACGTAGATCACTTCCCACGCGATGCCGGCCAGCGCCGCTTCCAGTTTGGCGATCATGGGCACGACGTTGGGTCGCTCGTTGTAGCAGGGTACGACAACACTGAGTTCGGGCACTGCGAGTGGCGGCGCCAACCCGTCTGCGATAATTGTGCTAGCGGACATGGGGGTCCAGATGCTGCGAGTTGCCGCACCCTGCGGCCGGCGGCATGACGCTGCCGTCGATAGAAGATGCCGGACCCTCCGCACGCGAAACCTCTGACCAAAGGCCAGCCATTCAGCCAATTCAATGCATTGATCTTCAATGGTTTCAGCGGCACATCCGACGGCGAGGGGATAATGGTCGGCGGCGGCAACCTGACGGTGAACGAGCGCTTCGATATCAAACCAGGCAGCACCAGTCCATCATCTTATTCCGCGCGTGAAGGGCACACTCTGCGCGGGCACGGCTTAAACGGCACACCCGCAAGACATCGGCTGGTGCGGATGGTTTGCAGCGTCTGCACCCGGCTGACCGTTGGCGAGCCGGTTAGCCGCTGGGTCAACTGGTTCTCGTGCGCCGTGTCGCGAGCAACCAGCCTGAGCAAAAAGTCGCCGCCACCGCGGATCATGTGGCACTCCCGCACCTCGGACCAGCCGCCAACCAGTTCCTCGAACGCCGACAGCACCGCTTCCTTCTGGCTCTCCAATCCGACGATGGCGAAGAACGTGATCTCCCACCCCAGCATCTGCGGATCCGTATCGGCATGGTAGCCGCGGATCACGCCGGCTTCCTCCAGCGCCCGCACGCGCCGCAGGCAGGGCGGCGCGGAAATGCCGGCACGCTTCGATAGATCGACATTGGTCATCCGACCATCGTCTTGCAGCGCGGACAAAATACGGCGATCGATTGCATCCAGAATGATGGATGTGTCTGAGTTCGGCGGCTTCATGCAACTCTTTTGAAGGGACGTTTCCACGATTAGGCAAAATCCTGATCTTATGACGTGCCGCGCGACCCGCAAGGCGTAAAATTTGACTGTTGATCAAAACAACCATGCAAACCGAAGTTTTAAGCCGCATGCCTATCCGGCATGATTTCGTCACTTTTCATCCGGCGCCGGTGCGGCCACCCTGATGCGCATGCATCCCGTTATCCGAGGCATGGCACGCGTGCTGGCAGCCATCGGCGTGCTCGTCTTGCTGCTGGCCGCCCTGGTGGTCGGCACGATATGGCTGACGATCCCTCGCTCCAATCAAACCGCCCGCATCCCCGGTCTCGGCGGCCCAGTCGGCATTACCTCCGATGCCGATATGGTGCCTCGCATTCAGGCGACGTCGGAACTGGATGCCGCCGCGGCGCTGGGCTTCGTTCATGCGCGCGACCGGATGTTCCAGATGGAGCTGATGCGCCGCGCCGCATCCGGCCGGTTGTCGGAGATCGCCGGGCCGGCGACGCTGCGGATCGACCGGATGATGCGCACGTTGGGACTGCGTCAGCGTGCCGTGGCTGATCTGGCCGCGTTGCCAGCCGACACGCGGACGCTGCTGGAGGCTTATGCACGCGGCGTCAACGCCTGGATCGAGCTGAAGGGCCGTTTTGCCGCGGCGGAATTCGTTGTGCTGGGCGCGCCCGAACCCTGGCAGCCAACCGACAGCCTGCTATGGGCGAAGACGATGGGGTTGTGGCTATCAATGAACTGGCGGCAGGAGCTGGCGCGCCAGGCGCTGGCCGGAAAGCTGCCGGCGGCGATGCTCGACCAGCTTTGGCCGCACGAGGCCGATGTGCCGCGGCCCGACGCCATGACGGAACCACGCACCATGTTTGCCGCGGCTGCTTCCCGGCTGATCTCGGTGCTGCCGCATTTTCCCGGTCCCTACACGATGCCGCCAACCGCGTCGAATGCGTGGGCAGTGGATGGACGCCATACCGCGAGCAACGCCCCGCTGCTGGCCGGCGACCCGCATCTGGCGTTCGGGTTCCCCGGCATCTGGTACCTTGCGCGCATCGACATGCCGGGTCGCGTGCTGGCGGGTGCCACCGCGCCCGGCGTACCCTTCCTGGTGCTGGGGCATAACGGCAAGATTGCCTGGACGTTCACCACCACCGGCGCCGACGTCCAGGACGTGTTCATCGAGACGCCGGCCGGCGCGGGCGAGTACCAGACGCCGGACGGCCCGCGGCCTTTCACGGTGCGGGAAGAGCGCATCGCGGTGCGCGGCCAGCCGGATCAGCTTCTGACGGTGCGGGAAACCCGGCACGGGCCAGTTATCAGCGACCTGGATAATCCAACAGGACCCATCATGGCGGTGGCGATGGGCAATCTGCAGCCCAGCGACACCGCGGCCGCCGGCTTGCTGGCCTTGAACCGCGCCGGTTCGGTGCAGGAGGCTGGTATAGCCGCCGCCGCCATCAGTTCACCGGTGCAGAATCTGCTGGTCGCCGACCGGCAGACCATCGGGCTGTTCGTCACCGGCCGCGTGCCGATCCGCAAGGCAGGCGACGGATCCGCTCCCGTGCCAGGCGATGGCTCGCATGACTGGGTCGGCTGGGCCGTAGGGCAGCAGTTGCCGCACGACGTCTCCCCCGCCAGCGGCCGGCTGGTCAATGCGAATGAGCCGGTGGCCGGTCCCGACTTCCCGGTGTTCATGGGGCGGGACAGCTTCGGCGACTGGCGGGCGCAGCGGATTCGGGAGATGCTGGCCCGCTCCGACCGGCACAGCACCGCGGATTTCGCTGCCATGCAGACTGATGTGGTCAACACCTTCGCGCGCCAGATACTGCCCCGGCTGTTGGCGCTGCCGGAGGTCGCCGACCGCTCCTCCGTTGCGCTGGCTCTGTTGCGCGATTGGGATGGATCGGCTGCCATGGACCGGCCGCAGCCGCTTATCTTCAACGCCTGGATGAGCACGTTTTACGACGCCGTGCTGCACCGCGCCGGGATCGAGCACGGTGTTGGCGCGCCGGTTTCCGACTTCGTCGCGTTCGTGCTGTCGCCGTCGGGCGCGTCGTGGTGTGGTGGTGACTGCGGCGCGATGCTGCGCGATTTGCTCGCCGTCGCGGTGCGTGCGCTGAGTGCCCGCTTCGGCGATGATCCCGCTGCCTGGCGCTGGGGCGAGGCCCATCAGGCGGTGTTTGCGCACCCGGTGCTGCGCGGCGTGCCGGTGCTGGGAAGCTTCACCACGATCAGCGTGCCGAGCCCTGGGGATGACGAAACGGTGGATCGCGGCGGCACGAACGCGCTGTTCCAGTCGGTGCACGGCGCCTCCTATCGGGGCGTATATGACCTGGCCGACCTGGATCACAGCCTGTTCATGGTCACGCCCGGCCAGTCAGGCAATCCATTCAGTTCTCATGCTAGAGATTTTGTCACCCGCTGGCGCGACGGTGCTACCATCACGTTGGGGCCGATCGCGGCCAGCATTACCGGAACGGTTCAATTGACGCCATGAGTTCATGGAGCATCTTACCTGGACGACGAATTTTTGGTGGGTGGCGTGTTGCCGCGCCGTTGCCTCGCCTGGGTGATCGACGTTGTCCTGATCATGCTGCTGGTCTGGGTGATGTGGTGGATCTTGGTGATGTTCGGGCTGCTGACCTTTGGCCTGGGCTTCAGTGCCATGAGCATCCTGCCCTTCGTGCCGTTTTGTTATCACCTGCTGTCGCTGCTGGGTTCGGCGAGCGCCACACCCGGGCAGCAGATGTTCGGACTGACGGTACGACGCGATTTCGACCTCGGGCCGCCAACCGGCCTGCAAGCGCTGGTCTCGACGCTGATGTTCTATCTGACGCTGGCCACGTCCGGGCTTTTGCTGGTGGTGGCGCTGTTCACCGTGCGACACCGAACGCTGCACGACCTGGTGAGCGGACTGATCGTCGTGCGCGTGCGGGCGATGCAAGCGTTGACCGCGCCGAACGGAGGTTGGAACATGCAAGGCGGAACGTCCGCCCCATGACCTACAAGCCCCCTCGCCGGCCGCAATTCTTTTACACGACGGCCCCCCTGCCCTGCCCCTACATGGCGGGACGCACGGAACGCAAGGTGGTCACCGAAATCGTTGGGCCGGATGCCGAGGTGCTGCACGACAGGCTGTCGCGCGCCGGCTTCCGCCGCAGCCACAATATCGCCTATGCGCCGGTATGCCCGGCCTGCCAGGCCTGTGTTCCGATCCGCATCCCGGTGGACAGCTTCCAGCCGGACCGCACGCTGCGGAAAATCAGCCGCGCCAATGCGGGGCTTGAGGGTTATGAGGTGCCGCCACGCGCCACCGCCGAACAGTTTCAGTTGTTCCAGCGCTACCAGCAGGTGCGCCATGGCGACGGCGACATGGCCAGCATGAGCTTCTACGACTATCGCGCGATGGTCGAGGACACACCGATCGATACCTTCATCATTGAGTTCCGCGATGCGCAGGACCGATTGCTGAGCGCCTGTTTGGGCGACCGGCTCGGGGACGGACTATCGGCAGTTTACAGTTTCTTCGCACCAACAATGGAAAAACGGTCACTCGGCACATACGCGGTCATCTGGCTGATCGAGCGGGCCCGAGCCTTGGGGTTGCCTTATGTCTACCTCGGCTATTGGGTGCCGGAGAGCCGCAAGATGGCCTACAAAGCCCGGTTCAAGCCGAGTGAGGTGTTGGTCGGCGGAGTTTGGCGCGTGCTGACGGAGGGCGAGATTACGAGCCGTGAGCCCGCCGAGGCGGTGATGATGACGGAGACGGCGGATTGAGTGCGACCACTTAGTAGGCGTCATCACCGGCACAAGCCGGTGACCCACGAATCCCTTTCCGGGCCTGCATATGCCCGACCCTGACTGGTTGATCTGGGCCCGCGAAATCCAGGCCATCGCGCAGACTGGTCTGGCGTTCAGCAAGGACCCCTATGACCTCGACCGCTTCACCGCGCTGTCCCGCCTTTCCGCCCGCATCATGGCAGAACACACGCGGGCGGAACTTGCACATATCGAGCAACTGTTTGACGCCGAGACCGGCTATGCCACCCCAAAGGTCGGTGTGCGCGCAGCGGTGTTTGATGCGCCCGGTCGCATCCTGATGGTGCGCGAGGTGGTTGACGCCGACCGTTGGACGTTGCCCGGCGGATGGGTGGACGTGAACCAAACTCCGGCGCAGTCGGTGGTGCGGGAGGTGCTCGAGGAGTCCGGATATCATGTCCGCCCGGTGAAGCTGGCCGCGGTCTGGGACAGAGCCAAGCAGGCGCAGCCACCGACCGCGTTCTCGGTGGTCCGGATGTTCTTTATTTGTACGCTGGAGGGCGGGACGCCGGCGCCCAGCCTTGAAACGAGTGGAGTTGGCTGGTTTGCCGAGGATGACGTGCCGCAGGATCTGTCGCTGCGACGGACGCTGCCGCACCACATCAGTCGTATGTTCGCACATTGGCGCGAGCCGGGACAGGCGACGGAGTTCGATTGAGACGGTGAGTGAGAGCGGTTGACCTATGGTAAAGAGTGTTGCTGGCGCGGAGCGCGGCTTGCTTCGCGTCTCGCCTTTACGACAGAAGAACTCATGCATCGCTTGCAGGCTTGTTCCCGTCGGTTCCATCTTCGTCTTTCACCGTTACAGTCGGTTGCGGTGGAACCGGGGCATTGGCGGGGGGATCCCTGTTCTCGTCCCCTTGCGGGCCGAAAAACGGCTTCGGCAAACTGCCAGGAGGCAAGGCGGCTCTACCACCTGGCACATTATTGACACTTGGGCGGTCCGTTAAATCGCCGGAGAGATTGGGAATCTTGGCGGGATCTGTCGAAGGCATGGACAGAAAACGCACGGACCATCAATCGGTTTCAGCATCTGTCACGGCTTGGTGGCGCAACCCTTTGCCCACGACTTGCGTAGGCGCACGCAAGAAGATCATGGTATGCCGGCGGTGACACCCAAGATGCGATACAGCACGAGGCGAGATGTGGACGACCCATTCAAATTGCAGCGCTTTGTCGACGCGCAAAACGCGGTCTTTGACTGTGTGCTCGCGGAATTGCGGAGCGGACGCAAACGCAGTCACTGGATGTGGTTTGTGTTCCCCCAGATTGCGGGGTTGGGCAACAGTGAGATGAACCGTCGGTTCGCGATTTCGTCGCGGGATGAAGCGGATGCGTATCTCAAGCATTCAATCCTTGGTGCAAGGCTGCGTGACTGCACGGGACTGGTCAACATCTTGGAGGGTTCGACAGCACATCAGATATTTGGCAGCCCGGATGACGTGAAGTTCTGTTCGTCCATGACGCTGTTTTCCAAGGTTGCCGCGGACAACGCCATTTTTATCGAGGCGTTGCGAAAATACTTCGACGGCAAATCCGACGACCGGACACTACGGAAACTCTGAGCGGCAACGGATGGATGGACGAGCCGCGACCCGTTAACACGGGGCGCTAGGCGTGCAAAACCCATGTATGTCATCCCTGGCGCAGGCCCTAACGCATGCACGCATCTCGGCAAGGCGCACTGTGTCAGCGGGTTAGAAGCCGATTGTTCCTCACCTGATCGATCGGGTGCAGGGCGTCGCCTGCACATACTGCACGAACTTACAATCCGGAATCTGCCTGGTACCGCATTCGCCGCGTAGCTGCCGCACAGCCTCGCCATTCAGCGCCCAGCCTTGCATGTAGGAGTTCGACAGATGCCCGCGGTTGGTGTTCACCGGCAGCCGCCCGCCCAGGCTCAAGGGCCCATTCTCCGCGAAGGCTCCCGACTTGTCGCGCTGGCAAAAGCCGAGGCCCTCCAGGCTGAATAATACGGTGGAGGAGAAATGATCGTAGCACATCAATGCATCGACATCCTGGTGCGTCACGCCCGCCATCTCGTACGCCTGCCTGCCCGCCGCGTTGAGCGCCGCATACCAAAAATCTATGTCGAAATTGGCAATCGACGATGGGCTGAAAGTCTCCTGCGCACCGAAGCCGGAGATCAACACGGGGGCTTGGCGAAGTTCTTGGCTCGTTCCTCCGAAGTTAGGATCAGGCAGATGGCGCCGTCGGTGATCAGGCAGTAGTCGAGCAGCCGCAACGGCGCGGCAATGACACGCGCACTCTCATGATCCTTGATCGTAATCGGGTTGCGCATCACCGCATGGGGATTAAGGCACGCATGATACTGGAACGATACAGAAACTTCTGCCAGTAGCCGCGTGATGGTGCCATACATCTCCAAGTGGCGGCGGAAGGCCATAGCATGGGCGGCGCCGGGGAGGTGAACCCCCATGGGTCCCAGGTGCCCGGACTTTCATCACCGCCGTAATTGACGCGGCGGGAGCGGCGGGTATTGGCATAAATCAGGGCGACGTAATCGACTTGGCCGGCGGCAATCGCAGTCGCCGCCTCAATGATGCCGAAGGCCGACATGCGGCCATAGCCTAGCAGCGTCAGGGTCCAGCACGGGCTCCCTCCGTCGGCGCCGTCGGGCGATTTTCTGGAGTGATGATACACCCGCCGCCACGACCGGCAAACAGCGGGCTATCGTGACAGCTGCGGCAGCTGGTTGCCTGGGCATGCCTGTTCCAACTGAAGGCTGCGGCCAGCAATGAAACGTGGCAAGCGGGAGACAGAGCGGCATACAGGTTCCGTCGTGGGTAGGGCGCACTTGCTCAGTGTCCGTTTGAAAGTTGCATAGGCCGAGCCAGAGGGCGCCGCCACTGAGGGCGGTAACCGGTCTGGCGTGGCAGCCGAGGATCGGAGCGGAGCGGGCGTCTACCCCGTGAGCACCGCAAGCGCAGGCAACCGCATAGGATGGCCGGCATAGTAGATTACCAACCCGACATTCAGAAACCGACGCGATCACCGCCTTTCAGCTTCAGAATCTCCCGCGCCTCGGTTGGCGTCGCAATTTCCAAACTCAGATCCTCCAGAATACGCCTGATCTTGGCCACCTGTTCGGCGTTCGATTTCGCGAGCTGTCCCTTGCCGATATACAGACTGTCCTCCAGCCCGACCCGGACATTACCGCCGTTGATCCCGGCCATGGTGGTGAACGCCATCTGATGGCGGCCAGCGGCTAGCACCGACCAGACATAGGCGTCGCCGAACAACCGATCCGCGGTTTCCTTGGCGAACAAGAGGTTCCGTGGCTCCGCGCCGATGCCGCCGGTGATGCCGAAGATCGACTGCACGAACAACGGCGGCTCCACGATCTTGCGATCCAGGCAATAGGCCAGGTTGTACAGATGCCCGATATCATAACACTCGAATTCGAAGCGAGTGCCGTGGGCCTTGCCGAGTTTTTCGACGATACCCTCGATATCCTTGAATGTATTGCGAAAAATGAAGTTGTCGGTTGCGTCCAGGTAGGGCTTCTCCCAGGGGAACTTCCACTTCGCAATGCGATCGCCGGCACGCGAGATGTTAAAGTTCATGCTGCCCATGTTCAGGCTGCACATTTCCGGCCGTGCCACCAGCGGCGCGGCGAGCCGCTCGTCTAAAGTCATGGTCAAACCGCCACCAGTGGTGATGTTGATCACCGCATCAGTGCTCTGCTTGATCACCGGCAGAAATCTCATGAACACTGCCGGATCGGGCGTCGGAGACCCGTCAACCGGATTGCGCGCATGCAAATGGATAATCGCGGCACCGGCTTCGGCCGCCTCGATCGAGGATCGGGCGATGTCCTCCGGCGTGATCGGCAGATGGTCCGACATGCTGGGTGTATGGATCGCGCCTGTGACGGCGCAGCTTATGATGACCTTGGCCATGGATGTTTCCTCCCGTCGGATCAGACGAGGCGGATTTTGCCGCAGCCCCGTCGGAAGGACCAGAGGACGCTGCGTTTATCGTGCGCCTTGCCGCCGTAGCGGCACGGTCGCCGCGTCAGGACCCAAGCGGCAAGCCATTTCGTTAGAACTTCACCGGCGTCAGGTTCGATCGCGCGGCATGATCCTCCAGGATATCGATCAGCAACACCCGGCCGCCCCAGCCGCGCACCAGGTCGGCGCCCACCACGTCCTCAACTGTCTGGTTGGCGCCCTTGACCAGCACATCCGGTCGCAGCGCTTCGATCAGGCTTTCTGGTGTATCCCCTTCGAACAGGCAGACCTGGTCGACGCAGGCGAAACTGGCCAGCACCGCTGCCCGCGCCGCCTCCGGCTGCACCGGATGAGGCGATCCTTTCAGCCGGCGCACGCTGGTATCCGAGTTCAAGCCGACAATTAGGCGGTCACAGCGTGCCCTCGCCTGCTCCAGCAGATGAATATGCCCCTGATGCAGCAGATCGAAAAACCCGTTGGTAAAGCCCACCCGCCAGCCGCGATGACGCCACCGCTCGGCTTGCTCCACCGCCTCTTCCGTGGTGACGATTTTCCGCAAGGCACTGTGCTGCGGCGTCAGCGCGGCGAGCAGATCAGCCTCTCGCACCACCGAGGCACCGACTTTGCCGACCGAGATGCCTGCCGAAAGATTCGCGAGTCGCACCGCGACCGGCAGATCGAGCTGCGCCGCAAGCGCCGCCCCCAGCATCGCCAGTGCGGTATCCCCAGCGCCGGAGGTATCATACACATCGGCCGCCTCGGCCGGGAAATGCATCACCCGTCCGGCATCCACCAGCGTCATGCCGTCATTGCCGCGGGTCACGACGACGGCGCCGAAGCCGTGCTTGCCGCGCAAGTGCTGGGCAGCCGCGACAATCGCCGCCTCGGTATCCACCGGCATCCGCGCGGCCGCGGCGAGTTCCTGGCGATTCGGCATCACCACGTCGGCGCCGGCATAGCGGGCAAAATCGCTGCCGCGCGGATCGACGATAATCTTGCGCCCGGCTTTGCGCGCCGCCTCCACGAGCCTTGTTGGCGCGTCGGCGCATAGCACGCCCTTGCCGTAATCCGACAGCACGGTGACAGTTGTCGCAGCCATTGCGTCAAAGGCGATGCGTAGCATGCGATCTGCAAGCTTTGGATGGATCGGATCGGTCTGCTCCCGATCCGCGCGTAGCAGTTGCTGGCCGGAGGCGATCAGGCGGGTCTTCAACGTTGTCGTCCGGCCGCCTTGCACCAGTAGCCACGGCTCCACATTCAGTTGTCCACCAATCAACCCGGTTAGGTCCGATCCGGCCAAATCATCCCCCACCACCGAAATGAAGGCGGCCGCCGCGCCCAGTGCTGTCAGATTCCGGACCACATTACCGGCCCCACCCGGCAATGCCACCTCCCGGTCTATGGTGAGGATCGGAACCGGCGCCTCAAGGCTGATCCGCGTCACCTCACCATACGTGTAGCGGTCGAGCATGACATCGCCAATGACCAGCACGTTGGTATGCGCGAGCCGCCGGACAGCAGCGGCAAGGTCAGGCTGCGGCTCGTCAGCGCGAGGCGCCGGGCCAGACGTTATCTGGTTCATACAACCTGCCGTACTGGAGCTGTCACAGTGGTGACAATCATCTTCGCGTGCCACGGGGCTAATAAGCAAGCGTAGATCGTGGTAGCCGTCCCGTATGACCTTCCACAGCCACGATAGGTGGCCTTCACGCGCTTGCCCCGCCACAGCCGGCCGCCGCGCCACTCGCTCCGGTTTCGATTTGCAACACCGCCGAAATGGTGATCAGGAAGGGCTTCAATTATGTACGAGAGATGAATGTTATGGAACTAGATACAAGGCGCTTGATGTCGTCAAGATACGCTGCTTAGTCATCAAGTCACCTCGTTGTTCAGTTGCTTTGCATCAAGTTCGTCCAGCACCGCTTCAGGTGCCACGTCCTTCTTGACTTCTTCGATCTGAGTATCGTCATCGAGCTGTACGTCCAGACGCGCCGCAATGGCCGATACCACCGCCATCAGCTTGGTCAGCTCATGCTCGGCCAACAAATTGATATGCAGATCAAGATCGGCCCGCCTGTCCGCCGCGGCCGCGGTGCGGTTCTGGCTTATCAGCACGAAGGTGGACAGAAAGATCGCTTCGACGGAAGCCACCATCGCCAGGATCACGAACGACGGATCAAATTTTGGCAGCTGTGGCACGACGCCGAGGTTGACCACGATCCAAGCCCCATAGAGTGCCAGATGTAGATAAACAAACAGCATGCTGCCGGTGAACGCGGTGATCGCGTCGGCCAGCCGTTCCTGCCGTGTCGCGGACGTGGCCTCCTGTCGACGGCGCTTCTCCAGCGCCTCGATATTGCGTTTGAGCGCACGGCTCAGGTTCTCCGGCTGCGGCGGGGGGATGGTCGGCGTGGTCATATCAGGCAGGCTCCGATCTAGACATCAGTGGGCGCGGCGAACCAAGACCTAACGATGGTACCGCGACCGCCGCTCGCCGCTTCGGAGCCAATCTGGCGGATTGTTGAAGAATACATTCCGGCCCAGGCGTCCGAGTGGAACGGTGTACTGGGACACGGGCGGTGCGAAGGTCACAGTTGGAATGAAGCTTCGTGTGGCAATTCGTGCGACCGAGCAGCGTCTTTTGTCTGCCACGACAGGTCCAGCCGGTACAGGCAGCGGCGAACGATGTGCAGCAGGCACTCGCGCTAAAGTTAGCTCTGCAAAAAGCCAAGCGTGTCGTCTTCCAGAACGACGCAGGTAAGCGCGCCGCCCAGGACGGCGCCAGTGTCGATTGCGATCCGGTTGCGCAGCACGATCGGCTCACGCCTTGGCGTGTGACCATGCACGATGACCGCACCATGGTCATCCGGAGACTGCAGGAAAGGCTCCCGTATCCACAGCATGTCGTGCCTGGACTGTTTGTCCAGCGGCACGCCAGGGCGGATGCCGGCGTGCACGAACATGTAAGGACCAATCCGGTGGCTAATGGCCAGGTCGCGCAGGAAAATCAGATGCGGGCGAGGCAGCCGGTTCGCCCATTCGGCAGGCGGCACCGTGCGTGCGATACCCCAACTCAGCAGCGAGTCGGCGCCGCCATTGCCCAGCCAATGATCCGCCGTGTCCCTGTCCGCTCCGGCGACCGCCGCCAGCATCATCTGTTCGTGGTTACCCATCAGGTTGATGATTTTGTCGGCCGGCACCGGAGGGCCGTTGATCAGCCAGTCAACCACCTGAGCACTGTCGGTGCCGCGGTCCACATAGTCGCCGAGGTGGATCAGCGTCACCCGCCGGGGCGGTCGCTCCGCCTGATCTTCCGCGATCATCTCGTGCAAAGCCACCAGGCGGTCCAGGCAGCCGTGCACGTCACCGATCGCATAGATCCGGTGACCCGGCGGCAGGCTGGCGGGGGCAGCGAGAAGTTCGATCATGATCGGCTAAGGTAGGGCCATCGACGAATTTGGCCAATCGCCTCTTGGCGATCCGGACCGGGCGCCTTATCCCACATGACATGATAGCAATCCAGGTTGAGCAGCTCGTCAAGCGGTACGGTGACGTGCTGGCCGTCGATGAGATCGATTTCACCGCCCAAATGGGCGCCACGGTTGGCCTCCTAGGCGGCAATGGCGCGGGCAAATCTACAACGATTGCAATGCTTCTCGGTCTGCTGGTGCCAACCAGCGGGCGTATCACCGTGCTCGGCCATGACATGGCAATCGACCGGTTCGCGGCTCTCGCACGGATGAACTTCTCGTCACCGTATCTCTCGCTGCCGCTTAAACTGACGGTGGCGGAAAACATGCGGGTCTACGGCCACCTATACAACGTGCCGCGAATCAACGACCGGATCGCCGAACTGGCGCGGGAGCTTGATCTGGGGCCGTTCCTGCATCGCCCGGCTGGGCAGCTCTCCGCCGGCCAGAAGACCCGCGTGGCGCTGGCCAAGGCGCTGATCAACCGACCCGATGTCTTGCTGCTAGACGAGCCGACGGCCAGTTTGGACCCCGACACCGGCGACATGGTCCGCACGTGGCTGGAACACTACCGCGACGAAAGCGGCTGCACTATCCTGCTAGCCAGCCACAACATGGCCGAGGTCGAACGGCTTTGTTCGCATGTCGTGATGCTGAAGCAGGGCCGCGTCGTCGATCGCGGAAGTCCGGACGATCTGCTGGCGCGCTACGGGCGGCACGACTTGGAGGACGTGTTCCTCGACATTGCCCGCGATCGCCGGCAGGCGGTGGCGGCATGAAGGCTTCGCTGCGCCGCATCTGGGGGCTGATGTATCGCCATCTGGCGCTCTATCAGCGCTCTTGGCCTCGCATGCTGGAGCTTGCGTACTGGCCGGTCCTGCAGATGTGCATCTGGGGCTTCACCGCGAGTTTTTTGCGCGCCCGCATGGGCAATTCTGCGATCATGGCCGGTTCGGCTCTGCTGGGCGGCGTCCTGCTGTGGGAAGTCACCCTGCGCAGCCAGATGGGCGTCTCGATCTCGTTCATGGAGGAGATCTGGTCGCGCAACCTGGGCCATATCTTCGTTAGTCCGCTACGCCCGCAGGAGATGATCGCCGCGCTGATCGGCATGTCGATCATCCGTATGCTGCTGGGCGTGATGCCGGCGATCCTGCTGGCCTGGGCGTTCTACGCGTTCAACCTGTTCACGTTTGGCCTCGTACTGGTGCTGTTCTTCATCAACCTGATGATCATGGGATGGTCGGTGGCCCTTGCCGTCGTGTCGCTGATCTTGCGCCACGGCGCCGGAGCCGAGGCGCTGGCCTGGGGCGTAATGTTCGGGCTCGCGCCATTCTCGGCTGTGTTTTATCCGGTCTCCGTGCTGCCGCGGGCGATCCTGCCGGTCGCACTGGCCCTGCCGAGCGCCCACGTGTTCGAGGGAATGCGTGGCATCCTGCTGGACGGTGTGGTGCGCTGGGACCACTTGGCCGCTGCGTTCGGCCTGAACCTGTTTTGGCTTGCCGCCGCCTCGCTGCTGTTCTCCAGGCAGTTCCACCAAGCCAGGGTGCGCGGCGCACTGGTCAACATGGGCGAATGATGCAGACACAGTTCTGGCTGATCCGGCATGCGCTGGTGGAGGAGAACGCCCGCGCCTTTCTTTACGGCGTGATGGACGTGCCGCTGTGTGAGACCACCCTGATCGAGCAGGCGCCGATGTACCGCTCCCTCGCCGCCCGCTTGCCTCGGCCCGCGGTGTGGCTGGTGACGCCCCTCTCGCGCACCCAGCGGACGGCTGACACGATCTTCGCGCACGGCTACCCGTGCACCGAATTGGCCGTCGAGCCGGGGCTGATCGAGCAGTCGCTGGGGGAGTGGCAAGGCTTGCCGCACGCCGACCTGCCGGCCAAATTGGCGCTGCCGGCGCATGCGTTCTGGCCGCTGGGCGGTCACGAAAAACCGCCCGGCGGAGAAACCATGGCGGAGGTGATCACCCGCGTCGGCGCAACGATGGAGCGCCTGGCCGTGGAGCACGAAGGTCAGAACGTGGTGATCGTCAGCCACGGTGGCGCGATCCGCGGCGCGGTGGCGCATGCGCTGGATATCGGCCCCGACAACGCGCTGCACATGGCGATCCAGAACCTGTCGCTGACCCGGCTGGAGCACAGCGCGGATGGCTGGCGCGTGCTGTGCGTCAATGAGGTGCCGGGTTACTGAAGTGCCTTTGCGTAGGCGGCGACGGTGGCGGCGAAGCCGCGCTCTAGCGCGTCGGCGGTGAGTTCGTGGCCGATCGAGGCCTCGGCCAGGAACGGCACCGCCTGCATCAGCGGCGGGATGTTGTGCAGGTTCAGGTCATGGCCGGCATTGACCACCAAGCCCGCCGCCTGCGCCGCCCGTGCGGTGGCGCCGATCCGCTCCAGGATCGGCATATGGCTGCCATTGCGAAATGCGGCGGCGTAGCGGCCGGTGTAGATCTCCACGCCATCGGCGCCGGTGGCCTGGACGCGCTCGATCACCGCCGGATCGGGATCAATGAACAGGATGACGCGGCAGCCGAGCGCCTTGATCGCTGCGATGGCGGGGATGGCAAGCGCGTTTTGCGCCGGGTCCAGCGTCCAGCCTTCCTCCGAGGTGAACGCATCCGGTGCATCCGGCACCAATGTTGCTTGCTCCGGCCGCTCGGCGTGGAGGATGTGCATCAGTCGCTCGTCCGGATAGCCCTCGATGTTAAATTCGAAGGCCGGGCGGCGGGGGCGCATCAGGTCGCCAAGCGCCGGGACGTCGGCGGCGCGGATGTGCCGCTCATCCGGGCGAGGATGCACGGTCAGCCCCTGCGCCCCGGCCTCCAGCGCCAGCCGCCCGAACCGCAGCAGGTCGGGGACGCCGGTGCGGCGGGAGTTCCGCAGCAGGGCGATCTTGTTCAGGTTAACGCTAAGTCGGGCCATGGCCGCAAAAGCCTTTTATCGCAGGACGCGAGATACTGCTCTTACGGTGTCTCGGCCACCCCGAAAACCTCCAGATCGGCGACCAGCACCCGTACCCTTTGTCTCCGGCCCGCAATACACGGCAGCGATAAAGCTCACCAACCCGATGCAGGTTGAGTACCAGCATCGGCTTGGCAAATCCCATGCCCTGGTTCACCGCCAGCCAAGTCAGCAGCAGTGGCACCATGCCACCCCAAATCGCGCCTTGATGGTAGACGAAGCCGGAGGCCGTGGCACGCACCTCGGTCGGGAAGCGTTCCGACAAGTAGCTCGGGTTCTGTCCATAGATCGCCCCGGCGAACAGGCCCTGCAACGAAAAGAAGACCGTGATCGTCCAGAAATCCGTGGTCAGCAGGTAGAACGGCGTGATGACGAAGCCGAGAATCGCCGGGATGATCATCGCCGAGCGCCGGCCATACCTGTCTGACACCGCGCCCCACAGAAAGCTGGCTGCGAAGGTGGCGGCGTTCGAGATCAAAAGTGGAATGCCTGCCGCCGCAGTCATCTTCAGGTCACGCTGCAAGTAGGCTGCGAAGGTCCCGAATACTGAGTAGTAGACGGTAAAGGAACTCGCCATCCACCAGCAGGCGGTCAGCGTGTTGCCGATCCTGCCCTTCTTGAAGATCTCGAGCAGAGGCACCTTGACCTGGAGAGACTTCTCCTTTTGCTGGCGCTGGTTTTCCACCCATACTTCCGGCTCCTTCACGTAGATGCGGATCCAGACGCAGGCCAGGGCCGGCACGACGCCAATCCATAACATCCAGCGCCAACCCAGACTATCGAACAGGAGTGTGTAGACCAGCGCGGAGAACAGATAGCCCAATGCCCAGGAACCCTGCAGGAGAGAGGCCATCAAGCCGCGTGAGCGCACCGGCCAGGTTTCCATTGCCAGCGCTGCGCCGGCCGGCCACTCCGCACCCATGCCGATGCCCAGCAGCGTGCGGAAGATCAGCAGGAAGGTGAATGTCGGGGAAAAGCCGGCGATAAAATTGCAGACAGAGAACCACAGGATCGAGATCATCAGCGGCGCCCTGCGCCCCATCCGATCCGCCATCCAGCCCGCCGCCGTGGCTCCGACCAGGCGCATGAACAGCGTGAGGGTCGTCACCAACGTCACCACAGTCAGCGACGCATTGAAGTATTTTGATATCGGCACCAGCAGGAACAGGAAGATGGTGAAGTCGAATGCATCCAGCGTCCAGCCCATCCAGGCAGCCGCGTAGGCGTACCATTGATCCTTGGTGGGTTCCCGCCACCAGGCGACGTTCGACGTTGCCGCGATCGAGCTGGACATCACGATGGCCTCCTCCCTAGGTCCGGCATTCGAGTTCCACCGGATTATCGGGCGTGAGTTTGGCCAACTTGCGCTGTTGCCGCAATAGCCTAGCTGGGTCGGATATAGGTACTTACGTATTGTAGAATGCCGTCCGTCGTACCGGAAGATGGCCCCTCTCGGATGGTTGGTGCCAGCGGAGTCCCAGAGGATCGTGATTGAATTGCTTCCAGAACCAGCCGATTTGGTTTGCAAGTCAAAACTTCGGATAATATCTATTCAGACCGACTAGAAATATGGAAGTCCTTCGTGGCAAGCCAACCAAATCGATCGCACCTGGCGTTCGGTGAACTGCCAAACCATTGGTCCTTACAAAACGCAAAAGCACAGTTCAGCGAATTGGTGCGACAAGTCAGAAGCAATGGGCCGCAGCATGTCACGGTGCATGGACGTGATGAGGTCGTCGTCATCTCGGCCGAAGAGTTCCGGCGGCTCACCGGCAGCGAAACCGGCCAGGCTCTGATCGATGCGCTTCAGTCCTGCCCGGACCGCGACTTTGAGATTGAACTGAGCTCCGTGCCTATGCCGGTGCGCGACGTCAGTCTGTGACAGGCTGGCTGCTTTATACGAATATCCTGTCGGAACTACGCAAGCCCAAAGCCGAGCCGAAGGTCGTGGGGTTCGTCAGGAGCCAGCCGCTCGATCGCCTGTTTATCAGTGCAGTGACAGTCGCGGAAATCCGATTTGGTATTGAACTCGTGCTTGATCCCAGCCGCCGCGCGGACTTGAACGATTGGCTGACCCGTCGCATTCGCCAGTTGTTTGAAGGACGGATTTTGCCGATCAGCGAGGACATCATGTTCAAATGGCGACTGCTGGTCGAGAACGGGCGGAAGGTAGGCCACACGTTTTCACAGCCCGATCTAATCATTGCCGCGACGGGTCTGCATCATGGACTGACGATTGTCACACGCGACACGAGCGACTACGCCCGGACAGGCGCCAAAAGCTTCAATCCATGGATCGAACCGGCGCCGAAGGCGGGGCAATGCTAGCGATCTGCCCGACAGCCAGCGACCTCACCGCAGCCTCCTAAACCTCCGACTTCCCCGTATGCAGCTGGAACCGAACGAGGTCCGGCGCCTCCTGACCGACATCGGTGAATGCCTTCCGCAGCGCCCCCATCGATGGGCCGAAGATGCCGGCGCGGTTCGCGCTGCACCACTCGCGTGAACCGATCGTCGTCTCCAGGCTGCCTTGGAAACGCGGCATCACCCAACGCGCGAACAGCTCGTAGCTGCGCAGCGTCTGCTCCCGGTTGGCCCACTCATGCGCCCGGAACAGCACCGCTCCGGCGCCGCCGCCGGTGAAGCTCAACAGCCGCTCAATCCCGGCGGCGATGGTGTCGGGGGAGCCCACCAGGGTGGACCCCGCCGCCAGCCCCTCGGCCAGCGGGTTCTCGCTGCGCATCGGCGGCCTACCAAGTGTTTCGCTGAAATAGCTCAGCGTCTCCACCCGCTCGCCCTTGCGGACTTCGGCCATCGCCTGTTCGTCGTCCTCGGCGCAGTGCATGTTGATGACCAGGCGCCAATTCTCGCGGTTCAACGTCTTGCCGTGTTTGGCTGCCTCCGCCTCGCCCATCTTCCAGTGATCGGCTAGCTTCTCCGACCCGCCCGGCAGCCCGGCACCCAGCGACAGCAGGCCAACGCCATGCTTGCCCGCGGCCAGCACGCCGGATGGCGTCGTGACGCTGGCGACCGCGATCGGAAAGCCGCCCTTGGTATAGGGCTTCAGGTGCAGCCGAGCCTCGCGCAGCTCGAACCAGTCGGTCTTGACTGTGACCGGGTCCTTGCACTCTAGCAGTGCCACGATCGCGCTGAGGGACTCGTCCATCATCCGCCGCTGCGCGTCCGCCTCGATCCCCATCATGTAGGCGTCGGACACCAGCGCGCCCGGCCCGCACCCCAGCATCGCCCGCCCGCGCGTCATGTGATCGAGCTGCACGAAACGCTGCGCCACCAGCAGTGGATGATGATACGGCAGGCTGGTCACGCCCGAACCCAGCATGATCTGCCGCGTCTTTTCCGCCGCCACACCGATAAAGATTTCCGGCGCGGCAATGATCTCCCACCCGGCCGAGTGGTGTTCGCCGATCCAAGCCTCGTCATAGCCAAGATGATCGAGCCACTGGACCAGCTCCATGTCGCGGCTCAGCGCCAAAGTTGGGTTGTCGCCGACGCGGTGGAAGGGCGCCAGAAAGATGCCGAAGCGCAAACCCTCATGCGTTGCCATGCGAATGTCCTTCCAAACTTCGTGCCTGCTACGGCCGGTTGCAGGCCGTGACCGTGACGGCGGCAGCCAGGATGGTCAAGCGCTGCATCCTCAAGTCAGCGCCCCGCACGGTGAGCCTCACCGGCCGCCCTCAGGCAAACGCCGAAAATACCTCCTCCAGCGCCTTGATCTGGTTCCCAGCCGCGGATGAGGGCACGATGATCAGGTCACGCACACCGGCATCGCGCCACGCCTCCACCCCGTCGCGCACCTTCGCCGCCGACCCGAACAGCGTGTTATCGGCCAGCCATCTGTCGGTCAGATACTTTGGCACATCATCCTTGCGGCCCTCGGCCAGCGCGGTCTCGATCGCCGTCATCTCCTCCTGGTAACCGGCTTCTTTCCAGTAGTTCCGGTAGTTCGGCAGCAGGCCATAGTTGGTCAGGGTGCGCCGGTTCACCGCCTTTGCCGCTTCGACATCGTCGCTGATGCAGGTCGGGATCATGTTGCCGATAAAAAACCCGGGATCGGCCCGCTTCGCCTCTGGCAGCGCCGCCAGCGAGGCCGCCATGTGCGAGCGCGAGGCATTGGCGAACACCACGCCCTCGGCGATCTCCCCAGCCAGCGCCACCATCTTCCGACGCAGGGCAGCGATGATGATTGGCGGCAGCACCCAAGGCCTTCCTGCGCGCGGAAGCGTTCGACGAAGCTGCGCGTGTCACCTAGCGGCTTGCCCGGCGTGACGCCCATGCGGACATGCGACGGCCCATGCGCGACACCGATCCCCAGCCGGAACCGCCCGCCGGAGATCTCGTGCATCACCGCGGCACTCTGGGCAAAGTCCGACACCGTGCGCTGGTAGATCGGCGCGATCGCGGTGCCGAACGGCAGGCTCGTGGTATTCCAGGCCAGCGCCTCGCAGAACGACATGTTGCCGAACATGCTGGGCGCGTAGATGCCGGCGAAGCCGCGCCGCTCGATCTCCTGGGCGATCTCAATGGTCCGTCGGCGGCGCCCCGGAACGGCGACCAGACTGAGTGCGGGCAGCTTCTGTGGCATGGAACGGTCCTCTAGACTTCACTGAGCAGCGGCGAGGCTAAGCGGGCGACGCAAGGCAACCGATGCGCGACCCGTCGCCAGCATGCTATCGCACACCTGTTTCTGACGCCAATTGACAGATTTTGCCGTAACAAAGCGTCGGGATAGGTGTCCCTTTCACAGACGGACAGGAAGACGATACATGCTTATTCCTCGGCGCGGGCTTCTGGCAGCCCCGGCGCTGGCCGCGATCAGCCTTTCAGTCGGCGCATCGGCGCAGACGACCGCCCTCGCGCTCACCTGCGACACCGCCGCGGCACCGGCGATCCGGCGAGCCGCGGCGGCGTTCACCGCCCGCACCGGCGTCCGCGTCCGCGTGCACCCGACCGCCCCAGGCCTGGTGCTGCCGCAGCTTGAGCGAGAGATCCAGAACGACATCCTGGTCACCCAGCCCGCACTGCTGGACCAAGCCGAACGGGCAACGCTGGTGCAGCCGGGCGGCCGCACCGCACCCTGGCGTAACCGGCTGGTGGTGGCGGCCGCGCGGTCACCGGCCGGGCCGGACGGATCGTTCGCCGTACCCGATCCTTCCCCCGCCTCCGACATCGACGGACCAGCCATCCTGCAGCGCCTCGGCTATCCGCAAGCCTACGCCCTCGGCGTGATCGATACCGAAGCGGTTGCCTGGCTGCTGACCAACGGCGCCGCCCGCCAGGGATTGCTGCACCAGTCGGAGGTCGCCGCCGATGACCGGCTGCACGCCATCGGCGCCGGTGCCGGACGAGGCCTGGCCGCCGATCCTCTATGCCGCCACCGTCACGCGGTTGGCTCGCCGGCCCGACCCCGAGGCCTTCGTCGCCTTCCTGGGCAGCGCCGAAGGCAAAACCGCCCTGACCGCCGCCGGGCTGGAGGCCGTGACATGATCGAACAAGAACTGGAAGTGCAGACACACCCCATTTCCAGGCGCATTACCCACTGGCTGATGGCGCTGGCGATCCTGATCATGATCGGCAGCGGCTGGCGGATCTACAATTCCAGCCCGATTTTCGGCTTCACCTTCCCCAGCGGATTGACCCTCGGCGGCGACGTGGAGGCGCGTTGGTGCTGCACAACGACCCCGGCGTCGCCAGCGCCATCGCTTGGCACTTCGCGGCGATGTGGCTGCTGCTGCTGAGCTACCTGGGATTCATGGTCTGGGGCATCGTTACCGGGCATTTCTGGCGCGACTACCTTCCGGTGGGACCGAAATCGTTCTGGCGCGACTTCTCCGCCGCCGCGCGGTTCAAGTTGGCGCACAGCCTGGGCGAATACAACGCCGTGCAGCGGGTCTTCTACTGGGGCGCATTGGGCGCCGTCGCCATGATGGTGCTGTCCGGCATCGCGATCTGGAAGCCGGTGCAGACCTATCCGCTGGAGGTGCTGTTCGGCGGCTTTCAGGGTGCCAGGCTGGTGCATTTCCTGTTCATGACGGCGATCGTGCTGTTCCTCGATCGTGCACGTCGCCTTGGTCATCCTGGTGCCGAAAACCTTCGTCGCCATGGTGCTGGGCAAAGCCACCGCTCGGCCGCATGCCCACCCAGCAAACGCCCGTCCGGGAATCGCGCATACGGGAGACGCAACATGAGCCTGCAACGCCGGGAGCTGTTCCGCGGCAGCCTGTCGCTGGGCGCGCTGACCATGCTGACCGGCTGCGATGTCAGCGACCACGAAAGCGTACAGCGTGCGCTTGGCGTGGTGTCCGCCTGGAACGATCGGGTACAGGCCGCGATCTTCGGCCAGAACCGGCTGGCACCGACCTTTCCCGAAACCGATGGCGGTCAAGGATTTTCGTTACAATGCCTGGTACGGGCCGGACAAGGCTCCGAAACTCGACGCCGCCGACTACCGGCTGACGCTGGCGGGACAGATCGAAGACAAGCGCCCCTGGACGGTGGAACGGCTGCACGCGTTGCCGCAGGTCAGCTCAGGTCACCCGCCATGTCTGCGTCGAGGGGTGGAGCATGATCGGCAAATGGTCCGGCACGCCTCTAAGCGAGTTCCTGCACCGTATCGGCGCCGATACGACCGCGCGCTATGTCGGTTTTGAGTGCGCCGACGGCTACTATGAGGGGATCGATATGCCGACCGCGCTGCATCCGCAGACGTTGATGGCGTTCCGGCTGTCGGATGACATTCTGCCGACACGCTACGGTTACCCTTTCAAGATCCGGATCCCGACCAAATTAGGCTTCAAGAACCCTAAATTCGTGACCACCCTGTACGTCACCAACCAGCGGCCGCGAGGGTTCTGGACGGATCGCGGCTATAATTGGTTCAGCGGGATTTAATGCATGCGATGTGGTATCGGTTGCGCGATCGGAGTGATGGCGAAGGCGCCGCGACCTGGTCAGTCCAAGACCCGGCTGTGCCCGCCCCTGACGCCGCGCCAGGCTGCCGCCGTTAGCGCCGCATTCCTGCGCGACATCACCGAAAACATCGCACTGGCCGCCCGGGTGGCACCGATTGCCGGCTATGTCGCTTACGCGCCCGGCGGGGCAGGAAGCGTTGTTCGACGGCCATCTCGCGGCCGGCACCGGGCTGCTGCTGGCGGATGGCTCCCCGCTGATGCCGCCTGATGTGCAAGGCTTCGGACGGATGCCTGCTGCATGCGATCCTGGCCATGTTGGCGCGCGGCCACGAAGCGGCCGTGGTGCTGAACTCCGACAGTCCGACATTGCCCACCGCGCTGCTGGCCCGCACCGCGTCGGCGCTGGCGGCGCCGGCGATCGGATCGTGCTGGGGCCGGCGGATGACGGCGGCTACTACCTGCTGGGCATGAAGGCAGCCCATGCCCATTTGTTCGCCGACATTGCCTGGAGCACGGATCGGGTCGCGGAACCACCCGTATACGCGCGGCGCAGCTTGGGCTGGAGGTGGTGGAACTGGCGACCTGGTACGACGTGGATGACTACGCTCGGGCTGTGCCGCCTGCTTGATGGAAGCAGCAACGCCGGTCGCTGGTAACGGTCTGCTGCCCTATGCCGCTCCGTTCACCGCGGTGCACTGGCGCGGATGGGGCTGCGCAGGCGGGACTCTGGATCTAGCAGCGGAATGATCCGACTTTGGCTGTTCGGCGGATTGCTATTGGCTTTGACGCTCGGCGGCGCTGTCGCTGCATGTGCCCGGCGCCATCACGGCATCGGATCGATCCCCACGAAGAACTGGTTCGTCGCGATCCTCGGGGTCAGCGCGGCGATTTATCTGCTGGCGGTGACGCTGATCCTGCGCCTGTCCGGCACCGCGGCACGCGGTATGGGTGGTGCTGCTTGTGGCTGTTGCCATGCGGCTGCCGGTCCTGGCCTCGCCGCCCTTCCTGTCGACCGATGTTTTTCGTTATGTCTGGGACGGTCGCGTGCAGGACGCCGGGATCAACCCGTATCGCTATCTGCCGGCCGACCCGGCGCTGCAACCTCTGCGCGATAACACGGTCTTTCCACATATCGCCCGAGCGGAATGGGCGCGAACGCTCTATCCGCCCTTTGCGCAGGTGGTTTTTGCCGCGATTGGCCGGGTATGGCCGAGTGTAACGGCAGTGAAGCTGGTCATGGTCGGGTTCGAGGCGATCGCCATGGCCTGCTTGCTGCGCCTGCTGGCAGACGCCGGCCTGCCGGGGGAACGGCTGCTGATTTATGCCTGGAATCCGCTTCCGGTCTGGGCGTTTGCCGGCAACGGCCACATCGACGCCGTGGCGATCGGGCTGCTCGCGGCCGCGCTGCTGCTGCGCGTGCGGCGCCGGGACGCCTGGGTTGGCGTGCTGCTGGGGGCGGCGATCGCGACCAATTCCTGCCCGCCGTCGTGGCTCCCGCGCTCTGGCGGCGCGGCGGCGGCTGGCGGTTGATAGCGTCCGCGGTGCCGACCGTCCTTGCGCTGTATGTCGTGTACATCGGTGCCGGCACGCTGGTGTTTGGCTCGACGGACGTCTACAAAGCCGAGGAAGGCCTTGATACTGGCAGCGGCATCTGGCTGCTGGCGGGCCTCGCCAGGATAGTCGCGCTGCCGGACTTCGCGATGCGGCTGTACATGGCCGTGGTGCTGCTGTCGCTGGCTGGCCTCGGCTGCTGGTTCGCGTTCGTCCGCCGGCCGGATGACCCGGTTGCCATTTGTGGCGCGGCGGCGATCTTGATGGCGGGTCTTAGTTTTGCCATCAGTCCGCATTATCCCTGGTACTACGCATGGTTGGCGGTGCCTTGCGTCGTGGCGCCATACCGCGCCGTGCTGTGGCTCGCCTCAGCACCGATTCTGCTCTACCTCGACACCTTTGGGGACCGCTTCGTCTGGCCGTCGGTCGTCTTCGTCCCGGCCCTGCTTCTCGTCCTGGTCGATCTGCATCGTCCACGCCTCGTCTTCAGACCCGAATTGATGAAGGGTAGTCACTAATGTCGACCACGACCCTGCATGATCCTCGCCGCTATTTTGAAGCCGTCGGGGTGGCACGTCACGACGTGGCGGAACAACCGCCAGTTTGCCTCTACTTGGAAGTCACCAATCGCTGCAACCTGCTGTGCGAGACCTGTCCGCGCACGTTCGAAGATCTGGAACCGCCCGCCGACATGAGCTGGGAGCTGTTCACCCGTATTGTCGACCAGGTACCCAACATCGCCCGCGTGGTGCTGCATGGCGTCGGCGAACCGATGCTGGTCAAGGCGCTGCCGCAGATGATCCGCTACCTCAAGGATCGCGGCACCTATGTCCTGTTCAATACCAACGGCACGCTGCTGCAGCCGAAGAAGTTCCAGCAACTGATCGACACCGGCCTGGACGAGCTGCGCGTTTCGCTGGATGCCGCCGATCGCAAGAGTTACGCCGCCATTCGCGGCAAGGATTTCTTCCAGCGCATCGTCCGCGACGTCGGCAAATTCACGGCGTATCAGCAGCAAGTGGGAGTGACCACCCCGCGCGTGTCGCTCTGGCTGACCGGCTTGAAAGAGACGGTCGAGCAACTTCCTGCCTTCGTCCGGCTGGCTGCCTCGATGGGCGTGCGGGAGGTCCACCTGCAACGGCTGGTGTTCGATACGACCGGCTTCGGCAAGGCCCGCGCGGAACACTCGCTGTTCGAACAGACCCAGCAGCAGGAACAGGCGGCGATCGAGGCGGCGCAGGCTGATCGGCGCCGAACTCGGCGTGACGCTGGATGCCTCCGGCGCCACCGAGCCCGGGCTGAGCCTGAAACGCAGCGCCGACGACAAGCCATGGGCGACCTGCCGTCGCCCGTGGTCGCTGATGTATTTCACCGCGCATGGTCGAGCCTTGCCGTGCTGCATCGCGCCGTTCTCGGCCCGCGGGTATGGCAACTACACCTTGGGTGATGCCACGCAGCAGACCCTGCGTGACATCTGGAACAGCCCGGCCTATCGCGGCTTCCGTACGTCCCTGCTGTCCGAAACGCCGCCGGCGCCGTGTGAGAACTGCGGGCTGCGATGGAGCCTGTGATGCTCGACAGCCCACCACCGCTGCGTCACGCTCCGCGCCGCTCGGTCTGAGCTAGCGCCCGCACGCCGATGGTCAGCGTCGTCATTCCGACCTATCGAGAAGTCGAAGCTATCGCCGGCGTCATCCGTGAACTGCCACGCGACTTGGTGCGGGAGGTCATTGTCGCCGATGGCGGCAGCACCGACGGCACGCAGGAGGCGGCGCGAGCAGTAGGCGCGCGCGTGATCGATGCCGGCCGCGGCTACGGACGCGCCTGTGCGGCCGGTGCCGCGGCAGCCGATCCGGCCAGCCGCGTCATCGTCTTCCTTGATGGCGATGGCGCCGACCGCGGCGACCTGCTCGGGCTGGTGGCCAACCCCGTGTTGGCACGAACCCATGACCTGGTGCTGGCGTCGCGCACCCGCGGCCGCCGGGAGCCAGGGGCGTTGCTTTGGCATCAGGTCGTGGCCGGGCGCGTCGCTGGTCTGGGCATCGGCGCGCTCTATGGCGTGCGCTACAGTGACATGTGCGCCTTCCGTGCCATCGACCGCGAAGCCCTGCGCCGACTGGATCTGCGCGAAATGACCTATGGCTGGAATATCGAGATGCAAATGAAGGCGGCCCGCGCTCACCTGCGTATCCTGGAGGTTCCCTTGCCGTATCGACGGCGCGCTGGCGGCGAGTCGAAGGTTGCCGGGTCACTCCCCGGCACGCTGCGCGCCGGCGGTAAGATCGTTTCGACGTTCCTGCGGGTGGCGACGCAACCCGGACGCTGATGCTCGGCACATTCGTCGGCAACGGCTTGGCGCGATGTCACGGGACGACGTTTGTGGCGCCCTCGTATGGCGGAACATAGACGTTGCCGTTCGCCGGCCGGAGGCTGCGTTCGGCACGCCCATGTCGCCCCGAGGATCGAAACTCAATACGACCTTGGCATCCCCAGCACGTGCTGCCCGACGTAGCCAAGGATCAGGTTCGTCGAAATCGGCGCGATCTGGTACAGCCGCACTTCGCGCCACTTGCGTTCAATCTCGTATTCCCGGGCAAAGGCAAAGCCGCCGAACGTCTGCATCGCCGTGTCGGCCGCCTTCCACGCCGCCTCCGAGGCCAGCAACTTGGCGATATTCGCGTCCGCGCCGCACTCGCGGCCGTTGTCGAACAGCGCCGCCGCTCGCCGGCAAACCATGTCGGCTGCTTCCAATTCGGCCCAAGCGCGGGCGATCGGGAACTGCACCGCCTGGTTCCTGCCGATCGGGGCGCCGAACACCACGCGGTCGTTGGCATATTGCGTGGCCTTTTTGATAAACCAGCGGCCGTCGCCCACCGCCTCGCTGGCAACCAGGATGCGTTCGGCGTTCATGCCGTCCAGGATGTAGCGAAATCCACGTCCCTCCTCACCGATCAGGCTGTCGGCCGGAATGCGAAAATTGTCGAAGAACACCTCGGTGGTGTTGTGGTTGATCATCGCCTTGATCGGCCGCACCTCCAGTCCCTTGCCGGTGTTCTTCTCACGCATGTCGAGCAGAAACACAGACAGGCCATCGCTGCGCTTCTTGACCTGATCGGCCGGCGTGGTACGCGCCAGCAGCAGCATCATGTCGGAGTGCATCGCCCGCGACGTCCAGACCTTCTGGCCGGAGATGATATAAGAGTCCCCGTCGCGCACCGCCCGCGTCTTCAGTTGGGTGGTATCCGACCCGGTGGTCGGCTCGGTCACCCCGAAGGCCTGCAGGCGAGTGCGGCCGGCGGCGATCTCCGGCAGATATTTTTTCTTCTGCGCCTCGCTGCCATGCCGCAACAGGGTGCCCATGATGTACATCTGCGCGTGGCCCTGGCTTGCGACGCAGCCGGAGGCATTGATCTCCTCCAGGATCACGGCCGCGGCGCGGACGGGGAGGCCGGAGCCGCCGTATTCCTCGGGTATCAAGGCACCGAGGAAGCCGGCCTGCGTCAATTCGTCAACGAATTCGGTGGGATAGGCTTCGCGCTCTTCCAGGCCGCTCCAGTAAGTGCCTGGATAGCGGGCGCAGATCTTCCGGACCTGACTTACGCAACTCGGGGAAATCCTCGCCCAAGGCCACAAAGGTTTCCTCGGACATGATGCGCCTCCTGCGGTTGGCCGATCCGCACGCTGCCCAACGATGGCCGCTCGGTCAAACCCCTGCTAAGCCCCGCGGTGAATGAGAATCCTGTTCGTGACATCCAACCGGCTGGGCGACGCGGTGCTGTCCACCGGCTTGCTGGACCATCTGATCGCGGCGCATCCCGATGCCCGGATCACCATCGTCTGCGGACCCACCGCCGGGGGCGTGTTCACCCGCATGCCGAACCGCGAACGAACCATCATTCTGACCAAGCGCAGCTTCGGGCGGCACTGGCTGCCGCTATGGGCGGCGACCACAGCGACGCTATGGGACTTGGTGGTGGATATCAGGGGATCGGCCTTGTCCTGGCTGGTGCCGACCCGGCGGCGCGCGATATTCCGCCGATCGGCCGGGCCGAAAATCGACCAGCTCGCCGCGACGCTGGGGCTGTCCCCAGCACCTTTGCCGGTCGCCTGGATCGCCGAAATGGACCGCATCAGGATCGCGAGTTGGTTTCGCGGCGGCAGACCAATCATTGCACTCGCGCCCACAGCCAACTGGCAACCCAAAGTCTGGCCAGCCGAGTGTTTTGCTGCCGCAGTCAGTTTGCTGTCACGTACCACTTTGCCCAACGCCTTGCCGATCGTGCTGGGTGGTCCCGGACCGGCGGAAGCCACCATGGCGGCGCCGCTACTGGCGGAACTGCCCGGTGCGGTCGATCTGGTCGGCAAGCTCACCCTACCCGAGGTTGCCGCCTGCCTGGAACGCTCAGCCCTGTTCATCGGCAATGACTCCGGCCTGATGCACCTGTCGGCGGCGTCCGGTGCGCCGACTATCGGCCTGTTCGGTCCGACCGACGCGGCGACCTATGCGCCCGTGGGTCAGCGCGCGACGGCGGTTGTAGGCCCAGCCGGCAGCATGGCCGCGATCACCGTCGAACAGGTCGCGGCCGCGGCGGAAACTCTGCTGCGGCAGTCTCATCATTCCCCGTCCGGTACCGCCGCCGTCCCGTCGATCTTGCGGCCGACGGGATCGAGTTGAAGCCATACTTGGCTGGCACGCCAGAAGATGTCTCGTCCTGCCACAGGACCCGCAAGCCGCTCCACATGTTGTGGCTTGTTGTGGCACGGCGCATCGCATGATAGCGGTCCAATCGGCAACAAATGGCACCATCATGACTGATGTCTGCAGCAGCTTTACCACCTCGCCCATCGACCGGCGCTTCGAGGACTATATCATCGGCGCCACATACGAATGCGGGTCAGTAGGCGTCACTGAAGACGACATTATCGCTTTCGCCAGCCGCTATGATCCACAGGCCATGCATGTGGACCGAGCACTCGCCGCTGAGGGACCGTTCGGCGAGGTCATCGCCAGCGGTTGGCACACGATTGCCGTGTCCATGCGGCTGATAGTCGAAAACTTTCTGCCGCATAACGGCTTGGCCGCCCCTGGCATTGATGAGTTGCGCTGGCTTCGCCCTGTGCGTCCCGGCGACAGGCTGACCGTGCGCATCACTGTGACGGAAGCCACCAGGTCACGGACCAAGCCCGATCGCGGCCTGGTCCGCAGCCTGGTCGAGGTGGCCAACCAGCACGGCGACATCGTCATGAGCCTTAGGCCGATGAATTTGGTTCGCGTTCGCGGCTCAGCCTTGACCCCGGAGAACGCGGACGGTGCATGATCGCGCAATCCAGCCGAAAATGTATCGACAATCTGCAAGGCGACGTTGCGCATGGAGCGAACCCGGCACCCGCCTTGATCTCATCGCGGCTTGGCCGACCGGACATTACCGCCGATTGAGAAGTGCCATTGCAGCCCCCGAGCCGGCCAATATCTCCACCAGGCGAAGCCGGTCCGCCAGCGTCATGCCGCTGGAATTAGGCTCTGCTTGCACCGCATCGGCTGCCTGCGCGAGCAGCCGGTCGTAGGTGGCCCCGCTGCCAAGTGTCCGTCCCTCCGATTCCAGCATGCGCAGGTTTCTTGCCATGGTTTCCAGCCGCTTGATGTCCACCGCGTCAGGCTGATCTGGCAGCCTGCGCAGGGTAGACAACAGTTCAGTGCTCAAGCCGGCTTCAAAGCGAGCCTTGCAATCCGAGTCGAGTTTTTGCCGCAGCGTACGCAGTTGATTGTGCCGTTCTGGCGTCGCGTCGTCCCGATCCAGCTCTTTCAGCAGTGCAGCGATCCGGCCAGCTGTTGCCCCAGCCTCCGTCAATGGGCTGGCAGCAACAGCCGCATTGGCACCTTCACCGATTTGGAACTGGTCGAGCAGCACGTCCGCGGCCTGCTGCGTCGCAGCCTTGATAGATGCTGCCGCGCTGCCGCTATCGATCTCGTACAACAAGGGGACTGCCTGCGGCAGCCGCATCATTAGCAACGCGGCCAGCATTGGCAGGGCATCAGGCGCCAGACCGGCCGCGGTATCCACCATCGCCTTGATAGCCGAGACGTCGGGCGGCAGCCTCCCCTGCGCCGTTTCAGCGCAAATTGTATCCAGCGCCGGCGCTGCGGACAGCACAGCACCAATCCTGCGAGCGAGACTGTGATAGGCTTGATCGCTCAACCCGGTGTCTTTCCGGGCGTCCGGGATCTTCGCGCGAGCCAAGATAGCGCCGGCTTCCGGCCAGAGGGACGCACCAAGCGCCGTGACAAGGTCTCCAGGTTCGGCTTTGAGTTCACTGATCGCGCTCTTGATCGCGGACACCTTGGGACCCAGGGCCTGCTCCACGAGCCGCGCCATCGGCGCGATCGCGGTGCGGGGGACCGTGCAAGGGTTCGACTTCCAGCGTGCCGCGGGAACGATCACGGGATCGAGCGGAAAGAACGTGAGGCGAGCGAAACGCAGCGGCCGAGCGGGGCGCAACCCAACCAGGCGATGACGGAGCGGCGCAATCAGATCATCGGCCGCGCCGCGTGCCGCCATCGAGTTGACCGTCGCCACGATGCGCCTGATCTGCGGCTCGGACGCCGAGGCCACGCCGCGGCTGAGCGTGTGGAGCGACAGATCGCCAGCCGATGCTTTTGTCACCTTGCTCACAGGCTTAGCGAGCGGAGCATCTCATTGCGTCCGACCTGCATGAACGCCGCGCCACCGCGACGGCCGCCGTCAGTTTGACAGATAACCCGGCAAGCCGGATCCAATGCCTCCGCCGCCAAGACGGACTGAGTCCAGTCCATGGCCTCGTGCGGCAGGACCGGGACGAGTTGCGCCATTTCCAGCAGCGCACCGCGCCGCGCGACATTGTTTTTGGCCGTCTGCCACAGCAGTGAGATCAGTTCCCATCCATCCAACGCCCACTCGGTTCGCATTGCCAGCGCGCGGACCTGCGCCGGCGCGCGAATCCAGTGCTTCAGCAGATTGAGCGGGTCGGCCAGCAGCACGCGGCTGGCTTGGAGTAACGCCCGCGCACAGGTTAGCGCGGTATTCATTGACGCGGTCACTGACCAGCCAAGCCGGATGCCGTCGCTTTCCTCACTGATAAGCAACGATTTGGTCATATCGTCCAAGGTGTCCTGCAGCCCGCCGATCATGCGCGCGACGCGGGAGCGCGGGTCATCCGTCGTGACGCCGACGGGCGCGAACACCTGAGCCAAGACCGCCAGCGTAGTCCCGAGTTGCGGGCCGGTGCTGTTGAAGGATAGGGCCAGCCGATGCAGGACCTCACTGCTCCGCAGGGCAAGCGCCGCCGACGCGTCCGCCATGGTGACGGGCTTCTGGCCGCGTGGTTCCACCTGCTCCACCAGAGCGTGTAAAAGATGGTATTCGGCCAGCATGCGCTCCGATCGGTCCGCGGTTGACGCGGCCTCGGCGGCGGCACGGGCTTCCTGTCCCGCGAAGCCCTCCCGCGCAATATCCCATCCGGTTGCTCGCACGATCCTCGGATCCATCAAGCCGTGGCCGGCAAGGCGCTGCAACAGCATGGCGTCATGCACCGTTGGACGATAGCGGTCCTGCACCGCGGACCAATGCAGGATATAGACGCCGCGGCCTCCAGACGGATTAGGTACAAGAAGTTCAATTCCGGCCCGCCCGCATTCGCGGATGCGGGTCCCGACCAGCAGCGGGGTGGTAAAGGGCACGGCGACCCCACGATTCCGAAAGGTCGCGGGGTAGTGGGCTTCGATATACGGTTGGCTCTGCCGGTTCACGTATCGACGATACGGAGCAAATCTGAAGGAAAGGTTAGCAAACGGGTGAAACGGCTCGGACCCTTGCATCCGGCACGGCAGGCTGCCTTCCGTCGTGAACCGGCATCGCTGGCAGGTAAGCCTAACGATCGCCGCCGGCGACAGCCGGGCATTGGGGAAAATCCACGACGGCTATCGCCGTACCCGCCCCGCCCGCAGGCCTAGGCAAGCAGCGCAAGCGTGGCCGGCCGGACTTATTCAAGCGGTATCCAACACGGTTGCATCAATGGTCGGATAAGCTCTGACCCTGTCTAATGTTGACCCAGTGCCCGTTTGAGAATTCGCTAGGCCGAGCCAGAGGCCGCCGCCGCGCTTGCGGCGGAGGCCGGTCCGGCGTGGTTGGCGAGAACCGGAGCGGAGCGGGCGTCTGCCCGTGAGCACCGGAAGCGCAGCAAACCGCGCAGGATGGCCGGCATAGTAGAATTACCAACCGGGCACTCAGCCCAGCCGGGTAATCTGCCCGGTATGCGGATCCATGCTGAATTTTGCCACCACCGAGCCCTCTGGCGTGGTCAGGCTGAAGGCAATCGGCCCATCGGCGGTGGCCGCCACATCAGTCACCTTCCAGGTGTGATTGCCGTTCCACAACAGGAAAGCTTCGGCGATCTTCTGCACATCGGCCGGGGCAAGCTGGCGATCCGGCTGACGGTAGATCAGCGCAAAGGCACGCAGTCCCTGGCCGGGACGCAGGTGGCGTAGCCAGCCCATCCGGTTTTGCATCTGTCCTGCCGTGTCCGGCGCTTGCTGGCCGATTGGCGGCGGAGCGGGTTGAGCCTGCGACAGCAAGGCGCCGGTAGCAACGCCGCCGATCACGAACGCTGTGACGGCGGCAAGAAATGTATGGCGCATCCAATATCTCCCAAAATTGCGACAAGCGCATACATGGAACATTGGCACAGCCCTGATTCTGCTCTGGCACGCGACGAATTGCAATAAAATGCAACGGTCGTTCCGGCTTGGCGCCAGGCGGATTATGTTACAATACATGGAACAGACACCGCACATCCTCGTCATCGACGACGACCGAGAAATTCGCGACCTGCTTGCGCGTTTCCTGGAGAAGCAGCGTATCCGCGTCACCGCGGTGCGCGACGGGAAAGAGGCCAGGCGGGCCTGGTTGACCGGCCATTATCAGCTTGTGGTGCTGGACCTGATGCTGCCCGGCGAATCCGGCCTGGACCTGGCGCGCTGGCTGCGCTCACAGGGTCAGGTGCCGATCGTTATGCTCACCGCCATGGGGGAAGAAACCGACCGCATCATCGGACTGGAGCTCGGCGCCGACGACTATGTGCCCAAGCCGTTCAACCCGCGCGAATTGCTAGCCCGCATCCGCGCGGTGCTGCGCCGCGCCGGCGACCAGATCGAGCCGCGCCACGACGCGTCGATGCGCGGCTACCAGTTCGGTGGCTGGATCCTGGAACCTGCCCGTCGCCGCCTGCTGAACCCCGACGGGGTGGAAGTCGCCTTGACCGGCGGCGAATTCGACCTGCTGCTGGCGCTGGTGGAGCGGGCAAACCGCGTGCTGACCCGCGACATGCTGCTGGATCTGCTGCGTGGTCGCCAGGCTGGTCCGTTCGACAGGGCGATCGATGTCGCGGTATCACGGCTTCGCCGCAAGCTGGAGGATGATGGGAGGCACGCCCAACTCATCAAGACGGTCCGCGGCGGCGGCTACGTGCTGGCAGCGACAGTGGAGCGAACGTGAAACTTCGTTTGTTGCCGAGGAGCCTTGCTGGACGCACGGCGGTAGTGTTGCTGCTGGGCCTGATCATCGTTCAGGGGCTCGGGCTGACCATCCATGCGCTGGACCGGCTGGACGTGCAGCGTCTAGGGCAGGCGCGCGACCTGGCGACGCGCGTGGTTGCGCTATATCGCACTATAGCGCTGACGGACGAGCCGCGTCGGGCACAGGTACTGGCCGAACTGCATCGCGGACGTGATCTGACAGCCACCCTCAGTCCGCTGCCGCCGACTGTCGATATGCCCGAGATGTCGCCGCTCGAGCAGCGCCTGTTGCGCGTGAACATGAACCTGATGCCGATTGGCGGTCCGCAGCTTCGCTGGCGTGAACTGGTGATCTATGGCGGTCATCAATGGGGGCAGGTGGTCGTTGGAATGCTTCTGCCGAACGGCGAATGGCTGAATGTAAGCGGCCAGCTTGAGCCGCTGCGGCCGTGGCATTCTCCGACGTTCCTGACAGCCTTCGTGCTGATGACGATCGCGGCCGCGGCGCTAACGCTGTGGGCGGTGCGCCGGCTGACCGCGCCCGTACGCACCCTGGCCGAAGCGGCTGAGGCGTTGGGTCGCGACGTCAACGCGCCACCGTTGCCGGAGGATGGACCAAGCGAAGTAGCGACCGCGGCGGCCGCATTCAACACGATGGCAAGGCGTATCCGTCGCTTCGTGCAGGACCGCACCGAGCTGCTGACTGCGATCGGCCACGACCTGCGCACCCCGATTACCCGCCTGAAACTACGGGCGGAATTCGTCGAGGACGACGAGCAACGCGGCAAGATCCTCGCCGACCTGGAGGAGCTGGAGGCGCTGGTCTCGGCCACGCTGGCGTTCGGGCGCGATGTGCGGACCACCGAACCCGTATCCTCGATCGACCTCGCCGAACTTCTCCGCACCATTCTCGATGAGGCCGGCGACGCTCGGCCCGACGTGCTGGACAAGCTGAATTACGACGGGCCGGCCCACATGACCGTGCAGGCGCGGTCGCTGTCACTGAAGCGGGTGTTCGTCAACCTGGTGGCAAACGCGATCAATTACGGCGGGTCGGCGATGGTGCGGCTGCTGGTGCCCGAGAACCGGCTGGTCGTGGTGGAGATCGAGGACGACGGGCCGGGGATCAGGCCGGCGGACATGGATCGCGCGTTCGAGCCGTTCCACCGCGGCGAGCCAAGCCGGAACCGCGAGACCGGCGGGGTGGGGCTGGGGCTGCCGATCGCGCGGAATATCATGCGGGCGCATGGCGGGGATGTGACGTTGTCGAACCGGCCGTCCGGCGGGTTGAAGGCAACGGTTACCTTGCCGGTGAGCGGCTGAGGCACGTTGCCGGAAGTTCCCGCGGTTCGTCGTCCAGGTCGGCTGCGCCCATAGGCGGCGCTGCTGAGATCAATGGGCTGCCTTGGCGTGTCAAGGCAGCGCGGCATGGCTCAAACATTTTGTCCCTCAGTATGCTGATCCGAGCGTGCAACATGAGCGACGACAATACGGCCAGAAATCTTGCCGCCGACGTTGACACCTTTCAGATGGCGGAAGTCACGATGAGGCGAGATCTGTTCCAGACAGTCATGGCGGTCATCGCGTCGCCCCATCCGTTGGCGGCAACGCGACGCAAGACAAGAAACATTGGTTAAGCGGACCTGGGGCCGCTTTCGGGGGCTAATTTCGGTCACCGGCCGCCGGACCACTGGTCGGCAAAAGAGTGCATGCCGGGGCGGCTGTGGTCGGCCGCCTCGACGCGCCGGCGTCAGAAGAAAGCCATGGTCCTCACCTCGATGCTTTCGCGCCTTGGGGCGTTGGGCGGGGTCGTCGGGTCCTCGAACGCTGAGTGGCCGACGAAGCGCGCGCGGCCGTCGGATTCCGAATCATACGTCTTCAGTAGCAGTGCCTGATCTGCCCGCATGTGCGGGAAATACACCCAGCGATGCGCCGGCGAGTAACGCATGACGTAGATCTCGCCCGTGCGTTCACTATACTTGAGCTCCATGCGCAGCATGTCGCCGTCGGATTGGCTGGTAGCATCACACATTGCCAGCGGCAGTTCTTCGACCACGTCGTACAGCGATTTCCAAACGTTGTAGAAAGCGATACGGCGCTTCAGTAGCGTCTCGGCCTGATCCAGCAACAGGTCGCGCACCCGCTGCGGGCCGGAGGCGACGGTGTAGTCACTGTGCACGAGCAACACTGCCGGCCAATTCACCGTTGTCTGCTGCTTAAGATCAGATGGCAGGCGCTTGCGCAGAGTGTGGTCGAAGATCACCACCCGCTGCGCGCCGGTGTTGCGCTTTACGAAGTCCGCAACTTGAGGATAGAAGACTTTCTTTACCGCTGCATCGTCGTCGTATCGGGAGAACGCGGCTGGGAAGGATTTGAGTTCAAACCCCTCCCGATCAGCGTTGAACTGGTCCGCCCGCGACCATCCATTGACGATCTCCATTTCGTGAGGATCGGTGCCCGGGGGGTTAAGCTTCACCGATTCCTCCGGTTCATAGAAGTAGTAGTCCGGTGGAATGCCGTTATCGACCGAGTAGTTGAGCAAGGCTCGCACCGAGTCCTGCATTTATCGTCCTCCTGTCAGGCTACTTTGCGCTCGCGGGTAAAGCCTTCGCCTACGAACGAGCGTTCCCAGCAAGGCAGTTTCTCGACTTGGTCGATCATCCAGCGGCGCAGGTTGGGATGTGGGCCGAGCGGCAGCTTCTGGTAGGGATGCAAGTGCATCGGGGCGGCCAGCGCGATGTCAGCAATAGTCGGGCTCGGCCCGGCGATCCAGCGGCTGTCGGCCAACCGTGCGTCGAGGATGCCAGCCAGCTTATGGAAGGTAATCTCCTGCGCTTCGATGACAGCAGGATCGGGCTCGGCCTGCAGCAGCGGCTTCACGCAGTGCTCGACCATGTAGACGTAGCAAGTTGGGAACCAGTGCGCGGCTTCCCACAACAGCCAGCGATTGATGTCGGCGCGCACGCGCAAATCAGTCGGATAGCAGGCGGTAGCACCGAGCTTGTCGGCGACATATTGCAGGATCGCGTTCGACTCCCATAGCACGAAGTCGCCATCTACGAGCGTCGGCAACGCAACGTTCGGGTTCAGCTTTATGTACTCCGGTGAGCGCTGCTCGGCTTTGAAGTAGTCAACATGGACCAATTCATATTCGGCACCGAGCAGGTCAAGTCCGGCGATGACTTTCCGGCAATTCACGGTAATTGGGTCAGCGTGTAGCTTCATCAACGAAGCCTCCTGTATGCTGTTGTCCGGGCGCGTAGCGAAGCGCTTACCCCGGGGAGCCCAATGGATCGGCAACCAACGATTGTCCAGACGAGAAAATGCTTTTATCGCAGCCCTGTGACCCTGCGCCCGGGGAACTTGGTTCTCAATGAGAGAACAATAGGCCTTCCCCCGACGCACCTCAGCCCTGGGCCGGAGCCTGCGCCACACGTTCGATCGTAGCTATCGCTGCCGAACACACAAGAACTCCCGCGGCGCGGGTTAATCCAATATCCTCAGCTCGATTTTCCGCATTTTCGCTCTGTGGACGCTCATGTCATGACCCAGAAGATATCCTCGTGAGCGATCAACTGGAGTGCGTCGTCGAGTGACAGGATGGTGCGTCCGAAACGACCTGCGGTGGTCCATCGCTGTTTCCCAAGCGACCAATAGAGGACCTCGAAGCCGCCGCCGCGCTCGGGCGCAGCCGTGCGACCAATGCACCGGATCGGGCCGCAGAGAGCGTGTAGCCACGGTTGCGTCGTTCCACCGACACAGCGCCTCTGGGGCAGCGGAAGGCTTCAATACGCTGAATGATCGCGTCGTCCATCGCGGCGCAAGATAGACCTATGCGTGACGCGATGTCGTGATCAGGTGGCAAATTTCCCTCGCCAGCCGCGCCAGGCGCTTGCGCGATCAGGGCCGCTTGCTCTTACCTTGGCGATGACCCACCCATGCGCCCCATCCCGACCAGCCGTCTGCCCCGTGCCAACGATCCTCGCGACCTGGCTGGCGACGTTCCGTCCGTGCTTCACGGCCCCGGTCTGGAACCGCATCCTGGTGCTGGTTGGCGGCGCTGTCCTGGCACCCGGCAAGCGCACCGTTACCCAGGCGCTGCGTGTCATGGGGCTGGCTGACCAGCCTGGCTTTGGCCGCTACCATGAGGCGCTCAGCCGGGCACGCTGGGATGCTCGCGATATGGCGCGCCGGCTGCTGCATCACCTGCTCGCGGTGCTGTGGCCGCGGGGCGAGGTGATGATTGCCATCGACGACACCATCGAGCGCCGCTGGGGCGGCAAGATCAAGGCACGCGGCATCGACCGCGACCCGGTGCGTTCGTCACGTGGCCACTTCGTCAAGACCAGCGGCCTGCGCTGGCTGTCGCTGGCCGTGGTGCTGCCAGTGCCGTTTGCCGGCCGCACTGGTCTCTGCCGTTCCTGACCGTGCTGGCCCCGTCGGTGCGCTGGAGCGAGGCGCTGGGGCGGCGGCACAAGACCCTGACCGAGCCGGCGCGTCAGGCGATCTTGCAAAGCAAACGCTGGCTGGCGGATCGGCGTGTGGTGGTGGTCGCCGACAGCAGTTTCGCGGCGCTGGAACTGATCGCCGCGGTGCGCCGCCACGTCTGTCTGATCACCCGGCTGCGTCTGGATGCCAATCTGTTCGAACCCGCCCCCGCGCGTCAGCCCGGCCAACGCGGCAGAGCCGCTTTGAAAGGCAAACGTCAACCCAAACTCAGCGCCGTGCTGGCCGATGCGCAGACCGTCTGGACCAGGATCACCATGACGGGATGGTATGGCGGCCAAACCCGTGTGCTGGACACTGTCTCGGGCACCGCGGTCTGGTACAGCTGCCGCATGCCGCCGGCCTTGATCCGCTGGGCGGAGCAGCTGAAGGTTCCGCGCGCGCAGCGCGTGGAATAGCTGCGAAGGGCCTGGTCCGCGATCCCGCCGGCGAGCGCGACGCACAAGCCTTTCTGTGCACCGATCTTGACCTTGAACCTGAGGCAATCCTCAGCCGCTTCGTCTGCCGCTGGCGGATCGAGACAACCTTCCAGCAGGTCCGCCAACACCGCGGCGTCGAGACGCAACGACAATGGCCTGATCTCGCCATCCTGCGCACAACCCCGGCGCTGCTCGGGCTTTACTCTCTGATCACCGTTTGGGCGAATGGCTTGATGACAGCGCCACAGACCGCTGTGCAGCTTTATGCGCCCGCTTGGCACCCTAAATCTCAGCCAACGTTCAGCGACGCCATCGCCGCTGTTCGCCGCGTGCTTTGCACGCCACAGGATTTTTCCATGTCCCGGCAAGAGATCGAAACCGTGCATATTCCCGCGCGCTTGCTGAAACGGTTCGTGCAGACCCTATGCCTAGCCACGTGAATTGCGGAAAGTCGAGCTGAGGTTCGGCCACGGCATTTGGGCGCCGTCACCACTGAAAACATGAGGTCAATGGAGATGCCCGAAGGTCATTCTGCAAGACTTTTGGATTTCCCCAACAATATTACCAAGATGAAAGCAAAGAAGCGAGCTGATCCCGTTCTTCAAGAAACATGAGGTCTGCGCCGTCATCATGGAGGCTTGCGGCACGGCCCATCACTGGCGCGCGATCCGATTTTGAGTGTAGTGGTCTGACACAGACAGAAAGTGCAGTCTGCGTCAGACCACCCGCTTGATCGGGTGGGCTGATTCAGCCAACGCCCTGCATCGGGCGTTGGCATCAGACCACCAGAATGCATAGAGTCCAACACCTGGTGCCCTCTTTGAACGGCGACGATGATCGTTTCCTGATCCTTGGTCCAGACGGAGCGGCGTGGGTTTTGTTGATTTCGGCCAGCAAGCGCTTGATAGCTGACTGAAGCTCGATAATTGAACGGAACATGCCGCACTTCAGCCGCCGCTTGGTCAGTTTGGCGAAGACCCCTTCGACGGCGTTGAGCCACGACACCGAAATTGGGGTAAAGTCAAAGGTCCACCGCAGGCGCCGTTTCAGCCAGGTCCATCGTGCTGATCAGCCCGCTGTGGTTCATGTCAGCCGCGGGATTATTGAACGCCTCCAGCACCGCCTTGGCGAAGGCGCCGTGCTGCCAGACGTCGCGCTCCTCCGATGGCTCGCTGCCGTTCGACTGCAATCTGCTTTCGGCTGAATTCTCACACGGCCCGCGATGCCCCGGATGAACCGCGGCACTTCAACGCGATCGGTGCAAGAACGCGAAGATTTTGTCAGGTCGAAGGCTTTGAGTTAAAATTTCGCCAGCGCTAGCGGGTCCGGTTCCGCTACCTGGTGTCGTAGTCCTCCCGTTCGCCCACCCCCGACCGCAGCCCTTCCGGCATCGGCGCGCGCGTGGCGTTAACCTTGGCGTGCGCGTCGAGAGCGGCCTGGTCCGTCCAAAGCTCGAGCAATGTCAGCTTGTCCGGGGCGATCACGCTCTGGAACACCTCGAATTGTTCGCAGCCGGGCTCCTGCATGACGTCTGCGCACCGCGCCCGAAACGCCTCTGCAAGCTCCGAGCCTTTTCCCGAGGCTGCGGTGATCGTGACAACCAGTCGAACTGCCATGTGTTTCCTCCCTTGCGTGAATGAGACCAGGAGAGTGACCCACCCCCGACTGGCGTCAAGCGTTCGCTCCCGGTGCAGCGGTCATGGATCGCCAGTCGCGTCCGGCAATCCACAACCAACGAGAGGGAGCAACGCCATGCCGCCGCTCGACCAGGTATATGACGACAGCCAGTATCGGCGGGCTGCAGATTGGTGCGCTACTCCGCCGCCTTCACCGTCCTGCCGCCTCGGTCAGCGCGTCGAGCAGCTCGTCGAGTTCCACCAGGTTCCGCGCGTCACCCATTTCGTCCCCCCGCCGCCAAGCCCAATCCTGGCGCTCGACGACAGCTCGGCTCAGCAGCGGCTCGATGCCGGCATCCTCAACCGTACGAGCAACCTCGCGCATCTCCTCGGCGCGCCGCTTGCCGTGAATAAGCGCGCGACTGATGACGTAGCGGGCAAGACCCGGCCAGTCCGGATGGGGCAAGGTGTCTTCCAAGGTTCGCAGGACGTCAGCCTCGACCCCATAGTGACGGGCCGCCAGCATGCACTCCGTCGTCAGCGCCTCAATCCCTTTGATCATGACGCTGCGGCACATCTTGACCGACGATGCTCGGCCGATCTCGGCCGCGAACAAGGTAAGATCCATGCCGAACGGCGCCATCTCGCGCATGAACGCCGCCGCATGCGGGCCACCAAGCAGCATCGGCGTGCGCAGTTCCTTCGGCGGCACGCTCGCCATCACGGCCGCTTCCACGTAGCGGCCGCCTGCCGCCTCAATGACACGTGCGGCTTCCTGCTTGGTAGCGGGCGAGACACTGTTGACATCCACGACGAGCGGAGCGTGTTCCAGGCCGCCGCGCAGCGACCGCATTGCATCCAGCACCGATCCCGCGGTCACGCAGACGAAAACAATGCTTGCGCCGCGGGCCGCAACGGCGGCATCGCGCGCCGCAATGCCCGCCGTCTCAGCGCGCGTCCTGCGCGGCCGGAGCGATGTCGAACGCGGTGACCGCCGCACCCTTGGCCGCAAGATCCCGAGCGAAAATCCCGCCCACTTCGCCAAAGCCGATAATCGCGATGGTGCTCATAGGCGGTCTCCTATTCTTCACAGCCGGGAGGCAGCCCGGCCCATACTTCGTCCAGCGTCAGCGGCCGCCGCAGAAGTCCTTGCTCGGTGGCAAAGCGGAGCGCCAGCGCGACGGCCGGATCCAGCGCCGCGCGACCGAACGGAAACGGGTTTCCAGCCGCACGAAACCGGTCGAGCAGCTGCCGGACCAAGCCATCTCGATAAGCCATCTCGGCGCGGACGATGACCATGTGGTTGACCGGCATGAAGTGGTGCCGCTCGAGGAAGGTTTGTCCCGCTGCGTCCGGGTTCGGGAAGACGGTCGCCAGGTCGCGGCCAGAGGGGATGTCATTGCCGAAGATCGCGGCGTCCAACCGGCCCTCGCGCAGCATGCCCAGCATGTCGGCCCCGGCCTCCGCACGCTCGGCCCAGGACGGATCGCGGAAGCCGGCGACATGCGCGTCCTCGAATGTTACCCACCGGGCCTGATCCGGACGCAGCCCGTACTCGTCCTGCAAAAGACCACGCAACCACAGTCCGGTCGTCTGGCTGTAAGCGCGCATGCCGATACGGCGTCCTTGGAGATCGCCAGGACCAAAAACATCACCGGCACGGCGCAGCAGGGCACCATTCTGGAACCGCGCGGCGAGCACGACCGGCAGCAACACGAGGTCGCTTCCCGCCGCACGCGCCATCAGGAAGGTCGCGATCGCCATCTCGCTCACATCGAAGCACTGCGTCCGAACCATCGGGGCGAAGGCGCGGTTAATGACCGGAAATGGCTCGATCGCCAGCATCGGGTCGTCAAACAATGCCTCGGTGTGCTGGTAGCGGCCGATCGCCGCGATCAGCTTGGTCATGTGCCGTAACGCTTGTAGGTCAGCCCTTTTTGCGCGCAGGGCGTCCCGCATCCCGTAGATATCAAGCCCCACCTGGCGGCCTTAAGCCGGCTTCGGACACCTGCCTCCTTTCCTCCCGCGCATGGCTGGCGGCCAGCACGGTTTCGGCCCGTGCCCGCCGCACCACGACGACCCCGTCATCGTCGGCCACGATCAGATCACCGGGATGCACGAGCTGTCCCGGCGCAGACCAGCGGAATGTTCACCGACCCGAGCGTGCCTTTGACCGTGCCCTGGGCGCTGATGGCCCGCGACCAGACTGGAAAATTCATCCGCGTCAGTTCGGCTACGTCCCGGCAACCGCCCTCGAGGACGAGGCCCCTCACGCCATGCGCGGCGAGCGACGTCGCGAGCAGCTCGCCGAAATACCCGGCGTCGCTGAACGAGGTCGGCGCGGCGACCACGATGTCACCCGGCCGGCACTGCTCGACGACGACATGGAGCATCCAGTTGTCCGCCGGCGCCAGGCTGACCGTCACCGCCGTGCCGACCGCGCGGGCGCCGGCATGGATCGGGCGCATGTAGGGCAGCATCAGGCCGGTCCGGCCCTGCGCCTCGTGCACCGTGGCGACGCCCAGCTCTGCGAAGCCAGCGACAATCTCCGGTGCCGTGCGTGGCGGGTCCGTATAGACGACGTTCATGACAGGCTCTCCACCACGTGCGGAAAGACGGCCTCGTAGCCCTCTCCGTAGGTGATCTTCTTGTCAGAGTTGCGGGCTGCCTGCGCACCGCGCTGCAGGGCGACGCGGGTGTAGTACTCCCACAGATGCTCCTGCCCGGCCATGCACTCGATCGCCGGGCGCTTCTTCTCCCAGACCGGGGTGATGTCGAGCAGCACGTTCGGTGTCCAGTCGCACTGCTCCGGCTGGTGCGGCTCGAACAGGAACACCGGCGGTGCCCCGAGCACCTTCTGGCCCGGGTTGTGCCCGTGCGCCTGGGCGATGATGCGGGCGTGCTGGGCAAAATCAGTCACCGCCGGATGGTCATGGTTGTAGATGTCCTTCGTCGAGTGCGACAGAACGAAGGAAGGGTGGATTGCCCGATACACGTCCACCAGCCGATAGAGCGAGTCCTGCGACAGCGTGATCGGGTAGTCGCCGAGGTCCCAGAACTGGATGTCGGCCACGCCGAGATGCTTCGCCGCGGCTTCCGCCTCCTTCTGGCGCTCCGCCTTGACCCGGCCGAGTGTCATGTCCGGCTGGCGCCAGAGTTTGGCGGATTCCCCTCGCTCGCCGAAGGAGAGGCAGATCACCGTGACCGCGAGCCCCTTCTCCGTGTGCAGCGCGATGGCGCCGCCAGCGCGCCAAACAAAGTCCGCCGAATGCGCGCTGACGACGAGCGCCGTTTTGCTTGTCCCGCTCACGATGCGATCCCCTTTTCTGCTAGATCATCCTGGCCCGCTGTCCCGCCGCCGACCCCAGGTGGCAGCGGCGGCGTGCCATGGGTGTGGAAACTCTCGATGGTCTTCAGGCCCCAGGCCTGTCCCTTCTTGCGCTCCGCCTCCGTCCAGACGATCGGCTTCCAGTCCGGTGCGAGCACCAGCCTGGCGCCGGCATTGGCGACCTCGACCCGATTGCCGCCGGGTTCGTAGACGTAGAGGAAGAAAGTCTGCTGGACCGCATGCTTGTGCGGCCCGGTTTCGATAAACACGCCGTTCTCGAGGAACACGTCCGCTGCCTGCAGGATGGCCTCGCGGCTGTCCAGCGCGAAGGTGACATGGTGAAAGCGGCCCTTCACCCCGTGTGCTTCGCGCGTATAGGCGAAGTCGTAGCTCTTGTTCGTCGCTGTCAGCCACATGCCGACCTCTGTGCCGTCGTCGAGCACGATCTGCTCGGTCAGCCGGAAGCCCAGCGTGCGCTCAAAGAACGCCCGGTTCGCCTTGATGTCCGCGGCAAGGCAGTTGAAGTGGTCGAGGCGGCGAACGTTCACGCCGCGGGCCGGGAAGCGCTGCGCCTGGTTCTTCAGCGACGGCCGCAGGGCCTCGGGCGCCTCGTACCACTCCGTCTCATAGTAAATTTCGAGCAGATGTCCGTCCGGATCGCGGAACCGAAAGCCAGGACCGTGACCGAGATCGTCTTCGTGCCATCCAACGGCATGACCAGATCTGTCGAGCGCCTCGACCCGGCGCTGCAGCGCCTGCCGCGAGCGCGCTCGGAACGCGGCATGGCCCAGCCCCGACGTGTTGGACCCGGTGAGTTTCAGCGAATAGCGTTCGTAATCATCCCAGCCGCGAAGATAGACAGACTCGCCCTGCCGCCCGCTCTCGGTCATGCCCATGACGTCCACGAAGAAACGCAGGGACTCTTCTGGCTTGGGGGTCAGCAACTCGAGGTGGCCGAGATGGGCCACATCCATGATGGGTTCGTCGTGCATGGTATTTCCTCCTTCATTCACGCGACCAGGATCTGCGCCCGCATTCGCTCATATTCGTCCTCAGGGACGGGCACCGCATTGCGGTTTCCAAGATCGTTAAGGTGGACCCGGGACGTCTCCCGCGCCGTGAATGCCGCGATCGCAGCGATCGCGCAGATGCCGAACGTGATGGCGCCGACGGTCAGTGGCACGTGCTTCGATCCGGGCGGGGCGACGGCGGCGAACAGCGCGGGTAGCAGGGCGCTCAGCGTCGTGCCGACGTTCTGCCCGATTGCCATGCCGGAGACACGCACGCGCGTATGGAACAGCTCAGGGAAGAGGCTCGGGAAAACCGCGTTGAAGCCCTGATAGACGATGCCCCACATCAGCAATGACAGCAGGATTGCCAGCGCCAAACTATGAATGCTGATCGCATAGAGATAGGCAAATGACAGAAGGCCTACCCCAAGCGTGCCAACAATGATCGGCGGGCGGCGGCCTATCCTGTCGCTCAGGCTGCCCACGAACGGGATGACCAGCACCGCGAGAACGTTCCCGAGGACAGGGATCCAAAGATAGACGTCCGGAGAGAAGCCGATCCCGTACGCAGGCTGCACCGCATAGGCGGCGCCGAAGATGGCGGTGACGACGGCGATCACGTTCGTCAGCGCGATGCAGAGGACCCGCACGATGTCATCCCAGCTCAGGCGAATGGCCTCGATGATTGGCGATTTCGGAATTTCGCCATGTGCGCCCTCTTCGGCGAAGGCAGGGGTTTCCTCGACTTTGTCGACGGATGATGTAGCCGGCGATGACGACCAGGATGCTGAGCAGGAAGGGAATGCGCCAGCCCCAGGCGATAAATTGAGCCCTGGGAATGAAATGCGCCAGCGGCAGGAATACGGCCGCCGCGAGAAGCTGGCCGGCCTGCACGCCCTGCATCGTGAAGCTCGCGAAGTAGCCGCGTCGCCCGAACGGCGCGTGCTCGAGAATCATCGAGCTTGCCCCGGAGATCTCGCCCGCAACTGCGAATCCCTGGATCAGGCGTAGAACGACGAGCAGCACCGGCGCCCAGAACTCCGACCGACTGGTAGGTCGGCAGCACGCCCACCGCCATCGTCGAGAACCCCATCAGGAACATGCAGAGGAGCAGCACGGTTTTGCGGCCGTGGGTGTCGCCCCAGTGACCAAGGACGAACGCGCCGATCGGGCGGGCGATGTAGCCGACGCCGTAGGTGGCGAGCGAGGCAACGATGGCAACGGTGGGGTTTCCCGAGGGGAAAAAGATCTGCGGGAAGACCAGGGAGGCGGCGGTGGCATAGATGAAGAAGTCGTGGTCCTCGAGCGCCGAACCGATCCACCCGCTGGCTGCGGCTTTTTTCGACTGATGCTTGCCGCGCGGCTCGTGCTCCTGCGATCCGGCCATGGTGTTTCTCCCTTCGTTCATTATGGATGCGCCATAGGCGTGCCCGCGATGCTTCGGTAGGTCTACAATTAGTCTTGTGGGCGTGTCCTATTGCTTCTTTTGGCCCCGCTATTACCGTGAGTTATAGAAGCCACGATCCCGCGCGCCGCTTAGCTCGGCGACATGGGCGCGAAGGCAGCTTACGACAGCTCGGCCGGACCAGTGGCCCTCCGTAAACGCTTGGGCCACTGGTATTTCCCTGATGCGTGCGCGGCCGCCAGCATCAATCCATGGATAGATATTGCTGCAGCGGCGAAGGCGGGCAGACAAGCTGTGTTCCGTTGGCGGAGCACCAAACCTGATAGCCATGCGTGTAGAGCGGCTTGCCGACCCACTCATAGCTGACCCGCGGTTCCCGCAGCGGTGTGTAGGCGACAAAGTTCGCCGCATCGTTCGTGCTGCCGGATCCGGTGTAACGGGCCACAGTCGGATACGGGAAGACTGGCCTTGTCTGGGTGGCATTGCCGTTGCTGTCAAGAACAGACGCGATGACCTTTCCCGGTTCGGCGCCGGTTTCGACCCAGGCCATAATGGGCGTTAGAAGATCGAACTGGTTGGGGCCGAGTTCCATGCCGCAATGCGCCACACCGGGGAAGAGATAAAGGCGCAGGAACCGGTCAGCGGTATCATCGCCGAGGTAGTCCTGGACGGCATGATAATATTCCAATGTGCCCTGCGGCGAGATGTGCTGATCCGCCCAGCCTTGCCAGAGTATCAGCTTGCCGCCGCGCTTTTCGAAAGCGCCGAGGTCGGGATCAGTGGCAGAAAGATAGTCGGATGTCTGCACCGTCTTCCAAAAGTAAGGAACATTCAGCTGCAGATCGGTGATCTGGTAGTTTGGATCGACGACGTTCCGGAACCCAAGATACCGCAGAAATGCGAGGACGAAGTTTTCGCTTCCTGGAACCTGGCCCTGAGCTGTGGGGATGAACAGTGTCCAGTCGAGCTCAGACCCCCATTCATGGGAAATCCTTTGTTCCAGACGATGGCCGTAGGGATCGGTTGCGCCGTCATGCAACCGGCGTACGACACCGGCTTCGGCTTCGGTCAGGCAGGTCGAGGTATCCTGGCCGGGTTGGCACAACAGGATCTCAGGGTCGAAACGGCAGCGCCGGGGGTCGTTGATGATTCCATCTGCCACATCGTCCAGCCTGTCGCAGGCGGCAACGACCGCAGCATGGATCATCGGCAGCTTGTCCGCCAGCAGAATGAAGTTGCCGTTTTGGTCCATGTTGGTCAGCACGTTCCAGCCATGGTGATAGCTGTTCTGAACGATCATGTCATTGGCGGGCGCACCAGCGAGGATGCCGTCGAAATCATCCGGATAGCGCTGGGCTTCCATCAGGCCTTCGCGGCCACCGTCGGAGCAACCGTCAAAATACGAATATCTGGGTGCCTGGCCGTAGAACTTTGCCAGAATCGCCTTGGCGACCTGGGAGGTGACGTGCATTCCGCGGTAGGCGAAGTCGATCTGCGCCTGCGGGTTGTCGGCGGCCCATGAACCGTCGTTCGCACCCTCGTGACCCATGTCGGTGGTTGCGCTGGCTATGGTGCCGTCAGTGACCGGTACGCAGCCAACGGCAGCGGCGTAGCTGATACTGGCCATGCCGCACTCGCCGCCGCACCCTGTTTGTACGTATCGTTGGGTCCAACCCTGCGTCGGCAGGCGCATGACGAAAATGTCCGCCGGGGAGATCGTACCCTTGACCGAGCAGAAAGGCGTGGCCGCCGTGGTAGTGTCTATGGTTGCGGAGGTAATGGTTACGGTTCCGTCGGTGCTACCCGACAGATCCATGCTGGTAACGGCCGAGCAGTCCATGACGGGTGCAAGGGACGGGAGACTGACTAGCCCGGTGGCCGATTGCGCGCGGCTAGTAGAAGGTATCATCACAAATGATACGGCCGCAAGACAAGCTATTGCGGCCACCCAGCGTCTGTGAAGCATGAGCGAACAGCATTCTTGGTAGCTTATAGACATATTATCCTCCGCTCCTTGTGGAGTTACCGCGATTTTGCGAACATTATTGGCCTATGTAAACAAAGCACCATCTCCCCTTTGTAGATTGGGGTTCCCTTGTTGTGGATTTGTTGGCATGAATTCTTGTAAGGCCGAGCACCCCGCCAACCGTCGTCAATGGCGTCGCTTGCCGCGCGGCTCGTGCTCCTGCGATCCGGCCATGGTGTTTCTCCCTTCGTTCTTCATGGATGCGCCATAGGCGTGCCCGCGATGCTTCGGTTGATTTCTATGATCTGTGCCGCAGGCCTGTCGTATCGCTTCTTTCGGCCTCGCTATTACCGTTGGTTATAAAGGCTGCGATGCCGTGCTCCGCGAGTTCGGCGACGTAGGCGCGAAGGCAGCTTACAAAAGCTCGTCCTGCCGGCGGCAAACTCCGCGTGCGCGGCAGGATGAGCCCTGCCGGCCGTCGGGTGCCGTGATCGGCAGCGGCACGACGCGAAGCGTGCCGCGCATCAGGTCGCCGACCATCATCAGCCGGGGCATCACCGAGAGCAGGTCGGTCCCGTGCAGCATCTCCCGGATGAACCCGTACGAGCTCGAGCGCAACGAGGTGGCTGGTGCAAGTCCAAGCGCCGCGAGCAGGTTCTCGATCTCCTGTCCGACGCGCTGGGTGATAGTGGGCAGCACGAGGTCATAGCGCTGCAATTCTTCGAGGGTCACCTGTTCCTTGAGAAGAGCGGATGGTCGGCGCGGGCGAGGATTGAAATCGTTTCGGTCCATAACGCCTCACGCCCGAACCCGTCCGGCATCGGCGGCTGGTACAGCCGTCCGACGATCAGGTCGATTTCGCCCGACGCGAGGAGTGGCAGCAGCTCTTCGGTCCGTCCTTGCTGCAGCCGCACCCTCATCTCCGGATGCATCGCCTTCAGACGGGTCAAAGCGCCCGGCAGCATCCCCGCCGCCGCAACGGGCAAGGCGCCGAGTGCGACTGTGCCGCCGCCGGGAACTGAAAGCAGGTCGAGCTCCTCGTCGAGCCTGCGCAACTCGGCGAGAATCCGCCGCGCCGAACGCACGAACAAGACGCCGGCCTCAGTCGGGCGCACGCCACGAGAATGGCGGTCGAATAGCCGGAACTGAAGCACCTCCTCCAGCTCCTGCAAGCTCTTGGTCAGGGCAGGCTGGCTGAGGCCAAGCGAGGCCGAGGCCCTGAGCAGGCTACGGTGCGTGTCAACCGCGTCCACGGTGCGGAGCGACTGTAGCCTTAACCGTTGATCGAGATATCGCCTTGACGCCATGCCCTGACACATTGCTTGCAACGAGAGTTACATCCGGCAGCTGGTCGAAGGGTCCAACACCGGAGAACCAGCCGCTTGTCAGCATCGACAGCCTTAGAAGTTGGTTATGCATCGCGAACTTCTGAAGGTCGATCCATGGCCGTACCGCCTGGTGAAGCGAGCCCTTGTCCGAGGCGGGTTACCTTTGGCCGTACATGTAACCGTCTTATTGTCTTGAGATCGGACATCCGCCTGGCCAGCCCGGGAGAATTCCGATGAAGATCTCGTCCTGACGGCTTTCGCCGCGAGGCCGCAACGATCGACCGCCGAAACGGAGTGACTGACATGTCGACGACAGCGATGTTTACCCAGCAGCGCCGGCCGATCGAGCCGGAGGCGATTTCTCCGGAACGGTTTGCACATTTTGAGGTTCGCACCTCCAACCTCGGATCCATATGGCGTTCGCCTGTCTCGATCCGGAGGTGATGCCGCATACGGTCTGGCATGAAAGTTTGAGGGAGCCGGCTGCCACGAAGGCGAGCACCACAAGCAGACCTGCCGCGAAGTGTGGGCTGCCATCCTCGATGGGCGGCTCATCGCCCTCTGCGGCATGATCGGCTCTGGCAAGACCGCGCTGCTGCGTCACCTGCAGGCTGACCTCGCACGGGAGAACAAGGTGCTCGTGTCCAAGTCGTTGTCGGTGGATCAGGAACGCTGCATCGTCACCGGCAAGGTTATGGTGGGCTCCCTCGGACACAACGGCAGGACTTCGGATTGATCGTCTCAGCACTCACCTTGGCTATTCTGGCGGCGGCCAACGTCGCCGCCTGGCTCTTCGCCTACACCGCCTTTTCCGACCACCCCACCCTGCTCGCCGCCGCCCTGCTGGCCTGGATATTCGGCCTGCGCCACGCCGCCGACGCCGATCATCTGGCGGCGATCGACAACGTCGTCCGCAAGCTAATGCATGAGGGACAGCAACCACGCCTGGTCGGGCTGTTTTTCTCCCTGGGACACTCCACCATCGTCGTCCTCGCCTGTGTGCTGATCGCCCACTCGGCGTCGAGCGCGGTTGTGGAGCAGTTCCATGGGTTCGGCGGCGTGATCGGCACGACCGTCTCCGCCGGCTTCCTGATGGTTATTGCCGCGGTCAACCTGAGCACCTTGGTCCGTTTGGTGCGCAATCGGGCCACGGCCGAAGCCTCCGCCAGCGGCCTTCTGGCCTGGCTGCTGCGCCCAGTCATGCGGTTGATCCGCCGGCCGTCGCACATGTATCCGCTGGGCTTCCTGTTCGGCCTTGGCTTCGACACGGCGACCGAGGTGGGTCTGCTCACCCTCGCCGCCACGCAAGCCGCGTCGGGAGTTTCATTTATTCAGGTGCTGATCTTCCCGGCACTGTTCACCGCCGGGAATGGCCTTGATCGACACCGCCGATAGCGTGCTGATGGTCGGCGCCTATGGCTGGGCCTTCATCGATCCTGGCCGCAAGTTTGCCTACAATGTGACGGTGACCGCGCTCTCGGTCCTGCTGGCGCTCGTGGTCGGCGGGGTCGAGGTGGCTGCTCTGCTGGCCGATCGGTTCGGCCGCCAAGGTGGCGCGTGGGACGTCGCGTCCGGCCTTGCGAACAGCTTTGCCGACATCGGCTACGGTGTCATCGTGCTGTTCCTGACCATTTGGGCGGCCGCGGTCTTCGTCTACCGCCGCACGCGGGCCATCGATCAAGTTGCGGTCCAGCCGCCGTCCACCTGATAGGCAGCCCCGGTTACGTAACTCGCCCGATCCGAGCACAGCCAGGCAACCATCTCGGCAATTTCCTGTGGCTCGCCGAAGCGGCCAAGCGGGGTGCGCCCGACGATGGCTTCGCCCCGCTGCTCGCGGGTCGGCGCCGTCATGCGCGTGCTGATGTAGCCCGGGCAGACGGCGTTTACCCTGATCCCGTCCGCGGCATATTCCATCGCCGCGGTCTTGGTCAGGCCGATCACCGCGTGCTTCGCCGCGACATAGCCGCTCGAGGTGCGCAGGCCGACAAGCCCGGCAATTGAGGCCGTGTTGACGATCGCGCCACCACCCGCGGACCGCATCACCGGCAACTCGTGCTTCATGCAGAGCCAGACGCCTTTCAGGTTCACCTCGATCATCCGGTCGAACGCCGCTTCGGACCATTCATGCGTCAACTGACCAACCGCGCCGACCTGATGCCCCGCGATGCCGGCGTTGTTGAACGCGCAATCCAGCCGGCCATAGGCGGCGACCGCCGAGGCGAGCATCGCCTCGACCTCGGCCGCGGCGGTCACGTCGCCGGACAGCGAAATCGCCTGGCCGCCGGCGCCATTGATCAGTCCCACGGTTTCGGCCGCCGCGTTGGCCTCATAATCCGCCACCGCCACCCGGGCACCTTCGCGGGCAAACAACAGCGCCGTTTCGCGGCCAATGCCGTTGCCGCCGCCGGTCACCAGGGCGATCTTTCCGTCGAGCATGCCGCTCATGTCGTTTCCTCCATTGGTGTTGGTTCATCATCCCGCACCGGGTGCTGATTTTCAATTGCCGGCATGATCCCATGCGGGACGGCTGTATGAGCCGGCCGCCGCGCGGGACCGCGATCTGCCCCGGCCAGATCTACCTGGATCAAGCCGGCGCGGCCCATCCCATGTTGCGCATGCTACTTGGCGGGCTCGACCCTGTCGTCAATGTAGGAGTGATCGAACCCGCCTGACTGCCGCCGCCACAGGCGGGCATACACCCCGTCGCGGCGCAGCAGCTCCGCGTGCGATCCGCTTTCGACGACGCGGCCATGGTCCAGCACGATCAACCGGTCCATGCGGGCGATAGTGGACAGCCGATGGGCGATGGCGATGACGGTGCGCCCCTCCATCAACCGGTCGAGTTGCCCCTGGATCGCCGCCTCCACTTCGGAATCGAGCGCCGAGGTTGCCTCGTCAAGGATCAAGATCGGCGCGTCCTTGAGGATGACCCGGGCCAACGCGACCCGCTGCCGCTGCCCGCCGGACAGTTTCACGCCGCGTTCGCCCACATGGGCATCGTAGCCGCGCCGGCCGTTCCAGTCCTCCAGCGCAAGAATGAATTCATGCGCTTCCGCCTTGCGGGCTGCCTCGATGATCGCCTCGTCGGAGGCATCGCGGCGGCCGTAGCGGATGTTCTCCCGGATCGAGCGGTGCAGCAGAGAGGTATCCTGCGTCACCATGGCGATGTGCGCGCGCAGGCTTTCCTGCGTCACGCGGGCAATATCCTGGCCGTCGATCAGGATGCGGCCCTGCGCCGGGTCGAAGAAATGCAGCAGCAGGTTCACCAGCGTGGATTTGCCCGCCCCGGACGGACCGATCAGCCCGACCCGCTCGCCCGGCGCGATGGTCAGGTTGATGCCATGCAGCACGCCGGGAGCGCGCGCGCCGGTTACCCCGGGCCCGACACCGGGAAGCCAGTCGCGGATACGGCCGTAGTCGAAATGCAAATCCTCGATCCGGATGCCGCCGCCTGCGACCTGCAATTCCACCGCATCGGGCGGATCGGGCATCTGCCGTTGCACATCGATCGAGCGCATGGCGTCCTGCACCACGCCGATGTTTTCGAAGATCCCAGTCACGCTGCGCGCCACCCAGCCGGCGATGTTGGTCAGTTGCCAGGCCAGGGGAATGGCGGTGGCAACCGCCCCGACGGCGATCCTTCCCTCGGTCCATTGCCAGATGGCGACGCTCGCCGTGGTCACCACCAGCAGCGCGTTCATCAGCGACAGGGTGATGGTGTAGGCCGAGGTCATGCGGGTCTGATCGCGGAACGCCTCGGTATGGTCCTCGATGGCTTCACGGACGAAGGCATCTTCGTCGCGGGCGCGGGCGAACAACTTGACGGTCAGGATGTTGGTGTAGCTGTCGACCACCCGGCCGGTCAGGTTGGAGCGCATTTCCGACACCCGGCGCGAGCGTTCCCTCAGCCGCGGCACGAAGTAGCGCAGCATGACGGCATAGACGGCGAACCAGACCAGCATTGGGATGGTCAAGCGCCAGTCCAGCCGGCCCAGCAGCAGCAGGGCGGAGGAGCCGTAGACGACGATGTACCAGGCGGCGTCGAACGCCATCACCAGGCTTTCCCGCAGCGCCGGACCGGCCTGCAGGACCCGGTTGGCGATCCGGCCGGCAAAATCGTTCTGGAAGAATGTCCAGCTTTGCCGCACCACGTGCCAGTGGTTCTGCCACCGGATCAGGTTGGAGAAGCCCGGATTGACGATCTGGTTCACCAGGACGATGTGCGCCATGAAGCTCAGCGGCCGCACGATCAGCAGAACCGCCGCCATGCCCAGCAGCACCGCGCCGTCATCACGCAGCAGCGTTTCCGGGGTATGCGTTGAGACCAGGCCGACTACGCGGCCGATGAAGGCCGGTATCATGGTGTCCAACACGGCGATCAGGCCGCCGCAGACGAACAGCGCGACCGTCAGGCCGCGCACCTGGCGAATGAAATGCCAGTAGAAGCGGGACAGCCCGGCCACCGGGGGCGGAGCCGGCACCCCGGCGGTGGGATCGAGCAGGCTTTCGAAGTCGGCGAAACATGGCCCGCAGCGGTGGACCATGGCGGCTGGCTTCGTCAATCACCATCTGGCAATGGTCTGCATGGAGTCAGCGACAGGCGTGACCAACACCGCGGGTAGGATCGGTAAGAACACTGCAGCAGGTCGTGCGGTGCCCTTAGCACCAATCAGGTTGCAGCGATTCACCGCGCACGCCAGCTGTCGTTCGGCGAGACGAGTGGCGCTGTGCTCCCATGATTCCGGTCGACACTGATCCGTAACAACCTTTGAACACAAAGTGCTGACCTAAAAGGATTACGCCCGGAAGACTTGGTCCGATCCTGACGCTTCAGTCCAAAGTATCTTGGGAACCATCTGCGAAACAAACGGAAGTCGACGAACCCTTCACAACGATTGGCAGGCAAACGTCTTTGACCAGCCAGTCCGGCAAAGTCGTTTCACCACGGTGAAACGGATAACCGGTTCGATTATCCGCTGATCACTTTAAGGCTATCTGCTTTCGTTGCAGTACCACTGCATGCATAGTTCTCATCATCAAAAATGGGAGATGTCAAATGGCCGCTTATATATCCACCAACCCCATCACCCTACCCGGTACCGGTACCTGGTACGGTGGGGACGATTGGTTCAACACCACCACGCTTGGCTTCGGGCTACCCGGCGCCGGCGACACGGCAGTCATTTTGAGTGACACCCCGACCCTTTCCGGCGCCTATATCAATGGGCCAACCATCTGGATGAGCACGGGCACCGACAGTTCCCTCGGTTTGACCGCAACAAATTCAGTGATCGGCGCTGGTCCTACATTTTTTATGACCGGTGGGACCACGTCACAGCCGCAACTTGAACTGAACAACTCCCTGTTATACGCTAATCTTTATGCGCAACAGGGGACCGGAACGATTTATGTGCCCAGCGGTGCCTATGGCGCAAGCTTCGGCACCATAATCGTCGGCGGCGTCACCGGGTCGACCGGCACACTTCAGCAAGCGACGCTCAACATCAATGCGTATGGAACATGGTCGAACATCGGCAATATGTACGTCTTCGCCAATGGGACCAGCCAGATCAATACGTCGCAACCGCTGGCCAATTACGGCGCCATGTCTGCCAATAACGGCAGCTTGGTGATTAACGAAGGGGGATCGCAAAGCAGTTTCACCAATCATGGGCAGATGTACGCCTCGAACAGCGGCACGATCACGAATGATGCGATCTTAACTTCAGGATGGCGGCGTGACAGTCGCCGGAGGCACGTTCATATTGGGCTCGACGACGAATGGGTCAGGCACTTTCAACCTGGTCTCCGGCACGATGGAGTTTTTGCACCCCTTCGCCGGGAACGAATTCTCCGCCGTTCCTGTGACCTCTAATTTCCAGTCGACCTTAACCACCGAATTCTCCGGCAGTTCGTTCAATCTGGCGTTTTCGGAGTTCAAAAATCTCTCCGTCGCCGTGACCGGAAATGACCTGTTGATCACCGGCGCCTATGGTAGCCAGACGGCAACGTTGTCGCTGACGCTGGATACCGCGCACACCTATAGCGCCAGCCAGTTCACCGCGACAGCAGCCGACACCAGCGGCCTCACCCACGTCATCTATCATGCCTAGCCGGCAGATGAAGTTGACCTGGCCGACAGCGAGCAGTCGGTCAGGCGATGGCGACGCGTTGGGACCAGCAACCGCGCTGAGCCGCGAAGCAGGACGTATCACCGGCTAGAGCATTTCCACCTTGAGTGGAAATGCTCTGGGTCATATTTGGCGAGCAATTTCATCAGCCTAAGCTCGCCTTGCAATTCTAGTCAGGCTGATATTGCTCTAGCCCCAGTGCCCGGGCACCCAGTACGGACCGTCCCAATGCGGCGGCACCCAGACATGGCGGGGCGGCGGAAGGTAGGCGAACCGGCGGGGGCCCATAGACACGCGGCACGTAGTAAGGTGGCGGGTACACCGAGGCAGGTGCGACAACCACGGGAGGCACCACAACGCCAACGCCAAAGCCGCCACGCCACCAAGCTTTGGCATCATGCGGCATGGCCGTTACGCCGATTATCGCCATACCGGCCATTGCGCCGATTATCGCCATACCGGCCATTGCCGCGAGCATGCCCAGGCGTTGCTTCAAGACCATGTCCAAATCCTGTCTCCAGTCATCGTTGGAGCTGAAGATAGTCAGGCCATGTTACTTATCTGTATCCGGATTGTATCCGCCCGTTCTTGTTACTCGGCGGCCAGACGCGGTGGATCGATCATGCCGGCGGCGGCCGCCAGATCGACCGACAGCAGACGCGAAACCCCCCGTTCCTGCATCGTGACCCCGTACAGCCGGTCCATCCGCGTCATGGTCAAAGGATGGTGCGTGACCACCAGAAAGCGGGTGCCGGTGTCGCGGACCATATCCTCCAGCAGCGCGCAGAACCGCTCCACATTGGCATCGTCCAGCGGGGCATCGACCTCGTCCAGCACGCAGACCGGTGCCGGATTGCAACGGAACACCGCGAAGATCAGCGACAGCGCCGTCAGCGCCTGCTCGCCGCCGGACAGCAAGGACAGCGTCGCCAGTTTCTTGCCGGGCGGCTGCGCGTAGATTTCCAGCCCGGCTTCCAGCGGATCGTCTGAACCGACCAACGCCAGATGCGCCCGCCCACCACCAAACATGCGGGTGAACAACTGCTGAAAATTGCGATCCACCTGCTGGAACACTTCGGTCAGGCGTTCGCGGCCCTCGCGGTTGAGGTGTCCGATCGACCCACGCAGCTTGGCGATCGCGGTTGTCAGCTCCTGACGCTCGGTTTCGATGCTGCCGATCTGTTGCTCGACGGCCTCCGCCTCCTGTTCGGCGCGCAGGTTGACGGGACCCATCTCCTCGCGCTCTTTCCACTGGCGCTCCAGCCGCTTGCGGGCGCGGTCCTCGGTTTCCTGCGACAGGTCGGCGGGTGGATCGGGCAATGCGGGATGCGCGCCCAGGCGCTCCAGGATGCGCTCGCCGACCACGCCCCAGGCATGACTGGCCTGCTGCAGACCGCCCTCGGCGCGCACCAGCATCCTCCCGGCGAGATGCCACGGCCGCTTCCGCCGCCCGAGCGGCCCGGTCGGCTGCCGCCGCGCGGTCCAGCGCCGTGGCGAGTGTCTCGGCTGTCACGCTTATGGGCGGCGTCCGCCGCCTGCAGCGTTTCGAGTGCCTCCGCGCGACGGGCGGCGACCTCCGCCGGGCGCGCTTCAAGCGCTTGCAGCGTGTCTTCCGCGTCCACCAGACGAGCAGCCAGGTCGGTCACGCGGTCGCTGGCGTCACCGGCCCGTTCGCTCCAACCGGCTCGTTCGGCCTCGATCGACTCGGCGCCGCTCACCCCGCGCGGCATGATCGCGTAGCAGCGAGTCGCGGTCAGCGCGGACCGTGGTCTCAGCTGACCGCGCGGCCGACAGCAACGCACGGGCCGTGCTCAACCGCGTCGCGCAGGGCGGCAATATCAGGCAATGCAGCGTTCGCTTCCCGCGCTCCGGCCAAGCTCGCGCCGGCTTCGTCACGCTCGCCTGCCATACGGCCGAGCTGGTCGTCCGCGGCGGTCAGTTGGGCGGTTGCGGTGGCTGCCTGGTTGCGCAGGCTGGTCAAGTTGTTGCGGGCGCGTTCTTCGACCAGCTCGCAATCGCGCCGGACGGCTGCGCGCGTGTTGTTCGGCCACGGTTGCCGCTCTGCGCGGCGGCTTCGGCCGCTGTCCGTGCGGCACCGGCGGCAGCGGCATCGTGTTCCGCCACCGCCAGGCCGGCGCGCAGGCCCGACCAGGCGATTGCGCTGCCGCAGGCGGACCGTTGCCTCGGTCGGTGTGCCGGCCCGGATCGTGTAGCCATCCCAGCGCCAGATGGCGCCCGAGCGGGCCACCAACACCTGCCCCGGCAGCAAAGCGGTCTGATGGTCTACGCCGTCCTGCTCACTTTCCACCACGCCAATCTGCGACAATGATCGCGCCAAGGCCGGCGGCCCCTCGACAAAAGCCGCCAACGCCGCGGTGCAGGCCGGCAGCGGAGGCGCCGGATCGAATGCCGCCAACTCCCGCCAATGCCGCGCGGCGCCACCGATCGAGTGCGGATGTCAGCTCCTCCCCCAGCACAGCGCCAAGCGCCGCTTCAAGGCCATCCGCGACCGCCAGCGAATCGATCATCGGCGGCCAGCGCTCGCCATCCTTGACCGCGAGGACTTCGGCCAACGCCTGCGCTTCGGCGGCCAGGCCGGGCCCGCGCCGAATCAGCCGTGGCCTGTGTGTCCCGCGCAGCGGCAAGGATCGCGGCGGTGCCAAGACGAGCCTGTTCCGCCTGTTCCACGGCTTGGCGAGACGCCCTCGAGGTCCGTCTGCGCCTGGGTGGCTTCCTCCGTGGCGCGGATGATCCGGGCCGGATCGACCTGCTCCGCCGCAATGCGTGCCCGCTCCTCGCTCAGGCTGCCGGAACTGCTCGTCTGACCGCCTGGCCCGCTGCTCCGCCTGCGCCAGGACCTGAGCGGTGGCCTGCGCTCGGGCCTGCGCTTCGGCCGCCGCCTCGGTCGCGCGGTTTGCCTCGGTTTCAGCCGCACGAACGGCGTCTGCCGCGGTGACGACGGCGGCTTCCCCGGCTTCGGCGCGTGCATCGTGGCCGATATCGGCCTGTGCCAGCTGCGCTGCCTCGGCCGCCAGACGCTGGTCGGCAGCTTGCCGCATCGCGCTGCAATTGCTCGGCGTGCGCCAGATCCTGCCGGAGCTGTCCGAGCCGCCGCTGTGCCTCCGCCAGCTCTGACCGCGCGCGCTGTTCCTCGCCGGCAACCTGTTCCTGCGAGACGCGATGGCGTTCCAGCACGGTCCGAGCCTCCGCCTCGCGTCTCGCGCAAGCGGGGCAGTTCGGCAGCGGCCTCGGTCGCCCGGGTGGTGGCGGCGATCGCCGCTTCGGTGGCCGCGGCGACCGCCCGTTCCGCATCGTGCAGCGCGGCGGCGGCCTCGGCGCGCGCGTGTTCGGCCCTGGCGCGCTGCAGGGCCAGCAACTCCGCCTCGGCGGCGCGGATGGCAGCCGAGATGGTGCGGTAGCGGCTGGCCTGCCGAGCCTGGCGTTGCAGACTGGATAGTTGGGCTTCGAGCTGGGCGCGAAGGTCTTCAGCGCGGGCCAGATTGGCCTCCGCCGCACGCAGCTTCAGCTCCGCCTCATGCCGGCGCGCGTGCAAGTCCGGTGATGTTGGCGGCTTCCTCCAGGACGGTCCGGCGGTCCTCCGGCTTGGCGCCGACCAGCGCGCCCACCCGCCCCTGGCTGACCATCGCCGAGGCGCGCGCGCCGGAGGCCAGATCGGCGAACAGCGTCTGCACGTCGCGGGCCCGCGCTTCCCGGCCATTGATCCGGTATGCCGATCCGCTGCCGCGCTCGATCCGGCGGATGATCTCCAGCTCCGCCTGCTCGTGGAAAGGCGGTGGCGCCCGGCCCGCGGTCTCGTCCAGGAACAGCGTGACCTCGGCGATGTTGCGGGATGCGCGGCCGGCGGTGCCGGCGAAGATGACATCCTCCATCTCGCCGCCGCGCAGATTGCGGGCGCTGCTTTCGCCCATCGCCCAGCGCAGCGCCTCCACCACATTGGACTTGCCGCAACCGTTCGGACCGACGATGCCGGTCAGTCCAGGCAGGATCTCCACGCTCGGCGGGTTCGGCAAAACTCTTGAACCCGGAGATGCGAAGACGGCGGAAACTGACCGGCAATCTAGGCTCCTAACGTGTGCTCATGCCGGGATCAGCTTTCGGAATGCGTCGTAGTCCATTTCGCCGGCGTATTTCTGCCCATCGATCACAAAGCTTGGAGTTGAGTCGATCTTCCATTTGTCCTGATCGGCCTGCTGCTGCTGCAGGATCCAGGTGCGCAGCTCGGTGTCGGAGACAGCCTTGTCGAAGGTCTGCCGCGACATGCCGGCCAGTGCGGCGATTTTCCACAGCTCCTCGGTCGGGTTGGCGCCGCGGGCAAAGGCCCAGCGGTCCTGCGTGGCGAACAGCGCGTTGACGAACGGTTCATAGCGATCCACCGGCAGATAGCGCGCCACCATGGCGGCGGTCAGCGCCACCTGGTCCAGCGGATAGTCATGGAACACCCAGCGGACGGTGCCGGGGTCGATCAGCTTGCTCTTTACCTCGGGCAACGTGCCCTGGGCGAACGCGGCGCAGTGGGTGCAGGTCAGCGAGAAGTACTCGTTCACCGTCACCTTCGCGTTCGGTTTGCCGATCGCGCGTTCGGCCCTGGTCGGGTCCGCATCGGCCCAGGCGCGTCCCGGCACGCCCGCCAGGGTGGCGGCGACGATGGGGACAGTGGTCAGCAATAGGCGGCGGCTTATGATCATCGGATCCTCTGGATTAAGGTCATCTTACAACTAGTTGATTCAGCTTGTCGAGCGCGGCGTGCGACCCAGGACGACGCGTCCCAGGGCGGCCAGCGCGGTGCGGAGCTCGCCTTCCGGCAGGTCAGCCACCGCCGCTTCGGCTTCCGCAACTGCCTCGGGCGGCGGCCGAGGCGGTGGGATCGGTTGCCGCGGCATGCCGGCCTGGGTGAAGCGCAGCGAGTGAACCGGCTGCCCGCCCAGATGCCCATTGATCCGGTTGATCAATTCGACGCCGACATAGTGCAGGTCCATGGCCACGGCACCGGCACAGGCGATGGTCAAGGTGCCGCGGTCGAGCCGCCGCGGCGTGGTCATCGATGCGACCTTCGGACCGACGATGACCGGCCAGTCCGCCATGATCTGCGCCGCCGCCGGGCTGTGGCGGCGAAACGTCGAGCGGGTCACGCCGGGCATCAGCGCACCCACGGACCGAGGCCCATGGACGATCCCGCGACGGATTGTCATATCTTTGCTGGTGTCGTCGTCCGCCATCGCTCCCGCCGATCTGCTGCTGCGCTGGTATGACCGCCATCGGCGTCGCCTGCCATGGCGGGCCGAGCCGGGCGAAACCCAGGACCCTTACCGCGTCTGGCTGAGCGAGATCATGCTACAGCAGACCACGGTCACGGCTGTCATACCCTACTATGAGCGGTTCGTAAGCCGGTTCCCGTCGGTGCAAGCGTTGGCGGCGGCACCGCTCGATGACGTGCTGTCGGCTTGGGCCGGGCTTGGCTACTACGCGCGGGCGCGCAACCTGCACGCCTGTGCGCAGGTGGTGGCTGGCCTGGGCGGGTTTCCGCCCGATCTGGATGCGCTGCGGGCACTGCCGGGTATCGGCGCCTACACCGCGGCGGCAATCGGCGCCATCGCCTTCGGCATTCCGGCGGTTCCGGTCGATGGGAACGTCGAACGGGTTGTCGCGCGGATTTTCGCCATCGAGCAGCCGATACCAGCGGCCAAGCCAGCACTTCGCGCGGCGGCCGAGCAGCTTGGCTTGCATCCGGCGGCGCAGGCGAGGCCGAGCGACTTCGCTCAGGCGCTGTTCGATCTGGGGGCATCGTTGTGCAGTCCGGCGGTTCCCGCCTGTGCGTTGTGCCCCTGGGTCGCGTCCTGTGAGGCTCACCGGCTCGTCGTAGCCGCCGAACTGCCGCGCCGGTCGCCGAAAAAGCTCCGGCCGGTGCGCTATGGCGTGCATTTCTGGCTGACCGACGACAGCGACAGCGTGCTGCTGCGTCGCCGCCCCGCCAAGGGGCTGCTGGGCGGCATGACCGAATTGCCCGGCACACCCTGGCGCGATACGCCTTGGACGCTGGCAGAGGCACTGCCGATGGCGCCGCTCGCCGCGGATTGGCTCCCGGCTGGCCAGGTGCGGCACGGTTTCACCCATTTCGAGTTGATCATCGACCTGCTGGCCGCGCACGTCCCGCGCATCGCCGGCGAGGGTTTTATTCATCCGCTGTCGGCGCTCGATGAAGCGGCGCTGCCCTCGGTGATGCGCAAGTGCGTCCGCATGGCCGCCGGCGGGAAGACATGGCACCAGCCCAGCCTGAGGAGAAGATCATTTGAAGTGTGCGCCGCGGCAGACACCGTACCTGGCGGGAGATCCCATAGGCACTAAGTTAAGCGCGGTGAAGCGGGAACCGCCGCCCGTGTCATTCCCGACGTAGGCCCTACGGCATTCACACATCTCGGGAAGGCGCGCCTTATCGGTGAGTTTGAGGCCGACTGTTCCTCATCCGTCATGGCCGGGCTTGACCCGGCCACCTTTCCAAGCACTTGTTGCGGCGATGGCCGGGTCAAGCCCGGCCATGACGGCTGTGGGAGCCTCTCTGCCCGGTCAAGCCGATAAGGTGTGTGAATGCCGTAGGGTGAAGGCCGAGGACCCACGACTTTCAGCGGCGACAGCGGCAAAAGTCGTGGAGGCCCCCCCGGATCAAGTCCGGGGGCGCCAAGCACGGGGATGACATAAGCAGGACAAACTGCGTTGACCGCTTAAATTAGCGCCTATGCGGGAGACCCGGCTTTAAGGCCGGATGGTCTGGGCGGTCCGCCAGTTGCGAATAGCCGTCTTGGCTTGGACACGCGTGGTCATGACGATTCTGCAACTATGCGGGTGAAAATCGAAGCCGCAGGCCTCTACCGCGCGACCACGAACCGTCTCGCCGCACCGGCCGGCGCTTAGGCCACCACGTCGACCACGACAAGCTCTGTGGCCTCGGTCGCCTTGATCGTAACCGCGGTCTCCTGCGTGATCGCGACACCGTCCCGCGCATCGACCTTGACGCCATTCACTGTCACGGAGCCTGTCACCGGCACCAGATACGCACCGCGCCCTGGCGCCAGATGCAGGTCCGTCGTCTGACCCGCAGCCAAGGTGCCGGCCAGCACCGCCGCATCGGCATAGAGCGGCAGAGCGTCCGCGCCGCTATCCGCCGCCCGCCCGCTGGCGAGGACAGAGAGACCCGTATCGCCGCGCGGGAATGTCCGCGTGCCCCAGCCAGGCGCAACGCCGCGCTGGTCCGGCATGATCCAGATCTGGAACAGACGGGTTGGTATCTTTTCGAGGTTGTACTCGGCATGGGTAATGCCGGTGCCGGCGTGCATCACCTGCACGTCGCCTGCTTCGGTGCGGCCTTCGTTGCCGAGGTTGTCGCGATGGGTGATCGCCCCTTCGCGAATATAGGTGACGATCTCCATGTCACGATGCGGATGCGGGTCGAATCCGGTGCCGGGCGCGACCTCGTCGTCATTCCACACGCGCAGGCGGCCAAGGCCCATGCGGTCGTCGTCGTGATAGTGGCCGAAGCTGAAATGGTGGTGGGCGTTCAGCCACTCATTACGAAAGGCGCCGAGACTGTCGAAAGGGCGAAGCTGGATCATGGCTATGAATCCTGTCTTGCTGTTGGCGCGGTACCTGGGATGCCATCGACCCTACAACAACCTGTACCGGGCACTGCTCAGCGCACAGCTGCAACGACGACGCCACCCCTGTCGCAACAGCCACTCTCTCCCCATGAAGACGAAGCCCAGTCTGAACGGGCCAGCGATGGCAGCACGGCAAACCGCACCGCCATCCAGCGTCGAGGGAGCCGCTAGCTGTTGGGCCCCCGCTCCATCGAAACCGGCTGCCAGCGCCGCAACTTGCTGGTCATCAGCACCGCCGGATTGACGCAGCTCATCGGCCACCGGTCGTTCAGGATCAGCGCCAGCTCCCGCCCGACATGCAGCTTGCGAGCGGGATCGAACCGGGCGGATGCGGACGCCGTGTGCGCCGAGAGCGTGACGTTCGGCATCCCCAGGAGCGGATTGTTGTCGCCGGGCGGCTCGATCTCCAGCACGTCCAGGCCGGCATGGGCGATCCATCCCTCCGACAAGGCCTTGATCAGCGCCGACTCCTCCACCGTCGGGCCGCGGCCGGTGTTGATGAAAACCGCAGTCTTCTTCATCTGCCGGAAATGCTTCTCCTTCAGCATACCTTCCGCTTCCGGTGTGGCGGGAGCATGCATCGAAACAAAATCCGACTGTGACAGCACTTCCTCCAGCGTGCAGGGCAATACGCCATGCTCCACCATGATCAGTTCTTCGATGAACGGATCATAGGCGATCACCCGCAGGCCGAACGGCTTGGCGCGTTTCGCCACCGCCCTGGCCACATGCCCGAACGCGATCAGCCCCAGGGTCAAACCCATCAACCGGGGGATCTGCAGCAGCGCCGGACGGCCCTCGCGCCAGCGGCCTTCGCGCACCATGCGATCCTGCTCGATGGTGCGCCGATGCGCCGACAGCAACAGCATCATCGCATGATCGGCGACTTCCTCGATGAATGTGTGCGGACAGTTGGTCACCGGCATGCCGCGTTCAGTCGCCGCCTTCACATCCACGCTGTCCACGCCGACGCTGCCGAGCACGATGGCGCGGCACTTTTCGGGCAGTCCGTCCACCACCTTCTTTGAGAAGCGCATGCCCTTGGCGTAAATCGCGTCGGCATCCTGGGCGAAACGAATGAAACCATCCTCATCCGCCGGTCCTTCGACGATTTCCGCGTCGATCCCGTCCAGCGGTTCCATTTCGTACTCATAGCCGCCGCCGGCGGTGGTGAAGCTGGCCCCGGCCGGGGTCGCGATCTTGAACTTTGCCAACTGCTCTCTCCTTCTTGTGTTTCAATGGCGGCGTTTCAACCCGAGGCTTCGCCGGTCAGTTTTTTGGCGGACGCGCCCTGACCGCCTTCTCGTTGACGTCAATGCCCCACCCGGGGCCGCTGGGCAGGATGAATTCGCCATTTTCGATTGTCGGGACGACTGTATAGAACTCGTCGCGCCACGGCGCGCTGTCGATGTCGATCTCCATGACCCGGAAGTTCGGCACGATGGCGCTGAACGTCGCGCTGATCGCACTGCACAGATGGCCGTAGAAGTTGTGCGGCGCGACGTTGATCTCATGCACATCCGCCATCGAGGCAATCTTCGCCGACTCCAGCAACCCGTTCCAGATCACGTCGACGATCGCCACATCGGTCGCGTAATGGTCCAGAAACGGCTTGAATTCACGACGTCCATGCAGCGTCTCGCACGAAGCGACCGGGCAGGACGCGTGGCGCTTGATCTCGGCCAGCGCCGGCGCATCATGCGTGTCGATTTCCAGCCAGGTCAGATTGATCGGCGCAACCGCCTCGGCGATGCGCTTGAAGCCCTCGGTCTTGAAGTTGAAATTGGTGTCGAGGTGGATGCCCATCTCGGGTCCGACCGCCTCGCGGATGATCGACAACTGCTCGATCACGCCGCGGATCAGCCGGTTGTCCCAGTTCAGTTCCGGCCAGCCGACGTTGCGGCCGAAGCCGGGTACGTAGGAGCCTAGCCGGCCGTCCGCAATCGGCAGGATGTTGGTCTTCAAGGCACGGAAGCCGCGGTCGCGAACCTCCTGCGCATGGCGTGCCAGATCGTCATAGGAGTGCAGCGGAGGCACCCCCATCAGCGCCGCGCTGCGCACCCGGTAGGTGCCGAAATGCGACCAGTAGACCGGAATGCGCTCGCGGATCGGGCCGCCGAACAGGGCGCAGACCGGCACGTTGTAGGCCTTGCCGGCGACGTCCAGCAGGGCGTTCTCGATGGCGGCGATGGCCTGCTGGTTCAGCCCGCCGCGCGACTGCCGGGTCAGCACGTGAAGATGCTGCGTCACCTGCTCGAAGCGGAGCGGATCGCGCCCGATCAGCACCGGGGTCAGGCCGCGAATGACGTCCGACAGGCCGGTGCTGCCGAAACTTTCATTGTACTCGGACCAGCCGATGATGCCGTCATCGGTGGTGACCTTCAGGAAGGAGAACATGCGCCAGCCGGCGTCGGCCTGCAGGGTGTCGATCTGGGTAATCTTCATGGTTTCCTCCAGGGATTGGCCCCTGTTCCGGTCGCTCGGTTTTCCAGTCGGGCAAGCTTGATGATCGCGATATCAGACTTGCGCCGATTCCAAGCACGCCGACGGCAGCACGGCAAGCTTCGCTGGCTCCAGGCTCCAGTCGACTTAACGCTTCCTCAACCTTTACCGCGCACCATGCACGCGCATGCCGCTCCCCAGCATCATCATCGCCGAATACGATCCGCTTATCCGCAATGTGCTGCGCGTGGAATTCACCCGCGCGGACTATGTCGTCCTGATCGCCGCCAGCGGCCCCGAAGCCGAGGCGTTCGCGGCGCGGACGCTTGCTCATCTGGCGGTTCTCGACGTCGCCCTTCCCGGCTTCAGCGGCTTCGACGCCTGTGCCCGCATCCGCCGGGAGGAAGGCTATCAGAATACCCCCATCGTGCTGACCGGCCACCGGCGTTCGCCAAAGATCGATGCGGCCGCCGCAAAGGCTGGTGCGACCGCCGTGCTGAGCAAACCCTATTCGTTCAACGACCTGTTGAACACGCTCGCGCCCCATTTGCCAGCCGACCATTCGCTGATGACCAGGTTTCCCAAAGCGGCGGGAATGGGCGAAGCAGCGGGCCGCGCGTGGGGCCAGCCGGACACGCTTGAATGGCGATTCGGCGCCGACTCCGGCTTGTCCCGCAACCGCTTGATGTTGCCGATCGTGCGCGGCTCGGGGGTCAAGATCCCGCTGATCCGTAAACCTTGACTTCGATGGCGGTTACGTCAGTTTTCGATCCTGAATTGGAAAATTGACGTCTGGGCTATGATAATTGCTAACCAGATGCGGACCGCCCGTGTCCTGTTGGGGCTGGATCAGCGCGCCGTCGGGAAGCTGCCGGGCCTTCCGCTTTCGGCCATCCCGCGGATGGAAGCCAGCGACGGCGTGATCCGCGATGATGTCGGCTCACTAATGAAACCTCTCGACGCGCTGCAATTGGCCGGCGTCGAACGGATCGGCAACCGCGTACCCAGCACGACCGGCGGCCGAGGCGTCCACCCGAGCAGGCCGGCGTCAGTGAGCTCCAGCCAGTGATGGACCTGGTTGCATACGTCATCCTGGCGTTGCTCGCGTTGGCGATTGCCGGCCTGATGACAGCGCGGTCGGCGGTTGGCCGCCCGCTGGTCTATGCCGGCAGCCTGATCCTCTGCGCCGCGATGCTGGTCGCCGGCCTCTCCGCCCTCGCCAGCCCCGTCCAGCGTCTTACCCTGCCACTCGGCTTGCCCTCGATCGGCACCCATCTGCGCCTGGACGCGTTGTCCGGCTTTTTCCTGATCCTGGTTGGCCTGGGCGGCGGTGGCGCCAGCCTGTTTGCCTTGGGATACAGCCGCCATGAGGCAAACCCCGGGCGCGTTCTGCCGTTCTATCCGGCCTTCCTGGCCGAGCCTGTCGCTGGTGGTCGTCGCCGATGACGCTTTCCTGTTCCTGTTCGCCTGGGAACTGATGTCATTGACCTCCTGGGCGCTGGTGATGGCGCATCAAGCCAAGGTTCGGCACGGCGACCTCCAGCATGGAGATGCTCCCGACCCAGGCGCCGGGTTCGTCTACCTGCTCATGGCAACGTTCAGCGGCCTGACCTTGCTGCTGGCCTTTGCAGTGCTGGCCGGCGCCCAAGGCGGCTACGCGTTCGACACCATGCGCGCCGGCCATCCCGGTGCGCTGGGCGCCGCCTTGGTGTTCATCCTCGCGCTGATCGGCGCCGGCTCGAAGGCCGGGCTGGTGCCGCTGCATGTCTGGCTGCCCTTGGCGCATCCCGCGGCGCCCACGCATGTGTCGGCGCTGATGAGCGGAGTGATGACCAAGGTCGCGATATACGGGTTTATTCGTATCGTCTTTGATCTGCTGGCCCCGCCGGCCTGGTGGGCGGGAACGATCGTTTTGCTGATTGGCGGGGTCACCGCCGTACTCGGCGTCCTGCACGCGCTGATGGAGCGCGACCTGAAGCGCCTGCTGGCCTACTCGACGGTGGAGAACATCGGTATCGTGTTCATCGGCCTGGGGCTGGCGCTGGCATTCCGTGCCAACGGCTTCAACGCCGGCGCCGCGCTGGCGCTCACCGCTGCGCTGTTCCATGCGCTCAACCACACGATCTTCAAAAGCCTGCTGTTCTTCGGCGCCGGCGCGGTGCTGAACGCCACCGGTGAGCGGGACATCGAGACCATGGGCGGCCTGATCCACCGCATGCCGCGCACTGCCCTGGCCTTCCTCGTGGGATGCGGCGCGGTGTCCGCCCTGCCGCCGCTGAACGGCTTCGCGTCGGAGTGGCTGACCTTCCAGGCGGTGCTGCTTCGCCCGGAACTGCCGCAATGGGGCCTGAAGCTGATGATCCCGATGGATGGTGCGCTACTGGCACTGGCAGCCGCTCTGGCAGCGTCCTGCTTTGTGCGCGCGTTCGGCATCTGCTTCCTCGGAAGAGCCCGCGGCGAGGCCGCTCGCTTGGCCAGGGATGCTGATGCATGGTCGGTTTCCGCCATGCTGGGCTTCGCGCTGTTGTGCCTGCTGACCGGGATCCTGCCGGGTGTGGTCATCGACAGCCTCGCCCCAGTGGCACAGGCGCTGACCGGCGCGCGCCTGCCGGTGCAGCTTGGCGATGCCTGGCTGACCATCGCACCAACCGCGGCCAGCCGAGGTTCGTACAACGGCCTGCTGGTGTTTGGTTTCATCGCCGCCTCGATCCTGCTGACCGTGGCCCTGGTGCATCGTCAGTCGCGCCGGGTACGCCGGGTGCCTGCATGGGACTGCGGATTCCCCGACGCCAGCGCGGATTCGCAATACTCGGCCGGCAGTTTTGCTCAGCCGATCCGCCGCGTGTTCGGCGGCGTCGTGTTCCGCGCGGGCGGCACGGTGGATATGCCGGCGCCGGGCGACACGCGGGCCGCCAGCATCACCAACAGCCTGCGAGATCCGGTCTGGGACAGCGTCTATGTGCCGCTGGGCCAGGCGGTCGCGGTGGTGGCGGATCGGTTGAATGTGCTGCAGTTCCTGACCATCAGGCGCTACCTTGGCTTCGTCTTCGCGGCACTGGTCGTGCTGCTGCTGACGCTTACCCTATGGCAGTGATCTCCGCGCTACTGGCGCAGCTCGTCCAGATGACACTGATCGTGCTGCTGGCGCCGCTGCTGACCGGGCTGGTGCGCAGGGTCAAGGCCAGGCTGCAGCGCCGCCGCGGCCCGCCGCTGATGCAGCCCTACCTCGATCTGCTGCGGCTGCTCGGCAAGGACGCGGTGCTGGCCGAGAACGCGTCCTGGCTGTTCCGCGCGGCACCGTATTTCATCTTCGCCACCACCTGGGTCGCCGCCGCGCTGGTCCCGACCTTCGCCGTCAACCTGATGTTCAGCTGGTCGGGCGATCTGATCGCGATCACCGCCCTGCTGGCCAGTGCGCGCTTCGCCCTGGCGCTGGCCGGGATGGATATCGGCACCAGTTTCGGCGGCATCGGCGCATCGCGGGAGATGATGATTGCCTCGCTCGCCGAACCCGCCATGCTGATGATCGTGTTCTCGGTCGCGCTGATCGCCGGCTCGACGCAGCTTTCCACCATCGCCGACGCCATGCTGAACGGCCGCGAGGGCCTGCGCGTGTCGTTGGCGCTGGTGCTGGTGGCGCTGATGATCGTCGCGGTGGCGGAAAATGGACGCATCCCGGTGGACAACCCCGCGACGCACCTGGAACTGACCATGGTGCACGAGGCGATGGTGCTGGAATATTCCGGCCGCCATCTGGCATTGATCGAGTGGGCGGCGGCGCTCAAGCTGATGCTCTACATGTCGATGATCGCCTGCGTGTTCGTGCCGGTTGGCCTGGCCAGCGACGCGGCAGACCCGCTGAGCGACACGCTGGGCGTGGCGGCGTGGCTGGCAAAACTGGCGGTCGGCGGCATCGCGCTGGGCGTGGCGGAGATGTCGGTGGCCAAGATGCGGGTATTCCGGGTGCCCAACTTCCTCGGCGCCGCCCTGATGCTGGGTCTGCTCGGGGTGCTGCTGCTGTTCGTCTCGCGCGGAATGTGATTGGGGGCGATGTCTTGACCCACGGCCTGTCGTTCGACGTCGCCCATACTCTGGCCGGCCTGTTGGTGCTGGTCAGCTTCATGATGCTGTATCAGGTGCGCCTGTATGCCCTGCTGCACGTCCTCGCGCTGCATGCGTTCGTCCTGGCGCTGTCGGTCGCCTGGCAGGCCTACATCCAGGACGCGCCGCATCTCTTTATCACCGCGGCCCTGGCGCTGTGCTTCAAGGCCATCCTGATCCCCTGGGCACTCCGCCGCATGGTGTTCCGCATGGGCGTGCACCGGGAGATCGAGACGGTGGGCGGCATTGGCCTGACGATGCTGGCCGGCATCGCGCTGGTCGCCCTGTCGCTGGAGGTGATGCTGCCGGTCACCGCAGAGGTCGACCCGGTGGCGCGGGAGGATATCGCGCTGGCGCTGTCAGTGGTGCTGATCGGCCTGCTGATGATGGTCACCCGCCGCAACGCCGTCAGTCAGGTTGTCGGCTTCATGTCGCTGGAGAATGGCATCAACCTGGCCGCCACCGGCGCCCGCGGCATGCCGCTGGTGGTGGAGATCAGCGTCGCCTTCTCCATCCTGATCGCGTTCATCGTCGTCGGCATCTTCCTGTTCCGCATCCGCGAACGCTTCGACACGGTCGACGTCGGCGTGCTGGACCGCTTCCGCGGTGGCCAGCGGTGAGCGATCGGTCGTCTTCATGAGTGTCATGACCAGGCTTGGTGCCCCCGGACTTGATCCGGGGTGACCCACGTCTTTTTCACGTCAGCATCGACAGTCGTGGGTCGCCGGCTGGAGCCTGTCCTCGGGCCGGGCTTGCAGCCCGGCCCGGATGGGGCCGAGCCATGACACCGAGGGAGCATTGACGCGATTCGTAGTCGACACTGGAAACGTTTTGGGCCCGTCCATGAACACCCGCTCGAAACAGCCATGAGCATCGGTCCGGTCGAAGCAATCCTGCTGACGCCGCTGCTGATGGCGGCGATCCTGGCGTTGCTGCCGAGCTACCGCATCGGCGCGGCGCTGAATGTCGTGGCCTGCGGGCTGTCGCTATTGTTCGCCCTGCTGCTGCTGTGGCAGCGGCCGGACCCGGGAACTTACCTGCTGGTCGATGACCTGAACATCGCCTTCATCCTGCTGACCTGCTTCGTCGGCTTCACCACCAGCGTCTTCAGCGCCTCCTACATCGGCCACGAGCTGCGCGGCGGCAAACTCGCGGCTCGGCATATCCGTTTCTATCACGCAATATACCAGCTCATGTTGTTCGGCATGAACCTGGCGCTGCTGGCAAACAATATCGGCCTGATGTGGGTGGCGGTGGAGCTGGCGACCCTGACCACCGTGGTGATGGTCGGGCTCTACCGCACCGAAGAGGCACTGGAAGCCGCCTGGAAGTATTTCATCCTCGGCAGCGTCGGGATCGCCTTGGCGCTGTTCGGCACGATCCTGGTCTATCTCGCCGCGCGTCCGGTGGCCGGCGAGGGGATGGACGCGATGGTCTGGACCAACCTGTTCCGATTGGCGCAGGGTTTCGATCCCTCACTGCTGAACATCGCGTTCATTTTCCTGCTCCTGGGATATGGCACGAAAGTCGGGCTGGCGCCGCTGCATGCCTGGCTTCCCGACGCTCATGCCGAAGGTCCAACACCAGTTTCCGCGGTGCTATCCGGTCTGCTGCTGAATATCGCGCTCTATGCGCTGCTGCGGTTCAAGATGCTGCTGGCGGTCAACCCGCGCACGATCGCGGCGGGACCGTTGATGATCGCATTGGGCCTGCTGTCGGTGATCTTTGCGGCCTTCATGCTGTACCGGCGGCGCGACATCAAACGCCTGTTCGCCTACTCGTCCATCGAGCACATGGGCATCATCGTTTTTGCCTTCGGCATGGGCGGGCCGCTGGGCAATTTCGCCGGCCTGTTGCAGATGACGATGCACAGCCTGACCAAGTCGGCGATTTTCTTCTCGGTGGGGCACGTGGCGCAGGTAAAGGGCACCCAGCGCATTGCCGATATCGGCGGCCTGACCGAAAGCCATCCCCTCCTCGGCTGGACCTTGGTGGCCGGTGTCGCCGCCATCGTCGGTCTGCCGCCGTTCGGCGTGTTCACCAGCGAGTTCCTGATCATCTCATCAAGCTTTGTCCAACAACCTGTGCTGGTACTGCTGCTGGTTCTTGGCCTGCTGGTTGCCTTCGCGGCGCTGCTGCTGCGACTGACCGACGTCGCTTTTGGACCGGTCCGCGGGCCGGTCGGCGCCGTGCACGCGTCTCATATGCCCATCTTCGCCCATCTTGGCCTCGTGCTGATCGCCGGATTCTGGCTGCCCGAGCCGCTGGTCGCCTGGTTCCAGCACATCGCGCTGCTACTCGGATGAGCGTGCTGTCCGATCTTCTCGCCGCCGGCCAGCCGATCGACGCCCATCACCCCTGGCCGCGCGTGCTGGTGGAATCCGACATCTGGCGGGACGCCATCGCTCGGCTGGCCGATGGCAGCCTGAGCCTGCTGAGCCTGTGGGGCGATATCGGGCAGGTCCATATGGCTGCGCTGGCCGCCGACCCATTTGCCGTCGCCGTCTTAACCCTTGATTGTCCGGACAACCGCTATCCATCCGTCGGTGCCCAGCATGCCCCGGCGATCCGGCTGGAGCGCGCCATCCACGACCTCTTTGGACTGGAGCCTGTCGGACTGCAGGACACACGACCCTGGCTGGACCATGGCCGCTGGGGCGACGAACAGCGTCCCGCCAATGCCTATCCGTTCCTGCCTGTGCAGAGCGCCGTCGGCGCCGCCGCGCTGCATCAAATTCCGGTCGGCCCGGTGCATGCCGGCATCATCGAACCCGGACATTTCCGCTTCACCTGCGACGGCGAAACCGTCGTGCGGTTGGAGGAACGGCTGGGCTACGTCCATAAGGGCATCGACCTGCTGCTGGCGAACGCGCCGCTATCCCGAGCCTGTCTTGTGGCAAGCCGAACCTCCGGCGACAGCACGGTGGCGTACGCACTGGCATTCTCCCGTGCGGTCGAGGCCGCCCTTGGCGTCGACCCGCCGCCCCGCGCGGTCTGGCTGCGCGCGGTAATGGCGGAACTGGAGCGTATCGCCAATCACCTCGGCGACTTCGGCGCGATCTGCAACGATGCCTCGTTCAGCCTGATGCTGGCGCACACCGCGGTGCTGCGGGAGCGGGTGCTGCGCGCCTCGGCTGCGTGTTTCGGGCACCGGTTGATGATGGATCGGATTGAGCCCGGCGGCGTCACCGCCGATCTCGACCCCGCCGGCGTTGCCCGCTTGCGCGCGCTGGTCGCATCGCTCCGCGCCACCATGCCGGCCCTGACCGCGCTGTATGACGGGACGGCGTCATTGCAGGACCGTATGGTAGCCACCGGCATCCTGCATCCTGATCTGGCCCAACGGTTCGCCGCCGGAGGTTTCGTCGGCCGCGCCTCTGGCCGAAATTTCGACACGCGCCGCGACCTGCCTTATGCCCCGTACGACACGTTGCCGTTCCGCGTGCCCGTGCTGAAGGAGGGCGACGTCAACGCCCGCGTCTGGATCCGGCTGAAGGAAATCGAGCAGAGCCTGCTGTTGCTGGATCAGCTCCTGACCGGCCTACCGGGTGGCGCGATCGCGGTGCCGCTGGAGGATCAGGCGACAGTCGCCGAAGGGATCGCCATCGCCGAGGCGTTTCGCGGCGATGTGCTGGTCTGGTTGCGCATCGCGTCGGGAACGATCGAGCGATGTCACCTGCGCGACGCGTCATGGTTCCAGTGGCCGCTGCTGGAAGCCGTCATCGAGGGCAACATCGTCGCCGACTTTCCGCTCTGCAACAAAAGTTTCAACTGCTCCTATTCCGGGCACGATCTGTAGTGTTTTCCTTAGCGGCCCAAGCGATGCGGGCGAGACGGTCGTGGTGGACATGCGAAGACCCACGCATTCGTTCGACCGCGCCTGCCCGCAAATCCTTCAAGCAGCAGGATTCTCACTGTCGCGTTCATCATCGGTTAAGCATTCGCGCCTATCAATACAGGCGTTGTCTGTGACAGCGCCCCCTCGAAGGGCTATTGGCGGAGAAAATCACGTGTCTATTTCGAGCGTTTCCCAGTCCAGCTTGTTCGCGAGCAGCACCGCCTCCACCAGTAGCGCCACGAACACCGTCGCGGCCGACACGCCCAGTCCCTCCGGGACCACGCAAAGCGGATCGAGCAGCAGCACGTCACCCACCGGCAGCGCAGCGCTTTTCCAGCAGTTGACCAGCGATCTGCAGTCGTTTCTGATGCAACTCCAGGCCGGTGCGGGCTCAACCTCGACGACGGCCACGGGTGCCTCGACCAACGCCAGCCTGACCACCGGCGACCCAGGCGCCACGTCCGATACCAGCACCGATGCCGCGTCCGCCACGGATGCCACGTCCGGTGCGGCTCAGCCGCAGCATCACCACCATCACCATATCGGACAGGAAGCCGGCAGCGCCAGCCAGTTGCAGGCGAATGCAAGCAGTCTGCTGAATGATCTCACCGGCTCGTCGAGCGCCGGCAGTTCCGCCGCATCAAGCGGCTCATCATCCACGAATACGGCATCGGCCGGCGCCGGTTCGAACGCAATTTCAGCGAGCTTCTTCGGTGCCTTCCAGGCCTACGCCAGCACCACCGCACAATCATCGCAGCCGAACCAGGTCGGATTTGCCTGAGCCAGGGGTACCAGAGACGCACCTAAGGCATGTGGCGGCGATACGCTGGTTCGGATCGTGCCGTAGGTTCAGTCAGCACCCGCTCAGCTTGTCTCCGGCAACCGAGCATAGCCACGTTTAGCCGCGAATTATACCAGCGGCCCGAAGGGCTGGCTGGTATGCGCGCGGGGTTGGTGGGGCGACCGAGCACGCGAGGGAGGGGGCCGCGCGCGAAATCAATGAGATACCGGCGGCCGTTGACCCATTTATGGGTCAACATCTAGTACGCCGCGTCACGGATATCGCCGGTGTTCATACGCCTCGGATTGATCCCCGATCGTCGAACAACCACGCCGCGAGATTACCGCGGGAGCAGTGATGGAAGATAGGCGCCCGCCCAACGAGATCCGGCGCGCGAAGCGCTGTCTCTTGCCTGCTCCGTGCCCTCGCTCTGCCTCGCCTGCTGCTCTGTGTTGAGGCCTTGCAGCCGTCTGCAAGCGCACGAACCACGCGATCATCCCCGGGTCCGCTCGCTCAGCCTGTCTGGTGCCACACGCTGATGCGGCGTGCTGATGGCAACAGAGCAAGAAAGAGCGCTTTAACACGAAGAAGTAGGCGAGGACGATGGAGGACACGGAGCAGGCAAGATACAGCGCTGCGCGCGGCGGCGTATCTGCGCCTCGTGCTGCCGTCGACGCCGGTGCCGAGCCGCTTGAGCAAGCCGGCGGTGCCGCGGATGCGTCGATGACGTGGCAGGCGCACCAAAGAGGCAGCGACGAGCCCGAGGCGTTGATGTGACAGGGGTTCATGCGCCGCCGACAAGCCGGTCGCACTATCACCGCAGAATCAGTGACGGGAGGTGGTAGGGCCGTTGATATTACGTGACCTTCCTGATTGGTGCCGGGGCCGTTGATCAGCGCCGTGACCGTCGTCGGCGACCTGTTGCGCCCAGACGGCCGGTAATCCCGCTGGTGTGGATCGTCCGGCCCAAGGCATCAACGGCTCGCCCAGACAAGAACCAAGCCGGAGATCCCAAGCAGGCAGAGCACGATTGTGTGGAAGCGTTTGTCGCTGACCCGCCGGTAGGCGCGAGCCCCAAGCCAGGCACCGACGAAGGTGCCGGGAAGTGCGGCGATGATCAACCAGGCAAGTTCGGCGGTCAGCAGGCCCGATGCGACATGCCACACGACAACCGCGGCAAGGATTGCCAGATTGAAGAGTTGGAACACACCGCGTCGTTCATCCTTGCTCCAGCCCCGCAGCGTTGCCCACACGGTCGGCAGGGGACCCGATAATCCGGCAAGGCCGCCCAGAATGCCACCGGCAAAACCGACCGCGGCATCGGCCACGCGGCCGCCCCACAGCAGCCGGCGTTGGACACGGCCGAACAGCATGAAGCCTGAAAAACCGATCAACAGAACGCCCACGCCGAGGCGAAATGCGTTCGCGTCCACTTTCGGCAGCAACAGGGTTCCAACCGGCACGCCAAGCAGACCGGCTCCAACCATCGGCCACACCCGATGGCGGTCGATCGAATGCCAGACTGTCGGCAAGGTCTGCGCCTGAGCGACGACGGAGCAGACCGCGACAAGCGTCGCGGCAGGCGCCGGGTTGACCACAAAGAGCCAGATACCGAGGGCCACCAAACCAGTGCCAAAGCCGGCGAGGCCAGAAATGAAGCCGCCCGCCAGAGCGCCCGCGGTGACCACCATCACAACCGTACTGGTCAGCATCGCAAGCCCTTCAAACAGCCTCCATGCACGCCAACACGCAGCGCTGCTTTCGGCAAGCGTGCCCGATCACCCGGTGGGGATATGACTGACTGAATGACAACAACGCGCGCGATGGGTCACAGGCGAGGATCATTCACTCGGCGCATGGCATCCCCAGGCAGAGACCGAAATAACTTATACATAGGTAATTTTTGACGTTCGCCTCGTGGAAACCCTCGGACAAGCCTCAAGGAACGCAGAAGCCCTCGATTTTGCTGCGGCCGAAGCTGCCCCGTCGTGCTGGCGCTGCAAGACGACCATTGAAAGCTTCCGACGTTCGGCGCTAACTCCAATGGCCCTGAAACAACATGCAGACCGTCGAGCGGCGATGGGCGGTGATCGAGGCACGCGGCAGTCCGTGAGCCGAGGGGATTTTCATGGCTTTGAAAGGTCTGACCCAGCTCGCGTTTGTAGGCGTCGCTCTTGCAATGTTGGCCGTTGCTCCGCGACGGTCCGCGGCTGAAGCGCCTGATACACGGTCTGAAGACGGACAACTCATGGCTCCGTATGGGGATGTTGTCCGATCTCTGACGCAACGCAATGGCGCACCTTGCTGTTCGGAAGCCGACTGCCGGCCGGCTCAATATCGGGTCAACGACGCGGGCCATTACGAAGTCTTTATTCGCAAGCTTACGAAGGATGGCTCGGGCTGGGAGAACGGCCCCGACAAATGGCTCGAAGTTCCCGCTGCACGGGTGACCCCACCCGAGCGGCGTCCTCATTTGCCGTTTGGACTTGCATGCTGGCGGTCCGGATACCTATTTCTGAGTGGCGGATTTTCATGCTTCACGCCGGGAACCGGCATATAACCCCAAGTGTTCGCTATCGCTTTTGGCCCCGCCCGCTCGCTATTGCACAGAGCACCACGACCCACGAGGACACGCTCAGGTTTCGGTTCCACACCATGTGCCGGAGAACCTGACGCCAGCCTCCTGCGTCAAACCAATCTTCGATCCGGCGATTTCAACGGACGAAGCGCCTTGGTTGCGATCCGGTCGCACGCGATCTCGGCACGGACCGGGGCGAGATCACAGATGTTCGCGATCATGTTGAAGATTTTCCGGCCAGACTTGGCGAGCGGCCGGAGCGCCGCGATATCCGCGGTCTCGACAAAGAATTTCGTGCCAACGCCCCGTTTCACGGTTAAGCCCGGCCAGCACCCGAGCCGCGGCGCGCAAAATAGGTAGAATGCCAACCCGCCAGCAACAGTTTGAGGTCTCCGCCGCCCCGAAGCAGCAGGATCGGCGCGTGCCGGTATTACTCCCCTACCCGTTCCCCGGGCCATTCGACTACCGCGTGCCGCCGGACCTGGACCTGCATCCCGGCGACATCGTGCTGGTTCCCTTGAACCGGCGCGAGGAGGTTGGGGTGGTCTGGGATGCACCGGCCGATGACGCGGTCCCAGCCCATAAGCTGAAATCCGTGATCGGCGTCATCAACACGCCGCCGATGGGCCCCTCGCTGCGCCGGTTTATCGACTGGATCGCCGCCTACACCCTGACCCCGCCCGGCGATGTGCTGGCAATGGCGCTGCGCGTCGTCTCCCACACCGATCGGCCGGTGATAACCTATCGGCGGGCGGACCCGCAACCGGCGGGCCGGCTGACCCCGCCGCGCCAGCGTGTGCTGGATGTGCTGGCGCGACAGGAGCCGCTCGCCACCGCCGACCTGCTGCGGGAGGCAGCGGTGAGCGCCGCCGTGCTGCGGTCGATGGCAGCCTCCGGCCTGCTGGTCATGCAGGCAGCCCCGCGCCCCTCGCCGTTCTTGCCGCCGGACCCGGATTACCCCGGGCCGGCCCTGTCGCCGAAACAGAGCCACGTCGCGGCCCTGTTGCGGCAAGCCGTCGACGATCGCCGGTTCTCGGTCACCTTGCTGGACGGCGTCACCGGGTCAGGCAAGACCGAGGTCTACCTGGAGGCCGTCGCCGCCTGCCTGCGAGCCGGCCGTCAGGCTTTGGTCATGCTGCCGGAAATCGCCCTCTCGTCGCAGTGGATCGAGCGCTTCCAGCGCCGCTTTGGCGTCGCTCCCGCGGTGTGGCACTCCGACCTATCGTCCCGGGTGCGGAAAATCACCCGCAAGGCGGTGGCGGAGGCGACGGCGCCGGTCGTCGTCGGCGCCCGCTCCGCGCTGTTCCTGCCGTTTCCCGACCTCGGCCTGGTGGTGGTGGATGAGGAGCATGAGGCCGCCTTCAAGCAGCAGGATGGCGTCATCTACAACGCCCGCGACATGGCCATCGTTCGCGCCCGCCTGTCGGACTGTCCGGTGGTGCTGGTCTCGGCCACGCCCAGCCTGGAAACCGTGGCGAACGTGGAGGCCGGGCGATACGACCATGTGCGCCTGTCCAGCCGCCATGGCGGCGCGACGTTGCCGAAGGTGGAACTGGTCGACCTGCGCGAGACGCCGCCCGAGCGCGGACGTTTTCTGGCGCCCCCGGTGATTGAGGCGATACGGCAGACGCTGGCCCGCGGCGAGCAGGCGATGCTGTTCCTCAATCGCCGCGGCTATGCGCCGCTGACCCTGTGCCGCCATTGCGGCCACCGGATGCAGTGTCCCAACTGCACCGCCTGGCTGGTGGAGCATCGCACGCGTCAGCAACTGCTGTGCCATCATTGCGGCCACACCATCCCGATCCCGCCTGAATGCCCGGCCTGCGGCGCACTGGACAGCCTGACGCCGGTCGGACCCGGGATCGAGCGCATCACCGAGGAAGCCGCGCTGATCTTCCCGGACGCGCGCCGCCTGATCATGGCGAGCGACACGATTGCCGGCCCGCATGCCGCGGCCGAAGCGGCGCACGCCATCGAGGACCGGCGGATCGACCTGATCATCGGCACCCAGCTCGTCGCCAAGGGCTGGCATTTCCCGCATCTGACCTTTGTCGGCGTGGTCGACGCCGACCTCGGCTTGGCCGGCGGCGAATTGCGCGCTTCGGAGCGTACCGTGCAGCTGTTGCACCAGGTGGCCGGACGCGCCGGCCGGGCGGCGGCGCCGGGACGGGTGATGCTGCAGACCTTCGTGCCGGATCATCCGGTCATGCAGGCGCTGCTGCTGGGCGATCTGGACGCGTTCATGGCCAGCGAGGCAGACAGCCGCCGCGATGGCGAGTGGCCGCCCTATGGCCGGCTGGCGGCGCTGATCGTCAGTGCCGACACCGCGTTGATGGCCGACACGCTGGCCCGGGACCTGGGACGAGCCGCGCCGCGCAGTGAGGGCCTCGCGGTGCTGGGGCCGGCGCCGGCACCGATGGCCCTGCTGCGAGGACGGCACCGGCGACGGCTGCTGCTGAAGGTCCGGCGCGACGTCGCCGTCCAGCCGATCCTGCGCAACTGGCTTTCCACCGTGCGTGTGCCACGCGGCGGCCGGGTGGATGTGGACGTCGATCCGATTTCGTTTTTGTGAGCTTTGGTCAGGCCTAAGCCGGACGACAGGATCACTCTTGACATCGTCTGAGCGGATGCTAATTAACCTTATAGTTAATTATCCACTCGGTTTCCCTCATGCCGCCAGATCACCTCAGCACCACCTTCGCCGCCTTGGCCGACCCGACACGGCGCGCGATCCTGGCTCGCCTTGCAGCGGGCGAGCGCTCGGTCACCGACCTGGCGCAGCCGTTCGCCATGAGTCTTCCGGCAATTTCCAAGCACCTCAAGGTTCTTGAGCGCGCCGGCCTGATCGTCCGCGGCCGCTCCGCCCAATGGCGTCCCTGCCGGCTGGACGCGAAGCGGCTCAAGGAGATCGCCGACTGGCTGGAGACCTATCGACGGCTCTGGGAAGACAGCTTCGACCGGTTGGACGCCTATCTCACGGATCTTCAGGCAACGGAAGGAAGCGATGGTGATCGTTGATCAACCGGCTGACCGAACCCTGGTCCTGACGCGGCTGTTCGACGCGCCGCGCGACGTGGTGTTCAGCGCCTGGACCGAGCCGGAGCGCGCCGCCAAATGGTGGGGCCCCAAGGGGTTTATCATCCTCTCATGTGCGATGGATGTTCGACGCGGTGGCGTCTATCGCATACAGATGCAGTCCCCGAACGGCACGTTCCACACCAAGCGTGGCATCTATCAGGACATCCTGCCGCCCGAGTGGCTTGTGTTCACTTGGGCCTGGGAGGATGAGCAAGGCGTCTCCCGGTCACGAAACCCTGGTGACGATCCACTTCGAGGTGGACGGCGACCGGACCAGGCTGACGTTGCATCAGACAGTCTTCGAAACGACATCGCTGCGGGATTCGCACCGGGCCGGGTGGACCGGAAGCCTGGACCGGCTCAGTGAATGTCTGGCCGCGCAATGAATTCAAGCTTCAGATCAACCAAGGAGGAAACCATGCAAGCCAACCCGGTCGTGTCGCAAGAAGATTGGCTGGAGAGCCGCAAACACCTGCTGGACAAGGAAAAGCAACTGACCCGGCTGCGCGATGAACTCGCGGCTGAACGGCGGCGGTTGCCGTGGGTCAGGGTCACCAAGTCATATGTGTTCAATGGCCCGAACGGACCGGAGACGCTGGCCGAGCTGTTTGGCCGGCACTCGCAGCTTATCGTCAAGCATTTCATGTTTGGTCCCGAATGGTCGGAAGGATGCGTCGGCTGCTCGTTTCACGCCGATCATATGGACGGCCCGAACCTGCACCTGGGGCAGCGCGACGTGACGCTGGTTGCGGTGTCGCGCGCGCCGCTGCAACGGATTGAAGCGTTCAAGAAACGGATGGGATGGGGCTTCAAGTGGATCTCGTCGTATGGCAGTGACTTCAACTATGACTTCCACGTCTCGTTTACCCCAGAAGAACTTGCCCAGGGAGGTATCGACTACAACTACGCCGTTCGCGACATCGACAGCGACGAGTTATCCGGCGTCAGCGTCTTCTACAAAGACGACACAGGCGAGATCTTCCACACCTATTCCGTCTATGCGCGCGGGACCGAGGCGCTGATCGGTACCTATGACTATCTTGACCTGGTGCCGAAGGGGCGGGCCGAACACGGGCCCAATCATAATTTGGGCGACTGGGTCCGTCATCACGATCGATACGATGGCGATCCGGACGCCGCGGCGGCTTGCCATGCCGGTTCGGCGGCAGCAGGCGAGGCCGGACGCCGTAGCGCCACCTAAGGGACTGCCGCCAAATAATTGCTTCGAGCGTGGCGGGCACAAGGTTACCCACCTGTGTCATCACCGGGCTTGGCCCGGTGACCATGACTTTCTTCTGTGAAATCAAAGTCATGGGTGGCCGGCCGGCGCCTGTCCTCGGGCGGGCCGCTGGCCCGACCCGTGGGCCGGCCATGACACAATGATAGTAGCCACCGCGATTGCCTCGCGACGTTTGAAGCGGTTATTTCGAGACAAACCCTAATGCGAAATCCAATCAAGTAGCACCCAGTCGTGATGGCACGGACAAGCCCTACGGGATGCACCATCTCGGCAAGGCGCGCCTTATCAGCGGGTTAGCAGCCGACTGTTGCAAATCCCTCACGGCTCGGCTTGCCCGAGCCACCGCTGCACCAAGTGCTTGAAAAGCTGGCCCGGACAACAAGCCGAGCCATGACGGTGTGGGAGCCTCTTTGCCCGGTCAATGCGATGAGATGTGCGAACCCCGTCGGGACAAGCCGCGCCATGACAGAGCGGAGCCGATACCAATGCAACTCGATGAGATTTCGCTCCGATTACCCGCCGCACTCACGCTGTCGGCCCACGCAGACCGGCCAGAGTGTGCATCGCGCCCTTCAACGCCGGATAAAGCCCAGCGTAAACCGCGAAGATCGCATCGTATCGCTGCTTGCGGGCCAGGTCCGGCCGGGCGCGCTCGACCAGCGTGATCCAGTGATCCGCGTCGTCGCGCGCAACCAGTCCCACATTCAGCGCCGCGAGCCGCGCCGCGCCGAGTGCGGCCTCCACCTCCTCGCGGATGCTCCATACCGGGAAACCCGTTGCATCGGCAATGATCTGCATCCACAGGTCCGAGCGTGCCGCGCCGCCGACGACAATCAGACGCTCCTGCAGCGACGCCGCCCCTTTGGCCCCAGCCTCCATATTGTGGCGCAGCGCCAGCGTCACGCCTTCAAGCACCGCCCGGTACAAATGGGCGCGGGTATGGAACAGGTTCAGGCCGACAAAAGCACCGGACGCCAACCCATCCCAAATGGGCGAGCGCTCGCCCATGAGGTAGGGCAGGAACACGACGCCATCCGAGCCCGGTGGAACCTCGGCGGCCCCTTCTTCCAGGATCGCGTGCGGGTCACGTCCCGTCTCTCGCCCAACCGCCACCTCGGCCTGACAGAATTGCTCGCGGAACCAGGTAACGGAGGCCCCCGCTGTCCCGGCGCCGCCGAACACGTACAGGTCCTCCGCGGTGCCGACCACGTAGGGCATGGAAACCAGGCCATGGGCGGCGTCGGCCGTGGGCGCGATGTATCCCCAGCACATGCTGGTGCCGATCATGGCGACATGGTGACCCGGCTCCACCACGCCGGCCGCGAAGGTCGCCACCGCGGCGTCCACCCCGCCGGCCACGATCGGGATGCCGGCCGGCAGCCCGAGCCGCACGGCCGCCTCGGCCAGAAGCCCCCCAACCGTATCGGACGGCGCCACCAACCGCTCCGGCATCAGCCGAAACGGAATGCCGAGCAGGTCGAGCATCTCGCGCGACCAGCCCCGCGCCGCCACGTCATAGACACCGCCGATGTTGCCGGCCGAGGAATGATCGACCGCGACCTCACCGGTCAGGCGTTGGATCACATAGGCATTGGGCGGCAGGAACAGCGTCGTGCGCAGCCAAACGTCGGGCCGCTCGTCTCGCAGCCACATGATCTTGGTGAAGCCGTAGTAGCTGTCGACGCCGTTGCCGGTGACGGCGCCAAGCCGAACCATGTCGATGTTCGCCTTGACCCAGGCGACCTGAGCCTCGGCTCGCCGGTCCATCCAGATCAGGCAGGGATGCAGCGGCTTCATGTCGCCATCGACCGGGATTCCCGAACCCCCGTAGAGGCTGGATACACAGAGCGCTTTCACCTCGGCATCGGCCGCCCGCGCCACCTCGCCCACACAACGCTCGACCGCCTCCAACCACACATCGGGCCATTGCTCGGCCCAGCTCGGCCGCGGTGTATCGGGCGCGTAGGCGCACGACGCCTGGGCGAGGATCGCGCCACCACGGCCGACCAGCACGGCCTTGGTGCTCTGGGTCCCGATGTCGACCCCAATGACGGCATCGGCCATGCGCGCCTGCCTCCTTGTTCTTTGGTGGCTCAAGCCGTGGGTTTCAGCAGGACCTTGATCGAGTTCGAGCGAGTTCGCGACCTTGATGGCCGTATCCCACTGCTCCAGCCTGTACTCGTTGGTAACGATCCCCTTGGATGTGACGAGCCCACGCCGCAGAAGGTCAATCGCAATCGGGTAGCAATAGGGTCCGAGGTGGGCGCCCCGCACGTCCAGCTCCTTGCGGTCGCCAATGACCGACCAATCGACCGAGGTCTCCTTGCCGAACACGGAAAACTCGACGAAGCGGCCTAGCTTGCGGATCATGTCCAGCCCCTGCGTCACGCCGATCGGAGCACCCGTCGCCTCGATGTAGACGTCGCAGCCATAACCCTCGGTCAGCCCCCTGACGACCGCGCCGGCATCCTCGGCGACGGGGTCGATCACAACATCCGCGCCGAACCTCAGCGCCAGCGCCCGCCGTTCGGCCACGGGGTCGACCACCACGAGCTTCTTGGGCGTCTTCAGGCGGGCCACCTGCACCATCATCAGCCCGATCGGCCCAGCACCGGCGATCACCATCACGTCGTCGAGTTGGATGTCGCCGCGCTGCACTGTGTGGATCGCGCAGGACAACGGCTCGATGATGCCGGCGTCGTCGACCGAAATCGAGGCTGGAATGCGGTGCACGCGGGCGGTGGCGGGCAGGCGCATGTATTCCGACATCCCGCCGTCCGCCACCACCCGCTGGAAGCCGAAGATGTTGTGCACCTCGCACATCCAGTATTTCCCACTGGTGCAGAACCGGCACCGATCGCACGGCACAATCTGCTCGGCGATCACACGCTCGCCCGGCGTCACGCCGAAATGCTCGCCTGCGCCCTCGCCGATCTCGCTCACCTCGCCGAAGAACTCGTGGCCGGGGATGACCGGCGCCTTCACGTACGGATTGGCACCCCAGAACATCTTGGCGCCCGACCAGCACTTGCAGTCGCTGGCACAGATGCCGCAGGCCACGATCTTGATCACCAACTCGCGCGCGCCTGCGGTCGGGCGCTCGACCTCCTCCACCCGGTAGTCCTCGGGCCCGTGGCACACCACGGCGGTCATGCGGGAATTGCTAGGCATGCTTTGCTCCTGCGCGAAGGCCGCCGCGCCGCGCGCGTTCGGACCTCTGTGTTGTGAGACGGGATGGCGGGCTAGGCGCGGCCATGGGAAACGCGCGACCGGCGTGCCAGCGAGTCGACGATGACCGCGGTCGCCAGCACGGCGCCGGTGATCATGTAGCGCAACGAAGACGACAGATCGAGCAGCGTCAAACCGCTGGAAATCGACTGGATGACGATAATGCCAAGCAGCGCGGAGTAAGCACTGCCGCGGCCACCAAACAGGCTGGTGCCGCCGATCACCGCCGCCGCGATGGCATCCAGGTTGACGTCGCCGGTGCCGGCCTGCTGGCTCGCGGAGGCAAGGCGCGCGGCGGAAAGCACGCCGCCCAGCGCCGCCAACGTCGAGCACAGCACGAAGGCACTGGTGTAGATGAAAGCCACATCGATGCCGGCGCGCCGCGCTGCCTCGCGATTGCCGCCGATGGCGGTCATCGATCGGCCCCATTTCGTCCGCTTCAGGGCGTAGTCCATCGCAACGACCAGGCCGACGAACAGGCCGAACATCCAGGGGACCCCGCGATCCTGATGCAGGTAGAAGACAATGAGCTCGAGCACGACCACGATGACGACCGCGCGGACAAGCAGGCCGCTGAGCGACGACGCGGACAGCCCCGCCTGGCTCCGGCGGCTGGCAGTGCGATAACCGGTCGCGAAGGTCGCAACCCCAGCGAGTGCCGCGATTGCATAAGCGACGACGTGCGGCATGACCAGCGTTTGGCCGAGGCTGACGATGGGCGATCCATAGGGCAGGTTTATCGACCCGCTGGAGCCCAGGATGTAGAGCTGGAGCCCCAAAATGGCGAGCAGCCCGGCAAGGGTCGAGACGAAGCTGGGCATCCCCAACCGGTTGAACAGCAGCGCGTAGAGAAAGCCGATCACGCCTCCGGCCACCAATGCAGCCAGGATCGCAAGCCCGACCGGCCAACCCAGGTTGACCCAGAGCACGCCAACCAGCGCCGAGGCGAACCCGCTGACCGATCCCACGGACAGATCGATCTCGCCGACCATCAGGATGCAGACGATACCGAGCGAGATCACGCCCACGGTTGACGAGTTCAAACAGCAGATTGACGAGGTTGTTGCTCGACAGGAAGATCGGGTTGAGACTCTGGAACACCGTCCAGATGATTGCCAGCCCGACGATGACCGGCAGCGACCCAAGGTCGCCCGAACGGATGCGATCAAGTAATGACCGGAGCGCGCCCCCGAAACCGGTGTCGTGCCGGACCCGTGTGTCGCCGCGGTCGAGCAGCGGCGTCCCTTGTGGGCCTTTTCCAATATTGCTGCTCACGCCCGCTCCTCCGTCGTCAGGTCGCGCTTTGCATGCCGCCGCCCGGACCGGCGCGAGACCGCGTTATCGGCGGCTCCGGTAATCGCGCTGACCAGCTCCTGGTTCGACGCGTCGGGATAGAACACGCCGTTGTTGCGGCCGAGCCGTAGCACGACGATGCGGTCCGCGACGGCGCGCACGTCTTCCATGTTGTGGCTGATCATGATCACGCCGAGGCCGCGGTCGCGCACCCGCTCGATCAGGTCGAGCACCTCGGCGGTCTGCGCGACCCCCAACGCCGCGGTTGGCTCGTCGAGCAGGATAAGCTTCGGGTCGAGCAGCAGCGACCGGGCGATCGCAACGGTCTGCCGCTGGCCGCCGGACAGCGAGGCAACCACCTCGCGGACGCTCGGGATGCGCGCCGACAGTTCGTTCAGGAGAGTCCACGCCCGGATCTCCATTGCGACCTCATCAAGCCGCGGCGGATTGAGCTCCTTGCCGAGGAAGATGTTGGCAACCACGTCCAGGTTCTCGCACAAGGCGAGGTCCTGAAAGACGGTTGCAATGCCAAGAGCCAGCGCCGCGCCCGGACCGGCCAGGGTCACCGGTTTGCCGCGGAACGTCATGGTTCCCGCACTCGGCTGATGCACTCCCGCGAGGATCTTGATCAGGGTCGATTTGCCGGCACCGTTGTCACCAACGAGGGCCACGACCTCACCCGCCCGGACGTCAAGATCGATATCGGCCAACGCCGAGATCGCACCGAAATGCTTGGAGATGCCCCGCAGGCTGAGCACCGTCTCGCCCGCATGAACCGATCCCTGGGGAATGTCTGTCATCCGCGGCGAACCTTCCAAAACGTCAGGTCGTGGCATGAAGCAGCCGGAACGTCCGGCTGCCCACGCAGTTGCCGGACGGTCGCGTGCAGATAGCGTTTACGGTGTAATGCCGAGCTTCTTGCAACCCTCGGCATAACGGCCGGTGCAGAGCACCGCGGCCGTTTCGATCGGCTTGCCGTTAACCTGCTTGTCGATGATCTCGGACTTGAGGTTGGCGGCGGTGATGAGCGTCGGCGTAAACAGTTGCGTCGGCGTGTTGAACAGGGTCGTGTCTGCCTTGGGCTTTTCACCCCCGAGCAACTCGACCGCGACGTTGGCCGCCGCCGCCGCGACAATTTCGCTCGGCTTTGAAATGGTATTATATTGGTCACCCGAAATGATGAGCTGCAGTCCCGCGATCGTGGCGTCGTTGCCGGTCACGGGAGGCACCGGATCGACGCCGGCCGCCTTGAAGGCGGCAATCGCCCCACCGGCGGTGCCGTCATTGGCGGCGACCACGCCGACGATTTTCTTGTTGAAGCGCGAGACCTGACCGCTGGCCCATTGCTGGGCCTTCGAGGGCGCCCATTCCGGCGTGTCGTATTCGGCAAGTGTCGCGTAGCCGCCGGTGGCGATGCCCTGGTGGATGCCTTTCTTGATGAGCCCCGCCGCCGCGTCTGTCGGCGAACCGTTGATCTCCAGCAGCCCGACATCGGCCGTCGGCACGTTCGCCGCCTTGAGGTGATCCACCAGCGACTGCGCGATGGTCTTGCCGATCTGCTCATTGTTGAAGGACACGTAGTAATCAGCCGGGGTGGACGGCACCGGCCGGTCATAGGCGATCACCTTTATGCCCCGGCCCTGGGCCTGCTTGACCAGCGACACGGCGGCGGTCGAGTTCAACAGGATCGAGAACGATCGCCTTCGCGCCTTGGGAGACGACCGAGTTGAACTGCTGCTGCTGCCGCGACGCATCGCCGTCCGCGTTCTGATACAAGACCTTGCAGCTGGGGCACAGCTTCTTCATCTCGGCCACGAAGCCAGGATGATCGTGCTCCTCGTAGCGGGTCGAGCTCTGGTCGGGCATGAGAAATGCCACGGTCACGTTGGAGACGCTCGCCGCGGACGCGGGGGTCGCGCCGAGGAGACCAGCGACGAGCGCCGCCGCGGCAAGCGACGCAACGGCAGTGGCAGACACTTCATGCCTCGGCGTCGTGATGTGGGGGATCATGGATGTTTCCTCTTTCTGGTCTCAAATCAGGCCGTTGCCGGTTGTTATACGCACATTGGGGGCACGCCAACCGGTGCCGTGCGACTGAGCGTTCACGGTTGATCAAGCAGCAGCCGTGAAGCCGGACCGGCTGCGGTGCAGGTTGCGGAACTTCGACGGCGGCATCCCCTTCACAGCCAGGAACTGGCGGTTGAAGTTCGACACGTTGTTGAAGCCGACCGCGTAGCAGATGTCCGTGATCGTCAAGTCGGCCTGGCCCAGGTGCTGGCACGCCAACTCGATGCGCAGCGCATTGACGTATTGGACGAAGGCCATACCTGTATGTTTACGGAACGACCGCGAGAAGCTGCTGACGCTTTGCTGGCTGATCTTCGCAAGTTCAGCCTCGCTAAGGTCGCACGTGAAGTTGCGTTCGATATGCTGGAGCACCGGATTCATCGCCGTCGACAGGTAGGCCGAGAGGTTCGGCCGGAAGCCAACGCTGGCGAGCGGCGTGCGCGCCTCAGCGTGGCCGATGATGTCGATGACCTCCATGAACAGCGCCAGGCGGCGCCCATCAGTCGCGCCGAGCAGGTTGCGCATCAGCGGCCCGACGCGCTCCGCCACGGCCGTCTCGAAATGGACGCCACGAAACGCTGCCCGCAGGAGCGGCTGGATGAAGCGGAGCTCCGGGAAGGTCGCCATGCAGGTGGCAATGAATGCCTCGGTGAACTGCAAGACGATGCACCGCTCCTCGACGGTTTCACTGGCCGGAACGTCGCTGATCCAGTTGTGCGGCAGGTTGGGGCCGACTAGCACAAGGTCGCTGGTTTCAAACGGCCCGATATGGTCGCCGACGTACCGATCACCCTGGGTGGCAGTCACCAGGTGAAGCTCGTATTCGGGATGGAAGTGCCACCGGACTGTTCGATAGGGATAGCCATGCGACCAGATCTTGAAGGACTGGTCGTCGCGAACCTGCACCAGTTCCAGATCGGGCTTCACCTACCAGTCCCGCAAAGCCGTTCCCACGCAAGGAGCAACCGTGCTTTGGCGGTACCACGATCAGAGATCCAGCTCATCGTGATTGGACGTCTTGTTCCCGCGCGGGCGTTTCTTGCCATCGTGCGACATCTCCCGGTGTTTATGTATTGGCGGTGAGATGTATTCTGGATGGAGTTATGCGGCTACACGCTTTGTGGCGCGGCACTGATACTTTTTTGCCAATCCCCGGCAATGGCCATGCCAATCGTAAGCTGTCATCACAGCGCCACGGATCTCGATGGTATCCTTAGCGCCCTGTGATCTCGTGGATACCAGGTTCATTCCGGGCAATCGCATGCGTGACCTATGGCGACATTCGACGCGCCTTGACCTCGACCGCTCCTGGATATACATATATTCGATTGTATACCCACCGGAGAGACTGGCATGCACGTCGCCAAATGGGGAAACAGTCTCGCGGTCCGCCTTCCTGCCGCGGTGGTCGAAGCGCTGGAGCTCAAGGAAGGCGACGAGATCGAAATTCATGTCGCCGACGCTCGGCAGTTCGGTGTCGCGCGTAAGCCCGGACGTGACGAGCTATTGCGGCGTCTTCGCGCCTTCCGCGGCCGTCTCCCTCCCGATTTCAAGTTCGACAGAGACGAGGCGAATGCCCGGTAGTTTCTTCGATACCAACGTCCTCGTCTACATCGCGTCAGGCGATGCAGCGAAGGCCGATCGGGCGGAGGCGGCTGTCGCCGCTGGCGGTGCGACCAGCGTGCAGGTTCTCAACGAGCTGACCAACGTCGCGCGCCGGAAGATGCAGATGTCGTGGGCTGATACGCATGCGCTGCTGAACATGCTACGCGGCCTGCTGACGGTTCATCCCCTCACCGTCGAGATCCACGCAACAGGACGGAGGCTGGCCGAGAGGTACGGCTTTTCCATCTATGACGGCATGATCGCTGCCTCGGCGCTTCACGCAGGGTGCGATACATTGTGGTCGCAGGACATGCAGCACGGCATGGCGCTCGACGAAGGCCTGCACATCGTCAATCCCTTTCGCAATGCGCGTTGATCATGGAGATGATCAGCCTCAGCCATGGCGCCGAGTGGAAGGCACTCATCAGCAAGTACATCGGGACCATTCCTGTCAACGGCAATGCGTCGTGCGCAGACGAGCACAGCATACCCGGAATGCCGCCACCCTGGATTCCTGTGAGGAGCGCCATGCTTGCGAAGGTCGGCGCAGCCGCGAGGGACAGCAAACGGTCCGCGCTTGCTTTAGGCCACTCCCGACGCTGCCCGACTTTAGGGTGGACTAAGTGGGTCGTGTCGGAGATCATTTCGCCACATCTCTCAATGTCCCATTGCTCGCGGCCCGCCTTCAGTAATTCCTCGTGCGAGACGGTCTGATATCGCATCGTCAACCTCCTTGTTAACGTGACCGTCTTGGAACGATTACCCTGTCGCGGGGCGAGCGTTGCGATCGTCTCGACGGGCATCCCGAAGCCCATCCTCGCTCAGCCGACTGCGTCCGTCATCGAACTCGTGGCGACCCCCGGGCGTGAGGTCGAGCCACATGAAGGCGCCCATCAGGTTCTCTATTCCACGGGCAAAGGTCGAGTAGGTGTGAAAGACTTCGTCCCTCTCGTTTCGGGCAAAGATGCTGGTTCCCATCATATCTTCGCTGCTCTCGATCGGCGTGACGTAATTGAAGATGGCGCGGCCGGCTGCGATGTCCTCCTTCTTGAACGACACGCCGAAATCGAAGTTGAAGTCGCTGCTGTGTGAGGAGACCCACGGGAAGGTCCAGCCCAAAACCCGTTTGACCTGCTCGATCCGCTCGAGCGACGCGCGCGAGATCGCGGCAAATGACAGGTCGGCATCGCCAAAGTGCCGCCGCGCCGCATCGATATGATCGGCGACGAAGGAGCACCCTTTGCACACATGATCGGAACCCGGCGTAAGCATGAAGTGATAGACAGCAAGCTGGCTACGGCCCCCGAATAGATCTGCAAGCGTGCAATTGCCTTCAGGTCCTTCGAAGACATAGGGCTTCTCGACTTTGACCCAGGGCAGCCGACGACGTTCGGCGCGAAGTGTATCAAGCTCGTGGGTCATGGCTTTTTCCTTGAGGAGGAATGCCTCGCGAGCGGCAATCCATTCCTTTTTCGATACGACTTTTGACGGGGACAAATTGCTGGTTGCCATGATTAGCTCTCCTTTGATTGCTGAACTGGTTCGCTCAGAAACCATGCGTCGTGAGATGTTCTGATATCCGGTGACCAACGACACCTAATTGGCCCAGCGCCTGTCGCACTCGTCATGGCGGTGCCACCAATAGTGCCTCCCGTCACTGGTTCCGCGGTGATAGTGCGACCGGCTTATCGGCGGCGCATGAACCCCCGTCACATCAACGCCTCGGGCTCGGCGCTCCATCTCCAGTGCGCCTGCCACGTCATCGACGCATCCGCGGCACCACCGGCTTGCTCAAGCGGCTCGGCACCAGCGTCGACCGCAGCACGAGGTCCCAGATACCCCCCGCGCGAAGCGCCCCATCTTGCCTGCTCCGTGTCCTTCATCGTCCTCGCCTACTTCTTCGTGTTAAAGCCCTTTTCTTGCGCTGTTGCCATCAGCACGCCGCCTGAGCGTGTCGCACCAGACAGGCTGAGCGAACGGACCCGGGGGATGATCGCCTGGTTCGTGCGCTTGAAACGGCCGCAAGGCTTTAACACAGAGCAGCAGGCGAGGCAGAGCGAGGGCACGGAGCAGGCAAGATACAGCGCTTCGCGCGGCGGATCTCGTTGGGCGGGTGACGACGTCCTCTTATCGGTCCCGCAGTAATCTCGCGGCTTGGTTGTTCGCCGATCAGGGATCAATCCGTGGCGTATGAGCACCGGCAATATCCATGACTCGGCGTAATAGTCTGTCTCCTTCCACCCCGGGCGGTCTCGGTCGAGCCTCAACTACGAGCTCCAGAGGGCGCCGCCGCGTACCCCGCTCACCAACAGCGCCGCGCCTCTATCGACACGCCTCCGCGTGAGCGTTGCCGCGCCTCACCGGACTATTCGTCGCGTTTGCGAAAGGCGGCCTCTCCGGCATCTGACACCTCGACCCACTTTGGGTCGGGCGTGGCGTCGGGGACGTAACTATCGTGCCAGTTCCACCACTTATACGGTGGGCTCTGGGGGTAGCCCTCCGGCGAGTCCTCCCACGTCTCCTGACGCCCTAGCGCCGTCATGTCGAGATAGCTCCAGGTGGTGCCCATCGCCTCGTCGCCGCGCCCGTTGATAAAGTAGGTGCGGAACACGCGCTCGCCGTCGCGGATGAATGCGTTGTGGCCGTGATACTCGTCAACGCCGAAGTCGGCGTCGAAGCTGTCGGTGATGGTATACCAGGGGATTTCCCAGCCCATCCGCGCCTTCAGGCGCGCGATGTCGGCCTGCGGCGCCCGCGAGGCGTATACGAGGGTGGTGTCGCGGGCATTGAGGTGGGCGAGGTGGGCGACCTGGTCGGTCCCCAGGGAACAGCCTCGGCAGGCGTGGTCGGGCCAGCCGAACACCCCTGGCTCGAAGAAGGCGCGGTAGACGATCAGCTGACGGCGGCCCTCGAACAGGTCGAGCAGGCTCGCTTTGCCCTCGGGCCCGTCGAACATGTACGCCTTTTCCACGGCAAACCACGGCATCCGCCGTCGCTCGGCGGCCAGCGCGTCACGGGCGCGAGTCAGGGCCTTCTCCTTGACGAGAAGCTGCTCGCGCGCAGCCTCCCACTCTTCACGCGTGGCAATCTTGTGCTTCGTCATCTCTTTTGTCTCCCTCTTGGATTGACCGGTCATCGACTTTTCCCACTCCCGTCCGCCGGCCAGCACAGTCTCAGTTTGACCATCGTTACCGCCGCGCACAATTAGGAACATATGTGTGCCTAAGAGATGCGGCCGACCCGGAAAGCTCGGTACTGTGCCCGATCCGGCCGTCTTGGCCCGTCGTTACATTCGATACCCCAAGCCACAGCCGGAATGAGATCTCCGGATCATCAGAATTGTTAGTGTCCTGCACGTTTCCGCATTGACCCTCTTCGTTCCGTGCCGAAGCGCCCCGTCGATGCCGCGGTTGACGCCAGTGACCAAAATTGTCTTCTTCGTATTGTTCATGCCGCTCTCCTTTTACTGGGTCGCACTTCGAATTTCAGCCGGAACAATATAGGCTGATATCCACCTCGCTCACCGCACCCCGTTTTCCTCCTCCGGACATTGCAAGTCAGCACTCACCTCCAAGCGGTATCGTTTTGTCCAACGGCACATACCTTCGAGTGGAGCGATGATTGTCCTTCCAAGCGGGGTCAAGGAATACTCGACAGCAACGATCTTGGTTCTCGTGACGCGCCTGGCGATCAATCCTGTGGATTCCAGATTACGAAGAGTTCTCGTAAGCATCCGCTGGGAGACGCGTCCGAGCTGGCGGCGCAACTCCCCATGTCGATAAGGCTTCTCTTCCAGAGAAAACAAGATCTTGGGGGTCCATCTGCCGATAAAGATAGGGGGTGGCATGTTTCGATCCGTGCATCGTCTTCATAGTGTCGCCTTCGGTGGAAAAATTTGCGGTGACACAATTTTTTGAATTCCCTCGCGCAACGTAAGTCGCGGTGGTCGTCAGTCATGAAGTAGATTTAGTGCCGGGTATCGAACCCATGGGAGTGACAAGTGTGGCGCGATTCCGATGGACTCGCTGATCACGGCCGCGGCGCGTGCGCTCGCCGCGGGTGATCCCCTCGGCGCACTGAACCGGGTCGCCTTGCGCGACGATGCGCCCGCGCTCGCGCTCCGAGGCATCGCCATGGCGCAGCTCGGCGATCTCGTTCGAGCCAAGGCTCTCGTGCGCAGTGCGGCGCGTGCCTTCGGTCCGAAAGAGGCCGTGGCCCGCGCGAAGTGTATCGTCGCCGAAGCCGAGATCGCGCTCGTCTCGCGCGACCTGGGTTGGCCCGCGAAGGCGCTCGACGCAGCGCGGGCGACGCTCGAAGCGCACGGCGACCGGGTGAACGCCGCGCATGCGCGGTATCTCGAGGTCCGGCGCCTCCTCCTGATCGGGCGCCTCGATGAGGCCGAGGCTACGCTTGCCGCGCTCGATCCCGCGCCCTTCCCACCCGCGTCGAGGGCCGCCCACGAGCTGGTCGTTGCGGGCATCGCGATGCGACGCCTCCGCACGCAGGCAGCGCGTGCCGCACTTGCTCGGGCCGAACGCGCCGCGTGCCATGCCGGTATCCCCGCGCTGACGGCGGAGGTCGAAAGCGCATCCCGCGTCCTGAACACGCCCGCGGCGCGCCTGATTGCACGCGGCGAGGAGCGCCTCCTCCTGCTCGAGGAGGTCGAGGCATTGCAGGCGTCGAAAGCGCTCGTCGTGGACGCGTGCCGTCATGTCGTGCGTGACCCGCACACGGTGGTCTCGCTAGCAAGGCGTCCGGTTTTGTTCGCGCTCGCACGCGCGCTGGCCGAGGCGTGGCCCGGAGATATGTCGCGGGGCACGCTTGTCGCGCGGGCATTCGGAGCAAAGCACGCCGATGAATCGCATCGCGCAAGGTTGCGGGTCGAGGTCGGGCGGCTGCGCGCGGTGCTGCGGACGCTGGCCGGCGTGAGCGCGACGAAGCGAGGGTTTGCACTGGCACCCCGCCCCGCTCGCGAGGTCGTCGTGCTGGCGCGGCCCGTCGAAGGGCAGCATGCGGCGGTACTCGCCTTCCTCGCCGACGGTGAGTCGTGGTCGAGCTCGGCCCTGGCGCTTGCGCTTGACGGCAGCCAGCGCACCGTGCAGCGGGCACTCGACTCGCTTGCGGCAGCCGGCAAGGTGCAGTCGTTTGGTCGCGGGCGAGCACGTCGTTGGATGACCCCGCCCGTGCCAGGATTCACGACAACCTTGTTACTCCCCGCTCCACTGCCGAGTGAGTAGGATGCAAGGCATGATACGATCAGCGGCCGAAATCCTTCGCGAGTATGGACCCTTTCCGGGTGTCGACGACGTGCATGGGGTTACCTTTGACGGTCAGCACGTCTGGTTTGCGTCCGGGGACAAGCTGAACGCCTTCGATCCGGCGAGCGGGAAGACGGTGCGCTCGATCGATGTCGCCGCACACGCAGGAACGGCCTTCGACGGTCAGCACCTGTTTCAGATCGCCGAGGATCGCATCCAGAAGATCGATCCGAAGACAGGTCATGTGCTCGCCACGATCCCGGCGCCCGGCGGCGGCGGTGACTCGGGCCTCGCCTGGGCCGAAGGTGCCCTCTGGGTGGGACAGTATCGCGATCGGAAGATCCATCAGATCGATCCCCAAACAGGGGCCACTCTTCGCACCATCGCGTTCGACCGCTTCGTCACCGGGGTCACCTGGATCGACGGCGAGCTGTGGCACGGCACCTGGGAAGGTGACGAGAGCGATTTGCGGCGAGTCGATCCTCAGACGGGAGAGGTCCTGGAGAGGCTCGAGATGCCGCCCGGCGTGGGCGTATCGGGGCTCGAGTCCGATGGCGACGACAGTTCTTCTGCGGCGGCGGAAGCAGCGGGAAGGTCAGAGCCGTCCGCCGGCCCAAGCGAGTCTCTGCGCCGGGCAGCGGCTCCGAGACCTAAGTCGACCCGACGAGCAAGTAGTCGAAGCAGCTCTAACGGGCGGCAAGGGATTGACCATCGCCTGGATCAACCGGCGGCAGATCGTGTTCGATACCGGCGTTCCTCGCGTATGCGTCCGGCAGTGACAGTCTCCTGCCTGCCGTTGAGCCTGAAATCCGGCCCAAGGATGATGGATCCCTTGACCGCACGCGCGCATACAGTCCGCTGCGGTCGGTAATCTTGTCCGCACCTCATTCACGATCCGTCCGGCCACCCGCGTCAGGAACGCCATCTCAAACGAATAGACATTACGCATCTTCCGTCCGTGCTGCTCACGACCCGCAGCACGAAGGCCATGCCGCGGGTGCGACCGTCGCTCATCATGCCCGCCGTTCGCACCGGCAGCAGAACGTCGGCGAGGACGACGACAGAGCGGTGGCCGCGCACAGTGACGGCTGGGCCTGCCGGTGCGCTCGCTTGGCGGCCTTCGCATAAGCGGGCTTTCGCGTCTTCCAGTTTTCTGGCCGGGCCTTGTGCACAGCCGGGTGCATACTAATTTCTTACGATATACGGATCGATTGCAGATAGGTAGGATAATGCCCGATACCGCGACACTGTCCGCGAAGTTCCAGATTTCGATCCCAAAGGCCGTGCGCACTGCCCGGCAATGGAAGGCAGGCCAGGCGTTTGCCTTCATTCCCAAGGGAACAGGCGTGCTGCTGGTGCCGGTGCCGGAAGTCGCGGACCTCGCCGGCGTCGCAAAAGGGGCCAAGGCTGAGGGTTACCGGGATCGCGAAGACCGGTTCTGATGCGGCTTGTCGATACCTCCGTCTGGATTGAATGGCTGATCGGGTCGCCGATTGGCAAAGTCGTTGAGACAGCATTGCCGGCTCGGGAGGCTTGGCTTGTCCCCACCATAATTCAGCTTGAATTGGCGAAGTGGCTTGGCCGGGAGGTTGGAGAGGACAGAGCTGATCAGGTGATTGCCTTTACGCAGGTGTGCGTTGTCGCGCCGCTGGATACGAAAATTGCGTTGGCGGCCGAAGAGATTTGCCGGAAGCACAGACTGGCGACGGCCGATGCTGTGGTTTACGCCACGGCGGTGGAGCGTAAGGCCGATCTGCTGACCTGTGACGCGCATTTTGATGGGCTGCCGGGGGTGAAGTTTGTTCCGAAGCGCGGCGGTTGAGAGATGAGTGACGAGACTGTGGAAATGGGGCTGGCAAAGTCTGACCTGTCCGATTGGCATCATTGACCGCGGTCGACAAGACGGACCAAGCGAACTCCTTCTTATAATGGCTGCGCGCGGACCGGGATGCCGGTTCATAGAAAATTCCTTTCGGTCCATGTCCCGGCGCCCCCGGCTCACGTCCTCCGGCCAAATGTACCGCGCTCTGCCTAGACGGTCGGCCGCTCCAAGCGCCTGCAACGGCCGTGTTCAATCGTATCGATCTACGTCGACCACAGCTTGGGCAAAGGCCTGCGGGGCTTCCTGAGGCAGATTGTGCCCGACGCCGCCCTTGATGATCCGGTGCGCGTATTCACCCGAGAATTTCTTCCGATAGGAGGCACTGTCCGCGTGTGGTGCACCATTGGCATCACCTTCAAGGGTGATCGTAGGCACGGTGATGGCCGGACCTTCGGCAAGCCGCTTTTCCAGGTCATTGTATTTCGCGTCGCCTTCAGCCAGGCCAAGCCGCCAGCGGTAATTATGGATCACGACGGCAACGTAGTCCGGGTTGTTGAACGCCGCGGCGGTACGATCGAACGTGGCGTCATCGAAGTCCCATTTTGGCGATGCGATCTGCCAAATGAGCTTGGCGAAATCGTGCCGGTATTTGTCGTAGCCAAGCGCCCCGCGTTCCGTGGCAAAATAGTATTGATACCACCACTCGTACTCAGCCTTCGGCGGCAGCGGCATCTTGTTGAGCTCCTGGCTGCCGATCAGATAACCGCTCACGGAGACAAGAGCCTTGCATCGCTCCGGCCAGAGTGCCGCGACGATGTCGGCTGTTCGCGCGCCCCAGTCATAACCGGCGAGGACCGCCTTCTCAATCTTGAGGGCATCCATCAAATCGATCATATCGGCAGCGACCACCGCCTGCTGACCATTGCGAAACGTTTCCTTTGAAAGAAACTGCGTCGTGCCACAGCCACGTACATACGGGATGATCACTCGGTAGCCGGCCGATGCCAGCAAAGGGGCAACATCGACATAGCTGTGAATGTCGTAGGGCCAGCCGTGTAAGAGGAAGACCACCGGGCCATCGGCAGGACCGGCTTCAGCGTAGCCGACATTCAGAACCCCGGCATCAATCTGTTTCAGTGAGGCGAACGAGGTATTCGTCCCCGGCTTGATCTGGGGCACCTTCGCCGGTTTTGCCTTGCTCGGCTGGGCCTCCGCCAAACCTGTCATGCCGAGCTGAACGGCGGCGATCGTCATGGCCGCGGTGCCGAAGAAACGGCGGCGATGATAATCGATTTCTTCGTATATTTTGATCCCATCCATTGGTAGGTCTCCTTGCTTCGATGGTTGGCCGGGAAGTGTGCCGGGCGCGAACTTCGGGACGTAGGTTAGTCCGATGCGTTGGAACCGCGATCGAGGCGATAATGCCCAAATGACCCGCATTCTGCTTTGAGATGGCGCGGATTTATCCCCCAGAGACCTATGATTTTTGCGGTAGACGAGTTGTGCTAGGTTGGCAAACTCAGCGTGGCACCAGCCAGCGGGGCCTCGGCTTTGCTCTACGGGTTCGAAGACTTTGTCCTTGATACCAATCGGCGCGAGTTGCGCCGCGATGATGCGTTCGTTGCTATCGAGCCGCAAGTCTTCGACCTGTTGGAATTTCTCGTTCGAGCTCGGGACCGTGTGGTCAGCCGCGACGATCTCCTAGCCGTCGTCTGGCAAGGGCGCATCGTCTCGGAAGCGACGCTCAGCAGCCGCGTGAACTCCGCCCGCGCCGCGATTGGCGACACGGGTACGGAACAGCGCCTGATCCGCACCCTCCCGCGTAAAGGTGTTCGCTTCGTCGGCGTGGTGCGGGAAACGTGCGATCCCCCATCCGGATCGGTGGCGGAAACGGTGCCGGAGAGCCCGAAGCCGCGTACGACCGGCCCGGAGGGTCCGTCGATCGCGGTTCTTCCCTTCACCAATATGAGCGGAGATCCGCAGCAAGAGTATTTCGGCGACGGGATGGCGGAGGAAATCATGACCGCGCTGTCACGCTGCAGCGGGCTGTTCGTCATCGCCCGGAACTCCTCGTTCACCTACAAGGGCAAGGCAGTCGATATCCGCCGCGTCGGGCACGAGCTTGGGGTGGGCTATGTGCTGGAGGGCAGCGTCCGCCGCGGCGGCGAGCGGCTGCGGATCAGCGCGCAGCTCATCGATGCGACGTCCGGGGCTCATCTTTGGGCCGACCGCTTTGATGGCGATCTGAGCGATGTCTTTGAGCTGCAAGATCGGATCACGGAAAACGTGGTTGCCGCGATCGAGCCGACCTTACATTTTGCCCAGATCAACCGGCACAAGCATAACCGGCCAAACAAGCTTGACGCTTACGATCTCCTGCTGCGTGCCTATGGGCTGGAATATCAGTTTACCGCCGAAAGCATGACGGCAGCGCTCGAATGTCTCGACCAGGCCTTGGCGGTCGATCCAACTTATGCCCCGGCGATGGCAGCGGCGGCCTATTGTCATGCGCAACGCCATTTCCAGGGATGGGTGCCGCAGGACGATACGCATGGCGCCAAGGGCGTGACGCTCGCGTGGCGCGCCGTCGAGCTGGCGCCAAATGATGCGCAGGTTTTATGGATGGCCGCCTTCGCGGTCTGGAACATGGCGCAGGAGGGGAAAGAGGCGGCCCACGAGCTGTTCAGGCGTTCCTTGATGATCAACCCGAATTCCGCCATGGCTTTGACCTTGAGCGGCTGGATTGAGACGATGCGCGGCAATCAGAACCAAGGCCGCAAGATGATTGAGCGCGCGCGTCGGCTCAGCCCGCGCGACCCACGCGGCTGGTTCATGTCGGGAGCCATGGCAATCGCCGCGATCATAGAGGAGAATTATCCCGAGGCTATCATCTGGGCGGAAAAAGCGCTCGTCCAGAATCGGCGCTTCGCCGTGGCGCTTCGCGTCCTGGCGGTTGCTCTCGTGAATGTTGGACAGCGTGATCGAGCGGCGCAGGTCGTGCAGGACATGCTGAAGATCGAGCCGGAGCTGACGATCTCTGGATTCCTCACGCGCATACCGGTGCCTCTTGCATCAATGGCAAGAGCCTATGCGGAAGCGCTTAGGGCAGCCGGCCTACCGGAGTGATCGGGTACGGAATGCGACAAGACGGTTTCCTGGAGATCAGCAAGCTAGGGGCCGGGCCGATGCAAATGAATAGCCCGCCGAATTGCTGCGCCAATCGATAATGAGGCGCGGATCTACAACGAGACCGGTAAAAATCCTGTATTTCCTATTCCATATCTCGCCAGCGTCCACCGAAGTATCCGCTTTCCCTACTCCCACTCGATCGTCCCGGGCGGCTTGCTGGTGATGTCGTAGGTCACCCGGTTGATCCCGCGCACCTCGTTGACGATCCGCCCTGCGACGCGGGTCAGGAACGTCATGTCGAACGGATAGACATCCGCCGTCATCCCGTCGGTGCTGGTGACCGCGCGCAGCGCACAAGCCATGTCGTAGGTGCGCCCGTCACCCATCACACCGACGGTTCGCACCGGCAGCAAAACGGCAAACGCCTGCCAGATCGCGTCGTACAACCCGGCGGTGCGAATCTCCTCCAGAAAGATCGCATCGGCGCGGCGCAGCAGATCGGCCTTCTCCCGCGTCACCGCGCCGGGGATGCGGATCGCCAAGCCCGGGCCAGGAAACGGGTGGCGGCCGACGATCGCCTCCGGCATGCCGAGTTCGCGGCCCAGCACGCGGACTTCGTCCTTGAAGAGTTCGCGCAAGGGTTCGATTAGTTTCATACGCATTCGTTCCGGTAAGCCACCGACGTTATGATGTGACTTGATCGTAACGGATGGGCCGCCGCTGAAACTGACACTCTCGATCACGTCCGGATACAGCGTGCCCTGCGCCAGGAAATCCGCACCGCCGACCCGAACGGCTTCTTCCTCGAAGACTTCGATGAACAGCCGGCCGATCGTCTTCCGTTTCGTTTCAGGATCCGTGATGCCCTCCAGCGCGTCCAGGAACAGATCGGAGGCATCACGGTGCACCAGCCTGATGTTGAACCGGTCGCGGAACGTCTCCACCACCTGCCGCGCCTCGTGCTGGCGCAGCAAGCCGTGATCGACGAAGATGCAGGTCAACTGGTCGCCGATCGCCTCATGGATCAGCACCGCCGCCACCGACGAATCGACGCCGCCCGACAGGCCGCAGATCACCCGCCCCGGCCCGACCTGGGCGCGAATGCGAGCGATCTCGGTCGCGCGGAACCCGCCCATGGTCCATGAGCCTGACAGACCGACGACACCATGGCTGAAATTGCGCAGCAACTGCGCCCCGTGCGGTGTATGCACGACCTCCAGGTGGAACTGCACCCCGTAGAAGCGGCGCGCATCGTCGGCGATGGCAGCAAACGGAGCGCCCTCGCTGGTGCCGACCACCCGAAAGCCCGGCGGCAACCCGGGTGACCCGGTCGCCGTGGCTCATCCAGACCGGCTCGCGGCTGCCGGTCTCCCACACGCCGTGGAACAGCGCACAATCATCCCGCACGTCCACATACGCTCGACCGAACTCACGATGGTCGGAGCGTTCAACCGCGCCGCCAAGCTGCTGGCACAGCAGTTGTTGGCCGTAACAAATCCCCAGCACCGGGCAGCCGAGGTCGAAGACCACCTGGGGCGCCAGCGGGGCGATCGCCTCGTGCACCGACGCCGGCCCGCCCGACAGGATGATCCCGCGCGGCAACCATCCGGCGATCCGATCGGGATCGGCGTTGAACGGCCAGATCTCGCAATAGACACCGGATTCACGCAGCCGGCGGGCAATCAACTGGGTTACCTGGCTGCCGAAGTCCAGGATCAGGATGCGTTCGGCTGTGTCGGCGGGATCAGGCAGGAAATCGGTCATGACATACAGTGCCAGTGCTTGATCCGCTGCCTTGGACCATGCGGTTCAGCGGTTTGCAAGCAGGCTGTCCGAGCGGCGGCTAGGTCAGGAACACGCTAATGTTCACATACCGATGTCTGAGAAGAAGGTAGGGCAACGGCCGGTTTCCACATTCCTTGCGTCTATTTCCCACATATTCAGTGAATCGTGGTCGAACGCTATAGGACAAATGGGGCCCATGAAGCCTCAAAGCATACCCCGATTACCTGTTAGGACCACCGGTTTTCGTGCCTACTGTCGGTGGTTTGTCTCCAGACAGAGTGCTCTTGTTGCCTGGCACAACCGTATGACCCGTTGCCCCGCCCACGTTCGGGTTCTTGTCGGTGGGAACGCTAGCCTCGGCTGCTTTTGGCAATGTTTGGGTCGTCAACGCTGGGTTGGCAGTTCCAGACGGACGCTGCGGGTTGGCGACCTTAGAGCCTTCGACCCCGGCCTCGTGGTTAGGGTTATTTGTGCTATCTTGTGCCAGTGCGCCGGCCACGGGAACAAACAGTATCGATGCAGTCAGCAGAATTGAAGTAGAGGTGATTTGAGCCAAGACACGTCTCCTTCCCAAGGATATTCTTGATCGAGCTTGATAGCTTGTAACGTATAGACTGACGCTTAGCAACGCGAAGGCGCCCAGCGGCAGCCAGCACAGCAGCCTTCGGTGAGTGGTGGTGAGGCAATATAAGACAAATGGGGTTGCCCACGATCCAAACGCCACATTTTTATGATTTGGCGTCACAGGTTTCCCTTAAGCCGGGGGGACCTCCGTCCACTCCTTGTCCCGGGTCTTCCGCTCCGACGTTCGGCCATTCCAGGTTATCAGCGCGAACTCCCCAACACAGCGAAGTAAAGTCCGCGCTCGGCGTGGTAATAACCCTCGATGCCGAGGGCCTGATTGATCCAGGGTTGGGTGCAGTGTCTGTCACAACCGAACCGCGAGGTTGTTCGCATCGATCAGATCACGAGACACTCGCGTTTGTTTTCAATGAACGAAGGTGATGCAGGACGAAGCGAAACAAGCGCCTAGGTCAGGAACACGCCGCCATTCACATGCAGCGTCTGGCCCGTGATGTAACGTCCCTCCAGCCCCGCCAGGAACCGCACCGCCGCGGATATCTCATCAACCGTGGCCTTGCGGCCCAGCGGCACGCCCCGATCCGCCAGCGAATTCGGCGCGACCCCGGCGGAGGCCCCGCGAACCGTGTCCACAGCACCTGGCGACACACAGTTGCAGGTGATCCGGTGCGGGCCAAGCTCCACCGCAAGTGCCCGCATCAATCCCTCCAGCCCGGCTTTCGACGCCGACACGTGACAGCGATTTGGCACGCCGACATGGGTCGAGACGCCCGACAGCGCGACGATCGCACCACCGCCCCGGGGGATCATGTGGGGCACCGCCGCGCGAGCCAGGATGAACGCGCCGTCCAGCGCGACCGACAAGATCTCCCGCCACTCGGAGAACGCCATCTCCAGGAACGGTGTCTGCCGCCGCAGGCCGGCATTGCTGATCACGATGTCGATCCCGCCAAACGCCGCCACCGCATCGGCGACCATCCGCTCGACCGCCGGCTGCTCGGACACATCGGCCAGGCAACCAATCGCCTGCCCGCCGGCGGCGTTGATGTCCGCCACCACCGCGTCCACCGCCGCACGATCGCTGCGGCCGTTGACAATGACCGAGGCGCCGCGGCGAGCAAGATCGAGGGCGATCGTGCGGCCGATATTCTTTCCCGCGCCGCTGATCAGCGCGACCTTGCCGGCAAATGTCTGTTCCATCGCCTCGCTCCTTCTATTCGATAATGGATTTGCCGCGGTAACGCTGCTCACGCCGAGCGAAGGATCATGTCCGCCCCCTTCTCGGCGATCATGATGACCGTGGCGTTGGTATTGCCGGAGACGACCGTGGGCATCACCGAGGCATCGATCACCCGCAGGCCGTCCAGCCCCTTCACCTTCAGCGACGCATCGACAACAGACTTTGGTCCCGGCCCCATCATGCAGGTGCTGGTCTGATGAAAGGTGGTGCCGGCGGTGGCGCGCACATGCTCCAGCAGGTCTTCATCGGTGCGAGCCTGGGGCCCCGGATAGATTTCTCCCTTCAGGAAGCGCTGCAACGACGCGGACGCGAAAATCCGCCGCGAGACCCGCAGCCCGGCGACGATCGTATCCCGGTCCGTCTGCGTCGACAGATAGTTCGGTTGCATCGCCGGCGGCTTCTCCGGATCGGGCGAGGTGACGCGCAGCCAGCCGCGACTTTCCGGCCGGCACGGGATCGCCACCAAGGTGCAGCCGGGAAACCTGTGCATCGGCTCGCCGACCTTCTGCGTGCTGCCGGCGAGGAACTGGTATTGCACGTCCGGGCTGTCCAGTTCCGGCCGGGTCTTGACGAACAGGCCAATCGGCCCAGCCCCGGTCATCAAGGGCCCCTTGCGCGCCACTATCCACTCAGCGCCCGCGTACAGCCGGCGCAGCCAGTTGTGGTAGATTTCGTTCATCGTCACGGTGCCGTCGATGCAGCGGTTGATGATGCGCCCGCCGATGTGGTCCTGCAGATTCTCCCCCACGCCCGGCAACTCATGCTCGACCTCGATGCCCAGCGACCGCAGCAGCTCTCCCGGCCCGATGCCGGACAACTGCAGCAACTGCGGGGAGTTGATGGCGCCGCCACATAGCAGCACCTCCCGCTTGGCCGTCGCCCGCCGCAGGATGCCGTTCTGGCTGTACTCGATGCCGACGGCGCGCTTGCCCCGCAGCCTCACCTTGCGGGTCAGGGCGTGGATCTCGATCGTCAGGTTACGCCGGGACTTGACCGGATGGAGGTAGCCGACCGCGCTGGAACAGCGCCGCCGGCCCCGCACCGTCAATTGCAACGGTCCGACGCCTTCCTGTTCGGCACCGTTGAAGTCGGCATTATAGGGATACCCCGCTTCCTGCGCCCCGGCGATGAAGGCGTCATGCAACGGATGGTCGGTTTTCAGGTCTGATACACCAAGCGGGCCGCCGGTACCGTGATAGTCGTCGGCGCCCCTCTCCTGATCCTCGGCCTTGCGGAAATACGGCAGCACGTCGTCGTACGACCAGCCGGCGTTGCCTAGCTGGCGCCACAAATCGAAATCCTGCCGCTGACCACGGATGTAGATCAGGCCGTTGATCGAAGAGGAGCCGCCCAACACCTTGCCGCGCGGCCAGGAGATGCGGCGGTCGTGCAATTCCGCCACCGGCTCGGTTTCGAAATACCAGGCGATCTTGGGATTATAGACGTTGCGGTAGAAGCCGGCCGGAATGTGGATCCACTTGTCGCTGTCCTTGCCGCCCGCTTCCAGCAACAGCACGCTGGTGTTCGCATCCGCGGTAAGCCGGTTCGCCAGGACGCAGCCCGCCGAACCGGCGCCGACAATAATGAAATCGTATTCGTGCCCATGCTCCACGGCGCGGCTCCCCCTATTCGCGGCCTGATCGTTCTGCCGGCCAGTCAAGCGGACCAGAGGCGGATTGACCAGACCCGAGGCAGCGGACCGCAGACCCGGCGAACCTGCGCGAGCGCTGGCCTCAGGTGACCACGCGCAGTGTCGGACGGGTGCGAACCGCCAGACGCCGATACAGCGCCAGATAGTCTTCGGCCATGCGGCGTGCGGTGAAACGCTGCTCGAAGCGGGCGCGAATTGCGGCGGCCGACAGCCGATCCAGACGGCCCACCGCCTCGACCGCGGCCGCTTCGTCATCGACAACGTATCCGGTGACCGCATGGTCGATCACTTCGGGAACCGAGCCAGCCGGGAAGGCGATCGTCGGCGTGCCGCAGGCCATGGCCTCGATCATCACCAGGCCGAACGGCTCCGGCCAGTCGATCGGCAGCAGCAGCGCGCGCGCCCCGCTGAGGAAAGCCGGCTTCTCCGCGTCGCCGATCTCACCGATCATCTCGATCTGGTTGCCATCGATCATCGGCCGGATCTTGCTCTCGAAATAGGACTGATCGACCCGGTCCACCTTCGCGGCGATCTTCAGTTTCATGCCGGCGGCGCGGGCGATGCGGATGGCGCGATCGGGCGACTTTTCCGGGCAGATACGGCCGAGGAAGGCCAAATAATCGCGCGCCATCGGCTGTGGCGTCAGCAGGTCCGGCGGCAGGCCGTGATGCACCGTGCCGATGAAGTTGCTCCGCGGCACCGGCCGCCGCTGCGCGTCCGAGATCGAGACCAGCGGCACGTCCTCGAAACAACCGTAGATCCGTCGCACCTCCGGCAAATCGAGCCGCCCATGCAGCGTGGTGAGGAACGGCGTCGGCTGGCGGCTGAACAGCGAGAACGGAAGATAGTCCAGATGGCAATGCAAGACGTCGAATTCGTCCGCACGCTGACAAACCGTTTCCATCAACAGCATCTGCGGCGCGATGGCGTCAACCAGCGTATTGTCGAACCGCAGCGCGCACGGCCATACTGCTTCCAGTTTCGCGCTTGTCACCGAGTCGCCGCTGGCGAACAAGGTCACGTCGTGGCCCATCGCCATCAGCTCTTCCGTCAAATACGACACCACACGCTCGGTGCCGCCGTAGGTACGGGGCAGGACGGATTCGGTCAGCGGTGCGATTTGGGCTATACGCATGGTGCAAATTCTCCCCGGCTCTTCTGAGCGGAAAGACATGCATCCCGGTTCAGGCTTTTTCGCGGCGCCGTGTGTCATCATTGGGTATATCGCTGGTGATCACGGCGAAGTTATCGCGTCGGTTTGGCCAACGCCAACTTGCTAACGTTTATGAGATCGATTTGTGCTCCAGCAACACGGACCCCTGATCAAGGGAGGATGCTAACCCATGCCCCGACTGGTCGTCGTTTCAAACCGCGTGCCACTTCCGTCGGAGCGGGGCCCCAAGGCAGGGGGTCTGGCCGTCGCTCTGGCAGACGCGCTGCAACCGGGTTCACTCTGGTTCGGCTGGAGCGGCCGACGAGCGACCCGCGGCGGCGCAACCACCCATGTGCAGCGGGCCGCCTCGATGACCTACGCAACCGTCGACCTGACGGAGGCGGAATATCGGTCATTCTATGTCAACTTCTCCAACGGCGCGTTGTGGCCATTGCTGCATTTCCGCCTGGGCCTGATCGATTTCCGCGCCGACGACTACGACGGGTACCGCACGGTCAACCGTCACTTCGCCGCCGCTCTGCAGCCGCTCTTGCGACCCGACGACCTGATCTGGGTGCATGACTATCACCTGATCCCGATGGCGACCGAGTTGCGGGCGCTGGGCGTGACCAACCGTATCGGCTTCTTCCTGCACACCCCGTTCGTGCCCCCCGCGGTGTTCCACGCGTTGCCCCGCGCGCCGGAACTGCTGGCCGCCCTCTGCGCCTACGATGTCGTCGGCTTTCACACCCGGTCCTACCGCTCGGCCTTCCTCGATTGCGTCACGGAAAGCCTAGGCGTGCATCCCGAACCGGATGGCCGCTTCGTTTGGCGCGGCCGCCCGGTCCGCGCCATCGTCGACCCGATCGGCATCGACGCCGATGCCTTCGCCGAATGTGCCGTCGAGGCGGCTCGTGGCAACGATGCAAGGATGCTGCGCCAGAGCCTCGGTTCGGGGGCACTTGCAATCGGCGTCGACCGGCTCGACTACTCGAAGGGCCTGAGCAACCGCTTCGTCGCCATCGGACGCTTCTTCGGCAACTTCCCGCAGCACCGTAAACAGCTCAGTTTCCTGCAGGTGGCAGCCCGGTCACGAGAAGATCAAGGCGCCTATCAGCGTCTGCGGCGCGAGCTGGATCGCATCGTTGGCGAAACCAATGGCAGATATTCCGAATTCGACTGGACGCCACTCCGCTACATGACCCGCGCCGTCAAGCGCGACACGCTGGCCGGCTTTTTCCGTCAGGCTCGGCTTGCCGTGGTGACCCCGCTGCGCGACGGCATGAACCTGGTCGCCAAGGAATACGTGGCGGCGCAGGACCCGGAAGATCCCGGCGTGCTGATCCTGTCCCGCTTCGCCGGTGCGGCCGAAGAGTTGACCGAAGCGCTGATCGTCAATCCATACGACGCCGATGAGATCGCCGAGGCCATGCATATCGGCCTCTCGATGGACCTGAACGAGCGTCGCGAACGGTGGCGCGCCCTGCACGAAAAAGTTTGCACCAGCACCGCGCGGCGGTTCTGCACGGTATTCCTGGCGCATCTGGCGCGGGCCGATACCCAACCGGGACGGCCGCCGCTGCGGGCGATCTCCTGATCCGGACCCCAGCGGCCAGCGCGGCTCCCATCCGGCTATAGGTCCGAATATCACACCCTCGTGACGTACAATGCCGCGGCGATGTCGGTTTCCCATCTGACGGTAAACCATAACGCTGCCATTACGAGGATGTTTCACAGTGAGACGTTTTGTTGCTCCCTTCACGTTGGCGATCGGCATGACTGTCGCCATCGCCGCCTGCTCCGACCCGTATGACCCTGGCCAGCGCGCGGTCGGCGGCGGCCTGCTCGGTGCCGGAGCGGGTGCCGCGATCGGTGGGCTGGCCGGCGGCGGACGCGGCGCCGTGGCGGGCGGCCTGCTTGGCGGGGCGGTTGGCGCCGTTGGCGGCGCCGCCACAACCCCACAATCGCCGCCGCCGCGCTACTATCAGCAGCCAGGCTATCCGCCCCCGCCCCCGCCCTACCGGACCTATTAAAACCATGTCCGACGATCTTGCATCGCGCTGACTCAGTGGTGGTGGACGGCTGCTTCCGCAACATCGCCAGTTATCAGTCTGCTCGCGGGTCCGTATGCGCGCGGGGTTGGTGGGGCGACCGAGCACGCGAGGGAGGGGGCCGCGCGCGAAATCAATACGATACCAGCGGCCCGACCGTCCGCAGACAGGTCAGGGCTTCGGCCCGCTGGTATCACGGCGAAGGCTGACAACACCCGCTATGTTCCAATAATCCCGCCGATCTTCACCCAGCCCGTCCCATCGAAGCTCTGAAGCTGCATCTGCCTGATCGCGGCGTAATTGTCGGGCGTCGTCGTCATGGTTATGCCGGGCAGCAACATGGGCACCGTCATCGCGTCAAGATGCGTCATCTGATAGAGCACGTTCTCCCGCGTCAGATTGTCGCCGCATAGCCCAAGAACCTTAATTACGGCGGCGGCATGATAGTATCCGAATACGCTGTACTTATCGTTGGGATCGAGATCGGGCGCATATTTCTTCATGAAGCCCAGAAAAGCCAGCATCTCCGGATCGTCTGCCCAAGCTGGATCGCCCGGTTGCTTGACGAATTCGGCCGTCACGATACCAACCGACGCGTCCATCCCCGCGGGCCTGAAGGTCGCCGGGATCGAAGCGGCGGGATAGGCCAGGACATGCAAGGGCTTCCAGCCAACGTCATGCATCTTGTGGATGGCTTGAGCGGCGAACTTGGGAATGCCGGCGGTCAGCAGCACGTTGGCACCGGACTCCTTCAATTGGATGATTTGCAAGTCCACGGTGGCGTCGGTGACTTCAAAGCTCGCCGTTCTGACGATCGCGGTCGCGGCCCTGTCGACAAGGCCCGCGCGCAGGCCGGAGAGATGATCCTTGCCATAGTCGTCATTCTGGTAGAGTACGGCAATCATGGGATTCGGCACTTCGCTGAGAATGTACCGCGCGAAGGCTCTGGTCTCGTTGGCGAAAGCCAGATCGCCGCCCACCGTCCAGGGAAAATTGTGCGGGTCCCGGAAACGCGAAACTCCACTGAAGACGAAGAACTGCGGCACTTTATGTTCGTTCAAGTACCGTTGTGTCGCCGTATTGGTCGCCGTGCCAAGCGAACCGAACATCCCGAATACCTGCTCCTGTTCCACCAGCCGGCGCACCTGCTCGACCGATTTTGGCGGGCTGTAACCATCGTCCATGCTGAGGAAGTTGATCTTGCGGCCGGTCACACCGCCCTGATCGTTCACCATCTTGTAATACGCCGCGGCGGTGCGTCCTACCGTCCCGAGTGATGATGCGGGGCCGCTGTAAGCGATCGTCTGACCGATCTTGATTTCGCTATCGGTGACACCGGGGCCGTAGACTTTCTCCGCGGCCAGGCTGGGTCGGGGCAGGATACCGGCGCCCCCAAGTGCCAAAAGGCCGACCGAGCGTCTGCGTGACAATGTCAGGCCCGTGGTGTTCGCCCTTGTCATCTCTTTTACCTTGTCAGGCATTGGTTCGAACTCAGCGTGGGAATGATGGGAATGTGCCCCAGCGGCGCGCAACTTGACGTAGGGACCCTTGTTCAAACCGAGCGCGCCACGGCTGAAGGGATGTCAAGGTTCGTCAATCTGTGAGCGTGAGCCCCGGTTTGCTTCCGGTCAAGTAGTATCCAGACGAAGCGATCGAGACCTGCGTAAGACAAGATGATATCGGCAAAACTAGCCCAATGGACAAAACATTGATGCGATTTGACTTGCGACGTTCCATGGAACCAGCAACTCGAAGAACCGACTTCGGCGTTTCATCCAAGCGATAGCGTCGGGCTCATTCGCATGGGCTTGTTGGCTTGCGCGGTGACGCCAGATCAGATTGCGAACAAACCGACCGGCGCGCCCTTCGCCGGCGACCTGGCGCGGAACAATCCGCCGAGCGTGGGAAATCTGGCCAAAACATCGGCCGATTTTCCCTCACGCAAGGATGTGACATAAAGGAAATCCTCCACGAAGCACGGCATGGTCGGGCCCGGCACCGGAAAGGCCCACTTCCGCAACAGCTCACCCGCGGGACTGAAGCAATTGATGCAACCGGCTGACGGCCCTGCCGACCAGTAATTGCCATCCATGTCGGTGGCCGCGCCGTCCGGACGACCGTCCTCGTTGCTCAGCGTCGCCAGGACGCGCCGGTTGCTGCGGGCGCCGGTGGCGGTATCAAAATCCCATGCCTCGATCATGCCGGCGGTCGAATCCGAGTGGTACATGATCCGCCCGTCAGGCGACCAAGCCAGGCCGTTCGAATTCAAATAACCGCCTTCCTGCCAGGTAATCCGGCCGTCCGCGGTGACACGGTATAACGCGGCACCCTTCTGCCGCGGCGAATTCCCGTCCAGGCTGCCGACCCAAAAAGCGCCGTCGGGCCCGACCTTGCCGTCGTTCAGCCGGTTGATTGGCGGCTCCCCGATCTTCGGTGTCAGGTCGTGTTTGGCGCCAGTGACGGGATCGAACAGCACGACATGGTGACGCTGCGCCACCACCAGCCGGCCGGATTGGCACAGCCCGAAGCTGCCGACCGCTTCGGGAAAATCCCATCCGCCGCGTTCCCCGCTATCCACCGAGAAGGCATTGATCCGCTTGCCCTCAATGTCGCAAAATAGCACGCGCCGGCTGGCCGCATCCCAGACCGGCAACTCGGCGACGCCGCAGCGGCAATCCCAGACCAGTTCGAAGTCGCTCATGGTATCGTCGTCCTTGCCTATTGCCTGCCGACACGGTTCATATCCGCCGCAGGGTCCAGAACACCGGATTGCCTTTCAGGATGGCAGTCGGCGCAAAATACGGATCCAGCGGGATATACGGCACATCGGCGAAAGCTTGAAGCTGCAGCTGGGCATACCGCGGGCTGCAAATCGATATGAGGGTTTATGACGGCACAACACGCAGAATTCGGCGACCAGGCAGCGCTGGCGGATTGCCTGTGAGCCGAACTGGGCCCAACCGGCAATGACGGGTCACACGACGCATCGCATCTGCTGCGGGTCTGGCGGAACGCCAAGGCAATTGCCGAGGTGGAGCCGGGATGTGACCTGGACGTGTTGGCGGCGGCCGTCATCTTGCACGACTGCGTGGCAGTGGAGAAGAACACCCAAGAGCGACCCCGCGCCTCCCGACTGGCCGCCGCACGGATCCGCGCGATCGTCGCCCGACTGGGTTGGGACGAAGCTCGCACCCAGCGTATGACGCACGCGATCGAGGCGCATAGTTTCAGCGCCGGCATCGCGCCGCGGACGGCCGAGGCGAGCCTCTGGCTAGAACATGTTTGGGATAAGCAAGAGATTGGCCGGACATTTTGGTTGATGTGGTACGATTCTGACGGTTCTCCCAACATGCCTGGGAGTAGCATCATCTCAAAAGAGCAGATCAAAGAGATGGCGAGACGCTTAGCCTCATTGACTATGATCGACGCCGCGACGGAGCCGCCCAAGCGGCCTTGCGTTTACAAAACACGCCATTCAAGCGGAGAGTATCAAAACGTCTACTGTGCTGTCTCAGTTAGATTCTTTTCGATGGATCGAACATAGGCAAGTGTATTGTCCAACTGAACTAGCTCGTCATCATTAGATGACCGCGCGTAAATATCCCCTTCAAGGCTTTTGGCGAAAATAGACAGGGCGGAAGCTGCTATGGCCGCGATATGAGGAGGCATGGCATTTCCCTCGGCGGCGGGGCTGTCCGGACGCCTAACTTGAGGATGAGAACGCGACCAGTCAGCCCACGCCTGCCGGTCACGGAGGCTGGGGAGCCGACGCACGGCATCATCTACAATCCGCCTAGCCTTGGCCGAAAGGAAGATCATTGATCTCGCCACCTTTCATACACTTTGGGCGAAGGGATTAACGGCAGCCAAATCAGCCTTAAACTCTGAGAGCAGCATATCGCTGACCGGCTCCCATACCCAGTGTCCGGGTTCGTCATTCCACACCAAAAGCCGGTCGGAGTATGGGGTGCCGGTTGGGATCAGCCACGCTTTTCCGCGCAAACCTGAATTCGGCGCGTCCCATGTTGACACTCCGCCGCTACGTGCCCGCACCCATACATCCCCGTTCACATCGGTAAACGTGTCAATATCTGGGTTCGGCAACTTGATGCGAACGTCGTCCATTTTTGGGCCGCCTGCATTCCCCATCCAATAAAGATTGGTTGTTGTGATCCCCATCGCATGAGGAGTTGATCACAACGTCCTGCAGCCAAGCAACAGTGATATCACTACAACTATAGGTTGTTAGATGTCAAGTAAAATCTTGCGCACGTTAGTCCCATTCTTGGGATTTTCAAACTGAGGCACTACCGGCAATTTCCAGACCGCGGCGGGCCAGGCGCTGCCTGATCAGAGAAGCCGGCCGATGCGTGGCTTCTTCGATGCTTTTCTGGCAGAGCTCGACGGCTGACGGCGTCGGTCGGCAAGTTGCTCCAGAAATACGAAAGGAACCTGCATGATACACGCGGCGATCGTCGGCCTCGGCTGGTGGGGCCAGAACCTGGTCAACAGCGTACGCGGCAGTGAAGCGATCCGCTTCACCACAGCGCATACCCGCAACAAGGAAACCGCCGCGGCGTTCTGCGCCGACGCCGAGTTGAACTGGGTCGCCTCGCTGGACCACATCCTGGATGACCCGGCGATCGACGCCGTGGTTTTTGCCACGCCGCACCGCCAGCACCCCGAGCAGGTGATGCGTTCGGCTGCGGCGGGCAAACATGTGTTCGTGGAAAAGCCGTTCGCCCTATCAACGCAGGACGCGCTGCTGGCCATACGGGCGGCGGAACAGGCCGGCATCGTTCTGGCCGTCGGGTTCAACCGCCGCTTCCATCCCTCGATGGCGAAACTGCGCCAGGCAGTAACCCAGGGCCGGCTCGGCACCCTCGTCACGATCAGCGCCGAACAGACCGCTTTGCATGGGCTCGCGTTGCAGGCGGATGCGTGGCGGGCGCAGCCGGAAGAATCACCGGCCGGCGCCATGACGGCGATCGGCGTGCATCTGGTCGACGGCATGATCGACCTGTTCGGCCCGATCCGTCAGGTGTTCTGCCAGGTGGCACGGCGCGCGGCTCCCCACAGTGACGACACCACCGACATCCTGCTGCGCTTCGAGAACGGCGCGTCCGGGCATATCTTCTGCTCGACCGCCGCGACGCCGCACTATCGCATGGCGGTCTACGGCACACAGGGTTTCGCCGAGGTGCTGGGGCATCCGATGAATACTTTCAGGCTGCTTCCGGCATCTGCCTCCAACCCCGCCGCAACCGGTGAACCGATGGTCACCGAGACACCCGGCTTCAACATGCTGCGGGCGGAGTTGGAGGCGTTCGCTTCCAGCATCACAGCTCGACTTCCGTTCCCGACGCCGTTGAGCCAGATCCTGCATGGCGTGGCGGTGTTCGAAGCCGTGCTGCGCTCGTCTGCGACCGGAGAACCGGTGGCGGTCGCGCGTGTTGATTATCCTGCCTTGCCTCACGAGGATCGCGCCATGCAACCGGCGCGATAGCACGATTTGATGACGAGTCAGCCGATGCCCGTCATCGATCCCGGTGCTTCACCTGTGACGATTGGAAAGTCCTCGTCAGCCCAGCCCGTCATGCCGCCAAGCATCAGCTTCACCAGCCTGCCCAACCCAGCCAGGCGCAGCGCGCCACGGTCAGCACCGTTGCAATGCGGCCCAGCGCAATACACGACGAACAAGGTATCCTCAGGCCAGCCCGCCAGCCGCTCGGCCGTCATATCCCGGTGCGGCAGGGTCAGCGCTCCCGGAACATGGGCGCGGGCGTAAGCCGCCGGTCCACGCACGTCCAGCAGCACGAAATCGGCTGGCTGCCCAGCGCCCGTCATGGCTTCGTGCACGTCCGCGCAGTCCGTTTCCAGCGACAAGCGGCGAGCGAAATGGCGAAGCGCTTCGGAGGGCGGCGCGGCGGGCGTCTGCGCGACAGGGCTAAGCGACATCGGTGGCTCCTCTTTGCATGCAACTCAGTGCCCGTTTCAGAATGCACTATGGCGAGGAAGCCTGCGTGGCTTTCGAGAACCGGCGCGGAGCGGCCTCCTGGCCGTGAGCACCGGAAGCGCAGAAAGCCGCGTCACATGGCCGCCATAGTAGCATTATCAAACGGGCACTCAGATTGCACCGCCGCGCTTCATGCTGGTCAGCGTCACACGTGCCGCTTAACGTCAAGATCATGCCAAACCTGTCGTGCAGCCGCCCGGTCTTTCGGCCCTGCAATCCGCTTGTCGTAGCGGTCGCCTACGACGGGCTGTGCACCTTCGAATTTGGCTGTGCCGTCGAGATGTTCGCCCTGCCGCGGCCAGAGATGGGGCCTGAATGGTATCGTTTTGCCGTTGCCGGCGCGGAGCCGGGTCCGCTGCGGGCGACGGGCGGCATCACGGTTGGCGTCGATGGCGGACTGGATCTGCTCGCCGATGCCGGTACCATCATCGTACCTGGCTGGCGTGGGCTGGACGCGCAAGTGCCGAACGCGCTGTGTGATGCTCTGCGCACGGCACATGCCGCGGGCGCGCGGGTGCTTTCACTGTGCTCGGGTGCGTTCGTGCTCGCGGCGGCTGGGCTGCTGGATGGCCGGCGCGCCACCACGCACTGGCGCTACTTCGCCGCGCTTGCCGCCCGCTATCCCAGCCTCACGCTCGTGCCCGACGTGCTTTACGTGGACGAGGGTAGCGTGCTGACGGCGGCGGGAAGCGCCGCGGCGCTGGACCTGTGCCTGCACCTGATCCGCCGTGACTGGGGAGCGGGCATCGCCAACCAGGTCGCTCGCCGCTTGGTCGTGCCGCCGCACCGCAGTGGCGGGCAAGCGCAATACGTGGACCAGCCCGTGCCGCGCGAGCGGGCTGGCGGATCGCGCTTGTCCGCCCTGCTGGACCAGGTGCGGTCGGCGTTGGACCAGGATTGGCCAGTGGAACGGCTGGCGGCCGAGGCTGCTCTCAGCCCGCGCGCGCTGCACCGGCGGTTCAAGGGGGCGTGTGGATTGAGCCCGAGCGCCTGGCTGCAAGGCGAGCGCCTCTCGCGAGCGCGGGATTTGCTGGAAGCCTCGATGCTGCCGATTGATGATGTCGCGGCCGCATGCGGCTTCGGCAGCGCCGCGACCCTGCGCCATCACTTCCGCAAGAGCCTGGGCACCAGCCCAGCCCTGTATCGCGGTCGTTTCAGAAGCTTGGGATGACGATCCTGTGTCGGCATGAAGCCAACGCGGCGGACTGCGGTTGCTGATGCGGCCGATCTCAAAGTAGTCGACCTGAGCGTCGTTGATCTGTCGTCCTGACGAGATGCGGCCGCAGAGACCGGCCAGGCTCCGCGGGACAAGCGCCCGCCGATGCGGGGTGGTGTCCTTTTCGCATCCTGGCTAGCTCAGGCCGAGGCAGCACGCGTCGTTCTGTCACACGCGGTTTCGGTATCGGTTAATGGACCACGGCACGGACAATCTGATCGATCTTGCCGTTCATCAGATCAACCCGGCTATTCAGGAGATCAACCCGGCTATTCAGTTGCGTCAGGGATCCGTTCAGCTTGCCGATCTCCATCCAAATCGCCGCCTGACTGCCGAGCAGCAGCAAGCCAATGGCAAGCATGACCTGCACCATCGTGGTCAACCGGGTCAGTCGGTTCTCGTCGCCGGCGACTTCTTCCGCCGCCTCTTTCGCCGTCTCGGGTTTCGCGCCAGCGTCGATCAGCGCGTCGCGGAGCGCGCCCAATTGCAGGGCCATGGAGGCGTCCTTTCATAGTCCTGGCGAATCTCAGGCTGAAGAAGCACCGACGCAGTAGATTTGGAAATCGTTCCTGAAACGCCGGTTTGGGTCTGGCGGAGGTTTGCTATGTCGAACAAGTCATCGCGCTGGGCGACACCTGCCACCGGTTTGTGTAAAGTTTCGTGAGCACGCATATTTAGGTTCCGTATCTTCATCGTATTACGCGCGCCAAGGGGTTCTAGACAAGACCCTTACCCAAGTTGAACAACACCAAAAAATACTTTGTAGCATCGAACGACTCGGCCCCTACGCCGGCCGCAGTCAGATCTCCGAATATCCCGACCCGCGCGAGGTGACGCCGCGACCGCTGCCCTGCTCGATCCAGCCAAACTCCTTCAGGATCTGCTGGCTGTAGGTCACACGTCCGTTCACCTTCTCCGCCGGCTCGCTCGCCAGCAGCAGCGCCGCCCGCGCCATCAGCAGCGGCGGCTCGCCCTTCGGATCATCGATCCCGCTCACCAGCTTGTGGTGGATCGTGCCAGGCGTCGGCACCACCTGAGACGGGGAGACCGCGGCGACGCTGATCCCCTCATACTGCGCCACTTCCTGCGCCAGACCCTGGGTAAATCGCTCCAGCGCCGCCTTCGACGCCCCATACATCACGCCGCCGCGCACCGTCTTGTCCTCATACGGACCACGCCCCGGCCCGATCGCCGCACCCGAGCTGATGTTGACGATCGCACCAGACCGGCGCGGGATCATGTCCTGCAGCACCTGCTTCGACAGCATGAACGGCGCATGCACGTTGATCGCGAAGCAGCGCAGCCAGCGATTGGTCGGGTAGCTCTCGGTCGGCAGGTAATAGTTCAGCGCCGCGTTGTTCACCAGGATATCGACCGGCCCGTAGGCCCGACGCGCCGCCTCCACCAGCGCGATGCAGTCGGCTTCCGAGGAAACATCGGCGGCAACCGGCGTCGCCTCGCCACCCTTCTGCCGGATCAGGTCGACGGTCCGCGCCAGCGAGCCCTCCAGCATGCGGTGCTCGCCCTCATTCATCGTGCGCGCACCGCAAACAACCTTGGCCCCTTCCGAGGCAAACAACTCAGCGATCTGCTGACCGATGCCGCGGCTGGCTCCGGTTACGACAGCGACCTTTCCGCTAAGTTTGCCCATGGCGCGGCTCCTCGTTCAACAATCCGCCGATCATCCATCCAGCACCAGCAGCTTGCAACCGGCAGGCTCGGCAGACGTTTGGCGGGTAGCCCTCCTACACAGGACAAAACAAATGAAACCAGTTGCAATCGCATTCGGCGCGGCCCTGTTGACCCTTACCGCCGCGCAGGCAATGGCGCAGATTTCGTCGGCCGACCGCACCTTCGCCAGCAAAGCCGCCGCTGGAGGCCTCGCCGAGGTTAACCTCGGCCAGTTGGCAACAGAAAACGCTGGCTCCCCCTCAGTCCGCCAGTTTGGCCAGCAGATGGTGACCGATCACACCCAGGCGAACAAGGAGCTTATGCAGATCGGCCAAACGCAAAACCTGAACCTGCCGACCAAGCCCGACGCGACGGACGTTGCAACCGAACAGCGGCTAAGCACCATCAAGGGCCAGGCGTTCGACACCACCTACATGCATGACATGGTGCAGGACCACGAGAAGGACGTCGCCGAGTTCCGCGAGGAGGCCAATTCCGGCAAGGATCCAGCGCTGAAGGCGTTCGCACAGAAATACCTTCCCGTGCTGGAGCATCACCTGCAAATGGCACAGGCCGTGAAATTGCCTACGCCATAATCGCGATCATGTCATAGACTACAAGTCAGGCCGAGGGGCGCTGTGACAGTGCCCCTCGAAAACTGTTAGTTATACGTTACGATAAGTCGCGAGCTGGACCGGTACTGGTTCGACAACTCCGGCGTCGCAGCGTCAGGCGGCGCCGCGCTCCTCCACGACAACCGTTTGCACCAGTACGTCGGGCTCATACATCCAGCGCGACATGGCCCCGGCCACCATGGCACCGGCGATCGGCGCCAGCCAAAACAGCCAAAGCTGGCCGATATACGCACCGCCCGCGAACAACGCAGGCCCCGTGCTGCGCGCCGGATTGACCGAGGTGTTGGTGACCGGGATCGACACCAGATGAATAAGCGTCAGCGCCAAGCCGATCGGGATGCCCGCGAAGCCAGAGGCCGCACCCTTGGACGTCGTGCCGACAATAATATACAGGAAGAAGAAACGTCATCACGAATTCAGTGACGAGGCACGCAGTCAGCCCATACTTACCGGGACTGAGGTCGCCATAGCCGTTTGATGCAAAGCCGTCCGGCACCCAGTTCGGCTTGCCGGACGCAATCAGCCACAACACGGCAGCGCCCACGATCGCGCCGATAAGCTGGGCAATGATATAGGGAACCACATGCTTGTTGGCGCAGCGCCCAGCCGACCATAAGCCCAAGGTCACAGCCGGGTTGAAATGCCCGCCGGAGATGTGCCCGACCGCATAGGCCATGGTCAGCACGGTCAGCCCGAAGGCAAGCGCAACGCCCAGAAATCCAATCCCCAAGGCCGGAAAAGCGGCGGCCAGTACCGCCGCGCCACAGCCGCCGAAGGTAAGCCAGAACGTCCCAAAAAACTCGGCGGTTACCCGCCGCGACATATCGTCTCGCATAACGCCCCCTGACACTCCTGAAGAAATTGTTTCGCCTTGCCTATTTCGTGAAACAGGATTGTCGAACCATGGCATCGATCGGACGCGACAGAGCTTCCAGCCATATCACTCTGTTCGACAGCCTCCCACTAGCAAGAAGCATTCTAGGCTTTTGTTAACTCATCGTGAAGCCTGCATGTCCTGCCGGAATCCAAACCTGGCTAAATGCGACATGTGCCAAATTATTAGCGCGGCGTGTTGCTTGCCCAGCCAATCGACGAGCCGACTTCGACCGCGACACCGATGGCGCGGGCACGGGTCATCCGCCCAGAACTGTAGCCGCCTCTCGCGCCGGCCGCAGGAACGCCGGGTCGAAGACCTTGGTGGCCATGACCTGGCAGCGGCGCATCAGGCGGATCTCATCCGGGCCATAATCGGCAATCGCCCGATGGATGGTGCCGAGATGATCCCAGATCAGCAGGTCATTCTCGTTCCAGTCATGTTTGTAACGAAACCGCATGTCTAGCTGGTGGCGAAACAGGAAGTCCAGCATCTGCCTCGCTTTCCTGTTCCGCCAGCTCGTTGATGCGGACCGCATAGCCCTCGTTGCAATAGAGCGTTTTCCGCCCGGTGATCGGATGGGTCCGGATGATCGGATGCACCACGGCGGGCCGCCGCCTGCGCTGCTCATCGGTCATTGCCGGGCGGCCGCTGTTCTTGTGCTGACGCATATGCTCCCAGAATTTCTCGAAATCGTGGGTGGCGGTCATGCCGTCCAGCCGGACCTTGATCGCGTCCGGCAGCGCGTCATAGGCGGCGTGCATGTTGGCGAACTCGGTGCCGCCCAGCGGCTTGCCGTCGCGCCGCGGGATGCGGATGCCATACAGCACGTTCACGAATCCGACCGTCTCGCGGTACGACATGTCGGTGTGCCAGTCCTGGCCGGCATCTGGGCTGCCGATATAGGCGCCATTTTCCTTGATATTCGAAAGAATACCAATCTCGGCATACTCCCGCGTGCTGTCGACGGCGCGGATCGGATTGCCCTGGATCTCGCCGAACAGTTCGGAAAAGCGCTTGACGTCACCAAGGTCGAGGATCTGGTCCGGGAAGCGCAGCACACCGTACCGGCCGAGGGCCAGCAGGATGCGGCCGAAATCCCGTTCGTCCAGTGGCCGCGACAGATCGATGCCGCGCACAGTGGCACCAAGAATTGCACCGGTTGGTTCGATGGTCAGCATCGCCTGGTTTCTCCGCTTCCCCTACTCTTTCATCATCAGCAACGCATCCGCCACCGTCAGGCCAGAGCCGTCGGCGTGCACGATGACCGGGTTCAGCTCGAACTCCCGCACCTGGTCGTGCAGCATCAACGCCGCGCGCGACAGCGCCGCGATCAGACCAGCGACCGGCGCCAGATCGATCGGCGGTGCGCCGCGGAACCCCGTCAGCAACCGGGACGATCGCAGCGACAGCAGCATGCGGGTGGCCTCGGCCTCGTCCAGCGGCGCCGGCGCATGCACCACGTCACCGAACAGTTCCACCGTGGTGCCGCCGAAGCCCAGCATCATGATTGGCCCGAAGGTCGCGTCGTCGACCATGCCAATGACCAGTTCGTGGCCCTTCGGCGCCATCCGCTGCACCAGCACGCCGTCGATCGCCGCCCCCGGCCGATGGCCCGCCACATCAGCCAGCATCGCGGTATAGGCAGCGGTAACGGCGTCGCGATCGGCCAGACCAAGCCGCACGCCGCCGGCCTCCGTCTTGTGCGGCAGGTCGGCGGACTGCACCTTCAGCACCACCGGAAAACCCAGCCGCTCGGCCGCGGCGGCCGCTTCCTCGGCCGACGTGGCGAGGATTTCGCGGCTGTCCGGCAGCCAGGCGGCCAGCACCTGCTTGGCCAGATATTCCGGCACCACCGCCGGCAGCCCCGGATACAGGCGGCCTGACACCGGAAGGAACGGCTCCGGCAACACGCGGTCGAGCGCCTCCGCATAACCCGCCAGCTTGCCCAGCGACGCGCCGACATTGCCCAGGTCGCTGTGCACGAACAGCCCGCAACCGGCCGCCGCCTGCTGGCCGAACGCCGAGGGCAGCGTGTAGCTCCACACCGTCATCGGCTTGCCGCAGCGCGCCGCGGCCGAACGGATACGGGCGGCGTCGAGCGACGCCCGGGTCTCGCTGGCCAGCGAGGTGACCAGCACCAGCATGTCGATCTCGTCCGACTCCGCCAGATGCTCCATCACCGTCATCATCGCCGGACCGGTGTTCGACCCCTGCGCGGTGACGTCGACCGGATTGCCGGCCGCGCCGTAGGACGGCATCAGCGGCCGCAGCCCGGCCTGCGTCGCCGGCGACAGCGTCGGCACGAGCAGCCCGTGCGCCGACAGCGTATCCGCCATCCAGGCGCCACCGCCGCCGGAGACCGTGATGATCCCCGCCCGCCTGCCCCGCGGCAGCGGACAGGTCAGCACCAGGCCGGCGATGGCGACGGCCTCGTCCGCGTCGTCGGCCTCGATCACGCCGTAGCGTTCAAACACCGCGTGGTAGGCGGCGTGGGATCCCGACAAGGACGCGGTATGCGACGCGGCGGCGCGCGTGCCGGCCGCCGGATTTGCCGACCTTGATGGCGATCACCGGCTTGCCCAGCCGACGCGCCTTCTCCAACGCCGCGACGAAGGCGGGGCCGTTGCGCACCGCCTCGCAGAACAGCATCACCGCCTGGGTGTGTTGATCCTCCACCATGTAGTCGAGGAAGTCGGCCATCCCGAGGTCGGCCTCGTTGCCGGTGGAGATCACGTAGCTGAAGCCCAGGCCGGCCGCCTTGCCGCGGTTGAACAGCGCGAAACCGATGCCGCCGGATTGGGCGATGACGCCGATGCGCCGGTCGGACACCAGGGTGCGGCTATCGTCCTCACGGGTTTCGACCGTCGGGCTGAAGGTCGTCGCGACGCGGCCGAGCGCGTTGTAGTAGCCCTCGCAGTTGGGACCGCAGGCGCGGATGCCGGTGCGCCTCGTCACCGCCACAAGCTCCGCCTGCATGTCGCCGGCCGCACCGCCTTCCTCGGCGAAACCGGAGCTGATGATCAGCGTGTTCTTCACCCCGGCGCGGGCGCATTCGTCGACCGCCGCGGCGACGCCGGCCGCCGGGATCGCCACCAGCGCCAGGTCGATGCCGCCGCCCGCTGCGCCGATCGAGGGGTAGCACGGCAGCCCGTCGATCTCCTGGTAGCTCGGGTTGATCGGCAGGATGCGGCCGGGAAACCCGTTCTCCCGCAGCTGGTGCAGCAGCCGGCCGCGGATGCGGTGCAGGTCCGGCGAGGCGCCGAGCACCGCGATCGACTCCGGCCAGAAGAAACTATGCAGCTTGTGCGCGGTCATTTGCGCGTCCCGGTGGGGATGTCGCGGAACGCCATGCCCTTGTCCGCGCGCGGGTCCTGCGGCAGGCCCAGCACGCGTTCGGCAATGATGTTCTTCATGATCTCGTCGGTGCCGCCGGCCAGGCGCAGCGCCGGGGAGTAGAGCAATGCCTCCTCGAAGATGCCGGCGACCGGCATGGCGTCGCCCATCGTCGGGCCGGCCATGCCGATCATGTCCAGGCCGTAGGAAAGTATCTCCTGCAACTTGTTCGCCGCCACGACCTTGATGATCGAGGATTCCGGCCCCGGCGTCTGACCGCGCGACAGCGCCGTCATGCCGCGGAACTTGGTAAATTTCAGCCCTTGCGAGCGGACGTAGAATTCCGCCAGCTTCTCCTGCACCGCCGAATCCTCGATCGCCGGACCATCTTCCAGCTCGATGGATTGGGCCAGACGGAACAGCTCGTCCACATCCGGACCCGGGGCGTCACGCATGCCGTGGCGTTCATTCATCAGCGTGGTCAGCGCGACTTTCCAGCCGGCGCCCTCCGGCCCGACGCGGCGGCTGTCCGGGATGCGGACATTGGTGAAGAAGACTTCGTTGAAATGCGACGATCCGGAAACCTGGCGGATCGGACGGATTTCGATGCCCGGTGTCTTCATGTCCAGAATGAAGAACGTCAATCCAGCATGCTTCGCCACGTCGGGATTGCTGCGCGCAACCAATATACCGAAGTCACTGTAGTGTGCGCCGGAGTTCCAGATCTTCTGGCCGTTCACCACCCATTCGTCGCCGTCTTTCTCCGCCCGCGTGCGCAACGCCGCCAGGTCCGAGCCGCCGCCCGGTTCGCTGAACAACTGACACCACACCTCATCAGCCCGCATCGCCGGTTTGACGAAGCGTTCCCGCTGCTCGCCTGTACCCCAGGCGCAGATCGTCGGCTGTGCCAGATTGATGCCGATGCCGAAAAGGCCGGTCAGCACGTCATATTTGGCTTCTTCCTGGTTGTAGATGACGTTCTGGATTTGCGTGCCGCCGCGGCCACCCCACTCCACCGGCCAGTGGATGCCGACAAAGCCCGCCGCATATTTGCGCCGCTGGAAATCCTTGGCCCGCTCCATCGCACCGGGAGCATCCTGGCCGCGCCGATAGCCCTCCACCTCTCCGGGTTTACGGCGTTCGGCGTTGGCATCAAGGAACGCGCGGGCTTCGGCGCGGAAAGCAGCTTCTTCGGGCGTATCTTCGAAATCCATGGTCTTGTTCCTTATGCCGCCGCCAGATCGGTCGTGTTGCGCGCACGCAATTCACGGATCAGCCGCCGTTTCCATTCCCGCGCGCCGCCCAGGGCGAGGCCCAGCAGCTTGGCTCGCCGGTAATACAGGTGGCAATCCATCTGCCAGGTGAAGCCCATGCCGCCATGCGTCTGGATGTTTTCCTTGGTAACGAACCAGCCGGCGTCACAGGCGGCGATCCGCGCCACCGCGGCGGCGATTGGCAGTTCCGCCGCATTGGTATCCACCGCCCAGGCCCCGTAATAGGCGTTGGAGCGCGCCATCTCGACCTGGATATACATGTCGGCCAGCTTGTGCTTGATGCCCTGGAACGAACCGATCGGCCGGCCAAAGGCATAGCGCTCCTTGGCATACGCATTGGCCATGTCGAGTGCCGCCTGCGCACCGCCCACCTGCTCGAATGCCATCGGCACCGCGGCATGATCCAGCAGCGCGCCGATCGTTTCGCCGCCGATGCTGCCGGGCAGCGCGTCCGATGGCGCGCCAGTGAACTCGATACGAGCATGCGAGCGGGTGGGATCGAAGGTGGTGACGGCCTCACGGCTGACGCCCGCGGCCGTCAGCTCCACCAGATGCAGCCAGGGACCGCTGCCGCCATTGACCGCGACAATGGCAAAGTCGGCGATGTCGCCATCCGGCACCGCCAGCTTGGTTCCCGTCAGCCGACCCGCTGATACCGTTGCCCTAAGCCGCGCCGGGTCCGACGCGCCCGGCTGTTCGGCCATCGCGAAGGTGCCGATCATCTCCCCACTGGCCAGCCTGGGCAGCCAGCTCTGCTTCTGCTGCTCCGAGCCGAACAGCAGGATCGCCTCCGTCGCCAGATAGACCGACGAAGAGAACGGGATCGGCGCCACCGCGCGGCCAAGCTCCTCGGCCAGCACACAGACCGCCAGCCGGCCCAGCCCGACGCCGCCATAGGTCTCGGGGATCGCCGCGCCGGTCCAGCCCATCTCGGCCACCGCGCGCCACAACTCGGCGGCATAGGGTTCAGCCGTGTCAAGGATGCGGCGCGGCACCGCGGGCGGACAGCGATCGGCCAGGAAGCGGCGCGCCTGATCGCGCAACTGCATCAGCTCCTCGGAGAATTCGAAGTTCATCTGCCCTGGTCCTTGCCATCCCGGGGAGGATTGTTATCCCAGGATGGCCGAGGGGCAAGTTCCGTGATCCGAGGTTCACACCGTCGCAAAATGCAAGGGTAACAGATCGCTTGTGGCACCGAAATAAACCGCCGGGTCGGTGTTCGGGCGGCCCAGAAAGTAACCTTGTGCCTCGGCGCAGCCGGCTTCGCGTATCATCGCCAGATGTTCGGCGCCCTCAACGCCCTCAGCCGTCACGATCATGCCAAGCTGGTTACCCAATGCGGCGACCGACCGAACGATCGCCAGGTTGTCGGGACAACCGACCGCATCGCGCACGAACGACTGATCGATCTTGATCTTATCAAACGGAAAGCTGCGGAGGTAACTCAGCGACGAGTATTTTGTGCCAAAATCGTCCAGCGCGATCCGAACGCCGATCGATCGAAGACACTGCAGCGCAGTCTGCACCGCCTCACACTGTTGCAGCAGCACCGACTCGGTAATCTCCAGTTCCAACCTGCCGGGCGTGAGGTCGGTCTGCGCGAGCACGATTTGCACGGTCTGCACCAGATCGGTTCCGGCCAACTGCACGGCCGAAAGATTGACCGCGACATTCAACGCGGCGGGCCATCCGACGGCCTCGGCGCAGGCGCGCTGCAGCACCCACTTGCCGATTGAACCGATCAGGCCAGTTTCCTCCGCCACCGAAATGAAGTCCGCCGGGGAGATCATGCCTCTCGTTGGATGCTGCCAACGAGCCAACGCCTCGAACCCGCTAAGCTGGTTGGTGCGCAGATTGAAGACCGGCTGAAAGTGCAGCCGCAACTCGTCGCGCGCGATCGCCTCGCGCAGATCGATTTCCAATTCGACCCGGGCTCTCTGCTCCTTCAGCATAGACTCGGCGAAGACGCAACAGGTGCCGCGTCCGTCAGCCTTGGCACGATACAAGGCAAGGTCGGCGTATTTCAGCAGTGTCTCCAGCTCGATATCGGCCGCACCGGCGTCCGGTACGACGACGATGCCGACACTGACGCCGACCACGGCACGATAATCGTCTAGCTGGTACGGGCGGTTCAGAACTTCGATCACGCTGTTCCCCACTGCCTCGGCGGCGGCCAGTCCACCATCGGCCAGCAAGATGGCGAATTCATCGCCGCCGAGGCGCGCGGCCACGTCATCCGGTCCGACGAGTTTTCGTAATCTTTGTGCAACAATCTGCAACAGCTTGTCGCCCGCCGAATGGCCGAACGTGTCGTTGACGTTCTTGAATTTGTCGAGGTCGAATGACAGAATCGCCAATCTCTTGTTGGTGCGCCTGTGCTCAAGGATCGCATCCCCCAGGCTTTGCCGGAAACAATGGCGGTTCGGCAATCCGGTCAGCGAGTTGTGCAGGGCAAGATTGCGGATCCGTTCCTGGGCCCGCAGGCGATAGGTCACGTCCTCGAAGGTGACCGCAATGCCATCGTCTAGCGGCACGGCGCGGTGGCGCAACCAGCGAACGCGGCGTCCGGGGATTTGGTGGCGCAACTCCCGCATCAAGGGTACCCCCGTCGCCAGCACGTCTGCATAGAGTGGGACCAGGCCAGCGGTCCCTGGTGCCGCTTCAGGAAACAGATCGCGCAGGCGGGCGTGTTCGAGGTTTTCGGGCGCCGACCGCAGCAGCCGTGCCGCGGCCGGATTGGCGTAGGATACGGCAAAATCCTCGACCAGATCGTCCGGCCCGCGGACGGCCTCGAAAAAAACAAATCCCTCTGGCGAAGTTTCCTGCACGGCCCGAAATCGCGCGTCGGTTGTTTCGCGTGCGGTTTCGGCTTCCTTGATACTGGTAATGTCGGTCAGGACGTTGACCGCGCCGACCAGTTTTCCGTCGTCATCGTGCACCGGGGTCGGGTATGGTGCAAAAGGCACCCGCGTGCCGTCCGGCCGTTGGGCATAGGCCCAGGCGCCACGGATCGGCCGGTCTTCCTTCAGACAGATCGCCATCGGACATTGGTCATGCGGCAGCCGCGTCCCATCTGGCCAAAACAGCTTCCACGAACCGCACCACAACTGCTCGTGCAGTGGCGGACGCCAGCCCCAGAGTGCAACCGCCGCCTCGTTGAAGAACGTGACGCGCCCTTCGGCGTCCGTCGTATAGACGGCGACGCCGAGCGCCTCGATCTGATCCCGAGCGCCACCGAGGACGAGGCCCAACAGCTTGGCGCGATGGTACGACAAGTGCCAATCAATCTGTTTGGCCACGCCCATGCCGCCATGCGTCTGGATGTTTTCCTTGGTGACGAACCAACCGGCGTCGCAGGCAGCAATCCTCGCCACCGAGGCGGCAATCGGCAGGTCGGCCGCATTAGTATGCACCGCCCAGGCCCCGTAATAAGCGTTGGAACGCGCCATCTCGACCTGGATATACATGTCCTCAAGCTTGTGCATGACGCCCCGGAAGCAGCCAGTCGGCCGGCCAAAGGCATAGCGCTCCTTGGCATACGCATTGGCCATGTCGAGTGCCGCCTGCGCGCCACCCACCTGCTCGAACGCCATCGGCACCGCAGCGTAATCCAGCAGCGTGCCGATCGTCTCGCCGCCGATGCTGCCGGGCAGTGGATCGGCCGCAACGGCGGCGAACTCGATGCGCGCCTGCGGGCGGGTGGGATCGAACGTGATGGCGACTTCCCGGCTAACGCCTACCGCAGTCAGCTCCACCAGATGCAGCCAGGGACCGGTGCCGCCATTGACCGCGACAATGGCAAAGTCGGCGATGTCGCCATCCGGCACCGCCAGCTTGGTTCCCGTCAGCCGACCCGCTGATACCGTTGCCCTAAGCCGCGCCGGGTCCGACGCGCCCGGCTGTTCGGCCATCGCGAAGGTGCCGATCATCTCCCCACTGGCCAGCCTGGGCAGCCAGCTCTGCTTCTGCTGCTCCGAGCCGAACAGCAGGATCGCCTCCGTCGCCAGATAGACCGACGAAGAGAACGGGATCGGCGCCACCGCGCGGCCAAGCTCCTCGGCCAGCACACAGACCGCCAGCCGGCCCAGCCCGACGCCGCCATAGGTCTCGGGGATCGCCGCGCCGGTCCAGCCCATCTCGGCCACCGCGCGCCACAACTCGGCGGCATAGGGTTCAGCCGTGTCAAGGATGCGGCGCGGCACCGCGGGCGGACAGCGATCGGCCAGGAAGCGGCGCGCCTGATCGCGCAACTGCATCAGCTCCTCGGAGAATTCGAAGTTCATCTGCCCTGGTCCTTCACGTCCCGGGAACGATTGTTATCTCGGAACGGCGGAGGAGCAAGCCGACCGGGATAGCAACCCCGGGCGCGGCATCGCTGCGCGCACGCTGCGGGATCTCACCGCCTTCCAGCGGTTGGCGCGGGCCGAATGAGACCATGAACTATACGAGCCAACCCTATCTTTAGATCAGTTAATCGGGGTGAGATGCCAGGAAAAAAGCGTCCACACTGGCCATTCGCTCAGCGCCGTAAGCGTTGCAACCAATGGCTGCGCCTGGCGAGCAAACGTCAGACCAAATCTGACCTGGTCAGCGCAATGCCCGGTCCCGCACCCAAGTGCCGGCGGTGTCAGCCGCCCTCCTTGCCAACTTGCAGCGCCACCCATTTTGGCCCCGGCACGCTGGACGCCTTCGGCAGGACCAGCATCAGCACGAAGTCGCGCTTCTCGGCACGCGCCGCGGCAACGTCGGCTTGAACCTCGGCGGGCGAGGAAACCGGCTTGTTCTGCACGCGCAAGATGACATCGCCGTTGGCGACGCCGCGATGCGCCGCATCGGAATTGGACGCGACGCTGGTCACCAACACCCCGTTCACGCCGGTCTCCGATACCAATTTTGCACTTTCGTCAGCGGCCGGCACCGACAACGAAAGGCCGAGATCGGGCGGGATGAATTGCTTCGGCTGCTGCACCTGCGTCGGTGCGTCCCGGGCCTCCCATTGGTTGCGCGGCCAAGCCTCAACGGTGACGGGAACGTTGTGCTCCTGCCCGTCATGTTGCACCACCAGCGTAATCGTATCGCCCGCCGACGTATGAGCGATCTTACGCAACAGGGCGCGGTCGTCGGTTGGGGTGCTGCCATCATAACGCAGGATCACGTCACCGATCGCCAGGCCAGCCTTCTTCCCCGGTCCATCCGCCAGAACCCAGGAAACGATCGAGCCTTCCGGTTGCGCCAGGCCCATGGCGTCAGCGATCTCCCGCGTCACCGTTTGCACCTTGACGCCGATCCAGCCGGGATGAACCCAGCCATAAGTCCGCAGTTGGTCGACCACGAAGTGGGCGCTGTTCGACGGGATCGCAAAACCAAGCCCGGATGAACCCGTGGTGGGCGATATAATTGTCGAGTTCACCCCGACCACATGTCCCTGCATATCGAATAAGGGTCCGCCGGAGTTGCCGTGATTGATGGTGGCATCTGTCTGTATGAAGTCGTCATAGGGTGAATTTTGAATATCCCGATTGAGCCCGCTGATGATACCGGCGGAGACCGACAGGCCGATCCCAAACGGATTGCCCGCGGCAAACACCTGATCGCCCACTTGCAACGCGTCGCTGTTGCCCCACTGCGCCGTTGCTAGAGGATGATTTGCCTGCACCTGCACGATGGCCAGGTCGGCGAGGCGTGACGCACTGGTTGTCTTTCCCAGCAGGCGGGCGCCGTCGGACAGCGTGACGATAATCTCGAACGCGTCCTGCACCACGTGATAGTTGGTCACGATCAGTCCGGACGGATCGATAACAAAACCGGAGCCGACATAGACCTTGACGTTCGAACCGGGGTCGGTCGGCGGCACCGCCGCGCCCACGGTGGCTGTGGACGTGGTGGCCACCTCATCTTTCTTGACGGTGATGTTGACCACCGTCGGCAGCAGGTTGTGAATCAGTTCGGCCTTGTTGGCGCCGAGATCCTCCGCAAGCGCGGGCAACACGCTCGACCAGGCCAGCACGACGATGATCGCGGCAGCCGAGAGGAATTGGCGCAAGGAAGCTTGGCAACGGTCCATGTCACCTCGCAAGGGCGTCGTGAATACGGTCATCCGTTAACATCGGTCGAACCGCCGCTCGTCGGCAACCCGGTCAAACCACCGGGATCGTAACCCCGATCATATCACCTTCCCGAACCAGTCCGGCGAGCCGCGCCTCATCCCATCCGTCCGTGCCGGCAGGCCGCATCGGCAGCACCATCCAGCGATAATCCGCCGTCGAATCAACCACGCGCAGCTTGACGTCATCCGCAATGATCGTCTTCCACTCCGAAGCCAGCAACTGGCGCGGATCGCGGACCGCGCGCGCCCGGAACGCCGCGGATTTGTACCAGAACGGCGGAAAACCCAGCACTGCCCTAGGATAACAACTGCACAATGTGCAAACCACCAAATTATGCACCGCGCCGGTATTCTCCAGAACCCCGAGCGGAGGCATGCCCCGCATCGGTATTCCCAGCGCCTCGGCTGCCTTCGTCCCATCCTCCAGCATCAGCGCGCGATACGCCGGATCGAGCCATGCCTTGGCCACCATCCGTGCCCCCTGCCCCGGACTGGCATTGTCGGTTGCCTCGATCCGCTGCCGCACCTCCGTCGTGGAAACAATCCCCTTGCGCTCCAGCAGTGCCCGCACCGCGGCGAGCAAACGATCGCTGTCCGTATCAAGAAGAGTCATGGCCGCTCCAGCCAATGTTCGAAGATCTCGACCAGCATCTCGTCATCCGGCTTGCTCTCGGACCAGATCGCGTCCTTGCGGAAACGCACATGGTACAAAGGCCGCCGCTCCGCCGGACGGCGAAATGCCAGATCCTCCGGGTTGGGAAAATCACCCAGATGCCGCACCACGTCGCCGGCCACACCGCGCAGGTAATACGGCGTGCGGATATGCACCGGTCCCGCCGCCTCGGGCCATGCGTCCTTCACCCGCACCGCCTCGCCCGGCGCGAACATCACCCGGCCTCCAGCTCGGCCCGGAGTTCTGATTCCGTAATGACCTCGCGCAGCAGCAGATTGTCGGTGATCGAGCGCATCCAGCGCCGGTAGTAGCTCAGCCGGTGATACTCCGGCTCGGGGATCGCCTCGATGCCGCGCCGCATCTCGTCCACCGTCATCAGCTGCTTCGCCCTCAGCGCCTGAGCCAGCGCGTCCACCTCCCGGTCGAACGCGGTCAGGCCGTGTGGCTCGATGTCCACTGTTTCGCACATAAACTTCGACACCCCGCCGAGGTCGTGGTGCGCCCGCTTGGCTTCCTTGTCCATCATCCGACGATAGCCCATCTTGCGCAAAACGCCATAGGAATGCCGCACACCGATGCCGACCGAGCTGCTGACCGCCGACGATCCCGCGCCAGTCCGCGTGCTGCGCCCGGATGGCGCATCCGATCTTTTCCTGACCGCCGACCATGCCGGCCGAGCAATCCCCGCGAAACTCGGCCAGCTCGGCGTATCGGACGCCGAGATGGAGCGGCATATCGCCTGGGACATCGGCATCGCCGCGGTGACCGAGCAACTATCGGACCTGCTCGACGCCACGGCCGTGTTGCAGACCTATTCCCGGCTGGTCATCGACTGCAACCGCGACCCCTCCTGGCCCACGGCGATGCCAGAGATCAGCGAGCACACCGCGATCCCGGGCAATATCGGCCTGACGCAAGCGGACCGGGACGCGCGCGTTGCTTCCATCTTCAATCCATATCACCAGCGCATCACGGAGCTGCTCGACGCCCGCGCCGCGCGGCGGACCGTACTCATCGCGATGCACAGCTTCACTGCTAGCTTCAAGGGTGAAAGCCGAGCAATGCAGGTGGGAATGTTGTACAACAAGGACGTCGCGCTGGCGCAGATTCTGCTGAACCTGTTGCGGCAGGAAGGCGACCTTGTCGTCGGCGACAACGCGCCGTATGCGATCACCGGGAACAGCGACTACGGCATCCCCGTGCACGGCGAAAACCGCGGTCTGCCGCATGTGGAGATTGAAATCCGCCAGGACCTGATCGCCGACCCGCCCGGCCAGCTCGCTTGGGCACAACGTTTTTCGCGGCTGCTGACCCAGGCGGATGCCACGCTGAAGACCCTCAGCCGCTAACGTCGGGAGGCCCGCATGCCGCCAACCACGATAAAATTCCCCGCCGCGACGAAACGAACTGCCCCAGCGCCGGCAAAGCCGGCCATGCGCAGGACGCCGCTGATGTCGCGCACGCAGGTGCGCGACTTCATTGAGGCGTTGGCCGCGCAGAACCCGGCGCCGGAGACCGAATTGCTGTTCGCCGATCCGTTCACCCTGCTGGTCGCCGTCGTGCTCTCGGCGCAGGCGACCGACGTCTCGGTCAACCGCGCCACGGAGACCCTGTTCCGCGTCGCCCCCACCCCCGCCGCCATCATCCGCCTCGGCTTCGACGGCGTCGCCTCCCACATTCGTTCGATCGGCCTGTGGCAGACCAAGTCGCGCAACGTCCTGCAATTGGCGCGCGAGCTGGAGGAGAAGCACGGCGGCCAGGTCCCGCACGACCGCGCCGCGCTGGAGGCACTCCCCGGCGTCGGCCGCAAGACCGCCAACGTGGTGCTGAACGTGGCCTTCGGCGAGAGCACAATGGCGGTCGACACCCACATCTTCCGCCTGGGCAACCGCACCGGCATTGCCCCCGGCAAAACCCCGCGCGAAGTCGAGGACGGCCTGGTCAAGCGCATCCCCCGCGAATTGCTCCGCCAGGCGCATCACTGGTTGATCCTGCACGGACGTTACGTCTGCAAGGCCCGCCGGCCGGAGTGCTGGCGCTGCCTCGCCGCGGCGCCGTGCCGCTATCCGGACAAAACGCCGGCGCCCGTCGCCCCGGCTACCCGGCCGGTTCAGGCCACCTGACGCAGACAGGAGCGTGACACGCGGGTCACGGTTCGCACGCCAACCACCTGGCGCAGATTGCCTTCCACCAGGTGCACCACCTCGGCCGGCATGGCTTCCATGGCGATCTCAACATGGACTGTGTCACCGGAACGGTGCGACCACATCCGATCGGGGATCAGGTCACGTTTGGCATACGGCTGCAGCAGCCGCGACAACAGCCCTGCCGAACTATCGGCATCGAGCAGAAATCGAACGAAGACGTCGGTTGAAGATTGCGCAGACGGGTTGGCGGACATCATAAAAGGCTCCAGGCAGTTCATCGAAAAAGCGGGACAGACCCCGGCTGCTAGGCAGCCGGGCGGCTAATTCGAAGGCACTGGACGATGGTTCGCATTCCGTGTTCATAGCACTATCGATCGGGCCAGTCGAGCTCCGGGAGCCGTATCAGAGGCACCTGATGCATCGATAATGTGCGAGAATGTAGCATGAGCGGTACACCAACCACCGCCGGCTGGTCGTTATCGCCGGTTCCCGCCATGAAGCTGCCGCCGATCAGCGACAGCACCGCCTTCGCCGCGGTCGCCGCGGATCGGCTCAGCACGCCGGACGCCGCAAGCCGATCCAGGGTTTCGCCGTAGCCGACCAACCGGCTGTTGCCGCTTCCCGCCGGCTGAAGCTGATCGTCCAAGGCGAAGGTCGCCGTGCCGGTCACTCCCATCGGGCCCCAGCCAAGCGCGAAATGGGAAACCTGCAGCGAGCCGCCGCCGTCGCGCCAGGCGCGGGCCCAGGCCGTGATGTCACGCTCACGTGGCAGCGGCCCGTTCAACGCGCCCTCAATCGACAATGAGGAAATGTTTGGACCCAGCGGCCACTTGACGATGGCTGGCAACGCAATCGCCTCGGTGCTGATGGAGAACCCGACCGCAGGCTGTGACTGGCCCGCCGCGGGCGTGACTTCGCCGGCCCCCGTCAACAAACCCACTGTAACATGCCATGCACCCGACGCCGGCTCCACCCGCAGGCTTTTTGCGTGCAGTGCGAGCGGCAGACTGTCCGCCTCGCGCAGACCGACGGACAGTCCGATCTCCTCGCCGGTGACGATCGTGTCCGGCGCGTCGCCGATCCGAATGTGCTGTGGTCCGGTCAAATCGATCCGCAGTTCAGCGGGTTGATAGAGCGATAGCGACACGGTCGCCACGGCCGACGCCCAGCTGGCATCGCCGGGCAACTCCGGACCAGTGTGGCGAAACGTCACGTTCGGCACGGTTACAGTGGCCGCCCGCGGCCAACCGCCCCGGGTGAACGAACCGCTCTCTATCTCCCACCCATAAGCGCGCTGTTCGGCGATCCAGGTCCGCAGGCCGGTCTGCAGCCGAGCCGAGGCAATCTGCCAGTAGATCACGTGAGCCGCCACGAGCAGCATAAGAATGGCGGCCATCAAGACCCAATATCTGCGCCGCATCATACCTCGATTCAGGAACGGTTGCTTACAGATGTTCGCGCCTGCTGGCTACATACCGTAGCCCAGGCGAAACGTTTGTCAGCTCCGCAACCTATGCGCGAGTTAGCCACTTCGTCCCCAGGGCGGGAAAACCTGCCGTGCGAATCATTATATCCAGAAAAACCATAGTTGATAATATGTTACATAAAGGTCTTCAGCCTTTCTTGTAGCCGCAATTAAGTTATTCGCACAGACTTATCCACACGTTCAACTTAGCAACGACTCTAGAGAATATGGCCTGTTGATTCGGTGAACTGCTTCAGCCGATGCCTTGAGGCATCCGTGCAGCAGAACACCAGTACCTCCCGTCACAGATTCTGCGGTAATAGTGCAACCGGCTTATCGGCGGCGCATGAACCCCTGTCACATCAACGCCTCGGGCTCGTCGCTGCCTCTTTGGTGCGCCTGCCACGTCATCGACGCATCCGCGGCACCGCCGGCTTGCTCAAGCGGCTCGGCACCAGCGTCGACGGCAGCACGAGGTCCCCGATACGCCGCCGCGCGCAGCGCCCATCTTGCCTGCTCCGTGCCCTCCATCGTCCTCGCCTACTTCTTCGTGTTAAAGCCCTTTTCTTGCGGTGTTGCCATCAGCACGCCGCATCAGCATGTGGCACCAGACAGGCTGAGCGCGCGGACCCGGGGGATGATTGCCCGGTTCGTGCGCTTGCAACGGCCGCAAGGCTTTAACACGGAGCAGAAGGCGAGGCAGAGCGAGGGCACGGAGCAGGCAAGAGACAGCGCTTCGCGCGCCGGACCACGTTTGGCGTGCGAGGACGTCCTGTCACTGGCCCAGCGGTAATCTCGCGGCCTGGTTGTTCGCCGATCGGGGATCAATCCGTGGCGTATGAACACCGGCAATATCCGTGACGCGGGGTATCAGTCGGGCATTGCAGATCCTTGCCCCACCGTGTCTCGGCGCTTGCAATGGCGCCATGTCGTTGGTCCCTACCGCGTCGCGCCGACCTATACAAGCAGCGCAAGAGCCAGTTTGTCAGGCTTTCATAGACATGACCTCATTCACTAAGAACATTGTTATTTTGAGCAAACAATAGGCCCGGCTTGCCTGTCAGGGCTTAGTTTGGCAGGCGACAGTTAAAGCGTTATCAAGGTGACTTGAAACATTCGAGTTGCCGCGTGTCATGGCCGGCCCGCGGGGCGGCCATGACACATGGGGAGCCCCTCAGCCCATGTTTCCAATCATCCTGAAAGCGGTCTAGCAGCGATCTGTCTTGCTGCCATCAGCCTCGGGTCATGCCGTAAGCGCCTGCCTTCTGTCCCCGGCACGTACTCGGGTTGCCGCGATCGTAGTGCCGGAAGTTGAGACCGGCATCATCGCGGCTCACCATTGTCAATCCGGCGCGGAGCGCGGTCGCATCGCCGACAGGATCGCCTGTGCCAACGGCGTGCGGCACAGTTCAGTGACGTCGGGGTCGAGCCGGCGCTGCCAGTTCGGCCGTTCCCGGTCGGTGCCGGGCAGATTGACGGCCACCTCCGCGCCCGCCAAATCGTCCGCCTGCACCAGTGCCAGCAGTGCCGGTGTCGAACAGACGAAACCATGCACCGCCGCGGCGAGCGCGATCGGCATCGGCTGGCAGATGTCGACATCCTCCGCCAGCACGCCTTCGCGCCGCAGCAGGTCGACCAGCATGGCTTTTTCCCGCACCCGAGCGATGTCCGCCTGCTCGGCGGCAAGGTCGTCCAGCAGACCCAGGGCACGCTTTTCCCGCAGGTCGGCCGCATCCCACCAGCCGGCCAGCGTCGGCAGATCGTGCGTCGAGACACAGGCGGCAGCGAATTCGCGCCACGCCGCGGCGGCACGCAGGGTGTTGCCATCACGCTCGAACCACAGCACCCGGTAGGACAGGATGTTGGCTTGCGCCAGGGCGGCGGACAGACCCTCCGGCACCGTGCCCAGGTCCTCACCGACCACCAGGCAGCGTGACCGCTGGCTCTGCAGGGCGACCTGGGCGAGCAGGTCGGCGCGCGGGTAGTTGACGTAGGCGCCCTCGGCGCCGCGGGCACCGTCCGGCACCACGAACAGCCGTTGCAGGCCCATCACGTGGTCGATCCGCAGCGCGCCGGCGTGCCGCATGTTGCAGGCGAGCAGGTCGTGAAAGCGGGCGTAGCCGTCGCGGCGCATCGCCATCGGGTCGGGCGGCGGGAGCGACCAGACCTGCCCATCGGTCGCGAACGGATCAGGCGGCGCGCCGACCGAGACGTCCTGCATCAGGGTGTCCTGGTTGGACCAGGCCTCCGCCCCGTCGGGCGCGGCGCCCACCGCCAGATCGCGATAGAAGCCCAGCGCCAACCCGGCGCTGGCCGCCGCCGCGGCGGCCGCGGCGAGCTGCCGGTCCGCCAGGGTCTGCAGGAAGATGTGAAACCGTACCGTGTCATCGTGTCCGGCGGCAAACGCCGCGACAGGGGCAGCCTCGGGATGGCGCAGGCCGGCTGGCCATGCCTGCCAGTTCGAGGTTCCCAGCACCGCCGAGATCGTCTCGAACACGGCCAGCCGCCGCAACGCCGCCGGCACCGCATCGGTTAGGCCACCGATACCAGGTGCGCCGGCCGGTCCGGCAACCTCGAGCAGCCGCGGATCGCCGGCCGGATCGGCGCCGTTGGATCCAAGAGCATCGAACGCGCGGCGGAGGATCGCCCGTTTGCGGTCCCAAACCGCCTTGTAGTCGACCGGGCCGGGAAACGATCCCGCGCCCATGCCGCCGGGAAAGCCGGAGACGTCGATGTAGATCGGGTCCAGGAAGCGCCGGTCCGACGGCTGGTATGGGCTCACCCGGGCGCGGTCATGCGGAAACAGAACATGCAGCGGGTTGAGGCCCAGGATGGCGGCGCCGGCGCCCGCGGCCTCCTGCGCGAGGCGTGCCAGGGTGGTGAAATCGCCGATGCCCTGATCGCCTTGGCGCCGCACTGTGTAGAGATGGGCGGCGACGCCGAACCGCCGCTCACCGTCTGCCAGGCTGGCAGGCAGATAGCAGGCATCCGGCGCAACGGTCAGATGGCAGATGCGATCCGGATCGTCCTCCTGCAGGATGCGATGCCGGCCGATTGGTTGCGGCGGCAGCACGATCGCGCCGTCGGTGGGGTGGAAACGCTGGAGCGCCCCGTCCTCCCGCAGCAGGGTGAGCCAGGCCGGGGGCTCTTGTCCGGAAATTAGGCGAATGGCCTCGCCGGCGTGCGCCGTCAGCACTTGCGGCAGCGGTGCTGTCCGCTCGCGCGTCAGCCGATGCAGGCTGTCGCGGCAGTCGTCGCGGGTCGATGCCGGCAGCCGCATGGCCGCCAGCAGGGCTCGCTTGGTCGGCGCACCGACCGGGTGGAAGCCGCCCGCGATATCCCACCAGATCGGATCGATACCGACCAGGTCGGCCAGCCGGTTCAGATCCTCGTCCGGGACGCCTGTCGGCTGGCCGCGGGACTGGCCGGTTTGCCCCGAAGCTGAGGCTTCCACGGTGGGTTTGGTTGCCGCCGCCAAGTGCGGCTCCTCCACGAACACGGTGACCGAGCGCGCCGCGATCGCGAACGGGGCGTCGTGGCCGGGTGGCGTGCTGTGCAGCAGCCGGTGCCACCGGTGGCCCGGGCGGGGCGCGGGCGGCACGATTTCCATTGGCACAGGGGCGGCATGAAAGACCAGCACGGCGCGCACATCGTCGGCGAACAGCACGGCGATCACGCTGCCCGGGGTATCCTGGTTCCAGTCCATCGCGGTCAGTGGCTGCCCGTCGGCCCGCAGCCAGGCGACGTCGGGAAGAACCTCAGTTTCCCAAGCCGTGCCCCGCAGCTTCGTGCCGCTGAACAACGGCCAGAGGCGCCGGCGGGCGGCGACGGCCTGGGCCGTGAACTCGATCAGCGCTGCATCGGCGCCGGACCGGTCGAACCAGGAGGCGGCGTTGTCCTGCGCGTAGGCGTTGTTGTTGCCGCCTTGCGAGCGGCCGGCCTCATCGCCCATCGACAGCATCGGCGTTCCCCGAGACAGCAGCAGGGTCGCCAGCAGCGCGGCCACATCGCGGCGGCGAGCGGCCAGGATCGCAGCATCGTCGGTCGGCCCCTCGATGCCGTTGTTCCAGGACAGGTTGTCGCCGGTGCCGTCGCGATTATCCTCGCCGTTGGCGGCATTATGTTTCGTCTGATAGGAAACCAGATCCGCCAGGGTGAAGCCGTCATGCGCGGTGATGTAGTTGACGCTGCGCGAGAGTGGCCGGTGAGCGGGGGCGAAGAGGTCGGCCGAACCGGCGAAGCGGGTGGCGAATTCGCCCGCCATGCCGCCGTCACCGCGCCAGAAACGCCGCATGGTGTCGCGATAGCGATCGTTCCACTCGCCCCAGCGGGCGGGGAAGGCGCCCAGCTGATAGCCGCCGGCGCCGATGTCCCAGGGTTCGGCGATCATCACGCGGCCACTCAACACGGGATCCTGTTCCACCGCCTGCAGGAACGGTGCATCGCGGTCGAAGCCGCTGGCGCGCCGGCCCAATGTTGCCGCCAGATCGAGCCGGAAGCCGTCAAGTCCACCGTACAGCGCCCAGGCACGCAGGGCGTCCAAGCCGAGACGCAGCGGCGCCGCACGGTCCATGGCGAGAATGTTGCCGCATCCGGCGTCGTTGACGTAGCGTGACGGATCATCCGGCGACAGCCGATAGTAGCCGGCATTGTCCAGGCCGCGCAGCGACAGAGTGGGGCCAAACTCGTCGCTTTCGCCGGAGTGATTGAGCACCACGTCCAGGATGACGTTGAGGCCGGCCGCGTGCAGCGCATCGACGGCGGCGCGGATTTCGGCCCAGCCGCCGAGTGCCAGCCGTGGGTCGGGCGCCAGGAAGCCGATCGGGTTGTAGCCCCAGTAATCCGACAGGTTCAGCGGCGGCAGATGCCGCTCATCGACCCAGGCGGCACTCGGCATCAGTTCCACCGTGGTGACGCCGATCCGGGTGAGATGGCGGATGCTGGCCGGGTGGGCCAAGGCGGCGTAGGTGCCGCGGATCGCCGGCGGGATCTCCGGATGGGTCATGCTGAAGCCGCGCACGTGCAGCTCGTAGATGATCTGACGGTCCCAGTCGAAATGCGGGCGGCTGGCGGCGGGTGATGTTTCCGGCGCGCCGACGATGGCCTTCGGCACCAGCGTGGCGGTATCGTCGGGTCGCGGTAAGTCGCCATCGAACAGCAGCTCATGCAGGCGGAACGGCCGATCGATCGCTGTCGCCCAGGGGTCCAGCAGCAGCTTGGACGGATTGAAGCGGTGGCCGTTGGCCGGGTCCCATGGGCCGTACGCGCGCAATCCGTAGCGCGTGCCGGGAGAGACGCCGGTGACATGGCCGTGCAGGACAGGTCCGGTGCGGCCTGGCAAGCGCAGCCGATCGATCTCGCGTTCTTCGGCATCGAACAGGCAGATCGCCACCGCCTCAGCGCTGGCGGCGTGGACCGCGACGTTGATGCCGCCGTCGACCAGGCTTACGCCGAGGGTGTCCGGAAGGCCGATGCCGATTGTTTTCAACGTCGCTCCGCCTGCAGTGCGCGGAACAGCGCCGCGTATCGGGCAGCCGAACGGCGCCAGGAGACGTCGGCGGCCATGGCGTTGCACTGCATGCGCCGCCAGCCGGCTGGGTCTTGCCATAACTGCACGGCCCGTTCCACCGCATCGGCCAGGGCGTCGGCAGTCACCGGGGTGAACTGGAGGCCGGTGGCGACGCCGCTGGCCGAGGCGGCCTCATTGGAGTCGATCACCGTGTCGGACAGGCCGCCGACGCGTGCGACGATCGGGATGCAGCCGTAGCGCAGGGCGCACAGCTGGGTCAGGCCGCACGGCTCGAACCGCGATGGGACGAGCAATGCATCGCAGCCGGCCTGGATCAGGTGGGCGAGGGGTTCGTCGTAGCCAATCGTGCAGGCGACGCGGCCCGGGTAGCGGAGTGCTGCCGCGACGAAACCGTGCTCCAGCGCCGGATCGCCAGCGCCGAGGATGGCGAACTGGAGGCCGCGGGCCGTCCTGGAGAGCGTTGGTCCGTTCGGCAATGGTGCGCGAGCGCGGCCCGAGGACTCGCGCGCCGAGGCAGCGGATCGACGAGACCGCGGCGCAGGCGGGTTAGGTGGCGGATCGGGCACAGGCGGCGGGGCGCCTGGCGATGCAGCCCGCGGGCTGGCCAGCGTGTCGAGCCGCGCCAGCAGCAAATCCAGGCCCTTCTGCGTGGTGAGCCGGCTGATCACGCCGATCAGCATCGTGTCCGGGTCGTCCGCCAGACCCAGACGCTGGCGTAACGCGGTCTTGTTGGCGTCGCGCCGGTCCAGGGTGGCGGCGGAGAATTGACCGGCGATCAGCGTGTCGGCGGCGGGATCCCACACCGTGTCGTCGATGCCGTTGAGAATGCCGGACAGGCTGCCGGCACGCTGGCGCAGCACGCCATCCAGCGCGGCGCCGTGTTCAGGCAGCGTGATCTCCCGCGCATAGGTTGGCGACACCGTGGTCAGCCTGTCGGCATAGACCAGGCCGGCCTTGAGGAATCCCACCAGGTTGTAGAACTCCAGCCCGTCGACCCGGAAGGCGGCATCGGGAAGGCCCAGCCGAGGGAACAGGGAGGCCGGGAACATGCCCTGGAATGCCAGATTGTGGATGGTCAGTACGGTTCCAGGCCGCGGACCGGGATGAAAATGCAGGTAGGCCGTGGTCAGGGCGGCCTGCCAGTCGTGCACATGCACGATATCGAAATAGGCCGTGGACTGTGCGCCCGAGGCCGGGCCGGCGATCGTTCCGATTGCCAGGGCGGCCGCCGCGGCACCGAGAGCGGCGAAGCGAATGTCATTGTCCGGCCAGTCCTGCCCATCCGGTCCGAGATAGGGGTTGCCCGGGCGGGCATACAAATGCGGCGCGTCGATCGCCAGCAGATCCAGTCCCGAGGCGGTGCCAAGCAGCACGTCCGCGGGGGCGCCGAACAGGTCGGGGAAGTGGTGGACGCGGGTCGCGTCGGACGACGCTGCCAGCACCGCCGGATAGCCGGGCACCAGCGTTGTCGTCTGCACACCGGCGCCAGACAACGCCTGCGGCAGGGCACCGACGACATCGGCCAGTCCGCCGGTCTTCACCAGTGGGAAGACCTCGGAGGCGACCGCCAGGACGCGGGTCAAGCGGTCAGGCGATCGATCATCGGTTGGGTGATCAGGCAAATGCCGCGGTCGGTGCGGCGGAAGCGGCGCGCATCGTCCAAGGCGTCCTCGCCGACGACGAGGCCAGGCGGGATGCGCACGCCTTTTTCCACGATCACGTTGGACAGCCTGGCGCCGCGGCCGATATCGGCCTCGGGCAGGATGACGGCATTTTCGACGCGTGAGAACGAATGCACGTGCACGCCGGTGAACAGCAGGGATTGGCGCAGGAACGCGCCGGAGACGATGCAGCCGCCGGAGACCAGGGACGAAATCGCCTCGCCGCGGCGGCCGAGTTCCTCATGCACGAACTTCGCCGGCGGGGTGATCTCGGCATAGGTCCAGATCGGCCATTCCCGATCGTACAGGTCGAGTTCCGGGATGATCGCGGTCAGGTCGATGTTGGCTTCCCAATAGGCATCCAGCGTGCCGACGTCGCGCCAATAGGCCTCCTTCTCGGAGCCGGAGGTGACACAGGACTTGGTGAAGCTGTGGGCGACGGCTTTGCCGTGTTGCACCAGGTAGGGGACGATGTCCTTGCCGAAGTCGCGGTTCGAGGCCGGGTCGGCGGCGTCGCGCCGCAACTGGTCGATCAGGAACCGCGTGGTGAAGGCGTAGATCCCCATGCTGGCCAGCGCCAGGTCGGGCCGGCCCGGCATCGACGGCGGGTCGGCCGGCTTTTCGACGAAGCCGATGATGCGATCGGTGTCGTCGACATGCATGACGCCGAAGGCGGTGGCCTGTTCGCGCGGCACCTCGATGCAGCCGACGGTCACGTCGGCGCCCTGTTCGACGTGCTGCAGCAGCATCAGTGCGTAGTCCATCTTGTAGACGTGATCGCCGGCCAGGACGACGATGTATTCGGGCTTGTAGCCCTCGATGATGTCGATGTTCTGGTAGAGCGCGTCGGCGGTGCCGGCGTACCAGCTGTCGTCGCCGCCGCGCTGCGAGGCGGGCAGGATGTCGAAGCCCTCATTCCGTTCCGGGCGGAAGAAGTTCCAGCCGCGTTGCAGATGGCGGATCAGGCTGTGCGCCTTGTACTGGGTTGCCACGCCGATGCGCCGGATGCCGGAATTCAGCGCGTTGGAGAGGGCGAAGTCGATGATGCGGCTTTTGCCGCCGAAATACACCGCCGGTTTGGCCCGCATGTCGGTGAGTTCGAGCAGCCGCGATCCGCGACCGCCCGCCAGGACGTACGCCATGGCATCCCGGACGATCGGGGCATGTAATCCGGGACGTTGATCCAACGACGCGTCTCCTGCCTGGTGGTTCGTTCATGGCGTGGCTAGCGACCGGCGAGCCGGGTGAACCTTGCTAGGCGTGTAATGTAGCGCGGTGCGCCGGGTTCGATAAGCCCGGGGGAGGTTACCCGTGGTTTACGCGGATTTCGGCGGTGGCCGGTGCTTTCGTGACAGGCTTGCGGGCCGGCCTTGACGCCTTCCGCGTTGTTTCGGTTGATCTTGGTGCACCGTTTGGCTGGTGCCTGGTCAAGACTGGTTGAGCGACTGCCGCCGGGTGCACTCTTGGGGGCCGCGCCGAGGCGATGGGCAGGTGGCTTTCGCGGTCATATCCTTGGCGATGCGCAAGTCTCGGAAACAACGCGAGTGCAAGCTTTGCACAGCATTACGCAGCGCCTGACTGCGCAAAAAGATCGCCCGCGCGAGGCCATCGCGTTTACCACGCACCAAAGGATGGATTATTGCGTCGCGCTTCCTGCCGCCTGCTGACGCCAGTATCGTCGAGGACGATACTGGCCAGCAACGCCAGCAGCAGCACGCAGCCTGCCACAAAAAAGCTCATGCTCACTCTCCACAATGAGAAGGCGTTTCACTGCCACCTAGCCCCAGCCAAACCCCACAGGGATTATGTCCTTGCCTAATCCGCCACGCGTCGGCGCCTTCTCATCCGATGACGATGAAGACGCAGGTGCCGGCGGTGCGGGCTGCTCCTTGGCGGCCGCCGTCGCTTTCACCTGATCAGGCGCCGTCGCAGCGAGAGGATCGGCAAAGGCGGGCTGCGCCGCCGCAAGAACCCCGGCAAGCGCAACCGCAGACAGGACAAAGCGGAGCATGTGAAGTCTCCAGTGCTGGCGGAAGTCGATGGAGACAGTTTGACGGCACGGGTGCGCCTACTCCTATGAAATGCTTCACGGTCCGCACGCAGGTGCATACCTGCACCACCCGGTGGTTCAGGGGCTATTAGATGCAAACAAGTAACGATTTGCTGTGCGGTGGCCAGACAGCGAAAGGACATGGCATGGAGTTCGAACAGCCATGATAGCTCGATGTTTGCTCCTAGACAGTTCTGCGCTGACAGGGTCATGCTTGGCCGGCGGCCTGGCTGTACCAAGGAGCGTCGATGGACGTCGCGGACTGGCTAAGAGCACTTGGTCTCGAACGATACGAAGCGGCATTCCGCACGAATGACGTCAATGCCGAGCTGTTGCCCAATCTGACGGCCAACGATCTTAAGGATCTCGGGGTCACGTCCGTTGGTCATCGCCGCCAGCTGTTGGAAGCAATCGCCGTGTTACGCCTTGACGGCGCGTCAATCGATAATCCCGCTCGGCATTCTCAGGGCTCGCCCGTCAGCCGGCTCGGGAACCTTGGCTCGTCTGAAACCACCGCCGAACGCCGCCCGCTCAGCGTGATGTTCTGTGACCTCGTCGGCTCCACGCCCCTCTCGTCACGGCTCGATCCCGAGGATCTGCGGGAGGTCATCCGCGCCTACCAGGCCTGCGTTGCCACCACCATCCGGCAGTTCGACGGCTTCATTGCGCGTTACGTGGGTGACGGGGTACTGATCTATTTCGGCTGGCCGGAAGCCCGTGAGACCGATGCCGAACGCGCCGTGCGGGCCGGCCTTGCCGTTGCCGCCGCGGTCAGCGCAGCACCGATGGGCGGCGAGCTGTTGCAGGTCCACATTGGCATCGCAACGGGACTTGTGCTGGTGGGTGAGCCGATCGGCTCAGGCGAGTCTCGCCAGCAGACGGCGATCGGTGAGACGCCGAACCTGGCTGCCCGCCTGCAGGGCCTTGCCGGCCCTGGTCAGGTGGTGATCGATGCCGCCACCCGGCGGCAGATCGGCGGCCTGTTCGAGTGCCAGGACCTCGGCACCGTCGAACTCAAAGGTCTGCCGGCGGCGGTGCCGGCGTGGCAGGTCTTGTCGGAGAATCGCGCGGTCGGCCAGTTCGAAGCGCTGCGTTCCAGCGCCACGCCCCTGGTCGGCCGCGACGAGGAGATGGAGCTGCTGCTCCGCCGCTGGGCGCAGGCGAAGGCGGGCAGCGGACGGGTGGTGCTGATCTCCGCCGAACCGGGCGTGGGCAAGTCCCGCCTCGGCCGAGGCGCTGGCCGAGCGGATCGGCGCCGAACCGCACATCCGGCTGCGCTATTTCTGCTCGCCGCACCATCAAGACAGCGCGCTCTATCCGGTGATCGCGCAAATGGAGCGAGCGGCCGGCTTCGCGCACGCGGACGCGCCGGCGGCCAGGCTCGCCAAACTGCAAGCGCTGCTCGCGACCACCGCGCCGCCGATGGAAGACGTGGCGCTGATCGCGGAGCTGCACGCGCTGCCGTCAGTCGATCTCGCACCGCCGCTCGATGTCACGCCGCAGCGCAAGAAGGAGAAGACGTTCGAGGCGCTGCTGCGGCAGGTTGAAGGTCTGTCGCGACAGCAGCCGGTGCTGATGATGTTCGATGACCTGCACTGGATCGACCCGAGTTCGCGCGAACTGCTGGACCGCGTGATCGAGCGGATGGCGGACTGGCCGGTGCTGCTGCTGGCGATGTTCCGCCCCGAGTTTCAGCCGCCGTGGACCGGGCAGCCGCAGGTGACGATGCTGACGCTGGCGCGGCTCGACCGGCGCGACACGGCGGCAATGGTCGCGAACGTCGCCGGGAATGCGGCGCTGCCACCCGAGATCGTGGAGGAGATCGCCGAGCGCACCGACGGCGTGCCGCTGTTCGTCGAGGAACTGACCAAGGCGGTGCTGGAATCCGGCGCGCAGGGTGCGGCGGCGCTGTCCGCCGTGCCACATCCGGCGTTGTCGGTGCCGGCGACCTTGCATGCCTCGCTGATGGCGCGGCTGGATCGGCTGGGACCGGCCGCCAAGGAGGTTGCGCAGACCGGCGCGGCGATCGGCCGCGAGTTCGGTCACGCGCTGCTGGCGTCCATCACCGATCTGCCGGAGCCGCAACTGCGCGAGGCGCTCGATCGGCTGACGAACGCCGGCCTGTTGTTCGTCCGCGGCACGCCGCCACAGTCCAGCTACATCTTCAAGCACGCGCTGGTGCAGGATGCGGCCTACGGCACCTTGCTGCGCAGCCGGCGCCAGCGGCTGCACGCCCGTATTGCCGCGACCCTCGAAGACCACTTTCCGGAGATCGTGCTGGCGCAACCGGCGCTGTTGGCGCAGCACTGCGCGGCAGCCGGCCTCGCGGAAAAGGCGGTGGCTTATTGGCTGAAGGCCGGTCAGCAGGCGCTGGCGCGCTCGGCGATGGCGGAAGCGGTCGCCCAGTTGCGGAAGGGATTGGACGTGCTGGCCGGTCTGCCGGACGGCCCGTGGCGCCAGCAACAGGAGCTGGACCTGCAAGCCGCGCTCGGGATCGGCGCTGGCGGCCACGAAAGGCTGGTCGGTGGCCGGAATGGGCGAGACCGTGCCCGAGTGCGGACGCTGGCCGAGCAGCTCGATCGGCCCGAGTACCTGGTGCCGCTGATCGCCGGTCAATGGGCGTTTCATTCTCGTACGAGCCGAGCATAGGCTGGCTCTCGCGCTAGGCGAGCAGCTCGAACAAATCGGCGAGGCGCGGAACGATGCCGCGACGCAATTGCTGGGTCGCCGCACGCAGGGGATTACCCGCTTCTATCTCGGGGAGTTTGTTGCCGCCCGCGCCCTCCTGGAGCGAAGTATCGGCTATGCTGATCCAGCACGTCGCCGCTTCGGAGGAACCGTCGATCCCTACGCTCTGATGCTCGCGTACCTTGCCATGACCATTGTGTATCTGGGTTATCATCGATCAGGCACGATCACGGATGGACGAAGCGTTGTCGGAGGCCCGCCGGCTTGGACATGTCTTTACGCTGGTTCAGGTGCTCTTTTTTGCAATTATGTTCGACGGGGTCACCCGCTCACCAATGGTGCACATGGAGGAATTTCTGGCTCTATCGACCGAGCATGGCTTTCCGTATTATTCGGGTTGGGCACTAGTACTCCACGGACGGTCGTTGATCGCGATCGGGCAAGCACAGGAAGGCCTTGCGCTGCTCACGCAGGGGCCAGCGGAACTGCGTGCTGCCGGAGCCGTTACGGGTATGCCGGCTGTGTTCACTTGGCTCGCTGAGGCCCACGCCATGCTCGGGCAGCATGCCGAAGCACTGAACTGCCTTGCCGAGGCTGCGCGGATCGTCGAGGCCACCGACGAGCGGGTCAGTGAGGCTGGGTTGCATCGGGTGCGGGGCGATCTGCTGAATGCCAAGGGAAATATCCAACACTGCTGAGTGAGCTGCTGAATTTGGTGGAGCCTGACGTGCGCGGTGATCCGATGTCGCCGTTGCGCTGGACCTGCAAGAAGCTACGTCGGCTGGCGGGGGAACTGGCAAGGCTCGGGCACCGAGTCAGCCAGACCGTCGTGGTGAGTCGCTGACCGCACAGAAGTTCAGCCTGCAAGGCAATCGCAAAACCCGCGAGCGTGGTGAGCATCCTCACCGACACACGCAGTTCACACACATCAACACCACCGTCACCACAGCGCTGGCAGAGCGCCAGCCGGTGATTTCAGTCCACACCAAGAAGAAGGAGCTGGTTGGCGATTTCAAGAACACCGCCGCACGTGGCGCCACAGAGCGAACCCGCAGAGGTGCAGATCTATCACTTCCTCAGCCAAGCGCTGGCCGGGCGATCCCCTATGGCGTGTATACCTTGCGGCAAACACCGGCTGGGTCAGTGTCGGTGTTCACCATCACAAACAGACGATCCATCCGAAGCCGAGCGGAACTATCGTCAGGCCATTGCTGTTGCCGAGCGGCAGAGCGCAAGGCTCTTGCAGTTGCGGGCCTCAGTCAGCCTGGCCCGGCTCTGGCAGGACCAAGGCAGGCGTGCGGAAGCCCGTGATCTGCTCGGTCCGATCTATGATTGGTTCACCGAAGGGTTCGATGCGCCAGACCTGAAGGACGCGAAGGCGCTGCTGGATGAGCTGGCATGAACGGTGGCGGAAAACGCCACGTCAGTCACGGGCCACTTGTCCACAATCCTGCTGGTGATGGGAACAAAATTGCCAATGTGCAGGCTTATGTCTCCTGCGTTAGTCCCGTTTTGCGGCAAACCCAGGAGATCAGCAGGCTACTGAAACCAATCAGCTCGTTGCCTAAACCTAAGATTCGCTGATTAAGGTGAACGTCAGGGCCTGGATACCAGGGTAGATTAGACCACTTCCAGAGTGACCGGAAACATCCGAGCTGCCTCCGTGCCATGGCCTTCGCTGGCCATGCCACATGGCAACATCGCACCATATGTTTCCAGTATTTCTGAAACGGTCTGGCGAGTTTCGTTCAAGCTGGGCGCGCGCATGCACCACTCAGCCCCCTCGTGCGTTGTTCCAGACAAGCCCACGCGTATGTCAAAGGAACACGATCATGTTCGATCCCGTCCATTCCAAACCGAACATGATCGTCCGCTCAGAGACACCTTACAACGCCGAACCGCCGCTGCCTCGGCTGCGTGCCTGCATGACAACGGCGCGTTCAGACTTCTACGTTCGCAGTCATGGCAATATTCCTGCTCTTGGACGAGTCCAGGCACAGGCTGCACGTGGGCGGCCGGGTTGGAACGCCGCTCGACATCTCCATGGCGGAGCTGCGCAGGCGGTTCCCCGAGCGCAGCATCACGGCCGTGATGCAATGCGCCGGCAATCGCCGCGCCGACCTGCAGTCGGTGCGGCCCACTTCGGGTGATCCCTGGGCACCCGGGGCGATCGGCAATGCCGAATGGACCGGCGTGGCCCTCGCAGACGTGCTCCGAGCGGCCGGTGCGCAGACGGACCGCTCCTTGCATGTCGCCTTCGATGCCTGCGACGAGGTGGAGATGCCGAAGGAGGGCCGGTTCACCTACGGTGCTTCGATCCCGATCGCCAAGGCCATGTCGCCTGAGGTTCTGCTGGCCTATGCCATGAACGGCGAGACGCTGGCACCCGAGCACGGTTTCCCACTGCGCGTCGTGGTACCCGGCTTCGCCGGCGTCCGCAGTGCAAAATGGCTGACCGCCATCACCGTGCAGGACACGCCATCCGATAACCACATGCAGCAACGAGATTACAAACTGCTGCCCCCCGACGTGACCGAGGAAACGGTTGACTGGGCGAAGGGCGTAACGATTTACGACATGCCGCTCAACGCCGCGATCTGCGAACCGGCTTCTGGTGCCGAGCTGAAGGCCGGCAGAAATGTAGTGCGTGGTTATGCCATTGCGACCGCAAGAGACATCATGCGGGTGGATGTTTCGGTCGATGGCGGCCGCACCTGGAAGCAGGCGGCGCTGGAGCACAATGCGGATGCACCCTGGAGCTGGACGTTCTGGACGGCCACGCTGGACCTGCCGAAGGGCAAGCACGAACTGGCTGTCCGGGCCTGGGACTCCGCCGGGCAGACCCAGCCAGCACTTCCGGACGATATTTGGAACTTCAAAGGCTACCTGAGCGCGGCCTGGCACCGGGTGCGCGTGTCGGTCACCTGAACAGCCTTGGGGTTGCATGGTGGCTGAGGTGATCGTGGAGCGCGCCCGCACTCAGACCGACGAAGGGTTCATCGAGGAGCTCGGCGAACGCGATCGCTTCGCGTCCTGCAAGCGGGTGCATTCGGGCAGCAATGACCGTCAGGCGATCGACCGCAAGGGGCTTTGTCGCCAATTGGCCCAGATCAGCGCTTCCGGCCACCACGCCGAACTCGCAACGTCCCTCAGCCGCCGCAAGCACGATCTCCGCGCCGGTCCGTTGTTTGATCCGGCCATTCCACATTGTGAAGTTTGCCTGTGCGGTCCACTGATAGGGCATGGCGGAATGGCTCTTCCTCTCGGGTGCAGGTGCCATTGCCGGCGCAATGAACGCGATGGCCGGGGGCGGTAGTTTTGTCACGCTTCCGACCCTCATCGCCGCCGGTGTGCCTTCGGTTTCGGCTAATGCATCGAGCACCGATCGCGCTCTACCCGGGAGGGGTCGCAAGTGCCTGGGTCTATCGCGAAGGCCTGAGCCAGGTGTGCGGCGTCCCGCTTCGTCCAACGCTTCTGGCGACCCTGGCTGGCGGCTTTGCGGGCGCGCTTTTGCTGCTTTGGACGCCGATCTCGGTGTTTGATCGTGTCCTGCCCTGGTTGTTGTTGATAGCCACGCTGGCGCTGGCGTTCGGCGCAAGGTTAGGCCCTGCCCTACGGGCGCGTTTCCGCGCCGGCATCGTGACCGTGCTGCTGATCCAGTTCCTCCTCGGCGTCTACGGCGGCTATTTCGGGGGTGCGGTCGGGCTGATGATGATGGCCTCCTGGAGCCTGCTTGACGGAGCCGACATCAAGGCGCTCAACGCGCCTCGCACGCTGTTGGTGAGCGCGGCCAATACTGTCGCGGTGGTTTGCTTCATCATTGCCGGGGCTGTCCGCTGGCCAGAGGCTCTGCTGGTCGGCGGAGGCGCGTTGGTTGGCGGTTACGGTGGTGCGCGGGTCGGCCGAAAGCTTCCTCCGGTCGTGGTCCGGATCGCAACCGTATTGCTGGCTTCCGCGATGACGATCCACTTCTTCGTCCGAGCCTATTGATGAGGAACGGACTGATCCCAGCCGGCGTGTGTCATGACCTTTTTTCGGCATAGTCCGGCGCCGGTTCGGGCTACCTATGGCCGCGGAGTGCTGGTTCAGATGGCCCGGACTGGCGCCGAGCCATGACGGGGAACGGGCGCGCCTTGGCGGTTTTGATCAAGGCGACTTTGATCCTGCTACCTCAGCTTTTCAGTTCGCCGAACCGCATCACGACACCGCGGAGACCGGAACGTTCCACACGTCGCTGGCGTACTCCCGGATCGACCGGTCGGAGGAGAACCAGCCGACATTGGCGGTGTTCAGGATGGCGGTCTTCCACCACGTCTCGGGCTGGCGCCACAGATCGGCGATCTGCCGTTGGGTCGCGAAGTAGTCATCAAAGTCGGCGCAGACCATGAAATTGTCATGGTAGCGCAGCGCATTGACCAGCTCCTGGTAGCGGTCGGGCTGGTCGGGCGAGAACACGCCAGCCTGCACGCTTGCCAGGACCTCGGCCAGGGCGGGGGAGGCCGCGATGACATCCGCGCTATCGGTGCCAAGCAGGCGGCGGGCGGCGACCTGCTGCGTGGTCAGGCCGAAGATGAAAATGTTCTCTTCGCCGACACGGTCGCGGATTTCGATATTGGCGCCGTCCAGGGTGCCGATGGTCAGCGCGCCGTTCAGGGCGAACTTCATGTTGCCGGTGCCGGACGCCTCCATGCCGGCGGTGGAGATCTGTTCGGACAGGTCGGCCGCCGGAATGATCACCTCCGCCAGGCTGACCGAGTAGTTCGGCAGGAAAACGATCTTCAGCAGGTTGCGCACCGTGGGATCGCTGTTGATCACCCGGGCCACGTCGTGGATCAGCTTGATGATCAGCTTGGCCTGCTGATAGCTGGCGGCGGCCTTGCCGGCGAAAATCTTCACCCGCGGCGTCCAGTCGTCCATCGGGCGGGCGCGGATGGCGTTGTAGAGCGCGATCACCTCCAGGATATTCAGCAACTGGCGCTTGTATTCGTGGATGCGCTTGACGTGCACGTCGAACATCGCGAAGGGATCGACCCGGATCTCCAGGTCGCGGCGGATCACTTCGGCCAGCGCCAGCTTGTTGGCGTGGCGGACGGCGGCAAAACGCTCCTGGAAGCCGGTATCGGTCGCCAGCGGCCGCAGCCGGGTCAGCGCGTCCTCGTTGTCCAGCACCTCGGGACCGACGGCATTGACCAGCAGCCGGGTCAGCCGGGGATTGGCCTCATGCAGCCAGCGGCGGAAGGCGATGCCGTTGGTCACATTGACGATGCGGTCGGGAAACAGGCCGTGCAGGTCGCGGAACACCGTCTCCCGCATCAGGCCGGTGTGCAGGGCGGAGACGCCGTTGACCCGATGCGAACCCAGGAAGGCCAGGTGGCTCATGCGCACGCGGCGGCCCTGGTGCTCGTCGATCATCGAGACGCTGGACAGCAGTCCGTCGTCGTCGGGGAACTGCCGCCGCACCTGGCCCAGATGCAGCGCATTGATCAGGTAGATGATCTGCATGTGGCGCGGCAGCAGCCGCTCCATCAGCGGCACCGGCCAGCTCTCCAGCGCCTCCGGCAGCAGGGTGTGGTTGGTGTAGCTGAACATCGCCTGGGTGATCCGCCAGGCGTCTTCCCAGGCGATCTGGTGGATATCCAGCAGGATGCGCATCATTTCGGCGATGCCGATCGCAGGATGCGTGTCGTTGAGCTGGATGGCGGTCTTTTCACCCAGCGAGCCGATATGGCCGAAGGTCCGCAGATGACGGCGGACCAGATCCTGCAGCGATGCGGAGACGAAGAAATACTCCTGCCGCAGCCGCAGTTCCTGCCCGGCGGGCGTGGCATCCGACGGATACAGCACCTTGGAGATCGAGCCGGCGCGGATCTGGTCGGCCAGCGCGCCGGCGTGGTCGCCGTGATTGAAGGCGTCGAGCTTCAGCGGATCGGCGGCGTGCGCCGTCCATAGCCGCAGCGTGTTGACCCGGCGGCCGCGCCAGCCCACCGAGGGGGTATCGTAGGCCACCGCCGCGATCGTTTCGGCCGGATGCCAGACATGCCGCACCGCGGCTTCCGAGATCGCCACGACCTCGATGGCGCCGCCGAAGCCGATATCGTAGCTGACCTCCGGGCGTTGGAATTCCCAGGGATTGCCGAGCGACAGCCAGTCTTCGGCGTATTCCTGCTGCCAGCCGTTCTTGATCACCTGGCGAAACAGCCCGTGGTCGTAGCGGATGCCGTAGCCATAGGCGGGGATGTCGAGGCTGGCCATGCTTTCCATGAAGCAGGCGGCCAGCCGGCCCAGGCCGCCATTGCCGAGGGCGGCGTCCGGCTCCAGCGCGCGCAGCTTGTCAAGGTCGACGCCGAGGCCGGCGAGGGCGGCCCGCATGGTTTCAAGCTTGCCCATGTTGTTCAGGTTGTCGAACAGCAGGCGGCCGATAAGGAATTCCAGCGACAGGTAGTAAACCCGCTTGGAGCCCTTCCGGTAGGTGTCTTCGTTGCCGGCGAGCCAGCGTTCGACGATACGGTCACGCAATGCAACCGCGGTGGCCATCAGCCAGTCGCGCTCGGTCGCGATGCTGCGGCGCTTGCCAACGTGATAGGTGAGTTTTTGCAGGATGGCGGTCTGCAGCGCCGCGACATCTTCGTCGTCGTGGGTTCGATCGCGCGATACGTCGTCCAGTTCGCCGGACAGCGGTAGAGTATCCACCTCAAATTCCACGCCATTCACCTTTTCGGGATCGGATTTGGGTTCACGAAAGCATGTTTGCTCCGCCAGCTTCAACCACGGAACGCGTTCAGCCACGGCGGCAGGCTGCAAAACTAGTTTGCGTCAAGCTGTTGCGCCCGAATGGGGCGCAGCCGGGTTGCTGGCCACTATCGGCTAGTCGGATCACATGTGCACGGATAAAGTGATCGTGGCGGCGTTCAGTCGGCCGACTTGGCCGGGTTGCCGGTGGCGGGCAAGCCTTGCGCCGGCACGACCCGATCGGTCTTTCCCAGTATCCAGGCGCTCGCCGGCCAGGCGCGGGTCACCTGGCCGCGCCAAATCACCATGGCGGCGGCGGAGCCGACCAGGACCAGCACCGTCAGCACCCAGGCCGCCGGCAGTGCGCTGGAACGTCGGGGCGGTGGCGCCGCGGCAAGCTGATCCATGGCCGTTTCGAGCGGCAGCGGCACCGCTATCTCGGGCATGGGGTCCGGATGGCTTGGCGGCGGCGTTTGCGCCTCTTGCAGGGGTACCCACTCGGCTCGGCACCGCGTGCAGCGGACCTTGCGGCGGGGATGGAGGCTGGCCGACGGCACTTCGTATTCCGCGGCGCATCCTGGGCAAGCAATTCGCATGGTCATCCGGTTCAAGAGATGCCTGAAGCAAGCTGGTGACAACGACGCCGGCGCAGCGCGGTTGCAGCGAAGATTTGGCTGAAAGGTTCTCTCGACGCGCGCCAAATGACAAGCATGCCCTGCGTCGGCTAGTAAGCCTGCCATGCTTCGATTCGATCGGGTCGGGTTGCGCTATGGCCAAGGCGGCGGCTCCCGCCGGGATGCGACGGCCGGCGCCGAGGTGCTGCACGACATCAGCTTTCACGTGCCGGCCGGGGCGTTCCGCTGGCTGTTGGGGCCGTCCGGCGCGGGTAAGACCAGCCTGCTTCGGCTGCTTTATTTGGCGGTGCGGCCGACCAGCGGGCGGCTGAGCCTGCTGGGCACGGATGTCGCCACCGCGCCGCGGCGTGCGTTGCCGGCGCTGCGCCGGCGGATCGGCGTGGTGTTCCAGGATTTCCGCCTGTTGCCGCATCTATCGACGTTCGACAACGTGGCACTGCCGCTGCGCATCGCCGGCCGGCCAGAAGGGCAGATCCGCGCCGATGTGACGGAGCTGCTGCGGTGGGTGGGGCTGGCGCAATATCTGGCTGTGCCGCCTTTTGCCCTGTCGGGCGGCGAGCAGCAACGCGTCGCCATCGCGCGCGCCGTGATTACCCGCCCGGCGCTGCTGCTGGCGGACGAACCGACCGGCAACCTCGATGACGGCCAGGCGGAGCGGCTGATGCAACTGTTCAAGGAGATGAACCGGATCGGCACCACGGTCATCGTCGCCACCCACAACGAGGCTCTGGTCGAGCGGCATCCGGCGCCGGCCTTACGCATCGCCCAGGGGCGCTTGATCGGGTGCCGAGCGCCAGCGGCGCGAGCGGGAGTCCCGATCGATGCGCATGATCGTTGCGGCCGGTCGGGTTCGATGAACTGGGCCTGCGGCGGGGCTTCGCCGACCGCATGCTGCCGCTGCTGGTCGCCGCAATGGCTTTCCTCGGCGCGCTGGCGCTCGCCGGCTGGTTCGGCACCGCATCGCTGTCGCGGCACTGGCGCGAAGGCGCCGGTTCGGCGCTGACCGTGCAGGTGCCGCAAGCCGAGGCGCCCGCCGCGCAGGGCAATGCCACCCGCCTCGCCGCCGTGCTGGCGCTGCTGGTCGGAACGCCGGGCGTCGCCTCGGCCCACGCGCTGACCGAGCAGGAACTGGATGAGTTGCTGAAACCCTGGATCGGCAGCGGCGCCGAACGGCTGGCGATCCCGATCCCCGCAGTGATTGCGGTCCGCCTGACCGATGCGGCATTTGATGTCAGCCCGTTGTCGCATCGTCTGGAGGCGACCGCACCGGGCACCCTGGTGGAGGATCATGGGATCTGGATCAGCCGCCTTACGGTGCTGGCGCGAAGCCTGCAGGCCTGTGCCGGACTGGCACTTCTGCTGGTGACCGCGGTGGCGGCGGCGGTGGTCGCGGTGGCGACGCGGGCCGGCCTGTCGACGCGGCGCGATGCGATCGAGATCGTGCATGGCCTGGGCGCGGCCGATGCCTACATTGCCAGCCGTTTCGCCGCGCGCGCGACGCTGCTGGCGGCCGCGGGTGCCGCGGTCGGCGGGCTGGCGGCGCTGCCGATCCTGCTGACTCTGGCCAGATTGGCCGCTCCATTCGCCGGCCAGCCGGCGATCGACGGCCGCTCGCTGCAGGACGCGCTGGATGCCCTGCCGCCGGTTCTGTGGCTGGCGCTGCCCTGCCTGCCGGCGGTTGCCGCGGCGATCGGCTTCGTCACCGCGCAGAGTACGGTGCGGCAGTGGCTGCGGCGCCTGCCATGAACACGCGGCGGCGCCATGCCAGGCTTGGTCCCGGGCTGCTGTCCGGCATCGTCATGGCCGGCGTGCTGGGTTGGGCCGCCGGCTTCGTCTGGTTCCTGCACATCACCAGCCGCGAGGTCGCGCCGCCGCCTTCCCATGTCGACGGCATCGTCGCGCTGACCGGGGGAGCCGGGCGGGTGGAACTGGCGCTGCATCTGCTTGCCACCGATGCGGCCGACAAGCTGCTGGTCACCGGGATCGGCGGCAACACCGACCTTGCGGTGCTGGGGCGGCTGGCGGGCATGGATCTGTCGCTGCTGGCGCCGCGCATCACCTTGGGCCGCTATGCCGCGTCGACCCGCGGCAATGCGCTGGAGACAGCGGCCTGGGCGGCACAGAACAGCATCCGCGCGATCACCGTCGTCACCGCGGGTTACCACATGCCGCGGGCCTTGGCGGAGCTGCGGCGGGCGCTGCCGGATGTCGCCTTGTATCCCTTGCCGGTGCAACCGCCGCCGGCGGGGGATCCCGGCCATACCATACTCGAATCCGGACCCGGCCTACGGCTGCAAGCCGAGGAATACACCAAGTACCTGCTGGCGGTCGCCGGCCTGTCGGCCTGGTTTCCGCATCGGGAGACCGCTGCTTCCCCGCACCAGGGCATGGTTGCTCCGTTGGCCGCGACCCGGCGCGGGGCCGCCGGATGATCGTGTTGCGCTCCGCCCTGTTCAGCGTGGCGTTCTTCGCCCTTACATTCCTGCTGACGATTATCGCGACCGTGGTTCGCCTGTTGGCGCCGCAGCATGTGCTTGGCATGGCGATGCTGTGGGCGCGGATCATGCTCGCCGCCGCGCGGATCATCTGCGGCATCCGCCTGGACGTCACCGGGCTGGACCGCATCCCGCCCGGTTCAGCGCTGATCGCATCGCGCCACCAGTCGGCGTTCGATACCTTCGTCTGGCTGACCCTGCTGCCGCGCTGCTGCTACGTATTGAAGCACGAACTGCTGCGCATTCCGCTGTTCGGCCGTCTGATCACCGGGGCGGGCATGATCGCCATCGACCGCGCCGCCGGAGGGGCCGCCGTTCGGACGCTGCTGCGGGAGGCTGATCGGGCGGTGCGCGAGCAGCGCCAGATCGTGATCTTTCCGGAAGGCACACGTGGGTCGCCGGGCGTCGTCGGGGACCTGCAGTCCGGCATTGCCGCGCTGGCGGCGCGAACCGGGTTGCCGGTGATCCCGGTCGCCACCGATTCGGGTCGCTACTGGGGCCGGCGCGCGTTCCGCAAGCGGGCGGGAACGATCCACATCGAGATCGGCGAGCCGATCCCCGCGACACTCGGGCGGCAGGCGCTGATGCGGTCGCTGCGAGAGGCAATCGGGGCGCTGGATCGGTAGGCTGTGTGACTGAACTTGCTGGTGGGCATCAGCCCTTGATCCGGTCGCTGGCCGTGCGACTCTGGAAGTGTTCGAAGCTCCAAGAGGAACACGGCCATGACCAGGACGCGCCTGGACGATGCCCAATGGGCATCGTTGATGATGCTGATACAGCGGATCCCCAACGTCTGGAAGCGCGATGAAGCGGCGCTTCGTCGCTTCCTCAAGGCGGTGCTCTGGATCCTACGCACCGGTGCGCCATGGCGCGACCTGCCCGACGCGCTCGGCCACTGGCCCAGCGTGTATCACCGCTGGCGCCGCTGGTGCGTCCGCGGCGGGTGCGAGCTGATCTTCGCGCAGCTTCGTCCAGCCTTGCCAGCGGATGGGCTGGTGCTGGCTGACAGCACCACCTGCAAGGCGCATCGTGCCGCCGCGGGCGCGGCGCACAGCACGCCCGAGGCCGAAGCGCTTGGCAGATCACGTGGCGGGATCGGCTGCAAGATCCACGCTTGCACCGACGGCCGCGGCCGCATCCTGCGGCTCATCGACAGCCCCGCACAGCACTCTGACCTGCGCTATGCTCGCGCGCTGATGGCCGATATTCCGGCCACCGATGCCGCGCTCGACCGTGGCTATGTCTCGGCTAAGCTGCACGCCGATCTCGCCGCACAGGGCGGAGCCTGCCAAGGTTCCGACGGCGCAGCCGTTGGAAAGCAGGCGCAGGGTGCACCGTTCACACCCCGCCCAAGAAGGGGATGCTCAATCCACCCCCGTGGGACAAAGCGATCTACGCCCGCCGCCACCACGTCGAGAACCTGTTCTCACGCCTCAAGGACTTCGCCCGGATCGCGCTCCGCCGCGACAAGACCCGCCGCAGCTGGATGGGCTTCGCCCATCTCGCTGCTGCCATGATCAACCTGCGCCTCGCAGAATTCAGTCACACAGCCTAATACGCCGCATCATGGATATTGCCGGTGTTCATACGTCACAGACTTACCCCTGATCAGCGAACAACCACGCCGCGAGACCATTGCGGAACCGGCAAGAGGACGTCGTCGCACGCCGAACGTGGTCCGCCGCGCGAAGCGTTGTCTCTTGCCTGCTCCGTGCCCTCGTCTGCCTCGCCTGCTGCTCTGTGTTAAAGCCTTGCGGCCGTTGCAAGCACACGAACCAGGCGATCATCCCCGGGTCCGCTCGCTCAGCCTGTCTGGTGCCAGACGCTCATGCGGCGTGCTGATGGCAACAGCGCAAGAAAAGGGCTTTAACACGAAGAAGTAGGCGAGGACAGTAGAGTCGAGGAAGGGCGTGGTATCGCTGTTGCGACCCGTTTCCCCTCCCCGCTCATCAGTAGGGTCGAGGACTGGCGCGCCAGTTGGCCGAGGTATCCCGACCGTGCCACGTTTCCAGCCCCCTCCACGTCGCACGCAGCATGCGGATTTCCCGCACTGCGCGCCCCCATTTGCTTCATGCCGAGGCTTATGGGACCTATCATGCCGGGGCAACTTTCGGTCCGTCGTGTCGCACTCGATAGCTGTTGAACAGCCCTAGAGTGTCGTACAGCCACGGCCTACTCCACCGCTCCCAGCCGAAGCCCTTTCGTTTCCGAGCATGCGCCAGCTGGCGCCTGACCTTCTTCTCTACCCAATCTCTGATGTAGGTGAAGCACTCGCTAGAGTTCCCCACCGCGAAGTAGTTGACCCACCCCCGCAGCATTGGATTGATCAGGCTTATCACCCTCTCAATCGGTTGCGACCGGTGTCGGCGAAATACCTGCTTGAGCTCCCGCAGCAGCGCCGTCCGCTTTTTGAGCTTGGGCGTGTAATGCGGCCGCATCACTCCGCGCAGACCGCGGAGGTAGCGGAAGTCAAACCCCAGAAAGCCGAAGTTCTCACCTCGTTCCAGGTCGACTCTGCGGCTCTTTTCATCATTGATTTCGACCTGCAGTTTGGCGAACTCCTCCCGTAGTCGCTTGTTCACTGCTCCAATCAGCCAGTCATGACGTTTGTAGGCGTGGATCAAGACCACCAGGTCGTCAGCGAACCTCGCATATTCGACATTGGTGTACTTGCCGTTGCGTGTGACTTCCCGCGCTCGCTCCAGCATTTTGTCCACCTCATTGAGGTAGAGATTACTGAGCAAGGGCGAGATCACGCCGCCTTGCGGAACGCCCTTCTTGCCAGAGGCCTTTAGCATAAGTTTCAACAGATGCATGATGTCCTTGTCGTCGACCCGCTGAGCCACTTTCTCCAACAACCGGTCATGCCGGACATTGTCAAAGTAGGCTCGCAGATCAAAGTCGAGGACCCGCGTCTTCCGCTGAGCTATTGCTTCAGCCACTCGCTTGATCGCGTCGTGTGCTGTCCGCTTGGGCCGATATCCATACGACCCCGGTTGGAAGTCCGCCTCGAACACAGGTTCGAGGATGAGCTTGAGCGCACCCTGCACCACTCTGTCCCGGATCGCCGGGATCGACAAGACGCGGACTTTGCCCCCGTCTTTCGGTATCTCCTGCTTCCGGGCTGGGAGTGGCTTGTAGGTGCACCCGGTCAGTTCGTCGCGCAGCTGCTCGAGCAGAGCCTCCACGCCTTGCGCCTCGATGGCCTCGAACGTGACCCCGTCTATTCCCGGGGCCCCATCGTTTTGTTTGGCCATCGCATACGCTGCGCGCAGGGTCTCCATCTTGCAGACGTGGACGTATAGCCCCCAGAAACGCCAGGACGGTTCAGCCTTCGCCTTGACGTATAGTCTCCGCCTCAGGTCCTGCAAATCGATGGACGCCTTTGTCATCTCGTCCTTGCCTTCCTTACGTTGGAGACATTGCAAATGGCAGGGCCCCTTCGCTCCACGGACATTACTCCGCTTCCTCGCTACTCCGGACCCAGCCGCCACCCTCTCGTCTTCGGCCGACTTCCCGGTGTCGCCGGTTATACGGCCTACCTTGCTCCGGCGATTTCGCGCCGGGACGAGGAGGGCTTCTCCAGTTGCTCAGCATGTCCTTGTCACCGTGCCGTCGCTTCCACCCCGCCGAGGTGAACAGCCGTATCGGTCAGTGTTCGGCTGCTCATGCTGCCTTCGCCCTTCGGAGGTAGGCTCGGCCCTCGGGGCTACTTTTTTCGAGGCCACAATGCGTTCTCTTTTGATACAGCCCGGTGACTCGTGATCTCCCCTCGGGAGATCTTGTCGATAGGCTTCGAAGGTTCTGTTTCCATCTCCTCCGCTATCCAAACTACGGGGCTCTGACTTTTACCCCGGCAGGACTGCCTCCTGCTGAACATGCTAGCCTTACCTGGACACACAACCGGACGTGCGGATTTCCCGCATCCGGCTTTCCGACTGGCTTTGTGGCAGGCTCACGACAGGACGCCCTTGCGTCTGCAATGACGCCGTCGCGGCACGCCGAGCGTGCCGAACACTGCCGCCATCGTGAACGGCCCGATGCTTCGCGGCGGCCTCTTGTGGCGTCGCACGAGGCAGTGGCGTATGCGATCGTAGATCTGCGCCTCGATCGCCCGGTCTGTGACATCATGTGATCCTGGGCTGAAGTAGCCGGCCCATCCCCGCATCAGGCGGGCCCGTTGCGCACACCCGTCTTCCCATCGTCCCATGGTGCCTGGCACCAGGAGGGCAGCCGCCTTGTCTTTCAGACGCTGCACGCTTTTGTCCGAAGGACTGGCGCCGATGTAGCGGCGTCCGTCCTGGCGGATGCGGTGCAGCCCGAAGCTGTAGCCCAGGCAAGTCGAACCGCTCCGTGCGTGCTTCGCACAGCCGGGTTTTTGTGCGGTTCAGGATCAGACCCAGACGCGCATCGTGCGATCCGTCCACGCCAGCGCCGCGGCCGCGTGACCGCGGCTGAGGATCAGGCCGCGAAGCGGACTGATGTCCCGGAAGGCGTCTGCCGGACTGACGAAGTCGTCCGCATAGTTGATGATGTGCGCTTGCCAGGCTTCGCCGCTTCCGCTCTGGCGCCAATATTTCAGCAAACGGTTCATGTAGAGGTTCGCGATCATTGGGCTGATGACGCCGCCCCCCGCCTGCGCAGGGGCATGCCTGCGGGACGCCGCGCCGGCTGGCCTTTCCCGCTTCCATGCGCCGCCTGCCATCCCGATCGGTCGTTTCGACCGGCGCGCGGAGCCACTGCTTGATCAGCCGCAGCATGTCGGGATCGACAATACGGCGGGCCAACGACTGCCTCAGCGCCTCGTGTGGGATGGTGTCGAAATACCGGCTCAGATCGGCATCGACCACGTCGGTGTCACCCTGCCGAAGCAGGGTCAGCACCGTCTGGATCGCCTGACCCGCGCCGCGCCCTGGCCGATAGCCATGTGCAGCGGGGTCCAGGTCGGCTGCGAAGATCGGTTCCACCACCAGTTTGACGGCGGTTTGCCCCACCCGGTCCCGGATTGTCGGGATACCCAGTGGCCGCTCGCCGCCAGGCTTGGGGATCATCACCCGCCGCACCGGCTGGCACCGATCGGTCTTCGTTCGCAGCGCCTCGCCCAGCCGGGTCAGCCACTCCGCCAGCCCCGCCGCCTCGATCTTCTCGAATATCACCGCGTCCACCCCTGGCGCACCTTTGTTGGCGCGCGCCAGGTCATACGCATGGCGCAGAATGTCCGTGCGCCAGATCTTGTCGTAGAGGCTGGAGAACCGGAAACCGGGCGCAGCCTTCGCCTGGCCATAGCGTTGCCTCTGCAAAGTCCGGATCGCATCAGGTGTTGGCAGGCGCATCGCCAATCACCTCAGCTCGTTCGCTGCGAAAACGCAGCAGAAGTCAGGGCCCTTCCCGCCACCAGAGTTACCCGGCTTCGGCGGCACTACGAGCCTGTCCGACGCCCGCCTGGACCCGCGCCTTGCCGCACCGTTGCGGCCGCTACCCGCGTCCAGAACGAGCCTCCCCCGCTTGCCCGATCCCCTGTCTCGACGTGCCGTGCCCCTTACCCCGGTGGACCGCTCCAGGTGCCTCTGTCGGCTGCTGCCCCAGACCGTGCTGGCTTCCCCAAACTCCGGGCGACTGAGCACGCGAAGGCGGCGGGTCGGCGTCCACAACTTCCCTCTCGGGGCCTGCTCAGGCTTCACACACGTTACGGCCGGTCAATTTGCGCCCCCGCCCAAGGCGAGCTTTGTCGCAGGGCTTCGATGCCGCCGGTTACCCAACCACACCGCCCGCCAGCTACCAGGCCAACCGACCATTGCCCGGGTGCGACTTGCACCCACACGGTGATCGCGCCCTGCGGGGCGCACCGGAGAACACGGAGAACGGTTTTGCTGCGGCATCGAGCGTTGACGAGACGGATCATCGGGTTGGCGATCGGCGTGCACCTTACAGGTCCCGCCGGGGGCTTCGTAAGTCTCAATACGAGATGCCTGTTTCTGAAGCTCAACGCGGCCGGCATTGCGGATCAGCACCAGGTTATCATGCCGTCGCCTATAAGCTACAGAATCATACTGCTCAGGTTTCGCCCAGATATGGTCGCCGTGTTACGCTCTGTGAATGATGAGCAACGTTTGACCTAGCTTTGCACGAGTCGGATCGGCCTCGGTCTGTTGCCGAACGTCCATGCGCTCGGCCTCATGGACTGCCTCCGGTGCTTCGTCGTCTGACACGACAGCCCTTCTCCGGGTACTCCGTGGCTCTCCGTGTCCTCCGTGGTTAAGCCTATTCTTGTAGCGTCCACCAGACCCCTCTCCAGGGTCCGCCAACACATCATGCAAGCCCCGAGGACCGTTCCATAGCGTATCAAACAGAGCTGGTCACCCTGCTGCTCAATTAACGCTTACGCAGCGCGTCCCAATCCAGCAGGCCAGAGCCGGCACCTGTCTCCCACGCACCATCTCCCGGAAGTTCGCCAACGCATCCTGCTGCTCGGTCAGCACCGTGCGGCGGAAGCTGAAGCCCGCACCCTTACCGCATCCCCGCCATCATGTAATTCACCGCCATGTCCGGCGCCGTGCGCCACTGTCCGGTCAACGGGCTGGCAACAAGTCCTGTCGTTCGCGCCACCCGCAAGCCGGCCGCCCGCATCATCCGCGCCAGCTCCGCCGGCGTGATGAACGCCTGCCAGTCATGCGTCCCCACCGGCAGCATCCGCAGCACATACTCGGCGCCCAGCTTCGCCACCAGCCAGGACCGCCGCGTGCGGTTCAGCGTCGAGATCACCAGCACCCCATTCGGCTCCAGCAATCCCGCCAGCACCCGCACGAACGCCGCCGGATCGGGTACGTGCTCGATCACCTCCAGCGCGATGATCACCGGAAAGCGTAATCCTTCCGCCGCCAGATCCTCGGCCACGCCAACCCGATAGGTCAGGGTCAGCCCCCGTTCCTCGGCATGCGTCCCCTTGGCATGCAGCTTGGCCGCCGTAATCGCCTCGCCGGCCGCATCGATCCCCAGCACCTGGTGCCCAAGGCGAGCCAACGCCTCGGCTGCCAGGCCGGCGCCACAACCCACGTCCAGCACGCGCGTCGGGGCGCGGATGAAATCCTCAATCCAGCCGATCCGCGCCGGGTTCATCCGGTGCAGCGGCGCCATCGGCCCGTTCGGATCCCACCAGCGCGACGCCAGCCGGTCGAATTTTTTAACCTCTGCGGCCGAGGCCGTACTGCTACTCATGGTTGCTCCTCCGAACCAGCCCGCTTATGTGTGCGGCGCAACTTCCATTTGGCAACTGATCACCCTCATGGCTCGAATCGTGATGAAATTCGGCGGCACCTCCGTCGCCAACCTGGACCGTATCCGCAACGTGGCCCAGCGGGTGAAGCGGGAGGTCGATGGCGGTCACCAGGTTGCCGTCGTCGTCTCCGCCATGGCAGGGGTGACCAACCAACTGGTGAAATGGTGCACCGATCTGTCCGCCATGCACGACGCGCGCGAGTATGACGCCGTGGTCGCCACCGGGGAACAGGTGACCTCCGGCCTGCTCGCCATCGCGCTGCAGGAGATCGGCATCGACGCGCGCTCCTGGCAGGGCTGGCAGATCCCGCTGCGCACCGACACCGCGCACGGCAAGGCGCGCATCCAGGACATCGAGGGCGCCGAACTGATCCGCCGCATGCAGACCGGCCAGGTCGCCATTGTCGCCGGCTTCCAGGGCATTGCCGCCGACAATCGCATCACGACGCTGGGCCGCGGCGGCTCGGATACCTCGGCTGTCGCGCTCGCCGCCGCGCTGCGGGCGGATCGCTGCGATATCTACACGGACGTCGATGGGGTCTATACCACCGATCCCCGCATCGTGCCGAAAGCCCGCAAGCTTGCCAGGATCGCCTACGAGGAAATGCTGGAACTCGCCTCGGTGGGTGCCAAGGTATTGCAAACCCGCAGCGTCGAGCTGGCGATGAACGAGCGTGTCCGGGTGCGGGTGCTGTCCAGCTTCGGCGACGCCTCGCCCGGTGAGGACAGTGGAACCCTGGTGGTGGATGAGGACGAGATCGTGGAAAAAGAAAATGTCTCCGGCATCGCCTATTCCCGCGACGAGACAAAGATCACCGTCCGCCGGGTGCCGGACCGGCCCGGTATCGCCGCCGCCATCTTCGGCGCGCTGTCGGAGCAGAACGCCAACGTGGACATGATCGTGCAGAACATTTCCGCCGACGGCACCACGGACATGACCTTCACCGTCGGCAAGGCCGACCTCATGCGGGCCCGTGCCGCGTTGGGCGACCTGCGGGCGCAGATCAACTATGGCGAGTTGCTGGAGGATACCGACGTCGCCAAGATCAGCGTGGTCGGCGTCGGCATGCGCAGCCATGCCGGCGTCGCCAGCACGATGTTCAGCGCGCTGGCCGACAAGGCGATCAACATCCAGGTGATCTCCACCAGCGAGATCAAGGTCAGCGTGCTGATCGCCGCCGAGTATACCGAACTCGCGGTGCGGGCGCTGCATACCGCCTACGGCCTCGATGCCGTCTGAGCCAGCCAGGTTGGACACGCTCTCGCCCTCACCGTCGCCGGACGCCACCTCGCCTGGGTCGGACGCCGCGCCCCATGCCGCCGCAGCCGCGGCCGAACTCGACCGCCTGTGGTCGCGCGGCACGGCGTTCCTGGGCTGCCGCAACGCCATCATGGGCGGCGCCATGAGTTGGGTGAGCGAAAAGAACCTGGTCGCCGCGATCTCCAACGCCGGCGGCTTCGGCGTCATCGCCTGCGGCGCCATGACCCCCGAGATGCTGGCCGAACAGATCGAAGGCGCCCAGGCGCTGACGGACAAGCCGTTTGGCGTCAACCTGATCACCATGCACCCGCAGCTCGATGAGCTAATCCGGGTGACGTTGCAGGCCAAGGTCGGCCACATCGTGCTGGCCGGCGGCATACCGCCCGGCAACGCGGTGCGGGCGGTGAAGGATGGCGGTGCCAGGCTGATCGCCTTCGCCCCGGCGCTATCGCTGGCCCGGCGGCTGGTTCGCTCCGGCGCCGACGCCATCGTCATCGAGGGCTCGGAGGCTGGTGGTCATATCGGCCCGGTCTCGTTGAGCGTGCTGGCGCAGGAGATCCTGCCGCATCTGCACGAGGTGCCGGTCTTCGTCGCCGGCGGCCTTGGCCGCGGCGAGGCCATCCTCTCCTACCTCGAAATGGGCGCCTCCGGCGTGCAGCTCGGCACGCGGTTTGCCGCGGCGGTGGAATCCATCGCTCATCCCAACTTCAAGAAGGCCTTCATCCGCGCCAATGCGCGCGATGCGGTGCCGTCCGTCGAACTCGACCCGCGGCTGCCGGTGATCCCGGTGCGCGGCCTGGCCAACCAGGGCACCAAGCGGTTCCTCGAACATCAGGCGGAGACGCGGGACAAGTTCATCGCCGGCGAGCTGACCAAGGAAGCGGCGCAACTGGTCATCGAACGCTTCTGGGCCGGCGCACTGCGACGCGCGGTGATCGAGGGCGATGTCGAAACCGGCTCGGTCATGGCCGGTCAATCGGTCGGCATGGTCACCGCTGAACGATCGGTCGCCGTCATCATCCAGGAATTGCTCGACCAGGCGATCGCCGCTCTGACCAGCCGCATCCAGGCCAGCCGAGGGGCCTGACGCCAGGCGGCTGCAGCTCAATCCAGCGGCCCGACCGTCAGCAGACAGGTCAAGACTCCAGGCCGCTGGTATCAGTCGTGCAAGTGGCGCCGGCGCGACGCGTGTCAGCCAATTCCGATGCGGCAATTGATGATCTCGGAGGAATGGCGCACGATCGACGCCAAGCATAATTGTCAGGGGACAGGGACGGTCATTTCCAATCGCTCGCTCTGTCCACCTCAGGGGCAGATTGCGAAACCGAAGCCGGAGTATGACCATCCAGCTCAGCCGAGGGGCCGAACCATGATGAATACATTCAAGGGATTATCGGCTGCGCTTGGGATGTTGGTTGGCGCCATCACGTCGACTTTAGCGGGCGCGCCCGCCTTCACGTGTCCGGCGGGATTCACGCCCAAGGCAGGCCTGAACACCGATTTTCCCAGCTTCGGGCTGATGCGCGCCTTCGTGCTCTACCCCGCCCAAGGTGTAACCGGGCCAGCGCCGGTTTGGGTACCGATGACTGGCACGGTGGAATCGACAACCGCCAATCTCACCTCACTGCCTTCCGGCGCCAATGCCGCCATGGCGGCGAAAGGTTTCACCGTCATTGGTCCAGTGCGCCAATGCGCCAACCAGGACCCCGATGTCGGCTTCGCACCCTGCAATGGTCCCGGTCACGGCGGTTGGACCTGGACCCCGTGGAACGACGGCCGCACCGCCAACGCGGCCGGTGAGAGATGGAAAAACGATGCAGGCCCGGATGCCGGGTTCCTCAAGCAGATGGTGCTGTGCGTCGGGACGAAATTTCCGATCGATCCAGAGCGTTTCTATCTCGGAGGCATTTCCGCCGGCGGCTCGATGACCAATCGTGCGCTCACCTTCGATTCCGACTTCTGGGCCGGCGGCATGCCGATCTCGGGTGAGTGGTATACGACGGCTGATGATGGTTCATATCTGGATTTCGAGGCCGCGCGCCGAGCGGTGAAGTCTGCGCCAGATAAGGTATTTCAGGGCCGTGTAGGTCCTTTTCCGCTTAAAACCCAGCTCGATCCGATGATCGTAATTACAGTATGGGGCGGCGACAACGACAAATGGGATTGCGGGCCGCCGATTGGCCTGTGCGCCGATTACCGGCCTGCGACACAGGCAAGCTCGAACTACTTCGCCTCCATGGCGCACGTGGTGCATATTGCTTGCACCGTTCACGATGGGCACAGGTGGCCACAGATGCACACGCAGGATTTCAACACCTGGGCGCTTGGCACATTGGCTTCCCACCCCAAAGGCTCGGACACGCACGATTTCCACCTTACGCCACCGCCGGAGGGGTATAGTTGCCAGTTGGGGCCGTATACGGATCACTACTGATATCGGCCGTACAGCGCGCGGAAACGGATAAGCATCTCGTTTACATCAACATCGGCCGGCTGAGTCCGCCGTCAGGTGGCTGATCTGCTCTGCGCCGGACGCGCGCCGGAGGATCTAGCCCGCTTGCCTGTGACCGGGTAGGCTGGGACTGATCTAGATTATTGTTTTCCCGAGCAACTTTATCAGCCAGACTATTTCAGTCAGGCTGATGTTGCTCTAGCCCTCACCATGCAGGCGTATGTCGGCTGCGACATGCCGTCAGCGTCAAGGGCGCATCGGTTAGGCGCCAGCGAAGCCGTGCGAGGCGAGCGAAAAACAGTTGAGGAGAACGATGCAAACTGCCCAGCCGACTGGATACGTCCGCTGCGGATGACAAATTCCAGGCGCCTCCTGTCCCGGCTGCGGGAGCTGCGGGCGCACGGGTCAGCGCCGTTGTCGGACCTGGTCCGCCTCGTCGGCGAGGAACTCATCAGCGAGGTATGCTCGGTCTATGTGCAACGCCCGGGCGACATTCTTGAACTGGCGGCGACCGAGGGGCTGAACCCGGCAGCCGTGGGACGCACCCGGCTGCGCGTCGGCGAAGGCATTGTCGGGCTCTGCGCCGCCTCCGGCACGGTGATGAACCTGCCGGACGCGCAGAACCACCCCGCCTTCGCCTATCGGGCGGAGACCGGCGAGGACTCGTTCGCCTCCCTGCTGGCCGTGCCGGTGCGCCGCTCCGGCCGCATCCTCGGCGTTCTGGTGGTGCAGACCTGTATGCCGCGCCACTTTACCGAGGATGAGGTCGACGACCTGGAGACAGTGGCGATGCTGCTGGCCGAGATGCTGCCGATCAGCGGCGCCACCGAAGGCGCGTCGGAAGGAGTTGGCGGCACAGTCAGCCGCTCCTTCGCCGGCACCGCGCTGATGACCGGGCTGGCGGTCGGTCCGGCCGTGCTGCTGCGGCCGACGCGGTCGGTAATCAAGCTGCTCGCCGACGACCCGGAGGCGGAGCAGACCCGCCTGGAGCAGGCCGTGGACCGCATGCAGCGCGACCTTGACGACCTGTTTGCCGAGGTGCCGCACAAGGGACGGGACGCCGATGTGAACGCATCGCGGGAAGTGCTGGACGCCTACCGACTGGTGGCGGCTGATGCCGGCTGGCTGCGACGCGTCACCGACGTCATCCGCGGCGGGATGACCGCCGAAGCCGCGGTGCAACGTGTCGCCTCCGAGTTGCACGACCGCATGCGGCGCATCAGCGACAGCTATCTGCGGGAACGCCTGGCGGATATGGAGGATCTCGCCAACCGGCTGCTGACGGCACTGACCGGCGACATCTCGACACCAGCCCCGTGCGACGGCGCCATCCTTCTCGCCCGTCGGCTTGGCCCCGCCGAACTGCTGGACTGGCACGCCCGCGGCATCGTCGGCGTGGCGATCGAGGAGGCGAGCCCAGCCGGCCATGCTGCCATCCTGGCCCGCGCCTTGGGTGTCCCCGCCCTGGGCGGGCTACGCGGCATGCTGGAGAGCGCCAGATCCGGCGACGACGCGGTGGTGGACGCCGATGGAGGCCAATTCATCTTGCGCCCGGCGCACGAGGTCAGCCAGGCTTATGCCAGGGCACGCGAAGCCCGCAGCGCCAAATATGCCGGTCTCGCCGGCTTGCGCGGCTGCCCCGCCCGCACCGCGGACGGTGTCCGTCTGCAACTGATGCTAAATATCGGGCTCAGCCTCGAACTGCCGCAACTCGAGCGCACCGGCGCCGACGGCATCGGCCTGTTTCGCACCGAGATCGCCATGCTCGCCCGCGGCTCGATGGCCGACAGCGCCGAACAGGCGGCACTTTACGCCAAGGTTCTGGATGAAGCGGGCGACAAGCCGGTGCTGTTCCGCACCCTCGACCTGGGTGCCGACAAGATGCTGCCGGGCACCGTCAACGAGGAGGAAAATCCGGCGATGGGCTGGCGGTCGCTACGCATCGGCCTGGATCGGCCGGCCCTGCTGCGCCGGCAGTTGCGCAGCCTGCTGCTGGCGGCTTCCGGCCGCGAACTGTCGGTGATGTTCCCGATGGTGGCAACCGTCGGCGAGTTCCGCACCGCCAAGGCCCTGCTGCTCGCCGAGGCGAAACGGCTTCAGCCCGCCCCGCGCAGGTTGCGGATCGGCACCATGATCGAGATACCCGCGCTGCTTTGGCAACTGCCGGAGCTGCTGAAGGAGACCGACTTCATTTCCATCGGCTCAAACGATCTATTGCAGTTTATGTTTGCCGCGGATCGCGGCACGCCCGAGCTCTATGACCGCTACGACTTTCTTTCGCAGCCGGTGCTCGATCTGGTGGAACAGCTAGTCGTGGCGGCGAATGCGGCCTCGGTTCCAGTCTCGATCTGCGGCGAAGTGGCGTCCAGGCCGCTCGAGGCGCTGGTGCTGGCCGCCCTCGGGGTGACCACGCTGTCGATGCCGGCCAGCGGCATACTGCCGCTGAAGGCGATGTTTGCGCAGCTTGATCTGGCAGCCTTCCGGCCGGTCCTGGCAGCCCTGCGGCGAGGTGGCGGCACCGGCCTGCGGGAGGCGATTGCAACCTGGGCCCGTGAACGCAGCCTGTTGGCCTGAGGCGCATGCGGCGCCGCTTCAAAACCGCCGTCATGGACCGATAATATATCACTATTGAACTTATTTCGGTTTTGTGGCATAAACCGCTCGCTCATAACCCGCCGATAAATCGTGTCGTCGTTGGCAGGAAACGAGCCTTTGAGCTATCAGCCAGTCAGCACGCGTGGCCCTGCCGCCGCGCCACCGTGACGGGCTTTATTCCAGGTGGTCGCAGATCAACGGGGCCGGCGGTGCCGCAGGAACATAAGTCCACACTGGCTGAACGTTGGGGCAGGATGGCGACCGCGCCGAACCCCAGTCCAATCGCCGTCCGGGCCGGGGCCGACCTGCGCGCCGCGCGGGAGCGTCTGGGCTGGTCCCTGATCGACATCGCGAGCGGGCTGCGCATTCGCCTGGGCTACCTGCAGGCGCTCGAGGAAGGCGATATCGCGCTGCTTCCGGGCAACGCCTACGCCGTCGGCTATGTCCGCTCCTATGCCCGTGTCCTCGGCCTTGACGCCGAGGACATGGTCCGCCGCTTCAAGGCCGAGGCGGCGAACGTGGGCCGCCGGACGGACTTGGTATTTCCGGTGCCGCTGCCGGATCGTGGCCTGCCGGCAGGTGCTGTCATGCTGTTGGGCCTCGTGCTGGCGGTCGGTGCCTATGTCGGCTGGTACCGGTTGTCTGGCGAGGGCCATCTTCCAGCCGAGACGGTGACCGCGATTCCTGAACGACTGGCGTCGCTGGCGGAACAAGCCGTGCCGCCGCCGGCGAACCCGTCCGCCGAAGTCCCCGCCGCCGATGTCCCCGCCGCCGATGTCCTAGCCGGGCCGGCACCGCGAACCGCCGTCGCCAATCCCACCGACGCCGCCCCTGCCCCGCCGGTGGCCTCGATCTCCCCGACATCGGCCGCGGCCGCGCCGGTTGGCGATCCCATTCCGGATGAGGTGTTGGCGCCCACCCCGCCGGCAACGGCTAACGCGAGCGAGGCGCCCACGATCCAAGCTGCGGACGTCGGCCGCATCGTGCTGCATGCCAGTGCAGATGCCTGGATCCAGGTCAAGGACCGCAGCGGCGGCATCCTGCTGAACCGGACGATGAAAGCCGGCGAGACCTGGCCGGTACCCCAGCAGGACAACCTGTTATTGACCACGGGTAACGCCGGCGGCACCGATATCCTTCTGGATGGCGCCGCGACCCCCAGTCTAGGCGGGTCCGGAACCGTGCGGCGCGACATGCCGCTCGACCCCGACCTGATCAAGGACGGCAAATTGTCCGGCGCCCTCGCGCCGCAGCTTGTGTCGGCGCGCACTCGGCCGTAGCGGATCGCCGCTTCCAGCCCCATAATAGCCTAAAGCGTCACGTCAATCGGCAAAATCGGCCGCGTTCGCGCGCCCGGCGACACAGGAGACCCGCATGAGCTATCGCCCCTACCAGGAGATCATCCGGCGCAAGTCGCGCCGGGTCTATGTCGGCCCGGTGCCGGTGGGCGACGGCGCACCCATCACGGTGCAGACCATGACCAACACGCTGACCACCGACGTCGCCGGCACGGTGGCGCAGATCCGGCGTGCCGAAGCCGCTGGCGTAGACATCGTGCGGGTTTCCTGCCCCGACCAGGAAAGCGCCCTGGCGCTGAAGGACATCGTCCGCCAGGTCAGCGTGCCGATCGTCGCCGACATCCATTTCCACTACCGGCGCGCCCTGGAAGCCGCCGCCAGCGGCGCCGCCTGCCTGCGCATCAACCCCGGCAACATCGGCAGCGATGAGCGGGTGAAGGAGGTCGTCAAGGCCGCCCGCGACCATGGCTGCTCGATGCGCATCGGCGTCAATGCGGGCTCGCTGGAGCGGCACCTGCTGGAGAAATACGGCGAACCCAACCCCGAAGCCCTGGTCGAGAGCGCGCTCTATCACGCCAACATCCTGCAGCAGCACGATTTCCATGACTTCAAGATCAGCGTGAAGGCGTCCGACGTGTTCCTCGCCGTCGCCGCCTATCAGCAGCTGGCCGAGGTCTGCGACCACCCCTTGCATATCGGCATCACCGAGGCCGGCGGCCGGCGCATGGGCACCGTCAAATCGTCGATCGGCCTCGGCTCCCTGCTCTGGGCCGGCATCGGCGATACGCTGCGGGTGTCGCTGTCGGACGAACCCGAGGAAGAGGTCCGCGTCGGCTGGGACATGCTCAAGACGTTGGGCATCCGCCATCGCGGAGTGAAGGTGATCTCCTGCCCGTCCTGCGCCCGCCAAGGCTACAACGTTATCGAAACCGTTCGCACCCTGGAAGACCGGCTCGGCCATATCGAGACCCCGATCACCCTGTCGATCATCGGCTGCGTGGTGAACGGCCCCGGTGAGGCGCTGATGACCGACCTCGGCGTCACCGGCGGCGGCAACGGCCGGCACATGATCTACAGCGCCGGCAAGACCGACCACACGATCGACGGCGCCTCCATGGTCGAGCACATCGTCGAGCTGGTGGAGGCCAAGGCCGCGGCGCTGCAGGCGGAGAAGGAGCGGGAGAAGGTCGCCGCGGAGTAACGGATGCTCGTATGCCGGTTGTTTTTCGGCATCTCGGAATTCGGTTTTACTTTTTCTCGAATGAGGGAAGTCCACGCGAACCGATTCACATCCACGCCGAGCGAGCGGACGCCGAGGCAAAGCTATGGATGAACCCCGAGGTGCGGATGGCCGAGAGCTTCGGGTTTTCGCGTCGGGAACAGGCTGATCTGGTGCGCCTCGTGGAGGCACGTCGCGAGGAAATAACGGGGGCATGGCATGAGTATTTTGGCGACAGCGATCCGCTTTGACGATGTGACGATGTGGGTGGAATTGAATGACGGCCGCACGGTTGGGGTCCCGCTGGCTTGGTTCCCCCGGCTGTTGCACGCCACGCCGGAACAGCGTGAGCGGTGCCGGATCAGTGCGACCGGCGGCGGCCTGCACTGGGAAGAACTGGACGAGGATATCTCGGTCAAAGGTTTGCTGGCCGGCCGGGGCGACTTGACGGCTAAGCGATCTGTCGCGGCATAGCGTTATCGAATGCTTCTGAATATCGCGCCGTTGGTCAACGCGATCGATCGCCTGCGGGAGGGTTTGGTGCGATACCAGCGCGGACGGCCACGCCAATCTCATCCTGACCGCGATGCCGACTTGCTTGTGCTCAATCCGCTCAAGGAAACATCGTTGCGGCGGCCACCTTTGTGCAAGACGCAGCTCATCCCTGGTTGTTGTTGTCAGCCGCATAATGAGGCTTTGTGGCAAGTCGGGAAGGGAGCTTTGGTTATCAATCAAAGGGAAACATTTTGGCTATTGTGGGAGCCAATGCTCGCAAATTTCTATCACAGTTTACCGAAGCGTCTTGCCATGGCCACTCCAAACCTCCTTGGGCATACTCGGTCATTTTGTTTGTAAAATCTTCCTGACCCCCATAAAGAAGACGCCACTGATGGCCCCAAAGCGCACCGTTATACGTAACGCATATGACGATGCCATTCGGATGAACCCGATTCAGGTCAATGTCCCACATCTCGCTATGTTGGGAAGCCAGATGAACTACCTTACTGCTCTTCCATTCATGCAGTTCTTTATCCTCACCAACTGTTCCAAGTTGCAAGCTGACACCGGTTGCCATGTCGGTCCCTGAATTTGTAATCCGAACCTCAACAGAGTCAGGTTCGAGCAAAACCGGGTCCTGTTGTTGACGATAACCCCGACTAAAGCCAAGCGAAGCCACCGCGTCAATGTGCGCATCCTGTTTAAAGTATTTTCCCAGGATACCGAGTAGCGTGAAGACTGCCACTAACGTAGTTATACCCGACGTTAATTTGGACCAAAAAGGCAATTTTACCAGTTGGTTCGTCCATCTTGTTATACCGCTGATGTATCTCACAGGTCAGATTGACTCCATATCTCTATGGACGATTTCATCACCTCCCAACTCTGCCTCCATCTCCTTCCAACTGTTATGACTACGTATCAATATTAATATTACTCGTAACATAGTTCTATCACTGCCGGTTAGCCCGGTTTTATCCTCCGTCAGTTTTGCAGCCTACTTCTTGAACCAGACACTCACGTTATCAACCCCTCTAACCATCAGGTAAATTGCTGAAGCCAACCCAACATATTGAGAATAAGTCGTGCTGGGGCTCAAAGACGTGAGCGCCCTGAAGGCAGTGGGTAACAAATCAGATCTGTAAAGAAAGCCGAGAGCGACACCGCCACCAGCACAGGCCGGTTGATGATTGCCGTCCTCGGCGGGCTGGTGGACGTGGAGCGCGACCTGATCCGCACACGCACGGCGGAGGGACGCAGCCGGGCGAAGGCGCGCGGGCACCATATGGGCCGTCCCCCAAAGCTGCACCCGACGCACAGGCAGAAGCACGGCGGCGGCGGGCCAAAGGGGCGACGCCCACGGGGTTGGCCAAGAGCTACAACAGGGGAGTAGCGACGATTTCGCCACTGGGCGCTTGAGTGCTCGGCGTCCCCGAAAGCCTGACTAATAGAATTCCGTGACCATACACCTTGGAAAGGCCTACCTTCGCCTCACACGACGAGGCCGGCAGACCGAAGCTGGCTACGGCTCCCCTTCGGTTTGACCGGCCCAAGGAATATCCTTACCATCCCCTAGATCCTTCAGAAGCGCGCATGATCACTAGCAAACTCACCAGCAAAGCCCAGACAACCATCCCCCAGGCCGTACGGACCGCCCTCGGCGTGAGCCCAGGCGACGAGATCGCTTACATGATTGCGGAGGGACACGTCCGGCTGACCAAGGCTGTCCCTCACAAACCCCATCGCGGCGTGCCGTTCGAAGATCCGTTCGCGACCTTCTGGGAATGGGACACGCCGGAAGATGACGAAGCATTCGCGGACCTGTGACCCATGGAAGCGGCGCCCCGCTGGAGGGTGTCATCGCCCCGTGGGATACCGTACGGGTCGATTTTCCCTTCGCGGATCAAGCCACGACACGCCGCCGGCCCGCGTTGGTCATCGCGACACCATTGGCAACCGGCGCGTTTGCTATTCTGTGGGTGCTGATGATCACCAGCGCTGTCCGAGAACGCTGGCCGCTGGATATCCCCGTCTCGGATCTCCGACTTGGCGGGCTGGTGCACGCCTGTGTTGTCCGGACCAGCAAGGTCACCACGCTGGACTCGCGGCTGGCGGTCCGGATCGGTCAGCTCGCCGCGGCGGACCGTGCCAAGGTCGCCGCCTGTCTTAGCGAGTTGCTGGGCGATGTGCTGACTGGCTGAAGTGCCGTGGGAGGGGCAATCCGCCTCTTCGCCGCTTGGCCGAGGCTCAATCGAACCCCACAATCGTTTTGCGGACACATATTGAAAATGATGTCCTCTGGGAGGGCCTGGCGCCGTCGCGGTTTCCGAAAGTCGCGAATTTCGTCAAACGCACATATCCCGCTGCGATCTGAATTGGCTCCAATCCGCCCTGCCCCTTAGCGCCATCGGCTGTCCCGGGAAGCTCTTGTGGAATAGTTTCCAAGACTGTCCTAGCTGCCAGCAGACACCGACCCTGGTCAGCCACAACCCACACCCACCACCCAACATCAACCGCGCCGCCGACCCCAAATCGCGCTAACGTGAGGCCGGAACCGGTCAGCGCACCGGACGAAGCCTCAACAGGGAGCCAAAGGCCATGCGAAGCGGCAAGCTGGTGATCGCCCAGGGCGGCGGCCCAACAGCGGTGATCAATCAATCCCTGGTCGGCGCCGTGCTCGAAGCGCGGCACTTTCCCCAGATCGAGCGGATCTACGGCGCCCGCCACGGGGTGCGCGGCATCGTCAACCAGGATTTCGTCGACCTGTTATCCGAAACCCAGGCCAACCTCGAAGCGGTCGCCGCCACGCCGTCCTCAGCGCTGGGCTCGACCCGCGACAAGCCCGATCTAGCCTATTGCCGGGACATCCTCGAACTCGCTGAAGGCCCACGACGCGTCCTGGTTCCTCTACATCGGCGGCAACGACACGGCCGAGACCGCCCGCATCGTCAGCGAGGAGGCGGCGAAGGAAGGCTACGACCTGCGCTGCATCCACATCCCCAAGACCATCGACAACGACCTGATGGAAAGCGACCACACGCCAGGCTATCCCTCGGCGGCGCGCTTCGTGGCCCAGGCATTCATCGGCGCCGACCTCGACAACCGCGCGCTGCCGGGCGTTTACGTCGCCGTCGTGATGGGCCGCGACGCCGGATTCCTGACCGCCGCATCCTCCGCCGCACGCACCGTCGAGGACGATGGCCCGCACCTGATTTATCTGCCCGAGCGCAGCTTCGACACAGCCAAATTCCTGTCCGAGGTCAAGTCGGTGCACGACAGGCTCGGCCGCTGCATCGTCGCGGTATCCGAAGGCATCCACGATGCGGACGGCACGCCGCTCGCCGTCAAGCTCGCCGGGACGGTGGAGAAAGACGCGCACGGCAACGTCCAGCTATCCGGCACCGGCGCGCTCGCCGACCTCCTGTGCCAGCAGATCAAATCCCAGGCTCGGCATCAAGCGCGTGCGCGGCGATACCTTCGGCTACCTCCAACGTTCCTTCGCCGGCTGCGCCTCGGACGTCGATCAGAGGGAGGCGCGCGAAGTCGGCGCATTCGCCGTCAAGCAGGCGATCTGGGGGGCCGGCGACGGCTCGGTGGCGATCAGGCGCATCGGCGATTACGCGATCGATTACGCCCTGGTGAAGCTGGCCCTGGTTGGCGGCAAGACGAGGGTAATGCCGGATAGGTTCATCGCGCCATCGGGCAGCGACGTCACGCCCGCCTTTCAAGAGTATCTGCGGCCGCTGCTGGGCAGTGACCTGCCAAGGCTCGGCCGTCTGCGCGGCGGCGCCATTGCTAAGCTGTTGAACAACGGCACCTAGTGGCCCGATCCTGACGCTTGGTTCCCAAGCGTCAGGTGAATCGGCCCACCAAATCAATGACCAGTGGATGAAATCCGACGGATCGTTCCGTTGGATCTCATCCACTAGGCCAGGCCGCTGAGGCGCTGTCGGCGTCGGGCGGCCCTGCAAAGTTGGTGTCCTGGATCTACCGGCCCCGAGGTCCGCGCCCTGGTCGAGGCTGACACGATCGCCCTGCCCTTCTGCACGGGTACGAAGCACGAAGACCTTGATTTGGACCCACGCCTGTTTATCCAGTCGATTGCCTCGACACCTGTAACTGCCTCGGCACGTATCTGGGGGGCCACCATGGCACAATTCCTGCGTGATTTGCTCCATCCCGGTATTCTACTGGCGGCGGCGGTGACTATGATCCTCGATCCCATCTTCAACGTCATTGGCGGCGCCAAGACGGCACGCCAGAAGGCACCCGCGGCAGCCAAACCCGTTCAGCAACCCATCGAAGGAGCATGAGGCCATGACTTTGCTGCAGAAGACCTACGGCAAAAGCCGCGTCCGCGTGATGCGCGTCCACCGCGACGGGGATTGGCACGAGGCGCGCGAGCTGACGGTGCAGGCGATGCTGACCGGCGCATTCGACCGCACGTTCACGCACGCTCAAAATGAAACCTCCGTATCGACGGATACGGTGAAAAACGTCATCAACGTGGTCGCGCGTGAGAACATGACCTTGGGCACCGAGCTGTTCTGCGCCGCCGTGGCCCAGCGTCTGCTGGACACCTATTCAACCGTGGACAGTGCCATCGTCACCGGCCACGAAACCAAATGGTCGCGCTTGCCAGTCAACGGTACCCCACACCCGCACAGCTTTCTGCTCGACAGCAACGGCAAGCCGTTCGCCAAAGTCGTGGCCACACGCAGCGGCGCGACCACCGAATCCGGTGTGTCCGGCTTTACCTTCATGAAGTCCACCCAATCCGGCTGGGAAAACTACATCAAGGACAAATACACCACGATCCCCGAGACACATGACCGGCTTGTCGCGACCAGCATGGATGCGTCCTGGAATTGGCGGACAGCGCCGCCGAATTACGAGGCCACTAACGCAAAAATTCTGGAAACGTTACTAACCGTCTTTGCGACAACCTATAGCCACAGCGTGCAGGACAGTCTTTACCGCATGGGGACGGCCGCTCTGGAGAACGTGCCCGAGATCGCCGACATCAGCATGGCCTGCCCAAACAAGCACTACCTGCTGCTCAACCTTTCGCCGTTCGGCCTGGACAACGCCAACCAGGTCTTCGTCGCAACAGACGAACCGCATGGTCAGATCGAGTGCACCGTCGGGCGGTGACAAGGCAGCTCACGGCAGCAACGGCAGCTGAGCGTCCAGTCCGGGCGTCTCAAACCGGAGGCCCGGTTCGCTGACCGCTAACCACGGCCCAGTGTTGCCATGAATTTCCAAAAACCGGACAATGGCGTCCGCCGGCGCCCGAACCCGGGGAAGTATTGGCCGTGTATCGGATCCACCCCCAGTTGGCCGCTCGGAGTTCTATGAACGCGGGAGGAAAAGGAGAAGAATATGACCGCGGCCATCAATCCTCAGCCGATCATTCATTTCGTCGGCAGCATTCCGCTGCCTGACGCCGAGACCGTGTTCCGCACGCTGTCGGCAACGGCGGGGCGGCACTTGAAGCGGCTGCCCGACGGCGAGACCGGCATCCGCAAGACCTGGATCAGGTTCCTGCAAGATGTACTCGCCTCGAACCCGGCGATCGAGGTTGCGACCGATGTGCCGCCGTTCAAGTTCATCCAGTGGGACGGCAAGCTGCTGCGCGAAATCCCGCGCCTGCGCCTCAAGCCTGGCGCCAGGCCCGATCCGATGACCTTCGAAACCGGCTATGCGGACATGGCAATCGCATCCTGGAACGTCTTCGACCGTCTGCAGAAAGCTGGTGCGATACCGGAAGGGGTGAAGTTCCAGATCTCGCTACCGACACCGATCGCGCCGACGTACAACAACATGGTGCCCTCCGACCGAGCCGGGCTGCTGCCCGCGTTGACGCAGCATCTTATCAGCGAGGTCGAGAAGATCGCCGCGGCGCTTCCCAACGACCGCATCGCGGTACAATGGGATGTCTGCCAGGAGGTGCTGGCCTGGGAAGGCTACTATGAACAGGGTCCGGTGGATGTCCGCACCGAGACCATCGATGTGTTGACGAGGATCGGCGACGCCGTGCCGGCCGCGATCGATCTCGGCTATCACCTCTGCTATGGCAGCCCGGCCGATGAGCATATGGTGCAGCCGAAGGATGCGGGGATCATGGTCGAGATCGCCGGTGCGACCACTTCCGGCGTCAGGCGGCCGATCCAGTTCTTTCACCTGCCAGTGCCCAAACCCCGCACTGACGACGCCTACTTCGCCCCGCTCGAAACGCTCCAGTTCGGCCCCGCGACCGAGCTCTATCTGGGCCTCGTCCACTACGGCGATGATGCGGGCAACGCGACTCGCCTCGCGACGGCACGGCGCCATGTCCGTGTTGATGGAATCGCCACCGAATGCGGCATGGCCCGCGGCGATCCCGCCCGTCTGCCGGCGCTGCTCGCGGCCCATGTAATGGCGGCGGACTTGGGCGCCTGAGCTCACTCAACACGCCGGAACTCCGGTAGAGAGACAAAATGACTTTTCGGCGTTGGTAAACCTCGTCCTCAAGCAGATTGGTATCCACCAGTCCGGGGCAACTCCACCCATAAGGAAGCGGAAGCTACGATAAGGGGGTGCGGGTCGTCGGCGGCACGGCGCTCCGCTTGCCTCACTCGACCCGGGGCGCCAACCTGAGTGTCCGTTTCATAATGCCACTCCGGCAGCTATCTGATGCGGCTTTCTGCGCTCCGGTTCTCGAAATCCACGCAGGCTTCCTCGCCATAGCGCATTCTGAAATGGGCACTGACAGTGCCACTCGCAGCCAAGCCGCCGCATTCCGTGCCATCAGGGCTTGAACCCTTTGCCGTCTTAAGCGTCTCCTGTGCTCGTAAGCAACGGAGACGCAAAATGCTCGGTATGATAACTCGCTACTTGGTTATCCTGGGACTGGTCGCGGTGGCGGTCGCCCCGTCTGCGGCGCGTGCCGAAGTCGTGAATGGAACCGCCGCCCCAAAGGTTCCTCCCTATCAGAAGCGTGGCGCGACCGAGATCGCGGACGTGGGACCTTTGGCCCCCTCGCTGCAGGGCAAGCCGGTGGTGGTCCGCATCCACGCCGATTGGTGCCCGGCCTGCAAGGCAACCCAATCAACGATCGAAGATCTCAAGCAGGCCTATGCCGGCAAAGTCAATTTTGTCCAGTTCGATGTCACCAATGCGAAGACGGCGGCAGCCTCCCAGGAGGAGGCACAGAAGCTGGGGCTTGAGAAGTTTTATGACGCCACGAAGGCGGCCACCTCGACGGTTGCGGTGATCGATCCAAAGGACGGGAAGGTCTACGCCACATTCTACAACGACAGCGCGACCGGTGATTATCAGACAGCGATTAATACGGTGTTGCAAGCCGACAAGTCATAGCCATGACGGTCCGATCGTCCCGCGTCGCGATCGCGGCGTCCATCGCGGCGATTGCCGTGGTGGTGGCCGCGATTGCGTGGGGACCGCTCGGACAGGTCTTCGAGCGCCAGGTCGGAACCTGGCAGAATGCGGTGGCGGCTCGGCTGTCCGCGCCCGCCGCCCTCGCTGGCTGGCGATTATACGCGGTCGCGTTTGCTGGCGGTTTGGTCGCCAGCATCTCTCCCTGCATCCTTGGAATGCTGCCACTGAACCTGTCCTACATCGGCGCATCGAAGCTCCGCTCCCGGAGCGCGGCCCTGCGTGTCGCCTCGACGTTCGTTCTCGGCGTGGTTGTCGTCAATGTGGTGCTGGGGCTGGTCTCGTCGCTGTTCTTCGCACTCTTCGTGGAATACCGCGCGCCGGTGAACATCGCGGTCGGCGTGCTGACGGTGGTCATGGGTTTGTGGATGGCGGGCCTCGTCCAACTGCCAACCCCCCAGATCGTCACCCGCATCCCGACCGGAGCCGGTTCCTTCATGGTGGGACTCGGATTCGCCCTGGTTGCGACGCCGTGTGCCAGTCCGATCCTAGTCTTCATTCTGGGGGCGGTGTCGCTGGCAGCCTCGCCGATACGCACTGTCGCCGCGATGACCGTATACGCCATTGGCTATACGCTCGTGCTTTTCCTCGCATCCCTGTTTGCCGGAATCGCGGCGGCCTCCCGGCGCGTTCTCGCCCACTCGGAACTTGTCTCCCGCATCGCAGCCGTCACGCTCGTCGTCATCGGGATCGCAACCTTTGCCTACGGAGTGAATCAACTTTGACTGTCCGACACCATTCGGGACGGCCAGAGCAGTCAACGTAAACGCCGATTGGCAGAAGCCGGTAAGAGCCGGACCTTGCGGGACAGAAGCGGGAACGCCGGCTTACGACCCGGTCCGGGATGTTATGACCCGCGTCTTTGGTCCGCCTCGCCCATAAAAGCGCCGGCTTCCTTGTTGAAGCATGAACCGCGTAACTCGCTCCCAGATAGGGAGGTTGCCTTAAAGTAGAACATCTGCTGCTGCGTTACCCACGATGAAGGAGGCAGCGGCGGCGGTAAACGGTTCAGTCCCGGGCCTAAATGCGTCACGGTCAACGTCAGGTTTCCGTCAACGAACGCCATCCCTGATCGGTCACCACCGGATGACCATAATGATGCCGCAAGATTGAATCGATACTGCAAGAGTTTTTTCAAGCAGGCAATGGTACCTGACCGTCACATAGCTGCGATAGTCATCGGCCGGGGCCGGGCACCGGCTTGCTCTTGCCAGCCATGACCCGGCCGCTCTCCGACGCCAGAGTGGCTTGCCACTCCGGCTGGCCTATATGGTGCTGAGCGTGCGCCGCATCACCAACGACAGAACCAGGCGCCCGCCATCGTGGTGACGCCCGGCGTCACCAGCTGAACTGACGAAGCAGAAGGGCCTGCTCATCGCCTCGCGGAGCTAACTTGGCCACGCGTGATCAGGAAGAACAGGATCTGAGGATCGACCAAATGACCGTCAATATCGAGAAGATGCGGACTGAACTGGCCGCGGCGCAGCGCGACTACCAGGAGACGATAACCGAGCGGCAGACACATGCGAAATGGGAAACCCGCAAGTTCGCCGTGCAACTGGCGATCGCTGCCGCCGCGCTGCTGGCGGCTGGCGTCGCGATCGGCCGCTTCGTGGTGTTTCACCAATAAGCCACTCCGCCGGCAGGCAATACAAGCCGCAGGCGTGTTGGCGTTATCGACGTAATGACCGGCCGCAGGTTAAGCCAACCCACCGCACGTGGCGGACAACTGATCTTTCGCTGCCGGCAAACCATTGCTTGCCCCTACGTGCACAGGGAGAAATAGACGTGAGAGCCATTCAGATCGATCGCTACGGCAGGCCGGACGTCATGGTGCGGCGAGATTTGCCGACCCCGGTGCCAGGCCGCGGTGAGGTGGTGATCCGCCTGCCTTGGTCGTTGCCTTCGGCAGCGTTGGCGGCAATGTCGAGGATCTGAACCCGGTCGAACTCGGCGAGGCCGGCTCGCTGTTCCTGACCAGGCCGCGCCTGGCCGATCATCTTACCGACGCGCCGACCATCCGGCGTCGGGCTGCCGATACCTTCGGTGCTCTGCTCGACGAAACGCTGTCGACCGAGGTCGTCGGCCATGACACGCTCCACGACATCGAACGGGCGCACGAGGCGCTGGAACACCGCCGCAGCGTCGGCAAGCCGCTGCTTCGGACAGGCAGCCTCCGCTAGCCAGCGCTGCTTAGCCAGGACCGAAAGCTCCGCAATTCTGCTACCCGGCGCGCATCCAAGTGCTTGCCGCTTCGCCTCGTCCTTATATAAACGCCTGCCATCCACCAGGGATCCATCGTGACCGACCTGCAACCCGTCCGCGGCACCCGCGACCTGATCGGCGAAGACCAACGCCGCTTCCACCACGTCGTGGACATCGCCCGCCGCGTCGCCGCGACCTACGGCTTCGACGAGTGGATGACGCCGATCTTTGAGGACACCAGCGTGTTTTCCCGCACCCTCGGCGAGACCTCCGACGTGGTGACGAAGGAGATGTACACCTTCGACGACCGCAGCGGCGACAGCATCACTCTGCGTCCCGAAGGCACCGCCGGCGTCTGTCGAGCCCTCGTCTCCAACGGGCTGACACAGTCGTTGCCGCAGAAGGTGTTCTATGCCGGCCCGATGTTCCGCTACGAACGTCCGCAAAAAGGTCGCTACCGGCAGTTTCACCAGATCGGCGCCGAGCTGATCGGCTCGGCCGAACCGCTGGCCGACGCCGAGGTAATCGCCTGCGGCTGGAACATCCTGCAGGCACTCGGTGTTGCCAACGATACCGTGCTGGAGCTGAACACGCTGGGCGACAAGGACAGCCGCCAGGCGTACCGGGAGGCCCTGATCGCCTACTTCACGCAGCACCAAGCGGCGCTTTCGCCGGACAGCGTGGCCAAACTCGAGCGCAACCCGATGCGCATCCTGGACAGCAAGGACGAAGCGGACCGTCGCATCGTCGCCGACGCACCCACCATCACCCCGTACCTTACCCAGGCGGCAGCCGAATTCTACGCCAGGCTGCAGGCGTACCTGATCCACTTCCGTGTGCCATTCCAGCAGAACCCCCGCATCGTCCGCGGCCTGGACTACTACGGTCACACCGCGTTCGAGTTCGTTACCGCTAAGCTGGGCGCGCAGGGGACCGTGATGGCCGGCGGCCGATACGATGGCCTAGTGGCGGAAATGGGCGGCCCTTCCACACCCGCCATCGGCTGGGCCGCCGGGATCGAACGTCTGGCTATGCTGATCGACGTCGCCCCACCGCCCCCTGCCCCGGTCGCTGTCGTGCCGATTGGCGACGTTGCCGAGGTCGCCGCAATCGAAATCCTCCAATCGCTGCGGGCCAACGGCATCCGCGCCGAGATAGCCTACCGCGGCAACCTGCGCCGGCGGATGGAACGCGCCAACCGCATCGGCGCCCGCGCCGCCGTGATCCTGGGTGAAGACGATATCGCCAACGGCGTCGCTCAGGTGAAGGACCTGCTGACCGGCGCGCAGGAGCCGGTGCCGTTCTCCCAGATCCCGTCCCGGCTGCGATGAACCTGGCGCTGAAACTGGACCGCATCGCCGCCCGCGCGGACGAACTGCGGGCCCTGCTGTCCGAGAGCATCTCCGGTGAAGCCTACGTCCGCGCCTCGAAGGAACTCGCTGATATCGAACCCGTGGTCGCCCGCATCGGCGACCTGCGCGCCGCCGAACGCGCGCGCCAGGACGCCGAATCCCTGCTGACCGATCCCGAGATGAAGGAACTGGCCGAAGCCGAACTGTACTCGCTGAAAGACCAGATCCCAACCCTGGAGCACGAGATCCGCCTAGCCTTGCTGCCACGCGACGAAGCCGACGCACGCTCCGCCATTCTGGAAATCCGCCCCGCCGCCGGCGGCGATGAGGCCGGCCTGTTCGCCGCCGAGCTCTTCGCGATGTACCAGAAATACGCCGAAGCCCGCTTCTGGCGGTTCGAGATCCTGGAATACGCCGATACCGGCCTGGGCGCCATCAAGGAAGCCAGTGCCGAAATCACCGGCCGCAACGTCTTCGCCCGCCTGAAATACGAATCCGGCGTGCATCGCGTGCAGCGGGTCCCCGCCACCGAAAGCCAGGGCCGCATCCATACCTCCACGGTGACGGTCGCCGTCCTGCCGGAAGCCGAGGAGGTCGACGTCCAGATCGACGAAAGCGATCTGCGGATCGACATCTACCGCGCCTCCGGCGCCGGCGGCCAGCACGTCAACAAGACCGATAGCGCGGTGCGGATCACCCATATCCCCACCGGCATCGTGGTGGCGATGCAGGAGGAAAGAAGCCAGCACAAGAACCGCGCCAAGGCAATGAAGATCCTCCGCGCCCGCATGTATGAACAGCAGCGCGCCAGCCTGCACGCCACGCGCGCCGCCGATCGTAAATCCCAGGTCGGCACCGGCGACCGCAGCGAACGTATCCGCACCTATAACTTCCCCCAGGGCCGGGTCTCCGACCATCGGATTAACCTGACCCTCTACAAGATCGACCGGGTGATGCAGGGCGAGCTGGACGAGTTCATCGACGCGCTGACCGCCGAAGACCAAGCCGCGCGTCTGGCCGCCGAGGAATGATAGTTCCGCCGCTGGCTGCGTCCATGGCCGGCCGGCCGGTGGGTTCCAAGCCCATCGATCATCGGCCCCTTGGCGCCTCGCCCACGCAACACCGATCCACAATCGCCGCGGCACTCCGCGACGCCGCCGTCCGCCTCCTTCCCATCGCCGACAATCCGCGCCTGGAGGCTCGGCTTTTGCTCGCCCACGCCCTGGGTCTGCAACCGGCCGACCTGATCCGCGACCCGGGCAAGACCATTGATACCAAGTGCCTGGACCGCCTTGTCGCCCGCCGGGAGGCGCGGGAACCCATCGCCCAGATCCTGGGACGACGCGAATTCTGGAGCATGACATTCCGGGTATCACCGGCAACATTGATCCCCCGGCCCGACTCCGAAACCCTGGTCGAGGCGGCACTGGCAGCGTTTGCCCAGCGCCCGCCGCCGCGGCGAATCCTCGACCTGGGAACCGGCACTGGCTGCCTGCTGCTCGCGTTGCTGCGGGAATTCCCTGCCGCCTTCGGCATCGGCGTCGATCTCGCCCCAGAAGCCGCTGCGCTCGCCCGATCCAACGCCATCCAGCTTGGACTAGCGGATCGATCCGCGTTCCTCTGCGGCGATTGGACTAATGGCCTGGCTGGCGACTTCGATCTCGTCGTTTCGAACCCGCCTTACATCGCGACCTTGGCGATAACCCAATTGATGCCGGAGGTCGCGCGTTATGAACCCCGACTGGCCCTGGAGGGTGGCGCGGACGGCTATGATGCGTATCGCAACCTGTTGCCCCGCCTGCGCGACAGTCTAGCCGCGGATGGCATCGCGGTGCTGGAACTCGGACAAGGGCAAGCCGATACCGTCTCGGCGCTGGCACACGCATGTGGATTTGCCACCTCAATTCGGCTCGATCTGGCTGGAATTGGGCGTGCCATCGTCCTGTCCCGGGGTTATTGAATGAAAAAACTGTTTGGCAGGCGGCGGCAGGCAGTTTAAGATAATCAAGGTGGTAGGGGATGCCGCATGTCGGCTGTCTCCAGGCGTGGAGGTCTAAGTCAGCGGATCCCTCGCATCCCATCTTCAACGCCGATGGATCGTGGTTGACCTGCGGGGTATCCTCGGGGGCACATTTATAGCGCCCGACTATTCCACCGGTCTGCCGACAATGGGAAAGCACGACGGCAACAGAATGAATATGAAACGTATGCGCGGTCGCAATCATCGTTCAGGCGGTGGCGGCGGAGGAGGAGGCGGTGGCGTGCGCCATCACCCGGGCGGCGGGATTCCGCTCAATCGCAACCATGTGTTCGATAGCAATGGGCCCGATGTTCGCATTCGCGGCACGTCGCAGCAGCTGTTCGAGAAATACCTTCAGCTCGGGCGCGATGCCACCAGCAGCGGTGACCGGGTTACAGCGGAAGGTTTCTTTCAGCATGCGGAACACTACTTCCGGATCCTGAACGCGATGAACCAGGCCGCGCAACAGGGCCAATCAAACCCCCAAGGGTCGAATGCCCAGGGTCAGAACCCGGGCAATCATCGCCGCAACTATCAACATGGCGACGGTTTTCAGGGCAACGATGATGGGTCGTCCATTGGACAGGACGCAGACGAGCCCGATCCGCGCGCGCCAGGCATGGGCGATCAGCCGGAGGCTCGCGAAATTCCCATCGCCGCGGCGCCACCCGAGGGTTGAGCGGGCACCACTCCGGCTGAAGCCGCGTGCATCGCGAGCTTGAGGCTCTGGGGTGACCGCCCGGATGGTTGGCACTGCCATGACGGCGACTCTGATAAACTCTGGCCGCATCGCGCGTTCGCGTCGTGACAGCGATATCCAGGCAGGTCGCGCATAGTCGCCATGGCGGGGCGCTCGGACGAAGCATACCAGCAGTCCGAAGGGCCGACTGATTTGCGCACCGGGTTGGCTAAGTCGCGGGTCGTGCCTGAGCGCGGCTTTGCAAGCGTCCGCCTGCCCCAGACCTTGCCCAACTACACGTTGCCTCCGCTACGGCGGCTCGCCACTGCGAGGTGGCAATCCGCGGGCAAAGGCTCAGCTATACCCAATGGCGTTGAGATTGACGCCTTGGAGGCTTCCCCCCAGTGTCATCCCCGGCAAAGGCCCTACGGCATTCACACATCTCGGCAAAGCGCGCCTTGTCAGTGGGTTAGGAGCCGGCTGTTCATCATCCGTCATGGCCCGGCTTGTCCGGGCCACCGCCGCACCAAGTGCTTGAAAAGCTGGCCCGAACAACAAGCCCGGGCCATGACGGCGTGGGAGCCTCTCTGTCCGGTCAAGCCGATGAAATGTGTGAATGCCGTCTGAACCAGGCCCGAATCGTTGTTTCGACGCGTAATTTGATTGGTCAGACTGCTCGCGGTCGAGTTGATGTTTCTTAACCGTTGCGCCCGTCGGAGCTGCACGCTGGGCCTTGACGACTCTGCGCAGCTTGGTCGTCTCAGGGCATTGCGACGAAGCCGATCACCATTGGCGCAGGCGCCCGAAGGCTCAACCGCTTCACCGGCGGTTTCGAACGAAATGCCGTCCCGATCGCCGGCGTGCCGCTCAAGCGGTCAGTCTGGCCCGGGAAGTCGGCCGCATAGCGCGGGACCTCGGTTCAGCCACTGGAAAACTATGCGGCGTTCGCCAGGGCACGACGCAGCGCCGCGGCATCGGTGATCAATCCACGCCGGATGAACAGGTCGATCAGGACCAGGTTCACATTGAACTTGAAATCGTCCGTCGTCCGCACGGTCCGCATCACCTTTTCGATCGGCCACAGCTCGAATGCTTCCACCTCGCCGTCCGCCGCGACCGGAGTAAAGGCCGGCGGCAGTAGCAGGTCGTAGCAATAAAGCCAGTCGCGCCGCAGCCCTTCAGCTCGCTCCATGCTATAATAGAGTGTTGCCATCTGCGTCGCCTCAGCTGCGAGCGCGGCCGGAACCGAAGCTTCCTCGGCGGCTTCCTTGATCAGGGTGGCCCGCGCGTCGAGGCCAGCCGGCACGCCGCCGGCGACGATGTGATCCAGCTTGCCGGGGTCCAGTTGCTTGTCCCTCGCACGTCGGGCGATCCACAGGTACAGACCGTCAGGCCGCTGTACCAGACCATTGACATGCACGCCGATCGCCTGGATGCCGAAGGACGGCAGCGCGCCGCGGTCGATCTTCGCCAGCGACGCCCCCTCCGGCGTCGCCCGAACATCGAATGCCTCCTGCCGCCAGCCAAAAAAACCGCGCCTGGACAAGGCCTGTGCAATGGCCGGCAGTGCGGCGGGATCCACCAGCATCACATCATCCGGGGTAGCATGGATCGCCGCAAATCCGCCCAACGCCTGCCGCAGCGCCGGACCGACCCAGCCGACCTGGTGCGAACCTATGCGAAACGGCCGCCGATCCCCAGGCAGGCGCGCATTGTTACAGGCGCGCACGTGGCGTTCGAAGCCAAATACATCCGAGTGCTGATCAAGACCCTGATTGACCAAACGCCATTCTCCCCTTGCCAGGGCCACACCCAATTTGTCGGCCGAACCGCCGCCTGCACACCACGACTTCCCGCCTCAGACCTTGCGTCCCGGCGGCAAACCTCAACCCGTGTCTTTGAAATATCGCGTCGTCGTGCCACATGCGAGACATGAGACGAAGCAACGCGCCGCCCATGCCGGCGGTCCTGCCGCCTGCCCTGCAGGTGCAGCGATCCAACCTGCGGACAGTTACGTCGCTGCTGCCCTACCTCTGGCCCGCCGGCAATATCGGCGCCCGCATCCGGGTGGTGACGGCGCTCCTGTTCATGCTGCTGGCCAAGGTCGCCACCGTCTACGTGCCGATTATCTACGCCCGCATTGTCGATACACTGGCGCCCAAGGTCGCCACCCCCGCTGCAAACCATGCCGCCATCGCCATGGTGCCGATCGCGCTGATCCTGGCTTACGGGGCTGCGCGGATCAGCGCCGCCAGCTTCGGCGAGTTGCGCGACGCGCTTTTTGCCTCTGTCCAACAACGGGCAGTGCGCCTGCTTGCCCTGCGCACCTTCCGCCATTTGCACGCTCTCAGCCTGCGCTTCCATATGGACCGCCAGACCGGCGGCATGTCACGCGTGATCGACCGCGGAGTGACCGGCATGCAGTCGGTGCTGCGGCTGGCGGTATTCAACGTCGTGCCGACGGCGCTGGAACTGCTCATGGTCACCGCCATCGTCTGGCGCCTGTTCGACTGGCGCTACGCTGTCGTCACCTGCCTGGCCGTGCTGTTCTACGTCGGCTTCACCGCCTTCTTCGCGACCCGCCGCAGCCGCTACCGCCGCACCATGAACGATACCGACAACGACGCTTCCACCAAGGCGCTGGACAGCCTGCTCAACTATGAAACGGTGAAGTATTTCGGCAATGAGGCGTATGAGGCGGAGCGCTACGATCACGCGCTGGCGCGCTATGAGCGCGCGGCGGTGCGGGTGCAGGTCTCGCTCAACATGCTCAATCTCGGTCAGGCGGCGATCATCGCCACCGGCCTGACCCTGATCATGCTGCTCGCCGCCGCCGGCATGCGCGACGGCAGCATGACGGTCGGCAAATTCGTCCTGGTAAACACCTACCTCATGCAGCTCTACCAGCCGCTCGGCTTCCTCGGCCTTGTCTACATGACGCTTAAGCAGGGTCTGGTGGACATGGAACAGATGTTCAGCCTGCTGCGGATTGGGCAGGAAGTCGCCGACAAGCCGACCGCCGGCGCCCTGCTGGCGCATTTGTCGGAGGGGTCCGCCGGCGAGGTACGCTTCGAAGATGTCCGCTTTGGCTACCAGCCCGACCGGACCATCCTGAAGGGCCTGGATCTCACCATACCGGCTGGCCGCAAGCTGGCCATCGTCGGCCCGACCGGCGCCGGCAAGTCCACCATCAGCCGCTTGCTGTTTCGCTTCTACGACGTGACCAACGGCCGCATCCTGATCGACGGCCAGGACATTCGCGACGTCACCCAGGACAGCCTGCGCGCGGCGATTGGCGTGGTGCCGCAGGACACCGTGCTGTTCAACGACACCATCCGCTACAACATCGGCTATGGCCGTCCCGGTGCCTCCCAATCCGAGATCGAACAGGCCGCGCGCCTGGCGCAGGTGCATGATTTTGTATGTGGCCTGCCGCAGGGCTACGACACCCGCGTCGGCGAGCGCGGCCTGAAGCTGTCAGGAGGCGAGAAGCAGCGGGTGGCCATCGCACGCACTATTCTGAAGGATCCGCGCATCCTGATCCTGGATGAGGCGACCAGCGCACTGGACAGCCGCACCGAGCAGGAGATCCAGTCAGCCTTGCGCGCGGTCTCCAGCCGGCGGACCACCCTGGTGATCGCGCATCGGCTGTCAACCGTCACCGATGCCGACGAGATCATCGTGCTGCAGGATGGGCAGGTCGCCGAACGCGGCCGGCACGCGTCGCTGCTGGCCGCCGGCGGCCTCTATGCGCGGATGTGGGCCTTGCAGGCCACCGAACCGGAATGGCAGCCCGAAGCTGCCGATGCCAACTGAAGGAAATCGTCCCATGCCGGATTATCCAAGCCAACCACCCCCAGCCGATCTGAGCCAAGCCGGCGCCGTGGTCGACAAGGCAATCGAATACATGACAGGGCAGCATATCGGCTCGGTCGCCATCGCCTCCGCCCTCCTCGGCGGCGCTATGGCCCTGCTGTCCCGCAGTATGTCGGATGAGGCGATCATCGCCGTCCTGAACAACGCGATCGCCAGCGTCCAGTCGGGTGAATTACACGACCAAGCTAAATCCCCCTGAACGCCCGTTTGATAAGGCCACTCTGGCGGCTATCTGCGCTTCCGGTGCTCACGACTGCCAGGCCGCTCCGCTCTGGTTTTCGAAATCCACGCTAGCTGATTGCCCGGTTCAAGCCTCGCGGTGTTGCTTGACGCCACCGGGCGCAGCGGCCATAACCCGCGCCTTCCAAGCAATCCGAGGAATTGAGTGCGATGTCGCGTCGCTGTGAAATCACGGGTAAGGGCGTCCTGAGCGGCAACAATGTCAGCCACGCCAACAACAAGACCCGTCGCCGCTTCCTGCCAAACCTGCAGGTAACCTCTCTGCTGTCCGATGTACTGGGCCACGCGGTGCGGCTTCGCCTATCAACCCGCGCCATCCGCACGGTTGAACATAACGGCGGCATCGACGCCTTTCTCCTCGGCACGCCAAACACCAAGCTGACGCCCGAAGGGATTATCCTGAAGCGGCGGATCGAGCGGGCAAAGAGCAAGCGTGATCAAGCCGCGGCCGCCTGACCGCCGGCGCCCAAATTTTCTCGGAAGCGGCAAGACTGCCTAAATCCACAACTATTGCGTATTAAGGAATCTCGCGTACTATTGTGGGTAGTTGACAGCGGATATTTATTCGCCTCACATGGACGTGACCTTGGTAGATGCAAAGCCGAGGCTATTCTGTTTTAACAACAGGAGACGCCGTGGACGCCAATCATTTCAGGCAACGCGCCGCACACGCACGCGAAATGGCGACATCCGGAGAAGATCCGCGATTGTCCCAGATGCTGCTGGAAGTCGCTCGTGAACTGGACGTCGAGGCCAATTCCATCGAAGCCGAGGTCGCGACGGAAAGACGGCAATTCAGCCGCCAGCCGGGTCAGGAGCTGGCCGGAACCTTGACCGGTTTGGCCGCTACCAGCGGCACGCCGCAAGCGATCCAGGTGATCAACATCTCTCGGGGCGGCGCGAAGCTTCGGACGCAACACTTCTGCAAGCAGGGCTCCGACGTGATCCTTAACCTGCCCACCGAGGGTCTGAGCCTGGCCGGGCGAATCATCCGTACAGCCGGTTTTGAAGCCGGCATGGCGTTCGAGCCTGCTTCGATGCGCGATCCCGCACTCAATTGTTACCTGCAGCGGCGCTCCGACGCCGACGCCGCTTATGCCGCCGGCGCCGGTAAATCCGCCGCGACAACCCGCCCCGCCTCGAACAGCTCCGACAGGAAATCCGCCTCGCCATTGAATTTGGAAGATATTGGAAGGTCCAGCAGTACCTCGTCGGCATCATAGCGGCGCAGCTTGACCGAAACCGGTAGCGCCGCCAGCTCCGCCGCCAGCACATTCTCGCAGGCGATTTCGTTCAGCCGATTGGTGATCTGCATGGGCGTCGTGGGCACGCCCCGACGATGCGCCGCCTGCGCCCGGATCAACACCAGTTCGGCCGGCAATGGCGGACGCAGCAGCGGCGCCAGCGGCGGATTGCCCGAATACCCGCCGTCCCAATAGGCGCGCCCGTCGATCTCCACCGCCGGGAACACGAACGGCAGGCAGGCCGAGGCGCACAACACATCCACCGTGATCGCGGCATTGTCGAACAGCACCGCCTGTCCGGTCGCCACATCGGTCGCCGCCACCGTCAGACTGGGCGCCGCCGGATCGGTCAGCAGATCGGGTTCGATCAGGTCGGCCAGCAGATGGCGCAGCGGATTGTGCCCAAAGGGATTGAGCTGCGCCGGACTGAACAGCCGCATCGCCATTTCCAGCCCCTGCCAGATCACCGAGTTCGACAGGTCCCAGCCCCATAGCCAGCGCTCCAACGGTGCCGCCTGCAACGGGCTCATGGCATGAGCCCGCGCCACCCGTCGCCACAGCCGCCGCATTTCAGCCCGGGCGCCTTCGATGCCGTTCCGCACCAGCCCCTGCGTCACCATGACGGCGAGCATCGCGCCCGACGAGACGCCGCAGATGCGATCGATCCGCAGACCGTCCTGCAGCAGCCGGTCCAACACTCCCCACGCGAAGGCGCCATGCGCGCCCCCACCCTGCAAGGCCAGCGCAACACCGGATACCGCCTCACCCGCCGCCGGTGGACGCAACTGGATCAATTCTGCATTTCTCATGGGACAAAGGCTGCGGCACGCAGCCGTTCAGGGCAAGCGGCACAACACACGAACCAGTGCTTTCGTGCGCGTCGAAAACAGCCGGGACGCGAAGAACGAGCCGACGGCGCGCTTGGCCGCCTCCGCTCGAGTCGGATACGGCACAATCATGCCAGCCAGCGCGGATAACGGTGTTCGGCGGGCGATCGCCAGGCTCCATTGGCTGATCATTTCCCCCGCGTGCGGCGCCAGGATGCCGGCACCCACCACCCGGTTGCGGCTGATCACGAGCTTGACCAGTCCGCCGAGATCGCCATCGGCCACGGCGCGGTCATTGTCCGCCAGCGGCCAGCGCAGCACATGCACGGCATGACCGGCCGATTTCGCCTCGGCTTCGGTCAGACCCGTCTGGGCCAATTCGGGATCGGTAAAAGTCACCCTGGGAAGCGCCGCATAGTCGATGCGCGCCGGCAGCCGGAACAGCGTCCGGCGGATGACGATACCGGCGTGGTAGGACCCGACATGGGTGAAGGCACGCGGCCCGATACCGGCCGGGTCGGCGATGTCGCCCACCGCGAAGACGCGCCGGTTGGTCAGGCTGCGCAGCCCTGGGTCGGTGGCGATTCCAGCGGGTCCGGCCTGAATATTGCCAGTCGCCAACTCCAGTGCCGCCAGATCAGGTGCGCGGCCGGTCGCCACCAGCAGATGCGAACCGCTGATCCGGCCGCCGTCCGTCAGCATCAGGACTGGTCCCGCCGCAACGCCTGCAACCGCCGAACCTTCCCGGATGGTAATGCCGCGCGCCGCCAGGGCGATCCGCAGGCCGCTCGCGAGTTCGGTGTCTTCCTTCGCGGCGATGCGCCCGCGTGCCACGATAGTGACGCGGCAGCCCAGGCCGGCGAATGCATCGGCCATTTCCAGGCCGACCGGGCCACCGCCCAGTATCAGCAGATGGTCCGGCCGCTCTTCCAAATCGAACAGGGTCTCATTGGTCCAATACGGCACCTGATCCAGCCCCTCGATCGCCGGTATCGCCGCTCGACTGCCGGCGGCGATGACGAACCGGCGCGCCGTCACCCTGCGGCCGGCGACGGAGAGCGAAACCGGATCCAGGAAACGCGCTTCCGCGTGCATCACCTCGGCACCCAGGGCGCGAAAGCGCGCCGCCGAGTCAACCGGCGCGAGCTGCGCGATGGCGGCGTGGACGCGGCGTCTGACGGCATTCCAATCGATCGCCGGTTCGCCCGCGATGATGCCGAACCGTCCCGCTTCCCGCACTGCGCGGGCTGAGCGCGATGCCGCCAGCAGCGCCTTGCTAGGGATGCAGCCAGTATTCAGGCAGTCGCCGCCCATGCGGCCACGCTCGATCAGTACAACCGAGGCGCCAAGTTGTGCCGCCGCCGCCGCAACCGACAGACCCGCCGCACCAGCACCGATCACCGCCAGGTCGAAGTCGTGCCTGCCGCCGTTGCGGCCCGGGAACTTGCGCGGCGCCTCGTCCAAGGTAACGTTCTGCGGCCGAACCTGGCCTGGGCGAGGGATACGGCGGCCGCGTGCGAAAAGCAACGACTTGACCAGTCCTGCGCTGAGATCCGGCTGATCAGGCATGCAAGGTCGAGCGGCGGCGCAGCAACGGGGGCAGCAGGCAGAGGGCGGCAAGCGCCAGCAACGGCAGGACGATCCGCGGCGCGAACAGCATCGACAAATCCGGCGTGCGGCCCTGTGCCAGGATACCGCCGACGCTGGAGCCGATTGAGCTCAGCACGAAGCTGCCGGGGCTGATCCCAAGCACGGTCGCCGGCACGAATGCACGCAGCCGCATGCCGACAACCGCCGCCGACAGGTTGACCGCCCAAAACGGCGCCAACGGCACCAGCCGCAGCGCCAGCAGATAACTGAACCCGTCCCGCCGCAGCCGCCGCAGCACGGGCGCGGCGGCAACCCCAAGGCGCCCCTGAATGAAAACGCCCAACGCGGAGCGGGCGACGAGCAGCAGCAGGGACGCGCCAAGCGTCGCGCCAACAACCGTCAGGACCCCGCCAAAAACGGTGCCGAACAGCAGCCCGCCGGCAACCGTCAGCACCGATGCATTTGGCAACGACAACGCCGCGGTGACAACATAGGTCAGCAGGAACAGCGCCGGCGCAACGGCCGGATGCGCGGCAACCGCCTGCATCAGTACGTCCTGGTTGCGCGCCAAGGTGTCCCAACCGATCTGGCGGCCGAAGCCGATTGCCAGCGCGGCCGCGACGATGACCGGCAGCAGCCGTGGCAGCAGCAGTAACAGCAAAGGCATAAGCCGACGGTAGCGGCGCATGGTTGGACAATGCGGCGACGAAATTCGCTTGTCGCCTCAAAACGCGAGGAGAGCGGCAGCCAGGTCCCTCATGAACCCTTCGATTGCTTGTCCGGCCGCCTGTTACACCGATATGTTTGTGCATGAGCGATACCCATCACACCGACATGCTGATCATTGGCGCCGGGCCGGCGGGCTTCACCGCGGCCATCTATGCCGCGCGCGCCAATCTGTCCCCCATCCTGGTGGCCGGCCTGCAGCCAGGCGGCCAGCTCATGATCACCACGGATGTAGAAAACTACCCGGGTTTTGCCGACGTTATCCAAGGCCCGTGGCTGATGCAGCAGATGGAAGCGCAAGCCGTCCATGTCGGCACCCGGCTCATGAACGACCTGATCACCGAGGTTGATTTTTCGCGCCATCCCTTCGTCTGCCGCGGCAACTCGGGCGACACCTACACCGCCGCCTCCATCGTCATCGCAACCGGCGCCCAGGCCCGCTGGCTCGGCCTGCCATCAGAGCAGGCCCTGCAAGGCCGCGGCGTCTCCGCCTGCGCCACCTGTGACGGGTTCTTCTATCGCGGCAAGACGGTTGCCGTGGTGGGCGGCGGCAACACCGCGGTCGAGGAGGCGCTGTATCTGACCCATCACGCCGACCGCGTCATCCTGATCCACCGCCGCGACACGCTGCGGGCCGAGAAAATCCTGCAGGCTCGGCTCTTCGCCCATCCGAAGATTGAGGTGATCTGGAACAAGACGGTCGAGGAAATCCTCGGCGGCGGCATGCCGGAAACCGTTGTCGGGGTGCGGCTGCGTGACGTGCGCACGGATACCGCGTCCGACCTGCCGGTCGACGGCGTGTTCATCGCCATCGGCCATAATCCGACAACCCTGGTCTTTGCCGGCCACGTCGACATGGATGAAGAGGGTTACATCCGGACCATGCCAGGCAGAACGCAAACCTCGGTGCCCGGCGTTTTCGCAGCCGGCGACGTACAGGACAAAGTGTTCCGTCAAGCTGTCACCGCAGCTGGTTCCGGCTGCATGGCCGCGCTGGAGGCTGAGAAATTCCTTGCGGAGCACGCAATGCGCGCTTCGTTTGCTACAATATAGGCTAAAACAACGACGCTCGTCCAATTTCCGCACCGAAACCTGTGAAAGTGTGTTTAGCTTTGGTGCAGCGCACGAATCCGCCGGTGCGAGGCTGCGTGAAGGGGTGGGTCTGGGCCTGCCCGCAGGGAGACGCTTTGTGATGGACTGGGACAAGCTGCGGGTTTTTCACGCGGTGGCGGAAGCGGGAAGTTTCACTCACGCCGGCGACACGCTCAGCCTCAGCCAATCCGCCGTCTCTCGCCAGATTTCGGCCTTGGAGGAAGCGCTTCAGGTCCCGCTGTTCCATCGGCACGCCCGCGGGCTGATCCTGACCGAGCAGGGCAAGTCGCTCAACCGCACGGTGCGGGAAGTTTTCGCCAAACTGGCGATCACCGAGGCCCTGCTGACCGAGAGCAAGGAAAAGCCCGCCGGCCGGCTTAAAGTGACGACGACCGTGGGATTCGGCTCATCATGGCTCGCACCGCGGTTGCACGGCTTTCTGGAAGCCTACCCCGACGTATCGGTCTCGCTGCTGCTGGATAATTCGGAACTCGACCTGGCGATGCGAGAGGCGGATGTGGCGATCCGCATGCACCCGCCGAAGCAGCCCGACCTGGTGCAGCGCCACCTGATGACGATGCAGTGGCACATCTGCGCGGTGCCGGAATACCTGAAGAAGCACGGTGTACCACAGCGCGCCGAGGATCTGGACGCGCACCGGCTGATCCTGTTCGGCCAGCACCATCCGCCGGTGCAGGAGGTCAACTGGCTCGCCGAGGCGGGACGCCGACCCGGCGCGCCGCGTCGCGCCCTGCTGGAGGTCAACTCGATCCATGCCATCATGCTGGCAATTCGCTCGGGGCTGGGTATCGGCGCATTGCCGGATTGGGTAATGGCGGAAAATTCCGACCTCGTGCAGGTGCTGACCGACTTGAAGGGCCCCAAGGTGGACGTGTTCTTCGTCTATCCGGAGGAACTACGGAACTCCAAGCGGGTGGCGGTGTTCCGCGACTTCCTGCTGGCCCGGTTGGTGGAATTGCATTGATATCGTAACGGATAGACAGGGCTGCTGGTATCAGAAGCGTCCATGCGGCCAGTCCCACGAAGGCGGCGCTCAAGAGCCGGTTCGAAGTTCGGCCGCGGGACCTTCACGGCAAAGGGCGTTACGGTTATTTACATCGTGCCGGGGACGAATTATCAGGGAAGTGGCCAGATCGAAGCTACGCCCAATCGCGGACCCACCAAAAGTTATGTTATTCGCAAGAAATTTTTGCACCACATTTAGGTTGCGGGTGATGTGTTTGATCTGCCCCTCAAGCAATCCGGCGCGGATCCGCAAAAGCCTTCATCGAGAGTGATATTGCGCGGCGGCTTTATCGCCCGCACTATCCCGGGACGCTTTCTTCAATTAACCGCGGAGTCAGTAGGTTGCTCATCGCTGTGCACTGGCATCCTCGTTCCCTTCTTCACCACCAAGGCTTGATCAGACATGACCGCGTTTTCGCAAGCGGCATTCCGGTTGGTCGTGGCAGCTTCACATTCACCTGCTCAGAGTGTTTGTTCGCAATTGCTCTTGCTCTCTGTTTTTTCCAATATGAGTGTCATACTGCGTGATAGACATTGATGTTATAAAGGTCGTGGCAGTGACTGTCGTCGATGCGGAAATGCAAAGCATAAAGTTCGCCCCGGCGTCCGGGTCCACAGGTTGACGGTGGGACCGCCATCCATGCCTTTGTCTAGCCACAGAAAAGTCGTGGATGCCGATATGCGCCAGCTCTCTGGCTAAACCCTCCGGTCGGCATGACGCGGTCTGCCGCAGAAGGGTCAGGATCAACGGCGGCTGGTATAACTCGAGAGGAGCTGTGTGGGTGAAGGTTCTTTCGATCGCACATTCGGTCGCTTTGTATCCAAGCGGACGTTTTAGATACGACGCCCTTGTTCGGCTACGACCTGAAATCGATCTGACCCTGGTTGTGCCTTCGCGATGGCGCGAGTTCGGGCGCGATGCACAACCGAAGATGCTGGAGGGCAGTCTCAAGATCCGCGTCGAAAAGATCAGGCTTCAAGCGCTGCCTCGGATCAAATGGTACCTGCACTACTATCCTCGCCTGCATGACATTCTGGTCGAGATGCGGCCCGATGTCATTCATCTTTGGGAAGAGCCCTGGAGCGTGGTCGCGTGGCAGGCCGGGCGACTGCGCGATCGTTTGCTGCCACGCTCGGCATTGATCCTGGAAACCGAGCAAAACATCCTCCACCGGCTGCCGCCGCCATTCAAGCAAATCCGCGGGACGACCCTGAAGCAGACGGACTTGCTGATCGGGCGCCAACCCGAAAGCCTCGATGTGTCACGAGCATGCGGCTTCGACGGCCCGACTGCCATTGTGGAATACAGCGTCGATCATACAGTCTTTCGACCCAGTGATCGAGCTGCCGCTCGAGACGGGTTGCAGGCGCGTGGGCTCGCCTTGGGCTACGTTGGCCGTGTTGTTCCCGAAAAGGGACTTGATGATGTGCTGGCAGCGATGCAGGCGAGCGACAGGGACATCACGCTCTATATACTCGGTTCCGGGCCGCACCAGGAGCGTCTTCTGGCAAACGCTGGCAAACTTGGTCTTGGCGAGCGGGTGCGTGTTCTCGAGCCGCGAAGTCCAAGTGGGGTTGCCCAGTTCATCAATGGACTTGACGCGCTTGTGCTGATGTCGCGCACGACTCGCACCTGGAAGGAGCAGTTCGGCCGCGTCATCACCGAAGCGCATGCCTGCGGCATACCGGTTATAGGCTCGGATTCAGGCGCGATACCGGATGTCGTCGCGGATGGCGGATGGATTGTCAAAGAGGGCGATATCGCTGGGTTCGCCAAACTTCTCCAGCGTCTGGATGATGATCGCTCGGAATTTGCGCGAGCGGGTAGTGCCGGACTGGCGCAGGCGGCGGCTCGTTTTTCAGCGGCAAGGGTCGGAACCACTCTGGGCGACGCCTTTGTCAAGGCATGGCACGCACGGCAGCAATCCCTGGAGAGTAAAGCATTGGTTATGAGTTGATCGCCTTCCAGCGCATCGGCTTCAGCCCTGCCTCGACCTCGCATTGGGCCTGCCCAGAGACGAAGAACCAGGGGTTGCACAGAAGACGGATGATGCACCTCTGTATCTGGGCAGAGCCGGCCTAACGGTTCGCCGGTCGAGGTATCAATCACCGGCGGCGCGCTAAAATCGCGCCCAACCGCGTTTCATGGAGCCGCCCGTCGACAACGTGTCATGCCGAGGCAAGGCCCTGCCGCGGTTGGCTGGCTCCGCGTTGGAGTACCGAATGCCACTGTTTGCAATGCACTGCTTGTTCGTTCCGCGCGCCTGATCGGATGATCTACTCCCGGTTTCATCTGATGCGTTAAGATGTGCTCGACGCTCATTGGCGTGCCGGATTACAACTGTTACGAGGGAAACGCCGCACCGGCAAAGCCTATTCATGATCACGGCATTGATCGAAATCATCGTGGGGAACCTATTACGATATGAGGTCAAATCTGCTGGATCATATTTTATCAAATGATTATCCGCCGCCACGTGGCATCCGTACGCGCCACGAAAGATTTGCTATCGATTGTTACCCGTCGTTATTAAGCGTCAATTTGCGATGATAGCAATTGATCTTAATGTTACCAATTGTATTGGGTCATTAAGGCGGGCTATCGAACCCGCGCCATGCAGGTCTAAACGGTCGCGTATCATCAGCAAGCCACGTTTTGGTCCGACTGCCCCGCAAGCTCATCAACCTGAACGACATTACCCGGCGAGCCGTGCTGACCCATACGGACTATGGGTTCAAGCGCGCGTCGAACGGACGCGATGAGGCCAATGCCGCGTCGACCCCATATACGACTGGCCGCCGGTCTGGTTGGTGGTGCACTCGCCAGCAAGCTGTTGGGTTTGTTTCGCGAGATCCTTCAGGCGCGTCTGCTAGGTGCCACCATTCTAGCCGATAGTTTCCGCGGCGCCTTGGGCGTCTCGGTGGTACCGATCGCACCTTTGCAAGGCGAGGCAATTGTATCGGTCCTGATCCCTTTGCACCGGGAGTGGAAGTCGGAAGGTGTTGCCACTCGCTTATTTTCCGCGCTCATTGCAGACTTCTTTGTCGCGAGCACGCTGATCGCAGCACTTATCTGGGTTTTCGCGGATGCGGCGACCAGCCTCCTGGTCGGTGGCTTTGGCCCGGAAGCCCATCAAATGACCGTCGCTTTCGTGCGCATTGTGGCCTTTTCCATGCCCGCCTATGTGGTCTCGGCCATCATGAGTTCCAGCCGAGATCTCGGTTGGCCGGTCGCGCATCACGATCCTGCGCGCCTCAATCCAGAACCTTGGGGTGATCGGCGGCATCCTGGTCATGCACCTCACCGGGCGAATCACAGCCATCCCTTACGGATATACAATAGGATGCAACGCCGTCGCATTATACGGCGGGTTTATGTTGTGGCGTGAGAATGAGTTGGCGTTTCGCCATATGCGCCTTAATGACATGCGCGAGTCACTGGTTATCTTCATGCGTCGTATGCGCGGATTGTTCGGTCAGCCGTTCATCGAACAGATCACCCAGATGGTCGAGCGGTTGCTGGCTTCCACACTCGCGATAGGCACCGTGGCCTCACTCGGCTATGCCCGCACGCTCACTGATACGGCTCTGCTTTTGATCGGCCAGCCGCTCGGCTATGTCGTTCTGGCGCAGCCCGCGCCTGACAAGGAAGACGCCGCAAGGCACGTGATTGCGTTTGCGCGCCCGCTGCTTGGCATCGGCATCCCCGCATCCCTGTTTCTGGTTATCTTCGCACCAGACATCGTCCGCCTTATCCTGGCGCGCGGGGCCTTCAATGCACACGCAGTCGCGTTAACGGCCGGTGCATTACGCGGAATATCGGCCGGCCTTTGGGCTACCACATTGGGTTGGATCGTGGTTCGAATGGTGATTGCGGCGGGCGAACGCATCACTGCCGCGAGGATTATCATGGCCGCCTTTTTCGTTAATATACTCGCGGACCTGGTACTGGCGTACCCATTCGGGGCTTTAGGCCTTGGCCTTGGTGAAGGCGTGCGTGGTGTGGTTCTCCTCGGCGGCGCTCTGATTGCAATGCGGTCGGGTTTGGTCGTTATGGGACTGATGGTTCGAATCCTGCCTTTTGCCGTCGTTCTTACCGCGGCCTTCCTAATGATTGCGAATTCATTCGATCAGTCGCTGGTCCGCGTAAGCCTGGGGTCCGCCGCGCTTGCCATCGCCGTCGGCGCCTGGTTCGTCATTTCTGCCCCGGACATCCTGCGTATCATCCTTCAACGCCGCCGCCAACCGAGCTGAACGTCCGGCCTCCCATCCTCCAGCACCTCCTCCGGCGTCTGGCAGACGTTATTTCGGCCGATGCCTCACTTGGCGGCAGACCGACAGTTTTCGCTTCTGACTTGCTCACGCGCGAGCTCTGATGCCTGAGATCAGCGGCGAAATCAGTCTTGCCCCAGCGATGCCGCGGGCCGTTCACATCGTCTGGTCGCGGCTGCCGCCGGCGATCCAGTCAGCACCCTAAACCTGCCGTCGCACCAGCTTGCCGGATTCCGCAATATCGAGGGCGGGGACCTGGCGCAGAATGACCGGCACCTTGTGAGGCGCCAACGCGTTCCGGCAAGCGTGCAGAATGTCGCTCTTTATGTCCGCAACCGAGGTCATGTACGTTGGCTGAAAAACAATGTCCGCCACAACGATGGCACCCGTGACCGGACTTGGTCGTCCGCGCACGCGTGCCATCTGCACGGCTGGGTGCTGGTTGATTACAGCCTCGACCTCCTCCGGATGCACCTTGAGGCCACCGACATTAATGATGCCTTCGCGACGGCCGGCAAAGTAGTAGCGGTCGCCGTGTCGTTCCACCATGTCACCAGTATCCACGAAGCCATCAACATCCAGCAGGCAATCGTCGCCGCCGAGGTAACGGGACGCCGTGCGTGTCGAACGAATTCGCAAAGAGCCATCCTTAACCCGCAGTTCGGCCTTGCCGGCTTGGCCAATCAGGGCGGCTGGGAACCCGGCCATGCCGTCGCGCACATCGAACGCAAACCCGGCCTCCGTCGAGGCAAAGGCATGGGCAATGTGAGCCTTGGGGAAGGCAATGCTTAATTGGTTCAAGATCGCTTGGTCCGCCACCTCACCGGAAAGACGAACATAATCCGGGGCGATCTCCTGTATCGCCGGGCTCATGAGTGCCCGCCGCCAATGCGACGGCGTGCCGGAGATATGCGTTACCCCGTGTCGACCAAGACGAGCAAGGAAGTCCGCAAGGGCCTCGCCGGCATGCGACAAGACCATGGAGGCCCCGCCCGCCAAGGCGCGGAACAGGATCGTCAAGCCGCCATAGCGGCGAACGTCGTAGAATGTGCTCCAGACCGCATCGGTTGCCACCAACAATCCGTCGTCGAGGGGACCGACGAGACTGTCCAAGGTGTGGACGACCATCTTCGGCCGACCGGAGGTGCCCGATGTAAACAACAACCATTCTGTGGCTCGGCTTCGGTCCTCGGTAGGTGCACTTGAACCAGGTGCAACCACGGGTATAGTTTCAATCGCATGAGTACCCGGTCCGGTGCCGTCGGAGACGATCAAATCGACCTCCGCCTCAGCGACGATCATCGACAAATAGGCCGGAGAGAGGTCGGAGGGGCACAGCACAATACGCCGAGCGACGCCGTCGAGCGCGAGCAATGCCAACACCGCGGGAAGTTGCCGATCGCTTGAAATCAGCACACAGCGGCCACGGAACACGTCGGATGCTGGCGCGGCGGCACCTGCTGCCGCCAGATCGGCCAAAACTATCTGACCAGCGCCATCGGCGACAAAGCGCCTCGGCGAGAGGCTGCCGGCGGCTGTCAGGCCCCACAGTGACCGCCGGCTAGTGTGACGCATGCTTGGCGGAAACGATGAGATCGCCGACAGCCGCGGAGAAAAGAACGCCGGCGTCGCGATCAATCCGATCGATGCCCAGGCTAGCGTTTGACAAAACGGAAAACAGCGTGCCGCGGCCAAGATCGGCAATGGGACGGCCTGGCGTCACGAAGCTAGTGTCTTTTTCTATAATCTTCCCGTTCTTACCGTCGTGGTGCTTCACTGTTGATGTCCTACACGCGTCCTGAACGCTCTGCACGCATTACGGACGCGGCAGACCTTGTACGGCAGCGTTCTGAAATTAATAGTAAACTAACCCGGAGCTTATTGAAGTGGCATTCGAGTGAGAGCGCAATCTCTCCCGTTGCCGATGGCCCCTGCGCATCCATGAGCAGGTCGAATAACAACCTGGTCAGGTAGTGGTCCGATCCTGACGCTTGGTGCCCAAGCGTCAGGTGTATCGGCCCACCAAATCAATGACCAGTGGATGAGATCCGACGGATCGTTCCGTTGGATCTCATCCAGTAGGGACATAGTTGCGTCTAAGCCCCATCCTCCGATATAAGTGTTGAGGTTTCGTTACATTGTGGGAAGATGATGTGTTGATTTCTGCAAGAAACTCATCTTTCACACAACTACTGCGTGATACCGTCGCGCGCACCTATTCTGCTGGTGTAAGCGTGTCATATTATACGGGTATTTTGCGCTCTCTGAATTGTCTGGCAGGTGATCGAGGCTGTCTCTTTACGTTTCATCGCGTTGCGCATTCAGCCCAATGGGCCGAGCTCCCTCATAATGCCTTTTACTTAGACACTGAATTCCTGAGTAATCTTGTTCAATATCTGCTTCGGCGCGACTGGGCGATTGTCACAATGGATGATGTGGCGGACCGCTTGATATCCGGACGCCCTGGCAAATTCGTCAACTTCTCTATCGATGATGGATATCGTGATACATGCGAAGTCGCCGCTCCGATCTTCCGCAGCCTTGGTGTTCCCTTCACGGTCTACCTAACCACTGACATCCCGGACGGCGCGTATGTCATGTGGCCATCAGGACTTGAGCAAATCATCCGAGAACGAGACCAGATCATTCTCCCAACTCACGAGAACGAGAGCATCACGGTGTCCGCCGTGACGCTGCGGGAGAAGTCCAGGCTGTACGCGCGGCTTGCGAAGCAGTGGGAGGCAGACGATCCCGTAGCCGCTTTCGGCCGCTTCTGTGCAGCCAATGGCTACGATGCAGAATCCCTCCGCACGAAGCATGCAATTAGTTGGGAGATGATAGTGGCACTGCGGGATGATCCGCTCGTCGAGATCGGAGCTCACACGATATCACACCCTCGCTTGTCCGGCCTGTCAGCATCCGTTGCCTTGGCGGAGCTTGATGGCAGCCGCCGGCGACTCGAGGACAAGCTCGGCATTCGGATCAGACATGCGGCATTTCCATATGGACGCTCGGGTGATTGTTCTGAGCGTGAGTTCCGATTGGCTGAACAGGCCGGATACATCACCGCGTCGACCACACGAAGGGCATTGTTATGGGGCAAGCGGCGGCACGATTTCATGGCTTTGCCGCGTATCAATCTCAATGGATCACACAAGAGCCTTGCGCACGTCGAAGCGCATCTGAGCGGGATGAGCAGTTTGCTAGCCGGCGTCGGCGGGTACCAATAGCCCTACGTGTTGGAGAAGATTGCGATCAACCATGTTGCAAGCTGTCGTGATTCCAAGCCGTCAATGCCGCCTTCGTGCACCGTGATCGAACGTCCATGCAGGGTCGTGGTCGTAGGGCATACGTCGTTTTCCAGAAGCCGAGGCCGCGCCCGTTATTCACGTCGAATTTGGGACCAGGGGATCGAGACACATTTGATCGTCCCTGACAGATGGTACGAAGAGGGACGTTGGCAGATAGTAGACGCTCCGGATGAAACCGAACGAAATATCCATTTCAGGCCAATACGACTTCCGAAACTCGGTGAAGCGAAATGGTACCTGCACCATTATCCGGGTTTGCAGGATTATGTTTCTCGGCTCGAACCCGACGTGCTTCACGTGTGGGAGGAACCATGGAGCTTGGTTGCACTTCAGGCGGTTCTACTCCGAAATAGATTTGCTCCCTCCATGCCTTTGGTATTGGAGGTTGAGCAGAATATACTCAAACGTCTGCCGCCGCCGTTCGAGAAGATCCGGCGTTACGTGCTCGCCAACACGGATTATCTGTTGGCGCGGAGCATGGACGCCTTGAACGTGGTCAACTTGAAGGGCTACGCGGGCAGGGCCTCGCTCATTAATCACGCGGTTGACCAGACTATATTCAGGCCGCGGGGGACAGCCGAAATGGTATCGCGTGATCCCGAACGTGGCCTGACGATCGGCTATGTCGGGCGCATCGTGGTGGAAAAGGGACTTGATGACGTTCTTGATGCACTCCTACATTGCAAGAGCAGGATTAAACTGCTTATCATGGGAGAAGGGCCGCATCAGGCTTCGCTGGTCGACCGCGTGGGGGAAGTCGGTCTCGGCGATAAGGTTGAATTTCTGCCATGGGCGTCGCCGGAGGCCGTCGCCAAATTTCTCAGCCGCCTTGATGTACTTATCTTGATGACGAGGACGACCAAAACCGTAAAAGAACAGTTTGGGCGTGTTATCATCGAAGCCCATAGTTGCGGAGTGCCGGTCATCGGGTCCGATAGTGGGTCAATCCCGCAGGTAGTTGGCCAAGGTGGATGGATTGTTCCAACAGGCGATTTAGATAAGCTGACTGTCATGCTGGATCAACTCGCTACGCATCCAGAGCAGTTGGCGCCGGTCGGCCTGGTGGGTCGTAAACAAGTTCAAATGAACTTCTCGATCGAAGTGGTTGGAGCCGCGCTTGTCGCTGCATGGCGCAGATCTCTTGATACCAGATCCGCCGTCATGCAGCCTGCAATCACCATACCCAGGGATTAAACATATGGATGGCTCCGCAGAACTAGTTCGAGGCGTGTCTGCCGAAGCCTCACCGCAGACTTTCAACCTTCTGCACGCGCTCTACCGCTTTAGGTTTCGCGCCGCCCTGGTGTTTATAGCCTGCCTCTTGGCCGGCCTCGTGTTGATCATGGTGCAAAAGCCAGTTTACGAATCACGCGCAATACTTCTTGTCAAATTCGGACGCGACCAGGTCTACACGCCGGAAGTGGGTGCGAATCCGACGGCGATCGTGCCGGTAACGGCAGATCAGGACGAAGCTGTGTCGACGCAAGTTCAGCTGTTCTCGAGCCGGGACCTGATCGTCAAAACGATCGAACAACTGGGCGTTTTTCGCTTATATCCCGAACTGGCGCCTCAACAAGCACCAACAGTACAATCGGGCCTGACAATGTTTGAAGAGCGGCTTCGTACGCTATACGATCAGGTCGTTCCCAGCACGGTCAGCTGGTTCCACAGCGGGTCTGTCATGGACAGAGCCGTGAAGCAGTTTCAGGCTTCTCTATCAATCTCACGCACAAGGGCATCCACCCTTGTCCAAATTGCATTCCGTCATCACGATCCTGCGATGGCGCGGACTGTTCTGGAAATTCTGCTGACCGGGCAACGCCGCTTGGCCACGAACGTCAATGATGTTTCCAACGTGGGATTTTACGAAACCGTTACGAAAGAGGCAGAGGATCGTCTGTCTGATGCGCAGAAACGTCTGTCGGATTTCCGCGCGAAGTATGGTGCTCTTGCCTTTCAAGGCGAGCTCACGACATTGCTGGAACAGCGCGACGCAATGACGCTAGGGTTACAACAAGCTCACACCGAGTTGGCGGCGGCGGAAGGCCGAGCGGCTGGTTTGGACAGTGAGCTCAAGGCAATGCCGCAGCAGATCCGGGCATACACCGAAACGGCGACCGGGTCCCATTTTGCCGGCGTGGTGCGGGATGCGCGCAATCCGACTTTGATCGAACTCGAAAACGACATTCAGGGTAATGACGCAACGCGTGCGGCGTTGAACGGCCGTATTCGTGAACTTCAGCGGCAGGTCGCTGCAATGGATAGTCAGCTGCTTCACGCCGATGAGATAGATGCCACGCGCACGCGTCTGGAAAGCGAAGTCACTGCTCGGCAGCTCAACTTCCATAACCTGGCTGTTCGGAGAGAGGAGGCGCGGGCGCTTGCCAATCTTGCAGAGCGGCAAATTGACAACGTGTCCTTGGTGCAGACGCCGAACCTGTCAGCGCCCGATGCGCCGGTAAGGCCGGCTCCCCTGCTTTACATGGCGATTGCCGGTATGGTCGGTATTGCCGGCGCGGCAACACTGGCATCGGTATCATCGCTCTTTGGACGCCGTGCGTCGCGATCTCGTCGTGTCATGGCTGCGAGGGACAACCACGGCGTTGATCCGGCCAACGTCTCAAGGCCGTTGGTCGCGCATACGAAGCAAGGCGTTACTCGTGCCTGACGGTTCGTCAGGATTAACGAACCTATACATAAACGGCCGCTTTCTGACCCATCGTCAGAGCGGTGTACAGCGCTTCGCGAGGGAGGTTGTCCGCAGCATCGATGCACTGCTAGACGAGCCGCGCTACAGCCGGCTGCGAGAGCGTGCCGTACTTGTTACACCTTCCTCGGTGCCCACGCCTTCATGGCTTAACAACCTCCGTCATGTCCGGATTGGCATGTTCCGAGGAGGATATGCCTGGGAGCAATTCGACCTTTCAATTTCGGCGCTTCGGGGCGTTCTGCTTAATTTGTGTAATCTTGGGCCGGTTTTACGTCGCCGACAGGTTGTTGTTGTTCATGATGCAACGATCAAGGCCCAGCCTGAGGGGTTTTCGCGGGCCTTTAGGGCCGCTTACGCCATTCTGCTGCCGGTCCTCATACGGCGGGCTGCTCGGGTGCTGACGGTTTCGGATTTTTCCCGTGGCGAAATCTCGCGTTGGTACGGTATCCCGATGAGCCGTATCTCGGTGTGTCACGAAGGCGCGGAACATATCCTCGCGCAGACCGCCGACGCCTCCGTACTAATCCGCAACGGACTTGCAAAAGATAGGTACTTCCTTGCGGTGGGTCTCGGAGCGGCAAACAAGAACCTTGAACTTTTGCTTCGCGCTTTTTCCCTCGCCCGACTCGAAGGTGTAAAGCTGGTTCTGACCGGAAATCGAAATTCCCGCGTCCACGGTTTACCCGATCCGGAACTTCCACCGGCAGTTGTTCACGTTGGCTATGTTAGCGATGCCGAATTGAGGGCGCTTTATGAGGGTGCGCTGGCGCTGATCTATCCATCCACTTACGAGGGCTTTGGTCTGCCGCCGGTGGAAGCAATGGTCTGCGGCTGCCCGGTGATGACCAGCGGCCAGGGAGCTCTGGCCGAAGTCGCCGGCGGGGCTAACTATGTCGTTGATATCGGTAGCCAGAGCGGGCTTGCGGCGGGCCTACAGCAGGTCGCCTCGGATAGTTGCTTGCGCGAGCGTCTTTCCAACGATGGACGTGTCAGGGCTACTCGATTTACCTGGCGGGCCACAGCCGAGACCATCTTGGCGCAATGTGAGGAAGCAGCGGAGCCGACCGTTCGGTCATGATCCTCCAAGCGATTTTAACTTGGGTCGGCGAAACACCCATCGACTGCTTGCTTATAGTATTGTTTGGTAGTCTGTGGTTCATTATTTACTACATCCACCAATACCGGCACTGGGGCTTGTTATCGCTTGGGACCTGGATTATCGGTTTTGACTTTTATTTGAAGATAATCTTCATGTATCCATTCGGGCGGTCGCCCGAAAACATGATCGCGGTCGCAAATAGGTTGCCGGTCATCCTGAACTATTTGGATTGGGCACTTCGAATTTCCGCGATCGGCGTGATATCCATGCTGATTGGCGCCTTGGGCATCGCTCCCTATGTCACCCTGGGACGTCGATCGTTGGGTTTAGACCACCTTCATGATGTATTGCTGAACGGGTGGTGTACACGCCGCGGTATGATAACTGCATTCTGTCTCGCGGTCGGTGTGGTGGTGCTGCTTTTCGGTTCTGGTTTTCAACCATTCGTCGCGCGTAGCCTTGTGTTCGAGCGACCCGAGCTGCGCCCGATTTATAATTTGTGGGGCCAATTGATCCCGTTTTGCGCGCTTGCCATTGCCGCGCGTGGGATTGCCAAGTCATCGCCATTGATCGTAGGCGCCGGCATCATGATCGCGCTGAACGGCGCGTTGGGCGGGGATCGGACTGTGGTCGTGCTGACCCTTGTCGAGATCTGGATCATGGCGGCGATGCCGGTTCGCAGGCGAGGCTGGTTGGTGCCACTTGTCGGAGCCGTTGCGCTGGCGAGCTTTGCTCTTGCCATAGGCGGGATGCGTTCCGCAGGTCAACCGGGAGTAGAAAATCAAGCCGGGACCCTCGACCAAATGCTCTATGGGAACAACTTTAGTGATCTAAGGGATTTTGCCTGGACGCTCTCCGGCCTGTTTGATCAGCGGTTTTACGGCCTAACCTATGCTGCCGGGTTCCTTTCCTTTGTTCCGACCTTTCTTCTCGATTTCCGCTACGATATGGGGATCGGGCGCGTCACCGCCGCACTGGCAGGCTTGGACCCAAGCAAGCACAGCGGCCTTAGGCTTCCGCTCTTCGGCGAGCTCTATTTGAATTTCGATCTTCCCGGGGTGATCGTCGGCGGGGTCGTCTTTGGTATCATACTGCGAACAATCCTCAGTTGGGTTGAAACAAGGATCGATAATCAGAAACCGGATGGTCGCAGCGCTTCGGTTGTTGCTGTATGGACCGGGTTCATCGCCTATGGATGTTTGACATCCGTCGTCTTTACGCCGGGCTTCGCAGGTCTCTATGTTCTGGCAGGACTTATCGGGCTCGGGGCAATATTAAGATATTATGAAGGTCGGTATATCGCCCACAGTCTGAAGATGCTTGACCGGTCGCGCTACTCGTGAGGCGATACGAAACTATACGGCGGCTTGATCCAAATGGCGAGCGGCATCCGGTCGCGGGGAAGCCTAGGTAAGACGCAATGTCGATCCGACCAGGAGATCGGCAACGTCTGTGAAATGGCGAGATATTGCGCTTTGATAAAGCGTGCTACTACCGAGCGGTGGGGACTATCGTGATTAATTTTAACTTCGCCCGATCTTTCGGAGTTTGCATTGCATTTCTTCTCGCATATACGATAGCGGCTCCGTCCGCTTCGGCGTCAAATCCGACGATTACGGGATTCTTGGATGGCACAAGGAACATGAGCGCCATAGGGTGGGCGGTGGACCTCGACCATCCAGCTGATACCGTCGAAGTCGACCTGTACATCGACGGCCCGCCTGACCATGGCACCTTTGTCGGCCGCGTCCATGCGAACCTGTCCAGCCCGGATCTTACCGCGGGCAACGCAAAAATCCAAGGACCACATCGGTTCCGCCTTCCGATACCCTATGTCTTCCGGGATGGCCACCCGCACAGCCTGTACGCCTATCGCATTGGGCCGCAAAACTCGCGGATTTTGATCGACGGCGCACCAAAGCAATTTACTTTTCTCTGCTCGGTGCTGGTATGCAGGGATATTCCGGTATCCGCTGACGGCGTTCTTTCGGTTCGCCCCGTTGGGAGACCGGAAGTCGTATACGATCACGCTGCGCAGGGTTGCGGCAATGACCTACCAGATGTACCGCCGCGAAGCTTTCGGGATGCCCACGGCGAGGTGCAGTTTATTTCAAGTCAAATTACAACCTACCGCATGTCTGGACCGACGCTGGACGACCTTCGGGTAACTGACTGCAAGCCCATCATGAAGTCACAGGAGGACCGCGACCCGACAGGCGAGGATTATCACGAATGGTTATCGTCCGTTTATACGCTGGATGGACATGATGTATATGCCCTTGTCCATGACGAGTGGTATCCATCGCTGATCGATCACCGTTGCCATTCCGATTTAAATTGGCGCTTCAGGATTAATGCGGTCACTCTGTCGATGTCCCAGGACGGCGGACAATCATTTCATCATCCTGGCAGCTACAAGCTTTTTCGGCCAGGTTCCCCATGGAAGACAACCTATTCCTGCGACGCGACCGGCGGCGACGCGGTTTATGGGCCGGCTGAACCGTCTAACATTGTTAAATTTGAAGGAAACTACTACATCATGTTCCATCAGGGCATTGACCCTGGCCTTCATAATGCATGGGGTGTGTGCTTGGCGCGTACGCCTCATATCGACCGAGCGGATTCGTGGAAGTTGTGGACAAGTCACGGATGGGTGGACGGACTGACTAATCTGTGTGAACCAATTTCCAAAGAGGCGATCGGCGACATGCACTCGTCCATCACCTACAATCAATATCTGAGACGCTTTCTGCTTGTCGGCAACAAGCAATCCCCCGTTGATGGCGTTTACCTATCGACTTCCAGGGACTTGGTGCACTGGACAAACGCCGTTAAGATCCTGCCGCTGAACAAGTCGCGTACCCGCCAAGGCGAAATCCGTTATCCAGTCCTTCTAGATCCAACCGATTCTAGCAAAAATTTTGAAAACACCGGCCGCACGCCGTATCTCTACATGGTTTTGCAGCATGATGATGAGAACAGCATTGACGTGATCCGCCAGAAAATCATGATCACTGAGCTATCCAGCGGACGGTGACACCTGAACTGCGGTGGGACTGACATCGCTGCACAAGTGGACCAGGCGGATCGGTCACTTTGCCTTAACCGGCGGCGACAGGGAGAGGATGTTTCTGCTGCCCTAGCGCATCAGGGCAGAGTCATTTAACATTATAAGTTCAGTGGCCAGCTCTACGGATTCGTTCCATCCTCCACCCTCACTAGTGGATAAGTCATTTCGATGTCGGCTGGTCGATTCAAATTTGCGACAGTTTTCTCAAGCTTCATATCCTCTCAAAAACGTGAGAATTAAGCTACTGCCTATAAAGAGACGATAAAGGATAACCTATCGCTCAAGTCGTCGAGCACCAAACTAGCGCTACAATGCTAGTGATTAAAACTTCAAACCCTTCAAACGCTTGAGCGGACGACATGAAATGAATGGAATGCACGTCAAGCGGTCGGATGCAGTAGCGCGCGACGAAAGGTCTTCTTTGCCTCTCGCTGCGATGCGAGCCAAAGCCAGCTTAACTGCAAAGAGACGCATCGACGTAATAATAGCGCTTGTCCTGCTCATCCTAATTTTACCCGTTTTTGTTGTAATTTCTGCTGCAATTAAACTTAACGGTGGTCCAATATTCTTTTCGCACAACCGCATAGGGCGCGATGGCAAGATATTCGGATGCCTGAAATTTAGAACGATGCACCTAGACGCAGAGCGAATGTTGGCAGAGCACCTTGCGACAGATGCAGCAGCCATGGCGGAATGGAATGAAACGAGAAAACTTCAAAATGATCCTCGTATTACCTTTTTCGGGCGCATATTACGGTCCACCAGCCTTGACGAACTACCACAACTCATCAATGTCATCCGAGCCGACATGAGTATGGTTGGACCACGACCGGTCACCCGGGAGGAGTTGCAGCTCTTCTACCATGCGTCCGCCGCACGCGCCTATCTATCGGTGCGGCCTGGTATCACTGGCCCATGGCAGGTGAGCGGTCGAAGTACCGCTGGCTACGACAAGCGTGTGGCGCTGGATGAAGCCTATGCCGACAGTCACTCGGTTCGAGGCGATTTCAAGATATTGTTTAAGACTGTAGCTGTCGTTCTAAGCCGCGACGGCGCAGTTTAGCATCAATGGTTTGTTCAATGTTGCACGCGTGACGAAGGTCGGAAAGGCACTGGAGAACGGTGTGCAAGCTGGTTCGCTGAACCGGCCGGCGCCCGATGACAACCTGATGATAGCGGAGAACTGCTCTCCTGCGACGCGACGCGCTACTAAGGTTGCAATCGTTCATTATTGGCTTGTGGGTATGCGCGGCGGCGAAAAGGTCGTTGAAGCACTCTGCGAGTTATATCCAAACGCCGATATCTTCACCCACGTATATTGGCCGGAACATATTTCTGAAACAATACGGCGTCACACTGTAAACACGACCTTTATCGCCAGGCTTCCGTTTGCCCGCCGTTTATACAAGGCCTACCTGCTGCTGATGCCGTACGCCCTTCGAAGCGGTGGACCTCTCGCAATATGATCTTGTGATAAGCAGCGAGTCCGGGCCGGCCAAAGGAGTGCTAACGCGGCCTGATGCAATGCATGTTTGCTACTGTCATACTCCAATGCGCTATCTTTGGAGCGGCTTGCACGAGTATCGCAGGCAAGCAGGAATGCTTAAACGGCTTGTGATGTTATTCACGATGCCGGGCTTGCGTAGCTGGGATCAAGCCAGCGCGACGAGGGTGGACCATTTCATAGCAAACTCTCGTAATGTAGCGGCGAGAATCAAAAAATATTACGGCCGGACATCAACGGTGATATACCCCCCGGTTGAACTGCTGCAGTGGGCTCAAAGGCCACCAGAAGACTTTTATCTCTACGTCGGCCAACTGGTAGCCTACAAGCACGCGGACGTCGTGGTACAGGCGTTTAACAGGATGGGTAAGCCGTTGATCGTAATAGGCCAAGGCGATCAGTTATCAGCGCTCAAGCGGGCGGCCGGTTCAAGCATTACGTTCACAGGATGGGCCGACGACGTCTCTCTTCGAGATCACTATCGTCGTTGCCGAGCGCTTGTTTTCATTGCAGATGAAGACTTTGGAATTGTTCCGGTTGAAGCCATGAGTGCGGGGCGTCCCGTGATCGCATGGGCCGGTGGCGGCGTGCTCGAAACCGTTCGCCATGGAGAGAGTGGGGTGTTGTTTAGTGATCAGACGGCTGAATCTCTGATGGCTGCGGTTCTCGAATTTGAACGGATAGAGAATAGGTTTGACCCGTCTCAAATCGCTCGGGAAACCCGGCGCTTTGCGAAGACTATTTTCAAGCATCACATCAGCACCACGATCCAAGACTGGTTCGACGAACATAGGGCGGAGGCTGTCACGCCAGCCAGTGCGCAGCAATAGGGCCGTCCAACATGAACGCTTCATTTTGCCAGAGCTAACTCCGCGCTAAGCTCAGCCGGCCACCTGGTCCATGCCAGAATGGGGTTGGCCTATAGACGTAAGAACCCTGACAAGCTCCGTGATGTCGTGCGCCGTCGTTTCGCCATGTGTTATACTGGCCCGAATGACATCGTGCCCCTCGAATTGGGCTGCCGAGACCCAAGCTCCACCGGATGCGAGGACCTTGCCGACAATCGATCGGATCTCGCCGAACCCCGCCGGCGGCTCGATGCACAAGACCGCAAGCGGAGAGCTGTTCGTAACGCGCCAACCTCTCTCCACGAGTTCACTCCTGAGCTGCTCGGCGAGTTCTATCGCTCGCTCCACATGGTCCGCATAACCAGCCCAACCGGCCGTTGCCAGTGACAAGAACAGACGCAGCCCCAGGAAGCGGCGCGACCACTGAAGCGATGTCACATACGGGTCGAGATCACGTAGATTGGATGGCATGTAGCCGGTTGAGACCCCGAATACACATGACAGGATAGGGCGCTGCCGCGTCAGAAACATACCGCAGCCCATGGTCGTCGCGAACCACTTGTGTGCATCAATCGTAACAGAGTCGGCTTGTTCAATGCCGGAGAGCAGGTAACGAAGCTTGTCAGACGCAATCAGAGCCCCACCCCAGGCCGCATCGACGTGAAACCATGCATTCGCGGCCTGTGCCAGCTCGCCACATACCGGTAGCGGATCGATCATGCCGGCGTTTGTGGTTCCGGCCGTGCCCACGACCATGATAGGTATACAGCCGGCTGTCCGGTCGGCTGCCATCATCTCCCGCAGCGCGTCTGGGTCCATACGCCCGGACCCATCCGTGGCGATAAGTCGAACGGCCGAACGTCCAATCCCTGCCTGGTGCGCAATCTTGAACCAGGCGAGGTGACTTCTCCTTTGATGTGTAAAGCACTGGGGGACCCTGGAATGCGCGGGCGCCTTCGACCGCGAAGTCAGGATCCGCGCGTGTCAGAGCGCAGATAAGGGCGGTGTAATTCGCTTCCGCACCGCCAGTTGTGAAGTGGCCGAATGCATCGGGCGCAAGCCCGGCGCGTTCCGCAACCATACGGATCACGTGGGCCTCGATCTCCACAGCGGCCGGGGACGTCGTCCACGTAGCGAGCTGCGGATTGAACGTTGCCGCGATCCGATCCGCCCACTGCGACGGCACCGTCGGCGTTGGATTGAATAGTCCGAAATATCGCGGATGGGTTATGTGAACGATGCCGTGCTCCATTTGCGCAATCGTCCACGACAGAAGATCGTCCGCAGGGCACGGCTGCCGGAAGTCAAAGGCTGCAAGTTCGTTTCGAAACGCGACAATGTCGAACGCTGGCGTCACCGGGCCCTTGGCAATCCGCTCATGCACCGCGGTGAGTTCTTGTGTTAGGAAGTCGTCCCAACGTTTTCGAAAATCACTGCCGGGAAACAGCAAGGATGCCGGTTCGGGTGGCGCGCTACGGCTCACGGATTGACGTCGTGCCCGGCCTGGGGCACCGCGAAAGCGGACGCCTGCGGAAGGGCAGATTGCGGCCGATGTGCCATCAGATATGTCAGCCAGTTGCCAAATATAAGTGTGGCCACACCATGCCACGCGTGCGGCAGTCGTTCGTCGGCGACACCGCGGGCCGGCAGATCCACGGCCAGATCGGCACTTCGGTTTCGGATGGCGCGCTCGCGAAACGCCACCAGTAGCTTTGTCGTGTCGTCATCAAAATAGCCGTTCGGCACGTCCGGGTAGCTTTCTCGCTCGCCAGACAGGAACCGAACGACATCTCGCCGGTATTCGCGGAACAGGGCATCGGCCTGGTACTCTGGATGACCGTTCAGAAAAACAAATAGACTGCCCTGCTCTCTCACGAAAACGTCTGCGCCAGCCTCCACCGAGCTCGACAGAAGGCGATATCCCATCGAATCAAGTAGATCTTCCGGTAATCCATTGTAGCGGGAGTGCGGAACGCTCCATTGCGACGGAAGACCGGCCAGTATCGGATGATCAGCGACCTTTCGGCAGTCGTACACCCCGAAGAGCTTTTTCTTCAAGGCGAGACGACCGATGCCATCCAAATATTGGACGGCGGCATGGGCCGCAAGACAGGACCATATGGTGGAGACTTTTTGATCGTCTGCCCAATCGACCAGCTTTGTCAGGGTGTTCCAATAGAGTTCGTCTGTGAGAAGCGGCGCCCGTGGCTCCGCGCCCGTAACAATCAGGCCGTCCACATGGCTCTCCCAAAGCGCATCTATGGGTTCGTAGTGCCGCATGAAATGGAAGCGGGCCGTGTCCGAGCGCGGTATTTCGGGCAGGAAGAACAACTTTAGACGAACATTCTGACCGGCCGGCGTCGCCGACAGCAACGTGCGAAATTGCTGCTCGGTCGCACGCAACGCCGCGTCCGGCATGTTGTTGACGAGACCAATGACAATGGGATCTCCATCGCAGCGGTCCATGAACCCGTCCCCCTGGCTGGGCGCCATCGCCTCACGTGCCCCTAGTGCTGGCGCCACTATACTCATTCTCACGCTTCAGATGCTGGACGATCGCTGCGCGCTTGCAGCCACACGCAGCGCTTGATCGAGATCCGCTATGATATCATCCACATGCTCTATGCCGATGCTAAGCCGGATCATCTCTGGCGTGACCCCGGCGCTTTTCTGCTCATCGGCCGACATCTGCCGGTGTGTGGTGGAGGCGGGATGACAGGCCAGCGATTTGGCGTCCCCTAGATTGACCAGCCTCTTGATCAACCCAAGCGCGTCATAGAAGACCGTTCCTGCCTCGAATCCGCCATCTATCCCAAACGTCACGAGCGAGCAGGCTCGGCCGCCAAGATACTTTTGGGCAAGCGTGTAGTAAGGGTTATCAGGAAAGCCCGCGTAGTTGATCCATGCCACTTTCGGATGGTCGCGCAGGAACTCCGCGACCCGCCTTGCATTTTCCACGTGCCGGTCGATCCGCACGCCCACTGTCTCGATACCCTGCAGCAGCAGGAACGCGCTGAGCGGCGACAGGACAGCCCCCATGGTCCGCTGATAGACGCTGCGACAACGCGCAATATAAGCCGCCGCACCAAAATGCTCGGAATAAATCATGTTGTGATAAGAGGCGTCCGGCTCGCTGAACATTGGGAACCGCTTATTATAACGCTCCCATGGAAATTTCCCACTGTCGACGATAATCCCTCCCAGCGTGGTTCCGTGTCCGCCTAGAAACTTCGTCAGGGAGTGAATGACAATGTCCGCCCCGTAATCAATTGGGCGTAGCAGCAGCGGGGTCGCGACCGTGTTATCAACCACCAATGGTAAGCCGTTCCTATGGGCTACGTCGGCAAGCGCTTCCAGGTCACAGATATTGCCCGCCGGATTGCCAACGCTCTCACAGAAGACGGCCTTCGTTGTTTCATCAATCAATCGTTCGATTGCCACGGGATGATCGGCTTCGGCGAACCGGACGTTGATCCCGAGCTTTGGCAGCACGTGGGCAAACAGCGTGTGGGTGGTCCCATAAAGCTGTGGCACCGAGACGATATTGCTGCCGTTATCGGTCAGCGCAAGTATCGAGTAGTTCAGCGCAGCCTGCCCGGAACTCACGCTCAACGCCTCGATCCCGCCTTCGAGGGCGGCGACCCGTCGCTCAAGCACGGCATTGGTTGGATTGGCTATGCGGCTGTAGCGGTAACCCTCGACCTCTAGATTGAAGAGAGCAGCCCCGTGCTCTGCACTGTCGAACGCGTAGGCCACTGTCTGATAGATCGGCACCGCAACCGCGCGGGTGGTTGGATCAACATCATAGCCTCCGTGAACGGCGACGGTCTCACTATGCATTCAGCCACCTGTTTCCACATTCCGATGAGTGATGACCGCGGTCGAGGAAGACATCGGAGACATTGGCTGGCGCCAAGCCGAATCCCGGTATACGGCGATCGCCCTAGCGTTGCCGGATTAAAACGTCGCCAGTGACGATTTTTGCCAACACGACTACGCGATCCACGCGGTTGAGGCCGCCGATTTCGACGTTGAGCACCGCGACGAACATGCACGACCGTCTTCCGCCGGCAGCATCACGTGGCGTCAACAGCCTGGAGTGGGCACTCCGCGAGAGCAGTTGGTTCTCGTGCATCAGCCGCGGCACCGGCTGCAGACGACGAACAACCCAAAACAATAGCGTATCAGAATTCAACTCGGCGGTTCCGTCACCGCGGAACAGAGGGGCCACGAACCCGGTTTACAGCGTCACCTGCAGACTGGGCTCCTCGATTGGCGGCGCTGGCCGCGGCCCAATCACTTAATATTCAAAGCACCACGGGCTATGACGCGCTTATAATGTCCAAATCGATATTTAATGCGAAAAACGGGAGTAGCCCGCCGTGCAGATCTCCGAGTGCGTCGAATGCGAAAAAATTATTGAAGCAATCTGCCGCCTCAACTGGGAAACTCTGACCCAGGATGACCTCACGGACGTCGCAACGGGCTACTATTATTTCTCGATCCAGTTTGGCGAAAATTTGCGACTGGCCCGGGAACTATTTCCCGCCGATGAAAAGCTGCGGCAACTCGAAGAGGCTGAGTGCAACACTGATAACCTGTCCCCATGGCCGGGTGTGGCGCAGGCCAATGAGAAAATCGACCACGACGAGTTCATGCGAAGGCTCTTGACATTGTCGCCGATCGACGATGGCCGCCGCAACACGCTCGATCGCATCGGACAAAGGTATCTACGGAAGATGCGCGGTATGGAACCCGAGGCACGCGCCGGCAGCATTGCCAGTTATGAGGATGGGGGTCTTGAGCGCGTTTTCCGGGCCATCTTGAGATGCGAACAATGGGGCAGCCCCTTGCTGCAGGCGTTCAAACATTTCCTGGTCGAACACATAAGATTTGACTCTGATGTCGAGAATGGGCATGGCGGGCTGAGTTGACACTTGATACAGAATGACAGCCAAATCCTGCCGTGTTGGTTGGAGTTTGAACGGGTATTGGTCGAGTCCGCCCCTGCGCTTCTGACCTGACACAGAATGACGGGGCAACGGCTGACCGCCAAATCGCCCCGTCCCGGCGTGGAGGAGGCGCACAAGCCGACCGCCGCGATGTCTGGCTAGCAAGACTGCTCCTTAAGGCCGGCTGCTCAGCCCGCGTCGCGTGCCGCAGCCGAGCCAAGAGAACGCCTTTAGAACAAGACCAGCCTCGCGCTGGCCGATCCGGTACACCTGAAGAGCCGGTGCGCTGCCCAGATGGTATGGCGGGCGGCTGCCTCAGTGCCCGTTTAAGAGTACGCTATGACGAGGAAGCCTGCGCGGGCTTGCGGAACCGGAGCGAAGCGAACTCGCGGCCCTGAGCACCGGAAGCGCGGAAGGCCGCCTCATATGGCCGCCATGGTAGCATTGCAAACAGCAACTGAACGCGCGTCCCGGCCCATATAGACGATCCGTCGCAAAGCTGGCCGCGCGCCATCATGCTCAATATCTTGGTGGCTCATAAAGATACCGCGTGCCACATGAGCTGCCTTCCCTTGCGGAACCGCAGCGTCGCCGGCTTTGCGAGGGGGACGTATCGTCGCTCGTCTTGGCGCGAAGCGCAGCCGCGTTTGTCCGTAGCGGGCGCAGGATCGCCTGCTCGCGATTCTGTCTGCGCAGCCCGCCTCCGACGGCAACATAAAACACATTCAGAATTATATCGTAACCGATATTATATTGAGATGGTTTTGTGTGGCGATTATACAAATCATGTCCGTTTCGGAGGCCATGATGACTTCCTCAACATCCATTTCAATTGCCCAATTTGGTGCGGTCGGCGACGGCGTTTCCGATAACACGTCGGCATTGCAGCAGGCTTTCGATTATGCCGCGGCAAATAAATTAAGCGTCTATATTCCCCCTGGAACATACAGCCACTCCGGCGTCGTCTATGCCAAGGGCGTTGCCGTGACAGGCGCCGGATCCAAATCGGTGCTGCTTGCCTCCGACCCTGGCAACGCGGCGATTTACCTGCAAGGCAGCAACGCGTCGCTCAGCAACCTGGAAGTGACGACGGTCAGTAGCGGCCGTTACGGGTCGATCCAATCGGCTGGCGTCGTTGTCGACCATGCCAGTAACTTCGTCATCCAGGATGTAACGGTCGAAAAAGCCGGCAGCGTCGGCATTTTCATGGACTCGTCCTCCGGAGGCAAGGTCCTGAACAATACCGTTGCCGATACCAGGGCTGATGGCATCAGTGTGACAAATGCTGTTGGTTACGGTCAAGCCGATGGAACCGACAGCAGCAACATCACGATCCAGGGGAACTTGATTGAACGATCTGGTGACGACTCCATTTCGGAAGTTTCCTATGTCAACAGCGCGGGTGCCGAAAACAACAATATCCATATCACCGGCAATACCGTCATGGAAAACGACGCCGGCCGTAACGTAGCGATCGCAGGTGGTCAAAACATCTATGTCACCGCAAACAATCTTCAACAAGGCTCATCCAACAACGCAGGCATTCAACTTCTTGCGGATGGTGGATTTGGAACCTATGGCGATTCCGGCGTTACGGTCAACAACAACACCATCAAGTATTCTGGTCCGGCGGGCGGTATCTTCGTCTACAACGGCAATTCGCCGTCGTCCGCCGCGGCGTTTCTCAATACCAATCTGAGCATAACCGGCAATAGTATCTACAATCCCGTCGCGGACGGCATCAGGCTATATGGCGGCGCCGCCAACCAGGACCTGACGATCACTAACAACAATGTCTACAATCCGGGCAGCGGCCTGGCTGTCAACGATGATGGAGCACAGCAGGTCACCAATACAAATAACGCGGTCTTGCCCGATAGCGCCTATTCCGGAGACCTTGTGCCAACCGTTGGCGGCTCCGGAATGCCTCTGCCCCCGGTCAGCCAGCATGTCATCACGCTGACTGTTGATGGCGACCAGTTCCAGGGCGTCGATCCGATTTTGCGGGTTACCGTGGACGGAGAGCAGATCGCCAGCGATACTCCGGTCACGGCCATTCATTCGGCGGGGACCTGGGAAGCAATCACGATACAGCCGTTCCTGCTTGCCAGTTCCAGCCAGCTTGGCTTGGAGCTGGTCAACGACCCTGGAGACCCTGCCCCCGGCTACGGCAACCCGGTCGCCGGCGAGTCGAATGCTATTTATATACAACAAATAACAATTGACGGAAAGGCCATCACCTCCGGGCAGATTACGCTCAACAACTCCAATTTCACTTATGTCCCGATTCCTCAGACGACGTCGGCGCCGGATACTCTGGTGCTTGACGTATCGGAGGACGCTTATCAAGGCGATGCCCAATTCGTTGTCAGCGTGAACGGCGTGCAGATCGGCGGCATCCAGACGGCAACCGCTTCCCATAGTGCCGGCCAGGACACGGCCGTGACCCTGAACGGAAGCTACGGGGCAGATCCGACCGTCGTGGTGACCTTCACCAACGACCTCTATCTCGGCCCCGGCGAGGACCGCAACCTGTATGTCGACGGCATGACCTATGACGGTATCGCACAGACCGCCTCGGACACTTTGCTCGCCGATGGATCGGCGGCATTCGCATTGCACGGTTCGGTGACCGCGGCCATTCCGAAGGCGACCTTGGCACTGGGCGACGATACCGGGGCGACCGCCAGCCTGGGCGTGATCAGCAGTGGCTCACAGGTCACCTTGGGCGGATCGCAGATCGCCCTAGACGGCAACATCCGCCAAAGCATCGACAGCACCGGCGTGGCGAACATCTCGACCGACACGTTCGGCAGCGGCGTGATCTCCGTCGCCACGAAGGACACCGGCGGCGCCTCCTATCACTTCAGCAACTTCCTGTCGACGAATGTGGAGCTGGGTGGCGCGCCCGCTCACTCGATGGCAACCGCCGGATCGCTAACGATTGATGGCGCCGCGGGTGGAAACATTAAGCTGGACGCCGGCAATTATAACGTTGCCATCGCCGCGCGGGGTGATGCCGGCGGGACCGCCGCACAGAACCAGTTCAACATCACCCTGGGCAATACCGGCAACCAGAACGAGCTGCATGTCGACGACAGCGGCACGCAGGGGATCTCCACCAACGTCATTCATGCCGGCAGCGGTGTCGACCAGATGTGGTTCATCGGGGCCAAGTCAACCACTGTCTATGGCGGGTCCGGCACCGCCGCGGCGATCTGCAACAGCGGCGCCAACAGCTTTATCGATGGTAGCGGAACCTTGATCGTCGTCGGCGGACCAGGTGCAGACAGCTATACCTTCCACGCAGGTGATGGATTGCTGAAGATCTATGATTTCAACCTGTCGAGAGGCGACACCTTGACCGCGGATAAAGCGCTGAGTGGCGCAATGACCGAGGCGTCGGACGGCCGTGGCGGCCTGATGATCAGCTTCGGCACTGCTGGCCACGGTGTCGACTTGGTTGGTGTAAGCAGCCTGACGTCAGGCCAGATCCACTACACCTAGTCCAAGGTGCGGGCTTAGCAGACGAACCGATATCGGCCTGTGCCTCGGTAGGCCCGCATATAAATGCCCATTCGAGAATGCGCTATGGCGAGTCAGCTGGCGTGGCTTTCGAGAACCGGCGCGGAGCGGCCTGGCGGCCGTGAGCACCGGAAGCGCAGAAAGCCGCGTCAGATGGCCGCCATAGTAGCATTCTCAACCGGGCGCTAAAAGCCGAACATGCCGCGTTCGCAGTAGGCCATGTCGCCCAACCGCGGCTGCTCCGGTCCCTTGAAGTATTTGGGCCGGTTGTCACGATACGTGCCGACAAGTCCACGAATCGCCCCATTCGAGTCGAGGACAACAATAGGATAACCACGTCGGGTCAAAAATTGCCCCAAGGGCCGCGCGAATTGGACGAAATCCTGCACGCAACGACAATAGACTAGATAAGCATTCGGCACCACTCGATGCTTCATATACAAGCCAAAGACAAATGGATGCCGCCCGCCCCCTGATTGGCAGGTCACGCTCAGGCAGCCATATTCCGCATGCGCTAAGAGCAAATCGACCTCGAATGACTGCAAATCATTGCCCGCCGTCATGTCCGGTGTGACAATCTGCACGCGAGAACCAGGCGACGACCGACTTAGCATCGGCACGCTTACGAAACTTCCACGACAGAATCGCTTGTAGCCTTGCGCTTCCAATATCGGCCAGGTCGGGGGCGCAGGTGTGAAATTGGCGTAGGTTACATGTTCGTGCAACGTTGCGTGCGCCGCCAGCAGCGCCGCATAACCTCTAAACGCTGGCTCAACATACCAGCTCGAGACGTTGCATCGCACCTTTGCCACGCCGTCAACAACGATGGATGTATATATCAGCAGCAATACACCGACCAGAACGCCGCCAGTTTCCAGAAGATAGCCGTATTTCGGCAAGTTTGTCGGTGTCGGATGGTCAGATATTCGTCTTATAGCATTTTCCCAATAGTCTCGGTTTCGGTCAAAACCTTTCGTGAGCAGGTTGACAACGCCGTCGGTATCCGACATTGTAATTTGGCGACACCGAACTTGCGGCGGAGATGGCATGTTGGGCGTTGTCTTATCTCACGAAGAAGACGTTGGCTTAGCCGATAAGCGAGTCCGTGAATTCTCCATTGATGAAGCCTAGGACTGACGAAACTGAAACCGACAGAGAGCTGTTATGTCCGTGACCGACAAGCCCGTCAAGCCGTTAATATTATCTCAGTTCCAAGAAGTCGCGCGAGAGCAGAATAAGCAGATCATCTCCTTGTCTGATGATCAAGCGCTTCTTGATTTGGGACTAGACTCGCTTTGTCTTGCAATTGTCGTCGCTCGACTTGAGGACTTATTGGGACTTGACCCGTTCAGCACGACCGACGAGGTCTATTTCCCGGCAACCGTGGGCGATTTTATCAAATGCTATGAAACCGCCGCGTTGAAAGGTGGTTCCTAGTTTCGCGACCTTTCTGCCATGTTGACTGGCAATCACTCGGACAGAGCCGCCCATCCGCATTTGACCGGTGAGGTGGCGAGCCTCGCGGCCGCACGGCAGGCCACCATAGACTGTTGCCTGCGCAACCGGTTGGCCCGCGGCACCCGACTTAAGCTGCGGTTGATGCTGGCGCCGAAGATCGCGGCATGCAGCACGCTCGTGCACCGCAATGCGTAGCGTGGTCGTGACCGGCGGCAGCCGCGGACTGGGTCTTGCGATTGTCCAAGCTTTGGCACAATCCGGCTTCAGGGTCATTGCCATCGCCAGGACCGAAAGCCCCTCACTCAAGGCCGCCATGACGGCGTCGGGCGACGGGATACGCTTCCATCCCTGGGATCTCGCCGAAATCGCCACGTTGCCTGCGCTGGCACGTAGCCTTCGCAGCGAGTTCGGGGCGATCTACGGCTTGGTTAACAATGCGGGGATCGGCACGGTCGGCATCCTCTCGACCATGCCCGATGCAAAGATCGAGCAACTCGTACGTCTGAATGTCATCTCGCCGCTGACCCTGACGAAGTATCTGGTTCGGCCAATGATGGCGGCGCGTGCCGGTCGCGTGGTGAACATCTCTTCGATCGTCAGTACCACAGGTTATAGCGGCCTTGCGGTGTACAGCGCGACAAAGGCCTCGCTCGTTGGCTTCACCCGCTCGCTCGCGCGGGAAGTTGGGCCGCTCGGCATTACCGTCAATGCCGTGGCGCCCGGCTTCATCGATACCGAGATGACGCACGATCCGGATCCGAAGCACCGAGAGCAGATCGCGCGCCGCAGCGCGCTCCGCCGCATGGCGAACGTAGATGACATCGCGACCGCGGTCGATTTTCTCCTGAGTGACAAAGCTGCCAACATCACGGGCACCGTCATGACGGTGGACGCCGGAGCCACCGCGTAGCGAGCTGGTCCGGGATTTCAAGCGATCGCCCGCGGCAGCTGCGGCAGATGATATGGGCTAGCTTACCCCACTGAAGCCAGCGTCACGCTTCCCCAGTCACCGTCGGCAACCCGAGCATCAGCCGCCCGTACGGCACCATCGCCCCTTGCCAAGAAAGAACCGTGTGCGTGCCGATCGTCAGCACATCCCGTAACAATGCTTGCAACGGATCGGCATCGTAAACCGACCGCGCGCCTGATACCTCCACGAGCGCTTCCATTCCCTGTCGCAACTGCTCCGCGGCGAACGTAACATCCCGCCGGTTGCGTGCGACAGCCTCCGGCGTGATCGCATCACCGGCCTCCAACGCTTCAATGCTTTGCGCGCGCCTCGTGTGCATGACCAGCACCGCGACGTCGATCGCCGCCGCCGCCTCGCCCAGCCGCATCTGCACCACCTCGGAGGCGGCAACCTCTCGCACCCCGCGGGAAATCCGGGTGCGTAGCGTCGCCGGCACCAAACTCACCGCACGGCGCGCCAGCGTGAACATGACGGCTGGCAGGGAAAATGGAACCAGGTAGCCGCGTGGTGCGCGCAGCAGGCTGTAGTCCGGCAGAATCATCGAACCGGGCGTCGTGCCATCCAGGAGATCCCGCAGCAGAACGGTCCTGTGTTCGGGGATGAATACATCTTTCAGCAGCAGGGAACAGCTTCCGGTTCCACGCAGGCCCAGGACATGCCAGTCGTCGACGATCTCGATATGCTTCATCGGAACCAGCATGTAGCGTGTTGCCTGGTTCCCCGCCGCATCTTCCGCCCGAGCCCCGACAATCGCCCATTGTGCGTGCCGGCAGCCGGACGAAAACGAAAATCGCCCCGATAGTCGCCATCCGCCCGTAACGCGCTTCGCGGTTTCCCGAGGTGCCAGCGAAGATGATGTCATAGCATCCGGATTGTCGCCCCAGACATCGATCTGCGCCTGCTCCGGCATGCAGGCGATGATCCATTGATGCTCACCCAGCACGGCATACACCCAGGCGGACGCGGCACAGCCTTCGGCGAGCGTTTCCACAATGCGGGAGAACAGGTCGAAGCTCGCTTGGTGTCCGCCGAAGCGGCGCGGCTGCATGACCCTTAGGATGCCGCTACGATGATAATCGGCTATCGTCTCATCCGGCACCGATCGCGCGATGTTGGCGGCAGCCTCGCGTCCCGCCAGCGCCGGGACAAGATCGGCGGCCTCCGACAGCAGAGTTTGCGCGATGGTGGACAAAGGCCCCGTCCTTAAGATCCAAGGCAGATGGTTCGACCCAACGGGGAATTCCGTCAAGGTCATAATCTATCAGTCGAGTTGCCGTCAGATAGACGGAGGGCAGGCCATGTCGGCTTATTTTCAGGATACCGGGTCGCCACATAGGCGCTAAAATAAGGTTTGACCCGGCGCGACTTGGGCTGATTCTAGGTGCAGATGCAAAACACAGCATCTGCCCCGGCGGACCAATTCTCCGACCTCTTGAAGCGGCTTCCGGCTGAGCTTGATCTTGACGCCCTCGCCCTCGAGACCAAAGCGATCCAGCGCAAACGAAAGATCGACGGCGGCGCAAATCTGTTACGGCTCGCGCTGGCCCGCGGCCCAGGCGGGTTTTCGTTGCGTCAAACCTCTGGTTGGGTGTGGTTGCTGGAGATCGCCGAACGGTCCAATCCCGGCGTCCATTATCGGTTGAAGCAGGCGGTCGCCTTCCTCGCCGCCCTGGTCGGGCGGCTGCTGGCGGCGAAAACAGTCGGCGCCAATCTGCGCTGGCCCGGCCGAGCGCTGCGTCTGGCCGACGGCACCTGCGTCAGCAAACCCGCCAGCAAAGGGACGGACTGGCGCGTTTATGGCGTGTTCGACCTCGCAAGCGGCGGGTTTTCGCATCTTGAACTGACCGATGAACACGGCGCCGAGGCGCTGGAGCGTGGTGCGCCGATCGCGGGCGAGATCCGGATCGGCGACCGCAATTATGCCCGGGTGCCGGTTTTGAAACGCTGCCTGGCCAAAGCTTGCGGGAAGGCGGACTTTATCGTGCGGCTGGGCTGGAATGCGCTGCAGCTGAACACGCCCCGAGGCAAACCGTTCGATCTGATCGGCTATTTGCAACACTTCCCCTGCGGCGTCAGGCCGCACGAGGTGATCCTGTGCGCCGCCGCCGGACGAGGCGAGAGCGCATTGCCGTTGCGTCTGATCGTTCAGCGCAAGACGCCAGAGGCGACCGAAACAACCCGTCTGGGTCTGCGCCGCGCGGCGATCAAGAAGGGAAAGAAACTCGATCCGCGCAGTCTGATCGCGGCGGAGTTCATGATCCTGGCAACGTCGTTGCCGAAGACAGGATACACCGCGAAAGATGTCCTCGCGGTCTACCGCCTACGCTGGCAGATCGAGCTCGCGTTCAAACGCCTGAAATCACTGCTCCATATTGATAAACTGCCAACGCGAACTAAACCGACATCGCGAAGTTGGCTCTACGCTCACCTCATTCTCGCTTTGTTATGTGATGACCTCAGCCAGGATTTCCTGGGCTCTTCCCCCTGAGGAGCTTTCTGACGCTGCTTACATCCCTTCGCTTTGGACGGTGCAGAAAATGCCACTTCTCATACTGCTCTCCATCGTCCTCGGACCATTTTCGCTCGTTGATTTCATCGCGGCCGGTCCAACGGTTCACCGCCAACTGGCCAACCCGCCCCGAAAGCGGAAGCCACACGTCAGATATCCGGTTCGTGGCTTATTTTAGCGCCTATGGCGTGGCCGCCATCCACATCACCCCGCTGCCTGTGCCACCGGTTCTTGCGGTGGACAAAGTGATGGTCAAATGACCAGACCAAGCTGGATAAAAATGGCGGATTTTGTTATTTCTATATTCAACAGCGCTGCTCTCGCGACAGTTGCAATCGTTCCGGTGGAAGCCGTCCGTCTCGTATGACGCGCCTCGTGGTTCGAGGCGCATGCACCTCGATGATCCGCACTACACAAGTCATTACGCCCCGGCTCGGCTTAAACCGATCCGGTCGGGAATGGAGCGGCACTCGCCCTAGGATGCAGCACATAGCGCGGGGCAAGTCCAAGATCGTGCCCATACTGACGCTGCCGCCAACATCGGCACGGCGGGTGAACCTGATCGTCACCAACATGGCGGTGCTGCATCCGACCCCCGAGGGGCTGCTGCTGCAGGAGCGCGCTCCGGGGGTCAGTGTCGAGGATATAGTGGCGGCGACCGAAGCGACGCTACTGATCCCCGATGACGTACCGGAGATGGTGCTTGGCATTGCCGCTGAGACGGCGGGAGCCTGACGCTCAGGCCGCTGTCGCCGTCGCCCAGGCCATCATGCCGATCGTATGCTGCGCGATCTTGATTTCCTCATCGGTGGGGATGACGAGGACGCGCACGCGGGAACGCTCGGTTGAGATGAGTTGATGGCCGGCCCGGTTGGCACCGCGGTCCAGTTCGATGCCGATCCACTCCATGCCTTCCAGCACGCGCTCACGCACATGCCAAGCGTTCTCGCCGATTCCGCCGCAGAAGACAAAGGCGTCGATCCCCTCTAGCACTGCGGCGAGGCCGCCGAGTTCGCGGCGGACGCGGGAGACGAAATATTCGATCGCCTGCTGCGCGGACATTTCCGCTGAGGCCTCCAGCTCGCGCATGTCGTGGCTGATGCCCGAAAGACCCTTCAACCCGGACTCGCGATAAAGCAGCTCGGCGATCGCGTCGGCGTCCATTCCCTTCGACTGCATCAGGTAGAGAATCACTCCGGGGTCGAGCTGACCGCAGCGCGTGCCCATCGGCAATCCGCCCAGTGCGGTGAAACCCATCGAGCTGGCGACCGAACGGCCGTCGCGGATCGCGCGCATCGAGGCGCCGTTTCCGAGATGCGCGACGACGACGCGGCCCGCGGCGTGCAGCGGCGCAATCTCGCACAGTCTTCCCAAGACATATTCGTAGGACAGGCCGTGGAACCCGTAACGCCTCACGCCCTCCTCGTAGAACCTGCGGGGGAGAGCAAAGGCGTCGCCGACAAACAGGTGCTTGCGGTGGAACGCCGTATCGAAGCAGGCGACCTGCACGATATGCGGTCACGCCGCGCGCGCGGCTGTGATGTTGGCAAGATCGTGCGGCTGATGCAACGGAGCGAGCGGCACGAGGGCTTCGAGTGCGTGCAGAACCTCGTCCGTGATGATCACGGGGCCTTCAAATCCTACCCCACCATGGATGACGCGGTGCCCCGCGGCGGCGATGTTCGCGTTAGGGAAATCGCGGCGAACCCATGCCAGCACGCGCCGCAGCGCATCGGTGTGGAAGCCGCCCGCGCCATCCCAGCGCTCGTCAAACGGTGTCGCGCCGGTGCTGTCGCGCACCCGAATTTGCCGACCTCCACCCAGCCATTTCCGCAAGTCCAACGGCGAGCGCGGTCGGCTCGCCACCATTCACCTCGAACAGCGCGAACTTGATTGACGAGGAGCCCGCGTTCAGCGTGATGACTTGCCGCTTCACTGCGCAGCCTCGAGCATCGAGACCGGCGTGACCGCGCTGGCGCCGCTCGCCTGCCAATGCGCGTAGAGAACCGCGACCGCGCAGGAGAACGGGCGCGACCGCTCGTCGTCGGCACGGCTCGTCAGCATGACCGGCACGCGCGCCCCGAGCACGAGGCCGGCGCCCTCGGCCTGCGCGGAGTAGGTCAGGTTCTTCGCGAGGATGTTGCCAGACTTCGATGTTGGGAACGACGAGGATGTCGGCGCGACCGGCCACCAGCGAATGCAGGCCTTTGATCTTCGCAGCGGTCAGGCTGATCGCGTTGTCCATCGCCAGCGGGCCATCCACGACGGCGCCGCGGATCTGGTCGCGCTCGGCCATCTTCGACAACGCCGCGGCGTCCAACGTCGACTGGATCTTCGGGTTCACGAGTTCGACCGCGGACAGCACACCGACTTTTGGTCGCACATTGCCGAGTGCGTGCGCCAGATCGACGGCGTTCTGCACGATGTCGACTTTTTCTTCGAGCGACGGCGCGATGTTGATCGCCGCATCCGTCACCATCAGCAGGTCAGGGAGCGACGGCGCGTCCATGACGAAAACGTGGCTGATCCGTCGTCCGGTGCGCAGCCCGCCCTGCGACTTTACGATGTGCCGCAACAACTCGTCGGTGTGCAGGTGCCTCTTCATGGCGGACGCCGCCCGCTTGTAAACAGCTGACCCGTGGCGAGATGACGCCGAATTCGGGGGTTTCCGTCTCGGCCGCATGCCGGAACTCCGTAACATTATTCAGGAGGAGATGGAGAAGGCGCTGCAGGGGCAGCAGACCGCGCAGGCCTCCCTCGACACCGCCGTCGAGCGCGGCAACCGCGTGCTGCGGCAGTTCCAGCGCTCGGTGCCAACGTGAAGCCGCGGCCAACCGGCCGCTCAGGGCGCGGCGCAGATCGCGGCATCACCCCCGGCGAGCGAGGCTGAGCGGACATGAAACGTCGCACGATCTTCGAGGGATGGCTTCTGCCCGTCGCCTTGGTGGCGCCGCAGCTCATCATCACGCTGTTCTTCTTCCTTTTGCCGTCTGACGAAGCGTTCTGGTCAAGCGCGTTTCTGCAGGATCCGTTCGGCCATAGCGCGCAATTCGTCGGGCTGGAGAACTTCTGGCACCTGTTCGATGATCCACAGTATGTGCAGTCGGTTGTCCGAACGATCGGGTTCGTTATCCCGGTCACAGTCGTTGCGCTTGCCGTTGCGCTGCTATTGGGTCTGTTCGTCGATCGCGAGATCCGAGGAAAGGGCATCTACCGGACTCTGCTGATTTGGCCTTATGCGGTGGCGCCTGCCGTGGCTGGCGTGCTGTGGATCTTCCTGATGCGCCCCCATATCGGTCTCATTGGGCCTGGCTGAACCAGCTCGGTCTTGGGTGGGACTACAGACTGAACGGCGCGCACGCAATGCTGCTGGTGATCCTCGCCTCGGCCTGGAAGCAGATCAGCTACAACTTCATCTTTTTCCTCGCTGGCCTGCAATCAATGCCAAAATCGGTGGTCGAGGCGGCACGCATGGACGGCGCCGGCGGGATACGGCGTTTGATAACCATTGCCTTTCCGCTGCTGGCACCGACCACCTATTTTCTCATCGTCATCAACATTGTCACTGCGGCTTTCGACACCTTCGCCACGATCGCCGCACTGCCTCAGGGCGGTCCCGGCAGGGCGACCGAGACTCTGGTGTTCAAGGTTTATCGCGATGGCATCATCAATCTCGATATTGGCTCGTCCTCCGCGCAATCGGTGGTCCTCATGGCAGGCGTGATCATTATTACCGCAATGCAGTTCCGCTTCCTTGGAAAGAAGAGAGTTCTAACCTAGAGATAGCTAGATGATAAAATCTTGTTTCAAATCAGCGGTTTAATTTGGCCAACCTACCTCCAGGTTAGAACTCTCAATCTTGCAAAGCCCTACACCATCCCACCGCCGCACGCGCTCCGGCTACTCCCGCCGCCCGCTCGCTGCGCCCTGCGGGAAGCCCCCGATCCCTCCGGACCCGCCTCGCCCACTATCCCAGGTGCTATCGAAAGTCCGATCGTGAGCTCCGAAGATGAAGTTTGCGGCCCGCCGGTTCAGCAAAATTGCAGCCCGCCCCTTTTCAGTCGCCGCTGTCTACGCACAGCAAACGGATGTCTCACGTCCCTGAAGCTACATGCAGATCTTCGGTACAAGCCACGCCGAGCTGCCGCCGTTCCTGACGGCCCATGGGTGGAGCATGACTTATCGCCCACATCGCTGCCTGAGTACCGATTGCTGACGCGGATCTTGCGAAGCAAGCTCTTCACGTGAACTTTGACGGTTGCTTCCGCTATGTTGAGTTCGCGGGCGATGTACTTGTTGGAAGCACCTTGCGTCAAGTGCGTCAGAATCAGCTGTTCCCTGGTCGATAATCGCTCACGATTCTCAGCTTCCATCGATCTGCCTTCGGTCTCCGGCGGCGTGCTCTCCAAAGCAGCTTCCGGCGAAGGTAGTCCCGGTGCAGCAGTCAGCTGCGACTGCGTTCGGTTGTTGAGCATTTTTGTAAACCCTTGTGGGACGACAACCCCTTCGACGAGCACAAGCTCCAAGGATTTTAACAATCCATCCGGGCTGATCTCGTTCTTTAGCAAGAACCCATCAGCACCTGCTTCGACCGCGGCCAATAACAGGTCTGGGTGCAAATGCTCGCTCAGCACGATGATGCGTAGATCCCTATGTCGTTGCTTCAGCATTGCCATATCTTGCAGACAAGTCTCTGCGTCCTTGTCGAGACCTATCACGGCGACGCAATGCGTGTCGTTAAATGCAGGTTCGGGAAGATCCGACAGGGTGGAGCACTCGGCTGCCACACGAAACCGGCTTTTATCCAGGACATGCATCAGCCCAGCACGGAACAGCGCGCTCTTGTCGACGATTGCAGCGGGAATCAGCTGGTGCCTCGCCTCAGCGTGGATCAAAAATGTTTTAACCTCCGGCGACGGAAAGTCTGCCTTTGCCAAGTTGCCGGAAACTCATCGATTCTCCCTCCCCAGATCAGAATTTAAAGAAGACAGCCGGAGAGTGTCCGACATTGGCTGCTCTGGCAGATGTATTTCCTCAAAAGTGGTCATTGTTGTTGCTGCCTCACTGAGTTGTTGCTGCCTAACTGATAACGCGGTTTGCGGGACCATCAGCTGGCCGTTAGGAAGGCGGCGCTTGAATGACCGCATCGGTTCCAGGCCCGGCTGGAAGTCCTCAGTAATCCTGACATCGCAAACGCCGAGATCCGGCAGCATCGTCGGCTGACTGCGTGAGATGCGGGCGCGGGACCCACGCCGCCGAGAACTGTCGCAAACCTCTTTTTGTAGCGATTTTCTGACCCCTCCGCGAAAACTCGGCTTTGATAGATGACAAGTACTATTCGTCTCGGCCCACAATCTTGTCTCCCTCGAACGCACCATTGCCGTGGCGGCGTCAGTCAAATGTCTAGATAAACTTGACGAGTTGCGCTGGTTAGCTGGTTATCTGCCAGAGACCCTGCCTCCGGCAGATAACCAGCGCGGTCCTCTATCCTTGGCAGTGCGTCGGCGGATGACAGTGGCATCTCTGACAAGATGCCGCCCATGGCGAGTATCAGGTGAGATTATACAAATCACTTCTATCGAAAGTAGTCCTCCTCACAGCTCAATACTTCCAGTTGGTACTCACCGCACGTCAAGATGGCCAGACAAGGCGGCGCGATGGAACCCCAAGACCACCAATCGGACCAAAAATGGCCAAGCGAAAGGTCCGGCCAATTGTTTGGTAATAAGATTTATTTACGACCTACAAGGTTCAGTCTCCGGAGCTTGGACAATCGCGCCGCCATTTTTCTGCACTGCGGTCCAACGTCAAGAAGCGGACTTATTAGCCGAAATCAACAGGGTTATCGTGTAGGTCTGTCGCAGGTTCGTCAAGGTAATATTTAGACCAAACTGTGGCAGTCGTGCCGCAGGATCGACGCCAGGATCTTTCTCGAATCCGACAGACTTAATTTCTGCGGAGACCTTTGATCTAATTGTGAAGACGTTTTTATTAAAGTATCGCATGATAAACCGCTGCAGAAGGATTGTGACGGGTCGCAAATAAGAAGGTGTCTCCGACCATTATTTGGCAATAGTCATCGACCGCAGAAAGAAGGCCCTGTGACCACTGATCTTTAGAGGACCAACGTCACAGCGTCGCACGGCGTTCTCGCCAGCCCGTTGAACGTCAGCCGACGCTAACTCCTTTGTAACAAGGCATTATCATGTTCGTGCATACAATTCGAGCCGCTGCTAATGACATAGAATACTAGTATGAGTAGATAGATGGATCGGACAAGCTACTATATGGTTGCGAGCGCAACCGAACGACCAGTCAGCCCGGAGATGCCTCAGTATACGAATTTGTGAGGTACACCCTTAAGGATTACCCAAGCCATGCCGCGGCCGCTTACGCCCAGCTTCTGACTTACTCGTCCGATCTTTTAGCGATCTCATGCACCATTACGGGCCAGCTTTACAGCAGCAAGATTTGCTTGAGGTACGAGTAACACTCGCAGGCTGCCTCGGTCATCCCTTGGGGACTCGTGATCTGTATCTGGCCACGACTGTAAGCAATGATATTATCCGCCCGCAGCTCCTTGCAGGCCTGCGTGACGCCAGTCCGACTGACTCCCAACGCCCGTGCCAGCTCCTCTTGTGTGATGATCAGCGGTCGCCGGTCAGTTTGATCCAGTGCCAGCAGCAGGCGGCGGCAGGCCCGCTGCTTTAACGTATGAACGGCATTGCATGCCGCCAGTCTGGTAACCAGGGCGATGTAGTTGCGAGCATAGGCAAGCATGGTGGCGCGGAGTGACGGGATCTGATCCACCAAGGTGAGGAGCCGGTCGAGGGCGACCATCGACGTCCGACCCTGTCGGACGACAGCGCCGCAAGTCGCCACCGCCGACCCAAGCATGACTTCCACGCCGGCATAGCCCTCGCTGCCGACCGTGGCGCTCTCGACGGTTGTCCCGTCTGCCAGCACGCTGACCATGGAGACCGTGGTGTCATGTGGAAAGACGATGGTCTGGATCATGTCACCGTCGCAGTGGATGTACTCTCTGCACGAAGTCCCTCAGGCTGAGATGTGGCGCGATGCGGCGCAGGTCGGAGTTCGGGAGGTTCCGCAGAAAGCCGCTGCCGCGATGCATCGTTTCGGGATCCGCCAAGTGCTGCACCCGGGTGAAATGCCTAGACCCGTTGTCTGCCTGATGCCTTGAGGAGGTCATGATTTCAAATCCTCCGCACTACAGCCGGGGTCTGGGTGGACTGGCTTGCGGACGATGCGGCGTGAACGACGCGCCATCGTTTATGCTGCCTGACACGGAGTGCCTTTCTGTGTTTCGCGGTTACCATTGTCGGTGTCAGAGCCTCCCCTGGACGGACCCGGCCGGTGTGGGTTGTTCGGCTCGAGACATCGGTTTGAGATGCTTCCTGTAAATAGGAGCATGTTCATCCCGCGCCGCACATATATGAACCTGCCACTAATAAGGCTATTGCCGCTGAACAAGGTTGTGCATTGTGAGTAGATCGGCAACATAATATCTGACCGGTGCTGACCGTGCGTGCCGTGCGTGAATTTGATTTGGCTAGATGCTTGCCGGACCGGTTGGATTCCTCGTCAAACCGTTGAACCCGGCCCAGGTCACGGTGTTGGCCGCGCCTGAACCGCCATGGGGAGAAGGTGGATCGGGTCAGCAATCGTTCCGACGTTTGACCGGAGCGGTGGCAGCCACGCCGCTGGGTCATGCGGCAACTGTCCGTCAGCGTGCCGGCGCCAGCTCTGAAAGAGCTGCCTTGTCGCGATCATGCACCAATTCTGCACCGCAGCGTATCGTCGCAAGTGCCCGCTTGAGAACCCTAGGTTATCGCAAGTGCAATATTTTATCCGTGCCAGCGCCAAATCTTGTGTGACTCCATCCGCGGCACCGATTCGCGAAGTACAGCATGTGGACGAATTCAGACACGTGCCCGATACAACCGGGACCGCCTGCGCTATGCCAGCGATCTGACGGACGCCGAATGGGCGGTGGTCCAGCCGATGATCCCGCCGCCGGCCGACGTGGCCACAAGCGAACCGTCGTCATCCACAAGGTCGAGGGGGATCATGGATGTCTTTGGCATGGGGTGACAGTGGCCGGCAATCCCCACCGACCCGCCAAGGCAGGCCGCAAGGCGCCTCCAACCGACGCGGTGATCGACAGGCAAAGCGTCAAGAGCGTCGAAGGGGAAGGCCTCGATCGGTCCGCCCGGCTACGATGCCGCCAAAAAAGGCAGGCAGCGCCTTGATCGCCTTCCGCGCTCAAGCCTGGTCGACATGACCCGTATGATGCTGCATTCGGTCATGCATGCGGCGAACGTCCAGGATCGCGATAGCGGCATGATGGTGATGGCTACGCTGTTCGGCCTCTGGCTAGACGGCTGTGCCAGACTAAAAATAATCCCGGACAGGCTCTAACAGCGCGGCTAGCCATTGAATAGTCCGTGGAGAAAGCAAGCAGCGTTACGCCATCGACGGACTCATCGCAGTGGTAGCAATTTCCTTAAGTCGAGATTTGCGATCCAGCAGTCGAGGGAGGGGCTGCATGCCAACCATGGACAGGATGTGCTCCCACCGATAGACCCAATCATGCGCAAGCAGGCAACGGGTCGCATTGGTTTGGCGTAGTCGTTCAGTCCAGTCCGGCTGCGCATCCAATTCGTCAATCACCGACGTGATATCGCTCGCGTCGGGTGAAACCTCAATCACCGCATCCGGCCAGTCAAAGCAGTCATAGAATTCAGGGCATCGCGGCGCCGAACCAAGTATGATCGCTCCGCCGGCTGCTCCCTCGAACAAGCGCCCCGGCACGACCTGTTCGCCGGCAACCCTATCCGCCTTTGACCCCTTCAATGTCGCTGGGCTGAAACCAATGAAGTAGCGTGAGCGCTTTATGATGTTGGCCAAAAGGGCACGATGCTCCCACCAATCCTTGACCAGGGAATTGGTGCTTGAAAGCGAGTCATAGATATAGAAGAAGTCTGGCCGCTGAGCCATTCTCACCAGCTCGCGATGCACTGGTGCAGAACGATTGCCAATTGAATAAACGTTTACAACCCGTTCAGGCGGCGACGGATACGGCGTCGCAACCAGGCAATCGACACCCACGGGCAGAACCGAGCAGGACGCACGCGTGTAAGCCGGAAGCCGCGGAATGCTTGCACTGTGCAGCAGGAAAACGTGGTCGAACTGGTCCAGCATCTTAAGGTAAGTACGGTCTGCGTCGAGCGTGCTTGACCAAAGCTCGAATATATATGCGACTGCGACTTTGCATCGGCTGCGCCAGTTTTTTATGCGCGACAGCTCTACAAAGCTTTGCGGACTCCAGGCCACAAATAAGCAGAGGTCGTAATTCTCGGCGACCGTGACAGGTTCAATCGTCGGCGCGTTCTTGAGTGAAAACCCCTTCCGGACACCATTGATCAGCCTGTTCAGGTCTCGCTGGACGTTTTCATTGTCGTGCGGCGGCAAAATCCTACCCAGATATCGCTCGATATAGTTGTCAAGGCCCGGTGCGATCAGGTCGGCTTCATCACACTCCGTAACAATCCGGCAGAACTCATATGCCTGGGCAAAATGCGCTTGTTCTTTTGCGTTGAATTCCGATATGATAAGAACCCGTTTAGACAAACGATTTACTCCTGGGGCATGTCGCGTTATGAGCGGTCACAGGCCTTGATTATGCCGCGCCGAGCATCATTGCCGACCGTTGGAGCTTGGCATGATCAGTGGACTGTGCCGGAAGCGGTTGCCGCCCCAGAATCATGTCCGACGCTTTTTCCGCAATCATGAACACGGCGGCGGATGTGTTGGCGGATGGAACGGTTGGCATGATGGACGCATCCGCTATGCGAATATTTTCCAATCCGTGGACACGCAGCTGATCGTCAACGACCGACATAGGGTCGTTGCGCGGGCCCATTCGACAGGTCCCGCAGAGATGATATGCCGTCAATCCTGCCTCGCGGGCAAATTCCAGGCAGCCGGCATCATCTGTGACAACTGAGCCGGGCGCTTCTTCAGACTCATAGTAGGGTCGAAGCTCAGGCATGCTCAACAAGCGTCGCAAAGTCCGGATGCCGTCTATCGCGACTTGTTGGTCCGCTTCAGCGGCCAGATAGTGAGGCTGAATGATCGGAGCATGGAACGGATCGGCCGAGCAGGCCCGAATGAACCCTCGGCTCTTTGGCCGCAATTGGTAGAAGCCAAGCTTGATGACGGGGAACCTCTCCAGCCGCTGGCTGGAGTAATTGCCCAAGGCGAAGTCGAGCTGAATATCCGGACTTGAGGTTGTTTGCTGCGAATTCGTGAACGCGTAAACCAAAGATGGGCTGATGGCGAGTATGCTCGGACGGCCGAGCATCCAATTAGCGCCCTCCCGAAGCAGCGCGAGATGTTGCGCGCTGATCGTTTTGATGCCTTTCACCCGGATCACCAGATGAATCATGTAGTGGTCCTGCAGGTTTTCGCCCAAACCCGGTAATTCATGCACCACCGGAACCCCAAGCTCGGCAAGCAGCGGCGAAGTACCGACGCCCGATAGTTGCATCAGTTTTGTTGTATTCGCGGTTCCAGCGGAAATGATGACCTCGCGACGCGCCTTTACCTCGCAAACCGGCTTGCCAGGGCCTTCCGCGTAGCGGACGCCAACGGCTCGTCTTCCATCGAAAAGCACGGCGGTGGCCTGAGCCTTTGTGCGGATTTCCAGGGTCTTCTCCTTGGCGACCGGCCTCAGGAACGCCCGTGCCGCGCTAATCCGCCAGCCATTCTCTATGTAGCGCTGATAATACCCGACCCCAGCCTGGCTCGCCCCGTTATAATCGGGGTTCAGCGGCAGCCCCAGGTTATGCGCACCGTCGATGAACGCGTCGCATAAGGGATGCCGCCAATCAGGGTCGGTTATTGCCAGTGGTCCTTCGGTACCTCGATAGCGGACGTCGCAGGCCCCAACCCTGCGCTCCGTTCTCTTGAAGTATGGGAGAACGTCAGCATAGCCCCAGCCGCGGTTGCCTTGTCGCGCCCAGCCATCGAAGTCTTCTGGACAACCGCGGTTATAGTTCATCCCGTTGATCGACGTCGAACCGCCAAGAGCCTTCCCCTGCGGCATTGGTATCGGACGGTTGGCCGTCCCTGCACTCGGCTGTGTCTCGAATTGCCAGGCAAATTTGGGACTGCAGGACGCCTTGTAGACCCCTGCCGGGACGCGCAGCAAGATACTGCTGTCGGCCGGTCCAGCCTCTAGCAGGCAGACGGTGTGACCCTTTACCGCGGCAAGCCGGTTGGCCAAGACACAGCCCGCGGCCCCTGCTCCCACAATCACGTAATCGAAGACGTCTGGCTCAACCGGCATCCGCTCTGGCTCCACAAGCCCAATATCTAGACGATGTCATCTGTTGGGTTTTCTCGTCACTCCGCTCATCGGTGTTACGCCTTCGGTAGCCTTTGAAAGCAAACGTACAGACACAGGCTGGCGCGACCGCAAAGGGTTCCAACACCAGTGACAGTTGGCCAACATCGACAAGAACGCCGCCGCGCCTGATTACCCTCTAATCTCCCGATCCAACCTCCGTCAGACCGGCTAAAGTGCTGAAGCAAATCGAGGACCCCAGTCCCTCACTGACGTCCGCCTCGCACAAGAGGACTCGAATGAACCGTCGCGGCCTGTTCGCGGGTTTCCTGGCGCTACCTGTATCAAATGGCACCGTCGCGGGGCTGCACCGGTTTGCCCACGCGCAGCGCATCAATGACCAGGAGCGGCCGGCCGGCAGCGGCGCCCCAGTCCCGATGATCTCGCTGATCCCCAGCGGCGCCGTTACGTCCCAGGCGGATGAACAGGTCATTGAAAACCTGGACATCAATGCCGCCTTGGGAAATGCACTGACTGTGTTGCATAACGGCGTGACCGTGCGCAACTGCCGCATCCGCCACGCAACGGGACACGGCATACATGCGGAAGATGCCGCCAGCCTAACCCTACAGGACCTTGACCTCGACCGCGTCGGCACGGTCCCTCTCGGCATTCGATCCAGCAAATACTGCAACAACATAAATCTCGACGGCTGCCCCGACGCGACTGTCACGCGCGTGAAGGCATCACGCGGATCAAGCAATATCTACACCGAGAACAGCGAGCGCACACGCATGAGCCTGCTGGAGCTGCATGATGCACGGGGACCAGTCCCGCGTGGACAGAACGTCCAATTCAATCAGTCGCCCTCCGCGGTCTTGCAGGACTTTTCGGCGGAAAATGGCCCGACCTCTTGGACCGAGGATAACGTGTCAGTATACCGGTCGAACCGCTGTGTCGTCCGGCGCGGCCTCGTCTCTTATAACAACAGCCCGAGTGGCGACGGCGTCATGATAGAGGGCAGCTTCGATTGCCTGGTTGAAGATGTCGATGCTGTGCAGCAGGGCAATGGCGCCTTCGCCGCGGTGCCTGACGGCGAGGTTGGTTCCGGCGGATGCATGTTCCTGCGTTGCCGCACGCGTGACAGCTACAATACAGCGCGCGACGGCCGGGGGCCTCCCACCTCCAACGGGCTTTCATTCTACACGCTCATTTCGAGAGACGCACAAAAGCACACGATTGTGGACTGCCATTACGATGCGCTGGCAAATCCCGGCAATCTAATCTGGAGTCTACGGGCGGTGAATGGTGGCTGGACCTTCACACACAAGGCCTTCACGCCACGGCCGCCGGTTCGGCTTGTTTTCGGGTGGTAGCGATATTGGGACGCATGCGCCCCGCATTGCAACGTTCAGGAGTAGTGGCCGGCGGGCAAAGTCGGATGACCTCCGGTTCAACCATGACCCTGTATGATTACCCCTGCCCGCCAACCCGTGGCGTGCCTGAATAATCCGCAATGGCAGTTGAACGGTCTGTCGCGGCAGACTCTTATCTCAGTCGCTAAACAGGCTTGGTCCGAAACCAGACCGAGGTTAAATCACCAAACAACGCATGCTTCCCCCGCCGTCTAGCGGCAAAAGACAACCGCGGATGTACGAAATGAGCCAGACGTCCGAATTATCTGAACCGCTGCCCCGGCCGCTGGAGAGGATACGCGAACATATCCTGGGCGTACCGATCGATGTCCTGAGCTGGACCACGATCGTAGGTCGCATCTTTGAGTGGGCGCAACGGCGAGAAAGCCGAACCGTATGTATCTGCAACGTACATAGCGTGGTTCTCGCGCGTCGCGACAATGCGCATGCGGATGCGATTAGATCGGCCGATTCAGTCACACCGGACGGAGCGCCGGTCGCTTGGATGTTAAGGCGGCAAGGCCACGGCGACCAGCAGCGGATCAGCGGACCTGATCTGATGTGGTCTTGTTGCCGTCGCGCCGCGGAACTCGGAACGGAGATGTTTCTTTACGGCGCGACGCCTGGCACTCTGCTTCGATTAGAAGAACGGCTCCGCAAGGAGTTTCATAGCATTCAAATCGTCGGTGCTCTTTCACCCCCATTTCGTGCCTTGTCTGCGGAAGAGGATGCCGCCGCCGTGGATATGATCAATGCGTCCGGCGCGCGCATTGTCTGGGTCGGGTTGGGCTGCCCCAAGCAGGAGGCTTGGTTGCGGGCGCATCAAAACAAGGTCATGGCCGTGATGGTGGGTGTGGGTGCCGCATTCGATTTCCATGCAGGTATCGTGAAGCGCGCTCCGTCTTGGATGCAGCGAAACGGATTGGAATGGTTGCACCGGGTTCTGCAGGATCCGCAGCGCCTGGCAAGGAGATACCTCACTACGAACGCCATGTTTATCGTGGGGCTCTGCTACGACCGCCTGACCGCTAAGGTGGGATCCACGACAACCGTCGTGCCTCCATGATCCAAGCTATCTTGCCAGAGGCCAAGCGCTGCTTCCGACACTCGCAAACGAAACCTGACCTCCTTGCCAGACCGCTTCTTGTAACGACCTCGTGGGACGACGGTCATCCGTCAGACCTCCGTGTCGCCGAGCTGCTCGAAAAACATGAAATGAGCGGGACGTTTTATGTTCCGTGCGTTAACTCGGAAGGCAGGCCCGTCATGCGCCCGCAAGAGGTGGCGCGGCTCGGCCGTGGCTTTGAAATCGGTGGCCATACCAAGGATCACGTCTCACTGACCGACCTTGTACCGCACCAGGCCGCGAATCAGATCCGCGTCAACAAGGATTGGCTAGAGGACCTTCTTGGCCGCGAGATCCGTGGCTTTGCCTACGTGCGTGGACACCATAACCGCACCGTGCGGCGCCTTGTACAGGCGGCAGGCTTCCAATATGCCAGAACGGTCAGGAACCTGGCGAGTGCGCCAGGATCGGCTCGGTTCAAGGTGCCAACAAGCGCGCAATTCTTTGCCCACGGCAATTTGGTCGTCCTACGCAATTACCTGAGCGGCGGACCAACACTGGCGCGGGCGGCCATTCTATCAGCGGTGCTTGCCAACGCAGAACTCGCCAGGCGCTTGTCGAAGGCAGCCGAAGCCTGTCTCCGGACCGGAGGATATTTTCACCTGTGGGGTCACTCCTGGGAATTGGATGAACATGACCTGTGGCATGAACTTGATTGTTTTCTCGGTCAGTTACGTCAGCTTCGTGCCAAGTTTGTTCCGAATGCAGAGTGGGTAGCGGCTTCCATTGATGTCCAAGACCCAGATGCGGGTCACGCCAGCGATACGGAAGCTTCTCTTGATAGAGTACCTCGCCGTGAGCAATACCGATGAGCCTGCGTAAGCAAGCCACCAGCTTAATCATCATGCATGGCGCCGATGTTCTGCAGCCGTTATTGATTTTGCCTTATGCCGGACGAGTTTTAGGGCCGCATAACTTCGGCGAGTATGCTTACGCCGTCAGTATTGGACAGCTCGCGGCCACATTCGTGGAGTATGGCTTTCAGTGGACTGCGCAACGTTCCGCGGCAGCGGCCCGGCAACAGCCAGCGTTCATCAAGACACTGTTCGCGGAGGTCGCCGTTACCAAAGCCGTGTTGTGCTTTGTGGTGACCCTGATCGGGCTCGCCGCTGCGAACCGCTTCCTCGGCGTCAGTAAATCGATGTTTCTTTGCGCTATGCTGACCTCTTTCGGAGGTATCCTGTTTCCAGCCTGGTTGTTGATCGGCCTTGAGCGCGCTTGGCAAGCGGCCATCGCGGTGGTCGCCGCGCGTGTTCTGGCACTCCTATGCTTCCTGACGCTGGTGACTTCACCTGCGCGAATTGAGCTGGCCGTCGCCATTCAGTCCGCGATTCCACTGGTTTCCGGTCTGGTTAGTCTGCCGTTTGTTGCAAATGCCGGCTTTGGTGGCCTCAGGGCCGTGACAGTGTCCCGGATTGTCATGCAGCTGCGGGACGGCTGGGGCGGTTTTCTCTTCACGTTCGTGGAAAGAGCCTCAGATGACTATGCCGATTGCGATCGTGCAACATTTTGGCGGTTACGTTGCCGCCGGCGAGTATTCATTGGCCGAGAAGTTCGTATCCGCTACTCGGTCGTTTTTCAGGGTAATGGTTGAAACTTTCCTCCCGCGAGTGGCGTACCTGGCCCAACACGATCCGGCCGCCGGCCTGAGGCTGATCTGGCGGTCCTTGTCAACGCTCATTGTCGGCGCCGCGCTCAGCCTGTTCCTATTGGTCCTTGGACCTTATATCATTATCTGGTTCTTCGGTGCGGCTTTCGCGGGGGCAATCCCGATTGTTCGCGCCATGTCCGTGATTCCCATCCTGCTTAACCTGAACATGTGCACGTCTAACCTGTATATGTTCAACTATGGACACGAGCGCGCATGGTCGTCCCTGACCGTGTCAGCCCTACTGGTGTTTCTGACAGTCGCCTATCTCCTTATGTCCTACCTATCGAATGCCGCGATGGCCGTAGCAGTCGCGATCATTGTCAAGGAGTTTGTCGTGCTCGTGGTTTCGGCTGGCTTCTTCCTGGCGTTCGGCAGCGCCAGGACGCGAGCTTCTCGACCGGAAACAGAGTATGAGTGCAACCGATGTCACGACAGGCTCCATACGACCGGTCCACAATGCACGTCCCTCACCTTCGCAGCGATCAACTCCGCTCTAAACGTTAAGTGCGGTCCATATGCTACACACCGACAGCATCGCTCCGCAGTCTCGTGACCTGCCCCGGGAACCCGTGGATCCCGTAACGATCACGACACGCTTGATACCGACGCGATCGTCCGGTTCATCCGCAGACGGCGCCGCCTGTGTCCTTGGCTTGGCTGATCGCAGGTGTTTGTGTCGGCATTGCCTATGCAACCATCATGCCTGCATACTACACGGCAGTGCCAGCATTCTTCTCGAAGATAACACGCACGGCTTTCGGATCACCCCGGGCAATGCGAGCGGACGCTGCCAATTCGACATATGTTGAGACGCAGGTTCAAGTTCTTGAATCCGACGAGGTGGTGGGGCGCGTCGTCGATGAAATGCGACTTATGGACGATGAACAGTTTGGCAGAACGAGCAGCGGTCTACGCGCGCTTCTCAAGCGATATGTTCGCCCTCTTTTAGCTCCCGATCGGCGGCAGCGACCAACGAGCCGCGCTATGCCACAATTGTACGCGTGCGACGTGGACTTTCTGTTCAGCGGGTCGGCATGTCGGACGTTGTCGAAATTCACTTCACAGCTCGCAATCCGGTTCTCGCGGCCGGCATCGCGAACGCCATGATCCAGAGTTACGTTGAAGGGCGACAGGACATCCAGCGAAACGCCCGCCAGGAGGCCATGTCACGGCTCTGGGAGCGTTTGACAGAACTTCGCGACAAGGCATTTCCAACGGCCCCGCCGGAGGACGCCTCAACTGTGGCGACCGAAATCCGCCTTACAGGCACGCGCGCGGTTTCGAGAACTGCAAGACAAGACCGAAACTTATCGCGCACTATACGGCAGGCTTCTGCAGAGAGCGTATAGTGACTCGGACGCGCGGTCCGCTTCGACCGAGGTTCGGGTCATCACGCCCGCCGAACCGCCTCTGATACCGAGTTCGCAGGTGGTCCTCGTTGTTGCCTTCATTGGCTTCAGCGGAATCGCAGGGGTTGGTCACTCGCTGCTCAGGGAGTTGACGGATCACCGTCTGAGAACCATTGAGGATGTCCAGGCGTCGACCGGGCTCGATCGCGCCGTGACCGTCCACGAGGTAAAAACCCAGGCCTGGAAAATGGATCATTCGGTTTCGGAGCATTTGCAGCCGGCTTACACCAAGGTCTCGATCTGTGCTTACGACGCTATGGCCAAGCTGGCGGTCAGATTACGGGACAGGCAAACTCATCAAAACGGCTGGATTATCGGCGTCGCCGCTCCGACCGAGGGCGCTGGCACCTCCTTGATAGCGGCTCATCTGGCAAGAATAATCGCGGAGAGCGGCCAGAGGACCATCCTGCTCGATGCGAACTGGCAAAAGACCGCGGCCGATCAGGAACCGCCAAGTCCCGGCCAGAGCCAAAAGCTCGCAAAGGCTTTTGCCACCATGGGTGTGGAGGCGGGAGCCCTTGATGTGCTCGTGCTACGGGCGACGACGCCGATATCCGAATTGAACGCGTCCCTGTCCATTAAATCCACACTCGACCTTTTGCGCGCCGACTATGAGTGCATCATCGTTGATTTTCACGCCGGCGATCTGACCGCGGATTTGGAAGCCGCCCTTGCCGTCACAGATCGATTAATCATTGTCGCGGAAGCGGTGCGCACAACCTGGGAGCGCCTCTGCGGCTTCCTGCGATACCTTCCCAGGAACAACATCGCGGCCATCATATTAAATAGGTCCCGGAAAACGGAGCGAAGGTCGTGACGACACCGCACGTCGTCGTTACCAGTCGCCTCGAGCCACGGATCAATCAGTGTCGCCGTGACACCCTGTCACCCAATATCCTCGATCATGGACTGTTTTTGCCCGGGATTTGGCTCGCTTGCGCACTTTCGGTCTCGCTAAAACTGATCGGCCCCGGGTTCGTTGTGATTCCAGTCGGCTTTTGCTGCGTCTACGCCATGTTGCGACGGACCACGCCGCCGCGATTACTGGCCGTATACTTTGCCTACTGTCTTTTCACTGCGGTACTCTCGGAGTACCAGCTGTTCCCGACCTCGTGGCAGATCTACTTCATGGGCGATGCCATCGTCAGACAGTTAATCCCGCCGCTGGGAGTAGTCGCTGTAGCGTGGGCCTCAAAAGCATATTTCCGTCGCAGGCTGTTGCATGGTGGCGTCTTTTCAGGGGCTCCGCTGATCCTCGGTACTCGCTGTCTTGGTAGCGCCGGCCATCACCTATGCCCAGGGACTCGGTTACGAAGGAGACACCTCTATATACGCAAATATTGCTGAATGGGGCGCGTTCCTCAACAACATGTTGATAGCCTTCTTCTTCGTCATGGGTGCTATCTTTTTCACTGTGGGTTGGCGTCAATATGTCGCGCTCGCCTTCGTGCTGGTCATCGCCATGACAAGTCATTTTTTCCAATTCAGGGTGCTGACAGCGATCACCCTGGCCGCGCTCGCCGGCATACCTGGACGCAAGGTGGCGATTGGTATGGTCGCTGGATTGATTGCGATCTATCTCGTCGGGATTAATTTCATTCCTGAGGTGGAACTCAGGGACCCGAATGACGGTCTTCGGCTCGCATTCGTTTCCGACGTACTGACCTCGGTGGTAGATACACATGGCATCGGCATCGGCTACGGGAAGGAGTCGGTCCGGTGGCGCTACCAATTCCCCAACATGCCAGAATTCAAGTTCCTCCCCGACCCAGGCTCGATGACACATGCTCGGATGCTTGAGGCGCTTTCGACCGGCGTTCACAATTCCTTTGCTCAGGCTCTTCTACGAACGGGCGTGCCGGGCTGTTCACTGCTCGTGGTGGCTCTATTCGCAGCGTTCCCACCCCGCAAACTCCGACGCGACGTTCGTAACCATGCATCGATAATGTTTGCGATGATCTTTATCGCATGCTTTGTAAATCCGGCCTTGGAAAGTCCCGTTCAGGTCGTCGGCATTGGTTTCGTGTACGGCTATCTGATTGCGCTACGAGCAAGCGTGCGGGCCTACACACCTCAGATCAGTTGGCCTGGTCATTCTAGCATTGCTGACCACCGGCCAATGTTTCCACGCGCGGAACCGATACTGGTTGCTGCCAAATGATGCCGATAAAGCAAAATGGGAGCAGTAAATGCGCGTTATACCTCCGCCGCCTTCGCCTTGGCGCTTCTTGCACCTGAGGATCAAATACAGCTTCCTTTCTATCTTGTAGCCGCAAGACCTCCGAGAGATTAAGCCGGCTCACAAAATTGGATCAGGTTGGGGCGATGTCGCTACCCTATCGTTATCGAGAGTTTGGCGTGTTCCGGTTCTTCCTGGCAGTGTGCGTGCTTGCGCAACATTTAGTTGTCAATGCAGCGCCAATGGGCAGAATTTATGCAACTGTGCCGCCCTACGAAATCGGCAGTCTGTCGGTTCTGGTGTTTTTTTGTCTGTCCGGCTTTGTCATTACCGAAGCCGCCACTGTGCTCTACGCCGACAAGGCATTTGCGTATCTAACCAACCGATTTTTACGAATCGTTCCCCATTTTCTGATCGCGGTGATCATCGGCATCTCAATCCACTGGATTTTTTTCCACGTGGGCACACTGCGCCTGTCCGATCGCGCACACCCCGAGCTAGTCACGGTGGATATGTTCGACTGGCTTAATCTCGTGGTCAATCTGTTCGCTTTCCTGCCGGGCACCCGGCGGCTTATGAGCTATGATTTTGTTGGCGTTATATGGGCCGTCCGCATCGAAATGGTGTTCTATCTGACGGTGTTCCTTTGTCTGGTGTTGCCATCGCGGCGAAGGCCGCAGTTGAAGCAGGCTGCGCCTTTGATCGTGGTTGGATTGGCCTTGTTGATGCTCCTGGTGTCACGTCAGTTTGGTTTCTTCTTCTTCTTTCTTTATGGTGTTTTGCTCTATGACTGGCGCGCCCATAGGACGGCGTTGGTTGGCTGTGTCGCCGGCATGACGTTGTTCTTCTGGCTGATCCCTGTCGACGGCGGCGCCGACTACACGCGCGCGGTATTGCCACAATATCTGCTGCTGGTTGCCTTTACTGGCATCATGACATGGCTGGCATTACGATCGGGGACCTATCGGCGTATCGACCAGCGTTGTGGTGACCTCACGTATCCGCTCTACGTCAATCATGAGAACATCATCGTGCTGACGCTTTCCATCACCGCCGGGTACCACTACTCAACTTTGGTCGTTGGGTTTCTGATGAGTCTCCTGGTGTCGTATTGTTTGATGCGGCTGGTGGATCCTATGGTCAATCGGGTACGCGATGTCATCCGGGGCAGACGACTGACCCGGCCGGTAGTAACAGCTTTACCGATGAGTACCACCGCGAAAGTTAAAATCTCAGGCTAGTTTCAACGCCTATCGGGAGGATGCCATGGTGTCCCGTCGCGCCGCTCTTGCAGGCACAGCCGCGTTAACCGCCTGCACAACTGCGGTCTACACAATGGGACGTCCGGTTGATGTTCATCCGCCGGCGGCTTCCGTCAATTTCGAGCTCCCGCATGGTGCATGCGATTCGCATGTCCATGTCATTGGCGACCCGAATAGTTTTCCAATGTCTCCGGAACGGGTCTCTACACCTCCCGCTGCAACAGCGGACCAGCTTCTACAGATGCAGCAATTTCTGGGCTTGAGTCGCGTCGTCATCGTTACGCCCGCCATCTACACGGACAACGCCGCAACGATCGCTGCCGTCAAGCAGCTGGGGCGTCACCGTGCACGGGGGGTCGGATGGCTTCCCGAAACCAAATCTTCCGAGATCCTTCGCTCGATGAGGGAAGCTGGCATCGTCGGTTTTCGTGTGTTGCTCTACGAAGGGGGTCACTTTGACGTGGCCACCGCTGCGCAGCATCTGAAAGCCAAATTCGATCTCGCCGAACGGTGGGGATGGCACCTGGACATCGTGGCACCGCCGGATATCGTTGCGGCTCTCCAGGCGCAACTTGAGTTGGCGCCGGTGCCATTGGTTCTTGATACCTTCGGGTGGGTAGCCGGCGGCGTAACGCAGCAGGGTTTTCACGCGGTGCTGTCTCTGGTCAGATCCGGCCGGTCTTATGTCAAGCTGTCGGAGCCGTACCGACTTTCCAACAAGGGTCCGGATTATCCGGACCTGCTGCCTTTGGTCCAAGCTTTCGTCGCGGCGAACCCGGATCGGGTGTTGTGGGGTTCGGGGTGGCCATATGTTTCGGGCGCCTCACCTGGCCGAAACAAGACAGATCTCGCGCCCGACCTACCGATCGATGCCGGGCATTTACTCAACGTGTTTGCGGAATGGGTTCCTGACGCCGAGATCCGCCACCGATTTTTGGTTGAAAACCCCGCTCGCCTCTATGGGTTCTAAACAGGTTGGGTGCTCACACGGGGTGCCCCGAAAGATCGCAAGCCACGGCCTTTTAGAGCGGTGCTAATCCTTGCGCTTTCTACTAGACTCGGATTTAGCGGAACGCTGATACCCCTGTCGGTCAAGGCGTTGTCCCGCTGCTCTTTTCCGACCAAAAGACCAGGTAGCAGCATGAGCATTGTCCGTTTGACTTTAAAAACCGCTATCTCCGGTCCCAGCTGGCGGATCTTCATTATTGTCGCCCTCCTGCTTTTCCCCAAGGGGGTGTTTGGCGGCGAGTACAGGCTGCAACCAGGAGACACCTTGGATGTCCTGATCACGGGCGTGCCGGATTTCCGGCAACACTCTCCGATCGGATCGGAGGGCAACATTGGACTTCCATTAGCGGGACAGATCAAAGTCAGTGATCTTTCATTGCCTCAGGCGAGAGCCGCAATCGCGGCAGAACTATCCAATAAACTGTACCGGCAATATACAACGGATGGACGAGAAATCTCGCATCTTATTCTTGGCGATGAGGTTGTCGTTACTGTATCTGAATACGTCCCCGTATTTGTCAATGGTGACGTGGCCAAGCCGGGTGCCTACGCCTTTCGGCCCGGCATGACCGTGCGTCAGGCAGTCGTCATTGCCGGAGGGTACGACGCAGCTCGACTGCAGGCTGTCGATCCCGCTCTCCAGGCAGCCGATTTACTAGCCGAATATAGGACATTGAACCTTCAGTATGCTGCGGAACAAGCGCGGGCTTGGCGGCTACGCGCTGAACTGGACAACAAGCCGGTCGCACACAAGGTCGACGAGGCGCCGCTTCCCGACGAACCTCCCGGTGGCGACCTCACGAAGGGGGAGACCAAGCAACTCGAGGCGCGTAAGGCCGATCGCGAAAGCAGCAAGGCGCTGCTTCAGGAGGCGATCGCGAAGGCGACGCTGCAGTTGGGTATTCTAGCCGAGAAAAAAGCGAAGGACGAGGAAGGCAATCAGGCGGATGTGGCGGATTTTAATACTGTCAGAGATCTCTTCCGGAAGGGTCTGGCGCAAATCACACGCTTATCGGAATCGCGGCGGGCGGCTCTGCTATCATCGGAGCAGCTTCTGCAAACGGTTGTCGAGACATCGAATGTCGAGCGTCAACGCGACGAATATGCCAGGCAGCTCGACAAAATCGACAGTCAGGCCCGCATTGATAACCTGCAAGAGCTGCAGAAATCAAACTTGCTCCTGGCTCAGATCGCCGTCCGCCTGAAGAGCACCAGCGACAAGCTGATGCATCTCGGCCTGCTGAAGCCCCAGCTTGGCCAAGGATCAGGCGCGCGACCCGAAATTACGATCTACCGGAAGGGTGAAAAGGGTCCGCTGCAGACTGCGGCCGATGAAGACCTAGAGCTGGTGCCTGGCGATGTGGTCGGCGTGAAGCTGCCAAAGGCTCCGGGCGGCGTACTCATTTCGTCACGAGATCGAGTCGACACTGCGACGGCAGACAAATTCGCCTCACCAAATTGACGTGCCATCAGGAAGTGCGCACGGACGCGGGCTTAGGGAACAAAGCTCCAGACGGAGGATGGTTGATGCGGGTGCTGGTGGTCCATAACTTTTACCAAATTCCAGGAGGCGAGGACAGCATCGTTCGGGAAGAGTTGTCCATGCTCCAACAGAATGGCCTCGAGGTCGATTTATTTTCAGTCACGAACACAGATATCAAGGGACGTATCGGAAGCGTTGCGACAGCTCTTCAGGTTATCTACAATCCTCGTGCTCGGCATGCCTTGGCGAAGAAGTTGACCGAATTTCTGCCGGACATCGTCCACGTCCATAATTTTTTTCCGCTTCTGAGCCCCTCGATTTTTGATGCGTGCGTGGATGCAGGCGTGCCCTCGGTCCTCACCCTGCACAACTTCCGTATTCTCTGTCCTACGGCTCTCCTTCAGGCCGACGACACTGACCGAACGCGGAGCCTGCGGCATAGCTGCTGGTGGACCGTCCCGAAGAAAGTCTACCGCAATTCTGCGGTGGCAACCTTGGCTTTGGCATCAATGATCGAGTTCCACAAATGGGTTGGCACCTGGACGCGAAAGGTCGATCGCTTCATTGTGCTGACGAATTACGCGAAACGAACGTTCATTGACGGTGGCTTGCCGGCCGAAAGAATCACCGTGAAGCCGAATTGCGTCGCGCGGCCAGTTGCCTCTGATAGTTTGCCGAGGAACGGGGCCCTGTTCGTCGGGCGCCTGGACGAACAAAAAGGTATTAGCGTCCTTCTACGGGCGTGGCAGGATGTGGACTATCCCCTTCGCATAATCGGCGATGGGCCTTTGTCCGACGTCGTCCAGCAGTCCGGGAACAATCGGATCACATACCTCGGGCGCCAACCACCAAACGTCGTTCGCCAGGAGATGCAGGCGGCGAAATTCCTCGTATTGCCATCGGTGGGAAACGAGATGTTTCCGGTCACTGTCCTCGAGGCGTTTGCAAGCCGGTTGCCCGTGATCTGCTCCGATCTCCCCTCCCTTCGGGAGCTGGTCGAACCTGGCGTAACCGGACTTGTGTTTCCGCCTCGAGATGCAGAGGCCTTCGCCGCCCAGGTTCGCCTCGCGACCTCTGGGACTTTATCGGTCGATCAGCTTGGCCGCGACGCACAGGACATCTACGAGGAACGATATACACCCGAGATGAACTTCAACCAACTAATCGGGATCTACAAGTCGCTCCGCCGAGATCGACGGCTGGCTGGGATCAAAATGCCCATCGGGCGAGCTGCGCCTGCCCATTAGTGTGTCGATTTTCGGATGGAAAGCACCTTCCGTCGGCTTGCTACTACTATTAAGCCATCGGAAGGCTTTCGGTGGGGAATTTGTTCCGATGAACGCTAGCGTTGGTGCCTCACAAGCGTATCCGCGCGACGGCCAAGGCCGCCGCGCGAAAACGGCGCAGCACTGGCAAAGAAAGCTATTTCCATGCAATCACAACATAGTTCGGCAGTGGCGCAAATGCATCGGTTTCAGCCAACTGACTTGCAACTTGTATGGGGAAGACGACAGGATCGGGATGACAAGCGGTTTCGGGCGCGCGCCGCAATCGTCGAGCATTTAATTGCGCGCTGGACGAATCCGGAATGGAATGGCGTCGACGTCTCCGGTGGCGCGGGGCGGTGGCTTAGGACGCTCGCACCGCACTTCGGTCAATTTACGCATCTGGATCTCAGTCCAAATGCGTTAAATGTTGCGCGCTCTGATCATACCGAGCTCGCTAACGTCGAGTTTGAACTCGTAGACCTCTTGCACCCAAGGGAGCCGGGAAACGAGCTGTTCGGCAGGACATGGGACGTCGCATTCTGTCTTGATACGTTGCTGTATCGCGGTGACTTTGTCGAGATAGCGTTGCGGAATATTCGTAGATTTATCCGTCCCGGCGGCATAGCGATCATAGATGTGCCAATGCAATTTCGGGCGTCAATCTCGCGGAGGGTAAAAGGCAAGCACTACGGTGGACCAGAGCGGACGTTCTCGCCTCAGTTTGTACAGCACTTGTCAGTGATGCGGGCTACCAGTGCCTTGCGGTGTCGTATCAATATCGCGAACTGCCCGTCCTGACCCACCGTTTTTTGGCTAAGCAAGGACTGACCGGCTGGGTCCCATGGCCAAGCATGTGGATGTACCTTGTGCTCGGCGTGGCAGGCTAAATGCAACGGGCGCCTTTAATAGGGATGAGTGCTGGCTCGAAGCCGGTGCATATCGCGGCGACGGAACCCGTCGATTGCGCTGACAACAGGCGTTCCGGCAGGGTCTACGTGTTCAGCAGTTGCGTTTCCAGGTACCAAGCGTAAAGACGCCGCAAACCGTCTTCAAGATTTGTTCTTGGCCTCCAGCCCATCGCGAACAGGCGGCTGCTATCCATCAGCTTACGGGGTGTACCATCTGGTACCGATGGATTAAGCCGGATTTTTGCCGTTATTCCGACCGCCTGCATGACCATCTCGGCAAGCTCGAAGATAGTAACATCAGATTCAACACCGACATTGATCGGCTCTTCGTCGGAGTAAGCCCGAAGCAAGTAAACCAACGCATCGGCCAGATCGTCCACATACATGAACTCGCGGCGAGGTCTGCCTGTCCCCCAGAGCTCGATATCGCTGCGTCCCTCGACTTTTGCTCGGTGCGCCTTGAGGAGAAGCGCCGGCAAAACATGACTCGAAACCGGATCGAAGTTATCGTTGGGCCCGTATAAATTCGGCGGCATCGCGGAGATGAAGTCAGATCCGTATTGCCGTCGATAGGCTTGGCACATTTTGATGCCGGCAATCTTAGCGACCGCATACCATTGGTTTGTCGGCTCGAGCAACCCAGTCAGAAGCGCGTTCTCCTGGATCGGCTGCTCCGCGAGGCGCGGGTAAATGCAGGACGATCCTAGGAGCAAGAGCTTTTCGACGCCGCAAAGCCATGCTCCATGAATGACGTTTGCCTCGATCATCAAGTTATCGTAGATATACTGCGCCGGGTGCCGATCGTTCGCAACAATGCCGCCGACCTTTGCGGCAGCAATAACGACCGTATGCGGTCGGTATCGATTGATCCACGCTTCAACATCAGCCTGCCGCCGCAGATCAAGTTCTGCTCGGGTTGTCGTCAGGATCTCACAGTCTTCGGATGCGAGGCGCCTCATGACGGCTGAACCCACCATGCCCCGGTGGCCGGTGATCCACACTTTCTTCCCGGTGAGAGGATATGGTGTACAACTGCGGGTTACCATACTGGCGGTGCTCCGACTGCAATTTACGTATATCGCAAACAACCATTTCGGTCACAAGTTCGTCGAAGCTTGTTGTATGTGTCCAGCCGAACTTTTCTCTTGCCTTGGCGGCGTCACCGAGCAGCATTTCGACTTCCGTCGGCCGAAAATACCGTGGATCGACATGAACCAGCATGCTTCCGGTGCTGGCATCGATCCCTTGTTCATCAGTTCCTTTGCCTCGCCAGACAATCCGGCGGCCGACAACAGCGAACGCTCGTTCAATAAACTCCCGCACCGAATGCGCCTCGCCCGTCGCAAGAACGTAGTCATCCGGACGGTCCTGCTGGACCATCAGCCACATGCCTTCGACGTAATCGCGAGCGTGACCCCAGTCGCGCGTCGCGTCGAGGTTACCGACGTGGAGTGTCTTTTGCAGCCCTAGCCGAATTGCGGCCACCGCCCGGGTGACCTTCCGGGTCAGGAAGGTTTCCCCCCGGATCGGGCTTTCATGGTTGAACAAGATGCCATTCGATGCGTGCAGTCCATAAGCCTCGCGATAGTTTACGGTAATCCAGTAGGCATACAGCTTTGCCACGCCGTACGGGCTCCGCGGGTAGAACGGCGTCGTCTCCCTCTGTGGGACCTCCTGCACCTGTCCAAACAGCTCTGATGTCGACGCCTGGTAGAAGCGAACCTTTTTCTCCAGGTTGAGGATCCGGATCGCCTCGAGCAAACGGAGGGTTCCGACCGCATCGGCATTCGCCGTATATTCCGGCGTTTCAAAACTAACCTGAACGTGACTCTGCGCCGCAAGATTATAAATCTCGGTCGGCTGAGTTTCTTGAACTAGACGGATCAGGTTCGTCGCATCTGTAAGATCGCCATAATGTAAGACAAAGCGACCGTTCGTCTCATGAATGTCGCTGTAGAGATGATCAATGCGTGACGTATTGAAGGATGAAGAGCGGCGCTTGAGACCGTGAACGGTATAGCCCTTTTCCAGAAGCAGTTCCGCCAGATAGCAGCCGTCTTGCCCTGTAATGCCGGTAATCAGTGCGACCTTATTCGACATGCCTGGAGGCTTTCAGTGAGGAATTATTACGTCGAAAATCAACTCGCATTTCACGCTAACTCTGTAATGCGTCGGTGATCCACGCAATAGAGCTTTAGGAGATTGCAAGCTGTAGCCTTCATATTTCCTGGCCGGTTGAACTAATCCCATTAGCTCGACCAACTAATACCAGCGGCTTTACGGCGTACCGCTGATCGGGTGGCAAACGTGCTGTCGGTTAGACGGCTCAATCAAGGTCATGGCAAGCCTAATTCCTGATGAACGACAGTTCCTGACCGCCCGGTGAAACGGCGAAGAGAGAGAAACCGGCCTGTTTGATCATCCTCACGGATTTCCGCGTACCCGCCACATGTATGTTGTGAATCCGGTGATGGAACTCGACCAATAGCTGATTTGGCAGAATCGATGCTTTCAGGATGTCAGGAATCACCTCGTACTCCGATCCTTCGACATCGAGCTTTAAAACGTCGACGTGTCGCAGCTCAAGCATCGCCAGAATCGAGCCGTATCGCATGACCTTGCAGTTGATTGCCATTCCCAGGGTCGCTTTGGAGGAAAAGTTCCCACGGCCTTCATTCTCGGGCAGCAAGAACGTCTGCTCACCGTCAGAAGCGGCGATGCCGACCGGAACTACCTGCATGCATGACGGTTTGCCGTGAGTTGCAATCCATTCCAGACTGTGTGGCGTAGGATCGAATCCATAGACACTGGCGCCATAGGTTTGGATCATCCCCTCATCAAACGAAATATCGTCGCCTAGGCCGAATGAAAGTACCACCGGATTCTTCGCACTGCCAAGCGGATCGTCTGCAACAAACCAGCCTCCGTAAACAGAGCCGATGCGCCTCGTTGGAATGCGTACTTGTGGTTTGAGCAAATGATCCGTGCCAAGCCCGGCCCTTACAATGCGCTTACAGTACCGCAGGCGGTCATCGTTGTACATGCGGCAGATACCTTGGATTCTTCGACGTATAGCAATCACCAAATCATGGCGGCTGTCGATTCCCGCGTCAAAGTTCTTGTGGAGTACTCCTCCTACCTGGTTGAGCGACTTCGGGCTTATGACTACTGTCTCGGCCTCTAGAGCAAGTCCGCGTTCAGGAAGTCCGCAAGCGCTATGTCTGTCGGATGCCAAGTCTTCAATCAAGGCGCCCGTTGCAGGGTCCGAAGCAGATTATGGGCTGGCATGCTTCTAACTAAGACTTAATCGGTGGACCGCTCCGCCGGTGGGCGCTCGCTGACTCGTTGAAGAGCATTCTGGAAGCGTTCCGTCCGCTCTCGAACTGCGAAGGATGATTTGAATGCGTATTGTCCTTACTCGGCGTGAAGGACTCGATTCGCCCGATGGGGTCAGTATCTTCATCGTTTCGCTTGCGCAGGCCCTGCTCGAACTGAAGAACGACGTGAGAATTGTCGTGGGAAGCTTGCAGAGTCTGGCGGAGTACCAACGCCTTCTTGGGCCTCGTCTCGATCTACCGATCGTCGCCTTGAGCCGAACGCCATTGACGGGATCCGCCTCCGTCTGGGCGTGGCTGCGGGCGAAACGGGAAATCGATAGCTTCCGGCCAGACTTAATCATTCACAGTGAGGCAGTACCCGTCCCACTGCGCGGTACAGTCGTCCAGGTGGTCCACGATCTCCAGCCGCGTGCTGGAAGGCTTGCGCCGGTCTGGCGGAGTATTCGCCGCTTCAGCACGAGGCGTTGCGATCATGTGGTTGCTACCACAACCGAGCTTCGCGACGAACTTGTCCACGATCTTGCAATACCTCGGTCCCGAATCACTGTTATTCCAAAATGCATCGATCGTTCGGTCTACCAGGGTCTTCCCTTGGCAGCCCGCGAGCGGGCAATCCTGCATGCCGGTACCCTTCCCTATAAGGACCCAGAGGCCACTGTCCGCGCATTTGCGACGCTCGATGATCCATCAGTGCGGCTCTACATCACGGGGGATGTCACCGCAGCCGCGCGAGACGCGGTGGATGAGCTGCCCGATCGGCTCCGCCGGAGCGTGACGTTTATCGGCCCAGCGGATGGAAAGACTGTCCGGAGCCTGCATAGTCGTGTTCGTGTTGCTGCCTTTCCCACGCAGTATGCAGTTCCTGTCGCGTCGGCGACCATCATGGAGGCGGTAGCTGCCGAAACTCCAATTGTCGGTTCCCGTCGCATTAGTCAGGATCTGCTGGTGGATGACGAAAACGGGATTGTGGTCGATACGGATCATAACACGATGGCAGCTGCGTTAAGGGCGACCCTGAATGACGATGCCCTCTGGTTACGGCTGTCTTTAGGCACCAAGCGGCTGGTGGAGCGGTTCGACGCCTACTGCGTCGCAAGACAGTATCTCGAATTCGCGCCCATGAGCCACCCAAGCCGCGTCGCCCTCGCTGACCAAGGCTGCAAGTCGAGTGACAAGCTGCCGAAAACCGCGGCCTCTGGACGAACCGGGTCTGGCCATGCCGCTCCGCCCCGGGTTCTTCAGTAGGGAAACGTTATGATTGTCGGATACTGTCGTGTTAGCCTCCTGGAACCCGCGGCGAAGTTAGAGGCCCAGAAACAAGCTCTGGCCGCGATCGGCGCTCAGGAGTTCTTTGGCGAAAGGGCTAGCGTCAGTGGCAAGACGCCGGAGCTGGAGCGAGCGATAGGCCGTGCTCAAAAGGGCGACGTGATCGCCGTTACCAAGCCTTATCGCGTCGCGCGTTCTACCCGCGGAGTGCTGGCGCTCATCGACCGGCTGGGGCGAAATGGCGTCGGTTTTCGCATTCTCGAAACACCGATCGACACGAGCACGACAACCGGACGCATGATTCTCGGATCTGCGCCCCTCTGGTCACTCGGGATGTCACCGACGCGATCCATGCTTCGGGATTTGAGTTGCGGCTGGATGGGCTTGCGATGACTGCTGCGCAAGGCACCCATCACTAATCTTAATCCATCAGAATTTGCCGCGCAAAACCGGCCTACCTCATAATATCAAATGCGATTCGCGGGAATTACTGGTCAACTACGTCTAGCGTCTTAAACAGTTTCACCCTGGAGGACCGGTGTAACGACCGGTGGCATCCATGCAAGCGACCTCCTTTTATTCGTCGGTCTCGCCCGCGATCATCTCGACATATGTTACCAATGTGGGTCGGATGCTGAACACCATCGAGATATCCGCGCTTGAACGGATCGTTCAGATTTTCCGTGCGGTGCGCGACCGCGGGTCCTTCATCTACATCGCCGGTAACGGTGGCAGTGCTTCAACCGCATCGCACTGGGTGAACGACCTCGGCAAGGCGACAAAGCGTTCCGGTCGCCGGCCGTTAAAGGTCATGTGCCTGTCCGATAATACGTCCTGGTTCTCTGCTCTCTCAAACGATGAAGGTTACAACAGGGCGTTTGCCGGTCAACTCGATAACTTCGCGACACCGGGCGATGTACTTGTGTGCATCTCGGCTAGCGGGAACTCGCAGAACCTCGTGCAAGCGGTTGAACTGGCACGCACGCGCGATCTCACTACTGTGGCTTTGGTTGGTTTCGATGGTGGCGCCCTGAACGGAATGGTCGACGCCGCGGTTTGCGTCTGCACCGAAAAGGGCGCCTACGAATTGGTCGAGGATGTCCATTCAATTATCTGCCACGCCATTACACGCTGTCTTGTTGCGGACAGACCGGATCCGATTTGATGAATTCTCTCCGGGTCCCGGCTCACCAGGCGCATGTTGAAGGCAATGTCTATGATCGGCCAAGACAGGCGGTTATTCTGGCGGGCGGACGCGGCACCCGCATGCGACCGATCACCGACGACCGGCCGAAACCCATGGTGCCGGTCCTCGGGCGCCCATTTCTTGAATATCAGATTGAGCAGCTTCGAAGCCAGGGCTTCGAACGCGTGCTGATCCTTCTAGGGTATCTGCCGGAGGTCGTGCAAAACCATTTCGGTGACGGCAGCAAATGGGGGATACGCATAGACTATCACGTCACCGCACCCGACCAACTGACCAGCAGCCGGGTCGCCGCTGCCCAACACCTGATCGATCCGTGCTTCCTTCTGCTTTACTGCGACAATTACTGGCCCATGCAGATGGACCGCATGTGGGAACGATTTCGAAGCGCCGGCAGGCCCGGGTTGATCACCGTCTACGGCAACAAGGACAACTACTCCAGCGGCAGCGTGGTGCTCGATGAAGCTCACCACGTGCGTATATTCGATCGTCTGCGGACCACACCCGGGCTGCGCGAGGTGGAACTCAGTTATGCGATCCTCACCGAGCGCTGCCTCGCGCTTCTGCCTGACCAGGATACACTTTTCGAAGAGGCGATCTATACACCGCTGGCCCGACAGGGACGGCTGACGGCGTACGTGAGCGATCATCGCTATTACAGCGTCGGCTCGCTGGACCGGTTGCCCGCAACCGAGGCCTTCATGCGGCGCGAGCCGGCCGTGATACTCGACCGAGACGGCGTGCTGAATCGCAAGCCGCCGCAAGCGCATTACGTGCTGACCTGGCGCGATTGGACGTGGTGCAGCGGCGCCCTTCAGGCCCTGCGGCTGCTTCGCGAAGCCGGCTATCGGGTCATCATCGCGTCAAACCAGCCGGGCATCGGCCGCGGCTTTATGAGTGAAGCCGAACTGGCAGCCATTCATGACCGCATGAAGCAGGACGTCGCTCAGGCGGGGGGCCGGATCGACGCAATCTACTACTGCCCGCACAACTGGGATGCCGGGTGCGAGTGCCGTAAGCCCAAACCGGGCCTGCTTTATCAGGCCCAGCGGGAATTTCACCTCGATCTTACCTGTACCCCGTTCATCGGAGACGACGAGCGCGATGCGGCGGCAGCGGCGGCGGCCGAATGTCCGTTCGTCCGAGTCACCGAAGGACGCTCTCTTCTTGATATCGCCCAACATCTGCTCCAGCGGAAAGGCACCTCTGCATATGCCTGACAACAAGCGCATTCTGATTACTGGAAACAACGGCTACATCGGCTCTGTCATGGCGCCCTGGTTCAAGACACAAGGTTACGATGTCGTTGGCCTCGACACAGAATATTTTGCCGACTGCACGCTGGTCCCGGATCTCGCCGAAATCCCGACGATCCATAAGGACTTGCGAGAGGTGGTCGCCAGGGACCTCGCCGGTTTCGACGCCGTGATCCATCTGGCAGCATTGAGTAACGACCCGCTTGGGGACTTGAACGAGGCCTGGACGCGGGAGATCAACGGCCAGGGTTCGATACGTCTTGCGACAGCGGCAAAGCAAGCAGGCGTTCGGCGTTTCATCTTCTCATCCTCCTGCATCATGTACGGCTTGTCCGAAGCGGCGATGGTGGACGAGACCGCGCCGCTTGCGCCTCAGACCGAGTACGCCCGCTCCAAGTTTGATGCGGAAACCGCGCTGAGCCAACTTGCCGGCGATGGCTTCTCGCCCACGTTCTGCCGCAACGGCACCGTTTACGGTTTGTCGCCACGCATGCGTTTCGATACAGTTCTCAACAACCTTATGGGCAGCGCGTTCACCACGGGCCGGGTGGTGATCCATAGCGACGGTACTCCCTGGCGACCAGTGGTCCATGTGCAGGACGTGGCACGCGCCTTCCAGGCGGTGCTTGAGGCGCCCTTGCACCTCGTTCACAACCAGGCCTTCAATACCGGCGCGGACTCACTCAATCACCAAATTCATGAGCTCGGTCAGATTGTCAAAGAAACGGTCAGCGGCTGCGAGCTTAAGATGTTGGCAAGGCCCGGCGCGGATCAGCGCACCTACAAGGCGGATTTTGCCAAGTTCAAGCGAACTTTCCCGCACTTTGATTTCCTATGGAATGCTCGGAAAGGTGCCCAGGAGCTTCGCACGGCCTTTGAAGGTGCCGGCCTGACATATGATCAGTTCACCAACAAGCGTTTCACGCGCTTGAGCTGGTTGCAGCATTTGCTCGACACCGGCTTGGTCAACGACACGCTTGGTTGGCGCGAAGTCACCGCCCAGGTGGCCTAGGGCAAATCCGAACCGGAGCATCAGCTGTCTAGGAGGCCGGCGCCATGGAATCACTATCAGTCACCGATCTTTCGGGGTCGTTGGACGTCGATGAGCAGGAGTGGCGCGCACCGGCTCCTGCCACTCCGCATCCGGCCAGGATGGTTGTCACGCGAACTCCGCTGCGAGTTAGCTTTGCCGGGGGCGGAACGGATCTGCCGGAGTTCTATGATGTCGAAGAAGGCGCGGTGTTGAGCGCCGCGGTAGACAAATACGTCTACGTCACCGTCAAGCGTCACAGTGAGCTGTTTAACGAGCCTATCCGACTTAACTACTCCCGAACCGAGCAGGTCAATGCCATCGGCGAAATCGAGAACAACATCGCGCGCGAGTGCCTCAAGTTTCTCGACATCGCGCCGCCGATCTTCATCAGTACGGTCGCCGACGTGCCCGCCTCCACCGGTATGGGCGGATCAAGTTCGTTTGCAGTCGGCTTGCTGAACGCACTTCATGCGTTTCGTGGCGAACGAGTTACCGCCGGCCAACTTGCGGAGGAGGCCTGCCATATCGAAATGGACATACTCCACGAGCCGATCGGCAAGCAAGACCAATACGCCGCGGCATTTGGTGGCCTGAACCTGCTTCGTTTCGGCTGCGGCGGGCGCGTCATGGTGGAGCCGCAGCGGGTTGTGAACGGGTCCGTGGCCCACCTATTCAGCAACATCATGATGTTTTGGACCGGGCACCAGCGTGCCGCGGCGTCCGTGCTTACCGAGCAAAAGAGCAAGACCTCGCGAAACCTGGACGTGCTCCGGGAAATGCGGGACCAAGCCTACGAATTGCGTGGCCTTTTCGCTCGCCAGACTATTGACCTTAAACATGTCGGCCTGGCTCTTCACCACGGCTGGGAGATGAAGCGGCATCTAGGGTCCAAGATTACGACCTCGGAGATCGACCGCTACTACACCCGGGCGATCGAAGCGGGCGCCGAAGGCGGCAAGCTCTGCGGCGCCGGTGGCGGCGGCTTCCTCATGTTCCTCGTCAAGCCAGAGAGGCGCGAGCGGTTGCGACAGGCACTTTCCAACCTGACGTTTGTGCCGCTCGGGTATGAGGTGCACGGCTCGCGCGTGCTTTATCCGATGGACTGAGAACCGCTTGGAGACATCGATGATTTTCAATGAAACAGGCATTCCGGGCGCCTATACCGTCGAGCTTGAAAAGCGTTCCGACGACCGCGGCTTCTTTGCTCGCGGTTGGTGTTGGCAGGAATTCGGCGATCACGGCATCGAAAACAGACTGGTGCAGATGAACATATCCTTCAACCGCCGCAAGCACACCCTGCGCGGCTTTCATTATCAGACCGATCCATTTCAGGAAGACAAGCTATTGCGCTGCACAAGCGGATCGATCCATGACGTGATGATCGATCTTAGACCCAAATCACCGACCTACATGCGCCATATTTCGGTTTCGCTCACCGCCGAAAATTACCGCATGCTGCTGGTTCCAAAAGGCTGTGCAAATGCCTTCCTAGACTCTGGAGGATGCCACCGAAGTTACCTACCTGGTGTCCGAGTTCTACACCCCCGCCGCCGAACGCGGCGTGCGATGGAACGACCCGGCATTTAATATCAGTTGGCCGTGCGAACTTGCCGTTATCTCCGACAAGGACCGCAGCTGGCCCGACTTCGTGGATGAGCGCATGCCGTTCATGGTCAATGCGGATCGGGAGTAGACCTCAATGTTCATTGTTGACCGCGAACTCGAGCGGCTAGCCCGAGCGGGGACCCCGATCAGGGTCGGGATGGTGGGTGCCGGCTTCATGGCCCGCGGCATTGTACGCCAGATGCTGCACCACACGAAGGGAATGGAACTGGCGGCAATCTCCAACCGCCGGCCCGAGCTCGCCCGTATGGCATATGCCGAGTCAGGCGAGGAGAATGTTGTACAAGTAAATTCCGCGGATGAATTGGACGACTGCATCGCCCGCGGGCAACGCGCGATTACTGATAATCCAATGCTGCTTTGCGAGGCCAAGGGGATCGACGTTGTTCTGGAGGTCACCGGCACCATCGAATTTTCCGTCCATGTCGTGATGCGGGCAATCGCCCAACATAAGCACGTCGTCATGATGAACGCCGAGTTGGACGGAACGCTCGGCCCCATCCTGAAGTGCTACGCCGATCGGGCCGGCGTCGTCATCACCAACACGGAAGGCGATCAGCCGGGCGTCATTATGAATTTGTTCCGCTGGGTGAAGGGATTGGGCATCAGACCGGTGCTTTGCGGGAACATTAAAGGTCTGCATGATCCCTATCGGAATCCGACCACTCAGGAAGGATTTGCCAGGAAATGGGGCATGAAGGCGCCAATGGTGACCTCATTTGCCGACGGCACGAAGATATCGTTTGAGAACGCAATCGTCGCCAATGCAACCGGCATGCAAGTCGCCAGGCGCGGCATGCACGGCCCCGTCGTCGAACCCGGGACGCCGATCCAGGAAGCGGTCAACTGGTATCCACTCGACGAACTCCTGCAGGGTCCGGGCGTCGTTGATTATTGCGTCGGGGCGATGCCAAGTCCCGGGGTCTTCGTCCTCGGAACCACAAGCGACACAACCGAGACTCACTACTTGTCTCTCTACAAGATGGGGCCTGGCCCGCTATATTGTTTCTATTGGCCCTATCACCTCTGTCATTTCGAGGTTCCGTTCACGGTTGCTCGCGCTGCGGCCTTTGGGGATGCAACGATCGTTCCGCTGGACGCACCGCGCGTCGATGTTATCGCAGCGGCCAAGCGGAAACTTGAGGCAGGAGAAATCCTCGACGGGCTTGGCCACTACATGACCTACGGCCTTTGCGAGAACGCACAAACGGTCCACACCGAAGGTCTTCTCCCCATTGGCTTGGCCGAAGGATGCCGCCTGAAGCGAAACATCGAACGCGATCAAGTGCTCCGATACGGCGATGTCGAGGTACCCCTCGGCCGCCTATGCGACAAGCTGCGCCGCGAACAAGACATGCATTTCTTTGGTCAGCCGGCGTCGGAATACCGCGGACATTTGGAAGTCTCGGCACCCGGTTGATGGAGCCGCCGGCGCCGAGCAACGAGGGAGCGGCTTGCCGCCAATGTCGCGATCGTCAACGGGTTTTGCGATCATACTGAATACGACCCTATTCGTCATTCTGCTGGCCGGTGCAGCCCTACTTCGGACCCATCCGACTTACTTCGACTATCCTGTCGCCAGGGCCATCAATCAGTTCGCAACAGGCCGCGAGTTCGTGAATAAGCTCGCCGCTGGCGCTGCGTATCCGACCTTGGAAGGGGTCATCGCGTTGTCGCTGGTTTGGTGCTGCTGGTTTTCCGGCACCGAACCGGAGCCGCGAGTGCGGCTCGTCTATGGTGTTGTTGCGGCCGTCATTGCCACGGTTTTGGCTCACTTTCTGCAGCAAATGTTTCCGTCGGCGCTGAAGCCTATTTTCGATCCGGCGCTCAACATTCACCCGCTGGATGTTCTCGGTAACATGGACGTTGTGCGGGCTACGGCCAATACCGGTGGGCCCAATTTCCCGACTGAACGCGGAACCTTGTTCGCTGGATTGGCGATAGCCGTTTTCTTGGCCCACCCGGCGATCGGATTGATCGCTCTTGCATGCACAATTTTCGTGGAATGCTGTCGCATCTACCTGGGGTACCATTATCCGTCCGACATAATGGGAAGCTTCTTTCTAGCCGCTTCTGTCGTTTGTTTTGCCGAGGTGGCGACAGGCCTCGGGCTTGGACGTCGCTTGTTGGTATGGGAACGTCCCTCGGCATCCACCTTTTATATGTTCGCCTTCTTTATATCCTACCATTTGGCTACCGCATTCCAGGACCTGCGTGAGTTGGCGGGTCAGGTGCTTCCATAGCCGGCTTGGGAGACGCCCTTTAGGGCTAGTTCCTATGCTGCACTGGCGCTGACGAGGGGTTGGAAGAAATACTAGCCCCTATGCACAAGCACTTTTGGCAGGCGTCAGGCGCGATAATAGCTTTGGGTTCGGCCAGGGCGTCATCGGATGCTGCATCAAGTTCATGACCGTCCGAAGCAATAGCCGAAGGAAAATGACTTACGAGCCGCCGACCGGCGGCACCTCCGAAATCCGATATTCCTCGCTACTCCGAAACGACCAGGAGAACGAGATGCCTCTTCTCCACAACGTAAGTCCGAGGGCCACTGCGGTATCGCTCGTGCCCAAATCACACCTGCCGCTGGGGTTCGACGTAGTTTCGATCGGTCTGGCCCTAAGCGATCCAGCTTGCATTGTGATCCTCGGCGCAGCGTGCGGTATCGCCGGCGACGCCGCTAATTTTGGCCATGAGGTCGATGTAAGCAGCCATTTTGGATTTGGATTTGCGGTTGCCGCGCTGTTTTCGACTGCGGCCCATGCTCATGGCTTATACCTGAAGTCTCGATTGCAACAGTTAGGTCCGCAGATAAAGCGAGCGGTCCTGATTTGGGTGATGGTCTTCCTGTGCCTGGCCGCCGTTATGACTTTCCTTCGGGTCGGCAATACACCGTCGCGCGCGACCATCCTGCTGCTGTTCACGGCAGGGCTCAGCACTATCGTCGCACTGCGGTGGGGAACGCTGCGAGTAGTGGCCCATTTGTCCCGGTCACAAGCGCGTCCAAAGCGTCAGGTGGTTGTCGTAGCCCCAACCGGCCAGCCTGTTTCCGTCAAGGTCTGGCAGGCGATCACGGCTTCCGGCGGGAGTGTCTGCAAGACCATCTCGTTGCCGAAGGCGTTGGACGATCCCGGGTTCCCGGAATGCATGCGGGAGCTCATCGACTTTGTCCGGTGGCATGCCGTGGAGGAAATTCTGCTTGCCATCAACTGGACCGACCAGGCGGTGATCGCGGCAGTCAGCAAGCATCTACGTGTCCTGCCGTGCGCGGTAAAGCTTATTTCTGATCCCGTGATCAGTGCTTTTCTCGAGCGTCCGCTCCTGCAGTTGGGAGACGCCAGGGCCATAGAGCTACAGCGGGCGCCGCTGACCCAGCCGCAGCGTGCGATGAAACGGCTGTTCGACGTTTCAATGGCGTCGTGTGCGCTTCTTGTCCTGCTCCCGGTCTTGATCGCTGTCGCCGTCCTGATCCGTCTCAACTCCCCCGGACAAATTCTGTTCCGCCAGCGGCGGATCGGTTTCAACGGTCGCCCATTTTATATCTACAAGTTCCGAACAATGAGAACCGTCGAGGACGGGCCGATCATTCTGCAGGCCTGTCGCGGCAACTCGCGGATCACCCGTGTGGGCCAACTGCTTCGTAAGTATAGCATCGACGAGTTGCCTCAATTGCTCAACGTGCTCAAGGATGAGATGTCGCTTGTCGGTCCGCGGCCGCATGCGCTGGCGCATGACAGCGAATATGGTCGGGTCATTGCCCTTTATGCGGCCCGCCACAACGTGAAGCCGGGAATCACCGGTTGGGCGCAGGTGAACGGATGGCGGGGGGCTACTCCTCAACTGGAAATGATGATCCAGCGGGTCGAGCACGATCTTTGGTATATCAATTCCTGGTCCCATTGGCTCGATATCAAGATCTTGTTCTTGACGGTCTTTGGTTCCCGCACCAGTCGGAACGCGTTCTGAATAACGCACTTGCGCAGTGTCAGGAATGTAGTTGGCTGGTCTCCGGTCCAGGCAAACGGATCGCTGCCCCTGCATAATTCCGCCGCGCCGCTTGTTCCGGCGGGAACAGGCCCCGCTGCTCCATCAAGGTTCGGGTGTTGAGGCCGTGAAGTGGAAACCGGCAAGGGCGCCGACGCTGACCCGTTCATGCTGCACATCTATGCTGCCCTGGCCGAAAAAGAGCAGAGCCTCAGCGCGGATCCGATCCGCGCTGCACTCGCCGCGAAAAAGACGCAGGGCGCGACACTGGGCAACCATACCAATCTGGCTGAGGCGCAAGCCAAGAAAGTTGCCGCTAATCAAGCGGCAGCAAACGGCTTTGCGGCGAACGTGCTACCCAACATTCAACAATTATCGGCGGCAGGTGCGACGACCTATTGGGCTGTTGCCGCCGCCCTCAATGCCCGTGGCATCCGCTCACCACGCGGGGGCGAATGGCATGCCACAACGGTCCGGAACATCATGGCGCGAGACACGGCCGCACCATGACCGCCGCCCTCTTTCACTCTCTTTCTCGCAGATAATTAAGGGATATATTAGGAGATGGCCAGCGCGGCTGCAGTTTCCTCGTGCAATATCAAGATCTTGCAGAAGAGGCTGGCGGAGAGAGTGGGATTCGAACCCACGGTACACTTTCACGCACACACGCTTTCCAAGCGTGCGCCTTAAGCCGCTCGGCCATCTCTCCCGCGTCAGGCTCGTCACACTGGGCGGCCGGTCCTTAACACGCCCGCAGCCCGCCGAAAACCCAAATCCAAGCCGTCAGCACAGCCGCACCTCAGCGTCACGCATCCATTTTCAGCGCCGCGAGGAAGGCCGACTGCGGGATCTCGACCTTGCCGAACTGGCGCATCCGCTTCTTGCCTTCCTTCTGCTTCTCTAACAGCTTCCGCTTGCGAGTAACGTCGCCGCCGTAGCACTTCGCCGTCACATCCTTGGACAGCGCGCTGATCGTCTCCCGCGCGATCACCCGGCCGCCGATCGCCGCCTGGATGGCGATCTTGAACAACTGCTTCGGGATCAGCTCCTTCAACCGGCCACAGATCGCCCGCCCGCGGGCCTCCGCCGCCGCCCGGTGCGCGATGAACGACAAGCGTCCACCAGATCGCCGTTCACCAGGATCGAAATCCGCACCAGGTCGCCTTCGGCATAGCCATCCATCGCATAGTCGAAGCTGGCATACCCGCGGGAGACCGATTTCAACCGGTCATAGAAATCGAACACCACCTCGTTCAGCGGAATGCGATACACCACCATCGCCCGGTTGCCGACATAGGTCAGATCCACCTGCTGGCCGCGCCGCTCGGTGCACAGGCCCAGCACACTGCCGAGGTACTCGTCCGGCACCATGATGGTGGCCCTGATCCACGGCTCCTCGATCCGGTCCACCACCGAGCCGTCGGGCATGTCCACCGGGTTGTGCAACTCCTGCATCTGCCCGTTGGTCTTGTAGACGTGATAGACCACCGACGGCGCGGTGGCGATCAGCTCCAGGTCGAATTCCCGGGTCAGCCGCTCCTGGATGATCTCCAGATGCAGCAGGCCGAGGAAGCCGCAGCGGAAACCAAAGCCCAAAGCGGCCGAGGTCTCCGGCTCATAGTGAAAACTGGCATCGTTCAGCCGCAGCTTGCCCAGGCTGTCGCGCAGCTTCTCGAAGTCGTCGGCGTCGATCGGATAGAGCCCGCACCAGACCACCGGGATCGAGGGCTTGAAGCCCGGCAGAGGCTTCGTGGCGGGCATCCGGTCGTCGGTGATCGTGTCGCCCACGTTGCAGTCGGCCACGGTCTTGATGGCGGCGGTGATGAAGCCGATCTCGCCGGGACCCAGGTCATCGGTCGGCACCATCTTCGGCGTGAATACACCGACCTGCTCCACCGCGTGCACCGCGCCGGACGACATCATGCGGATCTTCGCCCCGCGCCGCAGCCGCCCGTCCTTCACCCGCACCAGGATGACCACGCCCAGGTCCTGGTCATACCAGCTATCCACCAGCAGCGCCTTCAATGGCCCGCCCGCGTCCCCTTTCGGCGCCGGCAGCCTGGTCACCAGTGCCTCCAGCACACCGCCGATGTTCAACCCGGTCTTGGCGCTGATCTCCACCGCATCGGAGGCGTCCAGGCCGATCACGTCCTCGATCTGCTGCTTCACCCGCTCGGTTTCCGCCGCCGGCAGGTCGATCTTGTTGAGGATCGGCACGATCTCGTGGTTCGCCTCGATCGCCTGATAGACATTGGCCAGTGTCTGCGCCTCGACCCCCTGGCTGGCGTCGACCACCAGCAGACTGCCCTCGCAGGCGGCCAGGCTGCGACTGACCTCATAGGCGAAGTCCACATGGCCGGGCGTGTCCATCAGGTTCAGCTCGTAGACCAGCCCGTCGTTGGCCTGGTAGCTCAGCCGCACCGTCTGCGCCTTGATGGTAATGCCGCGTTCCCGCTCCAGCTCCATGTTATCGAGGACCTGGTTGGTCATTTCGCGCGCCGTCAGGCCGCCGGTGACCTGGATTAGCCGGTCGGCCAGGGTGGATTTCCCATGGTCGATATGGGCGATGATGGCGAAGTTGCGGATACGCTCGATCGGGGTGTCGGTCATGGGCCTGCGCTGCGGACCGGCCGCCGGAACGGCAGCGCGGTGTTGCCGCACAGATAGAGGGTCAACCCTACCATGTCACCCATTCCCACTGGCATTCCCGCCGGCGCTCGCCGGCGGCGTGCGCAGCATCGGCGGGCGAGGCAGCCGATCCATAACGCGTTCGGCGCGCCGCCGTAGTCCGCCGATGCGACCGACCGCGGCCAGCCGCCGGTCGAGAAAGGCCAGCGTGGCGGCATCGTCCTCCGACATATCACGCAGCCAGAACAGCACGGTCGCGGTGTAGACCACAGTCAGGATGGCGCGCTTGGTGTACCAGCTGAAATCGGCCGAACGGTCGCCGGCCGCGTGCCAGATCGCATCCACCGTACGAGCTGTGCAGGCCGCCATCGCGCGGGTATTGCGCGGCAGCGACAATATCGCGATGGCACGCCGCACCGCCTCCTTGTGCGGCCGGTTCTGTTGCAGCCGCAGCGCGATCACCGCGCGTACTTTGGCCGACACCCGCGTCTCGGGCAGCTCGCGCGCCGCCGCCTCCATACGCCGGTCCGCCAGATCACAGAAGGTCTCGATCATGTCGACGGTGCCGAGGGGGAACAGCAGGTCGGCTTCGTCCGCCGGCATGCCAGCGGCGGCGATCCCGGCACGCAAAGCCCGTTTGGTCCAGCCATCGAACGGCACATGCGGCAGCATAGCCTCGATCGCCTTGTCACGGTCCGGCAGGCGTTCAGGCGGTTCCATCATGGCTGGCTCCGTTGCGCCATAGCGGCGCGTTCGAGTTCTTCTGTGAAGCCGAAGTGACGAAAATCCGACATCCGCATCGTATACAGGATGCCGTCGAGGTGGTCGTATTCATGCTGGACAACGCGTGCGTGGAAGCCGCTGGCTTCGCTCTCGATCACGTTCCCGTCACAATCCACGCCGCGATAGCGGACGCGCTTGGCGCGAGGCACCGCCGCGCGCAAGCCCGGAATGGACAGGCAGCCCTCCCAGCCCAGCTCCCGCTCCTCTCCAAGCAACTCCAGTGTCGGATTGATCAGCACCGTGTTGCTCACCGGCGCATCATCGGGATCGTCGGTCGTTCGACTGCCGGGCAGCCGGAAAACAAACAGCCGCAACGGCTGGTACACCTGCGGCGCGGCCAGGCCGACGCCCGGCGCATCCTCCATCGTCTCCGTCATGTCGGCCACCAGCCGGCGGATCTCCGGCGCGCCCGGGTCGGCCACCGGCGCGCACTGGCGCAGCAGCACGGGGTGCCCCATGCGGGCGATTTTCAGCAGTGCCATGTTTGCTTCCTGTCCTGCTCCATCGTCGCTTTGCCATCACCCTAGGGGACCCTGCCCTGGAAAATTGGCTTGTAACTCTCTAAGGCCATGTTATAGCGCCAGTGCCTGCGCCGGGCTCCTCCGGCGACGGATCATCGTGCGCATCCCGTGTCCAACATAGTTGCCGGGGACGCACCGGAAAGGAGTAGGCGGCCAAGTGCAAGTCCTCGTGCGTGACAACAACGTCGATCAGGCGCTGAAGGCGCTCAAGAAAAAGATGCAGCGGGAGGGAATTTTCCGCGAGATGAAGCTGCGGCGGCATTATGAAAAGCCGTCCGAGCGGCGCGCCCGCGAAGCCGCGGAAGCCGTACGCCGAGCCCGTAAGCTGGAACGCAAGCGGCTGGAACGAGAGGGGTTCTAGTCTCCGATCGCAGAGAAGCGCGGGTTGCAACGCCATCACAATTCGTCGCGTAAATCGGATATTTCAAGCCATGACCGGCGTATCGCGCTTGCATGATACGCGACACGAAACCGCGTCCAGTTCGAAAACCATAATCCTGCTTCTTGGGCCAGTGCGGAAGGCAGGAAAGCCAGCTTCAAACACAGATCAACACGGATGAAGCACAGATGCCGGCAACGGCCGCACCTGCCACGGACGCTCGGGGCCGGCGGCGTGGAACGCCCGGCGCTGCCCTTGTTTTCCCGCTAATCTATGCCCTTAATCTGTGCCAATCCGTGTTCGAATCTGGCTTTCTTCCTGAGACATCATCCCCCGTCTCAAGCGATGCCCCCAATCCTGCCTGATCGTTTCGGCGGCATTCAATCCAGATCATCGCTTTGGCGGTGCCTATCCATCGGCCGCCTTGGCTCGGATCATTGCGCCTCCCATCGTAAGCCGATCTGTCCGATACGGTTCGTTCCACGCAAGCGCTGCGTTAAACCGCCTCCAATTCGGAACCATGGTCCCGCTTCGTGGGTCAAAGCCGCCGAAGAGCGGCCGTCTCGCTAAATCGCGAGCGGTCGGACGAAGCGTCTCAAGGTAGACGCCGTCTAAAACTCTCCAAACGATCCCATTCAGGCAAAGATCGCGACCGGGCTGATGCAGTCGCCCCCGGCGTTAAGCGGCCGTGTACAGGTTGCCAACCCGTCATGGTTTGCGATAAGGTCAAGTGGTCCAACCGATCAGGCAAATCACCCATGTTGGCGCCAGACCAAAACCGGCAGAACGCCGTCTTCGAACACCTGCGTCACAGCATCCTGACCGGCACCTTGCCGGCCGGCGGCCGCCTGCCGCCCACCCGCGCGCTGGCCCAGGAAGTCGGGGTCGCTCGGCAGACCGTCGTTCTGGCCTATGAGCGCTTGGCGGCCGAGGGCTATGTGCGCGGCCGCACCGGCAGCGGCACCTATGTCGCCACCGACCTGCCGGACCAGGCACCGATCCTAGCCGCGGCGTCCCGGGTCGCCGCCATTGCGCTGTCCGCCCGCGGCGCCCGTCTGGCGGAGGTTCCCGCCACCGCCACCTCCCGCGATGCCACGCTGGGGCTGCTGCTGGCCGGCGGCTTGCCCGCCCCCGACCTGTTCCCGAACCAGGCCTGGGCCCGCTGCGCCGCCCGAGTGTTGAAACCCCTGGCCGGTGAACTGTCCTCCTATCCGCCGCCGCAGGGCCTGCTGGTGCTGCGCGAACAGATCGCCGCGCATCTGGCCGCCACGCGCGGCCTGGTTGCCGACCCGGGCTGCATCATCATCACCGCCGGCACCCAGCAGGCGCTGCGCACCGCGGCGGACCTGCTGATCGACCCGGGCGACAGCGTCTGGGTGGAGGACCCCGGCTATATCGCCGGCCGCGGCGCCTTGCTCGCCGCCGGCGCGCAGCCGATCCCGATCCCCAGCGACCAGGAGGGGATCGACGTCGCCGCCGGCATCCAGGCAGCCCCCGGCGCACGCCTCGCGCTGGTGGCCCCCTCGCATGCCACCCCTTTAGGAGGCGCGCTGACCATCGGCCGGCGCCTAGCCCTGCTGGACTGGGCGCGACGGGCCAATGCCTGGATTCTGGAAGACGACTGCGACTCGGAGTTCCGCTGGGAAGGCCGCCCGCTGCCACCCTTGGCCACCTTGGACAAGGCCGGCCACGTGATCTATTGCGGCACCTTCAGCAAGACGCTGGCGCCGGCACTGCGGCTGGGTTTCGCCGTCGTGCCCGCGCCCCTGGTGCCGGCCTTCGTCCGCCTGCGCACCTTGACCGATCGTGGCACCGACGCCTTCACCCAGGCGATCCTGGCCGAGTTCATGCGCCTGGGCCTGCTCGCCCCGCATATCCGCCGCATGCGCACCGAATATGCCCGCCGCCGCGCCGCCTTGCTGACCGCGATGCAGCGGCACGTGCGCCATGCCACGCCGCTGGCGGCGCCGGGCGGCCTGCACATGGTGGCGCGCCTGCCCGACGGCACCGACGAGGCCGCCGCGGTCCGCGCCTGCCGGTCGCGCGACCTCGCGGTGGCGCCGCTGCACACCTACTACGCCGGCGCGCCACGCATGAACGGCCTGGTCATGGGATTTGCCGCCACCCCCGTTCCCCTGGCGCCGGACGCGGCAAGGCGGTTGGAGGCGGCGCTGGCCTCGACCCTGGCGAAGTCCGCCGCCTGACTTGACGCCACGCCGCGTTCTTGCCCCCATCCCCGCAAAGACCCGGCCGCGGCCGGAACGGGGAGCCAAGCAAGATGATGTTCAACCGCCTGGACCAGGCGAAATCACTGACCGGCAACCAGATCAAGATCATCGCCGCCGCCATCATCGGCGACATGCTGGAGTTCTTCGACTACTTCCTGATCGGGTTCGTTCTCGCCTTCATCATCAAGCCCTGGCACCTGACCTTCGGGCAATCCGCCATCATTCTGCTGTCCTCCGGCATCGGGGCAATCCTGGGGGCGGCAATCTGGGGCCGCATCGCCGATCTCTATGGGCGTCGAAAAGTCTTCATCGCAACGATCATCACCTTCTCCCTGGCCAGCTTCGTGCTGGCCTTTACGCCTGAAAACGGCTGGGTCTTTCTGTCGGTCTTCCGCTTCTTCGTCGGCTTCGGGGTAGGCGGCCTGTACTGCGTCGATCTGCCGCTGGTGCAGGAGTTCGTTCCGGCCCGCATGCGCGGCTTCATCGGCGGGCTGGTCACCGTGTTCATCCCGCTGGGCGTCATGATTGCGTCGTCCTTCGCCGCCTTCACCACCGACGTGATCGGCTGGCGCGGCCTGTTCATGGTCGGCGTCGTCCCCGCCATCTTTACCCTGCTGGTGCGCGCCTGGGTGCCGGAATCGCCGCACTGGCTGGCCAGCCAGGGCCGGCGGGAGGAAGCCCGCAGCTCGCTCGCCTGGGCGCTGCAAGTCCCGCCAAGTGCCTTGTTGCTACCGAATGCGGCACCCCAACAACCGAACCCCGGCTGGGGCGAGCTGTTCCGCTATCCCAAAAGCCTCGCCGTGGCGTTCCTGTCCAGCCTCGGCGCGCAGACCGCGTCGTATGGCATCACCCTGTGGGCTCCCACCTTGTTCGTGCTGCTGTTGGGCGTCACCCCGGCCTATGCGGCCTACCTGTTCCTGTGGGTGCAGTTGTCCGGGATTGCCGGGCGCATCACCTTCGCCTGGCTGTCCGACGTCATCGGCCGCCGTCCCGCCGGGATGCTGATCGGCTTCGGCGGCGCCATCGCAATTGCCGCCGCCGGCTTGCTGCACGACGAGTTCGTCGGCGGCGTCTCATTGTTCTGGCTGGCCATCGTGATCGCCGATTTCTTCTACGACGGCGGTTTCGCCGTCATCGGCCCCTACATGGCGGAGGTCTGGCCGATCCGCCTGCGCACCACCGGCATGGGCGCCGCCTACGGCTTTGGCGGCATCGGCAAGATCATCGGGCCACTCGGCTTGGCGATGATCGTCGGCACCGCCGACGTCATCACCCCGAAGGCCACGCTGGATGCGATCGGCCCCGCCTTCGCCTATTTCACCGCCTGGATGGTGCTGTGCGGCTGCGCCTTCCTGTTCTTTGGCTTTGAAACCGGCAAGCAATCCATCAGCGCGATCGATAACCAGCTGGTGCGGAAAGCCCCAGCACGGGCCGGTGAGTAAGGCACTTGCTTTTCATCCACCGCAAAATGCGTCATCGTCCGGCCAAGACCAGCATTGACGCCGATCACGCGGAGGCATCCGGATGACTGACCCTCACCCTCAGCTGGCGCAAGCCCGGGCGCTGCGGCCGCTGCTGACGCAGGAGGGAAACGAGGTCAATCGCCGCCGGGAGCTGACGCCGCGCATCGTCACGGCGCTGAAGCAAGGCAATTTCTTCCGCATGCTGCAACCAAGCTCGATCGGCGGGCTGGAGCTGAAACCCTCGGTCTTTTCGCAGGTGACCGAGGCGATCGCCGCCGCCGACGGTTCCACCGGCTGGGTCGTGTGCCAGAGCAACGGCTGTTCGATGTCCGCAGCCTATCTCGACCCCAAAGTGGCTCGGCAGATGTTTGGCCCGATCGACGGCATCCTGGCCTGGGGCCCGCCCGGCGGCCCGTCCGAAGCCGAACGGGTGGACGGCGGCTACTGCATCTCCGGCACCTGGCGCTTCGCCAGCGGCTCGCAGAACGCCATATGGTTGGGCGCCCATATGAAGGTCGCGGGCACCCGGGAAATCCGCACCATGCTGTTTCCGAAATCCAGCGCCAAGATGACGGATATCTGGCACACGCTGGGCCTGCGCGGCACCGCCAGCAACGAATACACGGTCAAGGACCTGTTCGTGCCGAACGAATGGACCATGCTGCGCGACAAGCCTATCGACCGGCGCGAAACCGGGCCGCTTTATCGTTTCACCAGCAACCAGCTCTACTCCGCCGGGTTCGCCGGCGTCGGGCTGGGCATCGCCCGCGGCCTGATCGATGCGTTCCTGGCGCTGCCGGCCAACAAGGTGTCGCGCGGCGCCGGCCGGCCGATGCGGGAGAATAACGTGATCCAGTCCCAGCTGGCCCAGTCGGAAGCCCGCTGGCACTCGGCCCGCGCCCTGCTGCACAACACGCTGGACGAGGTGTTCGATCACGTCGTCCAGTTCGGCGAGATGACCGAGCGGCAGGCGGCAATGATCCGCCTGTCCACCACCTGGGCGATCAATCAATCGCGCGAGGCGGTGAACACCCTGTTCCACGCTGCCGGATCGGCGGCGGTGTTCGAGGATCAGCCGTTCGAACGCCGCTTGCGCGACATCCACACGGTGTCGCAGCAAGCCCAGGGCCGCCAGTTGCATTACGAATCGGTCGGACAGATCATGTTCGGCATGCCGCCCGAAAACCAGTTCTGAAAGGGGAATGCAATGCCTGCACAATCATTGAACCACTACACGATCAAGGCCCGCGACCTGGAGCGGACAAAGGATTTCTACCAGGACATCGTCGGACTGGCGGTGGGCGAGCGTCCGCCGCTGCCGTTTCCGGGTTACTGGCTGTATTGCGGCGATGTGCCCACCGTGCACCTGATCGGCCATCGCGACGAGGACGCGGCGATGCCCGACCACGCGTCCGAACCCGCCCCCACCGGCCGCCTGGACCACATCGCCTTCTCCTGCGACGGATTGAAGGAAATGCGGGAGAACCTGCAGAAGCGCGACATCAAATTCGATGAACGCGTGCTGCCGAAGTTCAACATGACGCAGTTGTTCTATCTGGACCCGGACGGGATCTCGGTCGAATGCAATTTTGATGCGAGCGAAACCGAGCTTGGCGGGATGAAGGGGTACTGAGGCTATCGCACCGGATCGCGGCCTGACGGAATGGGCTGTGTCACCTTATCATGTCGATGCAGATCGCTTTCCACGCCTTGCCAATGGATGAACAGGCGTGGAGGGCACCGGCATACCTCCTCTGCCTTCCCCGTGTCATCCCCAGCGCAGGCCGGGGACCCACGTCTTGATACCCCCAGCCCGCAGTCGTGGGTCTCCGACTTTTGCCGGGGATGACACGGGGAATGCGCGATGGTGAACGACAGCGGCAAAATCCTGATCGAAACGGCACCGGTCCCAACAGACGACCTACGCGCCTTGATCGGAGAGCTTGAGCAGACACTGTCGGCCGCGTATCCGCCGGAGCAACGGCATGGGCTGTCGCTGGAAGCGATCTTCCAGCCGCACATGCGTTTCTTCCTGGCGCGGTTCGGCGACGCGGCCGTGGGCTGCGGCGGCGTGGCGCTGTTCGCCGACTTTGCCGAGGTCAAGCGCATGTATGTGCGTGATGTCGCGCGTGGTCGGGGCGTGGCGCAGGCCATCCTAACACAGATCGAGACGCGGGCGCTCGCCGCCGGGCTCACCCTGTTGCGGCTGGAGACCGGCGACCGCCAGATCGCGGCGATGCGGCTCTATGAAAAGGCAGGGTTTCGGCAATGCCCGCCGTTCGGGGACTACGCCGCGATGGCGCCGCAGGCCATCGCGACCAGTGTCTTTTATGAAAAGCCGCTCGCCACGCCGATGATCGGTAGTGTCTCGGTTTGAATGTCCACTACAGGGACGAAGCGATCGGTCTGCTATCCAGCGGCGAGGTCGCCAAAGCCGACGATGCCTTCAATCCACCGCGCCCGAACGAGCGAGATTCTTTTCCAACACCACGAAACTAAGATCGTCCCGCAGCGGTGTACCGAAACGATCATCGCCGTAAGGAAACGGATTCGTCTCACCCGTCTTATGATAGCCGCGCCGAAGATACCACGCGATCAACTCTTCCCTGACGTTCACAACGGTCATACGGACGCGCCTTCCACCGCGCTCGCGCACCCATTGTTCTGCGGAGGAAAGTAGAGATTTGCCGAGGCCGCTGTTCTGCTGCTCCGGATCAACTGCCAAAGACCCGAGATACCATAGATCATCGTCGAGCGGTTCAAGCCACACGCAGCCTTGCAGAAGGCCACCCCGAGCATCTTCCCACTTCAGCAGTGAAGCGTTAGGCGTCGCAGCCAGGTCCGAGCGGAGAAGATCCTCTGTCGTGCGATCGCCAGAGAGATAACTGGCCTCTGTGCTCCAACCAGAGGACGTGCCGGAGCCTCGATAGGCCCGGTTTATGAGCGCGACGATGCGCGGCACATCATCGTCGTCAACGGGTACAAACATGCTGCCTCTTTCGTGCTGTCTTTGGACAATGGCTGCTTACAGGAAGCGCGAGATAGCCATCCTCTGTTAGAAGTGGATTTTCAAACTGGGACACCACCCAATGAGCTGATGCCGGGTTATCCTGGCCGAAGCCACAGCATCCGACGGCGCAGACGCAACCCCGTCTTCACTCAGTGCCGCACGCCGTCCGTCGGCCAGTCCTTGATTGACGTGCGCCAGTGGATGCGGTCCTGCTCCGGCGGATAATCCCCGGCTGCCTTGTGGTAGGAACACCGGTTGTCCCAAATCACCACGTCACCGACCTGCCACTTGTGGCGATATTCCGCATTCGGCTGGATCATCAACGTGGTCAATTCGTCGATCAGGTCGTCGCTTTCCGCTGCCTCGGCACCTTGTATATACAGGATCTTTCCTGGATCGAAATACAATGCCTTGCGGCCGGTTTCCACGTGCCTCCGGATGATCGGATGGAACGCGGGCTTGCGTGCGCGATCCTCCGGGTTCAGCAGCGCGTGGTTCTGCCTGCGTCCGCCATAGGTGAATGCGCCCAGCACACCCTCCAGCCGGTGCTTTAATCGTTCCGGTATCGCGTCATAGGCGGCGTATCCGCTGGCGAACAACGTGTCGCCGCCGGTATCCGGCACCGCCAGACTGTACAATTGCGTGGCCTTGAACGGCACGTCGTCATAGGCGCCGTCGGTGTGCCAGCCTTCCGCGCCGCGGCGATAGATCGCCTGGTTTAATGTCCCATCAGTCTGGAACTTGTTGATCCCCAGCACTGTGATCTCGGGCAACTCTGGATGCCGGGTGCTTTTTGACGGGTGCGGCGAGACCGGTCCGAAGCGGCGGCTGTAGCCGAGGAATTCCTCGATCGTCAGTGCCTGACCGGTGACCACCATCACGTTATGATCAAGCCAAGCTTGGTAAATCCGTGCGAACCCGGCATTATCGATCGTCCTGAGATCGATTCCGGAGACCTCCACCCCGATCTGCGGACCCATGCAGCGTAGCTGAACCACTGACCGTCCTCCTGCCGCGATCACAGGCATTCCGGCTCACCGCGTCAAGAGGAGCAGAGCCTGCCATGACGCAACCGGTCAGGCGCCGTGCCCGGTGATCGGCCGGTCAAACCTCCAGCCACTCCCGCCGGATGTCGCCGTTCGCCGCCAGCTCGCCGGGCGTGCCCTGGAAGACGATCTGGCCGTGCCCCATCACATACAGCCGCCGCGAGATCTTCAGCGCGATCGTCAGCTTCTGCTCGACCAGCAGGATGGCGACGCCGCGACCGGCGATCTCCGCCAGCAGCACGCCGACTTGTTCCACCAGTAGCGGCGCCAGTCCCTCGGTCGGTTCGTCGATCAGGATCAGGTCCGGATCGCCCATCAAGGTGCGGCACATCGTCAGCATCTGCTGCTCGCCGCCGGACAGCACGCCCGCCGGATTGTGCTGTCTCTCGGCTAGATTGGGAAACAGCCGGAATACATCCTCGAACGTCCAGCGCCCGAAGCGGCCGGCCCGCTTCAATCCAAGCTCCAGGTTCTGCCGCACGCTCAAGGTCGGAAACACCTGCCGATCCTCCGGCACATAGCCGATCCCGGCGCGCGCCACCAGGTCGCTGCGCAGCCCGGCCAGGTCGCGCCCGCGATACATCACCCTGCCCCGCGGCGGCACCAGGCCCATGATCGCCTTGCAGGTCGTCGACCGGCCGACACCGTTACGCCCAAGTAGTGAGACGATCTCGCCCTCGTCCACATCCAGATCGATACCATGCAGGATATGGCTCTGCCCGTAATAGGCATGCAGCTCGCGCACCTCCAGCATCATGCCTCGAGCGCTCCGAGATAGGCTTCCTGCACCGCCCGATTGGCGCGCACCGCTTTCGGCGGACCCGAGGCGATCACCTGCCCATAAACCAGCACCGTGATCGTATCGGCGAGGTCGAACACGACCTTCATGTCATGCTCCACCATCAGCAGCGTCTTGCCCTGGGTCATGCGCCGGATCAGCGCCATGGCATGATCCGTCTCGGTGTTGCTCATGCCGGCGGTCGGTTCGTCCAGCAGGATCACGGAAGCCCCGCCGGCGATCGTCATGCCGATCTCCAGCGCGCGCTGTTCGGCGTACGACAGCAGCCCGGCCAGGATATTGCGCCGGCTGTCCAGGTTCAATGCCTGCAGCAGCCCGTCCGCCTGTTCATTCAGGCGCCTTTTGCCGTCCCAGCGGCGACCAGAACGAATACCGATAGCCGCGGCTCCACAGCAGCGCGCAGCGCAGGTTCTCGAACACCGACAGTCGGTGGAAGATCGAGGTGATCTGGAAACTGCGCGACAGTCCCATGCGGTTGATGCGGTGCGGCGGCAGGCTGTCGATCCGCGTGCCATGCAGCAGGATTTCGCCCGAGGTGATCGGAAACCGCCCGCTGACCAGGTTGAAGCAGGTGGTCTTGCCGGCGCCGTTCGGCCCGATAACACAATGACGCTCCCCCTCGGCGATATCCAGCGTCACGCCACGGATAATCTCGGTCGCACCGAAGTTCTTGCGGACGTCGCGCAGGCTGAGCGCGCTCATCGGCGCGCCTTGAGGTCGGCGGTGACACCGTCCCACACGCGATGGAAGCCCGCGGCCTCGAACCGCAGCCAGATCGTACCCGCGATCAGGCATCCGGCCGATATCAGCCACGGCATGGCCGCGTTGGCGTCGACCGCCGTGCCGAACAGAACCAGTTTCTTGCCCTGCGCTTCGCCGATGGTCAGGAACGACAGTAGTTCCACCAGGCCGACAAACCCCACCACCAGCGCCAGGGACGGGATCACCAGCCGCAGATACGGCGCCGTCAGGGAACCGAGGCGCCCGCTGCGGCGGATCGGTTCATGCGCCTGGATCAGCCCGGCCAGCCCGGTCGGCGCGAACATCACCATCGCAATGAACAGCACGCCGACATAAACCAGCCAGGAGTTGGACACCAGGCTGACCCCGCTCTGCAGCAGCGTGATCAGGATGGCGCCGAGGATCGGACCGGCAAACACCGTGATGCCGCCGATATAGGCCATCAACAGCGCATTGGCTGAAAGCGGCGCGGCAAGCGCATCGTAAGTGACGATCTCGTAGGTGATCGCATACAGCCCGCCGCCGATGCCGGCGAAGAAGCCGGACAGCGCAAACTGCAGGAAGCGCACCATGCGCGGGTCGTAGCCCATGAACTGCGCCCGCTCGAAGTTGTCGCGGGTGGCGTTCGCCATCCGCCCCAGCGGCGTCAGCGTCAGGAAATACATCAACCCGGTGGCGATCAGCGTCCAGGCCAGGATCAGGTAGTAGACCTGGATGCCCGAGGCGTAGCTGAGGCCGAACAGGCTGTCGTCGATCATGCGGTTGGTGGTGACACCGCCCTCGCCGCCGAAGAAATGTTGGAACATCAGCGCCGCGGTCGCCACCAGCTCGCTGATGCCCAGCGTGATCATGGCAAACGCCGTGGCGCGCTGCTTGGTCGCCATGGCGCCGAACAGCACCGCCAGTGCCAGCCCGGCGAGGCCTCCCAGCAGCGGCATGAACTCCATCGGCACCGGCAGCACGCCATCGCCGGCGGCATTCAGCAGATGCACCATCGCATAGCCGCCGAAGCCGAAAAACGTCGCATGGCACAGCGAGAACAGCCCGGCCTGGCCAAGCAGCATGTTGTACGACAGGGCCAGGATCACCATCATGCCCATCTGGCTGAACATCGAGATCATGAAGCCAGAACCGCGGTGGTGCGCCCAGTCGTAGAACATCCAGGGCAGCGCGATGGCCACCAGCACCAGCAGGACCGTCAGCCACCAAGCCCGCGTGGCACGGGGGGCTTTCATGTCCAGCCCTACCTGAACCGGAGCGGCTTTGACTTTCATGTGTCGCGTGTTCCCATCAGGCCGCGCGGCCGGAAGAACAGGATCAGCACCATCAAGGCAAACGGCAGCAAGGCGCCGATCCGCGAGACCGGAACCGTCAGCACCTCGGTCAGCAGCGTGTCGCCGGTCAGCGCCAGCCCAACCGGGCGCAGCAGATCGGCGATCGAGTAATCGATCACGACGGCAAAAGTCTGGATCATGCCCATCAGGATCGAGGCGATGAAGCACCCCGCCAACGAGCCAAGCCCGCCGAAGATCACGACGACGAAGACGATCGGACCCATGCCGTCCGCCATGCCCGGCTCGGTGGTCTGGTAGTTGCCGCCGATCACCCCGGCCAGCCCCGCCAGCAGGCAACCGCCGGCGAACACTGTCGTGAACACCACCGGGACGTTATGGCCCAGCGCGCTCACCATGCCGGGATGGGTCAGTGACGCCTGGATGATCAGGCCGATGCGGGTCTTCTTCAGCAACAGCCAGGTGGTCAGCAACATGCCGGCCGAGACCAGCAGCATGAACCCGCGATAGGCCGGAAAATTCGCGCCGTATATGGTGAACAGCGGAAAATCGAGCAGCGGCGGCACGCGGTACGCCATCGGCAACATGCCCCAGGTCATCTGCACCAGGCGCTGGATGATGAACACCAGTCCGATGGTCAGCAGCAACTCGGCGATGTGGCCGTTGTGGTGCGCCCGACGCAGTCCCCACACCTCGATCGCCACGCCGATCAGGCCGCACAGCAGCGGCGCGATGATCAGCGCCGGAAAAAACCCGAGCATGTGGCTGACCTGATAGGCCAAGTAGGCGCCGACCATATAGATGCTGGCATGGGCGAAGTTCAGCACCCCCATCATGCTGAAGATCAACGTCAGTCCGCTTGCCAGCATGAACAGCAGCATGCCGTAGACCAGCCCGTTCAGCAGGGAGACGAGGACGATATCCATCCCGCTCACCAACCGGCGCTACGAGGTCGGCCGCTTCATCTTGCAGGTGGTCGGCAAGGTGAGATCCTGGGTCGAGGCGATGAAGTCGGTCTTCCAGCCGAAGCCGGTCTTTTCCGAGTCATACTTCACGTTCTTGGTGAAGGTGACGGCGTAGTAGGGCATCAGCAGCTGATGGTCTTCCGCGCGCATCTCCACCGGGAAGCCGACCATGTCGGTGGCCTTCATGCCCTCCAGCGCCTGCGCCACCTTCAGCGCGTCGGTGGAGCCCGCCTTGTTGATCGCTGTCGCCAGCATGTTGAACATGGTCACCAGATTGATCGCCGGGAAATCGGTGTCGTGCTTGGCGCGCCAGCCGGCGATGAAGGCCTCGGCCTCCGGCTTGTTCAGTTCGACCGGTACGTTGGAATCGAATTCGGTCACCGTGGACAGCCGATTTTCCCCGGCCGAACCGATCGCCGTCGCGCCGCCCAGCACTTGCGCCAGATAGGCATCGAAGCGCACCGGCAGCCCGTCATCCACCGCCGCCTTGATCAGCAGGTTCAGGTCGCGATTATAGTTGCCAGTGATAACGGACTGCGCACCGGACGCCCTGATCTTGGCGACGTAGGAAGAAAAATCCTGCACCTTGCCGAACGGCATCAGCTCGTCGCCGACGATCTGGATATCCGGCCGCAGCTTCTCCAGCCATTTGCGCGTGTCGTGCTGCACCGACTGGCCGAACAGATAGTCCGGATTGAGCAAATAGACCTTTGTCACGCTTTTCGGCAGCGCCTTGATCCGCGCGACGGCACGCATCTCCACGTTGCCAATGAAACGGAACTGCCAGAAGTCGCATTTCTCGTTGGTCAGCTCGGTCGCCAGCGCGCCGCAGTTCAGATACAGGATACGATTGTCCGGATTGCGGGCATTGTGCTTGGCCACGCCATCGATCAGCGCCGCGCCAACATTCGAGCCGGTGCATTGCATGACGAAGGGCATGTTCTGATCGGTAATCGTTTTCAGCGCGATCAGCGCCTCGGCCGGCTGCAGCTTGTCGTCGAACGGGACCAGTTCGAATTTCTTGCCCAGCGCGCCGCCCTGCGCATTGATCTTGTCCAGGACGAAGCCGAACAGCTTCAAGTTCTCATCGCCGCCGGAGGCAAATGGGCCGGAAAGAGCTTCGATATAGCCGAGCTTAATGGTGTCATCGGCTGAAGCGGGCCGACCGGCCAGCGCCAGCAATATAGTTATTGCAACAAAACAAAAGCGCCGGATGATCGACGTCATTCGTCCCCCCAAGCCCATGACGGGCAATTCTCGTTGCTAACATTTTTGCACCCCCGGCTCCAACAAGTCAATTACTCTCGGCTTCCGCTGCGCGGCCGACCCGGCGGCACGATCGTTGCCTGCTACCGGCTCATTTGAAACGAATTCAACCAGCTGCACCCGCACCACCTACTGCGATGCAACTTGGTCGGACACCACTCTCAGTGCCCGATTGAGAATGCGCTATGGCAAGTCAGCTGGCGTGGGGTTCGAGAACCGGAGCGGAGCGGCCTGAAGGCCGTGAGCACCGGAAGCGCAGAAAGCCGCGTCAGATGACCGTCATAGTAGCATTATCAACGGGCACTCAAAGGAATGACCATGCTTGAGGGACGTGTCGGATTTGTCACCGGGCCAGCCAAAGGTATGGGCGCCACGATCACGCGGATGTTGGCGCGGGCCGGTGCAGACCTGATCCTGGCAACCCGCGATACCGAGGCCGTGCAGCCGTTGGCGCAGGAGCTTCAGGCAACCGGCCGGCATATTGCCCTCGCCCGCTGTGATGTCACAAATGAAGCCGATGTCGCCGCGGTGATGACGCTTGCGGATACTGCATTCGGCGGCCGCGTCGACTTCCTGGTCAACATCGCCGGCGGCTCAGGCCCACTCGGCCGCCCGTTCTGGGACAACACGCTGCCCGAGTTCGAGCAGATCATGACCCTGAACGTCACCGGCTGCTTCCTGACGATGCGCGCGGTGATGCCCGGTATGATCGCGCGTGGCTACGGCCGTATTGTCAATATCGGCGGCACATTTGGCCTGCGCGGCCGAGCCGGACGCGCCGCCTATAGCGCGTCCAAATGGGCGCTGCGCGGCCTGACCAAATCGGCGGCGCTGGAAGCTGGACCGCATGGCATCACAATCAACTGCGTCTGCCCCGGCATGGTCAAAGGCGAACGGTTCGACCGGGTGCTCGGCGACATGGCACACCGCCTGGGGATCACACCGGACGAGGCGCGCGAACGCACGGAAGCGGAGTACGCACTACGGCGGATCTCGACCGCCGACGACGTTGCCGGCGCCATCCTATTCCTGTTGGGCGACCACGCCCGTCAGATCACCGGCCAGGATATCGCGGTCGACGGCGGCTGGGTGATCTGAGCGCCCGTTTATCAACTACTACCTCCGGTCACTGGTTCTGCGGTGATAGTGCGACCGGCTTGTCGGCGGCGCATGAACCCCTGTCAGATCAACGCCTCGGGCTCGTCGCTGCCTCTCCAGCGCACCTGCCACGTCATCGACGCATCCGCGCCACCACCGGCTTGCTCAAGCAGCTCGGCACCAGCGTCGACGGCAGCACGAGGCGCAGATACGCCGCCGCGCGAAGCGCTGTATCTTGCCTGCTCCGTGCCCTCCATCGTCCTCGCCTACTTCTTCGTGTTAAAGCCCTTTTCTTGCGCTGTTGCCATCAGCACATCGCATCAGCGTGTGGCACCAGACAGGCTGAGCGAGCAGACCAGGAAACGACCGCCTGGTTCGTGCGCTTGAACGGCCGCAAGGCTTTAACACGGAGCAGCAGGCGAGGCAGAGCGAGGGCACGGAGCAGGCAAGATACAGCGCTTCGCGCGGCGGATCGCAGCTGGTGCGCAACGACGTCCTCTTGCCGGTTCCGCGGTGATCTAGCGGCCCGGTTGTTCGCCGATCGGGGATCAATCCGTGGCGTATGAACACCGGCAATATCCGTGACGCGGCGTACTACTTGGCGCGGTAGGCCTTGTGGCAGGCGCCGCATTGCCCGCCCAGTGCCTTGGCGTCGGCTGCCACCGCATCGACGTCACCGGCTTTGGCCGACACCGCCAGCTTGGTGGCAGCTTCCCCCATGGCCGCCGCATTCTTCTCAAACCCCGCCCGGTCGGACCAGATTTCCGGCAACGCCTTGGTGTCTTCGCCTTTGTCGCTGCCGGGCGGGAACACCGTCGGGACCACCGCGGCCCATTTTGCCAGCGCCTTGGCGGGATCTTCCAGCGGCTTGACATCCCCCTTTGCCGCGACAACCGAGCGGATGAAGGCAAAATTGCCGCCCGCCAGGGCCATCCCGGCCTGCCGTATCTTGATCGGGTCCAGACCATCCGCCCGCGCAACGCTAACCCCCGCCAGCACGATGACGGCGCACAACCCAATCCAGTTTCTCATTTATAGAAGCCCTTCCCACAGCGCCGGTCCGCCGCCGACTTGTAACGAATTCACCCGACCGCAATGATTCGCTAGCAGGTTTACGGCTGACCGGACAGACTGAAAGACCTATCGAGAAGGATAATCATGTCGGCCATCCACTCCCTCGCCGTGTTCTGCGGCTCGCGCGTCGGCGTCAACCCGGCCTATGCCGAAGCCGGGCGCGCGTTGGGCCACGGCCTTGCCCGGGCCGGCATCCGCCTGGTCTATGGCGGCGGCCGCATCGGCATCATGGGGATTGTCGCCGATGCGGTGCTCGCCGCCGGCGGCACCGTGCTGGGCGTCATCCCGGACTTCCTCACCCGCCTGGAAGTCGCGCATCAGGCGGTCGACGAGATGGTCGTCACCGACAGCATGCACAGCCGCAAGCGCCGTCTCTACGAAGAGTCCGACGCATTCCTGACCATGCCCGGCGGACTGGGCACGTTCGACGAAACCTTCGAGATCATCACCTGGCGCCAGCTTCGCCTGCACGACAAGCCAATCCTGCTGTGCAATGTGGCGGGTTGGGCGGCGCCGATCGTCGCCACCATCGATCAGGCCATCAGCCAAGGCTTTGCGGATCCGCAATGTCGCAACCTGTTCGAGGTGTTCGACAGCGTTCCGGCCGTTCTGGACCGTCTACGGACGCTGCCTGCCGGAACCGGCGGCCCAGCCGGCCGTCTCTGAGTGCCCGTTTGAGAATGCTGCTATGGTGGCCATCTGACGCGGCTTTCTGCGCTTCCGGTGCTCACGGCCACTCGGCCGCTCCGCGCCGGTTCTCGAAACCCACGCCAGTTGACTCGCCATAGCGCATTCTGAAACGGGCACTGACATTAGGGTTGCTGCGGCTTTGACCGCTGTACGACGCCCGCGAGGCCGCCACGCGGTGCGAACGTCATCTAGACATAAGGATATCTTTATGTCATACGGCGTCGGCCATGGATCGCCTCCTCGCCAGCTTGCGCGCCGCCGCCGAACCAACGCGCCTGCGTCTGCTCGCCCTCGCCTCGCGCGGCGCGTTCTGCGTGATGGACTTCACCGAAATCCTTGGCCAGTCGCAGCCCCGCCTGTCACGTCACCTGAAACTGCTCTGCGATTGCGGTCTGCTCGATCGTGTGCGGGAGGGTGCGAATGTCTGGTTCACCCTACCCCCGGGACTTGATGGCGCCCATGACGGCGCCCTGGCACGGGAGCTGATCGCTCATCTGCCGGCGGATGACCCGATGCTGGAGGCGGATCGGCGCCAGGCCGCTCGGGTGCTGGCCGAACGCGCCCGCATCGCATCCGAGAGTTTTCGCAGCAAGGGCGCCGACTGGGACGAGATGCGGGCGCTGGAATTGCCGGCTCAGGCGGTTGAAGCCGCCTTGCTGTCGATGGTTCCATCCGTCGCTGGCGGTCGCCTGCTGGATATCGGCACCGGCACCGGGCGCGTGCTGGAACTGCTCGCCCCGCGGGTACGACAGGCCGTCGGCGTCGACGCATCGAAAGCCATGCTGGCGCTGGCCCGCGCCAGGCTTGCCGGTCCGGACTACGCCCATTGCGCGGTTCGGCTGGCCGATATGTACCGGCTGACGCTGGCCACTGGCTCGTTCGACACTGTCGTGCTGCAAATGGTTCTGCATCATGCCGAAGCACCGGCGGCGGTCATAGCCGAGGCAGCCCGCGTGCTGCATCCCGGCGGCCGGTTGCTGCTGATCGATCTGGCGGCGCATGACCGGCGGGACTTGATTGGGCGCTTCGCCCATCGCTGGCCGGGTTTCTCCGACGCCGACATCAACCGCCTGTTCGCGTCGGCTGGATTGGACCAGTCCACGCCGCTCACCATAAGCGGCGGACTGCCGGTGCGCATCTGGCCCGCCACCCGCTCTGCCGATGCGACCGGCGCCCTGGCCGCCGCGGGCGCCAGCAACGTCGGCATTGTCCGCGAATTCTCCATCTGAAAGCCAACGCATGACCCGCCCCCATCTGCTCGATGCCTTGCGTGATCGCGTCCTGCTCTGCGATGGCGCGGTGGGCACCCGTGTCCAGGCGCTGACCCTGGACATCGAGCACGACTATTGGGGCCGCGAGAACTGCACCGATGTGCTGGTGCTGTCCCGCCCGGACCTGGTGCGGGAGATCCACCAGGGCTACTTCGCCGCCGGCGCCGACATGGTGGAAACCAACACGTTCGGCGGCTCCCCGGTGACCTTGGGCGAATTCGATCTGGCCGATCGCGCCTTCGAGATCAACAAGATCGGCGGCTGAACTGGCGCGCGAAGCCGCCTGCTCGTTCGCCGACGACCGCCACCGCTGGGTGATCGGCAGCGTCGGCCCGGGCACCAAACTGCCCAGCCTCGGCAATATCGCCTATGACCCGCTGGAGCAGGCGCTGGCCGAACAATGCCGTGGCCTGGTCGCCGGCGGTGTCGATGCGATCCTGATCGAAACCTGCCAGGACACGCAGCAGATCAAGGCCGCCGTCAACGGCGCCAAGATCGCTCGCCGCGCCGCCGGCACCGATACGCCGATTTTTGTTCAAGTCACCGTGGAAACCACCGGCACGCTGCTCGTCGGCCCCGATATCGCCGCCGCCGCGGCGGTGATCGGCGCGCTGGATGTGCCACTGATGGGTCTGAATTGCGGCACCGGGCCGCAGGAGATGGCCGAACACATCGGCTGGCTCGCCGCCAACTGGCCGGGGCTGATCTCGGTGCAGCCCAATGCCGGCCTGCCGGAACTGGTCGACGGCCAAACCCGCTATCCGCTGAACGCCGCCGACTTCGCCACCTGGCTGGAGCGTTTTGTCGCGGAAGACGGGATCAACCTGATCGGCGGCTGCTGCGGCACCTCGATCGAGCACATCGCCGCGCTGGACGCGATGCTGCGCAGGCGCGGCGACGTTCCGGCCCACACCGATCCCCCGCAAGCCGGTCTGGGTGCCCGGCGTCGCCAGCCTGTACCAGGCGGTGCCGCTGCGGCAGGAGAATGCGATCTTTGCCATCGGCGAGCGCTGCAATGCCAACGGCTCGAAGAAATGGCGGGACCTGCAGGAAAACCACGACTGGGACGGCTGCGTCGCCATGGGCCGCGAGCAGATCGGCGAAGGCTCGCACGCGCTGGACGTCTGCACCGCCTTCGTCGGCCGCGACGAGATGGCCGAGATGACCGAGGTGATCCGCCGTTTCACCGCCTCGGTCAACGCGCCCCTGGTGATCGACAGCACCGAGACGCCGGTGATCGAGGCCGCCCTGAAACTGCATGGCGGCAAGCCGATCATCAACTCGATCAATTTCGAGGATGGCGAGAAACACGCCACCGACCGGCTGATATTGGCAAAACGCTTCGGCGCCGCGGTGATCGCGTTGACCATCGACGAAGTCGGCATGGCCAAGTCGGTGGAAGACAAGCTGCGCATCGCGACCCGCCTGGTCGATTTCGCCTGCAACCGGCACGGCTTGGCGCAGTCTGACCTGCTGATCGACCCGCTCACCTTCACCATCGCCACCGGCAACGAGGACGACCGCAAACTCGCCCAGTGGACTCTGCAGGGCATCGCCGCAATTCGGGAAAAATTCCCCGACATCCAGATCATCCTCGGCCTGTCCAACGTCAGCTTCGGGCTGAACCCGGCCGCCCGCGCCGTGCTGAACTCGGTCTTCCTCGACCACGCGATGCGCGCCGGCATGAGCGGCGCCATCGTCCACGTGTCGAAGATCCGTCCGCTGCACCTGATCGCCGACGAGGAAAAGCAGGTCGCCGAGGACCTGATCTTCGACCGCCGCCGCGAAGGCTACGATCCGCTGCAGCGGCTGCTGGAACTGTTCGCCGGGCGTAAGGCCGCGGACGCCGTCAAGAAGGAACGCGCCGAGACCGCCGAGGGCCGCTTGAAGGACCGCATCGTCGACGGCGACCGCAAGGGACTGACCGACGACCTGGATGAGGCGCTGAAGCGCCTGCCGCCGCTCGACATCATCAACACCGTGCTGCTCGACGGCATGAAGGTGGTCGGCGACCTGTTCGGCGCCGGCAAGATGCAGTTGCCCTTCGTGCTGCAGAGCGCCGAGACGATGAAAAGCGCCGTCGCCTACCTGGAGCCGCTGATGGAACGCGTCGAGGGCCAGGAGAAAGGCACCATCGTGCTGGCCACGGTGAAGGGCGACGTGCACGACATCGGCAAGAACCTGGTCGACATCATCCTGACCAACAACGGCTACCGCGTGGTCAATCTGGGGATCAAGGTGCCGCTGGCGGACATGCTGGTGGCGGTGCGCGACAACCACGCTCACGCCATCGGCATGTCCGGCCTGCTGGTCAAGTCCACCGTGGTGATGCGCGAGAACCTCGAGGAAATGTCGCGCCAAGGCCTGGAAATCCCGGTCCTGCTGGGCGGCGCGGCGCTGACCCGCAACTACGTCGAGGACGCCTGCGTCAACGCCTATGCCTCCGGCCGGGTCGCCTATGCGCGCGACGCCTTCGACGGCCTGCATTTGATGGACAAGGTCACCGGCAACGGCTTCGACGACTACCTGATGGCGATCCAGGCGAAGCGCAGCGGCAAGGCCCGCAACACCGCGCGAACCCTCGGTCAGGCCGACATGCGGGCGTTCCAGCCGATCGATGTCCTCGCCGTGCAAGCCAGGCGGCACCGCCTGACGCGTGACTTGCCGGTCGTCACGCCACCGTTCTGGGGCGCCCGCATCGTCGAGTCGGCACCGAAAGCCATCGTGCCGTTCGTCAATGAGCGGAGCCTGTACCAATTTCAGTGGGGCTTCCGCAAACAGGGCCGTTCGCTGGACGATTTCCTCGGCTGGGCCAAGCAGGAACTGCGGCCGGTGATGCGGCGCATGCTGGCGCTGTGCGGCGAACAGGAAATTCTCAAGCCGCAAGCCGCCTATGGCTACTGGAAGGCTGCCGGCCAGGGCAACGACCTGGTCATCTTCGAACCCGACGGCAGCACCGAGATCACCCGCTTCTCGCTGCCGCGCCAGCCGAAGGAGAATGGCGAATGCATCGCCGACTTCTTCCGCGATATCGACGATGGCGAGCGTGACGTGATCGCGCTGCAGGTGGTGACGGTCGGCCAGAAAGCCTCCGACACCGCGCGCGTCTGGTTCGAGGACAATCGCTACCAGGATTATCTGTACCTGCACGGCCTGTCGGTCGAGATGGCGGAGGCGATGGCCGAATACGTGCACAAGCGGATCCGCGCCGAACTCGGCTTCGCCGCGGAAGACGACCGCGACATGGACAAGATGCTCAGCCAGGGCTACCGCGGCAGCCGCTATTCGTTCGGCTACCCCGCCTGCCCGCGACTGGAGGACCAGGTACCGATCCTGACGATGTTGCAGGCCGACAGGATCGGCATTTCGCTGTCCGACGAATTCCAGCTTCACCCGGAGCAATCAACCTCGGCGATTGTCGTGCTGAACCCGCGGGCGAAGTATTTCTCGGTCTGAGGCAGCCGGAACGCGACGTCGGTTGGCGCGGGATTTATACGCCTCCCAGTGTCATCCCCGGCCTTCGCCAGGACTGTCCGGCATGGTTCTTGAACATGTTTCATAGCCGTATCCTGTCATATCAGCACACCTTGTTCGAGGGCCAACCTCTCCTGGCGAGGTGGCTGAAGAAGCGCATTGAAGCTGCGCAAATGCATCAGATTGGTTCTGACCAGGCGCGCGAACTGCAGCGGGCTCGTCACCGCTTTCTGCATCCGTTGAGCCAGCCGCAACAGCAGAAAGGCGATCAAAGCCACGGCGATCTGAATGCGCACGGCGTTCTCCGAGACGCCCAGAAAGTGCCTGATCTTCAGCGTCTGCTTAACCCAGCGGAAAAACAGCTCAATCGCCCACCTTTGCTTGTAGAGGTCTGCGATCTCCTGCGCCGGCGCCTCCAGATCGTCGGTGAGAATACGCAGTATCTTTCCTGTTGGGATGCGCACCTGGATCTCGCGCACCTTCTTTTGGAACGGGTTGCGACGACTGTTGGATTGGCGGGCCGGCAGCGTGCCGATCAGGTCGCACAGGATCGCCCCGCCCGCGGCCACCGGTTTGGCTCGGCTCACCGTCAGCGGGGTATTCTTCTTCAGGCGGGTGACAAACCGGCACTCGGCCGCGTCGAGCCTAGCCCACCAGGCGTAGTCATAGTAGCCAAGATCAAAGACATAGGTGGCCTTAGCCACGATCGGCATGGCTTTGGCGAGGGTGATGTCGTTGACGTTGGCCGCGCTGAGGGCGGTATCGACCGGGCAATCGGCGTTCGGATCGTAAACCACGTGCAGCTTAGCACCGCACACTTTGGCCGAGAACCGCGCCCACGGCTCAGTTCGTTCAGCGGCAGGCCAGTGCTGTCGATCCGATAGGTCAGCCCGTCCATCGACTGGCGCAGCGTGCGATGGGCGCGCCGGATCAGCGATCCCGACAGGTCGCAGAACACCGCGACTAGGCGGTTGCGGTTGGCTTCCGCCAGACTGGACCGGCGGCCGGCATGGCATGCACATGATACAACCGGTTGGCATGGCTGCTCAGGCCGGCTTCGATGTCGCGCAAGCTGACCGAACCGGCCAACTCGCCGTGAGCATCGCCACCAGATGGCTGCGGCAGTGAAACCGCGAGCATCGTCCTGAGCCCTGTGCCGTTTGACGGCAACCTCGAACTCATCCCAAGGAACCAGCTTCATGATCGAATGGAAAACGCTATTGTGCTGCCGCACGGCCTTGATCTCCTCGGCTCCGGTGACGTCGCCAAACGTCGGAAGCTGAGTAGAATCAATGCCGTGCGCTATGCCCAGCAAAATGTTGCGCTCAGGACTCAAAGATCGTGCCAGACAGCCGTGGGCCTTCGCCGGGGATGACACGTGTGGGCCGGGGATGCCACGTGGAAGCCGGAATGACAGTTGCGCCGGGATGACACGTGCGCATCTCCTGCCCATACTGCCAGTCAATGCCGAGCGGACTTGACCGGAGGAAGTATAACATCGAAGTCGTACCGATCCTCCTCTCAGGAGACCCTACGTGACCGACGGCAACACCGACGATACAATCCGCACCATCCTGACCACGACGCAGCGGATCGCGCTGGTCGGCGCATCGGCGAAGCCCTGGCGCCCTTCCTATGAGGTCATGGGCTTCCTGCTGCATCACGGCTATGACGTAACCCCGGTCAACCCGGGCCTCGCCGGCCAGGAAATCCACGGCCGCAGGGTGGTGGCGACGCTGGCGGACGCGGCACCGCTGGACATGGTGGATGTGTTCCGCAATGCCTCCCACGCCGGACGGCTGGTGGATGAAGTCATTGGCCTCGGCGCCCGCACCATCTGGATGCAGCTTGGCGTCGTGGATCACGCGGCGGCGGACAAGGCGCGGGAAGCGGGCATCATGGTGGTGATGGACCGCTGCCCAGTCATCGAGGACCGTCGCCTTGGCCCCTTCAACCGCGTCGCCGCCCGCCTTGCATGACGCCCACCCAGAACGATCGCCATTGAACCCTGCACGTATCGCCGCCACCTACGCCATGATAGAAGCCGTCTTCACGACCCACAGCCGTTCGATCCCGGGCACGACCCACAGGGGAGGCACATGACAAACGAAGAACGCGACATCATCGGCCAGTTCATCGCGCGGGTCTCCGGCGCCCCGGGGACAACAAGCGGCGGCGCGGGATCGGTGCCGGCAACCCAACCGGCGCTCCCCCCGGTGGACCGCGATGCCGACGCCTTGATCGGCCAGCTCATGCAGCAATACCCCGAGGCTCGCTACCGCATCACTCAACTTGCCTTCGTGCAGGAACATGCCCTGACCGAGGCGCAGAACCGTATCCAACGGCTCGAATGGGAGTTGCAGCAGAGCAAGCAGGCCCTGCAGCAAGCGCAGCAGGCTGCTCAGAGCGCCCCATCGGGCCAGGGTTCGGGCGGCGGCTTCTTCAGCGGATTATTCGGCGGTGGCAACCGCCAGCAATCGGCACCACCGCCCGGTGGTGCCTGGAATCGGGGCGCCCAGCCGCAGCAACCCAATTATGCGCAGCAGGCACCGCCGCCGCCGCAATATCCGCCGAACTACCAGCCGAACGTGCTGCAGCGTCAGGGGTCCGGGTTCCTCGGATCGGCGCTGACCACGGCGGCGGGTGTCGCCGGCGGCTTGGTTGCGGGTAACGCACTTATGAGCCTGTTTTCGCCGCATGAAGGCGGCCTCGGCGGGGGCTTCGGTGGCGGAGCCGGCGGCAGTCCGTGGTCGAATCCGGGCGGCGACCAGAACTTTGTCGACAATGGAACCTGGGATAACGCCGGGGCGCCAGCCTCGAACCAGGATTACGTCGATCAAGGCACCTGGGATCAGCCTTCCGGAAGTGACCCGACCCCTCCGGATGACAGTGGCGGAAGCTGGGACTCCGGCGGTGGCAGCTCGGACGACACGTTCTAGCGCGGGTCCGCCGGCCGGCTTGGCTGATCAAGCCGGCCTTCCCGAGCAGGTTCCTGCCCGATCAAGCGGCCGGTCGGCGTCCTCCCCGGCACCTTTCACCAACGCAACCACCGAGCCAAGGCTGGTCGCCATGTCCGTCGGGATCCCCACGTCCTTGATCTCGACGCTGCGCGCGGTCACCCCCCAGCTCGCCGTCTTGCCGCTGATCGTCTGGCGCAACTGTTCGTCCGCGGCGTGGCGGTCCGACAGCAGCCGGGACAACTCGGTTGCGCCGATCATCTCGCGCAGGCTGGTCTGCGCCACCCGCTCGATCGCCTCGCGATAATTGGCGATGCGGATCGCCGCCGTTTCAGCGTTCTCCACCTGCCAGAACACGATCGCATCCACGCCGACCGCCACCGTATCGCGGGTCAACGCCTGTTCGGCTGTGATGGTGGTGGTCTGGATGCGCCGGTCGACCACCTGGGCCACCGTATCGACCAGCGGCAACAGCAGATAGAGCCCCGGCCCCTTCACCTTGTGGAAGCGTCCCAGTCGCAGAACGACCGCCCGCTGCCATTCCGTAGCGATCCGCACCGATCGGGCCAGGATCACCAGGATGACGACCGCGATTACCGCCAACGACGACAGCCATGCGAACCCTCTCCGACAAACCTGTTCTTATCGTTGCACTCGGCGGCCGGAAAGGCCGTGACCGGTTGCAGCGCGGCGCAGCGCCGGGTTCGCCTTCACCGACGTGGCAGGGGCAGCCGCGACAGCGAGGCGAAGCAGCGGCGCCTGTATAGCCAACGCGATGCCTCCCGCCCCTGCCCCGCTCATTGCCGTGGTCCTGCCGCCGCGTGAAGGCTTCGGCCCGGGCCGCACCGGCGCGCTGGGATTGCTCGCACGCCGGCTGGTGCGGACCCCGGGCTTCGACACCGTCGTCATCGGCGGCAAGCAGGACGGTCCGGTGTTTCCAGGCATCGCATTCCAGCCGGTGAACCCGTCCGCATGGACCATCGGCAACACCAATCTCCGCTATGCCGCCGCCGCCGCCGACGCGCTGAAGCCGTTGAAGCCGGCGCTGATCGAAGTCCACAACCGGCCGGAAATCGCCCTCGCCCTGGCCGCGCGTTTGCCCGCCATCCCGGTCTGCCTGATCCTGAACAACGACCCCCAGGCGATGCGCGAGGCCGCGACCCCGGCGCAGCGGAGCGAGATGTTACGCCGCCTCACCCTGGTGATGACCGCTTCCGACTACTTGCGCCGCCGCCTGCTTGACGGCATCAGCGAACCCATCCGCGCGCCGGTCGTGCTGCACAACTGCCTGGATCTGACCGAACTTCCGCCGCCAGGCCCGCGTGAGAGGCTGATCCTGTTCGCCGGCCGCGTCGTCGCGGACAAGGCACCGGACGTCTTCGTCGCCGCCTGCGCCGCGGCCCTGCCGCATCTGCTCGGCTGGCGGGCGCAGATCATCGGCGCCGACCGGTTCCGCTTCGACAGCCCGGACACCCCTTTCGTGCAGTCGGTCCGCGGTTCGGCCCAGGCCGCCAACGTCGCCATGCTGGGCTATCGCGACCATCCCGACGTGCTCGCCGCCATGGCCCGCGCCGCCATCGTCGTAGTGCCGAGCCGCTGGCCGGAGCCGTTTGGGCTGGTGGCGCTGGAGGCGTTGGCGAGCGGGGCCGCCCTGATCTGCGCACCGCGCGGCGGACTGCCGGAGGTCGCCGGGGACGCCGCGGTCTATGCCGACCCGGACCACCCGGCGGACATCGCCGCCGCCATCCGCGCCCTCGCCACTGACGAACCCCGCCGCACGGCCTTGGCCGAAGCCGGCCGCCGGCGTGCCCGACAGTTCGATGTGGGGGTCGTCGCCGAACGATTGGCGGCGCTGCGCCGAAAGGCTCTGGCGATGGCCGGCAGGTAGCGCAGCGTTTCTATGAACCGCGCTTACCCGAGAAATCTAGCTGAATGGTCTTGGCAAACAAGCGGGATGCCCATGATCGGGGTCGCCGTCTTCGGCCGGTGGTCGCGCGCCAAGCGATACGTGCTGGCGCAAGCAGGAAAGCAAGTTTCAAACACAGATCTAACACGGATTAAGGCACAGATTAACACAGATGCCGGATCGACGGCTGAGAGCCCAGGCCAATCGCCGCGCGTGGGCGGCAGCGCGGGACGCCCGGCGTCACCCTTGCTTTCCCTCTAATCCGTGCCCTTAATCGGTGTAAATCCGTGTTTAGATCTGGCTTTCTTCCAAACGGGATGAGTCATTGTTTTCGGTGGTCCGCTGATCGCCCGCGTTCACTGCGTAGCCGGCGAACTTCGGGGGCAGGACCTTAAATCCGACAACTGCCGCTCGGCTGTCGAAGGCTGACTTGGGCGCGCGCTGGTTGACGATCGCCGCCACACCTATATTGCTGGTCCGACAAGACAGTTGCCGGTCCCTCACGCGGGACCCTGTAGGAGCATACGACGATGGCAGACATCAACGCGGCGGCCGGCACCCAGGTGCCGGTGACGGTCCTGACCGGTTACCTGGGCGCCGGCAAGACAACCCTGCTGAACCGCATCCTGACCGAGCAGCACGGCCGCAAATACGCCGTCGTCATCAATGAATTCGGCGAACTCGGCGTCGATAATGACCTCGTCGTGGACACCGACGAGGAAGTCTTCGAGATGAACAATGGCTGCATCTGTTGCACCGTCCGCGGCGACCTGATCCGCATCGTCGGCGGCCTGATGAAGCGGCGCGACAAGTTCGATGGCATCATCATCGAAACGACCGGCCTGGCGAATCCCGCCCCGGTGGCACAGACCTTCTTTGTCGACGACGCGGTGAAGGCGAAGACCCGGCTCGACGCGATCGTCACCGTGGTGGATGCCAAGCACCTGCCGGCCCGCCTGGCCGACAGCCACGAGGCAGCCGATCAGATCGCCTTCGCCGACGTCATCGTGCTGAACAAGACCGACCTGGTGACACCGCAGGAACTCGAGGCGGTGGAAGCCACCATCCGCTCGATCAACCGCTTCGCCATCATCCACCGCACCGAGCGCGCCGCCGTGCCGATCGCGCAGGTGCTCGATCGCGGCGCCTTCGACCTGCAGCGCATCCTGGACATGCGCCCCGATTTCCTCGACGGCGACGATGACCATGAGCACAACGACGACGTCTCCTCCATGAGCTTCGAGGTCGAACGGCCGATCGATCCGGAAAAATTCAATGCCTGGATCGGCCTGCTGCTGCAGGACAAGGGGCCGGACCTGTTGCGGACCAAGGGCATCCTGAACTACGCCAATGAGGACCGCCGCTTCGCCTTCCAGGCCGTGCACATGATCGCCGACGGCGACTTCATCGGTCCCTGGAAGCAAGACGAGCCGCGCACCAGCCGGCTGGTCTTCATTGGCCGCAACCTGAACCGTCCGCAGTTGCGCCGCGGCTTCGAAAGCTGCGCCGTCGACTGAACCGCTTGCCCGGGAAACCCGCATGAGCCAAGCCACCCAGGCGCAGTTTCTGCTGCACACGCGCGGCGTATCGAAGAACCTCGACGCCTTTGTTGTCGCCGTCCGCTTCTCCCAGGACGGCCGCTTGGCAGCCTTCGCGCTGGGCGACGGGACGGTGCGCATCGCCCGCCTCGCCGACCTGTCGGACTGGGCCGGCACAACGGTGCATGACGGTGCCGTGCTCGCCTTCGCGCCGGACCCGAGCGGCAACGGCTTCGTCTCCGGCGGCGATGACGGCGCGCTACGCCGGCTCGATGCCGACGGTACGGTGTCCGAGATCGCCAGCTTCGGCATGAAGTGGGTGGAGCATGTCGCGACCCATGAACTCGACAAGTCGCGCGGCCTGATCGCCGCCGGCAGCGGCAAGCTGGTGCGGCTGTTTGACCAGTCCGGCAAGCTGCTGAAGGAACTGACGCATCCGTCCAGCGTCACCGGCCTGGTGTTCGATGGGAAAGGCAAGCGGATCGGCGCGTCGCACTACAACGGCGCCTCGCTCTGGTTCGTCGCCGCCAAGACCGACACGCCGCGCCAACTGGAGTGGAAGGGCAGCCACACCGGCATCATCATCCACCCGGAAGGCGAGGCGGTGGTGACCGCGATGCAGGAAAACAGCCTGCACGGCTGGAAACTGCCGGACGGCCAGCACATGCGCATGAGCGGCTACCCGAGCAAGACCAACAGCCTGTCGTTCACCCGCAACGGCAAATGGCTGGCCAGCAGCGGCGCCGATGCCATGGTGATGTGGCCGTTCTTCGGCGGCGGCCCGATGGGCAAGGCGCCGCTGGAGCTGGCCGGCGGTGATGGGATCATCTGCAACCAGGTCGCCTGCCATCCGAAGGAGGAACTGGTCGCCGGCGGCTTTGCCGATGGGCTGGTCGTGGTGGCCGATATCAGCTCTTCGCGTGTGCTGCCCGTCTCGCCGCCTGAACATGGGCCGGTCTCGGCCCTGGCCTGGAGCGCCGACGGCACCCGACTGGCGCTTGGCACCGAGACCGGTTTCGCCGCCATCGTTGATTTTGCCAAGCATTGACAAGCATCACTACAGGTGTCGGCCACGCTCCATAATCTCAAGCGTATAGTCGTGGTAAGTCATGCCCAGCGCCTCGGCTCGTTCAAGCCGCCGAAGCGCGATCTCACGCGGAGGTGTCTTCCAGGCCTTTTGGTGCGCCTTGCGCCAGCAAAACGCCCGCCAGCCCACGGCCGCCGGATCAGGTTCATCCGGCTCCAGCGGTGGACCGCCATTATGCCCGATCAATCGGTTGCTCATGCTACAAGCGTAGCGGCATAACGGCAGGACGGGAACGTCTGGCTATGAAGTTGCACCATCATTGCGTCCCGTCAGGTTTGCACGATCGTTGCGTCCCGTCAGGTTGCACCGTCATTGCATCCCCGCCGCGATGCACCGTTGTTGCGTCCCCGCCGCAATGCACCATCATTGCATCCCCGCCGCGATGCACCGTCATTGCATCCCCGTCATAGCCCGGCTTGTCCGGGCTACCTATAGCCGCACGACCTGCAACAGATGACGCGGACAAGCAGAGCCATGCCAACCATGGGCGATTTAATCGGCATTTGCCCTAAAGAAACGGATTCAGCACCGCCACGCCAAACGGCTTGAAGTCTTTCACGTTCCGCGTCACGACGGTCAGCCGATGCACCACGGCGACCGCGGCAATCATCGCATCCTCGATCAACGTATCGGATTGCCCAACCATCAGTCGAGCCCAGGCCCGCATGACCCGGGCATCCATCGGCACAACGTTCCAGGTAGCGGCCACCTGGTCGATCCAGGTATCGATCTCTTGCGCCTTCTCGTCGTCTTGCGCACGCGTGACCTCGGCGCCGGACTGAAGCTCGCCGATCGTCAGCGCGGCAAGGTACAGGGTATCGGCGGGGACGCCACGCAGCCAGTCGACTACGGCAGGATGCGGGCGGCGCTTGCGCAATTCAGAGACGACGTTGGTATCCAGCAGATACACGCCGTCAGCCGAGGACTTCCGGCACGCGGCGGCGGCGGCGGCCACGCGTCGGGATGTCCAGATCAGCCCGCGCGGAATCCGAGAGCAGCAGGTCCTTCAGCGTCGGCCGGCCGGCAGCCTGCAGCTTGCGCCACTGGTTGATCGGCACCAGCACCGCTGCCTCGGTGCCGCGGCGAGAAACCACCTGGGGACCATCCTGCAGGCATGTATCGAGGAACTCGCTGAACCGCGCCTTCGCCTCCTGCACCGGCCAAATATGCATAGGGGCCTCCTGCCCATCCCTTATAAAATGGTCAGATAGCTAGTCAGATGACCTATTGCAAGAGGTTTCAGCCGCCTCCGTCGATCGTCAGCACCGTGCCGGTGGTGTAGGCCGACACCGGGCTGGCAAGGAACGCCACGGCGTTGCCGATCTCGCGTGGCGTCGCGGCGCGGCCGAACGGCATGCTGGACGTCAGTTCCCGCCACCGCTCGGGATCGCCGAATTTCTCCTGGGCTTCCGCGCGCCGCAGCATCACCAGACGGTCGGTCTCCACCGGGCCCGGATTGATCGCCACCACGCGCAGCCCATCCGCCGGGGCGCCCCTGCCCAGCGCGCGGGTGAACGCCATCAGCGATGCGTTGCCGGCGGCACCGGCGATGTAGTTGGTCGGAAATTTCTCCCCCGCCGCGCCGACCACATTGACGATCACACCGGCGCCGCGGGCCTTCATCTGCCCATAGATGATGCGGCAGAAGGAGATGTAGCCGAACACCTTCAGGTCCCAGGCCTGCCGCCACCTCGCGTCATCGACCGACAGCACGTCACCGGGCGGAATCGCACCGGCATTGTTCACCAGGATATCCAGTTCGCCCGCCTCCAGCGCGACCTTCCGCACCGCATGATCGCTCGACAGGTCGGCGGCGATGGTGCGCACGTTGACCTGGCGCTTGGCCCGGATGCCGGCAGCGGCGTCCTCCAGCGTGGCCGCGTCCCGAGCCACCAGAACCAGATTGCATCCCTCCTCCCCCAGCACCTCCGCTGTCGCTCGGCCGATGCCCTTGGAGCCGCCGGTGATGAGAACCGTCTTGCCTGCGAGTTGAAGGTCCATGGCCATGCCACCTTTCTGTTGGACGTCTAGCAAACCGTTTCAGACCGGCCCGCGGCCCGAAGCCTGAAAAGCTGTTGTTTCAGCGCACCATGACCCGCTCCGGCAGCTTGTTCGACGCGATCCGCTCGTGCGCCCTGCAGGCATCGCCGAAAGCCCGGAAGATGGCAATGCTGACCGGATTTTCCGCATAGTGCCACTCGGGGTGCCACTGCACGCCCATGACCCACGGGTCAAGCCCGTGGGCAGGCTCCACCGGGTCCACCCTCCCTCGCGTGCCCCCGCCTTCGCAGGGGTTCCTCGGTCGCCCGTGGGCAGGCGGCGTGGCCAGCCGCACCGCCTCGATCGTGCCGTCAGGTGCCACTGCTTCCACCACCAGCCCGTCCGCCAACCGGTCGATTGCCTGGCCATGCAGGGAGTTCACCGTCAGCTCCCCGCCGCCGACGATCCGAGCCAACAGCCCAGAGACATGAACGCGGTGCTTCGGCCCGTAGCGCTGCTCCAGCTTCCCCAGGCCGCCACGGTGATCCAGCCGTCCCGGGCGCTCGTGCACACGCTGGATCAGCGTGCCACCGAGGGCGACGTTCAGCTCCTGAATGCCGCGGCAGATCGCCAGCACCGGCAAGCCTCGGGCGATCGCGCCACGGATCAGCGGCAGCGTCGTATGGTCGCGCTCCATGTCGTGGTAATCGGGCGTCTCGCTCTCGCCGCCCTGGTAATGCGTCGGATGCACGTTGCTCGGGCTGCCGGGGACCAGCAGTCCGTGCAGATGATCCAGCAGGCCAAGCTGCATCTCCCCCACCGGAGGGATCATGACCGGCAGCGCCCCGACCCCGCCCAGCACGGCGGCGGCATAACGCGCCGGCGTCTGATGCATCGGCAGCTCGTTCACCAGCTTGGCACAGGCGGGGATGCCAACGATCAGGCTCATCTCGAACTCGCGTTGCGTGGGTTGGGACTATGAGCGCGGACGAAACCGGTCGGCAACCACCGCGCAGGTGGCACCGAGGCACATCATCGCCGCCATCCCGCGCGGCGTGCCGTCGGTCAGCAGCCCAACCAGCAGCCCGGAGGCGGCGCCCAGTCCGAACTGGAGCATCCCCATCAACGCCGCGGCGCTGCCGGCATGGGACGCATGGCGCGACAACGCTCCAGCCGAGGTGTTGGCGTTGCTGAAACCCTGGCAGCTCAGCACCACCACCAGGGGCGCGACGATCAACGGCAGCACATGCACGCCGCCAAAGGCGAAGATCACCAGCACGACGGTCGCGGCCAGCGCGATGCGAGAGATGATTCGCAGCATGCGGAACAGCCCGACGCGCGGCATCAGCCGAGCGTTGAGTTGCGACCCGGCGATCAGGCCGCAGGAACACAGGCCGAAGATCAGCGCGAACTGCGACGGGCTGAGACCAAACCCCTCGATGAACACTGGCGAGGACCCGGACAGATAGGCGAACATGCAGAATGTGCCGCTGGCGCCCATGATCGCGTGTGTCAGGAACGTCCGTTCCCGGAAGATCGCCAGATAGCGTGCGGTCTGGCCGGCCAGGCTAAGCCGGATGCGCCGCTCGGACGACAGCGTTTCCGGCAGCACGCGCCAGGCCAGCACGGCGCAGACCCCGCCATACGCCGACAGCAGCCAGAAGATCACCCTCCAATGGGCGAAGGTCAGGATGGCACCGCCAATGGTGGGGGCGAGGATCGGCGCGACGCCCATCACCAGAACCAGGCGGGACATCATGATGGCGGCGGCCTGGCCGTCGGCAAGATCGCGGACCACGGCGCGGGAGATCACCATGCCGGCCGAGGCGCCGAACGCCGCGAGCGCCCGGAACAGCGCCAGCCAGCCCAGGGTGGGCGCCAGCGCACAGCCGATGCTGCTGATGGTGAAGACGATGAACCCCAGGATCAGCGGCCGGCGGCGGCCGAACCGGTCCGACAGCGTGCCCTGGGTGATCTGGCCGATCGCCAGGCCGGCGAACCAGGCGGCCAGGGTCAGCTGTGCGGTTCCCGGAGCGGTGCCGAACGACGCCTCCACGGCCGGAAAGGACGGCAGGTACATGTCGGTGGCCGCCGGCCCCACAGCGATGAACAGGCCGAGGAAGGACGGCAGCCAGGACGGAACACGTCGGCCAAGGCTTCGAGGAGGGTTCATTCAAGCAACACCGCGCTAGGATATGGACAAACGTCATACAGGACGTTCCGGTTCGGCGCATGGGGCGGCGCCAGGGATGCCGCGGTGGAATGAGCAAGGCGAAGATACCGTCACGGCCGCGTTGACAGCGGCAGCGGTTTGGCCTTAGTCCCCCGATTTCCGGCGCGGAGGGGTGCCCGAGTGGCTAAAGGGGGCGGACTGTAAATCCGCTGGCGTGCGCCTACGTTGGTTCGAATCCAACCCCCTCCACCAGCCTGTTCAGCAAAGGGAATCAGCTACTAACAGCGGTGGCGGCATCTGCATGGAGTGCGGACACCCCTTTTGTGCCAACTTTGGCGTCAAAATTCACCATCGCCGAGTGCAGATGGCGCAATGTCCGGTGGTCCCATGTGATCCACAGCATCCCGCGGGCGGCAGCGATTTCCCAATCAAATGAACTGCCTGGTTCTCGGCTGATCGCGTGCTGCCGACGAGATCGAAGTCGTGGCGGATGTCGTTCTGAAGCCGATGACGGTTGGCAACCTCGATCTGACTGCGGATCGGGCGCAACACCAGTTGCGGTTAGATCGGGATCGGATGGAATGGGACGAATTCACTTCCCTATAGGTGTTTTCGTCCCACTCAACACGCCGTGTCGACTAAGGATGCAGGCCTTGCGCTCGGTCAGGCATCGCTCGCCAGTGAATCCTTTAGTACCGGCCCTCATAGTGGTGATGGTGACCATACCAGCCCGGCTCAATGATGCAGCCGGAGAGTAATCCACTGGCGATCAGCAGCGCCATCACCGCGACGAACTTGCTTCGCATGATGTTCGATCCTCAGTAACGGTGTTCGTATGTCGAAGCGGGACTTTGGTGGCTCTCCTCCCAGCGCTGATGTTGCACCCAGCGTTGGTGTTCACGCTCACGCGCCTCGTCCCGACGGTGTTCCTGACAGCGGGGACCACAATCATCCCCATTCCAATCGGTCTGCTGAATGGCGGACGAATGTTCCACAGGTGGAACTGACAGTGGATGAGCCGAAGCTGGAGCCATTGTTGCGACTGCCAGCGTACCAAGAACCGCAAACCCAGCCATGATGTTGCGCATTTGCTTGTACCTCCACCCAACAGGATGGGCCGGCGCTGCGGCAAGCGATTGTCGGGGATGTGTCCGAACTGAGGTATTTTCCGTCGCGGCTGCGGACGCTCATTTACGGCGTTTGCGCTTGGTGCCGGATGGGTGAGGAGGTAAATCCGCTGCCGTGCGCCTACGTTGGTTCGAGTTCCAACCCCCACCACCAATGCCGATGATTGGTCTTGAGCGTTGTCTTCAGGCGCATCGACACTTACTGGACGACATCGAACCATGGATCGTCCGTCGCGCTTTCTCAGACGCTGTCACCACGCCCACGGCGGCCTACCAACTGATCGCCTGCCGCATGATCGGCTCGGCCGCGCCTCACAGTGAGGACCGTGCTACTCAGCCTCGGTCGGCAGGTGCAGCAGCCACGATTCAACTTCAGAACGATACCGCTTCAATCGCTGCAATAGATCTGCCGTTGCCTGGGTCGAAATCCTGATCGATCGGATGTATTTCTATGCCGGCTTCCAGGTCGGCTATATGGCGGCCCAGGCTTCTCCTGGTTTCAATCCACTCAGCCCGCAACTCATTGAGGGTGTTCATGTTGGCACCTGCCTGTTCAGCATCTGCCCGCCGACTATAGCGCAAATCGACCGCCGAGTGCCATATTACATGCGCCGTCAGGTTGCCGCTCCCGCCGCGACGCTGTGGCCTCCAGCCAGCGTCCAAAACGCAGCGCCCCCGAAGCGTTCTTCCGCCCACGCCGCGACAAACGCTCTCGCTCATTTCCGGCGTTTGCGCTTCGTGCCGGAGGTCGGTGTCCAGAGGTCGCTCCATGCCTTGGTCGCTTGTTTGGCCGCCGCCGTCTGGTTGCGCCGAGCCTGCTGCATCCAAAGCCCGCGTGTCTTTCCGGCGGCGGAATTCGCGCCGCTCAAGAACATGCTCAGGAACGGATTTTTCTTCGTCCATGGATTGGCCATACCAACTCCTGCCCAGACCGACCTCAGTCGCCCAGGTAGATGGACGGGGTCCTGTCAAGATACAACCTGATGAAGGTCGCGGACGCTACGGCAAGGCCGTTTTCGCCCTCAAGGCATGCCGCAACCCAGCACGCCGAACCGAACCAAATTGCCAAATAGCCCCTGCACCCCCCCGCGCAACGGCAGGACAAGCCCTGTTCAATGCTGGATGCTCAGGACAGTCGGCGTAATGGGATCCAGCGCGACAGTGAACTGCCGCACCTGCCGCACCGTGCCACGAACGCGCAGATCCTCGACCATGGCGGGCGCCGCCAGCCGGACCTCGATCTGCCGCGACGCCCCCCACGGCGTCACCGTCTGCAAGGCCAGGATCACGCCATCCGCATGACGAAGCCACACGGCGTCCACCCCGGTGGCAAGCAGCCCATCCGGCCCACCAAGCTCCGCCCGAGGCACCACACCAGCACCCCGCAGCAGCGCGGCGAACGCCGCCAGCGTATCGGGGCCGCTCGCCCCTGCGTCCAGCAACATCGCCTCGGGCACCGCGGCGACGCCCGCCAGCAGGGGCGCGGGCAGCCGCCGGCTGTGCTGGTCGAACACGCCAGGCTCGGTATCCGCCAGCACGGCACCGCCTCGGCCGGCGAACGCCCGGATCTCGTCCGCCTCGGCCTGCGACAGGGCGATGGCATGCGGCAGGATCAGCACGCGCAGGCCGTCGCGCCGCAGGGCACCGGCCTCGACCATGGCCGAGGACAGCAGGCGCGGCTGGATGGCGATCTCGTGCAGGCGCTGCAAGACCTGCCGGCGCGACGCCCGCCACGCATTGTCCTCGTATTCGCGCGCCGCATCCCGGTCTGTCCAGGCGGCGCCCTTCGGACGTTGGTCCAACATCCAGCGCGTGCGAAAGCTGGCCTGTGAATACAGCACCGCCACCGGATCGAGCGACAGCTCCGCCCCCAGCACATCCGGCGCCACCACCCGCACCGAGGCGACCAGGTCCGAGATCGCCTGCCCACGCGGGGTCGGGGTGCCGTCCGCCCGCACCACGTCGTCGCCGTCATCCCACACGATCATCCCGCGCCCGCCACGCAGCAGATGCCGCCACGCCGCATGTATCTCGCGCGGGCCACTGGCGAAGCTGGTACGCAGCGGGATCAGCGCCGGGTTGAACGCGCGCGCAAGGTCCAGCGCATTGCCGAAATCGTAGATCTCCATGACGTCCACGGCGGGCGCCAGCAGGCTGTAGTCATAGCCGCCCCAGCCGGGAACCTGAGCACCCTCCAGCGCCGCCAGGGCCGTCGGGTCGGCCCGGTGCACAGCATCCGTGCCAACGCGGACCGCGCCGGCGAAGGCCACGTCCATCCACGCCTTGAAGTCGGCCCAGGCCGCGTAGTTGTCGTCCGTCCGCCGCATCGCCGCGTCGGTCAGCTCCGGCACGACCGCGTCCCAATCAGCGAAACGTCGGTGCCCCATTCGCGGTTCAGCGCCGCCAGGTCGGCATACTGCGTGCGCAGCCACCGCCGCATCCCGACGAGGGAACTGGGCGCGATGTCCGCATCCCAGGCGGCTGCCAGATCACCGATCCCGGCCTCGTCGGCCAGCGTGTAGAACAACGGATGATAGCGCGACTGGTCATGCACCACCTGGGCCAGCCGCGCCTGAATGGTGGTCAGCCAAGCCGGATCCGATAGGCCCGGCTCGCGCACAAACACGCTGGTATCGGCGGGGTCCACACGCAGGCGCGCCTTGGCCGCATCGAACAGCCAAGTGACCGTCTTCCCGGGGACATAACGGTGGTACGGCGCGTAAAAGTCCGTGGCGATGTTTTCGACATACCAAGGCAGGCCAGATGCCGGCCCCACAGCCGAGGGGTCGAAACGGCCGCCCGTGGCGAACTGTCTCGTTGCGGTGAAGCCCAGCCGAACCAGCCCCGCCACCTGCGCCGGCGTCCGGTCCTGCCACATGATCACCTGGAACCGATCAAACGGCTCGGCCCAGGCCGGCGTGATCAGCAGCACCAGAACCACGGCCAGGACCCGCATCACAGGCCCGCCGGAGCCAGCATGCCGCCCGCCAATCAGCCCGACTGCGCGCACCCGGCTCCGCTTGGCAGCCGAACTCTATGCGTTCACCTGCCGCATGATGTTGGTCCACCGATCGATGGCCGGCATCACTGTGTCCGCCTTCTCCGGCCGGAACATCGCCACGATGCGCGAGACGCCCATCTCGGCGAAGCGCTTCAGCTTGTCGACGTCCTCGCCGATGCCGAACAGGCTGACCTCGATGGACTTCGGATCGCGCCCGGCTTCCCGCGCCATCTCATGGAACTTCGGCAGCACGTCGGCGAGGTCGCCGCGCCCAGCCACCGGGATCCAGCCATCGCCGTAGCGGATAGCCCGCCGAGCGCCCTGCGGGAAGGCGCCGCCGACATGGATCGGCGGGTGCGGCTTCTGCACCGGCTTAGGGTTGGCGATCATCGGGTCGAAATTGACGAATTCGCCGTGGTAGGAGGCCTCCGGCTTCGTCCAGATCTCCTTCATCGCCTCGATCGATTCCCGCATGCGCTTGAAGCGGCTTGCGTAGACCGTGCCGTGATTCTCCATTTCATCCTGGTTCCAGCCGCCGCCGACGCCGAACAGAAAGCGTCCCTGGCTCACCTGGTCCAACGACGCGACCAGCTTGGCGGTCTGGATCGTGTCGCGTTGCTGCACCAGCAAGACGCCGGTGCCGAACTTGATGGTGCGGGTCACCTGGCTGGCCGCGGCCAATGTGACGAACGGGTCCATCGCGTCGTAGTATTCCTTGGGCAGGTCGCCGCCACCGGGATACGGGGTCTTGCGCGACAGCGGGATATGCGAGTGCTCCGGCGCCCAGACCAACTCGAAGCCGCGCTCCTCCAGCACCCGGGCCAGTTCCATGGCCGACATCGAGTAGTCGGTGAAGAACATTGCGCCACCGAATTTCATGATACGATCCCTCTCTTTCTGCGAGCACCCATGTTAGCCCGACCGCGGGAACGAGGCAAAAGCCCAGCCGGTCACGAAGACTATCTTGATTATCGCGTGGACCGCTTGCCCACCATTTCATTAGCCTCGTAGATCATTCTAATCTTCGCGTCTTTTACGACGACGCGTCGACCCTTGGCTGCAAGTCCTCACGAATAGCGGCAGCGTGCCGCAGCGCCGGATCGACCCACCGCGCCGCGGCGTCGACCGCCGGGGCAAGATCGAAGGCCTCCGTCAGGTCAACCCCTGCATCACGAACCATCTGGTTGCGGGCCAGCACCTCCGCCAGCGAGGCGCCAGTCCGTCGCACTTCGTCGGCGGCCTGTTCGACCAGATGGTGCGCCGCCTCCCGCCCCAGCCTGGCCCCGAGGCGCGCTGCCGCCGCGTCGGCGAACAGCAAGCCATGCGTCAGCCCGATATTCGCCCGCATCCGGTCCGCATCGACGACCAGACCCTCGGCCAGCAACCTCGCCTCACGCAGTGCCCCTGACGCCAGACCGAACAGGTTCGGCAAAGCGTTCCATTCGGCGTGCCAAAGCCCGGCCGGACGCTCATGCGCCGCGGCCATCGCTTCAAACAGCGTCGACGCGTGCCCTTTCGCCGCTGCGTGGGCGGCCAGAATGACCGTCGCGCCGATCGGATTGCGCTTGTGCGGCATGGCCGAGGAACCGCCTCGCCCCGGCATATGGGGTTCGGCGACCTCGCCCACCTCTGTCGAGGCCAGATGCACGACATCAATCGCCAGCTTCGCCAGCGCCCCGATCAATTGCACCAGCCACGCCCCGGCTTCGGCAATGCGGCCGCGGTTGGTGTGCCAGCACAGCGGGGTGACACCCAGGCCGAGTTCGCCGGCAAATCCTTCCAGGACACGCGGCCCATCGGCGCCCAGCGAGGCCAACGTGCCGACTGGCCCGCCGAGTGAAGCGACCAGCAGACGTGACCGCAGATCCGGCAGCCGGTCCGCCACGTCGGCAATACCGGTCAGCCAGACAGCCACCTTGTAGCCGAAGCTGAGCGGTGCGGCTTGCTGCCCGTAACTGCGCCCGACGCAGGGGGTAGCGCGATGCCGATCGGCCAGCACGCTTAATCCCCGAATGATCGCAACCAGATCAACGGCAATCAGCTCCAGTGCGTCGCGAAGCCGCAACACCAGAGCGGTGTCGATGATGTCCTGTGTGGTCGCCCCCTTGTGGAAAGACCGTTCCAACGCCGCCGGCAACCGCGCCTGCACCATCTGGATGAACGGGATCGTCGGCACACCAGCCACGCCCGTCCGAACACCGAGCGTGGCGATATCAAGATCATCGGGCCCGATCGCCTCGATCGCCGGAGCCAGCGCGTCCGGCGCAAGTCCCAGGCGGCTCTCGCTGCGCGCCAGGGCCGCCTCCACCGCCAGCATGCTGCCCACCCAGGCGCGGTCGGAGAAACACGCCCGCATGGCGTCGGTCGCGAACAAAGGCCCGAACAGCGTCGAGTTCGAGAGGGGAGAAGCTCATTGCATCAAAGTCCTCAGTACTGCAGTGTCGCCACCGCGCGCAGTTCCTCCGGCGTACTGGTGCCGAACCCGAAGAATTCGAGGTAGGCAGGGATCATCTCGAACAGCATGTCTGTTCCCGACCTGAATGGAACAGCCCTTTTCCATCGCCGCACGAAGCAGCGGCGTGAACTCTTCCTTCATGACGACTTCACCAACAAATGTGTCCGGCGCGATCCGGGCAACATCCACCGGCAACGCGTCGCTCGGCTTCATGCCAAGCGGTGTCGCATTGACAACAATATCGTAACCAACGGGATCGTTCGAGCCGGTCGTCACCCGCAGCGCCGGGTAGTGGGACCGTAAGCGATCGCCAAGCGCCTCCGCCGAGGTAACGGCTGCATCGAACAGGCCGATCGCCGCCAGCCCCGCCGCCGCCAGCGACGCGGCAATGGCAGAACCGACACCGCCGCAGCCGATCACCAGGCCACGGGCGCCGGCGATCCGCCTGCCCTTACGTTCCACACCACGAACGAAACCGGCACCATCGAACATGTCCCCCAGCAGCGAGCCGTCGCGCCGGCGCAGGATCGCATTGCACGCGCCGGCGATCTTCGCCGTCGTTGTCATCTCGTCCACCAGATGCGTCGTCGTCACCTTGTGCGGCATCGTGACCAGCGCGCCATGCACGTTGGTCGTATGGAACAGCGCCTTGAGGACCTCTGGATAATTCTGCGCCTCGACACCCACCGGCACGACGACGGCCTCGATGCCCTTCATCTTGAACCAGGGATTGTAGATCATCGGCGCCTTGAACGCTTCGGTCGGATAGCCGAGGTGGACGATCAGTCTGGTCCTGCCGGTGATCATGGTTGCACACTCCACACCCGATGGCGCGCGGCTGCGCTTCCCGAGCGGATGCGCAAGCCGCCGCATCGAAGGCAGCGTGCCGCGATTTCGTCAGACATCGAAGAACACGGTTTCCTGGTCGCCCTGCAAACGGATGTCGAAGACGTAGACGACACCGTCGTCGCGCTTCTCGCGCCTGGCCAGCAAGGTCTGCCGGCGGATCGCCGGTTCGATCATGCGCAGCACGGGGTCCTGCTCGTTCAACGTGGCCTCATCGTCAAAGTACATGCGGGTGGCCAGTCCGATGTTGATGCCGCGGGCGACCAGCCAGAAATTGACGTGCGGCGCCATGGGCTTGTAGCCGCGACGCCCGATCACCGAGCCGGGCTTGATCGTCTCGAACTGATATAGACCGGTGGAGAATTCGGTGCCGGTGCGGCCCCAGCCGCGAAAGCCGGGATCGAGCGGCTTATCCCTCTGCTGATCGGCCGGATGGTTGTAGCGGCCGGCCGCGTTGGCCTGCCAGATCTCCAGCAGGACGTCCCGACAGGGCGCGCCCAGCCCGTCCAGCACGCGTCCCTCGATCCGGATGCGCTCGCCGGCCGTGTCCCGTTCGGCGACGACATTGCCGAACGGCTTCTCGAAAATGTCAAAGCCGGCCTGATGCGGGATCAGACCGATATGCACATACGGACCGGCTGTCTGGGACGGGGTTTCCTGCAGATAGTCGAGCTTGCCGATCATGGTGCTAATTCCCCTGCAGCTTGTTCTCGAACAACGTGGAGCGGGTGCCACGCAGCACGATATCGAAACGATACGCCAGGCTGTCGATCGGCACGGCGGCGTTCAGATCCAGCAGCGCCACCAGGCGTCGGCGAGCGGCGGGATCGGGGATGGTGTTCAGGATGGAGTCCATCGGGATCAGCGGATCGCCCTCAAAATACATCTGGGTGATCAGCCGCTGGGCAAAGCCTGAGCCGGACAGCGAAAAATGGATATGCGCCGGCCGCCAGGAATTCACATGGTTACGAAACGGATACGCGCCGGGCTTGACGGTGCGAAAGGCATAGTGGCCGTCCTGATCGGTGATCATGCGCCCGCAGCCGCCAAAATTCGGATCAATTGGTGCGATATACGTGTCGTTCTTGTGCCGGTAGCGCCCGCCCGCATTGGCCTGCCACACCTCGACCAGCGTGTTGGCGATCCCACGACCATTCTCGTCCAGCACGCGGCCATGCACGATGGTGCGTTCGCCGATCGGCTCGCCGTTCTTGGCATAGTTCAGGATCAGGTCGTGATCGAGCGGACCCAGCTCCTCATGCCCGAACACCGGCCCGGTGACTTCCGACAGGGAGTTTTGCAACGACCACAAAGCCAGCCGCGGCGAGCGCAGGATGCTGGTCTTGTAATCCGGTGTCAGCGCCGGCGGATGTTGACCGCGATCACGCTGGATGAATTCGCTCTGCGGCACCATGGCAGGCAGGTCTCCCGGCAGTGTCAGTCACAACAGATTGAGTGTGATCGGGTGCTGGCGCGCCTGAGCGGCGGCGCGGACAGGCGCGTTGGCGGCGCCGAACCCGGCGTAGTCGCCGCCACGCTGCACCGCTTCAAAGAAGAAACGATCATGAAACGCCTCAGTATACAGGTGCCAGAACTCTCCTGCTCCGTCGCGGTCATACAGCAGTCCATGCCGTTGCAGCGCGGCAAGCGTCGCGTCGTCCAAACCCCAGCGCGCGGACAGGTCGTCGTAGTAATTCACCGGCATCGCCAGCAGCGACGCCCGCCGCGTCTCGAACTCTTCCGCCGTATGAACAACATCGGACGTGGCGAAAGCCACGTGATGCACGCCCGCCCCCGCATAGGCGGAAACAAAGCGGCCGGTCGCCGTCGCGCGGCTTTCAGAAGCATTCAGCACCAACCGAACCCTCCCCCCCGAACCAACCAGCGCTCGGCTTTGCACCAGGCCATACGGGTCTGATGTCTCAAGTTGCGGTTGCGGCACCAGGCCGAACAAAGCGCGCCAGAACAGCACGTAGGTCGCCATGCGCCCTGCCGGCAAGGCCAGTACCACATGATCGATCCCACTCAGGTCGGCCGGTTCACCACTGCCTGGCAACGGCTCAAAATCATCATCCCAGAAACTGCGTCCGCCGGTTTCAGGTTGCAGCAGATAAATCAGCGTGCCGTCTGGCGCGCGCACCGCCGGTATCCGCCGCTCCCCCGCGCCGACCGGCTCCTGCCATTCCGGACATAGCAAGGTGCGAGCCCGGTCCAACGTGCGGCTTACGTCGTCCACCCGGATCGCCATGGCGCACACCGACGTGCCGTGCAGTTGAAAGTGTTCAGCGGCGGCACTGTCCTGCTCCGCGTTCAGCACCAGATTGACGCCGCCCTGCCGATACAGATCCACCGACTTCGACCGGTGCCGGCCGGCATGGTGAAAGCCCAGCCTTCGCAGGAAATCCGCGAGCTCCCGCCCCGCCGCCTCGTCGACGGCAAATTCCAGGAACTCCACGCCGTCCGTCACGGGGGCGGCCGGCAGATCGCCGCTGCCGGTCGCCTCCGCCTCGGTCAAAATCAACGAGCGCAATCCATCGCGCGCGACCAGGCGCGCGGGGGCGGCGCGAAATTCGTCGTTGAACACCTCCAGCGACAGCGGTCCGGCGTAGCCGGATGCCCGCACCGCACGCATGAACCCGGTCACGTCGAGATCACCCTGGCCCGGGAAATTGCGAAAATGCCGGCTCCAGCCCAACACGTCCATGCTCAGCTTCGGCGCGTCCGCCAACTGCACGAAGAACAGCTTCTCCGCCGAGACCCCAGCGATACCAGACGCATCGTCACCCAAGCTGAGTGTGTGGAAGGAGTCGAGGATCAATCCCAAGGCCGGATGCGCGGCCTGCTGCACGATGCGCCATGCATGGCCCCAGCGCGTCACGTGGCGGCCCCACGACAGCGCCTCAAAACCGACCCGCAATCCCCTCCGACCGGCGCGCTCGGCCATCTCAGCCAGGTCGGCCGCGGCACGCGAATCGTCATCGATGGCGGAGGGCAGCGTGTTGCTGCACACCAACAGGAGGTCGGTGCCCAGCGCCTGCATGACATCGAACTTGCGTTCCGCGCGATCCAGGTTGCGGGCGCGCTGCGGCTCGGGCATCGCTTCGAAGTCACGGAACGGCTGGTAGATGTCGATCGTGAGACCAAGCTCCTCGCAGATGCTCCGCACATCGGCAGGCGAGCCGTCAAACGTCAGCAGATCCGATTCCATGATCTCGACGCCGTCGAACCCGATTATGGCCGCGGCGTCGAGCTTGTCCGGCAAGGTGCCGCTGAGCGCCACCGTGGCGATGCATGTCCGCAAACGGCCCGCGGGCTGAACCAAGGAACGCTGTGCCTCAGTCGACATTGGTGGTTCCTCCTGTCGCTCGCTTGCTTGACCGGCGTTCCGGTCGATACGGGTACGACAGCCGCCATGACGTCCGACTTGGCTTGCCATTCTACTTTGCCTTCTCCTCGATCAGCCGCGCGATCCGGCGCAACGCCAATCCGTAGCCTTGCGTGCCGAACCCCGCGATGACGCCGTCCGCGCGATTGGAGACAAACGAATGATGCCGGAATTCCTCGCGCTTGTGCACGTTCGAGATGTGGATCTCGATCACCGGTCCATCGAACGTGTTCAACGCGTCAAGAATGGCGACAGAGGTATGGGTGAACGCTGCCGGATTGATGACAATGCCGCCGGCGACCTCTCGAGCCTCATGGATCCAGTCGATGATCTCGTATTCCCGGTTGCTCTGGTAAAAGCGCAGATCGAGTTTCAGTTCGCCCGCCACCGCGCGGCAATCGCGCTCGACATCGGCCAGCGTCTCGTGACCGTAGATATGCGGCTGGCGCTTGCCCAAAAGGTTCAGGTTCGGGCCGTTCAGAACGTAAACAATGCGGCTCATTGACGTGCTTCCCTTCAGGGCCAGCGGCAGAATAGCCGCTTCGGCTGTGGTAGACACCACGCCGAGCGCAAGGTCGCTTGGCCGTGTCATCACCGGACTTGATCCCATAGACGCTAATGTGCGCGGTAAGCGCGGTTTGTCCTCCTTGTGTCATCCCCGTGCTTGGCACGGGGACCCACGACTTGCTGCGATCGCCGCCACAAATCCTGGGTGGCTGCGCCAGACTTGTCCCGGCGAAGGCAGGGACGCGGCCATGACACGGTGTAGTAGCCCACCATGATTGCCTAGGCTCCAAATGCCCCATCAGTGACCGTTTGGCACAACCCGATAACAGCAGCGTCGGCAACCCGCGAGCAAGTGCTCGAAGCGCTCCACCCGCGCCGGCGCGAGCAGCCGCGCGAACAGTGCGAGCTCTGAACGGCAGAAGCCTTGACAAGCGGTGGCGGCGGCGCAGATCGGGCAATGGTTTTCCACGATGACATAGGTGCCGTCGTCGAGACTCGATCCGTCCGCCATATAGCCTTCCGCCGACCGCAGCCGCACCAGCCGCGACACACGCTGTTCCAGAGTTTCGGCGCCTCGCAAGGCTTGTTCGTACTTTTCCGCCATCGCTTGCTCCCGGCGGGCCAGCATGCGGGCAAGTCCGGCCTCACCGAATTCATTGCGAATCGTCTCGATCAGCTCGACCGTCATCTGCGCGTGGGTGTCGGGAAAGCGGCCATGGCCTTTTTCCGTCAGCGACCATGTATGACCCGGCCGCCCCACCCCGGCAGCGGTCGTCGCGTATTCCACCAACTGTGCGGCCCCAAGTTTCGTCAGATGCTCCCGCGCCGCCTGGCGCGTGATCCCTGCTCGTCTGGCCAGATCGAGGGTCGTCGTCGGGCCGCGGGTCTTCAGTTCAAACAGAAGCTGGTCGGATGTCGACTGCAATGCGCCTCCTGACGGCCTCGCGTTTAGCAAGCAAATCATTGCAAAATCACGCCAGCGCGTCTATCGGCTAGTTTGTCAAGCGAGAGGTTGTCAAATGAGCGCGGCGCCGGTGAGCGGAAGCTGGGCGGACGTGCTGGGCGAAGGACGTTTGCCGCGTTTCGTCCTGATTTGCCTGGCCGTCTGGCTCTACGCCGCCGACAGCCTGATCACCGCCACCATCATGCCGAGTGTCGGACGCTCTCTGGGAGGATACGCCTACTTCGGTTGGGCCACGGCGGGCTACCTGATGGGTTCGGTGCTGGCGGCTGCGAGTTCCGATGTGCTTGCCCAGAGGCTTGGCCTACGCCTGGCGACGGTGGCGGCCGCCCTGATTTATACCGGCGGATGCGTGTTGAGCGCCATGGCCCCGGAGATTTTTATGTTTCTCTTTGGGCGTATCTTGCAGGGTATCGGCGGAGGGTGGCTCACCGGCCTCTCCTCGATTGCCATCGGACTGCTGTTCGCGAACCGGCTGCTGCCGCGCGTCTACAGTGCGATCAGCTCGGTCTGGGGTATCGCCGTTCTGATCGGCCCCCTGCTGGGCGGTCTGTTTGCGGACGCCGGCACCTGGCGTGCCGCCTTTTGGGCGTTCGGCGTTCAAGGTGCGATCGTCGCGGGCGCGGCCAGGATCATGCTGCCGGCCGGCGAGGCAGCCGCCGCGCCGCGGGCGGTGGCATGGCGGCAACTGGGCTTTATCGGCATCGGCATCATCCTGATCGCCGCTGCGGATCTGGCGGGTGATTTCGCCGGCGCGGCTGCACTGATCAGCCTGGGCATTGGCGCCTTCCTGCTTGCGCTCAAGGCGGATGAGCGCGGCGCCGAGCGCCTGTTCCCGCGCGGATCGGGCGATGTCCGCACCGCCCATGGCGCTGGGTATGCGACCATGTTCCTGCTGTACGTCGCGACGATGGGGCTGGTGGTTTATGGGCCGGCCGTGCTGCAGACCTTACGCGGCCTTTCGGCACTGGCCGCGGGATACGTGGTCGGTGCCGAGGCACTGTTCTGGACCGCCGTGTCCCTTGCGGTTGCGGGACTTGCCGGACATTGGCCGAACCGGCTTATTCGTCTGGGTGTCTTGTTGGTCCTTGTTGGGCTGGCATTCTGCGCGCTGGTTTTCAATGACAGCAATCTCGCCTGGGTCGTGGCTGCCAGCGGTTTGATCGGTGCCGGGTTCGGCCTGTCCTATGCATTCATCTCCCAAGGCATCCTCGGCGCTCTCACCGACGATGAACGAGCCGTTGGCTCCGCCGGCATCGCGACCGTGCGGTTGACCGGCGCGGCGGCGGGTTCGGCGATGGCCGCGGCGGTCGCCAATCTCGCCGGATTCGCCCATGGCTTCTCGACGCAAGCGGCGCGAACAGCCGGAGTTTGGGTGTTTCTCGCCGCACTGCCGGTCGCGGCGCTGGCCTGTTTCAGCGCCTGGCACATGGGTGTCACCGCGCCCGCGAAGTTGAAATGACAACTGACGCCTTGGGCCGCTGGACACGCCTCGCGGGAAACGGCATCGACGCGGTCAAGCCGATGCCTTGGCCACACCCGACCTGGCGATGGTCAGCGCCCGCATCCGTTCATAATCCTGCTTGTTCACCGGAACCGCGTTAGGGTCGCCAAGACCGTTCAGATGGATCCGATAGGTCTCCCTGGCGCTCCAGGCCGCGGCCGCCGATATCACGGTCACCGCAAAGGTGATCGCGCCGATCGTCAGCGGGACGTTGCTGGAGCCGGGCGGCGCCACGGTTGCGAACAGCGCCGGAAGCAGGGCGGTGATCGTCGTCCCGGCGTTCTGCGAGATCGACATCGCCGTGACCCGTGTCCGCGTCGGAAACAGCTCGGGGTAGAAGCTTGAGAAATATGGCGTTGTAACCTTGATAGACGACGCCCCACATCAGCAGCGACATGACGATCGCCAGCGGCACGTTGGCAATGCTGATGGCGTAGAGGTAGCCGAACGAGAGCAGCCCCGACGCCAGCGCGCCAAAGATGATCGGCGGCCGGCGGCCGATCCGGTCCGACAGGTTGCCGACAATCGGGATGACGATCACCGCCAGGATGTTGCCCAGCACCGGGATCCACAGAAAAACGTCCTTGTGGAAGCCGATCCCATACCCAGGCTGCACCGCGTATGCCGCGCCGAAGATCGTCGCCACCACCGGAATGACATTCATCAGCGCCATGCAGACGACCCGCAGCATGTCGGCCCAACTGTCGCTGAACGCCTGGATGATCGGCGCCTTTGGGACCCCGCCATGGGCGCCCTCTTCGGCGAAGGCGGGGGTTTCCTCAACCTTGCGGCGAATGATGTAGCCGGCGACGATGACGACGAAGCTGAGCAGGAAGGGCACCCGCCAGCCCCAGCTGTTGAACGCCTCCGCGGGCAGATAATGCGCGAGCGGCAGGAACACCGCCGCGGCAAGGATCTGCCCCGCCTGCACGCCCTGCAGGCTGAAGCTGGCGAAGAAGCCGCGCCGGCCGAACGGAGCGTGCTCCAGGATCATCGAGCTGGCACCGGAGATTTCGCCGGCCACCGCAAATCCCTGGATCAGGCGCAGGGCGACGAGAAGGATCGGCGCCAGCATGCCGACCTGTTGATAGGTCGGCAGCACCCCCACGGCCATTGTCGAGAAGCCCATGAGGAACATGCACACGAGCAGCAGCGTCTTGCGGCCGTGCGTATCGCCCCAATGGCCCAGGACGAAGGCGCCGATCGGCCGAGCGATGTAGCCGACACCGTAGGTCGCCAGGGATGCGACGATGGCCACCGTCGGGTTCTGCGAGGGGAAAAAGATCTGTGGAAATATCAGCGACGCCGCAGTGGCGTAGATGAAGAAGTCATAGTATTCCAGCGCGGAGCCGATCCATCCGCTGGCGGCGGCCTTGCTCGACTGGTGGGCGCCGTGCGGCTCGTGGTCCGAGGGGGTGGCCATTTCGTTTCCTCTCATCTTATCAACGATGTCCTGAAAGATTTATACCATCCGAAACCAGGAATCGAGCGGGGGCCCGGCGTTGCAATCGGCGTGGAACAGCACCGCGGGACGGGTGCGCAACCATCTTTTCAGAATCTGGACCGCATGCGCGGTTCTGGCCGCTTACGTTTACGGCTGGCTGTATTTTCCGGAGATTCTCATCTGGTGGAAGCGGACGACCACGGCGGTCATCGAAGCTGCATGTGGCCTGCTTCCCTATCCCTGGAATGACCGCATCGAGGCGACGCTCGGGAACTTTGGCCTGTGGGTCCAGATTACGCTCGCCATCATCGCGTTCCGGATCCTGGTGTGGCTGGTGATGAAGGTAGCGCGCCGCATCTGGGCCGCCCGCGCCCGCGAACCTGAACGTTTGCCGCCGCCGTCAGTGCAAACAGCCATTAGCTTGACGCGCCAGCACGACGGCAAAGTCGTCGCAATAGCCACCGCAAGCGCGCTATCTGTAAGCAGCGCCAGGAGAGGGAAGCAAGAACATGGCACAACATTGGGTGGGCAGCTGGACCGTCGCGCCGGCGCCGGCGGAGGGCGTGGCGTTCAACAACATTACGCTGCGGATGAACGGGCGGCTCAGCCTGGGCGGCAAGCGGCTGCGGGTGCGGCTGTCGAACGCGCACGGCACCCAGCCGTTGACCATCGGTGCGGCGCATATCGGCCTGCGCGCCGGCGGCCCGGCGATCGTGCCGGAGAGCGACCGCGTGCTGACCTTCGGCGGCGAGCGTTCCGCGGTGATCGCCACCGGCTCCCTGCTGATCAGCGATCCGGTGGAACTGGAGGTGCCCCCGCTCGCCGACGTGGCGATCACCGTGCATCTGCCCGACGACCTGCCAACAAGCTTCGGCATCACCGGTCGTTACGCTCGGCTGACAAACTACATCTCGCCGCTGGGCAACTTCGCCGAGGAGGCGGTGATGCCGGTCGGCAAGATCACCGACGACTGGTATTTCGTCAGCGGCATCGACGTGCTGGCCGAACCTGGCACCGGCGCGGTCGTTGCGCTGGGCGATTCGCTGACCGACGGCAACATCTCGACCCACGATGCCCATGCGAACTGGCCCAGCCAGTTAGCGCGGCGTCTGGTGGCTCGTCCTGGTGGACGGCCGATGGCGGTGATGAATCAGGGGCTGGGCGGCAACCGCATCCTGCACGACATCCGCGGCGACAGCGGGCTGCGTCGTTTCGATCGTGACGTTCTGGCGCAGGCCGGTGTGACGCATGTGATCGTGCTGCTGGGCACCAACGATCTGCGTAACCGCTGGGCCAAGCCGGAGGAGGAAGCCAACGCGCCTGCCATGATCGCCGGACTGAAACAGCTCGCGCTGCGCGCCCATGCGCGCGGCATCAAGATCTTCGGCGGCACGATCACGCCGTTCGAGAACGAAACGTTCATGCCCGGCGCGTGGAACCCGGCGCGCGAGGCCGTGCGGCAGGCGGTGAACGCCTGGATCCGGCAGGGCAACGCGTTCGATGCGGTGATCGACTTCGACCAAGCGGTGCGGGACCCGGACCATCCGACCAGCATGCTGCCGATCTACGACTGCGGCGACCATCTGCACCAGAGCGACCGTGGCTACAACTACATGGGCGACGTCATCGATCTGTCGCTGTTCGAGTGATGCCGGTTTACCTGTGTCGGCTTGTCCGGGGGCGGTGAGGAGTGACCCACGGGTCTAGCCACATAAGCGCTAACTTATAGTGTGGTGAGATTGGAACCGCCGGCCGCCGTGTCGTCCCTGGCGAAGCATGCCCTTGGCGTTGGCCGAGGGGCCGGGGACCCGGGACTTTCGGCGACGATAGAAGCAAAAGACGTGGATCACCGGGGAGGTTGAATTGACCTCATAGGTCAAATTAGCAACTATAGGGTCTAGCGGTCAAAATCTAACGCTTGATACCCTCTTCTACCCCCTGGCGTTCCAATACCAAATAGCCGCTTCCGACCCTTAGCGGTGCTTCGCGGCCACGGCCGGGTTGGGCGGGAGTTGGCCGAAAGCGGCTGGTCCGCTATGAGCGCTTCCCGCGACGCGTCCGACGCAGAAGCGGGCAGTCTCCGTCTCATGCCTGATCCGTCCCGGACTTACGCCTTGGCGGCGTTCTGTGCAGCCTCGAATACATCGCGTGCGGACGTCGTACCCGCTACGTGCTCCGTATCCTCGGCTCCGAGGTCCATCCATCCTGCATTCACGGCCTCAAACATTTCTTCGGCAGGTCCGGTGTGGCCCTTCGGGATGCCGAACTGCTCGAACGCTTCCGCCCACCCTGCACGCGGGACTGCAAAGGCTTTCACGTCGAGATTCAGGACTTCACCCAATTGCTCCGCGACTTCATCCGCGCTGACCATCGAACCAAGCTCGACGACGCGCTGTCCTGACCAGGCTGGCCCAGTCAAAAGGGTTGCGACCTCCATGCCGATGTCGTTCGTCGCAACCATGGTCGATTTCCGGTTTGTCGGATTGTAGGTGACCGGTAGCGTTCCGCCCTGGGCGACCTGCAAGCCGTAGAGGAAGTTTTCGAAGAAGCCACCTGCGCGCACAAATGCGATTGGCGATGTCAGGTCGCGAAAACCTTGCTCCAGAAGCGACAAGGCCGTGATCATCCCGAGCCCGCTGGTCCTGTTCGCACCCATCGACGAAAGCGCTACCACCCGCGGCGGCGCTGCCTTGGTGAGCGCCTCGACATAGTTCGCAATCACGCCCTTGGCTTCTTTGTAATCGGGCGAGGGGGCCCAGACAGAAGGCAACATGACAAACGCGCCTTCGACGCCTTTGAGCGCCCGCTCGATGGCTGCCGAATCATTCCAATCACCGTCAACCAGTTCCACGCCCTGGTTCGCCCAGCTTGCCGCCTTCTCGCGATTGCGGACCAGCGCGCGTATTTCCTTGCCGTGCGCCAACAGATGTTCTGCCGTTGCGCCGCCCACTTTTCCCGTGATTCCCATTACTAAAAACATGCGTTTTCTCCTGATCTTGAGGGACAGAGCACTGCCCCTGTTGGTTCAACGGATGAGCGGCAGAATGGCCCGGATACGGGGATCGCGCGCGTAGAGGCCGCCCCATGTCATCGCGCCCAGAAGCAGGGAAATGATTTCCGGCGGCGACCCCAACTCACCAATGCGGACATGGGCGCAGATGGCACCTCCCAAAAAGCCCGTCACCAGGATCGCGCCGAGGACGGCGGTGGCGGGGATGGCGTAGAGGATGGCGCAGGCGAGTATGATCGGACCCACGACACGGGTCAGGTCCATCGCGAACCCGGTTTCCTGCAACGTGCTCGCGATCTGTGCCGGCGCGAAAAGCTGAATAGTGCCGTCTGCCACCAGAGCGATAACGACAATCGCGCTCATGATCCGGCCGGCCCACAGGCTGTGATGCAAGGTCATAGCTTCAGGCACGTGATGCAGGTTCATAGTTTCGGACACTTGTCATTCTCCGATGAGGGGGATCCCCATATTCAGGAGCTTACTGTGTCTCTCAGGTATGATAAACACCGAGAAAATGAACTCACTGTTCCCTCTGTGGTGAACAATGCCGAGGCACGAAAATGCAAAATCTCGAACCCATCCTCATTTTCATAACGGTAGCGGAAATGGGGAGCTTCACCCACGCGGCCGATAGCCTGGGCATCCAAAAGGGGAGGGCCTCAACGGCGGTCCGGAAGCTGGAAGAAGATGTCGGTGTCAGGCTCCTGCACCGGACGACGCGCAGCGTGCAGTTGACGGAGGACGGACGCGCATTTCATGCCCGCGCCCGCGATCTGCTTGCTGAAGTCGATGACCTGCACTCGATGTTCGCAGGCGATCGCGTGGCACTTCGCGGGCGTTTACGCGTCGATCTTCCGACCGAGGTGGCGCGCACAACGATCGTGCCGGCCTTGCCGGATTTCATGGCGACTCACCCCGAGTTGGAGCTGGAGGTGTCGAGTACGGATCGGCAAGTCGATCTGGTTCAAGAGGGGTTCGACTGCGTATTGCGACTTGGTCCCATCCGGGACGAGACGCTGATTGCCCGCCCACTGGGCCTGTTGCGCATGGCCAACGCTGCCAGTCCCGCCTATCTGGCGCGCTATGGCGTCCCTCGATCGCTAGAAGATCTCCGGCGTCAGGAACATCGGACAATTCATTTTTCGACGATGCTGGGCGCAAGACCTATTGGATGGGAATATCCGGACGGCGACAGCTACGCGACGCTTCAGTTGCCAGGTGCGCTACACGTCAACAGCGCGCAGACCTACGAAGCCGCTGCCCTCGCCGGCCTTGGCGTGATTCAGGCGCCACTCTTGGGGATTGGCCGATACTTAGAGAGTGGAGCGCTCGTGGAGATCATACCCGATTTTCGTCGCCGGGCGATCCCCGTGTCCCTCGTCGTAGCACATCGGAGCAATCTGTCGCGCCGAGTCCGCGCATTCATGAAATGGATCGAAGATGTGCTGACGCCGTATCTGGAATAGCGAGACGAACATTTTCGTCCGCCCCTCGAAATCAACATTCGGAAGTTATGTCTGCCGGTCGGCGGTCGGCCGGCGACCTTTGAAGTCCGACATGAGATATCCTCAAACTTTTCCGCCTTCTGTCTCCCCAACGCCATGCCAATGCAACAGAACCATTCCGTATCAGGTTCGGAGATATCCGGCTGCTCGCAACCTTATCCGGGCCGCCTGTCGATCTCCGTAAGGCAGCAAACGGGCAATCGGAACGAATGGCCGCTTTCGGGACGGCTCACTTTGCCCGGCAACGGCGAGGATGGGCGCAGAGCGGACCTCAGCGCGACCCGCTCCTATGTCCGCTCTCTACCCACCCAGAGCGGACCCAGCCCTACAGTACTATCCGTCTGATTTTATCCACCAGCCCGTGGCCAGGCGCAGACCGCCAGACTTTCGCCAGCCGTGAACTTCTGACACAACGGATCGTACCCGTCCGCCGGGATAATCAACAGACAACGAAACAACATCAGGAGGAATCCATGGCCCGCATTCTCATCAAGAACTGCCGCGTATGGGACGGTTCGGGGGCCGCGACCTATCCGGCCGACGTTCTTGTGGAAGACCAACGCATTCGGACCGTGGCGACCGAACGCGGGCAGCTCCAGGCAACCGGCGCCGACGTCATCGACGCCAACGCCATGACCCTGATGCCGGGCCTGGTCGAAGGCCACTCGCACATCACTTTCATCAACGCCACCCGGGCGACGGATCTGGGCGATACGCCGCCCGAGGAGCACACGCTGATTGCCGCCCGCAACGCCCGTATCCTGCTGGACCATGGTTTCACCAGTGCCTACAGCGCGGCCAGCGCAAAGCTTCGCATCGACATCGTCATCCGCAATGCGATCGAGGCTGGCGACCTGCCCGGTCCTCGCCTGCGCGCCTGTGGACCCGAGATCACCGTGACCGGAGGCCTCGGCGACGAGCGCCGTGCGCACCAATTCCGCGACAGCTTCGCCATGGTTGCCGATGGCCCGGACGAGGTCACCAAACTAGCGCGGCTATGCGTGCGGGAGGGTGCGGACAGCATCAAGCTCAACATCTCCGGCGACGACCACACGCGCTCCGGCGGGTTGCCGCGCACGGTGATGAGCGAGGCGGAAATTCGTGCCGGTGTCACCGTCGCGCGCGACTTTCATCGCATGGTCAACGCCCATTGCCGAGCGGCGGAGTTGGTGAAGCGCGCGGTGCGGTGCGGCGTGGATGTGATCTATCACTGCGAACATGCCGATGAAGAAGCGCTCGACATGCTGGAGGCGGTGAAGGATCGGGTGTTTGTCGGTCCGGCGATCGGATTGCTGCACGCCGCGGTCTACGAGGCCCCCGAAGGCGCTCTCCCCTCCGGCGTGCGCCAAGGCATCGAACTCGGCCTGGCCGCGGCGTCGCGCGCGTATCCGCAGATGAAGCGGCGCGGTATCCGCGTCGTCATTGGCGGCGACTACGGCTTTGCCCGGACGCCGCAGGGCGAGAACGCCCGCGACATCGCCCATTTCGTGCGCCACCTCGGCTACAGCCCGGGCGAGGCCCTGGTCTGCGCCACCCGCTATGGGGCGGAGCTGATGGGCATGGGCCATGAGGCCGGCCAGGTGCGCGAAGGTTTCCTGGCAGACCTGCTCCTGGTGGACGGTGACCCGGTTGCGGACGTAAGCGTCCTGCAGAACAAGGACCGTCTCGTCATGATCCTCAAGGGCGGTGAGATCCACAAGTTTGATCGCGACAGTCTGGCGCGCCAGCAGATACGCGCGGCCGAGTAGGCTTTCGCCAACCGAGCTATCAACGAATGAGGAAATCAAATGCCAGCAGCATTTCCGGTAACCGAGCACGTCGCCAAGACACCGCGGCACACCACCTTCTATCTAGCCTGCGGCGCGGAGGACGCACCGGCGATCATCTTCATCCACGGCTGGCCCGAACTATCAATCAGCTGGCGCCATCAGCTTCCAATCTTCGCCGCGCTCGGCTTTCGCGCCATCGCACCCGACATGCGCGGCTACGGGCGTTCGAGTATCTACGCGCGTCACGAGGATTACGCGCTCGAGCAGACCGTCGGCGACATGATCGAACTGCTCGACGCGCTGGGCCGTCAGCGCGCCGTCTGGGTTGGTCATGACTGGGGCAGCCCGGTCGTCTGGAGCCTGGCAAGCCATCACCCCGAGCGCTGCTTCGCTGTCGCCAATCTGTGCGTCCCCTACATTCCGACCGGATTTGCTCCGGCCACCATCGTTCCGCTGGTGGACCGCACGATTTATCCGGAAGCCGAATTCCCCGCCGGCCAATGGGAATACATGTTTTTCTATCAGGAGAACTTCGAAGCCGCCCGCGCCGCCTTCGAGGCCAATGTGCTGAATACCGTGAAGGCAATCTTCCGCGCCGGCTCGCCTGACGGGAAGGGCAAGCCCTCGCGCACCGCCCTGCTTCGTCGCAATGGCGGCTGGTTTGGAAGCACGGGACAAGCGCCGGATCTGCCCATGGACAGCCTCGTGCTCACCGAAGAGGACTTGCACAAATACGTCTCCGCGCTGCAGCGCAACGGCTTCTTCGGACCTGCTTCGTGGTACATGAACGCCGACCGCAACACGGCCTTCGCTGCAGGAGCCAGGAACGGCGGCACACTGACCTTGCCGGTGCTCTTCCTGCACGGCGAGTACGACTACACCTGCCAGACCGTCACCTCCCGCCTCGCCGACCCGATGCGGCAGGCGTGTCAGGACCTCAATGAGGTCGTCGTGCCATCAGGACACTGGATGGCGCAGGAAAAGCCGGCCGCGGTGAACGCCGCGTTGACGAAGTGGATGGCGACGCGGGTGACGGAGGCGTGGCCCGGCAACGCTTAAGCTAGACCGTTTCACGCTAACTGGAAACGTAGGCTGCGGTGCTTCCCATGTGTCATGGCCGGCGCAGGCCGGCCACCCACGACTGGCGAGGTTGGAGCAACAAAGTCGTGGGTAACCGGCCTGCGCCGGCCATGACACCAGGGGGCAGGACGCTTCCAGTCACCGTGAACGTGCTCTGATAAGCGATATCCGATGAGGTTGCGCATAAACGTCTTGGCCCGGCCTTTTCCGGGCCACCTTTAGCCGCACGTGCCGCGACAATTGACCCGGACACGCGTGACCATGACGGAATCGGCAATGATGATGCAACGCCTTCATCGGTGGCGCCGACGCCAGCCTCGCGGTATGGTCATGTCACCCTGGGGCGAGGTATTCCAATGAGCACGGCAGATCCAAATCATGTGATCCTCGACTGGTGAGAATCCGTTCATCCGCCTAAGTGAAACAGACGGCAGCGCGAACACCACGAACGCCAGCTTCTGGCGCATCATCACCTGTCCGGCGGGGCCTGGACACGTCCTGTATCTCAATAGCGAACTGACGCACCATCGCTGGCGCATCTACGCCGATAACATCGCCATGGCACGCTGGCTGCAATCTACTGTCCAGGGCATGCTCAATGCAGAGACGGCGGATCGGGCCATTCCGGTGACCGAGGCGCAGTTCAGCAAATCCGGCGACCCGCGCTATTTCTGGACCGAGCACGTGTCGGCGCGAGAGGAAGACATCTCCCTCACCTGGTATGACATCGGCGAGCCGTTGTTGATCCACACGCAGCCTAATGCGGAGCCCGGCCGCCCTTACGGGGTCTGCACCATACTGATACCAGCACTCGGCGCGCGCTTGTCGCGCAATGGCGTCGAGGCAACCGGCCAAGCCTGGCCGCGGCAGCGTGAAGGACGTCCCTTCAGCACTTGCGCACTGGCGTTTTCGGAAAGCTGGACCGAGGCTCGATAGACCCGCCGTCGCTTCGGCTGACGCAGGCCCGGTAAAAGCACACGATCCATAAAAGCCACAAAGGCACTCCACCCCTGAAAGGTGAAGTGCCTTGTGGCAGGCCGCTACGACGTGTGCGCGTCGACTTAGAAGCCCATGTCTCCCATACCGCCGCCCATTCCACCCATGCCGCCCATGCCGCCGCCGCCGCCATGCCCCATCGGAGCCGCTTTCTCCGGCTTCTCGGCAACCATCGCCTCGGTCATGATAAGCAGCCCGGCGACGGAGGCAGCGTTCTGCAGCGCGGAGCGCACAACCTTCGTCGGGTCGATGATGCCAGCCGCCACCAGATCCTTGAACTCGGCCATCTGGGCATCAAAACCCCAGTTGTACTCATCCCGCTCCAGCACCTTGCCGGAAATCACCGCACCATCCTCGCCGGCATTCTCGACGATCTGGCGCAGCGGCATCAGCACAGCCTTGCGGACGATCTCGATGCCGAAGCGCTGATCGTCGTTCTCGGCCTGCAGCTTGGACAGGATGACGGACGCGCGGGCGAGCGCCACGCCGCCGCCGGGAACGATGCCCTCTTCAACCGCCGCACGCGTCGCATGCAGGCCGTCGTCCACCCGATCCTTACGCTCCTTCACCTCAACCTCGGTGGAGCCGCCGACCCGGATGATGGCAACGCCGCCAGCCAGCTTCGCCAGCCGCTCCTGCAGCTTCTCGCGGTCGTAGTCCGAGGTGGTCTCTTCGACCTGCGCGCGGATCTGGTTGCAGCGCCCCTTGATGTCCTCGGTGTTGCCGGCGCCTTCCACCAGCGTCGTGTTCTCCTTCTCGATCAGCACCTTCTTGACTCGTCCCAGCATGTTCAACGTCACGCTCTCGAGCTTGATGCCCAGATCCTCGCTGATGACCTGACCACCGGTCAGGATCGCGATGTCTTCCAGCATCGCCTTGCGACGATCGCCGAAGCCAGGCGCCTTGACCGCGGCAACCTTCAGGCCGCCACGCAGCTTGTTCACCACCAGGGTCGCCAGCGCCTCGCCTTCCACGTCCTCGGCGATGATCAGCAAGGGACGCGTCGATTGCACCACGCTCTCCAGCAGCGGCAACATCGGCTGCAGGCTGGACAGCTTCTTCTCGTGGATCAGGATGTAAGGCTGATCCAGCTCAGCAACCATCTTCTCGGCGTTGGTAATGAAGTACGGCGAGACATAGCCGCGGTCGAACTGCATGCCCTCGACAACGTCGAGTTCGGTCGCCATCCCCTTGGCTTCCTCGACCGTGATCACGCCCTCATTGCCGACCTTCTGCATGGCCTCGGAGATCATCCGGCCAATCTCGGTATCGCCGTTGGCGGAGATGGTTCCGACCTGCACGGTCTCGGCCGGTGTCGTGATCTTGCGCGCGTGGTTCTTGAGCTCGTCCACCACGGCGGTGACAGCCTTGTCGATGCCGCGCTTCAGGTCCATCGGGTTCATGCCGGCCGCCACGGCCTTCGCGCCCTCACGCACGATGGCATGAGCCAGCACCGTCGCCGTCGTCGTGCCATCACCAGCGACATCGCTGCTCTTGCTGGCCACTTCGCGCACCATCTGCGCGCCCATGTTCTCGAACTTGTCGGCCAGCTCGATCTCCTTGGCGACGGTCACGCCGTCCTTGGTGATCCGCGGCGCGCCGAAGCTCTTGTCGAGCACCACGTTGCGGCCCTTCGGTCCCAGCGTGACCTTCACCGCGTCGGCCAGAGTATCCACGCCACGCAGCATACGCTGGCGTGCATCACCACCGAATCGAACATCTTTAGCAGCCATATGCTTATCCTTCCTCTAAAACTCGTCAGATTGCGTCAACGATTGCCAGCCGACTTCTTATTGCCGGCTTGCAGGCTGGCCTTCGATGACGCCCATAACATCGGACTCCTTCATGATAAGGAGCTCTTCACCGTCCAGCTTAACCTCGGTGCCGGACCACTTGCCGAATAGGATCTTGTCGCCGGCCTTCAGGTCGAGGGTCACGACCTGGCCCTGCTCGTTCCGAGCGCCGGGTCCGACGGCGATGACTTCACCCTGCATCGGCTTTTCCTGCGCCGTATCGGGAATGATGATGCCGCCGACCGTCTTCTCCTCGGCGGTGATCCGGCGAATGACAACTCGGTCGTGCAGCGGACGGAAGTTCATTGGCTCCTCCTGCGGATAGCGCTAGACCGCCACGGCGGTCGCGACATCTGATTGGTGCTTCATGATGGCCTATTTTGGCACTCCCGCCTGGGGAGTGCCAGTGACCTAGAAGCCTAAGCCGATGACGTCAAGGGGCCGCTGACGAAAAACTTGCGCGGGCACATTGTTCTTCGCGAATGCACGCCGGCATCATGCCCGGATCCGCATCGCAAGGACGTCTTGAAGCGGTTGTCAGCCAGTCGCTCGACGACTTAGTGTCAATGGCAACATTGGAAGGCCAAGCCCGTGGCGGATAATTTCAGTCTTGATCCTGAAAGCAATTTCGCGCCGATCGACGCGGAATACGATGTGCCCGAACCGCGCGTCGTCGGCGATCTGCCGCGCGGCCTTGACGGCACGTTGTTCCGCAACGGCCCCAACCCCCGGTTCCCGCCCGTCGACCCGCGGCGGCACCACTGGTTCATCGGCGACGGCATGATCCACGCCTTCACGCTAAGCAACGGGCGAGCGTCGTATCGCAATCGCTGGGTGCGGACCGATAAATGGCTGGCCGAGGACGCCGCCGGTCACGCGCTGGTATCGGGCTTTGGCGGACCGGCGCTGGCGGGCGCGCGGGTTCGCAACACCGGCGTCGCCAACACCAACATTGTCTGGCACGCCGGCCGTCTGCTGGCGCTGGAGGAAGCGCATCTACCGTTCGAACTCGACCCCGCCACGCTGGACACGCGCGGCGTGCAAGACTTCAGCGGCGCGCTGCGGGTCCGTTCACCGCCCACCCCAAGACAGATCCGGTGACCGGGGAACTGGTCTTCTTCGGCTACTCGGCCAGCGGGCCGCTGACGCCCGGCATGACCTACGGCACGATTGATGCCAACGGCCGCGTGACGCGGTTCGAGCGGTTCGAGGCGCCCTATTGCAGCATGGTGCACGACTTCGCCGTCACCGAGCGGCATGTAATTTTCCCCATCCTGCCCTTGAGCGGCAGCCTCCCGCGAGCCATGGCCGGCCAGATGCCCTTCGCGTGGGAGCCAGACCTCGGCGGCCATATCGGGCTGATCCGGCGCGACCGCGGCGCCGCCTCGCTGCGCTGGTTCCGTGCCGAAAGCTGCTTCGTCTTCCACGTCCTCAACGCTTGGGACGACGGCGACCGGATCATCGCCGACGTGATGCAATACGATGAGCCGCCGCTGTTCCCACGCGCCGATGGCCGCCCTTCCAACCCCGCCGCCACCAGCGCTCGTCTGGTGCGCTGGACGCTCGACCCGGAGGCCGGCACCGACGCTTTCGCCCGCACCGAACTCGACGGCATGAGCGGCGAATTTCCCCGTTTCGATGAGCGGCGGGCCGGGCTGCCGAATTGTTTCGGCGCTTTCGCCGGCGAGAGCCGCGAAGACGGCGGCCTCGACACGATCGTCTGGCTCGATTTCGCAGCCGGACAACGTGCCGCCTTCACCCTGCCGCGCGGCGACGCGGTGTCGGAGCCGGTGTTCGTACCGCGCGGACCGCTTGCGGCGGAAGGCGACGGATGGCTCCTCGCTGTCGCCTGGCGCGGTGGGGAACGTCGCAGCGACCTGATCATACTCGATACCGGCGGCATCGAGCAGGGCCCGATCGCAACGGTCCAGCTCGCCCATCGGGTACCGTTCGGCTTTCATGGCAACTGGCTGGGCAACGTGACCTGACCGTGCCGATCGGTCTCGTCTGCAACGAAAGGAGTAGGCGCGGCGGTCTTGCCGGCCCTTGCGCCATTCATCGGACCCGCCATCATCGATTGGCCGGTTGGCGCGACCCGGGGCTTCGATCCAATTTGGTTAGGTATAGGTGCCGAGCACCCGCGCCTCGATCGACTCTGGGTCTTCTGGAAACACTTTCTGCAAGGATGAGCCAGATACAGCGCGGGCTTCCTTGGCGTTCTCGGTTAGCTGGCTGGCACCTTCCAGCGTTTTGAAGGTGGTCAATACAGCCACGCCCTGCCCCGGCAGCATCACGGCGGTCAGATGCATGAAGCCCGGCACCGCCTGAATGGCACCGGCCAATTCTTCGGTCGCCGCACGCACGGCCTCGCTGGAGGCATCGGTATCATAAATACGCGCCACACCGTATGCGCCGGGCTGCAAGTCCTCGCCGGTGAGCATATAGACCACCTCGCCCTCGTAGCTCTCGGCCGGTTTGTAGTTGCTCATGATATCGGTGCTGTGCATCCAATCGCGGCCGATCTGGCGCCCGCGGTCAGCGGCCTCCTTGTCTTCATAGGTTGACACTGATCCAACACGCCCGTCGTTCAGCAGAAGCGTAGTATAACGCAGCAGTCCCCCTGCCGCACGAAGCCGCGGCAGCAATTCCTGCTCCAAGACTTTTTGCTTTTGCATGATTGCATCATGCTCTTCGGGTTGGCTGGTCGAGAACAGTCGCATCGCTACGTATGGCATCTTGCTGACCCGCTTGGCTGTGATTGTTGCCTCTTGGCGCACGTTCGGCGAACCCTACCGGCGCGCCGCGCGGGACGCAATCAGGCCGCTTTTTGAGCGCGTTGTCTCTAGCCGCGGAAGTCCTGCTACTCCGCGTCACTGATCTCGTGGGGTTCATGCTCCATCGACGACAGCGCTACCACCGTCGAACGGTGACGGGAGATTGTTGCGCACCAACCGTAATCCACCGCGCGAAGCGCTGCATCTTGCCTGCTCCGTGCCCTCGCGTGCCTCGCCTGCTTCTTGTGTTAAAGCCCTTTTTGCGGCCGTTGCTCAGCGCACCGCACCAAGCGATGATCCCCCAGATCAGGCTCGCGCAGCGTGCCCGGTGGACGACGCCATGGTTCGTGCGCATGAGACGGCGCAAGCAAGGCTTTAACACGAAGCAGCAGGCGAGGCAGAGCGAGGGCACGGAGCAGGCAAGATACAGCGCTTCGCGCGGCGGATCGCAGTTGGTGCGCAACGACCTCCCGTCATCAGTCCCGCGGTGATATAACGGCTGGCTTGTCCTCCTATCAGGGATCAATTCGTGACACACGAATGACTGCAATATCCGTGACGCGGCGTACTAGTCCCGCAACGTTCTCGGCGGCGGACACCGGATGGTGTTGTGCTTCGATATGGGCACCGCGAGCGACAAGACGAGCGCCGCGCCGGGCAAAGCGTTGATGTGTAATTCAGCGGTTTCGCGGCATCGATGCATTAAGCGTGGCTGTTCGTAATGTCGAACGGGCCCATAGGCAAGGACACGATGGCGCCACCCAAGTGTCAGTCTCAACACGAACTGCCACAAGTGGCCGCCAATCGGATTCTACGTCGAAGACCGGATCCCACGTCGAAAACCCATCTCGATGGTCCGCTTCAAGCCCGTGTCGTCGCCAACCGGCCCGATCCCGCCGGAGCGCGGACAAAAACCGCCACCGACAGCGCGCCCAACACGGCGATGGCACCGGCCAGGCCGAACGCGCCGGCATAACTGCCGCCGGTCGCCTGCACCATGAAACCAGTCACCGACGGTGCCACGATGCCGGCGGTGTTGGCGATCAGGTGCACGAACCCGCCGACGCCGCCGACACGGTCTTTTTCCACCGTGTCCAGGATGATCGCCCAATAGGTGTTCCCGGTCAGGTACATGAAGAACACCGACACCGCCATCAGCGACACCGCCGCCTGCACGCTCGCCACGCTGCCCGCCAGCGCCACGCATCCAGCGGCGATCAGCAACGCGCACACCAGCACCAGCTTGCGCGCCAGCACGGCGTTCCCGGTCAGCCGGAAGATCGCGTCTGACACCGACCCTCCCGCCGCCAATCCGACAAAACCCAGCAGCCAGGGGATGGTGCTGACGAAGCTCATGCTCTGCAGGCTGAGGTGGCGGGCGTTGGTCAGGTAGGTCGGGAACCAGGACAGGAAAAAGTAAAGGATGTAGGCGTAGCCGAAGAAGGCGAAGGCGGTCGCCAGCACCGCCGGACGTGCCAGAAGCTGGCCGAGTGGAACCGGCGGCCCGGTGCGAGCAGCCTCCTGGTCGGCGGCGATCTCGGCGCGTTCCGCGGCGCTGACATGCTGGTTCTGCTCCGGGCGCTCGGTCACGGCGAGCATCCAGACCACCGACCAGCACAGGCCGATCGCGGCAATCAGCAGGAACGACACCCGCCAGCCCCAGGTCAGCGCGATGAACCCAACGACCGGGCCGGCCAGCGCCCCGCCCAGCGGCGTACCGGCATTGGCCCAGCCGACCGCGGTGGCCTGCTGGCGGCGCGGGAACCAGTTGCTGACCAGCTTGTTGGCAGCCGAGGCGTACGGTCCCTCGCCCATGCCGAAGATCACCCGCACCACCAGCAGGGAGGTGAAGCTGAACACCACAGCCGTCAGCCCGCAGAACACCGACCACACGATCGATGCGATGGCGAATACAGTCTTGGCGCCCAGCCGGTCGGAGAAGTAGCCGCCAACAAAGCAGAACGCCGCGTAGCCGAAGAAGAAGACGCTGAACACCAGGCCAAGCTCGGATGGGCTGAGCGCCAGCTCCTTGGTCAGGAACGGCGCGGCAACCGACAGCGCCGCCCGGTCAAGGTAGTTGATCATGCCGCCGAGGAACAACAGCCCCACGACAGCCCAACGGACGGTGCCAAACAGTTTCATTCGTTTCCCCCGATCGCCTAGTGGTCCGATCCTGACGCTTGGTTCCCCAGCGTCAGGTGAATTGGCCCACCAAATCAATGACCAGTGGATGAGATCCGTTGGGTCTCATCCACTGGAAGGCGGGCGATGCGTTGTTGGTTGCGGACCGGCCGGCCACGCCGGTGCTATACGCCTCCGCCCGAGCGAGCTCTACATCACCGGCCGCGTCTCCCGCATCAGCACCTGGTTCGTGGCGCCGGTGACGCGGCCGTGGAAGGCGCGCGCCGCGGCGGCCATGTCGGCCTCCGGCCGCTGCTCCGGTTCGAAATTTCCGTAGTTGTCGACGCCGCGCACCAGTGTCGCGAAGTCGCGCTCGCCGACGGTCTGGCGCACATGCGTCGGCAGATAGCGGATGGCGAAGCCGATGCGCCGCCGAGCAGACGGGTTAGGCTCGCTGCCATGGATCAGCCGCACGTGGTGCAGCGACATCTCCCCCGGCTGCAGCACCAGGTCGACGGCGCGCGAGCCATCGACCTCCACCGCGACCTCCTGGCCTCGGGTCAGCAGGTTGTCGCGCGCGAAGGTGTCCCGATGCGGCATCTGATCGCCGCGATGGCTGCCGGGGATCACCCGCATGGCGCCGTTCTCCAGCGTGCTTTCCGAGATGGCGACCCAGGCGGTGACGATATCCGCCGGCTCCAGCCCCCAGTAGGTGCTGTCCTGATGCCAGGAGACGAAGCTCGGGTTGCTCGGCTCCTTGATAAAGAAGCTGCTGCCCCAGCAAAGGATGTTGCGGCCGATCAGATCCTCGACCGGGTCCAGGATGCCCGGGTGGCGGATCAAGTCATCGAGCCAGGTGAACAGCAGGTGCGTCTTGTGACGCAGCGAACCGACGATCCCGTCGGAGTTCTGTTCATAGGTTTCCAGATTACGCCTGAGCGCCGCCGCTTCGGCCGTGGACAGGGCGCGCACCGGCGCGTAATAGCCCGTCTCCTGGTATTGTCGGACGGCGGCAGCCGAAAGCGATTTCATTGACATTCCATCCCTATCGTCACGGCCGGAAACCTGGGAGCGGGACGATCGGGATGTCAAGCCGCCGGTTGACGGTGGCTTGTTGGAGCACTGACCTTGCACGAGGCCGCGCGTGGCGATCCTCGGTGCCGGCAACCGCCTGCCGCGGTACTACTTGACGACTCCATCGAGACAACATGAGGAACATGCCATGAGCGAAACCCCCCAAACCAGCAGCACGCCCGCGAAACCGTTTCTGACCGATGTGAAAACATTGCGAGAGCGTGCCAGACAGAACCTGACCGAAGGCGTCGTGACATCCACGTACGGCGGCGACGCGCGGCGCACGATCGAGATCCTGCAGTCGGTGCTGGCGACCGAGATCGTCTGCGTGCTGCGCTACACCATGCACGCGGTAACCGCGACCGGCATCTCCAGCGAGGGGATCAAGGCCGAGTTCGCCCAGCACGCCAAGGAAGAACAGCAGCACATGATGGCCGTCGCGGAGCGGATCGATCAGCTCGGCGGCACCCCCAACTTCAATCCCGAGGGGTTGGCCACCCGCTCTGCCTCCCAATACGCCGAGGGCGAGAACTCTGGTCGACATGATCCGCGAGAACCTGATCGCGGAGCGAATCGCGGTCGACCATTACCGAGAGCTGATTCGGTATTTCGGCGACGATGACCCGGCCACAAGAGTGATGCTGGAAGGCATTCTGACTGTCGAGGAGGAACATGCCACCGACATGCAGGATCTGCTGCAGGCGCACGGCAAGCCGCCCTTGGAGTAAGCGTCGACCACATCCTCCCGCGTCATCCCCTGGTCAGGAGCCGACCGTTCCTCATCCGTCATGGCCCGGCTCGTCCGGGCCACCGCCGCACCAAGTGCTCGAAAAGCTGGCCCGGACAAGCCAGGCCATGACGGTGTGGGAGGCTTTCTGCCCGGTCAGGCAAACGAGATGTGTGAATGCCTCCGGCTCCCCGCCTTCGCAGGGATAAACTTCGCCCGGGATGACATGGTCCGCCGGGCATTCATTTGACTTTTCCCGTGCCTCGCGCGTTGCAGCGTCATGCCCGACACCGTTCCCCGACAACACGCCGACCGCACGCAGCTCCAGCAGATTATCGTGGGCCTGACCGAAGGCGTTATCATCATCAACCCCGATCAGACGATTGCCTGGGCGAACGACGCCGCCCTCGCCATGCATGGCGTTGGCGACGTTCAGGACCTTGGCGATACGGTTTCCGATTACCGGGCACGCTTCGAACTACGCTACCGCAACCGCCACAAGCTGCCGCCGGGCGACTACCCGATGGATCGCGTGGTGTCCGGCGAAGCCTTTACCGAAGTGGTTGTCGAGGTTGCGCGCCCGGGCGAGGACCGGCATTGGGTGCATCAGATCCGCAGTCTGGTGCTAACCGACCCAGCCGGCCAGCCCGATTGCCTGGTGCTGGTTTTGCAAGACCAGACCGAACGGTTCAGCGCCGAGGACCGGTTCGAACAAGCCTTCGCCGCCAACCCCGCCCCTGCCCTGATCGTCCGGCTCGCCGACATGCGCTACGTCAGGGTCAATCAGGGCTACCTGCAGATGACCGGCTACCTGCGCCAAGCCATGATCGGTCGATCCATCCACGAACTCGACATTCTCGAGGCGGCCGAGAAACGCGATCTCGCCGTCGAGCGGCTGCATGGCGGGGCGACAATACCGCAGATGGAGGCCCGCCTTCGGCTGCCCGAGGGCGGTGAGAAGCTCGTCCTTCTGGCTGGCCAGCCGATCAAAATCGGCGACGAAGCCTGCATGCTGTTCACCTTCGCCGACCTCCAGCCCAGAAAGCAGGCGGAAGACGCGCTGCGGCAGAGCGAGGCGTGCTTCTCCACGGCGTTCCGGATGGCGCCCGGACCAATGGCGATCACCGCACTGGATGGCCTGCGCATTCTTGACGTGAATGATGCGTTCAGCGCCGCCACCGGTTGGCAACGAGATGAAGTGGTTGGCCGCAGCGGATCCGACCTTGAGCTATGGGGAAGCCACCAGGTTTGGCAACAGCTTGAGCAACAGGTGCGGCAGGCCGGGCATGTCCACAGCGTGGATATCCAGCTGCGCGCCAAGGACGGGCGCACCAGCGACTATTTGCTGTCGGCAGCGATTGTCACAATCCAGCGCGAGCCCTGCGTGCTGAGCGTGATGTTGGACATCACCGAACGTAAGCAGACCGAGGTGCTGCTGCTGCAAGCCGTTGAGCAGGTCATGCAGGACACGTCGTGGTTCGGCCAAAAAATCTTCGAAAAATTGACCAGCCTCACGCGCGCCGGCGGACCGGTTCGGGCGGAGGCGGAAATCGCCACGCTTTCGCCGCGGGCGCGTCAGGTGCTTGCCCTGGTGGCCCAGGGCCTGTCCGATGATGAGATCGCCGGCCGCTTAGGCATCACCCGGCACACGATCCGGAATCACGTCTCTGCGATTTACACCAAATTGGGCGTTCATCGTCGCAGTGCTGTCGTTGTTTGGGCGCGCGAGCGTGGGCTGGGCGTGGCACCGAAGACGCTGACAAAAAACGACAAACCCACACGTCGCGGGCGCTTGTAGTACAAACTTCACGATCGATTGGTAATTCTGTCCCCGGTTCAAGCGCAATAAGCCGCCGCTGCGACGGGAACTCTTTGCGGTCCACCGCACTATTGTTCTGTCGGACAGACACCTATATCCGGCGAAGTAAGTGGCGGCTAACGTCTCGAACCGGTCGTTATAGAGACCGGCGAGTAATGCCGCGCTCTTGAAGATCTTGGGACAAGAATAGTCCGGATTGTCTTCTATGCAGGACCATGCTCATGGATAACGATCGCCTCAAAGGTATCGGCAAGCAAGTCTCCGGCTCTCTCAAAGAGGCTGTCGGTAAAGTTACCGGAGATACCAAAACAGAGGCCGAAGGTGCCGCTGAAAAGACCACCGGAAAAGCCCAGAATGCTGTTGGCGGCGCGAAAGACAAGGTTCGCAACGTTGTCGATGACTGACCCAATCACACCTGCCTTGGTTGAAAACAAGCCGCCCGTCGCGGCCAGCGATCAGCCGGGGCCTGTTGCGGTATCAGAAGAAATACTGCCGCTGCACAAGGAGGAAATCGCGATCTCGCGCCGCAGGGTCGAGACCGCCAACGTCCAGGTCTCCACCGTCACGCATAACCGCGAAGCGCAGGTCGACGAGGAACTGACGCATGAACGGGTCGAGGTTGAGCGCGTTCCAATCAATCGGGACGTGGAAACTGTTCCGCCGGTTCGCGAGGACGGTGACACCACGATCATCCCGGTCGTCGAGGAGGTTGTCGTGGTTCAGCGGCGTCTTGTCCTAAAGGAGGAGGTTCACGTCCGGCGGGTGCGGATGACAACGCGGCATCAGGAAACTGTCACGCTGCGCGAGCAGGAGGCCGTCATCACACGCACCCAGGACGGCGTCACCTCCAAGCTCTGACGTTTACTGGCTTAATCCATCAACGTGCAAACTCAGGAAACCAACATGCCTTCTGAAACTATTGTTGCCGTCTACGACACCGCCGCTCGTGCTGACGCCGCGGTGCGCGATCTTGAGGCGGCGAACGTGCCATCCAGCGCGATCAGCCGCCATTCGGGCACGTCCGGGACAGCCACGTCGGGGACCAGCCTGTCCGGGCGTACCGAACCGGTTCGCGAAAAGGGTTTCTGGGCCAGCCTGTTCGGCGGTGAGCCCGATCATGACGAGGCGCTCTATGATCGCAGCGTGAGCAGTGGCTCGTCTGTTGTCGCGGTGAAGGCGTCAGACGAGCAGGCGCAGTTGGTGACCGACATCCTGGAACGGCATAACCCGGTCGATATGGACGAACGTGCCGCGTCGTATGGCCTGGGCACCGGCAGCGCGACAACCACCACCACGACCACGACGCCCGTGGGCATGGCCCCGACGGCGGCCACCACCGCGACGACTGGAGCCGGAACAACCTCCGGCGTTGGCGCGACAACCGGTACGACCCCCGCCAGAAGCGGTGAGGAAGTTCTGGCCCTGTCCGAGGAGCAACTGACGGTTGGCAAGCGGATGATCAACCGCGGCACCACGCGCGTCCGTCGCTTTGTCGTCGAGACCCCGGTTGAAGAGGCCGTGACGCTTCGTTCGGAGCAGGTTTCGGTCGAGCGTCGTCCGGTCGCGCCCGGCACCCCGGTGAGCAACGCCGACTTCACCGAGCGCACGATCGAGGCCACCGAGAGCGCTGAGGAAGCCGTGGTCGCCAAGACCGCGCAAGTGAGGGAAGAAGTCGTCGTCAACAAGTCGGCCACCGAACGCACCGAGACAGTGCGCGATACGGTTCGTCGCGAGGATGTCGAGATCACCAAAGACGATACGACGACCTCGACTACAGGTACAACGGGGGCTGGCAAGACGGGCACGACCACAGGCACGTCGACGGCCGGCACGACACCGACCAGTCCGAAGATCTGATCGGCTTTTGCGAGGATACCGGGGCGGTCACCGCCCCGGTTTGCTCTGGAGGAACCAATGTCCGGATCGACCTATCAAGACCCGGCCTACCGAGGGCCAGGCGCCGTCGAGACCACAACCACGCAGGTTGAAGGCGGTCCCCATGTGCATCGCCGTATTTCATGGGCAGCCATTTTCGGCGGCGTGATCCTGGTGGTGTCGGTCCAGTTGTTGCTGAGCATGCTGGGCACCGGCATCGGCCTCGGTACCGTGAACGTCAATGCCGGAACGACACCGGACGCAAGCAGCCTCGGTATTGGCGCTGGTGTATGGTGGGTCGTCAGCAGCATCATCGCCTTGTGTTTTGGCGGGTATGCCTCTGCTTGGCTGGCCGGCATTGAGATCAGGTGGGATGGCATACTGCACGGCCTGATCACCTGGGGGATCGCGACGCTGTTGACCCTGTATTTGCTGACGTCTGCCGTGGGCAGCATCATCGGCGGCGGCTTCTCAGCCCTCGGCAGTGCGGCCTCGGCAACCGGCAGCGGCATAAAGGACGCAGCACAACCACTGGCGCAAGCAAGTGGCGTCTCGCCCGATATGCTTCAGCAGCAGGCCCAGGCCTACCTTCAGCCACCCAATAGCGACCCAGCGACCATGAGCCCGCAAGACGCGCAGAAACAGGTTGCCAGTAACCTGACCACCTATGCGAAAGGCGGTCCCGACGCGCCCGCGGCCAAGGAACGCATCATCAGCATCATGGCGGCGCAGCAACACATCAGCCATGATGATGCGGCCAAACAGTTTGACGCCGCGCAGGCGAAGCTTCAGCAGAACTCGGGACCAGGCGGTGCAAACCGCGAAAAATGCCGCGGACACAAGTGCGGCCGCGGTCTCGAACGCCGCATTCGCGGGTTTTGGCAACCTGCTGCTGGGGGCGATCGCCGCTGCCATCGGCGGTTCCCTGGCAGTGCAGCGGCGCCTGACTGTATCGCAGCGGGTCGTCCGGTAGAAACGGCCTCGGCTGGCCGCGTTCAACCTACGGTCATCGTTCGGAAGGTCCGCGGCCCGACGGGACGCGGACCTACTGACGGCTTGTGGCAGCATCGCCTCAAAAATCTTATAGCAATCGCCGTTAAGATTGACGGCACCGGAGAGCTCCCCCAGTGTCATCCCCGGCGAAGGCTCTACGGCATTCACACATCTCGGTAAGCCGCGCCTTGTCAGCGGGTTAGGAGCCGACCGTTCCTCATCCGTCATGGCCCGGCTTGTCCGGGCCACCGCCGCACCAAGTGCTTGGAAAGCTTGCCCCGACAAGCCCAGCCATGACAGTGTGGGAGCCACTCTGCCCGGTCAAGCCGGTGAGATCTGCGAATGCCGTAGCGCCTACGCCGGGGATGACACGGATGTATATCCCGCACCATACGCCCAATGTCGGACCTGGTCCGAAAATCGCACGATAGGGCTTGTCATGTGTCAGTCTCAACGCCGGTTAGGGAGCCTCCAGCACCTGGCAGTTGCAGCATCCGTAAGTCGCGAATAGCATCGGCTTATGAGCAAAAGTGCTAACTGTTATGCTGGCGGCTGTCTTTGCGGCGCGCTTCGCTATGAAGCCGAAGGCGAGCCCGTTTTCGCGGGTCATTGTTATTGCGCTGATTGTCGCAAGGCATCCGGTTCAGGCTTCATCCCGTACATGGGGTTCCCGCGTAGTGCCATGCACTTCAGCGGCCAAAGCCTTACTTACCGATCGAAGGCCGCCAGCGGCAATGACGCGGTGCGCAATTTCTGCCCGATTTGTGGCAGCCTGGTATTCGGCGGAGAAGTTGGCATATCTGACATCTTCACGATCTATGCAGGCTCGCTGGACGATCCGTCCTCCTTCCGTCCATCCGCCGCGATCTTCACGCGCAATCGCCCAGCATGGGCTGTCGTCCCGCCTGGCCTGACGATCTTTGACAAGTCGCCACTCTGATGCCGCCGAACCCGTGCGTGACAACCAAGCCTGTCAGGCATCACATCCAGAGCACGGGCGTCCGCGCGCAGCCAAGGGTCCCTGGGTCATCCTGGCCGGCCGTCGGCACCGCCCGTCTGGTTGCGGAACACTTTCAAGACAAATGTCAAGATCATGGGTCGCCAGCTTCTGCTGAGGATCCTATGATTTGCGGTACGGCAAAAACGACTGTCAAAGGACAATAAAATGGGACTGTTGGATCAGGTTCTTGGCGGCCTCATGGGTGGCGGCAGCGGCGGCTCTCCCATGCAGAACGTGTTGATGAACATGCTCGGCGGCGGCCAGCAAGGCGGCCAAACCATGCCTGGCCAAGGCATGGGCGGCGGTGGCCTTGGCGGCCTTCTATCAAGCTTCGAGCAGGCCGGGCTGGGACACGTCGCACAGTCTTGGGTTGGCAACGGGCCGAATCAGCCGGTCTCGCCACAGCAGCTTCAGTCCGTGTTGGGTGACAACCAGGTGCAGTCCATGTCGAGCCAGGCCGGCATGGCACCACAGGACTTCCTGTCACAACTCAGTCAGCATCTGCCAAACGTGGTCAATGGCATGACCCCGAATGGCCGGCTTCCCGACGAAGGAAGCATGTCGGTCTAGGATGGCCCACCAGGAAAGCACAACACGTCGCCTTGCTGCTGACCGGTTGAGAATACGCTAGGGCGAGGAAGCCTGCGTGGATTTCAAGAACCGGAGCGGCTTGACGGCCGTGAGCACCGGATGCGCAGAAAGCCGCGTCGGATGATCGCCAGAGCAGCATTATCAAACGGGCAGCTAGAAGTGTCCAGGTCACGCGGCAAGTCATGGCCGCGTGATACCCAGAGCTGTTCTGCGAGCGGCGGTCTGTGTCTTCACTGTGATAAGCCTGAACAAGTCCTGTCTGAACAGAAAGCGGCATTATGATCACCCGTACCCTGGCGGCCTGCGTCGTCGCCTGTCTGCTTACCGGCCAATGTCTTCCTGTTCCCGCCCGGGCGGCCAACCAGATGGGCTATCAACTCCTGACACCTCAGGACGCGGCAGCCCTGCCGCATAACCAAGGCGCGCTGGGGCTGAACGTCGACCGGGCGCAACAAATCACCGACGGCGGAATGACATTTGATGTCATCCGCATTACCCAAGTACGGCGGGATTCGACGGGCGCGCGGGCCGGGTTCAAACCCGGTGACGAGATCATTGCGCTTGACGGCAAGGTGTTTCCAAGCCTCGTCGCCTTCGCGTCCTATATCGGCTCGGTGCCGCCGGGCAATCAGATCATTGTTGATTACATGCCCAAGGGCGGCGGACCCCAACAGGCTCAGCGTGTCGCGGTCCTGGTCGGCCGAGCGGGACAGGCTGCGCCGGCTGGGGGTCAGGCTGAGGCGCCGCCGAAGGCGGGGCTGTCCACCGGGGAAAAGATCGCGATCGGCGCTGGCGCGGTGGCCTTGTTCGGTTGTTACGAGATGGGATGCTTCTCGCATCGCTCCGCCACGTCGAACACTGTCCGACAGCCGGCTCCGCAACCGAACGCGGATCAGCAGAACCAGCAATCCGGCCAGTTCCAGCCGTATCAGCAACCGAACGCGGTTCAGCAGCGATAGCCGCCATGGTCACCGGTCCAGGTTGCCGCCGTCACATCCGATTTGATTGCCCGTCATGCCGCCACTTAGGACCCAGCCGAGAATGACTGCATTGTCTGAAGCCGTTCATCGACCTCTCCACGTCGTTGCGGGCCCACGGGCCGACCCATAGAGCCGCCCGAGGACAAACTCCGGCCCGCCACCCGTGCTTTTCTTCGCAGAAGGCGTGGATGCCGACCTGCGTCGGCAGGACGAGAGGGGCGCTGCATTCCGATTGCAGCAGCTACTTCACTACGGACTTTTAGGTCGCTTCTGGTGGACGATGCTTTTGGTCCAGACTAAAGGATGTGCCTGTTCATTGTGACGAGCAGACTGAACCAGAGACGCGCTGGCACGATCCCGAGGAGGCGGCTGCGATGGTTGCCGGACCAGAACTTGCCCTCATCCCCCGCGCGCCACGCATCCACAAGCGTGTGGCGCAGTGACCGCATCCCGACGGCCCAACATGTTGCTTCGTGCTTTTCGCGCGCTCATGCCGCGCGACGAGCGCTTCATTCAACGCTTCAGCGAGCACGCGCGGCTGATCGTGCCGGCTGCCGAAGCTTTTCGGGCCTTGATGTCCGGGGATGGGCGGGCGGAACAGCACGCCGCCGAGATCAGCCGGCTGGAGGAAGCCGCGGATCAGATCACGCGTGAGACCGTGCTGGCCATCCATAGTACCTTTATAACCCCCTTCGACCGCTCCCAGATCCTGGACCTGATCACCGCCCTCGACGACACCATCGACCTGATGAAGGACACCGGACGCCGGATGGTGCGCTATGGCGTCGGCTTTACCCCTGAGATGCAGGGGATGGCCGATTGCGCGGTACGGGCTGCGACGGAGATTCGCGACGCCATGCCGCTGCTTGGCTCGATTGATCGTAACGCTGAGCGGTTGAGCGCAATGTCCATCGCCGTGCGCCGCATCGAAGGCGAGGCGGATGATCTGCTCGACCATGGGCTGCGGGTGCTGTTCGCGGGTGACACCTCGCCTGGCCACAAGCTGACGGTCGAAAAGGTTTACGACTTGATCGAGGCCGTGGTCGACCGGTGCGAAGATGTGGTCGATGTCATCGACGTCATCGTCGTCGAGCAGGTCTGAGTGCCGGTTTGGGAATACGCCATGGTGAGTCAGCCGGCGTGGATTTCGCGAACCGGAGGGAGCGGCCATAAGCACCGGAAGCGCAGAAAGCCGCGTCAGATGGCCGCCAGAGTAGCACTCTCAAACGGGCAGTGGGATCGGGCACGCTCATGAGCACTCTCGCGGTCAGTACGCCGATCCTGGCCGGCCTCGTCGCCACAGCTCTGCTGTTCGATTTTCTCAACGGGCTGCACGATAGCGCCAACTCCATCGCGACCGTGGTGGCAACCCGCGTATTGCGGCCGTTCACCGCCGTGCTTTGGGCGTCGTTCTTCAACTTCATTGCCTTCACGGTATTCGGCCTTCATGTGGCGGCCACGATGGGCAATGGCGTTGTCAACGCCAGCATGGTCGATCCGCTGGTCGTGTTCGGCGCTCTCACCGGGGCGATCGTCTGGAATGTCCTGACGTGGCGGCTGGGCATCCCATCGAGCAGCAGCCACGCTTTGGTCGGCGGCCTGATCGGCGCGGGAATGGCGAAAGCGGGGCCGGCCGCGGTGGTCTGGGGCGGGGTTGGGATCATCGGTTCAGCCATCGTTCTGTCGCCGCTGATCGGTTTCCTCCTGGCCATGACTTTGGTGCTGGCGACATCGTGGCTGGCCGTGCGCTCGACCCCTTTTGCCGTTGACCGACGGTTTCGCATCCTGCAGTTCGTGTCGTCCTCCCTGCTCAGCCTCGCCCACGGCGGCAATGATGCGCAGAAGACGATGGGAATCATTACTGTGCTGCTCTACTCGCAAGGACTTCTGACCGGCCGCTTTCACGTGCCGCTCTGGGTCGTGTTGAGCTGCCAGAGTGCAATGGCGCTCGGCACGCTGAGTGGCGGGTGGCGCATCGTGCGAACCATGGGCTCCCGGATTACCCATCTGACGCCGATGCAGGGGTTCTGCGCGGAAACGGGCGGCGCTTTAGCTCTGTTCGGCGCCACCTGGCTTGGCGTCCCGGTGTCCACAACACATACGGTCACCGGCTCGATCGTGGGTGTTGGATCGGCTCGGCGCGTCTCAGCCGTGCGCTGGGGCGTGGCGCGCGGCATTGTTGTCGCCTGGGGTGTCACGTTGCCCGCATCCGCCGCGGTCGCGGCGTTATGTTACTGGTTGGCCGCCTGGCTCGCGCATTGATGCGTTCGTTGCGGGTTCGCGATGCGGCGAATGACGGCAGCGCGGCGATCAACGCGGTAAGCGCCGGTGCTTAGCGTGCTTTGGTTCCAGCCGCAGAACTGACGAAAACGCGGAGCGAAGGATTTCGGCCAGACCGCCCTCCTGCACCATCTGCGCGGCTTTGATCGGGTCTACCCACTGGCATTCGCGTTGCGCCTTCTCCGGCCATTCATCCACCTGATGGTCAACCGCCAGCAGGAACACCCTGACGCGGCTGAGCATATCCCGATGCTTGGGGAGTTGCTTGTTGTAGTGATAGGAGCCGATCGGACGCTTGCCGACAATCCTGCCAACCAGGCCGGCTTCCTCAAACGCCTCCTGCGCCGCAACCTCGCGCGGCTTCAGGCCGCGGATCGGCCAACCCTTTGGAATCACCCACCGCCGGGTTTCGCGCGACGTAATGAGCAGCACGCGCAGGCCGTTGGGCGTGATCCTGAAAGGAAGCGCGGCGAACTGGGTGCCAAACCCTTTGGCGCTCTTTGCCATGCTGATGTTGTTATCAAATTCAGCCTGCTGTTGCCGTCACAGGTTCGTCACTACAAAAAGCCGGAACCCAAGGGCGCTGGGCCGAACGCAAATTGAAGCCAACACGGCGGCAGCCTTCCTCTTGGTCGCTTCGCCTAAGCGGGCACGCACGACAGCATTTTCAGCCATGCTTCAGATTTCCTACTTGAAGCCGGCCAACCACAAGGAGAACCGGCGCGATCTGAGCCTTGCCAACAACCAGACCGGCAAGCGCAAGGTGTCGTTGTATGCGGGAGCGTGGCGGTCGCACTATCCCTGCCGTATTCATGTCAGAGAGCGCAGCCTTGAGCATCATCATCAACCGCGTCGCGCCCGGAGACGACGCCTGATTGCCGACGAAGCCACGTCATGGTTCGACTGCACGCCCGGTTCGATGTGTTCGCAGATCGACTATCGGCAAGCTCTACAGCACCAACCGGCGTCTACACGAACGGCGCAGAGGAGTTCTTCTCCCGGATGCGCCGCGCTGAAATCGGGCACCATCACCACATCCTTCGCTTGCCTGCTGTTGTCGCTGCCATCGTGTCCTTGGGTGTTTCAGGAATTGTGGGTCCAACTGTAAATGCACTCTGGTCTCGCCACAATATAGCGGCGCAGGCCCACGATGATGCCATTCGTAAAGCTGTGTCTCAATTTGTTTTGGAGGCAGAGGCTTTTGGGCCATTTGCCACAAATTTTGTGCTCGGGGTATCTAGAAATAACAGAGTAGATCCGGAAGCGTACAGACCGCCTTGTTGGTAACATTGTGAGCCAGCATGCCGCGTTAGACGAACTTATTTTAAAAGTGCCATCTAGGATACGTCCACAAATTTCCAGTTATGAAGACGCATTGTTGGCATTAAATTCAGCCATACAGCATGTCCACGACACTGAGAGCATGCGAGAGTTTTGGGAGCGCACCAGCGATTTATTGGTCATCCGGCAAGCGCTTGTACCCCGCCTAGAAGCTGATCCATCGTAACAGTCACTTATGTTGGCAATCTCCAACGTGCGTCCGGCCCCCGCCCGATCTTCTCCATCCGATGGTGCGCCAGCATCCGCGTGAGGGTCCACACGAACCGCTGAACGAAGTCTGCCCGTGTCGCTACATCGGCCGGGTCCATACCCTTGTCTTGCATAGCCTTGACCGCCAGTTCGTCGGCTGAGATTGGGCCCGAAGCCTGCCGCATCGCTTCCCGGCACCGTCGCGTTAGCTCGCCGCTGGCAAAGTGCTCCGACCGGGCAAACCGGGACGCCTTACGCTTCGCCGCTGTGAGGTCCGTGGCAAACAACGCAATCGCCGCGTCGATCTGCACGATTTCGGTTTTGTGCCGCGTAATCTGCTTCCGGAGTTCCACAATCCGCTTGCTGATCTGCTCACGTTTCGCGAGAAGACCGCTGATAACCGGTGCTTCTTCCATGCCACATATAGTAGGATGTCCCAACCCCGGACGCCTCTATCCTGTGGTGGCCGTTGATCCATAATACCGCGATTTCCACTTGAGCTACATCGTAGCCCAAAAAGACCCCCGGTTCTAGCCAAACCTGCTACCTATTCGCCGCCGCCCCGATCCACACCTCCCGATACAGCCCGACAATCTGCTCCGCCGTCGGCACACGCGGATTGTTCCCCGGACTTCCCGAGGCCAGCGCCTGCTCCGCCATCAGCGACATCTTCCCGTTCCATGCCGCCTCATCGATCCCATAAGCCGCCGGCGTCGGAACGGCCAAGTCCTTGTTCAGCGTCTCCAACCCGGTCACCAGCTTCGCCGCCGCCGTTGCATCGCCATCCGCCGCCGCCGCGAAGCCGATCCGACGTGACGCCTCGGCATACCGCGCCTCCGCCCCGGGCACGCTGAACCGTGTGATCGCCGGCAGCAGCATCGCGTTCGACAGCCCGTGCGGCACGTGGAAATGCGCCCCGATCGGCCGCGACATGCCATGCACCAGCGCCACCGAGCTGTTGGAGAACGCCAGCCCCGCCTCGGTGGCCCCGAGCATCATCGCCTCCCGCGCCGCCGCGTTGCGCGGTTCGGCATAGGCCGTCCGGATATTGCCCCCGATCAGCGCCATCGCCGAGAGCGCCAGCGCGTCGGAGACCGGGTTGGCGCGCTTCGACACGAACGCCTCCAGCGCATGCGTCAGGCTGTCCACGCCGGTGTCGGCGGTGGTGCGCGGCGGCACCGAATAAGTCAGCTCATAATCCACCAGCGCCGCCAGCGGCAGCGCGCCCAGGCCGGCAATCAGCATCTTCTCGTCCCGCTCGGTGTCGGTGATGACGGTGAAACGGGTGCATTCGCTGCCGGTGCCGGCCGTGGTCGGAATGGCGATCACCGGCAGCGCGCCGCGGTCCGCCGACAACGGCACCTTGTAGTCGCGCATCTTGCCACCGCCCGCCGCCAGGATCGCCATCGCCTTGGCGGTGTCGAGCGGCGAGCCGCCACCGAAACCGATCAGGCAATCGAAATCCCCCTTGTTCAGTTCGGCGACACCAGCCTCGATCACCGTGTCGGTGGGGTCCGGCACGGTGTCGCTGAACACCGAAACCGCCAGCCCCGCCGCCGTCAGCGGGTCCAGGCAATGACGCACATGGCCCGAACTCACCATGAACGGATCGGTGACAACCAACGGCCGGGACAGTCCGAATTTTCCCAGCACCTCGGCGATCTGCCTGACCGCCCCGGCGGCCATCAGCAACAGCCGGGGCGAGGCAAAATTCATGGTGATGGCGGTCATGGCGGTTCCTCCGATCCTGCACTGGCGGTCTAGCGCGGCCGGCGGCCGGCGTCACGCCGTGCTGCCATGGGCATCGCGACCGACCTCGAACGATGCACCGAAAACAGCGTGCAGCCGTCGCCGCCTGGTTCGCAAGTCAGCCACGACCCGCCGGGATGGAGCCGATCCGGCACGGTCCGCAGACGCTCACAGCAACCATGACGCTGCCGGCACGATATGCTAAAACTCCATGCTACCGGGAGAACAAAATGGACGCCGTTACGCACGCCATTCATGCACTGCTGCAATTGCTTATCGAGATTGGCAGCCTGATCCTGGCCGGCATCCTCGCCATCGAGCTATGGCTACGGGCCCAACTCACGCTGCTTGGCGTGCCGCCGGCCATCCAGACGGTGCTGCTGGTGGCGCTGGCGGCGGTGCTGATCCTGGCGGCACTGCGGCTGTTCGGCGGATTGATCCGCGTCGCCGTGGTACTGATCCTGCTGCTGGTGGTGATCCACGTGCTGCTGCCAGTTCTGCAGCATTAAGCGTCCGCGGCCGGCTTCCGCCTTAGCCGCCCCATGCAGCGCATGCATGAAGCGGCGAGAAATCTGAACACCTGTTTCTTCTAAGTCATGGTTGGTCGCCGCGGACGGGCCATGTCTTTGCAACCGGATGCAGCTCGGGTATCAGCCGACGGCAAGGCCCGTTTGCGTCCAGCGTGGCGGCAAGATCCGCGGCCGGCTTACCTCCTGCTCATAGGGTAACGATCATGAACCTGAATGCGGATTTTACCGCTCGCGCCGCGGTCCATGCGGGACGACTGGACTGGACGCCTTCGCCCATCCCCGGGGTGGATCGGCGCATGCTCGACCGTATCGGCGCGGAAGTGGCACGCGCCACGTCCATCGTGCGCTACGCGCCGGGCAGCCACTTCTCCCCGCACACACATGGCGGAGGGGAAGAGTTCCTGGTGCTCGACGGCGTATTCGAAGACGAGCACGGCGAATTTCCGGCCGGCAGCTACATCCGCAATCCGCCGACCACCCGTCATACGCCTGGCTCGGGGCCGGGCTGCACCATCTTTGTCAAACTCTGGCAATTCGACCCGGAGGACCGGACCCAGCTGCGACTGGACACGACCTCGACCGCGTTCACGGCCGTGGCGGGTCGCCCTGGTGTGGAAGCCGCGCCGTTGTTCGCGGACAGTCATGAACAGGTCCGCCTGGAACGTTGGGCGCCTGGGACCGCGGTGACGTTGCCTGTGCCTGGCGGGATCGAGCTGTTGGTGCTCGATGGCGGGTTTGCGGAAAATCGCGAGATGTTCGAGCCGCAGTCCTGGCTTCGACTGCCCGCCGGTGCAACATTGCAGGCTGTGGCCGGACCGGCTGGTTGCCGACTTTGGATCAAGACGGGCCACCTTGCACGCGTTCGATCCGCCCCGATATCCGCTTAGTCGGTTCGCGACGGCAACCCCACCCGGGCAGCCGGATTACACCGGCACGCCAGCTCGGCGCAAGCCGACGAGCATTGTCCCTCTGAGCAGCTCCTTATATCGGGGATGCCTTGGTTCAGCCCCAAGCGCACGCAGCCACTCGACCGAAATGACCTGTGGCTTGAGTCTGACAGCCTCGGCCAGAGCGGCTTTCGCCGGACCGATCTCTTCCTTCAGCCCCAACGCGGCGGCCAGGAAAAAATGAACATAGTAGTGCCCAGGAATAGCAGCACATGCCCGGCGCAAATCACCAATGGCCGCGTCTGGTTCACCGAGCAGTATGTGACATTGGCCGAGTATACTATGTGCGACGTAGCCGGTCGGATCTTGCGGATTGAGTCGGATGGCCTTCTCTAACTTCAAAAGTGCTGCCTCGGGCTGGCCCATGTAGAGAAGTACAATTCCGAGTTGAACCAACGGTCCTGGATTGTTCGGATCGAAGGCAATCGCACCCTCAAGCGCTATCTGCGACTCAGAAAATCGATGCTGAAGTCGACGAAGGAGGCCCATCGCGGCATGCGCCCGAGCGTCGTCCGCACCGATGCGCAAACGCGTCTAGTAAAAGTTGTTCGGCTCGCTGCAGATCTTGCTCGGCGCTTGTGCTCCAACCATCGGCGACGGTGCCCAACAGGATATGTGCCGCTCCAATCCGTGCGTCGGTTGATTCTGGATCAACTGTCAATGCGCGTTCGAAGTAGTTCAATGAAGTCTGAATGTAATCTCGGGAAATAAATTTCATCGTCGCCCATCCGCGTTCGATGAGTTCTTGTACTCCCATGGAAGTTAAATCTTTATGCTCCGTCTTGTGGTAACTCGCGGCCCGGACTGCGATGTGGAGGGTGCGCACCAGACGGCCTGTGATCTCGTCGCAGACTTCCGCGGAATCAGTGCAATCCGTGTCAAACCGGTCAGCCCAGACATGGATACCCAGTTGAGTACTGATAAGTTGCACGCTTACGCGGACCAGTTCGCCAATTCGCCGCGTGCTGCCTTGGACGACATAGCGGACGCCCAGTTCACGGCCAAGCCGTTTCACATCAATAGGATCGCCCTTAAGAGTAAGAGCCATGTGGCGTTCGATCACAGACAGACTTGGAATCCGGGCGAGACCCGTCGTCAGATCCTCTGTGATGCAATCGGCCAAGTAGCCCCCGGCCCCGCCACCGCCAAAATTTTCGAAAGGGAGCACGATCAACGAGAGATTCGTCGTTTCGGGGACGTTGGCCGTTGGCTTCGCCGGTCGCGACAGGTCTGCGGCGGTCGCAGTTGGAAGCGAGCCCGACAGCGGAAGGCCATACGGCCCCATCTGCGCATCTGTCGCAGACTCCATCGCGAATAAGATCTCCGACGGCGGCGCTCCTGGTGGCGGCGCGACCGCGCGGGTCGCCAACGCAGTCAAGATATAGCCACGGGCATGCACCGTCTGGATCAGGCTCGGCTCGTGCCGTCCGTCATCGAGGGCACGGCGCAATGCTGTGATTTGGACAGTAAGGTTACTCTCCTCCACTGCCAATTTTGGCCATACGGCATCCATGATTTGTGGCTTGGAGACAACCTTGCCGCTGTGTTCAACAGGTACCAGCAGAATATCCAGCGCGCGCGCACCAAGCAGGACCGGAACAGCTCCACCCTGCGCGCCCAGTCGCGTGAGCTGGCGTCCTTGTTTATCCAGGCGAAACTGCTCGAAGCGATAGACGATCGGCGTTGCGACCAGCTTGTCCATTTTCTCCTCCAACGAGGCCAGGCAACCCCTACTGTATGCCTGTATGAGGACATTCATACAAGAGCACCAATCGCACTTCTGGTCAACCAGGCATTCGACCGAAGCTTGCCACTTATCAACCGCCGCCGAACCGTTATCGGGCCCGCTGGACGGGGCCGTGCGCGATGGTGCCGGTCGTGGGCGGACTCTCACGCATGGCTAGCAGCAATTCCAGCCAGCCGCGGCGACGGTCGATGGGTTTTGTTTACAGACGACTAGTACATGGGCTGCATCCGATCAGCCGCGCATCAACAGGATCCCAAGGCGATCGCTCAGGGCGTACCGGGGCGATTACTTTATTTTAGCACATTTTCGGATTCGCTTAGTAGCGATTTTGCCTGCTCAGGCCGCATGAATCAACTGCGAACCCCACAAGTGTAGAGGGAGCGAAAGCAAATGAAACAGCACCGGACCACTCATCAATCGCAGCCGAGCATTTCGCCCAACTATAGACGGAGGAGTTCTGATGAAGACGACGATTTTTGCCGCCCTCGCCATGCTAAGCCTCGGCGTGGGCGTCGCTTCCGCACAAGGCGTGCCGGCTGGGGGCAATTTCGGGCCACCACAATACGGCAAATCAGCTTTCATCCGTAACAATCAGTCGCTTTTCAGTTGGAGCAACGTCGATCAGAACGTCGGCAAGTTGCCGGCCGATCCATCGAAAACGCCCAGGCTGGCTGAACAAAATGCCACATCGACCTCGTCGACCGCCAGAAGCGACTAACCTGCTCTTGCTGGCTATCGGTGGCGGCAGGCGGGCGCGGCGGTGCTGCTTGACACCGCCGCGATAGACTGATTGACCGCCGCCGTCATCGAGCCGTCGTCCCGACAGACGGCACGACACCTCAAACTATCCCACTATCCCGCAGTCGTTTCAATTCGTCGGCGTCCACACCACACAACGAGCTCAGCACATCATCCGTGTGTTCCCCCAGCAGCGGCGGGCGGGTGACCTCCGCCGGCGAGTTCGGACAACTTGATCGGACAGCCAACCGTCTGATACGTCCCCCGCGTCGGGAAATCCACGTCCACGATCATGTCCCGCGTCCGCAGATGCGGGTCCGCCAGCACCTCCCCCGTATCCAGGCACGCGCCACTCGGCACCCCAGCCTCGCCCATCAGTCGCATCACCTCATGCTTGCTGCGCTGACGCGTCCACGCTTCCACAATCGCGTTCAACGCATCACGATTCTCCCAGCGCGCATCTGGCGTTTTGAAGCGTGGGTCGTCCGCCAGGTCTTCCCGCCCAAGCACGCCCAGCAGTGGTTTCCACATCTGCGGCTGGGCGAAGATATAGACATGATCGTTGGGTCCACCCGGCGCGCACGGATAAGTCGTTCCGGGAACAGTGTGCCCAAGCTGGTTGCCGACGCGCGGCGGCGGATGGCCGTACCGCTGATGGTCGCGCAGGCTGACACGGATCAGGTTGACCACGGCGTCCTGCATCGAGACCTCGACGTGCTGCCCCTTCCCCGTCGCATGACGCTGCTGCAGCGCCGCCAGGATGCCGATCGCCATATGCATCCCAGTGCCCGAATCGCCGATCGCCGGAAACACGTAGGTCGGCGGGTTCTCGGGAAACCCGGTCACCGCCATCGCCCCGCCCATCGCCTGGGCGATCGGCTCGAAGCTCTTGTAGCCGCTATACGGACCATAGGTGCCAAACCCCTTGATCGTCGCGTAGATCAGCCGCGGGTTCAGTTTCGACAGCACCGCGTACCCCAGCCCCAACCGATCCAGCGCACCCGGACCGAAATTCTCCAGCAACACATCCGATTCGGCGATCACCTTCCGAAACAATGCCTTGCCGTCCTCGCTTTTCAGGTTGAGCGTCAGGCTGCGCTTGTTGGCATTCAGGATCAGAAAGAACAGGCTGTCGCTGTCCGGCTTGTCGCGCATGTTGGTGCGCGCGACATCGCCGCCTTTGGGCTCCTCCAGCTTGATCACGTCGGCCCCAAGGAAGCCGAGGATCTGCGCGCAGGCCGGTCCAGCCTGATTGTGGGTCATGTCGATGACGCGAATGCCAGCCAGCGCTTGGGTCATAAGTGACGTCTCCGGAGGGTCGCAGGCAAGGTCACGCAGCCTGATTAGGCGTGGAAGTCGTACCAGCGCTATTGCCCGCCGTAAATCCCGCGCCTGCGTCACCTCATACGGCCGACCGGGATGCAGGGTCCACCGATTGATATGGGCGGCTGAAGTCGAAGCGTGAGCCGTAAACGCGGCTAATCCCCCTCAGCCGAGAATCCGAGGGGGACTGATCGTGCGTCAACGCTTGACGCCCAGTTACGGCACCTGACTGCCTTTGTGGCATATGGCATCCAACAGTGCCATGTCGCTCCTGATAATACCTTCCAGGATGGCACGTTGACTCCGGTTGGTCTCTTGCGCCGCCCTGGCCTGCAACTCGATGATCTTCTCTTCCATCTGGTGGCAGGTCAGGACATTCGGCGAGCCGCTTGCTTTCAGCGCCGTCGTATTGACCGACATCACATGCCGGATTTGTTCGCCAAGCGCTGATTGGAAGCTCTGCTTTACGGCTGCATCTTCGATCTGCTCGGTTTGCGCGAGCGGCTCTCCAAACTTGTCGATGATGCTCGCGAACGGGTTGTTGTCCGGCCCGCCTCCTTTAAAGATCGTCGTGCCGTTGCTCAAAATCTGAACGCCACCGTGGTCCACGATGACAGCGACTGTATTCGTTTTTCTAGTGACACCTGGAAGAGCCATGACATACCCCTGGCGGATGGCGATGCGGCGGGATCGCGGCATCTTTCGTACCGGCGTCATAGTGGAACTCTAAGTCACCGTATGTGGTCTACATCACATGATCAGAAGGCCGAACGCGCCAAGCCCGCGTCTCGATTAGCGGGTCTCGGAGTATCCGGCTATGATGCAGCATGGAACGCGCCGGTTTCATTCCTTAGGAACTATCCGGCCGAGCGGACGTCCGCGCCGCTACAGCGGACGATCGGCAGCCAGCAGCAGGAAAGGCGGACGCCGCCGCTCCTCTCGCAGCTCAGGGCGTGCGGCGAGCAAAGCCGCGCTTTCCGCCTCCGGCTCCTCCAGGCGGACCAGCCGCAACCCGGCGGCCAACAACGTGTTGACGTAGGTCTCGATGGTCCGGTGGTATTTCACCACGCCGTCGACGAACCAGTGGGTGCGGCGCTCGCCCTCATCGCGATAGCGGTCCACCGGCCAATGCCCCGGCCTGCCGTCCGCGCCCAAATGCCAGGACGGGGTTCCACTCGCCGTATAGATCGGATGCTCGACCGAGAGCGCAACACGGCCGCCCGGCACCAGGCATCGGGCCATGCGCTGGACGATCAACCGATAATCGGCAACGTAATGCAGCGCCAGCATCGACACCACAAGGTCGAAGGCGGCCGGCTCCGGTTCGAAAGCTTCCAGCGACGATCGCAGGTAGACAATGGCGGGATCGGGATCGCGCGCCCGGGCCTCGGCCAGCATCCGCTCGGACAAGTCGACGCCGACCACCTGAACAGCGCCGCGCGCCCGGGCTTCGCGTGCGAAGTTGCCCAGTCCGCAACCGAGGTCCAGCACGCGCTTACCCGCCAGCGGCGGCAGCAGGCGCTGGAATGCCGGCCATTCGTAGACCGCGGCCAAGCCCTCGACAGATCGCGGAATCGCCCTGTATCCAGCAAAAAACGCCGGGTCGTCATAAATATTCTGCTCGGCCATGACGTTCCCGATCGTTATCAGCGGAAACCATTTTGCGGCGGTCCGGATGGTAACACGCGGCACCCGGCATTGGCGAAACCAACGCGCCGGAGCTTGCCCTCCTCGCCGCCTTGGCGCAACTTTACCAGATGATCCGCATCCGACAGCGCAACGGACGCCGTGGCGTCTCCTGCTGACAACAAAGGCCACCTGACCATGGACCTGACTGAATTCCGTGCCTCCACACAAGCCGCCGAACCGCCGCCGGTGACGCTGCCGCTGCAAGCCCTGTGGTGGGAGGCGAAGGGCGACTGGCGGCGCGCGCATGAATGTGCCCAGGCCGAACCGGGACCGACAGGCGCGGCGGTGCACGCCTATTTGCACCGCAAGGAGCCTGATCCGGCAAACGCCCGATACTGGTACAACCGCGCTGGCCGCCCGCCCGCGACGGGCACGCTGGACCAGGAATGGGAAGCACTCGCAGCAGAACTACTCAACCGTTAGTGCCCGTTTGAGAATGCTACTATGGCGGCCATCTGACGTGGCTTTCTGCGCTTCCGGTGCTCACGGCCAATTGGCCGCTCCGCTCCGGTTCTCGACAGCCGCGCCAGCTGACTCGCCATAGCGCATTCTGAAACGGGCATATAAAGCAGGGTTTGATCAGGCGGCACCGAGACAAAAGGCTGCCCTGCTTCATTGAACAGGATTGGTGCAGGCGGCGAAGTCTTCGAACGCGCCGGGTAGTGACTGGATGCCGCGCCGTCGGCCGCACAGGTCGATGCGGGGCTCGCCGTCGGACAGCAGCGCGGGCTTGTCGCGCCAGCGCAAGTCCAGTCGAACCGGATCGCGGAAGAACCAGCGCTGCGGATGCACGCCGGCGAAAAGCCACAACAGGAACGGCCTGACATTCTCAAATTGTTGCAATGACCCGCCATCTCTTCCGCGCAACGTTCCATCGATGATATTTGCCGTTGCGGAACCTGAACTTTCGACGAACCGGGCGTCGATGCCGGCAGTGTCCAGCAGGGTGTTATGGTCGACCACCGACCGAGCCGAGTGGTTCAGGTAAATCCCGTCGTCGCTGCAGAAAGCGATCAGGTTGTCGCGGATCACGCCGCCGATCTGCTCGAACCCGGTATGTCCCTGGTCACGGCGCGCCGCCAAATCAGTGCCGCCGCCGCCCAGCGAAAGCCCGACATGCTGGCCCGGAACCCGGTTCAGTTGCCATTCGCAGATCACCAGGTTCCGCTGCATGACATTGTTCTCGCCGGCGCCCTTGAAGAACGCGCCATAGGTCGCCGCTCCATCGAAACCACGCACGAAGTCGGTGATGATGTTGCCGCTGATCCGCCAGAAACTGGCGCCGACCAGGTCGATCGGCGTCACCGGATTGCGCGTCTGGCGCGGTGCCGTATCGGTAAAGCTGTTGCCTTCAATCACACCGCGATCGGGCCATAGACCGTTTTCGCCGTTGATCTTGAGATGGGCATTGTAGTCCTCAAACCGGTTGTTGCGGAACGTCGTGTCGGTGGCGCCGCCGACGACGTGGACGGCGTGCTCGCACAGCGTGTGATCGCGACAGACCCCACGCATGATCAGGTTCTCGAACCGCCAGAACGGTGCCAGAACCTTGAATGTCTCGACGATGTCCGACTCCACCACGGCCTCGCCCAACCGCGCCGCGCGCAGTGTGATCGGTGCCGTCGCGGTACCGGCCTGGGTGAACAGGATCGGATTACCGCTGACACGATACCGGCCCGCCTGCAGCCGGATGACATCACCCGGTTGCGCGTCGGCAACGGCCTGCCGCAGCTCCGGCACGGAGTCCACGATCCGTACCCGTCCCCCCGGCTCTGTCCCGGACCGATCGGCGGAGGCGCCCAGCAAGGCCGGCAGCGTCGCAGGGTCCGGCCGGACCAGCCGGTCCGCATGGATCAGCCATCGCGCCAGCAGATCAACCGGATCGACGATGCCCGCGCCATGCCGCAGCGCGCGTTGCCGCAGATACGGCGCCCATTCGCGCGGCGTCCGCTGCGCCTGCACCAGGACCACGCACAGCACGGCCGCACCGGCCATCGCCATCAGGCAGACCACGATCACCAACCACCTGACAATGCCTCGCAGGCGGGTCCGCCGCCTTGGGAAAACAACTTGGCCCCCACCTGACAGCATGAGGTCCGGTTTTACTGGGACGATCGCCGGATCCGTCATGTTCGAGACAGGCCTTTCAAAATCCGCCTTCAGCGGGACACGCTTTGGACAAAAAACCTGCCGCTCTGCCAGCATGGCCCAGCCGAGAGCTGTGCTAGTGGTCTGATGCCAACGGCCGATTTCAGGGCGTTGGCTGAATCAGCCCACCAAATCAACCTAATGCTCTGATGCAGACTGCACTTTCAGTCTGCATCAGAGCATTAGGTGCGGGTTAGCGCTGGTGCGGCGGAAGCCCCGTCGCCAACGGCGTCGCCTCGGGCGTTCCCGTCGCGGCGGGAGCGGCAGGCGCCACCGTGGAGGCGGCGGTGAAGACCGTCGGTAGTTTCACGCGTCTGTCGCTGGCGGATGCGGTATGGGCGCCAGCTGGCAGGGCTTCTGACCGGTTGTCCGGACCGGTCCTGGCATTACCGGCGACAGCGGCGTGGTCACCCGTTGGTCCTGGTCCGGCTAGACGCTTCGCGTTGCGCGACGGGATCGTCCCAACCGCGGCCAGGTCGTTTCCCGGCATGGTTGGCGCGCCGGGTGGCGGTGGTGTGATCCCGGGCAGCGCCGCCACGGGTTGCGTCGTCACAGGTGGCAGCACTACGGGTAACGCCGGTGCGGGGGGCGAGACAGGCGCCGTCGTTATGGGGGACTGGGGCGCCGGCGCGCTGACGGTCGGCGCTGGCATCGCGGGGAGTATGGGCGGAGGTTCAGGAGCGCTGTCCCAAGCGGCTCCGTCGTCGCCGCCACGCGCCGGGATCACCCGAGGCGCCGCCACGCCGGCGCCCCTGGCCGTCTCCGTCCCGGGTCGCGCACCTGCCGGTAGGTCGCGATCATCGGCATAGCGCAGGCCAGTCGCGGTCAAGCCGCCATCGGGGCCACGTCGCAGCGAGACAATGGCATCGCGATAAGCGCCGCCGACCGCCCGTACATCAGGTCCAGATGGTATCCCCTGACCGTTATCCAGCCACACCATGCCATGGTCGACACGCATGAACCCTTGCAATACCAGGTTGTTGACAGTCGGTCCGAAATACCCCGCGGGGTCGCTTCGCAGACGATCCGGAGCCATCGAGGTCACCTCAACCGCCCCCGCCCGATAGCGGCCCACAAGCGTGATGAACGGCCCGGGTGTTGCGCCGGCGGCCTTTGGGCCGACCAACACCAGGCGGCCGACGCTCAGCGTGCCGTCCTGTCGGCTGACCTGGCCGCGCACCATCAGTGTGCCAACCGGCGCGCTGTCCAGCCGGCTGGCCGCTATGGTCCCATCGGCCTCACGCAAACCGCTGACGCTGATCCAGTCGCCGAGGCTTGGGCGGCTCACGCCCCCGGCGTGACGCACCGCCACAAGCTGTCCGGCGACCAGCATTACCCCGGAGGCAGCATCCACCGCCTCGATCGGGCCGGAGACTTCGTGCCGGACGGAGATCGTCCGTGCCCGAAGCGAGGCCCGTGAGGTAGCCGACGCGGTAGGCGTCCCGGTCACGTCCGTGGTCGCTGCCAGGGTCGCTGCGCCAGGGGTGAGCGCCTTGACCACCGCCGTGGCATTGACCAGGACAAGCTGGCCGGCGCGAAGCTGGTCCGCCGTTGCGGCCGAACCATCGATGTCCACCGTCGCGGTGCTGTCGAACCCAACCTCCAGCCCGTCGAGGCAGATCGATGCAAAGCCTGTAACAACGCCGACGATGCCGGTTCGATCCGCGTCCTGTTCGGCAGTGGAAGGCTTGATGCCGGTGCCGCCGATGCCTCGGTCCGCCGTCTGGGTGCCCGCCGGCGCGCCGGTGCCGCCGATACCGCGTTCGGTCATCAGCGGTCCGTCGTTGGGACCGATACGGCAAATCCCGCCTGAGTTGATCGCCTGCGTTGTCGCGACCGGCCGCGGTGCCGGCTGGGCGCAGCAGGCCAGCAACGCCGAGCTCAGCAGCAACAGGGCATGTGCCGACTTCATCCGGCCGCCGTCCTGGCCGCTTGCTGCTCGCCCGCCGCACGATGCGTTCCACAGTCCGGCTGATCCGCATCATTGAAGACGAAAACCCCAAGATTGACCCGGCGCCGCGGTCCCAAGCCGCTGTCCTGACCGGCCTCGACGAGTTCCAGGCCTCGGCGATTGACCTCCAGCATCACGCGCGTTGCGGCGGCACGAGCGAACGCCTCCAGCTCGCGCGCCTGTTCGGGCGTCAGCCCGTCATAGTGAACGCTGCGGTCCAGAAACGGCGCTGCTTCGGCGGCGGTGATATTCGCCACCGCCGCGGCGACATGATCGTGCAAGTTCCGGGCGAAGTAGAACAACTGCTCCTGGCCACCCGGTTTGGGAATGAAGGCGGCATGATTGAGCAGCACGCGATCCCCGTTCTCAAGCCGGACGATGCCCTGACTGAGCCAATCGTCGAGCACCGCGCGCGGCCGGATATCGGTTGTCACCGAGGCGACCAGTGCCTCGAACGATGCGTCCGCGGCACCCGCCTCGGTCCCCCGCGCCAGCGGCAATGCCTGTCCATCGGCATCGGTGAACGGCGCGGCGGCGAGCCAGCGGGCGATGATCTGGCTGCCGATCGTCAGCACCGCTGGGGGTGCGGCGCGATCCGGCGGGAACTCCCGCAGCCGCTTGATCTCCTTGCGATGCACGCCGGTCAGCAGACTGATGCGGCTATCCGTCCTGGCGTTTGGCTGGGTCAGGATGTCGTCTGCCGCAACTTCGACGAACAGGTGACGCAGCATGTCGGCCAATACGGGAAACGTGACGCCGCTGCGCATCATCAAATGCACCAAAGGCCGCAGCATCCGGCGGGCCGCCATCAGCAGGGCAGGCGGAAGCGCCGGCGGCGGACAACCAGGACGCGACATTGGTTCGGATTCAACTCCTTGCGGAACCGATCTATCATAGTTCGTTACTGGAGCCAAACTCGTAATGTGACCCGAAAATCAGTTGACGTGGGAAACTTTCCCACATATATCCACTGCATAGTCGCTTAATGAGTTTCCAGTGTCGTAATTTCCATATGCGTAATGTCCGATCGTGTATTGTATTTGCCAGCAACGACCCCTCACGGACACCGAATTTGGGGCCGAACGACTTCATGCGAAACCTTCCGGACCGCGCGGTGACCGCGCCGTCGGGTGCCGGTCCAGCCGCTTCCATGGCCCTACGATGTAGTGATCTCGACCGCCTCGATGGCCGAACCAGACATATCGGAGGCATCAGTTATGTCTTACGCCGCCGCCTTGACGCCGCCGCGGCGCCAGGACTTCGCCGCGCTCAACACCGCACGCGGCTTCGACAACGTCCGCCAGGATAGTGCGAGGGCGCCAGCCAAGCGCGATGATGCAGGCCGCGGCGAGGCTGAAACCGCGCAGGAGATCGATCTGCGTCAGTTGCGCCACCACACCAAGAACACGCTGCAGCGGATCATCGGCCTGATCGGCGAATTCCCTGGTCTGCACGACACGCCGGAGGGTGCGCAGATCGCACGCGAGCTGGAACACCGCATCTGCTTGTCCGCGACCATCTCCAACGCGCTGTTCGGGCTGACCGATGCACCCGCGCCGATGGCGGAGCGGCTGCGACAGCTCGCCGGCCCCGTCGTGGACATGATGCGCACCCCCGACCAGGCGATCCGCGTCGGCGTTTGCGTGCGCGGCACCTGCCCGGTCCATCTGCGGGAGCCGGTGATGCGCACCACGCATGAACTGGTCGGCAATGCCGTCAAACATGGCATGAAGGGCCGCTCCAACGGTCGCATCGCGGTCCGCCTGGTGAGCCAGGAGGCGATCACCACCCTGACCATCATTGACGACGGCTGCGGCTTCGACGGGCAGCCACGGGACGGCGAAGGCTTGTCGCTCGCGCGCAGTTTCGCCTCTTCCCATGGCGGGTCTCTGCGCCTGGAAAGTGCCCTCGGGACGGTTGCGACCCTGGAACTGCCGAACTAGCGCGATCCAGGGCAACTGGAACCGCGGGCTGCACTACCCTCATGTGTCATGGCCGGCGCAGGCCATAACACAGGGGGAATGATCTGTCCGGTCACACTAGAAATGCTTCAGCGCCAATATTTGGCATCAGACCCCATGAACTGGATCATGCCAGCAGCAGCACCATCAATTCCTCGTCCAGCAGATCGGTGCCGATGCGCAGGCCGCGCGGCTCGACCCCGTACGACCGGAAGCCGGCGCGCAGATACAGCCGGCGGGCGGCTTCGTTGCCGGCGGTGACGGTGAGCGTGATGGTGCTCAGGTTGGCCGCCCGAGCCTGCCCGATCGCCGCATCCAGCAGAGCGCGGGCAAGGCCGGTGCCCCGCCATTCCGGCACGACGTAGACGGCGGACAGATGGCCCTTGTGCCGCTGCTTGATCCGCCAGGAGACCATCAGGCAGGCGGTGCCGACGAGCCGGCCGTCCGCGAAGCCGCCCAGCGTGGCACCCGGCGGATCGGCGATCAGACGGGCGATGTCGTTGCCGGGCCCGCCTTCCAGCTCCTCCTCATAAGACGAGCCGAACGCCTCGGGATGCGTCGCGCAGCGCGGCCAGGCGCACCGGGCGGAGGGCCGGCAGATCGCTCTGCCGCAGCCGCCGGATCAGCCAGCGAGGCTCGCCGGTCACTCCAGCGCCTGCGCGATACGCTCGGCCAGGCGGCGCGCCACGTCCTGCTTCGCCAGCCGCGGCCATGCCTCGACGCCGCTGGCGGACACCAGGTGCACCGTGTTCTCCGCTCCCCCCATGATGCCGGTCGCCGGGGAGACGTCGTTGGCGACGATCCAGTCGGCGTTCTTCCGCGCCAGCTTGGCCTGGGCGTTGCGCATGAGGTCGTCGGTCTCGGCTGCAAAGCCGATGACCAGGCGGGGCCGGCGAGGCCCCGGGGCGGCGATGGTGGCCAGGATGTCCGGGTTGGGGACCAGGCTCAGGGCCGGCGGCGCGGCGCCGGGCTGCTTCTTGATCTTGCCAGCCGAGGCATTGTCCACCCGCCAGTCGGCGACGGCGGCGGCGAACACCGCGATGTCGGCCGGCAAGGCCGACTGGCAGGCATCCAGCATCTCGCGCGCGCTCTCGACGTGGCGGACCGTGACGCCAGCCGGATCCGGCACCGTGACCGGACCGCTGACCAGGGTTACGCGGGCGCCCAGCTCCGCCAGGGCCGCCGCGATCGCATGACCCTGCCGGCCGGAGGAGCGGTTGGCGATGTAGCGCACAGGGTCGATCGGCTCGTGCGTCGGGCCGCTGGTGACCAGAGCGTGCCGGCCAGCGAGCGGGCCCGAGGCGCGGCTCAGCCGCCGCGCAATGGCCTGAAGAATGACCGGCGGTTCGGCAAGCCGGCCGGGGCCGAACTCGTTGCAGGCCATCGGACCCTCGTCCGGCCCGACGACGTCAACGCCGCGCCGGGCGAGCATGGAGATGTTGGCCTGGGTCGCCGGATGCAGCCACATGCGCACGTTCATCGCAGGCGCCACCAGCACCGGCTTGTCGGTCGCCAGCAGCACGGTGGATGCCAGGTCATCGGCCAGGCCGGCGGCCATCTTGGCCAGGATGTTGGCCGTCGCCGGAGCCACGACCAGCAGGTCGGCGGCGCGCGACAGCTGGATGTGCCCCATCTCCGACTCGTCGGTCAGCGAGAACAGCTCGCCGTAGACCTTCGACTCGCTCAGCGCCTGCAGCGACAACGGGGTGACGAACCGGCCGCCATGGTCGGTCAGCACGCAGGTGACGCCGCAAAGCTGGCGGCGCAGCAGCCGGATCAGTTCCAGCGCCTTGAACGCGGCGATGCCGCCGGAGATGATCAGCAGCACCCGCTTGCCGGCCAGGGCCGGGACCAGCGCGCCGGTCAGGGATGTGGTCGATGTCATCGGATCGTCAGCCTCATAACCGCCATCCGGAATGGATCGCGGCAATCCCGCCGGACAGGTTGCGGACCGCGACGCGGGCCAAGCCGGCGTCCCGCAGCATCGCCGCCAGCACCTGCTGGTTGGGGAACGTACGGATGCTTTCCGCCAGATAGCGATAGCTGTCGGCATCCTTGGCGACCAGCGAGCCGAGACGCGGCAGCACCTGGAACGACCACCGGTCGTAGAGAGGCGCCAGGGCGGCCACGGTGACCTGGGAGAACTCCAGGCACAGGAACCGCCCGCCCGGTTTCAGCACCCGACGCGCCTCATGCAGGACAGCCGCCTTGTCGGTGCAATTGCGCAGACCGAAGGCGATCGAGACACGCTCGACGCAGCGGTCCGGCAGCGGCAGCGCCTCGGCGTTGGCAACCACGAGGCTGACGTCGCCGGCGAAGCCGCGGGCCAGGGCACGGTCGCGACCGACGGACAGCATGGCCGCGTTGATGTCGGTCAGCAGCACCGGGCCGCCGCCGCGCCGCAGCCAGCCGAAGCTGATGTCGCCAGTGCCCCCGGCCAGGTCCAGCAAGGTGTCCTGGGCGCGCGGCCGCAGGTCACTGACAAGAATCTGCTTCCACAGCCGGTGCACGCCGAGTGACATCAGGTCGTTCATCAGGTCGTAGCGCGGCGCCACGCTGTCGAACACGGCGCGGACCATCCCGGCCTTCTCGTCCCGGTTCACCGAACGGAAACCGAAATCCACGCTCGCCGCGGGACCTGTCGTCGCAGGCCCCGTCTTCGAAGCATTGTCGCTCATGGGACGGATCTATAGCCTGGAATGCGCCCATGCCGGAACTCCCCGAAGTCGAAACCGTGATGCGCGGCCTGCAGTCCCGCCTGCAGGGGCGTGTGCTGCTGCGCGCGGTGGCCCGCCGCCCCGACCTGCGCTGGCCGTTGCCCGCCGGCCTGGCTGAACGGCTGACCGGCGCGCGGGTCGCCGGCTTCCGCCGCCGCGGCAAATACATCCTGATGCGGCTGGACAGCGGCTGGTCGGTATTGCTGCACCTGGGCATGTCCGGGCGCATGGTCATCGGGCCGGCGATAGGCGCCGGCGGCCCCAACAGCATCACCCTGCACGAGCATCTGGAGCTGGAGACCGATGACGGCTGGCGGGTCGGCTTCGTCGATCCGCGTCGGTTCGGCTCCGTCGACCTGGTGCAGACGGCGCACGAGGACGCCCACCGGCTGCTGGCGGAGCTGGGGCCGGAACCGCTGGACGACGGCTTTTCGGTGGCGGTGCTGGCGGCCGCGCTGGGGGGCAAGCGGACGCCGATCAAGGCCGCGCTGCTCGACCAGAGGATCGTCGCTGGTCTCGGCAACATCTATGTCTGCGAGGCGCTGTTCCGCGCCGGCATCTCGCCGCAGCGGCAGGCTTACAGCGTGCCAGGCGCGCGCGCCGGCCGGCTGGTACCGGCGATCAAGCAGACCCTGCTGGAGGCGATCGCGGCCGGCGGCTCCTCGCTGCGCGACTACGTGCAGCCGGACGGCGAACTGGGCTATTTCCAGCACGCCTGGAAGGTCTATGGCCGTGAGGCGGAGCCCTGCCCGGCCTGTCCCGGTGCTCCGACCTGCGCCGGCGTGCGCCGCATCGTGCAGTCCGGCCGCAGCACGTTCTACTGTCCCAGGACGCAGCGGTAGGGTCCGGCTCCTGCGACCTTGCCCGCCCTGTGCGGGGCGGCATCCTCTGGTATGGTCCAGCCGCCTATTAACATGGGTCGACGATCCGACCTGAGCGGGAGACACGCAGCATGGCCACCTATGACAACATCCTCGTCGAGACCCAGGGACGCGTCGGGCTGATCCGCTTGAACCGCCCCGCCGCGCTGAACGCGCTGTGCGACGCACTGGTGCGCGAGCTGGGCGAGCAGTTGCTGGCGTTCGACGCCGACCGCGCGATCGGCGCCATCGTCATCACCGGCAGTGACCGCGCCTTCGCCGCCGGCGCCGACATCAAGGAGATGCGCGACCGCACCAATCCCGCCGCCATGGTCGAAGACTTCATCGGCGCCGGCTGGGAGACCGTGTTGCGGGTCAAGAAGCCGGTGATCGCGGCGGTCGCCGGCTTCGCGCTGGGCGGCGGCTGCGAGCTGGCCATGATGTGCGACATGATCTTCGCCGCCGATACGGCCAAGTTCGGCCAGCCGGAGATCAACCTGGGCGTCATCCCGGGCGCCGGCGGCACACAGCGCCTGACCCGCGCGGTGGGCAAGTCGAAGGCGATGGACATGATCCTGACCGCCCGCATGATGGACGCGTCGGAGGCGGAACGGGCCAATCTGGTCTCGCGGGTGTTCCCAGCCGACCAACTTCTGCCTGAAGTGATGAAGATCGCCGACAGAATTGCCAATTTGTCCCCAGTCGCGGTGCAATTCGCCAAGCAGTCGGTCAACCGTGCCTTTGAGGCGACGCTTGCCGAAGGCGTCCGCTATGAGCGGGCGATGTTCCTGTCGCTGTTCGGGACGCCTGATCAAAAAGAGGGCATGGCTGCCTTCGTCGACAAGCGGAAGCCAAATTTTCAGCTCGGCTGACGCCGAAACGTGCCCGAACATGGGCTCGTGATTACAAAATCGTTAACATGTTGTGTTCAAATCGGAGTTTGCTACAATAAGTTGTGGGCGATCATCCAAATAGCAGGATTATTCTCGCAAAATTTTCGCGCCTCGGTTAACGGTGTTTGATGAACTGACAGCATGCTGAGCCCGGGGCCCGTCGCTGTGAAAGTTGCCGGCCTTGGGACGGCGGCTGAGCGTGGCGCGGGTCACCCGGACCTCAACCTCCTGGTGGTCAGCCGAAGCGCCCACTGGGCTCGCGCGGTCACGCGCGCGACCGAGGATATTGGCGGTGTCGGCGTCTTCACCTGCGGTGCGCGGGATGCCCTGGCCCGCCTGGCCGGGATGTCTTCCGCATTATTCGCATCTTCTCGTGGAAGCGAAGCACGCGGATGGGCTGTTGAAGGCGCTTGCTGATCTGGCGACTGAAATCGCCGATCCCGACACCAACATGCTGATGTTGGGCGCGGCGCAAGCGGGATGGCCGCACGTCCGGGTGATTCCCGCCGCCGAAATGCGCGCCGTGCGAGAGGCATTGATGTTCACGCCGCTGCGCAGCCGGACCGGAGGTTGGATTCGGCCTGGCCGAATTGCGGGCGGCACTCGACGGCGCGATGATCGAGACCCGGTATCAACCCATCATCCGCATGTTCGACCGCCATCCGGTCGGCTTCGAAGCCCTCGCTCGGCTCAACCACCCGGTGCAAGGCACCCTGCAGCCGGACCAGTTCGTGCCGCAGATCGAGACGGCCGGCCTCGCGGGGCAATTGACCCATCTGGTATCGGCCTGTGTTCTGGCCGATCTGCTGAGCCCGGCGCTGACCGCCGGCAAGCCGCGTATTTCGGTGAATTTTCCCCTTGATGTGCTGCTGCTGCCGGCCTCGCTGGACCGGCTGGAAGCGCAGCGGGCCGCCGCTTGCATCCCGGCGGATCGGATCGTCATCGAATTGACCGAGAGCCGGCCGGTGGAGAATTTTGTCGCCCTGCGGCGCTCGCTGGAGCATCTGCGCGGCCTTGGCTATGGCGTTGCCATTGATGACGTTGGCCCGGCAGATCCCGCGCCTGGCGCCACTGCTGGACCTGCCGTTCACCAGCCTGAAGCTGGACAAGGACCTGGTGCGGCAGGTGGTCACCGCGCCGGGGATCAAGGGCTTCCTGGCAAGGACGATCGTGCAGGCGAAACAGCACGGGCTGTCGGTCGTCGCCGAGGGCGTGGAGACCGAGGAGATCTGGGCCGCAATGCTCGGCCTGGGTGCCGATGAGGCACAAGGGTTCCTGGCGTCTCGGCCGCTGCCGCTCACCGCCATTCCGATCTGGCTGGAGGCCTGGAACGCCGCGCCGAACCATCGAGCGGCCTGAAGCCGCCGGCTTGCATCCGGGGCCAACCCGCTCGGCGATGCGACTGGCCGGTGATTGCGGCATTGCCACGTTTCCCAAATAGAGTGACGATCCGCGCGAACAGACGAAGGAAGACGGACATGGCGCGCAGCATCGCGGTCGGCGTCGGGATCATGGAGTATCCGTTCGATACCGCCGACGGCTTCTGGCGCTGGGTCGATCTTTGCGAACAGGGCGGCATCGATTCGATCTGGCAGACCGACCGGCTGGTCAGCCGGGTGCCCATCCTGGAATGCATGACCACCCTGGCCGCGGTGGCCGGCCGCACCAGGCGGATCAAGTTCGGCGTCAACGTCGTCTCGGTGGCGATGCGCGAGCCGGTGCTGCTGGCCAAGCAATGTGCCACCATCGATGTGCTGTCCAACGGCCGGTCTGCTGCCGGGCTTCGGCATCGGCTCCCCGCGCGGCGCGGAGTGGACGGCGATGCACCTGGACAGCACCACCCGCGGGCGCAAGACCGATGAGGCGCTGGAGATCATCAGCCGGCTGTGGAGCGGGGAGGCGCTGGATTATGCCGGCAAGCATTTCCGGCTGACCGGCGCGCAGATCGCGCCGGTGCCGGTGCAGCCCGACCTGCCGATGTGGATCGGCGGCGCCTCGGAGGCCGCGATCCGGCGCACCGCTCGCCTGGGCACCGGATGGCAGGCCGGGCCGGAGACGCCGCATGCGGTCGGCGAGGTGATCGCCGGGATCAAGCGCGCGCTGGCCGAAACCGGGCGGAGCATCGATGAGGACCATTACGGCGCGGCGTTTGCCTTCCGCTTCGGCGGCGCCGATGATCCGGGGGTGGCGCGGGTCATGGCAGCAATACAAGGCCCGCACCGGCCGCGACCCGACCGAGCTGTTCGCGATGGGTGATGCGGACGTGATCCTGCGGCGGCTGGCCGATTATATCGAAGCCGGTGCCTCAAAATTCATTCTGCGTCCGGTGGCGCAAGGCGACGCGGAGATGCTGGCGCAAACGAAACGGCTGGTGGAGGAGGTGCTGCCCCAGGTTGCGGCCAGGTGGCCGAAGCCGCGTAAAGCGGCGGCGTAACAGCGGTCCGCGAGCTGCAACGGTCGCTGACGCCGCTTGCGGCGGCTGGCGTTAGGCGGAGTTCGGAGGTTTCTTGGCGCCAGGAGACGATCGGCCTGCCGCGCAGGCGGATCGCTGCCGGCGGCGATGGCGAGGCTGCTGGCGCTGCTGCCCGAGTGCGGCTGGCCCATAGCTTATCAGACCTGCGCGGGCCGTGCGACGTTGGCAAGGTTGCCGCTGATCTCGTCGGCGACCTCGGCTCATCGCGCTCGCCCACATCAGTTTGCGCTGCTGCTCGCCCGCGGCCTGAGTTGTGAGCGCCGGCCGCGTCTGGTCGTGACCGCTGTCGTCAGGCCGAGCGGGTTGGGTCTCGGCTGCGGGCGGCTGAGCGGGGGCCGGTTCGGCGGCGAGCGGTTGGTCGGCGCGCTGTGCGGCCATACGGGCGCGGGCTGCTGTGAGCATGGCGTGGGCGTTCTCGATCGAGGCTTGGACCTCGGTCTCGGTGATCTCGTCCGCCGCGAACAGTGCAGCGGGTTGCTCGGTCATCGGGCGCGGGTCTCGGACGCCGAGGTCCAGCGGCGGGGTGTCGAGCCGGCGCTGGTCGAGCACGCGTTGGTTCTGCTGGGCCGACCGGTTGAGCCCGTTGGCGGTGCTGCGCAGGCGGATTTTCATGGTCAGCGATACGTCGTCCGCCATCGACAGCCACAGGCTGTCCATCGCCGCCAGGCCGAAGGCGATGATCTGCGCGATGTTCATCAGCTCCGCCTGGCTGCGTGCGCCGTAGGAGGCAAGGGTCTCCATGGCGGCAAGACGGGCGAAACTGACGTCACCGGTGCTGGCGCTCAGGAACATCGGCGCCAGGAAGGCAACGATCAATTGCAGCAGAAGGTCGGACGGATGCAGCGGCATGTCGGCTGCATCCGGCGGGTCGGATTGGGCGGTGGGCTGGGTCGAGGTCATGGGCGGCGTCCGGTTCCGGCGTCTGATGCAGTTCGTTCTTTGTTCTCTACCGTAGGTTGTAGGCGAAAGCAAGAACAAAAGGTTAGTGCGCGGAACGAAACCGGACTTGCGGAAGACAGAAGATGGTCGGGGCGTAGAGGGATGCTTAAGATTTAAGCAGAACGTGTCGTGGGGTCAGTCACGTCAAACGATGTGCAAGTTGATGCGCCTACTGACGGTTATCCGGACGAATGCGCCCGTTCCTTCTCAACTACGAACCGGCGATGGGGCCGGAACCGTTATCGACTGCGCCCCCACACGCACCTCCACATGGTAGGCGTTCCATCGCTGGGCGTAGTCGGGCGGCGCACCGAAGCGGACCGAGGCTACATACTGATCGTCAAGGCCGGTCGGCCGAGGGCTTCCGAGTGGCACACCGAACCCAAGCCCACCAATGAAGTTGCCGCCAAACCCGCCAAGGCCAAGGCCGATGCTGGGGGGTGCGCTGTATTGGACATGCGGGGCACTGACAAGCGTCACAGGCACCGTATAGCGAGCACCGTCCGCGCTGACCAACTCGGCCCCGGTCGGCGGCTGGGCGTTGCTGATGACAATCTGCACGGCTTGCGCGGCTGGATCAAAGGAGGCGCGAACCGCGTTGGGCGGCGGCAGTGGGTTACTGGCACATGCACTCAGAGTAGCAGCGCAAACGGCGCTGAAGACGCCATGAACGGGTTTCATCTTGTTCCAGTGGGTTTGGACCGTGAAAACGCATCTGTGCGGCGCCACTACCTCTTTCAATGCGATCGATCACACAACTTGGCGATCATCATTCGGGCTTGCACTGCTGATTTGCCAGGCTTTGGTGCACCCATCCGTCACGTTCTTCCGACAGTGGGAGGAGCCGCTATCGCCGCTCCGCAATCTTTCTGAACTTCTGCAACGACCGCAGATCCGCCGGGCGCGGTTCATTCGGAAACGTCTGCGGCCAGTTGGTCCAGGAGACTTCGCCCACGTAGATGTCGCCGCTGCTGTCCACCGTCAGGCCATGCGGCGCCATGAACTGATCCGCACCCAGCCCGGGCTGCAGCCCGCCGAGGCGCGCCAGGCGCTTGCCGGTGTGGTCGACGATGGAGACGCGCGGGCCAAGATTTGGCATGTTGCGGTTGACCGGCTGGACCGGACCCAGTTCGCCGATGTAACAGACAGGACATTTCCCGACCGGCATGAACAGGCCGCATGGACGATGCAGGTTGTTCCATTGCGTCTCGTACTTGCCGTTGCCGTCGAACACCTGGACCCGATGGTTCTCGCGGTCCGCGACATAGACCCAGCCATCCGCGTCACAGGTGATGTTGTGGACGATGTTGAACTCGCCTGGATCGGTGCCGGGACCGCCCCACGACATCAGCAGGCGGCCGTCGGGCGAGTATTTGTGCACCCGTGAGTTGCCATAGCCGTCGGAGACATAGATGTGGCCGTTCGGGGCCATCGCGGTATGGGTGCAGCGATGGAACGGCTCACCGCTCATGTAGGGTGCTGGTTTGCCGGAGACGCCTAGGGTCAGCAGGATCTTGCCGTCGAGCGTGCATTGCCGGACCGTGTGGTCGCCGTCATCCGTCAGCCACAATGTTTCGTCGGGCGCGACGAACATGCCGTGCGCGCGGGGAAAGATCCCCTCGCCCCACGAGCGGAGGAAGTTGCCGTCGCGGTCGAACACGATCATCGGATGTTCGCCGCGGTTGAACACGTAGACGTTGTCGCTTCTGTCGACGCCGACGCCGCCGATTTCCTTGAACGACCAGCCGGGGGGCAGTTTCGCCCAGTTCTCCACCGGCTCGTACTGGTAGTCGCCGCTGCCTAAGGTGACCATGTTCGTTCCCCGCTTGTTGGTTGCGGCTAGCTTGGCACGATGCGGGCGATCGAGCCAGGAGATCAGTGTTCGTGGGCGCCAGCATGACTGTGTACAGCACGGGCGGCGCCGTTGGTGTCATGACCGGCGCAGGCCGATTAGCTACGACTTGGGGTGCGTGACGCAAGCTTTCGCAATGTTATCCTATCCCGCAATCGCTCCACAACGGACCCTATGAGCGGCTACAGCGGGAAGGGGGTGTAAGCCCAAACCTCCATGACCAGTCCCGCCGCCCGGTCTAAGCTCTGGCATTTTCTGCTTACACGGAGATGGGCGAAAATTTCTGCCGCTTCCACGGGCTTTAAAACCGATCTAGACCATGAACACAGAAATGAATTTGAGATCGGATCGGTCGCCCGTAAAAAATGCCAGAACTCCAGACTGTCTTTGTGTCCTACTCGTGGGATTTGGACGATCATAAGAACTGGGTCAGACACCTTGCCGAACGGCTCGTCAGCAACGGCGTCCACGTCCATCTTGACCAGTGGGACGTGCAATATGGCGAAAGCCTGACGCAGTTCATGGATGAGAGAATCCCCGAATTTGATTTTGTGTTGGTGATCTGCACCCCGGCTTACGCGGTCAAATCGACCAGGAGGCAAGGCGGGGCCGGTTATGAGGCGCAAATCATATCCGCCCGCATCGCCGCCTCGATTCCCCGCTCAAAGTTCGTGCCGGTCATCCGCAGCGGGGATCTGACGCCGGGCGCGGCAGATTGCGCGATCCCGTCGCATTTTCAGGGAATCAGGACCGTTGATATGCGCCAGGAGGCGCGATACGATGCCATGTTTGAAGATCTGTTGCGCCATATCTACGGACAGCCCGCCGTCAAGCGTCCACCGCTCGGCAAGCCCCCGGATTTCGGCGCGCCGCTTGCGCCTGTTCAAACCGTGCGGCTGGCCAGCTTCGCCATTGAGCATTGGGAGCTGGAAAGCGGCATGGTGATGAACGAGCAGTATCCCAAAACCTTCTGGATACCGGATGAGGCTACGCGCCGCTCCTTGAAACTGGGCGATATCGTAAAACTGGTTTTTAAATTCATGTCCCTCGAAAGCGAGGATACCGAGGATGTCGGCATTGAGCGGATGTGGGTGGAAATTACCGGCCTGAATGGGCCTTATTTCGTCGGACGGCTGCGAAGCATGCCGGTTTTTACAGACGTTTGGCATGATCTGGAATTCGATAGCCAAGTCGTTTTTCTGCCGGAGCATGTCATTAATATCGATGATGGCGAACGGCCCGCACCGGAGAGCAAAACTACGGCCCAGAAGAGCGCAGGCAAGAGAAAAGCACCCGCAAGAAGGCGATCAAACTGCAATAAGAAGAATTTAATTTAGGAGCGGCAAATGCAAATCCCTCTTGGGTCGGCCCAGCCGACAGATTACTTTCTCGACCACTTTGTGGCGCACAAAATCTCCGAGTTAAAGACCTGCGGCGCACCGGAGATTCCCGGTGAAAGAAGCTCATGGCTAAACAGCTTTATACTCGGAAGCGTTGTAAGATTTAAACTACCAGCAACGGAGCGGGCCTTTGCATTTAATTTTCTGCGGCGCACCGAAAACACCCTCTATGCCTACCGGGAGGGACGGGGTGCTTTGCTGGAATATCTTGGGACGCCACGAACTACGATCTCCCCTTATTTCCAGGCGACTTTTAAATTTCGAGGTCTGCATTTCGCAATGTTATCAAGGCTTTGAGATGCTGATGACCGCTTCCGGCGAATTGCTTTTTAAAAAGCACAGGACGGACAATGTTTTTCATAAACTCAATACTGTCTATGTCGATTTAAAGCATATGAACCTGATGATCAGGGATGAGAAAATACCGGCAGATGCGACAGCTGGAATTTGGATTACAAATGATGGCCTTGAAAGCAGTCGGGGAGGATTGTCCTTTAGCGAATTAGGGGAGATTTTTGAAACCATGCGCGGTTTCGCCGACAAAATCTCCACGCTGGGACCGCCTGCTCCTGCATCGGACGAACCTCCGGCTGCATGAAGTGGATGGCGAAGGACAGGGAGTGAAAGCTTATTGCTACATGCCAAGTCTTTTGAGCATTATACAGAACGACTATCTCACAACTTTAATTGACTTAAAACAGCCTTGTTGCTGGCCGCTTTATTCCGGTAGATACTTGCTGCGCCTGCCGGACCGCTCGCAATGGGACACTCGCGGGCGGTTTTCTCCGTCCGGGCAAGCCCTTGACCTGACTGGGATCTGATCGCTCAAAAGGGTGAGCTCATAAGGCCCTGTCCTCCCCGGTACGGGCCGTTCCCCGTGTCATGCTCGGCGCAAGCCGGTTAGCCACGACTTGGGATGCGTGACGCAGCAAAGTCGTGGGTCCTCGGCCTTCGCCGAGGATGACACCGGGGGCACGGGCGATGACACCGGGGAAGGCCTCAGGGCAACGCCAGGCCACCGCCTTCGATCGGCAACGCGTGGCCGGTGATGCAGCGCGACTGCGGACGCAATAGCCAGATCGTTGCATCCGCAACCTCCTGCGGAGTGGCGATCCGGCCAGTCGGCACGCTAGCGGCGGCCTGCTCGGCCGTTATTCCCAGTTCCGCATAACGCCGAGCGGCCATTTCGGTATCGACCCAGCCGGGGCACAGCGCGTTGACGGTGATCCCGCGCGGCGCCACAGCCAGCGCCAGGGCGCGGGTAAAGCCGACCACGCCGTGCTTGGCGGCACAGTAGGCCGTCTGGTCCGGCACGCCACGCAGCCCCAGCACGGAGGCTATGTTGACGATACGCCCGGTGCCGTCCGGCAGCTTCGGCAGTGCCGCCTTGCAGCAATGATAGGTGCCGTGCAGGTTGGAGCCGATGATGGCGTGCCAGAGCGTATCATCGCCATCGAGCGTATTGGCCCCGGCGATCCCGGCGCAATTCACCAGCGCATCGACCCGCTGCCGAGCGGCGAACACCGCGCGCACGGCGGCGGGGTCGGCCACATCGCAGGCGGCGAACGGATGCGGGCACCGCGGCGCGGCGTGGCGGGCGAGCACAAGCACATCCCAGCCCTCCGCCGCCAGCCGGTCGGCGACCGCCAGGCCGATCCCGCGCGTGCCGCCGGTGACGACCGCCCGCTTCATTGCGCGGTGCCGCCGCCGTCCACCGGCAGCACGACCCCGGTGATGAACGAGGCCGCGTCGGAGGCGAGGAAGGCGACCGCCGCGGCAATCTCCGCCGGTGCGGCGAAGCGGCCCAGCGGCACGCCGGATTTGTAGGCATCGGCGGAGGAGACCGGAAAGCGATCCGGGTAGCGCACCGCCAGATCGCCGATCACGCTCGCCAGCATGGCGGTGTCGGTGCTGCCTGGGGCGATGCAGTTCACCCGGATGCCGAATGGAGCCCAGTCCAATGCCGCGGAGCGGGAGAGCTGCGCGATCGCCGCTTTCGACGCACCGTAGGCGGCGCTGACCTGCTTGCCAATCAGCGCCTGGTCCGAGGCGATGTTGACGATGGCGCCGCGGCGGCGTTCGGCCATACCCGGCAGGACCGCCCGCATCAGCGCGTAGGCGGCCAGGAAGTTGACCCGGAACACCCGCTCCACCTCGGCCAAGGGGGTTTCCAGAACGGTGCCCAGAACCGTGATGCCGGCGTTGTTGACCAGGATGTCGAAGGGTCCGCGTTCGGCCATCAGGGCGGCGAGCCGATGCTCCAGCGTCGCGGTGTCGGAGAGATCGAACTCCGGCAGGTCGAGGCCGGTCACCGACACGCCGTCGGCCGCCAGCAGATCGAAAATGGCGCCGCCGATGCCGCCGCGATGGCCGGTGACGATGGCTCGCCGCCCAGCCAAGCCGAAACTGAATGCCGCACCCATCTTGCCTCCTTCCGTAACGGTGTCATTCTGCGACGCTGGTGCCCAGGGCACCAATGCCGAAGCTAGCCGGCCATCGAGACCCCAATCGCCGCGAAACGCCGTCGAAACAACAGCAAGGGAGTTCCAAGATGCGTCGCCTGATCGGGATCATAACGCTGCTGCTGCTACCTGTCGTCGCGCGGGCGAACGACAAGATCAGCTTCGGCCTGGACTGGAAGGCCGAGGCGGAATACGGCGGATTCTATCAGGCCGTTGCCACCGGTATCTACGCCAGGCATGGGCTGGACGTGGTCATTCAGCAGGGCGGCCCGCAGGTCAACCACACCCAGTTGCTGCTGGCCGGACGGCTGGACTTCAACGTCACCAGCAACTCCTTCCTGGCGCTGAACTTCGTCAAGGAGAACATTCCGTTTCGCACCGTCGCATCGATGTTCCAGAAGGACCCGTCCGTGCTGATCGCGCATCCCAATGAGGGCAATGACAGTTTTCCGGCGCTGAAAGGCAAGCCGATCATGATCAGTGCCGATACGCGGGTCGGCTGGTGGAATTTCCTGAAGGCGAAGTTCGGCTACTCGGACAGCCAGATCCGGCCCTACACGTTCAATCTGGCGCCGTTCCTGGCGGACAAGAAGGCGATCCAGCAGGGTTTTTTGGGATCGGAGCCGTTCTCGATCAAGGAAGCGGCGCATTTCGATCCGGTGGTGCTGCTGGTCGCCGATGCTGGCTTCAACGGCTACTGCACGCTGATCGCGACCTCCGACAAGCGGATCGCGCAGCAGCCGGATCTGGTGCAGCGCTTCGTCGATGCCTCGATCGAGGGTTGGTATGGCTACCTGGATGGCGATCCGTCGGCGGCCAATGCGCTGATCAAGAAGGATAACCCGGAGATGACGGATGCACTGATCGCGTATGGCCGTTCATCGATGAAACAGCACGGCATTCTGCAGTCGGGCGACGCCGCCACCCTGGGCATTGGCGCGATGACAGCCGAACGCTGGGGGAATTTCTATCAGACCACGGCGGAACAGGGGCTGTATCCGAAGGGGCTCGACATCGGCAAGGCGTATACCTTGCAGTTCGTCAACAAAAAGGTCGGGATGGATCAGAAGCCTTGATCCGGGCGAGGTTGATCCGCCGCGTGTCGAGCCAGCGAGATACCAACCGGGCGTGCTGACCGTCAGTCACGTCGGCCGCCGCTTCCCGGGCGGCACGGAGGCGCTGCGGGACACCTCGCTGCGCTTGCTGGCGGCGGATTTTGTTGCCCTGCTGGGCCCCTCGGGTTGCGGCAAGTCCACCTTGCTGCGGCTGATCGCCGGGCTGGACCAGCCGGATGACGGGCGGCTGGCATGGGATGACAACCCGCCGGCGCCGGGCGATATCGGGTTCGTGTTTCAGGATGCCACGCTGCTGCCGTGGGCGACGGCCGAGGACAACGTGTTCCTGCCGCTGCGCCTGCGCGGCCTGTCACGGCCGACCGCCATGCCGGCCGTGCGGACCGCGCTGCACCGGGTCGGCCTCGCCGGGTTCGAAACCGCGCGTCCGCGTCAACTGTCGGGCGGCATGCGGATGCGGGTGTCGATTGCCCGCGCCCTGGTGACACGTCCACGCCTGCTGCTGATGGACGAGCCGTTTGCCGCGCTGGACGAGTTCACCCGCCACAAGCTGCAGGCGGACCTGCTGGCGGTCTGGCGCGCCGCCGGCTGCACCGTCGTGTTCGTCACCCACTCGATCTACGAGGCGGCGTTCCTCGCCCGCCGCATCGTGCTGATGACACCGCGCCCCGGACGGGTCGAGCGCGAGATCACGTCCAGGCTGGACGGTGGGCCGCAGACCCGGCTCGATCCTGCCTATGCGGCGTTGGTGGCCGAAATCAGTGGCGCCTTGGAAGCGGCGCTGAAGGTCGGTTCGGCGTGAGGCGGGGCCGGCGGTTCGACGTTATGCGGCTGGCCCCGGGGCTGTTCGGCGTGCTGGCGCTGGTGCTGTGGGAGGCGGCGGTGCGGCTGGCCGATGTGCCGGTCTACCAGTTGCCCGGCCCGATCGCCATTGTCGGCGCCTTCGCGGCTGATCCGGTGGGGCTGCTGCAGGCGCTGGCCTCGACGCTGGTGGTCACCTTTGCCGCTCTGTTGGTGGCTGCGGTATTGGGTGGGGCGATGGCGGTGGCGATGTCGGCCAGCCGGCTGGCGCAGGCGGCGATCCAGCCGTGGGCGGTGGCGCTGCAGGTGACGCCGCTGCCGGCGATCGCGCCGCTGATCATCATCTGGGTGGGCGAGCCATTCGCCGCCCTGGTGGTCTGCGCCACCATCATCGCGTTCTTCCCGCTGTTCGCCAACACCGCGACCGGGCTGGCGTCGCCGCCGCCCGAACTCGACGACCTGTTCCGGCTGTATGGCGCCAACCGCTGGCACACCATGCGGCTGCTGCGGCTGCCGGCCGCCCTGCCCTATTTCCTGTCCGGCCTGCGCATCTCCGGCGGTCTCGCGCTGGTGGGCGCGGTGGTGGCGGAACTGGTGGCGGGGTCCGGCGGTTTTGCCTCCGGCCTGGCCTATCGCATCCTGGAGGCGAGTTTTCGATTGGAGATGCCGCGCATGTTCGCTGCCCTGGTGCTGCTGGCGTTGGCCGGCATCGTGATGAATTTCGGGCTGGGCGCGCTGGGGCAGGCGATCCTGCGGCGCCGGGGTGTCGCATGAACCAGCTTTTCATCTGCGGCCTGGGCTATTGCGGCGGGGCTATCGGACGGGCAGCCGAGGCGGCTGGGTTTGCGGTGTCGGGGACGACACGGTCGGGTCGGGATGGCACGATCGCGTTCGGCGCGGCGGGCGGATCGGTTCGGTCCGCGACGCACCTGTTGACCACCGCCGCCCCGGAGGCCGGGAGCGATCCGGTGCTGGCGCGGTATGCGGCGGACATCGCAGCGGCCGTGGACCTGCGCTGGATCGGCTACCTGTCCAGCACCGCCGTCTACGGCGATCGTGGCGGTGGCTGGGTGGATGAGGACACGCCTGCCAAGGCTTCCCAGGAGCGGGGACAACGCCGGCTGGAGGCCGAAGAGGCATGGTCCGCGTTCGCCGACCGATGCGCGGTGGACATCTTCAGGCTGGGCGGGATCTATGGCCCTGGCCGCTCCGCCTTTGACGATCTCAGGTCGGGACGCGCCCGGCGCATGGTCAAGCCGGGTCACCAGTTCGGCCGCATCCATCGTGACGACATCGCACAGGCCGTCGTTGCCGCGATGCGGCAGGATCGTCCGTTCGGCCGGCGCGTGCTGAACCTGGTCGATGATATGCCATCCGAGTCCGCCCTGGTGGTCAACGAAGCGGCCACGCTGTTGGACGTGCCGCCACCGCCGGAAGTGGCTTTCGCCGACGCCCAGTCGGCCATGAGCCCGATGGCGCGCAGCTTCTGGGGGAGAACCGCAAGGTCGCCAGCCAGAAGACCCGCGCGGCGCTGGGGATTACCTGGCTGTATCCGAGTTACCGCGAGGGCCTACGCGCCATCCTGGCCGAGGAGCGCGGCCAGCGTCTGCCCTAGCAGCATCAGGTCCGTCGGACGCGACAGCCGGTGATCGCCGTCCTTCACCAGGATCACCCGCACGTCCGAGCTTGCCGCCTGTTCGGCGATGCGCAGCGCCAGTTCCCACGGCACGTCGGGGTCGGCCTGGCCGTGCAGCAGGCGGATCGGGCAGTGGATCGGCAGATGCCCGGTCAGCACCAGGTGGCTGGCACCGTCGCGGATCAGGCCGAGGGTGATTGGGGTCGGCTCGCCGTACTGGCTGGGGACGTGGAGCACGCCATCGCGCTCCAAGGTGGCGCGCTGGGCTGCGGTCATGGCGTCCCACATCAGGCGTTGGGTGAAATCCGGTGCGGCGGCGATGCCGACCAGGGCGGCCACCCGCTCGGGGCGCGCGATGGCGCTCAGCAGCGCGATCCAGCCGCCCATCGAGGAGCCGACCAGGACCACCGGCCCGGTGGTCAACTGGTCGAGGGCGGCCAGCGCGTCGGCGGCCCAGGCGCCGATGGTGCCGTCGAGGAAATCGCCGCTGCTGGCGCCGTGGCCGGAGTAGTCGAAGCGCAGCATCGCCTGGCCTCGGTCGGCACAGAACGTTGCCAGTGCGGTTGCCTTGTCGCCGGTCATGTCGCTGCGGAAACCCGGCAGGAAGACGACGGTCGGACCGGTGCCGTCCAGCCGAACCCAGGCGAGGTCGGTGCCATTGCCGCGGTCAAGCCGGCCGCTGGTCTGGTTCATCGATGTCATATCCCAAAGAACAGCCAGTCCAATGCGCGCGTCAGATCGTCACGATAGGACGCGATGGAGCCGACAGGGTGGCGCAGCAGACGAAGTGGAACCAGGCCCAGAAGCCGCATTAGCACAATGAAGTCACCGCCGTCGTGTCGGATCAGGGGACGCATGCGCGATGGCGGGCCGGGCATGGCGTTGGTTAATGGCGCTACGATCCGTTCATCGCCCTCCGCAACATCGGCGTGCAGCACCACGATCAGAGGGTAAGACGTCCTGGCCCGCTTGTTTGGATGCACGAAAAGCTCATGCTGCATCTTCATCGTCCGCCTCCGGCATGAAGGCGGCCCTGGACTCCGGAAACGGATGACCATGTTCGGCGACATAGGCCGCGACCCAGCGTGCGTCTTCCTGCAACTCCTCGCGGATCTTGGCCTTCTCCGCCGCCTCGAACGCGGTAATCAATGCAGCCTCGGCAATGCGGGAGATGTTGATCCCGTGCGCCGCCGACCGCGCCACCAGATCGGCGTTCAGCGTGACGCTGACCGTCTTGCGCCGGGCGGTACGGTCATACAGCGGAATCCACACGGGTCATCCTCCTGGGTGAGACAACCCATGTGAGATTACCCGTGCTTGGGCCGACCAGCAACCATGTTATAGTCTTTCGATGGTTTCCGCGTCCGATTCGATGGTGGTGCTGCAGGTCCTGCCATCCCTGGTCACCGGGGGCGTGGAACGGGGCACGATCGAAATCGCTCAGGCCATCACCGAAGCCAAAGCCAGCGCAATCGTCGCCAGCGCCGGCGGCCGCCTGGTGCCGCTGGTCGAGCGGGCCGGCGGCCGACACATCACGCTTCCGCTGATGACCAAGGACCCGCTCAATATCTGGCGCAACGCCAGTCGGCTGGAGGCGCTGATCCGGCAGCATCACGTATCGGTCGTGCATGCCCGGTCCCGCGCCCCCGCGTGGTCGGCCTGGCTGGCGTGCCGGCGTACCGGCGTGCCCTTCGTGACCACGTACCACGGCACATACGCCGAGAACCTGCCGTTCAAGCGGCACTACAACGCGGTGATGGCACGCGGTGAGATCGTCATCGCCGCCAGCCAGTATATCGCCAACCTGATCACCGAGAGACACCACGTCGATCCGGCTCGCATCCGGGTCATTCCGCGCGGCGTCGACCCGGCGGTGTTCGACCCGGACGCGATCTCCGGCAATCGTATCGCCAACCTGGCGCGCGACTGGCGGCTGCCCGATGGCGTGCGGACCGTCGTGCTGCCTGGACGCCTGACCGCCTGGAAGGGCCACGCCATCCTGCTGGACGCCATCGCCCGCCTCGGCCGCCCGGAGGTCATGTGCGTCCTGGTCGGCTCCCACCAGGGACGCCACGGCTACGCTCGCCTGCTGGAGCAGCAGGCCGTCCGGCTGGGCATCGCCGAGCGGGTGCGGCTGGTCGGGCATGCCGACGACATGCCGGCGGCGCTGTGGCTGTCCGACGTCGTGGTGCATGCCTCGACGCGGCCGGAAGCATTCGGGCGGGTGGTGATCGAGGCGCAGGCGATGCGCCGTCCCGTCATCGCGGCCGATCTCGGTGGACCAGTGGAGACGGTGCGGCACGGCGAGACCGGCTGGCGCGTGCCGCCCGGTGATCCGGACGCGCTGGCGGCGGCGATCGCACAGGCGCTCGATCTCGATCCGGCGGCGCGCTCGGCTTTGGGCCAGCGGGCACGCGCCGCCGCGCCGACCGTGCGGGCGATGCAGGATGCCACCCTGGCCGTCTACGCGGCGGTGCTACGGCGGTGACGGGTCAGGTTTTGCGCAGGTTCCAGAACAACGCGTAGCCCGACAGCAGATCGACGACGTTGCGGCGCGTCGCTCGCTCCGGCAGGATCTGGCCAAGGGGAACGTAGGGGACGTCGATGAACACAAGCTGCTGGATCAGCGCGGCAATTCGTTTCTGTTGCGATAGATCGGTGGCGAACAGCCATTCATTCCTTAAGCTTTCCAATTTTTCGCTCGTTGGCCAGCCGCGCGATGCTGCCCTGCCGTTTCCCCTGATATAGACGTGCACGGCCGGATCGAACTGATCGAGCCCTGACCAGTAGGTATGGAACAGGCTCCAGCCGCCCTGCTCCACCGGTTCGGTCTTTGCCACCCGTTGCAGCGTGCTGCCCCAATCGGCGTATTGCGCATCGACGTTCAAGCCGATGCGCTTGAGCATGTCCGCGCCTACGTCGCCGAGCGCCTTCAGCGTCGGGAAGTCCGACGGGATCAGTACCACAACCCTTTCGTTCGCGTAGCCGGATGCCGCCACAAGCTGCTTGACCCGAGGAATATCCCGTGGTGCCGACAACACCTGCATCCCCGCCGTGGTCGCCATCGGCGTGCCCGGGCAAAACACGCCGACATCGGCGCGCCAGTTGGCGGGATCGTCACCGGCCGCCGCCGCCATGTAATCCGGCTGGCTGACACCGCCCAAGATCGCTCGACGCAAGGCCGCATTGTCGAACGGCGGCTGCAGATGGTTCATCCGCAACGAACCGAGGTAGCCCAATGTATCAGCTTTCGTAACGGACAGGTCCTTGGCGCGGCGCAGCAGCGGCAGCAGGTCGAAGGTCGGTGCCTCCCACCAGTCCATCTCGCCGGCCTGCATCGCCGCGGCCGCCGTGCCGGCGTCCGGAATGACGGTCCATTCGACGCGGTCGACGTACACGCGCTTGGGGCCGGCGGTGAAGCTTGGCTGTCCGTCAGGACGCGGCGCGTAGGCCGTGTTGCGCTCGTAGACGACGCGGGAGCCGGCGATGTGTTCGTCTGGCTTGAAGCGGAACGGGCCGCTGCCGACCATCTCGGTGATCTGCTTGAACGGGTCGGTCACGGCCAATCGTTCCGGCATCATCGCGCAGATGTTCGAGCCCGGCTTGCCGAGGGCCGCGGGCAGCAGAGCGAAGGGGCGCTTCAGGCGGAAGCGCAGGGTGCGGTCGTCGACGGCCGAAAGATCATCCGTCAGCGCCATCAGGGTCTGCCCGAAACTATCCCGCGCGGCCCAGCGGCGGATGCTGGCGACGCAGTCCCGCGCCAGCACTTTCTCGCCGTCGTGCCAAAGCAGGCCGTCGCGCAGAACCAGCGACCAGGTGCGCCCGTCGTCCTCGATCGTGTGCCCGGCCAGCATCTGCGGCGACAGGCGGTACTCGGCATCCATGCCGTAGAGCGTGTCGAAGACCATCATGCCGTGGTTGCGGGTGACATAGGCACTGGTCCAGATCGGATCCAGGATCGACAGATCAGATTGCGGAATGAATTTTAGCACCGAGGCGTTGGCGCCTCGGCTGATCCTGGGGGCAGCCAGGGCGACAGCGGCGGAGGCCGCGAACAGTCCGCGTCGTCGTAGGGTCATGCTGATGGCTCCCGCAGGCCGGAGAGAAAGGCGGTCAGATTGGCGCCCAGCCGCTCGATCAGATAGCCACCCTCCTGGATCAGCACCGTCGGCAGGTCGAGCGCCGCGAGGCGCCGTCCGATCGCGGCGAAACCCTCGGCCCCGACGGCGAGGTTGCCGGTCGGGTCACCCGCCTGGGCGTCGAAACCGACCGAAACGACCAGCACAGCGGGATGCTGGCGCGCGATCGCGTCCAGTCCTTGCTCGACGGCGGCGACGAAGGCGGCGTCCCCTGTGTTTGGCGGCAGCGGCAGGTTGAGGTTCCAGCCCAGGCCGCTGCCCTGGCCCGTCTCATCGGCGTAGCCGGCGAACCAGGGATACATCTCGGCTGGATCGCCATGGACGGAAACGTAATGAACGTCGTCCCTCGCATAGAAGATCTGCTGGGTGCCGTTGCCGTGGTGGACGTCGAAATCGAGGATCGCGACGCGAACAAGGCCGCGATCCAGGATGCGTTGCGCGGCGATCGCGGCGTTGTTGAGATAACAGAAGCCCCCGGCAAGGTCGGTGTGGGCGTGGTGGCCGGGCGGGCGGCACAGCGCATAGGCAAGGCGTTCCCCTGCCAGGATGGCGTCGGCGGCGTCGATCGCGGCATGGGCGGATTGCAGCGCCGCGGCCCAGGTTGCCTCGACGATCGGGGCGCTCAGGCTGCTGAGGTAATAGCCGGATTGGCCGGCAATGTCGCGCGGCCGGCGGGCCCCATGCCGGATGGGGAAGCTCGTCGCACGCAGGATGGGTCCGGCATCGGGTCGCACGCGCCAGCGATCGAACGCGGTTTGCAGGAAGCTCAGATAGTCCGCGTCGTGCACGCGTGCGACCGGCGCCAGCCCGTGATCGGCTGCCAGTTTCGTGTCGTGACCAGCGACCCGCACGGCCGCCGCCAACGCGTCGATGCGGCTTGGCACCTCCCAGTACCGGCGCGGATCATCGGGTCGCGTGAAGCGATCCGGGTGGTGGCCGGCGTGGTTTGTTGTCATGACAATCATAGTGGCAGTCCGTCGAAGGGTTACACGATGTCGCTCTGCCGATTAGTATGTATAAATGAATGAGCCGACGAAAGGGTATCAGCATGATCCTGTCGCGAAGGACTGTCCTTGCCCTGCTGGTGGGCATTGCCGTCGCAGCATCACCGGCCGGTGCGCAGACACAGGCCACGGTGCGCATTCGCGGGGATATCGTAGAGGCCGGTGCGCATGACATCCGCGTCGTCAGCCGGGGCGGAGAAATGTTCACGCTGCACCTGGCGGATGACGTGCAGGTCCAGTCCCTGGTGCCGATCTCCATCGACGCGATCAAACCAGGATCGTTCATAGGCAGTGCCGCCGTGACGCAACCAGACGGCACGTTGCGCGCGGTCGAGGTGCATGTCTTTCCGGAGTCGATGCGCGGCACCGGCGAAGGTCATCGCCCGTTCGACCTGGGGCCTGGCAGCACAATGACGAACGGCACGGTCGGCGACGTCGTGGCGTCCTCGGGCCGCAGCTTGAAGGTTGGCTACAAGGGCGGCGAAAAAACGATATTCGTGCCGCCGGAAACACCGATCGTGACCTATGAAACGGGCAGCAAGGCGCTGCTTGTGCCGTCCGCCCGTGTCATCGTGTTCGCCACGGAGGGGCCGGAGAAGATCTTGACGGCCACTCGGATCGCGGTCGGCAAAAACGGTCTTGTCCCGCCAATGTAACGAATAGCCAGGCCGGATAGTGGATTGCCGCAGGACCGGCCTGCGTGCGGGATCAATCAGGATCGGGTGATAGCAGGTTCGACAATATCAGTCCTGTTCATGCGGAAGCTTGGGCTGATCAACGATCCTCAGGTATGGCCTTAAAGTCTTCCAACCGTTTGGAAAACGCTGCTTTGCGTCGGCGTCGGACAGCGACGGGGCGACGATCACCGGTTGGCCGTTGGTCCAGTTCACTGGCGTTGCGACCTTGTGCGCGTCGGTCAGTTGCAGGCTGTCGATGACCCGCAGAATTTCGTCGAAGTTGCGCCCGGTGCTGGGCGGATAGGTCAGGATCAGCCTGACTTTCTTGTTTGGATCAATGATGAAGACGCTGCGCACGGTGATCGACGGATCAGCCTCGGGATGCACCATGTCGTAGAGGTTGGAGACTTTTCTATCCGCATCGGCGATGACGGGAAAGTTCAGGGCTTGGCCTTGGGTTTCCTCGATATCACGCTCCCATTTCCTGTGGCTGTCGGCCGGGTCGACGGACAGGCCGATCGGCTTGACGTGGCGCTTGTCCCATTCCGGTTTCAGCCGAGCGACTTCCGCCAGTTCGGTTGTGCAGACGGGGGTGTAGTCTTTGGGATGGCTGAACAATACGCCCCAGCTATCGCCCAGCCATTGGTGAAAGCCGATGGTCCCGGCCGTGCTGTCCTGTTTGAAGTCGGGCGCGATCTGCCCGAGTTGTATGGCCATGTGTATGCTCCTGTTAAGGTCAGTGGAGAGATGGGCGGGTGCGGCGCCGAAGCAACAGCCCCTGATTGCCTGATGGTGACGTGGCACCACGAAATAGTTACAAATGTCATGCTGGCCGTTTAATACGATATCATAATAACTGCTTTGGGTGGCGGATGCCTTGGCAAGCGCAAGATCACTCTTCTGTGTCATCACCGGGCGAAGCCCGGTGATGACACAAAGATATAAACGCCCACGGCACGGTCGGCAATGTAGAGGCGTCCAGCGGCCGCAGCCTGAGGGCTGGCTATAAGGGTTGGGGGAAGACAATGTTCTTGCCGCCGATGTAATACGTTGCCGAGCGGGTTGATGCGATGAGCTTCTATTACAACTGTAATTAATTTAAGGTTGCCGAAGATTGCCTGGGATTGCTATGTAAATCGTGCTCGTAGAGCATGAAATTCGCTATTCCTGCCAGTGCAAACACAACAAATCCTAATTTGCCGACGGCAAGCGGAGCAATAAATAGAAAGGAACTGAGTTGTGAAAAATGTCCGTGTTCTGCTGTCGTGTGCGGCCTTGACCACGGCTTTCCTGGTCAGTGAGATAGGTGCCATGGCAGGAAACCAAAATGATCTCGATGAGATTTCGCTTGAAACCCGTAGTGCGGAACTGGCTTATAGCGTGGACCTAGGCTTGCAGCAACAGGTCAAGGTCGGCTTCAAAATAGCGCCGGTACCACTGTTTCTAACGGATAAGAGCCAGGTTCTGGTTGGATTGGGCAGCTTCCTTGTCAATGCCATGGGCGGCTGTAACGAGTGTCACACGAATCCATCCTATGCGCCGGGCGGAAATCCGTTCTTGGGTCAACCCAAGAAGATCAATGTCGCTGGATATCTGGCGGGTGGTCGACCGTTCTCTCCGCCGGGTGTTGTCGCGCCTAATCTGACCCCGGAGAATGGACTTCCGGGTGGCCGCACATACGTACAGTTCAAGCAGATAATGCGCACTGGTATTGACTTGGATAACGCGCATCCTCGACTTGGACCGCTTTTACAGGTCATGCCTTGGCCGATGTACCAGAGCATGACCGACCGCGATCTTGTTGCGATGTATACCTATCTGTCCGCGATTCCGCCGAGTGCCCGTATCAACTAGGGTGATGAAAGGGGTCTGGGCGTGGCGGGCTGCCGACGGCTTGCGGTGCTGAAAGCAGCAAAGTCGTGGGTGGCCGGCCTGCGCCGGCCATGACACAGGGGGTCGTGGGTGGCCGGCCTGCGCCGTCCCCTACGCCTTCGCAAAGGCAAGCATGACACAGGGGGACCGCCGCAACCTACTGTGCCCCTATCGCACGACACTTACATCATCCGGGTTGACGAGATCGGGCACGGTCCATCCTTTGGTGTCGTATTCCGCCATGCAGCTTTCGGCGAAACCCTTCCAGCGATCGGCGTCGCCCGAGGCAAGGGCGCCGAACAGGGCGTAGCGGCGGATTTCCTCGTGGCTGCCGGCGTAGTTGATTTCGTATAGCTCGTGGCGTCCGCCGAACTCGGTGCCGACGCCGTCCCACAGAAGTTTCATCAGCTTGACACGCTCGATCGCCGTCGCGCCACCCGAGCCGCGGACATAACGATCGAGATAGGGGCGCAGTTCCGGTGTCTCGAAGTCGCGCACGTGGGAGTTCAAGTAGATCAAGCCGCTGGCGACGGTCTTCTCGATCAGGTTCTTGACCTGCACGTAGGCCTCCGGCGCCAGCACGGTATAGGCCATGGCGGCGTCGCTGCCGGGCAGTATGTAGCCGCCTGTCCAGGGGGCGGCGGTCTTCGCCATGGCGTCGGACAGGCCCCAGATCATGTTGCGCCAGGCGATGACCTCGCCGAGGTTGGCCTCGACGCCCCGGAAGCCGCGCACGCCGGTGATTTCGGTCGCCTTGAGGAACAGCCCGGCGATGAAATCGAGCTTCACCCCCAGCCGGGTGCTGCCCTGCAGGAAGGCGCGCGGCACGAAGCCGGTGCGTGGGAAGAAGTTGTTGGCCTTTTCAATATCGCCGTAGACGAACACGTTCTCCCACGGCACCAGCACGTCATCCATGATGAAGATGGCGTCGTTCTCGTCCAGCCGGCTGGACAGCGGATAGTCGAACGGGCTGCCCATCACCGCGGCCCGCTGCTCGTTGGAGGTGCGGCAGATCAGCTTGACGCCGGCGGCGTTGGTCGGGAGCATGAACACCAGGGCGAAGTTCTTGTCCTGCACCGGGATCAGCCCGTGGTGGGCGACAAAGGTGAAGTGCGTCAGGGCTGATCCGGTGGCGACCACCTTGGCTCCGGTCACGCGGATGCCGGCGTCCGTTTCCTTGGTAACGCGGGCGTAGACGTCGGTTGCGCCGCCGGGTGCACCGGGGGCGATGCCTCGATCGACTGGCGGATGAATGATGGCGTGGTTGATGAACGGCACGCGCTGCTGGCTGTAGCGATACCAATGGCGGGCATTGTCCTGGTATGGGGCATAGAAGTCCGGATTGGCGCCCAGGGTGGCGAGGAAGGCAGCCTTGTAGTCAGGCGAGCGGCCCAGCCAGCCATAGGTGAGGCGAGCCCAGGCGGCGATTGCGTCGCGAGCGGCGACCTGCTCCTCGACCGAGCGAGGGGCGATGAAATAGCGATGGGTGAAACCGCCCCATTCGGTCGGGCGGGTCAGGATGTGGTGGCCGCCGGCATGGTCGTCGTGCAGCGCATCGTAGAGGCGAGCGATCATCCGCGCGGTGTTACGGAAGGCCGGATGATCGGTGATGCGGCCGACCCGCTTGCCGTAGATCCAGACCTCCCGCCCGTCGTCCAGGCTGTCGAGGAATTCTTGCCCGGTGTACGGCAGTATCGTGTCGGATGTTACGGCCATGATTGGTGCTTCCTTCCCTGGATTATGCGGTGCTGATTTATGCTGAAAGCGTCTTCATGACGACTGGAAACATCGGCCCCGCCTCGTCGTAGGCGCGAGCCGCGGACGCATGGCTTGGCGCCTCAAGCACTCAAAGTCGTGGGTCCTCGGCCTGCGCCGAGGATGACACGGGGACGGCCGAGGATGACACGGGGACGGCCGAGGAGGACACGGGGACGGCCGAGCATGACACGGGAATGGCCGAACATGACACGGGGACGGTTGAGGAAGACACGGGGAGGACCGAGGAAGACACGGGGACGGCCGACCATGACACGGGGAGGGTTGAGGAAGACACGGGGAGGCGTCGCGCGAATGTTCCTGATTGGCATCATCCCGTGGGTGGATCGAACGCGCGGATCGGCGGCAGTTCGCCGTTGAAGCGCTCGACCTGAACCACGGTCAACTGGCCGGTGCAGGCCTGCGCCAGCTTCGATGTACCGGCATCCCGGGTCAGCACGTTCGGGTTGCCGTGCACGCAGAGGGAAACATCGGTGGTGGGGTCGAACGGGTCGTACCAGGCGCCGGTCGCAAGCTGCACGACGCCCGGACGCACCGCGTCACTGAGCATGGCACCGGCCAGACAGGCGCCGCGGTGATTGAACAGCCGCACGATGTCGCCGTCGGCGATCCCTCGCGCCCGCGCATCGGCCGGATTGATCCGCACCGGCTCCCGCCCGCTGATCTTCGAGCCCAGGCTGGTGGCGCCGAAATCCAACTGGCTGTGCAGGCGGGTTGCCGGCTGGTTGGCGACCAGATGCAGCGGATAGTCCTGCATGATGCGGCTGCCCACGCCTTCCGCCGGCGGCAGCCAGGCCGGATGACCCGGACAATCGTCGTAGCCAAAGCCGGCGATGGTGGCGGAGGCGATCTCCACCCGGCCGGATGGTGTCGGCAGCGTTCGCTGGTCCGGATCGCGGCGGAACGCGCGCAGCGGGCCGCCGTCCCAGGGGCGTGTCGGCAGGGTCAGCCCGCCCTCCGCCCAGAAGCCGTCGAAGTCGGGCGGGTTGTGGCCCGTTTTGCATAAGGCAATGCGGGTTGTTTCGTACAGGTGCCGCAGCCAGGCATCGGCGGTGCGGCCTTCGGTGAAGCGGTGCTCGACGCCTAGGCGTGCGGCCAGGTCGGAAAAGATGGCGTAATCGTCGCGGGCCTGGCCATGGGGTTTGGCGGCCGGGTGCATCGCCACCATCAGCGGGTCGTTGCCGGCGGCCCCGATATCGGCACGCTCCAGCGTTACCGTGACGGGAAACACGATATCGGCGTGACGAGCGGTGGCGGTCCAGGCCTGCTCATGCACGATCACGGTGTCCGGGCGGGAGAACGCCTGGCGCAGCCGGTTGATGTCCTGGTGGTGGTGGAATGGGTTGCCGCCGGCCCAGTAGACCAGCTTGATGTCCGGGTAGGTCAGCCGCAGACCATTGTAGTCGTAGGCCTGATGCGGCTGCAGCAACATGTCGGCGATGCGGGCGACCGGGATCAGGTCAGGGATCGGATTGATGCCCTGAGGCAGGGTCGGCAGCGGCACCGCCAGCGCCGGTTTGCCAGAATTGGCGACCGAGCCTATCGCATAGGAGAACCCGCCGCCGGGCAGGCCGATCTGGCCCAGCATCGCGGCCAGCACCACTCCCATCCAGACCGGCTGCTCGCCGTGTTCGGCGCGCTGCAGCGCTTGGGCGCAGGTGATCAGGGTGCGCCGGCCGGCCGCCTGGCGTGCCAGGAAGCGGATCGCATCGGCTGGCAGCTCACAGAGTGAAGCTGCCCAGGCGGCATCCTTGGGCTGGCCGTCGGACCGGCCGGACAGGTAATGCTCGAAGCTCGGATAGCCGACGCAGAAGCGGTCCAGGAAGGCGGTATCGTGCAGCCGCTCGGTCATCAAAGTGTGGGCGATGCCCAGCATCAGCGCGACATCGGTGCCGGGACGGATCGGGTGCCAGTGCGCGTCGACCTCTGGCGGCAGGTCGTCACGCAGGGGGCTGATCAGGTGGAACGATGCGCCTCGCCGGCGCGCGGCCAGCAGGTGATGACGGGCGACGTGCTGGCTGGCGCCGCCGCTGTCGAGGTTGGTGTTCTTCAGGGCCATGCCACCGAACGCCAGCACGCATTCGGTCGAGGCGGCCAGTTCGTGCCAGCTCACGTTCTGTCGCCCGACGGATTCCTGGGTGCCGATGATGCGCGGCAGGATCACCGAGGCGGCACCCGAGCTGTAGGAGTTGACCGACCTGACGTAGCCGCCGATCGTGTTGAGAAAGCGGTGGATCTGGCTTTGCGCATGATGAAAGCGTCCGGCGCTGGCCCAGCCGTATGAGCCGCCGAACACCGCTCGACCGCCATGGTCCGCGTAGACCCGCCGCAACTCCGCCGCCGCCAGGTCGAGGGCCTTGGGCCAAGCGACGCGAACAAAATCCTGCCGGCCGCGCTGTGGGTCGGCGCCGGGACCATGTTCCAGCCAGCCGCGGCGGATCATTGGGTCGGCTATGCGGGCGCGGTGGCTGACAGAGGCTGGGATATTGCCGAGCAACGATGATGGGTCGGGGTCGTCGGGGTGCGGCAGGACGTGGATGCCGCCATCCCGCGGCACGATGGAGAAGGCACCCCAGTGGGAGCTGTGCGGGATGCGGAGGCCTTGGGTGTCATCCATCAAGCGCAGCTAATCATGGAGCGGTTCGAATCATAGACGTGGGTCGCCGGGCCAAGCCCGGCGATGACACGGAGGCGGTGCCAGGCTCGGGTCAGATGGTATAGTTGAAGGAATTGTACGACAGGTCGCTCAGGATCTGATCCATCGCGCGCGAGGGCTCGTCGGCCGCGGCGATGCGCACCACCCGGGCGGGGACGCCGGCGACGGTCGCGTGGGCGGGGACCGATTTCAGCACCACCGAGCCGGCGGCGATGCGGGCATGCTCGCCGACCTCGATATTGCCGAGGATCTTTGCGCCGGCACCGATGACGACGCCCTTGCGGATCTTCGGATGACGGTCGCCGGTCTCCTTGCCGGTGCCGCCGAGGGTGACGCCCTGCAGCATGGAAACGTCATCCTCGACCACCGCGGTTTCGCCGATGACCAGACCGGTGGCGTGATCGAGGAAGAGGCCCTGGCCGAAGCTTCGCCGCCGGGTTGATGTCGGTCTGGAACACCTCCGACGAGCGGCTTTGCAGATAGAGCGCGAAATCGCGGTCGTCGTTGTGCCACAGCCAGTGGTTCAGCCGGTGCGCCTGGATGGCGTGGAAGCCCTTGAAGAACAGGAAGGGCTCGATCAGCCGCTCGCAGGCCGGGTCGCGGTCGAACACCGCGAGGATGTCAGCCTTCAGCGCCTCCCCGATGCTCGGATCGGCGGCGTAGGCTCGGCTGAAGGCCTCGACGATCACCGGCAAGGAGATGACATCGTTCTTCAGGCGGGCGGCGACGCGATGGAAGACCGCGGCCTCAAAGCTGGGCTGGTTGAGGATGCTGTCGAAAAACAGCGGCGCCAGCTTGGGCGAGCGCTGATAGGCTTCCTCGGCCTCGGCGCGAAGCTGGACCCAGAGCGCGTCGCCGCATTCATTCGACTGGTCGGACTGAACAAGCGTCAGGCGGCACGGTTTGGGCGCATCACGGTGTCCCCCGCGGACGGTGGTCGGATCGGCCCGGTCTGGGACGATAGACATCATGTTCGGTGTCGGGGGCGGTTCGTCAACTCCCTCCGCCATTGACGTCCGCACTTTGGACCATAATCGACGGCTCGACCTTTCACGGGCGATCCACGTTGCATTGGCCCTCTTGCGAGCGTCACGCTCAAGCCACCGCGCTCTCCGGCGGTTACGTTGTCTCGCCCAAGCGTGTCCGCCGCCTGCGCCCCTCGCGCGCCCATCGGTTGCGGAGCGCCGACGGTCGAATCCGCTGTCGTTTGACGCTCCGACTGCGCATTCAGGACGGCGCCGAACAAGGCCACGAAGGCGGAGAGGTAGAGCCATGTCAGCATGACGATGACACCGCCGAGGGAACCGTAGGTCTTGTCGTAGCTGTTGAAGTGGGCGACGTAGAGGGAAAACAGCAGTGAACCGATGACCCAAAGAAGCGTCGCGACGATGGCGCCGGGCGACACCCAGCGCCATTTCGGGGAGTCACGGTTGGGCGCGTAATGATAGAGTATTGCCAGCCCGAAAATGACCACCGCGAACAGCAACGGCCATTCCAGCACCAAAAGAACCCACTTCGCGAAGGCGCCGAGGCCGATGAACTGAACGACGACAGGCAGCACCGCCACCAGCGCAATGACCACCAGGCCGCCCACCAGCATGAAGAGGGTCAACCCGATCGCCATCAGATTGAACTTGAAGAATCTTCGTGTCTCCTTCTGGTCATAGGCGATGTCCAACGCCGTGATCAGGCCGCTCATGCCGCGCGACGCGCTCCAGAGTGCAAACAGCAGGGCGATGGCAGCGCTGATGCCGAGTGTCCCCGAGGAGGCGGTGACAAGCTTGTGCAGCTCGTCGCCGATCATCTGCTGCGACTGCTGCGGCAGGATGCCTGAAAGGCTATTGACCTGCTGTTCGACCTGGGCTGGATCGAGCACAAGGCCATAGAGCGACACAAGCGCGGCAAGTCCGGGAAACAGCGCCAGAAGAACGGCATAGGTAACGCCGCCGGCGACCAGGAAGATGTTATTGTCCGAAATCTCCTGCCAGGAGCGCACCAGCACGTCTTTCCACCCGGGCGCCGGGATTTGACCCGGTGTGGTGGCCGAGCGGCCCCGGTCTGACTCCGGCTCTGCGGAGCGGCGGCGGAGGTCTGGGATGCTTGTGGATGGTCCGGCGCGGCGTCACGACCGGTCAATGACGTCAGCTCGCTTTTCAGTTGGTCAATTCGCTTATCGGACATTGACGGGCGTTCTCCCAGGTAAGCGGGGCAAGATGCCGCCGGAGGTGATCTCCTTTAACCGATGATTAACGACGTGCAACCCTGGCAGTTGCGGGCGGACGGGACTTAGTGCCCGTTGATAGTTCTACTATGCCGGCCATCCGACGCGGGTGCCTGTGCTTCCGGTGCTCACGGGCACGACCCCTCCCTCTCGACCCGCCTTCGCAGGTCTGGCCCGCTCCGCTCCGGTTCTCGGCGACCACGCCGGACCGGACACCGCCCTAAGGGACTGTCGCGAAATAAGTGCTTCAAATGCTGCAAGGCAATCATTGTGAGCTACTATTATCGTGTCATGGCCGGCCCACGGGTCGGGCCAACGGCCCGCCCGAGGACAGGCTCCGGCCGGCCACCCACGACTTTGATTTTACAAAGGAAAGTCGTGGGTCACCGGGCCAGGCTTGTCCCTGCGAAGGCGGGGGCCCGGTGATGACACAAGTGGGTAACCTTCTGCCGGCCACGTCCGAAGCAGTTATTATGCCGCAGACCCTAAGTGGCGGCGCCCTCTGGCCCGGCCTAGCGAACGCTCAAAAGGGGCATTGAGAGCGGCGAAGTCAGGACGCGTAGGCTTCCCTGATCGGCGCGACAGCGCCGCGACGGTCAAGTAACGGCGGGCGATCTGGTCTATCCGCTGGATCGTCCCAGACCACACTTTCGTATCCCATGCCGGTTGCCATCTCCTCCACCCACACCTTCACGTCGCGCGGATCGGTGCCGATGTGATAGTCGGGTATGGCCCGCTCATCCGGCTTCTCGGGATTGACCTCGCCGCCGTATTCCGCGCGGTAGAGGTTCGCTTCCACCTGACGCAGGACGGCGTGCAGGGGTCCGCGCTTCGGGTTGGGGGTCTCGCTCATGCCGGGTCTCCTGATCGGTTGGGAACGGCAGGCCGGCCTGGCACGGCCGGCGGCCTCGCGGAAGATACAGCTGCGCGGCCCGCGCAAGCCGGGCCATTGCGGGAAGACGGCGCCGCGATCGTAGCGGAAAGGCGGCGCCGGGGCATTACGCTGCAACTGACCGGACTGCCCTAGCTGTGACGTCCGGGCAATACGCTGCTCAGCACTTCCTTGGCGGTGTCGAGCAGCACGCTGCCTTCCTCCGGATCGCCCTTCACCAGGGTGCTGGTAAACGCCTTGGCCTGCGCCAGCGTGATGTGGGGCGGCAGCGGCGGAACGTTGGGATCGGTCTTCACCTCCAGCACCACGGGCCGGTCCGACGCCAACGCCCTCCTCCCACGCGCCGGCAAGCCGGTCGGGATTGTCGACATAGATGCCGCGCAGCCCGATCAGTTCAGCGAAGCGATGATAGGGCACATCGGGGATCTGCTGCGACGCGTTGAACTTCGGATCGCCTTCCATCACCCGCTGCTCCCACGTCACCTGGTTCAGGTCCTGGTTGTTGAAGACGCAGACGACCCAGGTGGGGTTCGACCATTCACGCCAGTATTTCGCCACGGTGATCAGTTCGGCCATGTTGTTCATCTGCATGGCCCCGTCGCCGACCAGCGACACCACCGGGCGGTCCGGATGGGCGAACTTGGCGGCAATCGCGTACGGCACCGCCGCGCCCATCGAGGCCAGTCCGCCGGACAGCGAACACATCATGCCGCGCCGGATCTTCATATCGCGCGCGTACCAGTTGGCGCAGGAGCCGGAATCGCTGGTGATGATGGCGCGTTCCGGCAGGCGCGGCGACAATTCCCAGGCGACCCGTTGCGGATTGACCGGATCGGCGCTGTGCATGGCGCGCCCTTCCAGCGTCTTGCCACCAGCTCGGCGACGTTCTTTTCGATTTGCGTGCGCCATGACCGATCGGTTTTTTCCTCCAGCAGCGGCAGCAGTGCGCGCAAGGTTTCGGCGCTGTCGCCGACCAGGTTGACTTCCATCGGGTAGCGAATGCTCAGCATGTCCGGCTTGAGGTCGATCTGCACGCCGCGCGCGGCGCCTTCCTTCGGCAGGAACTCCGAATAGGGGAAGCCCGAGCCGATCATCAGCAGCGTGTCGCAGCTCGGTCATCAGGTCCCAGCTTGGCTTGGTGCCGAGCAGCCCGATCGACCCGGTGACCCAGGCAAGGTCGTCTGGCAGCGCCGCCTTGCCGAGCAGGGCTTTTGCGACGCCGGCGCCAAGCTTGTTGGCGACCGCGATGACTTCGTCGGTTGCGTGCAATGCGCCGGCGCCGACCAGCATCGCCACTTTCTTGCCGGCGTTCAGCACTTCGGCCGCTCGGCGCAGGTCGGCTTCATACGGCACGACCTTCGGGTCGGTGTAGCCGATGCCGGAATGCACCGTGCCGTGCTTGCGGGCTGGCTCTTCGTACGGCTGATCCTGCAGGTCGTTGGGAAAGATCAGCGCGGTCACCCGGCGCTCGCCCTTGGCGATCCGCACCGCGCGATCGATCAGATGGCGGACCTGCGGCGGGCTGCTGGCCTGTTGCACGAAGGCGCCGGCGACATCCTTGAAGGCGCTTTGCAGGTCCAATTCCTGCTGGTAATGGCCGCCGATCGAGGCGCGGGCCTGCTGGCCGACGATGGCCAGGACCGGCATGTGGTCCATGCGCGCATCGTACAGGCCGGTGATGAGGTGGGTGGCGCCAGGGCCGGAGGTGGCCATGCAGACGCCAAGCTCGCCGGTGAATTTGGCATAGGCCGAGGCCATGAACGCGGCCATTTCCTCATGCCGGACCTGGACGAATTTGATCTTGTCCTCGCCGAAGCGGGCCAGGCCGCCGATCAGGCCGTTGATGCCGTCGCCCGGGTAGCCGAAGACGCAGCGCACGCCCCACTGATAGAGGCGTTCCCAGACAAAATCTCCGACTGTCATGGCCATATGTGTTCTCCCGACAAAACCGGCCGGGTCACACGGGGATCCGCGCCCGGGCCTTGATGGTGCGAACAACCGTTGAAGCCGCCGGTGAGTTCCAGTGTGTCGGGGAGTTTATGCGGCGAGCGCCTCGGGTCTCGGCGCGGATGGAACCGCTGGCGAGAACGTGTGATGATGCCCGAGCGGCGCGAATTGCCGGCAACGAGCTGTCAGGCGCGCTTTCGATGATGGGGAAACCGACATGAACACACGCAGACACTTCCTGACAGGCGCGGCCGGCGCCATCTTCTGCGCCTGCGGGCTGCGTGGTGTGGCGCAGGCGCAGCCGGGAGCCGTGCATCACCTGCCCGTGACGGTCGGCGGCAAGCGCGTCAAGGTCATCGATGTGCATACGCACTGCCTGTTCCACGAGGCGACCGCGCTGATGGGGGACGAAGCCGCCGCGCTGACGCCGCCGGTCAACGGTGCGCCGCAAGCCTATATGACGATCGAGGATCGCACCAAGGCGATGGACGCCATGGCGGTCGACATCGAGGTGCTGTCGATCAATCCATACTGGTACAGCAAGGATCGTGACCTTGCGGCGAAGATTGTTGCGATCCAGAACGACAAGCTGGCCGAGTTGGTCGCTGCGAAGCCTGATCGGTTTGCCGCGTTCGCGTCGCTGACGTTGCAGGACCCGGCGCTCGCGGTGCAGGAGCTGGAAACCGCCATGAAGAAGCAGGGACTGCGAGGCGCGGCGATCGGCGACGTTGTCGCGGGCAGCGAGTTCTCCGACCCGAAATTCCATCCGGTCTGGGCGAAGGCCGAGGAGCTCGGGGCGGTGCTGTTCATCCACCCTCAGGGCGTGCCGGAGCTGGCCAAGCGCCTGCAGGGCAACGGCTGGCTGGCGAACACCGTCGGCAACCCGCTGGGGACGACGATCGCCCTGCAGCATCTGATCTTCCAGGGCACGCTCGACCAGTTTCCCAGGCTGAAGGTGCTGGCGGCGCATGGCGGCGGATACCTGCCGTCCTACGCGCCGCGCGACGATCATGCGTGTTTTGTGTGCACCATCGGCTTCTGTGATCCGAACATCAAGCTGAAGAAGAAGCCAACCGAATACCTGAACCAGCTCTACTTCGATGCACTGGTGTTTACGCCCGAGGCGTTGCGCCACCTGGTCGCGCAAGTGGGCGCCAGTCAGGTCATGCTGGGCAGCGATCATCCCTACCCATGGGACCAGCATCCGGTGGAAAATATCTTTGCCACGACCACTCTGAGCGATGCGCAAAAGCGGGCCATCCTTGGCGGCAATGCGGAGAGGCTGTTCGGGATGGAGGTGTAGCACAATCGCCCATGACATCGGCCTTGACAGGTTCATCCATGCTCCGGGCCGCCGGTCATAGGCATTGCTGCAGCCGCAGGGCATCGTGTGTCGCCTCGCCCAGCGCGGTGTTATCGAAAATGCACCACGCTTCCTCGGTGACCGCCGCCGCGTCGCGCAAAAGCTGGGCGGTGGTTTCGAGGTAGTCAGTCGAATACGGGGAGTAGTAGATGCGGGGCGAGCCGTGCAAGCGCCGATAGATGACCCCCATCCATCCCCCTGGTTCTGCCGCAAGCGGCACCAGCGCCGGGTCGGCCGCGACGCGGGCGATCCGGAAGCGTGACAGCAAGGCGTCGACCGTATCGGTAAACCAGGTGGCGTGCCGCGGTTCGCAGACCACGGCGCGGTCGAACCTTGCGCGCAACGTCTCCAGGAACGTCTCGACCGTCGCGGCCTGGAAGGGAAGGCTGGGCGGCAACTGGACCAGAAGCGGGCCGAGCGCGTCCCCGAGCGCCGCGACTTCCGACAGGAACTGCTCCAGCGGCTCGGTCACGGCGACAAGCTTGCGCCGGTGGGTGATTTCGCGCGGCAGCTTGACCGCGAAACGGAAACCGGGTGGGACGCTAGCCGCCCAGCGAGCGTAGGTCGCGTGTCTATGAGGCCGATAGAAGGACGAATTGATTTCCACGGCCTGGAAGCGGCGCGCATATCGTTGCAGATGGGTTGCTGCTTCGGGAAACGCCGCGGCGTGCTGCTTCGGGATGCTCCACCCGGCGGTTCCGATGCGATAGCGCGGTTGCCGTATCGTTGCGTCGGTCGGAACTCATTCATCGGCGGCCGCAGTGCCGGAAGATGTCGACAAGTTGAGCTATGTTGGGCCAATCCTGGCAATGATCAACCGCGTCTTCGACCTGTGCTGCTCCGTCCGGGGTCAGGATGGTCGTGGCGAGTTGCTGGAATTTCGCACGGATCTCCGACTCCTTGAAGGGGCGCATGAAGTCGCCCCGGTGGCTTTCGACCTGCCGCATGGCTTGCCGGCCATCGGTCAAGGTCACGACGACACGAGCGGGCCGAAGCCGTGGGACAACGGCGCTCATGTCTGGATCCTCGGTGATGTGCACAAGATGCCGCAGCGCCGCTATGGTGGGATCAGTCACTGCCTGATCATCGAGCGAAGCGTGACCCGCGCTACCGTTCACCACCATCGCCGCCGCGGCGTGCGGCAGAGAATATTTGGAAGCGAAATAGTTCGGCGGATCGGGATTGCGCATGACCGCGGCAAACTCATAGGTCGCGATGTCGATGCTGGCGATGTCCTCCGGCCGCGGCCGCAGTTCGGTCAGCACCGCCTCCAGCGCATCGAGCGCGGGATGGATCGGATTGCAGCAGGCATAGAGCCGGAAGTAATTCCGGGTGATTTCCCAGCGTGTTCCTAGCTCTTCAACGGCGACGTGCGGATTGAAGCCGCTGCCGACCAGTTGGCCGAGGGCTTGCTCGATCGCATCCGGCTGCGCCTCAAATCCAGCCTCGGTCAGTTCGGGGGCCAGCGCCGCGGCAAAGCCGCTCATGCCGCCCGCGACATTCAGCGCCGTGGCCCCTGCCACCACATTTGTATAGCTTGGCGTCAGGATCAAGGTCGCGGCAATGCGCAGGGTCCGGCTGATCCCGGCGGCGTCCAGGCCGCGCAACCGCGCACTGGCGGCAACCGCGCCGAGCAGGGTCGCCTGGCCATTCTGGTGTGCCAGCGGCCGCGCCGTGAAGGCCGCGCAAAGCCGCGCCGCCACATCGTAGCCCAGGATAAAGGCCAGCCATCATCTGCTGACCGGTGCTTTGCAGGGCCTCGCCGGTCGCCAGCACACCGGGCAGGACCTGGACCGCTGATTGGCTTGAGACCAGGCGGTGGCCCTCACACAGCTCGATCGACCGCCCGGCGATGCCGTTCAACAGGGCGGCCGTCCTTGTATCGGCCGTTGGCCAGCCGCGCGCGAACACCGTGGCGCCGGTGCCGGCGGCGGCCGTCAGGCGGTCTCGCAGTTGCCGCACCTCCGGCCGTTCGGAGCCGGCCAGGATGACGCCCAGCGTGTCCAGCAGCACCAGTTTGGCGTGCTGGCGCACCGGCTCCGGAATGTCGTCCCAGCCGGTCGCCGCGACGAACGCCGCCAGTGTCTCGATCTGCTGACCCATGGCCTGTTGCCTTACCTCGATCCGCCGGTCAGTCCGGCTTCATTGCCCGGGCGTAGTTCAGGTCGCGGAACCAAGTCATGTATTCCGGATAGCTGATCGGCTCGTGCCGGGGTGGGGCGTCGGCCTGCCGGCACGTCGGCAGGCATTCCATCCGCCAGTCATAGTCGCAATCCATGAAGAACGGAATCGCGTAGCGCTCCTGTCCGGACCGGTTGATCACCCGGTGCGGCGTGGCCAGGAACCGCTCATTGGTCCAGCGCCGCAGCAGGTCGCCGCCGTTCACCAGGAAGCTGCCGGGCAAGGCAGGCGCGTCCAGCCAGCGGCCATTGGGTAGCCGGATCGAAAGCCCCGGCACGTCATTCTGGGCAAGTATCTGTCATGAAGCTGGTATCGGTGTGCGGGGCGAGGCCGAACTCGTTGTCCTCGACGATGTCCTGGCGCGGATAGTGCGACATGCGCAGGGTGTACATCGGCTCCCGGAACGCCGGTGCGAAATAATCCGGCGGCAGGTCCAGCGCTACGGCATAGAGCGGCAGCAGCGACAGCCCCAGATGCTCCATCGCGGCGTGGTAGCGCAGCACGGTCTCCTTGAAGCCGGGTAGATCGTCCGGCCACAGATTGGGGCCGCGGAACGGCAGGCCGGAGGTTCGATCGGGATGGTCCGGCGGCAATTCCCGCTTGGTGAAATACGCCTCCACCAGGTTGGGTTGATTGTTCGCGTTCAATGTCGAATGGCGGGTGACCGAGGCCTTGAACGGCATGTAGCCGACATTGTTCTTGTTCATCCGCAGGGCCAGCTTGCGGTCCAGGTCCATGGCGTGGAACCGACGGGCGGCGGCGAAGGTTGCATCGATGAGCGATTGCGGGATGCCATGATTGACGACAAAGTAGAACCCCACATTCTCGAACGCATCACGCAACGCCGCGCCCAGCGCCTGGGTTGCGCCGGAATCGCCATGCAGCAGCGGTTCGAGATCGATGACCGGGATCGTTTCCGCCGCATCAGCACGAATCGGCGCAATGCTCGGCGCATACACAGTCATCTATACGTTCCCCTTCATGACGCGCGGATGGATGCTGATCGCGGCCGCGGCAGTCCGCGCAGTGGCCCTGGATCTTTCGAGTTCCTAAGCGGGCGCCACGGGTCGAGTTCAACGGCGCCGTGTGTATCCGGCGGGCGATACTGGTCAGGCGGCGAAGCTGCCATCGCCATCAATCGGGAGGATGCGATACGGCATGCCTTCGGGTAGAGTCCGCGTGCGAAGCAGCCACAGGCCGGTGCTGCCGGCCGGCAAAGCGGGGAGAAGGACGCGACATGGCATTGACTGATGGTGCGGACCTGATCGGAGGGCTGAACAAGTCCCTGTATCAGCATTGGCGGATTTATCTCGTCGAAGGGATCGTCCTGCTTCTCCTCGGCGTCGCTGCAATCGTCGTTCCGCCGATCGCCGGGATCGGGATCACGATCTTCCTCGGTTGGCTGTTCCTGATTGGTGGCGTGGTCGGTCTCGTTGCGACATTCGGGGCTCGCCGAGCGCCCGGGTTCTGGTGGTCCCTGTTGTCAGCGGTGGTGGCGCTGCTGGCCGGTGTTTCGCTGCTGTCCAACCCGCTGGCCGGGCTGATAACCCTGACCTACGTGCTGATTGCCTATTTCGTGGTTGATGGCGTGCTGTCCATTGTGCACGCGATCGAGCATCGTCGCGAGCAAACGAGCCGGTGGCAATGGATGGTGTTCAGCGGCGTGATCGATCTGGTTCTGGCAGCCCTGATCATTTCCGGCTTGCCGGGCGCGTTTGCCTGGGCGCTGGGCCTGCTGGTGGGTATCGACCTGATCTTCGCGGGCAGCTCATTGATCGCCATGGCAATGGCCGCCCGCCGGGCTTAATGCTACTATGGCGGCCATCTGACGCGGCTTTCTGCGCTTCCGGTGCTCACGGCCAACTCGGCCGCTGCGCTCCGGTTCTCGACAGCCACGCACAGCTGACTCGCCATAGCGCATTCTGAAACGGGCACTTGTAGACTTAGGGCAGCCTGCTCCGGCGGCGTTGCCGCCGATCACGCCCCTGCTCGCCAGGGCCGATCCGGCCGAGGCACTGGCGATTGTGCGGCTCAATGGGCATTCAGTCGCTGATTGATGTAAAGAGGGACAGCGAAACATCGACAAAGAGGGAAGCATGACGGCGGCATCGGATGCGATTGAGACTGGCTCCCGCATCACATCGGGTCCCCGTGCCTTGCCGTGGCGGGTCGGCACGCGCGGCTCGCCGCTGGCGCTGATCCAGGCGCGCGCGTTCATGACGCTGCTGAGCGAGGCCGTCCCGGCGCTGCGAGAGCCGGGTGTCCTGCAGGAGCAAGTGATCACCACCACGGGCGACACCGTGCAGGATCGTAAGCTGGCCGATATTGGTGGCAAGGGTTTGTTCGCCAAGGAAATTCATGAGGCGCTTGGCGATGGCCGGATCGATTTCGCCGTGCATAGCCTGAAGGATCTGGAAACCCAGTTGCCCAGAGGCATTATCCTGGCGTGCACTCTGCCGCGGGAGGATGCACGCGACGCGCTGATCCTGAGCGAGCGGTGTGCCAGCACTGCATTGTCCGATCCGCTGGGGACGCTGCCGCGGGGTGCGGTGGTGGGGACATCCTCGGTCCGCCGGCAGGCTCAGTTGCTGCATGCACGGCCGGATCTGCGGGTTGTCACGCTGCGTGGCAACGTGCAGACGCGGCTGGCGAAGCTACGCGACGGACAATGCGATGCGACCATGCTGGCGGTGGCCGGGTTGAACCGGCTGGGGCTGTCGCTGCCGCGCACCATCGTGCTGGAAACGGATGTGATGGTGCCGTCCGCCTGCCAGGGCATCATCGGCATTACAGTCCGAGCCGACGATGACGAGGCGTGTGCGCTGCTGGCGGCGATGATGATCCCGAGGCGCGCACCGCTGCCACCGCCGAACGAGCGCTTCTGGCGGAGCTGGACGGGTCATGCCGAACCCCGATCGCCGGATATGCGCGGTTGCAGCAGGATGGGCGCCTGCTGCTGATCGGCGGCGTGGCGCGGGCCGACGGCTCCTTCCTGCTGAGGCGCGACTTGGCTGGCAGTGCCTCGGACGCAGAGCAGATGGGTCAGACGCTGGGAAGAAGCCTGCGGGTGGACGCACCGGCCGACATATTCCAGTGATGATCAATCTGGATACGATCATGAACGTTTACAGCTGACCGGAACAAGATCCTGATTGCGGAGCGCGGCGTTCGTCCAGGTTGAATGATCTCGCCCTTGGACAGGCAGCAATTGCGGCCACGCCCTTGCCGCGGAAATGGCGGCTCCCAATTAACAGCGGGAAGGAGTTAGATACATGAAAGCTCGAAACGTTTTTTTGGTTGCACTATTGATGATCAGCCCTTTGGCGAGCGCGGTTGCACAACAAACGACTGGCCCCGGGCTGAAGGCAGATAGCACCAAAGAAGCCGCTGATGTGAAGAACGGCTCGGGGACGAAGCCTCGTCAGTCCAGCTCGGTTGGGTCTATGGTGACGCCCGGTAGCGACGCCGCCGCGGCCAGCGATAGGCACGGAACCGACCCCGCGAAGTCCGGCGGCGGAAAAACCGGCAAATGACGCTTCTCGGTCATGGTTGTGTCCGTCAAGTTGCGCAAGGCGATTTGCCAGGTTGACGGTGATGTTCCCTTGTTCGGCTGAGTAGGGTTTTCCCTCGCCCTTGCCTGAGTTCGCCCCGGCGCGACTGGCACGCGCCTTGCGATATCATTCCCTTGCGTCACCACCTGCCGCGGCGCAAGGGGCATCGGCCATGGACTTGAACAGCATCACGGCAATCAGCCGCCCAGGACGCCGTGGCGAGCTGCCGTCCTGGCGTAGCGGTGATGCGTGGCTCGCCGGCGGCACCTGGCTGTACTCTGAGCCGCAGCCGGCATTGACCCGGCTGATAGACCTGACTTGCCTCGGTTGGCCTGCGCTGGAGAACACTGCGTACGGGCTACGGATCGGCGCGACCTGCACCCTGGCTCAGCTTGCAGGGGCTGATCTGCCAGCAGCCTGGCGCTCCGCCCCGCTGTTCCGCCAATGCTGCCGAGCCCTGCTGGGTTCTTTCAAGATTTGGACTGCGGCGACGGTGGGAGGAAATCTGTGCATGGCGCTGCCGGCCGGCCCGATGACGGCACTGGCTGTGGCGCTGGACGGCATCTGCTCGATTTGGACACCGGAAGGCGGTGAACGTTTCTTGCCCGCAGCGTCATTCGTTCTTGGGCCACAGCACAATGCCCTGCGGCCGGGCGAATTGCTGCGCGCCATCGATCTGCCGGCGGCGGTGTTGCAGCGGCCATCGGCGTTCCGTCAGATCTCGCTGACGCCGCTCGGGCGCTCCGCCGCGCTGCTCATCGGCACGCTGTCGCCGACCGGGGGTTTAGCCATGACCGTGACGGCCGCCACGCGCCGGCCCGTGCAGCTTGCGTTTCAACACATCCCGTTGGAGGCAGAACTTCGCGCGGCGCTGGTTCACGCCATTCCTGACGCGCTTTATTACGACGACCTGCATGGCAGCCCCGACTGGCGCCGCCACATGACGTTCCGGCTGGCCGAACAGATCCGGCAGGAGTTGTCGGAGACAGCGCAGCCATGAGCCTGAACGTCAACGGCCGTCAGCACCACGCGGTGCCTCGGCCCGGCCAGTGCCTGCGGACGTTGCTGCGCGATCTTGGCTGGTTCGGCGTCAAGAAAGGCTGCGACGCGGGGGATTGCGGGGCCTGCACCGTGCTGCTCGACGGGCAGCCCGTGCATAGCTGTGTCACCCCCGCTTTCCGCGCCGAGGGACGCGAGGTGACCACCATCGAAGGGCTCGCGGCGACCGGACCGGATGGGGACGATCTGCACGCGATGCAGCGTCGCTTCCTGGCGGCGCAAGGCTTCCAGTGCGGCTTCTGCACCGCGGGCATGATCCTGACGGCTTGCTGCCTGGATCAGGCGCAGCGCCGGGATCTCGGCACGGCGATGAAAGGCAATTTGTGCCGCTGCACGGGATACCGCGCCATCGCCGACGCGATTGGCGGCACCGGCACGCCTGCCGAACCGGACGAGGGTGCCTCGCCATTTGGTCGCAGCATCGCCAGCCCGGCGGGTCCGGACGTGGTGAGCGGTTCGGCTCGCTATACGCTGGACATGCCGCCGTTGGCAGGGCTGTTGCAGATGAAACTGCTGCGCTCGCCGCACGCCCATGCCCGCGTCGTTTCGATTGATACGACCGCGGCCTTGGCGGTGCCGGGCGTGCATGCGGTGCTGACGCCGGCGGACTCGCCGCCCCGGCTGTTCTCCACCGCTCGGCATGAGGACCCGCATGACGATCCTGACGACACGCGTGTGCTGGACACGGTGGTGCGCTTCGTCGGTCAGCGCGTCGCCGCCGTGCTGGCCGAGACCGAGGCCGCGGCCGAGGCGGGCTGTCGCGCGCTTCGGGTCGTCTACGAGGTGCTGCCGGCGGTGTTCGATCCGGAGGCCGCGATGCAGCCCGGCGCGCCGCTGCTGCATGCTGACAAGGGCCCGGAGGCACGCATTCATGATCCAGGCCGCAACCTGCTGGCGGTGGTGCGGATGTCGAGCGGCGACCCGACGGCTGGTCTCGCCGCGGCCGATGTCGTGCATCAGGCGAGCTATACCACGCAGCGGGTGCAGCATGCCGCGCTGGAAACCCATGCGGCGATCGGCTGGCTGGACGCGGCCGGATGCCTCAATCTGCGCAGCAGCACGCAGACGCCGTTCCTGACGCGGCGGGCGCTGTGCGACCTGTTCGGATTGCCAGAAGCGGGCGTGCGGGTGTTCTGCGAGCGGGTGGGCGGCGGCTTCGGCGGCAAGCAGGAGATGCTGGTCGAGGATATCGTCGCGCTGGCGGTGCTGCGCACCGGCCGCCCGGTGCGGCTGGAATTCAGCCGCGAGGAGCAGTTCATCGCCGCCACCTCCCGCCATCCGATGCGCGTCGCGGTGACGCTTGGCGCTCGGTGTGACGGCACGCTGACGGCGATGCAGCTGCATGTCGTCTCCAACACCGGCGCGTATGGCAATCATGGCGCCGGCGTGCTGCATCACGGCTGCGGCGAATCCATTGGCGTCTATCGCTGTCCGAACAAGCGCGTCGAGGGCTATGCCGTCTATACCAATACCCTGCCGGCGGGCGCCTTCCGCGGCTACGGTCTGAGCCAGACCGTGTTCGCGGTGGAATCGGCCATGGATGAGCTGGCCCGCGCGCTGGATCTCGATCCGTTCGAGTTGCGTCGGCGTAATGTCATCACGCCTTCGGACGAGCGGCATGCCGACGAACGAACATCCGCATGACGATGTGGTATTGGGCAGCTACGGCCTGGACCAGTGCCTGGACCTGGTGCAGGCGGCGTTGCGGGGAGCGACCGACGCGCTGCCGCCGGATGCCTCCTGGCGGGTCGGCGACGGGATGGCGTTGTCGATGATCCACACCATCCCGCCGCGTGGTCATTTCGCCGAGGCGCGCATCGTCCTGACCCAAGCGGGCGGCTATGAGCTGACTGTCGGCACCGCGGAGTTCGGCAACGGCACGACGACGGTGCATGCACAGATCGCGGCGACCGTGCTGTGCACCAGCGTGGCGGCAATCCGCGTCCGCCAGTCCGACACGGCCCTGCTCGGCCACGACACCGGCGCCTTCGGCAGCACGGGCAGCGTCGTCGCCGGTCAGGCGACCGAGCGGGCGGCGCTGGCGTTGCGGGATCGCCTGCTAGAACTGGCGGCGGTTCGGCTGGGGGTTGACCGGGCAGCCTGCAGACTGTCGCGCGCATGCCGTGCTGGCTGGTTCGGCTTGCCTTGACCTGGCGACGCTGCGGCCGGCGGCCGGGACGGCGCTGGTGGGCACTGGCCGGCAGCAATGGCACGCCACGCTCCATCGCGTTCAACGTGCAGGGTTTTCGCGTTGCCGTGCAGCCGGCTACCGGCGAGATCCGCATCCTGAAAAGCGTGCAGGCCGCCGACGCCGGACGCGTCATCAACCCGATGCAGTGCCGCGGCCAGATCGAGGGCGGCACCGCCCAGGCGATCGGCGCCGCGCTGTATGAGGAGTTGCGGATCGATGCGGCCGGCCGGGTGATGAACCCGACGTTTCGTAACTATCATATTCCCGCCTGGGCCGACCTGCCTCGGACTGAGGTGCTGTTCGCCGACACCACCGATAGCGTCGGCCCGTTCGGCGCCAAGTCGATGAGCGAGAGCCCATTCAATCCGGTGGCGCCGGCGCTGGCCAATGCGGTGGCCGACGCGACCGGGGTCCGCTGCCGCGACCTGCCGCTGGCGCCGGACCGGGTCTTCCGTGCCCTGGCCGCCGGCCGGAAGGAGGGGGCCGGTTGATGTCGACCATGGTCCAGGCACGGCGGGCGATCAGGCGCGGCCTGACCAGGGTGCAAGGGGTCACAACGTTGAACGGGCAGGATAGCACGATCCGCGGGACCGAGTGGGAATGAGCCTCCGCCTTCACCAGCGACGAGGAAGGCGAGCTAGGCTTGGACCATATCTGGGTGGAGTGCGAACATTTAGGTACTCCGGGGAGGCACGGGTGGGGTTCTCGCAAACGTCCTGACCGATATTGGGAAACCCTGACTTACCATATCTTGATATTATGCGGCTGTGGCACGACATGGCTGAGCCTCAACGAGTGAAAAGCCACGCAGCCAGTGCTGAAGTCCACCCTCCACCGGAAGCGCGAGGCGACCAAGCGGCGCGACAGCGCGATAGCGACCGAGCGTAGTATGTTGGGGCGTGCAAACGATGTGCTTGACCGCGCGATGAAGCTTGACGACGCTGTTGCCGAGCTTCACGGATACCGAAGCATGCTAGAGAATCTGAATTCCCGAAGTTCCGATTAGGCTTGCGCGACCGCATGTGCAGGCGCTTGCGGTCGTCCGAGCTTGTATCCTACGATCTACCATTGGTCTTGCGGTTGCGGTTCTTGATCCGCCCGATGACCGCCGTGGCAACCGGGCAAGTCTTGGGCAGATTATTGGAGAGCTGAAGGATCAGACCCTTTCAGATTTTTTGACAGCACCAAATGCAAAGCAGTCTGCGAAGCCAAATAGCCAGAAGCTTTCCGATGCGTGCACCCGCTATGATCGACTGTATGCAGGCGAAAAATCTAAGAGGGTACGGCTCCTCCGGCATTCGATAGCGCACCTTCTGGTGCAAGATGCACCGTCATTACCGCAAGTAGATTATTCAGATATTTTCGCGCTCGTAGATGGAAGTCGAGGAATGTCTTATTTCGCTTTATGAAGGCTTTGGACGAGAGCCTTATTTTATTGAGTTGAAGGAGCGATCCGCCGAGAGAGCGGAACTTTTCTGGGAAACCTATCTTCGCGGAGTTTCCATAAATACCGAGTAACCGTGGCTCCGAGGGCCCTGTTGCCAAGATGAGCGAAAGTCCGCAAGAGCGGGTTTTCGTGCCAATCTTTAAGGATCAGGTAACGATTATGCAGACTGCCAGAGGCGGGCCATGAATGTATGGTCCTTTGTTTTCTGCTTTCTCTGTCTGGTTGTCTTTGTCGGAATTTACATCGACAACCGATCTACCATCAGGCGACGGCTCACCCACCTACTTCGGCTTAAGGTAGGGATGGGAGGCGTGGAGTTCTGAGTTCGCGAAAGAACTTGATCAAATCGAAGATCAGCAAGCGATCGCAACTCAGCTAAAGAAGTTGGAAGCGCCAAAACCTCTCGTCCTTGAGGCGCCGTCGCCACCGGCATACATCGTGCAGCAAGCATGGTTGAACGTTCGCAAAGCACTCGCGCATGCAGCTGGCGCAAACTCCATTCCCAGGGTGAACCTCGACAAGCCCGATGACTTTATGAGTGAAGAGTCCTGTTCGATAGGATCGGATTAACAGAGGATGATCGCAGCATGATCAGCAGTCTGCGACAGTTGCGTAACGAAGCGACCCATCAGCTCGACGAAACTTCGCTAACGCTCACCGATGCCCTACGCTACCGAGATCTCGCCAACAATATTGTTCAACGGATCGAAGCTCTCAAGCGACCCCCAACTTAACATAAAGCGGAGCGCCAGGGCTGGAGACCTTGACAAAGAAATCCCTTCTAGCGCTGCTGACCGCATAACCCGGCATATGCCAAGGCACCTAACCCGCGCGTGGACACCCACAATTAAACCACTAAACCATCACTTACCATTTACGGAACGGCAAAATGCAGCCGTAGAATTGCAACATAATTAACCAAATTAGCAGCTAGCTGAAAGCGTTTTCTATCTTTATATTGGTCTTAACATCCAGTATGTTGAAATAGAACGGTCGATAGGATATGAATAACGGTCTGCTTCAAGCGGCAAAGACATGACAATTCATCACAGGGAAAGATGATTACGAAACAAAACATTCAGTTTCTTCCACTCGCATTTAATATTACAAGCGCGGGTTTGGGTGGGCTATCTATGCATCACGTCCTGAAAGGAGAATTCGCTTGCGCGGGCGCGGCAGCCCTAGCCTCTGCGGCATCGGCCTGTATCGGTTATCTCCACTGGGATCCAACGCGTCAACCTCAGAATACGCGGCCCGTCAGAAGACCGAGGAATGACCAAATAGAAGAGCACCGTTGCAAAAAACGAGCATTTCCGCCCGTTAGCAGTGTCAGAATGAAGCAATCGCCGGATTTGTGCGGTCTGAACGAGAGTTTGGGTATGCGGCTTGCTGCGTAATTCATTAATTATCCAGCAAAATTAGGGCCCTGAAAAGATCATACTTTTTTGCTGCGTAAGTCCGCTGCATAATGACCCCGCGCGAAATGCCGTGCCGGCCATCAATCCAGGTGGAAACCGAATACCTGCCCCTCGGCGGGCATCTCGTTCAGGCGCTGTTCGGCATGATTTCGGTCAACCTGGATCGGGCGACCGGCTTCGTAATCCGGCTCGGTTTGCGCCGGCGCGCCGCGAACGACGCCTTCGCGCATCTGCTGGTCGAAGATGAACGGCAGGCCCGTCGCGTTCAGCGCCGAGGGGCGGTCCATCACCTGGAAGTGCAGATGCGGCGCCGTGGTGGAGCCGGAGTTGCCGAGCTCCGCGATGTGTTGGCCGGGGCGGAGGATTTGGCCGGTATGGACGGCGACGCTGCCGGGCCGCAGGTGCGCGTAAAGGATCCAGTGTCCACCATCGACCTGCTGGATCACATGGTTGCCGGCGGCGCTTGCCACGGTAACGCCCTGGGGCGGCCCCGGCACCTGGTCAGACTGGTTGTCGACGGCTGCGACGACCGTTCCCGCCGCGGCGGCGAGGATCGGCGCACCGTAGAATGGCCATGACGACAGCTCATGCACCGGGCCGGTGCAGCACGAGCCATCCGCCTTGATCTGCACGAAGTCGATGGCGAACTGCTCAGGTCGGCGGAGATCGCCGTTCACGGGCAGGATGGCGGAGTCGGTGCGCGTTCACCGTTTCGCAGCAGCCGTTACCGTTCCACCAGCCGTGGCCAGCCAATGGCGGGCTGAGGCGGATGGGCGCTTCGCAGCCGATCGGCAGTGGGTCCGTCAACGTGGCAAGGCTCGCCTCGCCAGGCAGTTGCACGGAGACCAGATGGCTGATGAGCCGGGGCACCGCGTCCAGGTTGGGATAGGTCACGTCGAAGAAGGTGACGCCGGAGCCGCCGGGCGGAACTTGATGAAGTCACGGGCGGCGTCCGGCGGCAGGCCGAACAGGCGAACCTTGCCGGTGATCTGCTTGGCCGCCACGTCAAGCACCAGATTGCGGCCGGTCGGCTGAAAGCGTTGCAGCGGATCGACCGGAACGATCGAACTGACCTCGGCTGCGCCGGACGCAAGGTTGGTGACCTGGGCCGCGTAGGCGAGATGAACAAAACCGTCGGTTGCGGCAACCGGCGTGACTGTGCCCCCGAGCACGCGTACGATGACCGGGTTGATGGTCGTCGGCGGGACGCCCGCGTCCGGCGGGAGCGGAGCGGGACAGCTTTGAGCCATCGCTCCACTTGCGGTAGAAATCAGCAGAAAACCAAGGAAGGCGCCGAGTAGCCTTGAAAATGGTTGCATCCTTGCAAAGTGACGAGTCCGATCAGGCAAGGCAATATGACTGGCCGACGAGACGGGGGCCATCGACAGCCGGATGGTATGGCTGTTAGAGGTACAGGCACTGTCGGACAGGGCCTATCGGCAGGCCCGGCAAGGCGAAATTGGGAAAGCACTGATGATTACGGAAAAGACCTATCCGGTCACACGCACCGATGCGGAGTGGCGTCGGCTGCTGACACCGGAGCAGTATGACGTCATGCGGCGCCACGGCACCGAGGCACCGGGAAGCTGCGCGCTGTTGCAGGAAAAGCGGCCCGGCCGGTTTTGCTGTGCCGGCTGCGATCAGCCGCTGTTTGAAGCGAAACTGAAATTCGAGAGCGGCACCGGGTGGCCGAGTTTCAACGATCCGATCGAGGGTGCGGTCGAGACCTCGGTTGATCAGAGCTACGGCATGGTGCGGACCGAGGTGCATTGCGCGAACTGCGGCAGCCATCTTGGGCACGTCTTCGATGACGGACCGCCGCCGACCTATCTGCGCTATTGCATCAACGGCGTCGCGATGAATTTTGTTCCGCAATAAGATTTGTCGCGGCGGGTGAGGGTGCGGGCGGCGGCGGTGTTATCCTGGCTCCGCCAGTGTTGTTGCGGTGTGCCCACTATCGTCGCGGCGCCAGACCGGGGGTACCGACGCCCGCTCGGTGCTGGGTCGGATGGCCGGACTGGCGCCGAGCCATTATGGGGAGTGGGCGGGCCAGGACAGGAAACGTCCGCGTCTTGATATCGGAATTATCATTCCAAACGCAGCTTGGTATGAGTGCAGCGGGCCCACGGCTTGCTATGCGGCTTTGTACCCGATGACCGCCTTGACCTCGGTGAACTCGTCGAGCGCCCATTTGCCGTATTCACGCCCGTTGCCGGATTGCTTGTAGCCGCCGAACGCCGCGGCGGTGTCGCTGGGCGGATAGTTCACGCGCACATTGCCGGCTGTGGTGCGGGCGAAGGCGGGAAATGCGGCTCTTGCGGCGACGACGGTGCGATCCACGTCCTTGGGGCCGCCGACGGCGATCTGGGTGGCCGGTTCCTCGGTGGAGGGATCAACCACGTCGAGCAGGACCGGCTGCAACGGATCGACCCAGGCTCCGTTCACGTAGTGGTGCTGTTCATGTTGCATGCTGAGTTCCTCCAAACAATTGCCGGCCCTCGACGAAACGCGGTGCGGCAGATCCCCGTTTCAGGTTGCCACGCGGCGTTTCATAGCTCTGGCTCCGTTCGTTATATACACATGAATATGGCGATTGGGAAAGCCATCCCGACTGTCGCCGCAGGTTTCGTCCCGGGCTGGATCGCCTTTTCATCCGTCAACGAAGGAGTTTCATCATGAGCGAACATCCAGCCCTCGGCGCCGGCCGGGTCGCGGTGATCACCGGCGCAGCCAGCGGGATCGGTCTCGCCGCCGCCCACGGTTCGCCGCGATGGGTCTCAAGGTCTGCCTGGCGGATCTCTCGGCCGAAGCGTTGCAGCGTGCCGCCGACGCGGTCGCCGCCGCCGCGCCATCGGGGGCCGCGGCGGTTCTTGCCGTGCCGACGGATGTCAGCCGCCTGGACGCGGTGCAGGCCCTGAAGCAGGCCGTGTACGACAGTTTCGGCGAAGTCGCGGTGCTGATGAACAATGCCGGGACCGCACCCGGTGGCGGGCCGTGGGAGCACATCGACCGCTGGCGCCGCGTGCTGGAGGTCAACCTGTGGGGCGTCATCAACGGCGTGCAGACGTTCACCCCGGCCATGCTGGCGCAGCGGAGCGCCTGCGCGATCATCAACACCGGATCGAAGCAGGGCATCACCTGCCCACCGGGAGACACCGCCTATAACGTCAGCAAAGCCGGGATAAAGGTGTTGACCGAGGCGCTGGCGCACAGCCTGCGCAACGAAGAGGGCGCGCGGATCATGGCGCACCTGCTGATCCCGGGCTCCACCTTCACCGGGATGACGCGCGGCGGACGCAGCGAGAAGCCGCCGGGCGCATGGACGCCGGATCAGGTGGTGGACATGCTGATCGCCGGGGTCAATCAGGGCGATTTCTACATCCTGTGCCCCGACAACGACGTGACCCGTGCGATCGACGAAAAGCGGATCTTGTGGGCGGCGCAGGATCTGATCAAGAACCGCCCGGCGCTATCCCGCTGGCACCCGGACTACAAGGCGGAATTCGACGCGTTCCTGCGCGAGGAGGACGAACCGGCGTGACGTGATATTCGTCCTTGATAGGTGCCGCCTGAATGCTACCGATTGGCCAGGGGCTTGGCCTTTCGTAGTTCTCAATGAGGTCGTCCCAGAAACTTTGCCATCACCGCTATACACTTCTGAACATGCGTTTTCTCAAGACGTCAGACGAACCATCTTTTTGACGCCGACGCGTTGCACGACCTGCGAACCTATCGCGATTTTGCGAAAGAAACAGTCAAGTCCTGGGGCCAGAGCCAGGCGGTAATGTAAACCAAAGACTTCAGCGGCCAGGCCTATGTTCTGAGACTCTGTTCCTTCGAAAGTCTCAGAACGCGGCCTGCTCATTTCGTCACCGGCGTAATCCAGCTGACAAGATCCATGTTGGATGTTGCCGCAACGGTTGCATCAGCCGGAATTGTAATCTGGAGTTTCACAAAGAAAGGGCGTCTGTGGGACGGAATGAAATCACCTGTACCCGGTTGGATTTGAGCATCCGATGGGGCATAGCCGGCAAGAGTACAAACCAGTTTCCGCTCTCATCGTTGACAATGGAAGGAGACCCCGGGCGCAAGAACCTGAGCCGCAACGTAATTCGGCCAATTGCTCACTTGAGCCTGTAGCAGATACTGAACCTCTGGATGGTTCGGTTGCCCCCACACGCCGGCTGTATCCTGCTTGAGCATCTTCTTGTAGAACGACCCTGCGTCCGGCAAGAAGGTCTCGACCACGCGACACCCGTCTTGTAGTTCGGTTGGTTGTAAGCGCCGGTGGAGTATGCTAACGCGTATTTCCCATCGACAATGGTGACATTGCCCGTTTCTATCAGCTTGAATTGATCCTCTGGGTTCAGACTGTCAAAATACTCCGAGTTGTAGCCACCATCCGCGTCGTCGGGCTTGATGAGCACGGTCGCCGTGGCCGAGGCCGGCTGCGCTGCTGACCGCATCAGTTGCGCCACAATACCATCTCGTGCCGGTTGATTGGATAGTCTTTTGCTGTAGAGAAGGTACAGGTTGCCGGAATCCGCAAAATACTTGCCGTCATAATTGGCGCGCGCGGGCTGAGTGAATGAGCCAATCAGGAGCGTATGGGCAATCCACTCGGTTGGAACGGCGTAGGGAGAGGCGGCGGCAGGATGCGCGTGCACGATGACATTCCAGGGGCCTGCATCCGGATAGGCCGGATTCTGGACATACACTGTCGTAGCCATTTGCCAGTCACCGGCGTTATCCCGAAATATATTGTTGTTCTCAAACGAAATGAGGGTCGATCCTTGCAACTGGGCCTGCTGTACTAGCAAGGGGCCCGCACTGACAGTGATCGGTGTCGCCGTGAAACAGTCTGCTTGAATACTGCCCGGACAGCTAAGGATATCCTTGGTGGTTCCCGAAAACGACTGCGGAATGGGGGCGGTGGTCCAGAGTGGCGGGGCATGTATTGGATAGGGATCGGAGAAATATCCGGTTGCGGACGCTGGATCAACCTGCGTCATTGGCTGGATGGCGATTTGCGGCGCCGAAGCGGGGTAGGCGGGCGTGTAGGACTGCGCCCGCGCGGTCAAAATACCGGCTGTCGCAAGCGCAGTGGCGGCGGATGCGGCCACGATGAAGAACTTTATGACGGGTAAGCGAGACATCGCGTTTATCCTTAGTCTTCTGCAACATGCCCTTTTCTCGAGCCACGGCTGTTCGACTCGAGGACGGCCACCATCAGGAACGGTTGTGCCGCCGCGATTGATAAAGTCCCACAGGTGTGTTTCCGCACCGTGTCGCGGCCCGGCTCGTTAGCTACAGCGGTAACTATGCATTGGCGCCCGAGGGGGTTTAGGCAACGGTGCCCGGGTTAACGGGACGGCAAGCGTGGCGACGTCGCTGTGCCCTGGCCGGTCCGCATTACGCGCGGCGCGCTTGTCTCACCCTCAGGCTTGCGCCGCAGGCGCGGGTTCAGTGTGCCCAACTTGAGGTTTGCTGTCGTCGGACACCGGTCGCGAAGCCGATGTCACCGTGGTGGTATGCGTCAATTGCCCGATGCAAGCTTGCCTGCCATCACTGGGGTTGACTGCCAGCTCGCCGGAAACAGCGTCTGCAGGCTGTGCACCTTCGGCATGTCGTTGATGGCGATGTAAGGCGCGTTGGGGTTACGGTCGAGATAGTTCTGATGATAGGTTTCGGCCGGGTAGAACGGCCCGGCAGGGTCAATGCGCGTCGCAATAGGACGATTGAACACGTGCGCCGCCTCAAGCTGCGCCACATAGGCGCGTGCCACCCGCTCCTGCTCCGGACTGCTGACGAAAAGCTCCGAGCGGGTACTGGGTCCCCCAATCCGGGCCCTGCCGATCCACCTGCGTCGGGTCGAGTGCCACCGAGAAGAAGATCTGCAACAGCTTGCCGTAGCTGACCTGGCTCGGGTCGAACGTCACGCTGACCGATTCCGCATGGCCGGTCGCGCCGGAACTGACCTGCTCGTAACCTGGATCGGCGACGTGACCGCCGGCATAGCCGGAGACAGCCTGCGTGACTCCCTTCACGTGCTCGAAGACGCCTTGAACGCCCCAGAAGCATCCGCCGGAGAACACCGCCGTCTGTAAACCGGACCGGTTCGGCGTCACATCCAGCGCCGGCGACGGCAGCACCCGCGCCACGCTATCCGCGTGGACCGACCCGAGCGGGAGCGCGAATGCCAGCACCGTCAGAACGGCGGCGCCGATGGCAATACCCGGTAGGGCGGTCGAGAGGCGGTTCATAATAGTCTCCAGTTGGCTTCGACTTGCTGCGACGAAACAGGACGGCGCCTTCGTGGCAGCCCAGACGGCTGTTGTTATCACGGCAGCCTAAGCATGTTGCATGCAGACATGAGCCATTGCGTGGCGAAGGGCAAGCCGCACCACTGGCGCAGGCGTCGCCCGCTGCCCTTGAAGCATCCAAAGACGTGTGCCTCGATGGGCGCTCCGCTTGCCATCAGGCGCGCAGGTTGCGGACCGGAACTTCCTCCAGCTTCAGTTGCATGATCTTTCCGCCTTGCCAGAAATTAGCCATGGGATCGACGTCCGGCATCGGAATGTCGTCGCGGTTCTGCCGCCGCTCCTGGAACGAGATGTCGAACCTCCCGTCGCGATCCTGCAGCATGGGCTGATTGATCTGCCCGTCCTTGGTGAACCCCATCATCAGTTGCGGAATGCCCATCGGGAAGCTGGTGTCGCGGTCGATCTGCCAAGTGTGCCAGGTCTTCCCGTAAGTGGTGATAAGGTCTTGCATGAACGCGTGCTCTGCCAACTCGGGGACGCCCGGGGCAATCAGTTGACCCGATTTCACCTCATAATGGTGGCTGTGCCACAACTTCTTTTCGTCGTCCGGCAGCGTCTTGAACACCCGTTCGCTGACGATGTACTCGATCCCGATCAGTTTCGCGTTCGACAGATTGGAGTTGTAGATCACGCACTGGTGGAAGTCCTCGGTCAGGTGCGTGCAGAAGTGGTTGGCCTCCACCTGGCGCCCCATGTCGTCGGCGTAAAAGTGGAAGCCGTTGAGATACGCGCTCATCGCGTCGATCGGTCGTTTGACCTGCACGGCGTCCGCGGCGGTGTCCAGCACGTGACTTCGCGTAGACATTGGACTGCCGGGAGGCGAGGGCTCCTGCTTCGCTTTGGCGGTCGCCGTCCGGCCAAGAATCCGTGTGATCGGGACGATAACGGCGCCGGTGACAAAACCTGCGACAAACGGCCGGCTGAAGCCGCGTTGGCGCGTTGTGTTGTGAAACAGGCTCATCCCAGGTCTCCGGCCTGACGGCGCTCCGCTGCACCGTCTGTCGGCGCACGATAGGGGAGGCTGTGATCAGCATGAAGCCGCGCTCGCATCACTTCCTTGGTAAAGCGCCTACGTCATTCATCGCGGAGTTTGTCGAACGGGGCGCGACCTTCAGCCGTGCGATACCACCGTCTCCCTGACCCGGCGCCGCGAGGCTGTGGCATTGGTCTTCGGCGCTGACGGCTGATCAACACGCAGCGTCCTGATCAAGCTGTCTACCTGGCCGGCCGGAACCGGTCGGCTGAACAGATAGCCCTGCACACTGCTGCAGCCCTGACCGGACAGCGTGGCGAGTTGTCGCGCCGTTTCCACGCCCTCCGCCACCGTGGTCATGCCGAGATTGCGGGCAAGGCCGATAACAGCGGCAACGATGACCGACGCCTCCTTGTTGGTATCGACGTCGCAGATGAATGACTTGTCGATCTTGATCTTGTCGAATGGAAAACTGCGAAGGTAGCTGAGCGACGAAAAGCCGGTACCAAAATCGTCCAGGGCGACGCGAATGCCGAGCGAGCGGAGTTGATGCAGTAAGGCGAGGGTGTCGTCGCTGCGCTGCAACAGGACCGACTCGGTGATCTCGAGCACCAGCCGTGTCGGCGCCAATCCGGAAGCGGCCAGGGCCTGTTGCACGCTGTCGAGAAGCGAGGCGCCCTTGAACTGGGTTGGGGAGAGATTGATCGCGACGTAGACATGTTGGGGCCAACCCGCCGCCGCCCGACACGCGGTCTCGAGCACCCACGCGCCGATCGGGATGATCAGGCCGGTTTCCTCCGCGATCGGGATGAATTCGGCTGGGCTGATCAAGCCGCGGACGGGATGGTGCCAGCGGATCAGCGCCTCCAACCCCACCACCTTCTCGGAAGCCAGATCCAGGATCGGCTGATAATGCAGTTCAAAATCGTTTGCCGGCAGGGCATTTCGGAGATCGAGCTCGACGGCGCGAAGGTGCTGGACGTGCGCATCCATGTCCGCTTCGAAGAAGCGGTAGGTGCCGCGGCCTTCCGCCTTCGCCAAGTACAGCGCGATGTCGGCGTCCTTCAGCAACGTTTCCGATGATATGTTGTGGCGGGGCGCGATCGAAATGCCGATGCTGGCACCCGCCACGATCCGGTTGCCGTCGATCTCATAGGGCTGGTGGAGCGCGGTAAGAATGCGGTCCGCGAGAATGGCGGCGTGTTCGGGCGTTTTCAGGCCGACCTGAATCACCGCGAACTCATCGCCGCCAAGACGCGCCACCGTGTCGACGTCCCTGATGGCGGCCGAAAGGCGATCAGCGACGGCGCGCAGCAGCCCATCGCCGACCGGATGTCCCAGCGTGTCGTTGATCACCTTGAAGCGGTCGAGATCGAGACACATCAGGGCGCATAGGGTGCCCTGTCGGCAGGCGCCGATCGCCTCCACCAGCCGCTCCTGAAACAGCGTCCGGTTTGGCAGCCCGGTCAGGGCATCATGGCGCGCCATGAACGCCAGGCTGGCCTCGGTCCGGCGCCGTTCCGTGATGTCCTCGTGCGTCGTGACCCAGCCGCCGTCGGGCAGCGGCTGATAGCGCATGATGATGGTGCGGCCGTCGGTCAGCTCGTCTGTGATGTCGTAGGGTTCCGCCGCGCTTGAAAGCGCTGCGCGCCGAGCGAGATATTCGGCCTGGGTCATCGCGACGAAGGTTCCACGGCTGGCACGATGATCCAGGATTTCGGACAGCGACATGCCAACGCGCGTTTCCTCTGGCGATAGCCGATAGATCTCGCCGTAGCGCCGGTTGCACACGGCCAGTTTCTGATCGCCGTCGAAAAACGTGAGGCCCTGGGAGATGTTCTCCAACACGGCGTCGAACTTCAGGCGGCTGCTTTTCAGTTCGGCGTTCTGCCGCTCCAGCCGGCCCATTTGAGTGCCGAAGATCCACAGCAGGACGATCACGCCGGCCGACGCGAACACGGCCCCGGTGAGTAGCCAGAGACCGTGCCGACGCCAGTCCGCCGACGCTGCCGCCTCGGTCGTGCTGACATCGACGACCATGGGGAAGTCGCGCATCGCGCGGACGGATACCAGTCTCACCGTTCCATCGACATAGCCTGGCGAGCGGTATGACCCGCCGGCCTCATCGAGGAGCTGGTACCAGGGCGCTCGCGGCGGCAGCTTCAATCCGATGGTGCCTTCGTCGTGCGGATAGCGGGCGAGGATTGTCCCGTCGCGCCGCAACACCGTGACGGCGCCTTCGATGGGCGTCACGGTTTGGTAGAAATTCTCGAAGTAGGACAGCGTGACGGCCGCGGCGACGACTCCCCAGAAGTCGCCGCGCGGGCCGTTGATCCGGCGGGACAGAAAGACGGTCCACAGGCCTGTCACATGGCTCTTGTGTGCCATGCTGACGAAGACAGCGTGGTCGTCTCTATCGGTGAAATAGCTGAAGTATTCGCGGTCCCTAATATCCAGTAGCGGCGTGGGAAATCCGCGCGAGCTCGCCTTCACGAACCCGTCCGCGCCGACCACTATGAGCGCGTCGGCCTGTGGCAGGCCCTTCAGCTTGTCGACCAGAAGGTCGAACATGGCCTTGGTGTCGGCGGGCTCGGTCAGTGCATCCGGATGACTTGCCGCCAGGCTGCTCATCCGCCCGACGATATCGCGTAGCGTCAGGTCGACAGCCAGCATGGAGTTCGATGTCTGTTCCGCCAGTACCCGCGCCAGATTACCCGTTGCCTGCTCGGCCGCGGTCGCACTCGCGGCGCCCTGCGCAATGATCAGCAAACCCACGGCAGCGCCAATCGCCGCAATCAGCAGGCCCCCGACGATGAATAGACGGCGACTGGTACGGGACAGACGCATTAGCGAAGACAGGCCGGGGATTTGCCGATGGACGCCGACCCTCGGCGTCACGCCACCGTTGAAGGCACGCTGGCGGGTCTGATCGCGCGCCGCCGAACCCGCGTCGCCACGGTTCAGACCGGCGCCGGCCAACGTCAGCATGAGGCCGGCGCACAAGACGCGGTTAATTCATCGTTGTTGATTGATACGAACATGTGGACGCCCTGTGATCAGGTGTCCCATGCACAGCAAGAGGTGAAAGAACCGTTAAGCGTGCCTGGTAATTCCGCGGCCGGCCCGAGGCATGGCCGAACTTGGCACGAGTTGCCGCGTCCTGATGCTACTGCGCGGCCTCGCGGTTGATGGTCTCCGAGGGGAAAAACTGGTTCGGCGGACGCCGGAGACCGAGGTTCTCACGTAACGTTGCACCTTCGTATTCCCGGCGGAACAGGCCTCGCCGCTGCAGCTCGGGCACGACCATATTAACGAAGTCGTCGAGCCCGGCCGGCACGGTGGGGAACATCACGTTGAAGCCGTCCGACGCCTCTGTCTCCAACCATTGCTGCATCGTGTCGGCGATTTCGGCCGGCGTGCCGACCATCTGCAGACCGCCATAGCCGCCGACGATCTGCGCCAATTGACGCACCGTCAGATTGTCCCGACGCGCCAGCGCGACCAAGGAGTCCCGCCCGCTCTGGCTGGCGTTGGTCTGCGGGATCTCCGGCAGCGGCGCGTCGAGATCGAAGCCGGACGCGTCGACGCCGATCCGCATGGACAGGTTCGGCACGCCGCTTTCCGGGTGGACCAGGCTGTCGAGGATGGCCTTTTTCTCCCGCGCCTCCTCGCTGGTCCGGCCGACGACGACCAGCGCGCCGGGCAGGATCTTGAGTTCATCCGGCGCTCGGCCCAGCAGTTGCATGCGCTGCTTCAGGTCGGCGTAGAAGCGCTGCCCGTCCTCCATGGTGCGGCTGCTGCCGAAGATGACTTCGGCGGTCTCCGCGGCGAGCTGGCGTCCGGCTTCGGAAGCGCCGGCCTGGACGATTACCGGCCAGCCCTGGACAGGCCTTGCGATGTTGAGCGGGCCGCGCACCGAGAGGTGCTTGCCCTTGTGGTTCAGCACATGCAGGCGGTCGGGGTCGAAGAAGATGCCGCTGGCCTGGTCGCGCACCCAGGCATCGTCGGCCCAGCTGTCCCACAGGCCGGTGACGACGGTATGGAACTCACGCGCGCGCCGGTAGCGCTCATCGTGGTCGATCTCATCGTCGTAGCCGAAATTCAGCGCGGCGTCCGGGTTGGATGTGGTGACGACGTTCCAGCCGGCTCGGCCGTCGCTGATATGGTCGAGCGAGGCGAATCGCCGAGCGATGTGATAGGGCTCGTCGAAGGTGGTGGATGCGGTGGCGATCAGGCCGATCCGTTCGGTGACCATGGCGAGCGCGGAGAGCAGGGTCAGCGGCTCGAACGAGGTGGAGGTGCCGCTGCGGCGAAGCGCCGGCATCGGCATGTTCAGCACGGCGAGATGGTCGGCCATGAAGAAGGCGTCGAAGCGGCCCCGTTCCAGCGTCTGGATGAAGCGCACCAGGTGCTGAAGGTTGAAGTTGGCGTCCGGATAGGCACCCGGAACGCGCCACCAGGCGGTGTGAATGCCGACCGGTCGCATGAAGGCGCCGAGGTGGAGTTGCTTCGTCATGGGCGGCCTCTCGGATCAGTGAGTTGGGCCAGCATAAGGGGAAGGACCCAGGCTCGTGCAATAGGACCGGGGCCAGATCGGGCGTGCCGCTGGCGACTGGCAGCGGCGATGGGCGGCGCAGAGAACAAGCGTTTGGTCCGTAGCCATAGCCACACCGGTCTCGTAGGCCCCCAGACGGCCGCAAAGTCAGCCAACGGTGACGACATACATGCCAGGCGACGTGCTACGTCGACGGCAAGGACGGATCACGAGGGATCCGTCCGGCCACGATCGATCGATATTCGTTCCTAGCGCCTGCGAGGGCTACGGGTTGACCCGAAGTGTCTGCGAAAAGCGTGGCTAGTTGGCGACCAGGAGCGTCGACCACGCGAACCGGTGGCTTCGGATGTAGTTTGCGCTCAGTCGCACACGGATCTTAGGCGGAGGCCGCATCCAGGCAATCTATACGCGCGTCACGGATATTGCCGGTGTTCATACGCCACGGATTGATTCCTGATCGGCGAACGACCAAAGCCGCCGGATTACTGCGGAACCGGTAGAGGCCGTCGTCGCCCGCCCAGCGAGAGTCCGGCTCGCGAAGCGCTGCCTCTTAGCCAGCTCCGCGGACCTCGCTACGGCCGCGCCGAGCTGCTCAGTCGCTGAAGCCTTGCGGCCATTGCAAGCGCACGAACCAGGCGGCTGGTTCCTGGTCCGCTCGCTGCAACCTGTCCTGGTGCGTACACGCTTAGGCGGCGCCCAGGAATTACTGCTTCGAAGGCGGTAATTGGAACGATAGATGTAATTCCATTCCGGATGAACACGCCTCGGAAGCCTGATACCGAGGTCTGGCCATCGCTTCATCGCTCAACCTTAATCCCCTATCGGGTCAATCCGCGTTTATCTGTGGTTCGCATCGCACTGCTCAGGCCGCGTCCTGGTTGTGGTCGAGCCGATCAGTCCCGACTTTCACGGCCAATCGGCTGCTCGATGGGGTCACCGGCGCCCGGTCACCCGTGATGCGGACAGAACAGTCGGCGTCTCGATCCTGTGATCGCAGTTTCGATGTCCGCCGGCGGATCAGCGGCAAACCTGCAGCGTCAGACCGGTGTTCGTTCGGCCACGGCTTGATCCCTGATCGGCGAACAACCAAGCCGCGGGATCACCGCGGAACCGGTGACGGGAAGATAGTCGCCCGCCCAACGAGATCCGGCGCGCGAAGCGCTGTCTCTTGCCTGCTCCGTGCCCTCGCTCTGCCTCGCCTGCTGCTCTGTGTTGAAGCCTTGCGGCCGTCTCAAGCGCACGAACCAGGCGATCATCCCCTGGTCCGCTCGCTCAGCCTGTCTGGTGCGACACGCTCATGCGGGTGCTGATGGCAACAGCGCAAGAAAGGGCTTTAACACGAAGAAGTCGGCGAGGACGATGGAGGACACGGAGCAGGCAAGATGGGGCGCTGCGCGAGGGGGTGTATCGGGCACCTCGTGCTGCCGTCGACGCTGGTCCGAGCCGCTTGAGCAAGCCGGTGGTGCCGCGGATGCGTCGATGACGTGGCAGGCGCACCGAAATGGCAGCGCCGAGCCCGAGCCGTTGATCTGACAGGGGTTCATGCGCCGCTGTCTTTGGCAAATCAAGTCTCTGGAACTGAAAGGACCTTGGTTGCCAGCTTTCGCCATGCCATGAACATCAAGGTTAGCAGAAGTGTGCCGAACGCTACCGCCGCTGGATACTCGTAATCCGGATGCGGCATCACGAACGGCAGCAAGGCGACAGCCATAGCCGGCGGCACGTGCAGATCGAATAGTCGCAGTACGGTAGCGCCAATGATGACGCTGCATGCCGCGGCCAGCGGGCCGACCCCGAGCAATTCGACGCTGACGACGCCCGCCGTGGCGGTAAGACCGAAGGCGAACGGCAACGCGAGAGGGCGCCCCGCCCAGGGGCAGGTCGGGGCATGGGCGAACATCTCGAACGCGACCACCACCAGCGGTGGGAACAACAGGAAGCGCCATCCTGTCAGCTTGGCCAGCAGGATCGCCGCAACAAGGAAGACGAGAAAGAACGGGATCCAGGAGAAGTCGCTCGGGGCCTCTTCGACGATATCGTCTGCGCGATCGCTGGCCGAAGGCGTTTCTTCAGGGATCGGAACGATGTAGCCCCGCAGTTTTGCGATGCCTGCCAGCAGGCCCGTGCCGATGAGAAGCGATGGCGGATACCACCAACTCGACAGGCCGAGTGTCAACGGCAGCAGGCCGGCGGAAATGGCCGGGGCGATGGGGGATTTCAGCAGCCAGATGATGAGGATCGCGCAGCCGACGGTCAGCAGGATCGAGACCAGGCCGTAAGGCAGATTTCGGGTGACAACCGTGCCGACGACAGAAGTCAAGAACGGCGTGACCACGAGCATGCCAGGCGCCTTGGCCCAGGTACCGTGTGGCCGCTTCAGGATGTCATGGGACAGGGCGGCAAGTTCTGGAAACAGCACGTAAACGAAGCCGGTGCTTGCGGCGATGATGGCAAGCAGTGCGATGTAGATCGCGGTGGCGACGTCGCCAAACAGACCGGTGGCCATGAAGGCTGATTGTGGTCGAGCCGTTGAGTTCTTCAAACGGCGAAACCCGTCGCATGGTGTAGCGTCGTTCCTCGCACCACTTTGCCCCCGCGGTCGATCACGTGATCCAGCGTCATTGTACCTGATTTCCGGCAGAGCCGGACCAGCTGCAAGGCGGCCGATCGGAAATGCATGGACCATGCAAAAACCTCAATCACCGCCATCATTACGAGAACCGCCGCCACAGGGCGAGCCAGACCAAGAACCGACAATCCGGGCGTCGTCAGCTCGACGCTCGCCACGGCTAAGTTCATGGCAGGAGCCAATCAGCCGGCTTGGTCATGGCCAAATTCCAGAAAATCGTTGCGACTGGCAGGCGAAGCGGCAAAGCAGGACCGCGCAAGCAACCGATTGCGGTACAGCGTTTCCATCAAACAACTCCCATAAGCCGTCCATGCCTCCGGGATGGCGACGTGCGGCTGGTCCGCTTGGATAGGAGTGGTTTCATCGGATTGTGTTTACCTGACCGAGGCGTGCTTGCCTGCCTCTCAGGATTGGCAAACAATTTATCCGTCGAGGGAAGCGCGGCCGGATGCAGATACCGGCCACGTCCTTGCCACCTCATGCAGGAGCGACAGCAGATGACCGCCTCGCAGGAAATTCAGACCAAGGCCGGTTCGGTGTCCGTTCCGGACTATGACGCCATCATCATCGGGGCGGGCATATCCGGCCTGTACCAGCTATACCGGTTGCGCGAACTGGGGATGCGGGTGCGCGTGCTGGAGGCTGGCACCGGCGTCGGCGGCACGTGGTACTGGAACCGCTATCCGGGCGCGCGTTTCGATTCCGAAAGTTACTCCTACAGCTACTCCTTTTCGCAGGAGCTGCTGGAGGAATGGAACTGGTCGGAACACTTTGCCGCCCAGCCTGAGACGCTGCGCTACCTTAACCATGTTGCCGACAAATTCGACCTGCGCCGCGACATCCAGTTCCGCAGCCGCGTGATCGCCGCGCACTACCAGGAGGAGACGCGGAGCTGGACGGTGACAGCGGAGGACGGCAGCCGTTTCCGTTCACGCTTCCTGATCACCGCGATCGGTCCGCTCTCGGCGCCGACGATGCCGCGCATTGAAGGGGTGGAAACGTTCACGGGCGAATCCTTCCATACCGCCCGCTGGCCGCATGAGAAGGTGAGCTTCGAGGGCAAGCGGGTGGCGGTGATCGGCACCGGCGCCACCGGCGTGCAGACGATCCAGGAGGTCGCCAAGACCGTCGGCCACCTGACCGTGTTCCAGCGCACCCCGAACTGGTGTGCGCCGCTGCACAACAGCAGGATTGACGCGGAAGCAATGGCGAAGATCAAGGCCGGCTATCCAGAGATGTTCCAGCGTTGCCAGGAGACCTTTGCCTGTTTCCTGCACACGCCCGATCCGCGCGGCACGTTTGAAGTGACGCCGGAGGAACGCGAAACGTTCTTCGAGAAGCTGTACGCCGAACGCGGCTTCGGCATCTGGCAGGGCAACTTCCGCGACATCCTGACCGACTCCAAGGCGAACGACGTCATCAGCGAATTCGTCGCCAGGAAGATCCGCCAGCGGGTGAAGGATCAGACGGTGGCCGAGAAGCTGATCCCCAGGAACCATGGCTTCGGCACCCGCCGCGTGCCGCTGGAGACTCACTATTACGAGGTCTACAACCAGCCGAATGTACGGCTGGTCGACATCAAGGAAACGCCGATCGAGCGGATCACGCCGCGGGGCATCAAGACCAGCAATGCCGACTACGCGTTCGACATCATCATCTACGCCACGGGCTTCGATGCGATCACCGGTAGTTTCGATCGCATCGACATCAGGGGCGCCGGCGGACAGAGGTTGAAGGATAAATGGGCGCACGGGCCGCAAACCTACCTCGGCGTCCAGGTCGAGGGCTTCCCCAACATGATGATGCTGATGGGGCCGCATACCGCATTGGGTAACATCCCCCGCAGCATCGAATACAATGTCGACTGGGTGACGCGCCTGATCGGCGCCATGCGGGAGCGGAACCTGACCCGCGTGGAGGCAACGCCCGAGGGCGTGGCGTCCTGGACCGATCACGTCAAGGCGCTGGGCGTGGGTTTGCTGTCGAATGAAGTCAACTCCTGGATGACCGGCATCAATACCAATGTGGAGGGCAAGCAGACCCGCATCATCGCGCGCTATAGCGGCAGTGCGCCCGCCTATCGGGCACGATGCGACGAGGTGGCGGCCGCGGGATATCGGGAACTCGCGCTGGCGTAGACCAGGCAACCGGGTGAACGGTTGGCTGAGCGGTTCGTCGGCATCGACATTCCCACGGAATGTCGCATAATCGTCAAGACGAGCACGACTTCGGTGTGCCTCGCGCGTTTGCGGGTAGAGCCATGAAAGTCTCCTATTTCGAAACCGGACGGTACGTTCCGTCACCCGATATGCCTCGCGAATGGCCGGTGCCGGCGGGCGCCTATGACCCCGAGATCGGCGCCGAGGCCTGTCGTGCCATGGTCGAGCGCGCGCATTTCGTCGAGGAACTTGGCTTCGACTGGGTCAGCCTGTCCGAGCACCATTACTCGCCGCGAATCCTGACGCCGTCGCCAGTTGTCGCCGCCGCCTGGCTCGCGGCGCGCGTCAACACGATCAAGATCGCCCTGCTTGGCCCGATCGTGCCGACCAGCAACCCGATCCGCGTCGCCGAGGAATTGGCGATGCTCGACACCATGGCGCCGGGGCGCATCGTCGTCGGCTTGCTGCGCGGCACGACCAATGAATACCTCAGCTATGATCTGAACCCGGCGGAGGCCCGCGAGCGCACCGACGAGGGCATGGAGCTGATCCTCAAGGCCTGGAACGAGCCGCAGGCCTTTGGCTGGCAGGGGCGCTATTTCAAGTTCCGCACCGTTTCAGTTTGGCCGCGCCTGCAGAGTCCGGCACCGCCGACCTATGTCCTGGGCACCAGCGCCGAAGCCGGTGCGTTTGCCGCGCGCAACCACCTCGGCCTTGGCGTCTCCTACGGGAACTTCGAGTTGATGGGCCGAGCGACCGGCTACTATCGGCAGCAATGCGCGCAGTATGGTTGGCAGCCGGGGCCGGACGACATCATCTACCGGGCGAATATGATCCTGGGCGAGACCGATGCGGCAGCCGAGACGGCGCTGGACCGGCGCGACAAGCAGGCGCCGTTCCCGATCAGCGCGGGACTGGGCGCCGCGCTGATTAGTGCCGACACGTCGCGCAACATTGCCGGGAAAAAGATGCCTGCCAATGTCGGCAACGTGCTGCCGATCAGCTTCTGTGGCGGACCGGACCGGGTGGTCGAGCAGATCAGGCGTTGCCGTGACGAGATCGGCGTCGGCGTGATCGACGTGTCGTTGCAGGACCCGGGCACCGGCAACCTCGACGCGATGATGGGCGCGCTCGACCTGTTCGGCCGGAAAGTCCTGCCGCGCATCCACGACATCTGAGCAGGAGCTGGATCGTGGCAAAGATCGAGAGCCCGGGTGCAGCGTTCCGCGAAGGCTTCGTCGAAGCCGACGGTTTTCGTATACGCTACAGCGAGGCGGGTGAGGGCACCGCGCTGATCCACCTGCACGGCGCCGGCGGCATGCACCTGACGCGCGGCCACGACCTGCTCAGCCGGCACTACCGGGTGATCGCCTTCGAGATGCCGGGGTTCGGCCAGTCGCCCGAGAACACCAGGACGGCGACGATGGCGGAGCTGGCCGCGACCATGGCCGTCGCGATCAAGAACCTGGGGATCGACGGGTTCAACCTGCTCGGGACCTCGTTTGGCGGCAAGGTCGCGCTGTTGCTGGCGATGCAGCACCCCGAGGCCGTGCTGGGCCTGGTGCTGGAGGCGCCGGCGGCGATTCGGCCGGCCGGCAGCGAGCCGCCCTCGGGTTCGCCGCAGGAGATGGCACGCCGGCTGTACGCCCATCCCGAACGGCTCAGGACATTGCTGGTCCCCGATCCGGCGATGCTGGCCAAGTCACGCGCTTTGGCGCTGCGTTTGCGTGGGCCCGACCGGGACACGGATCTCGAGACGCGGATGCGCGGCCTGGTGACGCCGACGCTCGTGCTGTTCGGCACGCTGGACCAGGTGATACCGCCGGAGATGGGCCGCTTCTACAAGGCGCTGATGCCCAATTGCCACCTGGTGTTCGTCTACGACGCGGGGCACGCGATCAGTGGCGAGCGGCCGGAGGCGTTTGCCGAGGTGGCGGTCGATTTCCTCGAACGCCGCGAGGCCTTCGTCATCAACCGCACGAAGACCCTGATTCACCCGTAGCGTGAACGCCCGCCGGTGGTGTCGCGTTGGAAGTGCTGGTGTTCGCTACGTTCACGCAGCAGACATTCGCTCTCAGAAGGCGGCCGGGACGCCTGTTCGGCCGGCGCGGTGGTGAGCGCCTTGTGGTTCGGCTGCATGACCAGGAGGAAAACGCATGCGCATTAATACGCGTGGCCGCCGGTTATTACAGTCTTCGGCACGCGCCGAAGCGAAACGGGATGCTGCTCTAGGCCGAAAGGCAACCCACCCGAGGCACATTCCCTGGCAGGGCTGGCGGCAGGTTATCCGTCGTACTGTACTGGGAGATCGTGTCCGACCGTATCTCGTTGGTCGCCGCCGGGTGCGCTTTCTACGCGACGCTCGCGCTGTTTCCAGCGATTACCATGCTGATTGCGATTTATGGCCTGGTCTTCGATCCGAAGACCGTGGAGCCGCAACTGCAGGTCATCCGCGAACTTCTACCCCCTGCCGCCTTCACGCTCATCGCCGACCGGGTCCACTCGCTGGTGACGCAGGGTAAAGCGACGCTTGGCTTCAGCGTGCTGATCAGCACTTTGATCGCGCTCTGGAGTTCGTCGACCGGCACGAAGTCTTTGCTGTCAGCTCTGAACATGGCTTACGAGGAGCAGGAGAGTCGCAGTTTCCTGCGGTTTCAGGTGATGGGCCTGACCATGACCCTGTGCGGTATTCTGGGTGCGATCGTGGCTCTGGCCATCTTGGTGTTTCTACCGGTGGCGATCGAGTTCGTCGGTCTTGACGCGTATTCGAAACTATTGCTTCGGGTGATCTCCTTCGCGTTGCTGATCGCGTTCGTGATGACATCGCTTTCGCTGCTGTACTATTTCGGTCCATCCCGACAATCCGCGCGATGGCACTGGATCACGCCGGGATCTTCGATCGCCACGCTGCTTTGGCTGATCGCTTCCGTTCTCTTCTCCCTTTATGTCGGCCACATCGCCAGCTACGACACGTCCTACGGTCCGATCGGCGCCGTCGTGGGCGTCATGATGTGGTTCTGGGTGTCGGCTTATGCGGTCTTGCTTGGGGCAGAGCTCAATGCGGAATTGGAGCTGCAGACTTCTGAGGACACCACGACGGGGCCGCCTAAACCCGTCGGTGAGCGAGGCGCCTTCGTCGCCGATCATGTAGCGGAGGACTGACCGGTCGGCGCTGTGCGGGATGTCCGGTGATGGGGTGCGGGTTGCTTCGGCGCGCGGCAGTGCCAGTCACGATCTTGGATCAGTGTGTCAGCGGCTGTTCAAGCCTGCGCCGCGGTGCTTGCCTCGAGAAGGCCTGACCCGAGATGGCGATGAACCTCGGTCGTTAAGCCAATGACCAGTTGGACGGGTCCGGGTAGGACAGCCTACATCCCGCCTTCGTGCCCCTTCGTGGTGCTCCGTGTTCTTCGTGGTTGAAATACTCTCTTGGTCGCGCCCCGAGCCGCACATTTGAGTCAAGAAGGCAGTCCTGCAACGCATGCCTTTGCCGCGCGAGCACTTCGAGCGATTGTTTGCGAACGGGGCCTTAGGTTCTCGGTTGCGCCACATGTGAAGCCGAGCCGCCGGTCCGCGAGCGCGGGAATATTGAGCTAATGCGGGCTGTATAAGATCAAAACGGAACCTGCTCGCGTCCCCTGGAACAAGCGCTAGCGGCCCGGGATCCAGCCCAAATTGGGATTGAGCGACATCCTTACCGTTAATCAGTCCTTTACCGTTGGTGCGGTAGTCACCTCGTTGACGGTGGGGTGTGTATGCGCGTCGGTATCATTATTCCAGCCTTCAACGTCGCCCCATGGTTGGGCGATGCGATTTGTTCCGTACCTATCGCAGTCCAGCGAAGGCTGGTCTCTGGTGGTTGTGGACGACGGCTCAACTGATGCCACGGCACAAGTCGCCGCGACCTTTTCCGATCCGCGCATCCACCTGATCCGGCAGCCCAATCGAGGCGTTTCCGCGGCGCGCAACCGCGGTCTAGAGGCGGTCGAGGCCGACGCAATCCTGTTCCTCGACGGTGATGACTGGCTTGCCCCCAACGCTTTGGCAATCCTTTCGAACGCGCTTGCGGACTGTCCAGGGGCCGTCGCGGCAGTATCAAGCTACGCCTGGGTCAGTGCTGGCGGATCGACGCGTCACGTTGCGCCGTCCGCTTCCGGCACTTTGCTGCACCGCCTTTTGGTCCGCAACCTGTTCGTCAATGGCGGTCAGCTCTTGATCCGACGGCCGGCAATCGACGCCGCCGGGGGCTTCAATTGTGAACTGTCCTTCGGTGAGGACTGGGAGTTCTGGATCCGCCTCGCACTGCAAGGCGAGTTCATCTCCATCCGTGCGGCTGAACCCTTGCTGTTCGTCCGCGAGCGTGCCGGCAGCGTCTATCGTAGCACGGCCAGCGACCCGGCACGTTTCGTTCCGGGCATGGATGCGGTCTACTGTAACCCGGCAATTATTGCCCGAATCGGTGCGAGCCGTCTGGCGCGCTTGCGTGTACGCGCAGAGGCCGAAGTCGCCTGGGTGGTGGGACGGGAGATGACCCGGCATAAGCGCATAAGAGACGGACACGCGTGGCTTGTCCGCTCGTTTTTCGCTGCGCCCAGCCTCAAGCGCTTCGGTCTACTCGGCTTGTCCTGGTTCCGGGCCGGACCGTTTCGGTCATATGAGTTTTGATCTGGCCCTGATATGGGCACTTGCCGTTTCGGCGCGAATACAAAGCCGCCGACGAACAAATTGAGTGCCTAGCGCCAGTGTGATTGACAGTCATCACACTTTGTGTGTCAATTATAACGTGCAATCGTATTTGGCTTGCCTCGCTGCGCTTCCCTACACGGGTGCCTCAGGATGTCCAAAGACCCGGTTGTCTAAGCTACGCGCGCTTTTGCGCGGGGCCAGGACGGAGAACGACGCAGATGGCGACAGGTACGGTTAAGTGGTTTAATACCACAAAGGGTTATGGTTTCATCATGCCGCAAGACGGCGGCAAGGATGTTTTTGTTCACATTACTGCGGTTCAGGCAGCCGGCCTTCGTGGACTGGATGAAGGGCAAAAGGTGTCCTTCGAAGTCGCAATGGAGCGTGGCAAGGCCTCCGCGACCAATCTCAAACCGGTCTAGCGCGACCGGGCGAGACTATCGAACGGCCGGTCGCACAAGCGCGACCGGCCGGCTACCTGGGGAGTAATGGCCATGGCCGTTGGAACGGTTAAATGGTTCAATGCGACGAAGGGATATGGTTTCATCATGCCGCAGGACGGCGGCAAAGATGTTTTCGTGCATATAACTGCCGTTCAGGCCGCTGGGCTCAAGGGCCTCAACGATGGCCAAAAGGTCAGCTATGAAGTTGCGATGGAGCGGGGAAAAGCCGCCGCAACAAATCTGAAGCTGGCCTGATACGCCGTTTTGAGCTGCCTTCCAGGGCTCATGTGTTGCCCGGCCGACGCCAGGGCACCTGATGTTTGACCTAAGCGAACTTCAGCACGCAACGAAGATCATCCAGGCACATCTTGACCCTTCGCCGCAGATCTTCTGGCCGCTTCTTTCTGAGCGCGCTGGCGCCGAGGTTTGGGTCAAGCACGAAAATCATCTTCCCACCGGCTCCTTCAAGGTGCGCGGCGGACTCACATACATCGATCGACTGCATCGGGAGGGAGTACCTGTCCGCGGCTTGATCTCGGCCACCCGTGGCAATCACGGACAATCTCTCGCATTTGCCGGGCGGCGGTACGGCTTCGCCGTCACCATCGTTGTCCCGTTCGGCAACAGCGCCGAGAAGAATGCCGCAATAGCCGGTTTTGGTGCGACCCTGGTCGAACATGGAATGGACTTCGAGACAGCGCGGGACGAGGCGCAACGGCGCGCCGCTGCCGATGGATTGGTGTTCGTGCCGTCGTTTGCCCCGGACCTTGTGAAGGGTGTGGCCACCGCCGCGCTGGAGCTATTCCAGGCAGTGGCAGATTTGGACGCTGTCTACGTGCCAGTCGGTTTGGGCTCTGGCATCTGCGGCGCGATCATGGCACGCGATCTGCTCGGCCTTTCCACCCGGATCATCGGCGTCCAGAGCAGCGGCGCCGATTGCTATGCACGCTCATTTGCGGCCGGACAGCCGATCGCCGGAAGCCGAGCCGACACGCGGGCCGACGGCATAGCGGTGCGAGAGCCGAATGCTGAGGCTTTGCGGATCATCCTGGCTGGTGCGGAACGGATTGTCACGGTGCCGGACCAGGCAATCGCAGAGGCGATCCGCACCTACTGGATTGACACGCACAACCTGATAGAGGGCGCCGGCGCCGCGCCGCTGGCCGCGCTGATCCACGACTCTGCGGCGATGCGCGGCAAGCGCGTTGCATTGATCGCCAGCGGCGGCAACATTGATCTGGCGCTATTTCGGTCCTGGGTCGGATAACCACAGCCGAAGCAGTCACCTGATGATTTGTGCGAGTGTTCACATTATGTTACATGCTTGGCGGCTGATTGCCCGCTAAATTAGATTCGTGCTGCAAAACCATTTTCACGCCGCCCTCAATCCTCGGGAAACCGTACTATGCGCCGCGAACTAACGACCCTCGCGCTTGTCTCCGTCCTTGCAGTCAGTGCTTGTGCCGTGGCGCCGCCCTCCGGTCCCAGCGTGCTGGCCTTGCCGGCACAAGGAAAAAGCTTTGAGGCGTTCCAGCAGGACGACGCCACCTGCCGCGGCTTCGCTACACAACAGACCGGCGGCGCCAGTCCCTCGCAGGCTGCGACCAACAGTGCGGTTGGCAGCGCGGTGCTTGGTACGGCGTTAGGGGCTGGAGTAGGCGCGGCGCTTGGGTCGGTCGGCGGCGCGGTGGGTGCTGGGGCCGCGATCGGCGGTGCGACCGGACTTTTGGCAGGCAGCGCGATTGGCGCCGGCAATGCCCAGGCAGCTGGCGGCAATGTCCAGTCCCGCTATGACATAGCCTATACGCAGTGCATGTATTCCAAGGGTAACACTGTGCAGGCCCCGTCCTTCGCCTCTGCGGGTTTTCCGGGGCCCTATGGCTACTTTCCGCCTGGCTACGTCTATGGCCCCGGCTTTTATGGATTTGGGCCGACAGTCGTTGTCGGCGGCGGTTGGGGTTGGGGTGGCGGGTGGCGTGGCGGGTGGCACCGCCGCTGGTAAGTGGTTGTGCGAGCCTAACGTGGGTCAAGGAGCCAAAACTATTTTTTCCGCTTGCCGCTGACTATGCGCGTGCTCGGCCTGCACAGTAAGGGTCGCCGTCGCGGACGGAGGCATTCTGGCCTCCGACGTGACTATTCCCCGGCCCGCGGAACCGGGGCGGTCTCCGGGGTGTTAGGCACAACGGTGTGCCGGCCGGTCAGATCATCCCCGGCACTGGCCGGCATCAGCACCGCGATCGGTGCCGCAGCCAACGACATTATGCCAACCACCAAGAAGGCGGCGCTAAAATCCGAAGTTTCCGGGGTGGCGTGGCCGGACATGGTGCGCGCGATCTCCAGCGCCAACGCACCAACCGAGACGCCGATCGTCGCGGCGAGCTGCTGCCCGGCCGTGTAAAGGCTGGTCGCCGCGCTCATTTGCGGGCGAGGCACGTCGCCGTACGCCAGCGTGTTGTAGGCGGTGAACTGCAATGACCTTAGGAACCCGCCGATCAGCAGCACCAGGTAGATCGCTGCCGCCGGCCAAGTTGGGCGAAATGCGGCACACAGCATCAACATGCCGCCGGACAGCACTCCGTTCCAAATCAGTGTGTTGCGGAAGCCAAACCAGCGCAGCGCGTATTGCGCACCCGGCTTCATCACCAGGGCTCCGGCGGAACTGGCGAAGGTGATCAGCCCGCTCTCCGCCGCGGCCTTGCCGAAACCAACTTGCAGCATCATCGGTAGCAGGAATGGGATTGCACCGATGCCAGTACGGAACAGCATCATGGCGCTGAACGACAGCCCGAAACAGGGCAATTTCATAAGGGAAAAATCCAGCAGAGGTGCTGGGTGGCGCCGAGCGTGAAGATAATACAGAAAGGCGAAGGCCGCGCCGGCGGCGATCGCCGCTTCGCTCAATCCAGGCGACACCACGCCTCGTCCGGCGGTTTCCAGCCCGAACATCGCTCCAGTCAAGGCCAGACCGGTCAGTAGGAGCCCGCGCAAATCAAAGCCGCCGCGCGGCGGCTCACGGAAGTCCTTGATAAACAGCGTGACCGCTACGAGTTCCAGCGCGCCAACCGGAATATTGATGAAGAAGGTCCAGCGCCAGTTGAAATAGGTGACGATGAAGCCGCCCACCGGCGGTCCCACCACCGGTCCAAGCAGCGCCGGCATGGTGAGCCAGGCCATCGCGGCGACCAATTCGGACTTCGCGGCAGTGCGTAACAGCAGCAGGCGCCCGACCGGCACCATCATTGCTCCGCCTAGACCTTGCAGGATGCGTGCGGCCACCAGTCCTATCAAGCCGTTGGATAGACCGCACAGGATCGAGCCGATGGTGAACACGATGATCGCTGCGCGGAACACGTTTCGCGTGCCGAAGCGGTCCGCCACCCAACCGCTTGCGGGAATAAACACCGTCAGGCTGAGCAGGTATGACGTAAGCGCCACGTTCATCCGGATCGGATCATAGCCAAACGCCCGCGCCATGGTCGGCAAAGCGGTTGCAATGACTGTAGAGTCGAGATTCTGCATGAACAACGCGCTGGCTACGATGACCGCAGTCAGCCGAGTTTCACGCGAGACTCGGTTTGAATGGGTAATGGACTGCTCTGACATGCGCTTAGTGTCGCTCCGGCTGCCGCCGCGGGAAAGCCCAAACTCGCGGGCCGCGGGCTTGACCGAGGCGCGCGATCGCGCAACCGGTCGCAATTCGCGCATGAGAATAGCGGATCCAGTGGTGGCATCGGGCGCTGACGGGTTGAGTTGCGCAAGCACCGCAACCGGCATCGAAGCAGCGTCGAATGGGCATTCCTGTGGGGAGCCCCCCATTTGGAGACAACGGCCGGGGATAATTTCTTGATTAAGGCATTAAGGTCTGCCGAGATCCAATGGAACAATACAACTACCGGAGAAGAATGGATCACGACACAAATGGTGTTCTCCGCGTAAACCGGATACTCTCAAAAGAGACCACGTATCGCGCTTCTCAGCTCCGTAGCACCTAGATCGACGACCGGATTACAACCCGAACACGGTGATGAGACGCTGCTGCAATGTGCGTCTCTATCACCGCGCTACGCTTCAGTGTCCGCGTACAGGCCACGTTCGGCGGGACCCAGCAACGATCAGACTTCGTCCACTCTCCGCCGGCATCGCTCAGACGGGATCCCAGCCGAACACGTCGCCTGATCGGTCCAAAGGCATAAATCCCGCCTGCAACGCCGGTGCCGCATGTTCGGCGATAGTCTCCGGCGTCCAGCCTTCGGCGCGGTGGACGATGCGGATCGGGCGCGGCGAACTGAACAGGATCAGCTCGTTCATCCGGCAGCCGAACACTTGGCCGGTCACACCCTTGGACGCATCGGATGACAGGTAAACCGCCATTGGCGCGTTTTTGTCAGGGGTCATCTGTTGAATCTTGGCCACCCGCGCCTGCTGCTCCGGTGTCGTGGCTGGGATCGAGCTGGTCATGCGGCTCCAGGCAAATGGCGCAATGCAGTTGGACCGCACGTTGTAGCGCTGCATGTCCAACGCAATCGACTTTGATAGCGCCGTCATGCCCAGCTTGGCGGCCGAATAGTTCGCTTGGCCAAAATTGCCGATCAAGCCGGACGTGCTGCTCATATGAACAAAAGTCCCGCTTTCCTGCTTGCGATAATGTTCGGCCGCAGCGCGGGAGACGAAGAACGACCCGTTCAGGTGAACAGCAATGACCGACAGCCAGTCGTCCTCGGTCATCTTGTGGAAGATCACGTCGCGCAGGATGCCGGCGTTGTTCACCACCGCGTCGATGCGCCCAAAATGATCCAACGCGGCCTGGATGATCTTCTGCGCCGACCCCCAGGCGGCGACCGACTCGGTGCAGATCTCAGCGATGCCGCCTTTCTGCTCGATCAGTTGCTTGGTCTGCTGAGCCGGGCTGGCCGACCCGCCCTCGCCGGTCAGGGAGGCACCGATGTCCGCCACAATGACCTTGGCGCCTGCCGCTGCCATCATGATCGCGATCTCCCGTCCGATGCCCCCACCGGCACCTGTCACAACCGCAACTTTACCTTGCATCATTTCTGGCATCATGTCCTCCTGGCTACGAAGGCGGCGAAACTAGGCGCGTCGTCGCAACTTGTGAACCCTGAGGTGCGGCTCGGCCAGTGGACCGGCACATCCCTTGTGCCTAAAAACCGACGGCCGAGCGACTGACGCAGGCCTATGATTCGGCTGTCCAGGGCCATGCTGATCGCATAGGTTCCAGTGACCCGAAGCGGATAGTTTTGCTACCCGACATCAGTTCATGCGTTAATCGAAACTAATCGCGAATTGCACCGATCCCAATCATGGTTTAGCTTCTTCTTCATCACCCTAGTGTGACGGGAACAAGTTCAGCCCACATGCGTTTATAGTCGAACGATCGCCTCTTCACCTGCCCAACTCGTTCGCTACCCGAATTTCCTGCTGTCTGGACACCGGTAAAGGCAATAAAAACCTTGAACACGTCTTGCGTACTTATCACTGGGGGCGCCGGTTTCATTGGCTGCCATCTGGCTGCCGCCCTGCTGTCTCGGGGTTATCAGGTTCGCGTTCTCGATTGCCTGTTGGATCAGGTGCATGGCGCGCAGCCACTCGATCCCGTGCTGGCGCACGTCGAGTTGAAAGTAGGCGACGTGCGCGATCCCGAAGCCGTTGCCCAGGCGGTGCGAGGCGTCGATGCCGTGGTCCACCTGGCTGCCGAGGTCGGCGTCGGACAAAGCATGTATGCGGTGGATCGCTACGTAGCGACCAACGATCTTGGCACGGCCAACCTGTTGCAGGCGTTGCTGGCGCATCCGGTCCGTCGGCTGATCGTTGCATCATCCATGAGCATTTATGGCGAGGGTCTTTATCGAGATGCCGACGGCCATCGGATCGAGGATGTCGTTCGACGACCGCGGCGAGAGACTGGAAGCTGGGATCCGGTTGACCGGCAAGGTCGGCCGCTCATTCCACTACCAACGCCGGAGACGAAGCGTCAAGCACTGGCTTCGGTTTATGCTATTTCGAAATTTGTCCAGGAGCGACTGATACTAACCGTTGGTGAAGCCTACGGAATTCAGGCTGTGGCATTGCGCCTGTTCAACGCTTATGGCCCAGGTCAGGCGCTGTCCAATCCCTATACCGGTGTTCTCGCAATCTTCGCCTCGGCATTGCTGAATGGCCACGCGCCGCAGGTCTTCGAGGACGGCTTGCAGCGCCGGGATTTTGTTCATGTGCAGGATGTGGCGAATGCATTCTTGCTGGCGCTTGAAGCGCCAAAAACCGTCACCGGCGCGTTCAACATCGGCAGCGGACAGACGATCACTATAGGCGAGGTTGCAACCAAGATTGCAGCGGCAATGGGACGCGACGATCTGCGACCGGAACTGCTCGACAAGGCCAGATCAGGCGATGTTCGTCATTGTATTGCCGATATAAACTTGGCGAACCAGGAGTTGGGTTTCGTGCCGCGGCGATCCCTGGCGGACAGCCTCCCCGAACTGGTGGAATGGGTGCGCCGGCAACGCGCTGTCCACCGGGTCGATGAAGCACGGCGCGAACTTGAAGCACGGGGGCTGGTGGCGTGAAGCCGGAAGACAAGCTACCAGGCATCGTGCAGTGGTTTCGTCCCGGCGACCATGACTTGGTCGAGGAGGCTCTCACCTCGCTGCAGGCGCTTGGCGTGCGACGGCTTCGCACCCATGTATCTTGGGCGGATTACCATGACCAAGCCGGCAAGGCTTGGTATCACTGGTTGCTCGACCGTCTGGGCAAGCAACTGGATCTGTTGCCGTGCGTCCACTATACGCCGCCGTTCTTGTCAGAGAACGGTCGTACCTCGGGACCACCCCGAGATCTTCGTGCCTTTGCTGACTTCGTCGATGAGATCATTACCTCTCACGGAGATTGTTTTGACACCATCGAACTGTGGAACGAGCCAAACAACCTTCTGGACTGGGATTGGCGTATCGATCCTGACTGGATGAAGTTCTGCACAATGGTTGGCGCGGCGGCACATTGGGCGCGTCAGCGGAACAAACGCGTGGTGCTGGGCGGTGCTTGCCCGACCGACACGAACTGGCTTCGCCTGATGGGCCGGCGTGGTCTGCTAAGCGTGATTGATGCCGTCGGAATTCATGGGTTTCCTGGCACCTGGGACTCGGTTGAAGGCGGCACTTGGCCCGGCAACTGGAACGACGTGCTGGAGGATGTTCGCGAAACCGTGCACGGCTTCAATCCAAACCTGAAGCTTTGGATCACCGAAACTGGATATTCGACCTGGCGCGAGGACCCATCTCGGCAGGTCGAGGCCTTTCTGCAAGCGATTGATGCACCAGCCGATCGGCTCTACTGGTATGGCTTGCGCGATCTACCGAATGATGTGGCCGTGCAAGAAGGCCTGAACTTCGATATCCGTCACTATCATTTCGGCCTGCAGCACATCAATGGGCAGCCAAAGTTGCTTGGCCGATCGCTGCAACAAGGTCTGCCCGCCGTGCGCAGGCTTGCAGGACTGAACCGAAGCGTCGCGGTCATCGGCCGCAAGCCGCCCGTGCTGATCACCGGCGGTGCCGGCTTTATCGGCAGCGCGCTGGCCGATCGTCTCGCACGCGAAGGCGAAACCGTACTCATCTACGACTCCTTCGCTCGCCCTGGTGTGGAAGATAACGCAGCATGGCTGCGGCAGCGGCATCCTCGACGGATCTCGTGCCTTATCGGCGACATGCGCGACAAGACCGCCGTAGCCGATTCCGTGCGCGAGTGTACTGTAGTATTCCACCTTGCCGCGCAGGTCGCCGTCACGACCAGTCTGGTTAATCCGGCTGAGGACATGCAGGTCAACCTGCAAGGCACCTTCAACCTGCTGGAGGCGTTGCGTCGCGGACGCCAACCCTGTGTCTTCGCAAGCACAAACAAAGTGTATGGCGCGATGGAGGACGTCGAACTCATCTGCCCGGGCGACGCGTGGCAGCCCGTCGATGCGATGATGCGTGCGCATGGTTGCGATGAAACTCAGAAGCTCGACTTCCGCACGCCGTACGGCTGTTCCAAGGGGGCCGCCGATCAATATGTGCTGGATTTCGCACGCAGTTTCGACGTCCCAACAACCGTCATGCGTATGAGCTGCATCTACGGCCCGCGTCAGCTCGGTACCGAAGACCAAGGCTGGGTCGCCCACTTCGTATTGCGAGCATTGGCGGGGGAGCCGATCAGCATCTATGGCGATGGTAGGCAGGTACGCGACATCTTGTTCATCGATGATGCGATCAATGCTTATGTCGCGGCGTGGCGCAACATTGGCCGCGTGTCCGGCCAGGCATTCAATTTGGGTGGCGGGCCCAAGAACGCCGTCAGTCTGCTGCAACTGATTGACTACATCCGTCAAACGACCGGCCGGAGGGTAGACTTGCAATTCGCGCCGTGGCGTTCAAACGACCAGCGCTATTATGTGTCCGACACGCGCAAGGTGCGGGCAACGCTGGCTCTGCCGCAACCCCGCGACTGGCGAAGTGGCGTCGCGGCGCTGTTGCGTTCCTTCAGCGCTCGTGCCGAAAACCTCGATCCAGCCGAGCAGGAACCAGCCAGCCGAGTTGTGGCATGAAGGTCGCATTGGTCAATCCCGCCTGGCAATTCGACCACAGCATCTATTTCGGCTGCCGTGAGGCGCATCTTCCACTGGAACTAGGTTACGCCAAAGCACTGCTAGAACAGCACGACCACGACGTTCTTATGCTCGACGGGCTGCTGGGCGGTATGGACGCATCCGCGCTCGTCGACACTGTCAGGGCGTTCGAACCTGATATGGTTGTCGTCACGACGGCTCCGACCTACCTTTTCTGGCGCTGTGCCCAGCCTGAACTGCGTGTGCCCCGCGATATGTTTCAACGGCTGCGCGGTCTGAATGCTATGCTGGTGGCGGTCGGCCCACACGGTTCTTCCACACCCCGGGCGGCACTGCGCAAATTGGGCGCAGACATCGTTCTGCGCGGCGAATCCGAGCAAGTCATCCAAGCCCTGGCGGACGCTGGTTCTCCGGCCTTAATTGCCGGCACGGTCTGGCGCACCGCCACGGGCGAAATCCAAGTGAACGGACCGCCCCAGGTCGCCCGGTTCAACGACGCTCCAGCGCTGCAATGGCCCGACGAATGGGTTCGACGGCATCAGCATCACCACCACCGCTTTGACACCACTCCAGACGGGCTCGGGGCAGAAGTCGAAGCCTCGCGAGGCTGCCCCTACGCTTGCACATTCTGCGCGAAAATTGATTTCCGCAATAACTACCGTCGCCGTGACCTGCGTCCGCTACTGGCTGAAATCGACGGCCTGATCCGCCAGGGTGTCCGCTACCTGTATTTCATTGACGAAATCTTCCTGCCGCAACCCGCCTTGCTAAAGGAATTGCGCGAAAGAAAAATCCAGTTCGGCGTGCAGACGCGGATCGATCTGTGGAAGCCCGAGATGATCACGCTGCTTGGCGAAGCAGGTTGCGTCTCGGTCGAGGCCGGTGTCGAAAGCCTGACGCCGGAGGGTCGCGCGGCGCTTGACAAGAACTGCCGCATATCGACCGAGGAACTATCGCGACGTTTGGTGCAGGCGCGCACGGTTATTCCGTTCGTGCAAGCGAACCTGATCCGCTCGCCGGACGATGACATGAATATGGTTGCGGCATGGCGGGATTCGTTGCGCAAGTACGGGGTGTGGGCCAACGACCCGGTACCCACTGTTTCCCTACCCAAGTTCGCCCGATTATCGCCGCCTGTGGGGCGATCCGGACGACCAGGCGTGGGAGCGTGCGCATGCCTACTACCTTAGCCAGTTCGTGGAATTCAGCGACGTTCAGGCGACTGGACCTCTGCCGCTGCGGGTGTTGGAGGAAACGGTTTGCTGAACCGCATCCTTCTTACAACTGATACGGTTGGCGGCGTTTGGCGCTACTCGATGGAACTGGCGCGTGGCTTTGCAACAAGACGAATAGACGTGGTGTTGGCAGTGCTGGGACCAGCGCCTGACGCTGTGCAGGCTTGCGAAGCCGCCACCATGCCGGGGCTGCGCGTGGTGTTGACTGGCCTTCCACTTGATTGGCTGGCCGAGAGGCCGGAGCAGCTTGAAACCTCCGCGCATGCGCTGGCCTCGCTAGCACGGCAGGTCGATGCCGATACCGTACAGCTGCACGCGCCGGCTCTGGTTGGACATGCGACATGGCCCGTGCCTGTCGTGGCCGTCGTCCATTCCTGTGTCGGGACCTGGTGGCGAGCGGTGCGCGGTGGCCCAATGCCGTCGGACCTTGCATGGCGGTCGCAGGCGACAAGGCGCGGAATCGCACGAGCCAACGTCGTCGTCGCGCCCAGCGCAAGCTTCGCGGATGCTTTGCGAGACTATTACGGCACAGTGCGTCCAATCGAAGTCGTCTGGAACGGTCGAACTCCACTTTCCGGCACTGCAGGACGACGAGAGCAGTGCCTGACGGCGGGCCGCCTATGGGATGAAGGCAAAAATGTTGCGGCTCTGGATGCAGCAGTTCGCGATCTGGAGTGGCCAGTACTCGCGGCTGGATCGGCAACAGGTTCAAATGGCGCCCAAGTGATCTGCCATCATCTACAAATGTTGGGGCAGCTCGACGACACTGCCTTGGCGGACCACTACGCCCGAACAGAAATTTTCGTTTTGGTCTCGCTTTACGAACCATTCGGACTGGCGGTGGTGGAAGCAGCCCAGGCCGGTTGCGCCCTGCTGCTATCAGATATTCCAACCTTCCGAGAACTGTGGGATGGCTCAGCGGTCTTCGTTCCGCCCGAAGACCCTCGCCGCATCGCCGCCGCCTTGCAAAGCTTAATCCGGCAGCCTGAACGTCGCGCGCAATTGGCCGCAGCAGCTCAACGACGTGCCACTTTGTTCAGTCCTACGCACATGGTCGATGCCATGGCTGACATTCACATGAGGCTTCGTGCCAGCACACAGACGGCGGCATAATCTATGCGGTTCGTCTACTTTACCCACTCTCTCCTGTCCTGCTGGAACAATGGCAACGCCCACTTTCTGCGCGGCGTGCTGCGGGAACTGCTGCGCCGAGGTCATTCCGTTTGTAGTTATGAATCGCGGGACAGCTGGAGTCGCATGAATCTTCAGCTTGAAAACATGGCATTCGCAGCTGGTGACTTTGACAGTGTCTATCCCGATTTGGCACCGCACGCCAGCTTTCTGGGACCGGATCTGGATGCCATGCTGGACGGTGCCGATGTGGTCATGGTGCACGAGTGGAATGATCCGAGCCTTGTGGCGGCGATCGGCCACCGTCGATCCCATGGTGGCCGTTTTGCATTGATGTTTCATGACACGCACCATCGGGCGGTCACCGATCCAGCTTCCTTTCGCGGCATGAATCTGTCGTCTTATGACGGGGTGCTGGCATTCGGTGCCACCTTGGCAGATGTCTATCGCAAGGCCGGTTGGGGTGAGCGATGCTTTGTTTGGCATGAGGCCGCGGACACGCGGCAATTTCATCCACCGCAGGCAACCGCGGGTCATCGTGAGGGCTTGGCATGGATCGGCAACTGGGGTGACGAAGAACGCAGCGAAGAACTGCATGCCTATCTGCTGCGACCGGCGCATGACTTGCGCCTGAAGCTTGACGTCTATGGTGTGCGGTATCCGGAACCGGCTCTGACCGCGCTTGCCCAAGCCGGAGCCCGATACTTCGGTTGGCTTCCCAACGCTCAGGTGCCGGAGGTGTTTGCCAGCCACCTGATGACTGTTCATGTGCCTCGCCGAACCTATGCCAATCAGTTATCCGGAATCCCGACCATCCGCGTGTTTGAAGCGTTGGCTTGTGGCATTCCGCTAATCTGCGCCCCTTGGAACGACAGTGAAAATCTGTTCCGGGTTGGCCTCGATTATCTGCATGCCGCCACCCCGGCAGAGATGCGCGCGCACATGGCGGCTGTCTCGGCGGACGAGGGTCTACGCAAATCTTTGATCCTTCATGGCCTGGAAACAATCAACAACCGTCATACTTGCGGACATCGCGTCGATGAACTTCTCTCCATAGTTGCGAAATTGCGTCAAGCGGTCGCAGTTTGATGCGCATCGCCTTCTACGGATCCAGCTTGCTGTCTTCCTACTGGAACGGAGCCGCGACTTATTATCGTGGTCTACTCTCGGCTTTGTCCCGACTAGGCTACGACATTACTTTCTATGAGCCGGATGCGTTTGATCGGCAGTCCCACCGTGACATCGATCCGCCTTCCTGGGCACGCGTGCTGGTCTATTCGGCAACCGCTAACGCCGTCCGTTCGGTGCTGGCCGAAGCAGCGCGGGCGGACATCGTCATCAAGGCCAGTGGCGTCGGAGTGTTTGATGACGAATTGCTGGATGGCGTGAGTAAGTCGGCTCATTCTGATGCCCTGCGAGTTTTCTGGGATGTCGATGCTCCCGCCACGCTTGCGGACATGCGCTGCGATCCGGCGAATGCCGTTCGGGTCGCCTTGCCGTCTCTTGACCTTGTCCTCACCTATGGTGGCGGCGTCCCGGTGATTCAGGCTTACACCGAGCTTGGCGCACATCATTGTGTTCCCGTTTACAATGCGCTGGACCCGGAAACACATTACCCAGTTGAACCCGATCCTGGTTTTGCGGCTGACCTGTCTTTCCTTGCCAACCGCATGCCGGATCGCGAGGCTCGCGCCTGGACGTTTTTCTTCAAACCCGCGGTGAGCCTGCCGCAGAAGCAATTCCTCCTCGGCGGCTCCGGCTGGCACGATGCACCAATACCCCCGAACGTCAGATTGCTCGGCCACGTGGGAACCGGCCAGCACAACGTCTTCAATGTCTCGGCTAGAGCATTACTGAACGTTGCACGTGAAAGCATGGCGCAGACCGGCTTCTGTCCAGCCACTCGGGTTTTCGAGGCTGCCGGGGCCGGGGCCTGTCTCATCACCGACGCGTGGGAAGGGATCGAGCAATTCCTTACGCCAGGTCGAGAGGTTCTAGTTGCCCGTGATGGACGGGACGTGACGGACTTCATGTCGACGCTGACAGCCTCGGCTGCTCGCGCCATTGGACATGCGGCCCATGAGCGGGTGTTGGGCGAGCACACCTATGCACATCGAGCCGAACAGGTTGATACGCTGTTTCGTGAGTTCTTGATGCGCAAGCGCGCGGGTTGAAGGGCCCATGCGCCTTGTCTTCCTTGGCCTTAGTCTAAGTTCATCCTGGGGTAACGGACACGCAACGACTTACCGGTCGTTGCTAAAAGGTCTATCAGCCTCGGGCCATGACGTTCTGTTCCTGGAGCGGGACCAGGCTTGGTATGCATCAAATCGGGATTTGGCGGAACCGGAGTTTTGCGACCTTTGCTTTTATGACTCGCTGGCTGGGTTGGATCGGCGGGCTGATGCGGTCGCAACGGCGGATGCAGTTATCATTGGTTCTTACGTGCCGGAAGGTCCTGCTGTTATCGAGTGGGCGAATAGACATCGGCAAGGTCTGTTGTGTTTCTACGACATCGACACGCCGATCACCTTGCAGGGTCTTGGCACCGGGGGCGTCGCCTATTTGACGCCCGGATTGATCCCGCTGTTCGATCTGTACTTCTCTTTTACTGGAGGCCCGACACTGCAACTGCTGCAAGACGTTTATCACGCGCGCCGTACCGTCCCATTATACTGCTCTGTCGATCCGGATCTTTATCATCCAACCGGCGCCGCGAAACGTTGGGATCTGGGGTACCTTGGAACCTATAGTCCAGACCGGCAAGCCACGCTGGACAGTCTGCTGCTGGAACCCGCTCGCCGTCTGCCGGAACGGCGGTTCGTCGTTGCTGGTCCACAGTATCCGGCCGACATTCCGTGGCCTGCCAACGTCGAGCGGATCGAGCACCTGCCGCCATCCGCGCATGCTGACTTCTACTCCAGCATGGACTGGACCTTGAATGTCACCCGTCGCGATATGATAAGCAGCGGTTATAGCCCCAGCGTTCGGCTGTTCGAAGCAACGGCCTGCGGGGTGCCGGTGCTGTCCGATCGATGGGTTGGTGTCGAAGACGTTCTTGAGCCGTTCAGGGATATCTTGATTGTAGATGATGCAACAGCGGTCGTGCTGACCTTGACAATGGCGAAGCCCGCCCGAGAAGCGATCGGGTTTGCCGGTCGGGCGACGACGATGAGGCGCCACACCGGTGCCCGACGGGCTGAGGAACTGGTTCATCATCTTACCACGTTCGGGCATTGACCGGCATCGCTCACCAGCCTCCCTTAATGGATGGATAAAGCCCTTTAAGGGATATCGTCTAACCAACATCACACCTAAACCCGTGCCGAAGCCCTTGACGCTTGCGCCTGGATACGCCATCTCCAATCCAATCAGGACTATTGTGGTCCGATTAACCGCAAAGTGTGTCAACCGGGGTTCGCATGCCATGCTCAGGCTTTCGAAACTGACGGACTACGCCGTTGTTGTGCTCGTTCGTCTGTCCGGCATGGATGGAGTTCAGACATCCCCCGGCATCGCTGCCGCCACTGGCATCCCCGAGCCGACGGTTGCCAAGGTGCTCAAGATCCTGGCTGCCGGCGACTTGGTGGCTTCCCAGCGGGGCGCACGCGGGGGGTACCGCTTGAACCGCCCGCTGTCCGCGATCCCGATTGCAGATGTCATCGCCGCGGTGGACGGTCCCATTGCCTTGACTGCCTGCGTCGAGGGTTCGGCCACCGAATGCGAGTCGCAGGGCTTGTGCCCCATGCGCGGACGGTGGGACCCGGTGAATGATGCCATCCACCACGCCTTGTCCACTATTACGCTGGCTGACATGCAGATTTCTGTGCTGCCAGCCTTTCGTCTACCTGTTCATGCCACCCAGGCTGCGCCGCGCGCGGCCGCCGAATAGGACGTTTCCATGGCAGCTGTTACCGAAACGCTTGATGCCGTCCAGTCGGTCACCCAGTCCGGCTACAAATGGGGTTTTGAGACCGCTATCGAGATGGAGTTCGCGCCCAAGGGGCTGAACGAAGACATTATTCGCCTGATTTCCGCCCGCAAGCAGGAGCCACAGTGGATGCTGGAGTGGCGGCTGAAGGCCTACGCCGCCTGGCTGAAGATGGAGGAGCCGCACTGGGCCCGCGTCGATCACCCGCCGATCGACTACCAGGACCTGCACTACTACGCGGCGCCGAAGAAGAAGGACGGGCCGAAAAGCCTTGATGAGGTCGATCCCGAGCTCTTACGCATGTACGAAAAGCTCGGCATCCCGCTGAAGGAACGTGCACTGCTGGCCGGCATTGATCCGGATACCGTGCAGAGCACCCAGGTCGCCGTTGATGCAGTGTTCGACAGCGTTTCGGTCGCCACAACGTTCCAGGCGACGCTGCGCAAGGCAGGCGTGATCTTCTGCCCGATCAGCGAGGCCGTACGCGAGCATCCCGATCTGGTGAAGCAATACCTTGGCACGGTGGTGCCGGTCGCGGATAACTTCTTCGCCGCGCTGAATAGCGCCGTCTTTACCGATGGCAGCTTCTGCTACATCCCGAAGGGCGTCCGCTGCCCGATGGAGCTCTCCACCTATTTTCGCATCAACGCCCGCAACACCGGGCAGTTCGAGCGGACGCTGATCATCGCCGAGGCCGGCAGCCATGTCAGCTATCTGGAAGGCTGCACGGCGCCGCAGCGCGACGAAAACCAGTTGCATGCGGCGGTGGTCGAACTCGTTGCACTGGATGATGCTCAGATAAAGTATTCCACCGTCCAAAACTGGTATCCCGGCGATGCCAACGGTAAAGGCGGTATCTACAACTTCGTCACCAAGCGCGGCGCCTGCCGTGGTGCACGATCGAAGATATCGTGGACGCAGGTGGAGACCGGATCGGCGATCACCTGGAAGTATCCCTCCTGCGTGCTGCACGGCGAAGACAGCGTCGGCGAGTTCTACTCGGTTGCGGTGACCAACAATCACCAGCAGGCCGATACCGGGACGAAGATGATTCATATTGGCCGCGGCTCGCGCAGTACGATCATCTCCAAGGGCATCAGCGCCGGCAAGTCGAACAACACCTACCGCGGCCTGGTCCGCATGCTGCCAAGCGCCGTGAACGGGCGGAACTTCACCCAGTGCGACAGCCTGCTGATCGGTGACCAGAGCGGCGCGCACACCGTGCCCTACATCGAAAGCCGCAACCCAACAGCGAAGGTGGAACACGAGGCGACGACCTCGAAGATTGCCGACGACCAGTTGTTTTACTGCCGCCAGCGCGGCCTGTCGGAAGAAGACGCCGTCGGCCTGATCGTCAATGGCTTCTGCAAGGACGTGTTGAAGGAACTGCCGATGGAGTTCGCCGTCGAGGCGCAGAAGCTCCTCGCCGTTTCGCTTGAAGGATCAGTGGGATAGTTCGCATGCTTGAGATTCGCGGTCTGAACGCCTCGATCAATGACAAGCCCATCCTGAAGGGCATCGACCTGACCGTGCCGCAGGGTGAGGTGCACGCCCTCATGGGCCCCAACGGGTCCGGCAAATCGACCCTCGGCTACGTGCTGTCGGGGCGCGCGGACTATGAGGTCACCGCCGGCTCTGTCACCTTCAACGGCATCGATCTGCTTGATATGGAACCGGAGCAGCGCGCCGCCGCTGGCGTGTTCCTCGCCTTCCAGGCGCCGATTGAGCTGCCCGGCGTGAATAACGCCAACTTCCTGCGCACCGCGCTGAACGCGCTCCGCCGCGCGCGCGGCGAACCCGAGCTGGATGCGGTGCAGTTCCTGAAGCTGGCCCGATCCGAGGCGAAGCGGCTGGCGATGCCGGACGACATGTTGAAGCGCAATGTCAACGTCGGCTTCTCCGGCGGTGAAAAGAAGCGCAACGAAGTGCTGCAGATGGCGATCTTGCGCCCGAAGCTGGCCATCCTCGACGAGACCGACAGCGGCCTCGACATCGACGCCTTGAAGATCGTCGCCGACGGGGTCAACGCGCTGCGCGGCCCGGACTTCTCCGCGCTCGTCATCACCCATCACCAGCGGCTGCTCGACCATCTCGTGCCGAATGGAGTGCACGTATTGGCGGGCGGACGCATCGTTCGCACTGGCGGGCCGGAGCTGGCAAAGGAACTGGAAAGGACCGGCTATGCCGGCCTGATCGCGGAGGCGGCGTGAGTACGACCGTGACCGGGGCCGCCGGTTTCCTGACCCGCTATGAAGCCGCGGTCAACAGGTTGCCGGGCGACTCGTCCCTCCGCGCCGCCGCCGCCGCCGCGTTCCGTGCCGCGGGCCTGCCGGGAGGCGCCCAGCAACGTCGCATCGAAGCATGGAAATACACCAGTCTGCGACCCGTGGCCGAAGCGAAGTTTCAGGCGGGTACTGCGCCTCGGCACGAAGCCGAGACCGTCCTAACCGGCCTCGCTCTGCTGCCACAGGCGCCGAGGCTCATCTTCGTCGATGGGACGTTGCGAGCTGACCTGTCGGTGACGCCCGGTGCCGGCTTTGTCCGCTTCGCCGAACAGCCGGATTTTGGCACGCTGACCTGGCCCGACCGGGAACCCATGGTGGCGCTGAACACCATGCTCGCCGAGGACGGCGCGGCGCTGCATGTCCCGCCCGATCATGACGCCGGCGTGGTGCAGCTTGTCAGCATCGCCTCCCACGATGGCGATTTTCATCCGCGGCATAGTATCCACCTCGCTCGTGGCGCGCGGATGACCCTGCTGGAAATCTCCGTCGGGCAAGGTGCTTACCTGCTGAACAGCGTGGCGGAGATCCATGTGGCCGACGGCGCCAGCCTGACCCACATCCGGCTGCAGGACGAGTCCACCGGCGCCTTCCACATTTCCACCACCTACGTCGATATCGAAGAAGCTGGCACCTACGACAGTTTTACATTGAATCTCGGCGCCCGCTTATCCCGGACTGAAGTGCACGCAAACCTAAGCGGCACGGGCGCTGTCGCGCATTTGAACGCAGCCCAGCTTCTGGGCGGATCGCAACACAGCGACTTTACCACGGTCGTCAGCCACACGGCGCCCGGCTGCAACTCCCGCCAGACCGTGAAGAACGTACTGGCAGGCCGCTCTCACGGCGTGTTCCAGGGCAAGATCGAGGTCGCTCGGCACGCCCAGAAGACCGACGGCTATCAGATGAACCAGGCACTGCTTCTGTCACGCGACGCGGAAATCGACAGCAAGCCGGAGTTGGAGATTTTCGCCGACGACGTGAAGTGCAGCCATGGCGCAACGGTAGGCGAATTGGACGCGGAGCAGCTTTTCTACTTGCGCAGCCGCGGCATTTCAGACCCCGAGGCACGCAGCATTCTGGTGCGTGCCTTCCTGACAGAGGCACTGGATGCCGTCGCCGACGATATGATCCGCAGCAAGCTTGAGGCCGCCATCGAGGATTGGTGGGAGAGGCAAGAACTATGAACGTCATGACCAACCCGGTCGGCAGTTCCGGTGCGCTCGATGTCGAGCGAATCCGCCAGGATTTCCCGATCCTGACCCAAACCGTCCGCGGCAAGAAGCTGGTGTTCCTGGACAGCGCTGCTTCCGCGCAGAAGCCACGCGTGGTGATCGACGCCATGGTGCATGCGATGGAAACCCAGTATGCCAATGTGCATCGTGGCCTGCATTGGATGAGCGAGCGGACGACGGAAGCTTACGAAACCGCCCGTGACGCCGCCGCCGACTTGATGAACGCCAACGACCGTTCAGAAATCGTGTTCGTCCGCAACAGCACCGAGGCGATCAACTTGCTGGCGCATAGCTACGGCCGGGGCGTGATGAAGCGCGGCCAGGCGGTGCTCATTTCCGGTATGGAACACCACTCCAACATCGTGCCCTGGCAGCTGTTGCGTGATTCACACGGTATCGAGCTGCGGGTGGCGCCGATCACTGACGCCGGCGAGCTCGACATGGCAGCCTACGAGGCGCTGCTGAGCGACGGAAAGGTTGGACTGGTCGCGATCACGCACATGTCGAACGTGCTGGGCAGCATCACACCGGCGGAACGCATTGTCCGCATCGCGCACGCGTACGGTGCCAAGGTGATGTTCGACGGATCACAGGCCATCGTGCATCGCAAGGTCGATGTCCGCGCATTAGGCTGCGACTTCTATGTCTGGACCGGGCACAAGCTCTATGGCCCCACCGGAATCGGCGTGCTGTGGGGCAGACGCGACCTGCTGGAGCGGATGCCGCCCTTCCTCGGCGGCGGCGACATGATCTCATCGGTCACCTATGAGCAGTCCACCTGGGCTGCGGTGCCGCACAAGTTCGAGGCCGGCACGCCGGCCATTCTGGAAGGCATCGGGCTGAAGGCGGCGATCGACTATGTCCAGGCCATCGGCTACGACGCCATCGCGGCGCATGAGGCGTCGCTGACCGAGCACGCACTCGCGCGACTGGCCACAGTGGCCGGCGTGACGATCCTAGGTCAGGCGCAGGACCGCGGCGGCGTGATTTCTTTCGTCCTGGACCGCGCCCATGCGCACGATGTCGCAACGTTGCTGGACCGCCAGGGCATCGCCGTTCGCGCCGGGCACCATTGCGCTGAACCGCTGATGCGCCGCTTCGGTCTGGACAGCACCGCGCGAGCCAGCTTCGGGATCTACACGACGCATGCCGAAATCGACGCTCTGGCCGATGGACTGCTGCGTGTGCGGGAGTTCTTTACGTGAGCCAAACCGACAGTTTCGAGGACCTTCGTGACCTGTATCAGGAGGTCATTCTGGATCATGGCCGCAAGCCCAGGCACGCGCAGCGGCTGGACGCCTTCGACGCGACCGCCAAGGGCGACAACCCGATGTGCGGTGACCGGGTGCAGGTCTGGGTGAAGTTCTCCGGCGATACATTGGGTCGGGTCGGCTTCGAAGCCCGCGGCTGTGCGATCAGTGTCGCCTCCGCTGACCTGATGGCGGAAACCGTCCAAGGCCGCGGCAAAGCCGACACCAGGGCTCTGTTCGAGGCATTCCGCGACATGGCGCGCACCGGCACCTGCCCGCACTGCACGCCGGCATTGACTGAACCGTTGGAGCGGTTGGCACCGCTGTCGGGCGTGCACGAATATCCCTCCAGGGTGAAATGCGCGACCCTGCCCTGGCATGCTCTGATCGCCGCGCTGAATGGCACCAAGGAGGCAAGCAGTGAATGAGATAACGCCAGCCCGCACTGCCTGGACGCCGGATGGCGAGGTCCCAGTCGTCGCGAGCACCACACCCGCAAGCCCCACGTCTATGAACGACCCGACCGGAGAGGCCGCTGGCCCGCCATCCGAGGATGCGTTGCTCGAGGCCATCGCTACCGTTTACGATCCGGAAATACCGGTGAATATCTATGAGCTTGGGCTGATCTACGCGGTAGAGATCGCCGACGACGGTGCGGTTCGTGTGGAAATGACGTTGACTGCACCCGCCTGCCCCAGCGCACAGGAACTGCCCGAGCAGGTGCAGCAGGCCGTTCTGGGGGTGTCGGGTGTGACATCCTGCCACGTTGAAACGGTTTGGGACCCTCCCTGGGACCCTAGCCGGATGACCGAGGAAGCCCGTCTGCAGTTGAATATGTTCTGATCGATCGCGATATAGGTTCGTCCATGAGCACCACAACGGCTGCCCCCCGCAAGATCCGCGCCTTGCCACCCTTGATGACCCTGACTGAGGCCGCAGCAGACCGGTTGCGCGCGCTGTACGCCAAAGGTGAACAGGGCAAGCTGCTGCGTATAGGCGTGAAGACCAAGGGCTGTTCTGGCATGTCCTACGACATGTCCTGGACGGAAGCACCTGCCCCCACCGATGAGATTGTGACAGATCAGGGTCTTACGGGTACTGGTGGATCGCAAGGCCTCGCTGTTTCTCATCGGTACAGTGATGGATTACGAAGTGAAAGCGCTGACCGCCGGCTTCACCTTCACCAACCCGAACGAAAAAGGCCGCTGCGGCTGCGGCGAAAGCTTCCATGTGTGACCGGAAACCGGATCTGAATCGGAACACCGCTTGTTGAAGCAACGGTAGGCAGTGTTATTTGGTATTAGCCTCTGGCTGATTGGCGTGTCGCCATAACAGGGAGGTCTGGATGAACAACATTATTTACATCGTTGGGCTAGTGGTCGTCGTCATCGCGGTATTGAGTTTCTTCGGCCTACGCTAACTTACGAAAAGAGCCGTGATGGGATTGCTTACTACCATCACGGCTTTACCGTATCTAAAGCCCGGGAATTACCCGCGGTTGGCGTAATGATAGTCGGGCATTGCGTTCAGCGCGTCTTTTGTCACGCCCGGCATCACCACGCGGTTGTCGCTGCTACCTTTGGTGTTACCGAATTGCAGCTTGTCGAACGGCACCTCGACCATCTTGCTTCCCATTCCCAGGAAGCCGCCGACTGAGATCACCGCATTAAGTGTCTTGTCATTGCCGATCACCAAATCATCGATGCTGCCGATCTTCTGGTCATGATCGTTGTAGACCGAGGATCCGACAATCTTGCTGGTCCGCATACCCCCGTTATCGGTCATGACAGTATTACGAGCCGATGGTGAATTGTAGCCGCCGCCGGTTGGATTGCCGGCCGTATTGTGCGTGGCCGGTGCGCCGAGCGCAGCGGGCGAGTGGTTCACGGAGGGTGGTGCCGGCGTTTGCGCCATCACGGGCAACGCAACCGATGCCAACAGCAGCGATGCGGTGGTAAACTTCAACATTGGATTTTCCTTCAAACCGGTTTGTTTTGCCGCCGCCGTTACGGCGACGGACAAATCTATAACAAAACCCGGCAGCGCCAAGTTCAGCATTTTCGTCGTGATACAGGAATATTCTTGTGATGTATCGGCTGTGCCACGAATGCATGGCCGGAAAATCGTCTCGTTGGCGACGTGGATAGCGGCGGCCGAATGCCGTGCGGCGCGGAGACGCTCAGATCACGCCCGCGCGTCGCAGTCGGTCCAGTTCGTCATCCGTCAGGCCGAGGCGCCCCTGATAAATCTCGGTATTATGCGCACCAAGTTCGACGCCCAGCCAGTTTACCCTGCCGGGCGTTTCGCTGAGCCGCGGAACCAGATTTGGCACCGCCAGTTCACCGGCCCGCGGGTCCTGCATGCGCAGGATATTGCCTCGCGCGGCATACTGCGGATCCTCGAAAATCTCCGCCACGGAATAGACCGGGCCACAGGGCACCTGCGCGCTCTCGCAGAGTTTCAGCAGGTCGGCGCGGTCCATTGTCGCGGTCCAGGCGGCGACGGTTCCATCGACTGCCGCCCGATCGCGTTCGCGTGCCGCAAGAGTGCCCCAGCGGTCGTTGTTCGACAGTTCGGGACGACCCATCGCCTCGGTCAAGCGGGCAAAAATCTTGTCGTTGGTGCAGGCGATGGCGATCCAGCTTCCGTCGCCCGTGGGGTAATGGCTGTGCGGAACGACATTCACGGTACCCGGCCCCATGCGCTGGCGGACAGTGCCGTTGTAGGCAAAAGCCGGCGCGAGTTCGTCCAGGATACGAAAGATCGGCTCATAGAGGCCGATATCCACCACTTGGCCGCGCCCGGTCTTTTCGCGTGCCTGCAACGCCAGCAAGGTGCCGAGGGCGCCATAAAGCCCAGCCATATAATCGGGGATGGTCGCCGATCCCGGGGTAACCGGTGCCCGGTCCGGATAGCCGGCCAGGAACGACAAGCCGCCGAAGGCGTTGCCGATCCGTCCAAACCCTGGACGGTCCTTGTACGGTCCGGTCTGCCCGTAGCCGGAGATCCGCACCATGATCAGGCGGGGATTGACCGCGCTCAGCACGTCGTAACCCAGGCCCCATTTCTCCAGCGTGCCGGGCTGGAAGTTCTCCACCAGAACGTCGGCATCGGCTATCAGCCGCTTGAGCAGTGCCGCCCCGTCCGGCTTGCGCAAATCAAGCGTGATGCAGCGCTTGTTGCGCGACTCCGACAGCCACGGCAGCGAGTTGCCGCAATGCGTCATGGTGCCGAAGCGTCGTGTGGCGTCGCCGACACCGGGCAGCTCGATCTTGATGACGTCGGCACCAAACTCGCCGAGTTGGGTGGCGCAGAACGGGCCGGCCAGGAATGTGGAGACATCCAGCACCCGGCAGCCCTCCAGGGCTTGCACGTCGAGCATCATACTTCCCCTTGTGCCACCACACGTCGCGCGCGCTGCACGATCGGGTAGTCGATGAATTGGCCGTCGAGCTGGATTGAGGCCAAGCCCTCGGCCTCGGCTTTTTCGAAGGCGGCAATAATGCGCCTCGCCTGTGCGACAACAGCTGCATCCGGCGTGAAGGCCGCATTCGCACCGGCGATCTGGTCCGGATGGATGCACATCTTGCCCTGAAAACCCAGCGCCGCCGCGTGTTTGGCGGAGGCGACAAATCCTTCGGCATCGCGCAAATCGGCCCAGACCGTGTCCAATGGTGGCTCCAGGCCTGCGGCGCGGGACGCCAGCACGCAGGCGGCGCGATGCGGCAGCAGTTCGGCTTCACCGCGGGTCCACACCATGCCCATGTCGAGGGTGAAATCGCCGGCGCCAAAAGCAATTCGCCTGGTGCGCGTGCCGGCGCCGCAGATGCTGCCAAGGGAGCCCATGCCGAGCGCGGTTTCGATGATCGGGATCAGGTCGATGTGACCGGCCGGCAGGCCGCGCTCGCGTTCCAGGTTGCCGATCAGCCAGTCCGCCGTCCGCAGCTCATGGGCATGCTCCACCTTCGGCAGGACGATCCCATCCAGGCCTGACCGAACCACCGCGGCAAGATCGGCGTAGCACCACTCGGTGGAGAGTGCGTTTACCCGCACGTACAACTTGCCCGTGCGGAGCTTGCCGAACGCATCGGTCACCACCGGCCGGGTTGCCGCTTTCTCGGTGATGGCGACAGCGTCTTCCAGATCCAGGATGACGCCGTCGGCGGCAAGGCCAAGCGCCTTCTCGACCCGACGTGCGTGGTTGCCGGGGGCGAATAGCAGACTGCGATAGGCCGTCATTGCGCCGCCCTCCTCCGCGCATTGTGCCAGTCCGTGGCACGTGGGATCGGCAGACCCAGGTTCTCCCGCAGCGTGGCACCACGGTAGTCTGTCTGGAACAGGTGGCGGCGTTGCAGTTCGGGAACCAGCAGGCGCACCACGTCCTCATACGCGCCGGGCATGTGCGTCGCGGCAAGAACGAAACCATCGCAGGCAGGGGCGGTGAACCATTCCTCCATTTGATCGGCCACCGACTTGGGTGTGCCGCAGAAGACCTTGTGTTCGGCAATGGTGCCGCGGCCGGAGACCTCGACGAAGTCGCGCACGGTGGGGTTCTTCTTGCCGGAGAATTTCACCACCCGCTCCCGGAAGCCGTGCCAGGAGAAGGCCGCAAGTTCTTCATCGCTGAACGGCTCATCGTAGCCCTTGGCGCCAAAGTCATAGTTGAGCACTTCCGAAATCAGCACCAGCGCATCAACCGGTTTGGCCGACGCCTCGACGACCGCGCGCTTCGCTTGGGCCGCGTCCTCCGACTCGCCAATAATGACGTAGCAGGCCGGCGCAACATGCACCTGCGCGGAATCGCGGCCGGCAGCGGCGATGGCCTGCTTGAACGCGGCGTATTGCTGCTTCCCAGCTTCCAGGTTGTGGTAGATCACGAACACCAGCTCGGCCCATTGCGCTGCGAAGGCTTGCCCGCGACCAGACTGCCCTGCCTGAATCAGCACCGGATGCCCCTGCGGAGACCGCGGCACGCTGAACGGCCCGCGCGAGCGAAAATATTTGCCCACGTGATCCAGCCGGTGCACCTTCGACGGATCGGCGAAGTGATTTTCCGCCTTGTCAAGAACAAGAGAATCATCTTCCCAAGTGTTCCAGTGGCCCATCACCACCTCCATGAACTCATCGGCGCGGTCGTAACGAGCGTCGTGCTCCATGTGTTCGGCATGACCAAAATTCAGCGCCTCAGCGCTATTCAACGAAGTAACGATATTCCAGGCCACCCGGCCGCGCAGCATAAGGTCCATGGTGGCGAAGACCCGGGCCACATGGTACGGCTCGTAGTAGGTTGTCGAGTAGGTGGTGCCGAGGCCCAGGCGCTGGGTTGCCATGCCCATCGCCATCAGGATAGTGGACGGATCCATCTTCACGACGCGGACACCCGCGCCGACTGCCTCCGCATGATCGCCGGTATACAGGTCGGGCAGCGCCAGCCGGTCGTCGAAGAACGCCAGCTGGATCTTGCCATCCTCCAAGGTGCGGGCGATGCGCTGATAATACTCCGGCGTCATGAAATCCAGTGTGCTCGAAGGATGGCGCCATGAGCCTGGAAGATTCGAGCAGTTTTGCGCTTGCAGAAAGGCAACCAGGGTCATCATGCGGCTCATCAGATCATCTCGCTTTCAAATCGGAAGATCAACATCCAGCAGCGGCGCGTGCTGCTGGCAGCCATAGACGTCGGTGTCGCCGAAGTCGCCGGCCGGCACTAGCCGCGGCAACGTTGCCTTGAAGGCGAACGCGGCGTCGTATGGGGTGAATAGCACGTGCTGCTCCGGCACGTTGTACAGTCTGGCGAACAGTGCCGGCCCCAGCACGCCAGTTGCCTTCACCCGGCGGAATGTTTCATCGGTATCGAACACGATGTCGATCGTCAGTTCAAACGGGCCAGCGTTCTTGCTTTTGCAGACACTGGCAAGGTCCCTGATCAGTGCCATGTCAGAGTATCTCGTACTGGATAGGGAATGGTTCCGCAGGATCGTCGAGTTCCGCCACATGGTAGACGCTGAACCGGTAGACCGGTCCGACCTCGATATCCGATGGCGAGAATGGGAAAGCCATGTTGCCCTCGCGACACAGACGGCCGGGAAAGTCGGTGTGCAGCATGTTGGTGCGGGCCATGCCAAGCACCGCGCTTGCCATGTCCTGGCTTTGCTGGGAGACGACTTCAAGGACAAACCCAAGCTCATGCGGGGTGGCGTCGCGTAGCGGTTCGCGTGAGGCCATAACCCCGTCCCGGCCATAGATGCGGATGCCAAGCTGGTAGCTGTCTGGAGCGGCACCGAAGGCGGCGGCCTTGGTTGTGACCTCCTGACGGACGCTGCGGATAAAATCGTCCAGCCGGCTGATCAGCAGCGGATCGCGGGTACCGCAGATGCAGACCGCGCGATACCCAGCCAGTTCAACGCCCTCCAGCTTCACCGTGTATTGCGCCGCCGGGTTCCAGCGCATGCCAAAGATGCGCACCGCGCGGTCGCTAACGGCCTCGAAACGACATTCCGAGGTGTCGAGCATCCCGCCTGGCTCGATGTGGTGAATAGGGCTGCTGTTTTCGTGCAGCGAGTGGTTGGCGATGGACAGCGGCGTGCAGCGACGGGCGGAATTGGTTGGCTCACACTCGACATGATCTTCGCGGACCGTGACGAACAGGCTGTCATGGCCCTTCGGGATCGATGGCGTAGCGCCACATTCCAGCATCTTGCCGGCATACCAGGCGGGAGCGGGCGGAAGCTGCGCACGGGTGGCCGCGGCGGCCCACGACGCCGGATCGCTGGCGCGGCCGGCCAGCACGACCTGGGCGCCGGCATCCAGCGCTTCGATGAACGGCTCCGGCCCCATCATGCCAACAATGCGGGCGGACCGGTCTATGGTCGCTTCGGTCAGCGGCGGCTGATGTGCAAGCGGCTTGACCCGTCCCGCGGCAACCCGACGCTTCACAGACCCCTTATCCTGCTCGGCCTGGATCAGCGCCATCTTGAAATGCAAGCCGTCCTCTTGCGCGATCTCGCGTGCCATGGTCGCCACCAATTCCAGATGCGGCGCACCGCCGGCTCCGCCACAGGTGCCGATGACGACTGGAATATTGGCCCGAACCGCGGCGTTCAGCATCAGCCGCAGATCGCGGCGAATGGCGATCGGTGAGCAGAATGGCCTGCCCGAGCCCAGGTAATGCGGCCCTGGATCGACACTGCCGCCGTCGACGCCGAGGACGTGCGGTGCGCGGTCCAGGCCGGCGCGCAGCGAAGTCTCGGGAAAGCCGTAGCCGAGGATCGCGCTGGTCGACAGCAGCCGGAATTCCTTGCTCATGTGGCTGGCAGGCGGTTTGACTGGGCCATGGTTCGCTTCCTCCTGCTCAAGGAATGCACCGATAAGAGCGGGTCCGGCAAGCGGTTCGGGCTGCCCGGCCCGCCGTCGCTGTGACGAAACCCACTGCCAGGGGACTATGCGCGAACCACGAATTTCGGTAAAATTGGCTCATGAATGATCGAAAGAGTGATAATTTTAACGATCGCCTGAGCACAGCGGCGAATGCGAAAGCCGCCATGCTTGAAAGGTTTCGTGCCAGGCCGGGGCCCGACGATCCGACGGTGCTAGAACGCCAGGCGGCGCAGGCCGCGATCAACGCCGCTCGTGAGGCCCGCATGCAGGAGCGTAAGGCCGCCCGCGAGGCTGAGGCCGCGAGACAGGCCGCTGAACAGGCGGCCCTGCTGGCGGAGCAGAACACCAAAAAGGCGGAACAAGCCGCCCGTGACGCCGAGGGCTCCAGAAGGTCCGCCGCTTTGGCGGCCGAACAGAAGGCGGCGCGCGATAAGCGCTATGCTGCCCGCAACGCTCGACGCCGCTGAACCAGATCGCCGCGCGTGTTCAGGACTTAAGTTTTTGGCGCACCTGTCATTCGGGAAAAGGCCATACGGTCCTGGTTTTCCCGCATCAGCATGGTGAAGCCCGGGATGGTATCGAGCCCAAGACCCAATGGCAGCTTTGTGTCTGGATCGGACAAGATCTTTGCATAGCTCTGGCCTGAAACCTTTTCCCATTTTCCAGCGGGCTTCTTGATTTCCAGGTTTACCACCGTCGCCTTGAACACCATCCGAACAATCGCCTCCTTGGGCGAGGATGGCTTGGTCAGGCTCGGGTGGCCGGCAATTATCTGCCAGCCGTTCTGCAATGCCCAACCGGTCAGTTCGTCCTTGTCCATGTAACGTCCCCTTGGAGGTAGCGGTGGTACGCGTCCGCCTTGTGCATGGCAACCATGGTTGCCATGACGTTGCGTCGCCTGCCGGGGGCTCAGCCGTTCGACTAAAGCCTAACGACGATTCCGAAACGTCGCAGCAGGCGACCGCCGGCCTAATCAGTCGCGCTTTAGTCGCCTGCGAAGACGGCGGGAGAGGCTGCCAAGTGGGGGTTCAGCGACGACGTCGAACTTCGATCGGTCGGATAATTGCTCGATCAGGCGGCTGGCGATCAGGCCGCGATGGCCGCGTTGCCAGTGATCGGTAGCATCGTGCATCGCGATCCACTCCGGTAACGGCAGCAGCAACTGCGATCCTAGGCCGTCCAGCAGTGGCTCATAGGTCGCCCGTAAGGCCGTCAGCATGTCTTCGGTTGCAGGATCTGCGTTCCACACCAACCCGGTCTCCGAGAAGATCGCCACCATCCGCAGATATTCAGGATGCGGCAGGCGGTCGCCCCCATCGTACCGCGACGGAGCTACCCTGAATGACCTTGCTATCTCCACGATGACCTGGCGGGCCATGGCGAATGTCATGCGGGCCTGCAGCGGCTGCACTTCGTCAAGACCCACCAGGATTAGCGCGCAACAATCCATCACCGCGGTGAGAGCGGCGAGCCACGACTGGTTGTCGTGCTGTGAGCGGTAGTAGACCAGCATGGGATAGGACAGATGGCTTTCCAGCAATTCCGAACCCCATATCTCCCATTCGCGCAGCAGGTCATCCAGCTTGCTCAGACCGCCCTCGGCGTGCCGGATCAACATGGTGGTCGCGGTCGGTGGTGAGCCCGCGCGGGCATCAAGCTGGATGACATGCGCCTCCCGCCTGGAGAACAGCTGGTAAAGCACCGGCAGATAGCCGATCACGATAGCGATGAACCCGATACCGGTGCCGGCCTCGATCACCGAAACCGCACGCGCCGTACCCGAATGCGGCACCACGTCGCCGTAGCCCAGGGTGAAGAAGGTCACGCCGCTCATGTAGAGTTGTTCCGTTAGCGGCGACGTAACGAAGATCGTTGTGGCCGGATGGGTGTCCGCCATGCCACGCCCTGAAGCGTCCGTTACGGGAGCTCCCGTTGCAGTGCCGGAGGCAACCAACGTGGCACTTCGCGTGGCCTCGCCTTGCACGGCCCACTCCAGCAGTCCGAACCCGGCAATGAGCGACGAAGCCCACAAGGCGAACAGAACCACCATGGACAAGGCACCGAACAGGCTGAGGAAGCGCTCCCGCCTCGCACCGAGCGGCAGGCGACGGGCCACCTCGCGCCATGTGGCCCAGGCGACCACGAAGTAGAAGCGGGTCAGGCGGACGCGTCGATGTACCCGCCGCGGCAGCAGCATGACCTCGAACGCATCCTGCAGCACGATGATGAGCAGGGTGACCGCTAGAGTAGCGGTGATCCAGAAGGTCATGTCAGCGGCACGGCTGGCAGCGGGTTAGGAGGTTCCAGGGTCATGGCCGGCCCCTGACCGCGAACGATGAACCCTGAGATGCAAGCGAAAATGCTTTCTGCATATTGGCCCTTTGAATGAGCGCTGATGCGGGAGCCAGTCCGGTTAAATCATGTCAGCAGCCCAGGACAGAACTGCTTCGGGTTCGAACTTGACCTGATGCCAATGTAACAAGGAACGAGCCTGTTCGGTTGCTGTGGGTCCGAGTGAGGAGCACGCGCCAGACCCGGAGCAAACGAGGCAGCTCACTCATTTGCCATCCAGAAGAGAACAAATTAGGAATATTGGTCTGCCTCGACTATTCTCAAACGCCATGCCACAACCGCCCCGCTATATCGAATTGCAGGTCACCTCGAACTACTCGTTCTTGCGTGGCGCCTCGCATATCGAGGAGCTGGTCGCCCGCGCCGCCGTGCTGCACCTGCCCGCGCTGGGCATCACCGATCGCAACTCGCTGGCCGGTATCGTGCGGGCGCATCAGCGCGCGCGGGAGGTTGGGATCAGGCTGGTCATCGGCTGCCGGCTGGATCTGACGGATGCGCCGTCCGTGCTGGTCTATCCCACCAGCCGCGCGGCGTATGGCCGGCTGACGCGCCTGCTGACGTTGGGCAAGCAACGCGCCGGCAAGGGTAAATGTGAGCTGTATTGGCCAGATCTGGCCGCCGCGGCCGAGGGTCTCGTCGCTATCCTGTGCACCGATCCGACCGAGGCCAACATCGCCCGCCTGAAAGCTGATTTTCACGACCGCGCCTACGTCGCCCTGACGTTGATGCACCGTCCCAATGATGCGGTGCGGCTGCAAATCGTTGCTGACACCGCGAGTACCCTTGGCGTGTCCACGGTCGTCACCAACGACGTGCTGTACCACGCCCGTGACCGTCGCATCCTGCAGGATGTGCTGACCTGCATTCGCGAAGGCTGCACCATCGACGAGCTTGGTCATCGCCGGGAGCATTCGGTAGTTCGGTATCTGCAATCATCCGATGAAATGGCCCGTCTGTTCGTCCGCCATCCTGATGCCATCGCCCGCACGCAGGAAATTGCCGATCGTTGCCGTTTCAGCCTGGACGAATTGCGCTACCAATACCCGCATGAGGTCCGCATGGCCGGCCTTACCGCCCAGCAGACTCTCGAAAAACTCACCTGGGACGGCGCCGCTCGACGTTACCCGGATGGCATTCCGGACGGCATCACCAGGCAACTACACCATGAGCTCCAGTTGATCGGCACGCTGGAGTATGCCCCGTATTTCCTGACCGTCGACAGCATCGTCCAGTTCGCCCGCTCTCGCCATATTCTCTGCCAGGGCCGTGGGTCCGCCGCGAATTCGGCCGTCTGCTTCGTGCTGGGCATCACCTCGATTGATCCTACCCGCAGCGGCCTGTTGTTCGAACGTTTCATCAGTGCCGAACGCCGCGAGCCGCCCGACATCGACGTCGATTTCGAGCATGAGCGGCGTGAGGAAGTCATCCAGTGGGTCTACGACACCTACGGCCGCGACCGCGCCGCGCTGTGCGCCACCATCATCCGCTATCGCGGCCGTGGCGCGGTGCGCGACGTCGGCAAGGCGATGGGCCTGACCGAGGACGTGACCGGCGCACTGGCGTCCCAGGTCTGGAGCTGGAGCGAGGAAGGCGTCGCCGAGGAACACGCCGCGGCGCTTGAATTTCAATCTTCAGGACCGCCGCCTGCGGCTGACGCTGGATCTGGCACGGGCGCTGATCGGCTTTCCCCGGCACATGTCGCAGCATCCGGGCGGATTCGTCCTGACCGAGGATCGGCTGGACGATCTGGTGCCGATCGAGCCCGCCAGCATGGTCAACCGCCAGGTGATCGAGTGGGACAAGGACGACGTCGACGCGCTGCGTTTCATGAAGGTAGATGTGCTGGGCCTAGGTATGCTGGGCTGCATGCGGCGCGCGTTTGACCTGCTGGCGGAACACAAACACCGGCGGCTCGATCTGGCAACCATCCCACCGGAGGACGCCGCCACATATGCGATGATCCGCAAGGCCGACACGCTGGGCACCTTCCAGATCGAATCGCGGGCGCAGATGTCGATGCTGCCTCGGCTGAAGCCACGGACGTTCTACGATATCGTTATTCAGGTGGCAATCGTCCGGCCCGGCCCGATCCAGGGCGACATGGTGCATCCCTATCTGCGCCGGCGGGAGGGTCTGGAATTGGTGGAATATCCCACGCCGGAGCTGCGCCGGGTGCTGGAAAAGACCTTGGGCGTGCCGCTGTTCCAGGAACAGGCCATGCAGGTGGCGATCGTCTGTGCCGGCTTCACCCCATCCGAGGCCGACGCGCTGAGGCGCAGCATGGCAACCTTCAAGTTCACCGGCGGCGTCTCGCATTTCAAGCAGAAGCTGATCGCCGGCATGGTCGAACGCGGCTACACCGCCGAGTTTGCCGACAAGACGTTTTCCCAGATCGAGGGTTTTGGCAGTTACGGGTTCCCGGAAAGCCATGCAGCGAGTTTCGCGCTGATCGCCTATGCCTCGGCCTGGCTGAAATGCCATCATCCGGATGTGTTCTGCTGTGCCCTGCTGAACGCCCAGCCGATGGGGTTCTACGCCACCGCGCAGATCGTTCGCGACGCGGTGCTGCATGGGGTCGAGGTGCGGCCGGTCTCGATCAACGAGTTCTGCCTGGGATTCCACCCTTGAGCCCGTTGCCACAACCACCGGCCGCCTTGCCGTACGGCTGGGGCTGCGCATGGCGAAGGGTCTGACCAACCTGCATGCCGACGAAATGATCGCGCGGCGCGGCGGCGGTTATCGCTCGATCGAGGATCTATGGCGGCGCGCGCCTGTGCCGATTGTCGCGCTGGAGCGTCTGGCGGAGGCGGATGCCTTCGGCGCACTCGGCCTGGATCGGCGACAGGCGCTGTGGACGATCCGTGGCCTGTCCGACACCAGGCTGCCGCTGTTCGACAGGGTGCCGGCGAAATCCGACCCCGAGCCCGCGGTGGCGCTGGCGGCGATGACCGCCGGGCGGCAGGTGGTAGAGGATTACCGCAGCACCGGCCTGAGCCTGCGCCGCCATCCGGTCAGCTTCCTGCGCCACGATCTGCACGCCCGCCGCATCGTCCGCTGTGCGGACCTGGCCGCGATTCGCAATGGCAGGCGGTTGGAGGTCGCTGGCCTCATCCTGGTGCGCCAGCGGCCCGGCAGCGCCCGCGGCGTGCTGTTCGTCACCATTGAGGACGAGACCGGCCATGCCAACCTGATCCTGTGGCCCTCGGTGTTCGAGGCGCAGCGCCGGCTGGTGCTGTCCGCCAGCATGCTGGCCTGCCGCGGCAAGTTGCAGCGCGAGGGTGAGGTGATCCATGTGATCGCCGAACATCTGACCGACCTGTCCGGCTTGCTGCGCGGCGTGGGGCAGCGTGATGAGCCGTTCCCGATCACGCCAGGGCGCGGCGATGAGGCCAGGCATGGCAGCGCACCGGACCCGCGAGAGACGAAGGGGGTTGGCGGACGCACCGCCCGGGATATCTACGTGCGGGATCTGCGGTTGGGGAGCGGAATTCCCGACGGCGACGCCAAGATCGCGAAGGGGATTACGAGGGGAATCAAGGTATCGACACGAGATTTCCGTTAGAACACAGGTCTCCGCGAAACAGATGCCAACCACCAGCGACCTCATATGCAACCACCGCCCGGGAAATCCATTAAGATTCCGGCAAAAAGACTCCCGATGCGCGTTGGGTTTGCCACTGCGGCGAACCAATGCTCGCGACCCTATGCCAGCGGGAGGCAGGGTTGCGCTGACAGCTTGACTATGTATACCTAGCCCTCGTAAGCTGATTCCATAGCGAAATCTATCATACTAATCCGGCGCTAAAGCGGCCGGGAACAGGGAAGGAGAGCGGCCATGATCAACATGAGCCGGCGAACCGTGCTTGCTGGATCCGTGGGCCTTGCGGCGACGGGTACGCTCGCGCGACCGCATATTGCCAACGCCCAGGCAAAAACCGCGGTTTGCTGGCTCAATCAAGGCTTCATCCCCCAGGAAGACGCCGCGATGAGGCAGGTGGCCGAGGATTACATGAAGGAGAGCGGCAACAAGCTCGACTACAGCATCATGCCATTCATGGCGCTGAACCAGAAGACGATATCGGCGCTGACCAGCGGGGATGTCCCGGACCTGGTTTTCATGGACGCACCTTCGTCGATCCTGCCGCAGAATGCTTGGGACGACAAACTCGTCGATGTGTCCGACGTCGTTGCATCTTACGAGTTGCAGCTTGCGGAAACCGCTAAGCTCTGCTCGACCTTCTACAATAAGGCGACAAAGAAGCGCAGCTATTACCTGTGCCCGATCAAGCAGGGAGCGACGCCATTCCATATTTGGGGTGATCTGGTCGAGAAGGCCGGCATGAAGATGTCGGAAGCGCCAAAGACGTGGGACGGGATCTGGAACTTCGTTAAAGAGACGCAGAAACCCCTGCGCGCCAAGGGAATGCGAAGGATCTACGCCCTTGGCATGCAGCTCACCACCGTCGGACCGAACGACGGCAATAATTTGTTCGCGCATTTTCTGATCGCCAATGGCGGTCAGGACATCGTGACATCGGACGGTAAGCTGCACACCGATGACCCGAAGGTGCGCGAGGCAGCAATCAAGTCGGTCGAGTTCATGACGAACCTCTACAAGGAGGGCGTGGTACCACCGGAGGCGCTGAGCTGGAATGACGCCGACGACAACAACGGCTACCACGAAAAGTTGTTTGTGATGGATTTCGACGGCACGCTGTCCACCGAGCTGGCGATGATCAAGGACAAGCAGGCGTTCTATCACGACATGATCACTCTCGCCCCAGAGCAGAAAAATGACGGCACGCCGATGGCCACCCAGGTCGGCACCGGCGGCGGCTACATCCCGAAGGGGGCGAAGAATGTCGAGGTTGCCAAGGACTTCATGAAGTACTTCATGCAGCCGAAGGTGATGAACGCGAACTTGAAGGCAGGGCTAGGCCGCTGGGTGCCGGCAATCCCACAGGTCGTCAAGGACGATCCGTTCTGGCTGACGTCCGACATGCCGTGTCTGAAGCCCTATGTAACGCAAGCCGTGCTGAACCCGACCCTTCCCGTCTATGAGGGGTTCACACCGGCCTGGGGCCAAGCTAACGCAGAACAGCTTTGGGGTCAGGCCCAGGCCGACGTCATCAAGAACGGCATGAAGGTAGCTGACGCAATCGACAAGGCGTTTAAGCGGACCGAGCAGATCTTCGCAAGATATGGCTGAAGCCGGTGAGGTAACCATGAGCGTAACACAGCAGGCAGTCGCGATCGGGCGAGGCTTCGCCGCACCACGGTCTCGACGCCGAACGTGGTCAGGCGGGCTCCATGGCGCGGATTATGCCTGGGCGATCGCCTTCGCCTTGCCCTACACCGCGATATTCCTCGCATTTGTTGTCTATCCAATCGGCTATGGGATCTGGATGGGTAGCGATACCGCGCTCTATGCGGAACTGTTTTCCGATCCCCGTTACCTGACGACTGTTGTCAATACGCTGCTTTACGTCGGAATTGGTGTGAATGTGAAGATGTTCCTGGCCTTCTTGCTGTCAGGGTTCTTCATACGCAAGCGCTGGTGGAGCAAGGCGCTGCTGGTGGTTTTCATCTTGCCGTGGGCGACGCCGGCATTGCCTGCCTACATGTCGATCCACTGGTTCTTAAACGGCGAGTGGGGCATGCTGAACAACGCCCTGTATGCGCTGTTTGGCATCGACGGGCCGGTCTACCTGAATGAGCGCTGGACAGGGCTCGCATGCAACATCGGCGCCTATATCTGGAAGACCTTGCCGTTCTGGACGATAATCTTGCTGGCGGGCAGGATGTCTGTTCCACAGGAACTCTACGAAGCAGCCGCGGTTGACGGAGCCTCTGGCCTGCGCCGATTCGCTCATATAACGCTGCCGATGCTGGCGAGCCTGTATCTCGTGTGCACACTGCTCGACATGGTCTTCGCCCTCGGCGACTTCAACGCGACGTACTTCGTGTCCGGCGGCGGCCCGGCGATGTCCACCGAGGTGCTGGCCACATTGGGCATTCGTTATGCCTTCACCGTGGCGCTACCCAGGCTCGGCGTCGCAGCGGTGATGTCGGCGCTGCCGTTGCTGATCCCACTGGTCATCCTGCTGATGCGGAGGCTTCGCATGTCGGAGGGGCAGCTATGAGTGCGACAACCGCTGGCCGCCCGCGAGCAGGTGCCCGGCTGCACTCCCGGCTGCATTACCGGATGCAACGATTTGCCGTGGAGGCGGCGTGTCTGGTTTTCGGCCTCCTAATCTTCGTCTGGTCGGTCACGCCGATCTACAACATGTGGTTGATCGCACTCAACAAACACGCTGATATCTTCAGCGGTGCGCTCTGGCCGGAAAGTCCGTCGCTCGAGAGCTTCCGCGTCGTCATCCACGAAGACTTCTGGTATCTTGAGCGGTTCTGGCATCAGTTCGGCAATAGCTTATACGTCGGCCTGATGGTGATGTTTCTAACCTTGTTCATTGGCTCGTTGGCCAGCTTCACGGTCGGGCGAATGCGCCTGCGCAATGGCTGGATGCTGACCAACGCCGCGCTGATGACCTATGTGATCCCGGCGTCCTTTCTGGCGATTCCAATCTACCGAATCATGCAGATCTATGGACTTGGTAACCATCTCTCGTCGGTGATCCTGGCGCTGACGACTTTCGCCACGCCGTATGCGATCTTCATCTTTTCGCAGTATGGCAAGTCGATCCCGATGGAGCTTGACGAATCCGCGCGTATTGACGGGGCGAACCCGTGGCAGATCTATTACCGAATTTATCTGCCGTTGATGGCACCGGCGCTGGTTGCTGTCGGTACCTATTCGCTGCTGCTCGCATGGAACGAGTATCTGTATAACTTCCTGCTGTTGTCCACGCCGGACAGCATGACGGTCGCGGTCGCGTTGGCGCAGTTCCTCAACAGCGACGAGTTGCCTTGGAACTACATGATGGCGACCGCCATCATCTATGCGCTGCCGCCGATCATCCTGTACTACGGCTTTCGTCGCTACATGTCGGCCGGCCTGACCATGGGTGGCGTCAAAGGGTAGGCAGCGCGTTTCCGTGCTGCCATTGATAGGCCAGTGCGCAGTACGCAACAAGTTCTGGGGTTCCGTCGGCGCTCGGCGATCAGCCGGTTGTGGCGACCGTTCGGGCACCTCGGGCTGGGTGGTTCCGAGGCTTCCTGGGCGATAGCCTTCTTCCTACCTTATGTGGCGGTGTTCCTCGCCTTCGTGGTCTGCCCGGTCGCGTATGGGCTGTGGCTGGGCAGCGACCCTGCACTCTACGCCGAGCTGTTAGAGAATCCGCACTACCCGATAACTGTGGTCAATACGCTCCTGATGGTCGGCGTCGGCGTGAACGTGAAGATGTTCTTGGCGTTCCTGCTGTCCGGATTCTTCATGCGGCGCAGCCGGTGGATCAAGGCGCTGCTGGTTCTCTACATGCTGCCCTGGGCGCTGCCGGCGCTGCCTGCCTTCCTTTCGATGCATTGGATGCTGATTGGGTATGGCGGCTTTCTGAACAGCGCGTTGCAGGCGCTGTTCGATATCGACGGCCCGATTTGGTTCAATTCGTACTGGCTTGCCATGGGGGCAAACCTGCTCGCCTATATCTGGAAGTGGATGCCGTTCTGGACCCTGGTGTTCCTCGCTGGCCGGATGGCGATCCCGCGGGAGATCTATGAAGCGGCCGCGGTGGACGGCGCCACTGGTATGCGCCGATTTACCTTCGTGACGTTTCCGCTATTGGCGAACCTCTACTTGGTTTGCACGCTGCTCTCCACGCTCTGGACGATCGGCGACTTTACCACTGCTTATTTTGTCTCAGGCGGCGCGCCCGCCTTGTCGACGGAGGTGCTGGCCACGTTCGCGTTCCGCTTGGCGTTCGATAATGGCTATCCGCAACTTGGTGTGGCGGCGGTCATGTCGGCGCTGCCAGTGCTGATCCCGCTCACGATCGTGCTGATGCGACGGCTTCAGCTAATGGAGGTGCAGTTGTGAGCCTCGCGCTGGCAACATGTACTTTGGTGCGCCGACACCGCTATCGCCTGCGGCGCACGCTCGCTGACGGGGCTGCCACGGTGCTTGGCGTGGTGCTGCTGATCTGGACGGTCATACCCGTCTACAACATGCTACTCATCGCGCTCAGCAAGGACGGCGATGAATTCGGCGGGACCATCTGGCCAAGCGATCCGTCCTTCGAGAGCTTTCGAGTAATCTGGACCGAGGGTCACTGGTATCTTGACCATTTCTGGCATCAGTTCGGCAACAGCATCTATATCGGCCTGGCGACGATGACGCTGACCGTTCTGGTCGGCTCCGGCGCCAGCTTCGCCATGGGACGCATGCGCCTGCGCAAGGCTTGGCTGCTCGGCAATGCCTCGCTGATCACCTATGCTGTCCCGGCGTCGTTCCTGGTGATCCCGTTCACCCGGCTGATGCACCTCTATGGTCTCGTGGACAACCCGTGGTCTGTCATAGCGGCGGAGGTGACGTTCGCAACTCCATACGCCATTTTGATCCTCCATCAATATGGCAACTTGATCCCGCTGGAACTCGACGACGCCGCGCGAGTGGATGGGGCAACGCCATTTCAGGTATATCTGCGCATCTATATGCCGCTGATGGCACCAGCCTTGGCGGTGGTTGCTACATACGCGCTGCTGCTGGCGTGGAACGAGTACCTCTACCAATACATGCTGCTGTCGTCGCCGCGCACGATGACCGTGGCAGTGGCGATCGACCAGTTCTTCGACAGCGACGAGGCGCCGTGGAACTACATGATGGCTGTCGCAATAGTCTATTCGCTGCCACCGATTGCGATCTACTATGCATTGCGTCGCTACATGGTGACGGGGCTGACCATGGGTGGCATCAAAGGCTAGAGCGGCGGCGTGGGGGGCGGGTGCACACGGCGGCGATTATCGCCAAAGTAACGTCAGGGCGTTGACGCATCCTGCCGGTCCAGCCACGCCGTCGCCGCCTTGTCCGCGTTGGACGGCAGCGGCGCCGCCGGATCGCTTATCCACGCCAGAATGTCGCCGATCGGTACCGCCCGGTCCTTGTCGCGCAGCAGAAGGTGGTAGCCGTCCGGATAGAACGCCAGCGTTGAACCTTCCTGCTTTGACCCGCCGGAGGACCGCGGCAGAGCCCGCCATGTCGCGGCGGTGGCACGCGGCGGCACCAGTTCGTCACGTCCGCCGTATAGGAACAACGCCGGCATATGGAAACGTGGGGCAGCCGCCAGCGCCTGGTCCATCAGGTCCACCAGCCCCTTGATCGCGTCAACCCGAGTTGCCTTTATCGTCAGCGGGTCGGTTGACAGTCGAAACAGCGCCTGCCGATTGTCGGTGGCGGTCACCTTCACGATTCCGCCGCCTGTCAGCGTCAGGCTTGGCACCGTATGGTCGGCCAGCCATAGCGATGCCCGCATCAAGAGGTTCATCTCGGATCGCCCCCACACGGCCGGAGCGATCAACACGTAACCATCCGCCGGCGGCGGGTCAGGCTCGGTTGCCAGCACCATCAGTGCGGCGGCGCCCATGCTCTCGGCCATCAGGATCAGCTTTGTATGGGGATAGCGCGCCCGCAGCAGCCGAACCATCACCCGGGCATCGCCGGCGAGGCCGTTCGTGCCTGGCCAAAGGCCGCGGCTCTTGGTCGCGCCGAAACCGCGCAGATCGGGCGAGAACACCGCGATGCCGGCGCCGGCGAACGCGGGCGCCGGATATTCCCACGCGTCACGGCTGTCGTTCATGCCATGCAGTGCCAGCACCACGGCCTTGGGCGGACCATTCGGTAGCCAGTCCCTGTAGGGAAGTTGCGTGCCGTCCGGCATGACGAACAGGTCGTCGGTCTCTGTCGGCATCTCCACCCAGGGACCCGGCGGTGCCACCCGCGCGACGCATCCGGCCAGCAGCAACGCCGCCAGCAAAATGCATCGCAGTCCGATCGCCCCGAAACGGAAGCATCCCGTTGGGGCACACAAGGTGCGGCCACCTGCCAGACGACGGATCAAAGCAGCACGGTTGAAAGCATTCGCCGCATCGCTATCATCACCCCGCTTCCCAGACTAGATAGAGGACAAAATGCCGGACGGCGCTGCCCTGATGACTTCACCCTCAACGACAGGCTCCCAGGTGACACCGACCGAGATTATCCACGTCGACACCCGCACAGTCGCCTGCGATGGCGGTGATGGCGCTCTTGGTCATCCTAGGGTCTTCCTACGCATCCAAGACGAGCAGATACTGTGCCCCTACTGCTCCCGCCTATACATCCTGAACCCAGGAGCCGACCACGACAGCGGACATTGACATCCCGGAAGACATTTCGGACGCAGTAATGGTCCCGCCGGATGCACCGCCTTTGCACCTGGTCCTGATCGACGGTTCAGGGTTTATCTTTCGTGCTTTTCATGCCTTACCGCCGATGACCCGTCCGGACGGGACGCCGGTAAACGCGGTATTTGGCTTCACCAACATGCTCGCAAAGCTGCTGAAGGAGCATGTCGGCACCCACATCGCCGTTATCTTCGACGCTGGCCGCCTGACCTTCCGCAATCGCCTGTACGACGCCTATAAGGCGCACCGTCCGCCGCCGCCAGACGAACTGATCCCGCAATTCGCCTTGGTACGCGAAGCCACCGAAGCGTTTGGCGTGCCGGCGATTGAATTGGCGGATTGGGAAGCCGACGACCTCATTGCCGCCTACGCTCATGCGACCGCCGATGCCGGCGGCCAAGTGACAATCGTGTCCTCCGACAAGGACCTGATGCAGCTCATTCGTCCGGGTGTGGAGATGCTGGACCCAATCAAGCAGAAGCCGATTGGTCCACAGGAGGTGTTGGAAAAATACGGTGTCACGCCCGACAAGATGATCGAGGTTCAGGCGCTGATCGGCGACGCAACCGATAACGTGCCCGGCGTGCCCGGCATCGGCCCCAAGGGCGCGGCGCAGCTTATTAACGAATACGGCGACGTTGAAGCGGTGTTGACGGCTGCGGCCGGCATGAAACCCTCCAAGCGGCGGGACATGCTGATCGAGCACGCTGACAAAGCCCGCATCTCCCGCGAGCTGGTCCGTCTGCGGCTGGATACGCCGCTGCCATTGCCGGTGGAGGCACTGAGCCAACGTGACGCCGACAAGACGCTGCTGTCCACCTGGCTCGCCAAGCAGGGGTTCCGCAGCACCATTGCCCGCCTGGGGCTGGACACTGACACGGTTGCGAAATCGGCCGTACCTCAGCCGCAGCCGTCGGTGCAGCCGCAGGGTCAGCCTGGGCGACAAGCTGATCTGGGGCTGGCTCCGCCGCCGACGGAATTCGGCTTCGGTTCCTACGAGAGCGTCACCACCGCCGATGCCTTGCGCGTCTGGGTCGCCGAGGCTTTGGCTGTCGGCCGCGTCGGCGTGGACACTGAGACCGATGGGCTGGACGCAATGCGCGCCCGCTTGGTCGGCTTGTCCCTCGCCACCGCGCCCGGGCGAGCCTGCTACGTGCCGCTGGCACACGAGGTCGGCGAGCAGTTGGGTCTAGAGGCGGCGATCGAGGTGCTGACGCCGTTGCTGACCGATCCCTCGGTGCTGAAGGTCTTCCAGAACGCCAAGTTCGACATGATGATCCTGTCGCGCGCCGGCTTTCCAATGCCGGCTCCGGTCGACGACACGATGTTGATCTCCTATGCGCAGGAGGCCGGGCTGCACGGCCATGGACTGGATGAGCTGTCGCAGCTTCACCTCGGCCACACGCCGATCAGTTACGATGAGGTCACCGGCACCGGCCGCAACCGGATCCCGTTCAGCCAGGTGCCCATCGACCGCGCCACCGTCTATGCGGCCGAGGACGCCGACGTCGCGCTGCGCCTGTGGGAGGCGCTGCGGCCGCGGCTTCGGCTGAACGGCGGTCTTGCGCTGTACGAGCAGATCGAGCGCCGCCTGTTGCCCATCCTGCTGGACATGGAGCGCGCCGGCATCAAGGTTGATGCCGACGATCTGCGGCGCATGTCGGTGGACTTCGAGGCGCGCATGGCGGTGATGGAGCAGGATTGCCATCGTCTCGCCGGCCATCCATTCAACGTCGGAAGCCCAAAGCAGTTGGGCGAGGTGCTGTTCGACGAACAGAAGCTACCTGGCGGAAAGCGGATGAAGACCGGCGCATGGGGCACCGACTCGTCGGTGTTGCAGACGCTGGCCGACCAGGGGTTGGAACTGCCCACCCGCATCCTGGAGTGGCGGCAGCTGCAGAAGCTGAAGTCGACCTATGCGGACTCGCTGGTGACCGAGATCAATCCCGAGACCGGTCGGGTGCATACCTGTTTTGCCATGGCGATCGCCTCCACCGGCCGGCTTTCCTCGACTGATCCGAACCTGCAGAACATTCCGATCCGCACCGAGGAAGGCAGCCGTATCCGCCGTGCCTTCATTGCCGAACCGGGGCATGTGCTGGTCAGCGCCGACTACTCGCAGATCGAGCTGCGGCTGATGGCGCACGTCGCCGACCTGCCGGTGCTGAAAGACAGTTTTGCCAACGGTGAGGATATCCACGCGCGAACCGCCAGCGAAGTGTTCGGCGTGCCGATGGCCGGCATGGACCCGATGACGCGGCGCCGCGCCAAGGCGATCAACTTCGGCATCATCTACGGCATCTCCGGCTTCGGTCTTGCCCGGCAGCTCGGTATTACCCCTGGCGAGGCGCGTGGCTACATCGATCGTTACTTTGAGCGCTATCCAGGTATCCGGGCCTACATGGAGCGGACCAAGGAAGAGGCGCGGATCAAAGGCTTCGTTGTTTCGCCGTTCGGTCGCCGCTGCTGGACGCCGGGGATTGCCGACAAGAACCCCGCTCGGCGCGCATACGCGGAACGACAGGCGATCAATGCGCCATTGCAGGGCGGCGCAGCCGACATCATCAAGCGCGCCATGGTGAGACTGCCGGCGGCGCTGCGAGAGAACCGGCTGCGGTCAAAGCTGTTGCTACAAGTGCATGACGAACTGCTGTTCGAGGCACCCGAGGACGAGGCAGAGACGCTGGCTAGGCTAGCTCGTCAGGTGATGGAAAGCGCGGCAACGATATCCGTACCGCTGGTGGTGGAAACCGGGGTCGGGCGGACTTGGGCGGAGGCGCATTAGCGCATCGTCCTAAACTAGTCAGCCTTCGAAATGATCGTTTCGACTTCAAGGCGCGGCCGACTTCAAGGCGCGGCGTTCCCCGTCTTGGCCCGGCCGTTGTTCCCCGTCATGGCCCGGCGCTAGTCCGGGCCATCTAAACCAGCACTGTGCGGCAATAGGTAGCCCGGACTGGCGCCGGGCTATGACGAAAACAGAAGTGTCAGGGCAGAGACCGGCTGATATCAATCTCGCAACCCGCCAAAGCCCCGTCCTGACCCGGTAGAAAACCGCTCTTCCGCTTGACATCGGACCTACAGCATACTCCTTGCGGCCGGACGGGTAGTCTGGCCTCGCGAACGAGATTGTGCCGCAGCGTCGCTGGATCGACAGGAGAAATTGATGATCAACGGCAACGCCGTGGATTGGTTCGTTGACCGACACGTGCGGGACGGCAGCGGCGGGCGACTGGCGTTCCAGGACCCTTGGCGGTCCCTGACTTACCAGGACTTGCAGGTCGCCACCCATCGCTTCGCCAACGCACTGCGACGCGCGGGCATCGAGCGCGAACGTCGGCTTGTGCTTCTCCTGCAGGACACCATCGATTTCCCGATCGCTTTCTGGGGTGCCTTACGAGCCGGAGTTGTGCCGGTTCCCATCAACACGCTTCTTACGGCCGAGACGGTTGCCTTCATTCTGGCGGACTGCCGAGCAGACGGGGTTGTGGTGTCGGCGGGGGTGGCGGAGGTGCTGGGGGAAGCAACCGGGCTTCGCAGCATCATCGTGTCGCAGCCCGACGGATCCGACCCGCCACTCTCACAAGCCGAACCAACGGACGCCCGCCGGTCATCCTTCGAGACATTCCTTGCGAGCGGCGATCCGCGGGCGCCGACCGCACAGTCATCCGCCGACGAGGTTGCCTTTTGGCTCTACTCCTCCGGCTCCACCGGCACGCCGAAGGGCGTCCGCCACGTTCACAGCAGCCTCCGCTACACCGCGGAAACCTATGGTGCCAAGGTGCTGGGAATCCGACCGGACGATCTGATGTTTTCGGCTGCCAAGGCGTTTCACGCCTACGGTCTCGGCAACAGCCTGACGTTTCCGCAGTCCGTCGGCGCGGCCGCGATCCTGCTTCCGGGCAGGCCGGCGCCCGACGCGGTGCTGGATATGATGCGCACCCACAATCCCACCCTGTTCGGCGGCGTGCCGACCTTGTATGCGGGGCTGCTCGCCAATCCCATGATCATGCCCGGTGCCGGGTCAGTTCGTATGCGGCGCTGTGTTTCCGCCGGTGAAGCGCTGCCGGCTGATATCGGACGGCGTTGGCGCGCCCTGGTTGGCGTCGACATCCTGGACGGCATCGGCTCTACCGAGATGCTGCATATTTTCATCAGCAATCGCCCGGACGATGTCCGTTACGGCACCAGCGGAAAGCCGGTCCCGGGCTACGAGGCGCGCGTCATCGGTGAACACGACCGCCCGGTACCCCACGGCGAACCGGGCGAGCTCGTGGTCCGAGGCGATAGTTCGGCTGACGGCTATTGGAACCAGCGCGGCAAGTCGCGGCATACCTTCCGTGGCGAATGGACCTATACCGGCGACACCTACACCCGCGATGCCGAAGGCTATTTCCGCTTCCAGGGCCGCAGCGACGAAATGCTGAAGGTCAGTGGCGTCTGGGTCTCTCCCTTCGAGGTCGAGGAAGCCCTTATTTCGCACCCTGCCGTGCAGGAGGCCGCGGTAATCGGGCGCCAGGACGCGGACGGCCTTGTCAAGCCGAAAGCCTTCGTCATCCTGCGCGAGAACGCCCGCGAGCAGGACACTGACGCGCTGACCCCGCTGCTCCAGGCGCATGTAAAAAAGCAGGCCGGGGTGTGGAAATATCCACGGTGGATCGAGTATGTCGACAGCTTGCCAAAAACCGCGACGGGGAAGATCCAGCGCTTTCGCCTGCGGGAAGTGTAATGCGGGCAGGAACGCTCTCGGTCTCCGGCGGCTCGCTGGAAACCGCCTGGTGGGGTCCGGAACCGCAACACGCACCCACGCTCGGTACTGCTGCACGAGGGACTAGGCTGCGTCGAACTTTGGCGTGACGTTCCAGAGCGGTTGGCTGCCGCGACCGGCTGGGGAGTGTTTGCCTATTCCCGTTTCGGCTATGGCCGGTCCGACCTGACCTCCCTGCCCCGGCCAATGAACTACATGCAGCACGAGGCCCAGGTGGTCCTGCCGCAAGTCTTGCGGAACGCGGGCATCCGTCAGGCCGCTCTGATCGGCCATTCCGATGGCGGCTCGATCGCGGCGGTGTATGCCGGGACCTTTGGGGCCGAATTGCCGCCTGGTGGGATTGCCGAAGCACGGCATTCTCCGTCATCGTTCTGGTCGGATGTATCGGTTTCCGGCCACGCACCTCCGCTGCCCGACGGCGCTCCGCTTCTCCTCGGGCTGGTCACCATTGCGGCGCATTTTTTTGTCGAAGACCTGAACATCGCCAGCATCCGCGGGATCAAGCATGACTACGAGGCCGGCGACGTTCGTCAGCGCCTGGCGCGCTATCATCGCGATGTCGACGTCGCCTTCCACGGCTGGAACGGCGCCTGGCTGGACCCGCGTTTCCGGGAATTCGACATCACCGGCTTCCTGCCTGGCATCCGGGTGCCCATCTTGGGCCTGCAGGGCGCGGACGACCCCTATGGCACCAACGAACAGCTCCGCGTGCTGCAAACTAACGTCGGCGCACCAATCGACATCGAACTGATCCCCGGCGCTCGCCATGCGCCGCATCTGGAGGCGAAGGAGGCGGTACTGGCTGCCATCACCCGCTTCGTCGCCGGCCTGCCGAGGGAGCCCATGCCATGATCGACTTCCAGACCGATCCCAGCCGCTACCGCCACTGGAAACTGACCTTCGACGGCCCAATCGCCACTTTAATGATGAACGTCGATCCGGCTGGCGGATTGATGCCCGGCTACGAACTGAAGCTGAACTCCTACGACCTGGGCGTCGACATCGAACTTGCCGATGCCGTGCAGCGCCTGCGGTTCGAGCATCCGGAAGTAAAAACCGTCGTGCTCCGCTCCGCCCTGGACAACGTCTTCTGCGCCGGCGCGAACATCCGGATGCTCAGCCAGGCGTCGCATGGCCACAAGGTCAATTTCTGCAAGTTCACCAACGAGACCCGGCTGGCGATCGAGGATGCCAGCGAAAACTCCGGCCAATTCTACCTGGCGGCGATCAACGGCACCGCCGCGGGCGGCGGCTATGAACTCGCGGTGACAGCCGACCACGTCATGCTGATCGACGATCGCCGCTCCACGGTGTCGTTGCCGGAGTTGCCGCTGCTGGCGGTGCTGCCGGGCACCGGCGGGCTGACCCGGCTGACCGACAAACGCAAAGTCCGCCGCGATCTGGCGGACGTATTCTGCACCACCGAGGAAGGTGTGCGCGGCCAGCGTGCTGTGCAATGGCGCCTGGTGGATGAAGTGGTGCCGCCATCCGCGTGGGACGCCAAGGTCCATGAGCGGGCACTGGAACTCGCCGCCCGATCCGACCGCAACGGTGCCACCGGGGTTTCACTTGGGCCATTGCGCCGGAGCTTCACGGACGATGCGATCAGCTATTCGCATGTCGATGTCAGGCTCGACCGCGACGAGCGAGCCGCAACCGTAACACTGCGCGGTCCGGCCGAGATGCCCGCCGACTTGCGTGGCATCCATCAGGCCGGTGCCTGTTTTTGGCCGCTGCGGCTGGCTCGGGAACTGGATGACGCACTGCTTCATCTGCGACTGAACGAGCCCGCCATTGGCCTGATTGTTTTCCGCTCCAGCGGTGATCCGGCCCAGGTGCTGGCGGCCGACGCGTTGCTGGCCCAATACCAGACCGACTGGCTGGTGCGGGAAATCCGGCTGCTGCTCAAACGTGTGCTCAAGCGGGTGGACATGACTGCACGCAGCCTGATCACGTTGATCGATCCGGGAAGCTGCTTCGCCGGCACGTTGGCGGAACTCGTATTCGCGGCGGACCGGGCCGTCATGTTTGCCGGCACCTCGGGCACCGATAATCGTGGTCCGGCCACGCTGTCCCTCTCGCCGCTGAATTTCGGCGCCTATCCCATGGGCAACAACCTCACCCGCCTCGCCAACCGTTTTTTGGGGGAGCCGGCATCGCTGGAGACCGCGGCTGGCCGGGTGAATGCGTCCCTCGACGCCGAGGCGGCGGAGCAACTCGGCCTGATCACCTTCGCCTATGACGCGATTGATTGGGACGACGAGGTCCGGCTGATCCTCGAGGAACGCGCCTCCTTCTCCGCCGATGCGCTCACCGGGCTGGAGGCCAATCTTCGCTTCGCCGGGCCGGAGACGATGGAAACCCGCATCTTCGGGCGGCTGACCGCATGGCAGAACTGGATCTTCCAGCGCCCCAACGCGGTCGGCGAGACCGGATCGCTGAAACGCTACGGCTCCGGCGTCCGGCCAAATTTCGATCCGGAACGCGTGTGAGAAGATGCTCGAAATGTCAGATGGAACCCATACCGGCGGCAGCCAGATCGACTACAATGGCCTGGTTCCGAACAATGTCATGCTAGTGGATGACCGAATAGCTGTTGCGGCGTCGGTCATCGGCGCCCTTTGGGTCTGCTGGCCAATGCTTCAGGGTGCCTCGTGAGCGATTACAAAACAGACATCACGGCTTGGTCAGAACACCAAGCTTCATTTTGATATAGAGAGTGTCACATTTACGAACGACCAGGTAACGGGCGATTGGTTCCCGGCGGAAGACGTATCCTGAGCGGCAGCGCTGACGCAATAGACCCAGCCGCGTGCGTCGTAAATGGGGACCGGGCGATACTTGGTCCCATGCGCGGTTGGGGATAGAACTGGATCTTCCAGCGTCCCAGCGCGGTGGGTGAAACAGGGTCGCTGAAGCGCTTCGGCGTACGGCCGGATTTCAATCCAGAATGCGTCTTAAAGGATCCTACCATGCCAAATGGCACGCCGTTGAGCACCAGCCAGATCGACTACAATGGCCTGATTCCGAACAATGTCGGCTTGGCCGAGGACCAGCGGGTCCGCAAGGCGCTGGAGACCTGGCATCCGGGTTACCTAGACTGGTGGAAGTCGATGGGACCGGAGGGTTTTCAGAACAGCCCGGTCTACCTCCGCACCGCCGTCGGCGTCGGCAGCGAAGGTTGGGCCAAGTTCGACTTTGTTCGCATGCCAGAATACCGCTGGGGTATTCTACTGGCCCCGCAGGTCGAGGGCCGTACCATCCCCTTCGGCGCTCATAAAGGCGAACCAGCCTGGCAGGAGGTGCCCGGCGAATACCGCGCCATGCTGCGCCGCCTGCTGGTGATCCAGGGCGACACGGAACCGGCCTCGGTCGAGCAGCAGCGGCATTTGGGTGCAACCGCGCCATCGCTCTATGACCTACGCAACCTGTTCCAGGTGAATGTCGAGGAAGGCCGCCACCTTTGGGCAATGGTCTACCTGCTGCAGAAATACTTTGGTCGAGACGGACGCGAGGAGGCCGACGACCTGCTCCGCCGCCGCTCCGGCGACCAAGACACCCCTCGCATGCTCGGCGCCTTCAATGAGCAAACACCGGACTGGCTGTCCTTCTTCATGTTCACCTTCTTTACCGATCGCGACGGCAAGATGCAGTTGGCGGCGTTGGCGCAGTCCGGCTTCGATCCGCTGTCCCGCACCTGCCGCTTTATGCTGACCGAAGAAGCCCACCATATGTTCGTCGGCGAAACCGGTGTGCAGCGGGTGATCCAGCGCACCTCTGAGGCGATGCAAGCCGCCGGCATTACCGATCCCTACGACATCGAGAAGGTCCGTGCCCTAGGCGTCATCGACCTGCCGACCTTGCAGAAGAAGGCCAACCTGCACTTCTCCCTGACGCTCGACCTATTCGGCAATGAAATCAGCACCAACGCTGCAAACGCCTTTAACGCTGGGCTGAAGGGACGCTACAGGGAGGACAAGCTGATCGACGATCATCAGCTCACGACCTCGGTCTATTCCGTCCTGCGCCCGCGAGACGGAGTGATTATCAACGAAAACGTGCCGGCCCTGTCAGCCCTGAACATGCGTCTGCGCGACGATTACGTAGAGGACGCCGCCGCCGGGGTGGCGCGCTGGAACCGCGTGTTGGAACGAACTTCCATACCATTCCGCATGACATTGCCGCATGTCGCCTTCAACCGCCGCATCGGCGAGTTCAGCGTGCTGCATACCGACACCGACGGAAACGTCATGACGTCCGACGCATGGGCGGCACAGCAAGAAAAAATGCTGCCGTCCACCGGCGATAATCTGTTCATCGCCAGTCTGATGCAGCCCGCGCGCGAACCTGGCGCATTTGCCGGCTGGATTGCCCCGCCGCGGCACGGCATCGACAACAAGCCGGGTGATTTCCAGTACGTCCACATCGAACCGTAATAGCACCGGCGGATGCCTTGACCCTTCTGTTCGTCATAGCCCGGCGCCAGTCCGGGCTATCTATGCCGCACAGTGCTGGTTCAGATGGCCCGGACTAGCGCCGGGCCAGGAGGGGAAACGGTCGGGCCATGATGTCGGAACGGTCATTTCAAGTGCCGGTTGGTATAATACCAGCGGCCCGGCCATGACAGGACAAGAAGGTATCGGGCCGGTGCTACCATTCCGGACCTGCGGCGCATGTCAGTCTGCTCGGTCCGGCCACCTCAAGAAGCCGCAATCTCCGCCGCGTAGCGCTCAGACGCCGTTGCCACCGCTTTGGCATGCTCCTCCGCCAGCGCCGGACGAGCGGCACGCGCACGCTGCGCCGCACCGATGGTTGCCTGATCGTGCCCTTGGAACTGCGGCATCACGTGGCGCGCGACTAGTTCGTAGCTGCGCAGCGTCGCCTGGGGGTTCGCCCAGTTGTGAGCAAGCATCAGATAGGCGCCGAACCCGCCATTCGACTGGGCCTGCAGACGCTCGATCTGGGCAGCGCACATCTCTGGCGTGCCGATTGCCCCGAACCCCGAATTGTTGATGAATGAAATCATCTCCTTTACGTTCGATCCTGGTACCGACATCTGCGGGAAAGCCGCCACGGCCTGCAAGTAGTTGAACCAGTGCTCGATCCCGTATTCCACGTCGCGATAGGCCTGTTCCATCGTCTCCGCGCAGTGCACCAGCCCGACCAGACGCCATTTAGAGCGGTCGACGGCCTTGTTGTGCCGCTTCGCCTGCTCCTCCAATATGCCCCAGTGCTGTGCCAGAGCGTCAAAGCCGGCGGCCGTTGTTGCGCCAATCGACAGCAGGCCGACACCGTAGCGTCCCGCAAGCCGAGCCCCGGTCGGCGACGCAACGGCGGCGACTGCGATGTCGAACAAGGGGTTCGAGTAAGGGCGCAAATGCAGATGCGCATCGCATAGATTCCAACGATCGTTACGATATGTCACAAACTCCTCGGTGGTGAGCAACCGCATGATGACGTCCAGGCTCTGCTCCATCAGCTCCCGCGTGTGAGACTGCGAGAGTCCGATCATTGCGCCATCGGTCGGTAGTGATCCAGGACCGGCACCGAACATCACGCGTCCACGTGTCAGGTGGTCCAGCATGACGATCCGTTCCGCGACCCAAAGCGGATTGTGATACGACAAACTGACGACACCGGTGCCAAGCCGAATGTGCCGCGTGCGTTCGGCTGCAACGGCAATGAAGATTTCCGGCGAGGCGCTGATCTCGGTGCCGGCAGAATGATGCTCGCCGAACCAAGCCTCATCGTAGCCGCAGCGATCCAGCCACTGGATCAGCTCAAGGTCGCTTTCCAGCGCCAAGGTCGGGTTGATGCCGGGCTTGTGGAATGGGGCCAGGAAGATACCAAAACGCATTCGGGACGTTGACATGTTGCCTCCTTGCGATCCTCTGAGGGTGCTGTAACCATGGTGCGTCGATCCCGTAGCGTCGGCAACAGCGGAAACGTTACGACGGAAACATTATGACCAACCGCTGGCCCGATCGGACACACCGCGACGCTGTCGGGACACCTTCAATGCAAAGCGTGGAACGCGTCCGTCTCGGCCGCCGTGGGCAGGCTTGCTTGGCTGCCTCGGCGCGTGCAACACAACGCCGCCGCGGCGCCGGCCCGCTCAACTGCGTCCCGCAGCGACGCGCCGCGATCGAGCCTGTGCGCTAGCACCCCCACAAAACAATCACCGGCCGCTGTCGTGTCTACCGCGCGGACCGTCCGCGCCGGCTCATGCCAGTTGGCGTCCGCCGCCGCGACATCCGCGCCGTCACCGCCGCGTGTCAGGACGACGGCAACGCCATTCAGTCGCTCGTGCAGCGCCGTGGCCGTGGCGGCGCAGTCCAAGTGTGCCGCCAGCCAAGCGCCCTCTGTCTCGTTGACCACCAAGATGTCGACCATGCGCAAGGCCGACTCAGGCAGAGCAGCGGCCGGCGCCAAGTTCAAAATCGTGCGCGTCCCGGTCGCCTTCGCACGCTCGATCAACGCAGCGGTCTGTTCCGGCGCCAGTTCCATCTGCAGGATGAGAGTTGTCCCGGGTCCGAGGATCGCCGCCTCGATCTGGCTGGCGCGCGCCAGCAGATTCGCGCCGGAGCCCACGGCGATCGCGTTGGCGCCCTGCGGATCAACGACGATTGACGCGCAGCCGGTGCTGGCATCGACCTCGGCCACACGCTCCAGATTTACGCTTGCCTGGCGTAGCAGGCTGAGAGCGCCGGCGCCCAGCGCATCGCGGCCGATCGCGCCCGCCATTAGCACCACCGCCCCATCAAGTGCCGCCGCAACGGCCTGGTTGGCACCCTTCCCCCCGGGCTGGATCAGCGTCGATGGTCCCAGCAAGGTCTCTCCCTCGCGTGGGATGCGGGGCAGCGCAAAAATGAGGTCAAGATTGATCGAGCCGAATACGATGACCACGTTGCCTCTCCGCTCGTACCGGCTTACGGCATTTTCAGGAAGCCGCGAACCTCTCGCAGGAAGAAGTCGAGCTGGTCGTGATGCACCCAATGCCCTGCCTGTTGTACCGGCAGAACCCTGGCATGTCGGAAATAGGCCAGTCGGCCATCATCGGCCGGACTGCGTGCCCAGCTTTCCGTGCCGTACACCAACAGCGTTGGGCAAGCGATCCGCCCCCACAATTCGGCGATGGCATCGCGCGTCATGTCGTATGGCGGCCATAGACGAACATAGTGGTCGAACTTCCAGCTGTACGTACTGTCTTCGTTCTGATTGACGCCATGCTGAGTCAGATGCTGAGCCTGCGCCGGGGTAAGATACGCATTCGCCGCATGCATACGGGCATACGCGGCCTCCATCGTCGGGTACCGGCGAGGCTGCCGGCCGGAGATCGCGCGTTGCTCCTCGATCCAGGACCGCATGCGTTCCGCGATTGGCTTGCGGTCCGCTTCGGCGTTGGATCGCGGCCCCGGACCAAGTCCTTCGATGGCAACCAGTCGGTGCACGGTCTCCGGGTAGATACCGCTGTACCGAAGGGCAATGTTGCCGCCGAGGGAGTGGGCGATAATGCTGACCGGCGCCAGCTTTTGTTGATGAATCAACTGCGCCAGGTCATAGATATAGTTCGCCATGGTGTAGTGGCCGGAAGCTGACCAGGCCGAATCACCATGCCCCCGCAGGTCAGGCGCGATGACATGGTAGTCGCGCCGCAGGTCCGACGCGACCCAATCCCAGTTGCGACAATGATCCCGGCCGCCGTGCAGCAGAATAAGCGGCGGCGCGCCGCGATTGCCCCAGTCGACATAGTGCAGACGTAGTCGTTGCGAGAAAAACACCCGTGACGTCGGTCCGGAGGCCGGAAGGACGACCGACCCGCTTTGAGTTGGCGCTTCGTCACGGACCACGGGCTCCCCCAAACTCGCGGCATCGTTGGGGGGTTGACTGATGGTCATGCCGGATGCGGGATCATTGTCGCTTGGCTTATGCGCCACGTTTCAACCGATCGGCGGCTTCTTGGTGTGCCATTCGGTAGCCTTCTCATAGGCCGCGGCCACCCGCAGCACGGTTGCATCCTCCGCGTAGCGGCCGACGAACTGAACTGACATCGGCAGCCCATTGTGTGCCAGGCCGGACATCATCGCCAATGCCGGGTGCCCCGTCACATTGAACGGCGTGCGCGCCTGACGTGGATAGGTCCGCGCCGTTTCCGCTTGATCATCAATTCGGCTTGCCGGGTCCATCGAACTGGCGCAGAGCAGCACGTCGACATCGCGGAACTGATCCTCGACCGCCGCGATCACCTCGGTCCGCCGGCGTTGGGCGCCGACATAGTCGCCAGCCGTCATGAACGCGCCCGGCAGCAGTCGCCGGCGGGCCAACTGGCCGTAATCGTCCGGACGCGCGCGCAGCCACGGTGCATGGATCGACCAGGCCTCGCCGCACAGGATCACCCGGTTGATGGCGGCGAATTCCGTCAGCGCCGGCAGCGTCACGGTCCGCACTTGCGCGCCATCGGCCTGCAGCACCCTAGCGACATCGTCCAGAGCAGCGGCAACCTCAGGGTGGGCAGGCATGTCCCGCTCATGGAAATGGCGGACGAAGCCGATGCGTAGATCGCGCACTCCACGATCCAGCATGCGGCCAAAATGCCGCGCCTGGATTGTGGCACTGCCGGGATCGGCCGGATCATGGCCGGCGATTGCATCCAGCAGCAGAGCATTATCGGAGACAGTCCGGGTCAGCGGCCCGACATGATCCAACGTGAAGGACAGCGGGAACACGCCGCGTCTGGACACCTGGCCATAGGTCGGCTTCAGGCCAACAATGCCGCAAGCACTGGCTGGATTGCGCACCGAGCCGCCGGTGTCGGTGCCAAGCGCCAGGGGAAACAAACCGGCCGCGACTCCGGAACCTGAACCCGAGGATGATCCGCCCGGATGATGGTCGCGGTTCCACGGGTTGCGCGCCGGTGGAAACGGTAGATCAAAGCTGGGGCCGCCGATGGCGAATTCATGGGTAGACAGCTTGCCGATGATGATTGCACCCGCCTGGCGCAGTTTTCCAATCACCACCGCGTCCGACCGAGCCATATTGTCGATCAAAATCTTCGAATGGCAGGTCGTTGCCAAACCGGCCACATCGATGATGTCCTTGACGCCGACTGGCACACCGTGCAGCGGCCCACGAACGCGACCGGCAGAAATGTCCGCCTCCGCTGCGCGTGCCGCCTGCATGGCAGCGTCGGCGTCCAGCCGAATAAACGCGTTCAGCTTCGGGTCCAGGGCCTCGATCCGGGCCAGCAGGGCCGACAGCAATTCCACCGGTGACAGGCTCCTGGCGACAAAGGCACGCGATGCCTCCGACGCAGAGAGCCAGGCAAGATCAGTCATAGGCCGCTTCCCGCCCGCATCGGTGGCCAAGGTTCGGCGGCGGGATCCGTCGGCACCTTCACACCGTGAGCGTTGTTCAATGCCTGCTCCGCCGCAGCCTCCACATCGTCCGGAAAGTCCGCGAGCGCCTTTTGCAATCCGGCGGCTTGTGCCAGGGCAACAATGATAGGGTCCACGGCATCGCTCCAGCCACTCTTATAAGGCGCCATCATGCTGCGAGAGAGAATGCCGCGAAAGAGGCCAACGACGCATCCGGCGATGGCAAGGGCTGGCAGCGGACAAAAAAAGGCGGTACGGCTGGGGGAAGTAGCCGTACCGCCAGAGGTTGTCGCGAACTATGTGTCGCGACTACGGGGAGGAAACAGGACACCGCCGAAGCGGCTCCGACGAGAAATGTAACCTGAAAACCTTTAAAAAAGGTTAACAAAATTGCGTCCGTACCATTTTTTCGTGTGCTGTGATCGGACGCGACTACCGGAGGTAGCGTAGATGAACGTCCTGCCCGCGATCGGTCTGCCGCTGGTCGGTCTGAAAGTCCTCGAAATCGGCCATTACATTGCCGCCCCGTTCTGCACACGCATTCTTGCCGACCTCGGCGCCGAGGTGATCAAACTGGAACCACCCGGCGGTGATCCATTTCGTGGCTGGGGTGCGGCAAAGGATGGCCACTCCGTCTGGTTCAGCATCCACGGCCGTAACAAGCTGTCCGTCGAGCTCGACCTGAAACGGAACCGCGACAGCTTTCTCAAGCTGGCGGCACGGGCCGACGTGCTGGTGGAAAACCTTCGTGCCGGCCAGCTCGAGCGCCTGCGGATCGGACCGGATGTCCTGCATGAAGTGAACCCGCGACTGGTGATCGCGCGAATTTCCGGCTACGGACAGGACGGTCCCTATCGTGACAAGCCCGCATTCGGCGCGATCGGCGAGGCCATGGGCGGATTAAGGCACCTCACCGGACACCCGAGCGGACACTCCGACCTGCCGCCGCCGCGCTGCGGGATCTCGATCAGCGACGACCTGGCGGGACTGTATGCCGCGATCGGGCTGCTGTCCGTGTTGTGGCAGCGTGACGCGACGGGCACCGCGCGTGGCCGGATTGTCGACGTCAACCTGATCGACAGCGTGTTCAGCCTGATGGAGGGGATGCTGCCGGAATATGCCATGGACGGTCGCATCCGTCAGCCGGCCGGCGCCGCACTGCCGACCGCCTCCCCCACCAACACCTATCCCTGTGCCGACGGCAAGTGGCTGTGCATTGCCGGCAACTCCGACCTGATCTTCGCCAGGCTGATGACGGCGATCGGCAAGCCGGAGATGGTCAACGATCCGGCTTATGCCACCAACGGTCTGCGCTGCGCGAACCGCGCCCCGTTGGACGCCGCGATTGCCGCCTGGACGCGGACCTTGCCGGCCAAGGATGCCGAAGCGATCCTGGAGGGTGCCGACGTCCCCTGCTCCCGCCTGTTCGATATTGCCGACTGTGCGGCCGACCCGCATTTTCTGGCCCGACGGTCAGTGCAGTCGATAGACGACCCTTTGATCGGCCGGACCCTGCATCCCGGTCCGGTGATCCGTCTCAACGGGGAACGGCCGGACGATGTCGTCCGCTGGACCGGACCAGCCGTCGGCGCCCACACCGACCATGTCCTGCACACCCTGCTCGGCCTGCCCCGGGAAGCCAGCTGACCCGACGTTTTGCCGAGTACGCCATCAGCCGCCATAACCGGGACTTCCGTAGACGGTGGCCATCGCCATGTGGCGCTGGCGCGGCCGCTATTACGCCGTCGAGGCGCTGCCTCTGAAGCCCTGCGCGATGACGTAAAGCTCGCTGGATTCCTTCCGGCTGGCCGGCGGCTTGGCGTGGCGAACGCTGGAAAAGTTCTGCTTGAGAACATCCAGCACCCCGCGCTCAGAGCCGCCCTGGAACACCTTGGTGACGAAACCACCCCCTGGCGACAAAATCTGGACAGCGAAGTCCAACGCTATCTCGGCCAGCGCGATGATCCGGATGTGGTCGGTCGCGGCATGGCCAGTGGTGTTGGGCGCCATGTCGGACAGCACCAGGTCGGCGGCCCCGCCGAGCTCGCCTGTCAGGCGTTGCGGCATGTCCGGATCGGTGAAGTCACCCTGAATGATGGCGGCGCCACGAATTGGATCAATCGGCAACAGATCAACCGCGAGAATCGACGCGGCGCCCCGCTTGAGCGCGACCTGAGTCCAGCCGCCCGGCGCCGCACCCAGATCCAGCACGCGTGCGCCGGGACGGATCAAGTGAAAGCGGTCATCCAGTTCCATCAGCTTGAAGGCGGCCCGGGATCGCCATCCCTGCCGGCGAGCGGCGTCGACATATGGGTCGTTGAGTTGGCGGGCCAACCATCGCTGCGACGCCGGCGTCCGACCCTTCGCCGTCTTCACTGACACTGCCAGCCCACGTGAGGGTGGCATGGGCGAACGGGTCATGCCAGACAGTTCATTCGCGGATGGTATAGCGGCGCCGCGAGTCATGGCGAACCTGACGCGCCCGGTCGGCCCGCATCAGGCGAAGCAGCACACCTTCACGCAGGCCACGATCCGCGACAATAACGTGCGGCGCCGGCCACAGACGGGTGATCGCGGCGAACACCGCGCAACCGGGCAAAACGAATTCCACCCGGTCCGGACCGACGCATGGATGCTGCATCAGACCCTCGCGCCCAAGCGCCCGCAATGCAGCCAAGGCAGCAGATGCGTTTTGGCTGGTGAGTTCCACACCATCCACCGCCGGTCGCCGGTAACGCTCCAGATTGAGCGCCACCCCAGCCAGCGTCGTCACCGTCCCGCTGGTCCCCAGCAGACGAACACCGCCGTTGCGTATTTCGCGACTGATGCAGTGCACCCGCTCGAACGGGCGGAAACGCTCCAGAACATCGGTCACCATCGCCTCAAACCCATCCGGCGTGAAGCCGGCATCACCCCAGCGCTCGGCCAGGTTCACGACACCGATCGGCAACGAGTTGAAGCCGATCAGCTCGGGACGGCCGCGGGTCAGCCGCACCCAGGCCAGCTCAGTCGAGCCACCGCCAATATCGAACAGCAGGGCTCTTCTGCCATCCCCCGGCAGCAGCGGCGCACATGATTCCAGCGCCAACTCGGCTTCTTCGCGGCCCGTGATCACGCCGAATTCGAAGCCGGTTTCCTGCTTTACGCGGCGGAGGAACTCGGTTCCATTGGTGGCTCGCCGGCAGGCTTCAGTCGCGATGGCGCGCACTTGGCGCACCGGCCGGCGCGCGAGGCGCGAGGCACAGGTTTCCAGCGCGCTGATTGCCCGGTCCATTGCCGCTACGCTCAGCCGACCGGTGCTATGCAGCCCCTCTCCCAGCCTGACGATGCGGGAAAAGCTGTCGAGGACGCGAAACCCATTGCCCAGAGGCGCGGCAACCAGCATTCGGCAGTTATTGGTGCCTAGGTCCAGCGCGGCAAAAGATGGCCCAAACACTCGGCGCGCCTGTTCCGGCCGCGGCTCAGTACATTGCGCGGCCGGGTCAAGCACGGGAGGAGCTTGCGCCAGCGTCATAGCTGGATTGTCAACCGAGTAGAAGTATGGGGCAAGCACCGAATTTGTGGCGGCGGCCGCGTGTCGATTATTTCATGCCGGTGGCGCAGACCCCCGACGCATGATCGCGCTGTGCGAAACATGCCAGGCGCCACCGCCCTGGCTCTTCACGTCCCGCGCCGCCATGCGGGCTCGCCTGAGCAATGTGCGTACGTCCTCCGCGCTGTCCAGGTCGCGGCTGGCGATGCCGATCGAGACGGTCACGGTGTGTCCGGCGGGACAGTCGTCGAACAGACGGGTCCGGCAGAGTGCATCGGCTCGCTCCGCTGCGGTCAAATAATCCATCTCATTCTGCCAGACAGCGAATTCGTCGCCGCCTACGCGCGCGAGAACATCGGTCGGGCGGATCATGGCGCGCAGCTGGTTCCCAAGGCGAACCAGCACACTGTCGCCGGTACTTCGCCCAAGGGTCGCATTCAGGCGGTTCAGGTCGTCAACGTCGACCATAAACAGTGTGCCGACTTGGCCGTCCCGGTCGAGCCGCCTGATGTGACGGGCAGTTTCATCCACAAACCAGCGTCGGTTGGGCAGGCCGGTCAGGCGGTCAATACCGATCTGGCCGGTTGCCGTACCAATTGAGGCGCGCAGCAGGACTGCCAGCGCCGCCACAAGGCCATGATCCGCTTCGGTCCAGCGCCTTGCTCGGGGTCCCCGCCAAAGCACCAGGCCGCCGCGACGCGCCGGTGGGAGAAGCCAGGGACAAATCGCGATCGGCCGCTTGTCGGATGCGATCGTGTGCGCGGGACCACCAGGGTTCGCCGCCAACAGGCTATGGCCGACAGCGACGGTATTCAATCCTTCAATCCCGGCACTGTAGCAAACCACGAACTCCGGCTCCGCCCGGCTCAGGTCGAGAATCGCCATGCCCTCAAGGTCGGAGGCCTGCCGCACGTCCTCCAGCATGGCGGCGATGGAGCTGTCATAGATGGCATTATTGAGCACGTTATCCTCTCGCTGCGCCGGACCAGACTTGTTGACCTTAGTCTGGATGCAGCAAACATGATAGGAAATCGCAACGGCGCCATGTTGACCGATCCGCCGGCGCCCGATCATCATTGTGACGGTTTTCGGTCAAATCCGGAAAAATTTAGACATTAGCGGAGGAAAGCAATGTGGGCCGTCTGGTACGATCGACAGGGTCCGGCCAGCGACGTCCTGGCAATCGGCGAACTCCCGACGCCGGAGCCCGGGCTGAAGCAGGTACGTGTCAAGCTGGAAGCGTCGGGCGTAAACCCGTCCGACACCTATCGCCGCCGCGGCGCGGTCCCGCCGGAGTACCGCCGCGTAATCCCAAATAGCGACGGAGCCGGCGTGATCGACAAGGTTGGCGAAGGCGTCGACACTGGATGGGTAGGCAAGCGCGTGTGGCTCTACAACGGCCAGCGCAACGGCCGCTGGATGGGCACGGCCGCCGAATTCATCGCACTGGACGTCGATCTGGTCACCGAACTACCGGAGCATGTCTCCTTCGCCGAGGGTGCCACATTGGGCATACCCTGCATGACGGCACATGGCTGCGTGTTCGCAGCCGGACCGGTGCAGGGGCGAACCCTGCTGGTCACGGGCGGCGCCGGGGCGGTCGGCCACTATGCTGTGCAGCTTGCCAGTTGGGCCGGCGCACAGGTGATCGCGACGGTCAGTTCCGAGGCGAAAGCCGAACGGGCGAAACACGGGGGCGCGGCATGGGTGATCAACTACCGGACAGAGGATGTCGCCGGCCGAGTGGCTGATATCACGGGCGGGGCAGGCGTCGATCACGTCGTTGACGTCGATCTCGGCGGCAACCTGGGCGCCGTCCTTGGCTCGGTCCGGGAAAATGGCAGTATCGCCTACTACGCCAGCAATGGAGCGCTGGAACCGAAGGTCAACCTGCGCACGCTGATGGCGAAAAACCTGATGTTGCGAGGCTTCGTGCTGCCGACCAGTCCGCACCCGAACCGCAAGCGAGCACAGAGCGATATCGCCAGCTTTACCCGCACACCAGGCCGTATCCTTTCGGTGGCAGAGAGGTTTCCCCTACGGGAAACCGCGGCGGCCCATATCGCAGTCGAGGCGGGCGACAAGGTCGGCACCGTCGTGGTTGAATGCGCGCGCTGAAAGCCAGGGAATGCATCTTGCCAGAACATCAGCCTGCACTCGTGGTCGGCGCCAATCGGGGCATCGGCCTGAGTGTCGTCAAAGAATTTTTTGGGCTATTGATGTGATGTCATTGCGACCGCTCGCTTACCCCACAAAGCCGTGGCATTGCATGCCCTGGCGGAGCAGGCGCCGGATCGCGTTTCCATCCTAGAGCTGGAACTGAACGATCCGGCGGCGGTGAACGGCTTCGCAACCGCCCTAAAGGGCCGCGTGTTGGACATCGCGCTGATCAATGCCGGCGTCTCGGACCCCGAACATCGTAGCGCGCTTGTGGTTTAGACCTCGACTTCCTGTTCCCGATCGGCGCCGCCCTCATCGTCACCTTCCGGCTTTGGCAGTGCCGGCAGCGAAGCTTCGGTGACTTCAAAGTCCAGCTTGTTGTCCTTTAGGGTCACCTTGACTGCTCCGCCTTTGACGAGCTTGCCGAACAGTAGCTCTTCCGCCAGCGCCTTCTTGATGTGCTCCTGGATGACCCGCGACAGCGGCCGGGCGCCATACAGCCGATCGTAACCGCGTTCCGCCAGCCATTCCTTCGCGGCCGAGGACAGCTCGATCGTCACGTTCCGGTCCGCGAGTTGCGCTTCCAGTTGCATGACGAACTTTTCGACGACGCGGCCGACGATCTCCGGCGTCAGGCCGGCGAAGGTGATCGTCGCATCCAGCCGGTTGCGGAACTCCGGTGTAAACAACCGCTTGATCGCGTCGTCGTCTTCGCCGACCCGCACCTCTCGACCGAAGCCAATGGCCTCCCGAGCCATGTCGGAAGCGCCCGCATTGGTGGTCATGATCAGGATCACGTTACGGAAGTCAACCGTCTTGCCGTTGTGGTCGGTCAGTTTGCCGTGGTCCATCACCTGCAGCAGGATGTTGAACAGATCCGGATGAGCCTTCTCGACCTCATCCAGCAGGAGCACGGCGTGCGGATGTTGGTCGATCGCATCGGTCAGCAGACCACCCTGGTCGAAGCCGACATACCCGGGCGGAGCGCCGATCAGCCTGGAAACGCTGTGCCGCTCCATATATTCGGACATATCGAAGCGGATCAGTTCGATTCCCATGGTGGCGGCTAACTGGCGTGCCACCTCCGTTTTGCCAACGCCGGTCGGGCCCGAGAATAGATAGTTGCCGATCGGTTTTTCCGGCTCACGAAGCCCGGCTCGCGCCAGCTTGATCGCGGCGGATAGCGCCTCGATGGCCTGATCCTGGCCGAACACCATCGACTTCAGGTCGCGCTCCAGGTTGCGCAGGGTCTCCTTATCGTCGGCGGACACGGATTTGGGTGGGATGCGAGCGATCTTCGCCACGATCTCTTCCACATCGCGCAAGGTCACCGTCTTGCGGCGCTTGTGCTCCGGCAGCAACATCCGCGATGCGCCAACCTCATCAATCACGTCAATTGCCTTGTCCGGCAGCTTGCGATCGTTGATATATTTCGCTGAGAGCTCTACCGCAGCGCGGATCGCCTCATCGGTGTAGCGGACCTTGTGGTGCTTCTCATAGTTCAGCTTTAGGCCACGCAGGATCTTGATGCTGTCTTCCAGCGATGGCTCGTTGACGTCGATCTTCTGGAACCGGCGCACCAGGGCGCGGTCCTTTTCAAAGTAGTTGCGAAACTCCTTGTAAGTGGTGCTGCCGATGCAGCGCAGGGTGCCGGATGCCAATGCCGGCTTCAGCAGGTTGGAGGCATCCATTGCGCCGCCGCTGGTCGCACCGGCGCCGATCACGGTGTGGATCTCGTCGATGAACAGGATGGCGCCGGGCTGGTTCTCCAGCTCGTTGACCACCGCCTTCAGCCGCTCTTCAAAGTCGCCGCGATAGCGGGTGCCAGCCAGCAGGGCACCCATGTCCAGGGCGAAGATGGTTGACTTGGCGAGTACTTCCGGCACGTCGCCTTCGACGATGCGCTTCGCCAGGCCTTCCGCGATCGCGGTCTTGCCGACACCCGGATCGCCGACATACAGCGGGTTGTTCTTGGTCCGCCGGCAGAGGATCTGGATGGTCCGCTCGATTTCCAGGTCGCGGCCGATCAGCGGATCGATCTTTCCGGCCATCGCCTTCTTGTTCAGGTTGACGCAGTAGTTCGACAGTGCGTCCTGGTTCCGGCGTGCGGGTTTCTCCTCCCGCTCCTGCTCCGGCGGGTTTTCCGGCTGCTGATTGTTGCTCCCGGTCACCGGCCGCTGGGCCGAACGGCCGGGCGCTTTGGCGATGCCGTGGCTGATGAAGTTAACCGCGTCCAGGCGGGTCATGTCCTGCAACTGGAGGAAATAAACCGCGTGACTTTCGCGCTCACTGAACAGCGCAACCAGCACGTTCGCCCCGGTCACTTCGTCGCGTCCGGACGATTGAACGTGGATCGCGGCACGCTGCACGACGCGCTGAAAGCCGGCGGTGGGCTTCGGGTCACCCGGCCGATCGGTCGCCAAGCCCGCAAGATCCTTGTCGAGGAACTCGGTCAAGTCATTGCGAAGCTTGTCGAGATCGACGCCGCAAGCCCGCAACACGGTTGCCGCATCAGTGTCGTCTGCCAGGCCAAGCAGAAGGTGCTCGAGAGTTGCATACTCGTGTCGACGTTCACTGGCGAGCGACAAGGCGCGGTGAAGCGTCTGTTCGAGGTTCCGTGACAGCATTTCCGACGCTCCTACACACTAAGGTCCCGATCCTGGAACCCAATCATAACCAGACGGCGCCACCGCGCGGCCCCTTGATGACGCGTAATCTGGGCTAGCAGCGCCGAAATACATCATCATTCCTTCTCGATCGTACACTGCAGAGGATGCTGATTTTGCCGCGCCAAGTCCATCACCTGTGTCACCTTGGTCTCGGCGACTTCGTAGGTGTAGACGCCGCAAACCCCGACGCCCCGGCGGTGGACGTGCAGCATGATGCGAGTTGCCTCATCCCGCGACTTCTGAAAGAACCGTTCCAGGACGTGAACAACGAACTCCATCGGCGTATAGTCGTCATTCAACATCAGGACCTTGTACATCGCCGGCTTACGGGTTTTCGGACGCGCCTTGACCACGACCCCGGTATTAGGTCCTTCCGTCGTGCCGCCGCCGCGCTTGTCGTTGTCGCTCATCGTGTTCGCATCCATTCGCCGCCCTGCGTCCGACCGATACACGGGCGAAACACCTGAACGGTCTGCCGCCTTTGCCTGTTCGTGCCGCCACCCACAGTCCGGTCTATCCTTCCGGTGCATCTTCCTGTCGGTCGATCAAGACCTCACCATATCGGATGGTCATGCTTTGAGGAAAGAGCCTTGAGCGTCGCAAAATGACGCTCGCATCAAGATCACGATTGCGCCGTCCAAGCGCCGCCGCAAGAGGGTGATCGTCGTGGCGGACGCGATTTCTCAGCGGCGTTCTTGTTTCCGACGCGTGCTAGCGGTCTGACGCAGACTGAAAGCGCAGTCTGCGTCAGACCACTAACTTGATTTGGTGGGCTGATTCAGCCAACGCCCTCAATCGGGCGTTGGCATCAGACGACTGGGGACACGAACCGATGGAATTCAGATGGGTTGGGATGTCCATGACAAAAGGCCCGGATGAATATCCGGGCCTTTTCTGTCGATGAGACCAGCGTCGGTTGGCTAACCGCGCTCAGCGTTTCGCCATAGCCGACCGTGATCGCGCTGCGCCGGTTGTCGGATCAGGCCGCCTTGGCGAGTTTCTCCACCGCGACGCTGACACGCGCGGTGATCGGAGCCATTGCCTGTTCAGTCAGCTTCAAGGAGGCATCGGTCAGCTTGCCCGACTCGGTCATCGTCTTTTCCAACGTGGAGCGGGCAAAGGCCGCTTGCAGTTCGAATGCGGCCTTCAGGGACTTCACCGAGGTCAGCGCCTTGAAGGTCGCAAAGGTCTCGTCGAACGACGCCTGAGCGGATGCAGCAACGTGCTTGGAGAGGTCTTGGATGCCAGCCGTCCAGATCTGGCCGGACTTCACCAGCGCTTCCACGTTGCCTTGGCTGAACGTGACAAATTCCTCGGCTGTCTTCATGGCTTTTTCCATTCCTTCCTTGACTTTGACCTGCGTCGATTCGATCCCGGCGGCTGCCTGGCCCATGCCCTCTTTAGTCCGGACACGGCGGCATCGGTAACTTTTGCTGATGTTGCTTCCGCCGTGGAGGCAACCTCGGTAAGCTTTGTTCTCATTGTCGTCCTCTTGATTAAACTGCAAACGCGTCGTCACCAGGTCGCGCATCCAGCGGGGCCTTCTGTCGAAGCTGTATGACTTAGCTTTGCTGCACTGCAACACGATAGTGATATAGAAGCATGCTTTGGCCCGATCAAGCAGCTTTTTTGTGCGGTGCACAAAATTTCTTTTCTGGTCCATGCCAACGCTTCGGCGAGACTTTAAACGAGTTGCCATTCCGTGCAATTGTTAACAAGGCCGTCTTGTCAGCGTGAAAAGCATCTTGTAAGCTCTTCACTTTTTGTGGTTTTCTGTCCCTTTTCGGCTGGACATCTGACGCTCGGGAAACATAAAGTTCCGTCATCGCGCAGAAGGGAAGCCAAATGGCTGGGCTGACGTGGCCTCGATGCAAACACTTGCTGCGTTGGCTGTTCATTGCGGCAGTCGTGCTGGTCGTCATTGCCAGCGCACCCGCGCAGGCGCAAATCGGTTCGGCCCGCTACAGTTCCATCATTGTCGATGCGGCCTCCGGCGATGTGCTGGAGGAGGTGAACGCGGACCAGCCACGCCATCCCGCCAGCCTAGCCAAAATGATGACCCTTTATTTGGCGTTCGAGGCGCTGCGTGACCGCCGAATCACTTTGGACCAGGCGGTTCCCGTGTCGGGTCATGCAGCCTCAATGGAGCCAACGAAGCTTGGGCTGCTCCCTGGTTCCCAACTGAGCGTCGAGCAGGCGATCCTCGGCATGGTGACGAAGTCGGCCAACGATGGAGCCGCGGCGCTTGGGGAACTTCTTGGTGGCAGCGAAGATCGGTTCGCGCAAATGATGACCCTGCGCGCCCGGGCGCTGGGCATGAGCCATACCACCTTTCAGAACGCCTCCGGACTGCCCGATCCGGAGCAATGGACGACCGCGCGCGACCTGGCGGTCCTTGGCCGACACCTGATCAACGATTTTCCCAGTTATTACGGGTATTTTTCGACCAAGAGCTTCATCTGGCACCGGCAGGTCATCTTCAACCACGACACCATGCTACGGTCATATCCGGGTGCCGATGGGTTGAAGACGGGCTATACCGAGGCATCGGGTCATAACCTGGTCACCAGCGCCGTCCGTGGCGGCATACGGCTGGTGGGCGTTGTTCTGGGCGCGGCCTCAAATGGTGAACGCGATATCCACATGGCATCGCTGCTCGATAACGGCTTCGAGCAGATGGACGTGCCAATCTCCCGGAAGCCGATGCAGACCGTTACCCCATTGACATTGATCTCAACCGCCCACGCCGCGGAGATCGGCCGGCCCATCGGCGGCAATCATGTGCGCGTGTCCCCCTCGCTTTGGTCGATCCAGGTCGGCAGCTATCGCACCGAGCAGGCGGCACGGGTCGCGGCCATGGCGGCCCGCCGCAGTGCGGATGGCGGAGAGATCAGGGTGGAAGCCGCGACCGTCAGGCACCGGACGGTCTGGCGTGCCCAGGTTACCGGGCTGACAGCAGCCGACGCGCAGGACGTCTGCGCTGAACTCACGCGTCACAAAGGCGCCTGCGTGATGCTCCGCCCGGATAACCGCGACGTCGCCAGTCGCTAACAGCCTTAACGGCTGATGCTGGTGGTTCGGTGGTCGTACGAAAGCGGTTCTGGCGTCAGGCGAGGCGCTCCAGCCGCAGCACCCCGTTTGCCGAGGCGACCAGCGCCACATTGGCCATGCCGATGAACAGCCCTGTCTCCACAACACCAATAATCGCCGACAGCATCGCTTCCAGCTGTCGCGGATCGGCGATCGAGCCGAAGTGACAGTCAAGGATCAGGTTGCCGCCGTCGGTGCGGAACGGCTGCCCATCCGCCGCCAGGCGCAGCACCGGATTCGCGCCCAACGCGGCGACCCGGGCCGCGGTCGACTGCCAGCCGAACGCAACGACTTCCACGGGCACCGGTGCTGTCTCGCCAAGCTGGGTGAGCAGCTTCGGCTCATCAGCGATGATCACCAGCCGGTCACTCGCGGCCGCGACAATCTTTTCCCGCAGCAGCGCGCCGCCTAGTCCCTTGACCAAGTCCAGCGTCCCGCGCGCGATCTCGTCGGCGCCGTCGATGGTGATATCGATCCTGAGGTGATGGGCAAAGTCAGTCAGTTCGATGCCGCCCTCTCGGGCCTGACGCGCACTGCGTTCACTGGTGGGAATGCCGACGATACGCAAGCCATTTTTGACCCGTTCGATCAATCCATCAATTGCGAAGGCGGCGGTCGAGCCGGTGCCGAGCCCGACCACCATGCCATTCTCGACCATAGTCACCGCCGCCAACGCCGCCTCGCGCTTCAGCGCATCCCGATCAGTCATGTCGGTACCTTCTGCCGCTTACCGTATGTCGGTCAATCATGCCGATGTTGCCTTGTGTCTCAATCCATCTCCGATCATGACCGCAGGGTGCGGCACACGCGAAGCCACTTGCTGAAACACAGTTTCTCGACTTCCTCAACGGCAAGACCGACATCGCGCTTTCGGGATGACAAAAAGGTCGGGTATCACGGCACGCGCGACCTCTGCGGGGCGAATTGTCAGACACCAGTACTGTTGTCATCCGCCAGCCTATCCCCGACGCTCGCCGCAAGCCACGGCAAACGTTGCCCGCCAGCGGTAGATGGGCGCGAAAGACGAGCCACGGCAAACACCTTTACCTTGCGCGACCTATGGTGCTTGCGCATGTTGCTACTTTATGGATGCCTAAGAAGGCGGCGACGGAGCAGGACGATGGACGGCGGAGCAAACTCAAGGCGCATCACGATCCATGCGCCGGACGATTTCGCCGGAATGCGCGCCGCCGGTCGCCTTGCTGCGGAAACGCTGGACATGATCACGGCCCATGTGAAGCCGGGGGTAGCCACCAGCACCCTGGACAGGCTGTGCCACGATTTCATTTCCGACCACGGCGCGATCCCGGCCCCGTTGAACTATCGCGGTTATCCGAAATCGATCTGCACATCGATCAATCACGTCGTCTGCCACGGCATCCCGGGCGAACGAAAACTGGAGAACGGTGACATCCTCAACATAGACGTCACAGTGATCCTTGACGGTTGGCATGGCAATTCCTCGCGGATGTACGCGGCCGGGATGCCAAGCACGCGTGCCCGCAATCTGATCGACGTGACCTACGAGTTCCTGCTGCGTGGCCTGCGGGTGGTGAAGCCAGGCGCGACCCTCGGCGATATCGGCCACGCCATCCAGACGTTTGTCGAAGGGCATCGGTTCAGCGTCGTGAGGGATTTCTGCGGCCATGGTATCGGCCGCCGCTTTCACGAGCCTCCCAACGTGCTGCATTTCGGCCGTCTTGGCGAAGGGCCGATCCTGCGCGCGGGGATGTTTTTTACCGTTGAACCAATGGTCAACGCCGGTCGGCCGGAGGTGAAGGTGCTGGACGACGGTTGGACAGCGGTCACCCGCGACCGCAGCCTGTCGGCGCAGTTCGAGCACATGATCGGCGTGACCAACGAGGGCTGCGAGGTCTTCACGCTGTCCCCTGCCGGCCTGGACAAGCCGCCGCTTGGCGTTAGCTGATTGGCAATAAACTGAGCCTAGGCTGCGACGGATCCAGTCCATCGGAGCGTCGATGCCCAAACCTCCAAACTCCCGCGGCTGCAAACCGACTGACCAAAACGCCTCGGGTCTTGCCGAGGTCGCCACCCTGCCCGGTTTGCTTCCCAACCTGTTCCCGCATGTGGACGAGACCGACAACGCTGCCGGCGCGGACGGCCATCGCGCACGCATGCGGCAGCGCCTGCTGAAGGCGGGTCCCGACGCGTTGGCGGATTACGAGATGCTGGAGATGGTGCTGTTCCTGGCGCTGCCGCGGCGCGATACCAAACCGATTGCCCGCACGCTGCTGCGCAAGTTCGGCAACTTCGGCGCCGTCATTGGTGCGCCGGCGACGGAATTGGCGGCCATCGAGGGTCTGGGAGAGGCCGGCACAGCGGCCTTGAAGCTGGTGCAGAGTGCCGCGCTGCGCTTGCTGCGGCAGGAGGTCGCGGCCACCCCGGTGCTGGCGAGCTGGGACCGTCTGATGGACTATCTGTCCGCCAGTATGGTGCATGAACGGATCGAACAGTTCCGCGTGCTGTTCCTGGACACCCGCAACCGGCTGATCGCCGACGAGGTGCAGAGCCGCGGCTCGATCAACCACACGTCCGCCTATCCGCGGGAGGTGGTGCGGCGCTGCCTGGAACTGCATGCCAGTGCCGTCATCCTGGCGCACAACCACCCGAGTGGCGAACCCACGCCCTCACGTGAGGACGTCGCCATGACGGTCGAAATTCAGCGTGCCGCGGCCACAATGGGAATTACGCTGCACGACCACATCATTGTCGGTCGCTCCAGGTATGTCAGCTTCCGGCAGGAGAAGCTGCTTTAAGGTTTCCAGCCGGTTCAAACCTGGTCAGCGTCCCAGCGTCGGCATGACGAACTCCGGCCCACGGCGGTTGCCGGCTGTCCAGCGCTGCGTGATCGCCTTGTAGCGCGTGTAGAAGCGCACGCCTTCAGGTCCGTAGATGTGGTGGTCGCCGAACAATGAGTGCTTCCAGCCTCCAAACGAGTGAAACGCCATTGGCACCGGGATCGGCACGTTGATCCCCACCATGCCGATCTGGATGGCATTGGCAAAATCCCGCGCCGCGCCGCCGTCGTTGGTGAACAACGCGACACCGTTGCCGTACTCGTGCGCGTTGATCATGTGCGTGGCCGTCGCCACGTCCGGCGCGCGGACCACCGACAGCACAGGCCCGAAGATTTCTTCCTGATAGATCCGCATGTCGGGCCTGACGTTGTCGAACAGGCAGCCGCCCAGAAAGAAGCCGCTTTCATATCCTTGCAGCTTCAGGCCGCGCCCGTCGACCACCAGATCAGCCCCCTCCCGGACGCCCAGATCGACGTAGCCGCGCACCTTCTCCAGGTGCTCGCGGGTAACCAGCGGCCCCATCTCCGCCTCTGGATCGACGCCCGGCGCCACCTTCAGTGCGCGAACCCGCGGCGCCAGCTTGGACATCAAAGCGTCGCCGGCCGAACCCACGGTGACAGCAACGGAAACCGACATGCAGCGCTCCCCGGCGGCGCCATAGGCGGCGCCCATCAAGGCGTCGACGGCGTCGTCGATATCGGCGTCCGGCATCACTACCAGATGGTTCTTCGCACCACCCAGTGCCTGCACCCGCTTGCCGTGCGAGGTCCCGCCGCGATAGATCGTCTCGGCGATCGCGGTGGAACCGACGAAGCTGATTGCCGCGATGTCGGGATGCGCGAGGATGCTCTCAACCGCCTCCCGCGCGCCTTGCACGACCGAAAACACCCCGTCCGGCAGGCCGGCTTCCCGCAGCAGCGCCGCCAGCTTCAGCGACACAGAGGGATCCTTCTCCGACGGCTTGAGGATGAAACAGTTGCCGCAGGCCAGTGCCACCGGAATCATCCATAGCGGCACCATGATCGGGAAATTGAACGGCGTGATGCCGGCCACGACGCCGAGTGGCTGACGGATCGACCAGGCGTCGATGCCGGTGCCGACCTGGTCGGTATACTCGCCTTTCAGCAGATGCGGGATGCCGCAGGCAAATTCCACCACCTCCAGCCCGCGCTGCACCTCACCGTCGGCGTCCGACAGCACCTTGCCATGCTCGTCTGTGATGATGGCCGACAATTCTCGTCGGTCGCGCTCCAGCAATTCCTTCAGCTTGAACATTACCCGGGCTCGGCGCAGGGGCGGGGTGTTCGCCCAGGCTGGCCAGGCGGCGGCGGCGGCGGCCACGGCAGCGGCCACCTCCCGCGCATCGGCCAGCGCCACCTTGGCGGTGACTTCCCCCGATGCCGGGTTGAACACGTCGCCGAACTTGCCGCTGGTGCCGGCGACGGGCTTGCCGCCGATGAAGTGTCCGATCTCGCGCATGGTGGTCCCTCCGTGGTCGTGGATCCGGACCTAGAACTCGATTTCGTCAGACGAGCCGTGCCAGGGCGAGGCACGCAGGCAAGCCATTTCACGGATCGATCGGGTGCTCGTCGAGACTATCGCGCGATTTCTGCGAAACGCTATTGCGCTGACGCGAGCTGTGCTGCCGCCTCGACTGCCCTGGCCGCGCATGTCTCGTCAAAATTGTCGTCGGCGTGCACGGCAACACTTCTAAAGCGCCGGGTTTCCCCCGCCGCCGTGGCTGCCTTGCCGGTCAGGATCGCCGGGCGGTCATCCAGCCGGCGGCTCGCGCGTGCTATCAGATCCGCATGCGATCGCGAGCCGGTCGGCACCGGTTCCCCCAACAGTTCAAATATCCGCAACAAGGCCGACTCCAGGGAGGTGTGTCCGGTCAGCATTGCGTGAAGGAACGCCATCTCGGCGACATACCGATCCGAAGCGGTCGGCAGGGTGGCGAAGATTGAAACTGCACCGGAAAAATGCCGCACCGCGGATGCCGCGGCGTCCTCAATCTCGATCCAGTTTGCGTGGCTCATCCGAGCACCTGCATGTCGAACTTGATATGATCCAGAAACGCCGGCTTGCACCCGCTGTAAGGGAGCAAATCCGGCTCCAGACCCCGGTCCCAGCACGCCGCCTCGGCGAAATCCCATGCCGCGGCGAATGCCGCCTCTGGAAAATCCAGCAGCAGATCGACGTCGCTGTGGAACTTCATGTCCCTCCGCGCCGCCGACCCAAACAGCAGATACCGACCGCCATGCGCCCGGGCGAAGTCCGCCAGCACCGGCACAAGCGCCTCCACCGCCGCCGCCCGCCGAGCCGCTTCGGCCGCCTTGCGTTCGGGTAGAGTGACGATCCGATGCATGGCTCCCTTATCCCGTTTTCATGCGTCCAAAACAAGAAAACCGCATAGTGCTTGCCACTTGGCACGACTGAAGCTAACCGTGCCGCGTTGCGAACAGGAGAGACACATGGCTTACAGGGTCGCGGTTGTCGGCGCCACCGGGGCAGTCGGACGCGAGATGATAAAAACCCTGGTGGAGCGGAATTTTCCGACCTCGGAAGTGGCCGCCGTTGCGTCAGGCCGTTCGTCCGGCTCCGAAGTCTCGTTTGGCGAGAAGAAGATACTCACCGTCCGCAACCTAGACACGTTCGACTTTACCGGATGGGACATCGGCCTGTTCAGCCCAGGTGCCGCGGTCTCGGCCGTCCACGCACCCCGCGCGGCAGCCCAAGGCTGTGTGGTGATCGACAATACCAGCCACTTCCGCATGGACCCGGACATTCCGCTGGTCGTGCCGGAGGTCAATCCGCACCATTTGCGGCAGTTCGCCAAGCGCGGCATCATTGCCAACCCGAACTGCTCCACCATCCAGATGGTCGTCGCGCTGAAACCGCTGCACGACGAGTTCAAGATCAAGCGTGTGGTCGTCTCGACCTATCAATCCGTCTCGGGCGCCGGCAAGGAAGGCATGGACGAACTGTTCAACCATACCAAATCCTCGTTCGTCTATGAGCAAAGCCCGCCGCAGCAGTTCACCAAGGAAATCGCCTTCAACTGCATTCCGCATATCGACAAGTTCATGGATGACGGCTCGACCAAGGAAGAGTGGAAGATGACGGTTGAGACGAAGAAGATTCTCGATCCCGCCATCGCCGTTCACGCTACCTGCGTCCGCGTGCCGGTGTTTATCGGCCATGGCGAAGCGGTAAACGTTGAGTTCGAAAACCCCGTCACCGCCGGGGAGGCTCGTGCCATCCTGCGCGACGCGCCCGGCGTGGAAGTGGTCGATGTGCGGGAGGATGGCGGCTACGTCACGCCGCTGGAAGGCGCCGGAGAGGATGCGGTGTTCGTCAGCCGCATCCGCAAGGACCCGACAGTGCCGCACGGGCTGTCATTCTGGTGCGTGTCGGACAATCTGCGCAAAGGCGCCGCTCTGAACGCCGTGCAGATCGCCGAGACGATGCTGGCGATGAACCTGCTGACCCGTAAGGCAGCATAGGTCTGCCTACCTGGCCACCATGGTGGCCAGGTGCGCCCGCAAATCGCTCACCGAGCAGGGGGAGTTCGGCGGCACCACGTCCGGCCAGTCCGCCACCCCCTGAATCCGTCCCGGGTTCTGCAGAATTAACTCGGTTTTCAGGAACGGATAGCCGAAGCGGGTAGCCAGGACATGCCAGAGATGGTGGGTTGGGTTTAGCGGCCACTCACGCAGCAGCGCGGCTGCCTGGTCGGCCGGAAGACGTTCCAGATGCCGCAGCTTGGCATGCGACCCTCCCAGCCTCGCCCGCTCGGCTGGGTCCGACAGGACGGATGCAATCAACCTCTCATAGCCGAACAGCGCCGCGACCCTATGGCCGCGCCGCCGCATCCAGCGAGCCAGGCGGACTTCTCCCAGTTGCACCAGCAGCCATTTCGAGTGGCTTACATGCAGCCGCCTGACGAACCGCATCAGATCGGCGATTGCGGCGCTGCCACGGGCGAGCAGCATATAGCTCTGCAGATGAGCACCCCCCTGAACACTATCGGTCAGGCCGAACAAGCCGTCGCCGCCGGCACGCATACCATCGAGAACCGGCTCCAACGGATAGATCGGACCAAGGACGCTGTCGTTGACAAGCATCAGTTCCCGCAGCGCCGGCCAGCGCCGGCTGACTTCCGGCATCAGATCCTGCCAGGCACCGAAATCCCTTCCGAAATTCGCTCGTTGGACGACAAGCGCACAGGCCTGCCCGACGGCGTGCCAGTCCAAGTCGGAGATGCGCGCAACCATGGAGATGAAGACGACGGCGAACCCGGATCCGCGCAAGATCTCAAGCTGATCCACCACCATCCGGGATACCCCGCCGGTCGCCGAGTAGTGCACGTAAAGTGCAACGCTGGTCACGTTTGCACTCGCCTGCATGCCGACCTCCACACGAAGCAATGAAGTCGCTCGGCCGCGCACCGCCCGTATGACGTCACGCGGCAAGGCCGCGATGACTTCGCGGGTAACTATAAAGCTTCTGCTGGCGACCCGACGCCAGTTGCCTGAGGTGGAATAGCCATGCGTGGCTCGTCTGAGACCGGGCGTATGCTCATCCAGGTCTGTCAGACGAAGCGGCTCGCTGACTGGTTCGTTCATGCTGTCCATTTCGACCGTCCGTACAGCGAAACGCCGGATTTGGAAACAGCGACCGGGAAAGCTTGAAACGTGAAAACGGCGCGGACGCTTTCCGTGGCGGAACCTCCGCGCCGTGACTGGGCGACCGGACCGATTAACGGCGGAAGTCGGCGCCTTTGCGTTCGACAGTGCGGACCAGGCCTTTCCACTCGTTCAGGCCATATTCCTGCGTCGGGCGGACCCTCTTCATTCTCTCGGCTGCCTTGCGCTGGACGTATTCGTCGATGACGATCGGGGGCTCGTCCATCTGGCGAGCGATCAGTTCCAGCTCGCACGCCCGCTCCAGCATGTACAGCCGCATCAGGGCACCGTGGATGGTTTCGCCCAGCGTCAGTAGACCATGGTTCAGCAATACGACGCAGCTGCCGTTGGCACAGCTCTTACCCAGGGCCTCGCATTCCTCAACAGTCGCTGGTACGCCATAGTCATGATAGACGACATCGTCGATCACGTGCAGCGCGTCCTGGCTGATCGGGCGCAAGCCATGCCGCAGCAGCGACACACCGGCACCAGCGCGGGTATGGGTATGCAACACACAATTGGCATCAGGCCGAGCCTTGTAGACGCCACTGTGGATGATGAAGCCGGCATTGTTGTATCGGCCGCCCGCAGTCAGGACATTGCCATTCATGTCCATCTTGACGAGAGAAGACGCTGTGATCTCGTCGAACATGTCGCCGTAATTGTTGATAAGGAAATGGTTCGGCTCCCCCGGCACCCGTGCGGACATATGGGTATTGGTGAGATCGGTCCAACCGAAATCGTTGCAAACGTGATAGAGAGCGGCAAGTTCACAGCGCGCGTGCCACTCGGCTTCGGACATACTCGCGGTATCAAGTTGGAGGGCGGCTGACATCAGTCTGTTCCCCTTGTGATGTGCTAGACATCTGTATGGTGATCCCGTCGTCGTTCCGGCGCAAGTTTTTGACTGGATCGGCACGACATAACGGTAACATCAGACAGGTTGAATAGTCACAGTTGCGAATGACAGTTCGGTGGTCAACGACGTGGAGGCTTATTGATGAACGTTCCCTGGCGGGATCGGCGAGGCAGGTTCCTGCCATTCAAGGCTTGTGTCCTGCTGTCGCTATTTGTGCCAGGTGCGCTCTATGCGTTCTGGCTGCAGACGGACGCCCTCGGCGGCCGGCCGGTGATGGAAGCAATTCATGGCACGGGCCTTTGGGCCATTCGCCTGCTGATGCTATCGCTGGCGATCACGCCATTTGCCCGTGCACTCGATTGGCCCGGTCTTTTGCTCGTGCGCCGCATGGTCGGAGTGGCCGCCGCCTGCTATGCGGTTACGCATCTATGTCTGTATGTCGTCGATCAAAAATACGCGCTGCTGACCGTGATTTCCGAGATTGCACTGCGCTTCTATCTGACCATAGGCTTCGTCGCCCTGCTCGCCTTGCTCGCCTTGGCGGCAACCTCGACCGACGCAGCCGTGCAGCGTCTCGGGCGGAATTGGAAGCGGCTGCATCGGCTTGCCTATCCGATCGGCGCGGTGGCGTTGCTGCATTACTTCATCCAGGCGAAGTTGAATGTCTCCGAACCGGTGTTCATTGGCGGGCTGTTCATTTGGCTGATGCTGTGGCGCAGCATTCCAGAGGCGTGGCGGCGTCGCCGGAACGCTGCATTTATCGCGGCCTTATATGGTGGGTTGGCAATCCTGACTCCGTTGGCGACAGCAGCGTTGGAGTTCGCGTGGTACGGACTGACGACACGGGTTGATCCTTGGCGCGTGCTCGCGGCGAACGAGACGATCGCGCGCGGGTTGCGACCGGCGCATTGGGTCTTCATCGTGGTGCTGGTTATCGCCGCCGTAACGGTGGTCAGGCGGGTGCTGCCCAGCGGCAAGCGACCTAGCGGAAACCAGCGAGTTCCGGTGCAGCAGGGACGACAGGTTCCGGTCTGATCATTCCCGAGACTGGGGCGCTTGACCCCTCGCAACCCTCGGTCTACCGGCTGATTGCAAGCAGGACCCAAGCCCGAGGAACGTGAACCGGTGAATGCATTCAGCTTCCCACCGCCACCACCATCACCCGCGGCCGAATCGCTTCGCAGCGAGGTGCGGGACTTTCTGCGAACCGCCCTGGCGGACCGTAAGCCGGTGGCCAAAGCTGAGTCCTGGACCGGCATGGATGCCCTGTTCAGCCGTGAGATGGGTCGACGCGGCTGGATTGGGATGACCTGGCCGAAGCAGCATGGCGGACACGAACGCTCCTCGCTCGAGCGCTACGTGGTGCTGGAGGAGATGCTGGCCGCGGGCGCCCCAGTCGCATTGCACTGGATCGCCGACCGCCAGTCCGGCCCGTTGATCCTGCGGGTCGGAACCGACGAACAGAAAAAGATCCTGCCTCGGATCGCCACAGGCGAAGCGTTCTTCTGCATTGGCATGAGCGAACCGGATGTCGGATCCGATCTCGCTTCGGTGCGCACGCGGGCGGCGAAGGTGCAAGGCGGCTATCTGGTCAACGGCACCAAGGTGTGGACCAGTTTTGCCCATCTGTCGCACTACATGATCTTGTTCTGCCGGACCGGCGATAGAGGCAATGGGGCCGGTGGCGACGCGTCGGACCGCCATGGCGGCGTCAGCCAGTTCCTGGTCGACCTACACAACACGCCCGGCATTACCATTCGGCCGATTCTTCGCCTTGACCGGCGAGCATCATTTCAACGAGGTCATCTTTCAGGACGCCTTTCTGCCCGAAACCGCCCTTCTCGGCCGCGAGGGCGACGGCTGGAACCAGGTCACCAGCGAGCTGGCGTTCGAGCGCAGTGGGCCCGAGCGGTTCCTGTCATCATTCACCCTGTTCGTCGAACTGGTCCGCGCCCTGGGCCCTGACCCAAGCGAAGCCGGTGCAATTGCCATTGGACGCTTGACCGCGCACATCATGACGCTGCGGCGCTTGTCCCGATCGGTCGCCGGCATGTTGCAGGCCGGCGCCAATCCCGCCTTGCAGGCCGCCTTGGTGAAGGACCTGGGTGCGCTGGTCGAGCAGGAAATCCCGGAGATCGCCCGCCAGTTGGTTGACGCGGAACCCGACGCCCGCTCCACCCATGACTTCGCCGCAGTGCTGGCTCATACGATGATGCATGCCCCGTCGTTTTCACTGCGCGGCGGTGCACGGGAAATTCTTCGCGGCATCATCGCCCGCGGTCTCGGACTTCGCTGATATTTTCAGGAAAAAATGAAAATGACCGAGAAGGTTCTATACCAGCAGGACGGCGCGATCGTTACGATTACGTTGAACGATCCGGCGATGCGCAACCCGATCTCCGAACGCGAGACGGTGGACAGCATCGTCGCCGCAATCGAGCGGCTGAACCAGGATGGTTCGGCGCGCGTCGCCATCCTGACCGGCGCCGGCAGCGCGTTCAGCTCCGGCGGCGACCTGCGGAAAATGCAACAGGAGTTCGAACCGCGTAGGGACAAGCCGGCGTTGACGCCGCGCTACTACAAGTTCGGCATACAACGGATCCCGCTGGCGTTCGAGAAGCTGGACGTTCCGATCATCGCCGCGGTGAACGGACCTGCGATCGGGGCTGGGCTGGACTTGGCCTGCATGTGCGACATGAGGATCGCTTCAGAGAGCGCCCGCTTCGCCGAGAGCTTCGTCAAGGTCGGCATCGTCCCAGGCGATGGCGGAGCCTGGCTGCTGCCGCGCGTCGTCGGTTACTCGAAGGCCTGCGAGATGGCTTTCACCGGTGACATGCTCAACGCGCAGGAGGCACTGGCCTGCGGACTGGTGTCGCGCGTCGTGCCGGATGCGGACTTGCTGGATGCGGCCAAGACACTAGCCGACCGCATCGCGGTGAACCCACCGTATGCGGTGCGGATGGCCAAGCGCCTGCTGATCGAGGGGCGGCACAGCCGGCTTGATACGCTGCTGGAACTGTCGGCCAGCCTGCAGGCTCTGACGCACGCGACCGCCGATCATCGGGAGGCGGTCAATGCCTTCCTGGAGAAGCGGCGGCCGGAGTTCAAGGGCGACTGATCAGCCGAAGGTGGCGGCCTAGCGTTGCTCGCCGGCAAAGCCGGCAGTCAGGTCACGCAGCCGATCCAACGCAGCCTGTGGCAATGGGCCTTTTTGCGCCGCGGCCAGGCTGCCCTCGAATTCTTCGACCGTCGCCATGCCGACCAGGATGGTGCCCATGGCGGGGTGGGTTATGGCGAAACGGATAGCCGCCTCGGCCAGGCTGGATGCGAAGCCTTCGCTGACCAGCGGCATCAAGCGGCGAGCCCGCGCGAGGTCCATGTCGTAGCTATGGGCGGAGCCGATCGGCTCCGGCGGCGGGCTTGCAGTGGGATGGCGCTCAGCCGTTCCGCTCAACGCGCCAGCGGCGAGCACGCGAATGCCCACCACGCCAACGCCGGCTTTCTGAGTATGATCGAACAGCCGCCCATAATCCTGCGCAGGATAATTCGGCGGCAGGGCCGTCGCGGCGGACGGGTTCAGCATGTTGTAGCTGACCTGTGCACTGTCGAAAGCCGCGGAAGCAATGATCCGATGCAGCGCCTCGGTGTCGCCGACCGCGGTGATACCCAGAAATCGGGTCTTGCCGGCCTGGCGCAACGCCTGGAACGCCGGGACCACCTGCTGCTCCACCTGAGCCACGCTCAGGCTCTCGTCACCGCCCTGCAGGGTGATCGGGTTGTGCAGGTGGAAGATATCGACGTGGTCCATGGCCAGGCGGCGCAGGCTGCCATCCAGCGATTCCGTCACAACCTGGGCGATGCGGCTGAAATCGGCCGGCGGCACACGCACCTTAGTGCCGACATACACACTGTCACGCCGCGTCGCGCCTAGAATACGCCCCAGGTTCGTTTCGGACGCGCCACTGCCGTATTGCACGGCTGTATCGAAATAGTTGATGCCGGCGTCCAGCGCCTTGCCAATGGCGCGATCCTGGTCCGCCGCTGAGCCTCGCACCATCAATCCACCGACAGCGCCGCAGCCGAAACCAAGCACGGACAGCCGCATTCCGGTACGCCCGAAGTCGCGCAATTCCATGAATTTGTTCCTCTCTCGGATTATTTGTATAGCCCGGCCGAACGGCCGCGGACCTTGCACAGCCCGACCAGCAGTTCCAGCGTCGGGGCCTCGACACCGGCCAGATGCGCCAGCGCGAGCGGGGCATCGAATAAGCCGTCGATTTCCATCGGGCGGCCCCGTTCCAGGTCCTGCAGGATGCTGGGTTTATGGTCCATGCTACGTTGATTGGCGATGCGCCCGGCGTGGCTCGTGATGGGATCGGCACCGAGTGCGCGTGCGATGGCGGCGGCTTCGTGCATCATGCGCAATGCGGCCTGTTCCACCCCGGGCTCGCCATAGATCCATTTCGGCGCGCTCCCAGTCAGCACGGCCAGCGTGCCGCCGGCCAGGTTGCTGATCAGCTTGTTCCAGATTTCTGTCCGGATCGACGCCGTCGCCTCGCCGCTGATGCCGCCCTCGGTGATCAGGCCGGCGAGCTTGCGCACCCGCTCGGACAGGCTGCCGTCCGGCTCCCCCAGAATAATGCGGCTCTTCGGCTGCTCCACCTCGACCACGCCGGGCGCGGTGACCGCGCTGGCCGAATAGACCACGCCGCCGATCGCCCGACCTGGCCCAAGCGCCCGCCTCAGCGCGTCGTCCGGATCGATGCGCGGCAGCGAGCGGCCCTGCAGCGGACCGGGCAGGTGGTCGAAATACCACCAGGGGATGCCGTTCATCACAAAGGCAACCGGCGTATCGGCCGCCAGCAAGGACCCGATCGAGGCAGCCACGGATGGCAAGGCCGGCGCTTTCACCGTAACGAAGACCGCATCCTGCGGACCCAGCTCCGCCGGATCGGACGCCGCCTGGACCGGCGCATGATGCGTGCCATCAACCGCGTGAACCAACAGTCCGTTGGCCTTGATCGCGGCCAAATGGTCGCCCCTGGCAACCACGGACACCCGCGCGCCTGCCCGATGCAGCCGCGCCGCCAGATGGCCGCCGATCGCGCCCGCGCCATAGATGCAGATCTTCACCGTGCCCCCTTCCGAACCCGCCATACCACCGCGGCCGTCCCGGCGTCTGGCCTGGACCGCCGACATGGCCTAGAACCTGGTCATCCTTCCATCAGGAGCAGTCCATGAGCAAGATCATCCGCACTGAACCCGGCCCGATCCTCTCCAAAGCCGTCGAATATCATAACTTCGTCTATTTGCCCGGCATCACGGCGCGCGACACGAAACTGGACATCAAGGGCCAGACCGCCGACGTGCTCGCGCAGATCGATGCCATGCTGGAGCATCACGGAACCGACAAGACCCGCCTGCTGCAGGCAACGATCTGGGTGAAGCACATCAAGGATCGCGTGCTGATGAACGAGGTCTGGACGCCATGGCTACCGAAACAGGGCGCCCCTGCCCGTGCCTGCGTCCAGGCCGAGATGGCGGCACCGGAAGTCCTGGTGGAGATCATGGTCACCGCTTGCAAGTAGTCTACGCCGTGGCGCCTCCGTCCACCGGGAGCGCCACACCATTGACGAAGGAGGCCTCGTCCGACAGCAGAAACAGCGCCGCATTGGCAATTTCCTCTGGCCGCGCCACGCGCCGCATCGGGTTCTGGCCGCCACGTTTGACGACCAGCGATTCCGGGGTCTCATCCGGTGGCATCTGGCTGTCCGGGCGGGCCACGAAGACACGCAGCATCGGCGTGTCGGTGGGACCCGGGCAGACGGCGTTGACGCGGATATTTTCTTGGCCGTAACGCTTCGCCAATCCCTTCACCAGCCCGACCACGCCGAACTTGGCAACGTTGTAAACCGGACTAAACGGCGAACCCTGCAGTCCGGAGGTTGAGGCCGTGAACAGCAGTGATCCGCCACCGCGGGCACGTAGTTCGGGCAACGCCGCTTCAGTGGTGACCAGCACCGAGCGGACATTCAAATTCATCGTAAAGTCAAAGTCGTTCCAGTCGATACCTTCGATGGAGGCCGGACCCGGCGTGCCGACATGGTTCCAGACGAAATCAAGGCCGCCGAAGCGGCGTGTTGTCTGCCGCACGATATCGCGCGCAAACTCATCGCTGGTCAACTCCCCCGATAGCCCGATGGCTTGGCCGCCCGCGTCCGTGATCTGTTGCACCACGGCGTCCGTGGCTGCCTGGTTCAGGTCGACAGCCGCGACCGCGGCGCCCTCGGCGGCGAAACGGATGGCACCGGCGCGCCCCATGCCCGACCCGGCGGCCGTGACAATCCCTATCTTGTTTTGCAGGCGCATGGTCGTTTCCTCCTGTTTTAGTTTCAGCCTGTCTCCATCGGCAGGCTTTCGTCCTTTGCCCACTCGGACAAGGATGCGTCGTAGATCTTTACGTTTTCATGGCCGAGCATTGTCAGGATAAATGCATCTGCGCTGGCGGCGATGCCTCCGCCGCAATAGGTGATGACCGGACGATCCAAGGCACCGACGTCACCCAGGCGCCGGCGCAACTCATCGGCCGGCAGAAATGTATTGGTCGCGGGATCGAGCAAATGCGCCGCCGGCACATTAACGCTGCCGGCAATACGACCGGGGCGCCCATAGCTATTGCCGCCGCTACCGGAATGTTGCGCTGGCAGAAGCGCGTTCAACGTGCAGACCGACGCATCCCCGACGGCCGCTTTCACCTGTTCCTTGCCCACCATGAGGTTGCGAACTTCACGGACGGTAAAGTCTCCGGCGGAACGCGTCGCACCGGGGCCCGTCTCGACGGCACGGTTTTCGTGCACCCATTTCTGCCAGCCGCCGTTCAAGACTGCCGCGTCGTCATGACCAAATTCACGCAGCAGCCACCACACCCGCGTCGACCACCAGGGATTGGCAGTACTATAGGTGACGACCCGCGTAGTATTGTTCACGCCGAAACGACGCATTGCGGCAGCAAAATTCTCTGGGCTTGGCCGCATGAAATTCAGCTTCTGGGAGGTGTCCGACACGTCGCGGGAGACATCGCAGAACTGCGCACCAGGGATGTGCCCGTTTTCAAAATCCTCGCGTCCCGGCTTGACCGTATAGGTAGTCGTCGGGTTCGGGATCAGGTGCGTGGTGCAGTCCAGCACCACCAGGTCCGGGTCATGCAAATGCTGAGCGAGCCAGTCGGTCTCGACCAGGAACTCCGGATGAACAAATCCTTCCATCGCTCAATGCCCCCTTGCGAGTTCGGCGAGTTCAATCACCACGTTACCGGTTGCGGCGGGATCGAGAAAAATGATCTTCGAGCCGCCATGACCAGTTCGCCACGTGTCACTCTGCAGCTTGACTTGCTTGGCCTTGAGCTCCGCGATTGCGTCCTCGATGTCCTCGACCTCGAAGCAGATATGGAACAGGCCGGTGCCCTTGTCTGCAATCCATTTCGTTACGCCTGATTCGGGTCCGTGACCTTCGAGCAGCTCGATATAGCTCTGGCCGACCGGCAGCATGGCGAGCCGAGTTTGCCCAATCTGTTCCTCGTATTCCAGTTCCAGACCAAACGTGTCGCGCATCAGGTCGAGGGACTGCTGCATGGAATCGACGGCTATTGCGATATGCTCCACGCGCTTGATCTTCATCGTTACGCCTCCGCTATCAGGAAATGATGACGCCGCTATCGACCGGATAGATGTGGCCGGTCACTTTGCTGGATTCGTCGGATGCCAGGAACAGCACCATTGGGGCAATGTCCTCCGGCTCGATCAGGCCAAGCAGATGAGAACTGGCGAGCTTGTCCAGCGCAGGATTGCCGGCAACGAGCTTGCGGACACGGTCGGTCATCGTCGCGGACGGCGCGATGGCATTGACCCGAACCTTCGGCGCGAACTCCACCGCCATTGAGCGGGTTATTGCGGCGACCCCACCCTTGGCGGCCGTATAGCAGTCCCGGCCAGCAACGCCCATCAGGGCAACGTTGGAGGACATGTTGATCACCGCCCCGCCGCCCGACCTGATGATCGCGGGAATGCCAAAGCGGCAGCCGAGGAAGGTGCCGAACAGGTCCAGCTTGATCACCCGCCAGAACTCGTCCAGCGGCGCGTCGGTCACGTCGCTGTCGCGCTGGGTCGAGCCACCGGCGTTGTTGTGCAAGATATGCAGCGCACCGTAATGCTGGACCGCTTTGTCGATTGTGGCCTGGATGCTTTCGGGTTCGGTCACGTCTGTCTTGATGGCAATCGCGTCGCCGCCGCCCTGGACGATCAACTGCGCCGTTTGCTCACCAGCCTCGGCATTGATTTCAGCAACCACGACCCGGGCACCCTCCTGTCCGAACAGCTTGGCCGTCGCTCGGCCGATGCCGGTTCCAGCGCCGGTGATGACTGCGACCTTGCCTGCCAGACGGGGCATGTTTGTTCCCTCCGGGGAGTTAGCGCTCCTTGTCGCCCAGGGGGCAGACGGGATCAAGAGGGCGTCCCGACCAGGTCCGTCGCTGCCTGACCCAGGCTTGAGAACGGTGTGCTTGAATTACCGCAACAGTCACAACCAGTTTGACCGCATCCTGATCCGGCTCACGCGGCGCAGATATCCTAGTAGTCTGATGCCAACGCCCGATTCAGGGCGTTGGCTGAATCAGCCCACCAAATCAAGCTAGTGGTCTGACGCAGACTGCACTTTCAGTCTGCGTCAGACCACTAGCCAAATAGCGTCAGCTGAGGCCCCCGATGGCGCAGTCGAACGAGGGCTCGCGAATGCCCGAGACTATCCAGCCATTGCCCTGCGGGTTCCGGTTGGTAATAAAGGTGTAAAGGCACCTGGTAACGGTCTGGTCCCCGCCAACAAATTGCGTCTGTGTGGTCTTGCGACCCTTCTTGTCCTTATCGGTCGTTGTGACGGCAGATACCGGTGTAGTGTCAACCGAAATCTTCTGCCATTGGAATGCGCGCATACCGTTGCCCAAATCAATCTGGTTAACTGGCGGGCCATAGGCAAGTTCGACGGCGCGGATGTCTTGGCCGATGTAACTGCGCATGGTATCGGCCGCACAGCCAACAAGTAGCATTGTCACAGCATAAAACGACGGCAGCAGGCTTCATTTTTTTGGTTCCTGAACGCTTTTGACCGGCAGTATAACGTCAGGGCTTGACCAAGATAAGGATCCTGCCAAGCAACCATCAGCCGCTATGTCGAGCTAAATATTTAGACTTTCTCTGCCTTCCAAACGTCGCCCAAGTCAAGAGCGAGTTAACAAGCTTGGCCGCCCTATCAACTTAGCTCCCGCGTCATGTCGTCGATGCCGTTCACCGTTAGCGGATACATCCGGCCCTCCATCAGGTCGTTGATCATGCTGATCGACCGCACATGTCCCCAGCTCTGCTTGGGCGTCGGATTGAGCCATGCAGCCCGACGGTAATGCTACGAAAGCCGCTCCAACCAGACGGTGCCGGCTTCCTCATTGTAATGCTCGACCGAGCCACCTTGCATGGTGATCTCATACGGGCTCATTGCCGCGTCGCCGACGATGACCAGCTTGTAGCCCGGCCCGTAGGTGCGCAGCACCTGCCATGTCGGAATCACCTCCTCGAACCGGCGGCGGTTGTTCTTCCATACTTTCTCATAGGGAAAATTGTGGAAGTAATAGTACTCCAGATGCTTGAACTCGGTCCGCGCAGCCGAGAACAGTTCTTCCGTCAGCTTGACGTGATCGTCCATCGATCCGCCGACATCCAGAAACAGCAGCACCTTCACGGTATTGTGCCGCTCCGGCACCATTTTCAGATCCAGGCTGCCGGCATTGTTGGCGGTCGATCGGATGGTATCGGGAAGATCCAGCTCGGTCGCCGCCCCTTGCCTGGCAAAGCGTCGCAAACGGCGCAGCGCCAGCTTCATTCCGCGCGTGCCAAGCTCCACGGTGTCGTCCAGGTCCCTGTAGTCGCGCCGGTCCCATACTTTCACGGCGCGCCGGTGACGAGACTCCTCTTGTCCGATCCGCACGCCTTCTGGGTTGTAGCCATACGCACCGAACGGCGACGTCCCGGCCGTGCCGATCCATTTTGAGCCACCCTGGTGCCGGCCCTTCTGCTCCGCCAGCAATTCCTTCAGCCAATTCATCAGCGCATCAAAACCGCCGAGCGCCTGGATCTTTTGCATTTCCTCGGGCGTCAGCAGCTTTTCGGCCAGCTTGCGTAGCCATTCTTCCGGCAGGTCCTCGACCTTCACCCCCTCCGGCGGTTCCAGTCCTCGGAAGCACTGCGCAAAGACACGATCGAACTTGTCCAGGTGCCGCTCGTCCTTCACCAGCGTCGCCCGCGCCAGATAGTAAAAATCCTCGGTGCTGTATTCGGCGATGCCGGCCTGCATCGCCGCCATCAGCGTGAGGTATTCAGTGATCGAAGCCGGCAGCCCGGCGGAGCGCAGCCCGAGGACCAGGTGCGAGAACATTCAGGCCCCCCGGCGCGCCAGAAACGCCAGACGCTCGAATAGATGAACGTCCTGCTCGTTTTTCAGCAGCGCCCCATACAGCGGCGGAATGACCAGGTGTTTGTCGCTCGTCCGCAGCGCCTCCACCGGCAGGTCTTCCACCATCAGCAGCTTCAGCCAGTCCAGCAGCTCGGACGTTGCCGGCTTCTTCTTCAGGCCCGGCACGTCGCGGACCTGAAAGAAAATTTTCATCGCTTCCCGCGCTAGGTCCTTGCGAATATTGGGATAGTGCGCCTGCACGATCCGCTCCATCGTTTCCCGGTCCGGAAAGCGGATGTAGTGGAAGAAGCAGCGGCGCAAGAACGCGTCGGGCAATTCCTTTTCATTGTTCGAGGTAATGATCACCACCGGCCGATGTTTGGCCACGATCGTCTTGCGGGTCTCGTAGACAAAGAACTGCATCCGATCGAGTTCCAGCAGCAAATCGTTGGGGAACTCGATGTCCGCCTTGTCCACCTCGTCGATCAACACCACGACCTGCTCATCAGCCTCGAACGCGTCCCACAGCTTGCCGCGGACGATATAATTGCCGATGTTATGCACTCGCGGATCGCCCAACTGCCCGTCGCGCAGCCGCGACACGGCATCGTATTCGTATAGCCCCTGCTGCGCCTTGGTGGTCGACTTGATGTGCCATTCGATCAGCGGCCGCCCTAGGGCCGCGGCGACCTCATGGGCAAGGACAGTCTTGCCAGTCCCCGGTTCCCCCTTCACCAGCAATGGCCGCTCCAGGGTGACGGCGGCATTCACCGCCACCTCTAGATCGCGCGAAGCAATATAACGTTCAGTGCTCTTGAACCCGGCCACCAGTGGCTCCTTTGCTGCATCGCACATAGTGTCGGGCGATTGGCGTTACGCCGCAATCCCCTCCACCGGCGCCAAAGGTGGCCGGCCGCGGATCATGTCCGATGCTTTTTCCGCAATCATCATGGTGGAGCTATAGGTATTGGCCGAGGGTATGTTCGGCATGATCGACGCATCGACCACCCGGATGCCCTGCAATCCATGGACGCGCAACTCATCGTCCACCACGGACGTCTTGTCGGTCGCCGGCCCCATTCGCGCGGTGCCGATTAGATGATACGCCGTAGATCCATACTGCCGTGCATAATGCAGCCACTCATCGTCGGTCTGGACACTCGGCCCCGGCAGTTCGTCACGATCAAAGAACGGCAACAGCGCCTGCGTGTGCAACAACCTGCGAGCCAGGTGCATGCCCTTGACCAGGACCCGCTGGTCCATCGGGTCCTTCAGGTAGTTGGGCTGGATGATGGGATCCTGGAATGGATCGGTCGAGCGAGCGCGAACGTAACCGATACTCTCCGGCCGATGCTGCCATACCCCGCAGGTCATCCCGGGATAATCGTCCAGCAGGCCAACAAATCCCTGCTTGTAGCTGGCCGGACTGAACACGCCCTGCAGGTCCGGCTGCCGCATGGTATCCTCGGTCCGCCAGAACCAGTGCACGACCGAGGGCGTGAGTGCCAGGATGCTCGGCTTGCCCGCTGTCCACCGGGCGATCTCCCCGGCCAGCCCCGCCCCGCGTGCCATCTCGTTTATGGTGCGCACGTTCTTGACCCGGGCAACGATGCGGGTCGAATAATGGTCGCGGAAATTCTCTCCTACCGGAAGATCGGCCACCACCGGCACACCAAGCTGCTGCGACAGCCACGCCGGACCGACACCCGACATCTGCAACAGCTTCGCGGTGTTCACCGTGCCGCTGGACACGATCACCTCGCGGCGGGCGAATACCTCACGCTGAGTGGAGCGGTCACGATCGTTGACGTAACGCACACCGCTCGCGCGGGTGCCGTTGAACAGGATCTGTGCCGCGCGCGCGTTGGTCCTGACCTCCAGCCGACCGCTCGCCCGCGCCGGATACAGGAAGACCCTTGCGGCGGAGCGACGATAGCCGCGATTGATCAGCCGCTGGAAATAGCCAACGCCCGCTTGCGCATCGCCGCTGTTGTAGTCCTCGCAGCGAGGCATTCCAAGTTCCTGTGCGCCGTCGATGAAAGCCTCGTTGACCGGATGGATCCAGTCGTTGTCGGTGACTGGCAGACTGCCGCCGCGACCGTGAATGCGGTCGTCACCGACGCCGATGCGCCACTCGCCGCGCTTGAAATACGGCAGGATATCGACGTAGCCCCAGCCGCGGTTACCGCGCTGCGCCCAATGATCGAAATCCTCACGCTGGCCGCGATTGTAGACCATGCCGTTGATGGAGCTCGATCCGCCGAGGGTACGGCCCTGCGTGGTCGGGATGCGCCGGCCATTGGTCCCCTCTCCCGGCTCGGTTTGGAATTGCCAGGTGTAAGTCGGGTTGAACAACATTTTGATGAAGCCGGCCGGAATATGGATGTACGGATGGCGGTCAGCCGGCCCGCATTCCAGCACGCAGACAGTGACCCCCGGATCCTCGGTCAGCCGTTTGCACAGAACTGATCCCGCTGCCCCACTGCCCACCACAACGTAGTCGAACGTCTCTCCGTCCGGCCGCTCTTTTCCCATTCTGATCCTGGCTTCATTGAAATATGGTCATGCGCCGGAGGTTTGCTCTCGGGCGGCTTTCATTCTATTCTGCCGTGTCAAACCAGTCCAAGCCTTGGTTCGACCCAAACCTAGGGGGTGAGACACGTCCATGGAGTATGTCTGCGACGCTCCGAACAATCTGACCTGGTTCCGCCTTCTCACGGAAGGCGAGGCTATAGCCGAGTCACTGGAAATGCGTCACGCGGTGGAAAAGCATTACCGGCGGGAGCGGGAGCGTGCCGCCGAAGCTTTCCACCCAACGACGACCGTGTTCATCGAGCAGGACATCAACAAGGAAGCCCATATCAGGCGCTCCATGCCGTTGTTCCTGACATTGCGGGATGAGGACGGCAAGCCCTTGGTCACCGCCATGCTGCCGCCGAAAGGCAAGGGCGGTGGCGGCTGCATCATTGTCGGGCCCGGCAACGCCGACCCGTATCCGGAGTATGGATCGGCGATCGCGGCGCTGGGCAACCATTTCCGCGTCACGCTGGACCGCACCAGCTGCTATCCGTATCGTCGATAGGAACTAATTTCAACCAAAGGTAGGGTCATGGCCATCACGTTGGAAACATTCGCCGCTGACTGCCAGGCCGCGCTGTCGGCAGCGCCCGGCACGCCAGGCCGCGAGCAAGTTCGTAAGCTGGTGGAACAGGCGCTGGCAGACCCTCAATTCGTCGCGAGCTATATCCCCGAGGGCACGCCGGAGCGGCATGTGCTGTACGAAGATCCAGACCTCGGCTTTACCATTCTGGCACACGGCTACGTCGGCGCGAAAGGCAGCAAGCCGCACGACCACGGCCCGTCCTGGGCGGTTTATGGCCAAGCCGCCGGCGAGACAATCATGACGGACTGGGAGTGCATCGCTCGTCCGACGGACAGCGCGCCTGGAAAGGCCGCGCATGTTCGCGATTACGTCATGAAGCCGGGCGATGCCTATCTCTACGACGTCGGCGTGCTGCATTCACCGGAGCGCAAGGGCGACACCAGGCTGTTGCGCATTGAGGGGCTGAACATGGCGAAGGTAAAGCGCTTTCCCTATGAGGCGGTGACACTCCATCAGGCTGCTGAATAAGGACGCCGAACCCGACATAGATCGTCACCGTCGGATTTTTGGCCGCTTGAAGATACACTGAGGCTGCACCCGGCGAAGGCCGGGTGTTTAGCTTCTTTCAAGCCATATGCGGAATAATCTGTCGCTCCTCGATCACATAGGTCTTGATGCGGCCGATAAACAGTGCACCGTCGTCTGTCAGACGCTTCATCTCCGGCGTCGCGGCTGCACGCTGGAAGCTTCCCATATCCTCATACCAGAGCTCGGCGATACCATCGACTTCCACGTCCGTCTCCGGCACGTCGGGCCGCGTGAGCGTCTCGGTAATGTAAGATTGAACATAACGGCGGATACCCGGCACTGCCAGAGCCAATGGGCCGTGGATGTCGAACCAGTGGCGGGCGAACTCGTCGTGACTGAAGCCTTCCTTCCGGGTGAGCAGACTAAGCACTTTAATCATGTTTCCTCTGCATCGTTCTCTCAAAGATCAACCGCATGCCGTGCTGGATTCCAACGTTCGGCGTCGGCAGCACAGCGAGCGACATCTTCCTCCAGCATCAACCCTTCAGCCACCAAGACGCGCGCCGCCTCCGTGATGGCGGCCACATAAGCGTGCCAGTCCGGATAGCGTTCCAGGATCGACAGCCGAGGATCATTCGTCGCCAAACGCTCGGACACGGTGTTCGGGAACGGGATGTAGCTGCCCTCGAACCGCCACTGCACGCCGTGCCCATAGCCCCGGGCACGCGGGTTCCATCCGGTGTAGGTCCCTAATGGTGCACTCACCATCGGCGCACGCACACCAGGTACATCGTTGCCATCGACATCCACCGCGGGCACCAGCACGGTATAGCGCAGCCCATGGCCACCAGCCGGATCATTGCGACCGTGCACGATAACCGGTGGCTCCCGCAGGATGCCCCGCTCGGCCTCCGGCCCGAAATCCAGCAGCGGCAAAGCGTTTGGTTCGGCCAGCTTCATCACCCCTGGGATCGCTGGAAACTGCTCTTGCCACTGCGAAAAGTCGACCAACGTGCCGTCCGAACGGGTCGGGATCCGGCTGTCCGGAGGCGGCGTGCCATCGCTCGCCCAGCGGTCCATCGCGTCCAGCATGGCGCGGAATAACATTGACGTCGCCACGGTATTGGAAAAGTTCTGCCCGATCCCCCGCGCCGGTGCCTTCAGCAACGGGTTCGCCGAATGCTGCGAACTGGCCCAGCAATACACCCGCACCGTCTCCGGCTGAGGCAGGTCGTTGCCCATCGTATCGGTATGCACCAAGGAGCCGCGACGCACCCAGTATTCCGTAGCCGTCTGCGTGTGGAACACCAAAGGATCGGTCTGCGGCCGCTTCAGGATCGCGTCCTCCCGCCCGGTCAGGTGATCGACCGAGCGCGCGTAGGAGAATGGAAACGAATGAGCAATATTGAAATGATCCTCGTATTGCTGACCGCCGGAAACGATCGGGCTGGCGAAACGATGGTTCAGCCATTTGCGCCCGGCCCCCGCCACGTGCGGCATCACGCCGTCGAACACCCGGCGACCCTGGGCATCGGCGTTGTAGCCGCGATAGACGAAGTCCCGCAGGCAGCGTCCGGTCTGCGAGCGGCCCCAGCCATAGGCCATCCGGATTCCCGACAAGGGATTGGCCGAACCCTCGTGGTATTTCAGGAAACTGACGAAGTCGCGAACGGCGACATGGCCCAGGCCCATCAGCTTCGGATCCCGGGCAATATATAGCAGCTCATAAATCCAACCCGGCTCAAAGCCGGCAGGGTAATCAATGAAACGATCGGATGGCACCAGCGCCTGTTCCGCGGCCGTCGACTCCGCTCCCGAACCGGTCACCTGCAACGCAAACGCCCACGCGTGCTCCGGAATGACCTCGGGCGGATCATAGGGGTAGCGCCGTCGGGTCAGCACCGCATCCTGCTTGTCGCGCGATGCGACAGGATAGGAATGCGCTGCCACCCTGCCACTCAGCGGCATGGTCGTGCCACTCGGCGCGTCGACGATAATCTCGGTCCTGACGCGCCCGGTGATCGGCGCGCCGTCTTGCGTCGCGACCGGTACATCCAGAACCAGGCGGCCGTCACCGGGCAGAATGTCACCCTCCCAGGCCAGCCAGGCGATGGCATAGCCACGCCGCATCAGAAACCCATTGCCGGCATGCTCCAGGCTCAGCGGGTCGTTGCTGTGCGGCGCATCGTTGAAGAATTGCAGCGCGCGCTTATGGCCGCGATTGCCGTAGTCGAAGAACACCCGCCGATTGCCAGCCGCGGGATCGACCGGCTTCAGGATCATGAAGTCGGCTGCGAAGCGAACCAACCCGTCCGCGTCGCGCGGCGCCTTATCGATATCCACGACGTCCGCCTGCGCCGGGGCCAACGGATCGGCCGCAAACAGCACCCGGCCTGACAGCCGCTCATATGCTCCTGTATCACCAAACGGATGCTCGTCCGCGAAGGGTTGCCGATCGTCGATTCGGATCGATAGATGGCTGGCCATGCGATGCATCCCCTCGGGCTAGGTAAACCGTAGCCGCCCTGGGGCCAGTCTGCGCGACAGGGTCCGTCGGCTCAAGTCCCGGCCCCTAGCCGGACCGACGGCGCTTCACTCCGTGAGCCCGCGCAATCCCAGAAAAATTGCCAGAATCGAAGACCGGAACAGGTAACCCGCCATGTCCCCGAGCCCGGCGGCGAACGAGCCAGTCTCCTGCTTCAGCCAACCCACCAACGCGGGTCCGACGAAACCGCCGATTGTGCCAATCGAGTTGAAGAACGCCAGACCGCCCACTGCCGCGATGCCGGTCAGGAAACCTTGCGGAACACTGCCGCTTCGGCCGCCTTGGGCGTCATGTCACGGTCGCTGTGCGAGCCCACCGGCCAGTCGGAGGGGAGCACCTTGCGCATAGGCAACGATCTGCTCGAACGCCTCACTGAAATACAGCTCGAAATTGTCCCACTCCGCCCAGCCGAGGTGCGGCGTGCACAGCACGTTTGGCATCGACAGGAATGGATGGTTGCCGCCCGTCACTGGCTCCTGTTCATAAACGTCGACCGCGGCGTAGCCGGGCCGTCCGGCCCGCAAGGCGGCCAGCAGCGCGCCGGGCTGGATCAGCTCAGCGCGGGAGGTGTTGACCAGCAGCGAGGTTGGCTTCATGCGCGCCAGATCGTCCGGCCCAACGATCCCGCGCGTCTCCGGCTGTAGCCGGATATGCAACGAAAGCACGTCGGATCGTTCGAACAAGGCGCCTTTGTCGGCTGCGAACTCGTAACCCGCGGCCGTGGCTTTCGCCGCCGATGTCTGCTGTCCCCAGGCGAGAACATGCATGCCCATCCCCGCCCCAGCCCGCGCCACCAGGGAACCGATCGTGCCGAGACCGAAAATCCCAAGAGTACTGCCGCTGAGGCGATGCGACAGGGTACACGGCCACTCACCGCGGCGCATCCGTTCCGCCTCCAACGCAATGTTGCGCCGAGCCGCGACGATCAGCGCTATGGTCAGTTCGGCAGGCGAAGATGGGGAATTGCTCTTGCCGGTCGAGACCATACGCCGTGATCCTTACAGGCCGCGTAGTCGATCGTCGTTGCCGCCCGCCCGACCAGCGCGATCAGACGAAGGTTCGGCAGCCGCTCAATCAGCGCACGCGAAAACGCCACCCGCTCACGAATCGCAACCACCACCTCCGCCTGGTGCAGACGTTCGACCAGTTGATCCAGGTCGGCCGCCGGCTCCCGGTAGCGGGCCACATCGTGGCCGCTCAACATCGAAAAGCAGGCCAGGCAATCGACGATGTTCTGGTAGTCGTCTGGGATGACGATCTTCATGATATGGCAATCCTCGTGGTCCGCACGGACCGCCGCTAGTCGATTATAATTACGATTTGTCTCGCCGCCCGCCTATTGGCGGACGCGCCCGGGTCGCAACGAAAGCGCAGCCTTCTCCGTGCTGTCCGGGCTCATGCCATATGCTGCCGAAGCAGGCGTCCCCATCCGAAGACCGGGGCGTGGTAGCCCACCAATCGCAGTACCGCCCAGAGACTGACCTGGTTCGTCGTCAGGACCGGCTTGCCGATCGCCGCCTCCAGCCGATCCACGATCCCGAGCGTCAGCCAGTTGCCGCAAGCCAGCAGGACCGCCTGCGCCTCAGGCTGGTCCAATGCCATGCCCAAGTCAAAAGCGCTCTGTTCCGGCAAAAGTCCAATGTCGAGGTTGCTGACATGACCCAGGGCCCGGTGCGCGATGACGGTAAAGCCGCTGGCTTCGATGAAAGCGACGGCCAAGCCGTTGACCGAATCGCTCCAGGGCGCGGCGACCGTCAGGCGTTGCACATCCAGCATGGTCAGCGCCTGGATCAATGCCGTCGAAGCGGTGGTTGCGGGTCGCCCGGACGCGGTCTCGATTCGATCGATCAGTTGGCGGTCGTAGCCGATGCCATTGCGGCAACTCGGTGCCGTCGCCGCCAGGACGATCGCATCGACATCCGCATCGGCGAGCTTGCCGCTCTCAGTCTCGATGTCCTCGACGAGGCGCGCAGTGGCGTCTGCATCCACCGTGCGCAGCGGCAGCCGAGCGACGTGCAGCGTGACTCTGGTCAGGCAGGATGCGAACAAACTCCGGTTCCTGCGCGGTGTTGGACGATGGCAGCAGCAGGCCGATTCTGCGACGGTCCTGGCGCGGCAGCATGACCGTAGATCCCCCTGTTGAAGCGCTCGGCCTGTTTTCTGGACGGCAACTGGTGTCAGAGTGTTACAAATTACCCGTCCTGTCAAACCGGCGGCACGGCTTTTCAACCCCCGCCGATCCGATAGCATGCGCGAATATGACCGATTCTGAAGACAGTCAGCCGAGGGCAGACGAGCGATCATTGCCAAGGATACGGGCCGAGGACGGCGGTTGGCAGCGCACCTTGTGGGCCATGGTCGGCATCCAGTTCGTGATGACCGGCTCAATCAGCTTTCTCAGCCCGATCATTCCGCTGATGCTGCCAGGGCTCGGCGTTACCAGTGTTCAGGGCGTCGACATCTGGGCCGGTGTCATCAACGGCTCAACCTCCTTCGTGGCTGCGTTCGCGTCGCCGATCTGGGGTCGCGTGGCGGACAAGCACGGCCGCAAGCTGATGTTGCTGCGATCCAGCCTGGCCATCGGCATTTTCACCGCCCTGATGGGACTGGCGACCAACGTCTGGTGGTTTTTTGGCGCCCGCGCGGTGATGGGCGCCTTCGCCGGGTTTTCCTCCTCCGCCATCGCGCTGGTCGCCAGCCAGGTGCCGGAGCGGCGGCTGGGCTACGCCTTGGGCTGGCTCAGCACCGGTCAACTGGTCGGATCGCTGTTCGGTCCGGTGCTCGGCGGCATCCTGGCCGACGTCACCGGCAGCTACCGCGTGCCGTTCTTTTGCACCGGCGGCATAACCCTGGTCGCCTTGGCGTTGGTATGGGCAGTCGTCCATGAGAACTTCACTCCGCCAAAGACCGTCGGAAAATCACGGACCCTGCTGTCAGGTTTGCAGCTGCTGACCGGGTCCACCGGGCTGCTCGCGCTGTTCGTGGTTTTGCTGATGGCACAGTTCAGCGTCCGCACGGTGCAACCGGTGGTGACCCTGTTCGTGCAGGACCTGATCGGATCGCCGCCGCAGATCGCCACCCTGTCGGGCATCGCCTTCTCCGTCACCGGATTGGCCGACCTGATGTCCTCACCATTCCTCGGCAAGCGCAGCGATGTGATCGGCTATCGCAAGGTGCTGCTGATTTGTCTGCTGGGTGCCACATTGACCAGCGCGCCGCAGATTTTTGTCGGCAGCTACTGGGCGTTTGTCGCGCAGCGGTTCGCGGTCGGACTGTTCATCGGCGGCATCCTGCCTACGGCGAACGCTTTGGTCGGCCGCAGCGTTTCCCATGAAAACCGCGGCACCGTCTACGGCATGACCGCCTCCGCCACTTTCTTGGGTAATTCCCTCGGCCCCCTGACGGGCGGCACGATCGCCGCGAGCCTCGGCATTCGATGGGTGTTCGTGGTGACGACCGTGTTGCTCGCGCTCAATCTGATCTGGGTCTGGTTCACCGTGCCAGAGTTGCGGGATCCGGCATGATCATACTGCCAGCAATCCAATGAGATCGTCTTCCAGCACCGCGCAGGTCAACTTCCCGCCCATTCCCGCACCGGTGTCCAGGCCGATCCGGTTCGCCGAGATGGACACCGATGGCTCGCTGGCATGTCCATGCACCACGATCACGCCGAAATCCTGCTCGGTGGACAAAAACGGCTGGCGGATTGTCAATACATCCTCCCTGGTCTGATCAACCAAGGGGATCCCCGGCCTGATCCCCGCATGAACGAACAGGTAGCCGCCTTCTCGATGCATGAGCGGCCGTCCGCGCAACCAAGCGATATGGTCCGCTGGCAGAGCCGTCGGCCAGGCCTCCCGCGGAAGCTCGGGATCAAGCCCCCAGCTTGCCAACGCCAACCTGCCGCCAGCCCACAACCAATCGGTTGCCGCCGCACGGTCACCGGCCAGGGCATCCAACAGTATTCGCTCGTGATCACCCAGCAGATCGACCATCGTCAGGTTATCAGCTGGAGGACCGGCAGCGAGCAGCCGGATGACCCCGGCACTGTCCGGTCCTTGGCCGATGTAGTCGCCCAGATGGACAAGAATTGCCGATGCGGCAGGACGGTCTCGCGAGATCATCGGCAATCATCCGATGCAGCGAGGCCAGACTATCGCAACAGCCGTGGATATCGCCGATGACATAGGCCCGCCGGCCGCGCGGCATCCAACCCGGCGCTCGAATGAACCGGACGCCCTCGGTCGTCGCGGCGGCGTTTCGTGGCCCTGAATATGTGGGAATGGCGGCGGCGTCCAACGCAGCACGGACGCGCGCTCGGCGCATCGGGCGCCTCATTGACCGGCCGCCTGGTTTATTCTTTGGTTCAGCCTGCTAACCTGGACGTGTAACAGCAACCGGAGGAAACCGTTGGCCAAAATCACATTCCCTGTCGAAGCGACTCACATTATGATGTTCGCGCGCGCGGTCGGCGACACCAATTCTGTGTATCATGACGCCGCCGCGGCGAAAGACACCGAGACCGGCGGTATCATCGCGCCACCCAGCTTCGCCCAGGCCGTGGCGCAATTCGATCCGGATTACCCCCTGCGTCCGAAGCCCGGTGAGAAATGGTTCGGCTCCGGCAAGACCCCCAGCGGCGTGGAGGGCAAGCCGTCCTCCTCCGGCGGCCTGCATGCCGAACAGCATTACGAGTATCACCGCCACCTGCGTCCAGGCGATGTGCTGACGGTTGAGACCAAGCCCGGGAAAACCTGGGAAAAAGAGAGCAAGCGGGCCGGCAAGCTAACGTTCCGCGAGCGCATCACGGAATACCGTGACCAAAACGGGGAGCTCGTGATCACCGCGCGCGGCGTCGGCGTCACCACCGAGCGTCCGGTGGATCAGGGTTGAGGGAGGCATAAACGATGGCATTGAAAGCATCCGCCCTGAAGGTCGGCGATACCCATAGCGAGCGCGTGGTGGAAAATCTGTCTCGCACGCAGATTGTCCAGTATGCCGGTGTATCGGGCGACTACAACCCGCTGCACACCGACGAGGTCTACACGACCCAGGTTGCCGGCTATCCCAGCGTCTTCGCGCACGGCATGCTGACGATGGGCCTGACCGGCAAGATGCTGACGAACTACGTCGGCGACGGCCGGCTGACCAAGTTCGGCGTGCGGTTCACCAATCAGGTCTGGCCGGGGGACACCCTGGATACCAAGGCGACGGTGACCGCGCTTCGGGAAGAAAACGGCCAGCATTACGTCGACCTCGCGCTGTCCACCACCAATCAGGATGGCAAGGAGGTGGTAGCGGGTTCCGCGACGGCTCGGGTCGACCGTTAGACGATGGTCGGCTGGCACCGCGACGTTCATGCCCGTGGGCGTGGCGTCGTGGCGCCGCGCTGGCAACGCATCTTCCGCTGCAACGTTGTCGGGGCGCCCCAAACCGGCATGTTGAGAGAACTCATGCGCTTTGCATTCTTGATGGTTTTGTTCCTGGCGATCAGTAATCCGTCATTCGGGCAGCCCGAAACGTCCAACCAGATGCCGCCGACTGCCAACGATCAGGCACAGTTCGAGCGCGACGAAGCGCGATGGGCGGACCTTGAGGCGCAGAGGCGGGCAACGGACGGTGACTACGACGGCGCGGTCCAGGCGCACCAGCAAGCTGAGCAGGCCCTGCAGGAGGTCAACCGGGGACAGCCGACGGAGCGGTCTGTCCCACCGCGACAATAGGCTACTGCGCCACGTGATTTAGCCGTCGCTCCTGTTCCAGCAACGCCTGTTTACGCGGAATACCCCAGCGATACCCGGTCAGCTTGCCATCGCTTCCGACCACCCGGTGGCAGGGGACCGCCAGAGCAACAGGATTGGTCGCACAAGAGCGAGCGACAGCACGGACGGCTTTGGGATTGCCGGCCATCTCTGCCAGTTGCGCATAAGTTCGGGTCTCTCCAGCGGGAATGTTGCACAGAGTTCGCCAAACACGCTGCTGGAAGGCGGTTCCACGTAGATCCAGCGGCAGGTCCAGCGCCTGTTTCGGTTCCCGCAGGAACGCCAGCACAGCCCGCACCGTGTCGGCGAGGTCCGGATCGTCCACGGTGACCTGCGCCTTCGGGAAACCGGCGGCGAAGTTCGTCCATCAAAGCCGACATCCGGTTCAGCGAAACCGATGAAGCAGACCCCCTTGTCGGTCGCGCCGACCAGCAGCCGGCCGAACGGACAGTCCGCCAAGGCGGTGCGGATCACCTCCCCCTTGCCGCCTCGGCGGGCGGCGCCAGGTGTCATCCCTAGCAGGCCTGCAGTCTTCTCGTAGACACGGCTTTCCGAGCCGAAGCCAGCCTCCGCCACCGCGTCGGCGACACGATTTCCACCGGCGAGCGCGGTATGCAGGCGGCGAGCGCGCAGCCCCTCGGCGTAGCGGCGGGGTGTGAGGCCGGTATGGTCACGAAACATGCGCAGGAAGTGGAAGCGGGAATATCCGGAGCGCGCCGCCAGTGTCTGCAGCGACGGCAGCTCCTCTTGCGCTTCCATATAATGGCACGCGTCGCGGACGACCTGCTGGGCGATGCGGGCGCGTTCGCCCTTGGGATCGCAGCGCCTGCAAGCTCGGAAGCCGGCGGCCTCGGCCTCGGCCGAGGCATCAAAGAACCTGACGTGCTTTCGCAGTGGTCTGGGTGAGGGACAGCCAGGCCGGCAATAGACCCCCATGGTCGTGACCGCGTAGAGGAAATCAGTGCCGGTGTGGCGGGCGATGACTTGGTTCCAGAGATGCTCGTCTGGGACAAGGTCGATGGTTTGCATGTCATTCATGGGATCGTATGTGATGCCGGGACCGGGGCGGCGCCATCCGCCGATTGCGCCACTATAACAAAACCGGCCGAGGAGTTGCCTTCCAGCCCGTCACCGATTAGGTCAGGGCGCCGGATCAGCGAATGATGATTTCGACGCGCCGGTTCTGCGGTTCCCGCACATTCGGACCCGTGGGCACCAGAAGATGGGTCTCACCGAAACCCTGGATGGTAATGGCGCTTTGCGGCACGCCATCACGCACCAGTTCGCCAGCCACCGCCTTGGCACGCCGCACCGACAGGCCCTGGTTATAGCGAGGAGTGCCGGACGTGTCGGTGTAGCCGTTCACCTCGATCCGCGTGTCCTGCACGCGCGTGGAGTTGTCGGCCGCCTGCTTGATAATCGACCGCGCGCGGTTGTCAGCGACGCCTTGTCCCAATCGAAGAACACCAGATAAGACCGGGCGGGCGCGGGCGCGGGCGCCGCGACGGGAGCGGGCGCCGCCGGAACAGCCGGAGCCGGCGTGTTAAAGGCATAGCGAACGCCGATCACCACGTCATGGTTGAACTGGTTGTGCAGTTTCAGGCTCGCCGGCAAGGCCGGACCGCCGGCGGTAAGGACCTCCGTCCGTTATACTTCGCTCCGCCGAGGATATCCATGAACCGGTAGTCCGCGGTCAGCGACAGACCTGGTACATGGGGAATGGGGAAGGAGGCGCCGAGGATCGCCTGCCCAGCGAAGTCGCCGCCCTGGCTCCTCGTAGCAAAGGCAAATGGCCCGCCGACCTGTGTCGCGTTAACGTTGTTCAGGTTTGTCCATTGGTACCCCGCGCCGATGCCGAGATAGGGGAAGATGTAAGGAACGCCGATATCCAGATCGAAAATCGCATTGGCCATGACGCCGTAGTTCCGGATGTAGCCGCCGTTGGATACCGTCGGGAAGTGGGTGCCGTCGAATGCGCGGGACCGCGCGCAAAATTGCCTTCGATCTCAAAGCGGAAACCATTGCCGATACCATAGCCGACAGCCAAGTTGGAGTTGAACCCGAAACCCTCGTTAAGGTTCAACTGTCCGGCGCCAAAGCCAGACGCCAGAGGGGTTACCGCGGGTACTGTGGGGCATGCAACCCGGCGCCGGCCCCGACATAGACGCCGGTTATTGGCTGAGCGGTCGCCACTGTCGGAGCGATCAGGACGCCAGCGGCGTGAGGCCAAGGCGGCGGCAAGGATCGCGTCGGGATGGCGCATGCAGTGTAACTCCAAGTTACGGTATCGATTATCCGGGATAGGACTAACCGCGCGAAATCGGTCGCATCCGAGCGACTCTTCGGCATCACGGATATTCGCCATCGCGACCTAAAGCGGCAAGTCACCACGACTTGAACGAGTCATGATCCCAGCAGTAACATATGAGCGTAGAGATGCCAGGCCGGATAGAAGCATCGCATCATTCCGTAACAAGCTCAAATCGCGGGTTAATCGATCCGACAAGACCTGCTCGTTGCCGCCGTGCACATCATTCGTTTCACAGAACGCAGAAATCGCGGTCGACATCCGTGCAGAATGGCAACATCCTCCATCGCTTGCTTTCACGCCGAAACCGTATCGGTGTGCAACAGGCTTTGCAATAGCTCCGGCAATCTGTCCTTGGCGGAGCGGCTCCCGCGGGCCCGCTTATAGCCTTTGTTCGCGGCTTCCCTTCGCTGGATTGCTCACCATAGTGCCACACTGTCGGCAAGAGGAAAGTGACGTCAGCCTTATGTGGTCATGGATAGACGCTGCCGTGGGTTTGGTGGCCTGGTACCCCGGTTGCGCCCTTGGCGTTGTTTTCGCCGCCGCGATCATCGAGGCGGTGGCGGTTCTGGGATCCTGGTGCCCGGAACACCGATCCTGATGGCGGTAACCGGGGCTGCGGCGATGGCTGGGCAGTCGATGGTGCCGTTCCTGGTGCTGTCGGTGACCGGCGCGGTGATCGGCGATTTCCTCTCGTTTTGGGTTGGCCGCCGCTTCAGTGCGCGGCTGCTCGGCATGTGGCCATTCTCCCGCCGTCCCGATTTGATGATGAACGCGACGCGCTTCTTCGATCGATATGGCGTGTTCAGTGTCGCGCTATGCCGGTTCGTTCCGGTCCTTCGCTCCACCGTGCCGCTGGTGGCCGGGATGGCAGGCATGCGGCAGCGGCGCTTCGTGATGGCCAATGTGGCATCGGCCTTCATCTGGGCGCCACTGCACATCTATCCGGCGCAGATGGCCGGCCTGTCGATCGGCCGGCTGAAGGATGGCGACTGGCGTTCATTTTTGTTGTGGGGCACTGGCCTGCTGGCTTGTTGTGCGGCTGGCTGGGCGCTGCATCGAGTGATTGTCATCCGGACGCGCTGAACAGCCGTACCGGCTGCGCCATGACCGATACCGATTTGATGTCGACCACCTCGGCGATCCGTCCCGATGCTCCGCTAGGGCTATCAACCGCCGGCCGCGCCCTGCGTGTTGACATACAGCGCGTATAGACTGTGACTGGCGGCCATGAACAGACGATTGCGGTAGCGTCCACCGAAGCACAGGTTGGCGCAACGCTCGGGCAGCGCGATGTGGCCGATCGGGTTTGCCTGCTGGTCGAAGATCCGCACGCCGTCAAGTTCCGCGTCGCCCATGCCCCAGCCGCACCACAGGTTACCGCTGGTATCGACCCTGAAACCGTCCGGTGTCCCGGCCCCGGCATCGATGAAAACCCTGTTGTTGACCAATTTCCGGCCATCATCCGCGACATCGAAGGCGCGGATCAGCCGATTCGGAGCAGCACGCGAGGCAACCACATACAAGATACTCTCGTCGGGTGAGAAAGCGAGCCCGTTTGGTCCTTCGATATCGTCCGCCATCATCGTGGCCTCGCCCGTCTGACCATCGATGCGCCAGACGGCGGCGACCAGTTCAGCGTCGGCTTTCTCGCCTTCGTAGTAGCCGCTGATGCCGAAGGTGGGATCGCTGAACCAAATCGACCCGTCGGACTTCACCACGACGTCGTTCGGCGAGTTCAACCGCTTGCCTTGATAGCTGTCCATCAGGATGGTGATCGTCCCGTCATATTCGGTGCGAGTGACGCGCCGGCCGCGATGTTCGCAGGTCACCAAACGCCCCTGACGGTCACGCGTATTGCCGTTGGCGTTCCATGACGTCTTCCGAAACACGCTGACCGTGCCGGTTTCCTCCTCCCATTTCAGGATGCGGTCGTTGGGGATATCGCTCCACAGCACGTAGCGGCCGTCGCCGAACCAGACTGGCCCCTCGGACCAGCGGCAGCCGGTGGCAAGGCGTTCCACCGAGGCGAGCGGCAAGCGGTAGGCGTTGAAACTGGGCTCCAGCACCTGGACCGATGGGTCAGGATAGCGTTGGCTTGGTTCCCACATGGTCGATCCCCCGTTGGTTGGCCATGAATGCTAACCAACCCGCGGGTATCAGCAAGGGCGCTGCGCTCTGCCGGAGCGGCGCATCCAACAAAGGATGCTCAAGTTAGGTTGGACTGATCAAGCGGACCGTCGGAAGATAAGTCCGGTACCTCACGGCATTTCGTGTCAGCAGCGCGATATTGACGACCACGGCATGCGCACCGATGAAGAAATCCGGCAGCACGTCCGCTCGAGTGCCGGCGTCCCGGGGTGCGCGTCCCGGCCAGCAGCACTGTCAAACCGGCGGCCCGCTTGCGTGTCGAGCATCGACCTCGCCGTTGTCATCGAGCGCGTCGTGGGCAAGTGCCGCTGCTTGCGGTGTCAGCAGTTTGAACGTGCGGGCGAGCCGCGGCGACGTCACGACGAGGAAGCTGTGGCCGGCGGCCAGCAGCGTCAGCAGGAAGCCCGCGACAGCCATGAGATAGATCACGCCGTCGATACCGAAACGTGCCTTCAGGCCGCTGCCGGCGAGCGGTCCGATCACTGATCCGATGCCGCTGAGCAGGATCAACTGGCCGCTGACCCCGATCACGCGATCAACTGGCGTGCGGTCGTGCGCATGGGCAACGCAAACCGGATAAAATGCCGACATGAAGCCGCCGAGCAGTGCTGCGACCGGCAGCACCACCGTCAAGGAGTGCGGCAGCACGACCAACGCCAGCGCGCTGGCCGTGAAGCCGAGACCGAGCGCCGCCAGCACGACCCGTCGGTCGAACCGGTCCGAAAGCCGGCCCACCGGAACCTGAAAGGTGAAGCCCCCGAGCACCGCCACCAGCATGAACAACGCGATGGTCTCGCGGGCGATGCCCTCATCCTGCATCCAGGCCGGAACCAGGGCATAGAATGCACTGGTGATCAGGCCGCTCAGCACGCAGCCGGCAACAGCGATCGGGGCGGCGCGCAAGAGATGCCCATAGGGCAGCGCCGCGGCGGTTGCGACACGCGGCGGCTCGGCTCGGGTTGAGGTAACCATGACCAGCGCCAGCGCAAACACGGCGACGATCGCGCTGAACGGTGCCGTTGTCTCGATCGCGATCCGGCCGATCAGCAGCTGTCCTAGCGCTAGGGCCAGGAAGGTGCCGACCATGTAGATGGAGAAGATCCGCCCTCGATCGGCCGACCGCGCCTTGGCGTTGAGCCAGCTTTCGGTCGTCACAAACAGCCCGGCGCAGCCGAAGCCGATGAGCGTGCGCATGGCCAGCCAGGCGAGCGGCTGGATCAGCAGCGGCATCGCCGCCGTGCCGCAGACTACCAGGCCGGCGAACAAGGAATAGGCGCGGATGTGGCCGATCCGCTCGATGATCGCTCCGGACCGTACGGCGGCGATGGTAAAGCCGGCGAAGTAGCTGCTCAGCACCAGCCCCGCCATCGCTGGATTGAAGGCCTCGGCAGCAACGCGCAGCGAGATGAATGTGCCGAAAAAGCCATTAGCGAGCTGAACCAGGCTCGTAGCGAGAATGAGGGTTCCGATCTGCGCACGCATCGACCCGGGCGCGCCCATACTTTCTTCCTCTTGTCTTGCGGCCGGCAGCGCTGTCGCTGGCGGCGTGCCGCTGGTGTGTGGTCTTGGCGGGCCTGGCGGTAGAAGCGGAAAATCGGGGCTACTTGACCCGAGTTATGGGTTTCTCATTGGACAATGGCACAGATCGGCTCCGGCGGAAAAGAATTGATCTGATAGGCGGTGAGCACGGCTATGATATGGGTGAAGGCATTGAAGATGGACGCCGCCTCAATTGGTTAAATCCAAGTGTTACAAGATGTCATGCTTACCGCAATACCCGAAACTCGGTTTAGCTATGGTTACCTGACCCTTGACGGTGACAGCGTTCTCTTTGACCTCATGAAATACCAGCCAAAATTAGGGTATTACCACCACCGGTCCAACCGCCGGTTTCCCCCATGCCCACATTGGGGCTAGACTAGAGTGATAGGTCCCGCAGCCAGGAGTTCCAATGGCACCGCCCCCACCTTTCGGCGCGAATTCCGCCGCCGCACGAGATATCGCAAACGTGCTACATCCCTACACAGACCTGGAGACCCATCAGCAGGTCGGGCCTGTCGTAATCTCCCGCGGCAAGGGTGTCCGGGTGTGGGATGAGTCTGGACGCGACTATATAGAAAGCGTCGCTGGCCTATGGTGTGCTGCTCTAGGCTTTGATAACGAACGCCTGGTGCAGGCGGCTGCCAATCAGATGCGCAAGCTGCCCTTCTATCACGCGTTTACCGCGAAGTCGCACGAACCGATGATCGACCTGGCGGAGATGCTGGTTGCCCGCGCGCCGGTGCCGATGAGCAAGGTGTTTTTCGCTAACTCCGGCTCCGAGGCCAACGATTCAGCGATCAAGATGGTCTGGTACCTGAACAACGCGTTGGGCCGGCCGCGGAAAAAGAAGATCATTGGGCGGCTGAAGGGCTACCACGGCATCACCATCGGCTCCGCGTCACTGACCGGGCTGCCGGCCAACCATCGCAGCTTCGATGTGCCGCTGCCCGGCTTCCTCCACACCATGACGCCGCATTTTTACCACGATGCGCTGCAAGGCGAGTCAGAGGACGACTTTGCCAGCCGCTGCGCCGATGAACTGGAAAAACTGATCCTGGCCGAAGGGCCCGATACGGTCGCCGCCATGTGGGCGGAGCCGATCATGGGTGCCGGCGGCGTGATCGTGCCGCCGCGCGGCTACTTTCCGAAGATCCAGGCCGTGCTGCGCAAGCACGACGTGCTGTTGGTCGCCGACGAGGTGATCTGCGGTTTCTGGCGGACCAGCAGCTATTGGGGCAGCCAGACGTTCGAGATCCAACCGGACATTCTGGTGTGCGCCAAGGCACTGTCGTCGTCCTATCTGCCGATCAGCGCTGTGATGGTGAACGACACGGTGTTCCAGGCGCTGGCGCAGGAGAGCCACGTGATCGGCACGTTCGGCCACGGCTTTACCTATTCGGGTCATCCAGTGCCGGCCGCGGTCGCGATCGAGACCTTGAAGATCTATGATGAGATGGAGATCGGCGCCCATGTCGGTTCGGTCGGACCGTACATGCAATCCGAACTGCGCCGGCGCTTTGCCGATCACCCGCTGGTCGGGGAGGTGCGCGGCACCGGCCTGATCGCCGCGGTTGAGCTCGTCGCCGACAAGGCGAGCCACACCAACTTCGATCCGAAGGCCAAGGTGGGTGGAAGACTGACCAAGCTATGTGAGGATAACGGTGTCATCGGTCGAGCGGTGGCGAATGATAGCCTGTGCTTCAGTCCGCCGCTGATCATCTCAAAGGAGGAGGTCGACGACATGCTGACCCGCGTCTCGAAGTCGCTCGACGACCTTACGGTCCAGCTACGGCGCGAGCAGATCGCGGTTGTGAGTTAGTGGTCTGATGCCAACGCCCGATTTAGGGCGTTGGCTGAATCAGCCCACCAAATCAATTTAGTATTCTGCCCTCCTGCGTTCGTCGCATCATGCGGCGAACGCAGGAGATCAGCAGCCCAGGCGCTTGATTGGAAGTTTGTCGGTCTGAACCGACCGGCTGTTGACCGGTGACGTATAATACTTCCCCACCTTGACTATCAGACCACATCGTGCAGGCAATATTGAAGCCTTATGCGAGATAACGGCAGGGGGAAACCAATGATAATGAAAAACCGCAGTCGCCGTGATGTGCTCAGAACGGCGGCAGCGCTGGCGGCCGGTTCCTCGGTTGCCGGCATCGCTGGACGTCAAGCCCAGGCGGCCGAATCCGATCCAGCTCTTAGCCCCTCGCTCGGCCAGGTCGATCAGGCGCTCCGCCTGGCGGTCGACGCCAGGACGGTGCCTGGCATCGTCGCCATAGGAGCGACCGATAAAGGAACTGTCTACGAAGGCGCTTTTGGACCGTCCATCACGACCGACAGCGTGTTCTGGATCGCCTCGATGACCAAAGCCATCACGGCGGCCGCCTGCATGCAGTTGGTCGAGCAGGGCAAGCTGCGGCTCGATCAGTCGATGGGTGAATTGCTTCCGCAACTTGCGTCGCCGAAAGTGCTGGAAGGGTTTGACGCGAATGGTGCACCGAAGCTTCGCCCCGCCAAGCGTGCGATAACACTTCAGCATCTGCTGACCCACACGGCTGGTTTCACGTATAACATATGGAGCGAGCCGATGACCCGATACGAGAAGGTCACCGGAACTCCCTTCATCGGCGAATGCAAGAACGCCGCATTCAATGTGCCGCTCGTGTTCGATCCCGGCGATCGCTGGGAATACGGCATCAACATGGACTGGGTCGGCAAAGCCGTTGAAGCCGTCAGTGACCAATCTCTGGAGGTCTACTTCCGAGAAAATCTGTTCAAGCCGCTTGGCATGACTGACACAGGTTTCCTCATCAGTCCGGCCGCAAAAGGCCAGGGTGCGCCCAAATGTATAGCCGCGAACACGATGGTTCGCTCAAGCCAATGGCATTCGAGATGCCTCAGCGGCCTGAATTTTTCATGGGCGGGGGTGGGCTGTTCAGCACGCCGCGAAACTATATGGCATTTCTGCAGATGCTGCTTCACGATGGTACGTTCAATGGCGCCCAGGTGCTGAAGCCTGAGACAGTGGCGATGATGCGCCAAAATCACATCGGTGATCTGAATGTCGTAACACTGAAGACGGTCCATCCGGAAAGTTCCAATGATGCCAACCTATTTCCGGGCATGGTGCAAAAATGGGGGCTGTCGTTCGACATCAACACCGAACCCGGACCGGCCGGACGCAGCGCAGGCAGCTTGGCCTGGGCCGGACTCTTCAATACCTATTTCTGGATTGACCCGACCAAGCGGGTGACCGGCACAATCATGACACAGCTTTTGCCGTTTGCCGATGACCAGGTTCTGAAGCTCTTCGCGGCATTCGAGAGTGGCTTGTATAAGGCAGTGGCATCGGCCTGAACCCAGAAAACCCATGGAAATTGAGGCTGCCTGTGTGCCAAATGACGCGCCAAGCGGCCGTTGCCATGAAAAAACGACTTATATTGTAACTGCTGACGATTTGTCGCCCGCATTGACGGAACGGCAAGGCGGTTGGCAGCCTGAACGCAACAGAAGTGCCGGAGAATAGCACCGAGACAAGGGGAGAGACATGCGGAAGCTTATGCTGGCGGCTGCGATTGCCGCGCTCGTACCATTCGGCTTGTATGCCCAAACCGCCGGCGATCTAGCCGCAGGCGCACAACAGGATACCTCGGACGTCCTCAACTATGGGATGGGTTATGACCTGCAGCGGTTCAGTCCGCTGCAGCAAATTAACCGTCAGACCATCAAGCGGCTGGTTCCGGTGTGGAACTACAGCTACGACGACAACAAGAGCGAGGAATCGCAGCCGCTCGTCTACAAGGGCGTGCTCTACGTCACAACCAACGCAGCGACCATGGCGCTGGACGCCAAGACCGGGCAGCAGCTCTGGAAGTCAAAAATCGAGTATCCCGAGGAGACGCCGCGCATCGTCTGCTGCGGCATCATAAACCGCGGGCTGGCGCTGTATGACGGGAAGATCTTCCGCACCACGCTCGATGCGAACGTCATCGCGCTCGATGCAAAAACCGGCAAGGAGCTCTGGCGCTCGCACGCCATCGACTTCAAGGATGGCTACTCCATGACGGTCGCGCCGCTGGTTGCCGATGGCGTGGTGATCACCGGCATTTCGGGCGCCGAATATGGTATCCGCGGCTTTATCGACGGCTGGGACCCGGACACCGGCAAGCATCTGTGGCGGACCTATACCGTTGCCGGGCCCGGCGATCCGGAGGCCAAGAGCTGGCCTGGAGACACCTGGCAGCACGGCGGCGGCTCGACATGGATCACCGGGTCGTTTGATCCCGATCTTCACACCGTCTACTGGGGCACCGGCAATGCCGGATCGTGGAATCCCACGACGCATCCTGGCGATAATCTCTATACGTGTTCGGTTGTCGCGCTCGATCCGAAGACCGGGCAGATGAAGTGGCACTTCCAGTTCTCGCCCAACGATCCATACGACTACGACAGCGTCGCCGAGATGGTGCTGGCGACGTTGAACGTCGGCGGCAAGCCGACCAAGGTGCTGATGGACGCCAACCGCAACGGCTTCTTCTATGTGCTCGACCGCACCGACGGCAAGCTGATCGCGGCCAACCAGTACATCTCGAAGCAAACCTGGGCGAAGGGCATCGACGAAAGTGGTCGGCCAATTCCCACCGAGGTTACCGACAAGGTGCGCCAAGGCCAGCCGGTAGAAGTTTGGCCCGGCGCGATGGGCGGCAAGAACTGGAGTCCGGTCTCGTTCGATCCGCAGACCGGTCTGGTCTATGCCAACACGCTGCTGTTCGGCATGCACTACAAGCCGACCACGCCGCAATACCGCGCCGGTCTGACCTATTGGGGCGCCGATATTGATTGGGTATGGCCGGATGGTCCGCGCGGCTTCCTGAAGGCCATCGACCCAATGACCGGCAAGGCCAAGTGGGAGGCGCCGAGTGACATCCCGCGCTTCTCCGGCGTGTTGTCCACGGCGGGCGGCGTGGTGTTCACCGGCAAGCTGACTGGTGAGTTCGAAGCCTACGATGCCGACAACGGCAACAAGCTGTGGCAGTTCAAGACCGGGTCCGGCATTGAAGGCCAGCCGATCACCTGGCAGCAGAACGGCGTGCAGTACGTTGCCGTCTCCAGCGGTATTGGCGGCGTCTATGCGCTGTTCTCCGGCGACGAGCGGCTGTCCGCGGTGCCGGCTGGCGGCTCGCTCTGGGTGTTCGCTCTGGCACCGCAATAAACCAACGATGCGGAGGCACCTTCACCATCGGGTGCCTCCGCTGCTTCGACCAAGTTGGAGAACGGAATGAAGTGCGCCGCCTGCATCTTTGCGGGGATTCTGCTGTGCGCCATCCAGGTATTGGCGCAACCAACATCTGAACCGGAGCCGCCGCCTTCGCCGGAGCAGTTCGACAAGGGAGCCGAGCTTTTCGCAACGATCTGCTCGCATTGTCATGGACCTCACATGGTCAATCCCGGTAACGCGTCCTTCGACCTCCGTAAATTTCCGCACGACGATCGCGCTCGCTTCTTCAATTCGGTGCAGCATGGCAAGAAAGCCATGCCGCCGTGGAAGGATGTTCTCCACCCGGATGAAATCGAGGCTCTCTGGGCTTATGTTCGAACCGGCGGCGTGGCTCCGCAATGAAACTGCGCGGGGTCCTGACCCTGGCGGTCTTGTTCCTCTCTCCGACCCTGCCGGCGAGATCGCAGACCGTGACCACGGACACGGCGCCAGCGGAAAAGCCAGCGCTGACGGTCTGCATGCAGGCCAACGATCCGCCGCTTTCACTCCGCGGCCGCGGCAGTCCGAGCGGCTTTGATGTTGCCCTGTCGCGCATCATCGCCCAACGCCTTGACCGTGATCTTCGGGTGCAATGGTTTGTCAGCCGCGATGACCCCGACGCCAGTCTCGTCAAGGACGCCAACGCGCTGCTCTCCGATGACCGATGCCAGCTGGTGGCCGAATATCCGCTGACCGCCGCCACGCTGGAGCAGCCCTACTCCCCGATCCGCGAAGCTGCCGCCATTCGATGGAGCGACCTCGGACGACCGTCGACGATGGGTCAAGCTCAACGCGCTGGCCGCGACGCGACCCTATCGGCTGAACGTCCTCACCGTGGTGCTCGCCGCCCGCGATGCCGGCCGTCGCTATTCGCAAGCTGGCCGATCTCGATGGCCTGAAGATCGGTGTGCAGATCGCCACCCTGCCCGACGCCATCGCGATGCGTTATGATGGCGGCCGCTTGATCGAGCACGTCGTGCATCTGCCGGACACGCGGGACCTGTTCGAGAGACTGCAGAGTGGCGGCCTTGATGCTGCGTTCGTTGATCTGCGCGCGTTCGACGCATGGCGTATCCAGCATGGTTCCAGCGGGCTTGCGGCTTCGGGCTATATGCACTCCGTGGGGTTCAACATGGGCTTCGTCGGCCTTGCCTCGAACATCGAATTGGTGAAGGCGGTTGATGCGGTGCTTGCCGATCTCGAGGCCCACGATGCGATCGCGCCACTCGCGGCGAGCGAAGGGCTGACCCTGATGCCGCCGCGGACGCCTGCCGTGCTGCCGGATGTCAGCCCGACCGCGCTGGCCGGAGATTGATCCGGGCAACTCGAAACCATTACCGAGCCAATAAGACTTCGCCGAGACTGGGGATTAAAGTTTCGTTTCCATCGTCAAGACCCGGTGACCATGTGACAGTTCCGGCCAGAGCGTCATAGCTAGAGTTGGCGCAGTCGATGAAGTGCTGATCTGAAAGAAGCGATCAATCTCGCGCTTTCCCTAGGCGCGCGGCGTTGGTCCGCTCCCAGTTCTTGTGCTCGTTGGAAACAGGTTTCGAACGCAAGCAATGCTATGAACTCATTCTTTGCGACGGCTCAAGCTGCTGATCGATACGTCCACCCACACCCACAAAAGCGCCCAATCCGCAGATCTCATCAACGGCTTCGGCCGAAGCAAGAACAGGAAGGGAAACCATTATGAAGACGCCGTATTCGACGTTGTTCAGGCGCGTCAGCAGTGCCGCGGTCGCACTTGGCGTGCTCGCCGCCATACCCGCCGTTGCCGATGATGCACTCGACCAGGCCCTGCAGAGCGACAACAATTGGCCGATGTACGGCCGAACCTACGACAACACGCGGTTCAGCCCACTCAAACAGATCACCGATCAAAACGTCGGCCAGCTCAAACTGGCCTATGCATTCCAGCTTGGCGCGCTGCGCTCCAACGAGGCGACCCCGATCGTCATTGGCGACACGCTCTACGTTTCCAGTTCCTCCGGACCGCACAGTGTCTATGCGCTCGACGCCAAGACAGGAACGATCCGATGGCAATATCAACCCGTGATAGCCGAGGACGTTGAGCCTTTCGTCTGCTGCGACCTCGACAGCCGCGGGGTTACGTTTGCGGACGGCAAGATCCTGTTCGGGACGCTCGACGGACGCTTGTTCGCGCTTGATGCGAAAACCGGCAAGGAAGTCTGGAAGACCGAGGTGGTTGATTACAAGCAAGGTTCGGCAATTACGTCGCCGCCTCTGGTGGTCAAGAATCTCGCCATCACCGGCTACGCAGGCGGCGAGTACGGCGCGAGGGGCGCGATCCAGGCGTACGATCTGGCGTCCGGCAAGCAGGTTTGGAAGACCTGGACGATCCCCGGCCCCGGTGAGCCCGGTAACGACACCTGGAAGGGCGATAGTTGGCAGCATGGCGGCGGCGACGCCTGGCAGGTGGGTTCCTATGATCCAAAAACCAATACGGTGTTCTATGGCACTAGCAACCCAAGCCCGTGGAACGCGGCGGTACGCAGTACCGGCACATCAGACTATGGCAAGCTGACCAATCTCTACTCGTCAAGCACCATCGCCCTGGACGCCGACACCGGCAAGATCAAATGGGGCCTGCAATCGACACCGGCCGAAACCTGGGACTACGACGGCGTGAACGAGCTCGTCCTGGCCGATATCCCGATCAACGGCCAGCAGACACCCGTGATGATGAAGGCTGACCGCGACGGCTTTTTCTTTGTCGCCAACCGGGAGACCGGCAAGCTGATCTCGGCGCAACCCTTCGTTCCGGTGAATTGGGCCAAGGGATACGACGTGGCGACCCAGCGGCCGATCGAGGATCCCGCCAAACGCCCCCGCATGGATTACAAGGCCACCGACATCTGCCCGAGCTGGATGGGCGGCAAGAACTGGCAACCCATGTCATTCAATCCGCAAACCGGCCTGGTCTATGTGACGACGAATAATATGTGCCAGGACATGCAAGCGGCGGAAGCAGAGTATCGCCGTGGCACGTTTTATCTCGGCAATGATTTCTCGGTGAACCCGGGTCACGGCGACCACCTGGGCCAGTTGCTGGCGCTGGATCCCGCGACGCAGAAGCCCGCCTGGACCATGAACTTGCCGCTGCCGTGGAACGGCGGGACAATGACCACGGCTGGCAACCTGGTCTTTTTCGGCGACATCAACGGCATGTTCCACGCCCTTGATGCCAAGACCGGCAAACCGCTTTGGCAGATGAACGTCGGCAGCGGCGTTGGCGCCGGACCGATGACCTTTGCAGTCGATGGCAAGCAGTACATCGCAATTCTCGTGGGCCGAGCAGAGTCGCCTCCAGCGTTCATGGGCGAGGTTGGCAAGAAGATCTTCGCAGCCACGCCTGAAGGCGGAACGCTCTTCGTGTTTTCGCTCTAAGTGGCTCGCGTCAAGCCATGGAGCAAGCGGTGGCGATGGTCGAGCGCCGCTTGCTCCCTTCTCGCATCGGCCATCGTGGGCCTCTCACTGGTCCGCTCGCATGCGGCAGAGAACGTGGCTGCGAACGCGTCGCCATTGCGCCTCTGCGCCGATCCGGACAATTTGCCCTTCAGCAGCGCCGATGCCGCAACCCCAGGCTTCTACGTCGAGGTTGGCAGGGACATCGCCAAGGCAATGGGCCGCCCGTTCCAGCCAGTCTGGGTGCCGACATTCTATCCCAAACGGCAAATACGCATGACGCTGCTCGCGGGGCGGTGTGACGGGTTTATTGGCGTACCGGACGACGCCTCGTTCATGGGACCGCGGCTGATCTTCTCGCAACCGATCGTCCAACTCGGTTACGCTCTAGTCGCGCCGGCCGCCATGGCGGTGGACACCATCGAGAGCCTGCACGGCCGCCGAGTGGCGGTGCAACAGTCCTCGCCGCCGCAGGATTTGCTGGCGCGGGAGAATGACGTGCAACTCGTCACCGTGCTGTCGCCGGAAGAGGCCATGCAGGATCTGGCCGAAGGCAAGGCGGACGCCGCATTCATCTGGGCCGCATCCGCTGGCTGGGTGAACAGCACCATCATGCACAGCGCCTATCGGGTTGTTCCGTTCAACGCCGACCATATGCACTGGAGTGCTGCTATAGCATTCCCTCGCGATCAGGCGGATTTGCGCGACGCCGTCAACCGCGCACTCGCCGGCCTAGGCGGCTCGATTGACGCTCTTGCGGTCAAGTATGGCTTTCCGGCCCCGGCGGTACCGCCGTCACCTTCTGGGCGCGCCGACGGGACGCCAGCGGGTGAGAACGCGGCGACCGGCACCGGACCCAATGCGACGACTGCACAGGCTTCCACGGCGACTCCAGCAACCGCCACGGCGCCCAGTGCCGACGACATTGCAGCCGGGCGCAAGATTTTCAACAGCACCTGCTCCCATTGCCACGGACCCGATGCCGTTCAGGGTGAGCAAAGGCGAAATCTGCGGCTGCTGCGGCAGCGCTACGGCGACGACTTCCCCCAGACGTTCATGACCACGGTCACCCACGGTCGCCCTAGCAAAGGCATGCCTAACTGGAGCGGCATCATATCGGATGATGAATTCCACAAGATCCTCGCCTTCCTGACGTCGGTGCAGGAGCCGGGATCGTAATGAAGGAGCAGCTCAGGCCACGGCGGTTCCCAAGCGACCGGGCTGGGTCGCCAAGCGGCGCAACCGCTGTTCGAAGCGATGTTGACGCCACCGCAGCAGCCGCCATGCCAGCTTTGTCGCGACCGCGGAAATGTTGCCGCGCGGCGGCAGCCCGACCGACTTCAGGATCATGCCGGTGCCGCGCTCGATATGGCGATAGCGGTAGAATCCCATGGCGGTGCCCATATAAGCGGCAATGCACCGGCCGTGCTGGTAAGCCTGCGACTCGGGGTCATTCGCGCAGTGATAGGCATAAGCCAGCTCGTCATCTTCAGACTCGCCGATCCGACCGAGTGCGATCCGCAGACGGCTGATGACGGACAAGTTCTCGCGTGAGAGATACCGCCGCATGTGATCGTAGAACAGCTTGAAGTGCCGGTACTCATCGGCTGCGATCAACTTGCAGATCTGCTTCAGCACCGGCTCCTCGGTCGCTTCGGCCAACGCCGTGTAATAGCTGGATGTTCCAGTCTCGACCATGCAACGCGCGATCAGTTCGCCAGTGCGGGAGCCGCGGCGAGATACCTCCACGTCAGTCTTGATACTGTAGCCGGTGCGATACCGTGCGAAGGCAGCGGCGTAATCCCACGCCGGATCGGCCATCGAGGCCCAAGCCGCCAGCGCGTCACCATGTTGAACCTCCTCCGCCGCCCAGTTATCGGCGGCCTGCCGGAAGTCCGGGTCATCGCTGAAGACGTTGCCCAGGTAGAGCGCGTAGTCGGTTCCGTTGCGCTCAACCATGGCGGCCGCCTTGACAAGGGGAACAAGCCGCGCGTCGACGGCAGCGGGATCGAACCGATCCCAGGCAACATCTTTAATCCGCCAGTGCTTCATCCTGTAATCATGCCCATTCAAGGGATGCCGTACGCGTGTGCCGTCAGTCAGCACGCGTCGTCGAGTATATATAACCGGCAAGAACCAGAAAAACCGGCCACAGCTCCTTGAATTCAGAACATATCATTACCCGATGCGGTCGACACGATGCTGTAGCCAATCGGCCACAGGGTCAATCCAGGCAAGCAGATCGGTTAATCCGCACCACGCTTAAGCGGACGCTTCCACCCTGGCACGCGCCACTTGTACGCGATCAAGAGCCGCGTCCTCGGCCGCAACATTGCTCTTGTCGGCCGCTTCATACTCCGCTTCGGCTTCGGCCAGACGGCGTTCGGCATCAGCGCGGTCCAATTCAGCCAGCGGCGCCGCATGATTGGCAAGCACTGTGCAGCGTTCCGGCGTGACTTCGGCAAAGCCGCCATCAACGAACAGCCGGTCAGTAACGCGATCACCCTCATACAGATCGATCGTGCCGCCACGCAGCATGACGATCATCGGCGTGTGGCCCTCCAGCACGCCCATGTCACCCTCCGAGGCGGGTATCACCACCATGTCCACGGGACGCGACAGCAGCAGCCGTTCCGGGCTGACGATTTCCAGCGAGACCGGCATTTATTCGATCCTCTGAGCCTCAGACCGCTACTCAGGCGCTCGTCTTCATGGACTCTGCCTTCGCGACCGCTTCCTCGATCGTGCCGACCATGTAGAAGGCGCCTTCCGGCAGATGATCGTATTCACCGGCACAAATCGCCTTGAAGCTGCGCACCGTGTCGGCCACCGGCACAAACTTGCCTGGAAAACCGGTGAACACTTCGGCCACATGGAACGGCTGCGACAGGAAGCGCTGGATCTTGCGGGCACGGGCAACGATCAACTTGTCTTCCTCGGACAGTTCGTCCATGCCCAGAATGGCGATGATATCCTGCAGCGACTTGTAGGTCTGCAGGATACGCTGCGTCTCGCGCGCCACGTTGTAATGCTCCTCGCCGACGACACGCGGGTCGAGCGAGCGCGACGTCGAATCCAGCGGATCCACCGCCGGATAGATGCCAAGTTCGGCGATCTGGCGGTTCAGCACGGTTGTCGCGTCAAGGTGGGCGAAGGACGTCGCCGGCGCCGGATCGGTCAAATCGTCCGCCGGCACGTAGATCGCCTGCACCGATGTGATGGACCCCTTGTTGGTCGAGGTAATCCTCTCCTGCAGCGCGCCCATGTCGGTGGATAGCGTCGGCTGATAGCCCACCGCCGAGGGGATGCGGCCCAGCAGAGCGGACACTTCCGCGCCGGCCTGGGTGAAACGAAAGATGTTGTCGACGAAGAACAGCACGTCCTGGCCTTCTTCATCGCGGAAATATTCCGCCAATGCCAGGCCGGACAGGCCGACGCGGGCGCGGGCGCCTGGCGGCTCATTCATCTGGCCATACATCAGCGCCACCTTGGAGCCTTCGGTAGAGCCGTTCTCGCCGAGCTTGATCACCCCGGCATCGACCATTTCGTGATACAGGTCGTTGCCCTCGCGGGTGCGCTCGCCCACGCCGGCGAACACCGATACGCCGCCATGCGCCTTGGCGATATTATTGATCAGCTCCTGGATGATGACGGTCTTGCCGACGCCGGCGCCGCCAAACAAGCCAACCTTACCACCCTTCAAGTAAGGCGCGAGCAGGTCCACCACCTTGATACCGGTCACCAGGATCTCGGTCGATGTCGCCTGCTCCTCGAAAGTCGGTGCCGCACGGTGGATCGGGTAGCGCTGCTTGGCGTTGACCGGGCCGCGTTCGTCGATCGGTTCGCCAATAACGTTCAGGATGCGGCCGAGGGTCTCCGGCCCCACCGGCACGGAGATCGGCCCACCGGTGTCCACCACCTCCTGGCTGCGCACAAGGCCATCGGTGCTGTCCATGGCGATGCAACGCACCGTGCGCTCGCCCAGCTCCTGGGCCACTTCCAGCACCAGGATGCGGCCCTCGATCTTGGTGACCAACGCATTCTGGATGAACGGTAGCTCGCCGTCGAACTGCACGTCCACCACTGCCCCGAGAACCTGGGTCACGCGTCCGACGATGTTGCTGGCCATGCTGGTGTTCCTTCTCTATTCGTCGGCGATCAGACGGCTTCGGCGCCGGAGATGATCTCGATCAGTTCCTTGGTGATGTTCGCCTGGCGCGCCCGGTTGTAGTTCTGACTCAGCCGCTTGATCATGTCGCCGGCGTTGCGCGTCGCGTTGTCCATCGCGGTCATCCGCGCGCCGTGCTCTCCGGCGGCACTTTCAAGCAGCGAACGATACACCTGGATCGACAGCGCTTGCGGCAGCAACCTGGCAAGGATGGTTTCCTCATCCGGCTCGAAGTCATAAATTGCCCCACCCAAGTCGGCAGTTTCGCCTTCGGGCGGCGGTGGCGCGGGTATGATCTGCTGCTCGGTCACGACCTGAGAGATCACCGACTGGAAGCGGTTGTAAATCACCGTCGCCACGTCAATCTCGCCGGCCGCCAGCATCTCGGTGACCCGGGTGCCGACCTCCTGCGCATCGGTGAACTCGATCCGTTTCCGCCCAGCATAACTGATGTCGCCGATGATCCGGCTGGACAGCTCACGGCGCAGGTAGTCCCGCCCTTTGCGGCCGACCGCGAGGATCTTCACGGTCTTTCCCTCGGCTTCCAGGCGGCGCGCCAGATTGCGCGTGGCACGCCCGATACTGGAGTTGAAGGCACCGGCGAGGCCCCGGTCCGCGGTCACCGGAATGAGCAAATGAACCTTGTCCTGCCCGGTCCCCACCAGCAGCGGCGGCGCGGTCGGGGACCCAGCGACGGAGGCGGCCAACGCCCGCAGCATCCGGTCCATCCGTTCAGCATATGGGCGCGCGGCTTCCGCCTGCTGCTGCGCGCGACGCAGTTTCGACGCCGCGACCATCTTCATCGCCGAGGTGATTTTCTGCGTCGACTTCACGCTATTGATGCGTGTCCGCAGCGCCTTCAGGCTGGGCATGACTGGGGGTGCCCTTTAGCTGAATGATTTGGCGAAATTGTCGAGGAACGCGGTCAGCTTCTTATCAACCTCGGGTTTGATCTCCAGATCGGTGCGAATTGCCTCAAGGATGCCTGGCTCGCGCGATTTCAGATCGGCGATGAACTGCGCCTCGAAAGCGCCGACCTGGCCGACATCGATCTTGTCGAGGTAACCACGCACACCGGTGAAGATCGCCACCACCTGCTCCTCGACCGGCAGCGGCTTGTACTGGGGTTGCTTCAGCAGTTCGGTCAGCCGCGAGCCCCGCGCCAGCAACTGCTGGGTGGAGGCATCAAGGTCGGAGGCAAACTGCGCGAACGCCGCCATTTCCCGATACTGCGCCAGTTCCAGCTTGATGCGGCCGGCGACCTGTTTCATCGCCTTGACCTGCGCGGCAGACCCGACGCGCGACACCGACAGCCCGACATTCACCGCCGGCCGGATGCCACGGAAGAACAGTTCGGTCTCAAGGAAGATCTGCCCATCGGTGATCGAGATCACGTTGGTCGGGATGTAGGCGGACACGTCGCCGGCCTGCGTCTCGATCACCGGCAGCGCCGTCAATGACCCGGCGCCGAGCTCGTCATTCATCTTCGCCGCGCGTTCCAGCAGACGGGAATGCAGATAGAACACGTCGCCTGGATACGCCTCACGGCCGGGCGGGCGGCGCAGCAGCAGCGACATCTGGCGATACGCGACGGCCTGCTTGGACAGGTCGTCATAGAAGATCACCGCATGCTGCCCGCTGTCGCGGAAAAACTCGCCCATGGTGCAGCCGCTATAGGGCGCCAGGAACTGCATCGGCGCCGGATCTGACGCGGTGGCGGCGACGACGATGGAGTACTCCAACGCGCCGTTTTCCTCGAGCGTCCGCACCAATTGCGCCACGGTAGAGCGCTTCTGGCCGATCGCGACGTAGATGCAGAACAGCTTCTTCTTCGCGTCGTCGCCGGCGTTGATGCCCTTCTGGTTGATGATCGTGTCGATGATCACCGCCGTCTTGCCAGTCTGCCGATCGCCGATGATCAACTCCCGCTGGCCTCGCCCCACCGGGATCAGGGCGTCGATCGCCTTCAGGCCGGTCTGCATCGGTTCATGCACCGACTTGCGTGGAATGATCCCTGGAGCCTTCACTTCCACCCGGCGCATCTCGGCGTTCTGGATCGGGCCCTTGCCGTCGATCGGATTACCCAAGCCGTCCACCACGCGGCCGAGCAGGCCAAGCCCAGTTGGCACCTCGACGATCGAGCCCGTGCGGGAAACGGTGTCACCCTCGCGGATCTCCTTGTCGTCGCCGAAGATCACGACGCCGACATTGTCGGTTTCCAGGTTCAGCGCCATGCCGCGCAGGCCAGCGGTCGGAAACTCGACCATCTCGCCAGCCATGACATTCTGCAGGCCAAAGACGCGGGCGATGCCGTCGCCAACCGACAGGACCTGGCCGGTCTCGGAAACATTGGCTTCAGTATCGAACGCGGCGATCTGCTTCCTCAGGATATCCGAGATCTCGGCTGGGCGGATGTCCATCTTAGGCGGCTCCCTTCATGGCGTACTGCAGTCGCTGCAGCCGGGATTTCAGACTGGTGTCGTACAGGCGGGCGCCGATCCGGACGATCAGACCACCAAGCAGGTCAGCGTCGACCCGCTCGTCAATGTTGACATTCCCATAGCCCGCTTCGATCAGGCGAGCCCGAAGCTGCTGACGTTGTACGTCGTTCAGCGGATGCGCGGAAGCCACGTGCGCCGTGACGACGCCACGCCGCTCGGCCACCAGCCTTGCAAACGCTCCGACGATGTCGCGCAGCGCCCGCAGGCGGCGATTGACCGAGATGACGCCGACGAAGTCGCGGACTTCCTTGCCGAAGCCCTCCTGCTGCAGCACAGCCTGCGCGGCGGCCGTGGCGGTCTTCACATCGATCAGGGGCGATTCGACCAGACGGCGAAAGTCGGCACTGGTGTCGATCAGCCGACCCAGACTTTCCATGTCCGACACCACGGTATCGATGGCGTGATGTTCGTCGGCATAGGCATACAGCGCGGCTGCGTAGCGGTCGGCAAGGCCGCCGCCGGATGCGATAGTTGTAGCCTCAGACGCCACGGGCATTTCCACATTGTGAGCCGGACCTTGCGGGCCGAACATAGACAGGAGCGCCGGCTCAACCGGCGCCGCGCGTCTAGCATGGGGTCTGGGGGCATGCAACTTAGAGCCCCGAAATAGTGAGACTAGTCCGTGCGGGGGCGCATTGTCAGCACGGGGCTGACAGACCAAGGGAATGCGTGAACGTCAAGGTCGCGTTGTTATATCGGTTCTGATATAGTCGTGGGTATGCAGCCGGTCGCCCTCGTCGGCAGCAGGCTTGACGTCCTTGACCTGCGTTCAACAATCACCAAAATTACCTTTGTTAAATAAAGGCAATCCGTGCGCATGGCGTTAAGCCGATCGACCCGTGTCAACCTCCTCATTGGCAACGGGCACTTCCTTTCGCACTTCTACGTGCTGTGCCTGCCGCCGATGTTCCTGGTCTGGCAGAACGCTTTCAACGTGAGCTTCGCCGAACTTGGGCTGACGATCGCGCTGATGTCCGGCACCACCGCCATCCTGCAGACCCCCGTCGGCTTCCTGGTCGATCGCCACGGCGCTCGGCCATTCCTGGTCGGCGGCGCGCTGCTGATGTCGCTTTCGATCGCCGCCATGGGATTGGCGACGGCGTTCTGGCAGGTGTTGGTGCTGGCGACCCTCTCCGGTGTCGGCAACTCGGTCATCCATCCGGCGGATTACGCCATCCTGTCGGGCTCGGTTGACAAGAACCGCATGGGGCGCTCCTTCGCGTTGCATACGTTTAGCGGCAATCTGGGCTTTTCCGCTGGTCCACCGGTGGCGGCCTTTCTGATGGCCTCCGTCGGTTGGCGGGCTACGCTTCTCATTGTTGGACTTCTGGGTGTGCCGGTGGTGCTCTCGATCCTGCTGCAAAGCCGCATCCTGAACGACCAGATCCGCACAGAGGCGGTCCACGGCGGCGTCAAGTTGACCGGCCGCGACCTGCTGACCAGTCGCACGATGATTCTGTTCTTCATGTTCTTTGCGCTCGGTGCAATGGCGAGCGGCGGCGTGCAGTCGTGGCTGGTGACGGTGCTGCATACCGTCAAGGGGGTCGATCTACCGGTCGCCGCCACGGCGCTGACCGCTTACATGATCGGCTCGACCTGCGGCGTGCTGTTTGGCGGCTGGTTCGCCGACACGTTCCGGCGCCATATCCTGCCCTTCGTGACCGGGCTGACGATCCTGTCCGCGCTGCTGATGCTGGGGGTGGACTGGCTCAGCCTGACAATCGTTGCGATCTTCGCGATGACGTTTTTGTCGGGGTTGGCACTTGGAGCGAGCCGGACGCCGCGTGACGTGATGGTGAAGGATGCCGCGCCACCGGGTCAGATCGGCAAGGTGTTTGGCTTCGTCAGTGCCGGGTTGCCTTTGGGCAGCGCGATCACGCCGGTGCCGTTCGGCATGCTGATTGACCGCGGCCACCCCGAACTGGTGCTGGTGCTGGTTGCAGTTGTCCTGCTGCTCAGCCTGTTCTGCGGCGGATCGGCTCGGGTCTCGGCCCGGGCGGACGATGCGGTCCCGCTGCCGGCGGAGTAGAGCGCAGTCATTGCGTCCGCGAACTGCCGCGCTTTGCCCGGTTCGACCGTTTGCCGTCAGTTCAAACCGATGCCTCGGGGTGACACGTCAGCTCAGGATACGCAGCACCGGACGCACCGCCGCCGTATCAAGCTCCATCATCGCGCCGTCGGGAACCACACTGGTGATGTCGACATCGAAGCCGGACATCATCGTGACACCGCCGAATGCCGCGCCCTGCACCATGATCGGGTTGACGATATTGAACACGAGCGCCGCCGGCATGATCCCGCGCGACGCCATCTCGCGCAGCATCCACGCGGTGGCGACGCCACCTTTGGCGCGGTCGAGGACCAGGATCATCCCGACATAGGATCGGCCCACCAGCCTGTGGTCGGGACGCCTGAACACACCGGTCGTGCGGTCCAGATCATAGCGCGCGGAAAAGCCATCATTGGCGACCAGCGCCGGCCCGCATAGCGGCTTGCCCATGCTGGCGATCGGGAAGAATTCCCTCATTTCGACGGCATCCTCCCGCGGCAGGCGGCTTCGACACATTGTTCGGCCGACAGGAGAACCGGACGATAGCCATAGCCGCCAATGATGTTCGTGAGTTTGGCGGAGTTGGTGGCGAGACGACGCCATCCATGTGCCTCCGCCATCTCGCGCGCGTAGCTTTGATAGAAGCACATCCCGGACAGGACCGTGGCACCTGAAGCCTCGATACGCGCGGTGAGCCCCATCCGATCGGCGTCCGGCTTCACCTGCGGGCTGGTGATCGCCAACAGCGGCACCGTGACCCGACGGCCGTCCAGCAGATCGGCAACCGCCTGCATCTCAATCAGGCTGAGTTGCGGTGACGAGAAAACCACGACATCAACGCCGCCATCGCCCTCATCGAAGGACGCGAGCAGACGCCGCACGTCGGACTGATCCACCTTGTGACGCTCCGTCGGCGCTTGGCCGAAGACGTCGGACAAGGTGCGTGCTTCTGGCGTCACGCCTTCAATGTGGAACATCGCAACTGATCCGAAGCTCGCCATGGCGGCACCGAAATGCTTCAGGTCATCCGAGCCTGGTATGCGGTCCAGACCGGTTAGAACCGGCACGCGCCAATAATCCCCCACCAGGCGTCCGATGACGCCGCCGAGTGCACCCCACTCGTGCAACGCGCGCGGCGTCCAACCAAGTTCGACCAGCAACGAGCCGCGCCGCTGCTCATCCAGGTGGAAGCCATAACACGGCGTCCGCCCGGTGAGGCCTGCCGCCAGCGCCGAAGGGCCGCCCTCGAAATTGGAGCGTGCACCCAGCACGCTGTTGCAATAGATCACCACACCGGTGTCGCCATAGGCGACATGCTCTCCCAACACCGGTGGCATGATCGTCTGGTAGTTGATGCAGGTGTCGGTCATCAGGACACCCAATGCCTCAAAAGCCGCGATTGTGCGGCGTTCCAGCGCCAGCATCCATTCCTGGTGTCCAAGCCGTTGGGTTGCGTTGAAATCGGTGCCACGCGGGTCCGTGATTGTCGGCACCAGCACCCGCCGCTCGGCCTGCGGCATTGCAGCGAGGCTCTCAAGCCACGCGACGCCGACCTCGCCCAGGGATTCAGTGTCGGCCATGATGTGCGCCTGGTCGATCCGGACCATCGAATGTGCACCAAAATAGTTCCCAACCCGGATCTGGTGGTCGACAGCCCATTGCCGAGCGGGCCCCATTTCGCCGCGGTGCATTGCCTCGGCTTCGGTGTCCAGCACCAACATGGCTTGTTCCCTCAGATCAGATCGAACGTAGTCGGTTGATGCCGGGGCATGCTGTGGTGCGTTGGCTAACTCAGCCGACTAAATCAACCTTAATGGTCTGCCGGACGCCCCTCGCCGCGGAGAAGCAACCCGTGCCGTGTGGCCGTCAGGTCCCCAGCGTCTTGCGCAGGAAGCCGGTTCGGGCCTGCGCACCGGCCATCATGAAGGCAGCATCCTGACCGGACAGGATGAAGCGCGCGCCCATCTCGATATACCGCGGCATGATAGCCTCATTGTAGATCCCCGCCATGCCAGGGAATTTACCGTGCTTCTTGCAGGCGGCAATCATCTTGCCATAGGCGTCGGCCAGACGGTCGCTGCCGAAATCCCCCGGAATGCCCATTTCAGCACACAGATCATTTGATCCGATCAGCAGCACGTCCACACCCGGCACCGAGGCAATCTCGTCCGCATTGGCAATCGCCGTTGGCGTCTCCAGCATCACCACCGTCAGGTTGGCGGCGTTCAGCGCCTTGACCGCGTCCCCGGTGCTCAGCTTGCCAAGCTGGTAGTGCGGCCCCCACCCGCCGACCGAGCGATGGCCGATCGGTGGATATTTCAGCTTCTCGACCACCTCCCGCGCTTCGGCGGCAGTGTCGACATGCGGCATGACAATGCCCATCGCGCCGTTGTCCAGCGCGCGCGTGGCGATCGCGTACTGCCCGTTCGGCACCCGCGCGATGGGCGCAATCCCGGCATCCAGCGCCGCCACCGCGATCTGCGCGCAGGCCTCCAACGACATCACGCCGTGTTCCATGTCCAGGAACAGCCAGTCGAAGCCGGCAACGGTCATCGCCTTGGCAACCTCCACGCTGCGGGTCATGCGGATACCGACGCCAAGCGAGAGATGCCCCTGTTCCAGTTTTTCACGGGCGACGTTGCGAACGGTCATGGTGACGACTCCTTGTTCGGGTCGGCGAGGGAACGGCGGAATACGGCTGCGGCGACCGAGAGCGAGTTGGATCCTCGGGCCGCCAAACACTCATTTCGCCAAAGCCGGCGCAGCCTCGGCGGAGGCTGCCGCCGGCATCGTGAAGAAGCGGGTCTTCATGCCTTTCTGGTTCTCGTAGAGCGATCCTTGCCGAACGGCGGGGGGCAGCGGCAGACGCACCGGCGCGGGCGCCAGTCTCGGCTCCCGCGGCTGTCCGGCGACCATCAGTGCGTCGAACGCCTCGATCCCGTCGGGAAAGCCGAGGATCGGCCACGCGTCAGCGGCACGGAACTGGAACAGCAGCAAGCGGCGGTCGCGGTCGGAGATGTTGGGAGCCGAACCGTGCACGGCCCGGACGTGGTGCACCGTGACGGAGCCTGCACGACCAGTCAGCGGAACAGCCGTCGCGTAATCAACGTCGTTGCGCGACGGGTCCATCGCGCCGCAGAACACGCCGTCCGCATGATGATCGAACGTTGGGCCGCGATGGCTGCCGGGGATGATCATCAGTGGGCCGTTCTCCATCGCCATGTCGTCGAACATGACGCCCACGGCGGCGAGGGCGTCGTTGGTGTGGGGATAGAACGCCCAATCCTGATGCCACTCCACAGGTGCCCCAAACCCGGCACATTTCATGTTCAGCTTGGCGGTATCGAAGCGGATATCCGGACCCCACAGATCCTGCAGCACGCCGATGATCTTTGGGTGCCGGGTCAGCTCCGCATAGGCCGGATCGTGCAGATGCGCTGCCTTGATGCGCCGGACGCGAGGGGTTTCCGCGGAATGGCTGTCCTCCAGATCATAGATGTCAGTGTGCGACGTGAGACCGCGGGCCCGCTGGACGAAACCGTCCGTGACATCGCTGAGCCGGCGCACCTCGTCCTGGCTCAGAACGTCCGGCACGACGATGGCGCCAATTTCATTGTATTCCTCGATCTGCGCCTTGCTCAGCATGGGATCCCTCGGTGCTTTCCAGGCAAGTTACACCCCTGTCCGCCGCGGGTCGAGCCGGATGCCTCCGCCACCACGCGGGCGTCTCGCACGGACCGCGGTTCTAACACCAATCCATCGCTTGGGACCGCGCCTGCGGACGTCATGACACTGCGGCACGTGCATGCCACGGCTATTTCGGTTATACATCACAGCATGGACACCGTTCTGGACAGGTCATGGACGATCGAGACCTTCCTTGCCTGGGAAGACCGGCAGGAAGGCAGGCATGAGTTCAACGGCCGGGACGCCCTCCCGATGACCGGAGGTACCATCGCGCATCAACGCATTGTTTTCAATCTCTGCCTCTCTCTCATGAGTTTGCTCGGCACCCGGGCGCTGACGGCCTTGCATGAGATGCGCGTTCGCGTGGGTGCCAGCGTGCGCTATCCGGACGTCGTCGTCTGCAACTTACCACTCGACCAGACGACCCGCACGCTGACAGATGCTGTTGCGATTTTTGAAGTGCTTTCGGACGACACTGCCACCACCGATCGAGTCGACAAGCTGATCGACTACGCGGCACTGCCCTCACTAGCTTGCTACGTACTTCTCGAACAGACCACAGTCGCTGCTACACTATTTCTGCGAGGACCTGGCGGTGACTGGACGGCCAGTGCCCATCTCGGTGGCGTCCTGCAATTGCCTGGTCTAGACATCATTTTACCGCTGCAGGATCTATACCGGGGCTTGACGTTCGCGACCTAGCCGCGATCCGCATCGTCCAGCCCCCGACCATGTCGCTTGCCAATACAGCCGCCAGGCATAGTATTCTCTGCATCCGCGGAGGAAACCGACAATGATCACCAAATTCGACAGCCTGTATGCCGGCCATGTGGACCTCGATAACATCGGCTACGGCGGCACCCCGATCAACGACCGGCTTTACGACAACGCGCACCTGTCAACCGCCCTCGGCAAAGCCCAGGCCATGGCGCAACTGATGGACCGGCTTGGCTATTCCACGTTCTGGATGGCCGAACACCACTTCCAGCGCGAGGGAACGGAGTGCATTCCCAACGTGCTGCTGATGGCGCTGCACCTGACCCACGTGACGCGGACCATGAAGATCGGCTGCGGCTTCAACATCACGCCGATGTGGCACCCGCTGCGCCTGGCCGAGGACTACGCGATGGCCGACATCCTGTCCAACGGCCGCGTCGTATTCGGCGTCGGCCGCGGCTACCACACCCGTGAAGTCGAAACGTTCGGCGCCCCGCTGATCGACCAGGAAGCCAACCGTGAACTGTTCGAGGAACAGGTCGACATCATATTCAAGGCCTTCAACAACGCGTCTTTCTCCCACCAGGGCAAGCACTACACGCTGCCGCCGGAAGTGCCTTATCGCGGCTACACGCTGAAGGAGCTGACCCTGGTGCCGCGCCCTGCCCGCCTGCCGGTGGAATGCTGGCAGCCGATCCAGGGCGGCTCGGAACGGGCGTTGGCGTTCATGGCGAAGCACGGCATCCAGGGCATGGTCGGCGGCGGCTCAGCCGAGGGCGGTGCGATGCACAGCGTGGTGCTGAAATGGCAGGACGTGCATGCCAAGATCGGCAAGCAGATCGATCTTGGGGAGCGGCTGTGCTTCGGCTTCCATTTCTACATCGGCGACAGCAAGGAACAGTGCATCCGCGATGCCGCCAAATACTACGAAGAAAATATGAAGATGTTCGGCGAACTTCGGCTGAACCGCGCCATGACCGAGGAGCAGATCGAGATCATGCGCGACCCGCTCGGGCACCGACCGCGAAACTGCCGCGTATCGAGGACGCCGTGAAAGCCGGCGGCTTCCTGACTGGATCACCTAACGAGATCATCGAGCACCTGAAGGCATTGGAAAAGGCCTACCCTGGCCTCGACCGGATCTCGGTCAGCCTGTCCGTCGGCGTGCCCGAGGCGCTTGCGCTTGAGCAGTTGGAACGATTTGCTAGGGAAGTCATGCCGGCGTTCAGCAACACGAAGCTGGAGGTGAAGGCAGAACCTGCCTTGGCCAAGTAGCAGTGGGCAGGCCGCGCCAACTGGAACAGGTCCATGGACTTGCATGGAAATCGGCTCGGGTAGTAGCGCATCAAAGTTGATAACATTCGCCTGGCAGGAACCATAGCCAGGCGAATGCCACATCGTTGGAGAGACCACCGTGGCCATAGTACCGATCCAGGGATTATGGGAAACGCACCTTACTGTCGGCGATCTCGATCGATCAATTCGCTTTTATCGCGATGTGATCGGCTTGACCTTGGCACACAGGGTTCCGGAAAGGCATGTCGCCTTTTTCTGGATCGGACAGCCGCGTCAAGCGATGCTCGGCCTATGGAGCACGCTCACCTCGCCCATGTCGATGAAGCTGCACTACGCGTTTCAGGTTAGCCTCGACGACGTAAAAGCGTCCATCTCGGCTTTGCAACGGGCAGGGCTTCAGCCGAGTTCGGGCAGTGGACAGCCGATCGACGAGCCGGAGGTGCTGCCCTGGATTCCGGCAGCCAGTGTTTACTTCAAGGACCCCGACGGCCACTCGCTTGAGTTCATTGCCATGTTGCCGGAACAACCCGACCCGACAATGCAACGAATGCCTCTGTCCGACTGGCAAACCCTGCGACAAACCTGAGGATTAAATCATGGCAGCGTTTTCATTGCACTGTGTTCTAACGGGAATTGCGTGACGGAGGATCGCCCCATCGGTTCTGCCGCGCCGCGTGTTTATCTAGGCGGCCCGATGGTTTTCGACGTCGCTCCATCCGTCATCTTTGAGCGCATGAAGACGCTCTGCCGGCAGCACGGGCTTGCCGGCGTGGCGCCCCTCGATAACCAGATCGGACTGGAAGCCTGGCGTCCTGGCAAGCAATTGCTGAACCGCATTGTCGCGGCGGATATCGAATTGATGGACAAACTGGAGGCAGGTGTCTTCTGCCTCGACGGCTTTCGACGCGGGCCGGAGATGGACGCCGGCACCGCGTTCGAAGTCGGTTACATGAAGGCGTTGAGAAAGCCAATCGCGGGCTGGACAAGCGACCTACGAAGCTACCCGGACAAGGTAGCCGATTTCTTTCGTAACATCTTCGGTGAGAGTTTGATCCAATCTCCGGCAGGCTCGGTTGGTGGCACTTCGGGCAGCCTTCGCGATCCGGATGGGATTTTGGTTCATTCCGAAGGTTGCGTGCAGAACGCGATGATCCATGTCGGGATCGAGCTGACCGGCGGCACCGTCTCGGCTATTTCCGATTGGCAACAAGCATTCAGTGTCGCAGTAGAATCCATCGCTCGCCGGCTTCGACCTGCTCAGGCACCCGATCTCCGCCAGTAGATCTGATCACGTCATGCGTCGAGCAACTATCGCACGAACCTGTAGTCGAACGCCGCGCCGTTGGCCTCCACCAATCCGACGGTTGGGCTGGGGAAATGGATCGGCAGCACTAACGTCCCCGTGCCGGCGATATCGCCCAGGAAGCGCCGCCGCGACACCGCCGCTTGCTTGGCATCCCAGTCGAAGATGGTCGACCAATCCGGCTCCCTGCACTGCAGCGCATGATGCATCAAGTCTCCCGTAACCACCGCCTGCTGTCCGCCGGACTTGATATTCACGCAGCAATGGCACGGCGAATGGCCCGGCGTCGGCGTCAGCCACACCGTATCATCAAGAGCGTAATCATCATCCACCAGCAACGCCTGCCCCGCCGCGACGATCGGCTCGCAGTTGAAACGCCAGACGTCGCCCGGCGGCTGCGCGCCCTGCTTCGTAGCCTCCTCCCACGCCGCGTATTCGCGTTTGTGAAAGACGTATTTCGCGCGGGGGAACGTCGGCACCCAACGGCCGTCACGCAGCACCGTGTTCCAGCCGCAATGATCGATATGAAGGTGCGTGCAGAACACATAGTCGATCATCTCGAACGACAGGCCGGCTGCCTTGAACTCGTCCAGCCAGCGCTGCTTCGGAAAATCCATCGGCGCGGGATAGCCCTTGTCCTCACCGGTGCAGGTATCCACCAGGATCGTGTGATGCGGCGTGCGCACCACGAAGGTCTGATAGGTGATATACATCATGCCCGAGGCCGGATCGAACACCACCGGATCAAGCGTCTCGAGATGCCGAGCGGCGGTGGCTGGATCATAGGCGGGGAACATGTCGGCGGGTTTGCGCCAGGGGCCATCACGCTCGATGATACTGGTTATTGTTACATCGCCGATATTCACTCGTTTCATTGGAAACTCCGTCACAGGTTCAAACGGTAGAAACGCGCGGCGCTGCCGCTGAACAGGTCGGTTTTCTCTGTCGGGCTGGCACTCTTCGCCAACAGCTTGCAGGCATTCCAGAACGCCTGATAGCCATAGGAGCCCTTGTCCACCGGGAAATTGCTCTCGAACATGCAGCGCGACGCGCCGAATGCTTCGATGCAGGTCTCCACATAAGGCTTCCAGGCGACGGCGAGTTCTTCCGATGATGGCGGATCGGCCTTGGTATGAAAATCCCAGCCATTGATGCGCATCGCCATGCCACCCAGCTTCACCACGACATTCGGGCATGCGGCCAATGTGCGGATCGACTTCGACCACTCGGCGAAGACCTCCTGCCGCCGATTCGCATAGACACCGATAGCTAGCGGCCCGCCGATATGGTTCAGACAGATCATGGTGCCTGGAAATGCCTGCGCCAGCGCGGTGACGTCGCCGATCTGAGGATGGTACAACCACGCATCGAACGACAGGTTCAGCGGCGCCAGGCAGGCAAAGCCCTTGCGAAAGGTCTCGTCGTTCATCAGCCCGGGTGGCGGCGCGTAGGCCGGGTTCATCAGGCTCGGGTCGGGGTCGTAGGCGGTGATATGGCGGATGCCACGAAAGCGGTCGCCGCCCGCCCGAATATGCGCCTCCAGCACGTCGCGCGCCCGCTCGCCCAGCCGCAGATCGACATGTCCGACAATGCCGGCGCAGATCTTTGTCCGCCCATAGCTGCCCGACGCGCTCATCGCCGCGACACCGTTGACGAACTCGGTTTCGCCGACCGGGCGGAACGCTTCCGGCCCGGTTGCCCGGTGCATCGAACGGCACTGCACGAACACGGTGGCAACGATGTTATGGCCGCTGTTCAAGTCCGCCAGCAGATCGTCCAGCATGTAGACCCAGTCGGGTCGCTGCCACAGATGATGGTGCGGATCGACGATCGGCAGCTCGGGCTCAAGGATCGCTTCCGTCCGCCGCGCCAGCCAGTCGTCGCGGACCGGCAGATAGGGGCTTGGGGCGGACTGCGTCGTCGTGCTCATCGCGATGTTTCCCTTCTGGTTTCATCCATTCTCCCGCCCACCGCGTCAGCTGCCAAGAGTGACCCGTCAATCAGCCCGCAACGTCGCGAGCTCGGCCAGACTGACCGGCTTGGTGGGAAACCGTGCCCGCAGCGGTTCGATAGACGAGATAGGCCGCGGCCTCGACCGCCGCCGCGATCTCGGCCGGTCCGCCACCGGCGATCAACAGATTGGCCGCGGTGGCTTTCACCCGGTGAACGTCACCAGCCTGCCGGAGGGAGTGCCCAAAACCTCATCGTCGCGCATGACGATCTGGCCGCGGATGATCGTCGCGGCCGGCCAGCCGATGACCTGCATGCCGGCAAACGGGGACCAGCCACAGGGCGAGACGATCCACGACTTGTCGATCCGCCGCCGGCGCTTGAGGTCAACGAGGGAAAAATCAGCATCGTATCCCGCCGCGAGCCGCCCCTTGCCGACAGCGCCGTAAACCCGGGCCGGGCCCGCGCACATCAGGTCGACCATGCGCGCCAGCGTCAGCCGGCCCGCGTTCACATGATCCAGCATGATCGGCACCAGGGTCTGCACGCCGGTCAGCCCGGCGGCACACTCCGGCCAAGGCAACAGCTTCTTGTCACGCGAATGCGGCGCGTGGTCGGAGCCGATGGTGTCCACCGTGCCGTCGTTGACCGCCTTCCAGGCGGCGTCCATGTGTTCCTGGCCGCGGATCGGCGGGTTCATCACGCCGAAGCCTTCCAGCCGCTCATAGCAGTCGGGCGCCACCTGCGTCAGGTGGTTCACCAGCACCTCGCACGTCGCGACATCACGGAAATCCTTCAGATAATCAAACTCCTGCGCGGTCGAGACATGCAGGATGTGCGCCGGCCGCCCGGTCTTGCGCGCCAGCGCCATCAGCCGGCGGGTGCCGAGGAAAGCACATTCCTCATCGCGCCAGACCATGTGGTTGGAATACGGGTCACCCGACTTGAACATCGGCTTGCGGGCTTGCAGGCGATACTCGTCTTCGCTGTGGAAGGCGATGCGGCGGCGGCCGGAGCGCATGGCCAATTCCAGGTGCTCATCATCCTCGATCATCAGGTCGCCGGTGGAGCTGCCGGCGAAGATCTTCACGCCACATACGCCACGGCTCAACTCGAGGGATGGCAGCGCTGGGATGTTGGTTTTCGTGCCGCCAACATACAGGCCCATGTCGCACCAGGCGTTGCCTTCAGCGTAGTCCTGCTTCCAGGCCAGACGTTCAGCATCGACGATCGATGGGCTCGTGTTCGGCATGTCGAACACGGTCGTGAGGCCGCCCAACACAGCGGCCCTGGTACCGGTGGGGATCGTCTCGACCGTCTTGTCGCCTGGGTCACGCAGATGCACATGCGGATCGATCAGGCCGGGCAGGACATGCAGGCCGCTGGCGTCTATAGTCTTGCCCGCGGTAGCATTCGCTGCAACGCCCAGGGCAACGATTTTTCCGCCACGAACGCCTATGTCCGTGTTTTCCATGCCCCAGGCCAGCACGCAGGTGCCGTTGCGTATCAGCAGGTCGTAATGCGGAGTCATGGTCACCCTCTTCCGTCGCTTGACCGCTTGTTATCATTCTTGGCCGTACGGGTCACGGTTCCACCACGATTGCAGCACGGTTAGGCCGAGGCCCTATGCGGCGAACCCGGTGGGCATCCGGATACGACTTGTCTCGTCAGACATCTGCAATTTTCTCCCAGTACCAACTCCCGCTGCTCCAGCGCTCCGTCATAGGTCCGCGGCGGCGGGCGCAATACCATCAGCTCGCCCTCGAACCGCACGTCGCGTACCTGGTCGGACCCGATCCGGCTGGGATCGGAGGCAGCATCGACCTTGGTGATCAACTGTTTACCATCATAGGTATAGTTGCCGCAGTAACTATTATAGTCCCGTCTTCCGCCGCCGGGAATTTGCCGGCGACCGTCACAGACCACCGCCATCATCCGCCCGTCCGCGGCCAGAACAACGCGGCCCATCGGTTGCCCGCCGTACGGCGCGGGCAGTTCCTTGCCGTCTGCGTCCCGCGAAAGCGCCCGCACCAGGCGCCACGTGCCAGTCACTGCCATCGCCGTACCTCTCTCAAAGCGTAAGCCTCAGAGCGCCGGAAATATGCGCTCAAACACCGCGGGCGAGCCTTCATCAAGGCGCATCCCCGCGCGTACCCGCCTGCTCCAGGGATTGGATTCGCGCGCCGCCGCCCAAGCCGCCGTGTCGGGAACGTTCGGATTTTCGAATTCATACACAGTCAGATATTTCGGCTGCGCCTCGATCGCAACAAAACGGCGAGCGCGAATGACGCCGGGCACCCGCAGATAACCCGGAATGTAACAGGTGTTGTACCAATCGTTGAACTCTTCCTCCATCGACGCCGCGACGTCGATCCGGCCCATCTGCAGATACCGCGGCAGCTCAGTCGGATTGTCCGCCGGGTGCGTCTTCGCGGGAAAGATCTGCCGGTAGCCGTTCAGCAGGAAATTCCGCCCCGTCGAGCTTGGCGACGCGGCCAGCCGCCGAGCGGAAGGTTGATATCGAATGGTATCGATGAATGCGGCCGATCGCAGGACGTTATGGTCCTCCAGCTCATACATCGCCAGATATTTCGGGCCGCCGCGCAGCGCCCGATAACGACCCGCGCTGAGAAACCCCGGCACGGCAAGCAGCCGGCCGATATGTTCTTCATCATACCAACGGTTGAATTCCGCCTCGTGCTCCGGATCGACATCGGTCCAGGCCATCAGCAAGCCGGTGCCTCGCGTCTTGGGCATGTTGTTTCCCCTTCCCTATCAGCAATGTTGATGACGGTCCCGACGCCTCACGTCGCGCCAGTCAACCGGCTGGCGACGTTGCCGACCTAGTCTCGGTCCGCCTTACCCCCGGCCACCACCTTGCGTTCGATTAACGAAGCAATTTCCCTTTCCGAGTAACCATGCTCCGCCAGCACCTCTCGCGTGTGCTCGCCCAGGGTCGCGGCATGGGCGCGCCTGCTGCCGCTTTCGAACGGCGGCAACCCGGGGATATTCGGCATCGGCACCAATTCCGGCACGCCCGGCTGGGCGAGCCAGGACATGATGCCGGTTGCGGCCACCTGTTCCTCCTGCAGGAACTCCTCGTAGCTGTTGACCCGGCCGTTCATGATCCCGTTCGCGGTCAGCCGCTTGGACAGCCAGGCCGTGGTGCGCGCGGCCAGGATCGGCCGCAATACGCCGTACAGTTCGTCCAGGTTCGTGCCGCGCGCGGCTTGAGAGGCGAAGCGTGGGTCGTCCAGCAGCCCTTCCTGCTCGATCGCCTGACAGAATGGCCGCCAGTCGGCCGGCCGGATCATGGTGATGTTGATCTGCCCGTCCGCCGTGTTGAACACGCCGTTCGGCATGCTGGTGCGGGTCGTCGTGCCACGCTCCAGATGGTGCGCGATCATGCGGATGATCGCCAGCATCGCGCCACCCTGCATCAGGCTGAGCTCGATAAAGCGGCCTTTTTTCACCGCCTGCTCGCGCCGCACATACAGCGACGTTGCGATCGCCTGGAAGCCCAGCAGGCCGGAGAACATGTCGATCAGCGAGATCGCGATGCGATGCGGATGCCCGTCGTGCTCACCCTTGTTTTCGGTGACAATGCCGGTGAACGCCTGCAGCACCGGGTCCATGGCCGGACGCGCCGCCATCGGACCGGTCTGTCCAAAGCCGGAAATCGAGTAGTAGATGATGCCCGGCTCCTTCGCGCTGACCGCGTCGTAGCCGAAGCCGTAGCGCTGGATGGTGCCGGGACGGAAGCCCTCGATGAAGACGTCGGCGCCGCGCACCAGGCGCCACAGGATCTCCTTGCCCTCCGCCGTCTTCAGGTCCAGCGCGAGGCTGCGCTTGCCCAGCGTGCCATACAGCGAGAACGCCGAATGGTCTTCATAGGTGCGGCCCAGGATGCGCGACCAGTCGCCACCGTTATGCGGGGTTTCCACCTTGATCACGTCGGCGCCGTGCTGCGCCAGCATCATCGCACAGGACGGGCCGGCGACGCCGCCGCTCAGATCGATGACCTTCATGCCGGCGAAGGCCGAACTATAGTCCATGGTTTCCCCCGTCCCTGGTGACCGAGCTATGTTACCGGATCACCGCGCCCAGGCTACCCCCGCGGGATTTTCGAACCCGCTGGTCAGACCGAGCTTGCAAGGCGCCGCCTCGGCAGGGGGTCAGTGCGTCGGCTCCTCGGCGCCGGTCAGCACGAACTTCGCCAGTGCCCGTCCCAGGCATGTGTTCAGCACCGAAATGGTATGGTCGCGCGCCTCGCGGCTGACCTGCTCCAGATCGATGTCACCATTTTTGGCCCAGATGTGCGTCAAGTCGAACCGGTGGAACAACGCCGCGCCAGTCAAGCTCACGGTCTGCTGCATCGCTGCTTCATAGGGAGCGAGATCCGTGTTGGCACGCAGAAAATGGCTGAACTGCGGGTCGATCATGATGACGTCGGCGTCCTTCGCCTGGGCCGCTTCAATGCCGTCCTGCATGACGTCGGCCATCGCCTCGGGCCGTAGCCCACGCACCGCCTCCACCGTGCCGGTCTGCCACAGGACCAGGTCGTAATGGTGCGCCGCAAGTTCCTGTTGCAGCAGTGGCAGCATGGCCTCGGCTGTCATGTTGCGCCCGCCCTTCACAGTCAGGCCGAAGCGGGCGCCCGGTCGTGTCGTCTGCAGCGCTTCCTGCATGCGGTAGGGAAACGAGGCGAGTGGACGATTGTAGACGAAGGCGGCGCCTGCAGCAGCCGAGACATCCCCTACGGTCGAGCCGGAGCCAATGGCCAGGATCTCCAATTGACCGCGTTTTGACAGGGCAGCCGCGACCCGGGGCAGCGCCACGTCCGGTGTGGTCAACTCCTGCGGCAAGTCGCAGGTGACCGAGGCTGCGGGCACCCCGGGGGGTTCCGCCTGACACCAGCCAGGGACCGTTGCGGCCAGGGAGAGCAGAACGGTTGTCAGCGCCAATCGGTGCATGATTTCAACCGGTATCAGGCTGCACATGCACCGGCAAGAGTGAGGCAGGCGTCGCCGGCACGGCGCGCGAGGCGGCGGGCCTTCCTTTTGTCCGATACCAGGCCGCGAGCCCTCCGACCGCCACCATGCCAGCGCCGCCAAGCAAATTGACCGCCGCCTGCATCAACCAGCCGTCATCATACTCCAGGCAAAGACGGGCGATGAAGCCGATGACGATGCCGGAGCAGAACACTGGCAGCGAGTTTTGCCCGACCAGAACGAACGGTGCCGCCCAGCGCGCGCGCAGCCAGGGCTGGTCGAAGCGAATCAGTCGCACGCAGAGCCAGGTCAGTGCCAGGATCGAAGCCAGCCGGAACGGATGCAGCCCGGTCTTGTCCTCGATGACGAGGTAGCGAAACACCGAAGACGAAAACCAATCGAGCAGGCGCGGGCGCGGATCGATGATCAGGGTCACCACGACACCGGCCGTGAGGACGACACAGGCCAGCGCATCCATCAGCCGCGGGCGGGACGGCATCCGCATCGGCGCGCACGCCAGCAGCACGCCGATGACGAACAGGAACTGCCAGGCGAACGGGTCGAAGAACCAGGTATCCCCGGTCCAGGCAGCAAGATTTATTTTGGTGACCCGCACCATCAGATAGGTCAGCAACGACAAACCGAACAGGATTCTGGGCCAGCGCAGCAGCCAGATGGTCAGTCCGAAGAGCACCATCAGCACGACGTACAGCGGCAATATGTTCAGCAGGCTCGGCTGGAAGCGCAGCAGCAGCGCCTCCAGGATGCTGCGGTACGGATCGTCCCCCAGGACATCAAGCCGGGTCTCCTGCAGGTAGGTGATCCGGTTGAGCGCGGTCGCCGAATAGGTCACCTGCGCGGTGAACAGCATGAACAGGAAGATGTGGGCGATATAAAGCGTCCAGGCCCGCCGCATGACATCGGCGGCGGTGGAGATATAGCCCTGGGCACTCAACCGCATCCCATAGGACAGCCCGGCCCCATAGCCGGCGAGCAGCACGAACACCTCGGTCGCATCGCACATGGCGAAGTTGCGGAGGCTGAAATTGGCCAGGAAATCGCCCGGGATGTGATCGGTGTAGATCCACCACAAAGCCAGGCCGCGGAAGAAATCAACCCGTAAGTCACGTCTGCCGGATCGGCGAATAAGGTCCATGCGCCGGCTCCTCTCGGTGCCGATGTGGGGCAAGCACACGAAATCGAGAAGGTTAGAATCCCATACGTAACATCACGTTTTCGCGGCCAGCATACGCCCTTGTTGAACAAATCCGTTCGGGTGCGCTGTCACTTCCGACGAATTGAGCTTAGAGCCCCCGTCCGCAGCGGTAGAACGCCTCCGCGGTCGACAGATAGAGGTCGATGTCGCGATCATCCGGGGCAACCATGACATGCTGGACACCAGCGTCCCGATAGGCGGCTAGCGCATCCCGCATCGACTGGACGTTGCTCGCGTTGCACGACACGCGCAGCGAGATGACGAAATCGGGCCCGGGACGCTCCGCGCGCAGGCGCTTGACCACATCCGCCGCCTTGTCCGGTGGCACACGGCTGCCGTGCCAGCCGTCCAGCCGCAGCGCTCGCCGGATCGCCGCGTCAGACGAGCCGCCAATCCATATTGGAATTGGCTGGATCGGCTGCGGCTGCGCTCGCATTGCGCTGATCTTGGCCGGGATCCATTTCGCCTCGAAGCTGACCGGATCCTCGGTCCAGACCGCGCGCATCATCGCGATACCCTCATCCATGCGGCGCCCGCGCTCCTTGAACGGCACGCCCAGTGCGTCGAATTCGGCTTCCAGCCAGCCGACGCCGGCGCCCAGGATCAGCCGTCCGTTCGAGAGGTTCTGCAACGTGGCGAGTTCCTTCGCCAGCGGCAGCGGATGACGCAGCGGCAGTACCAGGACAGAGGTGCCGAGGCGAACCCGGCTGGTCGCCGCGGCGGCCCAGGTCAGGCTGAGCACCGGGTCCCAGAAGTTCGCCGACGGCGGGTAATCCGCATCTTGCGGGACGATGATGTGCTCGCTGACCCAGACGTCGTCAAAGCCGAGCTCCTCTGCCTGAATGGCGGTGCGGCGGATCGCATCGGGGCCGGCTTTGCGGCCGATGTGCGGCAGATGGATGCCAAGCTGCATGTTGGTCTTCTCCGGTGGTTCTATCCAGACGTTCGCCATAGCGTGACGTGTTGCCGTCCTGTCGTCCACCCTGGCGTGCGTTCCCGAGATCCGTGATGGCGCGGCTCCCGAAGCGATCCAGCGCAAACATCCGCGGCGGCTTCCAGTGGCCTGCACGCGCGTCGTCTCCGCAGCCCGCGCCTTGGTCTTTCCGCCATCCCGCGAACGCTGCCGGGCCTTGCATCTCCGGCATGGTCTGCGCCAACTTGCCACGAGCCAACCTGACAGGGTCGATCCAATTTCCACCACCGAACTGTCGAAGATGAAGCGCAAAGCACCGCGGTCCGGGCGCCGGCCGCGCAAAGCCGTGAGTAGCCAGCCTGGCGCCTTCACGCCGCTGACCACCGAGCGGCTGACATTGCGCCCACTGCAACCGGATGACGCGGCGGCGCTGCATCGCCTGGTCAACGACTGGGAGGTGACCCGCACCCTGGCGGAACTACCCTATCCCTACCCGCGCGAACTGGCGGATGACTGGATTGCCTCGACGATCCGGCGGGTCGCCGACGGCTCCGCCTTCCATCTGGCGATCACCGGCCACGAAGGCGAGCGTGAGACCCTGGTTGGTGTCGTCGGCCTGACCCTCGACCACCAGGCCCGAAGCGGCCGGCTCGGCTATTGGGTCGGCCGGTCATACTGGCGTCACGGCGTTGCCACCGAAGCCGCCGGGCGGCTGACCCGATGGGCGTTCGCCAACCTGGTGCTGGACCGCATCATGGCGGAAGTCACCGAGGACAATGAGGCTTCCAGCACCGTGCTCCGCCGCATCGGCTTTCGCCCCATCGGCACCGCCCAACGTCGATCGAAGACCTCGGATACCGAGCATCAGGTGCGGCTGTTCGAGGCAACGCGGGATGACGTCTTCGGCCGAACCGAGGTGCCGCAGGACGGCGTGATCGCCAGCGCCCCGGGTGCCAAGCCGCTGCTGCTGGTCGCCGCGTGCGCACTGGTCGACACCGATGGGCGGGTGCTTCTGGCGCGCCGGCCGGAGGGCAAGAAGATGGCCGGGCTTTGGGAATTTCCCGGCGGCAAGCTGCATCCGGGAGAAACCCCCGAGGCCGCGTTGATCCGCGAATTGAAGGAAGAGATCGGCATCGACGTTACCGCCGCCTGCCTGGCACCGTTCGCTTTCGCGTCGCACCCTTACGACCACTTTCATTTGTTGATGCCGCTTTACCTGTGCCGACGTTGGAAGGGCACGCCGATGCCGCGGGAAAACCAGACGCTGGCTTGGGTGCGGGCGCAGAAACTGACCGAGTACCGAGGTGCCGCCGGCTGACAAGCCGCTGATTCCGCTGTTGCGGGATTTTCTATAGCGAACCAGTCTCTGTAGGGAGTCCGTGCTTTTAGCTAAGCGTCCGCGAAACCGTCTGTAGGGAAGCTGGAAACCGTCTGTAGGAAAAACGTCGATGGCTGCGAAAAATCCCACCGCCTGCCTGCTGGTGATCGGCAATGAAGTGCTGTCCGGCCGTACCCAGGACGCCAACATCCGCTTCCTTGCGACGAATCTGGGCAACCTGGGGATTCCGCTGCGGGAGGTCCGGGTGATCCCGGATGTGCCGGAAACCATCATCGGCACGGTGAACGAGGTCCGCAAGAAGTTCGACTACGTCTTCACCACCGGCGGCATTGGCCCGACCCATGACGACATCACCAGCGAGTGTATCGCCGCAGCCTTCGGCGTGCCGTGGGAGCCTCATCCAGTCGCTTGGGCGCGCATGGAAGCCAGCTACAAGCCCGGCGAGTTCAATGCGGCCCGCCAGCGCATGGCGACAATGCCGCGCGGTGCGGCGCTGATCGAGAACAGCATCAGCGTCGCGCCCGGCTTCCAGATGGAAAATGTCTACGTGATGGCCGGCGTGCCGCGTGTCATGCAGTCGATGTTCGAATGGTTGGCGCCCCGGCTGCACGGCGGCGCCAAGATCGAGTCCCGTGCGGTCCACGTGGTGGGTTTGCCCGAGGGCATTCTGGCGGCAGGCCTTGAGATGATCCAGCAGCGGCATCCGGACCTCGACCTGGGCAGCTATCCCTTTTACCGCCCAAGTGGAAACGGGGTGGCGCTGGTCGCCAAGGGACCGGATGGCGCGGCGGCGGAGGCGGCGATCGCCGAGGTGACCGAGCTGATCATTGGCTTTGGCAAGGTGCCGATCCCGGGCGAGCCGGTGGACATCTGAAGCCACAGGGACCGTCGAATGCCATGGGCTTCCTCCGGCGACCACCGCCTGCACCGAACTCCGCAGCCTTGATCATCACAGCTTAGGGACTGCTGCGAAATAACTGCTTCGAGCGTGGCGGGCACAAAGCTACTCACCTGTGTCATCACCGGGCTCGGCCTCCCCGGACTTGATCCGGGGATGACCCACGACTTTCCTCTGTGAAATCAAAGTCATGGGTGGCCGGACACCCGGCCTTCGCCAGGTGCAGGCTCAGCCTGTCCTCGGGCGGGCCGCTGGCCTGACCCGTGGGCCGGCCCCTCGGCCTTCGCCAAGGGCAGGCATGACACAATGATAGTAGCCACCACGACTGCCTCACGACGTTTGAAGCGGTTATTTCGAGACAAACCCTTACGACAATTCAGCGACGTGGACGCTAGCGCCAAGCCAAGCGCCTGAACAACCGGCTGAACCGCCATGCTGATCGAGCCAAGCCGTGCGTGTATCGCTTGCTGCAGACGACCGGTGCCGCCGGTCAGTCACCTGTGATCTGCTTCACCGACGACAAAGGTCAGTGGCACGAAGGCGCCGACTGACCGGAGCCGTAACCTGGCCACATGTGGCGACGCGGGCACACAACGTTGATGGTGATCGTCAGATTTGCTGGTGGCGCCGCAACCAACCCCGGTGGCGTCCCCAGGGTCGGACCGGCCGGTTGGAGCGAGGATCCCAGCCGATAGTCCACGAAGTACTGCATCACGCCACGAAGCCGCGCCGCCTGCGCACTGTCCGGTGCGGCGGTCGGGTCCGCTATGTCGATCCGCATGAGGCTCGGGTCCAACAGACCCTGGATGACGCTGTCCAGGACAAAGCTATCTTTTTCGCCCAGGCCGCCTTTCGGGTCCTGGAACCCCAATGCCGGCGGCAGGGTGACCTGCGCGCCGGCGGGCAGCGGCTGCAACGCCGCCTGACCGGTCGCTATCGAAGACGCCAGCCGCGCCTGTAAGCGCGAGTCGAGTTCCCGCGCGACACGCTGCGGGCCGGACGGCCCGCACGCAGCAAGCACGATCGGCAGGCTGAGCCAGGCAAATCGGCCGGCTTGGAAACGCATCATCCGAACTCGATCTCCCGTCAGCCATTCCTCCGAGTTTACGTTCAGGACGCGGCACTGACCAGCACTTCCGCAACGGTTGACACCTCGACGGCACTTCACGATTTGGCCAAGGCCGCGGGCCAAGCGCAGTTGCGGGACCAGCGGAACCTGCCTAACCTTGTCAATCAATCGAGGTGAAAGGAAATCTCGGTTGGGAGGCCATCATGGACCAGCCTGTACGCGATCTTCCGGCCGCCACATGGGCCACGGACCTTACCCGTGTACCCGTACTGGGTCTATCGCGACCCCGCGACTGCCCGCGACGAACAGGTTCGGTTGTTCGAAGGTCCGGCCTGGCACTTCCTGTGTCTGGAGGTCGACGTACCGGAACCCGGCGACTACCGCACGACCATGATGGGCGCCATGCCGGTGGTGGTGGCCCGCACCGAGGATGGGGCGGTCGTCGGGTTCGAGAACCGGTGCGCCCACCGCGGTGCACTGATTTGTCTGGACGACGGCGGCCGAGCGAAAGACTTTCAGTGCGTTTATCATTCGTGGCGCTACGACCTGCGGGGCAACCTGCGATCGATCGCGTTCCGGCACGGTGTCAATGGCCGTGGCGGCATGCCGGATGACTTCGACATGTCGGCGCATGGCCCGCGCAAATTGCGCATCGCAACGCTGTGCGGACTGGTGTTCGGGACACTGGCGCAGGACCCGCCAGATATCGCGGATTACATCGGACCCGAGGTCCTGGCTCGGTTGCGGCGCGTGCTGCACAAGAAGGTCGAGGTGATCGGCCGCTTTACGCAACAATTGCCGTGCAACTGGAAACTCTACATGGAGAACGTGCGCGACACGTATCATGCGAGTTTGCTGCACACGTTCTTCACCACGTTCCGGATTACCCGGTTGAGCCAGGGCGGCGGCGTCATGGTGAGCGAGAATGGCGTGGCCCACGCCAGCACCACGCTTGCGGCCGTGAAGGGACCGGATGACAGCTACGCGGGAATGCGTGCCGACAATCAGGGATTCACGCTGCGCGACCCGTCGTTCATGCGCTCGGTCGCCGAGTTCAACGACAAGATCGACCTGCAAATCCTGTCGATCTTCCCTGGCTTCATTCTGCAGCAGATCCACAACGCATTGGCGGTGCGCCAGATCGTTCCGCGTGGTGTCGACAGCATGGACCTGAACTGGACGTATCTTGGTTTCGCCGACGATACGCCAGAGCTGCGGGCGATGCGGCTGAAACAAGGCAACCTGGCGGGGCCAGCCGGATTTGTCTCGATGGAAGATGGCGCTGTCGGCGGCTTCGTGCAGCGAGGCATCGCCGCCGCCGAAAACCAAACCTCGGTTGTCGAAATGGGGGGTGCGGGCACGGAGACATCGGAAACCCGGGCCACCGAGGCCTCGGTGCGCGGTTTCTGGAAGGCCTGGCGCGCGCATATGGGCCTATAGGACGATGACCGGCGCAACCCGGCTATTCGAGATCTCGGGGCTGAACGCGGCCTGCGCGGCCGCGATCGATGCCGGGCGGCTGGACGAATGGCCGGGATTTTTCCTGGAGCAGTGTCACTACAGGGTGACGACAGCCGACAATCACGCGCAGGGGTATCAGGCGGGCCTGATCTACGCCGACGGACAGGCCATGCTGATCGACCGTATCGCCGCGCTGCGCGACGCCAACATCTATGAGCGGCAACGCTATCGGCACATCCTGGGGTTGCCGATGATCACCGAGGACACGGACGGCACGGTTTCGGCGGAGACGTCATTCCTTATCATACGGACCATGCGTGATGGCCAGATGAGTGTGTTCGCGGCGGGGATCTACCTGGACAAAGTACGGCCGGACGAGAGCGGGGCATGGCGCTATGCCGAACGCATCGTGGTTTGCGACAGTCAGCGATTCGATACACTCCTGGCCATCCCGCTGTAGAGCGGGTTCGCCTCAGGCGGCGCTGAAACGCACCATGGCGTTGCTCCGGCGCAGCGGGGCAATCCAGCACTGGCCGGTCCGGCGCGGAAATGGCACACTGTGACGCAGTGGATGCCGGAGAGAATGAATGCCGACCTACGACTATGAGTGTCCCGATTGCGGTCCATTCAGGGAAGTGCGCCCAATGGCGGAGTATGATCAGCCGCAGCCTTGCCCCGATTGTAGCGAGATGGCACCAAGGTTGCTGACCCTGGCGGCCATTGGCGCCGGCGCGTCAGCCGCAGACGCCGGCATCGGCTCGACTCGGGCACATCCGGGCGGATGTGGCTGCTGCGCGGCGCCGCGCCGGTTGACAGCCGAGGCGGTCTGACTGGTCATTTCGGCTCCGCTACTGCTCGCGTGATGCGCGGATATTGACAGTTGTCGCCGCGACGAGCCCGGCCCGCCGCGGTTATCCGACGTAACGTCAATCCTGCGGCGGGATCACATGCGCCGACGTAGCACCGCGTCCTTGATCAGCGGCATGCGATCATTGCCGAAATACATATCGTCGCCGCCGACGAACATGGTGGGCGAGCCAAAGCCTCCGCGATCGATCAGCTCCTGCGTCGTGGTTCGCAGCAGATCCTTGACAGGCTGTTGGTCGATCGCCGCAAGCAAATGATCCGGATCAACATCGATCTTGCGGCAGAGCTGCACTATGACAGGAACTTGAGAAATATCCTGATCGTCGATCCAATAAGCCTTGAAGGTTTCCCGAGCAAAGGGAACCAATTTGTCTTCCGACTGCAGCACGAAACAGGCGCGCATGACCTTGACGCTGTTCACGGGAAACACCGTGGGCCGGTATAGGATCGGCAGAGCAAGATAGCGCGCCCAGTCCTGTTGATCCTTCTTGCTATAGGCCGCCTTGGCCGGGACCGGTTTTTCGCGGGCGTTATGAACACTGGGATTAACCGCGTTGAACACACCGCCCACAAGGATCGGACGCCACTGGATCGTGACGCCGATTTCCTGCTGCATCTGCAGCAGGCTCTCGAAGGCGAAGTAGGTCCATGGGCTGGAGCAGTCGAAGAAACATTCCACCTCGGCCATTGGCTGGTTCCTTGTCAAGCCGCGGCAACGGGACGGGCGCGTTGATTGTACATAATCTTGGCACGACGATCCTGCTCCTCAGCGGACAGCTTGGAGACATCTTCGGATAGGTCGGCGCCAACCGCCATGCCGCGCTGGACGCCCGGGCGGGCGGCAAGTTCCTCCGCCCAATGTTTGAAGTAGGTGAATTCCTCGATGTCCTGGCCTTGCGCCTTCCAGTTCACTGTCCACGGGTAGCAAATCATGTCGGCAATGGTATATTCATTGCCCGCCAGGTATTTGCTTTCGTATAGACGGTTGTTCAGCACGCCATACAGGCGGTTGGCTTCATCGGTAAAACGTCGGATGGCGTATGATTGGTCGCCTTGCTTTTCGCCAAGGCGGCGGAAGTGGCCGCACTCGCCAAGCTTGGGGCCCTGATTGGCCATCTGCCAGATAAGCCATTCGGTCACGGCATATTTGCCGCGCAGGTCCTGCGGATAGAAGCGGCCGACCTTCTCGGCCAGGTACAGCATGATCGCGCCGGATTCAAAAATCACGATCGGTTCGCCACCGCCAGGCGGGGTATGGTCAACCATGACCGGCATGCGATGGTTGGGGTTCATTTTCAGAAATTCGGCTGAGAACTGGTCGCCGCGGCCAATGTTGCAGGGCACCATGTTGTAGGGAATTCCAGCCTCTTCCAGCAGGATCGTGACCTTTTTGCCGTTTGGCGTGGGCCAGTAGTGGAGGTCGATCATGACGTCGGGTTCCTCGCGGTTTTGGTTATAGGGGATCATAGCGCGGGCGTCGCTCGCGGCCAATGAAGGTTGACGGGCGGTGGTTGCGTCGCTCTGATGCTGCGGCGCAACCGGCTGGATCCCCGACATTGGCTTCCGACATCGTTCTCGTGCACAGCTCCGACCTTCATGTCGATGATGATCCACACCAGAGTCCGTATGGCGCGGATGGAACGACCGGGCTGCGGGTGGTGCTGCATGCGGCAAAGCTGTTCGAAGCGGACTACGTGCTGCTGGTAGGGGATATCTTCGACAGTAACCGTCAGTCCGTGGCGACTCTGGAACGGTGTGCCGCCCTGCTCGCCAGTGTCGGGCGACCGGTGATCGTATTGCCGGGGAACCATGACCCGGTGACGCCGGACTCGGTCTGGCGGCTGGGCGGACTGGATCGGTTGCCAAACGTGCATATCATTGGCGTGACGCATGACATGGCGGTGTATTTTCCGGGCCATGACCTGGAGGTCTGGGGGCACGCGCACATGGACTACGGCAACATGGTGCCGCTGCGGGAACCTCGGGCGCGGACGGCGCGCTGGCATGTGACGCTAGCGCATGGGCACTATGAGGATGACGGGGTGCCGCCCCTGCGGCCGTCATGGCTGATCAGCAACGCGGAGATCGAAGCGACGCGGGCAGATTACCTGGCGCTGGGACACTGGAACCGGGCGGCCCAGGTGGGGACCGGAACAACGGTACCCGCTTACTATTCCGGATCGCCGGACCTGGCGAGGACCGTCAATGTGGTGCGACTGCGAGACACCGGCGAAGTGCAGGTCACGCGGGAGGCGATCGACTGGATCTAGACCAGATATTCGCCTGAACCCGCTCGCCCAGGGCCGGTTACCCGATCCAGTCACCTGTCGCGCGTTGGCAAACCTGGCCGGGCAAAAGCATCACTTCCGAATGCGTCCGATAGCCGATGCGCCCAGTCCGCTACGGCGATCTCCCCAATTCCTGCAATCGCGGATAGACCTCGCGGGCGAACATCTTGATCCCGCGCACGGTCTCATCATGCTCTAGGAACCCGGCCTGCCCCATGTTCAGCAGGTGCCCAAAGCCGCCAACATGGTCGTAGACGGCGCGGACCTGCGCCACCACCTGATCCGGGGTGCCGGCCATCATGATGCCGGCCTTGATCGCCCCCTCCACGCTGGCAGCCTTGGCAAACGCGCTCAGCGGATGTTCGGCACCGCGCAGCATGCGCATCCCGGCTTCGACCGGCACATAGCCCGGCGGATTGGCGAAGTGCGGCGGCACCTTGTTCGACGTGACGTACCACAGCAACTTCTCGGCCCCTGCATGCGCCTCCGCCTCGGTCTCGCCGACATAGACCATGGCCGCGTAAGCCAGCCGGTCGAGCGGCACGGAGTCGCCCCGCCCAGCCGCACGCCACGCCGATCGATAGGAATCAAAGATCGCCTTGGTGCCGTCGAAGCCGGTCAGGAAGGTCGCCTGCACGTAGCCCTTCGACCCAACTTGAGCGGCCCCTCCGGGACTGGTCGTGCTGATCCATATCGGAGGGTGCGGCTGCTGCCACGGCCGCGGCCAGATATTGATCGCTCGCCCATGGAAGAAGCGGCCTTCGAAGCTGACCGGACCGTCATGGTGCGTCCAGGCCTTGATGATCAGGTCCAGCGCCTCCCACTCCCGCTCGTTCATCCGCACCGGATTGCTGTTGGCGGGGGAGATCTCATACGGCACGCCGCGCACGAACCCAGCCTCCAGCCGGCCGCGGGAGATCACGTCGATCATCGCCATCTCTTCGGCGACGCGCACCGGCTGACGGCGGTTGGCGATCGGGTTGCCAAGGATCAAGAGGCGAGCCTTGGTGCTCTGCCGAGCCAGGATGGACAGCATCAGGGGGGCGGCGGGATCGACGCAGGTGGCGGTCTGGTGATGCTCGTTGAGCATGATCTCCAGACCCTCGTCCTCCGCCAGCAGCCACTCGTCCAGGAAGCGATGATACAGGTCGGCACCGCTCGCCGGGTCATAGTGCTTGTTGGGCAGGCTGACGCGGATCGACTCGTAGGTCTCCGCCGGCGGCAGCAGATGATAGGCGGTCTCGCTGAAATGCCAGGCACGCATCGGATCAGACCTCCCCTTGCAGGAACGAAAGCGTGGCGGCGGCGAAAGCCTCGGGCTGCTCCATCTGCGGCACATGCGCGGCGTTGGACAGCGTGATGATGCGCGCGTCGGGCAGCAGGGCGGCGTAACGGGCGACGTAGTCAGCCGAGATCAGCCCATCATGCGCGCCACGCAGGAACAGCGTGGGACAGGTCACCCGGTGCAGCCGGTGTGGCAGTTTGGGATTGTGCAGGTAAGGCTCCCACGCGAACAGGGCGAGAGATTCCCGGTTGCGCAGCATGATACGCAGTTCCTCGTCCGTCATCGTGGCGGGATCGGCGCGAAACCTATCGGGCTCGACATACAGCATGCGTTGCACGGTGTCCGCCGGCAGCGCGAATATATCGGGGATGTCGAGTTCATCGCGGCTGCCGGTCTTCACCCCGGCGGGCGCAACCAGCACCAGGCGGCGCAGGCGTTGCGGCTGCATGGTCGCCAGTTCGGCCGCGATCCAGCCGCCGAATGACGTGCCCATGACGTCGAGTTGGCCGATGTTCAGCCGGTCCAGCAGCTCCAGATACAGATGCGCGATGTCGTCGGGTCGGTCCATCCAATCGGCCAGCCCCGACAGACCGAACCCGGGATGCGAGGGTGCAATGATCCTGCGGTGCGCGCCAAGCAGATCGAGGTAGGCCGGACCGGGACGGAAGCCGCCGGCGCCGTGCAGGAACAGCAGCGGCGGGCCGTCCCCGCCCTCCCACACGTCAATGTCGACCCCGGCCAGAGAGATGATGCCCATGTTCGTTTCCTTCCCTCGGAGAGGAGGCTAGGCCATCCCGTTCGCCACGTCATCGCCCCACACGCGCTAGCTTAAGCAGTCGTGACGCTCGAACTGCCCCTGTGTCATCCTCGGCGAAGGCCGGGCACCCACGACTTTCAGCAGGGATAGCGGCAAAAGTCGTGGGTCCCCGTGCCAAGCACGGGGATGACACAAGGAGGACAAACTGCGCTGACCGCTTAAGTTAGCGCCTATGCGTCATCACCCCTGCCATGAAATACCAAATTGCAACGGTATTGCGCCGGGTGACGGCAAAATTTCGTCGTCAGCCATTCTCGATCGGCATCCACTTGCCAGAAATCCAGCAACCGATCATCCTGCCGTTGCAGCCCGGTCATTCCGAGATGCCAAGCAAGAGCTTCGTCAAGAAGTTCCAGGGGAGAAACGACATGTCCTATCGCGGCACTCGGTTATTGTTGGAGGCCCTGTCGGTTTGCCTGCTATGCCTGAGCGGCGCACTGAACGCGCATGCCGCGGATCCCGAAATCGACCAGATGCTGAAAAGTCCGGTCGGCAAGGACTGGGTTACCAATGGCGGCAACCTGACCAACCAGCGCTATTCGACGCTGAAGCAGATCAATACCGAGAACGCCGGTCAGCTCAAGGGCACCTGGATGACGCGCCTGAAAGGCTCCGGCGTCGGTGGCAAGTATTCGGCCGAAGCCACGCCGCTGATCCGCAATGGCACCATGTATGTTGTGACCGGCAATGACGACGTCTTCGCGCTGAATGCGAAAACCGGAGACATTCTCTGGGAACGCTTGTCGCATATCGACCAGACGATCAACACGGTGTGCTGCGGCTGGCTCAATCGCGGCCTCGCCATGGGCGAGGGCATGCTGTTCCTCGGCCAGCTCGATACCAACGTCGTCGCGCTCGACATCAACACCGGCAAGGAGGTGTGGAAGACGCCGATCGAGGACTGGCACAACGGTTATGTCGTCACCAGCGCGCCGCTCTACTACGACGGCATTGTCTACAGCGGCATCGCCGGTGGCGAGTTCGGCACGCGCGGGCGGCTGACCGCGCTCGATGCGAAGACCGGCAAGATCCTGTGGCGGTCCTACACGCTTCCCGCACCGGGCGAAGTCGGCAGCGACACTTGGCCGAAGGACAGCACCCAGGCGATGCGCGGCGGGGCGCCGGTGTGGAACACCCCCGCGGTCGATCCGGAGCTCGGCCTGCTTTACTTCGCGAGCGGGCAATTGCGGACCGGATTATGACGGCGCATCGCGCGCGGGCGACAATCTGTTCTGCACCTCGATCATTGCGATCAACGCCAAGACCGGCCAGTACGCCTGGCACTTTCAGGAAGTGCACCACGACATCTGGGACTATGACGCAGCCAGTCCAGTGGTGCTGTTCGACACCGTCATCAACGGCCAGCCGCGCAAGGGCATCGCCGAAGCCGGACGCACCGGCTGGGTCTATATCCTCGACCGCACCAACGGCAAGCCGCTGATCGGCATCGAGGAAAAGCCGGTGCCGCAGGAACCGCGGCAGCATACCGCGGCGACGCAGCCCTACCCGATCGGTGACAACACCGTGCCAACCTGCGCACCGCCGCTGCCCGGCTTCGACAATCCCAGCTGCATCTTCCAGTCGTTCTGGGAAACGCCGGTCATTATCCAGCCCGGCGGACAGGGCGGCACCAACTGGTCGCCGATGCCCTACAGTCCTGATACCGGCTTCTTCTATGTGCCCGGCACCATCCGCACCAGCACGTTCGCGCGCCTGGGCGACACGTACAAGAACGGCCAGCGCTATGTCGGCGGCACGCAGTCAGCGCCGATCGGCTCGCAGTTCGGCGGCACCTTCACAGCGATCGACAGCCACTCGAACAAGATCGCCTGGCAGCAACAGATGCCGTACCGCATGGGCGGCGGCGGCGGCTCGACCGTCACCGCCGGCGGGCTGCTGTTGCGTGGCGAGCCCGATGGCAACTTCGTTGTACTGAATGCCAAGTCGGGCGAGGTGCTATGGAAATTCCAGACCGGATTTGGCGCCGACGCGCCGCCGGCGGTGTATGAGGTCGACGGCCAGGAGTACATCGCCATCGTGACCGGCGGCAACTCCATCCAGGGCAGCGCCAACGGCGACGGGCTGTGGGTGTTCGGGATGAACGGGCAACTGTCCCCGCTGCCGCCGCCGCAGCCGCCGTCGAAAGTCGCTGGCCCGCTGGGGCCGATCGCCGACGGCACCAACACGATCAAGATCGGCGATAACAACGTCGAGTATGCCTACTGGCCCGCTCGCACGCGGGTCAAGGCGGGAGCGACGGTGACCTTCACCAATGTCGGCGACCTCGTGCATACCGCGACCTCGACCACCACGGCGGGAGCCGCGGCCGGCAAGTGGGATACCGGTGCGCTGGCGAAAGGTGAATCGAAGACCGTCTCGTTCCCCGAGCTCGGCACCTATTACTACATCTGCACGCCGCATCCCTGGATGTATGGACAAGTGATCGTGGAACCGCCTTAGGTTCGGCGCCCTGCCCGATCATCGCACCGTGGTCGGGTTGATCGGGCCCTATGGCGTCGGAACGCGTTGACGGCTAGTGTCCTGCCCCTGAAATGCCTACCAATTTCAGGGACAAGCAGGCCACTGAAAACAAAGAGCTAGTGTACCGGAAATGCTCTACCGCATTTCCGGTACACTAGGTTTGCTCCGCAAAGCGTGATCGGCAGACTGCCGAGCCGTCCAACGCGACATCGCCGTGGCACAGCAACCGGTGGGAGATCCAGATGATCACATTGAATATCAACGGCCAGACGCATCAGGTCGATGCCGATCCGGAGACCCCGCTGCTCTGGGTGATCCGCGAATGGGTCGGCATGACCGGCACGAAATATGGCTGCGGTATCGCCCAATGCGGCGCCTGCTCGGTGCATGTCGACGGTGCCGTGACGCGATCCTGCTCGACACCAGTGGGAACGGTCGGCGACGCCAAGATCGTGACGATCGAGGGTCTCTCACCGGATGGCATCAGCCATCCGGTGCAACAGGCCTGGCTGCAGCATCGAGGTGCCGCAATGCGGCTACTGCCAGTCCGGCCAGATCATGGCGGCCGCGGCGCTGCTGGCGCAGACGCCAAAGCCCACCGACGAAGACATCAACACCGCGATGTCCAATATCTGTCGTTGCGGCACCTACAATCGCATCCGGGCAGCGATCCATACCGCTGCCGGCAGCGCGGCATAGGAGGCGACCATGCAACTCAACCGTCGCCTGTTCGTCGCCTCCACCGTCGCCGGCGCCTTCTCGCTCCGCTGGAGCCTGCCGGCCGCCGCCCAGGCAACCACATCGACACCCGCATCCGGGCTGCCATCCGGCGCCGGCGAGGTCGGCATCTGGGCCGTCGTGTATCCCGATGACCGCGTCGTCGTGCGCGTCGCCCGTTCGGAGATGGGCCAGGGCACCTTCACCGGCCTCGCCCAACTGGTCGCCGACGAGATGGATGCCGACTGGAAATACGTCAGCGCGGAGTATGTCGCGCCACAAACGAACCTGGCCAGCAAGCGGGCCTGGGGCGATATGTCCACCGGTGGCAGTCGCGGCATTCGTTCCTCGGTCGAGTATGTCCGCAAGGGTGGCGCCGCGGCACGCGCCATGCTGCTGCAGGCGGCGGCGGCGCGATGGAACGTCCCCGTCACTTCGTGTTTGGCGTCGGCCAGCGTCATCACGCACCCGCCAAGCGGGCGCCGGTTGCGCTATGGCGAGGTCGCGGCCGACGCGGCAAAGCTTCCGGTGCCGACCGACATCGTCGTCAAGAAGCCATCCGAATGGACCATCATTGGCAAGGGCGTGAAGCGGCTCGACACGGTGGAGAAACTGTCGGGACGGCAGATTTTCGCCATCGATGTGCAGCTTCCCGACATGCTGAACGCGACGATCGCGCAATCGCCGGTGTTCGGCGGCAAGCTGGTCAGCTTCGACGCCCACGCCGTCTCCGACATGCCCGGCGTGCGCCACGTGATGGCGGTCGGTGACAACGCCGTCGCAGTGGTCGCCGACAAGTTCTACCAGGCGAAGACAGCGATGGCGAAACTGCCGATCGTCTGGGACGAGGCCGGCAACGGCCAGCTCAACAGCGCCTCGATCGCCGCCATCATGCACGAAGGGCTTGATGCGAAGCAGGCCGGTGTCGGCCTCAAGCAGGGCGACATCGACAGCGCCATGGCGGGCGCCGCGAAGAAACTCGAGGCGGTCTACGGCACGCCGTTCCTCAACCATGCAACGCTCGAGCCGATGAACTGCACGGCGAAGGTCGCCGACAGCAAGGTCGAGATCTGGGTGCCGTCGCAGAACGGCGAGGCTTCGATGGCCGCGGCGGCGGACGCGGCCGGCGTCAAGTTGTCGGACGTCAAGGTGAACAAGCTGCACCTCGGCGGCGGCTTCGGCCGGCGCGGACAGCAGGACTACGTGCGCCAGGCGGTGATCATCGCCAAGGAATTCGACGGGCGTCCGGTGAAGCTGATCTGGACGCGTGAGGAGGACATGCAGCACGGCTTCTACCGGCCGGTCGGCCAGGCGAAGATGACCGGCACGATGGACGCCGATGGCCGTGTCACCGGCCTGAAGATGCGAATCGCCGCGCCGTCCATCGTCGCCTACCTGCTGCCATCCATGCTGGTCGACGGCGTCGACAAGATCGCGTTCCAAGGCATGAACCCCGACGAGTTCGGCTACATGGCGGTGCCGAACATCCTGATCGACCATGCGATACGGCCCACGCCGGTGCCGGTCGGCTTCTGGCGTGGCGTGAACGTCAACCAGAACACCATTTTCATGGAGTGCTTCGTCGACGAGATGGCGCACGCCGCCGGCAAGGACCCGCTGGAGTTCCGTCACGCGATGATGGGAAAGAACCCCAAACCTCGCGCGATCCTGGATGCGGTGGCCGAGAAGGCCGGCTGGGGCACGCCACCGCCGCCAGGCGTCTATCGCGGCCTGGCGCAGAACAGCGGCTTCGGCAGCTACGTCGCGGCCGTCGCCGAAGTCACGGTGTCCGCTAAGGGCGAGTTGAAGATCCTGCGCATCGTCGCCGGAACCGATCCCGGCTATGCGGTCAATCCCGACCAGATCGACGCCCAGGTCGACGGCTCCTTCGCCTATGGGCTGAGCGCGATGCTCTACAGCGCCAACACCATCGACAAGGGCCGCGTGGTCGAGGGCAATTTCGACACCTACCAGGTAGCCCGCATGGCCGACATGCCGAAGGTCGAGACGGTGCTGAAGCCCAGTGGCGGGTTCTGGGGCGGCGTGGGCGAGCCGACCATCGCGGTCGCCGCACCCGCCGTGCTGAATGCGATCTTCGCCGCGACCGGCAAGCGGATCCGTCAATTGCCGCTGGGTAATCAGGACCTGAGCAAGGCCTGAGTATGCGTCGTGCCGCCGCCGTCGCGCTGCTTCTGCTGACCGCGGCGGGCGACCCGCCGCCGGGGGCAACGACCTGCTCCGGCTGTCATACGTCCCGTTTCATGCCGATCAACGGGCGCGATGCGGGGGAGCTGAACGCGACGATGCTGGCGTTCCGTTCGGCGGAACGCCCCTCGACAGTCATGGGCCGGCTGATGAAAGGGTTTTCGCCCGACGAGATCCACGCCATCGCGGTCTGGATTTCAGCGCAGAATTAGGAGGTTCGCTTGCTTGACCGCCGATCCGTGCTGGCAGCCGGCGCCGCGTCCCTGGCGCTGCCTTTCACCACGCGGCCCGCCGCCGCTGAGTCCGGCTCGTCTGGTCGCGTCGTCGTGGTCGGTGGCGGCTTCGGCGGTGCCACCATCGCGCGCGCGTTGCGCCGCATTGACCCTCGCATCGACGTGACCCTGATCGAGGCCGATGCGCAGTTCATCGCCTGTCCGTTCAGCAACGAGGTCATCGTCGGGCTGCGCGACATGGCCGCACAGCGCTTCGGCTACACCGGCATCGCAGCGGACGGCATACGTGTAGCGCAAGCGACGGCCACGGGAGTCGATCCGACCGCCAAGCAGGTCACACTCGGCGACGGAACGCGGCTTCCCTATGACCGTCTGGTGCTCGCACCAGGCATCGACCTCGCCTACGACGCCCTGCCCGGCTACAGCGCAGCGGCAGCCGAGAAACTGCCGCATGCCTGGAAGGCCGGTCCACAGACCGAACTGCTGCACCGGCAGCTGGAGGCGATGGAGGATGGCGGCACAGTCGTGATCTCGGTGCCCGCCAACCCATATCGGTGTCCACCAGGCCCATATGAGCGGGCAAGCCTGATCGCCTGGTACCTCTCGAACAAAAAGCCGAAATCGAAACTGTTGGTGTTGGACGCCAAGGACACCTTCTCCAAGCAGAAGCTGTTCCAGAACGCCTGGGCGAAGCTGTATCCTGGGCGGCTAGAATGGGTATCGTTGTCCGACGGCGGCAAGGTTGTCCGGGTCGATGCCGCGACCGGCACGTTCGAGACCGAGTTCGGCACCCACAAGGCCGACGTCGGCAACGTCATCCCGCCGCAGCGGGCCGGACACATTGCGGCCGTCGCGGGTGTCGCCGACAAGACTGGATGGTGCCCGATCGATCCGGTCAGCTTCGAATCGCGTCTCGTCCCCGGCATTCACGTGATTGGCGATGCCGCCGTCGCTGGTGCGATGCCAAAATCCGCCTTTGCCGCGAATGCCCAGGCGAAAGCCTGCGCGCTGGCCGTGGCCAAACTGCTGGCGGGCGGCACACCGGCGGAGCCGCTGCTGGTCAACACCTGCTACAGCCTGGTCGCTCCGGGTTACGGCATATCGGTGGCCGGCGTGTACCGGCCGGCGAACGGCCTGCTGACCGACATCGACGGGGCCGGCGGGACCAGCCCGGTCAATGCTCCCGACAGCGTGCGCGCACTCGAGGCGGAGTATGCCGATGCATGGTTCAAGACGATCACCGGCGAAGTCTTTGCCTAGCCTGTCCTTGGCTGGCCTGTTGGTGCTATCCATCGGTTCGGCGGCGGCGCAACTGGCGCCCTACCAGGTGGTGGATGATGGCATTCCGGACTCGCTGACAGGCGCCGCCGGCGACGCGGCACGTGGACGGGCAGTATTCGCCAGTCGCCAGGTCAGCACGTGCCTGCTCTGTCATGCCGATCCCGCCGCCGATGCGGCGCCACCGACGATCGGTCCGTCACTGAGAGACGTCGGTGCACGCTTGACTCCAGCCCAGATCAGGCTGCGACTGGTGGATACAAGGCGTCTCGATCCCGACACGGTGATGCCGCCGTTCTATGCGGTGACTGGGTTACAACGCGTAGCGCGCGCATGGCAGGGGCGGCCCGTGCTGACCGCAACGCAGATCGAGGATCTCGTGGCATTCCTTGCAACATTGCGAACGTCATGACCCACGTTGAACAGGCCGAGGCGCAACGCGACCGGCTGTCGCTGCCGCGCCGGCATCTGCTTGTCGCCGCATCCGCCGCGGGCCTGCTGGCGGCGCTGCCGGATCACGCCGCGCGCGCGACCGAGGCGCAGGTGGCCGCATTGATCAAGGATCTGGTCGGCGACAACGCCCTGCGCCAGGGCCGCGTGAAGCTCGACATTCCGCTGCTCGTGGAGAATGGCAACGCCGTGCCGATGACCGTCAGCGTCGACGGCGGCTTCACCGGCCCGCAGCGCGTCAGCAGCCTGCACGTGTTCGCTCAACGCAACCCGTTGCCGCATGTCGCCAGCTTTACCTTTGGGCCCCGCGCCGGCCGGCCGGTGGTTGCCACGCGCATCCGGCTCGCCACGTCGCAGACCGTGATCGCGGTCGCCAAACTGGCGGACGGGTCATGCTGGAGCGACAGCATCGAGCTGATCGTCACCCTCGCCGCCTGCGTCGAATAGGGAGAACGGCATGGCGCGGGTCCTGGTCAACATGCCGAAGCAGGCGAACAAGGGCGATGTCATCGACATCAAGGTGCTGATCTCGCACCCGATGGAGAGCGGCCAGCGGCACGACGAGTTCGGCGCCATCATTCCGCGCAAGATCATCAACAAATTCGTCTGCGCCTGGAACGGCGTCGAAGTTGTCAGCATCGACCTCTTCCCTGCTATCGCGGCAAACCCGTTCCTGTCGTTCTCCGCCCTGGCCGAAGAGAGCGGCACCGTCAGCATGAGCTGGGTCGATGACGACGGAACGGTGCAAAGCGAACTCGTTTCCATCACGGTGACATGACCCGCCACGTGGCGCTGGCGGCGCTTGGGCTGCTGATCGGCATGGCCGGTTCGGCGATGACCGCCCCGGCGCGGTCGGGATACGACGATGCCGCACCGGCGACTCGCGCGATGCAGGACGACGACACGGCGAACCCCGGCTTCCTATGGGTGCAGCAGGGCGAGGCGATCTGGAACGAGCGCACCGGATCAAGCGGCCGGAGCTGCGCGGACTGTCACGGTGCTGCTGCCACCATGCGTGGCGTCGCCGCCCGCTATCCGGCGTTCGATGCACAGGTCGGAAGTCCCGTAACGCTCGAGCAACGGGTCAATCGTTCGCGCATGCACGATCAAGGCGCACCCCCGTTCGCCGCCGAAAGCGACTCGTTGCTGGCAATCACCGCATTCCTCGGCCTGCAGTCACGCGGGTTGCCAATTTCGGTGTCTATCGATGGCTCGGCCCGTCCGTTCTACGACGCCGGTCGGACCATCTTCGAAACGCGGATCGGGCAGCTCAATCTTTCATGTGCACAATGTCACGATCAACTTGCCGGTCAACGCCTCGCCGGCGCACTGATTCCGCAAGGTCAGCCGAACGGCTATCCGTTGTACCGTCTGGAGTGGCAGAGCATGGGCTCGCTCTACCGAAGGATTCGCAACTGCATGACCGGCGTCCGCGCCGAACCCTTCGATGTCGACGCGCCGGATCTGGTCAATCTGGAACTGTTCCTGGCCGCCCGTGCCAACGGCCTTCCAGTGGAAACGCCCGCCGTACGCCCGTGATGGCAGGGTAGACAACCTCCTGGCGGAAAGCTTCACTGCAAGCGGGAGAAATAATCAAAGTCGATGTCGACGCTTGCCGACTACACGACCTATCAGGATGCACAGCGCCACTTCGCGCCGCACCGCCTATGGGAACTGTTCGACGGCACCCGGACGAGGCTCAACATTGCCCACGAATGCATCGACCGGCATGCAGCGGACCCGTCTCGAATCGCGGTATGGATCGCATTTGCCGACGGGCGCGACGAAAGCATTACGTTCCGCACGATCTCGGTGCTGTCCTCGCAATTCGCGCATTGGCTTGCGGCAAGAGGCATCAGCAAGGGTGATCGCGTCGCGATCATGCTGGAGCCGTCATTGGCCTTCTACGCGGCGCTGTTCGGCACGATGAAGTGCGGCGCCGTCGCCGTGCCGCTGTTCACCTTGTTCGGACCTGACGGTGTCCGCCTGCGGATTGACGATTGCGCTCCACGCCTGCTGCTCACGAACGCCGAGAAAGCGGCCGAATTGGGCGATGCCGCCGGAGCGCCCGTCGTGGTCGCCAATGAGGGCCTGATGCAGACCCTGGACCGGTTGCCGGCCAGCTTCGAGGCGAGCACCAGCAGCGATGATATGGCGATTTTCCAATATACGTCGGGAACCACCCGCGATCTGCCCGCCGCGGTGCGGCACACGCATCGAGCCATTGTCGTTGTGATGGTCGCCGCGCTGTATGGCACCGGTATCCGACCCGGCGATAGGTTCTTCTGCCCCTCCTCGCCGGCCTGGGGTCATGGGCTTTGGCATGGCACTCTGGCACCGCTGGCCCTCGGCGTGCGCAGCGGCACGTACTCGGGAAAGTTCGACGCCGATCGCTTGCTGCGCGCATTGCGGGATTTCGCCACGACCAATCTTTCAGCCGCTGCCACGCATTATCGGCTGATGAAGAACAGCGGCGCTGCCTCGCAGCATCGTGTCACCCTTGCAAAAATGTCCTTCACAGGGGAGCCGATCGACAGCGACAGCCTCACTTTTGCGGAAGACAATTTCGGCACCACCCTGTGCAGCATGTACGGGACGACGGAAATCGGCGTCATCCTGGCGAACTATCCCGGTGCGGCGGATTTCACCGTAAAGCCCGGTTCACTCGGCAAGCCGGTGCCCGGCATCCGCGTCGAGGTGCAGGCCGAGGACGGCACACCCTGCGCCGCCGGCCAGACAGGGGAAATCAAAGTCTGGCGCCATGGTACGTGGTTCTCGACCAAAGATCGCGGTCGCATCGACGAAGACGGCTATTTCTATCACGGCGGCAGAGCCGATGACGTCATCATCTCGGCCGGCTGGACGATTGGCGCGGTTGAGGTGGAGGACACGCTGCTCAAGCATCCGGAGGTGCGGGAAGTGGCCGTGATCGGAGTGCCCGACAAGACACGCGGGCAGATTGTGAAGGCGTTCGTCGTGTCCGACCGCTTGCCGGATGCCGCTTTTACCAGAGAGTTGCAGGATTTTGTCCGCACACGCCTCAGCCAGCACGAATACCCGCGCCAGATCGCCTTCGTTGCCGAACTGCCCAAGACACCGGCCGGGAAAGTCAACCGCAAGGTGCTGCGCGAGCGCGAATCATCGCCGGACTGAACCCGCCGCTTTCACCGGAGCATGCCAGCCAATGACCTCGGACGCACCACGCTACTTCCCCAAGATCACTGACCAGGCGCTCGACAGCTTGCGAGCGCGGATTGGCATCCCGATCGAGAACACCGCCGAACCATGGTGCCACGAAGCCACACGCGACAATATCCGCCACTATGCGCACGGCATCGGCGACGACAATCCGCTGTGGTGCGATCCGAACTATGCCGCGACAACGAGCCACGGCGGTATCATTGCGTTGCCAAGCTTCTTGTTCGCAACCAGCCGGATCGTTTCGGGATATGTCGGTGGGCTGCCAGGCGTGCACGCCATGTGGGCGGGTGCGGACTGGACCTGGCACAAACCGGTGCACCGCAACGACGAGATCCGCACCGAGGCATCGCTCAAGGAACTGATCGAGCACCAGACCCGTTTTGCCGGCCGCGCCATCCAGCAGATTTACCACGTGAAGTTCTTCAACCAGGCGGGCGATACGCGTTGCCGAGGCCGATAGCTGGTGCTTCCGTACCGATCGTGACGAAGCACGCGAGAAAGGCACAAAATATTCCGAGGTGCGCGCGCGGCCACAAGCATCATACACCGATGAGCAACTCGCGACGATCCACAAATACTATTACGACGAAGAAGTGCGTGGTGCGACGCCGCGCTATTGGGACGATGTCGAGATTGGCGACACGCTGCCGACCATGGTGAAGGGACCGATGACCGTCACCGGCTTCATCGCCTATGCCCAGGGATGGGGCGGCCTTTACATCCGCGCCAACAAGCTGGCCTGGAAGCAACTCCACGCGCATCCCGGGCTCGGCATCAAGAATCGTTTCGGAATACCCGATTGTCCCGAGCGCGTGCATTGGGAAGAGGAATTCGCCCTGATGGTCGGTGCCCCCGGCGCCTATGACTACGGTCCCGAGCGGTGTTCGTGGCTCACCCACCACTTGACCAACTGGATGGGCGACGACGGCTTCCTGCGCACCGCAAAGTCGCAGATCCGGCGACACAATCCCGTCGGCGACACTCTGTTCATCAAGGGCCATGTGGTTCGCAAGTTTGTCGAACACGGTCGACATCTCGTGGCGGTCGCGCAGGAAGCGCGCAACCAGGACGACGAGCTATCGGCCTCGGCGTCCAGCCTGGTCGAACTGCCGGTACGCGGCGGCTGAGCGCGAGGCAATAATGAAATGAACCAAACGCGCCGCGCGTCCTCGGCCAGGACGGCCATTCAAGCTCAAAGGGTCGGGTGAGACCGATACAGGCCGCGCGCCCGCGACTCGAACGCACCCATCATGCGCATCGACGCCTCATGGAACATCCCGTTGGCAACATGGTCCAGCAGGTGGCTCTTGAACTGGAAGTCCACCGCGAAATCGACTCGCGTGCCGGTTCCGGCCGGCGTGAACACCCACTCGTTACGCAGATGTTCAAGCGGCCCGTCGACCGCCCTAACCATCACCCGATGCGGGCGGTCGAGATCGACATGGCTGGTAAAGCCCTCATGGAACGGCCCGAAACCGATCTCGAGTTCGGCGACAATCAACTTCTCCCCAGACTGGCGGATGCGCGCGCCTTGGCACCAGGGGATGAAGCGCGGATAATCTTTTACGTCCGCAACCATGTCGAAAAGCTGGTCAGGCGTATAGGGCAACACCTTGTGTTCTGCGTGGTTCGGCATTCCAAACTCCCATCAGGCCTGTCCGATACCGGATGGCCGGACGCTTGGCATCTTTCAAATCAATCCGCCATGAGCAGCCGCGGTCAAGCGAGCAAATCGGCGAGCGCGGTCATGCTTGCTACCAGCAGGTCCGGCTGGTGCGGGGTGATGCCGAACGGGCGGCCGCGCCGGTCGATGAAGGCGGTCCGCATGCCGGCGGCCTTCGCGCCAACGCAGTCAAACGCATGGTTGGCGACGAACAAGACCTGGTCCTTCCGCACCCCCATGATCTCAGCCGCGCGCGTATAGGTGGCGACGTGCGGCTTGAAGCTGTTTGCCTCCGCCACTGAGATCACCCGGTCGAACGGCACGCCGTGATGCGCCTTCGCGCTCTCCAGCATGTCCGGATCGCCGTTCGACAGCACCACCAGGCGATAGCGTTTGCCAAGCCGAGCAAGCGCCGCCGGTACTTCCGGGAAAGGCCGCAGGCGCTCGATGGCCGCGACCAGCACCCGCGCTTCCTCGGGCGTGTGGGCAATTCCCGCGCGATCCATCACGTGCGAGACGGCGCGTTCCCCAACCTCCCGATAGGATGTGTGCTCGCGATGCAGCAATGCATCGATCATCGAGTTTTCGAAGTGCGTCCGCCGCCACCAGGTGACGAAGCTGTCTGGCTTGCCGCCCCAGCCCTTCGCCCTCAGAAACGGCGTTGCCACCTCGACCAGCCCGCCCTGCATGTCCACGACAGTGCCATACTGGTCGAACATGCAGATCTCGATCTGCGCCTTCAGCGCGTCCGGATTGGTCATCATGCGCGTCCCGCTCATGCCGTTTTGGCCGGTGTGGCGCCCAATCCCGTGCTCGCACGCAAGCCCGGGCTACCTGGAACCAATGCTTCGAGCGGCCTTGCCTTGGTCTCGATCCCGAACAGTGCGACCATGACCACCTGCAGGATCAGCAGGGCGGCGACCATGCCGATCACGCCCGCCACACCGAACGCTGCGAATAGCGGCACTGTCAGTTGCGGTGTCAGAATAGTCATCATGCGGCCAGCGGTGTTGCAGAACCCGGCGCCACGCATCCGCACCTCGGTCGGAAACTGCTCCGGCACATAAACACCCCAGGCAATGGCCACAAGCACGTAGATAGAGGTGACCAGCAGGAAGCCCACCAGCATCAGCAGGTTTGCGTCATGCACTTGCGGATACACGGCTCCGGCAACGAGTGCCGTCAGCGAGAACCAGATAATGCAACTTTTGCGGCCGATCCTGTCGCCCAGCCACATGCCGATAAATGCTCCGGTTGGACCGCCAAACGACATCAGCGTGGTATAATTCAACGAGGTCACGATGTTGATGCCCTGCCGCACCATGAAGGTCGGCAGGAAGGCGATAAAGCCGTAGATCGCGGTGTTCAATGTGATCAGCACCACGCAGCCGAGGACCGTGCGCATCGCCAGGTCGCGTGAGAACAAGGCGGCAAGCGACGGGTGCTGCACCGTCGGGATCGCGTCGATAACTGGCGGCGGCAGGGCCTGCCCATGCGCCGCCTCGCTTTCCGCGGCAGCAACAACCCGCTCGGCTTCCTCGAAGCGCCCCTTGCTCTCCAACCAGCGTGGCGACTCTGGCATGGCCTTGCGCAGGTACCAGACCACCAGGGCGCCCAGCCCGACCAGCACGAACATCCAACGCCAGCCGAAATTCGGGATCACGACCCGGCCGATCAGTGCCGAAAAGAACAACGAGGAGTTGGTGATCACTGCCAAAGCTGTGCCCCAGCGGCCGCGACTTCCCGGCGGGACGAACTCGCTGAGCAGCACGTAGCCAACGACGATTTCGGCACCCAATCCAATGCCCATGACCAAGCGTGCCGCGGTCAGCCAAGCCATCGACGGCGCCAGCGCGCCAAGCAGCGAGGCACCACCGAACACCAGCAGGTTCATCTGATAGGAGAAGCGGCGACCGTAGCGGTCACCCCAGATGCCCGCCAGCCACGAACCGATGACCATGCCGACGAAGGTGAAGGAGATGAAGTTGGCGTTCAGCGCCGGCGTGGACCAGCCGCTGCTGACGAGCGAGCCAAGCACCCCGCCCTGCAGGTAGATGTCGAACGCATCCAGGAACATCCCCGCGCCGATCAAGCCAAGAATGCGCCAATGAAAACGCGAAACCGGCAGACGGTCGAGCCGAGCACCTGCGTTGACCGCCATTTTTTCCTCCGTTTCCGCCGGTATGTCTGCCGGCTTCCTCACGCCCAATCGGATCAGCAATCCGCCCGGTTGTCCACCGCGCAGCCCCTTGTTAATGAGACGAGTGACAGGACCGAACGGCGATCCGTCTTCGGCGCGACGGTCGTTGCAAGCGGTTTTGCACCGGTGCACGACACGACCAGATCCCGTGCCGCTGCTGAACAAGGAGGAGACAATGAAGGCGCTTACCGAGGAACAATTGACTTATTATCGATACAACGGCTTCCTGTTTCCCCTGCCAGCCCTCAACCAGGACGAAATCGCATTCTTCCTGGCCAGCCTTGAGCAGTTTGAAGACGAACTGGGCGCCCCCGTGGCGGCGGCTGACGTCAAATGGCGCTCTCACGCTTATGCCCACTCTCTCTGGTTCGATACGCTGATCCGCCACCCGCGTATCCTCGACGTCATCGAGGACGTGATCGGCCCGGACATCCTTGTCTGGACCAGCACGTTCTTCATCAAGGAACCGAACTCGCCAACCTTTGCCGCCTGGCACCAGGACGGCACCTATTTTGGATTACAGCCGAAAGAACAGGTCTGTGCCTGGGTCGCACTGACAGATGCCGGTCGGGAGGCCGGCTGCATGGAGCACCTTTCAAGCCATGGTGCGCCTCGTCAGTTGCATCACGCCGCTCTGGGCCTCAAGGACAGCATCAACCGCGCCGGCCAGACGATCATGGATCCGTTCGACCAGTCGAACCCTGTGGCAATGGCTCTGCCCGCCGGGTCCTTTTCGTTACATCACGAATTGTCGGTGCATCGCTCCGCGCCCAACCACGCGTCGCACCGGCGAGTGGGTATCGGCCTGAACTACATCCCGACCCATGTCCGCGTGGATGGGCCTGTACGATGCCACGCGATGCTGGTCCGCGGACAGGATCGATACGGCCACTTTGACCTGATCGATCCGCCCACGGCCGAACGTGACGCCGCCGCGCTCACTGTCCATCAACAGGTCAGTGATCGCTATCGCGCAAACTACAATGAACAAGTCTTGCGTCATGAGCGGCAATTTGCGAACGCGGGCTTGTGACGGCCGCCCGGTCGCTGACTAGCGCGCTCATAATTGGCTTTCCGTCATGATCAGGCTTGTCCGGGCCATCGCTCCCGCTATGGCGGATCCCAGTTGAACAGCGTCTCCGACGTATCCAGCGGCATGAACGCCGACCGAAGCGCCGGCGCCGCGACTTCGGCAATGCTTTCCGGCGTCCAGCCCTCGGCCTTGTGCAGGATACGGATCGGCCTCGGCGAACTGAACAAGATCAGCTCGTGCATCCGCGTGCCGAACACTTGCCCGGTAATCCCGGTTGCCGCACCCGAGCACAGGAACACAGCCAACGGCGCGTTCTTGTCCGGCGTCATGCGCTGCAGCTTCTCCACCGCCGCCTGCTGTTCAGGCGTTGAGGTGGGAATGGAACTCGTCATGCGGCTCCAGGCCCACGGCGACAGGCAGTTCGACCGCACATTGTAGCGCTGCATGTCCAACGCAATCGACTTCGACAGCGCGGTAATGCCGAGTTTGGCGGCGGCATAGTTGGCCTGGCCGACATTGCCGACCAAGCCGGAGGTCGAGGTGACATGCACGAAAGCTCCGCTTTCTTGCTTGCGGTAATGTTCGGCGGCGGCGCGGGAGACGAAGAAGCTGCCGTTGAGATGCACCGAAATGACCGACAGCCAGTCCTCCTCACTCATCTTGTGGAATATGCCGTCGCGCAGGATGCCTGCATTGTTGACCACCGCATCGATGCGCCCGAAGTGATCGAGCGCCGCCTGCACGATCTTCCGCGCGGATCCCCAGGTCGCAACCGACTCGGTGCAGATTTCGGCGGCGCCGCCTTTCTGCTCGATCAGCGCCTTGGTCTGCTCGGCGGGCGAGGCCGACCCGCCCTCACCGGACAGCGACGCGCCAATATCGGCCACGATCACGCGGGCGCCGGCTGCAGCCATCATGATGGCGATTTCCCGCCCGACGCCGCCGCCGGCACCGGTCACCACAGCGACTTTCCCCTCCATCATGCCCGCCATGATCGTCTTCTCCCACTGCCAGCTATTTGCCCGACCGGGCATCGCACCGCAGAATGAACGGCAGAAAAGGAAACGTCGAGCCATGCAAGGTCTCAATCAAGATCTGCCGCTGCTGCTGTCGAGTATCCTGGAGCATGGAGCCACGACCTTTGGCGCGGTAAAGGTGATCGGCCGCTATCCGGGCGAAGAATTTGACTACGACTACATGCGGCTGGAGTTGCGGGCTCGACGCCTTGCCTCCGTCTTGCAGCTTCTGGGCTACGGGCCGGACGATTTCGTTGGATCGCTGGCATGGAACACCCATCGGCATCTGGAGCTGTTCTACGCGGTGACCGGTATCGGCGCCGTGCTGCACACCGCCAATCCTCGGCTGCCGACGGCGCAAATCGCCTACGCGATCAATTTCACCGGTTACCAAACGTTGTTCATCGACGCCGATACGCTGGCGCTGGCGGAGCAGCTGGCGCCACACCTGCAAACCGTGCGGCACTACGTGATGATGGCACCGGCCGGCACGCTGCCGCGGAGCACGCTGCCGGAGTTGCTGTCGTATGAGGACCTGCTGGCAAACGGCGATGCCGGCTTCGCCTGGCCGGCGCTAGATGAGCGAATGGCGTGCCTGCTGTGCTTCACCTCCGGCACCACCGGTGCGCCGAAGGGAGCGCTGTATAACCATCGCGGCACGGTGCTGAATGCGCTGTCCACCGGCGGCGGCAACGCTTGGGGGCTGAGCGCGGACGATGCGATTATTGCGATCCCCGGCTTCTTCCACTGCAACGGATGGGCTGTGCCGTTCTTCGGACCGATGTATGGCGCGAAGCTGGTGTTGCCGGGTCGGCGGGCGGACAGCGCCTTCTTGCACCGCCTGATCGTCGAACACGGCATCACCGTGGCGCCCGGCGTGCCGACCATCTTTCTTGATCTGCTGCGGCACTGCCGCGCGACCGGAGCCGGCCTGGGGCAGCTCAACCGGCTGTTCTCCGGCGGGACCGCGCCGCCGCTGGCGATGATGGAGGCTTACCTGCGCAATTATGGCGTGCGCACGATCCATGGCTGGGGCATGACCGAGACGACCAGCGGCGCCACAATGTCCTTCGCCCCGCGTGACTTGCCGGCGGATGCGGCGCTGGCGGCGATGCGCACCCAGGGCAAGCCGGTGTTCGGCGCGGCGATTCGCATTGTCGATGAAGCCGGCACCACCCTGCCGCGCGACGGCGTCACGCCCGGTCACCTGCAGGTGCGCGGGCATTGGTCGGCAGCCGGTTACTTCCGGCGACCAGAGATCGAAGCGATGACCGAGGACGCCTGGCTGCAGACCGGTGACATCGCAACAATCGATCCTGACAACACGCTGCACCTGATCGACCGCAGCAAGGACGTGATCAAGTCCGGGGGCGAGTGGATCAGCAGCCAGGCGTTGGAAGACGCGGCCGCCCGCCACCCCGCGGTGCGAGAGGCAGCGGTGATCGCAATATCGCACCCTCGCTGGCAGGAACGACCCTTGTTGGTCGTTGTCCCGGCCGAACCGGTGACCGAACAAGAGCTGCGCACCCACCTGGCGGCTATCGTTCCAAAGTGGTGGTTGCCAGAAGCGGTCGCGTTCGTTGACGAACTGCCGCATGGCCCGACCGGCAAACTCGCCAAGCAGGAGTTGCGGCGGTGGTTGGGCGAAGGACGATTGAACATAAGCTCATCCCCCGCCACCACCGCGTCGTAGGTCCGGACCAGCGGCGCCCGGTCCCTCGGCTGGGCGAGACCTGCCCATAAGCGGTGATGCCGCCACACCATTCAGGGGCACCAGGTGCGCCCGTCGTGGACCGAGCAGCCCACGATCACCAAGTCGAAGTCGTGCGCCTCGCCAAGTGCCCCGTTCAATCGCGCTATGGCATGATCGCGCATGTCGCGGGCAACGGCTCGCTGTTGAGCACCCCTCGCAAGCTCCTGAGTGTCAGCAAAGTTTCCAGGGCCACCATAGGGGTCGTAGAAATATTGGGCTGCTACGGGGCGGCTCGCTGCCACCGCCAGCAGCGCCACGGACGCCGCGCCGAGGAGGGCGAGCCAAGCGAGCTTTGAAGTGGCCGGCCGATCGAACATTGTCTCTCTCCGTTCACGCGCCGCACCATGCGGCGACAGAGAGAATGGCTGACCCATCTCGGCGATGCTGTTACGTAGGGAACAGGTTGAACGCATAATCCAAGCCAGCCGACCAATCTGCTTGACGTCACCTGCTGAAAGTCGTCCCGAGAGATCCGCAAGAGCTCACAGTTGCGCGGCACCCGACACCGTCGCTGTCCGTGTCGCATCCATGATGAAGCCGATCGCGCCGATGGTGGCACCGTGGCTCATGCGGTTGAGCAGAACTTCCCGCCCGTCCAAAGTCCGTCGATAGGCACCAAACAGGGAGGGCCTTTGTCCCCGGAACCGGCAGCGACGAGCAAATGGACGCCAATTGCAAAATCACCGCCGGATCGACGTTATGAAATGCCAGGCGCAGGGTGCGGATCCGGTCGTCAGTGGAGACAACCGGCCGGGCCGCGGCGATCTCTGGCTTCATTCATCGGCCAGTGCACGCAGGCCGGCCGGATCGAGAAGCTTGAGTTCGGCACGGACAGAAACGATCAGGCCACGCGCCCTGTAGTCGGACAGCACCGCATTGACCTTTGGCCGCGAGGCGGCGACCAGAGTTGCCAATTGCCCCTGTGCCACCCGTACAAGCCCGGACGGATCGGCCGCGGCCAAGCGAAGCAACATCGCCGCGACACGTTGTGCGAGCGGTTGCAGGCTGAGTGCCTCGACCTGATCGGTCAGGCGTCTGAACCGCGCGGTCATCGTCCGCAGAAAGGCCATCGCCACGGCCGCGTCAGAGGCAATGATCGCCACGGCATCGGCGTGGCGCACCAGCAGCGCCGAAACCGGGGTCAATGCGGTCGCGTCGGCGCTGCGCACCCCACCGTCGATCAGGGCGATCTCGCCAATCGGTTCACCACGGCCTACCAAGGCGAGCGTTACCTCCCGGCCTTTCGCGTCCGACAGGTGGATCCGCACCAACCCATCGAGAACCACGACCAGGCCCTCGGCTGGCTCACCCCTGCGAAACAGCATTTCGCCGACCGCAAAACGAACCGGGCGTGCGGACGCCGCCAGTCTGGTCCGCGCCGCGTCCGGCACGCCTGCCAGCAGCGTCAGGTTGTTTAGGTTGCGTAAAGCCGCGTCCGACATGACGGCAGAGTAACGCCCTTTGGCGTCTCGGCCCCATGCACATGTTCAAGATCGACCACAAGGGTCGGCTCGAACGCGTTTGGACTGTCGTCCTGTTCCCTAATGGTCTGATGCCAATGCCCGATTCGGGGCGTTGGCTGAATCAGCCCACCAGATCAAGCTACTGCTCTGACGCAGACTACACCGTCAGTCTGCGTCAGAGCAGTAGGTAAAAGCCGAGCCTGGATACGCCAACTACTTTTCGCGGCAGTGCAGCAGTTCACAGACAGAAGCGCTGGTATCCGCTTAGATGCTGCAATCGAAGTTGCATCGCTGGAGAAGTCATATGCTCCGTTATATCATTTCCGCGATTACTCTTGTCAGTGTTCTCGCAACCGTGCTTCCCGCCAGTGCCGATTTGCTTGCGGCAACGGCGTCCGATCACGCCAAAGCCGCGGCGCCCGTCGACCAGCAGTCGGCACCCCCGGCACCCGCCCGGTCGGCGCCGCTGGATGCGATGGAACCGGCGCCGTCGAGTGCAAGGTTCGGCAAGGACATCATCCCCGTCGGATTCGGCTGGGGCTAGCTGGTTGGATCGAACTGTTCCAACCCGGAGAATGGACATGAGCTTCATAATGGCAGGCTGCGTGCTGCTACTGGCGTTGATTGCCAGTATTATCCTCGACGATACCGGCGGCAGCCTCGGTTCTCAGTTTCGGCAATCCGATGAGCTTGCGTTTCCGCATAGCGGGAACCCGTGACGCGGATAATACGGGCCGATCGATCAAGGTGATGAACGTGCTTCTATACTGACAATGGGTCAAGCATCAGGCAGCCGCCGGCGATCGCCCAATCCAATGGATGTCTGATGTCCCGTGTCGTCAGGAAGTCGGCGCGCGGCTGCTTGCATACCAAGAAGTTATATCTCGATATCAAATTGTCATGCTGCTGACATAGAAGGGCGCGCGTGCGTTCGCTACTGCAGGAGGAACGCAATTACCGGGGAACCACTATGTCGGACCTGACGCTAAATCGCGGCATGACGGACGTGCCGTCGCCGCGTCCACATTTAGACGGCAAGCCGCATACTTGGGGCGCCGTAGCCTTCCTGTTGGTGCTCGTGGCCGGCCTCGGCTTTACGGCATTTAGCATTTTCAACGACATAAACAATGTGGGAGAGCAGCCCCTCGCCATCGGTGCCTTTGTGCTTCTTGGCATTGCGCTGCTGATCGCGCTGGGCTTCGAGTTCGTCAACGGCTTTCACGACACGGCCAACGCCGTCGCCACCGTGATCTATACGCATAGTCTCCCGCCGCTCGTGGCGGTGATCTGGTCGGGTACCTTCAACTTTCTGGGCGTGCTGACGTCCAGCGGCGCGGTTGCCTTCACGGTGGTCACGCTGCTGCCGGTCGAGTTGATCCTGCAGGTCGGCAGCGGTGCCGGCTATGCGATGATTTTCGCACTGCTGATCGCGGCGATCATATGGAACCTGGGCACCTGGTCGATGGGCCTGCCAAACAGCTCATCGCATGCATTGATTGGCTCCATCATGGGTGTGGGTTTGGCCAACCAGTTCCTGTCACCGGCCGGATCGGCAACTTCGGGTGTGGATTGGGCACAGGCGGTTGGCGTTCTGAAGGCGCTGCTGTTCAGCCCGCTAATCGGCTTCGTGCTCGCCGCGCTCCTGCTGCTGCTGATGAAGGTCGTGGTACGCAGCAAGTCGCTCTACACCGCTCCTGAAGGTCGCAAGCCGCCACCGGCGGCGATCCGCGCCCTTCTGGTGCTGACTTGCACCGGCGTGTCATTCTTTCACGGCAGCAATGACGGACAGAAGGGCATGGGTCTGATCATGCTCATTCTGATCGGGGCGGCGCCGACCGCCTATGCGCTGAACCGCGCCATTCCCGAGAGCACCACGCCGGCGTTCCTGCAGGCAATACAGGACGCGCAGACCGTGTTCCAAGCCCATGCAGGAGGCACGACACCACCGGCGGATGCAGCGGCGGCCCGTAGCATCGTTGGCGACGCGTTGAAAACAAAGCAGGTGAACAACCCGCAGGTTTACGCAGCCTTGGCGACGCTGACCGGTGATATCGGCCGGCAGGTGAAAAACTACGGCGCAATCAAGACGGTCCCGGCAGCCGCTACCTCAAACGTACGCAACGATATGTATCTGGCGGCGGACGCGGTGCGCGTGATGGGGCCGAACCCGGCGAACTTCGACAGTACGGATATGGCCAAACTGAAGTCATTGCGAAGCTCGCTTGACGCTGGCACGAAATTCATTCCGACCTGGGTCAAGGTCTCGGTGGCGTTGGCGCTGGGGCTGGGAACGATGGTTGGCTGGAAGCGCATCGTGGTAACGGTCGGCGAGAAGATCGGCAAAACGCACCTGACCTACGCCCAGGGTGCGTCCGCCGAGATCGTGGCAATGGCTACGATTGGTCTGGCGGACGTATACGGTCTGCCGGTTTCCACCACCCATGTGCTGTCCAGCGGGGTGGCCGGTGCGATGGCGGCCAACGGGTCGGGGCTGCAGTGGAGTACCGATCAAGAACATGGCGCTCGCCTGGGTGATGACCTTGCCCGCGGCGATGGTGATCGCCGGTTCGCTGTACGTGATCCTGCGACAGGTGTTCTAGTGCATTGATACACATAGACAATGCTGTTGACATCGGTGTACTTAGTTCATTTCGCAAACTGATGCAGTCCTCGCTAACTGATAAGATACCGTGGACCCGACCCCAGCTTGACGCGCGGTACGGCTCTCCGAAGGCGTGGCACCGGCTGCCATCAACGGCGGTGCGCACAGTGGGCGCGAGCCTGCGCCCAGGCTTTAGAGTCATAAAATCCCTGACGCCGCTGTTCGGTCATGCAACTTGTGAATGCCGAGTGATGCGACGGCCGGATCGCCCTCAGCGGCGGATAGGGCGGCATCGGATGGACGACAATTGGAGGCTGATCGGCATAGCCGGCGATCGGCGCCACGAGCACGACTAGGATGGCGAGAGTCGCGGGACGCCGAGACATGGTCCAGGCCTCAGTCCACGATGATGGTCTTGCGCAACGTGATTTACCAGTCTGGCGGGGCGCGATGCAACGTATTGTCAACCGTGAGGTGGTGCTGGCCTGACTATATAACTTACGACAGCACCTTCCCTTCACGTAGTTCATCGATCAGGTCTTCCACCGTCGCGATCGCCGCATCCACCGCGGCGGCAACCGGTTCGCTGAGGCCCACGGCGCCGTTTTTGTTGCCGAACGTCAATGGTTCACAGGCGACCAAGATGATACGCGGGCAACTGCCGCCCAGCGCCGAGATCAGGCGCAACACCTTGGCGGGATCGAGATCATGCGGCGCGAGCGAGAGGTCTTCGGGCGCTGGATCACCGACGGCCGGGCAGTCGGGTTCGATGACAGAGACGGTGCCGGGGACGTGGCCGCGCCGGGCGGTGTCGATCAACACCGCCGTGTCGTAGCCGTCGAGCAAGGCATAGGCGAGATCAAGGCTGCGGATGCCGAAATCGACAACCATCACGCCATCGGGCGTTCGACGGCGCAGCAGGCGTTGGGCGACTTCGGTCCCGAACGCATCGTCACCTCTGAACAGATTGCCGATGCCAGCGACTAGGATCATGATGCTGTTTCCAGCGCTAGAAGTTCAATTTCGTCCCGCGCAAAGAAGCGGTGGCCGAGCAAGCGGTCGAGGCCAACATCCCGGCCGGGTTTATCCGAGAGGGTTATCGCGACGTGGCTGTGCTTCCCGCGGTCGCGCTTGACCACAGGGATGATTGCCACCTTGTCCTTCAGCACCACGTCCAGGATGTTGGCTTCCCGCTTGGGCTGTACGCGCACCTCGCGAACTGTTCCGAGCTCGACTTGACCCTTATCTGGAAGGCAGAGCGCGCCATGCGGCCTTGCACGGTTCGCCGGGGTGAGCGATTCCGAGCGCTGAAGCAACGTGGTGTTAAAATCGAAGCTGCAGGACGCCGGAAGCCTGACATTGGCAATCTTGTTGCTGAATAGCAACGCACTATGCAGTAAAGCTGACCGGCGTTCGGCTTCGGGGCCAGCGAAATCAAGATCAATCATGGGCGTCGATCTGACTTGATCACGGGTACGAAAGAACGCGTCGACCGCTTCCCGCGTCTTGCCGCCGCGGAGCCGACACCAATGTGCGCGGATCGGTCCCATCAGCGGGTAACAGCAGACCAGGCGCCGGCTGCCCAAGCTCAGCAGATAATCATGCCGTACCGAGAGCGCGATGTAACAAACACCGCGATATTCCGGTGGCCATAAGGTGGCGGGATTCGGCACCCGCCGAATCCGGTTACGGCTGACGTTACCGCCAGTATGGCGACGCGCCCGGGGCACTACGTCGCCCGGGCTGCACCGCTATCGCCGCCTCGTCCAGCAGTACCCCAGAGGATGTGCACCTCCTTTAACGCCGGCGACCGCCGCGACTTGCGGCCATAGGGGACGGTGACCAGTGCGTTTGCCATGAACAGTGCCTCAATGCCTTACCCGGCCATTTAGACTGCAACGCTAGTCTTTCGTTAATCCTTCGTTGATGCCCCATTAACCGGACGTTAATTCCTCATTAATCGGGCGTGAAATGACGCTATCGCCGATTTACAGCCGGCAATAGCGCAGAGATCAATGGTCCTTAATCACATTTCCGGGGGCGCAAAGGCTCTCGATCCGCCTAACCCCCCACAACCTCCACTCTGAGCTGTCAGAGCGGCCTGCCCGCCGGTGTTTTTATGACGATCCCGCACAATATGATATCGAATCTGAAACGGACGCTCAGCCGTCGGTATCCAGTGGATCATTTCACCACATCTGCCCACGAACGCTGTCCGCCTTCTTGTAGACGGCGAAGGCTTGGACGGAGGGGGCCAACTCCCGCCTGCTGGGGAACACGATGCTGACCTCTATCGGCGATGCCATCCACCTTGCGACCGTGCTTGAGTTGGCTAGGCGCCCGAGCCGAATCGCTACGTCGACGACCTGCCCGATCAAATCCGCCCGCCGGCTCGCGAGATCGAGTGTGCCTCAACCTCCGGATAGCGCCGTGTGAACTCCTATAGCTATTCCGCCGGCACATTGAGCCCGAAGCCGATGCCAGCGCTGATCTTTAGTTTCCCACACAGCATGACGGTCATGCCGCCGACATAGTCAACTGCCCTGCCAAGCTTTTGCATGATCTCGCCGCGGCGTTCCATCAGGGCTTTACCGGTCAGGGTGAGCACCACCTCCGGTGTCGTCCGCTGATTGGCGAAATACGCGGCTGATCCTAAAAGCCGAACGGGTCGATCCCAAGATGTCGAAAATATATCGTCGGTGACGGGCGGCATTTGGTACCAGAAGAGCGTCCCGAGGATGTGGTCCGGCAATTCCTCCAGATGGCTTCCAGGATCAGCCGGCAAAACGTGTTCAAGTAAGGAGAGCAATCATGGCAAATAGCGAGCAGACATCATCGCAAACCAACCCCCCGATCCCGCCCGACGATCCACGGCGGGCGCTGTCGATTACCAATCCAGACGATTCAAAGGCGCGCCACATCAGCGTCGCCGGCGACACCTACACCATCCTGCTGAGCGGTCAGGACACCGGCGGACGCTACTGCCTGATCGACATGCTGGTGCCACCAAACGGCGGCCCGCCGCCACACCGCCATGATTTCGAGGAAATGTTTACCCTGCTCGAGGGCGAACTCGCGTTTACCTTCCGCGGCGAAACATCGACCGTGCGCGCTGGAACGACGGTCAATATTCCAGCCAACGCGCCTCATTTCTTCCGCAACACGTCCAGCGGCAATGCGCGGATGCTTTGCATGTGCACGCCCGCTGGCCAGGAAGAATTCTTCATGGCCATCGGCGACCCGGTTGACAATCGTGCCGCGCCACCACCAAAGCTCAGCAAGAAAGAACAGGAGGAGCGTAAATCGCGGGTCCTGGCGTTGGCGTCGAAGTATCGGACGGAAATGGGTCCGGCGTAACCGCGGTTTACCGAAAAACCGGCGTTGACCAATAGGACGCGGCAGCCGGCATCGAGGCGACGGACGTCGACTTCCTCCTGCTGACCCATATCCGCACTGACCATGTCGGGTGGAACACGCGGCACGTTGGCAGGCGCTGGATGCCAACGTTCCCCCGCGCGACCCACCTCGTCCCCGAGCTCGGTCAGGCCTATTTCGCCTCCGACGAGGGACGCGCTCGGCCCAACTATGACATGTTCGCGGAGAGCAAGGGCTGCTCGCGGGCCGCATCATGCGCGCGGGCCACGGCTTTGAGTGGCGGTTCGGATAACCCGTCACCCCGCGGCGCCAGCATCATTTTCTGCCAGCAAGGCAACGTCTTTGGTAAGGCAGCAAATGACGTTAATGACTTCTTAACCACGCCCAAGTACCACTCAGCGCCGCCGGCGGATGACATCATGGGCGGCGCGCCCGGTGCGACAGCCTTAACGCCGATTGGTAGAAATGGCGTGATACTATTGATGGGCCGGGCCGAGCGTCTGCATACCAAAGATCCATCGAGCAGGTCGGAGCCGACGATTCCAGCCGGCATAGCGCATGCTTGATCTACGTTCGTGGTTCTATGCCAGGGCCATCCTCTTCATGGCGGTGGTGTCGCTGGCCCTGCTTGGCCTGGATCTCAAGCAAAGCTGGACCGCCTACAGTGCCCGCCTGCAAGAAGCCACAACGGATACCAATAATCTTGCCCGTTCACTGGCCCAGCACGCTCAAGACGTCTTTGAGACTATCGACGCCGAACTGAAAGGCGTGCTTGACACGCTCGGGATCGATGGTACGGGGCCTGCGGCCATCGCGCGTCTTGAACAACGGATGCACGGGCTGGTCGAAGACCAGCAACTTCTCCATGGGATCAACTTGTTTGACGAACACGGCAACTGGCTTGCCAGCTCATTTGCCGGCCCGATGTTCGACAAGATTCGCAACCTTAACAACACCGATCGGGCGTACTTTCGCTATCATCGTGACCATATTGACAATGGCATATTGGTTGGTGCGCCGATTCAGGCCAAGCTCGATGGCACTTGGATCATCACCCTGTCGCGGCGACTGAACCACTCCGACGGCAGTTTCGCGGGTGTTGCGGCAGCCACCATTGACGTCGAGCTGTTCCAGCGGTTTTTCGAAACATTCAACATCGGCAAGGCAGGCGGAGCCATCACTTTGGCGACTGGCGAGGGCGTGGTCATGGTTCGCCGACCTTTCGACCAGAACAACATCGGGCGTCACGTCGCCCAGAGCGAGTTCTTTCGCAGAGTCCGGAATACGCTCGACGCCGACAGCTTCGAGTTCACCTCGCTCATCGACGGCGTCGCGCGCCTCGGCAGCTTCCATCGGGTGCCTGGCTTCGACCTGCTCATGATGGTAGCGCTCGACAAGAACGAGGTACTCGACGCATGGTGGAAAGAGACCAAGGTTCATCTGGTCTGGTTGGTTGTCACCATTGTAATTGTAGTCATTCTTGGCCACCGTATCATTCTGCAGGTGCGTGATCGCGTCGCGGCCGAGACCGCGGCGCAGACGCTGCAACTGGAGGCCGAGCAGCGGCGCGGCTTCGAGGCCGAGCGGCGGGCCTATGAGCGGGAACTGGAGCAGCAGAAGCACGAACTGGAACGCTCCAACGCCGCGCTGGAGCAATTCGCCTATGCCGCCTCGCACGATCTGCAGTCGCCGTTGCGCGCCATCGCCCATCTGGCGGCCTGGATCGATGAGGACGTGCGGGCCACCGCGAGTGCCGAGACGATGGACAACCTCAAGCTGCTGAACGGGCGGGTGGCGCGGCTGCAAATGCTGATCAGCGGGCTGCTCGCCTATGCCCGCATCGGCCGCACCGGTCTGGTGGCGGAAGAGGTCGAACGTCGCCGCCACCGTGCACGACATCGTCGCCCTGCTCGACCTGCGGCCGAACTTCACCGTCGCCTGCGACGGCGAGAGGGCGAGCATCCGCACCCACCGCACGCCGTTCGAGCTGGTGCTGAAGAACCTGATCAGCAACGCGCTGCAGCACCATGACCGCGCCGAGGGCCGGGTGAGGGTGAGCCTGCGCCAGCGCGACGACATGGCGGAAATCCGCGTCAGCGATGACGGACCCGGCATCGAGGCACGCTTCCACGAGGAGATCTTCGTCATCTTCAGGACCCTGAAGAGCCGCGACGAGACGGAGTTGAGCGGCCTCGGGCTGTCGATGGTCAAGAAGCAGGTGGCGGAGAACGGCGGGCGGATCTGGGTCGAAAGTGCCCCGCCCGCCCGCGGCACCACCTTCGCCTTCACCTGGAAGCTGGCCACCCCATGACCGGTTGCTGGGCCGCTTCCACCGGCCCAGAGGCTATAGTTTTACTATCAGAACGGACGATCACCTTTAATGGTGACGCGGTAGCCGGAACGGACCTGTGGGAAGTAGTCCCACATGGCAATGTGCTGCACTGCGCGATTGTCCCAGAAAGCGACGGAGTGCGGCCGCCAACTGAAGCGCACCTGAAACGCTGGCTTGGTGCTGTGCGCGTACAGGAAGTCAAGTACTGCACGACTTTCTTCCGCCGATAATTCGTTGATGTGCGTGGTGAAGTTCTCGTTAACGAAAAGCGCTTTGCGTCGTGTAACTGGATGGGTCCGCACCACCGGATGCACGGCTTGCGGAAACACCCTGTTGCGATCATCGACGCCCAGCAGGCGATTGGTGCGGCGATACGACCGTTCGCCGGAATGGGTGGCGGTCAGACCCTCCAGAAACTGTTTAAAGGCTGGGGTCAGGGCATCATACGCGGCCGACTGGCTGGCAAAAATCGTATCGCCGCCGCAAGGCGGTATGGTGTGCAGATAGAGGATGCTGCCCAAAGGCGGCTCCGCATCGCAGGACACGTCGGAGTGCCATCTCTCGCCGTTGGCGCGCTTGGAGTTGCCATCGGCATGGATCGGCAGGATCTCCGGATGGCCTTCCGGGCCCGGTGTGTTGGGGTGGATGTGCAATTCGCCGAAATGCCGACCCAGCGCCTTATGCTGATCCAGGCTCAAGCTTTGGTCGCGGAAAAACAGCACCTGGTGTTCGGCGAGCGCCGTGTGCAGGTCGTTGACCTGCTGGTTGCTGAGTATGGCTGTCAAGTCGATATTGGATACCTCGGCGCCAAGGCTCGGGGTAACCGGCCTTATCTGGATCGTTTCGTAACTCATGGAATCATGCCTCCGTGTGGAACACCAAAGCACGCAGTTCGATGCTTTCGCGCGCCGGTGCGTCGGCGGGCACGTTCGGCACGATAAACGACGTGTGTGGCGCGAAGCGCGCGACATCGGTGCGGGAGTCGTAGCACTTCAGTAAAAGCACCTCATTCGGCCGCTGTTCCTTGACGTAGTGCCAGCGATGCGCCGGATTGAACAGGACGTTGTAGGTCTCGCCGATCCGGTTCGGATAGATCAGGTCGGAGGGTACGAGGTCGTCAACCCGTACCGATCCCGCTTCGGCAACCGCCAGCGGTGCGTCGTAGACCGGGTGGTTGATCGGACGCCACAGATTGATCACTTGGACACGGCCACGCAGCAATTCCTCGGCTTCATCCGGCAGCAGCTCACGCACCCGTTGCGGGGCCGATCTGACGGTGTGATCAACATGCACGCGGGTTGCCGGCTGGCGCGGACCGTCGCGGTTGTCTTGCTGTCCGGGAATACGCCGGCGCAGCGTGTGGTCGAAGATGTAGACGCGATCCGCACCAGTGATTTCCTTCAGCAGAGCCTCCGCTTCGGCATAATAGATCTCGCGAATTTGTGCCTCGTCTTCAAAGTCGATGACGGACGACCAGTGGTGGATGACGGCGAACCCGTCGTCATCCAGGGAAAATACGTGATCGTCCGCACGGATGTCGCTGACCTGAAGCCGGTGCGGTTCAGGTTGGCTTGTGCTGCGCGGCGACCCATCAGTCGGCTGGTAGGTGAAGCTGCGGGGACGCTCCTGGGTCGGCATCAGATAATTCAGTTCGGCGAGCACTTTAGTGGTCGACTCGATAGTCGCACTCATGGTTGCCTCCTGTTGTTAGTTCATGATGTTGGCGCGGAATCAGCAGAGTTATCCGCGCATCATGCGGTAGACTATGGCTCTTTGAATGCGTCGGTGCCTCCTCGGTTTTCAGGACCTGTCGCGACGGCAGGAGAGAGTTTCCACTCGACCGATCGCATGAGACGTGGTGCATAGATAAGAGATAGACAGTGTCTTCAGCCCAGGGTTCGCTTCACATTGGCGAATTCTAGCGTGGAAATACTGGATGGCAACTTGCAGAGGATTCGCCGCATGGCGCAGACAGATGATCCTGACGACGCCGCCGGCAATGCGCTTCGCCTGATCGGCCCGGCGCCGCCGAATTGGGTGCCCGATCGCCCAGGCGTCGACCACAACGTTGTGCTCGTCGGCGGCGGCCAAACCGGCTCCGCACTGGCGTTCGCGCTGCGCCGCGCCGGCATCGGCCGCGTTTCGGTCATCGACGCCGCTGACGATGAGGCCCGCGCCGGCGTCTGGCTGACCGCTGCCCGAATGAACCTGTTGCGGACACCAAGGAATTTGCCCGGTCCGGAACTCGGCATCCCCGCCTTCAGCTTCCAAGCCTGGTATGAGGCCCGCCACGGCCAAGCAGCCTACGCCGCCATCGACCGCATTCCCCGCCTGCAATGGGCCGAATATCTGAGTTGGTTTCGACGCTTCTTGCAGATCCCTATCCGCTATCGCACGCGCCTGCTGAGGATCGAACCGGCCGATGGGTTGTTTCGGCTACATCTCGATATCGAGGGCCGATCTGTCGTCGAAACCAGCCGCAAGGTCGTGCTGGCGACTGGTTTCACCGGCAACGGCGGCGCGTATATACCGCCGGTGCTGGCCGCCCTGCCGGCAAACCTTCTCGCCCACACCGAGGATAACATCGATTTCGCCGCTTTGCGTGGCAAGACCATCGCGGTCATCGGCGCGGCGGCCGCGGCTTTCGACGCCGCCGGCGTGGCGCTGGAACATGGCGCAACCGCGGTGCACCTGTTCGCCCGCCGAACCACCATCGCCTCGGTCCCCATCACGCGCACGCGCGGCTATCCGGGCGCCTACGACCATTATCGACACTTGCCCGACGCGATCCGATGGCACCAGGCGATCCGATTCCGCCGTTTCGGATCGACGCCAACCATCGATGCGATCGAGCGCACCACGGCCTTCGCGAACTTTCACCTGCACCTCGCGGCGTCGTGGCATGATGTCCACATTGAAGCCGACCAGGTCGTCGCACACGCCGCCGATGGCACGCATCGTTTTGATTACGTCATCGCCGGCACTGGCTACTTCGTCGACCCAATCGTTCGCCCTGAAATCACCGCCTTCGCCGACCGCATCCTGCTGTGGCGTGACAAATACACACCGCCCGATGATGAGGAAGATCCGTTCCTCGGAAGTCATCCCTACTTGGGGGAGGCGCACGAGTATCTGGAAAAGACGCCCGGCCAGGCACCATATTTGCGCGATATCCACGTGCACAATCCCGCTGGCTTTGTCAGCTTCGGTCTGCCGATCGGCGACGTCCCCAGCATGCGACGCGACGTCCCGCTGGTGACGGCCCGCATCAGCCGGGACCTATTCCTGGCGGACCTGGCCAGCCATGAACAACGCATGATTGGTACGGTTGCGGCGGATTTCCCCGAAGGGATCTATGCGTCCGCGATCTGGAAGCCAAACTGAATGGATTGGATGGGTCAGGCCGCCGCGCGCAAATGGGTGCGGCTGGCCATCAGCGGCTGGATGCACTGGCCGAACTGATCCATGCCAGCGACAAAATCGTCAAAGGTAAGCATGATCCCCTTGGTGCCAGGCACCGAAGCCGCCTCATCCAGCATGCTGGCAACATTGGCGTAGGAGCCGACCAACGTGCCCATGTTGAAGTTCACCGGCGAACTTTCCTGCGTCATCCAGCGCGCCGAGGACCCGGCGTCGGCGTTGCTGTCGGCATTGGCCTGGATGCCCAGGTAGGACAGCGCGCCGCGGTCCGCACCCTCGACATAAAGCCGCCACTTGGCAAACGCGGCCTCATCAGTCTCAGCGGCGATCACCATCATCAGCGGATAGCTGCCAACCTCGCGGCCAGTTTTTGTCACCTCGGCCAGCAGCCTCGCATTGGTGGCGGCATAGGCGGTCGGCGTGTTCAAGCCGGCGCCAACGCAGAAATTGTAGTCGGCGAACGAGGCGGCGAACTCCATGCCGCGGGCGCTCTGCCCGGCGCACACCAGCGGCACCGGCGCCGCCGGGCGTGGGCTCAGGCGGCAGTCGTTCATGGTGTAGAATTCGCCCTTGAAGTCCGAATGTCCGATGGTCCAGAGCTGGCGCAGGATGGTCGTGTACTCCGTCAGCATGTCGTAACGACGTTCGTAGTGCGCGTCGCCCGGCCACAGACCCATCTGATCATATTCGGCCTTGGCCCAGCCGGTGATCAGGTTCACCCCGAAGCGGCCGGGCGCGATGTCGTCGATGGTGGCGGTCATGCGAGCAACGATCGCCGGCGGAATCGTCAATGTTGCCGCCGTCGCATAGAGCCGAATGCGACTGGTGACGGCGGCCAAGCCGGCCATCAGCGTGAACGACTCAAGATTATGGTCCCAGAATTCGGACCGGCCGCCAAAGCCGCGCAGCTTGATCATCGACAGCGCGAAATCCATCCCGTACTGCTCGGCCTTCTGCACCACCGTCCGGTTCAGCGCGAAGCTTGGCCTATACTGAGGCGACGTCGTGGAGATCAGCCAGCCGTTGTTGCCGATCGGAATGAACACGCCAATATCCATGAACCCGTCTCCGTGCAAGCCAATCCCTATGCCGCCACTGTGTTCGGCTGCGCCACCGCCGTCCTCTGTGCCGATGGGCGATCCTCAAGCAGACGCACGTCGCCGGTGGACCAACTCGCCACCGCCGCATCGCCGATATCAATCGGATCGATGAAGTAATCTTCGTCGAGCACGTTGGCAACGAACTCCTCCCCGTCGCCAAGGTCGATCGTGACCTTGACGTACGAACCCTGATTTTCGATCGCGTGAACCTCCCCAGTGACGCTGTTGACCAGGTCGCGGCGCGGCTCGCCTTGGGTGGGCCGCCGCACCGTGATGCGGTCGCGGCGCAGCGAGGCGAACACTGTCTCTCCGGATACAACATGCGTCCCAACAAGCGGCACCTCAATGCGCGCGCCGGTGCCGGTCATTGCAATAATGCGCCCGTCGGCCACACGTTCCACCGCGCCCGACAGCACATTCTGTCCGCCGATGAAGCGCGCGACATAGGCGTTGCGCGGGCGCAGGAAGACTTCTCGCGGTGAGGCTGCCTGCTCGATCCGGCCCTGCTCCATGACCACCACGACATCGGCGACCGCGGTCGCTTCAAGTTGCGTGTGGGTCACATGAACGAAGGTGATGCCGAGCTCGCGCTGGATGCGCCGCAGTTCGCCGCGCATGCGCAGCCGCAGATATTCATCAAGCGCCGACAGCGGTTCGTCCAGCAGCAGCACACGCGGGTTGTTGATCAGCGCCCGCGCCAGCGCGACACGCTGCTGCTGTCCGCCCGACAGTTCCGCGGGCAACCGGTTGGCGAACGCCTCCAGCCGCACCTTCTCCAGCAACTCCCGCGCGGTGCTATAACGCTCGGCCTTGCCGATGCCGCGTATCTTCAACGCGAAGGCCACATTATCGATCACGCTGCGATGCGGAAATAAAGCATAGCTCTGGAACATCATCGCGGTGCCGCGCTGCACCGGCGGAAGAGTGGTAACGTTGCGGTTGCCAATCAGCACGTCGCCGGAAGTCGGCAACTCATGACCAGCGATCATGCGCAAAATCGTTGTTTTACCGCAACCGCTCGGCCCCAACAGGCAGCAATAGGCACCGTGTTCGACGCGTAGGTCGAGATCCGCCACGGCCGGCGGCGCACCCGGCGTATAGGACTTGGTGACGCCAACGAGCTCAATCGAGCCGTTCTGGGCATGTGCGGTCATGGCAGGCCTCCCTCCGTGATCGGTGGCTTGCGGCGCCGTGATAAAGGCGTCGGCGCCGGAAGCCGCGGCGTGACGCGAACGCCGCCTCTGGATCAGCGCGATCGAGCCGAGCGAAACGCCGATCACGATGAACGACACCAGTGTGGTGACGGTGCCGACCGCATATAGGGCCGGCGACGTAACATTCGTCGTCATCGCCCAGATCTCCAGCGGCAGCGTGTTCTCGCTGCCTGCCGTCAGCACCGTGCGGGCGAACTCATCATAGGACAGGGTGAAGCCGAACAGCGCGACGCCGATGATGCCGGGCAGCAGGATCGGCAACGTCACCTCGCGCGTGCTCTGCCAGGCGGTGGCGCCAAGATCCCGCGCTGCCTCTTCGTAGGAACGGTTGAAACGACCGACCACGGCGAACATCACCAGCAGGCCGAACGGCAGCGTCCAGGTCAGCTGCGCGCCCAAGCCGGAAATGCGCCAGTCGGTCTGCCAGCCCAGCAATTGGAAAATCAGTGAAATGCCCAGCCCGACGAACAGCCCCGGCATCACCAGGCTGGCGATCACCATGTAGAACACCGCGCCCGCACCCGGGAAGCGGCGGCGAAAGCCCAGGCCGGCGGCCACGCACATCAGCACGGTGACAACGGCGACCACCGCGGCCAATTCGATCGAGCGGGTGAAAGTCCCGGCAATGTCGCCGCTGCGTCCATTGTCCACCAGTTCGTGGAACCAATGGGTCGAGACGCCATTCAGCGGGAAGGTCAGGCCGCCCTCCGGTCCCTGAAAGGACAGGATGTAGATCACCAGCATCGGCCCGTACAGGAACGCCAGGAACAGCACGAAGCAGAATGTTAGTGCGTAGAACGTCCATGGGCGGTTGGCGGAAACAGTCGCTTGCATGAGCCAATCCCTAAGTGGCGAGTTCCTTGCGCACATCGACGACACGCAGGATGCCGGCGACCATCATCACCACCACGATCACCAGGACGACGGCGCTGGCGGCCGCCGGCGGATACTGCAGCGCCGCAATCTCGTTTTGCAGTGCCGAAACGACCGAGGCGCTTTGGCCGCCGCTCATGACCTTGACCACGAAGAAGTCGCCCATCACCTGGGTGACCACGAAGATCGAGCCGAGGGCGATCCCGCTTTTGCAAAGCGGCAGGATGATCTCGCGCAGGATGGTCCAACGCGAGGCGCCGGCATCCTTCGCCGCCTCGATCAGCCGCACGTCGATACGCGCCATCGAGTTGAAGATAGGCACCATCATGAACAGCGTGAACAGGTGGACATAGGCGACAATCACCGCGAAGTCGGAAAACAGCAGGAAATCCAGCGGCCGCGAAATCAGGTGTGCGTCCATCAGCATGGTGTTGAACAACCCATTGCGTCCAAGGAATGGAATCCACGAGATCATGCGGATGATCGTCGATGTCCAGAACGGCACTGAGCATAGCAGGAACAGACCGATCTTCAGCAGCAGGCTGCGGACGTGGAACACCAGATAGTCGGCCAGCATGAAGCCGACCACCAGCGTGATCGCCCACACGATCACCGCGAACTTCAGCGAACTCAAGTAGAGCCGCAGCGTCACGTCGGAGGTGAAGATGTCCTGGTAATTGTCCAGGATGAAGGTCGGGATGATGTCGCTGTGCGCGAAGTCGAAGAAGCTGACCATGATCACGACGATCACGGGGAGACCGAAGAACAATGTCAGCACCGCCGCAAGCGGGCCGACTTGCAGCCAGGAGGCTAACGTGGGCGGTATCTTCATGCTGATGCGCGGTCCTGTGACGACGAAGCTGCGGGATACGAACCGGCCGCGCCGACCGGCACGCGCTTGATCAAGCCGAGATGAAATCGTTCCACCGCCGCGTCAGGTAGCGGTCTTCGTCCATCACGGTGTTCCAGACGGTAACGTTGCCTTCGCGCTGCCAGAGGGAACCGCCGTCGCGCACCGCGCCCTTCTTCTCCATCAAGTTGCCGTAGGGATCCTTGATGTCGACGGCAGCCGGCTTGCCGTCATACCAGTAGTCCCATTCCTCCGGCGTCATGAACTTCCGCGCTGTTTCCGGAACCGGCGTGTAGTAGCCTTGTTTGGCAATGAAACCACCCTGCCAGCCGGAATTGTACCAGTTCAGGTATTCCATCGCGCAGTCGAGCTTCAGGCCGCTCAGATGCGCCATCGGCGCGATGCCATTGCTCCAGCCGCGATAGCCTTCCTTCAGCGGCGCGAAATAGCAGTCGATCCCACGTGAGCGGACGGCGGTGACGGCAGGCGACCACATCGACTGGATCACCACCTCGCCGGATGCCATCAGGTTGACCGACTGGTCGAAATTGCTCCAGAAGGCCCGGAAGTGGCCGGACTTTTTCAAGTCCTCCATCAGTTTGACGGTCTTGTCGATCTCCGCCTTGGTCATGTTGCCTTTGTTGGCGTATTTCATCTGATCGGTGGCTTCCAACGCCATGGCGACGTCGATGATGCCGACCGGCGCGTAATCGACCAATGCGGCCTTGCCGTGATATTTGGGGCTTACCAGATCGCCCCAGCTTGTTACCTTGTCGCGGCCGCCGACCAGGTCGGGACGGACGCCAAGCGTGTCGGCGTTGAACAGACTGGGCACCATGGTCAACCAATCCGTGGGCCCGTCGGCCAGCTTTTTGCCGTCCGGCCCGGTCCAGAACCCGGTCTTGATCGGCGACAGGCCTTGTGTCGGGATTGGCCTTCCATCGGGGAACTTGCCGATGGTGAAGATCGGCACGGTCTTGTCCCACAGCTTGTAGTCTTTCACAGCGATCGGCTTCAGCACGCCCTTGCCGGTCATGTAGGCGATCGAAGAGTTGTCGATGTTGTTGATATCAAAGCTCTTCGGCTGCGTCAGCGTGCGGCTGAGCTGGGTCGAGGGATCGACCACCTGCATCTCGACCTTGAAGCCGAGATCCTTGCCAGCCTGTTCGGCGATTTCCTTGATGCAAGCATAGGAGCCGCCAATGTGGATCAGCGTCACGTCCTTGACATTCTGCGCCCAGATTGTCGGGAAGCCGGTCACCGCCCCGGAACCGATCGCGGCACCCGCGCCGACGGCGGCACCCTTCAGCAAGACCCGGCGCGACAGCCCCGGCCCACTCCCCCTCGTATTTCTATTCGTCATGCCCCTAACCCCCCTGCTCCAGTTCAGGCTGGTGGCCCATCGGGCAGCGCCACATGGCGCAACCGTGCCGCGACCCTCACCACCACAGTGCAATTCTGCAAACCTCGTACCGGTCACACAGGGGGTGCGAAGGCACTCTCGTTGACGTTATCAGGCGTTTTTTTCATGGAGTGCGACGAATTCAGCGGCAGATGCCCGAAGTTTGGTCATTTGGCATCGCATGCTTTCGGCAACCGGATCGCCGCCGCCGCCCTGAGCGCCCGGATCCTGAAACAATTTATCGCACAATGGATCGCCTGCGTGGCGTCGCGTAAAGCTCGATTTCCTGTTCACGGAGAACACGCCGCACCTGATGTCGATCAGTCTGGACGAGGACTTGGACGACGCGGCCAAGCAAGCGGTGCGGGAGTGGTGAAGCATGTCTGCATCCACGCCAGTCTGTCACGCAATTATAGTTATATGCTCTGCTCGCCGGCCGGCAATCTGTGCGTGACGCTATTGGTGGACAGCAAAACGGGCCTCCACATGATACTGACCAAGACGCATCTGTAACGGTTTTCTATCAGCGGTTCCGCCAGTCCGCATCCAGCATCGTGACGAACGTGGCTGCGTCGGGCATCGCATCCATGACCCGCCCCTGAGCGGGCACCGAGTGGAGCGCCCTCTGTCCACCAACATCCGGCGCCGGAGCGGGGCTGCAGCGCGTGCGGCGGGGTCGACTCCTGTGCGGCCAGCAGGTCGGGCGGTGGCGGAATCAGCATGGCCAGTTGCGCCGAGGTGAGGCTGTCGGCGATGGCGACGCGGCCTGCGTCGTCCGCTGCGTCGAGCCAGGCGGCACCGTGCCGGACCATCTGTTCGGGCGTGGCCTCGGGACAGGTCGCGGCAATCATCAGCGGGTAATAACGACCAACCTGGTCGACGCTCGGCATCCAGACACCAATCACACCGGCATCCGACTTGCATTGGTTCTTACTTCATGAACATGCCGCACGCCAGCGGTTACGGGTGCCTGGCAAGAACTGGCTCTGCCTGGGCGTGGCTTCGTCATGTCCGACGGGATGATGATTTCAACGGTCCTCGGCGCCGTAGAAAAGGAGTCGCTGTTTTCCATCTACGCGGCGGCGCGGCCTGTGGTTACCTCGCCTCAGGTGGACGTTGCCATGCTGCGCGGGCGGCTTGCAACAGCCGTGATCATGTTGCGGTCGAAACCTGAAAGTGCCGGTGAGGACGTCGCGGGATGGTCGGCCAAAGCGAAGATGGGCGCCATGCTAAGGCAAATGCCAGACTATCTCACCGGCGTTGCGCTGCTCGCGTTCGAAAGCCTTATAAGCAACGAGGGGTTGGAGTTTTTGATCGGCTCGACGCTCGTGCTGGCGGCCGCGCAGGAATTTGGCATAGGCGAACTGGCGGATGCTGGTTTGGTGGCGTGGGCCTGGTGGAGCGCGGGCCGAGCCGGTCTGAATGCATTGGCTGATCTGCTGCGGTCCTTCGTCATGGCGCTCAAGGCACAGAATAGCCCGGATATCCGCCGCGCGGCGGCGCTCTGTGCAAGCGCCTTAGTCGTGCTCGGGATCAGTGCCCTAATACTTCTGAACGCCCGGGCCGGTCGTAAGAAGGGTGGTGGGAAGGACGAGGGCTCCGACGGCCAAAGCGAGCCGGACGCGCCGGTCGTTTCGCGTCGCGGCATCGCGCGGAGCACGGTCGAGGCGGATGGCAAACAGGCTGCGGCGCAGAGGCAGTTCAGCGCCGGCCAAGTTCCTGCTCCGTCTGGCACCGGTGCCACATTTAACAGCGCGGCAAACCTTCAGGATCACTTCGCTCGCCACGGGGGTGATTTCGGAGCGACCACGGCAACCGATTACGAGGCGCGGGCTGATGCTTTCCTGACCGGCACGAAACCAAGCGGCGTTCTGGAAAAGATCCGGTCGAACGGAGATTTCGTTAGATTTGATCCGGTCACAAACGAATTCGGCGTGGCATCGCAAACCAATCTTCGCACATATTACAAGCCGGATCCGGCGATTCATGGCTACCCGACAAATCTGGACTACTTCAATGCGCAATAGTGGGAATGACGCAGTGTATAATTGCCCAGTCTGCGGCTATCCAAAACTCGATGAGCCGCCCTACGACGAGCAAGGTTGCCCAACCTACATAATTTGCCCGAGTTGCGGGACGGAATTTGGCTACGACGATGCAACTGCCAAGCATGCGGCGCTCCGCCGGAGGTGGATAGAGCGCGGGATGCACTGGTGGAGTGGAGCGACGCCGCCTCCAGCAAATTGGGAACCATCAAAGCAGCTCAAGATGGTGGAGCTTACAGATCGAACGTGATTAACCCCAACTCGTGCTGTGGCTAGCTCTCGTAGCGTCTGGCCAGAGCCATTTTTCCGTCAGCTGGTCTCGAGATGTCAAAGTCTTGTTTAGGCAGTGGTTGACTAATGATATTGTCGGCTCAGCACTTCAACCGTCCCGTTTCAACACCACCTCGATCCGCCGGTTTTCCTCCCGCCCCTCCGCCGTCGCATTCGTCGCAACCGGATCCGCATCCGCCCGCCCCTCGGTACTAATCCGCGACACCGACCCAATCGTCCGCCCCACGATATCCGCGGCCGCCCGCGCCCGCGCCGCCGAAAGCTGAAAGTTGGACGGAAATCGCACACTCCGGATCGGCTGATTGTCGGTGTAGCCGATCACCTGCACCGGCCCACGCTCCTCGGCCAGCGCCTGGCCGATCCGCTCCAGCAAGCCATTGAACTTCGCCTGCACCGCGGCGCTGCCGGAGGCGAACAGGCCACGATTGCGGATGCGGATCACCGGCACGGCATCGGTGCCGACCACGGCGACCAATCCCTGCTCGATCTCGGGGCGCAGAAATCCCCGCAGCCGGTCAATCGCACCAGGCACCGGCGGAGGCGGCGACGGCGGCACCGGCTGCACCAGCGCGGCGCGCAGGATGACCGGCATCTGTGCCGGCGGAGCGGCCATCATGCGGGCAGCCAGCGCATCGGACTCACGGTTCAGCCCAAACGTTGTCCAGGCGAACAAGCCGCCGACCGCGGCCAACCCGGCCGCCGCCACAACCCACACCGGCACATCCGCGCGCGCAGGCTTGTAGGGGGCGCTGACACCGCGCCAGTGCGGGGCGAGGTCCGTCTCCGGCCTCGGGCGTTGACGCCGAACGTCTCTTCCCGCAGCCGGTCCAGTTCGGCGGGACCCCGCGGCGACAGCCGATAGCGGCCCTGAAACCCCAACGAAAGACACAGATACATCAGCTTGATCACCGGCAGGAACAGGCCGGGATTTTGCTTCACCTGGTTGAGCACGTCGAAGAACCGATCACCGCTGCGAACCTCCTGATGAAAGGTCGAGACCAGTGAGCGCGTCGCCCAGGCGCCCTGGCTGCCCCACGGGGTTGCTTGCACCACGTCGTCCAGGCTGGCGCACAAGGCATAATGCGCGGGTCGTAGCTGGTCCATCGGCACGCCCGTCTCCCGCGATACCTGCTCGAAGCGCCGCACCTCGCCCACCGCGCGCTCGCGCAGATCGCCCGGCTCGGGCTGCGACAGCGTGTTGCGCAACCGGGACAACAGTTGCAGCAGCGGCGCGGCAGCGGCGATCAGTGGCGAGCTGCCCACCCGCACCACGTCCGGCCCGGTCACCGAAGCCGGCGGCGTCGCGCGCGGCGTTGTCGCCGTCGACGCGGCCGACGGCGCGGCGCGCGGGCGTCCGCCAGGCACCGGGTCGAATCACCAGCGCGCGCACCGCATCCTGCATTGCCGCCATGGTGGCAATCTCGTGCAGGCGGATATCGGCCAGCGCGTCTGCGACGGCCTCTTCCGGGGCATGTCGGTGCGCCGCCCGAGCCAGCAGTCCGCTCAATGCGTCATCGTCATTGGCCGAGAATTTCAGCAGGTTGTCGCCATGCGTGCGGATCTGCGTCGCCTGATGCGGAACTCGCGTTTCGTCCCGGCGCGCGCGACAACACATGGCGAATGCCCGAGACGAAGGCGTGAAACGCGGCGCCGATCTGCCCCATGGTTCGCACGGGATCAGGCGGATTGGCGTGCTCCATCCCGGCCCCGCGGAGGAACGCCACGAGTAGGTTGCCGCTGTCTGTGTCCTGCGGCGACGGCGCCAGGCCTGTTTCGGGCGGAACCGCCACCGCCTCCGCTGGGCGGCGGGACTTGCAGGCTGGGCCACAATCGCATCAAGGTCTCAATCGTCCGGCAAGACCGAGTTGACTTGCGGCAGGTTGACCGCATCCGAGATCGCCGCCCGGTGGTCGGGCCGCGTGCGGCCGGTGAAGTTTTCGTCTTCGTCCGGCATCAAGGAATTGAACCCCGGAGCAAGCGAGGCTGAAAACAAATTCACGGATGCGCCTGTTTGAGCCGCGCCCGGTTTGCCGGCTGGCCCGGAAGAAAAGCCTTCGCCAAACGGGTCATCCACAAACGGGCTGGCAAAGGGATTGGGCTTCCCCACCTTGCCATATCCAAGTTCAGTCGCGATCGATCTGTCGTCTTCGACCAACCGGACCTCGATTTCATAGGCGCCCAGGCGCAGCCGGTCGCCGTCCTGCAGGGACTGCGGCGAACGCGATTCCAGTGGCTCCTCATCGCGGTTGACGAACGTGCCGTTGGTGCTGGTGCCCGCAACCCGCCACGCGCCGTTGCGGAAGGCAATGACGCAATGCCGCTTGGAAACCTGCTTGTCCGGATCGGCCAGCACCCAGTTGTTGTCGGAGCCGCGGCCGATCGAAAATTCCCCTCCGGTCACCTGTCGCGTCTCTGGTGCGACGGATGGAGGACAGCGCAAGACTGTCAGCGTCAGGGTCATCGACGTCTAGCCGATCAGCACGGTTGGACAGCCCGGCCCGACCACGGCGCCGCCATGCGCCGTCAAATCGCCCAACCGGGATGCCGGCTGGCCGCCGACCAGCACGGTAAACGAGCCCAACGCCATCGTACCCGGCGGGCCGACGCAGGTGTGCACGTCGCCGATGCCGGCCTGCGGCAGCCCGCTGACCAACACGGTGAAGCAGCCGAGTGTGATCGGCCCGCCGACATGCGGTATTATGCCGGTGACCATCGGACAGGTTTGCATGTCGGTAGCGCGGGCGGCGGGCTGGCCCATTCAGGTGATCTCCTGGCGCGGCAGCCGGCCGACCCCGCCGGCGGCGATTTCCATGCCGCTGGCGGGAAACGGCGCATGCGCTGCTCTCGCCGCTCGGGGTAGGTGCGGACAGCGGCGAGCACCACCGAACCACTCACGGCGGTGCCGGTCAAATGCGGCGCGGGCGGTGTCTTGGGTTGGCCGACCGGGGACATGGAATTGCCGCTCCAGAATGCGGCAACGGCGGTCCAGGCCTCCGCCGTGCCGAAGCCGGCCTGTCGTGCCTGTTCGAAAGCCGAACGGCGGATCTCATCCGTCTGCTTGCGCACCCATTCCTCCGCGGCCGAAACCGCGGCACGATTCGGCAGCCGGCAAGTCCACCGGCTCGGTGTGGCGGGCGCACATGCACGCCCACCAGACACCCTCTCGTCGCGGCAGCGCATGCGCCATCAGCTTGGTGGCTTCGGTGATGAACCCCGTCGCCTCCAGCCGCATCAGCGCCTCGCCCACATCCGGTTCGGATTGGATCAGCACCGCGCTCTCGCCGGTCAGTCCGCCATGCGGCAGCACGGCCTGCATGGTCGCCGCGCGCAGCTTGATAAGGGTGTCAGTGCTCATTTCGCGCTCAGTTCAGCATCATGATGCCGCCCTTCAGCATCAACATGCCGTCGGCGCTGACTTGTGTCATGGGACCTTGCATCTGCACCATGGCTTGGCCCTGAACCTTGATCTGTGTGGCGCTGATTGTCACGCCCATGTTGTCGATGGTGATCTTGTTGCTGCCCACCTTGAGCTCGATGCTGGTCATTGCCTTCAAGTTGATACTGCCCATGCTTGCCTTCATGGCGCAGATGGACGCCGATGGCAGCGTGACCTCGCCATCAAGTTATGACTGGAACGTCAGCGGCAACGCACCGGCCTGAGTGTCTGGCTTAAGTTTCGATCAAGAAACAGCATTAAAAGATATCATTCTGGTGCAAGACTATCGGCCGCCGTAGGGCCAAGGTCGCGTTATTAAAGCTCAACCGCTAAGCGCGGCAGCTTTCCGTCTTGAGCAGTCACCATCTGAGACGTGACGAGCGCCCACATCCAAACTGTGATTAAGCCGCTACATAAGTGGCGATCGCCAGCGTCGCCATCCTCTGAAAATCGAGGCGCGTCGCGCGAACCTGATCCTTGGTCAGCGGTCGCTCCGACTTAAGTATCGCGCGGTCGCCGGGCCGAAGACAGCTTGCCGACCACGGATGGAGGCGTTACGTGTAACGCATGACAAGCCGTGTATCTTCCCGCGATCGAATTGCTCGCCACCGGTACGGCCGAGCGCGCGCGCGGATTGCGCCCGATCGTACTGTGGCTGCCGGATGTAAACGACCCTGGTTATCAAGCCCGCCTGGCCGACGAATGCCGACGTCTTACCCGTTTGACGGCTGAGGAAGACGCCATTGCGGCTGATTTCGCGCAGCTTGTCGGGCGGGTGGAGGGATGGCGCTAGACCCTGGGGTGGTTCGGCGGGGTACCGTGGTGTTGGTCAGGCTACCGTGCTGCGGGCAGCATCGCACGTGATGATGGACTGGCCGCAGACGGTCCGGTTCTCCGACATCGGTCAGGCAATCGGGCGCCTCGACGTGGCAGTCATGCGGATGATCACGCAGCAAATGGCTGTGGTGCTGGGTATCGGATCATCAGGCACCGGCAGATCGCACCGGATCAGCAAACCATTCGGCGCATCCTGAAAGAGGACTGACTCAGATCGTCGGGTTGGAGGCATCCTTGATGCGCACCCTTGGGTGCCAAGCCAGTAGCAGCGCAACAAGCAGTGCCGCCAGCACGGCAACGCACAACCACATGAAGCCCTCCCGCAGCAAAACACCGCCGAGGACACCGCCAATTGTCGCCCCGATCGAAGTTACCGCGTTCAGCAGCCCGACATTCTCGGCTCGGCGTACCGGATCAAGCGTAACTGCCAGGCTGTTGCTGGCGACGGACAACAATGGCCAAATCACCTGGGTGCCGCCGAAGCAAATCAGGATGAGCAGCGTCACGGTGCCGGTCTCGAATGCCGTCAGCGCGACCATGCCCGCAACCAGCAACGCCCGCAGGGCCAGTCCCATGCTGAGCACCCGCCACGGCCCAAAGCGCACCTCCCATCCGCCGACCGCCCGATACAGCAGCAAGCTGCAGCCGACCCCAACCGCATAAGCCGTGGTCGGCAGCAAAGCTGACACGTGATAGTCGCGGATCATCGCGACCGCGAACATGACCGACAATCCATTGGTGGCCGTGTAGGAGATCAACCAAGCCGCCAGAAACCAGGCCAAACCACTGTGGCTCAAACCGGACAACCCCCGCCACGTCAGGCCATGCAGTGTCCGGTGCGGCCCGGTCGGCGTCGCGTCGCCGCCTCGAGCCGGGCGCGAGGGCAAGCTTTGCCGATCGACTTTGACAACCGGATCGGGTGCAAGGGCCAGTGCCAGCGGTACCGCCAGCAACAGCACTGCGCCGCCAAGCAGGAACGCAGCGCTTAGATGATGGGCTCCCAACAGCCCCGCCAGCAGCAGCCCGGCCAACTGGCCGCAGCCGATACAAGCCTGCAAGGCGCTGATCTGCCCGTCCCACGAGGCCTGCGGCACGACCTCCACGATAAACATGGTTGCCACCGTAACGGCGCTGGATACACCGAGGCCGGTCGCCGCGGCTAGCGCCAAATGCATTGCCAAGCCGCCCGGCAGAGCGCGAAGCAGCAGGGCAATCCCGCCGCCCGCCAAGCCGCAGGCAAGCGTCAGTCGATGACGGCGGTGTCTGTCGCTCCAGGCGCCGATCAATGGCGCGGCAAGCCCCATGACGGCGAAGGCTGCGTAGGACAGGCCCGCGGTCGGCCCCGGCCGCGACGCCAACGGCAGGATGACCGGCAGCAGACCGCTCTGAACAAAGCCGAGCAGCACGTAGCAGACCATCCACCATGGCGTTTTGCCAACCAGGCGTTGCATTATCATGTCGGCTGCTCGTCTTGTCGTGCTTGGTGCCGTTCGCGCAGCTTGATCGTCACCGCCGGAACAAGCGCGGGCCTTGAGATGACAATGGCGGCGCTGAACGCGACATACACGAAGCACATCACGGCCGACTTGATCACAGCGACCGCCAGTCAGCACGGGAAGCCGCTTCCATTGGTCTCAAACTTGGGGTCACCCGACGATTTATCCAATGCGGTAGCCGAGGTTGATAATCTAGGCGCGCTCAAGGTTGCCCGATGAATGAGGCCGGTGAGGTTGCCGGCGCAAGCCTCTTGTTCAACCCGCCCGACAATCCCGCTTTGAAGCCGATGAAACAAGACTTCGCCAAGTGGAAGGCCCTGCTGCACGTCCGCGCTGCTCACACATGAGCACCTTCCCCATCATCGTCATTGCGCGGCCGCCTTCGAAGCGTCCAGCTCGCGGAACCGGGTGCGCAAGGCGTCCCATTCCTCCGACCGAAAACGGCGGAAGCGATCCGCGACACTCAGGCCACCCGCGGAAGACGGAGGCTGGTGTGTTGTCCGCACCGCTTCGGCTGCCTCCCTCATTGGACCTAGCAGCAGGCTGGGCATGATTGCCAGGCGATATCCCATCGCCTGCGCGTCCAACAAATTGAGATTAGGGTTTTTGCCCGCCCGCACGACGTTCAACCTGCATTGGTCCCCTGACACGCCGCGGAGCACATGCGACCCGACGGGGAGCAGCGGGCCGGCTCCTCTGGAAGGCGTCCGGAGCTTGACGGTGGCTCCCTCGCGTCCGTTGCTAGCGATCCCGTTCGCGCTGTTGCTGACAGGCAAGGCCGATCCGGACGCGCCGGGACAAGCACCCTGGCAGGTCCGCCGCCTGGCGGTCGCCCGCGTACCCGCGCCGGCGAATTTTACCTCCCCGCGCAAAATTGCCGACAGATCGCGGGCAAGCCACCCATGGTTCGGCTTTGGCGATTTCCAGCCGATCCCACTGAAGCTGGCGGAACACAGCGTGGCGCCCTTCGCGCTGATCGGCGAGGACACAGCGCAGCCATCGCCGCGCAAATCCACACGGCAGAGCAAGGCGGGATCCAGGTTGCGGGGAATGACAGCTCTCGCTGATGCTGGCATCGGACGCCGTTGCCGCCGTCACGGCTTTGGGATACGCGCCAACCTGCTGATCACGGCGCCGGTTCACCACATCATGACTGTCACTGACCGGCTTTAGGCCGCGCCACTCGGTCGGAAGCAGTCCAGCACAGGAACCATATGAGGTGAGCGAATAACACCGACCGACGTTCGACATGACCGTTCGATGGCGAAGCGCCACAACTTCGCTCTCGGCCGGTTTCCGTCGTGGGTCCGGCCGTTTTCCGTCATGGCCCGGCGCCAGTCCGGGCCATCTGAACCAACACTGCGCGGCGATCGGTAGCCCGGACTGGCGCTTGGCCATGATGAACAGAAGGGTCAGGGCACACACCGGCCGGCGTAAGTCCACTATTCGATGCTTGCCAAAGATGCTGTTCTATGTCCTCGCAACCAGGCAATGCTTATCATTTAATTACGGAGTGGAATCATGCAGTTGGGAATGATCGGCCTTGGGCGAATGGGCGGCAACATGGTCATCCGATTGGCCAAGGCCGGCCACGAGTGCCTGGTTTACGACAGCCACCACGAAGCCGTGGACGCGCTGGTTGCCAAGGGCGCCAAGGGCACCACCAGCCTATCCGAATTCGTCAAGCAGCTCAGCAAGCCACGGCTGGTCTGGTTGATGGTACCGGCCGCAGTCGTCGATCCGGTGCTGGCGTCGCTCATCCCGCTGCTGGAAGAGGGCGACATTGTCGTCGACGGCGGCAACTCTTACTATCATGATGATATTCGCCGAGCCACGGAGCTGAAGGCGAAGGGTTTGCACTATGTCGATGTCGGCGTCAGCGGCGGCGTCTGGGGCCTGGAGCGCGGCTATTGCCACATGATCGGCGGCGAACCGGACGTGGTAAAGCGGCTCGACCCGATCTTCCGTTCGCTCGCACCCGGGCTGGATGCGGCACCCCGTACACCCGGGGCCGAGGGCGATCCGGGCACCGCCGAACTTGGCTACCTTCACTGCGGCCCGAATGGCGCCGGGCACTTCGTGAAGATGGTCCATAACGGCATCGAATACGGATTGATGGCGGCGTATGCGGAAGGCTTCAACATCATCAAGCAAGCCAATGTCGGGCTTAAAACTCAGCAACACGACGCCGAAACCACGCCGCTGCGCCATCCCGAGCACTTCAAGTACGAAATCGACACCGCTCAGGTCGCGGAAGTCTGGCGCCGCGGCAGCGTGGTCGCATCCTGGCTGCTCGACCTGACCGCCAGCGCGCTGCGCAAGAGCCCCGAGCTCGACAACTTCGCCGGCCGGGTGTCCGATTCCGGTGAAGGCCGCTGGACCGTGCAAGCCGCGGTCGACGAAAGCGTGCCGGCACCGGTGATCTCGGCCGCGCTGTTCGCCCGCTTCAGCTCGCGCGGGGAGGCTGACTACGGCGATCGCCTGCTGTCCGCCCTGCGCTTCGAATTTGGCGGCCATGTCGAGAAACCGAAGGCGTAGTATTGTTGAAGGCACCCTCCGTCGCCATCGTCTTGTTCGGGAGGCTTGCTAGCGACTGGCCGGCCTCACGGTCAAACGCAACGCGAAGCTGCCGGTGCCCGATCCGGCAATCTTGACTAGGCATCAAAGGAGTCCACTCATGGCCTCAGACGCACCCAAAACACTGAACAAGCTTGGCCAAAGCCTTTGGCTCGATAACATCACCCGCGACATGCTCAATAGCGGCACGCTGAAACGCTACATCGATGAGCTCTCGGTCACCGGCCTGACCTCCAATCCAACGATCTTCGACAATGCGATTTCCCGCAGTTCCTGGTATGACGAGGAAATCCGCAAGCAGCTCGACGATGGCACGTCGGGCGAGGGGCTGTTCTTCAATCTCGCCATTCAGGACCTGACCCGCGCCGCCGACCTGTTCGCGCCGGTCTACGAGCGCACCGGGACGGTGGACGGTTTCGTCTCGCTCGAAGTCTCGCCGGTGTTCGCCTACGACACCAAGGCAACCGTCGAGCAGGTCAAGACGCTGCACGCCCAGGCGAACCGGCCGAACCTGTTCATCAAGATCCCCGGCACGCCTGAAGGGTTGCCGGCGATCACCGACTCGATCGCTGCCGGGGTTCCGGTGAACGTCACCCTGCTGTTCTCCACCGACCACTACAAGGCCGCGGCCGATGCCTACATGAAGGGATTGGAGCGGCGGGTCGAGGCCGGGCTGTCGGCGGATGTCCGCTCGGTCGCCTCGCTGTTCCTCAGCCGGTGGGACGTTGCCATAGCCAGCAAAGTGCCCGCGGAACTACGCAACGGGCTTGGCCTGGCGGTCGGCAAGCAAGCTTACGCGGCGTACCGCGCCATCCTGGAGAGCGAGCGGTTCCAGCGGCTGCAGAATGTCGGCGCACGCCCGCAACGACTGCTGTTCGCCAGCACCGGCACGAAGGACAAGGCCGCGTCGGACACGCTCTATATCTCCGGCCTGGCGGCGCCGAACACAGTGAACACGATGCCGGAGGATACCCTGCTGGCATTCGCCGATCACGGCAAGGTCACCGGCACGCTGGTGCCCGATGGGGACGAGACAGAGGCGACACTCGCAGCCTACACCAAGGCGGGCATCGACCTGACGGCGCTGTCGACCCAACTGCAATCCGAAGGCGCCAAGAGCTTCGTAAAATCCTGGAACGAACTGCTCGGGTCAATCGAGTCCAAGAGCAAGGTCCTGGCCTAACTACCCGGCTGAGGATTCGCCACGCCCGAACCAGAGGTCGTCGCCGCGCTTGCGGTGGCGGCCGGTCCGGCGTGATTGCCGAAAACCGGAGCGGAGCGGGCGACCGAGGAACCCCTGCGAAGGCGGGGGCACGCGAGGGAGGAGTTCTGCCCGTGAGCACCCGAAGCGCGGGAAACCGCGTTGGACGGACGGCATTGGAGCATTCAGACAGGCACTGAGCTTGGGTTTCCGCTTTTGCCCCGCGCATCTCCAACCTCGCCGTTCTCAAGCTCTATGCCTTCAGCCCGGCATCGACATGGTTGGCGCTTGCGCCCTTTATCGCCGGGCGTCCTGACGAAAAGCTGATTACAACCAATGGGACGACGTGCTGCGGCTAGCATCAGTGCGCATGGGCACGGTCAGCGCCTCGCTGACGCTTAACCGTCTTGGCGCCTACTGAAGCCGAACGAGCTGTATCGGTCGCCGTGCCCGTTCAGCTTCTATTGTTACCAGCCTAGCGCCGGTCGTTCCTCCCGCGCCTGGATGAGGAGTTTTCGCCGAACCATTGGTGGTGGAACAAGAAGCCGAGCGCGTAACCGAGCAATCCTATGGCCACCGAGCCAGACAGCGGATATTCTTGAATGCGCTGGCTGGCGTAATTTGCCGCATCTGCGCCGCGGCCGTACGCTTCCGGAGCTGACGAGCGGGCCGTATCCGAAGCCGAACGAGCTGTATCGGCCGCCGTGTCCGTCCAGCTTCTTTTGTTACCAGCCCAGCGCCGGTCGTTCCTCCCGCGCCTGGATGAGGAGTTTTCGCCGAACCATTGGTGGTGGAACAAGAAGCCGACCGCATAACCGAGCAATCCCATGGCCACTGAGCCAGACAGCGGATATTCTTGAATGCGCCGACTGGCGTAATTTACCGCATCTGCGCCGCGGCCGTACGCTTCCGGAGCTGCCGAGCGGGCCGTATCCGAAGCCGAACGAGCTGTATCGGCCGCCGTGTCCGTCCAGCTTCTATTTTCGTCGGGCCTGTTATCACTCATGGCGCTTTTTCCCATTCTATTGGTTTTTTTGAGCAGGATGCAGCATTTTGGAGCAGCACCCTGGGATGGAACTCTCACGCCGGCACGATGGTTCGGACAATCTAGATAAAGTGATGGATTGGGAGCATCCTGCGGCCCGGGGGTATCACCGCCGCCCCGCAACGCTTCGCATGTCGGCCCGTTCCCACCAGTCGTGACACCGGCCGCCATTTCTGACGGCAAACTCAAGCTTTGCCGGCCATGACATGAGACGGATCGCCAGTATGTTAGCCTGAACACGGATTGGCATGACATCAGTCATGGCACTTGTATTGCCCTAAGAAACCGTGCCAGCCCTCGGTTCCGCTCAGCGGTTCAACGACCGGCCGATCGGTTGCCGCATTTCGGGCATTGCCCCAGGTGGCAGGCTCGGCAGAACGCCCGGCCGCAGGATACGCACGCGGCCAAGCCGGCCGGAACGACGAGATGCAGTGCGTCGTCGCAAACCAACCGCGGGCGCTCGGGCGACGCACTGAATTCACAGGCTGGCGCCTCCAGGCGCCGGACCAGCGGGTTCCAATCCAGTTCAATGGTCCGATCCGCCTTGCGCCGCCTGATCTGCACAGTGACGCGATGCACCGGCATCACCAGTTCCAGCGTCTGAACCCACTCCACGGTCACCCGCGTGGCATACTGGCGCTCCAGGTCTTCCAGCTTGGCACGATACTCACGCCCGATCGCCTCCGCCCGCTGCGCCTCCCGCTGCCGCCTCGGGTCATCCTGAGGCAGCGCGGCGGCGCGCCGCATCGCCTCCTGATAGAGATCGGTGTGATACTGATGCAACCGGTCCTGATCACGGCCAAGTCGGCGGCGCAGACCCTTGATGAACGGACTGAGTGCTGCGTCCAGCCGGGGCGGCACCGCCCGTGCCACCAGGTCGAGCAGACGGGACCGGTCCCAGACCGGCGGCAGATCGGCATCATCCGGCAGCGCCGAGATCGTCTCGCCGCCATCGTCTGTCCCGCCTTCATTGAAGGTGGGATGATCACCGGCGGTCCCGAATGCGGCCACCACCGCGTCCGGCAGCGCGCCAGTCGCCAGATTGATGCCGAGACGCAGCATGAAGTCCCGCTTGTCGTCGGAGACCGCTGCGGCACGAAAATCCAGCAGCAGATAGCGGGTCCAGGCCGGCGCCACGCCCAGCAGCCGGAACGTCGCGTTGTCGAGCACGAGTTCATGGCTCAGCACCCGCTCCGGATCGCCAGGCGGCTTGGCGGCGACCGCGAGCACGCGCCGCGTCCAGCGGCCGCGCGAGCCAAGAAGCCCGGCGAAGCGGTCCAGCCAGTCGCCTTCGATGCCGACCCGCTGCGCGGCCGGCGGTAATGTGCCGCCGAATCCCAGCCGCGACAGTTCCGCCACCCCTAGAGCCTGCTGCACCGGGGCCGGGGCGAGCACCTCCAGGCCATCGGGCTCGATCGGCTCGACCAGCGCGCCCTGCTGGCGCAGCAAGGTCGCAACAAAGCTCTGCATGCGGCCGGCTTCAGCGGTTTCAGGCTGCATCGAGATCGTTCCCAAACAGCGCCTCATCAAGCTGCTTGACGCCGTCATACTCATGCCGCGCGGCGAGCAACTGGTTCTCCAGACGAGCAAAGGCGTCGGCGCGCGCCTGCTCTGTACCCTGCAGCCAGGCGTCCAGCACCAGCGTCGAAAAATCCTGCTGTTCGTCGATTTCGCCGAGGATCGCCCCGACCTCGCCGACCACGAGTTCGAACATGTTGATCTTCTCGTCGAGGATGCGGAGCACGGCGTCCTCGATGGTGCCGGCGGTGACCAGATTGAAAACGAACACCTCGCGCGTCTGGCCGATCCGGTCGATCCGCCCAATGCGCTGCTCGATGGCCATCGGGTTCCACGGGATGTCGAAGTTGATCAGCGTGTTGCAGAACTGCAGGTTGCGGCCCTCGCCGCCGGACTCGGTGCATAGCAGCACTGAGACGCTGTCGCGGAAGACCTGCACCGCCGCGTCCTTCTGTGGTCCCGACATGTCACCGGCGAACAGCGCGAATTCCGTCCTCTGATGCCGCAGCCGCTCTGCCAAATGCATCAGGGTGTCGCGATGATGCACGAACACCAGCTTTTTCTCTGTCGGGTTCTGCGTCAGCAAGCGCAGCAAGGCGGCTTCCTTGGCGCCGGCGGCAATCGCGCGGGTGCGCCGCAGCAGGGTGGTCCAGCGTGCATCCCGCGGATGCCGTTCGACGAAGCGGGCGACAGCAGCCGCGGCAGCGGCCGGTGAGGAGCCTGCAGCGGCCAGCAGATGATGCAGCGAAAGGCGATGCGGGGCATCCGGTGCGGGCGCTCGGCCACCACCGTTGGGCGACTCGCTGCCACGGGCCGCCTGCTCGCGGACCAAGGCGGTCAGTTCCTCGTAGCAGGCCGCCTCCTCGGCGTCGGGCACCGTGCGTAGCGTGGACGCGTGGCGCCGCGGCATATGCAGCGCCGCCAGCGCCCGCGTGTTGCGCACCATGACGCCGCGCATCAGGTCGCGCAGACGGGTTCGGTTCACCGGCTCACGCGGCTTGCCGGGCACCATATAGGCCGAACGGAATTCCTTTTGGGTCTTGAAGATGCCCGGCTGCAGCAAGGTCAGCAGATTGTACAACTCCAGCAGGCTGTTCTGCACCGGGGTTGCCGACAGCAGCAGCAGAAAGCGTTTGCGCAGGGTGTTCACCAAGCGGTAGCTGGCACTCGCCTGGTCGCGCAGGTGATGCGCCTCATCGACCACCACCACGTCATAGCTTAATCCCGCGAGCATCTCGGCCTGGTCCTTGCGCCGTGCCGACGCAATCGAGGCGATCACCCTCGGCTGCGCCCAGAAGCGCTCGGGATCGCTGCGCAGCAGGGGGTCGTGACTGGTGGCGCATTCAATGCCGAACTTGCTCGCCATTTCGTCGCGCCACTGCCCCACCAGCGAGGCCGGCGTCAGAATGAGAATCCGTTCAGCCATGCCGCGCAGGATGTATTCCTTCAGCACCATCCCTGCCTCGATGGTCTTGCCGAGGCCGACCTCATCGGCCAGCAGGACCCGGCCGCGATAGTGCTTGAGCACCTTGCGAACTGTTTCGACTTGGTACCAATGCGCCTCCACGCCTTGCAGCGCCGGCAGGCAGAGCAATTCGTCAAAGCCCTCGAACAGACTGAGCCGAACCAGTTCCCTCCTGAGTTGGAATGAAACGGGATCGGCATGGATTTCCGATCCGGTGACCTCGATCGCGTCCGGATTGGCAAATTCGACTGCAATATCGAAGCGCGCTTCCAACCGGGGCAGATCAGCAACCGGCGGCAGTGTCGGGATACCCGTGGCGCCAGGGCTGCCGGTTGCCGAAGCGGTCGGGGAACGTTGTGCCGCGGCGCGCGACCCGGGCGGAACAGACGTGGCCAGGGATTTTGCCTGGCGGGCAGAAGCCGCCGGCGCCCCTGTGCGGGGCCGCGCCCGTAGCGGCCGCAGGCCACGCGTTGCTTCTAGCCGGATCTCGCGCAATTGGGCGTGCAGCCAATCATCCATGATGGCGTCGCCGATGAACCATGCCGATGCGGCTTGGTTGGTCACCAGACGCTCATCAGACAGCAGTGCCCAGGCGCGAGCGTAATGACCTTGCTGACCAAGCGCCAGAGCGATGAGCAGTTTCATTGCCTTGACGGATTTGAAACGTTTTCCGAACCGCTTGAGCAGAACCAGCGCACGGTCCGGACGCGCCTCGGCCAGCGCCATCAACGCCGCCAGCAGCAGGATTTCAGGATCGAACGGGCATTCCCGCAAGGCCTGTTCGGCGACCTCGGTGGCCTGCGACGACCGCGCCTGCAGCGCCGCTCGCATGCGGCCGATCCAGATCGCCGAATCATCGTTCGGCTGATCTGCTCGAATGTCGAAGTCCGGCAGCGGTGCCTGCCCGACAGGGCGACGCGGCGCGTGAATGTGGCTGCTCACAGCAAGTCTCCCTGCCAACTCGGGTGCTGGGTCATCTTGGTGAAACTATTCCCTACAAGCCGAGCAGACGCCAGTAGCCCCGCGTTGGCTGTGGAGGTGGGGCGAGCGCTCGGCGCAGTGTCCAAAGCCTGCCTGCCGCCAACGCGGTGATCGGCGTGCGGACGAGGGGTTCAGGGCACCACTGGTCGACACCGGTAACGCGCGGCGCCATTCCCCCTGACACGGATCGAGGTTCGCGCTGCCGCCTATCCGCCGGCCCGAACAATCGCCTCCTCGACATCACGCAGCCGGTCCTTGCCGAAGAACATCTGCTCGTCCACGAAAAAGGTAGGTGATCCGAATGTGCCGCGATCGACCGAACGTTGCGTATTGCTAAGAAGCTCGTCCTTCACCTCCTGCGTCTGCGCCAGCGCCAGCAGCCGCTCCCCGTCCAGCCCCGATTCGTCGAACGCCGCGCGCAGCACCGCAGGATCGTCCAGCTTCTTCGGCTCCGACCACATATGGCGATAGATTTCGTCGACATAGCGTTCGAAAACGCCCAGCCGCCGAGAAGCGACGGCGGCGCGCATCAGCACCAGCGTGTTGACCGGGAAGAACGGGTTGGCGCGGAACGTCGTGATCCCGTGACGCTCGATGAAGCGCCGCGTCTCCAGCTTTTCATACTCCGGCTTGTTCTTGATGCCCGCCAGGCTTTCCGCCGGGGAGCGGTTGCCGGTCAGTTTGAACACGCCGCCAAGCAATACCGGCACGTACTCGAAGGTCGCTCCCGTCCGCCGCTCGATCGCGGGAATGACAAGATGGCTGAGATAGGCATTCGGGCTGCCGAAATCGAAATGAAATTCCACCTTGCTCATGATGTCACCACGTTTCGCCGAATGGGCGGATTTCCTGCTCGAAGGTCCATGCGTCGCGTGGCTGCCGATACAGCTGCCAATAACTCTCCGCCACCGCATCCGGCCGCATCAGGCGGTTGGGATCGATGTTGTCCAGCGCCGCTTCGCCCTCGCGCGCCTTGATCCGCTCCCGCACCCAGGCGGTATCGACGCCGGAATCGATCACCAGATGCGCGACGTGGATATTCTTTGGCCCGAGTTCGCGTGCCGCACTTTGCGCCACCGCGCGCAATCCGAACTTTGCCGCCGCGAAGGCCGCGTAGCCGATGCCGCCACGCAGACTGGCGGTTGCGCCGGTAAAGAAGATCGCGCCGCGCCCGCGCGGCAACATCAGCCGAGCTGCCTCCCGCCCGGCGAGGAAGCCGGAGTAACAGGCCATTTCCCAGACTTTTCGAAAGACGCGTTCAGTGGTATCAAGCAACGGAAAGTTGACGTTTGCGCCGACGTTGAAGATGCAGACCTCCAGCGGCGCCTCGCGATCCGCCTCCTGCAGGAACGCCGTTACATCGGCCTCCTGCCGAGCATCCAGCGAACGCCCGAAGGCGCGGCCTTCCGCCGCTTCGATCTCTTGCAGCAATGGCGCCAGCTTCTCGCCGTTTCGCCGCCCGGCAAAGACGGTGAACCCTTCAGAGGCAAATTTCTTTGCAATCGCACCGCCGATGAAATCGCCGGCTCCGATCACCGCAACGGTGGCCTGCCTGTGTTCCATGCTCAGCCCCTTTCAGGCCTTGACTCGCCCCTTGCGGCAAAGTCTGCCTGAGACTCATTCGCATTGAACTGCCTCGACCGTAGGTTCCGGTCAAGAACCCGTCAAGCAAGGCGCGCCACTACGGACGCACCCCAAGGTCAAAGAGAAGCCGATCCCCCTGGGCAGAGGAGACAACCCGCCACACGTGTCCTAAAAATGCAAGATAACGTCGCTGGCCGCGATCACCGTATAGTTCTTGATGCCGAGATCGAACGCTTTTGCACCGTTGGATTGATAGTAACCAATTTCCGGCCGCAACTCGACCTGCGGCGAAAGCCAATGCTGCCAGCCTAAGGAGACCTCGTAGTAGGTCGCCGCCGTGCCGGTGCGTTGCCCTTGCGGATCATAGTAGATTTCATATCCTTGGTTCGAACCAGCGACTTTTCAAACCGCGATGGCCGATCGGCAGACGACCTTGCGTCTCGCATCCCAGCAATCTTCCACTCGGCGCGAGGCCCTGCTCAAGCGTGCGGATAGATCATTCAAGTACCCCTTGAATTACAGAAAGACTTCGGCGCCGCCTGTCCGTAGTCCGGTCCGCGAGCGCAAGACGTGACACGGCATGTAACGGGCGGCTAATAGCTGACCAATTCCCGCTCGGGAAGTAGTTTTTACCTATATATACTTGTTATATAGAGTTGTGGAATTCGATATAGGAATCCACTTATGACGATAACGGATCGTAATATGGTTATCGATATGGGCATCTGTCATACCGCTGATTTATCTTGATGCAACGAGTTCGCGCCGGGCCGATTTCTGTGCAATTGCATGATTTATAGGAAAGTTCTGGGATTTCTGCGACCGGTTGAGCCGGTTGAAGTGATCTTGATACGAACCGCCTGCACCGCTATGCGCCATGCGACGCCTTGGCTTCCGGCTGTGTCACGACAACTATCGCAAGTATTGATGTTTTGTTGTAAACAAAAGCTTGCCGCTCGGACTAGCCAAGCCTACTTTCATGTATAGACGGCAAATGACTGGGGCGAGCCTTCATGTGGAGCAGACGGTTAGATTGACTCACTTATTCAACATTGCCGTGAGACACCGATCATGGACGAGCAAGACAACTTCCACGACCTTAAGCCAATCCAGGCGCCGCCGCCGAAGCGGCTGTCGCGCCGGACGCAGGCCGTGGCATTGCTGTTTGTCGCCGCTCTGGCGGGGGCCGGCTTCGTCATCAGCCCCGCCGCCGTGCACGCGCTGTTTGGTCCCACGGCGGCACCGCCCGCCGAGGCAACCGCGCCGGCCGGCGATGACAAGTCGTTCAAGCCGACAGACCGGCAATGGGCTGGCCTAAAGCTGCGGCGCGTCGAGGTCAGACTCTTCCAGGACACAGCAACGACCGACGGCAAGATCGCCATCAACGACGATCTGGTGACGCCGGTCTTTTCCCCCTACACCGGCCGCGTAACCAAGCTGATCGCCAAGCCGGGCGATAACGTCGCCCGCGGTGATCCGCTATTTGCCATCCAGGCCGGTGAATTGGCCCAGGGCCAGAATGACCTGATTACCGCGGTCGCGGGCCTGCGCACGGCGAAATCTCAGCTTGCACTGGCACAGACCAACGAAAAGCGCCAGCACCAGCTCTTCCTGGCACAGGGTGCCGCGCTTAAGGACTGGCAGCAAAGCCAGGTGGATCTGGCCAACGCGCAAGGCAATCTGGCCACCACCTCGATCGCGCTGGCCGCCGTCCGCAACCGGCTGCGCATCCTCGGCAAGAGCGACCAGGACATCGATACGCTGGAGACGACGCCGGATATCCTGCAGCTCAATGCCGACACGGTCGTCCGCGCGCCAATCAGCGGCACCGTCACGCAACGTCAGATCGGTCTCGGCCAGAACATCGTCAGCGCGACCGTCGGCGCATCGTCGGGTGCGACGAGTCCGATTTACCAGATCGGCGACCTGTCCAAGGTCTGGCTGGTCGCCAACGCGCGGGAGGAAGATGCGCCGCTGCTGCACAAAGGCGATCCCGTTGAAGTCACCGTGCTCGCCTATCCAGGCGGCCCGTTCAAAGCTCGGCTGGCCTACGTCGCCGCGTCGATCGACCCCAACACGCACCGCCTGCCGGTACGCGCCGAAGTGGACAATCCGAAGGGTGAGTTGAAGCCGGAGATGCTGGCCGGTTTCCGCATTATTGTCGGTGAGGATGCCGCCGCCCCCGCGGTGCCGGAGAGCGCGGTGGTCTACGAAGGGGACACCGCGCATGTCTGGGCAGCGGATCCCGCCGCAAGGACGCTGGCGATCCGTTCGGTCAAGGTCGGCCGGTTGAAGGGCGGCATGGCGGAAATCCTCAAGGGTCTGGAAGCCGGGGACACCGTGGTGGTGGCCGGAGCCGTCTTCATCGATCGCACGGCTTCCAGTGACTGAGCCAAACCTGTAGGAAGTGCCGCCGCCCAAATCGATCACGTCTGCCGGCACCGGCCGGACGCACCCCCAACCAGATACGCATAGCGCCTTGCAATGATATGAACGCGAACGGGTTGTTGGATGAATAATATCATTGTTGCGGCGCTCCGGCAGCGGATACTGGTCGTCGCGATACTGATCGGCGTGTTCATCGGCGGCACGGTCGCGTTCATGAACCTCAATATCGAGGCCTATCCCGACCCGGTGCCGCCCCTGGTGGACATCATCGTCCAGAGCCCCGGTCTATCGGCCGAGGAAATGGAGCGTTACATGACCATCCCGGTCGAAATCCAGATGGCCGGCATCCCGCACATCAACGCTATCCGCACCATCTCCCTGTTCGGCCTGTCCGACATCAAGGTGCAGTTCACCTACGACTTTACCTACCAGGAAGCCGAGCAATGGGTGATCAACCGGCTGTCGCAGTTGCCGCCATTGCCGAACGGTGCGACGCCGCAGATTTCGCCCGACAGTCCGGTCGGCGAGATCATGCGTTATCGTGTCGCCGGGCCGCCCGGTTACTCGGTCACCGACCTGAAGACCATCGAGGACTGGATGCTGGAACGCCGCTTCAAGGCAGTGCCGGGCGTCATCGACGTCAACGGCTGGGGCGGCAAGACCAAGACGTTTGAGGTCACCATCAACCAGCCCAGGCTGATCGGCTACGGGCTGACCATCCCGCAGGTCATCGCCGCCATCAACAACGCCAACGTCAATGTCGGCGGCCAGACGGTGAATTTCGGCGACCAGGCGGCGGTGGTGCGCGGCGTCGGCCTGATCCACTCGGTCGACCAGATCGCCACTACCATGGTCTCACAGAATAACGGCTCACCGGTCCTGGTGCGTGATGTCGCCACGGTCACAATCTCCAACCTGCCGCGCCTGGGCATCGCCGGCCAGGACGACGACAACGACATCGTCCAGGGCATCGTGCTGATGCGGCGCGGCGCCGCAAGCATGCCCACGATCAGGCGGGTGGAGGCGCTGATCAAGCACGATCAACCACTCCACCATCCTGCCGCCGGGTGTGCATATCGATCGGATCTATGACCGCTCCGACCTGATCAACGTCACCACCCACACCGTGCTGCACAACATGGTGGTGGGCATTTTGCTGATCTTCGTGCTGCAATGGGTGTTCCTGGGCAATCTGCGCAGCGCCATTATCGTCTCGATCACCATCCCCTTCGCGCTGGCCTTCGCCATCGGCCTGCTGTTGCTGCGCGGCGAAGTCGGCCAACCTGCTGTCGGTGGGCGCGATCGATTTCGGCCTGGTGGTCGATGCCACCGTGATCATGGTCGAAAACATCGTCCGCCGCCTGTCGCAGCGGGCCTGGCGGAACGCTTCCACCGTTCGCCGTCGGTGCAGCGCGCACGGACCGCCGTCGAGCTGCGCGGCAAGTTCGCGGTGATTGCCAGCGCCGCCATCGAAGTCAACAGAAGCATCTTCTTCTCCGCCGCGATCATCATCGCCGCCTTCGTGCCGCTGTTCACCATGAGCGGGATCGAGGGCCATATCTTCGGCCCGATGGCGAAGACCTATGCCTATGCGATTGCCGGCGGATTGATCGCCACCTTCACCGTCACCCCGGCCTTGTCAGCCCTGCTGCTGCACGATCAGGAAAACGAGAAAGACACCTTCATCGTCCGCTTCCTCCACCGGATCTACCAGCCGACGGTACGCTTCGCCTTGGCCAACCGCATCCTGACCATGGGCATGCTGCTGCTGATGCTCATCTTTGCCGGCATGGCGGTCCGCTCGCTTGGCATGGAATTCCTGCCGAAACTGGAGGAGGGCAATCTGTGGATCCGCGCGACGATGCCCACCTCGCTCTCGCTCGAAGCCGGCGATGCCCCGGTCAACCGCATGCGGCAGATCATGAAAAGCTATCCGGAGGTGGTCACCGTCGTCTCCCAGCACGGCCGGCCGGACGACGGCACCGACGCGACCGGCTTCTTCAACGCCGAGTTCTTCGTGCCGCTGAAGCCGTTCGATACCTGGCCAGCAGGAATGGACAAGGACAAGCTCGTCCAACAGCTCACCGACCGGCTTGGCGACGAATTTCCTGGCGTCGACTTCAACTTCTCCCAATACATCGAAGACAATGTCGAGGAAGCCGCGTCCGGCGTGAAGGGCGAGAACTCGGTCAAGCTGTTCGGCGGTGACTTGGAAGTGCTGGAACGCACCGCCAACAAGATCAAGGACGTCATGGCGAGCGTCCCCGGCATCACCGATCTGGGCGTATTCGCCTCACTCGGTCAGCCGACGGTGCGGATCGACGTCGATCGTGCCCGCGCCGCTCGCTATGGGCTGGCGCCGGGCGACGTCAACACCACGATCCAGGCGGCGATCGGCGGCCAGGCGGCGGGCAACCTCTATGAGGAGGGTTCGGACCGCAACTTCCCGATTATCGTCCGCCTGGCGCCGGAATACCGCAAGAGTCTGGCGGCGATCCGCAACATCATGATCGGCGCGCCCAACCTCGGCGGCAGCGGCGTCGTGCAGATCCCGCTGACCGACGTCGCGCGTGTCGAACTGACCTCCGGCGCCTCGTTCATCTATCGCGAAGGGCAGGAACGCTACATCCCGATCAAGTTCAGCGTGCGCGGGCGCGATCTGGGCACCGCCGTGCTGGAGGCACAGCGGAAGGTCGACGAAGCGGTTGCGATGCCAGGCGGCTATCACCTGGAATGGGTCGGTGAGTTCGGCAATCTGCAGGAGGCGATCGCGCGGCTGCAGGTGGTGGTGCCGCTGGCAATCGTGCTGATCTGCCTGCTGCTGTACCTGAACTTCGGCTCGCTGATCGATATGGCGCTGGCGGCAAGCGTGATCCCGATGGCGCTGATCGGCGGCATCTTCGCGCTTTGGGCAACCGGCACGCCTTCAGCGTGTCCGCGGCGATCGGCTTTGTGGCACTGTTCGGCATTGCCGCAATGGACGGGATCATCGTGCTCACGTTCTACAACTCGGTCATCGAGGGCGGACTGGACCGGGCCTCGGCGACTCCTGCGCACCTGCGAGGTGCAGATGCGCCCGGTGCTGATGACCTGCGTGGTGGCCGGTGTCGGACTGCTGCCGGCGGCGCTGTCGAACGGCATCGGCTCACAGGTGCAGAAGCCTTTGGCGCTGGTCGTGGTCGGCGGCGTCACGCTGGCGCCGGTGCTGATCCTGATCATCCTGCCGGTGCTGATCGATGTCTTTTCGCGGCGGACCATGCGCGAAGCCAGCGAACAATCCAGCCTTCACCCGGCAGAGTAATCATGCGCCCGACCGTCGTGACCACCAAGCTCCTGCTGGTGCTCTGCGCCGCGGGCTGCGCCGTCGGACCCGACTTCAAGCCGCCCAAGGCGCCTGACGTGACCGGCTACACGCGGGAAAAACTGCCGTCGGAGACCGCATCGGCGCCCGGCCAGCATGGCACGCCGCAGCACTTCGTCGAGACCATGGACATCCCGGGCCAGTGGTGGCGGCTGTTTCATTCGCCGCCGCTGAACCAGTTGATCGAGCAGGCGATTGCCGCCAACCCGAACCTGACGGCAGCACAGGCGGCGCTGCGTCAGGCCTGGGAGAATGCCTATGCGCAGCGCGGTTCCTACTTTCCCTCGGTCGAGGCGCAGTTGAATGCCAGCCGCAATCTGACGCCGACGGCCGCGGTCTCGCCGGCCTCCGCCACCGGTAATCCTTATTACAGCCTGATCACGCCGCAGTTGAACGTGTCCTTCGTGCCGGACGTGTTCGGCGCCAACCGGCGGGCGGTGGAATCGCTGAGCGCACTGGCGGAAAACCAGCGATTTCAGCTCGAAGCGACCTATCTGACATTGTCGTCGAACCTCGTCACCGGGGTGATACAGGAAGCCTCCTTGCGCGGTCAGATCACCGCCACCGAGGAAACCATCAAGGTCGAAACCCACTTGCTGGACATCCTGCGCCGCCAGCAGGCGCTCGGTCAGGCCGCCGGGGCAGACGTCGCGGCACAGGAAGCCGCCCTGGCACAGGCGCAACTGACACTGCCGCCGCTGCGCAAACAACTGGCGCAGCAACGCGACGCCTTGACTGCATTGGCAGGCCATTACCCAAGCGAGGAAACCGCCGCCACCTTCCATCTGGATGACCTGGTGCTGCCCGGCGACCTGCCGCTCAGCCTTCCGGCCAAGCTGGTGCGGCAACGGCCGGATGTTCGCGCCGCGGAGGCAACCATGCATTCCGCCAGCGCCCAGATCGGTCAGGCGGTGGCGGCTCGGCTGCCACAGATCACGCTGACGGCCCAGGGTGGCGCCAGCGCCAATTATGCCGGCCAGTTCTTCACCCCCGGCACGAATTTCTGGACCATCGCCGGCGGCATCACCGCACCGATATTCGAGGGCGGCACGCTGCTGCACCGGCAACGCGCGGCGCAAGCCGGTTTTGACCAGGCGGCGGCGCAGTATCGTGCCACCGTGGTCTCGGCGTTCCAGAACGTGGCCGACGCACTGCATGCCTTGCAAGTCGATGCCGATGCCCTCGTGGCCGCCAATGCCGCCGAACGGGCCGCCAATCGCAGCCTGTCGATCGTGCGGCAACAGCTCCAACTGGGTCAGGTCGCCTACCTGGCGTTGCTGAACGCGCAGAACACCTATCAGCAAGCGCGCTTGAACTTGGTGCAGGCCGATGCCAACCGGTTGGCTGATAGCGCCGCACTGTTTCAGGCGCTGGGCGGCGGCTGGTGGAACCGTGCCGATGATCGCGTCGCCGACACCCTCCCGACGCCACCCGAGCACAGCAGCCCTTGAGTATTCCCACACCGCGGCCGGGTTGCATAACGGCTGCAACAGACGATTTTACCGTTGGAACAATTGCCGCGCCGGATACGTGTCTTGCGGCTATCGCCATGCCGTGATCTGACGACAGCGCGGCAGCGGAAGCTGTCGTCAACAATGGAGGACTCGGACAATGAACAAGCAACTCCTTGCCACAATGGCACTCGGCCTGCTGGCCGGCGGCACCGCGATCGCGCAGGCGCAGACACCACCGCCGACGCGGCTGCGCGCGACGATCGACAGCGTGACCGACAAGTCATTGACGGTGACCCCGCACAACGGCAGCCCAACCACCGTCCAGCTTCCACCCGATGTGCGTATCTCCGGGATCACCGTGGCCAAGATCGACGACATCAAGCCGGGCAGCTATATCGGCACCGCCGGTGCACCGCAGCCTGACGGGTCGCAGAAGGCGCTTGAAGTGCACGTCTTTCCACCCAGCATGGCCGGCACCGGCGATGGCTTCTATCCATGGGACAGCGCGCCCAACAGCACGATGACGAACGGCAGCGTCGGTGACGTGGTCAGCTCCCACGGCCGCACGTTGAAGGTCAAATACAAGGGCGGAGAGAAGACCGTGATCGTGCCCGAGGACGTGCCGATCGTCAGTATCGAACCCGGCACACGCGCGCTGCTGACGCCCGGTGCGCATGTGATCGTCTTCGCGAAGAAAGGCGCTGACGGTGCTTTGACGGCGGCCGCTGTCCTCGCCGGTGAGAACGGCCTGACCCCACCAATGTAGCGTCATCCGAAGTCGCGGCCCCAGTGATCCTGGTGCCGCGGCCATGCCAAGAACCGCGGAACGCCCATGCCATCTGAGCCGCCCGACCGCACCGCGACCCGACAGATCGTGATCCATCCCCTGATGGTGCGTCTGACCCATTGGCTGAACGCAGCGGCCATCCTGGGCATGATCTTCAGTGGGTGGGGTATCTATAATGCCTCGCCGCTGTTTGGCTTCAGGTTTCCGCCCTGGGCGACCCTCGGCGGCTGGCTCGGCGGCGCCATCGCCTGGCATCTGGCAACGCTCTGGCTGCTGGTCGCCAATGCGATGGTCTATCTGGTCTACGGGGTCGTATCCGGCCACTTCGTCCGCAACTTCCTGCCGTTGACCCCTCGGCTGGTCTGGCACGACCTGGTCCAGGCCGTGACATTGCGCCTGTCGCACCTGCCCGGCTCGTATAACGCGGTGCAGCGCCTGGCGTATTTTGGCGTGCTGCTGCTGGGCCTGCTGGCAGTGTTATCCGGTCTGGCGTTGTGGAAGCCGGTGCAACTTCAGACGCTCGCCGCGTTGATGGGTGGGTATGAGGTGGCGCGGCGGATCCACTTCGTGGCGATGGCTGGGATCGTCGGCTTCATCGTGCTGCACCTGGTCCTGGTGGCGCTGGTGCCGCATAGCTTGGCGGGCATGCTGACCGGACGTGCCCGCGTCTCTCTTCCCGGCCCGGAGGTATCCCGATGACACCTCGAAATCGCATCATCTTTCCCGCCGACCACGCGCCACAACTCGAGCAGGTCCGCCGGCGGCTTTTGCTGCGCGGTGGCCTTTCGGTGGCGGCCTTGAGCCTGCTGACCGGCTGTGATCTGCAGGACGGCGATGCTGTCGACCGCGTGCTGTGGGCGATGTCGCGCTTCAACGACCGCGTGCAGGCCTGGATGTTCGATCCGAAACGGCTGGCGCCGACCTATCCCGCCAGCGCCATCACCACGCCGTTCCCGTTCAACGCATTCTACGCAGAGGACAGCGTCCCCGACATCGACGGCGCCGGCTGGCAACTGGAGGTCTCCGGCCTGGTGCAGGACCGCACCCCCTGGACATTGCAGCGGCTGCGCGCCCTGCCGCAGCAGGCGCAGATCACGCGCCACATCTGCATCGAGGGATGGAGTGCGATCGGCCAATGGAGCGGTGTTCGGTTCAGCGATTTCCTGACGCGGGTGGGCGCCGACACGCGGGCCCGCTACGTTGGTTTCAAATGTGCCGATCGCTATTACAGCAGCCTGGATATGCCGACGGCGCTGCATCCGCAAACCATCCTGGCACTGGATTTCCGCGACAAGCCACTGCCGCCCGAGTACGGCTTTCCGCTCAAGCTACGCGTCCCCACCAAGCTCGGATTCAAGAACCCGAAGCACATCGCCGCGCTGTTCGTGACCAACGACTACCCCGGCGGCTACTGGGAGGATCAGGGCTACAACTGGTTCAGCGGATCATAGCGGCACAATACTCATCGTCATGGCCCGGCGACAGTCCGGGCCACGTCTCGCGGCAGATTGCCAGGGGCGTGATCTATTTACTGTCTGTTAATCAAACCGCGACAATCTCACCACGATGAGTGGCTGGGTTTACATGACGACAGACAGGCCGTTTTGAGCACTCTACATCAATGCAACGAACGCTGCTGTCCATGGGCACATCCGGCGCCTGCCCCGCGCCGCCGAACCAGCCGCCGTCGCGACGGACAAGAGCGGTGAACGAAGGTTTGCGTTGGCCGGCAGCCGAACCGGCTCGGACGATCGCCTTCGCGGTATTAAGCACGTTGGCCTCGAAACTGGCGCAGGCTGCCGCGAAGTTTTCCTAGTAGAAGAACATGTATTCCCAATGGCCGGCGGGGTATTCGGCCTCCGGATAGACCGTGCGGTCCACCAGAGAAACGAAATTGGGCGGGGCGAGCCCGCTTGGAATGTAGGGAACGCAGAGATTGGCAATGACGAAGCAGCGCGCCGGGTCGTCTTTACGACGTTCTCGGTTATAAAGAATGGCTGTGGCATGCCTCCTCCGTTCGGCGGCATCTCGTATTCTAGCTAACCCGGCGTGCCGGTTGCGCGATCCTGCGGGTGACGCTGCCCATTGACGGACAGCGGATGTTCTCTCACACGTAGCGCCGCGGAACCTGCGGAGTGCTCGCCATGACCCGTCGCCGCTTCTGGGTTTATCTGTTGTTGTTCATGCTGAATACGATCAGCTACACCGATCGGGTCAACATGTCGCTGGCCGGGCATGCGATTGCCCAGGAGTTCGGTCTCACCCCGGTGGCGCTCGGTTATCTGTTCTCGTCCTTTCTGTGGGCCTATGTCCTGGTCATGCTCCCCGGCGGCCGCCTGATCGACAGCTTGGGCCCACATCGGGTCGCCGCACTTTGCGCAACTATCTGGTCGGTCGCACAGGTTCTGACCGGTGCGGCAGGCGGCTTCGCGACCATGCTGCTGGCCCGGCTTGGCCTGGGCGTCGGCGAGGCGCCGGTGTCGCCGATCAGCTACCGCAGCGTCCGCGACTGGGGACCGTTCACCGAGCACGGAACGGCAATCGGCTTCATCCAGTCCGGCACTCTCATTGGCCCCGCCCTCGGCGCGCCCCTGGTGGCATGGCTCATCAGTGCCACCTCGTGGCGCATGTCGTTCTATGTGACCGGAGCCATCGGTCTTATCTGGGTCGTGGTGTGGTGTTTATTGGTGTCGACGCCGGAGCGCACGCGGTGGTTGCCGGATGCGGAGCGGCGGAAAATCCTGGCTGAACGGCACGTGACGAGACCGGTTGCCGCGCCTAGCACCAGCTGCGGCTATCGTGGACTGATACGTTCCCCGTCGATGTGGGGATTGGCGATTTCCCAAGGCTGCGCCGTTTATTCGCTCTACCTCTACCTTAGTTGGCTGCCGAACTACTTACAGACCGCACGTGGGGTGTCGATGGTCGGCTCGGGTCTGTTCACCGCTATCCCGTTCCTTGTCGGCGCGGTGGTAATCGTGATCACCAACTGGATCGGCGATGCCATTCTGACGCCGGACGCGGTGCGCAGGGGCAAGCGGCGCGGCGTGGTCGTGGCTTGCCTTATCTTGACAGCCGGGGGCATCGCGATCCCCTACGTCCAGTCGCTGACGTTCGTCGTCCTCTTGACCATTCTGCCGGTAAGCTTCAGCAACACCGCCACGGCAACCAACGCTGCGCTCACCAGCGACTTGCTGCATTCGCCCGCCGACGCCGGCAGGGCCTTCGCTTTCCTGGTCCTCGGCGGCAATGTATTCGGTCTACTCGCCCCCATCGTCACAGGCTACATCGTCGAGGCTACCGGCAGCTTTGCATCGGCCTTCGTCCTGGCTGGTGTATTGGCCCTTGTTGGCGCGGCGCTGTCGGCTCTGCTGACGCGCTATCCGATTGGGGAGACCGATCTTGTCTCTCCGCTGATTTCGCCGGTTGCCTGATCATTGAAATTTGGCCTGGGCGCGCTCCGATCGGAAGCAGGCTTATCACTTCGTCCGCACTGGCAAGCAGCCACTGCGAGATTGTCGAGACCGGCAACGAGAGCTGGCGCTTCAACAATGACCGGGTGCCATCCCTGATGGGCTGAACTTGATCGAAGGCCAGAATCCGCTTTGGGATGATTATTCGATCAGCTAATTGATTAATCAGAAAGTGCAGCAAGATACGCATTGTCATGGCCTGGCGCCCACCGTCATGGCCCGGCGATAGTCCGGGCCACCTCTCGCGGCACAGATTTAGAAGCGCGATCTATTCACGGACTGTTAACCAGGCCACCCCAATCTCGCCGGGATGGTTGGCTGGGTTTACATGATCACAAACAGGCCGTTCGGAACGCTCTACGTGGGCGTAACGAATGACATTATGCGCCGTACCTGGGAACATCGGCAGGGCACCGGATCCAGGTTTGCATCTCGCTACCGGTTGACGCGGCTGGTTTACATGGAGCGGCACGACGATATCCGTGCGGCGATCAATCGCGAGACCCGGCTAAAACATTGGCCGCGGTTGTGGAAACTGAACCTGATTGAAGGCCAGAACCCACTCTGGGATGATTTATTTGATCAGCTAGCGTGAATGGTTTGTCTGATACACTTGGTATTGCCGCTGACATTCCGGATCGTCATGATCATTTGGCCCGGCCTCAATCGTCATGGCCGGGCCTCAATCGTCATGGCCCGGCGGCAGTCCGGGCCACCCATCGCGGCACGGGCTGGCAAAGGGACTCCGAGAGAAGTCCGGGTAGGACTATGACAATCGCTGGCAAGCGGTCCAACCGTTCCGGTCGTCCGCAATCCTGCTAAAGCCGACAATGTACCGCGACAGGTGGCCCGGACACGCCGGGCCATGACGGGTGGGGAACGTTAACCTCGCCCCGGCACGTTCAGGTTGACAGTAACGTTCTTCCTCTGCGTAAAGCTGTCGAGCATCCCCTCCAGCGAAAACTCGCGGCCGATGCCGCTCTGCTTGTAGCCGCCGTACGAGTGCCCCGGCTGCTGCCCAAGTCCCTGGTTGACCTGCACCCACCCAGACTCGATCGCGTGCGCGGCGCGCAGCGCGCTGCCGATATCGCGCGTCCAGACATAGGCGGCGAGTCCGTAATGACTGTCATTGGCCATGCGGATCGCGTCGGCCTCGTCCCGCCAGGGGATCGCCACCAGCACCGGCCCGAAAATTTCCTCGCGCGCCAGCCGCCAGTCGTTGGAGGTATCGGCGAACACCGTCGGCAGCGCGAAATAGCCCTCGCTCAACGGCCCCTCTTTCGGTGGCAGACCGCCGAACACCAGGCGGGCATCCTGCCGCTGCAATCCCTCATCGACATAGCCGCAGACTTTGCGAAACTGCTTCTCGTTGATGATGCTGCCAATATCGCTGGCTTCATCCAACGGATCGCCCAGGCGCAGCGCCTGGGTCTTCCGCGTCAGCTTGTCCAGGAAGCTGTCAAAGATATCCGCATGCAGGAACAGCCGTGATCCGGCGGTGCAGGACTGGCTTTGTCGGGTGAACCGCATGCCGGCGATGACGCCGTCGACGACCCAGTCCTCGTCGACATCGGGATAGACGATCGCGGGGCTCTTGCCGCCGAGTTCCAGTGACACCGGCACAATGCGGTCCGCCGCGGCCCGCATGACGATCTTGCCGACCTCGGTCGAACCGGTGAACGACAGCTTGCGGATGATGGGATGCTGCGCCAGCGGTCCGCCGCATTCCTCGCCCAGGCCGGTCAGCACGTTCAGCACGCCAGGCGGCAGGAACTGCTGGCAGATTTCGGCCATCAACAACACCCCAAGCGGCGCGTCTTCCGCGGCCTTCAGCACCATGGTGTTGCCGGCGCACAGGGCCGGCGCGATCTTCAGGGCACCCAGCAGAACCGGCGCGTTCCACGGAATGATCGCGCCGACCACCCCCAGCGGTTCGCGCCGCGTATAGCTCAGCACCTGTTCGCCCAGCGGAATGGTTTCGCCCTTCAGCTCGCTGGCCAGGCCACCAAAGTAGCGGAAGATATCAGCCGAAAGCGTCGCTTCAGACCGAGCCTGGGTGCGCAACGCGTTGCCGGTTTCCAGGGCGATGATGCGGGCGAGTTCCTCGGACCGCGCCTCCAGCGCTTCGGCGATGCGCAGCAGCAGGCGGCCGCGCTGCCGCGGCGGCACGCGGCTCCAAGCCGGAAACGCCGCGCGGGCCGCCTGTGCCGCACGATCGACATCTTCCGCCGCACCGCGCGGGATCGTTGCAATGGCGCTTCGCTTCGCCGGGTTCTCGACGGTGAGCACCGCCCCTGAAGCGCTGTCGACCCAGGCCCCGTTGATCAGCATTTGTGCAGGACGAGGCTTCTCGGTGGTGACCGGACGCGTCTGTTCGGCTATCGACATGGGCGGGATCCTTCTTGGTCTCGATCAACGGTGTTTCGGATGCTATGCTGCCGCGGATATAGCGACGGCTTGGAAAAGGGTCCAGATGGCACGGTTGCGCACAGCTATCGCGGTGGTGTTGGTTATTTTCGTAACGATCTGCCTGTCGCACGCAAGCCGAGCCGAAGTGCTGCGGATCTACGCCGCCGGCAGTCTGAACGCGGCCTTCACGGAGTTGGTAAGCCAATTTTCGGCACCACCCGGCAGCGTCGCGGCACCAACCTTCGGACCCTCCGGGCTGTTGCGAGATCGGATCGAACACGGCGAACCAGCGGATCTGCTGGCGTCCGCGGATATGGCACAACCCCGCATCCTTGCGCACGAGAACCCCGGCAAATCGGTCATCCTGTTCACCCGCAACCGTCTGTGCGCCTTGGGCCGTGACCGTCTCGGCCTGACCCCGGAAAACCTGCTGGACCGCTTGCTTGATCCGACAGTGCGGCTGGCAACGTCGACGCCGGGTGCCGACCCGGGCGGAGATTACGCCTGGGCGATGTTCGCACGGGCGGACGCCGTGCATCCAGGTGCGCAGGCTGTCTTGCAGGCCAAGGCGATGAAGCTCGTCGGCGGCCGGGACACGCCACCGCTGGTTGCCGGCCGCGGCGTCGTTCAAGGTGTCTTCCTGGCCGATCGAGCCGATGTCATGCTTGGCTATTGCAGCGGCTCCGGCTCGATCATGCGGGAGGTACCCGGTCTTGTCTCGGTCGCCGTGCCGCCGGCGCTTGCGGTGGAACCTGCTTTCGGAATGATCGTATTGTCGGACCAGAAGCTGGCAGCGCGCTTCGCCCTGTTTGTCATGTCGGAGCAAGGACAGGCGATCCTGGAACGCCATGGCTTCGACCCGGTCGGCCTGGCCGCGCATTAACATCCAACAGGAGACAGCCATGCAATACATAAAGTTCGGTCATACCGGCCTGCGCGTCTCCAGGCTCTGTCTTGGGACCATGACCTTCGGGCTCCAATGCGACGAGGCAAGGAGCCGGGCCATCATGGATGCCGCGGCCGAGGGCGGGATCGACTTCTTCGATACCGCCGATGTCTATCCGTTGGGCGGCGACCGGACGACCGCCGGCCGGACCGAGGAGATCGTCGGCGCCTGGCTGAAGGGCAAACGGCGGGATTTTATCCTGGCCACCAAGTGCGTCGGCCAGGTGGGCGCAAAACCCTGGGACCAAGGCATGTCGCGCAAACATATTCTCGATGCGATCGACGCGTCTCTCCGGCGTCTCGATACGGACTATGTCGATCTCTATCAGTTGCACGCTTATGACCGGCTCACACCGATCGACGAGGCGCTTGAGGCACTCGACACCGTCGTGCGGACCGGCAAGGCCCGTTACGTGGGGGTTTCGAACTGGCCGGCGCACAAGATCGCCCGCGCGATCGGCCGCAGCGAACTGAAGAACATCACCCGCATCGCCTCCGTCCAGCCCCGCTACAACCTGCTGTTTCGCAGTTTCGAACGTGATCTGCTGCCGATGTGCGAAGAGGAGCGGATCGCGGTCATTCCGTACAATCCGCTTGCCGGCGGCCTGCTGACCGGCAAGCATGACCAGAAGGCGCCACCGCCCGAGGGCACCCGCTTTGCCCTCAGCACCGCCGCCCGCCGGTATCAGGCACGTTACTGGAACGACCGGCAGTTCGACACGATCGAAGCCCTGCGGCCGATCGCCCAGGAGGCGGGCATGAGCATGGCGACGATGGCGGTGTCGTGGGTCCTGTCGAATCCGGCGATCACCGCGCCGATCGTCGGCGCCAGCCGCCCCGAGCAACTCGCCGACACCCTGGCCGCGGCGGAACGGGGATCGTTGCCGGCGGAACTAAAGGCCAGGCTGGATGATCTTACCCACGGCTGGCGGGCGGTCGACGCCGAGCGCTGATATATGCCCCCGCGGGCGAACCCGGTGTGACGTCCGCTTGCCCCTGCTACCCTCCACCACTATGCATACCGCATGAGCTGGCTCACCGAATACGTCCGTCCGAAGATCCGCACGTTGTTCACCCGTTCGCAGGTGCCGGACAACCTCTGGCACCAGTGTCCCGGCTGCCAGCAGATGATCTTCCATCGCGACCTGATCGCCAACCGCAAGGTATGCCCGCATTGCGGCCATCACCTGCGCGCCAACTCAACCGAGCGTCTGGACTGGACCCTCGACGAAGGCTCCTACAGCCGCATCGAACTGCCCAAATCGGTCATCGACCCGCTGCGCTTCCGCGACACCAAGCGCTATGCCGACCGCCTCAAGGAAGCCCGCGAGAACACCCACACCGACGACGCCATCACCGTCGCGCACGGCACCATCGACGGCCACAAAGCCGTCGTGGCGGTAATGGAGTTCGACTTCATCGCCGGCACCATGGGCGGCGCGGTGGGGGAGGCGATAGTCGCCGCCGCCCGTCTGGCAGCGCTGCAACAGGTGCCGCTGATCATCTTCACGGCGTCCGGCGGCGCCCGCATGCAGGAAGGTGCGATCAGCCTGATGCAGATGCCGCGCACCGTCATCGCCACCCGGCTGGTGAAGGATGCCGGCTTGCCGTTCATCGTTGTCCTGACCGACCCCACCACCGGCGGCGTCACCGCCAGCTTCGCCATGCTGGGCGACATCCAGATCGCTGAACCGGGCGCGCTGATCGGCTTTGCCGGCGCCCGCGTCATCGAGCAGACCGTGCGCGAAAAACTCCCCGACGGCTTCCAGCGCGCCGAATACCTGCTGGAGCATGGCATCATCGACATGGTCGTCAAACGCACCGAGATGAAGGCCACCCTGGCCAGGATTATTGGCCTGCTGACACAGAAGGACCAACAGGCAGCCGCGTGACCGAAGTCGTCGAACAGATCACCGCCCGTTTGGGGCGGCTGCATCCCAAGCTGATCGACCTCACCCTCGATCGCCTGCGCGCCCTGCTCGTCCGGCTCGACCATCCCGAGCGTCGCCTGCCGCCAGTCATCCACGTCGCCGGCACCAACGGTAAGGGCAGTACTTGCGCCTTTCTCCGCGCCATGGCCGAGGCCGCCGGCCTGCGCGTGCACGTCTTCACCTCCCCCCACCTGATCCGCTTCAACGAGCGCATCCGCATCGCCGGCAACCTGGTCGATGACGATCGCCTGGTCGCCGTCATGGAGCGGATCGAACGGATCAACGGCAACGCCCCGATCACCGTGTTCGAGATGATCACCGCCACCGCCTTCGAGCTGTTCGCCGAAACCCCTGCCGACCTTTGTGTGCTGGAGGTCGGGCTGGGTGGCCGCGGCGACGCCACCAACGTGATCGATCATCCGGCCGCGTGCGCGATCACCTCGATCTCGCTCGACCACCGCGAACTTCTGGGCGCCACCGTGGAACTGATCGCCGCTGAAAAGGCCGGCATCATGAAGCCCGGCATTCCCGTCGCCATCGGCGCCCAGCCCACCGAGGTCCGCCGCGTCCTGCTCGATCACGCCCGCGCCCAGCAGACACCGGTCCGGCAGCGCGGACAGGACTGGGACGTCACGCCGATCCCGGGCGGCTTGCGTTACACCGACGCCGCCGGCAGCGTCGATGCGCCGTCACCGTCGCTGCCAGGCCTGTTCCAGCTCGATAATGCCGGCATCGCCATCACCGCCCTGCGCGCCACCCCCCTCCCCTTCGCACCCGCCGGTCTTCGCCTCGCCCACTGGCCCGCTCGGCTGCAAAAGCTGAACGGCCAACTGGCGTGCCTGCTGCCGCCGGATTGGGAGCTGTGGCTGGATGGCGGTCACAATCCCGGCGCCGGCCTGGTGCTGGCCGAACATCTGCGTGGTTGGAACGACCGGCCCGCGCACCTGATTGTCGGCATGAACCAGTCCAAGGACGCCGCCGAGTTCCTCCGCCCGCTGCTGCCGCTCGCGGCCAGCATCTGGGCGGTGCGCGAACCTGACCAGCACGCCGCACTGCCGGTGGAGGCGATCATTGCCGCCTCCACCGGCATGGCCCGTCCCGGCCCGCGTCTGCAGGATGCGCTGCACGCCATTCCGCGCGGCATCGGTCCGGCGCGCGTGCTGATCTGCGGCACCCTCTATCTGGCTGGTGAAGCATTGAGGCTGGACCTGCCGCATACGTGAAGCGCCGCACAGGCAGACGCGGCAATCACCCGATGAAGCAAAACCGGCCGACCATGAGGGCTGTCAGTGCGCACTGCACTGTCTCGTGGCGAATATGACCTGATCCGATGCACCGAATGGGTGCCGGCAAGACGATCCGTCCAATTCGGTGAAAAGCCATTTCTTGCAACTAATGCCCGCCACAAAAGCGTGACGAAACCGTGCCGGAAGCCGTCGGCTTTCAACGTTGCCTTATCGCGGCACCGGAGATTACCCCATGTTCATCCATCATCCGTTACTTGTCACCGAGGTTCGCGTCACCAATCCCGACCCTGTCTTCGCCGAGAAACTGCTGGAACAGTATGGTGGCGCAACCGGCGAGTTGACCGCCGCGCTGACCTACTGGACGCAATCCTTCCACACCGATGACCGCGGTATCCGCGACATGCTGCAGGATATCGGCACCGAGGAGTTCAGCCACCTCGAGATCATCGCCATGCTGATCGAGCAACACACCCAGGGTGCCAAGCAGAACGTGCAAGACGCAGCCTACCGCAGCACGCTTTTCTCGCTGCGTGGCGCCGGCCCGCATCTGGTCGACTCCAAGGGCTTGTCCTGGGACGGCCGCTACGTCAACGAGGGCGGCCACGTGATACGCGACCTGCGCGCCAACGTCGCGGCCGAGGCCGGCGCCTTGGCAACCTATGAGGCGCTGCTGCGCTACGCGCCGGATGACGGCACGCGGGTCGCCTTGACCAACCTCGCGACCCGTGAAGTCTCCCATACGCAGATGTTCATGGAGGCGCTGCGCACGGTGAACGGCCTGGATCAGCCCTTGTTCGGCGACCTCAAGCCCGACGACACCGTCAACCTGTACTTCAATCTGTCAAATGGTCCGGATGCCGATCTGCGCGGCCCCTGGAACAGCGAGCCAGCCTTCCAGTACGTTGCCGATCCGATGCAGCACGTCAGCCAGAAGCACGCCAGCGCACAATATTCCAACGAGATGGCGATGACCCCCGGCACCGGCGCACCACCGCGCGAGTCTGGCGCACCGGCCACGACGCCGGCTCCGCTGACCGGGAAGGCCCGCTAGGATGGCGACCGGCGTGGCCCGCCGCGGCGTGCTGCAGGCCGGCGCTCTGACCGGAGGACTAGCTCTGGCCGGATTGGCTCCCGGCGCCGTACAAGCCGCATCGCCAAAACCTGCGCCCGCCGATGCAGCACCCCTGAAGGGGACGATCGGCGAGCACATCCACCTCGACCTGATGCGGGGCGCGATGATCCGGCTGACCGAACTCGGCCCGGACCGGCGCCCGGTTCGCGAACTTGCCCTGGTTCGCGTGCCACTGGCGGACCTCTATGACGGCGGCCGCCCCAGTTCGGCCGGCAACCCGCTGCGTCGCGTCTGTGAGCGTGCCAGCACACTCGCGCGGAGCGTTGCCGCCGCCAACTGGCAAGTGCCTCCGCATCAATGTCTGCTGGACGGCGCAGCAATCGCCCACCCGCCCTCCGGCAACCGCATCGGCTACAAGAGGTGGGTCGATATCGTGTGATACTAACCGGCGTCGAGACTGACGGATGAGACGCGTTATCGAATGACATTCGGATCGGCCCGACATTGGGCGTATGGTGCGGAATATAAATCCGTGTCATCTCCGGCGAAGGCCCTACGGCATTCACACATCTCGACAAGGCACACTATGTCAGCGGGTTAGGAGCCGACCGTTCCTCATCCGTCATGGCCCGGCTTGTCCGGGCCACCTTTTCAAGCACTTGGTGCAGCGGTGGCCCGGACAAGCCGGGCCATGACGATCTAGGAGGCTTTCTGCCCGGTCAGGCAAACGAGATGTGTGAATGCGGTATGGCGAAGGCCGGGGACCCACGTCTTTGCAGTCTCCACGCTTGCCAGGCGTGGCTCCTCGGCCCGCGCCAAGGCTTGCCCTTGCGAATGCAGCCTGGACGTCCGATCGCGCCGTTATGACCGCGCGACCAGGAACGTCACCGCGCGCCAATGCATTCGTTTGTGACGAACCGAAGCAAAGGCACGCGGATGAAAGCAGTTATCTGGCATGGCGTGGGTGACATTCGCCTAGACACTGTGCCCGACCCCCGCATCGAACAACCCACCGATGCCGTCGTCCGACTGACGGCATCAGCGATCTGCGGCACCGACTTGCATTTCGTCCGCGGCACCTTCTCGGGCATGAAGCCAGGTACGATCCTTGGCCACGAAGGTGTCGGCGTCGTGGAGGAATTGGGCGCCGATGTGCGCAACTTCGACATTGGCGACCGCGTGGTGATCTGCTCCACCATCGCCTGCGGCACCTGCGGCTACTGCCGAGCCGGCTATTATGCGCAGTGCGACAACGCCAACCCGAACGGACCGTCCGCCGGCACCAGCTTTTTCGGCGGTCCGGCTGATACTGGCCCGATCAACGGATTGCAGGCAGAGCGGGCACGCATTCCATTCGCCGCGACGACAATGGTGAAACTGCCTGATCAGGTCAGCGACGATCAGGCGATCCTGATATCCGACATCTTCCCGACCGGTTGGTTTGGCGCGATACTGGCCGAGGTCAGCAACGGCGACACGGTGGCGGTCTTCGGCGCCGGCCCGGTCGGACAATTCGCCATCGCCAGCGCCATCCTGCAGGGCGCCGGCCGGGTGGTCGCGGTCGACCGCTATGACGACCGCCTGGCCATGGCGCGCCGCCAGGGCGCCTTCACCGTCAACTTTGAGGTCGAAGATCCCGTCGCGACGATCAAGAAGCTGACCGGCGGCGTGGGTGTGGACCGGGTGATCGACGCGGTCGGTGTTGACGCCATGCACGCCCATCATGGACCGGCAGCCGAAAAGGCCGCGCAGCAGGCGGCAACGTTCAAGCAGGAGGTCGAGCAGGTCGCCCCCGAGCAAAACCAGCACGACGGAAATTGGGTGCCGGGTGACGCGCCGAGTCAGGCGCTGCAATGGGCGGTTGAGTGCATCGCCAAGGCCGGCACGCTGGGCATCATCGGGGTCTATCCGCCGAGTGATACCTCATTCCCGATCGGCATGGCGATGAACAAGAACCTGTCGATCAACGCCGGCAATTGCAACCATCGCGCCTACATTCCTCAGCTCGTTGAGATGGTCCGCATCGGCCGCATCGATCCGTTACAGGTGCTGACAAAGGTTGCGCCGCTAACCAGCGTGATCGACGCCTACCAACATTTCGACCGGCGCGAGAGCGGCTGGATCAAGACCGAGCTGAAACTGGCCGCGGCGGCCGAGTAGTTTCAAGCATTATATCCGAAGGAAGCCACATCAATGAAAGCACTGGCCTGGCACGGGAAAGGAGATATGCGCTGCGACTCCGTTCCGGATCCCCGCATCGAACATCCGCGTGACGCCATCATCAAGGTCACCGCATGCGCGATCTGCGGCTCCGACCTGCACATCTACGACGGCATCATCCCGTCCATGCAAAGTGGCGATGTCCTTGGCCATGAGACAATGGGTGAGGTCGTGGAAGTCGGTACGGAGAACAAGACCCTGAAGGTCGGCGATCGCGTCGTCGTCCCGTTTACCATCGCTTGCGGAGAGTGTTTTTTCTGTAAGCGCGGCTTCTTCTCCGGCTGCGAGCGGTCGAACCCCAATCAGAAGATGGCGGAGAAACTCTGGGGCCACTCGCCGGCCGGTCTGTTCGGCTACTCGCATCTGCTTGGCGGCTATAGCGGTGGCCAGGCGGAATACCTGCGGGTACCCTTCGCCGACGCCGGCCCGATCAAGGTGCCGGACGGCCTGACCGATGAGCAGGTGCTGTTCCTGTCGGACATCTTCCCGACCGGTTACATGGCCGCGGATTTCTGCAACATCCAGCCCGGCGATACCATCGCCATCTGGGGCTGCGGTCCGGTCGGCCAGTTCGCCATCCGCAGCGCCTTTCTGCTGGGCGCCGAGAGGGTCATCGCCATCGACACCGTCCCCGAGCGGATGGAGATGGCTCGTCTTGCCGGCGCACTGGTGCTGGATTTCCAGCAGGAAGACATCTACGACCGCATCCAGGAACTCACGCATGGCCGCGGCGCCGACGCCTGTATAGACGCGGTCGGCACCGAAGCGGAGGCCAGCGCGAGCTTCGACTCCCGCCTCGATCGCATAAAGGTCGCGACGTTCATGGGCACCGATCGGCCGCATGTGCTGCGCCAGGCCATCCATTGCTGCCGCAACTTCGGCACGGTTTCCATCGTCGGCGTCTACGGCGGCTTCGTCGATAAGATCCCGATGGGATCGGCGATCAACCGCGGCCTGACCTTCCGCATGGCACAGACACCGGTGCAGCACTACCTGCCCTTGTTGATGGAGCGCATCCAGAAGGGCGAGATCGATCCGTCCTTCGTCATCACCCACCGCGCATCGCTTGAGGAAGGCCCAGCGCTATACAAGACATTTCGTGACAAGAAGGATGGCTGCATCAAGGTGGTGCTGAAGCCTTAAACGCGGCTGCCTATCATCAAGCTGGAGACCCGATCATGAATTCAGACACTCGCCCGCTCGCCATTGTCACCGGTGCGTCGACCGGCATCGGGCGGGAACTCGCCCGATGCTGTGCATCGAACGGCTTCGACCTGCTGATTGCCGCCGATGAGGCTGCCATCCATGAAGCCGCCACCGAACTACAAGCGCTTGGCATCACCGTCGACGCCGTGCAGGCCGATCTGGCAACCATGGAAGGCGTCGACGAACTTTATGCGGCCGCCAAGGGACGCAAGGTGGAGGCGCTGCTCGCCAATGCCGGCCGGGGCCTGGGCAAGGGCTTCCTCGACCAGGACTTCGATCAGGTGCGCCACGTGGTCGATACCAACGTCACCGGGACCCTCTATCTGTTGCAGAAGGTGGGCCGGGAGATGCGCGCCCAGGGCCATGGCCGCATCCTGATCACCGGGTCGATCGCCGGGTTCATGCCCGGCACGTACCAGGCGGTCTACAACGGCACCAAGGCGTTCCTCGACTCGTTCTCGTTCGCTCTAAGACATGAATTGAAGGACACCGGCGTCACCGTCACCTGCCTGATGCCCGGGGCCACCGAGACCGACTTCTTCGAGCGTGCGGACATGATGGACACCAAGGTCGGCACAGCGAAAAAGGACGACGCCGCCGATGTCGCCGAAACTGGCTTCAAGGCAATGATGAAGGGCGATGGCGACGTCGTCAGCGGCTGGCACAACAAGCTTCAGACGGCAATCGCATCGGTCACCCCGTCCGGTGTGCTCGCGGACATGCATCGCCGCATGGCGCAGCCTGGCACAGCCAAGTCGTAAGCGAACCGACGTCGCTTCGGCACCACACGATCCACGCCAACGGCATCAAGCAGTTATTTCGTGGAGGCGGGCAGCGGGCCGCCCGCCCTCCTGCTGCATGGCTTTCCCGAGACCTGGTACGCCTGGCGCAAGCAGATCCTCGCGCTGTCGGCGCGCTACCGCCTGATTATCCCGGACCTGCGTGGTCACGGGGAGATGGACCTACGACCCTGAATCGCTAACCCCGGAGGCGCTCGGCTTTTATGTCCGAGCCTACCAAAAGCCTGGTGCGGTACGCAGCGCCGTGAGCGACTACCGCGCCGGCCGAGAGGACGTGGCACAGGACCAGGCGGACGCCGACACAGCGATTGCCTGTCCAACTCTGGCCCTATGGGGCCAGGATTTCGAGCTCGCCGGAAAGATGTGGGACATGGCGGGCATCTGGCGGAAAATGGCGACGAACCTGCGGACGGTTTCTATTCCGCAATGCGGTCATCTGCAGCATGAGGAGCGGCCGCAAGACGTCAACGCTGCTCTGCTCGACTTCCTGGGGGGCTGGGTGGACTAATCCTGTTCAAAGCTAAACGTCAGGGCAGCCGGCGGCCGCGTCGGTCGGGAACCGCGAGTACGATGCACCGGAACTTTTGCCGCATGTCATGAAGTCCTTCGCCGACCATCGGCATAGCCACATTATATTATGTAACGAGATCACGAAAAGTCCGTTGCCGGAAGGAGGAACCTTAGCCGGACAATCTGTGCTAGTTCGACGAAAGGACATTGGCGTCCAAATAGCAAATGCCGAATTTCTTCGACCCGGCGGACGGGCGTTTTTCTCCTGAACCTGTAAAGGCTCAAGTCTCTCAGCTTAGTTTTTTCATTTGCTGCCTTGCAACGAAAGGAGGTTCTGATGTCTCCAACAATGAAGTTTTCCGCCTATTTTCCATTCGCCATTTCCTGCTGCTTTGGCAAACGTTTCTTGACTAATAACAAATAATCGCCGAGCATCCGTCTGAGCCTGTATGCGTCGACGATACTGTCGAACAGGCCGTATTCTTTCCGGACCTGTCGCTCAATTACGCCGAGAACCTGCTTGCCGGCGACGATGACCAGACCGCCGTCATCGGCCGCCAAGCCGGTCTTGCAAACTCGTTGCGCCAAAGAGAACTGCGCCAGCGCGTGCAATGCGCCGCCGCGGGCCTTGCCGGTCTTGGCATCAAGGCAGGCGACCGGGTAGTTGCCATCGCCTACAGCGACGTGGATACGCTCATCGCCTGCCTGGCCTGCGCCGCACGCGGCGCCAGCTTTTCCACCGCCGCGCCGGAAATGGCGGCGCCGGCAATGTTTTTGAGTGGCACGACCTGTTGGCCCATCTGGTCTGTGATCGACCAATCGTGGCGGTGCAGCCGGGATGAGACTTGGGGGTTGACCGAAGGCTCGCTACGGCCCGAGCAAGCCGGACCATAACGATATGCAACCTAATAGAACACCCTCAGGTCACGGCCCAACAAAGCCGTCAAGCACCACCCCACCGTCGGCTGTCAGATGTTCCCGGCGATCCAGTCCTTCAGCTTGCTCTTCGGCAGCGCGCCGACCTGAGTCGCCGCCGGCTTGCCGTCCTTGAACAGGATCAGCGTCGGAATGCCGCGCACCGCGAACTGGTTCGGCGACATCGGGTTGTTGTCGATATCGACCTTGGCCACCGTCAGCTTGCCGGCAAACTCTCCCGCCAGCTCGTTCAGTGCCGGGCCGATCATCTTGCATGGACCGCACCACTCGGCCCAGAAATCCACCAGTACAGGGCCGCTCTTGCTGGCCTCCAGCACATCGGTGGCAAAGCTTTTGTCAGTCACAGGGATCGTGTTCGTGCTCATTTTCACCCTCATGAGGCCATTAGAAATCAAAGTGGTGACCGGCGGCACGGGCGGTCAAGTAAAGGCCCTCATACGGCCACCGGATGACCCGGCTCATGTTGGTCCAGCAGTTCATCCGGCAGCAGCACCGCTTGGGCCTGACGGGTCCAGATCAAGGCGCAGCGCACCGGTCGATTACTGAACACGCGTCGCAGCACCGCGCGATAGGACGCCATCTGCCGCAGATACATCACCGGCGTAGCCGCCACATCGGCCGGCGTCCGGCGGTTGGTCTTGAAATCCGCCACCAGCACCTGGTCCGGCAGCACAACCAGCCGGTCCACCAGCCCACCGATGACCACGTCCCCGACCACCCCCGTCAACGGCACCTCCGCGCGGCTGCCAGGGCCAAAAAGCGGCGCCAGCTCCGCATGCGCCAGTATGCCCATGACCTCGCTCACCATGCCCTCCGCGTCGCCATCCGGCAGCTTGTGCCCGGGCCGAACCAGATAGCGCAACGCAGCCTGTCGCTGGTCGCCCGCCGCGACCGAGGGCAAATGCTGCAGCAGCGCGTGGATCAACTGGCCACGCCGGAAGCGATTTCCCGCCATCTCCCGTTCAGCCAGCGGCGAGTCGGCGGCGGGGACCGCGCCCAGCCCCACTCCGTCCGGCCGACTGGGCGCCAGCGGCGCCGGCCGAGGCGGTTCTACCGGCGGCGGGGCCGGCCGCCAATCGGGCGCCGCGCCAATCCATGCCGGCAACCCAATGCACACCGCCGAGGCCGGCACGGCCGGCACCGGTTCTGCTGGCACAAGCTGCGATGAGGCCATCCGCAGCACCTCGCCCGCCCACGGCGCAAACGGTTCCCGTCGCGGCGCCAGCGCCTCGAACCCGCGGGCGATCATGCTGTACCAGCATGCCTCCTTCAACGCGGGGCGGGTCTGCCAGCCGCAGATCAGCAGGCGGTCCTCGGCGCGGGTCAGCGCGACATACAGCAGGCGGTTATATTCCTCGACCTGACGGCGCCGGTCCGCCTCACGCAGCCGGTCCAGCGGCCGACAACGGAACTCCTTGCGCGGCGACCACAGCGGCACGGCGCGTCCGGTGGCCGGATCGTCAGCCCAGACCACCCCGTTGTCGTCGTTCGGCAGCGCCGTGGTGTCCGGGATGATGACCAGCGGCGCCTGCAATCCCTTGGCGCCGTGCACCGTCATGATGCGCACCAGGTTGCCGGCTGCCTCCGGCTCCCGCTTGATCTCGGCCCCCGAGCGGCGCAGCCAATGGACGAAACCTTGCAGCGACGGTGGATGCAGACCGGCATAGGTCAGCGCCGCGTTCAGCAACTCGTCGATCGGCTCCGCCGCTTCCGGCCCCAGCCGCGCCAGCAAGCGGGCTCGGCCGCCGAGGACACCCAGCGCCTCGGCGAACAGCGCGTAGGGCGTGACGTAATCGGCCCTGGCGAGCAGATGGGCAAAAAAGCCGGCGGCGCGACGCCAGGAGGAATGCTCGTGTGCTCGATCTCGCAGGGCATTCCATAGCGATCCGGCGCGGCCCACCGCCAGCTCGGTCAGCTCGTCGTCGGTCAGGCCACCCAGTGGGCTGGTCAGCACGCAAGCAAACGTCAGGTCGTCGGCGGGCAGCAGCAGCGCGTCGGCAAGCGCCAGCAGATCCTGCACCGCCGGCTGATCGGTCAGCACCATCCGGTCCAACCCCGCGACCGGCACTCCACGCGCCTTCAACGCCCGCACCAGCCCCCGGGCGAACGCGTCCCGCCGGCGCACCAGCACCAGCACATCCCCCGCCGCCAAGGGACGAGCGCGGCTTTCCAGCATCACCGAGCCGTCGGTCTGCGCGCTGATCCAGCCGGCCAGCGTGTCGGCCAGCGACTGCCGAGCCGAGGTCTGCGACTGGTTCTGCCGCGGAATGGTCCACGGCGCATGCGGCGTCGGATCCGGCAGCGGCGCCAACGGCCAGAGCTCCACCACACCCGCATGCCCGTCCCGATCGGCGTAGTGAGTCAGCCTCTCCCCCGCCCCGACGACCCCTTGCGCCGCCAGGGAATCGGCGAACACCGCATCCACCAGCGCCAGCACCGGCGCGGTCGAGCGGAACGACACGTCCAGTTCGGCGTCTCTCCACGCCTGACCGGCGTTCAGCACGCGGCGCTTCAGTTGATCGTGGGAGCGGTCGAACTCCGCCGTATCGGCCCCTTGGAACGAATAGATCGACTGCTTGCGGTCGCCCACCGCGAACACCGAGCGACTGGTTTCCCGAGAACCGGCGCCAGCGAAAAACTCCTCGCTCAGCGCGTGAGCGATGCCCCATTGTTGGGGAGCGGTGTCCTGCACCTCATCCAGCAGCAGGTGATCCAGTCCGCCATCCAGCTTGTACAGCACCCAGGCCGCGCCTGGATCGACCAGCAGGGCACGGGTGCGATCGATCAGGTCGCTGTAGTCGAGCAGCCCGGCTTCCTCCTTGCGCTGGGCATAGCCGACGGCCACCGGACCGGCGAGGGTCGCCAGCGCGCTGGACACCGCCGCCAGCCGGACCGCTCGCCTTGCGTCTTCCACCGCCAGGATGCGCGCCGCCTCTTCCTGGTAGCGCTGCACCAGTTCCGGTTGGCCGACGAGCAGCTTGGCGGTGACCAGCTTTGAATCGGCAAAGGGCTTGCCTTCTTTCGTCAGAAACAGATCGCACCAATTGGACCAAGACAGCTGTCGTCCCTCGGCATCCTGGCCCAGCCAATCGAGAATCGCGGCCGCCCGTGCCGCAATCGTCTTGGCGGCCCCGGCGCCGTCCTGAACGATCCGGGCGGCCTCACGCAACGCTGCCTCACCCATCCAGGCGACAGCCCCGGTCAGCAGGGCGTCCTCGGTCGGTGCCGTCACGCCCAGCACCCGGCGCTGCGCCCGTTCCAGGTCCTCGCCCAGTCGCAGCGCCGCCTGCAACCGATCCCGATCGGTCTGCAGCGCCTTCACGTGCGTGCCAAATTGCTCGGCCGTGGCGAGGCTGGCCAAGGCTTCCAGCGCCCGCAGCATCGCCGGTGACGCCGCCTGGGCCAGCACATCCTCCCGCGACTCGGACAGCGCGTCGTCGGCGTCGCGATCATCGACCAGTTGGAAATGCGGGGAGATCGCGGCCTCCAGCGGGAAGCGCCGCAGCAGCGACTGGCTGAACGCATGGATGGTGCCGATGCGCATGCCGCCCGGCAGGTCCAGCACCTGGGCGAACAGCGCCCGCGCCGCGCGGCAGGTCTCCTCGGTTGGCTCGATGTTCAGCTCGCGCAGTGCCCTCGCCAGCTCCGCCGGCGCCATCGTCACCCAACGCCCCAGGGTCCGCTGCAGGCGCAGCGACATCTCGGCCGCCGCAGCCTTGGTGAAGGTCAGGCATTGGATGCGGTCGGGGCGTGCGCCCGCCAGCATCAGGCGCAGCAGGCGGTCGGTCAGCAGCTTGGTCTTGCCCGATCCGGCCGAGGCCGCGACGAACGCTGATACCGCCGGATCGGAGGCGATCGACTGCTCCCGGTTGGCGCGAGCCCGCGCGGCTTCACTCATCGGCGTCGCCCGTCGCCGACCACTCGGCAACCCGCGCCAACTGCTCGTAATCCGAGAATCGCGGCGCCAGCCCGGGATGCGGCCGCGCCAGATAGGCGCGATCCGGGCTGTCGAACTCGTCGATCAGCCGGCACAGATTGTCCCGTGCCGCCGTCACCGCCTGGGAAATGTCCGAGCCGTTCTTCTTGTTGAACAGCGGCGTCGCCTTGCCCGGCTCAAACCCGCCGGACAGATGCCAGTAGATCAACTCTCCGGTCGAACCGGCACAATCTGTCCCGAAGCCACCTTCTGCCGCCATCACCGCTTCCAGCAGAAGCTGTGGCGCCAGTCCCAGATCGACATCCTTCTGGCTGGGCGGCGTGCCGGTCTTGTAGTCCAGGATCGAGAGGCCGCCGTCGCCATGTCGCTCGATCCGGTCGGCGCGGCCGATCAGCCGGAAGCTGCCGCCAGGGCGCTGCAGGTCGATCGCTCCTGTTGCCTCGGTGACGATCGCCACCGGCTGGCGCAGCGCCCGCCGGCCTGTCTCGGTGTGCATCACCCAGCCGGTGATGCGCTCCAGCCGCGGCGACCACCAGGCTTGCAGCGCCTGCCGCAGACCCGCATCGGCCAGCGCCAGGCCCAATGCCCGCCGCAGCGCCGCCTCGGCCTGCGCGGGCCATTCGGCACCGACTTCGCGCAGGAACCGGTGCAGCCCGTCATGCACCAGCGTGCCATAATCGGCGGCGTCGGTGGCCTCGTCCAACGGCGGCAGCGCGAACAGCTTCAGGACGTGCTTGGCGTGGATCGCGTAGGGGTCGCGCAGCCAGGTCTCGATCTCGGTGACGCTGAGCCGCCGGGGCCGCAGCGACACCGGCGGACACGGGCGCGGCGGCTTCACCGGCGTCGGCTGCCCCGCCGGCAGGTCCAGCAGCCGCACCCACGACGACGCCGGATGTTCCGGCAGGGCCAGGGGGTCCGGGGGCGCGGCCGTAGTGGCCGCCGCTTCCCCCGCCACCAGTGTCGTCCCGGGTGGCCCCTCATGTGTCATCCCCGGCGCAGGCCGGGGACCCACGTTTTGCTGTGCCCAATCGAACAAAGTCGTGGGTCCCCGGCCTGCGCCAGGGATGACACGGGGAGCGCCGGGGATGACACGGTCGGAGGCGCCAGGGATGACACGGGGAGCGCCGGGGATGACACGGTCGGAGCCGCCAGGGATGACACGGGCGAGGGTGTCGGGGATGACGCGCGCGGGGACGCAGGTGCCGAAACCTGTGGAGGATTCCCGTCCGGCCAGGAACATGTCCAGTCGCGTCAGCCACCGCGCTGGCACGGTGGGGGCGGCGTCGCGGCGCACCGGGCAGGACAGCACGACCCGAGGCGCCGAACAGCACGCGGCAACGAAATCATGGGCTGTCTGGCCGACGGCTTGCTCCGGCGCGGGCAGTCCGACCTGGACACGCATCGGGCGCGACAGCCAGGGCCCCGGTTCAGCGGCCGGGGGCCAGACCGTCTCCACCAGACCGCCCAGCACCATCACGTCGACGGTCTGCAGCCGAGCCTCCAGCAGTCCCCAGATGAAGATGCGGGGATGTTCAGCGCCGCTGCGACCGCGCAGGGCACGGCGGCTGCGCACCACCGCGTCCTTCAGCACCGCGTCCAGCAGCCCCGGCAACACGCGGCGGCGCAGGTTCGGCAGCAGCCCCAGCGCATCCTGCACGGCGGCAATCCGGGTCGCCAGCGCATCGCCTTCCTCGCCGGCCCAAAGCCGGGCCGGACCGGACCGGTCCGGGGTTTCGGCCAGCCGCTCGCCTGCCTCGATCACGGCGGCCAGCGCGGTTCGCGGGTCGATCTCCATCGCCGCATCAATCCGCAGCGCCGGTTCCAGACAGGCCTCTATCCGCCCCAGGAACGCGGCGCTGGCGCAACCCGCCCCGCCTGCCTTGTTCACGGCCAGGCGCAGGTTGCCGAGACCGGGCGACGGGCGCTGACCGCGCAGGCACAGCGTCTCCAGATCCCGCGCGGCGGCGCGGCAGGCCACTGGCGCCAATCCGGCTGCGGCCAGCGGATGTTTCAGCAAAGCCAGCAGCGGCACCGGCGCCAGATCCTCTGCCACCGCTCGCACCAGCAGGCGCAGAAACACCGCGGGCGGTGTCTCAGCCAGTGGCTCCCCGGCACTGTCATCAGCGACCACCCCATAGCGGAGCAGCCCCGCCGCCACCCGACCGGCGAGCTCACGATCCGGCGTCACCAAGGCGGCCCGGGCGCCCGGCGTTTCCAGCGCTTCCCGCAGCACCAGCGCGATCGCCTCTGCCTCCTGCTGCTGGTCGGTCGTGGTCAGCCGCGCCAGCCCATCCAGCTTCACCGGTGTCCGGTCCAGCCACGCGTGCAGTGCCGAGGCCGGCAGCAGCGCGCGCGACAGCAGCGCAAAGCGATGCGGCGGGATGCGGCTGGCGGCATCCCCGGGCCAGGGCCGCACGTCACCCCGCGTCGCATCCAGGTTGTCAGCAGATCGGCCAGACCGGCCTGGGGGTGCGGGGCCTCCAGGTCCTGCCAGGCCGCCTCCTGCATCGTCAGGTCGAGTTGCGGCAGCACCACCTGACCCATCGGCAGGCGGCACACCACCCGCAGCAGGCGGGCGACAGCGGGAATCCCGGCGGTGGTGCCGGCGACGAGAATTGGATGGTCGGGCGGGGTCGCCTGCCACGCGGCAGCCTGCGCGTCGAGCAGCGCGACCTGGCGGGCGGCCGGGTTCATCACGCCGTTATCGGCCAGCCAGGCCGGCCAGGCGGCGGTCACGATATGCAGGAACGTCAGCGTCTTCGACCAATGTTCGGCGAAATCCGCGCCGGCCGCGTCAGGCAGCCGCCGAACCAGGTCGATCCCGGCCCACTCCGCCTCGTCCATCAGCGCGGCGAGTTCCCGCGCCAGGATCCAGGCCCGATCGGCGGTCCTGGGCGCGCCGCCATCCCCCTTCATCGCCAGGATCAGCGATGCCAGCGCGGCCAGCCGTTGCATAGGCTCCACCGCCGGTGGCAGGTCGAGCGCCCCGGCCAGCGCCAGCGGCGCCTCATCCAGCGCCCCCAGCGCGGTGATGCGCGGCAGCAGCATGGGCTTGCCGTCATAGGCACGCAGAAACGCATCCGCCAGGGCACGGGCGGAGCGGCGCGTCGGCAGCAGGATCAGCCCGTTGCTGGCGGCGAGCGGATCATCGCCACGCGCGAGCCATCCGTTCGCCAGTGCGTCGAGGAACGGCACATGCGGTGGAATGGCGAAGAGGTTCAGGGCCACGATGACATATCCGGCTTACCTGGTCGGGCGACTCGATGCGCCCGTTAGGGCTTCCAAACATTACCACATCTCAATCGCTGTCATCCGCCGTCGGCTGCTGGGCCCTCTTGTCAAGCTCGCCTTGGCTGCGCGCGGGCAGAGTGCCGCGTCATCTCGCGTCGGGAACTCACGAAGCGTCGCATCAGAAGGGCCCGCGCCGGTGCTGACTATCACATCCTGCCATCATGCCGGCCGAGCACGGCCTTCGTAGAGGAAGGTATGGGTGCGCGGTCCGGGCAGCCGCGCGTTCGCCAACGCATTGATCCGGAAGCCGCTGCCGGAGATCAGGTCGTCGATCTTGCGGTTGAGGTGACAGCCGCCGGCGACGCGCCGCCACAGCGGATCGAGCCGGTCCTGCCAACGCGCCACCCCCAACTCCGGCGCACGGCCGTGCTCGACGAACAGCAGCGCCCCACCGGGCTTCAGCACGCGACAGCAGCTCGGCCAGCGCGCGATGCGGATCGGGGATAGTGCAGAGCGTCCAGGTCATCACCACGGTGTCGATGCTGGCAGTCTCGAGCGGCACCGCCTCGGCCGAGGCTTCCAGCAGCTCGACGGGAACCGGCGCGGTCGCGGCGCGATCACGCGCCATCCGCAGCAGTTCGGGCGACGGCTCCAGTCCTATGACCGTTCGGACCGCTTGCCCGTATAGCGGCAGGTTGAGCCCCGAGCCGATACCGACCTCCAGCACCCGCCCCTCGGCCGCACCGATAATCCTTTGGCGGAACGGCTGCAACGCCGCCTGCCGCATCGCCAGATGCAGCAGGCGTGGCAGCACGTGGCGCTGATACAAACTTACTATGTTGTCCTCCGGGGCGTATTTGGTCCTGATCAAACATCGTCACCCTCCAACCGCTTGAGTACTTGCTGGTGCGAGCTTTGACAGAACCGTCTGGTCAGCCAAGGCCTCAGGCTCGTTCCAGCACCGCACGGTCCCATTTGCCGAAATCGGCTGCGGCTTCATACGTGCTGAGCAGGTAACGCATCAGGTCGTCATCCGGCGATCTTGCCTGACGGACCGCATCGTACGGGCAGGATGTGCTGCCCGAGGTCCTGGTCGTAATACGTGGCATCCGGAAACGTCGGCGCCGTGGCAAAGCCCTCCGGCTCGGGGTAGGCATAGCTGTAGAAGGCGGCTTTGCCGAACCCGCCGTTTCCCGGCCAGAAACCGCAGCTGCTGACTTCGTGCGAGTACGCCTCCTGCATGACCCAGGCGCCCAGATTCGGCGACTTGCCCGTCAACTGCGGTGCCGTACGTCCCGAGAAGCGGGTAACCGCCATGTCAAAGCTGCCCCAGAAGAAATGCACCGGGCTCACCTTGCCGAGGAATTGCCCGCGGAACCGGGTGAGCACCCGGTCGACCTGGACCAGAACGCGCCAGAAGCGCGTGACGTATTCCGGGTCGTAGGAAGCATGGATTTTGTCCTGCTCGAAGGGGATAGCCTCGGGTATCTCGACCGGCATGGTCCAGATCCGCGTTTCCAGCCCAAGTCCACGCAGACGGCCCATGACCTCCGTGTAGAAATCCGCCACGCTTCGCGGGCCGAGAACGATGGTTTCAATGTCGCCTTTGCTGGTTTGGAGCCTCAGTGTGTGATCGACGAAATCGAAGTCGATCTGAAAACTCGTGCCGCCATAGGGGATCGGTGACGTCGTCAGCCCACGACAGGTTACATACAACGGAACCTGCCACCAATGGTTGACCATCGGCGCGTGGGCGAGCCGGATTTTTCCCACCACCTGCGTCCACAGATGCAGTGTGGCGCAGGTTTCGGCCCACTCCGAAAGGGGAAGATCGGGCCAATCGCTTGCGGCGGATTGGTCTTTGTCGCTCGTCATCGTGCAGACCCTCTGATCTGATGCCATCCGTTCCAGGCGAACGTGGGACTCTGTGGCGCATGGTCGCCCGATGTCGCATGCGCCGGCGCGTTTCACTCCGCCGGATCCGTCCGGAAGCGTATCACCGCAGAGCGCTTAGGAACGACGCCACGCGCTGAAGACGCTGTCGCGTGGCGCAACATTCGGTGGTGATCAAGCGTTGATGACGAAGCGCGTGGCAGCACAACGCATTACCGACACTACAGCGCCTGATAGACCGCGGTTTCAAACGCCTCGAACGCCTGGACAGCCTTCTGGTCGAAGAACGGCAGCACCTGCGTCGCGTAGACGCCGGCCACCTTGCGCGCCGGATCGATCCAGTAATAGGAATTCGCCAGCCCTGCCCAGGCGAGGCTGCCCGACTGAACGACCCGTCGGCAGCGGCTCCGGATTGATCAGGAAGCTCAGGCCCCACTTCATGCCCGCGACGAAATCGACGTCGTTCGATGACGGCGGGGCGACAGTCTTCATGGGACGACAGACCAGGTCGCCCATGGCGTTTTTCGACATCGCCGCCACGGTGTCCGGCTGCAGCACCTGGACGCCGTTGAACGTGCCGCCGTGCAGGATCATCTGGGCGAACTTCAAATAGTCCCCGACCGTGGAATACAGCCCACCGCCGCCCATGTGGAATTCCGGCTCCTGCGGCATCCCGAACTCGATTGGCGCCAGCCCATCGGGCGTGCGCGCGTGCATTGCGGCCAGGCGCCGCCGCTGGGCCTCGCCGATCCGGAAGCCGGTGTCGGCCATGCCGAGTGGCTTGAGTATATTGTCCTGCATATACTGCTCGAGGGTCTGACCCGCGACAGCCTCCACCGCCTTGCCGGCCCAATCGATCGAAATCCCGTACTCCCATCGGTCGCCCGGATCGAACACCAAGGGCAACGTCAATGCCGCGTTCTGGCAGGAAATGATGCCGGGCGTGCCGGTCGCCTCCATGTAGCGGGCAATGTCGGCATTCCAGATGTCGTAGGCATAGCCCGATGTATGCGTCAGCAGGTGACGCAGGGTGATGGCCCGCCTGGCTGGCCGCAGCCGTGGCGTGCCGCTCGCGTCGAAGCCTTCCAGCACTTGCACCCGCCCCAGCTCCGGCAGGACCGTGGCGATGTCGCCGTCGAGAGAAAGCTTGCCGCGCTCGACCATCTGCATCGCGCAGGCGCCGGTCACCGCCTTGGTCATCGAGGCGATCCAGACCACCGTATCGGCCGTCATCGGATCGCCGGCCGTCACATCACGCACGCCGAAGGCGGCCTCGAAGATGACGCCATCAGCCGTCGCCGCGGCGGCGGCCACCCCTGGTATGTCGCCCGTCTCGGCGGCCTGGCGAAGTGGGGTTGCAATCCTGTTCGTATCGACCATGTTCGCTCCTGTTGTTGTAGCAATATTTCTTGCCGGCCTGCTGCGGCTGCAAGTTGGCGTATTTCCGGAACTTTCGCCAGGGGATGGCTGGCCTGCCGCCTGTCGTTTCATGTGGAATATTCCATGCTTCCACCTGTCCAAAGGATTTGCGGGTAAAACAACCAATTGTATCAAATAGGGTTTGAGCCCTGGATACATATGTCCAAGACACGGTGGCCAGAAACGTGTAACTGTATTGAGCGCGGCAGCAGCGGCGTCGCTGACGTGGCATCAACTCTTACCTTAGGAGCGGCAATGAGAATCCTCGGCCTTTCAGTAACCATGGTGGCGGCTGGCCTGCTTTTGGCGGCACCGTCTTTCGCCCAAACGCCAACCTCGAAGAAACAGCCGACTGACGGCAACAGCCCGACGATGGTCGGACCTGGCAGCGGCGCCTCCAAGCAGCGCACCGATGGCAACAGCCCGACGACGGTCGGACCTGGCAGCGCTGCCTACAAGCAGCGCACGCAGAGCTTCAGCCACAGCGATGGCAGCCCGGCCGGCGTGTCCAAGCAGGACTAAAGCGAAAACCGATCAAGTTGCACCAGCATAGCTATACCGTCCGGCGTGTCCGGGTCACCTGAAGCCGCTTACGCAACGACAGGTCGCCAGGACACGCTGGGTCATGGCAGCCGCGCGTAACTTGGTTGGTCACCGCTCTAAGCCCCACTGCGTGGCATAAATCAGGCATGTCCGGTCTAGAGCTGGGTTCGACTTGGACCCAGGGAAATCGAACAATTGCAGTCCGAAGCATGTCGCATCAGGATCTGCGACACCCTGTTCTTACCGCCACGGCCACCGAGCGTCACCCGTCACACGCGCTTCCAGGATCTGCTCGGCCTCCTGCAAGTCTGACGGTGTTGACAGATGAAACCAGATGCCGTCGTGCACGACCGCCCGCAGCCGGCCCTGCTCGATCGCACGATCCCACATGCGGTTCATGCTGAAGGCGCCTGGCGGCGCGTCGCGCAACAGCCTTGGGTGGATCAACTGCACGCCGGCATAGATGTAGGGGACCACCTCCCGCTGACTGCGCCGGCGCGGCTTGCCCCATTTGTCGACTGCGAAATCGCCGAACCCGACCTCGGCATGGACATGCGACACGCGATGCACCAGCAGCACGCCGTCAACCCCCTCCTCCAGCGCCTGCGTCAGCCGGCACAGTGCGGAAGTCGGGCCGTTCAGCCAGAACGCGTCGCCATTAACGACATAGAACGGCGCACTGCCGAGCACCGCCAGCGCGGCGCGCACCGACCCCCCGGTATCCAGCAACATCGCCTCCCGCAGCAACACGCTGCGGGGCGGCTCCTCGCGCCGCTGCGCCAGATGTTCGGCCACCGCGTCGGCGTGCCAATGCGCGTTGACCGCGACGACCTCGACGCCCTCGGCCGCCAGATGGTCCAGGGCGTGATCCAGCAAGGTGCGCCCGCCCAAGGTCAGCAACGGCTTAGCGGTCGTATCGGTCAGCGGCCGCATGCGGGAGCCGAAGCCGGCCGCCAGAACCATCGCGGAACGAGGCGACACAGCGATCATGTTTCAGGTCCTAGGGGCTGGTTCCTGGCGGGTTTCACTTTGGACAGCGGAGCCTGGTGGGTCGCCAGGCCAGGCGGATTGCCACGCCAGGCGGCTGGTATCCACCGGTCCAACGCGGCCGCGAGTGGTGCCGCCGCCGGCTGACCCAGCGCCTCGTCCAGCAGGCGCCAGGTGCGCGGCCCATGGGCGAGGTACTGCGGCCTGTCGTCACGTTGCGCAAGCCTCACCCATTGGCCGGCGACGCGAAGATGCCGTTGCGCCGCGCAGGCGGTGAAGGCGGCGTGGAATGCCACGGGCTCAAGCTCCAGCCGAATGGCGAGATAGCGGTTGATGGCGCGGTGTTGCAGGGCGACGGGGATGTCGCGCCGGGCGTCCTGCACCAGCGAGACCAGATCGTACGCCGGGTGGCCCCATGCGGCGCCCTGGAAATCGAGGATGCCGATCCGCGCGGCCCCGTGACGCTCCGGCAGCCACAGCAGGTTGCCGGCGAAGAAGTCGCGGTGGACGAAGCAGCGCGGACCCGCGCCAACCGGTGCGAGCATCGTGTCGAGTGCCTGTCCAATGTCGCGGCGCGCCGCCTCGGGTGCCGGGGTGCCGAAGCGGGCCGGCCACCACCAGTCGAACAGCGTGCCCATCGCGGTCCGCGCCATCGTCGCGGCGTCCCAGTCCGGCAGTTTGCCGATCGGCGGTGATGCGTCACGCTGCATCGCGACCAACGCGTCCACGGCGGTGTCCAGCAGCGGTTCGGCCGGCACATCCGCCTGGTCCAGCAGGACGGACAGCAAGTCGTCGCCGAGGTCTTCCTCCAGCACCAGCCCGTCGACCGCATCCGCCGCGATGATCTCCGGCACCGACAGGCCGAGGCCGCGCAGATGGCCGGCGATGCACAGGAACGGCCGGACATCCTCGGGCGGCGGCGCATCCATCAACACGGCAGGGCGGTTGCCGCGCAAGCGAAGGTAGCGGCGGAAGCTGGCATCCTGGGCCAGCGGCTCGGCATCGGCCATGGCATATCCGGTCTGCCTCAGGAACGCGGCGATCCGCGTCTCGCGGGTCATGCGAGGCGATCGATCCGGTCGGGCCAGCCGGACAACGTTGCCGCCCGCGCGTCGCCCTCCAGCAGCTGCAGTGTGATTGTCAGCGCGTCGTCGGGCCGCAGCGGACCCAGGCGGTCAGGCCACTCGACCACCACGATGCCGTCACGCGCGTCCTCCCAGTCCAGCTCGGTGAGCCCGGACGGGCCATCCAGGCGCCACAGGTCATAGTGGAAGACGGTGCCGACCAACGTGTCATAGGCCTGCACCAGAGTGAAGGACGGGCTGGGTACTTCGAGCGTCGGATCGCCCGCCGCGGCACGCAGGAAAGCCCGTGCCAGCGCGGTCTTGCCGGCGCCCAGGGGCCCTTCCAGCAACAGGCTGTCGCCCAGCCGCACCAGTGCCGCGAGGCGCCGCGCCAACGCCTCCGTCGCCAAAAGGTCGGGCAGTGCGACGGTGCGGGGGGAAGCCGGCGACATGGCACCATTTAGCCTCAGCACCGGAGTTCGCGCACAATGGGTCGCCGCGCCGGCGGCGCAGGCAATGGGGCGTCATCGGCCGCCGGAGGTCGCCGGCCAAACGCGCCGCAGGGCTATGCGCACCGTACCGACCGGCCCCCTGTCCCAGTTGTCGTTTCGGCTCATGCATTTCGAAAACAGGTCGGTTTATACGCCATCAACCCCATGTTACAGGACTGTCGGACACAGCCACGGTGGACAGCTTATGAACCAGCACATCCCTGCCTCGAGCACCCAGCGATTCTTTGCCGCACCCCTGGCGGACACCGACCCCGAACTTGCCGCCGCCATCCGCTCTGAACTCGACCGGCAGCAGGACGGCATCGAACTGATCGCCTCTGAGAACATCGTCTCCGCCGCGGTGCTGGAAGCCCAAGGGTCCGTGCTGACCAACAAATACGCCGAAGGCTACCCCGGACGCCGCTACTATGGCGGCTGCGTCTATGTTGACGTGGCGGAAACCCTGGCAATCGATCGGGCGAAACAGTTGTTCGGCTGCGCCTTCGCCAACGTGCAGCCGCATTCCGGCGCGCAGGCCAACCAGGCGGTCTTCCTCGCCCTGCTCCATCCCAGCGACACGGTGCTCGGCATGAGCCTCGCCGCCGGCGGCCACCTGACTCATGGCGCCGCGCCGAACCTGTCGGGCAAATGGTTCCGCGCGGTGCAGTACCGGCGTCCGGCGGGACAACGGTCTGCTGGATTACGACGAACTGGAGCAACTGGCCCGGACCGAACGACCGAAACTGATTATAGCCGGCGGTTCGGCCTATCCGCGCTTCATCGATTTTCCGCGCATCCGCCGAGTCGCCGACGAGGTCGGTGCGTATTTCATGGTGGACATGGCACATTTCGCCGGCCTGGTCGCGGCCGACCTGTTCCCCAGCCCGCTGCCGCATGCACACGTAGTGACGACGACGACGCACAAGACGCTGCGCGGCCCACGCGGCGGCATGATCCTGTCGAACGACCTGGAGCTTGGCAAGAAGATCAACTCGGCCGTTTTCCCCGGCCTGCAGGGCGGCCCGCTGATGCATGTCATCGCTGGCAAGGCGGCGGCGTTCGGCGAAGCGCTGCGGCCGGAATTTCGGTCCTATCAGAAGGCGGTACAGGACAACGCCCGGGTGCTCGCGGACACGCTGCGCCAGCAAGGCCTGGACATCGTCAGCGGCGGCACCGACAGCCACCTGCTGCTGGTCGACCTGCGGCCCAAGCGGGTCACCGGCAAGGCCGCCGAAGCCAGCCTGGAACGCGCCCATATGACCGCCAACAAGAACGCCATCCCGTTCGACCCGGAGAAGCCGGCAATCACCTCAGGCATCCGCCTGGGCTCCCCCGCCGCCACCACCCGCGGCTTCGGCACCGAGGAGTTTCGCCAGATCGGTCTGATGATCAACGAGGTCCTGGAGGGTATCGGCCGATCCAATGCCGGCACCAACGAGACCGTCGAGCAAGCGGTGGCCGAGAAGGTGAAGCAGCTCTGCGCCCGTTTCCCGCTGTATCCCACCCGGTAGAGTGGCATGCGCTGCCCGTTCTGCGGTTTCGACGACACCCAGGTGAAGGACAGCCGCCCGACCGAGGACAACGGCGCCATCCGCCGTCGTCGCTTCTGCGGCAATTGCGGCCAGCGCTTTACCACGATCGAGCGCGTGCAACTGCGCGAACTGACGGTGATCAAGGCCGACGGCCGACGGGTGCCGTTCGACCGCGACAAGCTAGCCCGCTCGGTCCGTATCTCGCTGCGCAAGCGGCCGATCCAGGAGGAGCGGATCGAGCGGATCGTCAACTCGGTGGTGCGTCAACTTGAAGCGTCAGGTGATAGCGACATCCCCAGCAAGCAGATCGGCGAACTGGTGATGGACACGCTGAAGGAGCTGGACAAGGTGGCCTACGTCCGCTTCGCCAGCGTCTACCGCAACTTTCGTGAGGCGAAGGACTTCGAGGATTTCGTCGGCGGGCTGGCTGATGCGGCGGAGGAATAGGCATGCCCGGCGGCGTTATCCGATCCATGTCCCGACCGTCGCTCACCCGTCTCCCACGCGTGACCACTCCCCGAGTTGCTGACCCGGGCGTCGTCCACCGGCCTCTCCCCAGTGTCATGGCCGCGCTTGGCGTCGTCCACCGGCCTCTCCCCAGTGTCATGGCCGGGCTTGGCCCGGCCACCCACGACTCCTGTAGCAGAAGCCACCAAAGTCGTGGTTGGCCGGCCGGTGCCTGTCCTCGGGCGGGCCTGCGACCCGACCCGTGGGGCGGCCATGACACTGGGGATACACCCGTGGCACCTGCTACCCGGCCATACCCCCCCAAACGGCGGACACTCTGACACCGCCGCCCGCCCCCCTCGACCTCTCCCACATGCGCGCCGCGCTGGCGCTGGCGCGGCGAGGCGTGGGGACGACCTGGCCGAACCCCTCGGTCGGCTGTGTCATCGTGCGCGACGATCGCGTCGTCGGCCGCGGGGTCACCTCAGCCGGCGGCCGGCCGCACGCCGAAGTCAACGCCCTGGCGATGGCCGGCGAGCAGGCGCGCGGCGCCACCGCCTATGTCACCCTGGAGCCCTGCTGCCACTGGGGCCGCTCGCCGCCCTGCACCGATGCGCTGATCACGGCCGGTATTGCCCGCGTTGTCATCGCCACCTGCGATCCCGACCCACGCGTCAATGGCCAGGGACTGTCCAGGCTGCGCGCCGCCGGCATCGGCGCCGTCACCGGCCTGCTCGAAGCCGACGCACAGGACATCCTGTTCGGCTTTACCCAGCGGGTGACCCGGGGTCGCCCGATGGTGACCTTGAAACTCGCCACCACGCTGGACGGCCGCATCGCCACGCATGGCGGCGAGAGCCAGTGGATCACCGGCACCGCCGCCCGCCGCCTCGCCCATGCCCTGCGCGGCCGCCACGATGCGGTTATGGTCGGGGTCGGGACCGTGCTGGCCGACAACCCGGAGTTGACTTGCCGCATTCCAGGCTACCGTCCGACGCCGGTGGTCAGGGTCATCGCCGACAGCCACCTTCGCACGCCGCTCACCACCCGCCTGGCCGCGACCGCCGGCCAAATCCCCACCTGGTTTCTAACCCGGCAAGGCACTGATCCGCATCGTCACGCCGCGTTCACCAAACTCGGCGCGACGGTCATCACGGTGCCCGGGTCAGCGGCCGGGGTCGATCTGGTGGCCGGTCTTCAGGCCCTCGGTCAGGCCGGGTTGACCCGTCTGCTGGTCGAGGGTGGTGGCCAGATCGCCGCCGCCCTGCTGCGCGCCGACCTGGTCGACCGCATCGCCTGGTTCCATGCCCCCGCTATCATGGGCACCGACGGCTGGCCCGGCGTGCAGGCATTCGGTGTGCAAGCTCTTGACCAGATGCCCCGCTTCCGGCGCCATTGCATGTCAACGATCGGTGACGACATGTTCAGTGAGTATACGAGGGAGAGCCCATGTTCACCGGCATCATAACCGCCCTCGGCCAGGTCAGCGCCATCAAGGCCGCCGGAGGCGATCCGGGGGCCGGCACCGGCCGCGACATGCGCCTGGTCATCGACACGCCCGGAGCCTTCCTGGCCGACCCGCCGGTCGCCATTGGTGCCTCGATCGCCTGCTCCGGCTGCTGCCTCACCGTGGTGGAATTCGGTGCCGACTGGTTCGCCGTCGATGCCTCGGCCGAGACCCTGGCCCACACCAAGCTGGGCACCTGGCAGGTCGGCGCCAGGGTGAACCTGGAACGCTCGCTGCGCATTGGCGACGAACTCGGCGGCCATCTTGTGTCCGGCCATGCCGATGGCGTCGGCCACGCGGTCTCCGCCACGCCGGAAAATGGGTCCGTGCGCTGGGTTTTTCGCGTGCCGCCCGAACTTGCCCGCTTCATCGCCGCCAAGGGCAGCGTCGCGGTGGACGGCGCATCGTTGACTGTGAACGAGGTGCGGGGCGATATTTTCGGAGTGAACATCATTCCGCATACCGCCGCGGTCACCAGCTTCGGCACCATGCAGCCGGACGATCCGGTCAACATCGAGATCGACATGCTGGCGCGCTACGTCGCCCGCCTGTCCGACTCCCTGACGGCCGGGTCCGCGTCCGCCAAAGCCCTCCCATCGGAGACCGCGTGATGGATAATCTGAAGCAAACCTTCGTCACGGCGGACCTGTCGAAATACCTGTCCTCAGCCGAGGAACTGATCGAGGAAGCCCGCAACGGCCGCATGTTCATCCTGGTTGATGACGAGGACCGCGAGAACGAAGGCGACCTGGTCATCCCGGCGCAGTTCGCCACCCCGGATGCGATCAATTTCATGGCCCGCTACGCGCGCGGCCTGATCTGCCTGGCGATGACCCGCCAGCGGGTCGAGACCCTCGGCCTGCCGCTCATGAGCCGGCAGAACGGCACCAGGCACCAGACCGCCTTCACCGTCTCGATCGAAGCGCGGGAAGGGGTGACCACCGGCATCTCCGCCGCCGACCGCGCCCGCACCATCGCCGTGGCGATCAACGCGGACAGCACGCGCGACGACATCACCACGCCCGGCCACGTCTTTCCGCTGGTGGCGCGCGAGGGCGGCACGCTGGTGCGGGCCGGGCATACCGAAGCCTCGGTCGACATCGCCCGCAAGGCCGGCCTCAATCCGTCCGCGGTGATCTGCGAGATCATGAACGACGACGGCACCATGGCCCGCCTGCCGGACCTGGTCAGCTTCGCGCAGAAGCACAACCTGAAGCTGGGCACCATCGCCGACCTGATCGCCAACCGCCGGCTGACCGAGCGTCTGGTGCGCCGCGTCGAGGAAGGCGCCTATGAGCATCCCGCCGGCGGCGGCTGGCGCGTCGTCGTGTATGCCAACACGGTCGAGTACCAGGAGCACCTGGCTCTGATCAAGGGCGATGTCAGCACCGCGGAACCGGTGCTGGTGCGGATGCACGCGGTCGACCTGCTGGACGACATGACCGGAGCGCCGCACTGGATCTCGGTGCATAATTCGATGCATATGATCAGCAAGGCCGGCCGCGGCATCGTGGTGTTCATTCGCGAGCATCGCAAGACCGCGCTGGCCGAACGTGTACGGCTGCTGGCCGACGGGACCAAACGACCAACGCGGGAGTTGCGCGACTACGGCATCGGGGCGCAGATCCTGCTGGACCTTGGCGTAAGCAACATGGTGCTGCTGACCAACTATCCCCGCACCGTCATCGGACTGGAGGGTTACGGCCTGAACATCGTCGAGCAGCGGCCGATCCCCAACGTCGTCGGCGTGGATTACGAAGGATGAGCACCGAGGACGCCGAACTGCCCAGCGCACCGCTGATCGAAGGCCCGCCGCCGCATCTGCTGATCGTGCGGGCGCCCTACTATCGCGACGTGGTGGACGGCCTGACCAGCGGCGCACGGCGCATCCTGCAGGAGGCCGGCGGCACGTCGGAGGTGCTTGGACGTTGCCGGCGCCTTCGAACTGCCACAGGTGATCCGCATCGCGCTCCGCGGCAGCAAGCGCTTCGACGGCTTCATCGCACTGGGCTGCATCATCCGCGGCGAGACCGATCATTACGAATTCATCTGCAGGGCGACGATGCAAGGGATCATGAACGTGGCGCTGCAATTCGGCATCGCCCTGGGTACCGGCCTGCTGACCTGCGATACGGCCGCGCAAGCCGAGGCGCGGTCGGGTCAGGACGGCCACAACAAGGGTGCCGAGGCCGCCGCCGCGGCCTTGCTGCAGATCAACGCAGCCCGCAGCCTCGGCGCCGCGTGATGTCGCGTCCACCGAAAACGCGGGGGCGAACGGCGTCCCGGGTCGCTGCCGTGCAGGCCTTGTTCCAGACCGAGCAGGCCGGCGACAGCGCCGAAACCGTCATTGACCAGTTCATCAAGCATCGGCTGGGGGACCTGCCCCACGCGACCGCACCTTTTGCCGGCTTGCCGCAAGAACCGGTTCCCAAGGCAGCCGCTTATCGGGCAGCAGCTTCCTGGCGGCGGGTTGACTGGCGGCGGCGCGCGGGGCGGTGGGTTTATATCAGGCGGATTCGAAGACGGCCGTGTGCCGGATGCCGAAGTTCCCCTGTTCGCCCGCGTGGTGCGCGGCGCCGTGCTGCGGCAGGACGCCATCGATACGATGCTGACCGAGACGTTGCCCGCCGACTGGCCGCTCAACCGGATCGATCCGGTGCTGCGCGCCTTGCTGCGCGCCGGGGCGGCGGAACTTTCCATGCCGGATGGACCGCCCGCCAAGGTCGTGATCAACGAGTATCTTGACGTCGCGCGCGGCTTCTTCACCGGCGCCGAACCAGGCATGGCGAACGCTGTCCTGGACCGCCTCGCTCGGCTCTTGCGGCAAGCGGAGTTCTGATGGATCCGAACAGCGGAAACAGGTTGTTTTGACGCGGCGCCGACACGGCTGGCCGACACGGACGACGTACCAGGCCGATGTTGCCGCGATCAGCCGTATGGAAGCGGTGCCGGCGATCCTGGAGGTCATCTGCCGCACCACGGGCATGCGGTTCGCCGCCGTCGCCCGGGTCACCAAGGATCGATGGATCGGCTGCGGCGTACGCGATGAAATTCAGTTCGGTCTGCGGCCCGGCGATGAACTGAAGCTCGAATCGACGATCTGCGATGAAATCCGCCGCACCCGCGACCCCATCGTCATCGACGACGTTACCATGGATCCGATCTACCGGACTCATCCCACGCCGGCGATGTATGGCTTTCAGAGCTACATCTCGATGCCAATTGTCCTGGCGGATGGAAGCTTCTTCGGCACCCTGTGCGCGATCGATCCCCGGCCGGTCCGGCTAAACAAATCCGAAACAATCGGCATGTTCAAGCTGTTCGCTCAACTCATCGCCATGCATCTGGATGCGTCACGCCGGCTGGCGTCCACCGAGGCCAGCCTGCATGGTGAGCGGACGACGTCGCAGTTGCGCGAGCAGTCCATCGCGGTGCTGGGTCATGACCTGCGCAATCCGCTCGCCTCGATCGACGCTGGCGCGAAAATGTTGCTGCGCACACCGCTGAACGCGAAGGCGACTAAAATTGTCGGCCTTATCCAGAGCAGCGTCGGCGCGGATGTCGGGGCTGATCGATGACGTGCTGGATTTCGCCCGTGGCCGCCTCGGCGGCGGAATGACGTTGGACCGCGATGCCAGTGAGCCATTGGCGCCGATCCTGAACCAGGTGATCGCGGAGTTGCGCACCGCCTGGCCCGATCGGGTCGTCCGGGCCAAGGTTGCCATCGCCGAACCGGTCAACTGCGACCGCGGACGTATCGGCCAGTTGTTCTCGAACCTTCTGGGCAACGCCCTGACCTATGGCGCGGCCGACAAGCCGGTCCAGGTGCACGCCGTCACCGTCGACGGACACTTCGAGCTTTCGGTTGCCAACGCCGGCAATCCAATTCCACCGGCCACGCTGGAACACCTGTTCGAGCCGTTTTCGCGCGGCGCCGCCCGGTCCGATCAGCAGGGTCTCGGCCTGGGCCTCTACATTGCGGCCGAGATTGCCCGAGCCCATGGCGGCAGCCTCGGCGTCGTCTCAAACGCTGGGCGCACCTGCTTCACGTTCCGCATGAAGCTGGCCTGATTTTTGATACCCGCATTGTGGCTTTCGTCTTGCCCCGGCGTGTCCGGGGCAAGACGACTGGTTAACTACACGTGCTGCTGTACCAGCCGATGTATGCCCTGACCCCGGTGTTCGTCATGGCCCGGCGCCAGTCCGGGCCATCTGAACCAGCACCGTATTGCGACGGGTAGCCCAACCGGTACCGAGCCATGACGCGGAACAGCCGCGCCATGACGTCGCAGCGGTCAATTCAAACGCCGGTTGATACGACACCGCCCGATCACTGACCTCAGCAGCTCGCTGAGCCTTCGCTTGGAGGATCCGGTTTTCCGCCTGCCCAAACCATCAGCGCAGCATCAGCCGTGTTGCCCGACGAGCCTTCAGCGACTCCAGGTGGGCGGACTGGTTGGACACCGCCGTCTGCAGATCGCCCAAAGTGTGGATCAGATTGGCCCAGACCCGCTCGTTATGCGGCTCCAGGACGTCGTCGGGTCGGCCTTGCCGTCCCTCGCGATAGCCATAGGCGTGATAATGCGCATACGGTGCCGACAGTTGCCCCTGCTCGATGGCGATCCCGACGTCGGGATAGGTGTCCACATAAAACTGCGCATCGAACTCGGCTTCGGACAGCAGGTATTTTCCATAGCGGCCGCGCAATGACGTCACCGCGTCCTTGAACTGGCTGCACGGCATCGGACTTGGCAGCCGAACCAGATTGATCGCGTCGAGCCACGGTTGCGCCCCGGTGGCGCTGGCATAGCGGTTCGGCGGGATCGCCGGCTGATCGGTTGCCTGCCCGCAGCGCTGCCAGGCTTGAGCCAATCCTTCCATCCAGCCGCGATAGGTGTTCTCACACAAAATAGGCTGCGGCAAATTACTCTCCAGATACGGATAGGCTCGGCTGAACACACCAACCAGGCCGCAAGCCAGAGCCTCCAGCATCTTGATGTCGCTCTTGGCCTGGATGAAGTCGGCGGTACCGCTGTCGGCGTCGGTCTCCAGCGGGCAGGCCATGATCCCCGGCGCAAACGACCGCAGCAGCGACAGGTAGGAGCCATAGGGCACCTGCCGGACATGCACGATCTCGACCTCCGACTCGGCGATCAGGTCCGGCGGTTCGGCACCGATGCAGGCCAGCTTCAGACCATGCGCCAGGCAGAAGTCGCGGATCGCCTTGACGATGACCAGGCGCGACTGGGTCAGCGCGGGGGTGTCGCTGGACACCCAGATCAGGAAGCGCGGCGTTCCGACTGGCCCCGGCGCGGGCGCCTCGCGCAGCAGGTTGGGGGTCACGATCACCTTGTCGATCACCTGCCGCATCGACACCGCGTTCAACAACTGGCCCAGGCGAGCCGTGGAACAGGACAGGATGGAACACGACCAGATCAGGTTGCGGACGGTTTGAATCAGCTCGATGGAAAATGACGGACGGTAGCCCGGCGAAGCCAGCAGGTTGTCGTCGATATCATAGACAAACGGGCGGCCCATGGTGTGCAGGGCTACAGCGACATCCGGCGAAATCTCCCGCTGTACCCAGATTGCATCGAACGTCTGGTCAGCCAGCTTGGAGCTTGTGGTGAAGCTGAAATCGCCACGGCTCCAGACCGTGTAGCCGCTGAGTTTCTGATGCCCGAACAAAGCGTTGAACGGCACGTCGATACGCAGTTCACGATGGTGCGGCTCGACGTTCGAGATCACCAGTACATGTGGCGGACGCGCCGCTCTGACGTTAGTTGCGTCAACCATATGATCGTGCGGCGGCGCTGCGTGGTGTTCATTCCCGTTGATCGTCGCGCTGCTTGAACCCGTCCCGTTCACGGTACCGGCGTTCAGCGCGACGCCGTCCGGGCCGCCGCCGTTCAAGGCACTCAAGCCGCCATGACCGAGGCGATAACCGCTCGATACCGTCCGACGTCGCGCGGCGTGCCGGTCGACAGCCTCTTCGATCGCCCTCAGCAACGTCCTCGCCGATGCCGGCGCGCTGTATTCCCGCTGCGCGAAACCGCGTGCGGCCTTCGACATGCGGGCAAGGTCGGCGGCGGACAATGCGGCGATCCGATCGAGCGCCTGCTCAAACGGCTGCTCCGGCCGATCGATCGCGATCACGCCGGCACCCTCCGCCTCGAGACGCCGCATCAGCGTGCCGTCGATCGTCGACAGGATCGGTACGCCTTGGGTCAGCGCATTGACCGTGCGGATCGGCACGGCCATCCGCCGCTCCATGTTCGGCTCATAAATATCCAGCGAGACGCTACCAAGACGATAATCCGCCATGGCGTTGGCGAAGCTGATCTCGCCCGGCATCTCGACCCGCGGCCTGGCGCTGATCTCCTGCAGCTTGCGCAGCACCGACCGGTCGGTGGCGCCGCCGGGATCGGTGCCGACGATCAGCGACAGGGTGACATCGTCGCGCGCGGCCACCCAGTTGGCGACCCGTTCAAGCAACTGGATCGAGGTGCTCCAGGCATAGACCATGCCGGTGACGTGCAGCCGGAGCGGCCCCGGCTTACCAGCAGCCCCGCTGGTCCTGAGCGTCTCGGGCAGCGCGTACGGCACGATCACGGTGGGCGGTGGGGATCGCTCGCGGCTCAGTTCCGCGAGCCAGTAGCCATGTTGCTCCTCCGACCCGGTCAACACCAGATCGGCAAATCCACAGAGGCGAGCCAGGCGTTCGCGGATCGGCGCTTCCAACGCATGGGCGCCCAGCGAGGCCTCGATATGCGGCAGGCCGATCAGGTCGCAGACATGGATCATCTCGCCGAGGCCAGTGAATGGAATGGCGCGGACCAACGGCGGCAGCCACACAACGATGTCCGGCCGGGTCTTGCGCAGCACATCAAGCTGATTGCGACCGGTATGAACCTCGATGTCGCGCATGTCGGGGCTGTCGTGGCCGACCCGCCGGAGGTGCCGACAATCGGCGGGAACCGAAAATGTCACACTGTGGCCGGCTTCGCGCAACGCCTCGACGATCTGCCGGCTGCGAAGTCCGCCACCACTGGCGATGTCGCTCACCGCGGGTATCCAGTCGATGGCAAAGACATGGATGGCTGCCACGGGTGTCGGTTTCCTTAGCTCATATCAATTCGGCGATAATCGCCTGAAGTTCCGACACCTGGTTCTGCTGCTGCCGTATCAGGTCGATGAATTTGTCGAAGCACGCATAAAGGCTTTCATTCGGGCGTAGCGGCACGGCGCCGATATGCGACAGCGGCGGCTGCCGCGACAGGATGATGTCATAATGCTGCAACAACATGCTGACAGCGCCGAGAGCGCTGTCGCCGTCGGCGATCCGCTGATCCAGCAAGCCCGCGACGATGCGGTTCGCCACGTCCAGACGATGATCGCGGATCAGTCCGCGGACATCATCGGCGATATCGGTCTCCAGCCTCTGGCCATTCTGCCCACGGCCGTTGCGGCTATGACCATTGTGATCGTGGCTGTTCTGGCCATGGCCATTGTAACTGTGACCGTTATGACTCTGGCCATTGTTACTGTGCCCATTCTGACTCCGGCTGTTCTGACCTAGCCCATTCAGGGTCTGGCTGGTTCGGAGCGGAGTCTTTCGCGCGTTGTTGGGCGCCGATCGGGTCGGCTGAGACGTCGCATCCGGCCGCACCATCGCCAATGCCGCATCGTCCTGGTTGATAACCAGCGGCATCGAGTTGAGTCGCTTTGCCACATAAGCCTCATGCGATAAAAGCGCCCGTATGGACGCAAAGTTGGTGCATTGCCGAGCTTATACGCCGGCGTCGAGGTGGACTCTGCCTCTGGACGGTTTATTACGCGATGGTTTCAACGATCGATCCATCGGTAACACGATCAGACAGCAAAACCAACAGGGCTGCGCAACATCTTTATACCAGCCACTCGCTTCACGCCGCTCAACGCCATGGTTCGGCAAATGATGGCGCCTCGGTCGACCACGATGTCGTGGTCATGACACTCGTCACACGCCGTGGCGGCCGGCCATCCGGCGGGTTACTCAGGGCATGCGCCGCGCGTACCGCCGCAACATGCGACGATATAGTTGCAATATTGTTGCTAATGCAGCCCTCGGGGTTCTTATTGGACCGGATCACGCTTGCGCCGCCGCACGAGGCAGCCCGTCGCCTGCAATCAAACCGGCGACATCATCGTTGGTGAATGCGGCTTTGGCGACCGCCACGCCGATCCCCAGCGCGGTGCGATCAGCCTCTGTCCTTGCGGCGGTCTCGCACATCAGGCTGCTTCCTTCCTACGCGGACTTTCGCGATCTCACGGGTCATTGACAGCGGCAAAGCGGTGAATGCTCACCCAGCAGACAAACAATCCGTTTACGCCGGTGGAGATAATCAACGGCAGGTACTATGGAACGGTCGTGCCGACAATTAAATCAACCTGCACTAGCATAATGACTCCCTGAATGGTTGTGGTCAAAGCTATTCGATCGCTTCGAAAATCAATCCTTGTCCGCCAACAGGCAAAGCCGCGAGCATCAATGAATACGGCGCCAGCGCAGGACTTATTTGCCGGTGGACGAACGGCCCCGCAACGCCGTCCCAGGGTGCGAGTTGGCGATCCGATACAATTTAAAGTTGAAATAATGATCCGTGTCATGCGCGCCTAGCACGTCGCCGGCGCCGCGAATCGCGCCGGCAGCCTAATCCGCCTCTTCCCTCGTCCGAACGGCCAAAGCCTTCAGCCCGCGCTGCAACGTTCGACCCAAGCCACGGCCGGCAGGAGAAAACCGGCGGGTCGGTGGCGCGTTGCTGGCAGGCAACAGGAGAATGTGCGTGGTCGAAGCTGTCATCCTCGACGTCGACGGGACGCTGGTGGACTCGGTCGATCTGCACGCCAGGGCGTGGCAGGACGCGTTTGCGGATTTCGGCCACAAGATCCCGTTCCAAGCCATCCGAGAGCAGATCGGCAAAGGCGGCGACCAACTGATGCCGGTGTTCCTATCGCCGCGGGACCTGCACAGCCAGGGCGAGGCGCTCGACCAACACCGCGGCCAGATCCTCAAGCAGCGGTACCTGGGCCAGGTCCGTGCCTTCCCGCTGGTGCGGCCATGGCTGCAGCGGATGCGCGATGACGCGATCCGTATCGTCCTTGCCTCATCGGCGAAGGCGGATGAGCTGGCAGTGTACAAGAAAGTGGCGGAGATCGAAGACGTGGTGGACGCGGAAACCTCCTCCGACGAGGCTGAAAAGTCGAAGCCCTATCCCGACATATTCGCGGCGGCACTGGCCAAGGTCGACGGCATCGATCCGTCCGACATTCTGGTCGTCGGTGATACGCCCTACGACGCCCAAGCCGCCGCCGCCCTTGGTTTGCGTACCATCGGGTTGCTGTGCGGCGGCTTTCCTGAGAACAGCCTGCGCCAGGCCGGCTGCATCGCCATCTACCGCGATCCGGCCGATTTGCTGGCGCGATATCAGGACTTCTCCGCTGCACGATAATGATCGGCCTGCCCCAGCATGAAAGATCATTGAGATGAAAATTGGGGTCATCGGCGCCGGCGCGGTGGGCGCGGCCTGTATCCAGTCCCTGATCCTGCGCGGCAGCGCGCGGGAGATCGTCATTGTCGACCGCACCCGCAAGCGGGCGGAGGCGGTGGCGACCGACATGCGCTACGGCGCCGTGCTGTCAGCCGAGGTCACGGTGCGGGACGGCGATTACGCCGATCTGGCCGGCGCCTCGCTGGTCATGATCACCTCCGGCGTCAACGAGAAAACCGGCGGCGCGACGGATCGCAACGACAAGTCGGGCCGGCTGAAGCTGCTCGACAAGAACGTCGAGATCTACAATGAGATTGTGCCGGCGGTGGTGCGGTCGGCGACCGACGCCGTGCTGCTGGTGGTCACCGATCCGCCCGATCCGCTCGCCGACCTGAGCCGCCGCCTGGCCGGCCACGATCGCGTCCTGAGCACCGGCACGTTCCTGGACAGCCTGCGCTTCCGCGTTCACCTGGCGAAGCATTTCGGCGTCAGCGCCGCCACGGTGGAGGCGCTGATCGTCGGCGAGCATGGCACCTCGGAGGTTTTCGTCTGGTCCAGCGCCAGGATCGCGGGCACGCCGGTGGCCGACCTGATCCGCCAGGCCGGCGAGGCCGAGGACGCTGTCCGCCAAGCCATCGAGCAGGAAGTGCGCTATGCCAACATCACCATCATCGAAGGCAACGAGGCCAGCCAATACGGCATCGGCATGGTTTGCGCGCGTCTGGCCGAAGCCGTCCTGCGCGACGAGAACCTGTCGATCCCCGTGGGCGCGTTCAATCCAGAATACGGCGTGACGCTGTCGCTGCCGTCCGTGCTGGGCGCCCGTGGCGTCAGCCGCATCCTGCCGGCGTCGCTGTCCGAAGAGGAGCGGCGCCTGCTGCACCAAAGCGCTGACACACTGCGCCAAGCCGTCGCCCGGACGCAGGCCTCGGCCTAGCGCTATGTTTCAGCGCCCTGCGGGGATACGTCTTCTCGTCTGGGTCCAGCTTGTCCACATAGGCGCTACCATTAGCCGTCGTGACGCTGGAACTGCGCCTGTATTATCCCCGGCGAACGCCCTACCGCATTTACCCATCTCATCGGCTTGATCGGACAGAGAATCTCCCACACCGATAGTGGTCGGCTTGTCCGGGCCAGCTTTCCAAGCACTTGGTGCGGCGATGGCCCGGACAAGCCGGGCCATGACGGATGAGGAACAATCGGCTGCCAATCCATAAGTTAGCGGCTTTACGGCACGTCCAGGCCACTCGTCGCGGCACGTGCGGCTAAAGGTGGCCTGGACACGGTGAGCAAGCCAACCTCGCAAACGCCGCGGCGACACCGAAGCCGCCGAACTCAAATCGGCTGACGAAACTGCGGCAGAACATGGGTCGCGTAGAAGTCGATCACCTTCCTCTGATCCGGTTGACCGGAGTGGACGTTGACAATGCTGACGCCGCTGTCGAACAGCTCGCGGACCGCATTGACATGGATCGCCGGATCGGTGCCGACCGCCCACGACTTCGTCACCTCCTCGATCGGCGTCTCGGCATCGGCGCGCTGTTCAATCTGGCGCGGATCCACAACGTTATAGAGGCCCTTCCATGCCTTCGGCCCGAACCGCCACAATTCCGCCGCCTGTTTGGCCGCCGCCTGATCGCCCACGACGACATAATGCTCGATCAGGACGGGCATTTCGGCCGGGTTCTTGCCGGCGGACCGGGCACCGTCCTCCCACTCCGACTTGTATTGCTTCCAGGACTTCGGATCGCTGATCAGGCCATCGCCGTGTTGTCCGGCCAGCCGCATGGATTTGCGTCCGTTCGCCGCGGTCAGCAGCGGGATCGGGCGAGCCGGCGGATCGTATAGCTTGGCATCAACGGTGTAATAGGTGCCCTTGTGGGACACTTGCTGGCCGGTCCAAAGCGCGCGGATGATGGTGATGGCTTCGATCAGGCGATCCCACCGCTCCTGCCATTTCGGCCAGTCTCCCGTCGCCGCCTGCTCGTTCAGCGCTTCGCCCGAGCCGACACCCAGGAACACGCGGCCGGGATACAGCTGACTGAGCGTCGAGAACGCCTCGGCTACCACGGCGGGATTGTATCGCAGAGTCGGACAGGTGACCGTGGTGCCCATCCAGCTCTGCGGTGCCTGTGCACCCAAGGCGCCCATGGTAATCCAGGCCTGGCCGGCATGACCTTGGTCGGCCTGCCACGGTTGAAGATGATCGCTCGTCGCCAGCACATGAAAGCCGGAGCGTGATGCCAGGCTACCGAGTTGGACCAGCTCCGGCACGGTAAACTGCTCATGCGCTAACATGTAGGCGAGCATGCCCCGGCGCAGGCCGCCGGCAGTTTCCGGCGCCGGCGCGGGCGTCGACCGCTCCGGTGCCGTGGCCGGCTGCGCCTGCGCCACACCCAGGCCAAGGCTTGATGCACCCGCCATCAGGGTGGTCCATTTCAGCAAATTGCGACGGTCGGCGGACAACATCCCGCCGAACATGGCAGCGCGATCAGATGACATCGGGAACTCCGGCAATTCACCGTAAAACGGCAGCAAACAGCTGCGCCGCGCGCGGTGCCGAGGGAACGAGAGATCGCGGCAACGGGTTGCAGGAGCGCGCCAAGCGGGTATTCGATTATCGGTTCACGATTTGGCGGAGGAGCAACTGCGGCACGAAACATTGCGCGACCGCGCGCCGCAACCATGCTTGACCGCCTGAGCCCGCCGGCACACCGGAAGTTGAGACGCCTGGTGCAAACTTCATCCGGCATCCTGCCGTTGCTCGCACATGTCAAAGCAGTCACCAAAGATAACCCAGACCTCCTCGCAAACCACCGGCGGCGACCCGGTCGAGGGAGTCGACCCGGGCGGTACCCGCAGCACGCGGCCAGGGCAGGCGGACAAGAGCGCGCCGCCGGCCACCGACCGAAAGCTGGAGCAGCGGGTGGAAAGCGGCGATCGCAACCCACGCACCGAATCGCGGGGTTCGAAGCCCGCGGCGCCCTAATCGCGCCGCAGCGCATGATGTCACACGGTGGCGGATGACCCGCGGGGCGCCGCCGTTCAGCTTGACGAGACTGCGGACATCGCGGGCGCGAAGCCCTGGGCCATAGTTTCGGGCGCTTTCCGATGCCAAGACGTTCCGATGGCCCGAGTTCCTGGGCCGGGGTGGTTTGTGCCGGCCCTCCGGATCCCGTCGTCGCCTTGCATCGCACGCTGGCAACCGCGCTTGGCGGCGGCATCGTGCTGCCGGTGCTCGGCGCCGGCCAGTGGATCGCCGCATACACCGAGCGCTTGCCTAAGCCATCGCGGCAAGCACCTTAGCCGGACTGTCGCCCAGCGCCGAGGGCACCCAGTCGCGGCGCATCGTCAGCAACTCGATCAGCGCCGCGGTATCCTGGTCGCGATCCAGTCCCGGCGGCGGCCACACCTGGCCCGTCCTTGACGTAGTAGGCGAGAAATTCCGGCTTCTCCAGATCGCCATGCACGACGATGTCGTCCCAGTCGGCGGCATGGCCGATATAGTCCAGACGCTTGAGATACTGGATCGTCCAGAACACCGGCACCGCCTCGTAACGCGTATTGCCTGCCCCAGCATGTTCAACGCCGCGACCCGGCCGTGTTGTTCCGCGACACGCCAATGTTCGACGCGGATCGGCTCGCCGTCGCCGAGCAGCGGAAAGCGGGCGATGTCGCCCGCCGCATACAGACCGTCCGCCACGCGCAAGCCGGCATCGACCGATAAGCTGCCGTCATCGTTGCGATCGACGCCGCTGACATAGACAGTGGCCGGCCGCACGCCGAAGCCGATCACCACCAGATCGGCCGGCAGCGTCTCGCCGCCCTCCAGCACCACGCTGATGCACGTCATGCTCGCCTTGCAGCGCCTCGACCGCGCGCCCGAGGCGGAATTGCACGCCGCGTTGCTGGTGCAGCGAGACGAATGCGGCACCGATCGCGGGCGCCCAAGCTGCTTTTCGAACGGCGCGGCTTCCTGGCCGACGACGGTGACCTCCAGGCCGCGCTCCCGCAGGCTGGCGGCGACCTCCATGCCGATGAAGCTGGCCCCCAGGACCACCGCGCGCTCGCTGCGTTCCGCCTGCGCCAGGATCGCCTCGGCATCGGACCGGCTGCGTAGCAGGAACACGTTGCCGAGGCTGGCGCCGGGCAGGTCCGGGCCGCTTGCGGCGCGCCGCCGGTCGCCAGCAGGGCGGCATCATAGTCGAGCACCGACCCGTCGGCGCAGGTGATGCGCCGCGTCGGCGCGTCGACGCCGGTGACCTCGGCGGTGCGCCGCTCGATCCCCTGCCGCCGGTAGAACGACTGGGTCTGCAGCGGGGATCTTTTCGCGCGCCCGTCTCGCCGGACAGAAAGTACTTGCTGAGCACCGTGCGGTCGTACGGCACGCGGTTCTCGCGGTCGAGCATGACGACGCGGCCGGCGAACCCGGCTTCACGCAGGGTCTGCGCGGCGACCGCCCCGGCGCCGCCGGCCGCCGACGATGACGAAGCATCGCGCGTCAGCTCGCTGGCGTCGTCCGCCCGCGGCGGCGCGTCCGCCGGAAGGTCAGCAGCACGCGTCCGCCCGTCGACGCGGACGTCGAAACGCGGCAGCGCAGTCCACCGCCGGCGGTTCCAGCAGCGCGCCGGTGCGGAGGCAGAACGTCGCCTTGTGCCAGGGGCAGACCACCGGTCGCCATGCCGCACCCCCTCGGCCAGCGGCCCGCCGGCATGCGGACAGGTGGCGCCGACCGGCATGAATGGCGTCGCCTCGCCGGATCAGCAGGATCGGCGTACCGTCCACCTCGACCTCCGCTGGCCCGTGGCCAGGTCGTCGAGCGAAGCAACCTCGTGTTCGCGCCCAGGCATGGCGTGGCTCCCGTTTCAAGCGATGCAGCCTAAAGCCGCGGCGACGCCGAAAGTTCGCCGGTAGGCGATTTTCTAAACCAGGATCGCTCTGCCTAGACCGGCCGGCGAGGGTCTTTCAGCAAGCGCGGCCCTATGGCACGATTGCCCCACCGCAGCAGCCGGATCACCCGCGGGCACCAACCGCCCATTCCCGTTACCCAACCAAGGACCCAGACCAATGGCAGATTATGATCTCGTGGCGCTTTGGGAGGCGCATTGCCGGTACGAGTTCGAGACCCGCGACGTCGATGCCACCATGGCCACGATGGTGCAAACGCCTTACGTCAACCACATCCCGACGATGACCGGCGGGGTCGGGCACGACGAACTCAAGCGCTTCTACCGCTATCACTTCATCGGCAACAATCCGCCGGATTTCCGCCTGACGTCGATCAGCCGCACGGTGGGGGACAGCCGCATCGTCGACGAGTTCGTCATGCACTTCACCCACACGACCGAGATCGACTGGCTGCTGCCGGGCATTCCACCGACCGGCCGCGAGGTCGAGGTCGCCACCGTCGCCATCGTGCAGTTCGAGGGCGACAAGCTGGTGCACGAGCACATCTACTGGGACCAGGCCTCCGTTCTGGTGCAGATCGGCAAGCTTGATCCGAGCGAACCTTCCGGTCGTCGGCGCCGCCGCGGCGCACAAGGTGATCGACAAGACGCTGCCGAGCAACGCGCTGATGCACGACAAGTGGAATAGCAGCGTGGGCAAGCCGATCTGAACCGCGTCCAGTTCGAAAACCGGAGCCCCGCCTTTTGGACCAAAGGCGCTGAGTAGCGATCGCCTTGCCTGATCGCGAGTGGCTGGGACCATGGATCTCGAACTGGACCCGGTTCAGGGCCGTGGTTGCGTGGAACGGTTCGGTATCAGACAGATCGGCTCGCGATAGGCAGGCGCAACATAATCCCGAGCCACGGTGGCCGAAGGATACCCGTCGCCAGACCGATGATGCGGATTGACTGCCTCCGGGCCATCGACCAGATCCGGGAGTGACGCCTCAGGAAGACAGCAAGCTTTAAACACAGATTGGCACGGATTAACGGCACAGATTAGAGGGAAAACCAGGGCAGCGTCGGGCCTCCCAGGCTGCCACCCGCAGCGCCCGTGGCCAGTGCGGTCGTAGCAGCATCTGTGTCAATCTGTGTCCTTAATCCGTGTTAATCTGTGTTTGAATCTTGCTTTCGTGCCGTTGCCAGCACACGCGGCTCAGACAGCGAGCTCCGCCGGGAGATGAGCGGTTTCATTGGATCGATGCAGTTTGGCCGCGGGACTAAAAAACTTCGGCCTGCGGCGCCTGCCTTCTCCGTGGCTCCTCCTGGTCTTCCTCCGTGGTATAATCTGGCTTGCTGTCTTACAGACGATTTTGCCGGCTGGACCTCGGCAAAAAAGCTTGCAACACGGGGAACGGAGGATCACCGAGAGCCACGGAGATCGGGGATGATCTGGCCGATCACCCGCGAATTATCGCGATGCGGCAGGCGCCGCATGAACCAGAGGCTCGGTCGAAATCTGGTCCGACATTGCGATCAATGGCTCTTGTCAAAGCCACTCTTGCCCCGGCAAGGGGACGTGCGGCGGATCCGTCGGCATGGAAGCGGCTTCATCCCAATCTCGGCTACCGAGGCGTAATGATACGTTGCACGCAAGAAATAAACGATCAATCAGCAGCTTCAATATGAGGCATCGGCAGGACAGCTGCGTCCAAACAACCCCCTGCGGGTTCACCGGCACAGTTTCCATATGGAAAAAGTTGATGTTCGTCGTGCTGACGTTAGGCTGCCTTGCAGGCGCGGCCGGGATATCGGCAGCAGTAACCACCCGCTATGGCAACAAGACCCGATCCGTGCTGAGACACGCCCCTTCAGACTTGGGGCGGGCGCCAAGCGGCGCTCCACGTCCGCACGGTCATGTGGAACTGCCGTAGCAAGCCCGTGCGTCGTCTGTGCGCGCCTTCCCCAACCGCCAGCCCTCTGCCCCCGTGATCATGCCACTCGGCCGATTGCGTCGGCGCAAGTTGGGTACACCAGCCCTCCGGCATCGGCCAGAACCTCGAGCATGGACGGGCCACTGACCTTCGGCAGCGGCAGAACAGCCTCGCCGTCCGTCCACCGTCGCATCGTCGGCCCGTCGCGCTCCACCGCCCACCAGCCTTGCGCAAGATCGGGATGGTCGAGCGGTATCTCTCGCACGTCCGGCCCTGCACGCAACACAATCCGTTTCGTGTACACGCCAAGGTTGCGGCGATCCTCCAGCCACGGCTTGGCCTCTGTCGGCGAGCTGACGCGTGATACAAGGTGCACCCGGGTAGTTCCTTGCGGTATCGCAAACACGACAAGATCGTTTTTTCGATGCAACGGGCCTATCCGCCGCCCACCGGCCAGAACTGTACAGGTCCGGATCACCCGTCCTGTCACGGCGCGGCATCGTCTGCCCCCTGGCGCGGGCACGATCGGCCAGCCTTTGCCAGATCGGACGAATAGTCTCCTCATCGTGGACGAACGGGGCGGCCGACCCCATTTCGCGGGTCGAATGGTCAAACCGGTCCGTCAGCCCCGGGTGCAGGATCAGCGGCAGGTCAGCGTTGGCGAAGAACCCGCTATTGCCGGTGTTCAGATAGCTCTCCGCCGGCAGTCCTTCCGCCAGCAGAATTGCATGCGCCGCCAGTTCGACATGAAAATATTCGACCGAGGCGGTGTGCCTCTCCTGCTGGATGGACATGAAGTTGACCAACTGACGGGCGCACACCAATCTGCCGTCCACCAGGATGGCATGATCGGGGGAGACGCGAAGGTCGCGACGCGGTATGTCATCGGCGAACGCGCCGCGCCTGATGCGGATCGGTGCCACGGCGTCGGGCCGCGCACAGCGTGCCAGGTCGAGACGCCTGCGGCCGATCCATTTGATCGGCTGGACGATTTGTTCGTCGCCGACCAGGGTGACGACCTCGTCGCCGGGACGCAGCGCCTCAACGCGCCTTTCGCCGGTCGGGGTCAATAGACGGGTGCCGGACGCATAGCACACGGCGGCAATGATCGAGCCGCCCGCCAGGTTGAAGCTTTCACCCGCCGGAGCCGTTACATTGACCATGCGGACCAGCGTGCTGCTGCTATTGCTGACGGTCAGCGTGGTGGTGCCGGGGTCGTATGTGGCCGTGTCGCCAGTGAAATTCGCATTGGCGAACCGCAGCGCATCGCCAACGGCGAAATTGTTGATCGTCTGCGTCACCGTGATACCCGGGGCGTAACCGCTATTGAACACGATGCTGCCGTTGTTTCCGCCGGAGCCAGCGTTGACAAAATCAAAGGTGACGGCGGCGTTGTTGATCGATGTGGAACCCAGGATAAGGCTGCCGCCGTCGCCGGCCCCCGCTACCGAGAGCGTTTCAGGTGTCGCCGTGTCATCGGTGATCGCCGAGGTGATTTCGAGCGATCCACCGGCAGCAACGTTGACCTGCGCGGGCACCTCGAATGCGGCATAGTCCAGCGTTCCCACGGTGGCTGATCCGGCGATCGACAGGACCGCGTTCTGCCCGGGCGCGGAGGAGAACTGGATTTGGCTGACGCCGACCACATCATCGACGCCCACACCGATGCTGTATGAACCGGATCCCGAGGCGGGCTGGAAGATCGCCGTATCGGCAACGCCGGGAACCGTCGCGGGCTGCCAATTGGTTGCCGTCAGCCAGTCGCCGTTGATGCCCGGCGTCCAGGTATACGTCGTCATCGTGCGGTTCTCCTCTACCGCCGAAACGATAACCATCCGGAGCGTTGGATAGCAATCAGCTATTTATGGCGAACGTTTTTTAAGCAAACTTATTTTGTCGATCTATCGACTGGCCACCGCGGACGCTGTGTCAAGCCATCTTCGGGTTTCCGCCAAGATCACCGGCTGGCGGTCTGCTTGCCGGAATCCTGCTCCGCTGGTGAGGGCTTCGAAACCCTGACCTTGCTGCCATCTACCAACTGGGTGGCCGGGCTCAGCACCAGCGTCTCGCCGCCATCCAGGCCGTCACGCAGTTCGGCGGAGGTGCCAAAGTCGCGATAGACCGAGACCTTGCGGAACTTGATCGTATCGTCTGGCGTCACCGTGGCAACCTGCAGGCCCTGGGCATTGAACACCAGCGCCTCGTCCGGCACCTCGACCGCGGGAGCCTGGCGCGGGATGGAGAAGACGACGTCGACGAACAGGCCGGGCCGCAGCGTGCCATCCGGGTTGGCCACGTCGACCTCGGTCAGCATCGAGCGGGAGGCTGCCTGCAACGCCACCGCGCTGCGGGCGACACGGGCCTTGAACACGTGCCCGGGCATTTCCGGCACCGTCACCTGCGCCTCCAACCCGTCATGCATGCCGATCGCACCGCTCTGCGGCACGTAGACGGCAATGCGCAGGACGTCGTCGCGGGCAATGGTGAACAGCGGCGTGCCGCTGCTGTTGTCCGAGGCCAACAGGTCGCCGGTTTCCACATTGCGGGCGGTGATGACGCCGTCGAACGGCGCGGTCACCCGCTCGAACGCGGTCAGCGCCTGCAAGCGGTCGACGGTCGCCTGCTGTGCCTTCAAGTTGGCCGCCGCCACCGCGATGCCGGCCTGGGCGTTGGCGATCCCGGCCGTCTGCACCGAATAATTCGCCGTCGCATTGTCAGCGTTCTGCTTGGTCTCCCAGCCCTGTCCGGCCAACGTCGTTTCACGAAACTTGGTCACATTCGCCAGCTTGGTGTTGGCCTGCGCCGACTGCAGTTGCGCCTGCGCCTGCAGCACCGCCGCCTGGGTCTGGCCCAGCTGCGCCTGCGCCTGCTCAAGCTGCTGGTCGAGATCGGGGGCGGCGATGCGCAGCAGCAGGTCGCCGGCATGCACGCGGCTGCCGATGTCGACCCGCCGCTCCGCCACGTATCCAGTCGCCCGCGGGAACAAACTCGCGACATTGAACGCCTCGGTCTGGCCCGGCAGCGTCAGGGCGACCGGCTTGTCGATCTTTCGCGCCGTGGTGGTCCGCACCTGAAGAACAAGATCCTGCTGCTGGCGCTGAGTCTCCGTCGCACCGGCGTAGGTCTGCCAGTGCAGATAGCCGCCCAAGGCGAGCAGCGCCAAGATCGGCAGCAGCACGAAGACGAAGGTTCGCGCGCGTGGCGGTGGCGGCGGTTCCTGCCGCCGTCCCTCGGCAGGCCCTTCACCACTCGGCCCGTTGCCCGCTTCTGACTTGCGCCCAGGCGCATCCCGCCCCGTGATCGGCTGGTTCATAAGTAATCTTCCACAGGTTTGGCATCCCGGCGACGCAGCGTCGCATAGAGGAACGGCACGAACAGCAGGGTCGAACACGTGCCGACGCTGATGCCGCCCAGCACGGCACGGGCCAATGCGGCGTTTTGCTCGCTGCCCTCGCCGATGCCGACCGCCATCGGCAGCAGGCCGACGAACATTGCCCCGGCGGTCATCAACACCGGCCGCAGCCGGGTTTCGCCGGCGGCGATCGCGGCCTCCGCGGCACTGCTCCCGGTCTGCTCCCGATGTTCGCGCGCGAAGGTTACCAGCAGGATCGAGTTGGCCGAGGCGACACCGACGCTCATGATGGCGCCCATCAGCGACGGGATGGAGAAGCTGGTCTGGGTGATGAACAGGCTGGCGACGATGCCGCAGAACGCCAGCGGTAGCGCTGCCAGCACCACGAACGGGTCGCCCCAGGTCTGGAAGTTGATCGTCATCAGCAGGTAGACCGCCACCATCGCCACGATCAGGCCGATGCCGATATGGAAGAAGGCCTGATCCTTGCTCTGGATCTGGCCGCGCACCGAGATCTTGTCCGGCGCCTGCAACTGCGTCTGCTGATCGGCGACGATGCGCCGGATTTCCGCTTCCACCCCGCCCAGGTCGCGATCCTGCACCGCGGCATAAACGTCATAGGTCGGCTGGGTATTGACGTGGTTGGCCACCGTCTCCTCGCTGCCGCGCTGCATGGTCGCCACATTCGACAGCAACTGCAACGGATTTGCCGCCGCCGCATTGCCGGCGTTGGCCGAGACCAGCATCGGCGTATTGTTCAACGCGGTGATCGTGTCGTTACGATACTCCGGCGTCTGCACCCAGACCTGGTATGGAATGCCGGTCTGCGGATCGGCCCAGAAGTTCGGGCTGACCTGGAAGCTGCCGCTCAGCGACACGTTCAAATCGGCTGCCACCTGCTGCTCGGTCAGGCCGAGTTCGGCGGCCCTTTGGCGATCGACTTTAACAAAAAACTCCGGCGCGTTGGTGATCTGCTGGATGTGCACATCCACCGCGCCGCGCACCAGCCGCAGCTTGCTGGCAATCGCCTGCGCCACTTGCAGGTCCTTGGCGGCATGCCGGCCGCTCACCTGCACGTCGATCTGTGACGGCACGCCGAAATCCAGGATCTGGGTGATCATGTCGGCCGGCTCGAAATAGAATACCGCATCCGGGAACCGCTGCTGCAGCACCGCGCGCAGCCGCTTCTGAAAGCCGAAGGTCGAGCCGTGCCCAGGCGCCAGCGTCACCAGCACCTGACCGTCGTAGTACGCAACGAAAGTGCCATTGCCAAAGGCGAAGTTATAGTTCGACGCGGGCAGGCCGATGTTGTCGATAATGCTGCCCATCTGGTTGGGCGGCACCACCTGTCGGATGGTGTCCTCGACCTGCTGGAACAGCTTTTCAGCTTGCTCGATGCGGGTTCCGGGAAAGGCGCGCACGTGCAGCGTCATCTGCCCGGCATCCACGCGAGGAAAATAGTCGGTGCCGATGAAGGGGAACATCACGGCGGCACTGGCCAGCACCACGCCGGCGACGCCCAGGGTGATCCAGCGATGCCCGATGACCGCATGCAGCAGGCCGACATAGCCACGATGGAAACGCGCGAACCCGCGCTCGAACCCGGCGTGGATGCGGCTGAAGAAGCGCCTCACCGCTCCCGGCTTGTGCGCGGTGCCGTCGTCTTTCGACGCGTGACGCTGCGCGTGTTCGGCCTTCACCAGAACGTCGATCATGATCGGCACCATGGTGCGCGACAGCAGGTAGGACGCCAGCATCGCGAACACCACCGCCAAGGCCTGCGGCGTGAACAGGTATTTCGGCGCATCGGTCAGGAATGTGACCGAGACGAAAGCGCAACAGATGGACAGCGTGGAGATCAACGCGGGCTTGGCGATGCCGGCCGCGCCCTGCACCACCGCCTCCCTGAACTCGTGGCCTTCCTCCATCAGGCGGTAGGTATTTTCGATCGCCACCGTGGCGTCGTCCACCAGGATGCCGACGGCCAGCGCCATGCCCCCCAGGGTCATGATGTTCACCGTCTCCCCCAGCGCGGCGAGCACCGCCATCGAGGCAAGGATCGACAACGGGATGGAGACCAGCACGATCAACGTCGAGCGCCAGGAGCCAAGGAACAGCAGGATCATCAACCCGGTCAGGCCGGCGGCGATGACGCCTTCGCGCAGCACGTCGCTGATCGCGCCGGAGACGAACACCGACTGGTCGAACAGCGGCATGATCTTCATGTCCTTCGGCGCCGCGGCGCGGATGCCCGGCAGCAGCGACTTCACCGTGTCGACCACCGACAGCGTCGAGGCAGCGCCGTTCTTCAGCACCGTCAGCAGCACGCCGCGGCGACCGTTCAGGCGCACGATATTCTGCTGCGGCGGGCCGCCGTCGCGCACATAGGCGACATCCCGCATCAGGATCGGCGAGCCATTGACGACCTTGATCGGCACCTCGTTCAAGGTGGCGATCGCCTCGGGGGTCGAATTCAATCTGATAACGTATTGCTTCGCCCCGAACTTGGCCAAGCCCGACGGCACGGTGACGTTCTGCGCCGTCATTGCACTGGTCACATCGGCCGGGGTCAACCCATAGGCCTGCAACGCATGCAGGTCGAGATCGACCATGATCTGCCGCGGCTGCCCGCCATAGGGCGACGGCAGCGTCGACCCGGGCACCGTGGTCAGCGTCTGGCGGATCCGGTACTGGCCATAGTCGTAAAGCTGCCGCTCGCTCTCCTGATCGGAACTCATCGCCAATTGGATCACCGGAACCGACGAAGCCGAGAACTGCATCACCACCGGCGGCTGGATGCCGGGCGGCAGCACCGCTCGGATCGAGTTGGTTGACGCCGTCACCTGCGACAGCGCCAGGTCGATGCTGACATTCGGCTGAAAGTAGATCCGCGTGATGGTGACGCCTTGCAGCGTCGTGCTTTCCATGTCGCGGATGCCGTTCACGTTGTTGCTGAGTGCGAATTCCGTATAGGTAGTGACCCGCTGCTGCATCTCCGGCGCATCCAGACCGGAATACGTCCACACAATTGTAACGACGGGAATATTAACCTCGGGCAGCACGTCCTTCGGCATGACCACATAGGCGCCGACACCGGCAAGCAGGATGAGGATCGACATCACGTAAAACGTGATGCGGAACTTCAAGGCGTACAGGACAAGCTGCATCGTGAGTAGTTAGGTGCGTCGGCGCTTCTGACAAGTTCCGCAGTGCAGCGTAAGGCCGTCGTTCGGGATCGCAGGATCGGATGTGGTGACCCCTGTGCCAATGGCTGACCGTCCCAGCCTGGCGGCGGCATCGCGAACAGCCGACCGCAGGCCCTTCCTGCCAGGCGTGAAACCGAAAACTGTTCCTCCACCGTATTTTATGAACGCTTGAAGAGTCGGCGCCGCCGGCATGGTGTCACGATCGGTCCTGCAGGCCAAACTGGGTGGAACCAGCAAGAAAGGGTTTTACCACGAAGGGCACGGAGAACCACGAAGATACACCGAGAAGAGCAGCCACATCGGACAATGAATCGCTGCAAAAACATTGGTGCGGCTATGGTATAAAAGCTCTATGGCAGGCACACCGTGAAAAACCCGACGCGACTGACTTGCGCAGGCCGGTCACCAACCCGATGATCGGTTCCGTCAACCCCGATGCTGCAGCGAACTTCTTCTCCGTGTTCTTCGTGGTGCTCCGTGTGCTTCGTGGTAAAGTCTTACCAACGCATCAACCGGAACGATCTACGCAACGACGCTACGGCGCATGCTAATGCCGATTACGACATCCCAACCCAACGCAGAAATCAAATGCTTTTCATGTAAAGAATAGTATCAACGCAGCCGCCTCGGCTGAGCAGACAACCAGCTCGCCCAAGTCAGACGCTGGAGGCCGGTCCGCCCTCGACCGCCGGAATGTCCTCCACGTCGTCGTCCCACACGCTGACGATCCCGGACACGCTCTCCGGGCTGTTGTTGAACTTGCTGGCGGCAATCGCCTCGATCCGCGGGCGGGCGGCATCAAAGCACCGCAACAGGTCGGCCACGGCGTATGGCTTGCGCCCGCTCAGACCTTGCAACGCCGAGCGGGAAATCGCGCAGGCCACAGGCTGCCCCGCGGCCTCAATCTCGAACAGGACGCGGCTGCCATCCCAGCGGGGCTTTGCCAGGGCAGGCTTCGGGCCGTTTGAACTCATCAGTTCCTGATCCTTCGGGACGAAATACAGGCGGTGCGGCATCAAGGTCCACGCACATGGAGACATATGGAACCCAGGCGCCGGCATTACCACCGCACGCGGCTGACAATCGACGCGCGGTGTCAGGACCTCGCACATCACGCTTGCTATAGGGTGGCCCCCTACCGTACATCGGCCCGATGACTCACACGGTACGGGAAAAGCAGAAGCTGCTCGCCCGCGTCCGCCGCCTGCGCGGGCAGGTCGAGGCGATCGAGCGCGCGCTCGAGACCGAAGCCGGCTGTGAACAGGTCATGCACCTGATCGCCGGCGCCCGCGGCGCCATGGCCGGGCTGATGGCGGAGGTGGTCGAGGATCATGTCCGCACCCACCTCGTCAATGCCGCCGTGTATCCCGGCGCGCTCAACACCGAGGCCGCCGAACAACTGCTCGATGTCGTCCGCACCTACCTCAAATGAGGCCAGCATGTCCGGCGCAAGCGGCTGCGATCCGACCCTGACACCCAGCCCATCCGGCACGGCCCGATCCGGCCCGGACGCCGCGGCACAGCCGCATACGCACATCTTCCTCGGCACGGGCCACGAACACGCGGAGCGGCGGACCTGGGCGGTGATCTGGCTGTGCGCCGCGATGATGGCGGCGGAGATCGCCGGCGGCCTGCTGTTCGGCTCCATCGCCCTGGTCGCCGACGGGCTGCACATGAGCACCCATGCCGGCGCCTTGTTGCTGGCCGCCGTCGCCTACCGCTACGCTCGCCGGCACGCGACCGACCCGCGCTTCACCTTCGGCACCGGCAAACTGGGCGACCTCGCCGGGTTCACCAGCGCCATCGTGCTGGCCATGATCGCGCTGCTGATCGGCTGGGAAGCGTTCGGCCGCCTGCTTGCCCCGGTTCCCATCGCCTTCAAGGAGGCCATCCCGATCGCCTGTCTCGGCCTGGGGGTCAACGTCCTCAGCGCCTGGCTGCTCAGCTTCGGTCATCATCATGCCCACGGCCACGCCGGACACCGCCACCATGGCCACGGCCATGCCGAGGCGCCGCGGCTTCTGGTCCTCGGCGGCACCGCACTGCGGCTGGAAATCCACGAGGACGGGGTGCCGCCACGGTTCCGCGTGACCCCCGAGGACGGCCGGACCCTCTCTCCGGCCGACCTGTCGATCGAGACGGTGCGGCCCGACGGCTCTCGCCAAATGTTTGCCTTCGCCGACCGCGCCGGCGTGCTGGAGAGCATCGACGCAATCCCCGAGCCGCACGCCTTCACCGCCTGCCTTCGCCTCGCCCCAGCCAAGGCGAGCACTGCCGGAAGCGCACCCGACACCGCCACCGCGTCGGCGCGGTTCGAGGAAGCCGCCGAGGTCCATGCAAGGGCGCATCGCGACAACAACCTGCGCGCCGCCATCGTCCATGTCATGGCCGACGCGGCTGTCTCCGTGCTGGTGATTGTCGGGCTGCTGCTGGCCCGCGCCTTTGGCTGGCTTTGGATGGACCCGCTGGCCGGACTGATCGGCGCCGGTGTGATCGCCAGTTGGGCCTACGGCCTGCTGCGCGACACCGGCGGGATCTTGCTGGACATGAACCCGGACCGGCAACTGACCGAGACCCTGCGCCGTGACATCGAGGCGGATGGCGATCACCTCACCGACCTGCATGTCTGGCGGCTTGGCCCGGGTCACCTCGGCGCGGTGCTGTCGGTGGTGACCCGCACCGACCGCCAGCCAGAGGATTATCGGTCGCGGCTGCGACGCTTCCCGGCGCTGTCGCACGTCACCGTGGAGGTGCGCACGCAGGCGACACAAGTTTCTTGATCGTCATGATTCTGCCGCGCCGTCATGGTCCGGCCTTGTCCGGGCCACTGTCGCGGCAGGTGCGGCTGCAGGTGGCCCGACCTCGTGCGAGCCATCACGAAAAGGCCATGCCGATGCGCCTTGATCAGATTTCGCACGAGCCGCGTCGCCTGTGGCAGATGCCGGACTGACCAGCTCCGACAACGGATGACGGCTCGACCGGTGGGTCGGCAGACGCGGGTAAGGCTCACCGATCCGGCCGACGAAAACCACCTCCTCGATCGCCACCCCAACCGCCTCACCCCACGATCTTGCCAGCCTCTCGGCTCTGTCGGCCATTCCGGGCGCCTTCGAAAACGCGATCCCGCGCTCACCATAATGAGCGAAGGCGAGCATCGCCAAGGTCGGCTGCACGGCCAGACCAAGCCGCGTCGCGGTCAGCCAGAAGCGCTGCAAGCTGCGCCCGATATCGATCAGCTCCGCCGCCGTCGCCGCCGATCCGGCAGCCTCCGGCGGACGGCACACGATAAAATAGGCAGCGCTACCGAGGGCCGGCCAGTAGTCCATCTGCCAGGCGGCGGTCAGCGTCCCGCCCAACCGGTTGAGCCAACGCGTGCGCTCCCACCGCCGCATGGCCCAGCGCATCAGCCGCAGCGTCGGGCCGGATAGCCCGGCTGCCCGCGCGGGAATGCCGCCGGGACTTTGCGGCTGCTTCCAGTCGATGATCCGCTGATGGACGATGAACGCCTCCGGGCAACGCAGGCGGATGTCGGTGGCGGCGGCGGCCAGCCGGGCAAGACGCCAGCGGCGGCGCAGGCCGACATGCCATTCCAGGCGAAGGCCGCCGGTCAGACAGGCCTCGAGTTCGGCCATCTCCGCGCCGGATAACGGCCGCCGGCGATACGGGCGCCGGTCCACCGAACGCAAGGTTACGAAGGACAGCAACGGATCGACGTCCATGCCCTGGTTCGGCGGACAGCGCACCGTCAGGCTGTCTGGAACGGTCGGGGGTCCTGGTTCGCACAGAATCTGCCGCTGCCAGCCGGTGGCGGCGATCCGCATCGTCTCGATCAGCATGCCGGCTGACAGCCAGGTCGGCTCGCCGTTGCGGTATTCATAGACATTGCCGGGGTCGTGGCGGATGCGGACCCGCACCGTCTCGGCGTCGAGGATGGTGAAGCGCCAGGGCTGGGCGTTGTCGCCGCTGGGCGCCCAGCGCGCCAGGTTCAAGATTTCCTCGATCGGCGACCTGCCGGCCCCCGCCGGCTCCACGACCGGCGGCGCGGAGCGAACCCGGCCGTATAGGCGCCGTCCCACCGCGAGTTTCAGCTGTTGTAGCGGGCCGGCATTGCCGAACGCCAGGCGGGTCTGATGGTAACGCAAGCGATAGACATCGAACTGATGGTTGTACGGCGCCGGCATCACCTCGCCACGGCCCAGCAGCAGCTTGATCGCCGCAACCGCTGTCACCCCGGCGCAGAGCTGGATGGCGGCCATAGTCGACGGCCCGCGCCGGCGCGCCAGATCGATCCGCGCCGGATCCACCAGATAGCTCCGGTGCAATGCGCGCGGCGTAAGGCCCAGCAGGAAGCGCAGAAATTGCTCGCGCTCAGGCTGGCCTTCGAAGCGGAAATAGCGCTCGAAGCTCATGCCTTTCGGCTGGAATGCGATGAACGCAACCCCCATGCCGATCGGTGCCGCGGTGACCGCGGGAATACCTAGTTCGGCGCAGCGCGCAAAAACAAGCCGGCGGAGCGGCAGTTCGAAGAAATCGAATCCGTCGACGAAAAGATCGGCGCCGTGCAGGAAGTCGTCGATAGCCTCCGCCGTCACCCCGGCATCGAAGCGGCGGATCCGCAGCTCCGGGTTGATCGCCAGAGCCATTTCCTCCAGCACGGCGATCTTCTCGCGGCCGACCGAGGGCATGATCGCGCCGACCTGGCGGTTGAAGTTGACGTAGTCGAACGTATCGAATTCGGCGATGGTGAAGCCGCCGATGCCCAGGCGGGCGAGCGTCAGAAGATGCGCGCCGCCGGCCCCGCCCATCCCAGCGATCGCCACCCGCTTGGCGCGCAGCGCGAGCTGTTCCCAGTCGGTGAGCAGACCGAGGTTTCGCGCGAAGGCGAGATCGTAAGGAAATTGCAACGGAACCGCCATGGACATCTCCTTTACGGCAGGCTGGCGCGGCGGCAACGTCACGCGGCGCCACTCAGCCACCGCGGACCGAAGGTGGTGTGGTACCACCGGTGCGCGCGATCTACCGCGATCCACGCATCGCCTGGCGCAAAGCCGAGCTCGCGTCTGGCTTTTTCGCAACTGAGGTGCTGCGAGCCCTGTTCGATCAGCTCGATCCCCAGCAGCGGCAAGACCGGCTTCGGCGCGCGCACGATCAGATTGAGGACTTCGCAGGCATAGGCCGTGCCAATCGCCACCCGACGGGGGACCGTCAGGCGGGGCATGGATTTTCCGTCGAGTTCCCTGACCCGCCGGACCAGCGCGCCGATCGTAGTATTGGTCCCGCTCAGAATATAACGTTGTTCCGGCGTGCCTTTTTCCAGCGCCAGCACGGTGCCCTGGGCGACATCCTCGACGTCGACGATGTTGAGCCGCTCGTCTGGCATCAAGGCGAACGGACACATCGAGAAGAGCCGGAAGAATTCGCCCGTGGAGGGCTTTGTATCGAAGGCCCCCACGCACATCGACGGGTTGACGATTACCGCTGCCAGGCCGTTCCGCGCATAGCGCAAGATCAGGTTTTCCGAGGCGAGCTTCTGGCGCAGATGCCCCCAGCCCTTCGGCGCCCGCCCGCCATGCGGGTTTCATCGGCGACGCCGCCGGCGACACGGCCGATCGTTCCAGAAACCGATACAAAGACCGACTTCTTGATCGTCGCCGTGGCCAGAATATCCAGCATCGCCTCAAGTTGCTGCAAATCGCGGCGACTCTTGCCGGACTGCCCAATCGATTGCTTTGAATAAGGAATCGCGCTGTGGACGATGAACTGCGCTCGCCGCATCAGGGTACGCATGGCGGCGTGGTCGTCAAAGCCGCACGCGACAGGCTCGATCCGAGCGTCGGGAACCAGATCCGGCAGGTTGTTGAACGCACCGGACGAACGCGAATGCAGCAACACCCGGTATCCGCCGCGGACCAGGGCGCGGCAAATATGCCCGCCCAGAAAAGATCGTCCACCGAACAGCAGCACCGTTTCCATCACCCGCCTCGCTGCATGGCCGCAACCCACTCTGGCCGCACCCGCACACCGAGCCGGCGTATTGTTTCACGAGAAACGTTCCCGGCTTAGCCCCGGCTCCGCCGACCTTGATGCAGCAGACAATCGCCCGAAAATCGCGCCGGCGCCGATCCGCAGCGAGGCGCCGCGCTGGCGGCGTGTTCGCCGGTCGCGTCGGAGATGGCCCCTCGCAACAGACGCGGCTTACGCCGTCATAAGAGTGGTTCGCGGCGCCGCGCCGCAGGCTTCAGCGGCCGCGCCGTCGGGCAACGCCGACTGCCAGCATGCCGACGCCGAGAATGGCCAGCGAGAACGGCTCGGGGATCGGCTGCGGGCTGGGGCTGCCGTTGGCCTTGATGCTGAGCGATCCACTCACGCCGAAGTCGCTGCCTTGGGTCGAGCTCGACGAGAAGTCGCTGGACAAGCTCTCATCGGAGAGGCCGCCGGTGTCGAACCCGTTGGCGAAGCTGCCAGTCGCCAGGTAGGGACCGGCTGGACCGCCGGTCACGTCCAGAAAGCCAAAACCGGCGGCGTCCTTGAAGTTGTTCAGCGTAGCGCCGGCCGGGATCGTTGCCTGCAGGGTGTCTCCCGTGCTGTTTTCGACCGCCGCCTTCTCGCTGAGCCACAAGGTCCCGCTCTGCACCGCGGCTTGATCGGCCGCGACGCTGCCCAAGCCGGAAATCTGCGTTCCCGCCGGCAGCACGTAAAAATCCACCGTCCCACCCGAGAAGTTGACCTTGCCCGGTGTGGAGGCTGTTGGCGCGATGACGGTCGTCGAGGTAAATCCGGTAAACGAGAAAGCCAACTCCACGCCGTTCTGCCCGTTGCCCCAGGTCTGGCCAAGCGTGTTATCGGTGATTGCCGAACGTAACCAACGCCGTTGAGTGTCTGGCCAGGCCCGGTGATCAAGGTCTCGTCGAGGATGCCAGATTTGATCTGGTCCCCGCCCTGCACGAAGCCGGTCGGAAACGTTACGCTTATCGACCGTCACCGTGGGCCCTGCGTGGGCGATGCCCCACGAGCCGATTAACATCGCCCCAGCGATCGCTGTCCCGGCGATATTCCGACAAAAGCATTGAATTCGTCTCCTGGCTGTCATGCGTCACGCACGGCATTGTCGGCCATGCCGTGGTATCCTACACGCAAGAGTTGCGCCAGAACGATAAAATGTTGATGAGATTGGATGAATTTTGCGTTAGAGCGTTCTTGGATTGGCGGGTGTAAAATTTCCCGACTGTCCTTGCCGGTCGTGCGGTCGTGCCGGTCGTGCCGAGCGCACGGCGCGCCGCGGCGGGTCAGGCCGAGCATCTGACCAGGACGTCGTCTTCCACCCAGTGGGTACCGTTGTTGGTCAAGAATGACCAGACTTGCGGCCGTTCCCGGCGGATGCGATTCAGCATGCTATCGAGCGCGACAATCGCCGGCTGGCGGGTGCCATGGTGCTCCACCGTCGGGCCGACTGGCTGGAAGTATATGCTGGTGGCGCGCAGCAGGCGGAGCAGGCTGTGTTCCATCATGGCGCACCAATGGGTCAGGTGGTTCTGACCACTGATCTGCACGAGGCCACGAATCAGAAACAGCCGCATCAAGACTGCCGCGGATGGATCCATCCCGCAACGATCCCGCGTTAGGGCGAAGCGGGAGATCTCGGCGGTAGCGGAGGCCGGCAGCGGCGCCAGCACATAGCGTTCGCAAACCCGCTGCATCGGGAAGCTGTCGTGCCCGGCGGCAGGGCTGGCCAGCACCACGCGAACCGTGCCGAAGACGGTTCCGCTGTTCAGTCCGCGGACCAGGACATGACGCGAGGTTGCATCGAATTCATCCTGCTCCAGCCCGTTGGAGCCGGGTTCATAGCCGCGTTCCTCGCAGTATACCTTGTAGCGCAGGCGGTATGCCTCAAGGATCTGCTCGGGGTGTCAGCGATCTCGATCCGCATTTGCGTAGCGGCGGCGGCGATCGCGTTACTGAAGTCGGCTTGCGGCACGGCGTGGCTCCTTATCGAGATCTGCCGCAGTCAGGCTCGGCCGGCAGCTTGACTGCACTATCCATCAATCGGGTTTAGTTTCAGTCGATATGGGTTTTCCACAAGCGCGGGTCGGGCGCGGCGGTCATCAGTGGTATAAGCCGTGCGCCGATCGCAATCCGTCCCGCCCATTGGCGATGCGGCCGGGCAAGCACGGGCAGTCGGGGGTTCCACGGCAGACCCCAGGCGAGGTTTGACTCGAAGCTATGCAAAGGGCGAAAATCATCGGCTTGGAACCTGTAATTCTATTCGGTGAGATAATCATGCAATCAACTTATGAAGGAAAGGTTAATAGTTTTAAGGAAACCGACATATAGAATAGGCAGCTTCTCGGCAACTTATTGCTATACGTATTTCCTTGCGTGTCGTCCAAGTAATTGTGGAACGAAAAACCAATGGTAACATCTATGGACCGAACAAGCATTGCCACGGTGAGCTGGATCAGCCGTATCCTCGGCGAAGCCCGAGGTCCCAGACTTGCGGTGCTTACGGCGGATAGACGTAGGTCCTGGCCTTCGCCGAGATGACACGGCGTTCCTCACCGCGATCGACTACCCACTCCTTACTCAATTTCTGACGCATCGGCCTGCCCTCGGCTTGACCCGCGGGCGGCCCTTCGTGCTCTGACGCAAACTCGACATGCAGCCTGCGTCAGACGACCAGCTTGATTTGGTGGGCTAATTCGCGCAGCCAACGCCCTGAAGTGGGCGTTGGCATCAGGGAACCACCTCGCTAGCGACCGCGGTTGTCCACCAGCTCGGTCACCACCGCCGGATCGGCCAGCGTGGAGGTATCGCCCAACCCATCGGTCTCGTTCGCCGCGATCTTGCGCAGGATCCGCCGCATGATCTTGCCGCTGCGGGTCTTCGGCAGTCCCGGCGCCCACTGGATCGCGTCCGGTGAAGCGATCGGCCCGATCTCCTTGCGCACCCAGGCGACCAGTTCGCTTGCGCAGCGCCTCGCTCGGCTCCTCATCGGCGTTCAGCGTCACATAGGCGTAGATGCCCTGCCCCTTCAGGTCGTGCGGGAAGCCGACCACCGCCGCCTCGGCCACCTTCGGATGCGCCACCAGGGCGCTTTCCACCTCCGCCGTTCCCATCCGGTGGCCGGAGACGTTGATCACGTCGTCCACCCGCCCGGTGATCCAGTAATAGCCGTCGGCGTCGCGCCGCGCCCCGTCGCCGGTGAAGTACCGCCCCTTGAAAGTCGAGAAATAGGTCTGCACGAAACGCTCGTGGTCGCCGTAAACCGTGCGCATCTGGCCGGGCCAGCTATCGGCCAGGCACAGATTGCCCTCGGTCGCGCCGATACAGTTCCTGGCCATCGTTGTCGACCAGCAGCGGCTGCACGCCCGGGCAGCGGCAGGGTCGCGGAACCCGGCTTCAACGCCGTCGCACCCGGCAGCGGGCTGATCAGGATGCCGCCGGTCTCGGTCTGCCACCAGGTGTCGACGATCGGGCAGCGCTTCTCGCCGACGACGTTGTAGTACCACAGCCAGGCCTCGGGATTGATCGGCTCGCCGACGCTGCCCAGCAGGCGCAGCGACGCGCGGGAGGTGCGTTTGACCGGTGCCTCCCCGTCCCGCATCAGCGCGCGGATCGCCGTCGGCGCGGTGTAGAAGATCGCCACGCGATGCTTGTCGACCACCTGCCAGAAGCGGCTGCTGTCCGGGTAGTTGGGAATCCCCTCGAACATCAGCGTGGTGGCGCCGTTGGCCAGCGGGCCGTAGACGATATAGGTGTGGCCGGTGACCCAGCCGACATCGGCGGTGCACCAGTAGACCTCGCCGCGCCGGTAATCGAACACCGTCTCGTGCGTGTAGCTGGCCCAGACCAGGTACCCGCCGGTGGTGTGCAGCACGCCCTTCGGCTTGCCGGTGCTGCCGGAGGTATACAGGATGAACAGCGGGTCCTCGGCCCCCATCGGTTCCGGCGGACAATCCGCCGACGCCGCCGCCAGCAGCGCCGCGTACTCATGGTCGCGGCCGGCTTGCAGGCCGACGCCCCCGCCGGTCACCTTGACCACGATCACCGAGGCAACACTCGGGCAGGACTTCAGCGCCGCATCGGCATTGGCCTTCAGCGGCACCGTGCGGCCGCCGCGGCGTCCCTCATCGGCGGTGATCAAGCAGCTTCGAGCCGCAGTCCTGGATGCGGTTGGCCAGGCTGTCGGTCGAGAAGCCGCCGAACACCACCGAATGGATCGCGCCGATCCGGGCGCAGGCCAGCATCGCCACGGCGGCCTCCGGCACCATCGGCAGGTAGATCGTCACCACGTCGCCGCGGCGCACCCCGAGCGACTTCATGCCGTTCGCCAGCCGGCAGACCTGGTCGTGCAGCTCCCGGTACGTGACGTGGCGGCTGACCTCGGGATTGTCGCCTTCCCAGATGATCGCCGTCGTCTCGGCGTTGTCCGCCAGATGCCGGTCCAGACACGACACGCTGGCATTCAGCATGCCGTCCTCGAACCACTTGATCGACACATCGCCTTCGAACGAGGTGTTCTTGATCCGCGTCGGCGGCTTGATCCAGGCGATGCGTTTCGCCTCCTCGGCCCAGAACCCGTCGGGGTCGCTGGCGGCGCGGTCATACGCCGCGCGGTAGCCCTCTTCGGTCACCCGGGCTTGCGCCGCGAAGTCCGGCCGGACCGGAATAAGCCTGGTATCGGCGGGATGGGCATCGGACATCGGCGGGGTCCCTCCTTCGCTTGCTTCGTTCATGCGCTCATCGGCGGAACGCGCAGCCGGCAGGCGGGCTTACGCCCCAGTGCGCCGACGCAAGCAGATGATACTGTTTCGCATCAGATCCTGGTTGATCCGGTAGGCCGATGCAGACAGCGCATGAAGCATGCGTCGGCATCAGCCGCTCGATCGCGCATCATGGAAGCGCGGACGGGCTTTGTTTGATATCTGAATCGCGCGGCGAAACGTGTTCGCATTGCGCCTCATCTTCAGATCGGGCACGCGCGTAGCATCCGGCCACGGCTGCGCGAGGCGCTCGAGCGGCGGGCCTGCGAAGTCAGCGCAGGCTGTCGGGTCGGTCACGAGAATGATGCCGTCCTTGATCTGGGTCGGAACCGGCTCCAGCACATCGCCGGCACGGGCCGCGCAGACACAGCCCGTCATCAAATCCGGAACTCGGCGCCATGCGTGGCACAAATGATGCGGCTGCCATCGGCCGACAGGAAACGATCCGGCACCCAGTCCAGCGGCGTGCCGATATGCGGGCAGGCATTGACATAGACACGGGCGGTGTCGCCCTGGCGCACCGCGAACAGCCCGACGAAGCTGCCCGGCGGCCCGGCAAAGCCGCGCGCCTCCCCATCGGCCAGATCGTCCAGCCGGCACAGTGCGCGTTGCCCGTCCATCATGCGTTCCATCCTCCCATGCGGCACAGCCGGTCCCAGTGCGTCTTCGAAACCGGCACCACCGACAGCCGCGACAGCCGCACCAGCGCGAGGTCGGCGAAGTCCGCGTCGGCCTTGATCTCGGTCAGGCTGACCGGCTTCGGCAGTGGACGCACCGCCTGCACGTCGACGCAGACCCAGTCGCCGCTATCCGCGGTCGCATCGGGATAGGCTTCCCGAACCACCTTGACGATACCGACGATCTGCTTGCCCACGCCGGAGTGGTAGAAGAAGGCCAGATCACCGGACTGCATCGCCTTCAGGTTGTTCTTCGCCGTGTGGTTGCGCACGCCGGTCCATGGCTCCACGCGGTTGGCGACCATCTGGTCCCAGGAGAAGGCGTCCGGCTCCGATTTCACCAACCAATAGCTGCTCATTCCACCCCCGATCATGGCCTTCGTCCGTCGCCTGATATCCGATCGCATAGAGCCGTCAGTCGCAGCGCGATCGCGCTTCGTCGCGTGAATCGGATAATTCAGACCAATGCCGACCTATTACGATCTTATAATGCGCGAGACTCATGGAGAAGATAAGACGGATGATACCTGTGAGGTCGACACCCGGCCACGACCCACAGGTGTAGCGACGCGCAATAAAGCCTCATCCAACTCCGGGCCGTGCCGGCGCAAACTTGCCCTTCAATTGGACAATCTGGCTGTTACCCTGGATGGCGGCCGTTCGTTCAGGCTCCTGCCGGTTGCGGCTGTCGGTTCACGATAAGACTGGCCGCGAGCAGACGAGCGACCGGATACGCTCGGCATCTGCGCTCGCGACCGGATTATAGACGATCATGCCGAGGTCGGGTCGACCATCGACGGCAAACGCAGAATATTCCAGCGCGATCGGGCCCAGGATCGGATGCCGGAGGCGCTTGACCCCCTCACCGTGAACGCCGACGTCATTTTCACGCCATAGCGCTTCGAACTCCGGGCTGAGCCGGCAAAGCTCGTCCACGAGTTGGCTGACTTCGGAAACGGCGCCGGCGCGCGCCGCATCCACCCTGAACGCTCCGACCACGAAACGGGCGATGCTGTCCCAATCATGTTGCGCGGCCCGAATGCAAGGGTCGCCGAACATGAGGCGAAGGATGTTGCGTTGGCCCGAAGGAAGCGCGCCGTAGTCGGTCAGCACCGCGGCGGCAGCGCGGTTCCACGCGACGATGTCCCAAGTGGCGGTCTTGATGATCGCGGGACTGAATTCGAGTGCATCGAGCAGGCGTTGCAAACGGGGTGTGACCCCTTCCGCGGCCTTGTAGCGCACCTCGGGTGGACGCCCGAGCCCGAGCAGGAAGAGATGTTCGCGCTCTATGTCGGTCAGCATGAGCGCACTGGCGATCCGGTTCAACACGTCCGCTGAGGGAGCGCCACCCCGCCCTTGCTCCAGCCATGTATACCAGGTCGGGCTGATGTTGGCGCGCTGGGCGACCTCTTCCCTGCGCAGCCCCGACGTCCGTCGGCGCGCCGCCGGGATACCCAAGGCGGCCGGATCGAGGCGGGTGCGGCGATCCTTGAGGTAGGTCCCCAGCCGATTGTCGGTCTCGACGGGCATGCTGATCCTGTTGGTCATTATCCCATGATAAAGTCACTACTTTAACAGTATGCAGAGTAAGGCGATATCAGTCTCCGAACAACATCGGAGACTTTCCCATGCGCGTATTCGTCACCGGAGCGACCGGCTTCATCGGCTCCGCCATTGTTCCGGAACTCATCAACGCCGGCCATCAGGTGCTCGGACTGACGCGGTCGGATGCGGGGGCCCAGTCTCTGATCGACGCCGGCGCCGAGGCGCATCGAGGAAATCTTGAAGACCTGGACAGCCTGCGCAGCGGCGCGGCCCAGTCGGACGGCGTGATCCACTGCGCCTTCGACCACGACTTCTCGAACTTCGTCGCCAATTGCGAGAAGGACAGGCGCGCCATCGAGACCCTCGGCGCCGCGCTCGCCGGATCTGATCGCCCCCTGATCATCACCTCCGGTACCGGAATGGGAAACGCCGTACCGGGTCAACCCGCGACCGAGGACACCTTTAACCCCAACCACCCAAATCCTCGTAAAGCTTCGGAATTAGCAGGAGCTTCGGTGTCGGCGGCTGGTGTCAACGTGTCGGTGGTGCGCCTTCCGCAGGTCCACAACACGGTCAAGCAGGGCCTCATCACCCCTGCGGTCGATCTGGCCCGTCAGAAAGGTGTCTCCGCATATGTCGGCGACGGAGCCAACCGTTGGCCGGCGGCGCACGTCCTCGACGTCGCCCGTCTCTACAGGCTGGCGCTGGAGAAGCGGGAAGCAGGCGCCCGGTACCACGCGGTCGCTGAAGAAGGAATACCAGTCCGGGACATCGCGGAAGTCATTGGCCGAGGCTTGAAGGTGCCGGTGGTCGCCATGTCCGCGGAGGCGGCGGCAAGTCATTTTGGCTGGCTCGCGGCTTTTGTCGGTCTGGACATGCCGGCTTCAAGTGCGCACACGCAGGCACGGCTGGGATGGCACCCGACCGGCCCTGGACTGATCGCCGATCTCGAACAAATGCGCTACTTCAGGGCTTAAGCAGGCACATGGCACGCCAACACATCGAACGCATACGCCACGAGACCCGGCGTCGCATATTGACCGTCGAGGTGATCGACAGGCTGCCTCCACGCATGCCGCGGATCAGCTTCACAGCGACCAACCTGTACGATTTCGCCAGCGCATCGGCCGACGACCACATCAAGCTTTTCTTTCAATCCGGTGAAGAGACCAGGGAGGGCGGGCGCCCCTGCATGCGCGACTTCACGCCGCGCAGCTTCGACATTGGGCAAGCCAAGCTCGTGATCGGCTTTGCCCTGCACGAGGCAGGCCCCGCGACGAGTTGAGCGGCAGCCGCGCAGGTCGGCGACACATTGGAAATCGGCGGCCCGCGCGGGTCCGCCGTGATATCGGACGACTTCGACGGGTATCTGCTGATCGGCGACGAGACCGCCCTACCGGCCATCGGACGATGGATGGAGGAATATTGCGGCCGGATGTTCCGGTTACCACCGTCGTCGCCATCGCAAGCCTCGAAGAGGCGCAGAGCTTCGAAACCAGGGCCACGTGGACGCCGGCCTGGTGTGTCCGAGACGGCACGGTCGATGACGCCGCGCTGCTACGAACCGACGCGGGTCAGCGTATCAAGGACTAAACCGGGTCCAGTTCGAGATTTGCAGTTCCGTCCGCTCATGGCTGAGGGAGCCGGTGACCATCGGCGTCTTTGGTCGAAGAAGCGGGATGACGGTTCCCAAACCGGACACGGTTTAGCAATAAGCGACCACAGGTGAACACGGATAGGAGGAGGAACCAGGCCCGACATTGCTGGGTCCTGAACCTTTATCTGTGTTCATCCGTGTTCATCTGTGGTTCCAATCCCTTCGACTATCCCAAACGCCGCCGCGAGAACGTCCACGACGTTCCACACCGGCCGCCAGCACCTGACCCGCCCTCGGTGAAACTTCAGGGATTGCAGCACCTCAGCCTGCCGTATAGTCCGTTTTCTTGTTAAAGGCCGCATCCAGTCTGACACCCCTGGTTCCGACGGCCCACGGCGAGTGGCGTCTTTGGTCGAACGCGCAAGAGTATGGTTCCCAAACTGGACGCGGTTTAGAAGCGTGGACCGCTCGTAGAGAATGACCGATATGGAGCGTTCGATCCCCATAAGTAATCAGTCCGTTTTGTTATATAAATGACGGACAAGATAGTTTCAGTCATCAATGTGCGGGAATTGGTCGGTTCCGGCCACCGCGCACAGGCCGCCGTCTATTGCGCTTGCGTCTCACCAAATGTGACTTTTGCGCCATGCGGTCAAGCTTGCCCGAACGGATCGGCGACCGCCAGGCGTCTCATCCCTATATCGGCGAACAGCCTCGCTCGGCGCTCTTCCGAAACATTCGGCGGCGTCCAACCAGTCGGCGGCAGGGTGCGGGTTGCCGCCGCGCCACCCAGCATCGCGACGCTGCGTTCGAAACCCGCCGGGGTATACAGGTTGAGCATCCGCGCGCCCGCGCCGTTGACGCGGAAACCATGCACGGTGCCGCGCGGGATGAACGCCAGCGCGCCCTTTCGGGCAACCTGGAGCCGGTCGCCAAGCAGGAGCTCGATCTCGCCCTCCAGCACGTAGAACACTTCGTCGGCGGCCTCGTGCAGATGCGGCGGTGCGGCGGGTCCAGCCGGTAACAGTTGCTCGAACAAGCAATAACTTTCGGCGGTCGAGGCACCGTCGGCAAGCACCGTCCACAACCCGCCCGCCTGCCAATAGGCCGGCGCCGTGCCCGCGTCCGAGCGAAACGGCAGGGCGACCGCATCGGGCGTCGGCTCCGTCGCCATGTTATCGTCCCGCGGCGGGTCGATGCCCGGCAGCCCCAACCCGCGGATCTGTCCGTAGTCGCGCGACAACTGCTCCACCAGCCGCGGTGGTGGCAGCGCCACATCCGGCGGTGGCAGCTCATTGCGTTCGGCTGGATGCGCGATGCCCATCAGGAACAGCTCGAAGCCCGCCGGCAGGTAGAAGTTGAGCAGTTGCGTGCCCGGCGCGTCCACGATGAATGAATGCTGGGTGTGGCGTGGCACAGCGACGAAGGAGCCGGCTCCGGCCGATACTTGTTCCCCGCCGGCGTTGAAGGTGCAGTGACCAGTAACGACGTAGAGCCCCTCGTCCTGAGTGTGCATATGGGTGCACGGGCCGCCACCCTTGTTGGTGACCAACTGATCAAGCAGGCAAAAGCTGTTGCCAGTCTGCACGCCGGTGGCCATGACGCGCCACAGGTTGCCAAGCTGCCAGAAGCCGGGGGCGTCCTCAGGGGTCGTTACGTATGCGCGGGTCGTCGTCATGTTCATGGGGCTGGACATGTGACTGCTCCTTATGGGGTTGCGGACATAAAAACTCTGCTCGTCTGTCTTGTCGTGTCCGGAAAGAGCACGTTCTTGCTGAAGTCAAGGCAGGATTTGCGCCCGGAAGGTTTCTGGCGTCACGCCGGTCTGGCGGTACAAGTGCCGGGCGAGATGACTTGCATGGGCAAACCCGGTTCGGCGAGCCGTCTCGGCCACGGTCATCGCAGGGCGGGCCAGCAGCAGGATGGCGCGATCCACGCGGCGGCGGACCACGTAGCGGTGCGGCGCCAGGCCCGTCATGCGGGTGAACTCCCGCGCGAAGTGGAACGGGCTCATCCCGCTCGTATTGGCCAGCCTGGCCAAAGTCAGGGAACCCGACAGATCGCCCTCGATCAGCTCGAGAACACGGCGCAGCCGAACCGGAGGCAGCCCGCCGCGGCACCGAGCAGGCGAGACGATCGGCGGCCGAACCGTGTATTTGGCGAGCAGATGGACCGCAACCCGCCGAACCGCGAACTCCGCCGCCTCGTCCTCCGCAACCGCCATGGCGTAGATCAGCCGTGCCAGCACCGGATCGTCGGCATGCAGGCTCGGCCGCAGCTCGATACCGGCCCGGTCAACACCGTGATCCTCCGCCAGCGCCTCGGCCATGGCCTGCCAGGACAGGCGCACCTGCAAGACGCGGCACGTGCCGGTGATGGTGAAGCGGGTCGGGCAATCGGGTGGCATTATGGTGACCGCCCCGATCCGTGGCACATCCCGCGTCACGCGGCCGGCCATCCGCCGCTCGACGCCATGGGCCTCGCTCAGGTTGAGGTTGAGGGCAACTTCATCACGCGTGTCGACGACGAGTGAGGCGTCGCCGTGCCGAACCCGCCGCAGCAAGTCCGGCTCGCTCCGTCGTATAACAGCGTCTGCGCCGAGTTCGGCGTCGTAAAGGCTGGTCATGGAACACCAACGCAATACTAGGGCCATGGCTCCGAGAGATGACGCACTCCGTGGTGCAAACCACATCGGAGCCAGTTGAACTTAGGCATCACCTTCGCGCTCGAAAGATCAAAAGTAGCTCGGGCGACTTTGGGTTCTTTCCCCACCCTCACCTCCGCCTATCCTACCATATACTGTTAAGCACCGGTTATCGCTGGCTTGCTAGAGAAGCGTGCCGAACCAGAGCGATCGATTGCCGACCTGAAGCGGCAGATCAGAGCAAGCGGTTCGACATCAACCAGCTTGACGCGACCATCCGCATGTTCGCCCCGAGTGTCATTGACGCCAAGCGGCAGTCCACGCGGTTCAAGCGATCGGTGCACTTCCTGACCGGCGAACTGACCCGCCAGTGCCAGGACAGCCTGCGGGAAGCCAAAGGCCGTCCGATCACCGTAACCGAGATCGCGGTCACGGCCCTGCATCAGAAGGGGCTGGATGCCGGGGATGCGGAGTTACGGGCTGACTTCATCAAGCGCATCCACTGGACGCTGACCCGGATGCTAAGGCGCGGGGCAGCGGTCAAGCATGGGTATGGGATGACGGCGCAGTGGGGCATTCCCGCAACGGGCGATTTGCGTTTTTCTAAGTTAAGCTAACGATCGACGTTACGTCACTAAATCCGCTAATTTCAATAACTTAGATTATAATGGGGCTTGAGGTTAATTATGATGTTGCGAATTTTGCCAACGATAGTCTATAGACGCGCGATGTCCTTGTGGCGGAATGGTAGACGCAACAGTCTTGAAAACTGATGCCCGGCAGGCGTGTGGGTTCAAATCCCACCAAGGACACAATCGTCGCTCTGGAGACAGATAATAGCCGTTCGGTATCGGTACCATCAAACTCTGCTTTCTCTAAAGGCAGAAAGAGATCGCCTAGAAGCAAAGCTGAAGGAAAAACGCAGTGAGATTGATGCTTTAGATGGCGAGCTTCGTGGCATCAACCGGGCCATTGCGATCCTAAAGGGTCTTGAACAAGCTGCGACCCCTACGGATAGTCGTCGCGGACGCGGTTCAGTTAAGGATGTCGTTTTGGGGCTTATCGGGGAGCATCCGGACGTTGGTCTAAAGACCATTGATGTCGTCGATCTGGCTAAAGCGAGAGGCGTCGATCTCGATAGAAATCGTGTTGCGTCGCTCCTTAGCAGATTGGCGAAGGAAGATACTCTGGCCTTTGATAAGGAAACTCGTCGCTACAGCGTTTCATCCAAACCACCAACGACACCTTTACGAAGCGTGGCATGATTAGAGATACCAACGCCCGGGGATGATCCCGGGCGCCGGTCGGCGGTTCCGAAGCTGAACCGGAAGCCTTGATGAGGGGCGCACAGCACCCGATTAGTAATCGGGAGAGTGGTGGGTTCGAATCCCCTCGGGACCGCCAACAGATCAGTCACTGATGCCCGGCAGGACTTATCGTGGCCGCTCTGTTGCCACCAACCTCACCATATTGCGTTAAATGACCAAATCTTTTTTGCCGCAACTAAACTTTTTCATTGCCATTGCGTGTTTGAGTTATTAAGTTATTGAGTTTCATGCCCAACCGCCCGCTGCCAATACCCGCACCAGTCCACCGAGGGTTGGCGCCATCGCCAGCCCTGCAACCATCTTGACCTCGTGCCCATTGGCAACCCGGCGATGATCCTTGCGCCACGCGCTTTCCTGGGCGTACCGGATCAGATAAACACCCGCGATGTGGTGGTGGTGCCCGATTTCGGCATGGCGCATCCGGGAGAAGAACTCTTCGGCGCCGTTCGTGTAGACGCCGTTTCGGTGCTGTAGAGCTTGCTGTGGTCGATCCGGTCCACGTCAAACCGGCCGTGCAGGTCGTTCCACGACGTGGCTTCGTCGGCATTCAGCTTCGTCTCGGCGCCACGCGGGCAATGATGTAGCCCAGCGCCGCGCTCTCTGACTTGAACACGGCTGGGACAGTGCGACCGCCACGCTCGCGCATGACAACGACAACCTTGCGCTTGCCGGTCTGGTTGCGGGCAAGGCGCAGATCGCGGCGGTTCTCCTTGTGGTTGGCCGGCTTCACATAGCCGCCGAAGTAGCCGCCATCCACTTCCACCGTCTCACCGTCGCCACCGAGGCGCATACCCTTCAACTCGGATGCCATCGCTTCCCGGAGCTTGTGCGCCAGGACAAAGGCCGTCTTGTATTGCACGTCCAGATCACGCGACAGCGCCAGAGCGGATTTGCCTTTGACCTCGTTGACGAAGATGGCGGTCGCGGCGAGATAATGTCCGCAGCGGCAGTTTGTGGAAGGCAAACAGGGTGCCAGATGTGATGGAGAAGTCCTTGCGGCACGCCTTGCAGCGGAACCGGAGCGCGCCATTCGGGCGGCGGCACTCATAGACCGTTGGGCATTCGCAGTGCGGGCAGATTGCCTTGCCATCGTCGGCCAGCGCACCGAACGGAACACTGTCTCCGCTTCCTCGTCCGTCATGCGCAGGACCGACGCTAACGAGAGCGTCCGGGCCTTGGCTGACAAGAGGAAATGCTCAGACATCAGGTTCCATATGTGCGTCTTAAGGCTCAAATATGTACCTATCGAAGCTCTTACCAATCACTAAAGGCGCGCATATGATCCTTTCAGACCGAAAGGAGACCCTATGGGATTGGCTGCAACCGAGGAAGAATTGGCCTTGCGGGCATCGCGGTTTGTCAAGGCCGAGCTGAAGCGTGCTGGGCTGACTTATGCCGATCTAGCGGAGAGGCTCAAGCATCATGGGTTGCCGGCCGAAACCGAGGCTTCGATCAAGGCGAAACTCCGGCGCGGGACATTTGCGGCTACTTTTCTGCTCGCGGCCCTTGCGGCGCTGGAGATGGAGGGGATGCGGCTGGAGGATTTATAAGGATTCACGACAACCGATGCTTCTATCGAGAAATACCAAAATAACACTTGGTTGGGTTTCTCTGACCATTTTAGCATTGATTTTTATCGGACAGTCAGAGTTGTTTCAGGGCTGCGAGCACAATCGCAAAAATCACCGCAAATACGAACCCCTTCACAAAGAAGTTCCATATTCATCAAATCGGTCGTCCGGCTGGAGTTGCACATCGCCTGCGGTGTTGAGACTACTCACGAGAATGAGGGGCCACTTACACTTCTCGCCACTATTTTGGTTGCCGGATTTACAGGAACTTTGTGGTACGAAACCAATCGTCTTTGGCGCTCCGGCGAAAAACAAATTCAGATTGGCATCCAGTCCGCCAATACGGCTAAGCGCAATGCGGATCTTGCAGAAAAGGCCATTATCGACGCGCGCCGTCCCTATTTGATCATCAGACCTGACTTGGTTGAGAGGCCAAGATACGACCATACAGTCTTGTTTGCGCGCCCTTGGTTCTCCTTTGTGTTTGTCAACTACGGCAATGCTCCGGCCATCATAAAAGCTTCTGGCGTTGGGCTTTCCGTTGATAACAATCCGCCACCAATGGATGTTGTGACTTCCTCCGATATCGGAAGGTTTTACTATACTGTAATGCCCGATGCTTCTACCCAAATTGGACATGCCACGTTGCGTGCCGGGTTCGGGAAAGTACACGTTGATGGCATTATATCTCGAACTGTATCTGTGGGCGTTTGGTAAGGTCGGATATGAGAGCGTTACCGGCAGTAGCCACATGACTACCTTCTGCTGGCGGTATGAACCCACTGTTAAAAACTTTATAGAGTATGGTGGCAGAGAGTATAACTCTCGCACCTAATCGCCACACCACCTTTCTACACCTAACTCATGTTATCCTCCCTCGGATATGGTGCGGTGGCACGTATCTTGCCGCAGCGACGGGCCAAGCCGTAGTGGCGGTTGCTACCTGATACCGCGACTTTGGTTGAACGCGACGGTAGTCAGAGAGGCTGTTACGAACCTAACCTGTGATTGTGGGTTGCCTATGCAATGACTTGGTTTGGACTGCCGGTTTCGACTCGTAGGTCGTTCCCAACCCTTTTTGACGCTCCCCAAAAGCCGCCATTCGTTCAGATAACAGCGCGTCGCCTGTGCGCCCATGTCGGTCACTCAGCCGGGAGTGGGCGCGTCTTAGAAGCGGAGGACCCGTCCACACGCCTGCTGTGTGCTCTTGGAAGTAGTTGCCAAACTCTTACGGCTTGCGAGGATGGTCTGAGGCTGGTAGGATGACTACAATGGTCACGGAGAGAGTGCAGTGCGGGAAATCCAGCTTCGTGAAGCAAAGGCGAGACTTTCGGCGGTCATTGACCAGGCACGCCAGGGCCAACCCTCGATCATCACCCGGCATGGCCGACCCGAGGCCGTGGTACTGAGCTTTGAGGAGTGGCAGCGCCTCTCACGGGTGCCGTCTTTCGGCAGGCTGCTGATGGCGGCCCCCTTGCCGCCGAACGACCTGCCAGCGCGTCAAGACGGACTGCGGGACGTTGAGCTCTGACACTTGTACCTCGTGGACACGAACATTCTGTCGGCTGGAGCACCGACCAAGGCGGTTGCCATGCCAGCCCTTTTGGCTTGGATGCACCGCAACAGTGGCCGCCTCTATCTCTCGGTTATCACCGTCGCCGAGGTGGAAGACGGCATTGCCAAAAGCCGCAGGCTCGGGGCGCATCGGAAGGCAGAGCTTCTATCGGAATGGCTGGAGACGCTTCTACACCTCTATGGCGCGCGGGTGCTCCCGATCGACTTGGAAACGGCGCGACGCGTCGGCATCCTTTCAGACCTTGCGCGCAGTCACGGCCAGGCGCCCGGCTTGGCGGACCTGGCGATCGCCGCCACGGCGCAGAACAACGGCTTTACCATCCTGACCCGCAATCTGCGGCATTTCGGGCCTTTGGGAGTCGCGGCACTCGACCCGTACGAAACGCTGCCCGCTATGGGCCAGTGAGCGGCGCGCAGGCGTGATGCACTGCCATGCCACCTGACGCCTGTAGAACCTTTCACGAAACTTACCTGCATGGAAACCTGGGACGGACGGTATGAACGCCGTTGAGATCGAAGAGGCCATTTCCGCGCTCGCCGAACGGGCTTTTGATAAGGCGGAGTTCCCTTTCGCCTTGCTGCAAGCCTTCGGCAACAAGGAAACGACACTCAAGCGCCTGCGCAAGGGCAAGTCGAACAAGTCCGATCTGGGGGGCGTCCTTCAGACCAACAACATCCATATCGCCGTCGCCGCTCCGGGGGCGGTTACCAAAACCCTCGCCGCGCTGAAGGCCAGCCCGGCGACCGGGCGGGCAAAGGCAAAATTCGTTCTGGCAACCGATGGGGGGACGCTGGAGGCCGAGGTACGTAGCCTACAGCCCGAAAGTGATTACAACCATAGGTTATGTCTATAACAGCCTTCTATTGCACGTCGGAACGTTCATTATTGTGCGCCGCTACACACAGGGGACCTCCGCAAGCTTAAAGTCGCTCTTAACAAGACGCAGCCGTCGATGACACGTATTGAGGGCCGGCTCGTGCCGGAAGCATCATCGGCGCCGAGACAGACACAAGCAGCAGGAGGCGGCCATGCCAGATAGCGAAACCTTCGACGCCATCATCCTCGGCAGTGGCGAGGCTGGCAAATCGATGGCTTGGCATCTAGGAAGTGCCGGACAGCGGGTCGCCGTGGTGGAAAACACCTATGTGGGCGGTTCCTGCCCCAACATCGCGTGCCTGCCCAGCAAGAACATCATCCATAGCGCGAGCATCGCCCACACCGTCTTTACCAGTGCGCGGTTCGGAACCCACGCCAGCGATGTCACGGTTTCGATGCGCGAGGTGCAGGCACGCAAGCGGGCGATGGTGCAAGACCTGCTCGCGATGCACCTGAAAAAATTCTCCGCCAGCGGCTGCGAGCTCGTCATGGGACGCGGCCACTTCGTCGCCGAACGCACCATCGAGGTCGCGCTCAACGATGGCGGCAGCCGTACGGTGCGCGGTGAACGGGTCTTCCTCGATCTCGGCGCGTTCGCGTCGGTTCCCGACCTGCCGGGACTCGCCGGCGCCGCGCCCCTCACCCATGTCGAACTGCTCGACCTCGAAGTCCTGCCCGAGCACCTGCTTGTCCTTGGCGGCGGCTATGTCGCGCTGGAATTGGCCCAGGCCATGCGCCGGCTTGGCAGCCGCGTGACAATTCTCGAGCGAGGCGAGCGCATCCTGACGCGCGAGGACCCGGACATCGCCGACGCCGTCCGCGACCTGCTGGCTGACGAGGGCGTCGACCTGGTCACCGCCGCCGACGTGCACAGCGTATCCGGCCGTTCTGGCGCCACGGTCACGCTCCACGCCACCATCGCCGGTTCCCCCGCGGCGTTCGTCGGCTCCCACCTGCTGGTCGCCCTCGGCAAGTCGCCGAATACCGGCGGGATCGGCCTCGAACAGGCCGGCATCGAGCTGACGACCGCCGGCTACGTGCGCGTGAATGATCGGCTCGAGACAACCGCGCCCGGCGTTTGGGCCATGGGCGACTGCGCCGGAAGCCCGGCCTTCACGCACATGGCCTTCGACGACTTCCGGATCGTGCGGGACAACCTGGCCGGCAAGCACCGCACAACCGCGGGCCGGCAAGTGCCGAACTGCCTGTTCATCGAGCCGGAACTGGCCCGGGTCGGCCTGAACGAAACAGAAGCCCGACAGCAGGGCATCCCCTATCGGCTGGCCGAACTTCCGGCGGCCGTCATCCTGCGCACCGGGACGACCGCCGAGACCCGCGGCAAGCTCAAGGCGCTGGTTGGTGAGGATGACCGCATCCTGGGTTTTACCGCGTTCTGCGCCCGCGCGGGTGAGATGCTGCCGCCTGTCCAGCTCGCGATGAGCGCGGGGCTCCCATATCAGTCCATTCAGGCGCTGACCGTCGCCCATCCCACCTATTCCGAGGGGCTGGTCGGTTTGTTCTCCAACGTAGCCGTCGCATCGTGATAATCACACCCTCAGCTGCCGCCCGACCACCGGCATCCCGATTGCCGCAACGTCACCTGCCAAGCCGATCCGTCAACACTCGGCCGCTTTTAACCGGGCGGGCGATAAGCTATGTCTCCTGCCGTGGACACTCCGCTGCCTGTGGCGCCGCTCCGTACGGGGCGCTCGCTGCACCGTTTTGCCAACCCGGGCCGGTTCCTGCGGCTGTCCCGCCGGTTGTTTCCGTGGCTCATGCTGCCAGGAGCGTTGCTGACGATCCTTGGCCTGCTGTGGGGGTTGTTCCTGGCGCCGGCGGATTGGCAGCAGGGCGATGCGTCGCGGATCATGTATATCCACGTGCCCGCCGCCTGGCTGGCCTCGGCCGGCTACTTCTCCATCGCCGTCTGCAGCTTCATGGCGCTGGTCTGGCGGCACCCGCTGGCGGACATTGCGGCCGCCGAAATCTCTCCGGTTGGCGCCGGCTTTACCGCCCTGTGCCTGGCCACCGGCAGCCTGTGGGGCAAACCGACCTGGGGCGCCTGGTGGGTGTGGGATGCCCGCCTGACGTCGGTGCTGATCCTGTTCTTCCTCTACCTCGGCCACATCACCCTGGTGCGCGCCTTCGACGACCCGACCCGAGGCGCACGTGCCGGCGCCATCCTGGCCCTGGTCGGCGTGATCAACCTGCCGATCATCAAGTTCAGCGTCGACTGGTGGAACACGCTGCATCAACCCGCCTCCATCGGCCTGACCGGGTCGCCGACGATCGCCGCCAGCATGCTGTGGCCGCTGCTGGTCTGCACCATCGGCTACACGCTCGTGTTCGCCGCGCTCTCGGTGGCGCGGATGCGGGCGGCGGTCATGGAACGCCGCATCCGTGCCCTGCTGATGGCCCGCGCCGCCGCCGATCCGCACGCCCTGTCCGAGGGGGAGGTCTTCTCGTGACCCATCTGCCGTTTGTCGCCGCTGCCTACGCTTTGGGGACTGGCCTGCCGATCCTGTTCACCATCGAGGCCATGCTGCGGCTGCGCACCGCAACGCGCCGGCTCGACGCGATCGACCCGCGGCGCAACCGGGGCGACACATGACCCGCAAGCGCCGGCGGCTGCTGCTCGTCTTGGTGTGCGGCGTCGGCCTGAGCGGCGCGACCGCGCTGACCCTGTCGGCATTCAGCGACAACCTGGTGTTCTTCGTCTCGCCGTCCGATCTGACCAAGGCCAATCCGGGATCGCGTTCGGTCCGCCTCGGCGGCCTGGTCGCGCAGGGCAGCGTCGAACGCTCCAGCGGCGGCCACGCCATGGCGCGCTTCAAGGTCACCGACGGCGCCGCCAATGTCGAGGTCACCTACAAGGGCATCCTCCCCGACCTGTTCCGCGAAGGCCAGGGTGTCGTCGTCCTCGGCGCGATGCAGCCGGATGGGGTGTTTCGCGCCTCCGAGGTGCTGGCCAAGCATGATGAATCCTACATGCCGAAGGAAGTCGCCGACGCGTTGAAGAAGTCGGGACGCTGGAACCCGGCCGCCGGCCCGCCGCCACCGGCTTCGACCTGGAGCACGCCGACCCAATTTGCGCCTCCCGCCGCTCCGCCGGCCGGCCTGTCGCCCGCCGCGGGCACGCCATCCGGCACCCGTGGTTGAATGACCGAAGCCTTGTCCGTGCAGGTCTGCGTGATGGGCGCGGGGCCGGTCGGCGGCACCCTGGCGTGCCGCTTGGCCAGCGCCGGCGTCAGCGTCGCCGTCATCGACCAGGCCGCGCTGCCGCCGATGGCGCATCCGGCTTTTGACGGCCGAGCCTATGCCATCGCCGCGGGTTCGCGCGGGTTGCTGGAAAATGCTGGGCTGTGGGAGACCCTGCCGACGGCGCCCAACCCGATCCGCGACATCCGCGTCAGCGACGGCCGCATCGGTAGACGAGCCTCCCGCCTGCATCTGCATTTCAATCACCGGGAGGCCGGCGACAGCGCCACCCCGTTCGGCTGGATGGTCGAGGCCCGCGCGCTGCGGCGTGCGCTCAACGCCGCGTTGCCAAACCATCCGGCGCTGCGTCTGTTCGCGCCGGCGCGGGCCACGGTCGAACGAACCGCCGAGGCCGTGCGGGTCCGCCTGGCCGACGGCACGACGATAAGCTGCCAACTGGTGATCGCGGCCGAGGGACGTGACTCGCCGCTGCGCGAACAGGCCGGCATCCCGGTCACCCGGGTGCCCTACGCGCAGACCGGCATCGTCTGCGCCATCGCCCATGAGCGCCCGCATCACGACACGGCGCTGGAGCATTTCCTGCCCGCCGGACCGTTCGCCGCGCTGCCGATGGGACCCAGCGAGGACGCCGAACCCGGCGGCGCGCCCAACGTGTCCGCCATCGTCTGGACCGAGGCCACACGCACCGCGCAAACCGTCCTTGCGCTCGACGACCATCGTTTCACCCGCGAGGTGGCCCGCCGGCTGGGCGATCATCTGGGCGCGATCCGCAGCGTCGGCCGGCGCTGGAGCTATTCGTTGTCGGCCATGCTGGTGCACCGCTACGTCGATACGCGGCTGGCCCTGACCGGCGACTCGGCGCATGGCATCCACCCGATCGCCGGCCAAGGGCTCAACCTCGGCTTTCGCGACGCGATCGCGCTGTCCGACCTGGTCATCGAGGCGCATCATGCCGGCGCGGACGTCGGCACCGAGGCACTGCTGGCGCGCTACCAGCGGCAGCGTCAGTCGGACAATCTCTTGATGCTGGCGATGACCGACCGGCTCGACCGGCTGTTCAGCACGGACAACCGGCTGTTGCGGCAAATGCGCGATGTCGGCATTGCCACGGTGGATCGGTTGGGTCCGGCGAAGCGGCTGTTCATGCGCCAGGCAATGGGACTCGCACGCTAAAGCATTGCCACGGTGACTGGATACATCGCCCCCCGTGTCATCCTCGGCGAAGGCCGAGGACCCACGACTTATAGTGCTTGCGGCGGTAAAGACGTAGGTCCTCGGCCTTCGCCGAGGAGTAGCTCGAGCAGTCCAATTCTTCCAGTCGACGTGAAACGATCTAGGGGCGCCTGGTGCGTCAGGCTCAATGCTGGATCTTATCATTGCATCGGCCGAGGCTGTTCATGGACGTCTCGACGTCATGGCAGAGCATAGAAACAGACCGTTCAGCGGCGTTCCGGATGACGATCGTGCGGCGCCACTGGCCAGACGCGCCTGGACCAGAAGATGGTCGAAGGTCAATCGCGCCTGTCGCTTGCCATCGCCGCCGATCTCGATCTAAGGGTATTGCGTGCTGGCCAGCGCAGCCATGTCGCTCAACCCGCCGAGAAGCGCGATGGCGAGGTCGAGCGTGTGGGCGCCCTGGATGGTGACGACGGTCACGCCGTTCTCCGGCTTTTCGGTGTAGGCCTCTGCCGCCTGCGTCTTTGGCCCGAAGCCGATGGTGGGGGAGTACACCCGCGCGGTGAGCGGACCCCGATCGTGCCGGCCGCGAGAAGGTCATGGGCGTGACGAGCAGCATGGTTTATCCGCGTCTGCAGGCCGATCGCCACGTGAGCTCCCGCTTGCTGCGCGGCCATCGCCAGTTCCTGGCTTTCGCGGACATCGAGGCCCAGCGGATATTCGCAATAGATGTGTTGCCGGCGGCCAGCGCGCCCAGGATGACTTCGCGGCGAGCCGGCAGCGTCACGGCGACCGTGACCAGGTCGATCTCGGGATCCCGGAACAGATCCGCAGGGTTCCCGTAGGCCTTCTCACGCCAAAGGCCTTGGCAGCAGCATTGCCGTATCCTGGCCTTTGCTGGCGACGGCCGCGAGCTCCAGGGGGACAGCAGGGATGTGGACTCTCTTGCCCAACCGCGATCGGCGTTGACGCCGATGATCCCGACCCGCAAGGTCTATGTCATGGTCATGTACCTTTCGTTCAAACGCGCGAGCAAGCCTCGGCTCGTGTTGCACGAGGGGTTCGCCGGACTTGGCCAGACCGTTCTTTGAAAACCGCGGCAGCTGTTCCACGAAAGGCTGGAGGATTCTTCGGCGTGGTGTTCTCCTGTCATCTGTGAAGATAGGGGCACCAGACGATTTGTTCAAAATCGTACGGCTAAGCCAAGCTGTCAGTTCACCTGGCCTTCAGATTGGAAAAAACCGGCCGTTCGACCTCACACTGGCACATCCCCTCTTCCCGTTGGACGGGGCGATTTTGTAGGCGGCGCTCGTGCGGAGGCGAGCGAGGACATGCCCATGAACAAGGTCGCCGTCTTTGGAAACGCCGGTGGCGGCAAATCCACATTATCGGGGCGATTGGCGGAAATCACCGGACTACCGCTCTATGCGCTGGACATAATCCAGTTCCGAGGCGGGAGATATCGCCCGGATGAGAAAGATGGCGGCAAGCTCCCGAATGAGGAGTACGTGTCGATCCATCGTGAGATCCTGAGCCGGAAGAAGTGGATTATCGACGGTTACGACAGTCTGCCGACGGTGTGGGAGCGGCTCTCCGCGGCGGACACCCTTGTTTACATCGACCTGCCTATTATGACGCATTACTGGGGGGTCACGAAACGTTTCGCCGCAGGTCTGTTCCAGAATCCGAAGGGCTGGCCGGAGAACAGCCCACTGTGGGAGAGTACGCTTGATGGCTATTGGGTGGTTTGGCTATGCCATCGGGGATTGACGCCAAGATACCGTCAACGCATCGCCGACGAGGCGTCATCCAAACAGGTTCACCATTTGACATCCCGCGCAGCAATGAAGGCCTTTCTTCAAGCCGCTGCTGATGGGCAAAAGACGACCTGATCGGGTACGGAGTAGCAAGCCCATCGGCTTTCTCAAACGGACGTTTGCGCATGGGTTGTACGCAGACGGCAAATCCAGTCATTTTACGTGCATAACCCTCTTTCAAAGCCAACTTGAAAGACAATGGCGATCTGAAAGCACCTCAGCGTACAATTTTGAACAAATCGTCTGGTGACCCCAAGATGTTCGACGGAACACTGAGAACGACGTTGCTTAGTGAGGAAACCGCTGCATGCCGCCATCCACCGCGATGACAGTCCCGGTGATGTAGGACGCCAGAGGCGATGCCAGGAATGTCGCCAGAACGGCGAGTTCCTTGGGCTCTCCGAAGCGGCCCATGGGGATGTTGGCGTCGATGAACGCCTGCCGTTCCTGCGCGTCGGGATGCAGCCGTTCGCGGATCTGCTCGCTCCAGATCCGTCCGGGCACGATCGTGTTGACGGTGACGCCGTCCTTCGCGACTTCACAGGACAGGCCCTTCGCCCAGATGTGCAGCCCCGCCTTGGCAGCCGCCGCGGCGTTCAGCCGGCGCTGTTCCACCGAGCCGCTGACATTCACCACGCGACCCCACCGGCGCGCCCGCATGCTCGGCACGAGCCGGTGCGTCAGCCGGCGGATGGCGGTGAAGTTCAAGACGTGGGCCTCGTCCCACAGTGCATCGTCGCCCTCAAGCGATGTCGGGCGCGAAGCGCCGGCACAATTGACCAGGATGTCGACCGGCCCCAGCCGATCCCGGGCCTCCATGGCCATGCGGTCGAGTTCACCCTGGTCGGCAATGTCGGCGGGAATGACGGCCACCAACGACCCGCCCGCCGCCTCCATTTCGGTTGCCAGGACGCGCAATGCGTCGCCGCGACGCGCGGTGATGGCCAGGCGCACGCCCTCACGAGCCAGCAGCGGGCGATCGCCGCCCCGATGCCCGCGCTGGCGCCGGTTACCACGGCGGTCCTATCCGAAAGATTGAGTTGCACGATGCCATGTCCTGTCGCTGTGACCGGGCAGCGCAACCCGGCCCTGTCCATCTGGGCAGCCATATCTATGATGAAAACATTGCCGCCCGCCGCATCGAAATGCTGAGCCTGGCCTCATCTGTATCCCGCCCGCTGCGTCGTGGCCGGCTTGCCGGGTTGAAACGCCGCCCCATGTCCAGAAGGAGCGCCTCGCGGACCGCGAACGTTAAGCGACGTCGGCAATCTCAGCACGCTTGTTAACGACAGGAAGGGGGACCGCGGGCGGATGTTATCATGATTTGCACAGGTTGCTGGCCTGGCCCTGCAAACCGGGCGCGCCGGCTGTGCTCATCGCCCCGGTGGACCGGTTGCACGACCATCGACGACACACGCCGTCAGTGCGATTTCGACCCTCGGCTGCGCCACGACGCTGACGCAGCACCTGCCGTCATCGAAACGTTGAAGACCCAGGCGGCGGAGCACGCACGGTCATGAGGAAAAGACGGCCAAGCGGGCTGACCATCGGCATGATCACGCTTGTCCTGACCGCCTGCGTTTTGCCGAGTTGCACGCTCGAGCAGATCTTGATCGGCCAGTGGTATACTCTCTACACGCCGTCGGCCGGAGCCTGTCCGCGCCTGGCAGTGGCGGTTTGTCGTCAGACGCGCAACGGTCGATCAGCGGCTTTCTGTCCAATGACGGGCAGCAGCAGATCGCCGACCTGTCCGGCCTGCTCAACACGGATGACAGCTTTCAGATCACCGCTACGGACGTGGCAGGAGATCGGACGGCCAACGTGACGGGACAATTCACCTCGGGGGTGAGCACGATCTCCATCCATGGCCCGGCGGCCGGACGTGCCTGCGATGGACAGACCTTCAAACTACGTCTGGGGGGTTATTTCTCGCGCCAGGGCGGCGGCGGTGGCGGCGGTGGTTAGCGCCCATGATTGTCCGCGTTGCCCTCAAGAACCAGACGGCCGCCGAATTCCATCTCTCCGGATGTTCGCGACTTGCCGGAATGTCATGACCGCGTTCGCACGCTGCAAGCGCCGGGCTTTCCGAAGGTACAACGGGCTTGAACCGTTCCTACGGCACCAGCACCGTGCTGCCGGTGGTCTTGCGCGACTCCAGCGCGATATGCGCCGCCGCCGCATCCTTCAGGCTGTAGTCTGGTTCACCTGGATCTTCACCACGCCGTTTCGGACCACGTCGAACAGGTCGGCGGCCACCCTCTCCAGATCGGCTCGCTTCGCCGTATAGGTCGCCAGCGTCGGCCGGGTCAGGAACAGGCTGCCCTTGGCCGCCAGGATGCCAATGTCGACCGGCGGCACCGGACCCGAGGCACTGCCATAGCTCGCCATCAGGCCCAGCGGCGCCAGGCAGTCGAGGCTGGCCTAGAAGGTATCCTTTCCGACGCTGTCGTAAACCACCGGCACCCTGGCCCCACCGGTGATGCGCTTCACCTCGGAGACCAGCTTGGCGGCGCCGATCACCGTATGCGCGGCGCCGTGGCTACGGGCGAACTCCGCCTTCGCCTCGCTGGAGACCACGCCGATCACCGTGGCGCCGAGGTACTTTGCCCACTGGCACATGATCAGTCCGACGCCGCCGGCGGCGGCGTGCACGACGATCGTATCGCCGCTTTTGACGCTGTAGGTGCGCCGCAGCAGATATTGCGCGGTCATGCCCTGCAGCATCATCGCCGCGGCCGTCTGGAAGCTGATATTGTCCGGCAGCTTCACCAGGCGATCGGCGGCGATCACCCGCTCTGTCGCATAGCCGCCGATCGCCCCGGCATAAGCAACCCGGTCGCCCGGCTTCAGCTCGACGACGTCGGCACCGACCGCCGTCACCGTGCCGGCACCCTCCTGGCCGATGATCAGCGGCATGTTCGGCGCCTTGTACTGCCCGGTGCGAAAATACACATCGATGAAATTCAACCCGACGGCATCCTGCTTGATCAGCGCCTCGCTCGGCCCTGGTTCGGGTGTCGGAACGTCTCCCAGACCATGACCTCCGGGCCGCCATTGGCGTGAATACGGATTGCCTTGGTCATCGTGTCCTCCTTGGAGCGAATATTGTCACAGCAGGGTTCGGTTTGGATTTTCCAGGGCCAGCAGCCACCGCTTGGTCGGCAGTCCGTCACCGCCCGAGTAGCCGCCAATATGCGTGGCCGCAACAACCCGGTGGCAGGGAATGATCAGCGGGATGGGATTGCAGCCGTTGGCCTGCCCAACCGAGCGCGCACTGCCGCCGGCCCGGGCGGCGATCTCGCGGTAGCTACGCATCGCGCCATACGGCATCTCCCGCAATGCCTGCCAGACCGCCCGGCGATAGACCGTTCCGGCTGGGGCAAATGGCAGGTCGAAGCATTGCAGATCGCCGTCGAAATACGCCTCCAGCTGCTCCCGGGCGCGCCGCAAGAGGGCGGTTTCGGCCTGGTCAGCCCCCAGCCCCAGTCGAGCGAGACGATCGCACCGTCTTCCTCGAAGACGGTGATGTCCCCGATCGGCGTATGAAGCGAAAGCTGCGGCACGCACGCTATCCCGGATCCTTGCAGGGGATGCCAGTCCCGCTTGCAGCAACTGTCAAGAGCCATGCGTTAGCCACTCGTTTGCATCACGCTGCAGGGCACAATACCGTCGCGCTTGACCGGTGTGGGTCCCTACGCGCCCTGCTGGACCATGCCCGCGCCGCATCCACCACTTCGGCGATTTCTCCGGCCTTCAGCATGTCAATCGGCTTGCGGCCATTCAATCGATCGTCTGGCTGCACAGGAAATTAGGAACGGCCCATGGATTATGGTTCGGAAGCGCCGCGCTAACCGCCTTCAGTCCCTGAACGACCGACCCATCATCCTGAAACTGGACAACTGGGTATCGCGGATGAACGGGACCTGGCACCGCCAGTAGGCCGCCCTTCCGCACCTGCTTGTCGATTACTTGCCGGGACGCGTCTCACATCAGCGTGCGAACGCCTGCAGGCTGATAGGTGCCCCCCGAGGCACGCAATTCCGCAAAGCCTGCTTGTTGACCTCCGCAACCACCCTTGTTGTCCCCACCCTGGGGCAAATGTATTTTCAGCAACGGTATGTTCATGGGCCGGCTGTCCAGGGTCACGCGCCGTTCGACTGCGATGTCACCCAAAGTGATGCTGCCGGATAGTATTTGCCTGGCGCCCGCATGAGGCCGCATCGCCGATCTAAGTCAGGCGCCGACCCAATCTAGTGTCTCTGCCCCTGAAATACCTACCAATTTCAGGGACAAGTAGGCTACTGAAAACAAAGAGCTAGTGTCCCGGAAAGTAACAGGGGCAAAACCCCGGGCAAGGGCGCATTTTTCGCTTGCCCGGCTCGGCCTCGGTGCGATTCTTTGCGGCATGTGCCGCCGCCATCCGTCCCTTTCCGAGCTGAGCCGTGCAGAGCTTGAAGCTCTGCTGGTCGAGCTGTTCGGCGAAGTCGCGGCCCTGAAGCAGATTGTCGCCGAACAGCGCGAAGAGATCGCCCGGCTGAAGGGCTTGAAGGGGCCACCCGACATCAAACCCAGCGGCATGGACAAGGCCACCGAACCGGCACAAGCCTGATCGGCAAGGAGGACCGTCCACGACGCGGCAAAGTCCGCCCCCGCGTCAGCATTGAGGACCGTGTGCTGAAAGCCGCGGCCCCGGCGGGATCACGCTTCAAGGGCTACGAGACGTATCTGGTGCAGGACCTTGTGCTGTCGGTGCAGGCGATCCGCTACCGGCGCGAACGCTGGGTCACACCGGACGGGCAGACCATCGTCGCGCCGCTGCCCGAGGGGACCCGCGGACATTTCGGCCCCGACCTGCGCCGCTTCGTGTTGATGCAGTATCATCAGGGGCAGACCACGCTGCCCCGTCTGACGGCGCTGCTGCATTCGGTCGGCGTGTCGATCTCCAAGCGAGAGGTCCAGCGGCTGTTGACCGAGAAGCAGGATGGCTTCCTCGACGAAGCGCGTGACGTGCTGCGTGCCGGGTTGGAGACATCGCCTTGGGTTTCGGTCGACGACACCGGCGCGCGCCACAAAGCCAAGAACGGCTTTTGCACGCAGATCGGCAATGACTGGCTTCACCTGGTTCGGCACGCGCTCATCCAAGACCCGGCTGAACTTCCTTGATCTGCTGCGCGCCGGACATACCGACTACGTGCTGAACGAGGCGGCGTTCGCCTACATGCGCAGCCGCGGACTGGCTGGCCCCTTGATCGCCCGTCTGGCCGAGGCGGGCGAGACGCGCTTCGCTGATCAGGCGGCGTGGCAGGCGCATCTGGACCGGCTTGGCATCGTCTCGCCCGCACAGAGGCCGGCCTGGCGGTCATCCAGGACCCGGTGCAGATCGCCACCGAGGGGGCTCAGTGGGGCAGCATCCACGCGCATGGCTTTCTGCACGATGCCGTGGTGCTGAGCGACGATGCCGGACAGTTCGACATCGGCCGGCACGCGCTGTGCTGGGTGCATGCGGAACGGCTGGTGCACAAGCTGGACACGTTCACGGATCTGCATCGGGCCGCGCAGCAACGCATGCGCAAGCTGATCTGGGACTTCTACGCCGATCTCAAGGTCTACCGCATCCAACCCCAGCAAAAGCCGCCGTCTGCGCGCTGCGCGCGCGGTTCGATCGCATCTTCCGCCGCCGCACCGGCTTCGTCACGCTGGATCGATTGCTGAAGCGGCTGCATGCCAACAAGGCCGAATTGCTGATGGTGCTGGAGCGGCCGGAGATCCCGCTGCATACCAACGGCTCCGAAAACGACATCCGCTGCCAGGTCACCCGCCGCAAGGTCAGCGCCGGAACCCGCAGCGACGCCGGGCGCGATTGCCGCGATGCCTTCCTCGGCCTCGCCAAGACCTGCGCCAAGCATGGCGTCGCGTTCTGGGATTATCTGGGCAGCCGTCTGAGCGTCCCCGGTCAGCCGCTCATCCCGCCGTTGCCGGAACTCGTCCGCTGCCGCGGCCAAGGTTCGCTCCATGCCGCGGCCGCGCACCGACATGATCCGCTTCCTGACCCTCGACGAGCTTGGCCGGCTGCTCGCCTACCGTCACGGGCTGCGTGCGAGCGAGGTCGGCTTGCTACGTGCTGAAGATCTCGACCTTCGGACGCTGCGTTTAATGGTGCACCGGCTCAAGGGCAGCCACTCCGGCGCGCACCCGCTGCAGCCCGACCAGGCCAAGGCGGTCCGGGCCTGGCTGCGCGAGCGCCCGCAGTCCTCGCCGGCGCCGGCCCCGTCTCCTCGAGCAACCGGGGCGACCCGATCGGCGCGCCGCACGCTGCACTTTGGCTGATGAAGAAGCATGGGCGAGATCGCCGACCTGCCCCTGGCCAGTGGCGATCCACCCTCGACTGCCTCAAGCACTCCATCGCCACCCACCTGCTGGAAGCCGGCGCCGACCTGCGCTTCGTCCAGGACTGGCTCGGGCACAGCAACATCCAGAACACCGTCGTCTACACCTACCTGACCACGCGCGGGCGCGACGGCGCCGCCCGGCGCGCCTTCTCAACCTGCCCTCGCTACTGACGCCCGGGGAAGCCGAGCATGAGCGCCGCGATCGTTTGACGGCACCTGGGACCTGATCTCTCGGCCCACCGCCTCGTTGATCGAGGCGGCAAGCGCTGGGGGCAGCCGGCTGCGCTTCGCCGTCATGCTGCTGTTCTTCCGCGCCCGCGGCCG